>NZ_JANYMP010000065.1 GCF_025061645.1 Umezawaea endophytica | reverse complement strand
ACGGGTCACCTCGGAGCGGCACCCGGACATGGTGCTCGGCGAAGGTGCCCGTGAGAAGGGCGCGATTGCCGACAAGATCCCCGACGACGGCACCACCGCCGGAATCGGCTACCGCGTCGCCCCGCGCTCCGGTGCACCCAAGCGGGTCCGCGCCGCCTACACCTCCGACGACGGCCTGGCCGAACTCGTCAACGCCGTCAAGGCACCCGGCCTGCGCATCGTCGCCTGACGACTCCGTAGCCACATCAGCCGCACCTCTCACTCCCTTTTGTCTTGCCTCGTAAGGAGGTCTGTTCGCCATGCCCCAGAACGGAACCCGGTCGCTGGACCGGATCTTGCGCACCCTGCGCGCCACCATGCGCACCCACGGACTCTCCCGCCCCGACCGCCTGGTGATCTCCACCCGGTCGCGCTCGATCCACCTGGAGTTCACCTCCGCGGCCCCGCTGGACCGGGTGACCGGCCTGCTGCTGTGGGCCAACACCCTGCACGGCGTCGACCTCGCGTGGACCCACCGCCCTGGCGGCGTGTTCACCCTCGCCGCGACCGGCCGGACCGGCGCTGGGCTCGGAATCGGCATGGCCTGCTCCATCCCGGCCTCCGCCGTCGGTGCCCGAGTGCTCGACCTCGGCGCAGGTGCGCGCCTGGCGTCCTTCCCCGAGTCCTTCGACCTCGCCCGGACCTTCGGCGTGGCCGAGCACGACACAGAGTCGGTGTCGTTCAACGAAGTCGCCGACCTGCTCGGCTTCGCCCGCACCACCGCTGCTCCGGTCGTCGTGGCGGTGGCGGCGTGAACACCCAGAACGGCTCCTACGTCGGCCACAAGGCGCTGATGCTCGCCCTGTTCGGCCGGTCCGGCCAGCCACCCGCGTGGCGTGCTGAGGCCGCTTGCTCCGGGCAGGACACCGAAGTCTTCTTCGACTCCACCCGGACCGAACAGGCCCAGACGCTGTGCGCCGGATGCCCCGTGCAGGTCGAGTGCCGCTCCGACCAGCTCGGCTGGGAGCAGCAGACCCGCTCCCGCCGCTACTACGCCGCCGGGACCTTCGGCGACCTCACCGGCTCGCAGCGCAACCAACTGCACTACCCCCGCAAAACCACCGCCCCTGTCTCGACCGACCAGAAAGACGTGGCCTGATGAACCTCCTGCTCGCCATCCCCGTCAACCGCCGCTCCCTCGCCTACGCCCTCAAGGTCATCCCGACCGCGCTGATCGGCCTCGCGGTCATGTACTTCGCCTTCGGCATCTTCGGCGCGGTCGTCCTGGCCGTGCTCCTGCTGCTGCTCGGCCGCATGCTCGTGCGCGCCGCACGCGGTCTCTGACCCTCGACCAATAGCCCTAGGAGGTGCGCCCGTGTTCGGGAAACCCAAGCACCACAACGACAACCAGCCCGCAGAGACCCGGTCGGTGCGCCGACTCCGGGCACGCCTGGACGAGTCCCACCAACTCCACGCGCTCACCACCGACCCCCTGTTAGGTGCGGTGCGCGCCGACCGGTTCCGGATCTCGGTCACCCGCTCCATGTGGCTGTTCCTCGCCATCGGACTCGGGTTCACCACCACCGGGGTCCAAGCGTTCCTCGCCGGGAAGCTCACCCCGGCCGATCCACTGTGGTGGGGTGCCTGGTTGGTCGAACCGGCCCTGGCGGGCATCCTCATCACGTTGCTCCGCTGGGAAGCGGAGATGCTCTCGGCGGGCCTGGACGTCGAGCACAAGGCCGTGAAACGCCTCAAGCACGTGCTGCTGAGCGCGACCCTGATCACCAACGTGTGGTCCAGCCTGCGCCCCGCCACCGGGACCGTGAACGCGGGAAACGTGTTCCTGCACCTGGTGGTCCCAGCCGTGGTCTACCTCATCGCCGAAGTCATGCCCGTGATCACCCACCGCTGCAACCAGGCGCGAGACAACGCGCTCGCCGCCCACCAGGCCCCCGCGGCTGCACCTCCCGCACACCCGGAAGTCACTGCGGCTTCACCCGCACCGGTCGCCGCTGTCGAGCCAGCCGCCGTGGTCACCGCCCAAGCTCGCCTGCGGCTACCCGCACAGATGGTCGCCGCACTCGACGCCAAGACCCAAGACGTCCGCGCACAAGGCCGTGAGCTGACAGCCCAGGACGTCCAGGACGCCGTCAAGGTCCCCGCCGACTACGCCGCCCGCATCGTCCGCGATCTAGCTGCCTAACCCCTCCACTCCTCAGCGGGGCACGACCACATAGCCCAGTCGTGCCCCGTTTGTCGTTGTCCCTCAACGAAAGGACCACCGCTCGATGCTGACCCTCGAAGAACGGATCTCT
>NZ_JANYMP010000064.1 GCF_025061645.1 Umezawaea endophytica | reverse complement strand
GCGAGTCACCTCGGAGCGGCACCCGGACATGGTGCTCGGCGAAGGTGCCCGCGAGAAGGGCGCGATTGCCGACAAGATCCCCGACGACGGCACCACCGCCGGTATCGGCTACCGCGTCGCCCCGCGCTCCGGTGCACCCAAGCGGGTCCGCGCCGCCTACACCTCCGACGACGGCCTGGCCGAACTCGTCAACGCCGTCAAGGCACCCGGCCTGCGCATCGTCGCCTGACGACTCCGTAGCCACATCAGCCGTACCTCTCACTCCCCTTTGTCTTGCCTCGTTAGGAGGTCTGTTCGCCATGCCCCAGAACGGAACCCGGTCGCTGGACCGGATCTTGCGCACCCTGCGCGCCACCATGCGCACCCACGGACTCCCCCGCCCCGACCGCCTGGTGATCTCCACCCGGTCCCGCTCGATCCACCTGGAGTTCACCTCCACCGCGCCGCTGGACCGCGTGACCGGCCTGCTGCTGTGGGCTAACACCCTGCACGGCGTCAGCCTCACGTGGACCCACCGCCCCGGCGGCGTGTTCGCCCTCGCCGCGACCGGCCGGACCGGCGCCGGTCTCGGAATCGGCATGGCCTGCTCCATCCCGGCCTCCGCCGTCGGTGCCCGAGTGCTCGACCTCGGCGCAGGTGCGCGCCTGGCGTCCTTCCCCGAGTCGTTCGACCTCGCCCGGACCTTCGGCGTGGCCGAGCACGACACGGAGTCGGTGTCCTTCAACGAGGTCGCCGACCTGCTCGGCTTCGCCCGCACCACCGCTGCTCCGGTCGTCGTGGCGGTAGCGGCGTGAACACCCAGAACGGCTCCTACGTCGGCCACAAGGCGCTGATGCTCGCCCTGTTCGGCCGGTCCGGCCAGCCACCCGCATGGCGTACTGAGGCCGCTTGCTCCGGGCAGGACACCGAGGTCTTCTTCGACTCCACCCAGACCGAACAGGCTCGGACGCTGTGCGCCGGATGCCCCGTGCAGGTCGAGTGCCGCGCCGATCAACTCGGCTGGGAGCAGCAGACCCGTTCCCGCCGCTACTACGCCGCCGGGACCTTCGGCGACCTCACCGGCTCACAGCGCAACCAACTGCACTACCCCCGCAAAACCACCGCCCCTGTCTCGACCGACCAGAAAGACGTGGCCTGATGAACCTCCTGCTCGCCATCCCCGTCAACCGCCGCTCCCTCACCTACGCCCTCAAGGTCATCCCGACCACGCTGATCGGCCTCGCGGTCATGTACTTCGCCTTCGGCATCTTCGGCGCGGTCGTCCTGGCCGTGCTCCTGCTGCTGCTCGGCCGCATGCTCGTGCGCGCCGCACGCGGTCTCTGACCCTCGACCAATAGCCCTAGGAGGTGCGCCCGTGTTCGGGAAACCCAAGCACCACAACGACAACCAGCCCGCAGAGACCCGGTCGGTGCGCCGACTCCGGGCACGCCTGGACGAGTCCCACCAACTCCACGCGCTCACCACCGACCCCCTGTTAGGTGCGGTGCGCGCCGACCGGTTCCGGATCTCGGTCACCCGCTCCATGTGGCTGTTCCTCGCCATCGGACTCGGGTTCACCACCACCGGCGTCCAAGCGTTCCTCGCCGGGAAGCTCACCCCGGCCGATCCACTGTGGTGGGGTGCCTGGCTGGTCGAACCGGCCCTGGCGGGCATCCTCATCACGTTGCTCCGCTGGGAAGCAGAGATGCTCTCGGCGGGCCTGGACGTCGAGCACAAAGCCGTGAAACGCCTCAAGCACGTGCTGCTGAGCGCGACCCTGATCACCAACGTGTGGTCAAGCCTGTGCCCCGCCACCGGGACCGTGAACGCGGGAAACGTGTTCCTGCACCTGGTGGTCCCGGCCGTGGTCTACCTCATCGCCGAAGTCATGCCCGTCATCACGCACCGCTGCAACCAGGCGCGAGACAACGCGCTCGCCTCCCACCAGGCCCCCGCGGCTACACCTCCGGCACTCGCGGAAGTCACCGCGGCTGTCCCCTCACCGGTCGCCGTCGTCGAGTCAGCCGCCGTGGTCACTACCCACGCTCGCCTGCGGCTCCCCGCGCAGATGGTCGCCGCACTCGACGCCAAGACCCAAGACGTCCGCGCGCAAGGTCGTGAGCTGACCGCCCAAGACGTCCAGGACGCCGTCAAGGTCCCCGCCGACTACGCCGCCCGCATCGTCCGCGATCTCGCCGCCTGATCCCGACACCCCAGGAGCGCCGTATGAGCATCCACATCACCGGCTACGACTGGCAGTGCAGCAACTGCCCCGCAGGCTCGTTCGTCACGTTCACCTCGTTCGACGGTGCGGACAGCAACGCCACTGACCACGCAGACGCTTCGCACGGCGGCGATACGGCCGGTATCGAGGTCGTCGCCGTCGACCACGAGGACACGTGGGACGAGGACCCCGGCTAGACCTGCTCGGCCACACCATCTCCGCATGAGGGCGGGACACAGAAACCTACTGTGTCCCGCCCTTCTCGTTGCGCCCCAACGAAAGGACCACCGCTCGATGCTGACTCTCGAAGAACGGATCTCA
>NZ_JANYMP010000063.1 GCF_025061645.1 Umezawaea endophytica | reverse complement strand
CGAAGCGCGAGTGACGGTACCTACAGAAGAAGCACCGGCTAACTACGTGCCAGCAGCCGCGGTAATACGTAGGGTGCGAGCGTTGTCCGGAATTATTGGGCGTAAAGAGCTCGTAGGCGGTTTGTTGCGTCGGCTGTGAAAACCTACAGCTTAACTGTGGGCCTGCAGTCGATACGGGCAGACTTGAGTTCGGCAGGGGAGACTGGAATTCCTGGTGTAGCGGTGAAATGCGCAGATATCAGGAGGAACACCGGTGGCGAAGGCGGGTCTCTGGGCCGATACTGACGCTGAGGAGCGAAAGCGTGGGGAGCGAACAGGATTAGATACCCTGGTAGTCCACGCCGTAAACGGTGGGTGCTAGGTGTGGGGGACTTCCACGTCCTCCGTGCCGCAGCTAACGCATTAAGCACCCCGCCTGGGGAGTACGGCCGCAAGGCTAAAACTCAAAGGAATTGACGGGGGCCCGCACAAGCGGCGGAGCATGTGGATTAATTCGATGCAACGCGAAGAACCTTACCTGGGCTTGACATACATCGGAAACATCCAGAGATGGGTGCCCCGCAAGGTCGGTGTACAGGTGGTGCATGGCTGTCGTCAGCTCGTGTCGTGAGATGTTGGGTTAAGTCCCGCAACGAGCGCAACCCTCGTTCCATGTTGCCAGCGCGTTATGGCGGGGACTCATGGGAGACTGCCGGGGTCAACTCGGAGGAAGGTGGGGATGACGTCAAGTCATCATGCCCCTTATGTCCAGGGCTTCACACATGCTACAATGGCCGGTACAAAGGGCTGCTAAGCCGCGAGGTGGAGCGAATCCCATAAAGCCGGTCTCAGTTCGGATCGGGGTCTGCAACTCGACCCCGTGAAGTCGGAGTCGCTAGTAATCGCAGATCAGCAACGCTGCGGTGAATACGTTCCCGGGCCTTGTACACACCGCCCGTCACGTCACGAAAGTCGGTAACACCCGAAGCCCGTGGCCCAACCCGCAAGGGGGGGAGCGGTCGAAGGTGGGACTGGCGATTGGGACGAAGTCGTAACAAGGTAGCCGTACCGGAAGGTGCGGCTGGATCACCTCCTTTCTAAGGAGCTTCTCGCGCCTGGTCAGCACATGGTGTTGGTCGGGTGGAGTCCATGCCAACGGCGTCCGATCGTTGGATGGGTTGCTCATAGATGTGGATGCTGGCTATATGCATTCGGCTTGATCGTCGGCAGAGTTAGTACGGCTCCTTGGAGCATGGAAGGGTCTGGCGAGGGTTTCGCAGGTTTGTCGGCACGCTGTTGGGTCCTGAGAGAACACGCGAGTGTTTGCTCAGAACGAAGAGATGATCCGGGTCTGCCCGGTCTCCGAACCAGCCAGGTGAAAGCCTGGGCACAGGCGGTGACAGTAGTGGGTGGATGTCCGTTCGTTCTTTGAGAACTGCACAGTGGATGCGAGCATCTTTGTAAGCAAGTTTTTAAGGGCATACGGTGAATGCCTTGGCACCAGGAGCCGATGAAGGACGTAGGAGGCTGCGAAAAGCCTAGGGGAGCTGCCAACCGAGCTGAGATCCTAGGGTGTCCGAATGGGGAAACCCGGCCTCAGTCATGTGGGGTCACCCATACCTGAACACATAGGGTATGTGGAGGGAACGCGGGGAAGTGAAACATCTCAGTACCCGCAGGAAGAGAAAACAACCGTGATTCCGTGAGTAGTGGCGAGCGAAAGCGGATGAGGCTAAACCGGTTATGTGTGATACCCGGCAGGGGTTGCATGATCGGGGTCGTGGGACCTATCCGAATGTTCTGCCGGACATTCGAGGAGTAAGAAAACACTGTGGTTAGCGGAACGTGTCTGGAAAGCGCGAGCGTAGAGGGTGAGACTCCCGTACGCGAAAACCCGGTGTCTCCTGATGGTGTTCCCAAGTAGCAGCGTACTCGTGAAATTCGCTGTGAATCTGGCGGGACCACCCGCTAAGCCTAAATACTCCCTGGTGACCGATAGCGGACTAGTACCGTGAGGGAAAGGTGAAAAGTACCCCGGGAGGGGAGTGAAATAGTACCTGAAACCGTGTGCCTACAATCCGTCGGAGCTTTTCGGAGTGACGGCGTGCCTTTTGAAGAATGAGCCTGCGAGTTAGTGCTACGTGGCGAGGTTAACCCGTGTGGGGTAGCCGTAGCGAAAGCGAGTCCGAATAGGGCGTTCTTAGTCGCGTGGTCTAGACCCGAAGCGGAGTGATCTAGCCATGGCCAGGGTGAAGCGCGGGTAAGACCGTGTGGAGGCCCGAACCCACCAGGGTTGAAAACCTGGGGGATGAGCTGTGGTTAGGGGTGAAAGGCCAATCAAACTCCGTGATAGCTGGTTCTCCCCGAAATGCATTTAGGTGCAGCGTCGCATGTTTCTCGCCGGAGGTAGAGCACTGGATGGTCTAGGGGGCCCACAAGCTTACCGAAATCAACCAAACTCCGAATGCCGGTGAGTGAGAGTGCGGCAGTGAGACTGCGGGCGATAAGGTTCGTAGTCGAGAGGGAAACAGCCCAGAACACCAGCTAAGGCCCCTAAGTGTGTGCTAAGTGGGAAAGGATGTGGGGTCGCCCAGACAACCAGGAGGTTGGCTTAGAAGCAGCCACCCTTTAAAGAGTGCGTAATAGCTCACTGGTCAAGTGGTCCTGCGCCGACAATGTAGCGGGGCTTAAGCACACCGCCGAAGCTGTGTCATTCACACATATGATCCGTGTCGACTTGATCGGCACGCAGTCGTGTGGATGGGTAGGGGAGCGTCGTATAGCCAGTGAAGCGCCGGAGTGATCCAGGTGTGGAGGCTATGCGAGTGAGAATGCAGGCATGAGTAGCGAAAGGGGAGTGAGAAACTCCCCCGCCGGATGACCAAGGGTTCCTGGGCCAGGCTAATCCGCCCAGGGTAAGTCGGGACCTAAGGCGAGGCCGACAGGCGTAGTCGATGGACAACGGGTTGATATTCCCGTACCCGTGTGAACGCGCCCATGGCGAACCTTGTGATGCTAACCGCCCAAAGCTGTGACATCGCCCTTCGGGGCACCGTTGCGGTGGAGCGCGGGACCCGAACTTGTAGTAGTCAAGCGATGGGGTGACGCAGGAGGGTAGCTCCGCCAGTGAGTGGTAGTACTGGTGTAAGCGTGTAGGCCGTTTGGTAGGCAAATCCGCCAAGCACATAGGCTGAGACGTGATGCATAGCCGATTGAGGCGAAGTAGAGTGATCCCATGCTGCCGAGAAAAGCCTCTAGTGAGTGTTCATGCGGCCCGTACCCCAAACCGACACAGGTGGTCAGGTAGAGAATACCGAGGCGATCGGGCGAACTGTGGTTAAGGAACTCGGCAAAATCCCCCCGTAACTTCGGGAGAAGGGGGGCCGTAGCGCTTGAAGCCCCTTTGCGGGCTAGGGCGAGACGGCCGCAGAGACCAGCGAGAAGCGACTGTTTACTAAAAACACAGGTCCGTGCGAAGTCGCAAGACGATGTATACGGACTGACGCCTGCCCGGTGCTGGAACGTTAAGGGGACCGGTTAGTCCGCAAGGGCGAAGCTGAGAACTTAAGCGCCAGTAAACGGCGGTGGTAACTATAACCATCCTAAGGTAGCGAAATTCCTTGTCGGGTAAGTTCCGACCTGCACGAATGGCGTAACGACTTCTCGACTGTCTCAACCGCAGGCCCGGCGAAATTGCATTACGAGTAAAGATGCTCGTTACGCGCGGCAGGACGGAAAGACCCCGGGACCTTTACTATAGCTTGGTATTGGTGTTCGGTTCGGCTTGTGTAGGATAGGTGGGAGACTGTGAAGCGGCCACGCCAGTGGTTGTGGAGTCATCGTTGAAATACCACTCTGGTCGTACTGGATGTCTAACCTCGGTCCGTGATCCGGATCAGGGACAGTGCCTGGTGGGTAGTTTAACTGGGGCGGTTGCCTCCCAAAGGGTAACGGAGGCGCTCAAAGGTTCCCTCAGCCTGGTTGGCAATCAGGTGTCGAGTGCAAGTGCACAAGGGGGCTTGACTGTGAGACAGACATGTCGAGCAGGGACGAAAGTCGGAACTAGTGATCCGGCGCTGGCTGGTGGAAGCGGCGTCGCTCAACGGATAAAAGGTACCCCGGGGATAACAGGCTGATCTTGCCCAAGAGTCCATATCGACGGCATGGTTTGGCACCTCGATGTCGGCTCGTCGCATCCTGGGGCTGGAGTAGGTCCCAAGGGTTGGGCTGTTCGCCCATTAAAGCGGTACGCGAGCTGGGTTTAGAACGTCGTGAGACAGTTCGGTCCCTATCCGCCGCGCGCGTAGGATACTTGAGGAAGGCTGTCCCTAGTACGAGAGGACCGGGATGGACGAACCTCTGGTGTGCCAGTTGTTCTGCCAAGGGCATTGCTGGTTGGCTACGTTCGGAAGGGATAACCGCTGAAAGCATCTAAGCGGGAAGCCTGTTCCAAGATGAGGTATCCCACCCCTTTGAGGGTTAAGGCCCCCAGCTAGACCACTGGGTTGATAGGCCGGAGATGGAAGCCTAGTAATGGGTGGAGTTGACCGGTACTAATAGGCCGAGGACTTGTTTTCGAAGGTGCTACGCATCCACTGTGCGGTTCTGAAAGAACCGGACCGGACCACAT
>NZ_JANYMP010000062.1 GCF_025061645.1 Umezawaea endophytica | reverse complement strand
TCGGCCACCCCACCACCCAAGCTCGGGACCCAACAAGACCCCATCCCAGGTCTCAAATCAGACATAACGGTTGACCCCACCCACCCCTGGTTGCGACTGTCGTCCCTCTGTCCACCAGGTAGAAGTGCGAGTAGACGATGGACTCGGTCCTCGGTTCGGTCTTGCTCCCCATAGCCCTAGCAGTGGTCATGTTCGGCCTGGGCCTCTCCCTCACCGTCGACGACTTCATCCGAGTCCGCAAACACCCGGCCGCGGTCCTCATAGCCCTGGCCTGCCAACTGATCCTCCTCCCCGTCATCTGCTTCGGCCTGGTCCTCCTCTTCGACCTCCCACCCCTCCTGGCCGTCGGCATGATGCTCCTGGCCGCCTCCCCAGGCGGCACCACGGCGAACCTCTTCAGCCACGTCTTCCGAGGCGACGTGGCCCTCAACATCACCCTCACCGCCGTGAACTCGATCCTGGCCGTGGTGACCCTCCCCCTGGTCACCAACCTGGCCCTCGGCTACTTCGCCCCCTCCGGCGACAACCTCGACCTCCAGTTCGACAAGGTCGTCCAGGTCTTCGCCATCGTCCTCATCCCGGTGGCCATCGGCATGGTCGTCCGCCGCAGGTCCCCGGCGTTCGCCGATCGCATGGACCGCCCCGTGCGCGTCTTCTCGATCGTGGTCCTCGCCTCGGTCATCCTCGCCACCGTCATCTCCGAACGCGAGAACCTGACCGACTACCTGGCGGCCACCGGCCTCATCGCGCTGGTCTTCTGCGTCATCAGCCTGTCCCTCGGCTACTTCGCCCCGCGCGCCTTCCGCGTCGGCCACCGCCAGTCCATCGCCAGCGCGTTCGAGATCGGCGTCCACAACAGCACCCTGGCGATCACCATCGCCATCAGCGTCCTCAACAGCACCGACATCGCCGTCCCGGCGGCCGTCTACGGCGTCGTCATGTTCCCGGTGGCCGCCCTCTTCGGCTGGCTGTTCACCCGGACCCGGTCAGGGGATACCCCCGAGAGCCATCAACCGATCGGTTGATCGCCGGTCTGGCCCGCCGGTCGATTCGCCGAGGCCCGCCGCCGACGAACCTTGAGCCATGGCAATCATCGAGGTGGCGGACCTCGGCAAGCGTTACGGGCCGAAGGTCGCGGTGGACGAGGTGTCCTTCACCGTTGAGGAGGGCGAGATCTTCGGGATCCTCGGCCCCAACGGGGCGGGCAAGACGACGACGGTCGAGTGCGTCGAGGGCATGAGGGTCCCGGACCGCGGCACGATCCGGGTCGACGGCCTCGACCCGCGCCGGGACCGGGCCGAACTCCGGCAGCGGATGGGCGTGCAGCTCCAGGAGAGCCAGCTCCCCGAGCGGATCAAGGTCCGGGAAGCGCTCGACCTGTACAGCTCCTTCTACCCGAACCCGGCCGACTGGCGCGAGCTGATGGCCCGGCTCGGCCTGGAGGGCCAGCGCGACGCCGAGTTCGGGAAGCTGTCCGGCGGCCAGAAGCAACGCCTGTCCGTCGCGCTGGCACTGGTCGGCAGGCCTCGGATCGCCGTGCTGGACGAGCTGACCACGGGCCTGGACCCGCAGGCGCGCCGGGACACCTGGGACCTCATCGAGGGCATCCGGGACTCCGGCGTCACGGTCCTGCTGGTCACCCACTTCATGGAGGAGGCCGAACGGCTCTGCGACCGGCTGGCCGTGATCGACGCGGGCAGGGTCGTCGCGATCGACACGCCCGCGGGCCTGGTGTCGCGGGTGGACAGCGAGCAGCGGGTGCGGTTCCGGCCGTCCCGCCCGGTGGACGAGGCGCTGTTCCGCGAACTCGACGAGGTCACCGACGTCCGCCTGCACGGCGGGCAGTTCGTCATCACCGGCCGCGGGAACCTCCTGCACGCCGTCACGTCGGTGCTGGCGCGCAACCAGGTCGTGGCCTCCGAGCTGCGCATCGACCAAGCCAGCCTCGACGACGCGTTCGTCTCGCTGACCACCAAGAAGTGACGGGGGAGTCGTGCTCAAGCTCGTTCAGGTAGAGGCCAAGCTGTTCCTGCGCGAAGGCGCGTCCGTCGTCTTCGCGCTCCTGTTCCCCACCGTGCTGCTGCTGGTGCTGGGCGCGATCCCGGCGCTCCGCACCCCGGACCCGCTGTTCGGCGGACTGCGGTTCATCGACGGCTACGCGGGCACGCTGGTGGTGATCACGTTGGCGTTCCTCGGTTTGCAGCGCGTCCCGACGGCGCTCGCCACCTACCGCGAACGCGGCGTGCTGCGCAGGCTCGGCACCACACCGCTGCACCCCGGCAAGCTCCTGGCCGCGCAACTGCTGGTCAACCTCGCCGCCGCGGTGGTCTCCGTGGTCCTGGTGGTCGCGGTGGGCAAGCTGGTGTTCGGCATCGACCTGCCGCACCACCTCGTCGGGTTCACCGTGGCCATCCTGCTCGGCGCGGCGTCGCTGTTCGCGTTCGGGCTGGTCATCGCCGCGCTCGCGTCGACGGCCAAGTCCGCGGCGGGCTGGGCGACGGTGGCCTTCATGCTCATCATGTTCTTCGGCGGCGCGTACCTCCCGCGCTTCCTGCTGCCGGACGTGATCAACACCGTCGGCCAGTACCTGCCGCCCGGCGTGGCCGCGTTGCAGGACTCGTGGGTCGGCACGGCGCCGTCACCGCTGCACCTGGCGGTCATGGCCGTGATCGCGCTGTTCGCGGGTACCGTCGCGGCCAGGACCTTCCGTTGGGAGTAGGGATGGCCGAGTCCACTCTGGACACGTGGGAGACCAGGCTCGAACGCGTCGCCCACGTGATCCCGTACTTCGTGCTCACGGTGACGACCACCCTGTACCTCCTGCTGTCCCCGCACGACACCGGCGCGAAGCTGATCAGCCTGGCGATCGTGGTGGTCATGTACGGGTGGATGTTCTTCTGGTTCACCGCCCACCCGGCATGGCGGTCCCGACAGGACCTGATGGCCGTGTTCATCGTGGGCCTGCTGGTCCTGTACGGCGTGCTCGGCGTGCGGGAGACGTGGTTCGGCGCGGTGTCGTTCGCGCTCTACGTGTACGCCAGCGAGGTCCTGCGGGTGAAGTGGATGTTCGCCGCGGTCGCGGCCACCGCCGTGCTGGCCACCGCGTCGCTCTTCGGCGGCGTCCCGACCGGCCCCGAGTTCATCGCGTTCGTCATCTTCCTGGTCCTGTTCGTGACGGTCGCGTGCACGTTCACCTTCGTCGGGCACGTGACCACCGAGCAGAGCCGCAAGCGCAAGGAGATGGTGGTCCAACTCGCCGCCACCATGGAGGAGAACGCGGGCCTGCACGCGCAGCTACTGATCCAGGCGCGCGAGGCCGGGGTCCTGGACGAGCGGCAGCGGATGGCGCGGGAGATCCACGACACGCTGGCGCAGGGGTTCACCGGGATCATCACCCAACTGGAAGCCGCGGAGCAGACCGGGGAGTGGCGGGAGCGCGTGGCCACGTCCGTCCGGCTGGCCCGCGAGAACCTCACCGAGGCCCGCCGCTCCGTGCACGCCCTGCGCCCGGCTGCGCTGGCGGACGCGGCGCTGCCCGAGGCGTTGGCCGAGGTGGTGCACGGGTGGAGCGGCGCGTCCGGCGTCGCGGTCGAGGTGACGACCACCGGGACCGCGCGGCCCATGCACCCCGAGGTCGAGGTGGCGCTGCTGCGGACCGCCCAAGAGGCGCTGGCGAACGTCGCCAAGCACGCCGAGGCGTCACGGGTGGGGCTCACGCTGTCGTACATGGAGGACGTGGTCACCTTGGACGTGCGCGACAACGGTGTGGGGTTCGACCCGGACGTGACGCGCGCCGACGGCTTCGGGCTGATGACGATGAGGCAGAGGGTGAGCAGGTTGGCAGGGGCGTTCGCGGTCGAGTCCGAGCCGGGCGGCGGCACCGCCGTGTCGGCCAGCGTCCCGGCCATCCCGACGGTGGTGGCCCCGTGATCCGGCTGGTGATCGTGGACGACCACCCCGTCGTCCGCGACGGGCTGCGCGGGATGTTCTCCGGTGATCCCGACTTCGAGGTGGTCGGGGAGGCAGCCGACGGCGCCGAGGCGATCACGGTCGTCGAGGCGTTGCGCCCGGACGTCGTGCTGATGGACCTGCGGATGCCGCGCACGGACGGCGTCACGGCCATCACCGCGCTGCGCGACCGGGGGAACGCGGCGCGCGTCCTGGTGCTGACCACTTACGACACCGAGAGCGACGTGCTGCCCGCGATCAAGGCGGGTGCCACGGGGTACCTGCTGAAGGACACACCCCGCGACGACCTGTTCCGCGCGGTGCGGTCCGCTTCGCGCGGGGAGGCGGTCCTGTCGCCGTCCGTCGCCACGACGCTGCTCGGGCAGGTCAGGGCCCCCGCGACCGATCAGCTCAGCCAGCGCGAGCTGGAGGTGCTCGGGCTGGTGGCGAGGGGGTCCACCAACAAGGAGGCCGCGGCGAAGCTGTTCATCAGCGAGGCGACGGTCAAGACGCACCTGCTGCACGTCTACACGAAGCTGGGGGTGAACGACCGGGCCGCGGCGGTGGCCGTGGCGTTCGAACGGGGCCTCTTCTAGGGCGTTCGACGCTGGGGACCCCCCGATTTGGTCTCCGGATCATGAGGGTGTAACTTTCTCCTTGTCACCGCGACACGGACCGGAAACGGGCCGGAGCGGGGGCCACAATCTTCAAAACTGAATGCCTCGCAGGCCGATTTGACAGTCAGAAAAATCGCTTGCTAAGCTTCAAACACAAGCCCCGGATTGCACCGCGGTAAGACGCGGGTCGAGATGGTGTGCGCGTGTTCTTTGAGAACTCAACAGCGTGCCGAATAGCCAGTAACTTATATGAACCCAGTCAATGGGTTTCCTTTGAGATCGAA
>NZ_JANYMP010000061.1 GCF_025061645.1 Umezawaea endophytica | reverse complement strand
AGCCTCTTAGGGATTTACTGCGGTACTAGTGCGGCTACCAGGCTTAGGACTGAGGTGCGTAGGGTGGGGCCTGCGTCTTCCTGGCCTGCTAGGTGGCGTAGTAGTGCTTGTTGGAAGAGGCCGTCGAACATGGCGTAGGCGGCTGGTGATGTTGCTTGTACCGGGGAGTTCGCCAGTTCTGCGTAGCGGCTCAGTACGCGCCAGATCATGCGTTCTAGCATGGCGTCGATTTCCAGTACGTCTTCTCTGAACGATGGCTCGAAGAGTGCTTGTGAGCGTAGGTCGTACCAGAGGCGGTGCATGGTGGCGTCTTGCTTGAGGGTGGTCAGGAGGGCTGTTAGGAAGCCGTCCGCCAGGTCTTCTGTGTTGTCCGCTGTGGCGACGATGTTGTCGTAGCGCTTGGCGCACACGGACTTGTATTGCCTGACGCAGTAGGTGATCAGTTCTACCTTGTCGCGGAAGTAGTAGTGCAGGACGCCGTGGGAGAAGGCTGAGTTCTGGGCGATTTCGCGCAGGCTGGTGCGGGCGTAGCCCAGCTCAGACAGCGTTTGCAGCGCCGCGTCCGCTAGTTCGCGGCGGCGCTCCTCGAACTTGTCGACCTGGCGTCGGGAGACGCGGCCGACCTCCTCTGTGGTGGACATCGTGGCCGAGACTAGCGGATTCGCGATCTCTTGACGATCGTCCAAGAAAACCTTGACAGTTGTCCAGACGGTTCTTAGCGTGTGGTCCACATCACTGGCGATGGCGAAGGGCGGCATGGGATGAGCCGAATGGATCTATCCGGGAGGTGCGTGCTCGTCACCGGAGGGGCTCGTGGTCTTGGTGCGGGGATGGCGCGGGCGCTGACCGATGCCGGGGCGCGGGTGATGATCGCTGATGTGCTCAAGGACGCTGGCGAGCAGACCGCCGCCGGGTTGGAGGGTGGGGCGTTCGTCTCGTTGGACGTGACCGATGACGTGGCGTGGGAGAGCGCTGTGGCGCACACGGTCGCCGAGTTCGGTGGTTTGGACGTGGTGGTCAACAACGCGGGTGTCGAGGTGACGTCCCTGCTCGTGGATGTCGACCCCGACGAGACGTTGAAGATGTTGCAGGTCAACGTTCTCGGGACGATGCTTGGGATCAAGCACGGGTTGCGGGCGATGCGGCCGGGTGGTGTGGCGGGCAACGGTGGGACGATCATCAACATCTCATCGGTGGCGGCGACGATCGCGTTTCCGGCCATCGGTGGTTACTCCGCCACCAAGTCCGCTGTCGACCGGCTCACGCGTGTCGCGGCGGCCGAGTCCGGCAAGTTGGGGTACGGCGTGCGGGTGAACTGCGTGTACCCCGGCCTGGTGCCGACCGAGATGGGCGTGAAGCTCGCCGTCGAGACCGCGGGCATCGGGTTGTTCGAGAGTCCGGACGCGGCGGTGGCCGCTGTTGTGGAGTTGACGCCGTCCGGTCGTCTGGGTGAGGTGGACGACATGGCCGACGCGGTCGTGTTCCTGGCGTCCGACGCTTCTCGGTTCATCAACGGTGCGGGACTGCCGGTCGACGGTGGAATGGGGATGTGACATGACCAAGCCAGTCGTCGTCTACGGGGTGTCCGGCTACACGGGTCGGTTGATCTGCGAGTACCTGCGCGAGTACCACGTGCCGTTCATCGCGGCCGGGCGTGACGGGAAGAAGGTGCAGGAGGTCGTCGACCGGATTCCCGGTATCGAGACCGCCGACTACGAGGTCGTCGAGGTGAGCCACGACGTCGAGGCGCTCACCTCGCTGTTCTCCGGCGCGTCCGTCGTGTGCAACACGGTCGGCCCGTTCATCAAGCTCGGTCCGGAGGCCGTGGAGGCCAGTCTCGCCGCTGGCTGCCACTACCTGGACACGACGGGCGAGCAGGACTGGGCGTTGGCGGCGCAGTCGAAGTGGGGGCAGGCGTTCGCGGACGCCGGGCTGCTGCTGTCGCCCGGTGTGGCGCAGATGTACACGACCGGTGAGATCGCGGCGAACATCGCGCTGGAGACCGTGCCGGGGCTGGACACGTTGGACATGCTGGTGCTGTGGAAGGGTTTTCCGACCTACGCGTCCACGCAGACGATCTTCACCATCCTCAAGGCCGACTGGTTCCACCTGCTGAACAACCAGTACGTGGAGTGGGACCACCGGGCTACCCGCGAGTGCGTCGTTCCCGGCCAGCACGGGACCGCGTTGACCGTGCCGTGGGGCGGGACGCTGCACCCGGTGTGGTTCAAGGACGATCCGCGCGTGGCGACCTGCCTGGTGACGGGCGGTGTCCTGGATCGCGCGGTGATGGACGGCGTGGTCGCCACGACGGGCATGTTCGAGGAGCAGATCCGGCCGCTCGACCCGGAGGCGCAGGAGGCCGCGCTGTCGGACATCGCGGCCGGACTCCAGGCGGACATGCCGCCGCGGGAGAACCCGCGGGTCAACACGTCCATCGACTCGGTGCACGCGTCCGGGCCGCTGGGGCGGGTGCACGTGGCGATCCACGGCAACTCGAACTACAAGCAGACCGGGTTGCTCCAGGCGTTCGCGGCGTACTCGCTGCTCCAGCAGGCGCCGCGCCGGGTGGGGTTCGCGTCGGCGTGCCAGGCGTTCGGGCACCGCGAGCTGCTGGGCGTGCTGCGGAACTTCGGGCTGGTCCTCAACCCCGTCGTGGAAGCGCACACCTGACATGTCGCTGACGGCCTACCTGGACAAGGGGGCGTCGCTCGGACGCGGCGCCCCCTGCCTGACGATGGACGGGACGTCGCTCACCTACGGCGACGTCCAGGACCTGTCGTACTCGGTCGCCCGCGCGCTGGCCCGCGCGGGCGTGCGGGCGGGTGACAAGGTCGGGGTGCTGTCGGGCAACGACCCGACGGCGTTCGCGTGCGTGTTCGGCATCGCGCGGCGGGGCGCGGTGTGGTGCCCGATCAACCCGCGCAACGCGGCGGCGGAGAACCGGGAGCTGCTGGACCTGTTCGACTGCGTCGCGCTGATCCACGCCCCCGCGTACGCGGACCTGGTCGCGGAGGTAGCGCCGTCGCTGCCGAAGCTGACGACGATCGTCCCGCTGGCGTCGTTGGACGAGTGGCTGGCGGGCGAGGACGTGGAGTACGACGCGTCGCCGCCGGACGACACCGTGATGATCGTCGGCACGGGCGGTACGACGGGCAGGCCCAAGGGCGTGCAGTTGACCGACCGCAACCTGGAGACCATGACGGCGCTGACGCTCATGGGGTACCCGTTCGAGCACCGGCCGGTGTACCTGGCGATGGCGCCGCTCACCCACGCGGCGGGGGTGCTGTGCTTCCCGGTCATGGCGATGGGCGGCGAGATCGTCGTCATGCCAGCGCCCGACCTGGGCTCGTTCCTCGACCTCGTCGAGCGGCACCGCGTCACGCACACGTTCCTGCCGCCGACACTGATCTACATGCTGCTCGCGCACGAGCGGCTGGCCACGACGGACCTCACGTCGTTGCGGTGCTTCTGGTACGGCGCCGCACCGATGTCCCCGGCCAGGCTGGAGCAGGCGCTGACGGCGATCGGGCCGGTGATGGCGCAGCTCTTCGGCCAGTCCGAGGCGCCGATGATGGTCTCGATGCTGCCACCGGCCGAGCACTTCCACCCCGACGGCACGGTGGCGCGGGAACGCCTCGCGTCGGCCGGGCGGCCCGGTCCGCTGGTCACCGTCGGGATCATGGACGACGAGGGGAGGCTGCTGGAGGCCGGCGAGCGCGGCGAGATCGTCGTGCGCGGATCGCTGGTGATGCGCGGCTACTACCGCGACCCGGAGGCCACGGCGGAGGCGTCGCGGTTCGGCTGGCACCACACCGGCGACATCGGCTACCTGGACGACGACGGCTACCTGTTCATCGTGGACCGGGCCAAGGACATGATCATCACCGGCGGGTTCAACGTGTACTCGGCCGAGGTCGAGCAGGCGCTGATGGCGCACCCGGCCGTGCGCGACTGCGGTGTCGTCGGGCTGCCGGACGAGAAGTGGGGCGAACGGGTCGTGGCCGTCGTGCAGGTCCAGCCGGACGTGACGGCCGACCCCGCCGAGCTGGTGGCGTTCGTGAAGGCTCGGATCGGCAGCGTCAAGGCGCCCAAGCAGGTGCACGTCTGGCCGGACCTGCCCCGCTCGACGGTGGGGAAGGTGCTCAAGACCGACATCAAGGCTCGTCTGAGGTCGGGCTGAACAGCGGGCCCGCGAGGTACTTCAAGCCGGTGTCGCACGCGACCGTGACGACGGTGTGCCCGGCGCCGAGGTCCTGGGCGACCCGGATCGCGCCCAGGACGTTGAGCGCGCTGGACGTGCCCGCGAAGAGCCCCTCCTCCCTGGCCAGCCGCACGGCGAGTCGGCGCGCCTCCGGCTCGTCCAGTGCCCGCGCCTGGTCGTAGATCCCCGGCGTGAGCAGGGGCGGGACCACACCGGTCGCGGTGCCCTCCACGGTGTGCGCGCCGCCCCTGCCCTCGGTCAACGCCGGGGAGGACGCCGGTTCCAGCGCGACGATCCGCGTGCCGTTCCCGCGCAGGACCGCGGCCACGCCGTGGAGCATGCCGCCGGTGCCGACGGCGGCGCAGAACGCGTCCACGGTCCCGGCCTGCTCCAGGATCTCGCGGCCCATCGCGGAGTACCCGGTCAGCGCGTCGGTGTTGCGGAACTGGTCCGTCCACAGCGCCCGGTCGCGCTCGACGATCCGGTCCACCTCCTCGCGCATCCGCACGAACAGGTCCGGCGTGATCCGACCGTCCTCGCTGGGCACCACCGTCAGGTCCGCGCCGAACGCCCGCATCGTGCGCAGCTTCTCCGGCGAGAACGCGTCCGACGACACCAGCGACAGCGGGTAGCCCTTCACCGCGCAGACGAACGCCAGCGACGAGCCGGTGCTGCCCCCGGTGAACTCCACCAGCCGCCGACCCGGCCGCAGCTCGCCGCGCCGCTCGGCGCCCTCGACGATGGCCAGCGCCATCCGGTCCTTGTAGCTGCCGGTGGGGTTGCCGCCCTCGACCTTGACCAGCACCCGCGCCGCGCCGTCCGGCACGACGTGCCGCAGCTCGACGAGCGGCGTGCCGCCGATGGCAGCCAAGGGGGAGGAGAGGACACCGGGGAAGTTCACTGGGTCTCCTGTCGGTCCGGGAGGGCGCTCCTCAGCGGACGGTACCGGTTTCCGGGACTCCTTCCCCGGTGACGAGCGCGTCGACGAAGCGGAGCTTCGCGCGCACCTTCGGGGTCAGCACGAACGGGTAGAGGTCGTCCTTGCCCATGCTGCGGTTGAGCTGGTTCACCGCGCGCGACAGCGGCACCCAGGTGTCGATCAGCTCCTCGAACCCGGTGCCGTCCTCGGACGGCTCGGCGTCGACCGGGGTGTGCGGGTGCGGCGCGATGTCGCGGCCCGCGACCAGCACGCCGTACGCGCCCGCGGTCTGCACCGTGTCCCGGACGTGCAGCAGGTGCGCGAACGTCTCGGCCCAGTCCTCCCACGGGTGGGAGGCCGCGTAGGTGCTGACGTACGACCTGTTCCACCCCGGCTCGGGGGTGCTGGAGTAGTGCTCCCGCAACGCTTCCTGGTAGTCGGCACGCTCGTCGCCGAACACCTCCCGGAACTCGTCGTGCCGACCGGCGCGGTCGATCAGCACCTCCCAGTACCAGTGGCCGACCTCGTGGCGGAAGTGCCCGAGCAGCGTCCGGTACGGCTCGGCGAGCTGCGCCCGCATCGCCTCGCGGTGGCTGTCCACGCCCTCCGCCAGGTCGATCGTGATCACGCCGCTCGCATGGCCGGTGACCACGTGCTCGGCGTCGCTGGACAGCAGGTCGAAGACGACCTCGCCGGTCGGCAGGTCCAGGTCGTCGAGCTGGTGCACCAGGCGGCGCTTCGCGGCCTCGGCCCGTGCGAACGCCTCGACGGCGTCACCGTCGGCGGGGCGGGTCCTGGTCAGCGCGCAGCAGCCGCACAGCGGGCCTTCGTCGTCCACGAGCCAGTTGCAGCCCGCTAGGGTGGCGTTGGCGCAGCGCGGCCGCCCGTCGAGTGCGACGAGCGCGCGCTCCCGGCGGGAGTAGCCCACGGGCGTATTGCACACCAGGCACGAGGAGTTCTCGAAGAACAACAGGTTCCCGCAGGCCGGGCAGGTGAACGAACGCATGGTGGTGCCCCTCTTGGTCTTCGGGAGTCCCCTTTCGGATACCCGAGCGGGACGGCCGTCAACCCACGGCGGAGGTGACCTCGCGCTCGTACAGGGCTTCGCTGTCGAAGCCCATGCCGGTGAAGTGGCCCGCCAGTTCCAGGCTGAGCACGCCGTGCAGGCGGGTCCAGAACGAGAGCGATCGCTCGAAGCCGTCCGGCTCCGGGAAGCTCGCGACCACCGGGGCGAAGATCCGGCGCGTCAGCACGGTCGCCTCGGGCGGGGCGGAGTAGCCCGGCACCGGCGTGCCGTACAGCAGCAGGTACCGGTGCGGGTTGGCGAGTGCCCAGCGGCGCAACGCTTCCGCCAGTCGTCGAAGTCGGTACGTCGACGGTTCGTCCGGGGTGTCGGCGCCTTCGACGACGACGGCCAGTTCCTCGTAGGCGGAGAGGATGAGGCCGGTCAGCAGCTCGTCGCGGCCCGCGAAGTAGCGGTAGAGGGCGGGTGCGGTCATGCCCATGAGCTTGGCGATGGCCTTGAGCGACAGTGCGGACGCGCCCGCCTCGGCGATCTGGGCCCACGCGTGACCCTGCACCTCGGCGCGGACCTGTTCCCGGTACCGAGCACGGGGCCCGCTGGTCGCCTGCTGCTCCACGCCGCACCTCATTCGTTGGTGACACCAGTCTACGTTAGTGATGGGGTTTTACTGTCGTGAGAACATGTCGGTTTCCCGGCGGGAAGTTCCCTCGCTCCTCGCGCGTCCCCACTTCGACCTACAGAAATTCGTGCGATTCCCGTAAATGCTCCGTGATTACATCCCTCCATGAACCAGGACGACCCGACCACCACTTCCACCACCACCCGTCGACTCGCGACCGTCGAGACCGTGCTCGACATCGCCGCGATCCCCGGAGCGGACGCGATCGTCCGGGCTCGGGTGCGCGGTTGGGACGTCGTGGTGAAGAAGGACGAGTTCCGGCCTGGGGACCCGTGCGTCTACTTCGAGGTCGACTCGATGCTGGACGTGGAGGACGAGCGGTTCGCGTTCCTCGCGGTGCGCGGGGTGCGGACCGATGTGGACGGTCGGCGCGGGCACGTCCTGCGCACCGCGAAGCTGCGCGGCCAGTACTCCCAGGGGCTCGCGCTGCCACTGGCGGCCTTTCCGGAACTGGCGGGCGGTCAACCGGGCGACGACGTCACCGAGGCGCTCAACGTGGTGAAGTGGGACCCGCCGCTGCCCGCCGAACTGTCCGGCCAGGTGCGAGGCCCGCGTCCGAGCTGGATCCCGGCCACGGACGAGGAACGGATCCAGAACCTGGCGCCGATCCTGGACTGCCCGGCCGATTGGGTGGCGACGGAGAAGATCGACGGCACCAGCATGACGGTGTACGTCGACCCTTCGTCCGAAGTGGACGGCGTCTGCTCACGCAACTACGACCTGCTGCCCGCCGAGAGCAACACGCTGTGGCGCCTCGCGAACGAACTGGACCTGCACGCCGCGCTGCGCACCTCGTTCCCCGGCAAGCGCGCTGCGGTCCAGGGCGAGGCCTACGGCCAAGGAGTCCAGGGCAACCCACTGAAGCTGCGAGACCACCGCTTCTCGGCGTTCACGCTCAGAATCGAGGGCGAGGAGGTGCCACGCGGCGACTGGCCGTCCTGGGCACTAGCACTGTCCGTACCGGTCCGCGCCGAGTTCACCTTCCCCACAACCGTCGACCAGGCACTCACCGACGTGGACGGGATGAGATCGGCCATCTCCCCCGACCGCCTGGCCGAGGGCCTGGTGTGGCGAGCAGGCGACCGCGCCGACGTGCAATTGCCCGACGGCCAAACCGTGCGAGCGTCGTTCAAGGCCATCTCGAACCGCTTCCTGCTCAAGCACCAGGACTCGTGACGGCATGCGACGAGAGCGCGTCTCAAAGGCGACGATTGGCGGTGCGTCGATGCCATGAACCATGGCGAGGTCTCCGGTAACTGGCTTGGCACCCAAGCAAACCCGCGCCACCGGAGACCTCGCGGCCGTCGCAGCAGCGTCATGCCGGGCCAACCTGACCGACGCGCAGCGGGCGCTGCTGTTCGTCGGGAAGCTGCCCGGTCGTCCACCTACACCTTAGTCCGGGCGGCTTCAATGCGGTCGTGGCGCTGGTGTTCCGACAGCAGACCAGCCGCTGCCCGATCTCCTCCTACCAGCATGGCAGGTTCTCTCGAAACTTCCGGTAGAACGAGGTGACCACCTACCCGCCTGTTCGGGCGCCGAGCCGGGTGTGGCGGCGACTGAACTCGCCCTCCGCTACCAGGCCGCATCCGCGTTGTCGCTTTCACCATCTCGCTGTGCCACAGGTGGAACACGCGCTAGTCCGCGCGGGCGAGGCGCAGGCCGTGGGTGAGTGCGTCGCGGAACGCGCGGCTGCCGGGGTGGTCGGTGGCGCCGCGTCGGACGCCGGTGAAGAGCCTGCGGCGTGGTCGGCCCGGCAGGTGGTGCAGTCGTAGGGCGTGGCCGCGGTCGTGCCACAGCAGGTCGGGTAGCAGTGCGACGGCGTGTCCGGTCTCCACCAGGTGCACCTGGAGCAGGAGGTCGGGGATTTCGAAGCGCACGTCCGGCTCGAAACCCGCTGTGCGGCACAGCGTTCTGGCCCAGTCGCCGGGCGCGGTGCCCGCCGGGTCGATGATCCACGGGGCGTCGGCCATGTCGGTCAGCGTGGCGGGGGTCTTGGCGTACGGGCCGCGTGCGGGCAAGGCGACGCGGATCTCGTCGTGCGCCAGGTCTTCCGTGGCGACGCCGGGCATCGGTGGCTGGGGCAGGCCGGGGTACTCCTCGCCGAGCACGACGTCGAAGTCGCGAGCCAGCAGGCCCGCGAACGCGTCGTCGGCGTCCCGCTGCGCGATCTCCACCCGCAGCTTCGGGTGGTGCTCGGCCAGGTGCGACAACGCCGCGGGCACGAGTGCGAGCAACACCGACTGGAACGACGCCACCCGCAACGTGCCCGTCACCTCCGTCAACGACGCCGCCAGATCGGCTTCGGCCAACTCCAGACGTTCAAGAACCGCCTCGGTATGCCCAACCAACACCCGCGCCCGCTCAGTAAGCCGCACCCCACGACCAACGTGCTCCAACAGCCGCACCCCGGTCTCGGCCTCCAGCAACGCGAGCTGCTGGGAAATCGCCGACGGGCTGTACGACAACGCCCGCGCAACAGCGGCCAGCGTGCCCCGGCGATGCAGTTCACGCAGCAACCGCAACCGGTGAACATCAAGCACAGTTCCTCCTCAAAGCGCCCGCGACCGGTAGCGGTCCAGGGCGGGTTGTGCTCCGGTGATCGCGGCCGGTGGCGGCCGAGCGCGGGTTTGCCCCGGTGGTCGCGACCGGTGGTGCTTGGGCGCGGGTATTCCTCCGATAGTTGGGGCTAGCGGGTGGTCGAGTACAGATCTTTGCTCTGGAGGTGGGGGCTAGAGGTGGTCTGGCACAGGTCTTTGCTCTGGCGG
>NZ_JANYMP010000060.1 GCF_025061645.1 Umezawaea endophytica | reverse complement strand
GACCTTGAACTGGTTGCTCGTGACACCGGGAGCACCACCTTCGGCGGAGAACGTGAGGTTCTGGCCCTGGCAGGCGGCTTGACCGGCAGCTCCGCCACCCATGGCGAACGCCGATCCGGCACCCGCGCCAACCACTACGAGGAGACCGGCAGCGATCGTCCAGCGCCGCTTTCGCGCTACCTCGGGCATCCGTCGGCTCATGCCGTCACTTCCTTTCGTCGCGTAGTCAGGCCTACGGACGACCGAGGTGCCTGGTTCAGACCAGTGGACGAAACCTGTGGAGGTCGATTACCGGTAGAGCGACGCGTCCACGCTGGTGGGAGCGGTCCCAGTCGACACCACGTCGGTATTCCACCGCCCCCAGTCCGGCTTGGTGCCGTCCAGGTCGGTGACGCCGTAGGTGCGCATCAACGACCAGGAGGACAGCGACTGACCCGCGAACCGGGCCCGGTCGGGGTCGGCGGCCAGCGCCGCCACCCCGCGCCCGAGGTAGTGCGGCGTCTCCGACATGACGTAGTGCGGCTCCTTGGCCACCGCGTCCCGCCAGTTCTCCTCGGTGACGCCGAAGTTCTCCAGCATCTGCTCGGAGCGCAGGAACCCCGGCGTCACCGCGACCGCCGTGCCGCCGTGCGGTTCCAGCTCCTTCGCGAGGGCGTACCCGAGCCGCCGGATCGCCGCCTTCACCGAGTCGTACGCGAGCATCCCGGAGTACGGGGAGTCGGCGTCGCCGTCGGTCACCTCGACCACCAGCCCGCCGGGACGCCGGATCACCAGCGGCAGCAGCCTGTGCAGCGCCACGAAGTGCGCCTCCATGCTGTTGCGCCACATGCCGAGCTGCCGGTCGAGGTCGGCCTCCCAGAACGGCACGAACTCGACGTCCAGTTCACCGCCCCAGACGTCGTCGACCAGGACGTCGAGCCGTCCATCCACTTCGGACTCGACGCGGTCGCGGAACGCGTCGACGTCCGAGGGGACGGTGAAGTCGCACCGGATCGCGATCCCGCGGCCACCGGCGGCCGTCACCAGTTCCGCCGTCTCGTCGATGGTCTCGGCACGCCCGATCGGCGACCGGTTCTCCTTGGTCGTGCGACCGCCGACGAAGACCGTCGCGCCCGCCGCCCCCAGCTCCACGGCGATGGCCCGACCCGCACCCCTCGTCCCGCCGGTCACCACGGCCACCTTGTCCAGCAGCGGTTTCCCCATCACGTCCTCCTCCACGTCGTCAGCACCGCGTCCACGTCCTCGGCGATCCGGTCCACGAGCGCGCCCCGCGGCCGGATCGACCAGTCCATCGAAATCCCGTTGATCAGCCCGGCCAGCACCCGCGCCGCGAGCGCGGGCTCGGGCGCGCCGGGCAGGTCGGCGAGCCGGACGAGCCCGTGCAGCTCGTCCTCCACGGCCCGGTAGTGCTCGACCAGCAGCGCGCGCAGGTTCGGGTCGATGAGGTCGACCCCGAGCTGGGCGAGGCTGTTCGCCGCGACGCCGGGGTCGGCGATCTCGCCGAACAGGGTGATCAGCGCGGCGCGCAGCCCGTCGACCGGATCGGCCTCGGCCTCCGCCGCGGCCCGCATCCGCTCGACGGCGACGCGGGTCGACAGGCGGCTGACCTCCTGGAGCAGGCCGCTCTTGGAGCCGAACCGCTGGGCGACCGTGCCGACGGAGACCCCGGCCTCCGCTGCGACGGCGGCCAGCGTGAACTCCGGGCCGCGACGGCCGATCAGGACCATCGCGGCGGTCAGGAGTCGTTCGTCAGTGATCGTCTTCGGGCGCGCCACGCCATTAGTGAACCATGGTTCATTAATTGGTGCCACCGACTAGTCTTGACGCAGTGACCACACCCGATTGGCGCCCACGGCTCATCGCACTCGACATCGACGGCACGATCGCCCGGATGGGTGAGAACGAAATAGCCCCTGCCGTGCGCTCGGCCATCACCAGGGCGGTGGGTCACGGAGC
Organism: Umezawaea endophytica; assembly: GCF_025061645.1. Classification (GTDB taxonomy): domain Bacteria; phylum Actinomycetota; class Actinomycetes; order Mycobacteriales; family Pseudonocardiaceae; genus Umezawaea; species Umezawaea endophytica. Next base: position 10,012 of record NZ_JANYMP010000060.1, on the reverse strand, counting down.
CCACGTGGTGCTGTCCACCGGCCGCTCCCTCACCGGCACCAGGACCGTCGTCGAGAGCCTGGGTCTCCGGAACACGACCGTGCTCTGCTCCAACGGCGCGATCTGGTGGGACACGACGACGAAGACCGTGGTCAAGCACTCCACGTTCGACACCAGGGCCGCGATGGACCGGCTCGTCGGCCTGCTGCCCGGCGCGGTCTACGGCGCCGAGCTGACCGGGGTCGGCAACCTCGTGCACGGCCGCTTCCCCGACGGCGACCTGTGGGGCCACCTGCGCGAGGTCGACCTGGAGGAGTTCGTGGCCGAGCCGACGCCGCGGCTGGTCTGCCGCTGGCTCGGGCACACCCCGGAGGAGATGGCGCTGGCGCTGGTGGACGTCGAACTGCCCGGCGCGCACTGGACCATCGACCACACGCTGGCGTGGCTCACGGCCGGGCCCGCGGGCGTGACCAAGGGGGCCGAACTGGAGGCCCTGCGCGTGCGGCTCGGCGTGTCGGCGGACGACACGCTGGCGATCGGCGACGGCAGCAACGACGTCGAGATGCTGCGGTGGGCCGCGCTCGGCGTCGCCATGGGCCAGGCGCCAGCGGTCGTCCAGGAGTCCGCGGACGCCGTCACCGGGACGATCTTCGAGGACGGCGCCGCGGACGTGCTGGACCGGTTCTTCCCCGCCTGAGCCCTAGCCCGCGACGTCGAGCTTCGCGACGACCTCGATGTCGCGGACGCGGACGACGACCTCCTCCGGCACGCCGTTGCGCTCGGCGAACTCGTCCGCGCGGGCGGCGCCCATGTACCGGCCGCCGATCCTGCCGGTCCAGTACTTCACCTGCTCCCGGTCGTCGACGATCTCGGCGCGGCCGCTGATCGTGACGAACGAGTGCGGCGGGTCCTCGTCGTCGAAGCAGATCGAGACCCGGCCGTCGCGGGCGATGGACCTGCCCTTGATCGAGCCGGTGTTGGTGGTGAAGACCAGCGTGCCGCCGTCGAGGTCCACCCAGATCGGGGAGACGTGCGGCGAGCCGTCCTTGCGGACCACCGCCAGCTTGCCGGTCTTCGCTGGGGAGGCCGAGACGAACTCGCGCCACCAGCCTTCAGGTGCGTCCGTGTAACCCATGACCGAACACCGTAGAGCCCCGGTTCCCTGAGAGAAATCAGCAAAGTCTCAGGGGGCGACTCAGGGTCACCACTGATTGCTACGACCGAGGTATCGGAGACAGTAAGACTGAAGTCGCACACAGGAATCAACTACCGACCGATGTGGTCGACCCCCGTGGCACGGCAGCATTCAGGACGTCAACAGGGGAAGAGCAAGTGGACGGCAAGGGCCGCCAGGGGGAGACACCATGATCGAGGCGATCGGCCTCACCAAGCGCTACGGGACGACGGTGGCGGTGGACGACCTGTCCTTCACCATCGCGCCCGGCAGGGTGACCGGGTTCCTCGGTCCCAACGGCGCGGGCAAGTCAACCACCATGAGGATGATCCTCGGCCTCGACCGGCCGACGAGCGGCAAGGCGCTCATCGACGGCAAGTCCTACGCGCAGCTCGACCGTCCACTGCGGACCGTCGGCGCGCTGCTGGACGCCAAGTGGGTTCACCCGAACCGGTCGGCCAAGGCGCACCTCCAGTGGCTGGCCAAGTCCAACGGCCTGCCGGACCGCCGGGTGGGCGAGGTGCTCGACATGGTCGGGCTGACCGCCGTCGCCAAGCGGCGCGCGGGCGGGTTCTCGCTGGGCATGTCCCAGCGGCTGGGCATCGCGGGGGCGCTGCTCGGGGACCCGCAGGTGCTGCTGTTCGACGAGCCGGTGAACGGCCTCGACCCGGAGGGCATCCTCTGGATCAGGCAGTTCATGCAGAGCCTGGCGGCAGAGGGCCGCACGGTGCTCGTGTCCAGCCACCTGCTGTCGGAGATGGCCGTCACCGCGCAGGACCTGGTGGTGATCGGCAAGGGCAAGATCATCTCGCAGGGCAGCACGACGGAGTTCATCGAGAAGGCCACCGAGAACAGCGTCCTGGTGCGCAGTCCGCACCTGAGCAAGCTCGGACCGCTGCTGGTCGACAAGGGCTACACCGTCCGCAACGACGACGACGGCGCGCTCACGGTCGTGGGGGCGACCAGTGACCAGATCGGTGACATCGCCGGGGCCAACGGCGTGGTGCTGCACGAGCTGAGCCCGCAGCGCGGTTCGCTCGAACAGGCCTTCATGCAGTTGACCGGCGACTCCGTCGAGTACCACGCCGAGATCGGGAAGTGAACTGATGACTCTGCTCGCCGTCGAACGGATCAAGCTCTTCAGCACCCGCTCGCCGTGGTGGTGCATGGCGCTCGCCGTGACGCTCACCGTCGGCATGGCCGCGCTGATCGCGGCCAACACGAACGACGAGTTCCCGCTGAGCGTGGGTGTCTCGCAGTCGTTCTCCAACTTCGGGATGATCGTGATCATGGTGATGGCCGCGCTGGCCGTCACCACCGAGTACCGCTTCGGCACGATCCGCGCCACGTTCCTCGCGGTGCCGGGTCGCGTCCAGGCCCTGATCGCCAAGACCGTCGTCGTCGCGGTGCTCGCGGGTGTCATCGGCGAGGTCGTCGCCTTCGGCTCGTGGGGGATCAGCACGCTGATCAAGCCGAACGCCGACATGGCCATCAACTCCTCCGTGGAGTGGCGCAACGTCGCGGGCACCGGCCTGGTGTTCGCCCTCTCCGCGGTGCTGGCCGTCGCGGTCGGCACGCTCGTCCGCCAGACCGCGGGCGCCGTGGCGATCCTCCTGGTCTACGCACTGCTGGTGGAGAGCCTGATCGGGCTCATCCCGAAGATCGGCGTGAACATCCAGGAGTGGATGCCCTTCATGCACGCCAACAACTTCCTGACCGCGGACAGCGCCGCGCTCCCCGAGGGAGCAGGCCCGCCGCGACTCGACTTCCCCTTCGGACCATGGGGCTCGCTGGCCTACTTCGCGGCCATCAGCGTCGGTCTGCTCGTCGTGGCACTCGCTGTCGCCAAGAAGCGGGACGCGTAAGGGGAACGGGGGACGGAACCGACCGCGAGGAACGTCTCAGGGGGGACGCCCGCGCGGTCGGCAACGGGGGAGAAGGAGCTCGGGCCACCTTCGGGGTGTGGTCCGGGCTCCTTCGTTTCCCGGCTCGCGCGGACCAGCGGGATGCGCGACGGTTACGACCAAGAACACCGAGATCGGGGGATGGACCAGGTGACTCTGCTCGCCGTCGAACGGATCAAGCTCTTCAGCACCCGCTCACCGTGGTGGTGCATGGCGCTCGCGATGGTGATCACCATCGGCATGGCGGCCGTGATCGCGGCCAATACCGACGAGCGGTTCCCGCTGTCGGTGCCCGTGTCCCAGGGCTTCACCAACTTCGGCATGGTCGTGATCATGGTGATGGCCGCGCTGGCCGTCACCACCGAGTACCGCTTCGGCACCATCCGCTCGACCTTCCTCGCCGCGCCGGACCGGGTGCGCCCGCTGCTCGCCAAGACCACCGTCGTCGCCCTGCTCTCGGCCCTCGTCGGCGAGGTGATCGCCTTCGGCTCCTGGGGCATCGGCAGGCTGATCAAGCCCGACGCCGACATGGCCCTCAACTCCGCGGCGGAGTGGCGCAACGTGGCGGGCACCGGCCTGGTGTTCGCGTTCGCCGCCGTGCTCGCCGTCGCCGTCGGCATCCTCGTCCGGCAGACCGCCGCCGCCGTCGCGATCCTGCTGGTCTACACGATGCTGCTGGAGAACCTGATCGGGATCATCCCGACGATCGGACCGAAGATCCAGCGCTGGCTGATCGGCCGCAACTCCGACCACTTCCTCACCGCGGGCAACGAGTCGTTCATCAGCGAGGGCGGCGGCGCGGACCAGCCCTTCGGACCGTGGGGCTCGCTGGCCTACTACGCCGCGGTCTGCGTGGGCTTCCTGGTGGTGGCGCTCGTGGTGGCCAAACGACGGGACGCGTAGAACTCCTCCAACGCACGACTGACGTGATCGGAGCGTGATCATGATCGAAGCGGCGGGACTCACCAAGCACTACGGCCCCACGGTGGCCGTCGACGACCTGTCCTTCACGGTGGAAGCCGGGCGGGTGACGGGGTTCCTCGGGCCGAACGGCGCGGGCAAGTCGACGACCATGCGGATGATCCTGGGCCTGGACACGCCCAACAAGGGCCAGGCGCTCATCGACGGCAAGCGGTACTCGGAGCTCAAGCGCCCGCTCGGGACGGTCGGCGCGCTGCTGGACGCGAAGTGGGTGCACCCCAACCGGTCCGCCCGATCGCACCTGCGGTGGCTGGCCAAGTCGAACCACATCTCCGACAAGCGCGTCGACGAGGTGCTGGAGATGGTCGGGCTGACCGCGGTCGCGAAGCGCAACGCGGGCGGCTTCTCGCTGGGCATGGCGCAGCGGCTCGGGATCGCGGGCGCGCTGCTCGGCGACCCGAAGGTGCTGCTGTTCGACGAGCCGGTCAACGGGCTGGACCCCGAGGGCATCGTCTGGATCAGGCAGTTCATGCACCGGCTGGCCGCCGACGGCCGGACGGTGCTGGTGTCGAGCCACCTGCTGTCCGAGATGGCCCAGACGGCGCACGAGCTGATCGTGATCGGCAAGGGCAAGCTGATCGCCCAGACGAGCACCGAGCAGTTCATCAAGGACGCGACCGAGGACAACGTCCGGGTGCGGTCACCGCACGCCGTGAAGCTGCGGGAGCTGCTGGCCGGATCGGCGACCGTCACGAGCGACGAGGTCGACGGCGCGCTCGTGGTGCACGGCCTCGACCCGGCGAGCATCGGCGACCTGGCCGCCGCCAACGGGATCGTGCTGCACGAGCTGAGCCCGCAGCGCGGGTCGCTCGAAGCGGCCTTCATGCAGTTGACCAAGGAGTCCGTGGAGTACCACGCGGCCGAGTCCTAGTACTTCGGCCGCCAGAAGTCGTCGGACGGCGGCGGCGGTTCCCAGCCCGCCACGACCTCGATCCGCGGCCCCCGGCGTTCGCGGGCCCGGCGCCAGGCGACCAGGCCGCCGATCGCCGCGAGCACCAGCGCTCCACCCGCGAGCGCCAGCAGGGTGGCGGGGTCCGCCGGGTCGTCGGCGGACGCCGCCGCCGGGTCCTGCGGCACGACGGTCCCGCCGGGCAGCAGCGGGTTCTGGTTGACCGGCGGGATGGTCGCGGTCAGCGCCGCCAGCGGGGCGACCGCGCCGAACCCGGTGGCCTCGTCGCGGCCTGGCTCGGCGACGTCGGTCGCGCTCGTGACCAGCCGGTTCACCACGTTCGCCGCGCTCATGTCCGGGTACTTCGACCGCACCAGCGCGGCCACCCCGGAGACCAGCGCCGCCGCCGCGCTCGTACCGCTGACCTGCGAGTAGCCGCTCTCCGACACGGACAGCGGGGACGCCGTGACGATGTCCTGCGCGGGTGCGGACAGCACGGTCAGCGCGCCGGTGTTGGACGACGGCCACGGCGAGCCGTCCTGGACCGTGCCGGACACCGCGATGACGCCGAGGACGTTCGCGGGAGCGCCGATGTGCCGCGCCCCGTCGTTGCCGGTGGCCGCGACGACCACGACGTCCTTGGCGAACGCGTACTCGACGGCGGCCTTCAGGTCCGGAGTGGACTCCACCGGTGTGCCGAGCGACAGGTTGACCACGTCCGCGCCGTGGTCGACCGCCCACCGGACGCTCTCCGAGACCGCGCCGCTGGCGAAGTTCTCACCGTCCGTGCCCGCCGCGACCGGCAGGATCTTCGCGCCCGGCGCGATCCCGAGCGCGCCGCCGCGCCCCTGACCCGCGATCAGCACCGCCATGGACGTGCCGTGGCCGTCGGTGTCCCGGACGCCGCCGTTGCCCGCCGCCGACCCGAAGCCCGTGCCGGGCAGCAGCCTGCCCGCGAGGTCCGCGACGGTCTCGTCCACACCGCTGTCCACGACGGCCACGACCACGCCGTCACCCCGGCTGATCTCGTGCGCCTCGTACGCGTCGAGCGCTCCGAGGTGCCACTGCTGGTCCTCGATCGACTCCCCGTGGACCGGTGGCGTGGCGAACAGCAGGGCGAGCACCGCCAGAACGACGACCCTCACGGACATCCGAGAACCCCCAGAATCGACATTCGCGCGAGTCAAACATGAATGTGGTGACTTTCACAGCATGCCCCAGGTCACAAACATTCCATGTCGGCGATGTTTCCGAAGCCTCATTCCGGGCACCAGGGGTACAGCACCCGTTAACACCACGTGAACTCCGGCACAGCGCCATGACAAGCGGCTCAGGACAGGCTCAGATGGAAAGTAACGAATCGCGCGCGGCCCCGGCACACTGCGGTGCCTCCGGGTGTGGCCGCGTCCGCGATCGGATATCCCCCCGTCTAGGAACTCCGCGGAGGTGAACCCGTGACGGTGCTCGATCCCAACCCGACTGCCGGATACCCGACGACCGATCTGATTCGTCCTCGCGCACATGGTGTGCGGGTCGAACCCATGGTCGGCCTCGAATGGTCGCACGCCATCGAAGCCATGAACACGATCGACCTGGCCCAGAGCCCCGCCGACGGCAGGCGCGCCTGGATCCACCGCGCGGACGAGGAACAGGTGCTCTCCCTGTTCCGCTCGGTCCACACCGTCACGCAGAACCCGCCGTCGCCGTGGTGGCTGCGCGCGCTGCACCGCGGCAAGCTGCCGTCCCGTGCCGCGGGCTTCGCCGTCGAGGACGAGGTGACCGGACTGCTGTCCGCCCGACCGGGGTGGGTGTACGTGCCGTGGGCGTCCGAGGGCGAGGTCGGCTACTGGGAGTACGTGCCGTCCGAGAGCGGCGTGTACGGCCCGTCCGAGCCGACGACGGTGCAGTTCACGGACCTGCACCCCGGCTGGGTCGACCTGCTGCCGGTGCACCGCGGGCCTGGGCTCCAGCAGCCCATCGCGTTCACCACGACCGATCTGCGCGAGCAGATCGAGGACCTGGAGAACATCGCCTGACGTGCGGTTCGGCGTGGTTTGTAGGCTGTGCGGTCGTGACCCCCAGCCAGCAGACCCCGCCGAACCACCGTTCCATCGTCAGCTTCGTCCAGCGCGGCGAGCGGATGACGGTCGGCCAGCAGCGCGCGTGGGACACCCACTGGGAGCGCCTCGGCCAGGACGTCAAGGAACTCCCTGCGGGTCCGGTGGACTTCCCCGGCTGGTTCGGCCGCGAGGCGCCCGTGCTGCTGGAGATCGGTTCCGGCATGGGCGAGACCACCTCCCAGCTCGTGGCGGACGCCCCGGACGTGAACTACGTCGCGGTGGAGGTCTACAAGCCCGGCCTGGCGATGCTGATCCTGCGCGCCGAACTGCTCCAGGTCGACAACCTGCGCCTGCTGCGCGGCGACGCGGTCGACCTGATCACCGAGCACGTCCCCGAGGCGTCGCTGTCCGGGGTGCGGATCTTCTTCCCCGACCCGTGGCCGAAGAAGAAGCACCACAAGCGCCGACTGGTGCAGCCCGACTTCGTCTCCCTGCTCGCCTCGCGGCTGGTGCCCGGCGGGATGCTGCACCTCGCGACGGACTGGGAGAACTACGCCGATCAGATGATGGCCGTGTGCTCGGCCGAGTCGAAGCTCGACAACCCGCACGCGGCCGAGCCCGGCGGGTGGGCCCCGAGGCCCGAGTGGCGGCCCGTCACCAAGTTCGAGCAGCGCGCGGTCGAAGAGGGCCGGATCAGCCACGACCTGATGTTCCTGCGGAACACGCTCACCTGACCGGGTACTCAAGTCGCGACCCTCAGTGGTCGATGTGCCACCACTGAGGGTTTCTAGATCGCTGGATGGGGTGGTCACTGTTGATCACCCGGAGTGCCCCGTCTGGCAGTGACGAGTGAATACTCCTGCCAACTACGGTTACCGACCGTGACCGCAGTCCACAACGGAGCAAGAACGCTCCCCGAGGCAGTAGACCTCGATGCCGCGGAGGGCTTCCTCCGCATGTTCCACGTCGCACACCCCGAGGCGGGCGCCGTCAGCGCCCGGCTCGCGGACGTGCGGGCGGAAGTGGCGACGACCGGCACCTACCGGCACACCGCACAGGAGTTGTCCTACGGCGCCCGCATCGCGATGCGGGACAGCGGCTGGTGCACCAGCGGGCTGCCGTGGCGCAGGCTGAAGGTCCGCGACCTGCGCGGGTTCCGCAACGCCGCCGCCGTGGCGGGCGAGTGCGTCGAACACCTGCGGCTCGCCACCAACGGCGGCGAGATCAGGCCGCTGATCACCGTGTTCGCCCCGGACTCGCCGTCCGGCCCCGGTCCCTGCATTTGGAACGAGCAGCTCATCCGGTACGCCGGGTACTCCGACGGGCTCGGCGACCCGCGCTACGCCGCGTTCACCGACGCCGTGCGGGGCATGGGCTGGCGGGCGCCCGCCGAACGCGGCCGGTTCGACGTGCTGCCCCTCGTCGTGGAAACCGCGCACGAGGGCCCGCGGCTGTTCACCCTGCCGTCCGAGGTGGTGCACGAGGTGCCTATCGAGCACCCCGACCTGCCGTGGTTCGCGCGGCTGGGGCTGCGCTGGCACGCGGTGCCGGTGATCGGCAACATGCGCCTGTCCATCGGCGGCATCACCTACCCCGCCGCACCGTTCAACTCGTGGTTCGTCGGGTCCGAGATCGGCACCCGCAGCCTCGCCGACGAGCACGGCTACGGCGCGGCCAAACCCGTCGCGCAAGCGCTTGGCCTGGACACGAGCTCCGAGCGCACCCTGTGGCGCGACCGGGCCGTCGTCGAGCTGAACCGCGCGGTGCTGCACTCGTTCGACCGCGCGGAGGTGACCATCACCGACCACCACGCCGAATCGCTGCACCGGCTGTCGTGGCTGCGCGGCAGGCAGCGGCACACCGGCAACCGCCCGACCTTCCGCCTGGACCCCGGCGCGGCGCGCAGAGCGCGCACCGGTGGGCCCGCACGATTTTCCGGAACGGACGCGGAAACCACCCAACCGCAATCCCCAGGCCGATTGGCAGAACTCCTGAAGCACCACCAGGATCGCTCGAGCGGCCTGCACTCCGACGAATCCGCCTAATTACACGACGGTAATTCCCGCTGATTCCTTCAGCGCTGCGAGTCCACCAACACGCCTGATAGAGCCATCAGGACGAGAACCAGCAGACCGAGAACCGCACCGAACCAAGTAGCGACAACCGTGAACATGACGTCCTCCGTTTCCCCGAACTCCGCCTCTCCAGAGTCGCTGTCCAGGACGTCATCCGACATCGGCCACCGGGGTATTTTCCGGTGACCGGGAGTCAGCCTTTCGGCTGATGTGACACCCGACCGGAGTCGGACGCGCTCTCAGCCCGCAGGATCTACGTTGTGCACGTGGAGAGCACGAACCTGAGCTGGCGGACCATGGTCAGACGTCAGTGGCCCCTGGCTGGTGCCCTGCTCTTCCTGCTGGCGCTCGAAGCGGTGAGCAGCGTCGACGCCGGCACGCGGTACTGGCAGCTCCCCGGCGTGGTCGTGGTGTGCGTGATCGCGGTGCTGACGCCGCGCCGCCCGTTCGACGCCGCGATCACCGCGGCCGCCACCCTGGTAATCGGCTCCGCGGTGCTCAGGCTGGGCGGCGTGGGCACGTCCCCGCCGATCGTCGGCAAGCTCCTGATCACCGAGACCGCCGCGATGATGGCGCTGATCGCGATCCTGGTCCGCGAGGCCCCGAGGTGGCGGGCGGCGCTGGGCGTGGGGGCGCTGATCGCCGCGACGGCCGCGACCACGTGGATCCGGCCCGACTACCAGGTCGACTGGGGCGAGGGCCCCCGGACCTACGGGCCCGAGCTGTGGCCGAACGTCATCGGCGGCTCGGTGATCCTGATCATCTCGGTCGGCACCGGCCTGTACTTCCGGTCGCGCGACCGGGAGCGCAGGCAGTCGGTCGAGGCCGAGTTGCTGGCGGCGCAGCACGCCGAGCGGATGGCGTTGGCCCGTGAGCTGCACGACGTGGTGGCGCACTACGTGACGAGCATCGTGGTGCACTCGCAGGCCGCGGAGGCGGTGCTGGAGCTG
>NZ_JANYMP010000059.1 GCF_025061645.1 Umezawaea endophytica | reverse complement strand
CCCCGCGGTCCGGCCAGGGCGGCGGCACGTACCGAGATCACCAACCGACAGGAGGGAATGCCGCCGCCACTGGCCTCCGAACAAGGCCTCGACCTCCGACGGATGGCGCGGCAACTGCATCTGACGAGCTGCGCTCCTCCGTGGCGGTACCCCGCCCCAGGCTCCTCGCCAGCATCGTCCCGTCGTCTCCGCTGGTGGCGATCGGAGAGGTCTGCTGCAATCGATGACGTCCAGCAGGTTACAGAGGAGGGAACCGGGCATGGGCAACTCAGGCATCCCTACCCGGCGTCAGCATCTCCGTCCTGAGCGAACGAATAGTCCGACTGGCACCATGATCGACCTTCACTGAACACTTGTGCGCCTGCAATGGGCCTGTCAGGTGACTGATCAGCACATACGAGCGGAGATCGGTGCAGGTGAGTCACACTGCGATGATGTCGACGACGTCCACGCACGTGGTCATCAAGGTCGTGGCCGGTACCGACGCCGCGATGATCGAGCGCGCGGTCGAACTCGGCAACACGGCCAAGAAGACGCTTGGTCTCTTCCCGCGAGAAGCGTATTTCGAGTACGCGGCCAAACGCTGCCTGCTTGCAGCGACCAGGGATGGCGAGCTGGTCGGCTATGCGCTGTTTCGCCTGCCACGCAACGAGGTCACTCTCGTACACCTCTGTGTCGACAAGAACTTCCGGCAGAAGGGTGTGGCGCAGCTGCTCGTCGACGAGGTGAGCCGCCGGCACAGGGCAAGGCTGGGTGTGCGCGCGAAGTGCCGTGACAGCTATGCCGACATCCAGCGGGTGTGGCGTGGGCTCGGCTTCAAACACCTCGGGCGTGCACGTGGGCGGGGCGAGGACAAAGCGCCGATGACGGTGTGGTGGCTCGACCACGGGCACGCCAACCTGTTCACGCCGGTGGAGGAACCCACCGAGTTGGCTGTGGCGATCGACGTCAACATCCTGATGGACCTGCACACCCGCAGGAACCATCCCCAGGCGGAGCGCTCCCAGGTACTACTCGCACCTGACGTGGCGGACCGGATCGAGATGGTGGTGCCGCACGGACTCGAACGCGATCTTGACCGGCACTCGGCCGAGTCGCGCAGCAGACTGGCCGACGTCGCCGCGAGATATCGGCGCCCGAGCGGGCGGCCGAAGCGAGCCGAGGAGTTGCACCGCGTGCTGCTCGATGCGGTTCACGCAGCCGAACCCGACCGCGTACAAACCGCCCAGGACTCGGGAGACCTGTGGCACCTCGCCGAAACAGCCGCCGCAGGCATCCAGGTGTTTCTGACCTGGGACGAACGGCTGCGGTCCCAGGTCGCTCCGCTGGTTGCACGGCTCGTGGCATTTCCCGAACTCGCGGCGTTGCGCGTAATCGACCCGCACCACCTGGTCATTCATCTCGACGAGCTGGCTCACTCGGTGGCTTATCAGCCTCGGACGCTCGCGGGCAGCTCGTTCAGCACCGAGCTTGCGAACGCGCAGTCCGAGGCCGTGCTCATGACCTTTCTCGATCGACGTGCCGGTGAGACACGTCAGGAGCTGAAGTCCCGCCTGCATGCGCTGGCCCAGGCACCGCGGTCCCACTCGATCGTGCGCGCGAGTGACGGGACAGCGGTCGGCTGCTACGCGTCGATCGTTGACGACCACGTCCTCAAGGCACCGCTGTTGCGCGTCCTGGACCACCCGGACGCCGACACCATGGCTCGCTACCTGCTCTGGACGTTGCGACTGGAAGCACGAAGCCAGGGCGCCCACGTCGTAGGCGTCGAGGACCCTCACCTGTCTCCTGCTGTCGAACGTGCCGCGAGCCACGAGAACTACCAGCGCATCAATGATACGTGGTACAGCTGGGTGGTCGAGGCCACCGGAACCGGTGCCCACGTCAGCTCCGCTGTCTCCACCGCACAAGCCCAGGTCGGCCTCGGCCCGGCCGCCTTGCTTCCGCCTCGTCTCGCTCCCGAATCGGCAGCACAGTACGAACGCACCTGGTGGCCTGCCAAGATCACCGACAGCGACCTGCCCCACTTCGCCGTCGCAATCCAGCCGCGCTGGAGCGCCGAACTTCTCGGTGAACCGCAGACCCTCACCCACCGACCGACGACATTGGCACTCGGCAGGGAGCACGTCTACTACCGCGGCAACCACCCAAGCGTTCTCAAGGCCCCGGGCCGCGTCTTGTGGTACCTGACGCAGGCCGCCACCACCGGCGGCGGCCGCTTCATCGGCACATCACTGCTCGACGCGATCGACATTGGCACCCCCGACGGACTGCACGAGCAGTTTGCGCACTACGGGGTCTTCACGTTCGCCGACATCGATGGCGCTGCAGGAGAACGTGGCAGCGCGCAAGCGCTTCGGGTGTCTTACACCGAGCTGTTCCCGCGGCACATACGCTGGCCCGAGTACCTCGATCTGATCCAGTCGATGGACGGTCCGAAACGGATCCAGGGGCCTGTCCGGATGCCTACCGCGACGTTCGCCGCGATCTACGAGTTGGCGAACAGGCCAAAGCAGTGATGCTCTCAACGATTATCGTGGTGCAACATCACTTCAGGCCTGCCGACCGCTAAGGTCATCCCCTGTGACAGCAACAGCGGTGGAACCGAGTGCATGGACACCCGCTGTGCGTCCATTGCTGATGTCCCTTCGCCCGCGGTTCGCGGAGGCCATCCTGGACGGCACCAAGACCGTCGAGCTGCGGCGCACCCGGTTGTCCGCTCCTGACGGGACGCATCTCATCCTCTACGCCAGTTCGCCGGTGATGGCAGTCGTCGGCACCGCCGTGCTCATCGGCCGTGACACGGACACGCCGGCACGAATTTGGCGACGCCACCGCAAGCACGTCGGGCTGTTGCGTACCGAGTACGACGAATACTTCGACGGTTCCGAGACGGCCACCGCAGTCCACCTGGGCGTTCCGCGAAGGCTCGCCACTCCGTGGGCGCTGTCCGCGCTGCGGGACACCGCCAAATTCCAACCGCCCCAGAGCTACAGGTTCGTATCCGACGACGACCCAGTCCAGCTGCGCGACTTGGTGTCCACACACCATCTGTGATTAGCGCTTTCGCGCAACGTCAAGCACCAACTCAGCCTGGGCACGAAAAAGCCGCCCGCGGTCAACCCACGCGGACGGCTTTACGAAGATGACACCCACTGCCACTGCTCCCGAGGCTCCGTTCCACACAAACTCAAACAGTTGGACTGCCCAGGCCAGAAATCTGTCCTGCCAACTAACTTCATTGTTGTTGTCATCACTCATAGAGCCTCCATTATTTAGTTGTAAGTGATTCACGATCAAGTAGCGAATAGTTACAAAAAACAGCAGAGCCACGGAAGCCAGGATTTGAACCTTGAGGGTGCCGAAACCTGTGCGCTGAAGCGCTCCCGCCAGCATAGCATAAAGGGTTGGCATCACGCTATATAATGAGCGGCTCAGTACCGCTTCGCGCAGCGCGCGCCCGGTGACGGTGTCGACGGCGGCTTGGGCGAGAGTTCTACGGCGGCGGAGTGTTTTCCCTCTCTGGCGAGAGGCAACCGAACCGACGTCGCTCAACTCGCCTGCCTGCTCACCGACGCTGCCTCGTGCGCTTTGATGCCTGCGCGATCAACCCGTCATCACAAGCCTTCAACACAGAAGTCTCACTATCGAACTTGACGCTCGACGGTCTCGACGATTCGATCCCACAACTTTTGAAAGAATTCTTCTTTCGACATGACCCCATCAGATCCACCGAAGTTCGAGAGCAACGACAGGTCGAACACTCTCACGGCCGGACGCTGCGCTACTACGTTGTAGACCGCCTCTAGCCAAGCGTTGTAACCGCTGCCGCCGCTGAAGCTGAACGTCAGTTGGTCATCATGGCCCAGCCCTCTTCCAAACATGATGTCGAGCGCGTAGACAGTGCTACCCAAGCGTTCGACGCGCAGCGTGATCCGCTCATCCGTTCGCCGCACCGACGTAGGAAAACCCGATTTGGCGAGCTGGTCGCCAGCATCTCGGAGACTGGTCGCCAGGTACTCGTAGACGTTCTGAAGCTCCTGGAACTTGCTGAAGGTCTCGGGCTGCACCTTAGGCAGCCGAGCCTGCAGAGCTTCCTTCACTGCCTGCCCGACGTCGTGCGGCTCCTGTCCCGATCGGCGCTGCGCGCGTTGCTCCTTCAACAAATCAGCCCTGTCGGCTGGCATGCCGAAAGCCGGACCGTCCTTTCGAGGTCCGCTGCCAGGCTGGTACCGGGGCAGGTCGGGCCGGATCTTCTCGCCGTTCTGCGCGTGCAGTGGCACGCCCAGCAACCTGCGCAGCAACGTCTCGACACCGGCCAGATCGATGCTGGTGACCTTGAACCACGCGACGCGGTGCAGTTCGTTCGGGATGAGGGCGTCCGACTCCCCTGGCAGCAGCACGATCACCGCCTTGCGCTGAAACTCCTGCTGATCGCGGTTGAAGACGCCTTTCAGCGCGTCCATCTCCCGCACCGCACCGGCACCCTCGTCCGGCCGGTTCTCTCCCTTCCACCGCTCCCAGAAGGCCTTGCTGCTGATCATTAGGACTGTGTCGGCCGCCTCGACGGCACGCGGGCCGTACACCGTCCAGTCCATTCCGACATCCGTGTAGTGGAAAAGATCCGCATCGACCTGGACGTATTTCCCGAGCAGGTGCACGAAGTCGTACACCGTCGTCTTCCACGCCTGCGTCTGTTGGGCTGATGCCCGGTAGTCGGCGTGCGCCCACGTGACGAACACTGGCAGCTTGTCCATGTCTCGCTTCCTACGTCCAAAGTGGATCGGTGAGCACCGTTCGCAACTGCTCGGTGTCGCCAACGGCAATGGCCGCGGTCGCCTTCCGCAGCAGGGTCCACGGATGGTACTGGCCGTACAACGCCGCGCTTCCCGACGCGGCTTCCTGAAGGGGGATCTCCGCGTCCGGCAGCTTGGCGAGAGCGGCCAGCTTGCCCGCGTTGGCCTGCCAGCAGAGCTGTTCGCCCGCATCCAGATCCACGACTTCGTCTGCGAGCAGGTGCATGAGCCTGCCCGCCTCCCAGCCAGGTCGTGCCGGATCCACGGGTGGCTGGCCATGCCTCGCAAGATCAGCGCCGAAGCCGCCAGCCGCCGGGCCGTGCAAAGAGTCAAGGCTGTCTAGCAGCGGGCGAACCGCGCTGGCCCGCAACGGCCGGCCTGTCACGTCGGAACGCAGGAGTGCGTGCCGTGCGCGGGCGAGCAAGGCGGTCGGGTGTGCGGCGCCGACAGAGGCTTCGCGCATGCGCACGGCGTGCGCCGCCGTACGAACGTCGTTCCCGTCCGATTCACCGCTCCCCGCCAGTGCCCACGCGGTGTGGAAGTCCAGGGCGAGAGCGGCGTGCACGCCGCGATCTCCAAAGGCCTCTGCGAGCTCTTGGGCCAGTTTTCGAGCGGTGCCAGGCGGAAGAGCGGCAACACCCGTGAGCCACGCCGACTGCACTCGGCGCAGCGGAACCCACACCGACTCCGTCCCGTCGTTCGTCGGGGTGAGGCGGAGGTCGGCGAGCACCGCCTCGTTGGCGTCCGCGAACTCGCCGCGGAAGACCTGCAGATCGGCGAGCATCATCCGGCGGATCATCGTCTCGCGGTCGTTCTCGCCGAGCCGGTCCGCCGCGGTTTTCCAGCTGCCGTGCACCAGTTCGAACCCTTCGCCGGTGAAGCCCAGGTCGTAGGCGACCAGTCCCAGGTTGCACTGCTGGATCAGGACGCTGCTGTCCTGAGGCGAGTGCCGGTCCAGGAGGAAGTCGAGCCCGCGACGAAGGCGTTCGTGCGCGGCGCGAAGAAGCCAGGTGAGGTGCTCGGTTCTGGCGACGTTGTTCCCGATGTTGTGCTCGACGCTGGGATCGAGGTGGTCAAGCGAGGTCTCCAGAGCACGGGTGAACTCGGTCCTCGCATCGACGTAGTGCCCGTTCTCCATGAGCACGAGTGCCCGGTCGTTGACGAGCTCGGTGTACTTGCCGTCATTCTCTCCGTCCGGA
Source organism: Umezawaea endophytica (assembly GCF_025061645.1). GTDB lineage: Bacteria > Actinomycetota > Actinomycetes > Mycobacteriales > Pseudonocardiaceae > Umezawaea > Umezawaea endophytica. The sequence goes on along the minus strand of NZ_JANYMP010000059.1, from coordinate 11,050 downwards.
AAGGACAGTTGCAACCGCAGCCCGGCGTCGAAGATCCGCAACGCCTCCTGACGCCGCGGTCCCAGCGACACCAGGAAACCGAGGTTGTCGAGGATCTCGACGCGCACGCGCTCACGCCACGGGACATCGTCCGCCGTTTCGGGAGCAGGGCTTGGCGCTCGTCGCGGCATGATCTCCAGGGCACGGCGGCTGTACGCCTCGGCGGCGGGCATGTCCACGTCGGAGATCAGGACCGAGTTCTCGTTGAGCCAGCGCGCCACCGACTGGCTGCGCAGCCCGCGGGCGACCTGGCCCAACTCCCCGGCCGGCACGATCTCCGCCGGGTCGAGGTCGGTGAACGTGTCCGACACGTCGCCGGACCAGTCACGTACCGCGGCGGCCGCCACCTTGTCACCGTGCAGGGCGATTGCGAGCAGACGCGCCCGATACGCACCGCGCGCGTTTCCGCGCTCGTGGAGGTAGGCGGCGGGAAGCCACAGGGCGTGATTCGCGTACCGCTGTGCACGATCCGCGGAGAGCAGGCGCGGATCGCGTTCGCGTTCACGTTGGACGAGCCGGGACGCCGCGACCGCCGCGCTGCTCAGCCCCAGCACGCGGGACCACTGGGTCGTGTCGTCGACGTTGAGTTCACGGATCAGGTCGCCCGCCGCCGCGCCGACCTCCAGCGCGGCGTGCCCGATGTCGAACCTGGGGTCGTCCCTGATCAGCTCGGCGAGCAGCGGGTGCACGAGCAGCGTTTCCTCGTCGGCACCGGTGCGGATCAGGCCCTGTGAACGCAGTTCGGTGACTGCGGCGTCACGTCGTGCCGTGTCCCTGCACAACAGAGTGACCTCGTCATCAGGATCTTCGCGAAGCCCGGCGAGGAGTTCGGCGGGCACCGCGCCTTTGCCAGCGCACGAGATAATCTGCAACACGGCCAGCGCGTCGGCATGGTGTTCTCGCAGCAAACCGATACGCACCTGCCAGGCCGAATGCGGCGCGGAAACCTTCTCGTGATGGCGTTCCAGCCACCCACGCAGGGAGATCCCGTCCACGACGGCGGCAGCGGCTTGCTCGAGTGCGAACGGATGGCCGCTCACCCTCTCCGCGACGGCGCGTGCCAGGTCCTCGTCCTCCGCACCGGTGCGGGCCAGCAGGTAGTCGACTGACTCACCGACGGTCAGCGGATCCAACTCCACGACGTGGGCGGCCGACCTCCAGCGCACCGACTGAGAGGTGACGAGCACGTGCAGCCCCGGCCTCGACGGCAGCGACGTGGCGAGCAGCGCGGGCTCCGGGGCGTCGTCCACCACTATCAGGGCCGGGCCGTGCTCGACCAGCGCGTCGAAGACATGTGCGGGGTCGTCCTCCGTCAGACCGAGCCGTTCGGCGAGCAGCGAGACGGACGCCCGCCACGCCGTGGCGTCGTCGGCGGAGAGCCAGCCGACGACGCGGTAGTTCTCCTCCAGCAGGTGGCACAGCCGGACGGCCAGCGCGGACTTGCCCATGCCCGACGTGGCGACGATCGCCGCGCATACCGAACCACGAGGATCGGCGAAGCGCGCTGCCAGGTCTTCCACCACGGATCGTCGCGTCACGTTCTCGGCGGGACTGCCCAGTTGCGGCACCACGAACACGCGCTCGACCTGGCGCGCCTCCTCGCGGGCTTCGGCGGAGATGTCGGCGGGGCGAGGCCACTCCCGAACGATCTCGTCGGCCAGCCGGCTGACCTGCGCGGTCTGGTCCGGCTGACCCGGCCGGACCCTGAGGTGGTCCTCGAATTCCACTGGCCGCGGAATCCACATGCGGCGGAACTTCGTGTGGAGAAGGCGACGCTGGTGATCAGTGGAAGCGTGACCCTTGAGAACACTGAGAACTCGCTGCGCTGACGATCTTCGATCCGCGCGCAATATAGCACCGACGAATTCATCGACCGTTTCCGTGGTACGTGCCGTGCGAACCAACAAACGCAGGGCTTTGATCATGGAGCTCGGCGCGTTCGAAGGTCCTTCGCCCACCACAGCCAGCACGGTCGCTACATCCAGCGGCGCGGAGTCCATCAGCTCGGCGATCGCGTCGTCATCCACTTCAGCAGGCAGGACGCGCACGTCGAGCCTACCAGGACCCGGTTTGAGGCCAGCGACATCGATGTGAACTGACGTGCCCGCGCCCACCGGTTCGACGCGCAGCCGAGCTACCGACCCGGCGAGACCAAGGACCGGGTGGCCTGTGATGAGGCTGGTGAGCGCCGCGCGCACAACGCCCAACGCGGGTTCTGACGGCTGACCGTTCTTGACTTTCGCGCTTTTCATCGAGATCGATCTAGCCTTTCGCGGAGCCTTCCCCGGACAATCGCACCCGCACACGATCCGCATCGCCGATTCGATGCTGGGATAGGAAGAGATCGTACGCCACGCGCAGCATTCGGTGTGCTTTCTCCGCGTCTCCCTGGTATGCGAGGACGTCGGCCAGATGCTCGGTGTACTCGGCTTCAGCGAAGAGGTTACCGAGCTGCTTCGCCTGTCGCACGGCTGCCGCAAAGTGCTCCGCTGCTTGATCCAGGCGGCTGTCCCGACGAGCGATGTGTCCCAACGCGTCCAAGGTGCTTGCCTGGCCGCTGACGTTGCCGTGCGCGCTGTGAAGCGCCAAGGCCCGTTCGCAGCACTCATGGGCAAGTACAAAGTTCTCAAGCTGTGCGTGCTGCCAGCCCTGCGCGTTGAGGGCGTGCGCCTCGCCGACGGGATTGCTCTCCGCCCTGTAGAACTCCATCGCGGAGATGGCGTGCTGCAACGCCTGTTCGTGCTCACCCCGCAATGACAGGACCCGTTGCAGATCATGGTGGGTGTGCGCCTGCCCCATCACGAACCCGGCTTCTTCTTCGAGGTTCAACGCCTGAGTCAGGCATCGCCCGGCCTCGTCAAGATCGCCCGCGCGGGTGCAGGCGCGTCCGAGTTGACGCAACGACGACGCGCGCAACCGCACGGAGCCGATCGCCATGGCCGCCTCCAGTCCGAGACGCGACGACGCCACATTCTCCGCTAGCAGACCGAGCCGATACTGGTAGGTATCCAGCCCGTGGGCGATGTGCCACACCACCTCGTACCACTTGCGGTCGGCCGCGATCCGGTGCACGACGGCGATCAACGTGTGCTCCGCGCCGAACCACGTGACCGCTGCGGCTTCGTCGGTCAGGTACAAGGGGTGGCAACCGTCCGGCAGAGCAGGAACTTCGAAGGCGTGCCGGTGCGGATATAGCAGGATGTCGGCGGTCCTGACAGTGTGTGCGTAGAACGCCACCAGCCGCCGCAGCGCCCATGCCGACTCCGCCCCGGACTGCAGTTCGGCGGCGTGCAGGCGCACCAGATCATGCATCTGGAACCTTCGGGGAACGTGCTGGCGCACCAGATTCGCCGCCTCCAGCGAGCGGAACATCGCGGCCGCCTCGTGAGAAGGCACCGCCCACAGGCACGCCGCCGCATCGACGCTGATCTCGCCCAACGGCGCGACACCGAGCAGTCCGAACGCTCGTCCCAGCCGGTCGTTCAGCGACGCGGACGACCAGGACAGCACCACTCTCAGGCTCGCGGACTCGTCGTCGGCGTCGAACGCGCTCAGTCTCGTCGTCTCGTCGTCCAGTTCGTCGGCGAGAACCGACATCGGGAATTCGGGGTGCGCCGCAACCCTGGCCGAGGCGATCGCCAGCGCGAGCGGTAGCCCACCACACGTGCGCACGATCGCCGACATCGCTTCGGACTCCCTCTCGGCGGCATGGGCCGGCAACAACCGGCTGAGTAGCGCCGAGGCGTCAGACTCGTCCATCGCCTCAAGCCGCACGACGTGGGCTCCCTGGACGCGCAATGAGGACAGCTGCATTCTCGTCGTCACCAGCACCGCGCACGACGGCGTTCCAGGCAATAGTGGCGCTACCTGATCGGTGTCCCTCGCGTTGTCCAGCACGATCATCATCCGCCGGTCCGCCACCGCGCTGCGAAAGAGGGCGGCAGCGGCGTCCGGATCTGCGGGGATCACGGCGGGCTCGACTCCGAGCACGGTGAGGAACCCGCGCAATACCGTGGCAGGCCTGGCTGGAGCGGCTTGTGGGTCGAAACCCCTGAGGTTGGCGAAGAGTTGTCCGTCCGGGAACCGGTCTGCGTGGTGATGCGCCCAGTGCAGCACCAGCGTCGTCTTGCCGACTCCTCCGGCGCCCTCGATGACGACCAGGGGTGGTCGTCTCTCATCCAATGCAGCCGTCAGTTCGCCGAGCTCATGCTTGCGGGCTACATGCCAGCGTGGCGCCATTGGCAGCTGTCTCGGAGTCCTGAGCGGCTGCGCACCCGTCACGTGCAGATCCCCGTGCACGACGCCCACCTGAATCGCCGTGCCGACCTGATCCGACCGAACCAGGTTGCGTATGTCGTCGGACATGCTTCTCCAGACAAGTGGCCCCGACCGCGCCTGCCGAACTCCATCGTCGCGCCGGGTCCGGCGCGACGCTTCGGCCTTTCAGGTCCTGTTCACCTCACATGGCTGGTCGACGTGCCTCCGTGACCACGTCATGTGAAGTTGTCCCCCTAGACCGGACGCCCTGATCCCAGACAACGCTCTGGGGAAGGATGTTCCCCGTGTCAGGCAAGTCGAAGTGCCCCGAGCAGTTCCGCAAGGACGCCGTCGGCATCCCGTGGCGGGGACAGGTCGGAGTGACCCGTCCCCAGACCACTACTCGGGCGCGAGCAGGCCGAACGACGACTCCACGACCAGGCTGCCTGAGTAAACCGCTGGTCAGCCCTGTTCCCATCCTTTGGTACTCCCGCCGGGGATTCGAACCTGCGCGACCACCGATCAAGCCAAGGGGCATACCGCCAACGTCACCCAATCGTGGCGGCGATTAACTTCCGCTAACGCGACCGCATTTCGCCCTGGACAACGCGATCCTCCCAAAATCCTCCCATTAGCCGTGTTACCGATCAGTACAGACCATTGTGGACGGTCACCACAAGATCAATACGAGCACACGAAAAAGCCCGCCGACCTGGGCTTTTACCCAGAATCAGCGGGCTGATTCAGACCGTCGGGACGACAGGATTCGAACCTGCGACCCCTTGACCCCCAGATCAAGGGACTACACGTTTGCGCACGTCAAGCTACGTCGAACATGATGCACAACGTTCAGTATCGTGCAGCTCTCAACCAGCGCAAGCAGTCGTTCGGTCCCCAGGTGGTCCCCAGTGGCGGTCCTGTCCTTCAGTCGCGTCGACAGGGACGCACCCTCGACAACAATTACCGTGTCAACGCGGGTTCAGCAGGTAGCGTGGTCGACCAAGCCTTGCCACACAAGGGAGCTTTGGGCCCAAAATGCCGCACTATCGCATCTGGTGCCAACACATTTGCCGACTTCTCGCTGACCACACCCACCTCGCCTGCGGCTCCAACTTCCGCCAGCCCCATCGCCTGCAAACACCCCTACGCACGCCTGGCGGCACTACGAGAGATTTCCAAGATCACGCGGGCAACGTTCAACTGAGCCTGCCCATCCAGACCAGCAAGCCAACGACACAACGCGCCTACCAGGCAACTTCCACCGACGCCCTTGTGTTGCCAACTTAGGCAACACTAGGTATCGTCTTGACATGGAGGAAGAGGGAACTGCCGCGAGTCTTCTACGGAGGTTGCGCAGTCAGCAAGGGCGATCGCTTCGCATGGCGTCGGACGACCTTGGGCTAGCGCCGTCCCATCTTTCACGCTTAGAGAGGGGAGAGCGTCGAGCTACCGCTGACTTGACCAAGAAGTTGGCCAACTACTACGGAGTATCACCCGATCTAGTGAATCTCGCTGAGGGCCGAGTCCCCGGCGATATCGTAGAGATCTTGCAAGCACACCCAGAAGAGATCGACATACTCCGCCGAAAATACGGAAATTCAGACTAAGGTGTGAGCCTTGAGCGACCAGAACGCGGCATGGGTCAACCTCGTGCAAAGCGTCACTCTGGATGAGTACACGGTGGGAAATCTTCGAGGTGGAGGAGGGTTTGGGCTCGTATTTGAAGGCGAAAGTGCTGACAAAAAACGTGTCGTCGCGCTTAAAGTTTTGAAACCAAATTCTGCACTAAAAGATGTGCAAGAATTCGAGCGAGAAGGGATACTCCTAAAAGCTCTAAAAAAGTCATCAAACGTTGTTGATTTTATCGCCACCGGAGAAACATCAGTCGGCCTTAGCCATCCCGTAAGCGGAATTCAAGTCGATATTCCGATCCGTTTTCACGTTCTTGAGCTCTCTTCAGGATCGCTCGATGAGATAATTGACAACTTGTCCGAATTGAGCTGGAGAGAAAGACTCAACATCTGGCGCGCCGTCGTACGAGGGGTGCATCAGATGCATCTCAAGAATATCGTACATAGAGACCTGAAAAGTGAAAACTGTCTCCTTTTCCTTAAGAGTCATGGAATTTCAGACTGCAAAGTGGCGGACCTTGGACGCTCACGCGATCTCGGAAAGCCTCCAACTGGTCAACCGTTAGAATATCTTGCAGGACGTGGGGATATGCGGTTTGCTCCTCCAGAATTTCTCCTCTTTCAGGGAGATGATACTCCAGCTGGTCACAAACAAGCAGATCTATACGGTCTCGGATCGCTCTTGTTCGAACTTACAACAGGTCAGGCAGTAACCAGTTTCGCACTTGGCGTTGAGCCAAACATGGTGATGGGCGCGGCTGCTCGAATGAGAGCAAACTCCACTATAGACCTTGCGGGACTGCAAGGTAAATATGAAGATGCTTTCGCCACATTCGGCGCTGCCACACCTACACCTATTCGAAGAAAAAGCATCGAACTTATAAGACAACTCTGCAACCCCGAACCAAAGAATCGTCTTCCACGCACAGGCCTTGGAAAACGAGCGCCGAGGTTGACGGGCCTGGAGTGGTTGATAAATCAGGCTGACATAATGATTAGGCAACTTGACACTGATGCAAGAGTGCGAGGCGCTAAACCTCGGAGGGGACCGTCGTGAATGCACTCGGCCAACTAGTGGATCAACCACCGGTCACCATGATAGAACCATTGATCTCTTCTCCAGTTCGCCCTGGAAATAGAGGAGATGAGGCATCCTTTGTGATTGCTGAGGGATTTCGAAAGACTACACAAGATGAGGATATACTCACCAATGCGGTTAGTTCTTGGATCACTTCTGCTCGATCGTATGCACAGCATCTCATCGAGAGTGGTCGCTCATCCTCCATAGCTCAAGCCAGGCTCGCACACGCCCAGTTGGCTGCTGGCATGTTTGATGAAGCGAAACATTCCGCTCAAGAAACGTTGCAAAAAGTTGAAAGAGATATTGCGAGCAACGGTCTGGAATTATTCGACCATTCCAGCGCAACCGCAGTACTGCGGGTAATGCTTCAACTAGGCGAAGTTGAGAGCGCAGCCCGCTGGATAGATCGCCTTCCAACGCACTACATTCTCTCGAAGCTTCGCGCAAGCATTGCCGCAGAACAGAGAGACTACGACCTTGCTCTCACACTTCTTGAATCTGTAGAATCCGCCGAGTCTGCAAGCCTACGCGGTTATATTTACTTGCAACAATCAAAGCCTCAGATGGCACTTCGCGAACTAAGAGTCGCCGCGCAAGCCGCGCCCGGAGATCCAAATATCACCCTGAACATGGCATTCGCTTTCTGGCATCTAGGCTCCACAAAGAAAGCGATTCGACACGCGCGACAAGCTTCCAGAATAGCACCCTCACGTAAAGATATCAGTTTTGCACTACTAGAGCTCCTTTTTGCCACTGGGCAGTACCAAGCAGTATTTACCGAGATCAATTTTATTCGCTCCGGTGGTGTCATTGAAACTCCGGATCTTCTGATGATGCGAGCCAGGGTTGAACTTGCGCTTGAGCGTCATGAGCCTGCAGTTAGAGCACTTCGGCGGGCTCTCGCCGCATCCAAAGAAATCGGAGATGTCGAGTACGTCGAAGCAATTCAAACAAACCTTGAAATACTCGAACCCTCCAGGAAAAATAGGCCAAAGAAAGATGCCGAATCGGAAGTCCTACATAAGATTCGCACCGCAATAAAGAGGTCTCCTGACAATGTGGCGCTCGTAGAAATGTTTGCCGCTAACGCACATCGAGTCGCTAACTCTGCCGAACTCCGAAAGTATCTCGACAGACTCGCGCCCAAGAATACCCAGGAGCGGCTATCAGAATTGAACCTTCGCCTTGCATACCTTGAAGGAAGGTTCGACGACGCACTCTCTTTTGCGGACGCATGGAGCGAGGCCGAGCCTTTTAATCCTCAGGCCGCGTCGATCGCGCTCATGTTTCGAGGACAACTCATCCCCGATGGTAGCAGGAATGAGCCGCAAGCAGTAAAGGTAGCTGCGCGATTCGCGAAGTCATCCAGCGCCCTAAACAACATCGCCCACTCGCTAACTCTTTGCGGGCGAGCGGATATTGCAAGAAAGATACTAAAAGAATCAAGCCAAGCAGTCAAAAGCAGCTTCTACCTTAAGGCTACAGCAGGACTTGTAGAGGTTGCGTCGGGAAATCTTGAGTCCGGAATGCGCCTCTACCGATTGGCTGCCGAGATGGCCGATTCCGCAGAGGATGGTCAAATCTTCCGCGCTCTAATGACATTGCATCAAGCCATGGCATTGCGTCAACTTGGCATTCTGAACTGCCCAGAAAGAAACTCGATTCTTGCACAAGCCCTCCCTCCAACTAGCCTCCCCGACGATTGGATGGACAGGCCACATTTCCGCCTGCTGCAAGCAGGAGCAGAACGACGAGGCTGGGAATGGCCACTAGAGATTGAATAGTTATGCGAGCCAGATTTAGCAAAGCTGCTTACATGTGGTGCCGCACTCTAGAAACCAAGGGGCCTCGCACCATCTCGTCGACCTGGCTCGCCCCAACCGCGCGTGTCAAGGGGGCTCATCCGTCCACACAGGAGCGTGCGCTGGGTCGGCCCCCTTGACGCGTGTGGTTGCCCTCGGGGAGGTCGACGAGATGGTGCGTGCCCCGGCCCCGCTGGAACGCGAGCTCTCGACGCCGTCCCACCATCTCGGAGACCTGCCGCCCGGCGAGGGCATGTCCTAGAACTGGACTGGTGTTCACTGCGGCTTCCTCCGGGGGACGCTGGCCGTGCCTCCTCCGGCGATGGCGACCGGCGCCCTTCCTCGCCTGCCCCGCCCGGACGCCGCCAGGCGGCCTTGGGCGGGACAGAGGGCTTGGGGCGTCGGTCTCCGTCGTCGGAACGGGCACCAACGGCCAGCGGCCCCCGGAGGGGGCCGCCTTGATGAAGAAAAGAAACTCTGAACACACCAGGTCAGAGGGGTCGGCCGAACTCCGCGTAAATGGTCTGGCCGGAGTCTGCGGCAGTAAGGGCTAGTTCGAGCCTGCGGAGCAATGACGGGTGAATCTGCGGCGCAGCCACGTCAAGAGGAAGGAACCTCAGACCGCCCAGTTCCTCGTCGTGAACCTGTACGGCTGCGGCCTGCTCGTCGGTGAGCACTCCCCCGTCAAAGATGAACTGGTGGCTATCGCGCCAAACGCCGTTGCGGGGCACCCAGTCCACCACCAGGAGCCTGCCCAGCTCCAAGCGCAAGCCGAGTTCTTCCGACACCTCGCGCTGGCACGCTGCCTTCGGTGATTCGTTGTCGTCGGTGATGCCGCCAGGGATATCGAGTACGGGCTTGTAGTTGGGAACCACGAACAAGATTCGTCCCTGGCCGTCCCGGAGCAGCGCACCACCGGCTGAACTCTTCGCAGGGAGACGGGACGCAATTCCAGGGTTGAACTCCACCTCGGGCGGACCCTCCAGTGCCACGTCTTCGGCAAACGTCACTGGGTCACCGGCGCTCTGCGGGTGTGGATCGGTCTTCACGTTCGCCTCATTCCGCTGACAGGTCATGTGCTCGGGTCAGAAAGTTTTGGAGGGGTTCGACGCCTTTGCGCTGCTCGAACTCCCCACGCAGATCACGCACCACCTGATGCGAGCGTTTCGAGTTGAGACCGATAGCGGCATCGGCCGCCGTCATCGCGTACTTCACTGCCTGCTCGGCGTCGCCTTCGAGCAAGGACAGTTTTGCGAGCTGCCCTGAGCTATAGACGACTCGGCGCGGTTGTCCCTTGGAGTCCGCTGCCGCCATCGCCAGGTGCGGCCTTGCCTGAGCGGCGTTCCCGAGGTCGAGCCAGGTCTCACCAGCGAATGCGGCGAACACTGTGTCACCCCAATGAGCAGCCCAATCGGGGCCGGTGCCGGGAACCTGTTGAGCGAACGCCCGTTCGGCTTTGAGCAGTGCTCGTGCTGCCGCGTTTCCGTCGCCAAGGGCTCCGTGCGCTCGTGCCTCGTGCATCGCAGCTTCGGTCTGCACGACCATCACGTGCGTGCCGGTGTAGCTCTGCCCGGCAGCCTGGGCCAGGCGCAAGGCCTCACGGGTTCGACCGAGGTACATCGCCTGGTGGCTCATCGTGGTGAGCACGTATGCGCCGTAGGCGGGGTCGTCGGCTTCCTTGGCCAGTCGTAGTGACTGGATGAAGTACCGCTGAGCAAGCGCGTGCTTGTCCGCGTCGTACGCCATGTACCCGATGACCTCGCAAAGCACCGCGGCTGCATGGAACAGGTCGCGGCCGATCCGGTCGTCGTAGGCGCCGCTGAGTTTGGGCACCACGTGGTCGTGCAGGTACTTCACGGCCAGGTCACGGCTCTGCTCTCCACCGAATGACCTGTCCATTTTGTCGAACATGACAGTGGTCGCGGCGATCTCGTCCACATCCCGGCTGGTCACCTGGCTCGACGTCGCGCTGTTCTTGTCGCCACTCGCCGAGCTGAACAACCAGTCCAGGCACGCCGCGTAGATCGCCTCTTCGGAGAAGTGGCCGGTGACCACACCTGGGTGACGCTGGGCGTCGAACAGAGCCAGGTTGTTGATCGTGCTCAGGGTGTCGGCCAGCGACGGCGCGTAGATAAGCCCGATATCTGACCGGGCCTGTGGCGGTGCGGTCGAGATACCGAGTTCTTCGGCCGATTTGCCGTACAGCTCGCAGAGCAGATCCCGGTAGGGCACCTTCGGTG
>NZ_JANYMP010000058.1:8710-17498 GCF_025061645.1 Umezawaea endophytica | reverse complement strand
CCCCGCCGCTCCCGGACCCGATCTGCTCCTCCAGCCGGTACCGGTTGGCGACGACCTGCTCCGTCTCCACGATTCGCTCGCCCTCCTCGCATCGCATCCAGTCGAGCAAGTCGCTCTCCGGGCTTTCGCAGGGAACCCTCCCGGCCCGTCGCGGCATGCTGCGTGCAGATCGTTTCCAGGGAGGAGAACGTGGTGGGGCATGCCCACGAGCGCGTTGTGATCGACACGATGATCTCTGAGGCAGTGGTCATCGCGGGTCTGGCGACCGCGCGATCTCCAATCGGCACCGGTACGAATCCCTCGACGTGCGACGACCTGTTGCTGAACAGGGAACTCGTCGAGTGGGGCTCGCTGCGCGGCGCAAACGCGGTTCGCAGGGCCATCGGTGGTGCGCCGCGCTCACCTTCTCCTGCCACGCTTCCTGTCTACCGAAAGCAAGCAGGCGGTTCAACGTCCATAAGTCTGATGCTCGACGCCCGTTCACCGTCTTGGGCGTTCGTTCTTCCTGTGACTCGCATTCGACGGAGTCACCACCGTTTGGCAGTACGCCCGAGACGACATCGTCCATGTACAGCATGAGGCTGGGGAAGACATGACTGATCCGGTGGTCCAACGACGGCCCGGTTACCGAGTTCCGCTCATCGTTTTGTTCGCCCTGGTGACCGCGGTGATCAGCTCGGTGTCCGCGCGCTTGTCCGCGGACGTGGCCGAGTGGTGGCGGGTCGACGGCATCCCCTACCTCGCCGCGACCGCGGTGATGTTGGTCTTGTCCAGTGTGCTGATCACCGCCCTGCCTCGGGCGGTGAAGGAGTTCTGGCAGTGGTCGGGACCGTTTCCCGCGGTGGCGGACCGGGTGCTGAAGGCACTGGGCCGCCCGCCGAAGGCGGTCGGCGTCGTCAGCACGATCCTGGTCCTCGGTTTGGGCAGCTACGTCCTGCTGCCGCCACCGCTGGAGAGCGGTGAACTCGTCATCATGACGGCGTCGGACCTGAGTCCCAGAGACCCGCGCACCACCCTGATCGAGCAGTGGAACGAATCCCACCCGCGCAACAGGGCCAGGTTCGAACCCGCGGCCGGTGAGACCGAAGAACAGCACGAGCGCATGGCGGGCGACGCAAAACCGGACGGTGCGCACAAGGCCGACGTCTACCTCCTCGACGTGGTGTGGATGTCGGAATTCATCGACAACGACTACCTCCGCGAACTGGACCAGTCAAAGCTCGCCGGAAGCTTGGGCGATTTCGTGGCCCCGGCACGGCGCACCTGCGAGGTGGGCGACAAGATGTGGGCACTGCCGCTCAACACGGACGTCGGTCTGATCTATCACCGCACCGACATCCCGAACATCACCCCACCAACCAATTGGGATGGCCACTCCGGCATCCCCGCCGCCGAGGCGCGAGGTGGGTTGGAATCGGCGAACATCGCGCAGTTCTCCGACGAGATGCTCATGGTCGAGGCGCTCGAGGCCATCTGGGCGGCAGGGGGTGAAGTCGTGACCAAGGACGGCAAGGTCACGCTGACCCCCGACGAGAGTCGGGTGCGCTTCACCAAGAACGACTACGAGGGCATGCGCAAGCTCAACGCGGAGACGAGAACTCCAGGTGTCGCCCTGAGCGACCCTCCCCCCGAGAACACCACCTCCCTCGACGCCGTGGAGCAGTTCGCCAAGGGACGCACCGCATTTATGCGGAACTGGGCGGTCGCCCACGAGCAGTTGACCAACCGGCAGGACGAGTTGGACGCGGCGGGCGTCACCTTCCGCGCCGCGGTCCCGCCAACCGCGAGCGTGCTCGGCGGTCAGAACCTGGCGGTCTCGGCGCGAACCGACAAGCCGAAGGCCGCGCAGGCCCTCATCCAGTTCCTCACCAGCGCGCAGAGCCAGCAGATCCTGGCCGAGATCGGCGGATTCGCTCCGACCAGGGACTCGGTGTACGACCGAGCCCAGGGAGAGCACCTGGTCCAGGTACGGAGGGCGTTGCAGGACGCCGGGCTTCGTCCGACGAACCGGAACTACACCGAGTTCAGCCGGGCGTTCCGCAACGCGGTCAAAGGCGTGGTCACTACACAGGACGTGATCTCAGACGACACGGCCAGAGAGTTGGCGGAGATCCTGCGGAAGTGACGACCACAAGAGGTTCCGGCCAGGCCCGCTGGGCCAGCGGGCCAAAGTCGAGCCAAGGCATTCTGCAGCTTCAGGTACCTGGTCTTGGCGTTCTGGGTAAGAAACAGCCGGCCCGCCTCCTTGCCGAAATACCAGTCACGCAAATCCTGGCGGAGGGAAGCGAGGTCCTGACGAGACCCCGATAGGTGGACCAGGTGATGTGGCCCCTGGGGACTGATCCATAGTTGTGAGAGTTGAGGCAAAGTGATCATCAGGAGGTGGCAGTGCCCCTGAAGTACCCCTCGTCGGTGCGCCGCCAGGCCTGTCCGCGACTGCGCGGTGGTGAGGCCGTCGCGGAGATCGTCGCTGACACCAATATCTCGCCAGCCACGTCGAAGCGTGAACGCCTTCGGGAGGCAGAGCGTGCCACCGTCCAGAGCAGACTCGACGCGTCAGCGCTCACCTGCTGCCCGCCGCCCCACCGTTTCGACCACGGCCGAAACGGCGGGCGGGCGGTCTCACCACTCGACGGGGACCGCAGCGATGCCGCCTCCTAGCTGGAGGTCGTTGATCATGGGGATCTGGTTGATCGGGACAGCCAGGCGGTAGTCGGGTAGCCGGGTGAAGAGGGCGGAGTAGACCTCCTGCATCTCGATCCGGGCCAGGGGTGCGCCGATGCAGTACCAGGAGCCGTAGCTGAAGCCGATGTGCGGGTTGGGCGAGCGGGTGATGTCGAAGCGCTCCGGGGCGTCGAAGACCAGGTCGTCGAAGCCCGCGGCATAGTGGTCGCACAGCACGAGCTCACCCGCTTTGATGGTGACACCGGCGATGTCGATGTCCGCGTGCGCGTAGCGGGGCTGGCAGGACTCGCTGGTCTTGCTCATCCGGACCACCTCCTCGACGGCGCCCGCCATCAGCGAGGGGTCCTTGACGACCAAGTCGCGCTGGTCGGGGTGCTCGGCGAACAGCGCGATGCCCGCACTCAGGTTCTTGGGCGTGACCAGGTAGGAGAAGCTGGTGATGGCGATCAGCTTCGTGACGAAGTCGTCGTCGATGCCCGCCGCGCACAGCGCCGAGATCAGGTCATCGCCGGGGTTGGCGTGCTTGTACGCCACCAGCTCCAGCAAGTGGTCGAACAGGACGAGCCTGCCGCCCTCGGCCTTCTCCGAGTCGACCACGTCGCCCGCGGTCGACAGCATCGTCATGAACCCGTCCGGATCAGGCAGGCCCAACAGGTCGCAGAGCACGAGGAAGGACACCGGCAGCGAGAGCTCGCCGTGCAGCTCGGCGGACGAACCCTTCGCGATGATCCCGTCGAGGAGCTGGTTCGTCATCTCCACGATCCTCGGCCTCAGCGCGTTCATACGCTTGGCGGAGAAGTGCGGCGTGAGGGACGTGCGCATCCGACTGTGGATCTCGGCGGCGACAGCGGGGTCATCGCTCAGGACCCCCATGTCGAACAGCGGGTTGTCCAGGTAGCGCGCCCGGTGGGCCGGGTCCTTGTGCGACGCGCCGAGCCGGTCGTCGACCAGCAGTTGCTTCAGCTCCGCGTAGCGGGTCACGAGCCATGCCTCATCCCCGGCCAGCGTCCGCACCTTGACGACCGGGCCGATGGCTCGAGCGTCACGAATCATCTCGTTCAGCCGGCCCACGAGCGGCCGCTGGGAGCCAAGGAAAGGGAGTTCCCTGGTCGTGGTCATCGCTACCTCCGAAGCTGTGCCTGGACTACGCCAGCATCATTCAGCGGATACGCCCGAGAAATCCCTAGTCTCACCGGCTTCGGCGGCCCGTGGATCCCCGCCGGGCGGGTCAGTCGCGCCCCCGGACAATGTGTTCCTCGTCCTCGTCCTCGTCCTCGTCGCCGACGGCCACCGGCGCGGTCGGGAACCGCTCGTCCTCCAGCCGTTCCCTGGTGGTGTCCACAGCAGACATCGTCGTCTCCTCATGGTCTGGGCGGCACGGCGGTCGCCGGTCACCTCATCGGACGCCCTTGACGCGCGACACCGCGAGCGATGACAGAGCGGAAAGGACGAGGGTGAGCAGGAAGATCGGCGCGTAGGTGTCGAAGGCGTGCACGACAGCGCTGCCCGCCAGCGGTGCGATCGTGGCGGGTACCGCCACGGCCAGGTTCAGCAGTCCCATCCCGGCCCCGGAGTCCTCCCGCGACGGCAGGGCCTCGGTGACGACGGCGAGGTCGACGGCCTGGTAGATGCCGAAACCCAGGCCCGAGCAGAACACGAACACGATGATCGCGGGCAGCGTCGGCGACAGCAGGGGGACCACCGTCGAGGCGGCGACGATCGCGCCCGCCACCGCGACGAAGACCCTCCTGCGGCCGACCCGGTCCGACAACGGGCCGCTGAGCACCGTCGTCACCGTCATCCCGAGGAGCGTCGCCGCGCCGACCAGCGGGACGGCGCCGACCGCGCTCTCGCCGAGGCCGACGTAGTCCTGGAGGATGTAGAGCATGTAGGTCGTCGTCATCGCGTAGCCCAGGTTCATCAGGAACCGGCCCGCGAAGGCCCAGGCGAAGTCGGGGTGCCGGGTCGGGCTGACCCAGTAGGCCGACCGGAAGTGCTTCCAGGTCAACGGTTCCGGCTCGTCGTCGAGGCCGGGGTCCTCGCGGTTGAACACCGTGAGGAGCACCGCCGCCAGCACCAGGACCCCGGCGAGCACGGTCCACGCCAGGAAGACGTAGTCGGCGAGGAAGGAGGCGAAGACGGCACCAAGGATGCCGCCCGCCAACGACGCCGCACCGTAGACCGCGGCGAACGTGCCCAGCAGTGGCTGCGGCACCCGGTCGGGGACCATCGCGTGCAGCAGCCCCGGCACGAAGTTGAACGCCAGGTGGAACAGCATCCACAGGACGACCAACTGCCCGAGGCCGGTGGCACCGCCCATGCCGAACAGGCACAGGCCCGACAGGACGGACCCGCCGAGGATCCAGGGGACGCGCCGCCCGAACCGGCTCCTCGTCCGGTCGGACAGCGCCCCCGCGAACGGCTGGACCACCATGGACACCACGGCGCCCGAGGTGGTCAGCAGCGCCAGCACACCGACCTTGTCCTCTTCGCCGAACCCCATCGCCTCCAGTCCGAGCAGGATCGAGGCCGCGCCCAGCACCAGTGCCTGGGCGAAACCGTTGAGCCCCAAGGTCCAGATCAGCGGGCGCAACGGCCCGTCGACCTTCGGCCTGGACACGGGGGCGGTAACCGCCCCGTCGACAAGGGAAACCGGTGGCGTCATGCCGCCATGCCCTCTCCTACCAGCTCGCGGTGAGCAGGTCGCCGTAGTCGCGCTGCTGGGAGGCCGAGCGGAGATCCGCCTCGACCATCATCACCATGAGTTCCTCGAACCCGACCGTCGGCTTCCACCCCAGCGCGGCACGCGCCTGGCTCGAGTCGGCGCACAGGGTCTCGACCTCCGCCGGGCGGACGAGGGACGGGTCGACGTGGACGTAGTCCTGCCAGTCGAGGTCCACGCTCTCGAAGGCGATCCGGACGGCGTCGCGAACCGAGTGCATCGTACCGGTGCCGATCACGTAGTCGTCCGGCTCGTCCTGCTGGAGCATCAGGTGCATCGCCCGCACGTAGTCGCCCGCGAAACCCCAGTCGCGCACGGCGTCCAGGTTGCCCAGCGCGAGCTTGTCCTGCATCCCCAGCTTGATCCGAGCGACGGCGAGGGAGATCTTCCTGGTCACGAACTCCGCGCCGCGGCGGGGGGACTCGTGGTTGAACAGGATTCCCGAGACGCCGTACATGCCGAACGACTCGCGGTAGTTGCGGGTGATGAAGTGCCCGTAAGCCTTGGCGACGCCGTACGGGCTGCGCGGGTGGAAGGCCGTCGTCTCGCGCTGGGGTGCCTCGGCGACCTTTCCGAACATCTCCGAGGACGACGCCTGGT
Organism: Umezawaea endophytica; assembly: GCF_025061645.1. Lineage (GTDB taxonomy): Bacteria > Actinomycetota > Actinomycetes > Mycobacteriales > Pseudonocardiaceae > Umezawaea > Umezawaea endophytica. The sequence goes on along the minus strand of NZ_JANYMP010000058.1, from coordinate 11,491 downwards.
AGAACCGGATCCGGCCACCACCGGTCCCGGATCCGTTGAGACCGCTGACCATCCGGATCGCCTCCAGCATGCGCAAGGTGCCCATGCCGTTGATCTCCGAGACCAGCTCCGCCTGCTGCCAGGACAGCGGCACGAACGAGATCGCCCCGAGGTTGTACACCTCGTCGGGCTGCACCAGGTCCACCGCGGAGACCAGGCTCCCTTGGTCCATCAGGTCACCGTTGACCAGGCTCACCTCGGAGACGAGCTGGCTGATCCGCATCTTGTGCGGGTTCGCCTGCCCTCGGATCAACCCCCACACCTGGTACCCCTGCGCCAGCAGGTGCTCGGCCAAGTATGAGCCATCCTGACCGGTGATCCCGGTGATCAGCGCACGCCTCGACATCTGTTCCTCCACACGAAGAAAGAGTTACGTCTACGGCGGGCGCAAGAACCCACCGAACCACGCCCGACCGGGCCACGAGGGCCGAGACTCGCAGTGATCGCGGCGAACCGTCAATGACATCAACGGGTTGCTAGGGATTAAGCAGGACTCGTCGGTGCGGTCCGGGATTTCCCTACAGTCCCCCGTGACCCGACCGGCCGAGCAGGACTAGCCATTACCGAGCCCCGGATGGGTTCTACTCACGGTGAGCGGGCCCGGCCCGAACCCGCGACGGGCGCCGCAGGACGAGGCCACCGTCCCTCGGGGATCACCCGCGCGGGCGGCGGAAGCGTTGTCACACAGGGCAAGAGGGCGTGGCGGCAGGGCGGTGAGCACGTGACTCGCCCCGTGCGCCACCCCAGGACCTACACCCGTTTCCGGAGGACGCAGTGGCAGACATCGACAGCGCCGAGGAGAGGTGGCTGCGCCGCTACCTCCCGTCCGAGAACGCGGCCATCCGGCTCGTCTGCTTCCCGCACGCGGGCGGGTCGGCCAGTTTCTACCGGCCCGTCGCACTCAGCCACGCCCCGCGCACGGATGTCCTCGTCCTCCAGTACCCGGGACGGCAGGACCGGCGGCACGAGCCCTTCGTGGAGACCATCGACGAGTACGCCGACCTGATCGCCGAGTTGCTGGCGGCCCTGCCGCCGAAGCCGACCGTCTACTTCGGCCACAGCATGGGCGCGATCCTCGGTTTCGAGGTGGCGCACCGGCTGGAGCCGGACGGACGGGGACCGCGCTCGTTGGTCGTGTCGGGCCGCCGGGCACCGTCGACGTCACGCCCGGAGGAGGTTCACCGCACCGATGACGCGGGGATCCTGGCCGACATGTCCCAGTTGGAGGGCACGGGCTCGGCCGTCCTAGGCAACGAGGAGATCGTCCGGCTGGCCCTGCCCGCGATCCGGAACGACTACCGCGCCATCGAGCTCTACCAGCCCAACGATCGGGTGGTGAGCTGTCCGATCACGGCGCTGATCGGTGTGCGGGACCCCAAGTCCACCGTGGCCGAGGCCGATCGCTGGCGGGAGCACACCGACGACCGGTTCCGCGTCCGCCAGTTCCCCGGCGGGCACTTCTACCTGACCGACCAGCACTCCCAGGTGAACGCCGAGATCGCCGCCGAGTTGGCCAAGGTCGCGCTCGGCCCGGTGGGACGAGGGGTCTGACTGGCGGACGTCCGTGGGCAACGCCGTCCACGGACGTCCCGCTCCTCGGTCACCGGGTTCCGGTGCCGCGGGACGGCTTGCCGCTTCCCGCGTTCGCGGACCGCCGGAAGGGTCGGGCGGGCAACGCCTCCCAGGTCACTTGACGAACTCGGTCGTCACCTTCGGCGGCCACTGGCCGATGCCGAGGATGCCGGTGGAGTAGCTCTTCGACACGAGCGCGGGCCGGTTGGGCACCTTGAGCTTCCTCATGAGCGTGGCCACGTAGTACTCCACCGCGCTGCTGCTCAGCAGGAGCTTCTCGGCCAGTTGCACGGTCGAATCGCCCTTCGCGACGCCTTCCAGGATGCGCGCGTGCAACGGGTTGAGCAGCTTCTTGCTCTGCCCGACCGATCTAGGTTCCTGCTCCGCCTTGTCGGGCTTCACCAGGACCATGATCGAGCCCGCCATGCCGACGCCGTCGGCGACCGCGATGCCGGTCAACTCGCCGACGAACATCCGCTGCTTGGCCCTCACCGCGACCATCTGCTCGACGAACCGCGGCCGCTCGCCGACGGCGAGCGAGGTGAACTGGGATTCGATCCTCGACAGCATCCCCGGATGCAGCAGGTCGCGGAAGTTCTGCCCGACGACATCGCGCTGACTCCAGCCGAACTGCTGCGAGAAGCACTTGTTCGCGGCCAGGACTCTCAGGTCCAGGGCGAGATTGGCGATGGATATGCCGGACTGCTCGAATATCAACCCAAACGCGCTGGGGCAATCGCAGGGTTGCTGACCGACATCACCGAGCGACACAAATTCCTCCCAGTTATTTCGGGTGGTTTCTCGATTTCTATCTCAGCCCGGAGCGTACGTGGCGACAAACGAACCGGACAGCGCCGCAACCCGTTGTTTCCTAACTATGCGGGCGGCGCGGGGCGAGGTGCGGTCCGCCGGCAAGCCCTGGACCTGGAGTGATGCGACCACTCCTTGAGGTGCCCATCCCCTTGTGACGCCACCCACATCAATTAGTGGACTATCATTCCCACTCAGTGGACACACTCACCGCTACCGGGGATCCACTGACCAGGTGACACAAACCTGCCATTATTCGAAATTCGCACACCGTTGAACACGCGGTAACTCGCACCGCGCGATGCCTCTCCACCGGGCCCGAACGCCGACAAGTCGGGGGGCCTCCGCGGTCCCCCCCCT
>NZ_JANYMP010000058.1:0-8685 GCF_025061645.1 Umezawaea endophytica | reverse complement strand
GGGGGGACCTCCGCGGAGGTCCCCCGACTTGTCGAGTGGATCCGCGGCTCCCGACCGGACAGGGCGGGAGCCGCGGGGCGGGCATCAGGACAGGCCGAGCTCCCGGTCCAGGTAGTCGAAGACGTCGTCATCGGAGGCCGACTGGATGTCGATGTCCCCGGTGACCGCGACCGGCACCTGCGTCGCCGCCCACTTGGTCTTGAGCACCTCGATCCGGGAGGCCACCTGCTTGTGCACGACGTCGTCGACCCGCATGTCGTCCAGCAGCTTCGCGAGCCCGTCCAACTGGTCGAGCAGGGCCGACGGCCCCACGTCCACGCCGCCGGTCACGAGCTGCGGCATCAGGTAGTCCACCAGCTCCGCGGGCGTCGGGTAGTCGAACAGCAACGGCGCGGGCAGTCGGAGGCCGACGGCCGAGCCGAGGCGGTTGCGGAACTCGATGGCGATCAGGGAGTCGAAGCCCAGGTCCTGGAACCTGGCGTCCGGCTGGAGCGCGGCCAGGTCCGTGTGGTTCAGCACCGCGGCGGCGTGGTCCCGGATGACGTCCAGCAGGATCGCGTGGCGTTCCTGCCCGTTGACCCCGGTCAGGCGCCGCACGATGGTGTCGGCCTGCGGCGCACCGGCGACCGCCGCCTTGCGGGCGGGCTTGCGGACCAGACCACGGAACAGCGCGGGGACCTCGACCGACCCGCGGAGGTCGAGCCGTGCCGGGACCAGCACCGGTTCGCCCGCGGCCGAGGACGCGTCGAACAGGGCGAGTGCCCGCGCGGCGGACAGCTCCAGCACTCCGGACCGCCTCATCCGCAGGACGTCGACCTCACCGATGACAGCGGTCATCCCGTCGCCGCCCTCCCACGGGCCCCACGCCAGCGACAGACCGGGCAGGCCCTGTTCCCGACGCGACCTCGTCAACGCGTCGAGGAACGCGTTGGCGGCCGCGTACGCCCCCTGCCCGGCGGCACCGGACAGACCGGCCATCGACGAGAAGACCACGAACGCCGTCAGGTCCAGGTCGCGGGTGAGCTCGTGCAGGTGCCACGCGGCATCCACCTTCGGGGCGAGCACGCCGTCCACGCGTTCCGGCGTCAGCGAAGCGATCACACCGTCGCCCAGCACGCCCGCGGTGTGGATCACCGCCCGGACCGGGTGCGCCTCGGACACCGTCCGCAACGCGTCGGCGATCGAGGTGCGGTCGGCCACGTCGCAGGCCATCACCCGCGCTTCGGCGCCGTGCCCGGCCAGTTCCGCCACGAGGTCGGCGGCACCGGTGGCCGCCGGGCCGCGACGGCTGAGCAGGAGCAGGTGGCGGACGCCGTGCTCGGTGACCAGGTGACGGGCGACCAGCCCGCCGAGGCCACCGGTGCCACCCGTGATCACCACCGTGCCGTCCGGGTCCCATTCCTGTTCGGCGCCGTCGGTTGGCGCGTGGACCAGCCGGGCCGCGCTCACCTCGTCTCCGCACACCACGACCTGCGGCTCGTCCATCCCGAGGATCCGGGCGAGCGGCAGCGCCGCGTCGCCGTCGTCCAGCAGGTCCACGAGCTGGAAGGCGTCGGGGTTCTCCGTCTGCGCGGACCGGACGAGGCCCCAGGCCGCCGCCGCGGCGACGTCCTCGCCCGTGGTGGCGCCACTGGTGACGAACACCAGCCGTGAACCGGTGAACGACTCCTCGGCCAGCCAGTCCTGGACCAGGCCCAGCGTCCACGTGGTGAGGCTGTGCGCGGAGGCCACCACCTCACCCGTCCCCATCACGGGGACCAAGACCACTGACGGCACCGGTTCACCACCGAGCAGCAGCGAGGTCAGATCCTCGGTGGACGAGGCTTCGACGCCCGCCGCGGCAAGACGTTCGACCAACCCGAACGCGTCCGGGCCCAGGACGGCCGCCGTGGCCACCTCCACGCCCGTGGTGTGGACGGGAGTCCAGTCCACGCGGTAGAGCGAGCCCTGGCCGGTCGACCGGGCCGCCGCCACCTGCTCGGCGCTCACCTCGTGCAACACCAACGAGTCCACCGACACGACGACCTGACCCGCGCCGTCGACCGCCACCAGGGAGAGCGCGTCCTCCCCCGCCGCCACCAGGCGGACCCGCAGCGCGGACGCGCCCGAGGCACCGAGGGCCACGCCCTGCCACAGGAACGGCAGCCTGCTCCGGTCTCCCAACGACATCACACCGGCGGCGTGCAGGGCCGCGTCGAGCAGGGCCGGGTGGACCCCGTACCCGCTCGCCGCCTCCCGCTCGGTGTCGGGCAGCCCGACCTCGGCGAAGTACTCGTCACCACGCCGCCACAGCCCTCGCAGGCCGCGGAAGACGGGGCCGTAGTCGAAGCCCGCGTCCACCAGTCGGTCGTAGAGCCCGGCCACGTCGAGCGGTTCGGCGTCGGCCGGTGGCCAGGTCTCGGAGTCGAACGCGGCAGCCGCCGCACCGGACGCCAGGACGCCGACCGCGTGCCGAGTCCACTGTGCACCGTCGTCTTCGGACTGGGTGAAGATCTCGATCTCCCGGCGTCCCTGCTCGTCGCCTGCTCCCACCCGGACCTGCACCGCGACCGAGCCGACCTCCGGCAGCACCAACGGCGAGGCCAAGGTCAGCTCCTCGACCAGGTCGCACCCGACCTCGTCACCGGCGCGCAGCGCCAGCTCGACGAAACCGGTGCCGGGGAACAAGGTCCGCCCCATCACCACGTGGTCGGTCAGCCACGACGACGACCGCCGCGACAACCGCCCGGTCAGGACGACGTCGTCCTGACCCGCCAGCCGGACGGTGGCGCCGAGCAGTGGGTGGCCAACCGAGGCCAGTCCGGCGCCCGTCACGTCACCGGCACCGGCCCCCGGCTCCGGCCAGAAGCGCTGGTGCTGGAAGGCGTAGGTGGGGAGTTCGACCAGCCCCGCACCCGTGTCGGCGAAGAAGGCGTCCCAGTCGACCCGCACCCCATGGGTGTGCAGCGACGCCAACGCCGTCACCGCCGCGACCTCCTCGTCCCGGTCCTTCCGCAACGCGGCGACGGTCGTGACACCGGGCGCCAACTCCTGGACCATGGCCGAGAGGACACCGTCCGGCCCCAACTCCAGGACCACGTCCACGTCCATCGCCGCGACACCGTCGGCGAACCGCACCGGCTCACGCACGTGCTCAACCCAGTAGGCGGCCGTGCACAACACCTCCGCCGTCGCGACCTCACCGGTCACGTTCGACACCACCGCAATCAGCGGCTCCTGGAACGACAACGGCGCCAGAGCCGCCTCGAAGTCCGCCAGCATCGGATCCATCAACGGCGAGTGGAACGCGTGCGACACCGCCAAGGACTTCGTCCGCACTCCCTGTTCGGCCAGCTCGGCGGCGATCGTCCGCACGCCGTCCAGCGTTCCGGAGATCACCACCGACGAGGGTCCGTTCACCGCGGCCACCGACACCTCGTCCTCGTGCCCGGCCAACAGCGGCAGCACGTCGGCCTCGGACGCCGCCACCGCCACCATCGCCCCACCCGACGGCAGCGCCTCCATCAGTCGAGAGCGGGCCGCCACCAGGGCGCACGCGTCCGCCAGCGACAACACCCCGGCGACATGGGCGGCCGTGACCTCACCCAGCGAGTGCCCGGCCACCACCTCCGGACGCACACCCCACGACTCCACCAACCGGAACAACGCCACCTCGACCGCGAACAACGCGGGCTGAGCCCACCCGGTCCGGTTCAGGACCTCCTGGTCCTCACCCCACACCACGTCCCGCAGCCCATCGAATTCCCCCACCACCGCGTCGAAAGCGGCCACGAACACCGGGAACCGGTCGTACAACCCACGACCCATCCCCAACCGCTGAGACCCCTGACCCGAGAACACCACACCCACACGACCACGACCGGCGACGCCCTCGATGACCGCGTCACCGACCAAGCCCACGCGGTGGTCGAAGTGGGAACGCCCCACAGCCAGCGACAGACCCACATCCGCACCACTCAGCCCCGGCCGTTCAGCGACCCAGGACCGCAGCCGCGCGACCTGCTCGCCGACCGCGGCGGAGGTCTTGCCCGACACCATCCACGGCACCACCCGGTCGACCGCGGCCGGGACTTCCCCGGACTCCACCGCGGGAGCCTGCTCCAGGATCACGTGCGCGTTCGTGCCGCTGATGCCGAACGACGACACCGCCGACCGGCGCGGACGGTCGACCTGCGGCCATTGGGCTTGCTCGGTCAGCAGTTCGACGGCACCCTCCGACCAGTCGACGTGCGTCGACGGCTCCGTCACGTGCAGCGTCTTGGGCAGCACTTCGTTGTGCATGGCCATGACCATCTTGATCACGCCGGCGACACCGGCGGCGGCCTGGGAGTGGCCGATGTTGGACTTGATCGACCCCAGCAGCAGCGGCCGGTCGCGGTCCTGCCCGTAGGTGGCCAGCAGTGCCTGGGCCTCGATCGGGTCACCCAGGGTGGTGCCCGTGCCGTGCGCCTCGACAGCGTCCACTTCGGACGGCGACAACCCCGCACTGGCCAACGCCTGGCGGATCACCCGCTGCTGCGACGGACCGTTCGGCGCCGTCAGGCCGTTGGACGCGCCGTCCTGGTTCACCGCCGAACCACGAACCACCGCCAGTACCCGGTGACCGAGGCGTTCGGCGTCCGACAACCGCTCCAGCACCAGCATCCCGACGCCCTCGGACCACCCCGCGCCGTCTGCGGTGTCGGAGAACGACTTGCAGCGGCCGTCCGGGGACATGCCCCGCTGCCGGGAGAACTCGATGAACAGGTCCGGCTTCGACATCACGGTCACCCCGCCCGCCAGCGCCAGCGAGCACTCCCCCGCCCGCAACGCCTGCGCCGCCAGGTGCAGCGACACCAACGACGACGAGCACGCCGTGTCCACCGTCATCGCGGGGCCTTCGAACCCGAACGAGTAGGAGACCCGGCCCGAGGCAACGCTGGGCGCGCTCCCGTTGCCGCGGAAGCCTTCGAACTCCACCCCCGGCAGCAGATCGCCGTAGTCGCTGTACATCACCCCCGCGAAGACACCGGTCCTGCTGCCGCGCAACGACAACGGATCGATCCCGGCCCGTTCGAGGGCGTCCCAGGACACCTCCAGCAGCAACCGCTGCTGCGAGTCCGTCGCCATCGCCTCGCGCGGGCTCAACCCGAAGAAGCCCGCGTCGAAGTCACCGGCGTCGTAGAGGAAGCCACCCGTCCGCGCGTAGGACGTGCCCGCGTGAGCGGGGTCCGGGTCGTAGATCCCCTCCACGTCCCAGCCCCGGTCGTCCGGGAACTCCGAGATCGCGTCGACACCGTCGGCCACCAACCTCCAGAGGTCCTCCGGCGACCGCACGCCACCGGGATAGCGGCACCCCATGCCCACGATGACGACCGGGTCGTCGGTCACCGACGGCAGGGCGCTGAGCGGGATGGCGGCCCGCGCCGCACCGCCCAGCAGACGGTCCAGCAGGTAGACGGCCAGCGCCGAGGCGGTCGGGTAGTCGAACACCAGCGTCGCCGGGAGCTTGAGCCCCGTCACCGCGCTGAGACCGTTGCGCAGCTCCACCGCCGTCAACGAGTCGAGCCCCAGTTCCTTGAACTTGCGGTCCCGGTCGATCGCGGCGGAGTCGCCGTGCCGCAGCACCGCGGCCACCCTCGTCCGGACGACGTCCTCGACCAACTCCTGGCGGTCGGCAGCGGACAGGGCGAGCAGACGCTGGACGAAGCCGCCCGCGTCGACCCGCGTCCGGGCGGCGGCACGCCGCTTCGAGGAGGGAACGAGGCCCTGCAACAACAACGGGATCTCCGGGCGCGTGCGCATGCCCTTGACGTCCAGCACCATCGCCGGGACGACAGGGTCACCGCAGGCGATCCCGGCGTCGAACAGGGCCATACCCTGCTCGACGGACATCGGGGGCATCCCGGCCTGACCGATCCGCGCGCGGTCCGTGGAGGCCAGGCCCGTGGTCATGCCCGTCTCGGTCGCCCAGGTGCCCCATGCCAGCGACACACCCGGCAGGCCCTCCCGCTGCCGACGCTGGGCGAGCGCGTCGAGGAACGCGTTCGCGGCGGCGTAGTTGGCCTGTCCGGCGGCGCCGAACGTCCCACCCATCGATGAGAACAGCACGAACGCGGTCAGGTCCAGGTCGCGGGTCAGCTCGTGCAGGTGCCACGCGGCGTCCACCTTGGGCCGCAGCACTCGGGAGACCCGCTGCGCGGTCAACGAGTCCAGCACGCCGTCGTCCAGGACGCCAGCGGTGTGGACGACCGCCCGCACGGGGTGCTCGACCGGCACCGCGGCCAACGCCTCGGCGAGCGCGTCGCGGTCCGCGACGTCGCACGCCCGCACCACGACGGACGCGCCCAGGTCGGTCAGCTCGGTCACCAGGTCCGCGACACCGAGGGCGTCGGGGCCGGATCGGCTGAGCAGCAGCAGGTGCCGCACACCGTGGCGGTTCACCAAGTGCCGCGACACCTGCCCGCCGAGGCCGCCACCGCCGGTGAGGACCACCGTGCCGTCCGGGTCCCACCGGACGTCGGGCACCGGGTCGGTGCCCGCTCGGGCCAGCCGTGCCGCGCGCACCTGTCCTCCGCGCACCAGTAGCTGCGGTTCACCCGATCCCAGGACCACGTCCAGCGGCAGGTCCCCGCCGTCCCAGTCGACCAGGACGAACCGGTCCGGGTTCTCCGTCTGCGCGGTCCGCACCAGCCCCCAGACCGCCGCGGCCACCAGGTCCTGGCCGGACATCGCGCCCTGGGTCAGGACCACCATCCGCGAGTCGGTGAACTCCTCACCCGCCAGCCATTCCTGAAGCAGGCCCAACACGCTCACCACGGTCTCGTGCACCGAGGTCACGACGCCGGACTCGCCCGCAACGGGGACCACGACCACACCGGGTGCCGCGTCCGACCTCAGCGCGGCCAGGTCGGCGTGCGCCGACGTCGCCACCCCGGCCGACTCCAACGCCTCGGTGAGGTCGAACAGGTCCGGTCCGAGGACCGCGGGCACGCCGACGTCCCCGCCAGGAGTGGTCACCAGCGGCCAGTCCATCCGCAGCGCTCCGCCCGACGGAGCCGGGTCCGCGCTCGCCAACTGGTCGGCGGTCACCACCCGGAAGTCGAGCGAGTCGACGGACACGACCAGGTCGCCCGCGGCGTCCGTGGCGACGATCGAGACTCCTTCGTCCGTGCGGACCAGCCGGACCCGCAACGCCGACGCGCCGGTCGCGTGCAGGGAGACGCCCGACCACGCGAACGGCAGCAGGGAGGTGTCCGAGTCGCCGTACCCCGTGAAGACCACCCCGTGCAGGACCGCGTCGAGCAGGGCCGGGTGAATGCCGAACGCGTCCACGCCGGGTTCCTGGTCCGGCAGGCCCACCTCGGCGAAAACCTCGTCGCCGAGCTTCCAAACGGACTCCAGGCCCTGGAACACCGGGCCGTAGTCGAGCCCGCGGTCGGCCATCCGCTGGTAGAAGTCGTCCAGTGCGACCGGTTCGGCGCCCTGGGGTGGCCACACCCCGGTGGCGAAGGCGCGGTCGGCGGTGGTCGCGGTGCCGGTGCTCACCACGCCGCCCGCGTGGCGCACCCACTCCTCGTCGGCTCCGCGGGAGAACACGCCGATCTCGCGGTGGCCCTCCTCGTCGGCAGGTCCCAGCCACACCTGGACCGCCACCGCCCCCTGGTGGGGCACCACCAGCGGCGCGGTCAGCGTCAGCTCCTCGATGCGGTCGCACCCGACCTCGTCGGCCGCCCTGGTCACCAGCTCCACGAAACCCGCGCCGGGGAAGAGGATCCGGTCGAGGACCAGGTGGTCGACCAGCCACGGCAGCGACCGCACCGATACCTGTCCGGTAACGACCGTGCCCTGGCCACCACCCAGTTCGACGGCGGCGCCGAGCAGCGGATGGCCGACAGCCACCAAGCCCGCGCCCGACACATCGCCCACCCCGGCCGCGGCCTCGGGCCAGTACCGCTCGTGCTGGAAAGCGTACGTCGGCAGATCCACCCGAAGACCCCCGCCGAACACCGACGACCAATCCGCCGGCACACCGGCCACGAACAACGACCCGAGCCCCGTCAACACCCGGTCCAGACCGCCATCGTCCCGCCGCAACGAACCCACCAGCACGGCATCCGCGCCAGCGTCCTCAATGGTGTCCTCGACACCCACCGTCAGGATCGGGTGCGGACTCGACTCCAGGAACACGCTGTGCCCCGACCGGATCAAGATCCGCAACGCGGTCTCCAACTGGACGGTCTCGCGCAGGTTCCGGAACCAGTAACCCGCGTCCATCGACGCGGTGTCCAACCAGTCGCCCGTCACCGTCGAAAGGAACGGCACCTCACTCGACCGCGGCTGAAGATCCGCCAACCCGTCGAGGATCGCATCCTTCAACTGCTCCATCTGCGCCGAGTGCGACGCGTACGCCACAGCGACCTTCTTCGCCCGCAGACCGTCCGCCACACAGGAGTCGACCAACGCGTCCAACGCCTCGACCTCACCCGAGACGATGACGTTCGACGGACCGTTCACCGCCGCAACGGACAGACGCCCGCCCCACTCGACCAGCCGCGCCTCCACATCAGCACGGGACGCCGTCACCGACACCATCCCACCCTGACCCGACAGCTCGTTCGCCACCAAACGGCTCCGCAGACACACAATCCGCGCACCGTCCTCAAGGGACAAAGCACCAGCCACACACGCCGCCGCGATCTCACC
>NZ_JANYMP010000057.1:12359-18226 GCF_025061645.1 Umezawaea endophytica | reverse complement strand
AATGTCGTCCGCGCTGGTCACCGTGAAGTCTCCGTCGAAGCTGGGGGAACCTGCATTCTAGCCAGTGCCATGAGTGACACGCCGCGTCGAGAACAACAGGCCTGCGAACGACCGCAGCGTCGACTGCTAGCGGTGGTGCGCCGACCTTCCACAGCAGTCGTGGTCGGTGTGGATCATGCTCGGCCGCGCCTTCGTGGAGCAGTTGCGGTGCGCGCAGGTGGTGTAGCCGGCGCTGCACCAGTCTCCGTGTCGGTAGCCGTCGACCGTGCGGGCAGTTAGATCCTGGTCGGCACAGTGCCGAACCCACTCGTCGATTGTCGGGTCGGCGGTATCGGCCAGCGCCTTGCTGACGACTCGGCGAGGGTTAGACAGTCCCAGCGCGTTTATGATCGACATGTTGCGCACCTCTCGGATTTGGTGGTTCAGCGATGGTGGCCCGACGCAGAGTCGGAAGCCCACCATCGCTGAGATCGCCTAGCGGTCGCGGCGGATGAGCGCGTGTGCGGCGACCAGTGTTCTGCCTAGTGCGCCGAGGCCGCAGACGCCTACACAAGAGAGCGAGACGAGTTCGCGTCACGATAGTCACCCACGTCGGAGGTGCCCCTGACCACGACTGCATTAGCCTGGGTATCTCCGAATACACGTGATGCTGCGGCAGTGGCAACCACGCTGAGGGCGGTGACCGCTTCGGTTCTCCTGAACCACAGCACGCCCGCAGCACCTGAGGTCAATCCCACCAGTGCGACGATTGTCGCCGGGAGTCCAGGACCGTTGCCCGCGAGCATGAATCCCGCTCCCACGCCCACAAGTGCCAGTGTGAGCGCGAGTGCCACCACCGCAGCCGATGCCTTGGCGAGCACGCGTCTCGGGGGTATCTCCGCAACGTTCACCAGCACGGTGATCCTCCTCCCCTGTGGAGATTCGTTCCTCCGAGTCGCTGCTTGCGACCTGCCGTCGTGGGATCGACTCTGCTTGGCACCGCCGATGTTGTTTGTGGCGACCAGAATTCGGCGGGAGAGCCTGTGCCGTTTGTGTTCGGGGATGGCGGCAGCTGGTGGCGCGGGGGTGTGCTGTGGGTCGAGCAGCGTGAGATTGCCGTTCTGTCCGCACAGCATCCGCCACAGCTCTGGTGAGGCCGGGTGCGTCATCGGTGCCACCGTCACGGAGATATCTGCGTACGACAGGGATCCCTCCCGGAGCCGGGAGAGGTGTTCCTGGAACTCCGCTACAGAAGCAGCGCTCCGGGTGACGTCCTGCTCGATCTCCGGAGATGCTGGCAGATCACTTACCACCAGGATGTGCCTCGGCTCGACCGTGTCCACTGCGTAGGCCAGTGCCACCGCGACATCCTTGATCCGTTCCCGGATTATGCGGTCGACCTGGGGCACCAAAGGTCGGAGCAGCTGCGCCATCTCAGCGCCTTGCGATGAAACGACAGGTGGGATGATGGCAACAAGCTGCATCGCGCTGGCGATGGCGTCACGACAGTCGTCGCGCAGTCTGCTCAACGACCCATACCGCAGCGCGATCGGTTTGGTTTGCCGGCCATCGACGGCCGTGACGACCAACTCGCGCAGAACCTGTGCCCCGCGCGGCGAATCGACGGTGGCCAGCTGTTCCGCCCAAGCGGCGGCCAGGTCCGCGGCGAGGTCCGCGCCGTTGCAGAAGTCGGCCAGCACGACCACCCGCTCCGAGAGCTCGTGGCACACGCGGTCGAGGACGCGTGAGCGAAACTCATCCGCCGGCCAGTTGATTCGCACATCATCGTCTCGGAGAGGGAAATCGCCGGAGCAGTACAACCACAGGCCCTCAGGCCCGTCGTGCCGCAGCACCGGTCCGGCGACCATACCCGCCGCGCAGACCTCGTCCTCGAGGTCTGCGTCCGCAACGGCCTCGGCCTGCGGGGTGAGCGCTTGCAGGAAGGTGCCTTCACCGACCATGCGCAGCAGCGTCTGGCCCGCGTTGTCCGCGGCGATGACGTGGGCGCGCAACGCTGCGACACCGCTTGCCTCGCGCTCCGGGATTTCATCGCCGAACTCCACGGCCAGCCATGTGTCGATCTTGTTGTTCAGGGTGCGGGACTCCGCGAGCAGGAACGCCCCTACAGAACCGATGAGCTTGTCCACAATCTGCTCTTCGGCGGCAGAGACGGTGAGCGGCGGCAGAGAGTGGTGTGCGGCGAGGCCGTCGTCGCCGAGCGCACCGAACAACCAGATCGTCAGCTGACGCCAGCGGTCTTCGGGAGATTCCGCCGCCGCGATGTTGGGCGCTCGATTGGGGCGCAGCCCCAGCTTCGAGTGGACGGTGTTCAGGGCGATAATCGCGTCGTAGCCGATCGTGGAAATGACCAGCCGCGCCGCGAGGGCAGTTCTCCTGCCAAGCGAGCCGTACCGAGTCGCAACGTTCTCCTCCACGAGCAGGATCGTCTATGGCAACCCGACCCCACCACAACCCCATTCATGAATCCGAAAAAAATCCATCCGCTGAGAGGAAATTCATGAGTGCTGTATCGGCCGATGGAGGTGGTCGGTACGGTCCCGGCCATGACCGAGGCCGCGGACCCCCGCGCGGGCGCAGGAAACGCCGCAGGAAAGCACCAACTGAACGTATTTTCTGAACTTTACCGTTCCGGTTTTGTGCTGGTGGTCCACGATGCGGGTCTGGCCTGCACGCAGCTAGCGCACGCGGTAGTCAAGCAGTGCGAGCAGCAGGGCGTCAGGTGCGAACGGTGGAGCATCGAGCAGGTCGACGACCTGACCAAGTTGGCCATCTTCACCGGCCTCATCCTGGTGCTGCCGGTCCCGACCGGTGAAGCCGACGACGAGGTGCGCACGTCCTTCGGGGTGGTGTACGCCGCCTACCGCGAGTACCGGCCGGAGGGCTTGACGTCGGTGCTGACCGCGAAGGAGCACTGGTGGTTCGCCGGTCCGGTGCACACGCTGTTGTTCGGTCGCGGCACCGACGACGTCAACCCCTTCCCCGCCCACAAGAAGCCGTGCGTCGTGCGCCACGTCTCCGACCCCGCGTCACTGGAGAGCATCTTCGACGACTATCAGCCCCTGCCCCTCCCCGCCGGCTTCGACCCGCTCGAGGCCCTGGTCGCCGAGGGCATCGCGAACTGGCAGGCGGCGCGATCGTGGAGAGTGTCGACGTTCGCCGAGGCCGAGGCCATCTACAAGATCATCAAGGAGCAGATCAAGGACTGGAACGACGACAACTTCCCCACGACGAGCAAGCCGCTCAAGCACGTTGGCGGCAACAGGCTCGAACTGGTGCTCCGCGACCCCAAGATGATCCTGCCCGACGACGAGATCGACTTCGCGGGCCTAACGGGGGAGGCCAAGGCCGACAAAAGAGCCCAGGCCAGGAAGGTCTTTAAGGAGTCGGGCGCGATGGTCGTGCGCAAGGCGACCGAGGCGATCCAGGCCAGCTACCCGCACGTCGTCCGTCCCGGGGTGAACCCGAACGCCAAGGGCAAGCAGGTGGCGTTCCAGAAGCTGTACAAGGCGCTGCTGTACCTGCACGGCCTCCCCGCCGAGGTGCGCGACCGCATCATCGAACCGTGATCCACCCGGCTCATGAATAAATCGGTCCAGCAATTAATCATTCACGGCTCATGAAACACGAAGGGCCGAATCATTCATATCGACCCCATTCATGAATCCATGGTTTGCCTAGGCGTTGTCCCTTATGGGACAACGAAAACATGGCTAATAAAAAGAAGGTCAGCGAGAAAGTCGCCGGGTACGCGCTCGTCGCCACGGAGGTGGGCAGCGAGGCCTTGGCGATCGTCGAGGACCAGCCCTGGAGCGGCCCTGTCCAACTCGCCCTCTTCACCCTCAAGATGATCATCTTGATGTACCTGAAATCCGCCGAGCAAAAAGATCAGCCGGCGCCCGACGGCGCCGCCGACAGCCTCGCGGACAGCCCCGCCGAGCTTGAACGGCGGCCCGTCGACGCCGACGAGGAGACGGCGCGCGACGAGGAACCCGACGACCCCGCCGACGAACAGCAGCCGCACCCCCAGTAGCAGAGCCTCCGCACGACAAGCCCACGCCAGTCCTTCCGCCCGGCGTGGGCTTTCCCATGTCCGCCTGCCGACCGCTGGTCCTGGGGCGTGCGTCACGAGCAGAGGATCGCGACGGCGCTCATCCGCTTGACCACTCCGGCGACCTCGACCAGTGGCCCCGTGCCACCTGATCAGAAGTGATCAGGGAGCCACGGCTCGTGCGTGGTCGTGGCGCGCACGAGGTCGGTGAGCACGTCGGCAGCGTCCGCGCGCGCCGGATCAGCGGGCGACGGTCCCGGTGCGGTAGCCGCCGACGTACCAGGCGGCCAGCTGCAGCGGGGTGAACTGCACGGCGGCGAGGGTCGTCGGCTCGACCCCCGCGCGACCCGTCGGCGATGTGCAGCCGGTAGCGGTCGGTGGCGCCGGGCGCGGTGATCTCGACGGTGGTGGTGAACTCAAGGTCGGCGGGGCAGCCGCGCAGGCCGAGCGCGGCCTCGACGTCGAGGATCCTCAGCATCCACGGGTGCCAAGCCTGGGCGGTCGGCCGGAAGCGGTGCAGGGTGTGCAACAGGTCCGGGAAGGGCGGCAGGGCACCGCGGCGGAAGTCGATCGTCTCGGCGCGGGCGTTGTGCCGGCCGATGAAGGCCAGCATGGCGCAGGCAGTGTCGTGGTCCGCAGTCCAGAAGTCGTGCACGGTCAGGGTCATGCCGTGCCGGTCCCGGCGTGCCGTGGTCAGCGTCAGCACCCCGGCGGTGGTGTCGTCGGGGCCCGTGACGCGGTAGGTATCCAGCGCGCTCTGGGTCTGCTTCCAGGTCCACCACCAGCCCGGTCATACGACCGGGCCGTTGTACTCACGTGCGAGGTCTCGCTGCAGTTGCCAGCACTCAGGGGTGAACCCGTGCGCGATTCCGGCGTGCGGCTAGCCGGGGAAGGAACGGCGGAGGTCGTCGGAGGTGACCGACCAGCCGAAGACGTACACGGGGGCCTGCCATCCGAGGGCGCGGGCGTAGCCTTGGCGGCGGTGGAGATCGTGAGATCACCGCGCCGCGCTCGCGCAGCGGGGCGAGCCGTTCGGTGACCATCCGCCTGGCCAGATGCTCGCTGCGGTCCTCGGGGGCGACGCAGCCGGCGCTCAGGCACGCGCTGGGCACGGGTTGCCGCCGAAGTGCTGCTCGACCAGCAGGCAGGCCACGAACCTGGGCGGGACGTCCTGGACGCCTGTCCGCACCATCCTCACGTGCATCGCTGCAGGGGTTGACGGGCGCACCGGTGCCGCCAGCTCGACGAACACAGGACCGAACCGCAGGTCGCTGTGTGTCTCGGCTGCCGCCGCCGCGCTCCTCCCGGTCAGTTCGATGAAGGGGTTGCGCGTGGTCAGCTGGCCGATGCGGTCATCGGGGCTGGAGGCCGCATGGAGTGCTTCCTTGTCTTCGACTTCGTCAAGCGCTACCGGGGCGACCGCCGAGATGGCGCAGTGGATCTCCGAGGGCCACATCGTTTGAAGGGGCACGTGGTTACGAGCGCCATCGACGATTCTCTGCGCACGGACATCGGCACGTGCAGATGTCCGTGAAACGACGAACCAGTTCTCCGACAACGACTGGTCCCGGTCGGGCAGCCCGAGAACCTAGCCACGCTCTACGACACGCCCGTCCGCGATGTGTCACAGCGCGAATCGCGCCTCCACTACTAGACTGCCGGTGCAGATCCCCTGGTCAGCCCTGTTCCCATCCTTTGGTACTCCCGCCCGAGGTCCGGCCCTCCGCGGAACGATCTCGCGCAGGGTGGTGCCCTTCCCGAGGTCCGGCCCTCCGCGGAACGATCTCGCGCAGGGTGGTGCCCTTCCCGAGGTCCGGCC
>NZ_JANYMP010000057.1:0-12347 GCF_025061645.1 Umezawaea endophytica | reverse complement strand
CCCGAGGTCCGGCCCTCCGCGGAACGATCTCGCGCAGGGTGGTGCCCTTCCCGAGGTCCGGCCCTCCGCGGAACGATCTCGCGCAGGGTGGTGCCCTTCCCGAGGTCCGGCCAGGGCGGCGGCACGTACCGAGATCACCTACAGCTAGTAGGGAATGCCGCCGCCACTGGCCTCCGACGGCGGCTCCGTCGCTGCGGCCCGTCGCTTGTCTTCGAAGCGGCCCACGTCTTCTTCGGACTCAAGGCGCTGCGGCTGGCCATGCAGGAAATTGGGGTGCGGCCGTGAACGACTCCAGACACGAACTACTCGGCACCTACGTCCTCGGTCACCTCACCGGACCCGAACTGCAGGCCATGCGGAAGCAAATGGACAGGTGCGCCGCCTGTTAGACCACCCTCAACGAACTCGACCTGGTGGCACGCGAGCTCGCCAGCGTGAACGCCGACGCCGTCTCCGTTCCCACAGCTGGACGATCGATGCTGCGACGATTCGACATCCGGCGTCGGCGGAAGGTCCGCACGCGACTCCTTCTCGCCGCCGCTTCCGCGTTGGTAGTCGCCGACACGAGCTGGTGGCTGCTGCGCCCTTCCGCACTGCTCAAGCCGGTCGCACTGGCGCGGCAGGCACCCAGGTTGACCGCCGAGGCCACAACCAGTGGATGTCAAACGGCTCGCGCCCGCGGAGCCGAGGCGTGTCCTCTGCCGCGGCGACCGCTACGACGGCGGCCGAAGTAGCGGCGCTCAGCGGCTGGTTCTCATATGCTCAACCGGTGTGCGGGTACACAGTTTTTCACCTTTTTGCGTTGTATCTGAGCCCGCCGACCCAGAGTAGCCACTTTCTGTCCTATAAGCACAAGCCGGCCCAACAGCGCCGAAAGTGCCTTCCCCGCACCCCAGCGTGATCGTTTGTGCACGTCATCTCACTACACGCCGACGCCCCTCGCATTCCTGTCGCACCTTTCCCCGCGCGGAAGCGGGAACATGATTGCGCCGATCGAGTGCTTCGATCGGGAAACTTGATGCGTCGCTGATGAGATGTGCTCGGATGTGTAGATCACGACGACGAGCGTTGTCCGTGATCACGACGATCATCTGCTTCGATAGGAGAGTCGACTCAATGGATCCGGTGTCGCTGTCATCGCTGGGCGCAGTCGGTGTGGGATATGCCGTCAAGTTCCTGTTCGACCGAGCCAGCGCGGTCCTCGACCGGCGGGCCCAGCGGAACGCTGCAGAAGCGGCTCTACCGCCGACGACGTCCGGCACCCCGCACAACAGCACGAAACCCGGTGGCACCGGACAGGCAGCGGACGCGGTCGAGGCCGAACGCGAACTGGCCGACGCGATGCGGGTCTTGCAGGTGTACCGAACCCACGATCTACCGGTGAAGGCCGACGACGAGCAGTTGATGAACTGCCTCGGACGCATGCACGCCGCACTGGAACAGGTGGAAGGCGCACCGATCGACCTCACCGCACATGTACAGGCGATGATCGAAGTGGAGCAGACCGCCGACGTAGTGCGAGGTGACATGACCGGTGCGCGCGTCGACGCACTCCAACCTGACACCACCGCGCGCATCCGCCAGCAGATCGGTTCGGTAGAGCACGGTGGCACCGTGATCGGCTTTCAAAGCGGACGGAGCCTGTGAACGACAGCGGCGAACGCTGGTTCACCTCCTTCCAGCGGCACAAGACACCCAGCGCACCCGCCCCTGAACTCCATGACAGCGCTCCAGTCGACGAGCCCGAAGCGCCTGCCGCGCCGGACAGCGGCCTGGCCGATCAGGCACCGTCATCCGACCAGGCGCCGTCAACACCGGACCCTTCCTCTCCTTCCACCGCGGCCCGACAGGACGCGCCGGTTGCGGCGAATGCAGCCGAGGAGCACGGTGAGGTTCACAATCCCGCATCGGATGCGGAGCAGAGCGCGGTCACCGCGGACGAGGTCGCGAGCGCCGCTGATGACGAGATCCACAGCAGTGGCAGCGAAAGCGGCGACACCGCACGCACCGTGCCGGTGTTCACCGTCTCGCGCGACGACGCCAGGACCGCGACGGGAAATGAGACGCCGGCGGTAACGACGTCGATGACGTTCGCCACGGTGGCCGAGGGCGCCAACATCATCGGCGCACAGTTCAACAACACGATGATCGGACACGTGCCCTTGTCCGATTCCCCGGCTCGGCCCGCGCATCTACAAGAGGTGTTGAACTGCTATGCCGAGCCTGCGGGAGCCACGGACCTGCTGACGCGCGTGCAGGCGGGCGACCCGATCGTCGTGTTCGACCTCGGCGAGGGACAGGGACGCACCACTCACGCCGAAGCATTGGCCGCCCGCCTGCTCGGGTTCATCCCGCGCAAGCCGGACATCGTCGCGGCGAATCACGCCATCCGCACCGATGACATAGGACAGTCAGGACACGTAGGTCCTCGCCAGAGCGGCGACCCGGCATCGGCGCACACCGACCCTGGTGCTTCGTCATTAGCAATGCCGTCCGCAGTAGTGCCGCCCCTAGTAGTGCCATTCCCAGCGTCGCGTGAGTTCGCGTCCACCATGGTTGATGCCGCGCGGCTGCGGTTCACCGGTGTCGATCATTTTCCTCATGAGCGGTTGCCGCTCAATCGCGGCCGGGTGTGGTTTCTGCAACTTCCCGCCGATGAGGACGAGTACAAGGTCGCGGACGACTTCAGCCACTGCCTGCCAGAGCTGCGTCGTCGCCTGACCGCGCAAGGCAGTGCGTTGTTCGTGCTGACCAGGCCCTCGCAATGGCGACGCATCGGAGGCAACGATCACACCCTCTATGTGCAGGCCAGCACGGTAGTGCAGGTGCCGACCCTGCGGCAGGTGGCACAGGCGCGCGTGACCGGACGGCTGCCCAGCGTCGACACCGGCTGGTGGTTCGACCACACTGCGGTCACCGAACGCATCAATTCCGCCGGGACCGCACAAGCTGCCGCGGTGGCCGACTCGATCGTGACTGCCGAGTTGACCCCCGTGGAGCTGCTGCCCGTGCTCAGGTTTGGCTCCGCTCCGACCAAACCTGCCTCAGCAGACGGCACCGGCACTGATGAGACCGAGAGCATCAGATCACGCCGCCTGGCGATGGTCCTCAGCGCGGGCGACCACTGGCAGAACGAATTGCTAGCCTGGCATTGCCTGCCGGGACGCACTGCCTTCGAACGAGCGTTCCAGTTGACCGCCGCGGCGATGACCGGGTTGCCCGCCGCACACGTCTACCTCGGCGCTGTCGAACTCACTAGGCAACTCGACTCGAAAGCCGCCAGCGACGACATCGCCCGCAGTGCACCCGGTGTCATCCAGATGCTGCACGCGATTGAAGGTCGCCAGGACGACGGTGACCGGATCCGGTTCCGCCGTTCAGGCTGGGAAGACGCCATCCTGGAGTACTTCTGGGCCGATCGGCCACTGGCACGCGAGAACTTCATCACCTGGCTGCCTTCCGCACCGCTGTTCCAGGCCAAGGCCGCCATGGAAACCGTCACCGACGCTCAACGACGCGCGGTCGCGCGCCGAGTGGTCCGTTTCGCGTTGCGCTGGGCCCACCGCCAAGACCGCGACATCCCGCTCAAGACGCTTGCTCAAGCCTGGCGCACTGACCGGCCTGCATTGTGGGCCGAGCTCGTCTCCATCCTCGACGCGGTGGCATGCGCCGACGACACCGACGAAGTCGAGCTCGGCGAAGAGATCGCCTCAGTAGCGTCGCACCGCGGCTTTGTGCACCAACTGCTGCTGAATTGGTCCAAAACACAGCAGGTCGGTCTGCGTCATGTGGTGCTGGAGATCTGTGCCGGCACGTTCGCGGAGCGCTACACCGGCAAAGCCCTGGTACGGCTCAAATACGCGGGCGCCCACGCCGACGAGCACACCCTATCAACCTTGACACGCGCCATCGAGCGGCTATGGCAAGAACCATCCGCGCGGCCCGTGCTTATCGCCGAGGTCGCGAGCTGGTGCGTCAACGACGCCACCGTTCGAGCCGGATGTGTGGCGTTCGCACATTTGGCCGCCCTACGCATACCGGTCGCCGCTGGCCCTGACAGCACCCAAACGCAAACACCTGACACCCCAGCACCAAACACTCAGCCGTCCGATTTGTGGCCGCCGCTCGAACATGACCTCACCAGCAGACAGCCCACCGGCGTCCCTGTCGAGCACCGCACACCAGACATGGACAGCGTCACCGCTCAGGGCTCAATATCCGCCTCGCACGGCAGCGGGGTGCTGATTCTCGAGCCGGACCTCGACTACGTTCCCGACGAGACGATACTTAGCCGCTGCTGGCGAGTGCTGCTGCATACCGAGAAACGCTTCACCGGTGAACAGATCACGTTGATCACCTCGTGGCTCGACGCCGCGCTGTCCGCGCCGCCCCAGCGTCCGACCATCCTGTCGATCTTGCGGAAGGCCGTGCGCGGCGACACCGCCGACGACCGGCACATCCGTGACGGACTGCGCGGCGCCGTTCGAGCCTGGTCAGGCGAAGCACCTGAATGCGAAGCGCTGTACCAGGAACTGACCCGCGGTCTCGACGCCGACCTCGCCAGGCCTATCGAATCAGCACTCACTACCGCGGACTCTTCCCGCCACCGGGCCGTCCCGGCTCAGCACGACGACACGGACGCATTGCACGCCACCAGCACCACGCCGTCCACACCCCCCGCCACCACCATCGCATTGCCGCCGACCGCTTCGCCGCCCACAGCGCCGACGATCACAGCACCGATGGAGTCCTGATGAGCCTGTGGCGCAGACGTCGCAGCTCCGCACCAATCGAGCACACCTGGGTCGATCAGCTCGGCAGCAACGACGAGAACCTGTGCTTCACCGCGCGCGTGCACCTGACCCTGCAGGTTCCGCGCACACCCTCGTACACCGCGATGACGTCGTCGGACCAACGACCTGCACCAGTCGAGCAGACCGCCCCGCCGCCAGGGGTGTGCATCGCGGCTCACTGGATCCGGCAGCATCTGCAGGCGGCCGCGCTGCGCTGGAGCGTGCTGCAACGCCACGCCGCACAGCACGACCTCAATGCCACCGTGGCTGCGCTGCTACCCCACCACAACCCTGACGACGATCACATCATCGTGGCGGCAACAGCGGTCCTGACCGTCACACCAGCCGAGCACCAAGCCGCACTGCAACTGCAACACGCCCGCCACGAAGCCCACCTCGACGACCTGGCACGCAGACAAACCACCGCCACCATGCGATTCCTGCAAGAAGAATGCTTCACTACTCCCGCCACCGCACGACTTTTCCTTCTCACTACACCCTCACCTCGGCTCGGCGTTTTCCCCACTGCTGAGCAAGCCGACGCGATCATGGGGGAGATCACTCGCTGGCGACCCGAGTCGCTGTGGGTCCGGCTCGCGCACACTCTGCACACCACACTGCACGATCTACCGAAAGGCCAACTCGACGAATTGCTGCGTATGCTTGCCGTCGTCCTACGCGAAACCGGGCACCGCGACTCCGCCGCGGACATCGAGGACATCCGCGACGCCGAGCACACCGAATACACCAGCCCGCCGACGCCTTGACCGGGCGGAGGGACACCACGCAGTGTCGGTTGGCACCGGTGTCGGATTGCGAAAGCAGGTCATGTTGACAGGCGAACACAGCGAGGACGGCGTATCAAGATATGCTGCATTTGAAGGGGCGTCGGCTGTAGAGGTTTTTGGGAAAGCGCAGTCCTGGCTGGCTCGTCGCGCCGGCGCGATCGGCGTGGTGGCCGTGTCGTGGAACACTTACTCCGAAGACACATCATTCGGCCTAACGATCTATTACGAGCCCGAGTAGCGGCACTATCTTTAAGTGAACTGTGATCGAAGCAAGGCGCGCGCGGACTCGACCGCGGTCGTGCAGGTGACGGCATCGTTGGAGCTGTTCCACGCTTTCGCGATCGTCCAGGACGACGTCATGCACGGCAGCGCCACCCGGCGCGGCTTACCCGCCATGCACCATCGAATCGCTGGCCAGCACGCTGAGCACCCCCGCTGCAAAGCAGTTGGGCGAGCACGTCGCGATCTTGCTGGGAGACCTGGCGCCGGGGTGGGCCTACGAGCCGATCAACTCCGCGGCTGGATCCCGCTCGGTCGGTCGTGGTGTGGTCGCTACTGGATGCGATGCGCACCGAAACCGTGGTCGGTCAGTACCTGGGCCTGGCCGCGACCGGCACCCGCTGGGCGGCGGTGGACTTGGCGTTGCTCATCGCCCATGGCAAACCGCCGCCTATACGGTCGAGTGCCGGTTGCGGGTGCGCCCTGGAACCCGCTCGGGTCTCCCACGATCACCCTCGTATCGGAACTCGGCACAGATCACGAGAAGTCCGCCACCCTGCAGGTGCAAGCGAAGGCGTTCGACGCCCCGATCGGGGACGAGCCGGAGCCCGCCCCCGATGGGTACTACTCGGACGTGGACAACCCGAAACTTGACTCCAGCACCAGGCTGCCGGAGCTAAACCGCTGGTCAGCCCTGTTCCCATCCTTTGGTGCCCCTCCCGACGTCCGGCCCCGCGCAGAACGATCTCGCGCGGGCGCGCCGATCTAGCCGACCGGGTCGGTCTGGGTGCAGCGAGGCGACAGTGTGCCGGAAGCCGGTGCGGGCTCGCTCGGGTGGCCAGCCGATCGAGCTGTACTGTCCGCTGCTCTCCTACGGCAAGGTCGGCGGTAGATTTTACCTCCGAACTCGCCTGGCCCGTCGAACGAGTCCATGAGCTTCTGGGTCTGAGCTCCGATCGACCGGCGCTTAGATTGGCGCTGTAACAGGACCTCGGCGCTCACTCCTTTCGTGATGAGGCGTAACGATCCGGCGAGCTGCTCGGATGCACATCTCACAACAACTCACCTGCAATGAAGGCGGGACATGCACATCTCGCAGGTTCATGTGAGCAGCTACCGATCATGCCGCGACGTGACCGTCACGCTCCGTCCGGACCTCACGGTGCTGGCGGGAGAGAACAACGCCGGCAAGAGCACCGTGGTCGATGCCTTGCGAGTACTGACCGAACCGTTGGACAACGGCCGAGTCCCGTGGCCCACCGATACCGAGATCACCGCTGGCGAGCTCGCCGCTCGTCTGGGGGTCACCCTCGCCGATATCGCCAGTGGACAGTCGGGCACCTATATCGAGGGACGGGTGTCGGAGTCCGACTCACGCGGTGTGTTCCATGCACGCTGGGGTCTCGAATACCAGCGGTCTGCCGACGGTGAGCGGCGGGGTACTACGGGCTGGTTTCGGGGCGCGGACATCCCCTGCGCAGATCCAGCTCTGCGCAACGGCGTCCGGCACGTCTATCTCAAGCCGCTCCGTGACGCCGTGCACGACCTGGGTGGTGCATCGGCCGGAAGGATCCGCGCAATCCTCAGTGGGCTACTCGGAGGCCAGGAAGCCACATCGACGTTTCTCGACCAGGCGCAGAAAGCGCTCAACGACATCATCGAAAACGAAATTATCACCCGGTTGCAGGAAGAGATCAACACACCGCTTGAGGAGTTCACCGCCGGCGCCCATCCACAACAAGCCGGATTTCAGATCACCGACCCAAGCCTGGCCTCGATCGCCCGGACCCTGCAGATGATGCTAGGCGACGCACCAGGAATCCTCGGGCCGCTCACGTCATCGGGCTTGGGCTACGCGAACGCACTGTATATCGCCACCGTCCTAGCCGAACTGCGAGCGTTGAAGGACACCGACCTGACGGTACTGCTAGTCGAGGAGCCCGAGGCCCATCTGCATCCGCAACTACAGACCCTCCTGCTGCGACACCTCCGTCGTCGAGCTAACGACTCACGACTCACAACCAGCGAGAACGGAGGCCATAAGGCCGACCCAACGGCCCCGGCCGGACATCTCCAGGTCGTTGTGACCACCCACTCCCCGGTGCTCTCAGCAGCGGTCAGCGTCCGCGACATCGTCGTGATGACTCGTCGACGCCACCCGGAGACCCGACGATGGGAGGGGCGCGCGGTGGCCGTCGGTGCTCTGGGCTTGAAAGACAAGGAAATCCGCCACCTCGACCGGCTTCTCGACGTGACCCGTAACGCCCTGCTCTATGCGCCACGGGCAATCCTCGTCGAAGGTCTGTCAGAAGCCCTCTTGCTGCCGGCATTCGCCGAGCGCGTTCTCGCCCCGGCCGACGATGCGGAACCCGCGGACGTACTTGGCGCCCGTCAAGCGTGGGAACGCTTCCACGGAACGACCATGCTGCTGGTCGAGGGCGTAGGGTTCCCGACCTACCTGAAGTTGCTCTTGACTCCCGTGGGGGATGCTCGTATCGCCCAACGCATCGCCTTGATCACGGACACCGACAGGGCAGCCGGGGAAGACGACCCGCAGCGGATTGTCAACTACGACGCAGAAGCAGAGCGGCACGGTCGTGAGCGGCTCGGTGTCTTCGCAGGTGAACGTTCACTCGAACCACAACTGTGGCAGGCCGGCAATGAGGACATCCTCCACGATGCCTTCCTCGCCTGTCATCCCCAGTCCCAACAGCGCTGGGACATGGTGCTCGAATCGGATGATCCATCCCGAGCGTTCTGGGGCTTGTTCGATCCGGAAAAGAACCCCGATGACGAAGGTAAGCCAGCGAAGGGAACAAAGGTGTCGAAACCGCGCTTCGCACAGGAACTGGCCGACATCCTTACTCGGCAACCTGCGCGGCCCTTCACCATCCCCGGCTACCTGCAAGAGGCAATCAAGTACATCACGACCGCCGAGGAACAGGCACCGACCAAGTGAGCCTGGCCATCCAACACGCCCAAGCCGAACAGCAGCACGCAATCGACGCCGACGCACCCCTGTTCGTGCAGGCGTGTCCCGGTGCCGGCAAGACGCATGTGATCGTCTCTCGCCATCTTCAACGTCCGTCGGGTGCACTCCGTGGTGGACGAGCCCTGGTCTCGTTCACGCGCACCGCTCGCGACCAGATGAAGGCCCGGTGCATTACCGAAGGACACCCGGAACTGGCCCAGTTTCCCCACTACATAGGCACTCTCGACGGATTCATCTGGCAGTTCCTCGTATCCCCGTACCTCACGTTGCCCCAGCCACCACAACTGCTGGAGTCGTGGGCACAGCTAGCCAAGGCCGAGGTGAAGCTGGGAACCCGCGCCGTGCCACTGTCCGCCTTCACCTTCACCCTCGACCCCGACGCCCTCCGAGAAGATGTCGACAAGCCGGGAGAGAAGAGCAGCGCCACGAGAACCATGTCCGACTCGCCGTACCCGTGGGCACGCTGGAAGAAGGCCGTACTCGAGTGTCGAGACCTTTGGCACGAACGCGGCTACTTCACCGGCCACGAAGCCCGTCTCGCCGCCCTCGGCGCCTTACGCACCGATCCGCGTCGCATGGCGGTTCCGTTATGCTCACGATTCACCGAAGTGATCGTCGACGAGGCACAGGACTGCTCGATCACCGACCTTGCCATCTTGGACATACTCCGCGTCCACGGCATCCCCCTCGTCATCGTCGCCGACCCCGACCAGGCGATCTACGGCTGGAATCAAGCCGATCCGGCCCGACTGCTCAACATGCGGAACACACTCGGCAACCGAACCACCCTGACAGGCAACCGGCGTAGCGCACCTCCGATCTGCGCGCTGGCCACAACCCTGCGGACCGGAAACCGCCCTCCGGACATCAGCGTGGTCCGCACCAGCGGGCCCGCTGTCCACCTCGTTCCCACCAAGTTCGGCAAGGCAGGCAAGACGACACACAGCCGCACCGGGCAGGACCTCGTCGAGTTGGTCGTCGAGTTGGCCGAGCGCCACCACGAGTCGGACATCACGAATCCCTCGGTACTTGTACTGGCCCGTAAACACGCTCTGCTTCCACCGGCCCTTCGCCGTGCAGAGCCCGACAGCAACACGATCACTCGCCTCGCTCGTGCACACCAATGCCTGCAAGCCGGTACAACCAAGGCAACCGAGCTCGATCAAGCATGCCAACAAGCCGAGCAGGTTCTCTTGGGATACTGGTATCCAGATCAGACCGGCAGCATCACGCGGATCTGTCGCACCGTCGGGCTATCGCCGGCCGTTCTACGGCGCCACGCCTACGCCTTCCTGCTGGAGCTGCCCATGCCATCGGCAGCATGGGCGAGCGAGGTGAACGCCCACCTCAAAGCGTGGTGGCGACCGAGCGGGGCAGCACCGGGCGGCGGCAAGGGCCTGCTGCGCAGCAAGATCGCCTCCATCGGCCAGCAGGCACCACAGCACCCGACGACACGCCTCACCACAGTGCACCAGGCGAAAGGCGACGAAGCCGACGCCGTCTGCGTGCTCCTGCCCGACGACGACCTGATCACACGATGGCATACAGGCAACGCCACGACCGCCGAAGAACAGGAAGAACTCCGTGTCCTCTACGTTGCAGTCACCCGAGCACGTAGACTCCTAATCCTCTCCGTACTCGAAGGCAGCATTGCTGCCCTGCAAGACTTTCTGAACCGCTACCAGGTGCCGACACACATGTGCCACTGAAGTTCCTTGGCCGTCTCCACCGCAACGCCGCAAGCGTCATAGCCTGCGCACTTCCTGATAGAAACCGTGCCGCAAATCGTCAAGAAGCTGACCTCGGCCACACGAGACACTCGGGCTCTCGCACCACGTTGGGTTGTCGGAGGAAGCTCGGGGCCATCGACAGGCGATACCATCGGGCGATGCCCGAGCAGATCTTGGAGCCTGACGGCACCCTATGGAAGCCGAAGCCGTGGGCGACGGCATCCGCCGAGGAGTTTTCCGCAGCGCGAGCTCTCATCATCAGGCTGAATGAGGAGCGACGATGGAATCCCTGGGTTGCAGAGGATAGTGCCGACGACCTGGCTGCTGCCGACACGGTTTTCGACCAGTGGACCAGAGCGGAGCCTGACTTCCGGCCGTTGTCAGATGAGGAAGTCGACGAGCGTCTGAAAACCCTGGACACCAGGATCACGGCGCGAGTTGCGCGAAGCAAAGCGGAGCGGCTCGCCCGTGTGGCGCACTTCGACGAGGCCCAGGCCGCCGCGCGGCTTCGGCTCCTGGAACGTGAAGCTCAACTGGAGCATGCTCTGAATGACAGAGCGGCTCTTGGAAGCGGTGATCGCGCGCCTGCAATCGAGCCGAGCAGGCGAGCTGCCGAAATTGCAGAACTCGACACTCGCATCGATCAGATGCGAACGGATGTGGATCGGCTTCGCGTCCTGGTCGGCGATCCGGAGAGCGTGGTGGACGAACACGGCCGCCTGCCCGCCGACCGACGCGCCATCACGCACATGTACTTCTGCATCCGGCGAGAGCAGGAGGTGCGACAACTTCGGGCTTCGGTTAGCGAAATCGAGCAACGCCTGGCGTCCAAGGGCCTCGACAAGGGCGATCGTGCCACTCTGCGCCAGAAGCTCGCTTCCGACAGCCGCCAACTCACCCAGCTCGCTGCGATGCCGCCCCTCACCGAAGCGGACATGTGCTCGGAGTGCGTCAGCCCATCGAGTTGGCACGGCTACACCGCGTGGGGAGGAGACTTCAGGGACATCGCCCCGTGCCCGGCATGGCCGGACTGGGCCGCACGTCTGCAGAAAGCCCGCGCCATGCTGACCGTTCCTGCAGGCAAGGAGACCGTCCTCACCACCACGCCACGGCCTCAGCCTCTGGCAGTGATCCCGTCAGGGCTGCCAATCGCGGAGGTTCTTCAGCGTCTGAAAGACCTCGAGGTCGAGCATCCCGACGCGGAAGTCCGCCGCGGCGACAGGAACAAGTGGGAGATCTGGCCTGCCGCCCGAGAAGATGGGAAGTAGTGACCTGATCCCAGGCCCTGCGGCGTTGCTGGCACATGCCTTCAACACGGCGCGGACCAGCTGGCGACTATGCGTCTTGCGCGCACGTTGTTATGGGGCCGCTCATCATCCTCGGCTGCCGGACGCTGCTGGTAATCCTGCGACGGCTGCACCACGATCTCCGACAAGATCCGTGCGGCCTGCGGCGTCAATTCCAGCAATGCCTCGGGCAAGTCACCCTGATTCGCCGACGGTCAAGGCTGCTATTGGGTACCCGAGGCTCGCTTGTGGCGTCGCGATATGCCGGGGTTCGTTTTATCTCGGACGCGACTCCACTGTCCATCCGGCGGAGGTGACAATGGGTGCGGAACCCTCCCCCAACTCCCCCGCCTTCCTGGGTTGTTCGAGGGCAGCCCGCAGTCGCTCGGCTTGAGAGGGATCGCACGAGGCGGTGACGGGTCCGATCGACCCGTCACCGGGCCGCTAGTCGGGCGTGGATAGGCCGAATGATGACTCCAGCACCAAGCTGCCGGTATAAAACCGCTGGTCGGCCCTGTTCCCATCCTTTGGTACTCCCG
>NZ_JANYMP010000056.1 GCF_025061645.1 Umezawaea endophytica | reverse complement strand
GCGTGATGTCCGGACGCGGTTGTGTCCGGTCGTCAACTCCGAAGCCGTGTAGTTCCAACGGTGGGGAGGCCATGGTGAAGGTCTGCGGCGTAGCCATAGCGATGCTGCCGGAGTACAGCTGGACGCCTCGCTGGCCGATCGATTGCTTGGTGAACGTGGGAACCATCTGATAGTCGTCCGATGACTGTCCAGCCAGGACATTCATCGGGCAGGCCCGTTTCCGGCTGGTGGCTTGAAGGTGGGGCGGAGGCTGTGTAGTAGTCGCGGGCGTGACGACCCGTCTCGGGGTCCGGGAGAGCCGGATGCAGGGCGAAGACAGCCAGCAAGTCGGCAGTGACGGATGTTGGAATGCCAGGAGGGTATCGCTGGTGAACACCGACGAGCTGGACTTGGCCTTGTTCAAGGCCGAGCGCCGGGTACTGGAGATCCAAACCAAGCTGCACTGTCGGGCTCGTGACGATGCTCGTCGTCAGTTTGATGACCTGTTCAATTTGGTGGCTGATCCCGCGTTTCTGTTGGTGGCGTGGGATCGGGTGCGGGGCAACAAGGGTGCCAGGACCGCTGGGGTGGACGGGCGCACCGCCGCGTCGATTGTGGCGCGGATCGGGGTGACCGAATATCTCGACGGGCTGCGTTTCTCGTTGAAGGGCCGCAGTTTCCGTCCGGTGCCGGTGCGGGAGCGGATGATTCCCAAGGCGGGTGGCAAGCTGCGCCGTCTGGGGATCGCGACTATCACCGACCGGGTGGCGCAGGCATCGTTGAAGCTGGTGCTGGAGCCGATCTTCGAGGCGGATTTCCTCCCATGCTCCTATGGGTTCCGCCCGATGCGCCGGGCACATGACGCGTGGCTGAGATTCGTTACCTGTCCTCGAAACCACGATGCTACGAGTGGATCGTGGAGGGTGACATCAAAGCATGCTTCGACGAGATCTCGCATGTGTCCTTGATGGACAGGGTGCGTGCGCGAGTCGGAGACAAGCGCGTTCTGGCTCTGGTGAAGGCGTTTCTCAAGTCAGGAATCTTCGGCGAGGATCGACTGTTGAGAGCGACCACCGCCGGGACCCCGCAAGGGTCGATCCTCTCGCCGTTGCTCAGCAACGTCGCCTTGTCCGTGCTGGACGAACATATCGCCCGGTCACCGGGTGGTCCAGCGACGAGCCAGGCGGAGAAGACCAAGCGTCTGCGGCATAGCCTGCCGAACTTCAAGCTGGTCTGCTATGCCGACGACTGGTGTCTGGTGATCAAGGGCACCAGGTCCGACGCGGAAGCCTGGCGGGAGGAGATCTCGAACGTCTTGTCCACGATGGGCTTGCGCTTGTCGACAGAGAAGACGCTGATCACCCATATCGACGAGGGCATCGACTTTCTCGGATGGCGCATCCAGCGTCATCGCAAGAAGGGCACGAGTAGGCACTACGTCTACTCCTACCCGGCCAAGAAGTCTCTCAAGGCGGTCATGGCCAAGGTGAAGACGGTGTGCCGCGAGGTCGAGGTGAACCAGCCCATTGATGTCCTGCTACGCAGGCTCAACCCTGTGGTGCGAGGCTGGTGCGCCTACTTCCGGCCCGGAGTGTCGTCGGTGACCTTCGCTTACCTGAGTCACTACGTGTTCACGACGGTATGGCGATGGATCCGCCGTAAACACCGCCGGTCCACCTAGAAGGAACTGCGCCGCCGCTACTGCGGCGGCGGGTGGTGGCCCACCGGTCAGAGCCGGGAGTTGTTCGACCCGGAGAAGGTGAGCACCACACGCTACCGGTACCGGGGATCGGTAATCCCGTCTCCCTGGACGGCAGCGTAACGAGCGAAATCCTTGAGCCAGGACAGGGCTTGTGGAGCGCCCGGTGCCTTGAGAGGGGCACGCCGGGTGCGGGAAGCGGCCTGGGGAAACGGACCGGTCAACTGGCCGGAACCGCGCCCTGGGCCGACTTCACGGGCCGCCCGTCGCGATGAAGGTCGAGTTCGTCGACTCCCAGCGGGAGGAACACGGTGTCCAGCCGGTCCTGGAGGCGCTCGAGCAGACGGCCGCCTGGATCGCACCGTCGACCTACTACGCGGCCAGGTCCCGCCCGGAATCGGCACGGACGGCACGAGACCGGAAACTGGCGGACAAGATCGAGCGGGTGCACGAGGACAACTACGGCGTCTACGGGGCGAGGAAGATCTGGGCCGAGCTGAACCGCCACGGCGTCGAGGTGCCCCGGTGTACGGTCGAGCGGCTCATGCGCGAGAACGGGCTGCGTGGCCTGCTACGCGACAAGTCTCCGCGCACGACACGACCGACAGCGGAGACCGGTAGGCCGGGTGACCTGGTAAAACGTGACTTCACAGCCACGCAGGTGAACGAGCTGTGGGTGGCGGACATCACCTACGTACGCACCGCCGCCGGCTGGGTGTACGCGGCGTTCGTGCTCGATGTGTTCTCCCGCTTGATCGTCGGCTGGCAGGTTGCCACCAGCCTCTACACAGACCTGGCACTGGACGCGTTGCAGATGGCGATCTGGCGCCGCCAGGCCACCGGCGCCGACCTGACCGGTCTGGTCCATCACAGCGACCGCGGAGTTCAATATCGAGCGGTGCGCTACACCCAGCGCCTGGCCGAGGCCGACGTGGTCGCATCCGTTGGCAGCAAAGGAGATTCCTACGACAACGCGATGGCGGAGGCGTTCAACTCGTTGTACAAGGCCGAACTCGTCCGCCACCGCGGTCCCTGGCGTGGTCTGCACGATCTGGAGATCGCGACCGTCGAATACATCGACTGGTACAACAACCGGCGCCTGCAAGGCGAACTCGGACACCTGCCGCCGGCCGAGTACGAGGCACTACACGCAATGACCCACCCGGTCACCGCAACCCTGGAAACCAGCTAATTCAGTCTCCATCAAACCCGGTACTTGAGTCATGCCCCGGCGACGCCTCACCAGGGCACCACTGCCCGCGGCCACCATCCAGCCACGCCGACAGCAACACGAACTGATCAACACGCTCGTCACAGCCGACGACTGGCCACTGCGCGAACGCCTCATCGCACTGCTGGCGCTGCTCTACGCCCAGCCTCTCAGCCGGATCACCCCGCCTGCGGCGCACCGACATCACGATCATCGGCCCCGACGTCTTCATCCGGCTCGGCGACCCGCCCGCCCCGCTGCCGCCACCGCTGGACGACATGACCCGCCAACTTCTCGAACACCGCAACACCTACCGAGGCCCGAACGCCAACACAGACTGGCTCTTCCCAGGCAAACGTCCCGAACAGCCCATCCACCCAAGGACGCTCAACAACCGCTTCTCCACACTCGGAATGCCGATCCAGCTCGGCCGAACCACCGCCTTGCGGGAACTTCTGCACACCACCCCCAGCCCGGTGGTCGCCTCGATGCTCGGAATCCACCCCGACACCACCGCGCGAATACAGTAGTCATGGACGCAGCCTCGATGTATTCACTGGCTTATGACCAAGCGAGTCTGGGATACCAGCGGATCCCCCTGCAAGCCTCCGACCAGTATCTTTACTGACCGGAGGGGGTGGCGTTCTAACAGGATCCCCAACCTGACCCCCAATCTGACCCCCCATGTGAACCCCCAACGGAAGTACCCGTACACATAGTCGATCTCCGACTTCGTCACCAACAGCAACACCTCATCGACATCGACAAGGTACCATCGCGGCGGCAACTATTTATTCTCATCCAAGTCGATCGGAGTACCTCCTGAAGCAACCGGATCAGGGCGGACAGCCGGACTGCGTCACAGGATATCGGTTGCCGTCACGGCACCAGTTTGCCTTCGTCGTAGACGTCTGCCCAATGATCAAAAACTTCCCGGGATTCGGCAGGACCGAGCGCCAACCCGTCCAATGAGCTGAACTTCCTACGGAGCACTTCGACGGCCCGATCCTGCTCGGAGAAAACCGTTACAGCGTCAGTCTCCATACAGGCAAGCTGTTTCGATGGTTCAGGCAGACTCATGAGTGCTCCAGCATGACGCAGCACTCCATCGATCCCTGCTGACAGCGGCACGATCCGCAGGTGAACATCCCCTAGGTCGCACTGGAAGGCCAAGTGCATCAACTGGTCGTGCATCACTGCTGACTCGACCACAACCAAACGCAACACAGCTTCGTTGATGAAAGCGGAGACCTCGGGCCCAGCCGAACCGACACGCGTCCGAAAATCAGTCAGGTCCGAGTTCATCGGCAGCTCGACCGGATCGCACGAGCGAGCAGCATCATTCGACAAGCCGCGCGCGTACTGGTCGGTCCGTAGGAATAACGGGATTGCCAGCGGCTCGTAGTAGTCGATCCTCAACGCCAGCGCCTCGTGGACACGCCAGCACAGTAGCTCGTCAGGCCGTCCCCCAGTGCGGTCACGAACCAGCCACTCATCACCCTGCGCACGGACCAACTTCAGGATCCGGTCTCGGACACTTCTGCTGGCTCCATAGATGCCGAGCAAAGTGCCGACATCCCACTCATCCGTGCCGCGCCAACCGCATTCGAGTTTGCTGAGTTTGGCCAGCGACCACTCCAGGGTGTCGCTGACGAAGGTCGCCGAGAGTCCCGCACGTGCCCGTTCCCGTCGGAGCTCCTCGCCGAGTTCTCTTGCGGCTGCGGTAACCAGGCGCTGCTTTTCTGCGGGCTTCCCCAGACTCGACATGATCAACTAAACCCTCTCCGATCGGTAGTTGCCGGTCTACAACGGGCAGAAGTGCGGTGGCCTTCCAGGAAGATCCGCGACGCTTCAGTAGCAGCCGAACTCCGCCGCGAGATGGTCTGCCTCGGTTGGCCCGAATGTGATGAGGCAGGGAATGCAGGACGGAGATGCCTGTGTTGCGGGTACGACTTGTACTGCGGGGACAGAGTGCCCGCACTCAGCACGCCAGAACTGCTTTCCGTCCTCGCAAGGAGTGAAAGCGTGAACCTTCTTGTCGTTGCCGCACAAGCGGACGATAAACCTCGTCGTCATCACGCATCAGCCTGATCTGGTGCCCGATGTTTGGCAGGCTCGACAGGTGGTTGGTCATCGAATTCCTTGACGGCGATGTGGTATGCGAGCAGAGCGAGGCACGGTGAGTGCTGACGACGCCACCACCGGCCGCGCCTGCACTCCCTGCAGTAGCCCTCCGCGTCCGGGGCGTGCAGCACCATGAGCGCGCGTAGGCCCGCTACGAGTCGAGGTAGTTCGCGACGGGCAAACGCAATTGCATCGCGCTGATGTCCTCTGGTGACGATGTCGACCGCGCGATCGAGCCTGCGGAACATCGCCTCGCGAAGGTTGACGAAGACCACTTCGTTGGTCATGGAGGCCGTCACCGCTTTCCCCGTGAGGCCCCGACGCCTGAGCGATGCGTGGGGCGTTTGGGAGAAGACTTGGCGGGTCGCGGGAACGGCAGGATGCCTTCCTCTGCACGCCAGGCGGCGTCGCAAGCCGGACAGGTAGGCC
Source organism: Umezawaea endophytica (assembly GCF_025061645.1). GTDB lineage: Bacteria > Actinomycetota > Actinomycetes > Mycobacteriales > Pseudonocardiaceae > Umezawaea > Umezawaea endophytica. The sequence continues at coordinate 13,426 of NZ_JANYMP010000056.1, read as the reverse complement.
AGCATCCATCGGGACTGCGAGGTGGCTGCTCGCGGGGCACTTCGATTCCCACTCCGCAGAGGGTTTCGCCGTGATCTCCTGCAACCAGGCTGACTCGGACGGCATGGCGATTTCCCGCGTGCGGGAACCAGCGGAATCGACGGTCTGCCATCACGCCACCTCACCGGGCGCGCTTGCCAACCACATCGCAGCCAGCTCCAGCAGCGGTACGTAGTGCCCCTGCGCATACCTTCCTCCAGCGTTCTCCCCGTCTCCACGAACGAGGAAGGTCTGCTTCCCGCTGTTCGCACATCGCCACTCGTGTTGAATCCCGGCAAGCTCGTCGCCCTCGATCCGGGTGTAGCGAAGACAGGGATAGGCCTCCCCTACCAACAGAAGAAATCCCTTGTCACAGAGGGGAAGCCGCTGTTGGTTGTCCCAAAACCGGGTCAACGTGGCCGATGGGTCTTCAAGCTCGTCGAGCGGCGCACTCGCTCCACCGCAATCCGGGCAAGCGTCGTTCCTCGCGATCAGCCCCATCTCGTTCTCCGTTCTCGGCTCAGCACCTCATCGCGGGTCCTGGAACCAGCGGAGCCGGGCCGTTCAGAGGCCGCCCCGACTCCGCTGGAACTGGGAGCCAAGAGCGAGCAGATCGCTTGACCAGCGACATGGCGCTCCCGGCCGATGTGGCCGACTTGAAATCGACCATACTGAACATCATAAATTTGAATTTCAATATTTGAACATGCCCTGATCGGGCGACGACACCGGTCACGCTCAGCGTTCGTCCTGCCGTCCGGCGATACGGGGTGGGGCACACTGTGTGCGAGTGATCAAGGAGGAACACGCGTGGAGGCTGGTCAGGTCGAGTCACCGCTGTGGTGGCGCAAGCAGGTCGCCAGGGAGCTGGTGCAGCTACGCGACACCGCAGACGCCAGACTTGGACGCAAAGTCAGCGTCACCGAGGCCGCGAAGGCGCTGGGCTGTTCCGTCGGCAAGATCAGCGGGATGCACGCTGGCGACGGACGGCTGAACTTCCGCGACGTGCGCGATCTGACGATGCTTTACGGAACGCCCGCCGACGACGTCGAGCGACTCACCGAATGGGCCAAGCGCTCGGCTCGGCCCAGCGGGTTCAAGGAGTTCGCCGCGGTGATGGGCGAACCGCTCGCCGAGCTCATCGGCGGCGAGGCCGAGGCCCACACGGAGATCGACTACGAGCACGGCCTCATGCCTGGGCTGCTCCAATGCGAGGCGTACGCGGAAGCTCAGGCCATCGCGTCCGGGATCGAACCGGAACAGGTCGCCGCAGTAGTCGGTCTTCGCAAGAAGCGGCAGCAGCGCCTCACCGATGACGATCCTCTGACTTTGGAGGTTTTCATCGAGGAGTCGGTATTGCACAGGCCGATCGGCTCCACCAGCGTCATGCGAGTTCAGCTCAAGCACCTGTTGACGACGGGAACGCTGCCGAACGTCAACGTTCGTGTCGTGCGAACAAGGGTCGGATATCACCGTGCGTTGGGCGGTAGGTTCATCCTGTTGAGCTTCACCGACTTCCCGACCGCCATCTACCTCGAACAGCCACCGGTGATCGGTTCTCGTTACGCCGACGATTCAGCCCTGGTGGCTGAGTACCAGGAGAAGGTCGCGAGCCTTCGCTCGGTGGCAGAAGGTCTGGAGGAGTCCGCGGAGCTCATCGAAACGGTGATGGGTGATCTACCGCTGGAAGGTTGACGCAGATGACCTCAACGAGGTGGCGCAAGAGCACTCGGAGCGAGGGCAAGGACGCGTGCGTTGAAATCGCCTACGGGTCCTTCGGGGTCGCGGTGCGCGACTCCAAGAGCACCTCAGCAGACGAGCAACTGATCTCCCTTGCTGCGTGGTGTTCATTTCTCGCCGGCGTTCGACACGGGATGTTCGACGTCTCGTAGGGACCTGGATTGCTTGCGCCGCCAGGCAGTTACGCCAGAGCGGTACCTCATCGATTCGTCCCCTCGTGAGCTGCGAAGGCTGAGCGAGGCGGTGCAAGCAGAACGTCGATGCGGTGAAGCGCCTCTCGCCCCTCACTGCCAACACGGGTGAGCCCACCGTGGTCGGCCGCTCGTATCGCACGTTGGATCTGGTGCGGCAGGCGGTGAGCTTCGGCGGCGACTACCGCCGCCCGGAGGGCGTCTTCGGCTCCGTCCGGTCTACCAGCGACCAAGAGGACCTCTGCCGCGGTCACGCGTTCGATGACGTGCCACTGGGGCGCGGCGGGAGCATTCGGCGATCCCGTATCCATGATCCGTGCCGCCTTGGGTGCACGTCCCGTGGACACCAGGCCTCGCAGGTGGATCTCGTTGAAGGTGAACGGGTTGACCAACATGCTGTGCACCGCTACGCCGTCCAGCAGGCTTCGGTAGCCGCTGATCGCGGTGTCGAAGAGTTCGGGATCGCCAAGCTCACCTGCTGCGCGGGCTAGCAATGCGAGTGCGGCTCCGCGTCCTTCGGCATCGTAGGAGATGGCCGCCGCTCGGGCAAGATGAGCGACCGCGGCACGTGCGTGGTCTGCTTTGCGCAGCTCGTTGCCGTGCATCCGCAGGGCGAGCGCCAAGGACGCTCTATCGTCGAGCCGCTCGGCTACCGCGAGCCCGCGGCCGGTCCAGCGTGCGGCGGCTGCCAGCCGCTCCTCGGGCAATACGGTGCCAAGCGACACTCCGAGGGCCGTGCGAGCGTGGCTGAGCAGGATCAGCGTGTCGCGTTCGGCATGGCCTTCGGCGATGCGGGCTTCCAGTCTGGCTACCAGGGGCCACAGCTCGTTGACCGAGTCGACGGCTCGACCGGCTTGGCGGGCGATCTCGGCCAGGCGGACGGTCGAGTCGCCGAACTGGATCATCGCGGCGAAGTCGGCGTCGTCGTGACTGGTCACGCCGAGGACGTGCGTAGGCAGGCCGAGCGCAGTGGCGATGTGGCGGCGGGTGGTCATGTCGTTGACGACGCGGCGACCGGTCTCGATCATCGAAACGTAGGTCTTGTCGTAGCCGAGCACTGTGGCGAGCTGTTCTTGGTTGAGCTGGTTGAGGCGCCGGTACAGGCGGAGGATCGTCGCCAGGTCACGGCTGCGCAGAGCACGGGCGGACTCCGGTGTCGACCACAACCAGACCGATGGGAGAAGTCGTCGAGCGGGCACCAGTGGGGGCCGGTGGCGAGTCGCCGCGTGGCACGTCGGGCACACCGGCTCGGCGGTAAGCCCACTCAGTGCGGCTCCGCACGCCTCGCACCGCCTGCTCGACACGGTCGTCTACCTCACGGGTTCCGTGCTCAGCCGCGTGAACCACGTAGTGATGGATCGTCGATACCCGTCCGGCATGGTCAAACCGTCCACCTCGTGTTCGGTGAACAGTCCGATTTCCTTGTGCTCGTGGGACAACACGGGCGCGGTGTCGCTATCGGGGTAGCAGCCGTAGGTCACGATGAACACGTTCTTCTCCGCGACGGAGATGTAGTACATCCAGGTGTCGAGGATCGGGCCCGTGGTGACGGTCCACCGGGTTTCCTCGGCGATCTCGCGAGCCACGCACTCCTCGGGGGTCTCTCCGGGCTCGATGCGTCCGCCCGGCAGTTCCCACTCGTCGCGCTCGTTCTTCAGGAGCAGCACCCTTCCCTCGCGCACCACGACGCCCTTGATCGAGATGGGGTAGGCGGGTTGGGTCGGCAAGGATGTCCTCCGAGGTCACTGGTGGTCGGTCATCCGGCAACCTAACACCGGCCGCCACCTCATACGGCGGCGACGTGTTGACAATCTGTCACTGGACGTGGCTGACGGTGTCGGGTTTTCCTGATCTTCATGGAACGACTTGGTGAAGGTGGGACAAGGACTGATTCGGTCATGACCCGCCGCGGCGACCCGGAGCACGATCACGTGATCACCGCCCTGGCCACGCACGGACTGGCCTTGATCAACAACGTCACCACTCGCGCGGACTTGCTGCGGCTGGCTCGGTCGATCGCGCTCACGATCCCTCATCGTGACAGCGACTCCGAAGGTGTCACGACCCTGACCAACCTCGGTGAGGCCGCAGTCCCAAGTGGGTTCGCCGGGTTCAGCGCGAGGGCGTTGACCCCTCACACCGACTGCTCCGGCACAGTCAGTCCTCCGGCATTGCTGATGATGAACTGCTCGATGACGGCGACGTCTGGCGGTCGGCGTGTGCTCGTTGACGGCCAGGCTGTGCACGACCACCTGACAGAGTCCGAACCTGAAGCGATTGGCGCGTTCCGCGCACAGCGATCGGTGCTGTTCGGAGGCGCGAGCGGGCACCTCGGCTCCATCCTCACCGACGTGGGAGGGGGTCGCGTTGTCCTCCGTCTCCGGCTGGACGAACTTGCGCGGTTCTCACCCGAGGTGACGCGTTGGCTTCCTGCGCTGCGTACGGCAATCGAACGGCATGCTGTCGAGTTCGACTTGGCAGTCGGACAGGGCTACATCCTCGACAACCACCGCTGGCTGCACGGCAGGACGGCATTCACCGGGCGGCGCGTCGTGCATCGCATCCATGGCGACCCGCTGCCGGAACTGGGCATCGTCACGGGCTTGCGTTCGACAACCTCACCGGATGCGACGTGAACGAGGAAGCAGCGGTTGCCGCTTACCCCGCACTGGCGGGTGTCGTCGCCCTGCGCGAGGCGGGCTGGACGTTCGTGCACCGCAACGTCGTCGACCACGTTCCCACGACAATCGAGGGCTTCCGGCTGTGGCCCGGTGGCTGGATCGACGCGGTCCGCGTCCTGGGTGACTCGGAGGCGATGGCGCTGCGCACCGACAGTTCCGAACCGCCGGGCGTCGTCTGGGAGAAGACAGGCACGCTCGCTGACGTTACCGAGGCGTTGCAGACCTTGCCCGCCCCCGATCATCCCCTCGCGCCGCGGCTCGTCCGGGGGATCGGTCCGACCTTGCGAATCACGATGACCTGGAACGGAGTGACATGGTGACATCAACCCTCACGAATTCGCCTACCGACGAGTTGATCCCGACTGGTGTGCGCAGCCGCCTGATCATGCAGTTGGTCACCGAGCACAGCGGCATGACCGGTGACGAGGCCGCTCGGATCGTGACCCAGGCGGTGGCGTTCCTCAGGACGTGCGTCGACCACCCCGGTCAGCACCTCCGGCCGAGCAGGTAAGTCGACCTCGGATGGCACCAGTTCATCCTGAACACCGTCGACTACGCCGAGTTCTGCCAGCGCGTGGCGGGGTATTTCATTCACCATGTGCCCGACGAGTTCACCTCTCCGCGTGGCAGGTCCGCCGAGACGATCAAGGCTTTGGCCCCTACGGTAGAGGCGATGACGGCCTCCGGGTTCGAGGTCGACGCCGAGTTGTGGTCGGTGACGTCAGGCCAGTGCAGCCAGTGCTTTCAGGGGTGCACCAACTGCGGCCAGGGCGACGACGGCCAGTAGTTCGAGAACGAGGAAACCATGACCACCCGCCTTGCCTGGGACGACCTGCCCACCGCTGCCAAACAAGCAGTGGAAGACCGCATCGGACAGGTGTTGAAGACCGAATCGACTCCGGGTGGCCGCAACTCGGAGTTGTCGGAGACCCTGTGGACCGACCAAGGCCCCGTCTTCTGCAAGGGGATCTCGACGGACTCCCCCATCTCGTACATGCACCGGAACGAGATCGCGGTGAACCCGTTCCTGCCAGCGGGACTCGCTCCACGCCTGCTGTGGCATGTCGAGACCGTGGGGTGGCTGCTGCTCGGGTACGAGCACCTGTCCGGGCGGCACGCCGACCTCTCCTCCGGTTCCGAAGACCTCCCTCTCGTAGCTGAGGCCGTGACGAGGATCGGGGAGGTAGTTGATCTACCAACGTCAGGTGTTCAGCGCTCAATGAGCGACCGATGGGGGCACGCATTGACGCGGGAACTCACCTCGTCACCCTTCACCACGTCAGATCCTTGGTGCGCTGCCAACGCCGGCCTCCTCGTGGAGTTGGCGAACCGAGCACCGTCCTACATGGACGGAAGCAGCCTCATCCACTCGGATTTGAACCCCACCAACATTGTGGTGTCCGATCGCGCACAGGTCGTCGACTGGGCGTGGTGGCAGATCGGGCGTCGTGGTTCGACCCGGCATACCTGGTCATCCGCCTCATCGCTGAGGGCCACGACCCGGAATCGGCAGAGAGCTGGGCACAGCAGTTCGACGGCTTCACACAGGCCCCGTCCGAGGCGATCACCACGTTCGCTGCTTCCACGGTCTGCCTGTGGGAGCGAAGGTTCCCCCGCACCGCACCGCAGCCGCACAAGCTGCTCGCCGGTGGGTGCGCCACCGCAGTCCGTGACCGGCGTCGACCTCGACGGTTGACATGGTGGTGTGCCGAGTCGTAGCCAAGGCAGGATAGTCGGATGTTGATCGTGCGTGCCGCCAAGAAGCTGCTGCGTCTGGCGGGTCCGTCCACCGCGCGTGACGACGACCGTGGCACGACAGCGCTGGGCCCGTGGTACGCCACGGTCTTGTTCTGGCGGCCGAGGGTCGTGTTGCTCGTCAACGAGGCGACGTTGCTGCCCGTGCTGCTGCCGTTGGCGCCCGCAGCGACTCTGACCAGCAGGATTGCCGAGCAGATCAGCACAGTGCTGACCGCCCACGACGCGCCTACCACGATCGTCGACGAAGAACAGCGGCACATGCAGACCGCTGAGCTGGGTGTCACAGCGAACCGCAGCGTCATAGATGTCATGATCGACTTCGCCCGCCTCGCGGAGATCCACCACGACGACGACCCCACCGTGGACCTCGTGACGCTCGCGGTCCGGCTGGCCGCGACCCCCTGCAGCCCGCTGTACCGCAGAAACATCAGGCCGGATCGTGAACTCGCCGCCACGTTGCAGGCAATGACGACCTTCCCCGCCGAGTAGTTGGTAAAAAACTTGGTCGTTGCGTGTCCCCCAAGGGGTCAAATTTCGGAGTTCAGGGGTGTCGACCCAGACCACACTCCTGGAGGACCGCATGACCCGACCGGATACGAGCACCCATCGCCTGCTGTATACCCCCACTGAAGCGGCAACGCTGCTGGCTGTCCGCGAGTCGTGGCTGCGGCGTAAAGCCGGGCGACGGGAGATCCCACGCACCTTCGTGGGCAAGCACCCTCGGTTCTCCGATGCCGATCTGCGGTCGATCGCGGAGTCCGGCGCTCGTGCGCCTCGAACTCGTGATGGTCGCATGAGGACTACACCCCGGCGCACCAAGTCCTCTTCAGACTGACAGAAGTTCTTGTACTGCAATGCTTGCGCTTCTACGCGTATTGAGCGTTCATGCATCTGTCACGCCCGTGACCCCACACCACAAACCGAGAAGGGCTCCCACATGGCCTGGGCGGAGCAGTCTGGAAGCAACCACTGGCGCGTACGGTTCCGCCGCGACGACGGCTCGATCGGCTCAATACCTGGCTTCCACAGCCAGAAGGCCGCCGAAGACCATGCCGCCGATCTGGAGTCGGACCAGCGGCGCGGCACCTGGCTCGATCCCACTGGAGGCCGCACCACGCTCGACGAGTGGCTGGTCGAGTGGCTCGAAGCTCTCGACGTCGATATCCGCACGGAAGACAACTACCGGGGCATGCTGCGCAACCACATTCGGCCTCGGTGGGGCGACACCGCATTGGCTGACATCACCAATCTCAAAGTTCAGGCGTGGGCCAAGCAGTTGCGAGCCACGAAACTCGCTCCGACCACCGTTGCCGGGTTCGTGAAGTTGCTCTCGCAGATCCTCACCGATGCCGCTGAGGAGAAGCTGATCACTGCTAATCCAATTCGGCCTCGGAGGCGTGGACGTCGCAACCATGCCGCCCGCGTGCCCGAGAAGGTCTGGGCGGATCCGGCCGAAGTGCTGCGCGTCGCCGACCAGATCGCTGCTTGCTACGACCCCGGCGCGGCCGTGCTGGTGGTCACCGCAGCCTGGACCGGTGCACGCTGGGGCGAGTTGACCGGCTTGCAACGCCACAACCTGCACCTGTTTGACGACGACACCGGAGTCATGATCGTTGACCCGCAGAATGGTGCGCTGCACGAGTCGGCGGGCGGCAAGTTGTGGCTTGGGCCGCCGAAGACGGAAGCATCGGTCCGCACCATCGCGCTCGTCCCGCCCACGGTCCGGCTCTTGCGAGCGCACCTGAGCACTCACCGCCACGCGCACGTGTTCACCAGTCCTGGAGACCACCTGCATCGCCGCAGCAACTTCAGCCGCCGCGCCATGCGCCCCGCCGCCGACGGGAACCTCCAGTGGGCCAACCCGATTCTGCGACTGCATCCGGTCAAGCCAGGCCTGACTTTTCACGGGCTTCGGCATAGCCACAAGACGTGGATGATCGCTGACGGCATTCCCGAGATCGCCCAGTCGCTTCGGCTCGGTCACATCCTCAGGGATCCTGTCCAGCGCACCTACTCCCACGTCGCGCCGGAAGTCACCGTCCGGCTTCTTCAATGCCTGCGAGATCGGTGGGACAAGGCGGTTGCCGACGTCGGCGACAGCACCTGGCGTAGGGCCGCCCAGTAGCCCTGACACCGCGGTACAGCCCACACTGACACGGGATCCGGTACCCAACCGGCGTGGTCGTGATTAGCGGGGCGCGAAGAGTCGCCGCGATAGACAACCCGACAGGGTGAACGGTCCTGGAGCAATATGGCTGACCCTGTTTCGGGTCATTCCACACCGTGCTCCAGATTTGCTCCAGATTCGGAGCCGCAGTCCACAGTGGACGCATAAACAAGATCGCCCGCCGACCAGATAATCCCAGGTCAGCGGGCGATTTGTATGCTGTATCAAATTGTGGAGCTGAGGGGACTCGAACCCCTGACCCTCACACTGCCAGCAACCAGCAAGCCGCCTGTCCGCAGTATTTACCAGCGTCACCCGCTGGGTTGGTGGTGCAGTAAGGTCGTGGTTGCAGCAGTCGTTGCGGTCAGGATTGCGGTCAAGTTACCCAGCAACCAGCCCCTGGCACTACAACAAGGAAATAGCCATTTCACCCGCCAAGCCTGAAGCAATATCGACCGACCAGCTTCGACGAAGCAGCGGCGTCCCCGACGCCCGGTTGCCAACGAAACCACCCAGTTAGCCCAACGCTCACAGCTAGCCCGACCTGGGCACGAGACCACCATCTCATCTGGCGCGCGCCCACAAGCAGTCTCGTGCATGCCTGGATGCGCTCACGGCACCATCTTCGTCAAAAATGGACAAAATCAGGTACTTGCGCGCTGCTGATCTGCCGAACTGGAGCTACCATGCTTGCGTGCTGATCCGCTTCGAGGTGTCGAACTACCGTTCGATCTCCGCTCCTGCCGAGCTGTCAATGGTGGCGATCGACCGTGACCGTCCGGAAGCTCGCTTCCAACCACTGCTCGGCGAGAGCCTCTTGCCGATAGCAGCAATCTTTGGAGCGAATGCTTCCGGAAAATCTAATCTCATCTCGGCATACACCTGGCTACAGGAAGCAATATTCAGTTCACTACGCGAGTGGGACGACGGAATCCCTATCGAGCCATTTGCCTTCGGCAATAACCCTGAAAAGCCGAGTGAATTTTCCGTCGAGTATATGATTAACGGCGTTCGATTTGAGTACGTCCTGGAGCTAAACAGCGAGAAGGTTATATACGAAGCACTGTTTCATTACCCGGAAAAGAAGCGTCGTCGGGTATTTGAACGTGATGGAGACGACTTTAAACTGCAGCGAGGACTTGGCACACTTTCAGGAACTCGCGAGCTACTTACCGATCGAACCCTGGCTGTGTCAATTGCACGCCGATCCGACGAGCCACTAGTCACTGGCTTTGTAAATAAAGTTCTTCGGTCTCAAACACTAGGGCTTACCCCCCATCGGCCACGAATCCTCGGCGGCTGGGGAACGAGGTTGGGATACGGCCGAGCAGCAAGGCAGCGATCCACAATCCGTTACTTTGAAGAACCCGATCAGCCGTCCTTGTTCGAAGGCAGTAACGATCCTGATCTCCGCAACACACCACGAGAGCAGGCCCTTGCACTTCTCCGTTTAGCAGATCTCGGCATCGATGACGTCATGATTGATGAAGTAGCATATCCTGACGCGCGGGAGCCGCGAAATCAACGACGTGTGAGGCTTGTTCACCAAACAGCCGGAGCCCGCACGCCTTTGGATTTTGCTGTTGAATCTGAGGGCACCCGCACATGGTTCAACCTCATTGGCCCTGTACTAACCGCGCTGCGCTATGGCTCCCTTCTTCTATTTGACGAGCTGGATGCCAGCCTGCATCCAACGCTGTCGGCCCAACTTATCCAGCTGTTTCACGACCCGGTCACGAATCCACTAGGATCTCAAATTGTATTCACTTCACACGACACAAGCCTGCTAAATCATCTAAACAGGGATGAAGTGTGGCTAACAAATAAGAATGCCGATGGCTCAACAACGTTAGGCGCACTAGCCGATTTCGCTGGCGAACGAGTACGAAAGTCCCAGAATCTTGAAAACGCATACTTGCATGGACGATTCGGAGCACTTCCTCAAGTCGACCAAACTGAACTGCTCCGCGCACTCGGACTGATTGGCTGAAGGCTCGTGTCTCCACGCAGAAGGGAAGCACGTTCCCTTAAGAGGGTCCCTGAAAAACGTCGCGAGCTGCGTACAATAGTAGTTTTCACCGAAGGAAAGAACTCAGAGCCGGAATATATTACCGGTCTGAAGAAGCTACCCCAAATCGCCGACAATGTAGCCATGAACCTGATAATCCATCCGGAACATGGTGTTCCGCTCACTCTTGTCGAGCTAGCACTTGACCGCAAACACGACAAAGAGGTAGACGAACTCTGGTGCATATTCGACGTGGAGTGGCCAAAGCACCACCCCAACCTGGACGAGGCGATTACACTCGCGACCAAAAACGACATAAAGCTGGCAATCTCGAATCCTTGCTTTGAGCTATGGCTCATTCTCCACCACAAGGATTACAATAAGTTCTGCAATACAGGTGTTGCAGAAAGCGCCAGCAGGAAACTGGATGGCAGAGCTGGAAAAAGCATAGATCCATCCGTCTACATCCCATTGAGAAAGGTTGCCGCAAAGCGAGCCAAAGCACTTGAATCTCGACATGAGAGCAACGAAACCAGGTTTCCTCACGATAACCCATCATCGGGCATGCACTCGTTCTTGCAATCTTTGGAGGGTGACGAATACCTTTCTTTCTAGTTGGATTAGCTAGTGAAAGCACAAATTTCTTAAGCAGACTCAAACTGAGGGGCCTCGCACCATCTCGTCGACCTGGCTCGCCCCAACCGCGCGTGTCAAGGGGGCTCATCGGTCCACACAGGATCGTGCGCTGGGTCGGCCCCCTTGACGCGTGTGGTTGCCCTCGGGGAGGTCGACGAGATGGTGCGAGGCCCCGGCCCCCGCTGGTACGTGAGTGTCGACGTAGCCCCACCATCTCGGAGACCTGCCGCCCGGCGAGGGCATGTCCTAGAACTGAGTGAGACTCTCCGCGGCTTCCTTCGGGGGACGCTGGCCGTGCCTCCTCCGGCGATGGCGACCGGCGCCCTTCCTCGCCTGTCCCGCCCGGACGCCGCTAGGCGGCCTTGGGCGGGACAGAGGGCTTGGGGCGTCGGTCTCCGTCGTCGGAACGGGCACCAACGGCCAGCGGCCCCCGGAGGGGGCCGCCTTGATGAAGAAAAGAAACTCTGAACACACCAGGTCAAAGGGGTCGGCCGAACTCCGCGTAGATGGTCTGGCCGGAGTCTGCGGCGGCAAGGGCAAGTTTGAGCCTGCGGAGCAACGACGGGTGAACCTGCGGGGCTGCCTCATCAAGAGAAAGGAACTTCAGGCCGCCTAGCTCCTCGTCGTGGACCTGCACGGCTGCTGCCTCCTCGTCGGTGAGCACTCCCCCGTCAAAGATGAATTGATGGCTATCGCGCCAAACACCGTTGCGGGGCACCCAGTCCACTACCAAGAGCCTGCCCAGTTCCAAGCGCAGCCCCAGTTCCTCCGATACCTCTCGCTGACACGCAGCCTTTGGCGATTCGTTGTCATCGGTGATGCCACCGGGGATGTCGAGTACGGTTTTGTACCTCGGGACAACGAACAGGATGCGTCCCTGGCCATCCCTGAGCAGGGCGCCACCCGCTGAGCTTTTCGCAGGAAGACGTGACGCGATACCGGGGTTGAACTCCACCTCGGGTGGCCCTTCCAACGCCACGTCCTGGGCGAACGTCAGCGGATCACCGGCGCTCTGCGGGTGTGGATCGGTCTTCACGTTGGCCTCATTCCGCTGACAGATCATGTGCTCGGGTCAGGAATTCTTGTAGGGGTTTGACGTCAATGCGCTGCTCGAACTTTGCGCGCAGATCACGCACTACCTGTTGTGAGCGCTTAGATTTCAGGCCAACGACAGCATCGGCCGCAGCCACCGCGTACTTCGCGGCCTGCTCGGCATCGCCTTCGAGCAATGTCAAATTCGCGAGCTGCACTGAGCTGTAGACAACTCGGCGCGGTTGCCCTTTGGAGTCCGCCGCTGCCATCGTCAGATGCGGCCGTGCCTGAGTGGCGTTTCCGAGGTCGAGCCAGATTCGACCGGAAAATGCAGCGAACACCGTGTCACCCCAGTGCGCAGCCCAGTCGGGACCGGTGCCAGGAACCTGTCGAGCAAACGCGCGTTCGGCTTTGAGTAGTGCTCGCGCCGCCGCATTCCCGTCGCCCAGAGCTCCGTATGCTATTGCCTCGTGCATTGCGGCTTCGGTTTGCACAACGATCGCATGCGTGCCGGTGTAGCTCTGACCAGCAGCCTGCGCTAGGCGCAACGATTCACGATTTCGACCAAGGTACATCGCCTGGTGGCTCATCGTCGTGAGCACGTAAGCACCATAAGCAGGATCGTCTGCCTCCTTGGCCAGTCGTAGCGACTGGATGAGGTACCGCTGACCAAGTGCGTGTTTGTCCGCGTCGTAAGCCATGTAGCCGATGACCTCGCAGAGCACTGCGGCTGCGTGGAACAGGTCACGACCGATTCGGTCGTCGTAGGCACCGCTGAGCTTGGGCACGACGTGATCGTGCAGGTACTTCACGGCGAGATCGCGGCTTTGCTCTCCGCCGAACGACCGGTCCATCCTGTCGAACATCATGGTGGTTGCGGAGATCTCGTCCACGTCCCGCTTGGTCACCCGGCTCGATGTCGAGCCACTCTTACCCTCACTCGATGAGCTGAACAACCAGTCCAGACAGGCTGCGTAGATCGCCTCTTCGGAGAAGTGGCCAGTAACCACGCCCGGATGCCGCTGAGCGTCGAACAGGGCGAGGTTGCTGACCGTGCTCAGAGTGTCAGCAAGCGACGGCGCGTAGATGAGGCCGATGTCGGACCTAGCCTGCGGTGGCGCGGTCGAGATGCCAAGTTCCTCGGCCGTCTTGCCGTACAGCTCGCAAAGCAGATCGCGGTAGGGGACCTTCGGGG
>NZ_JANYMP010000055.1 GCF_025061645.1 Umezawaea endophytica | reverse complement strand
ACGCACTGCACACCGGCCCATATCCACCAGGTTGGAGCCGGCTTTGCTGTTACGAAGCGTCAACCACTGGTTCACTCTCGTTACACCGTCTGGCCTTGCCGAACGAGCCCGCACCGTCTGGCAGTCCCGGCACGTCTCGCCCTCGTCGGGGCCGCTTGCCACCCTCCCCGTCGTTCCTCCGGGTCAGGCTGCCCCCAGGCTTCACCAGGCCGCTGCGACAGCCCAGCGGGAAAGGTCTCTCACCCCTCCTCGATCAACTCGGCGCCTCGTGGCGCACAGCTCCGCCGCAAAGAAACTCGCCGCCGACTTCAGGATCTGGTTCGCCCGCCGCAGTTCACGCACCTCGCGCTCCAGTTCGGCGACCCTGGCCGCGTCCGTCGATGTCGCTGTCGGCCTGGCGCCCTGGTCGGTCTCTGCTTGTTTCACCCACGTCCGCAACGCTTCCGGGTGCACACCGAGTTGGTCCGCGATCCGCTTGATCGCTCCACTGGCCGAGGTCGGGTCCCGCCTGGCTTCGACCGCCAGCCGTGCCGCCCGCTCACGCAACTCATCCGGGTACTTCCGTGGTGCCGCCATGACGTCGAATCCTCCGGGTGTTCGATGTCTCCATCAAACCCGGTACGGAACAGGGTTCCCGTTGTGGATCAGCGATGTCGAACCCGGCTCGGTGCACGATCTGACCGCGGCCCGCGAACACGTGCTCGACGCCCTGTACTGGGCCGCCTCCCAACTCGACCTGCCCACCCTGGCCGACAACGGCTACGACGGCACGGGCATCGGCGTGTTCACCCCGGTCAAACAGTCCACGGACGGCCAAGTACTCGACGTCGACACACGCACCTACAACGTCCTGCTGCGTGGCCTGCGCTGTCTGGGTGAACGCGGATTCGCGATGCTGACTGGACGATGGCGTGGCCTGCGTCACTTCACCACCAGCCCTCGCAAGATCGGCCATATCGCCAAAGCCGCTCTCGTCCTCACCCATTTCGAGCACGGACGACTCAGCTGAAAGTCACTGAGATCACTTCACTGCAGAACTGTAGGTGCCTGAGGGGCACCGACCTTCTTCAATCGAATAAGGTCACCTGCTCGTCTGGTTGTGGTTCCTGCGAGAGACCGGGGGCATCAACGAGGTCGGGGTCCGGGTCGCCTGTCTCCTCATCACCCGCCATGGTCTGATCGTCGAGTAGGCCACTCGGGTCCTCCACCTCACTCTCAGCCTCGTTACCTTCCTCATGCATCGGCAGCACATACGCCTGGGCGAGACCAGCGAGGTGCAGCGGAAGCGGCAGGGAAAGTGCGTCCAGGTAGTCCGGGGCCTGGCGCAGCTGGTGCATGGCGAGCGCGATGGCCTCGGGTTGATCGCCAACGCTGCCGTCCTCCGTGACCGGATGGCAGCCGAGGATCGCGATCTCTACTAGAGAAGGGTTCCAGGCAGGCTTGTCCACATCGGTGGTCAGCCTGCCGACATTCTTGCCCCTGGTGAGGGCACGCGGTGCGAGGCGATCCGCGCTGACGGCGGACTTCGTGAACTGACTGGCCTTTTCGGTGGTGCTGTAGAAGACACGCGGGTCGGTTTCGAACTCGCTTGCCTGTGTCCACAGGCCAGAGGGCAGACCGTTGACTCCGTCGGGGCTGCCAATGCCCCACCACTGGGGGGTTTCCCGCCCGGCGGCTCCGCGGATCCGAACCAGCCGCAAGTCAGGGTGGAGTCCGGACGCTGGGGCGTGACCGGGCTTGATCAGGTCCATGACTGTCTTGCTGTCCTGAAGCCAGGGCCAGTGCTGCCGACTGTTCTGGGAGTGGGTGATCAGTATGGTGGAGTGGTTCCGTAGCGAAAAGATCATCCGTTGGAGGAAGCTCGCGGTCTCCTTTCGTTGCTGGTCCATGTTCTTCCGCCAGTCGATTCGCGTGATTCGAGACGCGGAGGATGCAGGGTCGGACTTTGTGTGCTCACCGGTGCCGATGGAGGCAGGTTCGGCCTCCATTCCGATTTCAAGATCCAGTTCGGTGCCAGGAATCTCTGCTTTCTTGACTAGTCCGAGCAGGAATTTCGGGTACGGGACCCACATTCTTGCGTCGTCATCCCAGCCTTGGACGTGCGCCAGGCCGTGGCCACCTGGCATTGGAGTCACCAGAACCGCGACGGGCAGATGCAGAGGTAGCCGGGTGGGGCCATCCTTGCGTCGTTTGACCATCCAGACCGCCGCGTATCGCAGATTCTCGGGAAGGTCTCCTCCGAGAGTGTGTTCAGGAAGTACGCGCACGCCGAGTTGGCGCAGTCCGTCGAGCCACCCTGAGCGGACTCGGTGGTCAACGTTCCCTTCGGTCTTGATGCCTTTGGCGTTGGAGGGGACGACGGCGAACTGGGTGAGCACTCCGGCGTCCGCACAGCCGAGTCGCATCGCGAACTTGGGGTCGGCGAGCGAAGGTCTGAAGGTGCTGCGATGAGCGATCTCGACCAGGGCCAGCGTCGGGGCGTCACTGTTGGCACCGTCGGTCGAGAGGAAGGAGACTAAGCCGCCGCGACGAGCTTTGACGGCACTGCTGAGTGCCGCTCTCTTGGACCGGGTCTTGGGATTGAGGGCGAGCTTGTCTGCGAGCCCCCCGGACAACGGCAAACAGCGCAACTTGACGATCAGTTCGAGGGTGTGCCACTCGAGCAGTACAGGGCTGCCGGGTTTGGCGCTGTCGAAGACCGCTTCCACGGCGTCTGGGTCGCCACGATCGGGCTGATGTGAGTACCCGTCGCCGTCGAGTCCGAGGATCTCGGTGAACGCGCCGATCGCGGCCCGGCGCAGAGTGGCGGTCTGCCACAGCAGGCGGGCCTCGATGACCGGAATTCCTTCGAGGGTTGTATGTGCGTCGTCGGCTTGCAGTTGGACGGCCATGGCGAGCGCGCTGCGGCGGGCACGCGCGACTCGTACTTCCTCGGCCTTCTTCGCCACTCCCTCGACGTTGAGGCGGGCGTTGGCGGGTTTGTTGGTGCCAGCCGTGCTGCGTGTCAGGTGCGGGGCTCGAACTAGTCCGTTCGGCAGGGCCTGCTCTGCCCATTCGGTGATCAGGGACCGCTGGTGGGACATCAGCCCCGTGCCGATGCCGTGCGCGCCCATGTGGTTGCTGTGCACGACGGCGGCACGCACGCCTGGGCCATCGCCCAACCATTGAGCCGGTGCGCTCAGCAGCTCCGCAGGATCGGGGAAGGGCTGGCGCAGGGCCAGCCCGCGCAAGATCCCTGCCGGGCCGTTTCCCAGCCAGTCAACGACATCGTCGCGCCGGTCATGGGCCAGCCGAGCGATGGCGTAGCGCTGACTGGTCGGGGCACCGGGCAGCCAGGGAATGCTCGGGCTGAGGTAGACGGTGGTGGCTCGGCGATACGGGAGGTGGAGTTTTCCGGTAGCGGCGCGCGGGTGCGTCGCCCAGCGGCGTACGCCGGTGTGCAGGTGAAGTCGAGGCTTTGGGTCGAAGGGTGCGGTGTGCAGGGAGATGTTGATGGTGATGGAGAACCACCATGTTTTGCCCTTGACCTCACGGGAGAGCGGTTGGGACATCAGCTCGGCTCCTTGTTGACGGGGTCCGCGCGGGATGGCGCGGAAGCGCAGCGTGCCGCCGTCGAACTCGTACGGGTCGAGCGTCATGACGCGGCGGGCGAGGGCGTCAGTGGCGAGTTGGTACTGCCGGGCGGCCGGAGCTGCGGTGCCGCCTTCGGTGAGTGGGCAGCCGAGCAGGTCCACTTCCGGTATGTCCTGCCAGGCCAGTGGTTTTGCTTGGAGACCTGAGAGGGTTTCCAGGAGCAGCTTCTGATGGCCAGGTGTGCCGAGGACGGCTTTAGGGCTGAGGTCGCGCAACCAGGCGGCGAGCAGTTGGTGCATCGTCCGTTCGGGCAGCGGATGGGGCGCGTCGGCGGGGGCGTACAGCCAGAAGTCCTTGTCGGGGTCGAGCATGGTGCTGGGGCGCCCGCGCACTACGAGATCGGGGGCGAGGCTCTGCAGCACCCCGTCCATCCGATAGGTCGGGACGGTGCGGTAGAGCGTGCCACCGTCTTGGTCGCGGCCGTGGTTGCAGAGTTCCAGCAGGCTCTCGCGTGCGTGCTCGGGGAAAGGCAGGGCGCGGTAGTCGGCGATCCATGGAGCAGCGCCAGGGGCGAGGTGGTAGGCGGCGCGGCTGACGGTGCGGTAGGTGAATCCCACGTGGGACTCCTTCAGGACGGGTCGGTTGACGAAGGAGCAGGAGGCGATGGGGGAGCGGTCTGCATGCCGCGGAGCGCTTCGTACAGAGGCTGGTACAGCATCTGTACGAGGGCCGGGTCCGAAGGTTGGACGAAGTCTTCGGGGTTGGCAGCGGGGTCGAAGTACGGCGCGAGGACATCACGGAGCCGGACGAGCAGTCCGGCGTCGGTGTTCTTGCGTCGGCGGCGCACCGCCTTCTTCTTGGGTTCGTCCTCCAGACCGACAGACGGACTGGCAGGCGGGGAAGGTGCGAGCGCTTCCGCAAGCGCGGGGGCGAACGCGGCGTCGACGAAGACCACCCTGGCGGGCACGCCGCCACGCACAAGTCGCCCGATGACCTGCCAGATGGTGACCAGTTGGTCCCAGGCGAACGATTCCTTCTCGTTGATGCTCAGCCGCGAGTAGACATAGCGCCGAGTGAGCAACCGCAGCCATTCCGCTCGGGCGATGCGGCGGAACTCCAGTCCGGCTCGGCCCAAGTCCCCGGCCTTTGTGACCACATCGCTGAATGTCCCGTGTTCGTGGTGCCGGATCTGGTCGCGGGCGAAGCGGGACACCCAATCGTTGATGGCGAAGACCGCGAGCGACAGGTCGTCGGGGCGTGGATGGGGGCGGACGAGGAAGAGCACGGTGCCGAAGGCCGCGACGCGCTCCTCATTGGGTGTGCTGGCGGTGCTGAGGATGTTGTGTCCACGCTCGATCGCCAGCAGCGGAGCTACCAGCAGTTCCGCATCCTCATCCTCCGCGAACGACGCGAGGTCTCCTCGTCGCAGCGCCGCGGCGCGGCCTTCCGACCCGAGTGGGCTGTTGTTCCCGACCTCGTCGAGGTCCGCGTCGTCGCGGGCGAGCACCCGGATTCTTCCGCGCCAACGCGGCATCTCCTCCAAGAGGTCTGCGGCGGCCGTCGCCTCCCGGTAGCTGCCGACAAGCAGTAGAGCGCGTCGGCGTCGGTGGTCGGCGATCTGAGCGAGTTCGGCCTCCAGCGGGCTCGGTGCGCTCCCTCGGCCGGGCCTGGCCAGTTTGCCGACCAATTGCCTGAGCACGTCCCCTCGGATGTGCTGGTCCTGCCCGGAGAGAGTGATCGGGCGGCTGTCCTGGTCGTAGAGGAAGTTGGTGCGGAACGTGGTGCCCCGGATCGCCTCCAGGGCCTTGTCGTTCGGCTTGAGGACAGCCTCGACCGGTGCCAGTACGTGGGCGCGGGTCGAGGTGCCAGCCCAACTGGTACCTGACATCAGGAGGACGTGCGGGCCTGGGCGCCCCGAGAGGCGGTCGGCGCCAAGGTCGGGCAGGGCATGCAATAGTTCGCGGCCGACTCCGGCACAGCGGAAGAACCTCAACGTGCCGGTGCAGCGCCCTTCGGCGTCCCGTGTCCGCTCCGGGTCGTCGGGCAGGTACTGGAACCCGAGAACGTTGCCCATCGGGGCTTCCGGGACGATCGGGGCGTAGTCCAGCGGGGGGCGTCGGGATAGCTCGTTGTCTGTGCCGTCCAGATGCAGTGCGGCCTCCACCTGTGGCCACAGGAAAGTCAGGCGGCTCAGGCGTTGGTGCAACGCAGCAAGCAGGAGCGTGAACTCCAGCCGCTTGGCGTTGCGGTCCTGCCAGTCCTCACTTCCCCGGATGTCGGCTGGGACGAGGTCACGGCCCTTGCGCGGGACAGGAGCAGGCCAGTCGTCCTCTTCCCGGAGACCAGGGGCGCCTGCGAGCAGTTCGGCCAACAGGGTCCGGACCCGTTTTCGGGTGTTGGCCTCGTTGAGGGTATGGAGCAGGTCCTGGACGGCGCGGATGAGCCGATCGGTTGTGGTGTTGTAGGGGCCGCGGTCGCCCAACGGGTCGTCGCGGAAGGCATCGAGCACCGCTGTGACCGTTTTCCTGCGCTCGGACCAGGGAGTCCAAGCGAGGCCCGCGTCGAGCGGATTGTCGTCTGCAACCGCGCTGTCCTCGTCGTCCTCCCGGTCGTAGAGTTCAGCCTCGTCCGGGAGCGTCTCGGTCGTACCGTTGTCGCTGACGGTGACCGCGTTCGGGTACCAGTCCCCGAGCAGTTTCTCCTGGAGGGTCCACGCACTGAAGTAGTCGATGTCCGCCCAGTCGCGCAGGTCAGCGTCGCTGATCAGCATCGCGTAAAGCCGGTCGGTCGTGGAGCTGACCACGTCCAGAGCGGCGGCCCAGCGTTCGACGTCGCGATCGGACAGCGGCAGTCGACCCTGCCTGGCGAGTTCGTCGATCTTGTGGGTGTGCAACCGGTCGAGCCAGGAGTCCGGACCGCGCACCACCAGGGTCGCCGACGGGGCGAATGCGTCGTCCAGTTGCATCTGGACCCTGTCCGCCTCGTCGACGATCACGATGTCGCTGCGTAGGCAAGCCAGTTCGAGGTGCCGCAGCCGTTCCGCATTCAGATGACGTGGCACCGCCGTCTGCACGAGGCTGGCAGGGTTCGCTACCCAGATGAAGGCGTCCACAAGTTCTCGGGCGGCACTGTGCCGGGGGCAAGCGCTCCAGATCGGGCAACCATGGCGTGAACCGAGGTCGTCGCCGTCGCGCTGCGGTCTCGAGGCCGATTCGGCTTCCCGGTAGCGACCGGGATGTTCCGAACTGTCCGCCGAGCCCTCGGTTTGTGAAGGGCAGGGGTACAGCGCTGTGCAAGGTGCGTCGGCGTAGCGCAGCGGTTCGGCGGCATCCAAACCCCGCTGCGCGTCGAGCACGCAGACGGTACTCAGATCGACGAAACCAGGGTCGTCGTGCAGCAACAAGGGCTGGCCGCTTCGCCCGGCGATACGTCGGTGCAGCCGTTGGACGTGCCGTTCACGGGTGGTGGTACCGAGCACCGGCGCGGCGGGCAGACCGAGAGTCCGGAACAGCGCGGTCAGGTTGAGCTGTTCGGCGACATCGCCGACGACCAGGGTGGTGCGCAGTTTCTTGTCCCTCCTCGCGCCCCAGACCGCGATCAGCGTCATCAGCGTGCTCTTGCCCGCGCCGACCATTCCGACCAGGTGCGTCAGGCGGTCCAAACGCAGCGCGCTCGCCTTGTCGAAACGCAGTCCGTCGGAGGAACGGGTATCGAGCTGGAGGTCGTCGAGCCGTCGAGCCCAATTGCCTCTGCGTCGCAGTGCGAGCTGCGCCTCGGTCTTGTCCATCCACAGAGCCGTGTCGGCGAGTTCGGTCAGCGGGACGTTCAACGGGTGACCGGTGCCGTGGCGGGTCTGGTCGAGGTCGTGTCCGGAAACCGGGGGAAAAACGAGTTCATCAGGGAGAGTGACGGAAGTTCTGCGGCGGCGTTCGATGAAGAGGCTCTCACCGGCTTCGGCGAGGGATAGCACACTGCGGTCCAGGGTGGGTAGGTTCTCCAACGCCTTGTCGTAGTGCGCGAATCGGTCGGCGGCGACCAGGGGGTCGACTCGCCGGGCAGGCCCGCCGCCTATCGGGATGCGGTAGCCGCGCAAGCGCTCGGGCAGGCTGTCGTACGTCTCCATGCTCTGCTGCCACATCCGATGGCGTCGCAGCGTCCACAACAGGTGTCGTGCGTTGGTGATCAGCTGCTGTGCCTCCTCGTCGGGGACGAGCCCCGCAGCGGCGGCGAAGGGATAGCCACCGAGTAGGGGCCACACGCCGTCGGCCGGCCGATCGGGATCGAGGCGCTCCATGAGCCGCAAGCCGAGTTCGACCTGGCAGAGCAGGGCGGGTTTGATTCCCGTGTGTTCCTGCGGCCAGGGCCGCAGGTCTTCGACGACCTGCTCATACCAGCTGTGACGATCACGCATCAGGGGCTCCGTCTGTGGTGTCAGTTGGCTTGGCAGCCGGGCTGATACGCGTGGTTGGGCCGCGCTGGCCGCGCAGCCTGGCGATTGCGGTGGTCACGAGTTCGTTGTCGCTGAGCAGCCGCAAGCCAGCCGCGCTCGCCTGCCTGCTGCGGGCATACGCACCGAGGTAGTCGCGGCGGGCGTCGATTCGGTACTGCGGCACTACCCAGCAAGCCTCGTCATACGGTGGCTCGGGACGTACGACGCGAGCGGCTCGGCCAAGCAGTCCAGGGTGGGCCCAGTCTTTGACGTCGATCGCCCAGACATGGCCGTCGGGAAAGGTGATCCGCAGGTCGTAGGCATCGAAGCCGGGCCACATCTCCACCGACAGGCGCAGCTCGCGCAATCGTTGTTCCAACTCGACTTCGGCACGGCCAGGCCCCGTGACGAACTGCCTCAGCGGGCGGGCGAGCTGGCACACGTCGCCCACCTCCTCGGCGACCAACGTCCGACCGCGCGGGGCCGGACCACGGCTGCGGCACTGGTCGCGTTCGCACCACCATCCGCCGTCGATCAGCGGAGTGAGCAGGGTGAGACAGCGGTGGCAAGTGGTGTAGGCGCCGTCCCGGAGATAACCAGCCGGAGCTGGCTCGTAGATGTCGTTGAGCAGGGAGCGCACGGGTTCGAGGTAGAGGTCGGTGGCGAGTTCGAACTGGTCGGCGCTGGTCAGCACGGGCTGGTTGACGAGCAATCGTCGGAACGCGGTGTACGACTCGGGAGAGGACGCCTCGCGGCACAGTTGCATCGCTCTGCGCACCACCCGGCGGTCGTACTGGGCGGCGGCGCTGTCCTTGCCCTGAACCCACCACTCATGACACAGCTGAGTGGGCTCGCCCGACTGGCGGTCGATCAGGTAGTCGTCTGGTCCGAACGAGTCCAACGGGAGGTCCAGCGGCCAGTCCTCCAGCGCACGGGTGCGGCACCAGTGAAGCAGGTCGGGCAGGCTCGCCGGAGGCTGCGCCTGCTGGAGTAGGCAGGCGAGCGCCGTGCGGTTGAGCGCCCGCTGTGCCTCTGCGTCGTAAGGCAGCGAGAACGACTGCAGGTTGGTCGTGTCGGCGAGCTTTACGACCGCGGTGGCGATGGTGCGCAGCAGCGGCACGTCGGCATGACCGAGCCAATCCTCTTGTGGAGTGGGAGGCATGAGAGGTCCTCATATCAGGTCTTCGGAAGTCTGGATGGCTGCGGCCGTCAGTGGATTCCGGTCGGCGTACTCGCTGCCAGGGCGGCACCAGTCGCGGGCATCGCAGCTGTGGCAGTGATGCCCGGTTCGAGGGGCGTAGGAGGTGTCGTGCAGCAGAGGTTCGGCCAGGTCTGCGACGACCTGGCGGGCTTCGTCTAGCACGGCAGGACGGGACGGGTCCAGCTCCTCGAAGGTGCTGTCGTCGGGGTAGAGCAGTTCGAGTTCGACACGCGAGCGGCGGAGTTCGCCTCCGAGTACTCCCGCCGCGAGCAGGAGAACGGCGAGCGCTAGTTGCGGGTAGCCGCGCATCAGGGACTTGCCCTCCCAGAGCCTGCTCGTGGAGGTCTTGGTTTCCCTCCAGACCCATCCGCCGGAGCGGGTGTGCACCAGATCAGGGGTGGCGATCACCACCACGTCGAGCTCCGGCACGTAGCACGACAGCTGGTGCTGGACGAGGACACGTTCCTTCGGGCCCAAGCCATCGAGCGGGCACAACGCGGCGTGTTGAGCGAGCATCGCGGCGGCGTCCCTGGCTGAATCGCCGGTCAGCTCGTGCCCTCCGGCGGACCAGTTGCCCGGATCGACAGGACCCGCGATCTCCCGGCAACCACGTGCGGGACGCTTGCGGTGCTGATCGTTCAGCCGAGCGTCGACGACCCTGCCACGTGTGGCGGATTCGTGCTCGGGACGCAGAGAAGTGAGGTTGAGCTGCCTGGTCAGGTGGTACTGCGCCGGACACTGACCGTGCACACGCATGTCCCAGGCTGACAAGCTGCGCCGCGGACTGCGTGTTTTTGCGGGGCGGCCACCCCAGAGCCCAGGGGCGAGAGGCAGGGCGGTGCACCCGCTCAATGCCTTGCAACGGATGCAACTGGAACCGGGCATGGTTCCAGAACCCTCGACGGCGCGGGCGAAGGCGGGCGCGGCGTGCTCGCGATAACGCCGCACGACCTCCTCCTGGCCCCAGTCGAGAAGGAGCGCTGCCTTGCCGTCACCGCATCCGAAGCCGAAGACCCTGACGCGATTCGGCGGGGGGAGCGGTTGGTCGTCGAACCGCTGATAGCGCTGCTGGAAACCTGGGCGAGGGCAGGCGAGACCTCGGGCCAACACGTAGGCGATCGCAGCACGTTCGGCCTCGGATCGGTTCGCCCTGGCTTTGCCGATAGAGGGAAGCCACAGGTCGCGGACCGTGCCGTCAGGGGAGACGTAGCGACGTCCCCATGCAGTCTGCTCGTAGTGGGTGACCCCGCGGGAGTCAGGCGCGCGGTCGGCCCGGTGATGCAGCGCCGCCCACTCGTACGACACGGGAAGGGTGTGAGGAGCAGGGGCTCCGTCGGGCTCGGCCGCGCGGGCGGCGAGGTAGCGGGGCAATACGTGAGCGGTCCAGTCCAGCAGTGACAGATGTGCGGGCGCACGCCTGCTGTCGAACCTTCCCTGGGTCCGCCGGAGTTCCGCAATCACCCGCGTGAGTGACCAGTTCCGATGTTCGACGAGATCAAGGCTTGCCATCAAGGGCGCGAAAGTGAAGTCCTCCAGGGCTTTGCCCCTTCGCGGCGGTACGGGGTCGGAATTCAGGAACGGCCGCACGCCGGAACTCTTGGCAGTGGGGCAGTCCCGTAGGTTCTCGCGCACGATGACGCTGCTAGCGCGTACGAGCCAGAGGTCACCGGCGGTGCCCAGCGGTCGCTGCCAGTCAGTCATCAGTACTCCTTGCGAGTCGGCGGATGCCCAGTGGCTAACACCCACACACGACCTCAAGCGACCGTGTGTCCCGTTCAGGCGTCTCAGAGTGCCACATGCTGTGAACATAGTCCATGCACGAATTGCTGTTAGGATCATTCACGGCTGGGCTCTTGACGGCGTTGCTCGAACCGGCGTGACCCTGCGGGGGGAACATGCGCTGGATCCTTGATCAGGAGCTACAGGCCGAAAGGGCGGGAATGGCGGCGCGGGAGATCAACATCGGTGAGGTGGTCGACGGTCGGTATGAACTGGAGCTGCCGATTGGCAAAGGAGGTATGGCTGAGGTCTGGCGCGCGACTGATCGGCTGGAACATCGCCTTGTCGCAGTGAAGTTCCTGCGACCGGCCGAGGAGGTGCTCCGCCAAGTCGACACGCGATACCAGGAGGACGAGATCACAGTCATGCACAAGCGGTTCAACCGCGAAGCCCGCTTGCTCAGCCAGTTGAACCACCCCGGTATCCCCGCGCTCTATGACGAGGGTAAACACCGGGGAACTCCCTACCTGGTCATGCGGTACATCGACGGCATGTCGATTGGAGACTTCCTCGCACTCCGCCGCCCGCTGCCCCTAGGACCGGCCGTCTCCATCACTGTCCAGATCGCCTCCGCGCTCGATTCCGCGCACACCCTGCCGGTGGTGCACCGTGATCTCAAGCCGCAGAACATCATGCTCTCAACGAGCGGTGTCGCAGTCCTACTCGATTTCGGAATCGCCCAGCCCCTCGGGGCTGGCGCTACCCGGTACACCCAGTACGGCTCCAGCCTCGGCAGCCCCGGCTACCAGGCCCCCGAACAGATCAGAGGGGACTCGGTCGTTCCCGAGACGGACAGCTACGCCCTCGGCTGTGTCTGCTACGAGATGCTCACCGGCCACACCCCGTTCGCCGAGGAGCACGGCGGGCTGCAGGGGCAGCATCTGGACGCCGATCCGCTTCCGCTTCGGACTTTCGCTCCACAGGTCCCGGCCGAGCTCGACGATCTGGTCTTGCGCATGCTCGCGAAAGCACCGGAGCGGCGGCCCGGCATGGCAGAGATCGAGGAGGTGTTCCGCCGCTACCTGCCGTTGCCCGGATCACCCCCGCCGAGCCCGCGCCTGGATCCCGACCCGACACTTCCCTTTCGAGCTCCGGATGATTACATCGAGGAGTCGAACACCGACCGGACGGCTTCCGCCTCGACCGAACCGAAGTCGGCCGAGTGGCTGAAGGTCCGAGGCGTCGAAGCCGACTGCGAGCAAGGTGAACAGGAACTGACCACAGGCGATCCCGGCCCCGCCCTCGCCCGCCTCGCCGACCTGGCGGCAGCGGCGCGCAAGCAATGGGGGCCTGCAAGACCGTTGGTTCGGCAGGTCTGGAGGCTGGCCGCGGAAGGTCTGCGGATCCTGGGGGACTGTGGTCGCGCGGCCACTTTCTACCAGCAGATGCTTGACGACTTGGCGCACAGCCGCAGTCCGCAGGACCAGGCAACAGCACTGATCTGGCGGCTGCGAGTAGCCGAGTGCCGCCTGCCTTTTGGCGACAGCGACTTTGCCCTTGAGACGCTTTTCGAAGTCGCGACGGCCGGAAGGGCGCTTTCCTCGCAGACGGCCCGTGGTGTACAGGATGTTTGCCGAGAGCTGGAAACCGAGCTGAACGAGTTGGGGCACAGCGTCGAGGTCCAGCGACTGCTGAAGCGGTTGGAACAGGAACTGGACTGAAGCGGGCTCAGGTCCGCATCAGTCAGGATTCGTAACCAGATCAGGGCGGAGGAAGCCGTCCTGCGGACAGGCCGTCGCTGAGTTCCTGCAACAACCTGGATCCCAAGCCTCCAAGGTCTTGGAGAACGTGCTGGAAGTGTGAGACTTGGCGGAAGACCTCACCGTAGCGGCGCTGCTCCTCGATCGGCAGTTGGAGCACCTGAAGTTTGCGGACATCCACTCGCGCGGAACTGGAGGTGTGTGTGCCTGCCTGACGGCCGTTCGCCGGAGCGCGCAGGCAACCGGCGAGAAACCACGGGTCCAGTCGTGCGGGGTCTGCCCGGAGCGCATAGAGTTGCGGCCCGAGCACGGTTGCTGCTCCCAGCTCCACCCAGGCGGAGAACGCGCGAGTCACCCCGGCCACGATCACATCGTCCCGAGCCGTGACCAGGAGATCTGCATCCGCGACCACATGCCGCGGCAACCATCCGCCTGGGTCCCCACCTGTCAGCAAGTCCGGCACGGTCAACACCGGCAGCCCATCCTCACCGACGTCTCCGGTCCGCACAGAGTTCTCCGGTGGCAACTGTCCGGCGCGCAGGATCAACGCCCCGGCTCGGATGAGTTCCCCGACCGTCGTCGTTCCGGACTCGGCTGCACCGTCCGTGACGGCACCGATTGCGGAAAGGGACTCGCTCGTCTGTTCCAGGCTTCCGAGCAACACCGAGAATCTGTTCCAGGACTCCCGTAGTACGCGGGAATTCCCGGTCGATACTGCAGGCACATGGCGCGCCGGAGTGAGGTCGACTTCATCGTCGAGCAGATCGATCAAGGGCACCGTGATACTTCGGGCGACTGGCGGCGCGGCGCCGCCCTTGAGGTCCGTATCAAGGAGCGAACCGTTTACGGTCATCGCCGTCAGTACGGCGCTGCGCAAGGCATCCCAGTCGATGTTCTGGGCGGATTTCGCGGTGGTCGCGCCCGTACTCGCGGCGTCGATCAGACGAAATGAATGACCTGTCTCCGGGGCTTGACCGGATTCACCGGCTTGAAGCACCCACAGGTGCAGCGACACGCTGTGTGGTTGGGCGCAGCCTGGTGGAAGTGCGATGACTGACCGCAGTACCCCGGCACGAAGGAGTGCTCCACGGATACGTCGCCCTGCTTTACGGGAGGCGACGGCAGGCGGAAGCACGAGAACTGCGGTTCCACCGGGAGCCAGTCTTGCCAGCGCGTGTTGAACCCATGCCAGTTCGGGTTCGGTGCCTGGAGGCAATCCGTACGTCCAGCGTGGATCGGTGGCGAGTTCCTCGTATCCCCAGTCGCGTTCGTTGAAGGGAGGGTTGCACAGAACGAGGTCAGCGCGGAGGTTCGCGTGGGGGTCCGCACGCAGTGTGTCGCCGGTCCGCACATCCACGGTTGGCATTTCGGTTCCGCCGCGGGCCAAGCCGCTGTCCGACGGGACGAAGGACAGTCGAGCTGCGGTCAGGGCCGCCAGCACTGGTTCCTGGTCCGTACCCGCCAGCGTCATGGGGTCGCTTCCGCTCTCGCCAGCGGACAGGATCTCGGCGGCAGCGTGGAGCAGGCTGCCCGTTCCACATGCCGGGTCGAGAACGATGCGTGGGCCGCCGCCACTATCGCCACGCACTTGGACTGCGATCTCGGCCATCAGCTTTGCCAACGGCCTAGGGGTGGAACTGACTTGCCGCACATTCGTGTCCAGCCAGCGGCTGAGGAGGAACTCGAAGGTCTGCCGCGCACCTTCCTGCTCCCCGAGAGCGGTCGCCTGGTCAACCAGCCGTTGCGCGGCTTGCGACAGCGCGAACTTGGGCTCCGATACCAGGATCGCACCGCGCGGTTGGTGGTTCAGAGCAGTCATCGCAATGGCCAAGCCCGTCTCGGCACGGTCGCCCAGTACGTCGAACTGCGGCCACAGTCGCTCCCTATTGCCTACGTCATGCAGCTTCCCCTGAGCGCGCAGCCATGACTCCACCTCGGCCAAGGAGAACTGAGGGCTTGTGTCCGTGCCGCCGATACGCGCAGGGAAGGTGTCGTGTCGGCGACGCCAGTTGCTGACCGCGGCCCGTCCGACACCAGCGATTCTGGCAATCTCCGCCAATGTGACGGGCACTGCGCTGCGCTGAGTCATCGTGATCTCCGAGTCAGTGGTGCGAGGGACGGCGCCATATAGCAGGTATCCGACCTGTCGGTCACGTTAGTGGCCGTCCGCTGCGGAGCCGGCTATTCAGCCTACTGTAGCCATTGACAGAGTTCACAGGTGGAGTCGCCTGAGGCAGGGTTGTTGCCTGTTACGCCGGACTAGACCGGGTTATGCAGGGTCTTCCCCGGTAGGGTGCGAACAACAACGCGCTCGTGACTGCTGGATGGCTGGAGGTTCTGTCGTGTCCGACCCCTGGCTCTCTGCTGACAACATCGCGACCCACCTCGGCGTTACCAAGGACACGGTCTACGCATGGATCGCGGAGAAGGGCATGCCAGCCCACAAGGTGGGTCGGCTGTGGAAGTTCCAGGCGAGCGAGGTCGACGAGTGGGTTCGAAGCGGTGGCGCGGCTTCGTCGGCTAAAGGAACCTCTCTTGGTGATCAGTGAGCAGACAGGAGGAGTCGGTCGCTCGAAATGGCCTGTTCGACTCGCCCGGAACTGGGAGGAGGGATCGATGAACGGCCCGCTGGCGGCAGCGCGGCGGTACGCGCTCTCGTTCACTACGGGTGCCCTCTTGGCACGTGAGGCCGTGGTGCTTGCGCCCGTGTACATCGAGACGCGCGACTGGAAGCGGGTCCGTGACCAGGCGGTGGAGGGCAACCTGCTCCAGGCGCGGACCCATCGCACGGGAGTCCGTCTGGTCCGCGAGACCGTGAAGCGGCTCTCCGCGCTTGTCGACGACGAAGTCGAGCTACTGGCCGAGGTGACAGCCTCCGAGCGCGGATACCTCATGTGGGCCGCCGCTTGCCGCCGCTACGAGCTCATCGGCGAGTTTGCCGAGGAGGTCTTGCGGGAGCGCTTTCTGCTCCTGGCCCCGACGCTGGAGTACCAGGACTTCGACGGCTTCGTCCGGACCAAAGCCCTGTGGCATGAGGAGCTGACTGAGATCAAGGACTCGACGCTGCAGAAGCTAAGGTCAAACGTGTTCAAGATGCTGCAGGACGCCGAGCTGTTGTCGGAGGGTCGATACATCAGGCCGACCGTGCTATCCGAGCGAGTTGTTGCCACTCTCAGCGCCCACACGCCGAGTGACCTGCGGTTCTTCCCGACTCAACAAGCCGCAAAGCAGGGGGCTGTGCTGTGATCTCGAGGACTCTGCCACAGCAGGAAGACCACCTGTTCGCGGTGCTTAGCGGCAAGCGGTTCCTGCAGATGGAGGGCCTGGGCAACGAAGTCCCGTTCTTCATCTACCCATACCCGCCAGAGGACGCGCTTGCTGTTGCGGCGGCTAAGAAGCGCATCAAGAACCGGCTGTCCAACGCGGGAATCACCGTGTTCGAGATCAACCTCTACGACTTGTCTGTCGAACTTCTGAGGGAGCGAGGCGTTTGGGACCGGATTCTTGCCATCGAGCCGGACCAGGACAAAGCCGACTTCCGTGAGATGCTCCAGGGGATGCTCGACCCGCAACTGCATATCGCCCCGGCGATCCGCGACCGGCTTGCGCAGGCTGACTCTGACATCTTCTTCCTCACCGGGATCGGCGAGGTCTTTCCGCACATCCGCTCGCACAACGTGCTGAACAACCTACAGTCGGTAGTCAAGGGCAAGCCGATGCTCATGTTCTTCCCAGGCCGCTACGAGCAGTCCGACACGTTGGGCTCTTCGCTCGTGCTGTTCGGTCGGCTCAAGGACGACCAGTATTACCGAGCCAAGAACATCCTGGAACAGGAGGCATGAGCTCGATGCAGCTCAGCGAGATCTTCGCCAAAGACATCCAGCGCCCGATCGAAGGCGTCATTAAGGCCGACGACGTCGCACACCTGGGCACTGAGGTCGAGGAGTACGTCCTGACCAACGAGGCCGCGAAGGGCCTGGAGATCCTGCTCGAGGAGTACACGTCCTACACCAACGCCAACGGTGTGTGGATCTCCGGCTTCTTCGGCTCCGGTAAGTCGCACATGCTCAAGATGCTCGCCCACCTGTTGGGCGAAGTCGAAGGCCAGGACTACCCGCGCCGAGGAGTCTCCGACAGCTTCCGTATCAAGACCTCCGATGCATTCCTGCCCGGCCTGCTGAACAAGGCCGACCATATCCCCGCCAAGAGCCTGCTGTTCAACATCGACCAGAAGGCCACCCTGATCAGCAAGGACCAAACCGACGCCTTGCTCAAGGTGTTCGTCAAGGTGTTCGACGAGAGCCGCGGCTACTACGGCAACCAGGGCCACGTCGCTCGGTTCGAGCGCGATCTGGACAACCGCGGCCAGTACGCGGCCTTCCAAGCAGCGTTCGAACGCATCGCTGGCATCCCCTGGACCCAAGGACGCGAGCAGAGCGCATTGGAAGGCCCGAGCATCGACCGGGCCTTCGCCGAGGTCAACGGAGGGACCGCCGACGGCATCATCCGGCAGTACAGCGCCTCGTACGCTGTCTCAATCGAGGACTTCGCCGACGAGGTCAAGGCCTGGCTGGACAAGCAGGGCGACCCGACCTTCCGGCTGAACTTCTTTGTCGACGAGGTCGGCCAGTTCATCGGTTCGGACACCAAACTGATGCTCAACCTGCAGACCATTGCCGAGTCGCTCAACACTAAATGCGTTGGCCGCTCGTGGGTGTTCGTGACTTCTCAGGAGGACATGGAGAAGGTCATCGGCGACCGCACGCGACAGCAGGGAAACGACTTCTCCAAGATCCAGGCCCGCTTCAAGACCCGCCTCAAGCTCACCAGCGCCGACGTCGAAGAGGTCATCCGCAAACGTCTGCTGGACAAGAACGACGCCGGTGTGGCCGAGCTCAGCACGATCTACGCCGACCAGCACGCCAACTTCAAGACGCTGTTCGACTTCGTCGACGGGGTCAAGACCTACCGCAACTACACTGACGAGGCCCACTTCGTCGGGACCTACCCGTTCGTCAGCTACCAGTTCCCGCTGTTCCAGGTGGCGATCGAGGGCATCTCCGACCACAACGTCTTCGAGGGCCGGAACAGCTCTGTCGGTGAGCGCTCGATGCTCGGCGTTGTCCAGCAGGTCGCCAAGGACATCGGCGACGTTGAGGTCGGCCAGCTCGCGACGTTCGACAGCATGTTCGCCGGCATCCGCGCCTCGCTGAAGTCTGCCGCCCAGCGCTCGATCGACGTCGCTGAGCGCAACCTCGACAACTCGCTAGCGGTCCGCTTGCTCAAGGCGCTGTTCCTGGTCAAGTACGTCGAGGGCTTCCAAGCGACTCCGCGCAACCTTACGGTGCTGGTCTACGACCGTCTCGGCCTCGACCTTCCCGCGCTCTCGGAGCAGGTCAAGGAAGCGCTGACCGTGCTGGAGACGCAGACCTACATTCAGCGCAAAGGCAATGCCTACGAGTATTTGACCAACGAAGAGCAGGTCATCGAGGAAGAGATTAAGAACGTCGACATCGACGCCGCCGAGATCAGCGGGCGACTGTTCAAGATCTTGTCGGGCGACGTCATCAAGACGAACAAGATCCGCTACGCCAAGAATGGCCAGGACTTCCAGTTCGGCTTCAAACTTGACGACCAGGCCCATGGCCCGCAGCGCGAGTTGGCCGCCCATTTCATCTCGCCGGAGTACCCGCACTCGCCCGAAGAGATTCGCATGCACAGCGCGGGCAAGGACGAGTTGCGCGTCATCCTCGAGCCGGACGCCAGAGTGCTCGCGGATCTGCGGCTGTTGATCAAGACCGAGAAGTACATCAAGCGCAAGCAGGGCACCTCGATCTCGGCGGTCGAGGGTCAGATCCTGCAGACCAAGGGTGCGCAGAACATCGGCCGCGAGAAGGAGCTCATCGAGCGGGCGAAGGCCTCGGTGGGCAAGTCCACTCTGGTCATCAACGCCGCCGACATCACTTCAAGCTCCAAGGACGCGCTCGTTCGGGTGACCGACGGCTTCCAGACGCTCATCAGCCGCACCTACACCCAGCTCAAGTTGCTTGGCGGTACGACCTACAGCGAGCAGCAGGTCGCCTTGGCCGTCAAGCCCGACAGCGGGTTGTTCGATGCCGATACCGCTAGCACGCTCTACGCGCCGGCGGAGGAGGTGCTGTCGTTCGTTCTCCGCAAGGAGACACTCGGCGAGCAGGTCACGATGAAGACCATCATCGACAGCTTCACGGCCAAGCCCTACGGCTGGGACCTGGCCTCGATCGAGGTCCTGGTCGCCTACCTGATCGGCACCTCCAAGGTCACGCTCACGGTCGACGGCAACGTCCTTAAGCGTTCCGAGGTCGCTACGGCGCTGCGCAACACCCAGAAGCACGCCCACGTCGTGGTGTCTCCCCAAAGGACTTTCGACGAGCGCAAGGTGGCCGCCTTCCGCAAGTTCTGCACCGACTTCTTCGACGAGGGCAATACCCCCAAAGACCCGCTGGAGCTCGCCCACCACGGGGCCGACAAGCTGAAGGCCAAGCGCGACGAGCTCAACGCGACCATCACGGGTTCGAAGTACCCGTTCGTGGCCCAGCTCTCCACTCCGATCGCCTCGCTCGACCAGGTGGTCGGCAAACCCGACGACTGGTATCTGACCGACTTCAACCTTGGCGACGACTTGCTCGACGCCAAGGAAAGCACGATCGACCCGATCCGGGCCTTCCTCAGCGGTGGCCAGAGAGCCATCTACGATCAGGCTACCGATCTGCTGATCACCCACAGCAGCAACCTCGGTTATTTGCCGTCTGGCTGCGACTCCGCGGTGCGTGTTGGCCTTGAGGACCCGAACGCCTTCCGGGGCAACAAGATGGCCCTGCTCAAACAGGCGAGCGACCAGCTACGCGCCCAGATCGACGAGGTCGTCGCGTCGAACCGCACCGAGATCGTCGAGGCAATCGAGGGACGTAAGGCCGAGATCGAAGCGAGCGCCTTCTATGCCAAGGCGACACCGGACGCCCAGGGGAGCGTGCTGCGCCGGGTCGACCAGACGATCTCCCGTGTCAGCTCCCATAACCAGGTTGCTCTCATCCGAGAGATCGGTTCGAGCTTCGAGGCGTCCGTTTACCCGAGCTTGCTCGACCTGCTGGCCGCATCAACGCAGGGCGACGGAAGAGACGACGTTCCTCCGCCAAAGCAGACCGTGTCGGTCAAGACCATCTCGGCTACCGGCATCTCGGGTGTGCTGGAAACGGAGGAGGACGTCGACCGCTACCTCGACGCCCTGCGCATGGCACTCGTCCACACCCTGAACGACGGAAAGCGAATCTCTCTCTGATGGAAACCGCACCGCTGAAGTCGTTCGCCACCTGGGCACGTACGGCGCTCATCCGTGAGGTGACGGCCCGGATCGCCGTTGTGCTGGCCCCAGCCTCGCCCGAGCGGGTCGAGCAACCCAACGCCGTAGAAGCTCTGGAGAAGGCCGTCACGGCGGCCGGTGGCGGCGACAAGGGCAAGGGAGCCGTCGCCGACCGGGTCGCATACACCTGGTTCAACCGGATCATCGCCCTGCGCTTCATGGACGCCAACGGCTACACCGGTGTCGGGGTCGTCTCGCCACAGCCCGGCGTCGAGTCCGGGCAGCCCGAGATCCTGGCCGAAGCCAAGCGTGGCAATATCGAGGCCGCAGTGGTCGGTACCAGGACCCGCGAGACGGTCACGGCTCTGCTCAACGGCACTCGCCGAAGCGACGACGCCCAGGGCGAGGCCTACGCCCTGTTGCTTGCAGACCACTGCCGCTATTGGAACCGCGCCATGCCGTTCATGTTCGAGCGAGAAGGCGACTTCACCGAGCTGCTCATTCCAGCCAACCTGCTGGCCGACGACTCGGTGCCGAGCCGTGCCGTCAAGGTGCTCACCACCGACGCTTGCCAGGACGTTGAGGTCATCGGCTGGCTGTACCAGTTCTACATCTCGGAGCGTAAGGGCGAGGTCTTCGCTGGTTTCAAGAAGAATAAGAAGGCCGGTGCCGATGAGATCCCGGCGGCGACGCAGCTATTCACGCCGCATTGGATTGTTCGCTACCTCGTCGAGAACTCACTCGGCCGCTTGTGGATGCTCAACCGGCCGTCGTCGAATCTGGTTGACCAGATGCAGTACTACATTGCCCCAGTTGACGAGCAGGCCGACTTCCTCAGGATCAGTAGTCCTGAGGAACTCAAGGTCGTCGACCCCGCCTGCGGTTCTGGGCACATGCTGACCTATGCCTTCGACCTGCTTTACATCATCTATGAGGAAGAGGGCTACGCCCCGGCCGAGATTCCTGGGCTCATCCTGACCAACAACCTCTACGGTGTCGAGATCGACCCCCGAGCCGGGACACTTGCGGCCTTTGCCTTGACCATGAAGGCTCGTTCCAAGCAGCGGACGTTCTTCAACAAGCAGGTCGAGTCCAATGTCTGTGTGCTCAAGCCAATTCGGCTCACGCCGCAGGAGATTGACCTCCTGGTCACACGCGACGGTGACAAGCACGCGGAGTCGGAGTTCTGGAACCTGTTCGCAAGCGCGGACGTCACCGGCTCGCTGATTAAGCCGAGCAGAGCCACACTCGATGATGCTCGGCGAGGACTGGCGTGTGCCAAGGTCAACGCCGTCGACGGCGACATCTTGATGGCCGAGGTGCTGGACCGGGCAGAGTCCGTGATCCATCAGGCCGATGTTCTGGCGGCCACGTACCACGTAGCCGTGGCAAACCCGCCGTACATGGGCAGCGGCAACATGGAGACCGCTCTCACTAACTTCGCCAAGAGCGCGTACCCGCTTGCGAAGATTGACTTGTATGCGATGTTCATCGATCGTTGTTTCGAGCTCGTCGACTCGATTGGCGTCGTTGCAATGGTGACCCAGGACAGCTGGATGTTTCTCGGTGCCTATGCCAAGTACCGCGGTTGGCTGCTGAATCGCGGATCGCTCGCGACCCTAGCTCATCTCGGAACGTCGGCTTTCGACACGATCAATGGCGAGGTAGTTTCGACAGTCGCCTTCGTAGCGGACACGTTCGGTGCAGGCTCCTCACGGTCCGTCTTTGTCCGGGCAGCAGACGTCGAGGGTGGGGCCAAAGCCGATGTAGTGGCGAGGGCGGCGGCTGGCACGGAGCTCGAGCGAACCTGGTTGCGCAGCATCTCTGAGTTCCTCGACGTGCCCAACACGCCGCTCGTTTACTGGGCGTCCGACGATGAGATCGCTGCGCTGCGCAAGGGGCCGTATCTCGGCGA
Source organism: Umezawaea endophytica (assembly GCF_025061645.1). Taxonomy (GTDB): domain Bacteria; phylum Actinomycetota; class Actinomycetes; order Mycobacteriales; family Pseudonocardiaceae; genus Umezawaea; species Umezawaea endophytica. Next base: position 6,880 of record NZ_JANYMP010000055.1, on the reverse strand, counting down.
GCTACTTCAGGCCAGGGAGGGCCTGACGACTGGCAACAACGCTAGATTCCTCCGGCGCTGGTACGAAGTGTCGCAGCGGTCGATTGGTTTCGGTATTCAGTCGACGGAGGAGAGTGCCACAAGCGGTGCTCGCTGGTTCCCGTGCCAGAAGGGCGGTTCTTCACGGCGTTGGTATGGCAACTTTGACTTCGTTGTCGACTGGGAAAACGATGGCGAGCGAGCGCGAGACAACATCGATGAGGCAACCGGCCGAGTCCGATCGCACAACTACAATGGATCCTACGGGTTCCGTCGCGGGTTGACTTGGTCGAGCATTTCTAGTGACGCATTCGCCGTCCGTCACGTTGAGGGCGGCTTCATGTTCGACACAAAAGGGCCGATGGCGTTCGCCAAGCGAGAGAATGAACTCTTGGCCCTAGAGGGCTTTCTAAATAGTTCAACGGCCACGAGATTCATGAAGTTGCTTGCGCCTCGACTGGACTTCAAGCTCGATCATGTTCTGAGCCTTCCGGTCCGGGTGCGGGAGGGCGCTCATATTTCGAAGCTCGCGACTCAGTGTATTGACCTCTCGAAGCAGGAGTGGGATGCTGACGAGCTGTCGGCGGATTACCAGGGCTCACCACTCCTTAGAGCAAGCAAGTCGCTCGCGGCGGCTGTCAGCGTCTGCTACCGGGCTGAGGATGAACGTGCGGAGGTCCTCGCTGCCGCTGAGGAGGAGCTGGACTCCTTCTTCGCCGCCGCGTATCTGGGTGAGCATGCAACCGAGAAGGTCTTTCGTCTCCCAGAGCCCACTGGCGAGGACGTTCGTCGTCGGGCGCATGTCGAGAGCCTTGTGTCCTACGCAGTCGGTTGTATGTTCGGTCGCTACAGTCTCGACGAGCCGGGGCTTATGCTGGCCAACCAGGGTGCCACGGTGCAAGACTACCTCGCCAAGGTTCCAAGTCCGACGTTCGCGCCTGACAAGGACAACGTTATCCCGATTGTGGATGGCGACTGGTTCGAAGACGACATCGTTGCTCGCTTCCGCACGTTCCTTCGTGCCGCCTTCGGCGAGCAGCACTTCGAGGAGAACCTGCGCTTCGTGACCGAGTCGCTCGGTGTCAAGGACATCCGCACCTACTTTGTAAAGTCGTTCTACAAGGATCACGTACAGCGGTACAAGAAGCGCCCGATCTACTGGCTCTTCTCCAGCCCTAAGGGCTCGTTCAACGCACTGATCTACATGCACCGCTACACGCCGTCCACGGTTTCGACAGTGCTCAACGAGTACCTGCGCGAGTTCCGAGCCAAGCTCTCGTCGAGCCTGCAGCAGCAGGAGCGCTTGGCCGCTGGAGCCAGTACGCCGCGCATGCAGGCGACCGCCCAGAAGGAGGCCGATCGGTTGCGCAAGGTGCTGCTGGAGCTCGAGGAGTACGAGCACGACGTGCTATACCCACTGGCGTCCCGCCAGCTGGCTATTGACCTGGACGACGGCGTGAAGGCGAACTATCCGAAGTTCGGTGCCGCCCTGAAGAAGATCGCTGGTCTTGAGGTCAGCGATGAGTGATGCCACCACGGTCCGCCCGCACCTGCTGCGCTGGTTCGATAGCCGCCGGATCGTCTTCTGGCACGACCCGGATGGTCAGTACGCCGGAGATCTGGACGGTCTCGACCTGTCGGGCGTCCAGACGATCCGAGTCTCCAATGACGAGTTCGGTATCAAGAACCGGCTGTTGCACGAAGAGCCGGAGGGCAAGTTCCTCGTCTATCGATCCGGTCCGGTGCCGACTGGCATTGGGAACTGGTTGCTCGATCTGGAACTTGCCTATGGGGTCTTCACAGCAGACCGCACGGCTCTAGTGATGCAGGACCTGGGCTTGGTCGGCCAGAGTATCGGCGAGGTCGTCCAGGCCCACGAAAGGTTCTTCAACGCAGCTAAGCGCGTCCAGAGCCTCAAGGCACTACTGAGCTCGGAGGACGATGCCGCCAAGCTTCGAGCCAAGATCAGCGCCGTCGTGCTTGGTCAGCGTGAGCACAGCCTGCTGGAGATCACTAGGACGCTGCTGACGGAGAACGCGAAGGAGACGCGGACCAAGTTCGACTCCCTCGTCGACTTCTGTCTCGACGACTTCTACTGGCGAGGCGTCGCGAGCATCTACGGCTACCAGTCCGCGTCGCCGAGCATCGACGACTTGGTTTTGTGGATCTTCCGCAAGGCCATCGAGGGTTTCAAGTCCGACCGGCCTGGTGGGCTGCGGAATATCCAGCTTGATTTTGCCAGCCTGCGCAACGATCGGCGCAGCCAGGACGCCATGGCCACGCTCGCCAAACGGGCAGCTCGCGATCTGGACTACAAGTCGACGGTCGAGGGCGCGAGCTTCCGTGACCTGGTGGCCGTCGACCTGTTCGAAGAGATCGACCAGAAGATCATCAGCGACCTGGCGCGGGCGGTAGCCGAGCAGACTGTCACTCCGCGCGAGGTGGGCGAGGTGGTGCGGGTGCGGCAGAGCAGCGTGTGGATCGACGGCTACCGGCAGCTCTACACGGCCGTCGCCAGCGCCTCGGAGTTGCTGGGCGAGCTGGCCTCGCAGGATCTGGGGATGCAGTCGTTCGATGACGGGTTGGAGCGCTATCGGCGCGAGTGGTTCCGCATCGACCAGCTCTACCGGCAGTTCGTCTATGCCACGCGTACGGCCGAGTACCCGAAGCTCTTGGAGGCGCTGCGCGAGCAGGTCGAGAAGCGCTACACGAACAAGTTCGTCTACGAGCTGGGCAATAACTGGCAGCAGCAGGTCGACCAGGTCGAGAAGTGGCGCTCGACCGCGCTGCGTTCGCAGGCCGACTTCTACTCTCGCTTCGTCGAGCCACTCGTGCGCGACGGCGACAAGAAGGCCGTTGTCATCATCTCCGATGCCATGCGTTACGAGGTGGCCGACGAACTCGGGTCGCTCATTCGGCAGGAGGACCGCTTCGACGCCAATCTGGAGGCCGTCCTCGGGGTAGTGCCGAGCTACACCCAGCTCGGCATGGCGGCGCTGCTGCCGCATTCGACGCTCAGGCACTCCGTCGACGCTAAGACTGTGCTGGCCGACGACCAACCAACCAACAACACTGCCTTCCGCAGCAAGATCCTTGAGGGTGTCGGTGGATCGGCGATTCAGGCCGAGGACTTCAAGGCACTGAACGCCGAGGAGCGGCGCGAGCTGTACAAGGCCAACCGGGTCCTGTACGTGTACCACAACCGGATCGACGCTACAGGCGACAAGCCCGGCACCGAACGCCAGGTGTTCGAGGCCGTCGATGACACTCTGCGTGACATCGTCGACCTGGTGAAGAAGCTGGCCAGCGCCAACGCCACCAACATCTTCATCACCGCTGACCACGGCTTCTTGTTTCAAGACGAAGCCCTGGCCGACACGTTCTTCTTGTCGACAAAGCCGCAAGGCGACGAGATCAAGGTCGTCAACCGGCGCTTCGTGCTGGGCAGGGGCCTCAAGGTCGACAACGCCTTCGTCACCTTCGAGGCAGCCCAGCTCGGGCTTCAGAGCGACCTGGAAGTTCAGATTCCCAAGTCGATCCACCGCCTGCGACTGGCAGGCGGTGGATCGCGGTTCGTCCATGGTGGGGCGACGCTTCAGGAGATCGTCGTGCCGGTGTTGGTGGTCAACAAGAAGCGCAAGAGTGACACCCGGCTGGTCAACGTCGAGGTGTGGCCCGAGTCTGACAAGATCACGACCGGGCAGGTCGTCGTTCGCCTGTTCCAGACCGAGAAGGTAAGCGACAAGATTCAGCCTCGCACGCTGAGGGCTGGGCTCTACGTGGGCGAGACGCTGATCTCGAACCTCGTCGACCTGACGTTCGACCAGACTTCGGACGACAAGCGCGACCGCTACCAGAGCGCGCGGATGCTGCTCATCCAGGAGTCGAGCGACTACAACAACCGGGCTGTGGAGTTCCGCCTGGAGGAGCGCATCCCCAACACCAACCAGTGGAGGGTCTTTGTCAAAGCGTTCTACACGTTGAAGCGCTCGTTCGCGTCGGACTTCGACTTCTAGAGGGAAGGGAGCTGAAATGAGCGAGATTGAGAACGGGATGCCAGATATCGGCGCACCGCAGCAGAGCGACCTCGACTACAAGATCAACCTTCTGTTCCCCGGTGTCGTCGTTCGCAAGGACCTGGTCAAGGCCGTCAAGGGCAACGCCATCGTGCCGTCGTACGTCCTGGAGTACCTGCTAGGTCAGTACGCGGCCTCCGACGACGAAGCCACCATCCAGGCTGGCATCGACACTGTGCGAAAGATCCTCGCCGAGCACTATGTGAATCGCAGCGAGTCGGAGTTGGTCAAGTCCACGATCAAGGAACGTGGTCGGCACCGGATCATCGACAAGGTCACCGTCACCCTCAACGAAAAGGCCGACGTTTATGAGGCTGAGTTCGCCAATCTGGGCATCAAGGGTGTGATCGTTGAGTCCTCGACGATCAAGGCCCACCCCAAGCTCCTGGTTGGTGGGGTGTGGTGCATCTGCGACATCGAGTACTTCCACAGCGACGACCAGCGATTCGTGCCCTGGATCCTCGGCTCGATCAAGCCCATCCAGCTGTCGAAGTTCGATGTCGACCAGTACCTCGAGGCGCGTCGCGGGTTCAATACCGCCGAGTGGATTGACCTGCTCATGCAGTCGATCGGCTTCAATCCTGAACTGTTCAGTAGGCGGGGGAAGTTCCTCCAGCTCGTGCGCCTCATCCCGTTCGTCGAGCGCAACTACAACCTCGTCGAGCTCGGACCCAAGGGAACCGGTAAGTCCCATATCTTCTCGGAGTTCTCGCCCCACGGGATGTTGGTCTCCGGCGGTGAGGTCACCGTCCCCAAGCTGTTCGTCAACAACTCCAACGGACGCCTCGGTCTGGTCGGGTACTGGGACGTCGTCGCTTTTGACGAATTCGCTGGCAAGAAGAAGCGTACTGACAGGGCGCTCGTCGATATCATGAAGAACTACATGGCGAACAAGTCGTTCTCCCGTGGTGTTGAGACGCTGGGCGCCGAAGCCTCAATGGTCTTCGTCGGTAACACTTCGCACACCGTGCCGTACATGCTCAAGAACTCCGACCTGTTCGACGAGTTGCCCGAGGCCTACCATGACCCGGCCTACCTCGACCGTCTGCACCACTACATCCCCGGTTGGGAAGTCGACATCATTCGTGGCGAGATGTTCTCCGACGGCTACGGGTTTGTCGTCGACTACATCGCCGAAGTCCTCAAGTCGATGCGTTCGCAGGACTACTCCGACCGCTACCAGCAGCACTTCACGCTGTCACCCGACATCTCGACCCGTGACCGCGACAGCATCCACAAGACCTTCTCCGGCTTGATGAAGATCCTCTATCCGAGCGGCGAGGCCACCCGCAAGGAGCTCGAGGAAATCCTTCGGATCGCGATTGAGGGACGTAAGCGCGTAAAGGACCAGATCCTGCGCATCGACTCGACCATGGCCGAAGTGAAGTTCGGCTATCTCGACAAGGAAGGCACCTGGCACGCCGTCGCTACGCTGGAGGAAGACGAGTACCCCACATACTACCACCGTGCGCGCAAGGGTACTGAGCCAGATGAGGCACCGGCAAATGTAGGCCCACTGGGAGCTCCGACATCAGCTGATGCCGGTGGCCCTGACAAGATTGCGCAGCCCGAGTCTGAACTGTTCCAAGGACATCAGCAGTACCAAGAAGGTCAGCGCGGCGTCTCGTATGACGCACTGCTCGTCCCGTACTTGCAGGGCGCCTCTCAGATTACGATAGTCGACCCCTACGTGCGCATGTTCCACCAGGCTAGGAACATGATGGAGCTCGCCGAGGCGATCGCTCGCGGTAAGGACCCTGCGGACGAGGTTGCGCTCAAGCTCGTCACGGTCGAGAATCAGGACGGTCCGGAGAAGCTGCAGAAGCAGTATGAGTATCTCGTGCAGATCAAGCAGAGCGCGGCTGTGCTCGGCATCGTGTTCGACGTTCAGTTCGTCGAGCCCCAGTCGATCCACGACCGCTCCATCAGCACCGACACCGGCTGGAAGATCCTGCTCGGGCGTGGCCTCGATATCTTCCATCGCATGAGTGACAGCCCGTTTGACCTCGCCACGAGGTACCAGAAGTACCGCGAGCTTAAGGCTTTCGGTATCACGTATCTTCGAACTTCAGAAAATATAGATCAGGGCATCGATGGTTGATTTGTATCAGGGTCAAGTTCCTGGAGTGTGCCCGCAACAGTCGGACCGTGGGCAGGATGAGCGCGATGGCGCGGACCGACGCTTCCGTCTTCGGCGGGCCAAGCCACAACTTGCCGCCCGATGACTGCGTTGATCGCCGCTATGCAGGCCCAGCTTGCCGCCCCGTCGGGGTTGGCGGCACCGGAACAGGTCAGGCCAGGCAGACCTGCTGACTCCCGAGTGGGAGGCCCTCTCAGCAGCGAAAGTGCCCAATCCAACCGATGACTTCACCGCGTAAGCGGCCATCCCCCCGGCCGCCGCTGTCCCGGTCGGGGTGCTCGCCCCCCGAGAGCCTCGACTGGGCGCACGCCGAGGCGGATGAGCCGCCGATCCGACGGCTCACACTGGTTGGACTGGAGAAAATCCGGAGAGTCCATGTGCGCTGAACGGCGTTAGACTGCATTCATCGACGGTGAACGGAACCGTGATGACCAGCGGTTTCATAATCGCCGCAGGTAGAGGGCGTCCTGCGCATCACGCTGGCAGAGTGAGGCTCCAGCTTGTTGGCTGCACTTCGCCGCGGTTGGCGTGCATCGGTGGGCGTTAGGCGCAGTTCGATGATGTGAACCGTCCGGTTTGCAATTCCTTGGCCATCTCGGAGTCGAATGTGGGTATGATCTTTGTCGAAGTCGATGGCGTCGGGTTT
>NZ_JANYMP010000054.1 GCF_025061645.1 Umezawaea endophytica | reverse complement strand
AGGTGACCACGGCGGTGGCGCTCGGCGACCTGTCGAAGAAGATCGACGTCGACGCGCGCGGCGAGATCCTCGAACTCAAGACGACGATCAACACGATGGTCGACCAGCTCTCGTCCTTCGCCGGCGAGGTGACCCGCGTGGCGCGCGAGGTCGGCACGGAGGGCCGCCTCGGCGGTCAGGCCGAAGTGGACGGTGTGTCCGGCACGTGGCAGAAGCTGACCGAGAGCGTGAACCAGTTGGCCAGCAACCTGACCACCCAGGTGCGGGCCATCGCGGCGGTCGCGACGGCGGTGACGGCGGGCGACCTGACCCGGCAGATCACCGTGGAGGCGTCCGGTGAGCTGGCGGAGCTCAAGGACAACGTCAACCAGATGATCGGCAACCTCAAGGAGACGACCCGCACCAACCAGGAACAGGACTGGCTCAAGACGAACCTGGCCAGGCTGTCCGGGTTGATGCAGGGCCACCGCGACCTGCACGCGGTCGCGTCGCTGATCATGAGCGAGCTGACGCCGCTCGTGTCGGCGCAGCAGGGCGCGTTCTTCCTGTTCCAGCAGGAGGGTTTCGAGCTGACCGCCAGCTACGGCTACGGCAGGCCGGACGGTCGCGTGGTGCGGTTCGCGCCGGGTGAGTCGCTGGTCGGGCAGGCCGCGCTGGAGAAGAAGACCATCCTCGTCACGGGGGTGCCGCCGGGCTACCTGACCGTCTCGTCGGGACTCGGCTCGTCGACGCCCGCGAACCTGATCATCCTGCCGGTGCTGTTCCAGGGCGAGACGCTGGGCGTGATCGAGCTGGCCACGCTCAACGAGTTCACCAACGTGCACCTGGACCTGTTGGAGCAGTTGAAGGAGAACATCGGCGTCAACGTGAACACCATGCTGGCCAACGCCCGCACGGACGCGCTGCTCGCCGAGTCGCAGCGCCTCGCGCAGGAGCTGCGGGCCGGGTCGGCCGAGCTGGAGGACCGCGCCAAGCAGCTCTCGTCGGCGTCGAAGTACAAGTCCGAGTTCATGGCCAACATGTCGCACGAGCTGCGGACCCCGTTGAACAGCCTGCTGATCCTGGCGAAGTTGCTGGCGGACAACCTCGACGGCAACCTGAACCCGAAGCAGGTCGAGTTCTCCCGCACGATCCACTCCTCGGGCAGCGACCTGCTCCAGCTCATCGACGACATCCTGGACCTGACGAAGGTCGAGGCCGGGCACATGCAGGTGCAGGCCGAGCCGGTGCGGGTGGCGGAGCTGGTCCGGTACGTCGAGTCGCTGTGCCTGCCGCTCACGGCGGAGAAGGGCCTGGAGTTCCACATCAGCGTGGAGCCGGACGTGCCCGTCACGCTGCACACCGACGAGCACCGGCTCCAGCAGATCCTGCGCAACCTGCTGTCCAACGCGGTCAAGTTCACCCACGAGGGCGGGATCGACCTGCACATCCGGCACGCCCAGCCGCAGGAGGCGCCGGACATGGCGTGGCCGCGCACGACGTCGATGCTGGCCTTCGACGTCCGCGACACCGGCATCGGCATCCCGGCGGAGAAGCTGTCGGTGATCTTCGAGGCGTTCCAGCAGGCCGACGGCACCACCAGCCGCAAGTACGGCGGCACGGGCCTGGGCCTGTCGATCAGCCGCGAGCTCTCGCAGCTCCTCAACGGCAGGCTCAACGTGCGCAGCGAGCCCGGCGTCGGCAGCACGTTCACGCTGTACCTGCCGCTGGCGAAGACCGCGCAGCACGCGGAGATCCCCGCGCCGCTCCAGGAGCTGCCCGCGCCGTCGGTGCCGGTCACCCGCGGCCGGACCGCGCAGGTCGCCGTGGCCGCCGCCCCGGCGACGCTGGTCGCGCCGGACACGCTGCCCGAGGCGCCGACCCGGTTCCACGGCGAGAAGGTGCTGGTCGTCGACGACGACCTGCGCAACGTGTTCGCGCTGACCAGCGTGCTGGAGCTGCACGGGCTCCAGGTGATCTACGCGGACAACGGCATCGCGGGCGTCCGGGCGCTGGAGCAGTACGACGACGTGACGCTCGTGCTGATGGACATCATGATGCCGGAACTGGACGGCAACGCGACGATGGCCGCGATCCGGGCGATGGAGCACTACGAGGACCTGCCGGTCATCGCGGTGACGGCCAAGGCGATGAAGGGCGACCGGGAGAAGAGCCTGGCCTCCGGCGCGACGGACTACGTGACCAAGCCCGTCGACACCGACCACCTGCTGCGGCTGATCGCCTACTACCTGGGGATGGGCGAGGGGTCCTAGACCGCTTTCAGCGGGTCGGTCGTGGCGGCGGTGATGACCTCCAGGAGGTTCGCCACGACCGGGACCAGCTCGGGTGGGACGTGGTCCAGCACCCGGCGGCGGGCGATGGCCAGGTGTGCGGGCTGAGCCGCGTCGAGCCGGGTCCGCCCCGCCTCGGTGAGCACGGCGACGTTGCCGCGCGCGTCCGCCCCGTGCCGCTCCTTGTCGACCAGGCCGTGGGCGCGCAGCGCGTCGACGACCCTGGTGATGCGCGAGGGCGTGAGTCCGGTGGCGGTGGCCAGCTCGGACATCCGCAGGCGGCGGCCGGGGGCCTGGTCGAGCACGAGCAGTGCGGCGAAGTCGGTCATGGACAGGCCGGTGGCGCGGCCCATGTCGTCCTCCAGGACCCTGGGCAGCGCGTGGACGAGTCGTCCCAGCGTCGCCCACAGCAGCATCTCGTCCGCGGCCAGCGGCTCCTCGTCGGTCACCCGGCCATCCTGCCTCTCTTTGCTTGACCAGGCAAAGTTTTTCGACTATTACTTGCCTGGGCAAGCAAGGTTCAGCCAAGAGGAGGACGTCGTCACCACCCCGCCACCGGACAGCCCCGTCACGGGTCTGCCCGGTTTCACCCACCGCTACGCCGAGGTCAACGGAGTGCGGCTGCACCACGTCGTCGGCGGCAGCGGCCCGGCCGTGCTGCTCGCGCACGGCTGGCCGTTCACCTGGACCGAGTGGCGGCCGACCATGCCGCTGCTCGCCGACGCCGGGTTCACCGTGATCGCGCCGGACCTGCGCGGCTCCGGCGACTCGGCCAAGCCCGCCGGCCGCTACACCAAGCGCGACGAGGCCGAGGACCTGCACCACCTGGTCAGGCACCTGGGCTTCACCGAGGTCGACCTCGTGGGCGCCGACATCGGCACCATGGTCGTGCACGCCTACGCCACCGCCTACCCGGACGAGGTGCGCCGCCTGGGGCTCACCGAGTCGGCCCTGCCGGGGTTCGGCCTGGAACGGCTCATGGACGTCTCCGCGGGCGGCTCGTGGCACTTCGGCTTCCACGCGCAGGTCGACCTCGCCGAACTGCTCACGGCGGGCCGCGAGGCTGCCTACCTCGACCGCTTCTGGTCGGTGATGACCGCGGGGACGCTGAGCCCCGCACACCGCGAGGAACTGCTGCGCACCTACCGCGCGCCCGGCGGGATGCGCGGCGGGTTCGAGCACTACGCGACGCTGCTCGACGACGGCCGCGCCGCCCGCGCCGCCGCGCGGCTGGAGATGCCGGTCCTCGTCCTCAACGGCGAGCACGGCCTCCCCCAGCAGGTGCTGCTCGACGGTGCCCGCGAGGCCGCGACCGACGTGCGCGCGGACATCGTGCCCGGCAGCACGCACGCCATCGGCACGGACAACCCAACCTGGCTCGCCGACCGGCTCGCCACCTTCTTCCACGGGAGCACCGCATGAAGATCCTCGTCACCGGGGCCACCGGCTACGCCGGTTCGCGAATCGCCGCCGCGCTCAGCCGCGACGGGCACGCGGTGCTGGGCCTGACCCGCTCGCAGGCGGGCGAACGCGCCCTGGAGGCGATCGAGGTGACGCCGGTGCTCGGCGACCTCGCACAGCCGGACTCCTGGCGCGCCCGGCTCCGCGAGGCCGACGCGGTCGTGCACACGGTGCTCGACCTCGGCGACCCCGTCGGCAGCGACCAGCGGCTGTTCGCCGAACTGCTCGCGGCCCAGGAGGACGACGGCCGCCGTCGCCACCTCGTCTACACCACCGGCATCTCCGCTTACGGCCGCACGGGTCTCGCGCTGATGGACGAGACCACCCCCGGCAACCCGGAGAGCCCGCTGCACTTCCGCTTCCGGCTCGAACGGGAGCTGGCCGACTCGGGTCTCGGCCACACGATCGTCCGACCCGGCTTCCTCTACGGCGGGGCCGCGGGCACGTCGATGCTCGGCCAGTGGTTCGCGGGCCTGACCACCTTCTACGGCGACACCGCCAAGCGCTGGAGCTGGGTGCACGTCGAGGACCTGGCGGACGCGTACGCGGCGGTCCTGCGCGACCCGGCCCGGTTCGACGGGGAGACCTTCGTCCTCGCCGACGACCAGCGCCTGCGCGCGATCGACGTGCAGCGGGAAGCCCTGCGCGCGGCCGGGTACACCGGGGAGATCGGTCTGGAGGACGCGGAGGCGGGCGGGGTGATGCAGGTGGCCGCCGACCAGGACGAGCTGGTCACCAGCGCGAAGGCCCACCGCCTGCTGGGGTGGAGGCCGCGCCACCTGTCCCCCACCGACGCGGTCGACGTCCACTTCCGGGCGTGGCGGGCGGCCCAGCCCGTCGGCTAGGCGGGTTCGGCGGTCGCGTCGCCGACGGTGTCGTGGATGCTCATGACGGCGGTGAGGTCGGTCAGGCGGAACAGCTTGTGCACGGCGGGCCGCATCGAGGCCAGGCGGAACCGGCCGCCGCCCGCGTCCAGCCTCCGGTGCCAGTCGACCATCAGCGCCAGGCCGGTGGAGTCCATGAACTTCAGCTCGGCCAGGTCGAGGACGATCCAATCGATCCGGTCGACCCGGCGAACGGCACCGGACACCGCTCGTTCGAGGTGTTCGGACAGCGCGGGAACCGTCTCGGCGTCGAGTTCCCCCGACACCACCACGACCTCCCAGGCGCCCTGGGCCTCACTGCGCACCTGCAAGTCCATCGTCCCGAGTCCTTCCGCACGACCGGTGCCGCGACCTAGGAGATCGTGCAGCAAGGGCCGCTCCCGCGCGAGCACCGGGTGGCCGAAGCGGCGGACCGTCCGGTGGATGTGCGACGATGCGGTCCGGCCGATCAAGGGCGAGCGGGGAGCGGGATGTGCTGAACGAACCAGCGACACCCGTCGCCGTGGTGCTCCCGGCGGAGTCCGGTTCGTGCTCGCGGGCTCGACGTCTGGTCGACGAAGCGGTGACGAGCTGGGGTCTGCCGGAGGAGTTCGCGGACGACGCCGCGCTCGTGGTCACCGAACTGGTGTCCAACGGCGCGGACCACGCCGAGGGGCCGCTGCGGCTCACGGTGAACCGCACCGAGGGCGGTGTGCGCATCGAGGTGCACGACCGGTCGTCGGCGCTGCCCGTGGTGAGACCGGTCAGTCCGGAGTCCCCCCGCGGCCGCGGGATGATCATCGTGAACGCGCTGAGCGACTCCTGGGGCGTCGAGCCGGACGCCGACGGCAAGACCGTCTGGGCCGAGCTGGTCGCGAAGTAGCGGACCGGCGGTAGCCCTCCCCCGAACGGCACGCGGGTCGGGACCGGTCCACCGCCCTCGCCGGTGGTCGACGCGCACCCTCCACCCGGATCGGTCCGGGTGTCCCGCGCCTGCGTTCTACCCGCGGACGGCGCCCGGTGTCGAGTCCGGATCGTGGAACTCGCGTTCCCGCACACCGGACGTCGTCGAGTGGAACCGACACCCCGTCGGGCGGGCGGCGGCGCGGTCCGCAGTGGACGGTCCACACCTCTTGCGGCCCTTCGGTTTCGCCGGACCGGGCCGCCGGAACCCCCGCTCGCGCCACCGTCGGGCGAGGTCACCGGCGGTCCAATCCGGCGTCCCTCCAATGGACCAGTGGCCTACCGCCACCTCAGGGACGTTTGCCCTACCTGGGACACTGTGGGTTTGATCGAGAGCGTTCGTGGGCATGAACCCGGTTCCACCAAGGCTTCAGGAGGCGCAGGAATGCCCGGTAGACCCGAGCGGGTCGGAGTGCTCGACGTCGGCTGCTTCAGCGCCCAGCTCGTCGTGGTCGACCGGGAACAGGGGTCGCTCCTGCACCCCGAGGTGTCGCACAAGGTGCGGCTGCGGATGGACCGGGCGCTCGACGAGCACGGCCGCATCTCCAGGGCGGGCGTCGACCAGTTGGTGGCCGCGGTGCGCGAGGCGCGCAGGCTGGCGGACCGCGCCGAGGTGTCGACGCTGGTGCCGTTCGCGACCTCCGTGATCCGGGACGCCGCCAACGGCGCCGAGGTCATGGAGCAGGTCGCCGCCCGCGCGGGTGTCGGGCTCGGCGTGCTGTCCGGCCCGGAGGAGGCGCGGCTGTCGTACCTGGCCGCCCGGCGCTGGTTCGGCTGGGCGGCGGGACCGCTGGTGGTGCTGGACGTCGGCGGCGGCACGGTGGAGGTCGCCGCGGGAGTGGCGGAGACGCCGGAGTTCGCCCGCTCGATGCCGCTGGGCGCGCGCACCCTGACCAGGGAGTGGCTGGACGACGCCGCGACGTCGCCGCGGCGGCTGCGCGAGCTGCGGTCCTACCTGGTCGACCGGATCGGACTGGTGCTGCCGGAGGCGCTCGACGGCCGCGCCGTCGGCTGCTCCAAGGTGTTCGAGCAGCTCGCCAGGCTCGCGGGCGCCCGCCCTCAACGCGAAGGGCCGTCGGTGCTCCGCCAGTTGACGCTCACCGACCTGCGCTCGTGGATCCCGCGGCTGGCCTCGCGGTCGGCGCGGCAGCGCGCCCGGCTGCCGGGGATCTCCGCGCACCGGGCCCGCCAGTCGCTCGCGGGCGCGGTCGTCGCGGAGGCGCTCATGTCCAGCGCCGGGCACGACGTGGTCGAGATCTGCCCGTGGTCCACCAGGGAGGGCCTTCTGCTGAGCCTGATCGAGCACCGCGGTCGCTCCGGCGACCGGGTCAGGGTCGCCTGACGTGCCTCGGGAGACGATGACGCTCGCGGTCGAGACGGACCGCGCGGGCCGCGTGGTGGTGGCCGTGCGGGGTGAGATCGACCAGGCGGCGGCGGTGAAGCTGCTGCACAAGCTGGACCGGCTGGTCGCCGAGGGGCGGGCCCGGATCGTGCTGGACATGACCGAGGTCAGGTTCTGCGGCGCGCAGGCGTTGAGCGCGCTGGTGCGCACCCGTGCCCGCGCCGACCGCGCGGGCGGCTGGCTGCGCCTGGCGGGCACGCCGCCGCACGTGCGGAAGGTCATCGCCGTGACCGACCTCGACCGGCTGCTGCCGCACCACGAGGACGTGGCGGCGGCCCTGCTGGGCAGACGTCCGCCGGCGGACACGAAGAAGTAATCCACGAGCGCCCGGAGGTCGGGGCGGACTACGTTGCCGCCGTGGAGATCCGCCTCGCCCGACCGGACGAACTCGTCGGGCTGCAACAGATCGAGATCGCTTCCGGCGAGCCGTTCCGCGCGATCGGGATGCCGGAGATCGCCGACGACGACCCGCTGCCCCTCGCCGTGCTCACCCACCTCCAGTCGCTCGGCCGGGTGTGGGTCGCGGCCGAGCCGGAGCCGGTGGGGTGGATCGCCGTCGAGGAGGTCGACGGGTTCGCGCACGTCGAGCAGGTGAGCGTCCACCCCGGTCACGCGCGGCGCGGCGTCGGGCGGGAGCTGATCGACCACGTCGGCGCCTGGGCGGCCGGGCGCGGGTTGACCGGGCTGACGCTGACCACGTTCCGGGACGTGCCGTGGAACGGGCCGTACTACGAGCGGCTGGGGTTCCGCCAGGTGAGCGACCTGACGCCGGGGCTCGCGGCGGTCGTCGAGCAGGAGACGGCCCGCGGCCTGGACCCGGCGACGAGGACCTGCATGCTCCGCGGAGTATGACGAGCGTCTCAGATCATCGTGGTTTCGCGGCCGTCACGGCTGGGAAACACCCGTGGTGACCCGCCACCGGAGGTTGCTCGATGATCGATTTCGTTCACGAAGCGCTGTTCTACCGCGACCCCGGCCAGTACCTGGCCGGAACGGTCCCGTTCGTCCTCGACGGCCTCGCGGCGGGTGAGCCCGTGCTGGTGGCCGTGCCGCCGCGCAACGTCGAGCTGATCCGCGACGAGCTGGGCGCCAAGGCCGACCACGTCCGGTTCCTGGACATGACGGTGGGCGGGCGCAACCCCGGCCGGATCATCCCCGGTGTGCTGACCCCGTTCTCGAACGAGCACCCGTCCCGCGTGCGGATCATCGGCGAGCCGATCTGGGCGGGCCGCTCGGTGAGCGAGTACCCGGCGTGCGTGCAGCACGAGGCGCTGATCAACACCGCGTTCCACGGCGTGGACGCGGTGATCCTCTGCCCGTACGACACGTCCCTGCTGGCGGCGGACGTGCTGGTCGACGCCGAGCGCACGCACCCCGTGCTGGTGGACGGCGGTGGCCGCCGACCGAGCCCCCGCTTCGACGACCCCCGGCGGATCGTCACGGACTTCAACCTGCCGCTGCCCTCGCCCCCGCGGTCGGCGGTGGCGTACTGGTTCGACATGCACAGCCTGCCCGCGACCCGCGGTCTCGTCGCCGACTTCGCGACCACCGCGGGCCTGTGCGAGGACCGGGTCGAGGACCTGGTGCTCGCGGTGAACGAGCTGACGACGAACAGCATCGAGCACGCGAACGGCGGCGGTGAGCTGCTCGTCTGGCAGGAGGGCGACGCCGTCGTGTGCGAGGTGCGCGACAACGGCGTGCTGCTCGACCCCATGATCGGCAGGACGAAGCCGACGCCGAACTCCGACGGCGGGTACGGCGTCGTGATGGTCAACCTGCTGTGCGACCTCGTGCGCGTCCACTCGGGCGAGGACGGCACGGCCATCCGCGTGCACGTCACCTGAGACATCACCCGATCGGTCCTGCTTCTGGGGCTCATGTCACGCGCGGGTCTCGCCGCCGTCATCCTTGGCTGGTTGTCTGGAGGCATTCCGGACGCCCCAGGCGGAGGACCTCCAGACATGACCGCAGACCAGTTGAGCCCGTTGGACGTCGCCTTCCTCTGCCTCGAGGACGACAAGAACCCGATGCACCTCGGTGCCGTGGCCTCGTTCGCGCCCCACCGGCCGGTGCACCCGGCGCGCATCGTCGCGCTGCTGTGCGAGCGCGCGCAGGAGATCTCCAAGCTGCGCAAGCGAACCCAGGTGTCTTGGTTGCCGCTGGGCGGAGCGTCCTGGGTGGACGATCCCCGCTTCGCCGTCGAGGACCACGTGACGGGGCACCACCTGCGCGGCCCCGGCGGTGAGGACAGGTTCGCGGACCTGGTGTCGACGCTGATGGCGCAGCCGCTGGACCTGGACCGCCCGCCGTGGGAGCTGCACGTGATCACCGGGCTGGCGGGTGGGCGGTTCGCGGTCGTCGTGAAGCTGCACCACGCGCTGTGCGACGGGCTGAAGGCCGTCGGGCTCGGCCTGCGCCTGCTCGACGACCTGGGCCGGGACCTGCCGCTCACCACCGAGTCCGAACCGGAGCCCGTCGGCCTGGCCGCAAGCGTTTTCGACTCCTTGAAGGAGTTGGCGGGCACGGCGACGATCGCGTCCGCGGTGCTGCGCAGCGCCCGGACGCCGGGCACCCGGTCGCCGGTGTTGACCAGGTCGCCGCGGCCCCGCCAGGTGGTGATGGCCCGGTTGGGCGTCGACGAGGTGCAGCGGGTGCGCAGGCGCCACGGGGGCACGGTGAACGACGTGCTGCTGGCGTTGGTGACGGGGGCGCTGCGGCAGTGGCTGGTGGCGCACGACAGCGCGGGCGCGGGTGCCACCGTGCGCGCGTTGATCCCGGTCAGCACCCGCGGGCGGGACCCGAGGGGCGGCGGTCCGGGCAACCAGATCTCCGGATTCCTGTGCGAGCTGCCGGTGGGCGAGCCGGACGCGCGGGAGCGCCTGCGGATCGTGCGGGCGGACATGGACCGGCACAAGGCCGAGGGCCCGGCGCGGGGTCCCGGCGCGCTGCCGCTGCTGGCGGACCGCATCCCGGCCGCCCTGCACCGGCTGGCCACGCCGCTGGCCGGGCGGTGCGCGCCGCTGCTGTTCGACGCGCTGGTGACGAGCGTCCACCTGCCCGCGCTGCCGTTGACGCTGGACGGGGCGGAGCTGAAGGAGATGTACCCGGTGGCGCCGGTGGCGGCCGGTCACGCGGTGGGGGTGGCGCTGTCGGTGTACCGCAGCGGCGTGCACATCTGCCTGCACACGAACCAGCCCTGGATCTCGGGGTCGCGGTGGCTGCTCGGGGCGCTGCGGCGGGAGCTGGCCGCGCTGGACCACGCCGACGCCCTTGTAGATCGGGCATAGATGCCGTCCGTACCGTCCGGAAGACCCTCGGAGCTGATGGGAGTCGTCGTGGAGCTGACGTCTGACGCCGAAGTCGAGATGCGGGAATTCCTCGTGCCGCCGCGGGAGTGGTGGGACGAGGAACCGACGATCGTGCGTGGTGAGGACTAGCCCGGTCCATCCGGTGCGGCCCGCCCGCGTGGCGCGGTGGGAGTCGCCGGGGCCACCGGGACGAGCGGCGGCCCCGGCGACGGTTCAGGGGCGGGCCTTGTCGAACAGGTCCTCGTAGGCGTCGAGCACGGCGGGCACGCTGTAGCGCTCGGCGGCCTTCGCCACGCCCGTCTCCCGGTCCGGCGGGCTGTCGCGCAGCTCTCGCAGGCGGGTGGTGATGTCGGACGCGACGCCGGGGCGCACCAGGGCGCCGAAGCCCGTCTCGCGCACCGGCACGCGGACGCCCGGCAGGTCGCTGGCCAGCGCGGGGACGCCCGCGAGCATGCCGACCACCTGGACGATGCCGAAGGCTTCGAAGGCGTTGACCGACGGGAGCGCGAAGACGTCCAGCGAGGCGTAGAAGTCGGCCAGCCGCTCGTCCGGGATGAAGCCGAGCAGGGTGATGCGCGGGTCGCCGTCGATCCTCCCGCGCACGCGGTCGATGACGCTGCCGCCCGCCACGGCGCCGAACTCGCCGCCGATGAGCAGGCGGGCGTCCGGGTCGTCCAGCGCGCGGAAGCCGTCGACCAGGTGCTCGACGCCCTTCTCCTCGACGATCCGGCCCAGGAAGCCCACGTGCAGGCCGTCACCGTCGCGGAAGGTCGGCCGTCCGCCCTCCACCGGGCGGCAGGGTGGCGGGACCGCGGCCATCTTCGGCTGGATCGACGGCCAGAGCCTGCTGCGGTGGGCGTAGTCCTCGCTGGTGACCGCGACGATCTCGGCGTGCTTCATGGCCAGCCTGCTGGAGGCGTCGACGACCTTGCCCTGCACGGTGTTCAGCACGCCGGGCGGGAGGCTCACGTCGCAGTGGTAGGTCAGCACGACCGGGCAGTGGGCGCCCTTGGCGATCAGCCCGGCCTCCAGCATGGGCAGGTGCGCGTTGAGCACGTGGGCCGTCTTGGACGCCCGCACGACCAGTCGGGTGAACTCCGGGCTGATGGTGCCCTTGCCCAGCCTCGCCAGCACGGGGGCGCGGGTGACGGTCACGCCGTTGACCACCTCCTCGGCGGGCAGGGCGGGGTCGTGGCGGGTGGTGATCACCCGGACCTTCCGGCCGCGGTCGGCGAGGCCCTCAGCGACGTCCCTGGCGAAGTTGGTCAGCCCGGACACGTAGGGCGCGTAGTAGGTCAACGCGATGACCAGGTCGTCGTGCACGACGGTCCTCTCCGGAGGTGGTGAGCAGGAACATGCCGGTGAGCCAGCCGAGGCCGGACCCGACCAGGAACGAGAGTTCGGCGCGCAGCAGCAGGTCCGGCACCAGCGCGAAGGTCGCGGCGGCGCCCGCGATGCCCACCAGCCACGCCTGCGCGACCTTGGTGTGCAGCGCCGAGGCGACCAGCGCCTGGGTGGTGATGATGAGCCCGAGGTGCGCGACGACGCCGATCGCCATCAGCACCAGGTCTCCGCCCGCGAGGACGTAGGAGTCGCCGAACACCAGCCGCACCAGTCGCGGTCCGAGCAGACCCGCGAACACCGCGCCGACCACGCCGGACGCGGCCAGGACGGCGGTCAGCCTCACCAGCGCCCGCACCAGGACCCGGCCGCCCTCCCGCGAGAGCTTGGCCAGCGACGGGAGCAGGGCGGTCTGGAGCGGCACCGCCACGAACAGCGGGACCCGCACCAGCAGGAACGCCGCCAGGAACCGGCCGGCGGTGTCCGAGTCGGTCGCGGTGGCCGCGACCACCACCGGCAGGCCGTTCAGCAGGAGCTGCGCGCAGACCGAGCCGAACAGCAGCGGCAGCACCGCCCGCCGGAAGTCCGAAGTGGACACCGAACCCGGACCGCGGGGGACGAGGAGCAGGACCGGCAGGTGCGCCACGGCGATGGCGGCGACCAGCGTCCAGGCGAACCCGGCGCTGTCCGTCACGACGGCGTAGCCGAGCCCGAGCGCGAACAGCACCCGCAGCGCGGTGTCGACGACCAGCAGACCGCCGTGCCACGCGAGCCTGCCGCTGCCGATGAGCGCGCCCCGGACGAGGAACTGGCCCGCGGACACCAGGCACAGCGCGGCGACCGCCACGACCGCCCACGGCTTGCCGCCCAGCGGGTCTAGCAGCAGCGGCGACGCGGCCGCGACGAGCAGCAGTTCGAGGCCCGCGAGGCCGAGCGCGACGCGGGTCGCGGCGCCCATGGCGGCACTCGGCGACAACCTGGCCAATTCCTGTTCGACCGGGAGGAATGCGCCGAAACCGACCAGCAGGGAAAGCGACCAGAAAGCGCCGAAATACCCGTACTCGGCCGGGGTGAGATTCCGCGCGACCACGGCGAGGTAGGCGTTCACGAGCAGCCCGGACGCCACGACACCGATGCCGACGAGACCGATCGACCTGGTTCCGCCGCTGGTAGGAGCGCTCAGGACGGTTCACCTCGCACAGGGGCGGACAGGGGGTGGCCGAACCATAACGGCAGCCGGGAGCCGGGAACGCCCACGTTCCCGGCGCGTAACACGCTGCTCACACGGTTAACGCAAATGTTTCAGCGGAACGTGCAACCACGTCCTCCACGTAATTGAGCGGCACTACGTTCACGGCTCGTCGATGAACACCCAGCCGACTGAGGACCACCACGAGTGACGACAACGATTACCCCCGCGCCCGAGATCGAGTCCACTCCGCCGCCCCGCCGGGGCGGACTGGCCCTCCGGACGATCGTCCTGGTCGCGGGTCTGCTCACCGTGGTGTTCGCGGGCCTGCTCCCGCTGGCCCCCGTGACGGTGAACGACCCGACCGTCCAGTGGCCGTCGGAGGTCTCGGCGCCCCGGTCCACCAGCCTGGCGCTGGGCGCCTACAAGCCGCTCGGCCTGGACGTCCGGTTCAGTTGCGACGCGGCGCGCGCGGCGGGTGGTTCCGGCGTGGTCGTGTCCACGATGGACCCCGGCGTCCCCGCGGCCGACGAGCGCGGCCTGACCGTTCGCACCAGGGGTGACCGGCTGCTGATCCGGGCGACCGGGACGACCCTGCTGGACACCCCGCTGTCCGCGGGCGACTGCGCCTACCGGGTGCGCGGGGACGAGCACGGGCTCGCGGTGCTGCTGGACGGCGTCGAGGTCAGCCACGGGGGCGCCCTGCCGGACGTCCACTCGCTGGCGACCACGATCACCGCGCTGGACGGCGCGACCGCGGAGGACCTGTCGGTGTCGCTGCGGGTGGACGACCAGTTCACCACCAGCCCGTCCACCGCGAAGATCGTGCTGATGGTCCTGCTGGCGCTGTCCGCGCTGGTCGCCGTCGTCGGCCTGGTGCGGATGGACGTGCGGATCCCGTTGCCGCACACCAGGTTCCGGCCTCGTCTGGTCGACATCGTGGTGCCCGCCGTGATGGTGCTCTGGGTGTTCCTCGCGCCGATGTCCGACGACGACGGCTACTACAGCGCGATGGCGCGGAACGTCGACGTGACCGGGTACGTCGGCAACTACTACCAGTTGCTCAACCAGGGCTTCACGCCGTTCGCCTGGTTCTACTACTTCCTGTCCAAGTGGCAGGTGCTGTTCGGCACGGCCCCGGTGGTGCTGCGGATCCCCGCGCTGCTGTTCGGCCTGGTGACGTGGTTCGCGGTCCGCTGGTTCGTCGCGCAGGCCAGGGTGATCCCCGCCGAGTGGTCGCGGCGCAGCCCGTGGGTCGACCGCGGCGCGCGGTTCGTGCTCGCGTCGGCGTTCCTCGTGTGGTGGCTGCCGCTGGACATGGGCGTGCGGCCCGAGGGCGTCGTGACGATGTGCGGCGCGCTCACGCTGCTGGCGGTGGCGAAGGCCGTGGAGTCGCAGCGGCTCGCACCGCTCGCCGCGGGCATCGGCGTGGCGGGGGTCGGGTTCTTCGCCCACCCCACGGGTTTCACCGTGCTGGCACCGCTCCTCGCCGGTCTGCCGTTCCTCGTCCCGTTGCTGCGCAAGGATGACGCGAACTGGAAGACCGTGCTGGCGCGGACGCTCGGCGTGCTCTCGCCCGGCGCGGTGGCGGTGGTCTTCGCGTTCGCGGACGGCACCCTGCGGGACTTCGTGCACGCGCAGGAGATCTTCCTCCGCATCGCCGGTCAAGATAGCTGGTACAGCGAGATCGCCCGGTACACGTTCCTGCTCAACGCGAGCGACCCGATGGCGAACTACGCCAAACGCGCGCCCGTGCTGCTGTGCCTGGTCGCGCTGGTCTGGTTCGTGGTGCTGGTGACCTCGGCCCGCGCGCGCCGCGTGCCCGTTCCGTCCCGGCTGTCGCTCGCGGGCTGGTCGACGCTGTTCGCGTTCCTGCTGCTGTGGTTCACGCCGAGCAAGTGGACGCACCACTTCGGCAGCTTCTCCGGCATCGGCTCGGCGTTCCTGGCCCTCCTGCTGGTCGGCTCGGTGCCGCTGGTGCGGGAGTTGACCCGCGACCGCAGGATGTCCGCGCCGATCGTGCTGGGCGCGGTGGTCAGCGTGTCGGCGATGATGGCGCTCGCGTTCCACGGCGCCAACAAGTGGCCATACTCGTGGCTGCTGGGCATCCCGAACCCGAACGACTCGCCCGGCGTCTCGGTGATCCGCTTCGACAAGCCGTACTGGGGCGTGATCGCCATCGCGGTGGTGGCGTTCCTGGTGGCGCGCAAGCTGCCGCACTGGCGGAAGCTGTCGGTGGTCGTGGCCATCCCGGTCGTGGTCGTCCTGTTCTTCCTGGCCAACATCACCTACCTGGTCGGCGGGTTCTCCTACGCCACCGTGCAGACGATGGGCACCTGGTCGCCGTGGGCCGCCAACGTCCGCGACCCGCTCGCCACCGATTGCGGTGCGGCGGAAGCGATCGACGTGCTGGACGTGCGCGGCGCGCAGCCGCTCACCGAGCTCGCGGGCCAACCTCAGGTCGACGAGTCCGCGTTCGCACGGGGGCGCGGCTGGTTCCCCTCCGCTCCCCCGCCCGACGGCGGCGCGAGCGCGACGACGTGGGGCAGCATGATCGACCGGCCGGGTCAGGAGTTCCCCGAGCAGACCGTGGGCAAGCTGACCACGCCGTGGTTCGTGCTCGACGGCGGCCCGGACGCGACGGCCGTGCTCGTCGCGGGCCTGCTGGGCCGGGGCAACACCCTCGCCGCCGAGTTCGGCACCACGGCGGGCAAGGTGCTGGCCACCACGCCGATCAGCGACCAGCAGGACAGCGTGCTCTGGCGCAACCTCGTGCTGCCGCCCGCGCCGTCCGGCGCGGAGACCGTGCGGCTGGTGGCGGCCGACGGTTCGATGGACTGGGGCGGCTGGCTCGCCGTCACCGCGCCGTCGGTGCAGCGCGCGGTCCCCCTCAAGGACTACCTGCCGAGGGACGCCGCCGTCGCGGTCGCGTGGCAGTTCGCGTTCCTGTTCCCCTGCCAGCGCCAGCCCGAGCTGCGCGACGGGATCATCGAGCCGATCTCCTACGCCGTGCAGTGGGGCGACACCGCCACCGGCGGCATCTCCGACGCCACCTGGCAGCCCGTCCGCGGCGGCCTCTTCGGCGACGTGCTCGTGTCGCAGTCGATCACCGCGCTCACCGCCCGGATGCACGACTTCCCCGGCGCGTTCCCGACCCAGGTCTACCAGACCGAGGCCCGCTACCCCGCGGGCCAGTACACCCTCACCCACCAGCGCAAGACCCTGTTCGGCTGGGAGGCCATGCCATGACCGGCTCGGTGAGCGCGCGCGAAGCCGTCGCGCTGAGCGCGGTGCAGACGGCGCTCGCGTCACCACAAGTGGTGCGGGCGGCGAAGGCGCTGTCGCTGTTCGGCGAGCACAGCGCGGGCTGGTTCGCGATCGGCCTGGTGGGCGCGGCCGTCGACCGCGACCACCGTCGCGAGTGGACGATCGCGGCCGGGTCGGTCGTCGCCGCGCACGCCGCGTCCATCGTGGTGAAGCGGGTGGTGCGCCGCCGCAGGCCCGACCACCCGGACGTCCGGGTGCTGGCGGGAACGCCGAGCGGGCTCAGCTTCCCGTCCTCGCACGCCACGTCCACGACGACCGCCGCGATCCTCTACGGCGCGCTGACCGACCGGCCCCTCACGCCCCTGCTGGTGCCGCCGATGGTGCTCAGCAGGCTCGTGCTGGGCGTGCACTACCCGAGCGACGTCATCGCGGGATCCCTGCTCGGCGCCCTCGTCGCGGGCGGCGTGCGGCGCTTCACCTCCCGCCGACCCCGACCGGAGGAGCGATGACCGTGGCCGTCCCCGCCGATGTCCGCCCCGCGCCCTGGCGCACGTTCCTCGGCCTGGTCCGGACCGCGCGTCCGCACCAGTGGACGAAGAACGTGCTGGTGCTCGCGGCGCCGTTCACCTCGACCCGGATCTTCGAGGCCGACGTGCTGCGGTCCGCGGCGCTCGCGTTCGTCGCGTTCTGCCTGGCCGCGTCGTCGATCTACCTCGTCAACGACGCCAAGGACGTGCTGGCCGACCGCGAGCACCCGAAGAAGCGCCTGCGGCCGATCGCCGCGGGCGTCGTGCCGGTCCCGCTGGCCTACGGCGCCGCGGTGGCGCTGATGCTGGGTTCGCTGGCCGTCGCGGCGGCGGCCAACTGGACGCTCGTCGTGATCGTGGCCGTGTACCTGGTGGTGCAGCTCGGCTACTGCCTCGGCCTCAAGCACCAGCCCGTGCTGGAGCTGTGCATCGTCGCGTCCGGCTTCCTGCTGCGGTGCATAGCGGGCGGCGTCGCGGCGGACATCGTGCCGTCGCAGTGGTTCCTGCTCGTCACCGCGTTCGGCTCGCTGTTCATCGTGGCGGGCAAGCGGTACGCGGAGATCAAGCTCTACCAGTCGACCGGCGCGGCCATCCGGCACTCGCTGACGAAGTACTCGGAGACCTACCTCCGGTTCGTCTGGGCCACCTCCGCCGCCGTCATGAACATGACCTACGGCCTGTGGGCGTTCGAGATCAGCCAGCGCACGCACAATAGCTGGGGCGCGCTGTCGATGGTGCCGTTCGTCATCGCCGTGCTGCGCTACGCCGTGGACGTCGACAGCGGCAAGGCCGGAGCCCCCGACGACCTCGCCCGCACCGACCACGTCCTCCAGGTACTCGGCCTGGTCTGGCTCGGGACGCTCACGCTGGCGATCTACGTCTAGTCTTCCCGCTCGTGCTCCTGCTCTCCCACGACGACCCGCTCCCGCTGGAACGCCCCCGCCGCTTCGCCGTGGCGGGCCCGGCGGGAGCGGGCAAGTCCACGCTGGCCGAACGGCTCTGCGGCCTGCTGGGCGTGCCGTTCACCCAGTTCGAGTCCTTCTACCACGCGCCGGGCTGGACGGTTCGGGAGACGTGGCGGGAGGACGTCCTCGCGTTCGCCGCGCGCCCGGAGTGGGCGATCGAGTGGCAGGGCGAGGAGGTCCGCGAACGACTGACCGCCCGCACCCAGGTGCTCGTCTGGCTGGACCACCCCCGTGCGATGACCGTGGGGCGCACGCTCGTGCGGACCGTGAAACGCCGGTTCGGCCACGGCACCCCGATCCCCGGCGGCAACGTCGAGGGCCCGCTGTGGACGTTCTTCACCAGCCCGCACCACATCCTCAAGGAGGCGTGGGCCGGTCACCCGACCATCCGGGCCAGGGTCCGGCGCGTGATCACCGAGAACCGGCACCCGGACCTGGTGGTCGTCCGGCTGCGCGGTCAGCGGCAGGTCGAGAGGTGGCTGGCCGGGCCGTTCGCCGACGCGGTCTGACTAGCGCTGGACCGCCGAGACGGCCGTGGCGTCCACGGCCAGGTAGGTGTCCTCGGTGGCGGCTTCCAGGAAGCCCGGTCGGGGGTCGGGGCTGAAGGTGACCGGGCTCTGGAGGAGGTCCTCCCAGCTCCGGCCCGCGCCCTCGTCGAAGCCGTCGCGGGTTCGGCCGACGGCGTCGGACCAGTGACCCCGCTCGACCTGCCGCTGGATCAGCCACCGGTCCCGGCCGTTCCGCTCGGCCTCGCCGTCCCCGTCGCCGGACCTGGGCCTCGGCAGTTCGTGGTCGACCTCCGCGGCGACCGCGACCTCGACCCGCGCGAGGGCGGCGCAGGCGCCGAACAGGCGGCGGGACAGGCCGACCACGAGGTCGGTGCCGGGGACCTGGCCGGTGAGCATGTCGAGCCGCCGGTCGCGGCGCCCGTCCTCGCGCCGGGCGGTCTCGCGCTCGTCCATGGTGGAGCGGTCCTCCTCCAGCAGGGTGACCAGGCCGATCCCGCCGCGGCGGGTGCCGCGCTCGGTCACGCCCGCGCCGACCGGCAGCACGCTCCAGGACCTCCTCGGCATCGCGACCAGGGCGAGGTAGAGCGGCATCCGGGAGAGGGCGAGGGTGAGGAGCCGGGCGTCCTCGGACGCGGACGGCGGCGTCCCGGTGCCCTCCTCCACGTCCAGGGTCACGAACACGCGGTCGGCCAGGCTGGTTCCGCACAGCACCTTGACGTGCGGCCCGTCCATGAGCCCCGGCCGCCGGAGCTGCTGGGCGCCCTTCGCGAGCACCTGCTTGCCGAGCCGGTTCGACGCCTTCGCCTCGACCAGCCACGGCAGGCCGGTCGAGGGGTGGTAGCCGACGAGGTCGGGGAGCCCGCCGGTGGCCGACCACTCCCGCCCCGCGCCCGTCGGCGCGTGCGCCTCGGCGTGGACGGTGGCCCCGAGGCCCATCAGGCCCCGGCACGCCCACTCGGCCATGGTGACGCCCGCGCGGTAGCCGAACGCGGCCTTGGCCGTGGCCTCCGTGCCGTCGGTGTAGACCACGTTCGGCGCCAGCGTGAACCCGGTGCCGCCGGTGGACGACCGGTGCCGGGTGCGGACGAGGTACGCCGACAGCGGCGACCGGCGGGCGAGGATCTCCGCCCACGCCAACGACGGCGTCGCCGTGAGCCAAGCGGTCCGGTCCCGGCCGACCGAGATCGCCGCGTCGATGACGTCGCGCCACGTCGTGCCCACCCGGTACGCGCCCGACGGCGGCACCTCCCCGGCTCTGGGCCACGGCGTGACCACCCCCGACACGAGCGCGGGCTTCGGGCGGACGTCCGGTGTCAGGGGCGTCGAACGGCGCACGAACACGGGCACGTCGAAGGCGTCCGAGATGCCGATGAGCGAACCGGCGGCTCCGCGTCGAGGCAACATGTGATCGAGAGTCCCAGAGATGCGTGCGGCGTACCAAGGTTGACCGCTCAAGAACATCACCGTGGTGTGATCCCGGACGGTCCGTGTTTCGCCCCCGGCCGCCGGGGAATCCCCCGTGGCATGACGAACACGCTGCTACTGGACGTCGACGGCACGCTGGTGGACACCAACTACCACCACGCGGTGGCCTGGTTGCGCGCGTTCCGGTCCGTCGGCCTCACGGTGCCCGCGTGGCGCGTGCACCGGGCGATCGGCATGGGCGGCGACCGGTTGGTCGAGGCGGTCGCGGGTGAGCACGCCGAGGCCGAGCACGGCGACGCCGTGCGCAAGGCGTGGGAGCAGGAGTTCGACGGGCTGCTGCCCGAGATCCGACCACTGGAAGGCGCTCACCGGCTGGTGACGACGGCGGCCACCGAGCACGGCTTCTCGGTCGTGCTGGCGAGTTCCGGCAAGCGCGAGCACATCGAGCACTACCTGGACCTGCTGGACGTGCGCGACGTGATCGCCGGGTTCACCACGTCCGAGGACGCCGAGGACTCCAAGCCCGCGCCCGACATCCTCCAGGTCGCACTGTCCACTGTGGACGCGGACCGGGCCGTCGTGATCGGCGACTCCGTCTGGGACTGCGACGCAGCCCGCCGGATCGGGCTCCCGGTCGTGGGCCTGCTCACCGGCGGGTTCAGCGAGGCCGAACTGCGCGAGCACGGCGCGTCCTCGGTGTACGTGGAGCTGGACAACCTGCGCGCCGACCTCGTCGACCTTCCCTTCGCCGCTGTCTAGGAGGCCTCCCATGCGCGTCGGCTACACCCTGATGACCGAACAGGCGGGCCCGAGGGCCCTGGTCGAGCACGCCGCGAGCGCCGAGCGCGCCGGTTTCGACTTCGAGGTCATGAGCGACCACTACTTCCCCTGGCTGGACGAGCAGGGGCACGCGCCGTACGCGTGGAGCGTGCTGGGCGCGGTGAGCGTGGCGACCGAGCAGGTCGACCTCATGACGTACGTGACGTGCCCGACCATGCGGTACCACCCGGCGGTCGTGGCGCAGAAGGCCGCGACCGTGCAGGAGCTGAGCCGCGGGCGGTTCACGCTGGGGCTCGGCTCCGGCGAGAACCTCAACGAGCACGTGATCGGCCGCGGCTGGCCGCCGGTGAACGTCCGGCACGAGATGCTGACCGAGGCGATCCAGATCATCTCCCAGTTGTTCGACGGCGGGTACGTCGACTACGTGGGCCAGCACTTCCGGGTCGACTCGGCGAAGCTGTGGGACCTCCCCGAGGTGCGCGTCCCGCTCGCGGTCGCGGTGTCGGGCAAGCAGTCCGTGCAGGCGTTCGCCCCGGTGGCCGACGCGATGGTCGCCGTGGAGCCGGACGCCGAGCTGTGCCGCTCGTGGGACGTGTTCAAGGGCGACGCCGGGTCCACGCGCAAGGTGGGCCAGTTGCCGGTGAGCTGGGGCACCGACCGCGACGAGGCCGTGGCGCGGGCGCACGACCAGTTCCGCTGGTTCGCGGGCGGCTGGAAGGTCAACGCGGAGATCCCCGGCACGGCCGGGTTCGCGGCCGCCAGCCAGTACGTGACGCCGGAGGACGTGACGGGCAACATCCCGTGCGGGCCGGACGTCGAGCCGATCGTCGCGGCCGTGCGGGAGTTCCGCGAGGCGGGTTTCACCGACCTCGCGCTGGTGCAGATCGGGGGCGACCACCAGGCCGAGTTCCTGGACTTCGCCAAGGGCGAGCTGCTGCCCGCGCTGCGCGAGGCCTGAACGGCCGGTCGACCCGCGTCAGGACTCCGTCGACGGCGGCGGTGACGTCGGCCGGTTCGAGAACTTCGGGCACGGCGGCGGGCTGCCGTCCGCCAACGGCGGAGGCGGGCGCTGACCGGACGGCAGGGGCGGGCAACCGGGAGGGGGCTGGCCCCTGCCCTCGCCCTGCCGGGGCGGCTGCTGGACCGTGACGGTCGCGGTGGCCTTCCCCCCGCCCGAACCGCCGGAACCCGGCAGCTCGTTCGGCGAGTCCTCGGTACCGCGGGTCGTCGCGAACGCCACCGCGACGGCGATCAGCGCCGCGGCGACCGCTCCGGCCAACACCACCCCGACCCTCGCGGGCGCCCGCTTCGTGATCGGCGTGCTGCTGGTCGGCTCGTCGTCGAACGCGGCCTTGATGTTCGTGAGCGGCGGCACGCCGACGCTGGCCGCCTGCGCCGCGCGCAGCAGTTCCGCGCACTGGGCGGCGCGCGGACGGCGGCTCGGGTCCGAGTGCGTCATGGAGACCAGCAGCTCGGTCCACGGTTCCGGCAGGCCCGCCGGGACGCGCGCGGGCCTGGACAGGCGCGCCAACGCCGCTTCCGTGTCGCCGCCGGGGTATTCGGCCTGGCCGGTGAGGCACTCCAGCAGCACGAGGCCGAACGCGTAGATGTCCGTCGGCGGCGCGACCTCGCGGCCCCGCAACTGCTCGGGCGCGAGGTACCCGGCGGTGCCGACGAGCAGCCCGGAGCGGGTCACGCGGGTGGCGTGGGCCTGGAGCGCCAGCCCGAAGTCCGCGAGATAGGCCTGCCTGCCGGTGTCGTCCAGCAGGATGTTCGACGGCTTGATGTCGCGGTGCACGATCCCCCACGCGTGGACGAAGTCCAGCGTGTCCGCGACCTGCGCGCCGATCCGCGCGACCAGCGACGGCGGGAGCGGCTGCCGCATCCGCTGGCGCAGCGTGCCGCCGTCGACGACCTGCATCACGTAGTACGGGCGCCCGCGGTGGGATCCGGTGTCGAAGACCGTGACGACGCCGGGGGTGTGCAGGGCGGCGAGCATCTGCGCCTCGCGGTCGAGGCGGATCTGGTCCTCCGGCGTGGCGCCGCTGAGGAAGAGCTTGATGGCGACCTGGCGGTCGAGGCGGGTGTCGCGGGCCCGGTACACCTCGGCCATGCCGCCGGTGCCCAGCAGACCGCCCAGTTCATAGCGCCCGCCGATGACCTTGCCACTCTGATCGCCATCCCAGAAGGCGGTCGCTTCACTGCGGCTGGTCATCCCCGGCCGGTCCTCCCGCTTTGCCCGTCACACACGAGCAACCTACCTGCCACAGGGCGAAGTTGCCCGTGTGGGGTCGATCCATGATCTTCGTCGCCCGCTCCCCGCGGAGCGTCGAAACAGGCGGACGCACGCAGATGCACGTGCATCTGCATGGAGGTCGTTCGCCGCACCCCGTGTGTTACTCCCCGAGTGCCAACCACAACTCAGCGCGCACGCCAGGCACGTCCAAAGACCTCCCGAGCAGGGATTCCGCGCGCCGAACCCGGTTGCGGAGCGTGTGCCGGTGGACGCCGAGCCGAGCGGCGGCGGGGTCCCACTGGCCGTGGTGCGCCAGCCAGACGCGCAGCGACTCCCGCAGTTCGGCGGACAACGGCCGCAGCAGCGACTCCGCGAACGCCCGGCCGGCCCCCTCGGGCAGCAGCGCCATCAGACCCGTGCCCGCGAGGTCCTCGAACCGCACCACGGGCGAGGACGGGCGGGCCGCGGCCAGCGCGTCCAACGCCTGCCGGTACCCCTGCGCCACGGCGGACACCGGGACGGGCGGCGAGATCCCGACCAGCGCCCCCGGCACCGCGGGCGCCTCCTCCGCCACCACGACCACGTGCCCGTCGACCTCGGCGGCGAACCCCGGCACCTCCCCCACGGCCACGCCGTCCAGGACGGCCACGCGCAGCGGCTCGGGGGGCAGGTCGGGCACCAGGTCCCCGCGCCCCGCCAGCAGCAGGTGGAACTCCGCGGTCCGCGACCGCCGCCGCGCGGTGTCGGACTGGGCCAGCGCCAACGTGAGCAGCGACGCGGCCGTCGTGACGATGCCGCGGTCAGCCGGGTCCCACGGCCGGTCCCGGCCGACCGCCAGGAAACCGCGGCCACGGCCGCCGAGCACCTGCACGACCACGTGGCGGCCACCGGTCTCGAACGCGGAGCTGGCCAGGCCGCCGGAAGCCCGCAGCCGCTCCAGTTCCGGCCCCAGGTCCGGCAGCGGGCGGGCGCCGAACGCGTGGACCGGCGCGCCGTCCGGGCCGAGCAGCACGACCCGCGCGTCGACCCACTGGCCGAGCCGCCGCACCACCGCGGCGACCCCGTCCCGGCCGACCGCGGCGCGGGTCAGCGCGCGCTGGGCTTCGCCCGCGCGGGTCAGCGCCGCGTACTCGTCCGCCGCCACGGCCCGTGACACGGCCTTGCTCAAGGCGATGAACGGGGTCTCGCGCGGCACCTCCAGCAGCGGCAGGCCCGCGCGGGCGGCGGCGGTCACCAGGCCGGGCGGCACGACGGCGTGGCTCAGCCCCGTGCCGAACCCGAGCCCCACGACACCGACGGCCGCGAGCCGGTCGACGTACGCCCGGAAACCCCGGCGCACGGCCAACCCGGTGGTCAGCAGCAGCTCGCCGCCCTCGAGGAACGGCGTCGGGTCGACCAGTTCCGTGCCGTGCACCCAGGACACGGCGCGGTCGAGACCCTCCGCGCCCGCGAGCACCGGGAGGCGCAGGTCGTCGACCAGGGAGCGCAACGTCGGCGGCACACTCCAGGTTGTACAGCAGGGCCCGGCGAACACGCCAGATCCGACACTGCGCGCCCATGGCCGCGCCACCATGCTGGAGCCATGACGCGTCTGCGCACCGCACTGCCCGGACCGCGGTCCCTGGAACTGGCCTCGCGCCGCACGAGCGCGGTGGCCTCGGGGATCGGGTCGACCCTCCACCTCTACATCGAGTCCGCCGAGGACGGCCTGCTGGTCGACGTCGACGGCAACCGGCTCATCGACCTGGGCTCGGGCATCGCCGTGACGAGCGTGGGCAACCCCGCGCCCGCCGTCGCGGAGGCCGTGCACGCGCAGATCGACCGGTTCAGCCACACCTGCTTCATGATCACGCCGTACGAGGGTTACGTCGAGGTGTGCGAGGCGCTCAACGAGCTGACGCCCGGCGACCACGAGAAGCGCTCGGCGCTGTTCAACTCCGGCGCGGAAGCCGTGGAGAACGCCGTCAAGATCGCCCGGCACGCCACCGGCCGCACGGCCGTCGTCGTGTTCGACCACGCCTACCACGGCCGGACGAACCTCACGATGGCGCTGACGTCGAAGAACATGCCCTACAAGCAGGGTTTCGGGCCGTTCGCGCCCGAGGTGCACCGGGTGCCGATGTCGTACCCGTACCGCGACGGCGGCCTGACCGGCGCCGAGGCCGCCGCCCGTGCGATCGACCTGATCGAGAAGCAGGTCGGCGCGGCCAACGTGGCGTGCGTGCTGATCGAGCCGATCCAGGGCGAGGGCGGCTTCGTCGTGCCCGCGCCGGGGTTCCTGGGCGCAATCTCCGCGTGGTGCACGGCCACCGGCGCGCTGCTGGTGGCCGACGAGATCCAGACCGGCTTCTGCCGCACGGGTTCCTGGTTCGCCAGCGACCACGAGGGCGTCGTGCCGGACCTCGTCACCACCGCGAAGGGCATCGCGGGCGGCCTGCCGCTGGCCGCCGTCACCGGCCGCGCCGACCTGATGGACTCCGTCCACGTCGGCGGGCTGGGCGGCACGTACGGCGGCAACCCCGTCGCGTGCGCCGCCGCGCTGGGCGCGATCCGCACCATGCGCGAACGCGACCTCTCCGCCGCCGCGCGCCGCATCGAGCAGACCGTGCTGCCCCGACTGAAGGCGTTGGCGGAGAAGACCGATCTGATCGGCGACATCCGAGGTCGTGGCGCGATGCTGGCGATCGAGTTCACCGAGCCGACGCCGGAGATCGCGAGCCAGGTCGCGAAGGCCTGCCACGCCGCGGGTGTGGTCGTGCTGACGTGCGGCACCTACGGCAACGTGATCCGCCTGCTGCCCCCGCTGGTCATCCCGGACGACCTGCTGGCCGAAGGCGTGGACGTCCTCGAACAGGCGATCCTGGGGGTGGCGGGGTGACGACGCCGTACTGGGTCGCGGGTTCCGCGACGACGAGCGCCGCCGAACTGGCCGTGCACAGCCCGTTCGACGGCGCGCTGGTCGGCACGACGTCGCAGGCGACCGCGGCCGACGTGGAACGCGCGGTGGCCGCGGCCGAGGCGGTGGCGCCGGACCTGGCCGTGCTCCCGGCCCACGCCCGCGCCGCCGCGCTCGACCACGTGTCCCGGCGGCTGCTGGAGCGCGCCGAGGAGATCGCGGCGCTGATCACCGCCGAGGCGGGCAAGCCGGTCAAGTGGGCACGGGTCGAGGTGACCAGGGCGGCCTCGACGTTCCGCTGGGCCGCCGAGGAGGCCCGCCGCTTCTCCGGCGAGTTGCAGCGGCTCGACACCGACCCGACGGCGAGCGGGCGCATGGCGCTCGTCCGGCGGGTGCCGCGCGGCCCGGTGCTCGGCATCGCGCCGTTCAACTTCCCGCTGAACCTGGTGGCGCACAAGGTCGCCCCGGCCATCGCGGTGGGCGCCCCGATCATCCTCAAGCCCGCCCCCGCGACCCCGTTGACGGCGCTGCTGCTGGGCGAACTGCTGGCCGAGACCGACCTGCCCGCGGGCGCGTGGTCGGTGCTGCCGGTGCCGAACGAGGTCGCCGCCGAGCTCGTCACCGACCCCCGCCTGCCGGTGGTCACGTTCACCGGTTCCGGCCCGGTCGGCTTCGGCATCCTGGACCGGGTGCCGCGCAAGCACGTGACCCTGGAGCTGGGCGGCAACGCGGCGGCCATCGTCTGTCCCGATTGGACGGACATCGACTGGGCCGCGCAGCGCCTGGCCACGTTCGCCATGTACCAGGCGGGCCAGTCGTGCATCTCCGTGCAGCGGGTCTACGTGCACCGCGCGGTCTACGACGAGGTCGCGGCGGCCGTGGTGGCGCACGTGGACAAGCTCGGCACCGGCGACCCCGCCCTGCCGACCACGGACGTCGGACCGCTGATCAACCGCCAAGCCGCGGACCGCGTCGAGTCGTGGGTGTCCGACGCCGTCGCGGCGGGCGCGACCCTGCTGACCGGCGGCGGCCGGGACGGCTCGACCGTGGCGCCGACCGTGCTGTCGGGCGTCCCGGAGGACGCGAAGGTCGTGGCGGAGGAGGTCTTCGGCCCGGTGGTCGTGCTCCAGGTCGTCGACAGCGTGGAGGAGGCCTTCGACAAGGTCAACGCCTCGCGCTTCGGCCTCCAGGCGGGCGTGTTCACCCACGACGTCCGCACCGCGTTCCTGGCGTCGGCGAAGCTGGCGGTGGGCGGCGTGATCGTCGGCGACGTCCCGAGCTTCCGGCCGGACCAGATGCCCTACGGCGGCGTGAAGGAGTCCGGCATCGGCCGCGAGGGCGTCCGGTCGACGATGGACGACCTGACCGAGCAGCGCGTGCTGGTGCTGACGGGCCTGACCTTCTGACCCGTGGGTGGCGCCGACCCCCAGCGGCGCCACCCACCTCCAACTCGAAACTGTTTAACCACGCAACGCGACCCGCCCCGTCCCGCCAACGAATACCCGCTGGTAGCACCCACCTCGTGAGGATCCCTCAAAGGTCCGAGGCGTTCCCAGATTTACGAACCTGGTGTGCTCCACAGGCTTGGTTCCCCGATCTTGACGCCCCGCCGGATCCGTGTGCATCCTGCATGGCCGCCACGACGAGAGGAGCCGCCGTGCCGGTCACCATCAGGGACGTCGCACGCCAGGCAAGGGTGTCGGTGTCGACGGTGTCGCGAGCGATCAGCGCACCGGACCTGGTCCGCGCCGACACCAGGGAACGCGTGCTGGAAGTGGTGCGCGGACTGGGTTACCAGCCCAACCCCGCCGCCCGCAGCCTGATCACCGGGCGCACCGGCAACCTGGGCATCGTCGTCCCGGACCTCGGCAACCCGTTCTTCCCCTCCGTGCTGCTCGGCGTGCAGGCGAGAGCGCGGGAGTCGGGCAACTCGGTGTTCTTCTGCGACAGCGGCCAGGACGCCGTCACCGAGGAGGAGCTGATCCGCACGATGGCCCGCCAGGTGGACGGCGTGGTGGTGTGCGCGTCGGCGCTGGACGACGAGACGCTGGCCGAGCTGTCGACGCTGACCACGATGGTGCTGGTCAACCGCGCGCTGCCCGGCGTGCCGTCGGTGCTGATGGACAGCGCGGCGGGCATGGCGGCCGTCGTGGAGCACCTGGCCGCGCTGGGGCACCGGCACTGCGCCTACCTGAACGGGCCTGTGCGGGCCTGGTCGAACCAGTTCCGCCGCACCGGGCTCCGGGAGGCCGCGTGCCGCACCGGGGTGTCCCTGCACGAGCTGGGGCCGTACGAACCGACGTTCCAGGGCGGCGCGCGGGGCGTCGACGCCGCGCTGGCGGCGGGGGTGACGGCGATCATCGCCTACAACGACCTCATGGCGCTGGGAGTCCTCGCCAGACTCGCGGAACTCGCCGTGGCCGTGCCGGAGCGGATCAGCGTCACCGGTTTCGACGACATCCCGTACGCCGCGATGTGCGGCCGTCCCCTCACGACCGTGACGATGCCCGCCGAACTCGCGGGCCGCGCCGCCGTCGAACTCCTGCTCGAGCAGCTCGACAACGCCGACCGCGTCACGAGATCCCCCATCCGGGAACTTCCGACCGCGCTGGTCATCCGGGCTACCACCGCTCCACCTGCCGGCCCAGCCCGGCTCTGAAGACCTCCGACCACCGCTCGGGCACCCCCGGACTCCGCCTCCGGAGGCGCCCTCGACCCGCGGGCCGCACGACTACGCTGGGTGGGTGACGTTCAGCGGATTCGACCCGGAACTGCTGGGACAACTCCGCACCAGCGGGGCGCTGCGCGAGCAGACCTACCTGCTGCAACGGGTGATCCGCTCGGTCGAACCCGCCACGCTGCTGAGCCAGCACTCCTCGACGCTGGCCGGGCTGGCCGCCGAACTGCCCCGCACCCACGCCGCGCTGCTGAGCTACAGCGTCCTCGGCCAGCCGAAGGGCAGGCTGCTCAAGTCGTTGTGCCTCAACGCGGCCGCCGCCGTGCAGCGCGCCGCGACGGCGACCGGGCACCAGCCGCTGGTGCACTTCACGCACACGCTGGCGGAGATCGTGGAGTACGTCGGCGTCTACCGCGACGACAAGCAGAGCCGGGCCGAGGCCGCCGCGTTCGCCGCGCGCCTGGACACCCTCATCGCCGAGCTGCCGAAGCTGCTGTGGACGCTGTTCCTGGACTCGTGGCACGCGAGCACGACCACGCCGACCAGGTGGGCGAGGCTCGACCAGGTCAGCGACGAGGTCGCGTGCCTGGTGGCCGCCACCGACCGCGACCCGGACGCGCTCCAGCAGGAGCTGACGCACACCCTCGCCAAGCACGGCGCCGACCCCGCCGCGATCTGGTCGACCCTGCACCCGGACCGCGTGCGCCACCACGTGGCGTGCGTCGTGCACGGCGCGGGCGAGCTGTCCGGCCTGTCCGCGCTCGACCCGACCGCCCGCCAGTGGTCGGCGGGCAGGCCGGAGAAGCTGGGCTGGGGCCCGGCCCGCGACCGCCTGCGCCAGTTCCTGGCCACCGTCCCCTCGACGTCCACCACGTGCGTCGTGGCCGTCGACGTGGACGCGGTCGACAAGGCCAGCGCGGGCCGCCTCGCCCGCCGTCGCGTCACCGAACTGCTGGACCAGTACGTGGCGGGCCACCGCCTGCTCACCATCTCGCTCGACCCGCGCATGCTCGTGACCCGCGCGGGCACCGTCCGCAGCGACGAGCTGACCCCGCGCCGCTCCACCGTGCAGCGCGCGTACCCGCTCGTGCAGCGCTGGCCCCGCGGCCTGCGCGAGGGCCTGCGCATGGCGCACCTGGCCCGCACCACCGACTCCCCGCTCACCGCGGCCGCCCTGTCGTGGGCGGCGCTAGAAGCGTGCGGTGTCAACGAGAAGGCGTCGCAGCTCGCCGGAGTCCTGGCGCTACAAGCGATGCGCCAGCAGGTGGTCGAGGCGCACCAGTTGCTGCACCAGTCGGTGACGGCGTCCGCCAAGCACGCGCGCAGCCGCGTCGGCACCACGAACCGCCGCGTCCTGAGCCTGCGGCGCGCCATCGACCGCTGCGCCCCGGACCACCCCGAGCTGAGCCGCCTGCGCGCCGCGCTGGCCGCCGCCGAGACCCGCCACGAGGACGCGCTGGACCGCCAGGGCGCGCTCGACGTCGTGCTGCACGAACCCCTCGCGGTCGTGGGTGAGTACGCCACCCTGGACGACCACAAGTACCTGCTCGACGTGAACGGCTGGGTGGACGTCCTCTTACCCGCGCGCTCCCCCGACACCCCCGAACTGCGCGCCGCGCGCACGGCCGTCCACGACCTGCTCCCGCACGTCGCACCGCTCGCCGCCCGCCAGGTCACCGACTGGCAGGGCAGGCTCGCGTCGGCGGGCAACTGCGCCCGCTGGCTGGTGACCACCCAGGAACGCATGCGCTCCCTGCTGGACGCGCTCTACAGCGCCCGGAACCTGGCCCTGCACTCCGGTGTCTTCCAGGCCTCGGGCGACGTCGTGCTCGGCCTGGGCGGGCTCATGGTCGTCGACTTCACCCTGGAGGTCCTCGGCAACTGGTACCGCAACGCCACCGGCCCGGACGCCGACGCTTCGCCGCTGGAGGTCGTGCGGGAACTGGCCGCCCGCCAGGAGGACCTGTGCCGCAAGCTCCGCGACTCGCGCGGCGCGGCGTACCCGCTCAACGTCGAGTGGCTCACCAGCCCCAGCACCGAAGGCGCGTGGGACCGGACCTGACGCTCAGGGAGCGGTCAGCCGTCGCACCGCGTCGACCACGGCGGCCCGGCGGCGCTCCCGGTCCGCGGGCGCGAACACCTCGAACTCCGGGTTCATCGACGACCACGACGTGCTCACGGCCTGGACCAGCGCGAGCAGCGCGGCGGGCGGGTAGTGGTCCGCCAGCACCCCGTCGGCCTGCGCCCGCGCCACCTCGTCGAGCCGGGTCCGGTTGATGTCGACCACGGCGTCCAGGTGCGCGCTGCCCGGCCGTTCCAGCCGGTACCAGACCGCCAGGCGCTGCGCGGCGGGGTTCTCCTCGAAGTGGTCGTGCAACCGCCCGGCGTAAGCGGGCAGATCCCGCGCGTCGAACGGCACCCGCTCCAGGAACTCCGCCACGTGCGCCGTGAACACCGCGTCGAACAGCAGGTCCTTGCTGCCGTAGTACGCGTACAGCATCGCCTTGTTGCACCCCGCGACCTCCGCGATCCGGTTCACCCGCGCACCCGCGATCCCCACCTCGGCGAACTCCGCCGTCGCGGCCTCCAACAGCCGTTTCCTGGTGCGCTCAGCGTCTCGGATCACCCGGTGAGGTTAGCAACCAAACGGTCGGTTGACAGACGCCGGCCCGAGGCGTTCCCTGGAAGTATCCAACCGGTCGGTTACAAGAAGAGGCGATCATGGCCAAGACCTGGCTCATCACCGGCAGCTCCCGCGGACTAGGCCGGGAACTGGCGAAAGCCGCGCTGGAACACGGCGACAACGTCGTCGCCACCGCCCGCAACCCCGCCGACCTGGACGACCTCACGGCGAAGTACGGCGACCACGTCCGCACCACCGCACTAGACGTGACCGACCCCGCCGCGGCGGCCTCGGCCGTGCGCACGGCCGTGGAGGCGTTCGGCTCGTTGGACGTGGTCGCGAACAACGCGGGCTACGCGAACTCCGCGCCGATCGAACACACACCGGACGACGACTTCCGCGCGCAGGTCGAGACGAACCTGTTCGGGGTGGTGAACGTGACGAAGGCAGCGCTGCCCGTGTTGCGGGAACAGCGGTCGGGGCACTTCTTGCAGTTCTCGTCCATCGGCGGCCGGGTCGGCGGCACCCCCGGCATGGCCGCGTACCAGACGGCGAAGTACGCGGTGGAGGGCTTCTCCGAGGTGCTGCACAACGAGGTCGCGCCGTTCGGGGTGAAAGTGACGATCATCGAACCGGGAGCCTTCCGAACGGAGTGGGGCGGAAGTTCGATGCGCCTAGGGCCGGTCGGACCGGAGTACGAGTCGACAGTGGGCGCACTGCACCGGTACCGCGTGGCAGCGGACGGGAACCAACCCGGCGACCCGGTTCGGGCAGCCGAAGCGATCGTCGGGATAGTCGACCTGGCCGACCCGCCACTGCGACTGCTGCTCGGCTCGGACGCACTGCGGTTCGCACTCGAATCCGGGGCCGATCGAGCGCGGGAAGCAGAGGCGTGGGCGGAAACCAGCAGGTCAACGGACTACGCCTGATGGGTGAGGTGTGACGTGGGCCATATCCGTTGCCGGGTCTGGGATTCGCGCTTAGTTTGGTCTTACACGAGGAAGGAGGTGGTCCGAAGTTGTATAGCTACAGGACTTTTCGTGAGGTGTCCGTCCGCTAGGACCGCCCGTTAGGGACCCTTTCCGGAGCGGCCTGGCGAGTCCCAGGCAGGCACCCGACCCCCGGCACCCCGAGCCCAGTCCAGCTCGGCCCGCACCTCGTGCGGGTAAACGGTCCGGGGGTCGTCCCTTTTCCGGGACCGGTTTGGTTGTGATCGGGGCGCTGGATGAGTGGCCGTGGGCGGGGTCGGTGACCCGCTACCCCGAGCGGGCGTTCAGCGGGCGGGCGACCTGGATGGCCGACCGACTTGAGCGACCAGCGGCACCCAGTTGATTCGAACCTGCTCGACCAAGTGACTGAACAGCCTGGAGCCACCCACAACCCGGGACCGCTCGGCGACCAGACCGCCTTCAAATGTCGATGCAGCCACCTTGGGATTGCCTGCTGCTCGACCACGCTGGAGCACCTTGGCTCCCATTCCCCTTTCGTGTGAAAACCCACCCACCACCTCCCGACGCGATCACCCACCAGGCCGACCACCTTTGGCATGCAACCCACCCACGACGTTGCCGCAGATCCAGGGCTCTGGGCTCAGCCCCCACCCTGCCCCCCGATCCCAAGCGCCCTCATGGCCGACCACATCTTGTCAAGGCATCTTTCCCGCCTTGACAAGATGTGGTCGGCCATGACGACAATTGCGCGAGCGGGGGGAGACCAGGCGACTTGCAAGCCAGGGGTTACCCACAACTAAGCGCCATCCCCTCCCCCACACAGCAAAACGCCGCCAACCCCGTCCCCACAGAACGGTGTCGACGGCGCTCCACCTCAGCACTTCACCCCAAAAACGATCAGCCCTAGCAATCAACCCTAAAAATCAGTCCTTGCGGAACGCGTCCTTGACCTTCTCGCCTGCCTGCTTGAGCGAACCCTTGGCGCGCTCCGCGCGGCCTTCGGCCTGCCACTGCTCGTTGTCCGTGGCGTCTCCGACGGCTTCCTTGGCGCGGCCCTTGAGTTCCTCGGCCTTGTTGCTGATCTTGTCCTCGGCACCCATGACCGATCCTCTCCACTCGACGGTTGGTCTGGACCTCGGGTACCCGCGGTGACCGGAGGTAAACAGCGATCGACCGGTGTACTACGGTGATCGTTAGCGGTTGAAAAGCCAGCCGCAAGCCATCGGGTGTCCTCTCCGGAGGGCACCCGTGTCAGCGAGGGACGACGGCAGTGTGCCGACGTCGCGCGGTGGGCTTGCCTGAGCTTTCCGCTGGCCGTCTCCCGCGCGTTCTGGCATGGCTTCCGTGTCCCGACGTGTGAGAGGAGCCCGACCGTGGTCGGGGATGACGGTCAGGTGGATCCGCTGAGCGCGCGGATCGCCGGCCTTGAGGCTGAGGTCGCGGGCCTGCGCAAGGCGTTGCAGACCCGCACGGTGATCGGTCAGGCCACGGGTCTGATCGCGGCCGTCCAGGGCCTCACCCCGCAGCAGGGCTTCCAGTTGCTCGTCCGGATGTCGCAGCACCACAACGTGAAGCTTCACTCGATCGCGGTGAAGCTCGTCGACCTCGCGGGTGAACTCGGGCCGCGGCAGGCGGTGCGGTCGGTGCACCTGCCGGTCGAGCCGCACGAACGGGCGGAAGAGGCGCAGTGGCCCGGTGCGGACGTGGTGGAGGCGGCGCGGCAGCTCGTGGCCGCGCACGAGGCGGCGCACCGCCTGGACGGTGCGCCTGCCGACGTGCGAAGACAGTTGGCCGACGAGCTGACGCTGGCCGGTCAGCTCCTGGCTGAACGGCTCGCCGACGTGGGCTGGTTGGACGACGAGCCGGTCGCCTGAACCACCGCGAACGACTCGGCGGGCAGCCTGATCGCCTGGTCCACCAACGCCACGTCGCCGGACGCGAGCAGCACCCAGCCGCTCGCGACGTCCAGCGACTGGGTGACCGCGGTGGCGCCGAGGTTGCACACCAGCCGCAGGTCGCCGCGGCGCAGGAGCAGCACGGTCCCCATCTGCTCGACGGAGAACTCGTCCAGCCGGGGATCCGCCAGTTCGGGGTGGGCGCGGCGCAGCGCGATGAGCGACCGGTACAGGTCGAGCACGTCGCGGTGCCCCGGCTCGTCCGCCTCGGCCCACAGCAGCTTCGACCGCTCGACCGTCGCCGGGTCCATCGGGTCCGGCACCTCGGCCTCGCCCCAGCCGTGCGCGCCGAACTCGCGGCGCCTGCCGGTGCGGACCGCGTTCGCCAGCTCCGGGTCCGGGAAGGACGCGAAGAACTGCCACGGCGTGCTCGCGGCCCACTCCTCCCCCATGAAGATCATCGGGGTGAACGGCGAGCAGAACACGATCGCCGCGCCGCACGCCAGCAGACCCGGTGACACCGTCGCGGACATCCGGTCGCCGGTGGCGCGGTTGCCGATCTGGTCGTGGTTCTGGAGGTACGCCAGGAACCGGTAGCCGGGCAGCACCCGCGTGTCGACCGGACGGCCGTGCGTGCGACCGCGGAACGACGACCACGTGCCCGCGTGGAAGAACACCTCGCGCAACGTCCTGGCCAGCGCGCCCGGCTCGGCGAAGTCGGCGTAGTAGCCGTGGGTCTCCCCCGTCAGCGCCACGTGCAGGCAGTGGTGCAGGTCGTCCGACCACTGCGCCTGCAACCCGTACCCGCCACCCTCACGAGCCGTCACGAGCTTCGCGTCGTTGAGGTCCGACTCGGCGATCAGCGTCAACGGCCGCCCGACACCCGCCGAAAGAGCGTCGACCTCGACGGCCAACTCCTCCAGCAGGTGCGTGGCGCGCCGGTCCAGCAGCGCGTGCACGGCGTCGAGCCTCAGCCCGTCGACGTGGAAGTCCCGCAGCCAGCCGAGCGCGTTGTCGACGACGTACCGGCGGACCTCGTCCGAACCGGAGCCGTCGAGGTTGAGGCCTGGACCCCAGTCGTTCTGGCCCGCGAAGTACGGGCCGAACCGGTCGAGGTACGCGCCGGACGGCCCGAGGTGGTTGTAGACCACGTCGAGCAGCACGCCGAGCCCCTTGGCGTGGCAGGCGTCCACGAACCGCTTGAACGCGTCCGGACCGCCGTAGGGCTCGTGCACCGCGCCCCACAGCACGCCGTCGTAGCCCCAGCCCGCGGTGCCGTCGAAGGAGTTCACCGGCAGCACCTCGACGAGCGTGACGCCGAGGTCCACCAGGTGGTCGAGCTTGCCGATGGCCGAGTCCAGCGTGCCTTCCGGGGTGAACGTGCCGATGTGCAGCTCGTAGACCACCCCGCCGGGCAGCGCGCGCCCGGTCCAGCCGCCGTCGGTCCACCCGAACGCCGAGTGGTCGTACCGGCGCGACGGTCCGTGCACGCCGTCCGGCTGCCACACCGACCGCGGGTCCGGCAGCGCGTCGTCGGAGTCGTCCAGCAGGAACGCGTAGTCCGTGCCGTCGACGGCGGCGGACCACCAGCCTTCGGCTCCCGCCGCCATGGCGTGCTCGACACCGTCCACGCGCACGCGGACCCGCTCCGCCTTGGGAGCCCACACGGAGAACGTCACGAGGTCTCCCGCACCAGCAGCGCGACCGGGTACCGCTTCAGCAGGCCCGCCACCGACGTGCCCGCCTCCCGCCCGTTCAGCACGTCCGTCCACTCCCCCGGCGGCAGCGGCAGCACGGTGTCGCGCCAGCCGCCCGCGGCCGCGAGGCCCAGCGGCAGCCGCGTCGCGACGACCACGAGGTCCGGTGACCGGTGGAACGCCACGAGGTGGTCGGCCGCGACGCCCTCGGCGGGCAGCGGGCGGTAGCCCCGGAACAGCTCAGGCCGGTTCCGGCGCAGGCGCAGGGCTCGTTGCACCACCAGGAGTTTGGCCGCCCCGGTCTCGTCGACCTCCGGCAGCCACCAGTCCTCGATCCGCGCCAGCAGCTCGCGCCGGACCGCGTAGTCGACGGGCCGCCGGTTGTCCGGGTCGACCAGCGACAGGTCCCACAGCTCGGTGCCCTGGTACACGTCCGGCACGCCGGGAGCGGTGAGCTGCACCAGCTTCTGGCCCAGTGCGTTCGACCAGCCCGCGCCGCGGATCCGGCCGACGAACGCCTCGATCTCGCCCCGCGTCACCGCGTCACCGAGCACCTGCCCCGGCCACGCCGCCACGGCGGCCTCGAACTCCTCGTCGTGGTCGACCCACGTCGTGCGGAGCTTCGACTCCTTCGCGGCCTTGTCCAGGTAGTCGCGCAGCCGTTCGGGGCCGATGGGCCACGCGCCCACGATCGTCTGCCACGCCAACAGGTTCAGCGACGGCTCGTCGATGCCGTGGCGCTTCGTCCACTCCCGCACCAGGCCGCCGAACTCGTCCGGCAGCTCGGACAGCACGGCCAGCCGGGCCCGCACGTCCTCGGAACGCTTGGTGTCGTGGGTGGACAGTGTCGTCATGGACTCCGGCAGCGCCGAATCCCGTTGCGCCGCAAGGGTGTGGAACTCCTCCACGGGCACGCCGAAGCGGTCCGGCGCGCCGCCGACCTCGTTGAGCGCCGCGAACCGGGTGTACCGGTAGAACGCGGTGTCCTCGGTGCCCTTGGCGACGACCATGCCGGACGTCTGCTGGATCCTGGTCGCCAGTTCGCCGGTCGGGTCCGCGCGGACCTGCTCGTCCAGCGCCTCGGCGCCCTTCACCCTCGACACCGCCGTCGCCCAGTTCCGCTCGCCCTCGGGCAGGTACGACCGGTACACCGGGAAGTTGACCATCACGCCCGCGACGGCCGCCTCGGCGTCCGCCTGGTCGACGCCCTGGACGAGTGCCCCGATCCGACGGACCTCGGCCCGCAGGATCGAGTCCGTCACGAGCGTGCGGCAGGTGTGCTCGACGGCCTCGAAGTCCGTTTCCTGGCCCAGTTCGGCGGCCAGCGCGGTGAACCGCTCCTCGGCGCTCGGGTCGACGAAGATCCCGCAGACCTCGCGCAGCGCGTCGTAGCCGGTGGTGCCCTCGACCGGCCAACTCGACGGCAGCGGCTCGCCGACACCGAGGATCTTCTCCGCCACGATCCAGACGCCGGACCGCTCCTTGAGCATCCGGAAGTACCCGCCGGGGTCGGCGAGGCCGTCCGGGTGGTCGACCCGCAGGCCGGTCACCTGGCCCGCCGCGACCCAGCGCAGCACCTCGCCGTGCGTGGCCTCGAAGACCTCCGGGTCCTCGACGCGCACCGCGGCGAGCGTAGTGATGTCGAAGAACCGCCGGTAGTTCAGCTCCTCGTTGGCCCGCCGCCAGTGCACGAGCCGGTAGTGCTCCGACACCGGCAGGCGGTGGTCGTAGTACGTGACCACGTCGCCCTCGGTCGTCGGCTCGCCCTCGTCACCGAGGATCGGCACCAGCACCGGACCGGCGGCCCAGTCGATGTCGAAGTACTTGGCGTAGCGGGACTCCTGGCCGTGCTTCAGCACGTCCCACCACCACGGGTCCGCCTCCGGTTCGGCGACGGACATGTGGTTGGGGACGATGTCGAGGACGAACCCGAGGCCAGCGGCGGACACCTTCCCGCTCAGCGCCAGCCGCCCCTCCTCCCCGCCCAGTTCGGGCCGGGCGCGGGTCGGGTCCACCACGTCGTAGCCGTGCGTGGAACCCGGTGCGGCGTCGAGGACCGGGGACGCGTAGACCGCGCCGACGCCGAGCCGTTCGAGGTAGTCGACCACCTCGGCGGCCTCGGCGAAGCCGAAGCCCGGTCGGAGCTGGAGCCGGTAGGTGGACGTCGGGGCCGAAGTGGACTCGGTCATTCGCCGCCCGTCCGCTGGAGCACCACCAGTGAGCGCGCCACGAGCGTCAGCTCGCCGCCCGCGTCGATGGGCTCGCCCAGTTCGGGGATCTGGACCGCGCCGGTGGCCGTGTCGACCACGACGGTCCACTGAGGACCGTAGCTCTCGTCCGGCAGCGTCACCGCGATGTCCTCGTGGTGGGCGTTGAACGCCAGCAGGAACGAGTCGTCCACGACGCGCATGCCGCGCTGGTCGAGGTCCGGGATGCCCTCGCCGTTGAGGAAGGCGATGACGCAGCGGCCGAAGCCCGAGTCCCAGTCCTGTTCGGTCATCTCCTCGCCGGAGGGCGTGAACCAGGCGATGTCGCGGAGGTCGTCGCCGCTGCGGATCGGCTTGC
This sequence comes from Umezawaea endophytica, assembly GCF_025061645.1. Taxonomy (GTDB): domain Bacteria; phylum Actinomycetota; class Actinomycetes; order Mycobacteriales; family Pseudonocardiaceae; genus Umezawaea; species Umezawaea endophytica. The sequence continues at coordinate 523 of NZ_JANYMP010000054.1, read as the reverse complement.
CCGCGAAGAAGCGGCGCCTGCGCAGCACCGGGTGCTGCTTGCGGAACGCCGTCAGCGCGCCGGTGAAGGCGATGAGGTCCGCGTTCTCCTCGGCCAGCGTCCAGTCCACCCAGGAGATCTCGTTGTCCTGGCAGTAGGCGTTGTTGTTGCCCTGCTGGGTGCGGCCGAACTCGTCGCCGTGCAGCAGCATCGGCACGCCCTGCGAGAGCAGCGTCGTCGCGAGCAGGTTGCGCCGCTGGCGCGCCCGCAGCGCGAGGATCTCCTCGTCGTCGGTCGGGCCTTCGACGCCGCAGTTCCACGAGCGGTTGTCGTTGTCGCCGTCGCGGCCGTCCTCGCCGTTCGCGTCGTTGTGCTTGTCGTTGTACGACACCAGGTCGTTCAGCGTGTAGCCGTCGTGCGCGGTGACGAAGTTGATCGACGCGTAGGGCCTGCGGCCGTCGTCCTTGTACAGGTCGGACGACCCGGTGATGCGCGACGCGAACTCGCCGAGCGTCGCGGGCTCACCGCGCCAGAAGTCGCGGAC
>NZ_JANYMP010000053.1 GCF_025061645.1 Umezawaea endophytica | reverse complement strand
CTAGAGCCCAGTCGAGGTAGCGCCTGCCGGGGAAGACCGGGCAGGTGTCGCCGCGGCCCATGGTGATCACGACGTCGGAGGCTTCGACGTCGGCGTAGGAGAGCTTGGTGGGGATTTCGGCGGTGATGTCGAGCCCCAACTCCGCGAGCGCTTCGGCCGCGGCGGGGTTGACCTCGTCGGCGGGCTCGGAGCCCGCGGAGCGGACGGAGACCCTGCCGAGCGCGTAGTGCTGGAGCAGGGCCGCGGCCATCTGCGACCGGCCCGCGTTGTGGACGCAGACGAACAGCACTTCCGGGGTCTTGCTCACCGTTGTTCTCCTCGTGGCGGCACTGCGGTTGTTTCGTTGATCTCCGATCCGGGCGAACGGACGATGGTGGCCCTCTGCTCACCTGGTCGGTCCGTCCTCGGCCGGTTCAGGCATTCGGCCTTCGGCAGAGGAGAGCACATCAGGTTGAATCGACTTATATCAATCCAAGCCCTAGGCTCGCCCGCATGATGAGCAGGCGACAGCGTCCGGCGGACCGCCGACAGCCTGTCCACGCCGGCCGACACCGCCAATACCCAGCCCCTCACCCGGAGGCCCTGTTGAGCCAGGACACCCAACCCGTCGCGGCTGAATCCGCCGTCATGTACCGCCTGTCCTTCCTGGACAGGTTCCTGCCGGTATGGATCGGCGTGGCCATGATCGCCGGACTCGCCCTCGGGCGGTTCGTGCCCGGCCTCCAAGGTGTCCTGGACGCGGTGAAGGTCGATGGCGTCTCGTTGCCGATCGCGCTCGGTTTGCTGCTGATGATGTACCCGGTGCTGGCGAAGGTCCGCTACGACAAGCTCGACACCGTCACCCGCGACAAGCGCACGATGGTCCTGTCCCTGGTGCTCAACTGGGTCCTCGGACCTGCGCTGATGTTCGCGCTCGCGTGGATCTTCCTGGCGGACCTGCCGGAGTACCGCACCGGTCTGATCATCGTCGGGCTTGCGCGCTGTATCGCGATGGTCATCATCTGGAACGACCTCGCCTGCGGCGACCGCGAAGCCGCCGCCGTGCTGGTCGCGCTCAACTCGGTGTTCCAGGTGATCATGTTCGGCGTGCTCGGCTGGTTCTACCTCGACCTGCTGCCCGGTTGGCTCGGACTGGACACCGCGTCGGTCGACTTCTCCGCCTGGGAGATCGCCAAGAGCGTGCTGATCTTCCTCGGTATCCCGCTGGTCGCCGGGTACCTGAGCCGCAGGCTCGGCGAGAAGTCCCGCGGGCGGGACTGGTACGAGTCCAAATTTCTGTCGAAGATCGGCCCCGTCGCGCTGTACGGTCTGCTGTTCACGATCGTCATCCTGTTCGCCCTCCAGGGCGAGACGATTACTTCTCGGCCGTGGGACGTCGTTCGGATCGCGCTGCCGCTGCTGGTCTACTTCGCCGTCATGTGGGCGGGTTCCTACGCGCTGGGCAAGGCGTCCGGCTTGTCCTATGAGCGCACGACCACGTTGGCGTTCACCGCCGCGGGCAACAACTTCGAGTTGGCCATCGCGGTGGCGATCGGTGTGTTCGGCGTGACCTCCGGGCAGGCGCTGGCCGGTGTGGTCGGACCGCTGATCGAGGTGCCGGTGCTCGTCGGCCTGGTCTACGTCAGCCTGTGGCTGCGCCGCCGCTGGGTGGTCCGCGCTGAAGGCTGACATCGTGGTGACGGAGTCGGGTGGTGTGTGGCCGCCGCGGTGTGGACAAGCGAGGACGAGAATGTGAACGGTCGGGCCAAGGTGAGCGCGGCGCGAGCAGTCTCGACCGACGCTGCGGTCGACGGCATGGCGAAGGTGTTCAAGGCGCTGTCCGACCCCGTCCGGGTCCGCTTGGTCACGCTCGTGCGGTGGGCCGACGGCGGCGAGGCGTGCTTCTGCGGTTTGGCCCGCGAGTTCGACATGCCCCAGGCGTCGTTGAGCCACCACCTGCGGGTGCTGGTGGATGCCGGTGTGCTGTCGCGGGAACGTCGTGGCACGTGGAGTTGGTATCGGCTGCGCCCCGATGTCCTGGCGCCTACCGAGGAGTGGCTGCGGGGCGCCGGGCCGCTCACCACGGGCGTCGTGGGTGCGACCGATCTCGGCGATTTCCGCTGCTAGCGGCCGTCGCGTCCGGTATTCCTCCGCAGGGCGAGAACCAGGACCGGCACCCCGATGATGGTGGGCAGCACCCAGAACGACGCGGGTGGCAGTTCGCGCCAGAGCGGCAGGTTCGGCCCGTTGTCGACGTAGAACCCGGTCAGCAGGCCGATGTACGAGACGCCCATGAACGTTCCGTGCACCCGCGGCCAGTTCCGCCGTCCACGACGTCGTGCCCACAAGCCGATCGCCCCGGCCGCGAACGCGATCGTGCCGATGACCAGCAGATGCGTGTTCGCGGGCCAGCGGAGCACCGACAGCGTGGTCAACGAGACGAAAACCACGACGAGTGACAGAAAGTAGATCCGGCCCGCACGGGGATGCGGTCCTCGACGCTTGCGGAACAACGCGGCAGCGGCACCGGCGATCACCGCCGCGGTGCCCGCGACCACGTGCACCCCGAGCACCGCAAGGAACACCGGACGGTTGTCCGGAATGGGGATGCCGCCGATGACGACCGGCTCGATGGCCACGTCGTTCAGTGTGCGCGCTCCGGCACCGATCCGAGCGCGATGACGGCGGCAACTACCGAGATGGACGCGAGAACCAGGAACACCGGCGGGTAGCCAGTTGGTGCCACCGGATCGGGCAGCAGGCCGTCGTGCGCCGACCGAGGGTCGTGCGACGAGCCTGCTGTAACCCAAGCGCCCCAACACTTGCACCGGGTGCCGAGGACCACCGCAGTCCGGCACTGCCCTCCACCGTGCCGGACCGCTCGACCTCGGTGGTCACCGAGCGGAAGGCGCGCTCAGCGTCAGCACCTGCGGCTCGGCCGGAGCGCAGCAACCGCTGCTCTCGGCGGGCTTGTCGGCCTCGACGACATCGAACACGCCCGCCCCACCGCAGACACCGGTCTCGGGCAGCGTCAACTCCACCCGCGCGGCGGCCTCGTCGTCACCGGCGAGCTTGGCCACGACGCTGCGCACCTGCTCGTAGCCGGTCATCGCCAGGAACGTCGGCGCCCGGCCGTAGCTCTTCATGCCCGTCAGGAACACACCCGGCTCCGGTTGGGCCAACTCGGCGGCGCCGTGCGGGTACACCGTGCCGCACGAGTGCGCGTTCGGGTCGATCAACGGCGCGAGCGCGGACGGCGCCTGCAACACCGGGTCCAGGTCCAACCGGATCTCCGAGAGCCACGACAGGTCCGGGCGGAAACCGGTCAGCACCACGACCTCGTCCACCGGCTCCAAGCGGTGCTCATCCTGCGACACCAACACCAGCCTGCCATCGGCGTCACGCTCGACCTCTGTCGTGCGGAACCCGGTGACAGTCTCGACCTGCCCGGCGCGCGCGGCCTCCTGAGCACGCAACCCCAGCGCACCACGGGCAGGCAACTGGTCGGCGTCACCGCCACCGAACACGTTGCCCACCGCGCCACGGCGCAGCAGCCACACGACCTTGGTGTCCGGGAGCCCGGTCAACGCGACCAGGGCGGTCAACGCGGAGTGCCCGCTACCGGCCACGGCCACCCGCTTGCCCGCGTACCGCGCGGCCACCTCGGAGTCTTGCAAATCCGGGACCCGGTAGGAGATCCGGTCGGCGGCGGCGCGCTCGCCGATCGCGCGCAGCCCGTCCCCGCCCAGCGGGTTGGGAGAATTCCACGTGCCGGAAGCGTCGATGACGCCGCGAGCGGTGATGCGCTCCTCGGTGCCGTCGGCCGTGACCACGTGCACCGTCAACGGTTCGGTCTCGCGACCCGCGTCGACGATCCGGTCGCGTCCGCGACGAGCCGCGCCGACGACCTTCGCGTCGTAGCGCACCACGTCGCCCAACGCCTTCGCCAGCGGCCGCAGGTACAGCTCGGCCCACTCGGCGCCGGTCGGGTAGCCGTCAGTGGGACGTTGCCAGCCGGTGGGCTCCAGCAGGCGTGCGGCGGCGGGATCGACCAGCTCGGGCCACGCCGAGAACAGCCGTACGTGGTTCCACTGCGCCACCGCCGAACCAGCCTCGGGGCCGGCTTCCAGCACGAGTGGCGTGATCCCGCGTTCGACCAGGTTCGCCGCCGCGGCCAGCCCGACCGGGCCAGCGCCGACCACAACCACCGGCAAGTCGTTCATCGAAACCCCATTCATCGATTAATGTCGATCAAGTGGGCCGGACTCTATCGACCGCGCTCGATTGACGCAACCATCGATCCGGGTCGATACTCGGTCGTATGACGACCACGGCGCCGCAGCCAGGCCTGATCGCACCGCAAGACGCGTCCACCTACGCCGAGTGGTTCGCCTGCCTGGCCGAACCCACCCGCGTGCGCCTGCTGCACGCCGTCGCGGTCGCGAGCAAACCGGTCACGGTGGGGGAGCTGACCGAGCAGTTGGGCATCAGCCAGTCGACCTGCTCCCACCACGTCCGCAAACTCGCCGAGGTCGGCTTCGTCAGCCTGCGCAAGCAGGGCACCACCACGCTCGTCAGCGTCAACCCGTCCTGCTGCACCGGCCTGCCGCACGCCGCCGACGTTGTCATGGGCATGCTCGCGCCCGCGCCGTGCTGTCCCACCGACATCCCGAACGACGTCGCGATTCGTGAACTTCGGCCCGAGGACTGGACGGCCGTGCGGCGCGTCTACGCCGAAGGGATCGCCACGGGTGACGCCACTTTCGAGACCGAGACGCCCGACCGCGCCACCCTGGAGGCGAAGTGGCTGCCGGATCACCGCTGGGTCGCCGAAGTCGACGGGCAGGTCGCGGGCTGGGCCGCCTCGACCGCGGTGTCGGCCCGTGACTGCTACGCCGGAGTAGCCGAGACATCGGTCTACGTCGGCGACGAGTTCCGCGGCCGAGGAGTCGGCAAAGCGTTGCTGCGCAAGCAAGTCACCGCCGCCGACGCGTCCGGCCTGTGGACCTTGCAGACGTCGATCTTCCCCGAGAACCGCGCCAGCCTCGCCCTGCACCACAGCGCGGGCTACCGCACCCTCGGCGTCCGTGACCGCATCGCCCAGCACTACGGCCGCTGGCGCGACACCGTGTTCCTCGAACGTCGCCGCCAAGTTGATCCAACGCCCTTGGCGTGATGGACGTGCGGACGTGAACCCTGCGCCGGATCGGGTATCGGGTCGTTCGTGCCTCCGGCGGTGACGCCAACGTCCTCCACATCGAGCGTGGGGACGGGGGCAAGCTCGAGGGGCGCCAACGCGTTGGGTGGTGGCGCTGGGTGTTGTGACTAATGAGGTTGAGGAAGGTGCGTCGAATTGAACAAGCGAGGACCTCCGGGGTCCGCATCGCCGAACAACTCGGGATCTCCCGCACCACCGTGCACACATGGCTCACCCGACACCGACACGAGGGCGATGCCGGACTGCTCGACCGCACCTCACGTCCGCCTTGAGCCCTCGACGCACCCCGCTCGAGGTCGAGCAGCGCATCCTGACCACCCGCCACAGCGGTCCGCTACGAACGCGCTCACCCCGGCGACCTGCTGCACATCGACGCCAAGAAACTGGGCCGGGTGCGCCCGCAGGCGGCGGGTGGCGGATGCACGGCCGCAGCGAGGCGGTCCGCGGCCGGGGCATCGGCTACGACTACCTGCACGTCGCGGTGGACGACCGGACCCGCTTGGCCCGGTCTGCGACCTCGCCCAGGTCGTCCCGTCCCGCGCGGCGTTCGGTGATTGTTGCCGTGTGGTCGGCGCACCAGCGATCACGGCGTGGCCGTACCACTGTTTTCAAGGGCGGTGCGGCTAGCCGGTGACGTGGCTTTTGGCAGGCGAGGCGGGGTCGGGGTTGCGGAGGTCTTCCAGCAGCTCGGCCTGTCCGGAGAGGACGGTGGTGAGGATCGTGCGCGCCACCGCCAGCAGTTCCGCCACGTGGGGGCTGGTCAAGGAGTAGTACACGGTGGACCCCTCCTTGCGGGTGACGACGAGGCCCGCGCGGCGGAGCACCGCCAGTTGCTGCGACAGGTTCGACGGTTCGATGTCGAGTTCCGGCAGGAGTTCCGCGACGGCGTGTTCGCGTTCGCTGAGCAGTTCCAGGACCCTGATGCGGGCCGGGTGCCCCAGTGTCTTGAAGAACTCCGCCTTCAGTTGGTAGAGGGGCCTGCTCATGGGGTTCCGCCGTTGTCGCGTCGTGAGTCGGGTGCGGCGCTCGTCGTGGTCACGTGCCGCCTCCCACCTCTCCGTCTGATCGTCGGACTTTAGCAACGCCGCCGCCCGCTCTACTCGCGCAGCAGGGTGCGGGCGTGCTCGATGGCCTCGGGCGTCGAAGCGAACACCCGGCCCAGGGCTCGGAGGCGGATGGACAGGCCGAGCGCGTCGAGCACGCGTTCGTGGCCGGGTTCGATGCCGGACACGAGCACAGCGGTACCCCGGTGCTCCAGCCGCTCGACGACGTCGCGCAGCACGAGCGCGCCGGTGGCGTCGACGGTGGTGAGGCGGGAGAGCCGGAGGACGACGACCTTGACGTCGGTGATCTCGGTGAGTTCCAGCAGGAACCGGTGCGCGGCGGCGAAGAACAGCGGCCCGTCCAGGCGGTAGGCGACGATGTGCTCGGCCAGCAGCGCCCGTTCCTCCTCGTCGTGGTGGCTGTGGTCGAGGACGACCTCCTCCATGCGGGCGGTCTTGGCGATGGCGCGCAGTGCCAGGCCGCCGGCGACGACCAGACCGACGATGACGGCCGTGACCAGGTCCAGCGCCAGCGTCGTGGCGGCGGTGAGGACGAGGACGAGCGCGTCGGAACGGGTGGAGCGCAGCAGCGCCAGCACCGAGCCGACCTCGACCATCCGGACCGCGGTGGCCAGCAACACCCCAGCCAGCGCCGCGACGGGGATCGCTCCCACCAGCGGGGCCGCGGTGAACACGATGACGGCCAGGACGAGCGCGTGGCTGAGTGCTGCCAGCCGCGACCTCGCCCCCGCCCGGACGTTGACCGCCGTTCGGGCGATGGCCGCGGTCGCGGGCACGCCGCCGAACAGCGGGGTGACCAGGTTGGCCAGGCCTTGGCCGAACAGTTCCTTGTCCGGGTCGTGGCGTTCGCCGACGCTCATCGCGTCCGCCACCGTGGCGGACAGCAGGCTCTCCAGGGCGGCGAGCGCCGCGACCGCCACGGCGGATGGCAGCAGGGTGGTGAGTGCGGTCAGGTCCAGGAACGCCAGCGATGGCGTGGGCAGCGTCGACGGCAGGGCGCCGATGCGCGCCACCGGCAGGTCCAGGGCCCAGGCGGTGACCGTCGCCACGGCCACCGCGACCAGGGAGAACGGGATCGCTGGGCGCCACCGGGCGCCCAGCATCATCATCGACGCCACGCCCAGCGCGAGCGTGATGGCCTGCCAGGTCGGGTTCGCGGCGAACTCGGCGACGGCTTTCGCCGCGCTCACCGCGACCTGGTCACCGTGTGGCGTCGGCACACCGAGCGCCGCGGGGACCTGCTGCAACGCGATCACCCCGGCGATGCCCAGGGTGAACCCCTCGACCACCGGTGCGGGCACGTACCGCATGTACCGGCCCGCTCGCACCACGGCCAGCCCGATCAGCAGCGCGCCCGCCATCAGGCCGACCGCCAGCACACCACCGGGCCCGTGAGCCGCCACGATCGGGACCAGCACGACGGTCATGGCCCCGGTCGGCCCGGACACCTGGAGGCTGGAACCGCCGAAGACGGCCGCTATCGCACCCGCCACGATCGCCGTGACCAGACCGGCCGCGGCACCGAGCCCGGAGGCGATACCGAATCCCAGCGCGAGCGGCAGCGCCACGATCGCCACCGTCACCCCGGCCAGCAGGTCGTGCCGAGGTGACAGGGCGAACGACCGGAACTCGGCCCGGCCGGGCAGCAGGGACCGCGGCATCAGCGGGAGCCCCGGAGCCGTGGCGGCGGAATCAGCACGCCGGCTCATCACCGAGGTCGACGCCGTGCTCGCGGGCCAGGCGTTCCAGGTTCCCGAGGTCGGCCTCGTGCAGGCCCGCGAGTTCCTCGTCGCCTGTCTCCCTCGCCGCCCGGACGGACTGGCGCGCCGATTCGACCCTGGCACGCACCGTGGTCGCGAACTCGCTCATCCGGCCTCCAGCGGGGCGATCGTGGTGTCCTGAAGACTACATCATCTTAGGACTTGCAAACTTCTTCAATTAATGGGCGCCTGCTCCCGCTGATCGCCACCCCGCACCGAGGACTTCTGCCGGGCCAGCAGGGTCCGAGGTCCCGTGGACGTCAGCCGCTTCGCCTCTCTCCCCGTCGCCCACTGTGAACGAGCGTGGAACCGCACGACCGAAGAGGAGAAGACATGCGCCACGCAGGGCAGAACGTCATCGAGAACGTCCAGGTTTCGCTCACCTCGAAGGTGCCCGGCAACGCGCGCGACTACGCGGTGGCGAAGATCGCCCCGCTCGCGAGGTACGCACCCGGTTCGGTCGACCTCGCGGCCGTGAGGCTGACGACGACGGCCGGTCGCCGGGCCCGGCCGCTCGTCGTCGCGCACGCCCGGTTGACCGTGAACGGCGCCGGTCTGAACGCCGAGGTGACGGCGAGCACCTACACCGAGGCGATCGACCAGTTGCACGACCGGATGCGCGACCTGCTGCTCAAATCGCACGACTGACCATCCACTCCGGACGAACAGTCCACGTCCACGCGGAGGAGACGTGACATGACCACGGCGGCTGCCCGCTACCCGGTGAGGGTGCGCGGACGACTCGACCCTGGACTGAGCAGGTGGCTCTGGCTGGTGAAGTGGTTGCTGGCGATACCGCACTACGTCGTGCTCGCGTTCTTGTGGGCGGGCTTCGCGGCGTGCACGGTGCTCGCCTTCTTCGGCATCCTGTTCGCCGGCCGCTATCCGCGACCCCTGTTCGACTTCACCCTCGGCGTGCTGCGCTGGACGTGGCGCGTCGCCTACTACACCTACGGGGCGCTGGGCACCGACCAGTACCCGCCGTTCAGCCTCGGTCCCGAACCGAACTACCCGGCGGCGCTGGATATCGCCTACCCCGAACACCTGTCGCGCGGGCTGGTGCTGGTGAAGTGGTGGCTGTTGGCGATCCCGCACTACCTGGTTGTCGGGATCTTCCTCGGCGGGGGCGGGTACGCCGCCTCGCAGGCGGGGCAGTGGGCCTACAGCGCGGGCGGCGGTCTGGTCGGTCTGGTCGCGCTGTTCGCCGGGGTGGCGCTGCTGGTCACCGGCCGCTACCCGCGCGGGCTCTTCGACTTCCTGCTGGGCATGGACAGGTGGGCGCTGCGCGTCGCCGCCTATGCCGGCTTGATGACCGACGCCTACCCGCCGTTCCGACTGGACACCGGGGGCGATGAACCCGGTGTGACGACGATCGACCAGGAGCCGCCACCACCCCCGTCGAGCGGGTGGACCGGCGGCCGGGTCGCGGCCGTCGTGATCGGCGCCCTGCTGCTCGGCACCGGGTCGCTCGTCTCGGCGGCAGGAGCCATCGGGCTGTGGGCGCACTCGACCCAGCGCGACGCGGACGGGTACCTCGTGGCCGGGACGAAGTCGTTCCACAGCAGCGGTTACGCGCTGTCGTTCGGGGCGATCGACCTGCGTTGGACCGAGGCCCGGTGGCGGATCGCGGAGGACTGGCTCGGCGAGGTCCGGCTCCGCGCGGACGACGACGTGGTCGTCGGCATCGGCCCCGCTGACGACGTGGCCCGCTACCTCGAAGGCGTCGAGCACGACGAGGTGTGGCCTGCCGGAGCCGAGGTGGACTACCGGCACCAGGCGGGAGGCCCTCTTCCCGTCGCCCAGCCCGCCTGGGCGGCGTCCGGGACGGGATCGCTGACGTGGCGGGCCGAACAGGGGACCTGGGCCGTGGTCGCGCGCAACGCGGACAACGGGAAGGTCGTGGACACGGAGCTGTCGGCGCGGGCGACGGTGCCCGCCCTGGGACCTGTCTCGACGGGGGCGCTGCTCGGCGGTGTGCTGCTCGTGTCGCTCGGAGGGACGATGCTGCTCATCGCCGCGATGCACGCGTTCGAGCGCCGCCGCACCACGTCACCCGAGGCCGTGGATTCCGAGCAGTCCTCGGAGGACTGACGGGCAGGTGGAGGAAACCGTCGCGGGCGTGGGGTGAGGACGTAGTACCCGTGTGCGGGGTCCGTCACCTGGCATGACCCGCCGGGCGATCCCGCTGCCCGTCAGAGCGGACGCCGAGCGATCTCCGCCAAGTACGACAGGGGCATCCTGGAGATCCGCGTGCCGGTCGGCGAACCGACGCAGGCCCGCAAGATCCGGGTCGGCGTCCCTGCGGAGTGAACGGTCGCCACGACGCCCCCGTGCCGGAAACATCGGCACGGGGGCGAATTCGTCCCGGAGTCGGTGGTGACGCCGTCGTGCCCCGGATCCCGGACACCCGGCCGTGGTCGGAAGCGGCGAAGTCGGTGGTCCACCCCCGCCTGCGACGAGGAGTGCCGCGTCCGCGACGGTCTCCCCGAGGTGAGGAGGTCGGTCAGGAGTGACCTCCTCGCGGATGCCAGGGTGAACGGATGTCGAGCACGTCGGCGACATCGCGGCGAGGTGTGGCGGGTAGCGGCTCACCGCTCACCGGGGCCCAGCCGACCCGGATGACCAACTGCGGGAACGCCACGTCGTCGAGCACCTGCTCGCGCAGGAGTTCCCTGGTGGCGGTGATCTCCAGCGGCTGGCTGAGGGGGCACGTGGCGAGCCGGAGATCGGTCGCCGTCAACAGCACCGCGCTCACCGCCTCCCCGGCGCGGAGCCGGGACCCGCGGTCGTCGGAGGAGGTCGCCAGCAGTAGCAGTTCACCGGCGTCCTCCTCCCACCCCGGTGGTGACACCCGCAGCTCGCCGTTGGGGAACGGCCGCATGTCGGTGTCGCCGTGCGAGACCGGTGAGGAGGGGATGTTCGCGGCGGGCACGCCCTCCTGCGCGCTTCGCCCGCGCCCCGACCACGCCGCCAGTTCGGTGGCGTAGGAGGGGTCCATGCCCTGTTGCCAGGACGCGGCGTTGATGGCCGAGGTGATCCGGAGGCGGTCGCCCTGGTCGTCGGCGGGCACGAGGATCGCGCCGTGTTCGGCGGCGCGTTCGACCAGCACCCGCACCAGTTCGGCGGGTACCGTCCACGAGCTGAACCGCCTGCGGTCGGTTCGCCGGTGCGGGATGGCCGCCGAGAGCGCGATGTCCTCGCCGCTCGCTTGTCGGGGGTAGAACGTCACCGTCGCCAGGTGGTCCGGATCGGCGGCGTTGGGCAGGCGGCGGACCACCGTTGCCCAGCCGAGCGCGGCGAAACCGACCCGCAGGTGGTGCAGCGCCGCGCCGCAGCTGATCAGCAGGTCGCGTCCTTCGGGATCGGTGGCGGGCAGGTGCCGGTCGGGGTCCGCGAACAGCCGCACCGAGTCGTCGCCCGCGCGCCACCGCCACGGCTGCGAGTTGTGGACCGACGGGGCCAGTCCGGCCAGTTCGACCACGGCTCGGACGGTGTCGGTGTCGGGGCGGTCGTCCCGCATCGTGCTCACCTCCCCGCCTGGACGGCCGCGCCGAGCAGCAGCCTGCGTTCCGCCGAGCCGATCACCGACCTGGCGGCGTGCACGGCGTCGGCGTTCACCGAGATCGAGGTGATCCCTTGGCGCACCAGGTGTTCGGCGAACTCCGGCCGGTTGGACGGCGCCTGCCCGCACAGCGACGACGTGATGCCGGTGTCGTTCGCGGCCCGGATGATCCGGGTGATGAAGTCGAGCACCGCCGGGTCGGACTCGTCGAACAGTTCGGCGCACACCTCGGAGTCGCGGTCGACCCCCAGCACGAGCTGCGTGAGGTCGTTGCTGCCGATGGACACTCCGTCGATGCCCGCCTTGGCGTACTCGGGGATCCAGTAGGCGACCGAGGGGACCTCGGCCATGACCCACCGGTGCAGGCCGCGCTGGCGGCCGAGAGGACTCGCGTCGATCTGCTCCAGGCACGCCTCCAGTTCCCACTTCGTGCGCACGAACGGGATCATCAGGTGTAGGTTCGGCGTCTGCTCCCGAACCCTCGACAGCACGTCGAGTTCGCGGCCGAACAGCATCGGCTCCTTGACGTACCGGTAGCAGCCCCGGTAGCCGATCATCGGGTTGTCCTCGTGCGGCTCGAAGTCCGCGCCGCCCACGAGGTCGTGGAACTCGTTGGTGCGGAAGTCGATGGCGCGGTACACCACGGGCCGCGGGTAGAACGCCCGAGTGATCCGCAACAGTGCCTCGGTCATGGCCGTGGCGAACTCGTCGCCGGTCTCGTGGGCGAGCAGGTACCGGGGGTGGGTGCCCTTCAGCGCCTCGGTGAGCATGAACTCCGCCCGCAGCAGGCCGACGCCGTCGACCGGCAGGGCCGCGACCTCCTCGGCGTGCTCGGGCATCGCGAGGTTCACGTAGAGGCGGGTGGCCAGCGTCTCGACCGCACCCGCTGTAGTCGGGGCCTCCGGTCGGGGCTGGGTGTGGACCGGGCCGCCGACCGCGCCTTCGAGCACCCGCCCACCCGCGCCGTCCACGGTCACGACCTCACCGTCGCGCAGGACCTGGGTGGCCTTGCGGGTGCCGACGACACACGGCACGCGCAGTTCCCTGGCCACGATCGCGGCGTGGCAGGTCATGCCGCCACCGTCGGTCACCAGGGCGGCCGCGCGGCGCATCGTGGGAACCCAGTCCGGGTTGGTCATGGTCGCCACCAGGATCTCGCCGTCGACGAACCGGTGGCCCTCCGATGGCGAGGCCAGCAGGCGGACCCGGCCGCTCGCCATACCGGGCGACGCGGAAAGCCCGTTCAGCAACACCGTTCCTGGCGCCTCACCTTCGTCGAGGGTGGTGATGGGCCGGGACTGCACGAGCCACGTCCAGCCCTCCGCGATAGCCCACTCCAGGTCCTGGGGCGTGCCGTAGTGCTCCTCGACCCGCAACGCGAGCCGGGCCAGGTCGATGGCCTCGTCGTCGGTCAGCACCCGTTCGGCCCCGGTGTGCTCGTCGAGGTCGACGCGCAGGTCGGCGCCGTCCGGGCCGCGGACGATCTTGTGGGTCTGGTGCCCGACACGGGCTTCCAACAGCCGCGGTCCGGTCTTGGCCAGCACGTAGGTGTCGGGTTCCACGGCGCCGCTGACCACGACCTCACCGAGGCCGAACGCGCCTTCGACGACGACGCGGTCCCGGTTGCCGGTGGACGGGTCGGCGGTGAACGCCACACCGGACCGCTCGGAGTCGACCATCCGCTGCACGACCACGGCGATGGCGGGCTCCTCGATGATCTGCCTGCTCGCCCGGTAGGCGATGACGCGCGGGCCGAACAGCGACGCCCAGCAGTCCCGCACGCGCTCGACCAGGTCGGCGTCGCCGGTCACGTTGGTGTAGGTGGCGTTCATGCCCGCGAACGACGTCCCGGCGCCGTCCTCCGAGGTCGCCGACGACCGCACCGCGACGGAGGCGCCCGGTCCGAGAGCGCGGTAGGCGTCGAGGACGGCCGTGCGGACGTCGTCCGGGACTCCGGCCTTGCGCACGAGATCCTGGAGCAGTTCGCACGCCGCGGTCAGCTCGTTCGGGCTGTCGACCGACAGCAGGGCGGTGTCGAGCGCGGACCGCAGTTCGTCGCGGGTCCCACCGCGCTCCATCGAGGCGAGGTAGGCGTCGGCGGTGATCACGAAACCGGGTGGCACGGGCAGGCCGGCGCCGGTGAGTTCGCCGAGGTTCGCCCCCTTGCCGCCCGCGATCGCGGTGTCGTGCTTGCCGAGGGTGTCGAATCCGACGACGTGGGTGGTCATGGCATCTCCTTCGATGGTCGACCTCCTGCTTCCACGGTCGTCCCGCGCGCGGCGCGGGTGGGGAGTCGGAGGTCCTCTTGGCGGGCACGGAAGTCCCGTGTCCCGTCACCTCGTGAGCACGGCTCGCAGTCGCCACGCGCCGAGCGCGAACAGCACCGCCGCGTACCCGGACAGGACGCCGAGTTCGGGCAGTACACCGGGCAGGGTTCCGCTCCGGCTGGCGACTTCGGCGAACCCCTGGTTGGCCCAGGCGTGCGGGGTGAACAGGGCGACGTCGCGCATCACGCCGCCGAACAGCTCCAGGGGCACCATGCAGCCGCCCAGGGCGGCCAGGCCGAGTGCGGTGAGGACACCGAAGCCGCCTGCCTGCTGCTCGGTCCGGAACAGCGATCCCAGCAGCATCCCCGCCCCGCCCGCGACGAGCGCGAAGGCCAGCGTGAGCGCGGCGGCGGCCGGCGGGTCGCCCCAGCGCACGCCGAACAGCAGCGAGGTGCCCGCGATGATGAAGACACCCTGCACGAGGGCGACGGCCACCCGGCCCAGGCCTTCGCCGAGCATGATCGTGGCCGTCGAGGTGGGGGTGGCGACCATGCGCCTGGACATCCCGAGCCTGCGGGACTCGATCAGCGCCACCGAGCTGTTCATCGTGGTGAGGAACATGAACAGCAGCAGTTGGCTCGACGCGCCGAGCGAGAACCGGCCCAGGTCCGCCGGGAACAGGGCGTCGCCCGTGCTGCTGGTGGACACCGATACGACCGGTGTGACCGCGGCGACCGAGTCCACGATGGACATCGCGTCCGCGGTATCCGTTCCAGCGACGCGGGCCACGAACTCCCCGGATGCGAGCCTGCCGTTCTCCGCCGCGATCACGGCGGCCACCAGCAGGCGCGCCTGCTCGCCTGCGCCGTCCTGGCGGACGACGAGGCGAACCTCCCCGGACAGTGAGGGCGGCACGACCAGGCCCGCCGCCAGTTCTCCGCGTTCGACCGCCGCGAGCAGGTCGCCCTCGCGCGCCACGGTATCGACGCGAAAACCCCGATCGGCGCGGAGAGCGTCCAGGAAGTGCCCCGAGTCGACGCCGACCACACCGATCTTCGGCGTGCTGGGACCACCGAACGCCGCCCCCAGCACGAGGATGAGCATGAGCGGCAGCACGAACACGAAGAACAGGCTGGTGCGATCGCGGAACATCCGACGCAGGTTCGTCCCGGCGATGGTCAGTGCCTTCACAGCCGCACCTCCCGGCGCCCCAGCAGGTACGCCGTGCCGAAACCGACGAGCGCGAACGCCGTCAGCGCTCCCGCGGACGGCAGCACGGCGCGAACATCACCCCCGGCGAGGTCGGCCAGACCGCGCAGGAACCAGCGGTGCGGCGACACGAGGCTGATCACGGCCAGCGGGCCGCCGACCTGCGCCACCGGGAAGAACGCCCCTCCCAACGCGCCGAGGGAGATCGCCACGACCGCCTGCCATCCGCCCGCCTGCTCCGAGGTCCGGGCCAGCGAGGCCACCACGGCGACGACTCCTGTGGCGGCGAGGACACCGGTGAGCACCAGGATCCCCACACCGACCGGATGGCCCCACCGCGCGCCCATCAGCACGCTCGTGGCGGCCACCAGCACGGCGGTGCCGACCGTGCCGACGACGAGGCTGGTGATCAGCTTGCCCAGGAGCACCGACAACGGGCGGATGGGTGAGGCGAGGAGTCTGGCCAGCGTGCCCGCCCGCCGTTCGTCCAGCAGGCTCGTGACGCCGAACTGGACGGTGAAGAACAGGAAGAAGACCGACATGCCCGCCGCGTAGTACGTGGTCGCGTCCAGTTCGCGTCGCGACGCCGGGATCTCGACCTGGCGCAGCGGGTCGGGTACGGATGCCGCCTCGGCGGCGAGGCGGGCCGGGTCGCGCGTGGAACCGGCCCGCAGAGCGGCGGCGACGGACACGCGTACGGAGGTCAGCCGCGCCGTGAACGACTCGGCGAGCGACCGGGCCACGCCGGTGCCCAGCGGGGCGTCGACGTCGCCGACGACCTCGATCACCGCCTCCTGGCCCGCCATGACCCGCGCGGTGAAAGCAGGAGGCAGGATGAAGGCCGCCGTCACGTCACCGTCGTCCACCAGTCGCAGCGCCTCCTGCGTCGACGAGGCGGTCCGCACGGTGATCGCGCCGCCCTCGCTCGCCGCGGGCAGCACCTGGTGGGTGAAGACCGCAGCCACCTGTCCGCCGTCGGCGTCCGCGACCGCGTACCGGAAGACGTCGTTCCCGTCGGCGAGATCGCCCAGCACCAGGCTGAACACCAAGCCCAACCCGAGTGGGAGCACGAGGGTGAACACGAGCACCGACCGGTCCCGCAGGCGCTGCCGGAGGTCCTTCGCCGCGATCAGGAGAGATGCGCGCACATCGTCACCCCCGCAGCGCTCTGCCGGTCAGGTGCAGGAACACCGTCTCCAGGTTCGGTTCGTCGACCTCGACCGCGCGGACGCGCACGTCCTCCTCCGCCAGCGCGGACAGCACTGCCGGCAGGCACTGGCGCGCGTCGTGCACCAGCAGCTCCAGACCGCGCCCGCGCGCGGCGACGCCGAGCACGGCGGGAACCAGCCTGGCGACGTCCTCCGCGTGGCCGAGGTCGCCGTCCACCGACAGCGAGATCCGGTCCCGCTCACCCAGCAGCGCGACCAGCTCACGCCTCGTGCCCTCGGCGACCAGCCGACCGGCGTCGATGACGCCCACGCGATCGCACAGCCGTTCGGCTTCCTCCATGTAGTGGGTGGTGTAGAGGATCGCGAGCCCGCTGTGCGCGAGTTCGCGGATGTTGTCCATGATCGCGTTGCGGCTCTGCGGGTCGACACCCGCGGTCGGTTCGTCCAGCACCAGCAGGATCGGTTCGTGCAGCAGACCCATACCGATGTGCAGGCGCCGTCTCATCCCGCCCGAGTAGTGCTCGGCGCGGTCGTCGGCGCGGTCGGTCAAACCGACCACGCCGAGCACGTGCGCCACCCGGCGTGCCGCGGCAACGCGCGAAAGCCCTTGCAGGCGCGCGAAGAACGTCAGGTTCTCTCGCCCGGTGAGATCGGGGTACACGGCGAGTTCCTGCGGCACGTAACCGATGCGCCCCTTGGGTTCGGTCGTCCTGGTGGACACCGGGACACCTTCGACGAGCACGTCGCCCGCGTCGGGGCGCAGGATGCCCGCGACCATCGAGATGATCGTCGTCTTGCCCGCGCCGTTCGGGCCGAGCAGTCCGTAGGTCTCACCCGCGGCGATCGTGAACGACACGTCGTCGACCGCGGTCACGTCGTCGAACCGCTTGCGGAGACCTTTGCAGGACAGCACTTCCGGCGTGTCCGTCGTCATGGCACCAGCCTGCGGAACCACCATCCCCGGCGGCAGTGCCGAACGTCATCGACGACCGGGGACCAACCGCACTGCCCACGTGCGGGCGGGAGCGGGAGCCTTGAACCGACCGAGGGTGAACACCCCGGTCGGTTCACCGAGCGCTGGGAGAAGCGATGACCGTCACCAACGACCCGACGTCCACGACCACCGACCGAGTCCGCGGGCAAGCGCTGGTGGACAAGGTCAAGGAGCTGATCCACGAGGGGAACGTCCGCCGGATCGTCGTCAAGAACGACCACGGCCACACGATCATCGAGATCCCCGTGACCGCCGGTGTGGTCGCCGCCATCGCCGCCCCGGTGGTGACCGCGGTCGCGGCGATCGCCGCGCTGGCCAAGGAGTGGTCGATCGAGGTCGAGCGGGCGAAGCCGCCGATCGCCGCTGTCCACGAGGAGCGGACTCCCGAAGAGGGGCATTGATCGCCGTGAAGGTCGGCGTTGCCCGCGCCCGCGTCGCGGGTGCACGGGCGAAAGCGGTCCACACATGACGGTCGTGATCGCGGGAGGCGGTCTGAGCGGACTGTCCCTTGCTGCTCACCTCGCCCTGGAAACCAGGTGGAACGAACAGGTGGTGGTCGTCGAAGACGGCAGCCACCCGGTCGAGGCCATCGCCTGGTCGTCGTGGGCCGACCGGTCGAACCTGCTCGACACAGCGGTGTCGAGCAGGTTCGACCGCGTCCGGGTGCACGTCGGTGGTCGGAGCCGCACGCTGTCCCTCGGCCGCTTCCGGTACCAGGTGGTGCGGGGCGCCGACTTCAGCCGTGTAGTCCGGCACATCGCGGAGCCTTTGGGGCGCTTCGAGTTCCGCCACGGCCACGTGGACGGGATCACCACCTCCGACGGCGGTGCGCGGGTGGTCGTCGACGGTGAACCGGTCGAAGCGCGGTGGGTGTTCGACAGCGTCGTGGGTCCGCTGGACCCGCCTCCGGTGGACGCGCGGCTGGTGTTCCGAGGTCGGCGTGTTCGCGTCGAGCGTCCGGTTTTCGACCCGGAGGCGCCGACGCTGTTCGACTTCCGGACGAGCCAGGTCTGCTGCCCGGCGTTCCTCTACGTCCTGCCCGTCTCGCCGACTGAGGCGCTCGTGGAGCACACCGCGTTCATCGCTCCCGACGCGCCGCTCCCCGGTGTCGACGCGCAGCACGCCGCGTTGGCGGCCTACCTCGACGACGTGCTTCACGCGGGGCGGTGCGAGGTGGTGCACGAGGAGGGCTCTGTGCTGCGGTTGACCGCGGGAACAGCGCCGCGTCGTCGCGGTTCCGTGCTGACGATCGGCACCCCCGCGGGCATGGTGAAGGCGAGCACCGGCTATTCCTACCAGCGGGTGCAACGCGACAGCGCCGCCGTCGTGCGGTCGCTGGTCGAGCACGGCCACCCCTTCGACCTGCCCGCGGTGAGCGCGAGGCACCGGGTGTTCGACGCCGCGCTCCTCGACGTGGTGACCCGCGACCCGCGGCAACTGGAACGCGCGTTCGCGGCGCTGTTCCGCGGGCCTTCGGCGGAACCCGCGTTGAGGTTTCTCGACGAGCGGAGTTCGATCGGGCTGGAGAGCCGACTGTTCGCCGGGATGCCGGTCGGCACCTACCTGAAAGCGGTCGGCAGACGACTGCGGACGTAGCGTGATCGAGGCCGCGTGAGTGCGCGCGGCCTCGATCACGTGGTTGTCAGGTGTGGCCCGCCGTGACACCCCTGTGGTGAGCCGCGGGCAGCACCCTGGCGTGGATCGTCGTGTCGAGCGCCCACGTGGCGACGATCAGACCGATGAACATCGCCAGCAGGAGCTCGTTCCCGGTCCACAGCGCGGCGAGGCCCGTTGCGAGAGCGACGACACCGAGAGCCCTCACGAACGTCCCGCGTTCCGACACGGGCCGCCCGGTCAGCAGAGCTGCCGCGACGCCGAACAGGGTGCGGACCGGATGACGCAGGGACCAACGTCCTCGGGTCCGCGGCGTTGGTCACCGGGTGGCGAGGTCTCGGCGTTCGAAGGCGAGCACGGCGAGGGCGAGCAGGATTCCGGCCGTGCCGAGGAGCACGAGCGCGCCCAGCGCGTCGGCGTTCCCGGAGACAGCGTCACCCAAACCGGCGTGGTGGAACGGGGACAGCACTCGCCACGGACGCAGCCAGTCCGCGAGTTCGGCGAGGGTTTGGACCAGGAACGTCACGACCGCTGCCCCTACGGGCGCTGCGACGGCCAAGCCCCGGCTGCCGGTGAGCGCACCCACCAGCAGGGCCAGCGCACCGAACGGGAGGGCGAGCACGGCGCTCAGCAGGCTGGCGACCACCAGGTCGACAGGCGGAATGTCCAGCCCCACCAGGGCGTTCGCCGCGAGGAGCACCGCCGCGAGCGCGGCGGCGACCACCACCAGGTCGACGAGAACGGCGAACGCCTTGTCCAGCAGCACCTCCCGGCGCGACACCGGGTTGGCCACCAGCAGGTCCATGGTTCCCGCGCGTTCCTCGCCAGCGGTGCAGCGGCTCGCCTGACCGATGGCGACCCCGAGCACCACCAGCGGCGCGAAGAGACCGAACACCTCGGCTCGCACGTACCCGGCGCCGTCCGCGAAGGTACCCTGGATGTCGAACATCGCCTTGAACGCCTCGGGGTAGGACGACAGGAGCTGTTCGAAACCGGCTGCCGCGTCGCGCACGGTGGGGTAGACGGCCATTTGCAGCGCGACACTGGCGACGAGCACCAAGCCCCACGCGATCGTGCCAGCCCTGTTGTCCCGCAACGACTTCACCACCAGATCACGTGACATGGGATTCCCGCTTCTCGACGTAGTCCAGGAAGATGTCCTCCAGGTCCGGCTCCGCGCTGGTCACGTTCACCAGGCCCAGACCGGCGGCCGCCCGGACCAGTTCACCGACGTTGCCGACCACCCGGCACGCGACGGTGCAACCGCTGACGGTCACGTCGCGCACACCGGGAATCCGGTCGAACACCCCGGCATCGACCGGTGTGTCGAACGTGAAGGTCAAGGCGCGCAGGGCATTGGCCTTCAGGTTGGCGACGCGGTCGACCACCGCGAGGCGGCCGTCGAGCAGGATGCCCACCCGGTCGGCCACCTGTTCCATCTCCGACAGCACGTGGGAGGAGAACAGCACGGTGCCGCCCGCGTCCGCGTGCTCGCGGACCGCGGCGTGCAGTTCCCGTTGAGCAAACGGGTCCAAGCCGCTCGCGGGCTCGTCGAGCACGAGCAGGTCGGGTTGGTGCTGGAAGGCTTGAACGACCCCGAGCTTCTGCCGGTTGCCCTTCGACAGCTCGCCCGCCCGGCGATCGAGGTCCAGGTCGAGCCGCTCGGCCAGCCGGTGCGCGACGGTCAGGTCGGCGTGGTTCCTCAGCCCGGCCAACAACTTCAGCAGTTTTGCGCCGGTCAGGTCGTCGTACAACGCGAGGTTCCCCGGTAGGTAGCCGACCCGGCGACGCGCTTCGACGGAGTCGGCGGCCACGTCCTCACCGAAGAGGAGCACCCGCCCGCTGGTCGGGCGGATCAGATCGACCAGCAGCCGCAACGTGGTCGTCTTCCCCGCGCCGTTGGGCCCGAGCAGACCGAACACCTCACCTCCGCTGACCTCCAGGTCGAGATCGCGCAGCGCGGTGGTGTGCCCGTAGCGCTTGGTCAGCCGCTCGGTCCGCACCACGGGGTTCATCGTGGTCCGCCGCGCTCGGCGGTGTCCGCGATGGTCCGCAGCGCCGCGCGCTGGATCACCCCGACGAAGGGTTTGACCACGCGCCAATACCTGCGGAACCCCACCCACGAAGGGGGGTCGTCGAAGATCGTGCGCACGTCGTAGGTGACCAGTGAGCGCCGGGTGCCGTAGGGCAGGACGGACAACGAGCAGACGATCTTGCCGAACCCCGGCTCGGAGAAGTCGACGAAGTCGCGGGGTTCGACCGGCCGCCATTCGACCACCGGCTGCCAGAAGCGCCCGACAGCGCCGAAGGCGATCTCCTCACCCGGCCGTTCGCCGAGGACGACCCGCTCCGACCCGGCGGCGAGGTCGTCCAACGTCAGCCTCGTCGGGGTGCGCACCGGGCCGCGCTTGCGGTACTTCACCCGCTCCGGGATGCTGCGGAGCCACATCGACGTGTCGACCAGTGTGCCGTGGACCTCGGTGAGGTCCAACTCCCGCACCGCGCGGTACGCGGTGTCCGGGTCCGCGTCCACGAGCCGGTGGTGGGCGAGGGTGAAGTCCGACCGGGGCGCGAAGCGGTCGACCAGCAGCTCGTGCGGGCCGGTCGACGTCGGCTGTTCGGGGCGAGTCTGCGTCATGGCGGGGAACCTCCTGCTCTCGTATGCGGTCCTGGTGCCACGATGGCGCTCGGAGACCGGTGCGGACAGAGCTGGGCGCAACGCCGACGCCGGGACCAAAGTCCCCCGTGCAGGGGTCGTCGTTGATCGACTTGCGGTGAAGTGCGTCAGCCGACCAGCGCGGGAGGGATGACCACGACGGGGCAGGCGGCGTGCCGTACGCAGTGCGACGCGACGCCGCCGGGGAATACGTCCACCATTGGGTCGCGCCCCTTGGCGCCGATCACCAGCAGGTCCGCCCTCAGGGACGCTTGGACCAGTGCCGCGCCGGCGTCGCCCACGACGACGATCTCGGCGACCTCGGGCGCGTCCGGCATGTCCGTGACGGCCTCGGTGACCGCGTCGTGCAACCGCTGTTCCGGGTGCCGGTGATCAGCCTCCGGCTGGTGGGCGTACGGGTGGATGCCCAAGGACACCGCGGGGACGAACCCGCCGACGCGGGCGGACGCCATCACCGCCTCCACGGTGCTCGGGCCCTGTGCCAACGCCCACCGCAGCGCGGCAGTGCTCGCCGGGGAGCCGTCCACGCCCACCACGATGACCTTCCTGTGCTCCATCGGAGCCCTCCTCCACCTCGACCTCTCCAGCAGGGTCGTCGTCGGGACCGGGCGGCGGCGAGGGCATTCCGGTCCCCGCGTCGTGGACCTTTGGTCCTGTTCCGCGCCGTCGTCCGCTTCCAGGCTGGGTGGTGACAGAGCGGAATTCGATGATCGGGGAGTCGTGATGAGCGAGCAGAAGGCGATCGTGGTGGGTCTGGACGGGTCTGAGGCGGCTCAGCACGCCCTGGACTGGGCCCTGGACGAGGCGCTGATCCGCGGGTGCCCGGTGAAGGCCGTGCGGGTGTGGAACTTCGAGCCCATGTCGGACTGGGTGCCGACGTCGCTGCAGGAGGTGCGGACGCGTGCGGTGGAGGCGCTCGCCGAATCCGTGCGGACCGCCGTCGCCGGACGGTCCACGGTGCCCCCGGTCGAGCAGGTCACCACCGAGGGCGACCCCGCGGATGAACTGGTCCGCGTCGCGAGCGACGCGGCCCTGCTGGTGGTCGCGGGGCACCGCGGTGAACACCTGCGCAAGATCGTGCTCGGCTCGGTGAGTTCGGCCTGCGTGAGGCGTTCCCACGTCCCTGTCGTCGTGCTCCCGCCCAAGATCGAGTGGACCGCCGCCGCCGAGGACGCCGAGAAGGCGCGGGCGTGACGACCGGCCCCCGATGACCATCGGACCCGGTCTCCTCGGGACCAACGACCGCGTTGTTCGTGCCGCCTCCTCCCTAGCCTGGGAGGCGGACTCACGACCAGGAGGAAACCCATGCGCGCCAAGGACATCATGACCCAACCGGCGGTGACCGTGACGCCCGACGTACCGATCCGCGAAGCGGCGGCGCTGCTGGTGTCGCACGGGTTCACCGCGTTGCCCGTCGTCGACGCGGAGCGGCGCATGGTCGGTATCGTGACCGAGGCCGACCTGCTGCACAGCCGGTACGACACCCGACCCGAGTCACCCGGCGCCCCCGTGGAACAGGTGATGACCACGCCCGCGTTCGGCATGGGTGTTGGATCATCCGTCGAGCTGCTCGCCAGGGTGATGCTCGACGACCGCGTGCGGAGCCTGCCGATCATCGACGGCTCGCGGGTCGTCGGCGTGGTGACCCGCCGCGACCTGGTGCGCGCGCTCGCCAGGACCGACTCGGCCATCGCCGCGGACGTGCGGCACCGCCTGGAGGTCTACGGCGGCCCTGATGAGTGGTCTGTGTCCGTGCACGACGGTGAGGTGACCATCGACACCGAGTTCGCCGACGCCGAATTCCAGCGCGTCGTCGCCGCGCTGGCCGAGGGAGTGCTGGGCGTCGCGACCGCGACGGTCCGAACCGGAAAGGACTTGCCATGACAGGAACACCCGCACCGGTCGTCGTCGGCGTCGACGGGTCGAGTTCGGCTCTCGAAGCGGTCGCGTGGGCGGCACGGGAATGCGCTCGGCACCGGATTCCCCTGCGCCTGGTGCACGCCCTGCTGGTTCCCGTCAGGGGGTACCCCGAACTGCTGATCACCGAGTACGAGGTGCGCCAGGCCATGGAGGACCAGGCCAAGACCTGGCTCACCGCGGCGGAAGCAGTCGCACGCGAGGCCCGGCCCGACGTCGACGTCGAGGCCGTGACGGCGATCGGAGCAGCCGTGCCGGTGCTCATCGGGGAGTCGAAGGGTGCCCGGATGGTCGTCCTCGGCTCGCAGGGCCTCGGCGGGTTCACCGGCCTGCTGATCGGCTCGACGGCCGTGGGGCTGTCCGCGCACGGTCACTGCCCGGTCGTGGTGGTGCGCGGCACACCGGCGGACGACGCGCCGGTGGTGGTCGGCGTGGACGGATCGCCCGCCAGCGAGGCCGCGATCGAGTTCGCCTTCGCCGCCGCGTCGACCCGAGGCGTGCCGCTGACGGCGGTGATGACGTGGACCGACTTCCTGGTCGACAGCCCGTACAACGAGGCGCGGCTCGCGATCGACTGGGAGAAGGTGGACGAGGCCGAGCAGCGGTTGCTCGCCGAACGGATGGCCGGGTGGCAGGAGAAGTACCCCGACGTCCACGTGGACCGCGTCGTGCTGCGGGACCGGCCGGTCCGCGCGCTGCTGAAGCTGGCCGAGTCGGCGCAGCTCCTCGTGGTCGGCAGCCGGGGCCACGGCGGGTTCACCGGGATGCTGCTGGGGTCGACCAGCCAGGCGCTGGTCTACCACGCCCCGTGCCCGCTCGCGGTGGTCCGGCCTACCTCCTAGGCCACCGGAACGGGCCGTGTTCCCCTTGATGCTCAGGGGGAACACGGCCCGTCCGCGTAAGCGCTAGACGTGCACGCCGGGTGGGATCACGACCACTGGACAGGCCGAGTGCCGCACGCAGTCGGACGCGACGCTGCCCATCACGAGGTCGACGAGCGGGCCGCCTCCCCGCGTGCCGACCACGAGCAGGTCGGCTTGCCGAGAGGCCCCGACCAGCACGGTGGAGGGGTCGCCGACGACCGTCACCTCCGCCACGTCGGGCGCGCCGGGCACCTCGGCGCGAACCTCCTCCACGACCCGGTGCAGGTCCCGCGCGGGATGTTTCCGGTGCGGAGTCCCGCTGTCGGGGGCCGTCGCGGGCTCGCGCACCCACGCTGTCGTCGCCTCGACGAACGCGCCCGTGCGGATCGCCTCCTCAAGTGCCCAGCGCAGTGCCGAGCGCCCGGCCTCGGAACCGTCCACGCCGACCACGATCACGGGTGACCTCATGCCGAGCCTCCTCGTCGCTTGGTCCTCCTCCCAGGCTGCTCCCGGCGAGCACACCCCGGCAGGGGCCAACGTCCCCCTCCGGCAGGGCCCGGCGAACCCGAAGGGTCGAAAGTCCCGGCCGCGCGGGACTGCCGCCACTGACCGGCGCCACGCCGAACGGAGAAGCTCGATGCCACCAGCACAGGAGGAGCGGATCATGAACGACTTCGACTCCCGGCCGATCGTGGTCGGCGTGGACGGATCCCCGGCGAGCCAGGCGGCCCTGGCGTGGGCGGTGGAGGAGGCGGCGCGGCGCGGCTGCGCCGTCGAGGCGATCACCGGGCAGCACCGGGACTTCGGCATGGCGGTCGGCGCCGTGCCGATCGACATGATGATCGGGATGCTGCCCGAGGAGTTGCGCGCCGCGCAGCAGGACGTGCTCGACACCGCCGTGGCCGGGGTGACGACCGAGGTCGAGATCCGCACGACCGCCGCGGCGGAGGAAGCGAAGCTGGCCTTGGTGGAGGCCGCCAAGCACGCGTCCTTGCTGGTCGTGGGACGCCGTGGGCTCGGGGCGGTCATGGCGACGTTGCTCGGCTCGGTGAGCCTGTACTGCGTGCACCACGCGTCCTGCCCGGTCGTCGTGATCAACGGCCCCGCCGTGGAACCGGCGCACGAGCACCCGCTGCGCTCCAGCGCGCCCATCACCCCCGGCCCGCTCTACTGACGACGCTCGACCACCACGCGAGAGAGGCTTGTCATGGCCGTGAACCTGGAACCGGACCGCGCTCTGCTGACCGACGGCACGGTGGTGGCGGTGCGGGAACTGGGAGCGGGCGACGTCGGCGCGCTGCTGGTGCTGCACGAGTCGTTGCCGCTGGAGGACCGCTACCTCAGGTTCTTCACGACCTCACCCCGGCAGTTGGAGGACTTCGTCAGCCGGATGGCCACACCGGACGACCCGAACCATGTGACGGTGGGGGCTTTTCGCGACGGCAGGCTGCTCGGCGCGGCGAGCTACATCGTCCTGGACGTGCCGACGCAGGCGGAGGTGGCGCTGGTCGTCTCGCACGCCGAGCAGGCGCACGGGGTCGGCACACTGCTGCTCGAACGCCTCTGCTCGCTCGCGGTCCGCCGCGGCCTACGCCGCTTCGTCGCCGACGTCATGACCATCAACTCCCGCATGCTGCACGTCTTCACCAACATGGGTCTGGTGTGGACGGTCACCGCCGACAGCGACGTCGTGCACGTCGACCTCGGGCTCGAACCGGTGGATACCTACCTCGACGCGGTCGCCGACCGCGAGCTCACCGCCGAAGTCCAGAGCCTGCGCGCGGTGCTGAAGCCGACGTCGATCGTCGTGATCGGCGCGAGCCGCAAGGAAACCGGCGTCGGGAACGCCTTGCTGCGCAACCTCGTCGCCGGCGATTTCGCCGGTGATCTCTACGCGGTCAACCCGCACGCGACCTCGGTCGCGGGCGTCGCCTGCTACGCGTCGATCGCCGAGGTGCCGGACGTACCCGAACTGGCGGTGCTGTGCGTACCCGCGGACAAGGTGCCCGCCGCCGCCGAGCAGTGCGGACGACGTGGTGTCAAGGCACTGGTCGTCATCACCGCCGGGGTCACCGAGCACCCGGAGCTGGCACGGGGACTGATGACCGCCGTCTGCGAGCACGGTATGCGCGTCGTCGGCCCGAATTGCCTCGGCGTCTCCAGCGGCGAACCCGGCGTGAGCATGAACGCCACCTTCGCCCGCACCCGCACCAACACCGGTGACGTCGGAGTGGTGACCCAGTCCGGCGGCATCGCCATCGCCGTGGTCGAACGGCTGCGCCGGATCGGCCTCGGCACCTCCAACCTCGTGTCCACGGGCGACAAGTACGACGTCAGCGGCAACGACCTGCTGCTGTGGTGGGAACGCGACGAGCACACCCGTGCCGTCGTGCTGTACCTGGAGTCCTTCGGCAACCCGCGCAAGTTCGCCCGACTGGCCCGGCGGGTCGCCCGCCGCAAGCCGGTGCTCGCGATCCGGTCGGCCAGTTCCGAGGCGGGGCAGCGTGCCGCCGCGTCGCACACGGCCGCGACCGCCACCCCGGCGATCACCCGCGACGCCCTGTTCCGGCAAGCGGGCATCACCGCCGTCGACGGCGTCGCCGAACTGGTGGACGTGCTCGCGGCACTGCACGGCCAGCCGCTGCCCGACGGTCGATCCGTCGCCGTGCTCAGCAACGCGGGCGGGCTCGGCGTGCTGGCGGCCGATGCTTGCGTGCACAACGGCCTCGAGGTCGCCGAACTGTCGAGCGCCACGATCGCGGCCCTGCGTGCGCTGCTGCCCGCCACGGCCAGCACGCGCAACCCCGTCGACACCACCGCGGTCGTGGACGAGCGGACCTTTGCCCGCTGCCTCGACGCGGTCGCGGCCGATCCGGGCGTGGACGCGGTCATCGTGGTCACGGTTCCCACCGCGCTGGGCGACCCGGCGAGCGGTGTTCACCCGGTGGAAGGCAAGCCTGTCCTCGCGGTCGACGCCGGGCAGGTGGCGGCCGTGGAGTCCGGGCCGGTGCCCAGCTACACCGATCCGGCCCAGGCCGCCGCCGTGCTCGCGAGGCTCGCCGAGCGAGCGGGCTGGTTGGCGCGTCCCGCTGGTGGGGACGAACTCGACGGGATCGACCTGGACAGAGCACGTGCGGTTGTCGCGCGGCACCTGGAGGACGATCACGGCGACGGATGGCTCGCCCCGGACCAGGTGGTCGAACTGCTGAGCGCCTTCGGACTGCCCGTGCTCGGCGGGGTCGTGACGACCACCGCCGAGGCCACTGCCTCCGCGCAGCGCGGATTCGGCTGTCCCGTCGTGCTGAAGGCGATCGCGGTCGACCTGCTGCACAAGAGCAAGGGCGGCGGCGTTGTACTCGACCTGGAAACCCCGGAAGCCGCCGCGGACGCGTTCAGCCGGTTCCGGGCGCTGTTCGGCGACCGGCTGCGCGGCGCGTTCGTCCAGCCGATGGCGGGCCGCGGTCGGGAACTACTGGTGGGTGTGGTCAACGACCAGGAGTTCGGGCCGCTGGTGGTCACCGGGCTCGGCGGCATCGACACCGACCTCGTCGACGACCGCGCCGCCGCGCTCGCGCCGCTGTCCGCCGCTGACGCCGACGACCTCCTGCACGGGTTCCGGGCCGCCGAAGAAGTGTTCCTCGACGTGGCGGAGGCGCCGGTGCGCGACGTGCTGCTGCGGGTGGCGAAGCTGGCCGAACTCGTTCCCGAGATCGCCGAACTCGACCTCAACCCGGTGATCGCGACCGATGAGCGCTGCCAGGTCGTGGACGCCCGCGTGCGGATCGAACCCGCGTCGCCGGTGGACCCGTACCTGCGCGGCCTGCGCGCGAAAGGCCAGGAGTGACCGTGCCCCTCACCACCGCTGAACTCGTCGAGACCGCTGTGCACCACGGGATGCCGGTGCACGAGGTGGTCCTGCTCGCCGAAACCGACGCGGACACCGGCCTGACAGCGGCCGAAGCCCAGCGGAGACTGGCGGACCTGGGACCCAACACCCTGCCCCCGCCACGAGGCCGAGGCTGGGTGTTCCAACTGATCGACCAGGTCAACAACCCGTTGATCTACGTGCTGCTCGGCGCCGCCGTGCTGACCGCCGTGCTCGGGGAGGCGGTGGACGCCTCGGTCGTGTTCGCCGTCGTGGTCGTCAACGCCCTGATCGGGTTCGTGCAGGAACTTCGAGCCGAACGTGCGCTGGACGCGCTGATCGCCATGGTCCACACCGAGGCCACCGTCATCCGTGACGGGCAGGCGACGCGGATCTCCTCCGACGACCTCGTTCCCGGCGACCTGGTCACGCTCGAACCCGGCGACCAGGTGCCCGCCGACCTCAGGCTGGTGCGCACCGGGGAACTCGCGGTCGACGAGTCGGCGCTGACCGGTGAGTCCGCCGCCGTGGCGAAGGACCCGCTCCCGCTGCCCCACGACACCGCACTGGCCGACCGCACGAACATGGCCTACTCCAGCACCCTGGTCACCGCGGGCAGCGGGCGCGGTGTCGTCGTGGCGACCGGTGCGGACACCGAGATCGGCCGCGTCCACCGGCTCGTGGGCAGCACGTCCACCGTGCGCACCCCGTTGACCCGCAAGCTGGACCGCTTCGCCAAGCTGCTGACGGTCGTCATCCTCGGGCTGGCGGCCGTCAGCGTGGTGATCGGCCTGGTGCGCGGGGAACCGCTCGGCGTGATGGTCACCGCCGCGGTCGCCCTCGCCGTCGGCGCGATCCCGGAGGGCCTGCCCGCCGCGGTCACCGTGACGCTCGCCATCGGCGTCGCCCGGATGGCCCGCCGCAACGCGATCATCCGACGCCTGCCCGCCGTGGAGACGCTGGGCAGCACCACGACCATCTGCACGGACAAGACCGGCACGCTCACCGCGAACGCGATGACCGTCCGCACCGTCGTGGTCTCCGGCCACTCCGTGGACGTGACAGGTGTCGGTTACGACCCGGACGGCGACTTCTCGACGCCCGTGACCCCTGAGCTGCGCGAGTGCCTGCTGGCGGGCCTGGCGTGCAACGACGCGCGGATCGTCGAGGAGCACGGCGCCTGGACGGCGGTCGGCGACCCCACCGAGGCCGCGCTGGTCGTGGCCGCGCGCAAGGCTGGACTGGACCTGCGGGACGTGCCCCACAGGCTCGACGTCCTGCCATTCACCTCCGAACGCCAGTACATGGCCACGTCGCACGCCGGCGGCGTCGTGTACCTCAAAGGCGCGGTCGAGCGGATCCTCGACCTGACCGGGAACCCCGAAGAGCCGACCTCAACCGACGACCTGGCCGCGGCAGGGCTGCGGGTCCTGGCCATCGGCTCGGCCCGGTTGTCCGCGGGCTCCGAGTTGACGGAGGAGAACCTGCGCGGCCACGTGGAACTCCTCGGCCTGCAAGCGATGCACGACCCGCCGCGACCGGAGGCGATCGAGGCCGTCCGGGAGTGCCGCACGGCGGGCATCGACGTCCGGATGATCACCGGTGACCACCCGGTCACGGCTCGGGCCATCGCTCGGACCTTCGACATCCCCGAGGACGGCGTCTACGCCAGGGTGACGCCGGAGGAGAAGCTGCGCCTGGTCAAGGAGTTCCAGCGGCAGGGCCATGTCGTCGCGATGACGGGCGACGGGGTCAACGACGCGCCCGCGCTGCGCCGCGCGGACATCGGCGTCGCCATGGGTCGGGGCGGCACGGAGGTCGCGAAGCAGGCCGCGGACATGGTGCTGGCCGACGACAACTTCTCCTCGATCCGAGCCGCAGTCGAAGAAGGGCGCGCGGTCTTCGACAACCTGCGCAAGTTCATCATCTGGACGCTGCCGACGAACATGGCCGAAGGCCTGGTGATCCTCACCGCGGTCGTGCTCGGCACCGCGCTGCCGGTCCTGCCGGTGCAGATCCTGTGGATCAACATGACCACCGCCGTTGCGCTGGGCTTGACGCTGGCGTTCGAACCGCGCGAGCCCGATGTGATGCGCAGGCCACCGCTGCCGCCCACACTGCCGCTGCTCACCGGGAGGCTCGTGCGGCGCGTCCTGTTCGTGTCGACCGTCCTCCTGGGACTGTCGTTCGGGGCGTTCCACTGGTGGCTCACCTCCGGTGCGCCGGTGGAGGAGGCGCGGACGGTGGCGGTCAACGTGTTCGTGGCCGCTCAGATCGCCTACCTGCTCAATTGCCGGTCGCTGGAGGACCTGCGCCCTGGGGTGCCGATCACCCGGAGCCCTTGGCTGCTCGGTGGAATCGCCGTGACGGCGGGGCTGCAACTGCTGTTCACCTACCTGCCCGCGATGAACGGACTGTTCCACACGAGCCCGATCGACTGGCGGGACTGGGGGTTGATCGTGGTGGCGAGCGCTGTCGCCTACGTCCTGGTGGAACTGGACAAGTGGCGGGAGCGTGCACTGACCCGGCGGAAGGGAGGACGTCGCGGCTGACCGGCGAACACGTCGACTCCGCGCTGCTCAGGGGGTGGCGCGGAGTCGACGTGTTCGCCGGGGGTCAGTGGCCGCCGGGGTTGTGGTGCAGGTCGATCAGCCGGATCCTGGTGGCCTGGAGCCTGCTCACCAGGGCTTCGACGAGGATCAGCGAGAGCCGGTAGCCCAGGACGGGGTCGGCGTCGGCGAGCTTCCGCAGCTCACTCGCGTCGACCACGACGGCGGTGGTGGGGGAGACGACGGTGGCGCCGAAGTGCCACCGGTGCGGCGGGAGCAGCCAGGACCAGCCGAGCAGTTCGCCGGGGCCGACGCTCTGCACGGCCATCCGACCGTGGCCGGGCGCGTCCGAGTCGACCACGGCACAGCCCTTGAGCAGGATCCAGCAGCGGTCGGCCGATGTCCCCTGCTCGAACAGCCTGGTGCCGGGGTCGAAGTCCTCGCGCGTGCTGATCCCGGCCAGTGCGGCGCGATGGGTGTGGGACAAGCTCGCCAGGAGCGGCAACCCGTCCAGGTCGGTCAGGGCTGCGGACGACATCGTCTGCTCCTCGCGGTCCGTGGAGTTCGGTCAGTGCAGGGTGCGGGAAACGAGGTCGACGAGGTCGATGGTGCGGTTGGCGTAACCCCACTCGTTGTCGTACCAGCCGAAGACCTTGACGAGCCTTCCGTTGGCCTTGGCGAGGCTGGAGTCGAAGACGCACGAGGACGGATCGCCGATGACGTCCCTGGAGACGATCGGGGCGTTGGTGTAGCGCAGGTAGCCCTTGAACCTGCCGTCCGCGGCCTCCTGGAACGCCCGGTTCACCTGCTCGGCCGTGGCGGGCGTGTCCAGCAGCACGGTGAGGTCGGTCATGGAGCCGTCCTCCACCGGCACCCGAACGGCGAGCCCGTCGAGTTTGCCGTCGAGCGCGGGGATCACCTGCCCGACCGCGCGCGCCGCGCCGGTTGACGTGGGGATCATGTTGACCGCCGCCGACCTGGCCCGCCGCAGGTCCTTGTGCGGACCGTCGAGCAGCGACTGGTCGTTGGTGTAGCTGTGGATCGTCGTCATGACGCCCGCCTGGACCCCGAAGCACTCGTTGAGCACCCAGGCCATCGGGGCGACGCAGTTGGTGGTGCAGGAGGCGTTGGACAGGACGTGGTGCAGCCGCGGCACGTAGTCGTCGTCGTTGACACCCATCACGATGGTCGCGTCGACCCCCTTGCCAGGGGCGGTGATCAGCACCTTCCGAGCGCCGCTCGCCAAGTGCGCCGCCGCGGCCTCGCGGGTGCGGAACCTGCCGGTGGCCTCGATCACGACGTCGACACCGTGCTCGCTCCAGTCCAGTTCGGACGGATCGGCGTGCGCCGTCACGGCGATGCGGCGCTGGTCGACCACGAGCGAATCGTCCTCGACCGCTACGGCGTGAGACCACGGACCGTAGGTCGAATCGAACGCGAGCAGATGGCCCAACGTGTCCGGAGCCGTGAGGTCGTTGACCGCGACCACCTCGAACGCGGTGTCGTGGCGCTCGACCGCGCTGCGCAGGACGTCCCTGCCGATTCGACCGAACCCGTTGATGCCGACCCGTACCGCCATGGCGTCCTCCTCGTGGATGTCCTGTCCTGTCGATGTTCTGCCGATCGGGTCCGGCGTCCCAGAGAAGGAGGGTGTCGGGCCGGGGGACGAAAGTCCCCGCCACCACGGGACCCGGCGCGCGGACCCGGTCGACCGACGGCCCTTCACCGGCCGCGTCGACGGGAGAACGCTGGATGGTGACGAACCGAGGGAGGACGCCCATGAGCACCCAGTCGCTGTCGCCGGTCGCACGCCTGGTGCGGAGGGTGTTCCATGGACGCAACCCGCTCACGCGGGCGAGTGATCGTGTGGAGAGCACGGTGTTCGTGGTCGCCGTGCTGCTCGCCCTGCTCGGCGTGCCCATCGCCGCGGCTATCGGGTCCGAGGTGCACGCACGCGAGTCGGCCGTCTCGGCGGACCAGATGGCGGGCAGGCACCAGGTCAAGGCGATTCTGCTGCAGGACAGCGCGCCCGGCGCCGCGAACGGGGTGACCGGGCTCGCGGTCCGCGCCTCCTGGGTGGCACCCGACGGGACACGGCACGAGGGTGAGGTCAGTGCGGCGCACGACCTCGCAGCAGGCGCCGCCGTGCCGGTCTGGATCGACGGGAGCGGGGCGGTCACCAGTCCTCCGCTCACGCCCGACGGAGCCGTGATCACCGCGATCGGCTTGGCGGGATCGCTGTGGCTGGGCCTCGTGTGCGTGCTGTGCTCGGCGTACCTGACCACCGTTCACCTCGCCCGACGTGGCAACGCCCGTCGGTGGGCCGCCGAATGGGCCGAGGTCGAACCGCGGTGGACGCGACGCATCCCCTAGGAACCGAGGAATGGGAGGACGACGGTGGCGGAGTCGACGGTCGAATCGGTGATGACCCACCACGCGGTCACCGTGACGATGACCACCCCGGTCGAGGACGTCGTCCGGTTGCTGGTCGAACAGGGGTTCGGCGCGGTACCCGTGATCGACGACTTCGGGCTGGTCGCGGGAGTCGTGTCGGAGACGGACCTGATCGTGAAGCTGGAGTTCGGCGGGCTGTCGGACCGGACCCCGTTGACCAAGGCGGAGGAGCGGAGACTGCGGAAGGCGCACGGACTCGTCGCCTGGGAGGTGATGAGCCGCCCGGTGGTCACCGTCGACCGGCACGACCCGGTGGCCCTGGCCGCGCGCCGCCTGGCGGAAACAGGCGTGCACAGGCTGTTCGTCCTCGGCGACGACGAGCTGGTGGGAGTGGTGACCCGCGGCGACCTGATGCGGTCCTTCGCGCGAAGCGCGGGACCCCGGTCGACCAGGACGTCGACGTGATGGCGCCGGAGGGCAAGCGGATGCGCCGGGAGACCTACGAGCGCGAGCTGTACCGGTTGCAGTCGGAGCTGGTGAGGTTGCAGGAGTGGGTCCGCGCCGAAGGCGCACGGCTGGTGGTGGTCTTCGAGGGGCGGGACGCCGCGGGCAAGGGCAGCGCGATCAAGCGGATCACCGAGCACCTCAACCCGCGCGTCGCCCGGATCGTCGCGCTGCCCAAGCCGACGGAGCGGGAACGCACCCAGTGGTACTTCCAGCGCTACGTCGAACACCTGCCCGCGGCGGGCGAGATCGTCCTGCTGGATCGGAGCTGGTACAACCGGGCCGGGGTCGAGAGGGTGATGGGCTACTGCACCCCCGAGGAGCACCGCACGTTCCTGCACCAGTGCCCGATCTTCGAGCGGCTGCTCGTGGAGGACGGCATCCTGCTGCGCAAGTACTGGTTCTCCGTCAGCGACGCCGAGCAGGAACGCCGGTTCCGCCGCAGGCTCGACGACCCGATGCGCCGCTGGAAGCTGTCCCCGGTCGACCTGGAGTCGCTGTCGCGCTGGGAGGACTACTCGCGCGCCAAGGACGACATGCTGGTGCACACCGACATCGCGGAGGCGCCGTGGTACGTGGTCGACGGCGACGACAAGCGCCGGGCCCGGCTCAACGTGATCGCACACCTGCTGTCGAGCGTGGACTACCACGACGTCCGATCCCCGGAACTGGAACTCCCCCGCAGACCTCCGTCCAACGGGTACCTGCGCACGGCTCGGCACCTGCAGAGGTTCGTGCCGGACCACAGCGCGACCGTCGACGGGGTGGGACGCTGAAGGACGTGGACTCCCCATGCCGGCGTGGCACGTCGACCGGCCCGGACCGGTGGCGGGTGGGCGGCTGCGTGCCCGGAAGGCCCCGATCGCGAACCGGCGGCCGGTGAACTGCTGCCGAAGGTCCTGGTGTGCGGGGTGTGCCGGACGGACCTGCACGTGACCGAGGGCGACCTGCCGGTCCGCTGGCCGCGCGGGGTGGCGTGGCTGCGCGGGACCTGCGGCACGTGTCGCTACTGCCTGCGCGGCGAGGAGAACCTCTGTCCGGTGACCTCGTGCCGCCCTCTCTCCGAGCGCTGGACCGGGCCGACACCGCGTTGCCAGGCCGGGTCGTCGGCGCTGCCGTGCTCGTCACCTGATCACCCCGCGGCCTCGGCGGTCAAAGCGCCGATGGTGCGTTGCACGGTGTCCACCACTAGGTCGACGTCCGGCGTGCTGTCGTAGTCGGCCGTGACGCCGACGGCCAGCGTCCCCGCGTAGCTCAGCACGGCGACACCGGTCCGCAGCCGGAGCGCGATCGGGACGTAGGGCAGGATCTCCAAGATCCGCCTCCCGAGCACGCGCACGGGCTCGGTCGGGCCGGGCACGTTGGTGGTGACGGTGACGACGTTGCGCTGCGGGAGCCTGCCCACGAGCCGGATGCCCCACGACAGCGGCGCGTGCGGCTCGTGCTCCGCCAGCGATGTCATGGCCGCTCCGGCCTCGCTCTCCTTCTCGGCCTTGAGGGCCGTCATGCGCCGGTGCACTTCGCGCAGGACCTCCACCGGATCGGCCAAGTCCACCGGGAGGAACGGCAGTATCACGGACACCCGGTTGTCGATCGAGTCGCGGTGGCCGTCCGCGCGCACCGACACCGGGACCATGGTCCGCACGCTGTCGGGCTCGGGTGTCTCACCGCGGTGCAGGAGTACCGCTCGTAGTCCGGCGCTGATCGCCGCGAGCACCACGTCGTTCACGGTGACGCCGAACGCCCTGCCCACCTCGATCACATCGGTGAGCGCGAGGCGTGCCACGCGGTACCTCCGGGGTACGCCGATCGGACCGGACAGCGATGACGCGCGGGCGGGCACCACAGCTCCCGCCAGCGCCGTGAGACCGCGGACCGTGTCGGTGAGGCGTCCGGCGAGCAGGCCGGGCAGACGGCCCAGCAGCCGCAGCTGCTCGACCGGGTTGAGGACCAGGTCACCGATCGCGTCCGCGAGGAGCCGGACCGTGCCGGGCGCCGCCTCGAACGCGACGTCGTCGACGTCGCACGACGTGGAGTCGTCGAAGACCGCGCTGTAGAGCCGGGTTCCCGCGACGCCGTCCACGAGGCAGTGGTGCACCTTCGTCAGCATGGCCCAGCGCCCGTCCGCGAGTCCTTCGACCACCCAGCACTCCCACAGCGGTCGATCTCGGTCCAGCCGCTGCGCCATGATCCTGGCGACGAGGTCGGTCAGCGCCCGGTCGTCACCGGGATGGGGGAGTGCGGTGCGGCGCAGGTGGTAGTCGAGGTCGAAGTCCGGGTCGTCGACCCACACCGGCAGACCGAGGTCCAGCGGCACCCTGCGCACCTTCTGCCGAGATCGGCGGATCGTCCGGAACCGCGCGCCGATCGCCGCGGTGAACTCGTCGCGAGCCGGTGCGGGCCCCTCCAGCACCGCCATCGACGCGATCGCCAGCGAAGCGTGCGGATCGGCGTCTTCGACCTCCAGGAACGCCGCGTCCAGGGGACTCAGCCTGTCCACGTCTCCTCCAACGATCGTGTCGTGGTCGACTCACCCGGAGGAGCGCAGGGTCTTCAAGCGCTTCCCGTACTCCTCCTCGTCGATCTCGCCGCGGGCGAACCGCTCGGCGAGGAGCTGCTCGGCGGAGGGACCGCCTGCCGCGCCCGCGGGCCGGGTCAGGTGGCGGATCAGCGCGACACCGCCGAGGATCGCCACCGTCCAGAACAGGACCATCCCGATCGTCATGACCGCGTAGCCCCAGCCGTTCATGCCGTTGCCGTACCAGTACATCATCGTCGAACGCCTCCATCCGGCATCCTGTTCGCCTCAACGGCCGGTGACCCCCGCGGGTCACCGGCCGAGGCTCGGTGGGGTCACCGCAGCCACTGGTTGGCCTGGACGAAGGGCAGCTTCGCCCACCTCCGGCCCAGGCCCCAGGTGTCGCCCGCCGCCGCGTAGGCGAGGACGACGGCCACGATGGCGTAGATCACGTGGTAGTCGATCAGCGGGTTGGTCGAGCCGCTGGGCTCACCGGCCGAGGTGTGCTGGGCCAGGGGCCATTCCGCGACCCACATCAACAGCATCATGAGCGCCGTGGAGACGGCGGCGATCCGCAGGCCGACACCCAGCACCAGGGCGACACCGATGGCGAACAGGCCGATCATGAACAGGAAGTCGGCCCACGGGGCGCCCGCCCAGCCGTGGAAGGTCGACTCCAGGGGGCCGACGGCGACGTGGCCGAGGAACCCCTTGGTGGGGGATCCCCCGCTGAACCAGGCGCGTTCCGAGGCGGTGCTGTAGCCGAGGCCGAACGCCTTGTCCACGAAGGCCCACAGGAAGATCAGGCCGGTCGCGATGCGCAGGACCGCCAGCGGCCGGGCTGCCCGGTCGGCCGGGACGGTCGTCCGGGCGTCCTGCGAGGTGCCGCGGGACTGGCCGGGGATCTGCTTGGTGGACATGAATCCTCCTTGATCTCGGACCGCTCGTCGGGCGGTCGTCGCGACGGCGTCTCAGGAACGTCGCCCGCTGCCTCAAGCGTGGTCCTCGCGGTCGACCGGGAGCAGAGCACAACGTCGTTGTCCGGCAAGGCCTTTGGGGCCGGTGGGCGGCCAGCGAGGGCGTGGTGGATCGAACAGGGCCGAAGGTCCCTGCGCAGAGGGGTCGGCTTGCGCTGCCGCGAACCCGCCGGTTGCAGCACTGTCTGAATCGAGGAACCCACGACGGGCCCCGAGAGGGCTGCTCGCACGTCCTATCCAGAACAGGAGCACCCATGTCCACCGACACCGCGGCAGGCACCCCGGCCAGGTCGGCAAATCCGGAAACCCCCTGGCTCACCCGGCTGGACGCGTGGTGGAGGGCCGCGAACTACCTGTCCGTCGGCCAGATCTACCTGTCGGACAACCCGCTGCTGCGCGAGCCGCTGCTCCCGGAGCACGTGAAGCCGCGCCTGCTCGGCCACTGGGGAACCGTGCCCGGCCTGACGTTGACCTACGCGCACCTCAACCGGGTGATCGTGGACCGGGACCTGAGCGCGCTGTACGTCGCCGGTCCCGGACACGGAGCCGCGGGGCTGAACGCGGCGGCCTGGCTGGAGGGCACGTACTCCGAGCTGTACCCGGAGATCTCCCAGGACGTCGCGGGGATGCGCGCCCTGTTCCGGCAGTTCTCCTTCCCCGGCGGCGTGCCCAGCCACGCGTCGGCGCACCTGCCCGGCTCGATCCACGAGGGCGGCGAACTGGGCTACTCGCTGGCCCACGCGACCGGCGCGGCGCTGGACAACCCCGACCTGCTGGTCGCGTGCGTGGTCGGTGACGGCGAGGCCGAGACCGGGCCGCTGGCCGCGAGCTGGCACGCCCCGGCGTTCCTCGACCCGGTCAACGACGGCGCGGTGCTGCCCGTCCTGCACCTCAACGGCTACAAGATCGCCAACCCGACCGTG
Source organism: Umezawaea endophytica (assembly GCF_025061645.1). Taxonomy (GTDB): domain Bacteria; phylum Actinomycetota; class Actinomycetes; order Mycobacteriales; family Pseudonocardiaceae; genus Umezawaea; species Umezawaea endophytica. Next base: position 582 of record NZ_JANYMP010000053.1, on the reverse strand, counting down.
CTGTCCCGACTCGACCACTCCGACCTCAGGGCGATGCTCAGCGGCCACGGCTGGCAGCCGTTGGTGGTGTCGGGCAGCGACCCCGTCGAAGTGCACGAGGCGTACGCCGCCGCACTGGACGACTGCCTCGACCGGATCCAACAGATCCAGCAGGACGCCCGCGAAGGCGGCCACCGCGGGCGGGTCCGGTGGCCGATGATCGTGCTCCGCACGCCGAAAGGCTGGACCGGACCATCCACTGTGGATGGCAAAAGGGTCGAGGGCAACTGGCGCGCCCACCAGGTCCCGCTCACCGCCGTGCAGGAGAACCCCCAGCACCTGGTGCGGTTGGAGGAGTGGATGCACTCCTACCGGCCGGAGGAGCTGTTCACCGCGACCGGGGCGCCCGAGCCGGGGATCGCGTCCCTGCACCCGGCGGGCGACGCGCGGATGAGCGCGAACCCCCACGCCCACGGCACGACCCAGCACGCCCTGCGCCTGCCCGCCGTGGTCGACCACGCGGTGGCCGTCACGAAGCCGGGGACCGAGCGCGCCGAGGCGACCAGGGCGCTGGGCCGCTACCTGCGCGACGCGGTCGTGCTC
>NZ_JANYMP010000052.1 GCF_025061645.1 Umezawaea endophytica | reverse complement strand
GTTCGCCTGCTCCGGCATCGCCGCGTACAGGTCGTGCGGGGCGAAGAACCCGATGGTGTTGTAGCCCCAGTAGTTGCGCAGGCCCTTCTCGGCCAGCCCGTGGTCGGTGATGAACTGGTGCACGGGCATCAGCTCGATCGCCGTCACGCCGAGCTTGGTGAGGTGGTCGATGACCACGGGGTGCGCGATGCCCGCGTACGTGCCGCGCAGGCGCTGCGGGATCTCCGGGTGGTTCATCGTCAGGCCGCGCACGTGGGCCTCGTAGATCACCGTCTCGTTGTACGGCGTCTTCGGCGCCCGGTCGTTCGACCAGTCGAAGAACGGGCTCACCACGACCGACTTCGGCACGTACGGGGCCGAGTCCTGGTCGTTGCGCTGGTCCGGTTCACCGAACGGGTACCCGAACAGCGACTCGTCCCACTCCACGCCGTTCGAGATGGCCTTGGCGTACGGGTCGATCAGCAGCTTGTTCGGGTTGCAGCGCGGGCCGTTGTCCGGCTCGTACGGTCCGTGCACCCGGTAGCCGTAGTGCTGGCCGGGGCCGACGCCGATCAGGTACCCGTGGTGGACGAAGCCGTCCACCTCGGGGAGCCTGACGCGGGTCTCCTTGCCGTCCTCGTCGTAGAGGCACAGCTCGACCTCGTCGGCGACCTCCGAGAAGAGGGCGAAGTTGGTGCCGACGCCGTCGTACGTGGCGCCGAGCGGGTAGGGGGTTCCTGGCCAGGGCCGCAACTAGATCTCCTCAGCAGGCAACCCGGTCCGCCCGTCGAGGTAGGTCGACGTGGGACGGCCGGGGAGCGTGGCGGTCTTGGTGGGGTTCGGCTACCCGAGTCGGCTCAGGACCGCTGGGCGTTGGCGCGGACCAGTTGGCCTCGCGCGGCTACCAGGAGCAGGCGGGCCTCCTGGAGCTCGCAGTAGTGGAGGTGCTCGCACGCCGCCTCCGCGCAGGCCATCGCCTGCTCCAGGGCTCCGTCGGTGCCGTGGTCGGTGCCGCGCAGCGCGCTGCGCAGCGACTCCTCGGCACGCAGCGCACCGGACACCGGATCGGTGAGGACAGCCGGGCGAACAGCGGCGAGCACCTGCTCGACGGCGATCTCCAGGGCTTCCGTGGGGTGCACGGCGGTGACCAGTTCTCCGGGCAAAGTACCCGTCCGGGATACGACCTCGGTGTTCACTGGGGAATGCCACCTCCAACCATTGGGCGGAACGCTCCTCGGGTGACGAGCTGACGATACTCCGCAGGCACGTGACCCGCGGTAACACGCTTGTTTCGGCTCATCGGCCTGGTCCTCCAGCCAGCGCGGCGACGACGGCGCGCACGTGCTCGTCGGCGAAGAACTCCTCCAGCGTCACGGGCAGCGGGATGCGCCAGTTCGGGTACTGGTCGACCGTGCCCGGCAGGTTCGGCTGCCGGATCTCCCCGAGCGCGTCCTGCGGCGACGTCAGCAGCAGCACCGACGGCGCTTTCGCGAGCAGGGTGTGGAACGCGGCGACGAGGTCATCCGTGGGCACACCCTCCTGGGTCATCAGCTCGACGAGCTGGTGGCGTTCCAGCTCCGCAGCGCTGTATTCCCCGTCGACGGGCCCCTCAAACAACCCCAGTTCGGCCCGCACCCGAACGTGCTCGGCGGCGAGGAACCCGGCGACGGTCGGCAGGTCGTGCGTCGAGATGCTGGCCATCGCCGACGACGTCCACTTCTCCGGCGGCACGAGCGGGTGGCCCGGCTCGTCGTAGTCGCGCTGGAACCACAGCACGGCGGAGCTGAGCATGCCCCGTTCGTGCAGCGTCTCGGTCACCTCGTCCTCGACCGTGCCCAGGTCCTCGCCCACGACGACCGCGCCCGCCCGGTGCGCCTCCAGCGCCAGCACGCCCAGCATCGCCTCGGCGTCGTAGCGCACGTACGTGCCGCGGTCCGCGGACTCGCCCGGCGGGATCCACCACAGCCGCCAGAGCCCGGCGACGTGGTCGACCCGGATGCCGTCCGCGTGCCGCAGGACGCTCCGCAGCATCTCGCGGAACGGCGCGTAGCCCAGCGCGGCGAGCCGGTCCGGCCGCCACGGCGGGAGACCCCAGTTCTGGCCCTGCTGGTTGAACGCGTCCGGCGGGGCGCCCACGGTCACGTTCGGCGCGAACGTGTCGCGCCGCGCCCACGTGTCCGCGCCGCCGGGGTGCACGCCGACCGGCAGGTCGTGGATGACGCCGACGGCCATGCCGGACTCGTGCGCGGCCAGCCGCACGTCGTCGAGCTGGGCGCGGCACAGCTCCTGGAGCCAGGCGTGGAACTCGACCCGCTCCGGGTCGGCCAGCGCCGTCTCCGGGTCGCGCAGCGCCTCCGGCCAGGTCCGCCAGTCCGGGCCGTGGCGCTCGGCGAGCGCGCAGAACGTGGCGAAGTCGCGCAGCGCGGGATCGGCGGCCAGGTCGACCCGCTCGGTGTGGAACGGCCAGAGCAGTTCCAGCGCCGCGGCCTTCGCGCTCCACACGGCGTCGTAGTCGATCAGCTCGGTGGCGTTGTCCGGGCGCAGGTCCTCGATGGCCGCGCGGGTCGCCTGGTCGGCGTTCGCGTAGGCGGCGGTCGCGGTGACCCGCAGGTAGATCGGGTTCTGGTAGCGGCGGCTCGCGGGCGAGTACGGCGAGCGCTCCACCGGGTGCGTCGGGCTGATCGCCTGCACCGGGTTGACCAGCAGCACGCCCGCGTCCAGCTCCACGCTGGAGCGGCGCGCGATCGTCGCCAGGTCGGCGTAGTCGCCCATCCCCCACGACTCCCGCGACCGCAGCGCGTAGAGCTGCACCATCCAGCCCCAGGCCCTGGGCACGGACGGCAGCCGGTCGGGCGTGACGATCACCGTCGTCGCGCCGGTCCGGTGGTAGCCCAGCGGCAGTTCGGCGGGCAGTTCGACCTCGCCGCCGTCCTCCAGGACGACCGTCGCCGGGCGCCCCAGGTCGAGCACCTCGCCCGCGCGCACGACGACCGTGGCGGGCAGCGCGTCCGGGGCGTCGGTGACGGCGGCCAGCGCGGCGCGCACGGCCTCCGGCGTCGAGGCGTCCACGTCCAACTGGGCGAGCACCGCTACGACGACCGGGGGATCGACGTCGACCCAGCGCTGCCCTGCGTCCTCATAACGGGTGGCCACGCCGTGTGCCTCGGCCAGTGCGGCCAACTCGTCGTCCACGCGGTCAGCTTTCTCTCATGGGTGCCGCCGAAGCCAGGGCGGCACGGCCTGGTCACCCGAAGGGCGCAGCTAATTCAGTGCGTCGTGTCAGGCCGGACGGGTGGTGGTGTGCTCCGTGACGGTGCGTCATGCCCTGCCGGTCGACTCCCTGACCGCCAACTGCCACGACAGCTCGTGCACCGATGATTCCCCATCTCCGCGGATGCTGCCGAGCAGCTCGGCCACCGCCTGCTCGCCCTCCTCGCGCAGGGCGCCCTCGACGGCGGTGATGCCGACCGCGCGGGTGAGGTCCTGGCCGTCCAGGCTGACCAGCGACAGGTCCTCCGGGATCCGGCGGCCGTCGCGGCGCAGCCGCATGAACACGCCGAGCGCCACCTCGCCGCTCGCGCTGATCACCGCGGTCGGCAACCGCTCGCCGTCCAGCAGCGCGTCCGCGACCTGCTCGCCGCCGACGACGGTGGGCGACGACCACAGCGTCCACTCCGGGCGGATCTCCAGGCCCTGCGCGACCAGGACCTCGTCGTAGGACTCGTCCACGCCGACCGCCAGCACCAGCGCGATGTCGCGGTGGCCGAGGTCGATCAGGTGGCCCACCGCGAGGCGCAGCGCGCTGCGCAGGTCGCCGTCGTCCACGGTCAGCACCGGCACGCCCAGTTCGGCCAGCGCGGCGGACTCCGACTCGGCCAGGGTGATCGACAGGGCCAGCACGCCGTCCACCCGGCGCCCGAGCGGCACGTCCTCGAAGAACCCGGACCGCGAGCCCTCGTCGCCGAGCACGTAGAGCAGCACGTCGAACCCGGCCTGCCGCAGCGCGCCCTCGGCGCCCGCCAGCAGGTCGCCGCGGCCGACGTCGCCGGTCAGCACCGCTATCGCGTACCGGCGGCCACCCGCCAGGCTGGACGCGTCCCTGGCGATGGCGTACCGCATCCGCTTCGCCACCTCGGTGACGTACCGCCGCGTCGCCTCGGACACGCCGGGCTCGCCCCGCAGCGCGCGGGACACCGTCGCGGCGGACACGCCTGCGGCGCGTGCCACGTCGGACATGCTGGTCACGTCCACCTCCTGATCACGAGCCTACTGAGAACCGTACGGTGGGGTTTCGCCGAACACCCCACGACACCAGTCGTACGCGGAAGGACACCCCACCCCATGAAGACCGGCGATCTCGTCCCCGACTTCACCCTCCCCGACCAGCACGGCGCCTCGCGCACGCTGTCGGCCCTGCTGGCGGACGGGCCGGTCGTGCTGTTCTTCTACCCGGCCGCGATGACCGGCGGCTGCACGGCCGAGAGCTGCCACTTCCGCGACCTGGCCGCGGAGTTCCAGGAGGTCGGGGCGCAGCGGGTCGGCATCAGCACCGACTCCGTCAGCAGGCAGAAGCAGTTCTCCGACCTCAACTCGTTCGACTACCCGCTGCTGTCCGACGTGGAGGGCGAGGTCGCGGAGGTCTTCGGCGTGAAGCGCCGCTTCGGCCCGCTGCCGGTGAAGCGGCACACGTTCGTGATCGGCGCCGACAGCCGCGTGGTCGAGGTCGTGAAGTCGGAGTTCGGCATGAACAGCCACGCCGACAAGGCGCTCGTCGCGCTGCGGGAGCATGCCAAGGCCTGATCCCGGGTACCCGGCCCGCCATGATCGGACAACTGAGGTCGGTGGTCGTCGACACCCGCGACCCCCGCGCACTGGCCGCCTTCTACGCCGAGCTGCTCGGTGGGAAGGTCACCGACAACGACCACGACTGGGCCGTCGTGGTGGACGACGGGGGTCGGCGGTTCGCGTTCCAGCTCGCCCCGGAGCACGAGCCGCCGACGTTCCCGGACCCGAAGGGGTCGCAGCAGTTCCACCTGGACCTGCGGATACCGCACGACGAACTGGACGCGGCCACCAGCCGGATCACCGAACTCGGCGGGCGGCGGCTGGACGCGAGCGGCGACGGCTTCCAGGTGTTCACGGACCCGGCCGGGCACCCGTTCTGCCTGACCTGGGAGTGATCAGCGGCCGTTCCAGGCCTCGACGAGGTCGCGGGCGAAGCTCTCCTCGACCTTGCCGCCGTTGTTGAGCGCACGCAGGATGCCCGTCCGGAACACCTGGCTGAACCGGGTGTAGTGGGGGGTGATCGGGCGGGGGCGCGCCCGCTCGACCGCCGCCCGCACCTCGTTGACGTCGGTCCGCTCGCTGAAGCGGTAGGTGGACTGCCGGGTCGGCGCGAACGAGCCCATGTCGGACAGGATCAACTGGCTCGACGGGCTGGTGAGGAAGTCCGCCAACGCCCGCGCGGCGCGGGGCTTGTCCGTCGACGAGGCGATGGCGAGGTTCTGGCCGCCGAGCACGCTCGACGTCGGCGGGGCCGCGACGGCGAACTCGACGCTCTTGCCCAGGCTGTCCGCCGCGACGGGCCAGTTCCGCATGTAGAGGGTCGTCTTCGAGCGGAACGAGTCGAGCGCGCCGCTCTCGGCGGACTTGGCCGCTGTGTCGTTCTCGGTGAGCACGAGGTCCGGGTCCTTAGCGGCCAGCGCGAGGTTCTCGATGCCCTTCAGGTCCTCCGCGCCCAGCGCGACCTCGGTCCCGTCCGGGTTGAGCGTCAGGTCGCCGTTCACCGTCACCATCTTCCCGCCCGCGGCCCAGATGGCCTCCAGCGCCGTGACGGTGAGGACCTCCTCGTCCGCGAGTTGCGCCGCGTTCGCCGCCTTGACCCCGTACGGGCCCGCCTTCGCGACCGCGGCCTCCGCCTTGGCCGACGCGCCGAAGTAGTCGTCCCAGGTGTCCGGCTTCGCGACACCGGGCACGTCGGTGCGGTAGAAGATCAGCCCGGCGTCGGTGTTGAACGGCAGGCCGTAGAGCTTCCCGTCCCACGCGCACGTGTCCAGGACGCTCGGGGTGAAGTCGCTGCGGTCGGTCTCGGAGATGCTGGCCCGGTCGAGTTCGCGCACGTACCCGTTGGCGGCGAACTGCGGCATCCAGACCAGGTCGAGGACGTAGAGGTCGGCCTTGTGCTCACCGCCCGGCTTCGCGTCGTTGACCATCCGCTCGTACTGCTGGTCGGTCTCCCCCTGCACGAACTCGACCTGCACGGGGTTGTCCGGGTGGGACTGGGACCACTGCCGGAACAGGACGGTCCTGGGGTCGCTCGCGCCCTCGCCGAACGCGGTCATCACCCTGATCGGCCCCGGCTCCAAGCCGGTCGCGGGCGGGATCGCGGCGATGCCGACCGCCACGATGACCACCACCGTGGCCAGGATCAGCAACACCCGGAAGGGCTTCGTCAGCACCCTCAGCAGCCAGCGCGGGTCACCAGGCGCCGGCAGTCGCTCCGGGTTGCGCCAGATCGTGGTGACGGTCTTCGGCAGGACGTTGATGCAGATGCCGGAGACGACCACCATGATCCCGCTGACCACCGTGAGCGCGATCGAGCCGGGGGTCCACCGCCGGTCCACCGCCGTCACCATGTACGCGGACGCCGAGGTGATCACCACGACCATCCCGACCACGAAGGCGATGTAGCCGATCTTCTTGCGAGGACTCCATTGTCCCGCGGGTTCGGACACTTCCCCCACACCCTTCACACCTGCTGGTCCGCCACGGCGCGGAAGGACACCGGGATCCCCCGATCCCGGTCAGGCGGTCGCCGGGAACGGTATCGACAACAGGACGTGGCAAGGTGACGATCCGCTCCACGGGGGTCGAGGTTTCACCCGGAGGGCCCAACGGGCGGCTACCCGGCGGTGCGCAGGGCGGCGAGCACGAAGTCGGCGATCTCCCCGCCGAGCTGCGCGGGCGACTTCGGCCCGTCGGGCCGGTACCAGGTGGGGAGCTGGTTGATGACGCCGAGCGCGATCAGCACGGCGGTCTCCGCAGGCACGACGGTGCTGAACCGGCCGCTCGCCTGCGCCTGTTCGACGACCGCGCGGAACGTCTCGTGGTAGCGCCTGCGCTCGGCGCGGAACGACGCCATCAGGTCGGCGTCCAGCCGGTGCATCTCGCGCATGAACACGGCGGTCTCGTCGACGCTCGACGCCGTCGTCTCGACCAGGCTCACGATGATCTCGCGGACGGTGGTGGCCGGGTCGAGGCGCAGCGCCACGATCCGGTCCAGCTCCGCCATCTGCCTGCCGATCAGCGACCGGTAGATCTCGTACAGCAGGTCGTCCTTCGACCCGAAGTAGTGGTAGAGCGCGCCCTTGGTGACCTCGGCGGCCGCCACGACCTCCTGCACGGTCGTCGCGTCGAAGCCCTTGGCGGCGAACAGCCGCACGGCGGCGGCCATGATCCGGTTCTCCGTCCGGCTCAGCTCGCCGACGCCTCCGCGGCGCGCCACGGCGTCAGGCCTCCGGCGCGAGCGCGCGCACGAGGTCGAACTGGTCCGCGCCGGTCGGCAGCAGGGCGATGATCGGCGTGTCCACCCCGTTCGCCGCGTACTCCGCCACCTTCGCCCGGCACTGCTCCACGCTGCCGTGCACCACCAGGTCGTCCACGACGGCGTCCGGCACGAGCTTGTTCGCGGCCTTGCGGTCGCCCGCGGCCCAGGCCTCGTGCATCGGTGCCAGCGCCTCGCCCCGGCCGAGCCAGTCGTGGAACGCGGCGTACGCGGGGACGGTCAGGTAGGTGCTGATCAGCATCCTGCCCAGCGCGCGGGCGGAGTCGGCGTCCTCGGTCGGGCAGACGAAGATCCGCGCGGCCAGTTCGGCGTCGCCGAGTTCGGAGCGGACCTTGGCCACGTCGCCAGCGCCCAGCCAGTTGGTGATGGCCCCGTCGGCCTCCTTGGCGGCGAGCCGCAGCATGTTCGGCCGCAGCGCCGCGAGCATGATCGGGACCTTCTGCTCGGGCTTGCGCTCCAGGCGGAAGCCCCGGACGGTGAAGGTGTCGTACTGCTCGTCGACCTTCTCCCCCGCCAGCGCGGCCTTGAGGAAGCGCAGCGTGTCGCGGGTGCGCTTGAAGGGCTCGGTGAACTCGGCGGCGTTCCACCGGTTCACGATCGCGGGCGACGACGACCCGATGCCGAGCACGAACCGCCCGCCGGACACCTCGGCCGCCGTGGCGGCGCTCATGGCCAGCAGCGCGGGCCCGCGCGTGTAGACCGGCGTGATCGCCGTGCCGAGCCGGATCGACTCCGACCACTGCGCCGCGAGCGCCAGCGGCGTGAACGCGTCCGTGCCGGTGGTCTCGGCGGACCACACGTCGGTGTAGCCCAGTTCGCCCAGCTCGGAGACCAGAGCGCGGTGCTGGAGCACCGGGACACCGGTCAACGGCAGCGTGATACCCCAACGACCCACGAGCGCCTCCTCAGAACACGCGACTGGCCGATACCCTACCTCGGGTACCGACCAGTCGGTATGTTCCACGCTCCCCCGGCGTGGAGGCCGGAGGTTTCGAGCCGGTCGAACCGGGATACCCGCGTGCCGTGCCACCACGTCCGGGCATTCGGGGTGTCCGGGCGGTGGCGGGCTCGGCGGCGTGATCGGGGACCGACGAGCCGGGCACGACGACCTGCCTCGCGAACGACTTCGGCGGGCGGGAAGACCTAGAGCGCGATGCCGCGCTCGGTCAGCCAGGCCTGGGGGTCGACCTTCTGGCCGCCGTTCACCCAGACCTCGAAGTGCAGGTGCGGGCCGGTGGACTGGCCGCGGTTGCCGATGGTGGCGATGAGGTCGCCCGCCTTCACCTGCGTGCCCTGCGCCGCGATGATCTCGTTGACGTGGCCGTACACGGTGATGGTGCCGTCGGTGTGCTGCACGCGGACCCAGAGGCCGAAGCCGCTGGCGGGACCCGCCTCGACGACCACGCCGTCCATCGCGGAGACGATGGGGGTGCCGATGGCGTTGGCGATGTCGACGCCGTAGTGCGTGGTGCCCCACCGGCCGCCGTAGCCGGAGGTGAAGCTGCCCTCCGCGGGCTTGACGACCTTGGGCCGCTTGGCGGCTTCCTCGGCGGCGATCCTGGACGCCTCCGCGGCCTGGGCGACGGCCTGCTCGTCGGCCACGCGCTTGATCTCGGCCTGCCGGACGGTGTAGCCGTCCTGGGCGAACTTGATGGCCTCGCCCACGTGCTGGCCCGCGTCCATCTGCTGGGCGCGCATGAGCTTGGCGGCTTCCAGGCCGGGCTGGATGACGTGCACGGTCTGCGGGCCCTGCGCCTGGGCGGGCTGGGGCGCGAAGGTGTTCGCGGCCAGCTTGGCGGCCAGTTCGGTGTTGGGCTGCGCGTCGACCGCGCCCCAGCCGTTGACGACGCCCGCGGTGGTGGCGAGGGCGCCTGCCACGACGACCGCCGCGGCGGCGCGGCCGCCGAGGGTGGGCTTGGTGATCTCCACGCGGTGCGCTCCACGGCGGCCATCGGCCTTCGGGGGTGCCGTGAACACGTTCCGGCCGCGCGCAGTGTTGTGCCTGGCCAAGAGTGTGCCTTTCTGCCTCGGGGAGTTCGACCAGGACGTCTGGCGGGGGATCCAGTCGGTGTCGTTTCGGGGACGACGCCGTGTCCTGCTAGTTATCGAACCGTGACAAGCGGCAGGGAACGTAACCCGAGGTGACGAACAGGGGCAAGTCTCGCGCTGCGAAGTGCTGGTATTGGTGACATAACCCACTGATCACTACTCAGGGTAGTCATAGACCGTCAAGTCTCGATTTTCGCCGTTACCTGGCGCAGGACTTGACCGTTGACCGATCGCTAGACCAATAGCCGGGCAGAAGCATCACCGCTGGTCATCAGCTTGATCGTGCAAGTCACCCGAACGAGGACCGCCCCGCTAGCACATGGCCAGCGGGGCGGTCGGTGAACGGCTACGTCAGGTGACTACTTGTACTTCGCGACGGCCGGTGCCAGCGGCACGGGCGCCTTGCCCTCGTGGATCACCTTCATCGCGTTGAACCAGGTCGGAGCGGCGACCTCACCACCGGTGAGGCCGTTCCGGCCGTTGTTGCCGCACAGCTTCGGCGCGCGGGCGTCGCAGATGACCTGCGGGGCCACGCCGTCGGTGAACGTCATGACCGCGCCCGCGTACTGCGGGGTCGCGCCCATGAACGCGACGGACCAGTAGTTCTCGGTCGTGCCGGTCTTGCCGATCATCGGGTGGTTGAAGCCCTGGGACGCGGCGTACGCCGTGCCGCCGGGCAGCGCGTCGTGGCTCATGCCCTGCGCCAGCGTGTCCGCCAACTCCGGCGCGACGGGCTGGTCGCACGCGGGCTCGTTCAGCTTCACCGGGTTGCCGTCGCGGTCCAGGATCTGCTCGACCGGCGTCGGCGGGCACCACGTGCCGTGGCTGACGATGGTCGCGGCGACGTTCGACAGCTCCAGGACGCTGGTCGCGCCCGGCCCGAGGGTGAACGAGCCGCTGTTGTCCTGCTTGAACTGGTCGCCCTGCGACGGGCCGTTCGAGCCGTCCGCCTTCAGCGGGTCGCCCGCGTTGTTCACCGCCTGCATCGTGTCGCGGAGGCCCAGCTTGTAGGCCATGTCCACGACGTTGTCGAGGCCGGTCCGCTCCTCCAGGATGATGAAGCCGGTGTTCGGCGAGGTCGCCAGCGCCTTGGTCAGCGTCATCTTCGTGTCGGGGCCGTTCGAGTAGTTCCGAACGGTGTACGGCTTGTTGCCGTCCTTGTAGACCTTCGACGAGTAGACGTTCGGGACGTCCATCTCCTTGTCGATCCCGATGACGCCCTTGTCCAGCGCCGCCGCGGCCGTGAACACCTTGTAGATGGAGCCCGCGCCGAAGCGCGTCACCTCGGCAGGGAGCGAGTAGGCGCTCTGCCCGGCGGCGGCGTCGTTGCCGAAGTCGCGGTTGGCGGCCAGCGCGCGCACGCGGTGCTTGTCCTGGCCGGGCTGGACGACCGCCATGGCGTTCGCGACGCCCTCGGTGTCCTTGGGCACCTGGCCCTCGGCCGCCTGCTTGGCGGCGACCGTGGCGACCGGGTCCATCGTGGTCTTGATCGTGTAGCCGCCGCGGAGCAGGTCGTCCTTCTTCATCCCGTACTTGACCAGGTAGTCCATCAGGTACTGGCAGAAGAAGCCGTACACCGGGCCGTCACCGGCGCCGACGCAGCCGTTGGGCAGCAGGTTCAGGTCCGCCACGACACCGGCCTCCGCGGCCTTGTACTCGGTGGCCTTCGCCTCGGCGACCGCCTTGTCCGAGCCGAACGCCTCGTTGTCGCGCATCCGGTCGATCACCGTGTTGCGGCGCTTGATCGCCGCGTCCACGCCCCGGCCGGGGTTGAGCACGCTGGGCTGGTTGACCAGGCCCGCGAGCATCGCCGCCTGCGGGACGGTCAGCTTGTCCGGGGTCGTGTCGAAGTACGCCTTGGAGGCCGCGCCCACGCCGTACGTGCCGTTGCCGAACGGCACGATGTTCAGGTACGCGGTGAGGATCTCCTCCTTGGTCATCACCTGTTCGAGTTGAAGTGCCACGCGCGCCTCGCGGAGCTTGCGCCCGGCGGTCGCCTCGGTGGCCTTCTGGTACGCCTCGTTGGTGCCGCCGCCGAGCACGAACGCGAGGTAGTTCTTCACGTACTGCTGGGTCAGCGTCGACGCGCCCTGCGACACCTCGCCCTCGGCGCCCGCCTTGGCGGCCGCCCGCGCGATGCCCTGCCAGTCCACTCCCTTGTGCAGGAAGAACCGCTTGTCCTCGATGGCGATGATCGCGGCCTTCATCGTGTCCGCGATCTGCTCGTACTTCACCGGGATGCGGTACTGGTCGTACAGGTAGGCGATGGGTGCGCCGTTCATGTCCTGGACCGTGGTGACCAGGGGCAACTCCCCCTTGGCCAACTCACCCGAGGTCTGGTCGACCGTGTCCGCCGCGCGGTTGGACGCGAGTCCCAAACCGCCGACGACGGGGAACATGACCGCCGCGAGCAACACGCCCGCCGCAAGGCACAACCCCACCAACTTGACCAGCCCCGTCGCACGCGCCAACACGAAACCAGCAACCCCTTCCGAACAGGCGGAGATCCCCTTGTCCTTATAAGTCGCACGGGACCGCGTGCAGGTTGCTCGACGAGGGGCAAATTCTGCGCGATCACACCGACGACGTGGTGAACGTACTCCTGGTGGGTTGTGGCGCCTGTGAGGGCGGCCCTGCGGTCTGCAAGGGTCCTGGTGCTAGTACCCGGAAGGGTGGGACTTCAACCCCGAGGGACGCGAGGACACCTCGCTTCCTCAATGTCCGATTCGGACGGTGGGGCGCCACCGGGACGCCCGCCGTCGTGCCGCGTCCGGTTCGACTAGTGCGGGCCGTGGAGCCTGATGGTGGCGCTCGCGCGCCTCACCTCCGCGTTGGCGTGGCCCGGCAGCAGGTCGTCCAGGAAGCCGTAGGACTGGAGGTCGCCCTCGTCGCGCTTCCCCACCGTGCGCCACCAGGCGGCGATGTCGCCCCAGCCCGGTGCGGAGAGGGAGCCGCCGAAGTGCTGCACGGAGAGCGCGGCGCAGAGGTTGGCGAAGCGGACCCGGTGCTCCAGGGGCCAACCCGCCAGCGTGCCGAGCACGAAACCCGCGCCGAAGACGTCACCCGCTCCGGTGGAGTCCAGCGGGGCCACGTTCAGGCCCGGTACGTCCGCTTTCTCCCCCGTGGACGAGTCGTAGGCGAACGCGCCCCCTCCTCCCCTGGTGACGACCACCACAGGAACGTGCTCCGAGAGCGCCACGGCGGCTTCCTCCGCCGTGTCCTTGCGGGTGTAGTGGGTGGCCTCCTTGTCGTTCGGGAGGAAGAAGTCGTAGCCGTCCAGGCGCTTCAGCAGCGAGGGGGCCCAGACCTCCGTGCGGTCCCAGCCGATGTCGGCGAAGAGGAGCGCGCCCTGCGCCTTGGCCTTGGTGACCCACTGCTCCTCCTCCGGCTGGATGTGGACGAAGGCCGCCCTGGTCGCCGGTGGGGTGGCCAGCAGCCGGTCCGCCGAGATCGGGGGGCGGTGGCCGTGGGTGACCATGCTGCGGTCGTTCTCCATGGCCATCGAGACCGTGACCGGTGAGTGCCAGCCGTAGAAGCGGCGGCAGTAGGTCAGGTCGACGCCCTCCTGCTCCGCGAGGGTCTCCCAGCAGAAGTCGCCGTAGACGTCCTCGCCGAACGCGGCGGCCAGCGCCGTCCGCAGTTGCAGGCGGCTCAGCGCCACCGCGAGGTTCGCGATGCCGCCGGGGCACGAGCCCAGGCCCTCGGCCCAGACCTCGGTGCCCGCGGCGGGCGGGCGGGGCAGGCCGGTGAAGATGATGTCCAGGAACACCGTGCCCGACAACAGCACGTCGAAGGCGGGCGGTTCGGCGGTCGTCATCTCCCTACGATGCCGGCCTGAGGTGGATTAGCCCTCAACCGACGCCAACATCTCGCGCAAACGTGCCAGGGCCCGGTGCTGGGCGACCCGGACGGCGCCGGGGGTCGAGCCGACGGCGTTGGCGGTCTCCTCGGCGGTGAGGCCGACCGCCACCCGGAGCACGAGGATCTCCCGCTGGCGGTCCGGGAGGCGGTGCAGGAGCTGCACGACGGTCTCCAGGGTCTCGCCGTTCAGCGCGCGCTGCTCGGGGCCCGCCTCCAGGGTCGGGCAGTCCGGGAGCTCCGGGACGACCTCGGAGCGGCTGCGGACGGCGCGGCGGCGGGCGTCGGCGACCTTGTGGGCGGCGATGCCGTAGACGAACGCGAGGAACGAGCCGGGCTCGTAGCGGTACTTGGACAGCGCCGAGACGACGGCCAGGCAGACCTCCTGGGCGATGTCCTCGGCCGAGACCAGGGTGCGCTCACGGCTGCCGACGCGGGCGCGGCAGTAGCGCAGCACGAGCGGCTGGACGCGGGCCAGCAACTGCTCGACGGCTCGGCGGTTGCCGGAGAGGGCCTGGTCGACGATGTCGACCAGCTCGGCCTCGACGAGCCATTGGGTGCTCACGACGGGGGCGGCGGACCCCGTGATCAACCGGACGTGGGGCCGACCGACCGGGGCTTCGTCGCCGTCCGCTCCGATGCCGAACCCGACATCGGCGCGCACAGACGATGGATGGACCATCCGGCGACCTCCTCGCTGAAAGCGTCCCGGCACAACCCGGCTCACAGGAGGAAGGAGTCCCCAGACGTGCCGCTGATACCGCTCTCCTCAAGCTGACCACGAAGATGGGCCGAAAGGCCTTACGGGCACCCGGTCGGGCGTACACGTCGACCGAACGGACCAACGCGTCAGGCTTTCACGTACGCGAATTGGCGGACGTCGAGGTAGCCGACCCGGAAACCGGCCTCGGAGTAGGCGAGGTAGAACTCCCACATCCGCTTGAACGTCTCGTCGAAGCCCAGCCCGTTGATGTCGTCCCACCTGGTCAGGAACGTCTCGCGCCACTGCCGGAGCGTCTCGGCGTAGTCGAGGCCGAAGGCGCGGGACGCCTCCTGGCGCAGGCCGGTGTGCTCGCGGACGGTCTTGTCGATCGCCTGCACGGACGGGATCAGGCCGCCGGGGAACACGTACTTGTGGATCCACGTGTAGCTCTGCGCGCTGGCGAGCATCCGGTCGTGCGGCATCGTGATGGCCTGGAGGCCGACCCTCCCGCCGGGCACCAGCACCCGGTCGAGCACGCCGAAGTACGTCGGCCAGTACTCGACGCCGACGGCCTCGATCATCTCCACGCTGACCACGGCGTCGTACCGGCCGCGCTCCTCGCGGTAGTCGCGCAGGTGGATGTCGACGCGGTCGGACAGCCCAGCCTCGGCGACCCGCCGCTGGGCGAGCTTGCGCTGCTCGGCGGAGATCGTCAGCGACGTCACGGTGGCGCCGCGCTGCGCGGCCCGCACGGCCAGCGCGCCCCAGCCGGTGCCGATCTCCAGCACGCGGCTGCCCTCGCGGACCCCGGCGTAGTCGAGGACGCCGTCGATCTTGCGGAGCTGGCCGGGGACCAGGTCGCGGTCGCCGACCTCGTCGAACAGGGCGGACGAGTAGCTCATGGTCTCGTCCAGGAACGTCGCGAACAGGTCGTTCGACAGGTCGTAGTGGCGGTGGATGTTCTCCCGCGCGCCCTCGACGGAGTTCGCCTCGGAGTCCGGGTGGCGCAGTTCGACCCAGCGGCGCATGAGCTGGAGCTTCGGGTGGATCAGCGTGGCGAGCTTCGCGGCGAACGCGCTGAGCAGGTCCGCCAGCGCCGTCGAGCTCCAGTCCCCCACCATGTACGCCTCGCCGAAGCCGATCTTGGCGTCGGCGCCGAGGCGGTGGAAGAACGCCGAGGGTCGGTGGATGCGCATCACCGGCGCGTCCGGGCCGCCCGCGCCGAAGCGGACGCCGTCCGGCATCACGACGCGCACCGGCAGCGACGCGACGGCGCGGCGGAACAGCGCCTCCGCGATCCGGGCCTTGAACGGCGAGTTCGGCGGGGTGGACAGGCCTGGCCACACACCCTGGTTCGGGCGGGGCACCGAGACGTCGAGGGTGCTCATCGGTTACTCCTGGGGGTGATCGGCAGGCGGCGCAGCCACAGCGCGATGCCGTGGATCCGGATGAGGGTGGACACGCGGAGGGTCATCAGCGGTCGGCGCACGAGCAGGCGCGTGAGGCTCGCCGGGGACACCGTCCTGCGGACGCCGTGCAAACCGGCGGTGAACGGTGTCTTCCCGTCCTGCCGCAGCGCGATGGTCACGGACAGCTTCTCGTCGGGTTCGGGCAGCCGCAAGAGGTAGCGGCCGCCCATGTCCAGGAACGGCGACACGTAGAACGCCTTGTCGGTCTCGGCGCGGCCCGCTTCGTCGGTCTCCAGCAGGTACGGGTGCCGCTCGCCGTAGGTGTTGTGGACCTCCGCGACGACGCACGCCAGCGTGCCGTCGGGGCGGTGGCACCAGAACACCGACAGCGGGTTGAACACGTGGCCCAGCAGGCGGGCGTTGGCGAGCATCAGCACCCGACCGCCCGCCAGGTCGACACCGCGTTCGGCCAGCCACCGGTCAAGGTTCTCGCGGATCGTGGCGGTCCGCCCGACGGCCGGGTCGTGCGGCCCGAAGTGGTCGCGCGCCTCGAACCGGGCGAACGGCCGGAGCCACCACGGGAGCCGGGGCAGCCGGTCGAGGTCGACCAGCCAGAGGTAGACCTTGTGCCGGAACGAGCGGTCGATCCGCTCGCGCCGGGTGTGGCTGACCTCGGCCTCGTAGAGGGCCGTCACCACCTCACCCCGAGGCTCTCGGCGGCCCTGACGCCCGACGCGCAGCCGTCCTCGTGGAAGCCCCAGCCGTGGTAGGCGCCCGCGAACGCGGTGACGTCGGTGTTGAGCGAGGGCAGGCGGCGTTGCGCCGCAACGGATTCCGGCGTGTACAGGGGGTGCTCGTAGACCATCTTGGCCAGGACCGCGCGCTCGTCGATCCGGTCGGTCGCGTTGAGCGTGACGACGTAGTCGAGCGGTTCGACCAGCCGCATCAGCCGGTTCATGTGGTAGCTGACGACGACCGGGCCGTCCTCCTGGCGGCAGGAGGTCTTGAGCAGGTTCCAGGACGCCTTGGCGCCGCTGGTCCTCGGCAGGACGCTCGGGTCGCTGTGCATCCAGGTCTCGTTGCGGGAGTAGGTGAACGCGCCCAGCACGGCCTTCTCCTCGGGGGTCGCGTCACCGAGCAGCCGCAGCGCCTGGTCGGGGTGCGTGGCCACGACGACCTTGTCGACCTCGTACCTCTGGTCCGCGTCGTCGCGCAGCTCGACGCCGTCGGCCGTGCGGACCAGCGAGCGGACCGGGGTGGACACGTGCACGGCGGTCAGGCCCTTGACCGCGCGGTCGACGTAGCTGCGCGAGCCGCCGACGACGGTGCGCCACTGCGGCGTGCCGCCGATGGCCAGCATCCCGTGGTTGGCGAGGAACTCGAACAGGTAGCGCGCCGGGTAGCGCGTGCTCAGGCCGGGGCCGGAGGACCAGACGGCGGACACGACCGGCACCACGAAGTGGTCGACGAAGTAGCGCGAGTAGCCGCCGATGGCGAGGAACGCGCCCAGCGTGACGTCCTCGGCCTCCGGGGAGTCGATGAGCCTGCGGGCGTGCCGGTGGAAGCGGACGACCTCGGCCAGCATCCGCAGGTACGCGGGCTTGGCCAGGTTGCGCGGCTGGGCGAACAGGCCGGGCAGCTTGCGGGCCCCGGCGTACTCCAGGCCGCAGCCGTCGCAGCGCACGCTCATCGACATCTCGGAGTCCTGGGTGGACACCCCGAGTTCGCGGAACAACCGCAGCAGGTTCGGGTAGGTGCGCTCGTTGTGCACGATGAACCCGCTGTCGACGCTGGCCGTGCCGCCGTCCGGCGTGGTCAGCTCATGGGTGTGCGCGTGGCCGCCGAGCCGGTCGTCCGACTCGAACAGCAGCACGTCGTGCCGCCGCTGGAGCAGGTAGGCCGCGGTCAGACCGGACACGCCGCTGCCGATCACGGCGACCCGTCGACGTCCGGATTCCTGTGCCACGGGTGTGTCCTCTCGTCAGTGGGCTGTCTTGAGCGGGACGTCGAGGCCGTCCGGTGTGCGCTCTCGCATGGCGTTCGCGATGTCGGGCGCCTGCGGTTCGAAACCCAGTTCTCCCAGGACGAAGTCCACGACGAGCCGGGTCCAGTCGCGAGCCCGTTTGAGCATCGCGTGGCCGTCGCCCACCACGGAGAACCTGGCCACCCGGCTCGCGACCCCGCGTGCCTGGACGGCGTACCGGTAGGACGCGGCGGGGTCGGTCATCCGCTCGCGGTCGCCGTGCGCGATGAGCAGGGAGCGACCGGCGAGCTGGCGGTACGGCTCGCCGGGCTCGATCCACGGCGCCAGCGCGCACACGGCCATCACGGTCGGGTGGTCCGCGACGCGCAGTGCGGTGCGACCCCCCATGGAGTGGCCGACGAGCACCACCGGGACGCCGGGGTGCTCGCGCTCGACCTCGGCGAGCGCCCAGCGGGCGTCGCGGACCGGGTCCAGGTCCGGGGCGTTCCAGCCGCGCACCCGGTAGCGGAGCATCCGCACCTCGAGTCCGTGGTGGCGGCCCGCGGCGTGCAGGGCGCGCCCGAACGGCACCATCCGCAGGACGGCGAGCTGGTAGCGGTTCACCGGGCCGTGACCGCGTGACCGTCCGCCGTGCAGCACGAGTGCCACGGCGCGCACGTCGGTCGACGCCGCGAACACGTCGACTTGGGGCTCCATGACGAGATGTTCGTGCGGACGGCCGTCACCGGTTGAGCATTGCGATCCAGATCACAAGGACTTCACGCTGTCGGGGATCACCCGTCCGAGGGTGTCGGGGAGCCCAGTTCGGCGAGCACCGCCCGGATGGCCGGACTGGCGTCGGCGCTGCGCCGCCACGCCGCCGTCACCTCCCGTTCCGGCCGCCGCCGCAGGGTCAGGGACACCAGCTCCTCCCCCAGCGGCGGGCGGGCGAGGCGGGGGATCAGGGCGATCACGTCGCCGGAGGCGACCAGCGAGAGCTGGGTGGCGAAGTCGTCGACCAGGTGGCGCACGTCCGGGTCCTCCGGCACGTCCGCGACGAGTCGGCGGAACCACTGGTGGCACACCGATCCGGGCGGACTGGTGACCCACGCGTGGCCCGCGAGGTCCGGGCAGTCGAGCGGCTGGGCGGCGCGGGCGAGCGGGTGCTCCCGGTGGACGACGAGGTCGCCCGCGTCGGTGTGCAGGTGGCGCTGGGCCAGCGACGGCGGCACGGGGGTGGGCAGCCCGTCGGCGTCGTGGACGATCGCGAGGTCGGCCGTGCCGGACTCCACGCCGTGCAGGGCCTGGTCGGGGTCCAGCTCGACGACGTGGAGGCGCAGGTCCGGGCAGCGCGCCTTCAGCCGTGGCAGGACGGGTGCGAGCAGTCCGCGGACGGCGGTCGAGAAGGCGACCACGCGGAGCACGCCGCTCGGCGCGCCCTCGGACGCCGACCGGGCCGCCTCGGCGCAGCGTTCGAGGGCCTGGAACACCTCGGACGCCGAGTCGACGACCGCCTGCCCTGCCGGGGTCAGCACGACCCCGCGGCCCGCGGGCGCGAGCACGGGCACCCCGACCTGCCGCTCCAGCCGCTTGATCTGCTGCGACACCGCCGAAGCCGTGAACCCCAGCTCGTCAGCCGCCCGCGACAGGGTCCCCAGCTCGGCCACCGACCGCAGTGCGCGCAACGCTCCGACGTCGACCATGAAGCAAAACTACGCGGTATCGGCAAAAAAGCATCGCTGGACCACACCTGTCGGCGCAGGCAGCATCGGGACCATGACCGATCAGCTCTTCGGCTCCAACCTCGTCGCCGCGGTGACCCCGATGACCCCCGACGGCGCGCTCAGCGAACCGGGGCTCGACTCCCTCGTCGACCACCTGCTGGCCACCGGGTGCGACGGCGTCGTCGTCAACGGGACCACCGGCGAGGCGCCGACCCTGACCGACGCCGAGGCGGCCCGGATCGTCCGCGCCGTGGCGGACCGGACGGCGGGCCGGGCTCGGGTGGTCGCCGGGGTCGGCACCTACGACACGGCGGTCAGCATCGAACGGGCGCGCGCGGCCGAGGCCGCCGGGGCGGACGCGCTGCTGCTCGTCTGCCCGTACTACTCCCGTCCGACGCAGGCCGGGGTGGTGGCGCACTGCACGGCCGTCGCCGACGCCACCGACCTGCCGGTGATGCTCTACGACGTCCCCGCGCGCGTCGGCGTCGCGATGGCGGAGTCCACGCTGGTCGCCCTCGCGGACCACCCACGCATCCGGGCGGTCAAGGACGCCAAGGGCGACCTGTTCGAGGCGATGTCCGTCATGGCCCGCACGTCGCTGGCCTACTACTGCGGCATCGACGAGCTCAACCTCGCCTACCTCGCGTGCGGCGCCACCGGTGTCGTCAGCGTCGTGGGCAACGTCGCCGCCGACCGCAACGCCGAGCTGATCCGCACGGTCCGCGACGGCGACCTCGACGCGGCGAGGGCGGTCCAGCGGTCGCTGCTGCCGCTGGTGGACGCCGTGATGCGGACGTCGCAGGGCGCGATCATGGCCAAGGCGGCGCTGGCCGAACTCGGGGTCATCCCGCACGCCTCGGTGCGCCTGCCGCTGCTCGAATCCCCGCCGCCCCACCTCGCCCGGCTGGCGGACGCGCTGGCCACCGCCGCCGCGCCCGCCTGAGCGCGGGCGCGGGGGCCACGCACTAAAGTCCCGGCCGTGGTCGAACACCTGAGCATCCCCACCCCCGCAGGCATCTTCGACGCCATCGGCGCCGGTCCCGAGGACGGCCGTCCCGTCCTGCTGCTGCACGGGTTCCCGCAGGGCGCGTCGTGCTGGGACCACCAGGTGGAGGTGCTCGGCGCGCAGGGCTACCGGGCCGTCGCGCCCGACCAGCGCGGCTACTCCCCCGGCGTGCGGCCGACGGTCGCCGCCCAGTACGGGATCTCCGAGCTCGTCGGCGACGTGCTGGCCGTGGCGGACGAGCTGGCGTGGCCGGTGTTCGACCTGGTGGGCCACGACTGGGGCGCCGCGGTCGCCTGGCACACCGCCGCCGACCACCCGGACCGGCTGCGGTCGCTGACCGCCGTGTCGACGCCGCACCCCGCCGCGCTGGCCGCCGCGATCCGCACCGACGAGGACCAGCACGCGCGGTCGCAGTACATGACCGAGTGGCGGAACTCGAACACCGAGCAGCGGATGCTCGACAACGACGGCGAGGCGCTGCGCAGGCTGTTCGAGTGGAAGGTGTCGCCGAGCAAGGTCGACGAGTACGTGCGGCGGCTGTCCGAGCCGGGCGCGATGACGGCGGCGCTGAACTGGTACCGCGCGGGCCGGGCGGGCAGCCGGGTCGACAAGGTGTCCGTGCCGACGATGTACATCTGGAGCACCGAGGACACCGTGTTCGGGTCGACGGCGGCGTTCGACACGGAGAACTGGGTGAGCGGGCCGTACCACTTCCAGATGGTGGAGGACGTGTCGCACTGGATCCCGGACGAGGCCTCGGAGCTGATGAGCAGCCTGCTGGTCGCGCACCTGTCCGTCCGCTGACCGGATCGGGGCCGCGGCGGGGCATTCCCGTTTGGCGAATCTAGGCCACGCGTGAACCGTTGAAGCTTCTACGACGTGATCAGTGCATGACGGAGTTGACCTACTCGGAGTGGCGGGTCGCGACCCTCGCCGCGGGCGGCCACACCAACCGAGCCATCGCGAAACGCCTGCACATCACGGTGAGCACGGTGGAGCAGCACCTGACCAGGGTGTACCGGAAGCTCGGCGTGGGCCGCAGGGCCGACCTGGTCGGGCACGAAGCCCTAGTCTGACCGCATGTCGATCGCCGGGTTGCTGCTCGCCGCCGGTGCCGGGCGGCGCTTCGGCGGTCCGAAGGCGCTGGTCACCCACCGCGGTTCGCTGTTCGTCGAGTCCGCGGCCGAGACGCTGCGGCTGGCCGGGTGCGACCCGGTCGTCGTGGTGCTCGGCGCGGCCTCCGACCAGGTGCGGGCCCGCGCGTCGCTCGGTGCCGCGCTCGTGCTGGACAACCCGGACTGGCCGACCGGGATGGGGTCGTCCCTGAGGGTCGGGCTGACCGCGGTGGCGGCCACCGCCGCCACCGCCGTGGTCGTGCTCCCCGTGGACACCCCAGGGGTGACCGCCGAGGCCGTTCGACGGCTGGCGGCGCTCGCCACCCCCGACGCGTTGGCGCGCGCCGCTTTCCACGGCGAGCCCGGCCACCCCGTGCTGATCGGCCGGGCCCACTGGGCGGGGGTGCTGGAGACCTCCACCGGCGACGCGGGCGCCCGTGACTACCTCCGCGCCCACGACGTCCTCGCCGTTCCGTGCGAGGACGTCGCCGACGGCTCGGACGTGGACCGCCCGCAGGACCTAGGCCGCTGGGCGGAGTGATCTGGCCGCCAGCGCGATCCCCAGGCAGCACAACGGGAGCACGCCGAGCGCGAGCGTCAGCGACGTGGCGTGCGAGAGCAGGCCGATCAGCGGCGGACCGAGCAGGAACCCGGCCCAGCCCGCCGTCGCGACACCGGCGATGGCCTGCCCGGCGTGCGCGTCGGACTGCGCCGCGGCGGAGCTGAACACCACCGGCACGATGCACGCGATGCCGAGGCCGAACAGGGCGAACCCCAGCAGCGCCAACCAGAACTGGCCCGCGACCAGCGCGATGGCGAAGCTCGTCCCGCCCAGCGCCGCCAGCACGCCGACCACGCGGGCGGGCCCGAACCGCGCGACCCAGCCGTCGCCGCCGACCCGGCCGAGGAACATCATCACCGCGAACACCGCGTAGCCGAGCCCGATGCGGCCGACCGGCACGCCGACGGTGTCGCGCAGGTACACCGCGGCCCAGTCGCCGATCGCGCCCTCGCAGAGCAGACCGCCGAACATGATGGCGCCCAGGACGAGCACGCGCCGGTCGCGCCACGGCAGGCCCAGCTTGTGCTCGTCGACCGCGCGGTCGTCGCCGAACATGCCGCGCGTCAACGGCCACGCCGCCAGGAGCAGCAGCACCGTGCAGGTGATCATCTGGGCGCGCAGGTCCACCCCGAACCCGACGGCCAGCCCGCCGATGCCGACGCCGACGAACGCGCCCGCGCTCCACCAGGCGTGGAAGCTCGACAGGATCGGCCTGCCGTAAGCGGATTCGACCGCGATCCCCTGCGAGTTCATGGCCACGTCGAGCGCGCCCTGGAACCCGCCCCAGAACGCGAGCGCGACGAACAGCCACACCGGCGATGGCGCGAAGCCGAGCGCGGGCGAGACCAGGGCGTAGGCGAGGAACGTCAGCAGCACCACGCGTTTGCTGCCCCACCTGGCGATGGCGCCGCCCGCGGCCAGCATCGCGATCACCGACCCGACGGGCGCGCCGAGCAGCGCGAGCCCGAGCGTGCCGTCGTTGAGGCCGAGGCGGTCCTTCACGTCCGGGATGTGCGGGGTCCACGCGGCGAACACGGCGGCGTGGACCGCGAACACCAGTGCCGTCGACACGCGCGCGACCTTGGGCCGAGCGGTGAGCAGGGCGTCAGACAAGGTGGACCTCCACGCCGGCGGCACGCAGGGCGGCGACCTCGTCGGACGGGGCGTCCTCGTCGGTGACGAGGACGTCGATGGCTTCGATCGGGCACACGCGGCCGAAGGCCGTGCGGCCGAACTTCGAGCTGTCCACCGCGGCGATCACGCGGGCGGACGCGGTCACGGCCGCCTTCTTGACGGCGCCTTCCTGGAGGTCGTGCGAGGAGATGCCGTTGCGCACGCTCAGCCCGCAGCTCCCGAGGACCATCGTGTCGAAGCGCATCACCTGGAACGCGTACTCGGTGAGCGGCCCGATGAACGACAGCTCACCCGGCCGCATGTCGCCGCCGGGCATCACCAGGCGAACGCGGTCCGCCCCCTTGAGCGCGTTGGCCACGTGCAGGTTCAACGGGAGCACGGTCAGCCTGCGGTCGACCAGCAGCCGGGCCGCCTCCAGCGTCGTGGTGCCGCCGTCGACCACGATGCTCTCGCCGTCGTCGATCAGCTCGGCGACGCCGAGCGCGATGCGGCGCTTCACGTCCAGCCGGTGCTTGCCGCGCGCGGCGTACGGGGTCTCCTCGCTGGTCAGCATGCCTACCGCGGCGCCGCGCACCCGGCGCAGCAGGTCGTCGCGCTCCAACGTGTCGAGGTCCCGCCGGACGGTCATCTCCGAGCACCCGATCAGCTCCGCGAGCGTCGCCACGGTCACCCGTTCACCGTGGCGGAGGCTCTGGAGGATCAGCTCATGCCGCTTCGCACTATCCACGTGTTCATACGAACACACGACATGTTCGAACCACAAGGCTTTCGCGAAGACCATCCATCAGGTAGGACTACACCCTTGCCGAGTGGTGTGGACCACTGCGGCCCACGACGACGGAGGACGACCGCATGACGAGCGAGACCGTGACCGGATCCGACTACGGCAACGTTGTCCGCGACCACCTCCTGAGGGTGGAGCAGCAGAACGCGTCCGCGCTGGACGACGTCGCCGAGCTGGTCCTGGCCAGCGTGCTCGCCGACGGCATGGTCCTCACGGCGGGCGCGGGCCACTCGCTGGCCGCGGTGGCGGAGACCTTCTACCGGGCGGGCGGGCTCGCCTGCGTGCGGCCCGTCTACCACCCCGAACTGCTGCCGATGCACGGCGCGATCAGCAGCACCGCCGCGGAACGCCGCTCGGGTCTGGCCGCGGAAGTCCTGCGCGACACCGGTTTGGCCGCGCACGACGTGCTGTTCGTGTTCTCCACGTCCGGCGTGAACCCCTACCCCGTCGAACTGGCGGTCCAGGCCGTGGACGCGGGCTGCCCGGTCGTCGCCGTCACCTCGGTCGCCGCCAGCGCGCTGGCCCCGCGCCGCGCGGGCACCACCCTCGCCGAGGTGGCGACCGTGGTGCTGGACAACGTGGTGCCGCCCGGTGACGCCACCTACCCGGCCGACGAGCCCGTGACGGCGGCCATCTCCACGGTCGCCACCGCGTTCCTGTGGAACCTGCTGATGGTGCGGCTCTTCGACAAGGCCGCCGAGCAGAAGGTGCACCTGCCGCTGTGGCGCAGCGCGAACGTCGAGGGCGGCGACGCGGCGAACGCCGACCTGCTGCGGCACTACCAGACCCGGATCCCGCAGTTGGGCTGATCACCGGCACATCACCGCCGAATCGCCACCGAACCTCCACACACCCTCGCTACGTTCTCCGACAAGGGGTCGGCACCAAGGGGTGCCGTGAGTGGGGGGTTGGTCGATGAACGCGAGAACGCGCCGGATCGTGCTGGTCACGGGCGGTTTGACGGCCGCGGTGGTGATCGGGGTCGGCGGCGCCGTGGTCTGGGCGGGCGCCGGTCCCGACCCCGGCCGTTCGCCGGGGTCGAAGGTCGGCTGGGACCCCGAGGCGGGGTCTCCCGGCACGGTCGCGCAGGCCTTCCTCACGGCGTTCGCCGCCGGTGACACGACCGCGGCCGCGAAGACCACCGACGCCGAGCAGGTCGCGGCCCCCGCGCTGGCCAGGAGCAAGACCGGCATGACGCCCGCGTCGACGTTCCAGGCCCGGCTCGGGGCCGTGCCGCCGACGACACCGGACGCCGCGGAGGCCAAGATCACCGCGGACGTGACGTGGACGCTGCCCGGTGGTTCGCCCTGGTCGTACCAGACGGTGCTGGACCTGAAGCGCGACGGCAAGCAGTGGCGCGTGCACTGGACCCCCGCGCTTGTGCACCCTCAGCTCACCGAGGGCCAGGCACTGGCGTTCCTGCCGCAGTCCGGCGACGGCGCCCTGCTGGACCGCGACGGCGGTCCGGTGCCGAAGGACACCGGCGCCTACGCCGCCGCGATCATGCCGGGCGTCCGCACCGCCGTGGGCGGCCTCGCGGGCACGCCGGGCTGGAAGGTGGCCGCGTTCACCCCGTCGAACGAGCCCGCGGCCACGCTGCACGAGAAGGCCGCCGTCGTCACCAGGTCCGCCACCCTCACGCTGGACAAGGCCGTGCAGGACTCGGCGCAGGCGGCCGTCGACGGCGTCCCGCAGCAGGCGGCGATCGTCGCGCTCGACACGACCAGCGGCGAGGTGCTGGCCGTGGCGCAGAACGCGGTGGCGACCGCCACCGGACCGGTCGCGCTCGCCTACCTGCACGAGCCGGGCTCCACGTTCAAGATGATCACCGCGGCGGCCGCGCTGGAGAACGGCGGCGTCACCATCGACACGCCCGTCGAGTGCCCCGGCGAGGCCACCATCGGCACCCGGCGCATCCCCAACGACGGCAGGTTCGACCTCGGCACGGTCCCGCTGCGCACGGCGTTCGCCCAGTCGTGCAACACCACGTTCGGCAAACTGGCGGCGGACCTGCCCCCGACCGCGCTGACGGACGCCGCGCTGCGGTTCGGCATCGGCGCCGACTTCACGGTCGCGGGCCTCACCACCAACACCGGCAAGGTCCCGGCCGCGCAGGACGTCGCCTCACGGGTGGAGAACGGCATCGGCCAGGGCCGGGTGCAGACCACGCCGTTCGGCATGGCGCTGGCCGCCGCGACCGTCGCCAACGGCGGCACCACCCCGACGCCGATCCTGATCCGCGAGATCCCCACGGTCACGGCCAAGGCGCCGACCGGCCTGCCCGCGGGCGTCGCCCAGGCGTTGCGCCCGATGATGCGCGAGGTCGTCACGGGCGGCACGGCGACGGCGCTGGCCCCGTTCGGCCAGGTGTTCGGCAAGACCGGCACCGCCCAGTTCGGCGACGGCACCGGTTCGCACGGCTGGTTCGTCGGCTACCGGGGCACGACGGCGTTCGCGGTGCTCGTGGTGGACGCCGGTTCGTCGAAGGCGGCGGTCGGCGTCACAGCGGCGTTCCTGGGCGCTCTGTGACGAGCGAGAGCTTCGGCGTCGGAACCACGCTGACCTGCGGCGACTCGTCGAACTGGGTGTGGTACAGGTCCGCGTAGCGGCCCTCGGCGGCGAGGAGGTCGTGGTGGCTGCCGCGTTCCACGACCTCCCCGTCCTCCACCACCAGGATCTGGTCGGCCGCCCTGATCGTGGACAGCCGGTGCGCGATCACCAGCGCGGTCCGCCCTCGCAGCGCCTCGGTGAGGGCGGCCTGCACGGCCGTCTCGGACTCCGAGTCCAGGTGCGCCGTCGCCTCGTCGAGGATGACCACGCGCGGCCGGGCCAGCAGCAGGCGGGCGATCGTCAACCGCTGCCGCTCACCACCGGACAGCCGGTAGCCGCGCTCGCCCACCACGGTCTCCAGCCCGTCCGGCAGCGAGTCGACCAGCGTGCCCAGCCGGGCCCGCCCGATCGCGTCCGCCAGTTCCTCGCCGGTGGCCTCGGGCCGCGCGTAGAGCAGGTTCGCCCGGATCGTGTCGTGGAACAGGTGCCCGTCCTGCGTCACGACGCCGACGGCGCCGCGGACGTCGTCGAACCCCAGCTCGCGGACGTCCACGCCGGACAGCCGGACGGAGCCGGACTCCACGTCGTAGAGCCGCGGGACCAGCGACGCGATCGTCGACTTCCCCGCGCCGGACGACCCCACCAGCGCCACGAGCTGCCCCGGCTCGGCCACGAAGCTGATGCCGTGCAGCACCTCCTGCCCGCCGCGGGTGTCGAGCGTGCTCACCGATTCCAGCGAGGCCAGCGACACCTTGTCCGCCGACGGGTAGCCGAACCGGACGTCGTCGAACTCCACCGACACCGGGCCGTCGGGCACCGGCTTCGGCGCGGCGGCCTCCGCGACCATCGGCTTGAGGTCGAGCACCTCGAAGACCCGCTCGAACGACACCAGCGCGGTCATCACGTCCACCCGCGCGTTGGCCAGCGCGGTCAGCGGCGCGTACAGCCGGGACAGCAGCAGCGCCAGCGACACCACGGTGCCCGCGGCGAGGTGCCCGGTCAGCGCCAGGTACCCGCCGAGCCCGTAGACCAGCGCCTGGGCCAGCGCGGACACCAGCGTCAGGCCGGTCATGAACCACCGGGTGGCCATCGCGGTCCTCACCCCGATGTCCCGCACGCGCAGGGCGCGGTCGCCGAACTCGTCGGCCTCCTCGCGGGGCCGTCCGAACAGCTTCACCAGCGTCGCGCCGGGCGCCGAGAAGCGCTCGGTCATCTGCGTGGTCATGCCCGCGTTCAGGTTCGCCGCCTCGCGCTGGAGGTCGGCCATCCGGTTGCCCATCCGGCGGGCGGGCAGCACGAACACCGGCAGCAGCAGGAGCGCGAGGGCCGTCACCTGCCACGACAGGGTGAGCATCACGACCAGCGTCAGCGAGAGCTGGATGACGTTGGTGACCACCCCGGACAGGGTCGAGGTGAACGCGCGCTGCGCGCCGATCACGTCGTTGTTGAGCCTGCTGACCAGCGCGCCGGTGCGGGTGCGGGTGAAGAACGCGACCGGCATCTTCTGCACGTGCTCGAAGACGGCGCGGCGCAGGTCGTAGATCAGGCCCTCGCCGATGCGGGTCGACTGCCAGCGCTCCGCCAGCCCGAGCCCGGCGTCGACCACGGCGATCACCGCGATGGCCACGGCCAGCCAGACGACGACCGACACCGCGCGCCCCTGCACGATGGCGTCGACGACCCGGCCCGCCAGCAGCGGCGTGCTCACCGCCAACACCGACGAGACGACGGTGAGCAGCAGGAACGCGATCAACTTCGCCCGGTGCGGGCGGGCGAACGTGAGCACCCTGCGCAACGTCCCGGCCCGCACCCCCTTGGGCGCGTCGGCCGCGCGCATCGCGCTCATCATCAGGCCCCAGCCACCGAATCCACTGTCCACGTCGTGAGTCAACACCACGTGGAACGGTGTGCTTCCCTGTTCGCTGACAGGCGAACGGGCGGCGGGCCTACTTCGCGAGGGCGGCGAACTCCGCGAGCCTGCGCAACTGCGCCTCGCGCTCCGCCGCCAACTGCTCCCCGACCGAGGCGCCGTCGGCGGCCCCGGCGATCAGCGCCAGCGTCTCCCGCACGGCGCCCGGCATCGCCCGCGTCATCGGGGCGACCAGCTCGTCCACGGCGGCGTCCAGCCCGTCCACGGGCACGACCGAGTTGGCCAGGCCGATCCGCAGCGCCTCCTCGGCGCCCACCCGGCGCCCGGTCACGCAGATCTCGGCGGCGCGCGCGTACCCCACCGCCCTGACCAGGGGCAGCGTTCCACCCAGGTCCGGCACGAGGCCCAGCGACGTCTCGGCCATGGAGAACTTGACGTCCTCGGCGACGATCCGGATGTCGCACGCCAGCGCGAGCTGGAAACCGGCCCCGATCGCGTGGCCCGCCACGGCGGCCACGGTCACCCTGGCCGGGTCGCGCAGCCAGCGGAACCCCTCCTGGAACTCGGCGATCAGCGCCGCGCCCGCCTCGGGCCCGCGCGCCACGATCTCCGCCAGACCGGGCTCTCCCGGCACCCCACCGGCGAACATCCGCCGATCGAGACCCGCGGAGAACGCACGACCAGAACCCCGGACGACCACCACGAGGACGTCCGGGTCCAGGCCTTCACCGATCGCCCGCAACGCCTGCCAGGTGGAGGGCGTCTGCGCGTTGAGCACATCGGGGCGGTCGAGGGTGATGGTCGCGCGCGGCCCGTCCACGACGAGCCGCACACCGCCACGTTCCAGCAAACCGGCGTCGATGGGCGTGGCCGACATGCTGGAACCTCCGGGTCCGGTGGGCGCCGTCCAGTGATCAGCACCCGGTTGTTACCGGAGGGTAGCTTACTTCTTCTTGGTTCGGGTGGCGCCACCGCGACCGCGCAGCGTGACACCGGACTCGGACAGAACCCGGTGGACGAAGCCATAGGAGCGCCCGGTCGATTCAGCCAACGCCCGGATGCTCGCGCCCTTTTCGTACTTCTTCTTCAGGTCAGCGGCCAGCTTGTCCCGTGTGGCGCCGGTGATCCGGGCGCCCTTCTTCAGGTCAGCCACCATGTCCCGCCTTCCGTCCGAGCAGGTCGGGCCGCTTTCGGGCCCCTGTCGTCGCAATGATCGAACACGACGGACCAGAACGCCAGGCGATCATGCAAAATGATCTGTCCGTGATCAGATGATCACGGACAGCCACCCCTTTGATCACGCTTGCCGAAAAGTGCTGTTTCCCTTGGCTCAGGCCAACTGCACGAGTTCCAGGTAGTCCGCGGACCAGTGGTCCTCGGTCCCGTCCGGGAGCAGGATCACCCGCTCGGGCTCAAGCGCCTCGACCGCGCCGGGGTCGTGCGTGACCAGCACGACGGCGCCCTGGTAGCGGCGCAGCGCGTCCAGCACCTGCTCGCGGCTGGCCGGGTCGAGGTTGTTCGTGGGCTCGTCGAGCAGCAGCACGTTCGCGGCGCTGGAGACGAGGCCCGCGAGCGCGAGCCGGGTCTTCTCGCCGCCGGACAGGGTGCCCGCGGGCTGGTCGAGCTGCTCACCGCTGAACAGGAACGTGCCGAGGAGCTGCCTGAGCTGCTGCTCCTGCGTGTCCGGGGCCGCGTGGCGGATGTTCTCCCACACGCTGGCGTCGTGGTCGAGCGTCTCGTGCTCCTGCGCGAAGTAGCCGACCTTCAGGCCGTGGCCGGGGATCAGCGAACCCGCGTCCGGCCGTTCCATCCGGCCGAGCAGGCGCAGCAGCGTCGTCTTGCCCGCGCCGTTGAGGCCGAGGATGACGACCCGCGAGCCCTTGTCGATGGCCAGGTCGACGCCGGTGAAGATCTCCAGCGAGCCGTAGGACTTGCTCAGGCCCTCCGCCATCAGCGGGGTCTTGCCGCACGTGGCGGGCTCCGGGAAGCGGATCTTCGCGACCTTGTCCGCCACTCGGGTCTCGTCCAGGCCCGCGAGCATCTTCTCGGCGCGCTTGGCCATGTTCTGCGCGGCGACGGCCTTCGTGGCCTTCGCCCGCATCTTGTCGGCCTGGGCGAACAGCACGCCCGCCTTCTTCTCGGCGTTCGCGCGCTCGCGGCGGCGGCGCTTCTCGTCCGCCGCGCGGGCTTCGAGGTACTTCTTCCAGCCCATGTTGTACAGGTCGACCTCGCCGCGGGTGGCGTCGAGGAACCAGACCTTGTTCACCACGTCCTCGAGCAGCTCCACGTCGTGGCTGATCACGACGAGGCCGCCCTCGTGCGACTTGAGGAAGCCCCGCAGCCACGAGATCGAGTCGGCGTCGAGGTGGTTCGTGGGCTCGTCGATCAGCAGGATCGTGCTGGACTTCGCGCCCACACCGGCCTCGGAGGCGGCGAACAGGATGCGCGCCAGCTCGACGCGGCGGCGCTGGCCGCCGGACAGCGTGCTCAGCGGCTGCGCCAGGATCCGGTCCGCCAGGCCGAGGTTCGCGCAGATGCGCGCGGCTTCGCTCTCGGCCGCGTACCCGCCGAGCGAGGAGAAGCGGTCCTCCAGCTTGCCGTAGCGGGTGACGGCCTTGTCCAACTCCTTGGGGTCGACCAGTTCCGCCATCGCGGACTGCACCTTCTCCATGTCCCGCAGGATCTGGTCCAGCCCCCGCGCGGAGAGCACGCGGTCCTTCGCGATCACCGACAGGTCGCCCTCGCGCGGGTCCTGCGGCAGGTAGCCGAGTTCACCGGTGCGGCGCACGTCGCCGCCGTAGGGCAGGCCCTCGCCCGCCAGCACGCGCAGCGACGTCGTCTTGCCCGCGCCGTTGCGGCCGACGAGGCCGATGCGGTCGCCGGGCTGGACGCGGAGGTTGGCTTCCGAGAGCAGGATGCGCGAACCCGCGCGCAGCTCGATGTTGGTAGCCGTGATCACAGCGGAACTCCAGGTGAGGTGGTCATGCGGAAAAGAGGGGTCGGCGGAGGAACACGCGCTGGACCTACTCGATCAGGATGACCACGCCACCAGTCTACTGGCTGCGCGCGAGCGAATTCGCCAGATGTGGGCACCGGCATACATTTGCGCCCATGACGGAAACGTTCGCAGGGAAGACGGCGCTGGTCACGGGCGCGAGCCGGGGAATCGGTTTCGGCATCGCCCACGAACTGCTGACGCTCGGGGCGTCGGTCGCGATCACCGGGCGCAAACCCGACGCGATCACCGAGGCCGCGCGGAAGCTGGTCGAGGACACCGGGGTGCCCGAGGACCGGGTGCTCGGGCTGGCGAGCAACGCGGGCAACGACGACGACCGCGCGTCGGCCGTCACCGCGGTGCTGGAGCGGTTCGGGCGGATCGACGTGCTGGTCAACAACACCGGCATCAACCCGATCTTCGGCCCGCTGATGGACGCCGACCTCGGCGCCGTGCGGAAGATCTTCGACGTCAACGTGGTGGCGGCACTGGGTTTCACCCAGCTCGTGTGGAAGGCGTGGATGGCCGAGCACGGCGGCGCGATCGTGAACCTGGCGTCGGTGGGCGGGATCCGGTCCACCGGCGCGATCGGCGCGTACGGCGCGAGCAAGGCCGCGCTGATCCGGCTGACCGAGGAACTGGCGTGGCAGCTAGGACCCAAGGTCCGGGTCAACGCCGTCGCGCCCGCCGTGGTGAAGACCCGGTTCGCCGAGGCCCTCTACACCGGCCGCGAGGAGGAGGCGTCCCAGCAGTACCCGCTCAAGCGCCTCGGCACGCCGGAGGACGTGGCCCGGCTGGTCGCGTTCCTCGCCTCCGACGCCGCCGCGTGGATCACCGGCGAGACCGTCCGCGTGGACGGCGGCCTGCTCGCCACCGGCACCCTCGGCTGAGACCGGGGGCGCCCCTCCGGTCGAAGGGGCGCCTCCGGTGTCAGAGCGAGACGCGGAGGGACGACAGGCGCCAGGTGCCGGGGTCCGGGGCGCGGACCGCCGACGTGACCGCCAGGTCGGGGAAGCGGCGCAGCAGCGCGGAGAGCGCCGCCTCGGTCTGCACCTTGGCCAGCGAGGCGCCGAGGCAGAAGTGCGGGCCGTGGCCGAAGCCCAGGTGGCCGGTGCCGGACGGGCGGGTGATGTCCAGTTCGTCGGGCGCGGTGTACGCGCGGGGGTCGTGGTTCGCGGCGGCCACGACGGCCGTGACCGCCTCGCCCTTGTGCACGAGGGTGCCGAACAGCTCGACGTCCTCGGTGGCGTAGCGCGGGACCGCCAGGAGGGTCGGGCCGGACCAGCGGATCAGCTCCTCGACGGCGCGCGGCATGAGTGACTCGTCGGCCCGCAGCGCCGCCGACTGGGCCGGGTGGTCGTGCAGGGCCAGCACCGCGTTCGGGATCAGGTTCGCGGGCGTCTGCCCCGCGAGGACCAGGTGCCACACCAGCGTGACCAGTTCCGCCTCGCTCAACCGGTCGCCGTCGGCGTCGCGCACCCGGATGAGGTCCGCGAGGAGGTCGCCGTCCGGCGCGTCGCGACGGCTCGCCACGGCGGCCTCCGCGCCCGCCATCACCGCGGGGATCGCGTCGGCGAACCCCTGGCCGTAGCCCGCCGCGATGTTCGCCGCGTGCTCCCGCCACGCGGGCCGGTCCTCCGGCGGGATGCCGACCAGTTCGCAGATCACGTCGATCGGCAGCAGCCACGCGAAGTGCCGCAGCAGGTCCACCGACCCGTCCTCGACGTGCGACGGCAGGTCGTCGAGCAGGCCGTCGACGATCGGCTCGATACGCGCGCGGAACTCCGCGGCCCGGCGCGCGGTGAACGCGGGCGACACCAGCCTGCGCAGCCTGGTGTGCTCGGGACCGTTCATCTCGGACATGGTCCGCAGGTATTTCAGGCAGTGCTCGGGGATGCCGGGCGGGCGGATGAAGCTGTCGGCGTTGATCTCGAACCGCGGGTCGCCGAGCACGGCTCGCGCGTCGGCGTGCCGGGTCAGCGCCCACAGCGGGTTCATGCCGGGGATCAGGATCTTCGCGAGCGGCGAGGCTTCCCGAGCGTCCCCGTACGAGGTGAACGGGTCGCGCACGACGTCGGGGTCGCTGAGGTCGATCTCGGGGGTGGACATGGGTGCTCCCGGTTGGACGACGTCGATTCAGATGCTTAGATCATCTGGATGATGACGGTATCCGTAATCCGGGCGCGCGGCAAACACCGGGCCGAGCGGCGGAGGGCTAGCGGGTCACCGCGACGGACTCACTGCCGATGGGCGTAGTCCCGGTGTTCGTCGTGCTCGACACCATCGGTTCGCGGGATGAGGACGTGCTGTTCGGGGACTCGATGGGGGTTGTCGTGGTGGGCGCGGTCGTCATCGGGGCGGGCGGCACCTGCTTCGACGATGACGGCTCGACCGGCGGGGTGGACGACGGCGCCGCGGGCGGCGTGACCTCGACGGACGTCCGGACCGACGTGGTGCTCGACGGCCCGGCGGGGTCGACGGGGCCGGTCGGCGGGGCACCGGGCTTGAGCGCCAGCGCCAGCACGGCGGCCACCACGACCGCGGTCGTCCCGACGCCGCTGCCGACGACGGCCATCGTGCGCCGCCTCTTCCGGACCGCCTCACCGCTGCTGATGATGTCGTCGGCCGTGAGCCCCCGCACCGGCATCGGGGCCGCGCGCAACTGCTCGAAGGTGCTCTTCAGGTCGTCCTCACGCACGGCGAGACACCTCCTGCCACAGATCGGCGTACTGGGGCCCGAGGCGTTGGCGGAGCGTCGCCACGCCTCGGGCGCTCTGGCTCTTGACCGTCCCCGTCGTGCACCCGAGGGCCGAGGCGGTCTCCTCGACGCTCAGGTCGTGCCAGAACCTCAGCACCAGCACGGCGCGCTGACGGGCACCGAGGACCGACATCGCCTGCCACACGACGAGCCGGTCCTCGATGTGCTCCCCGCCGGAGGGCATCTCCGGCGGGGAGTCCGTCAGCTTCTCGCGCCGCCACCGCATCCGCCTGCGCTCACCGATGAACGTGCGCACCACGATCTTGCGGGTGTAGGCCGTCAAGCCGTCCCGCCTGGCCAGCTTCGGCCCTGCCAGGTACAGCTTCAAGAAGGCGGCCTGCACCACGTCTTCGGCCTCGTGCCAGTTGCCGCACAGCAGGTAGGCCGTGAAGCGCATCGAATCGGCGGTGAGGTCGAAGTGCCGGGTGAACTCGGCGTTCCAGGTCGGGTCGGTCACGCGTGTGGTGCTCTCCCGCTCAGCGGCTGGTGGTGGACGGAGCGGTGGTGGCGGGGTACGAGACCGCCGGGGAGGTCGCGACCGTGGTCGTCGGGGCCGGGCGCGCGGACGACGGTACCGGCGGCGTCGACTGGGCGGGGCTCGTGGCCACGGGCGGCATCGGCGTCACCTCCACGGGCGCGGCCGACGACGACGGCCCCGGCGAGACCTCCACCGGTGCCGACGGCATCGGGGTCACCTCCACCGGCGCCGACGGGAGCGGCGTGACCTGCACCGGCTTCGAGGTCGACGCGGGCGTCGTCGGCACCGGCCTGGAGGTCGACGAGGGCGCGGGCGCCGGCTCTCCGCCGCCGGAGGCCAGCGCGATCGTGGGGACGGCGATGCCGAGCCCGCCGAGCACCACGGCACCGGCCACCACAACGAGTCGTTTGCGCACTTGCTGCTCCTAGGGTTCGCGGGCGGCGCGTTCGCCGCCCTCACCCCTATCCATGCGATGGGCCGCCGCACGGGTTGCACCCGATTTCCGGCTCTTCCCGGAGCGGTCAGCCGAGCGCCTCGGGTGCCCGGACCACGACCTCCACGGCCCGCGCCCGCACCGCCGCCTCGTCGAGCACCGCGCGGCGCGGTTCGGCGACGTCGAGGACCCGCTCCCCCGCCTTGGCGAATACCGCGGCGAGCCGCCGGTCGGCCCGCAGCACGTCGAGCGCCTGCCGGTCACCGCCGAGCACCACGGCGTCCAGCGAGTCCACCTCGGGCGCCAGCACGCGGACGGCGTCCGCGGCGGCGGCCTCCAGCGCCACCCGCGCCTGCCCCTCCCGGCGCCGGGCGAACCGCTGCTGCGACCACCCGCCCGCCCGGTTGCGCCCGTGCACCTGGCGGCTGTCGGTGGTCGACGCCTCCACGACCCCGTTCACCGCGATCCCGACGCTGTGCCCGCCGAGCCGCACCAGCAGCAGTCCGATCCGCCGGGGGACGAGCGCGTGCTCGACCAGTCCGGCGATCGTCGGTTCGGCCAGCGGCGGGAACGGGACGTCCACCTCGGCCCGCGTCCCGTCGACGGCGTGGACCACCAGGTGGTCGCCGTCGACCACCGTGCGGGACACCCCGCAGTGCCGGGAGGAGAACCGGTCGAACCAGCCCGCGAGCCGCTCGGGCTCGACCTCGACCGCCCGGCCGCCGCCCGCGACCGCGCGGACGCGGCTCAAGCGGGGGCCACCGCGACCCAGACCGGCAGCGGGTGGCCGCTCTCACCGGGCAGGAGCCGCTGGACGGCGCCGAAACCGGCGAGCGCGAACTGCTCGGCCATCTGCTCCGGGGTCAGGACGCGATGCCGGGTCGCGACCGAGGACGCGATTTGCCAGGCCCCCAGCACGCGTTCGAACTGGACGACCTCCAGCTCGTAGGACTCGCCGTCGTTCGACCAGTCCCACAACTGCACGGTCACCTGGCGGCTCTCGCCGCGGCCGATCACCTTCGGCGGGGCCGTGATCGGCCGGAGCCTGCTCAGCCGGTCCAGCTCGGGGACGGCGGCGACCAGGATGCCACCGGGCCGGAGGACCTTGCGGGCGAGCAGGAAGGCCTGGTCGAGGGCGTTCTCGTGGGCCAGTCGCGGGACGAGGTCGTCGCTGGCGCGCACCACGTCCACCACCCGGCCGTACGGCTGGAGGGTCACGTCCATGAGGTCCAGGATCCGGTGGTCACCAGGACCGAGCACAGCGCGCGCGACCTCGACGAGCACGTCCTCCGGCTCGCGGCTTCCTGCGGCGAAATCCTGGCCCGAAGTCACCGTCGACACAGTAGAGCCACCCGATCGGGCGTCGCCAGTAGGTGGCCGGTCGCTGGTGGCCCGGCCCGCTCGGCACCGGGCCACCACGACGGCACAACCGACACCGAAGGGGGTTTTCCCACTCATCCGGCGCCTCGTGCAGAATGTTACCGGCGGGTTCACACTGGGCGAAGTACCAACGATCACCACTTGACAGAGAGGTATCCACAGAGAAAGCGTGTAACCCGTACGGACCAACCATTGACTCCATCCGGTCGCCACCAACACCAATCGTTGGCGGGTAGGGTCACTTGGGCGTGATCTAATGACAGCGGGGAGTCACCATGACCAACGCTGCCGGTCGACCTACTCTGTCTGTCGAAGACATCGATTCGACGGGCCACGGCAGTCTGGCGCAGCTCCTGACCACGGGACCGTTTCCCGAGGCCCTGAGAGCGGCGATCAAAGCGAGTCGGCTCAGCCTGGACCGCATCCAGCACCGCTTGGGCCTGCGCGGGGTCACCATCAGCGTCGCCACGCTCAGCTACTGGCAGTCGGGTCGACGTCGACCCGAACGACCCGAGTCGCTGGAAGCGCTGCGGCATCTCGAATCCGTCCTGGGTGTCCCGCAGGCGGGCCTGTCCGCCCTGCTCGGGCCACCTCGTCCACGCGGCAGGCGTTGCCGCCCCACCACGATGATGCCCATCGACGCGCTCTGGGCGGGTCGTGAGCGGGTCGCCGACCTGCTCACCAAGGTGGACACGACGTCCGACGTCAAGCTCGGGCGGATCAGCCAGCACGACCGCATCGAGATCGCCGCCGACGGTGGCCAGAAGTCGATCTGGGTGCGGCAGATCCTGCGCGCCGAGCAGGACGGCCCGGACCGCTGGGCGCTGGTGTTCGAGACCGAGGACAAGGACGTGCTGCCGGAGGTCGCGAACCTCCGCAACTGCCACCTCGGCCGGGTCGCCGAGGACACCGACGTCAACATCATGGTCGCCGAGATGATGTTCGACCGCCCCCTGGCGCGGGGCGAGACCATCATCATGGAGTACGAACTGGTCTTCCCCGAGGGGCACTACCCCGCGGGCAACAACTCCTTCGCGCGCAAGTTCCGGCTGCCCGTGCGCGAGTACGTGATCGAGGTCCGGTTCGACCAGTCGAACCTGCCCGCCCGCTGCCAGCAGTACAGCCTGCCCGCCGGTGACGAGACGCCGTCGCGTCGCCGCAACCTCACGCTCGACAACGCCGGTGGCGTGCACGCCGTGGCGCTGGGCTTCGGTCCCGGCGTGTTCGGCGTCCGCTGGGAGTGGCCCAAGTAGCCGGTCCCCCGCGCGCACGAGAACGGCCCCCGCTGCCCAGCGGGGGCCGTTCTCGTGTGAAGTGACCGTGTGGTGGCCCCCGACGCGTCAGGGGCCACCACAGGCCGAACTAGGACACGTAGCCGGCGAGGTGCAGCGAGACGGCCCGCACGGAGCCCACGTCGGTGCCCGCGGCGTCGACGACCTTGAACGTCCAGGTGCCGTCGGCCGACCCGGAGGTCAGCGACCCGAGCGTGCCCGAGGACGGCTTCCAGGTGCCGGTGAACGGCGCCTGAGCCGACGTCACGGTGGAGAACGACGCCGCCGCGCTGTCGTCGAAGACGACCTTGCAGAGGTTGTTGCCGCCCGAGCCGGAACGCGAGAACAGCGTGGCCGTCGCACCCGTCGGCGAGGTCAGCGTGCCGACCAGGTCACCGACGAACGTGTGGTCGATGCCGACCGTGGGCGACGCGTCGGCGGTCGAGCAGGTGTCGCCGTCGATGGAGAACGTCACCTTGGACGCCCGGCCGACACCGGTCACCGGGAGCTGGACGGTCGCACCGACGGTGCTGTTGTCCGGGATCGCGATGGGGGCGCCGCTGTAGGCGAAGTGCTTGAACTCGCGCGACGGCTCGCCGACGCCGAGCTGGAACGACTTCGTCGTGGGCGACGTGGAGCCCGCGAACGTGACGCGGGCGTCGAGCTTGACCTGGTCACCGGGGACGAACGCCGCCGGGATGGTCACCTTGAAGGTGTTGGTGACGGTCTGGCCGACCTCGATGTTGCCGTAGGACTTGGACCTCGGCGCGATCGTCACGCCCGCGGTGGGCGTGGAGAGGACGACGCTGGTGGACGCGGCGGTGCCGTCACCGGAGTTGAGCACCGGCACGGTGACCGTGGAGGTGGTGCCCGGCTTCAGGTACTGGCTGCCGTCGGCGTCGTTGACGATCGTCGGCTTCTGGGCCGTCGCGAGGGCCTGCGGGCTGGCGCCCGTGTAGGACAGCGCGCGGTCCGCGAGCACGACGCCGACACCGGAGCGGTTGTCCGTGCCGGGCTCGGCGATGTCGATCGCGGTCGCCGTGAGGGCTTCCTTGATCTCGGCCGGGGTGAGCGTCGGGTTGCCGGACAGGATCAGGCCCGCGATGGCGGCGGCGTTCGGCGCGGCGGCCGAGGTGCCGAAGAACGGGTTGAAGCCGCTCACGCTGGTGGCGACGCCGTCGGCGGCGGTGAGGTCCGGCTTCTGCCGGGTCTCGGCGCCGGGGGTGCCGTCGGCCTTGAAGAACACCTTGCGCGGGCCGTCGGAGGTGAACCGCTCCAGCTTGGACGCGGAGGAGAAGGTGCCGGGGTACGGGCCCGCCGGGTTCGCCGGGTCACCGGGCTCCAGGTCGAACGGGAGCGCGGAGGCGGCCGGGGCCGCGGCGACGCTGATGGCGCCCTTGGCGGCCGAGTGGCCGCGGGTCACGCCGGGCGTGACGAACTTCTTGAGGCCGTCGGAGGAGTCCTTGAAGCGACCGCCCAGCGCGGACAGCGCGAGGTAGCGGTCCTCACCGCGGAACTTGACGACCGCGAGGCGCAGACCCGAACCGGAGGTGGGGGTGTTGACCCGCTCGTAGGGGTCCTGCGTGCCTTCCTGCGGGTTCTGGCTGAACGCCACGACCGCGCCCTGTGAGTTGGTCACGTAGAGGTCGTAGTCGTTGGCGGACTGGCCGAGCGGGTCGGACCAGAACAGCGTGACCGGGACGCCGCCGGAGTTGTTCGACAGCGGGTTGAACACCTGCTTGGCGTTCGGGTTCGGGTCGAAGTCGTGGGCCGAGCCCGCGAACTTGCCGATGCTGACGCCGGAGTCGACGAAGTTGCCCTCCCAGTGGCCGGAGGTCCCTTCCGCGACGTTGCCCTCGTTGCCCGCGGACGAGAAGTACACCGCGCCGTCGGCGGTGACCGCGTCGACCGCGCGGGCGATGATGCCGTCCTGGAACGGCGACTCGTTGAAGTACAGGACGTCGTCGACGATGATGTCGCAGCCGAGCTGGAAGCGCAGGCCCTTGATGTTGTCGGCGAAGCTGGCGTCGCCGTTGAACGCGGTGGCGAAGCCCAGCTCGGCGTTGGGCGCGATGTCGTGGAGGATCTCCAGCATCGCGGTGCCCTCGTCGCCGGAGCCCGCCTGGCCGGTGAGCACGTCGACGGCGGGCAGTTCACCCGCGGCCTGCGAGGCGACGAGCGAGCCGATGCCGTCGGACAGGGCGCAGAGCTTCACGCCGGTGCCGGTGACGTGGAACTGCGCGCGGGCGGTGTCGGCGGCGTGGGCGCGGTCGCCCTCACCGGTCTTCACGGCCTGCACGGAGATGAGCGCCTGGCGCGCCTTGGCCTCGACCTGCTTGGCCTTGGCGTCCTTGGACAGCTCGGCGCGCGGCTTCTTGCTCTTGGTGGTCTTGGTCTTGTCGAGGTGCGCGGTCATCGCGCCCACGGCCGCCTCGACCCGCTTGACGTCGCCGCGCTCGGCGAGCTGGCTGATCTGCGACAGCGGGATCTGCGCCCGCACCGTCGCGCCCTCGACGGAGAACGACCTGATGCCGCCTCCCCCGCCGCGGATCGCGTTCAGGAGTTCGTCGCCGACCTTCTCGGCGCGGATGTCGACCAGGACGGTGTCACCGGCCTGCACCTCGACCCCGGTCTTCAGGTCCGGCAGCTTGGACATGGTGCCGACCGAGGAGCGGCGGCGCTGCTCGACGACGAGCGCGCTGTCCACTTTGGACTCGGCCTTGGTCACGGACTTCTTGATGTCCTGGAGTGCGGCGATCTGCTTCGCCGTCACGTCGGAGAAGTCCTTGCCCGCCTTGACCGGAGCGGCCTGGGCGGGGGTGATGGAACCCAACGTTGCCAACAACATCGCCGTACCGGCGGCGATGAGGGACCTTCTTCGTGAACGGTGCAGCGGTGAGCGCACGGGCGTCTCCCCCGAATTGAGCGTGCCCCGACGCACGCGGCCTGTGAGCCGGATCGAACCGGCCGCGCCAACGTATTGTGCCCAACCGGATACGGTCAGCGTCCGTTTGGAGGACGTCTCAGTACGCGGGCCACCCAACAGTTGACCGTTCACACTGCGTTTGCGCACGACAGGACACTGTCCACACGCCCGAACGGCGGCACGCGTTCCGACGACCGGGCGCACCGCGGGATCCGCCTTGCGCTGTCGCGGGGAATCCCCACGGGGACTTCACCCCTGGTGTGCGGGGGGATGCGGGGCTTTCACAGGACGAAGGCGTCCGTCCACAACTGACCTGTCCGACCGGACAACGCGTCGAGCAGCGCGGCGGCCTGGTTGTCCGTCAGCGAAGCGACGAAGTCGACGACCGCGCGACCCCGTGCGAGCGCGCGCACCGCGTCCTTCCCCGTCGGCGCTTCACCGGTCGCGCCGATGAGCGCGCGCGGGTCGGTGCGGGCGAGCACCGCGTACTCGGTCTCGGCGAGCTCCACCAGGTCGTGCAGGCGGCGCGGCAGCCGGTCCGACTCGTGCCGGTCGGTCACCCACTGCTCGAGCGCTTCGACCAGCGCCGTGATCAACCGGGCCTGACCTCGTTGGTGCAGGGCCAAATCCGGGCGCAACAGGACGAAACGCCGGTGCACGAACTTCAGCACCTGCACCTCGTGCCACTGCGGGACGGCCAGCACCACGTGCCCCGACCGCGTCGTCGGCTCCTCCACGACCCCGACCGCGTCGACCAGTCGGCGCGTCCACCGCGCGGAGAACCCGGCGACGGCCTGCTCGGCCT
The DNA here is from genome assembly GCF_025061645.1 of Umezawaea endophytica. Taxonomy (GTDB): domain Bacteria; phylum Actinomycetota; class Actinomycetes; order Mycobacteriales; family Pseudonocardiaceae; genus Umezawaea; species Umezawaea endophytica. Next base: position 1,619 of record NZ_JANYMP010000052.1, on the reverse strand, counting down.
CGACCGACCCGTCGAACGGCACGGACAGCAACCCGTCCACGAGTTCGGCCCGGACCTTCGCCACCGCGGCCGCGAACGCGTCGTCGTCGACCGCCCACGAGTCCTTCGCGTGCAGCCGCCGCCGCAACGACTCCAGCGACCGCCCCGGCCTCCGCTGCTGCTCGGCGAGTTCCGCCCGCGAGAGCCCGGCCAGTTCCAGCCCCTCGTTCAGCCACGTCCCCAGTTCGGCCGCGACGGTCGCGTGCTGGAGCACGCCCACCCGGTGGAAGTCCTCCAGGTCGTGGATGGCGTACGCGATGTCGTCCGCCGTGTCCATGACCGACGCCTCGACGGTCTGCTGCCAGTCCTCGACCCGGCCTTCGTAGGGGGCCCGGGCCTGCACCAGGTCTTCCAGTTCCGTCACGTAGGCGGAGAACTTCGCCGCCCCGGTCCCCGGCCCGTCCGACGGCTCGGACGCCCCGCGCGGCGGGGCCGCCATCTCCCGCGGGTGCGGGTCCGGGTGGGACAGCCGGGTCCACGGGTACTTCAGCATCGCCGCCCGCACGGCGACGGTCAGGTCCAGTCCGACGGCGGCGGGCCCGCGCACGTCGGTCGTCGTCACTATCCGGAACGACTGCGCGTTCCCCTCGAACCCGTCCGCCAGGCCAAGCCGGTGCCGGGCGATCCGGTCCAGCACCTGCTCGCCGAGGTGCCCGAACGGCGGGTGGCCGAGGTCGTGCGCCAGCGCGGCGGCCTCCACCACGTCCGGGTCGCACCCGCCGAGCTTGTCCAGCACCCCCACCAGTTCGGGCCGCGCGCACAGCCGTTCCGCGATCGCCCGCGCGGCTTGCGCCACCTTCAGGCTGTGCGTGAGCCGGTTGTGCACCAGCAGGCCCGACCCGGTGGAGCTGACGACCTGCGTCACGCCTCCGAGCCGCGCGAAGAACGGCGAACTCGCCACCCGGTCCCGGTCCGCCCGGAACGGGCTGGACGCCAGGTCCGCGGGCGACGTGCCCACCGCGCCGGACCTGCGAGCCGTGCGGGGGTCGAGTGGTTCGCTCTCCATGCCGAAACGGTAGACGACCGAACGGCCTACTCCGCCACGACCTCGTAGTGGGACCAGACCGTGCCGTGAGCACCGACCTCGACACCCACCACCCACAGCTCCTCAGCGCCCGCGTCCGCCTCAGGCAGGTCCAGCGGCCCGACCCTCATCGGCCACGAAGGTCCCACTGCCCTCCAGCACGACCGTCGGCCGACACCGCTGCTCGATCAAGGCAGACCGCCGCTCCAGCACCTCACCGGCGTCCGCCGCCCAACCCGCCTTCCACCGCCGATCCACGTCCACGTCGAGCAACCGCTCAGACCGACTGAGCGTCACCCGCCCATCCACCGAAGCCGTGACCGAAACGACAACCCAAGCCCGCCCACCCACACGCTTCTCCACCATGAGCCGGACCGTATCCCCGCCCCCCGACGCTTCGTCAGCACCAGTTCTCAAAAAACTGTCGGACCCCTCGGCTAGGTTGTGAATCGGGGGGTCTTCACGAACGGGGGACCCCCAGTTCGTCGAACGCAAAAAAGCCCTGTGGGGGAGCACCGTCACCAGTGCTCCCCCACAGGGAAAAATTGTCCCGCAG
>NZ_JANYMP010000051.1 GCF_025061645.1 Umezawaea endophytica | reverse complement strand
ACCACTTGAGGCCAAGGACTGAAACTCGCGTAAGCGATTTATTCCAGCAATCGAACGACGCGAAAGGAGTTCGAATGCTGGGCAAATTGAAGCAGTCTCACCCACGTCTTCGCGATTCGGGACGCACCGAGCGCTTGGTCACTGGTGTTGCGCAGGTTGGCAAGTCATCACGCAGGAGGACGCCGTGAGCTGGGAAACGGTGGCCTGGATCCGGACAGGGGCATGGTTGCTCCTGATCGTCCTGGTCGGGCTTGCTGCCTGCTGGGTTGCGCGCTCCCTGCTCCGTGAACGACGTCAGAAGCGCGCAGCGAAGTGGGCACAAAGCCAGGTATCTGCACCAGCCGAGCGAACCTGCCAGTCACCTGTCACTGAACGTCCTCCGATCAAATCCTCCCGAGCCGACCAACACCGCGTTTCCTCGATGGCCGATACCAAAGTGCGCATTAGACGGGTACGGCCCTACCTCCCTCAAGGGGCGGATTCGGGGGTGTCCGCGACTGGTCGCCACGTCCGCAAGGACGAGGTGGCGGACGCGGAGACGCAGGAGTTCTCCGTCGACGTGAGCGCGCATGCATCGCCTAGGCGGCAACTCCACAGTTCGATCCCACGATAAGAACCGAGGACGAGTCAGTGAAAATGTATGACTGGAGACGCGTTGCCCTCGCGGTCTGCGCGGCCTCCTTGGGGTTGGCGGCCATAGCTCCGGCAGGCGCCGCGGCGAATCCGATGAACCACCGCGGCGTGAACGTCGGTGAGATCGACACGATGGACAACCCGATGCAGCCATGGGGGAACCAGGGCGGCAACTCGCAGGGTCCCGTAGCGCCGCTCGTCGTGGGTGGCGAGGACGCTCAGGCCCGCTCCTACATGGCGAGCATCCAGTACCCCGACGGTGATCACGAGTGCGGCGGCTCTCTGATCGCTGACAGGTGGGTGATCACGGCGCGGCACTGCGCCCCTCGCATCGTTCCGGGGCAGTTTCACGTCCGGATCGGTTCGGCAGATCGCACGACCGGCGGCACGTTGGCCGGTATCCAGCAGGTGTTCTCCCACCCGCTGGGAGCACCGGACAAGGCAGGCAACGACGTCGCCCTGATCCTGCTGGACCAGGCCGTGCCGCAGAAGCCGATCCCGATCGCCCGTCGAGCGGGCCAGCCGGGCACTCCGACGCGGATCTTCGGTTTCGGCATCACCTGCGACTCGGACTTCAACGACCCGTCGTGCATCGCGGCGTCGCGGATGTTGCAGCAGCTCGACACGAAGATCGCACCGGACCGTCGATGCTCGGTGGCCGACCCGCAGACCGGTGTCCGGTTCTTCGACCCGGCGACCGAGCTGTGCACGGTGTCGCGTGACGGCAAGAAGAAGATGGGCTGCTTCGGTGATTCCGGCGGCCCTCAGGTCGAGGTCCGGCACGGCCGCGAAGTCCTGATCGGCGCGACCTCGGGTGACGGCGACGACTGGGAGCTGCGGCCCAACGTCTGCACGACCGCCCCCGACGGCCGCAACGGCGCTGGCATCTGGTCAGACCTCACGTCCCTGTACCGCTGGATCATGCAGACCCTGCGGAAGAACGACCCCAGGGCGGCCGACGAGGTCGAGCTGTCCAGCGCCGCCGTGTAAGCGGTGGCCACAGAGCAGGCTACCCCCTGAGTAGCCCCACGCGCCCCGGCTGCTGCTCCCCCAGCGGCCGGGGCGTGCCGCACCACCAGTTCCCGACCGGCGAATTTACTAGACTGGCTACCGAAGGAACGTCGGCAGTGGCAACGAAATCCGGACCTCAGGCTAAGTTCGACGATCTCTATTCGTCCGTGTACAGAATTCTCGATGAGGCCAAGAAAAAGCATCGTCTCGTCAAGCTCTACAAAGGTAGCCACGCCTCGGCGAACCCTCACCAAGTGGTCACCGACTTCGGCCAGCACTTCTTCCGCGAACAACGCGGACTATTCTCCTATGCGTGCTCCCAAAGGGACGGCACACGACCACCGACCGTCGATGACTTGGACGAATTCGATCTACAACACCGCCCCCGCACATCGGTTCGCGCAGCTTTTGACATTCTGAGTAACAAATGCCGTCGTCGCGATGAATCCCCAGACAGCTTCCTGAGCTACCTCGTCAAACGGGAACACAGACTTGGCGCATACCGTGGCGGGTCAAGCGGACTGGACGACGAGGCTCGATCATTCGCGGTCGCCCATTGGAATCAACTTCAATTCTCCGTGACGATGGACGACGTCATGGTGTTCTCGGGTGGTTTCAAGGGGGTCTTTTTCGGGTTCTGCGCCAGCTTGCTCTACGAGCGAGACTACGAGGAACTTCGCCCACTTGGTGGACGGATACTCGTCCCCGAAGGCTACTACCAAAGCCTACGACTCATTCCTCCGCTCCTCGGCGCGGAACTGTCGGTGACGCCCGACCTTACCGCCGAGTCGGTCAATCACTGGTTGCAGACCACGACAGGCCACACCGGACGAGCCGTGTACGTGCCGATCGTCAACAACGCCAACGGCAGGGTCTTGAGCCGTGATCGGGCGCTGGGTATCGCCGCGGCCGTGCTGCGGTACAACCAGCGACACCCCGACAGCCCGGTCTTCGTCCTGGGCGACGATGTATACGAGGGAAGCTACCTCACCGCCGACCTGCACCCGCAGCCCATCGGGGCCATCACCGGACACGATCTCGGCGACGCGACCCTGGGCAGAATGAGCGACTACACGGTCACCGTCACGACGCCAAGCAAGACCTTCGCTTACCCGACGTGCCGGATCGCGTTTGCTGCCACAACCAACCAGAAGCTCCGTGACTCTCTTGCACACTATCGCACCCTGTTCAGCTACGGTCGCGTTCCGCAGATAGACGAGTTAAGCGGAATAGCCGCCTTATGCCTTACCCCACAAACCTGGGTGGACGACTGGAACCGGGTCTATCGCAGCAAGCTTGCATTTCTTCAATCCGAGCTTGCCAACATCAACGATGCGCTTGGTTTCAACGCCTTTCACTTGGACAAACCCGAAGGTGGCTGGTACGCCTCGCTTCGCGTGTCACCCAGGATTTTCTCGACCAAGCTCACCAGCAGTATCGACGCGTTCGCCGTCCTTTTGCACTACGGAGAGGATCGGACAGACACCGGGGTAGCGCTACTGCCAGGCGAACTGTTCGGTTATCGCTATCGACCAGACAACCCGGACGACACCTTCATCTTGCGCGGGAACCTCGCGGTCGGGTTTGACGACTTGCGCGAAGCAACTGCCCGACTTCGGAGCATGGCGTTTGCACTGCGGACCTGGGGGCCGCAGATCGAGGGTCGAGCCAAGCAGCGTGCGCGAGCGGTAGCCGACGTCGACGGCATCGTGAGCCGCCTGCGGAACTGATCATCAGGCCGTGGCGGCGTGGCGGCTTGCCCCACCCTCACCAAGACCACAGGATGACCCACATCTAGGGTGTCGTACCCGTTCACCTACTACATGTTGCGAGGATGCTCCATGACGTGCCCGACGTGCGGAACCGATCGGTCTCCCGAGCGCCATCGGATGCCGAGGTGTCGATCCGGGCAAACCACCTCGTTCACCATCGGAGGCGCAGAGTTCTACCTGACCGGCAACCCTCAGAAGGACGGGAGCCTCGGGGAGGTCTTCGCCAAGTTCGCCAAGGAAGGCTCTACGCTTTCCGGCCTGATGGACGCAGTTTCCATCCTGGCATCGGTCGGACTCCAGTACGGAGTACCTCTGGAAATCATGGTCGAGAAGTTGACCAGCACGCGTTACGAGCCGATGGGCATGACAGACGATCCGGAAATCCCTGAAGCATCCTCGGTAATGGACTACGTGTTCCGACGTCTCGCATTCGACTTCATGAGCCCCGAAGACCGCCGCAAGCTGGGAATCTTCACCATCGACGAAAGGGCAAGCATGGCAGTCGATGAAGACAGGACTGCCGTGGGGGCGGGAAGCTGGCGAACGTAAGTTGCGCTGATGTACTGCGAAGGCTCCCAGCAGGATCGTGGGAGCCTTCGCAGTACATCAGCCCTGACAGCCCTCTCTCTAGCAACGAGCCTCGGAGGAGTGAGAGTCCTCCGATTGACGGCTTTCAGGTACGCGGGGCCTGACGACACCGTTGTCGACCGTGGTCCACACGATGTGGTGCTGCGCCAACTCGAAGGTCATGCGATCGGTGATGTTTCCAGCGTCGATCCCCTGTTCGGCGCCTAGGACCTTCAGTACGTGATCGGCCCAGATCTGGCAGCCGTTGAGGCGGTCGTGCAGCAGGTCGTTGATCATCTCTAGGGTTTGCGCGAGGCCGAGGTCATCGCGAATCAGCAAGGTCTTGGTCCCGTCGGGATTGACCTCGTAGTCCCAGGGTGTTTCGAGGGCCGGCCTGATCGCAACGAGCGGGTATCCCGGTAGCGACACGTCCACGTCTTTCCTCCCGTGCGCGGCCCTGCGGTGCGTGGTGCGCAGGGCGGGTCGTCTCTGCCTCGCGCACGGCCCTCCCCGGCGGCGGCTAGACAGTTGCCTCTCCGTTTGCTTGCGGTCTCAGACGAAGAAGACCACTCAACCGGTGCAGGCCTCGCCGCGCCACCGATAACCCGAGATTTGCGGTGAGATCTGTCGCACTACGGCGGTTACGAGCGCTTCGTCCCGGTTCGGGCCGGGCTCACCTTCGCCACGTAATCGACGGCCGCTTGCAGTTGGGCTCGTACCAACCCCTTGTGCGCCTCGGAAAGCTGGCGATAGAGGTCCAGCACCTCGCGCTCGTCCTTGGTAAGCACCGACGAGCTGTCGGGGGCTACGAAGGAGTCCGCCGCGAAGGCCTTGGTGACCTCGGTGAAGTCCGCGCCGATCGCGGCGGCGAACCGCTGCATGGTCGCAAGGCGCGGGATCGCACCCCGTTTCGCGGTCTTGAGATGATGAGCAAGCGACCCTGGGGGCAACCCGGCGTCGCGTTCGATCTGCCGGATGCTGACCCCCGGCTTCTTCCTCGCTATCAGGACATCCAAGGCGTACTCGCGCGGCTTGCCATCGTTGGCTTCATGGGCGGATCGCGCCATGTCTGCACACCTTCCTCGGTCACGCCGGTCCCCGTCGACCATGACCCGGTTCCCTGTCGCAGTGATGATCAAACTGCCCCCCAGCAGGCTTCAATCCTGTCGCATCCCCAACTCCCCGAGCTACCTACCGGAGTCGGACACCACAGAAACTTCCGCCGTGCGGGATTTTCCGTGCCACGGAAATAAGTTTTTGTGCATGAAAATTTGACACGTTGTGCGTAAGCTGGTCGCGAACATGACGGAAGGTCACGTTAGCTACTCCGTTCGGGTGGCGTGACATCAGCGACGGGGGGTCGGTGATGAAGGTGTTCGCAGCACGAGCGCAGGGCGTGGACGACTCGGGCGCGCTACTCGCGGCGTGGTTAGCGGTGTTACCCGTCGTTGTCCACCACCCACAGCACTACCGGTCGCCAGGGAGGCGGCCCTTCTCATGTCCGCATCACAGCCCGCCGCCATTGTGACGCCTGCCAACGCCGTGCCGCTGGACGATCTGTCCGACAGCGTGGAACTCCTGCGCGTGGTCGATGCACAACTCGACACGCTCAAGAACGTCAAAGCCGATCTCCAGCGCAAGATCAAAAGCCGTCTAGGCCTTGCCGAAGTCGGCCTCGTCGACGGACGGCCCGCCGTCACCTGGCGACGCACCCTGCGGGTGGCCTTGTCCCAGAAGCTGATCAAGGCTCTGCATCCGGAAGTCCTCGCCGACTGCGAAGAGATCACGGAAGTCAGGACGTTCCGGCTCACGGAGGCCGTGTGAGCGCGGGGATACGGTCCGACCGGTCTCGGGGGGCCGGTCGGACCCGTACCCCGACCCCGTTGGCCGAGTTGTCCACCGAGATCACCCGACACCTGATCGGGCTGCCGTTGGACTACGGGGTCACCGTCGACTACATCGCCGCGTTGCTGGCTTCCGATCCCCGCAACAGCACGCACGTCGCAGCCGTGGTGCGGGTGATCGTCCATGACGCACTGGCCGATCCGTTCCGGGAGACCAGCGCGAACCGGTGGCGCGGCCTGCTGCCCGCGTGGGTGCGTCCTCCGATGGTCGGGGCCACGGTCCGCAGGCTGCTCGCTGCCGGGATCCTGGTCGGTACCGACCGCTACGTGCGCAGCACCGACACCCGTGGACGCAACGGCGGCAAACTGATGCCGGTCTACGCGCTGAACCTGGCCACACAGCCGTTACGCGACCACAGCAAGCCACTCGCGCCGATTACTCAGGTCTGACTCGACCGATCCTCGTTCACGCATCCCGCCAAGGAGCGTCGCTTTGCCATGCGCACCAACAGTTTCCGGTAGCCGGATCGATGATTTCCGCTGCCGCTCACGGTGATGCCGAAGCCGCTCGTCAGTTCCTCGGTGACGGCCTGGTCGCGGAGGAACTGTCCACCGGCGCGCGTGAGTTGGTGGTGGCGTGGCTGCACGGCCGCGGCCTCACCGACGCGCAGATCGCCACGCGCACGCACCTGAGTACCTACACCGCTGCCCGTATCCGGGCACGGCTTCGTTTGCCCGCACACCACGCACAGACCGGGGGATCCTTCCGTGGCGCGTGACCATGCCCGACTCATCATCACCATCTGGAACGACCCGGACTGGCGAGCCCTGTCCGGCGACGCCCAGCGGCTCTACATGCTTCTGCTGTCGCAAGAGGACCTGTCCTACTGCGGTCTGGTGCCGATGCGACTGCGCCGCTGGGCATCGATGTGTTCGACCACCAGCGTGGACACCATCACCACCGCGCTCGCCGAACTGCACGACTCCCGCTTCGCGCTGGCCGACCACGACACCGAGGAGGTGCTCGTCCGGTCGCTGGTGCGCAACGACGGCATCTGGAAGCAACCCAACACGTTGGCCGCCGCGATCCGTGAGTCGTTCGCGATCTCCAGTCCGATCCTGCGGGCGGCGGTGGCCGCCGAGTTGCACCGTCTACCGGCACGGTGCGGAGCGGCGCCGGGGTTGGCCGCCGCGGCGCTCGTCGACGGCGTGGGCACGATGCCCTCGGAGGTCAAGGCCGCGTGCGCGCCGAGCCGACGTCGCGATACCGGCACGGCGTCGACGGCGTCCGTCGAGCCCGACTCCGCACCCGATACGCAGTCGCGGCCGACCCCTGCGCCACTCGTGGTCGAGACCTTGGGGAAGGGATCGGGGACCCCTTCCCGGATCCCTTCGGAGATCCCTTCCGCGTTGGGTCAGGGGGAAGGGGGTAGGGGGAAGGGGTTCGTAGTCCCTGTCTCGTTGAGTGAAACTCAAGTTCAGGGCGTCGCGCCCGCACACGAGGGTGTGCGCACACGCGAGGACGCCGCGCGGCTGGTTGCCGAGCTCGTGCCGAACCTGCCCCGCACGGTCGTTTCCCGCCTGGTGGGCCAGGTGTCCGGGCTGCTGGGCGAGGGAATAGCGGCCGAGCACGTCGTGACCGGTCTTCGGACCTGGGCGGGCAAGCGGCTCGGGGTGGGATTGCTCCCGGAGCTGGTCGCCGAAGCAATGCGGGCACCGGTGATCGCGCAAGCCGCGGGGCGGTCCCGCAGCGACGACGCAGTGGCCGCGGCGATGGAACTCGTGCGCCGGATGGCGATCGAGGACGGCGAGATCGGCGAGCACGACCCGGCCCCGCAGCACCTGGCCGCCGTTCTGGGCGTCGCCTCAGGCCGCGGGGACGTTCCCAAGGGCGGCTCGGGATCCTTCGTTGGCGCGCCCGCGTTGGCGGGGGTGGCCTGATGAGCGCCGTGACGACCCGGTTCGACCAGCAGATGATGAGCCGTGCCGAGGTGGCTTCGGTGCTGGCGATGATCGCGCACTTCCGGGGCCAAGCCCCCGGCGAGGCCGACGTTCGGGCGTGGCGTTCAGCACTGGCCGGGTACAGCCTCGGCGAGTGTCACGCCGCCGTACTGGCCGCCGGGAAGGTCACCGACCGAATCACCCCGGCCGAGATCATCCAGCGCATCAAGTCCGCCCGCCGCTACACCGAGGCGCGCACACCGCGCCGCCGCCCCACCGACAACGACCGGGCGCTGTTCGCGGCGGCCGGGCGGCGGGGCATCGCGGCCGTCTACGCCGCCGCCGGATGGACGCGCGCCGACCCCTCCCGCGCCACGGATGCCCTGGGCCACACCTGCCCAGTCTGTGGCGCGCTACCCGGCGTCACGTGCCGACGCACCACTCGACTTCGTAACGGCGGCAGGGAAACCCGCGACCTGCACAGCCGCGCGCACCCGAGCCGACTCGACGCCGTGACCACCACACCAGGAGCCACCGCATGACCGCCGCCCACAACGCCGAGAGCTTCGACCACGTCGACCTCGACGAGGTTCCGCCTGCCCCGACGCGTGATCAGGCTGCCGCCGCACGTTTGGCGTGGGAAGCCGCCGTCGACCAGCTTGTCCAGCCCGGCTTGTACGTGTTGCACCGCCAGGACGACCGGCACGAGGTGGCCGAGGTGCTGCCGCTGCTCGCCCAGGTCCAGGAGGCAGTGACGCCGGGGAGCAAGCGCGCGGGGGCGACCGGCAAGCTCGGCAGCCGTCCGCCGGCCAGCCTCGGAGCGCTGGAGTTGCTGGCCGAGATCCGCCACGAGGTCCGTCGGGCTTGCGTGGGCCATCGGCACTCCTACCGCAACCCGGCGAACCTGCTGGAGGTCGTGCGCACCTGGGGCGGGCACGCCGAGGACTGGCAGCACGCCGCCGCCGACTACGTGCTGTGGGCCGCCGACCTCGCGGCCGAGTGGGTGCGCACCGCACGGTTGCTGTTGGACCCGGTGCCCCGCTACCCGTTGCGGGGCCGGGCGTGTCCGGTGTGTGGGGTGGCGACGGTGCAGGTGTGGTCGGACGAGGAGATGGACTTCGTCCGACGTCCGGCGCTGAGCATCGACCCCGAGCAGGTGGAGGCGGTGTGCGCCGGATGCGAGCAGCGCTGGCCGTTGGACGTCTGGGCACAGCTCGCCCAGACCCTGGACGAGCAACTCCACCAGGAAACGACGTGACCGGCATCACACGTGAATGAGGCCGATTGGAGTTGACCTTCAGTCGCTTCAGCGAGCATGATGACCTGACTGGGTACACGTATGTCCGAAACACGCCGAAGGCCCCGCCACACATCTCAGTGGCGGGGCCTTCGGCGTGTTTCGGACTCAGCGACCGCTGTGGTCGATGACGTTGCCGTTGGAACAGTTGTTGACGTGGTCGCTGACGTAGTCGCCGAGCACCGGGACGACCGCGACCTCCTGAAGACAGACTGCGGCAGCGGTGAAGTTCCAGTTGTTAGGGGCGTTCACCCCACCGCCGAAGTTGGAGTCGTTGTCCGCCAGTGCAGGCGTAGCAGCCAGGAGAACGGAACCGGCTGAGGCGATGAGCGCACCGGCGATACGGGAGGCCAACACGGGCTTTCCTTTCCTTCAAGGTCGTTTCGCGCAACCTAACGGCGCTCCCGACGCGAACGGCCTCGCAACGACAATGCTTACCTGATCAGGTGATCAAGAGTCACCCCCTGGCCTCAGCGATTCACAGCCCCGAAGGGCAACCACAACGAGGCCAGGTCATCACAGCCAACGTCGACACAACCTCCGGCCGACGCTTTCCCCTGGGACAGGGCGTCGAGCCCTCGCGGCCACTCCCCCCGTCGCGAGGGCTCCGCCCATCACCTTCACCTCAGAACGGTGGCTCGACCTCTCCCGGACGGCGCTTGGCAAGCGCCGCGCGGGGCACCAACTGCCGCACGGGAATAGTGCCGAAGGCGAACCACGGCACGGCGTAGTCGACCAAGCCGTACCAAGTGCCGCGTGCGCTGCGTACCCACGCGCGTAGCTCGCCTTGCACAGTGCCGGACAAGACCAACCCCCTGTTGCGCACCTTCAACTCAGGCGGCGTGTCCGACGGAACCTCCGGCCGATGGGCTTTACCCAGGTCCACCCAGACCAGCTCAACGGGGTCGCAGACCTTCACGAGGTCCGGGGAGTCCTGAGCTGAATTTTCGAACACGCGTTCGATACTGCATCCGAGTGACCGGCAGAGCAACCCGCTCCGTCACCGGTAGAGCCGCTGTCCGGCCCTGTGAGCCGTCCGGGGCCGGACATGCAAGAGGGGGACCGGTGCACACCGGTCCCCCTCAGTTCACGTGTTCAGTTCGCTGCGATCAGAATCCCGGAAACGGGCCGTGGTGGTGCTCCAGGTAGCCGGTCTCCGGAAGGTCCTCGGGGCCGACCGCGTCCCCGTTGCGCCACCAGAACACCACTTCCTCTGTGACCGCCCGGTCGCGCTCGTCCTCGCTGTCGAACGCGTGCACGTCCACGTCACCCTCCACATAGGTGACATAGGCCCAGACTTTCGCCGTCGGCGCGGCGAACAGCGCGACCGCTGTAAGCGGCCACGTGCCGAGGTTCCAGCCGTCTCGGCCCCACAAGCCGGGCACGCTCCAGCCGCGCTGCTGCATCTCCCCGCGCCACTCGTGGCCGTCGTAGAAGTCCTCGTACTGCACCGGCAACGGCGGCAGGTCCACCGCGCTCCTGTCGAGCTTCGCCATGATCAGACCTCCCAACCGAACAGGGTCACGGCCACATACCGGACCGCATCGTCGTGACGGGCGTTCTTGACCGTGTACCGCGTCGTGGCCGTCCACGTGGTGTCCTCGAACCCGAAGTAGGCGGTCTTGATCGGCTCGCGGGTGTCAAGGGCGGCACCGGTGATCCGCTGGTCGCCTTCGTCATCCGGCGACAGGTCGGGCAGAGCCGCGATCACGGAGCGGCGCACGTGTGATCGCCATGCCATGTCCGCCAAGTCGTTGAGGTAGCGGGCGTGGCGTTCCTTGTTCAACACCGGGTGATCGCTCAAGCGGGTCACCATCTCGAACAGTCGGCGAAGTCGGGAGTTGTCGGCGTCGCCGGGAAGCGGTCGACACACCGGCAACGCGAGACCGTGCGCGTCGGCGAACTCGTTGTGGAGCACGACGAACGTCGATGCGCCGAACTCGACCACGAGTTCCTGCTGGTTCACCACGTCGATGTCGCTGCCGACCGTGTCGGAGTAGCGGACCGGGAGTTCGAGTAGATCCGCCCGCGCGTACACCCGCTGCACGTCGTCGTAGTCGACCGTCTCGCCGTGTTCGATCGTGACGTACTCGCTCATCCCCTCGCGCAGCCGCAATCCCTTGCAGCCGCCCAACAGGTTCATGATCAGGAACATGCCGTGCACGTCCAGGTCTTCCTGCCCGTCATGGGCGGTGTCCGCTGGTTCCGTCATGCGTAGTGCCTTTCTCGAAGCGCTGCCCCGGCGTTGCCACACCGGGGCAGCGGTGAATAGGTCAGCCGTCCAGCCCGTGGACGAACAGCCACATAGGCGCGTACTCGGGCAGGTCCCGCAGTGGTAAGACGAAGTCCCGCCACCGGGACAGCGCGCGCTGGCCGGTCCCGGTGAGCACTGGGCACCCGGTCGCCAGGTCGGTGCCGACGTGGCCGTGTTCGCGGGCACGGGCGAGCGCGTCCGGAGTGGTGACGCGGTGGATTGCGTCGCTCCACCCGTAGCCCACAGACAGCGCGTGCAGTGCGCGCACCTCGGAGGCTTGCTCGGTCAGCACAGTGCGCAACGCGGTCGCTTCCGCGCTCGACTGGGTGGCGAGCCTGGTCACCGCGCGGCCGAACTGTCCTCGGGCGATCTCCAGCACGCCGTGGGCGAGGAAGACCGCGTGCTCGTCGGGGTTGCTAGTCTGCGGTTCGTCGGAATTCATGTTCGCCGTTTCTCGGGTTCCGACAGCGCGCCCCTGGGATGGTGTTGCCACACCGTTTGACCGGGGGCGTCGCTGTATCCGGGGTGATCAGTCGCAGGCGACGGGCAGGTACGGCCGGAAGCGCCGTCCCAGCCAACCCAGCCAGCGCCGGTAGACCCTCACGTGTCCGGAGCGGCCGTCGCGGGCGCGCTCCTCGGCCTCGGTGCACAGGTAGACCGCGCCACCGCCGAACCTCTGGTCCTGCGGACGCTCGCGGTTGACCCAGTTGTACCGAGCCACAAGGTGCCCCAGGTCGGTGCGCAGTTGCCCGCTCCACTGCGGGTCGCGCAGGAGGCTGTCGGTCATGCCGTAGACCTCGAAGTCGATGCAGTCGCCCGAGGGTGCGCGGTAGACCCATGCCGCGATCCCGAACGGCCGGTCCGGGTCGAGCGGCGCGTGGGTCAGGCCGTACTTGTACTCCACGTCCAGCACGATCCGCCGCGCCAAGGCTTTCGTGCCCAGTTCCGCGGTGCGCGCCCACTGGGCGCCGTACACACGTCGCCCCCGGACAATTTCCGTCCGGGGTTCACGGTCGTCGATTTCCACTGCCATTGTTCACTCCGCTTCTCGTTTCCCGTCCGGGGTGTTGCCACACCCCAGACCGAGCAATTCCGCACAATGTCAATTCTCTTATGTCCGGACAATGAATACAAGCAAAGATCACCCGAATGGAGCAGAAACCCTCTCCTGTGATCCATTGAATGTTGACGAATGCGATTTCTTTTCCGGTGATGACTTCGATGATGCGACGCACTGCCGTGCCATGTCGACCGTATTCGCTGGTGAGAGGCCATGACTCGACAGTGGTCACGGTGATGCGACATGATGTCCGGCGTTCCCTCGGGTTTAGGTGACACTGGTCCGACGAGAACGGGAAGGGGTCGCGGACACTGTTCGCGGCCCCTTTTTCATTGCCACGACTCCACGTCGAAGATCGTCCGAATATGCGTTAGACCGTTCGTAGTCACTTTGTCCGGAGATTCCCTAAAAGGCTTGAAAGGGGTTATGTGGCCGGTAATGTCTTGGGTGTCACCTAAATCCCACCGCCAAGCACCCGAGAAGAGTGCTGGCCGTTTCTAGGGAAATCCCATGACTGAACCGAAGACCCCTGCCCCCATCCAGGAGTCCCAGCAGGCACCGGCCAAGGTGGAAACCAAACCTGTACCCGTCAAGGCCGTACCGACCAAGGTGGAGGGCAAGGCACCGGCCAAGACCACCAGGGACAAGGCACCGGCCAAGCCCGTAGCCGCCCCCGCAGAGGGCAAGCCCGTCAAGGCACCGGCAAAAGCCAAGGTGGAGGAGCCGGTGCAGGTCCGGCCGGACAAGGACGTGTGGTCGCGGCTCGCGACGGCGAACAACAGCAGCCGGACCGTGAACGAACTGCTGAAAAAGGCAGGGGTGTCCGGGTGGAGTGTCACCCGTCAGCCGATGGCCGCTCTGGTCCCGTCCGACAAGTGCACCGACTGTGACCAGGTATCAGGCCGTAAGCACACCTCCGGGTGCCCCATGCTGGCCGACTACCCCAATGACAAGGGGTTGGTGGAGCCGGACCACACCACCGTGCCGGTGGCAGCACCGGGTGTGTGGTCTCTGGTGATGGTGGACAAGGCCGAGGAATTCGGGTTCCGCCACATCGGGCACACCATCCGTGAGGCCAACCCGGTACCGATTGAGGTCCGGGGCAGCATCCTGACCGAGATCCTCAAGTCCACCGGTGCCAAGACCGGTCCCGCCGGTCCGCTGTGGGACTCCACCGGAGCTTTTGCCTCTGTCCGGGTGCCGGACATGGTGCCGGTGGGCAAGGTGGACACCGTGGAGATGAGGGCCGTCCTGGTCAACTCCCTGGTGCCCGGCCGTGGTTCCGTGCTCCGGGTGATGCCGGTGCACACCGGCACCCACACCGTCATCCCGGTGGTCTTGCCGGACCTGTCCGACCGGGTGGAGTTGACCCCGGACAACAACTCCGACACCAGGATCACCGAAGCCAGTGAAGCCCTGGACCTGTTCACCCGGTTCGCGGAGGGGTTCGGCGAGATCGCCACCAAGCTGAGCCATAAGAAAATGACCGCTCAGCAGTTCGAGACGTTCGCCGACACGGTATTGAAGGACAAGCCGCAGCCCGGTGCCGGCAAGGCCCTGTTCGACCTCTACGACCTCCGTTCCGGGGTGGTGGGCAAGCTGTTCCGGGGTGAGGTGGACCTCACCGAAAAGATCAAGAGCACCAGGTGGGCCGCTCTGCTGGCCGTCTTGTGCTGGACCCAGACCGTCAAGCCCGTCAAGCCCGGTACCGAGGATGCCCGTAAGGCCCGTGACATGGCCGTCCTGTTCCCTGCCAGGGAGAGCAGCAATACCGCACAGACCGCTCTGAATCTGCTGTCCGAAGGGCTCTAGCCAAGTCCTCTAGCCAATCTGGCTAACCGACTGCCCCCGGTACCGTGTGCCGGGGGCAGTCCGGTGCTCGGGGGTCGAGGCCGTTGCCTGCCCGTGCCTCCCGCACCTGCACCCGCCCCGGATGCGGGAACGCCACCACGACCGGCGGCATGTGCCCCGACTGCCGCAGCCGTTCCCGCCGCGCCCACGGCACGAGCACACAGCGCGGCTACACCGGTGCTCACCGGTCCCGCTTCCGTCCGGCAGTGCTCGCCCGTGACCGAGTGTGCCGCTGTGACCACATTGGGTGTCCACAGCATGTGGATAACCGGTGTGGACAACCACCCACGGTGGCCGATCACTGGCCACTGACCCGCCGTGAGCTGGTAGCCGCTGGGCTTGACCCGGATGACCCGAGTAGGGGCCGGGGGCTGTGTGGGCCGTGCCATGCCCGTGTCACCGCAGTGGATCCCCGGACCCGAGGAGGGTGGAACAGCCCGTGAGATCAGCTCCAAGCGCCGACCAGACGACCTCGTGGACCGGGCACGCTCCACCCCAGGGGGGTGACCCCTGACTGGTCCGGAAGGGCACAAGCCACTGAGGCCCGATCCTGTCTTGCCAGGTTTCCGGCAACGCCGATCCCACGTCCGCCGACCCGTCCCCGAGGACAGCGAAACCGGGCGCGAATTGGCCGCTGTGCTCGACCGCCTGGCCCTGGCCGCCGACCAGGTCCACGCCTGGGTCGACGAGCACGAAACCCTTGTGCGACAAGCATACGAGCTGGGCGCTGCCCAACACGACATCGCCCCGCACGCGCAGGTCGCACAGTCCACGGTGAGCCGGATCCTCGCCCGCGACACCACGGCCTGAACCACCTCGCCCGGTGATGCACCGTGCATCACCGATCCGCCACGCATCACGACCACCGGAGGTGTGCCGTACCGATCACCATCGACGGAATCACCCCGTCCGAACAGATCCGCGCCGAACTCGCGGCCGAAGGGAAACCGGTTTTGCTCGGCTTCAGCCGAGGCAAGGACTCGCTCGCCTCGTGGCTGGCGATGCGCGACGCCGGAATCGAGGTCGTCCCGTATCACCTGTACCTCGTGCCGGACCTGCGGTTTGTCGAGGAGTCCCGCAAGTTCTACGAGGACTTCTTCGGCGTGCCGATCCTGAACCTGCCGCACCCCTCGCTGTACCGGTGGCTCAACGGCCTGCTGTTCCAGCCACCGGAACGTGCGGCGGTCATCGAGTCCGCCCAGCTCCCCGAGCCCACGTATGAGGAGCTGGCCGAGCTGATCCGTGCGGATCTCGACCTGCCCGCGGCCTGGAACGCCGACGGCGTGCGCGCCGCGGACTCCCCGAACCGGCGCATGGCGATGGTCACCCACGGCCCCAAGCGCGAACACCTGCGCAAGGTGTCGATCGTGTGGGACTGGCGCATCGCCGACGTCCGCGAAGCCCTGGCACGGCACAACTGTCCGCTGCCCGAGGAGTACGAGTGGTTCGGCCGCAGCTTCGACGGCATGGACTTCCGGTTCCTCGACCCGATCCGGCGCCACGCCCCCGACGACTACGCCCGGATCCTGGAGTGGTTCCCGCTCGCCGACTTGGAGGTGTTCCGCCGTGACCTCACCCGCTGACCCCAACGCTGACCTCCTGGCCCAGCTCCAGGCCACCGCCGCCATCGGCGGACCGACCTCGCAAGCCGACCTGTTGGCGCAGCTCAACGCCGAACCCGAATCCGATCCACTGGAGGGCGTCGAGTACAGCGGGGACCTGGCCACCGACTCCACCGCCGAACTCGACGCGCTGGCCATCGGCTTCCGCGAACGCACCAAGCGCGAGGACGAACGGTTCCGACTCGCCACCGACTCGGAGTTCTGGTTCGCGCTGTGCTTCAAGTCCCGCGACGAGAAGGACGCGTTTCTGCACGCCGCGCGGCTGTTCCACATCGGAGACAAGTACCTCGATGGTCTGGCGGCTGCCGCAGTCCTCGGCGTCGCCATGCCCAACCCCGACCTACGAGAGGAGGAGTAACCAACCATGCGCAACCGACTCGGCCGCCTGCTCGCGGGCGCCCGCCGCGTCCTGACCCGCCGCGCTTCCAGCCCGTCCCGAGGCCGTAGTTCAGGAACCTAAATACCGTTCTCGTGTACCTAACGCACAACCGGTTCCGACACTGTGACAGACTTGTGTTGCGGACAAGTAGGACAGTACGCATGCGTTAAGTCCTACAGTCTGGTCGGGTGACATGCCTCGCGGCACGCCACCCGACCAGCGATTACCTGGTCAACAGGTCGGAAAGCTTACTCAGCAATCCCACGACCTGTACCAGAAGGCCGAGAACGACGGCGACCCTTGCGGAACTCCACTTCCTCTTGGGTCGTCGTCTCGGCGACGCTTACGCCCCCCGTCCCCAGCCTGCTTACGACGGATCACTCGGTCTCCCTAAGGTCTGCCCACCAAAGTGGGCAGGGCCGAGACCTTCCCGACCCATGCATGTTGCCGGGACGGTGGGCCACCTGTGATCCGCCAATAACTGTATCGGGCGATCTACGCTGCCCTGACCACCGAGAACTTTCGATGACCTTTCTGTCCATCGCGGACAGCAGGTACAGCGCGCCGACCTGTATTTGTCACGTCCCCCATAACGCACCGCAACCAAAATGCCACCCGATCGGATGAGCATGGCGGTCCATCGGAGGTGTTCGAAGTGGGAAAGCGCGGTCCGGCGGCGAAGCCGACACAACTCCGCGTCCTGCACGGCGATCGCACCGACCGCATCAACGACACCGAGCCCATTCCGCCCACGCAGGACATCGCCTGCCAAGACTGGGCCTCGGATGGTGCCCGCGAAATCTGGGCGCGGCTTGGTCCCGGACTAGAGCAGCGAGGCGTACTCACCTCGTGGGACGCCGATGCGTTCCTTGTGCTGTGCGAGGCGCTCAACCGCTACCGCAATGCCACGGCCTTGGTCAACGGATCTGCGCTGCTGGTGCAGGGCGGATCCGGCCTGATGAAGAACCCCGCGTTGCAAGTTCAGGCCGAGGCTGAGCGGACATTCCTGACTTACGCCGCCCGGTTCGGCCTGACGCCGTCGGATCGTCAGGCCATCAAGGTGGAGGTGGGCGGCGACCACAATGCGGGCGGACCGGGCCGCCTCCTCAGCTAAGTCCCGCGCAAACCACCAGCGCACCACGACCAGTTCGCGCACCGGCACCGCTACGCCCCGAACAACCACCAAGACACCCCATCGCGGGGCGCGGTTGCCGGTGTGCGGGCGCACTTTCGATGGCCACACTTGCCGCAAACGCGGCGAACACCTCTGCAAGCCTCGCGCTGACCACGCCCAGGCGTTCGCTGAGGAAATCTGTGTCCATACCAAGGACAGGTGGGCGCGCAAGCCGTTCGTCCTCGCCCCGTGGCAGCGCGATGACATCGTGCGGCCGTTGTTCGGCGAGGTCCGGTGGGACGACGAAGCCCAGTGCTACGTGCGTCGGTTCCGTATCGGCTGGATCGAGCTCGCCCGCAAGAACGGCAAGTCCGAGCTGTTGGCGTTCGTCGCGCTCTACATGCTCGTCGGCGACGGCGTGGAGTCCGCCGAGGTCTAC
Source organism: Umezawaea endophytica (assembly GCF_025061645.1). Lineage (GTDB taxonomy): Bacteria > Actinomycetota > Actinomycetes > Mycobacteriales > Pseudonocardiaceae > Umezawaea > Umezawaea endophytica. Next base: position 25,225 of record NZ_JANYMP010000051.1, on the reverse strand, counting down.
GGCTGTGCCCGCGACACCGATCAGGCCAAGCTCGTGTTCAACGTCGCCGCCCGCATGGTCGCTCTGTCCCCGGTGCTGTCCAAGCGGTTGCGGGTCATCGAGCACTCCGCGCGCATCGTGGACGAGAAGACCAACTCCGTCTACGTCGTCGTTCCCTCCGACGCGTTGGGCAACCTGGGCTCCAACCCGTCCTGTGTGATCTTCGACGAGGTCCTGACTCAGCCGGATGGGCGGTTCTGGACTGCGATGCGCACCGGCATGGGCACCCGACTGGAGCCGCTGTTGCTCGCGGCGACCCCGCTGGCGACGACCCCAGCTCGTTCGCCAAGGCCGAGCACGACGAGTGCGTGAAGATCGCCGACGACCCGTCACGGGCGCCGCACAGGTTCGTCTACCTGCGCAACCTGCCTGAGGACGCCGACCCGTGGGACGAGAGGAACTGGTTTCACTCCAACCCCGCGCTCGGGGACTTCCTGTCGCTGTCCGCGCTACGGGAGGAAGCCCTTGAAGCCCTCAATGACCCCGCGCGGGAGAACTCGTTTCGCCAGTACCGGCTCAACCAGTGGGTCTCGCAGACCACGCGGTGGATGCCAATGCACCTCTACACCGCGTGCACCGGCACCGAAACAGACCACCCGGCACGGCTGCGCGAAGCGCTGGCCCGTCGACCCGCATGGGGCGGACTCGACCTCGCGTCCAAACTGGACCTGACCGCGTGGTGCCTGGTCGTGCCGGAGGGCATCGACGGCCACCCGTCGGTGCTGTGGAGGTTCTGGCTCCCGGAGACCGGCGTGAGCTTTCTGGACGACTTCACCGAGGGCCGCGTGTCCCGCTGGGTCGAGCAGGGGTGGATCACCGTCACAGATGGCGAGGTCATCGACTACGACGTGATCGAGGACGACGTCACCGCAGACACCGGCCTGTTGCGCGTCGCCGACATCTCCTACGACGAGTGGTCGGGCGAACCGGTGCGGCAACGCCTGGAACGCCGGACCGGCGTGCCGATGTACCCGGTACCGCAGACCTACAAGGGCATGACCCACGGCATGACCGAACTGATGACCCTGACCCGCTCACGGGCGTGGTCACACCACGGCAACCCCGTCGCGGCGTTCTGCTTCGACTCTGTCGAAGTCCGCCACCCACCTGGCGAACCCGACCTCATCCGGCCGGACAAGCCTGAACGCGGTAAGACCGGCAAGCGCATCGACGCCGTGCCGACTGCGGCGATGGCGGTGGGTGGATGGCGGTTGCGCGGCCAGAAACCTCGCAAGTCATCCAAGATGACAGTGCTTGGATAAGTCTTAGCCAAGCGCAAGCTCAGGAAGACACTTACGGAGTTTCGTCCTGACTGAATTCAAAAGCTGTTCGACCGATCCCCCTACTTCCAGTGCTGCCGCGGGCGCGACGTCGAGCGCGTAGTGAGCAAGGATCTCGGCGCTGGTGCCGATTACTCGCCAGAGCTTGATGGGACTCGGCGAAACGTCACTATCAGCCTCAATGTCGAATACATAGATCCAGGAAGAGGGCTTCGACGGCAAAGTAAATTTGTCTGTTCGCAAACGCCAAGTTCCGTCTTCTTGCTCGACCAGCTCGGGTGCCCCAAGGTGGCGCTGCCAACTGTCCCATACGGCGCGCGGCAGCGCGAACACGCATCCCGTAGAGTCGCCGTGGCCACCAATCTGGAATTTGAACATCATCTGATAGAAAGTACGCTTGAACACGTTCGCAATGTTGGGGCCTTCCATGCCCTCTGAGACCCATTGCGGGTTGCCCTGAACAGCTTCGGCAAATTTTTCCTTGTGAAGATGTAGCGCATTCTCAAGATTCTTCATCGCTGCACGGTAGCTACCATGAAAATCCATTGTCTGGATCTCGAAGATGCCATACCGGCCAAGCTTTAGGCCTGTTGGCGTATCGCCTGGCAAAATCTCGATCATCGTGGCGTCGAACGAAAGCTGTGGAGACCTCGGCGTGGCCCTAATGCCGATTTCACCTCCCAAGCGGTTCTGGAAGTACACGATACTCGGCACGCCTTCCCTGACCGCCTCGCGGAAACGGGTGGCACCAGGACGATGTTCCAGAGTGGTCATCGGTACGAGGTTTACATGAGAGTCAGCCTCGTGGCCAAACAAGCGGCGCGCGGCGTTGTCCAAGAGGACTGGGTCAAGAACCCGATACGGACACGCAAGCCAATCTTGCCTCACACCGTTGCTCGTGCTGCTGACAGTGCAGACACCTTTTGATGTTGGCTTGACGCAGCCAGTTGAAGTGCCTGTGACGTCAGAGACGAAGGGACACCGCTTACCGTCCTGGTCCTCATAAGCTCTGCCACTGTTGGCAACAATTGGGTAGACGCGGTGACCAAACCACTCGGCAATAAAGTTGCCGGGCTCGCGCTTACTTCTACTACTTTTACCGCTCACGCTTTCCCCCTTGCGCTTGCTCTTTTTTGCTCACTCCAAGCAGGCCGAGGCGCGCGGCTTTCACAAATGGTTCATTCATTTCGAAACCAATTGCTTTTCGACCGGTCTCGATAGCAACGGTCAGCGCCCGCCCCGTACCGCAAAACGGATCCAGCACAGTTCCGCGAGGCGGGCAAGAGCTGACAATGCGCGGCTTGATGAGCTTGAGTGGGAACGTCGCCGAGTGTCCGCCCGAACCAGACCCAACGTTGACTTCAACAACGTCGCGAGTCCCGTCCTCCACCTGGTCAAGCTTGTAGTAATACTTCGGACGGCCTTCTTTTTGGCGCTTAACGAAGTGAAAGAAGTGCTCATGAGAAAGTCGTAGGCGGTCAACTTCCGGCCGCGGAGGCACATTCGGCTTAGACCAAATTAGGTCGTTTCGCAAAATCCATCGGTTGTCTTGCATTGCGATAGCGAAGCGCGCGGGGACCATCAGCAACTGCTTTTCTTGGCGAAATCCACCCATTGGAGTGCGGCGACGTTCTCGCGCATTCCCACCTAGGCCTTGCCGTCCATTTTCCCGAATGCTTGACCATCGAGCGAAATAGGTATCCCCCAAGTTGATCCACATGCTCCCTCCTGGCTTGAGCGCATCCTTTCCGCGCTCGAAGATTTCGACCAGGTGGGCAACGAACCACTCGGGAAGTGGCTCCAATCCCAGCATGCCACCGTTCTGGCGGTACCAATCGTAACTAGGAGCGTCGCTAACGTCATTCCCCAAATCGAGCCACTTCTTCAAAACAGACTCGTCGTGTTGCTGCCCGTATGACCTCAGCCCCCAATACGGGGGCGAGGTAATGATCAGATCGACTGAGGCCTCCGGCAAGGTCGCGAGCAGGTCATAGGCGTCACCGTGCTCCACCCTGTTGCCGTCAACCTCAGTATCAAACGGGAGCATGGGGTCAGCGGTCACGCCGGAAGCCTAGAGGTTCCACTGCTGCTGACATCCTCGGCATGCCCATCTTGGTGGTGATCGTTCTGATCACCACCAAGTTTGAGCTGTCCCCTGAGCAGTGGGTGGCCCGCCTGTCTCGGCTGCACAACGCACAGATCCCGGAATTGGAGGTGCTCGACTCCTACTACGAGGGCGAACAGTCGCTGTCGTACATGCACCCGGAGCTGATCCGCCGATTGGACAACAGGGTCCGCCAGGTCGTCATCAACTGGCCGCAGCTCGTCGTGGACGCCTTGGACGAACGCCTCGACGTCACCGGGTTCCGGCTCGGCGGCGAGCAGGCGGCCGATCGGGAACTGTGGGCGATCTGGCAGGCCAACCGGCTGGACCTGCACTCCGAGCAGGCCCACATCGACGCCCTCACGTTGGGCCGGTCGTTCGCGATCGTCGGCACCAACGAGGACCGGACGAACACGCCGCTGGTGACGGTCGAATCCCCCTTGGACGTCCATGTCGATCTGGACCCGCGCACCCGCAAGGTTCGGGCTGCGGTCAAGCGGCAGTACGACGACGAGAGCGGCGACGGCCTCACCGAGGCCTACGCCACCCTCTACCTGCCCAACGAGACCATCTGGTACTCCTCCGACAACGGCGGCGCGGTCTGGGAGGAGAGCGACCGCGACGAACACGGCATGGGCGCGGTCCCCGTCGTCCCGCTGGTGAACCGCCCGCGGACTCGCAGACGCCGCACCGCACCTCCGCGGCTCGGGCGCTCCGAGCTGGCCAGTGTGCTCCCGCTCTCGGATGCCGCGTGCAAGATCGCCACCGACATGATGATCAGCGCTGAGTTCCACGCGATGCCCAGAAGGTATGCGCTGGGGTTCGACAAGGAAGATTTCGTTGACGCGCAGGGGAAGCCGCTGACCCCGTGGGAAGCGGTCGCCGGGGTCCTATGGGCCTCGTCCAAGTCCCCGAAGGAGGACGGGGTCGCGGTCGGGCAGTTCCCCGAGGCCGACCTGTCGAACTTCCACAACACGCTCAACGCACTGTCCAGGTTGGTGGCGTCGTTGTCGGGGTTGCCGCCGCACTTCCTGGGCTATGCCACGGAGAACCCGGCGTCGGCGGACGGCATCCGGTCTTCGGAGTCCCGTCACATCAAGCGCGCCGAACGCCGTCAACGTAGCTTCGGCGACGGCTGGGAGGAAGTCGTCCGCCGTGTCCTGCACGTGCGCGACGGCCGCGTACCGCAGGAAGCGCTGCGAGTCGAAACCCAGTGGGTCGACCCATCCACCCCCACCTTCGCCGCGCAGGCGGACGGGGTGGTCAAGCTGTACTCGGCAGACAAGCTCCTGCCCCGCCGTTCCGCACGGCGGGCCTTGGGCTATTCCGACGCGCAGATCCTGGACATGGAAGCCGAGGACCAGCAGGCCTACCAGCGAATCACGGGCGAAGACCAAGCCGCCGAGTTCGGCCCGAAACCTGACACCGGCCAGACGCCCCCTGTGCCGCCAGTCGACAGCGCGCAGGGCTTACCGCGGGTTCCCGCGCCTCGACGGGGGAACGCCGCCGTGGTGTTCCGTGAAGCGGCGCTGACCGGTCGCTGACGGTGTGTGCGCCCGGTCGGGGTGCTCAGGGGGGTCGAGAACCCCGACCGGGGATACGGCGGCCGGGGGGTGGCCGCCACCGCGATTGTCGCGCATCCGCCGATCTCCGTTACCCCTATTTCTGCGGTCCGGCGGTGATCACCCGTGACGCCACTGGATACCCAGCAGTACACCGCCCAGCAGGTCACCGTCCGCCAGGCGGTCGAGCAAGCCCAGACCGCGTGGACCCGACTCGACGTCGCCGACCTGGAACAGTCCTGGGAAGCCGACGTGCGGCCGGAAGTCGTCACCGCCGTGGAACAGGCTCAGGCCCAGGCCGCAGGGTTGGCGCAGTCCTATGTGCTCGGCACGCTGGCCGCCGCGGCGGCGGTATCGGCTCCGCTCGGTCTGCTGGTGGCGGGTGCGTTCGTGGGGATGGCGGCCAACGGGCTGCTGCTCGCGCCGCTGTTGGACTTCGCGGTCGGCTACCTACGGCGCGCACTGGATCTCGGGGCGCCGCCCTCGGAGGCGCGGGCGTTGGGGTTGCACCGGTTGCTGACCTACGTCAGTACCGAGGTCGCCGACACCGGCCGCCTTGCCGTTCAGATCGCCGCCACGGTCGAACCCGAGATCGCGGGATACGAGCGGGTCGTGGTCCTGCCCGCGTGCGGGCGGTGCGTCATCCTGTCCGGTCGGCTCTACCGCTACAGCCAAGGATTCCTGCGGCATCCGCGTTGTGACTGCGGGATGAAGCCGGTCACCCACGACCAGTGGGGCACCGGCCCGGCCAGCGCATCGCCGGGCACCTTGTTCGAGCGGATGACCCGTGCCCAGCAGGACAAGGCGTTCGGTGCGGATGCCGCTGAGGCGATCCGGACCGGGGCGGACATGTCCCGTGTCGTCAACGCCCGCCGCCGGGGCGCGGTCTACACCGCCGGTGGCTACGAGTTCACCCGCGAGGCCACCACCAAACGCGGTGTCGGTCGTCAGCTCGGAGAGCTGTCCAAACGACCCGGTTCCCGCTACGTCCGCTCGCGTGTCGATCGACCGACCCCGGCGCAGCTCGTGAACGCGGCCGACGACCGCGCGGAACTGGTCCACCAGCTCAAGCGGTTCGGCTACATCCGATAACGGCCGCTATTTCGGTCATTTTTGCTGATCAAGCGGCTAATTCAGCCTCGCCTTGGCCCGCCGAAACAGGGTTTTTTTGAAGCAGGACCAGCGCCCGCTAGCAGTCCGGCTGCACCTGCGGCGATCACCGTCCCTGCCAGCCAAGTCCAGAGCCACGTGGTCATCCCGCCGTCGACTCCGGCCATGACCTGGGCACCAGCCGAGGCAGCAAGCAGCACCGCGACAGCGGGCGTGCGCATCGGCCGGTTCTTCACGCGCGGATTTTCCCATGTCCGCGCTCCCGTTCACGTCACACGAAAGGGGGTTTTCGCCCTGTCCGAAACCACCACCCCGCCCACGCCGGAACCTCCCGCACAGCCGCCCTCACCAGCTCCACCGGCCACCGAATCACCTGCCCTGACCGCACCGGTCGAGGGCACCGGCAAGGCCACCGAACCGGATTACCGGGCGCTGTACGAGGAGGTCCGCGCGAAGCTGACCCGTGCCGAGCAGACCGCGCGGGACCACAAGGCCAAGGCCACGAAGCTGGACGAGATCGAGGCCGCGACCAAGACCGACGCGGAGAAGGCCGTCGAGCGCGCAACAGCCGCCGAAGCACAGCTCGTCGCCCTGCGGCGCACGGCCGTGGACGCGGAGATCCGCGCCGCCGCGACCAGTTGGGCCGACCCCACCGACGCACCCCGCTACCTCGACGACCGAGACCGCTACCTCGGCGCGGACGGCGCGGTGGACACGACCGCCATCACCGCGGACCTCGCGACGGTGCTCGCTCAGCGTCCGCACCTCGCGCGCGTCGACGGCCCCCGTCGCCCTGCCCCGGATCCCTCGCAGGGGCAGCGGTCGGGCGGGCCGTCCGGGATCGGCGAGCAGATCCGTGAGGCCGAAGCCCGCGGCGACTGGGCCACGGCGATCTCGCTGAAGAACCAGCGGCTCGTCGAGCAAGCCCGAACCCAGCGGTGACCGCCGCTTTCCCTTGACCTGTAAGGAGGTTCCTTGCCCGGAATCGCTGCCATCGCCAACACCTACAACTCCCCCAACTACGTCGGTGAACTCTTCGGCCTGACGCCGACCGACACGCCGTTCCTCAGCTCGATCGGCGGGTTGACCGGCGGGCGCCGTGCGAACGCGATCGTGCACACCTGGACCGTCTACGACCTGCGCCCACCCGACCCCGCACGCCAGCGTCTGGAAGGCGCGGACGCGCCACCGGCCGAGACCCGCATCCGGGGCCAGGACCGCAACGTCCTGGAAATCCACCAGGAGACGGTGGGCGTGACCTACACCCGGCAGGCTACGCAGAACATGTTCGCCGGGACCGGGGCGGCCAACCCCAACGCCGCAGCGATCGGTGGCAGCAACGCGGTTGCGGTCGAGATGGACTGGCAGACCCGCCAGGCCCTCGTGCAGATCGCCCGTGACGTCGAGTTGACGTTCCTGACCGGCATCTACCAGGAACCCACCACCAACAGCACCGCGCGCAAGACCAGGGGCATCCTGGACGCCACCCGGACCAACGTCATCACCAACGCCACCGCCAAGCCGCTGACCGAAGCGATGGTCATCGACCTGTTGCAAAAGGTCTGGGAGAACGGCGGCATCCAGGTGTCCGAGACCGCCACTCTGATGTGCAACGCGTGGCAGAAGCGGCAGCTCACCACCGAGTTCGTGACCAAGAAGAACTACCAGGAGGCCACCCGCAACGTCGGTGGCGTCGCGGTCACCACGATCGAGACGGACTTCGGCAGGTTGAACATCATGCTCAACCGGTACATGCCCACCGACGTTGTCCAGGTGGTCAGCCTCGACCAGTGCGCCCCCGTCCTGCTGGAGTCGCCCGGCAAGGGGTTCCTGTTCTCCGAACCGCTCGCCAAGACCGGCAGCACCGACCGGGCGCAGATCTACGGCGAGATCGGCCTGGAGTACGGGCCGGAGATCGCCCACGGCAAGATCACCGGCCTGGCCACGGCCCCGGTCGGGGGTGGCACGTGAAGTTCGTCAGCCCGCAGTACCCGCAGCTCGTCGTCCACGACCTGGGTGTGACGTTCGTCGACGGCGAGGCCGAGGTAACCGACAAGGACACCATCGAGGCCCTACGCGGACTACCCGCCGAATTGGGCGTGCGCGCGGCCGGAGGTCGACCGCCGAGCGCGGTCACCGGGAAGACCGGCAAGGACCCGGCCTAGCGGCCGACCACGGCAGGGACGGGGGTGGAGTCACCGTGTCCGCTCCCATCCCGCTGGCCACCGTCGCCGACGTCCAAGCCCGCACCGAAGTACAACTCACCCCGGAACAGCAAGCCCGCGCAGCGGTGTTCATAGGCGACGCCTCGGCGATCATCCGCGTCCGCGTCCCGGATCTTTCCGACCCGCCACCGGCAACAACGCCCGGTGTGATCGTCACAGCCGTGCTGCGGGCATTGGCTTCGCCTGCGGACGGCAACAAATCCGAGACCACCGGCAGTCACTCACGGGTCGCCGCGCACGAGGGCGGCGGCCTGTACCTCACCAACGACGAACTGGACCTGCTGCGTCCGCCCATGCCACTGCCACTGCCACGCGGTGCGTTTTCCATCTGGACGATCTAGCTACCAGCTCCCTGCCCTAGATCCGCCTGAAACTGCTCGACCGAATCCGGCCAGATGTTCCACACCATCCAGCTCTCAACGAGTTCGCCAAATTCAGGCAACACCGGCTTCGCCTTCGAGTCCTTGAGCCGGGTTGCCGCATACCGTCGGGACGTGGCAGCAATCCAGTCAGCGATCTGGATCTGGGCGCTCGTAGCGCTGTCGGCAAAGACGAGCTCGGTGATCGGTGAGGAAGGCAAGTTCGTTCCAGGGTTTGCAAGGTCTGGGTATTCACCAACGTTCAACACGAACGACGCGTGACGTTGGATCACCGCAGACTCGTCGCAGACGAGCTTGAACGGCCCGATCCGTTGACCGATCTCGTGGGAGAAGACAGCGAATGCCGCGAGCGCGGGATCAAGGGAGTCCTTGAACTCACCTCGGCGGCGGCTAGTCCACCACTTCCAACCTTCGAGCTGGATCGATCCCAGCATCGAAAACGGATCGTGCTCGTCGAGACTGACAGTGGCCAAGTAGGCCTCGATCGAGGCGAAGAACCGGTCAGGTGAAACCTCTTCCTTGCCTACGGCGAAATCTACAAAGGTGACAAGAAGTCGTTGCCACGCCTCAGCGTCTCCAATGACTGGTCCGATGTAGTAGTAGAGGTGCGCGAGAGAGCGTGCGGAACCATCCAAATACATGTCGTAGCCGCTGTTCGCCATGGTCTCCACGACAAGCAGGTCAACGAGCTTCGAGACGGTCACGTACTGCTTGTCGGCCACCAGCGTGAAGGCGGTCTCGGCGGGAAGTTGTTGCAGAGCATCAAGAAGGATCTTCTGAGTCCTGTCGTTCCTCAGCAGCGAACGAGACTTGAGTTCTTCGGGTCCCGACTTGCGCAGCTTCGTGGCCACCGTACCCACAAGTTCCGACGCGCGCTCGTCACTCAGCCGCACACCCGCGAACGTGAAGACCGGTTGCGCGTCATCCCTCAAGTTCTCTCCGGTGTTGCCTGACTCGTCTACGTAGATCACCGCAGGTTCTGCCTCGCTCATCGGACAAGTGTGCAGTACCGGGACACCGACATCAGCACGATTTCTCCACGAGGAGGCTTGTTCTGCAACTTCCCCATCGGCTTACGGTCATCACCCCAACCGAGACCCCTGACCCATACGACAACCCCGTCCCCGCGCTGGGCTACGGGCCGGACGCCGTCCGCCGCACGATCTGGGGCCTGCTCCAGCCCGGCGGGTCCAGCGAGCCGACCGAGCGCGGCCGTCAACCCGTCGTCACCACTTGGCGACTGTTCACCACCTCGACGATCACCGCCCGAGAACGCATCGTGTGGCGCGACCGCGTGTTCCAGGTCGACGGGGAGCCCGCGCAGTGGTCCCCGCGGTTCGGCCATACCCACTACGAAGCCCGACTCACCCACGTGGAGGGATGACCGATGCCTGCGTTCGAGAGGGTCGAGATCGACCGTGACGGGGTCGCCGAACTGCTGGCCTCCGCCGAGTTCGGCGCGGTGATCCAGGGCGTGGCCGACGAGGTGGCCGGGATCGCCCGCAGCGGCAGCCACCGTGTCGCCTCGGGCGAGCCGCTGCCGGTCGACGTGTTCGACGACCCCAACCGCGACCGGGTGGGCGTCACCGTCGCCGTGCGGCACCCCGCCGGGGTCGGCATGGAAGCCCGCCACGGGGTGCTCAAACGCGCCGCCGAGGCGGCCGGGCTGACCGTGGCAGGTCTGGAGGTGAACAAAGCGTGACCCTGCCGGTCCCGGTCGACGTGGCCGAGTTGGTCGTCCGGATGCTGCGCCCGCTACTGGCCGCCCGACCCGAACTCGAAGTTGCGGGGGCGAAGGTGTCCACCGAGACCGGCCACGGTCCGCAGGGCGGTCCGCCGTCGTTGCCGTGGCTGCTGGTCGCCGAGGACGGCCACACCTGGACGTGGCCCGCCGTGGAACGCGCGGTGATCCGGTTGACCTGCTGGCACCGCAGCGAACACACCGCGAAAGCCGTTGCGGGACTGGCGTTGGCGCTGCTGTGCGACCACCACGACGCGGGCGTCCTGATCACCGCCGAGCCGGTGGCCGGACCGGTCGCCGGACTCGACCCGCACACCGACCAACCCCTCGCGACAGCCGCCGTGGCGGTCTACGCGCGCACGCCGACCAGGAGGTAACCCTTGGCGTTGAACAGTTCCCTTGTCCGCGTCCCCGGTACCGGGGAACTCTCGCTCGGCCCACCGGGCACCCCCGAGCCACCCGATGCCACCACGGCGCTACCGGCGGCGTGGACCGGGCTGGGGTTGTCCACCAACGATGGTGTGACGATGAAGCGGGCGGTGGAGAAGACCGGTACGGAGCACTGGCAGCAGCTCACCCCGGCGCGCTACATCTACACCAAGCAGGAACTCACTGTCGCCTCGGTGTTTCAGGAGACCAAGGGCATCGTGCTGTCCGCGTACTTCGGTGGGCTGGTGTTCGCCGAAACGGCCGCCGGGTCCAAGAAATACCGGGCCGAGATCTCCAGCGTCCCCAAGGGCGACGAACGGGCGCTGTGCGTGGACTGGGTCGACTACGTCTCGGCCACCCAGGTCTACCACCACCGGCTCTACGTCCCGCGCGCCGAGGTCTCCGAGACCCAGGACGCCCAGTGGTCACGCACCCAAGAGGCCCGCTGGGGTTTGACCTTCGCTGCGCTGGCCCCGATCGGCGGGTCGACCGCGCTGGCCGTGTGGCTCACCGACGACCCCGCCGTCCTGCTCGCCGCACCCGGTGGCGGCGCACTCGCCGCCACCACGACGCCTGATCGAGGAGATGCCCTGTGAGCAACCGCCAGCGCCGCGAGGCCACCCGCCAACCCCCGGCCGTCCGGTCCGATCGGGCGGTGATGTGGCGCGGCACCCGTTTCACCCTGCCCACCGCCGACACCTTCCCCCTCGACGCGATGGAAGCCGAGGAAGACGGCCGCCACCTGGCCGCGCTGCGGCTCATCCTGGGCGATGCCCAGTACCGGACGTGGCGGTCGATGGCGTCCACGGCCGCCGACGCCGAGGACTTCTCCCGCTCGGTGATGAGGGAGTTGGGGCGGGGAAACCCCTGACCGTCGTCCGCCTGCTGGCCGACGACACCACCGCCGAAGCCCTCGAAACCGACCTGCTGCGCTACGGGGTCGACCTGCTCGACCTCTACCGGGGAACCCTGCCCCTGCGGCGGGTCTGCGCGCTCGTGGCCAACCTCCCCGAGGACGCTGCTGTGTGGCGCACCGCCGGACCGGATGCGGGCTGGACCCGTCAAGGGTTGCTGCTAGCCGTGCTGGAACGCCGAGTCACGTTGTTGTGGGCCACCGTCGCCCAGGCCCTCGGGCACACCGTCGCTGACGACGACTTGACCAGTCCTCTCGATCCTCCATCCACCTCGGACACTTCCGCCCCGGCTGCGGCTGGGGGTGAACCCGAGACCAAGTCCCTGCGTGAGATCGCGCTGTGGATGCGAGGGGCGTGATCCCCTCTGGCCACAGTCGGACACGCCTACCTCAAGATCCTGCCCTCCTTGCAGGGACTCGGGCAGCATCTGCGCGGCGAGATCAACGCCGCCGAACGCGGCGCCCCCTCGATCTCCCTCACCGCGCAGATCCAGACCCACCTGCTGCGCCAACAGCTCGTAGCCGCCGCTCGCGAGGGCGATCAGACCGCGATCCGGTTGTTGGCCGAACTCGACTCCGCGACCGCCGAAGCCCAGTTCGACCAGGTCCACCGTCGCCTGTCGAACAAGAACGTCTCGCTCAAGGTCGTGCTCGACAAGTCCCTGGGTACCGCGCTGCGTGGGATGGCGGATCTGGACCGGGGCGTCACCGGACTGACCGGCAACACCGCCGCCGTCGGCGCTTCCACGCTGAAGTACGCCGCGCTGGCCGGAGCCCTGGCCCAGGCCATCAGCCTCGTGGGTGGGCTCGGGTCGGCGGCGGCCACGGCGTCGGGGTCGCTGCTGGTGCTGCCCGCCGTGGGTATCGCGGCGGCGGTGGCGGTGCAGACGCTCAAGCTCGGCGTCGACGGCCTGTCCGACGCGCTCAAGGCCGACACCCCGGAGAAGTACGCCAAAGCGGTCAAGGACTTCCCGCCCGCCATGCGGGCCACCAGCGACGCCGTCCGCGCACTGAAACCCGAGTTCGACGACCTCAAGCTCGACATCCAAACCGCCCTGTTCGCCGACCTCGGCGAACAGGTCACCAAGCTGGGCGGCACCTACCTGCCGGTCCTGCGCGGTGGGCTGTCCGAGGTCGCCGCGGGCTTCAACGTCGGTGCCCGCGGACTCGGCGAGTTCGGCCGCGAAGCCCGCACCGTCGACGACGTCACGCTGATCCTGGACAACACCGGCCAATCGGTGCGCTACCTCTCGGCCGGGTTCGCGCCGCTGCTGCGGGCCCTGCGCGACATTGCCGCCGTGGGCTCGGACTTCCTGCCGGGCTTCGCCTCCGGGCTAGCCGACAGCGCGGACACCTTCGCCACGTTCATCGCCACCGCGCGCGAGACCGGCCAACTCCGGCAATGGATGTCCGCCGGGCTGTCCGCGCTGGGCAACCTGTTCACGTTGCTGACCAACGTGGCCCGGATCGTCGGCACGCTGTTCGCGGCGGCCGACCAGGGCGGCGCTGGACTGCTCGGCACCCTCAACGCCGTCACCGGCGGACTGCTCGCCTTCCTCCGCAGCACGGAGGGAACCGTTGCACTGCAACAGATCTTCAGCGGTCTGGGAGCAGTCGCGGGAGCGCTTCTGCCGCTGCTGATGTCGCTCGCGTCGGTGCTCGCCTCCGACGTCGCTCCCGCCATCGCGGTGTTGGGGCCGATGGTCGCCGCCGCGCTGGGCACCCTGACCGGTGCTGCCACCCCCCTGGGCGCGATCCTCGGGGCACTGGCTCCGCTGGCCGGGACTGCCGCGCAGGCGTTGGCGTCGGTGCTGGTACCGGTGCTGACGCTGCTCTCGGGCGTGGTGGCGGAGCTGGCTCCGGCCGTGTCGCTGGTCGTGAACGAACTCGTCGGCGGAGCGCTCGCCGACGGTGTCCGCGAACTCTCGCCCGCGCTACTCGCCCTGGCCCGCGCCGCCGCGCCCATCATCGTCCAACTAGGACAGTTGCTCGTCCAAGCCCTACGGATCGCGGCACCCGCGCTGTCGGCGCTGCTCACGGTCCTGACACCGATCGCGGCCGAGCTGGCGGGATCGCTGCTCACCGCGTTGGCGGCCGTGCTCCCGCTGGTCGGTCAACTGGCCGAGGTGTTCTCGGCGGTGCTGCTGGCCGCGCTCCAGGCGGTCATGCCGGTGCTCCCGGTCGTCGTGGGCGTGGTTGAGCAGCTCGCCGACGTGCTCAGCGTCGGACTGGCCGCCGCGACACCGAGCCTCGTGGAGACCGGCCGACTGCTCGGCGAGGTGCTCACCACCGCGCTAGTCGGACTGCTGCCGCTGCTGCCGCCGTTGGCGGAAGCGTGGATGCGGATTTGGTCCGAGGGCCTGGTGCCGCTGCTGCCCGTGCTGCTGGAACTCGTGTCCGCGCTGCTGCCACCAGCGGTGGAGCTGATCACGAAATTGCTGCCGCTTGTGCTCCAAGCGGCCGGTCTGCTCGCGACCTGGACGGCCGCCATCGCGAAGGTCGCGGCGGCGTTCACCGACGGTTTGATCCCGGTCCTGACGTTCCTGATCGACTACGTCGTCGTGCCCGTGTTCGACCGGATCGTCTCGGTAGTCTCCGGCGCGCTGCAAGCCTTGCAAGGCGGGCTCGATCTGTTCATCGGGATCTTCACCGGCGACTGGGACCGAGCCTGGAACGGCGCGAAGGAACTCGTGCTCGGCGCGTTTCGCTCGATCGTGTCCGGGATCGACCTCGCGACCGGCGGCCTGCTCAGCTACGTCGCCAACCTGCCGGGCCGCATCGTCGGGGCGCTGGGCGACGTCGGCTCCCTGCTGCTCCAGATCGGCCGCGACATCATCGGCGGCCTGCTACGCGGGATCGAGTCGATGTTCCAGACGGTCAAGAACAAGCTCGCCCAGTTGACCAATCTCCTGCCGTCGTGGAAGGGCCCACCCGCACGCGACCGGACCCTATTGCGTGCCAACGGTGTCCTGTTGATGCGAGGCCTGGTGACCGGATTGGAGGACGGCGAACCCGCCGTCCGCAACTACCTGGCCGACTTCACCCGACGCATCCCGCTCACCCTCGAACGCTCCACGGTGGACATCACCAGTCGGGTAACTCGGACCGTAGGCGCGGCCGAGCCGAGGTCGACGGAACAGCCCGTCACGGCGGCGGACCTGGCGGCGTTCACCGACGCCGTTCGGGAGCTGGCGGCCCGCCCGGTCGTGGTGCAGGTCGGCACGACCGAGATCGCCCGCGCCACCGCCGAGGGAAACCGCGTGCTGTCCCGGAGGTGACCCGATGCCATCGCTGTGGATCGGGCCGCCCGGTCGGCTGCGCGCCGTCGATGACGCCGCACAAGAGTTCGACCGGTCGGTCTCCTTGAGTGTGACCGAGTTCCAGGCGCTGGGTGGGGCGGTGACGGTGACCAGTCTGCCGACGCCGCCCCGCCGCCTTGCTCTCTCCTGGACCGGGCTGCAACCCGGTGACGCCGAATGGCTGGACGCGTTGGCACGGCGCGTGTTCGGTCCGAGTCCGCTCGCGGTGCTCGACCCCAGCACGCGCAACCTGCTCGACGGCACGCAGTCTCAGGGCTTCGGACCTGTCAGTTCCTGGGAACTGACAGGTCAAGGCAGCCTCGTCCAACAGCCGGACCGGACGGTCACCCTCACCGGAACCAGCTCAACCTCGGTGCTGCGCTGGCAACACCCCTTCTGGCCAGGCTGGCCAGTGCCCGCAGGCCAGCGGCTCACCTTCACCACCTCGTTTCCCGCATCGACCAGCGAAGTCCAGCTCTACTGGTTCAACGCCGCCGGGCTGTCTTCCTGGACGTCGAGAGCCGGAGCCACGATCACCGCCGAACCGCCGGATCGGACACTGTTCGTCAAACCGGCGATCGTCCCCGGCCCGCTCACCACTCCCATCCCCGTCGGCCCGGCACTGCTCCGCCTCGCCGATCCCACCCCGCTCCCCAGCCCCTTGCCGATCGGGGACGGGTGCCCCGCGATGGCCGTCACCGGCTACACCGACCGCCCTACCGCGACCGCCCGTGACCTGTCGCTGACCCTGGTGGAGGTGCGCCGTGCTCGAAGCTGACCCCGAACTGACCGCCGCCCTCGGCGAGGCCGAACGCGTCCACACCAGCCTCACCCGCCTCGGTGGACGCGACCTCACCGACCAGGTCACCTCCTGGTCGCTGGACCGCGCCTACGACTCCGACCTACCCGCCCCGATGCGCGCCACCAACGGCAGCGCCGCCGCAGAACTGCGGCTCACCCTGTCCGGCACCGACACCCAGACCGCAGCCCAGCTCTACAGCCCCTACGCACCCCACGCCACCGCCGACATCGCCCGCCCCCGCCAATCCGTGCTGCACGGCTGGGGCCTGGCCGAAGACGCACTCCCCGCGTTCCGGGGCCTGGTGCGGGACCGGTCCGCCGACTCCGGCACCGGGCAGGTCGAGTTGTCCGCGCTCGACGGCGCGGAACGACTCCGCGGCGCCGCACGGCTCCCGGTCGCCGTCTCGGTCAACACCGTGCCGATCGCGTCGGGGGTGTGGATCGTGGACAGCCTGCTGCGCGACGCCGACATCCACACCGCACCACCACCGCGCCCCGAGTGCATCTTCTACTCCTCCATGCACGGCGGCATCGCCCCCGACATCGGCTTCTACCGCACCCACTCCGGATCCATCGGCTACCTGCGCGACCGCGCCCCGTGGGAGATGGCCGCGCTCCCCGGTGCCACCACGGTCTCGTTCACCGTCCGCTGGGATCCGCGTACCCGCACCACCGTTCCCGGACGCAACCTGTGGACCGAGATGTGGGTGGACACCAGCGCCATCGGCCCCGACACCGGCACCGCGTTCCTGTCCTGCTTCTACCAAGCCGACGGCGCCACCAACTCCGTCGAGTTCGGCGTGGACTTCAAGAACAACCGCGCCACGGCTGCCACCGACGGCGGGACCGTGGTCATCTTCTTCGACACACTGCCGCTCGGGCGCTGGCACCTAGGCTGCCACTGGTCGTTCACCGGCACCCAACCGACCGCGCGCATCTACATGTCCGGGCCGGGCGGGTTCTACCGCGAGTTCGACCCCGGCACCCTCGGCAGACTGCCCGCCAGCGGCACCCAACTCAACTACGTGTCGCTGACCGCCGGGGTTCCGGTCGAGGCCGTCCAGGTCGCCATGATGACCTTCCCGCCCACCCGTGCCCAGTTCGAGGACTACGTCTGGCAGCGCGGCGCGGTACTCGACGCGATCACCAGTACCCTGACCGCGATCCCACCCACCGAGGGCTCGGCGTGGGAGGTGATCGGCGCGGTCGCCCAGGCCGAACAAGCCACCGCGTCCTTCGATGAACACGGGATCTTCCGCTACCGCAACAACTCTCGCTTCACCACACCCGGAACCCCGGTCCTCACCGCGGCCAGCGCGCGGGAGATCGCGAGCCTGCAAGTGTCGGAGGCGATCGACTCCGTCCGCAACGTCATCGACGTCCCCTACTCCATCTACACCTCGTCTGGGACCACGCGGGAACGGTTTACCGAGACCGTCCGCCGCAGCATCCCAGGGTTCTCCTCCCTGACCCTGACCTACGACTACGACGTCACCGAGTACGACAGCCCACCCCCGATCGCCTACGTCACCACCACACCCAGCACCACCTCACGGGTCCGGTGGGCCACCGTCAGCGACGGCAGCGGCGGCGTCCACGGACAAGTCGAATCCACCACCGAACGCGACGGCGCACAGATGCGGATCACCTTCCGCAACACCGGATCCGCCACCGTCTTCATGGTCACCTCGGCCAACGTCGCGTCGCTGTCGATCTACTCCGTCGAACTGGCCACCGGCAGCCCCTCCCGCCGGTCTCTGCGGCGCACCGACACCACCAGCGTCAGCCGCTACGGCCCACAGGTCTACCAAGTCCCCGCCACACCCTGGCTCCAGACCTCCACCGCGGCGTCATCGGTCGCGGCCTACCTGCTGGCCGTCGCGTCCAGCCCGCTACCCGTGCTCGGCGACGTCGAGATCCTGCCCGACCCACGCATCCAACTCGGCGACCTCGTGCGCATCACCGACACCGTCGGCGCGGCCCTGACCACTCCGGCGTGGGTGGTCGGCATCCGCACCAACGGCGACGACCAAGGACGCGTCCGACAAGTACTTACCCTGCGCGCCACCCTCAGCCCCGGCCCACCCTTCGACGCCGGGCTGTCCCCTGATCCGCTGTTGGATCCCGGTGCCCGCGCGGTCCTGCTGGGCGAGGGCATTCGCGTGCCCTGAGCTAACGGCGGCGAGAACGACGCCGAGAGCTGCTCCTCGATCGAGTAACAGCTGTGGGTGGCGTCAGGCTGGGATCTATCTCGCGCTCGATCTCGAAGGTGCCGGACATCC
This sequence comes from Umezawaea endophytica, assembly GCF_025061645.1. Lineage (GTDB taxonomy): Bacteria > Actinomycetota > Actinomycetes > Mycobacteriales > Pseudonocardiaceae > Umezawaea > Umezawaea endophytica. Next base: position 7,060 of record NZ_JANYMP010000051.1, on the reverse strand, counting down.
GCCACACCTGTGCGCGCGCGCTCATGCGCCTAGCTTTCGGGTCGTCCTTCCACATCACACGGGCCTGGTAGGCGCTGAACGCAACCAAGAAGGCCAGCACAAGGAGGACGAAAGCCCAAATAATCGACGAAACCACGCGCGCTCCAGCTCCGGCAACCGGTTCGAGCGTCCAGCCGCCATGCTGGCGGGTGGTTCGTTTCGCAACTACAAGGTGTTCAGAGTGTTCCGGCTCGAACGACCGCCAGTCCAACGGTCGACGAAACACTCCGGTCAAACAAGGTGTTGTCTCTTCACGCGGTCCGAGGTGTTCGTCCCAGACCTGCCAAACGGTACCACTTCGTGTCTGCGCGCTCATCGCCGCGTGATGGTGTCACCCGTTCAGCTGAACGTGATGGCTTCTGCTCTCACTGCCAACAGAAAGGAGGCTGCTTGGACCTCGCTGCACTGCCGAACCTCGGTATTGCGGGGGCGCTCGTCATCGTCGTGGGTTATCTGCTCTCTGCCAATCACCGTTTGATGACTGCTAACCGCGCCGACCGCGCCGAGTACCTCGCCGCGCTGTCCGCCCGCGAAACCCAGCACACCGCCGAACTGTCTGCGATGCGCATCGCGCACGCCGCCGAACTCACCGCCCTCCGTGCTCGCCTCGGCGAACTTGAACGCCGTCTAGCTGAGCTTGAGGACGAACTGGACGCCGAGCGCGACCGCCGCCGCGTCGCCGAGGACGCCGCCGCCCAAGCCCTACGCGGCCACACCACCTAGCTCCACACCCACCAGCAGACCCGCGAGCCGACACCACCCCGGTGCTCGGCTGCTTCGTCATGCCCGAAATCAGGAGGAACACCCGCTTGACCGACTACCTCGTCGACATCAGCTCGTGGCAGGGCACCAGCATCGACTGGACCGCCGTGCGCGACCACAACATCACCGGGTGCTCGGTGAAGGTCACCGAAGCTGACGACTACACCAACCCCGCCGCCGACAGCCAGATCAACGGCGCCCGCGGTGTCGGCATCCGCACCGGCGGCTACCACTTCGCCCAGCCCGGCAACATCAGCGCCCAGGTCGACCACTTCGTGGCCAACCTGCTCGCCCGCGGCCTGCTCGACTCCGGGTCGCTGTGGCCGATGCTCGACATGGAAGCCGACGGCTTCGGCGACCCCAACGGCTTCATCTCCGAGTTCATCCGGCTCTACCGCGAACGCTCCGGCCGCCGCCAGATCCTCGTCTACGCCAACCAGAACTGGTTCACCACCCGGCTACGCCCCGACGAATGGACCGACGGCGACGTGATCCTGTGGTGCGCCCAGTACAACGGCGACCCCGGCACCGTCGACTACGTCCACCCCCGACTCGGGATGCACCAGCACACCAGCAAGGGCAACGTGAACGGGTTCGCCGGACACGTCGACCGCAACGTCACCATGCCCGGCTGGTCGCTGGCCTCGATGGTCCTCGACGGCGCGCCCGCCCCCGGTCCCGGTCCCGGTCCGTCAGACCCGACCCCGCCCGCCGACTGGAGCAGCTACACCGTGGTCTGGGGCGACACCCTGTCCGGCATCGCCGTCCGCTTCGGCACCACCGTTGCCGCGCTTGCCAGCGTCAACGGCATCCCCAACCCCGACCTCATCGGCGTGGGCCAGGTGCTCCGCGTGCCCGGCTCCGGCGGAGACGGCAGCGGCGAGGCCTACCAGATCCAGCCCGGCGACACCCTCTCCGCACTCGCGATCCGGTGGGGCACCACCGTTGCTGCCATCGCCAGCCTCAACGGCATCCCCAACCCGAACCTGATCCGAGCAGGGGCGTGGATCAACCGCCCCTGACCCACGACCACGAGCCGCTCGGTCTCGCGCCGGGCGGCTCGCTCGTGGTCAGCCTCGCCCTCGCCCTCTGGCTCGCCTACAAGGCGGCCCGCGCCTTCGTCGTGTGGCTCGACCACCACAGCACCGACCACCCAACACAGGAGGAAACCCCCATGACCGACCCCCGTCCCCGCCCGCTGCGCACCGCAGCGTCCTGGATCGGCGGCACCCTCGCCCTGGTCTCCGGCCTCGTCGGCGCGGGCGTGCTCACCGACACCCAGGGCTCCGCCACCGCCGCCGTGATCAACGCGGTCCTGGTCCTGCTCGGCACCTTCGGCGTCGTCATCGCCACCGAGCACAAGGTCACCCCCGTGTCCGATCCGCGCGACACCGACGGCACCCCACTGATCCCCGCACCCGAGCCGATGCCGTTCGGCTTCAAGTAGGAGGTGACCACCCTGGGCGACACAGCCCCACGACGTCGTCGACCCGAGCGGCTGATCACGCAGAACTCCGGCCTGCGCCGGTACGGGATCTTCACCTTCTCCCTACCGGCGTGGGCCGGACGTCTGCCCGACGGCCGCACCTACAACACCTGTCCGGCAGCCGGAGTGTGCGCGGCAGTCTGCTACGCCCGCGTCGGCCGATACGCCTTCGCCTCAGTCAAAGCCAAGCATGAACGCAACCTAATGCGGATCCTGGACGACCTGCCGCAGTGGGAACAGGACGTGCTCTCCGAACTGGCCGCACCGAAGTACCGAGGCAAGTTCCTGCGAGTACACGACGCCGGGGACTACTTCAGCGACGACTACCTATCGGCCTGGCTTCGCATCGCTCGCCAAGTACCCGACGTGACGTTTTACAGCTACACCAAGGAAGTCAGTCGCTTCCGACGACTCGTACAACCCGATTCCCCGCTCAACTTCCTCTACGTCTTCTCCTACGGCGGCAAGGAAGACCACCTGCTGGACCCGGACACCGATCGCGTTGCCGACGTCTTCCCCGACGAGCAAGCCATCACCACGGCGGGGTGGCACTCCAACGCCGCGAGCGACCTTCTCGCCGTGCTCGGTCCCGCACCCGTCGGGATGCGGCAGAACAACATCCCGCACCTCAAGCGCGTGATCGGCCAACGAACCTTCCGGGAATGGCAGGCCTCCGAGCGGGCTCGCAGGTCACGAGGCTCCGACGGTGTACGCCGATGACCGATCCAATCGAGGAAGTCTTGAACGCCATCCCTGAACCCCACACCGTGGCATGGACCGTGGATCACGTCGAGACCGTGCCGCTCGAACAGGCTGCCCATTCCGCTGCTGTGAACCATCTCGCAACATTGGTCAACTCATGGAATGAGCACCAGGGAAATAAATAGGAGTCAAGCATTACAGAACTCAATTAAATGGTAATTTGAACAGGTGAACCGTGAAATAAGCACCTCAAGCAAAGCCTTGTGCAAATCCTCGCCCATTCAGTCATTCCAAAGCCGACTCAAGGGGGGAATTCTTGTCTAGACGCGCCACCACGGCGAGAGTCCGGAAAGCGGCACAGGTCGAACTCTCGGACGTGCGAGTCGCCACCTACACGCGCCGCAGCACCGACGACGAGAACCAGCCGTACACGATCGACGCACAGGACACACGGCTGGAGAGCTACGTCGCGTCGCAGCCGGGGTGGCGGATCGTCAAGAAGTTCAGCGATGACGCGTCGGGGGCGAACACCAACCGGCCGGATCTTCAGAAAGCCCTGCACTGGGCGCGGTCGGGCAGGATCGACGTGCTGCTGGTGTACCGGGTCGACCGCTTCTCTCGAAACCTGCGCGACACGGTCACCCTCCTCGATGAACTGGACCAGTCCGGAGTGGCCTTCCGCTCGGCGACCGAACCGTTCGACACATCCACCCCCATGGGGCGATTGCTGCTCCAGATGCTGTCGATGTTCGCTCAATTCGAACGCGACATGATCATCGATCGCGTCACTTCCGGGATGGAACGCAAGGCCGCTCGCGGGCAGTACAAGGGCGGGAAGAGGCCTTTCGGATATCTCAAGGATCCGAAGACTCACGTCCTCTACGCGCACGATTCCGAGGCCGCGATCATCCGGTTGATCTTCGATCTCTACACGAAGGATCGGCTCGGATCACGAGCGGTGGCAAAGGTGTTGAACGAGCGCGGCTTCCGGTCAGGCTCTGGAGGGCTGTGGTCGTATCGACGCATACTCCAGATCCTGGAGAACCGGATGTACATCGGGGAGATCAGCTTTCGCGAGATCACCACGGAGAACGCTCATCCGGGTCTGATCAGCCCCGAGCAGTTCGCGGAGGCGCAACACCTTCTCGACCAACGCGGCGAGAGCGCCTCCCACAGCGCCGCAAGCGGTTCGGACTACATCGCCACCGGTCGTCTTCCCTGTCCCAAGTGCGGCAAGGCGATGGTCGGCACGCGCGCAACCGGCAAGACCAAGACCTACCGCTACTACACCTGCGTGACGCGGCAGAAGTACGGCACGGACACGTGCGACATGGAACGCATCAACGCAGACGCGCTCGACCAAGCCGTCCTGGGCGCGGTCTCATCGTTCTACCGCAGTCAGCAAAGCCTGATGCAGCAAGCGGTCGACGTTGCCCGCCAACTTCACGAGTCCAACCACGACACCGCGACCACCGAACTACGCACCGTCCAAGCTGAGATCGGCAAGGTCACCTCGAAGATCGACAAGTATCTCGACGCCTTCGAGGCCGACCTGTTCGACGCCAATGACGACTCCGCGAAGGAACGCCTGCTGCGGCACCGCACTACACAGCGACAACTTCGTGAACGCCAAGCAGAACTCGTGGCGGAACTGGAAACCGAACCGACCATGCCCGACGCGGCAACCCTCGCCCAGGTCAACAACCACATCACCGAGATCTTCGGTGGTGGCAACGCGAATCAACGTAAGGCAGTCGTAGAAGCGCTGGTTGTGCAGATCAAGATCCTGAGCCCGGACCGAATAGTCCCAGTCTTTCGGGTACCACAACCGGCAGACGCAAAAGGAGCGGAAACCGAATTATCGGCTTCCGCTCCTGGTGTTCGTGCATGTCTACCTCTGGTGGAGCTGAGGGGACTCGAACCCCTGACCCTCACACTGCCAGCGCGGCCCGGCCGACGCCCTGACCAGCACAAATAGAGAACCAGCACGTCAGCCGGTGCCGTTCACCGCCGTTCGAAGCCGTCGCACGCCGTTCGGCTCTCCCGTCTGCTCCAGGTTTGCTCCACACACCGCAGTGTGAACGGCACCAACAGGTGCCAGCCTCAAACACCGAACACACGATCCCCACGTGCGGTGTGAAACTCGGACCGCACCGGCAACGCCGCGGCCAACCGCTCACCCCGCTCGTGCCACGCCGCCGTGGTCGCCTCGCCGGGGAAGCCCAGGCTCTCCGGGTCGCTGCGGTTGTAGACGGCCTGGAACTCGTCATCCCAGGCATCGGTAGCAGCCGCCATATCTCCAAGCGCCCCGTACTCGGACACCAGCCGCTCAGCCGAGCAGTTGTCGGGGATCACTTCCCTGGAAACGCGGACCCAGAACGGGAATGCACCCCACTCGGATGTCACACGGATCGAAGGCAGCCTGCCCATTCTTCCCAACCTCGGTAGTTCGGGTCCGTATCCGCGCGCGGATCACGTTGGGGCCCTCGAAGGGCGTGTCCGCGCTGCGCGTGTTGGCATCGACGATGAAGCCGTTGTCACCGATCTGGACCGTGGCGTAGTGCGTCTGTCCACCGTACGGAACCTCGAAGATCGGCCGTCCAGGTGGCTCACCCTGGTAGTTGCCGGTGTACTCGCCCTCGGTGGCGGCGCGGTACACCACCTCGGTGACGCAATGGACTGACCAGCGGACAGGTCTGAGACGGCATGGGTGCGGTCACCCTTGGTGTACGCCTTCAGCGCCTTGACTCCTGTATCAAGCAGACCATGTCCAACTCGCGCTTGCGCGCCCGCGAGACCCAAGTCGCGTGCTCCGAGTGGCTCAGGCCGCCCTCTGCCAATCGTCGTGACGCATGAATTACCTTCCTCCGATTGAGTGAACCTTCGTCGTCGGAGCCCCAATCGTCCCCATCGACATCTGCCAGCGAAGATCCAGTGGGTGCGGTCGGTGAAGTTTGCCGAACCTCGATTGGTCAGCAGTTATCCACCCAGGTAGGAATGCTCATATTTTCCAACAATCCTATAGGATGGTAAATTTGACTGGCGCAGCGACACGCGGAGGAGCGAAGGTCATGGCGGTGAGATGGAGTTGGGCTTGCATCAGAATCCAGGGCGAAGCCGACTTGTCGGTATCGGACCATGGAAGGTACTTCAACACGCAACAAGAAGCGCAAGAAGATCTTCAAGCTCATCTAGAAACGGGCACGGAGGGTTCTACCGAGGCCCAAGCGGCCTTGCGAGTTCGCGAGGCAGGATGGGAAAACGATGTACTGCTCATGACCTTTCCCGGTGTGGCAGCGTGGATCGCCTACGCCGTACCGGAAGGTCAATCTTCGGAGCAAGCAGCCGTGTTCCTACTAAAGGACCGGCGCGAAACAATACATGACAAGTTGACAACCACCAGGGAAAGCTGGGTAACCACAGGATCTGGGTGCGTTGTCGTGGCGGCCGCTCTATCGGGCGCTGGCATCCTTGCAGCCGCTTGCATTTCCAGCGTATGTGGAGCGTGAAGAATTGGACAGGGAAACAAACTTCACCACACAGGAAACCGTCCTTGCAACTCCTGAACTGCACTACGCCCACGCATGCCCACATGCGACACAGGACCGAACGGCGCAATCCTGATTGCACGCATTGCGATTCACAACCGATGATTTTTGAATCAATGACGATTGACCTGCACTTTTAGTCGGTTCTGAGCCCCTGCTGCATTTACGTGACCCGCAGGAGAAAGGGAGTGCGACCTGTGAAAGCATCACCGGTGAACCATGCGACCTTAAGCGCAACACTCCAATCTGCACGCCCGGCAAGTCCTTCCACATTCGCAACATCGCAAACAGCCCTTCAGGAAACCGCTCGCGCCGCTCATATGGCGACCAGACCGGTGTCCCGCATGCCCGGAGAGCTCTCCGCTGCCGGTTTCACACCAGCAGGCATCACCGATTGATGTTCGAATTACCCATCAGCTGTACTGACAAATAAACGCGACCCGAGCTCCTTCAAGTTGTCGCTGTTCTTACTTTAATAGGAGCAGACAATGCTTACTTGCCGCACGCCGGAGACTAAGAGGCT
>NZ_JANYMP010000050.1 GCF_025061645.1 Umezawaea endophytica | reverse complement strand
CGCAACCGCCCTTCACCCACTCGCGCCCCCACCCCCCTCGATCGGCTGATCGGACGCACCTACCCACCGGTAGTACCGTCAGGAGTTCACCTTCGGCTCCTAGGAGGTCAGCAATGACCGCAGTGGACCCCGAACACCCCACCCCCGACCAGCCCCCCTCCAACCACCCCACCCCCAACGAACCCCCCAACCACCCCATCACCGAACAAGCAGCCCGCCACGTAGCCGAACAGGCCCGCGAATCCACCTGGCGCCGCCCCAGCTTCGGCAAGGAACTCTTCCTGGGCCACTTCCGCCTGGACCTGATCCACCCCCACCCCACCGGCACCCCCGATGGCAGACGATCAGGCGAAGACTTCCTCAAGCTCCTCAAGGACTTCTGCGAAACCCACCTCGACCCCACCCGGATCGAACGCGAAGCCCGCATCCCGGACGAGGTCTACTCAGGCCTCAAGCGCATAGGCGCGTTCGGCATGAAGATCAAACCCGAGTACGGCGGCCTGGGCCTTTCCCAGGTCTACTACAACAAAGCCCTCATGCTCGCCGGCTCCGCCTCCCCAGCCATAGGCGCCCTCCTCTCGGCACACCAATCCATCGGTGTCCCCCAACCCCTCGCTCTCTTCGGCACCGAAGCCCAAAAACAAACCTTCCTCCCCCGCTGCGCCGCGGGCGCCATCAGCGCCTTCCTCCTCACCGAACCCGACGTGGGCAGCGACCCAGCCCGCCTCGGAACCACAGCCACCCCAACGGAAACCGGCGACGCCTACCTCCTGAACGGCGTCAAGCTCTGGACCACCAACGGCGTGGTGGCAGAACTCCTGGTCGTCATGGCCGCCGTACCCGACAAGGGCATCACCGCGTTCGTCGTGGAAGCCGACTCCCCCGGCATCACCGTGGAGAACCGCAACGCCTTCATGGGCCTGCGCGGCCTGGAGAACGGCGTCACCCGGTTCCACCAGGTCCGAGTCCCGGCCGAGAACCGAATCGGCAAGGAGGGCGCGGGCCTCAAGATCGCCCTGACGACCCTGAACACCGGCCGCCTCTCCCTACCCGCCATCTGCGCGGGCGCGGCCAAGTGGTCCGTCAAGATCGCCCGCGAGTGGGCGACGGAACGGGTCCAGTGGGGCCTCCCGGTGGGCAAGCACGAGGCGGTGGGCGGCAAGGTCGCCTTCATCGCCGCCACCGCGTACGCGCTGGAAGCCGTGGTCGACCTCAGCAGCGAACTGGCCGACGCGGGCGCCAACGACATCCGCATCGAAGCCGCGCTGGCGAAGCTGTACGGCTCGGAGATGGCCTGGCTGGCGGCGGACGAACTGGTGCAGATCCGCGGCGGCCGGGGCTACGAGACCGCCGAATCCCTGGCCGCGCGCGGCGAGAAGGGCATCCCCGCCGAACAGGCCCTGCGGGACCTGCGGATCAACCGCATCTTCGAGGGTTCCACCGAGATCATGCACCTGATCATCGCGAGGGAGGCGGTCGACGCCCACCTCTCCGTGGCGGGCGACATCATCGACCCGGACGCGGACCGGGGCCGCAAGGCCAAGGCGGCGGCGAAAGCAGGCGGCTTCTACGCCAAGTGGTTGCCGACGCTGGTCGTCGGCAAGGGCCAGGTGCCCGGATCGTTCGCCGAGTTCGGTCCACTCGCGACACACCTGCGGTTCGTCGAGCGGTCGAGCCGCAAGCTGGCGCGGCACACGTTCTACGCGATGTCCCGCTGGCAGGGGAAGATGGAGCGCAAGCAGCGCTTCCTCGGCCGGGTCGTGGACATCGGGGCCGAGCTGTTCGCGATCAGCGCGACGTGCGTGCGGGCCAAGGCGGACGGCGGCAACGCGGCGGAACTGGCGGACGCGTTCGCCCGGCAGGCGCGGGTCCGCGTGGACGAGCTGTTCGACCGGTTGTGGACCAACACCGACGACTCCGACGTGGTGCTGACGAAGAAGGTCATGGCGGGCGAGTTCTCCTGGCTGGAGGACGGGGTGCTGGACCCGTCCACCCCAGGGGCGTGGATCGCGGACTCGGGGCACCACGAGTCGAGGTCGGCCGACGTGCACCGGACGACGCCGGGCGGGTGACCGTTACACGGGACAGGCGGTTGGTCAAGGCGCGGCGCCTGTCCCGTGCGGTCGTGAGGAGCTACGTCCCCCGCATCTCCTCACGACTCCCCGGTGCAACGGAATCAACTTCCACCCTCCAGGAGGAGGTGCCGGTAACGCTAAGCCACATTTGGGGTGATGTGCCTAGAACAATCGGGTGAATCCCAAGGTGGCGCCAACTTGTTTAACCTCAGAGAGTGATCGCTTCGCGCTGGTCGAAGACCAGATCGCGAGCCGCCGTGAGGCCGACGGCGAGCGCTCCGCTGAGCACGGCACCGTCCCCCAGCTCCCCCGCGACGATCCGCGGCACGAGCGGGGTCGTGCGGCGCAGCGCCAGTTCCATCGGCTCCTGGAGCAGTTCGATGTTGGTGCCGACACCCCCGCTGAGCACGACCAGCTCCGGGTCCAGCACCGCGCTCACCGACGCCACGAGGTACGCCAGCCGCTCAGCCTCGTCGTGCACGACCTCCAGCGCGCGCGAGTCACCGGACTTCGCCAGCACGAACACGTCCCGCGCGCTGCGCACCTGCGTCAGCCCGATGGCCTTCGCCCGGTCCACGACCGAGTGCGCCGCCGCCGCGCCCTCGAACTGGCCCCGCACGTGCGGGTCCTCCTTGGATTCCGGGTAGGGCAGGTAGCCGACCTCGCCCGCCGCCCCGTGGGCGCCGCGGAACAGCCTGCCGTCGATCACGATGCCCATGCCGATCCCGGTGCCGACGGTGACCGTGACGAAGACCCCGACGCCCTTGGCGACGCCGTACTCCCGCTCGCCGACCGCGGCGAGGTTCGCGTCGTTCTCGACCACCAGGCCGGGGCCGAGCACGGCCTCCAGCTCGTCCAGGAGGCCCTGGCGCTCCCAGCCCGGCAGGTTCGGCGCGTGGTGCATCCCGCGGCCCCTGGTGTCCGGCACACCGGGGCTGCCGACGACCTTCGTGATCACGTCGTCCAGCTCCAGGCCCGCGTCGTTCACCGTGCGGACGGCCAGCTCCCGCACCTTGCGCACGAGCGCGTCCGCCGACCGGCACCGGTTGCGCTCGTCGACCCGCGCGATGACCGACCCGGCGAGGTCCGACACGGCGGCCCGGATGCGCTGCCTGCCTATGTCCACGCCGAGCACGTGCGCGGCGGCCGGGTTCGGCTCGTAGACCACGGCCGACCGGCCCGGCCCGGCCGTCGTCCTGCCCACGGGTCTCACCAGGCCGTGGCGCTCCAGGTCCAGCAGCGCCTGGCCGACGGTGGGCTTGGAGAGCCCGGTCTCCTTGGCGATCCGGGGCCTCGTCGACGGCCCGTCGAGGCGGAGTCGATCGAGCACCGCGCGCTGGTTGAGCGCCCGCATCCCCGCGGGTGTGCCGACCTGGGGCGCTTTCCGCACGTTCAACTCTTCCTCCGTCATGGCATTGGGCGGGATTCTAGTTCCGGAACAGCTCGACGACGGCGACGCCACACCCACGCCCGTTCAGGCAGTTGGAGCAGCGGGCAGACAGGTCAGCGGACAATTTGGACCATCAATCTTGACAACGATGTCAGGGACCGGTTGTGCTGTCGCGCGGGTCGAGCATCGAGTCAACCGGAAGGCGTGCGCAATGGGGCACATGCGGGGGAAAAGAACCCGTTTGGCACTGGTCGGCGTCACTGTCACAGCAGTGGTCATGGGTAGCGTGGGAAGCTGGTCGCCCGTATCAGCCGCACCGGAAGATCCAACTGTGAGCGCAGACCTCTTCGCATCCTCCTTCGAGGAGGGACAACCGCAGCCCAAGTGGGCGAGCACGGTGGAGACCGATGCCCAGGGCAACCCCAAGGCGTCGGGCGTCAACGGCACGGACTCGGTGAGCATCCCCGGCAACGTGACGGACAAGGTCGTCGACGTGCGGGCCAACTCGGAGAACACCGAGGGCGCCGAGGTGAAGGAGAACCTCGTCGACGGGAACATCAACTCGAAGTGGTTGACGTTCACCAGCACCGGTTGGGCGCAGTTCCAGTTCTCGGAACCGACGACGGTCAAGCGGTACGCGCTGTCGTCCGCGAACGACGCGGCGGTGCGCGACCCGAAGAACTGGACGCTCCAGGGTTCGGCCGACGGCCAGACCTGGACGACGATCGACACCCGCACCGACGAGGTCTTCCCGGAGCGGCACCAGACCAAGCCGTACGACACGGCGAACACCACGGCGTACACGTACTACAAGCTCGACATCACCGCGAACGCGGGCGGCGTGAACCTGATCCAGCTCGCCGAGGTGCAGTTCTCGGACGGCTCGGCCACCCCCGCCCCGGAGAACATGCGCACGGTGCTCAGCAAGGGCGCCACCGGCGGCTACAACGCCAAGGCGTTCGTCGGCTACACCGGCCTGAAGGCGCTGCGCTACCAGGGCACGCACTTCGCCGAGGCCCGCGGCTACTCGTACAACAAGGTGTTCGACGTCGACGTGCCCGTCACGCGGACGACCGAGCTGTCCTACATGATCTTCCCGAGCTTCATGACGGACGACCTGAACTACCCGAGCACGTTCGCCGCGGTGGACCTCGCTTTCTCCGACGGCACGTACCTGAGCGACCTCGGGGCGCGCGACCAGCACGGGTTCGAGCTGTCGCCGAAGGGCCAGGGCGCGTCGAAGGCGTTGTACACCAACCAGTGGAACCGGCTGGCGTCGGTGATCGGCGCGGTCGCCGAGGGCAAGACCGTCAAGCGGATCCTGGTGGCGTACGACAACCCCAAGGGACCGGCCAACTTCGACGGCTGGTTCGACGACATCGTCATCAAGTCGGCACCGTCCACTCCGGACTACCAGCGGCCGACGGACTACGTCCGCACCACCCGCGGCACGAACTCCAGCGGTAGCTTCTCGCGCGGCAACAACTTCCCCGCCACCGCGGTGCCGCACGGCTTCAACTTCTGGACCCCGATGACCAACGCGGGCTCCACGAGCTGGTTCTACGACTACGCCAAGTTCAACAACGCCGACAACCTGCCGACGATCCAGGCGTTCACCGCGAGCCACGAGCCCAGCCCGTGGATGCGCGACCGCCAGACGTTCCAGGTGATGCCGTCGACCGGGACGCCCACCGCGGACCGGGCGGTCCGGGCCCTGCCGTTCAAGCACGAGAACGAGTCGGACCGCGCGCACACCTACAGCGTGAAGTTCGAGAACGGCATGCGCACCGAGATCGCGCCCACCGACCACGCGGCCGTGTTCAAGTTCGACTTCACCGAGAACAGCTCGAACCTGGTGTTCGACAACGTGAACAACAGCGGCGGCCTGACGCTGGACGCCGCGACCGGTGTGGTGTCGGGTTACTCGGACGTCGGCCTGTCCTTCGGCGCGACCCGGATGTTCGTCTACGGCACGGTCGACCAGCCGGTGAAGTCCAGCGGCAAGCTGACCGGCCAGGGCCGCGACAACGTGGCGGGCTACTTCCAGTTCGACACCAGCGCGCAGAAGACCGTGACGCTGAAGATCGCGACGTCGCTGCTGAGCGTCGACCAGGCGAAGAAGAACCTGGCGATGGAGATCTCCCCGCAGGACACGTTCGACTCCGTGAAGCAGCGCGCGCAGCAGGCGTGGGACAAGCAGCTCGGCATCATCGAGGTCGAGGGCGCGTCCGAGGACCAGTTGACCACGCTGTACTCCAGCCTGTACCGGCTGTACCTCTACCCGAACTCGGGCTTCGAGAACACCGGTTCGGCCGCCGCCCCGGTCTACAAGTACGCGAGCCCGGTGAGCCCGAGCACGGGTCCGAGCACGCCGACGCAGACCGGCGCCAAGGTCGTCGACGGCAAGATCTACGTCAACAACGGGTTCTGGGACACCTACCGCACGACGTGGCCCGCCTACACCCTCTTCACGCCCTCGCAGGCCGGTGAGATGGCGGACGGCTTCGTGCAGCAGTACCGCGACGGCGGCTGGGTGTCGCGGTGGTCCTCCCCCGGTTACGCGAACCTGATGACGGGCACCAGTTCCGACGTCGCGTTCACGGACGCCTACGTCAAGGGCGTCACCAACCTGGACGCGCTGTCGACCTACGACGCGGCGGTGAAGAACGCCAGCGTCACGCCGCCGAACGACGACGTCGGCCGCCACGGCCAGGACGTGGCCGTCTTCAAGGGCTACACCCCCACGACGACCAGGGAAGGCATGTCCTGGGCGATCGAGGGCTACCTCAACGACTTCGGCATCGCGAACATGTCGAAGGCGCTGTACGACAAGGCGGCCGCGAACGACCCGCGCAAGAAGGAGTTCCTGGAGAACTACGAGTACTTCACCAACCGCGCGCTGAACTACGTCAACATGTTCGACCCGGCCACGGGCTTCTTCCAGGGCCGCAACCCCGACGGCACGCGCCGGGTGCCCGCCGCGGACTTCAACCCGCAGGAGTGGGGCTACGACTACACCGAGACGAACGCGTGGAACCAGACGTTCTCGATCCCGCAGGACGGCCAGGGGCTGGCGAACCTGTACGGCGGGCGTGACGGCCTGGCCAAGAAGCTCGACGAGTTCTTCTCCACGCCGGAAACGGCCAAGTTCCCCGGTTCCTACGGCGGCATCATCCACGAGATGACCGAGGCGCGGGACGTCCGGATGGGGCAGCTCGGCCACAGCAACCAGATCTCGCACCACATCAGCTACATGTACGACTTCACCGGCCAGCCGTGGAAGACGCAGGAGAAGGTCCGCGAGATCACCAGGCGGCTCTACCTGGGCAGCGAGATCGGCCAGGGCTACGCGGGCGACGAGGACAACGGCGAGCAGTCGGCGTGGTTCCTGTTCAGCGCGCTCGGCTTCTACCCGGCGCAGATGGGCAGCGCGACGTACGCGGTCGGCTCGCCGCTGTTCACCAAGGCGACGCTGAAGCTGGAGAACGGCAAGAAGCTCGTGGTGAACGCGCCGAAGAACAGCGCGAAGAACATCTACGTGCAGAACCTCAAGATCAACGGCAAGGTGTCCGACAAGACGTACCTGAACCACGACGTGCTCGCGGCGGGGGCGACCCTGGACTTCGACATGGGCCCCAACCCGTCGAAGTGGGCGACCGGCGCGGACTCCGTGCCGCCGTCGCTCACCAAGGGCACCGAGGTCGCGAAGCCGTTGCGGGACATCACCCTCACGGGCAAGTTCACCGGTCCGGCCGCGCTGGTGGACGACACCTCGCAGACCCAGGCCGCGGTCGACGCGCTCCAGGTCGACCTGCCGAACACCAAGGAGAGGGCCGAGTTCTACACGCTGACGTCGTCGAAGACCACGGCGGACCCGAAGAACTGGGTCCTCAAGGGGTCGCTGGACGGCAAGACGTGGACCACGGCCGACGAGCGCAAGGACCAGAAGTTCACCTGGCGCCAGTACACCCGCGCGTTCAAGATCGCCAAGCCGGGCTTCTACCGGTACTACCGGCTGGAGATCCCCGGCGGCGCGACGCTGGCTGAGTTCGAACTGCTGGCCAAGCCCCCGGTGACGGCCACCAGGACGATCACCGAGCAGGTCAACGGGCCGTTGCAGGTGACCTCCGGCGTGACGCTGGTGGACGGCGCGACGATCAGCGGGCCGGTCACCGTCAACGCGGGCGCGTCGCTGTACGTGTTCGGCGGCAAAGTGAACGGGCCGATCTCGGCCAACGGCGCGGGCACCGTGGTGCTCGTGGACTCCGAGGTCGGCGGGCCGGTCAGCGTGACCGGCGCGACCGGCGCGGTGAACGTCGAGAACACCAAGGTCGGCGGGCCGGTGAGCGTCGTGAACAACAGGGCGCCGGTGGTGCTGGCGGCCAACAACATCGGCGGGCCCATGACCGGCAGCGGGAACATCCCGGACCCGGTGAACAACGGGCTGGCGAACACCGTTCAAGGGCCGAAGGCGGGGCAACTCGCGGGCCTGTAAGGGTTTCTAGCTAGCAGGGGAGCCTCCCACGTCGGGGAGCTCCCCTTCTGCTTTCTTCACCAGGACATCTCGCGACAGCGCTGAGCCGAGTCACCGGGTTCGACCTGGAGCGTGGCGTGCTCGATGTGGTACCGCTCGGCCAGCAGCGCCTGCGCGGCGCGCAGCACCTCGGCCGGGACGGCGTCGTGCGCGATGCTCAGGTGCGCCGACGCCACCTCCATGCCGGAGGTCAACGTCCACACGTGCAGGTCGTGCGCCTCGGTCACGCCGGGGAGCTGCGCGAGGTCGGCCTGCACGGCGGCGACGTCCAGGCCCTCGGGGGCGTGCTGGAACAGGATGTGCAGCGCGTGGCGGGCCAGCTTCCACGTCCGCGGCAGCACCCACACGCCGATCGCGACACCCATGACCGGGTCGGCGTAGCGCCAGCCGAACACGAGCGTGACCAGGCCGCTCAGCAGCACGCCGACCGAGCCGATCAGGTCGGCGAGCACCTCCAGGTACGCGCCCCGGACGTTGATGCTCTCCTTCGCGCCGCCGCGCAGCAGGAAGAACGAGACGACGTTGGCCAGCAGTCCGAGCAGCGCGGCGAGGATCACCGGCAGGCCTGGCACCGACGGCGGGTTCCCGAAGCGGCCGACGGCTTCGTAGACCACGTAGCCCGCGACGCCGAACAGCAGCACCGCGTTCGCCAGCGCCGCGAGGACCTCCGCGCGGTACATGCCGAACGTCTGGTTGCGGCCCGTCGTCGAGCGGCGGGCGATCATGATCGCGGCCAGCGCCATGCCCACCCCGAGCACGTCGGTCAGCATGTGCGCGGCGTCGGAGATCAGCGCCAGCGACGACGTCGCCCACCCGACGGCGAACTCCACCACCATGAAGACCGCACCGATGCCGAACGCGATCCACAGCTTCCCGATGTGCCTGCCCGAAGCGCTCGCCGCCTCGGCAGGAGACACACCGTGCCCATGCCCGTGACCCATGCGAGCAACATATAGCGACATGCGCATGTGTGCAATGTGACCGACTACTGACGCCAGGTAGGCCCCGCCAACCGTCCCAGGATCCGGACGGCCCTCGGCGACACCCGGCTGCCGAGCAGCGCCAGCCACGACTCCGGCGTCACCGGCACCAGGAGGCGATTCTGCCGAACAGCGCGGACGACAGCGGTCGCGACACGCTCCGGCCCGTAACCCCGCAACTGGTAAGTCCTGGTCACGGCGTCGCGTTTCACCTGTTCGGTGGCCGCGTCCGCGCCCGCGAACGTGGCGCTGCGGGTGATGTCGGTGTGCACCACGCCGGGGCAGATCGCGCTGACCCCGATCCCGTTCGGCTTCACCTCCTCGGCCAGGCACTCCGCCAGCATCAGCACGGCCGCCTTCGTCGCCGAGTACGCGGGCAGCGCCTTCGACGGGAAGTAGCTGGCCATCGACGCCGTCACGACGACGTGCCCGCCCTCACCCCGTTCGACGAGCTGCGGCAGGAACGCCCGCACCGTGTGCACGACGCCCCAAAGGTTCACGTCCACCACGCGCCGCCAGTCCGCCTCGGACGTGTCCAGGAACGCCCCGGCCACCACCACCCCGGCGTTGGCCATCACCACGTCCGGCACCCCGTGCTCGACCCGGACCCGCTCGGCCACCGCGCGCAGCGCCGCACCGTCGGCCACGTCCACCTCGTACGCGTGCCCCCGCACCTCCCGCGCCGTCCTCGCGGCCGCCGCGCCGTCCACGTCGAGCGCCACCACCTCCGCCCCGTCCACCGCGAACGCCAACGCCGTGGCCCGCCCGATCCCGCTGCCGGCTCCGGTGATCACCACCAGCTCCCGCCTGGCGGGCGTGCCGTCGACGAACTCGGCCACCATCCGCGCCACCGCCGCGGGGTGCGTCCGGGGTGCCCAGTGCGACGCGTGCAACGACCGCCGTGTCAGGTTTTCCACCCACGGCTCAGCCGCCTGGAGGTGCCCGACCTTCACGAACGGGTCCCGCCGCAACGCGATCTGCATCACCGGCACGTCCACCCGCCGCGGCGCGGGCGCACTGCCCACGTTCGCCCGGTACAGCCCCAACCCGTTGACCAGCTCCCGGTGCCGCGCGTTCAACGCCGCCCGCACCTTCTTCGACCGCCACACCAGCTCCGGCACCACCGGCACCCGGAACCCCGCGATGTACCAGGAGTGCTTCAGCAGGTTGAACACCTTCACCGGGTGCCGCCGATTCCGCCGCACCCAGTCGCTCACGTGCCCCAACGACGGCCCGGAGATCGACGTGAACGACGCGAACAACTCCGGATACCGCTCAACAGCCACCCAACTCTGCGTAGACCCCCAGTCATGCCCGACCAGGTGCACCTTCCGCCCAGGCGCCACGACCTTCACCACAGCCGCCAGGTCCTCAGCCAACCGCTCAACCCGATACCCACTCAGGCCCTCCGGCCGCCCCGATCCCCCCGCCCCACGCGTGTCGTACCGAACAACCCGAAACCGCCCCACCAACCCCGCCACAACCCCGTCCCAGACGGCCGAGGTATCCGGGAACCCGTGCACCAACACCACGACCGGCGCCCCAGGTTCCCCCTCCTCCACCACCCGAATCCGCAGGTCACCAGCCACAACCGCCCGCTCACACCCCACCACCATGCCACCCGAGGGTAGGGGGTGAAAACCTGCGCCGACAGTGCGCTAGGATCATTCCAACAGCTACGGCCCCCGTAGCTCAGGGGATAGAGCACCGCCCTCCGGAGGCGGGAGCGCAGGTTCGAATCCTGCCGGGGGCACCACTTCTGACCTGCGGCGATGCGCTGCAGGTCTTCTTTTTTGGAACTCAGCCTGTGGCATCATCGCGTCCACCAGCCGACGCACCCAGCCCAGGCCAGCACGCGGCAACGTCGAGCAACTTCCCAGCGGCTCCTGGCGCGTCCGCGTCTACGCGGGCATCAACCCGGTGACCAGGCGCCCGCGCTACATCACCGAGACTGTGCCGAACGGCCCTGACGCGATCCTCGAGGTCGAGGATGTCCGCCAACACTTACTCGCCACCTGCCGCAGCAATCATGGGCAGGGCGGCACAACCGTCGCGGAGCTGACCACCCGGCACATCCTGCTGTTGGCTTTGAGCGAGACGACCCGAGAGCGATACTTCGAACTCGACTCCACCCACATCGTGCCCATGATCGGCCACGTCCTCATCCGAGACCTGACACCCGAGACACTCGAAGACTGCTACGCACAACTCTTGTGCTGCCGTGATCACTGCGTCGTTCAATGCCTGTTTCAGATCTGCGATGAGGTCCTCGGCATCCTCGAGGCCCACTTCCAACTTACGCTCATCGTCCATTCTGGACAGTGGCCGACCCACTGATAGCCGGTAAGCACGTTAATGTCCATTTGAGACATACCTTGCGTCTTGCCAGCAGTTGCAGGTCGACCTCGAAACGTTCCACGACAGCCGAGTGGCTCAGGTTGTGGACCGGGTGATCCACCGTACTGTTGGATCATGAGAAGTCGGCGGAGCACCCAGCGAGACTGCGGATTGGCTGTGGCCTGTCCACACGCGTGCGGCGCGTGACGATGCTTGACCTCACACCTCAACACAGCGTCTACTTCGAGGCTGCTGCCAACGACGAACCGGAGGTGCGTATCGTGCCCGGTCGAATGGTCGAACAGCGCTACCGCGACGGCGGTATCGCCGCGCAAGGGGAATCAACATCGTGATCACCGCGGACCAGCAGCCGCTGCCTGTGCCCATGCCTGCCGAGAGCTGGCACGACGCTCATCTCGCAGCTGCCGCTCACACTCTCGGGTGGCGTGGAATCGTACTTCCGCGAGTGCAGGCGTTCGGTGACGTGATCACGGTCGTGGCAGAACTCGACGATGAAGTGCACGCCGATCGAGTGCGGTCCGGGTGGCCACCGGTGACCGACCGGACCACGATCGCAATGTGGTCCTGGCCGGAACACGCCGACACCAGGCCCGCCGCTGCGATGCGCGTCGTCGGAGTACTGGCTACCGGTACCCGTTGGCAACGGAGCGTCAAGCTCGCGGCCAAGTACGGCGGTTTTGGTTCGACGGCGCTGATCACGGAAAGCGCACGCAAGCCGCCCCAGAATTGCCTGCTCCACGCCCAGTACCGCGGCGTAGGAGTGGTCTGGGCTCAACGCGATGGCGCCATGACGATGGCGAGCCCAGGCAGGGTGGGACCGGTACCGACCGCGCGACCAACGGACATCTCACGGTGGTTCGAGGAAGTCGTGTACGAATGCGCACTGAAGACCGGGAAGATCCCAGCGCACGCCGACGCGTCTAGCTGATCGGCTGGGCGCCACGGAGCGATGCCCAGTTGCCGAGCACGCGTTGCGGGTTCCAGTCCGCTGCGGTGCCCTCGTGCTGGAAGATCGCCGAGTCGCACAGCCCGATCCAGGCAAGACGTCGCTCCGCCGAGGTGGCGAGGTTGTCGAAGAGCTCGGCACGGATCTGGTACAGGACTTCCACGGAGTGCAAGTAGGCCGCGTCCTCAGGCTTGGGCGCGGACTTGATCCAGCTGAGGCTCTGCCCGCCGCAGACCACACAGCCGCACTTCCACAGGTCGTTGTCGGGGTTTTGCTGAATCTCCGGCTCGATCTTGTCGAGGCTGATGTAGGACAGCATGCCGCGAACGAGGGCCGCGACCGATGGCATCGCGCCGCCACCACCGTTCTCCTTTCGCGGGAAGAGGTGACGCAACCCAGTCCTGGTGCCAACGGCCGCTGCCTCGGCGCCGAAGCACAGCGCCCCGACCGCAGCCACGTCGCACCGCAACAGGTAGACCTTGACTTCGAGTTGCAGCACCTCGACGAGGCCCTGCAGCAGGCTCCTGGTCGCGTACGGATCCTTGGGGTGCTCGATGGTCAAGGCGACGGGCACGCCCGCATCGATGACGTGACGGAGAAGCGTCGGAAGCCCGGCCTTGGCATCGAGCCAGCTCTTGTGCAGGGCCAGAGGTGCCACGAGATCAGGCTGACCGTCGGCCTTGACGCGCGCGAGGATGCTGTACAGGCCGCTCTCGTCGCCCTCAGCGACGTAACCGCCGTCCGGCAGGACCACGGAGAGTCCCAGTCGGCGTTGCTGGCTGATCCAGTTGGCGTCGAATGCGTCCGCAGCGAGCTTACGGTGCTTGCCGGTGTACGCGTCGGCTTCAACGATGAGGCCCCGCTGAAACTTCTTGGCGTACTTGAGGTGGCGTGCCGCCATGAGCGCCTTGCCCTTGCCGTGTAGGACAAGGCCTCCGCCGTCGCGGTCTGCGAGTTCCAGGGCCAGTTCGGCGCGGTTGGCATCGGTGTGCACAAGCAGGGCCTGGCGCAGGTCAGTCGCGGTCATGGTTCCTCGTTCGTGCTCGTGGCCGCGGGCAGCGGCGATGCTGTCGGTTCGAGGTAGTGGCGCCTGAACTGCTCCGGCAGCATCAGCGCGATCTCAGCGAGTTCCTCTTCTGTGCGGCCGGCTTGCAGGTGCCGGTCGATGGCGGTGCGCAACCTCATGGGCGCCTCGGGCACGAGGTCGCCGGGCTCTCTGCGGTTCCAGCCGTACTGGTTGAGCCTTATCCGAAACGACTTGAACTGCGTGGGACTGATGCACTCCAACTGCGCGGCGCGCTGGATCAGGGCCGCGATCGACACCTTCCACCGCGCCTTCAGCTCCGCGAGCCGGCCGAACTGCCGCACCGTGAGACCGTCGAGTTCGATCTGGATCAGGTCCGCCGGCAGCAAGAACTCCGCCGCGAACGCGTTTGCCTGGCTCTCCTGCTCGTCATCGGGCAGCTCGTGCATGAGGAGATGCCCGAGCTCGTGCGCCAAGGTGAACCGGAACCGGTCCGGCGGCAAGCCCATGTTCACCAGGACGATGGGGTTCCCTCCCGGCGGCCATCCGCTGACCGCGTCCTGCGCGTCCGAGCCCAACTGCCGGACGATGACCGTGACGCCGGCTCGTTCCAGCAATTCGGTCATGTTGCTCACCGGTCCAGGAGACATCCCCCAGTCGGCCCGCAACTTGGCCGCGATGTCCTGCGGCGCCACGTCCGGCCCGAGCGGCTGCCTGTGCAGCGGCAGCACCAGCCCGCTCTCCGGCTCCTCCATGAGCCGCTGCGCGGACATCCCGACAAGCTGAGTGAGGCCCTCGATCTTCTTCGCCGTCACCACGGCCATCCGACTGGCCCGCCGACGATGGTGAAGGCACGTCGCTTCCAGCGCGAGCGGAGCTTCACCCATGCACAACAAGGTTTGTGGGACCTCCAACGCGCTTGCCACGCGTTCCAGGCCCTCCTCGTCCAGCGACATGTGCCCGCGTTCGATCTTCGAGACCGACCCCTGAGCCATGCCCGACTTCTTCGCCAGGTCCTGCTGCGTCCACCCCTTGGCCTCGCGAGCCAGGGCGACCATCTGCCCAGACGCACCCGCGTCAGCCACCGCATCACCTCCACTGAGACGTACGTCTCCAGGAAGTGTACCAAACTAGCCATTTCTCATTCCTCATCGATTCGCAGGTGATTCCTCAGCCGTCGAGTGTGCCCTGACCTGAGAGTTCGTCCGGCAGCTTGACCTGCGTATTGGCTTCGACATCAGGCAGGCAGACGGGCGCTGTCGCATGGGCGACCACGCGAGCGCGCATCCGCGACGGCTCAGCTCTGCACCTCTGGCCGCCGCGTTCACGACGTCCGTTCGGGACGGGTGCGCGAGCTCTCCCTAGCCGGGCAGACGGCTTTCCTAAGCGCGAACGACCCTGACCAGCCGCCGAGCCAATTCCCAGCCTGACACGAAGCGTCTCGGCAGAGGTGACGTCTGACGAGCCCGGTGAACCGCGTCCTCGTGTCGCGCCCGAACAAGAAGATCTTCCTGCGGGAGCTGATCGCGAGCAGCAGGGCGATGAGCCGGGTGCGATCCGCGGTTGCCCCCCTGCGGTAACAGATGCAACCGTACGTAGCGATGAGATGTGCATGGGAGTGCTGCGGGACCCGGACAAATGGCGCGAAGTGATTGATGCGTACCTCGAGCTCCGCGACCGCCCACACCTGACACCCCAACGGCGGGGCCAGCAGTTCAACGGCCTGATCGCCGACCTGTTCACCTGCTTCGGGCTCACCGCCAAGCCGGACCAGCAGGGCGACGCCGGTGAGATCGACGTGACCTTCGGCGTCGGCAACCAGCGATTCATCCTGGAGGCCAAGTGGGTGGACAAGCGGACCCCGATCGACCCCATCGCCAAGCTCCAGCGCCGCTTGGACCAGCGCATGCGGAACGTGACAGGCGTGTTTCTCTCCATGCCCGGCTACACCCCCGGCGCACTCACCGGGATCGACAAAGGCCGCCAGCTGGACGTGCTGCTGCTCGACCAGGAGCACTGGGAGGCGATGCTGTTCGGCCTCGTGCCACCGACGGAGATGATCAACCTCCTCACCGACGTCGCGTCGTACCAGGGTCAGGCGTACACCCCGCTCGGTACCCTGCTGCGCAACGACGTCCCCGTGCCACAGCTGAGCTTCCCGCCTGCCGCTGTCTCGGTCTGCGCTCCCCTGGCCGACCACGTGCGCACCGAGGTCGTGCTCGGCGGCGTCCGGTCGCGGACTGCGGGCCTCACCCTGATCGGCGCGGACTCGATGCTGCTCACTACCGACGACGGCGTGCTGAAGGTCGATCTCACCAGCCGAGCGGTGTCCTGGGCAGTGCCTGTGCGCGGCTACCACGGGCGTGCCGTCGAGCAGGACGACGCGATCCTCGTGCAACGCGGGGTTGGCACCGGCCTCTACCGCAACGGGCAGCTCCGACCCGTCCATCCAACCGACCTCGCCGCGACCGCACCGGTCGCGCTGTCCCCCAACGAAGTCGTCCACGTCGACGACACCACGCTGCGCGTCGCGGACCTCGACACGGGGCGCAGCATGAACCTTGCGCACGTCGATGGTGTGATCGCCAGCGTGGCTGCAGGGAACAAGGCGAAGTCCCTGTACCTCGCGGTGCGGGACAGCGGCGACCGGATCACGGTCGTGCGCGTCACCGCCACCAAGGCGTGGCTGCAGGAGGTGAAACAGGTTCCTGCGCCACGCCCGACGGAAGCAGTCCCCGTGCCGGTGGCACAACTCGTGATGCCGCTGCCGGCGCCGGCCGCACCCCAGGACTCGCGCGCGATCGAGGAACAGCAGGGGTATCGCGACGGCCAGGTGTTCGCGGGCGATCTCCCGTTGTTCGCACTGGACACAGCCGCCACGGTGCACTTCGACATCTCGCGGTGGCTGGAACCTTTCCGAGAGACCTGGCGGCAGCTCGTCACCCGCGAGGCACCCGCGGGCACCGAACTCCTGCCGTGGCTGCCGCAGGTGGCGCGCAAACTCGGCTCACTCGCCGCGCCCGACCGCACCGCGGAAGCGCACTTCGCTCCGTCGCCTGCCTACGTCGCCGGATTCGGCAACGGTATGCGCGAGGCCTGGCACAGCGCGGTTCGACGGCAGGCCGTGCCGTACGACGCGCAGTTCCGCCAGCAGTGGTTGCGCGAGCCGGTCGGCAAGCGCGCCGTATTGCGCGGCGCGTTGACCCTGACCGAGCTGCGCACGTCAACGCTCAAAGGACAGGCGGCGACCACCTCGAAGTGGTTCGGCCGCGTCGTCCTGTGGCTGGTGACGTCCGCGCTGGGCCTGTTCGAGATCGCGGCGATCATCATCGCGGCGACCGGCAGGTGGCCCGGCGTCGGTCAGACGATTGCCGGACTGCTCGTCTTCACCGTGCCGTTCCTGGCTTTCCTCACCTGGACGGTGCTGGACCTGCGTCGTTTTCAGAGGTTGCGGCGCACCGCTTCCGCCTCGCTCGTGCGTCCTTGAACCTCGTACAACTCAAGCGCGCCGACCACGCCCTCACCACCGCGCTTGAGGGTGCGCTGGAACCGATGGGGGTCACGCTGGCCCAGGCCAACGTGTTGCTGTTCGTCGACAGGTACCCGCTCACGACGATGCCGCGCCTCGCCGCGGTCACTCCCCAGGCCATGCATCGCACGGTCGGCGGGTTGCAACAGCACAGCGGTGCAGGACCGCACCGCTGATCACCTCGACCACACCGAGGTCGATCAACTGCACCACCTGCTGCGCCGTTACGAGGCCGCGTTCCTCCAGCGTGAAGAGGGACCATGAGGCTGCGGCGCAAGGAGCCGGTGGTGGTCCGACGACCGTTCGGTGTCGACACCGTCACCTCGGCCGACGGCACCACGATCGGGTTTCGCCGCTACGGCACCGGTCCAGGGCTGGTGCTGATCCACGGCGGCATGAACGCCGCACAGGATGTCGCGGACCTCGCCTCGCTGCTGGCCGACGACTTCACGGTGTACGTCCCCGATCGTCGCGGCCGTGGGATGAGTGTCGTCGGATGACCCGTCCTGGGACTGGCTGACGCGCTACGACCGCGAGATCACCGGGAGACGGCACCAGGAGCCCTCGTGAACGGTGAGCGCCTGCGCGCCATTGCGTGCTGGTAATTCGATGGTTGAGCGCAACGCACTTGCCGCCTTTATCGCCCCTCTCTAGTTTCAAGGCCTCGCAGGAAACAGAGACCTCAACCCCTGCCCACGGCCTGGGCGAGCGAAATCGAAAGGCGTCGGGTGAAGCAGGCGAGCTTGAAGATCGATGGACAACTGATCACCTGCCTGGAGAGTTCGGCCGAGCGGAGTGGGCAGGCCGACCCAGTGGTCATCCTCGTCCACGGCAACTCGTCTTCGGCCAGGACCTGGCTCCCGGTGATGCGCGGTGATTTCGGCAGGAGGTTCCGCTGCGTCGCGCTGGACCTGCCCGGACACGGTCAGTCCGAACCGGCGAGGGACCAGGCCGGCTACTCGCTGCCGGGCTACGCCGCCGTGCTCACCGGCGTCGTGCGGGAACTCGGCGCGGCGGACGCGGTCATCGTCGGCTGGAGCCTGGGCGGGCAGATCGTGCTGGAGGCCGCGCCCGAACTGCCGGACGCGCGCGGCTTCGTCATCTTCGGCGCGCCACCGGTCGCATCACCCGCGCAGATGGGCGAGGCTTTCCTGCCGCACCCGGCGATGGCCGCCCTCTTCAGCGCGCAGGTCGGCGAGTCCGAGGCGAGGCTGGCCGCTGAGAGCTTCACCGCGCCCGGTTCGCCGCTCGACATCAGCGAGTTCGTCTCCGACATCCTGGCCACCGACGGCGCGGCTCGCACCGGGCTGGGGGCCAGCGCCGGTGCGGGCCGGTTCGCGGACGAGATCGCGATCGTCTCGGCGCTCCGTCAGCCGCTGGCCGTCCTGCACGGCGCCGACGAGCAACTGGTCAGCCACGACTACCTGCGGAAGCTGACCATCCCCACGTTGTGGCGCAAGGAAGTCCAGGTGATCCACGGGGCGGGCCACGCTCCGCACCAGGAGGCGCCGCAGGTGTTCGCCGACCTGCTGACGGAGTTCATCGGCGATCTTGACCGCACGCGCTGATCGGTCCGGATTCGTCGCCCGTGCCCGGACAACTCGCGATCGTGCCACCACTCAGAACAGTGTCGCGGGCTCAACCGGCTCAGGCTCGGGCAGTGCGTCCAGGTCGGGCACCAGCTCTCGCACGTCGTCGTGGAACCGGCGGGCGAGCGCAGGCGCGTCGTCGTTGTCGGGGGTGTGCAGGAAAACCGTCGGCGACCGGCCCTCGCGCAGCCAGTCGGCGACGACTGCGGTCCACGGCCGCCACCCTTCGACCGTCTCCTCGACCGAATCCCGGCCCAGGTAGCGGACGATCGGCTGGTCGGTCAGCGCCCGCATCCGCCGCGGCAGCCGCGGTTTCTTGACCCAGGCGTCCTGCTCGGCCTCGCTGGTCGGCGGGTTCCGGAAGAAGACCGTGGTGTCGAACGGCACCCACTCGGCATCCGCGTCGGCGAGTGCCCTCTCCAGCAGCGACGCCGAGCCCGCGTCGGTGAAGAAACCGGGGTGGCGCACCTCCACGGCGCGCCGGCGGTCGACGGGGAGCCTGCGCAGGAAACGGCCGAGTGCGTCGACGTCCGCAGGACCGAACGTGCCGGGCAACTGGGTCCACAGGACAGCCCGCTCGCCGAGGGGTTCGATCGCGTCCAGGAACGCCCGCATCTCGGCCTCGACCCCGGCGAACCGGCGCTCGTGCGTGACGACCTTGGGCAACTTGACCACGAACCGGAAGCCGGGGCCGGTCTGCTGCGCCCAGGTCGCGACGGTGTTCCGGGTGGGAGTCGCGTAGAAGGTGGTGTTGCCCTCGACCGCGTTGCACCAACCGGCATAAGCCCGCAGACCCTCCCTGGCAGGCAGCGGCCGCGGCAGGAACCGCCCAGGCCACGCCTTGTGGGTCCACATCGCGCAACCGACATGAAGACGTGCCACTCCGTCAGCTCCCATCGCTCGTGAGTGAAACGGTTTGTCGCCAGTTCGGCGGAACGAAGGTAGCCGACCGTCCCCCTTGCCGCCGACCGCGCGCATCGACATCCGCGGCTGCCGGTCGGTCGATCGGCAAATGCGTCGCGCACGGTCGCAGGTGCCGGGAACACTGCGCCGATGACCGGTTCCGCAGGACCAGAGCTGCTTCGACCTCGCGCACTCACGCCGGGGGACCTCGTCGTCATCGCATCACTGTCCGGGCCGCTACACGCCGCCTACGAACCCGACCTCGAACAAGCCGTACTCGTGCTGGAGCGGATGGGTTTCCGTGTGCGTCGGGCACCGCTGCTCGAGGCGGGGTGGCACCGCTGGTGGAGCGCTGCCACGCCTGCGGAGATCGCCCAGGAGTTCAACTCCCTGCTGCGCGACCCCGAGGTGCGCGCGATCATCGCGCACGACGGCGGCCAGACGGTGCTCGGCTACCTGGACCTGATCGACTTCGACGCCGTCGCCGCCGACCCCAAGCCGATCCTCGGCTACAGCGACATCTCGCTGCTGCACCTGGTGCTCCACGCGCGCACGGGCCTGGTCGGGTTCCACGCCGACCTGGCCACTCCCGGACTCGGCGGGCACTGGCAAACCGCGCCCGCAGCACGTCGAGCGGAACTCGAGGAGCTCTACTCCAGGCTGCTGACCGACACCGAGGCGATCGGCGCGCTGCCCGCCAGCCCGTCGTGGGAGTGCTGGCGCGCGGGCCGTGCCGAAGGCCCGCTGCTCGGCGGCGTGATCAACCGCATCGTGCTGGCACAGGCAACGCCCTACGCGCTCCCGCTCGAACGGTTCGACGGCGCGGTGCTGTTCTGGGAGGAGATGGGCGGCCTGGCGGCCTACGTGTGGAGCTACCTGCACGTGTTGCGGCACTGCGGCATCCTCGATCGGATCTCCGGGATGGTCGTGGGCGTTCCCCACGCGATCGACGGACTCGAGACGCCCGACGCGTCCCCGAGCCTCGCCGAGATCGTCCTCGACGTCCTCGGCGACCGCGACATCCCGGTCCTGGGCAACGTCGAGTTCGGCCACGCGGGCCCGAACCTGCCGATGCCGGTCGGCATCCGCGTCGCACTCGACGCGGGGCAGCGGACACTGGCGCTGCTCGAACCCGCGGTACGACAACGGGACCGGTCTTGAGCAACACGGAACACACCATCGCGAAGCAGGCACCTGGGTTCCTCGACCGTCCGCGAACCGCGCTTCCTCATCGGCGCAGGCGTCGCACCTTTGCCGGCCCGTCGATGTGACCGGCGGTGATCCGCCGGGTGAGTTCTTCCAGCCGCTCACGGGTGATGTGGTCGTCGGGCTGGTAGACGACCACCCGGATGTGCGGGTTCTCCTGGAGCAGCATCGTGATCGGGCGCAGAGCCAGCCTGCCGACGTGCCGGGACAGGACGCGCTTGGCCTTCTGGGAGTCGGTGACCACGTCCGCCTGACCCCAGAGGCGCGCGAACAGCGGTGAATCGGCCCGGAGCCGAGCCAGCAGAGGTTTCCAGGCGGGATCGGTCACCGACTCGCCTTGGCCCGCACGGAGTGCGGCCACGATCGCGGCGCACTCCTGCTCGTGGTCGGCATGCCCGGCGATCCAGTCGGGGTGGGTGAAGTTCAGGTACGCGCAGTTGCGGTCCGTCTCGGGTATCGACTCGAGGTCGTCGATCATGAACCGGAACGGCGCGTTGTAGGCCACTGACCCGAACCAGGGTGTCAACACGACCGCCGGACACGGAGCGAGCTGGTCCAGCAGCCCCTGCACCAGGCCGTCGACCCTCTCGTAGGCGGGTACCCGTTCGGTGCCGGGATGCCCGCCGAGCAGCAGCAGATGACGTCGCTCGTCCCTCGACAGCCGCAGGGCGTCGGCGATGCCGAGGAGGACCTCGAGGCTCGGCTGGACATCGCGCCCCTGCTCCAGCCACGTGTACCAGGTGCAACCGACGTTCGCCAGAACCGCCACCTCCTCCCGGCGCAGTCCTTTGACCCGTCGCCTGCCGCCACCGCCGGGCAGGCCCACGTCCTCCGGCGAGAGGCGGTCGCGCCGCGCGCGCAGGTAGGCGCCGAGTTCGCGCGATCGCACGTTCGCCATGCCGATCACCATCCCACGAACCGACCAGGTCCAGCCTGGTGGTCCGACCACAGCATCGAGGGACTCTGGGCACCTGCGGGAGAGCCCGGCAAAGTCGACCACGTGCGACAGCACCGATCCCGCGGAGGACCCAAACCATGATCAAGATGATTCTCGCGCTCAAGCGCGCCAAGCACATGACCCACGACGAGTTCGTCGACTACCAGAAGAACAAGCACCGGCCGCTGCTGATGTCGATCCCGGAGGTGGAGCGGCACCTCCGCCGGTTCGTCGTGTCCTACCCGGTGCCGACGCCCCGGTATCCCGGTTCGGAGTTCGACTCGATCGTCGAGGCGTGGTTCGACACCACGGCCGACCTCGAAGCCCTCTTCTCCAGCGACAACTTCCTGAAGCTCGTCGACCCGGACCACGAGAACTTCATCGACCTCACATCGGTCCAGCAGATGGTCTGCGAGGAGGACGTCGTGATCGATCGGGGCTGATGAGCCTCCGGCCCCGTCGAAGCCGCCGCCCGTGTGTCACTGATCGCATCCGACCTGCCCGGACGTTATTCGGACAAAATCCGCTTTAACCCTGCCCTCAGGTTGGTCGGGGACGATGAGCGGCAAAGTGCCGACCGGAGGGAGCGGGAGTGCGGATCATGATCGCGGATGACGAGGCGGCCATCCGTGAGTCGCTGGAGCGGGTGCTCCAGGTGGAGGGTTACGACACCAGCAGCGTCGCCAACGGTCTCGCCGTGCTCGACGGGGTCGGTGGTGACGCGCCGGATCTGCTGATCCTGGACGTCACGATGCCCCGCCTCGGCGGGTTGGAGACCTGCCGGCGGTTGCGGGCGGCTGGGCGGGATCTGCCGGTGTTGATGCTGACCGCCCGTGACCAGGTCTCCGACCGGGTCGCTGGGTTGGACGCGGGCGCCGACGACTACCTGCCCAAGCCGTTCGCCATCGAGGAGCTGCTGGCCAGGGTCCGGGCCCTGCTGCGCCGCCGGGTGCCGGAAGACGACGAGTCGCAGGTCCTGACGTTCGCCGACGTCCGGGTCGATCCCGACAGGTTCGAGGCGTGGCGGGGCGGGCGGCCGCTCCGCCTGACCCGGACCGAGTTCTCGCTGCTGGAGGTCCTCGTGAGCAACGCGACCCGCGTGTTGACCCGAGCCGCGCTGTTCGAGGCGATCTGGGGCTTCGACATGAGCGTCACCGCCAACAACCTCCAGGTGTACGTGAGCTACCTGCGCCGCAAGATGGAGGCCGAGGGTGAACCGAGATTGATCTACACGCTGCGCGGCTTGGGGTACACGTTGCGGGAGACTCCTCCGTGAGCAGGCACGCCGTCCGGGGCCCGCGCAGGCTGGCCCGGTGGTGGCGCCTGCGGTCCCTGCGGACCAGGCTGACGGTGATCGCGGCGACGGCCATCGCGGCGAGCGTGTTCCTGGCCTTCCAGGTGGCCAGCGAACTGCTGGAGGTGGAGCTGAGGAGCGCCACGGAGGACCAGTTGCGCTCCGACTCCCGCGTCCTGGCGGCGAACGCGGAGCGCGCCGGTCTGGCGCAGGTCCAGCTACCGCCGTACCCCGGATCCGGCAGGCTGATGCGGGTCGTCCTGTCCGACGGCTCGATGCGGACGCCGGACGGCCAACCCGCGCTGCCCCCGGTCAGCGAGCAAGCCGGGCTCGTGGTGCGGGGCGCGTCGGCCGACCTGATGGAGTCGCGCGACAGCGACGACGACGGCTACCTCGTCTACACGCTGCGGGCGGGCGACGGCGCGGTCCAGGTGGCTCGCGCCGCCGACGACAGCCCGATCAACGAGTTCGGGTTCGGCATGCTGCTGATCGGGCTGCTCTGCGTGGTCAGCGGCGGCTTCGTCGGGCGGGCCGTGGCGCGGACCGGGCTGGCACCGATCGACCGGCTGACCGCCGCCGCGGTCCGCGTCGCGGAGACCCGTGATCTCGACGCCGACATCCCGGATGAGGGCGGTGGGGAGATCCGGCGGCTGACCCGGTCGATCAACGACATGCTCGCCGCGCTCCGGGACTCCCGGTTGGCCCAGCGGCTGCTCGCCGAGGACGCCGCCCACGAGCTCAAGACCCCGCTCACCAGCCTGCGCCTCAACATCGAGTTGCTGATCCGGCTCGACCGGCGAGGTGCCATGGACAGCGCGCTGCCCGCGGAGAGCCGGACCCGGCTGCTCAACGACCTCGGCGCCCAGGTAGCCGAGTTGAGCACCCTCGCCGCCGAGCTGACCGACCTGGCGCGCGGTGACGTCAGCGACGAGAACACCGAACTGCTCGACTTCGCCGACGTGGTGGTGGCCGCCGCGACCCAGGCGCGTTCCCGCGCGCCCGAACTCCGGGTCGCGCTCGACGTGACCTCCGTGTGGGTGAGCGGGCGTCCCGCCGCTCTCCAACGGGCGGTGCTCAACCTCATCGACAACGCGGGCAAGTGGTCCCCCGCGGGCCAGCCGGTCCAGGTCCGGCTCCGCGTCCAGGGCACGTCGGCGGTGCTCGAGGTCGACGACGCCGGGCCGGGCATCGACGCCGCCGACGCACCGCGGGTGTTCGACCGGTTCTACCGCGCCGACAGCGCCAGGGCGATGCCGGGATCCGGTCTGGGGCTGTCGATCGTGCAGCGGGTCGTCGACGCCCACGGTGGCCGGGCCGCCGTCGGCCGCTCCTCACGCGGTGGCGCGCTGCTCCGGGTCGACCTTCCGGTAGCCCCGATCGCGCGGCTCACCGCCAAGGACGACACCGCGCCCCGGCCGCACGGCGCATGACCAGAGGACCGTCGGGCCAATGAAAAGATCCGGGACGGGGGTTGGGTCCCCGTCCCGGATCTCGTTCAAGCTGCCGCGCTCACCGTTGCAGCGCGGGCTCCTTATCGTCCACAAGCGACCGTTCGCCGTCCGGCAGCTCCACCGGTCGGGACGGCCTGCTCGGCCACCACATCCGCCTGCCGATCAGCAGGGTGAGGGCGGGCACCAGGATCGACCGCACCAGCAGGGCGTCGAGCAGCACGCCGAAGGCGACCAGGAACCCGACCTCGATCAGCATCACCAGCGGGAGCGTGGCGAGGACCGCGAAGGTGGCCGCCAGGACCAGACCTGCCGAGGTGATGACGCCACCGGTGGCGGAGAGGGCTTTGAGCATGCCGCGCCTGGTGCCCAGGCGCACGGTTTCCTCGCGGGCTCGGCTGACCAGGAAGATGTTGTAGTCGACGCCGAGTGCCACCAGGAACAGGAAAGCCAGCAGTGGCACCGAGTAGTCGATGCCCTTGAACCCGAGGATCGTGTCGAAGACGAACACG
This sequence comes from Umezawaea endophytica, assembly GCF_025061645.1. Lineage (GTDB taxonomy): Bacteria > Actinomycetota > Actinomycetes > Mycobacteriales > Pseudonocardiaceae > Umezawaea > Umezawaea endophytica. The sequence continues at coordinate 18,608 of NZ_JANYMP010000050.1, read as the reverse complement.
CTGCCGCCGAAGGCCGCCGCGAACGAGACGATCACGGTGGCCATCAGGATCAGCGGGGCGACGATCGCTCGGAGCAGCAGCCCGAGGACGAGCAGGACGACGGCGAGCACCAGCGGGATCACCAGCTTCTCGTCGCGGGTGGTGGTCTCCTCGGTGTCGAGGTTCTCCGCACTCGGCCCGCCGACGATCGCCTCCGCCCCGTTCACCGCGTGCACGGCGGTGCGCACCCGCTTGATCGTGTCGTACTCCGCGACGGTGTCCGGCGCGTCCGTTGGGAACACGGAGATGTCGACCCAGCCACCGCTGGTCTGGCCGGGCATGGCCTCGGCCACACCGCGCGTGCCCTTGACGACGGCGAGCACCTTCTCCTGGTACGCGGGCCGCGTGAAGACCGTCATCGGCTGGCCGCCGAGCTCCGGGAAGTGTTGGCGCAGAACGGTGAAGCCGGTGACCGACTCCGGCGCGGACACGAACTGGTCCTGCTCCCGCAGGGCACCGGTGTTGCCCGCCAGGCCGATGGCGAGAATGCCGAGGACGGCGAGCGAGCTGAGCGTCGCCACCCATCGGCGGCGGCTGATGGCGGCGCCGAGCCGGACCCACAGCCCCGGCTTCTCCTCGACGACGACCGTGCTGAACCGCGGGATGGCAGGCCAGAAGATCCGCCTGCCGAGCACCACCAGCAGCGCCGGGAACAGCGTCAGCATGGCCACCAGCGCGCACAGGATGCCCGCCGCGCCGATCGGGCCCAAACCGCTGGTGCTGTTCAGGTCCGCGACGAGGAGGCAGAACAGGCCTGCGATCACGGTGGCCGCGGACGCGATGATGGCGGGCGCCGCGCCGCGCAGCGCGTGGACCATCGCGACCCGGACGTTCTCGTGGTGGTGCAACGCTTCCCGGTATCGAGCGATGAGCAGCAGCGCGTAGTCCGTGCCGACGCCGAAGACCAGGATCGTCAGCAGCGCCGAGTTCTGGTCGTTGACCACGATGCCGAAGCCCTTGACGAGCAGGTAGACGGTCGCCATCGAGGTCAGTGCGGCCGCGCCCACGGCCACGAGCGGGATGAGCCACAACACCGGGCTGCGGTAGGTGAAGATCAGCAGGAGCGTGACGACGATGACGGTGGTGAGGAAGACCTGTAGGTCGATGCCGTCGAAGACGGCGTCCATGTCACCGTCGATCGCGGCCGGACCGGTCACGTCGAGGTCCAGGCCCGCGGGGCGGTCCTTCGCGGCGTCGCGCAACGGGCCGACGATGGCCTCAGGTGCGCCGTAGGTCGCGCTCACGTCGAGCGTGAACATCATCGCCTTGCCGTCGGTGGAGGGTCTCGTCTGCGGGCCCTCGTCGTCCTCCTCCGCCGGGGCCGCCACCTTCGGCGGGTACCGCTTGGCAAGGGTGTCGTAGTGGCGTTCGACCGACGCGCGGTCGGCTGCGGTGATGCCGCCCGCGCGGTGGTAGACGAAGACGAACGTGTTGTCCTCGCCGCCGGGGAGACTGTCCTCCAGCACCGCTACCTTGGTGGACTCGGCGTTGGCAGGCAGGGTGTCCGCGGCGCTGTCGGTGGTGACCGAGCTCAACAGTCCGCTCAGCGGCACCATGAACACCGACAGCGCGACCCACAGGCCGATCACCAACCACGGCACCCACCGGCCTGCCAACCGACCGCCCGGCGCTTTCCCGGACGGCGCTGAGTTGACTGCCATCGCTAGCCTCCTACATAGGTGTTGCGTCGCTTGACTGACGCCGATTTCCTACCGAGCGAATCTGAGACGACCATTAATGCGGTGCTCAGGCCGGTCGGCCGACCAGGGTGGCCGGCGTGGTGGCGTCGAATTGCTGCCCGGTGGGCAAGGCCTGGGCGACACAGCCGTCGGGCAGGATTAGCAGGACGTCGGGTCCTTGCGGGTGCCGAACGGCGCTCCGGGGAGAAGTACCGTGGTACTACGCCCCTCCCGAGGATCGGGACCGCGGCACGACGAAACTGAACGGAAACGGGCCTAGCGTTCAGGTCATGACGAAACCTGATAGTCCACTTCGGAGGTTCGGGGCGGCCACCACGGCGCTGGCGACGGCGTTCGCCGTCGTCGCCTGCGGATCGGACGCCGGAAACACCGCGGCGCCCGCCGCGTCCGGCTCGCACAGCGCGCACGCCGGCCAGTCATCGGCTCCACCGCAGCCGCTGCGCGCAGGCGAGCGGTTCGTCGACCTGAAGATGGCTGAGGCCTACACGCCCGCGCCGCCGGAGGGCGGCGGCACGGACGAGTACCGGTGCCAGGTGATCGATCCGGGACTGACCAAGACGGCGTTCGTGACCGGGACCCAGGTCATGCCGGAGAACGTCACCCTCGCGCACCACGCCATCGTGTACGCGGTGCCGCCGAGCGGCGCCGACCTCGTGCGCGCGCAGGACGCGAAGATCCCCGGCCTCGGCTGGCAGTGCTTCGGCGGGACCGGCGTGGTCGGCGCCGACGTGGAGAGCGAGGACGAGAACGCCGCCCCTGGCGCGACGTGGGTGGACACCTGGGCGCCGGGCGCCACGGAGACCCTGTTCACCCAGGACGCGGGCTTCAAGCTGGAGCCGGGCAGCCTGATCGTCCTCCAGATGCACTACAACCTGTTGACGACCGACGGCAAGCCGGGGGCGGACCGCTCCGCGGTGCGGCTGCGGCTGACCGACGGCACGCCGCAGACCCGTGTGCTCGACACGTTCCCGCTCGACGCGCCGACCGAACTGCCCTGCACCGCTGACGAGTCGGGTCCGCTCTGCGACCGGGCGACCTCGATCGCGGACGTGACGAAGCGGTTCGGGGAGGAGGTCGGCGAAACCGCGGACCGCCAGTTGGAGGAGTGCGGCCAGAGCGCGCCGAAGCCCGGTAACACCCAGACCTGCGACCACGAAGTGCCCGCGCCGATGACGCTGTTCGCCGGCTTCGGCCACATGCACCTGCTCGGGCGGGCCATCAAGGTCGAGCTCAACCCCGGCAAGCCGAACGCCCAGGTCGTGCTGGACGTGCCGCAGTTCGACTTCGACAACCAGCGGCTGGTGAAGCTGCCGTCGCCGGTGGACATCAATCCGGGGGACACGCTGCGGGTGACGTGCACGCACGACGCCGGGCTGCGCAAACTGCTGCCGCAGTTGAGCAAGCTGCCGCCGCGCTACGTGGTGTGGGGCGACGGCACCAGCGACGAGATGTGCACGGGCATCATGACGGTCTCCGCCCGAACGTCCTGACGAAGCACCGAACGCACGTGGCCTCACTGAGGTCAACAGCCGGAAAACACCACTGTTCGCGCTCAGGAGGCATCGTCTTGCCAGATCCAACACGCCGCACGGTCGTCTGCGGCCTGCTGGCCGGTCTGGTCGTCCCGGTTTCGCTGGCCGCCTGCTCGTCCGGGACACCCGCCGCCACCCCGTCCACCGGAGGATCCTCCGGCTCCGCAGGCACGCCGTTGGCCAAGCTGGCCGACGTCCCGGTCGGCAGCGGGGTGATCGTGGACGGGCCGTCGGGCAAAGTCCTGATCGTGCGGCCATCGGAGAACGAGGTCAAAGGGCTCAACCCGGTCTGCCCGCACTCGGGTGTCATCGTTTCCAAACCGGCGGGCGGCACCATCACGTGCCCCGGCCACGGCAGCGTCTTCGACGCCGCGACCGGCGACAGGAAGAAGGGGCCCGCGACCACCGGCCTGATCCCGATCCCGGTGAAGATCAGCGGCGACTCGGTCGTGACCGCCTAGAGAGGTGTCGAACGGCCCGCCGGGACTCGGCGGGCCGTTCGGTGGCCGCACTCCCACCGACCACCGATGTCGTCAATTCGGCCGGGTGAGCCTCAGGTCGTAGGCCAGGATGACGGCCTGGATCCGGTCCCGTGCACCGATCTTGGCGAGGACCCGCCCGACGTGGGTCTTCACCGTCGACTCCGACAGCGTGAACCGCTGCGCGATCTCGCCGTTGGTGAGTCCGTGGCCGATGGCGACGAGGATCTCGCGCTCGCGGCTGGTCAGGGAGTTCAGCCGGGGGTCCTTCCGCACGGGCGCGCCGAGGTCATCGCCGAGCCGGTCGGCGAACGCGTCGAGCATCCGCCGGGTCAGCGCGGGCGTGATCACCGCGGCCCCGGCCGCGACGGCCCGGATGCCGGCGAGCAACTCCTCCGGGCGGATGTCCTTCAACAGGAAACCGCTTGCCCCGGCCCGCAGCGCGGCGAGCGCGTACCGGTCCACGTCGAACGTCGTCAGCACCAGGATCCGCGAACGCCCACCGGCGGCGGCGATGCGCCGGGTGACCTCGATCCCGTCGATGCCCGGCATGCGGATGTCCATCAGCACCACGTCGGGACGCAGCTCGGTCGTCCACCGAACGGCCTCGGCACCGTTCTCGGCCTCGCCGACGATCTCGGTGTCGGGGGAGCGCTCCAGCAGCATGCGAACCCCGAAGCGCTGTAGCGGCTGGGCGTCCACCACGAGCACAGAGATCATGAACGGCTGCCTTTCAGGGGCGCGCAGGCGGTCCAGCCGCCGACCGTGCCGCCGTGGAGCGCGACGCGTTCGGCCATGCCATCGAGGCCGAGCCCCGCGTCGCCCGGCGATGCCTACTTCATATCGACCGAACCTGAGACGACCGTTAAAGCAAGCGGTCGGCGCTGCCGGATCCCAGCCACGAAAGGGCCCTTGACCAGTGTGAACGCGGTCAAGGGCCCTTGTTCGTACGTCCGGCTGTGCCGAATTCAGCCACGCCGGCCAACGCACTCAGCAGCACTCCGGCGATGAGTTCTCGTCGCTGGAAGAGTCTGCATGTGGAAGGACTAGTGAGAGGTGGCGGGGATGTCGGAGTTGTGTGAGGTGCTGGAAGCCCATGTGACCGGTGGGCTGGTGCCGGGGGCGGTTGGGGTGGTTGCTCGGGGTGGTGCGGTTGAGGTGGGGGTGGTTGGGGATGTTGATGTTGAAGGGTCGGCGAGGGTTGGGCGGGGGGCGGTTTTTCGGGTTGCTTCTGTGAGCAAGCCTGTTGTGGCGGCTGCGGTGATGTTGTTGGTTGAAGACGGGTTGTTGGGGTTGGACGAGCCTGTGGGGCGGTGGTTGCCGGAGTTGGAGGCCGCGCAGGTGGTGCGGGAGCCGGGGGCTGAGGTTGGGGATGTGGTGGCTGTTGAGCGGGCTGTCACGGTGTTCGATCTGTTGACCTTTCGGTGTGGGTATGGGTTTCCGGATGATTTTTCGTTGCCCGCGGTGCAGATGTTGTTCAGCGAGGGGGTGCAGGGGCCGCCGCAGCCGCAGGAGGTGGCGGCTGCGGATGAGTGGTTGCGGCGGTTGGTCGGGGTGCCGATGTTGCGGCAGCCGGGGGAAGCGTGGTTGTACAACACGGGGTCTGACATCGCTGGGGTGTTGGTGGCGCGGGTAAGTGGGAAGTCGCTCGGAGAGTTCCTGGCGGAGCGGATATTTGCGCCGTTGGGGATGGTGGACACCGGGTTCTTCGTGCCCGCGGACAAGGTTGGGCGGTTGGTGAGCTACTACCAGCCCGGTGAGGACGGCGGGCTGAAGCTGCTGGATCGGCCCGAGGGGCAGTGGGCTTCGCCTCCCGCGTTCGAGTCCGGGTCGGGTGGGCTGGTGTCCACTGTGGACGACATGCTGGCGTTCGGCAGGATGTTGTTGGGGGAAGGGCCGCGGGTGTTGTCGCAGGAGTCGATCGGGTTGATGACGACCGATCACCTGACGGCTGAGCAGCGGGAAGCCTCGACCTTGTTCCTGGAGGGGCAGGGGTGGGGGTTCGGTGGGTCCGTCGACGTCGCCGAAGTGGACGTGTGGAACGTGCCGGGGCGGTACGGGTGGGTTGGCGGTACCGGGACCGCGTTCCACGTGGTGCCCGCCACCGGCACGGTGTCCGTGTTGATGAGCCAGGTGGCGATGACCGGTCCTACGCCGCCCGCGCTGATGCGGGACTTCTGGCGGTACGCGGCTTCGGTGTGAGCCAGGCGTGCTCGCCCAGCAGGGACAGCGCTGCCGGGAGCAGGACGCCGCGGACGACGGTGGCGTCGACGATGACGGCGAACGCCATGCCGACGCCCAGCATCTTGTACTCGATCGCGGTGAGGGTGGTGAAGACGGCGAAGACGGCCGTCATGATGACGGCCGCGCTGGTGACGACGCCCGCCGACGCGGAGACGCCGTTGATCACCGCCTGCTTCGGGGTGGCGGTGGTCAGGTGTTCGCGGATCCGGCTGAGGATGAAGACGTGGTAGTCCATGCTCAGGCCGAAGAGCATGACGAACATGAAGAGCGGCAGCCAGGCGACCACGCCGCCGTACGGCGTGAAGCCCAGCAACGCCGTCAGGTGGCCGTGCTGGAAGACCCAGGTGATCACGCCGTACGCCGCCGCCGTGGCCAGCAGGTTGAGGGCTATCGAGATCAACGGGATGGTGAGGGACCGGAACGTCCTGGCCAGCAGCAGGAACGCGAGGAGCAGGACGAAGGCGAACACCAGCGGGGTCCTGGCGGTGAGCTGGACCGTGAAGTCGTGAGGGGTGGCGGTGCGGCCCCCGACCGCGTGCTCGACGTTGTCCAGGTGGTCGAACGCGGCGGGCAGGACGTTGATGCGCAACGCTTCCAACGCCTGGTTCGACGTCGGGTCGGTGCCGCCGCCCGGTAGCGGAACCCTGACCACGAGGGCGCGGGCGACCCCGGCGGTGGTGACGAGGCTGCCGCCGGGGAGGGTGGCGATGGCGGCGCGGACGTCCGGGCGGTCGACCGGGGCGCCCGTGGGGTCCCAGAGCACCACCCGCGCCGGGGTCGGGGCGCCGGGGAAGGCCTCCTGCATGCGGACGGCGGCGTCGACCGCGGGCACGCTGCGGGGCAGGCTCTCGGTGGCGGCCGGGTCCTGGAGGTGCATGGTGGCGGCGGGCAGGGCGAGCACCGCGAGCGCCAGGGTCGCGGTGGTGCCCCACAGCACCGGGCGGCGGACCACCGCCTCCGCGATCCTCGTCCACGTGGCCCGTCGGGCTCGGCTGGGCTTGATCCTGGTGCCCAGCAACGAGAGTGCGGCAGGCAGGGCCGTGACCGAGGCGATCATCGCCAGGGTCACCACGAGGACGATGCCGAGGGTGAGGCCGCGGAAGACCCCGAGACCCGTGAAGAGCAGGCCGCACAGGCAGACGACGACGGTGAGGCCGGAGACCACCACGACGTGCCCGGAGGTGCGGGCGGTGATGGCCAGCGCCTGCCGCACGTCGTGGCCCGCGGCCAGTTCCTCGCGGTACCTGCGCAGGGAGAACAGGGAGTAGTCGACGCCGACGGCGATGCCGACCAGCAGGATCATCGCGGACGCCGCGCTGTTGACCGGGACGACCTTGCCGATCACCTGGAGCAGCGCGAACGTCGCCGCCACGGTGGTCGCGGTCAGCAGCAGCGGGACGGCCGAGGCGAGCAGGGAACCGAACACCACCAGCAGGATCAGCAGCGTGATCGGCAGGGACAGCAGGTGCGAGCGTTCGAGGTCGCGGGTGATGTGCTCGTCGACCGCCGTGCTCAGGCTGCGGTCGCCGGCCTGCGCCAGTCGGACGGTCGGGTGGCGCTCCGAGACCTCGTCCACGGCGGCGACCACGGCCGCGTAGGCGGGTCTCACGGTGTCGGCCGGGCCGCTCAGGGAGAACGTGACCAGGCCCGACCGGCCGTCGGGTGACACCAGGCCCGCGTCGTCCAGCGGTGAGCGGAGGTCGGTGACGGCGGTGCGGCGGAGGGTGGTGACGAGGTCGGTCAGCGCGGCCTGCGAAACGGGCTGCACCAGGACGTTCTCCTGAACGGGCGCGGAGGCGCCCTGCGCGCGCAGGACCTCCTGCGCCCGGCCCGCTTCGCCCGCGTCGGTGTTCGCCGCGTCCCGGCCGGGGACCAGCACCGCGGCGAGGACGGACACCGCGACCAGGCCGAGCCAGGCGGTGAGCGCGAGGCCGCGGCGTCGGGCGGACCAGGCGGCCACCCGTTCCACCACGGCGTTCTTCGATGACTTGATTTCGGGCAGCATGAACTAAAGTCCCCTCGTGGAGGAGTGGTCCGATGAGAGCTCGCCGTGAGGCGAGTGGGCACTTCTTCTTCGCCCGGACCGTCGAGTTGCAGCTCGGCGGTCCGGATTCTTCTCGTTGTGGTTACTCGACTTCCTTGAGGATCCGTTCGACGGACACCATCCGACCGTCCACCGTGGACAGCCGGTCGGCCAGTTCCGCCAAGCGCCGGTCGACGTCCTGCTGGGCGCGCACGGCCGACTCGGCGAGGTCGCGGTACGCGCGTTCGCGCTCCACCACCAGCTTCGCCCGCCACGTGCTGCCGATCTGCCAGATCGTCACGGTGATCACGGCCGTCAGCAGCACGAAGATCCCGATGGCGCCCGCGACCTCCAGTGCGTTCCCGTCCCCCACCATCACTCTGTTCCCTTCTCGGAGTCCTGCTTACTCAGCGACCGGGCCGCGATCTCGACGGAGTCCGGGGTGAGGTGAAGTTCGAACGGGGTGACCTCGTAGAACTTCATCGCCTTCCCGTCGCGGGAGACCTCCAGGTGCGCGGACACGAGACCGGCGAGCTCCAGCTTCCTCAGGTGGACCTGGAGCAGCGCGCGGCTGATGCCGAGCTCCCGCGCGAGCGCGCTCACGTAGTTGCGCTCCCTCGACAGGGCGGCGACGACCCGCATCCGGTGCGGGTTGGCCAACGTGGCCAGCACCAGGACCAGGTCGTCCCCCGCCGGACGAGGGGTGGTCACAACAGAACCTGGCACATGCCAACAAACGTTAGCAGGTACCGGCGGATGGGGTCGACGGTTGGCCCGCGATCGGAGAGCGATCGACCGCGAGCGGCGCCGTGTCCAGGGGATGGCCGGCCGCGGGAAACGCCTGCCACCAAGTAACCGCTAGCCGCGCGGAGCGCTCGCCAGCCAGACGAGGGCTTCCACGGCGCGGTCGAGGACGGACACGTGGCCGTCACTGGGGCTGAGCCACAGCTCGGCCGACGGGCGGCAGCGGGTCGCCAGCCACTCGCCGTGCTCGGAGGGCACCATCCGGTCCCGCACGCCGTGCACGACCAGTGCGGGCACGGTGACCTCGGCCGGGTCGAAGCCCCACGGCGCCACGAGGGCCAGGTCGTCGTCGACCAGGCCGCCGAAGCCCGCGGGCAGCGCGGCCCCGGCGTTCTCGCCCAACGGGGCCCACGAGCCCGCCAACGCGGCGTGGTCGGCCTCGGTGAACACGGCGGGGTCGAAGTCGGCCGACGCCAGGTGCTCCTCCAGCACGGCCCGGCCCGCGGCGGCGGCGCGCAGTTCCGCTTCGCTCGCGGGCGCCATGCCCGCGAACCAGTCCAGGCCGTCCGCGGTGAGCGGGGCCGGGCTGGAGAGGGCCGCCACGGCGATCACGCGGTCGGGCAGGGAAGCACCGCACGCCAGCGCGTGCGGGCCGCCGCCCGAGTGACCGGCCACCGCGAACCGGTCGAGGCCGAGCGCGTCGGCGATGGCGGCCACGTCGGCGGCGGCCGAGGCGACGGTCCGGCCGGGCAGGCGGGTCGAGCCGCCGTAGCCCGGCCGGTCGTAGCCCAGCAGGCGGATCCCCCGCACGGTCAGCAGCGGGGCGAGCAGGTCGCCGGTCTGCGGCGAGCCGTGGAGCCAGAACACCGGCAGGCCCGCGGAACCGCTGTCGTGCACGCGCAGCGTGCGCCCATCGGGCAGGTGGAGGTCCACCGGGCGAGCGTACTCAAGCGTCGCGCCTGCTCAAGGTCCAGCAACCGGCCAGCAGCGCGCACGCGGTCCACGCGGCCAGCACGAGCAGCCCGGTCCACGGGCCGACCACCGGGTCCGCCTGCTGCCCCACCTTCATGATCGACGTGCCCGCCTGGTCGGGGAAGTAGTGGGCCACCTCCTTGAGGCCTGGTACGAGGTTCGCCACCGGGGAGACGACGAAGACGAACGAGAGCATCACCGTGAGCGCCAACGCGGTGTGGCGCAGGACCGTGGCGACGCCCAGGGCGAAGAGGCACAGGCCGGTCAGGTAGAGCGGTGTGCCCAGCAGGACTCGTAGGGCGCCCTCGCTGGAGAAGGAGGGGCCGTAGGCGCCCAACGCCCAGTGCGCGGTGAGGAACGTGGCGAACACGGTGGCGTACGAGAGGGTCAGCGCCACCGCCGCGCAGGCGATGATCTTGCCCACGTAGAAGGTTCGGCGGTTCGGGGTCGCGGACAGGGAGAGGCGGAGCAGGCCGCTGCCGTGCTCGCCGCAGATGGTCAGGACGCCGAACGCCACCAGGGCGAGCTGTCCGTAGAGGACGGTGACCAGTCCGTCGGTGACCGGTTCGAAGTCGGGCCGTACCACCGGAAGGCCGCGTTCCAGTGCGATGCGGACGGAGGTGAAGCTGACCACGCCCAGACCGACGCTGATGAGGGGCACCAAGGCGAGGGTCACGACGGTGGAACGCAGGGTGCGGATCTTGGTCAGTTCCGCTCGGAACGTGCTGCTAGGCATCGGATCCTCCCCCGGACGTGAGGCGGAAGAACGCGTCCTCCAGGGATTCCTCGCCGTCCCGGACGAACTCGGACAGGTCGGCGTCGGCCAGCAGCCTGCCCCGACCGATGACGACGAGGTGGTCGGCGGTGACGGCCATCTCGCTCATCAGGTGGCTGGAGACGAAGACCGTGCGGCCCTCGGCGGCGAACGTCCTCAGCAGGGTCCTGATCCAGCGGACGCCTTCCGGGTCGAGGCCGTTGACGGGTTCGTCCAGCAGCAGCACTTCCGGGTCGCCCAGCAGCGCGGCGGCGATGCCCAGGCGCTGCGCCATGCCCAACGAGAACGTGCGGGTGCGCTGGTCCGCGGCGGAGTGCAGGCCGACGACGTCCAGCACCTCCTCCACGCGGCGCCGGGGGATCCGGTTGGTCCGCGCCAGCCACGTCAGGTGGTTGCGGGCCGTGCGGCCCGCCTGGGTGGCGGTCGCGTCGAGGAGGGCGCCCACGTGGCGGAGCGGCTCCGGCAGGTCGCAGTAGGGCTTGCCGTCGAAGAGGGCTTCGCCGTGGGTCGGGCGGTCCAGGCCGAGCAGCATGCGCATGGTCGTCGACTTGCCCGCCCCGTTGGGGCCGAGGAAGCCGGTCACGCGGCCCTGTCGGACGGTGAAGGTCAGGGCGTCCACGGCGGTGGTCCGCCCGTAGCGCTTGGTCAGTCGTCGCACGTCGATCACGTGGCGAGCGTCCTGTGCCGGGTGGGTGTGGCGCATCGGCCTCCAGGGCGACCGGGAAGTCGTTGGCGGGGGCGGAAATCAGCCCGCGGGACGTCATTCCCCAGGATGAGGTGGCCGTCGCGCCCGCCCAGTACCGTGAGCCGGTGGCTGACTTCCGGCACCTGCGGCCCGGCGAACTGGTGGCCCTGGACTGCTTGGCCGCGTGCGCGCTCGCGGGCCTCTACCTGTCGCTGTCCGGACAACCGTGGGCCGCCGCCGCGCTGGCGCTGCCGGTCGGCGTGCGCAGGCTGTGGCCGGTGCCGGTGTTCGTGGTCGTCGCGGCGGTGTCGGTGGCGGTCTCCGTCACCGGACTGGTGCGGGAACCGTTCGTGGCGGCGGCTTTCGCGCTGTACTGGGTCGCGGCGGTCCGACCCGGCACGTGGCGGGTGCCCACCGCGAAGATCGGCGCCGCCAGCGTCGTCGTGCTGCTCGGAAGCCTGTCCGCGGGATCGCCCGCCGGGGGCGGGGTGTACGCGTTCCTGGGGATCGCGCTGCTCGGGATGGCCTGGACGGTCGGACGGGCGGTGCACGAGCGGCGCGCGTACGCGACTCGATCGGCGTTGCAGCGGACGGCTCACGCGGTGGCGGAGGAACGGCTGCGCATCGCCCGCGAGTTGCACGACGTCGTCGCCCACAGCATCGGCGTGATCGCGGTCAAGGCCGGTGTGGCCAACCACGTGCTGGCGGTCCGGCCACAGGAAGCCGGTGAGGCGCTGCTGGTGATCGAGACCGCGAGCCGGTCCGCGCTGGCCGAGATGCGGCACCTGCTCGGCGCGCTGCGGTCCGGGACCGTCGAGGAGTCGGACCTGCGACCCGCTCCGGGGTTGGCGGGGCTCGGTGACCTGGTGGACCGGGTGCGGGCGGCCGGGGTCGAGGTCGACGCGCGGATCGGTGCCGTCGGAGGGCTTCCCGAGGGGCTGGACCGGTCTGCCTACCGGATCGCGCAGGAAGCGCTGACGAACGTGGTCAAGCACGCCCCGTCCGCCCATTGCGTGCTGGTGGTCGCGGTGGAGGGTGGTCACCTCCGGATCGACGTGACCGACGACGGTCGGTTCGTCGAGCCGTCCTCGAACGGGCACGGGCTGATCGGCATGCGCGAACGGGTGGCGCTCTACGGCGGCACGTTCGACGCCGGTCCACAGCCGGAGGGCGGCTTCGCCGTTCGGGTCCGCATCCCTTGCGGGGAACCGTGATCAGCGTGCTGATCGCGGACGACCAGGCGTTGCTGCGCGGCAGCTTCCGCGTGCTCGTGGACGCCGAGCCGGGGCTGACCGTGGTCGGCGAGGCGGAGAACGGCGTGGAGGCGGTGGCCCTCGCCCGCGCCCACCGGCCGGACGTGGTGCTGATGGACGTGCGGATGCCGGTCATGGACGGCATCGAGGCGACCCGGCTCATCCGCGGCGCGACGGACGCGCGGGTCGTGATGCTGACGATGTTCGACGTGGACTCGTCGGTCTACGCCGCGCTGCGGGCCGGTGCGAGCGGCTTCCTGCTCAAGGACATGCCGCCCGCCGACCTGCTGCGCGCGATCCGCGTGGTCGCCGACGGCGAGAGCCTGCTGGCACCGACGGTGACCCGGCGGCTGATCACCGAGTTCTGCCGCGGCCCCGAGAACCCACGGCCCGCGCCGGAGCTGGACGGCGTGACCGCGCGCGAACGGGAGGTGCTGGTGGAGGTCGCCCGCGGCCTGCCGAACGCCGAGATCGCCAGGAAGCTGCACATCAGCCAGGCCACGGTGAAGACCCACCTGAGCCACCTGTTCGACAAGCTCGACGTCCGCGACCGGGTGCAGCTCGTGATCATCGGGTACGAGACCGGGCTCGTCACGCCGGGACGGCGGCCGTGACGCGCTAGGCCAACTCCTTGCGGTACCAGACCTCGGCGTACGGGCCGTCGGAGAAGGCGGGTACCTCCGCGTAACCGCTCCTGAGGTACAGCGCCCGCGCCTCGACCAGGTCGAGCCTGGTGTCCAGCACGATCCGCTCGGCCCCCAGGTCGCGCGCGGCGGCGTCCACGGCCTCCATCAGGAGCGTGGCCACGCCCGTGCCGCGCCGGTCCGGGCGGACGAACACCCTGGTCAGCTCCACCGTCGTCGCGTCTCGCACCTTCAGCCCCGCGCAGGCCGCGGCGACGCCGTCGTGCCGACCGACCAGGAAGATCCCGGTCGGCGGCGCGAGGAAGTCGCTCGGTGCCCCGGCCAGCCCAGACTCGATCTCCTCCGGCGTCGAGTCGCGGTCCTCGTGGAGCCGGTAGTAGCGGTCGGCGACCTCGACGAAGTAGGTCCGGAGCAGTTCCAGCGACTCGGCGGAGTCGACGGGTTCCGGGGTGATCGTCCAGGTGGGGGCTGTGGTCATGCCGCACAGTGTCGTCGGGCGACCGGTCACGACGCGCGCCATTTTCGCTCGTGATTACCCGGATTCCGCGCCGGATGGAAATCCGGTGAATCGTGGTAAACGAACTCGTTCGGGTTAACCGGAAAAACTTCAAATGCACTCGGTAACACCGGCGAAGGCATCCACGACATAGCGCTCAGAGCACCGGCGGGATTTCAAGGACGAAAGCCTGCCAGCCACACCGAAACGGCGCGGTATCGGAACAGCGATCCGCCGCAGTCCCCGCACGGAGGGCCGATGGCCACCTCATCTCACCTGCTCATGACCGAACTCAAAGCACTGCGCCGTGGCCGCGGAGTGCAGACGCCGGGTATCGACAAACAGGTCGGACCGGCATTGCGCGCGGCCTGCGGAATCACCGAATTCGACGGCGCCGAGGTGGTCCGGGAAAAACTCCGCACCTGGGTCTCCGCTCTGATCAGCACCTTTCCCCAGGACCTCCGGCTCGCCGTCACGACACCGCTCGCACTGCACGTCGAGGCCCAACACCCGTTCCTCGCGCACCGCATCCAGTGGCTCGCCGACCTGGCCGAGCGCGACTCGCGCACCATCCGTCGGCGCATCGACGACGGACTGACCAGACTGGTGGAAGCGGCGTCCCGGAACACCGCCCGCGAGGCCCCCACCAGCCCTGATGGCTGGCACATCCGCCAGGTCCACGTGCTGCTGAGGCTCGACGGGCCCGTGCCCGCGTGCACCGAGCGGTGGACGATCGCGGCCGAGCGGGACGGCGTCGAGGAGATCACCTGGCCCGTCACCGCGCACCGGCACGGGGCCGAACTCTCCGGCGATCACGACATCCGCGTCGTGCACGGCGTGCTGCTCACCGACGGCGGCCTCCGCCTCCCCCGGCCCCTTCGAGCGGGGGAAACGCAGGAATTCTCCCTCGATGTGCGCATTCCTCGAATTCACCGGATGCCGCCGTTCTACCAGTTCCGCACTACCCGCCGCTGCGACCGGTTCGACCTGGTGGTGCGCTTCCACCCGGACCGCTTGCCCGCGGAGGTGAACGGGATCGGCGACGCGGTGGAACACCCCGTCGTGAACTCGGTCGGCGAAGTCGAGATGTCGTTCCGCGACGTGATTCCGGGCCGGGACAACGGAATCCGCTGGACGCCGCAGGCGGCCAAGTCCGGTATCCGCAGGCACGCGTCGACAATCGGCCCGCCAAGCGCGCAGGAGCCTTTCGACAGCGCCAACGGGCCCGCGTCGTGGACGGCACACCTGGGGCAGACGGGCACCTGACCACGAGCCCTTGACATGCACCCTTCCGGCTGCCTAAGTTTCAGGCAGCCGGAAGGGTGCATTTCTGTGGACGAGGTGTTCAAGGCGTTGGCCGACCCCAGTCGGCGCAGGCTGCTCGACAGCCTGAACGCGCGCAACGGGCAGACGCTGCGCGACCTGTGCGCCGGGCTGGAGATGGCGCGGCAGTCCGTCAGCAAGCACCTCGCGGTGCTGGAGGCCGCGAACGTCGTGACGACGGTTCGACGCGGGCGGGAGAAGCTGCACTACCTCAACGCCGCGCCCATCATCGCCATCGCGGACCGGTGGATCACCCAGTACGACCGGGGGCGGGTGGAAGCGCTCGCCGACCTCACCAGAGCATTGGAGTCCGAGCCGATGGACAAGCCGGAGTTCGTCTACACGACCTACATCAACACCACCGCCGAGAAGCTGTGGCAGGCGCTGACCGACCCGGCCTTCACCAGCCGGTACTGGGGGGCGACGTTCGAGTCCGAGTGGACGCCCGGCGCGGCGATGAGCTGGACCGAGGGCGGCTTGAAGACCGTGGACCCGGCCCAGGTGGTGCTGGAGGCCGAGCCGCCGCACCGGCTGTCGTACACGTGGCACACGTTCACGCCGGAGTTCGGCGACGTGCACGGGATGAACCCCGAGGTGGTCGCGGCGATGGCGGAGGAACCGCGGTCGAAGGTGACGTTCGACATCGCGCCGCACGGAAAGCTGATCAAGCTGACCGTGACGCACGACGGGTTCGAGCCGGAGAGCACGGTGCACGCGGGCATCACCGAGGGGTGGCCGGTGATCCTGTCCAGCCTGAAGTCCCTGCTGGAGACCGGCGAAGCGCTCTGACGATCGGGCGCGAACCCCACCTGGCAACCGTGAAAAGGAGATGCGGTACCCGCCTGTATTGGTGACCGAACCGGTTGTACCATGCGTGCTTCTCTGTCACCAGGAATAACGGGAGAAGCCCGCAGTGCAGTGCCAGACGACAGTTTTCCCATTTTTCGAAAAGCCCCTGGTCACCACTCGTCCCGAAACGACGTGGCCGGTGGTCCGGCGTTGATCCCGAGAATTCTGCACTCGACGTCGCGCCGTCCCGTTGGAAGCACACGGGAGGGCGCGACCTGCGGCTTTGCCGCGAGAGCGGTTTCACGCTGACCGTAGAAAATGGGTTAACCAAAAAGGGCCACGCTATTGGCCAGGCGCCATGCGCACGGGTACCTTTTGCTCGGCACGGGCATGAACACCGAGGTGCACTGTGGGATCAGTTTTCCTTTCGCCGTCTATGTACTGTCCAGACGACCGGTCCGGCACGTCCGCATGACGGCGCCGAAGCCTTCCTCCGCGCCGACCAAACCCCGCGCCGTCAGCCGGTCGGGGCAACGCGCGGAATTGGCCCGAACGTGGGCGAATTCACTCTGCGGGACCGCCTACGTCCCGTTGGAGTTCACCCGGTTCACGGTCCTGCTGGAGAACCTCGTGGACCGACTGGTCGACGCGGTGCGCGCCGACCGGTTCGTCCGGGAGCACGTGCAGGACGACGGCGCCGCCCTGGTCGGGTGGGGCTGCACGGGCTCGACCAGCCTCCAGGTGACCATGGACGTGCTCGGCCGCGGCCTGCTGGCGCTGCCGGACCTGCCCTCGCCGGGCCGGTGCGCCGAGCGCGTCGTGCTGGTGCTCGGCTCGTTCGCCTCCGGGTACACCGAGGCGCTGCGGATCTCCACCATGGAGCAGCAGGAGAGCATGAGCCAGGCGCTGCTCAAGTCACTCGTCGAGTCGCGGCAGCGGGCGCGGGTGTTCGAGGCCGAGTTCGACGACGTGGTCACGAGCACGACGAACGGCGTCGTGCTGACCGACCGGAACGGCGCGTTCCTGCGCACCAACGACGTCCTCGGCGAGATCCTCGGCTACACGCAGGCCGAGATGGCGGGGCTCACGGTGTTCGACCTGGTCCGCCAGGACGACGTCGAACTGCTCCGCGACGGCTACGCCGAACTGCTCGGCGGCGCGGTGGTCCGGGTCCAGAGCGAGCAGCGGCTGCTGCGCAAGGACGGCGACAGCGCGTGGGCGACGCTCACGGTGACCGCGCCGCTGCTCCACGGCCCCGAAAGCCGGTTCGTCGTGGTGGTCGAGGACCGCACCGAGCTGAACCTGCTGCACGGCCAGCTCAACCACCAGGCGCTGCACGACATGCTGACCAGGCTGCCGAACAGGCAGTACTTCACCACCAGCCTGGAGCGGGTGCTGCGGCACGCGTCCCCGGCGACCGGGATCACCCTCTACCACCTGGACCTGGACGCGTTCTCGCTGATCACGCACGGCCTCGGCAGGCGGGTGGGCGACCTGCTGCTGGACAGCGTCGCGCACCGGCTGGAGGCGCTGTTCGAGGGCGAGGCCGCGATGGTCGCCCGGTTCGGCGCCGACGAGTTCGCCGTGCTGGTGGAGAACTCCCCCACCACGCCGGACGCGGTGACCACGGTGCGGCGGATCAACGAGGAGCTGTCCGAACCCCTCTACGTCGACGGTCACGGCATCGCCTCGCCCGCGAGCATCGGCGTGGTGGACCGGCCGCCCTCCGGGATGGACGCGGCGTCGCTGCTCGAAGCCGCGGAGATGACGCTGGCCAGGGCGAAGCGCAACGGGCGCACGCAGTGGGCGCTGTTCGACCCGTACCAGGACGACCGCGACCGGGAGATGTTCAGCCTCGCCGTGTCGCTGCCCGGCGCGTGGGAGAACGGTGAGCTGGACGTGGTGCACCGGCCGCTGGTGCGGCTGGACGGCGGCGGTGTCGTCGGGTTGGACGCGCAGTTGTCGTGGGAGCACCCGGTTCGCGGCAGGCTGCCGCACGAGCGGTGCGCGGAACTGGCCGAGGAGACCGGGCTGATCCTGCCGCTGGGCAGTTGGCTGCTCGGCTCCGCCTGCGGCGAGGCCCAGCGGCGGCGCACCGGGCTCACCACCGACCAGCCGCTGCACGTCGGGCTCACGCCGAACCAGTCGTCCGACCCCGACCTGCTCAGCAGGGTGCTGACCGTCCTGGCCGACACCGGTCTGCCCGCCGACCGGCTGTGGCTCGGGATCCCCGCCTCCGCGCTGTCGCAGGGCGACGGCGAGGCGGCGGAGAACCTGCGGCTGCTGGCGAGCGCGGGCGTGGCGACGGAGATCCTCGACTTCAGCACCTCGCCGGGCGACCTGGCGCACCTGGAGGACCTGCCCGTGCGGGCGGTCCGGATCGCCCGCTGGATGGTGCGGCGGCAGTCCCGGTGCGACCGCGAGGACTCGCTGGTCACGTTGGCGCTGCGGGAGATCCTGTCCGTCGTGCACCGCACGGGCTCGACGGTGATCGTGGACGGCGTCGACACCGAGCGGCAGGCCGACTGGTGGCGCCGCGTCGGCGCGGACATCGCCCAGGGCGCGTTCGCGCCGGTCTAGGCCGCGTCGGCGCTCCTCAGCCCGGTGGAGGCGAGCAGCACCAGCCCGCCCAGCACGGCCACCGCGAGGTTCGCGACGACCTCGTGGCCCGTCAGGAAGTCCAGCCGCGGGATGACGACCCGGTTCACGAAGTTCAGCACGAAGCCGAAGATCGGCTGGTACCACAGGTGGTCGATCACGCCGCTGATCCCTTCCGCCACCAGGAACAGGCCCACCACCTCGACGGTTTTGCGCATGGCTCGACGGTAAGGGGACGGCCGGGGGCCGGGCATCGTCCGGCGGAACGGGGCCGCTCGTCCCCAAGTAGCCGAAAACCCCGACTTAGAGGCT
>NZ_JANYMP010000049.1 GCF_025061645.1 Umezawaea endophytica | reverse complement strand
CCAGAGCCCAGTCGAGGTAGCGCTTGCCGGGGAAGACCGGGCAGGTGTCGCCGCAGCCCATGGTGATCACGACGTCGGAGGCTTCCACGTCGGCGTAGGAGAGCTTGGTGGGGATCTCGGCGGTGATGTCGAGTCCCATCTCCGCGAGCGCTTCGGCCGCGGCGGGGTTGACCTTGTCCGCGGGCTCGGAGCCCGCGGAGCGGACGGAGACCCTGCCGAGCGCGTAGTGCTGGAGCAGGGCCGCGGCCATCTGTGACCGGCCCGCGTTGTGGACGCAGACGAACAGCACTTCCGGGGTCTTGCTCACCGTTGTTCTCCTCGTGACGACACTGCGGTTGGTTCGATAATCTCCGATCCAGGTGAACGGAAGGTGGCGGCCCGCTGTTCACGTGGTCGGTCAGTCCTCGGCCGGTTAGGGCATACGGCCCTCGGCAGGGGAGAGCACATCAGGTTGAATCGACTTGTGTCAATCCAGGTTCGGGGCTCGCTCACATGGTGAGTCGGCGACAGCGCCCGGCGGACCGGTGTCCGGCTGCCGGTAAGCCTGCGGCTCGGCGAGTGACGGTCACCCCAACTCTGGACACGGGCGACGTCGCTGACCTGTTCAAGGCCTCTCCGCTCCGGTCAGGGTCCGGTTGCTCTGGACCGAGGCGAGGCCTGCGTCACCGACCTGACCGAGGACCTCGGAGTCCCCCGGCCGACGGTGAGCTTCCGCCTCAAGGTTCTCGTCAACGTGGGCCTCGTGCTCGGTGACCGGCGGGGCGCGCTGATCTGGTACGCCCTGCCCTGATCCCCTCGCGGTTCGACGACGTGGTGGCGATGGTGGTCGTCGCACGCGACGGCGAGCCGTCCGCGTGATCCATCGCGGTCGAGTCATTGCAGGAGGTCAAAGCAGGGTGGACGCGTTGTTCCCCGGTGCGGTCGAAGACCATGGACTTGCTGTGTTGGAAGTGGTGTCCGGGATCGCCGCGACGCTGGTCGTCCACCCGGCGATGAATACGGCCAACTATGCGGCCCGTCTCCTTGAGCCCTGAAAGTGGCGGACATTGCCCCGGATCTCGGGTGTCTGGTCCGCTTCAAGGTGACGGGTCAGCACGATGCTGGTCTGCGGTCCGCCACCTGGATTTGGTCTCGTGTTGTGGTGGTTTGCTCGGCTCTGGTTGGCGGATCGTAGGTCGGAGGTCGAAGAACGTTGAATTTGCCCGCCTCCACTCGGTTCGCCAACGAGGTCGTCGGCAGCCTGGTTAC
Source organism: Umezawaea endophytica (assembly GCF_025061645.1). Taxonomy (GTDB): domain Bacteria; phylum Actinomycetota; class Actinomycetes; order Mycobacteriales; family Pseudonocardiaceae; genus Umezawaea; species Umezawaea endophytica. Next base: position 45,363 of record NZ_JANYMP010000049.1, on the reverse strand, counting down.
GACCTCGACCAAGTGGTCGCCGGCACTCGGCCTCGGTGACAATCTGCTCAAGCAGCGACGGCATCAGTTCGAACGGCTCGACAACAGGCAGCCTCGGACCGTCCAGGACCGCGAAGTCCGGCGCCAACATGAGGTGTCCGGCCAGCGCCACTTGCTCGAATCCGATGTCCGGGCGCAGCCTCACCGTCGTGTTGGCGAGCCCGACCATTACGTGCTCGTCCCAGTCGGAACCGACCCGGTCACCCATTCGGGTCACCGCGCGGTGAAATGTTCTGGCTGAGTGGTGCGATCACCTCAGTGTGCTCGAATGATCTGGCGGGTTTCGAGATGATCACGGGGAGAGGCAGTGCGACTGCTGGTCGGGTTTCGGATCTTCGCGGTTCTCGCGACGTTCTGCGGTTTCTACCTGTCGATGGCCGCACAGTTGACGCGGGACTTGGAAGGCCCCTGGTATCTCGCGACCACCAGCGCGGTCGGCGCGGTCTTTGCCGGCATGGCCCTGGTGCTCTTCGGCATCGGAGCGCTTCTGACCGTGCCCATGGAGGTCTACGTCCTGAAAAGGCGCAGGCGGCTGGTGTTCGGTGCGCACTTGGCCATGCTCGTTCTCGCCATCCTCTACGCCCTGTACACCCTGGCCGTCTATCTGATCCTTCCTCGGGCGTTCGAGAACACAAAACTTGCCGGGAACGACGAAAGGAGCGCGGCGGAGACGGCGGCCGCGTCCATCGGGGGTGTCGGGCTTCTCTACTACCTCGTGTGGTTCATGATCTTGGTGCCGTTTCTGGTGATCGCGAGATTTTCGCCGCAGCCCACCGCGATCGCTCCGGTCCACCGCCCGAACTTGTCCGCGTCGCCGAACCCGTACGGGTATCCACCGAACCCATACGGGTACCCGCCGAACCTGTACGCGTACCAGCCGAGTCCGCCGCAGAATCAGCCCAACGGACCGAGCGTGTGGGAGATCGCCGCGCCGCTCAGCGTTCCCGCGACTTTCGTCGGATCGATCAGCATGATGCAGTCGTTCGAAGGCGACAAGTTCCTGGGACAGATGGGCTTAGGCCTCCTGATCGGGACGGGCACCATCGCCGTTGTGCTGCTGTACAACTACGCGCGCCGTCGCAGGGCCTGATCGATAGTGCTGTCGTGGACACGATCTGATGACTTGTGCGCGCCGAACGAGCCGCACGGGCAGCCGACCTCGCCAGCCTGACGTACGAGAGGTGAGCAACGACGTCATTGTGCGCCGAACTCTCCGCCTGCGAAGTGCTGGCGCACCTCACCGAAGGTGCAGTGCTGTCTTTTCCGAAGTGGCTCCTGGGCGTGCTGAAGGCGCGGTTGGACTTTGACAAGCAACTCGTCGACCGGCTTCGCGAGCGGGACATGGAGCCGTTGACCTGTAGTCCGCCGAGCAGGTTCGGACAACGGACGGGTGGACTTGTTCGGACCTACTTGGCGGATTAGGTGGCCTGGGGTGGTTGGTCACCGTCGTCGTGCACGTCGCGGTGTCCTGGTGCCCGCGCGGCGGGTGTTTGCTTGTCAGGCAGGTTCAGGAGCCGCTCGGCATGGCTGTAGCCGATCCGCGGACCGGATGCCGGTCGCGCGGGCCGGTTCGGTGGTTGGTAGTAGTAGCCGAGGCCGTGCGCGGTGACGATCGAGTTGGGGTCGAGACCTTCGGCCCTGAGCGTTCTGCGCACGACGGCGACGAGGACCGCCAAATTCTGCTTCCTGAAGCCCGTCACCTCGGATTCCGCCCACACGTGCGCGACGATCGCGTCAATCGGCTGAATGATGCCTGCTGACCGGACGAGAATCTCGATCAGTCGAAACTTGAGGCGTGTGAAGGGCACTTCGTTACCGCCGACGCGAACCTCCTGCAGCGTGAAGTCCACGCGGAGGACCCCGTCATCGTAAACCTGTTCGGGCGGGGTGATCGATCGTCGCATGACCCCGCGCATGCGAGCGACGAGTTCTCCGATGTCAAACGGTTTGACGAGATAGTCGTCGGCGCCGGTAAGAAGGCCGAGGGTTCTGTCTTCGACTCTGCCTCGCGCCGTCACGACGATCACGGGGACGTCGCTTGCGCTGCGAAGTTTGCGCAGCAGCGTGATGCCGTCGATGTCGGGAAGGCCGAGATCGAGCAGCACTACGTCGGGGCGCTGCGTCATCGCCTCACGCAGTCCTGTTATGCCGTCGAAGGCCGACACGACTTCGTATCCCCTGGCTTCTAGGGACGGGCTCAGTGCGAAGACCACATTCTTGTCGTCCTCGATGAGCAGCACCTTCCCCCGGTCGGAGGGCCGCGGTGCGGTCCGTGTCGGTTCGGTGTTCCCGTTGGCGATGGGCCTGACTTCCACCGCCGTCGCGGATGCGCCCTGGCCGACCAGGAACGCCAGCGCCAGCTCCCGGCACGCAGGGCAGACCTTCAACTCCCGCCCATCCACGGCCAGCAAGAACGCCGCAGCGCGATCGCACCGGTGCCCGGCGACCTCGACATCGCACCGCCGCGCCAGACGTGCCGCGGCTCGTTCGGTCTCGTGCTTCCGGACGCGATGGGCGCGCGAGCGGCATCGATCCGAACAGAACTTGCGAGGACGCCCTGTCTCGGTCGAGTCGGGCAGAGAATCACCGCACACCTGGCAGGTATCACCAGCCGGTGGCGTCACCGAACAGTCCTCCCCCCGATTCGTCGGAACGAAACCACTTTCGTGTTGTCTTGACGATAGCGGCGCGAAGGCGCCCCTTGGCTTGCGCCGATCGGTGCTGTTCCCTGTAAGGGGAGGTCCGGCCGCCGCAAGGCGGCCGGACCCAGGTGTCACGGTCGCTCATGCCTGCCAGCGTCGACGATCGTGTCACCCACCACGAGGAGCGCCCTCGCCGTGATGGCGAGGGCCGCCTCTCCCTTGAGCGGCGCCACGACGCCCTCCAGAACCAAGAGGGCCACACGCACCCACTTCCAGATCCGGGGTGCCCGATTGCGGTGCCACCGCGCGACCCGGCGAAGCGTGGCGCGGACCCGAGTGGTCCGCACCAGCGTTTTCGACCGAGCCGTCCGATTCGAAGGAACGACCACCTCGACGACCTCCTCTCGACAGCGGACGCGACCATCGCGGGCTGTCGCGACGAGCCCCGCGGTAGCGCTGCTGCGGGAGAAGATCGTCGGTGAGCGGCCACGTCCCCGTCACCGGAGGTGTGGTTGACCAACCGTCGCGCACCCTGCCTGGACTACGCAAGATCGCGCAAACAACATAACGAGCCGTCAGTGGTAAGAGACCGTTGCCGCGAGGTCGTCGCGCTCTCGCCAACAGAGTGAGGTGAGGAGCCTGCTGAACACGACCGATGATGATCCACCGCCCGCATATCGTCACTTCGATGAGACAAGCCGACTCCAGTGAGACAAACATTAACCCCAAGAGTGAGGACGAGCTATCGAGCGGGCTGCCGCGTGAGAACCGGCCAGATACGCCGAGCGTCCGGTGAGACTCCGCCATGTTCACTGAGAACGGACACGAGCTTCCGCACGGCGGCGCATTCTGCCGACCCCCGCTCCTTGATCACCGCCCCGCCATCTAACCCCGAACTCCGCCAGCTACCCCTGCACACCGCCATCTTCGCCCGAACAGAACATCGGGTCCGCCGACTAGGTCCGAACGGATCGGTCTTGCTGTGTCCGGCCCTAGTCGGCGGATTCGGTGGGTGCCGGTCCTGCCGGCCGTTCGTGTCGGGTCAGGCCTTGATGGTGATGCAGGCGATCGAGCGGTCGCTGCGACCCGGCCAGGTGTAGGACCCGCAGATGCCCGAGTCCGTCTTGATCCACTTGTTGATCGTCCAGGTGAACGTGGTCCCGCTGCCGGACTGGTACCAGGCGATCCCGCTCGGGCCGTCGCCGGCCCATGCTTCCATCGTGCTCGCCGTGTTACGACCCTCGCGGGGGGCGTTCACCTGGATCTTCTCGACCCACTGGGTGTGGTTGCCGTTGTTCTTGCCGCCGGTGGTGACCCAGACGCAGGTGCCGTACCACTCCGATCTGCCCTGCGCGCATCCGTTGACCACGTCTGCCGAGGCGGGAGTGAGAGAGGCGCCGGTGAGAGCCAGCACGCTAGCTCCGACCAGTGCGCCCTTCACCACGAGCGCACGGGTCCTTGTGTTCGTCTTCGTCATGGTCGTCGTCCCCTGATTCGGTGGTGGGTTCCACGGAGTGCTGCCCCTGTGGATGTCCCGGCGGGCGTGGTACCCGCTGCAGTGACTGAATCAGTGTCGAGGAGGGTTTTCACTGGTCCGGGCGTTCTCCGGACGTCCGGCGGAGGCCCGGACGTGGTCGGGGGCGGTGTGATCAAGAGCAGGTGGACAGCCCGAGTCCACCGCGGTCGCGGGGGTGGACGTAGACCTCGTTGATGGAGCCGGTTCGTCCGTCGGGCAGACGTACCTCGTACCAGCGATTCGAGCGGGCCCGGTGCGGGTTGTCCGAGGAGGTGGAGTCGAGGTTGTAGTTGACCAGTTCGTCGCCGGTGGCCTGGCAGGTCGCCACGAGCAGGGTGCCGGTGTCCATCTCGGTGTCGGCGACCTTGCAGTTCTTCGCCGCGCTCGCGCATCGGGAGACCCGCTTGGACGACAGGTAGACCGATGTCGAGTCCGGGCGTAGGTCGTTCTCGCCCAAAGCGACCATGTTCTGCACGCTGATCGCGGCGTAGGGCACCTCGGCGGGAGGTGCGGTCGGGGACCGGAGGAGTAGCGCGGCGGCGACGCCCGCGGCTGCGGCGATCACCGACGCCGCTGCCGCAGTGAGCCATAATCGACGCCACGACGGTCGCGAGTCCAGCGGGGGTTCACCAGTCTTGGTGTGGGCGGCGAGCAGGAGCCGGTACCGGGCCAGTTCGTCGTGGCGTCGGCTCTCGGGCAGCTTGATGAGGGCGAGCAGGGTCTGTACCAGCGTCTCCTCGGCGAGAAATGCCTTTTTTCCCGGTTTGCCGAGCTCGTAGAGGACGGTCTTACTGATGCCTGAGCGCGTCGCGACCGAGTCCATGGTGACCCCGCTGTCGCGACGCTCGGTTCTCCAGTCGTCCCAGAATCGTTCGATCGAATCCGCACCATCTGCGGATGCGTGCTCACTGTGACCGTTGTTCGACATTTAGTCAGCAGAACAGGATCGGTGGATCTTCGGTAGCGGCCGAACGAGTGCGGCCAGGGCCCAGCGCTGCGGATCCTGCGACGCGGACGCCTGGGTTCGGCGGTGGCGGACAGGCCTCTGGTGCCGTGCGTGGACTCGGGTGCGCGGCGTACGGATTGACCAACCACGCCCGATCCGCTGACCTAGGGTTGACGCGCTATGCACGGTCTCGCAGAGCGTTCAGTCGCCGACGAGTTCGGACACCAGTTCGCGGATCCGACGGTCGACGTCGTCGCGGATGCGGCGGACCTCCGACGGCGAGGCCCCCGCCGGATCGGCGACGTCCCAGTCGAGGTAGCGCTTGCCGGGGTAGACGGGGCACGCGTCGCCGCAGCCCATGGTGACCACGACGTCGGCCGCACGGACCACCTCGTCGGTCAATGGCTTGGGGAACGCCTCCGTCAGCGGAATCCTCAGTTCGCCCAGAGCCTCGGTGATCACCGAAGGGATGTCGCCTTGGGGACGGCTTCCCGCCGAGCGGACCGCGACCTTGCCGAAGGCGTGGTGTTCCAGCAGCGCGGCGGCCATCTGCGAGCGGCCGACGTTGTGGACGCAGATGAACAGCACCTGTGGGACGTCCACCGTGGTGAGCCCTTGCACGCGGCCGAAGTCGGTGAGCCGTTGCTTGGCGAAGCGGGCGGTGAGCGTGGCCAGGTGGACCCTGACGGTGGCCTGGGCGTCGAGCAGGTCGTAGGTCTCGGTGACGAACCGCTGCACAGTGTCCCTGCCGAACACCCCGTGGAACTTCTCGGCCAGCTCGTCGACGATGCGATGCAGTTGGTCGCCGATCTCGTGCAGGGGTAGTCCGTCCGCGATGCGGGTCATGGTGGTCTCCTCGGGCTTCACACGATCGTTGGAGCGGCTTTTCTCGATGCAAGCACAGCAGCTTGAATCGACTTATGTCAATCCACCCCCTAGGCTCGTTCGCGTGGCGAGTCGCGGGAAGTAGCAGGTCGTCGAGCCCTCGGTCTCCGAAGGTGATCGTCATCGCGCGGCGCTTGCCGCCGCCGCGCACCGTGAAGGGGTGGACTCGGTCGCCGAGGTGTTCAAGGCGCTGTCGAGTCCCATCAGGGTGCGGCTGCTGTGGATGCTCGGGGTCGGCGAAACCTGCGTCTGCGACCTGGCTGATGAACTGGAAGTGACGCAACCGACCGTCAGCTTCCATCTGAAGGTGCTCACCGCTGCCGGTCTCGTATGCGGTGAGCGGAGGGGGACCTGGGTCTGGTACTCCCTCATTCCAGGTCGATTCGACCAGGTCATCGGCCTCCTGTCGTTTGCTCGGGACGGCGAGACGTCGGCGTGACCTGCTGTTGGATCGGGATTATTCGATTCTAGTTTCCCTGGTCACCTGTCGTTCATCTGACGTTTAGATCGGGATTATTCGATTCAAGGGTTCCGAGAACGCGGGACGCGGTCTTCCCGGACGGATCCGGGACCCAAGCAGGAGGCACGTCAGTGACCATCCGCCAGGTGAAGCGTGCGCACGTGATGACCATCGTGGCTGCCGCCGCGTTGACGTTGGCCGCCTGCGGTGGTGGCCAGAACAACACCGCCGTGCAGGGCAGCGGCGAGCCGCTGTCCGGGCCGGTCGTGCTCGACGGGTCGAGCACGGTCGAGCCGCTGTCGGCTGCGGCGGCCGAGCTGTTCATGGGCGAGAACTCGGGGGTGAACGTCACCGTCGGCACCTCGGGCACCGGTGGTGGCTTCAAGAAGTTCTGCGCGGGGGAGACCGACATCTCCGACGCCTCCCGTGCGATCAAGGACGAGGAGAAGAAGCTCTGCACGGAGAAGAACATCAACTTCACCGAGTTGCAGATCGCCAACGACGCCCTGACCGTCGTGGTGAACAAGGGCAACACCTGGATCGACTGCCTGTCCGTCGTACAGCTCAAGAAGATCTGGGAGCCCGACTCGACGGTGACCAACTGGAACCAGGTCGACCCGTCCTTCCCCGACGTTCCGCTGGGCCTGTACGGCGCGGGTGCTGACTCGGGCACCTTCGACTACTTCACCGGCGCGATCAACGGCAAGGAAGGCGCCAGCCGCAAGGACTACAACCCCACCGAGGACGACAACATCACGGTGCAGGGCGTGGCCGGCGCGAAGGGCGCGCTGGGTTACTTCGGGTTCTCCTACTACGAGGAGAACGCCGCCAAGCTCAAGGCCCTGAAGATCGACAACGGCAAGGGCTGCGTCGAGCCGTCGGTGAAGGGCGCCCAGGACGGCACCTACTCCCCGCTCGCCCGACCGCTGTTCATCTACCCCTCCGACGCGGCGCTCAAGAAGCCGCAGGTCGAGCGGTTCGTCGAGTTCTACCTGGAGAAGAACGACGACATCGTCAAGGCCGCGCGCTTCGTACCTCTGACCGAGGAGCAGAAGACCAAGGCGAAGGACGCGCTGACCGTGTTGAAGGCGAAGGCGGGCAAGTGACGACCCGTCACCGTACGACGGGTGGCCTCTCGGAGACGGGAGGCCACCCGGCCGCCTGGCAGGGACCCGAGATCGACCTGACCCCGCAACGGTCCCGCGTCGGAGAGAAGATCATCCGCGCCGGTCTCATGGGCTCGGCCCTGTTGTCGGTCGTGGTGACCGCGGGCATCGTGCTGTCCCTGCTGACACCGCTCATCAGCTTCTTCAGCAATGTTGGCGTCGGGGAGTTCCTGTTCGGCACGGAGTGGACGGCCGCCTTCGGCGACAAGTTCACCTGGGACGACAAGTCGTGGGGTGTGCTCCCGCTCGTCGTGGCCACGTTCATGGTCACCGCCATCGCGCTGGTCGTCGCGGTACCGCTGGGGCTCGGCGCGGCCATCTACCTCAGCGAGTACGCCTCGGAGCGGGCCCGCAAGGTCCTCAAGCCGGTGCTGGAACTGCTCGCGGGTATCCCGACGGTCGTCTACGGCTTCCTCGCGCTCACGATCATCACACCGATCCTCGGCGCGTTCTTCGAGTTCAACAGCATATACACCGCGTTGTCGCCGGGCATCGTGATGGGCTTCATGATCGTCCCGACGATCGCCTCGCTCAGTGAGGACGCGATGTCGGCCGTGCCGCTGGCACTGCGTCAGGGCTCGTACGCGTTGGGCGCCAACAGGATGAAGACGACGCTGCGCGTGGTCTTCCCCGCGGCGCTGTCGGGCATCGTCGCGGCCATCGTGCTCGGCATTTCCCGAGCCGTGGGCGAGACCATGATCGTGACGATCGCCGCGGGCAGCAAGGCACACCTGACCTTCGACCCGCGCGAGGGTGCGCAGACCATGACCGGGTTCATCGCCCAGATCGCCAGCGGCGACGCCCCGCAGGGCAGCCCGGTCTACTACTCGCTGTTCGCCGTGGGCGCCCTGTTGTTCGTCATAACCCTGGTGATCAACATGATCAGCATCAGGCTGGTCCGCAAGTACAGGCAGGCCTACTGATGACCACTGCCACCCTCACCCTGGACCACGGTCTGCGCAAAGGCCGCCGTGGCACGCTCGGCCCCTCGGTGTTCGCCTTCGTGCTGTGGGCATGCCTGGCGCTCATCTGCGCCTTCCTGTTCTTCCTCCTCGCGGTCATCGTCCAAAAAGGAATTGCTCGGTTCGACCTGGATCTGGTGACCAACCAGCCGTCGAAGATCCGCCCCGAGACCGCCGGTGTCGCATCGGCGCTCTACGGCACGCTGTGGGTCAGTGCGCTCACCGCGTTCATCGCGCTACCGCTGGGCATCGCCGCGGCGGTGTACCTGGAGGAGTACGCGCAGCAGAACCACTGGTGGAACCGGATGATCGAGCTGAACATCCAGAACCTCGCCGCGGTCCCGACCGTCATCTACGGAATCCTGGTCCTCGCGTTTGTCGTGCGAGCACCGCTGTCGATCGGCGCGGTCGTGCTCGCGGGTGGTATCGCGCTCGCGCTGCTCATCCTGCCGGTGGTCATCATCACGACCAGGGAAGCACTGCGCGCGGTGCCCGAGGAGATCCGCTCCGGCTCCCTCGCCCTGGGCGCGACGCTGTGGCAGACCACCTGGCGGCAGGTTCTGCCCGCCGCCGTGCCGGGCATCGCCACCGGCTCGATCCTCGCGCTGTCCCGCGCCATCGGCGAAGCGGCACCGCTGATCCTGGTGGGCGCCACCACGTTCGTGACCTTCAACCCCGACGGCGTCCTCTCCCGCTACACCACGCTGCCGGTGCAGATCTTCAACCTCGTCCCGCAGGACCGCCAAGAATTCCGAGACCTCGCCTACGCGGCGATCCTGCTGCTGATCCTCGTCCTGCTGGCCATGAACGCCCTGGCGATCTGGCTGCGCAACCGCTACCAGCGCCGGTGGTGAGGCGTGTCGTGAAGGAGCAGACCCCCGTGACCCGAGCGGAGCACACCAGCGTGACCCCCACCGACGACAAGCCCACCGACGAACCGGCCGCGGCGCACGTCCGACTCGACGCGCCCAGCAGCACCCTGCGACCCGTGGACGGAGCACCCGACGGCGTGATCGAACTGCGTGACCTGGAGGTCTTCTACGGCGACTTCCGCGCGGTCAAGGACGTCACCATGGGCTTCGGCAGCAAGGAGATCACCGCGCTGATCGGTCCGTCCGGGTGCGGCAAGTCCACCGTGCTGCGCTGCCTCAACAGGATGAACGACCTCGTGCCCGGAGCCAGGGTCCAAGGCAGGGTCGCCTACCACGGCGTCGACATCTACGAACCCGAGGTCGACGTCATCGAGGTCCGCCGACGCATCGGCATGGTCTTCCAGAAACCCAACCCGTTCCCCAAGTCCATCTTCGACAACGTCGCTTACGGTCCGCGCGTCACAGGCATGAAGACCGACAACATGGACGAGGTCGTCGAACGAGCCCTGCGCGGCGCGGCCTTGTGGGACGAGGTGAAGGACAAGCTCAAGCAGAACGCCTTCGGCCTGTCCGGCGGGCAGCAGCAGCGGCTGTGCATCGCCCGCGCCATCGCCACCTCACCCGAGGTGATCCTGATGGACGAACCGTGCTCAGCACTCGACCCCATCGCCACCGCCAAGATCGAAGACCTCATGGTCGAACTCGCGGCGACCTACACGATCATCATCGTCACCCACAACATGCAGCAGGCCGCACGCGTCTCACAGCGCACCGGCTTCTTCACCGCCGAGGCCGACGACATGGGCCACCGCACCGGACGACTGGTGGAGTTCGCGACCACTGAGCACATCTTCGGCAACCCGACCGACTCCCGCACCGAGGCCTACATCACCGGCAGGTTCGGCTGACATGGGCGAATCGGCGCTCACCGCGGCGTGGGAATCCGACAACTCCCAGTTCCACGTGCGCAGACTCGCCTGCGTCTCGGCGGGCAGTCGGTTACAGGCCCGCCTCGCGGTCCTTCTGGTCGACGACGACACCGACGTCGTGCATGACCTGGTCGACGCGCTGGCGGGACAGCCGGTCGAGCTGCGCGTCTGCTCCGACCCGGCCGAGGCGCTGCTGGTGCTCGGCCGGACCTGCCCTGACGTCGTCCTGCTCGGCCCGGCGGTCGGTCGGCTCGATCCGGTCGACTTCCTGTCGATCGTCCGCGCCGACGACCCGGACGTACCGGTGATCGTCGGCACCGGACCCGGCTCGGGCGACTTCGGCGCCCGAGCCACCGACGCGGGCGCCACGGTCATCGTGCGACGGCCGTACAGAGCCAAGGAGCTGCTGGCGCTGCTCCAAGCCCTCGCACCTGAACCGCAACAACTCGACATCAGGCCCACGGTGATCGACCTGGGCAGGCTGCGGGTTGACGGGACCGTCCCGCGGATGTGGCTGGACGACGTCGAGGTGGCGCTTCCACCGATGGAGTTCATGCTCCTGCGCTACCTGGCCGAACGAGTGGGGTCGGTGCTCACCCGCAAGGATCTGATTGCGGCGTTGTGGGGAGACCGCCCGACGGCCAGCAACAGCCTCACCGTCCACGTGATGCGCCTGCGCAAGCGCTTCGGTGACGACGAGCACGATCCGCAGTGGATCCGAGTCGTTCGCGGGCTCGGATACCGGTTCACGGTGCCAGTCGGGACACCCGGTTCACCAGGCGTTCATCCTCATTGACGAAGATGTCACCATGGTATCGACGGGGCTGGACACCGCAGAGCAGGCCGTACCGGCTGCGGCGGACGAACGCGACCCCGCGGTGGCGGCGCGGATGTTCAAGGCACTCGCCGACCCGATCCGGGTCCGACTGCTCGGACTCGTCCGGCAGTCACCCAACGGCGAGTCCTGCTTCTGCGACCTCGCGGACGACTTCAACATGCCCCAGTCCTCGCTCAGCCACCACATCAAGGCCCTCGTCTCCGCAGGCGTCCTACGCCGCGAACGCCGAGGCACGTGGAGCTGGTACAGCATCGACCACGCCGTCATGGACATGATGGAGAGCCTGCTCCGGCCCGGCGGCCCGCTCCGCGACATCCCCGGCACGGCGACGGGCACCAGCAGCCGCTGCGACTAGTCCGAACGCTTGAGGAGTCTGTTACTGACGGTGTCCTTCGCCGTTTCCGGGTCGTGGTCCCTGAGGATTCGAGTGAATGTGATCTCCCGTTCGGCGTCCTCCTCGGAGGTGCGCGGTGACCAGACGAAGGGATCTTTTGCCAGGAGCCATACGACAGGCTCGTTGGTGAGCATTTGGTCATCTGTGAGAACCAGACGTGGACGGTCCGGCAGAGTTCGGCGTGCGGATTCCAATGCGACGCAATCGCGAGCCGGTTGCGTGACAGCGAGAACGTCATAGGGAGCTTGAAGGGCGTCGGAGAGGGTGTCCATCAAGCCGATCGCCTTCTGATCGATGCCTGCGATACGGCGCTTCACCTCCACTGGCACAAGGCTGCCATCGGCGAATAGCAACAAGACGTCTGCTTCACCGATCTTCTTGCCTGTCGACTCGTCGATGAAGTCGACTCCTGGATGAGCACCGACCAGGTTGTGCCGGTCGTACAGTTCGGTGAGCCAGTGCAGCGCGCTCAGGTGCCCGAGGCTGTCGGTCTCCAACACGCGCCGGAGCGGCTCTCCGATCCGGTAGGTGAATGTCAAGCCCCGAGGTCCGTACGGCTGGTCGATTTCACGACCGCAGCCTGAGCATCCGACCGGTGGAGGTAGCGATGCCATCGGCAACCACGACGTGCTCGCGCACTCGCTGCACGTGATCTTTGCGCCTCGAACCAGCAGATGGCGGCGCTCTGCCCAGTTGACCCACTTGATGGCGGCCTGTTCGCCACCGAGTGCTTTCCGGAAATCGTCGAAGGGGAGGAAACGTCCTTCTCCTGGGGGCGCGATCGCGGGTTCGTCCCGTCCGAGCGCTTCGGCTTGCGCCTCTAGAACGGTCTCCTCGGCTCCTTCGTCGATCAGCTTCTTGTGCACCTCCGCCCACTTCTTCTTCCACCACGCCATGCCGCTGCGCTCTGCGAGCCGGTAGAGCAGATCGACAAGCGGCTTGTGCTGGAGCCAGAATGCGTCGTCGATAGAACCCAGGGACCGCAGCAAAGCCACGACGGCCAAACCCGCGTCGGACTGGACCGCCCGCAATCCCTTGGTCTTTGCGACGGCTGCCAAGGATGTCCAGGACGGAGGCCACGCCACCTCTATCGTGCCTGTTCTGCGCAACTCCGAGACGGCGACCTGAGCCATACCCGCTCGGAAACTGACGTCGAACTCGTGACCTCGCATCGTGGTATCGATCGGCAACAGGTGGTCCTGAACCTGCACATCAAGGATGAGTCGTGGCTTGCGCAGGCTCTCCGTGGCTGCGTACAGAGTGTCCCGGTCCGCAGCGGTGAGTGGATCGAGTCGTGTCACGCCATTGGTCCAATAGCCGACCTGGGTGTGCGGGCGGCCTGGAGCCGGACCGAAGAACAGCAAGTCCTGATGCTTGACCACCACCGTAGAGCGCCATCCGTTCGCCACGATCTCCAGTTCGGACTGGGACACCGATGTGCTGGTGAGATGACATCTGCCGCCCTCGAAGCCGAACATCCTGGCACGCCCTGGGACGCTCAGTACTTCCAGGGCTCCAGGTGTGAGTTCCGAGATCGGAATTCCGATGGGAAGTACGTGACGATCACCGTGCGCCGCCCGCAGATTCCACAGCAGCGCTATATCTTCCACAGAGCCGGGAGAAACCGCCACGATGATATTCGACCCTGCGGTTCGTCGGGCCACGTTCGGTTCAGGTATTGGTGACCGTGGATCGCGGATTCCCGTATGAGGTGGTTGACCGTAAGCAAGCCAGACGTTGCTCATCTGCCGCGGTGTGTTGTAGTTGCCCTCAAGGTGGGTCAACAAGTCTTCCAGGGAGCCGACAGCGGGCCGTCGTTTAACTGGAAAGACCTCCTCGAACTTCAGGTCCTTGCGCAATTCGGCGAAGTCGATCATTTTCGGGTTCGGCGTATTCGGTAGAGTTCCGAGTGTTGCGGCGTAAATGGGTAGCCAAGGATCGTGGGCCTCAAGTTCCACCACGGAAGTAGCGCGATTCCAGTCGGTGAGTGCGGTCTTCGACGCCAGGACGACGGCGGGGTAGTCCCAGCTGGACCGAGCGCTGACGCGATGGGGAGTCCCGCCCGTCAAATACGAGCGCTCCCTGACGTGGTCGATCTGCTCTCGCTGAAGCAGAAGCTGGTACTCGGCGGCGATCTGGCCGTCCGATATCGGGATGACCGGTTGGCCCGCGCCGCCCCACACCTGGCACAGCCACCGCAACTCGTCGAGCAGAGCCGGCATGTCGCCCGAGACCACCGGGCGGGCCAAGCGCTCGGGCCGCAACCGCGTGGTGACCTCGTGTGGGCCGTTGAGCAGTTCGTTGTCGAGGAGACCACGCATCGGCACAGGATCCCACGCGCTGATCGCCGCTGTTCACGTTGTCGGCACCAGCAATTTGCACTCATCAGCAGAGGCTGATGTATCGTCTGGATCGATGACACTCGATCCAGACGTGTTGCGTGCACTGGCCGACCCGATGCGGGCTCGGATCGTCGAGCTGCTGGCAGGCGAGGCGTTGTGCACCTGTCACCTGGTCGAGGAGACCGGCGCCAAGCAGGCCAACGTCTCCAACCACCTCAAAGTGCTCCGCGAGGCCGGACTGGTGGACGCCGAACCCTGCGGTCGCTTCACCTACTACCGGCTCCGGCCTGACGCGCTACGCAGGGTCGCCGACAGCTTGTCCACGCTGGCCGACACCGCCAGCGCCCAGTCCCTCACCCGGAGGCCCTGTTGAGCCAGGACACCCAACCCGTCGCGGCCGAGTCAGCCGTCATGAACCGCCTGTCCTTCCTGGACAGGTTCCTGCCGGTGTGGATCGGCGTGGCCATGGTCGCCGGTCTGACGCTCGGACGGTTCGTGCCCGGTCTCCAAGGCGTTCTGGACGCGGTGAAGGTCGATGGCGTCTCGTTGCCGATCGCGCTCGGTCTGCTGCTGATGATGTACCCGGTGCTGGCGAAGGTCCGCTACGACAAGCTCGACACCGTCACCCGCGACAAGCGCACGATGGTCCTGTCCCTGGTGCTGAACTGGGTCCTCGGCCCGGCGCTGATGTTCGCCCTGGCGTGGATCTTCCTGGCGGACCTGCCCGAGTACCGCACCGGTCTGATCATCGTCGGGCTTGCGCGCTGCATCGCGATGGTCATCATCTGGAACGACCTCGCCTGTGGGGACCGTGAAGCCGCCGCGGTACTGGTCGCGCTCAACTCGGTGTTCCAGGTCGTGATGTTCGGCGTGCTCGGCTGGTTCTACCTCGACCTGCTGCCCGGCTGGCTCGGTCTGGACACCGCCTCGATCGACTTCTCCGCGTGGGAGATCGCCAAGAGCGTGCTGATCTTCCTCGGCATTCCGCTGGTCGCCGGGTACCTCAGCCGCAAGCTCGGTGAGCGGTCACGCGGCCGGGACTGGTACGAGTCGAAGTTCCTGCCGAAGATCGGCCCGGTCGCGCTGTACGGGCTGCTGTTCACGATCGTCATCCTGTTCGCCCTCCAGGGAGAGACGATCACCTCCCGGCCGTGGGACGTCGTCCGGATCGCGCTGCCGCTGCTGGTCTACTTCGCCATCATGTGGGCCGGTTCCTACGCGCTGGGCAAGGCGTCCGGCCTGTCCTACGAGCGCACCACCACGCTGGCGTTCACCGCAGCGGGCAACAACTTCGAGCTCGCCATCGCCGTGGCGATCGGCGTGTTCGGCGTGACCTCCGGTCAGGCTCTGGCCGGTGTGGTCGGTCCGCTGGTCGAGGTGCCCGTGCTCGTCGGCCTGGTCTACGTCAGCCTCTGGCTGCGCCGGCGCTGGGTGGCCCGCGCTGAAAGCTGATGTCGTGGTGATCGGCGGCGGCCAAGCAGGTCTGGCCGCCGCCTACTACCTGCGCCGGGCAGGCCTCGACCACGTCGTCCTCGACGCCCAAACCGAGTCCGGCGGCGCGTGGCCGCACGGCTGGGACTCGCTGCGGCTGTTCTCCCCGGCTCGGCATAGTTCCCTGCCGGGTTGGCCCATGCCGCCGTTCCGCGAGGGCTATCCACCGGCCGCGCACGTGGTGGAGTACTTGGCTGCGTACGAAAAACGCTACGACCTTCCGGTCCAGCGCCCTGTCCGAGTGCGTTCGGTCCATCGGGTGCACGACGGATTGCGGGTCGAGACCGATACCGGCGACTGGACCGCGGGCGCGGTCATCAGCGCGACCGGAACGTGGTGGCGACCGTTCGTCCCCGCGATTCCCGGCAGGTTCTCCGGTCGGCAACTCCACACCGTCGAGTACCGCGGGCCCGAGGAGTTCGCCGGGCGACGGGTTGCGGTCGTCGGTGGCGGCAACTCCGGCGCGCAGATCGCCGCGGACCTCGCCGAGCACGTCGACCTGACGTGGGCCACCGCCCGCCCGCCGCGTTTCCTGCCGGACGAGATCGACGGCAAGGCGCTGTTCGACATCGCGACGACCCGACCCGATGGCATCGGCCGGCTCGGGGACATCGTGGCGGTGCCGCCCGTGCGTGAAGCACGGGACAAGCAGTTGCTGGTGGCACGGTCGATGTTCGACCGCCTCGACGGACGTGACGTGGTCTGGCCGGGTGGGGACCGCGAACCCGTCGACGTGGTGATCTGGTGCACCGGCTTCCGCCCGGTGCTGAGCCACTTGGCGCCGTTGGGGCTGCGGGGGGCCAACGGGCTCATTCCCACCGACGGCACCAGGGCGATCGGCGAGGCCCGTCTGCACCTGCTCGGTTACGGCAACTGGACCGGACCTGCTTCCGCCACCCTGATCGGTGTGGGACGCACCGCGAAAGCGGCGGTGGCCGAAATCGTGGCCGAACTTCGCTGAACCGAATCGGTTTCCGTCATCGGTCGTCGTCGATGCGGGAAGCCGAAGGCGGGCACAGCACGGCGACAACGCCGAAGAGCACGCCGCACAGGGCGGCGGCCCACCACGGTTCGCCGACCGCGCGGACAATCACGATCCATGCCGCGGCGGCGATGCTTCCCCACTGCGCGCCGTGGTTGGAAGCCCAGTTGAGGGAGTTGACGAGACGCGCCGGCACCATGAGTCGAACGGGCGGCCTGTCCGCGATGTGAGCCATCGTCGTGTCCTCTCCAGGGAAAGCGTCTGACCTTGTTGAATCGAACTTCATCAATACAAGTCAGGCGGCCTTGATCGATGAATGTCAATATAGGCGTCGGCTGGCTGAATGCCCTGGCCGTTGGCCGTGGTGGTGTGGACGGGTGAAGATGGAAACGTGAACACGAACGGGAACGGCCGGGCCAAGGTGGCTCCGACGCGGTCGGCGGCGGGGGACGCCGACGTCAGCGAGCGCGTCGACGGCATGGCGAAGGTCTTCAAGGCCCTGTCCGACCCGATCCGGGTCCGGCTGGTCACGCTCGTGCGCTGGGCGAACGACGGCGAGGCGTGCTTCTGCGGCCTGGCCCGCGAGTTCGACATGCCCCAGGCGTCGTTGAGCCACCACCTGCGCGTGCTGGTGGACGCCGGTGTCCTTTCGCGCGAACGTCGCGGCACGTGGAGCTGGTACCGGCTGCGTCCGGACGTCCTCGCACCCACCGAGGAATGGCTGCGCGGCGCCGGACCACTCACTCAGGGCGTGGTGGGCGGGACGGATCTCGGCGACTTCCGCTGCTAGCACTCCTCGAACTCGCGTTCCGTCGCAGGGCGATCAGCACAACCGGAACCCCGACGATCGTGGGCAGCACCCAGAACGACGCGGGTGGAAGTTCCCGCCACAGCGGCAGATTCGGTCCGTTGTCGACGTAGAACCCGGTCAGCAGACCGATGTACGACACGCCCATGAACGCTCCGTGCACCCGTGGCCAGTTCCACCCTCGACGTCGTCGAGCCAGCACACCGACGGCCGCGGCGGCGAACGCGATCGTGCCGATGATCAACAGGTGCGTGTTCGCGGGCCAGCGAAGAACCGACAGCGTGGCCAGGGAGACGAACACGACGATGAACGAGAGGTAGTAGACCCGGCCCGCGCGCGGATGCGGTCCACGACGTTTGCGGAAGAACGCGGCGGTCGCGCCCGCGATCACGCAGACCGTACCGGCGAGGACGTGCACGCCGAGCACGGCGAGGAACACCGGACGGCTGTCCGGGACGGGGATGCCGCCGATGACGATCGGCTCGATGGCCACGTCCTTCAGTGTGCGCGTCGCGGGACTGATCCGAGCGACACAACTGCGGCGAGCACCGCGATCGCGGCGAGAACGAGGAAGACGGCCGAGTAGCCGCCCAGCGCACCTGCCAGCGCGGTCGCCACCCACGGCGAGAGCGCGGTGACCACGGCGACCGGAGCCGACAGCAGACCGCCAAGACGGCCGTAGTGCGCCGCACCCCATCGATCGGACACTGCGGTGGCCTGGAGCAAGGTGAACACCCCACGAGCACTGCCCGCGAGCACGGCCGCCCCGATCAGCAGGACCGCCGGCCCAGGTAGGAGTCCCAACAGGACGGTCGTGGCCGCTGCGATCGTCAGGATGACGGTCGTGCGGGTGCGTACCGAGGTCCTGGCCACGAGTTTGCTGTAACCCAAGCGCCCCAACACCTGTCCGACTCCGCCGAGACCGAGTGCCCAGGCCGCTGTCGTGGTGGAGAGCCCGCGCTCGGTCAGCAGTGGAACGAGCGCGACCACCACCGCGTACACGGCGAACGCTCCCAGGCTCAGTGCCACGACCAGCGTCACGAAAGCAGGACTCCGGGCGATCCGTTCGGGATGGCTCACGTCCTTGGTCGTCGCGAGATGTGTCGGCCACCGACGCCGCAACCCGAGGGCGTGCGCGGGGATCGTGATCAGTCCGAGGGCCACCGCCAGGACCAGGTAGGTCTTCCGCCACCCGACGTGCTCGTTGAGCAACGCGCTCAGGGGCGCGAACACCGTGCTGGCCAGTCCTGCCACCAAGGTCAACGCGGTCAACGCCGATACCCGACGTTCCGCGTACCAGCGGGTGAGTGCCGCGAACGCGGGCTGGTACAGCACACCGGCCATCGCGGTACCGATCAGCAACCAAGCAATCAGGAAGCCGGGGTAGCTCGTGTTCGTGGCCAGGAGCACGACCGCGCCGACCGCGAGGACCGAACCTGCGGTCATCACCACCCGCGGTCCGCGGCGGTCGAGCACCCGGCCCACCGGAATACCCACGACCGCGCTGATGATCTGCGCCAGCGAGAACCCGACGATCACCGTGGGCATCGACCAACCTGTATCGGCGGCGATCGTCGGAGCCAACACCGGGAAGGCGTAGAACAGCACGCCCCAGCTCGTGATCTGGGTCAGGCACAGAACGCCGAGAACCCACCGCAGTCCGACACCGTCTTCCCGAGTGCCGGACTGCTCGACGTCCGTGGTCACCATGCGATCAGCGCGAGCCAGGCGCGGTCAGCGTCAGCACCTGCGGCTCCGCCGGAGCGCAGCAGCCACTGCTCTCGGCGGGCTTGTCGGCCTCGACGACATCGAACACGCCCGCCCCGCCGCAGACACCGGTTTCCGGCAGTGTCAACTCCACGCGCGCGGCGGCCTCGTCGTCACCGGCGAGCTTGGCCACGACGCTGCGCACCTGCTCGTAGCCGGTCATCGCCAGGAACGTCGGCGCCCGGCCGTAGCTCTTCATCCCGGTCAGGAACACGCCCGGCTCCGGTTGGGCCAGCTCGGCGGCGCCGTGCGGGTACACCGTGCCGCACGAGTGCGCGTTCGGGTCGATCAACGGCGCCAGCGCGGTCGGCGCCTGCAACACGGGGTCCAGGTCCAGCCGGATCTCCGAGAGCCACGACAGGTCCGGGCGGAACCCGGTCAGCACCACGACCTCGTCCACCGGCTCCAAGCGGTGCCCATCCTGCGACACCAGCACGAGCCTGCCATCGCTGTCGCGCTCGACCTCGGTCGTGCGGAACCCGGTGACGGTCTCGACCTGCCCGGCGCGCGCGGCCTCCTGGGCACTCAGCCCCAACGCGCCACGGGCCGGCAGTTGGTCGGCGTCACCGCCACCGAAGACGTTGCCCACCGCGCCACGGCGCAGCAGCCAGACGACCTTGGTGTCGGGCAGCCCAGTCAGCGCCACCAGAGCGGTCAGTGCGGAGTGGCCACTGCCTGCCACGGCCACGCGCTTGCCCGTGTACCGCGCGGCGACCTCGGGGTCCTGAAGATCCGGCACCCGGTAGGAGATCCGGTCGGCGGCGGCGCGCTCGCCGACCGCAGGCAACCCGTCGCCACCCAGAGGGTTCGGCGAACTCCACGTGCCGGAAGCATCGATGACGCCGCGAGCGGTGATGCGCTCCTCGGTGCCGTCGGCCGTGACCACGTGCACCGTCAACGGTTCGGACTCGCGACCCGCGTCGACGATTCGGTCGCGTCCGCGACGAGCGGCGCCGACGACCTTCGCGTCGTAGCGCACCACGTCACCCAGCACCTTCGCCAGCGGCTGGAGGTACAGTTCGGCCCACTCGGCGCCGGTCGGGTAGCCCTCGGTCGGGCGCTGCCAGCCGGTGGCCTCCAGCAGGCGTGCGGCGGCGGGATCGACCAACTCGGGCCACGCCGAGAACAGCCGTACGTGGTTCCACTGAGCCACCGCCGAACCGGCCTCGGAGCCGGCTTCCAGCACGAGTGGCGTGATTCCGCGTTCGACCAGGTTCGCCGCTGCGGCCAGCCCGACCGGGCCAGCGCCGACCACAACCACCGGCAAGTCGTTCATCAAAGCCCCATTTATCGATTGACGTCGATCCAGCGGGCTGAACTCTATCGACCGCGCTCGATTGACGCAACCATCGATCCGGGTCGATACTCGGTCGTATGACGACCACGGCGCCGCAACCAGGCCTGATCGCACCCCAAGACGCGTCCACCTACGCCGAGTGGTTCGCCTGCCTGGCCGAACCCACCCGCGTGCGCCTGCTGCACGCCGTCGCGGTCGCGAGCAAACCGGTCACGGTGGGGGAGTTGACCGAGCAACTCGGCATCAGCCAGTCGACCTGCTCCCACCACGTCCGCAAGCTGGCCGAGGTCGGCTTCGTCAGCCTGCGCAAACAGGGCACCACCACGCTCGTCAGCGTCAATCCCTCCTGTTGCACCGGCTTGCCGCACGCTGCCGACGTCGTGATGGGCATGCTCGCTCCAGCACCGTGCTGTCCCACCGACATCCCGAACGACGTCACGATCCGAGAATTGCGGCCTGAAGACTGGGAAGCCGTACGACGCGTCTACACCGAAGGCATCGCTACCGGTGACGCCACTTTCGAGACCGAGACGCCCGACCGCGCCACCCTGGAGGCGAAGTGGCTGCCGGATCACCGCTGGGTCGCCGAAGTCGACGGGCAGGTCGCGGGCTGGGCCGCCTCGACCGCGGTGTCGGCCCGTGACTGCTACGCCGGAGTAGCCGAGACGTCGGTCTACGTCGGCGCCGACTTCCGCGGCCGAGGTGTTGGCAAAGCGTTGCTGCGCAAGCAAGTCACCGCCGCCGACGCGGCTGGCCTGTGGACCTTGCAGACGTCGATCTTCCCCGAGAACCGCGCCAGCCTCGCCCTGCACCACAGCGCCGGTTACCGCACCCTCGGCGTCCGCGACCGCATCGCCCAGCACCACGGCCGCTGGCGCGACACCGTCTTCCTCGAACGCCGCCGCCAGATCGATCCAACGCCCTCGGCGTGATGAACGTGCAGGCTCTGTTGCGAATCCTGCGCCGGATTGGTACCTGGCCGCTCTAGTCGTCTCCGTCGGGGCAGATGGTGGCGTGCGATGCTCGGGAATGTGAACGACCAGTACGCCCGCTTCGAGATTGCCCGCCCCGACTACCTCGGTGACGACCACTGGGCCTGCATCGAGCGGGAGGCAGGCCGGCTCGGCCGCTCGCTGGCTGCCGGTGACGGCTCGCAGGCGCTCAGCGACATCAAGTGCTTGGTGGAAAGCATCTCCCGCATCGTCTTGGAGATCGACGGAACACCCGCCGCGTCCAACGCCTCGTTCGACGCAGTCGTGACCCAAGCCCATACGCTGCTGACCGGGCAGCCAGGGCGCGAACTGGCCAACCAGTCCGTGTTCGGACAACTTGCGACCCAGGCGAGCAAGATCGCGAGGAACCTGGGCAACATCAGGAACGAGTTCGGCGGCGGGCACGGTCGTGCGCGGACCCCTGATCTCCGCGACGAGATGGTCGCTCTTGCCCTCGACGGTGGGTTGCTCTGGTCGCGGTGGGCGTTGCGACGGCTGGGCTACTTCTCGGAAGGCCGTCCAACAGCGCTGATCAACGACCTAGTGGTGATCTCGCAGACCTTCTACGCGGGCACGCTGCAAAGGCGATTGCTCGCGGCGAATCTCCCTTCGCTGGATCCACGGCACCAACGCAGCATTGGTGTAGCCGTGGGCCAGCGCGTCATGCGAGGAACGTTCGTCGTCCGGAACGACGGGCTGGAGCCATGCCTGAACTCCGACGATCTGAGTGTCTGGCCGCGGGACTACCGCGTGTCGTGCCTGTCGCCGACATCAGCCCTTGAAGCTGCCGCCGAACCGCTCCGGGACCAGGTCGGCCTGCTCGGCGCCGGTCCTGACCAGGTCGAGGATCGCCTCGGCGACCTGGTCAGGCGTCTGGGGCTGCGGCGCGTGGCTGGATTCCAGGGCCGACGCGGCCTCGTTGCCCGCCCGGATCGAGTCGACGAACTCCGTGGCCGTGATGAACGGGTACATCGTGGAGACCGCGATGCCCGCGTTCGCGAGTTCGGCCCGCGCCACCGCGGACAGCTTGTTGAGACCCGCCTTGGACCCGGCGTAGGCGCCGGATCCGGGCAGGGCCCCGAAGGTGATCCCGGAGCTCACGTTGACGATGCTGCCCGCCGCCTGCTCGCGCATGATCGGGATCACCGCGCGCATGGTGATCAGGGGCGCGACCAGGTTGAGGTCGAGCACGGCGCGGAAGTCGTCGGGGTCGATCTCGTCGATCGGGGCGTGGAGGCCCTGACCGGCGTTGTTCACCAGCACGTCGATCCGCCCGAACGCGTCTTTCGCCGTGCGCACGGCCACTTCGACCTGCTCGGGATCCGTCACGTCGCACCGCACCGCCACGGCGTCGCCCAGCTCGTCGGCGAGCGTCCGGATGCGTTCCTCCCTGCGCGCCGCCAGCACCACTCGCGCACCGGCTCGCGACGCGGCCCGTGCCGTCGCCGCCCCGATGCCCGATGACGCTCCGGTCACGAGCACCACGGCTCCGTTGATGTCCATCTGCTGTGCCTCCCGTTGTCTCGGAGGTGCCATTACCTATCATCTGACACCTATCATTCGATAGCTAAGTTATCATGGTCCGGTGAACGACGCCGAGGTCTCCCGCCTCTTCGACCTCGCGGACCTGGTCCTCGCGGTCGGGCGGCAGATCCGCGCTTCGCAGGACCGCGCCATCGACATGTGCACCCCCGTCGAGAGCGCCGTCATCCGCTTCATCCAACGCAATCCGGGCACGTCAGCGCGGGCGGCGTCGGAAGCGACCCTGCTGCCTTCCAGCAACTTCAGCAGGGCGTTGCGCACCCTTGAGGAGAAGGGGCTCGTGCGCCGCGATGTCGCCCCACACGACGCCCGCAGCGTGCACCTCTATCCCACCGCACGAGCACACGAGGACCTCCGGCACCTGCGCGACTCGTGGAGCCGGACGCTCGCGGGGATCATCGACGACCCCGAGACCCTCGACCTCGTCAACGCGACCTTGCGGCGGATCGAGGACGAACTCGTCGCACGCCGCGGGCAGCCGGGCTAGTGCGCTGACGACTTGGGTTTGCCGGGTTGGTCAGGTTGCGGTCCGGGTGGGTGCTCGACCCCAACATTGATGTCCTTCGCTCCGGACACGAGCTCGTTCGCGGCGTTGGGCTGCGAGGATGTCGGGGGTGTCTCGCGTTGGCGTTGTGTCAACGCAGGTGTCGTTGCAGTTCACGGGCAAGGACAACGTGCTCGGGGTGGTTCGAGTTCGCGATGACGAAGGTCCGTGAAGGCCCGAACCGCGCTTCGATAGGGTTGGCCAGGAGGCGTGGGTCGGGGTCAAGTAGATCCCGACGTTGTGGGACGTCGCCCACTTGAGGGCCCCAGGCGTCTTGTCGGCCGACAGGTTGTCCATGATCACGTAGATAGGCGCGCCGTCGGGTCTGGCAGCATAGATCGACTTCAACACGGTCAGGCTTTGGTCGCCGCCTTTGCGGTGACGGTTCACGCCCCGGAGTCGGTCTTCGCCGATGGAGTAGCAGCCGTGGAGGTAGCGGATGCCGTGTGTGCGCCGGTAGCTCGCAGGCAGCCGGTTGGGTCTGGTTCTCGGCGCCCAGCAGGAACCGTGGTGTGGGCGGATGGACAGCGGCCCGAGCTGGTCGAAGTCGAAATAGTGCGGGAAACGGGTCAGGACCTCGTCGATGCGGTCGAGCTTGGTGTCGACGGCGGGGTCGTTCGAGGTCTTCCAGGTCCGGGTGCGTTGGAAACCTGATTCCGTGCCGGCGCAGGATCTGCCGTACTCGTTCCCGGCCGAGGCGGACCCGCCGGTCGGGGTTGCGGGCCAGGTGGGCGGCGAGTTCGCGCAGGCTCCACCGAGGGCAGGGCAGGCCCGCCCGAGCGGGGCGACCTTGGCCGTCGCCACGATGAATGCTTCGTCGTTGGGGCTGATCAGGCGGGGGACGGCCTCCCGCCCAGTTAGGGTCCAGGGCTGCCAGACCGCGGGTGTTGAAGTCGTGGATCACATCCCGGATGGTGTCGGCGTCCGCGGCGAACAGTCAGACGATGGACGGGGCCGGTGTTCTGGACGACGAAGCCAGGATGATCATCGCCTGTCGCATCCGGATCGTGCCTTGCCAGCCCCGGCGCACGTAGTGCAGCAGGCGGCGGTCCTCGTGCTCGGATAATCGGCGGGCTTGGACCGGTTCGGCCATCAGTTGTTCCCATGCTTGACGACGGCTAAATCACCGAGCATGGGTCTTTACAACGCGATCCGCAGACTCCGTCTGAGTGTCATCAACCCGGCGGAAGTTCGTGGTCAACGAACTAGTCGTAGCGGCTCCCGTACTGTCGAAGGCCTGACTGGTTAGGCAGTGTCTGCGGTGTGGCGATGAGGAACCCGGTCTGCTCACGGCATGATGGGCACCTTCACGAGAGATTGAAGGAGCTATGGGACACCATGATTGATGTCGCGGTTACCCCCAACCTGTCGGCCTGGCCAGAGATCGAAGACCAAGCAGACTGGAACACCTTGCTGCTCGGCAATGGGGCCAGCGTGAACATCTGGTCCGGCTTCAGCTACACCTCGTTGTACGAGATCGCTGTGAGCGAGTTTGACAAGTCAGCTCGAGCTGCTTTTGAGCAGCTGGAGACCTCCAACTTCGAAGAGGTGTTGGCAGGGCTGTCCTTGGCGCGGGGGTTGGCCTCTGCGGTGGGGGCGCCTTTCGACTGGGTGGATCCTGTCTATGACCAGGTACGTGATGGCCTGTTTCACGCGGTTGGGGCAACGCATGTTCCGTGGGATGTCGTTCCGACGCCCACTCGTGAAGCGCTCGGTCAGCACATGGTGAGATATAAGACAGTGTTTACCCTGAACTATGATCTGCTGCTGTACTGGTCCCTTCAGCTCGATAGTATTCGGCCGAGGGTCGCGGACCTCTTTTGGAACGCTGGCAGCACATTCGACGCTCTCAATGCCAACGTTGGTATAAATAAGACGGAGATCCTGCACTTGCACGGCGGCCTGCATCTTTGGCGTGATGCCGTCACTGGCGCAAGCGGAAAGTGGACCACCGCCAATCTGCATCAGCGACTGCTCGATGACCTCCGAGGCCGCTATCGAGCAGAGAGGCGTAAGCAACCTCTGTTTGTCAGTGAGGGTAGATCCATTGACAAACTGCGCGCCATCCAACGTTCGGACTACTTGAGCTTCGCGCACCGCCGCTTGCAGGAGGATCAAGCACACACAGTTGTCTTCGGGGCAGGCCTGGGAGCTTCGGACCGTCACGTCGCTGAGGCGTTGGCTACTGGTCAGCAGCGCTCGATTGCCGTATCCGTATACCCCCATCAAGATCCCGCTGACATCATGGCGATTAAACTTCAGCTAAGAAAGGACTTGCGTCCTCTGCAAGTGCTGTTTTTCGACTCCACTACCCATCCCCTTGGTGATCCGGCCTTGCAGATCGAAGCGTGATCGCGACTCGGATTTGATCAGGCCTTCCGTACGCATCTTCTGTGTAGAAGTCCGAATTAAAGACTTTCGTGACGAAGGGCCGTTAATGCCTGGTTGGCGCGATGGCAGAAGTGGGATCTTCAGGTGGGCGTGGAGAGTTACGCGGGTGCAGGAAGTATCGCGGGTTTATCGGGTGACGGTGGCATCGAGGGTTGTCGAACCAGGCATTCCTGGATGAATGGACCTTTCGCAGCCCGGCTCCCAGCAAGGATCCCAAGTCCGGCAAGCGCACGCGAACTTGCTACCAAGGGCCGCTCATGGGCATGGCTGCGGCGGTGGTTCACAGAAAGTGTCTATCTTATTGGTCCGTGACGGCCTACTCGCCAGCTCCCCGAGCATCACTGAGTGCATTCGACCGCACGTTATTAGGTATGTGCAGCAATAGAGGGCACGGCGGTGAGAGGCATCAACGTCCACGTCGGTTGAGTCGTCGTCTCGGAGTTTCTAGCGGCGTTCCATCCTTCGTTCCACGTAGTCAGTCACTTGCTTCCAGGTGCTACGTGGATCGTGGCCGTCACCGAGACCGAGTCGCATAAGGCCTGCGGGTGGGTCAACGGGTGTTCTCGTCAGTTCGATGACCTCGTAGGAGTTGATGGATGGTGGGCGCAGTACCTGTTCGACGACGGGAAGGACCTGCAAAGCCAGGTTGTCCAGGTCTTTGCCCTGGTCGGGCGGGATGACCAACAGGATGACCTTCAGTGGCACGCACAGTGGCGCGAAGACCGGTTGCCGGGACGTGATCTCCTCGATCGCCCGATGAACGGCGGCAGCAAATTCTGCGCCTTGGCCGCGGACCTGGGGCAGTTGCGGTAGCGGCAGAGTGATCGGGCCGGACAGCAGCAGCTCACGGCTGTCCGCGATGGTGCGGTCAAGTTCGGCATAGGCCTGGTTCAGACCAGGATGGTCAGAATACGGACGCAGACGTGGACGAGCGCCGCTGATCCAGTCCGATGAGTTGCTGAGCATGCGGCTGAGCAGGGCATCGGTTCGCGACAGCAAGGCTTGCTGCAGACGGCCATGGTCAAGGGCGGCCAAGGTGGTATTGAGCCTTCGCCGGTCCTCCGCTTGCTCAAGACCGGCGGCGAAGCTGGGGTCGAAGGTCTGCTCATGGTCGAGATCAGGAATCGGAGGGATCGTCAACGGGGAATCGTCGTCGTGGTCTCCGTAGCGGTTGTCCCATTCGTCGACCGTTCGCACCAGGTCCAGATCAGCAACGACGTCACGTAGGGGTCTGGCGGTGATCGCTGTGTGCGGGGTGCTCGGATCGCTTTGGCCGGGCGGTGAAGTCCATAGAGTCACGTGGAGCAGCTTCACCTGACGGTCGTCCCGGTAGAGCACGTGCCGACGACCGGGCAGTCGCGTGTCGGCTCGGACAGCGCCGAGGACGTCGAGTAGATGCTTGGCCAGTTTGTGTGGGCCGGGTGGTTGCGTCCGACCACTGTAGAACTGAACATCGAGCACGACAGGACCGGTCAAGTGGCCATGGCTGAATGCGGCCAACTGATCGACCAGGCCTCGTTGTGCAGCAGCCGTTCGGTATCGACCACCGCGCTGGCCCTTCTGTTCCGGCTCGCCGTCTAGGTGCAGCCTGCGAACACGTAGCCACCTCCGACGCCAGCGGATCTCCTGACCCTCGGGTCCGTCCCAGAAGCTGTTCGCCATCAGCACCACCTGGAGATCTGCCTGTTGACCTTCTGATGGCCCAGCCACACCCAGGATTGTGCAACACCGGGATGCGATGTCAGATGCGCACGACGTCGCGATCCGGTGTGAGCACCGCGTTGTGAGCGCATGTTCTTGACATCCAGGATGCAGGTTGCTGAGGCATCGGGTGGCGCTGTGGTTCGGTTCTTCCACCGTCACTTGACGGATTGTCAAGGCCGCTCGTCAACTTGCATGCGTGGGCGGTGGCAGAAGGAGAAGGAGCGGATCCGGAGCGCGGATCGTGCCCGACCCGAGTCGTACAACGTCGAGCTGACGTCAACTGCGCTCTGGTGTCAACGTTTCCGCAGGTCAGCGAGTTTTGGGTCGACACTGGGGGAGGAGTTTTACCGCGTAGACAAGTGGTCGTCTCTTCGGTTCCGCTGAGATCAATATGTCTCAAGTTGTGCAGGCCTTCGCGCTTCTGCTTGGTGATAGTAGCGCGTGGCGAGTCTGGTGATGTGTGGACCCGCGAACGTCAGCTGCCTGTCGGTACTGTGTGGCGAAGGTTTAGGGGCTCGTAGGCATCTCGCGCCGTCGCGGGTTCAGCGGTGGCTGGGCTATGGGCTCACGCGAATGGTCTTCATCCGGCAGTGCTCGTGCACAGTGAGCTCGTGGCTGCGGTGCAGACCATGGTGGGTTGCCTCGCATTAGGGCCATGGTGACCGATCCTGGATCGGAGCTGATTCGGGCCCGCTGAAGGAACCTCGTGCTTCTTCATAGGCGAGGGCTCGAACAACGTGGTAACGCACTCGGACAGTCAGCTTTCTTTCACTGGTTGAAGATTCAATGCGTGAGAACCATTCATATCCCGGCATGCACGGGTAATGCCTGCGGCTGACACATGGCGTCGCCGTGCATGTCCGGTAACGACTTTGGTGGTGTGGACGACTGAAAGGGGTGACCTGAGGGGACCCGCTGTGGCTGTTCGGACCGTGCCGTCGATGCGCTGGTGCGGATGGCCGTGGCGTTGGGTGGCAACGTCTGAGGGCTCGTACAGCGGGGAGCGGCGTAGTGCGGCGTGATGTGTTTGTCGGCGTGGGGATCGATCACTACGACTCGTCAGAGTTAGCTGATCTTGACTATGCGGTCGCTGATGTCGAGGCGGTAGCGAAGGCACTGTTACCGGCGTTCGCGGGTGAGCCGTTGATCGATCCCAATCGTGCTGCGGTGCAGGAACATCTGGAGTCGGTGCACGGCGGTGCCGACGGCGGAACATTGGTGCTGCTGTGGAGTGGTCACGGCACCGATCGGGGTGGATTGCGGCTGGCCACCCGCGACAAGGCCGACGGTGTGGCCGCGTCGGAGGTGATCCGCGACTGTGTCTTGTCCGGCGCGAGTCAACTTCTGTTGATGATCGATACCTGCCAGGCAAGTGCCGCTTTGGATTCCGTCGCGATGGCTCGACAGTTGCTGGAGCAGGTGCAGACCTCGGGCGACCGGGTGTGGCTGGGGATGCTGGTGTCGTGTTCCGCGGCGGACATCGGTGCACGTGATGGGGCGTTCGGCCGGTTGTTGGTGAAGTTGCTGACCAAGGGACCGGATTCGGCGGATCAGCAACGGCGCTGGTCCAAACACAACGATCGAGTCCTGGGCGAGGACCTGGGTTTGGCGTTGCAGGAGGAGTGGTCGGGGATCGATCAGCGGCCGGAGTTCCTCAAGAACGGGCACCCGTTGGCGATCGTGCCGAACCCGCTGTACGACGCGGGTGCGCCGGAGGAGGTTGTCGAGCACCTCCTGCGGGCAGCGCGCGGCGGCGATCCCGGTGATGCGCGGTCGTGGTTCACCGGCCGGACCGTCGAGGTGGACACAGTGGTGTCCTGGGCCCTGGCAGGCGAGGCCGGGGTGCGGGTGGTGGTGGGGTCGGCGGGTACTGGCAAGTCGGCTGTCGTCGGCCGGGTGGTGTCGGTGTCGAACCCGCATGAGCGTGACCGGCTACAGCGTGCTGATGAGGGGTGGGGGCATGCGGACCCTGGTGTCGGGTCGGTGGCAGCGCATGTCCACGCGCGAGGACTGACGGTCGAACGGGTCGCCGAAGCACTCGACGGTCAACTGATTCGCTCGGACGTTCTCGAACCAGGTCCGGCTGGCCGGCGTAATGCGGCGGAGTTGCTGGGGGCGGTTCAGCGGGCGATGGAAGCCGGGGCCGACCCGGCGGTCGTGGTGATCGACGGGCTGGACGAGGCCCGCGGTCAGGCCTTCTCCATTGCTGAGGATCTTATCGCCAGGCTGGCTCCGTTCGCGACGGTGGTGGTCTCGACTCGGCCGTTGACTCATCAGGATGGATCCAGCTTGGTGGACAAGTTACTCCCGGTCGCGGTGCTGGATTTGGACAGCGCGGAGTGTCTGGAGTCCGCGCGGTCCGCTATCGGCGCTTACGTGCGTAAACGCCTCACCGGGGTGCACTCGGACATGGACGCCTCCGCTGTGGCCGCGCATTTGACCGGTGAGGTGTTGGCTGCTGCGGACCGGCCGTTCCTGTTGGCCAGGGTTATCACCGATCAGCTTCGGGCAAGGCCGGTGAGCACTGTCCTGCCACGGTGGCAAGGCCGGATCGCGTACTCGATCGAGGATGCCTTCGATGTCGATCTCGCTCGGGTCGGGCCCCCTCCCGAGCATGACGGTGGTGAATCCGCCGCACGTGAGGTGGCTCGTGCCATGGTGACTGCCCTGACCTGGGCGGTGGGGGCCGGTTTCCCTGAACAGGAGTGGCTGACGGTCGCTTCCGTGCTGGCTGGGACCGATCTGGGGCGTGACGACGTGAGTTGGGTGCTCGACCAGTTGGGTCGCTATGTCGTGCAGGACGGTGACACCGGTGTCGCGGTGTACCGGTTGGCGCATCAGAGCTTCGCTGATCATCTGCGGGTGCCCTTCCGGCCCACTGGTGTGGATCCCTTTAACCCTGCGGCCCTCCCTGTCACTGCAGCGCTTTTGAGTCAGTACGACCAACTGCTGACCGAAGGGGTGCCGGCACAGACGCCTGTGTATTTGTGGCGGTATGCCTGGGTACACGCGGCCAACGCGGGTTTCCAGGGGCTTGCTGGTCTGCGCGACATCGCATCCGAGCGATCCGAACTCCGAGCCGATGTGGCGTTGGCCGCGCTTCAGGTAGCTGATATCGCAGCATTCTGGGGTCGGCGTGGGGATGCGGTGGCACCGACGGAGGAAGCGGTCACTTATTACCGGGCACTGGCTGAGGAGAACCCGGCCTACCTACCCAACCTCGCCGCGACGCTGACCAATCTCGGCGTCCGCTACAACGCGGTGGGTCGGCGTGGGGATGCGGTGGCACCGACGGAGGAAGCGGTCACTTATTACCGGGCACTGGCTGAGGAGAACCCGGCCTACCTACCCGACCTCGCCGCGACGCTGGCCAACCTCGGCAACCACTACAGCGAGGTGGGTCGGCGTGGGGATGCGGTGGCACCGACGGAGGAAGCGGTCACTTATTACCGGGCACTGGCTGAGGAGAACCCGGCCTACCTACCCAACCTCGCCACGGCACTGAACAATCTGTCCGGGTATCTGGCAGTGAGCAATGGCCGTGACGCAGCCGATGAGGTGTGGCGAGATGCGTTGGCGGTAGCTGGCAAGCAAACACGGCCATCACTTCTCCTCTACCGGGCCCTTTATGCGCAACCGGGATACCCAGGAACCACAGCATGGCTGCATGCGGTCGCACAGGAAGACGACCGCAGCCTGCTTGCCGCTGCACATTCGGCAGCGCGACATCACTGGGCAGCCAACCCAGAGCTCTGGGGGCAGGCGTGGATCGATATCGATCTCTCGCCGCTGCCTCTATGGCTCGTCGTTGATCCTGGGATGCTCGGAATTGCCTCCGGTTGGACAACAACCCCCAGCTACCAGGACGAGTACGACTATCTGGCGGCTCACCTAGAACTTTTGGATGACACGTTCGACGTAGCGGTGAACGAGGCATTGCTCCAAGTCCCCGAGGCTGATGCCTCTCGCTACGCAGAACTGCGCACCATGGCGCAATCCGACGGGGTCGAGGCAGCCTACCGCCCACTGCTCCTTGCTGTCCTGGCTCAAGAGTTCGTCATCTCTGCTCCCCAAGAACAGCAACGCCTTCTGACGGACCGTCGAACAGATCTGCTCGACGACCTACTCTCCGCCTACCTGAACCAGCTCGTCCACGAGATACAGGACGACGGCAAACCTGCGGTGACAGTGGCGTTAGCGCTACTGCACCTTGCCAGCACCAAACCCGATGACTTCTTGGCCGAGGTTTTCGCAGCACTGGACAACACCGAACTATTCGTTACCCTCCTGCACGACGCCGCCGAAGAACCGGGTGCCGCGATTGTCCGCAGCCTCGCTGTGATCGCCCTCCACGCCGCGCGGACAGCCGAAGAGGCTGCGGACGCTGCATTTCATCTCGCCCTTGCCGCCGCGATCGACGAAGACGACACCGCACCGTCCCTGCTCCGCCAAGCACTCCAGCAGGCACCAGCCAACCGCAACATCTGGATCACACGACTCGCCGAACTCGGCGTCACCCACCCCGCCGTCCTGACGCTCGTCCCCACCCTGACCGAAACGAGCCTGGATGCCTGACAATGACCTCGTCGTAGTGCTCCCCGGCATCACCGGCAGCACCCTGACCCGACAAGGAACCCCCATCTGGGCCCCCTCCGCCGGAGCCATCCTCCGCGCGATCGGCACCCTCGGCCGCAACCTCAACCGACTACAGCTGCCCGACGGGATCGGCGACGAGCACCCCGACGACGGCGTCGAACCCGGCGTCCTCATGCCCGACCTCCACGTCATTCCCGGGCTCTGGACACCGATCCGCGGCTACACCAGCCTGCTCACACGCTTGCGCGCCCTCGGGTACCACGAGGACCACGGCAACCTGCTGCCCATCGCCTATGACTGGCGACTGTCCAACCGCTACAACGCCCGCCGCCTGGCCACCCTCGTCGAACCCACACTCGAACGCTGGCGTGCCGCCTCACCCGACAACCGCGACGCGCGACTGGTGTTCATCGGCCACTCCATGGGCGGACTCCTCGCCCGCTGGTACATCGAACACCAAGGCGGCGCCGAGATCACCCGCAAACTCATCACCCTCGGCACCCCCTACCGCGGCGCCGCCAAAGCCCTGCTACCCCTCGTCAACGGCGTCCGCAAAGACGTCGGCCCCCTCGCCGTCGACCTCACCGCCTTCGCCCGCAGCATGCCCTCACTGCACCAACTACTTCCCACCTACGCCTGCATCGACCAACCCGGCGGTCTAGCCACTCTCACCGAGACGACCCTGCCCGAACTCGACACCACCATGACCACAGACGCACAGGCCTTCCACCACGGCCTCGCCTGCGCCGAATCCGCCCGCCCCGCCAGCCTGGCGATGACCCACGCCATCATCGGCGCCCGCCAGACCACCGTCAGCACCATCCACATCATCGACGGTCGAGCCGAACCTCTGGACACTATTGACGGCGACAACGACTACGGCGATGGCACCGTCCCCCTTGCCGGTGCGATCGGACATGACCTGCCGATGGACACCAACACCGTCCGCCGCATCATCGACCACCACGGCAGCATCCAAGCCAACCCCTACGTCCTCGACGAAGTCGAAGAAATCCTGACCACCATCCCCATCCGTCGACGGGCACCAGCGACGGTTCCAGTCCAACTGACCGCTCCGGACATCGTCCTCGTCGGCGACCAGGTCCCCATCACCGCGCAACTCCCGCCGGGCGCACGAGAAGCCATCCAGATCACCATCGTCAACGAACACGAACGACTGGTCTTCTCCCGCCGTCCGAGCAGCACCGGCGGAATCTTCCACACCAGCGCACCCGCGCTCCCACCCGGAGGCTACGAAATCCGTGTTACCGGGATCCGCCCTGGATCACCCGTTACGCCCGTCACGATCCCGATCCTCGTCTGGGACCCCACGAGCGTTAATGCATGACGCTCCCGCGTATACCGACTTCAGATGACGTTCGCACTTCGGTGACAGCGGGTGGTTTGGCGTCGTGTACAGGACGACGTGAGGTGCTCGGCGGACAGGAGAAGGAGCGAATCCGGAGAGCAGGTCGTGCCTTAACTGCGGTGAACGGTGTCTAACCTGCGTCAGTGGCGTTGCCAGCTTCGTCGATCTGAACGTTTCCGCAGGTCAGCGTGATTTCGGTCGTCTGGGGGTCAAGGGGTCGCAGGTTCGAATCCTGTCGTCCCGACGGTCTGTCACCAGCGGGTTTACTTTTCAAGGTAAACCCGCTGGTGTCGTTTTGTCCGTTTGTGGTCGCGATGTGGTCGCATTATGCAGCGTCGGCGCCCGCCAGGGCGATTTCGATGGCTCGTACGGCGTCGAGGGCGACGTGTTTGAGCAGGTGGCCGTAGATCTCCGTCGTGGTCGACAGCGTCGAGTGGCGGAGCGTCTTGGACGCCATGGCCAACGGGACCTGCGAACTCAGCATGGTCGTCGCGGCGAAGTGCCGCAGGTCGTGCACCCTGATCCGGGGCAGACCCGCTTGCGCGGTGAGCTGGTGGAAGTGCCGCAGGGCGTACTCGGGTCGTAGCGGCTGACCGCCGCGGCGGGTGAACACCAGTGCTCGACCGGGCTGCCGTTCGGCTTGCCGTCGCAGCGCCGCGCAGACCCGGTCGGACAGGCCCACCCAGGCGAGGCTGCTCTTGGTTTTGGGTGCGGTGAACACCGGTGTGGAGTTGTCGATGTTGGACAGGGTGTGGCGGACGAAGAGCACGTGGTCGTCGAAGTGGACATCGGCCCAGTGCAGTGCGAGTGCCTCGCCCCGGCGCAGGCCGGTGCCGATGATCAACTCGTACAGGTCGGTCAGCGGATCGTTCTGCTGTGTGCAGTACCTGAGGAAGCACGCGGCCTGGGCGGGCGACCAGCACGCACGTTCGTATTTCGTGGGTCGGCAGACCGAGGTGTATTCGGCCGCGTTGTGCGCCAGGCGGTGCTGCCGCACGGCATCGCCGAGTGCGCTGGACAGGGTCGCGACGCAGCGGCGCAAGGTGACGTGGCCGCGGCCGGAGGCGAGCTGGTCGTGGACGAACAACTCCACGTGTCGTGGGTGAGTTCCTTGAGCCTGATCGTGCCGAGGCGGGGGATCAGGTCCTTGTGGACGTACGCGTGGTGGTTCGCCATCGTGGTCGGCTTGAGCGTCAATCCTTTGCTGCGCAACCACTTCACGAGGTAGTCGGCGACAGTTTGCTTGTCATCGATCACGATCCCGGTGCGCTCGTACTCCAGCACCTTGCTCAGCGCGACCTGGGCATCCGCCTTCGTGGCGAAGCCGCCGCGGCGTCGTGTCCTACGCGTGCCGTCCAGCGACGGCAGGTCCACCGCGTAGGTCCAGGAGCCGTGCTTGCTGCTGGCCAACTTGGGACAGCGGGCGCCGAGCTGCTTGCCGTCGGTGTTGCGGCAGGCACAGCGACGGTAGACCCGCCCTCGATGCGGACTCTTCATGTCGGTCTCCTCCGGTCCTCGGTTCCGTCCGCGCTGGACGGAGCGCAGAACCGGAGCGTGAGCCGACGGCGACCACACCGCGACCACAGGGGCTATCACGGCTGGTCAGGCGGTCGTCACTTGTGACCATGACAACCGGTGGTGCTCGCCCGGAGATTTGCTGGAGAGCCGCGCATTACGAACTTCGTACAGGCTCCGGTCCGTGTGGCGGTTCTCGATCGGACTAGTGACCGTGTCGCGCAAGCCAGTCGATGCCATCGAGATCGATGCGGCTGGCGGCTCGACCCTGGACGCAGTGCTGTCGCTGCGCTGCGACGTGGGCTGCTTCATCGACAAGGAGATTGACCTGTTGCTGGCGCGCGCCCTGCCCTACGGCGTCGACGAGCACGTCGCCTTGATCGACCGGTTCAGCTAGCTCGTCGAGACGACGATTCACCTGATCGAAGCATCGCTCCAGCGTTGACACCGCCGCCTCCCTGCCTCATTGTGACTCGTGATGAATCAATATGAATCACCTCGGCAAGTTTGGCTGGCCGACGGTGGATGAGCGCGGTTCCTCCAGGCAGATCCTTGCTCGGGAGTTGAAGCGGCTACGTCTCCTGGCCGGACTGTCGGGCAGGGAGCTCGGTCGTAGGGCTGCGATGAGCCAGTCGAAGGTCTCCCGGATCGAGGCGGGCACGGCGTTGCCGACCGCGTCCGAGGCGGAGAGGTGGGGAAGGGTGCTCGATGCTGGAGAAGAAGCGGTGCGGTGGCTTGTGGTCCTCACCGGCGACGCCCATCTCGAGGCGCATTCCTGGTCCGCCGCTCTGCACGGTCATAAGCATCTGCAGCACGAGATCGGTGGCTGGGAAGCCGACGCCACCCTCGTGCGCACCTATCAGCCGTCCATCGTGCCGGGGCTGCTGCAGATTCCCGACTATGCACGCCGGGTCTTTTCGCTGTTCTCGCCGAGATACGACGAGGACGCCCTGGTGGCAGCGGTAACCGGGCGCATGGACCGCCAGCTCGCTCTGTACAAAGCCGGAAAGAAGTTCGAATTCATCGTCACGGAAACAGCACTGTGCTGGCGGCCTGGGCCTCCGGGCATGCTGATCGCCCAGCTGGACCGGCTGATGTCGATCTCCACGCTGGAAAATATCGTTTTCGGTCTGATACCGCTCGACCGTGAAGCATTGGCCACCTATTCGCACGGATTCGTCATTTATGAAGATGAGGGAGAGACGGTGGTTTCGCTGGAGATGATTCATGGTCCGCTCACCCTGGACTCGCTGGAAGACATAGAGCCATATCGCCAGAGGTGGTCCGTGCTCCAGGAGATGTCGTTGTTCGACGAGGAGGCTCGCGGACTCATCGACGACCTGATCGGACGCACGAGACGCAACGCCGCACTGGACAGCGGCGAGGCGTCACGCCTCGGGCGTTGACCCGGTCAGCTGAGGCCGAACTCGCCCGCGAGAACGCCGTACAGGAATGCGATCCATTCGAGCTTGGTGAACCAGAGGACAGGGCCGGCGGGATTCTTGGAGTCCCGTACGAGAACGCCGCTCTGC
Organism: Umezawaea endophytica; assembly: GCF_025061645.1. Classification (GTDB taxonomy): domain Bacteria; phylum Actinomycetota; class Actinomycetes; order Mycobacteriales; family Pseudonocardiaceae; genus Umezawaea; species Umezawaea endophytica. The sequence continues at coordinate 8,842 of NZ_JANYMP010000049.1, read as the reverse complement.
GCCATCGCCACCTCGACGCATTCACCCCCGCCTTCGCTGAAGGTGCTCTTCTTCCAGATAAGTCCGTAGTTGTCCATGTTTCTCCTTTGTTCGTCGGCTTCTTGTTGCCGTGAGAGAAACGATGGATGGCGCGATTGCTGAACAGTTGGTGCAGAGGTTCCGATCGGTTGGTGAGACGTTGCCATTGGCTAACGAAAGGATGCCATGGACTTACCTGGGAGACGCGTGGAGTTCCGTGTCTGGGAAGAGGTGGGCGTATATGTGGACGGGCAGCGAATCGGCCCTGCGAAGAAGGCCGCATGGTTGCTGGGTCGGCTGCTGCTCCGCGACGGGCGACCGGCAACGCTCACCGCACTGTACGAGTGGTTGTGGGACGACCCTCCCGCGAGCGCGGAAACCGAGCTCGCCAAGCAGATGAAGGTGCTCCGCGAACTCCTGGAGCAGGCGGGATTCCCGGACGCGCTGCAGAGCAAAGACGGCCTGCGTTCCCTGAAGGTCCCGGACGAGCTGGTTGACACCCGCCAGTTCACCGTGCTCGTCACCAAGGCACGCGCGTCCAACAGGGGATCTGTTGCAGGCCTTCGCGAAGCGGCTGCGGCGTTGACTCAAGCTCTCGACCTGGCAGTCGGGGACCCGTTGGCGGGCGTGGCGACATCGCGCGCGGACGAGGAACGGGCGCAGCTCGATGCAGCGCGTCGTGAGGCACAGCGGTTGGCCGCCGAGGTCGGCATCGAACTCGGAAACCACCGCAATCAGATCGAGGTCCTGACGCGGCTGTACGCCGCACATCCAGAGGATGCGGCCATCACGTGCCTCACCGCACGGGCACTGCATCTGTCCGGCCGCGGCACCGATGCCATCGCCGTCATCGCCCGTCATCAGGAGGCGCTCGACGAATCCGCCCTCCCCATCAGCCAGGAGATCAAGGACATGCACACCCGCCTGCTCCGCAACGATCCCAGCCTCCAACCGCTCGCGCGGCGCGAAGCCCGTGCTTCCGAAGGTCGGCTCGTAGTCGTACTCAAGACTGAGTCTCACGGCTTCGAGTCGTTGCGGTCGCTCATTCCCGACGCGTTCGGGCGTGACGACATCGCGGTGCGAGTCATGGCGGATCATCTGTTGTGCGACCTTCCTCCGGACATCACACCCCCTGCCGTGCTCGATCGCGGGCTTGGCCGGCTCTCCAAGTTGGTCCACCAACCGGTGATCGCGGGCATTGCCGTGGACGACGTCGAGAGGGCGCACGATCTCGCTAGCTCCCTGTCGGCGCACGACCGACTTCGAGCCGCAGCGGGCAGTTACCTCGTCATCGCGATCACCGCTGAGCTGTACGACCTCGTCGACCGGCACGACCGCTGGGCCTACTGCCAGGCTGACGACGTCAACGGATGGGTGCGCGTTCCGGGGGATTCGGTGCCACCGGGGAGGACGTCAGGCTCGTCCGAACGGCAGGAAGAGAAACCCGCGCAGAAGTCGTACTCGTTCGTGTTCAACGGGACCACCTCGATCGGCACTCAGCAGAACGGCGATGCCGTGCACCACTACCACTTGGGCGGTGAGGGATGAGCGACGACAAGGCTGACGCCACAACGCCACCCCCTGACCCTCCAAGTTCGGGCGACAGCAAGCCCGCCACCGAGTCGCCGGACGCTACTTCGTCATCAGGGCCGGGAGGTGCGAAGGAGCCTGATCAGCAGGACCTCGACGAGGCTTACCTGCGTGGCAGGGCCCTGACGACGTCGGGAGCGATGACCTTCAACCGCGATGCGTCCATCGAGGATCTGCAGGTCGGCGATCGGTACATCTATTACAACTACAGGTTTTCCAGCTCCAGCGGAGACCTTCGCGCCGTCCCTGTCAGGGATGAAGTCCTCCAGTGGGTCCGCAGCCGCTATGTGCCGGTGGTCAACTACGGAGATCTGCTGGACACGTTGGAGCGAATGCAGGTTCTCGTGCTCAATGGCAGGCCGGATACTGGGCGCTTCACCACCGCGCTGCGACTGCTCAACGCATTCACCACGGGCAAGATCTCGCGAGTCGATGGCAGCGAGGAACTCGCCAAGTTCGGTGAGTCTGAGCTCGAAGACGATCACGGCTACCTCGTGGAGCTCTCGCAGCCTCAAGCAGAAGCGTTGACCGAGCGTGTGCTCGAAGAGCTCGCGGGCAAGCTCAAGCTCAAGGGGGCCTACTTCGTGGTGATCTGTCATCGCGATGGCCAAGACCACATGCTCGGTGAGTTTGCCCGGCCATGCCTACCTCCCGACGTCGACGATCTGATCCTGAGCCATCTGAGGGAGGACCTGAGGGACGAGGACTGCGACATCGGCGCGGTGATCCAGCAACTCAACGCCAACCACGGTCTGCGAAGCGCGCTTGCTGCGGAGCCCAAACCCTCAGAGGTCGCGCAGATCGCGGGGTTCCTAGCGGAAATGGCTCGCGGCGAGATCGATCTGTCCGGTGTCGAGACACGCGCGGCGTTGCTAGTGCGCAAGCAGGTCGAGGAGTGGTTCGCGGAGCTTGCTGGCCCGGTCAGCACGTTGCCGGAGGCCCTCCGCCTTACCGCGTTCCGAATCTCCTTGGCTGTGTTCAACAGTTCGGAGTACGACGTCGTCGTGAATGCGGGCGGGGCGTTGGCGACCAAGCTGCTGAAGAAGGCGAAGGGGGAGCACGCCAAGAGACCTGAAGAGTCGCTGTTCGCGGAGGACCACGGAGTCAACCTGCCTGCGTCACGCGCCACGATGGAGGATGGGATCGTATCGTTCGGTGGAGTCGGGACTCCCACGAAGCTGGTCATGTTCGCCGACGATCGCTTCCCGGTGGTGCTGCTCAGTCATCTTTGGCATCGGCATCACAAGCTGCGCGAAGCCGTCCTGGAATGGCTCACGGAACTGAGTGACGACAGCAGGCCCATGGTGTGGGTGCGCGCAGCGCAGACCATGGGACTGTTTTGTTCGTTGTCCTTTTCAGGCACCTTCACGGAGAACATCGCACCACTGGCAGAGACCGAAGGAGTCGAGGGAGAACGCCGCCGGTGGTTCGCCGCGATCGCGCTGGATCAAGCCGCACGCGACGAGCGGATGACAGATGCTGTGTTCGAACGGCTCCAGGAGTGGCGGCGGTACGGCAACGAAGCCCAGCAGTGGACCGCTGCGATGGCACTCGGCTATGACCTGGGACTACGCCGAATCGGCGACGCGCTGCGTGAACTCCGTGTACTGGGTACACCGTCCGAACGTCGGTCGGGCTTGCAGAGTGTCGGCCACAGCGACCTCGTTCGGGTCGCCGGATACAGCGTTGCGAATCTCCTGGCGTTCGGTGAGGTGCCTTCGGTGCTGCTGCAGCTCGCCGACTGGACTCGGAGCGAACGACAGAGTGTCCGCGAACTAGCACGGTGGAGCATCAAGTACTTGATCTTCCTTCGTGGGTACGACCGGCATCGGCTGGTTCATTCGGTAGGGCGGAGCGATCGGTTGGGAACGATGGATCGGAAGCGCTGGCCTTTGCTGCTCACGTTGGTGGAGAACGATCCCAGCCGCACATACGAGATTTCGGACCTGGTCAGGTGGGGGCTGCGCAGCCGGGATCGAGGTGAGGTGATGCAGAGGCTGTTCCGGCTTTGGGTCCACACGGCTGAGAAGGACCCGGCTTGCCTCGACGCGCTCGCCGCCTTCATCCCGCACCTGATCGCTGGACATGGCGACTTCCGCCGCTTGCAGCACCTCATCGAGCGGATGCGTCGCGACTGGTCCGATCCCGTCGAGGAGAACACCGCGCGCGTACTCGAGAACGCCATACAGCTGCACAGTGAGAGGACTGCGTCATGACCCGCCAGTTGTCCGACGACGCTGTTTTGCCGGCGCGCCGCTACTCCGCGGGTGACGAGGGCCGTGAGACTGAGGAGGGCGGTCAGGAGGAGCCTCGGCCGGTGCTGGAACGGCCTCGCGTCGTTGTGGGGCCGATCCTGGGGGACTGCCCGCTCGGTAGGTGGGACGCGTTGCGCGGCCGTATGCCCGCAGATGCCAGAACAGCAAGGCTGTTCGTGACGTCGTCCGGCAAGAGGCTGTTGTTCCCGCCGGACCAGCAGCCCCCAGCTCGCAAGCTGATGGCCCAGCGGGTGTGTCACGTGTACGAGATCGACATGGGTGTGCACCTGACCCGTGTCGAGATGAAGCTACCGTGCGCGGGCGATCAGTGCTTCTTCGACGCGGTCGTCGAGATGCGCTGGCAGGTGAAGGACGCGGAGGTCGCCGTCAGCTCCGGGTTGTCCAACGTGGCCAGCGCGTTGATGCCCGAGATGACGACGCGCCTGCGCGCCGTCACGCGGAAGTTCGAGATCGAGCAGGTGCACGACGCGGAGTCGGCCGTCGTTGACGCGCTGACCGGTGAACCGCTCGGCCAAGAGTTCGGGCTCTCGATGCGGGTCTTCATCACTCTCGGCATGGACGAGCCCACGCTCGCGCATGCCGCGCTGCTTAGGAAGGTCGAGCGGCTGCGGCGGATCATCGTCGAAGGTGACTACCACCAGTTCGCGTTGCAGCTATCGCTGCGCGAGGACAGCATCACGGAAGTGATGCAGGTGCTGGCAGAGGAACGGCACAACAGTAGGCAAGTGGTGGTGGACTTCCTGACCAGGATGCTGGAGTCCGATGCGATCGAGCGCTGGGAGATCGAGGACGACCTGCGTGCATTGCTCCAGTCGTTGCGAGAATGGAGCAATAACGAGCTGGCCGGTGTCAAGGAGACAAGGTCGACGTCATTGGGCACCAGCAGGCGCGCGACGATTCCCGGTGGGGGCAAGAGCTGATCAGGCGCTTGTCCGCACCACCAGTGAGGTAGGCAGCGGCACCGACGTCCGCAGCATCCTCGTCCTCGAACTCGGCGAGAAGGGGCCACGTCAGCATCCTCCCGAACCGCTCCACGTCCTGCCGCACCGTCGTCAACGTTAGACAGGGACTGACGTGACCCCTTTGGGTCGGTCCAGGTGACGTGACCCCCTTGGGTCGGTCCACCTGGTCCAACTGTCGGGGTCCCGTCACCGGGTTCGTCTGGACTCCGGCCGGTAACGGGACCCTTGTCCGCACGGGCCAGGGACAATTACGAGATCTCCGTGTCCGATGTCGCTACCGGCTCGACCGTGGCCACCTTTCCTGGCGAGTCGTCGAGGAAGATCGGCGTTGCGTTCTCCGGCGACGGCAGGTGGATGGTGACGCTCGCCGAACCCACCGACGCCGGGGACTTGACCGCGGTGGTGCTCGACATGTCGGGCGAGGACGTCCTCGTGACCCGCAAGGGCGCGATCCGGGCCGGGCTCGGCGAACTGGGCATCATCCCCGACCAAGCGCTGGTGAAGGCCGCCTGCATCACGGCGGGACGGGACCTCACCGCGGATGAGTGGCGGGCGATGGTGGACAGCGCTGTGCCCGACGACCTGGCTTGTCGTTGATCCACGCGTTAAGTGCGCTGGCGATCGTTGCGCTGCCAGCGCACCTGCCAGGTGCGAGCGTCAACCGGCCGTTGCTGCTGGGGGCGGGTTGGCATGCCGCTCGAAGAGATCAGCAGGTGATGTCGACGGTCGCGGTCGCCTGGAACGACACGTGCACGTGGTCCAGGTGGTTGGCCGTGGGACTGCCCCGGTCCTCCATCGGGGACCAGCCGCTGCCGTCGTTGTAGCGCTGGCGCCAGATCACGTAGGTGGCACTGAACGCTTGGCGGCTGGCCAGCACGTGGTCGGCCAGGGCGTTGCCGGTGGCGGTGTCGACCATGAAGTCCAGCGCCAGGCCGAGGGGGTGTTCGCCGGAGCCGCCCCGGCCGGTGGCGCCGCCGATGTCGTCGACGCCGAACTTGCCCTCGAGGTGGTGACCTACCTGCGCCACATGCGGTTTGACGCCGTCCAGGGTGGTCGGACAGGGCGGCGTGGTGGTCTCGGGTGCTGTCGTGGTCACTGGCGGCGGCGTCGTGGTCACCGGAGGTTGCGAGGATGGCGGCGCGGAGGTCGAGGTCGTGACAGGTGGCAGGTCTTGGCTGACGGAGGTCGACGGGGCGGCCAGATGGGCGGCTGCTCCGGCTGGATCGACCGGCTGGTCGAGAACGCGGACGGTCCAGAAGGTCGCGGCCAGGCCCACGGTGAGGGTGGCGGCGACTGCGATGGGCAGCTTCTTGCTGGCTGTCTGCATCGTTCTATGTCGGCCCGACATTCGGGAACACCTTGCGTTGGGGGACAGGGGATGCTCACACAGCGCGCCATATTACGAAATGAACACGGGAACATCACGGGTGAGTGTTGATGCTCACATTTCCGCTGGTAAGAACGCTGCTACAGAAAGTGACGGTCCTATGGGGCGTGGACGGTCACGTCGTGCTGTCCGTCGAGGTCACCGGTCCTGGCATCGCCAAAGTCGGCCAGGAACGGATCTGCGAACGTCTCGTGCGCTTGGCCGACGGCAGCGGGAGGGCGCGGACTCGATCTGCCTATCGTGCGGACGATCGTGGAAGCGTGCCACAGCATCGTCACCTTCACGAACACACCAGGATTCGACACCACGTTCCGCGTCAAGTGCGCTCGTCCACTTGGATGCGTGGACGGTGGCAGAAGGAGAAGGAGTGAATTTGGAGCGCCCATCGTGCCCGGCTGGAGTCGTACAACGTCGAGCTGACGCCAACTGCTCTCCGGCGTAAACGTTTCCGCAGGTCAGCGAGTTTTTGGTCGACACTGGGGGTCAAGGGGTCGCAGGTTCGAATCCTGTCGTCCCGACGGTCTGAATCAGCCCCGCTGAACAGGTGTTATACCTGATCAGCGGGGCTTTTTCGCGTCCCCGGAACGATCTTGTCTTGATCTACACGGCCCGCAGTTGGGGACCACTTGGGGACCGACCGGTGTCCAAGTAGGCCGTGAGCGAGTCGCCAGCGTCGTGGATGGTCTGAAGATCAGGGTGCAGGTACCGCTGTGTGGTGGTCAGCGATCCGTGTCCCGCGATCTTCCGTAGAACGTGCAGGGGAACGCCTGCGTCCGCCATCCACGTGAGCCCGGTGTGCCGGAGATCGTGGCGCCGGAGGTGTTCGTATCCGAGCTTGGTGACCACCTCATCCCAATGCGTCGCGTCCCGGAGAACCGCCGTCGAGATTCGGCCGCCACGGGGACCGGTGAACATCCGCGCCGTCGGATCAGTACCGATCGCGTCCAACCGACTGGTCACCAGATCCCGCACCTCGGGAATCAGCGGCACCTTTCGCGAGCGCTTGCCCTTGGTGCCTTTGTCGAGCAGTCCGCCGGGACCAGGAGTCGTCTGACGGCGCACCGTCCAAATCCATGTGCGCCGGTCGATGTCCCCAGCACGGACGCCGGAGACTTCCCCGATTCGAGCCGCGGTGGATGCGGCGAACAGCACGACGTTGCCCCACCCGGCGAAGTGGTCGGCAGATCGAGCGACGAGCGCGGTAGCCAAGTCGGTCAGCGCGTCCCAATCCGGCAAGGCGAGCGAACGCGGGTCGTCAAGCTCGTCTTCAGCGCGGGCGTACTCGTGTTGCCACCCGCTCACCCGCGCAGGGTTCTTGTCCACGATTCCGTCTCGCAATGCCTGTTCCATGATTCGAACGAGAACCGCGATGCTGTTCTTGACCGTGGACCGGCTGTACTCCTCGGCAATCCATGCGTGGACTGCCCGGTCGACCACGCCATGAGTGATCATGGCGACCGGGAGATGCCCGAGGGTCGGCACGACGCGCTTCCGCCACCCTGCCAAGTACGGGTCAAGGGTCTTCTTCTCCAAGCCGCGGAGCGCCAACGTGGAGACAGCCTCGCCGTACTCGGAGAGCGTCATGGTGGCCATTGACGGTGTGACGCCGAGCTGCGCCAGGCGCACGAGCTTGTCGATCCACTCTTGGGCGGCGTCGGCAGTGCCGAACGCCTCTGACTTTGACGGCCGCTTCTTCGTCACCGGATCGACCCAGCGGACACGAGCCCGGTAAGGACTCGCCCTGTTCGCGCGAACCTCGATGTCCGAGGACAGGGGTACGCCAACGGGCGTGATGGGCCGCGCGCTCATGAGGCCATCTTTCCGGGGTCGATCCGGCCACGGGTCAACCAGTTCTCGACGTCACCCGAGTTGTACTTGGTCACGCGGCTCGACAACGAGACGAACGGCGGTCCTTGAGGCGGGCGAGCTGTACGCCATCGGCGAAGGGTGGACGAGTCGACGCCGAGGATCAGCGCGAGTTCCTCGGTGGTGTACCACTTGCCCCGCAACAGATTCTCGTCCATCACGCTGCCTCCTCTTCGTACTTACGGCGACGGTGCTCGCGCACCCGTTGGGAGATGGCCGAGGCGAGTTCGCGTTCGGCGTCGTTCTTGTAGCCGGACCCGGTCCACTGCCAGTCGTTGACGACGGTGACGGAGTCGGCGGTGTAGCCGAGACGGTCGAGGGTTTCCTGTGCGCGGAAGGCACGACGTTCCCCACGGATAGCGCGGAACGTGGTCGAGTAGGCCTTGGACTTGGAGAGGAAATGGCCGCGGAACCCGAGCATGTGAGCCCAGCGAACGAGGTTGAGTTCGGCGTACTGCGGCAGGTGCCCGAGGTCCCACGCGGTCTGGATCATCGCGCGGTGGTGGGTCGCGACCCTCAGGTAGTCGATCTCCAGTTGGGACTTGATCGGGCGGTCTGCGGCTTCGGTCTTGCCGGTGCCCTTAGTGGCGTACTTGGCGACGTATCCGGCGAGGCGTTGTTCGCTGATCGCGCCGGATTCGTCCTCCACCTCGTGAGCGGAGCTGGCGCGGATCGGCTGTGCGTCGACCTGGGTACCCCACACCAGGAGGAGTTCGGTCCCGTCCGGTCGGACCGTGGTGGTC
>NZ_JANYMP010000048.1:5786-51416 GCF_025061645.1 Umezawaea endophytica | reverse complement strand
GGCCACGCTGCGTAGGCGGCGTCCTGGTTCGTAGGTGGTCGGGGTGGTGTGCGTGCCGGTTTGTGGGTGGTCGGGTGGTGTGGGCGCCGGTTCGTGGGTGGTTGGGTGGTTCGGGCGCCGGTTTGTGGGTGGTCGGGTCGTTGGTTGTCAGGTCGCCTCTGCTGGTGTGTGTCACGGCGGTCGTACACCGTTCGTCCTAGGCTGCTGGGATGGCCACGACGGGTAGTTGGCGTAGGCAGGTGGACCGTGATGGCGGTGTGCTGCTGTTTCGCGCTGCCGGTGTTCCCGTGTTGTTGGCGCCGTCTTGGTGGTTGGGGTCCGCGGCGATCGTGTTGATCTACACGCCGTTGGTCGGGCGGATACTGCCTGGTGTTGCTGCTCTCAACGCGTTCCTGATCGCGAGCACGTTCACGTTGTTCCTCGGGTTGTCCGTGTTGGCCCATGAGTTGGGGCACAGCTTGACGGCGATTCGGTTGGGGTTGCCTGTTCGGCGGTTGCGGTTGTTCCTGCTCGGTGGGGTGTCGGAGATGATGCGGACGCCCGCTAGGCCTGGGCAGGAAGGGTTGGTGGCTGTTGCCGGGCCCGCTGTGTCTGTGGGGTTGGCGGCGGCTTTTGGGGTTGCTGCTGTGGTGATGGATCCTGGTACGGCGTTGTGGCTTGTTGTTGCGCAGACGGCGTTTGCTAATGCGGCTGTGGCGGTGTTCAACCTGTTGCCGGGGTTGCCGTTGGATGGTGGGCGGATTCTGCGGGCGGGGATCTGGGCGGTTACCGGGCGGCGTGCTGCGGGGACCAGGGCGGCTGTTCTTGGTGGTGGTGTTGTTGCGGCGCTGTTGGTGGCTTGGGCGTTGTGGGGGATTTTGCAGGGGGATGAGGATGCTTGGGTCCGGTTTGGAGTTTGTGTTCTGACTGCCTGGTTCGTCGTCGCTGGTGCTCGGGGGGAGATGTCTGCCGAGCGGCGGCGTACCTGGCCTGAAGGGCTGACGCTCGCCGAGTTGGTGCAGCCGGTGCTTCAGCTTCCTGCCGAGAGTCCGGTGTCAGGGGCGTTGACGGCGTCGGCTGGGCGTGGGGTGGTGTTGGTGCGGGCTGATGGGGTGGCTGTGGGGTTGTTGGATCAGGACTTGGCGCGGCGGTTGAGTTCGCGGTCGCCGCACGCGCCTGCTGAGCAGGCTGCCGAGCCGATTCGGCCGGAGACCGTGCTGCTGGCTGATGAGCCGGGTGAGGAGATCGTGGAGCGGGTTCAGGGGACTGCTGCTTGGCAGTTCCTGGTCGTGGACCTGGAAGGGCGGCCTGCCGGGGTGTTGCGGCGGGAGGATCTCAGGGCCGCGTTGGACCGTCGCTGACTAGGCCCGCTTCCTGCGCGAGGATCGCTGCCTGGACGCGGGAGCGCAGGTCCAGTTTGGTCAGCACGCGGGACACATGGGTCTTCACCGTGGTTTCGCTGATGTGCAGGCGTTTGCCGATCTGCTGGTTGGACAGGCCCTCGCCGAGGCAGGTGAGCACCTCGGTCTCGCGTTCCGTCAGCAGGCCCAGCAGCTTCGGTCGTTCCACCTGCCTCGGGGCCACGGCGGCGAAGTCGCGCATCAGGCGGCGGGTGACCGACGGGGCGAGCACGCCGTCGCCCGCGGCGACCAGGCGGACCGCGTCGATCAGCGCGGCGGCCTCGACGGACTTCAGGAGGAAGCCCGCCGCGCCCGCGCGCAGTGAGGCGTGCACGTACTCGTCCATGTCGAACGTGGTCAGCACGAGCACCTGGCACACGCCGTCGCCGACCAGTTCCCGCGTGGCGGCGATGCCGTCCATGCCGGGCATGCGGATGTCCATCAGGACCACGTCGGGTTTCAGCGCGCGGGCCATGCGGACCGCGGTGGCGCCGTCGGCCGCCTCGCCGACGACCTCGATGCCCTCGCCGCCGCCGAGGATCATGACCAGGCCCGCGCGGATCGCCGAGTGGTCGTCCGCCACCAGCACCGTCGTCACGGGGTGCCCGCCAGCGGCAGTTCGGCGCGGACGCGCCACAGGTCGTCGACCCGGCCCGCGTCGAACGTGCCGCCGACCGCTTGCGCCCGTTCCGCCATGCCCACCAGCCCACTCCCGGTTCCCGGCGTCGAAGGTCCGCGCCACTCGCTGGTCACGGTAACGGCCAGGCGTCGACCGGTGTCGGCCAAGGCCACCTCGACGTGCGCGCCCGGCGCGTGCTTGAGTGCGTTCGTCAGCGACTCCTGGATGATCCGGTACGCCGCGAGGTCCACCGCGACCGGCAGTTCGGGCGGTGCCTCGCCGGTCAGGTCGACCCGCAGCCCGCCCGCCCGCGCGGAGTCGACCAGGCGGCCGACCTCGCTCAGCCTGGCCGACGCGGGCTCGTCCGGGACCTCGTCGTCGGCGCGCAGCACGTCGATCATGGTGCGCATCTCGGCCAGGGACTGGATGCTGTTCTCCCGCACCGACTTCAGGACCGTCTTCACCGTCTCCGGGTCGCGTTCGGCCATCGACAGGACGGCCTCCGACTGGATGGCGATGGCCGACAGGTGGCCCGCGATCACGTCGTGCAGGTCGCGGGCCATGCGGGACCGCTCGGCCGTCACGGCGGCGCGGCGGTCGAGTTGGGCGATCCGCGCCACCTGTTCGGTGTACGAGCGGTGCTGGCGCAGGTTGACCGCCCACCAGACCGGCATGACGAGCACGGAGAAGATCTGGAGGCCGGAGCCGACGGCGGTGCGCCAGCCGTCGACGGTGAGGGCGATGCCGACCGCGATGCTGATCGCGGTGGTCACGACCAGGCCGATGATGAGCTGGCCGGTGCGCTTGGATCCGCGCAGGGTGGCCATGTGGAGCAGGTCCATCAGGACGATGACCACCGGCGCGCTGAGGCCGAGCGCCACGTCCACGGAGGCCGCCGAGAGGGCGATGAAGGCGCCCGCCAGCGGGGCGCGGGTGCGCAGGAGTTGGCCGACGCAGGCGATGGACAGGACGAGCAGCCGCCAGCCCAGCGGCACGTCGGACGGGCCCGCCCACAGCTCGTAGAGGTCGAAGCGGTAGAGGAGGGCGCCGCCCGTGAAGCACGCGGTCGCGACGATCGCGTCGCGGGCTGGGTCGGGGAGTCGGCGCACCCGGTCATCACAGCACAGGGTCACGGCGGCGCGAGTCCTACGAAGTGATGACACCCCATCGGTACGACCGACGGACTACACGGGGCGGCGATCCGAGCAGGCTGATGGCAACACACCGAACAACCGGACAGCCCAGGAGGCAGTCATGCTCGCCATCGTCGCCCAGGTCCTCGGGTTCGTCATGCTGATCCCGCAGGGCATCCTGCCCATCATCTTCCTCGCCGCGAACGTCCAGTCGAAGAGCTGGTTCCTCGCGCTCTACGTGCCGGAGCCGATGAGCCTCGTCGTGGCCATCGCCTTCGTGATCGTCGGCGGGCTGCTCGCGTTCTTCGGCACCCGGAGCGTCATCCGCTGGACCTGACCGCCCGGTGTCGGTGCTCATCGCGGTCCCTGAGACCATCGTGCGCTGTTCAGTTCCGCACGTAGCAGGAGGTTTCCCGCGGTGAGCACCGCCAGTGGCCCGTTCCGCCCCGGTGACCGGGTGCAGTTGACCGACCCGAAGGGACGGCACTACACGATCGTGCTCGAACCGGGCAAGGAGTACCACACCCACCGCGGCGCCCTGCCGCACGACAAGCTGATCGGCGAGCCAGAGGGCTCCGTGATCCAGTCCGTCGGTGGTACGTCCTTCCTGGCCCTGCGGCCGCTGCTGGCGGACTACGTCCTGTCCATGCCGCGCGGCGCGCAGGTGATCTACCCGAAGGACGCCGCGCAGATCGTCATGTACGGCGACGTCTTCCCTGGCGCCCGCGTGCTGGAGGCGGGCGCGGGCTCCGGCGCGCTCACCTGCTCGCTGCTGCGGGCGGTGGGGGAGAAGGGCAGCGTCATCTCGTACGAGGTGCGCCAGGACCACGCCGACCACGCGATCCGCAACGTCGAGCAGTTCTTCGGCGAACGCCCCGGCAACTGGCACCTCACCGTGGCGGACCTGGCCACCCACACCGGTGAGGTCGACCGGGTCGTGCTGGACATGCTCTCCCCGTGGGAGCAACTGGAGACGGTCTCGAAGAACCTGATCCCCGGCGGTGTGCTGGTCGTCTACGTGGCGACCACGACGCAGCTCTCCAAGGTGTGCGAGGCGTTGCGCGAGCAGCAGCACTGGACCGAGCCGCAGTCGTGGGAGACGCTCGTCCGCCCGTGGCACACGGTGGGCCTGGCCGTGCGGCCGGAGCACCGGATGATCGCCCACACGGCGTTCCTGCTCACCACCCGCCGCCTGGCCGACGGCGTCACGCCGCCGCGCCCGCAGCGCAGGCCCTCGAAGGGCTGAACCGCCCGCCGTGCGGGCTGCGCGCCCGCACGGCGGTCCGGCCTACTTCTCGGTGTCCGGGTTGAAGGTCCCGCAGACCTTCCAGTCCCCGTCTTCCTTGATCATCTTCATCGTGGTCGTGTCGTCCTTGATGAAGTCCTTGAACTCGTCCGGGACGTTCTCGAACGTCACCTTGAGCGTGCCCGTCGCGGTGTCGCCCGACTCCTTGACGTCGGTCACCGCGAACTTGGTCTTGATGTCCTTGAACTGGTCACCGGCCGAGCTGGGCACCGACTGGGGCAGCTTCGCGATCTTGTCCGCGTCGGCCTTGCAGTTCAGCGACTTGAGGGTCTCGACGTTCATGTCCTTGCCCTTGTTGAGCTCGGTCACGAGGGTGTCGGCGGTGGCCTGGGCCGACCCGCCCCTCAGCAGGAAGAAGGCCGCGCCACCTCCCACGAGGAGCAGCGCGACGACGCCGATGACGATCCACAGGACGGGGCTCTTGCCCTTCGGGGGCCCGTAGGGCTGGCCGGGAGCCCCTGGTTGGCCGAAACCACCCGGTTGGCCGTACGGAGGCTGGTTGTACTGGCCCTGCGTGCCGTAGGGCTGCTGGCCGTAACCGGGCTGGCCCTGTGACGGCTGAGGTGGAAAACCGCCGGAAGGAGGCCCGTAGCCGGGTTGCTGTCCACCCTGTGGGAAACCCTGCGGCGGCGGAGGATACCCGCCCGGCTGCTGGCCGAAGCCCGGCTGTTGGCCGAATTGCCCAGGTTGCTGGCCATGCGGGTCCGGCTGCTGGCCGTAAGGACCAGGCTGCTGCGGCGGGACGGACATCACGTTCTCCTAGAACTTGCCGCTGGTGGCGTGGACACTGCCCGGTAACACGCCGGTGGACGAGTACAGGACGCACGGTAGCGGGTAGGTGGTTCCCCTTGACACCGAGATGGAGCAGTCCATCCCCTTGGGAGTGTCCTTGGCGACGCCACACGACTCTCGATGACCTTGGAGATAGCCGCTTTTGTCGGTGATCGCCGGTACCGTTGCTGATACGAACACGGGAGGAGGGTGCCGACATGCAGCACGGTCATCCCGGCAGCCAACCCGATGAGGGTGGCGAGCTGAACACGGGCAACAACTCAGATGAGCTGACAGCGCAGGTCAGGTTCCTGGAAGATGAGATCGCGCTGCTGCGCCGCAAGCTGACGGAGTCCCCGCGACACGTCCGCCTGCTGGAGCAGCGGTTGGCCGAGGCGTCAGAGCGCGTCAGCCAATTGACCGAGCGCAACACGAAGCTCATCGACACCCTCCGAGAGGCACGTGGCCAACTGCTGGCCCTGCGCGAGGAGGTCGACCGCTTGGCCCAACCGCCCAGCGGCTACGGCGTATTCCTTGAGCAGTTCGAAGACGGCACGGTGGACGTGTTCACCTCAGGCCGTCGCATGCGCGTGTCCGTTTCCCCGGCGGTGGAGTCCCCAACGCTGGTGCGCGGGCAGTCGGTGCGCCTGAACGAGGCGCTCACGGTCGTCGAGGGCGGCAGCTTCGAGCAGACCGGTGAGGTCTGCACGCTGCGCGAGATCCTCGAGGGCGTCGAACCGGAGAACTCCGTCCAGCGCGCGCTCGTCGTCGGTCACGCCGACGAGGAGCGGGTCGTCTGGCTGGCCCAGCCGCTGATCGACTCGCCGCTGAAGATCGGCGATTCGCTGCTGGTCGACTCGAAGGCGGGCTTCGCCTACGAGCGGGTGCCGAAGGCCGAGGTCGAGGACCTCGTGCTGGAGGAGGTGCCGGACGTCCTGTACACCGACATCGGTGGTCTGGGCCGTCAGATCGAGCAGATCCGCGACGCCGTGGAGATGCCGTTCCTGCACGCCGACCTCTTCCGGGAGTACAAGCTCCGGCCGCCGAAGGGCGTCCTGCTGTACGGCCCTCCCGGTTGCGGCAAGACCCTGATCGCGAAGGCGGTCGCCAACTCGCTGGCGAAGAAGGTGCTCGAGGCCCGTGGTGAGACCGGGAAGCAGGCCAAGTCCTACTTCCTCAACATCAAGGGCCCGGAGCTGCTGAACAAGTTCGTCGGCGAGACCGAGCGGAGCATCCGGCTCATCTTCCAGCGGGCTCGGGAGAAGGCGTCCGAGGGCACGCCCGTCATCGTGTTCTTCGACGAGATGGACTCGATCTTCCGCACCCGCGGTTCCGGTGTGTCGTCCGACGTGGAGACGACCATCGTGCCGCAGCTCCTGTCGGAGATCGACGGCGTCGAGGGGCTCGAGAACGTCATCGTGATCGGTGCCTCGAACCGCGAGGACATGATCGACCCGGCGATCCTGAGGCCTGGTCGGCTCGACGTGAAGATCAAGATCGAGCGTCCGGACGCCGAGGGCGCGATGGACATCTTCAACAAGTACCTGACGCCGGACCTGCCGATCCACGCCGACGACCTCGCCGAGTTCGGCGGGGACCCGAAGGCGTGCATCGAGGGCATGGTGCAGCACACGGTCGAACGGATGTACGAGGAGTCGGAGGAGAACCGGTTCCTGGAGGTCACCTACGCCAACGGTGACAAGGAGGTCCTGTACTTCAGGGACTTCAACTCCGGCGCGATGATCCAGAACATCGTGGACCGGGCCAAGAAGGCCGCCATCAAGGCCTTGTTGGACACGAAGCAGCCTGGTTTGTCCGTTCGGCACCTGCTCGCCGCGATCGTGGACGAGTTCGCGGAGAACGAGGACCTGCCGAACACGACCAACCCGGACGACTGGGCGCGGATCTCCGGGAAGAAGGGGGAGCGGATCGTGTACATCCGCACCCTGGTCACCGGGAAGAGCACCGAGTCCGGTCGGGCGATCGACACCGCCACGAACACCGGGCAGTACCTGTAGTCACGAGTGGAGCCCGTCCATCCCCATGGGGGTGGACGGGCTCCGTCGTGTTCTAGACCAGGCCGGACTCGTAGGCCGCGATGACGAGCTGGGCCCGGTCCCTCGCCTGGAGCTTGTGCAGGAGCCTGCCGATGTGGGTCTTCACCGTGCCCGTGCTGAGGTGCAGGTGCTCGGTGATCTCCTGGTTCGACAGGCCCTTGGCGATCAGGACCAGCACCTCCCGCTCCCGCTCGGTGACGCCCGGCAGGGCTCTCGCGGGCTGGCGTCGCGGTGCGGTGCTGAACTCCCTGATCAGCCGCTTGGTGACCGTCGGGGCCAGCAGCGCCTCGCCCGCCGCGATGGTCCTGATCGCCGCCAGCAGCTCCGCGGGCGGCGTGTCCTTCAGCAGGAAGCCGCTCGCCCCCGCCCTCAGCGCCGCGAAGACGTAGTCGTCGAGGTCGAACGTGGTGAGGATGAGGACCCTCGTGGTGTCCGCGACGCGCCTGGTGGCCTCGATGCCGTCCATCTCCGGCATCCGGATGTCCATCAGGACCACGTCGGGGGAGGTGGTCGCGGCCAGGGCCACCGCTTCCCTGCCGTTGGCCGCCTCGCCCACGGTGGTGAGGTCGGCCGCCGAGTCGACCAGCAGGCGGAAGCTGCCCCTGAGCAGGGCCTGGTCGTCCGCGATGAGCACCCTGATCATGCGAACGGCAGTTCTGCCGCCACGCGGAAGCCGCCGCCCCGCGGGTCGGGCCCCGCGGTGAAGGTGCCGTTGTACATGGCCACGCGCTCGCGCATGCCCGCGAGGCCGTGGCCGTTGCCGCCCGCCAGGACGCGTTCGCCGCGGCCGTTGTCGGTGACCTCGACCGTCGCGGTGGTGTCGGTGGTGGTGATCTTGACCGTGCACTCCGCGGGCGCGGCGTGCTTGACGACGTTGGTGACGGACTCCTGGACGATGCGGTAGACGGCCAGCGCGACGCCGTCCGGCAGGGCGGTGGTGCCCGTCGTGGTCAGGGTCACCGGCACGCCCGCCATCGCCGCGCGGTCCACCAGGGTCGGCAGATCGGACATACCGGGCACGGGGGTGAGGTCTGGCGTGTCCGAGGAGCGGAGCACGCCCAGGAGGTGGCGCATCTCCGTGAGGGTCGCCCTGCTGGTCTTCTCGATCACCTGGAGCGCCTCCTTCGCCTCGGCCGGGTGGTCGTCGGCCACGTGGTTCGCGATGCCCGCCTTCACGGTGATCATGGTGAGGCTGTGGGCGACGATGTCGTGCAGCTCCCTGGCGATGCGCAGGCGCTCCTCGGTGAGGGCGCGCTCGGCCTCCTCCTCCGCCTTCTTCCCCACGTACTCCCTCCTGACCCTCGTGGTCCAGCCGAGCGCCCAGGTGGTGACCATCAGCAGCCACACGAACGTGGTGATCCCCAGGTCGTCCGGCCAGGGTTCGGTGATGGTCACGCACACCGCCGTCAGGGCCAAACCGCCCAGCAGGGCGACGGTGGACCGACGTCTCGGCAGGGCCACGGCGACCAGGTACAGGGCGAACAGGGTCGGTGTGTACACCTCCAGCGTGATGTGGAGGAGGGTCGCGGTGTTCTGGGCCACGACCACCACCGAGTACGCGGCCAGCGGCCACCTGCGGCGCACCGCCAGTGGCGCTCCCACGAAGAAGGCCACGACGTAGCCGAGCGGCACGGGGCCGTGGGTCAGTTCCACGAAGGTGAAGTAGACGAGGGTCGCCGTGATGGCGGCGGCCACGTCCACGGCGACCGTGTAGGCGACCGGTAGCCACTTGACCAGGCGGGGAGGAGCAGTCACCGGTCGACCGTAGCGACGGGTGCCGGTCCGGGGCGTCGGACCGTGGTCCGATGTCGGGTCCGGTCCGTGGTCCGATCCGGTCCGCCCGCCCGTTCGCCAGGGTTCTCCCCATGATCGAGGTGCGGGAGTTGAGCAAGCGCTACGGCGCTGTGCGAGCTGTTGACGGGCTGTCGTTCACGGTCGAACCCGGCTACGTGGCCGGGTTCCTCGGGCCGAACGGGGCCGGGAAGTCGACGACCATGCGGGCGGTGCTGGGGCTGGACGCGCCCACGTCCGGGGAAGCGCTGGTGAACGGGGGCCGGTACGCCGACATCCGGCGGCCGATGTGCGAGGTGGGGGCCCTGCTGGACGCCAACGCGGTGCACGGCGGGCGGTCCGCGGTGAACCACCTGCGGTGCCTGGCCCGCAGCAACGGGATCGGGGACAAGCGGGTCGTCGAGGTGCTGGAGCAGGTCGGGCTGGCCGGGGCGGCCCGGCGGCGGGTCGCGGCGATGTCGCTGGGGATGAAGCAGCGGCTGGGAGTCGCCGCCGCGCTGCTGGGGGATCCGGGGGTGCTGCTGTTCGACGAACCGGTGAACGGGCTGGACCCGGAGGGGATCCGGTGGATCCGGGACCTGATGCGCGGGTTGGCCGCCGAGGGCCGGACCGTGCTGGTGTCGAGCCACCTGATGAGCGAGATGGCGGTGACCGCCGACCGGGTCGTGGTGATCGGGCGCGGGCGGCTGATCCTGGAGACGTCGATGCGGGAGCTGACCGAGCGCTTCCGGCGGGACGTGCTGGTGCGGACGCCCGACCCGGCCGGGCTGCGGCGGGCGCTGGAGCGCGGCGGGGCGGTGGTCGTGCCGGACGAGGACGCGCTGCTGGTGCAGGGGCTGGAGGCGGCGGACATCGCCGACGCGGCGGCCCGGAGCGGGATCGCGGTGCACGAGCTGACGCCGCGCAGCGCGTCCCTGGAGGACGCGTACCTGGAACTGACCGAGGACAGCGTGGAGTTCAGGACCGAGGAGGTCGCGCGATGATCGACGTGGTGGCGTCGGAGTGGTTGAAGGTCCGTACCGTGCGGTCGACCTACTACCTGCTGCTCACGGCCGTGCTGGCGCTGGCGTTCGGCGGCGTCGTCTCCTACCTGATGACGGCGGACTACGACCAGTCTCCCCCGGAGTTGCGAGCGGCGTTCGCCTCGGCCGACCCGAGCGTGTTCGTCATGCCGTTCACGCAGTTCGCCGCCGGGGTGATCGGGGCGCTGGCGATCACGTCCGAGTACACCGGCGGGATGATCAGGACGGTGCTCGTCACCGTGCCGCGGCGGGTGACCCTGCTGGTGGCCAAGATCGCCGTGGTCGGCGGGAGCGCCCTGGCGCTCGGCGGGGTGGTGTCGTTCCTGTCCTACGGCGTCGGGGTGGTGATCATCGGTGACCGGCCCGCGCCGCTGGCGCAGTTCGCCACCTTCGGCGACGCGCTGCCGTCGGTGCTGGCCAACGGGCTCTCGATCGCCGTGGTGGCGTTGGTGGGACTGGGTTTCGGGATGCTGCTGCGGTCCACGGCGGGCGCGCTGACGACGTTGTGCTTCCTGATGTTCGTCGTGCCGATGGTGGCCGTGTTCCTGCCCGCCCCGTGGAACAACCGGCTGGTGTCGGTGACGCTGCTGTACCTGACGCCGCAGTTCTCCGGGTCGATCGAGAGGGCCCCGCTGACGCCCGGCTGGGCGCTGGCGGTGCTGCTCGCGTACCCGGTCGTGGCGCTCGTCGCGGGCGCGGTGGCGCTGGTGCGGCGAGACGCGTGAGGTGACCCGCGCGTTCCGCGCGCGGCGCAAACCGCTAGGTTCTCGGAGATCACCGAGCCTGGAGGACAGCCTTGCGTCGCGCGCACGTCGCGGTCGTGGTCGCGACCACCCTCGTCCTGACCTCGTGCTCCCTGGAGCAGCGTCCGCTGCGCCGGGGGTTCGCCCAGGACGACCCGGCCATCCCCACCACCACGTCGACGTCCGCGTCGCCGACGGCCAAGGCCGCGCCCGCGACCTCGTCGTCGGCCGCGCCGAGCGCCGCGGCCCGGCCCGTCGCGGAGTTCGCCGCGCTGGCGCTGCCGCAGGCCGCGCTGACCGAGGACGGGCTGGACGTGCGCGAGTCGGCCGCCGCCGCGCCCTCGGCCGCGGAGTCGGTGTGCGGCAAGCAGGTCAGCGCTCCGGGCCGGGCGGCGGACGGGTACCGGATCGCCACCCGCAGCCAGAGCGGCGCCAGCAAGCTGGAGCAGCGGATCGCGGCCTACCCGAAGGGCAAGGCCGAGACCGTCGCGACGGAGGTCCGCGAAGCCCTGTCGTGCGGTGAGGTCGAGCTGGGCCGACTGTCCGGAGTGGACGACGCCGTGGGCTGGTGCGAGGAGCTGGCAGGCGGTCGGGGCGCGTGCACCGCGGTGCTGGCCAAGGACGACCTGGTGATCACGCTGCGGATGGAGACCATCAGCGTCGCCAGGGCGCAGGACGTCGTCACCCGGCTGGCGGGCGCCGCCGCGGGGCTGCTGGCGAAAGCCTGACGACACCGCGGTCCAGGTCGACCGGGCCGCGCGGGGGAGCGGCCCCGTCCTCCTCGTCGCGCAGCATCGACTCCGTCCGCCGCTGGTCCAGCTCGGCCTGCTTGGTGGCGTAGAAGAGCAGCGTCACCTGGTCGAAGGCCGCGCCGCTGAGCACGGGCGCCCCACCTCGGCGGCGGCGAACCCGGCGGACCAGGCGCTCGCCCACGGCCAGCAGGAACAGCAGGCAGACCAGGCCGGGGAGGGACAGCGCGAACAGCGTTCCCACGGTCAGGCCCCCTGCCTCGCCAGCCACTGGTGGAACAGGGCCCGGCCGTCGGGCACCAGTGGCCAGTCCGGGTCGTCGACCTTCCCGCGCAGGTCGTCCAGGTCCATCCACCAGCCCTCGGCCACTTCCTCCGGCTGGTGGGTGAACGGGCCGTCGGTGCGGACCTCGTAGACGTGGGCGGTGTAGCGGATGGGCGGGTCGACGAACCTGGCCACGAACGACCGGGTCAGCGGCACACCCCGCACGCCCAGTTCCTCGGCCAGTTCCCGTTCCGCGCACGCGTCGGAGGTCTCGCCGTCGGCCAGCACCCCGCCCGCCCAGCAGTCGTAGAGGCCGGGGTAGACGTCCTTGGTGTCGGTGCGGCGGTGCACGTACACCCGCCGCCCGTCCGGGGAGCGGACCAGGATCGTGGCGCACGCGTGCCACAGGCCGCCCTCGCGCATCCGTCCGCGCGGCACGCCCGGCCGCGGGCGGCCGTCCTCGTCGAAGACCGCGACCAGTTCCTGTGCCGATGTCACCCGGTTGTCCTCCTGTGGTCGTACACACCATTGCTACCACGGGCCGACGCCCGGCGACGCGGTCGATTCCTACCGTCGTGACGCACACCGTCACGAGGAGGAGCTTTGCCCACAACGATCGGACTCGGCCTCGCCGAGTTCCGCCACCGCCCCGGCCGCGCGCTGCTGCCCGGTGTCGCCCTGATCGTCGGGGTGGCGTGCCTGACCGCCTCGCTGGTGCTGAGCGACGTGATCGTCGACTCGGCGGAGGCGGGCGCCCCGGTCGTCCCCTCGGCGGTGACGCTGGAGGTCGGTGTGGTCCACGACCCCGACCTGGCGTTCGACGCCCAGCCGAAGCTCGACCAGGCCGCGGCGGACCGGGTCGCGGCCGTGGCCGGTGTGGAGCGGGTCGTGCCGGTCCGGCAGGTCCAGGTCGACCTGCTGCTGACCGACGGCCGCGCGGGCAACCGGCGGGCGACCGGTGACGTGGAGGTGGACCGCGACGGCCTGCGGCGCGTCCCGATCGGGGAGGGGCGCTCGCCCGCCGCCGACGGGGAGATCGCGATCGACAAGGTCACCGCCGCGAAGCACGGCCTGGTGCCGGGGTCGACCGTCGAGGTCGCCGACGCGCAGGGCAAGCCGCTCGACGTGGTGGTCAGCGGCATCACCAAGCGGGGCGGGCTGGCCGACGAGGCGGCCCTCGTGGTCGGGGAGGACCTGGCCCTCAAGCTGGACCCGAAGCCGACGGTGCGGGAGTTGCAGGTCGTCGGCGGTGACGAGGCGGCCGTCGCCGCGGCGGTCGGGCCGACGTACCGGGTGTCCCAGGTGCTCGACGAGGACCGCCGGGAGGGGTCCACCGGCGACAGCGGGTCGCTGGCCGCGATCCTGATCCTGTTCGCGATCCTCGCGCTCGCCACGGCGTCCTTCGTCGCCGCGGCCACGTTCCGCGCCGTGTACCTCCAGCGCCAGCGCCAGACAGCGCTGCTCCGCTGCCTCGGCGCGAACCGCAAACCGCTCGTGGTGGCGAACCTGGTCGAGGCGCTGTTCACCGGCGCGGTGGCGGGTGTGCTCGGCGCGCTGGCCGGTGGACCGGTCGCCATGGGGCTGTCGAAGGTCTTCGACGCCACGGGGATCTCCGAGCTGTTCGGCACGGTCGCGCTGAACCCGTCCCTGCTGCCCACGACGGGCTACGTCGTGCTCGGCGCGTGCGTGGCCGGGTTCCTCAGCATGTTCGCCGCCCTCCGGCCGTCGCTGGCCGCTTCCCGCGTGTCGCCGCTGGCCGCGCTGCGCACGTCCGAGGGCGCCACGCCGGACCGGGCGGTGGCCCGCCGCCGCACCGTGTTCGGCGTCTTCCTCGTGCTCGTGGCGGCGGGCATGGGAGCGCTCGCGGTCGCGGCCAAGGGCACGGTCCCCGCGATGTTCCTGGTGCTGTTCTCCGGGATCATCGGCGTCCTCGGCCTGTTCGGCGCGCTCGGACCGATCGCCGTGCCCGCGCTGAGCAGGGTGTTCGGCGGGCTCGCGGCGAAGGTCGGTGGAGCGCACTGGAAGCTCGCGGCGGCCGAGGTGCGCCGGGAGCCGCAGCGGTCGGCGTCGGTCGCGATGCCGCTCGTGCTGGCCGCCGCGATGGTCACGTTCTTCGCGGTCACCGTCGGCACGGCCCGCGAGCTGGAGGCGGCGCTGTCGGACAACCCCCGGCCGGACGTGGTCGTGTCCGACGTCGGCGAACGGCCGCTGCCCGGTGACGTCGGCGCGCTGACCGCCCGTCCCGAGGTGGAGGGCCGGGCCGTCCTGCACCGCGCCCAGGGCAAGCGGCCCGACGGCGAGACCTTCACGGCCGTCGGCGCCGACCCGAAGCAGCTCACCGAGTGGCTGAACGCCGAGAAGACCGGCGCCACGGGGATCGCGGACTTCCGCGAGGGCACCGCACTGGTGTCCGAGTGGGTGCTGACCTCGTGGAACACCGCCGTCGGGCAGCAGGTGGCGCTCGACGGCCTCGCGGGCGGGCCGCGCACGGTCACCATCGTGGGCACCGTTCCGGGCGACTTCGTCGGCTACGCCGGTGTCGTGGTCGCCGACCCGTCCATCGGACCGGCGAGCAGCGTGGTGGTGGCGCTCAAGCCGGGCGCCGACGCGGCGGCCTACCGGAACGCCGTGCGGGCCGGGCTGTCGAACGCGCCCACCGTCCTGGTCGAGACCGCCGTCGACGAGGCCGCGCAGAACCAGCGCTACCTCGACCTGGCCACGGTGATGCTGATGGTGCTGCTCGGCCTGTCCGTGGCCGTGGCGGTCACCGGCATCGGCACCACGCTCACCATCTCCGTGCAGGAACGGCGCAAGGAACTGGCGCTGCGGCGGGCGCTCGGCGTCACGAAGGGCGGTCTCCAGCACGGGATCGTGGCCGAGGCGGTGCTGCTGTCCCTGGTGGGCGTGCTCGGCGGTGGCGTGGTCGGGGTGGTCTACGCGCAGTTGACGATGGCCGCGGCCGGGGTGTCCACGTTCCCCAGCGCGGACTGGGGTTCGCTGGCGCTGGGCGGGCTCGCGGTGGTGGTGCTCGCGGTGCTGTCGGCCTTCGGCCCGGCTCGTGGGGCCTCGAAGATCCGACCGGCCGCCGGGCTCGCGTCGGGGTGATGTTCGACTGAATGACCGTCACCGCGCCTCACTTGTCCAGACCATTCTGGATCACGTGAACCCAGTGACGAAGGTTGGCGGTCTGGCGGTTGCCGGAGTGATCGCGCTCGCCACGGTGCAGGTCGCCGTGGCGAGCGCGGATCCGTTGGAGGACAAGGGGCTCACGCTGCTCACCGGGGACCGGGTGGTCGTCGGTGCGGGAGGTGCGGTGAGCGCGGTGGAGCCGGGGCCGGGGCGGGAGGCGCTGGTGTTCTCCACCTACCAGCGCGCCGGGCACCGGTACGTGGTGCCGGAGGACGCGCTCGGACCGCTCCGCGAGGGGCGGCTGGACGAGCGGATCTTCGACGTCACGGCGCTGCGGGACGCGGGGTACGGCGCGGCCGGGCGGCCGGTGCCGCTGATCGTAAGCTACCCGCCGGGGGCGTTCCACGTCGCGGACCTCACGGCGATCGGCGCGAGCACGGTCGAGGCCGCCGCGGACGGGTCGGCGTGGCGGGGCCTGCTCGACGGCGGTGCGCGGAAGGTGTGGCTGGACGGGAAGGTGACGGCGTCGCTGGACCGCAGCACGAAGCAGATCGGCGCGCCCGCGGCGTGGGACGCGGGGTTCACGGGCGAGGGCGTGAAGGTCGCGGTGCTGGACACCGGCGTCGACCAGACGCACCCCGACCTGGTGGGGCAGGAGATCGCCGAGCAGAACTTCAGCACGGCCGCCGACAACGTTGACAGGTACGGCCACGGCACCCACGTCGCCTCGACCATCGCGAGCAACGGGGCCAAGTACCGGGGCGTCGCGCCAGGTGCTCGACTGCTGGACGGCAAGGTGCTGAACGACGCGGGCGGCGGGTCCGAGTCCGACGTGCTGCGGGGCATGCAGTGGGCCGCCGAGCAGGGCGCGCGGGTGATCAACATGAGCCTCGGCACCACCGACTCGGACACCGTGGACCCGGTCGAGGAGGCCGTGAACACGTTGTCCGCCAAGTACGGGACGCTGTTCGTCGTGGCGGCGGGCAACTCCGGTCCTGGCGCCACGACGATCGGCTCGCCCGGCAGCGCGGACGCCGCGTTGACCGTCGGCGCGGTGGACCGCGACGACTCGTTGGCCCCGTTCTCCAGCCGTGGACCGCGGGTCGGCGACGGGGGGATCAAGCCCGACATCACCGCGCCGGGCGTGGGGATCGTCGCCGCCAAGGCCGCCAACGGCCGGATCGGTACACCGGTGGAGCCCGGTTACGTGTCCGCGTCGGGCACGTCCATGGCCACGCCGCACGTCGCGGGCGCGGCGGCGGTCCTGGCCGGGCAGCACCCGGACTGGACCGGGCCCCAGCTCAAGTCGGCGCTCACCGCGTCCGCGAAGCCGACGGCGGGCCTCACGCCGTTCGAGCAGGGCGCGGGCCGGGTCGACGTGGCCCGCGTGATCACCCAGGCGGTCGGCACGGTGCCGTCGTCGGTGTCGCTGGGCACGCACGTCTACCCGCACGACGACGACCAGCCGGTGACGAAGTCCTTCTCCTACCGCAACTCCGGCACCGCGGACGTCCTGCTGGACCTCGCCGTGGACGCCACCGCGCCCGCCGGGATGTTCACCCTCGCGCCCGCCCGGCTCACCGTGCCCGCGGGCGGCGAGGCGACCGCGTCCCTCACCGGGTTCACCGGCGTGGACACGGCCGACGGCACGTACCACGGCGCTGTCGTCGCGACCGGCGGCGGAACGACCGTGCGCACGCCGATCGCGATCGTCCGCGAGGCCGAGAGCTACAACCTGACGCTGAACCACGTCCAGCGGCCCGGAGCGCCGTCGGGCAACTACAGCACCACCGTGACCGACAACGCGACCGGCGACGCGATCCAGCCCTACGAGCCGGACGGCAGCGTCACGGTCCGGCTGCCGAAGGGCCGGTACCTGATCGACAGCACCGCGGGCGGGCCCACGTTCGACTGGCTCGTCCAGCCGTCCCTGGTGCTGGAGAAGGACACCGTGGTCGACCTGGACTTCCGGACCGCCCAGCCGATCACGATCTCCGCGCCCGACCCGACCGCGTTCGTGCGCGGGGCGGCGGTCGTCTACGACCACCGGCTCGGCACCGGCGCCGTGGTCGGCAAGGGCTCCCTGTCCGGCGGCGATTCGAGCCTGAGGCGGATGCGGGTGGCCAACGTCGGGTCGTCGGACCCGACGTTCCGGAGTTTGATCAGCACCCAGTGGGCCGGGGAGAACGGCTCCTTCTACGGGCTGGCGTGGCACGGCACGGGTTCGTGGCCGAACGGCTTCACCCGCGCTCCGGCGAAGTCCGAGCTGGCGCACGTGCGGGCCGAGGTCACGTCGGGCAGGAGGCTGGTGAAGCCGTACCCCAGGACCGGTGGACCGGTGGCGGACCACGGGCTCGCGCTGCCCGTGGACGGTCCGCGCGACGAGTACCTGAGCACCGAGGGAACGGTGTGGCGGATCGACGGCCGGGACATCGCGGAGGACGGGTTCACCACGACGTTCGAACGGCGTGGGCAGGTCAAGGACTACCGGCCCGGCAAGACGTACGTCGAGCACCCCGGCCGGGGCGTGCTCGGCCCGGCGTTCCCGCCGACCCGTGACGCGTGGGTCGCCCGGACCGGGGACGCGCTGCGCGTCGACGTGCCGCTGTTCAGCGATCAGGAGGGCAACGCGGGGTTCTCGGCGGTGAACCCCCGGACCACCGTGCTCCACCGCGACGGCAGGAAGATCGGCGAGGTGACCGGGACGACCGCCGCCGACCTCACCCTGCCCGCCGAGCCGGGGAACTACCGGCTCACCACGTCCGGGACCCACGCGGGCTCGACGGTGTCGTCGACGTGGACGTTCCGGTCGCGGCACACCGACCGGACCACGGCGCTGCCGCTGTCGGCGGTCCGGTTCAGCCCCGATCCGGCCGACGCGAAGGCAGGCCGCACGGTGACCGTGCCGGTGGAGGTGACCTCGCAGACCGGGGTCGCGGCGAAGGCGTTGACCGTGCGGGTGTCCTACGACAGCGGGAAGACCTGGTGGCCGACGCTGCTCCTGGGCCGCTCGCTGGTCGTGCTGCACCACCCGCACGGCGCGACCTCGGTGTCGTTGCGGGCCAAGACGACCGATCGCGAGGGGAACACCGTCGAGCAGACGATCCTCGACGCGTACCGGCTGAGCTGAGCCCTACGCGGGGCCGGGACCGTCCGGCCCCGCGTACAGCCAGTCCAGCTCGGTGTAGTCGTCGTGGGCCCGCAGGGCGAACATCCGGTCGCGCACGGCGGTGAGCAGCGGGTCGGCGGTGTGCCAGAGGTCGCCCCACGGCCGCGCGGACGTCTGGCAGCGCACGGCCTTGGGCAGGCGGGCGCGCTGGAAGGCCTCCAGGTCGCCGCCGGGCAGCACCCGGCCCAGCGCGACCGCGTCCTCCAACGCCTGGCAGGCGCCCTGGCCGAGGTACTGGAGCATCGGGTGGGCCGCGTCGCCGAGCAGCGCGAGCCGCCCGGTCACCCAGGTGTCGAGCGGCTCCCGGTCGTGCATCGCCCAGTGCCGGTCGCGCCCGACCCGCGCCACGGCGTCCCGCACGGGCCCGCACGTTCCGGCGAACGCCTCGTCCAGCTCGTCCACCCCGCCCCACTCGGCCTCACCCGCGTGGAAGCGGGGGCTGCGGAACACCGCGACCTGGTTGACCAGCGCACCCGCCCGGACCGGGTAGCGCACGAGGTGCAGGCCGGGGCCGATCCAGAGCACCACGTCGTCGGACGCGTCCTCGTCGCGCGGCGCCGTGCCCCGGTAGGCCGCGTACCCGCTGCACACCGGGTCGTCGTCGCTCAGGTGCCGTCGCAACCCGGACCCGAGCCCGTCCGCGGCGAGCAGCGTCCCGGCCCGGTACGTCGTCCCGTCGGCGCACGTGACGTCGGCGCCGTCGGCCCGGACCTCGGACGACACGACCGCGCGACCGGCTTCGAGGGTGATCAGGTGGTGCGCCTCGCAGTGCTCGAGCAGCACGTCGAGCAGGTCGCCGCGGTGCATGACGAGGTACGGGTAGCCGTACCTCGCGCGGAAGGCGGCGCCCAGGTCGAGCCGGGTCAGCTCACGGCCGCTCACCGCGTCCCGCAGCACCCCCGCACCCGGCCGCACTGCCAGCGGGAGGACGTCGTCGAGCACACCCAGCTCGTCCAGCGCGCGGCTCGCGTTCGGGCCTAGCTGGAGGCCCGCGCCGATCTCGCCGAACTCGGCGGACCGCTCCAGCACGTGCGCGGGCAGGCCGCGGCGGGCGGCGGACAGCGCGGTGGCGAGCCCGCCGATCCCGCCTCCGACGACGAGCAGCGGCACCTCGACAGGGCTCAACGCGGGTCCTTTCGTCCGTGGCGAAACGCAGAGTATTGGCAACGCCATATAGCCCCGAGCAGGGGCGGACGCCGTAGGCTGCTGGTATGAGGCGGATCATGGGAACCGAAGTCGAGTACGGCATCTCGGTGCCGGGGGATGCGACGGCGAACCCGGTGCTGACCTCGACACAAGTGGTGCTGGCCTACGCGGCGGCCGCCGACATCCCGCGCGCCCGGCGGGCCAGGTGGGACTACGAGGTGGAGTCGCCGCTGCGCGACGCGCGCGGGTTCGACCTCGGCGTACCGGGCAACCACCCGATCGACACCGACGTCGAGGACCTCGGCGCGGCCAACGTCATCCTCACCAACGGCGCGCGGCTCTACGTCGACCACGCGCACCCCGAGTACTCCGCGCCCGAGGTCACGAACGCGCGCGACGCGGTGATCTGGGACAAGGCGGGCGAGCGGATCATGGAGCAGGCGGCGATCAAGGCCGCCAGCGTCCCCGGCCAGCCCCGGCTCCAGCTCTACAAGAACAACGTCGACGGCAAGGGCGCCAGCTACGGCACCCACGAGAACTACCTGATGGCCCGCAGCACGCCGTTCACCGCGGTGATCGCGGGCCTCACCCCGTTCTTCGCGTCCCGGCAGGTCATCACCGGTTCCGGCCGGGTCGGCATCGGGCCGACCGGCGACGACGAGGGCTTCCAGCTCTCGCAGCGGTCGGACTACATCGAGGTCGAGGTCGGGCTGGAGACGACGCTCAAGCGCGGCATCATCAACACCCGCGACGAGCCGCACGCCGACGCGGACAAGTACCGCAGGCTGCACGTCATCATCGGCGACGCGAACCTGGCCGAGTACTCGACGTTCCTCAAGGTCGGCACCACCTCCGTCGTGCTGGACATGATCGAGGCCGGTCGCCGGTTCGACGACCTGCGGCTGCTCGACCCGGTCCGCGCGGTGCACCAGATCAGCCACGACCCGACCCTCAAGGTGAAGGTCGAGCTGACCGGCGGCCGCAAGCTGACCGGCCTGGAGATCCAGTACGCCTACCACGAGCGCGCGGTGAAGTTCGTCGAGGAGGACACGGCGGGCGACCACGCCGCCGACCGCGACGTGCTGCGGATCTGGGGCGAGGTGCTGGACGCGCTGTCCCGCGACCCGCAGGAGTGCGCGGACCGCCTCGACTGGGTGGCGAAGCTGCGGCTCCTGGAGGGCTACCGGTCCCGCGACAACCTGGCCTGGGGCGCGCCCCGGCTCAAGCTCGTCGACCTCCAGTACTCCGACGTGCGGCTGGACAAGGGCCTCTACAACCGGCTGGTCGCGCGCGGCTCGATGAAGCGCCTGGTCAGCGAGGACGAGGTGCTCGCGGCCATCAAGTCGCCGCCGGAGGACACCCGCGCGTACTTCCGCGGCCGGTGCCTGGAGCGCTACCCGCAGTCCGTGGCCGCCGCGTCGTGGGACTCGGTGATCTTCGACCTCGGTCGTGAATCACTCGTCCGGATTCCCACCCTCGAACCCCTGCGGGGCACGAAAGCCCACGTCGGAGCCCTCCTGGAGGCCGCGGAGACGGCCGAACAACTGGTGGACGCCCTGACCAGGGGCTGATCATCGAACCCGTGTGGCAGGCACTAATTGTCGGTCCTGCTGGGTAATGTTGGTGATGACCCCTTCACCAGGGGTCGACGCGGGAGGCTGAGATGGCACAGGAACAGGTTCAGCGCCAAGGCGGCGGTGACGGAGACGACGGCGGCGACGGCGCGGCCGCCGCCGGTCAGGAACGACGCGAGAAGCTCGGCGAGGACGTCGACGCGATCCTGGACGAGATCGACGACGTTCTGGAAGAGAACGCCGAAGACTTCGTGCGGGCCTACGTGCAAAAGGGCGGCGAGTAGGCGGTCACTGCCGCCAACCAGCCGACTCGGGGACAGGAGACGAAGCCACACATGGAAAACAGCTCGTCCGGGCGGTACCCGTCCGCGTCGTTGCCCCCGGCGTACATGACGCCGGGGTCATCGTCGTTCACCGACTTCCTGCGCGCCCAAGCGCCCGAGTTGCTGCCGTCGGGGCGGAAGCTGCCCGAGGGCAGCCACGTCCAGGCCCCGCACGGGACGACGATCGTCGCCGTCACCTTCAAGGGCGGTGTGCTGATCGCGGGCGACCGGCGGGCGACCATGGGCAACGTGATCGCCCAGCGCGACATGAAGAAGGTGTTCGTCACCGACGACTACTCCGCCGTCGGCATCGCGGGCACCGCGGGCATCGCGATCGAGATCGTGCGCCTCTTCGCGGTCGAGCTCCGCCACTACGAGAAGATCGAGGGCGTCTCGCTCTCGATCGACGGCAAGGCCAACCGCCTGGCCGCGATGATCAGGGGCAACCTCGACGCCGCCATGGCGGGTCTCGCCGTGGTGCCGCTGTTCGCGGGCTTCGACACCGAGGCCCCCGACCCCGACCGCGCGGGCCGGATCGTGTCCTACGACGTCACCGGCGGCCGTTACGAGGAGAACCAGGGCTACCAGGCCGTGGGCTCCGGCTCGCTGTTCGCCAAGTCGGCGCTGAAGAAGCTCTACGACCCCGACGCGGACGCCGACGGCGCCGCCCGTGCCGCCGTCGAGTCGCTCTACGACGCGGCCGACGACGACACGGCCACCGGCGGACCGGACACCGTGCGGCGCATCTACCCGGTGATCGTCACGATCACCGCGGCCGAGGGCGCCGTGACCCTGTCCGAGGAGCAGACGGCCGCGGTCGCCGAAGCCGTCGTCGAAGGCCGCCGGGTCTAGCCGTGCCCACCACCATCCGCCGAGGTCAGGAGCCGCGCCAGTGACGATGCCGTTGTACGCCTCCCCCGAGCAGATCCTGCGCGACCGCTCGGAGTACGCCAGGAAGGGTATTGCCCGGGGCCGCAGCGTCGTCGTGCTCAGGTACGCCGACGGGATCCTGTTCGTCGCCGAGAACCCGTCGAGCACGCTGCACAAGGTCTCCGAGATCTACGACCGCATCGGCTTCGCCGCCGTCGGCCGGTACAGCGAGTTCGAGAACCTCCGCCAGGCAGGCATCCGGTTCGCCGACATCCGCGGGTACCAGAACGACCCGCGCGACGTGACCGGCCGTTCACTGGCCAACGTGTACGCCCAGACGCTGGGGTCGATCTTCACCGAGCAGATCAAGCCCCTCGAGGTCGAGATCTGCGTGGCCGAGGTCGGCAACCTGCCCGAGCAGGACACGATGTACCGGCTCACCTACGACGGCTCGATCGTCGACGAGCCGCAGTACGTCGTGATGGGCGGCCAGGCCGAAGCCACGACCACCGCGCTGAAGGACCTGTTCACCGACGGCTTGGCCCTGGCCGACGCCGTGGGCGTGGCCGTCCGCGGCCTCAGCGCGGGCTCCACGTCGACCGGCAACGGCAAGCCCGACCTGCTGGACCGCGCCAAGCTGGAGGTCGCGGTCCTCGAACGCGACAGGCCCCGCCGCGCGTTCCGCCGCATCGTCGGCGCGGCACTCGACGCGATGCTGCCGGGCGACCCGCCGGCCGACGACGAGCCCGCCTCGGAAGCGCCGACGTCCGGCAAGGGCGGCCCGGCGAAGCCCACGAAGGACATCAACCTGCCGCCGAACGACGACAAGGCGTAGGGTTTTTCGAGTCGAGCGGGGCATCTCCGGAACTTCGGAGGTGCCCCGTTTGGTTAGGTGAAGAAAATTTCTGCCGTCAGTTTCTCGAGGCCTACATAAGACTGGTTGGAGTCCAATTTTATGCGCTCTAGATTTAACGTCGACAATGGGGCAAGATTGTAGTCGAAGTGTACGTCGGATGTTATGTCGAGTACTCTGATTGTGGTCACCATTGCCAAGTGATCGATTTTGTCGAAGTTTGAATCCTGCAATACTAGAACTTTCAGTAGTTTGATGCTCGCCATTGGTGCCAGGTTCAGTTGGTGAAATCCGGCCAAGCCTAGCCCGGAAATTGCCGGAAATCTGCTGGGTACTTGTATGATCTCGTAGTTATCCACTGGGTCGAGGAGGACTAGGGTTGTCACCTGGGTCAACTGCGACAAGGTGCATAGTGCTTCGGTTCGATATCTCTCCAATGAGAGATAATTTAGTGCGGGGAGGTCATTTAGTGTCGATAAGTTGGCCGTAGTTCGGAGTCCGCTGAGGTTCAAGCTATTGATCCGCTGGTGTTCAGTCAGTGGCCCAAGGTCCTGCGTCGTCGTCTCGTCCAGTCGCATATCCAGCACTTCCAGGCCGGGTAGCCCGGCGATGATGTCAAGGCTGTCGACGGGTCTGCGCCAATCCAGCCTCACCCGCAATGACGTCACCGCCGGGAGATGGTGCACGTATGGCAGGTGCGTGAGGGACGTTACTTCCAGACTGCCGTTGTCCAGTGGTGAGTTCGCGAGCACGACTTCCGCGAAGCGCGCGGGATCGAAGTAGCGCCAAGCCGATTGCAGTTCCCGGTGGACGTCCGAGCGCGGGTCCTGGGCGTAGGAAGCCAGCAGGGGAAGCGAGTCCGAGGTGCCCGCCAACGCCGCGGTGCGGACCGTGGCCACCGCTTTCGCCTTGGACAAGCCTTCGAGGCTGTCCGGCAGGTAGCGGAGAACGCGATGACCCACCGACATCAACGAGCCGGTCTCGTTGAGGGACCTCGGTGGGATCAGGTTCTCCTGAACCATCGTGTCGACGCGGGTGCTGACTTCCGGCGCGATGTCGCGCACCGTTTCGAGGCAGGCCGCCGCGAGCAGGCGCAGGTGGCGGGCCTTGGTCGGGAACTTCTCCACGTGGTCGAGGATGCCGGTCAGCAATTGGCTGGCCTGGGTGGTCGTGGCGTGGCCGCAGGCCATCACGATCGTTTCCCACCAGGTGTCGTGGTGGGCGTGGGCGATGAGGGTGTCGACGTGGTGCTGCTGGATCGCCTCATCCGCCGCCAGGTACTCCAGGAACGTCCGGTGCACGAAATCGACTCGGCCCGGAACGGGCTCGCGGAGAACGCCGCTGCGTTCGAGCAGGTGGTTGAAGATCTGCTCCGGGTCGCCGTCGGCGTTCGGCATTCCCGACAGCTTTCGGGTGATGTGATCGAGCGCGTCGGCGGTGGGGAATTCGACCTTGTTGGCCAACGTCAGCCGCCACGCCAGATCGCGGAGCAGGACGCGCTTCTCGGTGTCGCCCAGCAGGAACGCGATGTGACGTTCGAGGTCGCGCAAGTGCAGCAGCATGGCCAGCGCCTTGGCGTAGAGGTCCATCCGGTTGCGTGGGAGTTCGGAGCGGTGGGCGAGGTTCAACGCGCACAGCATCGCGCAGAGCAGTGGGCTCGCGGCGAGTTGGCGCAGGTGCGGGCGCTCCAGTTGGCCTCTCATCCGGTGTTCCGCGTTGCCGACCTTGGCACCGGACAGTTCGGCGGCGTGGTGCCATCGTTCGACGAACTCCAGGATGTTGGCGGGGTTCATCGGTTCGAGCGTGACGGCGCGGAACTCCTCCTCCGCGAGCCACCGGCTGTCGGCGGCGGCGGTGCGGGCGGTGACCACCACCTTGGTGTCGGGGAAGGTGGACAGCAGTTCGCGCAGCCACGTCTTCACGGCACGTCGCCGGGATGACGGGACCTCGTCCACGCCGTCCACCAGCAGCAGGGCCTTCCCTGTCCTGAGTTGCCGGTGGGCCCAGCCGTCCGGCGTGATCTCGGCGATCATCGGCGTGCCCTGGGAGACGAACCGCTCCGGCGCCGGGAGGTCGCCTTCGGCGAAGGTGCGCAGCCGGACGATGAACGGCACGCAGTCGTTCCAGCCGGACAGGTCGCCGCTCAACCTGCCCGTTGCCGCTTGGACGGCCAGCCAGTTGAGCAGCGTGGTCTTGCCCGAGCCCGCGTCACCGCGCAGCAGGACCCGTGATTCGCCGCCGATCGCGGCTTCGACCGGCAGCCCCTCGGCCGCGCGGGTGCCGATCCGCGCCTGCATGTCGATCCAGTTCTCCGGCTGGAGCCGCCCTCTGCGCTTGTTCTTGCCCGACACGTTCAGGCTGAGGTAGGCCACGGTCAGCGCCAGGGTCGGCTGCTCGTCGCCGGGCAAGCCGAGCAGTTCGAGGCGGTTGAGGATCGCGGCGAGCTTGGCCAGGTACTCCGTCCGGAAGGCTTCATCGCGGTCGACGCCCCGTGGCGCGTAGAGGCCGGTGACCGGGACGCGGGACAGCAGCGCGTCGAGCTGTTCGGACTGGCCGGTCAGCCTGGCGAGCACCTCGGCCAGCGCGGCGGACTGGAACGACGGCAGGTACCGGACGACCTGGACCAGGTGACGACAGGCCTGGTCCAAGGCGAGTTCGTGCAGTTGCTCGGCCTTCGGCGTGAGCAGTGCCGCGCGCTGGGGGAACTGCCCGCGCACGCGTTTGGCCAGTACCTCCGGGTCCGCGTCGGCCGCCAGCAGGGCCTTGTCCGACAGGTCGACGTCCTCCAGCACGTCGACCACGCCGAGGATGGCGGCTTGGGCCTCGTTGTCGGGCAGGTCGCCGAAGCGCTGCTCCAGCACGGGCACGAGTTGCTCGGCCACCTGTTGGCCGATGCGGTCGACCAGGTTCTCCAGCTTGCGCTGCTGGAGCGGGCCCTTCAGTTCGGCCTGGGCCAGTTCCGCCAGGGATGCGCCGCGTTCGAAGCGCGCTTTCCGGCGTCGCATCCACGACTTCGCCGCCTGGGTCGCGATGGTGGTGCCGAGCGTGAGGGCTGGCTTCTCCAAACCGACGATGGTCGCCTCCTCCGTTTGGCTGGAGGTATAACCGACCGGACGCCGATCACCACCGCAAAAATGTCACGCCACCGAAGCCAGCACCTTGTCGAACGCGCGCGTGAGTTCCGCTGCCGTGTCCGTGGTGGCGTTGACGAAGTAGACGTCCACCGTGCGGTCACCCGCGGTGATGTCGCCCTCGATCGTGGTGCCCCCTCGGGTGCAGGTCTTCGCGTTGGTGACGGTGGAGTCGCCGAGCGTGCCGTTGTTGTCCGTGCAACTGCTCTCGAACCTGGCCCGTGTCGCGGCGGCGTTCGCGCCGTTGACGGTGTCGACCCGCAGGACGAGCGGGTCGCCCGCGTCTTGTGGTTTGGCCGACGACGTGTAGACGCAGACCAGGGCCTTCACGTCCGGTTGGGTCTCCAGCGCGTGGTCCTTGCGGATGTCGGCCAGTTCGAAGACCAGGCCGGTGGCGGTGGACAGGTCGGAGGCGTTCAGCGGGCAGTCGCCGTCCGGGGTGCCGGTGGTGCCCGCGGACGTCGTCGTGCCCGCCGCTCGCGCGCCGGTCGCCGCGGTCGGGGTGCCGGTCGCGGCGCACGCGGTGGCCGTCAGGCAGAGGGCGGCGGTGGTGAGCAGCAGGCCCGCGGTGCGTCTCATCGTTCTCCTCATGTCCGTGATGGACGGGAGCATCGCCCTCGCGGATCCCCTCACCCGGCAGGCGAACCCGAAAGTGATGCGATCGTGTTCGTCGTAGTCAAGAATCATTGACACCCTGTCAACGCTGCTTTACCTTCATGGTGTCAAGTTTGCTTTACAGGGGGAGTGGCATGTCATTCGAGGAGAAGCGGGCGTGGATCTACGCGGTCATCGCGCTCGGCGTGCCCGTCGTGTACTTCGCCGTCGTGCTCGGCCGGTTGCGGGACGCGGCGGTCGCGGACGTCGCGTACGTGTGGCCGCTGCTGATCGCCACCGGCGCCGCGATGCTCCTGAACATGGTGGCGACGATCGCGGCGGGCGCCGCCTCGCCGAAGGACGTCCTGCCGAAGGACGAGCGCGACGTGGGACTCGACCGGCGCGGGGAGTACGTCGGGTTCCACGTGATGAGCCTCGTGGCACTGGTACCGCTCGGCCTGGCGATGGCCGGGGTCGAGCACTTCTGGATCGCGAACGCGATCTACCTGGCGTTCGTGCTGTCCGCGTTCGCCTCGGCGGTCGTGAAGATCGTCGGCTATCGAAGGGGGTTCTGACATGGCGTCCAAGGTGGGTCTCGCGCGGGTCGCGGGGCTGCTCTACCTCGTCCTCGCGGTCTGCGGGGGCTTCAGCGAGCTGTACGTGCGGGCCGGCGCGCTGGTGCCCGGTGACGCCGCCGCGACCGCCGCCAACGTCCGGGCGTCGGCGACGCTGTTCCGGGTCGCGTTCGCGACCGACGTGCTGAACATCGTGTGCTTCCTGCTGGTGGCGATGCTCCTGCACGCCGTGCTGGGCGAGGTGGACCGGTCGGTCGCGCTGGCGATGGTGGTGTTCAACGCGGTGGCGGTGGCGATCATGGGCGTGAACATGGTCAACCACGTCGGCGCGCTGCGGGCCGCGAGCACCTCCGACGCGCTGGTGTTGCAGTACCTGGTGGCGCACGCGGACGGGTACCTCGTGGCGCAGGTGTTCTTCGGGCTCTGGCTGTTCCCCCTGGGGTACCTGGTGTTCCGGTCGGGGTGGTTCCCGAGGGCGCTCGGCGTGCTGGTGATGGCGGGGTCGGCCGGATACCTCGGCGACCTGGTCGTCGGCCTGCTGTCGCCGGACGTGCGGTCCGCGCTGTCGCCGGTCCTGCTCGGCCTGGCCTCGGTCGCCGAGGTGTCGCTGCTGCTCTGGCTGCTGGTGCGGAGCGTGCGGCAGCCGGAGCCTCAGCTCGCCTGACCGAACGTGCCCGCGAGCGCGTCGGTGAGGGAGCCGTCGCCCGACCAGCACACGACGGCGTCGGGGCGGAGCAGCAGCGGGCCGATGTCCTCCGCGCACTTCACCCGCACCAGGTCCACGCGGTCGGCCCAGCCGTCGGGGAGGTCGAGCGCGCCGGTCGGGTCGAGCAGCAGGCCGCGGCCGGTGCGCAGGAGTTCGGCCAGGCGGGTCGGGCCGTCGGCGGTGACCAGGTCGAGGTCGGGGACGCGGCCGTCGACGTCCAGCCCGGACATCATCCCGGCCAGGTGGTGGTTGGCCTCGGGCACGCGCAGGAGGTCGGTGAGGACCTCGCGCAACGCCGCCACGTCCTCGTCGGTGTTCGGGTTGGCCAGCAGGCGCTGGGCGGACGTGTGGCGCAGGACGTGGGCGGCCTTCGGGTGCCGC
This sequence comes from Umezawaea endophytica, assembly GCF_025061645.1. Lineage (GTDB taxonomy): Bacteria > Actinomycetota > Actinomycetes > Mycobacteriales > Pseudonocardiaceae > Umezawaea > Umezawaea endophytica. Next base: position 23,131 of record NZ_JANYMP010000048.1, on the reverse strand, counting down.
TCGGTCTCGTAGCCGTCGAGCAGGTCGCCCGGCGCCCACCCCGCGATGGTCGCGGCGAGCCTCCAGCCCAGGTTCACGGCGTCCTGCACCCCGAGGTTCAGGCCCTGCGCGCCCCACGGCGGGTGGATGTGCGCCGCGTCGCCCGCGAACAGGACCCGGCCGTGCCGGTAGTGCTCCACCTGCCGGGTGGCGTCGCCGAACCACGACGACGTGAGCACCTCGCCCAGCACCGTGCCCTCGCCGTAGACGGCGGTCAGCGCGCGCTGCACGCCCTCCGGGGTGTCCGAGGCGGGCTCGGACCCGGTGGCGCCGTAGGTGAACCGGTACTCGTCGCCGCCGACCGGCACGAGCATCCCGAAGAACCCGCCTGCGTGCTTGGTCAGCGTGCTCATGTGCCCGGCGGTGGTGGGCACCTGGTCGGACACGGCGGTCAGCCGGACGTCCGTGAGCACGGCCCGGTAGCTGCCCGGCCTGCCGGGGAACGGGACGTCGAGCAGGTGGCGCACGGTGCTGTGCGCGCCGTCGCAGGCCACGGCGTAGGCGGCGCGGAACTCGGTGCCGCCCGCGGTGACGGTCACGCCCGTGTCGTCCTGCTCGACGGCGGTGACCGGGTGGTCGCGCGCGACCTCGACGCCGCGCGCGACCACCGCTTCGGCCAGCGCGTCCTCGATCGCCCACTGCGGGACGGCGATCGGGTACGGGTGCCGGGTGTTCCACCCCGAGCAGTCCAGCGGCACCGGCAGGGCCGCGAAGTGGCCGCCGACGGACGGGCGTTCCAGCGCGCGGGCCTCGATCGCGTCGAGCAGGCCGCGCGCGTCGAGCAGCTCGGCCGTGCGCGGCTGGATGGTGCCGCCCTTGACCTGCCTGATCCGTTCCGCCAGCCGCTCGACGACGACGGTGCGCGCGCCGCCGAGTGCCAGCTCGTGCGCGAGCACCAGGCCGGTCGGACCGGCGCCGATCACGATGACGTCCATGAACTCTCCTCAGTGCATAAGTAGACTGAGTGCAAGTTATACCCGAGTGCGAGTTCGGCGCTAGTCTTGGCGGGTGACCCAGCAGAACGGCTTGCGCGAGCGGAAGAAGCAGCGGACGCACGAGACGATCTCCAACACGGCCATCGCGCTGTTCTTCGAGCACGGGTACGACCAGGTGTCGATCACCCAGGTCGCCGACGCGGCCGAGGTGTCGAGGCGGACCCTGTTCAGCTACTTCCCGAGCAAGGAGGACCTGGTCACGCACCGGCTGGCCGACCACGAGACGGAGAGCGCGCGCGTCGTGCGCGGACGGCCGTCCGGCCAGTCGCCGCTGGACGCGCTGCGCGAGCACTACCTCGACGGGCTGGCCCGGCGCGACCCCATCACCGGGCTGACCGACCTGGAGCCCGCGCTGATGCTGTACCGGCTGATCCTGGAGACGCCCTCGCTCGCCGGGGGGATGCTCAAGTTCAAGGACAACGGCGAGCGCGCGCTGGCCGAGGCGCTGCGCGACACGGCGGGCCTGCCCGACTTCACCGCGCGGCTCGCCGCCGCGCAGGTCATGGCCGTGGTGTGGACGTTGTCGCTGGCCAACCGCGAAGCGGTCGTGGCGGGTGCGGGCGCGGACGCCGTCTACCCGGACGCCGTCGCGGCGGCCGAGGCGGGCTTCGCCCAGCTCGCGAGCGGACTAGGCGTTGTCGCGGCGGAACACCCTTGAGCCCCAGGCGATGGCGATCCCGGCGAGGCCCGCGGCGACCAGGAGGCCGGTGAGCGTGGTCGTCGAGGTGTAGTGGCCGAGGAAGGCGTCGCGGATCGCGTCGACGACGTACCGCAGCGGGGTGAAGCGCGAGATGACGTCGAGCCACGCGGGCGCGAGCGACATCGGCAGCAGGATCCCGGAGAGCAGCAGCAGCGGCACGGTGACCGTGTTCAGCAGCGGTGCCAACGACTCCTCGCTCTTCGTGGCCAAACCGAAGGTGTACGACAGCGCGGCGAGGCTCGTGGTGAGCAGGGCGATCAGCACCAGGCTGAGCAGGACGCCGCCGATCGGGGCGCGCAGCCCGAAGCCGAAGGCCACCACCAGCAGCACGACGGTCTGGGCGACCAGCAGCACGACGTCGCGCAGCACCCGGCCGAGCAGCAGGGCGACCCGGCTGACCGGCGTGACGCGCATCCGCTCGATCACTCCGGAGCGGACGTCGGCGATCACCGAGAAGCCGACGAACGCCGCCCCGAACAGCGCGAGCTGCACCAGCAGGCCGGGGATGTAGACCTGCCAGGAGTTCGCCCCCAGGTTCAGCCCCGCCAGCAGCGGGCCGAAGAACACCAGGTACACCACCGGCTGCACCAGGCCGACCACCATCCACAGAGGACTGCGCAGGGACGTCGAGAGCTGCCTGCGGAAGATGAGCGCGGTGTCGCGCATGGTGGTCTCCTCAGCCGATCGCCGTGCGGGCGGGGACGTCGTCGGTCAACGGCGTGCCGGTGACAGCGCGGAACACGTCGTCGAGGGTGGGCCGGTGCAACTGGATCGACCTCGGCGCGTACCCCGCGCTGTCGAGCAGCCGCAGGAGTTCGGCCAGCACGCGGTCGCCGTCGCCGACCGTCAGCCTGAGCGCGGTGCCGTCGTCGGTCACCGTGTGCACCGACGGGTGGGCGGCGAGGACCCGCACGGCGGCGCGGTCGACGTCGACCGTGACGACGTCGCCCGCCAACCCGCGCTTGAGTTCGTCCGAGGTCCCCTGCGCGACCACGACCCCGCGGTCCACGACCAGCAGCCGGTCGCACAGCGCGTCGGCCTCGTCGAGGTAGTGGGTCGTGAGCAGCACCGTCGTGCCGCGCAACGCCCGCAGGTGGTCCCACAGGTCGTCGCGGCTGCTCGGGTCGAGGCCCAGGCTCGGCTCGTCCAGGAACAGCAGCGCGGGGGAGTGGACCAGGCCGAGCGCGATGTCGAGCTTGCGCCGCTGGCCGCCGGAGAGCGTGCCGACGGCGCGGTTCTCCAAACCCGCCAGCCCGAGGAGTTCGCACAGCTCGGAGGCCCGGCGGCGGGCGGTCGTCCGGTCGAGCCGGTACAGCTCCGCCTGGAGCACCAGTTCCTCGCCGACCCGGCAGCGCGCCTCGGTGCCGCCGCTCTGCGCGACGTACCCGATCCTGCGCCGCACCAGGGCCTGCTCGGTCAGCAGGTCCGCCCCGGCGACGGTGGCGGTGCCGGACGTGGGGCGCAGCAACGTGGTCAGCATCCGCAGCGTCGTGGTCTTGCCCGCCCCGTTGGGACCGAGCAGGCCGACGGTCTCGCCCGCCTCCACCCCCAGGTCCACGCCGCGCACGGCCTCCACCTCGCCGAACGACCGCCGCAGCCCGCGCGCGTCGATGATCACCAGCCCACCGCCACGGCCGCCACCAGTTCCCGCTTGTGCGTGATCGACACGGTCACGTGCGTGATCCCGGCCGCCTCCGCCGCGGTCGAAGCGCTGTCGCGCAACGACACCGACGGCGCTCCCGAGCCGTCGCGGACCACCGAGATGTGGCTGGGCACCACGCCCTGGAACAGCCCGGTGCCCAGCACCTTCAGCACGGCCTCCTTCGCGGCGAACCGGCCCGCCAGGAACTCGCCGCCCCGGTCCGCCGCCAGCGTCTCCGCGTGCGCCAGTTCGGCGTCGGCGAAGGCGAAGCGGCGGAACCACGTCCGGCTCAGCAACCCGTCCAGCTCGTGGCGGGTCAGCAGGTCAATACCGAGGCGCATCGACGTCCACCGGGAAGTAGTCGCTCTTCAACAGGCCCTGGAACACCGACAGCCGGTGCAGGTTGCTGGTGCCCTCCATGAACTCGAACGCCCGCAGGTCGCGGTAGGCCTTCTCCAGCCACGGGTGCTCGACCAGCGACGCCGGGCCGAGCAGCTCGGCGGCGAGGATCGTCGCCTGCTCACCGAGTTGCGCGGCGCGCATCTTCACCGAGCCGATGCGGTGCGCGTTCACCACGTTCCGGTCCACGTCCGCGGCGACCTCGTACATCAGCCTCCGCACGGCGGCGATGCGGTCGTTCAGCGCGTCCACCCGCGCCTGGTCGGCCTTCGGCAGCACCGGGCGGTGCTCGGCGAGGTAGTCGACAGCGGCCTGCGTCAGGCCCAGCGTCATCGCGCCCAGGCCGGGCCGGAACCGCAGCAGGGCGTGCAGGGCGCCGTAGATGCCCCGGCGGCTCGGCGGGCGGTGCCTGCCCAGCACGCGCTCCGCCGGGATCCGCACCCCGTCGAAACTGAGGTGGCTGATCCGCGCGCCGCGCAGGCCGATCATCGGCAGCAGCTCGCCGGTGAAGCCCTCGTCGGACGGGTCGACCACGACGGCCTCGATGCCCCACGGGCCCGGCGCGCGGCGGGCGAACACGACACCGAGCTGCGCGCGGGCGCCGTTGCCGATGTACTTCTTCTCGCCGTGCAGCAGCCAGTCGTCGCCGTCGGGCACGAGCCGGGTCTCCAGCTCCAGCGCAGCCGAACCCTTGCCCGGCTCGGTCAGGCCGAAGAACGTCCACTTCGGACCGTCGTTCACCCGGCCGAAGAAGTCCTCCCGCTGCCCGTCGTCACCCAGTTCCCGCACCACGTCCCGGCACAGGCCCGCGCCGGGACCGGCCAGGATCGCGCCGGGGTCGCCGTGCGACAGCGCTTCCAGCACGACGCACAGCGCGGTGCAGGTCGGGTTGAACGGGTCCACGACCGGGTCGCCGGTCTGGAACTCCGGCGGGGTGAAGATCTGGCCCAGCACCCCGAACGCGGGCAGGTGCAGGAAGTCGCGGATCGAGTCCGGGTCGCGGTCCAGCGCGATCCCGACCTCGCGGAACGTCGGCGACACCTCGCGGCACTGGGAGTGCAGGCGCCGCAGCGGTTCGGCGAGCGCCTCGCCGCCGCGCTCGACGTCGTGGCCCAACAGGCCGGTCATCGGTCCTCCTCGCCGGGGTGCAGGTAGACGTTGCCGGTGACCTCGGCCAGGTGCAGGTCGCCGCCGGGACCGGAGACGAGGAAGCTGCTCGCCCCCAACAGGGTCAGCAGCAGCCGACCGGCCCGGACCAGGCCCTGGTGGGCGCGCCACCGGGTCGCCGCGTCGTGCGGCCGCAGCGCCTCGCTCTCGCGGATCTCGATGGCCACGTCGGCCAGCGAGGCCTGCACGAGCTGGCGGTCCAGCAGCGTCGTGCCGACAGAGGTGCGGCTGTTCAGGTGCTCCAGGGCGTGGGCGACGCCGTCCCGCAGCACGTGGCGGTGCAGGTCCAGGAGGCCGTCGGCGAACCGGTCGAGCACGGCCGCCCGGTCCGGTTCCGAGCGGTCCACCCCCAGGCCGAACCTGGCCAGTGGGCTGTCGCCCGAGGCGGTGTCGCGGGAGGCGACGACGACGCCCGACGCCGAGGCGACGAGGTGGTCGCCCGCCGTGCGGTCGTGCAGCGCGTCCAGCAGCGCCGGGTAGCTCACGTGGTGCCCTCCGTGTCTCGGCGGCGCAGCAGCGCCGCGTGGCTGCGACCCGTGCGCGGGTCGGTGTCGCACAGGACGACCGCGTCGTGGCGGTCCGCCCACTCCTCGTGGTGCCGGGCCAGGTCCAGCCACAGGCTCGTGCAGTACGAGCCGGGCGCCACCCGGTGGTCGGCCAGCCCGGTCGCCGCGACCTGCTCGGCGTCGGTCCACGGCCCGGCCACCACGAGCGGGTGCTCGCCCTCGACGGTGTCGCGGAGCAGGGCGCGCAGGTGGCCCGCCGGCGGCACGGCGGCCACCTCCCAGCGTCCGGAACCGTTGTCCAGCACCAGGACCGCGGCCGAGTCCGCGAGCTTGCCGTCCCGCGCCAGCGGCTCGTCCTGGCCGAACGTCGACTGCTCCACCACGACCACCGCCGCCTGCCGGCAGCGGCCGGACCTCGCGTAGGCGTTGCCGATCCGCAGCGCGGTGAACGGCGCCCGCAGGCCCTGGTCGGAGATCGCGAAGTTCTCCGACCCCCCGCCGACCAGCTTGTCGACGTGCCCGCCGATGGAGCGGAACGGGTAGTGGTCGGGCAGGCCGTGGGCGATCACGACCAGGTCCGGCTCCGGCCGTTCACCGAGACCGTCCAGCGCGCGCTCGGCCAGCTCCTGGAACCCGATGTTCGCGCCCTGCTTCAGGAACTTCTCGTCGAACGGCACGTCGAACGGCGCCAGCAGGTCCTGCTGGTAGGACACCAGCCAGTCGTCGCGCTGGTAGGGGTGGCGGTGGTCGGCGACGTAGGCGCTCGCCGACCGGAGCGTCAGCGCCACGTCAAACCGAGACGTCGAGGTTGCCCTCGATGTAGTCGGCCAGCGTGCCGATGGTCTGGAAGTTCTCCATCTGCAACGACTCCGGGTCGACCTCGATGCCGGTCTGGTCCTCCAGCGCCATCAGCAGCGTCAGGACGGACGTGGAGTCCAGGTGCAGGTCCTCGAACAGGCGGGTCTCCTCGGTCACGTCCGAGTACTCCCGCTGCATGATGTCCGACAGCGCCCCGGTGATGGTCTTGACCACGCTCGAACGATCCATTGTGGACTCCTAGTCTCCGATAGCGATGAGCTCCTGCTTGCCCAGCAGGTCGTCGACGGTGTCGCGGCGGCGCACCAGGTGCGGTGTGCCGTCGAGCACCAGCACCTCGGCCGGGAAGCCGTGGCTGAGGAACAGGCCGGGGGAGGCGGTGGGGCCGTACGCGCCGGACCGCTCGACGCCGAGCAGGTCGCCGGGCCGCACCTCCGGCAGCGCGACCTGCTTGGCCACCACGTCGTTCGGCGTGCACAGCGGACCGGTGATGTTGTACGGCCGGAGCGCGGGCTCGGTGTAGCGGGTCAGCGACCGCACCGGGAAGTTGCGTTTCACGAAGCTGCCGATGCCGACCGCGGCCATGTGGTGGTTGGTGCCGCCGTCGGCGACCACGAACCACTCGCCCATGGACTCCTTGACGTACCGGGCGCGCACGACGTACGTCCCGCACCAGCCGACGAGGTAGCGGCCCAGTTCGGTGATCACCCGGCAGCCCGGCCGCCGGTCGAGGAACTCGGCGACCGCGGTGTTCACGCCGGTCGCGAGCAGGTCGACGTCGAGGTCCTTCTCGTTGTCGAAGTACGGCACGCCGAGCCCGCCGCCGACGTCCACGGTCCGCAGCTCGAACCCGAGCGCGGCCGACAGCTCCTCGGCGGCGGCGAGGATGCCGCGGGTGTTGTGCACGACGTCCTCGGCGTCCAGGATGCGCGTGCCCATGTAGCCGTGGATCCCGATGACCTCGACGTGCCGCAACGACCTCAGGAACGACCGGGACCGCAGCAGCACGTCCTGGTCGACGCCGAACTGGCGGGGTTTGCCGCCCATCGCCAGGCGGGCGCCCTTCGACTCGAACGACGGGTTGACCCTCAGCATCACACGGGCGCCGCCCGGCACCCGCATGTCGTTGAGCAGCTCCAGCTCCTCCAACGACTCCGCCACGATCGCGTGCACCCCCAGTTCGAGGCACGCGATCAGCTCGTCGAGGGACTTGCCGGGCCCGAGGAAGATCACGTCGTCCGGCGCGGCGCCCGCCTGCTTCGCCGTCACCAGTTCCACCAGTGACGACACCTCGATCCCCGCGCCGAGCGAGCGCAGCACCGCGCACACGCTGACGTTGGGGTTCGCCTTGGCGGAGTAGAGGATGTCGACGCGCGGGTCGAGGCGCTCGCGCAGCGACAGGTACACGTCCCGCAGCACGTCGCCGTCGTAGACGTACAGGGGTGTCCCGAACTCCTCCGCCAACGCGCTGATCGGGTGGCCCTGCACGGTGTACTCGCTCGTCATCGGCTCTCCAGCGTGGTGAGTGCGGTCTCGGTGGCGGCGTCCAACCCGGCCAGCCGCGCCCGGTCGGGAGCGACGAGGACCGCGTACAGGCGTCCCTCGAACGGCGCGTCGTCGGCCGCGTTCGCGTTGACCGTGCCCGCGCAGGTGATCACCACGCGCTCGCCGTCGCGGTCGTCCAGCAGCGGACCGAGTGCCGCGCGGACGGCGTCGAACGGGGTGCGGGCGGCGAGCCGCAGGGTGTAGTGCTTCGCGAGGCAGGCGCTGCCGTCGGGCAGCAGGCGCTCGGTGACGCCGCCCTGGTAGGTCGACATGTTGAGCCGCGCGTTGATCTCCAGCAGCGGGTGCAGCACTCCGTCCAGGCCCAGGATCGCGTCCACGCCCGCGACGCCGCTGAACCCGTCCGCGTGCAGCCGCTCCCCGATGACCGAAGCGGCGTGCCGCAGCTCGTCGTGGTGGCGCGGCTCCAGCTCGGCCGGGACCAGGTGGCCCTTGTGGACCCCGTCCGCGGTGAGGGCCTGCTTGACGAAGTCGAACACCACGGCGCCGTCTCGGCCGACGGTGAACTGGTAGTTGAGGTCGAACCTCTTGGGCAGCCAGCGCTCCACGACGACGTGCAGCCGGTCGTCGCCGCTGCGGGCGGCCCGCCTGGTGACGAGCTTGCGGAGACCCGAGGCCTTGACCTTGCCGTCCAGCACCACGAGTCCCTTGCCGGACACGCCGTACGCGTCCTTGACCACGACCCGCTCGCCCTGCTCCACCAGCGGCTCGACCTCGTCGAGCACGGCCAGGAACTCGGCGACCGTCTCGCACTCGAAGCCGGGCACGGGGCGCAGTCCGGCCGACACGGCGACGCGCCTGCCGTAGATCTTGCTGTTGACCCGCTCGAACACCTCGGCGCCCGGCACGGCGAGCGGCAGCCCCGTCGCCTCGGCGAGCTTCTGCTCCAGCACCGTCGTGCCCATCGGCAGCAGCACGCCCGCCGTCGACCGCAGCGCTTCCAACAGCACAGGGGAGTCCAGCGCGTCCTCCGCGGTGGACCGGCTCGGGTCGACGTTCTCCGGGACCAGCACGGTCGGCAGCGCGAAGCCGAGTTCTTCCGCGTAGCGCCGGAAACCGGGGTCCAGGGCCTCGGAGAGCACCAGGAAGTCGTCCGGGCCCGCCAGGAGGACGCCCAGCTCCTCCATCCGCCGCACGAGCCGCGTCGAGCCGGAGAACGGCACGGCGGGCAGGCCGACGTGACCCTTGGCCCACAGGGCTTCCGCCTCGAAGTTGCACACCAGCACGAGCGGGGTGTCCTCGCTCCCGGTGAGCGCCTTCTTGATACCCCGCAGGTAGTCCGTGGTCATGCCGTCCCTCCGCGGTGCTCGATCACCATCGCCGCGTAGGTGGCCCCCAGGCCCACCGACGTCAGCAGGTACAGGCCGCCCTCGACCAGCCGTCCCTCGTCGCGGAGGGTGGCGTAGTTGAGGAACGGGTCGGCGCAGCAGCAGTGGCTGTAGCGCCCGATGTTGTCGAAGAACGCCCGCGACCGGTCGATGCCCAGCTCGTCGAGCGTGCGCCACCAGAGCAGCCTGCTCACGTTGTGCGGCACCAGCATGGTGATGTCGTCGAGCGTGAGCCCGGCCTGGGACAGGGCCTTGTGGATCGCCTCGGCCAGGAACGCCGTGTAGTTGTCGTTGAACTCGGTGACGAGGTCCTCGGCCAGGTACACGCCGTCCGACAGCAGCACCTGGGTCTTGGTCCCGTACGCCCGCACCACGTCGCCGGTGCCGCCCGCGCCGACCAGGCACGCCGTCGACGCCTCACCGAGGATGGTGGTGTTGTTGACGACCCGGAACCTCGCGGTGACGGGCTTCTCCCCGGTGATCACCAGCGCGCGGGCCGTCGGGTCGTCCTCGGAGCGCAGCAGCTCGCCCGCGATGTCGATCGCGGCCAGACCGCTCGCGCAGTGCTGCTGGGTGACCGCGAACGCGTCGGCGTCGGCCAGCCCGAGCGCCTCGCGGATCACGTCGGCGGCGTCGACGTGCGACGGCGTCACGTCGAGCACGGTGTGGGCGAACAGCAGGTACTTGATCACGCTCGGGTCCGGGGTCGCCTTGACCACCAGGTCGGCGGCGGCCGTGACGAGACCGAACAGGTCGAGCTGGGCGTCCTCGTGCAGGCGGTCGAAACCGTGGATGTTGCGGAACATCCGCACGACGTACCTGTGCAGCCCCAGCGATTCCCCGACGGCCTCGATGGGGACCGAGTTGCTCGGTGTGTAGGCGGCGATCCGCTCCAAGGTGGTGACCCGACTGGACATGCCGCCGACGTTAGGGAGGTCGGCCGGGTCGCAGCATGGGGGGAATCCCTACACCCGCACCCTACCGAGGGGTTTGAGGAGGCAGTCGAACGCGGGACCGGTGGGGGTGAACGCGGTGGTGGCGATCGGCGTCCAGCCCCAGCGCAGGTAGGCGGAGCGGGCGAGGTCGTTGCCCGGTTCGACGCAGATGAGGCCGCGCTCCTCGGTGCGGGAGCGCAGGAACTCGTCGTGCAGGGTGCGCGCGATCTCCCTGCCGCGCCACCGCTCGCGCACCATGATCTCCTGGATGAACACCGTGCGGGCCCCCGTCTCCGCCGTGATCTCGGCGGGCAGGACGTCCTTCAGCGGCGACCACCAGCGCGTGTGGCCGGGCAGGGCGAAGCCGTAGAGGTAGCCCGCCGTCTCGTCGCCGTCCTCGGCCGCGAGCAGGCCGAACCCCGGCTGCCGCGACGCGATGACCAGCCGGTCGCGGAACCGGTCGTCGGCGTAGTACGGGATGCCCGCGAACGGCGGCACGGCGTGGACCTCGCCGTGCACGCGCACGGCCTCGTCCAGCACCGCGCGCGTCTCCTCCGCGTCGCGGCGGCGCAGCGTCACTGGTCTCATGACGCCCGATCCTGTCCGCCGGGAGCCGTGCCGGTCCACGCCGCGAGCCGGGATTACTGGGCGGAAGAGGGGTTTTCCCCCATGCTGCGGTTCGGGGCCCGCTCTACCGTCGGCACGGGTGTCGGCCTCGGGAGGCAAAGCGATGGGACAACTGCGCGTCGACTTCACCGGTGCTCGCGGTGGTGAGGGACCGGTGACCCTCGGCCAGGGCAACGTGCTGGAGTGGATCGGCGCGCAGCGCCAGGAGCGCTCGGACATCCTGTGCCGCTTCGTTCCGGTGCCTGTCGGCGTGACGGCGGCCGACATCGGCGAGGTGCTGGCCGTGCTGATCGCGCGGCACGAGGCGCTGCGCACCACCATCGTCCCCGGCGAGCGCGCGAGGCAGGTCGTGACGGCCGTGGGCTCGCTGACCGTCGAGCTGACCGAGCTGGACGGCCCGGACGTGGAGCCGCTGCTGCGGGAAAGCCTGGCGGGCCAACCGTTCGACTACGCCGAGGACTTGCCGGTGCGGGTCGCCGTCGCCACCCGTGACGGCGTGCCGCACCTGGTCGCGCTGGCGTTGTCGCACCTGGCGACGGACTTCGCCAGCATCTCGCTGGTGGCCGCCCAACTCGCCGCGATGATGGCCGATCCCGCGCTCCGCGTGGTCGGCCCGACCGCGCACCAGCCGCTCGACCAGGCCGCGCTGGAGGCCACCGAACCCGCTCGGCGGCGGGCCGGTGCGGCGGTGCGGTTCTGGGAGAACCAGTTGCGCCGGATGCCGCAGTGCGTGTTCTCCGTGCCCGCCGCGGGGGAGGAGGGCTGTCGGGAGGGGTACCTGAGCTCACCCGCCGCGGGGCTGGCGCTGCCCGCGATCGTGGCGCGGACCGGGGTCAGCCACTCGACCGTCCTGCTCGCCGCCGCGGCGACCCTGCTCGCGGTGCGCACCGGCAACGCCCGCGGCGCGCTGGTGTCCATCTGCGGCAACCGGTTCCGGCCCGGCATGGCCGACTACGTCGGCACGATCGCGCAGGACGCGCTGGTGCCGTTCGAACTCGGCGAGTCCACTGTGGACGCGGTGATCCGCGGTGTGCAGGTGGCCACCATGAACGCCTACCGGTACAGCCAGTTCGAGGCGCGGCGGCTGTGGCCGGTGATGGACCGCGTGGCGACCGAGCGCGGCACCAGGTTCCAGCGCGACTGCGTGTTCAACGACGTCGGCGCGCACGGCGAGGTGCGGGTGATCGACCCCACGCCGCCCACCGCCGTCGCGCTCGCCGCGCAGCAGTCCTCGTTCTCCTGGCTGCCCGCCACCTCGTACCCGGTGGCGTTCTACTTCACCGTGATCAGCGCGGGCAGCGACGTGCGGCTGGCGCTCTACGCCGACACCCGCTACCTGCCGCCCGCCGACATCGAGGGGTTCCTGCGCGGGGTCGAGGCGCTGCTCGTCGCGTCCGCCGCCCGCGAGGTGCCGGTGGCGGAGGTCCCGGCGATCACCGGGATCGTGCCGGTCGACCGCGGCGACGGCTGGGTGTGCGTCGACTCGTGCTGGGTGGAGCTGGCCGAGGTCAGGAGGGTGCTCGCGGAGGCGACCGGCGGGCAGGCGGCGGTGTTCGGCTCCGACGAGCTGGTCGGGTACGTCGTGGCGGACGAGAAGCCGCAGGCGATCCACGAGAAGTGCGTGGCGCTGCTGCCCGGCCGGTACACGGCGATGGCGCCGGGCAGGTACGTCGTGTGCGCCGCCGCGCCGGACGACCTCGACGACCTGGACGCCTGGCGGTCGATGCCGGTGCTGGCGGAGGGCACCGGCCGGTAATCGTGTTGCGCCGGGGCGGGTCCTCGCCGAAGGTGGTGCGGTGGTCGTGCTCCGGGAACTAGAGGTCGACGACTGGGCGGATTGGCGGGAGCTGAGGCTCGCGGCGCTGCGCGACGCGCCGGAGGCGTTCGGCGCGAAGCTCGCCGAGTGGCAGGGCGCGGGCGACACCGAGCGGCGCTGGCGCGACCGCCTCGACGGCGTGCACAACGTGCTGGCGTACTTGGACGGCGAGCCCGCGGGCATGGTGAGCGGGATGCCGAACGGGCACGGGGTCGAGCTGATCTCGATGTGGGTCGCCCCGTTCGCCCGCGGCCGAGGGGTCGGCGATGCGCTGGTCGACGCGGTCGTGGACCGCGCGGACGGCACCGTCTCCCTGGCGGTGAAGGAGTCCAACCACGCCGCCGCGGCCTTGTACCGACGGCACGGCTTCGTGGACGACGGCCCGAGCGGCGACGGCGAACGGCGGCTGGTCCGCCACCCGACCGGCTCGTGGCTCACGCCGAAGGCGGAGGTCCGCGACTCGCCCATCGAGGGCCTGGGCCTGTTCGCCACCGAACCGATCGCTGCGGGCGAGGTCGTGCTGCGCCTGGGCGGCCGCCTCATCGACGACACCGACCTGGCGGCGCTCACCCCGCCGTACAGCAGCCTCACCGTCGGCGTCGCCTGCCACCTGCTCCTGGACCCGGCCCACCCGGTCCGCTACGGCAACCACTCGTGCGACCCGACGCTGTGGCACGTGGACGCGACCACCGTCGTCGCGCGGACCCGCGTCCGAGTGGGCACAGAACTGACCCTCGACTACGCCACGCACACCGGCGTCGAGTCGTGGCGGATGCCCTGCCGCTGCGGCAGTTCCGCGTGCCGGGGCAGCGTGTCCGGCGCGGACTGGCGCCTACCGGACCTCCGGCACGCCTACGGCGACCACTGGAGCCCGCCGCTGCTGGACCGCATCCGGTCCTGACCCGACCGCGAGCCCTAACCGGACTCCGCGCCCGACAGCCGCTGCGCCACCCCGACACGGGACTTCACCCCCAACTTGGTGAACATCCTCGCCAGGTGCGCCTCCACGGTCTTCGCGCTCAGGAACAGCCGCGCGGCGATCTCGCGGTTGGTCAGCCCGTCCGCGACCAGTCGGGCGATCTCCCGTTCCCGCACCGACAGCGCGTCCACGGTGCCGACCGCGTCCGGGCGGCGGGGCCGGGGAGCGCGGGCGCCGAGCCTGCTCTCGCTGTTGCGCACGCGGGTCAGCAGCCAGGACGCCTCGCAGGCGGCGTAGCCGGTCTTGGCGCGGCCGAACTCGACGCGCGCGCGTTGCAGGTCGCCTGCCGCGGACAGGGCCACGGCGGCCACGTCGTGGGCCATCGCCCGGTACAGCGGGGCCCCGGCCTCGGCGAACCGGTGGGCGGCGGTCTCCGCCTCGTCGACCGACAGCGGCAACTGGCCGCACTCGGCGAGCACGCGGGAGCGGGCGAGGTGGGCGAACCCGCGCAGGAACGGGAGGTCGAGCGCGGAGGCCAGCACCAGCGCGTGCTCGGACAGGTCCAGCGCCTCGTCCAGCGAACCGAGGTGCGCCTTCGCGACGGCGAGGGACCCGCACCACCGCACGGCGTGCAGGCCGCCCACGTCCATCGGGTCGTCGCCGACGTGCGGGGCGATGTGCTCGACCGCCTGCGCGGGCCGGTCGGCGAACAGGTGGACGACGGGGACGAACAGGTCCGCCTCCTCGGCCCACCACCGGGACTTCGCGCGGACCGCCGCCAGCGGCAGTGCGGCTTCCGGCCCGCGCTGCCACAGCGCGGAGCGCAGCTCCACGGCGTTCGCCATCGCGGAGGTCTCGGGGCTGCCGATGAGCGCGGACGTCTCGCGCGCGTCCTCCGCCCGCCGCCGGGCCTGCGAGAGCCTGCCCGCGCGGGCGTGCAGCGCCGAGTCCACGATCAGCAGGTACGGCAGCACGTGCGTCTGCCCGTTGGCCCTGGCGATGGACAGGCCGCGCCCGAGGTGCCGGGAGCTGTCGGCGTGGTGCTCCAGGTGCAGTTCGAGCCACGCCAACGGGGGCAGCACGTGCAGGTGGTCGCGGAGTTCGGTGTCGGACAGGCCGTCGACCAGCCGCACCGCGTCGGCCAGGTGCTCGCGCGCCTCGGCGATCTCCGCGCCCTGCAACGCCGCCATGCCGAGCACGGTCGTGCCCGCGGCCCGCTGGCCCCGGTCGCCCGCAGCCGTGGCCACGGCGGTGCGCGCGTGCGCCGCGCACCCCGGCAGGTCACCGCGCAGCAGGTCGGTCGCGGCCAGTTCGACGACGATCCGGCCGCGTTCGGCGGGATCACCCGACGCCTCGGCCTCCAGCAGCGCGCGGGCCTCGTCCAGCCTGCCGAGCAGCCGGTCCACGACCGCGCAGAACCGCACGGCCACCGGGCGCAGCGGACCGGACTCCTCCAGTACCTCGTGCAGGATCTCCCGGCTCTCCTCCAGCCTGCCGGTCAGCCCCAGCGCCCTCGCCAGCAGCAGCAAGACCTCCGCCCGCCGTGGCGCGCGCTCGGGCAGCAGCCGCAGCGCGGTCCGGGTCCACTCGACGGCGTGCGCGGGAGCGTTGTCGAGCGCGGCGGTCGCGGCCTCCACCAGCGTGGTGATCACGTCGTCGTCACCGCGCCGGGCCGCACGGCTGAGGTGGTGCGCCCGCAGCGGCAGCGGGCCGCCGCGGGCCCGCAGGTACTCCTCGGCCCGGCGGTGGCCGTTGATCCGCCACGCGGGACCGGCCGACTGGTAGGCGGCGGCGCGCACCAGCGGGTGCCGGAAGCGGAACCGCGAGCCCGCCACGTGCACGACGCCGAGCGCCACCAGGTCGTCCAGCGCGTGGAACACCTCGTCCTCCGGGGCGTCCGCGATGCTGGTGACCAGGTCCAGCTCGGCCGGGTCGCCCGCGATGGCCGCGGCCTGCGCGACGAGCCGCCGCACGGCGTCCAGCGAGCGCAGCTCGGTCATCAGCAGCGCCTGGAGCCGTCGCGGCATCTCGTCCGGGTCGGCGTGGCCGGGGTCGGCGAGCGCCGCGACGGTCCGGTCGTCCACGCGGGCCAGCGCGTCCAGGTACAGCGGGTTGCCGCCGCTCGCGGCGAGCAGCAGCCCGCGGCGGCGCTCGGACGCGTCCGGCAGGAGTTCCGCCACGTCCTCCGCCCCGAGCGGGCCGGGTGCCAGGCGGGTCACGTCGGCCCTGGTCCTGGCGAGCGCGGCGGGCAGCCCCGGCGGCACGTGGTGGCCGCGGTAGGCGACGGCGACCAGCAGCGGGACCCTCGGCATGTCCTGGAGCAGGTGTTCCACCAGTTCCAGCGACGCCTCGTCCGCCCAGTGCAGGTCGTCCAGCAGCACGACCAGGCCCGGCGGTTTCGCGAACCGGGCCACCACCCGGCGGACCGCCCGGTACAGCCGGTAGCGCTCGGCCCCGCCCGCCAGGCCCGCGGCGAGGTCGGGGGACAGCGCGTCCAGCACCGTCCGCGCCTCGTCGTCGTCAACGCCCGCGAGCCGTTCCAGCGCCTCCCCGACCATGCCGAACGGGACGTCGCGCTCGTATTCGCCCGCCCGGCCTGATACCAATTCCATTCCGTGGTCTACGGCCATTCGGGCGAGTTCGTCCAGTAATCGGGTCTTGCCGATTCCGGTCTCGCCGTGGATCTCCACGACCTGCGGCCGGTTATGCGGCAATCGGCGCAATATCTCGGTGAACTTGCCTATCTCGACCCGTCTGCCTGCTGTTTTCGTTCCACCTGTGGTAGGGGAGGCGTCCGGGTCGGCGGCATTCACCACTCGCGATCTCCTCGATTCCGATTTATGCGGAGTCGGAAAAAGTGATCTTAAGTGACTGATCAAGACCTGTCGATCAGTGCAAATGCGGAACCCCTATGGACGCTATTCGCCCTGGAACCGGTACTCCCAGTTCTGGCCGATCACGTCCCGTCCGAACAGCCGCTGGGGTCGTTCGTCCACCAGGACGAACCCCTGCGCCTGGTAGATCCGCCGTGCCTGGTCGAGGCCCGCCACGGTCCACAGCACCATCCGCCGGTAGCCCGAACGCCGGGCGAAGCGAACGCACTCGTCCACCAGCCGCGCGCCGATGCCCAGGCCGCGCGCGGACGGCTCGACCAGCAGCAGGCGCAGCTTCGCCGTCTCGTCGTCCTGCCGCACGCACAGGATCGAGCCCACCGGCTCGCCGTCGACCTCCGCGATCCACGCCGCCTCGCGGTCCGGGTCGTGGCCCGCGCCGAAGTCCGCCACGACACCCGCGACGAGCGCCTCGAACGTCGTGTCGTACCCGCACTCCTCGGCGTACCGGGCGCCGTGCCGGTGCACGATCCACCCCAGGTCGCCGGGTCGCGGCGGACGCAGCACGTACGCCCGCGGGGGAGCGTCGCCCAGCGTGCGGCGGATCGTGGTCATGGCGGTCACGAGCCCGCGCCGGTCGGTCTCGGGCACGTCCGCCAGCAGCGCTGCGACCTCGGCCGACGACCGCGCGTCCAGGTCGGCGAACACGGCGCGGCCGTGGTCGGTCGGCCGGACGAGCTGGCGGCGGCGGTCGGTCGGCGACGGTGCGCGCACGGCGAGGCCGTCGGCCTCGAAGCGGGTCAGGATGCGGCTCAGGTAGCCGGCGTCCAGGTCGAGGTCGCCGCGCAGGTCGGCGACCTCGCACCGGTCGCGGTAGACCAGCTCGAACAGCACCCTGACCTCGGTCGCGGAGTACGGGGAGCCCAGGTAGCGGTCCAGCAGACCGATCACGCGGGTGTAGAAGCGGGTGAACGCGCGCACGTCGGCGACCGTCATCGTTGACCACCTCAACAGAGTCGTTGACCGGGTCAAGGATATCACCGGACGGGCGCGGCGGTGGGG
>NZ_JANYMP010000048.1:0-5774 GCF_025061645.1 Umezawaea endophytica | reverse complement strand
GACCCCACCGCTCCTCAGACCGGCTCGTCCCGCTCGCGAACCGCGTTGCGCACCACGGCGGGCACCCCCAGCCGCTCGTCCTGGCACAACTCCCGCAGCTCGTCCGCGTTGGCGTCCGGATCCAGCGTCAGCCCGGCCAGCCGGTCGAACAGCGCGGCGGTCTCCCTGCCGATCTCCTCCTCCGGCCCCGGCATCGCGCCCCAGCAGTCCCACGGCAGCAGCTCCACGTTCAGCAGCGCCGCCGCGTCCCGCATCAGGTTCCCGGCGATCCACCACAGCCCGGACTCGCCCGCGAACGCGAGCCCGAACAGGGCCGGGTCGGCCTCGCCCGCCCGGCACCGGCGCCACGCCTCGCCCGCGACCAGGAACCGGTCGCGCGGCACGTCGGTGACGTCGAAGTCGATCGGGAACAGCCCCCGCTGCACGGCGTCGATCTGGCCGTCCACGAGGACCCAGCGGTCGCCGTTCCAGTGCTCGGCCACCCAGTGGTCCTCGAACGTGCCGGTGCCGAAGTAGTCGCCGAACCCGCACCTCGCCCGCGCGGGCACGTCGAAGGCGCGCAGCGCGGTGACCAGCAGGACGGTGAAGTGGCGGCAGTTCCCCGGAACCCGGTCGCCCGGTTCCCTCGGCTCGGTCAGCGGCCTGCCGTCCCGCTCGGCGATCCGGCCCAGCAGGTCCTCCACCCGCCGCAGGTGCACGGTGGCGCGGTCGTCGTCCGACAGCTCCACGTCGTACGACGGGGCGATGTGCTCGTGGATCAGCAGGCCGTGACCGACGGCCGCGAGCCCGGCGACGTCGTGCGGCAGCCGGGTCAGCAGCCCCGCGTGCGCTCCCGCCGACGTCATCGGCCCCGGTCGGGTGTAGTCGGTCACGAGCGCACCTCGCGCGCCCGCTTCACGTAGTCCACCAGGCCCGACCCCTCCGGCCAGCCGAGCTGCCGGTCGAGCGTCCCCTTCGACCCCTCGTACGCGGCGTCCGTCGCCGCGACGATCGCCGTGTCACCGCCGTGGAACGCCGAGCCGATCTCGTCCCAGCGGCTGGTCAGCTCCTGCACGCGCGGGTCGTCGACCGGCACGCCGTCCTCCTGGAGCTGCCCGATCCGCCGCGCGAGGCCGAACCACTCCAGCTTCATCGCCTCGATCGCCTCGGGGCCCAGCGCGGCCCGGCGCTCCGCCATCAGCTCCTGCTGCTCACGGGTGTAGTGCTCGTCCAACATCGAGATCATCTCCAGGGTCGTCGCGATCTGCTCCGGATCGGGCATTCCCGAGGTGTCGAGCCTGCTCAGCAGCCCACCGACCTGCGCGCGCAGCCGCGCGACGCGGGTGGCCTGCTCGTCCAGGTGCGCCAACTGGCCCACCAGCACGGCCCGCAGCGCCGACACGTCGTCGGCGGGGCGGGCGAGCACGGTCCCGATCTCCTCCAGCGACAGCCCGAGCCCACGCAACGCGCACACCCGGTACAGCCGCTGGAGGTCACCCTCGGTGTAGCGGCGGTGGCCCGCCCCGGTCCGCTCGCTCGCGGGCACCAACCCGATCTCGTCGTAGTGGTGCAGCGCGCGCACGGTCAGGCCGGTGGCGCGGGCCAGCTCGCCCACGCTCCACCGCCGCTCGACACCCTCGTTCCCGGTCATGACGACGACGCTACGAACCTCACACGACGTGAGGTCAAGCCCTCACGGCCGGTAGATCGCGAGGGCGGCCGGGTGCGAGCGGAACCGGAAGCGGTCGCCGGTCGGGCCGACCTCGCCGTCGGTCGCGATGGCCACGTCGGAGCCGAACACGCGGACGTCGAGCGAGTGCGTCTCCAGGTGCCGGTAGGTGCGGCTGCGGTGCAGGGAGCCGAGCAGCGCGCCGATGAAGAAGCGGGTCCGCGAGTACCGGGCGTCCGCGCGGATGTACCGCACGTCCATCAGGCCCGCGTCCAGCTTCGGCCGGGTGGTCGGGGCGAAGCCCTTCGGCAGGTACGGGCCGTTGCCGACGAACAGCATCCACACGCGGTGCGGTTCGCCGTTGAGCTCCATGTTCAGCGGCTGCGACGAGCGGAGGACCTTGAACATCGCGATGCCCGCGGCGGGCCACTTGCCCCAGCGCTTCTCCAGCTTCTCGCGCAGCCGCACCATGTCCGGGTAGCCGCCGAGGCTCGCGGTGTTCACGAACCAGATGCGGTCGCCGCCGTCGACCTCCACGGCCGCCAGGTCGACCCGCACGCCGTCGCCCGCGCGGACGGCCGTCTCCGCGTCCGCCAGCCCCTCGACGCCGACGTCGCGGGCGAAGTGGTTGAGCGTGCCCGCGGGCACCAGCACCAGCGGCAGCCGGTGCTCGGCGGCGACCGCCGCGACCGCCGCCACCGACCCGTCGCCGCCCGCGACGCCGAGCGCGAGCGGGTGGTGGTCGTCGACCGCGGTGTCGAGCTGGTCGATGGGGATGACGGTGGCCTTCGGCCAGGCCTGCTGGATCTGCTCGGACGGGTCGGCCGTCGTGGGCCCGGAACCGGGGTTGACGATCACCACCAGGCCTTCGCCGTCGACCAGTTCGTCCAGCGTCGCGTGCTCGTACGCCGACGCGGGCTCCTCGCGGCCCAGCGGCCACCAGCGGCGGGTCAGCAGGCCCGCGCCGACGCCGAGTGCCGCGCCCGCCGCCACGTCCGACGGCCAGTGCACGCCGGTGTGCACGCGGGAGTACGCCACGGCCGCGGCGATCGGGGCGATCACCGCGGCGGTCTTCGGCGAGTCCATCGCGATGGCCGTCGTGAACGCCGCCGCCGAGGCCGCGTGGCCCGACGGGAACGACGACGACGTCGGCCGCTTGGTCAGCCGCCGGGCCATCGGCACCAGGTCGGCGGCGGGCCTGCGGCGGGGGAACAGGGTCTTGCCGACGGCGTTCGCGCTGAAGCTGGCGCCCGCGATGGCCACCACGCCGCGCAGCGCCGCCTTGCGGGTTATTCCTTTCCGCGTGGCCAGCAACGCGGCGATGCCGAACCAGAGGAACCCGTGGTTCGCCGTCTTCGTCAGCCGTTTCAACCCGACATCAGCCGAGGTCAGGGGCAGGTTCGCGCTCTTGCGAACCAGCTTCTGGTCGATCAGCCCGACCCGCATTCCCGACTTGCGCACTCGTCTCCACACACCGCGACGTTAGCCCGAATCGGGCACGCCGCCCGTTTGGATCACTGATCGCGGGGCGTTTTGCGCCTACTGTTGTGGGATGCAGCGGCGGATCTTCGGCATTGAGACTGAGTTCGGGGTGACCTGCACCTTCCACGGGCAGCGCAGGTTGTCCCCGGATGAGGTCGCGCGGTATCTGTTCCGCCGGGTCGTGTCGTGGGGGCGTTCCTCGAACGTCTTCCTGCGCAACGGCTCCCGGCTGTACCTCGACGTGGGCTCCCACCCGGAGTACGCGACGGCCGAGTGCGACGACCTGGCCCAGCTCGTCACCCACGACAAGGCGGGGGAGCGGATCCTCGAAGACCTGCTCGTCGACGCCGAACGCAGGCTCGCCGACGAGGGCATCGGCGGGGACATCTTCCTGTTCAAGAACAACACCGACTCCGCGGGCAACTCCTACGGCTGCCACGAGAACTACCTGGTCGCCCGCGCGGGGGAGTTCTCCCGCATCGCGGACGTCCTGCTGCCGTTCCTGGTGACCCGCCAGCTCATCTGCGGCGCGGGGAAGGTCCTCCAGACGCCGCGCGGCGCGGTGTTCTGCCTCTCGCAGCGCGCCGAGCACATCTGGGAGGGCGTCTCCAGCGCCACGACCAGGTCCCGCCCCATCATCAACACCCGCGACGAGCCGCACGCCGACGCCGAGCGCTACCGCAGGCTCCACGTGATCGTCGGCGACTCCAACATGTCCGAGGTGACGACGCTGCTCAAGGTGGGCAGCGCGAACCTCGTGCTCGAGATGATCGAGCAGGGGGTGCAGTTCCGGGACTTCTCCCTGGACAACCCGATAAGGGCCATCCGCGAGATCAGCCACGACCTCACCGGCCGCCGCACCGTCCGCCTCGCGGGCGGCAAGGAGGCGTCGGCGCTGGACATCCAGCGCGAGTACTACGAGCGGGCCGTCGAGCACGTCGCCAAGCGCTCGCCCGACCCGATGGCCGAGCGCGTGCTCGAACTGTGGGGCCGGACGCTCGACGCGATCGAGGCCGAGGACCTGTCCAAGATCGACCGCGAGATCGACTGGGCCATCAAGCACCGCTTGATGCAGCGCTACCAGCTCAAGCACGACATGGACCTGTCCAACCCGCGCATCGCGCAGATCGACCTCGCCTACCACGACATCCGCCGCGGCCGGGGCATCTTCGACCTGTTGCAGCGGAAGGGCCAGGTCGAACGGGTGACCGACGACGGCGAGATCGAGGCCGCCAAGGACACCCCGCCCCAGACCACGCGGGCGAAGCTGCGCGGCGACTTCATCGCGGCGGCCCAGGCCGCCGGGCGCGACTTCACCGTCGACTGGGTGCACCTGAAGCTGAACGACCAGGCGCAGCGGACCGTGCTGTGCAAGGACCCGTTCCGGGCCGTCGACGAACGGGTCGAACGGCTGATCGCCTCGCTCTGAGTGGAGTTGCCGAGAGGGGATCCCTACTTCGGTAGGGGTCCCCTCTCGGCGTGTGGTGGGGCAGCATGGCCGCAACCGAGAGGGGCGGACATGCGGGTGTTGGGCGTTGTGGTCGCGGTCTTGTTGTCGTTGCTGGTGCCGGGGGTGTCCTCGGCGTCCGGCGGGCTCGCGTGGGTGATCAAGCCGACCGGCACCGACGCCCAGTTGCGCGGGCTGTCCGTCGTCGACGCGCGCGTGGTCTGGGCCAGCGGGTCCAAGGGGACCGTGCTGCGGACCGTCGACGGCGGCGCTTCGTGGGCTTCGGTCGGACCGCCCGACACCGCGGGTTTGGAGTTCCGGGATGTAGAGGCCTTCGACGCGCTGAACGCCGTCGTGCTGTCGATCGGGCCGGGGGATTCGTCGCGGATCTACCGGACGGTCGATGGCGGGCGGTCTTGGACGCTCGCGTTCCGCAACGCGGAGGAGAAGGCGTTCTACGACTGCGTGGCGTTCTTCGACCGGTGGCGGGGGTTGGCCATGGGCGATCCCGTCGACGGGAAGTTCCGGGTGCTGTCCACGGTCGACGGTGGGCGCTCCTGGACGCTCGTCCCCGAGTCCAACTTCCCGCCCGCGTTGGAGGGTGAGGCCGGGTTCGCGGCCAGTGGGCAGTGCATCGCCACGTCCGGGCCGTTCGACGCCTGGTTCGCGACCGGTGGTGGGGCTTCCGCCAGGGTGTTGCACTCGGGTGATGGCGGACGGCACTGGAAGGCGTCCGACACACCACTGCTGAGCCTTCCGTCCGCTGGGGTGTTCGCGGTGGCCTTCCGGACGCCTTGGCAGGGGATCGCCGTCGGTGGGGATTACGCGCGGCCCGCTGAGCCCGTCGTGGGGATGGCGTTGTCCGGTGATCGCGGGCGGAGTTGGTCCGTGCCTGCGGTGGCGCCTGTCGGGTATCGGTCCGGGGTGGCTTGGCGGGGGGCTTCGGTGATCGCCGTCGGGCCTACCGGTAGTGATGTGAGTGTTGATGGTGGGAGGCGTTGGCGGTCTTTTGATGGTGGGAGTTTTGACACGGTGGATTGTGGGTGGGGGCGGGTTTGTTGGGCTTCCGGGGGGAAGGGGCGGGGTGGGGGTGTTGCGGGGATAGTTGGGGGTGGTTCGGTCGAACCCCGAATCTTGCGATTGTCTCCATGGCCGTTGTGGCTTGTCAAGGCGGGAAAGATGCCTTGACAAGCCACA
>NZ_JANYMP010000047.1 GCF_025061645.1 Umezawaea endophytica | reverse complement strand
TCTTGTCGCTTTCAGCGACCCGATCCGGGGCGTTTGTTTGTATTCGGTGTTTCGTTTGTGTCTGAAGCTTAGCAACTCTGTTTTCGCTTTGTCAAATCGGCCGTTTCGGACCGTTTCGCTCAGCAGAAACTCGCTTCGCATTCAGTTTTGGTATACCCAGACGCTATCCGAACCGCATTTCTCTTGTCAAATCGGCCTCTTGGAGGAAACCGGCCCAGCAAGGAACTGGAGTTCATTTAGTTCTGGGAAGTTCTATCCGAACCGCCACTCTCTCGTCAAATTCGCGCACAGCGATTCTGATTCGAAAGTTGTAGTTCGGGGGCGGCCACAGACGCTACTCGGTTCGAAACGCGGAGTCAACCCCCGCTCGACCCGGTGTGGCTCGTGCGACTTGGAGAAAGTTACGCACCGCGCGCACAGAAGTCAAATCGCCTGGTCAGCGGCCTGCCGGACGGGTACGGCGACCTCCGGGCCCGGTGCTTTGGCCTGAACGGGCCGCGGCCGGAGCCACAACGTGATCGACCGGAGACCTTCCATCGCCGACACGATCTGCTCGGGGAGCGCGGGCTGCCTGGTCGCGACGGGCACCAGGTCGTACCCCCACATGCGGAACTCCTTGAGCACCGTCACCGGGTCGTCCCCGAATCCCTGCGTCGCCGACGCGGAGAACTCCAGGAACACGTGCGGCCGGTCCTTGCGCAGCAGCCGGACGAGTCCCGCCAAAGCGCGGTGCCCCCGCCCCGGCGCGTCGACCCGGACGACGGAGAGGCTCATGCCGTGGAGTTCGGGCATCTCCTCCAGCTCCTTGTCCAACCGGGTGGCGCGCACGCGCGTCACCTCGGCGGGCGCGTCCTCGGCCACCGGCTCGACGGAGATGCCACCGGTCAGCGCCGGTTCGCCGCGCAACTGGCCCGCGCTCTCCCAGGCGGCCGCCTCGACGACGAGGAGCCGTTCGCCGATGCGGTCGGGCAGGTTCACCTCGACGTTGTGCTTCAGCAGCTCCATCGCACCGGCCGACGGCTCGACCGCGACCACCGCGCCGCTGGTGCCGAGCCTGCTGAGCATGCGCACGGTCTGGTACCCGATGTACGCGCCGACGTCGAGGAAGATGCCGTCCGGCTCGACCAGGGAGTCGATCAGCTCGGACAGCTCCGGCTCCCACACCCCGTTGCTGGAGAGCAGCGGCAGCATGAACGCGTCGTCGGCGGGCAGCCGCAGCAGGCCAACGTCGGTGAGCACCAGCGAACTGCGGACCTCGGGTTCGGTCTCGCTGTGCCGCTCGTGCTCGCGGACGACGACCCGGCGGAGCGCGTCCGCGGTCAACTGGGCCTGGCTGGCGGCCCGGACCCCGGCGTCGAGCCGGTGGTCGCGGTCGCGCAGCACCTCCACGACCTTGGACTCCAGCGCGTCGATCCGGTCCAGTGTGCGGTCCAGCGCGTGGGTCAGCTTGTCCAGCCGGGAGCCGAGCGCCTCGTTCTGCTTCGCGCGCTTGGTCGCCTCCCCCACGACGGCGTCCTCGATCTCGCGCAGCCGCCTGGTCTGGGCGGCCATGTCCGCCCGCGTCCGCACGACGCTGTCGTCGGTGCCCACGAGCTGGTCGTTGAGGTGCGCCTGGCGTTCGGAGACCTGGTCGACCTCGGCGCGCACGACCTCCAGCTCGCCGAAGCCGACGCCCGCCTTGATGTCCTCCTGGCGGCGGACCAGCTCGCTCGCGGTCCGCTCGACCCCGTCGACCAGGGTCGTCAGGACTTCGCGCATGTGGTTGTCGTAGTGGTCGAGCACGCGCAGCACGACCTTGCGCAGCGCGGGGGCCATCGGGATCCGGCTCGCGGACGTGGTGTCCGGCTGCCGCAGCAGCGCGTGCTTCGCCGAGTGCAGGGCGCGCAGCGGGTCGACCGCGGCGGCCGGGTTCGCGGCGGAACGGCGTGCGCGCCAGCCGCGGTAGGCGTGTTCGACGCGTTCGCGGAGCTGGTCGCCGACGCGGGCGAGCGAGCGGGTGTGCAGCAGGTGCTCGCGGCCCGCCGCGCCGATGGCGACGGCGGTCGGCAGGTCGGAGGCGAGGCTGCGGATCAGCTTGGACGCGGCCTGGACGTCCGGTTCGGCTCCGCCCTGGTGGCACGGGACCAGCACGGCGGAGTCCTTGTCGAACAGCTCCGCCACGGCGCCGTGGTCGCTGAGCAGCACCGGGACGCCGCGCACCGCGAGTTCGGCGACGTGCCGCGAGATCCGGTCGCAGGCACCGCCCCGGTGCAGCGTGACGAGGCAGTCGACGGTGTCCGGGAGCGGTTCGTCCTCGACCAGCACGATCCGCGGGTCGGCGGCGGTGGCCAGGCGCAGGCGTTCGGCGGCTTCCGGGTGCTCGGCGGCGCCGGTCACGGAGATCAGCAGCCGCACGTCGCCGCGGTCGGGGAACGCGCCGAGGAACGCCGACACGGCGCCCAGGACGTTGCCCGCGCGGTCGACGGCGTGGTCGGCGAACGCGCCGAAGACCAGGTCGCGGCCTTCCGCGTCGAGCGGTTCGCGTTCACCGGTGTCGCGCACGGGCAGCGGGACGACGCGCACGACCGGGCCGCCGATGCGCTCGGAGGCGGCGCGGGTCGCCTCGGACGGCACCCACAGCTCCTGGGCGGTGTGCCGCTCCTCGTGCGCCCCGGCGTCGATGCCGTAGTCCACGACGAACCGGTCCGCGGGCACGTTCTCCTCGTTGCCCACGCGCACGACCACCGGGTAGCCCGCGGTCGTGGACGTCGGCAGGCCGGACGCTCGGGCGAGGTCCAGGACGAGCGCCGCCACCGGGCCCTCCCCCAGCACGGACACGCCGAGCTGGTCGAGCAGGGCGGGGGCGACCACGGCCGGGCCTGGCACGGCGGGCACGGGCAGGCGCCCGCTCGCGACGCCGACCCCGGCGCACCACTCGCGGAACGCCGTGGCGTGGACGCCGAACGGGTCGGGGAACTGCTTGCGCAGCGCTTCGTCGGCCCGCCAGACCGCGGCGGACCAGCGGGTGCTGCCGCGCAGGTCGGGCACGGGCTCGGCGGCCCAGGCCAGGAACGCCGCGCCGCCGTCCTCGCCGAACGCGGGCGGCGGGGCCTTGCGGCGGCTCGCCTCGCGGTAGTCGACGCGCAGCTCGTCGGGGATCGGGGTGCCGTCGACGAGCGCGCCGAAGCCGTACGGGACGGGCTGCACGGTGTACCCGCGGGTCACCAGCTCCGCGCGGTAGGTCGTGCACAGGTCGGCGAGCAGCGGGTGCTCGGACAGCAGGGTGCGCGGCCGTTCGGCGAAGCCCGCCGACAGCAGCCACGGGCGCTTCGGGTCGAACCCGGCGAAGTGGACCGTCCGCAGCGGCGTGCCGAGGATGGTCATCACGCCGTCCTCGCCGCGCGAGAGCTCGCGGTGGTTGGCGTTCCACACCGACAGGCCGATGGTGGAGTCGCGCAGCACGTGGTGGTTGACCAGCGCGGGAGCGGTGTCGAGGACGGCTTTCGTCGCGTCCGGCGTGCGCCGGAGCTGGGCCGCGAGGTTGTGCAGGAACGGCTCGGCCCCCGGCGCCACGACGAGGAAGCCGGGGTCGAAGACGCCCGTCTCCAGCAGTTCGGCGGGCTCCGGGCGCAGGCCGTCGTCCGGCAGCGGCCGCAGCGCGCGCGGCACGAGCACCAGCGGCCCGCGCTTGACCGCGGCCAGCACCGGCTCGGTGACCGAGTCCAGCACCTGGACCCACGGGTCGAGGTACAGCACCGGCAGGCCCGACGCGAGCAGCGTCTCCAGCAGCCGGGGCCGCAGCACGGCGCAGAGCTGGTCGGCGGTGCACGCCGTCGCCAGCTCGGCCAGTTCACCGGGTTCGACGCCCAGGTCGGCGGGCGTGATCAGCCCCGGCCCCCTGCTGGCCGCCGGGGCGTCCACCACGAGCGCGAGGAACTTCGCGTCCGGGTGCTTGGCCAGGAAGGAGCTGGAGAGCACCTTCACCGCGGGCAGTTCGGCGGCTGTCGCCACCGTGCACGCGATGAGCGCGGTCTCCGGCTCCGGCTCGATCAGGACACCTGCGGACGGAACTTCTGTCACGGTGTGCAAACCTAGCTTTTCCGGGCGTGCGCTGTGGACCACCCACACGGGTTTTTCGCTCACAAGACCGGCAACAGGGAACGCAGCTCGTACGGGGTGACGCTGCGCCGGTACGCGTCCCACTCGGTCCGCTTGTTGCGCAGGAAGAAGTCGTAGACGTGCTCGCCGAGCGCCTCGGGCAGCAGCTCCGAGTTCTCCATCTCGGCCAGCGCCTCCCCCAGGTTCTGCGGCAGGTTCGCGTACCCGGCGGCCCGGCGCTCGCGGTCGGTGAGCGACCACACGTCGTCCTCGGCGGGCGGCGGCAGCTCGTAGCCCTCCTGGATGCCCTTGAGGCCCGCGGCCAGGATCACCGAGTACGCCAGGTACGGGTTGCAGGCCGAGTCGAGCGACCGGATCTCCACCCGGCGCGACGCGGACTTGCCGGGCGAGTACATCGGCACGCGCACGAGCGCGGAGCGGTTCGCGTGTCCCCAGCAGACCGCCGTCGGGGCCTCGCCACCGACGATGAGCCGCTTGTAGGAGTTCACCCACTGGTTCGTCACGCCGGAGATCTCACGGGCGTGCCTGAGCAGGCCCGCGACGAACGCCTTGCCGGTGTCCGAGAGCTGGTACGGGTCCTCGGCGTCGTAGAACGCGTTCCGGTCGCCCTCGAACAGGCTGACGTGCGTGTGCATCCCCGAACCGGGCTGGTCCGAGAACGGCTTCGGCATGAACGAGGCGCGCACCCCCTGGGTGATCGCGACCTCCTTCACCAGGTAGCGGAACGTCATCACGTTGTCCGCCATGGTCAGCGCGTCGGCGTAGCGGAGGTCGATCTCCTGCTGGCCGGGCGCGCCCTCGTGGTGGCTGAACTCGACCGAGATGCCCATGGCCTCCAGCGCCTCGATGGCGTGGCGGCGGAAGTGCGTCGCGGTCTCGTGGCTGGTCTGGTCGAAGAAGCCGCCGTTGTCCGCGGGCTCGGGCACGCTGCCGTCCGCCGGGAGGCTCTTCAGCAGGAAGAACTCGATCTCCGGGTGGACGTAGCAGGTGAAGCCCATCTCGCTGGCCTTCGACAGTGTCCGGCGCAGCACGTGCCTCGGGTCGGCCCACGAGGGCGACCCGTCCGGCATCGTGATGTCGCAGAACATCCGCGCCGAGTAGTTCGTGCCCTCCGGCGTCTGCCACGGCAACACCTGGAACGTGCTCGGATCCGGCTTCGCGACCATGTCGGACTCGAAGACCCGCGCGAAGCCCTCGATCGCGGAACCGTCGAAGCCGATGCCCTCGCTGAAGGCGCCTTCGAGCTCCGCGGGGGCGACCGCGACGGACTTGAGGAAGCCGAGGACGTCGGTGAACCAGAGCCGGACGAACCGGATGTCGCGTTCCTCTAGGGTGCGGAGCACGAACTCCTGCTGGCGGTCCATGTGCGCAGCCTATGTAAAGCCGGTTAAGAGCGCGTTGCGGGGCACTACGATCCACCCATGTCCGCACGTCGTGCCCTGGTGGCGCCCCTGCTCGCACTCGTCACGCTGCTAGCGGCGTGCTCCTCCGGCTCCGGTGAGCCCCTCCCGGACGGCAAGGAGGTGCTCACCAAGTCCGCCGCGACCATGGCCGAGGTCAAGAGCACCCACTTCGTCATCAAGGTCGACGGCTCGCTGCCCCAGTTGGGTGTCCAGGGCGCCGAGGGCGACCTGAACGCCAGCGGTGACGCCAAGGGCAAGGCGAAGACCGACCAGTTCGGCCAGTTGCTGGAGGTCGACTTCGTGCTCGCCAAGGGCGACCTGTACATCAAGGGCCCGACCGGCGGGTTCCAGAAGCTGCCCGGCGTGCTGAAGAGCCAGGTGTACGACCCCACCGCGATCCTCGACCCGAAGCGCGGCGTCGCGGAGGTGCTGCGCAGCGCCAAGGACGTGAAGACCGAGAGCGTCGACGACAAGACGAACGTCGTCTCCGGGACCGTGCCGAAGGACGTCGCCGCGTCGCTCGTGCCGGGCATCACCTCGGACGTGAAGGCCCGCTTCACCATGGACAAGGCCAGCCTGCGGCTCCAGACCGCCCGGTTCGAACTGGACGGCGGCGCGGTCGAAATCACCCTGTCCGAGCTCGACAAGCTCGTCGAAGTCGCTCCGCCGGCGTGAGCGGTCGGAGGCTGGCGATCGGCGCGGGCGCCGCCGCCGTACTGCTGGGCGCGCTCGACGCGTACGTCGTGGTCGGCGTCCTGATCGACATGGTGCGCGACCTCGGCATCCCGGTGAACCACCTGGAGCAGGCCACGCCCGTCGTCACCGGGTACCTGCTCGGGTACGTGGCCGGGATGCCGCTGCTGGGGCAGCTCTCGGACCGGTTCGGGCGGCGGGTCGTGCTGCACGCGTGCCTGGCCGGGTTCGCCCTCGGTTCCGTGGTGACGGCGTTGGCCGACGACCTGCCGCTGCTGGTCGCGGGGCGCGTCGTGCAGGGGCTCGCCGGTGGCGCGCTGCTGCCCGTGACGATGGCGCTGGTGGCCGACCTGTGGGAGTCGTCCCGCCGGTCGACCGCGCTGGGGGTCGTCGGCGCGGCGCAGGAACTGGGGTCCGTGCTGGGGACCCTGTACGGCGTCGGGGTCGCCTCGCTGTTCAACGCGTGGTCGTTCTTCGAGTCCATGGAGCCGCAGAGCTGGCGGTGGGTGTTCTGGGTGAACCTGCCGCTGGCGCTGGTCGCGATGGTGATCGTGCAGCGGACCGTGCCCGCGGGTCGGCGCACGGCCGTGCGGATCGACTTCGTCGGCGGCGGTCTGCTGGCACTCGGGCTCGGGCTGCTCGTCGTCGGGCTCTACAACCCCGACCCGGAGCACGCCGTGCTGCCGCCGTGGGGACTGCCGGTGATCGGGGCGGCCCTCCTCGTGCTGGTGGGGTTCGTGCTGTGGGAGCGGCGGTCGTCCGTGCGACTGCTGGACCCGGCCGGGGTGCGGATGGGCCCGTTCCTGGCGTGCCTCGGGGTCTCGCTGTTCGCCGGGGCGGCGCTGATGGTGACGCTGGTGGACGTCGAGCTGTTCGCGCAGACGCTGCTCGGGCGGGATTCGGCGTCCGCGGCGACGTTGCTGGTGCGGTTCCTGGTGGCGCTGCCCGTCGGGGCGGTGCTGGGCGGCTGGTTGGCCTCGCGGCTCGGGGACCGGTGGGTGTCGTTCGGCGGACTGCTCGTGGCCGCCGTCGGGTACGTGCTGATCGCCCAGTGGCCCGCGGACGTCTCGGCCCTCGTCCTGACCCGCGACCTGGCCGTGGCCGGGCTGGGGCTCGGCGTGGTGATCGCCCCGGTGTCGGCGGCGGTGCTGCGCGTCGTGCCCGCGGAGCAGCACGGGGTCGCGTCGGCCGCCGTGGTGGTGGCGCGGATGACGGGGATGCTGATCGGCGTCGCCGCGCTCACCGCGTGGGGCCTGCACCGGTTCCGGGAACTGACGGCGTCGCTGAACACACCGCTGCCGTTCGGGGTGCCGCCGGAGGAGTACCAGCAGCAACTGGCGGCGTACCAGCGAGGGCTGACCGACGCGCTGCTGACGGAGTACCACGAGATCTTCCTGATCACGGCCGTGCTGTGCGCGGTGGGGGCGGGGTTGTCGTTGCTGATGCCCAGCAGAGATCGGTCACTGTCCGTTCGGTAGCGTTACACAGTGCTACTGACCTATGTGGACGAGTCGTACTCGAAGCAGAGCTACTTCATCGCCGCCCTGCTGTGCCCCGAGAACGAGGCGTTGTCACTGACGCGGGCGCTGGACAGCGTCGTCCAGCAAGTGACCGCCACCTTCGCCGACCTGTCCCTCGAAGCCGAACTCCACGGCTACGACCTGTTCCAGGGAAAACGCGACTGGACACCGCTCACCCGCCAGGTCCGCGCCAGGATCGACGTCTACGGCGACGCGTTCCAGGCCATCGCGGACCACGACGTCCGCATCATCATCCGTGGCGTCGACACACCGAAGCTGTGCGAGCGGTACCGGGGTATCGCCGCCGACCCGCACTCGGTCGTGCTCACCCATCTCCTGGAGCGGGTCGACGAGTACGCCGAGCGCGTTGGCGAACTGGCGCTGGTCATCGCTGACGAGCCTGGTCAACAAGGCCATCAGCTCCAGTACCGGGCGGACCTGCTGAGGTACCGGAAACAAGGGACCTGGGGCTACCGAGGTCGCGTGATCACGAGGATCGTCGACACGCTGCACTTCGCGCCGTCGTCGGCGAGTCGACTGGTGCAGGCGGTCGACTTGGTCGTCTTCATGCACAACCGCATCGAAAGCACCGCGCCGGACACGGACAAACGCGCCATCGCGGTCAACGAGTCCCTGTGGCGCCGAATCGAGAAGCGGATCGAACACCAGTACTGCTGGTACCCCTAGATGCACAAAGGCCCCGCATATGCGGGGCCTAGGGCGGGACGGCAGTTTCCTGCTGCAAGGTCCACAGTAGCAGCTAGTGACGGCTCCAGTGGCACCACGATCGGGTGGTCATGAGCACGTCGTCCCCGCGGGTGGCAGCTTCAGGTTGATCAGGTAGTCGGTGCCCGCGGTGTCGACGCAGCGGTTGCCCTGGAGGTAGACGGTGTGCTGGTTGCCCTGGAACGTGACCAGGCCGCCCGCCAGCGCCTTCGCGAGGTTCACGCCCGCCTCGTACGGGGTGGCGGGGTCGCCGGTGGTGCTGACCACGAGGATCGGGGGGACGCCGTCGGCCTTCGGGGTGTGCGGGGTGGCGGTCGGGGGGACCGGCCAGTAGGCGCACGGGTCTAGTGCGGCGGCCGGGGGGTTGCCGTCGTCCAGGAACGGGGCGGCTTCCTTGTACTTGCGGGCGATGTCGGCAAGTACCGCCTTGTCCGTCTGGCGGGGGTCGTCGACGCACTTGATGGCGGTGAAGGCGTCCGTGATGGAGCTGTACTTGCCCTGCTCGTCGCGGTCGTAGTAGGTGTCGGCCAGCAGCATGAGGGTGCTGGCGCGGTTGTTCCTCAGCTCCGCCAAACCCGCGTTGAGGGGGCTCCACAACTGCTCCGAGTACATGGCCTGGATGGCGCCGGTGATGGCGTCCGTGTACGACAGCTTGCGGCCCTCGACGTCGATCGGCTTCTGGATCAGCGGCAGCGTGAGGTCGCGGAACGCCTTGTTGGCCTGCGCGGGGTCGGTGCCGAGCGCGCAGTCCTTGCGGGCGGCGCACCACGTGCTGAACGCGGTGAACGCCTTCTGGAAACCGGCGCCCTGGGCGACCAGGGAGTCCGCCTCGCTCTGGGTCGGGTCGACGGCGCCGTCGAGGACCAGCGCGCGGACGTTCGCCGGGAACGCCTCGGCGTACTCGGAGCCGATGCGGGTGCCGTAGGAGTAGCCGATGAACGAGAGCTTGGCGTCGCCGAGCGCGGAGCGCAGCACGTCCAGGTCGCGGACGACGTCGCGGGTGCCGACGTTCTCCAGGAACTCGGGGCCGTTGCGCTCGGCGCACTTGTCGGCGTACGCCTTGTTCTCCGCCTCGGTCTGGGCGATGCCCTCCGGGGACGTGTCGACGTCCAGGTCCAGGCGGTCGGCGTCGCGTTCGGGGTCGGTGAGGCACCGGACGCTCGGTTCGCTGGCGCCGACGCCGCGCGGGTCGAAGCCGACGAAGTCGAAGCGGGCGCCGAGGTCGGACCTGCCGACGTCCTTCGCCATCGACGCGGCGGCGGCCATGCCGGAGCCGCCGGGGCCGCCGGGGTTGACCAGCAGTGAGCCGATGCGCTGGTCGGACGACGTGGCGCGCTGGCGGAGGAGGCCGATCTTGATGGTGCGGTCGGTCGGCTTCGCGTAGTCGAGGGGCACCTCGACGCGGGCGCACTCGATGTTCGACTTGTTGCTGAACGCCGACTTGGTGGAGCCGGTCGTGGCGTACGGGGTGCAGTCCTCCCAGCCCAGCGCCTGCCCGTAGAACCTCTCCAGCCCGGCGGGGACGACACCGGCCGGACCCCGCTGTTCTATCTCGGTTCCGGGGGTCGCTCTGCCGGGCATGACCGTCGTGCAGGCGGCCAGGACCGGGAGGGCGAGGAGCAGCAGCAGTTGGCGTCGCACCACCCGATCGTAGGTGTGACACGTCCGCCACAACGCGCGCCAAGGCCGGGCGGCGTGGGAGAAGATGGGTGCATGCCGCAGCTTCGCCTCGCCCTTGC
The DNA here is from genome assembly GCF_025061645.1 of Umezawaea endophytica. Taxonomy (GTDB): domain Bacteria; phylum Actinomycetota; class Actinomycetes; order Mycobacteriales; family Pseudonocardiaceae; genus Umezawaea; species Umezawaea endophytica. The sequence continues at coordinate 45,367 of NZ_JANYMP010000047.1, read as the reverse complement.
CCAGGTCAACGCCACTGTCGGCGACCTCGCCGGTAACGCCGACCTCGTCGTCGAGTGGACCCGAAAGGCCGCCGAGTCCGGAGCCCACCTCGTGGTCTTCCCCGAGATGGTGCTGACCGGGTACCCGGTCGAGGACCTCGCGCTGCGGGAGTCGTTCGCCATCGCGTCCAAGCAGGCCCTCGAAGGGCTCGCGGTCAGGCTCGGCGAGGCCGGTCTGGGCGAGGTCGCCGCGTTCGTCGGCTACCTGGACCGCGACGAGCACGGCAAGCGCAACGCCGCGGCGGTGCTGCACGGCGGCCGGGTGGTCGCGACGCAGCACAAGCACCACCTGCCGAACTACGGCGTCTTCGACGAGCGCCGCTACTTCACCCCCGGCGACCGGCTGGAGGTCGTGCGGCTGCACGGCCTGGAGGTCGGCCTGGTCATCTGCGAGGACCTCTGGCAGGACGGCGGCCCGATCGCCGCGCTCGGCCAGGCGGGCGTGGACCTCGTGGTCTCGCCGAACGCGTCCCCGTACGAGCGCAACAAGGACGACCTGCGGCTGCCGCTGGTGGCCCGCCGCGCCGCCGAGGCCGGTGCGCCGCTCGCCTACGTGAACCTGGTGGGCGGTCAGGACGAGCTGGTGTTCGACGGCGACACGATGGTCGTGGCCGCGGACGGCTCGCTGATCACCCGCACCCCGCAGTTCGTGGAGCACCTGACCGTCCTGGACCTCGACCTGCCCGGCGGCGCCGCCCGCGCGGACGGTGACGTCGGCGGTTTCACCGTGACCCGCCGGACGCTGTCCGACGAGCCGCTCCCCGGCTACGAGCCGCTGCCCGTGCCGAAGACGGCCGAGCCGCTGTCGAACGAGGCCGAGGTCTGGTACGCGCTGGTCACGGGCCTGCGCGACTACGTGCGGAAGAACGGCTTCAACTCCGTCGTGTTCGGCCTCTCCGGCGGGATCGACTCCGCGGTGGTCGCGGCGCTGGCCGTGGACGCACTGGGCGCCAAGGCCGTGCACGCCGTGTCCATGCCGTCGGTGTACTCGTCGGACCACTCGAAGTCCGACGCCGCCGACCTGGCGCTGCGCACCGGCGTGCACTACACCGAGCAGCCGATCGCGGGCATGGTGGAGGCGTTCGTCGGCCAGCTCGGCCTGACCGGGCTGGCGGAGGAGAACGTCCAGGCCCGCTGCCGCGGCGTGACGCTCATGGGCCTGTCCAACCAGCACGGCCACCTGGTGCTGGCGACCGGCAACAAGACCGAGCTGGCGGTCGGCTACTCGACCATCTACGGCGACGCGGTCGGCGGCTTCGCGCCCATCAAGGACGTCCTCAAGACCCTCGTCTGGGACCTCGCCCGGTGGCGCAACGACGAGGCGGAGAAGCTGGGCGAACAGCCGCCCATCCCGGAGAACTCGATCACCAAGCCCCCGTCGGCCGAACTGCGGCCCGGCCAGGTGGACAGCGACTCCCTGCCGGACTACGAGCTGCTCGACTCCGTGCTGGACGAGTACGTGGACGGCGACAAGGGCTACCACGACCTGCTGGCCGCGGGGTTCGACCACGACCTGATCGACCGCGTGCTGCGGATGGTCGACAAGGCCGAGTACAAGCGCCGCCAGTACCCGCCGGGCACGAAGATCAGCGAGAAGGCGTTCGGCAGGGACCGCAGGCTGCCGATCACCAGCGGCTGGCGCGAGGGCTGACCGGAACCGCGTCGACGTCGGCGAGGTTTTCCGCCCCAGCAGGTATTTCAAAGTGGTCGAAACTGCTCTGAACCACATCGCCCCTCCGTACGTGTCGTAGGGGTATCCCGACGATCACTGCGAAGAGGTCCATCCCGTCATGACCGGCACTGGTGGCGCTGTCCCCGAAGTTGCGACGAAGTTCATCCGGCCCACGCCGCCGGGTGACGGTCCCGGCCAGTCCGGCGTGCCCGCGGGCGACTGGGCGACCGGGCTCTTCAAGAAGTTGGCACCGAGGCCGAGTGGGCAGGAGCCGTTGCGGGTCGACGTGGCCGGTGGTGGGCCGGTCGGGCTCTCGTTCGCCTGCACGTTGCGGGCGATGATGGGTGACCAGGTCGTGGTGCGGGTGTTCGACCGGCGGTGGCGCAGGCAGGGCAACCGGGTGCTGTGGCTGGGGCTGGCCGAGGGCAACCACCGGCGCGAGCAGGTGGTGACGTTGCAGAGCAACGTGTGGTCCACGCTGCCCGAGGCGGTGCAGAAGAAGCTGTTCGTCGAGGGCCGGTTCGCGGAGATGTGGCCGCTCGGCCCGGACTCCCCCGGTGAACGCGGGCGCCCGCGCAACCTCAAGATCCGCTGGATCGAGGACTGCCTGCTGGACATGGCGCAGGACGTCTACGGCATCGAGCTGGTGCCGGAGCCGTACACGCCGCCCGCCGAGTGGGGCGACACGCGGATCCTGGTGATCGCCGACGGCGCGAACTCGCCGACGCGCGAGAAGCTGAAGGAGCACTTCGGCACGTCGGACCGGAACTTCTACTCGGTCGGCGGCGAGCAGCTCGTGGAGACCGTGCTCGGGATCCGGGTGAAGGGCAACTTCCCCGACGAGTTCACGGTTCCGCTGACGGTGAGCCAGAACCGGTTCCTGTTCAACTCGCTGGGCGGCGGGTTCATCAACATGCGGCTGACCGCCGAGGAGGCGTCGGAGATCGTCGCGATCGGCGAGAACAGCCCGGTCGAGTGCATCAGCCGCTACCGCTGCATGATGCTGCCGCGCGGCGACCGGTTCGTCTGCGACCGGCACCGGGCCATCTTCAAGCCGTCCATCGACCGGCTGTCGTTCCTGTGGCCGCGGATCCTCGACGGCGCCCGCTTCTTCGGCGCGAGCCCGCAGGACATCCTCGGCATCACCATGTTCCGGCTGAGCATGACGCAGAACTCCCGGTTCACCGCGCAGCTCAACTCGAAGACGTTCGGCTTCCTGATCGGCGACGCGGCGAACTCGCTGCACTTCTGGCCAGGTCGCGGCCTCAACACCGGCGTGAAGAGCGCGCTGTCGCTGGCGGGCACGCTGCGGTCGCGCTGGCAGGGCAAGCAGTTGCGCTCGTCGGACTTCTCCGCGCACGAGGGCCTGATGCAGCAGCTCCAGTACCGCGAGAAGGCCCGCGCGTGGACCACGATGGTCATGCCGCAGGACGACGGGATGCCGCGCGGCATCGAGGCCCGGATCCGCGACGGCCTGACGACCACGACGGATCGGCAGGCGCTGACCAACGAGCTGTGGTCGCGGATGCGCACCATCAAGAACCGCCTCGGCAGCCGCATGGGCCACATGCCCGCCGACGACTGGTACCTGAGCCGGATCAACGGGTTGCAGACCAAGACGTTGCAGGTGCTGGTGGAGACCGGGTCGTGGATCACCCGCGAGATCGGCGGCGACGAGATCTCCGTCGACGTCGAGTTCCCGGTGCTCGACGCCCCGTCGGTGGTCGCGGAGCCCGTGCCCGCCGCGCCGTCGCGGCCGGTGATGATGCAGATCGACGCCGAGCAGACGGTGCTGAAGCCGATGCGCGACGTGATCGCCGCCCAGCCCGTCGTCGCGCCGACGCCCTAGACCGGAGGCCGTGCCCGGCACCGGTGGGGTTGCCGGGCCCGGCCTGCCGTTACTGGGGGCGGACGAACGGGAACAGGACGCTCTGCCGGATCGTGGTGCCGGTCAACATCATCAGCACCCGGTCCACGCCCATCCCGAGCCCGCCCGTCGGCGGCATCCCGTGCTCCAGGGCGCGGAGGAAGTCCTCGTCCAGCTCCATCGCCTCGACGTCGCCGCTGGCCGCCTTGAGCGACTGCGCCTCCAACCGCCGCCGCTGCTCCAGCGGGTCGGTCAGCTCCGAGTAGGCGGTGCCGATCTCGGCCCCGAAGGCGACGAGGTCCCACCGCTCGGCGAGCCGGGGGTCGTCGCGGTGCTGGCGGGTCAGCGGCGACACCGACGTCGGGAAGTCCGTGTAGAACGTCGGTTCCACCGTGGTGGCCTCGACGAGCTCGTCGTAGGCCTCCTGGAGCAGCGTCCCGTGGTCGGCGTCCTCCGGCACGGCGACACCGCGCGCCGCCAGCAGCGACCGCAGGTGCTCGGCCGGGGTGTCCGGGGTGATCTCCTCGCCCAGCGCGCGCGACACGGCGGTGTGCACGGGCACGATCGGCCAGTCCCCGGAGATGTCGAACTCCGACCCGTCCGGCCGGACGGCGATCTGCTTGCCGTGCGCGGCGAAGGCGCAGTGCTGCACCAGTTCGCGCACCAGGTGCAGCATCGTCGTGTAGTCGGCGTACGCCTGGTACGCCTCCAGCATCGTGAACTCCGGGTTGTGCGTGGCGTCCGCGCCCTCGTTGCGGAAGTTCCGGTTCAGCTCGAACACCCGGTCCACCCCGGCGACGCACAGCCGCTTCAGGTACAGCTCGGGCGCGATCCGCAGGTACATCCGCATGTCGTAGGCGTTGATGTGCGTCACGAACGGCCGGGCGTTGGCGCCGCCGTGCACGGCCTGGAGCATCGGCGTCTCGACCTCGAGGTACGACCGCTCGTGCAGGAACTCCCGGATCCCCCGCACGACGTCGCTGCGCATCCGCAGCAACTGGGCGGAGTCCTGGTTCACCATCAGGTCGAGGTACCGCTGCCGCACCCTGGTCTCCGGGTCCGCGAGGCCCTTCCGCTTGTCCGGCAACGGGTGCAGGCACTTCGCGGTGATCGTCCACTCGTCCACCAGCACGGACAGCTCGCCGCGCCGGGACGTGACCACCTCGCCGTGCACGCCGACGTGGTCACCGAGGTCCACGGTGGACTTCCACGAGCGGAGTTCCGCGTCGCCCAGCCGGTCCCGCTCCAGCATCACCTGGAGTTCGCCGCTGAAGTCCCGCAGCCGCGCGAAGCACAGCCCGCCGACCTCGCGGACGGCGACCACCCGCCCGGTGACCGTGACCCGTTCGCCGGTGTGCTTGTCCGGCGCCAGCTCGCCGAACCGCTCCCGGACCCCGGAGAGCTGCCCGTCGCGGGCGAAGCCGACCGGGTACGGGTCGACGCCCGCCGCGCGCAGCGCCTCCACCTTGGCGATCCGCACCCGCACCTGCTCGGGCCTGCGGCTGGGCTTGAGCACGACCTGCGAGGCCGCGGCCTCGATCTCCGCGACGTAGGTGGCGAACTGGACGGCGTCCGGGTCGTTCACGTCGTCCTGGAGCACCCGGTCCGAGCCGCGTTTGAGCAACGACCTCAAGCTGGGCACGAACCCCTCGGCGATCCCCGCCGCGACGCTCACCCGCGGCAGGTTCCTGGCCTTCGAGTAGCACAGGTACCGGGGCATCCACTCCGGCCCGTACTTCGCGTTCGACCGGTACAGCGATTCGAGCTGGGCGAACCGGGAAGCGATGCCGAGCACCTTGCGCCACAACCGCAGCACGGGCCCGGCACCGATCTTCTCGCCCTCCTCGAACACCGCCCGGAACATCGCGAAGTTCAACGAGATCCGTTGCACGCCAAGGCGTCCGCTGGCCTCGACCAGTTCGGCCACCATGTACTCGTTGAGCCCGTTCTCGGCCATCCGGTCGCGCCGCATGAGGTCGAGCGAGACACCGCGACGGCCCCACGGCACGAACGACAGCAGCCCGCGCAGGGCACCGGCGGCGTCGTAGGCCTCGACCATCACGCACCGGCCGTCGGCCGGATCACCCAGGCGCCCCAACGCCATCGAGAACCCGCGCTCGGTCTCCGCGCCGCGCCAGCGTTCGGCCAGCGACAGGATCGACCCCATCTCGAACGCCGGGATCTCCGAGTGCCGCCGCACCCTCGTCGTGTAGCCCGCGCGGGAGATCCGGCTCACGGCCTGGCGCACGGCCCGCCGCTCCGGACCGGCCAGGGTGAACTCGCGGACGTCCAGCACCGCCTCGTCGCCGATCTCCAACGCCTTGAGCCCGGCCTCGGTGTACACCCGCGCGCCGCGCTCGCTGGCCCCGAGCACGCCGGGGCTCCAGCCGAACTCGCGCGCCTCGGCCAGCCACGCCTGCACGGCCTGCGGCCACGCCTCCTCGTCGCCGATCGGGTCGCCGCTGGCGAGCGTCGTGCCGCCGAGCACCCGGTAGGTCAGCGCCGCGCGGCCGGTCTCGGCGAACACCACGCTCTTGTCGCGACGGGTCGCGAAGTAGCCCAGCGAGTCCGGTTCCCCGTGCGCGGCCAGCAGCCTGCGCACGCCCAACTCCTCGGTGTCGTCGAGCCACCGGCTGGACCGCTCGCCGCGGAAGAAGAAGTACATCGCGTAGATCGCGACCAGCGTCCCGGACAGGCCGAGCACGATGCTCAGCCACTGCGGGCCCTCGCCCACGTCGAGCCGCCGCAGCGGCAGCACCTCGCCGGTCACCTGGTTGGCGGCCCAGATGAACTTCTCGCCCATGTCGACGAGGCTGCCGGGGAAGATCTCCGTGAGACCGAACCCGACCAGGCAGAACAGGACCATCCCGCCGAGGAACCGACCGATCGCCCGCAGCCACGCCCCCGGCGCCAGCCGGGCCGGGAACGCGGGCCGCGCGATCCACAGGAAGCCGATGATCACCAGCGAGGCGACGACCCCGCCGCCGAAGAACCCGCCCAGCTCGGACCAGGTCACGCCCTCCTCGACCATGGAGTCGGGGTCCAGGGCGAACAGCGCGAGCACGGCGGACACCAGCAGCAGGCCCAGCGCCTCGAACACCAGCAGCGTCCACAACGCGGCGCGCTTGCGCCTGCGCAACGCGGCGCCCAGCACGACGAAGACCAGGACGATGAAGAGGTTCGCGTCGACCGGCAGGCCGAGCCAGTACCCGGCCAGCCGGATCAGCCCGGCGACCGCGCTGTCGTCGGGGATGACCAGCAGGACGAGGGAGCCCAGTGCGGCGAGTTGGACGACGGTGGCGACCGTTCCGGCGATGCGCCACTTCCACTTCGGCACGGGCACAACGTCTCCACAGGTTCGTAGGTCACCCTGAACAGGTGCGAACCACGATCATGACCGAGGCCGGAGAGGTGCACGTCACCTCCGCCGGGAACGGCGGCGGCCCGGTGGTCGTGCTCAGCTCCGGACTCGGCGGGGCCTGGTTCGACTGGACTGCCACGGTAGCCCTGCTGGCCGGTGCCGCGCGGGTGATCGTGTTCGATCGACCCGGAACGGGCGACAGCGCGCCGACCTCGGTGGATCCGACGCTGGCCCGCGAGGTCGCCGTGCTGGAGGCGGTGCTCGGCGACGAGCGGGCGGCGGTGTTCGTCGGCCACTCGATGGCGACCATGCACGTGGAAGCGTTCGCCCGGCTGCGCCCGGACCGGGTGACCGGTCTCGTGCTGCTCGACCCCGACCCCGAGTCGCCCGGCGCCGGGCGGCCGTTCGACCTGTCCGCGCTGGTCGCGCACTGGCTGCTCCAGCTCGTGCCGCGCGGCGCGGGCGCGGCGTTCGTGCGCAGGCACGGCCACCTGGTGCGGCGGTGGGCGATCGAGGGTTCGACGCTCGCCAAGCGCGATCCGGCGCCGGAAGCCCTGGTCAGGGCCGTCTACCGGCGACCGCACGTGGCGAAGGCCGTGCTCGCCGAACTCGCCGCCTACCCGGACCAGGTGGCGGACCTGGAGCGGCTGCGGGTCGAGCACCCGCTACCGGAGGTGCCGTTCCAGGTGCTCACCGCGGGCCGCAAGGTGTGGCCGGAGCACACGGCGCTCGCGAAGCTCGTGCCGTGGGGGCGCAACGTGCTGGTGCCCGGCAGCAGGCACATGATCCCGGTCGACCGGCCGGACGCCGTGGTGATGGCGGTCCGGGACGTCCTCAGGGCGTCACACGCCGTTTGAGCAGGCAGAACTCGTTCCCCTCCGGGTCGGCCAGCACGTGCCAGCGCACCGCCGACTGGCCGATGTCGATCCGCGTCGCGCCCAGCGCGAGCAGCCGTTCCAGCTCGGCGGACTGGTCGCGGTCGGTGGCGTTGACGTCCAGGTGCAGGCGGAGCTTCTGCTTCTTGGGATCGTCGGAGCGGCTGAGGATCAACGTGATCCGGTCCTCGGGGGCCTGGTCGGCCCGCCCGATCTCGATGCCCTCCGGGTCCCGGTCGAGGACCTGGTAACCGAGCACGCCGCACCAGAAGTCGGCGAGCTTCTCCGGGTCGGCGCAGTCGAGGACGAGTTCCGTGATGCGACAGGCCATAACACTCCTCTGAGCGGTGTGAGGCTACTCGCACACACTGCCGCGAGGAGCCCTCTGGTGTCACCCTGGACGGGTAACCGTGCAAACAGACCCGGGGACCCGCAACGAAGCGGGCGTCGAGGGAAGGACGGTCCACCATGACCTCTGCGGCTGAAGTAGCGGCGCCGTACGGAAACGGCCCCGCGCAGTCCGCGACACCCGCCAAGCGGGTGCGCATCCCCCACCTTCGCGAGATGAAGGAACGGGGTGAGCCGTGGCCCATGCTCACGGCCTACGACATGTACACCGCCGAGCTGTTCGACGAGGCGGGCATCCCCGTCCTGCTGGTCGGCGACTCGGCCTCGAACAACGTCTACGGCCACGAGAACTCGCTGCCGGTGACGGTCGACGAGCTGGTCCCGCTGGTCCGCGCCGTAACCAGGTCGGTGAAGAAGGCGCTCGTCGTCGCCGACCTGCCGTTCGGCAGCTACCAAGTGTCGGTCGAGCAGGCCGTCGCCACCGCGGTCCGGTTCATGAAGGAGGGCCAGGCCCACGCGGTCAAGCTGGAGGGCGGCAAGCACTTCGCGCCGCACGTCCAGGCGATCGTGCGCGCGGGCATCCCGGTCATGGGGCACATCGGCTTCACCCCGCAGAGCGAGCACCAGCTCGGCGGCTACCGCGTGCAGGGCCGCCGCGAGTCGTTCGACTCCGTGGTCGCCGACGCGAAGGCCCTCGAGGAGGCGGGCGCGTTCGCGGTGGTGCTGGAGATGGTGACCTCCGAGGTCGCGAAGCAGATCACCCACGACCTGCGCATCCCCACGGTCGGCATCGGCGCCGGTCCGGACACCGACGCCCAGGTGCTCGTGTGGCAGGACATGATGGGTCTGCGCCGCGGCAGGGCACCCAAGTTCGTGAAGCGCTACGCCGACATGGCGGGCCTGATGAGCGGCGCCGCCCAGGCGTTCGCCGCCGAGGTCCGCGGCCACCAGTTCCCCGGCCCGGAGCACACGTTCCACTGAGCTGAACGACGTTAAGGACGTCCTTAACGGAGTTGCAGAACAGCACGGGCCTCCACCAGCGACGGCCCGTACCAGGTGAGGTGGCGCCCCGACACGAGCACGCACCTCGTGTCGGGGAACGCCTCCGGCCCGTCGGTGGCGCTGAACGCGTACGGCTCGTCCGGCAGCACGACCAGGTCGGCGCCCGCGGCCCGGATCTCGTCCAACGACGGCCGCGGGTACCGCTCGGCGTGGTCGGCGTAGGCGTTCTCGACCCCCAGCCGCCGCAGCACGTCACCCGCGAACGTGTCCCGACCGAGCACGACCCACGGCCGCCGCCACACCGGGACGACCGCCGTCGCCCACACCGGCTCGACGTGCCGCCAGGTCTCCTCCGCCGCGACGAGCCACTCGGGCTCCTCGTCCCACGCCGTCGCCAGCAGCCTGCGCAGTGACGCGAGGGCCAGCGGCACGGTCGCGGGCGCGGCCGTCACCCACACCGGTATCCCGTTGGCGCGCAACCGCTCCACGTCCTCGGCCCGGTTCTCCTCGACGTTCGCGAGCACCAGGTCCGGCGCCAGCGCGAGCACCCGGTCGACATCCGGGTACTTCGACCCGCCGACGCGCGCCACCTCGACCGGGCAGTAGTCCGTCACGCCGACCAGCGACGAGACGGGCACCGACTCCGTCAGCGACGGCACCAGGCTGACGACCCGGCGGGGCCGGTCCGGGATCGGGACCGGCTCGCCGAGGTCGTCGACGGGCAGCATCAGATGTCGGTGATCTGTTCGCGCACAGCCGCTGAACAGGCGTTTCGGCCCGTTTCACACTTCTGGACCGTCACTGGGCCGTCGCTGGTCGTCACGCCCGGAGTAAACACCATCGATCACCCGCGCCCACCACACTTGGTCACTTTGACGGCGTGCCGTACCTGTCCTTGGTACTGACTCGCATCCAGGTGCCGCTGGAAGAAGGGCTACTACTTTGCAGCCAGACTCATTCGAGGCGTTGCTCATCGGAGGCCGCGCCGGCGTCGGCAAGACCACCGTCGGCTGGGAGGTCTCCGTGCAACTGCAAGCCGCACACGTCCCGCACTGCCTGATCGAGGGTGACAACCTGGACCATGCGCACCCAGCCCCGATCGGGGATCCGGCCCGCACGAAACTGACTGAGGCGAACCTCGCCGCGCTGTGGGGCAACTACGCCTCCTTGGGATATCGCAGGCTCATCTACACCAACACCGTCTCCGTGCTCGAGCCCGACTTGATCGCCCGCGCCATGGGCGGATCACCTCGCATCACGGCAGTGGTCCTGACTGCCGAAGACGCGACCGCTCAGCACCGCCTCCACGCCAGGGAGATCGGTAGCCAACTCGACGCCCACGTGACCCGAGGGGCTGCGATGGCCCAGCGCTTGGAAGCTGCCGCACCCAGTTGGGTCGTGCGGATACCGACAGACGATCGACCTGTCGTCGACATCGCACGCGATGTCATCACCGCAACCAACTGGTTGACATGCGTAACGCCGGCCTTGGATGACGATCCACGGCTGGAGTGCTAGGGGCATTGCCCTCGCCGGGCCGCGCAGGGGTCGCCGAGTGGTGCTCGACGACGAGAACGGCGCTGACCGACGGAGGCAATTCCGCCGGTCAGCGCCGTTCTCAGCTCCCTGACCCAGGTCTTTCCAACCTTCCCGTCAAATGTCGGTGATCTTCAGACCTGCGTGGGCCTTGTAGCGGCGGTTGATCGCGATCAGGTTCGCCGTGAACGCCTCGACCTGGTGCGCGTTGCGCAACCGCCCGCCGAAGACGCCGCGGAAACCGGGCACCACCTCGGCCAGCTCGCGCACGACGTCCGTCGCCTCGCGGTCGTCACCGAGCACGAGCACGTCCATGTCCACGGACTCGATCGACAGGTCCGCCAAGGACACCGCCGACACGTGGTGGAACGCCGCCGTCACCCGCGACTCCGGCAGCAGCGCCGCCGTCTGCTGCGCGGCACTGCCCTCCTCGACGGCCAGCGCGAACGGCCCCTGCTTGTCGAACCCGAGCGGGTTCACGCAGTCCACGACGATCTTCCCGACCAGCGCTTCCCGCAACGACGCCACCAGCTCGCCGTGCCCGTCCCACGGCACCGCGACCAGCACGACGTCCGACTGCTCGGCACAGCCCTGGTTGTCCGCGCCGGTCACGTGGTCCACACCGGCCAGTTCCCGCAACTCCTCGGCCGACTTCTCCGCGCGCTCAGCCGCACGGGAACCGATCACGACCTTCAGCCCGGCCTTGGCCCAGCGCAGCGCGAGCCCCTTGCCCTGCGCGCCGGTACCACCCAGTACACCCACGGTCAGCTCACGAATCGCAGTCACCGGGTCATCTTCACACGGCTTCGAACGCGACCTTGCGCCGAGCCGCGTCGGCCTGCACCAACCGCACCCGGATCCGCTCCCCCTCGGGCACGTCCTCACCCGAACAACGCCCCATCACCGGCGGCTCGGCCACGAACACATCAGCCCCGTTACCTTCGGACCGCAACACCACCGCGTCGAACTCCTGCCCGACCCGATCCTCCATCACCCACGCCTCGACCTGGTCAAGACAGGCCCGATCGACCTTGCTCGCAAGCGCGTCCGACCCACCCATCAACCCAGGCAGCTCGGGCAACGCCTTCTGCAACCACTCAGGCACCTCACGCCCCTCGGTCACGGCGAGGCACACCTCAGTGGCGAACCGATCGACCAACCGCCGGAGCGGCGCCGTCACGTGCGCGTAGGAAGCCGCGATCCCCGCGTGCGTGGCGATCTCCGGCACCACCCCGTTGAACGCCGTGTACCCCGCACCCCGCAACAACCGGGTCGCGTCCACGAACAACGCCAACGACTCCGGCCGAGACGGATCCAACCCGGCGAGCAACTTCGCCGGACTAACCCCATCAGCCCACGGCACGTTCAGGGCGTGCGCCGACCGCTTGATCGCCTCGACCGCACCCTCATCGGCGTCGGGAAGCGTCCGCAAGATCCCCACACGAGCGTCCACCATGATCTTGGCGGCGGACATGCCGGTCAACAGCGAGATCTCCGCGTTCCACGCGTCAACCTCAACACGAGGCCGCAGGACCAGCTTCCAATCACCATCACCGTTCGGCTCGATCTCCTGCTCGGGAAGCTGGAGTTCCACGGCACCGCGGTCCAACGCCCGCTCCCGCCGCAACCGACCGAAGTCCGGCAACGCCTCGATCGAGGGGTGCATCGTCCCAGCGGCGATCGTCGCCTGCACCGACTCGTAGTCGAACTGCGCAGTAGACCGCACCACAGCCCGCCGCACCCGAACAGACTCGGGCTCACCATCCGCACCACAGTCGAACGTCCACAACACCGCAGGCCGCGTCTGCGTAGGCAGCAAACTGGCCGCACCCTCGGACAACACGGTCGGGTGCAGCGGAACGTTCCCATCAGGCAGGTACAACGTCTGCCCGCGCTTGCGAACCTCGGCGTCCAACGCCCCACCGGGCACCACGAACCCACCGACATCGGCGATGGCGTAGTGCACGCGGAACCGCCCGCCAGGACGACGCAAGATCAACAGCGCCTGGTCGAGATCCTTCGCACCAGGCGGATCAATCGTGACAAGAGGAAGCGCGGTCGCGTCCTCCCGCTCACCGGGCGCACGCAACACCGCTTGCTCCGCCTCGGCCAACGCCAAAGCCGGAAACTCCTGCGGCAACCCGAACTCGGTACGGATCCCGCTGAAATCCAACTCGGCGCGACCGGTCCTGATCACCAAGGAGGCCACGCCCAACCATAGCCGCGATCGATCAGTCGCCGTCCCATTTACGCGACGCGTCATCAGCAGCAGCAGTCCGCTCCCGAGCAATATCAAGCGCGCGCGCAGCAGTGGCCTCATCAGGGTAGGGCCCCATCCGATCCCCACCCCGACAACCAACACCACGCTCAACAGCCTTGTGCGTCAAGCAGTAGTACCAGGCGTTCTCATCACCAGCCATGCCACAAGCGTTCCATGCAATGCCACGCATGTCACTTCGACAGGCGACCCACTACGAGACCGGCAGCCACCGCCCTAGAACCGTGGCCGATTTTACTTGGGGGATTCGACCCTTAAACTTTCGCCGGGCGGCAGCTTCACCCTCCGCCCTAAGTGCCCGGCGAAGGGTCGAATCTAGGGGCCCCAAGTCAAATCGGCCACACCACGCTGGAACCGGCACCCGCCCGCCGACCACCCTGGAACCGGCAGCCGCCCCCAAGTGACCACGTCGAAACCGACACCCTCACCACCGAGGCGCCTGCACAGGCAACGGCCCAGACGGATGCCCCGTCACCGCCCCAGGACCCCCAGGCCCTCCCGGACCTCCAGGCCCACCCGGCCCAGACCCTCCAGGCACCCCCGGATAAGGCGCAGCAAACCCCCGAGGCGGCGTATTCTGATTCGCATTAGCGAACTCCCCAGGTATCGGATCCACACACGACACCATCACCGTCCGACTCTCCGGGTTCGAGATCCGCCCCCCATTCCTCTCCCGATAAACCAACTCCCCATCAGAGTCGATCTCCATGATCGCCCCGACCTCGGCCAACTGCTCCTCATCCAGATCCACCAGCTTCTCCACCCGAGAAGGCACCACCCGGTAGTGCGGCCAGTGCAGGTGGGCGGCGTTGTGGTGCAACTCGGCCAGCAGGTGGGCCATGTGCTGCTGCCAGGGCAGCGGCATCGCCTCGACCAGCGACCGCGGTAACACCACGTACGACTTGTCCACGCCGGGCTTCGGACTGGACAGGTAGTCGCGCACCGGCGTGGTGGACGCGGGTGGCCCTACCGGACGCGGGATCGGGTCGGGGGTGAACATGTTCGGCGCTCCCTCCTCACAGGCGCTGCACCTCGCCTGGCCTTCGCAGACCTACACACCCGGCCGAACGGCCAGTGGCATCAACTCGAAGTAGTCCCAGTTGATCTTGCTGATCTTCACCACGTCACCCGTCTGCGGCGCGTGGATGTACTCGTCGCCACCCAGGTACATGGCGACGTGGTGGACCGTGACCGGGTCGGACGGGTTCGTGGCCCAGAAGATCAAATCACCTGGCTGCGCTTCCCGCACGGGGAGGAAGGCGCCGCCCTTCATGTACTGGTCGTTGGCCACCCGCGGGATCTGGATGTCGGCGGTGGCGAACGCCTTGACCAGGATGCCGGAGCAGTCCCAGGCGTCCGGGCCGTTGCCGCCCCACAGGTACGGCTCGCCCAACTGCTCCCTGGTGAACGCGATGGCCTTGGCCGCCGCCACCGACGTCGGCAGGAACGCCCCGTTGCTCTGCCCGCAGCCTGCCGGGTCGGCGACCTGGCCGAGTTCACCGATGAGGAAGGCCGCCATGGCCTCCCAGTTGTGGTACCGGTCCGGGAACGCCGAGCGCTCCACGGCCTGCGCGGACTCGCCGGGGCGCCTGGCCTCCCACTCCGGCACGGCCAGCAGGACGTCGTAGAACTTGTTGATCGCGTAGACGGGGTCGGTGACCTGGGCGGGCGTGCCCCACCCCATGGAGGGGCGCATCTGGAAGATGCCGAGCGAGTCGCGGTCGCCGTAGTCGAGCGGCCGCAACCCGGACTCCGTCATGCCCGCCTGGATCGCGATCTGCCACGCGAGCGGCGGGAGCTTGCGCTCCTGGCCGATGGAGATGATCTTGGCGACGGTGCCGCGCTGCTCTTCCTTCAGGTTGCTGGCGTCGTTCTTGCCCTTGTCCGCGCCGCCCGCGTCCCAGGGGCCGATGGAGGCGTTGCAGCTCATGTTGACGAGGCCGATGTTGCCCAGCGCGTTGCTGTTGTTGCCGACGACCGTGGTCACACCGTTCGTCAGGACGACCGTGAGCAGCACGGTCACCACCACGGACACCAGGACGCCGACCTTCAGCATGCCGTCACACCCTGTCGTACTTGTGCACGAGCCAGACCTCGGCCCTCTTCACCACCGTCATCTGGAGGGTGCCTCCGCCCTTCAAGCCGACCTCGAACACGACGGAGTCCGTGTGCGACTCCTTCTCCTGCACCCGGCCTTCCAGCGCCGTCGGCAGGTTGCCGGGGTCGACGGTCGCCATCTGGGGCAACAGCTCTTCGGTTGTGTACTTCCTGAGGGTCTCAAGCCAGGTGGAGTTCTTGTTGTCCGCCGGACGGGTGATCCACGCTTCCGCCCAGAGATCGGCCGTGACGGCGGCGTCCGGGTCCACGGGAGCCGAAGCGGGCGTGGACGACGGCGGGGCCGCCTTCGTCGGCAGCGAGATGGTCGGGACGCCGGACGGGAGCACGCCGACCTGGCCGGGCACCTGGGACGTGGTGGTGGCGGCGCCGGTCGAACCGCCGCCCCTGGCGCCCTTGGTGATGGCCGGGATCACGCTGGTGAACACGATGATCACCACGGCGAAGCCGACGATCGTCGCGATCAGGTGGTTCGGCGACCGCAGCGGCCAGCTCCACAGGCGTCGGTAGACCGCCGCGCGGCCCCTGTTCGTCCGGATCGGCATCTCAGTTGTCCCTGACTTCGAGCCCGCGCGACGGGCGGTAGATCACGTGCACCTGCCGCCCCGCGACGACCTCAGTCTCGGCCCGGCGGGGGCCCGGCACCACGGGGTTGTCCGAGACGCGGGCGAAGCTGCTGCTGTTGCTGCTGCTGTACGTGGGGACGCGGGAGGGCACGAAGACCGCGTCCTCGTGCCGGTCCCAGCCCCGGTCGGACGCCGGAGCCGTGTCCACGACGCGGCTGGAGCGGCCGGACGGCAGGGCCGCCGGTCCGCCGTGACCGCGGGCGGGCAGCGCGCGGTCGCCACCGCTGCCCGACGACGACGGCAGTTCGGCCGGGCCGGAGCCGCGGTCGAGCCGCTGCGCCGTCGCCATGACCGGGTTGTTCGCCTCGGGCCGGACGCGAGTCCGGTCGCGCTGCGGGGTCGGGTCGCCGTCCGGGTCGGTGTCGCGCACGGTGTCCCAGAACTCGTCCTGCGGCGTCGGGCCGTTGTCGGCCTTCTTGCCGCGCATCCGCGACAGCAGGCCCTGCCCCATCGGCAGCGCCTGGCTGGCCGACCCGACCGACATCTCCACCATCTGCCACATGCGGCGCAGCGGTTTGCCGATCATGAAGCAGATGACCGTCAGCATCAGCCCGAGCAGCGTCCTGGTGAGCAGCGACAGCCCGTTGGCGTTGAGGATCGCCTGGAGCAGCAGCGCGTGCGTGCCCGCCAGCACGGCGAGGATCAGCACGTTGAACACCGTCACCGCCGCCGCGCGGCCGACCTTGCGCAGCAGGTCGTGGTGGATCAGCGCGACCAGGCCGATCAGCGGTCCGGCCAGCGTCAGGATCCGCAGCAGGAGCTGGGCCAGCAGCACCGCGGCCTTCGCGAAGAGCTGGAACAGCGAGAACGCCACGGCCTGGAGCATCGCCAGGAAGCCGGAGCCCATGCGGCTGCCGTCCTCGCCGGTGAAGTAGCCCTTCGACGTGCCGAGGCCCGCGAAGATCGCCTTGTACTCGGCCTTCTTCGCGTCCAGCGCCGCCTGGTCGCCGTCCTTGTGCTGGGCCAACTCATCGGTCGTCCACGCCTGCGCGTTCAGCAGCCGCGACCCGAACTCGGTGGCCTGCGGGGCGTCCGGCGTGCCGAACTCGCCGCGCAGCCAGCTCTGGTAGACGACGGTGTCGTGCAGCTTGGACGGCAGCACGTGCAGCGTGCCCTGTTCCTCAGGCGACTCCACGAAACCCGCTTGGATCTCCGACGTCTTCGTCACCAGCGTGCTGTCGAGCAGCGTGTAGAACTGGGGTAACGCGAGCGTCGACGTCGCCAGCCACATCGCGGCCAGCGCCCACATGCCCCGCTTGCTGATCGTGGCCAGGTCGCCCTGCCAGATCTGCCGGAACATCAGGATCGCCAGCAGCAGCGCCACCAGGCCGAACCAGCGCAGGTAGACGTTGTCGTAGACCTTCTGGACACCGGACTTCACCGCGTCGTCCAGCGGCACCAGCAGGCCGCGGCCCATCACGGTGTAGTGCAGGGCGTTCGTCGCGCCGACGATGTTCTTGCCGACGTTGAACAGCTCGTTGCCCATCCAGGTGTCGATCACACCGGGCGAGTCCGGCAGGACCGTGCACTTCTCCTGGTACGTGTGCCAGACCATGCCCGCGTACCCGAAGTTCAGGTACGGCGTGTCCTTGAGGCCGTTGCCGATCGGCGGGTCGATCGCGCCGACCATGCCGGACCCCGGCCGTTCGGGGTTCGGGGACTCACCGCACGCCGCCGCGTTCGCCGCGGGCGCGCCGATGACCGCCTGCAACGCCAGGATCGCCACCACCACGCCGAGCGGGCGCCACCGCTTGGGCCCCGGTCCGGCCGGGCCCCGGAACCGCTTGTACAGCCGCCGCGCACTCGGCGCGGCGGCTGTCGCGAGGACGATGAGGAGGAGCGTCATGCCGCGCCTTCCCGGCCCGGTCGACGGTTCCCTCCCTCGCCGTGTGTCGAGTCCACCAGCTCGTCGTCGTCGACCAGCCCGACCTCCAGGTCGGCGGCCAGCTCGTCGTCGTAGTCGTCGGTGTGGTTGCGCTCGTTGTAGGTGAGCCGCTCCTCCAGGGGCGCGGACACCTCCACGACGTCGCCCTCGTTGTGCCGCAACGCGTCCGGCGTCGTGTCCAGGCCCTCGCGCAGGTGCGCCAGGTGCGGGCCGCTGAAGTCGATGCGGATCCGCTCCACGCCGCCCGCGCCGTCGCCGAAGATGAACTGGCGGGGCGCGCGGTCGCGCTCGGCGGCGTTGCGCACACCACCGGGTCGACGGCCGAGGCTCGCCACGACCTGCTCGTAGCCCGCGCCGATCGGCACCTTGAGCAGCCGCAGCGCGTCCGACTGGGCCTGGTCGTCGTCGAGCCTGCCGACGAAGACCGAGTCCAGCAGCGTGACGAAGCCCTGGATCTTCAGGAAGTCCGCCGGGACCTGCGACGACAGCAGCACGCGGACGTTCCACTTGCGCGAGTCGCGCGCGAAGCGGTTCATCAGCACGCGGCCCGTCGGGACCTCGGACAGGAAGAACGCCTCGTCGATCCAGACGCCCTTGCGGAGGTCCTTGGGGCGCTCGTAGATCGACCGCTGGGTGAGCCACGCGGCCAGGTTCAGCATCTCGACGCCCAGCGCCTCGGCGTCCGTCCAGTGCTCGCGGCCGACGTTGTCCTTCGGCAGGTTCAGGCCCGCCATGGTCAGCACCGTGAGCCGGTCGTCGCGCTGCTCGTCGTACGGGTCGGCGTTGCGCTCGGGGATGAGCAGCGACATGCGCTCGCGCATCTCGTCCAGGAAGTCCGCCACGACCACCGCGTGCTCGTGGTGCTCGCTCGCGTCCCGCCGCAGCGCCTCGAAGACCTGGCCGGGGTGGGCGTCGAACCGGCCGCCGACCGTCCGCACCGCGCGCAGCAGCACGATCCGGGTCTGCGGCAGCTTCGCCACCTCGTACGGCAGCAGGCCGCTCAGGACGTCCAGCACCAGCCGTCGACGGGTGGCCGCGGCCAGTGCCTTCTCCCGGCGCCAGGCCCGCTCGGGGTCCTCCTCGTCGATGAAGTGCTCCAGCATCGGCTCGGCGACCACCCGGTACGGGTTGAGGATGCCGGGCTGGGCGTTGAGCAGGTTGATCGGCCGCGCGTACGGCTTCAGCTCGGGCAGCTCGCAGAGCGCCGCCAGCGGACCCGACGGGTCGAGCAGCGTCCAGTGGGCGCCCGCGCGCAGCGTCTTGTAGACGATGCCGCCGCCGAGGAACGACTTGCCCGCACCGAGGCCCGCGACCATCGCCGTGAGGCCCGACGCGTCGCGCAGCTCCTGCGCCATCCACGGGTCCCACGCCACCGGCCGCCGGGTGGCCGTGCACGTCTCGCCGAGCAGGATGCCGCGCCGGTCACCGACCTCAGCCGTCGCCGTCGGGACGGCCGAGGCCGCCCACAGCACCGAGCCACGGCGCAGGTACGCGCCGGACGACAGCGACTCGCCGGGGATGAACTCCCTGGCGATGGCGAACTGCGCCTCGGGGTGCTCGATGGCGACCTTCGGCTTGTAGAGGTCCAGCAGCGACTGCGCCAGCCGCAGCGCGTCGCGCTCGGTCGGCCCCGAGACCGCGAGCCGCCACCACGAGCGCACACGGGTGCCCATCGCGGTGAAGCCCGACGTCATCTCGTCGTCGATGTCCAGCACCCGCGACGCCTGGCGCGCCAGCGACTGCGGCGGCTCCAGCTCGTGCTCGTCGGTGTAGTGCCGGACCTGCGAGCGGACCTTGTTCATCTGCCGCTGGAGCTCACCCGAGACGTCCTCGGGTTTGCGCACGTAGATCCGCGCGGACCACTCGACGCTCGCGGGCAGGCGGTCGGCCCGCTGCACCCACGGGTCGTCGACCTCGGGGATCTGCAAGCCGTGCATCAGGCCGACGGTGAGCACCACGACGTGGCGGCGGATGCCCGCGTTCGACCCGGTCCGGCCACGCACGGTGACGGTCGGCGAGTACGGCTCCTGGTGGAAGTCCGCCGCGTCGGTAAAGCTGGCCAGGTCCTCCGGCTCCCACGCGGCGCCCGGCACGGCCGGGAGGTTGCGCGGGGCGGGCAGGCCGAGCGAGCACGACCGGTGCATCAGCCAGGACATCTCCTCGGCCGTCGCCGGACGCCCTTCGAGGCCCGCGGAGCCGATGACCTGGTCGAGGTGGTCGACCTCGCTGTCCAACGCCACCAGCTCGGCGTCCACGGCGTCCGGGAAGACCTTGCGCAGCACGGGAGCGGCGCGTTCGACGGCGCGGTCCATCATGTTGCGGGTCTGCACCTGGACGCCCAGGTAGACCTCCTTCTCCGCCATCGAACGACCCATGAGCTGCTGCTGCTCGCCGACCATGTAGTCGTCGAACGACAGCGTGCCGGGGGTGTCCGGGAGGCGGCGCACCGCGTTGTGGACGTGCGCCTCGGCCCACATCCGGATCGGGTACGGGCGCGTGGTCACGCGCAGGTGCATCCAGCGGCCCTGCAGCTCCGCGTACTGACCGGCGATGGCCGCGATCAGGTCCTGGCGCTGCGAGTCCGACCGGAACGACCAGCGCTGCGGCGCGAGCTTGTACCAGGCGTAGACCTCCTGGCCGGTGCGCAGCAGGTGGCCGTCGATGCTGCGGGCGGCGATGGACGGCGTGTAGCTCGGGATCGCCTGTTCACCGGTGAGGCGGCGACCCCGCTTGCTGTACACCTTGCGATCCGAGTGGTCCGCGGCTGCCGCGTGCTGGGCCACGTGCGCCGCGGAGCGTCGGTCACGGTCTCGCCGGCGTCCGAACACCGCGTACCTCCTTCTTACGGCCGCCTGACCGCCGTCGATTCTTCTGGGCCTGTTCCGAGACCTGGACGGTGGAAGCTGTGGAGCGTCTCGAACCCTTCCCCCGCTTTTTCTGACGCCTGCGGGGGCGTTGGGGGTTGACCCGAATCCGGGCGGCGCTGGCCGCTCCGCCCACGCCCGCGGTGCGTTCACGCGGGGCGAGCAGTTCGCGGACCCACATCGCCATGGCGGCCGACAGCGGCCTCTCGTGGCTGATGCGCGCGCAGATGAACCGCGTGAGCACCACCGTGATGATGAGCGCCCAAGCGGTCGTGAAGAAGCTGAAGCCGAAACCGAGCTGCCGCTCGACCGTCAGGACCAGGAGGAACACCGCGATCCCCACGCCCCAGGCCACGTAGCGCGCACGCCAGGGGAAGGTCGCTTTCGGTGGTCCCAGCCAGACGGCGTCGACCCGGTAGACCTCGTCGTCAGTGCGTACCCGCACCCGTCAGCCTCCGGTGAACAGGCCAGCGAGCCACGTGCCGATGTTCGCGCCGGCGTTCGTGGTCACGGCCAATCCGATGATCGCCAGCGCGACGATGACACCACCGAGCCTGCGCATCACGCCGGCGTTGTCACCCTTGCCGCCACCGAGCCAGAGGAGGAGGACTGCGACGGTGAGGAGGAGCAGCGGAACCAGGTTGTTCAGGATCCAGTCGCGGATGCCTGTTGTGCCCAGGCCGCCGCCAGGCTGCTGCTGCTGCGCGAGTGTTACCAGGGCCATGGCGGTCATCTCGTACTCCTGAGTACGCCGAGCGACTCCGGGCGGTGTAGGGGGTCCCGTCCGGGGCTTGCGCTATCGAGTAGAACACGTCTTCGTCACGAGGTGTATCAGTCGCCGAGCCGTCCGTTGATCAAAAGCCGTTCCCCTCGCACTCGATTACGTCTAATCTGGCACGCACATCATGGTTGAGGGGGTGTCGTTGGTGAACCACCCAGGCCCGATTCTCCCGGTTGCCGAGATAGTTCACCCGACCGCGAACTTGCGGGTCACGCACAGTGCGCACGCCCGCCGCTCCCTTGCTCCCCTGATCACCTGACTGACCTGTTCGGCCGGACCACTAGCCCGAACAGGGGTACGTCCCGGTCTCGCGCTTCGAGGAGGCTCGCCGATGACCCTGCCGCCCGAAACCGCTGCCACCACGGACGCGGAGGTGAAGGAAATCACCGTCTCCACGACCGAGCTGGGTACCGCAGAGGTTACCGGTGAGGACCGGCAAACCGGGCGGCGGGTGCAGCGGACGATCAACTTCGACAGCGAGGTGCTGGAGAGGGCAAGAGCAGCCGCCACCTACCTGGCGGCGTACGAGCCACTGGCAGGCGTGAGAAGCCTCGCGGACATCGTCAACCCCGCCGTGGAGGAGTACGTGGGCGAACTGGAGGAGCGCTTCAACGGCGGCCGACCGTTCCGCCCGGTACACCGCATGCCACCAGGACGACCAGCACGACGGTCTTCGTAGGGCCTTCCAGGCCTTGACTGTCATCCCAAGGCGCGGCCGACCGATTTCCTGCCGCCAGGCACCAATCACCCTTGCCCAGCATTACCGGACCTCACCTGCACCCATTATCTGTGCACTCTGACCAGCCCGGACACGACGCAAGGTTCCACTAGCCCGCAACTGTGTTCGATTTTACTTGGGGGATTTGCCCCTTAAACTCGCGTCGGACGGCAGCTTCACCTTCTGCCCTTTATTGTCCGACGAAGGGGCAAATCTAGGGGCCCCAAGTCAAATCGAACACACCCCGCCGGAACTGCCCTTAACGCCAACCCGGGAACAGGGCGGATGAGCCGGCATGTAAGCCGGATCCTGTTCCACGGGCACCTCACGGTGCACCGCTCAGCGGCCATCCATCTCGACCCGCCGTTGCCGACGGGCTCTTGCGGCCTACCCGCAGGCATCGGGCGGGCAGCCCTCGAACGCCTGCGCAGGTGCCTGAGCACCCTCTTGGCCTTGCTCCGGGTGGGGTTTACCTAGCCGCCCCTGTCGCCAGGGGCGCTGGTGGTCTCTTACACCACCGTTTCACCCTTACCCCGGCTCACGCCGAGGCGGTCTGTTTTCTGTGGCACTGTCCCGAGGGTCGCCCCTGGTTGCCGTTAACAACCACCCTGCCCTGTGGAGTCCGGACTTTCCTCGGCGACAGACATAAATTCTGTCGACGCGGCCGCCCTGCCGACTCATCCGCACACCCAGGATAGTGGGCACGTCCCAGGTCGTGGAATCCGGGGGACGTGGGGTTGTTGTGGCCGGTCGGGACTGCTCTACTCGACGCATGGTCGGAACCGGGGTGTTGACCCGTCGCCGCCACGTCGACTTCGGTCGGGTGGCCGCTTCCTTCTGTTGTATCTGACGACCTTTCCCCTTTCGCCTCCACGGTTTTCCCGCGCGTTCGAGGGAGTCGGGTTCGTCCGCGGAATTCGCTCGTCGATCGTGACCGCAAACCTTCCACGTCACTGATCCCCGGAGGCCACCCGGCGTACTTCGCGAGCGCCGGGAGGCCTCCGGCCCCGCCCGAACCGAGGTGTCACACCTGATGTCCACGATCCTCACCATCTCCGGCAGCCCTTCGGCGTCGGCCCGAACCGGAGTGCTGGTCGGCCACGTCAACACCCGGCTGGTCGAAGCGGGCCACGACGTGCGGACGTTGCAGGTCCGCCAACTCCCGACGTTGCCGCTGCTCACGGAGGACATGAACGACCCGGCCATCGCCGAGGCGGTGACCTCGATCCTCCAGGCGGACGGCATCGTCGTGGCCAGTCCTGTCTACCGGGCCGCCTACAGCGGACTGGTGAAGGCGCTGCTGGACCTGCTCCCCAAGCGCGCGCTTCGGGGCCGGGCGATCCTGCCGCTGGCCACGGGCGGCAGCCAGGGCTTCCTGGTGGCGATGGACTACGCGCTGAACCCGCTGCTGGCCAGCAAGGGCGCGGACCACGTCGTGCGCGGCGAGTTCGTGCTCGACAACCGCATCCGCCCGGAACTGGGCGAATCCGCCCTGGACCACGACGCCGCGGTGGCGGTGTCGGCGGCGGTGGACCGGTTCACCGCCGCGCTGGGGGACGTCAGCTACCGACGACGCCGCGGCACGACCCAACTACGACCCGCGGTCTGACCAGGGGCCGCTCCCCCGGCACTACCCGGCCAGATGCGAAGTGTCGTTGACCAACCGAACAGAAGCGTGACCATCCGGGTAGAACTCCGTCACCGACAGCGACGCCAAGTCCAGGTGAAGCCGGAACAACAGGCTCGGACCGACGTCGAGCGCCATCCGCAGCAGCGTCTTGATAGGCGTCACGTGGCTGACGACCACCAGGTTCTGCCCGCCGTACCGCGCGACAAGATCATTCCGAGCCCGCCTCACCCGCTGGTGGACCGCGTCGAAGCTCTCCCCACCGGGCGGCGCGACCGACGTGTCCCCCAGCCACCTCCGGTGCAGCTCCGGGTCACGTTCGGCGGCCTCGGTGAAGGTCAACCCCTCCCAAGCCCCGAAGTCGGTCTCGATCAACCCGTCGACGACCACGGCCTCCAGGCCGAGCGCCCCGGCAACGGCCTCGGCCGTCTCGCGGGCACGCCCCAGGGGTGAGCACACCACCGCGGCCACGTCATCCAGCTTCGCCAACCGCCGCGCGGCCCCGGCCGCCTGCTCACGGCCGACCTCGGTCAACGGCGGGTTCCCCCGCCCCGAGTACCGACGACCGACGGACAACTCCGTCTGACCGTGCCTGAGCAGGTGCAGCCGGGTCGGCGTGCCGCCAGCGCCGGACCAGGACGCCGGGGGCTGGGTGGCGGCGGCCGGTTTGGCCGCGTCCGCCTGCTCGTCCATGGCCCGGTTCGCCAGCCGGTCCGCGTCCTTGTTCCGCTCGCGCGGGATCCACGTGTAGCCGACGTGCCCGAACCCGGCGGCCAGCGACCGGGCCTCGGCCGCGAGCGGCTGCATGGACGGGTGCTTGACCTGCCACCGCCCGGACATCTGCTCGACCACGAGCTTGGAGTCCATCCGTACCTCGACGGACTCCGCGCCCAGCTCGGCCGCCGCGCGGAGCCCGGCGATCAGGCCCTGGTACTCGGCCACGTTGTTGGTCACGTGGCCGAGGCCACCGAAGCGCTCGGCCAGGAGTTCGCCGGACTCCGCGTCCCGCACGACCGCGCCGTACCCGGCGGGGCCGGGGTTGCCGCGCGAGCCGCCGTCCGCCTCGATGACGACCTTCACAGGCCGGATTCCGCCGTCCGCACCATGATCGCGCCGCACTCCTCGCACCGGACGACCTCGTCCGGTGCGGCTTCGCGGACCATCGAGTACGCGCTGCGGTCGAGCTCGATCCGGCAGGCGCCGCACCGGCGGGACCGCAGCAGACCGGCACCGATCCCCTTGTGGGCGCGAACCTTCTCGTACAGCGCGAGCAGGTCGGCCGGGAACCCGGCGCCCGCCTTCTCCCGGTCGGCCTTGCGCTTGGCCTCGATGGAGTCCAGGTCGGCGAGCGTCGCGTCCCGGCGACGGGCGGCGTCGGCCAGCGCCTCGGTCGCCTTGTCCAGCTCGATCCGCGCGTGCTGCACGTCGGCCTCGACGGCCTCGCGCCGTTCCATCAGCTCCAGCAGGTCGTCCTCCAGAGCCGCCTGGCGGCGCTCCAGGGTCGCCAGCTCGTGCTCCAGCTCGGTGAGCTGCTTCGCGCCGACCGTGCCGCCCGACATCAGCTTCCGGTCGCGCTCTTCCCGCGCCCGGACCTGGTCGATCTCGGTCTCCTGGCGCTTGACGTCCCGGTTGAGGTCCCCGAGCGTCGTCTCGATCGTCGTCAGCGCGTCGGTCTTGACCCGGAGCTGCTTCTCCGCTTCGGCGATCTCCACGATCTCCGGCAGCGTGCGCCTGCGGTGGTCGACGCGCGAGAGTTCGGCATCGACCTCGGCGAGCGGGAGCAGCCTGCGCTGCACGGCGGGATCGGCCTTCATTTAGTTGGTCCTCCTGTGTCGGCTCGTCGCACCGACGGTCCACGGATCGGTTCGGCGGGTGGAGACGAGTGCTTCGACCGTACCGCCGAAGGCCTCGCGGACCACCCCCGCCGCCTGCTCGCACCACGGCCACTCGCTCGCGAAGTGGGCGACGTCGACCAGCGCCGGCGCGTCGGGGCTCGACGCGAGGTGGTCGGACGCCGGGTGGTGGCGCAGGTCGGAGGTGACGTAGGCGTCGACGCGGGCCTTGGTGGCGGCGGTCAGGTAGCTGTCGCCGGCGCCGCCGCAGACGGCGACCCGGTGGATCATGCGATCAGGATCACCAGCGGCGCGGACGCCCCAGACGGTTTTCGGGAGGGCGTCGGCGACGCGCTGGGTGAAGTCGCGCAGCGGTTCGGGCGCCGGGAGTTCGCCGATGCGGCCGATGCCGGTGCTCGACGGGAGGTCGGCCATCTCGTGGAGGTTCAGCGCGACCTCCTCGTACGGGTGGGCGGCGCGCAGGGCGGCGACGACCTGGGTGCGCAGCCGTCGTTCGAGCACGACCTCGACGCGGGTCTCGTCCACGTGCTCCAGGGCGCCGACGGTGCCGATGGCCGGGTTGGCGCCGTCGACCGGGCGGAACTGGCCGGTGCCCGCGACGGTGAACGCGGCGTCGCGGTAGTCGCCGATCCGGCCCGCGCCCGCGGCGTGCAGGGCGGCCAGGACGTCGGCCGCGGCGGCGTGCGGGACGAACGTGGTGAGCACGTCCAGCGGCGGCACGGGGTTGGGGCTGAGCGGGCCGGTGACGGTGAGGCCGAGCAGCGCCGCGAGCGCGTCGGACACGCCGGGGTCGGCCGCGTCCGCGTTGGTGTGCGCGCT
Source organism: Umezawaea endophytica (assembly GCF_025061645.1). Classification (GTDB taxonomy): domain Bacteria; phylum Actinomycetota; class Actinomycetes; order Mycobacteriales; family Pseudonocardiaceae; genus Umezawaea; species Umezawaea endophytica. Next base: position 19,101 of record NZ_JANYMP010000047.1, on the reverse strand, counting down.
GAACAGCGCCACGCCCGCGCGGATCAGCCGGTGCACGAGCCTGCCCTTGGGGTCGTTCGCGGGCACCCCGGTGACGCCGCGCAGCATCAGCGGGTGGTGGGCGACGATCAGCTCGGCGCCGACCTCGATCGCCTCGTCCACCACGGTTTCGGTGACGTCGACGACGCAGAGGACGCGGGTGACCGGTTCGGCCGGGTCGCCGCAGACCAGGCCGACCGCGTCCCACGACTCGGCGGTCTTGGGCGGGTACACGACCTCCAGCGCCGCGACCACCTGCCCGAGGGTGGTGCTCACCGTTCCTCCAGCGCGACTCGCAGTGCGTCGACCAGCAGGTCGAACTCGGTGGGCGGCCGGGTGGCGACCCTCAGGTGGTCGGGGGTGAGGCCGGGGAACGTGTCACCGCGGCGGACCGCGAAACCCTTGTCCCGCAAGGATTCCCGGACCCGTTGCCCGTCGGGCACGGTGATCAGCAGGAACGGTGCTCGCGGCGGCACGACGAGCAGGTCGGCCAGTGCGCGGGCGGCGTGCGCGGTGTGCGGCACGGTCTCCTCGGCGACCAGCTCGGCCGCCGCGACGGCCTCGGGTTCGCAGCAGGCCGTGACGGCTTCCAGCACGAGGCTGCCGACCGGCCACTGCGGACGGTGGTGGGCGAGCCGCGCCAGCAGGGCGGGATCGCCGAGCAGGTAGCCGGCGCGCAGACCGGCCAGGCCCCACGTCTTGGTGAGGCTGCGCAGCACCAGCAGACCGGGGAGTCGTGCACCGGCCAGCGATTCCGGCTCGCCGGGCACGGTGTCCGCGAACGCCTCGTCCACGACCAGCACCCGGCCGGGGCGGGCCAACTCGGCGATGGCGGAGGCCGGGTGCAGCACGGACGTCGGGTTCGTCGGGTTGCCGATCACGACCAGGTCGGCCTCGTCCGGCACCAGGTCGGACCGCAGCGCGTACCCGTCCTCGGCGCGCAGCGGCACCCGGTGCACCGGCACGCCCGCGTCGGCCAGCGCCACCTCGGGCTCGGTGAACGACGGGTGCACCACGGCCGCGAGCACCGGCCGCAGCGCGGGCAGCAGCGCGAACCCCTCGGCGGCGCCCGCGAGCACCAGCACCTCGTCCGGCGTGCGGCCGTGGCGTTCGGCGACCGTGCGGCGGGCGGTGAGGTCGGCCAGGTCGGTCGGGTAGCGGCCGAGGTCGTCCAGCGCGGCCACGAGCCGGTCGCGCAGCCACGCGGGTGGGCGCGGCAGGCGCACGTTCACGGCGAAGTCGACGAGGCCGGGGGCGGCGTCGACGTCTCCGTGGTGGCGCAGGAGGGCGCGCTCGCTGGTCATCGCCCGGAATTCTAGGCGATGAGCGTGGTCGCCCAGTTCAGGTAGGCCAGGGGCAGTTCGCGCAGGATGTCGGCGGTTTCCGAGGCGGGCAGCACGGGCAGCGCCTCCACCGTCCGGCGGGCCAGCGCCCGGCAGTAGGCCAGGGTGTCCTCGACCATCGGGCCGCGGCGCAACCGGGCCAGCACCTCCGCCACCTCGTCGTCACCCGGCTCGCGGGTCAGCAGCGCCCGCAGGTCCGGGTCCATCACCCGGAGCAGCGGCACCGTGTAGACGCCCTGGCGGAGGTCGTTGCCGACCGGCTTGCCCAGCCGCAGCCGCGTGGACGCCAGGTCCAGCAGGTCGTCGAGGACCTGGAACAGCAGCCCGAAGCTCGCGCCGTACTCGGCCATGCGCGTCGCCGTCGCCTCGTCGGCGTCCGCGCAGTGCGCCGCCAGCACGCAGCCGACCCGGAACAGCGCACCGGTCTTGAGCGCGATCGACCGCAGCGCGTCGTCGACCGTCCGGTCCGGGTTGTGCAGGTCCAGAACCTCCAGCACCTGGCCCTCGACCAGGTCCGCCACGGCCGCCGCGAGCTGCTCCGCGGCGAACGGCGAGATCTCCCGCAGCGCCACCTGGCTGGCGCGGGCCAGCATGAAGTCACCCACCAGCACCGCCGGGCCGGGCCCCCAGTCGGCGTTGACGGTCCGCACACCCCGCCGTTCGGTCGCGCCGTCCATCAGGTCGTCGTGCACCAGCGACCCGGCGTGCAACACCTCCACGCACGCCGCCGCCGTGACGGCCTTGTCGGTCACGGCACCGCGCATGGCCAACGTGCCAGCCAGGATGAGGACGGAGCGCAACCGCTTGCCGCCCGCCGCCGTGACGCGGCCGGAGAACTCGTTCACGATGGGCAGCGAGGACGAGGTCGCCATCCGGCGGATCTCGACCTCCACCCGCGGGAGTGCTTGAGCCAGGGCCGGGATCGCCAGGCCGATGGTCGGAGCGGTCGTGGTGGACACGTCGTGGTCGCGCGGACGACCTTAGAGGCCGCTGAGACGTTCTCCTGGCTACCACCGCGACCAGGCGCCTCCCTCGACTCTTTCGGATGAATCGACGGTGGAACGCGCCGCATGGGCGAAACAGCCTCACTAGCGTGCTGCCGATTCACCTCTCGATGGGAAGGCAGGTGCATGTCCGACGTCGACGACGGCCCTCGGGCAGTGGGAACGATCGACGCGCCGGACGGCGATCTGCCGCACAACGCCCGCAAGGAGCACTTCAGCCTGGCGTTCGTCCGGATGGTGGTGGCCGCGGCGGGCTGTTCGATCAAGGCCCACGAAACCGACTACGACGGCGTCGACATCACCATCGCTTCCTCGGCGGAGTACAGCACGTTCTACTGCCCCGACTTCGAGCTGCAGGTCAAGTGCACGACCCGTCACGACCTGCTGACCGAAGAACACCTGGCGTGGCCGATGGAAGCATCGGCGAGGATCAGGGCTCGAGAACCGTGCACCTGCCAAGACGCAACCTGTTCGACGTGAACGGGCTGTCGGGAATCATGCGGACGATCGGCGAAGGAGGCCAGTGGTGAACACCTCTTCACCGGATGGCTACTGGGCCATCGCGACGGCCCTGACTCCTCCCGCCGTTTCGCAGTACCTCGCGGCCCACGACTGGGAGCTCGAGTCGAAGCACCCGAACGTCCGGGAGATCTGGCGTCTCGTCGGTGAGCGTGGCCCGATGGGGCGGATCATGCTTCCGCTCGCCACCGACTTCGTCGACTTCTCCCAGAGGTTCCTGGACGCCCTGCACGCCCTGGGCAGGATCTACGACTGGGACCCCTCCCAGTTGGCCGAGCGGATCATGGCCGCTCGCGCCGACCTGTTCTTCGTGCGCCTCGACCAGGCGATGACCGACGGCACGATTCCGTTCCGCCAGGCCGAGAAGACGATGGACGCCCTGTTCAAGATGATGAAGGCCGCAGCCACCACGGCAGCGGATCCGGCTCATCCCCACCGGGGCAGGCGTCCGTCCAGCGTGACCGACTTCCTCGACGACGACGTGAGGCTCGGCCACACCAAGACCGGCAGTTTCGTGTTCACCGTCGTCACCCGCCTCGGCGACCCGCTGCCTCCACTCGACGACGGATCAGCGGCGGTGTCCTTCCCGCGCAGGGTGATGGAGACCTTGGCCACCGGGCTGGAGACCACGCGCGACCTGGCCCGACGATGGGACAGCGGCACCGCGGACCAGGCGGGGCACCTCGGGCTCAGCGCCGGTCTGGTGGAATCGCTCCAGGACCTCACCCAGCCCGAGGCGCTGCGTTCGCTCGACCTGTCGTTCGACTGGGCGTCGTCCGAGCCGCGACCCTCGGTCGGACGAACGCCCATCGTGGTGGACCGGGACGTCATCGCCGCGTTGCCGCGGGTTCGCGAGAGGCTCGTCCGCCAGGAGGAACCACCGCGCACCGAGACCCTGGTCGGAACCGTGCGGGCCCTCACCCGCGAGGATCCCGGCGGCCAGGACCTGGAGACCGCGACGATCGTGCTGGCGACCTACGTCCGCGGCCGAGCGCGCAGCGTCCACATCACGCTCAACGGGGAAGACCACGAGTGGGCGATCCTCGCCTACCACCGCAAGCTGCCCTTCACGGTCACCGGTGATCTGGTCTTCGAGCGCGGGGCGTGGCGGCTCACCGGTGTGGTGACCGTGGATTCGAGCTTCCTGGAGCACCGCGGTCCCTGAATCCGCCGGGCCGCTGAGATTAGGGTCGGGGCATGCATGTGACCTTCGTCTGCACGGGCAACATCTGTCGTTCGCCGGTGGCCGCGATCGTGTTCCGGGAGCACGTTCGGCGGGCCGGGTTGGCTGGCGTGGTGGAGGTGTCCAGCGCGGGTACGGGTGGGTGGCACGTCGGGGACGCGGCGGACGAGCGGGCGGCGAAGTCGCTCGTGGACGCGGGGTACCCGGCTGAGCACGTGGCGGCGCAGGTCGGGGAGGCGCACCTGGGGGCGGATCTGCTGGTGGCGTTGGACTCGGGGCACGCGCGGGAGTTGCGGCGGTTGTCCGGGGACGCGGAGCGGGTGCGGTTGCTGCGGTCGTTCGACCCGGACGCGGACGGGGTGGACGTGCCGGACCCGTACTACGGGGACCGCGAGGGCTTCGACCGGGTGCTGGAGATGACCGAGGCGGCGGTGCCGGGGTTGTTGGCGTGGGTGCGCGAACGGCTGTGACCGCGGTCGTCGAGCTGGCCGGGTTGGACGCCCGGTCGGCGACGGCGATCAGCGGTGGCGTCTACGACGTCGCGGTGGCCGGTGGGCACGTGGTGGCGAAGGACACCCCGTCGGCACCGGCCGAGGCGGCATCGCTGCGGTGGTTGGCCGTGCCCGGTGGACCGCCTGTGCCGCGGGTGCTGGGGCAGGACGGGACGTGGCTGGTCACCGACCACGTGCCGACCGGACGGCCCACCGCCGAGGCCGCGGAGGCGTTCGGGCGCGAGCTGGCCGTGCTGCACGACAGCGGCGCGCCCGCGTTCGGCTCTCCCCCGCCGGGCGGGCCGGTGGACGCGGCGATCGGGCTCGCGCCGATGCGCAACGAGACCGGCGAGCGCTGGCCGGAGTGGTACTGGGCGCACCGGGTCGAGCCCTACCTGCGGACGGCCGTCGACCAGGGCCTGCTCACCGCATCGCAAGCACAGCTCATCACCGCGCGGGTCGAGCGGGCCGAGGACCCCGGTGAGCCGCCCGCCCGGCTGCACGGCGACCTGTGGAGCGGCAACGTCCTGTGGGCGGCGGACGGGCGGGTGTGGCTGGTCGACCCGGCGGCGCACGGCGGCCACCGGGAGACGGACCTGGCGATGCTGCGGCTGTTCGGCTGCCCGCTCCTGGACCACGTCGAGCGGGCTTACCAGGAGGTCGCGCCACTGGCCGACGGGTGGGAGGACCGGGTCGGGCTGCACCAGTTGTTCCCGCTGCTCGTGCACGTCGTGCTGTTCGGCGGCGGTTACGCCACTCAAGCGGTCGCCGCGGCGAGATGATGGCCCCATGGACGAATGGATCAACGAGCCCGCGAAGTGGTCGACCGGTCCCGACGGGGAGCTGTTCGTCACAGCGGACCCGGACACCGACTTCTGGCGCACGACCCACTACGGCTTCATCCGCGACACCGGTCACGTCCGCGGGCGGTGGGTCGACGGCGACTGCGCGGTGTCGACGACCTTCTCCGCGGACTACGCCGAGCTGTACGACCAGGCCGGGATCGCGTTGCGGATCGACGAGGAGAACTGGATCAAGGCCGGGGTGGAGCTGGTCGACGGCGAGTTCCAGATCAGCGCGGTCGTGACCAGGGGCGTTTCGGACTGGTCCGTCGTACCCACCGCGACCGCGGACCGGGTCACCATCTCCGCCGAGCGGGTCGGTGACACGGTGACCGTCCGGTACGGGCTGGGTGACGACGAGCCGGTCACGATGCTGCGGCTCGCGTACTTCCCGCCGGGGGTGCCCGCGCTGGTGGGCGTGATGTGCGCGGCCCCGACCGGCAAGGGGTTCAACGTGAGGTTCGAGCGGACCCTGATCCGCTCCTGATCCGCGCAGCGCCTACCGTGGAGGCCGTGCGGTTCCGGTTCCTGCTCCGACCTGGGTGGCTCGCGTTGACGCTGGCCGTCTGGGTGTTCGCGGGCGCGTGTTTCACGATGCTCATGCCGTGGCAGTTCGGTCGCAACGACGAGCGGGTGGCGCAGAACGACGCGCTGACGACGGCGATGAAGACCGACCCCGTCCCGGTGGGCACCGTGCTCGACCGCCCGAACGCCGAGGTCGAGTGGAAGCGGGTGGCGCTCACCGGGCGGTTCCTGCCCGACGGCGAGGCCGTGGCCAGGCTGCGGACCGTGCAGGGCGAGGCCGCCTTCGAGGTCGTGACGCCGTTCCGGCTGGACAGCGGGCAGGTCGTGCTGGTGGACCGGGGTTACCTGCGGCCCGCCAGCGGCGTGAGCGTGCCGGAGATCCCCGTCGCGCCCACCGACGAGGTGACGACGGTGGCGTGGGTGCGGGCCGGTGAGTCCGACGACCGCGAGGCGTTCACCGAGGACGGCCGCAGGCAGGTATACGCGATCAACTCGGCGGTCGTCGGCCGGGCGGCCGGGCTGGACGTCCGGCCGGGCTACTTCCAGCTCTCCGAGGGCCAACCGGGGGTGCTGAACGCGCTGCCGCTGCCGCGGATGGAGTCCGGGCCGTTCTTCTCCTACGCGTTGCAGTGGATCGCGTTCGGCGTGATGGCGCTCGGCGGCTGGGCGTACTTCACCTGGCGCGAGATCCAGCCCGGTGGGGCGCTCGCGGAGCCGAGGCCGAAGCGGAAGTCGGTCGCGGAGATGCTCGCTGAAGACGAGGCCGCCGCGTCGGGGTCCGAGCTAGCGGCGGCGGGCGAACAGCGCCAGGGCCGCGGCTAGCACCGCCGACAGCCCGCCTACCACCCTGGACAGCTCGACGGCCCTGGTCACGTGCCCGGCGTCGGGGTTGCGGCCGTGCCCCATGACGGCGCGGTCCTCGGCTCCGTAGGAGTAGACCGTGCGCCCGCCGAGCCGGATCTCCAGCGCGCCCGCGAACGCGGCTTCCACCTGGCCCGCGTTGGGGCTGGGGTGCGCCGACGCATCGCGCCGCCACACCTCCCACGCCTCAGCGGCCGAGCCGCCGACGACGGGGGCGGCGACGACGGTGAGCAGTGCCGCGGCGCGGGCCGGGACGAGGTTGGCGAGGTCGTCGAGCTTGGCGGCGGCCCAGCCGAAGCGCAGGTAGCGAGGTGACCTGTGGCCGATCATCGCGTCCAGGGTGTTGACCGCGCGGTACGCCAGCAGGCCGGGCACGCCCGCGACCGCGCCCCACAGCAGCGGCGCGACGACGGCGTCGGAGGTGTTCTCGGCGACGGACTCGACGGTGGCCTTGGCCAGCGCGAGCGTGTCCAGCGAGGCGGGCTCGCGGCCGCACAGGTTCGGCAGCCGGTCGCGCGCGGCGGCCAGGTCGCCGCCGTCGAGCTCACGGCCCATCGCCGTGCCCTCCTTGGCGAGCGAGGCCCCACCGAGGACGACCCAGGTCGCGGCGGCCGTGGTGACGGTCTTCAGCAGCTCGCTGCGACCGCTCAGCCGCTCGACGACCACGCCCAACGCCACGACGCCGCCCGCGAGCAGCGCCGTGTGCTGGACGCCCGCGGTGCGGCTGTCGCGGTACGTGGTCCGTTCGGTCACATCCGCGGCACGGCCGAAGAACGCCACCGGGTGGTGTCTCCGGGGGTCGCCGAAGACCGCGTCCGCCGCTACTCCCAGCAACAATCCGGCCGCTCGTCCCACGCCCAAGGCAGACCTCCCCGAAGTCGACACGGCACCGTATAGCGTCGGCTGTCACCCGTTCGAGCTAGGGGCGCGGTTCCCGATGTCCGGGGGTGTCGGTGGCCGGCGTTAGGGTGCCGACCGTGGAACCAGCGGGCCGGTTGAAGCTCTACGCGTACCTGGACGCGCGCGACTACCAGCGCACGTACCTGGCGATCATGCGCCTGTTCACGTCCACCCTGCTCGCCGACCTGCCCGCCGGGGAGGTCGCAGGCGCCCTCGCGGGGGCGGAGCGGCTGGGCACCGTGGACGCGGGAGAGTCCCGGATCGAGAACGTGATCAACAGGCTCAAGCAGCTCGTGGAGTGGGGCAACCTCGTGCAGGGCCGTCGCGAGGTCGTCGCGACGAGCATCGCCGAGTTCCAGCACGGCAGCGTCCGCTACCAGGTGAGCAAGCTCGCGGTGCGCGTCCAGCGGGACGTCGACCAGCTCCTCCGGGTGCCGGAGGGCGCGCGCGAGGTGTCGCGGGAGCTGCTGCCCGCGATCGAGCGCGGGCTGAGCGAGCTGGGCGGCGCGCTGTCCGAGGCGCTGGTGACGGGCGAGGGCAGGCGGTCCCGCGAGGTGCTGGCCGAACGGGTGACGACGGTCTTCCTCCAGCACGCCGAGCTGGCGGCCACGGTGCGTGACTTCTACGCGTACCTCGGGCAGGTCGTGACGCGGCACCACCTGGCGCCCGAGGAGATCTCCGGGTTCCGGAACCTGCTGGTCGAGTACATCCAGATGGTCGTGGAGGACGTGCTGCGGCACACCCCGGCCATCGCGGACGCGCTGGCGGGCCTGGCGCGGGGGCGTGGCGAGCTGCTGCGGCTGCTCGGCGCCACGGACGGGCTCGGCGTCGAGGTCGAACGGGCGCGGGGCCGGTCCGCGGCGGACTGGCAGGAGCTGGCGGGCTGGTTCGTCGACCGCCCCGGCCACCCGAGCCAGGTGACGGCGCTGCGCGAGGCGACCGCGCGGGCCATCGGGTCGCTGCTGGCGTCGGTGAAGCGCGCGACCTCCGGCGGCGGCCTGCTGCCGGGGCGGCGCGCGGAGCTGCTGAAGCTGGCGGCGTGGTTCGACTCCGGCACCCGCGCGCAGGGCCACGAGCTGTACGCGGCGGCGTTCGGTCTCTACTCGGCGCGGCACGTGCTGCCCGCGCCGGAGCACGACAGCGACAACGAGCGGACGGCGTGGCGCGACGGGCCGGTGCGGGACGTGACGGTCAGCGTCCGCAGCCGGGGCGACCGGGGCGCGCGCGGGCGGACGTCGCGCATCCTGGACGACCCGATCACCGAGCAGTCGCTGCTGGCGGCGGCCCGCGAGGCGGACGAGCACCGGGCCGCGTCGGTGGCCGAGCTGGCGTCGGCCGCGCCGCGGCTGGCGTCGACGACGCTGTCCGGCGACGCGCTGGGCGTGCTGTGCGAGCTGCTGACGCTGGCGATGGCGCAGCGGGAGAGCGCGGCCGACTCCGGTTCGGCCGCCGACCCGGTGCGCGGCCTGCGCGTCACCGTCGACCACTCGCCGGGCGAGACCACCAGGATCACCTCGAAGGCGGGGACGTTGACCCTGCACGACGCGCGGCTGGCGTTGAGCGAGTGAGCACCCCCGACGCGCGGCGTTCGACGACCGGCGGCCCTGCGGCACGACCGGTCCTCGGCGAGGGCGCACCAGGCGACCACACCCGACCAGCCCTGCGGCCCCACGAGGTCGAATGCGCCGGCCAGACCCCGGCACCCCGGAGGAGCGAGTGAGCACCCCGCTGGACGACCTCCCGGACATCGACGCGGCGAACGTCGTGCGCTGCGCGCGCACGCTGCTGCGCAGGCCGCTGCTGCGCGGCGACGGGCCGGACGGGGAACTGCTGGCGCTGGTGTACCGGCACCGGTTCGCGTTGCAGGACCTGTTCGCCGGGCTGCTCGGCTACCGGCTGGTGGTGGAGCGGCGGTTCGCGCGGCTGTACAAGTCCGGGCCCGGCGTGGACGACACCCGCGGCGTGCCGGGGATGTCGCCGCGCGGGTACGCGTACCTGGCGCTGACGCTGGGCGTGCTGACCGGGGTCGGGCGGCAGGCGCTGCTGTCCCGCCTGGTGTCGGACGTGCGGGCCGCCGCCGTCGAGGCCGGGATCGACGTGGTGGACGACGTGGTCGACCGGCGGGCGCTGACGGCGGCGCTGCGGCACCTGGTGTCGCTGGGCGTGCTGCACGAGACCGAGGGCCAGGTGGGCGCGGACCTCCAGACCGAGGCGCTGATCACGATCGACACGGACCTGCTCGGGCAGCTACTGACCGGGCCGGTCGCCGAGGCGGACTCGCCGGAGCGGCTGGTGGCGCTGGCGGCCCGGCCGGGGCCGCGCGGCGTCGAGCACGCGGTGCGGCGCAGGCTCGTGGAGACGCCGCTGGTGCTGTACGCCGACCTGCCGCCGGAGCAGGCGGACTGGTTGCGGCGCAACCAGCGCAAGGAGTCCGTGCTGCTGGAGAAGTGCTTCGGGCTGTACACCGAGTCGCGCCTGGAGGGCGTGCTGGCGGCGGACCCCGAGGACTACCTGACGGACATGTACTTCCCCGGTTCCTCCACGGTCGCGCGGCTCGCGCTACTGGCGCTGCCCACGCTGCTGGAGCTGGAGTACGACGCCGAAGACGAGCCGATCACCCGCGCGGACGGCCGTCACCTCGTGTCGACCGCGCGGTTGCGCGAGGTGCTCGACCGGCTGGTCGAGGACTACCCGGCGGCGTGGTCGAAGCAGATCGTCGAAGACCAGGACAAGCTCGTCACCGAGGTGACGGAGCTGTTGCGCCGCATGGGGTTGGCCGTCGCGGGCGAGGACGGCTGGCTGCTGAACCCGGCCGCGCACCGGTGGATACCCGAACCCGACGGCGACCCCGAGCGCGAGGTCGTCACCCCCACCCCGATCGAGCCCGGAGAACCGAGCTGGTCGTTGTTCGACGAGGAGACCGTGTCGTGACGCTGGAGCGGGACAGGTGGCGGCTGCACCGCGGCGGCATCGTCAACGTGTGGCAGTACACCGAGCAGACGTTCGACTTCTCCGGCGGGCGGGCGATCTTCCAGGGCACCAACGGGTCCGGCAAGTCGCGAACGCTGGAGCTGCTGCTGCCGCTGTGCCTGGACGGCGACCTGCGGCAGGTCGGCTCGAAGGGCTTCGACACGGTCAGCCTGCGGCGGCTGATGCTGGACGACTACAACGGCGGCCCGAACCGGATCGGCTACGCGTGGATCGAGCTGCGCCGGGTCGTCGACGGCGTCGAGGAGTTCCTGACCTGCGGGCTCGGGGTGAAGGCGTCCAAGACGTCGCAGGCGATCACCGACTCGTGGCGGTTCATCACGTCCGCGCGCGTCGGGCGCGACCTCCAGCTCGCGGGCCACGAGCGGATCCCGCTCGGTCCGGCGCACCTGCGGGAGGCGATCGGCGCGGACTGCGTGCTGGAGGACGCCGCGTTCCGCGCGAAGATCGCCGAGACGGTGTACGGCGTCCCCGCGGCCCGGTACGGCGACCTGCTGCACCTCCAGCGCACGCTGCGGAACCCGGACGTCGGCCTGAAGGTGCTCGAAGGGCAGTTGGAGCAGATCCTGTCCGACGCGCTGCCGCCGCTGGACCAGTCGATGGTCGAGCAGTTGGCGACGTCGTTCGACGACCTGGAGTCGATCCGGGAGAACATCACCCGGCTGTCGTCGGCGGACGCCGCGCTCGGCACGTTCCTCAAGACGTACTCCGACTACGCGTTCGGCGGGCTGCGCTCGTCGGCGGAGCGGCTGCGCGGCGCCGAGGACGCGGTGCGGAAGCTGGCGCGCGCCTGCTCCCGGCTGGAGGGCGAGCTGGAGCGGACGCGGTCGTCGCGCGCCGAGGCGGAGAGCGCCCAGTCGGCGTTGGAGACCGGTGAGGGCCAGGCGGAGGAGACGATCGCGGCGCTCAAGGAGCTGCCCGCGTTCCGCGACCTCCAGGACCTGCAAACCCGCGAGAAGCTGGTGGCGGAGAAGCGGTCGTCGGCCATCGCCGCGCTGGAGATGGCGAGCAAGCAGCGCCTCCAGGAGGACGGCGCGGTCGACGCCGTGCTGCGGTCGCTGCGGCGGCTCCAGGAGGAGCTGGGGTCGGCGGACGAGCTGACCGAGCCGCTGCGCCAGCAGTTGCGCGCGGCGGGGCTGGACTCGTCAGCGGCGCCGGTCGTGCCGAGGGTCCCGCACGCCGAGGCGACCGTGACCACCCACCTCGTGCGGGCGAAGCCGGACCCCGAGGCGGAACCGCTGCCGACCGAGCGGCGCGTGCCGCCGACGGCGGCGACGGACACCGTGCTGGCCGGGTTGGAGGCAGCCGCGGCGGCGACGTCGGGGATCGCATCCACGGCCCGGCAGCGCGGCGCGCTGGCGCTCGCGCTGCACCAGCGGGCCGGGGAGCTGGACCGCGAGCAGCGGCAGGTGGACGCGGTGCGGCAGAAGGCGAAGGACGCCCAGGTCGCCGCGACCGAGGCGGCGGCGCTGCGCCACCAGGAGGGCCAGGAGCTGACGGCGGTCGCGGCGACGTGGCTGGCCGAGGTCGAGCGCTGGTGCGGTGCCGGGCCGCTGGCCGACGGCCTGCCGAACCAGTCGTTCGAGCTGCCGGAGGCCGTCGACCCGGAGGTCGCGAGGACCGTGACGGCAGCGGCCCGCGAGTGGACCGCTCCCCTGGTCCGCGCGGCGCGCGACGCGGCTCAGGCGTTCGTGCTGCGGCAGGAGGACCTGCGCGGCCGGATCGGCCAGCTCGACGCCGAGCTGGCCGGGCTGCGGTCGGGTGGGGAACGGGTGCCGGAGCCGGGTCGTTACGCATCGGCTTCGCGCGATCCGCTGGCGGGGACGCCGTTCTACCGACTTGTCGACTTCCAGCCGACCGTGGACGAGGCCGGGCGGGCGGGGCTCGAGTCGGCGCTCCAGGCGAGCGGGCTGCTGGACGCGTGGGTGACCGGCGACGGGTCGGTGGCCGACGACGTGACCGCGACCCCGCGGGACGCCGTTGCCGGGCCGTCGTTGGCGTCGGTGCTGGTCCCGGCCGTGGAGCCGGGGTCGGTGGTGTCGGCCGAGGTGGTCGCGGGGCTGCTCGCGGCGGTGTCGCTGGACGCCGGGAGCGGGCTGGCGCTGTCGACCGACGGCCGTTGGCGGGCAGGTGTGCTCGGCGGGACGTGGCGCAAGCCCGCCGCGGAGTTCATCGGCGCGGGAGCACGCGAGTCCGCGCGGCGGCGCCGGATCGGGGTGCTGGAGGACGAGCTGACCGAGCTGCGCGGTGAGCTGGGCGTGGCCGAGGGCGAGCTGGCGGGCGCGCGGGACCGGGTGACCCGCTGGGAGTCCCACCTGGCCGGGTTCCCGTCCGACGGCGATCTGATCGCCAAGCACAGCCGTGAACAGGCCGCGCGCGAGTCGGCCGACCGCGCCGAGACCAGGGCGCGGGAGCTGCGGGCCGAGCTGGACGAGGCGCAGGCCCGCGGTGAGGCCGTGCGCGGTGAGCTGGTGCGGCAGGCGGGCGAGGCCGGGCTGCCCGCGGAGACCGAGGGCCTGCGGCAGTCGCAGCAGGCCGCGGGCGAGGCGCAGCGGACCGCGGACCGGCTGGGCGACCTGCTGCGGAGGCAGTGCCAGGGCGCCGTGGCGGACCTGACCGACGCGACCCACCGGTTCCACGCGGCGGGCGAGGACAGGGCGGCGGCCGAAGCGGACGCCGAGAGCCGGTGCGTGGACCACGCGACGCAGGCCACGACGCTGGCCGAGCTGACCGAGGCGATCGGCGGCGAGGCGCGCGAGATCGCGGGCCAGCTCAGCTCGCTGGAGTCTTCGCGGCGGAAGTACCGCGAAGACCTCAGGTCGACGCGCGAGCAGGTCGCGTCGGCCCGTGAGCAGGCGGCGAAGCTCGAAGCGCAGCTCGACGGCGCCCGTGAGCAACTGGCGGGCGCGACGGCCGAGCAGACCAGGGTCGCCGAGCAGTTCGGGGCGACCGTGGCGGCGCCGGGCGTCCTGGTGGCGGCGCTGCCGGACGTGGACGGCGACCTGGACGCGGTCCGGGAGGCCATCACGGCGGAGGGCGACCGCCGCGGCGCGGGCGAGGCCACGGTGATCACCAAGCTCCAGGCGTTGCAGACGTCGCTGGCGGGCAGCCACGACATCGCCGCCGAACAGCACGCGGGCCTGCTCACGGTGACCGTGACCGGCGAGGAGGGCACCCGGCCGGTGGCCGTCGCGGCCCGGCAGGTGACGGCGAAGCTGGCCGACCAGCGCGGGTTCCTCAACGAGCAGTACCAGGGCGTGTTCGCGGACTACCTGATCCGCGACCTCGCCGAGTGGCTGCGCGGGCAGGTCGCCGTGGCCGAGGACCTGTGCAAGCGGATGAACGACGTGCTCGGCAAGGCGCGGTCCAGCCAGGGCGTGCACGTGAAGCTGTCGTGGAAGCCGTCGTCCGCGCTGGACGAGGAGACGCGCGGAGCGCTGGCGCTGGTGCGGGAGCCGTTCGCGAACCGGACGCCGGAGCAGGACGAGGCCCTGCGGCGGGTGTTCACCGAGCGGATCGAGACCGAGCGCGACGCCGACTCGGGCAACTACGCCGAGGTCCTGTCACGGGCGTTGGACTACCGCACGTGGCACCAGTTCACCGTGACCGTCGGCGACACCGGGCCGGACGGGAACCCGCGGGAACGGCGCTTGAAGCAGCTCTCGTCCGGCGAGACCAGGCTCATCTCGTACGTGACCCTGTTCGCCGCGGCGGCGTCGTTCTACGACGCGGTCAGCAGCGGCGCCGAGTCGTTCGACCCGCTTCGGCTGGTGCTGCTGGACGAGGCGTTCGAACGCCTGGACGACCCGACGATCGCCCGCATGCTGGGGCTGCTCGTCGACCTCGACATGGACTGGGTCATCACCTGGCCCAGCGGCTGGGGCGTTTCCGACAAGATCCCCAGGATGCACATCTACGACGTCCTGCGTCCCCGCAACGGCCGCGGCGTCGCCTGCACCCAGACGACCTGGGACGGGGCGGCTTTGGACCGGGTCGACCCGTAGCGGTAGCCGCCGTGCTTCACGGTCGTGGAGCACGAGGAGATCCGCGCACGAAAACGTTCCGGGTGTCGTGGGCCGTCGAGGAAATCACACATGTGAATGTCCTGTCGCAGTAGCGGTGAAGCGTCTTCGTCGAGACGCTTCCGCCGCCGTCGGCACGGGTACCAGCACGAACACCGGCCCCTAATCTCGTTCCAACCTTGGTGGTCGACTTGACCACGAGGCCGGGAGGCGGGTCAACAATGATCAACAAAGGCTGCCCGAACACGCCTCCGGCAGCTTCCCGGATGAACGTTCCGGGTTTGTCGGAGCAGACCGGTCGGTATTGGCGGTCTTGTCCCCGGAACGATTGGTCCGGCGGTCGTGGGGGTGGCCAGTTCGTTGATCACCGCAAGGAGAAAACGGCGACCCCGGCCGCGGCGGCCGTTGATTTTCCAGTGCGATCGATCATCGTCGTCGTGCGGTGGTGATTGTTCGCGCCTTTCTTCGGCCGGGGAGGCCGAGCCGGTCCGGTCGTTAGGCTTGCCGGGTGGATGACGAGCTGCGGGCCCGCTACTCCGTTCCGGCCCTGGAGGGGTTCTGGCGGTCGGCCCTCGACACGATGGAGTCGGGGCGGTCCGCGTTCAGCTTCCGCGTCGAGGACCGGCCGACCGCCGAGGCGGTGGGGCTGGTCCTGCACAAGGCGGTCGACTTCCCCGCCCGACGGCAGGTTTCGCTGGTGCGCCTGGACGAGCACCTCCGCCGGGACGGCACGTCGCTCCTCGACGTCCTGGCGGAGGTGCACCGGCGGGCGGTGGGGCGGCCTGCCGGGCAGATGGCGTGGCGGTCGCGGTGGCTCGCGCAGGTCAGGCGGTACGACGAGGTGCCGGCGGCGGAGTTCGACGCCGTGGTGGCCAAGGCCGACGCGGTGTTGGCGGTCGTGCTGAGCGGACGGCCGTGGGAGTGGCCGGCCGCTCTCGACGAGCCGCTGGTGCGCAAGGTCGTCGTCCGGGCCGTGGCGCTCGACCGGGACGTGCCGACCGACACCGACGAGGCCGACCTCTGGCGGTCAGCCGGTCGGGCGCATGAGGGCGGCTGAGCGGACGCCGCCCGCGCCGAGGAATTCGGCGACCGGAAGGGTGGCCGCGCCCATGGCCACCGATTCGGTGCCCAGTTCGCAGAGGCTGATCTTCGCCTGTTGGTAGGGGTGGTGGAGGGCGTGCTTGGCGGCCACCTCGCGAATGGCGGGGAGCAGTTGTTCGCCGAGGATCAGGCCCGCCCAGCCGCCCACTATCACCCGTTCCGGGTTGAACAGGTTGATCAGGTTGCCGATACCCGCTCCGGCGTAGCGCGCGGTTTCCTCGAGGACCTCCCTGGCCGCCTGCGAGTCCTCCGCCAGCAGTTCGCGGAGGGCCACCTCCTCGTCGACGATCTCCGGGGGCAGGCCCGCCGCTTCGCGGTGGCGGCCCAGCACTCCCTTGGCGCCGATGTAGGCCTCCAGGCAGCCGTGCGCGCCGCAGCGGCAGGGCCTGCCGTCGAGCGACAGGGTCGTGTGGCCCCACTCGCCCGCGCCGCCGGACGCTCCCCGGTACGGGACGCCGTCGGCGATGACGGAGGCACCGACGCCCGAGCCGATGAGGGCGATGACCGCGTTGCGGGCGCCGCGGCCCGCGCCGAACCACATCTCGGCCTGGCCGAGGGTGTTGGCGCCGTTGTCGATGAACAGCGGCAGGTCGGTGCCCGCCCGGAGCATCCGCTCCAGCGGGACGCCGTTCCAGCCGACGGTCTGGGCGTGGACCAGCAGTTCCGAGCCGCGCTCGACCAGACCGGGAACGCCGACGCCCACGCCGAGGATCCGGCCGGGGTCCACGCCGCTGTCCTCCACGCACTGGTCGAGGCCCGCGAGGACGCGTTCCACGACCGCCTCGCCGCGGTTGGCGATGGTGTCCATCTGGAACGTGCTCATGGCCAGCCTGCGCAGCGTGAGGTCGAAGACCTCCACCAGGACGTGGGTTTCGCCGACGTCCACGCCGACGACGCAGGCGTGGTCCGGGTTGACGCGGAGGAGGACCCGCGGCCTGCCGCCGTCGGAGCCGACCAGACCCGCTTCGACGACGACCTGGTCCTCGACCAGCTCGCCGACGACGTTGCTGACCGACGCCTGGCTGAGGCCGGTCGCGCCTGCCAGCTCGTGGCGGCTGAACTGGCCGTCGAAGTACAGCCTGCGCAACACGCGGGCGCGGTTGCTCGTCCTCAAGTCGCGCATCGTCCGCTTGCTCCGCTGCACTGTCGCTCCCTTAACCAAGCCTTGACGTCCCAAGGTCACCTGGGTTAAATCACATCTTGAAATAAGGCGTGATGCCGGACACCTCGACTATGCCAGCCGACACCTGAACCCGGTAACGCAAGGTCGCCACCACGCCTCAGCCGATCCTGACCGGCTGCCTTCCGCACGGAACGAGGAACCCTGCCATGCCGAAGTCCTCGCCTCGAAGGTCCCTACTATCCGCGCTCGGCGTCACGGTGCTGGCGGCGGCCGTCATCGCCGTTCCGACCGCGCCCGCCGTGGCCGCGGGTGAGCAAGTCAACGTCTGGCTCACGTCCACCAACGCCGCCGACCGCGGCACCCAGGTCACTCGGGGGTTGCAGCAGCAGACCCCGGTGGCGTTCGTCGCGGGTACCGGGACCGGGGGTCAGACGATCACGGTCAACGAGAACACCCGGTACCAGACGTTCGAAGGGGGTGGCGCGTCGTTCACCGACAGCGCCGCTTGGCTGATGAACAGCAGCGGCTACCTGAGCGCCGCCACCCGCGAAGACACGATGAAGAAGCTGTTCGACCCGGTCAACGGCATCGGCCTGTCGATGACGCGGAACCCGATGGCGTCCACCGACCTCGCGCGGTTCGACTACTCGTACGACGACACGTGCTGCGACGTCAACGACTTCAAGATCGATCACGACCTGGCTGATGTGCTGCCGCTGACCAAGCGGGCGAAGGAGTTGAACCCGGCGCTGCGGGTGATGGCGTCGCCGTGGAGCGCACCCGCGTGGATGAAGGACAACAACTCCATGCGGCAGGGGTGGTTGAAGGCCGAGTACTACGGGACGTACGGGCAGTACTTCGCGAAGTACGTGCAGGCCTACCAGTCGCGGGGGATCCCGATCGACTACGTGACGCCGCAGAACGAGCCGGGGTGCTGTCCGGGGTACCCGTCGATGCAGTGGAACACCGCCGGGTTGATCAACTTCACCAAGAACGGGATCTACCCCGCGTTCCGGGCGGCAGGCATCAACACCAAGGTGCTGATCCACGACTGGAACTGGGACGGGTACAACACCTGGGTCAAGCCGCAGTTGCAGGATTCGGGGATCGTGAACGACCCGCTGTTCGGTGGGATCGCCTGGCACGGTTACGTCGGGGACGTGTCGGCGCAGACCACGGCGCACAACGAGTTCCCGAACGTCAAGGCGTTCGACACGGAGCACTCCGGCGGCACGTGGATCTCCGACCAGCACCGGGAGGACATGTTCAACATCATCGACTACACCCGGAACTGGGGCAGTTCGGTGGTGAAGTGGAGCCTGGCGCTGGACGAGGCCATGAACCCGCACAACGGAGGGTGCGGGACGTGCACCGGGTTCATCACCGTGCACAACAACGACGGCAAGCGCGGTCAGGTCACCTACAACGTCGAGTACTACACGATGGGGCACCTGACGAAGTTCGTCCGGCCGGGGGCGCAGCGGATCGAGACCAATGACAACGGGTCGGTCAAGAACGTCGCGTGGCGCAACACGGACGGGTCGAAGGCGCTGATCGCGTACAACACGACCGGTAGCACGCAGAACGTGAAGGTGAACTGGGGTGGGTCGTCGTTCGACTACAGCCTGCCCGCCCGGACCACGGCCACGTTCACCTGGAACGGGACGCAGGGCGGTACTCCGCAGCCCGTTGGCGGGACGATCACCGGGTTGGGCGGGAAGTGCCTGGACATCGCTGGGGCCAGTAGTGCGAACGGCACGGCGGTGCAGTTGTACGACTGCAACGGGAGTGCTGCGCAGAAGTGGGTCGTGGGGGCGGATGGCACTGTTCGGGCGCTGGGGAAGTGCTTGGATATCAAGGATAATGGTGTTGTGGATGGGGCTAAGTTGCAGATCTGGGATTGCGCTGGCGGGAACAACCAGCGGTGGAGCGTCACCGCTGGGCGGGATATTGTGAATCCGGCTACTGGTAAGTGTTTGGATGCTACTGGGAATTCGTCGGTCAATGGGACTTTGGCGCAGATCTGGGCTTGCACTGGGGCTGCTAATCAGAAGTGGACTGTGACGGCGTAGGGCCGGGTGGGAGGGGGCGGGAGGGGCTGGGAGGGGCTGGCGGGTCTCTTCTGCTCCCTTCATCTCTTGGCCGGTCTGGGATTTCGCGAGTCCGGTGGTGGGTGGCCGA
>NZ_JANYMP010000046.1 GCF_025061645.1 Umezawaea endophytica | reverse complement strand
CCGCGGGACAATTTTTCCCTGTGGGGGAGCACTGGTAACGGTGCTCCCCCACAGGGCTTTTTGCGTTACGGTCTTCTGCCATGCCCGACTTCGTGGTGCACGACGAGCTGGCGGACTTCTGGGCCGTCACCAAGGCGTTCTACGCGGCGGACCCGGTGCGGCACACCGTGGCGCTCACGGTGATCGCCCGCAGGTTGGCGAACCCGTCCCCGGACGAGCCGAAGGAGATCCTGGTCACGGCCCACGACGGTCCTGACCTGGTCGGCGCCGCGGTGCGCACGCCGCCTTGGCCGCTGATCGCGAGCGCCATCCCCGTGGACCTGGCCGCCGACTTCGTGGACTTCCTGCTCGGGATCGCCCCCGACCTCAACGGCGTGAGCGGCGAGCGCGAGTCGGCCGACGCCTTCGCCGCGGCGTGGTGCGACCGGACGGGCCGCCTGGTCGACGAGACCATCTCCATGCGCCTGTTCCGCCTGGGCACGCTCCTCACCCCGGCCGTGCCGGGCCGGATGCGCCTGGCCACGGTGGCCGATGTCGAATTCCTCGGGCCCTGGCACCGCGCGTTCATGGTGGAGGCCATGAGCCACCTGCCCGCGGACCTCGACCACGTCGCCGAACTGCGCACCCAGATCGAGCACGGCCAGGCCACGCACGCGTTCTGGGAGGTCGACGGCGTTCCGGTCTCGTGGGCCGCCGTCAGCCCACCCGTCAACGCCATGTCCCGTGTCGGCCCCGTCTACACACCGACCGAGCACCGCAACCACGGCTACGCCGCCGCCATCACCGCCGCGGTCTCCACCTGGGCCAGACGCGCGGGCGCGACCGAGGTCCTCCTCTACACCGACCTCGCCAACCCCACGTCGAACGGCGTCTACCAGCGCATCGGCTTCGTCCCCGTCCTGGACGCCGCCGAACTCCTCTTCACCACCACCTCAACCTGAGACCCACCCAACAGCCGCTCCCGACGAGCCCCGTTTCTGTCGGACCCCTCCGCTAGCGTTCAGTTCGGGGGGCCTTCACGACCGGGGGACCTCTCCGACCGCGCACGACGTCTCCCGCCCGATCGCCCGGTTCCGCACCGGCGACGAGAACACCCGCGACGTCGTCGTGTCGCCGTACTTCTGCGCCAGCTCGACGAACGCCTCCAGGTCACCTGTCGACGGGCACACGACCCGCAGCACCCAGCAGTCGTCGCCGGTCACGTGGTCGGCGTCCAGCACCTGCGGCAGCACCACGACCCGCTCCCGGAACCGCGGCGTGTCCAGCGACCGCACGCGTACCCGCACCACGGCCTCGATGGGCAGCCCCAGCCGCCGCACGTCGACGACCGCGCGGTACCCGACGATCACCCCGAGCTGCTCCAGCCGCCGCACCCGCTCGGTGGTGGCGGGCGCGGACAGCGACACGCGCCTGCCCAGCTCCGCGAACGTCAGCCGCCCGTCCTCCTGGAGCAGCCCGATGAGCTTCCAGTCCACCTCGTCGAGTTCCACCGGGGAATCGTAGGCAGATCCGCCTGCACGGCTGGACTTCCCCATGTGCCCGGAACCGCCGTCCGACCAGGATTGTGGCCATGACGAACACACTGCGCTTCCCGCCCGCCGAGCCTGCCGTCTCCGCCGCGTTCTTCGCCGCCGAACTCGCCTTCGAGGCAGATCCGGACGACGTCGTGCGCGACCTGCGCGCCGGTGCGGCGGACGGGTTCCAACTCGTCGAAACCCGTAGCGCGCAAGCGTTCGCGCACGCTCGCATCCCCACGGCGATCCACCTCGACCACCGCGGGATCGACGAGGAGTCCACGAAGGACCTGGACCGGGACGTGGTGTACGTCTGCTACTGCGAGAGCTTCCAGTGCAACGCCGCCACGAAGGGCGCGCTGAAGCTGGCGGCCCTCGGCTTCCGGGTCAAGCGGCTCTCGGGCGGCATCACGGCGTGGCAGGCCGCGGGGTATCCCGTCGAAGGCAGCCTGGACGGGGTCGCCTGCGCCTGCTGACCTACCCTCGAACGTGTGACCGCACCTCGTTTGCTCGTGCTCCAACCCGACGCGTCCGACCCGCTCGGCGTGCTCGAAGAATGGCTGACCGGCGCAGGCGCCGAACTGGACGTCGTCCGGCCCTACGAGCAGCCCGTCCCGGAATCGCTCGACGGCTACCAGGGCCTGGTCTGCCTGGGCGGCGGGATGAGCGCGCTGGACGACCTGGAGTTCCCGTGGCTCCCCGCCGTCCGCAAGCTGCTGTCCCAGTCCGTGGCGAAGAAGGTCCCGGCACTCGCGATCTGCCTCGGCGCCCAGTTGCTGGCCGTGGCGACCGGCGGCCAGGTGCGGCGCGGCACCAAGGGCCCCGAGGTGGGCGCGATGCTGGTCGCGAAGCGGGACGTGTCGAGCCGCGACCCGCTGTTCGCCGACCTGCCGTGGACGCCGGACGTGATCCAGTTCCACGACGACGAGATCCACGTGCTGCCGCCGAGCGCCGAGCACCTCGCGGCGTCGCCGAAGTACGACAACCAGGCGTTTCGCGTCGGTGAGAGCGGGTACGGGCTGCAATTCCACATCGAGACGACGCCCGAGGTCGTCCTCCAGTGGGCGTTGCACGAGCCGGACAGCGCGGCTCTCGCGCGGCCGGGCACGTTCGACGCCGAGCGCCTGGCCGAGGCCCACGCGGACGTGGCCGAGGTGTGGCAGCCCTTCGCCGAGCGCTTCGTGCGGTTGACCAGCGGCGAACTGGAGCCCGGTGGGCACGTCGGGATCGAGCTGCCGTTGGTGTGATGAACCTTTCTCCCTACGTCCGCAGGGCCTGCGTTTACCTGAACGACAGGTAGCGTTCATCCACGACTGTGTCGGTTCAGCCGGGGGAATCAGAGTGGATGCCTCACTTCTAGTCATCATCGTGGTCATCACGGCGTTGGCCTTCGACTTCACCAACGGTTTTCACGACACCGCGAACGCGATGGCCACGTCCATCGCGACCGGTGCCCTCCGCCCGAGAACCGCGGTCGCGCTGTCGGCGGTGCTGAACCTGGTCGGCGCGTTCCTGTCGGTCGAGGTGGCGAAGACCATCTCGGGCGGCATCGTCGACGACGCCAAGATCACCCCGGCGATCGTGTTCGGCGGCCTCATCGGCGCCATCATGTGGAACCTGGTGACCTGGTACGTCGGTCTGCCGTCGAGTTCGTCGCACGCGCTGTTCGGCGGGCTCATCGGCGCGACCTGGGTCTCGTCGGGCGCGGACGCCGTGCACTTCACGAAGGTCGTGGACAAGGTGCTCGTGCCCGCCATCGCGGCTCCGCTGGTCGCGGGGATCGTGGCGCTGCTGGCGACGTTCCTGACGTACCGGCTGACCAGGAGAGCCCGTCCGTCCGTGTCGGACAGGGGCTTCAAGGTCGGCCAGGTCGCGTCGGCGGCGCTGATGTCGGTCGCGCACGGCACGAACGACGCCCAGAAGACGATGGGCATCATCACCCTGACGCTGATCACCGCCGGGACGCTCAGCCCCGGCTCCGGCCCGCCGACGTGGGTGATCCTGAGCGCGGGCATCGCCATCGCGCTCGGCACGTACCTCGGGGGCTGGCGCATCACCCAGACCCTCGGCAAGGGCCTGACCACGATCGAGGCGCCGCAGGGCTTCGCGGCCCAGACCAGCGCGGCGACCGTGATCATGGCGTCCTCGCACCTCGGCTTCGCGCTGTCCACGACGCACGTGGCGTCCGGCGGCATCATGGGCTCCGGCCTCGGCCGCCAGCGCGACGGCGTCCGGTGGGGCGTCGCGGGCCGGATGGCCATGGCGTGGCTGTTCACGCTGCCCGCCGCGGGCATCGTCGGCGCGCTCGCGGGTCTGCTCGCCGGTCAGGGCACGTTCGGCGTCGTGCTGGTGTCGGTGCTCGCGATCACCATGGCGGTCGTCATCTGGCTGCTGTCCCGGCGCGAGCCGGTGCGGCCGGAGCACGTGGTCGACGAGATCGCGGCCCAGTCCGAGCCGCACAAGCTGGACGTGGCGGCATGAAGGTCGACTGGATGGCGCTGGGCGCGGTGTTCGCGGTCAGCACCGGTGTCGTGCTCGGGCTCGTCGTGCTGTTCTCCGTCGGCCTGCGCGGGATGTCCGCGCGGGAGGACGCCCGTGAGGGCGGCGGGAACGGCGTGAGCGGCACGGTCGTCGCGGGTGTCAGCTTCGCGGCCTGCGCCGCCGTGGTGCTGTTCGGGCTCTACCTGGTCGTCGCGGGCTGACCGCTCGTCCTCCGGTGACCCGGACTACCGTGGACACCGATGAGCGATCCGTCCCGCACGTCCGCTTCACCCGCCAGGTTCGGGCTGACCGGGCCGCGCAGCGAAGAACACCTCAGGGCGACGGGCTGGTGGTCGGACGGCCGTCCGACCGAAGGCGCCGAGCCGGTGCTGCTGGCGCTGTCCCGCAGCCCTGACCCGGACCTCGCGCTGCGCGGAGTCGACCGCGTCCGCGAAGCCCTCGGTGACGGCTGGTCCGAGCTGACCGGCGCGCTGCGGGCCGATCCGGTGCTCCGCGCCCGGCTGCTCGCCGTGCTCGGCTCGTCCACCGCGCTGGCGGACTTCCTCGTCGCCGACGCCGGGCGGTGGCGGCTGCTCGCGGGCACGGAGTCCGTCGACGTCGAGCGGTTCACGCCGACGCTGGTCGACGCGGTCGCCGACCTGCGCGACCAGGAGGCGATCCGCACGCTCCGGCAGGAGTACCGGGCGCTGCTGTGCCTGGTCGCGGCCGACGACCTGGCGCACGTGGTCGACCCGGACCTGCCGTTCGTCGGCTACGACGACGTCGCCAGCCAGATCTCCGACCTCGCCGTCGCCGCGCTGCGGGCCGCGCTGACCGTGGCGTTCGCCCAGACCCACCGCTCCGCCGAGTGCAGGCTGTCGGTGATCGCGATGGGCAAGTGCGGTGCCCGCGAGCTGAACTACGTCAGCGACGTCGACGTGGTGTTCGTCGGTGAGGGCGACATCGGCGTGGCGACCCGAGTGGCCAGCACGATGATGCAGGTCGCGGGCCAGGCGTGCTTCGAGGTCGACGCCGCGCTGCGCCCCGAGGGCAAGGCGGGCGCGCTGGTCCGCACGCTCGACGGGCACGCCTCGTACTACAAGCGGTGGGCGCGGACGTGGGAGTTCCAGGCGCTGCTGAAGGCCCGCCCGGTCGCCGGTGACGAGGAGCTGGGGCAGCAGTACCTGGAGGTCGTGCGGCCGCTGGTGTGGACGGCGGCGGACCGCGACAACTTCGTGCCCGAGGTGCAGGCGATGCGCCGCCGCGTCGAGGAGCACGTGCCGAGCGAACTGGTGCGGCGGGAGCTGAAGCTCGGCCGCGGCGGGCTGCGGGACGTGGAGTTCGCGGTGCAGTTGCTCCAGCTCGTGCACGGGCGGGGTGACGAGTCGCTGCGCATCACGGCGACCACGCAGGCGTTGGCGGTGCTCGGCAAGGGCGGGTACATCGGTCGTGAGGACGCGGTGGACTTCGGCCGCTCGTACCGGTTCCTGCGGACGTTGGAGCACCGGCTCCAGCTCCAGAAGATGCTGCGCACGCACCTGTTCCCGGCGGACGACGACACGGCGGGGCTGCGGTGGCTGGCCCGCGCGACGGGTCTGTCGGCGGAGGGGCGGCTGTCGGAGAGCCAGGTGCTGCTCGCGGAGTTCCGCAGGCACGGCAACCAGGTGCGGCGGCTGCACGAGAAGCTGTTCTACCGGCCGCTGCTGGAGGCCGTCGCGAACGTGCCGACCGAGGCGATGCGGCTGACCACGAAGGAAGCCGTGGCCCGGTTGGCCGCGCTGGGGTACGCCGCGCCGGACGGGGCGCTGCGGCACATCCAGGCGTTGACGTCGGGCATGTCGCGCCGGTCGCGCATCCAGGGCGCGCTGCTGCCGCTGCTGCTGGACCTGTTCGCCACCACGCCCGACCCGGACGGTGGGCTGCTGGCGTACCGGAAGGTGTCCGAGGCGCTGGCCGAAACCCCTTGGTACCTCAGGCTCCTCCGCGACGAGGGCGCGGTCGTGCAACGGCTCGCGGCGCTGCTCGGCACGTCGAAGCTGGTGCCGGACCTGCTGGTGCGCGCCCCCGAGGTGCTGCCGATGCTGGCGGACACCGAGGCGCTGGTCGGGCGCGACCCGATGAAGGTCGGGAACCCGTTGCGCAGCGCGGTGGCCCGGCACAACGCGCTGGAACGGGCGGTCGCCGCCGCGAGGTCGTTGCGGCGCCAGGAGTTGCTGCGGGTCGCGAGCGCGGACCTGTTGGGGCTGACGACGTTGCGGACGGTGTGCGTCTCGCTGTCCGAGGTGTGGGTCGCGGTCTTGCAGGCCGCGCTGGACGCCGCCGTGCGCGCGTCGGGTGAGGCGCGGCCGGCGCGGGTCGCGGTGATCGGCATGGGCAGGCTCGGCGGCCGTGAGCTGGGCTACGGCTCGGACGCCGACGTGCTGTTCGTGTGCGAACCGGTGGAGGGCGCGACGGACGGGGAGGCGGTGAAGTACGCCAGTTCCCTCGCCGAGACCGTGCGGCGGCTGCTCGGCTCGCCGAGCCAGGACCCGGCGCTCCAGGTGGACGCCGACCTGCGGCCCGAGGGCAGGCAGGGGCCGCTGGTGCGGACGTTCGAGTCCTACCGCGCGTACTACCGGCAGTGGGCGGAGGTGTGGGAGGCGCAGGCGCTGGTGCGTGCGCGGCCCATCGCGGGTGACGCGGGCCTCGGCGAGCGGTTCACCGAGATGATCGACCCGATCCGCTACCCCGACGGCGGTCTGGACGCGAAGGCCGTGCGGGAGATCCGGCGGATCAAGGCGCGCGTCGACGCCGAACGTCTGCCGCGCGGCGCCGATCCCAGCACGCACACCAAACTCGGCCGCGGCGGGCTCGCCGACGTCGAGTGGACGATCCAGTTGCTCCAGCTCCAGCACGCGCACGCCGTCCCGTCTCTGCGCACGCCGTCGACCATCCGGGGGATCGGGGCGGCCACGGAGGCCGGGCTGCTCGACGCGGGGGATGCCGAGGAGCTGAAGAGTGCGTGGCTGATGGCGACGCGGGCGCGCAACGCGGTGATGCTGGTGAAGGGCAAACCGGGTGACCAGCTCCCGACCACCGGCCGGGACCTGACCGCCGTGGCGGCCGTCATGGGCCACCCGCCGGGCACGGATCCGGGGGAGTTCCTCGACGAGTACCGGCGCACCACGAGGAGGGCGCGGGCCGTCGTCGAGCGGGTCTTCTACGACTCCTAGACACTGGAGTCGATCACTGCCGGAACCGGAGTGAGGGGCTGCTGTGAAAGCGATGGCGTACGACGCGTTCGGCGACGCCGAGGTCATGACCTTGCGCGACCTGCCGGAACCGCTGCTGGGGCCGGACCGGGTGCTGGTCGGGGTGAGAGCGGCGGGGGTCAACCCGGTCGACGCCAAGGTGCGGGCCGGACGGCTGGAAACCCAGTTCCCGCACCACTTCCCGCTGGTTCCCGGCTGGGACGTGTCCGGTGTGGTCGTCGCGGTCGGCCCGGCCGTCGAGGGTTTCGCGCCGGGTGACGAGGTGTTCGGCTACCAGCGCCAGGACCACGTGCAGGACGGCACTTACGCCGAACTGGTCGCGGCCACCGAACGCGGTCTGGCGCACAAGCCCGCGTCGCTCGGGTTCGAGGAGGCGGCCGGGCTCGCGCTGTGCGGGTTGACGGCGTTGCAACTGATGCGCGCCGTCGGCGTCGGGGAAGGTGACACGGTGCTCGTGCACGGCGCCGCGGGCGGGGTCGGCCACCTCGCCGTGCAGGTCGCGAAGGTGCTGGGCGCGGCGCGGGTGATCGGCACGGCGTCACCGCGCAACCACGACTTCCTGCGTTCGCTGGGCGCGGAGCCCGTCGCGTACGGCGACGCGCTCGTCGACAACGTGGCCGAACTGGTCGGTGGTGACGGCAAGGTCGACGTCTCGTTCGACTGCGTCGGCGGCCCCGCGCTCGGCGATTCTCCGGCGTTGGTAAGGGATACCGCCCGCATCGCGTCCACTGTGGACCGCAACGTGCTGGGGCTCGGCGGGCGGTGGACGTTCGCCAAACCCGTGGCGGCCGACCTGGAGTGGCTGGCGGAGCAGGCGGGGGCGGGAGCGCTGCGCGTCGAGGTGCAGCAGGTGTTCCCGCTCGCCCAGGCCGTGGCCGCGCACCGGCTGCTCGAAGGCGGCCACGTGCGCGGCAAGGTCGTGCTGGAGGTCTGAGAACGACGGTGGGCCCGTGCTGCTCGCACGGGCCCACCGGTTCGTTCGGTTGATCAGTCTTCGGCGGGGGTGTC
This sequence comes from Umezawaea endophytica, assembly GCF_025061645.1. Taxonomy (GTDB): domain Bacteria; phylum Actinomycetota; class Actinomycetes; order Mycobacteriales; family Pseudonocardiaceae; genus Umezawaea; species Umezawaea endophytica. The sequence continues at coordinate 48,621 of NZ_JANYMP010000046.1, read as the reverse complement.
GTCGTCCTCGTCGTCATCGGGGTCGACGGCCGGGGCGTTGGTGTAGATCTCGATGACCCACTCCTCGACCAACGTGTCGTCGGAGTCGTCGTCGGGCACGAGGCGGTTGTAGACGCGCACGCCGAGGTCGAGCGTGTCGGCCGCGAGCACCGCCTCGACGGCCTCGGCCGCGGAGTCGACGATCTGGGTGGAGAGCAACTGCGGGGCGTGGAATTCGGCTACGTCATCAGACACCGCGCGACCCTAACCCCCGCCCGCGCCCGCCGCGTGGTCAGCCCCGCGGCGTTCACCGGATGTTCCGCCGGACGGGTGTAGGACCGAACGGTCTACAACGTTCCGTTCAGGTCCGCTCACACAGCGTCGAATAGTGTGAACGATATGCCGGTTCGCATTGACGTCGACCGTTGTTCATGTCAAGACTGACTCGGTTCAACATAGACAACACATTCACGTTAGTACGGCGCGCGCCCGGACGAAGGACGTCATGGACGACGAGATCCAACACCTCAGGAAGACCAACACGGTCCTCAAGATCAGTTTGGTGATGCTCGGAGTGCTGGTGCTCTTGGGCGTCATCCAGGCCGTCACGGCGGGCACCGTCGGTGTCGGCGCGTTGAGCGTCAACCTGCGGGACGACAGGGCGCAGGCGGCCCCCACCACCTCCAGCGAATCGCCCAGCGGTCAGGGCGGCCTCAACGGCGCGCTCGACACCACGACGGCGACGTCCTCGGAGACGCCCACCTCGCCCAGCGCGGAGACGAAGGTGCTCGAAGGCTCGTTCAAGCAGTCCCGCGGACTGCTGACCGTCGAGGTCACGAAGGTCGAGAACCAGGGCGGACGGGTCAAGCTGTACATCACCGCGGTCAACGCCAGCACCGCGAAGATGGACCTCCCCCTCGGTCCGTTCAAGGCCGTCGACGACACGAAGCGCGAGTACGGCGCCTCCCTGGCCACCAGCAAGTGGCCCGTCAGCGTCGCCAAGGGCTCCAGCATCACCGGCACCGTCGAGCTCGACCAGCCCGTCGGCAAGGCGGCCACCAAGGTCGACATCGCCTTCAACGGCATCGCGGGCTCCCTCGCCCCGACCGGTGGCGCGGTGGCCGTTCCCGGCATCGAGATTCCCCGCTAGACAACCCGCGCAAAAGCCCCCGAACCAGGCGTTCGGGGGCTTTTGGCATTTGTCGGCAGATTGTTGTCGGGACTTGGAAAATTCCCGACAAAGTCACTGGGAATATATGTGACCAGGATCACTCGACCGCCGCGAACAATGCGGCGTCGAATTCGTACACCAATCACCCCCGGAGCGATCCGGAGCGGGGGCCGCACCGGCGTTCACGCCTGCCACCGCGGTCCTCGCGCGGTGCCGGGGACATCGTCTGAACGGACCTTGTCCGCGACATGCGGTTGCGCCACGCTCGGATTCGACAGGCCGAGGTGGGGGCCGGACGTCGGGCACGGGAGCGGGAACCGGCGGGTGGCATCCGTTGAGAGGGGATCGCCGATGAGCCAGTCCTTCGAGGTCGTCACCGACGCGCTGGCAGGGCACGCGCGCACGCTCCGCGACCTGGCAACCGAACTCGGGCAGGCGGCCGACGCCGCGGACGGGGTCGACCTGACCTCCGACGCCCTCGGGCAGATCGGGCAGCCGTTCGTCACCGCGATGGCCGCAGTCGCCAGGGCGGGTCGGGAAGCGCTGCGGACCGACGTGGACGCGCTGGAGTCCGCGGGCAAGGCCATGAGCGACACCGCCACCACCTACCTCGACCAGGAGGCGGGCGAAGCGGCCCGGTTCCAGTCGGTCGGCGAGGGCCTCGGTCCCGATCGCGCGGGCACGGTCGCACCGGAGGCGCTGGCATGAGCGGCGACCGGGTGGCGACGCTGGCGAGCACCATCACCGGCGGCGGGTGGGTCGCGGGCGGCCAGGGGGCCGGGAGCATGACGGCGTTGGACGCCACGGTGAAACCGGTCGACGCGCTGTCGTCCGCCGGGTTCGGGTTCCTCACCGGGTACGTCCAGCCGCTCCAGGACGTGTGCGACCGGATGGCGGGGAAGGCTTCGGTGGTCAGCTCGTTCGCCGACACCTGGCAGCAGGTGTCGACCAGGGCCGACCAGGTCCGGGAACGGCTGACCCGCTCGGCCACGACCGACACGGCCCAGTGGAGCGGTGCCGCGGGCGACCGGTACCGGACCCACAGCGCCGGGATCGCCTCCGCGTTGGAACAGGTCGTCGCGCTGGCCAAGGCGGGCAGTTCGGCGACGACCGCCGCCGGGAACGCGGTCGCGGGCGGCAGGCAGCAGGCGGCGGACCTGCTCACCGACCTGGTCCAGCGGCTGATCTCCTACGTTTCGCGGGCCATCGCGATCGAGGGCGGCATCACCTCGAACGTGCTCGCCGAGTCCACCCGCATGATCAACTCCTACGGCGTCCCGATCTCCGCGGTCGAGCAGCAGGTCCGCCAGTCGATCACCAACGTCACCCCGCTGCTCACCGAACTGGCCAACGCCATCCAGGGCGCCCCCACCACCACGTCCTCCACCACCGACGGCACGACCGCCGTGTCGTCCACGACTACACGCGCCGCCGCACTCGTCCGCCCGGAGTCGCTCACCGCGAGCGCCCCCCAGGAACCCGCCACCACCCGCGGCCTCGTCTTCGCCCAGGCCCAGACCACCGGCGGCGGCAGGAGGAGCGGCGGCACGGTCCTCAACATCCCCGGCGGCAAGGTCCTGCGCCCCAAACCGGGCGGCGTGTACACCGTGCCGTCCCAGACCGAGGTCTGGGAGAACGGCGTCCGCCGCCTGCCCCAGAGCGGCCAGAACACGATGCGGCTGCAAGACGGCACCATCATCCGCTTCGTCCCGGAGGACAAGGTGCCCACGTCCTGACCCCGTAGGACAGACCGAGGGCCCCGTGCGAATCGCACGGGGCCCTCGGCGTCGTTCAGTCGCGCGTCACACGTCGTAGTACAGGGCGAACTCGTACGGGTGCGGGCGGAGGCGGAGCGGGTCGATCTCGTGCTCGCGCTTGAGGGCGATCCAGGTCTCGATGAGGTCGGGCGTGAAGACGCCGCCCTCGAGGAGGAACTCGTGGTCGGCCTCGAGGCTGTTCAGCACGGCGTCGAGGGTGGCCGGGACCTGCTTGACGTCCTTGGCCTCCTCGGGCGGGAGCTCGTAGAGGTCCTTGTCGATCGGGGCCGGGGGCTCGATCTTGTTCTTCACGCCGTCCAGGCCCGCCATCATCATGGCGGCGAAGGCCAGGTACGGGTTGCCCGACGAGTCGGGGCAGCGGAACTCGATGCGCTTGGCCTTCGGGTTGTTGCCCGTGATCGGGATGCGGACGCACGCCGAGCGGTTGCGCTGGGAGTAGACCAGCGAGACCGGGGCCTCGTAGCCGGGGACCAGGCGGTGGTAGGAGTTCACCGTGGGGTTGGTGAACGCCAGCAGCGACGGCGCGTGGTGCAGGATGCCGCCGATGTAGTGGCGGGCCGTGTCCGACAGGCCGGCGTAACCGGACTCGTCGTGGAACAGCGGCGCGCCGTCCTTCCACAGCGACTGGTGCGTGTGCATGCCGGAACCGTTGTCGCCGAACAGCGGCTTGGGCATGAACGTGACCGTCTTGCCCTCGGCGTGGGCGCGGTTCTTGATGATGTACTTGAAGAACTGGAGGTCGTCGGCCGCGTGCAGCAGCGTGTTGAACCTGTAGTTGATCTCGGCCTGACCGGCGGTGCCCACCTCGTGGTGCGCGCGCTCGACGGCGAAGCCCGAGGACTCCAGGTCGAGCACCATCTTGTCGCGCAGGTCGGCGTAGTGGTCGGTCGGGCTGACGGGGAAGTAGCCGCCCTTGTACTTGACCTTGTAGCCCTTGTTGCCGCCCTCTTCCTCACGGCCGGTGTTCCACCAGCCGGAGATCGAGTCGATCTCGTGGAAGGACTTGTTCTCCTTGTTCTCGAACCGGATCGAGTCGAAGATGTAGAACTCGGCCTCGGAACCGAAGAACGCGGTGTCGGCGATGCCGGACTCGGCCAGGTACTGCTCGGCCTTGCGCGCGATGTTGCGCGGGTCGCGGCTGTACGCCTCACGGGTGAACGGGTCGTGGACGAAGAAGTTGATGACCAGCGTCTTCTCGATCCGGTACGGGTCGATGCGCGACGTGGCCAGGTCGGGCAGCAGCAGCATGTCCGACTCGTGGATGGACTGGAAGCCCCGGACCGAGGACCCGTCGAACGCCAAGCCCTCGCTGATCGCGTCCGCGTCGAAGGCCGACACCGGGAGCGTGAAGTGCTGCATCACGCCGGGAAGGTCGCTGAACCGCACGTCGACGAACTTCACATTTTCGTCGGAGATGTACTTCAGGACCTCGTCGGAATTCTTGAACACGCTCGTCGACTCCTCACGTCTTGAGTGCAGTGCTGTCCGCTGGCCCTGTCGACAGTGAGCGGGCGCGGGTGTACGCCGCCACAGGATCGCGGTCGGCCATCGAGGGTGACGCTATGTCGCTGGTGTTGCCCGGCCGTCACTCCGATGTTTCGCCAGTGTTAACGGGGTGGGCGCGAGGGGCAAGCCGACCTGCCGGTACTCACCGTGTGAGCACGGCATTACTCTGTAGGTGTGAGCAAATGGACCGGTTCGTGGCTTTCGGGCCCGCGCAGCGTCCTGGAACCGGGAGCGGACTCCGGCGACGGGACCGGCCAGCGCTTCAAGGGTGAACGCCTCGGGCTGCCGGAGAGCGGCCCCGGCTCGATCGCGTCGAGCGGGCGCCGGGCGTTCGCGATCCTCACGGACTTCCTGCTCGCGGCGGGCGTCGCGGGCCTGTTCACCTACCCCGACCTGCCGCGCAACTGGAGCCTGCTGGCCTGGTTCGCGATCACCATCGTCGCTGTCTCGTTCTTCGGCTTCACTCCGGGGCACGCGATCTTCGGCCTGCGCGTCGCCCGACTCGACGGCGCCCCGGCGGTCGGCATCCCGCGGGCCGCGCTGCGCACCGGGCTGATCTTCCTGGTCATCCCCGCGGTGATCTGGGACGCCGACGGCCGCTGCCTGCACGACAAGGCGAGCAACACCGTGGTCATCCGCGTGCGCTGAGAGCCGCGCCACGCTCCATCGCGCTGAAACGAGAAGGGCCCCCGGAACTCCGGGGGCCCTTCTCCGTGCGAGTGGGGGAGTCAGCGCCTGCGCATGGTGCGCTGGACGCTGCGCATCTTCGCGCCCGCGGGCATCGGGCCCTTGGGCAGCGCCGCGCCGCGGCTGGCGAGTGCGGAGAGCCTGCCCTCGATCGTCTCGGCCTGCGCGGCCGAGATGTTGCGCGGCAGCTTCATCAGGTAGCCCTGCAACTTGCGCAGCGGGACCTGGCCCTCTTCGGCGCCGACGGTCACGTCGTAGATCGGGGTCTCGCCGACCACGCGGGCGATGCGCTTCTTCTCCTGCGCGAGCAGCGACTTCACCCGGTGCGGCGCGCCTTCGGCGACCAGCACGACACCGGGCCGCCCGATCACGCGGTGGACCGCGTCGAGCTGCGTCGTCCCCGCGACGGCGGGCGTGACCCGCCACTTGCCGCGCAGGTTCTCCAGCGCCCACGCCGCGGCACCGGGCTGGCCGTCCGCCTTCTTGAAGACGTTCGCCTGGACCCGACGGCCGAAGATGACCACCGCGAGCAGCGCGCCGATCGCGATGCCCATCGGCAGGAACACCCACTGCATGTCGAAGAAGTAGCCGATGCCGAACGCCAACGCCGTGGCCCCCAGCAGCGCGCCCAGCATCAGCGGCACAAGCGCCTTGTCCTCGCGGCGTTGCATCTTGAACGCCTCGAAGATCTGTCCGCGCTTGGCGCGTGAAGCCGCGCGTCGCGCCTTCTTCGCCTCCTTGGCAGCCGTCTTGTCCACTTTGGCAGCCTTGTCCTGCTTACCAGCCATGCCCACCAGGATACGGCCGCGGCGACTTCGCGTTCACCGCCTCCCACAATCGTTGTCGGACCGTCTGCGAGACTGCTCCGCATGGACCCGCTGTTGGAGGGACTCGACCCGGAGCAGCGCGCAGCGGTCGAGGCGCCACGCGGGCCGGTCTGCGTGCTCGCGGGTGCGGGCACCGGCAAGACGCGAACGATCACCCACCGCATCGCCTACCTGGTCCAGCGCGGGCACGTCGCCCCTGGTCAGGTCCTCGCGGTCACGTTCACCGCCCGCGCCGCGGGTGAGATGCGGACGCGCCTGCGGGCGCTGGGCGTGACGGCGGCGCAGGCCCGCACGTTCCACGCCGCGGCGCTGCGGCAGCTCCGCTACTTCTGGCCGCGGGTCGTCGGCGGCGACCAGTGGCAGCTCGTCGAGGGCAAGCTCCGCTACATCGCCCAGGCCGCGAACCGGGTCGGCGCGCCGACGTCGCCCGAGACGCTGCGGGACATGGCCAGCGAGATCGAGTGGTCGAAGGCGTCGCTGATCACGCCGGAGGGCTACCCGGCCGCCGCGGCGAGCACGCACCGGGACACGCCGGTGCCCGCCGAGCAGCTCACCCTCGTTTACCAGGCGTACGAGCAGCTCAAGAACAACGCGCAGGTGCTCGACTTCGACGACCTGCTGCTGCACACCGCCGCCGCGCTGGAGGAGCACAGCGAGGTCGCCGACGAGTTCCGCGACCGCTACCGGTGCTTCGTGGTGGACGAGTACCAGGACGTCACCCCGTTGCAGCAGCGCGTGCTGGACGCGTGGCTCGGGCAGCGCGACGACCTGACCGTCGTCGGCGACGCCAACCAGACCATCTACTCGTTCGCGGGCGCCTCGCCGCGCCCGCTGCTCGACTTCGGCCGCCGGTTCCCCGAGGCGCACGTGGTGCGACTGGAGCGCGACTACCGGTCGACGCCGGAGGTCGTGGGACTGGCGAACGAGGTCATCAAGTGGGCGCGCGGCCGTCCGGCTGGCTCGCGGCTCCAGTTGATCGGGCAGCGCCCGTCCGGGCCGCGGCCGACGTTCACCGAGTTCGGCGACGAGCCCGAAGAGGCCGCGATGGTCGCCCAGCGCGTGCGCAAGCTGCTCGCCGAGGGCGTGTCCGCGAGCGAGATCGCGATCCTCTACCGGGTGAACGCGCAGTCCGAGGTGTTCGAGCAGGCGCTGACCGAGGTGGACATCCCGTACCAGGTGCGCGGCGGCGAGCGGTTCTTCGCGCGCACCGAGGTGCGGCAGGCGATGGTGGCGCTGCGCACCGCGAGCCACACCCCGCCCGAGGGCGACCTGCCCGGCCAGGTGCGGCAGGTGCTCGCCCGCCTCGGCCTGACCGACGAGCCCCCTGCGGGCGGCACCGCGCGGGAGAAGTGGGAGTCGCTGCTCGCGCTCGTCGAACTCGCCGAGGAGTTGGCGACGACCGTCGAGGGCGCGGACCTCGCGAAGTTCGCCGTCGAACTGGACGTCCGGGCCGAGGCGCAGCACCCGCCGACGGTCGAGGGCGTCACGCTCGCGTCGCTGCACGCGGCCAAGGGCCTGGAGTGGGACGCGGTCTTCCTCGTCGGCCTCGTCGAGGGGACGATGCCGATCATGCACGCGGACGGCGACGACGCGAAGATCGAGGAGGAGCGCAGGCTCCTCTACGTCGGCGTCACCCGTGCGCGTGAACACCTCTGGCTGTCGTGGGCGCTGGCCCGCGCCGCGGGCGGCCGCAAGTACCGGCGGCGCAGCCGGTTCATGTACGGGCTCGTGCCCGACGACCACCCCGCCGCGCTCGGCACGAGGCGCGAACCCCTCCAGAAGAAGCCGAAACCGGTCTGCCGGGTGTGCGAGTCCGCGCTGGTCGGCACGCAGGCGATCAAGATCGGCCGGTGCGGCCGGTGTCCGTCCGATGTGGACGAGGAACTGCTGGGGCGGCTGCGCGCCTGGCGGGCCTCGCGCGCCCGTGAGCTGAAGGTGCCGTCCTACGTCGTGTTCACCGACGCGACCCTCGTGGCCATCGCCGAGGTGCGTCCGGTGGACAACGCCGGGCTGGTGTCGATCTCCGGGATCGGGGCGTCGAAGCTCGACAAGTTCGGAGCCGACGTACTGGGCGTTGTCCAGGGCGAACGGTGAAAATCCATCCGATCGGAAGAGATTTCTAAAAACCGGTTGCACGCCTCCTACGAGGCCTCGTAACCTGCTGATGCCGGGCACGGAGTGCCCGACTGGGGAAGAGAACAAACCGACATGCCAACCACGAGCCCGTTGATGGAGGTGACCACTGTGAAGACTCTCAACCTCTTCACGACGCCTGGTCACCTCACGGCCGGGATCGTTTGCGTGTCGCCGATGGAACTCGCTGCGGGGCAGAAGTCTGCCCGCGTTCGCCACGCCCAGGTGTGGAGCGCCGAGCGAGGCCTGCCAGTCCAGGAGCCGACCGCCTACGCGGGCGGCGTCACTGCTGGCGTCACCACCAAGCACAACTCGATCCGGATCGATGCGCTGTCCGCGCACGAGCGAAGTAGGACCTGACACAGGACTGTCAGGACTACCTGGCTCACCTAGGCCGCGGACCCGCACAGGGACCGCGGCCTTTTTGCTGTCCCGAAAACAACCCCATCGCTGTACCTCGACAGGAGTTCACCTGATGTTGACCGCAACCGTTCCGATAACCAGCGGAACGTTCCCCGAGACCGCTGACCACGGAGGAGCCGGTGTCGCCTGCTTGATCGACACCGCGCCCGACGCCGGTCTGGACCTGCCCTGCCGCACCAACAACCCCGACCTGTGGTTCGCGGACGCACCCGCCGAGCTGGAGAAGGCCAAGACGTTCTGCGTCGGCTGCCCGGTCATCGCCGAGTGCCTGGCCGGAGCACTGGCCCGCCACGAGCCGTGGGGTGTCTGGGGTGGCGAGATCTTCGAGCGCGGTGCCGTCATCGCGCGCAAGCGTCCGCGTGGCCGTCCGCGCAAGGACGCGGCACCTGTTGTTCCCGCGGCACCCGCCGCGACCGTTGTCCGGGGGGGCTACCAGCCAGGAGGCCGCCGCGTGACCACGAACCGAATCACCAGCGACGAACTGCACCACCTCGACCACAAGAACCAGGGGATCGGCCGAATGTTGCTCCATGAAGACCTCGCACGTGCCCGAATGAGAGATTCCGAAAACCTCGCTGAACGCCAACGACTGGCCCGCCGGCTCATCGTCGCCAACCGTTGGCGCCGCTTGTCCGGTTGGGCCCAGAAGCGGGCGCTCCACTCAGCTCGCGACCTCTGATCCGAGCGACTCGGGCCGCTCTCCCATTTTCGACGGGAGAGCGGCCCGAGTCATGGGTACGGTGCGGAGGTGGCACGACACACGCACGACGGAATCGACTGGCCCTCGCGGTTGATCGCGATGCGCCGGGCCGACGAACTGCACGCGGACGCCCTGCGCGTCGTCGCTCGGAGGTTGGTCCGAGCGCTGCCCGACAACCCGACCGTCATCGACGTCGGGTCGGGCGCGGGCGGCATGAGCGTCGCCCTCACCGAGGCGTTGTGCGCACGGGGCGGCGGCACGATCGTCCTCGTCGACGCCGTGCCCGAACTGCTCGACGCCGCCACCACCGCGGCCAGAGCCGCCGCCTCCTACGAGTCCGACAGCAAGACCACCACGGTCCGGGTCCGCCCCGTGCTGGCCGACATCGCCACCGAGAAACCCACCGAGTTCGCCGCCGCCGCACACCTCGTGTGGGCGTCGAACGTCCTGCACCACCTCCCTGACCAGCGCCAAGGCGCCCTCAACCTGATCAGCGCCCTGGCCGCGGGCGGCTGGTTCGCCCTCGCCGAAGGCGGCCTGGAAACCCGCTGCCTCCCGTGGGACCTCGGCGTCGGCGACCCCGGCCTGCAAGACCGCCTGGCCGCCGCCCGCGACCAGTGGTTCACCCGGATGCGCGACCAGATCCCCAACGCCGTCCGCCTCACGACCGGCTGGAACGTCGTCCTGACCGAAGCGGGCCTCCACGACGTCGGCGCTTTCAGCTACCTGGTCGACCACCCCGCTCCCACCAAGCCGATCGTCCGCGACTCCATCGAGGACTGGCTCCGCTGGCGCAACGACGTCACCGGCGACCTCCTCCACCCAGCGGACCGCACCGCCCTCCGCACCCTCCTCGACCCGAGCGACCCGAACTACGTCGGCCTGCGCGAAGACGTCTTCTTCCTCCAGACCAACACGGTCCACACAGGACAGAAACCGTGACCGAAACCTGCTCCCGTTGCGGCAGGTCGCGCGCCACGGTCACCGACCCGGTCCAACGCCTGGCCTGGGTGACCGACCGCGACCGCGGCCGCCAAACCTGGCTCTGCCACACCTGCGCCCGCACCCACGTCCGCGACCTGGAGTGCAAACTCCCGACCGAGTACTGGTGAACCGCCGAGTCCCCGCCACCCCTGGGGACACGACCGTGCTTGGCAGAGCGGCGAGTCGAAGCGGACCGCCGCTGGAACGCGAAGGCCCTTCGGGTGAACTGAACTACCGGATGTCGAGTCGCTGAATACGGCCTCCTTTGGCTGGGGATGGTCGGTCTTGCGCGGCTGACCGGGCGCGATCGATGCTCTGCTGCCGGACTGCCGGACTGCCGGACTGCCGGACTGCCGGACTGCCGGACTGCCGGACTGCCGGACTGCCGGACTGCCGGACTGCCGGACTGCCGGACTGCCGGACTGCCGGACTGCCGGGATGGATGGGCGGTTGGACCTATCTGGGCGGGCGGGGCGGCTTGGCCGGGTGGGCGGCGGGGTGTTGGTGTTGTCTGAGCTGCGGGATTGCGTAGTGGGTTTCCGGGTCGTCTGACTCCTGTGGCTGATGCGGGACTGGCGGGCGCTCAGGTTGCTGGGATCGCCGGGCTGGTCGGGACTGTCAGGGCTACGGGCCTGCTGGGGTCGCCAGTGTGGTTGGCGCAGCCGATCGGGGAGTTAGCCACCGCTGGGCGGGTGTGGTGTGCGGCGGCTGTTGGGTGTCTGTGGCCGGTCCGATGTGGGGTGAGGACGGCGCGCACGGCCCCAGCGAGCGGGAAAGCGCAGGTCAACGACCCGTCAGGGCTCTCAAGGCCGCTCTGGGGGCGGCCGCGCCGCGTTTGCTGCCCGCGTCGAGTTCGGCGAGCAGGTCGGTGGCGGTGCAGAGGCCCGCGCGGAGCACGGCCGCGAGCAGGTGGTGCAGGCGCAGCGGGTGTTGTTCGCGGCGGGCGGCGTCGAGGGTGGCTCTGGTCGGGGTGGCCAGGGGCAGGTTGGCGTTGGTGATCACCGGTGGGCGTCTGGTGGTGCGTTCCAGGAGGAGGAAGTCGTGGTTGTTGAGGCGTTGGTCGGGTTGCTGGAGGACGTGCACGCGCGGCGGTAGCGGCAGGCCGGGCAGGCCCTGGTTGTGCAGGGCGTCGATGCCGGTGATGACCGCTCGCGGGCCCGCGTAGACGTGCGCGGCCCGCAGGCGTTGTCGCCTCGTCGGCTCTCCCGGACTGAGCAGGAGGACACCGGGCAGGAGGCGGCGCCAGGGGCCGCCGGGGCGGCACCTGGTGTCGATGGTGTACCTCGCGACACCGGATTCGAGCAGGTCAGCGGTGCTGGTCACGCCGTCTTGGATCGTCATGTCAACGATCGTGCGCGATGGCGGGGTCCAGCGCGAGCGGCCTTTTCGAATCTGTGGACAACCTGGTCGCCTGTGGACAACTCGGCTCAGTCGTCGAAGCCCGGCTGCCAGCGGGCGACGATGGAACGGGTCGGCACCTCGGCGTCGAGTTGGCAGAGGATGCCGGTGGCGCCGAGGGTGACCCGGTGGATCAGCAGGTACTGCGGCGGCAGGTTGAGCGAGCGGCCGGTGCGAGAGTCGGGCTTGCGGAGGTCGCCGACCCGTTCCGCCTGGCTTTGCAGCCACTTGCGGGTGAACTTGAAGTTCTCCGTGCGCAGCGGTTCGACGAAGGGCCCGAGGTAGTTGAGGACGTCCTCGCCCTCCAACTCCGTGCCGGGGCGGATGAAGTGCTCGCTGCGCAGCAGGTCGAGCAGGTCGTCCGAGCGCCTGTCGAGCGCGAGCCTGGTCATCAGGCCCAACGTCCTCGGCAGGCCGTCCGGCAGCCGGGCGCACGCGCCGAAGTCGATCGTGCGCAGCCTGCCGTCCGCACCGAGCAGGAAGTTCCCCGGATGCGGGTCGGCGTGCAGCAGCCCGGACCGGCTCGGCGCCGAGAAGTGGAACTCCGCCAAGCGCCTGCCAGCCAGGTCGCGCTGCTCCCGCGTGCCCTCGCGGATGATCGTCGCCAGGGGAGTGCCGTCGATCCACTCGCTGACCATGACCTTGGGCGCGCTGGCGACCACCTTCGGCACCAGCACGTGCTCGTCGCCGTCGAACGCCTTGGCGAACGTCCGCTGGTTGTCCGCCTCGGTCCGGTAGTCCAGCTCCTCGACCATCCGGTCGCGCAGCTCCTCCAGCAGCGGTTTCACCTCGGCGCCGGGGATGATCGCCTGCACCAGCCTGCTGAACCGCAGCAGTTGCTTCAGGTCCGCGTTCAACGCCTCGTCCGCGCCGGGGTACTGCACCTTCACGGCGACCTCGCGGCCGTCGTGCCACACGGCCCGGTGCACCTGGCCGATGCTCGCCGACGCCGCGGGCTCGTCGTCGAACTCGACGAAGCGCTTCGCCCACGCCGACCCGAGCTGCTCGGCGAGCACACGGTGGACGGTGCGGGTCGGCATCGGTGGAGCCCCGGCTTGCAGCTTGGTGAGCGCCTCCCGGTACGGCGCGGCCATCTCCTCCGGCACCGCGGCCTCGAACACGCTCAGGGCCTGGCCGAACTTCATGGCCCCGCCCTTGAGCTGCCCGAGCACGGCGAACACCTGCTCGGCCGTCTTCGCGGTCATGTCGGCCGTGACCTCTTCGGAACTCATGCCGGTCAGGCGCTTGCCCCAGCCACCGACGACACGGCCGGCGACCCCGATCGGAAGGGTTGCCAGCTTGGCGGTGCGCTGCACGGCCTTGCGCGGGATCTCGCTCACCCGGTGATTCTCCCCCGCCCCTTGCCTCGGTCGCAGTGGAACTCGTGTCCACCACGAAACCTACACAGAGGAGTAGAGGGCTCTCGCGCTGCCGCAGGTACACGTGGGGTGCGGCGGGCAGTCGAGGCGCTCGACCACTCCCAGTTGCGGGTTCGCCTCCAGGGTCGCGTTCCACGTCGTCGGCGGGCTCAGGCCCACCTCGACGGGGTCCAGCGCGGCGAGGACCTGCCCGACCGCGAGTGCCGCGCACACCGCGGCCGACGCCACGTCCGCCTGCTGCGTCTTGTCCGCGAGCTGGGTCGCGACCGCGGGCCAGCGGCCGTCCCGGTCCGTCCGGTGCAGGTAGGTGCAGCGGACGCAGCTCGTGCGACCCGGCACGACCAGCGGGCCGACGACGCCCGTGCCGTCCCGCACCCGGACGAGCAGGTGCTGGGTGCCCTCGAGCATCAGCGTGGTCAGCAGTTGCGGAGGGGGCACGAGCGAGTCCGTCAGCACCACCATGTCCGGGGCTCCGGTGCTGGTCAGCCACCCCGTGCGCACGTCGCCCGACGCTCGGCCCACCGCGTCGACCGCGGCTTCCCGCCGGGGGCGGCCGACGTCGATGTCCAGGTACCCGGACCCGGTGTCCTCCGGACCGACGCGGCCACTGGCCACGACGTGCACCCGCCCGATGCCCGCGGCGGCGAGCAGCGACGCCACCGCGACCGCGATCCGGCCGTTGCCGTGCACCACCACGGCCCTCCTGTCGCGGGCCGCGACGATCCCCGTGCCAGGCCGCCCGGTGCGCAGCGCCCGGCTCGTCGTGTCCGCCGTCAGACGACCGGGGACCGGCACCGCCTCGTCGACCAGACCGATCTCCGCGAGCTGGTCGAGCAGACCCAGGAACTCGGCCGGATCGGCGTCCTTCGCGGCCAGACGTTCACCTAGTTCAGCGACGGTGAAGCGGCCGTCGAGAGCCATCAACTCGTCCACGAAAGGGGGCGGCAGGTCGTCCACGACGATGGCGTGGCGGGGATCGGTGCCGATCTGGACCTCGCCCTCGCGGCGCAGCAGCACGGGCAGGCCGGGCAGGACGCGGGGCCTGCTGGAGAGGTCTCGGTCAGGGGTTTCGGTGCTCACGGGGATCAGCGTGCTCCCGGAATCGACAGGGGCAAAACGCTTGTCCACAGGCCGCGGAGTTGTCCACAGGGCGTGAGACCAGGTGTTGACGAGAGGCCGACGAACGTGCTGGTGGACGGCGCGCAGGCCGCCCACCAGCAGGTTTCGTCAGACCTTGGCCTTGCCCAGGATTCGGGTGACCGTGGTGCCGCACGTGGGGCACTTGCCCTTAGCCATCCTGCGGTTGTTGTTCTCGTGGATCTCTCCAGAGAAGTCGCGCTTCTCGCGACACTTCACGCAGTAGCCGTTGTAGGTCTCGGCCACGGGTTCCTCCCTTGCTTTGGCTGACGTCCGCCGGGCGGCGACAGCGTCGTGAGAGCGGGGCGTCCTGCACCGCACTCGGGGCCTGCGCAGCACGCTACCTCCGGATGCGCGCTGATGCCTGCATGTCCACCAGCGCGTGTCCAGCCGCCTTTCGGAGGAATCTGCCCCGACCGTGTCATCCCTCACGGCCGCTTGGTGGCCCCGAATTGTCGGTGGGTGGCCTTACCGTGGGAACCATGGCCGAACCGCAGGTAGCCAAAACCCATGTGGAGGTCCGCCGCAGCGCGCGGCGGCGCCGCATGGTCAGCGCGTACCGGGAGGGGGACAAGGTTGTCGTGCTGCTTCCGGCCCGGATGAGCAAGGGCGAGGAAGAGCACTGGGTGGCCGAGATGCTCAGCCGCCTCCAGCGCAGCGAGACCCGCAGACGGTCACCTGCTCGCACGTCGGACGCCGCTCTGCTGGCGCGGTGCGAGGAGTTGGCGGAGCGGTACCTGGACGACGACGCGGAGCCCACGAGCGTGCGGTGGGTGCCGCCGATGCGGACGCGGTGGGCGTCCTGCACACCCGCCGAGGGGACGATCCGGGTCAGTGAGCGGTTGAGGGACGTGCCGTCCTGGGTGCTCGACTACGTGCTCGTGCACGAGTTGGCGCACCTGAGGGTGCCCGGCCACGGGAAGGACTTCTGGGAACTGGTGCACCGGTATCCGAAGTCCGAGCGGGCCATGGGGTATTTGGAGGGTATTTCCGCGGCTGCCGGGTTGGGTATTGAGGAGGATTAGGGGGAGGGGGTTGGGGACTCGGGTGTGGAGGGGTTGGGTGTAGTGGGTGGCGTCACCCCGCTCCGGCAATTATCTCGATGCCTGACCAGCGCTTGTCAAGGCGGGAAAGATGCCTTGACAAGCGCTGGTCAGGCACGAAGCGGCTGGGGATCGGGGTGGCGGCAGGGGTGTGGGTGCTGCCGGCTGGTTCGGCTTGCGTGGTGGTCGGGTTTTCAGGAAAGGGAAAGCAAAAGGCCGCCACGGTGGTCGTGGCGGCCTTTTGCTTTGCGTGTCTAGGCTTCTGGGGTGTCGTCCGGGTTCTTTTCCTCGGACTTCTTCTCCTCTGCCAGGGTGCGTTCCAGTTCGGCCATCGGGTCTTCCAGGGCCTTGCGGGTTTTGCCCAGGCGTTCGGCGAATTCCAGCGGGTCGTCCAGGTCGGCCGCGCTGGGGATGAGGTCCGGGTGTTCCCACAGGCTGTCGCGGACTTCCAGGCCGTGTTGGTCGCCCACCAGCTTCCACAGCGCCGAGGCGGCGCGGAGGCGGCGGGGGCGGAGTTCCAGGCCTACGAGGGTGGCGAAGGTCTGTTCGGCGGGGCCGCCGCTCGCGCGGCGCCTGCGGAGGGTTTCGCGCAGTGCCGCCGCGCCGGGGAGGCGTTCGCCGACGGCGTCGAAGACGACCACGTCGACCCAGCCCTCGACCAGGGCCAGGAGGGTTTCCAGGCGGGCCAGCGCGGCCTTCTGCTCGGGGGTCGTCTGGGGCTCCAGCATCCCCGACTTCATGACCTCTTCGATGCTCTCGGGGTTCGACGGGTCGATCTGGCCCGCCATCTGCTCCAGGGCGCTGGTGTCGACCTTGATGCCCTTGGCGAACTCCTCGACCGTGTCCAGTAGGCGCTGGCGCAGCCACGGGACATGGGTGAACAGGCGCTGGTGGGCGGCCTCGCGGGCGGCCAGGAAGACCATGACCTCGCTGGCCGGGCGCTCCAGGCCCTCGGTGAACTTCTCGATGTTCGCCGGGAGCAGCGCGGCCGCGCCCTCGGGGCCGAGCGGCAGGCCCACGTCGGTGGAGGTCAGGACCTCGTCGGCGAGCTGGGCCAGTGCGCCGCCCAACTGCGAGCCGAACGCCATGCCGCCCATCTGGCCGAGCATGGACAGGAGCGGACCGGCCGCCTCCTTCGCCTCGGCGGGCATCGCGTCGACCCACGCGCCGGAGACGCGCTGGGCGACCGGGTCGCACAGGCGCTGCCACGTCGGCAGCGTGCGCTCCACCCAGTCCCGCGCGGTCCAGCCCTGCACCGTGCGGCTGCCCGCCGGGAGCGAGGTCGCCGGGTCCAGCCACATCTCGGCCAGGTGCACGGCGTCGGTGACGGCCTTGTCCTGGTCGGGGGCGAACCCGATGCCGGTGCCGCCCTTGCCCGCGAGCTGCTGGAGGGCGATCTGCTTGGCCAGGTCGTAGTTCACCGGACCGGCTGACGAGTTCTGGTTGCTGAACATCGCGCCGAGCTGGCTCAACATCGCGCCGAGCTGGTTGAAGTCGAAGGGATTGCCCTGCCCGGCCTGGTCGGAGGGCTTGCGGTTGGCATCGTCCGGGTCCGACGGCCCGAACCCGAACGGCAGGTCAGTCATGGCTACAACGTTACGCGGACGCGTCTGAGAGCGCGGCTCAGGTTCGCGACGAGCGTGAGGACGTCACGTCATCCACATGCGGTGGTCGTACTCTGTCGAACCGTGAGCGAGCACAGCGAGGGCGGGACCACGGACACCGTCGTGGGCGACGGTGGGACGACGATCGGCCCGGCCTCGCCCCCGGTGCCGCCACCGTCGGACGACTCCGGCCTGAGCCGTCGGACCTGGACGCTGGTGCTGAGCTTCCTGGTGGTCATCGGCCTCGGCCTGGCGGGCGGGTTCGCGCGGGTGCCGTACGTGGCGCTCGGTCCCGGCCCGACCTACGACACGCTCGGCCAGGTCGACGGCGCGAACGTGGTGTCGATCGAAGGCCAGGACACGTTCCCCACCGGCGGCCACCTCACGATGACGACCGTGTCGCTGATCGACGAGCTGTCGCTGTTCGGCGCGCTCGGCCTGTGGGTGAGCGGCCGGTACGCGCTGGCGCCGCGCGAGGAGTTCTTCAAGCCCGGCGTCTCCAAGGACGAGGTCCGCGACCAGAACACGAAGGCGTTCCAGGACTCGCAGACCAGCGCCGAGGTCGCCGCCCTCCGCTACCTCGGCTACCCGGTGAAGGTGCTCGCCGCCGAGATCACCAAGGGCAGCGCCGCCGACGCCGTGCTCCAGCCGAACGACCGGCTGCGCGTCGTCAACGGCAAGCAGATCACCGTGGCGGACGACGTGAAGGCCGCGCTGGAGACCACCAAGCCCGGCGACGAGATCGAGATCACCTACGACCGCGAGGGCAAGCAGCAGACGTCACGGGTGCCGCTCGGCCGCACGGACGGCCGCGAGACCGGCTTCCTCGGCGTGCTGGCGGTCGACCGCGCCGACGCCCCGTTCGAGATCAAGATCGGGGTGCCCGAGGTCGGCGGCCCGTCCGCGGGCCTGCTGTTCGCGCTCTCCATCGTGGACAAGCTGACGCCCGGTGAGCTGAACGGCGGCCAGTCCATCGCGGGCACCGGCGAGATCAACGAGAACGGCGAGGTCGGCCCCATCGGCGGCATCCCGTTCAAGATGATCGCCGCGAAGGAGGGCGGCGCCACGACCTTCCTGGTCCCCGCCGACAACTGCGTCGAGGCCAAGCAGCAGGCCCCGGAGGGGCTGCGCCTGGTCAGGGTCGAGACGCTGACCGGAGCCGTGCAGTCCATCGAGGCGATCATCGCCGGCAAGGACGCGCCCGGCTGCTGACCCCTTGCCCGGCCCGGACACGCCCGGCCGGGCGTTCGCCCGTCGCGAACAGCGCCCGACTAGGGCTTGAACGTGTCGAGCAGCGCGTTGGTCAGGTTCGGTGCCAGCTCCGGGTGCTCCACGACCTCGTCGGGCATCTCAGTGTTCCCGCGCAGGTGCAGCACGCAAGCGGCGGTGCCGTCGCGCAGCACGGCCGCCACCAGGCGGGCCTCGCGGCGCTGCGGGTGGGCCGCGGCGAACGCGCGGGCCTCCTCGTCACCGAGTTCCTCGGCGCGCAGCTTCTCCTCGGCCTCCGGCGGCAGCACCAGGATCTCCTGCGCCAGGGCGCATCCGACGACCACGTCCGGCCACACGATGCCCAGCAGGGCCTCGGCCAGGTCCGTGTCGGGGAGCTCGTCCTGCGCGATCGGGGTCAGCGGCGACGCCTCCGGGTCGAGCTGGCCCGCCAGCTCGGGCTGCTGCGCGAGCAGTTCGGCCGTCGGCACGAGCGCGAAGAGCTGAAGCCCCTGGTCCCACCCCGCCGTGGCCACGAACTCCTCCACCTCGCGCGCGACGGCGCGGAGGAGCACGGGCGAGTTCTCCGTCGAATGAATGTCTGACACGGTCGTTATGGTCGCATCCCACAGCACCTCGGAGCGCCGGCAGGGCCGAAACGGACAACCGATCGGGGAACTCGGCACGGCCTCCGTAGAGTTGGACAGAACGTACTAATTGAAGACGTCGGCCAGCCGACTATCGACACACTGCGAACCTGGAGGGTGCACCGTGGCCACACGGCCCCCGGTCGGACTGCCCAAACTGTCCCGACGAAGCAGGCTGCTGCTCATCATCGGCGGCGTGATCCTGGTCGGGCTGATCACCGGATCACGCCTGCTGGGCACCTACGTCAACTGGCTGTGGTTCGGCGAGGTCCAGTTCCGCGGTGTGTACAGCACCGTGCTGCTGACCCGGCTCGGACTCTTCCTCGGCGTGGGGCTGCTCGTGGGCGGTCTCGTCGCGATCAACCTGATCATCGCGTACCGCACCCGACCGGTGTTCGTGCCCGTGACGGGCCCGGACGACCCGGTGGCGCGCTACCGCGCCGTCGTGTCGCGCCGCATGCGCCTGTTCGCGATCGGCATCCCGGCCGTGATCGGCCTGATCGCGGGGGTGTCGGCGCAGGCGGACTGGCAGCAGTTCCAGCTCTTCCTCAACGCGACCCCGTTCGGCGTGACCGACCCGCAGTTCGGTCACGACATCGGCTTCTACGCCTTCAAGCTGCCGTTCTACACGTGGCTGCTGTCGTGGCTGTTCATCGCCACCGCGGTGTCCTTCGTCGGCGCCGTCGTGTCGCACTACCTGTTCGGCGGCATCCGCCTCGCGGGCCGCGGCGGCCAGCTCTCCGGCCCGTCGCGCGCGCACCTCGCCATCGTCGCGGGCGTGTTCGTGCTGCTCAAGGCGGTCGCGTACTTCTTCGACCGGTACATGTTGCTGTTCTCGGACCGCAACGACAAGTTCAACGGCGCGACGTACACCGACCTCAACGCGGTGCTGCCCGCCAAGCTGATCCTGCTGTGCATCGCGGTGTTCTGCGCCATCGCGTTCTTCGTCGGCGCGGTGCTGCGCAACGTCCAGCTCCCCGCCATCGCGACGGTGCTGCTGATCCTGTCCAGCGTGCTCGTTGGCGCCGCGTGGCCCGCCGTGCTGGAGCAGTTCTCGGTCAAGCCGAACGCCATCGAGCGCGAAGCCGAGTCGATCAAGCGCAACATCAACGCGACCAAGGAGGCGTTCGGGCTCACCGACGACAAGGTCGAGACGAAACCGTACGAGGGCAAGCAGAACGTGTCCCTCGACGAGCTGAAGAAGGACCAGGCGACGCTGGGCAACATCCGGTTGCTCGACCCCGCCGTGGTGGCCAAGACCTTCACCCAGTTCCAGCAGTTGCGGCCGTTCTACGCCTTCCCGGAGAAGCTCGACGTCGACCGGTACAAGATCGACGACCAGCTCCAGGACTACATCGTCGCGGTCCGCGAGCTGAACACCGCGGGCATCCCGCAGGGCCAGCGCGACTGGATCAACCAGCACCTGATCTACACCCACGGCAACGGTTTCGTCGCCGCCGAGGCGAGCAAGGTGAACACCCCCGCCGACAACGGCGGCAACGGTGGCTACCCGGTGTTCCAGGCCAGCGAGGTCGCGCCGGACGGCAAGGTCCAGCCCGGTCCTTTCGGCGTGGAGCAGCCGCGCACGTACTACGGCGAGCTCGGCAGCGCGGGTGACTACGCGATCGTCGGCGGCCGCGACTCCGGCGCACCCGGCGAGTACGACACCGACAGCTCGTCGTACACCTACACCGGCTCCGGCGGCGTGCGCATCGGCGGCCTGTTCAACAAGCTCGTGTTCGCCGCGGCCTACGGCGAGCGGAACATCCTGTTCAACCAGGCGATCACGGACGAGTCGAAGATCATCTTCAACCGGCACCCCAGGGACCGCGTCGAGCAGGTCGCCCCGTGGCTGACGGTCGACGGCGACCCGTACCCGGCCATTGTGGACGGCAAGATCACCTGGATCGTCGACGGCTACACCACGCTCGACAACTACCCGTACGCCAAGAAGACCCCCCTCGGCGAGGTCACCAACGACTCGCTCCCCGGCGTCGCGCAGTTGCCGAACGACGAGATCAGCTACATCCGCAACTCCGTCAAGGCCACTGTGGACGCCTACGACGGCACCGTGACCCTCTACGAGATGGACCAGCAGGACCCGGTCCTCAAGGCGTGGATGGGCGTGTTCCCCGGCACGGTCAAGCCGAACAGCGAGATCTCCGCGTCGCTGCGCGAGCACTTCCGCTACCCGGAGGACCTGTTCAAGGTCCAGCGCGAAACGCTGTCGAAGTACCACGTCGACGACCCGCGCTCGTTCTTCTCCGGCGTCTCGTTCTGGGGCGTCCCGTCCGACCCGACGATCGACAACGCGACGACCCTGGAGCAGCAGGCGCAGGCCGCGCAGCAACCGCGCGACCAGCAACCGCCGTTCTACGTCGTGGCGGGCGACCCGACCTCCACCGAGCCGAACAAGGTCAGCTTCCAGTTGACCAGTTCGCTGGTGAGGCAGAACCGGGAGTTCATGGCCTCGTACGTCACGGCGAGATCCGACCCGGACAACTACGGGAAGATCAGCGTCCTGACGTTGAACAACGAGGCCAAGGGTCCGCAGCAGATCCAGACCCAGTTCCTGACGTCGGCGACGGTCAGTTCGGAGCTGAACCTGCTGACGCAGCAGAAGACGAAGGTCGTCTACGGCAACCTGCTGACCCTGCCGGTCGGCGGCGGCCTGCTGTACGTGGAGCCCGTCTACATCGAACGGGCGAGCCAGAACACGTCGTTCCCGCAGTTGTCGAAGGTGCTCGTGAGCTTCGGCGACAAGGTCGGGTACGCACCGACGCTGGCCGAGGCACTGGAACAGGTGCTGACCGGCGCCTCGACCCAGGTCCCGAACGTCCCAGGCGGCACCAACCAGCCGTCGACCACACCCACGTCACCGACGACCACCACCCCTCCCACCAACGGACAGGGGAGCGGCGACCTGGCGCAGGCCGTGAAGGACATGCAGGCGGCCATCACCGCCATCAGGGCCGCGCAGGCCAGCGGCGACTTCGCCGCGCTGGGCAACGCCTACAAGGCCCTGGACGACGCCTCGAAGAGGTTCGAGGCCGCCAGCGCCACCGGCACCTCATCGGCGCCTTCGTCGTCGTCCGTCGTCGCACCCACCGCGACACCATCGGGCTGACGAGCGCCTGAGCTGCGAAATCGGGTGGTCCCCACCATTGGGGGCCACCCGATTTGCATGTTTCCGGAGGGACCGCGTACAGTTCTGCTCAGCAACAACGGCGCGGGGTGGAGCAGCTCGGTAGCTCGCTGGGCTCATAACCCAGAGGTCGCAGGTTCAAATCCTGTCCCCGCTACTGGTTCAAAAGACCCCCGTACGACTTCGGTCGTACGGGGGTCTTTTGCTTTTGCGCCAGTTGCTGGTGAGGCTGCGGGGCTTGGTGTGGCCGATGAGGGCCAGGTGGGCGCTGCGGTGCTCTGAGCTGCGGGAACGTGGTGTAGGTGGGGGTGGTAAAAAGCGGGTGCGGAAGGGTGTATAGTTGTTCTCAGCAGGACAGAGTGAAACAAGTAAATGAAGTTAAGCGGCGCGGGGTGGAGCAGCTCGGTAGCTCGCTGGGCTCATAACCCAGAGGTCGCAGGTTCAAATCCTGTCCCCGCTACTTATATGAAGATCCCCGTCGGCCTTTGGGTCGGCGGGGATCTTTTGTTGTGTCGCGGCGCGGGGGAAGTGTGACTTGCGAGCCGGGCAGGGGTGAGAGTTGGTCGGGCCAGAGGCCAGAGGCCAGGTAAGGCAAGGGCTGGTCGGAGCCTGGCCGCTTGGACTGGCTGGGTGGGGTGGTCGCCTGGACAGGCCGCTTGGGCCGACTCACTGGACTGGCTGGCTGCCTGGACTGGCTGGTTCAGGCTGGCTGGCCGCCTCGACTGGACTGCTGGCTGCGGGCCGCTTGGGCTGGCTGGCCGCCTGGCGTGGCCGACTGGCTGGCTGGACTGGCCGTCTGGGGTGGCTGTCTGGACTGGACTACTGGACTGACTGGCTGGCCGCCTGCCTGGACTGGTCGCTTGGGCTGACTAACTGGACTGGCCGCCCGGACCTGCTGGCTGGACTGGTTGGCTGTCAGGACTGGCCGCCGGGACTGGCTGGACTGGCTGA
Source organism: Umezawaea endophytica (assembly GCF_025061645.1). Taxonomy (GTDB): domain Bacteria; phylum Actinomycetota; class Actinomycetes; order Mycobacteriales; family Pseudonocardiaceae; genus Umezawaea; species Umezawaea endophytica. The sequence continues at coordinate 25,923 of NZ_JANYMP010000046.1, read as the reverse complement.
CTGGACTGTGGGTTGTGCCCATCTCGCGGCGTGACCGACACGGGATCGCCTCCCAGCACCGCGCGGCAGCCCGCACCTCCACTCGCGCCGCCCCAACTCGAACGGACCCACCTGCGGGAGTCGCGTGGCGACCCACAACCCAAGTAGGTACGAGGCCCTAGAGCGTGGCCGATTTTACTTGGGGGATTTGCCCCTTAAACTCAGTCGGGCATCGGCCTCTGACCTGCCGTTTTAGGCCCGACAAAGGGGCAAATCTAGGGGCCCCAAGTCAAATCGGCCACACCACGCTGGAACCGCCACCCACCCTGCCCGACCCCGCTGGAACCGCCACCCACCCGCGACCGACTCCGCTGGAACCGCCAGCCGCGCCGACCAACCCCCCAACCCAACCCCGAAAAATGCGGAAGAGGCCCACCCCAACCCAGGACGGACCCCTCCAGCACCAAACCCAACACCCAACCCCGAACCAACACTCAAAGCGCGTCAGCTCATGTTCTCCACCCAGTACTGGTTGCACGCCAACGAGCAGATCCGACCTTCGCCGCTCACGTTCCGACTGCGACGGATCTGCTTGCCGCACACCATGCACTCGTCCTTCCCCGACTGCTCGGGGATCGTCCCGCTCGCCCACGCCCGCGCGCCTCGAACGACCTTGGCGCCACGAGCGACCTTGCCGTCCATCCACTTGATGCCCATCTCCCGCACCTCCGACTAGGGCGAGCCCCGACCAGGCCACGCGCCAAGACTGATCGTTCCAGCCCTCGAGCCCCGCGCCAGGCTCCGAGGCGAAGTCCAGCCTGTTGTGCGAACGTCCAAGCCCCGGTTCCGCCCGGTTCGGCTGCGGCGGGTGAGATCGGACCGCACATTTGCTGCCGTTCGAGTGAGGCGGTCGTGCGCATGCCTGACTTCCGTTGGCCCCAAGGGGTTTTCCACGCGAGATGGACGAGGGCGGTCAAGCGGCCGAAAGCGTGGTGTCGATCAGGGCGTCGTCACCGTATGAAGCTTTCCGTTGCTCCGCATGGCCCAATTCCACTAGCCCGTGATCAGCCACTGTGGACAGAACGGTTGACCATTGTGGACAGCGGTCCGACATCGTGGCACCGTTGGTGTTATGTCGGACCTCAATGCGACCGCCGCGGCCCTGCTCGGGCTGCTGCACGACGGACCCAAGACCGGTGGCCAGCTCGTGGCCGAGGCCGGAGAGCGCTTCGGCGCGTTTTTCAGCGTCACCCGCAGCCAGGTCTACCGCGAACTGCCCGCGCTCGCCGACGCGGGTCTGTTGCGGCTTGGCAAGCAGGGACCGCGCTCCAGCCAGCAGTACGTGCTGACCGCGGCGGGCAAGAAGGCGTTCAAGAACTGGCTCCTCTCGGAGCCGGGTCCTGACCACCTCCGCAGCCCGCTCATCCTCCGCCTGGTGCACGCCGGGTCGTTGACGGCGAAGCAGCGGACGGGCCTCGTGGACACCGCCCGCGGGGTGTACGGCGCCGAGCAGGAGAGCGCCAAGACCGCCGTGAAGACGGCTGAGGACCCCTACGCGAAGGCGGTGGCCGAGTTCGGCCTCGCTCATGCGAAGGCCGTCCTGAAGCTGCTGGACGCCATTCCGACGGCCTGAAGCCCCGGTTACCCGGCCACCGGTCGCTCATCGCGGCCGGTGCCGGCGTAATCTTTCGTCGTGAACCCGGACGTCGAAGCAGACATCAAGGACCTCTCCGCGACTCTCGGCAGCATCGAGGCGGTGATGGACCTCGACACGTTGCGCGCCCAGGTCGCCGATCTGGAGGAGCAGGCCGCTCTCCCGGACCTCTGGAACGACCAGGAGAAGGCGCAGAAGCTCACCAGCGAGCTGTCGCACAAGCAGGGTGAGCTCCGCCGCATCACGAACCTGCGCAGCCGCCTCGAAGACCTCGGCATCATGTACGAGCTCGCCGAGGCCGAGGACGACGCGGACAGCATCGCCGACGCCGACGCCGAACGGGCGAAGCTGCGCGAGGAAATCGCTTCCCTGGAAGTCCGCACGCTCCTCTCCGGCGAGTACGACGAGCGCAACGCGCTCATCACCGTGCGTGCCGAGGCGGGTGGCATCGACGCGGCGGACTTCGCCGAGATGCTGCTCCGCATGTACTCCCGCTGGGCCGAACGCCACGGCTACGGCGTCGACGTGTTCGACACGTCCTACGCCGAGGAGGCGGGCATCAAGTCCGCCACGTTCCGCGTGACGGCCCCGTACGCCTACGGCACGCTGTCCGTCGAGCAGGGCACGCACCGGCTCGTGCGGATCTCCCCGTTCGACAACCAGGGTCGCCGCCAGACGTCGTTCGCGGGCGTCGAGGTCGTGCCCGTGGTCGAGCAGACGGACCACGTCGAGATCGACGAGAAGGACCTCCGCGTCGACGTGTACCGGTCGTCCGGTCCCGGTGGTCAGGGCGTGAACACGACGGACTCCGCCGTGCGCCTCACGCACATCCCGACCGGGATCGTCGTGTCCTGCCAGAACGAGCGCTCGCAGTTGCAGAACAAGGCGACCGCGATGGCCGTCCTCCAGGCGAAGCTGCTCGAACGGCAGCGCCAGGAGGACAAGGACCGGATGGACGCGCTGAAGGACACCGGGTCGAGCTGGGGCAACCAGATGCGCTCGTACGTGCTGCACCCGTACCAGATGGTCAAGGACCTCCGGACCGAGCACGAGGTCGGCAACCCCGGCGCCGTGCTCGACGGGGAGATCGACGACTTCCTGGAGGCGGGCATCCGGTGGCGCAAGCAGCAGCAGTCGTCCTGACCGGTGACGAGTCGTCACGCTCCGCACTTCAGCGGGCGAGACGAAGGCTTTACCGGGCCCGCGAGTAGACTCCGCCCTCGTGATTCGCCTCGAACACGTTTCCAAGGTCTACAAGACCTCCACGCGCCCCGCACTCGACGATGTCTCGGTCGAGATGGACAAGGGCGAGTTCGTGTTCCTCATCGGACCTTCAGGGTCCGGAAAATCCACGTTCTTGCGCTTGCTGCTCCGTGAAGAGGTTCCGAGCAAGGGACGCGTCTACGTGTCCAACTTCGACGTCGCGAAGATGTCCCGGCGCAGGGTCCCCCGCCTGCGCCAGTCCATCGGCTGCGTCTTCCAGGACTTCCGACTGCTCGCCCAGAAGACCGTGGCGGAGAACGTCGCGTTCGCGCTGGAGGTCATCGGCAAGCCGAAGAACACCATCGTGAAGGTGGTGCCCGAGGTGCTCCAGCTCGTCGGGCTGGAGGGCAAGGCCGACCGCCTGCCGCACGAGTTGTCCGGTGGTGAGCAGCAGCGCGTGGCCATCGCGCGCGCGTTCGTGAACCGCCCGCTCGTGCTCATCGCCGACGAGCCGACCGGAAACCTGGACCCCGACACCAGCCAGGACATCATGCTGCTGCTGGAGCGGATCAACCGCACCGGCACGACCGTCGTGATGGCCACCCACGACCACGGGATCGTCGACTCCATGCGGCGACGCGTCGTCGAACTCGACAACGGTCGTGTCGTCCGAGACGACGCGCGGGGCGTCTACGGCGTAGGCCGCTAGCCCCCGCACTCCTTTCCCCGACCCCAAGGAACGCCACCCCCGATGCGTACCAGCTTCGTGTTCAGCGAGGTCGTCACCGGCCTGCGCCGGAACGTCACGATGACCATCGCGATGATCCTCACGACCGCTATCTCGCTCGGCCTGCTCGGTGGTGGTTTGCTCGTCGTCCGCATGGTCGACAAGATGCAGGCCAACTACCAGGGCAAGCTCGAAGTAGCGGTCCTGCTCACCAACGACGTCAGCGCGAACGACCAGGACTGCTCCAGTCAGCCCTGCTCCGGTCTGCGCACCTCGCTCCAGACGACGTCCGGCGTCGAGACGGTCGTCTTCGAGAACCGCGAGAAGGGCTTCGAGCGCTTCAAGCGGATCTTCGAGGCCCAGCCGGAACTGGTGAAGCTGGCCCGTCCGGAGGCCATCCCGGCCACGTTCCGGGTGAAGCTCGAAGACCCGGAACGCGCGGACGTGATCGTGCGGGAGTTCTCCGGCAAGGCGGGCGTGAAGAGCGTCGACGACCAGGGCAAGTTCCTGGACCGGCTGTTCAACGTCCTCAACGGCGTTCGCGACGGCGCGCTGTTCCTGGCGCTGCTGCAAGCCCTGGCCGCCCTGCTGCTGATCTCGAACACGATCCAGGTCTCCGCGTACACGCGGCGGACAGAGGTCGGCATCATGCGCCTGGTGGGCGCGACGCGGTGGTACACGCAGTTGCCGTTCCTCATCGAGGCGGTGGTCGCGGGCATCATCGGCGCCGTCGTCTCGGTCGTGGGCCTGATCCTGTTCAAGGCGTTCATCCTGGACAGGGTGCTCGGGGACCTGTTCTCGTCCGGCATCCTGCCGACGCTCGGGCAGCTCGACGTGCTGATCATCGCGCCGATCCTGTTCGGCGTGTCGGTGCTGATCTCGGCCTTGACCGGCTACGTCACCCTGCGCCTGTACGTCCGGCTTTAACCGCTGGCCCGGTCACGTAAAGTCGCATCATGGTCAAGGAACGCGGCAGGAAGGTGATCGCGTCGAACCGCAAGGCTCGGCACGACTACACCATCCTCGACGTCTTCGAAGCGGGTGTCGTGCTCGTCGGCACCGAGGTGAAGAGCCTCAGGCTCGGGCGAGCGTCCCTTGTGGACGCCTTCGCCCAGGTCGACGACGGCGAGATCTGGTTGCACGCGCTGCACATCCCCGAGTACGTGGCGGGGACGTGGACCAACCACGAGGTGCGGCGCAGGCGGAAGCTCCTGCTGCACAAGGGTGAGATCGAGCGGCTGATCGGCAAGACCAAGGAGAGCGGTCTGAGCCTGATCCCGCTGTCGATGTACTTCAGCGACGGGTACGTCAAGGTCGAGCTGGCGCTGGCGAAGGGCAAGAAGGCCTACGACAAGCGCCAGGACATCGCCAAGCGCGACGCCGACCGCGACATCCAGAAGGCCTACGGCCGGGCGCTGAAGGGCCGCGGGGGCCGGTACTGAACGGGCCCGAGAACGACGAGGGAGTCCCGGGCTGGGTCACCGGCCTGGGACTTCCCGGTCTCGTGGACCTGCACGTGCACTTCATGCCCGAACGGGTGCTCGCGAAGGTGTGGGCGTTCTTCGACCGCGCCGCCGCGCACTACGGCACGCCGTGGCCGATCCACTACCGCCTCCCCGAGCCGGACCGCCTGGACCGCCTGCGGGCGCTCGGCGTGGTCGGGTTCGCCCCGCTGGTGTACCCGCACAAGCCCGGCATGGGGGAGTGGCTCACCGAGTGGGCCGTCGACTTCGGGCGGCGCACGCCGGGGGCCGTGCCGACCGCGACCGTGTTCCCCGAACCGGGCGTGGAGGTCTACCTCGCCAAGGCGCTCGACGCGGGCGCCCGGTGCGTCAAGGCGCACGTCCAGGTGGGCGCGTACGACCCCGCGGACCCGCTGCTGGACGCCGCGTGGGGGCTGCTGGCCGAAGCGGGCGTGCCCGCCGTCGTGCACTGCGGCCACGGACCGGTGCCCGGCGCGCACACGGGCCTGGACCGCTACGAGGCCGTGCTGCGCAGGCACCCGCGGCTCACGGCCGTGATCGCGCACGCGGGGATGCCGGACTACGGCGCGGCACTGGACCTCGTGGCCGAGTACCCGAACGTGCACCTGGACACCACGATGGTGGGGGTGCCGTTCACCGAGCGGACCCAGCCGCTGCCCGCGGACTGGGCGGCGCGGATCGCGGACGTGCCGGACCGGGTCGTGCTCGGCACGGACTTCCCCAACATCCCGTACTCCTACGCGGAGCAGTTGCGGGCCATCGCGGGCTGGGCGGCCGCAGACGACCGCCTCGGGACGCCGTTCCTCCGCGCGGTGCTGCACGACAACCCCGCGCGCCTCCTGGGCTACCCGACGTCGAGGTAGGCGAGCACGGCCCGGACGCGGCGGTGCTCGGACGTGCTGGGCTCCAGCCCGAGCTTCGCGAAGATGTTGCCCACGTGCTTCTCGACGGCCCCGTCGGACACCACCAGCGACGCCGCGATGGCCGCGTTCGACAGGCCCTCGGCCATCAGCCCGAGCACCTCGCGCTCCCGCGCGGTCAGGTTGTCGACCGGGTTGCGCTTGCTGCGCGCCATGAGCTGCGTGATGACCTCGTGGTCGATGCTCGTGCCGCCGCCCGCGACCCGGCGCACGGCCGCGACGAACTCGGCGACGTCGGCCACCCGCTCCTTGAGCAGGTACCCGACGCCGCTCGCGCCACCGGCCAGCAGTTCGACCGCGTAGCGCTCCTCCACGTACTGCGAGAGCACCAGCACCGGCAGGTTCGGGATGCGCTTGCGGGCCTCGATCGCCGCCCGCAGCCCCTCGTCGGTGAACGTCGGGGGCATCCGCACGTCCACCAGCGCCAGGTCCGGCCGGTGCTCCTCGACGGCCTTGAGCAGCGCCACACCGTCGTCGACGGCGGCCACCGTCTCGATGCCCTCGTCGGCCAGCAACCGCTGGACCCCCACCCGCAGGAGGACCGAGTCCTCCGCGATCACCACGCGCACGGCAGCTCCGTCCGGATCACTGTCGGCCCACCGATGGGGCTGACCACGACGACCACGCCGTCAATGGTCGCAGCACGGTCCGCGAGCCCCGCGAGGCCTCCACCCGGACGCACCTCGGCACCGCCCTTGCCGTCGTCCGTGACCTCCACGACCACCGAGTGGTCGGTCCGGAACACCTTCACCTGGGCGCGCGTCGCACCCGCGTGCTTGGCGATGTTCGTCAACGTCTCGGCGACCGTGAAGTAGGCCGCGCTCTCCACCGCCGTCGGCGGCCGGGGCTCCACGTCCACGCTCAGGTCGACCGGGATCGGGCACTTCGAGACCAGCGACGACAGCGCCGGGTCCAGCCCGCGGTCGCCCAGCACGGACGGGTAGATGCCGCGGGCCAGGTCGCGCAGCTCGGAGATGGCGAGCTTCGCGTCCACGTGCGCCTCGGCGATCAGCTCGCGGGCGGCGTCCGGGTCCGACTCCATCTTCGTCTTCGCCCGGCCCAGCGTCATCGCCACCGAGACCAGCCGCTGCTGCGCGCCGTCGTGCAGGTCCCGTTCGATGCGCCGCCGCTCCGCCTCCGCCGAGTCGACGCCGCGTGCCCGGCTTGCCGCCAGCCGCTTCGTCTCGGCGGACAGCACGGCCGTGCGGGACGGGCCGAGGATCGACGACGCCAGCAGCCCGTGCAGGTGGCCCATACCCCGGAGCAGCGGCACCGTGAGCAGGCCCAGCAGCAGGCCCAGCACCGTCACGGGCAGCGCGTTGGTGAACGAGTTGATCGCCCACTCGCCGCCGGTCGGCAGGTCCACGACGAAGTACGACGGCAGGTTGCCCAGGTAGAGCGGGTACGCGACCAGGCTGATCACCACCGGCCAGAACACGACCACCGCGACGAACTCGACGATGCTCACCGGGAACATCAGCATCCAGTAGCCGAAGTCCCGCCAGCTCGCCGGATCGGTGAGGATCCCCTTCATCCGCGGCAGCAGCCCGCCCTCCTCCGGCAGCGGCCGGTACGGGCTCGGGATGTGGACGTCCAGCATCGTCCGCGTCCAAGCCCGCTCCAACGTCGACGCCCCGCGCGCCACCAGCAGTGTCACCGCCAGCAGCGGCACCCCGACCCAGACGACCGCCAACCCGATGCTGGTGGAGAACAGGCTGACGAGGAGCACGAACCACAGCGTGCTGAGGAAGAAGTTGAGCAGCAGGAACACGCTGGTCCTGGCAATCTTCGAAAGTGCTCGCGTCGTCATGTCCCCGCCTAGGTCCGTCTCGGTGTGCCAGACCAGCATCACCGGAGCGGGTCCCCCGAACCATCAGGTAGACCAGCGTGCCGGGGGTGGGGCCAGCCCTACCAAGCCTATTGGGATGAGACTCGGGCGCGGGGGCGTTATGCTGTGCGGAGCAACATCAGCAACACCCGACGGGGGTGAACGGTTTCGACTTTGTTCGTTGATTCAGGGGAAGCGTGCCGGTGCAGGCGAGAGACCACCGCAAGCGTCATCGCAAACCTATAAGCGCCAAGTCTAACGACCAGCGCGCGTTCGCCCTCGCCGCCTGAGGCTAGGGAAAACGCTGTCGGCCCGGAAGCGCCTCCGTTCCGGATCCCGGCATCAGCTAGGAGGCTCACCTCCAGTTCCGGGCACGGGAACTGGTTGGGAATCCCACAGTGTCTGGGCCTGTCAGACCGAACTTGTCAACGTGATCGGTCGGGCCGAGTAGAGACGTAGTTGACTGCGCACGGAGAAGCCCTGATGAGCCGGCAGAGGACCCGGGTTCGATTCCCGGCACCTCCATTCGTCCTAGAGCCATGCCCGCGGAGGACGCGGGCATGGCTCTTTTCGGTCATCACACCGGGGCTCCCGCCCCGGACCCCGAGGCAGGGCGGGCTTCGCCCCCTGCACCCCCCGGCGTGGCTGCCGATGGGTGCGGGTTTGGTCGGCCGCCTGCGGGTGGGCGTGGGTGTCGATGGGTGCGGGTTGCTGATCTTGTGGCCTTGTGGCTGGTTAGAGGTACTTACTGTGCGCGCAGTGTGTCTACCCAGGTTCGTGCGGCGGGTAGTCGGGTGGTGAGCAGGTCTTTTAGCGCCGTTTCGGCTTTGACCCAGGAACCGCTGTTCGGGGGGAACATCCTGGATGGCAGCGGCGGGATGCGTGGTTGCAGCCTTCGCCAGGCGTTGTGCAGGGTCACCACGTCCAGGAAGGCGTGCTCGGCCGAGTGGCGGTTCGCTGCCTCGTGTACTGCCCGGACGAAGTCGCCCGCTTCGCGCGCGGCTTCGTCGAGGTTCCAGCACCGTTCGGCGAGGCCCGGTCCGAAGCCCTGGTGTTCGGCGAGGAACAGGTCCGCGTAGCCGCTCAGTTCGGACTCCCGCAGCACTCGCTCCACCTCGGGGGCGAGCACCTCGGGGCCCAGCCACGTCCCGTTGCCCATCGGGGTGAGACCGGAGCGCTCCGGCAGCGCGCGCAGCGCGTGCCGGAGGTCTCGCCGGGCCTCGGGGACGCTGAAGAGCACCAGTAGCCAACGGGTCTGCTCGTCGACCCGGTCCGCCCAGCCGGGTTCGCCCGCCGCGACGAACCGGTGCCAGGCCCCGCTCATGGCGTACCCGGACACGCCGTCCCGTGCCGCCCGGTCGAGGTAGCCGCCCTTGTCCATCCGGTGCAGTGAGGTCCGCGCGGTCGCGGCGGGCAGACCGAGGGACGCCAGCAGCCGCACCCAGACCGCCGTCGGCAGCCAGGGGTCCCCGTCACCCCGGACACGCTGTTCCAGATCGGCTCCACGACCAAGGTGCACACCGCTGTCCTGGTGATGCGGTTGGTCGAGGAGGGCCGCATCGGGCTGGACGAGCCGGTCGGCGAGCAACTGCCCGGCTTCCGGCTCCCCGACGCGCACGCCACCCGCACCGTCACGCCACCCGCACCGTCACGCCCCGGCACCTGATGAGCATGTCCAGCGGCATCGACAACGGTCCGTACACCGACCACGGCGCGGGAGCGGACGCGGTGACCCGCTACGTCGAGGCGCTGGCCGACGTGCCGCTGTCGTTCCAGCCGGGCCGGGGCTTCGGCTACTCCAACGCCTCGACGACCATCTCCGGCAGGCTCGTCGAGCACGTCACCGGGTTGCCATGGGACCGGGTGCTGCGGGAGCGGCTGCTCGAACCCGCCGGCCTGGTCAACTCCGCCACCACCGCCGAGGAGGCGATCTGGAGGCGGCACGCGCTGGGGCACGTGGGCGGGGCGGACCCGCGCGTGCTGCGGCACTGGTCGCTCACGCGCTCGATGGGACCGGCGGGCGGCACGCTGTGCCAGAGCGCGGGTGACCTGGCCCGGTTCGCCGCGGTCTTCCTCAGCCGGGGCACCGCGCTCACCGGTGCGAAGATCCTGGCCGCCTCCTCGGTCGACCGGATGGTGACCCCGCAGGTGGCGGTGCCGCCGACGCTGGTGGCGGACTGGTGGGGGCTCGGCCCCTGCGGACGCTCCTGGGACGGCGGCACCCTGGTCGGGCACTCGGGCACGAACGTCGCCGGATCCTCCTACCTGCTGTGGGCGCCGGAGCACGACCTCGCCGTCGCGACCACGGTGAACTGCCCCTCCCTCGGCTACCCCTTCGCCGACGAGGTCTTCCGCGAGCTGTTCGGGAGCCTGGCGGGGATCACCCCGCGAGCTCCGGCACCGGTCTGCTCACCGGTCCACGACGCCGCCCGGCTCGTCGGGGCCTGCGAGATGAGCGGGGTCCGGCTGGAGGTGACCAACCTCGCCGCACGCTACGCAGTCGCGGAACGCCTGTTGCCCGCCCGGACGAGGGAACTGGTCACCCGGTCCCGTGTTCGTCCCCGCCGGCTCGGGACAGCCGACGCCTTCCAGTACGCGGTCCTCGGCGAGAACGGCACGGAGAGCTACGAGGTCGACTGCGCGGCGTGGACCAGGACCCCCGTCCCGGACCCCACCCCGGACCACGCACCGCACGAGCTCCCCTCGCCCGACGGCAAGCACCTGGCCTTCCGGCGCGGGCACGACCTGTGGGTCCGGGAGGCGGCGACGGGCCTGGAACGGCAGCTCACCTCCGACGGCACCGAGGACCAGCCCTACGCGCGCACGCCCGACGCGAACGACAGCACCGCGCTGCTGGCCACCTTCGGCATCTCCCCGCCGCCGCTGGCCGTCTGGTCACCGGACTCCACCCGCCTGCTCACCCACCGCATCGACCAGCGCGGACTGGGTCTGATGCACCTGGTTCGCGCCGCCCCGCCGGACGGCGGTCGACCTGAGCTGCGCTCCTTCCGGTACGCGATGGTGAACGACCCCGAGGTGTGCACCGGCAGGTCTACCGGGTCGGCCTCGACGGCGGGGACCTCCGGCGGGTCACCGACGACGACCTCGAGCACGACCTCGCGGCGTCCCCGTCCGGGCGGTACGCCGTCGACGTCGCCTCCGACCTGGCCACCCCGTCCGTCTCGGTCCTGCGCGGCCTCGACACCGGCGAGGTGCTGCCGCTGGAACGGGCCGACCCGACGGCGTTGCTGGCCACGGGCTGGACACCACCGGAGCGCTTTCGGGCGCTCGCCGCCGACGGGACCACCCCGGTCTACGGCGTCCTCCACCGTTCGGCTAGTGGGCGGCGGCCTCCGCTGGTCGCGGGATAGCGTCCGGTTCCCTGGTGATGCCCTTGTCGCCTCTGGTCAAGAGGGTGAAGGCGAGGGTCGCCGCGATGGTGAGGCCTGCCATGACGGCCGCCATCGGGAGGACGCTCTCCGTGCCCGCCGCGCCCACCACCGGGGCGATGAGGCCGCCCGCGAGGAATTGCAGGACGCCCAGCAGGGCCGAGGCGCTGCCCGCCGCTTCCGGGTGGCGGTTCATGGCGAGGCTGGCGGCGTTGGGGAGCAGGACGCCGACGCTGGTGGTCAGCAGGAAGAGCGCAGGCAGGAAGGTGAGCAGGCCGCCGCCCAGCACGCCCGCGGCCAGCAGGCCGGCGCCGCCCGTGGTGGCCATGCCCAGGCCTGCCTTGAGGAGCGTCCTGGGCATGAGCTTGCCCGTTAGCCAGGTGTTGAGCAGGCCTGCCAGGAGGATGCCCAGTGAGTTGACGCCGAAGACGAGGCTGAACTGCTGGGGGCTCAGGCCGAAGACCTTCTGGAGTACGAAGCTGGCGCCCGAGACGTAGGCGAAGAGGCTGCCGAGGGCGAACGAGGCCGCCAGGGCGTAGCCGAGGAAGTAGCGGTCCCTGAGGAGTTTGCCGAAGGTCCTGAGGGTGCCCCTGAGGTTGGCGGGGACCCGGTTCTCGGGTTTGTGGGTTTCCGGTAGGGCGAAGGCGAGGATGGTCAGCAGGATCGCGCCGATGATGGCGAGGACCAGGAAGGTGCCCCGCCAGCTCGTGAGGCGGAGCACCTGGCCGCCGAGCACCGGCGCGATCACCGGGCCCAGGCCGTTGACCAGCATGAGCAGGCTCATGAACTTGGCCATGGCGAGACCGGAGAAGAGGTCCCTGGCGACGGCCGTGGCCACGACGAAACCCGCCGCCACGCCCAGGGCCTGGATGAAGCGCAGGCCCGCCAGCGCCAGCGCCGTGGGGGCGATGGCGCAGAGCAGGGAGAACGTGATGTAGGCGGCCAGGCCTACCAGCAGCGGTTTCCGGCGGCCGATGGCGTCCGAGATCGGGCCCGCCAGCAGTTGGCCCAGTGCCAGGCCGATGATGAACGTGGTGAGGCTGAGCTGGATCTGCGGGGCCGCCGCTTCCAGTTCGGTGGCCATGCTGGGGAACGCTGGTAGGTACATGTCGATCGACATCGGGCCCAGGGTGCAGAGGGCCCCCAGTAGCCCCACTAGCTTCAGTCTGGTCGGGCCTGCCTCGGTGGGCGTCATCTTCTCCCCGGCGAAGTGTGCGGTGGCGTCGCTTGGAGCAACGCCACCGCTGCGGGTTTTTAGTCCTGCGTCAGCAGGGCGCGGGCCGCGCGGAGTTCCCGCGGCATGTTCCAGCCGAGGACGCCCACCAGGTCACCGTCGTGGTGGTAGTGGGCGATGAACTTGCGGTCGGCCGGGTTGCCCTGCGCGACGGTCATCGTCGAACCGGGCGGGAAGATGCCGTACGCCTGGATCTTCGCGTCGAACTGGTCGGTCCAGAAGTACGGGATCGGCGTGAACGGCTTCGGGTCGCCGAGGATGTTCTTGGCCACGGCCATCGCCTGCTCGGTGGCGTTCATCCGGTGTTCGACCCGCATGTCGACCTTGAAGCGCTCGTTGTGCCAGCGGGCCACGTCGCCCGCGGCGTAGACGGTCGGGACGGCCTGGCAGGTGGAGTCGCACAGGACCCCGTCCCGCAGGGGGATGCCGCTCGACTCCAGCCAGTCGGTCGCCGGCGTGGAGCCGATGGCCACCAGGACCACGTCGGCGTCGACGGTGGTGCCGTCGGCGAGTTCCACGCCGGTGACCTCGGTGTCGCCGAGCAGCCGGTTCACGCCGACACCGGTCTTCACCACGACGCCGTTGTCCCGGTGCAGGTCGCCGATCCAGCCGCCCAGTTCGTCGCCGAACTGGCGGGACATCGGGACCGGCGCCAGGTCGACGAGGGTGACGTCGAGGCCGAGGGTGCGGGCCGCCGCGGCGGCTTCCGAGCCGAGGAACCCCGCGCCCACCACGGCCACCGAGGTGGCCCCGGCCAGTGCCGCCCGCAGCGCCAGCGCGTCGTCCACCGTGCGGAGGACGTGGACGCCGCGCAGGTCGTGACCCTGCCGGAGCTTGAGCGGGCGGACGCCGGTGGCGATGACCAGCCGGTCGTACGGGACGTGGTCGCCGGACGCCAGCGCGACCGACCGCTTCCCCAGGTCGACGCCGGTGGCCGTCGCGCCCAACCGGAGGCCGACGTCCAGGCGCTGGTAGGTGGCGTCGTCGCGGAACGCGGTGCGCTCCGGTTCCCACGTCCCCAGCAGCACCTGCTTGGACAGCGGCGGGCGGTCGTAGGGGAGGTGCAGTTCGTCGCCGATCAGGGTGATGAGGCCGTCGAAGCCCCCGCGGCGCAGGGATTCGGCGGTGGTCAGCCCCGCCGCCGAGGCCCCCACCACCACGACGCGTCCGATGTCGGGCATCACTCGGCCAGGTGGATGACGAGTGCGGGGCACAGCACGGCGGCCTCGCGCGTCGCGTCGTGCAGGTGGGGAGCGGGCGCCTCGTCCAGCAGCACCACGATCCCGTCCTCGTCGCGCTGGTCGAAGACGTCCGGGGCGGCGAGGACGCACTGGCCCGCGCCGACGCAGCCGTCTTCGTCGATGCTCACGCGCATGGGGTGTTCTCCTTGAAGAGGTGTGGGGTTACCAGGCGACGGGGAGCGAGCGGACGCCGTAGACGAGGGTGTTGTCCTTGAACCTCAGCTCCTCGAACGGGACGTCCAGGCGCAGGGTGGGGATGCGGGTGAACAGCGTGCTGAACACCTGCTGGAGTTCGACCCGCGCGAGCTGCTGGCCCAGGCACTGGTGGGCGCCGTAGCCGAACGCGAGGTGCGCGGACGCCTTGCGGTGGACGTCGAGCTGGTCGGCGTTCGGGAAGGCGGCGGTGTCGCGGTTGCCCGACGCCAGCGACGTGACCAGCCATTCGCCCGCGCGCAGCGTCTCATCGCCGAGCGGGATGTCCTCGGTGATGGCCCGGAACAGGCCGAACTGCACGACGGACAGGTAGCGCAGCATCTCCTCGACGGCCGCGGGCACCAGGTCGGGGTTCGCCCGCAGCTCTTCGAGCTGGTCGGGGTTGCGCAGCAGGGTCAAGGTGCTCAACGTGATCATGTTCGCGGTCGTCTCGTGGCCCGCGACCAGCAGCGACAGGGCGAGGACGACGAGCTCCGCGACGGTCAGGGGCTGGCCCGCGTCCTGGGCGCGCTTGATGAGCCGGGAGATCAGGTCGTCGGTGGGGTTCCGCATCTTGTCGACGACGAGCTGCGAGACGAACCCCTGGATCTCCGCGTTGGCCTGGATCGCGACGTCCGGGTCGACGTCGACCGAGGTCAGGATGCCGCTCTGCTGCTGGAACCGGTCGCGCTGCTCGTAGGGCACGCCGAGCAGCTCGCAGATCACCAGCGACGGGATCGGCAGGGCGAAGTCGCGGACCAGGTCGACGGGTTCGGTGCTCGCGAGCATCGCGTCGATGTGGTCGTCGATCAGCTTCTGGATGTACGGGCGCAGGGCCTGGATGCGCTTGACGGTGAACTCGGCCGTCAGGAGCCTGCGCAGGCGGGCGTGCGCCTCGCCGTCGGTCTGGATGATCGAGCCGGGGTTCATCGGCGTGGTGAAGTCGGCCTGCGGGTTGGCGTGGCCCATGACGGGCACCGCGGAGCTGAGGCCGGGGCTGTTGAGCACGACGCGGACGTCGTCGTACCTGGTCACGAGCCAGGCGTCGATGCCCGCGGGGCAGGAGACGCGGGCGATCGGCTCCTTCTCGCGGAACTCCTGGTAGCCCACGGCGGGGTCGAACGGGCAGTCCTTCGACCGTTCTGTCGGGAATGTCCCGGTGCTCGGTTTGCTCAGTGCCTCGGTCATCGCGTACCCCTCGTGGTGGTGAAGATCGTGGCAGTAACTGCCACGATGTCCACACTGCCAGTGAGTGAGTCGTGACGGCAAGTGGCCGAAGTCACGTACCGGGAACGCGCTGGTGGCGGTGCTAGCCTCCCCTTCGGTTGTCCGACCCGAGGAGGTGGGCGTGGGTATCCGAGAGCAGAAGATGGCCCGGACGCGCCGGCTGATCTCGGAGAAGGCCTTCGAGCTGTTCACCTGCAACGGCTACCAGCAGACCACGATCGAGCAGATCGCCGTCGCCGCCGAGGTGGGCCCGCGCACCCTCTACCGCTACTTCCCGACGAAGGAGACGCTCGTCGTCGAGTTCGTCCGGACGAGCCTCTTCGACGCGCTGGAGGAACTCCACGCCCAGCCGGTCGCGCCGCTGCCGGTCGCGCTGAACACGGTCATCGGCCGCGTCCTCGACGTCATGGCGACCGACCCGGCGCGCGTGCTGGCCGTCTACGACATCTCCGGACCGAACGGCTCGGTGCGGGCGCAGCTCGGCGACGTCCTGTGGTCGTGGCGCGACGCGCTGGCGGCCGAGGTCGCCCAGCGGCTCGACGATCCGTCCGACCGCGTCACCGCGCAACTCACGGCGGCGCTCGCCATCAACGTCATCGAGGTCGTCGTGCGGTCCTGGGTGAACAGCGGTGGCACGGCGGACATGCGCACCCTCGCCGCCGAGACGACGGCCCTGCTGCGCGACGGGAAGATCCCGGTGCCGACGCCGGATCAGGCGTAGCGCTCGGCCAGCGCGGCGAACGCCGCCTTCGGCTCCCAGCGCAGGTCCGGGTAGGTCTCGCCGAACCCGTTCTCCAGCACCTTCACCACGCCGTAGCTCGCCACGTCGAAGTTCTTCGCGGGGTCCTCGCCGTACGGGAGGTTGTAGGTGACGAACGTGCACACGAACGCCGTGCCGATGCCCGTGCTCTCCAGCACGTCGAGCACCTCCCGCAGGTAGGTGGCCTGCTCCTGCTCGTCGTGGACGTACTCGCCCTTGAGCGCCACCGGCCGGGCGCCGTCCCAGTCGAGCATGAACGCGCCGCGCGCGCCGAGGTCGGCCGCGCCGCGGTGGGTGGTGCAGCCGAACTCGGTGATCGCCGTGGGCTTGTCCAGCGCGCCGAAGGCCCGCATCTCGTCCTCGTACCCGTCCGCGACCTCCACCGACCGGTAGCCCGCGTCGGTCGCGATGATGTCGAACGGCTCCCAGTCGACCTGCTCGAAACCCAGTGACGCGTAGGTGATCCGGCCGCCGAACCGCTCGCGCACGACGTCGACGGCCCGAGCGAGGAAGTCGTTGAGCAACTTGGGGACGGCGGCGAGCGCGACGCCGAGTTCCGGTGGCCGTCCGGTGATCAGCGCGAGCCGCTCGTCGAGCGTGTCGCCGGGCAGGAAGCCGGTCGTGAACAGGGTCAGCTCGGACCCGGTGACCAGCACGACCTCCGCGCCGCCCAGGCGGATCTTCTCGGCGCGTTCGGCCACGTCGGCGAGCAGGTCCAGGAGTTCGCCGGTGGTCAGGTCGTTGGTGAACGGCGAGATCCACACCTCCAGGTCGACCGCGGCGGCGTGGACGGCGGCGACCTCCAGTCGGTCGACGTGGCCGCCGGTGATCCGGACGGCGTCGCAGTGCAGGTCCTCGCGGATGATCCGCATCTCGCGCCGCACGACGTCCGGGTCGAACGGCTCGTGCGTGCTGGAGCCCCCGCTGCGGAAGCCCGTGTCGTAGGTGATGCCGTGCCTCATGACTCCTCCTTAAGGTACTGGGAGTACCTTAAGGAGGACCGTAGCGGGCGGTCGACAGTCGGCGCAAGGTACGGTGAGTACCTAATCCGGGAGGGTGCATGGTCGGTGCGCGACGGCGCGGAGCCGCGCTGGAGGAAGCGATCCTCCAGGCCGCGGTGGAGGAGCTGACCGAGTCCGGCTATCCGGGGCTGACCATGGACCGGGTCGCGAAACGGGCCGGTACCAACAAGAACGCCATCTACCGGCGGTGGCCGAACCGGGCCGCGCTCGGCATCGCCGCGTACCACCGGCTGACCACGACCACCGTCGAGGTGCCGGACACCGGCGAGCTGCGCGGCGACGTCCTGGAACTGCTGCGGATGGCGAACCGGACGTGGTCGTCGCCCTATGGCGAGATCCTGCGCGGACTGCTGGCGGACCCGGACCTGCTGGAGCGCATGCGGGAGCGGTCCACCGACGACGGGGCGTGGATGTGGCTGACCGTCCTCGGCCGCGCCGTGGCCAGGGGCGAGGTGCGGCCCGGAGCACTGCACCCGCGCGTGGCCACGGTCGCGGTGGCGTTGCTGCGCAACGAGTTCGTCACCCGAGGCGTGCCGAACGCGCCCGACGACGTGCTGGTCGAGATCGTGGACGAGGTCTACCTGCCGCTGCTCCGGTCGCGGTAGAGGTCCCGCAGGGTCGCGACCTCGGCGCCGTGGTGGATGACCTCGCGGTTGACGTGCAGCACGAGCGTGGCGAACGGGTGGGCGTGGTACGGGCCCTCCGCGGGACCGCACGGCCGCGCGAGTCCTTCGTCGTCCAGCGCCGAAACCCCCTTGTGCCAGGCGGCGTACGACTCCTGGAGGTAGTCCAGACCGGCCTGCGCGGTACCCGGCCAGCGCACGGCGTCCAGGTCGAACCCGTCGCCGAAGTGGTTGGCGGCTCGCGCGTCCAGCACGACCGACGCGATGTGCGAGATCCGCCAGGCGATCGTGGTGAACGGCGGCGGCACGGGCGGCGGGGTCGCCCAGTCGAGCGTGAACCCGCCCCCACCGTCCGGGCGCACGTTCCAGCACCCGTCGACCGGCTCCCAGAGGTACTCCTCGTCGGTGAGCCCCTCCAACCGCGGCACCAGGTGCTTGTGCCAGTGGAAGTCGAGTTGCTCGACCAGTTCGTTCGTCCAGTTCAGGTCCATGTCCCGACCGTAGGACCCATCGCGGACAACGGCTGTCACCGACGGGCGGGCGGGGCGGTCATCGGGTCCTCCGGCCACCGGTGCTTCGGGTACCGGCCGCGCAACTCGGACCTGACCTGCGCGTACCCCGTTCGCCAGAACGAGGCCAGGTCGCCGGTCACGGCCGTCGCGCGGCCCGCGGGCGTCAGCAGGTGCAACACCACGGGTACCCGGCCGTCCGCGATGCGGGGCGTGTCGACCCAGCCGAACACCTCCTGCACCTTCACCGGCAGCGCCGGGTTGTCGCCGGTGTAGTCGACCCGGATCCGCGACCCCGACGGCACTTCGAGGCGGTCGGGCGCCAGTTCGTCGAGCCGACTGGCCGCGGGCCACGGGAGGAGTTGGCGGACCACCTTCTCCGCGTCGACCTTCGTCAGGTCCGCGCGCCTGCGGGCGTTGCCGAGCCAGCCGTCGACGCCCGCGAGCAGCGCCTCGTCGGTCATCTCGGGCCACGGGTCGCCGAGCACCCGGTGCAGGAACTCCAGCCGTTCCCGCAACCTCGTGGCGTCGGCGTGCCAGCGCAGCAGGCCCAGCCCCTCGGACCGCAGCCCGGCGACCAGCGCCGCCCGCACGGCGGCCGGGTCCGGATCGCGCAACGGCTTGCTGGACAACACGATCGCGCCGAGCCTGCGGACCCGGTTCGCCACCACGTCCTGCTCCCAGCGCACCTCGTCCACAGTGGACACCAGTGCCGGAGCGGCTTGCACGGCAAGCGTTTCGTCGACCCGCGCGGCCAGCCGGATGCGGCCGTGGCTGCGGCCCGGCTCGCGGTCGGCCACGGCGACGGCCAGCCACTCGGCGTCCCCGAGCCCGTTGCCGTGCGGCAGTTCGGCGGCCGTGCCACCGGCCATCAGGTACACGCCGCCTCCGCCGGATCGCCTGCGCGCCAACCGTTCCGGGTGCGCCAGCGCGACGACGAGAGCCGGGTCGTCGTGCCCCTTGCCGCTGACCAGTTCGGCGAGTCGGCGAGCTTCTCGGGACCAGCGCTTGGACCGGTCGTTGTGCCCGGAACGCAGGTCCCGCAACGCGGTCGACAGCTCCGCGCTGTCGGTGAGGGCGTCGTCGTCCAGCAGCGCCACCACCTCCGCCGCGGCTCGCGCACCCACCTCGGCCGCGCCGTCCAGCAGGGCGCGCGCCAACCGGGGGTGCAGGCCGAGGCCGGACATCCGCCTGCCCCGGTCGGTCGCGTGCCCGTCGGCGTCGAGCGCGCCCAACGCCCGCAGCACCGTGCGGCCGACCTCCAGCGCGCCCGCGGGCGGGGCGTCCCACCAGTTCAGCGCCGTGCCGTCGGGAGTGCCCCAGCAGGCCAGTTCCAGCGCGAGCCTGGTCAGGTCGGCGGTCTTGATCTCGGGTTCGGGGTAGCGGGGGAGCGTGCTGTGCTCGTGCTCCGGCCAGCACCGGTACACGTGCCCCGGCGCTTCACGGCCCGCGCGACCGGCGCGCTGGTCGGCCACGGCCATCGACACGCGCACCGTCGCCAGGCCGGACAGGCCGCGCCGGTGGTCGACGCGCGGCACCCGTGACAGGCCGGAGTCGACCACGGCCCGCACCCCCGGCACGGTCAGGCTCGACTCGGCGATGGCGGTCGACAGCACGATCCGGCGGCGGGCCCCCGGCTTCAACGCGGCGTCCTGCGTACCCGCCGACAGCCGCCCGTGCAGGGTGAGCACGTCCACGTCCGGCAGCGACAGGAGCGCGGCCGTGCGACGGATCTCGGCCGCACCGGGGAGGAACACCAGCACGTCACCGTCTACTTCGGACAGTGCCCGTCGGGTCGCGCGGGCCACGCACGCCTCGATCCGCTCCTTGCGCGCGGGCGTCACGTAGTCCGTCGTGGTGGGGTAGGTCCGGGCCTCGGCGCGCAGCACGGGCGCGTCGCCCAGCAGTTCGGCCAGCCGGTCCGCCGCGACGGTCGCCGACGTCGCCAGCAGCCGCAGGTCCGGCCGCAGCCCGGCACGGGCGTCGAGCAGCAGCGCCAGCAGCAGGTCCGCGTCCAGGTGCCGCTCGTGGCACTCGTCCAGCAGGACCGTGCCCACGCCCGCCAGTTCCGGGTCGGACTGGAGCCTGCGCACCAGCAACCCCGAGGTCACGACCTCGATCCGGGTCGCGGCCGACACCTTGCGGTCGCCGCGCACCGAGTAGCCGACCGTTCGCCCCACCGGCTCGCCCAGCAGCGACGCCATCCGCGCGGCGGCGGCACGGGCCGCGATCCGCCGCGGCTCGGCCACGACCACCCGCCCGGTGTGCGCCTCGGCCAGCGCCAACGGCACCAGCGTGGTCTTGCCGGTGCCCGGCGGCGCGACCAGCACCGCGCACCCGTGCTCGGCGAGCGCGCCGACGACGTCGCCGAGCACGGCCCGGACTGGCAGGTTCGGCAGCTCCACGGTGAGCCAGTGTGCCAACCCGCGGCCGGACGTCGGTGCGGGGGAAGGGCCGTGACGTGTCAGGCTGAGCGGGTGGTTGACCCGCTGCACGACCCCGACGACCCGGACCTGCTCGACCCCTACCGCGCCCGTGAACTGGCCGCGCTCGTGGAGACGGCCAGGGTCGCGTCCGGCGCGGTCCGGTACGGCAAGGTCGGGAAGGTCGGCTGCGCGACCGTCGTGGTCAACCGCGACAACCCGTTCCCGTCCGGCAACTTCGCGTGCGCGCTCGACGGGTCGTCGGCCGAGGTCGCGGGCACGCTGATGCGGCTGGAGCAGACGTTCGCGGACATCGGCCGCGCCGAGGCCGTGGTGTACGCGTCGCCGACGACCGTGGCCGAGATCGAGGGCATCGCGGACGACGCGGGCTGGTACGCCGTCGAGGAGTCGATGGCCGTCGTGCACTGCGGCCGGACCGACGCCTCACCCCGCGTGCGACCGGCGCGGGACACCGACCTGGAGCACATCGGCGGGCTCGTGGCGGACGAGCTGGGGTTGCGGATGAGCGGCCAGCGGCGGCTCGTGCGGCACCTCGGGCAGCGGTGGGACGACCCGCGCTGCGTGCAGCTCGTGGTCGACGACGGCGAGCGGCTCGTCGGGTTCGCGAGCGGGTTCACCGAACGCGGCGTGGGGCTCGTGGAGCAGGTCGTGGTGCTGCCCGCCCGGCGTCGTCGGGGGCTCGGAGGGGACCTGGTGGCGAGCACCGCCGCCGCGTTGAGGTCGGTCGGCGCGCTGCTCGTGGCGGCTCACGTCGACGAGGGCGGAGCCGGTGAGCGGTTCGCCGAAGCCTGTGGATTTTCCGGCGGATACCCGGTTACGGCGTACGCACGCAGGGTGGACGAGCTCCTGGATTGAGATTCCAGGGCGCGGGGCTATATCTTTAGCACAGCTAAACGATGCTGGGAGGCCGTGCGTGCAGGGGATCGCCGTTGTCAGACCCCGACTTCCCAACGAGGTGTGGGTGCTCGTTGTGGCGAGCTTCATCATCGCCATCGGCTTCGGGATCGTCGCCCCGGTGCTGCCCATGTACGCGGCGAGCTTCGACGTCGGCACCACGGCCGTCTCCGCGGTGGTCAGCGCGTTCGCCCTGGTCAGGCTGCTGTTCGCGCCGGTCGGCGGGCGCCTGGTGTCCCGCTTCGGCGAGACGCAGACCTACATCTGGGGCATCGTCATCGTCGCACTGGCCACCGGCGCGTGCGGCTTCGCCACCCACTTCTGGCAGCTCATCGTGTTCCGCTCGATCGCGGGCGTCGGCTCCACGATGTTCACCGTCGCCGCCGTCGGCCTGCTCATCCGGCTGACCCCGGCCCCGCTGCGCGGCCGCGCGTCCGGCCTGTGGGCCACCGGCTTCCTGCTCGGCAACATCGCGGGCCCGATCGTCGGCGCGGGCCTGGTCGGCTTCAGCATCCAGACCCCGTTCGTCGCCTACGCCGTCGCACTGTTCATCGCCGCCCTGTTCGTCTGGCTGTTCCTGCGCCGCTCCACGCTCGCCGCGATCGACCAGAACAGGTCGCAGCCGACGATGGCCGTCCGCGAAGCCTTCGCCTACGCCTCGTACCGCGCCTCGCTCGCGTCCGGCTTCGCCAACGGCTGGGCCGTGTTCGGCCTGCGCATCTCCCTGGTGCCGCTGTTCGTCGTGGAAGCGCTGCACGGCAGCCCCGCCGTGGCGGGCGTCTCCCTCTCCGTGTTCGCCGCGGGCAACGCCGCCGTCCTCATGCTGTCCGGCAGGCTCTCCGACAGCATCGGCCGCAAGCCCATGGCCATCGCGGGCCTCGCCGTCTCCGCCGTCGGCACGTTCGGCATGGGCTTCAGCGGCACCGTGACCCTGTTCATGGTCGCCTCGCTGGTGGCGGGCATCGGCGCGGGCCTGCTCAACCCGCCGCAGAACGCCGTCGTCGCCGACGTCATCGGCTCGAACGCCAAGGGCGGCCCGGTGCTGGCCGCGTTCCAGATGGTCACCGACTTCGGCGCCATCGTCGGCCCGCTGCTCGCGGGCGTGCTCGTCGACCGCTTCTCCTACCAGGCCGCTTTCACCGTGACCGGCGTCATCATGCTCATCGGCCTCGCCTTCTGGCTCGTGGCCGAGGAAACCCTCCCCAAGGCGGACGACCCGCATGTCGGCGTGGCCGTGGCGGGCGAGTGCGGCGTGGTCGGCGAAGGCCCCGAACTGCCCACCGGCGAACGCGTCGGAGGCCGCCCGAGCCAGCCGGACGCGTGAGCGCTCAGGTTCTGCTCAGTCTTCGCGGCTAGCCTTCGGTCGAACAGGCGGACCGGGAAGGACGCGAACGACGTGGGTGGCGCGGAGCGGAACGCTCGCAAGAAGAAGCAGCAGCAGATGGCGGCGAAGTCGGTGACCGCGGCCCGCGGTTCAGCGAGCTCGTCCGACCGCAACAAGATCCTCATCGGCGTGGCCGTCGTGGCGGTCCTCGCCGCGGGCGTCATCGGCGCCGTGCTGCTGAGCAAACCGTCCGAACCCCAAGCCCTCACCCCGGCGGCGAACCTGAAACCCCTGTCCGTCCCCGTGCAGCGGCAGCCGGACGCCACCGTGCTGGTGGGCAAGGACACCGCGAAGGTCACCGTCGACGTGTACGAGGACTTCCTCTGCCCCGTCTGCGGCACCTTCGAGGACAAGTACGGAGACCAGTTGAGGCAACACGTGGAAGCAGGCGACCTCAAGGTCCGCTACCACGTACTACCCCTCCTGGTCCGCCTCTCGGACCCCGAGGGCTACTCCCGCGACAGCGCCAACGCCGCCGTCTGCGCGGCCGACGCGGGCAAGTTCCCCGAGTACCACGACTCCCTCTACGCCAGCCAACCGGAGGAGAACGGCCCCGGCTACACCAAGGCCCAACTGGTGCAGCTCGGCACCGACCTCGGCATCACCGGCGACACCTTCAAGTCCTGTGTGGAATCCGGCACCTACCACCAGGCCCTCGAAGCCGACCTCGACAAGGCCGACAACACCCCCCACCTCCAGGCCGAACGCAGAGACGGCAGCAAGGGCTTCCAAGGCACCCCGTCGGTCGCCGTGGGCGACAAGCTCATCAGCATCGACAACGAGAACTGGATCTCCGACCTCCTCAAGGGCTGAGATCGACCACCAGCGACCGGCCCTGCGTAGACGGGCCGGTCGCCGGGTCGTCTATCAGGGCGAACGCGGTGGGGGGACCCCCGATTTTTATTCGATGGGGACGATGTTGTACGGTATGAGCACACGAGAACGACGGGCCAACCGCCGGGAAACGTGGAAGCACGGGGCTGTGGCGCAGCTGGTAGCGCATCACACTGGCAGTGTGAGGGTCAGGGGTTCGAGTCCCCTCAGCTCCACCAGTACTAAGGCCGCTTACCGATCACGGTAAGCGGCCTTTTTACCGCAACCAGTACCGCAACGGTGGGCTAACTGACGCTCTCTCAGTCAGCGTCGAAGAACGTTCCCATGGTGTCCAGTGCGTCACGCTGAACACGCTCGATCACCTCGACGTAGGTTCCGGTCGTGACCGTGATCGAGCTGTGCCGCAGGATTCGTTGAACGGTCGCCGCTTCCACTCCCATCGTGAACAACAGCGTCGCGCACGAGTGCCGAAGGTCGTGCACCCGAACCTGCCGCACCTTCGCCTTTGTGCACAGCACGCCGAACATCCTGTTGACGTTGCGCGGCTCGATAGGACCACCCAGCTTGGTCGTGAAGACCAGTCCAGATTCCCGCCAGGCCTTCCCAGCCTCGAAGCGTTCTTCGAGCTGCCGTTTCCGGTGAGCCTGGAGCACCCTCACTAGCGGAGTCGGCAGCGGGATCGTTGCGTTCGAGCCCTCCGTCTTCACGTCCTCCAACTTGAGTTGCCGATCAACGCGGTGCAGAGCCTGCCGAACGGTGAGCCGCTGGTTCACCAGGTCGACGTCATCCCACGAAAGGCCGAGGGATTCGCCCCGTCGGAGCCCCACCGCCAACGCGACCGCCCAGAGTGCGTAGAGCCGATGTTCACGAGCCGCGGTGAGCAGCCGCCGTGCCTCTTCGGCGGTGAACGCCCGGACCTTGTGGCCATCGGTGACGGTGAGCTGGACCAAGCGGGCAACGTTGCGCGCCAACAGATCCTCGTCCACTGCGTCCTGGAGAGCCGCCCGCATCACTCGCAGGAGATGGCGGATCGAGCTGGACGACAGGTACGCCTTGCAGCATTCCGGTTTGGCCTTCGCGCAGCACTGAGCCTTACCGTTCCGCGTTGCCGCTCGTGCCGCATCCTTCCCCTGCGCACAGCACTGGCAGACCTTGCGCAGCCCGCCGAGCCACGTCCGAATGTGCGCGGCCTGCAACGCCTTGAGCTTCCGCTTGCCGAGCCCCGGAATGATGTGCAGCCGAACGGCACCCTCGTACGTGGTGAACGTCGTCCGGCGAATCGAGGGCTCGGCGATCTCGTACAGCCAGTACCGCATGTACTCGCCCACGGTCATCGTCGTCGTGATCGCGGGCAGACCACGCCGTTCCTGATCCTTGAGCTTGGTGACTTGGTCGTGGCACTCGTCCCAGTCCTTGCCGTAGACGCTTACCCGCTTGCGGGTGCCTTCGGTCGTCGTGACGAAGATCTGCGCCTCGTACCGGCCGTCCTTGCGCTGCCGAATGTGTCCCTCGCCATTCCGGCGCTTCTTGCCGGAAGCCTTTCGGCGACTGCTTGAGTCGTCAGGTTCCGGAGACCCGATTGCCGTCTTCGCAGCCATTTATGTCACCTCTTCGATAAGCCCACGCACGTAATCGTCGAGGGATGCTTGGACGATCCGGCGACTACGCCCGATCTGGACGGACTGAACGGCGTTATCCCAAATCAGTCGATAAACGGTCCACTTGCTGACCGACAGCGTGTCTGCGGCAGCTTGGACGGTGATGAGAGACGGAGTCACACTGCTGGTCATTTGTTCTCCTCGGCGTCGTACTTGCGGCGACGGTGCTCGCGCACTCGTTCGGAGATGGCCGAGGCCAGTTCGCGTTCGGCGTCGTTGGCGTAGCCGGACCCGGTCCATTGCCAGTCGTTGACGACGGTGACGGAGTCGGCGGTGTAGCCGAGGCGGTCGAGGGTTTCCTGTGCGCGGAACGCGCGACGTTCCCCACGGATGGCGCGGAAGGTGGTCGAGTAGGCCTTGGACTTGGAGAGGAAGTGGCCGCGGAAGCCGAGCATGTGAGCCCAGCGGACGAGGTTGAGTTCGGCGTACTGCGGCAGGTGCCCGAGGTCCCATGCGGTCTGGATCATCGCGCGGTGGTGAGTGGCGACCCGCAGGTAGTCGATCTCCAGTTGGGACTTGATCGGGCGGTCTGCGGCTTCGGTCTTGCCGGTGCCCTTGGTGGCGTACTTGGCGACGTATCCGGCGAGGCGTTGTTCGCTGATCGCGCCGGACTCGTCTTCCACCTCGTGAGCAGCGTTGGCGCGGATCGGCTGTGCGTCGACCTGGGTGCCCCACGCCAAGAGGAGTTCGGTTCCATCCGGTCGGACCGCCGTGACC
>NZ_JANYMP010000045.1 GCF_025061645.1 Umezawaea endophytica | reverse complement strand
AAGCTCCCCACGTGAGACAGGCTCTAAGCTGCACGTAGCGTGAGTCGTAGTGGACCCTCATTGACCGCTATTGACCAGGGTCAACAGCACGTGGACAGCGCGGCTGATGGATGGAAGTTTGCGTACTTGTACGATCAGTTGCGCACTTTCCGCTATAGGGTAAATATTTCTCTAGACAGAGTTGCGTCGAGGCTGCTTATTGTGGACCAGTCGACATTCTCTCTACTGTATCAATTTCGGCTTCGTCGAGGATACGCGCAAACTTACTGAGTACTGCAAGATTTTCGAGTGCCACACTAATTGGCCACTCATCCGAACTATGTGCAGCAGGGTTTCTAATGGCCCAGAAGCATGCAAATCCAAGCTGTCCCGCCCCTCTTTGAATGCTTTGAATAGTCGAATCTGCATGGTCACCTTTGATCCTTATTCGAGGATTTCCAGAGTCGGGAGGACTCTCCGAAAAGCATCGCCCAACCAGTTTGTCGTCGGAGATGTCGCGGCGGTCCACCTTATTTTGAAGATGAGCATTAATGGCCATTGCTGCACTGTGAACAGCGGCTTTATAGTGCTTCGATCTCCAAAACGTCTGCGCTGCATCCCATACCCAAGGGTGAAACTGGTCCGCTTTAATGCTCGGCGAGTCGGGTTTCAGGTGCTTTTCAATCTCGTGGAAGTCTTCCAAGGTTCCTATGCCTTGCATTGCTAAAGTCTTCAACTGCAAGAATTCGCGATGTACGAACGGTTCACTGGTGTATCCGCCTATTGCTGCATATATGTCAATTTCTTTAAGTATGCGAATGACCGTAGGTGCTTGGCGATGCAAGATGTCCGGACAGCTCCAGTCGAAATTTGATTCGGAGTTCGCATCATCGAACGATTGAGCAAATCGGACGAGTTTTTCTATTGCCCATTCAACATCCATGCGCGTGATGGTAGCCCTAGTTGCTAGGGCTTCGTGTCATCCCATCGACCTGGTCCCGCCCCAACCGCGCGGGTCAAGGGGGCTCATCCGTCCTCATCGGACACGTGCGCTGGGTCTGCCCCCTTGACGCGTGTGGTTGCCCTCGTGGAGGTCGATGGGATGACACGAAACCCGGTCCCCGCTGGCAAGTGAGCGATACGGCTTCGCTGCCATCCCTGAGACCTGCCGCGCGGCGAGCGCAGTCTTTGATCTTGTTTGCGGTCCCTGTGGGGTCGGTCGGCCGCTGTCGTGTCCGGCTGGGTTAGGCCCTGCCTCTCGTCGCCGGGCGCGGGTGGGTGGCCGCCAGGCCGGGCCCCGCCCGCTTGCCCGAGCGACACAGGGACGGGGCCGTGAAGACCCTGCCGGATGGGATCAGCAGAGTGCGGCCGAGCGGCCCCGCAGGGGCCGCCTTGATGAAGAAAAGAAACTCTGAACACACCAGCACACCAGGGCGGATGCCGACGTCGGATGCTTACTGGTCGAGACGACCGGACTTCACCGCGTGGATGAAGGTTCGGAACCCGGCGTCATCGAAGCTGAGTTCTCCTGCGTCTGGAGCTTTACTGTCACGTAGCCCAGCATTCTGCCGAGTTCGAGCTACCTCTACACACTCGTTGTTGCCACCACTGCGGCTGGACTTGCGCCATACGACGCCGGACAGGTCCATCGTGGCCACATCTCCCTACCTCAACCCAGGTCTGCGAGAACCGCAGAGATCAACTCGGCTGTCTCCGACGCGCTCAGAGCAGCCGATACGACTCCATCAAACACGCCTTGGAAGTCAGTCACGGCTGATGGGTCCTCGACCCACTCGCCTCCTGCTGGATGCTCCAAGTAGACGTTGGGCGGGTCTTCTGGGTCTGGGAACTCCAGGATCAGGAGTGAGCCGCTCATGGTGCCCGCGGGTCCGGCATCCATCGGCATGATCTGGATCGTGACATTGGGATATTCGCCCAGCTCCAGCAGGTGTTTGAGCTGTTCGCGCATCACATCGATGCCGCCATACCGTCGCCGGATCACTGCCTCGTCCATGACGGCGTGCAGTTGCAGCGGGTCCGGGCCTACCAGGAGCCGCTGTCGGCTCGTCCGTGCCGCAACCGACTTCTCGACGTTGCCAGGTAGGACGAACCTGTCTGCCTCGTGAACTACGCGGGAGTATGCCTCGGTCTGGAGTAGGCCAGGTATGAGCAACGGTTGCCATGCCTTGCTCACCGACGCCTCGGCTTCGAGTTTCACGTATCCCCGGAACTTGCGAGGCAGGGCGTTCAGGTACTCGGGCTGTTTCCCTGTTTCCCTTGCGTCTTCCCACATCTCCAGGGCCAGGCGGCGGGTGTCGTCGTCCACGCCGAGGAACGCCAGCAGGATTTCAAGATCGCTGTGCTTGATGCCGACCTTGCCGGTCTCGAACCTGCTGACCGTCGCGTCGGAGCAGTGCAAGCGCTCCATGACGGCCTCGACCGTCACCTTGCGGCTTTCACGCAACTCGCGGAGGAGCTGTCCGAGTCGACGCTTGCGCTTGGTTGGTCCGCTCTGCCTGGCTGCCACGTCTGAACCCTAGTAGCGGTGATCGTCTCCAGCATCCACACCTTCGGTGTATCGACAGAGTGTAATTACACTTTGTCGTCTCAGGGGTGTCAGCAGGGCAGTGCCCTTCGGGACACGACACGGACAGGTCGTGTGCAACGCGCGCCGCTGCCCTGCTGGCCCAGTGCAGACAGGGGCGTGCGCTCGGACGCCTCCGCCCGGCTAGGAGAGTCCCCGACGCTCTCCCCCGCCCCTGTCTGCCTCCATCGCAAAGGGGACGCGCATGACAGTTCAGGTCAAGATGACGCCCGGCCCGGCCGCCGTGGCCGAGGTGGCCAGCGATCCTGTGACCGGGACCTACGCGTTGAGACTGCGGCTGGACCCAGGAACTTTGGTGATCGCCGCACAGAAAGGGCCCGACGGTCCACGGGAACTCGCGGCGTTCCTGACGAGACTGGCCAAGGAAGCCGGACTGCTGGCCGTCGTGCTGGGTCCCACCGAGTCACGTCACGCGCTCACCGACGAGCGGAACAACGAGGCACAGACCGGTTTGGCGGACTGGTACGGCGAGTCCGGTGCTGGTCGCAGTATTCCCGAGGTACCCCGATGAGCAGCGAACGACCACGCCGCTCCGCTCACCGTGCCGACTACCACCGAGTGCTCGGAGTTCACCTGCGGGCGCTGCGAGAAGCACAAGGGATCACGGGTCTGGAAATGGCCGAGCGGTTCGGCATGTCCACCGCGTGGGTGTCCAAGATCGAGAATGGTCAACGCGGCCCCTCCCCTGCATCGCTGGGTCACTACTGCGACGCCTTGGAGATCGGGGTGGTCGACCTGCTGGCCCAGGTGGGCATCACGTACCGGCTGCACCGCAATCCGTTCAGCACTCAGGAGCCGTCCCAAACCACGCTGTGGCTGGATGGCCTTGCGCTGTACGCAGGATTTCCAAGTTTGCGGATGCTTGATGATCCGTCCGACCTGGCATTGCCGGGAGAGGTGGACGGCATCCCTGAGCAAAGCCTCGTCGTTCCGAACATCGAGGTTCTTCGGGTTCGAGAACAGGCAGCGGAGATCCTCGCGGCGGCAGGATTGGCCGCTCTGGAACTCGCCGCCGAGAGCCGTGCTGAACGATGGCGGCGAGCCGGTACCGGAGAGGGAAGCGACGCGAGCAAGGTGCGCGCCAACACCAGGTACGTCGAGTGGTCTCGGATCGCGGCGTCATGCTGGTGCTGATCATCCTGGCCGCCGTGGGCTGCTCCGTGGTGTGGACTTGGGTGGTCGGGGACATCTACGGCTGGTGGAGCTGAGGGCCTTGTTCGGTCGCGCGGCACGCCGAACTTGCCTCCCCTAGCCTTGCCAAGTGGCGACCACGGACACCAACGGCCGGTTCGACTCCACCTCGGCGGTGGCCGTTCTCGCGGCGGCGTGCGCTGCTGTTGACCGGGACTCCGACGGTGCCGAGCTTCTGCGGCTGGGTGAGAACGCGATCTTTCGTCTGCGCGATTCAGCCTGCGTCGTGCGGATCGGCAGGAACATGAGCCACTGGACGGACGCGGCAAAGGAAGTGGCGGTGTCCGCCTGGCTCGTGGCACACGACTTCCCTGCTGCTGAGGCCCTGGAGTTGCCTCAGCCGTTGGAGGTGGACGGCCATCCGGTGACCTTCTGGAAGCACATCCACGGGCGGAACGGCTCCCGACAAGATGTCGGCGTGCTGGCCGAACTGCTCCGGGAACTCCACTCACTCAAGGCACCCGAGGACTTCCGGCTCCCGGAGCGGGACGTCCTCGATCGTGTCCGCCCCCGGATCGAGTCGTCTCAGGTGTCGGCTGCTGACAAGCGCCTGCTGGTCGAGACGTGCGAGCGTCTGGAATCCGAACTGGCCGCGGTCGACTTCCCGCTTTCGCCTGCTCCGACACACGGTGACGCGCACGTGCAGAACCTGATGATCACGGATTCCGGGCCTGTCCTCATCGACTTCGAGCGCTTCTCGTGGGGCCAACCCGAGTGGGACTTGGCGACGACGGCCACGGAGTACCGGACGGCTGGTTGGTGGACAGACGCCGAGTACGCACGGTTCGTGGACGTCTACGGCTTCGACGTGACCGAGTGGAGCGGCTTCGGCGTGCTCCGGGCTGTGAACGAGATCAACATGACGACGTGGATCATGCAGAACGTCCGAGAGTCTGAGGAGATCGCGGCCGAGTACGAGACTCGGATGCGGACCATCCGGGCAGGTAAGCCCGTGTCGGCTTGGAAGCCGTTCTAGGCCACCCGCGACAACAGGACGGCTGAGCCGAGCGTTAGGCTCGGGTAGTGCTGCAAGATCCGTTCCGCCAGGTGTGCGGTCAATGGATTGCGAGCGTGCGCCCGGTTGACGCTGTCGTAAAAGTCCGTCAGGTATCGGGTGTACCTGCTCGACTGCAACGGGCCCGCCAAGTCCACGGCGTCCATCGCCAGTGCAACAGCCTCGTCCAGGTCGCCGTTCGTCAACGCTCCCGCCGCACTCACCATGCCGATGAACGCCCGTGTCCTCGGCGGCGTACCGGCCGCGCTGACGGCCCTGTCGGCGAACAGGCGGGTCTCGTCGGCTTTGCCGAGATCCCGGAAGCCGTGCGCGGCCTCGCCCGCCAACTCCTCAGCGTTGAAGTAGCGAATCCACTCCGGCTCGTCGTCCGGGCTGTGGCGGTCGAAGAGCTGTTCGGCCTGCGATAGCACGCGAGCGAACTCCTTGACGTGGCCTCCGCTCGCCAGTGCGCGGGCCTCCATCGCGAGGAACATCGACGTGACCGCGGGCGTCGCCTTGCCGAGCGTGGCGGACTGGGCGGCACGGGCGAACTGCACGGCATCGGCGTGCTTGCCGAGGTAGTTCGCCTGGTGGCTGAGGTTCGACAACAGTCGACCACCGATCACCGGGTCATTGGCCTCGCGCGCCAGCTTGAGACCCTGTACGAAGTACCGCTGTGCCGCGCCGTGTCGACCCGAGTCGTAGGCGCTCCAGCCGAGCAACTGCGCGACCTCGGCGGCGGCACTGAAAAGCTCGCGGCGCACGTGCTCGGGGTGCGACTGGCGCAGCAACGGAGCGATCTCGGACTTGAAGTAGAACAACAGCAGCTTGCGAACGTGGCCGCCGCCGTAGTGGAAATCAAGATCCATGAAGTGAGCCGCGGTTGCACGGATCGCGTGAGCGGCTGGGCCTCCGGACCGGATCAGCTCCGACTCGTCGGCGACGTGCAGCGTGTCGCTGAACAGATAGCCCGTGATGATTCCGGGCGTTGCTGAGGCCGACCAGGTGGAGTTGAGCAACGTCGGTTGATCTTCGAGGTCGGCACTGGTGAGCTTGCCCAGCAGGTCCACAGCGGCGCCGGAGTCTGCGGGGTACTCCGCGCCGCTCGCGGTCGAGTCGGCTCCGACCGCTTGGAGGCCGCCGCTGAAACCGATTTCCTCGGGCGTCACCGCGCGTCCCAGCTTCGAGCCCAGGGCAAGCGCTATGTAGTGCTGGGTAGCGGCCTGCGGGCTCGTTCCGTCCAGCCAGCGGCGCACGGACACGTGATCCGGCGCGATCTTCGCCCCGTCGCGGGCGGCCATCTCGCGCACTCTGGCGGCGAGGCCCTTATTGCTCACCTCGGCCTGCTGCATGACGGTGGCCAGCAGTCGGTTCGGTTCCTTGCCCGCGCTCATCCGGTCACCAGGTCGCAGCAGGTGCGCACTCCCCTAAGCACCCCGTGTACCCCCTCCGTGTCCACATGCACCCCTTCGAGCACACTGTTACACATCGGGTGACCTGGCGTTTGATGTTCACATGACACCAACACCGAACGAGTTGCAGAGAATCCGCCAGCGACTACGAGCCCTGCTCGCCGAGATCCGAGGACTCACGGACGCGATTGACCGCCTGGAGGCTCGGCAGCGGCTTCCAAGCGGTCGACCCGCCGCCCTAGCTCCTCCAGAGCGCGGAGCGACTGGTCAAGAAGAGCCTTGATCTCGTCCAGCGAGGCGGGTTCGTCAGCCTCGCTGTGGTCGCGAACGAAGATCCCCACGTTCGCGATTCGCTTGACCCATCCCCCATCGGACAGGACGCCCAGCGCCTTCTGCACGGTGGCTGTGGTGGTCTTGTACTCCTCGGCCAGAGCCCTCAAGGACGGCAGCCGATCGCCTGGCTGCAACTCGCCGCTCTCGATCTTCGCCGCGACCTGGTTCGCCAGGTGCTGGTACGGGTGCGTCTGCGGCGTCCCTGTGCTCATGGCTTGAACCTACCTAGCTCGACTTAGCTCGTGCTAGATCACCCGATCGGGGCACGTGAACCGAGCTAGCTCGTGTTACCTTTGAGCTAGTTCGAACTAGCTCGCACTAATACGGAGGACGACATGGCACTTCAGAACATCCCCGCGAACCTGGGCGGCTTCCGGCTCATGGTCACCGAAGCTCCCGCGGTGAAGATGCGGGAAGCCAAGGACGGCACGCTCACGCCCGTCGTGGACCGGGAGACGCAGGAAGAGCAGTACGTGGTCGTGCTGTTCGCCAAGCCGAAGCCCGTCGCGGGTCGCCGTGCTGGCAAGGGGGAGGAGATCCGGGTCAACCTGCCCGGCGCTCCGGCGGACGAGTTCGACGAAGGTGACTACGTCGAGCTGATCAACCTCGTGATCAACACCTACGAGATGCGTGGCGACGACGGGAAGATCAGCGCCTCGGGTATGTGGTTCAAGGCTGACGGTCTCAAGCCCGTCCTCAAGTCAGTGGCCTCCTCGGCCGCCTAGCTCGTTCCCGCTCGCGTGACATTCGTCCGCTGACCGTTCCTAAGCCGTTTTCTCGGGCTGCTTGTTCTTTGACAATTCCACAGTGGGTAGAGCCATGCCTAAATCCGGCACCTGTCGATGGTGCCGGGATATTCGGCGGCGTCAGGCACGTGCACAACGCTCCTGACGTCTGCCGTGCATTCCGAACGATTCGGAGGAACGCATGGACAAAAACAACTATCCGATCAGCCTCGCCGAGTCCGAGAGTGATCCCCGGTTCACGGCTGGGTTGATTTTCGAGGTGATCGACGTGTTGGAGCGGCACGGCTATCCGAGTCCGGTGGGTGCGGACTACGCGGAGGTGCACTGCGGGCTGTTCCGGCTGCTGTACCGGTCGGCTGGGTGATCGCCGTGGCCGAAGACCTGTTCGGCAACGACGTCCCCGACACCTCTGTACCGGCGGGCCAGCCTCGGCCGGTCACCAACGACATGTCCGCCGTAATGACAGTGCTCGGCCGCGCGGAAGACCTGTTCGGCTATGTGCTGGCCGGGGCGTCTCGTCAGGTGTTTCGCCGGTGTGGCGGGGACAGGATGCGGCCGATTCCGCGGTGGGAGGCCGCCGTGGTGCACCAGTTGATCGAGGTCGGTCAGCTCACCGTCGGTGGCACGCATTTCCTGCGCTGCGGGGCTGTCCGGGGTCATGCCAACTCGGTGCTGATGCCCAAGACCACTCGTCTCCAACTCGGCCGGTGGCGGGCACTGAAGAACCCACCCTCCTGGAACAAGGCGGGCTAGGAAACCGGCTCGAAAGGCTCATCAGTGGCAATCGCCCAGAACAAGGCAGCAGAGAAATACGGGCAGTTCGTCGCGGCGATCGATTTCGTGACGGACATGCTCGGACCGCTGGAAAAGTTGATCGAGAGGATGAAGGAGAACCGTGCTCCGGCCGGTGCGTGGCGGATCGCGTCGCCGGAAGACCTGAAAAAGATGCTCGCCAAGTCCCGCGCTGATCTGAGTGCGCTCAAGGACCAGGCGGTCAAGTACGAAACCGAACTGACCACTCGCGAATGGAAGGCGTGACCGCCGTGTCGCATCAGCTTGACGCTGCGTTGGACGACCTCGGCAAGGCCATGAAGGTGCTCCGCGACTCGACCCGGCAGATCCCGTTCCGGCGGGAGGGGTTCCGAGCGGTGCATCACGAGTTCGCCCGGTCCACCGCCGCGCTGCGGGTGGCCCTGTCCTACGCCCGGTCCCAGCTCGAAGAGCCCGCCGTGCGTCGTCGTCGCAACCGTCGCCGGTAGTCCCCGGCACCAACCAATCAGGCAGCGGCCGATCAGCACATGATCGGCCGCTGTCGTCGTCTCCAGGGAAGGAATCACTATGCGAAACAAGTCCAAGCGCGGGGTCGGAGCAGAGTTCCGGGCCGTGGTGTGGATGGTCCGACACCCCGGCTCGGTTGCCACCCCGGCCGCGCTCACCGCGTCCCTGTCCTACCTCGGTCCGAGTCTCACCGGAACGGTTCTCGGTGGTGTCACCGCTGGCTCGGTCGGCTGGTACCGAGCACACCCGGACACCTTCGACCACTACGCCGCCCCGGTGATCCGGTCCTGGCAACGTCGCTGGGCCGGGGCGTACACCGGTCGCCGCTGGGCGGACCTCATGGGCGCGTGCCAGTTGACCCGCGAACACCACCGGACCGGCCGCACCCTCGTTCCGCGCGTGCTCAAGGTTCGGTCGTGGTCGGCATCGATCGACACGGTCCGGGTCAAGCTCGTCCCCGGTCAGGCGTTGCGGGCGTTCGTCGCCCAGGTGGACGAGTTGGCGGCCACGCTTAAAGCGGAGCGGGTCGCCGTGGAACGCGGTAAGCCTGGTGAGGTCGTGTTGATCATCCAGCGTGACGAACCGTTCGACCAGGTCATAGCCGCCCCGGCATTGCCGGAAGAGTGCTCCGCGGTCGACCTGCGGGCGCTGTGCCTCGGGGAGACCGAACTCGGCACCGACTGGAACGAACCGTTGGCGGGAACGCACCACCTGACGGCCGGTGCGACCGGTTCGGGCAAGAACTCGGTGGCCAACGCCAAGCTCCGCGCAGTCGCTCCGCTCATCCGGGACGGCCTGGTCCGGCCGTGGGTGTGTGACCCGAAGCTGTTCGAGTTCGTCGCGCTCAAGCCGATCCTCGACGGCCGGTACGCCGATTCGGCGGAAGACTGCGCCGAGTTGATCGACGCGTTCAAAACCAACATGGAGCGCAAGCAGCGCCGGTTGCAACGTGCCGGAGTACGGTCCATGCCGGTCTCGCGGGAGCACCCGTTGGACTGGCTGATCATCGACGAGATCGGCTCGCTGCTGGCCTACCAACCCGAGTTCGCCCGCGAGATCACCGCTGTGTGCTCGGTCATCACCTCGATGGGCCGCGCCACCAACGACGTCCTCGACGCCTACGTGCAAGAGCCGTCCAAGGACGTCGTCCCGATCCGGGACCTGATCCCCAACCGGGTGTGCCTGCGAGTCACCTCGGAGCGGCACCCGGACATGGTCCTGGGCGACGGTGCCCGTGAACGCGGCGCTATCGCCGACCAGATTCCGGCCGACGAGTCCACGGCGGGCATCGGGTTCCGCGTGGACTCCCGCTCCCGCAACCCCAAGCGCGTCCGCGCTGCCTACACGACGAATGCGGACATCACCGAACTCGTCGAGTTCGTCAAAGCCGGTCCCAGCGACTCCGCAGCCGGTTCAGGCCTGCGCGTCGTCGCCTGACCTTCCCCTCACCACCTCGCCTCACTTCTGGAGGTTCCCTATGTCTGCCAACGATTCCCCGCGCTTTCTCGACCGGATCATGCGGGCCGTCCGGTCCACGATGCGTTCCAAAGGCCTGCCGCGTCCGGACCGGTTGGTGATCTCGACGCGGTCCCGCTCGGTGCACATGGAGTTCACCAGCGGAACCGCCCCCGACCGCCTGGCCGCACTGCTGCTCTGGTCGACCACCCTGGACGGCGTCTCCCTGGCATGGACCCACCAACCGCGTCACGAGGTCTCGGTAGCCGCCACCGGCCGCACTGCCGCCGGAATCTCCTTCGGGCTCGCGGCCTCGGCAACCGTCGCCGATCTGGACGGTCACCCCGGCGTGGATCGGGGCAAGCCTGTGGTGGTGCTGGCCGGGGTGTTCCGGCTCGCGCCGTGCGTCGCCGAGTCCGTCACCTACGAGGATGTCGCCCGCCTGGTCCACCTTGGCCGCTCGGTGCTGGCTCGTCGCTCCGTCGCTGCGGGGGTAGCCGCGTGAACGCCAACGATCAGGCCAGCTACGCCGGTTACCGGGCCTTGATGCTCGTACTATTCGGCCGCTCAGGACAGCCCCCGGCCTGGCGCGCTCAAGCCGCGTGCGCTGGTCAGGACACCGAAGAGTTCTTCGACCCCAAGCGGATCGAGGACGTCAAGGACGGGTGCGCGGGCTGCCCCGTGCTCGCCGAGTGTCGCTCCGACCAACTCACGTGGGAAACCAGCGGCCAGGGGTCCCGCCGCTACTACGCCTCCGGGATCGTGGCTGGTCTGTCCGGGCCGGAGCGCAAGCGTCTGCACTACCCGCGCACCCCCGACCGCAAGGACGTGGCCTGATGCTCCAGTTCGCCGTCCCCGTCACTCTGCGCACCCTCGGCCGCCTGGCCGCGGTGGTCGCGGTCACCGTGCTGAGCCTGGCCGTCATGTACCTGGTCTGCGGCCTCGTCGGCGCGGCCGTGCTCCTGGTCCTGGTGCTCGTTCTCGGCAAGCTCCTCGTCAAAGCGGCCCGCGGCTCGTGACCCTCCACAACGAACACCAGGGGAGGTGAATCATGTTCGGCAAACCCAAGCAGCACAATGACAATCAGTTCGGTGAGACGCGTTCGGTGCGCAAGCTGCGGGCCAAGTTGGACGAGTCACACCAACTCCACCAGCTCACCGGGGACCCCCAACTCAACGCCGTGCAGGTCGACCGGTTCCGCACCTCGGTGACCCGGTGCATGTGGACGTTCCTCGCGGCGGGACTCGGGTTCACCACCACCGGTGTCCACGACTTCCTCGCCGGACACCTCGCCCCCGCTGACCCGATGTGGTGGGGAGCGTGGCTGGTAGAACCCGCGTTGGCGGGCATCCTGATCACGCTCCTGCGGTGGGAAGCCGAGATGATCTCGCGCGGCATCTCCGCCACCCACCAGACCGTGACCCGGCTCAAGCGGGTGCTTCTCGGGGCCACGCTGGTCACCAACGTGTGGTCCTCGGTCCGACCACCCTCGGGGCCGATCAACCACGGGATGGTGTTCCTGCACCTGGTCATCCCGCTGGTGGTCTACCTGATCGCCGAAGTCATGCCGATCATCCAACAACGCTGCACGGCCGCGCGGAACCAGGCGCTCAACGCCGCACCAACGTTGGTTGCTGACCAGCCGCGACCTGACGTGCCCGAACCCAAGTCCGCGGTGAGTGCCCCGATTCGGCTGCGACTTCCGGCACCCATGATCGAGGCCCTGCGCGTCAAGCGGGATCAAGTCGACGCGCTCGGTCGCGAACTCACCGCCCAGGACGTGCAGGACGCCGTCAAGGTCGCCCCCGACTACGCCGCGCGCATCGTCCGGGAACTCGCCACCACCTGAACCACCCCCATCACCAGGGGCATGACCAACGCATCGGTCATGCCCCTGTGCGTTGCGCCCCAACGAAAGGAGGCCTCGCCTTGCTGACCCTGGAAGACCGCATCCACGCCCGACTCAAAGCCCCCGACTACCGCGAATGGCGAGACAAGGTCACCGCCATCGGCGGCTGCGCCGCACCAATCCGACTGTTCGGGGCGTGGCAACTCCACGACACCACCACCGGCTCGGTGATGGCCCACCTCGGCGGGGAAGTGTTCATCCCCTGCGGCAACCGCCGACAGAGCGTCTGCCCCACCTGCTCCGATCGCTACGCCGCCGACGCCTTCCACCTCATGCACGCAGGCCTCTCCGGCGGCTCCAAAGGCGTCCCGCTCGCGGTCTCGGAGAAGCCTCGGGTCTTTGCCACGCTCACGGCTCCGTCGTTCGGGCCCGTTCACAACCGGCGGACGCATCCCAAGAGCGGCAAGGCCATCCCTTGCGCTTGCGGGGCCTTCCACCACCCTGACGACCCGCGCGTCGGCGGGCCGCTGGACTTCGACACTTACGACTACGTCGGCGCGGTCTTGTGGCAGGCACACGCGGGCAAGCTCTGGCACCGGTTCACCATCGCCCTCAGGCGTGCCCTGGCGAACGCGGCGGGACTGACGGTCCGGGAGTTCAAGGACCACGCACGGGTCTCCTACGCCAAAGTCGCCGAGTACCAGCGGCGCGGCCTGGTTCACTTCCACGCCGTCATCCGCATCGATGGGCCAGACGGTCCCCACGACTCCACGCCCCGGTGGGCGACCACGAAACTCCTCGACCATTGCGTCAAGTCCGCGGCTGCCTCCGTGCTGCTGGAAACGGCACGACCTGACGGCCTGGTGCTGCCGCTGGTCTGGGGCAACCAGGTCGACGTCCGACCCATCCGCCCTACCTCCGCACACGAGGTCGAGGACGAGTCCGGGGCGATCAGCGAACACAGGCTGGCCGGGTACGTCGCCAAGTACGCGACCAAGGGCACCGGCAAGACCGAAGCGGCTGACCGGCCGATCCGCTCCCAACTGGAGATCGACTACCTCCGCGTCTCCGAGCACCACCGAGCCATGATCCAAACCGCCTGGAACCTCGGCGACCTGCCCTTTTACGAGGAACTGAACCTCAAGCGGTGGACGCACATGCTCGGCTTCCGCGGGCATTTCCTGACCAAGTCCAAGCACTACTCGACCACCTTCCAAGCCATTCGAGGTGAACGCCGTGCCTTCCGCGCACAGGAAACCCTCGACCGCCTCGGCCTGGAAGCCGACTCCGTCACGGTCGTCAACGACTGGGCCTACACCGGCTCCGGATACGCCAACGACGCCGAACGCGAACTGGCCTCGGCCGTCGCCGATCGACTCCGCGAACAACGACGCCGCAAGTACGAAAGGGAGGTACCGGCATGATTTCCGAACTGCCTGACCCGAACACCCTCATGACGGTCCCCGAATTCTGCTTGCTCGTCGGGGTCTCCAAAGACACGTTCTACAAGTGGCGGCAGATTCCCGGTGCCGCACCCCTCGCCCGAAAGCTGCCCAACGGGTCCCTGCGAATACTCGGCGCGGACTTCGCCGCTTGGCTCGACCGGCTGAGGAGTGATGCGGCATGAACCCTACGTTCAAGGTCTCTATCTGGGAAATCAAGACACTCAAGCCGGGTACGGACGGCAAGAAACGGCCGAAGCCCTACGGTGTCCGCTGGCTTACCGCTGGTAAAGAACACTCCGAGTGGTATCGGACCAAAGCTCTGGCCAATAACCGACGCTCGAACCTCATACAGGCCACGCAGAACGGTGAAGCGTTCGACATCAAGAGCGGTTTGCCCGAGTCAGAATTCAAGTTGCAGTCGGCGCGGTCACTCTTGCAGCTCGCACAAGAGTTCATCGGCGACGAATGGCAGGAATCCGCTCCGAACACCCGTAAGCGCTATGTCGACACGTTGGCGATCCCGGTAGCCGCGTTCGTGAACACCACGAAAGACGTGCCCGACGAACGGGCGCTGAGGCGGGTACTCACCACCTGCCTGCTACCGCTGAACCAGCGTGACCGCGTGCTGACGCCCGAGGAATCGACGATCGTCGAGTGGATCAAGTCCGCCTCACGACCGGTGCGGGAGCTGGCGAGCAAGGTCGAGACGGCGAACCTGCTGCGGGCGGTTGCGAAGAACCTCGGCGGGAAGTCCGCGGCGGCCTGGACCACGCGCACACGTCGTGGCGTGTTGCACCACCTCCTGTCCTACGCGGTGGATGCCGAAGAACTCGTCGCCAACCCCGTAACGGGGCTGAGGGCCAGCGTGCAGCGAGGGAACAGCGAGGTTGATCCACGGGCGGTGCTCAACACTCGGCAGGCGCCTCAGCTCCTCTCAGCGGTCACCTACGCGGGGACGAAGCGCGGTCAGTACGACTATCTGTACGCGTTCTTCGCGGTGATGTACTACGGCGCTCTTCGGCCGTGCGAGGTGAACCGGATCAGGGAAGTCGACTGCGAGCTGCCCGAAACAGGATGGGGCGAGTTGCTGCTGTCGAAGTCGGCTTCCCGCTCGAACGCCCGGTACATCGACTCGGGCGAACTCTGGGAAGAGCGCAACCTGAAGCGGCGGGCTGAGGGGGCGGTTCGACCAGTGCCGATTCCGCCCGTGCTGGTTCGCATCCTGCGGTGGCATCTGAAGACCTTCGGCACCACGGCTGATGGGCGTCTGTTCCGCGGGACGATCAGCGGCGGTCCGGTGAGCGCGACCGTCTACACGGACGCCTGGCGCAAGGCCCGCAAGATCGGGTTGTCGCCGCTTCAAGAGGCGTCGCCGTTGGCCGGTGATCCGTACGACCTCCGACACGCCGCGGTCTCGACCTGGCTCGCTGCCGGGGTGTCCCCTGCTGAGGTGGCCGAACGCGCTGGCCACACGGTGGACGTATTGCTCAAGGTATACGCGAGGGTGCTCGACGGCCAGCGGGAGACGTCGAACAAGCGGATCGATGAACTGCTGGATGACGAGTCGTAGGCATGTCTGCCCAGGTAGAGTGATCGAAAAGGCCCCCGGCGATGATCTTGCCGGGGGCCTTTCCTGTTCCGTGCATGTTCCGTGAGCCGTGGCAGGACGCCGCAGTCAGCGGCAGACAGTCACCTTGAGCCAGCTAGCCCAGCGGCATCATCTGCGCTGATCAGCGGCACTATTCGCTCTCAACCAGCAACTACGGAGCGTGGCGAAAACCGCCAGTTCAGCCCCTCAGTTCCATCGTGCAGCACTTCGGACCGCCGCCGGACTTCCGGAGTTCCGAGATGTCCACCAGCACGGGTTCGAAGCCGTGGGCCTTCACCTGGGTTGCCAGGTCGGTTGCCTCGATCGGCAGGAACACGTGGCGGCCGTCTGAGACGGCGTTGATGCCCAGGCAGGCGGCGTCGGCCGCGGTGGCGATGATGGCGTTGGGGAACAAGCGGCGGAGGACTCGTTGGGAGCCTTCGGAGAAGGCGTCCGGGTAGTACGCGACCAGAGGGGTTGGGGACTGGTCGTCTAGGACGACCAGGGCTACGTCCAGGTGGTAGTAGCGGGGGTCGATGAGGTGTAGGGAGACGACCGGTACGCCCAGTACCTCCTGTGCTTCGGCGTGGGCGGAGGGGTCGGTGCGGAAGCCTGTTCCGGCCAGCAGGAGGGTGCCGGTCCAGGCGAAGTCGCCTTCGGCCTCGTTCGTGCGTTCCGGCATGACGACGTGGCGGTAGCCGTTGTCGAGGAACCAGCGGCGGAAGTGGTCGGCTTCGGCCGCGCGTTGTTCGGCGCGGAAGCGGGAGCCCAGTACGCGGCCGTCGACGACGGTGCCGGAGTTGGCGGCGAACACCATGTCCGGCAGGCCCGGCTGGGGTTCGATGACCTCGACCTGGTGGCCCGCGGCCTCGTAGGCGTCCTTCAGCGCGGTCCACTGGGCCATCGCCAGGTCCGTGTTCGTCGGCTGGGTCGGATCCATCCACGGGTTGATCGAGTACTCGACCGTGAAGTACTCCGGCGGGCACATGAGGTACCTGCGGGTGGTCGGTACGCGCAGGGGCGCGGCGGACGCGCCTAGGTCCAGTACCAGCGGCTCGTCGCCGGGGCCCAGAATGGATACCGAGGTCATGGATCGAAATGTAGATGGCCGGCTGACCCTCGATCAACGCCACAATATTGCGTCTTTTAGGGCACTATGTTGCGTGTGGACACCATCGACCATCGAATCATTTCGTGCCTCATGGCCAACGCCCGATCGAGTTACGCGGACATCGGGAACGTGGTGGGGCTGTCCGCGCCCGCAGTGAAGCGGCGGGTGGACAAGCTGCTCGACACCGGGGTGCTGCGCGGGTTCACGGCGGTGGTGGACCCGGAGCAGCTCGGGTGGGGCACCGAGGCGTTCGTGGAGGTGCACTGCCGGGGCAACGTGTCGCCGAGCGACATCCAGAACCGCCTGGAGCCGATGGCCGAGGTGATGGCGGCCTACACGGTGTCCGGCGCGGCGGACGCGATCGTGCACCTGCGGGCGGCGAGCATCCACCACCTCGAAACGGCGCTGGAACGGCTGCGGGCCGTCGAGATCATCGACCGGACGGTGTCGACGGTGGTGCTGTCCCGGCTGCTCGACCGGCCGCCGGCACCGTAGACCCGGCCGTCTCCGTAGAGTCGGCGGCATGGCTGAGGTGACCCTGGAGAGCTCCGACCGCGTCGCGGTGATCACCGTTCGGGATCCCGAACGGCGCAACGCGCTGACGCTGGAGCTGTCCGACCAGCTCGCCGAGGCCGTCGCGGCCTGCGAACGGGACCCCGAGGTGCACGCGGTCGTCGTGACGGGCGCCGCTCCCGCGTTCTGCGCGGGGGCGGACCTGACGGCGCTGGGCGAGGCCAAGGAGGAGGGACTTCGGCAGATTTACGCCGGCTTCCTCGCCGTGGCGGGCTGCTCGCTGCCGACGATCGCGGCGGTCAACGGCGCGGCGGTCGGCGCCGGGCTGAACCTGGCGCTGGCGTGCGACGTCCGGGTCGCGGGCCCGAAGGCGCGGTTCGACGCGCGGTTCCTCCAGCTCGGCATCCACCCCGGCGGCGGGATGACGTGGATGCTGCAACGGCTGGTCGGGCCGCAGACGGCGACGGCGATGACGCTGTTCGGGCAGGTCCTGGACGCGGACGAGGCCGTGCGGACCGGCTTGGCGTACACCCGTTCGGGTACGGACGTGGTCGCCGCCGCGCGGGACCTGGCGAAGGCCGCGGCCGACGGTCCGCGGGAACTGGTCCGGACCATCAAGGCGTCGATGCGGACGACGGCGGTGCTCGACGACCACGCCGAGGCCGTGACCACCGAACTCGCCCCGCAGGTGGTGTCGATCGAGTCGCCGGAGTTCGCGGCCAGGCTGGCGGCGCTGAAGGACAAGATCAGCGGGCGCCCCTAAATCTACCCGTTACCGAAAGTACCTGTTACCAGCGGTACGCCAATCGGGCGTACCGCTGTGACCTGCGCCGCCTTTGGCCGCGGGCGGATGGCGTCGTGCCTACCGTCGAGAGCACCGGCGGTCCACCGGGTGAGTCAGGGGTTCCCGACCAGTGGTACGCGGGCGACCGTTGCTTTAACACAAACGACTACCCTCGCAACTGCACATGTGATGCGGGACAACAGTTCGGCCTGTCCACGAAGAGAGGGATCGGCGTAGGAGATGACTACCGACCTGGGTAACGGCGCTGCGCCTGGAGCCCCCGAAACACGCAAGCTGGATCGAGTGGTGATCCGGTTCGCCGGGGACTCCGGTGACGGCATGCAGCTCACCGGTGACCGATTCACCTCCGAGGCCGCCGCCTTCGGCAACGACCTGGCGACACAGCCGAACTTCCCCGCCGAGATCCGGGCGCCCCAAGGCACCCTGCCCGGCGTGTCGTCGTTCCAGCTCCACTTCGCGGACTACGACATCCTCACCCCCGGCGACCGCCCCGACGTGCTCGTGGCGATGAACCCGGCGGCGCTCAAGGCGAACATCAAGGACCTGCCCAAGGGCGGGAT
The DNA here is from genome assembly GCF_025061645.1 of Umezawaea endophytica. Lineage (GTDB taxonomy): Bacteria > Actinomycetota > Actinomycetes > Mycobacteriales > Pseudonocardiaceae > Umezawaea > Umezawaea endophytica. Next base: position 46,138 of record NZ_JANYMP010000045.1, on the reverse strand, counting down.
CCTGATCGTCAACACGGACGAGTTCAGCAAGCGCAACCTGACCAAGGTCGGGTACGCGGCCAACCCGCTCGAGGACGACTCGCTGGCCGACTTCCAGGTGCACGAGGTCGCGATGGCGACCATCACGATCGGCGCGCTGGAGGAGACCGGGCTCGGCAAGAAGGACGCCGAGCGCGCGAAGAACATGTTCGCGCTGGGCCTGCTGTCGTGGATGTACCACCGGCCGACCGAGGGCACGGAGCGGTTCCTGCGCGAGAAGTTCGCGAAGAAGCCGGACATCGCCGAGGCCAACGTCCTGGCGTTCCGCGCGGGCTACTACTACGGCGAGACGACCGAGTCGTTCGCGGTGACCTACGAGGTCGCCCCGGCGAAGCTGAACACCGGCACCTACCGCCAGATCACCGGCAACACGGCGCTGGCGTACGGCCTGGTCGCGGCGGGCCAGCAGGCCCGGCTGCCGATCGTGCTCGGCACGTACCCGATCACCCCGGCGTCGGACATCCTGCACGAGCTGAGCAGGCACAAGAACTTCGGCATCACGACGTTGCAGGCCGAGGACGAGATCGCGGGCATCGGCGCGGCGCTCGGGGCCTCGTACGGCGGCGCGCTCGGCGTGACGTCGACGTCCGGTCCCGGTGTGGCGCTCAAGTCGGAGACCATCGGCCTCGCGGTGATGACCGAGCTGCCGCTGCTGATCATCGACGTGCAGCGCGGCGGCCCGTCGACGGGTCTGCCGACCAAGACCGAGCAGGCCGACCTGCTCCAGGCGATGTTCGGCCGCAACGGCGAGTCGCCGGTGCCGATCGTGGCGCCGCAGTCGCCGTCCGACTGCTTCGACGCCGCGATGGACGCGGTGCGGATCGCGCTCACGTACCGAACGCCGGTGCTGCTGCTGTCCGACGGCGCCATCGCGAACGGCTCCGAGCCGTGGCTGATCCCGGACGTCGACGAGCTGCCCGACCTGTCGGTGGAGTTCGCGACCGAGCCGAACGCGACCGACGGTTCCGGCGAGTTCTGGCCGTACGTGCGCGACCCGGAGACGCTGGCCCGCCCGTGGGCGATCCCCGGCACCCCCGGTCTCCAGCACCGCATCGGCGGTCTGGAGAAGGCGGAGAACACCGGCAACATCTCCTACGAACCGGAGAACCACGACCGGATGGTGCGGCTGCGCCAGGCCAAGGTCGAGGGCATCGAGGTGCCGGACGTGGTCGTGGACGACCCGACCGGCGACGCCAAGGTGCTCGTCGTCGGCTGGGGTTCCTCGTACGGCCCGATCGGTGCCGCGGCCCGCCGCGTCCGCAAGCTGGGCCTGCCGGTGGCGCACGTGCACCTGAGGCACCTCAACCCGTTCCCGAAGAACCTGGGGGACGTGCTTTCCCGCTACGACAAGGTGATCGCGCCGGAAATGAACCTCGGCCAGCTCGCGTTGCTCCTCAGGGCGAAGTACCTCGTGGACGTGCAGAGCTACACCAAGGTGCAGGGCCTGCCGTTCAAGGCCGAGGAGCTCCAGGACGTGCTCGCCGAAGTGATCAAGGGGGTTGGAGCGTGACAGCGATCGACCTGGGACTCCCCGCGCTGGGTGGGCTCGACGGGGTTCCCACGACGGACGAACCGCAGAAGGCCAAGGACTACAAGTCGGACCAGGAGGTCCGCTGGTGTCCCGGCTGCGGCGACTACATCGTGCTCAACGCGGTGCAGTCGTTCCTGCCCACACTGGGGCTCAAGCGCGAGAACATCGTGTTCGTGTCGGGCATCGGCTGCTCCAGCCGGTTCCCGTACTACATGAACACCTACGGGATGCACTCGATCCACGGCCGCGCCCCGGCCATCGCGACCGGTCTCGCCGTCGCCAGGCCGGACCTGTCGGTGTGGGTCGTGACCGGTGACGGCGACGCGCTGTCCATCGGCGGCAACCACCTGATCCACACGTTGCGGCGCAACGTGAACCTGAAGATCCTGCTGTTCAACAACCGGATCTACGGCCTGACCAAGGGGCAGTACTCCCCCACGTCGGAGACCGGCAAGATCACCAAGTCGACGCCCGTCGGCTCGCTGGACCACCCGTTCAACCCGGTGTCGCTGGCACTGGGCGCGGAGGCCAGCTTCGTCGGCCGAGCGCTGGACTCGGACAAGAAGGGCCTCACCGAGGTGCTCCGGCAGGCCGCCGAGCACCGCGGGTCGGCACTGGTGGAGATCTACCAGAACTGCCCGATCTTCAACGACGGCGCGTTCGACGTGCTCAAGGACGCCGACGACGCCAAGCGGCGGATCATCAACCTGGAGCACGGCAAGCCGATCACGTTCGGCCTCGAAGCCGAGTACGGCGTCGTGAAGTCCGGGTTCGCGGGCCTGGAGATCGCAAAGGTCTCCGAGGTCGGCATGGAGAACGTGGTCGTGCACGACGCCACGCTCGAAGACCCGTCGTACGCGTTCGCGCTGTCCCGGCTGTCGGCGCAGGACCTCTCGCACACCGTCACGGGCGTGTTCCGCAACGTCAAGCGGACCACGTACGACGACGCCGCGCGCGACCAGGTCGAGCAGGCGAAGGCGGCCAAGAAGGCCGACCTCCGCGCCCTGCTGCACGGCAAGGACACCTGGACCGTGCTCGGGGACTGAGTACCCGACGCGAAAGGCCCCCTCCACCGCGGTGGAGGGGGCCTTTTCCGTTCGAGCTACTGGGCCGGGCGGAAACCGGCCTTCTGGGCGTCGGCCTCGGTGCGGAACCAGACGTCGGCCCTGGTGCCGTCGAAGTCGGACGAGCCGGGCCGGAAGTAGCGGCGGCCGGTCAGGGTCGCCTTCACCTCGAAGTCGGCGGCGGGCGCGTGGCCGTCGGACTTGGGCAGCACCGACCCCGGACCGAACGGCGAGCGCGGGTTGAAGCCCTCCGGCTGCTGGAACCTGGGCGCGACCGGCGCGGGCGCCTCGCTGCGACCGCCCGTGGACGGGCTGAAACCCACCGGACGGGGCCGGAGCGGCTTCTTCGGGAGAGGAGGCTGGGCGACCGGCTGCGGCGGCCCCAGCAGCGGCGGGGACGTCATGGGCGGCGGACCGCCCGCCGGGCGCTGCGGACGCACCGGGAGGCCGTTGGAGCCGCGCGCCAGCAGTTCCGGCGCCAGGGTCGGCACGAACGGCTGGTCGTCCGTCGGCGGTAGCTGCCGGACGGTCTCCTGGGGCTGCGGGTCGTCGTCCGACTCGTCCAGGATGGGCTCGAACAGCGACCTGGGGCGCTCGGCGGCCGGTTGGGCCGGAGCGGACTTCGACGCCTTCGGCGCGGGCGGTGCGGCGGCCTCGGCCTGCTGGGGCGCGAAGAAGTTCGCGGCGGCCGGGCGCTTCTCGACCGCCGGGGTCTCGACGGGCTCCTGCTTGGTCGGGAAGAAGTCGGCGGGCTCGGCCGGGGTTGCCGCCGGGGCCTCTGCGGCGGGCTGCTCCGGCTCGGCGGAACGCGGCTCGACCGGCGGGAACCCGGTGGCCGGGCGGGGTTCCTGGGCCGCGGGCTGGACGGGCTCGGCAGCGCGGGCCGCGGGGGCGACCTCGGCAGCGCGCAACGCGGCTTCCTGGACGGCGCGGAAATCGGTCTCGCGCGACTCGTCACGCGAACCGGCGTCACCCGCCTGAGCAGCGCGGAAATCAGTGCCGCGCGACTCCGCGTCACCCGACTCGCCACGGGAGGTGGTCCCCTGGGCGTCGGCCCCGCGCGGAGCGGCCTGGGCGGCGCGGAAGTCGGCACCGCGCGACTCGGCGTCCCGCGACTCGGTGACGGGTGGTTCGACGACGAGCGGTTCAGCCACGGGCGACTCGGCGACGGGCGGGTCGGCCGCGGGCGTCCCGGTGGGCTCGTCCGGGTCGTCGCGGCGGTAGTCCGGGTCGTCCAGCTCGACGCCGAGCTGCCCCTTGCTGGAGGCGATGTCGTCGGTGACGATCGGGAACTGGCCGGTCAGGCTGTGCTCGGGCCACGACTCGCGTTCGGCTTCCCGACGGGCGTCGGCGGCCGCCGAGGCGCTCGCGGCCTCAGCGGCACTCGCGGCGTCGGCGGCGTCGAGGGCCCGCTGGAGTTCACCCGCGGGGATGACCGAGGTCTCCTCGGCAGCCGTCTCGGCGGGGACCGAGCCCTCGGCCGGGTCGGCGGCGGGAACGGTGTCGTCGGCGGCGAAGTCCTCTTCGCGCTCGTCCAGCAGCTCGGCCTCGTGCACGGACTCGGCGGGCTCGGCGGACTCGTCGACGTCGGGCCGCTCTTCCTCCTCCTCGCGCCACACCTCGCGCGGGTGCCACTCCTCGACCTCCGGCGGCGCGGTCGGCTCCTCCACCGCCGGGGCGAGGTCCGGGGCGACCGGCGGCAGGTAGCGGGTGCGGTCCGCGGGGATCTCGGGCACGTCGGGCTGCTCGTCCAGGTCCGCGCGCCGGAAGACCGTCGACTCCTGCTCCGGGTTCAGCGGGACGGGCTCGGCCTGGACCTCCTCGGGGGCGAGCCGCTGGAACAGGCTGCGCGGCTTCTCCTCCTCCGGCACGTCCACGGGCTCGACGACGCGCGTCGGCTCGGAGTTCTCCGGGATGCGGGTGAGCGCCGGGGGCAGCTCGTCGTAGTCCGGCTCCGGCTGCGGCTCGGGTTCGGGCTCCATCGGCCTGCCGAACGCGCTCGCCGGCACGAACGCGCCGACGTCGTTGTTCACCTGCTCGGAGGCGTTGAACGCGGGCGGGGGGTCCATCGACCGGGGCGGCTCGACCAGGCGCTGCGGCTCCAGCGGGCGCGGCGGTTCCGCAGGGCGCGGCGGCTCGTAGGCCCGCGGCTGCTCGTAGGCCTCCTGGCCGGGGCCCTGCGGCCACATCTGGTCCGGCACCGGCGGCGGCACGGCCAGCAGCGGGTCGGAGTTCGCGCGGGCACCGACGTGCCAGTCGTCGAACTCCTCGTCGCGCATCGGCGACGACACCGGTGAAGGCGGGGCCTGGGGCTGCGACCTCGCGGGTCCGGCTGGGGCGCTGAGCCTGTTCGCCTCCAACTCGGCGAGCCGCTGCTTGGCCGGTCGAACCTGCACCAGCCAGGTCACCAGCACACCGGCCACGAAGGACAGCAGGCTCCACAGCCAGACCTGCCCGAAGAGCGACACCACTGGAAGTTCCTCCAACTGGCAAGTCCTGTTACGCCTCGACGCGCTCCGCACGCCGAGCTGTTCACCCGGTAGTGGAAGCGGTGCCAAACTACCCTGACCTCGCGGTCAAGCGCGGTCGGCCGTCCACTCGCGCACGGATCTGTCGATACTAGGCCACTCGACGCAACTGACCAGGTCAAAGCGATCCACGTCGCGGCGTAGAGTGCGGCGAGTGCCATCGTTGACCAACCCGGCCACCACTTCGGTGGAAGTTCACCGCCCCGATCGGGGCATCGCCTACGGGGTGGGCGCGTACGGGCTCTGGGGTGTCGTCCCCGCGTACTGGCCCCTCCTTCTCCCCGCCTCCTCGGTCGAGACGCTGGCCCACCGGGTCGTGTGGTCACTCGTGGTGATGGCGGGCATCACCCTCGCGCTCGGCCAGTGGGGCGTGCTGCGCCGCCTGTCGGCCAAGGGCTGGCTGATGGTCGCGGGCGCCTCGGTGCTGATCGCGATCAACTGGGGCTTCTACATCTACGCCGTGAACACCTCCCACGTCGTGGAGGCCTCCCTCGGCTACTTCATCAACCCGCTGGTCAGCGTCCTGCTCGGCGTGCTGGTGCTGAGGGAACGGCTGCGGCTGCCGCAGGTCGCCGCGCTGGGGATCGCCGTGGTGGCGGTCGTCGTGCTGGCCGTCGACTACGGCTCGCTGCCGCTGCTCTCGCTGACGCTGGCCTGCTCGTTCGGCCTCTACGGGCTGCTCAAGAAGACCGTCCCGCTGGACTCCACCACCAGCCTCACCGGCGAGAGCATCGTGCTGGCCCCGCTCGCCATCGGCTACCTGGTCTGGCTGGGCGTGACCGGCGTGGGCACGTTCACCAGCCACGGGGTCGGGCACGCGCTGCTGCTGGCGTCGGCGGGCGTGGTCACGGCCGTGCCGCTGATGCTGTTCGGCGCCGCGGCGCGGAAGGTGCCGCTGAGCACCCTGGGGATGCTCCAGTACCTGACGCCGGTGCTCCAGTTCTGCTGGGGCGTGTTCGTGATGCACGAGACCATGACGCCGGTCCGCTGGCTGGGCTTCGCCCTGGTGTGGGTCGCGCTGCTGGTGTTCACGCTCGACGCGGCCCGCGCGGGGCACCGGGCGCGCCGGGACGCGGCGGTCGACCCCGCTCCCGAGTGCCGCTAGGACCCGGAGGTCCCGGCGGCGGCCTCGGGGTCAGTGCGAACGGGCGACGACGTACTCGCTGAGCGACTCCAGCGCGTCGCGGGCGGAACAGGCGGGCAGCTTGCCCAGCGCGGCGCGGGCCTCGTCGGCGTACTCGTCCAACGTCGTGCGGGCCTTCACCAGGCCGGACGACTCCCGCAGCAGCGCGAGCGCCTCGTCGACCTCGGCGTCGTCGGTGAGGGGAGCGGCCAGCAGCCGCCCCAGCCTGGTGCTCTCGGCACCGGGCTCGGCCAGCGCGTACAGCATCGGGAGCGTCTTCACGCCCTCGCGCAGGTCCGTGCCGGGCGTCTTGCCCGACTCCTCCGTCGGCGACGCGATGTCGATCACGTCGTCGGAGATCTGGAACGCCGCCCCGATCACGTCGCCGTAGGCGCGCAGCGCGTCGGTCTGCTCCTCGTCCATGTCGGAGAACATCGCGCCGAAGCGCGCCGCGGTCGCGATGAGCGACCCCGTCTTCTCCTTGATGGTCTTGAGGTAGTGCTCGACGGGGTCCTCGCCCTCGCGAGGACCCATCGTCTCGCGCATCTGACCGGTGACCAGCTCGGAGAACGTCTCCGCGATGATCCGCGCCGCCACCGTGCCCAGGTCGGCGGTGAGCGCCGACGCGTGCGCGAACAGGTAGTCACCGGTCAGGATGGCGATGCTGTTGTCCCACTTGGCGTTGGCGCTGACCGCGCCCCGCCGCATGGTCGCCTCGTCCATCACGTCGTCGTGGTAGAGCGTCGCGAGGTGCGTCAACTCGACGACCGCGGCCGCCTTGATGACGTTCTCCCGGTCCCACGCCCCGGTGAACTGGGAGGCGATCAGGGTGAACAGCGGGCGAATCCGTTTGCCGCCCGCGTCCACGAGGTGCAGGGACGTCTCCATCACCGGGTGGAACTCGCTCTGCACGACTCTGCGCAGCAGCTCCTCCACCTCGGCGAGGCCGTCCTGCACCACCTCCGCCAGCACAGGGTCGACGAACTGGAACCCTGTCCCCACCTGCTCGCTACTGGTCACCCTTGAAGCCTACGTACCACTAGAAGATGAAGCCGCCTGCCCCCGCCCAATCGAGGGCGAAGGAGGGCCAGACGCCCAGGACGAGCGTGATCGCCGCGCCCAGGGTGATCGCCACCGTGGTGAACGCGCCGGGCACGGTCACCGTCGGGCCGTCGGGCGCGGGTTCGCTGAAGTACATGAGGACGATGACCCTCAGGTAGAAGAACGCCGCCACCGCGCTGGCCACCAGCGCGACCACCACGAGCGGCGCGAGGCCGTCCTCGATGGCCGCCGCGAACACCACGAACTTGCCCACGAAACCACTCGTCAGGGGGATGCCCGCCAACGCGAGGAGCAGGAACGTGAAGACGCCCGCGAGCACCGGGGACCTCTTCGCGAGCCCCGCCCACTGGGACAGGTGGGTCGCTTCGCCGTCGGCGTTGCGCACCAGGCTGATCACGCCGAACACGGCGATCGTGGTGAAGCCGTAGGCCAGCAGGTAGAACAGCGTGCCGGACAGGCCCTGCTCGGTCAGCGAGATCGACCCGATCAGCAGGAAGCCCGCGTGCGCCACCGAGGAGTACGCGACCATGCGCTTCACGTCGGTCTGGGTGAGGCCGAGCACCGCGCCGATGACCATCGAGGCCACGGCGACGCCCCACAGGACGCCCCGCCACTCCCAGTTGGTCCGCTCGAACGCGACCGTCAGGACGCGCAGGATGCCGCCGAAGGCCGCGACCTTCGTGCAGGCCGCCATGAACGCCGTGATGGGCGTCGGAGCGCCCTGGTAGACGTCCGGGGTCCACGCGTGGAACGGGCCGACGGAGGCCTTGAACAGCAGGCCCACGACCAGCAGGCCGAAGCCCGCGAACAGCAGCGTGTCGGACTTGTCGCTGCCCGCCGTTGCGGTCGCGATGTCGGCCAGCTTCACGGAGCCCGCGTAGCCGTAGAGCAGCGCGAGGCCGTAGAGGAAGAACGCCGAGGCGAACGCGCCGAGCAGGAAGTACTTGACCGCCGCCTCCTGCGAGAGCAGGCGACGGCGCCGCGCGAGACCGCACATCAGGTACAGCGGCAGCGACAGCACTTCCAGCGCGATGAACATCGTCAGCAGGTCGTTCGCCGCGACGAACACCATCATCCCGGAGAGCGCGAACAGCGTCAGCGGGAAGACCTCGGTCTGCATGCCCGTGCGGGACGCCTGCGCGCGGTCCTGGACCGTGCCGGGGCGGACCGCGGCGTCGGCGACGAACGCGCCGCCGGGCTCGACGGACCGGTCCGCGATCAGCAGGACCGAGCCGAACGCCAGCAGCAGCAGCGTGACCCAGAGGAAGATCACCGGGCGGTCGACCGCGATGGCCTCCGACAGCGTGGTCACGCCCTGGGGCTTGTTGTCCTCACCGGCCGCGTAGATGCCGAGCGCGCCACCGGCGGCGACGAGGGCGAGCATGGTCAGGACGACCTGCGCCGCCCACCGCTGGTGCTTCGGCAGGAAAGCCTCGAACAGCACGGCGACGCAGGCGGCGCCGAGCACGATCAGGACCGGGGCGATGGCGCCGTAGAGGATCTCCGGCGGATCGATCGGCTGAATCTGGGCGAGGAACTTCACGTCACTTGCCTTCCTGCGCGACCGGGTCGGTCACGCCGACCTCGCTCAACGTCGCCCCGATCGACGGGGTGATCACGTCCAACACCGGCTTCGGGTAGAACCCGAGCACGAGGATCAGGGCCACCAGCGGCGCCAGCACGGCGATCTCCCGCTTGTCCAGGTCCTTGATCCCGGACCGCTCGGGGTCCTTCGCGGTTCCAGGGCCGCCCGCCACGGACAGCAGCGCCGTGCCGCGCACCGGGCCCTGGAAGACCCGCTGGTAGACCCACAGCACGTACAGGGCGGCGAGCACCATGCCGAGCGTGGAGACGATGGTGAACACCGGCTGGTTGGGGTACGAGCCGATGAGCACCAGGAACTCGCTCACGAACGAGTTCGTGCCGGGCAGCGCAAGCGAGGACAGACCGGCCACGAAGAACAGGCCGCCCAGCACCGGGGTCAGCTTCGCCATGCCGCCGTAGTCCTGGATGAGGCGGGAGCCGCCGCGCGACATCACCATGCCCACGACCAGGAACAGCATGCCGGTCGAGATGCCGTGGTTGACCATGTACAGCACCGCGCCGGTGCCCGCCTGCGAGCTGAACGCGAAGATGCCCAGCGCGATGAAGCCGAAGTGGGCGATCGAGGTGTACGCGACGAACCGCTTCATGTCCGTCTGGCCGACCGCGAGCAACGAGCCGTAGATGATGCCGACGACCGCGAGCGACAGCACGACGGGCGCGAGTTCCTTGCTGGCCGCCGGGAACAGCGGCAGGCAGTAGCGCAGGAAGCCGAACGTGCCGATCTTGTCCAGGATGCCGACGAGCAGCACACCGGCGCCGACGGGCGCCTCGGCACCGGCGTCCGGCAGCCAGGTGTGCAGCGGCACCAGCGGGGCCTTGATCGCGAAGGCGATGAAGAACCCGAGGAACAGCCAGATCTGCGTGGACGTCGGCGCGTCCTTCATGACCGTGACGAGCGTGGCCCAGTCGAGCGTGCCCTGGCCCAGCTTGTCCGCGCTGGTGACGTACAGGCCGATCACCGACGCGAGCATGATCAGCCCGCCCAGCAGCGAGTAGAGGAAGAACTTCATCGCCGCGTACTGCCGGTTCGGGCCGCCGAAGCGGCCGATCAGGAAGTACATCGGGACGAGGACGGCCTCGAAGAACACGTAGAACACGAACACGTCGGTCGCGGCGAACACGCCGACCATGCCGGTCTGCATCGCCAGCAGGAGCGAGAAGAACCCGCTCGCGCTGCGGCCCTCCGGCAGCTTGTCCGACCAGGCGCCGCCGATGACGACGGGCATCAGGAAGGCGATCAGCGCGATCATCACCAGCGCGATGCCGTCGACGCCGAACGACAGGTGCACCCCGAAGGTCGGGATCCACTCGGCCGAGCTGGTCAGTTGCAACCGGGCGCTCGACGACGGGTCGTACGCCACCCAGGCGACGACCGCCAGCGCGAGTTCCACGAGCGAGAACCCGAGCGCGACGAACTTCGCGGTCCGGTCGTTCCCCCGCAGGAAGGCCACCACCACGCTGCCGACCAGCGGCAGCAGGAGCAGCGCGATCAGCGTCCAGCTCACGAGAACCTCACCATCAGAAGCGCGCCCAGCACGCAGATCGCGCCCAGGAGCATGGAGAGCGCGTACGAGCGCACGAAACCGGTCTGGAGACGGCGCAACCGGCCGGAGCTACCGCCGAGCAGCGCGGCGGTCCCGTTGACGAGACCGTCGACGCCCTTGTTGTCCACGAACACGAGCGCGCGGGTCAGCCAGGTGCCCGGCCGCGCGAACAGCGCCTCGTTGAGCGCGTTGCCGTACAGGTCGGCGCGCGCGGCGCGGACCGGGAACGACACGCGCAGCGGGCGCGCGGTCGGCTGCGGCTTGCGGCCGAACAGCAGGAACGCGAGCGCGACGCCCACCAGCGACAGGCCGACGCTGAGGATGGCGACCATCGTGTGGTCGAGCACGCCGTGCGTCTCCTGCAACGGGCCGAGGGTCGGCTCCAGCCAGCCCGCGAGGCGCTCGCCGTTCTCCAGGAAGAAACCGGCGCCGACGGAGCCGACGGCCAGCACGATCATCGGGATCTTCATCGACCACGGCGACTCGTGCGGGTGGTACTCGCGACCGTCCTCGCTGGTCTTGAGCTCCTTCCAGCGCGGCTTGCCGAGGAAGACCAGGATCAGCAGGCGGGTCATGTAGAACGCGGTCAGCGCGGCGCCCAGCAGGGCGACACCGCCGAACACGTACCCGCGCCAGCCCGGCTCGCCGAAGGCGGCGGCGATGATGGCGTCCTTGGAGAAGAAGCCGGAGAACGGCGGGATGCCGATCAGCGCCAGGTAGCCGAGCGCCCACGTCGCGAACGTGACGGGCATGTACTTCGCGAGCCCGCCCATCCGGCGGATGTTGCCCTCGTCGTTCATGCCGTGCATGACCGAACCGGCGCCGAGGAACAGCCCGGCCTTGAAGAAGCCGTGCGTCAGCAGGTGCATGATGCCCAGCGCGTAGCCGACCGGGCCGAGGCCGACGGCCAGGATCATGTAGCCGATCTGGCTGACCGTCGAGTACGCGAGGACCTTCTTGAAGTCGTCGTACGCGCAGCCGATGATGCAGCCGATCAGCAGCGTGACGCCACCGATGATCATCACGACCAGTCGGCCGTCCGCGCTGAGGTTGTAGAGCGGGTTCGAGCGGGCGATGAGGTACACGCCCGCGGTCACCATCGTCGCCGCGTGGATCAGCGCCGACACGGGGGTCGGACCGGCCATCGCGTCCGGGAGCCAGGCCTGGAGCGGGAACTGGCCCGACTTGCCGCAGGCGCCGAGCAGGAGCAGCAGCGTGATCGCGAGGATCGAACCGGACGACAGCTCGTCCACCCGCGCGAACACCTCGCTGTACGTGGTGGTGCCCAACTCCTTGAACATGATGAAGATCGCGATGGCGAGACCCAGGTCACCGACCCGGTTCATCAGGAACGCCTTCTTCGCCGCGGAGGCCGCTTCCGGCTTGTACTGGTACCAGCCGATCAACAGGTACGAGGCGAGGCCCACACCCTCCCAGCCGAAGTACAGCGTCACGAACCCGTTGCCCAGCACCAGGAGCAGCATCGCCGACACGAAGAGGTTCAGGTAGGCGAAGAACTTGCGCCTGCCCTCCTCGTGCGCCATGTAGCCGATGGAGTAGATGTGGATCAGGGACCCGACACCGGTGATCAGCAGCACGAACGTCAACGACAGCGGGTCGATCCGCAGGCCGAACTCGACGTCCAGCGCGCCGACCGGGATCCAGTCGAACAGGTGGAGATCGCTCGTGCGCTCCTCGGGACCCTGACCCAGGGTCGTGAAGAACAGCGCGAGCCCGTAGCCGAACGCCGCGATGATCGTGGCGCAGCCCAGCAGGTGGCCCCACTTGTCGGCCCGCTTGCCAGCCAGCAGCAGCACGGCCGCACCGAACGCGGGCAGGGCTAGCAGCAACCAGGCGAAGCTCGCGAGCCCGCTGGCGGCAACTGATTCCGTCACCGGTGACCTCTCAGTACTTCAGCAGGTTGGAATCGTCGACCGAGGCCGAGCGACGCGTGCGGAAGATCGACATGATGATCGTCAGGCCCACCACGACCTCGGCGGCTGCCACGACCATCACGAAGAAACCCATCACCTGGCCGTCGAGCTCCCCGTGCATGCGGGAGAACGTGACCAGCGTGAGGTTCACCGCGTTGAGCATCAGCTCGACGCACATGAACACGACGATTGCGTTGCGCCGCACCAGAACGCCCACCGCGCCGAGGCTGAACAGCAGCGCGGACAGGAGCAGGTAGTAGGTCGGGGTCACTTGTCCCCCTCCTTCGACGGGGCGGAACCGGTGAGCGCGTGGGCGTCGGCCTGGTGGGCCGTCCCGGCCACGTCGGCGACGTCGTCCGCGAGGCGTTCCTTGGTGGTCGTCTCGATGAGGGCCGACAGCGACTCCTCCGCGACGGAACCGTCGGGGAGCAGCGCGGGCGTGGCCACCGAGTTCGCCGTGGCGAAGACACCGGGGCCGGGGAGGGAGCCGGGGCGGTCGCCCTTGAAGCGCTCCTCGACCAGCTCGCGCTGGGTCTTCTTCTCGCCCTTGCCGTGCCGGTCCGAGTACGCCAGGACCATCGCGCCGACGGCCGCCGTGATCAGCAGCGCCGACGTGAGCTCGAAGACGAAGAGGTACTTGGTGAACAGCGCCTCGCCGATGTTGGCGACGTTGCCGCCGCCGGAGGAGTTCACCGCCGCGAGGCCGACCGAGTCGACGCGGGTGAAGGCCTGGGCGAGCGAGCCGACGACCAGTCCGGCGAAGCCGACGCCGAGCACGGCGGCGGCGAGCCGCTGCCCGCGCAGCACCTCGACGATCGAGTCGGAGCTGTCCCTGCCGACGAGCATCAGCACGAAGAGGAACAGCATCATGATCGCGCCGGTGTACACGATGATCTGCACGAAGCCGAGGAACGGCGCCTGCTGGACCATGTAGAGGACACCGAGGCTGAGCATCGTCAGCACCAGCCACAGCGCGGAGTGCACGGCGTTGCGGGCGAACAGCATCCCGAGCGCGCCCGCGAGCGACAGCGGCCCGAGGATCCAGAACGCGACCGCCTCACCGGTGGTGACGACGTCCGGAGCCGCGGTGGCGGGCTCGGTCGCGGGTTGTGCCACGGCGAGGAAGTCCTGCGCCAGGTTGAGAAGGCTCACTGCCCGGCCTCCGACTGGCGTGCGAGCGCGGGCCCGTTCACGTAGTAGTCCTGCTCGTTGTCGCCGAGCCGCATCGGGTGCGGCGGCTGCTCCATGCCGGGCAGCAGCGGGGCGAGCAGGTCTTCCTTCGTGAAGATCAGCTTCTGCCTGCTGTCGTCGGCCAGCTCGTACTCGTTCGTCATGGTGAGCGAACGGGTCGGGCAGGCCTCGATGCAGAGGCCGCAGCCGATGCAGCGCAGGTAGTTGATCTGGTAGTCGGCGCCGAACCGCTCGCCGGGGGAATAACGCTCCTCGTCGGTGTTGTTACCACCTTCGACGAAGATCGCGTCCGCCGGGCAGGCCCACGCGCACAGCTCGCAGCCGACGCACTTCTCCAGGCCGTCGGGGTGCCGGTTGAGCTGGTGCCGCCCGTGGAACCGCGGTGCGGTGACCTTCTTGACCTCGGGGTACTCCTCGGTGACGACCTTCTTGAACATCGTTCCGAAGGTGACGCCGAAGCCCTTGATGGGATCAAACATCCCCATCGCTGGCCTCCTTCGATGCTGTTACCGCAACGGGTTCCTTGGGGAGACGCGCGACGACCGGGGTGCGTCGCGTCGGCGCCTTGGGGACTTCCAGGTCCAGTGGTGGCACGGGGTACCCGCCGCCGGTGATCGGGACCGCGTTCGGGTCTTCCTCGACCTTGCGGTCCGGCAGCAGCAGCGAGAGCAGCACCAGGACGCCGAGCACGACGCCGAAGATCGTCAGGAACTGGCTCTGGCTGAACCCGCCCGAGTTGTTCAGTGCGCGCACGAGTGCGACGGCCACGATCCACACGAGGCTGATCGGGACGAGGACCTTCCAGCCCAGCCGCATGAACTGGTCGTAGCGCATGCGGGGCAGCGTGCCGCGCAGCCAGATGAAGAGGAACAGGAAGAAGAGGGTCTTGGCGACGAACCACAGGAGGCCCCACCAGCCCGTGTTCATGAACTCGCCGCCCCAGGGCGCCTGGTACCCGCCGAGGAACAGCGTGGTCGCGAGCGCGGAGACCGTCACCATGTTCACGTACTCGGCGAGGAAGAACAGCGCGAACTTCAGCGAGCTGTACTCGGTGTGGAAACCGCCGACCAGCTCGGACTCGGCCTCGGGGAGGTCGAAGGGCGCGCGGTTGGTCTCGCCGACCATGGAGATGACGTAGATCGCGAAGCTCGGGAAGAGCAGCACCACGAACCAGAGGTTGCTCTGCGCCTGCACGATGTCCGAGGTGGACATGGAGTGCGAGAACATCACGACGCCGACGATCGACAGGCCCATCGCGATCTCGTAGGAGATCACCTGCGCCGCCGAGCGCAGGGCGCCCAGCAGCGGGTACGGCGAGCCGGAGGCCCAGCCGGAGAGCACGATGCCGTAGACGCCGATCGAGGAGCAGGCCAGCACGACCAGCACGCCGACCGGGAGGTCGACCAACTGGAGCGAGGTCTTCTCGCCGAACAGCGAGACCTCGCCCGCGATCGGGATGACCGAGAACGCCACGAACGCGGGGATGCAGGAGATCACCGGCGCGAGGAAGAACACCCACTTGTCCGCGAGGACCGGGCGGATGTCCTCCTTGAACGCCAGCTTCAGGCCGTCCGCCAACGACTGGAGCCAGCCGTTGGGGCCGACGCGGTTGGGGCCGGGGCGCTGCTGCATCCGCGCGACGACCTTGCGCTCCCAGTTGATCATGAACAGCGTCATGACGACGAGGAACGCGAAGATCCCGACGACCTTGATCAGGATGATCCAGATCGGGTCGTCCGCGAGAAGTTCGGCGGTGGTCATGCCTTTCCTCCAGCTACGGCCACGAGCGAACCGTGGCCCGCGACGAGGTTGCGGCGCACGGTGACCGGGCCCGAGTTGCCGGGCAGCCAGACGACGCCGTCCGGCAGGTCCGCGACCTCGACGGGCAGCGTCACCGACCCGCGCTCGGTCGACACGGTGATGTCGGCGCCCAGTTCCAGGCCGAGCTTCACGGCGGTGTTCGCGGACACCTTCGCCACCACCGGGCGGGCGGTGCCCGCGAGGTTCGGCTCGTCGTCCTGGAGCGAGCCGTTGTCCAGCATCCGGCGCCAGGTCGCGAGAACGGCCTGGCCCTCCTTGGGCTGCACGAGCAGCGGCGCGGGCACCGTGGGCGCCGAGAACTCCGCGACGTTGGAGCCGAGGCGGTCGAGGTCCGCGGCCGCCGCGGCGGGGGTCTGGGTGAACAGGTCGGAGTCCATCTCGACGGCCAGGGTGTCGAGCACCCGGCAGTCCGGCAGCGCGCCGGTGCCCTCGAGCGTGGTGCCGAAGTCGCGGCGACGGCCCTCCCAGTTCAGGAAGCTGCCCGACTTCTCGACCGCCGGGGCGATCGGGAGGACGACGTCCGCGTGGGCGGTCGCCGCGCTCGGGCGCAGTTCCAGGGAGACCACGAAGCCCGCGAACTCCAGCGCGCGCTCGGCGAGACCGGGGTCCGGCAGGTCGAACGGGTCGACACCCGCGACGACCAGCGCGTCCAGGCCACCGCTCGCCGCGGCGACCAGGATGCCGTTGGTGTCGCGGCCCGCGCGGGTCGGCAGCGTGCCCGCCACCAGGCCCCAGGCCTTCTCGACCTCGGCGCGGGCGACGGCGTCGCTGACGAGCCTGCCGCCGGGCAGCAGGTTCGGCACGGCGCCCACTTCGAGCGCACCTCGCTCGCCCGCGCGGCGCGGGATCCACGCGACCTTCGCGCCGGTGGACTCGGCGAGCCGGGCCACCGCGGAGAACAGGCCGGGCACCTCGGCGGCGCGCTCGCCGACGAGGATCACCGAACCGCTGGTGCCCAACGCCTCGGCCACGTCGGCCGCGTGCTCCGCCAGGCCGTTCAGCGCGGCGGGCTCCTGGCCGGGGACGCAGGCGAGCAGCGTGCCGAAGGTCTTCTCCACGGCGGGCGAGGTGTACTGGCCCAGGTGGAACACCTTCGTCTTGCGGCGGGCCGCCTTGCGCAGCCGCAGGAAGACGATCGGCGCTTCCTCCTCCGGCTCGAAGGCGACGCACAGCACGGCGGGCGCGTTCTCGATGGCCTTGAACGTCACGCCGCCGCTGTCCGGAGTCGTACCGAGGATCGTGCTGGTGAGGAACTCCAGCTCCTCGGCCGAGTGCGCGCGGGCCCGGAAGTCGACGTCGTTGGTCTTCAGCGCGACGCGGGCGAACTTCGCGTAGGCGTAGGCGTCCTCGACGGTCAGGCGACCGCCGGTGAGCACGCCGACGCCCTTGGCGTCGCGCGCCGCGGCGAGTCCGGCAGCGGCGACCTGGAGTGCCTCGGTCCACGAGGTCTCACGCAGCTCACCGGTTTCCTTGTCGCGCACCTGCGGACGGGTGAAGCGGTCCGCGGAAGTGGCGTAGCGGAAGGCGAAGCGGCCCTTGTCGCAGATCCACTCCTCGTTGACCTCGGGGTCGTCGCCCGCGAGCTTGCGCTGCACCTTGCCGCGCCGCCAGTCGGTGCGCTCGGCGCAGCCAGACGAGCAGTGCTCGCAGACGCTCGGGGTCGAGATGAGGTCGAACGGGCGGGCGCGGAAGCGGTACGCCGCGCTCGTCAGCGCACCCACCGGGCAGATCTGGATGGTGTTGCCCGAGAAGTACGACTGGAACGGCTTGCCGTCCGCCACGCCGATCTGCTGCTGCGAACCGCGCTCCAGCAGCTCGATGAACGGGTCGCCCGCGATCTGCGCGGAGAACCTGGTGCAGCGCTGGCAGAGCACGCAGCGCTCGCGGTCCAGCAGCACCTGCGTCGAGATCGGCAGCGGCTTCGGGAACGTGCGCTTGTGCTCGTGGAAGCGGGACTCCGCGCGACCGTGCTTGAGCGCCTGGTTCTGGAGCGGGCACTCGCCGCCCTTGTCGCAGATCGGGCAGTCCAGCGGGTGGTTGATGAGCAGCAGCTCCATCACACCCTGCTGGGCCTTGTCCGCGACGGGCGAGGTGAGCTGGGTCTTCACGACCATGCCGTCCGCGACCGTCATCGTGCACGAGGCCTGGGGCTTCGGCATCGGCCGACCGCCCATCTCGACCTCGACGAGGCACTGGCGGCAGGCGCCAGCGGGCTCCAGCAGCGGGTGGTCGCAGAACCGCGGCACGACGATGCCGAGGCGCTCGGCCGTGCGGATCAGCAGCTCACCCTTGGGGGCGACGACCTCGAAGCCGTCGATCACGAGCTTGACGTGGCCCTCGGGGACCGCGACCTCGCTCTTCTCCGGTGCCAAAGTCATCAGTGGGCTCCTGCCAACACAGCGGAGTTCTTGTCGCACAGGGCGAGGAACTCGTCCTTGAAGTACTTGATGCCACTGGTGATCGGGCTGACCGCGCCATCACCCAGCGCGCAGAACGAGCGGCCGAGGATGTTGTCGCAGACGTCGAGCAACGTGTCGATGTCGCTCGCGGTGCCGTTGCCCGCCACCATCCGCTGGAGGATCTGGACCAGCCAGTACGTGCCCTCGCGGCAGGGGGTGCACTTGCCGCACGACTCGTGCTTGTAGAACTCGGTCCACTTCATGACCGCCCACGGGACCGAGACGGTCTCGTTGAACAGTTGCAGCGCCGTCGTCCCGAGCATCGAACCGGCCTCGGCCGCGCCTTCGAAGTCCAGCGGCACGTCGAGGTGGTCCGCGGTGAACAGCGGGGTGGACGAGCCGCCCGGCGTCCAGAACTTCAGCGGGATGCCGTCCTTCATGCCGCCCGCCAGCTCCAGCAGCTCGCGCAGCGTGGTGCCCATCGGCGCCTCGTACTGGCCGGGCCGCGTGACGTGGCCGGACAGCGAGTAGATCTTCGGGCCGGGCGAGCGCTCGCGCCCCATGGTGCGGAACCAGTCGCTGCCGCCGTTGACGATGAAGGGAACGCTGGCGATGGTCTCGACGTTGTTCACCACGGTGGGCGACGCGTAGAGCCCGGCGGTCGCGGGGAACGGCGGCTTCAGCCTCGGCTGGCCGCGCTTGCCCTCCAGCGAGTCGAGCAGCGCCGTCTCCTCGCCGCAGATGTACGCGCCCGCTCCGGCGTGCACGACGACGTCGAGGTCGAACCCGCTGCCCAGGATGTTCTTGCCGAGGTACCCGGCGGCGTACGCCTCCTGGACGGCACCGTTGAGCCTGCGGATGCAGTGCAGCGCCTCACCGCGCACGTAGATCGCGGCGAAGTTCGCCCGGATCGCGTACGAGGTGATGATGACGCCCTCGATGAGGGAGTGCGGGTCCGCCATCATCAGCGGGATGTCCTTGCAGGTGCCCGGCTCGCCCTCGTCGGCGTTGATGACGAGGTAGTGCGGCTTGCCGTCGCCCTGCGGGATGAAGCCCCACTTCATGCCCGTGGGGAAGCCCGCGCCGCCCCGGCCGCGCAGGCCGGAGTCCTTGCACTGCTGGATGATCTGGTCCGGGTGCGCGCCGAGCGCCTTGCGCAGCGCGGTGTACCCCTCCAACTGCTCGTAGGTCTTCAGCGTCCACGAGCGCGGCGAGAGCCAGCGCTTCGTGAGCACGGGGGTCAGGTTGTCCACCACGACGCCTCCTACTTCTTTTCCGGGAGGGGCGGGAAAGCGACGTCGTCCGACATGGACGGTGCGGTCCAGCCGTTGTCCGCGGCGATGCGGGCACCCCGCACCGTCTCGGCGGCGGCCGACGGGCCGTCCAGGTCGGACTCGCGGCCCTCGAAGAAGCCGGCGAGCTGGAGTTCGGCCTGGCGGAAGTCGGTGAGCGGAGCGCCACGCGTCGGCGCGGGCTTCTCCCCGGCCTGCAACGCGGTCACGAGCTCCAGCGCCTTGTCCGGCGTCTGGTTGTCGTAGAACTCGTAGTTCACCTGGAGGACGGGGCCGAGGTCGCAGGCCGCGAGGCACTCGGCGTGCTCCAGCGTGATCGAGCCCGGCGTACCCGGCTCGCCCGAGGTCTCCTCCTGGCCGAGCGGCTTGCCCTCGCTGCCCAGGTGCTCGCGCAGCTTGGCGAAGATGGCGTCGCCGCCCAGCGCCGCGCACAGGGTGTTCGTGCACACGCTGACCAGGTGCTCGCCGCACGGGCGGCGCTTGTACATGGTGTAGAAGGTCGCGACGGCGCTGACCTCGGCGTTGGTCAGGTCGAGCTGG
This sequence comes from Umezawaea endophytica, assembly GCF_025061645.1. Taxonomy (GTDB): domain Bacteria; phylum Actinomycetota; class Actinomycetes; order Mycobacteriales; family Pseudonocardiaceae; genus Umezawaea; species Umezawaea endophytica. The sequence continues at coordinate 26,465 of NZ_JANYMP010000045.1, read as the reverse complement.
CCCGCGCAGAACGCGATGCCCGCCTGGCTGACGTGGCCCTCGACCGACTGCACGAGGTGCAGCATCGGCAGCAGCGCCGACCGCGACAGCGGGTAGCGCGAGATGAGCTGCTGAGCCCGCGCCACGGTGTCCTCACCGAAGACGCTGAGGTCCACGGTGGACGGTTCAGAAGTCTGGGTCATCGGTCACAACCACCCATCACCGGGTCGATAGAGGCCACCGAGGCGATGACGTCGGCGACCATGCCGCCCTCGCACATCGCGGGCATCGACTGGAGGTTCACGAAACTTGGTTCGCGCACGTGCACGCGGAACGGGCGCGTGCCGCCGTCGGAGACCACGTGGTAGCCGAGTTCGCCGCGCGGCGACTCGATCGGCACGTAGACCTGGCCCGCGGGGACGTCGAAGCCCTCGGTCACCAGCTTGAAGTGGTGGATCAGGGACTCCATCGACTGGCCCATGATCTTGCGGACGTGCTCGAGCGAGTTGCCCATGCCGTCCGAGCCGATCGTGAGCTGCGCGGGCCACGCGATCTTGGCGTCCTCGACCATGACCGGGCCCGGCTCCAGCCGGTCGACGGCCTGCCGGACGAGCCGCAGCGACTGGTGGATCTCCTCGACCCGCATCAGGTACCGCGCGAAGCTGTCCGCCGCGTTCGACGTGGGGACGTCGAAGTCGTAGGTCTCGTAGCCCGAGTACGGCTCGACCTTGCGGAGGTCCCACGGGAGGCCCGCGGACCGCAGGATCGGACCGGTGATGCCGAGCGCGAGGCACGCGTCGACGGGCAGGTAACCCACGCCCGCCAAGCGGTTGCGCCAGATCGGCTGACCCGTGAGCAGCTTGTCGTAGTCCGGGAGCCGCTTGTCCATGATCTTCAGGAACGAGCGGATCTTCTCGACCGCGTCCGCGGGCAGGTCCTGCGCGACACCGCCGGGCCGGATGAACGCGTGGTTCATCCGCAGGCCGGTCAGGTGCTCCAGCAGGTGCAGCACCTCTTCGCGCTCGCGGAAGCCCGCGGTCATGCCGGTCAGCGCGCCCAGCTCCATGCCGCCGGTGGCCAGCGCCACCAGGTGCGAGCTGATCCGGTTGAGCTCCATCAGCAGGACCCGGATGACCTGGGCCCGCTGCGGCACCTCGACGCCGAGCAGCTTCTCCACGGACATGCAGTAGGCGGCCTCGTTGTGCAGCGGCGCCAGGTAGTCCATGCGCGTCACGAACGTGACGCCCTGGGTCCAGTTGCGGTACTCCAGGTTCTTCTCGATGCCGGTGTGCAGGTAGCCGATGACGGACCGGGCCTGCGTGACCGACTCGCCCTCCAGCTCCAGCACCAGGCGGAGCACGCCGTGCGTCGACGGGTGCTGCGGGCCGAGGTTCATGACGATGCGCTCGTCACCCGCCGCGTCGGCGAGCACCTCGTCCCAGTCGCCGCCGGTCACCGTGTAGACGGTGCCCTCGGTGGTCTGGCGGGAGTCGGCGACGTCGACGGACGGGCCCGCGGCGATCGTCGAGGCCTCGTCGGCGCGCGCGTCACCGGCCCGCGCGTCGGCGTCGCGGCTGTCGCTGCCCGCGGCGCTCGTGTCCGTGCCGGTCGACGCGTCGGAGACCGACTCGGTGCGGGTCCCGCCGCCGAGGGACTCCTCGTACGCCTTGTCCGCCGCGTTCGCCTGGTTTTCGCTGCTCACGAGTAAGACCGCCTCTGGTCTGGCGGGGGAATCTCCGCGCCCTTGTACTCCACCGGGATCCCGCCGAGCGGGTAGTCCTTGCGCTGGGGGTGCCCGTCCCAGTCGTCCGGCATGAGGATGCGGGTGAGACCGGGGTGGCCGTCGTAGACGATCCCGAACATGTCCCACGCCTCGCGCTCCTGCCAGTCCGCGGTCGGGTACACCGACACCACGCTGGGGATGTGCGCGTCGTCCACGTCGACCGAGACCTCCAGGCGGATGCGCCGCCGGTAGGTCATCGAGGTCAGGTGGTAGACGGAGTGCAGGCGGCCCGCGACGTCCGCGCCGTAGTCCACGCCCGACACCGAGCTGCACAGCTCGAAGCGCAGGGCGGGGTCGTTGCGGAGCACGGCGCACAGGGCGACCAGCTCTTCGCGGCGGACGTACAGGGTGATCTCGCCGCGGTCGATCGTGACCTGCTGGATCACGTCGGCCGGGATGTCCTTCTCCCGCATGGCGCCGAGCAGCTCGTCGACGAACTCGTCGAACCAGCCGCCGTAGGGCCGCTCGGCGGGGGCCGCGACGTACGCGGGCAGGCGGAGTCCGCCGAAGCCCGACGTGTCACCGGTGCCCGTGACGCCGAACATGCCCTTGCGCGCCTTGCCGGTCTCCAGCGGCGCCTTCGGCTCCGCGGGCGCCACGGCGGTCGGCTCCAAGCCGTCCTCCGCGGGTCGCTGCGCGCTGGAGTTCTCTTCCCCTGGCTCCCTCATCGCCTGCTCACTTCTTCTTCGCGAAACGCTCGGACGACGGCATGAGGTCCGTGGCGTAGCCGCTCTCCAGGAGCGCGGCGGCGCGGGCGGCGCCCAGCGGTTCGTCCATGATCTTGGCGTGGATCTTGAGGATCGCGTCGATCAGCATCTCCGGCCGCGGCGGGCAGCCCGGCAGGTACATGTCGACCGGGACCACGTGATCCACGCCCTGCACGACGGCGTAGTTGTTGAACATGCCGCCGGTCGACGCGCAGACGCCCATCGCGAGCACCCAGCGGGGCTCCGGCATCTGGTCGTAGATCTGCCGCAGCACCGGCGCCATCTTGTTGGTCACGCGACCCGCCACGATCATCAGGTCGGCCTGGCGCGGCGAGGCCCGGAAGACCTCCATGCCGAAGCGGGCGAGGTCGTAGCGCGGCCCACCCGTCGTCATCATCTCGATCGCGCAGCAGGCCAGCCCGAAGGTGGCAGGCCACAGCGAGGACTTGCGGGTCCAGTTGACCAGCTTCTCCACGCTGGTCAGCAGGATGCCGTTCGGGAGCTTCTCCTCGAGGCCCATGACTGTCGCCTTCCCCGGTGCTTAGTTCCAGTCGAGGCCGCCGCGACGCCAGACGTAGGCGTACGCGAAGCCGACTGTCGCGACGAACAGGGCGATCTCCACCAGCCCGAAGATGCCGAGCTTGTCCGCGGAAACCGCGAACGGGTAGAGGAACACCATTTCGATGTCGAACAGGATGAAGAGCATGGCCGTCAGGTAGTAGGCGACCGGCATGCGGCCACCGCCCACGATCGGGGCCGGTGAGGGCTCGATGCCGCACTCGTAGGCGTCGAGCTTGGCCCGGTTGTAGCGCCGCGGCCCGATGTACGGCGCGGCCGTCACCGAGAACAACGCGAACGCGCCGGCAAGTAGGAACATGAATACGAGGGGGAGGTAGGGCTGAAGCACTCTCCGTCGTCCTTTCCTCGCTGTCGCGACCTTGCGACCGCTGACCGATCCGCACCCTAAGGGGTGTTCTTGCCCGACTTGCCGGTAAGGCACGCCTAACAATCCGAGGCCAGCTTGTGAAACAGTTCACAAGCAGGGCCAGGGACTTGTGAAGTGATTCACAAGACCGTCGGCCAGTGTAGAACGTCACACAGAGGTGCCACAGGCACCCCCTCGCAGGGCCCTGACCTGGGCCTGGAGACCTCTTGAGACACCGGGGCGGCCGACGTCGCGGAGTACGCGGAATGACTGCTGCACACGGGTGACGCCATTCCGTTTGTTAGGTAGACCTAAGTTACAACTTAGGATCACCTAACTTCGAGCTATTCAGCGGCGATTTCCCCGGCGTTCACCACAAAAGCCCAGGTGAACAGCACGAGAAAACCGCGTGCACAGAACGAAGGGCCGGACCGGTGCTCCGGTCCGGCCCTTCTACTCCCAGTGCTACGCGCTCGGCGCGAGCTTCGTGGCCGCCGTGATGATGCGGTCGAACGAGTCGCCGTCCTTCGGGTCGTACAGGCCCGCGAGGAGCTTCAGCACGAGCTTCATCAACGTCTTGCGCGGCATGCCGTACTTGGTGGCCGTGCGCATGATCGTCGGGTTCCCGATCAGCTTGCTGAAGATGTTGCCCAGCCGGTAGTAGCTGCCGAGCGACTGCTCGATGCGCGCCGGGTAGCCCGCGAGCGCGTGCTCGCGGCTCAGCCCGGCGGGGCGGGCGAGCGCCTGCACGACGGTCTCGGCCGCGATCCGGGCCGACTCCATCGCGTAGCCGATGCCCTCGCCGTTGAACGGGTTCACCATGCCGCCCGCGTCACCGACGAGCAGCAGGCCGTTGCTGTAGTGCGGCTTGCGGTTGAAGCCCATGGGGAGCGCGGCGCCGCCGATCTTGCTGGTGGCGTTCTCCTCGCGGAAGCCCCACTCCTCGGGCGTGCCGTCGAGCCAGCTCTTCAGCAGCGCCCGGTAGTCCGTCGTGCCGTACGCCTTCGACGTGCTGAGGATGCCGAGGCCGACGTTCACGCTGCCGTCGCCCATGCCGAAGATCCAGCCGTAGCCGGGCAGCAACTGGGGGTTCGCCGGGTCGCTGCGGTCCCACAGCTCCAGGTGCGATTCGAGGTAGTCGTCCTTGGTGCGCGGGCTCGCGTAGTAGCGGCGCACCGCGACGCCCATCGGCCGGTCGTCGCGCTTCTCGATGCCCGCGCTCAACGCCAGCCGCGCGCTCACGCCGTCGCACGCCAGCACGAGCGGCGCGCGGTAGGTGACCGGCGTCTTCTCCGGGCCGATCTTCGCCGTGACGCCGACGACCCGCCCCGTGCGCTCGTCCTTGACGGCGCCGGTGACCGTGGTCAGCTCCTGGAGCCGCGCACCGGCCGCCTTGGCCGTGTTCGCCAGCATCTCGTCGAAGTCCTGCCGGGGCCGCACCACGCCGTACGGCGGGAACGTGGCCAGGTCCGGCCAGTCCAGCTCCATCGTCACGCCGCCGCCGACGACGCGCAGGCCCTTGTTGTGCAGCCAGCCCGCCTCTTCGCGGGTGTCGATCCCGAGGTCGATCAACTGCTTCACGCCGCGGGGCGTCAGTCCGTCCCCGCAGACCTTCTCGCGGGGGAAGCTGCTCTTCTCCAGCAGCAGCACGTCCAGGCCCGCGCGTGCCAGGTAGGTCGCGGCGGTGGAGCCCGCGGGCCCCGCACCGACCACGATCACCTCGGCGTCCTCGCCTGCCTGCCGGCGGCTGGGAGTAGTCATCCCCGACTCCTTGTGCATCAGTTCACAAACTCCTGTGAGTCTAGCCGCGACCTGCTGAGAGTCACTCGGGCTTGGTGGCCCGGTGCAGCGCGACCATGCCCCCGGTCAGGTTGAACCAGGCCACGTCCTCCCAGCCCGCCTCGGACACCAGCTCACCGAGGGCGCGCTGGTCAGGCCAGGCGCGCATGGACTCGGCGAGGTACTGGTAGGCCGCCGGGTTGGACGACACGACCCGCCCGATCAGCGGCAGCAGGCGCAGGAGGTACCGCATGTAGACGAACCGGAACGGCCGGAACGTGGGCGTCGACACCTCGCAGACGACCAACCGCCCGCCGGGCCGGACGACACGGGCCATCTCGCGCAGCGCGGCGACGGTGTCGTTGAAGTTCCGCAGCCCGAACGAGACCGTGGCGGCGTCGAACACACCGTCGGCGAAGGGCAGGTGCAGCGCGTCGGCCGCGACCTTCGGCACCCGCCGGTGCCTGCCGCCCTGCAACATGCCCAGCGAGAAGTCGGCCGCGACGCACCAGGCGCCGGACGCGGCGTACTCCACCGTGGACACCGCGGTGCCCGCGGCGAGGTCGAGCACCTTCTCACCGGGCTGCGCGTCGAGCACCCGACGGCTCCACTCCCGCCAGCGGCGGTCGAACCCGAGTGTCATCACCGAGTTCGTGCGGTCGTACCCCTTGGCCACGCCGTCGAACATCTCGGCCACTTCGCGCGGGTTCTTGTCCAGACCTGCTCGCGACATGCCTGAAGACTATGTGACCGCCCCTTGGGCGGGGCTCCCGACTCCGGCGCCTCACGCCGCCCGGCGCGCCTCCACCCCCGCCACGGCCTCGTAGTGCCCGATCAGCTCCCGGCACAGCACCGGCCAGGTCCTCCCCAGCACGGCCCGCCGCCCGGCCTCGCCGAACCGGGCTCGCCGCCCCGGCTCGCGCAGCAGCTCGACCCGGTCCCGCAGCTCCGCGTCGAAATCGGCCAGCAGGTACCCGGTCACCCCCGTCTCGACCAGGTCGCGCGGTCCGCCCGCGTCCGGCGCCAGCACCGGCACCCCGCTGGCGAGCGCCTCCTGGACGGCCTGGCAGAACGTCTCGTGCGGCCCGGTGTGGACGAAGACGTCCAGGCTCGCGTACGCGGCGGCGAGGTCCTCCCCGGAGCGGAACCCGAGGAACGCCGCCCCCGGCAGCGCCCGGCGCAGGACCGGCTCGTCCGGACCGCACCCGACGACCACGACCCGGACCCCCGGCACCCCGTTCAGCGCGGCGAGCCGCCGCACCTCCTTCTCCGGGGACAGCCTCCCCACGTACCCGACCAGCAGCTCCCCCTCCGGGGCGAGCGACCTCCGCAGCCCGTGGTCGCGCCGCGACGGCCGGAACAGCTCCACGTCCACCCCGCGCCCCCACCGGTGCACCCGCGGCACCCCGTGCGCCTCCAGCGCCTCCACCGCCCAGGTCGACGGCGCCAGCGTCCGGTCGGCCAGCGAGTGCAGCCGCCGCGTCCACCTCCACGCGGCCCGAGCCGTGATCCCCAGCCCGTAGCTGCCCGCGAACCCGGCCACGTCCGTCTGGTAGACGGCGACGGTCGGCAGCCCCAGCCGACGGGCCGCCTGCAACCCCCTCGCCCCCAGCACGAACGGCGAGGCCAGGTGCACCACGTCCGGCCGGAACCCCTCCAGCGCGGTCAGCACCCTGCGGGTGGGCACCCCGACCGGCAGGGAGCTGACCCGCGGCAGGTCGACCGAGGGGACCCGCACGACGGGCGTCCCCCGGTGGTCGTCGTCACCCGCTCCCGGCGCGATCACCAGCGCCGGACCGGGCAGGTTCTCCAGGACGCGGAGGACGGAGTTGGTGACCCCGTTGACGCGGGGCAGGAAGCTCTCGGTGACGATCGCGACGCGCACGGGCCCACCGTGGCGGGCCAACACCACCAGGGCGTGACACGGCGTGGAACGCCACCCGAACGTCTCCCGACGCGGACACCGTTGACCAGGTGATCGTCGGACGGCCACCTGGTGGACGTGTGTCGGCCACCCGCGAGGTCGAAACTAGCTCGGCATGACCGTCTTGTCGTCCAGGCCAGCCCAGCCCGTGGACCCCGCGCTCGTGTCGATCGCGCTGGAGGTGGCGGGGCGCCTCGCGAACGACGCCTCCGACGTGATCATGGCGACCGCCGGGCGAGGTGCGCGGCCGGACGACGGCGACTCGCCGTTCGACTGGGTGACCGACACCGACCACACGCTGGAACGGCACACGCGGCGGGTGCTGACCTCGGAGTTCCCGCGGATACCGGTGTTCTGCGAGAACGTCGACGTGCCCTTCGAGGCCGAGTTCCGGTGGGTCGTCGACCCGATCGACGGGACGGCCAACTACGTGGCCGGGGTGCCGTGGTGCGCCTACAGCCTGGCGCTGGTGGACCGCTGGGGCCCGGTGGTCGGCGTGGTCGCTGACCCGTACCGGTCGCAGATCTACGCCGCCGCGCGGGGCAGGGGCATGCGGGCCAACGGGACACCCGTGCGACTGGGCGCGCAGGCCGCGAGCCCGATCGTGTGCACCGAGATGACCCGCGGCGGCCCGTGGCCGGGGATGGGCGAGTTCATCACCCGCGCCGCCTCGGCGGGCACGGGCGTGCGGGTGCTGGGGTCGAAGGCGCTGGCCGTGGCGCAGGTGGCGCTGGGCCACGCCGCCGCGGCCGTGCTGCACGGCTACCACGAGTGGGACGTGGCCGGGGCCGTGGCGCTGGCCGTGGAGTCCGGCGCGGCCGTGCTGGACCGCAACGGCGACGGGGACCCGCTGCCGGTCGACGGGCTGCTGGTCGCCGCGCCCGAGGTGGCCGACGAGGTGCTCGGCTGGTGGCAGGCCGCGCTGGGCGCCTAGGCGCCCAGGCTGGGGAGCTGCTGCTCCAGGAACTCCAGGTCCGTGCGGGCGCGGTCCAGTTCGGGCCGGTCGAACATCTTCAGCGCGACCCGGCCGACCTCGGTCTCGAACGCCGCGAAGTCGCGGGCGGCGGCGAAGAGGCGTTGGGACGCGGGGTGGTTCTCGTCGACCGCGCCCATCGCCCTGGCCAGCCGGGCGATGCCCCGGACGTCCTCCAACTCGGCTTCGAACTGGGCCGCGATGCGGGCCATCCACTCCTTCGCGGGCGACGCGGGGACGGTGTCCACCACGGCGACCACCCGGCGCACGGACTCCTCGCAGCGGGCCACCACCTTCGACCACTGGTCGGCGGGCGTGGCGGGCACGTAGAGCGGGCGCGCGTGGACCGGAGGGGGCGGCGGGGGGAGGGCGCGCTGGTTCGACTTGCGGATGGCGCCCACCAGCAGGCCCAGGAGGGTTCCGGGGATGCCGCCCGTCGGGATCGCCACGAACAGCGAGGCGAACAGGGAGGCGGCGATGCTGCCCTCGTACGAGGACGGGGTCAGCAGCAGGAGCGTGAACAGGGTGAACATCACCGCGATGCCGATCGCCAACCCGGCCAGCACCGATCTCGCCATGACTCCCATCTCCCGATACTGCCACGTGAGACGTTCGTCAGGCGTCGAAATCGACCGTGACCCTGGTCGTGGTGGGCGTGGCCTGGCAGGTGAGGACGAAGCCCGCCTCGACCTCGCGCGGCTCCAGGGCGTAGTTGCGGCGCATCTCCACCTCTCCGTCCACGACCAGCGCGCGGCACGTGCCGCAGACGCCGCCCTTGCAGGCGAACGGGAGGTCGGAGCGGACGCGCTGGGCGGCGTCCAGGATCGCCAGGTCCGGCGGGACGGGCACGGTGGTCTCGCGGCCGTCCAAGACCACGGTGACCTCGGCCGCCTCGGCCAGTACCGCCGTGTCCTCCGCCCGGCGCGGGGCGGGCGGCGGCTCGTCGACGTAGAACAGCTCGTGGTGCACCCGGTCCGGCTCGACACCGCGTTCGGCGAGCACCGTCCGGGCGTCCTGGACCATCTCGTACGGGCCGCAGAGCCACCAGTGGTCGACGTCGTCGGCCTGCACGACGGTGGTGAACAGGGCGCGCAGCTTGTCCGCGTCGAGCCTGCCGGTGAACAGCTCCACGTCGCGCGGTTCGCGGGACAGGACGTGGACGAGCTGGAGCCCGGCCCGGTAGCGGTCCTTCAGGTCGGCCAGCTCCTCGGCGAACATGACGGTGTCGGTGCGGCGGTTGCCGTACAGCAGCGTCACGCGGGCGCCGCCCGCCAGCACCGTGGCGGCGATCGACAGCGCCGGGGTGATGCCCGAGCCCGCCACGACGAACGCGTGGCGCTCACCGCCGTCCGGCGTGAAGGTCCCCTGCGGCGGCAGGACCTCCAGGACGTCACCCGCGCGCAGCTCGTCGACGAGGTGGCTGGAGAACAGGCCGCCCTCGACGCGGCGGACGCCGATGCGCGGAGCGGCGCCGACGGCGGCGCAGATCGAGTACGAGCGGCGCTCGTCGCCGCGCTTGATCGTCAGGTACTGGCCCGCGGTGAACGCGAACTCCTCCGCCAACTCGGCGGGCACCTCGAAGGTGACGGCGACGGCGTCGTCGCACAGCCGGTCGACGTCGGCCACGGTCAGCGCGTGGAACGTCGTGCGGCGGCGGGTGGGCGCGGAGGCCGTCACTAGATCTCCTTGATGTGCTCGAAAGGTTCGGCGCAGTCCTCGCAGCGGCGCAGCGCCTTGCAGGCCGTGGAGCCGAACCGGGACAGCTCGGTGGTGCGCGGCGACCCGCAGAGCGGGCACGGCACCCGCTGCGACGGCGGCGTGAGGTTCAGCGGGACCGGGCCCGCGACCTTCGGGCCGACGCGGCTCGGCGGGGCGATGCCGTGCTCGGTGAGCTTGCGGCGGCCGTCGTCGCTGATCCAGTCCGTCGTCCACGCCGGGTGCAGCGACGTGCGCACCTCGACCTCGGCGTAACCGGCGGCGGTGAGCGCCCGGCGCAGGTCGGCGCCCATCTCGTCGATCGCGGGACAGCCCGAGTAGGTCGGCGTGATCGTGACGAGCACACGGCCGTCGGACTCCGACACGTCCCGCAGCACACCCAGGTCGGCCAGCGTCAGCACCGGCAGCTCCGGGTCGCGGACCTGCTCGGCGATCTGCCTTGCCGTCGTCACCACACCGCTCCGGGCAGCGACCGGTGCAGGTGCTGCATCTCCGCGACCAGGAACCCCATGGCCTCCGTGTGCACGCCGTCGCGGCCCGCCTGCCCGGCGACGAACGCCGTCGGGATCGGGCCGGGCCTGGTCAGGCCCGCCGCCTCGAACACGGCGTCCAGCACACCGTCCACTTCGGACCGCAGCTCGCTCGGGTCGACGGCGACGCCCGCCAGCCGCGACTCGACGGCGTTGGCGTGGAACAACTCGTCCACGAACGGCCACACGCGGTCGACCGCCGCGACCATCCGGCGGTGCGACTCCTCGGTGCCGTCACCGAGCCGCACGGCCCACTGGGCGGCGTGGTCGCGGTGGTACGCCAGTTCCTTGAGCCCCTTGGCGGCGACGGCCGCGAGCACCGGGTCCGCGCTGCCGCGCAGGCGGGAGAACTGGGCGACCTTCCACGACGAGAACACCAGCAGCCGCACGATGGTCGTGGCGAAGTCACCGCCAGGACCGGGACCGCAGTCGATCTCGGCCAGGTGCACGTTGCGGAACTCGCGCTCGTCGCGCAGGTACGCCAGTGCGTCCTCGTCCCGGCCCTCGCCCTCGACCTCGCCCGCGCGGGTGAGCAGCAGGCGGGCCTGGCCGAGCAGGTCCAGCGCGATGTTGGCCAGCGCGATGTCCTCCTCCAGCTCCGGCGCGCGCGAGCACCACGCGGCCAGGCGCTGGGAGAGGATCAGGGAGTCGTCGCCGAGCATCAGGCAGTAGGCGACCAGGTCCTTCGCGTCCACCGAGGTCGGGACCTCGCGGTCGACACCTTCCAGCGGCGCGCTGAACCCGGTGCCGAACGCCCAGTGCGCGTCCTCCTGGTCGATCAAGGCCTCATAAGCGTTGTCGAAGCTCATAGGTGCGGCACATCCTCGGGGATGGCGTAGAACGTCGGGTGCCGGTAGACCTTGTCGCCGCTGGGCTCGAAGAACGGGTCCTTCTCGTCCGGCGACGACGCGGTGATGGCTTCGGCGGGCACGACCCAGATCGACACGCCCTCGTTGCGCCGCGTGTAGACGTCACGCGCGTTGCGCACGGCCATCTCGGCGTCCGGGGCGTGCAGCGACCCCACGTGCACGTGGTTCAGCCCGCGCTTGCCGCGCACGAAGACCTCCCACAGCGGCCACGACGTGCTCATGCGACACCTTCCTGCGACCGACGGGCCTTGGCGGCGTGTGCGGCGGCGGCTTCGCGGACCCACGCGCCGTCCTCGTGCGCCTTGCGGCGGTGGGCGACGCGCTGGCTGTTGCACGGCCCGTGCCCGCCGACGACCTGCCAGAACTCCTCCCAGTCCGGCTGGCCGAAGTCGTGGTGGCCGCGTTCGGGGTTCCACTTCAGCTCGGGGTCCGGGAACGTGACGCCGAGCTTCGCGGCCTGCGGCATCGACATGTCGACGTACTTCTGCCGCAGCTCGTCGTTGGTGTTGCGCTTGATCCGCCACGCCATCGACTGCTCGGTGTTGGAGCTCTCCTCGTCCGGCGGGCCGAACATCATCAGCGACGGCCACCACCAGCGGTCGACCGCGTCCTGGACCATGTCGCGCTGGGCCTGCGTTCCGCGCATCATGGTCATCAGCAGTTCGTAGCCCTGCCGCTGGTGGAAGGACTCCTCCTTGCAGATGCGGATCATGGCCCGCGCGTACGGGCCGTACGAGGTGCGGCACAGCGGCACCTGGTTGCAGATGGCCGCGCCGTCGACCAGCCAGCCGATCACGCCCATGTCCGCGAACGTCAGCGTCGGGTAGTTGAAGATCGAGGAGTACTTCTGCTTGCCGTCGATGAGCTTCTCGGTCAGCTCGCCCCGGTCCGCGCCCAGCGTCTCGGTCGCGGCGTACAGGTACAGCCCGTGACCGGCCTCGTCCTGCACCTTCGCGAGCAGGATCGCCTTGCGGCGCAACGAGGGCGCGCGGCTGATCCAGTTGCCCTCCGGCTGCATCCCGATGATCTCGGAGTGCGCGTGCTGGGCGATCTGCCGGATCAACGTCCTGCGGTAGCCGTCCGGCATCCAGTCGCGGGGTTCGATCCGCGCCTCGGACGCCACCGTGTGCTCGAAGCGCGCCGCCAGGTCATCCACCATGAGGTGGATGTTACACCTGAACAGCGATATCTGGAGAAACTGTCACAAACGGCGGAGTCCTCGTCTGGTGAACCAGATCGCGGGCAGCAGCAGAGCCCACACGACCAGCAGGAACGTCGAGATCGGCAGCACCGCGAGCGAGGCGCCGCGACCCCAGATCCTGGCCAGTTCGGTGTTGGTCGTGTCGTACTCGATCCGCACGAGCTGCCCCACCTCCAGGCCCTCGGGGTACAGCACGCCCTGCGACGGGCTCTGCACCTTGCCGTCCGGCGTCCCGAACCTGATCACGGTGCGGTTGAACGCGACGGACACCACCTCGGCGGTCGCGTTGCCCAGGTTGGCCTCGATGGCCTGGTCGTCGCGCCAGGCCGCGATCATCAGCAGGGCCGCGACGAGCGTCACCACCCCGCCCACCACCAGCAGCGCGCGGGCGACACCCCGTCGGACCCGGACCCCGGCCGGGGCCCGCTGACTGGTCTGCACTGCGTCGTCCACCACAACTGAGGAGTCTAGAGCCGCCTGGAGGAGGAATCTCAGGAGTGAGTCCATACCCTCGAAGCGTGACCACCGCACCAGCGTCGCGAACCCGACAACGTCTGCGCGTCCGCACCGCGCGTGCGACGGGTGAGGACCTGCTGAGCAGACTGCCGCACCCCGACCACGCGCTCGCCTGGGTCCGAGACGGATCAGGCCTGGTCGGCTGGGGTGAAGCCGCGCGGTTCGAAGCGTCGGGCCCCACCAGGTTCGCCGACGCCGACCGCTGGTGGCGCGACTTCACGTCCACCCTCGACGTCCAGGACGACGTCGGCCAGCCCGGCAGCGGACCGGTCGCGTTCGTCAGCATGGCGTTCGCGGACGAGCCCGGCCACTCCGTCCTGGTGGTGCCCGAGGTCGTGCTCGGCACCCGCGACGGGCGGAGCTGGACCACCACGATCGGCCAGCCGTCCCCGGCCGACATCGCCCCGGTCCGGCGGCCGTCGACGGTCCGCTACGCCGACGGGCGGCTGTCGGTCACCGACTACCGGGGAGCCGTCGCGGCGGCCGTGGCCCGGATGCGCGACGGCGACCTGGACAAGGTGGTGCTCGCGCACGACCTGCTGGCCGTCGCCGACGTCCCGATCGACCACCGGTTCGTGCTGGAGGGCCTGGCCAGGCGCTACCCCGACTGCTGGGTCTACGCCGTGGACGGCCTGCTCGGCGCCACCCCCGAACTGCTGCTGCGGCGGACCGGCGAACTGGTCGACTCGCGGGTGCTGGCGGGCACGACGTGGCCGCACGACGGCATGTCCGACGAGGAGCTGGAGGCGGCGCTGATGTCGTCGCCGAAGAACCTGGAGGAGCACGACTACGCGATCCGCTCGCTGGCGGACACGCTGAAGCCGTTCTGCACGACCATGTCCGTCGAAGGGCCGTCCGTGCTGCGGCTGCCGAACGTGTCGCACCTGTCCAGCGACGTGATCGGCACGCTGAGCGGCTCGCCGTCGCTGCTGCGGCTCGGCGAGGCCCTGCACCCGACGGCCGCGGTCGGCGGCACGCCCCGCGCCGACGCCATCCGCCTGATCGAGGAGCTGGAAGGCCTGGACCGCGGCCGGTACGCGGGCCCGGTCGGCTGGATCGACGGCAACGGCGACGGCGAACTCGGCATCGCCCTGCGGTGCGCCCAGGTCGAGGGCAGCACGGCCCGGCTGTACGCGGGCTGCGGGATCGTGGCGGAGTCCGATCCGGACAGCGAGGTGTGCGAGGCGCACGCCAAGATGCGCCCGATGCGGGACGCGCTCGAAGGCCGCTAGACCCGACGAAGGTCCAGTGCGGCTCATCACCATCGGCAGCGGCGGACGGGTGGCGGTTCGGGCCAGGGTCGGGGCATGTCCACGATCCTGACCGCCCTGCTCGCCGCCGCCACCCTGGTGGCGCCTCCCGAGACCTTCGACCTGCCCGCGCCCACCGGACCGCACGACCTCGGCACCCGCCAGGTCCACCTCGTCGACCCGGCGCGCGACCGGGAACTGATGATCACCACCTGGTACCCGGCGCGGGCGGGCGGCGAGCCGTTCGCGCCGTACCTGTCCCCCGCCTCGGCGGCGGCCTTCGACCAGGGCCACGCGGCGATGGGCCTGCGGCCCGGCCAGGTCGACTGGGGCAGCACGACCACGCACGCCCGCGTCGACGCGCGTCCGGTCGGCCGGTGGCCGGTCGTCCTCTACTCACCCGGCTACGGCTCGCTGCGCACGTTGGCCACCACCGCGGCCGAGGACCTGGCGAGCCGCGGGTACGTGGTCGTGGCCCTCGACCACACCCACGAGGCGCCGTTCGTGGAGTTCCCCGGCGGACGGCTGGAGGTCCGGCAGCCGCCGGGCGACGACCCGTTGCGCACCGCGTTGGCCACCAGGGTGGCCGACGCGCGGTTCGTGCTGGACCGGCTGCCGTCGGTGCTCGGCTCCTCGGCGGACCTGTCGCGGATCGGGATGTTCGGCCACTCCTACGGCGGTGACACCACGGCCGAGCTGATGGTCACCGACCGGCGGGTCGACGCGGGCGCGAACCTGGACGGCTGGCTCGCCTACGACATCGACGGCACGCAGCCCACCCGTGCCGCCACCGAGGGCGTCGACCGGCCGTTCCTGCTGATGGGCTCGGCGGGCAACTCCCGCGACGGGCAGGTCCGCACGCACCGGACCGCACCCGCGTGGGGCGCCTTCTGGGAGCACAGCACCGGTTTCCAGCGCGACCTCGTGATGGCCCAGGCGATGCACTACAGCTACACCGACGTGCAGTCGTTCCTGCCCCAGCTCGACGCCGACCCCGCCGTGCGGGCGCTGCGGATCGGCACCGTCGACCCGGCGCGGAGCACCGCCTCGCAGCGCGCCTACCTGGCGGCGTTCTTCGACCGGGCGCTCAAGCACCGGCCGCAGCCGCTGCTGCGCCACGAGTCACCCGACCACCCGGACGTGGCGTTCGTGCGCTGACCCGTGGGTGCCCCTCGGTGGAGGGGCACCCACCTGGCCTCAGCGCTCGCCGTTGGCGAGCAGCTCGTGCGTCTCCTTGATCTTCTGCCGCGACTTGGGCTCCGCGGTGGGAGCCTTCTTCGCGGCCACGGCGGCCTCCGCACCGGGCGCCGTCGCGGGCTTGCCCTTGGTGAACAGCCACGTCGTGAACAGGTCGTCCAACTGCTGCCCGGAGACCTGCTCCGCCAACGAGATGAACTGGTCGATCGACGCGTCGCCGTACTGGTGCTTCTGCGTCCACTTCCGCAGCGTCGTGAAGAACGCGTGGTCACCCACGGCCGAGCGCAACGCGTGCAGCGTGAGCGCCCCGCGGTCGTACACGGCGCCGTCGAACTGGTTCGCCGCGCCCGGATCGCCGGGCAGGACGTCCCAGAAGGCCGAGTCGGCCGGGTACAGCTCGTAGGTGAAGTCCGAGTTCTCCTGCGCGGTGCCCTCGCCGACGTGCTCCGACCACAGCCACTCGGCGTAGCTCGCGAAGCCCTCGTTCAGCCAGATGTCCTTCCAGCCGTGCACCGACACCGAGTCGCCGAACCACTGGTGGGCCAGCTCGTGCGCGACGACGTAGGTGTTCGTGCCGCGGCGGAAGAACGCGGTGTCGTAGTTGGGCCGGGTCTGGTTCTCCAGCGCGAAGCCGATGCCGCCGGTGACCACGCCGCCCTGCGCCTCGAACGGGTACGGGCCGAAGAAGTCGTCCTCGAAGTCGATGATCTCCGGCGTCCGCTCGACGCTCGCCTTGGCGGCGCCGTCGAACTCGCCGAGGCCCTCCGCGTAGGCGTTCACGACGGGCAGGCCGCTCGGGGACGTCGACTGGCGGACCTCGAACTGGCCGATCGACACGAACGTCGAGTAGGTGTTCTGCGGCTTGGTGCTCCGCCAGTTCCAGCGCGTCCAGCCGTTGATCTGCTTCGTCGTGCCGGTGAGCCTGCCGTTGGAGATCACCTCGACGCCGTCCGGCACGGCCACCGAGACGTCGAACGTGGCCTTGTCCGTCGGGTGGTTGTTGCTCGGGTACCACCACGGCGCGATGTCGGGCTCGTCGATCGCGAGCGCGCCGGTCGACGTCTTCTTCCACGCCGTGTAGCCGTCGACGGACTTGGTGGACGGCTTGTCGTCGTAGGTGACGACGACGGTGACGTCGCTGCCCTTCGCCAAGGTGCCCTTCGGGTCGACGACCAGTTCACCGCCGTCCTGGGTGAACGACGCGACCCTGTTGTTCACCCGGACCGTCTTGACCTTGAGCAGGAAATCGAGGTTGAACCGCGAGAGGTCCTGAGTGGCTTTCGCCAGAATCGTCGTGGTGCCGGACAGGGTGTCGTTAGACGGCTGGTAGTTCAGCCGGATGTCGTAATGGGAGACGTCGTAGCCACCGTTTCCCGAGTTCGGGTAGTACGGATCACCGATACCGGGTGCTCCGGGAGCCGCAGCGGCGCTGGCCGGGCCCGCGAGCAGCGCGAGTGCGCAAGCCGTCGCCGCCCCGACCGTGATCTTCGCTCTGATGGACATGGCTGGAAACTAGTCACCGGGACGGGTCCGGAATACCCCCGTACGTAGGCTCCTACTCTTTGGAACCCGTCGCGACGGCACGCCTCAACGCGGTATGCAAATCACGCAATCCGGAACGATTCGCACGAATCTCCACGACCTTGATTCCGGCGGGCGGCGCCAGTTCGGCGCGGAATTGATCCGCCGATTCGGCCAGGACGTGCGGCACCCGGTAGCCGGCGCACAGCGCGGCGAGGTCCATGCCGTGCGGGGTGCCGAAAACCCGCTCGAACGACCGCGCGTGCTCCGCGGAGCCCTGCTCCAGCAGCGAGAAGATGCCGCCGCCGTCGTCGTTGAGCACGACGATCGTCAGGTCCGGCCGCAGCTCGTCCGGACCGATCAGCAGCCCGTTCAGGTCGTGCAGGAACGTGAGGTCGCCGACGAGCGCGAACCCCGGCCCCCCGGCGAGCGCGAGGCCGATCGCGGTCGACAGGCTGCCGTCGATGCCCGCGCCGCCGCGGTTGGCGTGCACGACGAGGTCCGCGCGCGGGTGGGCGACCAGGTCCACGTCGCGCACCGGGTTCGACGAGCCGAGGAACAGCAGCGAGCCCCACGGCAGCGCGGCGACCAGCTCGCGCGCCACGTGCAGCCCGGTCGGCCACGGCACGTCCCCCAGCACCTCGTCGACGACCTCGGAGGCCATCTTGTCCGCGTCCTGCCAGGCCGCCAGCCACTCCGGGTCGACCTCCAGCTCACCCGCCGACAGCTCGGTCGACGTGTGCGTCGCGGCGAACGACGGGTCCGGCCAGTCCAGGTCCGGTGTCAGCACGTGCACGACCGGCGTCCGCGCGATCAGCTTCAGCACCCCGCGCGACAGCGTCGCCCGGCCCACGACCAGCACCGCGCTCGGCCGCAGCTCCGGGGGCAGCTCGCCCGAGTTCAGCAGCAGCGTCCCGTGCCGCAGCACCGGCCCGTCCGAGCCCGCCGTCGGCTCCGCGACGATCGGCCACCCCGCGTGCCACGCCAGCTCCGCGGTCTCGCCCACCAACGAGTCGCCGACCACGACCAGCGTGCGCGGGCCGAGGTGCTCGACCGTCGACGTGGACCTCGTGACGCGGGGTTCGACCCGCGTCCACGGCACGTCGAAGTGCCTGCCGTCCAGCGCCTCCGGCCAGTCGCCGTCGTGGTCGGGCACCAGCGGCTCGCGCAGCGGCACGTTGACGTGCAGCGGCCTGCCCGACCGGGCCGTCGCGACCGCCCGGCACACCAGCGACCGCCAGACCGCGTTCTGGCCAGCCCGCCGTTCGGCGATGGGGAAGTGCAGCGTGTCCGTCGCCGCGCCGAAGATCCCGTGCTGGTCGACCGTCTGGCTCGCGCCGGTCCGGTACAGCTCGACCGGGCGGTCCGCCGTCACGACCAGCAGGCCGGTGCCCGAGTGCCGCGCCTCCAGCACCGCCGGGTGCAGGTTCGCGACGGCCGTGCCGGACGTGCAGACCACCGCCGTGACCCCGCCCGCCTTCGCCTTCGCCAGACCGAGCGCCAGGAAACCCGCGCCGCGCTCGTCGACCCGCACGTGCAGCGTCAACCGTCCGTCGACCTCGGCCTCGTGCAGGGCGAACGACAGGGGCGCGTTGCGCGAGCCGGGGCTCAGTACGACGTGCCGCACGCCGTTGCGGACGAGCTCGTCGACGAACACCAGGGCTTGCGCGGTGGACGGGTTCACGGGCCCATTCTCCCCCAACCCACCATCGGGTGATCCACCTTGCGCATTCGAACACACGTTCTACTGTTGGGCCATGACCTACGCCACCCGAGTGATGCTGGTCCTGCTGGTCGGAAGCCTGCGGGTCGAGGGCTCAGCGAGCCCCCTTTATTGTCGCGGACGTGGAAATCTCCGAGTTGTTCGACGCGTCCCGTTGGAAGCCGATCCCCGGATTCGAGTCCCTCACGGACATCACCTACCACCGCGCGGTGGACCAGGGCACGGTGCGGATCGCCTTCAACCGCCCGGAGGTGCGCAACGCGTTCCGGCCGCACACCGTCGACGAGCTGCACCGGGCGCTCGACCACGCCCGCATGTCGTCCGACGTGGGCTGCGTCCTGCTCACCGGCAACGGACCGTCCCCCCGTGACGGCGGCTGGGCGTTCTGCTCCGGCGGCGACCAGCGCATCCGCGGCCGGTCGGGGTACCAGTACGCGGCGGGTGAGACGGCGGACACGGTCGACCCGGCGCGCGCGGGGCGGCTGCACATCCTGGAGTGCCAGCGGCTGATCCGGTTCATGCCGAAGGTCGTCATCGCCGTCGTGCCCGGCTGGGCGGCCGGTGGTGGCCACAGCCTGCACGTCGTGTGCGACCTCACCATCGCCAGCGCCGAGCACGCCAAGTTCAAGCAGACCGACGCCGACGTCGGCAGCTTCGACGGCGGCTACGGCTCCGCGTACCTGGCCCGCCAGGTCGGCCAGAAGTTCGCCCGCGAGATCTTCTTCCTGGGCCGCACGTACGGCGCGGCCGAGATGCAGCGCATGGGCGCCGTGAACGAGGTCGTCCCGCACGCCGAACTGGAGAACACCGCGCTCCAGTGGGCGAAGGAGATCAACGGCAAGTCCCCCACGGCCCAACGGATGCTGAAGTACTCGTTCAACCTCATCGACGACGGCTTGGTCGGCCAACAGATCTTCGCAGGCGAAACGACCAGGCTCGCCTACATGACCGACGAAGCAGTAGAAGGCCGCGACGCCTTCCTAGAAAAACGCACCCCAGACTGGTCCGACTTCCCGTACTACTTCTGACCACTGCCCGTTCTGCCTGTCTGCTCGCTCTGACCCCCGCTGTTCCCGACCACCACTATTCCCAACCGCTGCTGTCCCCGACC
Organism: Umezawaea endophytica; assembly: GCF_025061645.1. Lineage (GTDB taxonomy): Bacteria > Actinomycetota > Actinomycetes > Mycobacteriales > Pseudonocardiaceae > Umezawaea > Umezawaea endophytica. The sequence goes on along the minus strand of NZ_JANYMP010000045.1, from coordinate 6,761 downwards.
ACCGCCCTTCCCAACCGCCGCCGCTCCCGCCCGCTGCTGTTCCCAACCCCCGCCGTTACCGACCACCACCGTTCCCAACCGCTGCTGTTCCCGACTACCGCCCTTCCCGACCGCTCTGTTTCTGGCCACCACCGTTCCCAACCGCTGCTGTTTCTGGCCATTGCTGTTTCTGACCGCTGCCGCATTCGAGACAGTCCCGACCTCGTTCCGACCGCGGGGCCGCCACCCATCCCGTCCCAACCAGAGCCGAGGGTGCCTTGCCGCCCGGCACCCTCGGAGCGTTGCGCCCAGGTTCGCCAACCGGACGATCGTGCGCACCAACACCGGAAGTTCGACCAAGCGTTCGCGATATCTGGTCCCGAGGCTCTTCCTGTTCTTCAGATGAACCATCGTGCGTTCGCCCCGCACCGAATCCCGAACCGGGCCCTGTTCCGACGGTCCGGGTCGGGTCGGGTTCACGATTCTTGGGCTTCTCGGTCGAAGTGCTCATGTTCGCGCCCTGACAACCTCCGGTCCTTCCTCGTCCACCGCCACATGCCCCCCTGCTCCACACCAAACTCTCCGCCCTAAACCACCGGCAACACACAACCAGTAATTCCCACTCCGAGCCTCCGTCACGCAAGCTGCCGACCCACCGTCTCCCCTATCCAAGTTCCCGCCTTACCCCAACACCCCACAGGTCTGGCCTACTCCAAACTCTCGCCCCTCAAGCCGCCTCCCCACTTCAAGCGCTCGCCTTGCCCCACCAGCACCACCGCTACAGGTCCGCCACCTCCCTCCCTCCAGGCTCTCCGCCCTACCCACCTCCCTTTCCCCACCGCAGGCCACACTCAGCGAGCCCACCGTCCCCCGACAAGCTGGGAAATCTGATGGCCGACATGGTCGAGGCAGTCCCTGTCTCGTTCGAAGCACTCGAACTGCTCCCACCCCTGCGGGCCGCTCTGGACGGCACCGGCCCAGCGGTGGCGCCGGTGCCGTTCGGTCAGGTCGTGGCGCCCGTTCCACTGGAGGGCTGGGAGCGGGAGGCGGCGTTGGTGATCACGACGTCCGGGTCGACCGGTGTGCCCAAGTCGGTGTTGTTGTCGGCTTCGGCGCTTCGGGCGTCCGCCGAGGCGACGCACGCTCGGCTGGGTGGGCCTGGGCGGTGGTTGTTGGCGTTGCCCGCGACGCACATCGCGGGGGTGCAGGTGTTGGTTCGGTCGCTGGTGGCGGGGACTGCGCCTGCGGTGTTGGATCTTGCGCCTGGGTTTCGGGTGGAGCGGTTCGCCGAGGTTGCGCGGCCGTTGTTGGCGACGGCTGGGCCGCACTACACGGCGTTGGTGCCGACCCAGTTGGCTCGGTTGCTGGCCGACGACATGTCGGTGGTGAAGGAGTTCGACGCTGTGCTGCTCGGTGGCGCGGCTACACCGCGGCCGTTGCTGGAGGCGGCGTTGGCGGCCGGGGTGCGGGTGGTGACCACGTACGGGATGAGTGAGACCGCTGGTGGGTGCGTGTACGACGGTGTGCCGCTCGACGGGGTCGAGGTGCGGCTCGTGGACGGGCGGATCGAGGTGGCTGGGCCGACGTTGGCGTTGGGGTATCGGGGGGAGCGGTTCGGCGACGGGTGGTTCCGGACGGGTGATCTTGGTCGGTTCGGGGTGGACGGGGCGGTGGAGGTGTTGGGGCGGGCGGATGACGTGATCGTCACCGGTGGGGAGAAGGTGCCTCCGGTGCTGGTGGAACGGGCTCTGGCCGGGGTTCCGGGGGTGCGTGAGGTGTGTGTGGTCGGGGTGCCGGACGTCGAGTGGGGGCAGGTCGTCGTGGCCGCGGTGGTCGTGGCCGGGGAGGCGCCGTCCGAGGAGGTGCTGCGGGACGTCGTGCGGGCAGCGGTGGGACGGGCGGCTGTGCCGAAGCGCGTGCTGTTCCTGCCGGAACTGCCCACGCGCGGTCCCGGCAAGGTCGACCGCGCCGCCGTGGCCCGCTCGTTCGGGTGACTCCGCCAGCGCGGGCGGGCGCTCACCGCTTGGCTCTGGCGAATGACGAGACGCCTGTTGGTGATCACCGTGGCGCTGCTGGCCGTGGCGCAGGTCCTGCCGGCGCAGGCGGCGACAGCGGCACGCCTGTACCGGGTCTACGCCACCCGTGAAGGCCTGGTCGGCGGCACGACGGCCAACGGTCACGTGATCAAGGACCGCGACCACTTCGTCGCCCTCCCGTCCCGGCGAGGACTGTCCGGTCGCGATTCGGGCGACCTCACGGTGCGCGTGTGTGCGACCAACGGCCGCTGCGAGTGGGCGCCGGTGTGGGACGTGGGGCCGTGGAACGTCAAGGACGACTACTGGAACGACGACCGCGAGATGTGGACCGACCTGCCCGTCGGGAAACCGCAGGCGCAAGCGGCTTTCGAGGACGGTCACAACGGCGGAAAGGACCAGTTCGGGCGCAAGGTCGGGAGTCCGGCGGCGATCGACCTGGCCGACGGCACGTTCTGGGACGGGCTGAAGCTGACGGGCAGTTCGTGGGTCACGGTGCAGTTCCTGTGGACCGGTTCGGCGCCGACCGGAACGGTGCGCGCGCTGTCGGTGGTGCGCAACGGACCTCGCGGCTCGGCCGCCGCGGTGGGCTTTGCGGCGGCGTACGCGCGGGTGCCGCTGGCGTGCTCGGTGGAAGGCGAGAGCGCCACGGGCAGTGAAGGCACGTCGACCACCTGGTACCGCCTGTCAACCGGCAAGTACCTGGGCGCCGCGCACATCGCCGGAGCACCGGCAGTGGACGCCTGCTGACACCGAGTCGGCCAGGGCATCGGTGGGCGCGGTTGGCACGGAGTTCGCGGGGGCACCGGTGGGCGCGTGCTGATACCGGGTCCGCTGGGAGACGGGGCTGTGGGCGGGTATTGGCGCAGGGTCCGCTGGGACACCGGTCCGCGGGCACGTGCTGACACCGGCTGGACCGGGCACCAGTGAGCGCGTGTTGGCACCGGCTCGGCCAGGGCATCGGTGGGCGAGTGTTGGCACCGGAGCAACTGGGACACCGGTCCGTGGACGCGTGCCGGCGCGGACGCCACCGGGGAAGTGAACGGGTGCTGGCACCGGGTCCGGTGGACCACCGGTCCGTGGGTGGGTGCTGGCGCCGGCTTCGCCGTGTGGCGGAGGCTGGTGAAGGTTGGAGCCGATGCGGGAGGCGGGGGCTCGGTGCTGGTGGTCGGGGCAGTCGCGCAAGAGGCGGGATGAGGTCCCCCGTCCGCAGTGGTCAGAGGGGGATGGCCGAAGATGGCTCCATGGCCACAGTCACCCAGTGGGTCGAGGGCACTCGTCCTCGTACGTTGCCCAACTCGATCGCCCCGGTGCTGGTGGGCGCGGGCGCCGCGCAGAACATCGACGGGTTTTCGCTCCCGATGTCGTTGCTCGCGCTGGTGGTGTCCATCGCGCTCCAGATCGGGGTGAACTTCGCCAACGACTACTCCGACGGGATTCGCGGGACGGATGACCACCGGGTTGGGCCGTTTCGGCTGGTGGGGTCGGGTGCGGCTGAGCCGGTGACGGTGCGGAACGCGGCGTTCGCGTGCCTCGGGCTGGCGTCGGTCGCGGGGCTCGTGCTGATCGCGATGTCGGGTTACTGGTGGCTCGTGGCGTTCGGGGTGCTGTGCATCGCGGGGGCGTGGTTCTACACCGGTGGGTCGAAGCCGTACGGGTATTCGGGGTTCGGGGAAGTGGCGGTGTTCCTGTTCTTCGGGCCCGCCGGGGTGTTGGGCACGTTGTTCGTGCAGACCGGTGAGGTGACCGGGATCGGGATCGGGGCCGCCGTGGCGGTCGGGTGCTTCTCGACGGCGGTGCTGGTGGCGAACAACCTGCGGGACATCCCGACCGACACGAAGTCGGGGAAGCGGACGCTGGCCGTCCTCATCGGCGACCGGGACACGCGACGCCTGTACCTGGCGCTGGTCGTGGCGCCGTTCCTGATCACGCTGGTGATCGGCGTCCGGGTGCCGGGCACGCTGCTCGGGCTGCTGGCGTTGCCGCTCGCGGTGCTCGGGGCGCGACGGGTGGTGCGGGGCCTGACCGGGCTCCAGTTGATCCCGGTGCTGCGCGACACGGGTCTGGCGATGCTGGTGTGGGCGGCCGTGGTCGGCGGCGCGCTGATGTTGAGCTGACCTACCAGGCGTCCTCGGTGATGGCGACCTGCTCGTCGTCGTCATCGTCCCGCCGCCGCTTCACGGGCGGGGGCGGGGGTGCTTCGCCCAGGCAGAGGGCGGCGATGTTCTCGCGGTCGGCGTCCAGTGCCGCGCGGACGCCGGGGTCGTGGCCCGCTTCGCCGCTGAGGACCTGGCGCCAGCTCAGGTGGCCGCCCGCGATCCTGCGCTGCAACGCCTGGAGCGCCATCGACGCGGCGGGCGACTTGGCGAACGCGATCACGCGGCGGATGTCCTCGGCGGACGGTTCACGGCCCGCGGCGCGCAGCTTCTCCGCCTGGCGCATGGACTTCTCGGCTTCGGCGATCGACCGGGCCAGGACGTCCTCTGCCGCCAACACCTCCGCGGTCCGCCAACTCACCGAGTTTCCCCTTCCGACTGGACACCTGCTGCGACGCAGCAGGTGTCCGTCCCGTTCCCGCTACCAGGCACCAGTGCGGCGGAACTTCTTCAGCCGTTTCAGGTGGGGTGCGAGGTCCATGTCCTGCGCGGCCACCCACTTGTCGTCGTAGTAGGTGTTGGCGTACCGCTCACCGCCGTCGCAGAGCAGCGAGACGACGCTGCCGCGCACCCGCGACGCCCGCATCTCGGCGATGATCTGGAACGCGCCCCACAGGTTCGTGCCGGTCGACCCGCCGACGCGGCGGCCGAGGACGGTCTCGACGTGCCGGATGACGGCGATGGACGCGGCGTCCGGCACCTTGATCATCCGGTCGATGACCTGGCCGACGAACGACGGCTCGACCCGGCCGCGGCCGATGCCCTCGATGCGCGAGCCTCGGGTGCCGACGAGGGTCGGGTCGCTGTCGCGCCACGCGTCGAAGAACACCGAGTGCTCCGGGTCCACGACGGCGAGGCGGGTCTTCAGCCTGCGGTAGTGGATGAAGCGGCCGATGGTCGCGCTGGTGCCGCCGGTGCCCGCGCCGACGACGACCCAGTCCGGTTCCGGCGACGCCTCCATGGCCATCTGCTGGAAGATCGACTCGGCGATGTTGTTGTTGCCCCGCCAGTCCGTGGCGCGCTCGGCGTGCGTGAACTGGTCCATGTAGTGGCCGTTCAGCTCGGCGGCGAGGCGGCGCGACTCGTCGTAGATCGCGCCCGGCTCGTCCACGAAGTGGCACTTGCCGTCCTGGCGTTCGATCAGGGCGATCTTCTCGGGACTGGTCGACCGGGGCATGACCGCGATGAACGGCAGGCCGAGCAGCCGGGCGAAGTACGCCTCCGACACGGCCGTCGAACCGGACGAGGCCTCGATGACCGGCGTGCCGCCGACGACCCACCCGTTGCAGATCGCGTACAGGAACAGCGAGCGGGCGAGCCGGTGCTTCAACGAGCCGGTCGGGTGGGTCGACTCGTCCTTGAGGTACAGGTCGATGCCCCATTCGAGGGGCAGGGGGAAGTGGAGCAGGTGCGTGTCGGCGCTGCGGTTCGCGTCGGCCTCGATGATCCGGACGGCCTCGCGGACCCAGTCCCTGGTGCGGCTGCAACATCGGTCAAGGGAAATGGTCACGGCGCACGATAACTTCGAGGACACTAGTCCGCCGTGGACAAGTTTCGCGGGTCACTTCTCGCAGGCGCAGTCGGCGACGCCCTGGGCGGCGCCATCGAGTTCGAGCACATGGACGCCATCCGCGCCCGCTTCGGTCCCGCCGGGCTGACCGACTTCGCCCCCGCGTACGGGAAGGTCGGCGCGATCACGGACGACACCCAGATGACGTTGTTCACCCTCGAGGGGCTGGTCATCGCGCGGAAGCACGGGACCGACCCGCTGTGGGACGTGCGGGCGGCGTACGGGCGGTGGCTGCACACCCAGGGCGGGCCCGCCGTGCGGGTCGAGGGGTGGCTGTTGGACGAGCCGGGGATGTTCTCTCAGCGGGCGCCCGGGACCACGTGTTTGAGCGCGCTTTACGACGAGGAGTCGTTCGGGACTACCTCTGACCACATCAACAACTCCAAGGGGTGTGGAGGGGTGATGCGGGCTGCTCCGGTGGCGCTCTGGTCGGAGGATGTGGATGAGGTGTTCGCGTTGGCTGCTGGGACGGCGGCTATCACGCACGGGCATCCGAGTGGGTTCTTGTCCGCTGGAGTGTTGGCGGTGATCGTGCAGCAGGTGTTGGTGGGGGCTTCGGTGATGGAGGCCGTCGCGGAGGCTCGGGAGGAGTTGGTGCGGTGGGATGAGCATGAGGAATTGCTGGAGGTGGTGGATTTGGCGGTTCGGTTGGGATCTCGGGGGAAGAGGCCTACTCCGGAGTTGATTGAGACGTTGTTTGGTGGGGGGTGGGTTGGGGAGGAAGCTTTGGGGATTGGGTTGTACGCGGCTTTGGTGGCGGAGTCGGTGGAGGATGGGTTGTTGTTGGCGGTGAATATTTCTGGGGATAGTGATTCGACCGGGTCTGTTTGTGGGAATATTTTGGGGGCTCGGGATGGGGTGGAGGGGATTCCTCGGAGGTGGTTGGAGGGGGTGGAGTTGGGGGAGGTTTTGGAGAGGTCAGCCGATGAGGCTGGGGGGACGTTTGGGGTTTATGGGTAGTGGTGAGGGCAGGTTTCAGCGTGGTTGGGTTTGGGGGCGCGGGTTTGGAAGGGGGGTGGCCGA
>NZ_JANYMP010000044.1 GCF_025061645.1 Umezawaea endophytica | reverse complement strand
ATGTTCGGTACGGTGCTCGACCACGCTGTGACCTGCGGGTATGTTTTCGAGGGGTTCCCCCGCCACCCCTCTCGCGCAATTATTTCGATGTCCCTTTTGCTTTGTCAAGGCGGGAAAGATGCCTTGACAAAGCAAAAGGGACACGAAGGGCGCTGGGGATGGGGCCGGCGGGGGAGGTCTGTGCCGGGTCAGTTAAGCGGTCCACCCACGTGCCGCCGAACTCCAGTCCCGTATTTAAAACAGGCCACTCACGCACCGTCGCGCTCAAGCCCCGTATTCAAACCCCACTCACGCGCCGCTGCGCAACAGTCCCGTACTCCAGACCACCACCCCACACACACCTACCGAGGCGAATGATCCGTCCTCCAAGCCACCCCAACCACATCCTGCGCCTTCGGCACAGGCAGAAAGACCGAAAACGTCGCCGGCCTCGCCGTCGACAGCTCCAGCCTCCCCCCATCCGCATCCACCAACGCCCGAGCCAACGACAACCCCACCCCCGTCGACCCCCCTCCGGACACCCCCCGCTCAAAAATATGACTCGCCAACTCATCCGGCACCCCGGCCCCACCATCGCTGACCTCCACCACGATGGCCGACTCATCACTCCGGGCCGACAACACCACCGACCCCTCCCCATGCCTCAACGCGTTGTCCAACAACACCCCGATGGCCTCCCGAAGCCGCCCGGGCGTCGCCCTCGCGAGCATCCCCTCCGGCACCCGCACCTTGAGGGCCCGCCCCTCCCCCTTCAACGGCTCCCGCCACTCCTCAGCGATGGCCGTCAACTCAGCCCTCAAATCCAACGGCTCGGCATCCACCGACCGAGCGGCACGAGCAGCGGCCAGCAGCTCGTCCAACACCTCGGCCAACCGCTCCGCCTGCTCCAAAGCCGCACCGGCCTCGGACGCGGTCTCCGGTTCCTCGTGGTCGGCCAACGCCTCCAGCCGCAACTGCAAAGCCGTCAACCGGCTCCGCAACTGGTGGGACACGTCACCGACCAGTTCCCGTTCCCGCTGCACCAGCAGGGCCAGCGCCCCGGCTGACGTGTCCAACGCCTCCGACACCAGGTCCAGCTCGGCCACGCCGTGCCTGCGGTCGTCGTTCCGAAAATCCCCGGCCCCCAGCCGGGCCGCGCGCGCGGCGACGTGGCCCAATGGCTGCGACAGCTTCCGGGCCGTGACGGTCGCGACGATCGTGCCCGTAGCCACGGAGAGCACCAGCAGCAGTACGACCGACACGGCCACCTGGGCCTGCTGGGTGCGCATGGGACCCGACGGCATCTCCAGGCGCACGATGCCGCCCTGGGCGATCGGCACCTCCTCCGACAGCACGTCCGCGCCCAGGTCGGGACCCAGTTCCTGCTCGCCGGTGTTGGACCGCACGAACAGGTGGGCCCCCTGGGGGATCGCCACCTGCACGGTGTCCAGCGACACCGGTTCCCCGGCCGCGATCTGGTCGTCCAACGCCGCTGCTATCCGCCGAGCGCTCGCGGCCAGGTCGGAGTGCGCCCCGTCGTCGACCAACTGCAACGCCGACCAGCCGAGCGGGATGCCGAGCACGAACCCGGTGACGGCGACCGCGAGCATGATCGCCCGCATGATCCGGGTGCGCACTAGTCCGCGTTGAACCGGAAGCCGACGCCGCGAACGGTGGCGATGCGCTTCTCGACCGACTTCAACGTCCCGTCACCGAGCTTCCGGCGCAGCCACGACATGTGCATGTCCAGCGTCTTGCTGCCCTTCAACTCCGGGTCGTTCCACACCTCGGACAGGATCTCGTCGCGGTTCACCACCTGCCCGGACCGCTGCATCAGCACCCTGAGCAGCTCGAACTCCTTGTTCGCCAACTGGACCTCGCGCCCGTCCACGGTCACCCGCCGCGCGGCGAGGTCCATCCGCACGCCGTTGACCTCCAACGTGCCCGGCGCCCGGCGGCGCAGCAGGGCCCGGATGCGGGCCATCAGCTCGGCCAGCCGGAACGGCTTGGCCACGTAGTCGTCCGCCCCGGCGTCGAGCCCGACGACGAAGTCGACCTCGTCCGACCTGGCGGTCAGCATCAGCACGGGCACGCCGCGCCCGCCGGACCGGAGTCTCCTGCACACCTCCAGCCCGTCCATCCCCGGCAGTCCGAGGTCGAGCACCAGCAGGTCGATGCCCCCGGCGACGGCCAACTCCAACGCGCTCGGCCCGTCGCTCACGACGTGCACGGCGTACCCCTCGCGCTGAAGCGCGCGGGACAGTGGATCGGCGATCGCCGGGTCATCCTCGGCCAACAAGACCACGCTCACGAAACCCACCCTAGGCCTGGCACGATGCGGCGTGTGGAGAGCTACGAGAGTGATCTTGATCTTGCCAGGCTGCTGGCGGACGCGGCCGACGTCATCACGACGTCCCGATTCCGCGCGCTGGACCTCGTCGTGGACCGCAAACCCGACCGCACACCGGTCACCGACGCGGACACGGCCGTCGAGGACGCCGTGCGCGCGCTGCTGGCCGAACACCGCCCGGACGACGCCGTCGCGGGTGAGGAACGCGGTGGTGAGGTCGGTTCGGGCCGCACCTGGGTGCTCGACCCGATCGACGGCACGAAGAACTTCCTCCGCGGTGTACCCGCCTGGGCGACGCTGATCGCGCTCGTGGTCGACGGCACGCCCGTCGTCGGCATGATCAGCGCCCCCGCGCTCGGCCGCCGCTGGTGGGCGGCGTCAGGCACGGGCGCGTTCTCCTCCGACACGTTCGGCGTGCGGCGGATCTCGGTGTCCCGCGTGGCCGCGCTCGAGGACGCGTACCTGACCACGACGCACTTCGGCTCGTGGGCGAAGCACCACTCGCAGGACGCCTACCTGGCGCTCATGGACGCCACCTGGGAGAACCGGGCGTTCGGCGACTTCTGGTCGCACTGCCTGGTCGCCGAGGGCGCCATGGACATCGCCGCCGAGGCGATCGTGAACCCGTGGGACGTCGCCGCCGCGCAGGTCCTGGTCACCGAGGCCGGGGGCCGGTTCAGCGACCTCAAGGGCGTCGAGCGCTACGACCGGGGCAGCGCGCTCTCCACGAACGGGCTGCTGCACGACGAGACCCTCAGGGTGCTTGGGGGCTGAGCACGCCGACCGCGCCGCGCGCGACCTGCGCCCACACGAGCCTGCCGAACAGGTAGTGGCAGGCGACGTCCTCGCTGCTGAACCGCGCCCAGTCGTACCGGTTGCCCTGCTCGCGCCAGAACACCTCCCAGCCGTCACCCTCGTGGGTGAGGCACCAGGTGTTGTCGGCTTCGGACCCGATCGACACGACCTCGTCGGGCACGCCGACGGAACGCAGCCAGCCCGCGAGCGCCTCGGTGTTCATGTCAGCTCCATGAGGTAGCCCAGCGCGACGAGGTCGGCGACCGGGTAGGTCGTGCGGTAGCGGGTGCCGCCGCCGGGCTGGCCGAACCAGCCGACGGAGATCGTCCGCCACACCGGCAGCGGCTGGGTGAGGACGTAACGCCGGTAGCCCGCGGCCAGGTCGGTCGGCGGCAGCGACCGCCCGGCGAACCTGGTGCCCGCCGCGGCCAGCACCCGGCCCTCGGGCGTGCCGAAGCGGTCGACCTCGGTCCCGGCGGGCAGCACGTCCGGCCTGCCCGCCTCGTACCCGCCCTCGGGGAACACCCCGGCGGGTGGCCAGGCGTGCTCCAGCGGGTCGGCGGTGCGCACGAACCGGGCGTCCCACTCCCGTTCGTGCAGGCCCGCCTGGGGGTCGTAGCCGTCGGTCAGGTTCAGCACCAGCGGGTGGTCCGGGCGCAGGGCGGGCGGCGGGCGGTGCGGTCGGGCGTGCGCCGCGCTGACGAGGTCGGCGTGCGGGTGGTCCTGCGGCGCGAAGCGCAGGCCGTCGACGTGGTCGACCTCGACCGCGGTCGGCTCGACCTGCCTGCTCGGCACGGCGCTGGGCTGCGCCTTCGCGCCGCCGGGGAAGGCGCGGAAGAAGAAGACCCCGACCAGGGCGGTGGACGGGTCCTCCAGCTTCTTCGCCTCCTTGCCCGTGGCCGCGGGGGCGGACGACTGCTGCTGGTGCTGCTGGTGAGCGGCGGTGGACTTCTGCTCTGAGCGCTGCTGGGCGGCCGTCTCCGTGCTCCGCTGCTGGCCGGGGTCCGTCGACCGCTGACCCGGAGCCGGGTCGCCAAGTCGCTGCGAAACCGGCTGGTCGGCGCGCTGCACGCCACCCACCACCGCGCCGCCAGCAGCCGGTGCCGGGGGAACGCCGGGAGCAGCCGGAGCCGCGGGGGCGAGGCCGGGGGCCTGGGTCGGGACCTGCGCGCCCGGAGCGGGTGCCTGCTGCGCCGGGGCCTGCGGCTGGGCGCCGAGCTCGGCGGGCAGCAGCGGCCGGTCGAGCAGGGTGGCCGCGGACTGCGCGACCGTGCCGTCGGTGGTGTTCACCAGCGGCTGCACCACCTGCGGCGCCTGCGCGACACCGGGCGCGGCGGAAACCGGCTGGGCGGGACCGAGGTCGATCGCCGGGGTGACCGGCGTCGGCGGCACGACGGGCGCGGGCGCGATGCCGCCGACCACTCCAGCCGCGGGCGCCGTGACGGTCGGCACCACCTGTTCGACGGGGGCGACCACCGCGGGCAGCGTGCCGGACACCGCGTCCACCACGGGCGCCGTCACGGCGGGCACCACGTCGGCCACCACCGGCACGACCCCGCTCACCACGTCCGCCACCGGGGCGACCGCGGCGGGTACGACGTCCAGCACCGGGGCGACCACGGCGGGCACCACGTCCAGCACCGGCGCCACCACGGCGGGCACGACACCGGCGACCGGCGCGGTCACCGCCCCGACGGTCCGGTCGACCACGCCGCCGACGGTGTCGAGCAGCCCACCGCCGCCACCGTGCCCGTGCGAGCCGGGGTTGGCGTTGACCGGGGGGCTGGTCGCGCCGACGTCGACGCCGCTGTCCAGCCGCACCGACGTGGCCAGGGTGTTCGCCAGGTTCGCGACGTTCGCCGTCGCGCCCGCGAGTGCGGTGTCGAGGCCGAGCAGGGCGGTCGGGTGCCCCGCTGCGGCGGCCGAGTGGGCGGCGTCGTTGTTCTTGGCCAGGTTCACCAGCTCGCGGACCAGCTCCACCTTCGCGGCACCGATCTGGTCGGCTCCGTGCTCCAGGCGGTCGGCGGCGGCGTGGCAGCCCTTGGCCGCGGTGTTCAGGTCGCCGTCCGGTGCGACGACGCCGTTCCAGTGCGTGCGGGCCGCGTCACCGGTCGCACCGGTGATGCCGGTGAGCGCCTTGGTCGCGGACCCGTCGGAGTCGCCCGCGAGACCCGACACGCGGTTGCCCGCGTCCCGCCAGGCCGTCGCCGCCGTCCGCATCGCGTCCTCGTCCGCCTCCGGCCAGGTGACACCGGCCTTCGCGGCGACCTCGACGAGTTCCGCTGGTAGTTGGATGCCCATCGTCGCGCCCCTCAGCGTTGGACGTCGCGCAGCGAACCCGCGGCGCCGCCGTCGACCTGGCCGTACGTCCGCGCGGTGGCGGCGAAGCGCTCGCCGACCCCGCCGAACCGGGCGGAGAGCCCGTCGAGCTTGCCGAGCGACTCGTCCGCCTTGGCCACGTGCCCGCCGGCGAAGCTCCGGCCGATCGCGTCGGAACCCCAGCAGAGGCCGACCGAGTCGAGCACGCCGGACAGGTCCGCGACGATCTTGCCCGCGCGTTCGGCGAAACCGGTGAAGTCACCCGCGCCCTCGTTCAACCGAGCCAGGTCTGCGTCGAACCCGTTCACCGCGTCCTCCCCAGGTCGTCCATCCAGCTATCGCGCAGTGCGAAGTCCTCGTCCTCCGGTGCCCGGCGCTTCGGCGGCACGGGCGGGGTGATCTCGTCGGCGGTGAGGTCGGCGGTGCCGCGCACTAGTGCCGCCGGGTCGGTGTCCGCGGGCAGCACGGGCGCCAGCGTGCGGTAGGTCCGCTCGGCCGCCTTCGCCGCGGCGGCCTCCGTGGTCCGGACGATCAGCTCGGCGAGCTGCGACGGCCGGTGCGCGCGGTAGGCGTTGTCGGCCAGCACCAGTTCCGTGAGCACCCCGCCGGTGCCGACGGTCGCGGTGACCGTCCCGTCCGGACTGGTCTCCGACGCGGTGATGCCCGCCAGGTCGCGCTGCACGGACGCCAGGTGGTCGCGGGTGCGCCGGTAGTCGGCGAGCAGCTCCTCGACCTGGCCCCGGTGATCTGACGTCACGGCCACCTCCGGTTCACGCGCGTTGGACGTCCGTGCCCAGCGGCCGGTTCCCAGTGGTTGTATCTCCTCATGGGCACCACCGATTACGAAGACCTGACACCCGGACGGATCATCCCGCTCGGAGAGGTCGTCGTCGACCACGACGAGATGCTCGCGTTCGCCGAGCGCTTCGACCCCCAGCCGTTCCACCTCGACGAGGAGGCCGGGAAGAGGTCCGTCCTCGGCGGGCTGGCCGCGTCCGGCTGGTTCACCGCGTCGCTGTGGATGCGCCAGTACGTCGACCACCTGCTCGCGGACTCGACGTCACAGGGCTCGCCCGGCGGGCGCGACCTGAGGTGGCTCGCGCCCGTGTTCGCGGGTGACGTCCTGCGCTGCGAGATGGTGGTGCTCGGGGCGCGCGTGTCGAAGAGCCGCCCCGAACTCGGCCTGGTGGAGATCACCGGGGCGGCCTACCGAGGCGACGAGAAGGTCTACGAGCTGACCTTCACCGGCATCTTCGGCACCCGCGCGTCAGCCCCGTAGCGCCCTGACGACCCCGGAAGGGCTCGGACGGCCGAGCACGCCGGACATCCACTTGCTCGTGTCGACCAGCTTGTCGAGGTCGACGCCGTGCTGGACGCCGAGGCCGTCGAGCATCCAGACGAGGTCCTCGGTGGCCAGGTTGCCGGTCGCGGACTCCGCGTACGGGCAGCCGCCGAGACCGCCCGCCGACGCGTCGACCGTCGTCACCCCGCACTCCAGCGACGCGTACGTGTTGGCCAGCGCCTGGCCGTACGTGTCGTGGAAGTGCACGGCCAGCGGCTCGACCGAGTCGAACATCCCCAGCAGGGCCTTCACCTGGCCCGGCGTGGCGACGCCGATCGTGTCGCCGAGCGAAAGCTGCGAGCAGCCCATGTCCAGCAGCCGCTTGCCGACCGCGACGACCTGCTCGCGCGCGACCGGGCCCTCCCACGGGTCGCCGAAGCACATCGACACGTACCCGCGCACGTCCAGGCCTTCGGCGCGGGCGCGCGTCACGACCGGCTCGAACATCGCGAACTGCTCGTCCAGCGTGCGGTTGAGGTTGCGGTTGGCGAACGTCTCCGTGGCGCTGGCGAAGATCGCGATGTCCCGCACGCCCGCCTTGAGCGCCCGGTCCAGCCCGCGCTCGTTCGGCACCAGCACCGGGTAGCGGACACCGGGCCGCTGGTCCAGGCGGGCCAGCAGCTCTTCGGCGTCGGCGAGCTGCGGCACCCACTTCGGGTGCACGAAGCTGGTCGCCTCCAGCACCGCCGACCCGGCGTCGGCCATCCGGTCGAGGAACTCCAGCTTCACGTCGACCGGCACGATCGCGGACTCGTTCTGGAGCCCGTCGCGCGCCCCGACCTCCCAGATGGTGATCCGCTCGGGAAGACCGCTGCCCGGCACCACGTCCGGCAGGTTCACTTCACGCGCGCCCATCAGCCACCGCGTTCCCCGGTCGGTAGTCGTCGTCCGGGTTGTCGTTGATCTCCCGGTACAGCAGCGAGTGCACGCGCTCGACCTTCGGGATGTCGTCGAACTCCAGTGGCTCGTCCGACGCCGACTCGATGATCAGCGTGCCGCAGCCGAGCACCCGGTCCAGCAGGCTGTGCTGGAACCGCACGCTGTTGATCCGCGACAGCGGGATGTCCAGCCCGGTCCGCTTGAGCACGCCCTCGCGGGCCATCACCCGGTCGCTGGTGACGATGAAGTGCGTGGTGCGCCAGCGGACCAGCGGCGCCAGCGTCAACCAGCCGACCAGCAGCACGCCGACGACGGCGAGCGCGATCTGCGCGATCGTCGACCACGACTGCTCGGACACCAGCGACGCGGTGAAGGCGAACGCCGCCACCACCGCGAGGAGGAAGAACACCGGCAGCAGCAACATCTTCCAGTGCGGGTGGTTGTGGATCACGACGTGCTCACTGGGGCTGAGCAGGTCGTCGGGGTACGCCACGGCGATCCTCCGGTTGAGCGGCGTGGAACGGTCGAGCCACGGTACCGCCGGACACCGGGCCCGGTCGGGACCTTCGCCGTGTTCGTTATACCGCGCGGAGGTGAACGACGTCACCTGCGGAAACCGAGTGGTCCGCCCCGTCGTCCGCCCGCACCACGAGCATCCCGTCCACGGCCACGTCCTGCCCGGTCCCGACCAGTTCGACCCCGCCGCTCAACTCGACCCGCACCCGCTGCCCGAGCGTCGAGCAGTGCTCGCGGTACTGGTCCAGCAGCCCCGTCGGACGCGGGTCGCCACCCGACTCCCGCCAGCCCAGTTCCGCCTCGGCGAGGTGCAGCAGCAGCCGCTCGGCGATGGCCGTCAGGTCCTGTTCCGCCGCGCCCTCGTCGGCCAGCGAGGTGGGCACCAACCCGCCGGGGCCCGGCACGACGTCGGCGGGCAGCGGCGCCACGTTCAGCCCCACACCCACGACGACGGCGCCACCGCTCGCCTCCGCCAGCACCCCGGCGCCCTTGCGGCGCTCGGGACCGAGCAGCAGGTCGTTCGGCCACTTCAGCGCCGCGTCGACCCCGAGCCAGGCAGCGACCCGCACCAGCGACAGCCCGGCGATCAACGTCAGCCACGGCAGCCGGGCGGGCTCCACGCCCGCGGGCCGGAACAGCACGCTCACGTACAGCCCGCTGCCGGGCGGCGACACCCACGACCGCCCCCGTCTGCCCTGCCCGGCCGTCTGCTCACCGGCGATCAGCACCGTCCGGTCGGGCGCGCCGTCCGCCGCGGCGCGCACCAGGTCGGCGTTGGTGGACGGGGTGCTGGGGGTGAAGTCGACCGAGGCGTACGGCCCGACCAGGCGGGACCGCAGCGCGTCGACGTCCAGAGGCGTGCTCACCCGAGCCATCCTAGGAAGGCGTCCACCCCGCCGCCGGTCGGAGCGGGACAGCCGACGGGGTGGACCGGTCAAGCCTGCGATCTCCAGTGCGCTGGAGGTCAAGTGAGCTGAGCTACTGATCAGTACCAGACCCCGGACCTGTGGTTAGGCTGCCAGGCTATGAGCAGTGCCACGGAACCGGTCGGCGACGAGGCCGACGTCCACACCACGGCCGGGAAGCTGGCCGACCTCCACCGCCGCACCGAGGCGGCGGTGCACGCGGGCTCGGAGCGTGCGATCGAGAAGCAGCACGCGAAGGGCAAGAAGACCGCCCGCGAACGCATCGACGCGCTGCTGGACACCGGGTCGTTCATCGAACTGGACGAACTGGCCCGACATCGTTCAACGAACTTCGGGCTGGAGAAGAACCGGCCGTACGGCGACGGCGTCGTGACCGGGTACGGCACGGTCGACGGGCGCCCGGTGTGCGTGTTCAGCCAGGACGTGACCATCTTCGGCGGGTCGCTCGGCGAGGTCTACGGCGAGAAGATCGTCAAGATCATGGACCTGGCGCTGAAGACCGGCAGGCCGCTGGTCGGCATCAACGAGGGCGGCGGCGCGCGGATCCAGGAAGGCGTCGTCTCGCTCGGCCTGTACGGCGAGATCTTCCGCCGCAACGTCCAGGCGTCGGGTGTCATCCCGCAGATCTCGCTGATCATGGGCGCCAACGCGGGCGGCCACGTGTACTCGCCCGCGCTGACCGACTTCGTGGTCATGGTCGACCAGACGTCGCACATGTTCATCACCGGCCCGGACGTGATCAAGACCGTCACGGGCGAGGACGTCGGTTTCGAGGAATTGGGCGGCGGCCGGACCCACAACACCAAGTCCGGCAACGCCCACTACCTCGGCGCGGACGAGGACGACGCCATCGCGTACGTGAAGGAACTGCTGTCGTACCTGCCGTCGAACAACCTCGCGGAGTCACCGGTCTTCGACGCGCCGCAGGACCTCCTGCACGGCAGCCTGGAGGAGTCGGTCACCGACGAGGACCGCGAACTGGACACGCTGATCCCCGACTCGGCCAACCAGCCGTACGACATGCACGAGGTCTTGACCCGTGTGCTGGACGACGGTGAGTTCCTGGAGGTCCAGCCGCTGTTCGCGCCGAACATCCTGGTCGGGTTCGGCCGGGTGGACGGGCACTCGGTGGGGATCGTGGCGAACCAGCCGACGCAGTACGCGGGGTGCCTGGACATCGACGCGTCGGAGAAGGCGGCTCGGTTCGTCCGGACGTGCGACGCGTTCAACGTGCCGGTGTTGACTTTTGTGGATGTGCCCGGGTTTTTGCCGGGTACGGATCAGGAGTGGAACGGGATCATCCGGCGTGGGGCCAAGTTGATCTACGCGTATGCGGAGGCGACTGTTCCGCTGGTCACGGTGATCACGCGTAAGGCTTACGGTGGGGCTTATGACGTGATGGGGTCCAAGCACCTTGGCGCGGATATCAACCTGGCTTGGCCGACGGCGCAGATCGCGGTGATGGGTGCTTCTGGGGCGGCCAATATCGTGCATCGGAAGACGTTGGCCAACGCTGTTAATGCTGGGGAGGATGTGGACGCGTTGCGGGCTCGGTTGCAGGCCGAGTACGAGGATGCGTTGTGCAATCCGTATGTGGCTGCTGAGCGTGGGTATGTGGATTCTGTTATCCCGCCTTCGTTTACTCGGGGGTATGTGGCTCGGGCTTTGAATGTTTTGAGGGACAAGCGGGAGAGCATGCCGCCGAAGAAGCATGGGAACATCCCGCTGTGACGGGGCCGTTGTTGCGAGTGGTTCGGGGGAACCCGGATGATGAGGAATTGGCCGCTTTGACGGCTGTGGTGGTTGGGGTGGTGGCCGGGTCTGGATCGGCCCCTGCTTCCGAGGCGGCGGTGGTGCGGTCGGAGTGGGGGAATCCTGCTCATCGGGTGCGTCGTGGGCTCACGCCTGGGCCTGGGGCGTGGCGTGCTTCGGGGTTGCCGCGTTAGAGGACTCGCGTACGGGACTGGAGCACGACGGCGGCCGGGTCTTTACGGGACTGGAGCACGACGGCGGCTGGGCTGTCCGGCGTGTTTACGGGACTGGGGTGCGACGGCACGGGAGTGGACCGCATAACTGACCCGGCACACACCTCCCCCGTCGGCCCCATCCCCAGCGCCCTTCGTGTCTCGTTTGCTTTGTCAAGGCATCTTTCCCGCCTTGACAAAGCAAACGAGACATCGAAATAATTGCGCGAGAGGGGTGGCGGGGGAACCCCTCGAAAACATACCCGCAGGTCACAGCGTGGCCGGCTTCCGTACCGGAGATCCAGCGGGGATGTGGCCGATTTGACTTGGGGCCCCTAGATTTGCCCCTTCGTCGGACAATAAAGGGTAGAGGTGAAGCTGCCGTCCGACGCAAGTTTAAGGGGCAAATCCCCCAAGTAAAATCGGCCACGCTGCGTAGGCAGCGTCCGGATTCGTAGGTGGTTGGCATCCAGGAACGAGAGCGCGCGTGAATGCGTGGCTCAAGGCCGCTGCGAGCAGGCCCGTAGGTCCAAGCCCTAAAGCCAAAAAACTCCCCGGTCAACCCCAAAACCCCCTGGGCCAGCCCAAAGCCCCAACCCCCCGGTCAGCAATCCACCCGCCGGGAGTTCACCTCGACCGGCGTGGCACCGAGTACCACGACCTCCCTGCACCTCACCCCGACCGAAGGCACCTGCAAGCGCAGCAGCAGCCACACCGCCAATCCCCCGCGTTCCACCTGCGTCCGCAGCACTTCCACATCCCCGGCCTTCACCGCCGCGGGCACACCGGCCAAGCTCCCCAACGAAGCCGCGTCGGCCCGCGCAGCCGTCACCACCGAGGCCATCACGCGCCCCTCGGCCTCGTCTGCCGCGTTGGCGAACGGCCACACCGGCACTCCGTACCCGACCGGGTCGCCGGACAGCACGCCGCCCACCGCGACGACCCCCACCACCACTGCCAGTACGACCGCGACCACGGCGAGTCGCGAGCCGGTGGGTTGTGGTTGTGCGGTCACCAGTGCCCAGTGCTTCACCACGCCCAGCGTGCCGAAGGCCACAGCGTTCGCGCATCGGTAGTTCTACGTGAGCCGGATACGCTCCAGTTGGAATAATCAGAACGGAGCACACCTACGTGGTCGCCATTCGGCCCCTCGCCATGGTGGTGCTGGAACTCCTCCACGAGTCGCCGATGCACCCCTACGAGATCCAGCAGAAGATCCACGAACGTCAGTTGGGGCGGTTGACGAAGGTCACCGTCGGGTCGCTCTACCACGCGGTGGAGAAGCTCCAGAAGGACGGGCTGATCGAGGTGGTGGACACCAGTCGTGAGGGCAAGAGGCCTGAGCGGACCACCTACCGGTTGACCTCGTCTGGGGTGGAGTCGTTCCGGTGCGAGGTCTTGGCGAACGCGGCCGAGGTCGCGGTCGAGTTCCCTCGGTTCGCGATGGCCGTGCAGCACCTGCACACGGTGCGGCCCGGTGAGGCCGTCGCCGAGTTGCGGCTGCGGGCCAAGGCGTTGCGGGAGGGGCTCGGTGTCGCGGACGTGACGATCGCGGAGCTGACCGCGCGGAACCTCGAACCGATGTTCTGGATCGACCACCAGTACACCCGTGCGATGCGGCAGGCCGAGCTCGACTGGGTCGAGCGGCTGGTCGACCGGCTCTCCACCGGGGAGCTGGTGTGGCCGGAGGCGGCGCGCCGTCGCGTCGAAGAGCTTGAGGAGGACCGGCGATGAGCCGGCAAGTGAACCCGTGGGCGGCGCTCTCGGCGTTGTGCATCGGCTTCTTCATGATCCTGTTGGACACGACGATCGTGAACGTGGCCATCCCGTCCATGATCAAGGACCTGGACGCGGGGCTGAACGAGATCATCTGGGTCAACAGCGTCTACCTGTTGACCTACGCCGTGCCGCTGCTGCTGACCGGCAGGCTCGGTGACCGCTTCGGCCCGAAGCGGCTGTTCATGGTGGGCCTGGTGGTGTTCGTCGGGTCGTCGCTGTGGTGCGGGCTGTCCGGGTCCGTCGAGATGCTGATCGTGGCGCGCGGCGTGCAGGGGCTCGGCGCGGCGATGATGACGCCGCAGACGATGGCGTTCATCACGCACCTGTTCCCGCCCGCCAAGCGCGGTGGGCCGATGGGCATGTGGGGCGCGGTCGCCGGGGTCGCCACGGTGACCGGGCCGCTGCTGGGCGGTGTGCTGGTCGACAACCTCGGCTGGGAGTGGATCTTCTTCGTGAACGTGCCCGTCGGGGTCGTCGCGCTGGTGATGACGGCCGTGCTCGTGCCCGACTGGAAGCCCGGCGCGAGCCACAGCTTCGACCCGCTGGGCATCCTGCTGTGCTGCGTCGGCCTGACGCTGGTGGTGTTCGGCGTGCAGGAGGGCCAGCAGTACGAGTGGGGTGCCGTGTGGGGGCCGATCACGATCCCCGAGGTCATCTCCGCCGGTGTGGTGCTGCTGGTCGGGTTCGTGGTGTGGCAGGCGGTGAACAAGAAGGAGCCGCTGCTGCCGCTGCGGATCTTCGCGAACCGCAACTTCTCGCTGGGCAACGCGGCCAACGTCCTCATCGGCTTCGGCGTCACGGGCCTGTTCCTGCCGCTGATCATCTACATCCAGTCGGTGCTGGGCCTGTCCGCTGTGGAGTCGGGACTGCTGACGGCGCCGATGTCGTTGCTGTCCGGTGTGTTCAGCGCGATCTCGGGCAAGCTGTCGGACCGCCCGTGGGCGCGTTTCCTGCCCGCCACCGGTTTCACGCTGCTGGCGATCGGCATCGCGCTGCTGTCGTGGCGGCTGGAGCCGGGCATCGCGAGCTGGGAGCTGATCCCGGAGCTGCTGGTGTGCGGCGCGGGTCTCGGCATGGTGTTCGCGCCGCTGGCGAACATCTCCACCCGCGGGGTGGACCGGAAGCTGATGGGCGCCGGCTCGGGCATCTTCAACACGTCCCGGCAGTTCGGTTCGGTGCTGGGCAGCGCCGCCGTCGGCGTGCTCCTCCAGGCCCGGCTGGACACGCACCTGGCGGACACCCGCGGCGACTACCCGGTGGCGTTCGCCGACGCCGCGGGCGACACGATGTGGATGCTGGTGGCCGTGCTGCTCGTCGGCACCGCCTGCACGCTGGCGATGCGCAGGCCCGCCGCCGTCGTCGCCCCGGTGCAGGACCCGGTTCCGGCGCAGCAGGCGGGGTGAGCCAGGGAGCCGGCACTAGGCTGATCACGTGCGCCTAGTGCTGGCTTCGGCCTCCCCCGCCCGCCTGTCCGTCCTGCGCGGAGCGGGGATCGAGCCCGTCGTGCGGGTGTCCGGTGTGGACGAGGACGCCGTGGCCGCCGCGCTGGTCGACCCGAAGCCCGCCGAGGTGGTGACGGCGCTGGCCGCGGCCAAGGCGGAAGCGGTGCTGCCGCTGGTCTCGGAGGAGTTCCCGGACGCCGTCGTGGTGGGCTGCGACTCGATGCTGCTGACCGCCGACGGCTCGCTGGAGGGCAAGCCGGGCACGGTCGAGAAGGCCCGCGACCGCTGGGAGCGGATGGCGGGCACGTCCGGCACGCTGCTCACCGGCCACGCCGTCCTGCGACTCCGGGACGGCGAGGTGGTCGCGCGCGGCGCGGGCAGCGAGCCGACGACCGTCCGGTTCGGCCGCCCGGACGAGGCCGACCTGGAGGCGTACCTGGCGACCGGCGAACCGTTGCAGGTCGCGGGCGCGTTCACCCTGGACGGGATGGGCGGCTGGTTCGTCGACGGCATCGACGGCGACCCGTCGAGCGTCATCGGCATCAGCCTGCCGCTGACCCGCCGCCTGCTCGCCGAGATCGGCGTTCGGGTGTCCGACATGTGGTAGCCCTGGTCACAACCAGGGGTTTTCGGGAAGCTCGACCCACGCTCACGACGTTGGGGGAGCTGACATGAACGAGTTGCTGACGCGCCGCCGCCACATCGACCTTGGCCGCAGGAAGAGCACGGGCTGACCGGGGAACGCCCCCGCCACCCCACCCCTGCGCGCACCTCGGAGCCGATGTGTCGTTCATCCGCACGTACACCAGGCCGAAGGTCTTCGGTCTCACCGTCCTCGCCGGGCTCGTCCTCGGCGCCCTCACCGGGTTCCTGGCCAAGCAGACCGGCCAGACCTGGCTCGTGACCACCCTGTCCAAGATCGGTGGCCTCTTCACCGACCTGCTCCAGCTCACGGTCATCCCGCTCGTTTTCACCGCGATCGTCGTCGGCATCACCAGCCTCCGCAGGCTCGGCGGCTCCCGCACCGCGGCCCGCCTCGGCGGCAAGACGCTGCTGTGGTTCGCGATCACGTCCCTCATCGCGGTGCTGATCGGCATCGCCATCGGGGTGATCTTCAAGCCCGGCAGCGGTGTGCAGGTCACGCCGTCCGAGTCCGCGCTGAAGAAGCTCGCCACCCGCGACACCGGCTCGTGGAGCGCGTTCTTCGACAGCCTCGTGCCGTCGAACCTGTTCAGCGCGTTCACCGAGGGCCGCGTGCTCCAGGTGGTGTTCATCTCGCTGCTGATCGGCTTCGCCGCGTACGCGATCGGCGAGCGCGCCGCCCCGTTCGTCTCGCTCACCCGCTCGGCGTTCGACCTGATCCAGAAGGTCGTCGGCTGGATCATCCTGCTCGCCCCGCTCGGCGTGTTCGGCCTCATCGGCTCGGCGTTCGCGACCTACGGCAACAGCTTCGTGAAGCCGCTGTTCTCGCTGATCGCGACCGTCTACGCGGGTGCGCTGCTGGTGCTGTTCGTGGTGTACCCGCTGCTGCTGAAGTTCGTCGGCCGGGTCAGCCCGGTGACGTTCTTCGCCAAGGCGTGGACGGCGATCCAGTTCGCGTTCGTGTCCCGCTCGTCCGGCGCGACGCTGCCGCTGAGCAGGCAGACCGCCGCGAACCTCGGCGTCGACGCCGACTACGCGAGCTTCGCGGTGCCGCTGGGCACCACGACCAAGATGGACGGCTGCGCCGCGGTGTACCCGGCCATCGCGACGATCTTCATCGCGAACCTGTTCGGCATCCAGCTCGGGATCGGCCAGTACCTGCTCATCGTGGCCGTCGCCGTGTTCGGCGCCATCGCCACCGCGGGCACGACCGGCTGGTTCACCATGCTCACGCTGACGCTCGGCGCGGTGAACCTGCCGCCGGAGGTCATCGCGACCGGTGTGGCCGTGGTCTACGCGATCGACCCGATCCTGGACATGGTGCGGACCGCGACGAACGTGGCGGGCCAGATCACCGTGCCGGTGCTGGTGGCGCGCGGCGAGGGCCTGATCGACGACGAGGTGCTCAACGCCCCGAGCGCCCCGCCTCTGCTGTCAGGGCCCGAGCCCGCTCGGGAGCCGGTGCCCGCCTAGGCGCACGTCCGGAGGTCCGCCGCCGCGGGTGCGACGGCGGGCCACCCCGGCAGGTCCTCGAGCGCGGTCACGGCGGCGGTGCACCCCAGCAGCGCCTTGCCGCCGGTGAACGAGAACACCTGCGCGTAGGGCTTGCCGCAGCCCGCCGCGTCGCACGGCCGCTGCACGGCGACGACGTCCGCGACCTGGTCACCGTCGACGTCGTGCAGCGCCAGGTAGCCGCCGGTCGCGAGGTAGCGCGCTTGGGCCCGCGTCCACGTGCCCGTGCGGCCGACCAGCACCTCGCCCAGGAGCTGGTCCCCCGACCGCCCGCGCACCAGGCACACGCTGACCTCCGCGGAGACGCACTCCAGCGACTGGGGGTCGACCTGGCCGCCGGACTCCACGACGGTCGACTCGAAGATGCTCAGGCCCGCCGGGCCGTTCACCCTGATCCGGCCGCCGCCGTCACCGGCCAGCACCTCCACCACGTCCGAGCCGACGGTGGACGTGACCACCGTGCGGCACGTGCTCGTGCCGCAGCGCAGGCCCGCGTCGGCCGAGGTGGAGTCCCCGGTCCTCGGTTCGGGCGCCGACGGCGGCCTCAGCGCGTACGCCGTCACCAGGCAGCCGACGACGACCAGCACCGCCGCGCCCGCCGCGAACAGCACCGACCTGGGCGCTTCGGCCACGTGTTCCCCCCTGTGAAGATCATCCGACGCGGAGCACGATTCCCCCGGAAAGTGAGCATGCTCTCGGTCCCGAGGTTACTGGTGGGTCACTAAACTGCTGGTTGTTCCCCGAGTCGTCGTCGCCTGGGAGGTAGGACGTGGTGGCACTGCGCAAGGTCCTCGTCGCGAACCGCGGTGAGATCGCCGTCCGGGTCATCCGCGCGTGCCGAGACGCCGGCCTCACCAGCGTGGCGGTCTACGCCGACCCGGACCGGGACTCGCCGTTCGCGCGCCTGGCCGACGAGGCGTTCGCCCTCAACGGCGGCACGTCGAGCGAGACGTACCTGTCCGTCGACAAGCTGCTGGACGTCGCCAAGCGCGCCGAGGCCGACGCCGTGCACCCCGGTTACGGGTTCCTGTCGGAGAACGCGGACTTCGCCCAGGCCGTCATCGACGCCGGGCTGACCTGGATCGGGCCGAGCCCGCAAGCCATCCGCGACCTCGGTGACAAGGTGACCGCCCGGCACATCGCGACCCGAGCGGGCGCGCCGCTGGTCCCCGGCACGAACGACCCGGTCGGCGGGCCGGACGAGGTGATCGCCTTCGCCGAGCAGCACGGCCTGCCGGTGGCCATCAAGGCCGCGTTCGGCGGCGGTGGGCGCGGCCTCAAGGTCGCCCGCACGATGGAGGAGATCCCCGAGCTGTTCGACAGCGCGGTGCGCGAGGCCGTGTCGGCGTTCGGCCGCGGCGAGTGCTTCGTGGAGCGGTACCTGGACAAGCCGCGCCACGTCGAGGCGCAGGTGCTGGCCGACCAGCACGGCAACGTGATCGTCGTCGGCACGCGCGACTGCTCGTTGCAGCGGCGGCACCAGAAGCTGGTCGAGGAGGCCCCGGCGCCGTTCCTGACCGACGAGCAGCGCGCGTCGATCCACAGCTCCGCGCGGGCCATCTGCAAGGAAGCGGGCTACTACGGCGCGGGCACGGTCGAGTACCTGGTCGCGCTGGACGGCACGATCTCGTTCCTGGAGGTCAACACGCGCCTCCAGGTCGAGCACCCGGTCAGCGAGGAGACCTCCGGGCTCGACCTCGTGCGCGAGCAGTTCCGCATCGCGGCCGGGGAGGAGCTCCGCTTCACCGAGGACCCGACTCCACGCGGGCACTCCATCGAGTTCCGGATCAACGGCGAGGACGCCGGTCGCGGCTTCCTGCCCGCGCCCGGAACCGTGACCACGTTCACCGCGCCGTCCGGCCCCGGCGTGCGGGTCGACGCGGGGGTGGAGAGCGGCAGCGTGATCGGCGGGCAGTTCGACTCGCTGCTGGCCAAGCTGATCGTCACCGGCGAGGACCGCGCGCAGGCGATCGAGCGGGCCCGGCGGGCGCTGGACGAGATGGTCGTGGACGGCATGGCGACCGTGCTGCCGTTCCACCGGGTCGTCGTGCGCGACCCGGCGTTCACCGCGGAAGACGGCTTCACCGTGCACACCCGGTGGATCGAGACGGAGTTCGACAACACGATCGAGCCGTTCACCAACCCCGCCGAGGCGGGCGAGGACGAGCCCCGGCAGACCGTGGTCGTCGAGGTCGGCGGCAGGCGCCTCGAGGTCTCACTGCCCGGCGACCTCGCGCTCGGAGGCGGCGGTGGCGGTGGCGGTCGGACGGCGGTGAAGGCCAAGCCCCGCAAGCGGTCCGGCGGGTCGGGCGCGGCGGCGTCCGGTGACGCGGTGACGGCCCCGATGCAGGGCACGATCGTCAAGGTCGCCGTCGAGGAGGGCCAGGTCGTCGCGGCGGGCGAGCTGATCGTCGTCCTGGAGGCGATGAAGATGGAGAACCCCGTGACGGCGCACAAGGCGGGCACGGTGACCGGTCTGTCCGCGGCGTCCGGATCCGCTGTCACGCAGGGAACCGTGCTGTGCGAGCTGAAGGACTAGATTCGTAGGTGTGAGCGAGTCCGACATCCGCATCGGTGACGCCGAACGCGAAGAAGCACTCAAGGCGCTCGGCGAGCACATGAGCGCCGGTCGGCTCGAACTGGACGAGTACGGCGACCGCTCCGCGCTCGTCACGACCGCCAAGACCCGCGGTGACCTGCTCGCGCTGTTCGCCGACCTGCCCCAGCCGCACCCGCGGTTCGGGCAGGCCGTGGAGCCGCGGCCGGTCGCAGCCGAGGTGGTCCAGCGGCCTATCGCGGCCTCGCCGGTCAGCCACCGGCTGCTGCGCGCCGCCGTGCCGCTGGCCGGTCTGTTGGCGGTCGCGCTGTTCTTCGCCATCAGGAACCCGCTGATCTTCCTGATCGTGCCCGCCATCGCGATCATCGCGGGCAGCGTGCTCGGCGACGACGGCAGGCGCGACCACCGGCGCGACCGCGGGCGGCGGCGCTGACCACACCGACCCTGCTGCTGCTCGACCTCGACGGCGTGCTGCGGCGCTTCCCACCCGACGCCCCGATCGAGGACGCCCACGGCCTGCCGCGCGGCGCGCTGGCCCGCGCGGGCTTCGCCCCGGACCTGATCACGCCGGCGCTGGTCGGTGCGGTGCCGGACGAGGTGTGGCGGGCGTCCGTCGTGGACCGGCTCGCCGCGCCCGGAGCCGCCGCGGCCGTCGCCGAGTGGTCCCGGCCGGGCGAGGTGGTCACCGAGGCGCTGGACCTGGTGCGGCAGGCCCGCAAGCGCTGCCGGGTCGCGCTGCTCACCAATGCCACCAGCAGGCTGCCCGACGACCTGCGGCTGCTCGGCCTGGACCGCGAGGTGGACGCCGTCGTGTCGTCGGCGCGGATCGGTGTGGCGAAGCCGTCGCCCGAGGCGTTCCGGCGCGCGCTGCGGGTGCTCCAGCACTCGCCGGGCGGCACGGTGTTCTGCGACGACAAGGCGGAGAACGCCGCCGGGGCGAGGGCGGTCGGCGTCGACGGCGTGCACACCCCGACCACGGCCGCGCTGCGCGAGGCGCTGGGCGAACGCGGGCTGCTGGACGGCTCGCCGGGCGTCGCGCTGCCGGTCGTGGCGGACGAGGTGCTGCTGGTGCTGCCCGACCGCGAGGACGCGGAGCGGATCGCGAAGGACCTGGCCGAACGTGGCTGGGCACCCGCCGCCGTGCACAAGGAACTCCTGGCGGGCGAGGACGACGCCGAGGCCGCGGACTGGGTCGTGGAACTCCTGACCGCGCCGGACGGCCGCCCGGCAGGTTCGCGGCGCGACTGGCTCGACGCCCTCGCCGAGGAGCACGACGGTTTCACCAGCGACAACGGTTAGGGTGCCCCGGTGGAGCCAGTCGAGATCAACGCGGGCGAGTACTACCTGCGGCAACTGCGCGCGGACGACCGGATCGACGACGGCGCGGCGCTGGTGGCGGCGTTCGCCGACCCGGAGATCCGCCGCTGGCAGGGCGGGCTCCTCGTCGAGGACGCGGTGGGCGCGAAGAAGTACGTCGAGTTCCGGGCCTGGCAGTGGGAGAGCGACCAGCGGTACTCGTGGGCGGTCTGCGACCAGCTCCTGGGCAACCCGGTCGGCGAGATCGCGCTGAAGGACGTCGACCCGCACAACGGATCGGCCGAACTGGTCTGCTGGACCGCGGCCGAGCACCGGGGGCGCGGGATCGCAGGCCACGCGGCCACCGCCGTGATCGGCTTCGGCTTCGGGTTCGTCGGCCTGCACCGGGTCAGCTACCGCCAGGCCGTGGGGAACACCGCGTCGCGGCGGGTGGCGGAGAAGACCGGGTTCACCCTGGAGGGCAGGCTCCGCGGCGCCCAGCTCGTGCAGGGGGAACACCACGACCTGAACATCTGGTCGAGGCTCTCCACCGACTAGCCGGGCGCCCGCCGCGCCCCCGCCAGGGAGTTCCGGGTCGGGCACGCGGTACCGGGTGTGGATTGTGGTCACCCCCGTCAGCCACCCGCCGACACCGGGTCGTCACCGAGCCGCACTACGGTGAACGCCCATGCGGCGTCTCCTGCCATTCGCGCTCGCCCTGCAGGCACTGATCCTCGTCGGCTGCTCGACGCCGACCCAACCGACGGCGGACCACGGGTCCTCGTCCGCTCCTCCGAGCGACCCCACGACGACCACCACGACCGTGTCGCAGCTACCCCGGCCGCGGGAGGTCAAGCTCAACGGGCTCGACCCGTGCACGATCCTCAGCGAGGAGCAGCGCGCCCAGCTCAGCCTCGACCACGCGCCGAACGCCTACGTCGACGCCACCTTCGGGGAGTCGAAGGTGTGTTCGTTCCGAAGTGGCATCAGCGGGAACGTGATGCGCCTCGCGCTCGTCACAGTGGAGGGCGTCGGGGTGTGGTTGTCCGAGAACGCGCAGGTGGAACCCGAGTTCACCACCATCGGCGGGTTCCCGGCGATGGTCATCCGCACGCCGGGCCTGGACGACGTGTGCAACGTGGAGGTGGACGTGGCCGAGGGGCAGTTCCTGGACGTGATGTTCCGGGACGGCGGCAACGAGAAGAAGGCCACCCAGGACACGCTGTGCGCGGGAGCCAGGACCGCCGCGGAGGCCGCGTTGAGCGGTTTGCTGGAACAGCGCTGACCCACTTGGGGGGAAGTCCGTTCAGCCCCTCCCTGGTGGTCCGCCGAGGTGGCTAGAGTGTTGACCGAGAACGACGTTACGCAGGAGGCCGGGATGCCGTCCGAGGTTAGTGGTGCCGACGTCGAGGCGTTCCTGACTACCCACACGCTCACCGTGGAGCCAGGGGCGATCCCCAGTCTCCGGAGCGCTTTCGCCAGCGCGCTGACGAAACTGGACAAGCAGATCGAACTCGCGGTCACCGAGGTCAGGGTGCGGCCCTGGGCGGGCGACGGCGTGAGCGTGGAGGCGGCGGAGAAGTTCAACGAGCGCGCCTTCGAGTCCGGGGACTCGGCGCTGGGCGCGCTGACGAGCTACCAGCGGCAGCTCAAGTCCGCGATGGACGCACTGGACCTGGTCGAACAGCAGTACCGGGCGATGGACGACGACGCCACCGGTCTGATGAAGCAAAGCGGCTGCTGACACCGCACGAACGGCAGGCCGCGAAGCGAGGGGAAATCTTCATGCCCGACGGACACCGCTGGAACGGGTACAGCCACGAGGAGCTCTACAAGCAGATCAACTCGGGGCCTGGACCGAAGGCGTCGCACGCCTCCATGGAACGCTGGCAAGGCGTTTCGGCGGCTCTCGTGGAGATCAACAACGAGCTGTACTCGGGCGTCCTGAACTCGGGCGCGAGGTGGGAGGGCAAGGCCGCCGACACGGCGCGAGCAGGCCTGAACCCGCTCGCCGCCTGGGCGGACGACGCCCGCACCGGCGCCGACGTGATGCGCGTGTCCGCCGAGATGCAGGCCGACTTCATCAGCAAGGCCCGCTCCGACATGCCCGCGCCCGTCCCGGTCACCGCCGAGGACCCCGGCAAGATCCTGAGCGCGCTGACGCACCTGGTCGGCGGCCAGACCGACTACGAGGTGCAGGAGAAGGCGCACAGCGCCGCCGAGCAGCGCGCCCGCGAGGTCATGGCCACCTACGCGTCCAGCACCACCACGAACACCAGCACCCTCGGCCAGTTCCACCAGCCGCCGCAGCTCGTGATCAACCCGTCGCAGCACTCGCTGGGGAACGTGCACGGCATCAGCGGCGGCCTGGGCGGCGAGTACGGCGTGGTCTCGGGCCGCGGCGGCGCAGGAGGCCGTCCCGCTTCCCGCCCCGGCGGCACCAACCGCCAGGCCACCGCCCCCAGGGGCGTCGCGGGCAACACCACCGGCACGTCGGGCGCGACGGGTTCGCCCACGACGTCCACCACCGGCACCACCCGCACCGCGAACGGCGTCGGCGCACCCGGCACCACGGGCGGCTTCACCGGCGGCGTGATCGGCGGCCCCAACTCCAAGCCCCGCAAGGACGACACGAAGTCCTCCTCGGCAGACGACGGCCACCCGGACCGCGCGGGCGGCCAGGCGGGCGGCGCGGGCAGGCAGTCCGGCGTCACCACGGTCAGCGGCGCGGAATTCGGCCCCGTCGCCACCCCCACCGCCCAACCGGGCAGCCCCACCGGCCACGGCCCAGCAGGCGGCCCGGCAGCAGGCACCGCGACCGACAACGACACCGTGCACCGCAGGGCCACCCCGCTGGTACCCGCGCAGGCGTCGTTCGACCCGTTCGGCAACGCGGGCGGCGCGGGCGCGGCACGCGCCAACGAGGAGGAGGACGGCGAGCACGACGCCGCCGACTACCTCCGGGAAACCGACGACATCTACGGCATCGGCGGGATGATCTCGCCTCCGGTGATCGGGGAGAACCAGAGCAGTTGATGACGAGCTTCGGAGTGGACCTGGGCACGAGCGAACTGCGTGAACCGGTGATCATCACAGCACTGGAATTCGACGTGCTCTGGGACCACCTCCGCCTGGAAACGATGCCGCTGGTCCTCAAGGTCCCCTCACCGGGCAAGACCTACGCGGAACGCGCGGAACTGGAACACACCGTCTGGGCAGGCCTGGAACGCCGAGGCCTGGGCAAACCAGTCTCACTCGACCCAGCCCTGGAAGACCTGCTGCACCTGCTCAACCGCCCACAAACCGAGGTGGACGGCCGCCTGTGGCTAGGCCGCAGCGTCCGCGTACTGGCAGCCGCAAAAGGCCAGGCAGGCGTAGTAGCAGTACTGGACGGCGACCGCCTAACCCTACGACCGGCCTCCGGCGAAAGCCTCCCCAGAGAAGCCCTCTCAGTACTACCCAACGCACCAGCAGGCCCAGGCCACTCCATCACCCTGCCCAGCGCAGACCTGGACGCGGCAGCAGCAGCGGCAAAAACCGCGGAAGACCTGGAAAACGCACTGCGGACCCGCGGCGTACGCCAAGACGACGCCCACACCCTCGCGGAAATGATGCGAGACGCAGGAAACAGAGGCCAATTCGGCACAGCGGCAAGAGACAAGTGGGGCAAACGCAGGCGCCCGGAAAGAGTGATCGCCTTCTACGACACCCCAGAAGGCAGATACGTACAAATGCGCCGCGCATCCCCAGGCCAACAACCGTGGAGCACAGTCTCCCCGGTAGACCACCGCCGCCTGGACCACCACCTGTCAGAACTACTGGCAGAAAGCCTCTAACCCACGGCCCACCAGCGCCTTCCGGGCCCCCGGCCCAATCCCGCCCCCGGACCAACCGGCGCGCACTCGGGCCCCCGGCCGCAACCTGCCCCCAACCCACCGGCGCCTTCCGGGCCCCCGGCCCAAACTCGCCCCCGGACCAACCGGCGCGCACTCGGGCCCCCGGCCGCAACCCGCCCCCGACCCAACCGCACGCCCACCTGGGCCCCCGGCCGCAACCCGCACCGCCCGCAACCCAAGCGTTCCGTCCCTTAAAACCCTTCCCCCGGCCGCACCCCGACTCTTAGCGCACCTCATGACTGTGCGGCTTTGTCAAGGCATCTTTCCCGCCTTGACAAAGCCGCACAGTCATGGAGACACTCGCGCGATTCGGGGTGCCCACCGCCACCCCAACCCTCAGGACCCAATCCCCCGACAGGGCTTGGTCCTCAAATCCGACACGTAGTCGTCAGGCGCCCCCGCGGCCTCAGCCGCGTCCGCCACCACCCCCAGGTACCGCGCCGAGGGCAGCCCACCTTCGTACGCGTCCAGCACGTACAGCCAGGCGACCACGGACCCCTCCAACGTCTGCACCCTCAACCGGATCTTCTTGTACAGACCCAGCGCCCCTTCCCACCGGTCCAACCGCGACTCGTCCCGCGGTGACACGTCGTAGAGGACGGCGAAGGTCTGGGAATCGGGGTCCTCGACGATGGTGGCGAGCGCGCCCTCCCAGCCGAGGTCCTCGCCACCGAACGACAGACGCCAACCAGCGAGCCAGCCAGTCCCCGCCATCGGGGAGTAGGGGGCTCGCTCCATCATCTGGTTCGGATCCATGTTCGACCCGTACGCGGCATAGAGCGGCACGACCGACAGCCTAGCGACACGGCGATCACCTTGAGGAACACAAGACCGGACGACACGGACAACGACCCGACCGCGTACGGTTGTGCGCGGCCGTTGCCGCTGTCTGAGGAGGATCTCGCGTGACCCGCATCGTCATCATGGGCGGCGGCCCCGCAGGCTATGAAGCCGCTCTTGTCGCAGCTCAGCACGGGGCCGAAGTCACGGTCGTGGAAAGCGACGGCGTGGGTGGCGCCTGCGTCCTCTACGACTGCGTCCCCTCCAAGACGTTCATCGCGTCCGCGGGCGGTCGCAGCGCCTTCCGCAACGCCGGTGAGCTGGGCATTCACACCGACGACAACGCGGCGGAGGTCGACCTCCCGGTTGTACACGGTCGGGTGAAGGGCCTTGCGCTCGCGCAGTCCGCCGACATCCGGGCGCGGCTCCAGCGCGAGGGTGTCCGGATCGTCAACGGCACCGCCAAGTTCTGCGACGACACGCGCGGTCTGGCGCAGCACCGGGTCGTGGTCGACTCGAACGGCGAGACCGAGACGCTGTCGGCCGACGTGGTGTTGATCGCCACAGGCGCGACCCCGCGCGTGTTGCCGGGCGCCGAGCCGGACGGCAAGCGCGTCCTCGACTGGCGGCAGATCTACGACCTCCCCGAACTCCCCGAGCACCTGGCCGTCATCGGCTCCGGTGTCACGGGTGTCGAGTTCGCCTCCGCCTACACCGAGCTGGGTGTCAAGGTCACGATGGTGTCCAGCCGCGACCGCGTGCTCCCGCACGAAGACGCGGACGCCGCCGCGGTGCTGGAGGACGTGTTCGCCGAGCGCGGCACGACCGTCGTGAAGCACGCCCGCGCGGACAAGGTGGAGAACGTCGGCGACGGCGTGAAGATCCACCTGGAGGACGGCCGCGTGATCGAGGCCAGCCACGCCCTGATGGCGGTCGGCTCGGTCCCGAACACCACCGACATCGGCCTGGACAAGATCGGCATCGAACTGGGTCGCGGCGGGTACATCCCGGTCGACCGGGTGTCGCGCACGAACGTGTCCGGCGTCTACGCGGCGGGCGACTGCACCGGTCTGATGCTGCTGGCGTCGGTCGCGGCCATGCAGGGCCGCATCGCGATGTGGCACGCGCTGGGCGAGGGCGTCAGCCCGATCAAGCTCAAGACGGTCGCCGCGAACGTCTTCACCAACCCGGAGATCGCGAACGTCGGCATCAGCCAGCACGCGATCGACTCCGGCAAGGTCCCGGCCCGCACGATCATGCTCCCACTGGCGACGAACCCCCGCGCCAAGATGGAGGGCCTGCGCCGCGGCTTCGTGAAGCTGTTCTGCCGCCCCGCCACCGGCGTGGTCATCGGCGGCGTCGTCGTCGCCCCGAACGCGAGCGAACTGATCCTGCCGATCGCACTGAGCGTCCAGAACCAGCTCACCGTCGAGGACCTGGCCACCACGTTCTCCGTGTACCCGTCCCTCTCGGGCTCCATCACGGAGTCCGGCCGCCAGCTCATGCGGCACGACGACCTGGACTAGAAGACAGCGAAAAAGGCCCGTCCCCACAACGGGGACGGGCCTTTTCGCTCACCTCACTCGTCCTTGTCGACCCAGTCCAACGTCCGGCTCACGGCCTTCTTCCAGTTCTTGTACTCACTGGCCCGCTGCGATTCGTCCATCGACGGGTCCCACTGCTTGTCCTGCGCCCAGTTCTCGCGGATGTCGTCCTCGCTCTTCCAGAACCCCACCGCGAGCCCGGCCGCGTAGGCCGCGCCCAGCGCCGTGGTCTCCGCGACGACCGGCCGGATCACCGGCACGCCGAGGATGTCGGCCTGGAACTGCATCAGCAGCTCGTTGACGACCATCCCGCCGTCGACCTTCAACGACGTCAGCTCCACGCCGGAGTCGGCGTTCATGGCGTCGATGACCTCGCGGGACTGGAACGCCGTGGCCTCCAGCACCGCGCGGGCCAGGTGGCCCTTGTTGACGTACCGGGTCAGGCCGACGATCGCGCCGCGCGCGTCGGACCGCCAGTACGGCGCGAACAGCCCCGAGAACGCGGGTACGAAGTACGCGCCGCCGTTGTCGTCCACGGACCGCGCGTGCTCCTCGATCTCGGCGGCCGTGCCGATCATGCCGAGGTTGTCCCGCAGCCACTGCACCAGCGACCCGGTGACCGCGATGGAGCCCTCCAGCGCGTACACCGTGTCGTTCGAGCCGATCTTGTAGCAGACCGTGGTGAGCAGGCCGTTGTTGCTGAGCACCTTCTCCGTGCCCGTGTTGAGCAGCACGAAGTTGCCGGTGCCGTAGGTGTTCTTGGCCTCGCCGGGCGACAGGCAGGCCTGGCCGAACGTCGCCGCCTGCTGGTCGCCGAGGATGCCCGCGATCGGCAGCCCGGCCAGCGCGCCGCGTTCGCGGACCTGCCCGTACACCTCCGACGACGACTTGATCTCCGGCAGCATCGACACCGGGATCTTCATGTCAGCCGCGATGGACTCGTCCCACGTCAGCGTGTCCAGGTCCATCAGCAGCGTGCGGGAGGCGTTCGTCGGGTCGGTGACGTGCACGCCGCCGTCGACGCCGCCGGTCATGTTCCACAGGACCCACGTGTCCATGTTGCCGAACAGCAGGTCACCGGCTTCGGCCTTGGCGCGGGCACCGTCGACGTTGTCCAGGATCCACCGGACCTTGGGGCCGGAGAAGTAGGTCGCCAGCGGCAACCCGGTCTTCTCGCGGTACCGCTCCTGCCCGCCGCCCAACGCCTCCAGCTCCTGGCAGATCTTGTCCGTGCGGGTGTCCTGCCAGACGATCGCGTTGTAGACCGGCTTGCCGGTGGTCCTGTCCCACACCACCGCGGTCTCGCGCTGGTTGGTGATGCCGACCGCGACGATGTCCGCGGTGGTCAGGTCGGCCTTGGCGAGCGCTCCCGCGGCGACCTGGCGGGTGTTCGTCCAGACCTCCTCCGGGTCGTGCTCGACCCAGCCCGCCCTCGGGAAGATCTGCTCGTGCTCCTTCTGGTCGACCGAGACCACCCGACCGGAGTGGTCGAAGATCATGCACCTGGTCGAGGTGGTGCCCTGGTCGATCGCGGCCACGTACTGGGTCATGCGAGGTGTCCTCTCAACTTCAGACCGGGAGTACCAGGTAGAGCAGGGCCGCCACGGCACCGCCGACGAGCGGGCCGACGACCGGGATCCAGGAGTAGCCCCAGTCCGGGTCGGCCTTGCCCTTGATGGGCATCAGGAACGCGTAGGCGATGCGGGGACCGAGGTCGCGCGCCGGGTTGATGGCGTACCCGGTCGGACCGCCGAGCGAGGTGCCGATCACCAGGACGACGAACGCGACACCGGCGTAGCCGAGCGCGGAGTTGCCGAAGTTCGGCAGGCCGCCCTCCGCCATCTTCACGCCTGGGCTGAGCAGGATCCACGCCACCAGCACGAACGTGCCGATGATCTCCGTGACGAGGTTCCACGGCGTGTTCCGGATGGTCGGCGCGGTGGAGAAGATCCCGAGCGTGCCACCGGGTTCGTCGTGCGCGTCGAACTGGAGCTTGTAGGTGGCCCAGGTGAGCATCGCGCCGATGATCGCACCGACCATCTGGCCCGCGAAGTAGACGGGGACGTCGACCCAGTCGGTCTTGCCGCTGATGGCCAGGCCGAGGGTGACGGCGGGGTTGAGGTGCGCGCCGCTGCCCGCGGCGACGCTCGCGCCGGTGAAGACGGCGAACGCCCAGCCGACGTTGATGAAGAGGGTGCCCGCACCGTTGCCGTTCGTGTTGCGGAGCACGTGGTTTGCGACGACAGCGGTACCGAGCAAGATCAATATCGCGGTGCCGAGGGTTTCCCAGACGAAGATCGAACCTGCACTCACTCGCCAGCCTCCTCGCCGTGTGGCGGACCGGGTAGGGAGGCGCGTTCGAGCTCGGGTTCGGCCGCGCTGCCCACCCCGTGATGCGACCTGACGCTAACCGCCGAACTGATCGGTTGTCTACGGTCCGATTGTCAGCTCGGGCCGTTTTAGGGTCGTTCGCTCCTGGTCAGCACATCACAAACCGTTAGAGCGCGCCAACGCGACGCCCACGATCCCCGAATGTCCGTACCTACGGGTAACGTGCTGGGAGTCAGCAGCAGGTCAGCGCAGGGAGGCGTTTGTCGTGGCCACGCGCAAGCCCCGAGAAGAAGCGGTGCACGAGCAGACCGAGACCGAGGTCGAGGCGGCCGTCACCGGTCGTCTGGGGCCCCTGGAACGCGAGGAGTCCTGGCGGCGGCTGGAGACCGAGACCTTCGACGTCGTCATCGTCGGCGGCGGCGTGGTCGGGGTCGGAGCCGCGCTGGACGCCGCGACGCGAGGCCTGCGGGTGGCGCTCGTCGAAGCCCGCGACCTCGCCTCCGGCACGTCGAGCCGGTCGAGCAAGCTGTTCCACGGCGGCCTGCGCTACCTCGAACAGCTCGAGTTCGGCCTGGTCCGCGAAGCGCTCCGCGAACGCGAGCTGATGCTCAACCGGATCGCCCCGCACCTGGTGAAGCCGGTCGCGTTCCTCTACCCGCTGACCAAGCGCGTGTGGGAGCGGCCGTACACGGCGGCGGGCCTGTTCCTCTACGACTCCATGGGCGGCGGGCGGTCCGTCCCCGGCCAGAAGCACCTGACCAAGGCGGGCGCGCTGCGCATGGTGCCCGCGTTGAAGCGGGACGCGCTGATCGGCGGCATCCGCTACTTCGACGCCCAGGCCGACGACGCCCGCCACACCATGATGGTCGGCCGCACCGCCGCGCACTACGGCGCCGTCGTGCGGACGTCCACCCAGGTCGTCGACTTCCTCCGCGAGGCGGACCGGGTCTCGGGCGTCCGCGTCCGCGACGTCGAGGACGGCCGCGAGACGGACGTCCGGGCGCACGCCGTGATCAACGCCACGGGCGTGTGGACGGACGAGCTCCAGCGGCTCTCGGGCAGCCGCGGCCGGTTCCGCGTGCGCGCCAGCAAGGGCGTGCACATCGTGGTCGCGCGCGACCGGATCGTGTCGGAGTCCGGCATGATCCTGCGCACCGAGAAGTCCGTCCTGTTCGTCATCCCGTGGCGCAACCACTGGATCGTCGGCACCACCGACACGGACTGGAACCTCGACCTCGCGCACCCCGCCGCCACCCGCGCGGACATCGACTACATCCTCGAGCACGTGAACACGGTCCTCGCGACCCCGTTGACGCACGAGGACATCGAAGGCGTCTACGCGGGCCTCCGCCCGCTGCTCGCGGGCGAGAACGAGTCGACGTCGAAGCTGTCGCGCGAGCACGCCGTCGCCCGCGTCTCCCCCGGCCTCGTCGCCATCGCGGGCGGCAAGTACACGACGTACCGGGTGATGGGCGCCGACGCGATCGACGCCGCGTCGGTGGACGTGCCCGGCCGCATCCAGCCGTCCATCACCGACAAGGTGCCGCTGGTGGGCGCGGACGGCTACCACGCGCTGGTGAACCAGGCGGACCAGTTGGCCGCCCGCTACGGCCTCCACCCGTACCGCGTGCGCCACCTGCTCGACCGCTACGGCTCGCTGGTGCACGAGGTGCTGGGCCTGTCGCGCGACAACCCGGACCTGCTCAAGCCGATCCCAGGCTCGCCGGACTACCTCCAGGTCGAGGCGTACTACGCGGTCAGCCACGAGGGCGCGCTCCACCTGGAGGACGTGCTCACCCGGCGGACCCGCATCTCGATCGAGTACCCGCACCGCGGCGTCGAGAGCGCCGAGCCGGTCGCCCGCCTCGTCGCGGGGGTGCTCGGCTGGGACGAGGACCGGATCAAGCGCGAGGTCGAGGTCTACAACTCGCGGGTCGAAGCGGAGCGCGAGTCGCAGGCGCAGCCGAACGACGAGTCGGCCGACGGCGTCCGGTCGGCGGCCCCGGAAGCCCGTCCGCAACTGATCGAACCGGTGTCCTGATCGGTTGCAGGCCAGACCCCTGTTGACCTGAAGCTGTCACGTGCCCCGCCGGGACTACGGCGAGGGCCCTCCGCTGGGGCAGGATCCGCAGATGAGTTCCCCGCTCGACTGGCAGGTGTCGTTCGACCACGGTGTCGCGTCCGGCGACCCCTGGCCGGACGGCGTCCTGCTGTGGACACGGGTCACGACCGGCCTGCCGGTCGTGAGCGTCACCTGGGAGGTCTCCAGGACGCTGACGTTCGAGCGCCCGGTGTCGGCGGGCATGGCCCTGGCCACCGCCGGTCGTGACCACACCGTCAAGGTCCCGGTGACCGGCCTGAGACCGAGGACGGCGTACTACTACCGCTTCCGGGTGGGTGGCGTCGTGTCGGAAACCGGCCGCACCACCACCGCGCCCCACGACGAGTGCGACCTGCTGCGCTTCGGCGTCCTGCGCGGCCAGGCCCACGCCCAGTTGGCCCAGCGCAGCGGCCTCGACGCGGTCCTCCAGGTCGGCTCGCTCCCCACCGACAAGCGCATGCTGGCCAGGCACCTGGCCAACCCGGACGTCCGGAGGCTGCACGCCGCGCACCCCGTCGTCGTGGCGGGCACCGCGCACCTCGACTGGCAGCCGGTGCGCGACGGCCGCCGCTTCCGCGGTCTCACGTTCGGCAGGCTGGTGGACGTCATCGTCCTGGACCAGCGCACCGGGACCGACCTCGAACAGCGGGAGTGGCTGACCGAGGGCGTGCGCGACAGCGACGCCACCTGGAAGCTGATCACCGCGAACGCGCTGGACGGTGACGCCGTCGCGGAGGTGCTCCGCGAAACCGGGGAGCCGAACGTGGTGCTGATCTCCGAGGCGGCCTGCGAGGAGGACTCCGGCGCGGTGCTGGAGGTCACGCCCGCGGAGGTCCGGGTGAACGGCCCCGAGGGCCGCCCGATCCGGGTCAAACCGGCGTCCACGCCGTAGGCGCGGTGACCGGGTCCACCCCTCGACCGTCGGGCGGGTCCACCATCCGCGCTCCGATCAAGGGGTTCCCGAGCCAGCTTCCCGCCTCGCGGATCAGGCCAACGCCGCCAGCGCGGTGTGCACCATCACCCGCACGCCGACGAGCAGCGCCCGCTCGTCCAGGTCGAACGTCGGCTGGTGCAGGTCGCGCTGCTTGCTGACCCCGTCCCACACGCCGAGCCGGGCGAACGAGCCGGGCGCGTGCTCCAGGTACCACCCGAAGTCCTCGCCGCCGGACGACTGCTCGGTGCCCGCCAGCGCGTCCTCACCCAGCGCGGCCTCGATGCCCGCGCGGAACAGCAGCGTCGAATCGCGGTCGTTCACGACCGGCGGCACACCGCGGCGGTGGTGCAGGTCGAAGCCGACCCCGGTGGGCGCGAGCAGCGCGCCGACCAGCTCCTTCACCAACGGCTCCAGCTCGGCCCAAATCTCCCGGTCGCCGGTGCGCAGGGTGCCGCGCAGGACACCGTCCTGCGGCACGGCGTTCGCCGCCTCACCCGCGTGCACGGCACCCCACACCAGCACCGTCCCCGAACGGGGGTCGACGCGGCGGGACAGCAGGGACGGCAGCCCGGTGATCACCGTGCCCAGCGCGTTGACCAGGTCCGCGGTCAGGTGGGGCCGGGACGTGTGGCCGCCGGGGGACGTCAGCCGCAGCTCCAACAGGTCGCTGGCCGACGTGATGGCCCCGATCCGGGTGCCGACCCGCCCGACCTCAAGGCGCGGGTCGCAGTGCAGCCCGAAGATCCGCTCCACCCCGTCCAGCCCGCCCGCGGCGAGCACGTCCAGCGCTCCGCCGGGCATGACCTCCTCCGCGGGCTGGAACACCAGGCGGACGCGGCCGGGCAGCTCGGTGGCCGACGCCAGCGCGAGCGCGGTCCCCAGCAGCACCGTGGTGTGCGCGTCGTGCCCGCAGGCGTGCGAAGCACCCTCCACAGTGGAGGAGAAGGGCAGCCCGGTGTTCTCCTGCAACGGCAGCGCGTCCATGTCCGCCCGCAGTGCGACGCACCGGGGCCCGGAGCCGATGTCGCAGACGAGCCCGGTGCCGCCGGGCAGGATCCGCGGCTTGAGGCCGACGGACCGCAGCAGGCCCGCGATCAGCTCGGTGGTGGCGAACTCCTTGCGCGACAACTCCGGGTTCGCGTGCAGGTGCCTGCGCCAGGCGACGACCTCGGCCGCGTTCGCGGTCAGCCAGTCGTCGAGCCAAGAGGGACCGCGTCCCTCACCGGGGTCATCCACAGGGGCAATGCTCACCCCCCGCCTGCTCAACAGCACGTCGGACTCCTCCCGTGACAGATCGGTCCGCGAATCGACGACGGTCATGCCGTACCTCCGAGAGCAGCGGCACGTTCGGCAGCGGCGGCGAGCAGCCTCGCGCGCTGGTCCGGGTCCGTGGCCGCGGTGATGGTCGTCCATGCCATGGCCAGCGCACCGTCGAGCACGGCCTGGTCGGCGGAAGCCGACGCACAGGCGTTCGCGAACTCGATCTGGTGGTTCACCGCGTCTCCGCAGTCGATGGCGATGGTCGGGTGGATAGCGGGCAGCACGCGGGTGACGTTGCCCATGTCGGTGCTGCCGATCTTCTCCCGCTGTTCCCGTTCGGGACTCAACGGGCGCCTCCCCAGCGCGACGGCGGCCTGCCGGTAGGCGTCCGCCAGCCACGGGTCCGGGGTGAGTTCGGCGTAGATCGGCGAGACCTTGACGACCTCATGGGTGCAGCCGGTGGCAATGGCCCCGGCGTGGAAGCAGGCCCCGATGCGGTTCTCGAGGCGCTGCAATGATTCGAGGTTCTCGGCGCGCAGGTCGAACATCGCCGCCGCCTTGGCGGGCACGATGTTCGGCACCGCGCCGCCGTCGATGACGATGCCGCTGACCATCTGGCCGGGCTCCAGGTGCTGTCGCGCGAGCCCGATCGCCACCTGGGCGACCGTGACCGCGTCCGCCGCGTTGACCCCGAGGTGCGGGGCGGCCGCGGCGTGCGACGACTTGCCGGTGTAGTGGACCTCGACGTCCGTGATCGCGAGTGACCGGGCCGCGATGGCCTCGTAGGGCGTGGGGTGCACCATCATGGACAGCGCGACGTCGTCGAACACGCCGCGCTCCAGCATGAGCACCTTGCCGCCGCCCACCTCCTCGGCGGGCGTGCCGATCACCTTCACCGTGACGCCGAGCGCGTCCGCCAGGTCGCGCAGGGCCAGCGCGGCGCCCGTGCTCGCGGCCGCGATCACGTTGTGGCCGCACGCGTGGCCGAGGCCGGGCAGGGCGTCGTACTCGACGCACAGGCCGAGGACCAGGTCACCGTCGCCGTAGGTCGCGGTGAACGCGGTGTCCAGCCGGGCGACACCCCGCTCGACCTCGAAGCCCTCCCCCTCCAGCAGGGAGGCGACCTTCTCGGCGCTCCGGTGCTCCTGGAAGGCGATCTCGGGCTCGGCGTGGATGCTGCGCGACAGGTCGACCAGCACCGTCGAGTACCGCTCCACGGATGAGCGTGTGCTGATCTTGAAGTCGGTACCCATTTGCTTCCATCCTGCATCACGTCCCGGCGGGGCGAAGTCCCCTTCCGGTGATCAACCGACGGCCGGTCACGACGATGCGCCAAACGGCGGCCGGGGTTCGGCCTGACCGATCACTGCCTCGCGATTCTGACCGGACGACCGTATCCCGGATGCCGTTTCCCAGC
The DNA here is from genome assembly GCF_025061645.1 of Umezawaea endophytica. Lineage (GTDB taxonomy): Bacteria > Actinomycetota > Actinomycetes > Mycobacteriales > Pseudonocardiaceae > Umezawaea > Umezawaea endophytica. Next base: position 34,808 of record NZ_JANYMP010000044.1, on the reverse strand, counting down.
AGATGGAACGCTTCGGGGGCCCGGACCTAGGCCTTCTTGCCCTTCCGCCACTTCGTGTACCGGCGCTTGTTGCGCCAGTAGACGAAGACGAACAGGAGGACGGCGATGGCACCGATCCAGAGCTTGTTCTTCGTCTCGGCCTTGATCGAGAGGTCCGGCTCCTGCTGCGGGTTGAGGTCAGGACCGGTGTTCGACGGGGTGACGACCTCCGTCTGCCGCGCGGCGACGTGGACACCCGTGTCCTCCGCCGCGCTCGCGGGCGCCACCAGTGTGAACGCACCGACCAGCGCGATGAGGAGAGCCACGCACGCACTGGACACTGATCGCCGCATGGTCACAGGTTAGTCACCGCACGTCCCGGTTACCACTGTCAGTGGTCGTCCGACCGGGTACGTCCTCACCCGCTGTATCCCTCCCTTCCGTCGTGAACTAAGAGCCGCGAGCCCGACCGTGCGTACACGGGCGTACCCCTAAGGTTCGGATCGAAGCGCGAACCGGGTTCACCGGCGCGGACGACTTCGGGGACCCGGAGCGGGCCGGAGCACCACCGGCACCCCGGCCGGACCGCGCGGGGGCCCCGGTCATCGCGCGGTGAACGCTTCGAGGATGCGCTCGGCGGCCAGGGTGGCGGTCAGCTCACCCTCGCGCACCTGGCGTTCGAGCTCGGGCGCCAGCGCGCGGACCTCCGGGTGGGAGCGCAGGCCGGACAGGAGCTGGTCGCGGACCATCGCCCAGGTCCAGTCGACCTGCTGGCGCTTGCGCCGCTCGGCGAGCTCACCCGCCCCGGCGAGCGCGGCCTGGTGCTTCTCGACCTGGTCCCACACGTCGTCGAGACCGGTTCCGGTCAACGCGCTGCACGTCAGCACCGGTGGGTGCCACAGCGCGCCGGACGGACGCAGCAGCCGCAGCGCGCCGGCCAACTCCCGCGCGGCCTTCTTCGCCTCCTGCTCGTGCTCGCCGTCGGCCTTGTTGACCGCGATCACGTCCGCCAGCTCCAGCACGCCCTTCTTGATGCCCTGGAGCTGGTCACCGGTGCGGGCGAGGGTGAGGAACAGCGAGCAGTCCGTCATGTTCGCCACGGCCACTTCGGACTGTCCCACGCCGACGGTCTCGACCAGCACGACGTCGTAGCCCGCCGCCTCGACCAGGACGACGGTCTCCCTGGTCGCCTGTGCGACGCCGCCGAGCGTGCCGGACGTCGGCGACGGCCGGATGTAGGCGGCGGGGTCGACCGCCAGCCTGGCCATGCGGGTCTTGTCGCCGAGGATGCTGCCGCCGGTCCGGGTGGACGACGGGTCCACGGCCAGCACGGCCACCCGGTGGCCCGCGGTCGTGAGCTTGGTGCCCAGCGCGTCGATGAAGGTCGACTTGCCGACACCGGGGACGCCGGTGATGCCGACCCGGTGCGCGCCGCCCGCGTGCGGCAGCAGCTCGACCAGCAGTTGCTGCGCCGCCGCGCGGTGGTCGGCCCGCGTGGACTCGACCAGCGTGATCGCGCGCGCCAGCGTGCCGCGGTCACCGGCGAGCACGCCCTTGGCGTACGCGCCGACGTCGACCGCCCTAGGCATGGCCGAGCTGGGCGGACAGCTTGCCCAGCAGGTCGCCCGCCGCGTCCGCGATCACCGTGCCCGGCGGGAAGATCGCCGCCGCGCCCGCCTCGCGGAGCGCGTCGAAGTCCTGCGGCGGGATCACGCCGCCGACCACGATCATGATGTCCTCGCGGCCCAGCTCCGCCAGCTCGTCGCGCAGCGCGGGCACCAGCGTGAGGTGCCCGGCGGCCAGCGACGACACGCCGACCACGTGCACGTCCGCCTCGACGGCCTGCCGCGCCACCTCGCCGGGGGTCTGGAACAACGGGCCGACGTCCACGTCGAAGCCGAGGTCGGCGAACGCGGTCGCGATCACCTTCTGGCCGCGGTCGTGCCCGTCCTGGCCCATCTTGGCGACCAGGATGCGGGGACGGCGGCCCTCGGCCTCGGCGAACTCCTCGACGACGGCCCGCGTGGCGTCCACGTTCGACACTGAGCCCGACTCCTCCCGGTAGACGCCGGAGATGGTGCGGATCTGCGCCGAGTGGCGGCCCCACACCTTGCCCAGCGCCTCGGAGATCTCGCCGACGGTCGCCTTCGCCCGCGCGGCCTCGATGGCCAGGGCGAACAGGTTCCCGTCACCGTCAGCGGCCTTGGTCAACGCGTCCAGCGCCGACTCGACCGCGCCCGAGTCACGTTCCTCGCGCAGCCGCCGCAGCTTCTCCACCTGCTGCGCCCGCACGCCGGCGTTGTCGACCTTGAGGACGTCGATCTTCTCGTCGAACTCGACCTGGTACTTGTTCACGCCGATCACCGGCTGCCGCCCGGAGTCGATCCGCGCCTGGGTGCGGGCGGCGGCCTCCTCGATGCGCAGCTTCGGGATACCGGCCTCGATCGCCTTCGCCATGCCGCCCGCGGCCTCGACCTCGGTGATGTGGCCCCACGCCCGGTGCGCCAGGTCGTTCGTGAGCCGTTCCACGAACGCGCTGCCGCCCCACGGGTCGATGACCCGCGTGGTGCCGGACTCCTGCTGGAGGAAGAGCTGCGTGTTGCGGGCGATCCGCGCGGAGAAGTCCGTCGGCAGGGCGAGCGCCTCGTCCAGCGCGTTGGTGTGCAGCGACTGCGTGTGCCCCTGCGTCGCGGCCATCGCCTCGACGCACGTGCGAGTCACGTTGTTGAACACGTCCTGCGCGGTCAGCGACCACCCCGACGTCTGGCAGTGGGTGCGCAGGGACAAGGACTTCGGCGACTTCGGGTCGAAGCCCTTGACCAGCTTCGCCCACAGCAGCCGGGCCGCGCGGAGCTTCGCGACCTCCATGAAGAAGTTCATGCCCACGGCCCAGAAGAACGACAGCCGCGGCGCGAACGCGTCGACGTCCAGCCCCGCTTCCCGGCCCGCCCGCAGGTACTCCACGCCGTCGGCGAGGGTGTACGCCAGCTCCAGGTCGGCGGTCGCCCCGGCCTCCTGCATGTGGTAGCCGGAGATCGAGATCGAGTTGTACTTCGGCATCCGCTGCGAGGTGTAGGCGAAGATGTCGGAGATGATCCGCATCGACTTCGCGGGCGGGTAGATGTAGGTGTTGCGGACCATGAACTCCTTGAGGATGTCGTTCTGGATGGTCCCCGCGAGCTGCTCGGGGGCGACGCCCTGCTCCTCGGCCGCGACGACGTAGAGCGCCAGCACGGGCAGCACCGCGCCGTTCATGGTCATCGACACGCTCATCTTGTCCAGCGGGATGCCGTCGAAGAGCTGCCGCATGTCGTAGATCGAGTCGATCGCCACGCCCGCCATGCCGACGTCGCCCGCCACGCGCGGGTGGTCGGAGTCGTAGCCGCGGTGGGTCGCCAGGTCGAACGCGACCGACAGGCCCTTCTGGCCCGCCGCGAGGTTGCGGCGGTAGAAGGCGTTCGACTCCTCGGCGGTGGAGAACCCGGCGTACTGGCGGATCGTCCACGGCTGGTTGACGTACATCGTCGGGTACGGCCCGCGCAGGTACGGCGCGATGCCGGGGTAGGTGGCGAGGAAGTCCAGGCCCTCGGTGTCGGCGGCCGTGTACACCGGCTTCACGCCGATGCCCTCGGGCGTCTCCCACATCAGCGCGTCGGCGCCCTTGCCGGTCTTCTCGTGCAGCGCCCGCTGCCAGTCGTCCACTGTGGACGCCGCCGGGTCACCGAGCGGCACGTCGGCGAAGTTCGGGATCATCACGCCACCTCCAGGGCCGCGAAGGTGTGGTCCAGCACGTCCAGTGCCGGGCACCCGGTGAAGACGAACTCGTCGATCGAGGCGTCGGACTTCTTGCCCGCCAGCAGGATCCGCTCGGCACCGGCCGCGCGCAGCGCTTCCACCACCGGGGCGGCGAGGTCGCCGTAGCTGGTCTCGCTGCCGCACAGGCACGCGATCCGCGCGCCGCTCTCGCGGAACTTCGCGACCACGTCCTCCACGGTCTTCGTCGGGCCCGCGTTCGGCGTGTCGATCCCGCCCGCCTGGAGCAGGTTCGCCGCGAACGACGCCCGCGCGGTGTGCGCCGCGACGGGGCCGAGGGTGGCGAGGAACACGGTCGGCCGCGCGCCGTGCGCGGCCAGGTGGGCGTCGGAGCGGTCGCGCAGCGACTCGTACGCCTGCGCGTACCGGACCACCGGCAGGCCGCCGGTCGGGTCGACGGGCGCGGCGGGCCTGGCCACCGGCTTCTCGGCCAGGTTCGGGAACTCGCTGACGCCGGTGATCGCGTCGGTGCGGTCGGCCAGGTTCGCCGACCGGGCCGCCCACGTGGCGGCGAGCCGGTCCGCGACCAGCCCGGACCCGAGCGCGGCCACGATCCCGCCCGCCCGCTCGACCTCCTGGAACCACGCCCACGCGGCGTGCGCGAGGTCGTCGGTCAGCCGCTCCACGTACCAGGAGCCGCCCGCCGGGTCGATCACGCCCGCGAGCCGCGACTCCTCCAGCAGCACGGCCTGGGTGTTGCGCGCGATGCGGCGGGCGAAGTCGTCCGGCAGCCCGATCGCGGCGTCGAACGGCAGCACGGTCACCGCGTCCGCCCCGCCGAGCCCGGCGCCGAAGCACGCGGTGGTGGTGCGCAGCATGTTCACCCACGGGTCGCGGCGGGTCATCATCGCCGTGGACGTCACGGCGTGCTGGAGCTGCGGCGCCGTCGCGCCCGCGACCTCCGTGACGCGCGCCCAGAGCCGTCGGGCGGCGCGGAACTTCGCGATGGTGAGGAACTGGTCGGCGCTCGCCGAGTAGCGGAACTCCAGTTGCGCGGCGGCCTCCGCCACGGACAGGCCCGCGTCCGTGAGCGCCCGCAGGTAGGCAACGCCCGCGGCGAGCGAGGCGCCCAGCTCCTGCGCGTCCGAGCCGCCCGCCTCGTGGAACGGCAGGCCGTCCACGACGACCGAGCGCAGCTCGGGGAACAGCTTCCGGGACCGGCCGACGAGGTCGAGCAGCGCGCCGAGGTCGGCGGCGGCGCCCGTGCGGGCCAGCACGCCGATCGGGTCCGCGCCCAGGTTGCCGCGCACCTCGCTCGGCAGCAGCGGCCGCTCGTCGAACACCTTGAGCAGCGCGCGACCGGCCTCGGTGAACTCCGCGCCGCCGTCGACCACGACGGGGGCGAGGTCGAGGTAGACGTCCGCGAGCACCTCGTCCAGCGCCGCCGCGGGCAGGCCCGCCGAGCCGACCTTGAGCCACAGCGAGCCGACGCCGTTGAGCAGGTCGCCCATCACCGCGTTCTTGGCGACCGCGGGGTCGGGGTGCGCGTGGAGCTGGCGGACCAGCCAGCCGCCGTCGACGGCGCCGTCCGGCCTCCCGCCGCGCACGAACGGCGCGACGCCGGGAAAACCACTCGGTGGAGCGACGTCCTCCGCCGTGTACAACGGGGCGATGGGGATGCCGTCGTAGGTCGTGGAGAGCAGGGACTCGAACGGGGCGCCCGATTTCTTCAGCACCCCGTCCACCAGTTCCCGCCAGCGTTCCCGGTCAGGCGTCGGGAACTCGGCGGCCAGGGCCAATTCGCCGGACGGTTCCATCATGCTCCGCAGTTTTACCGACAAGTAGTGAGGCGGCTATGTGAGGTTCACCGCCGTGAACGATGCAGTGAGCATTCCACGCGCCTCCGGCGTCCGATGCCCCTAAGCCCCCCTAGTTGTGCAGAATGACCCGGTGGAGAACGAGCAGCCCGAGCGCTTGATCGGGGAGCGCTACCGACTGCGCCACGTGCTCGGCCGCGGCTCCATGGGCGTCGTCTGGGCCGCCCACGACGAGGTCCTGCGCCGCGACGTCGCGGTGAAGGAGGTGCTGCGCCCGCCGGGCACGACCGACGCCGAAGCCGACGAACTGCGCGAGCGCACCATGCGCGAGGCCAGGTCGGTGGCCCGCCTGTCGCACCCGAACCTGGTGACGCTCTACGACGTCGTGCAGCTCGACGGTGACCCGTACGTGGTGATGGAGCTCGTGCCGTCCTCCAGCCTCGCCGACCTCATCCGGTTGCGAGGACCGCTCACACTCGAACAGGGCGCCGCCGTGGCGGACGCCGTGGCCGCGGCGCTCGCGTCCGCGCACAAGGCGGGCATCACGCACCGCGACGTGAAGCCGGGGAACGTCCTCATCGCCGACGACGGGCGGATCAAGCTCACCGACTTCGGCATCGCGCGCAACGTCGCCGACGCGACCATGACCAGCCGCGGCATCATGCTCGGCACCCCCTCGTTCATCTCGCCGGAGGTCGCGTCCGGCGCGCCGCTGACCACCGCCGCCGACCTGTGGAGCCTCGGCGCGACGCTGTGGGCCGCCATGTCCGGCCAGCCGCCGTACGAGGGCACGAACGTGCTGCGCACGATCAACGCGGTCGTGCACGCCGACGTGCCGCCGCCGGTCGGCGCGGACGGGCTGGCCCCGGTGATCTCCGGGCTGATGGTGAAGGACGCGGACGGGCGGATGCCGCTCGCCGAGGTCCGCAGGCTGGTCCGGCCGCTGCTGGCCGAACCGGGCGTCGACCTGTTCCCGACCACCCCGTCCGGCACCGCCGACCCGTCCGAAGCCGACACCGCCGTCACCCGGTCCGCCGCGCGGGCGGGCGGGGCGCGCACCGTCGTCCGGCCGCCGCTGGTCGTGCCGAAGCCCGTCATCCCCGACGACGCCCCGCTCGCCGCCGACCCCGGCCCGCTGCCGTTCACCCGGCAGACCGCGGCCACCCGGTCGCTGGCCAAGCCCCGCGGCCCGGCCCGGACGGTGCTGCTCGCCGTGGTCGCGCTGCTCGTCTTCGCCGCGTCGGGCGTCGGCGGGTTCGCGCTGACCCGGTTCGTCGCGGGCGCCCCGCTGCTGCCGCCGCAAAGGACGAGCGCGCCGAGCCTGCCGAGCATCGGGACGACCCTCGAACTCGTGCCCAGGCGCGCGTCGGCGGCGTCCGCCAACGGCGACCAGGGCGCCGAGTTCACCATCAGCGTCGGCGCGGACTGGACGACGTTCGTCGAGCAGCGCGTCAACGACGACCTGCCCGCCAGCACCACCACCCACCTGGTCGCCCCGAACGGCCTGTACGAGGTCGCCGTGCAGCGGTTCGGCGGTTTCTACCCGAAGTGGCGGGTCGAGGACTACCTCGGGCTGGTCCGGTCCCACTGGCCGGAGGGCCGGTACTTCTCCGAGTCGGTCGCCGCGCTGCCGGGCGTGCCGGGCAACGACTTCGACGCGCCCGTCCAGCTCGGCTACCGGACCGTCGAACCGGCGCTCGCGCTGACGCGAGCCCCCGAGCAGCCGGGCCCCGACCTGCGGCGGTCCCGGTTCTCCCGCGTCCTGCCGCACGGCAGCGACCTGTGGGTCGTCGAGGTGGTGTTCCCCACGGACCAGGAGGAGACCGGCCGCGCGGAGCTGTTCGACACCATCGTCGGCACGTTCTCCGCGGCGGGCTGACCGCGGTTACGCTCACGCGGTGACCGGGACAAACGACGACAAGACCGCTCTGGACGCGCTGGCCGCCGAGGCCGCCGAGGAGCTGGCGAACCGCACCGGCGTGGCGAAGCACGACGTCGCCGTGGTGCTCGGCTCCGGCTGGCGGCCCGCCGCCGACCTGATCGGCGAGCCCGCCGCGGAGGTGCCGATCGGCGACCTGCCGGGCTTCGACGCGCCGACCGCCGTCGGCCACGGCGGCACGATCCGCTCGGTGCCGGTCGGCGACAAGAACGTGCTGGTCATGCTGGGCCGCACGCACGGCTACGAGGGCAAGGGCGTCGCGAAGGTCGTGCACGGCGTGCGCACCATCGCCGCCGCGGGCGCGCGCACCGTCGTGCTGACCAACGCCGCGGGCGGCCTGCGCCAGGGCATGACCGTCGGCCAGCCCGTGCTGATCAGCGACCACCTGAACCTGACCGCGTCGTCCCCGCTGGTGGGCGCCCGGTTCGTGGACCTGACGGACCTGTACTCGCCCAGGCTGCGCGCGGTCGCGCTGGAGATCGACCCCTCGCTGGAGGAGGGCGTGTACGCGGGCCTGCCGGGGCCGCACTTCGAGACGCCCGCCGAGATCAGGATGCTCCGGACGATGGGCGCCGACCTGGTCGGCATGTCGACGGTGCTGGAGGCCATCGCGGCCCGCGCCGAGGGCGTCGAGGTGTTCGGCCTGTCGCTGGTGACGAACCTGGCCGCGGGCATCACCGGCGAGCCGCTGAACCACCAGGAGGTCCTGGAGGCGGGCGCCGCCGCCGCGTCCCGCATGGGCGGGCTGCTGCGCGAGCTGGTGACCAGGGCATGAGCCTGTCCCCGGCCCTGCGCGACGCCGCGTTCCGCTGGATCGCCGACGACCCCGACCCCGCCGCCCGCGCCGAGCTGCAAGGCCTGCTCGCGCAGGCCATGGGTGGCGCTCCGGGCGCGGCGGAGGACTTGGCCGACCGCATGGCCGGGCCGCTCACCTTCGGCACGGCGGGCCTGCGCGGCCCGGTCCGCGCGGGCCCGAACGGGATGAACCGCGCCGTCGTGATCCGCACCACCGCGGGCCTCGCCGACTGGCTCCGCACCAACGGCCACACCGGGACCGTGTTCGTCGGCCGCGACGCCCGGCACGGCTCGGAGGACTTCTGCCAGGCCGCCGCGGGTGTCCTGGCCGCCGCGGGCTTCACCGTGCGCGTCCTCCCCGGCCCGCTGCCGACCCCCGTGCTGGCGTTCCTCGTGCGCAAGCACCGGGCCGTGGCGGGCGTGCAGATCACCGCCTCCCACAACCCGCCCGCGGACAACGGCTACAAGCTGTACCTGGAGGGCGGCGGCCAGATCGTGCCGCCCGCCGACCGCGAGATCGAGGCCGCCGTGGCCCGCGTGCCCGCCGCTGTGTCCGTACCGACGTCGACGGACTGGCAGCACGTCGACGACACCGAGGTCGACGAGTACCTGGAACGCGTCTCGTCACTTCCCCACGGCACCGCCCGCGACCTGCGCGTGGCCTTGACGCCGATGCACGGCGTCGGCGGCCGGACGGCCGTGGAGGCACTGCGGCGCGCCGGTTTCACCGACGTGCGCGTGGTCCGCGCCCAGGCCGTGCCGGACCCGGACTTCCCCACCGTGGCGTTCCCCAACCCGGAGGAACCCGGCGCGGCGGACGAACTGCTCGCGCTGGCGGCGGCGGAGAACGCCGACCTCGCCATCGCCCTCGACCCCGACGCGGACCGCTGCGCGCTGGGCGTGCGGGACCGCGACGGCACGTGGCGCATGCTGCGCGGCGACGAAACGGGAGCACTGCTCGGCTCCCTGGTCCTGTCCACTCTGGACCGCACAGCCCACCCCGACCCGTTGGTGGCGACCACGATCGTGTCGTCCTCACTGCTGGGCGAGATCGCGAAGGCCCAGGGCTCCAGGTACGCGGAGACCTTGACCGGCTTCAAGTGGCTCGTCCGCGCGGGCGAGGGCCTGGTCTACGCCTACGAGGAGGCCCTCGGCCACTGCGTCGACCCGGACTCGGTCACCGACAAGGACGGCATCTCGGCCGCCGTACTGGCCTGCGACCTGGCCGCCACCCTGAAGGCGGCGGACAAGTCCCTCCTGGACGCCCTGGACCAGCTCTCGGTCGACCACGGCGTGCACCTCACCGACCAGGTCTCCTTGCGCTTCACCGACCTGTCCGGCATCGGCGCCCTCATGTCCCGGCTGCGGCAGTCGCCGCCGGACGGCTACACCTACGAGGACCTGCTGCCCGAAGCCGACGTGGTCCGCCTCACCGCACCGGGCGTGCGCGTGGTCGTACGACCGTCCGGCACGGAACCGAAGCTCAAGGCCTACCTGGAGGTCGTGGAACCGGTCACGGACGAACTACCGCCCGCCCGTGACCGCGCCCAGGAGCGCTTGGCGAAACTCAGGACACAGGTGGAGCGACTGCTCACATGAGCGCGATCACCAGGCACAGCACCGCGACCGCCAACGAGACACCCGCGACCACGTAGGGCCGCCGAGCAGGCGGGCTCACCGGCCGACTCCGCTCCTCGGTGAACGCCGCGACCGCGATCCGGCCGAGGATGTAGCTCACCGTGCAGAGGAAGACACCAGCTCCCAGGATCATCGTGTTGACGTCCCACGGGCTGTGGTCGAACGTCGGCCAAACCCCGACGAACACCAACGGCCCCCCGATCAGCCCAAGACTGATCGACAACCCGCCACCCCAGGTGATGCGCTTCTCACGACTGCTGGACCGCATGATTGAAGTGTCCATGACCCCCTCCTGTGTGTGACTACTAGGACGCACACGAACCACACCGGTTCCACGCCACACCTGTTGATCATCCCCCCACCAATCACCGCGAACACCCACCAGCCCCCAACGAGCCAGCCGGATGGCGACGACCGCCGCGCCCTGGCACAGCCGTGCTGGATGGACGCCCACCCCACAGCAAGAACGGCCACGACATCTTCAGGGGCGCCGCAACCTCGCCAAACACCGACTACGAGATCGACTACTGATGCCCAGACTGCTGATAGTCCACCACACCCCCTCACCAGCCATGCAAGAAATCTTCGAATCCACACTGGCAGGCGCAACAAACAAGGACCTGGACCAGGTAGAGGTAGTCCGCAAAGCCGCACTGGAAGCAACCGCCTCCGACGTACTGGCAGCAGACGCCTACCTACTGGGAACCCCAGCCAACATCGGCTACATGTCAGGCGCCCTAAAACACTTCTTCGACACCATCTACTACCCATGCCTCGACTCAACAACCGGCCGCCCCTACGGCCTATACGTACACGGAAACCAAGGCCTGGAAGGAGCAGTAAACAGCGTACAAGCAATCACCAAGGCCCTAGGCTGGAAACCAGCAGCAAAAACCCTGAAACTAACCGGCCCACCAACAAAACCCACCCGAGAAGCAGCCTGGAACCTAGGCGCCACCCTCGCAGCATCCACCTACTAACCCCACCCACTCACCAACCCCCCACCCCACCGCCCCACGCCCCCACAAACCCGCCCCCATCCCCACCCGCGGCAATGCAACCCACCCCCAACGCCACAGCCACCGACGCCCGCCCCCACCCAAACCCACCCCACCGGACCACCCCGCTCTTTCCCCACTCGTGCCGCGTTTGCTTTGTCAAGGCATCTTTCCCGCCTTGACAAAGCAAACGCGGCATCGAGACAATCACCAGCGGGGTGACCAACCCACCTCAAACAAACCCGCAGGTCACAACTTCCCCAAATCCACCGCGTCAGCCATCGCCTGATACCCCGCATCATTCGGATGCAAATGATCCCCACTGTCATACTCGGCCCGCATCACCAACGGATCCACCGAATCCCGCATGACAGCATCAAAATCAATCACCGCATCAAAAACCCCACCAGTCCGAATAAAAGAATTCAACCCCTGCCGAACAGCCTCCAACTCAGGATCATAAACCCGCCACCCCTTAAACGGCAGCACAGTCCCCCCGACAACCCGAATCCCCCGAGCATGAGCCTGCACCACAAACTGCCGATAAGCAGCAACAACCACCCCAGGATCAGTCTGGTGCGGCACCTGCTGAATATCGTTGATCCCCTCCAACAGGATCACCGACCGCACCCCGGTGACATCCACCACATCCGAATCAAACCGAGCCAGGGCATTAACCCCAAACCCACCACCATCCAACAACACCCGATTCCCGGAGATCCCGGAGTTCACCACCCCAAGCCGCCCCCGCAACCGATCCGCCAACAAATCCGGCCACCGCCGATTGGCCCCCGAAGTAGCCCCAGCCCCATCAGTGATCGAATCACCAAAGGCCACAACGGTCCCCGCAGCCCCAGACCCCCGCACATCCACACCACTCACGTAGTGCCAGGCCGAAGTCCGCTCCCCATAACTAACCCCCGAGGCCTCCAGCACAAAATCCCCGGCCCGCGTGAAGAACGACGTCTGCGTAGCCAACCCGTGGTACGTAACCGGCCCCGACGCCACCGGCGTATACGTAGAAACCAGCAGATCCCCATCCCGAGGCACCCGCAACGCCACCGAATCGCTCACCACCTCCGCCCCAGCGGGAATCGTGATCGACTCGACCCCACCGAACGTCACCCCGCGCATCGTCCCCTCAGCAGCCGCAGCCGACCCTGGCGCCGCGGCAACGGCCACCGACACCCGCCCCATCACCGCGGGCTGCGTCCCGAACCGGTTGGACAACCGAACCCGCACCGCGGACCCACCCACACTCGTGTGCACCACGTTGCGTATCGAGTAGTTGGCATACCCCTCACCAACCCCCGCGGCAGCCGCGCCACCCCAGGTACCCACCCACCCGTCCGGCACACCGGGCGGCCGAGCACCCGACGTACCGGTGAGGACCAGCAGCACACCCAGGCCGAGCCCCAACGCCCTCACCGGTTGATCGACTTCATGCTGCCGACCGAATACCGCTCACCCGCGACCTCACCCACGGGCACAGCGGCTTCGATCCTGGCCAACTGGTCGACCGTCAACGACAACCCGGCCGCGGCGACGTTCTCCTCCAGGTACTTCCTCCGCTTGGTCCCCGGAATCGGCACCACATCGGCCCCCCGGTGCTGAACCCACGCCAACGCGATCTGCCCAGGCGTGGCGTCGTGCTCCGCCGCAACGGCCCGCAACGATTCGATGATCGCCTGGTTCTTCGCCAGGTTCTCCTCGGTGAACCGAGGCTGGGCGATCTTCCGAAAATCCGTGTCCGCCAAATCCGCGGTGGACTTGATGCTGCCGGTCAGGAACCCCCGACCGAGCGGCGAGTAGGCAACCACCCCGATCCCCAACTCACGGGCGACCGGCACGATCTCGTCCTCGATCTCGCGCGACCACAACGACCACTCGAACTGAACAGCCGTGATCGGGTGCACGGCGTGCGCACGCCGGATGTTGTCGACACTCGCCTCGGACAACCCGAGGTACCGCACCTTACCCTGCTCCACCAGCGAAGCCATCGCCCCGACCGTCTCCTCGATCGGCACGGTCTGATCCACCCGGTGCTGGTAGTACAGGTCGACGTGGTCCAGCCCCAGGCGCTTCAGGGAGTCCTCGGCCGACGACCGCACGTACGAGGCCTCACCACGAATACGGGCGTGACCATCAGCATCCCGCTCAGCGATCCCGAACTTGGTCGCGAGCACAACAGAATCCCGCCGATCAGCCACAGCCCGCCCAACCAACTCCTCATTGGTGTGCGGCCCATAAGCATCAGACGTGTCCAGCAGCGTGACCCCCAGGTCCAACGCCCGGTGAATCGTGGCGATCGACTCCCCCTCATCAGAGGTGTCACCGTAAAAAGCACTCATCCCCATGCACCCGAGCCCCTGCGAGCTGACTTCGAGCGGGCCGAGAAAACGACTGTTCATCATCATCCTCAAAGGTCAGTTGTCGGTCAGGCGGAGCATCTCGGCCGTGTAGCGGTCTCCCGCGACAGCCGGTACAGCGGCGTCAATGGCGGCGAGATCGGCGGCGGACAGCTCGACAGCGGCCGCGGCGACGTTCTCCTCCAGGTACTTCCTGCGCTTCGTGCCGGGAATGGGCACAACGGTCGCCCCGCGGTGCTGGACCCACGCGAGCGCGAGCTGCCCAGCGCTGATCCCGTGCCCAGCGGCCAACTCCCGCAGAACAGCCACGATGGCCGCGTTGCGCTCGAAGTTGGCCTGCTCGAACCGGGGCAACCTCCGACGCATGTCGTCCTCACCAAGATCCTCGACGGACGTCACCGCCCCGGTCAGGAACCCACGCCCGAGCGGCGAGAACGGCACGACCCCGATCCCCAGCTCGAAGCACGTGGGCGCGATCTCAGCCTCGACGTCACGCGTCCACAGCGACCACTCGCTCTGGAGCGCCGCGATCGGGTGCACGGCGTGCGCACGACGGATCGAGGCGGCACTGGCCTCGGACAACCCGAGGTACCGCACCTTCCCCTGCTCCACCAGCGACGCCATCGCCCCGACCGTCTCCTCGATGGGGACGGCCGGATCGACGCGGTGCTGGTAGTAGAGGTCGATGTGGTCGAGGCCGAGCCGCTCGAGCGAGGCGTCGCACGCCTGCCGGACGTACTCGGCGTCGCCCCTGACCTGGCCGGGGCCTCCGACGAAGCCGAACTTGGTGGCGAGCACGACCGAGTCGCGGCGGTCGGCGATGGCGCGGCCCACCAACTCCTCGTTCGCACCCGCGCCGTACACATCAGCGGTGTCCAGGAGGGTCACCCCGAGTTCCAAAGCCCGGTGGATCGTGGCGATCGACTCCCCCTCGTCGGCCGCACCGTAGGACTGGCTCATCCCCATGCAGCCCAGCCCTTGCGGCCCGACCTCGAGCGGGCCGAGGAACCGACTGGTCATGTCCTTCCCCCATTCCGGCACGATCACGCGGTGGCGCCCCTGGCCTGCTCGTCCCCGGCCATGAGCCCGCTGTAGAAGTCGATCTTGTAGTCGAGCACGTCGAGGCTCGACTGGAGTTCGGCGATGCGGGCACGGACGCCCGCCCGGTGGTCGAGCAGGATCTGCTGCCGCGCGCGCCTGGTCACGGTGCCGAGGTGCCGCAGGCGCGCGTACTCGCGCATCATCCTGATCGGCATGCCGGTCGTGCGGAGCCTGGTCAGGAAGACCAGCCACTCCAGGTCCGCGTCGGAGTAGGTCCGCCGCCCGCCCGAGTCGCGGGCGGGTGGGTCGACGAGGCCGATTCGCTCGTAGTAGCGGAGGGTGTCGATCGACAGCCCGCTGTGCGCGGCTGCCTGGGCGATCGAATGAGTCACCCCACGACCGTAGGAGCTGGAGTGCACTCCAGGTCAAGCCCCGACGCTCAGACGGACTTGGGCAGGGCCCACGCCTCGAGGTGCGCGGCCATGCCGGGAACGTCGGTCTGCTCCCGGCCGAGCGCGCGCACGAGGTCGAGCGCGTCCTCCTCGTCCGCGTCCACCCACCACCCGTTGATGTCGCAGAAGGCGACGACGGCGACCCAGGCGAGCCGCCAGTTGCCCTCGACGAGGGGTCGGGTGCGGACGATGGAGTCGAGGATGGACGCGGCCTTCAGCCACAGGGTGTCGTAGGCCTCCACGCCGAGCACCGTGGCGCGGGGGCGGTGAGCAGCGGAATCGAGCAGGCCGAGATCGCGCACCACGAGATCGCCGCCGGTCACAGCGGTGGCGAGCACCAGCAGATCACCGGCATCCAGGTAGTTGATCACACTGTCAGTTGATCACAGAGGTACGACAGTTCTCGGCGGGTCAAGCGGAACCGAGTCGGTCCAGCAGACCCCGGTACTTGGGCATCACCCGGCTGAGCACTTCGCCTAGCTGCTCTTCCTTGTGCAACTGGGCCCAGCGGTCGGCTAATGCGAGCCGCACCACATCTTGCTTCGATCGGCCTTCGGCAGCCGCGAGTTCCGCGAGCCGCCGACTCTCCTCGTCATTCAGACGCAGGGTCATCGCCATTCCGGACACGGTACCAATCTGATACCACAGACACCAGGTTTCGTTTTATAACACTGTTACGATACGATGGGGAGGTGCCTCGACCCAAGACTCACGATGACGCGCTGCGCGTGAAGCTGCTGAACCGCGCGGGTGAACTGCTGTCCAACGAGGGACCCAGTGCGTTGAGCTTGCGCCGGCTGGCGGCGGACGTCAATACCTCGACCACCGCCGTCTACTCGCTCTTCGGTGGCAAGCCCGCGCTCCTCGACGCCCTCTACGACGAGGGCTTCCGGCGCTTCGGCGAACGGCTGGCGATGGTCCCCGAGACCGACGACCCGGTGGAGGACCTGATCCAGATCGCGCTGACCTACCGCGACAGCGCGCTCCAAGACCGCCAGTTCTACGTGGTCATGTTCAGCAAGGTGGTGCCGGACTTCATGCCGACCACCGAGACCTACATCGCCGCGTCCGGCACCTTCGTGCCCGTGGTCAAGACGGTGCAGCGGGCCATCGACAACGGGTCGTTCCTGCCGAACGAGGCGCCCGAGGTCATCGGCCTGGCGCTGTGGAGCATCTGCCACGGCCTGGTCAGCCTGGAGATCTACGGCATCCTGCCGCCCGGACTGGAGATCGCCCCCGTGTTCGAGCGGGCCGTGCGGGCCAGCGCGGACGGCTGGCGCACGCACTGAGCCGGCGGACGAGATCCGGGGAGGCGGCCGCCGCGAAACCTCCCCGAACCCCGTCCTGAACTGCCCTAGTCGGACAGTCCGCTGCGCAGCGCGCTGATCAGCTCGCCGTCGGCGGTGTCGCCGTCGAGCGACCAGATCATCGCGCCGCCGAGATCGCGGTCGGCGATGTACCGACCCTTGCGCTTGATCTCCACGGCGTCGTCCCACGTCCAGAAGGTCGTGCCGTCGAACAGCCAGGCGTGGCCCGCCTTCGCGTCGCGGTGGACCGTGAACTTCGACAACTGGCCCTTGAGGACCTTGTAGTCCTCGAAGCCCGCCTCGTACGTGCCGGGAGCGGGGCCCGTCGCGGCCTGGAAGAGGCCGTTGTTCGCGTTGGTCACGCCGGTCCAGCCGCGGCTGTAGAACGGCACGCCCAGCACGACCTTGTCCCTCGGCGCGCCCCGCGAGAGGTACGCGTCGACGGTCACCTGGGAGCTGAACTTCGACGCCGAGGGGTCGCCCTTGGGCGTCCGCAGCGACGACTGCTGGTTCGTGATCGGGTCCCACGCGCCGTGGTAGTCGTAGCCCTGGAGGGTCGCGAACGTGAGGTCGCGGAACACCTTGCGGGTCTCGATGCCCCGGTCGAGCTGCACCGGGTCGGCGGGCAGGAACGCGGTCAGGTCGTACTTCTTCCGCGTCGACCGGCCGAGCTGGTCGAGCTGCTTGCGGTACTCCGCGACGAGCGCGGTGAAGTTGACCTTGTCCTCTGGGCGCACGACGTTGCCGGTGTTGCCCTCGCTCGCGGGCCACTCCCAGTCGAGGTCGATCCCGTTGAACAGACCGGCGGCCGCGCCGGGCGCGCCCTCCAGGTCACCCTTGATCCACAGGTCGAGGCAGGACTTCACGTGCGCGGCGCGCGACTGGGGCGTGAGGGCGGCGTTCGAGAAGTACTTGGAGCCGGTCCAGCCGCCGAGCGAGATGTTGACCCGGAGCCGCGGGTTCTTCGCCTTGAGCTCCTTGAGCTGGTTCAGGTTGCCCGAGAGCGCCTGGCCCGCCACGTCCGCGACGCCGTCCACGCTCTGCTCGGCGGTGAACGGGCGCTGGTAGTCGGCCCACGGGTCGCTGCTGTAGCACTTCCCGGACTCGTCCAGGAACCCGAACGCGTAGTTCAGGTGCGTCAGCTTCTTCGCGGTGCCGTTGGCGACGAGGTCCTTCACCAGGAAGTTACGGTCGTAGCCGCTCCACTGGGTGTAGTACCCGACGGTCCGCTGCCCGTTCCCGTGACCGTGCCCGTACGACTCGACGTCGGCGTTGGCCGAGGGCGCGAGCGATGCGGAAAGGGCTCCGGCCAGCAGGACGGACAGCCCGACTCTCCTACTCGACATGCTGCTCCTAGCGAGGCGGCGGCTACGGTGTGTGGTCCAGACCACGGTAGGACCAAGGTCTAGACCACTGCTACGACCGAACGGCTTAATCCGTGCCTACCTGGACGCTGGGAACGGTGTCATACGGCCCCGTAGAGCCGATCGCCCGCGTCACCGAGCCCCGGCACGATGAAACCGGAGTCGTTGAGCCGCTCGTCGATGCTCGCCGTGACCAACCGGACGGGCAGCCCGGAGTCCTCCAGGAACTTCACGCCCTCCGGCGCCGCGAGCGCGCAGATCGCCGTCACGTCCGTCGCGCCGCGGCCCGTGAGCAGCTTGATCGTGTACGCCATCGACCCGCCGGTCGCCAGCATCGGGTCCAGCACCATCACCGGACGGCCCGCGAGGTCCGTCGGCAGCGACTCCATGTACGGCGTCGGCTGCAACGTCTCCTCGTCGCGCGCCAGCCCCACGAACCCCATCTGCGCGTCCGGGATCAGCTTGTGCGCCTGGTCCGCCATCCCCAGCCCGGCCCGCAGCACCGGCACCAGCAGCGGCGGGTTGGCCAACCGGAACCCGGTAGTCCGCGCCACCGGCGTGTGCACCCGCTCCTCGGCCACGGGCGCGTCCCGCATCGCCTCGTAGACGAGCATCACCGTCAACTCCTGCACCGCCGCCCGGAACGCCGCGTTGTCCGTCCGCGCGTCCCGCATCGTGGTGAGCCGAGCCCTGGCCAGTGGGTGGTCGACAACAAGCACGTCCATGGGGCACACCGTAACCGGCTGCACGCACCCCGCACGACGGCGAACCGCGCGGAGAACGGCGTCCCCGTCGGGCACGATGGGCAGGAAGCACCACACGGGGGTTCCGAGCTCAGGGGGAAGCACGTCATGCGCGTCAAAAGCACGGCCTTGTTCGGGCTGTCCACGGTCTTGTTCACGCTCGTCGCCGCGGCTCCGGTCGCGCACGCGGCGGCCGGGCCGACCGTCCGCTGGGCGCACAGCGTCGACACCGACCTCGGCCGCATCACGCTGGGGGCCAGGTCGGACAGCGCGATCACGGAGATCAGGACGCACCTGCTCTCCGAAGCCACCGGCGAGGAGTTCGCCGTCGTCAGCGACTTCACCCTGACCGCGGGCACTCCCGACGACGGGACGTGGGAGACCGCCACCCCGGTGCTGCTCGACCGGCTCGGCGGCTACCGCGTCGACGTCGAACTGACCGACGCCGACGGCGACCACGTGCTCGCGGAACGGGCTGGTGGTCTCGCGTACTTCGCGACCGCCCTGTTCGACCCGCTGGTCGTGGACCGGACGACCGTCGACCACGCGAACCGGCACGTCACGGCGACCGGGCGGCTGCGCAGCCGCCACCCCGGCACCCGCGAGGTCACCCCGCTCGGCGGCGCGGCGATCTGGCTGGACCTGCCCTACCCCGACTTCGACTGGGTCGACGCGGTCACGGCCGCCGACGGCACCTTCACCGCGGACCTCGACATCAAGTACGCCGGGCGGGTGCAGGCGTTCTTCCAGTTCGACGACAACCACCCGCACGTCGGCTACGGCGAGTCGAACCCGGTGCAGATCGCCGTCCGGCAGTCGGAGGTCCAGGTCGAGGCGCGGATCGACCGCGCGGAGATCGACAGGGGCGGGTCCGTGTTGGTCAGCGGCCAGGTCCGGTGGGAGTCACCCGAGGGGTGGCGCCCCCGTACGAACTCGGCGGTGGCGGTGACCTTCGAGACCCCGACGGGTGGCTGGCGCCCGATCGGCTCGCTGACCACCGACGCCGACGGCCGTTTCGAGGTCGCGGACGCGCCGGAGCGGACAGGCGCGTACACCGCGACCGCCGTGAGCCACGACCCCTTCGTGGCGCAGCGGAACGCGAAGGTCGACGTGCGGGTCTTCGAACCCGTGAGCGTCCCGCTGTTCACGGCCACCCGTGTCGACACGTCGACCGTGGCGTTCACCGGCAGGGTCGACTTCGCCTACGACTCGCCGTCCCCCTTCTCCGTGGACGTCGAGCACTCGGTGGACGGGCAGCGCTGGCAGCGGGTCGCCACGGCAGGGGTGTCCACGCACCACAACGGTGGGATCGAGTTCTACGGCAGGGCACCGGTCGGCGAGCCGGGGTCGTGGCGGGCGCGGTTCCAGGAGACCGGGAGGTTCCGGGGCGCGGTCAGCGCGGTCGTGGTGGTCGGCTGACGCCCTACGATCACCGCCATGGCTGACCACGTTCGGATCGGTGTGCTCGGCGCGGCCCGCATCGCTCCCACGGCGGTGATCAAGCCCGCGCGCACGTCGTCGGCCGCGGTCGTGGTGGCGGTGGCCGCGCGGTCGCGGGACAAGGCGCGGGCGTTCGCCGACCGGCACGGGATCGGGCGGATCCACGACGACTACCGGGCGCTGCTCGACGACCCCGCCGTCGACGCCGTCTACAACCCGCTGCCCAACGGGCTGCACGGGCGCTGGACGCTGGAGGCGTTGGCGGCCGGGAAGCACGTGCTGTGCGAGAAGCCGTTCACGGCGAACGCCGCCGAGGCGGCCGAGGTGGCGGAGGCGGCCTCGGCGAGTGGGCTGGTCGTCATGGAGGCCTTCCACTACCGCTACCACCCGCTGGCGCAGCGGATGGCTGCCGTCGTGGCGAGCGGCGAGCTGGGCGAACTGCGGCACGTCGAGGCGCACGTGTGCTTCCCGCTGCCGGTGTTCTCCGACATCCGGTACGACTTCGGACTGGCCGGCGGCGCGATGATGGACGCGGGCTCGTACTCCGCGAGCATCGTGCGGCTGCTGGGCGGCGGGGAGCCGGAGGTGCGGTCGGCGCGCGCGCTGCTCCGAACGCCGGACGTCGACCGCGCGATGAAGGCCGAAGTCGTCTTCCCTTCGGGGTGCACGGGGACGGTGCACGCGTCCATGTGGTCCGCCGGGTCGCTGCTGAGGCTGTCCGCGAAGGCCGTCGGGACCGAGGGCACGATGCGCGTGTTCAACCCGCTCGCCCCGCAGGCCCCGCACCGGCTTTCGGTGCGCGCCAACGGGAACAGCCGGGTCGAGCGGTTCACCCGACGCCCGACGTACGCCTACCAGTTGGACGCCTTCACCTCCGCGGTGCTGCACGGCACGCCGTTCCCCACCACACCCGCCGACGCCGTGGCCAACATGGCGCTGATCGACGCGGTGTACCGGGCGGCCGGTTTGCCGGTCCGGCGGCCGACCCCCGCGTAACTGCGGACACGGCGGCTCCCGACTCCTAGACTTGCCCGCGTGAGCGACGAGCTGGTTCCCAACGACCCCACTCGGATGCGCGCGTCCGATGCCGACCGCGAGCGCGTGGCGCAGGTGCTGCACAAGGCGGCCGCCGAGGGCAGGCTGGACCTGCACGAACTGGACGAACGGCTGGGTGCCACGTACTCGGCCAAGACCTACGGCGAACTGGTGCCGATCACCTCCGACCTCGGGGTGCCCTCACCCGCCTTGCTGCCCGCGGTGCCGCAGCACGCCGCGGTGGACCGGATCGGGGGCACGCCGGGGTCGTCGATCTCGTTCGCGTTCTGGTCCGGCTGCGACCGCAAGGGCGACTGGGTCGTCCCGCGCTACCACAACGCCGTGGCCATCATGGGCGGCGTCACGCTGGACCTCACCCAGGCCCGGTTCGCCGAGGCCGAGGTGACGATCAACGTGTTCGCGTTCTGGGGCGGTGTGGACATCGTCGTGCCCGAGGAGGTGACGGTGATCGTCAGCGGTGTGGGGTTCATGGGGGCGTTCGAGAACCGGACCACGTCTACCCCGTCGATCCCCGGAGGGCCGGTGGTGCGGATTACCGGGTTGGCGCTGATGGGGGGCGTGGACGTGAAGCGGCCCAAGAGGAAGAAGATCAAGAACAAGGATCGGGATCGGCCGGAGCTGGAGTCCTGATCGTTGGTTGGTTGGACTGCTGATCGTTGGTTGGCTGGAGTCCTGATCGTTTGAGGTGGGGGTTTGCTCGCGCCTTTGTCGGGGGTGGGTCTCCCTCACCCCGCTCGCGCGATTGTCTCGATCTTTGATCTTGGTTTGTCAAGGCGGGAAAGATGCCTTGACAAACCAAGATCAAAGAGGAGGGCGCTTCGGATCGGGGTGCGGGAGGTGTGCTCGGGTGACCTGGTGGTCGGGTTGCGTCGGGCCGGGTCAGTCGGGTCGCCGGGGTGGGGTTGCGGACGTTTGAAGTAGCTGCGTAGGCGTGCGGGTGGGTTGCGGGCGTTCGAAGTAGTTGCGTCGGCGTGCGGGTGGGTTGTGGGCTTGCGGGTGAGCCGTTGGGGGCAGTGGGTGGCGGTGGCGCCGCGACCGGCGCTTCGGGCCCCCGAAGGTGTGGTGTGGATCTCTCCTGACCTGCGGAAACCCGTTCGCTTGGGACGGGCGTGCCAGTCCGCTTAGAGTGGGTCCCATGGCTGCCGCTCCGTCACCATCGCCGTTGGCACCGCTGCCACCGGCCCTTGCCGATGCCGTTCGGGACGACGCTTCGCTGCGTCGGTTCCTGCACGGTCTGCCCGGCGTCGACCAAGTTGGCGTGGAACAACGCGCGGCTGGTCTGGCAACGCGCAGCATCAAGAAGGCCTCGAAGATGTGGGCCATCGACACCGCGATCTCCATGGTGGACCTGACCACGCTCGAAGGGGCGGACACCGCCGGGAAGGTGCGGTCGCTCGCGGCCAAGGCGCGGCGGCCCGATCCGGATCGGGGTGAGGTGCCGAAGGTGGCCGCGGTCTGCGTGTACCCGGACATGGTGGCCACGGCGAAGGCCGAGTTGGAGGGTACGGGGGTGCACGTCGCGAGTGTGGCGACGGCGTTCCCGTCCGGGCGGTCGATCATGGCCGTGAAGCTCGCCGACACGCGGTACGCGGTGGAGCAGGGCGCTGACGAGATCGACATGGTGATCGACCGCGGCGCGTTCCTGTCCGGGAACTACGGCGCGGTGTTCGACGAGATCCGGCAGGTCAAGGAGGCGTGCGGGGCCGCGCACCTCAAGGTGATCCTGGAGACCGGCGAGCTGGCGACCTACGACAACGTGCGGCGCGCGTCGTGGCTGGCGCTGCTGGCGGGCGGGGACTTCATCAAGACGTCGACCGGCAAGGTGGCGCCCGCGGCGACGCTGCCGGTGACGCACGTGATGCTCCAGGCCGTGCGGGACTGGCACCGGCAGACCGGTGAGCTGCGCGGGGTGAAGCCCGCGGGCGGGATCCGGAGCACCAAGGACGCGATCAAGTACCTGGTGGCCGTGCACGAGGTCGCGGGGCCCGAGTGGCTGACCGCCGACCTGTTCCGGTTCGGCGCCTCGACCCTGCTCAACGACCTGCTGATGCAGCGGCGGACCCAGTTGGACGGCCACTACAGCGGCCCCGACTACGTGACGGTGGACTGAGGACGATGAGTCAGCTCTGGGAATACGCCCCGGCTCCCGAGTCGCGGGACATCGCGAACCTGAAGCCCGCGTACAAGATGTTCGTGGACGGCGAGTTCGTCGAGGGCTCCGGCGAGCCGCTGAAGACGATCAACCCCGGCACCGAGGAGGTGCTCGCGGAGGTCAGCACGGCGTCACCGTCCGATGTGGACACGGCGGTCAAGGTCGCCCGCCGCGCGTACGACCGGGTGTGGGGCAAGATGCCCGGCACCGAGCGGGCGAAGTACATCTACCGGATCGCGAGGTTGATCCAGGAACGCTCGCGCGAGCTGGCGGTGCTGGAGAGCCTGGACAACGGCAAGCCGATCAAGGAGTCGCGGGACGTCGACGTCCCCACGGCCGCCGCGCACTTCTTCTACCACGCGGGCTGGGCGGACAAGCTGTCCTACGCGGGGTACGGGCCGGACCCGCGGCCGCTGGGCGTGGCGGGTCAGGTGATCCCGTGGAACTTCCCGCTGCTGATGGCGGCGTGGAAGATCGCGCCCGCGCTGGCGACCGGCAACACGGTGGTGCTCAAGCCCGCCGAGACGACGCCGCTGACGGCGCTGGTGCTGGCCGAGATCATCCAGCAGGCCGACCTGCCGCCGGGTGTGGTCAACATCCTGCCGGGCGCGGGTGACACCGGTGCCGCGCTGGTCGGGCACGCGGACGTCGACAAGGTGGCGTTCACCGGGTCGACCGAGGTCGGCAAGCTGATCCAGAGCCAACTGGCGGGGACCGGCAAGAAGCTGACGCTGGAACTGGGCGGCAAGGCGGCGAACATCGTGTTCGACGACGCGCCGGTCGACCAGGCCGTCGAGGGCATCGTCAACGGCATCTTCTTCAACCAGGGCCACGTCTGCTGCGCGGGTTCGCGCCTGCTGCTCCAGGAGTCGATCGCCGAGGAGTTCCTGGAGAAGCTGCGGATCCGGGTGTCGACGCTGCGCGTCGGCGACCCGCTGGACAAGAACACCGACGTCGGCGCGATCAACTCGCGCGAGCAGCTCACCAAGATCCAGGAGCTGGCCGCGGCGGGCGAGGCCGAGGGCGCCGAGCGCTGGACGAGCGCGTGCCCGTTGCCGGACAAGGGTTTCTACTTCGCTCCCACGGTGTTCTCCGGGGTGTCGCAGGCGATGCGGATCGCCCGCGAGGAGATCTTCGGGCCGGTGCTGTCGGTGCTCACGTTCCGCACGCCGGACGAGGCCGTGGCGAAGGCGAACAACACGCCGTACGGGCTGTCCGCGGGCATCTGGACCGACAAGGGCTCGCGCATCCTGTGGGCGGCGCAGAAGATGCGCGCCGGTGTGGTGTGGGCCAACACGTTCAACCGCTTCGACCCCACCGCCCCGTTCGGCGGCTACCAGGAGTCGGGCTTCGGTCGCGAGGGCGGCCGGGCCGGGCTGGAGGCGTACCTCGATGTCTGAGAACAGGATCGCCGTCGCGAAGACGTACAAGCTCTACATCGGGGGGAAGTTCCCGCGGTCGGAGTCCGCTCGCAGCTATCCCGTGACCGACAGCAAGGGCGCGTTCCTGGCGAACGCCGCCCAGGGGTCCCGCAAGGACGCGCGGGACGCGGTTTCGGCCGCCCGCAAGGCTTTCGCGGGCTGGTCGGGCGCCACGGCGTACAACCGCGGCCAGGTGCTGTACCGGGTGGCCGAGGTGCTCGAAGGCCGTCGCGAGCAGTTCGCCGCCGAGGTGTCCGCCGCCGAGGGCATCGGTGTGAAGAAGGCGCAGGCGCTGGTGGACGCGGCGATCGACCGCTGGGTCTGGTACGCGGGCTGGACGGACAAGATCGCCGCCGTCCTCGGCAGCTCGAACCCGGTCGCAGGCCCGTACTTCTCGTTCTCCACGCCCGAGCCGACCGGTGTCGTCGCGGTGCTCGCGCCGCAGCGGTCGTCGCTGCTGGGCCTGGTCAGCGTGGTGGCCCCGGTGATCGCGTCCGGCAACACGGCCGTCGTGGTCACCAGCGAGGACCGGCCGCTGCCCGCGATCACGCTGTCGGAGGTGCTGGCCACGTCCGACCTCCCCGGTGGTGTGGTGAACCTGCTGACCGGCCGGACCGCGGAGATCGCGCCCTGGCTGGCGTCACACGCGGACGTCAACGCGCTGGACCTGACCGGTGCCCCCGACGCGCTCCGCGCCGACCTGGAGCGGTCCGCGGCGGGCACCGTCAAGCGGGTCCTGCGCACCCGAGCGGGCGAGGACTTCACCGCGGAGCCGGACACCAGCCGCCTGCGGGCGTACCTGGAGACCAAGACGGTCTGGCACCCGACGGGCGTGTGACGTGACGACCAGCACCGCGGCCGCCGCGAGCCACCCGGCCGCGGCGCCCGCGGTGTTGGTCATCAGGTCGTCCACGTCGAAGATCCGGTGCCCCGCGGTCAACTGAGCGGTCTCGATCCCCAGCGACACGGCGAAACCGAGCGCGACCGTCCTCATCGGACGGAGGTGCCACAGCCGCTTCCCGAAGAACCCCAGCGGCGCGAACAGCAGCACGTTCAACGCCATCTGCTGGAACGTCAGCGTGGCCAGCGCCCGCGACGCGGGTTGCCCGTGCTTCGCCAACTCCGTCCCGATGTCCGCCACCCACTGGAACGGCACCGGCTGGAACACCTGCTCCGGCGTCGGCCCGCCGAGCGGCAGCAGCACCAGACCGACCAGGGCGCACGAGTACAGCAGCGCGGCGCTCGCGGTGACCAGGCGCTTCGGCTTGGCGAGGAGCAGGACGGGCCACAGGACGGCGAAGCCGACGAGTCCCCATCCGATGGCCACGAGCTGTGCGTTCGTCATGCTTCGACGCTAGGAGCGGGCCCCGTGAGCGGGCATCGGTCGGAGAGCCCCCGCGGGGGCATCCCGTCGGCCGTTCGGCCGACCGTCCGGGTAGTCCCGTGGACTGATCAGCCGTACGCACCAGGGACCAGTGCCTCGCGGAAGAGCCCGCGCAGGGGGTCCGTCGAACCGGCCATGCTGATCCGGCAGGCCTCGTTGTACGAGGCCGGGTCGAGCAGCCCGAAGTCGATCCGCCGCCCGGCGTGCAGCGCGAGCTGGCGGAAGAACGCCCGCTGCGCCCGCCCGTTGCCCTCGCGGAACGGGTGCAGCGCGTTCACCTCGGCGTAGAAGTAGGTGAACCGGTCGAGGAACCCCTCGTCGTCCTCGGTGGCCAGGTGGTGCTCCGCGCGCAGCCGCCCGAACACGTCGGCGGCGTAGGACTCGATGTGCGCCCAGTGCGCGAACGTCGCCGTGCGGGTCAGGTCGACCCGGCGGACCTCCCCGGCCCACGGGTACACGTCGCCGAACAGGTGCCGGTGGAACGCCCGCAGGTGCGCGAGGTCGAACCGGCCGGGCAGCGTCACGGCCTTGAGCTGCGCGTCGCGCAGGAACGTCGCTTCGGCCTCGACCTGCCGCAACAGCACCGCGTCGACCACGCCGAGCTTGTTGATCAGCACCTTCGAGCCGGGATCGAGGTAGGGATCCTCGGCGGTCACGATCGGAGCAGTGCCTCGATCCGCCGCGCCACGGCCTCGTCCGCGTCGACCTCGCCGCGCACGACCGCTCGCGCGGCCTCCAGCGCCTCGGTGGACACGGCGAGCCCTTCGAGCCCCACCGACGCCCGCGCTTCCGCCACGGCCGTCTCGGGGTCGCTGGTGAGCCTGCGGAAGTACCGCCGCATCGCCTCGTGCGGGATCGGCGCGCTGCTGGGCTCGGAGTCCGGGAGGCCGCCGCGCGCGGAGCGCCACGGTTCCTCCTCGTGCGCCATCTCGCTCAGCTCGTGCCTGCTGAACCCGCCGTACCGCTCGACGACCGACGCCACGACCGCGCGCTCGGCCGCCGACAGCCCGGACGGGTCGCCCTCGTCCCACGAGTGCACCTCGGTCAGGCCGACGTGCCGCCGGTAGACCTCCGGCACCACGGGACCGCGCTGCCACGCCTCGATCGGCGCGTCGAACAGCGCCGTGCCGCGGCGCGCGAGGTGCCACGCCTGGCTGTAGTAGAGGAGCTTCTGGAGCTTCATCGGCGACTCGGGCCCGGTGGCGGCCAGCAGCGCCGCCGCCACGTCGTGGACGTCGGCCATGCCACCCCCTCAAGCCACGTGAGCTGCGGTTTCAGCTCCCCCGATCATACCGGACCAGCGGGTCAGCCGGTGCGCCAGTCCAGCCGCCCGTCGTGCGTGACCAGTGGTTCGCAGTGGCCGAGCCTGCTGCGCTGCTCCAGCGCCGTCGCGACCTGGTCGAGCATCTCCGTGACGGACGTCCACTCCGGTTTCACCATCTCGTGGCACTCCCGGTCCCACTCCACGACGCAGCCCGACAGCACACCGGGACGCATGTCGACGGCCAGCGCGTCACCGCAGCCGTCGAACGCGATCGGTAACCACAACGGGTGAAACCCGGTGGTGGGCGTGCCCGCCTCGGTGTCGAACTCGGACGGCCAGAAACCGCGTTTCAGCCGCCAGGAGCGCAGCGCGTCAGTAGGTCCGATCGGCGTGTAGAACGGCGGGAGCACCTCGGCGAACGCCAGGTTCTCCGTGCCGCCGCACACCGACCACCACGTCCGGAGCTCGTCCGGGGGGACGAGTCCTGTTTCCAGCGAAAGCGCCTGCACCGCTGCCGGGTCCTCACCATCGCGCAACTCGGAACCGGTCACCGGGGCGTGCTCTCCGAGCCAGTCCACTATCCGCTTCCAGTGCACCAGAACACCCACGTGTCCATGATCAAGGCGACCCGCCGGGCGTGGTACCGCTCATCGGGGCACGATCAGGGCGAACGGGCTGGTCGAAAGCCCACACGGCACCGCGGCGGATGGTGCAGGATTCCCGGAGCAGGGTCGGGGGAACGCCGGGGAGGGCGGTCCCGTCCAACGTCTTGGAGGGGGTGGGACCGTGGTGGAGAAGTCATTCGGCGTCGACACCGACGCGCTGGCGTCGTTCGGCACGACCGCGGCGGGACTGGGCACCGAACTGGGCGCGGTGGGCACGTCGACGCTCACCGGCGTCGACTCGCTGCCCGCCGACGCGTTCGGGAAGCTCGGCGGCGAGGTGGGTCTGGCCGCGGCCTTCCAGCAGGCCGCCAAGGCCCAGTTGGAGGCCGTCGCGGCCGCGGCGACGGGCCTGTCGGGCTTCGCGACGGCCGTGGCGAACGCGGGCACCGCCTACGCCGAGCAGCAGACGCAGGCCAAGGACGACATCAAGCGCAGCTACCAGGTCTGAGCAAGGGGAACGGTTCGTGGTCGACGTTGCGGGGTTCATCTCATCGCTGGTCCAGCCGATGCGGGACCACCTCGCCAAGCTGGAGGGCGACACCGGTGGCGCGACGCGCGCCGCGGACGCGTTCACCAGGGCGAGCACCGCGCTGACCGACATCGACGGTCGGCACACCGGGGCCGCCAACGCGGTGCTGGGCACCTGGTACGGCGACAAGGCCAACACCTTCCAGTCGCGGGTCGCGACGCTGTCCGGGGGCGTGCAGGCGGTGGCGCGCAACGCCACCACCGCGCAGACCGCCGCCACCAGCGCCGTGACCGCGGTGACGACCGGCCGCACGGCCATCCAGGGCGTGATCGACGAGTTCATCTCCTATGCGACGCCGCGGCTGGCGGCGGCGGTCGGCGCGGGCCTCTTCGGCGGTCCGGGCGCGGCCATCGCCGTGGCCGCGTCGATCACGAACGAGGCGCACAAGTACGAGGCCCGCTCGGCGGGTGAGCTCCAGAAGGTGCGCGACCAGTTGACCGCGGCCGTGGCGCAGCTCAACGGGCTGGAGAAGCCCGACACGGGCGCGCTGAAGGCGTTGGCCGAGCCGATCGGCATCGAGCTGAGCGAGGCCACGACGACCACGTCCAGCGCGAGCACGACCACCGGCGGCGACCCGGCCGCCCCACCGTCCACCGGGTCGAACAGCGGCGGCGGGTCGGGTGGTGGCGGTACCGGCGGCGGTGGCGGCGGTGGAGGAGGAAGCGCCGGAGGCGGGGGTGGCGGAGGAGGCGGGGGCACCGGTCCGCGACTGCCGGTCGCGATCCCGCCGCAGCCCGGTTCGGGCGTTGGCGTGAACCTGCCGGACGGCAGCAGCGCCGAGGCGCCGAACGAGCAGGCCGCCGCGGCCGTGCGCAACGCGCTGTCCGCGCTCGGCACGCCGTACGTGTGGGGCGGGGCGAACCCGCCGCAGGGCACGGATTGCAGCGGACTGACCCAGTGGGCCTACGCGGGCGCCGGGTTCGACCTGCCGCGGCCCGCGTCGTCGCAGGCGATGGGCGCCTCGGTGCCCGCCGACCAACTGCTGCCCGGCGACCTCGTGGTGTGGAGCGGGCACGTGGCGATGGTGATCGGCAACGGCCAGATCGTGGAGGCGGGCGACCCCGTCCAGGTCGGCAACCTGCGGACCAGCAACAGCGGCATGGAGTTCTACGGCTTCTACCGGCCGACGGCCTGATCAGCGCGGGGCGTACATGATCAGCCCCACGCCGAGCAGGCAGACCAGCGCGCCCGTGACGTCCCACCGGTCCGGCCGGTAGCCGTCGACGAGCGCGCCCCACACCAGCGACCCGGCCACGAACACCCCGCCGTACGCGGCGAGGATCCGGCCGAAGTGGGCGTCCGGCTGGAGCGTCGCGACGAAGCCGTACAGGCCGAGCGCGATCACCCCGCCGCCGATCCACAGCCAGCCGCGGTGCTCGCGGACGCCCTGCCACACCAGCCAGGCGCCACCGATCTCCGCGACGGCGGCCAACGCGAACAGCAGAACCGACCGGAGCACGAGCATGCGGCCAACGTAGTGGCCGCCGTTCCGGCACACTGACCGGAAAGGGGGTGGGCACGTGAGTGATCTCGACGACCAGGTCGGCGCGGAGATCGACCGCGCGAACCAGCGGGTGGTGGAGACCGAGCGGAGGGTCGCCGACCTCCTGGCCCGCGGCGGCCCGGTGCTGGGCCGCGCGACCTCAGCGGACGGCACCATCACCGTGGTCACGCCGCCCGGCGCCCCGCCGTCGGAGGTCCAGGTCGAGCCCGGCGCGCTGCGCATGGGCCCGGACGCGCTGGCCGCCGAGATCGTCCGCGTCGCCGCGCGCGCCGCCCGTGACGCGGGCGCCCGCCTGCACCGCTCGCTGGGCCGCGTCGTCGACCCCGGCACCGCGAACGGCCTCGCCGAACTCGGCTTCGAGCCGAGGGCCGACGAACCCGGCCCGGAACGGTGGTCCCGGTGAACGAGGTCGACCGCGCCGAACAGCGCAGGCAGGCGGCGGAGCGGTTGACCGAGGTGCTGGCGGGCTCCACGGGGACGGCCGAGCACCCGAGCGGCATGGCGGTGGCCACGGCGACCGCGTCCGGTGAGCTGACGTGGCTGCGCCTGCACCCCCACGCGCTCGGGCACGGCCCGCGGGCCGTCGGGCAGCTCGTGGTCGAGACCGCGAAGCTGGCGACCGACGCCGCCGTGCAGCACGGGTACAACGAGCTGGCGAAATCGTTGGGCGACAGCGTGGCCATCGCGATCGAGGGCTTCGCCGGGCCGCCACCGTTCCGCACCGCCGCCGACGCCGCGGGCCAGGCGCCGTACACCGACGCCCCACCTCAGCAGGGCGCCCAACCGATGTCCCCGCAGCCCCACGGGTTCCACGGCGAGGTCCAGCCCGCGTTCCGGACCGACGAGCAGCCGCCGTACGGCGGCACGATCGAGCCGCCCGCCGAACCCCCGCCCGCTCGGCCGTTCGCACCAGCACCGCAGCCGCCCGCGCAGGCCGGTCGCAAGCCCCGCCCCCCGGTGGACGACGATGACGACGCGTACTTCGCGGACCCGTTCGGCACCGGCGGTTTCCGCCCTTGATCCACCCCGTAGGCTTTGCCGCGCATCCGCACGGCATGGTGTGACCTGGAGGTCTGATGGCGCAGGACATCGTCCCTATCGAACTGGGGCTGACCCAGGGGGACCTGGTCACGCTGTGGGCTCCCCGCTGGCGTGAAGAGGGTGAGGAGTGGGAGGCCTTCCTCGGGCACGAGGAGGACCTGTACGCGTTCCCCGACGCCGCCCACCTCGCGGCGTTCGTCCGCAAGGTCGAGGAGCACGACCTGACCGACCACCCGGCGTGGCACTCGGTGCCCGCGCTGTCGGTCGGCGACCTCGAACCGGACGACAACCACCAGTTCGACCTGGTCGGCGTGCCCGAGCTGGTCGCGGACGACCCCGACACGTGGGTGATCGGCGAGCTGGCCGACGTCATCGCGATCGTGCGCTCGCTCGCGGACGTGTGCGACCTGGAGAAGGTGCACGAGGTGCTGGACTCGGCGGAGGGCTTCTCGCTCCTGCCGCAGGGCACGCTGCCGTTCAGCGGTCGCGAGGGCGCCGCGCTGTGGACCGAGCTGTCCGAGGTCATCGCCGAGAAGTGGGACGACGTGCTCGACGCCATCGACGGCGTCGTGACGACTCCGGACGTGGACGAGGGCGTGCTCGCCGGCGCGCAGAAGGAACTCGCGATCCTCGAGGAGGCGCGGACCGCCGCGGCCGCCGAGGACGACGACGCGGACGAGGACGACGAGGACGAACCGACCGGGTTCTGGGCCGAGGTCGGCATCGACCCGATCAAGGTCATCACCGGTCAGGGCGAGTACTACACGCTGCGCTGCTACCTGGACGACCAGCCGGTGTTCCTGGGCCGCAAGGGCCGCATCGACGCGTTCTCGTCACCGCGCGCGCTGTCGCGCTTCCTGGTCGAGGCCGAGGACAACGACCTCGCCGAGGTGTCGACCTACCAGGAGATCGTCGTCAAGGCGACCGGCGGCGACCTGGAGGTCGACGTCGACCCGGACAACGTCTACGTGCTGACCGGCTTGGACGAGGACATCGCCGACGGCCCGGACTCGGTAGACCCGACGCAGCTCGACCTCGCGGTGGAGCTGTTCGAGGACGCCGCCGAATGGGCGCACGACGACAGCGTGAAGCTCGCGCTGAACAAGTCCGAGAGCCTCGGCTGGCTGGTGTCCTACGTGCTCAAGCCCGACCCCACGCGGCTCGCACCGAGCGCGCCGTTCGAGGCCGAGGTCACGTCGTGGCGCGCGCTGTCCGCCGCGTTCGAGGACCGGCTGAACATCCACTAGCCGTGACGAACGAAGAGGGCCCCCGCCGACGTCGACGGGGGCCCTCTTCGTTGGCCATCAGGCCTTCAGGGCCGCGTAACCGGGGACGATCACGTCGTTGATGATCGCGTTGCGCTCGGCGAACGGGATGAACGCGGACTTCATCGCGTTGATCGCGAACGTCTCCAGGTCGTCCCAGCCGTAGCCGAACGCCTCGACCAGCGCGGCGTTCTCGCCGGACGCGGAGCACTGGCTCATCAGCCGGTTGTCGGTGTTGACGGTGACCCGCAGGCCCGCCTTGTACAGCTTGTCGAACGGGTGCTCGGCGTGCGTCTTCGCGATGCCGGTGTGCAGGTTCGACGTCGGCGCCACCTCCAGCGCGATGCGCCGGTCGCGCACGTAGCTCGCCACCCGGCCCAGCTCGGCGTGCTCGCCGTCGAACTTGATGTCCTCGACGATCCGCACGCCGTGGCCCAGCCGCTCGGCGCCGCAGAGCTGCACGGCCTCCCAGACGGACTCCACGCCCGCCGCCTCGCCCGCGTGGATGGTGAAGTGGGCGTTCTCCTTGCGGAGGTACTCGAACGCCTCCAGGCCGCGGGTGGGCTCGAAGCCCGCCTCGGGACCGGCGATGTCGAAGCCGACGACACCCGCGTCGCGGTACTTCACGGCCAGCTCGGCGTAGGGCAGCCAGCCGTCGTTCTGCCGCATCGCGCACAGCAGCGTGCCGACGCGGATCCGCTTCCCGGTCGCGGCGGCGTTGCGCTCGCCCTGGCGGAAGCCCTCCTGGATGGCCTCCACGACCTGTTCCAGGCCCATACCGCGCTCGGTGAACAGCTCGGGGGCGTAGCGGACCTCGGCGTAGACCACGCCGTCCGCCGCCAGGTCCTCGGCGGCTTCGGCGGCGACCCGCACCAGCGCGGCCTCGTCCTGCATGACGCCGCAGGTGTGCGCGAAGCCCTCGAGGTAGCGGACGAGGGAGCCGGAGTCGGCGTTCTCGCGGAACCAGTCGCCGAGCTGAGCGGCGTCGGTGGTGGGCAGTCCGGGGTGGCCGGACGCCTCGGCGAGCTCGATCACCGTCTGGGGACGGAGGCCACCGTCCAGGTGGTCGTGCAGCAGCACCTTGGGCGCGCTGCGGATGGCCTCCAGGGCAAGGGGAGTCGACATGTCGGACACGTTATACCTGGCGACACGCCGTGCGATCAGCACCGCAAACGATCTTGGAGGCTCTATGATCAAATCTCGCGTTACCTTGATCGCCTGAAACAACCCGGTCGTGTGGCCACAAGACGTTGCGCACTCGTGATGCGCTACGGACCGCGATCGGGAATCGGGCTTTAGTCACTCACACGGTCGCGAATCCCGCGCAGGAGTGGTCTACCTCCGCTCAGTTACCGCCGAGTAACCCCATGGCCGTTAACTCGAATGGAGTAGTCACTCGCTGAAACCGGGCGATCCAGGCCGGGGGGTGGTACAAACTCGGGCCCCAACCTGGATAGGCTCCCGGAAGTCTCCCCCTCCCCTGGACGAAGGCATTCAGCCGTGACCGAGAACACCAGCTCCACGATGTCCTTCGACCGGATGCGCAACATGCTCACGCGCGCCGCGGAGATTCGTGAGAGCGAGCAGCAGCAGATCTTCGATGCTCTGGACGAGATCCACGCGCGGATGTCTCCGCTCGAATCGCTGGGTTCCGTTCGCAAGCGCCTCTCCGAGCTGCCCGACCGGACCGAGGTCAGCGTGCTGGCCGAGCGCCTGGACGAGGCACTGTCCAAGCTGGAGGCGCAGGACACCGCCGTCCAGGGCATCAGCCGGGCCGTCGACGGCCTGGTCGACAAGCTCGCCAAGCCGTTCGCGCAGCTCGACGGCCGCCTGGACGGCGTCGCGGGCCGCTTCGAGGGCGTCGCGGGCCGCATGGACGGCCTCGAGGACAAGCTCGCGCACATCCACAAGCGCATCGACGACCTCGACGGCCACCTCGACAAGCAGGACGGCAAGACCGAGCAGCTCCCCGCTCTCGTCACCGGCCCCCTGCGCGAACGCATCGAGGCCCTCGAAGCCTCCCTGCGCGGCCGCCTGGACGAGGTCGACGAGGGCGTCCACGAGCACCTCGACGGCACCCGCGAGGGCCTGCAGAAGTCCCTCACGGACTCCGCCAACGCCCTCCACGGCCGCTTGGACGAGAACCGCGACAACCTCAACAACACCCGCGACGGCTTGCACGCGTCCCTCACCGAATCCCGAGACAGCCTGCACTCATCCCTCGCGGACACCCGCAGCACCGTCAACGGCAAACTGGACGAGGCCCGCGAAGCACTGCACACCGCGCTTGAGGAAACCCGCGACCAGGTAGACGCCACCGACCGCCTCGAGGCCCTGGCCCAGCGCCTGGAGCAGGTCACCTCCCGCCTGGACACCATGACCAACCGCCTCGACGCGGTGGAGGACGACTTCACCGCCCGCCTGGGCGAACTGTCCGGCGTAGTGGAGCAGGGCCTGGTCAAGGTAGAGGGCTCAGTAGCAGCCCGCCCGGACGTGGAATCCCTCACGTCCCTGGTCCGCAAGAGCAACCAGGAATCCGAACTGCGCATCGGCGGCCAACTGGACGAGGCCATGGCCACCTTCGCAGAACTAATCCTGGGCGGCGGCTCCCCCACCCCACCCCCACCCCCCACGGCCCTCCCAAGGCCCCAGCGCCGCACCCGCAAGAACGGCCAGAAGCCCCCAGGCAAGGAACACCTGGACGACGACGAAATGGCCGCAGAAGGCGCATAGACAACACAAACCAAAAACGAAGGGCCCGACTCCACACCACGGAGTCGGGCCCTTCGCCATACCACCACCACAACATGCCAAAGCCTTTAACTAAATCTTTTATCTTTCCCTACCCACCCAACCCCAACAAAACCGCACGCCGCCTACACAACCGTGGCC
>NZ_JANYMP010000043.1 GCF_025061645.1 Umezawaea endophytica | reverse complement strand
ACCACTTGAGGCCAAGGGCTGTGCGTGCCGGCCTCGTAGTGGGTCGCCAAGTTTGCGCCGGTTCCGTTGTGGGTCGCCTGCGCGTGCCGGTTGCGTTGCGGGTCGCCTGGTCTGACCTGCCGCTAGTCGCCTGAGCAGGGGCTGGTGCCTGCTGGTGGGCGGACCTTCAGCAGTAGTTCGCGTAGCTGGGTGGCGTCTGCTGGGGATAGGTCTGCCAGCATTTCTTGTTCTATTGTGTTCATTGCGCTGTGCATGCCCGTTAGGGCTACGCGGCCTTTTTCTGACATCACCACGATGTGTCTGCGGCGGTCTTCCGGGTCGCGTTTGCGTTCTGCCAGGCCCGCGTTTTCCAGGTCGTTGAGGATTGCGACCAGGACGCTGGGGTCTACGTCCAGTACGTCCAGGAGGCTTTGCTGGCTTGTTGGGCCGTTGTCGCACAGGTGGGAGAGGGTGAAGCCGTGGCGGGGGGTTAGGCCGGCTGTGCTGAGTTGTCTGCGCAAGCGGGCGTCGATGTCTCTGCCCAGGTGCATCAGCACCAGTCCGACTCGTTCCTCGTCCACGAGCGCAACTGTACCCGGCGGGTAAACCATTGACTAGGTTCAACGATCTGATACCTTCAACCCTATGTTCATCGCAACGCTTGTCCTCAGCGCACTACTTGCCCTCGTCTTCCTGGGGGCGGGCATGTCGAAGGTCACCAAGAACAAGATGATGGTCGAGGCGGCCACCACGCACGGGTTCACGGTTGGGCAGTACCAGCTCATCGGGGCGGCCGAGGTGGCCGGTGCTGCTGGGCTGGTCATTGGGCTCTGGTGGGCTCCGTTGGGGGTTGCGGCGGCTGTGGGGCTGACGTTGTTGATGGTTGGTGCGGTGATCACGCACGTGCGGTTCAAGGAGAAGTTCGCGTTGGTCGCGCCCTCGTTGGTGCTTGCGGTTCTGTCCGCGGTGGCGGTGGTGTTGAGGGTTGTCACGGCCTGAGGCTGGGTGTCGGATTGTTGCCGGCAGTGGGGGTGCTCGGCCGTGAGGCTGGGGGGCATGAGGATTCACGCGATTCCCGCTGATGTCGTTGACCTGGCTCGCAAGACTGTTGACGAGTTCCACGAGCACCTGGCCGACGCTCCTGGGGTGCCGTTGCGCTGTTGTCTTGAGCGCAGTGGTGACGGTGAGCCCGTCGTGCTGTTCCGCTACTCGCCCACGGCTGGGCGCGGGCCGTACGAGGAGGTTGGGCCGGTGTTCGTGCACGCCCTGCCTTGTGAGGGGCCTGCCAGGACCGATGTCCTGCCCGAGGCGTTGAGCAGGGGGGCTCGGGTGGTGCGGGCCTATGACGCCGACGGGCGCATCCACGCCGGTGAGCCTGCCGCGCCTGGAGAGCTGAGCAGCGTGGTCTCGGGATTGCTCGCCGATCCGGTCGTGGTGGAGGTCCAGGTGCGCAGCCTGTCGCACGGGTGCTTCCTGTTCGCGGTGACGCGGGACTGACGTGCGAGCATGATCCGGTGTCCGAACACCTCACCGTCGGCGTCGGAGCCGGGGCGCGCCACCTCGGCGTGGACCGCGTGGTCGACCTCGGTCCCCTCCACCCGTCGGCGCACGGGGCCTACCGGCTGCGGTTAACCGTGCGGGGGTCCGTCGACGACCCGGTGATCGTGGAGGCCGAACCGCTCGTCGGCCACCTGCACCGGGGCGCGGAGAAGTTGTTCGAGGTCCGGGACTACCGGCAGGTGTTGACGCTGGCCAACCGGCACGACTGGCTGGCCGCGTTCTGCAACGAGCTG
The DNA here is from genome assembly GCF_025061645.1 of Umezawaea endophytica. Lineage (GTDB taxonomy): Bacteria > Actinomycetota > Actinomycetes > Mycobacteriales > Pseudonocardiaceae > Umezawaea > Umezawaea endophytica. Next base: position 76,590 of record NZ_JANYMP010000043.1, on the reverse strand, counting down.
GCGGTGGCGCTGGCCGTGGAGCGGATGACCGGGATGGACGTGCCGGTGCGGGCGCAGTGGCTCAGGACGCTGCTGTGCGAGGTGAACCGGCTGCTGGCGCACCTGGTGTTCCTGGCGCCGTTGACGCGGTCCGGGTTCGAGGACACGGCGGGTACTGCGGCGGCGTTGCGCGGGCGGGAGGCCGTGCAGGCGGTCATGGAGGAGGCGTCCGGTGGGCGCGTGCACTTCATGTTCAACCGGATCGGTGGTCTGCGCGAGGACGTGCCCGCGGGGTGGACCGATCGGGTCGCCGCCGCGCTGTCCACTGTGGACCTGGACGTCATCGCGGAGCACGCGGTGTCCGACCGGCTCGCCGGGATCGGGGTGCTGTCGAAGGGGTCCGCGTTGGCGCTCGGGGTGACCGGGCCGATCGGGCGGGCGTCGGGTGTCGGGTTGGACCTGCGGCGTGATGACCCGTCCGGGCCGTACCGGGAGCTGGACGTGCGGCCGGTGGTGCGGGACGAGGGTGACGCGCTGGCACGGGTTCGCTGCCTGGTGGACGAGGCGCGGTTGTCGGTCGAGTTGGCCTCGCGGTGCCTGGAGCGGCTACCCAGCGGGCCGGTGAACGTGCGGCTGCCCAAGGCGGTCAAGGCGCCGGAGGGGTCCGTCTACACGTGGGTCGAGGCGCCGCTGGGCACCTCGGGTGTGCACCTGGCGTCACGCGGGGAGAAGACGCCGTGGCGGTTGAAGCTGCGGACGCCGTCGTTCAACAACGTCCAGGCGCTGTCCGCGCTCCTGCCCGGAACGCGGGTCGCCGACCTCGCCGCGGTGCTGGGGTCGTTCGCGGTCGTGGTCGGCGACATCGACAAGTAGGTCGGTCAGTCCTCTTCGCGGCGCCTGCGGCGGCGGGGCGAGTCCGAGTTGCCCAGCGCTGCCAGCAGTTCGCTGACGGACTTGCCGTCGGCGTGCGCGCCCGCGGGGTCGTCCGGGTCCGGTGCGCTGCGGCGACCGGGCTTCACCGGCTCGCCGCGGCCCGTGCCGTACGCGCCGACGCCGTCCCACGGTGGCCGTTCCTTCACCGGCTCGCCCCGACCGGTCGAGTACACGCCGGTGCCCTCCCACTTGGGGGCGGGACGCTCGTCGGCACGCCTGCGGCCACCGGACTTCGGTTCCGCGGCGGGCGCGGGGCGCGGGGGTTCGGGGGTGTCGAACATGTCGGTGCGCTCCAGCGGCGGGCGCGGGCCGCGGGCGGGGGCCTTCGGCTTCGGCGGCACGGGCGTCTGCGCGACCGGCATCTGCGGCGCCTCCGGCCTGCGCGGCTCCTGGACGGGCTGGCCGAGCCGCATCTCCATCGAGTCGAACAGGTCCGACGGGTTCGCGCGCACGGTCGGCTGGTCGCGGCGGACCGGCGGCGGCGCGGGGGTGCGTTCCGGCTTCGGCGGCTTCGGCGGGTCGCGGCGGACCACGATCGGCGGCTGCTGGCGCTGCGGCTGGCGGGTCGGTTCACGCCGCACGGGCTCGGTGTAGTTCGCGGCCGGGCGGACCGGTTCCTGGCGGACGGGCTTGCGCTGCTCCGACACGACCCGCTCGATCAGTTCCGTGCGCTCGACGGCGGCTTCCGGGACGACCTTCTTGACCGTCGGCTTCACCGTCGGTTTGCTCGGTCCGGCCGTGATGCCGCGGACCCGCTCGTTGCTCTCGGTGCTGATGATCTGCCGGTCGCCGATCGCCATGAGTCTCGACTGGTCGGACAGCGACCGCATCCGCGTCGACTCGGCGCGCAACGCGACCCTCTCGACCAGCACCTCGCCACCCAGCAGGGCTTGCAGGTTCTCCCGCAGGGCCCGGAGTTCGTCCCTCAACGCGTCCAGGTCGTCCCTGGACTCCTCCTGGATGCGCTTGCGCGACTCGGCCTCGATCTCCAGCTCGTACTCGCGGCGAGCGGCGACCTCACGCTCCAGCTCCAGCTCGTACACCGACTGGAGGTCGGCCACCTCGTCCTCGCGGTCCGCCACCTGCCGCCGGTACCTCGCGGCCAGGAAGGCGCCCACGAGGGCCGCCCACAGCGCGGACACCACCGCCAGCCGCAGCCAGCGGGCGCTGTCGCTCAGGACCAACAGGGCCGCCGCCACGAGGGCCAGCGCCATCGCCGCCACGAGGAGCAGTCGCCCGGTGCCACGCCCGCGATCTTGTTGCTCGTCGCTCGGCGACGCGCCTCGGCCGGTCATGGCCCATACGGTACCTGGGAGTTATGGGACTGAGACCAATCTTGTCGTATCTAACTCTCCAGCCGGGTGGACCGCGGGGTCTTGCAGCAGTGCTCCAACCACAGCGCGGAAGCGATCAGCGCGGCCGCGCACACGATGCCGACGATGGCGCTGACCATGTCGTTAGCGGCCGCGTCGAACTGGTCGCGCACGGGCAGGACGTAGATGAGCACCCCCGCCCAACCGCCCAGCATGATCGCTCCCAAAAGTGAGGAAGCTTTCGCCAAGGCGACCGCCCGAGCCGCTGTGAGCGGCTCCACGGGCTTCGCTCCGGGCTTGCGGAGGATCCGCGCCCTCAGGGAGAACCCGAGGACGAGGTCGACCACGGCGATCACGAGGAGCGTCAGCCCCGCCAACTTCGGCAACGCCGCGAACGAGCTGTAGGCGAGACGGAGCAGCAGGTGCGCCAGCAGCCCGGCGACGAGCCCGGCCGCCAGCAGATCACGAGCCTTGGTGAACCTCACGCGTCCATCCTGGCACCTCCGCCGTCCGGGGGAAGGTGAGAACCGGGCCGAACGGGTTCTTCGAGTCCCGGAAGGCGATGCGGCGGGCGGGCAGGGCCACCTCGACGCACTCGGTGCCTCCCCCGCCGCTGTAGCTCGACTTGCGCCACACGAGCTCGGACATCCGCGCCTCCCCGTCGCTACATGCCGTTGGCCACCCCCGCGATCAACTCGGCCGACTCGGGATGGCTCAGCGCCACTCCCTGGAGAGCGGCGAAGTTGAGCGTATAGGGCTCTCGACCTTTGGGAGACTCGACATATCGCCCACCGTTCAAGTTGTCGATGTAGACGACATCGTCGAAGTGCTCTTCGGCGAACGACAGGATGTTGAACGGAAAACCATATGCCGGATAGGCACCAGCCGACGAGGGGATCACCTGGAGAGCCACATGGCCCAACTCGCCCAGCTTCACCAGATGGAGCAACTGCTCCTTCATGACCGCTGGGCCACCCACCGGTTGGCGCAGCACCGCCTCACTGATGATTGCATGGACACTCAATGGGTTCTTGTCGTCGAACAACCTTTTTTGGCGCTTGATTCGCGCTTCCACCTGGTTGAGCGCCACCTGTTCCGTCGGCCGCGGGACGAATGCCTTGGCCAACGCGAGCGCGTACTGCCGGGTTTGCAGGAGCCCAGGCACCAGGTCCGTCTTGAAGGTCCGCACGACGAAGGCACCCGACTCCAGGGCCAGGTAGTCGCGCACGGCGTCCATCACCACGTCCGGGGGTAGCTGCTCCCACCAGCCCGGCACGAGGGCGCGTTCGGCGGCCTCGTAGACGAGCGTGCGTTCCTTCTCGGGAACGTCGTAGATGAGCCCGAGCGCCATCACGTCGGCGGGCTTGATCGGGTGGTGGGCGTTCTCGATCTTGCTCAGCTTCGCCTGCGAGAAGCCCGCGGCCCGGCAGACGTCAGCGCCGCTGCGACCTGTTTCCCAGCGCCACGCCGCAAGACTGCGGGCCACAAGTCTTTCCCGCACATTCGGCTTGTACGTGCTCATGGCGGAAATTGTAGGGACGCATTGCGTTATTCGCCAATTTTTGTTTCGCGAATATTCAGCGAAAGATCGCCACGCTTGCGCACGCCTTCGACGCTGTAGTCCAGTACGGCGATCGGCCCGAATCCAGGCAATACCGCATCGGGTGACACATCAAGCCAGGGAATCAACACAGTGGCACGTTCGTGCGCGCCCGGATGGGGCAATAGCAACTCCGGATCACTCGAAAGGACGCCGTCGACCGTGACGACGTCGACGTCCAGTGTCCGAGGGCCCCAGTGCCGGTCGCGAACGCGCTGGGCGGCCCGTTCGAGCGCCTGGCCGCGACGGAGCCAGCCCCACTCGTCGACCTCGGGGGATTCCACGACGAGCACGGCGTTGAGGAAGTCCGCTTGGTCGAGCACGCCCCACGGCGCGGTCTCGTACACCGGGGAGACGGCGACCAGGACGTCGGCGAACCCGTCGACGGCCGACTGGAGGTGCGCGAGCCGGTCGCCGAGGTTCGAGCCGATCGACAGCACGGCCCTGGTCACGGACGGCTCCTGCGGATGGTCACCGAGACGTCCGCGAAGGTCAGCGGGATCGGCGCGGACGGCTTGTGGACCGTCACCTCGACGGCGTGCAGCCGCTGGTCGGTCATCACCTCGTCGGCGATCCGGCCCGCGACGGACTCGATCAGGTCGTACGGCTCCCCCGCGACGACGGCGGCGGCGCTCTCCGCCAGCTCGCCGTAGTGCAGGGTCTCCGCCAGGTCGTCCGTGGCGGCGGCCCGGCTCAGGTCGAGCCACGCGGTGATGTCGACCAGGAAGTCCTGGCCGTCGCGCTTCTCGTGCTCGAAGACGCCGTGGTGACCGCGCACGCGCAGGCCGGTGAGCGTGATCCGGTCGGTCATCCACGCCTCCAGGCGCGAGCCACGGCGACGGCGTCCAGCGACTTCTCCACGTCGTGCACGCGCACGCCCCAGACGCCCTTGAACGCCGAGAGGGCCGAGACGGCGGCGGTGGCGTCCTCGCGGCCGTCCGGCTCGCGACCGCCCAGCAGGGAGCCGAGGAAGCGCTTCCTGGACGCGCCGATCAGCACCGGGAAACCCAGCGCCAGCAGCTCGTCCAGGCCGTGCAGGAGCTGCCAGTTGTGCTCGGCGCGCTTCGCGAAGCCGAGACCGGGGTCGAGGATGATGTCCTCCTGCCGCACCCCCGCCGCCAAAGCGGCGTCCACGCGGGCCAGCAGCTCGTCGCGGACCTCCGCGACCACGTCGGCGTAGGTGGCCAGCGAGTTCATCTCGCGGCTCTGCCCGCGCCAGTGCATGAGGATCCACGGCACGCCGCTCTCGGCGGCCACCTTCGCCATGGTCGGGTCGGCGAGGCCGCCGGAGACGTCGTTGATGATCGTCGCGCCCGCCTCGACCGCCGCCAGCGCGACCTCGGCGCGGGTCGTGTCCACGCTCACCGACACGCCCTCCGCGACCAGCGACCTGATCACCGGGGTCACGCGGGCCGCCTCGACGGCCGCCTCGACGCGGTCGGCCCCCGGACGGGTCGACTCGCCGCCGACGTCCACGAGGTCCGCCCCGAGGCGGTGCAGTGCGACGCCGTGCGAGACGGCGTGGTCGTGGTCGAGGTAGCGGCCGCCGTCGGAGAAGGAGTCCGGGGTGACGTTGAGGACACCCATCACGACGCAGTGCCCCGGAGCGGGCACGCTCACCTCTGCCGCCCGTTGATCAGGCTGATCGCCTCGGAACGCGAGGACGCGGAGCTGCGCAGGATCCCCCGCACCGCCGACGTCGTCGTGCGCGAACCGGGCTTGCGGACGCCCCGCATGCCCATGCACAGGTGCTCGGCCTCCACGACGACGATCACGCCGCGCGGTTCCAGCCTGCGCACCAGCGCGTCGGCGACCTGCGAGGTCAGCCGCTCCTGGACCTGCGGGCGCTTGGCGTACAGGTCGACCAGGCGGGCCAGCTTCGACAGCCCGGTGACCCGCCCCTGCTCGTTCGGGATGTAGCCGACGTGCGCCACGCCGTGGAACGGCAGGAGGTGGTGCTCGCAGAAGCTGAACATCGGGATGTCCGTGACCAGGACGAGCTCCTCGTGGCTCTCGTCGAAGGTCTTGGCGAGCACGCTGTCCGGATCGGTGTGCAATCCGGCGAACAGCTCCCGGTACGCACGGGCCACGCGGCCGGGCGTGTCGCGGAGGCCCTCGCGTTCCGGGTCCTCACCGCAGGCGATCAGCAGTTCGCGGACGGCGCTCTCCGCGCGGGCGAAGTCGAAGACGCGCCGCGCGGCGACGCCGGCCTCCCCATTGCTGGAGAGGCCGGCGTCGTCGTCGAGGTCGATCTCGGTCACTTGCGGTTGTCCGGGTCGGTGTCGAACGACCGCTTGCCCGCCTCGGCTTCCGCCTGCTGCTCGGTCGGGGTCGGCGTCCACGAACCGGACGGCTGGCCGCCGGGAACCGTGGCCGGGGTCCAGCCGGGGGGCGCGCCGTAGTTCGGCGGGCCCGACTGGTTGACCGGCTGCGGCTGGTACCCGTTCGGCTGGCCGCCGTTCGGAGCCGCGGGCGGCGGGTCCTGCGGGCGGTCGTCGCCGAGCGGCGGCGGCTCCTCGTCGAGGGTGTCCTCGACCAGGGGCGGCCACGGCTCGCCGCGTTCCTTGGCCAGCTCGCCGGGGGTCTTGACCGGCGGGATATTCGACGGCGTGCGGTCACCGAAGTCGTTGAACTGGGTGATCCGCGGCCGCTTCTCGACCCGCGCGAAGACCCGCTCCAGGTCCTTCTGGTGCAGGGTCTCCTTCTCGATCAGTTCCAGCGTGAGGTCGTCCAGCACGTCGCGGTAGGTGTTGAGCACCTCGTACGCCTCGGTGTGGGCGGCCTCGATGAGCTTGCGGACTTCCTCGTCGATCTCGTGCGCGACCTCGAGCGAGTAGTCGGACTGGCGCCCGGCCGTGCGGCCGAGGAAGGGCTCGCCCTGCTCCTGGCCGTACTTCACGGCGCCGAGCTTGGCGCTCATGCCGTACTCGGTGACCATCGCGCGGGCGATCTTGGTCGCCTGCTCGATGTCGTTGGAGGCGCCCGTGGTCGGCTCGTGGAAGACCAGTTCCTCGGCGGACCTGCCGCCGAGCGCGAACACCAGCCGGGCGATCATCTCGGACCTGGTCATCAGGTCCTTGTCCTCCTCGGGCACGGAGAGGGTGTGACCACCCGTCCGGCCGCGGGCGAGGATCGTGACCTTGTACACCGGGTCGATGTCCGGCATGGCCCACGCGGCCAGGGCGTGCCCGGCCTCGTGGTACGCGGTGATCTTCTTCTCCTTCTCGGAGATGATCCGGCTCTTGCGGGCCGGACCGCCGATCACGCGGTCCACGGACTCTTCCAGTTCGACGCTGCTGATGACCGTGCCGTTCTTGCGCGCGGTCAGCAGGGCGGCCTCGTTGATCACGTTGGCCAAGTCGGCGCCGGAGAACCCGACGGTCCGCTTGGCGAGGCCGTCGAGGTCGGCGTCCTCCGTCAACGGCTTGCCCTTGGAGTGCACGCGCAGGATCTGCTTGCGGCCCTTCAGGTCCGGTGCGGACACCGGGATCTGCCGGTCGAAGCGGCCGGGGCGCAGCAGGGCCGGGTCGAGGATGTCCGGGCGGTTCGTCGCCGCGATCAGGATGATCCCGCCGCGCGAGTCGAAGCCGTCCATCTCCACCAGTAGCTGGTTGAGGGTCTGCTCGCGCTCGTCGTGACCGCCGCCCATGCCGGCGCCGCGGTGGCGGCCGACGGCGTCGATCTCGTCGACGAAGATGATGCAGGGCGCGTTGGCCTTGGCCTGTTCGAACAGGTCGCGGACGCGCGAGGCGCCCACGCCGACGAACATCTCGACGAAGTCCGAACCCGAGATGGAGTAGAACGGCACGCCCGCCTCACCCGCGACGGCGCGGGCGAGCAGGGTCTTGCCGGTTCCGGGAGGGCCGTAGAGCAGGACGCCCTTCGGGATCTTCGCGCCGAGCGCCTGGTAGCGGCCGGGGTTCTGGAGGAAGTCCTTGATCTCCTCTAGTTCCTCGACGGCCTCTTCGGCACCGGCGACGTCACCGAACGTCGTCTTCGGCATGTCCTTGGACAACTGCTTGGCCTTGGACTTGCCGAAGTTCATGACGCGGTTGCCGCCACCCTGGGCGTTGTTCATCATCCACATCAGCAGCAGCAGCAAGAGCCCGAGCGGCACCAGGTAGATCAGCACCTGCATCAGGAAGGATTCCTGGCTGACCTTCGTCTCCAGGACGGGCTTGTTCGGCGCCGAGTCCAGGATCGTGAAGATCTCGTCCGTGGACGAGGCCGGGAACTGCGTGATCACCCGGTCGTGGCCATTGATGTTCGCGCCGGGGTTCAAGGTCAGCTTGAGCCGCTGTTCCTTGTCCTCCAGCGTGACTTCCTTGACGTTGCCGGCGCGCGCTTGTGCCAGCGCTTCGGACGTCTTGACCGGGGTATACCCCCTGGTGTCGTCGAAGAGCATGGTGAAGATGAAGTAGAACATCAACACCGCCGCGATCCACAGCAGCGGGTTGCGAAGCAGGCGCTTGCGGTCCATTCACTTACGGCCGTCGGGCGGCCTCGACCCTCCCTGACTTGCATGTCGGGTGATGGGGGCCCCACCTCTCCCGTCGACGGGCACTGACGGGTACACCCGTCCGGCCAGCCTACCGCCCGTCGACCCGACCCGGCCGATCCACGGGGGATGCGGGCGGGAACGGGAAGCCTGACGGCACTGAGCGGACAACGGACGAACCAGGCAGCGGGTTCCCCGCCGTGACCGTGGACACGGATTCCGGGTGCTCCGGGTTCACCAATTGAGAAAACATGAGGAATACTCGATCGGCTTGCGCCGCAACTCACTGGGCCGAACGGACCAATCTTGCCGATGTCGGCGCGGGATGGTCGAAACTGGTCGTGAACTTCGGGGACCCGCAGCCCGTAACACTCGATAGGGGTACCGCGTTACTTACAGGTAGCTACCTGCATCGGTCCACCTGAGCGACGAGGGCGACGGACCTCCACCCTGCCAGCCGAACACGTGTCACCCTCAGAACCACGGAGAGTTTTCCATCGCCCAAACGGGTGAATACTGAACCGAAGGTACCCACGGTATGTCATCCCGCAACCAGCCAACCACCAGCCTGCTCCGCCGGATCGCCCTCCCCGTGGGGGCGCTGATCGGCGTGGTGGCGGCAGTCAGCGTCACCGTGGTCGCGTTGAAGGCCACCAGCGGCCCCGACTGCCAGGGCGCCCTCCCGCTGAAGGTCGCGGTCACCCCCGCCGCCGAGGACGTCGTCCGGCAGACCGCCTCCGAGTACCAGTCGACCCAGCCGATCGTGGACGGCAAGTGCGTCCAGGTGCAGATCGAGTCGCGCGGCGCGGCCGACGTCGCCAAGGAACTGCCGACCGCGCAGATCAACCCGCCCGCGCTGTGGATCCCGGACTCGTCGATGTGGGCCGCCGAGACGCAGAAGGAAGCGGGCGAGATCGGCCAGGACGCGCCGCGCCTCGACGTGAAGGACTCACTGGCCAGCTCCCCGATGGTGATCGCGGGCTCCGAGCAGTCGATGTCGAAGCTCGGCTGGCCCGTCACACCCATCAGCTGGTCCCGCGTGGTCGACCCGGCCGTGCCGGTGACGTTGAGCGACCCGACGCAGTCCACGGAGGGCCTGGCCACGCTGGCCGTCGTCCGCGGCCTGCTCGGCAACCCCGACGGCTCCCCCAAGCCGGAACTGGTCAGCGCCCTGCTGCGCGTCGGCCGGGAAGCGCTGCCGTCCGTGCGCGACGCGTTCAACAAGGTCACGCAGGGCGCCGAGAACGCGCCGATCTTCACCGCGAGCGAGCAGAACGTGATGGCGAACAACCGCTCGGTAGGCGAGCGGCGGGTCGTGGCGTCCTACCCCAAGGAGGGGACGCTCGGCTTCGACTTCCCGCTGGTGCGGGTCAGCAGGGCCGGTGAGCACTCGGGCACCGAGGCCGCCGCGGCGGGCTTCGAGAAGGCGCTGCGCTCCCCCGAGGCCGCGAAGCGGTTCGCCGACGCCGGGTTCCGCACCCCGCAGGGCCGCGCGCCCGACGGCTGGACGACGGAGAAGGACGGCGTCAACGGCGACCAGGTCAACCTGCTGAAGGCGCCGACGACGGACCAGGTGTCCGAGCTGCTGCGCACGTGGGGCGCCATCGCGCTGGACTCGCGGATGCTCGCGGTGCTGGACGTGTCCGGCTCGATGGCCGAGAAGATGAGCAACGGCCAGACCCGCATCGAGGCCGCCACCCAGGCAGCGCTGACCGCGTTGAGCCTGATGCCCGACACCTCGGACATCGGCCTGTGGGCGTTCTCGACGGACAAGAAGCCGCCGAACGACTGGATCTCGCTCGTCCCGATCGGCCCGCTCGGCGAGCCGCTCGGCGGCAAGCCGCGACGTGAGGTGCTGGTCTCGGGCGCGCAGGGCCTGGCGTCGATCGTCGGCGGCGGCACCGCGCTCAACGACACCGCGCTGGCGGCGTGGCGCTTCATGCAGTCGACCTACGACCCGGCGAAGATCAACTCGGTCACGCTGATCACCGACGGCCGCAACGACGACATCTCCAGCGTCGACATGGCCGAACTGGTGAAGACCTTCCAGACCGAGGGCGACCCGGCGCGGCCCGTCCCGATGATCATGGTCGGCCTCGGCCAGGAAGCCGACATGGACGCACTGCGCCAGATCTCCGCGGCCACCGGCGGCAAGGCCTACCAGGCCCTCCAGCCAGCCGACATCCAAGGCGTGCTGCTGGACGCCATCAGCCAACGCCGTTGCAGGCCGAACTGTTAAATGGCGGTAGTCGCCGCAGTGATCATGCGAACGACAAGGGCCCCCGCACGGTGTGCGGGGGCCCTTGTCGTTCGATCAGCTCGAATAGACCTTGGGGTCCAGCTTCCCGATGTACGGGAGGTCGCGGTAGCGCTCGGCGTAGTCCAGGCCGTAGCCCACGACGAACTCGTTGGGGATGTCGAAGCCGACGTACTTGACCGGCACCTCGACCTTGACCGCGTCGGGCTTGCGCAGCAGCGTGCAGACCTCCAGCGAGCGCGGCTTGCGCGACGCCAGGTTCTTCAGCAGCCACGACAGCGTGAGTCCGGAGTCGATGATGTCCTCGACGATGACGACGTCGCGGTCGGCGATGTCGCGGTCGAGGTCCTTGAGGATGCGGACGACGCCCGAGGAGGACGTCGAGGAGCCGTACGAGCTGACCGCCATGAACTCCAACTGGACCGGCACGGGTAGTGCCCTCGCCAGGTCGGTCATGAACATCACCGCGCCCTTGAGCACCGTGATCAGCACGAGATCGGATCCACCGTCGTCGGGGTAGTCGGCCGCGACTTTCTTCGCGAGTTCGGTGACCTTGTCCCTGATCTCCTCTTCGGTGATCAGGGTTGAGGCGATGTCGCCGTCGTACACGGTGTCCCCTCTGTCATGACTGCCTTGGGTCTAGCTTGAGCCTGCCATGCGCGCGCCGCGCCACCAACCCGCCGGACAGCCACACTCCGCCCTGGCCGCGCCAGGCGGCTACCAGCGCGTCCACCGCCCTAACGTGCGAATCGGACAACTCGGGCGCACCTGACGCGAGCAGCCAGCGGCGGATCACCCGGCGGCGCAGCGCGGGGGGCAGCGGCACCAGCGCGGCGACGTCGGCAGGATCACCCTCGAAGGCGTCCGCCATGGCGTCCAGCGCGTCGTTGTCGTCGCGCAACTGGGCCGCCGTGCGGGCCAGCGCGGCGCCGACACCACCCTGGAGGACGTCCTCCAAAAGGGGCATGACCTCGGTCCGCAGCCGCACCCTGGTGAACGCCGGGTCGGTGTTGTGCGGGTCGTGCCACGGCTCCAGCCCGAGCGCGGCGCACGCGGCGGCCGTGGTCGCCCTGGTGACGCCGAGCAGCGGACGGCCCCACGGGACGTCGAGCGGTCTCATGCCCGCGATCGACCGGGGACCGGAGCCGCGGCCGAGGCCGAGCAGCACCGTCTCGGCCTGGTCGTCCTGGGTGTGCCCGAGCAGCACGAGCCCCTCCGACGGCCGGAGCGCGGCGTAGCGGGCCCTCCTGGCCGCCGCTTCGGGACCTCCGCCGCCGTCGACCACGACGGGCAGCACGGTCGCGGACAGGCCCAGTTCACCGCACTGCGCCGCGGCCCGCGCGGCGACCTCGGACGACCCGGCCTGCAAGCCGTGGTCCACGACCAGCGCGCGGACGTCCGATCCCTTCAGCACGTGCGCGGTGGCGGCGGCCAGCGCCAGTGAGTCCGCTCCGCCGGACACCGCGACGGCGACCCCGCCGGACGCCGGGGGGCCCGCGTCGTCCAGGAACCGCCGAACCGCCGTCCGCACCTCCGAGACGGCCGGGTCGGGTCGGTTCACGGTGCGACGCGGCGCAGCCACTCCGCCGGATCGGTGATCTCCGCGCGGGTCGGGAGGGTTTCCGGCGACGTCCAGACGACGTTGAAGCGCTCCATGCCCACCGCGTCGACGACGTGCCCGGTGAACGCGGCGCCCTCGGCGTACTGGCGGACCTTCGCCTCGACGCCCAGCAGCGTGCGCAGCACCCGGTCCAGCACGCCGCCGCCCTTGCGGCGTTCGGTGAACCGGTCGCGGATCGTGTGCACCGACGGCACCACGGACGGGCCGACGGCGTCCATCACGTGGTCCGCGTGGCCTTCGAGGAGTGTCGACAGCGCGACCAGCCGGTCGATGGCGGCCTTCTGCTCGGTCGACTGGAACAGCTCGATCAGCCCCATCGGGCCCTCGGTGTCGCGGATGCGCTTGCGGAACTCGCGCACCACCTCCGGCAGCTTGGTGATCGAGCCGGAGGGGGCGTCCATCGCGGCGAGCAGGTCGGACACCTGCGAGCCGAAGTAGTCGCGCAGCCACGGGACCCCGGTGAACTGGAGCCGGTGCGTGCACTCGTGCAGGCAGACCCACAGGCTGAAGTCCTCGGCGGGCACGTCCAGCGCCCGCTGGGCGGCGACGATGTTCGGCGCCACCAGCAGCAGCCTGCCCGCGCCGTCCGAGCCGAACGGGTCGTACTGGCCGAGCACGCGGGAGCTGAGGAACGACAGCACGATCCCCGCCTGCACCCCGGCCGTGCTCGCCATTACCCCGCCGAGCGGGCCGTTCTGCCGGGACATCGCGGAGTCGGTCAGCGCGGCCAGCCCCTGCACCGCGGCGCGCGCCCACGCGGGCCGGTCCACGACCTCGCCCGGCAGCAGCGGCAGGCCGTGGCCGAGACCGGTCAGCTCGCGGACGTGCACCTCGGCCTCGGGAGCGAGCTCCCGCAGCCTGCTGACCGCTATGTCGGCCTCGGCCCTGGGGATGATCGGACCGGGCCGCACGAGGCGCGCGGCCGTCGACGCGGCCAACTCCCAGTCGACGGGGGTGGTCGTCGTCTCGTCGCCCGGTCGTGCCACACGGGCTTGCGGTGCCGCGTTCACCCTTCCGACGCTACCTGCGTGCTCCGGTTACGCACAGCCGCAGCCGCGCAGCGTGGCCGCCAGCACGTCCAGTGCCTGGCGCACCTCGTCCGTGTTGCCGGGGCTGTTGGACATGAACGCGAACACCAGCAGCCTGCCGTCGGTGTCCACGACGGCGCCCGCGAGCGAGTTCACGCCGGTCAGGGTGCCGGTCTTGGCCCGCACCCAGCCCTTCCCGCTCGCCGCGGCCGCCTGGTAGCGGTTGGCCAGGGTGCCGCTGCCGCCCGCGACGGGCAGCGCGGTCAGCAGCGGGCGCAGCTTCGCGGTGCGCGGGTCGCTCGCGTCCGGTTTCGCCGCGACCTCCAGGATCTGGCCGAGCAGCTTCGCCGGGATCTTGTTCTGGGGCGACATGCCGCTGGCGTCGACGATCGTGGCCCCGCCGACGTCGAACTGGTTCTTCGTCAGCACGTCCTTGACGGCCTTGGCCGCGCCCTCGAACGACGGCGGCTGCCCGGTGACCTTGGCGACCTCGCGGGCGAGCGCCTCGGCCAGGATGTTGTCCGAGATCTGCATGGTGTTCTCGACGAGCTGGTCCAGCGGCGCGGACTTCACCTCGCCCAGCACCTTCGGGTTGCCGCCCGCGGGCGCGGGGCCGGGGGCCGCGGTGGCCACGCCGAGCCGCTGCGCGAGCCCGTTGGCGGCGTCCAGCGCGGGCGTGGCGGTGCGGGGGCTGTTCGGGTTCTTCGTGTCCTGCCTGCCGCCGTCGACCATGAACGGGACGATCGGCGTGATCGAGCCGCCCGCGATGTCGGCTTGGTCCCAGCCGGGGGCGGTGCCCTCGCCCGCGTACCGGCTGAGGTCGAACTGGACCGCCGTGATCGGCGCGGTCGCGTTGGCCTTGACCTGCGCGGCGAGGTCGTCGAGGGTCGCGGCGCCGGGGTAGACGGTGGTCGTGCCGTCCGGTTGCGACGACAGCGTCGGGTCGCCGCCGCCGATGATCACGACGGTTCCGGGCGCGTCGCCCTGGACGACCTTGGTCGACAACTGGGCGGTGTGGTCGATCGAGAGCAGCGCCGCGGCCGTGGCCAGGGTCTTGATCGTGGACGCCGGGATCTGCGGCGTCGTGTCGCCCTGCTGCCACAGCGCGGTCCCGGTCGCCGGGTCGATCACGACGCCGGTCAGCGGGCTGAGCACCCCGGCGGCGGCGGGTCCGGCCAGCGCGGCGCCGACGCCCGACGCGGTCGGCGCGGGCGCGTCCCCCGCCACGCCCTTGACCGAGAAGGACACCTTCGCGGGCGGGGCGGGCGGTGCCGTCGTCAGCGCCGCCTCACCGCCGAAGTCGAGGGTCGTCGCCGCGTAGATGCCACCGCCGACGAGCGCGACCACGGCCACCAGCGCGCCGACGAGGAGGAGCGGCTTCTTCCGCTTCGGCTCGACCGCCGGTTCGGCGGGCTTCTCGGGTTCCCGCGCGGCGGGCTGAGCGGCGGGCTTGGCGTCCGCGATCGGTTCGGTCTTCTGCGCGGGGATCCGCTCCGGCATCGCGCGCTGCGTCGGCGGATCGGCCTGCACCGGCGGACGTTGCGGCGGCGAGAGCGGCGGCAGCTTGGGCTGCGGGCGCGGCACCTGCATGCGCATGGTCGGCGGATCGGCGGGCCGCGGCTTCGGCACCGGGTGCTCGACGGGCTTCGGCCGTTGCACCTTCACCGTCGGCGGGTCCGCGGAGGGCTTCGCCTGCGGGGTCGGCACCTGCACGGTGGGTGACTCCGGTGCGATCTCGAACACACCCGAGTCGTCGTCCTCGGTGGGCCACGAAAGCTCGTCCGGCGCACCGGAATCGGGGTCACCAGGTCCGGGCACGCGATCCTCCAGCGAGTCTTCTAAGGGCAATCTCACACCCACCGGCACCCACCACGATGCGGGTCGGGTGGTCGTCGTAGTCCACACTAGTGGCGCAACGGCAGAGGGTGTCGCACACGCGGCGTCACCTCAGCATGACGAGGCGAGACGAAGCAGAGGACGCGCAGTGGAGTTCGACGTCACCATCGAGATCCCCAAGGGTGTGCGCAACAAGTACGAGATGGACCACAAGACAGGTCGCATCCGCTTGGACCGCACGCTGTTCACGGCCACCCAGTACCCGGCGGACTACGGGTTCGTGGACAACACCCTCGGCGAGGACGGCGACCCGCTCGACGCGCTGGTGATCGTCCAGGAGCCCACGTTCCCCGGCTGCCTGATCAAGTCGCGCGCCATCGGCATGTTCCGCATGACCGACGAGAAGGGCGGCGACGACAAGCTGCTCTGCGTGCCCGCCGACGACCCGCGGTCGGAGCACCTGCGCGACATCCACCACCTGAACGAGTTCTACCGGCTGGAGATCCAGCACTTCTTCGAGGTCTACAAGGACCTGGAGCCCGGCAAGAGCGTCGAGGGCGCGAGCTGGGTAGGCCGCGTCGAGGCCGAGGCCGAGGTCATCCGCTCGTACCAGCGCCTCAAGGACGCCATCGCGCGCGGCGAGGACCACTGAGTCTTCTCTGACTGCTCCGCAGATCAGGGCTCGGCCGCCTGAAGTCGGCACGTCGGCACCGATTTTTTTCGACCAGGGCAGAGACTTCGTCACCGCCCTGGTCGAAAAAAATGGGAGACCGACCTACCGACGCGGCCTCGCAAGAGCCGTGGACAGGTGGTTCTCAGAGCCAAAAGTGCCCCGCACCTCATCGAGGTGCGGGGCACTTTTTTCACTACATCTAGTGAATCGGGAGCGGGGGTGCGACCGCTTCCTTGGCCTCGTTCTCGTCGTTCATGCGCTCCAGGCCGGACCGCGTGGACAACGGCACCTCCTTGAGGAACCACACGAGCACGAAACCGATCAGCACCACGACGCCGCCGACCAGGAACACCGTGTCGATCGCGCCGGAGAAGCCGTCCAGGAACGGGCGCGCCAGCACCGGGTCGAGCGTCTTGAGGAACTCGGTGTTGTTCAGGTCGACACCGGAACCGCCGCCGCCCTGCAAGCCCTGAGCGAACTGGGCGTTCTCCGGCTTCGCCAGCGCCGCCTGGAAGTCCGGGTTGCCGAACGCCGACGTGAGCGCGTTGCCGATCTTGTCGCCGACGCTGCTGAACAGGATCGACAGGAACACGGCGGTGCCGACGGTGCCGCCGATCTGGCGGAAGAACGTGGCCGACGACGTCGCGACGCCCATGTCCCTCGGCTCGGCGTCGTTCTGGATCGCCAGCAGCAGGGTCTGCATGCACAGCCCCAGCCCGGCGCCCATCACGAACATCAGGCTGAGCGTGAAGGCGTTCGACGTGTCCGTGCCGATCGTGCTGAACGCGAACAGCGCACCCGCCATCAGCGCGAAGCCCATGATGGGGAACAGCTTGTAGCGCCCCGTCTTCGCGGTGATCTGGCCGCTGATCCCGGCGGCCGACATGATGCCGAACGTCAGCGGGAGCAGCATCAGACCGGCTTCGGTCGCCGAGGCGCCCTTGACGATCTGGAGGTACAGCGGCAGGGAGACCATGCCGCCGAACATGCCGATGCCCATCACGAAGTTGATCGAGTTGCCGAGCGAGAACGTGCCGCTGCGGAACAGCCTCAGCGGCAGCAGCGCCTCGTCGCCCATGCGCTTCTCGTTGAGGATGAAGCCGATGACACCGAGCACGCCGAGCGCGTACATGGCGATCGAGGTGCCGGACGCCCAGCCCCACTCACGACCCTGCTCGGCGACGATCAGCAGCGGCACCAGGCCGATGCTGAGCAGCGCGGCGCCCCAGAAGTCGATGCGGTGGTCGACCCGCTTGTGCGGGACGTTGAGCACCTTGGCGACGACGACGAGCGCGATCAGCGCGATCGGCACGTTGATCAGGAACACCCAGCGCCAGCCGGTGATGCCCGCGAACGAGTCCAGGCCCGCGAACAAGCCGCCGACGACCGGGCCCGCGACGCTGGACACGCCGAACACGGCCATGAAGTACGCGGAGTACTTGCTGCGCTCGCGCGGCGACGTGATGTCCGCCAGGATCGCCATGCCGAGCGACATCAGGCCGCCCGCGCCGAGGCCCTGCACCGCGCGGAACGCGGCCAGCTCGTACATCGAGGTCGCGATGCCCGAGAGCAGCGACCCGATCAGGAACAGCGTGATCGCGGACAGGTACATCGGCTTGCGGCCGTAGATGTCCGAGAGCTTGCCGTACAGCGGCGTCGTGATCGTGGCGGTGATCAGGTACGCCGTGGTGGCCCACGCTTGCAGCGTCTGGCCCTGCAACTCGTCGGCGATGGTCTTCATCGCCGACGACACGATCGTCTGGTCGAGCGCCGCGAGGAACATCCCCAGCAGCAGGCCGGACAGGATCGTCAGGATCTGACGGTGGGTGAGCAGGGACTCGCCTCGCGGCGACGCCTCCGCTCTCTCTACCGTTTCCGACATCACTTCTCCCCTCCTGAGCGCGGCCCCAGTCCGCTCTCAGCCAAAAATCCCGGAAGCGCGTGCTCGTAGTCGCCCACGAAGCGCTCTAACAAGTCGGTGAAGGTCTGCCAGTCCGGTTGGGACCAGCTCCCGAACATCCGTGCGATGGCCTCGTTGCGCATCCGGCGGCGTTCGCGCAGCAACTGCTGGCCCGCCCCGGTGGCGACGAGCACGCTGGCCCGTCCGTCCTCCGGGTCGGCACGGCGTTCCACGAGCCCGTCCTTGACCAGGCCCGCCACCTGGCGGCTGACGGTCGAGGGGTCGGAGAGGACCGCCTCGGCCAGCGCGCTGGACCGGGAGGGACCCAGGTGGGCGAGGTTCGCGAGCAGGACGAACGCGGCCTTGTCCATGCCGGCCTTGCCCATCTGGGCCGCGACGCACGCGTGCATCTTGTTGAGGCGGATCATCGCCAGGCCGACCCGGTCGGCCAGCTCCAGTTCCGCTTCACCGTCGACCGAACCCACCGCGCCACTCACCGGGTCCACCATGGGAAAACTCCGTTGCTTGCATCAACCAACTAGTTGCTGAGTACAAGCATGAACTCGGATGGCGTAGCGAAGCAAACGAATTACGCGTGAGCCGCGTCTCAGCAGCCGGTTACCAACGGGTAGGCAACAGGGTTACCGACCGGTAGCATCCGGGGTCATGAGTGAGGACTACACGTTCGTCGCGGACGCCATGAAGCAGGGCGTGCCGTGGGTCGGGACCGCGGGCATCGACTTCATCGAGGTCGAGGGCCACCGCGTGCTCGTCGAGCTGCCCGACGGCGAGGCGAACCGCAACCACGTCGGCGGCCCGCACGCGGCCGTCGTCTTCGGCGCGGGCGAGACCGCGTCCGGCGCCGTCGTGCTCGCGGCGTTCTCGAAGCACATGGACAAGGCCACCCCGCTCGTCGCCCGCGCGGAGATCTCCTACAAGAGGGTCGCCACCGGCGTGCTGCGCGCCGAAGCCGTCCTCGGCCGCCCCGCCGCCGACGTGATCGCCGAACTGGCCTCCGGCACGCGGCCCGAGTTCCCGGTGCACGTCACGGTCACCAGGTCCGACGGCGCCACCACGGCGGAGATGGTCGTGACCTGGACCCTGCGCCCGAACCGCTGACCGCCCTCCACACCGGACACCCGCGGGCGTAACACCGTTGCGGCGCGCGGATCCCCCCGCCGAGTCCCGTTCGGACCACGGCGGGACCGGAATCGCCTGCGGGTAAACCGATTCAGGGACCAGGCTCACCCGATCCGCCGGGCGAGCCTGGCCCTTTCGGGGAGTCGACTTGGTAACGTCCTGTGACCCGCGTAACACGCAGGACGCCCGTTTGCGATGACCCGATCACAGGTGCGACCGCCGCGCCCTTGGAGGATCGCGTGCCCAGTACTCCCCCCGTGGCTCCTCGGTGGCGACGCGGAGCGGTCCCGTTCCTCCTCGCCCTCCTCTGCGCAGGCGGATGCGCGTCCAAGACGGACCTCACGGCCGCGATCCAGGTGACCACGCCGAGTTCGACGCCGAGCACCGCCCCGATGCTGACGACGACCACGGGTGCGCCGCCGCAGCCGACGATGGAGGTCGCCGACGTCGTGGACGGTCGCACGCTCGTCAGCTCGGACGGCAGGACGGTGCAGATCGCGGGGCTCGCGGTCCCCGGCGAGTGCTGGGCGCGGGCGGCGACCGAGTTCACCCGCAAGACGTTGAACGGCAAGACCGTCAAGTACTCCACGACCTTCGGCACGTCCGCCGTCGTGATCATGCCCGACGGGTCGGACTTCGCGGTGGAGGCGGTGCGCCGCGGCATGGGCCGCGCGGAACCGGGCTCGACGACCTCGCTCAAGTCCGCGCAGTCGGCCGCCGAACAGGCCGGGCTCGGCCTGTGGGGCGGCGAGTGCGGCGGGAAGGACACCGTCGACCAGGCCGGTGCGCAGAACCAGAAGCAGTCCGGTTCGGACGACGTGTACTTCGCGAGCTGCGACGCGGCGAGGCGCGCGGGCCTCGGCCCGATCGTCACCGGCCAGCCCGGCTACGGCAAGCACCTCGACCCGGACGGAGACGGGATCGCGTGCGACCGCTAGGCGCTGGTAGAACCACCCCATGAAGGTGGACAGCGTCGAGATCACGTTCGACCCGCGCGAGATCGGCCGCACTGCCGCGGAGGCCGAGGCCGTGGGCTACGACGGGTTCTGGGTGGCGGAAGCGCAGCACGACCCGTTCGTCGCGTTGAGCGTGGCCGCCGGGACGACGTCGACGATCGGGCTCGGCACGTCGATCGCGGTCGCGTTCGCCCGCAACCCGATGAGCACGGCGGTCCTCGCGAACGACCTGCAACTGCTGTCCGGCGGCCGTTTCCACCTGGGCCTGGGGTCCCAGGTGGAGCCGCACATCACCAAGCGGTTCTCGATGCCGTGGTCGAAACCCGCCGCCCGGATGCGGGAGTACGTCCTGGCGATGCGGGCGATCTGGCAGAGCTGGGAGACCGGCGAACGGCCGAAGTTCCGCGGCGAGTTCTTCACCCACACCGTGATGACGCCGTTCTTCGACCCCGGCCCGAATCCCTACGGACCACCGAAGGTGTACCTCGCGGGTGTCGGCGAACTGATGACCGAGGTCGCGGGCGAGGTCGCCGACGGCTTCCTGTGCCACAGCTTCACGACCGAGCGGTACCTGCGCGAGGTGACGATCCCGGCGCTCGAACGCGGCCGGGCCAAAGCCGGGAAACCGTTGGCGGGCCTGGAGATCAGCGGGCCGTCGTTCGTCGCGACCGGCGGCACCGCCGAGGAGTTGGCCGCGTCGATCGCGGACACGAAGAAGCAGATCGCCTTCTACGGCTCGACCCCGTCCTACCGCAAGGTCCTCGACCTGCACGGGTGGGGCGACCTGCACGAGGAGCTGCACGCCATGTCCCGGCGGCAGCGGTGGGACGACATGACCGCGGCCGTCGACGACGAGGTGCTCAGGGCGTTCGCCGTCGTCGGCGAGCCGGAGCAGGTGGCGGCGGAACTGCTGGCCCGCTACGGCGACGTCACGACCCGCGCCTCCTGCTACGCGCCCTACCGGAGCGACCCCGAGCGGTGGGGCCGCGTGTTCACCGCGCTCAAGGACGGGTGATCCGGTGGCGCCCGCTCGGCGTGTCCCGCAGGCCGTGGTGGAACAGCGCCAGTTCCGCCTTGACCCGCAGCACCCCGGTGCGCCTTATCCACCGCCGCCTGCCGACGCTCGCCGCGCACAGGGCGACCGGCAGCACGAGCAAGGTCATCAGGATCGTCGGGATCATGGTCATCGCCTCCTCCGGCAGGGCAACGTCCGAGTAGGACCCCGCTTACGGAGTTCGCGCGAAGGCCACCCCGATGGAGCAACCGCCGCACCGGGAGGACGTTCCGCCGATCCCCCCGCCGGAGACCGCTGTCGACCGCTCACCGGAAGTGTCGCCGAGGATGGGGACGAGCGGAAGAACTCCGGGTCACCAGCACGTCACCTGCCGGGGAATCCCGGAATCGCCGGGGGTTCCCCGGTCTAGAGGTCCGGCAGCGGGTCCGGGGGGAACGAGTCCCTCGTCGTCTCCGCGTCCGCCGCCGCGATCACCGAGATGTACTCGTCCCAGGTCTGGAACGGCGAGCCGTCCACGGTGAACACCGGGTCCATCGTCGTGTCCACCGGTCCAAGCCGCAAGCTCCGCTCGTACGTCCAGTGCACGGACTTCGGCCGGTTGTGGCTCAGCCAGCTACACGCCAGCATGACGATGTTCTCGTCCGTCACCACGAAGATGAACGGCTTGGTGAACAGCGGCATCCCCACGACCGTGCTCGCCACGGCCGGGAACAGGTAGCGGATCTCGGTGCCCGGCGGCAGCAGCGCCTTGCAGCGTTCCCGGACCACTGCGCTCAACGGCATGTCCCCACGACCTTCCCCCGGTGCCACCAGGTCAACGGGCACGGGCGCGGTTCGGTTCCGCCTACCTGATCAACTCGTCGGGCACCCGCAGGTCCGGGTGCTGGTAGAGCGCGGCGACGGCGTCCAGGTCGTCCCCCGCGCACACGACGGCGACCTCGTCCAGCAGCTCGTCGTAGTCCGCCCCGGTCTTCCCCTCGTAGGCCTCCGCCATCCGCCCCCACTCGTCCCACGGCAGGGTTTCCACGTTGTTCAACGCCGCCAGGTCCCGCACGACGTTGCCCCGGATCTCCGACGGCCCCCAGTTCTCCGTACCGGGCACCCCGAACTTCGCCCCGTCCACCTCACCGCGCCGGTAAGCACTCCACGCCTCGCCCCCGGTCAGGAACTCCCCCGGCTTCAGATCACGCGGGTCGACCCCCCGCTCCTGCCCGAAGATCTCCGTGTCAACCCGCACCCACCGCCCCCCGGCCCAGAATTCCGTCACCCAGTGATCCATCCCCAACCCGACCTCGAAGTACATCCCGAACCCGCACCGCACCCGCGCGGCCACCCCCCGATCCCGCAGCAGCGCACAACTCATCACCGCGAAGTGCCTGCACGTCCCCACAACCCGCTTCTCCGCAACCCGCGCCTCGGTCAACGGCGCCGGGTCGAGCGCCAACAACAACCGCGCCAACGCCCCCGCGGGCCGAACGTTCTTCTCCACCTGCCGCTCAGCGGGCATGTCCTTCCCCGGCTGCTCGTCGGGGTGCAGGAAGAGGGCGTGGACGGGCTCGCAGATCTCCAGCGGATCAGCGGCAACCACGGAACCCGCGGCTTCGCCGAGCGAGGTGAACGGTCCGGGAGCGCTGTAGTCGATCTTCCCCATCGAGCGATGCTACGACGAAACCCGCAAAAGCATCAGGCCCGGTCGCACGAACGCGACCGGGCCTGACTCGTATCTCACCAGAGCCGCCTATCGGAATCGAACCGATGACCTGTTCATTACGAGTGAACCGCTCTAGCCGACTGAGCTAAGGCGGCGAGACGCGATAACTATAGCTGACGCCAAGACCGTCACCGACAGGGGTCCCCCTCGTTAGTCTTCTCGTGACGCCGCTCACCACGGGGTCGCGCTCTTCATCGTCGAGGAGGACTTCCCACATGCGCAGACGCCGGCTCGTGTTGGCCGTGCCCACCGCCGCGGCGTTGTTCGCGCTCTGCGCGGCACCCGCGCTGGCGCAGCCGGTCACGACGCCGGTGCCGGGGCCGGTGAGTCCCGGGCAGCCGCCGGTGTCCGCGCCGAACGGGCCGCAATCGCTTGCGCACGCGGTGGGTGATGCGGGGACGGGGTTGGCGGTCGTGCGGTTGGCGCCGGAGTCGACGACGACGAACACGATCCTGCCCGGTTTCGGGGAGGAGTTGCCCAAGCAGTCAGCCGCGGAGCTGGGTGTCGGGCTGGCGAGCGCGCAGGTGAACACCGAGGCGTACCTGGCGTTCGAGCGGTCGGTGGCGCAGGCGTCTCCGCTCGGGTTCGCGGTGCAGGGGCGGGCGCCGCAGACGCCGGGGTCGCTGGCGCAGACGGCGTCGCCGGACAACGCCGCGGGGTTGAGCGGTGGGCTGGCGCTGCCGAAGACGCCGCTGGACGCGCTGCTCACGGTGAAGGGCCTGGAGGGCGCCGTGCACGCGCGGTGGGACGACCGGCTCGGGCCGTGCGTGCAGCCGTTGAGCGAGGCGAAGACGTCGCTGGCGAGCCTGTCCGTGCTGAACGCGATCCCGACGCTGCCGTCGTCGCCAGACCTGACCGGGATGCTCACGCAGGACACGCCGAAGCTGGACGCGGCCGCGAAGCAGTCGCTGATCGACGGGCTCAAGGGCCTGACCGCGCCGCTCAGCCAGCTCGGCGGGCTGCTGTCCGGCACCGCCGACACGGGCGAGAAGGGGTCGCTGCTCAGCCTGCCGGAGACGATGGCGGCGCGGTCGTCGGTGGAGCTGGTCGACCTGCCGGACTCGGCGAACAAGGCCGTGAAGACCACGTCGACGCTCCAGGCGGCGAGCGTGCGACTGCTCGCGGGCACGCCGATGGAGGTCCGGATCGACGTGGTGAGCCAGCCGACGCTGGTGGCGCTGGCGACGGGCGTCGAGGCGACGTCGACGATCACCTACACCGCGCCGGTGCTGCGGGTGACGCAGGGCGGCAAGGTGCTCGGCACGCTGGACGCGGCCAACCCGAAGCTGGAGATCCCGATCGGCATCCCGATCGCGGGCCTGCCCGAACTGCCGAAGCTGCCGATCATCGGCGGGATCCTGCCGAACGGCGGTGACGTGCCCGCCGAGCTCAAGAAGCTCGACATCGGGGTGCTGCGCCTCCAGATCGCGCAGTTCAACGAGAAGAAGCAGGCGCTGAACGGCCCGTTGACGCAGGGCGGTCCGACGATCAAGGGGTTCATGCTCGGCGCCACGGCCCGGCTGCTGGACCTGCAACTGCTGCCGACGGACGCCCTCGGCCTGCCGAACCTGCCGTCCGCGCTGGCGCAGGTGTCGCTGGGCGAGCAGATCGTGCGCGCCGCGGCACCGGAGGGCGGCGTGGTCTGCGGCACGACGACACCTCCCGCCGGTGCGCAACCACCGCCGCCGGGCCAGCCGCGCCCGACCATCCCGCTGGCGTACACGACGGCGGCCTACAAGACGATCCCGATCTTCTGGCTCGGCACGGCGCTGCTGCTGGCGGGTGTGGTGATCGTCTCCGCGATGCCGGGCGCCCGTCGCCGCGAGCCCGCGCTGGTCGGCGCGACGGAGGTCGTGACGGCGACCGAGCCCGAGGCGGAGCCGGAGGACGTGGCCGAGCCCGACAACACCGAGCCGGAAGTCACCGAGCCGGAGGACGTCGCCGAACCCGAGGCAGAGCCGGAAGTCGCAGAGCCGGAAGACGTGACCGAACCCGAGGCCGATCCCAAGCCCAAAACTGAGGACTAGAGCCGGGTGGGGAGGCCCCGACGCCTCCCCACCCGGTTCACGTCCTCACAGGCCGATGGCGCGCGAGATCTCGGCGGGCTTGAGCACCCGCAGCAGTGCCTCCATGAAGTAGTAGTCCGCGTACGGCAGCGAAACCTCGACCCCGTCCTCCGACGGCCGGTTGCGGGTTCCGCGCGCCAGCACCGCTTCCGCCCGCGTCGACTTCTTCGTCAGGCAGTCCCTGGTCAGGCCGTGCAGGATGCGCAGCGCGGAGTCCCGGTACTGGCTCCTCCCGGACGCCTTGGCCAGGTCCAGCAGGCCCGCGGCCATGATCGCGCCCGCCGACGAGTCCTTGATGTCGTTTGGCGCCTGCGGTGCGCGGTAGTCCCACACCGGCACGTGGTCCGGCGTGAGCTGGCCCAGCGCGAAGTCCGACAGCTTCCGCGCGGTGGCGAGGAACGACGCGTCGTTGGTGCGCCGGTACATCGTGGTGAACCCGTAGATCGCCCACGCCTGCCCGCGCGACCACGCCGACGTCGGGCTGTAGCCCTGCACGGTGTTCTGGCCGATCGGGGCGCCCGTGGTCGGGTTGAAGTCGAAGACGTGCGGCGTCGAACCGTCCGGGCGGACGAAGTGCGTCTGCGTCGTCTTCGCGTGGGCGATGGCGATGTCGAGGTACTTGCGGTCGCCCGTCTCCTTCGAGGCGAACGCGAGCAGGTCGAGGTTCATCATCGTGTCGATGATCGACCGGCCCGCGTCGTTGGGGGAACTCAGCGACCCCCACGCCCGGATGAACCGCCCGGCCGCGTTGAACCTGCCGATCAGCCCGTCGGCGGCCTTGATCGCGCCGTCGCGCCACTTCACGTCGCCGGTGAGCCGCCACGCCGTGACCCACGACGGGTAGAACAGGAAGCCCATGTCGTGGTCGCGGGCCACGTCCTTGCGCGGCGACAACCGCTCGGACGCCGCCAGCGCGAGCGTCTTGAACTGGGCGTCGTCACTCGCGAGGTAGGCCATCCACAGCGTTCCCGGCCAGAAGCCGCCGACCCAGCCGCCGTCGGCGACGTAGGTCCACCTCTCGGCCCTGGTGATCTCGGGGAACGTCGTGATGGCCGGTCCGGTGACGCGCACCTTCGACACGGCGTAGTCGAGCGCGCCGCGCAACGCTTCCGGACCGGGCACGGGCTCCTGCGCCAACGCGGTTCCTCCCGTCACGGCGGTGGTTCCGGCCGCGACGGCGGCCGAGGTCAGCAAGGTACGGCGGGACATTGTCATGGGACCATCCATCCGAGGATCGGCGTTGATTGCAGGTAGGCCAGGACGCACATGAGGAGCAGCAGGAGCAGGCTCCAGCCGAAGACGCGGCGGAAGAGTTCGCCTTCCTTGCCGACCAGGCCCGCGGCGGCGGTGCCGATCGCCAGGTTCTGGGGCGAGATCATCTTCGCCATGACGCCGCCGGAACTGTTCGAGGCGCCGAACAGGAACGGGGACGCGTCGAGTTGTTGGGCGGCAGTGGTTTGCAGGGTTCCGAAGAGGGCGTTGGAGCCCGCGTCGGTGCCGGTGATCGTGACGCCGAACCAGCCCACCACGGGTGACAGGAACGCGAAGAACGCGCCCGTGCCCGCGAGCCACACGCCGAGCGTGGTGATCTGGCCGGAGAAGTTCATGACGTAGGACAGGGCGAACACGGCCAGGATCGCGAGGATCGCCCAACCAAAGCGGCGGATCGTGCGACCGTAGATCGCGACGGCCCTGCCGAGCCCGACGCGCAGCACGAGCAGGGACAGCAGGCCGGAGACGAGCAGCAGCGTGCCGGTCGCCGACAGCGGGTTGAGCGTGTACACCGTCGCGACGGGCTTCCCGTTCGCGCCGGTGATGTGCAGGCCCGGCCAGGCGAACTTCGTGGTCGCCTTCTCCAGCAGCGTTTTCACGGCGGTGACCTGGGCGAGCGAGAAGACGGCCACGATGATCGCGTACGGGGCGAACGCGACGGCCACGTCACGCCGGGAGTCGTCACGGGTGTCGTCCGGCGAACCGCCGCCGACGGTCACGGGCACGCCCGCGGGCTTGCGGAGCCGGACCGCCGCGATCACCGCGCCGACCGAGACGACGGCCGCGATGATGTCGCACAGCTTGTAGGACACGAAGTTCGACACCAGGTACTGCGTGACGCCGAACGACAGCCCGGCGGCGAGGGCGATCGGCCACACCTCGCGGACGCCGCGCCTGCCGTCGACGATGAACACCAGCACGAACGGCACCAGCACCGCGAGCAGCGACACCTGGCGGCCCGCCATCGCGCCGAACTGCTCGGCGGGCAGGCCCGTCACGGTGCCCAGGACGGTGATCGGGTTGCCCATGCCGCCGAACGCGACGGGCGCGGTGTCCGCGACGAGCGCGAGCGCGGCGGCCTTCATCGGGGCGACGCCGAGCGCGATGAGCATGACCGAGCAGATGGCGACCGGTCCGCCGCCGCCCGCGAGCGCTTCCAGGAGCGCGCCGAACGAGAAGGCGATCACGATCGCCTGCACGCGGGGGTCGTCGCTGATCGAGCTGAACGCCCGGCGCAGCACGGTGAAGTGCCCGCTCTCGACGGTGAGGTCGTAGATCCAGATGGCGTTGAACGTGATCCACAGGACCACGAGCACGCTGGTCGCGGCGCCGAAGGCCGCGGAGTTGAGCGCGGTGCCCAGCGGCATCGAGTACACGGCCACGGCGATGCCGAGCGAGAGCGCCAGCGCCGTCAGGCCCGCCCAGTGCGCCTTCCACCTGAGGCCGCCCAGCAGCACCAGCACCGTGACCAGGGGGATCAGGGCGAGGAGCGCGGACAGGAGTAGGGACCCCGTTGGGTCGGGGTTCTGCTGGTACATCGTCTACCGCCGCCTTCCGGGCGCACTGCGGACCGACTCGTCACCGGCGGCGGCGAAGTGACGAGACCACACTTGTTCCATCCGGCGGAACGTAGTTCCATGAACGGACCGAGCACATAGTGTCACCGCACAGCCACGATCGGAAGGCATCACCGCCATGGAAATCCGGCACGCGACCCATCCGTCCGCCCTGGCCGCGCTCGACACCGACCAGTTGCGGGAGCGCTTCCTCGTCGAGGACCTGTTCGTCGCCGGGGAGGTGAAGCTCGTCTACTCGCACGAGGACCGCGTCGTGGTCGGCGGCGCCTCCCCCCTGCCGGGTACGCCGCTGGAGCTGGAACCCGCCGACGCGCTGCGGGCCGACACGTTCCTGGCCCGGCGGGAACTGGCGGTCGTCGTGGTCCGCGGTTCGGGCAGCGTCACCGTCGACGACACCGAGCACAAGCTCGACGCCCGCGACTGCGCGTACGTCGGCCGGGGCGCGACCGTCGTGCGCTTCCAGGCCGCCGAGGAGGGCACGCGCTTCTACCTGTTCTCCACGCCGTCGCACGCCGAGTTCCCCACGGAAGTCGCGCGGTACGAGGATGTTGACGCCCTGCACCTCGGCGACCAGTCCACGTCGAACGTCCGCGAGATCCGGAAGTTCGTGCACGCGGACGGGATCCGGTCCAGCCAGCTCGTGCTGGGCATGACGACGTTGGCGCCCGGCAGCGTGTGGAACACGATGCCGCCGCACACCCACGACCGGCGCACGGAGGCCTACCTGTACTTCGACCTGCCGGACGAGCACCGGGTGGTGCACCTGATGGGTGAACCGCACGCGACGCGGAACCTGGTGGTGCGCAACGAGGAGGTGGTGATCTCGCCGAGCTGGTCCGTCCACAGTGGAGCCGGCACGCACGCGTACTCGTTCGTCTGGGCCATGGGCGGGGAGAACCAGGCCTACGACGACGTGGAACCCGTCGCGGTGACCGATCTCCGCTGAGCCGAGGAGCCCCGTGGACCTCTTCTCCCTGCGCGGGCGGACCGCGCTGGTGACCGGCGCGCGTTCCGGCATCGGCCGCGCCATCGCGCTCGGGTTGGCCGACGCGGGCGCGGACCTGGTGCTGCTGGGGCGATCCGCGGACTTCGGCGACGTGCCGGACGCCGTGGTGGACACCGTCGTCGTCGACCTCGCCGACCCGACCGCGGTCGAACGCGCGGTGGCCCCGGTGCTCGCCGAGCGCCGGATCGACGTGCTGGTGAACAACGCCGGGACGATCCACCGCGAACCCGCGGCGGACGTGTCACTGGCCGACTGGCGGCGGGTCCTGTCGGTCAACCTGGACTCGGTGTTCGAGCTGAGCCGGGTCGTCGGCGGGCGGATGCTCGACGGCGGTGGCGGGAAGATCGTGAACGTCGCGTCGCTGCTCAGCTTCCAGGGCGGCGTCACGGTTCCGGCGTACTCGGCGAGCAAGCACGCGGTCGCGGGCCTGACCAAGGCGCTGGCCAACGAGTGGGCACCGCACAATGTGCAGGTGAACGCGATCGCTCCCGGATACATCACCACCGACAACACCGCGGACCTGCGCGCCGATCCCGGCCGTGAGCCCGCGATCCGAGGCCGGATACCCACCGGCCGGTGGGGCACGCCGGAGGACGTGGTCGGCGCGGCCGTGTTCCTCAGCTCGCGGGCGTCGGACTACGTGAACGGGCACGTGCTCGTCGTTGACGGCGGGTGGCTGGGCCGGTGACGGACACCGCGGTGGAGAAGACGTTGGCCGTGCTGGAGGCGCTGGCCGACCACTCGCGGATCACCGACATCGCGCGGGTCACCGGGCTGCCCAAGTCGACCGTGCACCGGCTGCTGCAAGCCATGGTGGACCGGGGTTTCGCCGCCGTCCGGTCCGACGGCGGCTACCTCGCGGGCCCGAAGGTGCTGGTGATGGCCGGGAAGGTGCTCCGGCCGGTGGACACCGTGGAACGGGCGCGCCCCGCTCTGCGGGCCCTCCGCGAGGAGTCGCTGTGCACCGTCCACCTGGCGATGCTGGTCGGCGACGAACTCGTCTACGTGGACAAGGTCGAGGCCGATAAGCCCTACCGGATGCCGTCCCGGCTGGGCATGGGCTTGTCCGTGCACTGCTCGGCCATCGGCAAGGCCGTGCTGGCGTCACTGGCGCCCGCCGAGTTCGACGCGCTGGTCGCCCGCGTCACGCTCACCGGCCGCACGCCGAAGACCATCACCACCGAGGACCGGCTGCGGGCCGAGGTGGCCGAGGCCCGCCGCGTCGGCTACGGCTTCGACGACGAGGAGAACGAGATCGGCATCCGCTGCGTCGGCGCCGCGATCCGCGACCACACCGGCGCCGTCGTCGGCGGTATCTCGGCGTCCACCCTGGCCATGGAGCACACGATGGACCAACTGGCCGCACTGGGCCCGCGCGTCCTGCTGGCCGCCGGAGCGGTGTCGACCGCGCTGGGGTACGTGGACGCCTAGCCCCGGTGCAGGGCCGTGACCAGGGCGTCGATGGCGATCCTCGGCTTCACGTTCATCTCCAGCGCGTCGCGGCACGCCAGGACGGCTTCCAGCCTGCGCAGCGTGGACTCCGGGGTCCACGTGTCCGCCGCCGTGCGGGCGTCGGAGGCGCGGTCGGGGTGGTTGAGCCTGGCCGGGGAGCCGGTGGCGGTGACCAGGACGTCGCGGTAGAAGCCCGCCAGGTCGACCAGGGCCGTGTCGTAGGAGTCGCGCTGGGTCCTGGTGGCGCGGGACTTCTGCCGCTTCTCCAGGTCCTTCATGGCGCCCTTGGCCCCGCGGGTGGCGGCGGCGGTGCCCTTGCCGGTGCCGCCCGCGCCCATCGCGGTCTCCAACGCCGCCCGCTCGTCCTCGTTGCGGGACTCGTTGGCCGTGGTGGCGTCGCCCTCCGCGGCGGCCACGAGCTGGTCGGCGCAGGTGAACACGTCCTGGGCGCGGCGGACCGCCAGCGGGATGCGCAGCACGGACTCGCGGCGCTTGCGGACCTGCTCGTCGGTGGCCAGCCTGCGCGCGCGACCGACGTGGCCCGCGCACACCGACGCGGCCCACTGGGCGACCTCGGCGGAGACGCCGTCGCGGTGCTCCAGCACGTCCGCGATGGCGGAGGGCCTCGGCGAGCCGAGCGGGATGATCCGGCACCGCGAGCGGATCGTCACGGAGACGTCGTCCGGGTGGTCGGAGGGGGCGCAGAGCAGGAACACCGTGCGGTCCGGCGGTTCCTCGACGGCCTTCAGCAGGGCGTTGGCGGCGCCCTCGGTCAGCCGGTCCGCGTCCTCGATGATCACGACCTGCCAGCGGCCACCGGTGGGCCTGCGGGCGGCGGCCTGGACGAGCGCGCGCATCTCCGCGACCGAGATCGACAGGCCCTCCGGGGCCACGAACCTGACGTCCGCGTGGGTTTCGGCGACCGTGGTGTGGCAGCCGGGGCAGTCGCCGCAGCCCGGCCGGTCGTCGACCGTCGTGCACTGCAAGGCCGCGGCGAACGCCTTCGCGGTGTCCGAACGGCCGGAGCCGGGCGGGCCGGTGAACAGCCAGGCGTGGGTCATCGTGCCCGGAGCCGGGGTGCCGCCCGCGACGATCGTCGCCGCCGCCTCGGCCGCGGCGGACAGGACCTCGACGGCAGCGGGCTGGCCGACGACGTCGGCCCACACGCTCGTGTTCATGAACTCTCCACAACGGGCTGGGCCTCGACGGGCTGGGGCGCCTCCGGGACGCGGCGTTCCGCGAACAGCGGGAGGACCGCGGCGCGCACGCGTTCGGCGACCTCGTCCTCGGTGCCGTCCGCGTCCACGACCACGTAGCGGTCGGGGTCGGCGGACGCCATCTCGGTGAGGAGGCGCTGCACGCGCCAATGGTGCTCGATGTTGTCGAACGGCCGCTTGGCGGGCTTGCCGAAGACGGTCTCGTTCAGCGCGTCGACGGGCATCGTCACCGGTGAGCGGTCCAGCAGGATCGTCACGTCCGGCCGCAACCGGCCGGTGGCCCAGTCGACGAGGCCCTCCACCTCAGCGGGCTGGACGCTGCCGACCGCGCTGAAGTGGGCTAGCGGGCTGTCGACGTACCGCTCCATCACGACCAGCGCGCCGCTCTCGAGCGCGGGCCGCACCTCGCGTTCGACCACGTCGGCCCGGACCGCCGCGGCGACCAGCGCGTGGGCGCGGACGCCCGCCAGGTCCACCGTGGACAGCATGCTGCGGAGGCGGTGCTCGTCCAGGTCCGGGTCGCTGGCCAGCAGGACTTCGTGGCCCTCGGCGCGCAACGCCTCGGCCAGCCTGCGGGCCTGGACGCTGGTGTCCTGGCGGGTGTCGCCCTCGACCGTGATGAGCAGGCCCGCCGACGACTTCGACTTGCCCCGGATGGCGGCGAACAGCTCGGACAGGATCGGCTCGATCCGCCGGTTGTCCATCTGCCGGTAGGCGATCAGCCCCACGACGGCGGCCAGCACGCCCGCGCCGAACATGACCGGACGGGTGCCGTCGACGTTCATGGGGTGGTTGAACAGGGTGATCGTGCGGGGCTTCAACACGGTCACCAGCAGCGGCGTCACCACCGTCGACAGGCCTAGGATGATCTTCATCAGGGACTGGACGAGCGCGACCATGCGCCCACGCATCGAGTCCTCGACCTGCGAGCCGATGATCGTCAGACCGGTGAGGAACGCGATGCCCGCGCACGCGCCGACCATGGCCACCGCGATGAGCG
The DNA here is from genome assembly GCF_025061645.1 of Umezawaea endophytica. Taxonomy (GTDB): domain Bacteria; phylum Actinomycetota; class Actinomycetes; order Mycobacteriales; family Pseudonocardiaceae; genus Umezawaea; species Umezawaea endophytica. Next base: position 44,540 of record NZ_JANYMP010000043.1, on the reverse strand, counting down.
CGATCCACAGGTGCGGGGCCAGCGAGACGATCACCAGGCTCAGGCCCGCGCAGACGATCGTCAGGCCGAACAGCCGGTTGTACGTCAGGCGGCGGGCGAACCGGGGCGCCAGGGCCATGCCGCTGGCCAGGCCGATGAAGACCGCGATGAACAGCAGGGCGAACGCGCTGTCGCCGCCGAGGAGGCTCAGCGCGTACAGCTTGGCGCAGCCGATGACCGCGCCCGCCGCGGCGAACGCGCCGATCATGCCGATCACCAGGCCGCGCACCAGCGGGGTCCGCCAGGCGTAGCGGAGGCCGTCGCGCATCATCGCGAAGAAGCCGACCTTGTCCTCGGCGCTCTCCTTCTTCTTCGCCGCCGTCGCCCGGCCGGACAGCTCCGGGATGCGCGTCGCGACGAGGACCGCCGAGGTGATGTACAGCAGGCCGTTGACGACGACCGCGATGATGGCCACCCGGAACACGACGTTGTCGCTGGTCAGGTGCAGGTAGCCGGGGATGCCGGAGATGAGCGCGTAGAGGCCGAAGCCGCTGATCGTGGAGATGCCGTAGGTCATCACCAGACCGAGCTGGTTGGCCGACTCCACCTGGTCCGGCCTGCGCAGCAGGTTCGGGACCGCGGACTCCTTGGCCGGGATCCACAGCATCGCGCAGCAGCCGACGAGGAAGTTGGCGATGAACAGCCACCACGCCGCGCCGACGAACGCGATGGACAGGAACAGCCCGCCGCGGGCCAGGTCGCACGCGACCATCACCTTGCGGCGGTCGAACCGGTCCGCCAGCACCCCGCCGAGCGGCGCGAACAGGATGCCGGGCAGCAACTGGGTCAGCACGACGGCGCTGAGCGCGAAGCCCTCCCAGCCGTAGCCCTCGGCCAGCTTCGTGACCAGGCCGGTCAGGGCGAGCAGTGACAGCCAGTCACCGACGCTGCACAGGTAAGTGACACCCCACAGCCGCCTGAACGGCCTGATCGCCAACACGCTGCGCAACCGGTGGGTCGCCGAAGCCGCGCCTGCCCCGCCCGAATCGAGCTGACCTGCGTTGTCGCTGTCCTGGATGTTGTCCACCCCCTGTAGGCCACCCACCGATCAGCCTAACCGCGGCCGACCCGGCGGGTGCGCACAGTCAGCGGATTGCGTCCAACAACGCTTCGACGACCTGCCGGATGACGTTGAAGAACACCGACCCGATGATCAGCAACGCCACCAGGCAACCACCGAACGCGGAACCCCGCGACTTGGGCCGCTCGGTCTGCGGCATCCGCTGCGGGGACGTCGCCTGCGGGTGCGCCAACGGGGTCGGCGCCACCGGTGCCTGGTACTGCACGCGGTGAGCGCTGACCTGCATCTGCGGGGGCAGCGGCTGGCGGGCGCGCACCGGCCGGGCCCGCTGCTCGTGCAGCATCGCCGTCCGGATCGCCTGGCGGGCCAGCTCCGGGTCCGGGACGACCGGCACGAACGCCGGGGCGGGCGGCACGACGGCCTTCGGCCGGTACCGGGTCTCCCCCGTGACCAGACCCGCGAGGGCGTCCGGGTACACGGGTGGTGGCGGCGGGGCCTGAGTCCCGTCGGGTCCGAACTCTCGTGGTCCAGGCACCGCCACCCCCTGAGGTCAGCTCTTCGTCTTGGCGGGCGCCTTCTTGCGCGGTGCCGCCGGCTTCTTCGCCGCGGGCTTCTTCTTGGTGACCGGACCCTTGGCGCGCTTCTCGGCCAGCAGCTCGGACGCGCGCTCGTCGGTGAGGCCCTCGACACTGTCGCTCTTGCGCAGCGACCCGTTGGTCTCGCCGTCGGTCACGTACGGGCCGAACCGGCCGTCCTTGACCACCATCGGCTTGCCGGACACCGGGTCGTTGCCCAGCTCCTTGAGCGGCGGGGCGCTCGTCGCCGAACGGCCGCGCTTCTTCGGCTCGGAGTAGATCTTCAGCGCCTCGTCGAGCGTGACCGTGAACAACTGGTCCTCGCTCGTGAGCGAACGCGAGTCCGTGCCCTTCTTCAGGTACGGCCCGTAGCGCCCGTTCTGCGCGGTGATCTCGGCCCCGGTCTCCGGGTCCTTGCCGACGACCCTGGGCAGCGACAGCAGCTTCAGCGCGTCGTCCAGCGTCACGGTGTCCAGGGACATGTCCTTGAACAGCGAGCCGGTGCGCGGCTTCCCCTGCTTCTTGGCGTCAGCGGCCTTCTTCGCGGTGGTCTTCTCCTCCGCCGCGGGCTCCGGCAGGACCTCGGTCACGTACGGCCCGAAGCGGCCTTCCTTCGCCAGGATCTCGTTGCCGCTGACCGGATCGACACCCAGCGAACGCCCTTCCTGGGGGGTCGAGAACAGCTTCTCGGCCAGCTCCAGGTTCAGCTCGTCCGGCGGCATGTCGTCGGGCAGGTTGGCGCGCTGCGCGGTCGGGTCGCCGTTGTCGCCGACGACCTCGCGCTCCAGGTACGGGCCGTAGCGACCGACCCGGACCACGACGGGGCGGCCCTCGTCGTCGTCGAACAGCACGATCGAGTTCACCAGGCGGGCGTCGATCTCCTCGACGCTCGACCCGACGAGCTTCTTCAAGCCACCGGACCGGCCGATGGAGCTCTCCGGGCCGACGCTGCCGCCGAAGTAGAAGCCGGACAGCCACGTCGTGCGCTGCTGGCGACCCGCGGCGATGCCGTCCAGCTCGTCCTCGAGCGCGGCGGTGAAGTCGTAGTCCACCAGGCGGCCGAAGTGCTGCTCCAGCAGCCCGACCACCGCGAAGGCGACCCACGAGGGCACCAGCGCGGACCCCTTCTTCCACACGTAGCCGCGGTCCTGCACGGTGCTGATGATCGACGCGTACGTCGACGGGCGACCGATCCCCAGCTCTTCCATCGTCTTGATCAGGCTGGCCTCGGTGAAGCGCGAGGGTGGGCTGGTCGAGTGGCCGTCGGCGGTCAGGTCCGCCGCCGTGATGGCCTGGTCCTTGACGAGCTGCGGCAGCCGCGACTCGGCGTCGTCCGACTCGCCACCGGCCTCGGCGTCGACCGTCTCCACGTACGCCTTGAGGAACCCGGCGAACGTGATCGTGCGGCCGGAGGCGGAGAACGTGCACTCCTCGCCGCTCGCCGCGTTGCCGACGATCCGCACCGACGTGGTGTTGCCGCGGGCGTCGTTCATCTGGGACGCGATCGTGCGCTGCCAGATCATCTCGTAGAGCTTGAACTCGTCCGAGTCCAGCTCGCGGGCGACCTCGCCGGGCGTCCGGAAGACCTCACCGGCGGGGCGGATCGCCTCGTGCGCCTCCTGCGCGTTCTTGACCTTGCGGGTGTACTGCCTCGGCTGGGCCGCGACGTACTCCGCGCCGTAGAGCTGGGTCGCCTGCGTGCGGGCCGCGGTGATCGCGGTCTCCGACAGCGTCGTGCTGTCGGTTCGCATGTAGGTGATGTAGCCGTTCTCGTACAGCTTCTGCGCCGTGCGCATCGTGCGGTCCGCGGTGAAGCGGAGCTTGCGGCCCGCCTCCTGCTGGATCGTCGACGTCATGAACGGCGCGTACGGCTTCCGCGTGTACGGCTTCTCCTCGACGCTCGCCACGGTCAGCGGCACGTCCACCAGACCGGCGGCCAACGCCCGCGCCTCGGCCTCGTTCAGCAGCCGCACCTCGGACCCGGCCTTGAGCTTGCCGTCCGACCCGAAGTCGCGGCCGAGCGCCAGCCGGACGCCGTCGACGGCGACCATGCGCGCGCCGAAGTTGCGCGGCGTCGCCTCGGCGCCCGCGTCCATCGTGGCCGAGATGTCCCAGTAGGAGGAGGAGACGAACTTCATCCGCTCCCGCTCGCGCTCCACCACGATCCGGGTCGCCACCGACTGCACGCGGCCCGCCGAGAGCTTCGGCATGACCTTCTTCCACAGCACGGGGCTGACCTCGTAGCCGTAGAGGCGGTCGAGGATGCGGCGGGTCTCCTGCGCGTCGACCAGGTCCTGGTCGAGGTCGCGCGGGTTCGCCGCGGCGGCGAGGATCGCGGGCTCGGTGATCTCGTGGAACACCATCCGGCGGACCGGGATCTTCGGCTTCAGCGTGTCCAGCAGGTGCCACGCGATGGCTTCACCCTCGCGGTCACCGTCTGTCGCGAGGTAGAGCTCGTCGACGCCCTTGAGCAGTTCCTTCAGCTCGGCGACGGTCGCCTTCTTGTCCGGCGTGACGACGTACAGCGGCTCGAAGTCGTGGTCGACGTCGACGCCGAGGCGAGCCCACGGCTGCCCCTTGTACTTCGCGGGCACGTCGGCCGCGCCACGCGGGAGGTCGCGGATGTGCCCCTTGGACGACTCCACGACGAAGTTGCTGCCGAGGTACGACGCGATTTTGCGCGCCTTGGCGGGCGACTCGACGATCACCAATCGGCGATTGCCGTCACCCGTAGCCCCGGAGCCGTTTTTCGTCCGTGTCGATCCAGCCACGCTGTCCCGCTCTCTTCCAACCCTGTGCTTCGACCCGCCAGTGTGCACTGTCGACCAGCCCCGCTGGGCAGGCCTGGTCCGGACAGGGTGACACAAGGACCCTCTATCGCCCGTTGGGAGGACCCGGCGTGGCGGACGGCCAGTCGACTTCCGCCACCCCTCCCGGAGGCTCCCCGACCAGTTCCGCGAGCCTCGCGAGCCTGCGCCTGCCGATCACCCGCAGCACCGGCCCCCCGGTCGGTCCGGTGGCGAGCGTCGCGGGCAAACCGGAGCCGATCAAGGCCGCTAGCAGCGGTTCGTGCGTTTCCGGGGCGTCCGGGTCGAGCCCGAGCGCGTAGGCCGAATCGACCCGCCCGCCCGACACCATGGCCCAGAACCTGAGCACCGCCCCGTCCAGTTCGAACTCCGACGGCACCGCCTTGGCGGCACCCCCGCGCAGCCATTCAGCGGCCAAATGGGTGAGATCCGCGCGGAACGCCGTGCGGACCAGCGCGCCGCGCTCCTCGACGGCCGCTATCTCCGCCACGACGCCCCGCCTGCCGCACTCGGTGGCGAGCGCGGTCGCCCGACCCCGGTCCGCGACCACGACCGACACGCGGGCCGCCGTGCCCCGCCCGAAACCCATCGCCTGGCCGGGCCCGCACAGCAGGCCCGCCAGGTCGCCAACCCCTGGTTGGCGCGCCTCGGCTGAGTAGAAGGACAGTTGCCCCACGCACGGAGCGTAGAACACCTGTTCGACCTGTGTCAGCTCCCGAACGCCGCGCGGACGTCAGAACGTCCGCGCGGCGACCCGGAACAAGATCAGGAGGTCGGCGGCGTGGACGTGCTGCCGCTCGCGCCCTCGATGGCCTTGCAGTTCGGGGCCTTCTTCTCGGCATCGGCCAGGTTCGAGCGGACGAGCACGCCGTCGAAGTCCTCGCCGACCTTCGCCACGGCCTGCATGTCGGTCGCGACCTGCGTGAACGCGGCGGCGATCGACGCCGGGTCCTGCGGGTTCGCGGCCTCGACACCGGTCTTGGCCTTGTCGAGAGCGGTCTTGAGCTGCCCGAAGATGTCCGCGGCGGCCGTGGCCAGCTTCTCGGAGTCCGGGTGCGGACCCTTCTTCAGGTCGTTGAGCTTGCCGACGGCGCCGTCGACGGCCTTGGAGCCGTCACCGAGCCACGCGGCGAACTGGGTCTGCATCTTCGCCGGGTCGGTCGTGTCCAACTGGGGCTCGGTGGACAGCGTCTTGATGACGTCGAGGCTCGCGCCGCAGACCTTGTCGATCCACTGGACGGTCTCGTCGCCGCCCGCCACGGCGGCCGAGGAGGAGGTGCCGGCGCTGGTCGAGCTGCCTCCGGTACCGGAGGCCGTGCCCGCGGTCTGCGAGCCGCACGCGGTGATGGAAAGGGCCGCGGCGGCGAAGACGCCGACCACAGCGAGGCGGTGCCTCATGGAGAACTCCCAGTGCAATCGAGTCGAGCGGAGAGGGGCGAACCTACCTCCCCGATGGGCCATCCGGAGGTGGTTTTCCACCGTTCGGCGTCTCGTGCTCCAATCGAGACCAGTGCTCAGGACGTGGTCGTGGGGGCAACGCCGCTGGTAGGAGCGTCGCCGGTGGTGGCGGGGTCGCGGATCGACTGGCACTTCGGTGCTTTTTCCGCTGCCGCGAGCAGTTCGGGGCTCGCCTGGAAGTCCTTGAGGGGTTCGGCGAACTCGGTGAGCTTCGCGATGGCCTCGCCCGCCGCCTGCAAACCACCGCTGGGGTCGGCCGCGTCGGCCTGCTCGACCTTGGCCTTCGCGTCGGTGAACACCTTCGCGACCTCGTCGAACGTGCCCGCCATCTTCGCCACCTGCTCGTCACCTCCCGCGACCGGCGAGGGTCCGACGGCCCGCAGCCCGGCGGCGGACTTGGCGAACGCGTCGGCGAGCTGGCCCATGTACGCGCTCATGTCGGCCTTGAGCTTGGCGGGATCGGTCGCGTCGAGCTTGGGCGGCGTCTTGGCCGCGTTCGCGAACCCGGAGGCCGCCGCGCAGACCTTGTCCACGTACGCCACAGCCGGGTCCGCGGTCGGCGCGGTCGACGAGGTGCCGGGCGAACCGCTGCCGCCCGACGTGCACCCGGCGACGAGGGCCGCGGTGGCGAGCAGTGCGACGAGGCTGAGCCTCATGTCCATCTCCCTGGATCGGGTCGTGGTGTCCCGTCCAGTGTGAACCGAGAAGGCGCGTCCCGATCGGTGAGGACCCGGACGCGCCTTCTCGGCGTGATCAATCGACCTGGCTAGGCGGCGCCGTTGGCGACCGTCTCGGCCGGGCTGTCGGCGATGGCGGTGCCGCGGCGCTTGGACACCACGACGGCCCCCACGATGATCGCCACGGCGACGAACGCGATCGACAGGCGGATGCCCGTGGACGCGTCGGCGCCGATGGAGAAGGTGATGATGGCGGGCGCGATCAGCACCGACACCAGGTTCATCACCTTGATCAGCGGGTTGATGGCCGGGCCCGCGGTGTCCTTGAACGGGTCGCCGACCGTGTCGCCGATGACCGTCGCGGCGTGGGCGTCGGAGCCCTTGCCACCGTGGTTGCCGTCCTCGACCAGCTTCTTCGCGTTGTCCCACGCGCCACCGGAGTTGGCCAGGAACACCGCCATCAGCGTGCCGGTCGCGATGGCGCCCGCCAGGTAGCCCGCCAGCGGGCCGACGCCGAGGCCGAAGCCCACCGCGACCGGGGCCAGCACGGCCAGCAGGCCGGGGGTGGCCAGCTCGCGCAGCGAGTCCTTGGTGCAGATGTCGACGACCTTGCCGTACTCCGGCTTCACCGAGTAGTCCATGATGCCGGGGTTCTCGCGGAACTGGCGGCGCACCTCGAACACGATGGCGCCCGCGGCCCTGGTCACGGCGTTGACCGCGAGACCGGAGAACATGAACACCACGGCCGAGCCGATGATCAGACCGACCAGGACGTTCGGCGTGAACGCGACGAAGTCGGCGTTGTCGAACGTCGAGCCGACCTTGGCCAGCGACTGCGTGATGGCGTCCTTGTAGGAGCCGAACAGCGCGGTCGCCGCCAGCACGGCGGTGGCGATGGCGATGCCCTTGGTGATGGCCTTGGTGGTGTTGCCCACCGCGTCCAGCTCGGTGAGGATCTGCGCGGCCTCGCCGTCGACGTCGCCCGACATCTCGGCGATGCCCTGCGCGTTGTCGCTGACCGGGCCGAACGTGTCCATGGCGACGATGACGCCGACCGTGGTGAGCAGGCCGCAACCGGCCAGCGCCACCGCGAACAGCGCCACGATGACCGAACCGGACAGCAGGAACGCGCCGTACACGGCGGCACCGATCACCAGCGCGGTGTAGACGGCCGACTCGAAACCGACCGAGATGCCGGACAGGATGACCGTCGCGGCACCGGTCAGCGACGTGCGGCCGACCTCCTTGACGGGCTTGTGCTCGGTGCCGGTGTAGTAGCCGGTCAGCCAGAGGATGACGCCCGCGAGCACGATGCCGATGATCACCGCGATGGCCGCGATCAGCGCCGGGTTGCCGCTGGTGCCCTTGATCTCGTCCGACACGCCGTCCAGGTTCGCGAACGAGCTGGGCAGGTAGACGAACGCCGCCACGGTGCACAGCACCGCGGAGATGACCGCGGAGATGTAGAACGCCCGGTTGATGGCCGACAGGCCGTTCTCGCCCGGCCGCGCCTTGGTGGTGTACACGCCGATGACGGCGGTGATGACACCGATCGCGGGGACGATCAGCGGGAACAGCAGGCCCTGCGCGCCGAACGCGGCGGTGCCGAGGATCAGCGACGCGACCAGCATCACGGCGTAGGACTCGAAGAGGTCCGCCGCCATGCCCGCGCAGTCACCCACGTTGTCGCCGACGTTGTCGGCGATCGTCGCGGCGTTGCGCGGGTCGTCCTCGGGGATGCCCTGCTCGACCTTGCCGACCAGGTCGGCGCCGACGTCGGCGGCCTTCGTGAAGATGCCGCCGCCCACGCGCATGAACATCGCCAGCAGCGCGGCGCCGAACCCGAAGCCCTCCAGCACCTTCGGGGCCTGGCCCGCGTAGACCAGCACGACGACAGCGGCGCCGAACAGGCCGAGGCCGACGGTCATCATGCCGACGACACCACCGGTGCGGAACGCGATCCGGGTCGCCTTCTCCCGTCCGCCCTCCTCCTTCGACGCGGCCGCGACGCGCACGTTCGCGCGGGTCGACAGCCACATGCCGAGGTAGCCGATGCTGGCGGAGAACACGGCGCCGAAGATGAAGAACAGCGACCTGCCGATCCGCTCGTTCAGGTCGTCGGCGGGCAGTGCGAACAGCAGGACGAAAACGATCACCACGAAGGGTGCGAGCGTGCGGAACTGCCGATTGAGGTAAGCCGCTGCGCCCTCTTGGACCGCCTTGGCGATTTCCTGCATCTTGGGGGTGCCCTGGCCCGCGGCCAGCACCTCCCTGAGCAGTACGTAGCCGACGGCAAGGGCTGCCAGGGCGACCACGGCGATCACGGCGACAACGCCGCGATCACCTCCGGAGAGTTCAAGGCCCTCCGCGAGGAATTGCCGGGACATCCGTCCTCCTGGTGAGTGTTTGCCCAACAGGGGACCGCATCGCGTCGCGCCACCGGACCGGCCAACCGCGCGTCAGCCCCGACACCACGTGATGCATCCCTCATTGGATGCGATTCGGCGGAGTCTATTCATAGGCCGCAAGCCTGCAACGATCCGTCCCGTACCGTGCACACACCGTTATCTACGCAGGAAGCGGCCCACGGTCGTTCGACGGTGTCAAGATTGTCGGTGCCGTGTGCGAAGCTGCCGACCGTGGCCGACCAGGGACGCCGACTGCTGGAGAGGGTGCTCGCCGGAGTGCCCAGCGGGGAATCCCCGCTCACGCACGTCACCGATATGCCACGTCGCGCCGCCCAGTTGGCGCAATGGCCGTCGTGGGCCGCCGATCCGGTGATCGACTCCCTGCGCTCGTCCGGGGTCGAACAGCCGTGGCGGCACCAGGTCCAGGCCGCCGACCTCGCCTGGTCGGGGCGCGACGTCGTGCTGTCGACGGGCACGGCGTCCGGCAAGTCCTTGGCCTACCAGTTGCCGGTGCTCACGGCGCTGAGCACGGACCCGCGTGCCACCGCCCTCTACCTGGCGCCGACCAAGGCGCTCGGAGCCGACCAGTTGCGGTCCGTCGAGTCGCTGGCCGTGCCGGGCGTGCACGCGTCGTCCTTCGACGGCGACACGCCGATGGCCGAACGCGACTGGGTCCGCGCCTACGCCAACTGGGTGTTCACGAACCCGGACATGCTGCACCGCGGGATCCTGCCGAACCACACCCGGTGGATCAGGCTGCTCAAACGGCTGAGGTACGTCGTGGTCGACGAGTGCCACGCCTACCGCGGCGTGTTCGGCTCGCACGTCGCGCTGCTGCTGCGCAGGCTCCGCCGCGTCGCCCGCAAGTACGGGGCGGACCCGGTGTTCGTGCTGGCCTCGGCGACGGTGACGAACCCCGCGGTCTCGGCGGGCCGCCTGCTCGGCGCCGAGTGCGCCGCCGTGTCGGAGGACGGGTCGCCGCGCGCGTCGCGCACGGTCGCGCTGTGGGAACCGCCGCTCTTGGAGGACTTCGGCGGCGAGAACGGTGCCCCCGTCCGCCGCTCGGCTGGCGCCGAGACGTCCCGCATCCTCGCTGACCTGGTCGTGGAAGGCGCGCGGTCACTGGCGTTCGTGCGCTCCCGCGTCGGCGCGGAGCTGACGGCGATGGGCGCCAAGCGGCTGCTGTCCGAAGTGGACGATTCGCTGCCCGGCCGGGTCGCCGCCTACCGCGCGGGGTACCTCCCGGAGGAGCGACGAGCGCTGGAACGGGCGCTGAGCAGCGGCGAACTGCTGGGTGTCGCGACGACGAACGCGCTGGAACTGGGTGTCGACATCGCGGGCCTGGACGCCGTGGTCGTGGCGGGCTTCCCCGGCACGCTCGCGTCGTTCTGGCAGCAGGCGGGCCGCGCGGGCCGGTCCGGCGACAGCGCACTGGTCGTCTTCGTCGCCCGCGACGACCCGTTGGACACCTACCTGGTGCACAACCCGCCCGCGGTGTTCGACCGCCCGCTCGAGGCGACCGTCCTCGACCCCACGAACCCGTACGTGCTGGCCCCGCACCTGGCGTGCGCCGCGTCGGAGCTGCCGCTGACCCCGGACGGCTTGGCGGCGTTCGGCGGCGACGCGGCCCTGCCCGTGCTGGCCGACCTGGTGGAGCGGAAGCTGCTGCGCCGCAGGCCGAACGGCTGGTACTGGGCGTCGCACGACCGCCCGCACGCGTCCGTCGACATCCGCGGTTCCGGCGGCGACCAGGTCGTCGTCGTGGAGGCCGATTCGGGCCGCATGCTCGGCACCGTCGATCCGGGGGCCGCGCACCGCTCGGTCCACCAGGGCGCCGTGTACCTGCACCAGGGCGAGTCGTACGTGGTGGACGACCTGGACCTGGAGCAGGGTTTGGCGCTCGTGCACGCCGCCCGGCCGGACTGGTCGACGATGGCTCGCGAGACGGTCGACATCACCGTGGTCAGCACGCTGGAGCGGCGGGACTACGGGGGTGTTTCGGTGTGCCTCGGCGAGGTCGAGGTCACGTCGCAGGTCGTCGGCTACCTGCGACGGCTGCCGTCCGGCCAGGTGATCGACCAGGTGCCGCTCGACCTGCCCGAGCAGGTGCTGCTCACCAGGGCCGTCTGGTACACGGTGTCGGAGAAGTTGTTGGCGAGCAGCGCACCGGGTGGCGCGGGTCTGGATCCCGCGCGCGTCCCCGGTGCGCTGCACGCCGCCGAACACGCGGCGATCGGCCTGCTACCGCTGTTCGCGACCTGTGACCGCTGGGACATCGGCGGTGTGTCGACCGCACTGCACGCGGACACCGGGGAGGCGACGGTGTTCGTGCACGACGGTCATCCAGGAGGGGCCGGATTCGCCGACCGCGGCTTCGCCGCTGTGATCCCCTGGTTGGTCGCTACTCGGGAAGCGATCGCTTCGTGTGCGTGTCCGGCTGGGTGCCCGTCCTGCGTTCAGTCGCCGAAGTGCGGGAATGGCAACGAACCGCTGGACAAAGCAGGTGGGATGGCCGTCCTGGGCACTGTTCTCGGGGTTGTCGGGGAGATAACCAACAGCACCCAGGACGGCCAGCTTGGGGGTCAGGCCCGCTCTGCGGCGACCAGCCGCTGAGCACTGGCCTCGAACAGGGAAGGCATCTGCACGGCTTCGACGAGCGCGTCCTGCACGACCCGCGACGCGGGCAGGTTCCAGCCGCAGATCTGCGGCTTGACCCGCCAGTGCACGACACCGTGCTGGACCGGCGACGGCGGCAGCGAGATGTACTCGCCCTTGCCGTAGAGGCGGACGTCGCCGTGCGCCTCCAGGGCGGAGCGCAGCTCCTGGCCGGACTCGACCAGGAACATCCACGCGCCGGAGGGGGTGGCGACGATCGGCACCGGCAGCCCGATGGTGCGCAGCGCCGTGGCGGCCCGCCGCCCCAGGTCGGCGCTCACCTCGATCGCGTCGAACACGTGGCCCGTGGCACCGAGCACGCTGTACGACTGACCGGCCCACCACGCCGCGACCTGGTGCGGCTCCGTGCCGACGCGCTCCTGCCAGTCGCCGTGCACCGGCACCGGACCGTCGGTCTCGACCCCGCCGCGACCGGCCCACTGGACGGCGCCGTTCTCCGAACCGGCCGGATAGGTCCCCGGCAGCACAGGCCACCCGTGCCACGCGAGGCCGACCGCCTCTGCCCGCAGCTCGATGCGGAAGGCCCCGCGCCAGCTATCCGACCACTCCATGCTTTGTCGCCTCCAACTACCTGAACACTGACACTGTGTCGGTGTTGCCGGACACCGTGTCGGTGCCGCTACTCCAATTAACGTCATCCACAGCGCCGGATGTAACTCCCCGTCGACAACTGGTCGGAATGGCACGGCGAACGAAGCCTCCGCTGCGGGCGGCAGAACTGCCGACCGAACCTGAGAACACGCTAAGAGCAACCGCGACCGCCCTGTGAGTCCGCTCACCGTGGATGGATGACCGTTCATCGCGGACGACCCCCCTTCACCCTTCAGCCGGACCCGCCTTGGCCCGAACGCTCACCGCGCCGAACAACGGCACGACCCCCTCGACCGCGACCACCACCTCCCAACCGCTCACCGCGCAGCCGATCAACCGCCCACCACTCCGCTCAACCACCCACCGCGCCCGTTCACAGGCGACCACCACCCCGTCGGGGAGGTGCGCCGCGGCGGCCAGCGCACCCAGATCCGCGGCCCCCTCCACCTCGTGCCGCTTCACCACCACCCCACCGACCTGCACACCACCAGCGATGAGCAGCCCGAACACCACCAACCAGACCACCCCCACCACCGTCACCGACCCCCGATCCCCACCCACCAGCACCTCCTCTCGGTCATGCCCAACGGCCCACCCCACCCAGCCACCAACACCAGACCAGTCCCCGCCCCACCCCCGCCGCTCGTCGTTGACCAACGGTCAACACACCGCTCCGCCATCCGCCCAGCGGCCACCCGCGCCACGGCGGAACGGGTAGACCAGCCATTCCCACTTTTCCCACCACCGCACGTGGACGCGCTCCCACGCCCACCGATTGGGTGACCGGCGGCAGTTCCGCGACACCCGCGTAAGTAAGGAGCGCCTCGGGGTCGTTGCGCGGCACGCAGTGGTGAGAGCGCTCCCCTGGACCGTGCCAACAGATGTGGACCCAGCCAGGCGAAGGGCTGCGGACGGGCGAAAGGCTGCGGACAGGTGAGGGGCTGCGGACGGGTGAGGAGCGCTTCCGCTGACCGCTGGTCACGGGGTCGGTGCGGGCGTTCCTGTCGGAGGCGCTGTCGTGCTGGTACTCCTCTCTCTTCTGTTGACCGGCGGTCAACCTTCGGACGTCGGTTCGAGCACCGCGTAGGCACGACCGGTCAGGTGAAGACCGGGAAGGCCGCTGCTGGGTCTGGCCGAGACCTCGACGCGGATGGTGTCGCCGTCCGCGTGCACGGTCAGGCGGGCGTTGGGAGGCGCCGCGGACTGGACGATCGAGGCGGCTCGCTCCGGTTCGCCGCGCGCTATCAGGCGTGCCGCTTCGCGGGCGGCGTCCGTGCAGCGGAGTTGATCGACCACGGCCGTGATCGTGGAGACGCCCAGTGCCAGGACGAGCCCCATGGCGAGCAGGTTGATCGCCGTTTCGACCGTCGTCATGCCGCTGTCGTCCAAGCGGCGGCGGGCAGGCGTCATGTGCCTACCGAGAAGGCGCTCTTGACCAGGTCTTCCAGGAGTTGCGAGACGATGTCGCCGCTGAGGACGACGTAGAGGGCGGTCGCCAGGGCCGCCGCGGCGAGGGTGCCGATCGCGTACTCGGCGGTGGTCATGCCGTCGTCGCCGCGGAACGCTTCGCGGATGAGGTGGTGCATCGGTCGCTCCTTACTTCTTGTGGGTCACCACGTCGTGGTGAATCGAGTGGCCAGTCCGATCACGACCGGCAGCACCCCCAGGCAGAGGAAAGCGGGGAGGAAGCAGGCCGCCAGCGGGCCCGCCACCAGGACGGCGGCGCGTTGGGCTCTGGCTTCGGCCTGGTCAGCCACCTGCTCGCGGACGCGCGCGGCCAAGTCCGCCGCCAGTGCCGCGAGCGCGGCACCGGACCGCGCGGTGCGCCGGGCGCCCCTCGCGAGTGGCGCGGTGATCTCGTTGGCCAGGGCCGGGGTCCAGGCGGTCACCGGGTCGGCGCCCAGCGAGAGCAGCGACCCGACCTGGCGCAGGACGACGGCCGCCGGTGGTGACAGGCCGTCCACCACGGCGTGCACGGCGTTCGCCACCGGCAGCCCGGCTCTGAGACAGGCGGCCAGCAGGTCCCACGTGGCGGCGACCGCGAGCGGGTCGTCCACCGCCCGCGGCGCCGGCCGCCGCGGTTTCACCTCCGGCGCGGTCAGGCGGTTGAGCACCGGTGGTGGTGACGGGAGGACGAGCAGGGCCATGGCCAGGAGGAGGAAGGTCATGATCCGACCGCCTGGGTCGTCAGGCGGGTGCTCCACAGGAGACCGGCGCAGATGAGCGCCGCGCCCAGGACCAGCAGGACCTGACCCACCGCGGTGGAGGTCAGGACGTGCAGCGGTCCGGTACCGCTCACCTCGCCGAGCACGATGCCGAAGACCGGGAGCCCGGCCAGCACCGCCGCGCTGGCCCGCGGCCCCGCCATCCGCGCCGTGACCTGGCCCGCGAACGCGACTCGGCGCTCCAGGTCGCGGCGGACCGCGTCGAGCACGTCGGCCAGGGGAACGCCGTGGTGGTCGGACAGCCGCCAAGCCCGCGCCAACGGCCCCAGCGCGGCGGTGAGTTCGGGTCTGGTGCGGGACATCGTGTCGAGCGCGGTGTTGACGTCCCCGCCGAGGCGAGCGGTGGAGGCGATGCCGGCCAGCACCGTCGCGGCCGGTTCTTCGGCGTCCTGCGCGGCGCCCGCGGCCGCGGCGGCCGGATGGGCGCCTGCCTTGAGTTCCGCGACGAACGCCGCCAGACCGTCGGCGAGCGCCGAGGTGGCCGTGAGGCGGGATCTTTGGTGGGCGCGAGAGCGGAAACCGCGCCACAGAACGGTTCCGACCATCGCGGTCGCGACGAGGGCCGCTGGTCCGGCGAGGAGTCCCATCAGGACGCAGGTCGTCACCACGAGGGCTCTGCGGCTGGGTTTCCTCGGGCGGTGCGGGCGAGGTGGGCCCAACGCGCGGAGTCGTCGGGCCGCCGCCGAGGCTGGGAGGACCAGTAGTGCCGCGGCCAGGACGGCCAGGGGCAACGCGGGTGAAGTCGACATGGTCATGGGGTGGTCTCCTGCTCGGGGTGGGGAATCGCTTTGAGGGCAAGGGAAAGAAAGATCAGTCGGTCTGGGAGGCAGGGGCGCTTCGGTCACTGACGCCGCTGTGAGTTCTGGGTGGAGGGCGCGGCTCAGCGACGCCGCGCGTCGCTGTGGGTCCGCAGTGGTCAGTGGGGGCGGTCCAATAGGGATTGGAGGGTTGGCCAGGCTTCTTGCGGGCCGTGGACGTGGTGCCAGGCCGTGTGGACCTCGACGGTTGTTGGGGTGCGGTGGAAGACGCCGATTTCGGCCAGGTGTCTGGTGCCGTTCGGGGCGCGGCGCATGTGGAGGACCACCTGGACGGCTGCGGCGAGTTGGCTGTGCAGCGCGGTGCGGTCCAGGCCGCCCAGTGCGGCCAGCGCTTCCAAGCGGGCTGGGACCTCGGTCGGGGAGTTGGCGTGGAGGGTGCCCGCGCCGCCGTCGTGGCCGGTGTTGAGGGTCGCCAGCAGGTCGCAGACCTCGGCACCGCGCACCTCGCCGACGACGATGCGGTCGGGGCGCATGCGGAGTGCTTGGCGGACCAGTTCGCGGACGGGCACCTCGCCCGCACCCTCGATGTTCGCCGGGCGGGCCACCAGGCGGACGACCTGCGGGTGGTTCGGTTGGAGTTCGCCCGCGTCCTCGACGCAGAGGACGCGTTCGGTGTGGGGGACGCAGCCGAGCAGCGCCGCCAGGAGGGTGGTCTTGCCCGAGCCGGTACCGCCCACGACGAGGAATGCGAGTCTGGACGTGACGATGGCTCGGAGGAGGGTCGCGGTCCGGGTGTCGAAGGTGCCGCGGGCGCGGAGTTCGTCAAGGTCGTGGATGGCTGGGCGCAGGACTCGCAAGGACAGGCAGGTGCCCGCGGCGGCGATCGGGGGCAGCACGGCGTGCAGGCGGATCCGGCCCGACGGGCCGGAGCCGGGCAGCCAACCGTCCACGCAGGGCACCGCCTCGTCCAAGCGACGACCCGCCGCCACGGCCAAGCGTTGAGCGAGCCTGCGGACCGCCGCCTCGTCGGGGAACGTAACCGCGGTGCGGCGCAAGCCTTGCGCGCCGTCGACCCAGACGTCGGCGGGACCTGTCACGAGCACGTCCGTGGTGTCCGGGTCGGCCAGGAGCGGGTCCAGCGGGCCCGCGCCGACGAACTCCTGGCGCAGCAACGTCAAGGCGGACAGGACTTCGGCGTCGCCGAGCACACCGCCTGCTTCGTCGCGCACGGCTTCCGCCACCGCGGCCGGGGTCAGTTCGACTCGACCCACCGCCAGTCGACGGCGAACTCGTTCGACCAGGTCTGCGCTCATGGGACTCCCTTGTGAGTGGGCCGGTCGGGCGGTGCGGGGAAGCCGCCCGACCGGCGGGAAGGCCGACGGATCGCGGGAACGGTCGGGGCGTGGCCCGCGATATCGGCCTGGCTATGACGGCTGACGTCAGGTCAGCCGGTCGGATGCTGAGGGGAGGAAGGGCCGGTCGGGAGATGCGGCGAGGGAAGGCCGGTCAGGTGGCGCGGCAAGAGGAGACCGGCCACGTAGCCAAGCAAGAGAGGAAGGAGAGGGCAGACCAGTGGCGTGGCAGGGAGAAATCAGCGCCGTAACCCGGCAAGAGAGAGCCAGCTAGGTAGTCCAGTGAGCACAACCCGGCTAAGTAACCCAGTGGGAGACAGCCAGTCACGTAGTCCGGCTAAAGCAGACCAGCCACGTGACCCAAGCGGAAGAAGCCAGCCAGCTAGTGCGGCGAGGACAACCTGACCGAGTAGCCCAGGAAGGAGAAGCCAGCCAAGAAGCCCCGTAGGAGAAGGCCAGTCACGTGGTCCGGAGAGAGGGAACGGGGCATGTGGTCCGGCAAGAAGGCGCCGGATGCACGGCTCAGCAAGGGCAAACCAAGCGCGTGCCACAACGGGAGGAAGCCGGTTAGGCGGTCCAGCAAGGGCTGGCCAAGCGCGTGCCACAGCGAGAGCAGGCCGGTTATGTGGTCCGGCAAGGGCAAGCCAGCCGTGCGGCTTGGTGAGGGGAAGGCGGTCAGGTGGCCCGGCACAAGCAGGCCAACGGCGTGACTCGGTAAGGGGACGGCAGTCAGGTGACCCGGCGAGAGCAGGCCAACGGTGTGACTTGGTCAAAGGAAAGCGGTCAGGTGACCCAGCAAGAGCAGGCCAGCGGGGTGGCTTGGTGAGGGGACGGTGGTCAGGTGGCATGGAGGGCCTCCAGGACGGTTTTGGCGGCGCGGGCCAGGGGGCCTCTGGTGCGTTCTGGGAAGTGGCCTCTGTCGAGGGCTGTGGCCAGGCCTGGTTCTGGGCGCATGGAGGCGAGTAGGGGGAGGCCTACCGCGGCCGCCACCTCCTTGCCGCTCAAGCCCGTTGGGCCTGGGGCGCGGGTGACCACGGCCAGGTTCACGCCGCGTTCGGCCACTCGGTGGGCCACGCGTTTGGCGGCGACGGTGGCGCGGACCTCTGCGGGGACGATCAGCACCGCCAAATCTGCTCGGTCGAGGGCGGCGCAGGCCGTGTCGGTCAGGTGGCGCGGGAGGTCGCAGACCACCGTTTCGCCGGCGCGGCGGCCCGCTTCCACGACCGCGGCCACGGCGTCCGGTTCCGGGCCTCGGCCCTCGCGGTCGCAGGAGAGGACGGTGAGGCGGCCGTGCTTGGCCGTGCGGCCGGGCAGCGCGGAGTGCAGTGCCGAGGCCGCTACCCGGCCGCCGGTCAGGTGGAGTTCGGGCCAGCGCGGGCCCTCGGCGGATTCGGTGCCCAGGGTCAGGTCCAACCCGCCGCCCAGGGGGTCGCAGTCGATCAGCAGGCCCTGGCCGCCTGAGGTGAGAACGGCTTGGCCCACGGCCGCGGCGAACACGGAGGCGCCCGCGCCGCCGCGGCCGCCCAGGAGGGCGATCACCCGGCCGTCCTGGCTGGGCGGGCCCTCGGCCAGGTCGGCCAACGCGCTCGCGAGCCACTGCTCGGCGGCGGGGAGTTCGACCACGCGCTCCAAGCCGAGCGCGACGGCCTGCGGCCACACGGCCTGCGACGGCGGTTGGGCGCAGACGAGGTAGACGCCGGTGCGGCGGGGCAGGTCGAGCAGGCCGCACTCGAAGGCGCCCCACTCGTCCAGCAGCACGACAGGGGCTTCCTTCCACCTGGTGCGCAACGCCGCGGCGTCCACGACGCGGTCCAGGTCGCAGCCCGCGGCGGCGGCCAGGCGGAGCAGGTCGTCCAGCAGTGGTTCGTCGCCCACCAGTGCCACGGGGCGGTTCGCGTCCACTCCGGCTCACCTCCCATTCGACTCGGTGCAGGTCCGAGGTCAACGGTCGGCCGTCGTGAGCAAGCCCACAAGCGAGGAAGATCAACATGTGGACAAGTACCGGGGCTGTGGACAGGTCGGCGGGCGAGAACCGACTTTGTCGGTGCCGTGCGCGATCCTGGGGGGTTGAGCTCTGAACGGCGAAAACCGGCCGTGGAAAAGGCGGCCCACCCGACCCCGGACATGGGACGACCCCCGCCAGGGGGGAGGGACGGGGGTCGTCAGTGGTTCAGTCCCGGGGGGTCGGACTGAACCGGTCCGGCACAGCCGGACAGCACCACTGTATCCCCAGAACCTTGACTGGTGCTTGTCTTCCGTTGGAGGAGACGAGGAATTTCCATCATCTGCGCACCACGGCTTCGTCAAGAAGCGAAACGCCCGCCGGAACCGAAGCCCTAAACTGACCGCGTGACCGATCCCGGCAGCGGCGAAACCCCCGCACAAGGCAACCGAGTCGCCGCGTTCTTCGACCTGGACAAGACGGTCATCGCCAAGTCGAGCACGCTGGCGTTCAGCAGGCCCTTCTTCCAGGAGGGCCTGATCAACCGGCGCGCGGTGCTCAAGAGCGCCTACGCGCAGTTCGTGTTCATGCTCGCGGGCGCGGACGCGGACCAGATGGACCGGATGCGCTCGCACATCACCGCGCTCTGCGAGGGGTGGGACGTCGAGCAGATCAGGTCGATCGTCGCCGAGACGCTGCACGACATCGTCGATCCCCTGGTCTACAAGGAAGCCACCCAGTTGATCGCCGACCACAAGGCGGAAGGGCACGACGTCGTCGTGGTCTCGGCCTCCGGTGAGGAACTGGTGGCCCCCATCTCCGGCATGATCGGCGCGACGCACAGCGTCGGCACCCGGATGGTGGTCGCGGACGGCCGCTACTCGGGCGAGATCGACTTCTACTGCGCGGGCGAGAACAAGGCCATCGCGATCAAGCAGCTCGCGCAGAAGCACGGCTACGACCTCGAAGCCTGCTCCGCGTACTCGGATTCCGTGACGGACCTGCCGCTGCTCGAAGCGGTCGGCCACCCGACGGTGGTCAACCCGGACCGCGGCCTGCGGAAGATCGCCGCCCAACGGGGTTGGCCGGTGCTCACGTTCTCCGACCCGGTCTCGCTGCGCGCGCGCATCTCCACCCCTTCGGGCACGGCCGTCGCGGTCACCGCGATCGGGCTCGGGGCGGCCGCCGCGGCGGGCGTGGCGTGGTACGGGATGCGCCGTCGGCGCCGGAGCTAGACGCTGGGCGACGGGCGGGTGACGACCGCCGCCCGATCAGCGGTACCCGGCCCGGAAATGCCTGCGATCAACCAACTTTCGCTACTGAACGTCGCTTGAACGGTGCACCCTTCCGAGGCCTTGCTGTGACGGCGCACACGGTCTACAAATGGAGGTGCGGACCTCCGGTCGGCCAGGGGCGGAGCAGAAGATAAGCGACGTCCACCCCGGCAGAGCTCCGTGCACGGACTTCGAGCACCCACGCGCAGCACGCCGCGGGAGGCTTGCCGTCAAGGGCCTGCGTACCGGGACGCTGGACGCCGAGGCCATGTTGATACGGCACGAGTTGCACGCTTGGTAACTCGAAAGCCCGTGCTGTTGGCGGGGGGCCCCCCCCCAAAGGGGGGGCCCCCCCCCCCGCCCTTTTCTCATCCGGCCGGATTCCCCTGGACGAGGCAAAATACCCACCCGTTGACCGACCAGCGGGTCGTGAGTAACTTGCGAATATGTCCGGATAGTTGTGGGAAACACGCCTGGGGAGGCTCGTGTGGGCCGGGTCGGACGTCCGTTGGCCGTTGTCGTGCTGGTCACGGCAGGCATCTGCGCACCATTGACCGCCGCGGCGGAACCCGTTTCCGCCCTGTCGCAGAACATCACGACGCTCGTTCGCGACATGACGCTGGAGGAAAAGGTCGGTCAACTGTTCGTGACCTACCTGAACGGGCAGTCACCCGATGAGGTTAATCCGGTGAACCGAACGGACTTCGGCGTCGACACCCCCGCTCAGGTGGTGGCGAAATTCCACCCCGGCGGGGTCATCTACTTCAACAACTCCAGCCGCGACAACATCGACACCCCGAAGCAGGTCGCCGCGCTGTCGAACGGCCTCCAGCGCTCCGCGACGTCGTCGGGGAGCCGTATTCCGCTGGCGATCTCCACGGACCAGGAAATGGGGATCGTCACCCGGATCGGCGCGCCCGCCACGCAGTTCCCCGGCAACATGGCGCTGGGCGCGGGCCGGTCGACGGCGGACGCCGAGAAGGCCGCCACGATCACCGCGAACGAGCTGCGCGCGATGGGGATCAACCAGGACTTCGCGCCGGACGCGGACGTGAACTCGAACCCGGTGAACCCGGTGATCGGGGTCCGCTCGTACTCCAGCGATCCCGCGCTGGCGGCGGACATGACGGCCGCCCAGGTCCGCGGCTACCAGCAGCGCTACCTGGCGAAGGGCGCGGTGTCGGCGACGGCGAAGCACTTCCCCGGCCACGGCGACACGGCGGAGGACAGCCACACGAGCCTGCCGGTGGTGGACCGCACGGTGGAGCAGTGGCGGGAGGTCGACGCGCCGCCGTTCCGGGCGGCCATCGCGGCGGGCATCGACTCGATCATGACCGCGCACATCCAGACCCCGCGGATCGACCCGTCCGGTGAGCCCGCGACGCTGTCCAAGCCGGTCGTCACCGGTCTGCTGCGCGAAGAGCTGCGCTACGACGGCGTGGTCATCACCGACTCGCTCGGCATGGCGGGCGTGCGCCAGCTCCACTCCGACGCGGAGATCCCGGTGCTCGCGCTCAAGGCGGGCGTCGACCAGTTGCTGATGCCGGTGGACCTGGGGCTGGCCGTCACGAGCGTCCTGAACGCCGTTCGCACGGGCGAGATCAGTGAGCGCCGCATCGACCAGAGCGTCCTGCGGATCCTGCGGATGAAGTTCCTCCGGGGCATGCTCACCAACGTCCTCGTCGACGTCGACGCGGTGCCCAGGAAGGTCGGTTCCGCCGCCAACCTGGCGACCGCCCAGCAGATCACCGACCGGACGACCACCGTCGTCCGCAACGACGACGGTGTGCTCCCGTTGCGGGCGAAGCCCGCGTCCGCGCTGGTCACGGGCTGGGGTGAGACCACGACGACGCTGTTGGCCGACCGGTTGACCGCTCGCGGCACGGCCACGACGAGGCTCGCCACCGGCAGCGCCCCGACCGACGCGCAGATCGCGGCGGCGGAGCAGGCCGCGGCGCGGTCGGACGTCGTCGTCCTGCTCACGAACGCCCTGAGCGGGCAACCCGCCCAGCGGTCTCTGCTGGCCAGGCTCCTGGCGACCGGGAAGCCGGTGGTCGCGGTGGCCGTGCAGAACCCGTACGACGTCGGGTACGACGCCCCGACGTGGCTGGCCACCTACTCCTACGGCGCGGGGGCGATGGAGTCGCTGGCCAAGGTCGTCTACGGCGAGGTCGGCCCGAAGGCGAAGCTGCCGGTGGAGGTGCCGGGGCCGACGAGGTTCCCGCTCGGCCACGGTCTCACGTGGTGAGGCGCAGGCAGCTCCTCCAGGCGGGCGCGCTGGCCGTGCCCGCGCTGGCGCTGGCGAGCACCCCGGCCCACGCCACCGCGAAGGTCGTGACGGGCGCCGAGCAGTGGGCGCGCGACGGCTGGACGCGCTTGCGGGACAAGCGCTTCGGCGTCCTGACGAACCCGACGGGCGTGCTGGTCGACCAGACCCACGTCGTCGACTCCATGGTCGCGGCTGGTCGGAGGCCGACGGCCGTCTTCGGCCCCGAGCACGGTTTCCGCGGCACGGCGCAGGCGGGCGGTTCCGAGGGCGACTACGCCGACCCGCGGACCGGTGTCCCCGTCTACGACACGTACGGCAAGGACGCCGCGCAGGTGGCGGCGCTGTTCCGCAAGGCGGGCGTGGACACGGTCGTCTTCGACATCGCGGACGTCGGCGCGCGCTTCTACACCTACATCTGGTCCCTCTACACGGCCATGCGCGCCGCCGCGGCGACCGGAGCGGCGTTCCTCGTGCTGGACCGCCCGAACCCCGTCGGCGGCTCGGCGAAGGGCCCGCAGCTCGACCCGGCGTTCGCCACCGGGGTCGGGCGCAAGCCGATCGTCCAGCAGCACGGCATGACGGTCGGCGAGCTGGCGAGGCTGTTCGACGCCGAGTTCCTGCCGTCCGACGGGGGTCGGCTGAGCAGCCTGGACGTCGTCCCGGTCAAGGGGTGGCGGCGGGCGGACCTGGTGACGGGCCTGCCTTGGGTGCCGCCGAGCCCGAACATGCCGACGCGCGACACCGCGCTGGTCTACCCCGGCACGTGCCTGTTCGAGGGCACCGCGTTCTCCGAGGGCCGCGGCACGACCCGGCCGTTCGAGACCATCGGCGCGCCGGACGTCGACTGGCGCTGGGCCGAGGAGCTGAACGGCCTGGGCCTGCCCGGCGTCCGGTTCCGCGAGACGTACTTCTCCCCCACCTTCGGCAAGTTCGTCGGCAAGACCTGCGGCGGCGTGGCCCTGCACGTCACCGACCCGGCGAGCTTCGACGCGATCCGCTCGGCCGTCGCGATGATCGTGACGGCCCGTTCCCTCTACCCCGCGCTGTTCGCGTGGCGCCCGGACAACTTCATCGACAACCTCAGCGGCTCGGACCGGTTGCGGCGCATGGTCGACGCGGGCGCGGGCGTCGACGAGGTCGTCGGGGCCTGGGAAGCCGAGCTGACCGCGTTCCGCCGCACCAGACGTCCGTACCTCCACTACCGGTGAGGACCGCGATGCGCCTGCCCGCCCTGCTACTGGTGACCTTCATGGCCATGTCCGCCGCCCCCGCGCACGCGGACCCGTCGACCGGTCGGTTCGACCGCCCGCACGCGGGGTTCTCGCCCGCGTGGACCACGCTCCACCCCGGCAGGCTGGAGGCGGGGCCGATCGACGCCGCGCTCGAGCGGGTCCGCGGCTACACCGACGTGGACGCGGCGACCGGGCACCCGCTGTTCTCCGGCGCGGTGACGCTGATGGTCCACGACGGCGCGGTCGTCGCCCACCGGCCCGCCGGGTGGGCGGTGCGGTACTCCGACAAGACCACCGAGCTGCCGGTGGAGCGGCGGGTGCCGATGGCCGAGGACACGATCTTCGACCTCGCGTCGATCTCGAAGCTGTTCACGTCCATCGTGGTCATGCAGCAGGTCGACCGGGGTCGCGTGCGCGTCGACCAGCCGGTGTCGCGGTACCTCCCCGAGTTCGGCGTGAACGGCAAGGCCGACATCACCGTCGAGCAGCTCCTGACCCACACCTCGGGCCTGGAGCCGTACCTGCCGCTGTGGCAGGCGTGGCCGGACGTGCCGTCGCGGATCAAGGCCGTCATGGACGTGGCGCCGAAGACGCCGCCGGGGTCGACGTACACGTACTCCGACCTGAACCTGATCACGTTGGGCGTGCTGGTCCAACGGGTCAGCGGGTCGCCGCTGGACCGGTTGGTGCGCGACGGGATCACCCGTCCGCTCGGGCTCGTGGACACCGGCTACAACCCGCCCGCGGCCAAGCTAGACCGGATCGCGGCGACGGAGTACCAGCCGAACACCAGCCGGGGCATGGTCCGCGGCACCGTGCACGACGAGAACGCCTGGTCGCTGGGCGGCGTCGCCGGGCACGCGGGCGTGTTCTCCACGGCGCGCGACCTGGCCGTGCTCGGTCAGGCGATCCTCAACGGCGGCACGTACGACGGCCACCGGATCCTGCGGCCGAAGACCGTCGAGCGGATGCTGACCGACTTCAACACCGAGTTCCCCGGCAACGCCCACGGGCTCGGCTTCGAACTGGACCAGCGCTGGTACATGGGGGCGCTCAGCTCACCCCGCACGGCCGGGCACACCGGGTTCACCGGCACGTCGCTCGTGCTCGACCCGATGTCGCGGTCGATCGCGATCCTGCTGACCAACCGCGTGCACCCGTCCCGCGACTGGGGTTCCGTCAACCCGGCCCGCCGGGCCGTGGCGGACGGCCTCGCCAAGGCGCTCGCCGTCCGTCCGCAGCGCGGGCCGGACGCGTGGACGCCCTCCACGTCCGGCGCGACGCTCACCACCGGTGACCTCCCCGGCGCGCGGCGGGTGTCGTTCGACGCGTTCGTCGACCTGGACGTCGGGGACGGTGTCGTGCTCCAAGCGGGTGACGGGACGACGTGGCGCGATCTGACGACCCTCACCGGAACGGGCACGAGGACGTGGAAACGGGTCGACGTCGCCGTGGACGCGAACCGGCTCCGCTGGGTCTACACGCGCGGCACCGGCTACGGCGGCAGAGGTGTTTACCTGGACGGGATCCGGGTTCTGGGCGACCGCGGGACGCTGCTCGACGCCGAGCGGAACCCCGAGGCGCTGACGTCCGCGGGCTGGCTGCGGGTGAACCGGTGAGCACCCTGCGTCGACGTGCTCGGACGGTGCGTGAGGGCCCAGCGCCCATCCGGGTGAGAATTCCTCACAATCATGCCCGAGTTACTCCTCCCACGCGTTGACCGGGCCAGTGACGGTTAGTAAGTTTCCCACGTGTCCAGCCACCACCCTGATTACGTCGACGCCAGCCCACTGGTCAAGATCCGCTCCCTCCTGCCGGGCCTGGCCCGCGCCGAGCAGCGGGTCGCCAAGGTCGTCCTGGAGAACCCCGCCACGGTCGCGCACCGCAGCATCACCGAGGTCGCCGAGGCCGCGGGCACCAGCGAGACGACGGTGACCCGCTTCTGCAAGGCCATCGGCGTCGGCGGCTACCCCGAGCTGCGCATCGCCCTCGCGGCCGACACCGCCCGCACCGCGGCCCGCGTCGACCGCGACCTCGGCGGTGACATCGCGCTCACCGACGACCTGCGGCAGGTCGTCGGCAAGGTCGCGTTCGCCGACGCGCGCGCGGTCGAGGAGACCGCCGAGCAGCTCGACGTCGAGACGCTGCAACGCGTCGTGGAAGCCGTCGCGGGCGCGGGCCGCGTGGACGTCTACGGGTTCGGCGCGAGCGCGTTCGTCGCGTTCGACCTCCAGCAGAAGCTGCACCGGATCGGCCGCGTCTGCTTCGCCTGGAACGACACCCACATCGCCCTGACCAGCGCGGCGGTGCTCACCAGCGCCGACGTCGCGGTCGGCATCTCGCACACCGGGTCGACGTCGGAGACCGTGGAGGCCCTCCGGGTCGCCAAGGACCGCGGCGCGACGACGGTGGCGCTGACGAACTTCCCGCGGTCGCCGATCAGCGAGGTCTCCGACCACGTGCTGACCACGGCCGCGCGCGAGACCACGTTCCGCTCGGGTGCGATGTCCAGCCGGATCGCCCAGTTGACCGTGGTCGACTGCCTGTTCATCGGGGTGGCGCAGCAGCACGTCGACAGCGCGAAGTCCGCGCTGGAGGCGACGTACGACGCGGTGTCCGGCCACCGGCTGGGAGCGCGGCCCGACGGCAGGCGACGACGGGAGAACGGTAAATGACCTCGCCCGGCAACGGTGTGGCGGTGCGCGTGGATTCCCCGACCGAGATGCGGAACCCGCGCACCCTCGACATCGACCGGATGTCCACCCTGGACGTGCTGCGAGCGATCAACCTGGAAGACCACTCGGTGCCGGACGCGGTGGCGGCGGTGCTGCCGCAACTGGCGCGCGCCGCCGACCTCGCCGTCGGCGCGCTGCGCTCCGGCGGACGGGTGCACTACGTCGGTGCGGGCACGTCGGGCAGGCTCGCCACGCTCGACGCGGCGGAGCTGTCCCCCACGTTCAACACCCCGCCGGACTGGTTCATGGCGCACCACGCGGGCGGCCCGGAGGCCCTGGTGCGGGCGATGGAGAACGTCGAGGACGGCAGCGGGGCGGCGGAGATCCGCCGCTTCGCCTCCGCGGGCGACCTCGTCCTCGGGGTCACGGCGTCCGGCCGCACGCCGTACGTCGTGGGCGCGCTGCGCGAGGCCCGCGCGCTGGGCGCGCACACCGTGCTGGTGTCGAACAACCCGATCACGCCCCCGCCGTGCGAGGTGGACGTGCTGATCGCGCTCGACACGGGCCCGGAGGCCATCGCGGGCTCGACCCGGATGAAGGCGGGGTCGTCGCAGAAGCTGGTGCTGACCTCGTTCTCCACCGCGGTGATGGTCCGGCTGGGCCGCACCTACTCGAACCTCATGGTCAGCATGCGGGCCACGAACGCGAAGCTGCGCGGCCGGACCGTGCGGATCCTGCACGAGGCGACCGGGCTGGCCGAGCAGGAGTGCACGGAGGCGCTGTCCGACGCGGGCGGCGACCTGAAGGTCGCGTTGGTGCACCTGCTGTCCGGCGCGACGATCGCGCGGGCCGCCGAGGCGCTCGTCGGGTCGGACGGGCACGTGCGCCAGGCGATGGTGTCACTGGGCACCGGGTAGCACCGGCCGCCACGGGATCGGCGTGGACAGGACCATCGCGCTGGACGTCTCGCCGTGGGTCCCCAGCCGCACGAGCAGCCGTTCCAGCTCCTGCACCGACGTCGTCACGACCTTCACGACCGAGCAGATGTCGCCGGTCAGCCGCACGACCTCGACCACCTCCGGGCAGTCGTCGAGCAGTTCCGGGTGCACGGTGATGCACCTCGGCCCGTAGCACTTCATCCGCACCAGGGCGACGACCGAGCGGCCCACCGCCGTCGGGTCGACCGCGGCCCGGTAGCCGGTGATCACGCCCGCGTTCTCCAGCCGCCGCACCCGCTGCGCGACCGTCGGCGGCGAGATGTGCACCCGCCTGGCCAGCTCGTTGTACGACAGCCGGGCGTCCTCCTGGAGGGCTTCCAGCAGGGCCCAGTCCACGGAGTCCAGGTCGGTGCTCATGAACGCAAAGCTATCCGCGGAAACGGCTTTCGGCCATGAGATATCAGCAGCCCTACGGCCGTCGACGTGCATTCAGAAATGCCACTCGACCACGCATGATGAGGACATGAGCACTTGTCCGGTCATCCACGGCGGCGAAGAGGTCCCCAAGCTCGACTTCGGCGGCACCACGCCGTACGAGGACTACGTCCACGCCTCGGTCCTGCACACGTTGCAGAAGCAGGCCTCCGACGACCCGCGCGAGATGTCGTTCCTGGTCATCACCCAGATCATGGAGCTCTACTTCGGCCTCCTCTGCTTCGAGTGGCGCCAGGCGCAGCTCGAACTGCGGGCCGACGACCTGCGCGCGGCGGTCCGCACCCTGCGCCGCAGCGACCTGCACCTCCAGGGCCTCAACGCCGCGTGGCGGCCGATCGCGCGGATGACGCCCGGCGAGTTCAACTCGTTCCGCGACGCGCTCGGCGAGGGCTCCGGCTTCCAGTCCGGCGTCTACCGCGAGCTGGAGTTCCTGCTCGGCGAGAAGTCCCGGTCGATGCTGGTCCCGCACCGCGCCGTGCCCGAGCTGCACGAGTCCCTCGAAGCCCAGTTGGCGGCGCCGAGCCTGTACGACGACGTGCTCGCCGCGCTGCGCCGCCGCGGCCTGGCGATCCCGGTCGCCGTGCTGGAACGGGACCTGACCAAGACCTACGAGCCCGACGCCGACGTCGAGGAGGTGTGGGCCGAGATCTACCGCGGCGACGACCGCGACCTGCTGGAACTCGGCGAGGCGCTGACCGACATCGCCGAGGAGTTCGCCCGCTGGCGCTACGACCACCTCCTCGCGACCCGCCGCTCGATGGGTGCCAAGGTGGGCACGGGTGGCTCCGCGGGCGTCGCGTTCCTGGAGAAGCGCACCCGGCGTTCGGTGTTCCCGGAACTGTGGACCGCGAGGAGTTTCGTGTGACCGACCTCGACGCCGTCGACCCGCTGGCACCCGTGCGCGAGCTGTTCGACCTGGACGACGACGTCGTCTACCTGGACGGCAACTCGCTGGGGGCGCCGCCGCGCGCGGTCGCCGACCGGGTGCAGGAGGTCGTGCGGCAGCAGTGGGGCCGCAGGCTGATCCGCTCCTGGTCCGAGGGCTGGTGGGAGGCTCCGCAACGGGTCGGCGACAAGGTCGGCAGGCTGGTCGGCGCCGCTCCCGGCCAGGTCGCCGTTGGCGACTCCACCAGCGTGAACATCTTCAAGGCGCTGATGGCCGCGGTGAAGGGCACCGACCGCGCGGAGATCGTGGTGGACGCGGGCACGTTCCCGACCGACGGGTACATCGCCCGGTCGGTGGCGGAGCTGACCGGTCTCGAACTGCGGCCCGCCCTGCCGGACTCGCTGGAGCTGACCGAGCGGACGGCCGTGGTGCTGCTCAACCACGTCGACTACCGGACCGGCCGGATGCTGGACATGGCCGCCGTGACCGAGCAGGTGCACGCCGTCGGCGCACGCGTCGTGTGGGACCTCTGCCACAGCGCCGGGGTGCTGCCGATCGAGCTGGACGCGCTGGGCGTGGACCTGGCCGTCGGGTGCACGTACAAGTTCCTCAACGGCGGACCGGGCGCGCCCGCGTTCCTCTACGTGCCCGCCGCCGCGCAGGCGACGTTCGAGCAGCCGCTGACCGGGTGGACCGGGCACCGTGCGCCGTTCGCGATGGATGAGGGCTTCACGCCCGACCCCGGCATCGCACGGGCCCGCGTCGGCACGCCGGACATCCTGTCGATGCTCGCGCTCGACGTCGCGCTGGACGTGTGGGACGGGGTGTCGCTCACCGACGTGCGGACCAAGGGGCTGAAGCTGACGGCGTACTTCCGGTCGCTCGTCGAGGACCTGCCGGGCGTCGAGGTGATCACGCCGGACGACGAGTGGCGGGGGCACCAGATCTCGCTGCGGCACCCCGACGCGGCCGCGCTGATGGACAAGCTGATCGGTCGGAACGTCATCGGCGACCACCGGCCTCCTGACGTGCTGCGCTTCGGTTTCGCGCCCCTGTACAACCGGTACTCCGACGCCCGGCGAGCGGCGGAGGCCCTGGCCGAGATCCTCTAGATCACGCTCGAGTCCGGGCGTCGGTTGTCCTCGAGTGGCACATCTCGCGACCAGGCCACCGACGTTCGGACGGAGGCGTCTTCACCGGTATGACCATCATCAAGAAGACCTCAGTCCTGATCGGTTCCGCCGCTGTCGCCCTCGGTGTGGTCGGTGTCGGCGTGGCGGGCGCCTCCATCCCGACGCCGCAGTGCACGGCGTCCTCCCTCGACGTCGTGGCGCACGAACGGCGCTCGCCCAACGTCGCCGACCAGCTCTTCCAGGTCGAGTTCGAGGCCAAGCCGGGCACCGCGTGCACGATGCGCGGCACGCTCGGCGACCTGGTCTTCCACGACCCGTCGGGCAACCCGCTGCCCATCGGCGTCGTCTCCCCGGACCCCGCGGGGGCCGAGGCCGCCGTCCTGGTCCCCGGTAGCCCGAAGGTCGTCTACATCGCCTCCAGGAAGGGCACCGGCCAGGGCTACCCGGTCGCGTCCGCGACCTTCACCCTGCCGTCGACCGCCGCGAGCGACCGCACCGTGACGGTGGCGTGGCCGAACTCCCTGTCCGGCCCGGCGCGCCTCGGGTACGTCGGCGACTTCTTCGGCTGATCACGCGGAGGCGGCGTCCGCGATGCTCGACGCCTCGCGGGCGCCCGCCTCCAGGGCCGCGCAGCAGAACATGATCCACCGGCCGACGCCCTCCGGCTCGCCGGTGGTGAACCCGACCAGCGCGGCGTCGTACTCGCTCTGCCTGCGCAGGCAGTGGACCTCCGGGACGCCGAGACCTTTCGGGTCGAGCCCCGTGGAGATCGACGTGAGCCGCGCCGCGGCCCGTGCCACCACGCCGTTCGCGCTCTCGAACGGCGACAGCGCCAGCAGCTCGCCGTGCACGATCGACACCAGCAGCGGACCTGGCGCCTTCGAACCGCCGGTCAGCAGGCCCGCGAGCAGGTCCAGCCGGTCGGCGACACCGGGGTCGAGCCGGGGCCTGCCCAGTTCGCCGTCGAAGTCGGCGGCGGCCAGCAGGTGCAGCCGGGCCAGCGCCTGCGACGGCGCGCGCTCCCACGTCGGCAGCAGCGTGCCGAGCGCCTCGGCGACCCGCAGCGACCCGGCCAGCACGGGGTCCGTCACCGAGCCGTCCTCCGGGATCGCGGTCGGTCCGCCGTCGAGCGCGGCGGACGCGCGGGCGGCGCGCACGGACGCCTCGGCGGCGGTCGTCGCCCAGCCGCGCAGGTTCACCCGGTGGCGGTGCACCTGGAAGACGGCGTTCTTGGCGTTGGCGACGGCGTCGGCCACACCGGGCAGGTCCAGCAGCGGAGCCAGCGGATCGGTCACGGCGCGGACATTACCCGCCGGTAAAGTGGCCATCCGGGATTACCCTGTTATGGCCGTTCACGAGTGGCCACTTCCGACATAGCGTCAGGCGGCGTGAGCACCGACTGGTTCGACCGACCCGTGATGACCGGCCCGCACGTCCGGCTGGAGCCGTTGACCGAGGACCACGCCGAGGGCCTGCACGAGGCGGGCGAGGACCCGGCCGTCTGGACGTGGCTCGGGATGGTCCAGCCCACGACCGTCGACGAGACGCGGGCGATGGTCGTCAAGGCGCTGGCCGACCCCAACCGGCTGCCGTGGGTCCAGATCGACCCGGCGACCGGCGAGGTCGCGGGCACCACGTCGTACTACGACGTCGACCCCGTCCACCGCGCCGTCCACATCGGACACACGTGGATCGGCGCGCGCTGGCAGCGCACCGGCCTGAACACGAACGCGAAGCTGCTGCTGATGGGGCGCGCGTTCGACGTGCTGGGAGCGCACCGCGTCGGCTGGCACACCGACGTGCTCAACACCCGGTCCCGCGCGGCGATCGAACGGCTCGGCGCGACCTACGAGGGCACGCTCCGCGCACACCGCGTGCGACCGGACGGCACGCTGCGCGACACCGCCGCGTACTCCGTGACCGCGCCGGAGTGGCCCGCCGTGCGCGAAGGGCTGACCAGCGGGAATTAGTCCGATCAGGGGTGAGCGGCGTCACGCGGGGGCCGTTCGTCGCAACGGACGGGTCGTTCAGCCGACGAACGGTGGCACGGACCGGCGAGCGGAGTTACACAGTTACCCAGGTGTTTCGACTGTACGCGGAATTGGTCTGAACCTTTTCGTGTGCCGAGCCTGTCGATCCGGGTCGTCCGGCACTACGGTCAAGCACTGCCGCTCCGCACGTAGGTCAGGAATGTAGGAGGTCTCGCACCTTGACGTCCTCCCCGGTCCCGAAGGACTGGGGATTCCCATCCGCCTCACAGCGGACGATTCCTGTTTCCTCTCCCCCGGAAGGGAGGTTCCGACAGATGCCTCACCGACTACTGGCGCCGGTTCGGTCTGACTCCGTCTCCGCAGGCTGCGACCGCCCGTCCGGCGGCCAGGATGTTTCGCGCGGCGTTGACATCACGGTCGTGGACCTCGCCACAACCGGGACACGCCCACTCCCGCACACCCAGCGGCAACGCGTCGAGCAGGTGGCCGCAGTGCGAGCAGGTCTTGCTGGACGGGTACCACCGGTCCACCGCGATCACCGCGCGGCCGTACCAGCCGGCCTTGTAGGTCAGCATGGACCGGAACTCCGACCACGACGCGTCACCGATCGCACGGGCCAGGTTGCGGTTCTTGACCATGTTGCGGACGGCGAGGTCCTCGATCACGATCGTTTGGTTCTCACGAACGAGTCGAGTGGTCAGCTTGTGCAGCAGGTCCCGCCGTCGATCGGCGATCCGGGCGTGCACGCGGGCGACCCTGGTCCGGGCCTTGTCCCGGTTGTTCGAACCCTTGACCTTGCGGGCCAGGTCGCGTTGCGCGCGGGCCAACGCCGTCCGTTCCCGGCGCTCGTGCCTTGGGTTGGTGATCTTCTCGCCGGTGGAGAGGGTCAGCAGGCAGGTCAGTCCGGCGTCGACGCCGACCTCGGCCCTCGTGGGGGTGAGCGGGTCGATGGTGGTGCCGACCAGGATCGACACGTGCCACCGACCGGCCGGGTCCCGCGACACTGTCACGGTCGAGGGTTCAGCGCCCTCGGGCAGCGGACGCGACCACACGATCGCCAGCGGCCGGTCCATCTTGGCCAGGGTGAGCACGCCGTCGCGCCACCGGAACCCGGACCGGGTGTACTCCGCCGAGGCCCTCGACTTCTTGCGGGACTTGAACCTCGGGTAGGCGGCCCGTTTGCCGTGGAAGTTGGTGAACGCCTTCTGCTGGTGCCGCAGGCACTGCTGCAACGGCACCGACGACACCTCGTTCAGGAACGCCAGGTCCTGAGTCCGCTTCCATGCGGTGAGCAGCGCGGACGTGTCGCCGTAGCCGACCCGCCGCCGCTCCTGACGCCACGCGGTGGTGCGGGCCTCCAACGCCCGGTTGTAGACCAGCCGGACGCAGCCGAACGTCCGCGACAACTCCGCCACTTGCCCCTCGGTGGGGTAGAAGCGATAGCGGTACGCCCGCTGCACCACCGCCCCCGACACGTCCCGCAGACTATCCGGTCTACCCGTGATGATCGAAGTCGCTCGTCCACTTCGGACCCTGCCGTCCCCGGTGCCGTTCAAAGATCGACACCTCCCCGGTCCAAGTGCCGGAGTATCCACCGATTGGAGTTTCGATGACCCAGCCGTCGGGCCAGGGCCCAGCTCTGGACAACCTGCACACGGAAAGCAGGACGTTCCCGCCGAGCGCGGAGTTCGCCGCGCAGGCGAACGCGACGTCCAAGCTGTACGACGATGCGAGTGCCGACCGCGACGCGTTCTGGGCCGCGCAGGCCGACCGCCTCGACTGGGACACCAAGTGGGGCCAGGTGCTCGACTGGTCGGAGGCGCCGTTCGCGAAGTGGTTCGTCGGCGGCAAGCTCAACGTCGCCTACAACTGCGTTGACCGGCACGTCGAGTCCGGCCACGGCGACCAGGTCGCGATCCACTGGGTCGGCGAGCCCGGCGACAAGCGCACGATCACCTACAACGACCTCAAGCGCGAGGTCTCCAAGGCCGCGAACGCGCTCGTCTCGCTCGGCCTGGAGACCGGCGACCGGGTCGCGATCTACATGCCGATGGTGCCCGAGGCGATCTTCTCCATCCTCGCCGTCGCCCGCTTGGGCGCGACGCACAGCGTCGTCTTCGCGGGCTTCTCCGCCGAGGCGCTGCGCACCCGCATCGACGACGCCTCCGCGAAGATCGTGATCACCACCGACGGCCAGTACCGGCGCGGCAAGCCCGTGTCGCTCAAGGCCGCCGTGGACGAGGCCGTCGCGCAGACCCCCAGCGTCACCAACGTGCTCGTCGTGAAGCGCACCGAGTCCGATGTGGACTGGGTCGAGGGCCGCGACGTGTGGTGGCACGACGTCGTGGACGCGCAGTCCGATTCGCACACGCCGGAGGCGTTCGACAGCGAGCACCCGCTGTTCATCCTGTACACGTCCGGGACGACCGGGAAGCCGAAGGGCATCCTGCACACGACCGGCGGGTACCTGACGCAGGCGGCGTACACGCACCACAACGTGTTCGACCTAAAGCCGGACACGGACGTGTACTGGTGCACCGCGGACATCGGCTGGGTGACCGGGCACAGCTACATCGTGTACGGGCCGCTCGCCAACCGGGTGACCCAGGTCGTCTACGAGGGCACGCCCAACACCCCGCACGAGGGGCGGCACTGGGAGATCGTGCAGGAGTACGGGGTGTCGATCTACTACACGGCGCCCACGTTGATCCGCACGTTCATGAAGTGGGGTGACGACATCCCCGCGAAGTACGACCTTTCGTCGTTGCGCGTGCTGGGGAGTGTCGGTGAGCCGATCAACCCGGAGGCTTGGATTTGGTACCGGGAGCACATCGGGGCTGGTAAGGCGCCGATCGTGGACACGTGGTGGCAGACCGAGACCGGTGCGATCATGATTTCGCCGTTGCCTGGGGTTATTTCTACCAAGCCTGGTTCTGCGCAGCGGCCGTTGCCCGGGATCGGGGCGAAGGTCGTTGACGAGCAGGGGGTCGAGGTCGCGCACGGTGGGGGTGGGTACCTGGTGCTCGACCAGCCCTGGCCCGCGATGTTGCGGGGGATTTGGGGGGATGAGGAGCGGTTCCGGGATACTTACTGGTCGCGGTTCGCCGAGGAGGGGTTCTACTTCGCCGGGGATGGGGCGAAGTATGACGCCGATGGGGATATTTGGTTGTTGGGTCGGGTTGATGACGTGATGAACGTGTCTGGTCATCGGATTTCTACGACTGAGGTTGAGTCGGCGTTGGTTTCGCATCCTACGGTGGCTGAGGCTGCTGTGGTGGGGGCTTCTGATGCTACTACCGGGCAGGGGATCGTGGCTTTTGTGATCCTGCGTGGTGGGGTGGCGGATAGTGCTTCGGGGGCTGAGGCGATCAAGGCCTTGCGGGAGCACGTGGCCAAGGAGATCGGGCCTATTGCGAAGCCTCGGCAGATCATGGTTGTGCCGGAGTTGCCGAAGACTCGGTCTGGGAAGATCATGCGGCGGTTGTTGAAGGATGTGGCGGAGAATCGGCAGGTCGGGGATGTGACGACGTTGGCGGATTCTTCGGTGATGGATTTGATCTCCAGTGGGTTGAAAGGTAGTTCTGAGGATTGAGTTTGTGGGGTGGTCGGCCTTTGGGATGGTTCCGGGGGCCGACCACGGGGGGGTCGCGTTCCGGCGGGGTGTGGCCGATTTGACTTGGGGCCCCTAGATTCGACCCTTCGCCGGGCACTAAAGGGCAGAAGGTGAAGCTGCCGCCCGGCGCAAGTTTAAGGGTCGAATCCCCCAAGTAAAATCGGCCACGGTTTTAGGGCCTCCCGGTCGGTCTGCCGGTCCCGTCGTGGGCTCTTCTTTTTGGGTGCCGGTTTCGTGGCGGGCCACCTTTTCGGACCGGTTTCGTGGTGGGTCACCTTTGAGCGCCGGTTCCGTAGTGGGCCACCTTTTCGAGCCGGTCTCGCAGTGGGTCACCATCTCGTGCTGTCCCCCCGCGCGCGAGGGATGGGTCCCCCGAATTCAACGCTACGGCAGGGGTCCGACAGTTTTTGTTGCTTGACCTCTGGCCGTGGTGAACGGTCCGTTCAACGCGCTGTTTCGTGGGTTATACTGGTTTCGGTGAGCCGGGAAGTCTGGTCGGCAGCAGTATTGTGCTGTCCACTACCCCGGAGTTGATCACTTGAAGTCCCACCGGCCGGCCATCGTCACCGACTTCGCCCGCTACCTGCGCACCGAGACCGTCGGTGGGGTGGTGCTGCTCGTTGCCACCGCTGTCGCGTTGGTCTGGGCCAACTCGCCGTTCGGCGATTTGTACGTGGGTCTGCGTGACCTGCGGATCGGTCCCTCCGTCCTGCACCTCGACCTCAGCGTCGGTGACTGGGCGAAGGACGGGTTGTTGGCGGTGTTCTTCTTCGTCGCGGGGCTTGAGCTGAAGCGGGAGTTGGTTGTCGGGGAGTTGTCGAAGCTGAAGGCCGCGGTCCTGCCGGTGATCGCTGCCTTGGGTGGGATGGTTGTTCCGGCGCTGGTCGCGGTGGGGGTGGCTTGGGGGGAGCCTGGTGTTGGGCGGGCGTGGGCGATTCCTGTGGCTACTGATATCGCGTTCGCGTTGGGTGTCTTGGCGATCACCGCGTCGGGGTTGCCCGGCAGTTTGCGGGTGTTCCTGCTCAGTCTTGCGGTGGTCGACGACCTCGGTGCCATCCTGGTGATCGCCGTGTTGTTCACGTCTGAGTTCAACGTCCTCGCGGCGGTCGGGGCGCTGGCGTTGATGGCGCTCTACGCGTACCTCCAGCACAGGCGGGTTCGCAGCGCGTGGCTCTACGTGCCGATCGCGGTGGTGACGTGGGGGCTGGTGCACGCGGCTGGTGTGCACGCGACGGTCGCGGGGGTGGTGCTCGGGTTGTTGACGCGGGTGCGACTGGACCCGCGTGAGGAGCGTTCGCCTGCTGTTCGGCTTGAACACCGGCTCCAGCCGTTCTCCGCTGGGGTCGCCGTGCCGGTGTTCGCGCTGTTCGCGGCTGGCGTGCCCCTTGGTGCCGACGCGCTGGGTGCGCTGTTCTCGGATCGGATCGCGCTCGGTGTCATGGCCGGGCTGGTGGTCGGCAAGGTGGTGGGGATCGTTGGTTCGGCGGCGCTCGCGGTGTGGTTGGGGGTGGCCGTGTGGCCTCGTGGGGCGGGGCCGCGGGACGTTGTGGCCGTCGGGATGTTGGGGGGTGTCGGGTTCACCGTGAGTCTGCTGATCGCCGACCTCGCACTGGACGGACCTGCGGCCGAGCAGGCGAAGGCGGCCGTGCTGCTGGCCTCGTTGACGGCCTCTCTGCTCGCCGCTGTTCTGCTCGTTCGGCGCAGCCGCGTGCACCAACGTGACAACGAAGTCACGTGATCCGCCAGCCGAACGGCTGCGCGCCGGCGTGCATGGCACGATGAGCCGGTGACCAGCGCGAGGGAGAACACCAACGGCAGCCGTGGAAGCGACGGTCTGCCGCCCGTCCCGTCGATCCCGCTGACGGCGGAGAACCCGGCGAAGATCGCGGAGGAGACGTCGCTCGGCGGGCTCGTGCGCGATGCGACGGGCCACCTGTCCACCCTGGTCAGGGCCGAGGTCGAGCTGGCGAAGTCCGAGGTCGTCAAGGAGGTCAAGAAGGGGATCACTGGCAGCGTCTACTTCATCGTCGCGTTGACGGTGCTGCTGTTCAGCCTCTTCTTCCTGTTCCTGACCATCGGCTACGCCCTCTACGACATCTTCGGCTGGCCCCTGTCGCTGTCGTTTCTGACGGTGTTCGTGGCCATGCTGCTCGTCACCGGCCTGTTCGTGCTGCTGGGCGTGCGCAAGCTCAAGAAGCTGCGGAAGCCGGAGCGCACCATCGAATCCGCCAAGGACATCGTCGACACGTTGCGACACCGCGGCGAAGCCAGCTAGGCGCGCGGTGCGCCTGCCACCTGATCCGTCCACGGTGCGGATCAGCGGACCGTGGACCCACCGGGACGTCTCCGCCAACGGCATCCGGCTGCACGTCGCCGAAATGGGCGACGGCCCGCTGGTCCTGCTGCTGCACGGGTTCCCGGAGTTCTGGTGGTCGTGGCGGCACCAACTGACCTCGCTCGCCGAAGCGGGCTACCGCGCGGTCGCGGTCGACCTGCGCGGGTACGGCGACTCGGACAAGCCGCCCCGCGGGTACGACGGGTGGACGCTCGCCGGTGACGTGGCGGGGCTGGTCAAGGCGCTCGGGGAACGCCGCGCCCACCTCGTCGGCCACGCGTGGGGCGGGCTGCTGGCGTGGACCGTCGGCGCGATGCACCCCCGGCTCGTGCGCTCGGTGTCCGCGATCTCGGCACCGCACCCGCTCGCGCTGCGCCGGGCCATCCGCAAGAACCCGCGCGGCCAGGGCCGGGCCAGCGGTCACGTGTTCCGCTTCCAGGCTCCGATCTACCCGGAACGCTGGCTGACCAGCGACCGCGCGGCCAACGTCGGCCACCTCCTGCGGACGTGGTCAGGTCCCAAGTGGACGGTCGCGCCCGAGTTCGACGAGGTCGTCCGCCGCAACCGCGAGGCGATGATGGTGCCCGGCGTCGCCCACAGCGCGCTGGAGTACTACCGCTGGGCGCTGCGTTCGCAGGTCCGCAGCGACGGCAGGCGGTTCATCGAGACCATCGACCGCAGGCTCGAGG
Organism: Umezawaea endophytica; assembly: GCF_025061645.1. Lineage (GTDB taxonomy): Bacteria > Actinomycetota > Actinomycetes > Mycobacteriales > Pseudonocardiaceae > Umezawaea > Umezawaea endophytica. Next base: position 6,481 of record NZ_JANYMP010000043.1, on the reverse strand, counting down.
TGCCCGTGCTGCAACTGCACGGCGCGATGGACCCGATCATGCTCGAACCCACGGCCCGCCACTCGTCCTACTGGCTCGGCCCCAACTCGAAGTTCCGCTGCCTGCCGGAGATCGGCCACTTCCCCCACCAGGAAGCGCCGCACACCACCAGCCGCGTGCTGGCCGAGTTCCTCAGCCAGACCTGACCCCACCACGCGAGGCCGCGTCGGTAGGTCGGTCACCATTTTTTTCGAGTCGGGCGGTGACGAAGTCTCTGTCCGACTCGAAAAAAATCGAGGCCGAACTGCCGACTACAGGCGGCCGAGCCGGAGTCTGCGGAGCAGCGACCATCCTAACTAGCGCAGCTCTGGGTCGACTCCTTGCGCACCAACTGCGACGCCTTCTCGACCTCGGCCTGGACCTCCTGCGCGGTGAGCACGAAGCCGGTCTCCTGGTCGTCGACGGCCGCGCCGAAGACCACGCCCATCACCCGGCCCTGCGGGTCGACCAGCGGGCCGCCGGAGTTGCCGCTGCGGACCTTCGCCCGCACGGTGTAGACGTCGCGGGTCACGGTCTGCGCGTCGTAGATGTCCGGGCCGCGCAGCATCGGGATGCGTTCGCGCACCCGCGCCTCGGACGCCGTGTACGGGCCGTCCAGCGGGTAGCCCAGCACGATGCCGTCGGTGCCCTGCGGGATCTCCTCGTTGACGAACTGGAGCGGTGTGGCCTCCAGGTCCGGCACGGCGAGGATCGCCACGTCGGTCTGGGCGTCGTAGAGGACCACGGTCGCGTCGAACTGGCCGCGGCCGACCTCGACAGTCACCTCGCTGGTGCCCGCGACGACGTGCGCGTTCGTCATGACCCGCTCGGGCGCGACGACGAACCCGGTGCCCTCCAGCGCCCGCGAGCACGACGGGGCCCGGCCGCGGACCTTGAGCACGCTGGGCCGGAGCTTCTGCACGATCGGGTTCGCCGCCAGCTCCGGGTTGGGCGGGCCGACGTCCTTGAGCGGCGTGCGGTTGAACGGGTCCATCGCGGCCGGGAAGCCGGACACGTCGAACAGCTTCTGGAGGTCGTCCGACAACTGGCGGGCGGCCTGCGGCATCGTGTCGTCGACCGTCTTGAGCAGCACGGACTGGTTGAGCGCCTTCGCCAGCGACGGCAGGCCGGCGACCGAGGTCAGCGGCAGGGCGATCATCCACGCCACGACGAACACCACGAGGCCCTGGACGATCGCGCCGAGCGCGTTGTCCAGGCCCCGCAACGGCGTCGAGTTGACGTGCGGCTTCACCATCCGGCCGATGTAGACGCCCAGCGTCTCGCCGAGCGCGACCAGCAGGATCACGATGCCGACCGCGAAGACCACCTTGGTCACGACGTTGTCGAACTGCGAGACCACGAGCGGCGCGAGCTGGGTGCCCAGCACGAGACCGACCAGGACACCGATGAACGCGGGCAGGGCGATGACCATGCCCTGCCGGGCGCCGGACACCGCCGCGAACACGGCGAGCGCCAGCACCAGCAGGTCGACCCAATTCACGCCCACAACCTCCGGCAAGCTTCTACGTAGCGCGCAGCGCTAGATCAAGGTCTCGAACGTCGGTCCCGTCCCACGGGCGTTCCCACCCGCCGAGTGCGATGAGGCCGTTGAGCAGTCCTGCCGTGAAACCCCACACCAACATGCCAGGTGCGGAGAACGCGGGTGCCACGTAGCCCGAGGGGTGGCTCACGAGGAACCGGTTGGCCGGGTCCGCGAGGTGGGCGATCGGCACCCTCGCCACCGCCGCGGTCTCAGCAGGGTCTACGGGCTCCACCGGACATGGTTCATGCCAATGTGCGAGCACCGGGCTGACGACGAAGCCGGACACGGGCACGAACAGGTCCGGCAGGACGAGCACCGGGCGCACCCCTTCGCGGAGCACGCCGGTCTCCTCGCGGGCCTCGCGGAGCGCCGTGTCGACCGGTCCGTCGTCGGTCGGGTCGGCCGCTCCGCCGGGGAACGCGACCTGGCCGGGGTGCGACCCGAGCGTGTCCGAGCGACGCAGGAGCAGCACGTCAGGGCCGTCGTTGCCCTCGCCGAAGAGCATCAGCACGGCCGCCGCGCGGGTCGTCCCGGTGGCGGGCGCGGTCATCCTGGAGAACGCCTTGGCGTCGATCTGGGTGGCGGCCTTCACGAGCGTGGCCATCCACTCCGGCACGTCCGCCGGGTCGGTCAGGAGCGTCATCGAACGGCCTCCCGGACCTGGTCCGGCGAGGAGAAAACCAGCGGAGATGTAACTTGGATCACTGAACCATTCGGTTGGACGACGAAGCTGGCGGGCAGGGTGGGCGGCGCCTTCAGCGCCTTGCGGAGCGCGTCCGGCTCGTCGTGCAGCGACGGCAGGTGGACGCCGAGCTTGGTCAGCAGTTCCAGCCCGTCGGCTTCGCCGCTCTGCACCTGCACGGCGACCACGGGCACGGCCCCGGACTGCTGGGCGTACTCGTCCAGCACCCTGAGCTCCTCCTGGCACGGCTGGCACCAGGTCGCCCAGAAGTTGATGAGCGCCGGACCGCCTGCGACGGTCGTGGCCACGTCAGTGGACGCGCCATCACCCAGACAGGTTGCGGTGATCCCCCGGAGGGGTTGCGGACCGTCATCACCGCCGCGGGGGCACGGGCGCAGCGCGGCGAGGTTGCGCGCGACTCCCAGGTCCGGTGCGGGCTTCGCGGTGCGCTCCGGCGACGGCTGGTCCCCGGAGCGCGGCCAGAGCGCGACCACGCCCGCCACCACCAGCACCAGCGCCACCAGCGCCCACCGCGTCGCGATCCTCACCCGAGCTTCTCACCAGCCCGAACGCGGTCGGCCAGGTCGATCAGGTGCGGCGCTTCCTCGCCCTTGACCAGCTTCGCGGCCTTGTCCGGGTCCACCTCGCCGATCCCGTACGACGGGCACTGCGGGGCCAGGAAGCACGCGCCGCACGCGGGCTTCTTGGCGTGGCAGACGCGGCGGCCGTGGAAGATCGTCCGGTGGGACGCGATCGTCCAGTCCTTGCGCTCGACCAGCGCGCCGATGGCGTGCTCGGCCTTGACCGGGTCCTCCTCGGTGATCCAGCCCCAGCGCCTGGTCAGCCTGCCGACGTGCGTGTCGACGGTGATCCCCGGCACACCGAAGGCGTCGCCGAGCACCACGTTCGCGGTCTTGCGGCCGACGCCGGGGAGCGTGACGAGGTCCTCCAGCCTGCCGGGGACCTCGCCGTCGAACTTCTCCACCAGCGCGGCGCCCAGGCCAAGGAGGGAGGTCGCCTTGTTCCGGTAGAAGCCGGTCGAGCGGATCAGCTCCTCCAGCTCGGTGCGGTCGGCGGACGCGTAGTCCTTGGCCGTCCGGTAGCGCCGGAACAGCGCGGGCGTGACCAGGTTGACGCCCTTGTCGGTGCTCTGCGCGGACAGGACGACCGCGACGAGCAGCTCCAACGGCGTGGTGAAGTCGAGTTCGCAGTGGGCGTCCGGATAGCCTGCCTCGAGCAAGCGGACCATGCGACGGGCCCGACGAACGCGACCTAACCTGGTCTCCGTCTTGGCCGCAGGCGTTTGGCGAAACTTCGCGGTGGGCACGGAACCAATGTACGGGCGTAGGCGTCCTCATACGTCAGAGGCTCGACACGCTGGAGGGACCCCCTCTTGAGCGACCCGAAACACGATGCGCAAGGATCGGAGCCATCATGACTGCCTGGTTCGTCATCGCCGTTCCGATCATCATCATGTTCTTCGCGCTCTTCATGGAGCGCGTGGAAGCTCGTCTGCGGCACGTGGCCGTGCAGGAGGACGAGGTCGAGGAGTTCTTGGAGCAGGCGCGACCCGACGAGGTCAGGGCGCTCTACGGGCACGGCATCGGCCGGGCGCTGGAGCTGTTCCGGCTCCGCAGGCTGGGCGGTCGTGCCAGGAACCTGCGGCAGCGGCGTACCCGCCGCTAGCGGGCCCGAGCAGATCCGAAGGTCCACGAAGCACCCTTCGTGGGCCTTACCGGGCTGTCTGGGGTTGGCGAAGATCAGCCTGTCCTCCACACGGGACGGCGAGCCGGAAGGCGATCCACCGCACAACCCTTAGACTGCACTCAGTGATCGACGGCACGGCGCAGGCTCCGCCAAAAGGCGGAAGGCGCACGACCATGCCGTCGCGTCTCGACAGGAGGGACGAGGTGGACGAGACCCTGGCCCGCGCGGGCATCTTCCAGGGGGTTGAACCGGCTGCAGCGGAGGCACTGGCGCAGACGCTGGAGTCCGTTGAATTCCCGCGTGGCCACGTGATCTTCGCGGAAGGTGAGCCGGGCGACCGGCTGTACATCATCCAGTCGGGCAAGGTGAAGATCGGCCGGAAGTCGCCGGACGGTCGGGAGAACCTGCTGGGGATCTTCGGACCGTCGGACATGTTCGGCGAGCTGTCGATCTTCGACCCCGGTCCGCGCACGTCGACGGCCACCACGGTGACCGAGGTCCGCGCGGTGAGCATGGACCGACCCGCACTGCGGACGTGGATCACGAACCGGCCGGAGATCGCCGAGCAGCTCCTGAGGGCCTTGGCCCGCAGGCTGCGCCGGACGAACTCCATGCTGGCCGACCTGATCTTCACCGACGTGCCGGGCCGAGTCGCGAAGGCGTTGCTCCAGCTCGCCCAGCGGTTCGGCAGTCAGGAGGCAGGCCTGCTCCGGGTCACCCACGACCTGACGCAGGAGGAGATCGCGCAGTTCGTCGGCGCCTCGCGGGAGACCGTGAACAAGGCGCTCGCCGACTTCGCCCACCGCGGCTGGCTGCGGTTGGAGGGCAAGAGCGTGCTGATCCTCGACCCCGAGCGACTGGCTCGCCGGGCTCGGTAGGCCTCACGAAGCACAAAGGGACCGGGCGCCGCCCCCGACGCGGCGCACCGGTCCCTTTGCTTCGCGTGGTCCATCCCCCGACGAACCGCGCTACCCAACTCCGGCGTTCAGGCCCCGACCCTCGTCGCCGGCAGTAGGTCTGGTTACCCGGTCCGATCTCCGCCCAAACCTGTGCGGTGATCTTCACGGACGGCGGGCGCCCGTTCGGCGAACCTCCGCGCACACGATCGCACGGCGACTCCCCGGTACTTCAAGCCCTGTCACCCTGTAAGACGTCGTGTTCAGCACTTTCGTTGCCAACTTTCACCCGTACATCGCATTGTCGTGACCAAATCGCAACGGATGCGCCCCCGGTGATGAACCGCACCGCGAAATGACTGGTACGGGCGTACCACTGTCGGGCACACTGGTACGCATGTCCCACTCTGCCCGTCTCGCCGACTACCGCGCCGCCCTCACCACCCCCGGAATGCGCGGCCCCGTGGTCGCGTCCCTCCTCGCCCGGCTCCCGATCGCGATGGTCGGCCTGTCGATGCTGCTCTACGTGCAGCGCTCGACGGGCTCGTTCGCCATCGCCGGCCTGGTGTCGGCGGGTTCGCTGGTCGGTGTCGCGGTGGGCGCGGTCGTGCAGGGCAGGCTGATGGACCGGCTCGGCCCCACCAGGCCGCTGCTCGTCACGACCGGGCTGCTGGCGGTGTTCGCGACCGCCGCGATCATTTCCGTCGAGGCGAAGGCGCCGGTCGTCGTGATGCTGCCGCTGGCGTTCCTCGTCGGGTTCACCGAACCGATGGTCGGCTCCGCGTCCCGCGCGCTCTGGGCCCGCATGGTCCCGCCGGGCTCGACCCGGCTCGCGGGCTACGCCTACGAGGCGATCAGCATGGAGGTCTTCTTCATCCTCGGCCCCGGCCTGTCCGGACTGCTGGTCGCGGCACCGTGGGCGGGCACGGGCGTCGTCATCGGCGTCGTCTGCATGATCGTCGGCGCCACCTGGTTCGCGCTCAACCCCACCGTCCGCGCCGTGCGCCCGGCCGTCGTGGAGAACCGCAAGCTGCTCGGCGCGCTGGCCAGCCCCGGCATGCGCACGGTCGCGCTCGCCGCGCTCGGCTTCGGCGTCACGATCGGGTTCATCGAGGTCGCGGTGCCCGCGGCCGCCGCGAACGCGGGCCACATCAGCCTGGGCGGCCTGCTGCTGAGCGCGTGGTCGATCAGCTCCGTCGTGTTCGGCGTCCTGTACGCGATGCGGCCGTTCCCCAAGTCGATGCACCTGCGGCTGCCCGCGCTGCTCGGCGGGTTCGGCGCGCTGTCGCTGCTGCTCGCCATCCCGACCACGCTGATCTGGCTTGGCCTGACGATGCTGCTCGTCGGCACCCTGGTCACGCCGCAGGCGACCACCCACTCGGCCGCGATCGAGCAGGTCGCGCCGAAGGGCACGGCCACCGAGGCGTTCGGCTGGGTCATCACCGCCGTCACCGTCGGCCTGGCCATCGGCCAGTCGATCAGCGGCTACCTCGTCGAGCACATCGGCACGTCGGTCGCGTTCCTCGCGGCCGGTGGCGCGGGCCTGCTCGTCGCGACGGCGGTGTGGCTGCTCCGCGGCACGGTCGCGGCGGGCGTCCCCGCCGAGACGCGCGTCGAGATGGACCTCGCCGCTCG
>NZ_JANYMP010000042.1 GCF_025061645.1 Umezawaea endophytica | reverse complement strand
CTGCGTAGGCGGCGTCCGGCTTCGTAAGCGGTCAGCGGCTGCTGGCGCCGGTTTCGTTGGTGGTCGGCAGTCGTCGAGGTCCGGTTTCGTAGATGGTCGGCTGCTCCCGCCCCTGGCCCCTCGGCCCCCAGCTCCCCGGCCCCCGTCTGGCCATCCCGTGCCCTGGGTTCTGAGACGCGCCACCCCTGTTGCCCTCCTGGGGTCCAAAGCGGACAGCCTCCACCCGTTCCCCCAAGTCAACCCCCCTCCCACCCCACCGACACCGCGTCGATTCCACCCCGCTAACCGCACCGATCAGTGCGATCACGGCTAGGGGGCCCTAGGGGACTGGTCAGGGGTTTCCTGTCGCAACATCGTAATAATACCCTTGTCCCAGTTGGACTTCGTTGCACCTCGACAAAGCCGGCCATGCTTTCCTTCAGTACCCCCAGCAGGGCAGTGCTTTCACGAATTACTTCTTGCTGCCGAGCGGCGCGCTGTTGTCGTGCTCCTCCGTGGCCCCGTGAGCAAGAGGAAGGAGGAGTGCCGCAGATGACCGCGAAACTCTTCTCGACCGACTCGGTGTTGACATTTCCCGAGTTCGAGCAGAACGCCCTGCGCGTGGCCGACGTGTTGGGTGAGAACGGTATCGGTCACGGTTGTCGGGTGATGCTGAAAGCCGGCAACTCGGCTGGTTGGGTTGTGACGCTCCTCGCGTTGATGCACGTCGGGGCGTCGATCGTCATGGTGGACAGTCAGGAGCGGGCCGATCAGACGCGGCGGATCGCTGATCAGGCTGGCGTGAAGATGTGTCTGGTTGACGAGGACGCGCCGATCGATCCCGATGAGAGTCGGGTGTTCATCTACGAGTTGCTGGTGGCCGCGGCCAATCGGACGCCGTTGCGGGACGAGCTGGACTTCTCCGACTGGTGTGATCGGCCCGATGGTCTGATCATGTGGTCATCGGGTTCGACGGGGACGCCCAAGGGCATTGTGAAGTCCGGTGGGAAGTTCCTGGAGAACCTGCGTCGCAACGCCGCCCAGGTCGGTCATCGCCAGGGTGACGTGCTGATGCCGTTGCTGCCGTTCTCGCACCAGTACGGGCTGTCCATGGTGCTGATCGCGTGGCAGGAGCGCTGTTCGCTGGTGATCGCGCCCTACCGGCGCATCGACCGGGCGCTGGTCATGGCTGGGCAGACCGGGGTGACGGTCGTGGACGCCACTCCGTCCACCTACCGCAGTCTGCTGAACATCGTGCAGAAGCGTCCGGAAGCCGGGTTGAACGTCGACTCGGTGCGGATGTTCTGCAGTGGTGCCGCGCCGTTGGACCCGTCGCTCACCAAGGCGTACGTCGACCGGTTCGGGTTGCCGCTGCTGGACAGCTACGGCAGCACCGAGATGGGCAACGTGTCGTTCGCGACGCCGGAGAACCCGTCCGCCTGCGGCAAGGCGATGGACGGGCTGGAGATCAAGGTCGTCGACGACGACGGGCACGAGGTGCCGGTCGACCAGATCGGTGAGGTGCTGGTCAACACGCCCGACGTGATGGAGGGCTACCTCGCGGAGGACGGCACGCTGGTGCCGCACACGCAGCAGTGGTTCCAGACCGGGGACTTCGGGAAGCTCGACGCGGACGGGAACCTGTCGGTGTTCGGGCGGAAGTTCGCGGTGACGCGGATGGGGTACACGCTCTACCCGGAGATCATCGAGCGCAAGGTGGCGGAGAAGGGCTGTTCCGCGAAGGTCGTGTCGATCCCGGACGAGCGCCGCGGGTGCCAGTTGGTGTTCTTCATCGAGGACGCGCTGGACCGCGAGCCGCACTTCTGGCGTGAACTGCTCGGTGAGCTGCTGCCCGTCTACGAGCGGCCGAACCGGGTGCACGTGCTGGAGAACTTCCCCCTCAACCGCAACGGCAAGCCCGACCGGCTGCACCTGGAGCAGCTCGCGCTGGCCGAGGTCCCCGACGGCGCCAGCGTCTGAGGGAGAACGGGGACCAACCGACATGGAGAACACGCAGAGCGCCCCGCGGGACGGCGAAGTGGAACAGGGGCTCACCGCGATCGTGTTCCCCGGAATGGGACCGTGCAACTTCGCCGACGTCGGCAGGTACATGGTGCTGGACCGCTACGCCCGTCGGCGGCTCGCCGCCGCCGACGAGGCGCTGGGCTACTCGGTGCTGCAACGCTTCCGCGCCACCGACCACGAGTACTCCGAGGCCACGCAGATCGCGTTCCTGATCAACTCCGTCGCGCTGGCGGACCGGGCCGTGGACGCGATGGGGCTCGACCCCGACCTGTGCGTGGGGCCGAGCTTCGGGCAGAAGGCCGCGACGGCGTTCGTCGAGTCGATGCCGTTCGGCGACGTCGTGCGGATGACCGCCGAACTCGCGCGGTGCGAGGAGGAGTTCTTCGCGACGGAGTACTCGGACGTCATCACCCAGTCGTTCGTCCGCACGTCCGAGGAGCGGACCAAGGAGATCCTCGCGGAGATGGAGGCCCGCGGCGAGTGGTACGAGATCTCCGGCTACCTGGACGACGACTTCTACTTCGTCTCGGTGCGCGAGTCCTCTTTGGACTTCTTCAAGCAGCGCATCCGGGACGCGGGCGGGTACTCGATGTACTCGATGCGCCCGCCCGTGCACGCCAGGGCGTTCTCCGCCCTGCGCCGCAAGGCCGAGGACGAGGTCTTCAGCCGCTACGACGTCGCCGCGCCGCGGCTCCCGGTGATCGCCGACCAGAACGGCACGACGGTCACCGACGCGGACGCCATGCGCACGATGCTGCTCGACACGTTCGACCGGCCCATCAACTGGCCGGACGTGGTCTCCGCGCTGCGTCGCGGGGGCGTCACCGACCTGTGGTTCACCGGTGCCGACAACCTCTTCCACCGGCTGGACTGCACGACCAAGAACTTCCGAGTGACGGCCGTGACCCCCAAAACCGCGCTGCGTCCGGAGAAGTAGAAGCGAAGGAGTGCTCGTGATCGACGAGAAGTGGCCGCACCGGTTCCAGCCGACCATCAACCCGGCACGGGAGCCGGGGCCCATCGACCTGCGCCGCAACTACGCGCAACCGGCCTACACGGGCATCGGGACCTTCATGAACGTCCCGATCTGCCTCGACCAGGCCGACCTGCGGGCGGGCAACGTGGACGTGGCGGTCATGGGTGTGCCGCTCGACCAGTCCGTCGGTCACCGCGGCGCGGCCTTCGGCCCCAGGGCCATCCGCACCGAGGAGCGCTACCTCTTCAACAACTACGAGGACTTCGTCCACTCGGCCACCAGGGTCCGGCCGTTCCAGTTGCTCAAGGTCGTCGACTACGGCGACGCCCCGGTGGACACCTTCAGCAACGACAGGTCGATGCCGCCGATCCGCGAGATGGTCAAGGAGATCGCCGAGACCGGCGCCGTCCCGATCGTCCTCGGCGGTGACCACACGCTGCTGTGGCCCAGCGCGGGCGCGCTCAACGAGGTGCACGGGCCCGGCAGCGTCGCCGTGGTCCACTTCGACGCGCACCCGGACTGCCACGCCGAGGTCCACGGCAACGCGGTCAGCCACACCACGCCCATCTACCGGCTCATCGAGGACGAGAAGTTCCCCGGCTCCAACATCGTCCAGATGGGCCTGCGCAGCCCGTCGGCGCCGGACGACGAGCAGTTCAACTGGATGCGCAGGCAGGGCATGAAGTCGCACTTCATGGCCGAGGTGGAGCGCGTCGGCATCGACGCCGTCATCGACAAGCTCATCGTCGACGTGTCCCACGTGCCGAACGTCTACCTGTCACTGGACATCGACGTCCTCGACCCCGCCTACGCGCCGGGCACCGGTACGCCGGAGCCCGGCGGTCTCACGACCCGTGAACTGTTCCCGGCCCTGCGCAGGCTCGCCCACGAGACGAACGTCGTGGGCATGGACGTGGTCGAGGTGGCCCCGCACATCGACCCCGGCTACTCCACCGCGTTGAACGCCCGGCGCGCCGTGCTGGAAGTCCTGACCGGTTTGGCCATGCGCCGCATGCAGATCTCCAGCAGCAACTACGTGAACCCGATCGTCTCCGGTCAGGTCAAGTTCCCGATGCGGTGACCGTCGACCCACGACGAGGAAAGGCGACAGCCGTGAGAGTTCTGAGCAGCATCACCGGCTCCCAGGGGCACGCGCGGGACATGCTCCCGCTGATCCGGGCCATAGCGGACGCGGGGCACGACGTCCTGGTGGCCCTGCCGCCTTCGCTGGCGCACATCTACGAGGTCGAACGCGTGCGCGTGGCGGCGGTGCTGCCCGAGATGCACGACTCGATCATGGCGGTGGTGAAGGAGGGGACCGAGAAGCGCATCCGGGAGGCCGCGGAGACCGGCCTGCCCGTGGCGCCGCCGCCCGAGCTGACGGCGTTCGACGAGATGCTGGTGATGGCGGGCGGCCCGCACATCACACCCACCTACCACGCGATCATGGCGCTGGCGCTGGACTTCAAGCCGAACCTCATCGTCCGCGACTCCGCCGAGATCGCCGCGACCCTGGTCGCCGAGCAGCTCGGGCTGCGCTACATCTGCGGCCCGTCCGGCGCCGGTGACATGGTCGACCCGGTCCGCCTGGTCGACCTGCTGAACGAGCGGCGCGCGGAGATCGGCATCCCCGCCGCCCACGACCCCGCCGCCCTGTACCGCTACGGGCGGTTCGACTCCGTGCCGGAGCGGTACGGCTTCGCCGCGTTCGACGTCCCCTACGCGATCCGGTACCGGCAGTCGCCGATCGTCGCGAGAGATGAGGTGCTCAGTCGGGAGATCACCGACCTGCCAACGGACAAGCCCCTCGTCGCCGCGGCCATGGGCACCGTCCTGGTGCAGTTGCGCGAGTTCTTCCAGTTCGGCCCGCCACAGGCCGAAGACCCGTCCAAGGTTCTGCTGCAAGCCATCGCTGGCGGCCTCTCCTCCCTCGACTGCTACGCCGTCCTCGCCACGGGCGGCCTGTCGATGGAGGGCATCGAGGTGGGCGACAACGTCCTCGTCGTGGAGCGCATGGCCCAGCCGCTGCTGCTCCAGTGCGCCGACCTGTTCCTGACCCACGGCGGCTACAACAGCATCCGCGAGTCGATGTTCGGCGGCACACCGATGGCCGTGCTGCCGCAGTTCGGCGACCAGCCGTTCCACGCCGACCTGCTGCAGAAGATGAACCTCGGACGAGTCGTCCCGGAAACCACCGCGCAGTCCGTCCACGACACCTGCCGGACCGTCCTCGACGACCCGGCCATCACCCAGGAGGTGCGCAGAGCCCACCGGGAGATGCTCGCGCTGCCGAGCGTCGACACCGTCGTACCCCACCTGGAGTCCCTGGCCCTGCCGTAGCGGACTTCGACCACGACGCCGGTACCCCGCCAGGGGTGCCGGCGTCGTGGTGTGCGTGGAGGGACACTGGGGGCGTGGACTACGTCGGCCGGGTGCCCGCTCCGCCGCTCGACCGGTTCATCGACGACGTGTACTGCCTGACGGGGGTGCCGAGCCACCGCCTGGTGTCCGTCCCGCCGATGCCGTCGGCGCCGCCGGGGTGAGCGTCAACCACCTGGCCGCGCGGTGTGGTGTCGGTGGACGGCTTCATCGCCGACGAGGAGGACGACGTCGGGCCGCTCCACGACTGGTACTTCGGCGGGGACACCCCGATCACCTCGGACGAGGACCAGGGGTTCGACCACTCCGGCTCCGGGAGCCGCTTCCGGGTGTCACGGGCGTCGGCCGAGTACGTCGGGGCGATGTGGCGGTCGATCGGTGTGATCGTGATGGGTCGCACGCTGTTCGACCTCGTGAACGGCTGGGAGGGCAGTCCGCCCGCAGGCGACCACGTGGTCGTGGTGTCCCACCGGCCCAAGCCCGATGGCTGGCACCCCGATGCGTCCTACCACTTCGTCGACGACGTCGTGGCCGCTGTCGCGAAGGCCCAGGAGCTGGCCGGGGAGCGGACCATCGCGGTGAACGCGGGCGACGTGGGCGGTCAGGTCCTCGCGGCGGGCCTGGTGGACGAGGTGGCGATGGACGTGGTGCCGGTGGTGTTCGGATCCGGCAAGCGCTATTTCGGTGGAATCGACGGGCAGCACCTGTTGGAAGACCCCCACGTGGTGGTTCGAGGTGAAGGGGTGCTGCACGTGAAATTCGCGGTGCGCCGTTGACGCGAAAAGCGCTGGAGCGGAATTCCGCTCCAGCGCGCTTCGGGGGTGCCGCGGATTACTTGACGACCACCAGGCTGGCGATGAACGTGCCGTTGACCTCGACGCCGATGACGTCGACCTTTACACCGGCCTTGAGAGCGCCCTTGACGCTCAGGCCCGCGATGTCGATGGAGCCCTCGGCGTCGAGCTTGACGCTGAGCTTGCCCTTGGCGTCCACGACGACACCGGCCTTGGTCTTGGCCACGACGAGCTGGGAGCCGACGGACACCGAGGCGGCCGCGGAGGACGTCGTGGTGGTCGCCAGTGCGGTGCCGGTGCCCGCGCCGAGGATCGCGGCGGCGGCGATGGTGCTGGCGAGGAAACGCTTGGTGGAAATGCGCATGAGTGGCTCCTGGGCAATCGAAAACAGGGGGAGTGTCTTCCATCGGGGTGAGAAGAATAAAAGCGGATGAGGGTTGTGGCAGCCTTTGCGTTCTCCCGCTGCCGTTGTTTCCGCTTTCGTTCTGGCATAAGTCTGCATCCGCTGGGCCAAGTGGAGCAACCCCTAACTGGAAAGCGCATTCCTAGAGGCCGCCTCACGTCTTTTCTAGGGGGCGGAACCGCAGTACCCGAATCGCGTCTCACTCGTTTCCCGGGGAAGCGCAAAAGGGGGAGGCCCCCGACCCGGTGCGGGTCGGGGGCCTCCCCGGTGAGCGGTGCGCGGTCTACTTCAGGTGCCTGCCCGCTCCCACGGGCTGCTGGACGGGCAACTGGTTGGTGGGGGGCTCGGGGTCGTCGTCCTCCACGTCGCCGCCCTCGTGGATGGCGAGCTTCTCCTGGATCCGCCGCAGCGCGGGCGGGGCCCACCAGGCGGCGTTGCCCATGAGCTTGAGGACCGCGGGCACCAGGAGCATCCGGACGATGGTCGCGTCGAGCACCAGCGCCAGGATCATGCCCACGCCGACGAAGCGCATCATGGCCACCTGGGAGAACGCGAAGGCGCCGGTGACCAGGACGAGCAGGATGGCCGCCGCGGTGATGACCCGGCCCGTCTTGGCCAGACCCGTGCTGATGGCCTCCTCGTTGGACGCGCCGCGGTTCTTCGCCTCGACCATCCGGGACAGCAGGAACACCTCGTAGTCCGTCGACAGCCCCAGGATCATCGCGACCATCAGGACGACGATGCCCGAGTCCAACGGGGACGGTGTGACGCCCAGCAGCGACGCCAGGTGGCCGTCGTAGAAGATCCACGTCAGCACGCCGAACGTGGCCGACAGGCTGAGCGCGCTCATCAGGATCGCCTTGACGGGCAGGAGCACCGAGCCGAACGCCAGGAACATCAGGATGAACGTGGCCATGATGAACAGCAGGGCCATCCACGGGAGCTTGGAGCCGATCGCGGAGAGGCTGTCCACGTTGACCGCGGTGGAGCCGCCGACGAGCACCTCGGAGGCGCCCAGCGGGGGCGTCACCTCGCGCACGTCCTTCATCGCCTGCTTGGACTCGTCGCTCAGCGCGTCACCGTCCAGCGAGGCCGACAGCAGCCACACGTTGTCCTTGGGGTCCAGTGCGAGCGCCGCCGTGCCGATGCCGGGGACGTCGCCGACCCGCTGGGCGAACCTGGCCACGGCCTCCTGGCTGGTGTTGCCCTTCACGACGATGTCGAGCCCGGTCTTCGCGATCTCGGGGAAGTCCTTGTTCATCGTCTCCACGGCGACGCGGGACTCGTTGCCGATCGGCAGCACCTTCTCGGTGGCCTCGCCGAACTTCACGTCGAGGAACGGGGCCCCGAGCGCCAGCAGCGCGGCCACGATCGGGATCGCGAACAGCAGCGGCTTCTTCATCACCTTCTGGCCGAGCTTCGCCCAGCCGCCGCCGTGCTCGCTCTTCGCCATGCGCTTGCGCCACGGCATCGCCAGCTTGTCGACGCGGTGGCCCAGGATGCCGAGCAGCGCGGGCAGCAGCGTCAGCGACACGAGCGCCGCCACGGCCACCGCGGACATGCCGCCGTAACCCAGGGACTTCAGGAAGCTCTGCGGGAACAGCAGCAGACCGGCGAGCGCGATCACGAGCAGCGTCGCGGAGAACACGACGGTGCGGCCCGCGGAGCCGACGGTGCGCTGCACGGCTTGTTCAGGTGTTCGTCCGGCGGCCAGTTCCTCCCGGAACCGGCCCACGATGAACAACCCGTAGTCGATCGCCATGCCGAGGCCGAGCAGGCTCGCGACGTTGATGGCGAACGAGTTCACGTCGGTGGCCAGCGAGATCGCGTGCAGCAGGGCCAGCGAGCCCATGATCGCCAGACCGCCGACGAGGACGGGCAGCGAGGCGGCGACGACACCGCCGAAGATGATCACCAGCAGGATGAGCACGATCGGCATCGACACGGTCTCGGCGCGGACCAGGTCGGCGCCGGACATCTCGCTGATCGTCTTCTGGATCGGGATCTGGCCCGCGAACTGCGTCTCGAGCCCGGACAGCGTCAACTGGTCGGAGATCCGGGCGAAGTCCTTGAGCTGGGTGTTCGAGTCGGAGGCCTGGAGCGTGATCGCCACCAGCGCCTTCGACTTGTCGGCCGTGCCGAACGGGTTGGGCTGGGGGAGGTTGTAGTAGGACGCGACGGTCTTGACCGCGTCCGTCGGCAGCCCGGCCAGCGCGGTCTCGACGCGCGTCTTGATCACGGGCGTGTCGATCGTGCTGCCGGACGGCGTGGTGTACATCACCACGACGTCACCGCCCTGGCGGCCGAACGTGTCCTCGACGAGCTTCGTGGCCTTGGCCGACTCGCTCGTGGGGTCGCCGAAACCACCCTCACTGAGCCGGTCGAAAACCCCGAGTCCCCACATCCCGCCCATCACGGTCAGCACCAAGGTGGCGATCATCACCACCCAGCGGCGGTGGTACGCAAGTGAACCCCACTTCGCGAACAAGGTCGTCCTCCTACTGTGGTGGGCTATTTCATGCCCAAGTCGACGGGTTTTGCACGGTGTTTACCGAGAGAACACACAGATAAGTGTCGAGCGGCTGCGCCGCTGGTGACGAGCCGTTTGACGACTACCCGCCGGTCCATCTGGTGGAAATCCCGCGGCTGCCGCGCGCGGGCAAGGTATAAATGGGTTCATGCCGGGCGAACTCGTTGCTCCACCGCAAAAGGCCG
This sequence comes from Umezawaea endophytica, assembly GCF_025061645.1. Lineage (GTDB taxonomy): Bacteria > Actinomycetota > Actinomycetes > Mycobacteriales > Pseudonocardiaceae > Umezawaea > Umezawaea endophytica. The sequence continues at coordinate 70,144 of NZ_JANYMP010000042.1, read as the reverse complement.
TGACGCTCGAAGAAGTCGCCCGAGTGGCGGGTGTTTCGCGTGCAACCGTTTCGCGTGTGGTCAACCGCGTGCCCACGGTGGACAGCTCGATCCGCGAGACCGTGCAGCAGGCGATCGACGCGACCGGCTACCGGCCGAACCTGGCGGCCCGATCGCTGGTCACCCGCCGGGCGGGCTCGGTGGCGCTGGTCCTGCCGAACGAGGGCCGCATCTTCGGCGACCCGTTCTTCGGCAGGGTGGTGGAGGGCGCCATGGGCGTCGTCCAGCCGCTGGGCGTGCACCTGGTCGTCACGCTGGCCGGGTCGTCCACCCACGAGCACCTGGTCGCCGACCTGCGGCAGGGCAGGCTCGACGGCGCGATACTGATCCACACGCACAGCGGCGACCCGCTGCCGTCGATGCTCGCGAACATGAGGCTGCCGGTCGTGCTGTCCGGCAGACCCGTGGGCAGGCTCCGGATCAGCCACGTCGACGTGGACCAGGCCGCTGGCGCGCGCCTCGCGGCCGAGCACCTCGTCGGCCTCGGCAGGCGCCGCGTCGCGACGATCTCCGGTCCGCTCGAGAACCCGGCCGCCATCGACCGGCTGGAGGGCTTCCGCGCCGCGATGGCCGACCTCGGCGTGGTCGACGTGCCCTGGACCGAAGGCGACTTCAGCTCCGAGTCCGGTGCGCGCGCGGCCGAGCGGCTGCTCGCCGAGCACCCGGACCTGGACGGCCTGTTCGTGGCGTCCGACCTGATGGCGCACGGCGCGCTGCCCGTGCTGCGCCGGGCGGGCCGCCGCGTTCCCGAGGACGTCTCCGTCGTCGGTTTCGACGACAGCAGCTCCGCGCTCGTCTGCGACCCGCCGCTGACCACGGTTCGGCAGCCCGTGGAGGACATGGCGGCCGAAATGGTCCGCCTGCTGCTCGACCACATCGACCGGCCGAACCGGCCCGTCAGTTCCGTGGTGTTCGCGCCGACCTTCGTGGTCCGCCAATCCGCCTGAACGCATTCGGCTCTCGCCGGTGCTCTGCGACCGCATCACTGCATCGCCTCCGTCCGCGATGTCGGCGATCACGCCCACCATTCCGGGAATGCCGGTGGTGGCTGCGCGATGGTCCGGACCCTTCGTACCGTAACACCGTTTTGAGCGGTGTCGGCCGGGACTAGGGGTTACTTCGACGTGAATTAGGGGTGCCTGGGCAGGGGGTGCTAGGGGTTGCGCTCCCGCAGGTAGGAGGAGTAGGGCGACCGGCGGCGGTCGTGTCCCAGTCTCTCGGCTGAACGGAGCAGTGAACACCCCAGACCCATATCCGACGGCGATATACCGTAGGGGAGTGTTAGGGGTTGTTCTGCGTCACATTCCGTCGTTACGGTGATTGAACCTGAAGCGCATATCGAGTATGACGGTATACGCGATACACAGCAGGAGTCGCCATGGAACACGCAACCACCGAGGTGGCCGTAGCGAATACTTCTCACGAGGACACCGTCGAGAAGTTCTGCATTCCTCCACGTGAATGGTGGACGGCCGAAGGCGAAAGCCTCGAACCCACCATCATGCGCGGACTCGACTGATAGCTTCCGACCAGACGACGAAAGGGGCCCCACGATGACCCAGGTCGACACGTCCACGGCTCGCCTCGCCACCACCGTCCGCGGCACCGGCCCCGCCGTGGTCCTCGCGCACGGAGCGGGAGGCACCGTCCAGGCGAACTTCGGGCCTCTGCTAGCCCCGCTGTCCCGCTCGCTCAAGGTCATCGGGGCCGACCTCCCCGGTTCCGGCGCGACCCCCCGCTCATCGGGCCCCCTGAACCTGGACGACCTGGCCGACCGCCTAGTCGCCTCGGCCGTGCACGAGGGCGCCGACACGTTCACCGTCGTCGGCTACTCCCTCGGCTGCGCCACCGCCGTCCGCGCCGCCATCCGCCACCCCGACCGCGTCACAGGCCTGGTCCTGACCTCGGGGTTCGCCAAGCTGGACGAGGCGACAAGGGCAAAGGTGCAGCGCTGGCGCGCACTGGCGGACGGCGACCGCACCGCACTGGCCCGGTACGTAACGTCGGTCATGCTGGGCAAGGCCTACCTGTCCCGCATGAGCCACGACCAACGCGAGGGCTTCATCGAACTGGTCGCCCTAACCACCCCGACCGGCCTACTGGAACAGGTCGACCTGGTCCTGAACACAGACATCACCGACGACCTGGCGACCGTAACCGCCCCCACGCTGGTCATCGGCACAACCCAGGACCAACTCATCTCGCCAGACCTGACCAAGGCACTCGCAGACGGCATCCCCGGCGCCCGCTGGGCCACCCTCGACTCCGGCCACGCCCCCGCACTGGAGAGCGCAGGCGCCTGGGCAAGACTGATCGAAGACTTCACCCGCTAACCGCCGGGAGTCCCCCAGCTCCCGACGCCCAGTGTCCCTAACCAGGACACCGCGAAACCCCCGCCCGACCCCCGGCGGGGGTTTCGCGCATTCACCAGCCAGTCAGACAGACGCCAGACCAGCAACAGACACCCGACCACCACCAGCAGACAGACGCCTGACCAGCAGCACAAACAGACGCCAGACCAGCAGCACATGCATGTACCCGACCACCGACGAATCCGCACCCGCCCCCCGAAAGCGTGGCCGATTTTACTTGGGGTTTTTGGCGCTAAACTCAGTCGGGCGGCAAGCTCTCCACCTGCCGTTTTGGCCCGACTAGCGCCAAAAAGAGGGGCCCCAAGTCAAATCGGCCACACCCCCACCAAACCCGCGCCCCGACCACGCTGGAAGCCCAAAACCAAAACAAAAAGGAGCCGGCGTCCGACCGGTCATGATCGGTCGGACGCCGGCGGCAGGGGATTCCCTCGTCCCCTGTCGGGGTGAGGTCTCACAAGGGCGGCAGCATCCCGCCGCCGAAGCACCTGGAGATCAGAGCCACCACACCAACCACCACCAGTGGTCTCGTGCTCATCGAAAGCGCTCCCTAAGACGATCCATCCGTGCGATCAGGACAGGGGGCGGCGGCCCTGGTGGACCCGAAGTGTCAACTTCGCGAACAAGACTCGTCTCTACGGATCCACCACAGGTTTTCCCCAGCCCACTAGTCTCTCCGTTGTGCGTGTACTGGCGGTCGAAGACGACGCTGAGCTGGGCCATGAGGTCGTATCCGGTCTTCGGCAGGCCGGGTTCGCCGTGGACTGGGTGATGGACCTGGCCTCGGCGGAGGAGAGCCTGACGGCGAACAGCTACGACTGCGTGCTGCTGGACCGGGGCCTGCCCGACGGCGACGGGCTGGACCTGCTCAGCCGTTGGCGCGCTCGCCGGTCGAGGGTGCCGGTCCTGATGCTGACGGCGATGGACGGCATCGCCGAGCGGGTCGCGGGGTTCGACAACGGCGCCGATGACTACCTGGGCAAACCGTTCGCGATGGCGGAGCTGGTGGCACGGGTCGGCGCGCTGTGCCGCCGGGCCGAGCAGCCGCGGCCGTCGCTGGTGCGGATCGCGGACCTGGAGGTCGACGCGGCGCGGCGGAGGGTGACGCGGGCGGGGGTGATGTTGAGCCTCACCGCCAAGGAGTTCGCCGTGCTCGAACTGCTCTGCGCCCGTCGTGGCCAGGTAGTCTCGCGCTCCGACCTCATCGAGCACTGCTGGGACGCCATGGCCGAACCGATGTCGAACGTGGTGGACGCGGTCGTCGTCCAACTCCGCCGCAAGCTGGGCCCCCCGCCGCTGATCGCCACGTCGCGAGGGGTCGGTTTCGTGATTGACGAGATCGGGTGACCACGGCCTGGCAGAGCACCACGGCGAAGAGCTTGCGCCGGGTGCGCTGGGTGATGACGGTGCTGTTCACCGCCACCACCGCCATCTGCATCGGGACGCTCGCGACGATCGCGCTGGTCAACGACGAGCGGTCGCGCAGCCAGGCCCTCGACATCGAGCTGGACCGGCAGGTCGCGGGCCTGTCGCGGGTCGTCTACTACGACGGCGACGGCGCGCTGCACCTGGAGCCGCTGGACGTCGACGCGCTGGTCAGCCGCACCTCGCTGCTGCACGTGTGGACCCGCGAGAGCGGCCAGTGGGTGCTGAAATACTCCCGCGAGGTCGACAACGCCAAGACCGAGGAGCGCAGCGAGCTGGTCCTCGTGGACCAGGTCCGCGACCTCCAGTACGCCGTCCTCGGCGACGGCGCCTCGCCCGCGGGTGACCGGCTGCGGCTCGCCGCCGCCCCGGTCTGGAACACCACGAACCAGGTCGCGACCATCGTCGTCGTGGCGGGCGACCCGGCACCCGGTGTGGCCGCGCACCGCGAGTACGTCATGTGGACGTTCTGGGGCTGCCTCGCGATGCTCGTGCTCGCCGCCGCCGCGGGGCACCTGCTGTCCTACATCGGCACCCGCCCGGCCGTGCGGGCGCTCGAACAGGAGGAGCGGTTCCTCGCCGAGGCCGCGCACGAGCTGCGCACGCCGCTGGCGACGCTGCGGCTGATCGCCGAGGCGGGCGCGAACGACCCGATCCGGGCCAGCGCGTCGGCCGCCCAGGTCGTGGGGCTGGTCGACCGGATGGCGCACCTGGTCACCGGTCTGCTCGCCCGAGCGCGGGTGCGCAACGGCACCCGTGCGATGGAGTGGCTGCCGCTGCGGCTCGACCAGCTCGTGGAGGAGGTCGTCGGCGAGCACATCGACGACGGCCGCACGGTCGACGTGGACCTGCGCCCCACCGTCGTCGAGGGCGACCCGGTGCTGCTCTCGCAGGCGCTGCGGAACCTGGTGGACAACGCGGTCAAGCACGGCGCCCAGGAGGACGGCCGGGTGCGCGTGGAGGTGAAGGTCTCCGGCGGCACCGTCACGGTGTCCGACCGCGGGCCGGGCATCGACCTGGCCGACCGCGACCGGGTGTTCGACCAGTGGGTCACCGGAAGCAGCACCGGAACCGGTATCGGGCTGGCCATCGTGCGGTGGGTCGCCGACCTGCACCGGGGGTCGGCGCGCGTCGTGGACTCGCCGCTGGGCGGCACCACCATCGAGCTGGCGCTGCCCGAAGTCGTCGGGTGATCGAGCGCTCACGGTTTTCTCAGAGGGTGGCTGCGAAAGTTCCCCGTGAACGAGCAGCAGCGCGTGCACGGGGAGTGGCCGATGACAGACACGCTGACCAGGTCCACAGTGGACAGCGGGTTCCGCTCGGTGCGGTCCGCCTTCCTGGCGGCGTGCCGCGGAGCCGACCGCGGTCCCGCCGTGGAGAAGGCGGCGTCCTGCGACGCCTACGCCGACCTGTGGCACGCGGTGTCCGTCCTGATCTACGCCGACGAACCGGGCCTGGCGCTGGAACTCTGCCTGCGCGTGGAGGAGCGGACCCGCCAGCGCGCCGTGCTCGGCCTGCTGCGCGCCCGCATCGCCCACGCCAACGGCCAGCCGCTCGTCGCCCGCGAACTGGCGCGGTCCGTGCTGGACGAACGCGCGCTCTCGTTGCGCACCAGGCACCTCGCGCTCGCCGAACTCGTCACCGCCGAGGTCGGCCTCGAGCAGTACGACACGGCGACCGCGCTGCTGCGCGAGCACGGGTTCGACGGCGACGTCCCGGAAGGACCCGAGGCGCCGTACCTGCTCGCCGCCCGCGGCGCCCTGCACGTGGCCTCCGGACGGCGGCGCCCCGGCGTCGAGGACTACCTGGAGTGCGGGCGGCGGCTGCTCGACGGCGGTGTCCGCAACCCGGCCGTCATCCCGTGGCGGTCGCGCGCCGCGCTGGCCGCGGTCGGCGACCGGCGGCGGGACCTGGCGAAGGTGCTCGCCGAGCAGGAGCTGATCGAGGCGCGCACGTGGGGCACCTCGCGGGCGGTCGGCATCGCGCTGCACGCCGTGGCCTCCACCCGTGACGGCGACGACGCCGTGGAACTGCTGGGCGAGTCGGTCGACCTGCTCTCGCTGTCCACGGCCCGCCTGGAGCTGCTGAGGGCCCGCGAGGACCTGGCGCAGATCGTGCGCGCGGGCCGCGACCTGACCCGCCAGGAGGCGAAGATCGCCTGGCTGGCCCGCTCGGGCTACAGCAACAAGCAGATCTCCGAACAGCTCTTCCTCACCCGTCGCACGATCGAGTTCCACCTGTCCGGGGTGTACCGCAAGCTCGGCCTGTCCGGCAGGCACGAACTCCGGGTGGCCCTGCCGGACCAGTTCGGTGACCAGTCGGTGTGACCTGCTCCGTTTTGCGGATCCCTGAGGCAGACTGACCGGCATGTACGACTTCGACGTCCTGGTGCTCGGGTCCGGTCCCGGCGGGCAGAAGGCGGCCATCGCCGCCGCGAAACTCGGCAAGAAGGCCGCGGTGGTCGAACGCCGCGACATGATCGGCGGGGTGTGCATCAACACCGGCACCATCCCGTCCAAGACCCTGCGCGAGGCGGTGCTTTACCTCACCGGCCTCAACCAGCGGGAGATGTACGGCCAGAGCTACCGCGTGAAGCACGACATCACGATCGCGGACCTGTCCGCGCGCACCCAGCACGTGGTCGGGCGCGAGATCGACGTCATCCGCAACCAGCTCTCCCGCAACCGCGTCACGCTGCTGCCCGGACTCGGCAAGTTCCTCGACGACCACACCATCGAGGTCGTGGACGGCACCGAGCAGCTCCACAAGGTCACCGCGGACAAGATCGTCATCGCGACCGGCACCCGGCCGTCGCGACCGGACACGGTCGACTTCGACGACAAGACGATCATCGACTCCGACGGCATCCAGCACCTGGAGCACATCCCGCAGTCGATGATCGTGATCGGCGCCGGTGTCATCGGCATCGAGTACGCCTCGATGTTCGCCGCGCTGGGCACCAAGGTCACCGTCGTGGAGCGGCGCGACCGGATGCTGGAGTTCTGCGACCTCGAGGTGGTCGAGGCGCTCAAGTACCAGCTCCGGGACCTGTCGGTCACGTTCCGCTTCGGCGAGACGGTGGCGTCGGTCGAGCGGTACGCGCGCGGCGCCATCGCGGTGCTGGCCAGCGGCAAGAAGATCCCCGCCGAGACGGTCATGTACTCGGCCGGGCGGCAGGGCATGACCGAGGGCCTCGACCTGGAGAAGGCGGGCATCGCCGCCGACAACCGCGGCCGGATCTCGGTGGACGAGCACTTCCGCACCCCCGTGCAGCACATCTACGCGGTCGGCGACGTCATCGGCTTCCCGGCGCTGGCGGCCACGTCGATGGAGCAGGGCCGGTTGGCGGCCTACCACGCGTGCGGCGAGCCGGTCCGGGCCATGAGCGACATCCAGCCGATCGGCATCTACACGATCCCGGAGATCAGCTACATCGGCCGCACCGAGGACGAGCTGACCTCCGCGTCGATCCCGTTCGAGGTGGGGATCTCGCGGTACCGGGAGCTGGCCCGCGGCCAGATCATCGGTGACTCGTACGGGATGTTGAAGCTGCTGGTGTCGTCCGAGGACCGGTCGCTGCTGGGCGTCCACGTCTTCGGCACGGGCGCCACGGAGCTGGTGCACATCGGGCAGGCCGTCATGGGCTGCGGCGGCACCGTGGACTACCTCGTGGACGCGGTCTTCAACTACCCGACGCTCGCCGAGTCGTACAAGGTGGCGGCGCTCGACGCGATGAACAAGATCCGCCAGGTGACGTGGCTGGCCGAGTAGGGACGGGCGGGAACCGGGCCCGCGTCGAGCGGGAACCGGGCGCGGAACGGCTCGGCGCGGTCACGGGAGACGTGGTCGCGCTGGGCCGTTCGGCGTAATCCTGGCCTCCTCGGGGGTCTGAAAAGCCTGGTCGCCGGGAATTAGGGGTACCCGTCTGGAGATCGGGTGTGAGAATAGGGGGAATGTAAGCCGATCAGGGGTTGTTGGCACTTGCGGATCGTCCGTGACTCGCTGGGAGGTTTGTGGTGGTGCTGGATCCGGAGAACCTGTACGAGGTGGACTCCGACGTGCCGGACCTGACCGGAGCCGTGCTGCTGCACCACTTCGACGGGTTCATGGACGCCGGTGCCGCTGGCAAGCTCCTCGTGGAACACATCCTCGGCAGCTACGAGCACCGGGTGATCGCGCGGTTCGACGTGGACCAACTGATCGACTACCGGTCCCGTCGGCCTGGGATGATCTACGCGACGGACCACTTCGAGCCGCAGCCCGCGCCGGAGTTGGTCGTGAACCTGGTGTTCGACGCCGCCGGGTTCCCGTTCCTGTTGATGAGCGGCCCAGAGCCGGACTTCCGGTGGGAGGCGTTCATCGCCGCCGTGCAGCAACTGGTCGACCGGTGGCAGGTGGGGACGACCGTGGGGTTCCACGGGATCCCGATGCGGCTGCCGCACACCCGGCCGCTCGGGGTGACCGCGCACGCCACTCGGCGGGAGTTGGTCGAAGGGCACCAGCCGTTCTTCAGCCGGGTCGAGGTGCCGGGGAACGTCGCCGCGATGCTCGAGGTTCGGTTGGGGGAGCACGGGCACGACGCGATCGGGTTCGCCGCTCACGTGCCGCACTACCTCGCGCAGTCGACGCATCCGGCCGCGGCGTTGGTGCTGTTGGACACTGTTACCCGGACCACCGGGTTGGCTTTGCCGTCGGATGTGTTGAGGGAGACGGCTCGGCGGGCCGGGGCCGAGTTGCAGCGGCAGGTTGCCGAGTCGGAGGAGGTGTCGGAGGTCGTGGCCGCTTTGGAGCGGCAGTACGACGCCTTCACCGGGTCTGAGCGGCAGGAGCAGAGCTTGTTGTTGGAGGAAGAGGAGATTCCCAGCGCGGATGAGCTGGGGGCTGAGTTTGAGAAGTTCTTGGCGGAGCAAGGGCCGCAGTAGGTTTGTGCGGTTGGGGGCCATCCTGGGTTGGGATGGCCCCCTTTGTGCGTTTGGGGGCTGGTTGGCCGGACGTGGGGTCGGTTAGCCGAACCTGGGGCGGGCGGCGATTCGTTGGGCGAGGGTGTGGGTCGGGGGCCTGCGGGAGCGGCCGTCCCAGCCTGGGTGGCTGTTCGGGCCGGATGTGGCGGCCCTGAAGACCAGTAGTGCTCGCACGATCGTCGACGTGATCACCTCAGGTGCCTCCTCGTGGGTCGTGTGGAGGTCACGGTAGTGATGGGTTGTGTTGTGGCCAAAGGGTTTTTGGGGGTCGTGAGGGTGGCTGCGGGTTCCAGCGTGGTTGGGTGGGGGTGGCTGCGGGTTCCAGGGTGGTCGGCGGTTGTGAGTCGCGTTCCAGCGTGGTGTGGCCGATTTGACTTGGGGCCCCTAGATTCGACCCTTCGCCGGGCACTAAAGGGCAGAAGGTGAAGCTGCCGCCCGGCGCAAGTTTAAGGGTCGAATCCCCCAAGTAAAATCGGCCACGGTTTTAGGGCCGTGTCTGCCGGTCCCGTAGTGGGTTGGGGATTTGGGTGGGTGAGTGGGTGGGGTGCTGGTTAGGCGCGCATTACTGTGGCGATGGGGATTCTTGCTGCTCTGATTGCTGGGATTAGGCCGCCTAGGATGCCTGCTATTAGGCCTGCCAGCACGCCTGCTACGCCTGCTTCCCAGGGGAAGGCTACGTTTTGTAGGAAGGGTTCTCTGGAGCCCAGTACCATGCTTACTGCTTTTAGTGCTGCTGCGCCGAAGCCGATTGCTGCTGCTGCTGTCAGTAGGCCTGTTAGCAGTGTTTCTGCCAGGACTATTCCTGCCAGTAGTAGGCGGGGGGTTCCTACTGCTCGTCGTAGGGCGAATTCTTCGATGCGTTCGCCTACTGTTGCCAGGCCCACGTTGAGGATGCCTGCTACGCCGATCAGCAGTACCAGTGCTGCCATGCCCAGGAAGATCCAGCGCATCAAGGAGAGCTGGGACTGCATCTCTTTGAGGGAGTTGATGGTGCGCACGTGTAGTTCGTCCGGGTTCATGCCTGCTGCTGTGAGTCTGCTCTTCAGGGTTTGTTGCAGGTCTGCTGTGGTGGACGGGGCGAGCATGAGTTCCATGCTTCCGCCGTAGCGTGGGTCGCTGAGGCTGTCCACTGGCATCCAGTTGAGCAGTTCGTCCGAGCGGATGTAGGCCGCTGGGCCCCAGCTACCGTCGTTCACTACGCCGATGATGCGGGGGGTGGTGTTGGCCAGGGCGCCTTCCACTCGCATTTCTGCTGGGATCTTGTACTTGGCGAAGCCTTCCGCTGCTTTGGTGTTGAGGACGATCCTGGGGGAGAGGGACGGGGTGCTGCTGGAGTCCAACCAATCGCCTGATTCTAGGCGGAAGGGGCGGAATTGGAGGATGTCTCCTGTTACCGCCTTCATGCTGAGTTCGATGGCCTGGCCTGAAGGGGCGCCTTCGTTGGGGTCTTCGAGTTCTCGGCATTGGCCGCTGGCGTCGCAGGTCATCATGGGGCCGCGGTAGGCGCCGCCGTTGCCGTCCAGGGGGCCGCCGCCCTCGTTGATGGGTTTGACGCCCGGCTCGCCGATGATGGCTTTGCCTGTGGTGACGCCTGCTACGTCCTCGCGGCCCTGGATCAGGTCCATCGTGATCGGGACTGCCTGGGGGTTGGACGGCAGGTACATCTGGAGGGTGCCGTCCTTGCCCTGGCTGATCTCTATGTCGGACAGCAGGGCTCGTTGGGCGATCACGGAACCCGCTTGGACGGTGACCACGGCCAGTACGCCCAGGAACAGGCTGATCATGGAGAGGAACGTGCGCATCTTGCGGGCTCGGATGCCCTGGCCGCCGATGATCAGGGACGACCGGAAACGGCCGGACAGGCGGATCACACGACCACCCGCTGGTTCGAGTTCTCGAAGACGCCGTTGGTCAGTTGCATGACCTTGCCCATCTTGGCGGCGTGGTCGTGGTCGTGGGTGACGAGGATGAGGCCGCAGCCGCGGTCGGTTGCCGAGCGCAGTGCTTCCACGACCAGGTTGCCCGTTTCGGTGTCCAGGGCGCCGGTCGGTTCGTCGGCCAGCAGGATCTTCGGGTCGCGCACGAGTGCGCGGGCGATGGCCACGCGTTGCTGCTCGCCGCCGGAGAGGCGGGGTGGTTTGTGCTTGGCGAGGTGGCCGATGCCGACTCGTTCCAGTGCCTCCATGGCCTTCGCCTTGCGCTTGCGGCGCGGTAGCCAGCCCTGGCCGTTGACCAGTGCCATGGAGACGTTCTGCACGGCGCTCAGGTGCTTGAGCAGGAAGAAGCGCTGGAACACGAACCCGAACTCCTCGCTGCGCAGTGCGGCTGCCTTGCGTTCGGGGATGCGGGTGATGTCGTTGCCGTTCAACAGGTACTGGCCGCCGTCGGCCCGGTCGAACAGGCCGATGAGGCTGAGCAGGGTGCTCTTGCCTGAGCCGGAACGGCCGAGGATGGCGATGCTCTCGCCGCTGTGCAGGGTCAGGTCCGCGCCCGCGAGGATCGTGCGGGGCTCGCCCTGGCCCTTCAAGGTCTTGGTGAGACCGGTGATGCTGATCAGCGGCGTCATCACGACCCCGGCTTGGGGTTGTTGCCGTCCTGCTGCTGCGGCGCCGCGGGCAGGTTCGGGCCCGGCATGCTCAGGGTCTCGTCGCCGGTGAGGCCGGACTTGATCTCGACGACCTTGCCGTTGGTCAGGCCGAGCACCACGTCGGCGATCACCTTGGAGCCGTCGGGCTTGACGATCTCGACCTTGCCGTTGCCCTGGCCGCCCGCGACGGCCTCGACCGGCACCACGAGCGCGTTGGCGGACGTCTGCGTGACGACCTCCAGCGTCGCCGCGGCGCCGTTGATGAGCTTCACGTCCGCGGGCGCGGTGCAGACCAGGCGCAGGCCGGTGGACTCCGACTTCTGGCCGCCGGTGTCGGGCTGTTGTTGTTGCTGTTGCTGCTGCGTGTCGGTGGGCTTGTCCTTGTCCTCTTCCTTGTTCTCCGTGGGGGTGGGTGCGGGCACGGTGCCCGCGGGCAGCGCGGCGATCGTGCCGAGCAGCGTGCACGGGAACGGCCCAGGCCCGTTCTTGATCTGCGCCTGCACCGACGCGGACCCGTCCGCGATCTTGTACGCCTGCGCGCTGTCGATGTCCGCGGCGATGGCGTAGCCCGCGAGCTTCGCCGACGCGACCGGCATCCCGCCGGTCACCGTGGACTTGTCGTCCACCAGCCTCCCGGCGAACGTGGCGCCCGCGGGCACCTCGAACCAGTTGGGCACCCCGTCGGCCCACACCGAGCCGACCCTGGTGGCGACGGTGGGCGTGCTGGCGGGTTCCTTCACGTCCATGAACCGCACCTGCCCGGCGACCGGCGCGACGAGGCCGAACACCGGGTTCATCGTCACCTTGCCGGTGAGGCTCACCTTGTTGGTGAGGTCCTGCCTGGTGGGCTTGGCCGTGGTCATCGCCGTGCCCCTCGGCGCGAGGTCCGGATTCGTCTGGGCCTCACCTGACGAACCGCACGCGGTCGCGGTGACGACCACGACGGCCAGCCCGCCTAGGCGGACGAGGACTTGCTTCAACACCGGGAATCCCCCAACTGATGAGTCGCGGTCGGACTCGACCTGAAGACCTAGACGCCTATGAGACGATCCGGGTTGCATTCGCCGCTTCGGTAAAACGGTCGGACAGCGAGTAGCCGATCGGCCGATTGTCGGGAAGCGGAATCCGTGCCCGGTCGCCTGACCAGCGATTATCTCGGCAGGTTCGGGCGGGGGAAGTCGTGGTGGTGGACCGATCGTCTCCCATGGCAAGCGGTTTCCGGTGAAAACGGCCCGGACGGCGAAGAACCGCCCGTGTCCACACAGGACACAGGCGGTTCTTCGGTCGGTTCAGGTCGAGAAGGTCAGACGGTCCACTTCTGGTTCGCGGCCCCGGTGCACTCCCACAGGTGCGTGCGAGTGCCGTCCCCGGAGTTGTTCCCGATCACGTCCAGGCACTTGTTCGCCGGGATGTTCACGATGTCGCGCGCCCCGCTGACCGCCCACTGCTGGGCTCCGGTGCCGTTGCAGTCGTACAACTGCACCAGCGTCCCGTTTGCGGTCCCGGCCGCGGCGGCGTCCAGGCACTTGCCCAGCGCGCGGATGGTGCCGTCACCGGGACGGCTCCAGTTCTGCGCGGCGTTGCCGTTGCAGCCGACGATCTGGATCGGCGTGCCGTTGGCGCTGTTCGCGCCCGCGACGTCCAGGCACTTGCCCGCGAGGCCGATGATCTGGCCGCCGCCGGGTTGCGGGCTGTCCGACGTGGTCACGCGGACGTAGTCGACGAGCAACTGCTGCGGGAACTGCGTGTTGCCGTCGGGGTCGCCGGGCCAGTAGCCGCCGACCGCCAGGTTCATGATGATGAAGAAGGGCTTGTTGAACACCCACTGCCTGCCGCCGAGGTCGGCGGGCGTGCGGGTCTGGTAGACGTTGCCGTCGACCGACCAGCGGATGGAGTTCGGGGCCCAGTCGATCGCGAACGTGTGGAAGCCGTCGGAGAAGTTCGGCCCGTTGTAGCCCGCGCCGATGCCGCCGGAACCCGAGTAGCCGGGCCCGTGCAGCGTGCCGTGGACGGTGTTGGGCTCGAAGCCGACGTTCTCCATGATGTCGATCTCGCCGCTGCCCGGCCACGGGTTGCCGGTGTTGATGTCGGCGCCCAGCATCCAGAACGCGGGCCACATGCCCTGGCCGCGCGGCAGCTTCATCCGCGTCTCGTAGTGGCCGTAGGTCTGGGTGAACTTGCCCGCCGTGTTCAGCCGCGCGGAGGTGTACTCGCAGCGCCCGTACCAGCAGTTGTAGTTGGCCGGGTTCTCCCTGCGGGCGGTGATGACGAGGTTGCCCGCGCCGTCGGTCGCCGCGTTGCTGCGGCTGTTCGTGTACATCTGGCGCTCGTGGTTGTTGACGTTGTCACCCGTCTCCAACTGCCACTTGCTGCCGTCCACCCCGCCGCCCGCGGGACCGTTGAACTCGTCCGCGAACGTGGTCGCCATCGCGCCGACGTCCTGTGCGGAGGCGGCGGGTGCGCTGCTGGCCGGGGTGGACACGGAGATCGCGCCCAGCGTCATCAGCAGGGCTGCACCCAGCATTCCGGCTGCTCGGGCACGCCGAAGAGGCCCTCGTGTCGACATCGCAGATCACCTTTCAGGCAGGGCGGCGGTTCGGCGTCGAACCACTGATCGGCGAAACGTCAGGGGGGATCAGTGGTAAATGGTCCGAACCACCTGGTGTCAACGGGACGTTACTCGACGTCTTTGTTCAAGTCACGATGAAAGAATGATCGGCTCCATTGATCGCTTCAGTGCGGACCGAACGGAACCATTCCCCGATAGTGTGCAGACGAGGGCGCGACCCGCCTGCTTTACTGAACGAACGGTCGGTAGATCACCCCGGACCTTGGAGGACGACCCCGATGGCTCTGCTGCGCAGTTACGTCTCCGGTCACTGGCACGTGCCGACAGCCGAGGGCGCACCCCTGCACGACGCCGTGACGGGGGAGGAGATCGCCCGGATCTCCTCCGCGGGCATCGACATGGCCGCTGCGCTGCGGCACGGCCGCGAGGTCGGCGGCCCCGCGCTGCGCGAGCTGACGTTCCACCAGCGGGCCGCGCTGCTCAAGGCGCTCGGCTCGACCCTGCGCGAACACCGCGACGAGCTGTACGCGCTGTCCGCGCGCACCGGCGCGACCAAGAACGACTCGATGATCGACGTCGACGGCGGCATCGGCGTGCTCCTCGGCTACGCCAGCAAGGCCAAGCGGGAACTGCCGAACGACACGGTCTACGTCGACGGCGCGGTGGAGCCGCTCGGCCGCGGCGGCACGTTCCTCGGCCAGCACATCGCCACGCCGCTGCGCGGTGTCGCCGTGCAGATCAACGCCTTCAACTTCCCGATGTGGGGCCCGCTGGAGAAGTTCGCCCCCGCGTTCCTCGCGGGCGTGCCCAGCCTGGTGAAGCCCGCCTCCCAGACCGCGTACCTGACGGAGAAGCTCGTCGAGCTGATGATCGGCTCAGGGCTCCTGCCCGAGGGGTCGCTGCAACTCGTGTCCGGCAGTGCGGGCGACCTGCTCGACCACCTGACCGAGCAGGACCTCGTCGGCTTCACCGGCTCCGCGTCCACCGCGCAGCACCTGCGCACGCACCAGGCCGTCGTGCGCTCCAGCGTCCGGTTCAACGCCGAGGCCGACTCGCTCAACTGCTCGATCCTCGGCCCGGACGCGGTGTCCGGCACGCCGGAGTTCGACCTGTTCGTCAAGCAGCTCGTGACCGAGATGACCGCCAAGGCGGGCCAGAAGTGCACCGCGATCCGCCGCGCGTTCGTGCCCGCGTCGCTGATCGACGAGGTGTCGGAGGCCGTGTCCGCGCGGCTCGGCAAGGTCGTCGTGGGCAACCCGGCCAACCCGGACGTGCGAATGGGCGCGCTGGCGGGCCTGGAGCAGCGCGAGGAGGTCCGGCGGTCGCTCAAGGGGCTGCTGGAGGCCTCGCGGATCGTGTTCGGCGACCCGGAGCGCGTCGAGGTCGTGGACGCCGACGCCGAGCGCGGCGCGTTCCTCTCGCCCGTGCTGCTGCGCGCCGACGACCCGGAACTGGCCCAGCCGCACGAGGTCGAGGCCTTCGGCCCGGTCAGCACCCTCATGCCGTACACCGACACCGAGCACGTGGTCCGGCTCGCCGCGCGCGGCCAGGGCAGCCTGGTCGGCTCGGTCGTCACGGCCGACACCGACTTCGCCCGCGAGGTCGTGCTCGGCGCGGGCGCGTGGCACGGCCGCATGCTCGTGCTGGACCGCGACGACGCCAAGGAGTCCACCGGGCACGGCTCGCCGCTGCCCGCGCTGGTCCACGGCGGCCCCGGCCGCGCCGGTGGCGGCGAGGAGATGGGCGGCATGCGGGCCGTGCTGCACCACATGCAGCGCACGGCCGTGCAGGGCAGCCCGAAGGTGCTGGCGGCGGTCACCGGCCGCTGGGTGCCGGGCGCGCCGCGCACGGACTCCGACGAGCACCCGTTCCGCAAGAGCCTGGCGGAGCTGAAGGTCGGCGACAGCGTCGTGGCGGGTCCGCGCACGGTGTCGCTGGAGGACGTGGAGCACTTCGCCGAGTTCACCGGCGACACGTTCTACGCGCACATGGACGAGGAGGCGGCCAGGGCGAACCCGTTCTTCGGCGGCCGGGTCGCGCACGGGTACCTCGTGGTGTCGTTCGCGGCGGGCCTGTTCGTCTCGCCGGAACCCGGTCCGGTGCTGGCCAACTACGGCCTGGACAACCTGCGGTTCCTCACGCCGACGTTCCCCGGCGACGAGCTGACCGTGACCCTGACGGCCAAGCAGATCACGCCGCGCGAGGACAAGGACTACGGCGAGGTGCGCTGGGACGCGGACCTGGTGAACCAGAAGGGCGAGTCGGTCGCGAAGTACGACGTGCTGACGCTGGTCGCGAAGACCAGGTAGGAAGCGAAAGGGGGGCTTCCGTCCGATGTGGACGGAAGCCCCCTTCGTCGTGTTCGGCTAGCTCGCGGTGTAGGAGAGGATCTCGGCGCTCGTCCAGTCGCTGGACACGATCGTCGCGCCGATCGCGCCCAGTTGCCGGACCCTCGCCTGCGCGTCGGCCGCGGCGGGGTTGCGGCTGTCGATGGCGGGTGCCACGTTGTGCGCGTCCGTCATGACCACCAGGTACTTGCCGCCCAGGTAGGGCGCGCCGCCGAAGCCCGCGTAGGACGTGGCGCTCCCGTCGAACGCGACCATCCACGGCTTGCGCGCGCCACCGCGGTCACCGGTGCGCGGGTCGGTCGCCGAGGCGCCGTTGATCGCCGGGAACGACAGCGCCGAGGCGAGCGCGCCGCTGGAGTTCGCCGCGATCAGCCGGTCGGTGACCTCGAGGTCCGTGTCGTAGTTGTCGAACGGGTTGCCCAGCTCGAACGTCCCGTTCTCCACGATCACGACGAACTTGCCCGTCAACGCCGATCGCGACGGCCAGCCGCTCGCCTGCACCGCCGTGTCGAGGTCGGGGTGACCGCCCTTGAGCGCCGCGGGGGAGAAGATGTTGGCCGCGCCGATCGTGTTGGCCAGCAGCGTGTCGAACTGCGGCACCCCGAAGCCCGCGCGCCCGTCGAAGCCGTTCTTCATCTCGACCTTGACGACCATCGGCGCGTGGTTCGGGTTGCGGTCGTGCCACAGCCTGATGTTGCGCAGGCAGCCCGCGAGGTTCTGGTTGCGGTTGCCGGAGCGCAGGCCCTCGTAGGTCGTGGCGTTGGAGCAGTTGTTGGCGTTGCCGGGGTCGTGGCCGACCTGGAAGTCGTTGGTGAAGAAGAAGTTCGTCCACACGTCGATCTCGATCATGCCCGGATTCCGGTCGAGCACGTCGACCAGCCAGGGCGCGGTCTCCTGCGTGTAGCTGTTGTGCAGTCCGACGGCCGTCGTGCCGGTGGCCGTCGGCGTCGCCTGCGCCGACGGCACCACCGTGATCATCAGGGCCGTCGTGGCCACGGCGGCCAGGAAGCGCTTCATCCGGAACTCCTCGCACTGGACGTGTTCGTACGGCTGCGTAGCGTAGGGACCATGAAGAGCGTTCACGATGAACGCTGGATGGCCTCTTCGGGAAGCGCTCGCGGACGTCAACAGTTGACGGTGGCCCGCCGGATGTCGACCTTGAGCTTCGGCGCGCCGTCGACCGGGGCGGGCGCCTCCGGGGTCGGCGCGACACCGGCCGCCGCGACCTTGTCGAGCGTCTTCAGGCCGTCCTCGCCGATGGTGCCGAAGACGGTGTAGTTGGGGCGCAGCACCGAGTCCGAGGTGACGAGGAAGAACTGGCTGCCGTTGGTGTCCGGGCCGGCGTTGGCCATCGCGAGGGTGCCGCGCGGGTAGATCCGGCGCTCACCGGTCGGGTCGTTCGGCGCGGGCGGGAGCGTGGTCGGCAGCTCGTCCTTGTACCGGTAGCCCGGACCGCCCTCGCCGGTGCCGCTCGGGTCACCGCACTGGAGGACCTTCAGGGTCGGGTACGTCGTCAGCCGGTGGCACGTGGTGACGTCGTAGAAGCGGTGCTCGGCGAGGTGCAGGAAGCTCTGCACCGTGCACGGCGCCTGCGCGCGGTCCAGGGTCAGCGGGATCGGGCCCTGGTTGGTCTTCAGCAGGACGTCGACCGTGCCGCGGTCCGGGGTGTGCCGGGGATCCCTGGGCAGGCGCACGGGTCGTGCGGCGGGCTCGTCCGGCGTCTTGGTGTAGGCGCACGGGCCGCGCGTGACGTCCGGGCTCGCCGACACCTCGGCGGTGGTCCTGGCGATGTCCGGTTCGGCGACCGCCGTCGTGGCCGTGCCGAGCAGGAATCCGGCCGCCGCTACCAGTGCGACCGCGATCGTCTTGCTGTCCAACTCTCGTTCTCCCTCTGCTCGGGGCGGCCCCGTTGTCTCTAGTGGAGGTCTTCGGTCGGGCACAAGGGCCAGGAGTCGGACGTGGACGTCATCTCCTGGGTTGACGCGCGCGTCGCTTCGGCCCTCCGATGATCGGTCGCGGTGACGGATCTCCACGGGGGAGTGGCATGCGACGGGTTCTGGCGTTGGTGTTGGTCGTGGTGCTGGGAGCGGGTGGCGCCGGGGTGGCGACCGCTTCGCCCGGTGTCGGGTGGGCCTCGTGCGGGGAGCACGGGGCGGAGTGCGCGGTGGTGCGGGTGCCGCTGGACTGGGGGCGGCCCGGTGGTGAGCGGATCAGCCTGGCGGTGAGCCGGGTGTCCGCCGCCGATCCGGCGCGGCGGATCGGGGTGCTGTTCTTCAACCCCGGTGGACCCGGTGGGCCGGGAGCCGGGTTCGTGCGGGACGAGCCGGAGCTGTTCCCGCGGGAGCTGCGGGAGCGGTTCGACATCGTCGGGGTGGACCCGCGCGGGGTGGGCGAGAGCGTGCCCGCCATCGCGTGCGAGCTGCCGCCGATGGGGGCCGCGGTGGACCAGTTCCCCGAGTCGCGCGAGGGGTTCGACCGGCTGGTGGCCTACAACCGGGAGGTGGCCGAGGGGTGCAGGCGCGCCACCGGGCCGTTGATCGACCACGTCGACACCGTGAGCGCGGCACGGGACTTCGACGTCGTGCGGGCCGTACTGGGCGAGTCGCGGGTGTCGTGGCTGGGGCTGTCCTACGGGACGCTGCTCGGGGCCACCTACGCGCGGATGTTCCCGGACCGGGTGCGGGCCGCCGTGCTGGACGGGGCGGTGGACCACGCGGTGGGCTCGCGGCGGCTGGCCCTCGACGAGGCCGTGGTGTTCGAGGAGGTGTTCGGGTTGTTCACGGGGTGGTGCGCCGCGGATCCGGCGTGCGCCCTGCACGGGCGGGACGTGGAGGCGGGGTTCCGGGAGCTGATGGCCCGGCCGCCGTCGGGCACCACCACCGCCCAGATCGGGTACGGGACGTACTCCGGGCTGGTGATCCGCGCGCAGTGGCCCGCGGTGGCGGAGATCCTGGCGCGGGCGTTCGACGGGGACGGATCGCCGTTCGCCCGCGTGGGCAGCGACGCCGCGTACCGGGTGATCGGCTGCCACGACTTCCCGTCGTCGGCGCGGAGGTACGAGGACCTGGCTCGGCGGATGGCGGAGGTCCGGCGGCTCGCCCCGGTGACGCGGGGGTACGTGGAGGGGTGGGACGTGCAGGCCGGGTGCGCCGGGTGGCCCGTCCGGGCCGCTAACCCGTGGGGACCCGTCGTGGTGCGCGGGGTGCCGCGGGTGCTGGTCGTCAGCGGCTCGCACGACCCGGCCACGCCCCACGTGTGGGGAGTGGGCCTGGCGGCGCGGATCGAGGGGGCTCGGCTGTTGGCCTGGGACGGGGTCGGGCACACCGCGTTCTTCAACGACGAGTCCGTGCTGCGCGCCGAGGTGGAGCACCTCACGGGCGGGGGACGGTGATGCCCGCCTCGCGCAGCCTCGCCTCGACCAGGGCGTTCAACCGCGCGATGGACGGGGCTTGGTCCTCCCGGTGGTGGTTGACCACCCCGTACCGGGAGGCGGCGTCGGACCGCGTCCGGAACGTGGTCGGCAGCGCCAGCAGCGCCCGGTCGGCCAGCAGCTTGTCGGCCAGCGCGGACGCCAGCTCCTCGATCCGCGGGTCGTCCGGGTCCCAGGACGCCGTGTCCCACCCGCTCCGGGTCAGCTCGACGTACTCGGGGTCGTCGAGCCGGTGTTCGAGCTGGTTCAGGAAGCTCTCGAAGACCTCGGGGACCAGCGCCCTGGCCAGCACCATGGCCTCCCGCTGGGTGTCCACGTAGTCGGGCTGGAAACCGAGGTCGGCGAGCCGGTCGAGGAGCGCGCACGCGCGGTCGGGCAGCAGGACCCGGTCGCCGTTGGCGAGCCTGCGCAGGGTGTCGCGGTGCGCCGCCAGCTTCTCGATCCGCTCGACGAGCCTGCGGTCGACGTCGTCCAGCGCGGCGGCGAACCGTTCGGGGTCGGCGTCGAGCAGGTCGCCGATCTCGGCCAGCGGCACGCCCGCCCCGGCCAGCGTCCTGACCCGCACCAGCCGGAGCAGGTGGGCCGACCCGTAGCGGCGGTAACCGGAGCTGTCGCGCACCGGCTCGTCCACCAGGCCGAGCCGGTGGTAGTGCCGCACGGTCTTGACGGTGACGTCGACGAACGCCGCGGCCTGACCGATCGTGAGCCCGGACGCCACGGCTCAGCGACCCTCGGGGCGCGGGTCACAGGTGATCACCGGGCGAGCGTAGCGCGGAGTTCGCGGTGGGAGTTGACCTTGACCTTGGGTCAGGGTCCACGCTCGCCGTACGGCCGCAGGCGCCGTACGACCACCGCGAGATGGGGAACGACATGGGCGAGTCCACGCACACCGCCGACGACAACGGGGGCGGGACGCCGGGGCTGTCCCGGCGCACGGCGCTCACGGCGGTGGCCGCCACCGCGCTGGCCGGGGCGGTCGCGCCGGGGATCGCCACCGCGGGCCCGCACCGCCCGGACCTGGAGGGGGCCATCCGGGTCTTCGTCGACGCGGGCTTCGCCGGGATGCAGATGCGCGTGCGCGACGAGCGGGGCGAGTGGGTCGGCAGCACCGGGGTGCGCGAGCTGGGCCGAACCGCCGAGCCGCCGACGGACGGGCTGTTCCGGGTGGGCAGCACCACCAAGACCTTCGTCGCGACCGTGGTGCTGCACCTGGTGGCAGAGGGGCGGATCGGGCTGGACGACCCGGTCGCCGACCGGCTGCCCCGGTTCGGGCTGGACCCGCGGATCACGGTGCGGATGCTGTTGCAGCACTCCAGCGGGGTGTTCAACTTCACCGGCGAGCACTACGAGGACGGGACGGTGGTGCCGGGGATCCCGTGGCAGGGGCAGGAGTGGGTGGACAGGCAGTTCCACACCTACCCGCCCGACGACCTCGTGCGGCTGGCGCTGTCCAAGCCCCCGCGGTTCGCGCCGGGCGCGGGCTGGAGCTACTCCAACACCAACTACGTGCTGGCCGCGCTGCTGATCGAGCAGATCACCGGTCGCCCGTACGGCGAGGAGGTGCGGCGGCTGATCCTGCGTCCGCTCGGGCTGCGGGGCACCTCGGTGCCGGGCACCTCGCCGGAACTCCCCGGACCGCACGCCCACGGCTACCACCGGTACGAGGTGGACGGCGGGTGGAAGACGGTAGACGTCAGCAGGCAGAACCCGTCCTGGGCCTCCGGCGCGGGCGAGATGATCTCCACCACCCGCGACCTCGCCACGTTCTTCTCGGCGCTGAACGGCGGGGAACTCCTGCCCGCCCCGCTGCTGGCCGAGATGCGCAGGCCGCACCCCGACAGCGGCGCCCACCACTACGGGCTCGGGGTGTTCGTGCAGGACCTCGGTCCCGGCGGCGGCACGATCCTGCACCACAACGGCAGCGTCCTCGGCTACGGCGCCCTGATGATCAGCACGCCCGACGGCCGCAAGACCCTGACCGCCTCGATCACCACGGGCGACGCGGAGGACAACCCGGTGCTGCGGTTCAAGGAGCTGCTCGACGGGCTCGTGGAGACGGTGTTCGGCGGCCGGGTCGCGGAATGACCCGAGCCCGGTGCGGGACGACCACCGTCGTCCCGCACCGGGCTCGTCACGGGTTCCGGCTAGCCGACGATGCGGCGGATGGTGTTGATCGGGCCGATGGAGTCGATCGGCGCGGTCTTCACCGGCACGCCCTCCGTGGAGGCGTGCACAGCGGTGTTCGAGTCCACCACCATCGCCACGTGCCCCTGGTCCGCGTAGTAGATCACCAGGTCACCGGGCTGCACCTCGCTCCGCGACACCGCGCGCCCCAGGACGGCCTGCGCGTAGGTCGTCCGGCCGATGCTGATCCCGGCCTCGCGGTAGGAGGCCTGCATCAGGCTGGAGCAGTCCCAGGAGTCCGGGCCGTTGGAGCCGAACACGTAGGGCTCGCCGCGCTGCGCCAGCGCGTAGTTCAGCGCGACCGCGACGTCACCGGTGGCGTTGACGCTGATCGGCGTGTTGGCGCTGCCCGCGTTCAGCGCGGTCTTCGTGGTGCTGCTGAGCGAGGAGTAGGCGGCCTTGGCCTCCTTGACCCGACCGTCCAGCTCCTCGGCCTTCTGGTCGATGTCCGCGAGCAGCTTCGCGGCGTCGTCCTTCGCCTTGCCCGCGCGGTCGGTCGCGTCCTTGGCCGAGGTGCGGGCCTGGTCGGCCGTCTCCACCGCGCCGGACAGCTTGCCCAGTGCCTCGCTGTTGTCCGCCGCCAGCACGCTGATGGCCGACATGCGGTTGAGGAAGTCCTGCTGCGAGTCGCTCACCAGCAACGCGGAGAGGTTGTTGAAGCGCGCGCCCTCGAACGACGCCTCGGTGAGCAGGTCGACCTGACCGCGGAACTGCTCCTCGGTCGCCTTCGCCGAGTTCTCGGCCTCGGTGGCGGTCGTCAGGTCCGCGTTGGCCTTGCCCAGTTCGCCCTCGGCGACCGTCAGGGCCTCCTGGGCCTTCAGGTGGTCGGCGTTGAGGACCTCGGCCTCGTGCGAGAGGTCGTTGTACTTCTGCAGGGCCTCGGACGCAGGGTCGGCCTGGGCGTAGGGCGCCGTGCCGAGGACTGACGCGGCCACGGCCGTGGCCGCCAGTGCTCCCTGGAACATCCGCTTGCGTGGTTGCGACGACACGTCGCGCAGCCTCCTTCGTCGGTACTTCCCACCTTGTGCCCGAAGGCACTGTCACAGTCTGTGTGGCGGTGACCTGGCCGTTTAGCCCGGAAGGGCTACTGCCTGGCGCGAAGTCTCGATCAGGTTACGGAACGTCTCCCTTGGAGTCCACCTTCGGGTTTGAACTGCCTCTAACGGCGGTAGGGAATGCCTGGGCAGGCAAAATCGTTTTGAACCAGTGAGTTGAAGTGTCAACCTGGAGGAAGCGATGCCCGCGGTCACCGTCACAGACATCACGACCCTTGCCCGGATCCCCGAGCCCGCACCCGACGCGGCCGATCGCGCGGTCCGCTCCGTAACCACTGGTCCACAGGGGTTCGAGGGCGAGGGCTTCCCCGTCCGCCGCGCGTTCGCGGGCATCGACCTCGCCGACCTCGACCCCTTCATCCACATGGACCAGATGGGCGAGGTGGACTACGGGCCGGGCGAGCCGAAGGGCACCCCCTGGCACCCGCACCGCGGCTTCGAGACCGTGACATACATCATCGACGGCGAGTTCGAGCACGCCGACTCGCACGGCGGTGGCGGCAACATCACCAACGGCGACACGCAGTGGATGACCGCCGGCGGGGGAGTGCTGCACATCGAGAAGCCCACCGAGGAACTCGTGCGCACCGGCGGCGTGTTCCACGGCGTCCAGCTCTGGGTCAACCTGCCGCGCGCCCGGAAGTGGGTGGAGCCGCGCTACCAGGACCTGCGCGGCAACCAGTCCGTGCTGCTGTCCTCGCCGGACGGCGGCGTGCTGGTTCGGGTCATCGCCGGTGACGTGGCGGGCCACCAGGGCCCCGGCTCGACGTACACGCCCATGACCATGCTGCACGCCACCGTGAGCCCCGGAGCGCGCGTGCGGCTGCCGTGGCGGCCGGACTTCAACGCGCTGGTCTACGTGCTGGCGGGGGACGGCACGGTCGGCGCCGAGCGGCGGCCGGTCTCGACCGGGCAGCTCGCGCTGTTCGGCCCCGGCGACACGATCGTGTTGGACGGCGCGGGCAAGCAGGAGTCGCGGTACGCCGAGATGGAGGTCGTCGTCCTGGGCGGAGCGCCGATCCGCGAGCCCGTCGCGTGGGGCGGGCCGTTCGTGATGAACACGCGCGCCGAGGTGCTCCAGGCCTTCGAGGACCACCAGGCGGGCCGGTTGGGGAGCATCCCCGCCCAGTACCTGCCCCACGGTGACGTGGGCGGTCAGATGGCCTGACCTGGTCGGGGGTCGTCGTGGACGTGCGACGGCCCCCAGCTCACCTGGGGGGTTGGGAGCCGGGGGCCGTGTACACGCCGGGTGCGGTCAGGGGGGTCGACAACACCGGGCACCCGAGAGTCTATGCGGTGAATTGGATTCGTGTACGCCAACCGCGCGGAGAAGCCCATGCGAATTTCCGATTCGGTCAACTCTCCATGGCGGCGGCGAAGGCGCTGAGCGCTTCCCGGTCGGCCCGGCTCGTTTTGTTGATCAAGCTCGCGACGTGCTTCTCCACGGTCCTGGGGGAGATGTGGAGGCGCGCCGCGATGGCCTTGTTGCCCATCCTGTTGGCCAGCAACAGGAACACTTCGAATTCCCGAACAGTGACGCCGAGCACCCTCAACTGGCGCGGCACCTGCTCGGTGCCCGTGCGCCGCTGCTGCACGGACGCGCCGACCTGGCGCAGCAACCCCCGGCACGCGCTCGCGACCGGCGTCACCTGCACCTGGTGGAAGTACTCCTCCGCACCGCGCAGCCACGTCACGGGATCGCCCCAGCCGTCCGCGTGCGCCGCTTCGGCCACGAGCCGCAGCCCGAGGTGCCGCGCGACCGGGAAGACCGCCGCGGCCTCCTGAGCGGCCAGCGCGGCGTCACCGGCTTCGGCGACCCGGCCGTCCCGCCCGAGCAGCACGGCGTGCGCCAACTCGACGAACACCCGGTTCCACCGCATCCCGCTGGCGGCGGCGCTGGTGACCTCCCGGAAGTGCGCCCACCCCGAACGACCCGCGAGCACCCCGAGCAGCAGGTGCAGCCCGTGGCGGCCCGCGAGGTGGAACGTGGTCGGGTTCTCCGCCTCGCAGGCCAGCGCCTCCGCCAGTTCGCTCTCCGCCAGTTCGCGGTCCTCCTCCAGCAGGGCGCAGAACGTCCGCGCCAGGCCGAAGCACAGCGGCATCTCCTGCGACCCGCCGCCCGCCATGTCCCGCAGCTCGGCGATGGCCAGCTCCATGCCCTGCCGGTCGAGCCGGTGCGCGGCCGACGTCGCCTTGACCATCAGCAGGTACCGGGTCAGCACCGTCATCTGGAGCCGGGTGGTGACCAGCGCCGTCTGCTCGCCCAGTTCGGCGGCCTCGTCGTGGTCGCCCGTCAGCACCGCGTGCAGCGACCGGATGGCGTCGACGTTGTAGGCGATGGTGATCGCGCCGACCCGCTGCGCCTCCTCGCGGGCGCGGTCCAGCGAGGTCGTGGACGCCTCGACCAGCCAGTCGTTGCCCGCTATCCGCACCATCGCGTACACCTGCTGGATCGGCAGGTCGTGCTCCTCGGCGAGTTTCCTGGCCTGCTCGAAGCACGCGTTGGCCTCGGCGAGGTTGTCCTCGCGGGCGAGGATGCCCAGCAGTTGCCACGCCTCGCAGCCGACCAGCGGCAGCGGCACCCGCTTCGCCGCGTCCACGGCCCGGCGCGCGAGCACCGCGGCCGCGGCGATCCGGTCCGGGCTCTGGGTGTGGATCGTCAGCATCGCGGCGATGGCGTCGACCGGCGCGGTCTGCTCGTCCTCGGCGTGGTGGCCCAGCAGCGCGCGGGCCGCGGCGACCTGCGCCATGCCGTAGTCCCACCGGCCCGCGATGTGCGCGACCCGCGCCAGCTCGGTGTGCAGCTTGACCCGGCGCGACCTGGCCAGCCCGGCGACGGCCAGCTCGGCCAGCGTGTCGGCGAGCCGCATGGCCGACTCGAACTGGCCCGCCTCGCCGAGCGCGGGCAGCAGCGACTCCAGCACGTCCGCGCGGATCTCCGGGTCGACACCGCTGGTCAGCAGCCGGTTCGCCTGGTCGAGCAGCGCGATGGCGGACCCCGGCGCGCCGCCCTTGAGCGCGCGGCGGCCCGTCTCGGCCAGCAGCCTGCCCGCCTCGGCGTCCTCGCCCGCGTCCAAGCGCAGCGACGCGACCAGCGCGCACCACTCGCCCGGCAGGTCGGGGTGGGCGGTCTTGATCGCGTCCGCCGTACGACCCGAGAGCTCGGCCCGGTCGCTGGGGGTGAGCTGCGCCCGCAGCGCCTCCGCGGTCAGCGGGTGGCGGAACGCGTACCAGTCGGGAGCGGGCTCGTCCGGCGTCACGAGCTGCGCCGCCACCCCGGCGTGCAGGTGGCTCAGCAGCCCGCGGTGGTCCATGCCGGTCACCCGCTGCACGACCGACAGCGGGAACCGGTGCCCCAGCACGGCCGCCACCGACAGCAGTTCACGCCCTTGCGGCCCGAGCCGGTCCGTGCGGTGCGCGATACTGCGCACCAGGGCCGTCGGCACCTCGATCCGCAGCTCGCCGAGCACCCGCCAGCCGTCCGGGCCGGGCACCAGCAGACCGCTGCTGACCATGCCGTGCAGCAGTTCCTCGATGACGAACGGGTTCCCCGCGCTGTCGGCCCACAGCCGGTCCGCGACCTCGGCGGGCACCTCGGCGGGCTCGACCTCCAGGCAGGACGCGGCCATCCGCCGGACCTCGTCGCGGTCGAGCCTCGTCAGCTCCAGCAGCACACCCGCGTCGCGCCGCGCGGCCAGCGTCACCACGTCCAGCGCGTTGCCGGGTTCGGCGCGGATGGTCACCAGCAGCACCACCGGCTGCTGGTCGAGGTTGTCGGCCAGGTACTCGATGACGGCCAGGGTCTCGGCGTCCGCGTCGTGCAGGTCCTCCAGCACCAGCAAGCACGCCTGCCGCTTGCCGACGATCGAGAGCAGCCGCAGGACCGCCTCGGCGAGCACGACCAGCGACTCGCCGTTGTGCTGGCCCTCGCCGCGGCTCCACTCGGGGATCAGCCTGCCGAGCACCGGTTTGTACGGCCCCAGCTCGTCCTCGTCCGGCGCCTCGCCGCCGCGGAACAGCGACAGCAGCGCCTCCGACAGCGGCCGGAACGGGACCATGGGGCCGATCGTGCTGCCCCGGCCGCGGAGCACCCGCATCCCGCTGTCGAACGCCCGGCCCGCGGCGACCCGAGCGAGCCTCGACTTCCCGACGCCCGCTTCGCCGACGAGGAACACGGCACTGCCGCGACGGGCCCTGGAGTCCTCCAGCGCCCGGTCCAGCTCGTGGACTTCCTTGTCCCGGCCGACCACCACCGGCGCGCGGGTCTGCATGAGCCTGACCTTAGCGATCCCGCGGCGTGCGCCGGTTCCGCTATTCGAATGCCGAATGGCGCGCGCCGGACTGCCTGCACCCCCAGGGGGCAGGCAGTCCGGCCGAGGAGGTGGTCACATGTTGCCGGGAGCGCTGACCGTGGTGAACGTGGTGGTCCCGTACGCGAGAACGGCCATGCCCGCGGTGAGGGCGAGCCCGGACAGCACCCTGGTGCGCACGCCGACCTTGGTCCTGCTGGACAGCGCCATCTCCCCGGCGGGGTTGGCCTCGACGTCGAACTCGTCGCCGTCGAGCGCCGGGACCTCGGTGTTCATGGCGTTGTTCATCGGAATGCTCTCCTTGAGGGGGTGTGGGTTTCTACCGTGGTTGGAGCAGGAGCACCGAA
This sequence comes from Umezawaea endophytica, assembly GCF_025061645.1. Classification (GTDB taxonomy): domain Bacteria; phylum Actinomycetota; class Actinomycetes; order Mycobacteriales; family Pseudonocardiaceae; genus Umezawaea; species Umezawaea endophytica. Next base: position 42,520 of record NZ_JANYMP010000042.1, on the reverse strand, counting down.
GGTACGTGCTCCGGGAACCCGAGCCGGAGCAATCCGTAGCCGATACCGGAAAGTCCGGTGAGCAAACCGGCGGAAGGGACTCCGCCGGGAGTTCCGCAGCGCGCGCCGTACTGGTCGAGCGCCCCGAGCACGAGCCCGGCCCGCCGGGTCCGCGCGGCGGCGGCCCGCTCGTGGCCGCGTTCCGCGAGCACCGCGAGCGCCTCCACGACACCGAGTTCGCCGTGGCACAGGCTGAGGTCCCGCAGGGGTTCGTGCACCGCGAGCGCGTTGATGCACCGGTCGAGGTGCAGCGTGTACGCGTCCAGGGGCTGTTCGGGGTGGGCGACGTGGGCGAGCACCGCGCCGGACAGGCCCGCGCACCAGCCGTGGTCGGCCTCGCCGATGGGCAGCAGCCGCTGGCGCAGGCTCCGATCGGCGCGCAGCGCGGCCCGGCCGGACACCGCGTGCCGGACCTCGCCGGTCGTGGCGGCGAACCGCAGCAGCGCCCAGCCGATCCCGGCCGCGCCGCGGGCGAACCCGTCGCCGGTGGCGGCCCGCTCGGCGAGCCGGTCGGCGAAGCGGTGGGCCAGCTTGCCCGCCTGGGGGAGACCGGTCTCGGCGTGCACGGCGACCATCGCGGCCAGTCCGCCCGCCGTGCCCTCGACGACGGACGGCGACTCGTCCTCCAGGTCCGAGGCGAGGTCCACGGACCGCTCCAGCCAGCGGGGCAGGTCGGGGTCGTCGGCCAGGATCGTGGAGAGCCGGGCGAGCGCGTAGCCGATGCCGCCGAGGCCGTGGAAGCCGCCGCTGCCGACGGCGGGCGCCAGCTCCGGGTCGGAGGCCAGCACGTCGAGCAGGTGGGGGATCGGCCGCAGGGCGTCGCGGGCGAACTCGGTGTACCGCTCGGCCCCGGTCAGGGCACCGAGCTGCGCCAGGAACAGTGCGACGCCGGTGTAGCCGTTGGACATCCCCGCGCCCATCGGCATGACGGTCCAGTGCCGGTCGTCCACCAGCTCCAGGCCCAGCCAGTTGACCCGGTCCCCCTCGACGGTGGCGTGGGCCAGTATCTCGTCGGCGATGCCGCACGCCGCGGCCAGCAGCCGCTGCGGGTCGGGCACACCGGCCGTGACCCGCCCCGGCACCAGGTCGACGCCGCGGTGCACCACCGTGCCCGAGCGGCTGGCCAGCGACGCGGCGATCAGCCACTGCTGGTCGTGCCGGTCCACCTCGTCCATCCGCTCGACCTTGCGGCACGCGGCGTCCAGACCGGAGACCGGCAGCAGGTCGGGGATCCGCTCGCCGGTCGACGTCCAGACGTCCCGGCTGCCGGGCCGGACGGTGAACAGCGGCACGTCGCCCGACCACAGGTCGGCCAGCTCGTGCGGGACCAGCGCGCGCAGCAGCGCGTCCTCGCGGGCCTCGGTCCACAGCAGGTCCAGCGCCAGGTCGCGGTCGAGCGCGTCGCGGGCCACCTGGGGGTGCGTCGTCTCGTCCAGCGCGCTCGCGTAGACGCGGGTGGCGCGCGCGACGAACCGCACCGGCACGTCGGCGCAGCGCCGCAGCAGGTCCAGCAGCTCGGAGCGGTGCGCGCAGATCGTGTCGTGGCCGACGCGGAACCCGGCCAGCAGCGCGGTCTGGTAGTCGCCGGGCTCGGCCTCCTCGCCGCCGAGGCGGGGCCGGTTGTGCGCGCCGGTGGCGGGAGTGGGCCGCCGGACCAGCCGCATGGTGTCGGTGGCCGGGTCGATCCAGTCGACCGACGTGGACGGGTAGGTGCGGTCGCGGTCGCCGCCGAGCCCGGACAGGTCGAACACGCCGTGGTCGCCGAGCAGCATCTGCGGCAGCAGGGCGGTCCTGGTCACGGAGCCCGCCAGCGCGTTCGCCGCCGGGTCGGTGCTCGGCGCGGCCGTCAGCAGCGTCGGGTGGAACAGGGTCTCGACGTCGATCAGCACCGGCTGGTCGCCGCACGCGACCAGGTTCTCGTAGTGCATGTCCGTGCCGTCCACGGCGTAGACGAGGGCGAGCAGCGCGCCGAGCCGGTGGTAGAACCGGCCGATCCCGCTGACCTCGGAGCACTCCTCGTGCTCGACGAACTCGACCCAGCCGTAGTCCTCGCCGCGCACGACCCGGACCCGGCGGAGACCGAGGCGGGTGTGGCCGTCCAGCCAGCCCAGCATCTCGTTGAAGCGCACGTGCAGGTCGATCGTGCGGGGCTTGTAGACCAGCCGGGACCCGTCGGCGAACCGCAGCACGCACACCGTGCGGCCCCGGCCGTGCGAGTCGCCGTGGTCGGACTCCACCGCGATGATCGCGCCGGGGTCGACGCCGTCGAGCAGGTCGGCCACGATCCGCGCGCGGTCGGCGGCGAACCGGTCGAGCATCTCGACGTGCGCGGCGGCGCTGTGCAGCGAGGCCAGGGCGAGCAACCGGGCCAGCACGGGGTAGCGGCTGAGCAGACCCGGCAGGTCGAGGTGGTCCACGAAGCAGGCGAACCGGTCCTCCCGGGTCGCGCCGACCAGGTCGCCGCGCTGCCGGGCCAGGTTCAGCTCCAGCACCAAGGCGCGGGCCGCGATCCGGACGAGCCGGTGCGCCATCCGCTCCACGAACGCGGCGTCCAGCCTCGGGTCGCCGCACGCCTCCTCGACCAGCGGCCGCAGGACGTGCGCGAAGGCCTCGGACCAGGTGCCACCAGGGAAGGAGGTGGGGGCCGCGTTCGCGGTGGCGCGTTCCACGAACGCGGCCCACTCCGGCCGTCCTGTGCGGGCGGCCAGTTCCTGAGCCGGTTCGGCCAGCAGCGCGTCCAGCGCGCGCTCGTCCAGTCCGGCGTCCGCCAAGCGCTGGGCGAACCAGGCGGCGCTGTCGTGCGCCGACCGCCACCGCGCCAGCCGTGAGCTGCTCCGACCGCGCGCGGCGAGCGGCCGTTCGGCCAGCCGGAGGCCCCCCGCCCACCAGCTCGTCGGCTGCCGCGCGGCGGGGGTCGGGGTCACGTCCACGACGGTCCCACCCACGTCCACGTTCGACATGGGGGCTTCGCCCCCAGATTTCCACCTGACCGCAGTTCACGGGTCCTTGGGCCGATCGGCGGGAATGTGGGGGTGCTACCCCCATGCCCATGACGGCCGTGGGCGGGAAGACTCCGACATCGCGCCCACGAGGCCGACCCCGTAGGAGAGGACCGCCCAGATGACCCCGCCGCCCGCCGCCCCGCCTCCGTCCCGACGGACGTGCCCCACACCGAGGGCGACGCGTCCCGAGACCGCGGCGACGGCGTGAGCGGGCTGACGGCGCGGGGCGTCCCCGAGGACCAGGTCCGGGCTCGGGCGCGGGACGGTGCCGCGTGCGCGTTCCCGCCGGTCGAGCAGTACGGGCGGGAGCTGTTCGGCGCGAGCGCGGGCGTGCACACCGACGAACTCGACACCATGCGGCTCGTGCCGCCGGTGTTCGTGCCGCGGCACCTGGTGGGGCGCGGCGACGTCGACCTCACCACGGTCGTCGGCGGCTTCCGGTCCACGGCGCCGGTCTTCCTGTCGGCGCTCGGGTCCACGCGGGTGGCGGGGTTGGACCTCGGCCTCGCGGCGGTGAGGCAGGCCGGAGCGCTCGGCATCCCGGTGGTGATCGGGGCGGGCACGTCGACGCTGGAGCTGATCCGCGCCTACACCGCCACCTGCCCGGACGGCTGGGGCGGCGTCGTGGTGCGGCAGCGCGCGGAGACCGCCGACGCCGGGGTGTGGGACCTCGTGCGCGGCGACCCGGCCGTGCGCTCGCTGCTGGACGACGGGCGGCTCGCGTTCGAGCTGGAGGTGGGACCCGGCCACAGCGGGACGACCGCGCTCGGCGCCGACCGGGCGGCGCGCATCGCGGACGCGTTCGACCCGCTGTTCGGCGACCGGGCGCTCCGGTCCGGCGGCTCCGGCACCCGCGCCGAGGAGGTCCTGCGCGAGCGGATCCGCCTGCTGCGCAACACCTTCCCGTTCGTCCGGACCTGGGTGAAGCTGACGCCCGCGCGGGACGTCGGCTCGGTCGTGCGGGTCGCGTGGCGGGCGGGCGCGGACGCGGTGACCGTGGACGGCGGCACCGGCTGGACGCCATCGGGGTTCCCGGACCACGGCGGCCTCCCGCTGGCCGAGTGCCTGCGCCGGATCCGCGAGCCGGAGGGCTGCCTGCTGGTCACCGGCCGCATGTGGGAGGGCGGCCGGGTGGCGAAGTCCGTCGCGCTGGGCGCTCGCGCCGTCGGGCTCGGCCGGGCCGCGCTGCTGGCCGTGGACGAGGACCCCGAGGAGGGGCTGGTGCGGCTGGTCGAGTGCCTCGCGCTGGAACTGCGGCTGCTGATCGGGTCCGTCGGCAAGTGCGCGCCGTGGGCGCTGGACGCGGACGACGTGTGGTCGCGGCCGTCGCCCGAGCAGATCCTGCTGCCGGAACAGGTGGTCCGGTCGTGAACCGGGGTCGTGAGGTGTGGTCGGAGGTCGAACCGTTCATGCTCCTCGGCCGCACGGGTGCGGTGCCGTCGGCGGTCCGGCCGTTCGCGGCGGCGGTGGCGGCGCTGACCGTTCCGCTGGCCGCTCCTCCCGAGGCCGAGTCCCGGCCCGTGCTGGAACTGGTGCCGGGCCAGGGAGAACCGGTGGACGGGCGGTCGACGGCGGACCTGCTCCTGCTGCCCCGGCCGGAGGTCGGCCCGTGACGGGGATCGCGCGTACGCTCGGATCCTGTGTGGATGGTCGAGTCGTCCCGGTCCTTCCGGTGGAGTAGGGGGGAGCCGTGGTTCCGCTGTCGTACGGGCGACGGCCGCTGTGGTCCGCGAACCGTGTCGGAGCCGACGGCCCGCCGGTGCGACCGGTGAGGGCCTCGGCAGGCCGGGGGCAGGTGCCGGTGGTGGTGTCGGCGGCGACCACCGAGGGGCTGGCCGCGCTGACCCGCGCCGCGGGCGTCACGACGTCCGTGCTGCTCCGAGCCGCGGTGGCGGTGCTGCTGGCCAGGCTCGGGGCGGGGGAGGAGATCCCGCTCGGCGTGACCGTCGCGGGCCGTTCCGGCGAGGAGAACGGCACGGCGGTGCTGCGCGCGGACGTCTCCGGCGACCCGAGCTTCCGCGAGTTGCTGGCGCGGGTCCGCGACGTGGACACGGGTGCGCCCGTGCCGACCGAGCGCTTGGCGGAGGTGCTCGGCCTCGCCCTGGTCCAGGTGCTGCTGGACGACTCGGGTGCCGGGTTGCCTGCCCCGGACGTGTTCGACCTGGTGCTGAGGCTGCGGGAGGACGGCGGCTCCGGTGTGGTCGAGTACGCCGCCGACCTGTTCGACCCCGCCACCGCCGAACGGTTCGCGGGCCGGTTCACCGCGGTGCTGGACCAGGTGGCGATCAGCCCGGACGCGCCGATCGGCACGCTCGACGTGCTGCTGCCCGGCGAACGCCGGACGCTGACCGCCGACACCGCCGCCGACATCCCGGACTGGTGCGTGCACGAGCTGGTCGAGGAGCAGGCCCGCCGCGTGCCCGACGCGGTCGCGCTGATCTCCGGCGACGAGCGGATCACCTACGCGGCGCTGAACGCGCGGGCCAACCGGCTCGCCCACCGCCTGATCGACGACGGGGTGCGGCGCGGTGAGCTGGTCGGCGTGCGCGTCGACCGCGGGCCGGACTTCGTGGTGACCCTGCTGGCTCTGCTCAAGGCGGGCGCGGGTTACCTGGCGCTCGAACCGTCGCAGCCGATCGAGCGCGTCCGCGTGCTCCTGGAGGAAGCGGGCGTGCACCGGGTGGTCGGGGTGATGCCGGACGTGTCCACGTACTCCGGCTACGACCCGGCCCTCGACGTCGACCCGCGCGGAACCGCCTGCGTGCTCGGCACGTCCGGGGTGATCAGCTCGCACCTCTCGGTGGTGAGCGCCTTCTTCGGCCGGTCGTACGTCCACTTCGGACCCGACGAGGTCTTCCTCCAGTGCTCACCGGTGTCGTCGGACGCGGCGGTGCTGGAGCTGTTCGGCGCGCTCCTGCACGGCGGCACCTGCGTGCTGGCCCCGTGCGGCGGCCCCGACCCGGCCACCGTCGAGCGGCACGGCGTCACCACGCTCTCGCTGCCCGCCGAGCGGCTCTTCGACGACCCGTCGGTGCTCGGCCTGGTGCGCCAGGTCGTCATCGACGGCGGCGCTGACGCGGTCGACGACATCCGGAAGGTCCGCGCCGCCTTCCCGGACCTCCGACTGGTGCACGGCTACGCACCGGCCGGGTGCCTGTCGTTCGCGACCGCGCACCAGATCACCGCCGACGACGCGACGGCGGTCCCGCTCGGCACGCCGCTGGCCAACACCGACGTGCTCGTGCTGGACGCCGCGTTGCGACTGGTGCCGACGGGGGTCGTCGGCGAGGTTTACGTGGGAGGGCTCGGCCTCGCCGAGGGGTACGCGGGCCGGATGCGGCAGACGGCGGAACGCTTCGTCGCCTCCCCGTTCCGCACCGGTGCCCGGCTCTACCGGACGGGCGACCTGGCGCGCTGGAACGGCCGCGGCGAACTGGAACTCGTCGGCCGGACCGATGATCCCCCGTCGCCGGACCGGCTTCCGTGACGGCTTTGTCGGGGTTTCACGATCCTGCTGCCCTGAATCAGCCGTTCGAGGGGTGGCGGCGGAGGTGGTCCGGGTGGGCACACTGAGCGTGTTCGCCTGACTACACCCCTGCGTGGTCGGGCCTGCACGAGAGGTGCTTCCCTTGCGACCCAGAACCCTGCTCACAGCCGTGGTGGTAGCGGCTGCCCTGGTCGTTCCCACCACGGCTTCGGCCGCACCCGACAGCGTTCCGTACGTCTGGCGGGTACCCGTCACGTCAGCCGCCCAGATGCACCAGTTGGACCGGGACGGCTACGACGTCACCGAACGCGACGCCGACGCCGTCCTCGTGGTCGGCGACGCCGCAGAGGCCCAACGCCTCCGCCGCGCGGGCTTCCACCCGACCCGCTTCGACACCGTCTACAAGCCGATCGCCCCTGGTAAGGAGGACGTCGGCACGGCTTCGTTCTACGGCGGGTACAAGACCGCCGCCGAACAGGAAGCCCATCTGAACGCCGTCGTCGCTGCTCACCCGGATCTGGCCACGCAGTTCGACATCGGGGATTCGTGGCGCAAGACCCGTGGGTTGGCTACGGGGCATGACATCAAGGCCATCTGCTTGACGAAGAAGCAGGCGGGGGATTGCGCGCGGACTCCGAACTCGACGAAGCCTCGGTTCTCAATCATCGCGCAGATCCATGCTCGGGAGCTTTCCACTGGGGAGTTGGCTTATCGGTGGATAGATTATCTGGTGGATGGTTATGGCACTGATGCTGATGCCACTTCTATTTTGGATACCACGGAGGTCTGGGTTGTGCCGGTGGCCAATCCGGATGGGGTGGATCTTGTGGCTGCGGGTGGGAATAGTCCTCGGTTGCAGCGCAAGAACGCCAATAACTCGCGTGGGTGTAGTGGTACGTCGATCGGTGTGGATTTGAACCGGAATTCTTCGTTCAAGTGGGGTGGGGATTCTAACTCTCCCTGTACGGAGACTTATCAGGGGACTGCTGCCAAGTCTGAGCCGGAGACGCAGGCTTTAGAGAGTTTGTTCTCTTCTATTTATCCGGATCAGCGGGGGACATCGGATACGGCGCCTGCGCCGGTTACTGCGCGTGGGACTATGATTACTTTGCATAGTTATGGGAATGATATTATTATTCCTTGGGGGTGGAGTCCTGTGAAGGCGCCCAATGATGCTCAGATGAGGGCATTCGGGAAGAAGATGGCTGCTTTTAATGGGTACTTGGTGGGGACTAATGAGGAGACTGTTGGGTATGACACCAGCGGTACCACTGATGACTTCACCTATGGGGTGTTGGGTGTGGCCAGTGTGACGTTCGAGGTTGGGGCGTCGAGTGGTACCTGTGGGGGGTTCTTCCCGGCTTATTCTTGTGTTAGCAGTACGTTCTGGCCGAAGAACAAGGGGGCGTTCGTGGTCGCGGCCAAGGCTGCGGCGGCGCCTTATCAGAGTTGAGTGGTAGTCGCGGGGGGTTGGCTCTTTTACGGGAGCTGACCCCCTTCGGCGCTTGAGTGGACGCATGCAACTGACCCGGCACAGACCTCCCCCGCCGCCCCGATCCCCAGCGCCCTTCGTGCTTTTCACGCTTTGTCAAGGCATCTTTCCCGCCTTGACAAAGCGTGAAAAGCATTGAAATAATTGCGCGAGAGGGGTGGCGGGGGAACCACCGTGGGGGGTCGTAGGATCGGGGCTTTCGATGTGGCTGGGTTGCGTACCGGAGATCCAGCGTGGGGGTGGCCGATTTGACTTGGGGCCCCTAGATTTGCCCCTTCGTCGGACCAAAACGGCGGGGAGGTGAAGCCGCCGTCCGACGCAAGTTTAAGGGGCAAATCCCCCAAGTAAAATCGGCCACGCTGCGTAGGCGGCGTCCGGCTTCGTAAGTGGTCGGCGGTGGTCGGCGTCCGGTTTCGTGGGTGGTCGGCAGTCGGCGAGGCCCGGTTTTGTAGATGGTCGGCTGCTGCTGGCACGGATTCGTAAGTGGTCGACGGTGGGCGCGTCCGGTTTCGTAGGTGGTCAGCGGTAGGCGGGTGCGGTTTCGCAAGTGGTTGGCGGGTCCGGTTTCGTAGGTCGTAGATGGCAGACGGCGTGCGGTTTCGTAGTGGGTCACCCGGAGTGGGCGCGCGTGGTGGTGCCTCCCCAGCCCCCACACCCAACCCCCGCCTTCCCTCCCTCACCCTTCCCGCCTGGCCCCCCTCACCCTTCCCCCTCACCCTTCCCACCCCTCAGACCCTTCGGCTCTCCCATGTCCTTCCCCCCTTCCCTGCCCTACCATCCCCTCCTTATGCACCAGGTCACCGCCCGAGTCCGCACGGGATACGCCATGGGCTCCTTCGTGACCGGCGCTTTCGGCACAGTCCCAGGCCTTCTCCTGCTCCCTTACCTGACTGACAACCTCGCCGTCCCCGCCGCAGTGGCGGGCCTCCTAGTCCTCCTCCCCAAAGCCTGGGACGTCCTCTTCAACCCCATCGCTGGCCGCATCAGCGACCGAGCGGGCACCAGACGCCCGTTCCTCCTCGTCGGTGGCCTCTCCGTGGCGGTCCTCTTCGCCGCCCTCTTCGCGGGCAACTCACCCACTTACGTCGCAGCGGTCTTCCTCTTGTGCGCCACCGCCTACGCCTTCTTCCAAGTCCCCTACGTAGCCATGCTCGCCGAGATCACCGAGGACTACGACGAGCGCACCCGTCTCATGGCCTGGCGGATGGCGATCCTCGCGCTGGCCATCCTCGTCAGCGGAGCCGGTGCCCCAGCGGTCCGAGACGCCACCAGCTACCCGGTGATGGGCATGGCCGTGGGCGTGCTCATCGTGATCGGCACTCTCGTCACGTACTTCGGCACAGCCGGGGCCTCCGCCTCGCGGCAGGTTTCCGCGTCGGCCACCCCGAAAGAACTCTGGGCCGTCATCCGTGGCAGCAAGCCGTTTCGGTTGCTCCTCACGGTTTTCGTGGTGCAGGCGGTGGGGTTGGGCACGATGTTGGCGGGAGTCGACTACTTCGCGAGGTTGGTCCTGGGGGACTCGTCCTACCAAACCCTTCTCTTCGCGGGCTTCGTCGGACCGGCTCTCCTGGTGATGCCCCTCTGGCAGCGAGTGGGGCGCAAGTACGGCAAGCGGATCGGGTTGGTTGTCGCCTCCGTGCTCTTCGCGGTGGCGGTCGTGGTCCTGGGAGCTTCCCGAATCCTCCCGGCGGGTGTGGTCGTGGCGGTGATGGCGTTCGTGGGTGTCGGTTACGCCGGGATGCAGGTGTTTCCGATGGCGATGTTGCCCGATGTGATCACGGCGTCCGAAAAGGCCAGTGGGACCACCCGTGCCGGTCTCTTCTCGGGTGTGTGGACGGCGGGGGAGACGTTCGGGTTGGCGCTTGGGCCGGGGGTGTACGGGCTGGTGTTGGCGGTGGGGGGTTATGAGGCCAGTACGGACGGTGCGGTTGTGCAGTCCTCCGGGGCCGTGTTGGCTGCGTTGATCGGGTTCACGGCCATTCCGGCCGTGTTGGCGTTGGTGGCGTTGCCGCTGCTGAAGCGTGAGGAGTCCGCGTGAGCGACGAGGTGTTGGACGAGTTGCGCGCGTTGCGGGCCGGGGACTTGCCGACTCACGGTGGGCGGACGTTGGCGTACGTCTACGACAGCGCGGTGCCGGGGTTGGACGCGTTGGCGGCTGAGGCGCATTCGATCGCGTCGTCGGTCAACGGGTTGGACCCGACGGCGTTCCCGAGTCTGCTGAGGTTGGAGAACGATCTCGTGGCGATGGCCGCGCGGTTGTTGGGCGGGTCGGACGCGACGGTTGGCACGGTGACGTCGGGTGGTACCGAGTCGTGTCTGTTGGCGGTGGTGGCGGCGAGGGACTCGCGACCTGAGGTCGAGCGGCCGTCGATCGTGGTGGCGGAGACGGTGCACGCCGCGTTCCAGAAGGCCGCCCACTACTTCGGGGTTCGGCTGGTGGTGGTGCCGGTCGACCCGGTGACCTTCCGGGCCGATCCCGAGCGCATGGCGGCGGCGATCGACGCGGACACGGTGCTGGTGGTCGCGAGTGCGCCGTCTTACGCGCACGGTGTGGTGGACCCGGTGCCGGAGATCGCCGCGGCGGCGGCGAGGGCCGGGGTGCGGTGTCACGTGGACGCGTGCATCGGGGGGTGGGTGCTGCCGTACTTCGCCAGGCTGGGCGAGGACGTGCCGCCGTTCGACTTCTCCGTGCCGGGTGTGACGAGCGTGTCCGTCGACCTGCACAAGTACGCCTACTGCCCGAAGGGCGCGTCCGTCCTGCTGCACGCGTCGGCCGACCTGCGCCGGGCGCAGTACTTCGCCAGCGCCGACTGGCCCGGCTACACGATGCTGAACTCCACCACGCAGTCCACGCGGTCCGGCGGTCCGCTGGCGGCGGCCTGGGCGGTGACCCGGCACCTCGGTGACGACGGCTACCTGGACCTGGCCGGGAAGGCACTGGCCGCGACCAGGCTGATCCTCAAGGGGATCGCGGGCATCGACGGGGTGCGGGTGTTGGGGGAGCCGGATTCGACGCTGATCGCCGTGACCGCCGATCGGGACGACCTCGACGTGTTCACGGTGGCCGACGAGATGAAGGCGCGGAACTGGTACGTGCAGCCGCAGTTCGCGCACGGAGCGTCGCCCGCGAACCTGCACCTGACCGTCACCGCGGCCAACGCGGGCGGTGAGGCCCGGCTGCTGGCGGACTTCGAGGACTCCGTGCGGGCGGCGATCGAGGCCGGGCCGGTGCGCGTCGCGGACGAGGTCGTGGCGGCGATCGGGGCGCTGGACCCGGATTCCCTGACGCCGCAGGAGTTCGCCGGGCTGCTGGCCGCGGCGGGCCTCGGCGGCGGCGACAGCGTGCTGCCGGAGCGGATGGCGCCGGTCAACGCGCTGCTCGCCGCCGCGAGTCCTCGACTGCGGGAACGGCTGCTGGTCGAGTTCCTCGGGGTCCTCTACTCCTGACGGAGCGCGGGGCTCACCGCTGCTGGGCGCGCACCCACTGCTCCAATTCGTCCGGCGCGCTCGGCAGGGCACCCGACAGCATCTGCACGCCGCCGTCGCGGACGACCACGTTGTCCTCGATGCGGACGCCGATGCCGCGCAGCTCCGGCGGCACGGTCAGGTCGTTCGGGTGGAAGTACAGGCCCGGTTCGACGGCGAGCGCCATGCCCGCCTCCAGCGGGCCGTCGTGGTACGCCTCGGCGCGCGAGTTGGCGCAGTCGTGGACGTCCAGGCCGAGGAAGTGGCCGACGCCGCAGACGATGTAGCGGCGGTGCTGCTGGCCGTCGGCCGACAGCGCCTCGTCCACCGACACGGGCAGCAGGCCCCAGTCGTCCAGGCCTTCGGCCAGCACGCGCATCGCCGCGTGGTGGAACGCCCGGTAGTCGTTGCCCGGCCGCACGGCGGCGAGCGCGTCGACCTGGGCGCGGGCCACGAGGTCGTACACCTGGCGCTGGGCGGTGCTGTACTCGCCGGAGATGGGCAGCGTGCGGGTGATGTCGGCGGTGTACAGCGTGTCGACCTCCACGCCCGCGTCCAGCAGCAGCACCGCGTCCTCCGGCACCACGCCGTTGTTGCGCACCCAGTGCAGCACCGGTGCGTGCGGTCCGGCCGCGACGATCGACGCGTAGCCGGGACCGTTGCCGCTGGTCCGGGCCCTGCGGTCGAACGTGCCCTCCAGCCAGCGCTCGCCGCCGCCCTTCACGGCCGTCGGCAGTTCGGCCGCGACCTCGGCGAAGCCGAGCACGGTGGCGTCGACGGCCTTCTGGAGCTGGCCGACCTCCCAGTCGTCCTTGATCCGCCGCAGTTCGGACAGCGTCCAGCGCAGCTCGGCGGCGTTCCCGCCGTTCGCCAGCGCGTCCAGCAGCGGGTCCGTGCCGTGGGCGGAGAACACCTCGGGCAGGCGGCCGCGCAGCGCGGAGGCGAGCTGGTCGATCGGGCGGCAGCGCAGGCCGAGGGCCTCCGACCACTCGGCGAGGCCGGGCACCGGGCCGATCCACAGCTCGCCGTCGCGGGCGCTGGCGAAGAAGTCCGGCTCGTCCGGGCCCGCGGGCTCGTGCAGGAACAGCTCGGCGTCGCCGTCGCTCATCACCAGCACGGTGCCCTCGGCGGAGCAGCCGGTGAGCCAGGAGAAGTCGCTGTCGGGCCGGAACGCGTAGTCGCTGTCGTTGGCGCGCACGGGGGCCCAGCCGGACGCGACGGCGATCCGCCGTCCCGGCAGGGCGGCGGCGAGCCGGGCCCGGTGGTCGGCCGCGGCGCGGGCGGCGCCTTCGGGGAGCCGGACGACGCGGTCGGCGTCGCCCCAGCCCTGGCGCACGTTCTGGCGGAAGCCGGTGGCGTCGACGAGCCTGCTCGGATCACGACGGGCGGGTCGGGTCATGCGATCCCCTCGGTACGGTGGTTCGGTGCCCCCGACTGTGCCATCCGGCCTGGCCCGGCCGCATCCCCGGTAACGTCGGTCACCATGACCACGGGGACGATGCCCGTCGACGGCGGGGAGCTGGCCTACGAGGTCCGCGGCGACGGCAGCCCGGTCGTGCTGCTGCACGGCGGGTTCCTGACCGGGGAGATGTGGGACGCGCAGGTCGAGGTGCTCGAACGCGCGCACACCGTCATCCGCTACGACGCCCGCGGCCACGGCTCGTCGTCCGGGGCCACGAAGCCGTTCGCCCGCCACGAGGACCTGCGCGAACTCCTCGCGGGCCTCGACGTGCCGCGCGCGTCGCTCGTGGGGATGTCGCTGGGCGGCGTCACGGCGGTCGACTTCGCCATCGCCCACCCGGACCTCGTCGACCGGCTGGTGCTGGTCGGGTCGGGCCTCAGCGGGATGGTGTTCCGCGACCGGTTCGTCCTGGGGAACATGAGCAAGCGCGGTGCAGAGAAGGACGTCGGGGACGGGGTCGAGGCCGTCCTGCGCACCTGGGTCGACGGCCCGCACCGGACGCCTGCCGAGGTCGACCCCGGTGTGCGGGACCGGTGCCGCGAGCTGGTGCTGGACAACTTCGTCCGGCACCGGAGGGCGGTGCTCCCCGCGATCGTGTTCGGCGCGGTCGAGCGGGTCGCCGAACTGCGGGCCCCGGTGCTGCTCCTCGTCGGCGAACTGGACTCCACCGACATCCACGGCGTGGCCGACCTGCTGGTCGACGCCGTGCCGTCGGCGCGCAAGGTCGTGGTCCCCGGCTCGGGGCACCTGGTGAACCTCGAACGGCCCGACGTCTTCGACCGGGAGGTCGCCGCCTTCCTCCGCTGACGGGCAGCGCCCCGGACCGCAGGGAGGTCCGGGGCGCTGCCACTGAGAGGTCCGGCCGGACAGGGGAAGGCCGGTCAACCCGCTAGAACACGAGGTTCCAGGAGTTGAGGTAGCCGGTGTCGACGGCGGCCACGTCCTGGAGGCGCAGCTTCCACGTGCCGTTCGCGACCTCGCTGGAGGCGTTGACGGTGTAGGTGGTCGTCACGTCGTCCGCGGAGTCGTTGGACGACCCCTTCAGGCGGTAGGCGGTGCCGTCGGGCGCGATCAGGTCGATCACCAGGTCGCCCCGGTAGGTGTGCTTGACGTCCACGCCGACCTTGAGCGCGGTGGGCGCGTTGCCCGTGCGGCCGGTGACGGTGATCGACGAGGTGACCGCCGCGCCGTTGTCCGGGATCTGCACGTCGGTCGTGTTCTCGAACGTCCCGCCGACCGGCGGCGTGGTGCCGCCACCCGCGGCGGCCACGGTCTTCGCGGCGTCGGCCAGACCGGCGCCGCAGCCACCCGTGCAGGTGCCCGCGAGCGGGCGGGCGTTGTTCTTGATCAGCGTCTCGACCTGGGCAGGCGTGAGGGCGCTGTTCTTCGCGAGCACGAGCGCGGCCAGACCGGCGATGTGCGGCGCGGCCATGCTGGTGCCCTGGTACGGCGTGTAGGTCTCGCTGCCCGGCGTGGTCGTACCGGTGTTCAGCGTGGACAGGATGCCGTTCTGCGGCGTGGAGACGGTGCCGCGGCGGGTCTCGCCGCCGGGTGCGGCGATGTCGACCTTGGCGCCGTAGTTGGAGTAGTACGACCGGTTGCCCTCACGGCTGCTCGCGGCGACGGCCACGACGTTGTTGCAGCTCGCGGGGGTGAACCCGGAGATGTCGGCGTTGGAGTTGCCAGCCGCCACCACCACGGTCGTACCCCGCCCGACGGCCGTGTTGATCGCGTTCTGGTAGGTGGACGAGCACGCCGACTGGCCGCCGAGGCTCATGTTGATGACCTTGGCCGGGGTCGCGTTGGCGGGCACGCCGGGGACGGTGCCGCCGGACGCCCAGACGATGGCGTCGGCGATGTCGGAGGTGCTGCCACCGCACTGCGCGAGCACGCGGATGGGCTGGATCTTCGCGTCGTACGCGATGCCCGCGACACCCTTGCCGTTGTTGGTCGACGCGGCGATGGTGCCCGCGACGTGCGTGCCGTGCCAGCTCGAGTTCTGGTCGGCCGGCGGGACGGGCTGGCCGAGCGAGTCGGTGCCGCAGTCGCCCCGCTTCATCCAGTCGCCGTTGTCCGACGCGTCGGAGTCGCGGCCGCCGCCGTCGCGCGCCCGAGCGGCGTCGGACACGAAGTCGTAGCCCGCGACGGTCTTGCCCGCGAGGTCGGAGTGCGCCACGTAACCGGTGTCGATGACCGCGACGGTCACGCCGCTGCCGGTCGAGGTGCCCCACGCGGACGGCACGTTCATGCCCGCGGTGGCCTCGTAGAGGTCCCACTGCTTGGCGTACTCGGTGTCGTTGGGGTCGGCCATCGGCTGCATCAGCAGGTCGGGCTCGACGTAGGCGACGTCCGGGTCGGCCCGGAACTCCTCGATGGTCCTGGCGGCGTCACCCGCGGTGGTCGTGCCACCCAGGTCGACGACCGCCGCGCCGGTGGCGAGCCGCCGGTCCAGCTTGAGCGTGCGCCCTGCCTTGGCGCCCTTGGTCTTCGCGTCGTCGGCGGCGGCCGTGTCCGACCGGGCCTCGGTCGCCGACGACTTGTAGCCGACGATCAGGCGCTCGTAGGGCCGAGCGTTCCCGGTGGGGACGGGCTGGGCCAGTGGGTCCGCGCCGGGCTGGGCCGCGGGTGCCGCGAACGCCGTCGTGGTGATGCCACCGAGCAGCGTCACCGTGACGGCAGCGCACGTGGCGGTGCGTCGCAATCCATTCACAGCGGTGTTCCTTCCAACTACAGGGACCCCGCTTGCCGCCGAGGGATCAGGGTTTCTGAAGCGGCTGCGGAGTTGAGCTGGAAGGTAGGCAGGGCTGTGGCGCCCGGCACAGGGTCTGAGCAGGCAGGTTCCCGTCAGTTGCGTGTTCCCGCCACGATTCTTGATGCATTCGGCCTAATGAATTGGACCGAGCGGCGGAATGGGTGACAATGCGCTGGTGTTCGAACACCTGGGCGTCACGCCGGATCAATCGCGGGTCTACGAGTTGTTGGTCCGGGTGGGGACGTGCACCGCCGCGGAGATCGCCGCCGAACTGCCGGACGTGGACGCCGCGGCCGTCGTGGCGTCGCTCGACGACCTCGGTCTGGTGCAGCGCCGGTCCGGCGACCCGGCCGTGTGGCAGGCCGTCGCGCCGGACCTGGCGGTGGAGATGCTGATCGCGGCACGCGAGGACGGCCACCGGCGGGCGCGGGCCGAGGCGCTGCCGCTGATGGAGCTGTACCTGAAGGGCCGCGACGAGCAGCACCAGGACGACAGCGGGATGGTCGAGGTCGTGACCGGGGTCAACTCGGTGCGCGACCTGTGGGAGACGCTGCTCGCCGGCGCGCGGACCGAGGTGTGCGTGCTGGACCAGCCGCCGTACGTGTCGCCGCCGGAGGACCACGTGGCGCTGGAGGTCGACACGCGGGCCAGGCAGGTGCAGTGGCGGGTGATCTACGACCGGTCCAGCATCGAGCTGCCCGGCAGGCTGGCGGAGATCGTGCACCTGATCGCGGCGGGGGAGCGGGCCCGCGTCACGCCCACGCTGCCGTTCAAGCTGGGGCTGGTGGACGCGCGGGTCGCGGTGCTGCCGGTGGGGGCGAACGGGATCGTGGACCGGGTGCTGCTGATCAGGCCGTCCGCGCTGCTGGACGTGCTGATCTCGACGTTCGAGCTGTACTGGGACCGCGGCATCCCGTTCACGCCGAGGTCGGCCGCGGGCGGCGCGGCCGACGAGGTCGCCGACCCCCAGTTGCTGGCGCTGCTGGCCGCGGGGCTGACCGACGAGAGCATCGCGCGGCAGCTCGGTCTCGGACCGCGGACCGTGCAGCGGCGCGTACGGCAGCTCATGGACCGCTCGGGGGCGCAGACCCGGTTCCAGGCGGGTGTGCAGGCGATGAGGCGGGGCTGGCTCTGACGGTGGCTCGTCCTCACAGACCGTCCAGCACGTCGTCAGGGACGGTGGAACTGGTGAACTCCTTGCAGAGGCGGGCCACCACGCCGTCGTGCTGGTCGAGGACCCCGTTCGGCACGGCGATCTGGTAGTCGGTCACCGCCACGCCGTCGGCGGTCGTGGCGTTGAGGCTCAGCGCCCGACTGGGCCCCGCGAACACGATGACCGTCTTCCCCACCGGCAGTTCCGGTGTGCTGACCGCGGGCCAGACCGCGAACTCGGCCGGTGGGGGCTCGCCCGCCAGGGTGGCCTCCGCGCGAACCATGAGCCCGTCACCGCTCGTGGGCCCCTTGACCAACTCGGGGTGACCGGTGACCACGACCCGCGCGACGAACAGCGAACGAGCCGCGTCCGCGCGGACGGTGTCGGCGCTCGGTGGCAGGCAGTCCCGCGGTGGGGACTGGCCGCAGCCGGTCCCCACCGAGAACAGCGCCACCACCAGGACGGGCAGTGCCGCCAGAACAGGGCGTTCGATCATGTGCGAATGGCCCAGAACGGGCCGTCCTCACTTCCGATCGTGTCCCACATCGCTTTGTTCCTCTCGTCGTTGGAGTGGTAGCTCAGCAGAGGCCAACCATCCTCTCCACGACCGGTGACCATCGTCGTGTGGTCCGGGATGTTCGGCGGGTCGCCGTATCCGTTGAAATCCATCTGGAAAACATCGGAAATCAGCAGATCGCTCAGGTAGGGGAGGAAGGTGACCCGATTTCCGTAGTTGTTCTCGTAGATGTTCCAGTTCCGCGCGCCACCCCAGGTGTAGGTCTTCCGGGGTGAGCAGTCGTTGCAGCGGTAGTACCAGACGTCGTAGTCGTCGTAGTTCCAGATGGCGTCGATCAGGCTTTCACTGCCTGCTTCGGCGTAGCGGCCGTTCCAGAGGACCCAGGAGATGAAGGTCGTGCAGTCGTTGGTGTCCCGCACGTAGGGAACGGCGTTGTCCCTCGCGTAGTAGACGGCGACGTCGACCATGAACCGGTAGTCGTACGGTGGGCCCTCGCCTCCCTGAGCCCCCACCTGCTCGTGCGGCACGGCCACCATCGGCTGGTCCGCGGTTCGCCCCAGCGCGCTGGGGGCCGCGACGTCCTTCCCGCCACCGGCGGGCGGGTTCGCGTCGAGCGTCTCCACCTGCTTGCCCGCGAGCTTGGCCTGGTCACCGGCCTTCAGCGCGGGCAGGTTCCGCTGGATCCCCTGGTTGATCGTCGAGATCCGATCGACGATCGCCGCACGGCGCTGTTCGGTGGACTCCCGCGCGGAGGCGGCGATGCGGGCATCGCTGACCACGCTGTTCCGGTCGAGCGCCGTGATGTCGGCGATGGCCCACCGGCCCTCCGTCCACTCGTAGGAGACCCGGTGGCGCCAGGTGGACGACGAGCCGTCCTTGGTGCCCGCCACCGGGTGGCCGCTGGTCTCCTCGATCTCCGCGGTCCTCGACGTGCCGCTGCCCTGGACCGATTCGACGCGCACCGACGTGGTGACGGTGTCGAACCGGGCCCCGGCCGCCTCGCGGGCGAACCGGCGGTCCTCGCTCAGCGACATCCGCGTCGCCACCTTGGCCCTGGCGGCCTCCGTGACGACCGGCTCCACCCCGGCGGTGATCCTCGTCCTGGCGTCGTCCGCGAGGACCGCCGCGTTCTCCAGCGGCAGCAGGTCTTCGGCCAGATCGCCCAGTTCGGCGGTCGACGGTTCCGGTGGAGCCGCCAGCGCCGTGCCCGGCAGCACGACCGCGGACAGGCACAGCATCGTCGCGAGCACTGAAATGGATCTTCGCGACCGGCTTCCCATTTGTTTTCCGAGTAGCACGGAATACCCCCTCAGCTATTCCCGTTCACTGCGAATCACAAAGAGCTCGTGGGATGGGTCGACCACAAGGATTCGATCAAGGAACGTCCCCCCTTGCAGAGCCGATCAACACCCCCTGGCCCTTGTTTCGAACGTATCGTTCCGCCGGTGCGGCGTCAAGCGGATCGCGGGTGCGGGGGAATGGTCCGGTCGGTTATCGGTCAGGTGTCGACGCTGAGGTTGAATTCTTCGCGAAGCGAATGTTCGCCGCGTCCTTCGAGATGGCGGGTGGTGTTATTCGGTAGTGCCGTCGAGTGTTACGGAAAGTCCCTCGGACGGGCATTCCGCACTCCACGGTCGAGTGTGCGGGTAGCCCCTGAACGCCCGCCGCCGTCCACGGACCGGGCGACACGCCGCAAGTCACTCGATGGTGGTCACCCGCATGACACGCGGTCCGGGGTTCGGTCACGATGGCGCTCTCATGTCCGTCACCCTGGAGATCACCGACGGGGTCGCGCTGATCCTCGTCGAGCACTCTTCGGCGGGTCCGACCGGTGCCGACCTGGCCGCAGTGCGATCGGCGCTCGACGCCGCGTCGGACGCGGTCGCGGTCGTGCTGCACGGCGGCGACCGCTCGTTCTTCTCCGGTGTCGACCTCCGTCAGGTCGCCCGCACCTCTCCCGCCCAGGTCCGGGCCCACTGGGAGGAGCTGCGGCTGTTGTGCGAGCAGGTCGCGCGGATGGCGGTCCCGGTGGTCGCCGCGATCGGCGGGGACGCCGTCGGCGGTGGCTGCGCGCTCGCCACGGCGTGCCACGCGCGGGTCATCACGACCGGCGGCGGCCTCGGTCGCGTGACGTCCGCGCGGGCCGACCGGGCCGTGCTGACCGGTCGCCGGATGCCCGCCGCGGAGGCGCTGCGCGCCGGGCTGGTCGACGTGGTCGTGCCGCCTTGCGCGCTGCTTGCGTCAGCGCGAGAACTGGCCGTCAGCCACGCGGCACACAAACCACGCAAACGAGCGCAAGAGTACGCAAAAGTCCGTTAATCACTGTCGTATACTTGCTACATGACGCAGCGACGGTTGGCGGAAGTGGCCGCGAAGGTCGGCGTGAGCGAGGCGACCGTGAGCCGCGTGCTCAACGGCAAGCCCGGTGTCTCCGACGCCACCCGTTCCGCCGTCCTGACGGCGCTCGACGTGCTCGGCTACGAGCGGCCGACCCAGTTGCGCGGCGAGCGCGCCCGGCTGGTCGGGCTGGTGCTCCCCGAGTTGCAGAACCCGATCTTCCCGGCGTTCGCGGACGTGGTCGGCAACGCGCTCGCGCAGCGCGGGTTCACCCCCGTCCTGTGCACCCGCACGGCGGGTGGCGTGTCCGAGGCCGACTACCTGGAACTGCTGCTCGAACAGCACGTCTCCGGCGTCGTGTTCGCGGGCGGCCAGTACGCGCAGGCCGACGCGCCGCACGAGCACTACCGCCAGATGACCCGCCGCAAGCTGCCCGCCGTGCTGGTCAACGCGGCCGTCGAGGACCTCGGCTTCCCGCGGGTGTCGTGCGACGACGCGGTGGCCGTCGAGCAGGCGTTCGGGCACCTCGTGTCGCTGGGCCACCAGCGCATCGGCGCGGTGCTCGGGCCGCCCGACCACGTGCCGTCGCAGCGCAAGCTCGCCGCGCTCAAGGTGTGCGCCGAACGGGCGAACCTGGAGCTCTTGCACGATTTCGTCGAGCACACCATGTTCTCGCTCGAGGGCGGGCAGGCCGCGGCCACCAGGCTGCTCAACCGCGGGGTCACCGGCATCGTCTGCGCGAGCGACCCGCTTGCGCTCGGCGCGGTGCGCGCGGTGCGCAGGCAGGGCAAGCGGATCCCGCAGGACGTCTCGGTGGTCGGCTACGACGACTCGGCGTTCATGAACTGCACCGAACCGCCGCTGACCACCGTCCGGCAGCCGATCGAGGCGATGGGCCGGGCGGCCGTCGAGCTGCTGGCGAACCAGATCTCCGGCGCGCAGGTGCCCGACGAGGAACTGCTCTTCGAGCCCGAGCTGGTCGTGCGCGCGTCGACGGGCCCCGCGCCCAGGTAGTCCAGTCCCGCCAGACCCCGAAGGGGCGAGCCGCCACCGGCTCGCCCCTTCTTCGCGTCACCCGTTCGTGACAAATGTCAGCATCTTGCGAAATCTCGTAGACATCTTGCGGACTCCGGCTCGTCACGCTTATGGTGTGCGCCACACAAGCCGTCGCTGATCCGCCGCCGGGAGTCACCTCCGACTCACGGACAGATCCCGCGCACCCTCGTCGAGAAGGGTCCCCAGACGATGAACACATCAACGGTCCGCAGAGCCGCAGGCCTGTTGCTGGTCAGCAGCCTCAGCCTCGCCACGGTCGCGTGCTCCTCCGGCACGCCCGACGCGTCGACGGGCGGGAAGGTGGCCCTCACGATCAACGGCCAGCCGCCGCAGACGCAGGCGTTCGACCGGAAGATCTTCGACGAGGACGTCGCCGAGTTCGAGGCGGCGAACCCCGACATCGACCTCCAGCCGAAGGAGGGGTTCATGGACCCCAAGACCTTCTCGGCGAAGCTCGCGGGTGGCCAGCTCGAAGACGTGTTCTACGCCTACTTCACGGACCCGGCGAACCTGATCGCGCGCAAGCAGGCGGCTGACATCACCGAGTACGTCAAGGACGTGCCGCACTACGCGGACATCCAGCAGAACCTCAAGGACGTGTTCAGCGCCGACGGCAAGGTCTACGGCGTGCCCACGGCCAACTACTCCATGGGCCTGCTCTACAGCCGGGCGGTGTTCACCAAGGCGGGCCTGAACCCCGACTCGCCGCCGAAGACGTGGGACGAGGTCGCGGTGGCGGCCAAGAAGATCGCCGACCTCGGCGACGGGACGGTCGGCTTCGCCGAGTACAGCAAGAGCAACCAGGGCGGCTGGCACTTCACCACCTGGATGTACTCGCAAGGCGGCTCGATCGCCAAGAAGGACGGTGACAAGTGGGTCGCCGACTTCAACAACGACAAGGGCAAGGCCGTGCTCAACCACCTCAAGAAGATGAGGTGGGACAACAACAGCATGGGTGAGAAGCAGCTACTCGAACTCGCCGACGTGCAGCAGATGATGGGCGCCGGGCAACTCGGCATGTACCTGGCCGCGCCGGACAACGTGCCCACGCTGGTCAACCAGTTCAAGGGCAAGTACGAGGACTACGGCCTGGCGGGCATCCCGGACGGCAAGGGCACGCTGATCGGCGGCGAGGGCTACATGATCAACCCGAAGGCCACGCCCGAGAAGATCAAGGCCGGGCTGAAGTGGGTGCAGTGGAAGTACCTGAACCCGGACCGCATCGAGAAGAACCTCCAGCGCTACAAGGCCGACGGCCAGCCCATCGGCCTGCCGGTCCCGCCGGTCGCCGACATCTGGACCGGCGCCACGCGGGACAAGCAGAACCAGCTCAAGGACGCCAGCGCGACCGTGCCGGTGGCGAACTTCAAGGCCTACGTCGACTCGTTCGAGAGCATCAAGGGCGCCATCGAGCCGCCGAACGCGCAGCAGGTGTACGCGATCCTCGACAACGTGATGCAGGCCGTGCTCACGAACAAGGACGCGGACGTCTCGCAGCTCCTCTCCGACGCCGAAGCCAAGGTGAACCCGGTGCTGGCCCAGGTGAAGTGATGTCGGCTTCCACACTGCTCCGCCCTGCCGGAGCACCCGCCCCGGACGCCGACCGGCGTCCGGGGCGGGCCCCCGGCCGGATGCGCCGCCGGATCGTGGAGAACCTGACGGCGTACGGGTTCCTCTGCGCCGCGCTGGTCTGCTTCGCGCTGTTCTCCTGGTACCCCATCGTCCGCGGTGTCCTGCTGGCGTTCCAGCAGGTCAACTTCATCACCGACCCGGAGTGGGTCGGGTTCGAGAACTTCGAGCGGCTCTTCGCGGACCCGCTGTTCTGGGACGCCTGGGGCAACACGCTGCTGTTCACCGGGCTGGCGCTGGTGTTCGGGTTCTTCGTCCCGTTCCTGATCGCCGTGCTGCTCAACGAACTCCGGCACGCCAAGGGGTACTTCCGGCTGGTCGTCTACCTGCCGGTCATGCTCCCGCCGGTGGTGGCGGCGCTGCTGTGGAAGTGGTTCTACGACCCCGGACCCGGCCTGTTCAACTCGATCCTGCGGACAGTCGGGATCGACGGCCCGCGCTGGCTCGACGACAGCACGACCTCGCTGCTGTCGCTGGTGCTCGTGGCGACGTGGTCGAACCTCGGCTCGGCGACGCTGATCTACCTGGCGGCGTTGCAGACGATCCCCGGCGAGCTGTACGAGGCGGCCGAGCTGGACGGCGCGAACGTGGTGCAGCGCCTGCGCCACGTCACGATCCCGCAGACCCGGTTCGTGCTGCTGGTGCTGCTGCTGTTGCAGGTCGTCGCGACGATGCAGATCTTCACCGAGCCCTACATCATGACCGGCGGCGGTCCGGACGACTCGACGGTCACCGTGCTGCTCCTGCTGTACCGCTACGCCTTCGTCTACAACGACTTCGGCACGGCGAGCGCCATGAGCACGCTGCTGCTCGTGTTCCTGTCGGTGTTCTCCTTCGCCTACCTGCGGATCACCAGGAGGGCAGACGCGTGAGCGACCGTCCTGTTCGGACCCTCTTCTCCGGCAGCCGCACCGGGATCGGCTACAAGATCGTGTTCACCGCGACGATCGTGGTGTTCACCGCGGCGTTCGTGCTGCCGTTCCTGTGGCTGGTGCTCGGCGCGATGAAACCCGCCGTGGAGCTGGCGAAGGTGCCGGTGACGGTGCTGCCCGAGACCTTCAACCCCGGCAACTACGCCGAGGCGTGGGAGCTGATGGACCTGGGCAAGTACTTCCTCAACACCGTGCTGGTGGTGGCGGGCGCGTGGTTCGTGCAGATCCTGTTCGACGTGCCCGCCGCGTACGCGCTGTCGAAGCTGCGCCCGGTGTTCGGCGACGGCGTGCTGGTGGCGATGCTGGTCACGCTGATGCTGCCGCCGTCCACGCTGCTGGTGCCGATGTACCTGACCATCACCGACGTGCCGATCCTGGGCGTCAACCTGGTCAACAACCCCGCCGCGATCTGGCTGCCCGCCGCCGCCAACGCGTTCAACATCTACCTGCTGAAGCGGTTCTTCGACCAGATCCCGACGGAGCTGCTCGACGCCGCGCGGATGGACGGAGCGGGCGCGGTCACGGTGCTGTGGCGGGTGGTGCTGCCGATGGCGCGGCCGATCCTGGCCGTGGTCTCGATCCTGGCCGTGGTGGCCGCGTGGAAGGACTTCATCTGGCCCCTGCTCGTCTTCTCCGACCCGTCGCTGCAAACGCTCAGCGTGGCGTTGCAGCGGTTCGCGCCCGACACCCCGATCAACCTGCTGCTGGCCGGTCTGGTGCTCGCCGCCCTGCCGATGATCGCCGTTTTCCTGCTGTTCCAACGGCACATCCTGGCCGGTCTCACCGCGGGCAGCGTCAAGGGCTGACCCATTCCACGAGGAGGGCATTGAAGTGGCCGAAGCGAAGACGACCACGACCACGCGTTGGTGGCGCGGGGCGGCGATCTACCAGGTGTACGTCCGGAGTTTCGCGGACGGCAACGGCGACGGGGTCGGTGACCTCCAGGGCCTGCTGCGCAAGCTGCCCTACATCGCCGAACTGGGCATCGACGCGATCTGGCTCAACCCGTGGTACCCGTCGCCGATGGCGGACGGCGGCTACGACGTGGCCGACTACCGGGCCATCGAGCCGCTGTTCGGCTCGTTGGTGGAGGCCGAGAAGCTGATCGACGAGGCGCACGCCCTCGGCATCAAGATCATCATCGACATCGTGCCCAACCACTGCTCGGACCAGCACCCGTGGTTCCAGCGGGCCATCGCCGAAGGACCGGGCAGCCCCGCGCGCGAGCTGTTCTGGTTCCAGCCGGGCAAGGGGGAGGACGGCTCCGAGCCGCCGAACGACTGGCAGTCCCGGTTCGGCGGCCCGGCGTGGAGCCGGACGACGAACCCGGACGGCACGGCGGGCGACTGGTACCTGCACCTGTACAGCCCGGAGCAGCCGGACTTCAACTGGACCAAGCAGGAGGTGCACGACGAGTTCGACGACATCCTCCGGTTCTGGCTGGACCGCGGCGTCGACGGCTTCCGCATCGACGTCGCCGACGGCCTGGTGAAGGAAGACGGTCTGCCGGACCTCAACGGGGAGACACCGGAACCGCTGCCCTTCTCCGACCAGGACGGCGTCCACGAGATCTACCGGCACTGGCGGCGCATCGCCGACGAGTACCCCGGCGAGCGGATCTTCGTCGGCGAGATGTGGCTGCCGGACCCGGAGCGCTTCGCCCGCTACCTGCGCGAGGACGAGCTGCACTCGGCGTTCAACTTCGACTTCCTCGGCTGCCCGTGGGACGCCACGGCGCTGCGCGGGGTCATCGACGACACCCTCGCCGCGCACGCCCCGGTCGGCGCGCCGCCCACCTGGGTGCTGTCCAACCACGACGTGACCCGGCACGTCACCCGCTACGGCCGCGCCGACACCTCGTTCGACTTCGGCGACCGCCAGCACCTGGCGCCGACCGACTTCGAGCTGGGCACGCGGCGGGCCCGCGCGGCGGCGCTGCTCACCACGTCCCTGCCCGGCGGCGTGTACGTCTACCAGGGTGAGGAACTGGGCCTCTGGGAGGTCGAGAACCTGCCGGACGAGCTGCGCGAGGACCCGGTGTGGGTGCGGTCCGGCCACACCGATCGCGGTCGCGACGGCTGCCGCATCCCGATCCCGTGGGGCGGCGCGGAACCGCCGTTCGCGTTCGGCGACGGCACGGCCTGGCTGCCGCAGCCCGAGGAGTGGAGCGACTTCACCGCCGAGGTCGAGGCGGCCGACCCGGACTCGATGCTCTCCTTCTACCGCAACGCCCTCCGGCTGCGCCGCAGCGAGGAAGCGCTCGGCGACGGCGACCTGACGTGGCTGGACCTCGGTCCCGGCGTGCTCGCCTTCACCCGCTCGCCGGGCTTCGCCTGCGTGGTCAACCTGTCGTCGGCCCCGATCCCCCTGCCGGAGCACGACGGCGTGCTGCTCACCAGCAACCCCCTCGTCGACGGCGACCTGCCGTCGGACACCGCGGCCTGGCTCCGCCTGGCCTGACAGAGGAGGACAACGATGTCGGTCCGCCTGAGACCCGAGCACCCGTAGTCCCCGCTCCGCGCGCGCTCACCGGTGGTCGTCCGCCCGACCACCGGTGGCCCGGCACCACCCGCCCGGCGCTCGGCCGGGTCTCGACCCCCTGCGCTTCACCCCCTGCTTGGAGCCGTTGATGTCTCCTGTCCGCAGCACAGCCCTGCCCTTGACGCTCGCGGTCGTGGCCGCGGGCGCACTGGCCGGGATGGTCTTCTCCACCGCCCCGACGGACGCACCGCCCCTGACCCTCACCGCGGGCGGGAACGGGGCCTCGGTCGCGTTCACCGAGTACGAGGCCGAAACCGCGACCACCAACGGGAACCGGATAGGTCCCGACTACACGCAGGGCAGCCTCGCCTCCGAGGCGTCCGGCCGCCAGGCGATCACCCTGTTCGGCCAGGGGAAGTACGTCGAGTTCACCCTCACCAAGCCCGCCAACTCGATCGTCGTGCGCTACAGCGTCCCGGACGGCAGCCAGGGCACGGTGTCCGTGCTCGTCAACGGCGCCAAGGTCCGCGACCTCGCCGTCACGTCGAAGTACAGCTACCTCACCGCCCCGTGGATCGCGGGCGCGAAGGAGCACCACTTCTACGACGAGTCGCGCGCCCTGCTCGGCCGCGACGTCCAGGCCGGTGACAAGGTCCGCGTCCAACTCGACGCGGGCAACGTCGGCACCGCCACCATCGACCTCGCCGACTTCGAGCAGGTCGCGGGCGCCGCGGCCCAGCCCGCGAACTCGGTGTCCGTCACCAACTACGGCGCGACGCCGAACGACGGCGGCGACGACGCGAACGCGTTCGTGAACACCATCAACGCCGCCAAGTCACAGGGACGCGAGGTGTGGGTGCCGCCGGGCACCTTCGACATCGGCCGAGGCCTGGCGATCGACCAGGTCACGATCCGCGGCGCGGGCAACTGGCACTCCGTCCTGCACAGCAACAACCCGTTCCTCAACAACGGCCAGGTGCAGGGGAACATCAGGCTGCACGACTTCGCCGTGCTGGGCGAGGTCACCCAGCGCGTGGACACCAGCCCGGACAACGCCTACCACGGCCCGCTGGGCAACGGCTCGGTCATCTCCGGCCTGTGGATGCAGCACCTCAAGTGCGGGATCTGGACCATGAACGGCACCACGAGCAACGCCGTCATCGAGAACAACCGGTTCCTCGACCTGGCGGCCGACGGCCTGAACTTCAACGGCCGCGTCACCGACTCCGTGGTGCGCAACAACTTCCTGCGCAACACCGGGGACGACTCGCTGGCCATGTGGTCGCTGGGCGCGGACGTGCGGGACTCGTTCGTCAACAACACGATCGTCCAGCCGAACCTGGCCAACGGCATCGCGATCTACGGCGGCACCGACATCTCGGTGCGCGGCAACCTGATCCGCGACACGAACGCGCTCGGCGGCGGCATCGCCATCTCCAACCAGGCGTTCGTCTACGACGGCTCGTTCTCCCCGCTCGGGGGCACCACGACGGTCGCGCAGAACACGCTGGTCCGCACCGGGGCGATCAACCCCAACTGGGGCCACCCGATGAGCGCGATCCGCTTCGACTCCTACGACTTCCCGATCACCTCACCGGTCACCGTCACCGACAACCGGTTCGTCGACAGCCCGTACAGCGCGCTCCAGTTCGTGTCGGGCAGCGGCACCGGCAAGCCGATCACCGGCGTCACCGTGGACGGCGCGTCCGTCGAGGGCGTCGGCACGGTGGTGCTCCAGGTGGAGGCGCCAGGCTCGGGGAGGTTCACCGGCGTCGTGGCCTCGCGGGTCGGCACGCGCGGGTTCTACAACTGCGTCTACCCGTCGAACGCGGGCACGTTCGCGATCAACCGCGGCAGCGGCAACTCCGGCTGGGACAGCCAGTGGACCGACTGCGGCACCTGGCCCCCGCGCAACGCGGGTGACACCCCGACCACCACGACGACCACACCGCCGCAGTCCGGCAACGTGGCCCGCGGCAAGCCGGTCAGCTCGTCCAGCCAGGTCGGCGGCTACCCGTCGACGGCGACCACCGACGGCAACGCCGACTCGTACTGGGAGAGCGCGAACAACGCGTTCCCGCAGACGCTCACCGTCGACCTCGGCTCGGCCACCGCCGTCAAGCGGCTGGTGCTGAAGCTGCCGCCCGCCGCGGCGTGGGGCGCCCGCACGCAGACGGTGAGCGTGTCCGGCAGCAACGACGGCACCGGCTTCGGCCAGGTCGTCGGGGCCACCGGCTACCGGTTCGACCCGGCGAGCGGCAACCAGGTGACCGTCCCGGTCACGGTGAACCAGCGCTACCTGCGCCTGACCTTCACGGGGAACACGGGCTGGCCCGCCGGGCAGCTCTCCGAGTTCGAGGCCTACACCTCCTAGAAGGGCCGTCCCATGCGCTCCTCCCTCCGACGGCCGCTGGCGTTCGGCGCCGCGTGCCTGTCCGCGGCGGTGGTGACCGCGCTCGTGGTCGTCGCCGCACCCCAGTCCGCCTCCGGCCAGGTCGCCGCGGCGGCGGCCTACCAGTCGCCGTTCGACGTCCCCGGCCGCGGCGCCACCGTCCCGTTCACCGAGGTCGAGGCCGAGAACGCCGCCACCAACGGCACCAGGATCGGCCCCGGCCGCAGGCAGGGCACCCTCGAGGGCGAGGCGTCCGGCCGCCAGGCCGTCACCCTGTCCGGTCAGGGGAAGTACGTCGAGTTCACCCTGACCAAGCCCGCCAACTCCATCGACATCCGCTACAGCGTCCCGGACGGCAACGGGGGAGCGGGCATCACGGCGCCGCTGTCGCTCTACCTCGACGGGACGAAGTCCGGCAGCCTCACGCTGACGTCGAAGTACTCGTGGCGCTACGGCGGTTACCCGTACGCCAACGATCCGGGGCAGGGCAAGCCGCACCACCTGTACGACTCGACCAGGGCGCTGTTCGGCTCGACCTTGCAGGCGGGCGCCAAGGTCCGGTTGCAGGTCGACAGCGGTGACACCGCGCCGTCGTACACCATCGACCTGGCCGACTTCGAACAGGTGGCCGCCGCGACCAGGCCCGCCAACTCGGTCTCGGTGACCGAACACGGTGCCGTGGCCGGGGATTCGGGCGACGACAGCAACGCCTTCGTCGCCGCCGTGGCCGCCGCGAAGGCCGCGGGCAAGGAGGTGTGGATCCCCGCCGGGACGTTCACCGTCACCCGGCACATCACCGTCGACCAGGTGGTCGTGCGCGGCGCGGGCCACTGGCACAGCGTCGTGCGCGGCAACCGCGTCGGCTTCTACGGCCTGGGTGAGCCGTCGAGCTGCGGCATCGGCGGCAACTCCGGCCGCAGCAGCCGGGTGGAGCTGCGGAACTTCGCCATCATCGGCGAGGTCACCACGCGCGAGGACTGCGACCAGGTCAACGCCATCGGCGGCGCGCTGGGCGGCGGGTCGGTGGTGGACGGCATGTTCCTCCAGCACACCAAGGTCGGCCTCTGGCTCGACGGGCCGTTCGACGGGTTGACGATCAGCAACAACCGGGTCGTCGACCAGCTCGCCGACGGGATGAACCTGCACCAGGGCGTCAGCAACGTGCTGATCGAGAACAACCTGTTCCGCAACATCAGCGACGACGGCATCGCGTTCTGGTCCGAGCGGGACGCCGATCACAGCAACACGATCCGGCACAACACCGTGGTCGTGCCGATGAAGGCCAACGGCATCGCCATCTATGGCGGCCGGGACAACACGGCCACGGACAACGTCGTGGCCGACACCCAGGACCAGGGCGGCGGCATCCACGTCGGCAACCGGTTCCAGTCCGTGCCGCTGGCGGGCACGACCACGTTGGCGCGCAACACGACCCTGCGCGCCGGGGTGCTCGACTCCAACTGGCAGTTCGGCGTCGGCGCGCTGTGGTTCGACGCCCGCGACGGCGCGATGTCGGGGCGGATCGACGTCACCGACACGGACCTGATCGACTCGAACTACGAGGCGATCCAGTTCATCAGCGGGACGATCACGAACGTGCACTTCAACGGGGTGCGGATCCTCGGCGCGGGGACGTTCGGGATCCAGCTCCAGTCGCCGGGCGGGGCGTCGTTCTCGAACGTAACGGCGAGCGGGCTGGGCCGGGGTGGGATCTATAGCTGCCTGGGGTCGGGCGGGTTCGCGATCGAGCGCGGCACGGGCAACTCCGGGTGGGACACCACGCCGTACTGCGGGCCGTGGCCGGAGCCGGTGTACGGCGATCCGACCGTGCCGCCGACGACGACCACGACCACCACGACGACCACCACTACTACGACCACTGTTCCGCCGGACCCCGGTGGCAACCTGGCTCGTGGTCGGTCGGCTTCGGCGTCCAGCCAGGGGTCCGGGTTCGCCGCGTCGAACGCCACCGACGGCAACGCCGGGTCGTACTGGGAGAGCGCCAACGGCTCGTTCCCGCAGACGCTCACGGTCGACCTCGGCGCCTCCACCGCCGTCGGCAGGCTCGTGCTGAAGCTGCCGCCGTCGTGGGAGGCCCGCACGCAGACGATCGCCGTGTCGGGCAGCGCCGACGGGTCGTCGTTCAGCCAGCTCGTCGGCCCCACCGGCCACCGCTTCGACCCCGCGTCCGGCAACGCGGTCACCATCCCGGTGACCGGCGACCACCGCTACCTGCGCGTGACGGTCACCGCCAACACCGGCTGGGCCGCCGCCCAGGTCGCCGAGTTCGAGGTCTACCGGTCCGGTGGCCCGACGACGACCACCACCACCACTCCCGTACCCACTGGCAACCTGGCGCGCGGCAAGTCCGCCTCCGCCACCAGCCAGTCGGACGTGTACGGCCCGTCCAGGACGACCGACGGCGATCCGGGCACGTACTGGGAGAGCGCGAACAACGCCTTCCCGCAGTCGGTCACCGTCGACCTGGGCACGTCGACGCAGGTAGGCCGCGTGGTCCTCAAGCTGCCCACCCCGACGGCCTGGGCAACCAGGACCCAGACCCTGTCGATCGAGGGCAGCACCGACGGCAACACCTACCGCACCCTGTCGGCCTCCGCGGGCCGCACGTTCGACCCGGCCACCGGCAACACCGCCACCATCACGTTCACGGCGGGCCAGGCCAGGTACGTCCGCGCGACCATCACGGCCAACACGGGCTGGCCCGCGGGCCAGGTGGGCGAGTTCGAGGTCTACGGCAGCTAACCCCCATCCACCAGCACACCCAAGACACCGGGCCCCCGAGCCTCGACCTCCTCGGGGGCCCGGCCCATGCGTGGGGGCGGTCGGGAGGTCGGCTCGGAGGGGTCCCCTGATCAGGAAGGCCCCCCGAACTGAACGCTACCGGTGGGCACCGACAAAAACGGTGCACGCGAGCGCCGGGGTAGGGAGTAGGTGAGTGCCGGGATCGGTGGAGCCGAGTACTGGGAGGACACAGCGTTGGTGAGCACCGGGCACCGAGGATGCGGTGTAGGTGAGCGCTCGCGGACACAGCGTTGGTGAGCACCGGGGTACCGAGGATGCGGCGTAGGCGGGCGCTCGCGGGCACGGTGTTGGTGAGCGCCGAGCTGCCGGGGAACGGCGTGGCTGGGCGCTGGCAGAAGCGGCGTAGTGAGTACCAGTGGAAGCCGCGTCCCTGGGTTCCGGCTTGGCAGCTCCGGCCAGTTCCGGCAGCTCCGGTGGGCCTGTTTCCACCCCCGGCCCTGCCCCCGCCCGGCCCTGCTTCCGGCCATGGCCTCCTGGTGTGGCCCGCTATGGCCCTGGCTATGCCGCCCCGCCCTGCCCCTGGTGTGTCCCCGGCATGGCCCAGGCCATGCCGCCCCGCCCCCGGGCCGTGCCCACCGCCATGGCCTTCGAGAACCTCAGTCCGTGAAGCCGCCGCTCAGGTTCGCCGTGCTGTTGCTGCCGGGCGAGGCGCTGCCCTCGGTTCGGGTCAGCAGTTTGCCGTCCACCGTGCCGGTGGCGCCGACGTCGCCGCCGTCGTACCGCATCGCCAGCTCCCACTCGTGGCGTCCGCTGCCGTACGGGACCTCGACCTTCTTGGTCCACGGCAGCACCACGTTCGCCTCCTCGGTCGCCTTCCCGTCGAAGGTGAACGTGAGGCTGGTCAGGACCGCCGTGCCGGTCACCTGGACGTCGAGCACGTGCCGCCGCTCGGACGTCGGGCTCGACGAGGTGGGGTCCGGGGTCGGGGAGGGGGTGGGGGAAGGGGTGGGGGTGCCGCAGGCGGTGAGGAGGCCGGCGCTCAGCAGGGCGACGGCGGTTCGCGCCAGCAGGCGTGCGCCGGGTGTCGGGTGCTCGATCTTCGGCATGCGGAGCATTCTCCAGGTCCGGAGCGACCTCCGGGCGAACTGGGGTGATCACCCACCGCACTGGGAAGATCCCAGACCGTGAACACCCAATCGTGACCGTTCGGTCATTGGTCCGTGACCTCCTCGACGGTCACTCGATCGTGAAATCCATTGCTTTCCGTAGCAACAATCTGCCCAAAGGCGTAGAGACCCTCACATTTCGGCCTAGCGGTAGACCACTATTACGCCTATCGGCGATCTTCCAGATCTGACGAAACTGGCCCGCCACAAGAAATCCGGGCACGTTCTGAGTGGCAAACGGGCAGATGTTCGGTCTCCATTCGGTAATTACGCGTGTTTCGACTAGCAAAACGGGCAGTAATCGGGCATGTTCACACCTGCTGTGTCGCTGGCCACACTGTTTCGCCGGTGTTAAACCTATGGGCAGCCCGAACGGGCATGCGTAAGTCCGAGTGGGCAGGAGGGTGTGCATGCAGGCAGAAGAGCGTCAGCGCCGCATTCTCGCTCGTGCTCGGGCCGACGGGCGGGTCGACGTGGTCGACATCGCCGCTGAGCTCGGCGTGGCGCCGGAGACGGTCCGCAGGGACCTGAGGCTCCTCGACGACCACGGCTTGGTCCGGCGGACGCACGGTGGCGCCTTCCCCGTGGAGAGCGCGGGGTTCGAAACCGGTCTCGCGTTCCGCTCGGCGTCGATGGTGCCGGAGAAGCGGCGCATCGCGAAGGCGGCGGCCGATCGACTGGCCGACGCGGAGACGGTGTTCGTCGACGAGGGGTTCACGCCGCAGTTGGTGGCGGAAGCCCTTCCGACGACCCATCCGCTGACCGTCGTCACCGCGTCGTTGCCGACGGCCGCGGCGTTGTCCGGGACGCCCTCGGTCACGGTGCTGCTGCTGGGCGGTCGCGTACGCGGCCGCACACTGGCCACTGTGGACCACTGGGCGATCCGGATGCTCAGCGAGATGGTGATCGACCTCGCGTACATCGGGTCGAACGGGATCTCGCGCGAGCACGGACTGACCACACCGGACCCGGTGGTCGGTGCGGTCAAAGCACAAGCCGTGGGCGTTTCGCGACGGAAGATCTTCGTCGGCGTCCACACCAAGTTCGGCGTGGCGAGCTTCAACCGGTTCGCCGCGATTTCGGATCTCGAAGCCATCATCACGGATTCCGGACTGCCCGCGGCCGAAGGTCACCGCTATGCCGCGCTAGGCCCGAAAGTAGTCAGAACCTGATCAAGTCCCCCGAGTGGTGCACCACGGCGTGGTGACCTGGCTGCTCGACGCCCTCTTCAGGGCAAATCGGTTAGATGGGAAGGAAAGACGATGACGTCATTCAGTTCTCGCCGCGTCGCCCGTGTGGCGGCAGCCGCGCTGGTGGCAGTCGGGGTGACGGCGTGCAGTGGCGCCGGTGGGGGTGGATCCACGGCCGACGGGCAGTCCATCAACGTCCTGATGGTCAACAACCCGCAGATGCAGGACATCCAGAAGCTCACCGCCGACAACTTCACCAAGCAGACCGGCATCAAGGTGAACTACACCGTGCTGCCCGAGAACGACGTCCGCGACAAGATCAGCCAGGACTTCTCCAGCCAGGCCGGTCAGTACGACGTCGCGACGATCAGCAACTACGAGACGCCCATCTACGCCAAGAACAACTGGCTGGCGCCCCTCGACGACTTCATCGCCAAGGACAGCGGCTTCGACCAGAACGACATCCTGGAGCCGATCCGGCAGTCGCTGACCGCCGAGGACGGCAAGGTCTACGCGGAGCCGTTCTACGGCGAGTCGTCGTTCCTCATGTACCGCAAGGACGTCTTCGACGCCAAGAACCTCACCATGCCGGAGAAGCCGACGTGGCAGCAGGTCGCCGACCTCGCGGCCCAGGTCGACGGCGCGGAGCCGGGCATGAAGGGCATCTGCCTGCGCGGCCAGCCGGGCTGGGGCCAGGTCATGGCTCCGCTCACGACGGTCGTCAACACCTTCGGCGGCACCTGGTTCACCAAGGACTGGCAGGCGCAGGTGAACTCCCCGGAGTTCAAGGAGGCCACCAAGTTCTACGTGGACCTGGTCCGCGCGCACGGTGAAGCCGGTGCCCCGCAGGCGGGCTTCGCGGAGTGCCTGAACAACATGACGCAGGGCAAGGTCGCGATGTGGTACGACGCCACGGTCGCCGCGGGCCTGCTGGAGGCCAACGACTCCCCGGTGAAGGGCAAGCTCGCGTTCGCGCAGGCGCCCGTCGTCAAGACCGACGCGTCGCAGTGGCTCTACACCTGGGCGTTCGGCGTCCAGAAGGCCAGCAAGAAGCAGGACAACGCGTGGAAGTTCATCTCCTGGGCGTCCGGCAAGGACTACGAGAAGCTGGTCGGCACGTCGCTCGGCTGGTCGAAGGTGCCGGACGGCAAGCGTTCCTCCACCTACCAGAACCCGGACTACCTGGCCGCGGGTAGCTCGTTCGCCAAGCAGGCCGAAGCCGCGATCAAGGGTGCCAAGCCCACCGACCCCGGTGTCCAGCCGAGGCCCGCGAGCGGCATCCAGTTCGTCGGCATCCCCGAGTTCACCGACCTCGGAACCCAGGTCTCGCAGCAGATCAGCTCGGCCATCGCGGGATCGACGTCGGTCGACGACGCGCTGAACGCGGGCCAGGCGCTCGCGGAGAAGGTCGCCGAGAAGTACCGCGCGAAGTAACGAGGAGCCCTCGATGAGCCTCGACACGGCACCACCACCGGCAAAGCAGCAAAGGCGGGGCACCCCTCCCGCACCGACGGGGCTCAGCGCGGCAGCGCGCTGGGCCCGTCGGGCCCCCCTCCTCCCAGCGCTGATCTTCACCATCGTGGTGACCCAGCTCCCCTTCGTGGCGACGCTGATCATCTCGGTGCTGCGCTGGAACTCCCTCGACCCCGACAACCGCGGGTTCGCCGGGTTCGACAACTACGTGGCGGTCTTCACCGACCCGAACCTCAGGTCGTCGATCGTCACGACGGTCATCCTCACCGTCGTCGTGGTGGTGGTCAGCCTCATCCTCGGCCTCGGTCTGGCGCTGCTGCTCGACCAGAAGTTCTTCGGCCGGGGACTGGCCCGCACGATGCTCATCGCACCGTTCCTGGTCGTCCCGGTGGCCGCCGCGCTGCTGTGGAAGCACGCCCTCTACAACCCGGAGTACGGCCTCTTCAACGGCGCCCTCACCTGGTTGTGGAGCCTGTTCGGCGCCGAACGCCCACCGCAGCCCGAGTGGATCAGCGACATGCCGCTGATCGCGGTCGAGGCCTCGCTGGTGTGGCAGTGGACGCCGTTCATGATGCTGATCCTGCTGGCGGGCTTGCAGAGCAGGCCGATGGACGTGGTCGAGGCCGCGCGCATCGACGGGGCGACCGGGTGGCAGATCTTCCGCTACCTGACGTTCCCGCACCTGCGGCAGTACCTGGAACTGGGCGGTCTGCTCGGGTCGATCTACATCGTGCAGAACTTCGACGCGGTCTTCACCATCACCTCGGGTGGTCTGGGCACGGCGAACCTGCCGTACACGATCTACCAGACCTTCTACCAGGCGCACGACTACGGGCAGGCGTCCGCGGCCGGTGTCGTGGTGGTCATCGGGTCGCTCATCATCGCCAACTTCGCGTTGCGCGTGGTGTCGTCCCTGCTGAAGGACGAGGTGAAGTGATGCGCAGGCTTGTCGGTGTGGTGGCCTGGTTCTCGGCGATCCTGTTCTTCGCGCCGGTGGCGTGGATGGTGCTGACCTCGCTGCACAGCGAGTCGGACGCGGCCACGAACCCGCCGTCGCTCGGTGCGGGCCTGACGCTCCAGGGGTACGAGGAGTTCTTCGGCGCGTCCACCGGCCAGTCCCCGTGGCCGCCGCTGATCAACTCGTTCAGCGCGAGCATCGGCTCCACGATCATCGTGCTGCTGCTGGCGATCCCGGCCGCGTACGCGCTCTCCATCAAGAAGGTGGAGAAGTGGACGGACGTCATGTTCTTCTTCCTCTCCACCAAGATGCTGCCGGTCGTCGCCGGTCTGCTGCCGATCTACCTGGTCGCGCAGTTC
Source organism: Umezawaea endophytica (assembly GCF_025061645.1). GTDB lineage: Bacteria > Actinomycetota > Actinomycetes > Mycobacteriales > Pseudonocardiaceae > Umezawaea > Umezawaea endophytica. The sequence goes on along the minus strand of NZ_JANYMP010000042.1, from coordinate 6,415 downwards.
ACCGGGATGCTCGACAACATCTCGTTCCTGGTCATCCTGTACACCTCGATGAACTTGCCCATCGCCGTGTGGCTGATGCGCTCGTTCCTCGCCGAGGTGCCGCCGGAGATCCTGGAGGCGGCGTCGATCGACGGTGCCGGTCTCATCACGACGCTGCGCCGGGTGGTGGCTCCCATCGCCATGCCGGGCATCGCCGCGACCGCGTTGATCTGCTTCATCTTCAGTTGGAACGAACTGCTGTTCGCCAGGGTGCTGACCGGCGTGGTCGCGGGCACCGCACCGGTGTTCCTCACCGGCTTCGTCACCAGCCAGGGCCTGTTCCTGGCGAAGGTCTGCGCCGCGGCGACGGTCGTGTCCCTCCCCGTGCTGATCGCGGGGTTCGCCGCCCAGGACAAGTTGGTCCAGGGCTTGTCGCTAGGAGCCGTCAAGTGAAGGCTGTCGTGATCACCGGTGTCGGTCAGCTAGAGGTGACCGAGGTGCCCGATCCGAAAGCGGGCCCCCGCGAGGTGGTCGTCGACGTCTCCGCCTGCGGTCTGTGCGGAACGGACCTGCACATCCTGCAGGGCGAGTTCGCCCCGACGCTCCCGGTGATCCCCGGCCACGAGTTCGCGGGCGTCGTGGTCGAGATCGGCGCCGACGTCACCGAGGTCGCCGTCGGCGACCGCGTGGCCGTCGACCCGTCGCTGTACTGCCACGAGTGCCGGATGTGCCGGTTGGGGCGCAACAACCTCTGCGAGCGGTGGAACGCGATCGGGGTGTCGGTGTCCGGTGGCGCCGCCGAGTTCGCGGTCGCACCGGTGGCGAACTGCGTGAAGCTGCCCGACCACGTCCGCACCGAGGACGCGGCGCTGATCGAGCCGCTGTCCTGCGCGGTGCGGGGGTACGACATCCTCCGCTCGCAGCTCGCGAGCCGGGTGCTCATCTACGGCTCGGGCACCATGGGCCTGATGATGCTCCAGCTCGGCAAGCTGACCGGCGCGGCCAGCATCGAGGTGGTCGACATCAACACCGACCGCCTCGCCACGGCGAAGCAGTTGGGCGTCACGGCGACGGCCACGTCGGCCGACGAGCTGGACCGGCCGAAGGGCTGGGACGTGGTGATCGACGCGACCGGCAACGAGCGCGCGATCCAGGACGGCCTCAACCGGGTCGCGAAGGGCGGGACGTTCCTCCAGTTCGGCGTCTCGGACTACGCGGCCCGCGCGGTGATCGAGCCGTACAAGATCTACAACCAGGAGATCACGATCACCGGTTCGATGGCGGTGCTGCACTCGTTCGAACGAGCGGCCGACCTCTTCGCGACCGGTGTGCTGGACCCGAACATCTTCATCAGCGACCGCCTCCCGCTGGACAGCTACGCGGCGGCGATCGAGCAGTTCAAGGCGGGCGAGGGGCGCAAGATCCAGATCCTGCCCTGACCCCTCCCACCGACCGGAAGCCCACCCGCCGCGCAGGCGGGTGGGCTTCCGCGCGTCCGGCCCCCCGAACGCGGAGCACGAAGGGCCGGAGGGGGAAGCCGCTGTCAGGCGGCGTGCCTGCCGCGCTTGCGCGGGTTGCGCATGCTGAACACCACGACACCGCCCGCGGTGAGCATGCAGAGGCCGAAGAGCAGCGGGATCGCGACCGACGCGCCGGTGGTCGGCAGGTCGGTGTCGTCCGCGAGCACCTGGACGTTGCTCCGGCTCGTCGTCTCGGGAGTGGTCGTCGAGGACGACCGCGAGGTCTCCCCGCCCACGGGCCCGCGACCGTCACCGGCCGCCGACGAGGAGGAGGAGGAGGAGGAGGAGGAGGAGGAGGACGAGGCCGCGGCGGGCGATGAGGACGACGGCCTGTCACTGGGCGCGGTCGCGGAACCGGCCGACGTCCGCTCGGTCTTCGCCGACGGCGGCTCGATGAGGCTGACCAGCGGCGGCACCAGCGGCGGCAGGGCCTTCGTCGTCGCCTCGGTCGTCGTCGTGGTCGTGGTCTCGCTCGTGGTGGTCTCAGGCGTGGTGGTCTCGGTCGTCGTGGTCTCGCTCCGCACGGGCGGCTCGACCTTCCGCGCCGGGGGAGGGGTGTTCACCGTCGTGGTGGTCGTCACCGGGGGCGGCGTCACGTGCGTGGTGGTCGTCGTAGGCACGGTGGTCGTCCTCGGAGCGGTCGTCCTGAACGACGGAGTCGGCTTCTGGGCCTGCGTCGTCGTCGACGTCGTCGTGGGCGCGGCACGGGCGCACACCTGCTGCGGCACCGTCCGGTCGAACGAGAACCCCTGGTCCCCGGTCCGGTCGTTCCCGGCCTTCACCACGACCCGGTAGGAGTGCTCCACGTTGCCCGGCCGGATGAACGAGTTCTGGTACGACGACCCGAACCTCTGGCTGTCCAGGACCTTCTGGCCGTCCAGGACGCTGACGGTGTTCGTCACGCGGCCGTTGTAGTCGTGGACCTCCACGGTGAGCACCGACTGGCCGCCCACACAGCTCGCCTTCACGGTCGGCGCGTTCGCGCCCGCCGGGTCGACGAAGCCGAACCAGACGACCGCCGTGGTGCCCACGAGCGCGAAGGCACCCAGGGTCCGCCTCGCCACGCGTATGGCCGCGTCGTCCGATCGTGCAAACCCCATGGTGACACTCCTGTCGTGGTCCGTGCGGTGGCGTCGCGAAGCCGCCACTTGTCTGTACGGAGTCGAGCAGGTCACTGTTCACGGCAATTGATGGGCCGATCGGGTGATGGTTGGTCACCGTCCGAATAACGACGAGCCTGATCAGGGGCTTGCGGGGGCCGCCTTTCGGTCAGTCGGACCGGTGTCGGCGCCGCACGCTGAACAGCACCATGCCGAGCGCGCTGACCAGGCAAAGGCCGATCAACAGGGGGATCGCGCCTGCCGCGCCCGCGTCCGACAGCTCGGAGCTGCTGCCGAGCGGGACGATGCCCGTGTTGGTGGTCGGAGGCGTCGACGATCCCGGATCAGTCGCCGAAGGCGCCGGAGTGCTACTCGCAGTGGGCGTGGTGGTCGCCGTGGTGGGTGTCGAGGAAGGCGGGGCGACGGTCGAAACCGGCGGCGGCACCTGGCGCGGGGGCGCGCACGGCGTCGTCCTCACCTCGCGGACGAACGACTGGCGGCTGTTGCCCGCCACCCGCACCGTGACGACGAACGTGTGCGCGAGGTCGGCGGGCCGGGGGAACGAGCCCACGTAGGACCGGTCGAACTCCCGGTTGGAGAGCACGATCCCGCCGTCCTGGACCTTGATGGTGTTCTTCCCCGCCGCGTACCCCTTGAGGTCCACCGCCAGCACCGCGCCACCCGCTCCGCAGGACGCGCTCAGGTCCGCCTTCTCGGCCACCGCGGGGGCGGCCGCCATCAGCAGCACGACGGCGGCCGTCGTCGCGACCACGACGGCGCCGAGCCCCGTGCGGGCGGTGCGGGCGAACTCCATGGGGGACTCTCCTGGTGCGGGTGCTGCCGGGGCACTAGGCAATACGGCCCAGGTCGGCCCGCTGTTCACCTGCGGGGCTGAGCTATTCGGGTGAGAGTGAAACGATGTCAACGAGCCCAGGCGGAGTTTCACCAGTTGGACGTTCGGTCGCGAGTGGATCCGATGTCTTGCCCGGTGGTTCGGGGCGTGGTTACCGTTCCCCCGACAAGCCGGACACACCACCGCGAAACGGAGAGCGACATGACCGTCCTGTGCTCCCGCCGCCACGTGGACTTCGGCCGCATCAGCAGCGCCATCTGTCGCACCCGCTGATCTCCTCTTCCACCAAGTACCGAGCCCGGCCCACCCCGGCCGCCGGGCTGCTCAGCCGACCCCGGCCCAAGGACCCCTCATGAGCGTTTCCGCGCGCCCTTTGGTGGCCGCACCAGAAGACGAGGCCGATCCGGCGTCGCTCAAGGTGGTGCCCTCCCGCCACCCGTGGCGGTGGGTCGGCGTCGCCGTGGTGCTCGTGCTGCTGGCCCAGTTCATCCACGGCCTGGTGACCAACACCGGCTGGGACTGGCCCACGTTCAGGCAGTACTTCACGGCCGACTCGATCCTGCGCGCCGTGGGCGTCACCATCGAGCTCACCGTCTACGGCACCGTGCTGGGCTTCGCGCTCGGCGTGGTGATCGCGCTCATGCGCCTGTCCAAGAGCCCGTTCCTCCAGGTCGTGAGCTGGACCTACATCTGGGCGTTCCGCTCCATCCCGCTGATCGTGCAGTTGTTGTTCTGGTTCAACATCGCCTACCTGTACCAGCGCTTCGACTTCGGCATCCCGTTCGGCCCGTCCTTCGTCTCGTTCGACACCAAGGACCTCATCGGCCCGATGAGCGCCGCGGTGCTCGGACTCGCGCTGCACCAAGCCGCCTACGCCGCGGAGATCGTCCGCTCGGGCATCATCGCCGTCGACCACGGCCAACTCGAAGCCGCCGCCGCACTGGGCATCCCCAGGCTGCGCCAGTTCCGCCGAATCGTTCTGCCACAAGCGATGCGCTCCATCCTGCCGAACGCGGCCAACGAGGTCATCAGCCTCTTCAAGGGAACCTCGGTCGTCTCCGTCATGGCCATCGGCGAACTCTTCTACCAGGTGCAGGTCGTCTACGGCCGCAACGCCAGGGTCGTGGCACTGCTCATGGTCGCCACGGTCTGGTACATCGCCATGACCACCCTCCTGTCCGTCGTCCAGTACTACGTCGAACGGCACTACGCCAAGGGAGCGCTGCGCAACCTGCCACCCACACCGCTGCAACGGGTGCGCGCCCAGTACGCCGCGCTCCGCGCCAGAGCAGGAGCGACCGGATGAGCAGGCCGATGGTCGACCTCAGGGGCATCCACAAGAGCTTCGGCACCCTGGAGGTCCTCAAGGGCGTCACCCTGGAGGTGGAGCAGGGACAGGTGGTCGTCGTCCTCGGCCCGTCCGGCTCCGGCAAGTCCACGCTGCTGCGCACCATCAACCACCTGGAGAAGGTCGACCGGGGCTACGTCAGCATCGACGGCGACCTGCTCGGCTACCGCAGGGTCGGCGACAAGCTCCACGAGCTCAAGGAACGCGAAATCCTGAAGCAGCGCACCCACATCGGGTTCGTCTTCCAGAACTTCAACCTGTTCCCCCACCTCACCGTGCTGGAGAACGTGGCAGAGGCCCCGCTCTCCGCACAGCGCAAGCAGAAGAAGGAAGTCCACCAGGAAGCGGTCAGACTACTGGCCAGGGTAGGCCTCTCCGACAAGGAGAACGCCTACCCCAGACAACTCTCCGGCGGCCAACAACAACGCGTGGCCATCGCCAGAGCCCTAGCGCTCTCCCCAAAACTCCTCCTCTTCGACGAGCCCACCTCAGCACTCGACCCCGAACTGGTCGGCGAGGTGCTGGACGTCATCAAGGACCTCGCGAGCACCGGCACGACCATGATCGTCGTAACCCACGAGATCGGCTTCGCCCGCGAGGTAGCCGACCGCGTCGTCTTCATGGACGACGGAGTCATCGTCGAACAGGGCAGCCCAACCACGGTCCTGGACCACCCCCAACACCCGCGCACCCGCGCCTTCTTGTCAAAAGTCCTGTGATAGCCGGAGGAAGCACCGTGTCACTAGCCAGACTCGTCCCCGCGGTAGTAGGTCTGCTCGTCCTGGTCTCGGCCTGCGGCGGCGCAGACGGCGCGGTGGCGGAAGACCAGGTAGTAGCCCAGGGCAAGGTCATCAACCTCAGCCCCGACCAGAAGCGCGTAACAGCCGAGAAGGACAACGCAATCGCCGCCCTGGTCCCGGAAGAGGTCAGGAAAACCGGCAAGATCACCATCGGCGGCTCAGCAGGCACCGCCCCACCACTGCGCTTCTACGCGACAGACGACAAGACCCCCATCGGCGTAGAAACAGACATCGCCGTACTCATCGCCCAGGTACTGGGCCTGGAACCACAACTGGAGGTCTCCTCCTGGGAAAACCTCTTCGTGGGCCTGGACTCGGGCGCCTACCAGCTAGGCCTCTCCAACATCACCGTCACCGAAGCCAGGAAGGACAAGTACGACTTCGCCACCTACCGCCTGGACACCCTGGCCTTCGAAGCGAAGAAGGGCGGCACCTGGAAGGTCAACGCCCCGGCAGACGTAGCAGGCAAGATCATCGCAGTAGGCTCAGGCACCAACCAGGAAAAGATCCTGGTCGATTGGTCGAAGCAAAACGAGGCAAAGGGCCTCAAGCCAACAGACATCAAGTACTTCCAGAACAGCTCCGACTACTACCTGGCCCTGGAATCCGGCCGCATCGAGGCCTACCTGGGCCCGAACCCCACAGCCGCCTACCACGTGGCAACCTCGGGCAAGACCGAAATCATCGGCAGCTTCTCCGGCGGCGGCGACATCGTAGGAAAGATCGCAGCCACCACCAAGAAGGACAGCGGCCTGGTCAAGCCAGTAGCAGAAGCACTAAACCTGCTGATCAAGAACGGCAAGTACGCAGAAGTC
>NZ_JANYMP010000041.1 GCF_025061645.1 Umezawaea endophytica | reverse complement strand
CTTCACAATTTCCGAGGACCTCACCCGCCGATGACATCATCTCTCATCACCGCACTGACCGTCACCACCAGCACCCTCACAGTCCCGGCCACCGATGGCGAACAGCATGGCCTGCCACACGCCTTGTCGAAGGTGCCCGATCCGCGTGACCCGCGCGGGATCCTCTACCCACTGTCGGCACTACTTGCCGTCGCCGTCTGCGCGCTCCCGGCCGGAGCATCGTCGTTCGCGGCGATCACCGACTGGCCGCGCGACCTCGACGACCATTGTGCTTGCCGAAAATGCCATCCGCGCAGGTCAAGAAGGCATGGCGGTACACGGTGATAACGCCGCCCAGTCACTGGTGTTGTCGAACATCTCAGGCAATCCCACGCTGAGACAGATCTCGACAACCACGCCACAGACGAACCCGCCCAGTGCCGCCGAAGAAGATCCGGCACCATCGCGGCTGAGAACGTGTAACCCGTCATGCCATCGCGTCGATACAAGGCAGACCGACGACGAAGGGAACAGGGCGGCGAGGCGTGCTCGAGCTGATCGTGTTCTGGCGTTCGCGCTGGGCACGCTGCTGGTATGCGGAGTCATCAACACCGCGCTGGCGATCATCGACCAGACCTTGTGAGCATGGGGCGTCGGCTGTACGTGCCTGACAGCCGTGTTGCTCGTAGCAAGGAGGTGGCTTCACCCTCCGAGCCGCAGACGCTCACCCGAGGTGGCTCCGCCGCAACACACGACCCTCGTCCTGTTTGCCCGCGATGACATCAATGCCGCCGACCGACCTTCGCCCGTCACGACACCGAAGTGAGCGCCCGCCCATGGGACAAGCACACGCCGCCCCCGCCATCGTCGCAGCCAAACACGCACGAGTTCGGGAACCGCACGTAGCACCACTGTCGGAACTGGCGGACAAGATCGCGGCAGCCAAAGGACTCCCCGCAGGTGCGGTCCCCTACCCGGACCCCGACTTCGGTGGCATCCACGCCCGAGCCCTGTTTCTCCTCGACAACCCCGGACCACGAGCCACAATCGGCACCGGCGGATCAGGACTGCTCAGCATCGACAACAACGACCCCAGCGCAGCCCGAGCACACGCCGCCTACCCTCAATTCCACCTCGACTGCAGCCTGTGCCTGCACTGGAACGTCTGTCCCTTCCCCACCACACTCGACCAGTCCAGCACCACCGAACGCACCCGCGCCGCACGCCACACCACAGAACTACTCCGCCTACTGCCCCGCCTGGAACTCGTCGTGCTCCTCGGACGCGCGGCCGAGGACGGATGGCGCCGAGCAGCCGTACACCGTGACGATCTCACCGTCCTCACCGCACCACACCCGTCCAACCGCGGCATCAACTCAGTACCAGGCAACCAAGAGCGCTTCCTGGCCACGATGAAACGTGTCGCCAACGACCTCAGCTACCCACCACAACACCCCGATAAACCCATACCGGCCCCACGTATGTGATCACCTTGGAACGCACCACGACACCGGCGCAGTTAACCGCCGTTACCTGCGGTTTCGCGCCGTTAGACGCAGTTGAGCGCAGTTCGGAAGAGCGCAACTGTGTCAACGTAAATCCCAAAGAGCCCTGACCAGCGGAAACAGAGACAACCCACGTAAACATGGTGCCATAGCAGGACGTTCGGAGCAGTTCAGCACCGTTCAGCGCGTCCCGCTGCTCCCAATCCGCTCCCACAGCCGTGCTCCCACACCAACCCCATCCCACGGTAACTGCATCACTCCACATAGGCCGGGAAACAGAACCGTTGCGCCGCCTGGATTGTGCACGCAGGCCTCGAAGTGCCCTCCCTCAACGTCTATCCACACAGGCCTGCGACCGCTACGAGTCATCGCCTCCACGAGCGAACGAACCCATGTCATCAAGAGCATCTTGAGCGACTCCGCCCAACACCGGATCCGAGAGCAGTCGCTTCACGAGAGCAACATCAACCCGCTGATCGATGGCGCCGTGGAGTCGAGCGACGTACCCCAAGCACGTAGACAAACACTGCCACACCACCTGACCAGAACGGATGATATTTTCGGCTAGCACAAGGTCAGCGAGACCCTCTTGGTCAGACTGATGTGAGACACCCTGTATGAGGGTGGGTTCATGATCGAGGGCGGGATCGGAGATCCTCATGACCGTGACCTCGCCACCCGGCAAGCAGCCTCAGCACTCCCACCACGGCCACCAGGCCGATCCGGCACCACGTCCGTCCCGGCGGGTGTTCACCCCGCGGTACAAGCTGGACATGGTCACCGAATACGAGAGCGCCCCCAACGGCGAGAAAGGCGCAATCCTGCGGCGCGAAGGCCTTTACTCCTTCCACATCATCGAATGGACTAGAGCACGTGACGCAGGACGCCTGACCGGTCAACCCGCGGACCCCGGCCCCTCGACGACACCACCCAGGAAATCCGCCGAACAGATCGAGCTGGAGAAACTGCGGCGCCAGAATCACAAGCTGACCTCCGATCTGACCAAGACCCGGATGGCGCTCGACATCATGGGAAAAGCACACGCGCTCTTGCAGGAACTCGCCGAGAGCGAACAGGACGACAGACCGCCCGGGAAGTCCTGACCACCACGTTCACCGACCTGCGTGCGGTCGACATCCCGGTGACGAAATCCTGTGCCCTGACGGGATTGTCGCGGGCGACGCACTATCGACACCTCAACCCGAGCGGTCCGGTGCACGGGCCGTGGCCGGCACGGAGGCCGCCGCCGCAGGCCCTGGACGCAGGTGAACGCGCCCAGGTACGCGGGATGCTGACCGGGCCGGCCTACCGGAACCTGGCGATCCCGCAGGTGTGGGCACGCGAACTGGACCAGGGCCGGTACTGGTGTTCGGTCTCCACGATGTACCGGATCGCCCGTGCCGCGGGCCAGGTCCGCGAACGCCGCCGGGTGGCCACCCATCCGGCCAGGATCCGATCCGAACTCCTGGCCCGCGGTCCGGATGAGGTGTGGTCCTGGGACATCACCGCGCTGAAAGGACCGGTGAAAGGGGTCTGGTACAAGTGCTACGTCGTGTTGGACATCTTCTCCCGCTACGTCACCGGGTGGCTGGTCGCGGCCGCAGAGGACGCGGTACTGGCCAAGGACTTCCTGGCCGATGCCATCGCCCGCAACGGTGCGCGGCCGCACACGATCCACGCCGATCGCGGTGGTGCGATGGTGTCCAAACCGGTCTCGGAACTCCTGGTGGGCCTGGGTGTCCTGCGGTCGCATTCCCGTCCTCGAACCTCGAACGACAACCCGTATTCCGAAGCGCAGTTCAAGACCTTGAAGTACATGCCCGACTTTCCCGACCGGTTCGGATCCCTGGCCGACGCCCGCGTGTTCTGCGAGGGCTTCTTCCTGGCCTACAACCATGAGCACCGTCATTCCGGCATCGGGATGCACACTCCCGCGTCGGTGCACTTCGGGACCGCGGAGCAGATCCACGACCAACGCCAGGTCGTTCTCGACTAGGCCTACGCCCGACATCCGGAACGTTTCACACGCCGTCCTCGTCCGCCCGAACTGCCCGAGGTGGCCTGGATCAACCAGCCCGTCGAGCAACCACAACCGGTCCCTAGACACCACCTGTCTCATCGAACTTGACAACTACCGAGACAGGGCGCGTGACCACCCGGTTGATAAGTACTGGTAATTCGTTGCTCACTGCTTCACACTGAGCTATATGGAGCGCTCAGATATCCAGGGAAGCATCGTTACCGTGATCCCTCAGCACACGATCTTGTGGGCTGTTGACGCTCTCGTTCAGAACCTGAGTGCCGACGAAATTACAAGCCTTCGCGTTCGATCGGGAGAACATCTGGCCGCGATCATTACGACGGCGTTCATGTTCTCGACACCGACTGAGATAGATAGCTCTGGTGGCGCTGATCTTGTGTTCGACGTAGCGGCTGCCTCTGATTCCTCTACTGCCAAAATGCTGACCGCAGGCGCCAAGCTGGCAGCGTTCGAGGCTAAGTCGATAACTGGCGATTTCAGGCGATTTGACGCCCAGCTTGACCAGATGCGACAACGTGGAGAAGACACGTCCAACACCTGGCACGAGGTCACTGTCAAAAGCGCGAATACGATCCTAAATGAAGCGCGACCGCAAATATTGCGAGCAAGAGATCAGCTACTCAAGAAAGTTGCTCCGACCGATTCGCGCAACGTTTTCCTGCTGGTCCATCCACTAGATCAGCTGGCCATCGAGTGCGTAGACGACAACCCGGTGATCGGCCACCTTCTCGATCCAATTGACTACCTGGACGATGTCGATACCCTGTGGGTTCTATGGGTTCCCGATCATCTCACCGTGTGGTCGACCAAGAGGCAGGCATGGATCAACCTGATCTTTGCTGGGACGCTTGAAAACGAAAGGCCGATCGAGACCGGAGTATTCAGCCTTCTGCAAACCGCCGAGTCAGAGTTCCTTACAAAAACCGGAAACGTCAACGGATCTCCGTACATGTTTGCCTTTTCATCAGGCGAGGACGGTGAGTATGACGCGTAGCAGTATGTCGTCCCCGTCAGCCCTGTGGCTGCCGAAAACCTCATCCATGCAGGTGAAGAGGTCTGCAGGGACCTTGGGCGAACGTGGTCGTGATCTCGCCCTGATATCGACGAGCACGGCATGATGACCAGCCATGCTGCTACGGCTGGCCTACCTCAGCGTGACCAACGCGTTCGCCCTACTGCGCCTGCTGCCCATGAGCGACCGCGACAAGGACGTGGAGATCCTGGTGCTACGGCACCAGATCACCGTCCTGGAACGCCAACTGGGCAAGACTCAACTACGGCTCTTCCCCGCCGATCGGATGTTCCTCGCGGCACTGCTGCACCGGCTCCCCCTGACAGCCCTTCGTCAGCTTCATCTGCCAGTACGTCCGGAAACGGTGCTGCGCTGGCACCGAGACCTGCTCGCGCGCCGCCACGCCGCCAGATCTCGCCCCCAGTGCCCCGGACGTCCACGGACCGTGCGCTCAATCCGGCTCCTGGTACTGCGCCTGGCACGGGAGAACCCCACCTGGGGCTACCGCCGCATCCACGGCGAACTACTCGTACTCGGCATCACGGTCGCCGCGTCCACGGTATGGCAGATCCTCAAGGACGCCGGGGTCGACCCGGCACCCGAACGCACGTCCACCACCTGGGCAGACTTCCTCCGTTCCCAGGCCCAGGTACTACTGGCCTGCGACTTCTTCGAAGTCTCGGCCGTGAGCGGTACCCGCATGTACGTGCTCGCGGTTATCGAACACAGCAGCCGCCGAATCCGCGTCCTGGGCGCCACCGCGCACCCGACCGCGGCCTGGGTCACCCAGGCAGCGAAGAACCTCGTGATGGACCTCGACGACACGGGCAACTCCTGATCCGCGACCGCGACGGAAAGTTCCCCGCCCTGTTCGACGCCGTTCTCACCGATGCGGGCATCCAGGTCGTCCTCAGCGGTATCCGCATTCCACGGATGAACTCGATCATGGAGGGATGGATCCAGACCTGCCGCCACGAACTCCTCGACCGCACACTCATCTGGAACCAGCGACATCTGCTCCACGCTCTGCGGGAGTACAAACAGTTCTACAACGCGCACCGACCCCACCAAGGCATCACCAACGCACGACCACTACACCCACTGCCACCACCGATCACCGACCAAGCCAAGATCACCGACTTGGACGTCCGCCGACGACAACGACTGGGCGGCATCCTCAACGAGTACCACCGAGCCGCCTGATCAGCACGGACGTAGTTTTCGGCAAGCACAGGGCCTCGGCAGACCCCCTGTCACCTGCATGGATGAGGTCTTCGGCAGGTACACCGTTGACGCGGGCGGAAGGACTGAAGATCGCCAGCTTCGCCCGCAAGGCCGCTGACATTGACACTGGTGCAATCATAAGACCCTGCACTCACCCATAATACGAACCATCTGTCGCACCAGAGTAATTGACAGTTCTTTCCCAATTAAGAGCTACTGCAGTGAGAGTCTTCCTTGTTCCGGGAGCAATCCAGAACAGGTATGGGAGGAGGTCATTCAAGTTGCCCTCCGCCAGCGCGCGAGCCATTATTCTTCGCCCACGAGCAGGGGGAACGGCCCGCGCTAGCCGCCCTAGGGCTTCAGCTCGCGCATCCGGTAAGGTGATGTGCTCTGGAAGGCCAGTGCCATGGTCAGATCTCCTGTCTCCAGTGCCGCTTCTGCCAGACTGCTGAGCCATCTAGACCGTTCTCGCTGATCAGCCGGCATCATCCTTAGAGCCTCGCGGCTCCAGGTGGCCGCCAGATGTGGTCTCCCTAGCTTCATCGCCGCATTAATCATGGCTATAATCGCCGTTTCTCGCCAGTACGGCTCGTCAATGCTGCGAACTAGTTCATCGGCGGAATCGAAACAATGATTCCAGGTAAGCGATTCCGCTAGGTACCGCTTTAGCTCCTCTCGCTGCGGCGTGTACCAGAAAAGCCGAGCTAGTTCCTGCAATGACGAGAGCATCTCAGCAGCTCGATATTCAGCTCCACCAAAAGCCGCCACACCTGCGAGTGCCGTCCAGAGTTTGGCCCTGCCTCGTATGGTCGGGAACATTCCAACCAGTTTTTGCGCCCAGCCGAACGCGCGGCGATCGATTGCAGTACTTGCCAGATCTGCAGCTGCTTCGAATCTGTCTTGTCGCTCGCTGAGGCCAAGAAGGTAGGCTTCAGCACGGGCGTAAGCTCCCCTGCTGCCCAGTCCACGCATAATCTCTTCAGTGGCACGCCTTCTCAACCAAGGAATCGCGATTGCTCGCGCAGCCGTTTCGGCTAGCCCCTCCTCCCCTGACGCAACCAGCACTTTCACCTGGCAGCGCTGTACATCCGCCTTCCATTCATGCACGACGGTTCCCCGATTGAGACGTTCGAGCTCTTGCGCGAGGAGCGCCGCCGTACCCGAATCTCCGGCGTCAGCGGCGTCGATCGCAAGTTCAGCTAATATAAAGGCCCGAGACCCCGGAAAAGCATTATCGCGACTATTGCGCTCAGCGGCAGCGGCGAGTGCAGCGGCTCGTTCACGATCGCCGTGGCCAAGCGCAGCCCTTGACATCAAGGCAATTGCCTCGGTGCGGTAGTCCGCGGGCACGCGTGCCAGAAGTGCGTCCGCGCGACTGTGGTGCCCAGCAACTGCTGCAGCTCCCAGTGTTGCGACCAGCAGACTAAAAGCCTCTCCTGGTTTGTCGCCCTCAGCCACGGCGGACTCGTATGCGGCTCCGAGTGTTTGCGATAGCGAGGCAGCCCGCGCCCGGTCTCCGCATGTCCCTAACCCTTCCGTCACCGCGTGAATCAAGGCATTGAACCTCGCCGCATCTCCCCACGCCGGATGAATTGAATCGATCGCCGACCGTTCGATCGCGTCAATCAATCGCGTCAATCGTGGCACATCGCAGGCTGCGATCGCCGACACCACAAGCGGACCCATCTCTTCCATCATCCAAAAAGGCGGCTCCGAAAACCTTTCAATTAAAGCCGAGGCCGCGAAGAGTTCGTCTCCGTGTTTACCGGGGCGCGCCTCAGCGGCCAATGTCAATATTCCCTCAACCGAAACTCGGTCCAATGACGGACTTGTCATTGGAACTAGTCGCCGAAGCATACTCAAAGCAACACTAATGCGCTCTGGATCTTTAGATTCAGCAGCCCTTTTTACATCAAACCCCAATCGGCCGACGTTTCTTTCCCGAGCAACATCCTCAATAAACTCGGCTAGTTCGCTTGCACGCCGTCGATTTCCGGAAGCAGCTGCAGCTTGTGCCTGTGCAGCTAGGACTTCGAGTTTGTAGTGATGATCGGCTTGTGGCAGCAAGTCGCCAATAGCGCACTCCAGAGCGGCAGCACGAGTCAAATTGCCGGCCGCCCCAGTCGCCCTCGCCACGTGAGCTGCTCGACGCGCCTGCGAAACGGCCTCGTAGGAGTCGTCGCCGAGGTGTTCGACGATGTCCGCCAGCCGTGCCGCACGTTCCTGATCATCTGCACCCACCTCTACAGCGATCTCTGCCAACGCGGCGCATACAAGATGGGTGTCACCCATGCTGCGTGCCAACGCTTCAGCACGATCTGGTTGCCCGACGGCGGCCCACACGGCGGGGAGACTAGCCGGGTAAGCGTTGCGTTCCACGAGCCGTTGCCGGTGGGCGGCGAGCAGTACCATCGCATCCAGATCAAGGTCTTCGTTTTCAAAGACGACGACCGCCGCGTGTTCGATCTCGGCAAGCGCAGCGGCATCTCCGCCAGTCGCCTCCCGTAGCCGATTTTGGCGGGCGGAATCGGTGGCGCAGGCTACGGATCGAGACAGGCCGCCAATGGATTGTAGCAACCGACTATAGCCGTACAGCAAGTACTCGGGCGTGTTCTCCGGCCACCCTTGAGCTTGGTATTCATCCGCCCACCTGTGCAGCATCTCACGGTAGCTTAACACCTTGACCCGGCCTATTACGGCAAGAGCCGTCTCTTGCAACTCCTCATGACCCAATACATAAACTTTATGCGTTTCCACCGTTGGTTCGGACAATGATGCGCGACCCGCGCGTACAGTGAAAGTTCTACCAGCGACGGCCGCCAGGTTCTGCGCTATCTCCCACTCGCCGTATCCGGTCAGATCAGCCAGATCAACCGTAGTAAGACCACCGCCAGCGGCAGCCACCAGCCCCAACAGATCCTTTTCTTCCGGGGTGCCACGCATTAAGCGCAGCAATTCACGCTCACAGTCGGCACGGACGGTCGCCGCGTACGGTGATCGAGCTAGGTTGCGGACGATGCCGGGATCGCGCAGCGGGTGATGGTCGGGCACATCAGCTGGTATGGGCGGATCAGGACGGCCAGCCACAATCATGCGTAGCCCAAACGTGGCGTGAGCAGGCAGGAGCGCAGCAATGTTGTACGCGTCCGGTCCGGTGGTAACCCCTCGATCCTCGTCCAGACCATCAACCAGAAGCACCAGCCTCTGACCGCGCTGCTGGTGCCACTCAGCAGCTTGGTTCAACATTGCCAGCAAGTGACCTTCACGTGTTGCCTCGGTGAGATAAGCCGGCATTGGTTGCCCTAGCAGGGCAGCTAGTTGCTCGCCAACTACGTCCGTGAAGGCCGCTCGGTCGCTTTGCCCAGCAAAACGCGCAGTGATGAAGAACGACACGATTGTTACCGACTGCGGCGGGTGAAGCGCGAACCAAGCCATCAGCGCGGTCTTTCCCGACCACGCTCGAGCTCGCCACCAGATGTAAGATTTCTGGTCTTGCGCAGTGCAAAAGGACGCCAATTCTTCGAGTTCTACTTCGCGGCCGATCAGTTCAGTTGGCGCGATTCGGAGAATCTGGTGCCTGTAAGCGCTGCTAGCGACTGGAGTACGCACTATCACGTCACCATGCACAACACCGGTAACTGCCACGCCCCCCTCGCTAGCGTGTGCCTCGCCGCTGTTCTTGACTGTCACCGAGTGCCGCTGCCGTTCATCGGTTCCCACCGAAAATCCGTTCTTTCTAAGCGAGGGTTACGGACCGAACAGGTCATTAAATTTAGGTTCCACATGCTTAAACCATGCGCCTTTACGGAGCCGAGAACCGCGATTCGACTACCGTCGAACACCGGCCTCCACATGGAACGGCTGAGCATCAACGGCCATGAACGCTCAACCCTCCACGCCGCTGTTGGCATCGCCGTCCCGACCCGCACGCGCGTCACCCGTACGACGCGCCTCTGCGGACCTCGGCTTGCCCGCACCGCGCACTCCCGTGTTCGCGCGACCACCGGGCCCTGCTGTCGCGTTGCCGGTGTTCCTTGCAACGAGGCCGGACCTACTACCACCGGAACGGAAACCCGCCCACACAGCAACTCCCACGGCGGCGACTGCGGCCAGTGCCGATGCGATAACCGCCGTCTTGTTCGCCTGATCCCAGGTCGCCACTGCCAGCCACACCCCCAGTGCTGCCACTGCCAGGCAAGTCACGACTACTGCCACACGGCTCTTGGTCATAGTCGGAACATCGCACTCGGAGGAGGTGATGTAACAAGCAGTAGCGCACCGCCGAGATGGCCAGTTCGTCACCAAGCCTTTCTCCGCGTGGCTGCTGATCACCACGAGAGCCTTTGGCTCGGTGGTTCGAACACGATGCGATGCTCGGCCGCGTTCGGAGCAGGAGAGCAAGCAGCGAGAAGCGTGCTGACAGGTGCCAGCCCCCCGCGGCGCCACCGTGCGCCGCTACCGTGACCGGCGTGCCGCCGCGTCCGCTGCCCGTGCGCGACGGGCTCAACCCCACGCGGCTGCAGCTCCGAATGGGCAGACGTCCGGGCAGCGCATCCGCACACTGCGCGATGCGCAGGACAAGTCCCTGACGAAACTGTCTACTCTCCGCTTCTGTGCGAGCTCGTGACACGTCGCGGGCGGCTTCGCCGCGTCGGATGGCCTCGGCGCGGTTGGCTTTCTGAAGACGAGCCAAGACACCGGCGGGTACCTGCTGCTCGATCTTCGTCAGCCTGGTCACCACGTTGGTCAGCCTCGGACGAGCTGCTGCAGCTCATACACGCCCCAGGGCGTCGAACCTCGGCACCGGCCCGAACGCGGGGGAACAATAGGTGTATGAGTACAAGTTGGACGGTGGTCCCTACGCGAGCAGTTCCTCAGCGTCCACCAGTTCGACCTCCACGACGTCGACTGCAGCTGGCGTGAGATAAACCTCGAACGCCAACCATCCTTTGTGGCGGGTCTCCACCCACATGTAGTGGTCGTTCCAGTCGCGGTCCAGGACCGCCGTCGACCCTGTGGTTGCCGAAAACCTCATGCTGATTCGGCTGGCCTACCTCAGCGTGACCAACGCGTTCGCTCTACTACGCCTGCTGCCCGTGAACAACCGGAACAAGGACATAGAGATCCTGGTGCTGCGACACCAGATCACGGTCCTGGAACGCCGACTGGACAAGGCGCGGCCGCGGTTCTCCCCCCGCCGATCGGGTATTGCTCGCGGCACTGCTACACCGACTCCCAACGGAAGTGCTTCGACGGTTTCACCTGCTGATGCGCCCGGAAACGGTGCTGCGCTGGCATCGGAATCTCCTCGCGCGTCGCCATGCCGCCACATCCCGACTCAACCGCCCAGGTCGTCCACGGACGGTGCGCTCGATCCGGCTCCTGGTGCTGCGTCTGGCACGGGAAAGCCCCACCTGGGGCTACCGCCGCATCCACGGCGAACTACTCGTACTCGAGATCAAGATCGCCGCCTCCACCGTCTGGCAGATCCTCACCGACGCCGGAATCGACCCAGCAGACAACCGCACCTTGACCACCTGGTCAGCCTTCCTCCGCTCCCAAGCCAGTGCTCTGTTCGCCTGCGACTTCTTTGAGACCTTCACCCTGAACGGCACACGCCTGTACGTACTCGCGGTCATCAAACACACCAGCCGCCGCATCCGCGTCCTAGGCGTCACCGCCCACCCAACCGCAGCCTGGGTCACCCAAGCCGCGAAGAACCTCGTCATGGACCTCGACGGCGCAGGAAGCTCCGTGCGGTTCCTGCGCCGTGATCGCGACGGAAAGTTCCCAGCCTGTTCGACGCCATTCTCGCCGATGCGGGCATCCAGGTTGTCCCCAGTGGTGTCCGGATCCCGCGGATGAACGCGATCAAGAAACGCTGGATCCAGGGCTGCCGCCGCGAACTCCTCGACCGCACACTCATCTGGAACCACCAGCATCTACTCCCGCCCTGCGCGAGTACGAACAGTTCTACAACACCCACAGGCCTCATCAAGGCATTACCAACAACCGGCCGCTACACGCGCTGCCACCACCGATCACCAACAAAGCCCAACTCGTTGACTTGAACGTCCGCCGACGACAACGACTGGGCGGCATCCTCAACGAATATCACCATGTCGCCTGACCAGCACGAACGTAGTTTTCGGCAAGCACAACGTCGCCGTGTGCCGGTCTGGTGATCGCGGCGACCGGTCGAGCCGATGCCGTTGTCGGTATGCGGTCAGGTCATCGTGATGAGGTGGTCCGTGTCGACGCCTCCTTGGTTGATCTCCCACAGGTCGTGGCCGATCTGCACCGAGTTGAGGTACACCAAGTCCTGCCAGGTGGGTGGCCATCGTGTCGTGCTGGACCACCGAACGCCTCCCAACGGGATACCGGTCAGATCGGCATTCCCTAGATCGGCTCCCACCACGTCCGACACCACCCGATCCATGATCCCGACCGCCTCCAGAAGATCCTCCTCTCGCAGGTCTGTAGCTGCCCGATCCACCTCTACGGCACGGACAAACTCGAACTTCTTCTGCGATACCGAGTGCTCGGAAAATTTGTCAGGGGGATGGTCAAGGTCGAGGGCGAGGTCAAGGGCGTAATCGAGGTCAAGGACGCGGTCAAGATCGACTGCTAGGTCTCGGGTGTGGACACGGGCGCCTTTGAGGGCGCGAGCGAGGTCGTGGACCCGGTCGCGGTCGTGGTCGCGAACAAGGTCAAGGGCGAGAGCGAGGTCGAGGTCAAGGTCGCGGGTGTGGACGCGGGCGCGGTCGAGGGCGAGGGAGAGGTCGCGGTCGAGGTCGACCGCGAGGTCACGGAAGTGGGTGTGGACGCGGGCAAGGGCGAGTTTGAGGCCGCGTGCAAGGCCGTGGGCGTGGTCGAGGGCGTCGGCAAGGGCGTCGCCGTCGTCGAAGGCGACGTCGTGGGCAAGGAGTCGGACGAGGTCGACAGCGCGGACACGCAGATCCTCCCGAGTCGAACGGCCGATGCGGACGAGCAGTCGGATCGTGTAGAGCGCCGTTCGGGGCAGCCAGAGGCGGGCGTGGAGCCGGTCGACCGCAGGCATTGAGGCAAGAGTGCGGGCGAAGCGAAGCAGCGCGGCCTCCTCGCGCGTGTGCGAGATGACCGGTTCGGAATCTGGGTCGTGTCGAGCCGTCGTATCCGGCGCCGGGTTGGTGGGCAGGATGGCGGCCAGGCCCGCGTCTAGGTCCAACACCCGGTCCAAGTCCTCGGCGTAGATCCGTGCGCGGCCGGGCAGGGTTGCGTCGACTAAGCCCGCGTCCAGATCCAGCACCTGATCCAGATCCGCGTTCAGAGCAATAAGATCCTCGGCGAGGCGTCGGTCAAACTCCGGGTCGTCGATGTGCTCGCTCACCGGTCTCCCTCCCCTCGCGAGAGCCATGTTTTGAGAGTGATGCGGGCCCGGTAAAGGTTGGCTCGCACGGCGTCGCCCGACAGACCGAGCTGGTCGGCGATCTCTGCGGGGGTGTGCCCGTACAGGGACCAAGCCATCACCTGGCGCTGTCGGGGTGGTAATCGCGCGATTAAGTCGACCACGTCGTATTGCTGTTCCCAGCGTTCGATATCCGTCGGTCTGGCACGCAGTAGCGGCGAGGACAGCGGCGGCAGCTCGTTGGTGGGGATCTCCCGCACCGTGCTCACCGCCCTCACCAGCCGTTGGGATGCGGTGCGGAACGCCCAAGCACGGGGATGGTCGACCTCCTGCCACCGCCGGTAGAGCACGGCCATGGTTTCCTGGACCACGTCGGCCGCCAGCGCCACATCCGCACCCTGCATGATCAGAAACGCCACCAGCGGTTTCGTCCACTCCCGGTAGAACACGGCAAACTGCGCGTCCCACTCACCGGTCGTTCCCGCGACGTTGAGGGTGGCGTCCGGGGCCGGTGCGGAAAACCGGGTAGGTCGCCTGTGGTCATCCTGTCCCGGTCCGCTCATCGGCGTTGTCCACGCCGCGGGGCGCCGGTCACGACCACCCGCACCCGCAAGCGGCTACCGTCCCTGTCCACGTCGTCGATCTCCACCGCACCGCCGGTGCCGTTGGTGAGGCTACCCGCGAGTTCCCGCAGGGTTTTCTGACGACCCCGCTCCCGTATTGTCCGCCAGCACAACCGGGTCGCCAGCCCTAGCAGCGCCAGCACTTGGGGTGTTACCACCCACAACATCGTCTCCACACGACCACCTGATCTCGACCCGCTCACCGGCACCGTGCCGGTGTCACATCCAAGAGCACGACAACAACTCCGGCGTGAAAACGATCATCGTGATGTCACCCGATTGGAGCAGTGGGTCGATCCAGTGGTCCGCGCGAGGGGTTGGCAGTCGACGCCATAATCGTCCATGTAGCCGCGGCGAACTCGTGCCGCACCAGCACTGTCTCCTTCCCTGCGGTGAGGCTGCGCCTACTGGTCGGCTGCCGAAAGTAACGCGCGTTCCACCGCCACGATGCAGCCACAGGTGCGGCAGTTCATTCAACGCGAACCATGAGCAGCGCCGACGTGGTGATTGGTGAGCATGACGATGGTGGTGCTCGTCGTGATCGAGCCCGCTGGCTGGCAAGGGCGGCGGTGACGACATCACTCAGCGCGCCCAGCCGCACATCGACCTCCTGGATCCACGCGAGTGTATCGGTCCGAGTCGAGCACCTGGTGGATGCGCGCTAGGCCTCCGCGCCGATGCTGACTGGGGGCTTCGGTCGGGGCGGGCTGGTCGTCGGCGTCGCGGCGGCCGAGCTTCGCGCCGACGAGCGTGGCGACGGCGATGATCTCGTCGTCGTAGGCGGTGCGCACGGTGAGGTCATCGACTACGACGTGATCGAGGACCACATCACCGCAGACACAGGCCTACTGCGCGTCACGAACATCTCCTACGACGAATGGTCCGGCGAACCGGTCCGGCAACACATAAAACGCCGGACCGGCGTCCCGATGTACCCGGTGCCGCAGACCTACAAGGGCGTGACTCACGGCATGACCGAGTTGATGACCTGACCCGCTCGCGCTCGTGGTCGCACCACGGCAACCCCGTCGCCGCGTTCTGATCGACTCCGTCGAGGTCAAACACCCACCCGGCGAACCGGACCGCATCCGGCCGGACAAGCCCGAACGCGGCAAGACCGGCAACAGTGCGCCGCCGGGATCCCGTGACGCCGAGGCGCTGGCGTTGCTCGACGTGGTGAGGGCACAGACCGTTGACGCTACGACCTGATTCTTCGTACTCGCGCCGACACCGCTGGATCTGCGTTGCCGATTCCGCCGTCCAGCAGCGCGCGGAAGTCGTTGGTGACCAGATTGCCACCCGCCGACCAGTGACACCCCGCCGCGGTACACGACCCCGACACTCGCGGAGTGCTCCGCACCCGCATCCTCGGCGGACTCATCAACGAGTGTCGACATGCCGCTTGATCAGCAGCGATGACTTTTCGAGCGGCACAGGATCAAGAGCTGCCGCCACGAACTCCTCGACCGCACTCTGATCTGGAACCAAGAGCATCTACTGCACGCGCTGCGGGAGTACGAGCAGTTCTACAACTTGCACCGACCCCACCAAGACATCGCCAACGCACGACCACTGCACCCGCTGCCGCCATCGATCACCGACCAAGCCCAGATCATCGACTTGGACATCCGTCAACGGCAACGGTTGGGTGACATCCTCAACGAGTACCACCATGTCGCCTGACCAGCACGGACGGCATTTTCGGCTATCACAGGGTTCGCGATCGGTGGCGGACTGCTCAGCACCGGGACCGTCACCGTGGGTGGCCGGGCGATCCACCGCAAATGGAAGGCCCGCCGTCCGGGCCGGGCCGCGCTCCGATGAGGAATGTGGGCCGGGCTGCCGTCATACTGCAGACGTCTCCGCCTGCTGGGTCGCATTGTTGTTTGCCCGCGTCGCGGCATCCCGCAGAGCTGACGCCACCGCGGTGAGCTGCGTGCGGTACGAGGCCGCCCAGTCGCCGCGGAAAATGTCTGCGTCAGGCCCAGCCCAGTTCGCCGAGTCGATCTGCGCGCTGAGGGTGGAGGCGATCGTGTCGATCTCGTCCGCCTTTGCGCCCAACTGGGTCGCCAACGCCCGAATCGCGTCGACGTCCATCCCGTAGAAACCACCCATGCCGTCCTCTTTCCCAAGATCCGTTGTTCGTGGAGACCCGCTCGACGGAGCGGGTGGTGCTGTCCTCTCCCTCAGTCGTCGGGCAGTCCGATCTGGACCACGGCTGTCTTGCCTGCCACGACGTGCCGCGCGCATCCCGGCGGGAAGTCCGCTCAGTTGAGGCAGGGCGGGAAGGTCATGCGGAACGCGGTCGACCCGTCGGCGGACCCCAGAACACCTGCGCAAGTCCGTCCAACTGACCGAGATCGGCCCCGAGCACCTACCCCAGCAACGCCTCGACGATCACATGCACAGTCTCGACCTGGGATCGCGGAATTTCGACGACTGTCTAACACCAGCCATGACCTAGTCTTTGATCGCTGGAGGGGGCCTCGACGTTGCATCTCGGGGCAACCGAAGATCAAAGTGATCACTTGCGTACGCAAAGTTGGTTGTAGCACTAGGTGAACACCAGGCGACTGTACTGACATGGCCGTCTCCGACGTGGCTCAGCCAGTCAACCCAGCAACTAGAGTGCACGAGAAGCGCACCGCGTTGCCGCAGTGGACCGTCCCCCTGGTGGCCTTCGGGGTTACCGCCGCGTCCCTGTTGGTATTCATCATTCTGTGGCGATGGGTCAACGGGTTGCGATTGCAAGGTAAAGACTTGGCGTCCGCACAATTGGATGTGGTCAAAGTCGCATCAGGGATCGCGGTCGGCGGTGGCGGCCTGTTCGCGTTATACCTGGCAGCGCGACGGCAGCGGACCCAAGAGTTAGAACTTGACATCCGGCGCGACGAGTTGCGCAACAGAGAGTCGGAACTTGCACAACGCGATCGCGTCCAAGTTCACGCCGAGCAAGTCGCTGAGAATTCTCGACTACACGCCGAACGAACCACTGCCGCCGCGGAAAAGGATGCAGCCGACCGGCGGGTAACTGAGCTCTACGCCAAGTCGGTGGAAAATTTGGGTTCGGACAAGGCCCCTGTCCGGCTGGGCGTTCTGTACGCACTGGAGCGTCTAGCACAGGACAATCCGGCTCAGCGACAGACCATTATCGACGTACTTTGCGCCTATCTGCGCATGCCCTATGATCCCCCCTACGAGCCTGCGAATCTGCCGAGTCCAGGTGACGTAGATATGCTCACCCTAGAGCGGCACACAAAAATGATAGCCGAGCAACGCGAACGCGTCCAAGAACGCGAAGTTCGCCTCACAGCCCAACGGATCCTCGCCTCCCACCTGCGCCCCGATCTCGACGATAGCACCGGAAAGTCGACGAATCTCCGCTTTTGGCCAGGAATCCAGAGACTAGACCTGACTGGCGCAACCCTCATCGAATTTGATCTACGAGGCTGCCACATCGGTTCTGCAGGATTTACCGGAGCCACCTTCGTGGGCACTGCTGGGTTCGGTGGCGCCGTATTCACCGGCATCGCTCGGTTCAACGAGGCCACGTTCGCGAGCAACGCCTGGTTTACGGGAACCAAATTCGCAGGCACCGCCGGGTTCAACAAGGTTACTTTTACGGGCGACGCAGGTTTTAACAAGGCTATCTTCGCCAACACTGCCGGGTTCAACGAGTCCAACTTCACCACTAACGTCTGGTTCACCGGCGCCGCTTTTGCTGGCACTGCCGGATTCAGTGGCGCCACCTTCACGGGCACATCCGAATTCGGCAATTCCACCTTTTCCAGCACAGCTGAGTTCAACAAGACCACGTTTACGGGAAACACGCAGTTTGGTAGAGCGATGTTTAACGACGTATCATTCGGCCGCGCCACCTTTAGTGGTACCGCCGGGTTCGGCGGTTCAAACTTCGACGGCATCACCAAGTTTAACGATGCTTCTTTCAAAGGTACCGCCGGGTTCACAGGGTCCGTCTTCGTCGGTGCAGCCCTATTCGATAATGCAAATTTTGGCCGCAATGCCTGGTTTGACAAGACAATTTTTAACGGCGCCGCCCAATTCGATGGGGCCGTCTTTAACGGCGACTCAGGTTTCCTCAATCTCTCGACTGAGCCGGATTCACAGCAGTCGATGTCACCACCGCCCTCGCCGACGCCACCCGCAGTGGGACCCTGTACCTGCCGAAAACCTCATCCATGCAGGTGACAGAGGGTCCGCCGAGACCCATGCGCGGATGCAGTCGTGATCACGCTGCTGCCGATGAGCACGGCATGACGACCAGCCCATGCCGCTTCGGCTGGCCTACCTCAGCGTGACCAACGCGTTCGCCCTACTGCGCCTGCTTCCCATGAGCGACCGGAACAAGGACGTAGAAATCCTGGTGCTGCGGCACCAGATCACCGTCCTGGAACGCCAACTGGGCACAACTCAACTGCGGTTCTTCCCCGCCGATCGGGCGTTCCTCGCGGCGCTGCTGCACCGGCTCCCGCTGAGAACGCTTCGTCAGCTCCAGCACCGGTACACCCTGAAACGGTGCTGCGCTGGCACCGGGACATGCTCGCGCGCCGCCACGCCGCCAAGTCTCGCCCCAAGCGCGCTGGACGACCGCGGACCGTGCGCTCGATCCGGCTCCTGGTGCTCCGCCTGGCACGGGAGAACCCCACCTGGGGCTACCGCCGCATCCACGGCGAACTACTCGTACTCGGCATCACGGTCGCCGCATCCACGGTGTGGCAAATCCTCAAGGACACCGGAATCGACCCGGCACCCGATCGCGCCTCCACCACTTGGACGGACTTCCTCCGCTCCCAGGCCGAAGCTCTGCTGGCCTGCGACTTCTTCGAAGTCCCGACCCTAAGCGGCACCCTGTGCCTGCCGATAACTCCATCCATGCAGGTTGAAGCCGTGCGAAATGTAATGGGCGAAGTGCTCGTGCGTGCGGCCGAATATCCGCAACGACGTCGACTGACGCGGCATGATGACCGGCCATGCTGCTTCGACTGGCCTACCTGAGCATGACCACCTTGAGCGGCTCCACGGCAGGGAAACAGGCCGGAAAGAAACACGGATCGGGACAACGTACCGACCCGCCGCCGGGCGGGGTGATGACGCCCGAACGCTGCCATGATCGGGCGATGGACGATGACTGCCGCTTGCTCAGGTTGATCTCGCTCGTGGCCTACACCGAACCCGATGACCACGAGTGCGGACTGCGGCTGCGGCGGAACAAGGACGACTACAGGCGGCTCGACGAGAACTTGCAGAGCTTGGGACACGACATGTGCATGCACTACTCCGGCGCGGTGCGCCACCACCGCAAAGACCGCGTTAGCGGCTACGACCAGGACTGGGCGGAGCTGCCGGACTGGGCGTTGCGGTTCGTCACCGCGCTGACCGAGGACGCCGTGACGCTGCTGGGCACGAGCGTCTGCGAGTCTCTGCGCCTGCTGCAGGCGACACCGACCCCGATCGGTCGGCAGTGGGTGGAGGACGTCACGGCGACCTGCTGGCGGCTCAAGCTCGCTCGCGTCGACGAGCGGTTCGGCCTGTGATCGAATCATCACCGATCAGTCCCGGTTGTCGAACCTGGCGTGGCTTCGTCGCCTTGCGCGATAGCACCGCAGGTTCATCGCCGCAAGTGGAACCACGCGGAGTGCTCCACACCCGCATCCTCCACAGACTCACCCATAAGCACAGACACGCCACTTGACCAGCAGCGATGACTTTACTAGTAGCACAGAATGGCTCTGTCGGACGCTTTCATTGCGACGAGCGACACCACAGACCAGGGGAAGCGATGTTGGGTCTCGCTTGGACATGAGGAGACAGCGGTCGGCAAGCGCGTCCTATAGACGACGGCTCTGTGTAACAACAGATCGTTCCGACTCGACCTCCAAGCGTGCACTTGAGCAAGCTCATGATCCGAGGACTCCGCGCCAGCGCAGAGCACGATCTCGAAGTTCGCCTGCCTGGCCGCTTCGCCGTGCTGGTCGGAGCAAACAGCGCTGGCAAGACCACGGTCGCCGAGGCGCTGCAACTTGCGCACACCAAGGTATTTCCCCGGCTGCCCGCGCCGAGCGCGGCCGTCTTGGGAGACGGAGAACGTTCGGTAGAAATCGAGTACTCCTTCTCAAGCGGTGAGCACCGTGAGGGACCGCTGGGTCGGGCCATTCAGGCTCAAGCTGGCACCGCAGCTCCTGGCACGACGGCTGCGGTCTGGACGCGCGAGCTGAGCCGAGACCTGGGGAGAGTAGCTACCAGAACGCTGGTAGCCCACGACATGATGGACTCGTTCCGCCTGGTCTACCTGCCAGCCTGGCGAAACCCGGTCGACGAACTAGCGCGCCGGGAAGCGCGCATCCTGGTCGAACTGCTTCGGGCACAACGCCAGAACGCCGGTCACGGACGCAACTTGGCCGGGCTGCGCGCCCGCGCGTCGGCACTCCTCGAACAGCTCACCGCCGACAGCCTCATCGAGGCCGTGGAGGAGCGGATCGCCGCCCACCTCCAGTCGTTGTCGGCAGGCGTCTCCCGCAACTGGCCCTATGTCCGCAGCCAGGTCATCGACGACACCTACCTCGCCAGGGTCCTGGAGTTGATGCTCGCGGTCCTTGAAGGACGTGAGCACGCAAGGCCGCTTGAAGTCTCCGGGCTGGGATATGTCAACTTGCTGCACATCGCGGTCACCTTGGCGGCCATTCCAGATCAACAGCTCGCGTCTGCGGCCACCGTTGATGAAGCCACTTCCGAGGAAGAGCTGGCCGATCCTGCCGATGCGGGAGCGAGGTTGCTGCAAGCGCGCGCGGAGCGTGACAGCGAGGAGGACTCCTTCTTTCCCTCACGTCCGCTGCATGTCACCGTTCTGATCGAAGAACCGGAAGCACACCTGCATCCGCAGCTTCAGCACTCCCTTGCCCGGTATCTCCAGCGAATCGCACGCGAACGTCCCGAGCTGCAGATCATCCTCTCCAGCCACGCCACCGACATCATCACCTCGTGCTCTCCCGAAGACATTGTCGTGATGCGTCGCTTGCAGGACGGCCGCCGAGTCAGCCGAGGCATCGCCGAACTCGACATCCCAGACCGCGCGGAAGTCATGCGCAAGACGAGACTCCACCTCGATGCGAGCCGGTCCGCGGCACTGTTCGCCGAACGGCTGCTGCTGGTCGAAGGGGTTACCGACGCCGCCCTCGTCCGCGAGTTCGGCTGGGTGTGGGCTGGTGACGACGTGGACAAGCAGTCGTTCGTCGACGCCTTGAGCATCGTCCCCATGGGCACTAAGGTCGGTTCGTGGGCGGTACGTCTCTTGGCCACCCGCGGGCACGAGCTGTGCAGTCGACTGGCGGTGTTGCGCGACAGCGACAAGCCACTCGACGAGTTGCCGACCCGCCCGAAGTGGCTGACAGACGATGCTCACGATCCCAACGTGGTCAAGGTCGTGCACAGTCACCCCACGCTGGAACCGTCCATCACCACCGGCAACGAGGCCTTGATCGTTACCGCACTTGAGGATCTCGAGATCGATCGACCTGACCCGCTCGACGTCGCCGCCGTGCACCTTCTGTTTCGCAGTGCCCGCAAGAAGACCACGAAGAGGGAAGCAACACCTGCGGGTCCTGCCGCATCACGGAAGGGAGAGTTCGCACTCGCGTTAGCTGGACACCTCTCGGACCAACGGCATTCAGGTTCTCCGACGGCGGCGGTACCGGAACACTTCACCGAGATCTTCGAGTTCCTCTACGCGACAGAAGAACCCGCAGTGCAGGAGGAACCTGCGGGGGCCCCTGAGGACGAGCCGGTATGACGCCGAGCGCGTCGACTGGTGACGCCCGCCCCAAGAACCTCACGGACGAGCAGACTGCCGCGAGTGGCAGCCTGGAGCGGCGCTTGTTCATCGATGCGGGTCCCGGCACTGGCAAGACAACCGTTGCGGCTCAACGCTTCGGAGTTCTCCGCTTCGCTCCGGAGTTCAGGGCCGACCACCGAGCAGTCATCGCTGTCAGCTTCACCAGAGCCGCCACATGGAATCTGAAGCAACGGGTGAGACGCATCTGGGGTCCGGCCGCTCTTACTTGGCCGCACCGCATCGTCACTCTCGACACGATCATGTGCGATCTTCTGCACGATCTTCTCCGCGCTGGTCTCCTTCGATGGCCCAATGGGCACACCGCACTCACGGTCATCGACAGCTGGAACGCGCTGGTGCCGCCCACGTGGACTAAAGAGACCTACAAGCTCAATGTCGACGCCCAGGAGGTGAAGCTGACCAAGGTAGTGCTTCGAGAACGTGGTTCGCACGTGCCGCCGCCGGCGATCCGCAAGCGTCTCGCGGAGGGCATCTGCACTCATCAGGATGTGCGTGACGCGCTCGCGGGTGCGTTGAAAGACGAGACGATAGCCGCGCGCGCCCGTGATCATCTGAATGAAAGCGTGAAAGCACTGATTGTCGACGAAGTGTTCGACGCCAATGAACTCGACATCGCTGTGATCGAACTTGCCGCGCAAGCTGGCCTGTCCATCACCCTCGTCGGCGATCCATGGCAGGCGCTGTACGTGTTCCGTGGTGCACGCCCTGACATAATCCCAGCGTTTCTAACTCGGGCCGGCATCACCACCCTGGCTCTCACCGAATCCTTCCGGTGGCGTGACCCAATGCAACGAGAGCTCGCTGGAGATCTGAGGGAGGGCCGTGGCGTCACGCTCGACTTGACGGCTTCCGATGCAGTTGTAGGCAACGTCGATGTTGTCCTCGCGACCGAGTGGAAACCGCTCTGGCAGGCCAGCCACAGCATCCTTCCCCTCGCGTTCCACTCCTTCAAAGGAGGACTGGAGGAAGCAGCTGCAACCCTCCTCCTCAACCACATCACGCGTTCCACGTTCGGCGAGAACGCCACCTACCTCGTAGACTCGTTAATGACGCTATCCATCAGTGACCCGGACGTCGCCATACGACTGGAAAACGAACTACACAACGTCGTCGAAATGCTCTTGGACACCGAAAATGAAACCACCAAGACCGCTTACGCCAGACTGGCAGGGATCATCGCGTCGTTCTCCCCACACGTGCTGCGGCCCGCCCACCGCAACCACACCGCTCGCTTGGCGCTCATCGCAACTCGTCTCGAACAACACGGCAAGCTGATACCCGGCTTGACGACCCATCAGGCCAAGGGCGGCGAGTGGGACACCGTGGGCGTGGTGCTATCGGCTTTCGAGCAAGCTCGACTCCAAGGCGGACTCACTCACACTGAAGACACCGACCGCAAGCTGTACGTCGCCTGCACACGCGCCCGGCTGCACACCGCGCAAGTAAGTACAGAGACTGCGGAGTAGCGTGCGGTTACAGCACCAAACACCCGATGAACCCATACCGAACCCACGTATGTGATCGCCCTGGGACGCTGTACTTGCCGAAAATGTCATCCACGCAGGTCAAGAAGGCCTAGCGGTCACGTTGCTAACACCGACCAGTCGCTGATGTTGTCGAACCCCTCAGGCAAGCCCACGCTGAGACAGTTCTCGACAACCACGCCGCCACGACCAGAACAGACACCGCGCCACATACCGATCTCACCCACCGCAGCCGAAGAAGAACCGGCACCATCGCGACTGAGAAACGTGTGACCCGTCATGCCATCTCGTCGATACAAAGCAGACCGACGACGAAGGGAGCAGGGCGGTGAGGGGTGGTCGAGCTGATCGTGTTCTGGCGTTCGCGCTGGGCACGCTACTTGTATACGGGATCATCAACACCGCGCTGGCAGTCATCGAGCAGACCTGGTGGGCATGAGGCGTCGGCGGCCCACCCGCTACACCTGTGCCAAAGCACGCAAGAACTACGCTGGCACCAGCCCAGTCACCCGAGCCTCTGGCAAGAGCCGCACCGTCCAGGCTCGCTTCGTCCGCAACAACCGGCTCGCCGACGCGGTGCAGACCCAGGCGTTCTCCGCCCTGAAGGCCTCGCCCGGCGCCCGCGCCTACTACAGCAAGCAGCGGGCCCGCGAGGCCGGCTACAACGCCGCGCTTCGACAGGTCGGCAACCGCCTAGTCGGCATACTCCACGGCTGCCTCAAGACCCACACCCTCTACGACGAGACGACCGCCTGGTCACACCATGCCCAACCCCACACCACTTGACATCAAACGGCATGGGATGTCTGACCAGCACGGACGTAGTTTTCGGCAAGCACACCGTCCGGATCGGTTGACACACAAGGGAGAAGTCAATGGCATGGGTCGAGAAGCACGGGCCGGGGTTCCGCGTCCGCTACCGGTTGGCCGACGGGTCGCTGGGCACGGAAACCGGGTTCGACGACATCACCTCCGCGCGTAACCGGGCGAAGGACATCGAGTCGGAGAAGCGCAATGGCCGGTTCGTGGACCCGCGGGCCGGGCAGACTCGGTTGGCCGAGTGGGTGGAAGTCTGGTCCGACGCGCACGACGTGTCGCCGGGGACGTGGGCGAAGTACCGGTCGCATCTGCGGAATCACATCCTGCCGCGGTTCGGGGATGACGCGGTGGCCGACATCAGTCGGATGGCGGTCAAGGCGTGGGTGAAGTCGTTGCGGCGGAAGTTGGCCGAGCCGACCGTCGCCGACGTGGTGACGTTGCTGTCGCAACTGTTGGGTGAGGCGATGGAGGAGAACCTCATCACCGCGAACCCGTGTCGCAAACTGCGGCTCCACTCCGGGGATCAGCCGGAGCGGCCTCATGCTCGGCCGTGGCAGGTCGTGCGGCTGGGTGAGCGGTGTGGTGACAACGAGCGGGTGCTGATCGTCACGGCGGCGTACACGGGCCTGCGGTGGGGTGAACTGGCCGGGCTGCGCTGGCCGAGCCTGCACCTGGGCCACGGGACGATCAAGGTCGACGCCAGGACCGGGGCGCTGCACGAGATCGGCGGGCGCTTGGAACTCGGGCCGCCGAAGACGCCCGCGAGTGTCCGGACGGTGCATCTTCCGGAGTTTCTGATCAAGCTGCTGGTGGAGCACCGGGCCGACACCGATCACGAGCACGTGTTCACCGGGGTCGACGGCGGGTTGATGCGGCGGACGAACTTCCGGCGGCGGGTCTGGTTGCCCGCGGTCGACGGTCACCGGCGGCGTGGGTGGGCGCCGCTGTTTCCCGGTTTGCATTTTCATGATCTACGGCACACGCACAAGACGTGGATGATCGAGGACGGTGTGCCGGAGATCGCGCAGTGCCGGCGGCTGGGGCATCGGATGGACGGGGTGCGGGGCCGCTACTCCCACGTCACCCAGGCGATGACCGATCAGTTGCTGGAGGGAATGCAGCGGCGGTGGGAGCAGGGTGACGCTGACCTCTACCCGGAAAACTCGGAAACGGTGTGATCAAGGGTATGTGGTCTTGATCGTTTGCTCCCATTTTGCTCCCACACGCCAGAAAAGCCGATCAGCGATGATCGCTAACCGGCTTCCTGACCTGCAAATATAACCAGTGGACGATACAGGGATTGAACCTGTGACCCCTACCGTGTCAAGGTAGTGCTCTCCCGCTGAGCTAATCGTCCGAGGCGGAGACGGGAATCGAACCCGTGTACAGGGCTTTGCAGGCCCTTGCCTAAGCCACTCGGCCACTCCGCCATTGTCCTGAAGGCTAGCATCAAGACTTTGGCCTGAGCCCAAGGGGCCCTCTGCCGAGCGGACGACGAGATTCGAACTCGCGACCCTCACCTTGGCAAGGTGATGCGCTACCAGCTGCGCCACGTCCGCACCGCTCCGCGAAATTCTGGAACTTTTTGCCCTTTTGGGGCTTGTTGTTCCGGTCTTCCGTGGTGCTGAGGGAACTTTATTACACACACCGCGTCAGGATCAAATCGGGGTACCCGTAAAGCCGTTACGGGCCCCCGACCTCGGGTTTTCAGGTCAGGTCGTTGGAGATGAGGTGGGTCAGGGCCTCGTCGACGTTGACCCACAGGTGCTCGTTGCCGGGGACCACGACGTCGTAGGTGCGGTCGAGGAAGTCGGCCAGCTCCTGGGCGGAGGCTTCGAACATGGCGTGGCCCGATGGGGAGCTGAGTTCGATCACCACCACTTCCGGGTCGTCGGCGGCGGGCCTGATGCGGACGTCGCCGTCGCCCGCGTCGGCGATGAGGCCGTCCGCGAGGAGGTCTCGGGCGTAGACCCACTCGACCCAGCCTGCGCGGCCGGTGCGGAACGCGGCCACCACCGCGTACGGGTCCTTGGTGTC
Organism: Umezawaea endophytica; assembly: GCF_025061645.1. Classification (GTDB taxonomy): domain Bacteria; phylum Actinomycetota; class Actinomycetes; order Mycobacteriales; family Pseudonocardiaceae; genus Umezawaea; species Umezawaea endophytica. The sequence goes on along the minus strand of NZ_JANYMP010000041.1, from coordinate 56,926 downwards.
GTATCGGAGTTCAACCTGCACCGGAACGGCCGGGGTGCGTGGCGCCAGCAGGTCGAAGACCGCTGTCGAACGGAGCGTGACGTGATCGTTGCGCATCGTCGTTACCTTTTCTCCCTTCCCGGTCCAGGAAACGACCGAGCACCCATCTTGTGACGTCTATGTGGTGGAAAACGTATGGCGAGCCAGTTCGGATCACCCGATCGTGGCATCCGCGCTCCGTTCTGCGACTTGATCGCTCCGTTCCGTGCCCGCTCGGGGTCGGCGCCACCCATCTTGCTGGGTTTAACCTGAACCTGGTACCGGCTGTTGTGCGAATGTTGGACGTGAGGACCTCTCTGGTGGCTGACTCGCCCGCTCCACCGCCGCAACCGATGCCCGCCGACCCCAGGTCGCCGGACGTCGGGAGCCGCGATGGCCGACCTACGGACCCCGAACTCGTCACCCGGCTCACGCAGGGCGACCGGGCCGCGTTCGGCGAGCTCTACGACAGGTACGGGAGGCCGGCGTACTCGCTGGCCAGGCGCATCTGCGTCGACCCCGACCTGGCCGAGGACATCGTCCAGGAGGCGTTCCTCGCGCTGTGGCGCAACCCGAGCCGGTTCGACGCGAGCCGCGGCGGGTTCGGGACGTGGCTGATGACCGTGGTGCACCACCGGGCCGTCGACGCCGTCCGCAAGGAGAACACGCAGCGCAGGCGGAATGTTCCGCTGACCGACGAGCTCTCCGAGCGCAACGTGCCGCCCGCGCCGGGATCGGACCTGGAGGCGCTGAACAGCGTCGTCGGGGCCGAGGTGAGGGAGGCGCTGAAGAAGCTCCCGGAGGACCAGCGGCAGGTCATCGCCCTGGCCTACCTGGGCGGGTACACGCAGATAGAGGTGGCGAAGTTGACCGGCGTGCCGCTGGGCACGGTGAAGTCGCGCACGTTCGCGGCCATCCGCAGGCTCCGGGGATCGCTCTCGGCCGTCTGGACGGCCGAGACCGGCGGAGCCGCGGACCTCACGACGCCGAACAACACCAAGGGAGCGCACCGGTGAGCGGGGACCGGAAGACCGAGTGGTGCGACCAGGAGGAACTGGCCGTCGGATGGGCGATGCACGCCCTCGAACCGGACGAGGAGGCGCGGCTGCGCTCCCACCTGCCGGAGTGCGGGACGTGCAGGCGAACGGTGCGGAACACCGAAGCCGTGACGGCCGCGATCGGCGGTTCGGTCGACCAGTTCGACCCGCCCGCGCGGCTGAGGTCCCGCCTCATGGAGGCCATCGAGCACACGCCGCAGGAGCAGCCGGCTCCCGTCGTGGTGAAAGTGCCGGACCGCCAGGAAGTGGCGGCACCGATCTCGCTCGACTCCAGGCGGAACGTCAAGGCCAAGCGGACGCGCGTTCTGCTCGCAGCGGCGGCTGTGATCCTCGTCGCAGTCGTCACGGGGGTGGTGGGCACGCAGATCGGCAGCCTGTCCGATCAGGTCGAGGCGCAGAAGTCCCGAACTGACCAACTGGAACACACGTTCAGGCTGACCACGGACCCCACGACGAGGAAAGTGGTGCTGCGCACACCGGACGGGACCCCGATGGCGGTCCTCTTCTCGGGTGACGACGACGCCGCCGTGATCCCCGAGGGGATGCCCGCGAACGACACGGCCGCGCAGACCTACGTCGTGTGGGGCACCAGCGGTAACGGTCCGGTCGCGCTGGCGACGTTCGACGTACGCCAGGGCTCGCAGGACATCATGCTGGCGTGGAACAAGGACGCGTACGCGCACAGCGGGTTCGCCATCTCGCTGGAACAGGGCAAGGTCGCGCCCCCGACGCCTTCCGCCGTGCTCGCGGCGGGCCAGGTGACGCAGACCTGACCGAGGACGGGAAGATCGGACGATGACGACCGACCAGCACGACGACACCACGTCAGGGACCGAGCGCGACGGGCACGAGCACTCGCACGGTCCGCGGCACTGGTTCCGCCGCAACCCCGCCCTCAACCTCGCCTACCGCATCGGTGTGGGCGTGGTCGGCGGACTCGTGCTGGTCGCGGGCGTCCTGATGATCCCGTACCCCGGCCCCGGCTGGCTGGTCGTGTTCGCAGGCCTGGCCATCCTCGCCACGGAGTTCGAATGGGCGGGCAAGGTCCTCAAGTTCGCCAAGCGCTACTACGACATGTGGGTCGACTGGCTCAAGCGCCAGTCGCTCTTCGTGAAGCTCCTCGTCCTCGCCGCGACCGGCCTCGTCGTGCTGGCGACCCTCTGGCTGCTCGGCGCGTTGGCGCTGGTCGGCGGCTGGTTCGGCATCCACGAACCGTGGTTGGACAGCCCGATTTTTGGGTCCAAGGGTTGATGTTGTAAGCTACGTCCACACCGCGAGAGCGGGGAGTGGGAACAACTGAAGATGGGCGTTTAGCTCAGCGGGAGAGCGTTCCGTTCACACCGGAAAGGTCACTGGTTCGATCCCAGTATCGCCCATGGTTAGCAGATAGTCCCCGGCCTTTGAGGCCGGGGACTATCTGCTTTGTGCGGGTTGACGTTGTGGCGGGCCTTCGGGAGCATGGTTGTGTGATTCGCCAGGAGTTCGTTTCTGCGTAGACCGCCACGGCGGGGTCCTCCGGGGTAGTGGGTGTGCTGGACAGCCGACCCGACTGACCTCTGGAGATGAGCATGTCCGACAGCGTTGTGTTGCGGGAATTGAACGAGCACGTGTGGTTGGCCTACCGGGACGCTTACCAGGCGGGTGACGCGGCGGCGTTCCTCGCGTTGCACGAACCTGGGTTGATCCGTGCCGGTGGGCCGGTGAAACGGGTGGTGGGGTTTGCCGACTACGCGCTTGAAACCACTCAGTGGTTCGACGAGTTGGCGGAACGCGGTGACTCCGTTGTCATCGCGTTCCGGTTCGTCGAGCGGATCACCGACGGTGTGGTGGCCAGTGAGCGTGGTGTCTACCGGTTGGTCGCGGGTCGGGCCAGTGGGGAGAGCAAGGTGCTGTTCGGTCGGTTCCACGTGTTCAGCCGCCGGAGTGAGGGGCGTTGGCGCGTCGTGGTCGACTACGACTCCGATGAGCGGGGCACCGTCACCGTCGAGGACTACGAGTCGGCGACTCCGCTCGACGACGTTTCCGAGTGGGACGTGGGGTGAGGTGTTCGGTTGTCGAAGACGTCCACCTCCGTCATGGTCGTCATGGTGCTGTCTTCCCGCACCTCGCGCATCGCCCCGATCAGCCTGCGGTGCTCGGTGCTGCGTTCGTGCGCCCAGAACGACTCGTCGTCGGCCCAGTCGCTGTGGACGTGGAAGGTGCCCGTGTCGTCCCGGAAGACCCGCTGGCCGCGGTTCGACGGGTTGGCCGCGACCGCGGCGCCGACGGTGCGCACGATGTCCAGGAAGCGGTCCTCGCGGCCGGGTACGACGCGCATGCGCAGCATGACCCGGAACATCAGACGCCGCCGTCCACGTTGAGGGTCTCGCCGGTGATGTAGCCGGCGAGGTCGCTCGCGAGGAACAGCACCGCGCCCGCGATCTCGTCGACGCTGCCGAGCCTGCCGAGGGACGACTTGGCCTCGTAGGCGCAGCGGCGTTCGGCGGGGAGCGCGGCGGTCGCCTCGGTCTCGATGATGCCGGGCGCCACGAGGTTCGCCCTGATGCCCGCGGGTCCCAACTCCTTGCACAGCGCGCGTACGAGGCCGTTGAGGCCTGCTTTCGACGCGACGTAGTGCGCGGCGGAGGGCATGCCCGCCTGGGCCACGCGTGAGCCGATCAGGGTGATCGACGAACCCGCGGTCAGCAGGGGAAGTGCGCTGCGCACCAGGGTGAACGGGCCGGTGAGGTTCGTGGTCAGGGTGTGCTGCCACACCTCGTCGGTCAGCTCGGCGACCGGGTGGTGGCTGACGACGGCGGCGTTGCTGACGAGGGCGTCGATCCCGCCGAAGTGTTCGCCCGCCTCCGCCACGAGGTCGTCCACGTCCGCTCGGACGCTCATGTCCGCGCGCACCACGTGGTGGTCGCCGCCGATCTCCTTCAGTTCCAGCAGCAGGCTGGACGCGGCGGCCTCGTCACCGCGGTAGCAGGTCAGCACGGACGCGCCCGCCTCGGCGAAGCCGGTGACGACGCGCCTGCCGATGCCCTTGGTGCCGCCGGTGACGACGACCCGCTTGCCGATCAGGTCGAGCTTCACCTCGCCTCCCAGGTGTAGAACGGGGTCGCCATCGCGTCGCGGGGGCCGCGCCAGTCCGGCGAGTACGGCTGGACGTACGGGCTCAGCTTCGTGTTCACGTCCTGGAACAGCGGGTGGTCGCGCACCTTCCCGATGTTCTCGCCGATGTCCACAGCGGACTCGATGAGGTGCAGGTACAGGTCATGGAAGCGGAACAGGGTCCGGGACGACGCGCCGAGCAGGTGCGGCATCTCGGTCCGGTCGGACTCGGCGAAGACCTTCGCGATGACGTCCGCGTCCTTCGGGTCGAACCGGGCGACGAGCAGACTTCGGTACATGGCAGGACCTTCCAGCGCTTACGCGCGATCGGCGATGAGCACCCGCATCGGCACTCCGGGCAGGCGGTGGACCTCGGCGGCGGTGAACCCGGCCTCGGTCAGCATCCGGTCGTACGCACGTTCGGAGTGGACCTCGCCGCCCTTCGTCCACGCCAGCATCAGCACCGAGAACAGGTAGGGCGCGGGGTCGGCGTCCGGTGGCTCGTCGGTCGTGGTGAAGCCGACGACCACGAGCTTGCCGCCGGGTTTGATCACGTTGGCGGCCCGCGCCAGCAACGCGGTCGCCCGGTCCTCCGCGAAGTGGTGCAGCACGTTCGTCACGAAGACGACGTCGTACGCCCCGCCCAGCGGCACCTCGAACATGTCGCCCTCGATGAAGTCCACGCGGTCGCGCACGCCGAGCCGCGCGGCGTTCTCCGCGGCGATCGGCACCACGTGCGGCCAGTCGAGGCCCCACACCCGCAACGAGGGCTGCCGCGCGGCGAGGGTGAAGCCGTACATCCCGTGCCCGCATGCGACGTCCAGCGCCGTCGGAGTCGGCCGGGTGTCCAACCAGTCCGCCAGTTCGTCGGCGACCAGACCTGCGGTCGGGCCGGTCGCGGCGGTCGCGAACGTCGCGAAGTCCTGCCAGTACGCGAAGTCGGACGACTCGGCGTTGTCGTCGACCACCACGCCGCCGCGCCGGACCGCCTCGTCGAGCACCTTCAGCGCGTCCCACTCCCAGTCGCTGGCGAGGATGGTCGCCAGGTGGGCGACCGATCTGGGGCCCGCCAACAGCTCGTCCGCCCCGTCGACGAGGCGGAACTCGGTGTCCTTGCGCTCCAGCAGGCCGATCGCGACGAGCGCGTTCAGCAGGATGGTCGCGCCGCGCGGGTCGATGTCCAGGCGGGCGGCCAGTTCACCCGCTTCGGCGGGCCCTTCGGCGAGCGAGGTGAACACCCCCAGCCGAATGCCCGTCCGCAGCAGGCTCGTGTTGCGGTAGCCCTGCATCAGGTCGAACACCCGCTCACGGGTGAGCACTGCGTCTGCCACTCTCGTCACTTCCTCTCGATGTCCAGCACCTGTTCGACCAGTGATGTGGTGTGCTTCCCGTCGCGGAACAGCGGATGGCCGAGGATCTCCGCGAGGAACGGGATGGTCGTGTGGACGCCCGCGCCGCGGACGTGGAACTCGGCGAGCGCGCGCTCCATCCTGGCGACGGCCTGGTCGCGGTCGGCCGCCCAGGTGATCACCTTGGCCAGCAACGAGTCGTAGTCCGGTGTCACCCGCGCGCCGGTGAACCCGTGGGTGTCGACTCGGGTGAACGGGCCGCCTGGCGGGATGAACTCCTCCAGCACGCCCGGTGCCGGGGCGAAGTCGCGGGACGGGTCCTCGGCGTTGACCCGGCACTCGATCGCGACTCCCCGGCGTTCCACCTGGTCCTGCGTGATGGAGAGCGACCTGCCCGCCGCCACCAGCAACTGCTCGCGCACGAGGTCGATGCCGGTCACCATCTCGGTGACCGGGTGCTCGACCTGGATGCGGCAGTTGACCTCCATGAAGGTGAACTCGCCGTCGGGGTCGACCAGGAACTCGAACGTGCCCGCGCCGACGAAGCCCGCCGCGAGCGCGCCCCGCACCGAGGCCTCGCCCATGCGCGCGGTGAGTTCGGGGCTCAGTCCCGGCGCGGGTGTCTCCTCGATGAGCTTCTGGTGCCTGCGCTGCACCGAGCAGTCCCGCTCCCCCAGCCAGATCGCGTTGCCGTGCTGGTCGCACAGGACCTGCACCTCGACGTGCCGCGCGGCCTCCTGGAACCTCTCGAGGTAGACCCGGCCGTCCTCGAACACCGCCTGGGCGGCGGCTCGGGTGCGCTGGTAGTGCTCCATGAACGTGCTCGGCTCGCGCACGACCGCCATGCCGCGGCCCCCGCCGCCCGCCGCGGCCTTGATGATCACCGGGTAGCCGATCTCGTCGGCCAGGTCCTTCGCCTCCGCGGCGCTGTCCAGGGTCTCGGTGCTGCCGGGCAGCAGCGGCAGGCCGGCGTCGGCCATCAGCTTGCGCGCGGTGGCCTTGTCCCCCAGCGTGCGCAGCACCGAGGCGGGCGGTCCGATGAACGTCAGCCCGTGCGCTTCGCACACCTCGGCGAAGTCCGCGTCCTCGGACAGGAAGCCGTAGCCGGGGTGGATCGCGTCCGCACCGGTCTGCGCCGCCGCCTCCATGATCGCGGGCACGTGCAGGTAGCTGCGCCGCGCCGCCGGAGGTCCTATTTGGACGGCCCGGTCCGCGAGCCGCACGACGGCGGAGTCGCGGTCCGCCGTCGAGTGCACCACGACCGTGCGCAGGTTCAGCTCGCGGCAGGTGCGCGCGACGCGCAGCGCGATCTCCCCCCGGTTGGCGATGAGCACAGTCTCGATCACCACGTGGTCCTCTCGCTCACACCAGGAGTCCGACGACGTAGACGTTGATCACCAGTGACAGGATCACCATCACCGCGCGCGCCGCGTTCCAGTTGCGCCAGCGCTCCATCGCCCGTGACTCGGCGAAGTCGGGCGGCAGCGCCTCGGGGTCCAGCTTCGCCAGCCACCTGTTGATCGGCACGTTCTTCGTCAGCGCGATGAGGATCGCCTTGAGCTGCAAGGACGACGAGATGATCGTCAGCACGTGCACCAGCGTGCTGCCCGCGAAGAACCCGGCGGCGCCGGTGAAGATCGTCCCGCCGACCAGCAGGGCGGGCATCCACGGCTCGACCTTGGGCAGCAGGAGCTGGTGCACCTGGACGGAACGGTCGTCCGGCAGGGCCAGCCGCAGCGGCGCGACCCCGATCATCGCGATCAGCAGCGCTCCGGCGGTCAACCCGTTGCACAGCAGGGCCAACGGCAACAGAATCTGAAGCATCGTCCTAGGCACTCCTCGTCCGGCTCGGTCCTGGCGCCAGATACTCGCCGCCGTCGGTCGTGGACGGCTGACGAACGGCTCACCGATCGAGCAGGTCCGCGTTCAGCGGGCCCTGACGCCTTCTTCAGGATTTCCCCACGCCGGTCGGTGACAGTGGCGGCCAGGCACACGACCTCGCCGTGCGACGTGAGGTCGCGCGGGGCGTCGAGGGACCCGACGCCCACCGCGGAGCTCGTAGTCACCCACCGCCGACCACACAGGAGCACCCTTGTCCACGCAGGAGATCGCGAAGGTCGCCGCAGCCGACATCGAGCCGAACCGCCGTCGCGGCGGGGAGCTGCGGGTCGTGCTCGGCCCGAAGACCGCTGGTGCGACCACCGGATTCCTCGGAGTCCTCACGATGGCGCCGGGCGACTACGTGAGCGAGCACTACCACCCGTACTCCGAGGAGTTCCTGTACGTCGTGCGCGGAACGCTCCTCGTGCGGGTGGACTCGGAGCCCGTCGAACTCGCCGCGGGTGAGGGCCTGCTGGTGCCGATCAACGCGCGGCACAGCGTCCGGAACACCTCCGACGAGCCGGCCGAGGCCGTGTTCCACCTGTGCCCGCTGGCGCCGAGGCCCGAACTCGGCCACGTCGACACCGAGTCGCTGCCCCGCCCGGACGAGGCGCAGCCCGGTGTGGGGGCGAGCAGGTGACCGACCGGCGCGCGGTGATCACCGGGATCGGTGTCGTCGCACCGGGTGGCATCGGCACGAAGGCGTTCTGGGACATGATGATGGCGGGCCGCACGGCGACCAGGGCGATCTCGACGTTCGACGCGACCCCGTTCCGGTCCCGGATCGCCGCCGAGTGCGACTTCGAGCCGGACAAGGAAGGCCTGACCCCGCAGGAGATCCGGCGGATGGACAGGGCGACCCAGTTCGCCGTGGTCAGCGCGCGGCAGGCGGTGGAGGACAGCGGCCTGGAGTTCGACGTGCTCGAACCGCACCGGCGGGGCGTGGCGATTGGCAGCGCGGTCGGCTGCACCATCGGGCTGGAGACCGAGTACGTGGTGGTCAGCAACGGCGGCCGGGACTGGGTCGTCGACAACGACTACGGCGTGCCCCAGCTCTACGACTACCTCGTGCCCAGCGTGTTCGCCGCCGAGGTGGCGAAGCGCTGCGACGCCCGCGGACCGGTCGCGACCATCTCCACCGGGTGCACGTCGGGCCTGGACGCGATCGGCCACGCCGCGGCGCTGATCGAGGAGGGCTCGGCCGACATCATGGTCACCGGCGCGACCGACGCGCCCATCTCGCCGATCTCGGCGGCGAGCTTCGACGCGATCAAGGCGACGTCGCCGAACAACTCCGACCCCGAGCACGCGTCCCGCCCGTTCGACCGCGACCGGGACGGCTTCGTGCTCGGCGAGGGCGCGGCCGTGCTGATCCTCGAGGAGCGCGAGCACGCCCGTCGGCGGGACGCGCGGATCTACGCGGAGATCGCCGGGTTCGCCAACCGCAGCAACGCGTTCCACATGACCGGGCTCAAGCCCGACGGGCGCGAGATGGCCGAGGCGATCACCCGGAGCATGCGGGCCGCCCGGATCCGGCCGGAGGACATCGGCTACATCAACGCGCACGGCTCCGGCACCCGGCAGAACGACCGGCACGAGACGGCCGCGTTCAAGCTGAGCCTCGGGCACCGGGCGTACCGGGTGCCGGTCAGCTCGATCAAGTCGATGATCGGCCACTCGCTCGGCGCGATCGGGTCGCTGGAGGTCGCCGCGTGCGCGCTCGCGCTGGCGCACCAGGCCGTGCCGCCGACGGCGAACTACACGACGCCCGACCCCGAGTGCGACCTCGACTACGTGCCCCGCACCGCTCGCGACGCCGACCTCGACGTCGTGCTCAGCGTCGGCAGCGGGTTCGGCGGCTTCCAGACCGCGATGCTGTTGTCCCGGCCGGGATGGACGGCATGAGCGCCGTCGTCACCGGGCTCGGTGTGGTGGCGCCGACCGGTATCGGGGTGGAGCGGTATTGGGCGAACACGTTGGCCGGCCGCAACGGGATCGCGGAGATCACGAGGTTCGACGCGTCGAGCTACCCCGTGCGGCTCGCGGGCGAGGTGCGGGACTTCGACGCCACCGAGCACCTGCCGACGAGGCTGACGTTCCAGACCGACAGGTGGACGCAGTTCGCGCTGTGCGCGACCGAGGAGGCGCTGCGGGACGCGGGCGTGCACCCGCTGGCGGACAGCGGTCTCGGCGAGTACGAGATGGCGGTGGTGACCGCGAGTTCCAGCGCGGGCAACGAGTTCGGCCAGCGCGAGTTGGGCAGGCTCTGGTCGGAGGGGCCCAAGCACGTGACCGCGTTCCAGTCGATCGCGTGGTTCTACGCGGCCACCACCGGCCAGACGTCCATCCGGTTCGGCATGCGCGGCCCGTGCGGCGTGATCGCGAGCGAGCAGGCGGGCGGGCTCGACGCGCTCGGCCAGGCGAGGCGCGTGCTCAACGCGGGCGCCAAGCTGGTCGTCAGCGGGGGCACCGAGGCGCCGCTGTCGCCGTACGCGCTGGTGTGCCAGCAGGCGACCGGGTTGCTCAGCGGGTCGCGCGACGCGGCGCGCGCGTACCTGCCGTTCGACCCGGACTCGGCCGGGTACCTGCCGGGAGAGGGCGGCGCGATCCTCATCGTCGAGGACGAGGCGGGCGCGCGGGAACGCGGCGCGCCGCACGTGTACGGCAGGATCGCGGGCTACGCCGCGACCTTCGACGCCGGAGGCGGATCGGAGCTGCGCGGGGCGGCGGAGCGCGCACTGGCCGACGCCGGGATCCGTGCCGCCGACGTGGACGTCGTCTTCGCCGACGCCGCGGGCCTCCCCGAGTTGGACCGCGCCGAGGCCGACGCGCTGGTCGCGCTGTTCGGCCCGTGCGGAGTTCCCGTCAGCGCCCCGAAAACGGCCACCGGCAGGCTGTACGCGGGCGGGTCCTCGCTCGACGTCGCGGCCGCGCTGCTGACCATCAGGACCGGACTCGTGCCGCCGTCGGTGAACGTCCGGCCCGACAGCCGCTACCGCGTCGACCTCGTCGTCGACGCGCCGAGAGCGCTGCCCGTGCGGACGGCGCTCGTGATCGCCAGGGGCTACGGCGGGTTCAACGCCGCGGTCGTCGTCACCGCCGCCTGACCGGGCCGACCTCTTCGATTGGAGCCAGAAAATGACCTCGACGCTGCTGCGCCCGCTCGACACCATCGGCCTCGCCGACGTCGGCGCCGTCGGCCGGAAGTCCGCGGTGCTCGGCGAACTGCGGGCGGCGGGGCTGCCGGTGCCGGAGGGGTACGTCCTGCCCGCCGAGGTGCTGGACCGGCTGCTCGCGTCCGGCCGGACGGACGGGCTCGAACTGCCCGGTGACCTGATCGCGGAGCTGGACGCACTGGCGCACCGGCTCGGCGGCACGGCGGTCGCCGTCCGCTCCTCGGCCGTCGAGGAGGACCTGCCCGGCGTTTCCTACGCGGGGCAGTACGAAACGGTGCTGGACGTGACGGGGACGGGCGACCTGATCGCGGCGGTGCGCACCTGCTGGGCGTCGGCGTTCTCCGACCGCGTCGCGACCTACCAGGGCACGCGCGCGCTCGGCGCGGGCCGCCGGATCGGCGTGCTGATCCAGCACATGGTGCCCGCCGAGGCCGCGGGGGTCGCGTTCAGCGCGAACCCGGTGACCGGCGACCGGAACGAGGTCCTGGTGAGTGCCGTGCGCGGGCTGGGCGACCGGCTGGTGTCCGGACTGTCCACTCCGGACGAATGGGCGGTGCGCGACGGGGTCGCCTCGCTCGCGTCCGGCGCGGAGCGGGCGATCACCGCGGAGCAGGCGGCGCTCGTCGCCGAGCTGGCCAAGGGGATCGAGGTGCGCTTCGGTTCGCCGCAGGACATCGAGTGGGCCATCGCCGACGGGACGCTGTGGCTGTTGCAGGCGCGGCCGATCACCGCGCTGCCCGAGCCGCGGCCCGAGGTGCCGCCCGGTTTCTGGCAGCGGTCGAACTACGCGACCAAACCGCTGTCCCCCATGGGGCGGTCCACGGTGTTCCGCTGCCAGACCGACGCCATCGATCACCTGCTCACCTACAGCCTCGGCGAGAAGCTGGAGTTCCGCGAGATCGGCGGCTGGCTCTACTCGACGTTCGTCATGGCCGAGGGCATGGAGCGGATCGCGGCGAAGCTGGCCACGATCATGGCGGGCGTGCGTGCCGACGAGCCCGCGACGTCCTGCCGTCAGTGGCACGAGAAGTGGCGGCCGACGCTGTCCGACGAGCTGGCCGCCGAACGCGCGAGCGATCCGGCCGCACTGACCGACGACGAACTCGAAGCACAGCTCGGCCACCTGCTGAGCCTGTCCGCCAAGGCGACGGAGGTCCACTTCCGACTCGGTGGCGCGGGCATGCTGCTGCTCGGCCAGCTCGGCCTCGCCTGCCAGGAACTGCTCGGCTGGGAGGCGGCGCGGACCATGGCGCTGCTCACCGGGCTGCCCGGCAGCACGACGGCGCCGTCCCACGCGCTCGGCGAACTCGTCCGGCTCGCGGAGCGCGACACGGGGGTCCGGAAGCTGCTCCAGACCGGCGGTGACGCCGAGGCGTGCGCCGAGGCCGATCCGGAGTTCGGCGCCGCGCTGCGCGGTTACCTGCGCGAGTACGGCTTCCGGACGGTCGGCATGGACATCACCGCTCCGACGATGGCCGAGAACCCCGCACTCGTGATCTCCCTCGTGCGCGGGCAGCTCGGCAGGGGTTTCGACCCCTCGCGCGACGCGGACGAGCTGACCGCGACCCGCGAGGCAGCGGTCGCGGAGGCGACCGCGGCACTAGCGGACCGGCCGGAGGACCTCAAGCGGTTCGACCGGGTGTTGGAGAACGCCCAGACCGCCTATCCCCTGCGGGACGACAGCATCCTGCTCTCCCAGACCGGTTTCGCGCTGATCCGGCGGGGTGTGCTCGACCTCGGCCGCAGGCTCGCCGAACGCGGGCAGCTCCGCGACGCGCAGGACGTGTTCATGCTCGAACTCCCCAAGGCCCTGTCCGCGCTGCGCGACGGGATCGGGGTCGACGGGCTGGTGAGCCGCCGCGCCGCCGAACTCGCGCTGGCGCAGGCGAACCCCGGCCCGCAGAGCTACGGGCGACCGGCCCAGCCCTCCCGGCCGCCCGGCGAGTGGCTGGGGATGCTGCCGCCGGACGTGCGCGAGGTGGTCGCGGCGGGCATGTGGGTGTGGCGGGAGGCGGCGGGCAACCTGGCCACCTCCGTCAACGGCTCCGACGACGACGCGGTGATCAGCGGGATCGCCGCGTCCAAGGGCACCTACACGGGCCCGGCACGAGTCATCCTCGACGAGACCGACTGGGGTGAGCTGCGTCCGGGTGACGTCCTCGTCTGCCCGCAGACGACGGCCGAGTGGTCGGTGCTGTTCCCCAACGTGGGCGCGCTCGTCACCGACCACGGTGGACTGCTGTCCCACCCGGCGATCATCGCCCGCGAGTACCGCGTCCCGGCCGTGCTGGCCACCGGGGACGGCACCCGGCGGCTGCGCAGCGGTCAGCTCGTCACCGTCGACGGCTCGCGAGGAGTCGTGGAAATCATCGATTCACCAACTGCCGCGAAGGAGCAGTGAGACATGAACAATCCGCGTGAGGAGTCGCGCCCCAATCCCGCCGCCATCCTGGAACTAGGCACCGCGTTCTGGGGCGCGAAAGTGCTGCTGAGCGCGGTGGAAATCGATCTGTTCTCCACTCTGGCGGGTGAACCGCTCACCGCGGACGAGATCCGCGATCGACTCGGCGTGCACCCCAGGGCGCTCGACGACTTCCTCGGCGCGCTGTGCACGCTGGGATTGCTGATCAAGCAGGGCGACCGCTACCGCAACAACGCCGAGGCCGACATTTATCTCGACCGCGCGAAACCGACGTACCTCGGTGGTTTCCTCACGATGCTGAACTGGCAGTACGCGGGCTGGGGCAAGCTCTCCGACCTGGTGCGCACGGGCCGCATGCAGAACGACCGCGCGGCGAACTTCGAGGCGTTCTACCAGAACAGGGAAGTGCTCAAGCGGTTCATGGCGGCGATGGACGGCGCCAGCGCGGCCATCGGCCCCGCACTGGCCCACGCGGTCGACTGGACGCGGTTCACGTCGGTCGTCGACCTCGGCGGCGCGCGCGGCAACCTCGTCGCCGAGGTCGCCAAGGCCCACCCGCACCTGGACGCGGGCTGCCTCGACCTGCCGCCGATCGAGCCGCTGTTCGACGAGCACATGGACCGGTTGAAGCTGACCGGCAAGGTGCGCTTCCACGCGGCGGACTTCTTCGCCGACGAACTGCCGAGCCCGGACGCCTTCGTCTGCGGCCACGTGCTGCACGACTGGGACGCCGAGCACAACCAGCGGCTCATCGCGCGGGCGTACGAGGCGTTGCCCCTGGGTGGCGCGCTGTTCATCTACGACGCCATGATCGACGACTCCCGCCCGTCCACGCGGCGCAACCGGCTGCTCAGCCTCAACATGCAGCTCCTCACCGAGGGCGGCGCCGAGTACCCCGTGGAGACCTGCGAGTCGTGGCTGCGCACCGCCGGGTTCACCGACGTGCGGGCCCAGCCGCTGACCGCCTCGGACACGCTGGTGTCGGGCTACAAGCGGCACTGATCACGAAAGTTCTTCAATTACCCCCGGATGGCAAACCATCCGGGGGTAATTCACTTCGTACCTGGATGTCACGCACCACACACAAATGTTCATATATCATCCCTCCGTTGTTCAAAGCAGGTTCAACTGGGGGTCATAGTGAAATTTTATCTACTTGGACCGCTGCGGGTGACCGACGGTGAGTGCACGGTCACCCCGGCGGCACCGAGATTACGCAGCGTACTTGCGCTGTTATTGCTCCACAATGATCATGTCGTTTCCCCGGAGCTGATCGACGAGGAACTCTGGCCTCACGATCGGCCCGTGAACAGCAGGACCGCCGTGCGGACGTACGTCTACCAACTGGGCAAGTTGTTCAATCGCGCGCACACGCTCTTCACCGTCGAACCGAACGGTTACGCGGCGCACGCGAAATGGCACGAACTCGACATCACCGAATTCGAGTTGCTGGCGTCCAGCGGCCGCCACGCGCTCGAGGAGGGCCGGGTCCGAGACGGTTCCGCGACCCTGCGGCAGGCGTTGCGGCTGCGGTCGGGCGCGACGTTGTCCGACGTGCCGCACGGCCCGGTGCTGGGCCCGCTCGTCGAAGCCGTCGAGGCCGACGTGCACACGGTCGAAGCGCTGACCGCGGCGGCGGTCGGTCCGGCGCCGTTCGCGAACTGAAGGTCGGGGGCGAAGGGAGGCCCCCGGCCTCCCCCAGCCGCTCACGACCCGGAGGGGCGCCGCTAGACGGGTTCCAGCAGCAGCAACGGCTGCCCGTACTCCACCGGCTGGCAGTCCGAGGCCAGCACCCGCACCACGCGGCCCGACATCGTCGCCTCGACCGCGTTCATCAGCTTCATCGCCTCGACGATGGCCACCTGCTGCCCGGCCTCGACCACGTCGCCGACCGCGACGAACGGGGCCGCGCCCGGTTCCGGTGCCGCGTAGAACGTGCCGACGACTGGTGCGCAGACCTGGTGCGTGTTCGGCGCCTGGTCCTCCTCGACGGCGGCGGGCCGCACCGCCGGGCGGTCGTCCGACGGCCGCTCTCCCCAGTCGACCTCGATCCGCGCCGCGCCGAACGTGATGTCGATGCGGCGCGGCGGATGGGCGACGCCGCGCGTCATCTCGCCCACCACGCGGGACAGCGCCGCGAGCACCGCCGGGTCGTCATCCATCTCCGCTCCCATTGTCCACAGCAGACAGTCCATACCGGCGGAACCGCGCACCGCGCCGGACGATCAGGTCGTCCGCGGACGCACCGCGCAGCTCTCGCAGCGCGCACACCACCGCTCGCCGCACCAGTTCGCTGGCCGCGGACGGGTTCTCCTGCGCGCCGCCGTCCGGTTCGGGCACGACACCGTCCACCACACCGGAGCCCAGCAGCCAGCGCCCGTCGATCCGCAGCGCCTCGGCGGCCGTCGACGCCTCGGACGCGGACTTCCACAGGATCGCGGCGCACCCCTCCGGGCTGATCACGGAGTAGATCGTGTTGGCGCACATGAGGACGCGGTCGGCGATGCCCAGCGCGAGCGCTCCACCGCTGCCGCCCTCGCCGGTCACCACGGTGACGATCGGGACCGGCAGCGTGCACATGAGACGCAGGTTCTCCGCTATGGCGATCGCCTGTCCCTGCTCCTCCGCCTCCACGCCGGGGTGCGCGCCGGGCGTGTCCACCAGCGTCACCACCGGCAGTCCCAGCTTGGCCGCGAGCCGCATGAGCCTGGCCGCCTTGCGGTAGCCCGCGGGCGACGGCATGCCGAACTGGCGCGCCACCAGCTCTCGCGTCGTGTGCCCCTTCTGGTGGCCGATGACCATGACCGGCTGCCCGTCGAGCCTGCCGACGCCACCGACCACCGAGGGGCAGTCCGCGCCGAGCCGGTCGCCGCGCAGCTCGACGAACCCGTCCAGCCAGTGGCCGATGTGGTCGAGCGCCGTCGGTCTGCGCGGATCACGGGCGAGCAGCACGGTTTCCCACGCCGGGCGCGTGTCCAGCAGTTCCGGATCGCGGATCACCGGGTCGACCACGTCCGCGCCCCAGCCCGCTCCGGGCCTGCGCCGGGTGGCGAGCAGCCTGGCCAGCAGGACCCGCAGTTCGGACCGCGCCCAGATCGCGTCCACGGCACCGTGCTTGAGCAGGAAGTCCGCGGTCTGGAACCCCTTGGGCAGCTCCTGCCTGATCGTCTGCTCGATCACCCGCGGACCGGCGAACCCCATGCGGGCACGGGGTTCCGCGACGATGACGTCCGCCAGCGTCGCGAACGACGCCGCCACACCGCCGTAGGTCGGGTCGGTGACCAGGCTGACCGTGAGCAGCCCGGCCCGGTCCAGTTCGGCCATCGCGCCGCTGGTCTTGGCCATCTGCATCAGCGACAGCACGCCCTCCTGCATGCGCGCGCCGCCGGAGGCGGTCACCAGCAGCAGCGGAACCCGTGCGGCGAGTGCCCTTTCGGCCGCCGTCGTGATCGCCTCGCCCTCGGCGACACCCAGACTTCCCCCCATGAAGCGGAAGTCCATGATCGCGGCGACCAGCTCGGCACCCTCGACGTGGCCCTCCACGACCCGCACCGCGGTCGGTTCTCCCGTGCTCGCCACCGCCCGCGTGAGCCGATCCGGGTACGCGTGCTGGTCGACGAAGCCCAACGGGTCGTGTTGCGTGTGCGCCGACGAAATCGTGCGGTTGCCTTCGTCCAACAACTGCGCCACGCGTTCGCTCGGGTCGAGCCTGCCGTGCGCGCCGCAGTCGGAACACACGCTCAACAAGCGTTGGTACCGCTTGCGGTAGATCACCCCTCGGCATTCCGGGCAGACGAACCAGTCCTCCGCCCTGGGCTCCCGGCGCGCGGTCGCGCGCATGCCGGCGGTCATCGCGTCCGCGCGGCGCGGGCCGCCGCCTCCACCTTCTGCTTGATCAGCGCGAGCTGCACCGGGCTGTTGGTGTTGATCCGGTCGGTCATGCCCGCGTCGTCCACCGGTGCCTCCGGCTTCATCTCGAAGTCCTGCACCCAGCGCAGGCGAACGCCGTCCGCGTCGGGCAGGTACTCCCAGAAGATGGACATGTACTTGAACGGCCCCGTTTCCACGCGTGCGGCGCGCACCGTCCTGGCCACCGGGTCCGACGTCCGCTCGGACACCCAGCTCCACACGCGCCCCAGTTCGTCGGGGTGCATGACCAACCGGAACACCACCGTCGTGCCGCGGGTGTCGAGCACCTCGGCGGCGGCGTACTCGCTGAACAACCCCGGCCAGCTCTCGACGTCGTTCGTCATGTCCCACACCAGGTCCATCGGCGCGTCGATGGTGATCGAGTTCTCCGAGTGCCCGGTCATCTCAGGCCCCCGCGAGTCGGCTGTTGATCAGCACCACGGCCTCGCCCGGCGTCGGCGCCTCCAGCATGGCGTCGTCCGGGATCGGCACGCCGTACTCGCGCTGCACCTGCGCGGCGACTTCGAGCAGGGCCAGCGAGTCGTAGCCGAGCCCGTCGAACGCGACGTCGGAGATGTCGCTCTCCAGGTCGACACCGGCGTCGACACCCACGTTCGTCCGCATGATCCGGCGCAGGTCGTCCAAGGTGAACACCTGGCGGGTGTCTGGCGTTGCCGTCATCGTCAGTAGCTCCGTTCCTCGGAATCCTCTCCACCGCCACGGTGTCATCGAGGTGTCCAGGAGGTGTCCAGCGCTGCTGAAGAAGGTTTAGAGCCTGCGGTAGTTCAACAGGGTGAACTCCTGGCCCACCAGCACCACGTCCAGTTCCGCGCAGCCGTCGTGCCCGGCGGTCCACTCGCGGCTGCACGCCGCGAGCGACCGGACGGCGGCGACCGAGAGCACCGGGCGCGACACCTGTTCCGGTGGCACGTCGACGGTGTGCGTGCCACCGTCGGCGGGCACCGTCGCGGTGTGCTTCCGCTCGATCCGGCAGTGTTCGACGACCAGCCACGAGCCCCGCAGGACGAAGTGGTCGAAGTAGAGCCGGTCGGCGTGCGCCTCGGCCAGTCCCCAGCAGGCGCGCACGTGGATCCGGTGTCCGTTGTCCGCCACCCGCACCAGCAGCGAGGCCACCGCGGGGACGAAGCGCTGCAAGGAGAACGTGAGCCGGTGGCCCGCCCCCTCGCCGACCACCTGCCGCGCCGCGATGCCGACCAGCTCGATGACGCCGTCCCACACCGCTTCCGGGTCGATGTTGTTCCACACCGGGTTCTGCCACACCGGCCCCACCGGGCCGTCCTCGTCGCTCATCAGCAGACGGCACCGGATCGACAGCGGCACGCCCGCCTGCCCGGTGACCCGGAGGAGCGGCGTCGTCGACCGGGGCCACAGGTGCTGCTGCCACACGGCGAGCGGCGCGGTGATCACGTCCGTCCCCGGCACCGGCGCCCGTTCCGCCATCTCGGCGAGCGCCGCGAGCTCGACACCGACCAACCGGGTGTCCCGACATCGCGGGTCGTCCAGCCCGAAGTGCAGGTGACCTCCGTCCGCCCGCGCCTCGACCCGTTCGCGCCAGCCTGTGATCACATCAGTTCCTCTCTCTCACATCGGGTTCGTGGCGGCGGGGGTAGGACTTCACACCGGAACACCTGTCGCCCGCAGTGTCCGAACGGGCCTCAGGCCGATCGCGGGGGAACCGGGAGGCGCGTCGATCATCGTCGCCGCCTTCCTGAGCACCGGGCGGAAGCGGTAGCGGAAGTTGTCCGGGTGGTGGCCGGCTTCCGGTCCGTCGACCTCCAGCAGCCCGACCTCGACGAGTTCGTCGAGCAGCCCCTCGGCGTCGAACTCCCCGATCGGCAGGGCACCGGCCACGCGCGCGGCGGTGATGTCGCCGTCGATCTCGGCGGCCCGCCGGACGACCAGGAACGCCTCGGGCGACATCGTCCGGCAGGTGCGCTCGACGCTGGCCAGCAGATCCAGCTCGGGCACACCGGCCCTCATCACGAACGCCGACTCCCTGGTGGCGCGGTCGACCAGCTTCCGGATCGGCCAGTACGGCCGCAGCTCCAGCCGCCACAGCGCGGCCCGGATCACCTGCGGGAAACCGTCGGAGAACTCCGCGAGCCGCACCGCCGCCTTCGGCTCCTGCGCGAGCCGTTGCCTGCCGAGCACGTTGACCATCAGCTCCAGCACGTCGACCACGTCGAGCGGGGTGAGGCCGATCGACCGCGTGACCGCCGGGTCGGCGAGTCTTCGCCTGCTGGTCACCAGCACCGCGCAGCCGGGGCCGCTCGGCAGCAGCGCGCGCAACTGGTCGTCGGACACCACGTCGTCGAGGACGATCAGCGTGCGCCTGCCCGCGGTCCAGCTCCGGAACATCCGGACGCGCTCGTCGAGCGACGCCGTCTCGACCTCCTCGGCGGACGCGCGACTCCCCCACGCCCGCAGGAAGTCCGCGAGGACGTCGGCCGGGTCGACGGGGTCTCCGGACGGCGTGACGAGCCGCGCGTAGAGCTGCCCGTCGGGGAACTCGGCGCGCACCCGGTGCGCGGTGTGCACGCCGAACGCCGACTTGCCGACACCGGGAGGTCCGAACGCGACCACCACCGCCGGCGCCGACCGCCCGGACGAGGTCAGCACCTCCGACGTGCGCGCGACCTGGGCGTCGCGGCCGATCAGCAGCGTCACGTCGGGTGGGAGGTGGCAGGGCGGCTGGGCGAACCCGGCCGCGCTCGGCGGCGGCGCGTCCGTCGTCGCGACCGGGTCGAACGAGTCGTCCGCGGCGAGCACCGCCTGGTGCGCCTGGCGCAGGTCGAGGCAGGGTTCGAGGCCGAGTTCGTTCCGCAGCACCGCGCTCGTCCGCTGGTAGACCTGCAACGCCTCGCTGCGCCTGCCCGCCCGGTACAGCGCGAGCATCAGCTTGGTCTGGAAGCCCTCGTGCGTCGGGTTCGCGGTCGCCAGACCGGTGAGCTCGCCGATCAGCTCGTGGTGGCGGCCGAGTTCCAGTTCCAGGTCGATCCGCAGTTCCATGACACCGCGGCAGAGTTCCTCCAGCAGCACGGCCTCCGCCTGGAGGACGGGTCCGCGCCGGATGTCCGAGAGCACGGAGCCGCGCCACAGCCGCAGCGCCTCCCGCAGGGTCGTCACGGCGGCGACGGTGTCCCCCGCCGCGAGGTGGGCGCGTCCCCGCTGCGCGTCGACGGTGAAGCGGTCGACGTCGAGCGCGTCGGGCGGCAGTTCCAGCAGGTAGCCGCCCCGTGACGTGTGCAGCCCGACCGGTCCCGAGTCCCGTTGTTCGACCAGTCGGAGCGTCTTGCGGAGTTGGTAGGCGTAGGTCTGCACGGTCGTGGTCGCGGTGGACGGCGGCCGGTCCTCCCACAGCTCCTCGATGATCTGCTCCATGCTGACCGTGCGGTTCGCCTGGAGGGACAACAATGCGAGGAGCTGTCGAAGCTTCGGTGCCGAAGGGGTCAGCTCCACACCGGACACGACTATTTCGAATGGACCGAGCACGCCAACCTTCATGAAAGCCCCCAATAATCGGCTTGAATCAGCCTTCCGGCGATGCCCCACCCCTGGCACATACACCGCTACCCGAAATTAGTGTGGTTTATTTTCCGACGCTCTTCAAGCAGAATGGAATAATTCCACGCACCGGCGCATACTCCGGCCTCGGATATCAGCCGCAGATGGCCAGCATGGCGGGCAGGTCGGTGATTTTCGCCCGTGCCCGTCCCTGGCGCCTGCCCAGTTCGGCCTCGTGCGCGTCGAGGCGCGTCCACCCCGCCCAGGTCACCGGACGCACGCCGCGCCGTTCGAGCAGCGCGGTCACCGCGGCCGGGTCCGGTTCGGCGGGTCGGGGCAGTCCGGGCAGGTCGGCCAGCAGGGAGGCGACGGTCTCGCCCGCGTCGGCCTTGTTGGTGCCGATCACGCCGGTCGCCCCGCGTTTCAGCCACCCGGCCACGTACGCCCCCGGCACGCCGAGCACCCGGCCGCGCTCGTGCGGGACGGTGCCGGTGACCTCGTCGAACGGCAGCCCCAGCAGCGGTGTGCCGCGGTGGCCGATGGCGTACAGGACGGCGTCCACCGGCAGCCTCTCCCCGCCCGGTTCCAGCAGCAGGGCGTCGACCCGGTCCCGCCCGCACACCTCGACCAGCCGCGTGCGGAACCACAGGTGCAGCCGTCGCGCCGCGTCCCCTCCCGGACGCCCCGCCCACTCGCGGAGGATCTCGACGTTGGTCCGGGCGGCGCGGTCACCGGCGACGACGCCCGCCTCGTCCGCCGACGGTTCCAGGTCGTCGGGCCGCACCAGCACGTCGACGCCCAGTTCTCCCAGCTCGCGCAGCTCGACCGGGGTGAACTTCGCCCGCGCGGGACCGCGTCGGGCGATCAGGTGCACGTCGGTGACCCGGCTGCGGCTCAACGCCGCGAGCACGGCGTCCGGCAGTTCGGTGTCGGCCAGGGCGCGGGCGTCCTTGAGCAGCATCCGCGCGGTGTCGAGCGCGACGTTGCCCGCGCCGATCACCGCGATCCGCCTCGCGTCGAGCAGCTCCTCCGCGCTGACGGCGTCCGGGTGGCCGCCGTACCAGGCGACGAAGTCCGCCGCAGGCGCGCTGCCGGGCAGGTCGTCGCCGGGTACCCCCGGCCGCAGGCCCCGCGCCGCGCCGGTCGCGTAGACCACCGCGTCGTAGTGCCCGCGGATGTCGGCCACGGTCAGGTCGACGCCGACCGTCACGTTGCCCAGGAAGCGCACCGACTCCGCCGAGAACGGCCTGGCGAGCACGCGGGTCACCGACTTGATCTTCGGGTGGTCCGGCGCGACCCCGTACCTGACCAGGCCGTACGGCGTCGGCAGGCGGTCCGCCACGTCGACGCCCACGTCCGCCGCCGCCAGCGTGGCGGCGGCGTAGAGCCCGGCGGGCCCGGCGCCCACGACGAGGACGCGGGGGCTCACGACGAGCCGTCCGACCGGAAGAACGACCGGGCGGCCCCGATCGCGTCGACCTCCTCGGCGGGCACCTCGTCCTCGGTGAAGATCGCGTCCACCGGGCAGATCGGCACGCAGGCCCCGCAGTCGATGCACTCGACCGGGTCGATCATCATCTGCTCGCCCGCGTCGTGGATGCAGTCGACCGGGCAGACGGTCACGCAGGACTCGTCCTTCGTCCCGACGCAGCGACTCGTGATCGTGTAGGTCATCGCGGTGCTCCCGTCACTCCGACTTGGCTGCCACTTGAGCGCCGCGAACCGGCGCGGGGACCCGTCGCGCGGCGCGCAGCCTGCGTCCGCGGTAGATCGCGAACCCGATCGCGGCACCCAGCGTGAGCAGCGGGTACTCCACCCGCGCGAGGTACTCGACGATCGGCACGGCGAGCGCGACGAGGAACACCCGCGCGTCCGGGTTCCACTCGGCCCGCCGCACCGCGGCGCGCTTCGTCCGCTCCTGGCCCGCGTTGCGCCTGCCCCACGGCTTCTCGATCGAGATCCACACCATCAGCGCCAGGGTCGCGAGCGTCCAGCCGGTGCCGATGAACATCGGGGTGACCGACCAGCTCTCCCCCACCTTCGCCGCCTCGACGACGCGCTCCAGCGTCTTGCCGAGGTAGATGCTGCCCAGCAGGATCGCGATCAGCGTCAGCCAGAACTTCACGGTCACCCACCAGTGCCGGAAGTAGCCCCACGGCGTGAGCGCGGACAGCATCAGCCCCGTGTACGCGGTGCTGATCCCCAGCGGGTCCAGGATCTCGTTCTCCAGGAACAGCGAGGTTTCCAGCGTGACCAACTGGTCGTGCGGATCCATGCCGAGCACTCGACCGAGCAGCACCAGTTGCACAATCGCCATCGCGCACCAGCCGACCGACGAGATCACGTGTAACCAGACCATCAGGTGTTTGGCGTTCTTTGCCGTGAAATTCTTCATGTGACAACCTTGCCGAAGGTCGGGAACAGCGACCATCAGGACATTCCCTGACCGTCGGAGAATTCGCCCCCTAAGGGTCGATCAAGGCTTTTTTGGACATCACAAATGGACCGGACATCGCCCGGTCCATAGTGACGCTATTTATTCCTCATCAGCGTTCAACAACGCGCAGAAGAATGGCGTGCAGCTCTTGTCGTTGGGTGTCGTCGAGCTTGCCGAGCACGGGTACGTCCACGGCGAGCCGCTGCCGCAACCGCGTCTGGAGCCGCTTCCCCTCCTCGGTGAGGACGACCTGCTTGACCCGCCGGTCGTTCGGCAGCGGGTTCCGCTCGACGAGACCCCTCGCGTGCAACCCGTCGATGATCCCGGTCATGTTCGAGGCGTCGCAGCGCAGTCGTGCCGCGAGGTCGCGCATCGAGACGGGGCCGTTGATCCTCAGCAGCGTCCTGGCCTGCGGCACCTGGAGTTCGAGCGCTCCGGTGACCACCGCGAACTGCGCCTTGACCCGGTCGGTCAGTTCGAAGAGCAGGTCGACGACCTCGACGACCGGTGCAGGCCGCTGCTGGGATCCAGGGGACATGGCGGCGAGGCTAGCCCCCGGCGACCTCTGCACGTGCCTGGTCACCCTCCTTCGCCACCTCGTACACCCGGCGTTCCAACACCCGCCAGTACGGCCGCATCGGTGTGGTCGTGTCGCGGTGCACCGGGGCGTCCTCCCACGCCAGGAAGTGCTCGGTGCTCTCCCACTCGCTGAGCAGGACGTAGCGCTCCGGCTCGTCGTGGTCGCGCAGCAACTGGTCGCCCAAGTGTCCGGGTACGTCGGCCACCTTGCTCGTCACCTCGGCGTACGCCCTCTCGAACGCCTCCGCGTGCTCCACGGCGACCCGCGCGGACACCATCACCCGTGCAGTCATGCCTCCCCCTCCGTCGGCTCCAGCGCACACCATCCACCAAGATACTGGTTGAGGTCAACTATTGTTAGCGTCCGCAAATGTCAGACGAGGGCATCTGACGACGTCAGCCGGGGTAGTCCGTGTCCGCCGCGGGCACGGTCCGCAGCAGCAACTCGTGCAGCAGCGCCCGCTCGCCCTCGTCCAGCTCCCCCAGCAGTTCGGCGTGGGCCTCCGCCACGAGCCGGTCGGCCAGCGCGAGCGCGCGCTCCCCCGCCTCGGTCAGCCGCAACGCGTACCGGCGGCGGTCGTTGCGGTCCCGCGTGCGGGAGATCAGGTCCGCGGCCTCGGCCTCGTCGGCGATGCCGATCATCGTGGTGCGGTCGATGCGGAGCAGGTCGGCGATGGCCTGCTGGGAGATCGGCTTGCGCGCGTCGACGACGGCGAGCACCGCGTGCAGCCTCGGGCTCAGCCCCTCGACCTCGAGCCTGCGGGCGAGCAGCACCCACCCGCGCTGCACGGCCCTCGACATCACGTACATCGGCCAGCGCGTCAGCTCCTCCGGCAGCCGGGGGCCGCTGGCGTACAGGTCCGCGTCCGACGGTATTTCCCGAACCCGCTTCTCCATCGGGCCATCATCGCGCATACTCACAAACCATCAGCTCAACTGAGGATCAGCCGAACTGATGATTGGAGGACCCGTGCGCCAGTGGGCACCGCTCTGGGCGGTCTGCGCCGGAGCCGCCATGCTCCTGTTCGACGTGACGATCGTGCACGTGGCGCTGCCGAGCACCGGCGCGGACCTGCACGCGTCGCTCAGCGACCTGCAATGGGTCGTCGACGTCTACGCGCTGGTGCTCGCGGCGCTGCTGCTGACCTCGGGCGCGCTGGCCGACCGGTTCGGCGGGCGCAGGCTCTTCACGCTGGGGCTCGGCGTGTTCGGGGCCGCGTCGCTGGCCTGCGCGCTCGCCCCGGAGCCCTGGTTCCTGATCACCGCCCGCGCGGTGCAGGGCGTGGGCGCGGCATGCGTGTTCGCCACCGGTCCGGCGCTGCTGCACCAGGCCTACGAGGGACGGGCGCGGGGCATCGCGTTCGGCGTGTGGGGCGCGGTCAGCGGTGCCGCCGCGGCGGCGGGCCCGCTGGTCGGCGGAGTGCTGACCCACCAGTTGAACTGGCGCTGGGTGTTCCTGGTGAACGTGCCGGTGAGCGTGCTGGCCGTGGTGCTCGCGATGACCGCCTTCACCCGGTCCCCCACCGCCGCCGACCGCGGGCTCGACCTGCTGGGCACGGCGTGCTTCGCCGCCGCCACCGGCTCGGTGATCTACGCGCTGATCCGCGGCGACCGGATCCTGTTCGGTGTCGCGCTCGCCGCCCTGGTCGCCTTCGTGCTGGTCGAACGACGGCACCCGCACCCGGTGCTGGACCTCCGCCTGCTGCGCAGCCCGGCGTTCACCGGGGTCAGCCTGGCGGCGTTGACGCTGTCCCTCTCCGCGTACTCCGGCCTGCTGTACGTGTCGCTGCGACTGCGGGGCGACGGCCTGTCCGCGCTCCAGACCGGGCTCGCGCTCGCGCCGCTCGGCGTCACCGCGCTCGTGGTGTCGTCGCTCTTCGGCCGCGGGCTGCACGACACCTCGCCGCGCCTGCCGATAGCGGGAGGCCTGCTGCTCGTCGCCGCCGGGACCCTGACCATGACCGTCGCGAGCTGGCAGTTCGTGGTCGTCGGCACCGCGGTCGCGGGCACCGGCATCGGCCTGGTCAGCCCGATGCTGGCCAAGACCGCCATCGGCGCGGTCCCCGGCGACCGCGCGGGCATGGCCACCGCCGCCAACGCCGCGTGCCGCCAGATCGGCACGGCCGTCGGCATCGCGATGCTCGGCCCGATCTTCCAGGCCCACGGGCTGCGCGCGGCGTTCGCCGTGTGCGCCGGCATGGCCCTGCTCGGGTCCGCCCTCTCGTTCGCGCTGCTGCGCCACCCGCACAGCGCCGTACCCCGACAACCAGTCAGGAGTTCCCCATGAGAACACCGTCCCGATTACGGTTGCTGGCCGTGACGGTCGGACTCGCCGCCGCGGCAGTGATCGCCGCACCCGCGACCAGCTCCGCACAGGACGCGCCGCGCGCCGGGCTGTTCCTCTGCCAGAGCAGCCTGCTGAAGCTGTCCAGCCAGTCCTGGACGCAGGCCAACCCGCCGCTGAACCCGTGCGCGGACGACTTCCGGGCACTCGACCGGCAGGACATCTCGGTCTCGATCTTCCGGTTGCAGACCAGCCTCATCGACGTGCGCACCGACCAGACCCCCGACGTGCTCACCGCGTCCCCGCCCGCGGCGAACGACCTCGCGTTCGCCAGCGCGCGCGTCGCCTCCATCCGGCTCACCGGCACCTCGATCGGCACCATCGAGTTCGGTGCCGTCCACGCCGACGCGACCACGACGTGCGTGCCGGGCGACGGCGGACTCGTGCCCACGTTCGCCAGCCGGTCCACGATCGCCACGTTGCGCATCAACGGGACCCCGGTCCTGAACCTGACCGGTCCGGTCAACATCCCGCTGTCGTTCGGCACCCTGAGGCTGAACCAGACCGAGACCACCTCGACCGGCCTCGTGCGCAGGGGTGCCGTGTGGGACACCCCGCTGTTCGACGTCATCCTCGCCGAGGCGAAGGTCAGCGTCTCCGGCAACCCGTGCCGGGCCTGAACCGGTCCCGGCGGACGAGCGGGTAGTCCCCGCGAGGTCGGGGGCTACCCGCTTTCGCGCGCCGACGGCGAGAACATGCCCCGTTGAGCACTTCCCATCGACTCCTGATGCTATAGCGTAAATGCTTGCTATAGGTTAATGCGGCCAAAGGCGCCCGCTGACGAAGGAGTTGGGGCTTGAAGACGTCTGGTGGATTTCGACGGCTCTCGGCGGTGGCCGTGGTCGCCGCGGCTGTGCTCACGGGTGTGCCCGCGGTCGCCACCGGTGCCGCGCAGCCCGCGAGCTGTCCGGGTGAGCTGGGTGGGACGGCCAGGTGCTACACGGGCCGGGACGCGAACGGCGCCTACTACGCGATGGCCGTGCCGAAGCGGTGGAACGGGTCCCTGGTGGTGCACGCGCACGGGGGCCCGGACTTCTCGTACGACGAGTCGTCACCCGTCGAGGACCTCGACCGGTGGGCGGTGATGGTCGACGAGGGGTACGCGTGGGTCGGGTCGTCGTACCGGCGCGGCGGGTACGGGGTCCGGATGGCCGCCGCCGACACGGAGAACGCGCGGCGGCTGTTCGTGGAGCGGTTCGGGCGGCCTGAGCGGACGTACCTGCACGGGCAGTCGTGGGGTGGGAACGTGGCCGCCAAGGTGGCCGAGACCCACGACTCCTACGACGGGGTGCTGCTGACCAACGGGCTGCTGGCGGGCGGGTCGCGGGGGTACGACGCCAGGGTGGACCTGCGGGTGGTCTACCAGTACTACTGCCGGAACCTGCCCCGGCCCGCGGAGGCGCTGTACCCGTTGTGGCAGGGGCTCCCGGTGGACTCGGAGATGACGCCGGAGGACGTCCACGCCCGGTTGCAGGAGTGCACGGGGATCGACTCGGCTCCCGCGGCGAGGACCGCGGAGCAGCAGCGGAACCTGGACGACATCGTTGGTGTCACACGGCTTCCGGAGCGGGCGTTGGACGCGCACCTGCTGTACGCGACGTTCCTGTTCCAGGACGTCGTGTGGAAGCGGTTGGGCGGGCGCAACCCGTTCGGCAACGTCGGGGTGCGGTACGACGGGTCGCACGACGACGCCGCGCTCAACGCCGGGGTGGAACGGTTCTCGGCCGACGCCGCGGCCCGTCGCGACCTCTCGTACGACAGCGACCTGACCGGGCGGGTCTCGGTGCCCGTGCTGACGATGCACGCGATCGACGACCCGCAGGTGTTCGTGGAGAACGAGTCGGCGTACCGAGCGACCCTCCAGGGCGCGGGGCACGGCGGGAACCTCGTTCAGACGTACACGAAGGAGAGTGAGCACAGCGAGCTCAGCGACTCCGAGTACGCGAACTCCCTCTCCGCGCTCGACGCGTGGGTGCGTTCCGGGCGCAAGCCGTCGGCGCGGTCGATCGCGGAGTCGTGCGGGGCGTTCGACAGCACGTACGGCGAGGGGTGCTTCTACGACCCGGAGTTCCGGCCCTCGCCGTTCGACGCGAAGATCCGGCCCCGGCCCAGT
Source organism: Umezawaea endophytica (assembly GCF_025061645.1). Taxonomy (GTDB): domain Bacteria; phylum Actinomycetota; class Actinomycetes; order Mycobacteriales; family Pseudonocardiaceae; genus Umezawaea; species Umezawaea endophytica. Next base: position 29,022 of record NZ_JANYMP010000041.1, on the reverse strand, counting down.
GGGACGCGCTGGCCGGCGATGACGGCCGCGCAGGAGTGCGCGTGGAGCCGGGTTCCCGGCGTCGGGATCGCCTCCTAGGACCGGGAGCGGGTGCCCGATCCCAGGCACCCGCTCCCGTCAAGGACTACCTCGCGCCCAGCGCTTCCACCACGACCTCCGTCGCGCGGGCCAGGAGCGCGTCGTCGCGGGCGGCGTCGACGGTGCTCCGGTCGGACAGCACGGCCAGCACGATCGGGGCGCGGTTCGGCGGCCAGAGGACGGCGATGTCGTTGCGGGTGCCGTACGCGGCACTGCCGGTCTTGTCGCCGACTACCCAGCCGCCGGGCACCCCGGCTCGGATCGCCTTGTCGCCGGTGGTGCTGCGGCGCAACAGGTCCACCAGCACGTCGCGCTTCTCGGCGGGCAGCACGTCGTCCACGGCGACGGCGCGCAGGTCCGCGGCGAGCACCCGCGGTGTGCTGGTGTCGCGGAGGTCGCCGGGCAACGTGTCGTTCAGCTCCGGTTCGATCCGGTCGACGTGCGTCGTGGTGTCGCCGATCCCGCGCAGGACCTCGCCCAGCGCCGCCGGGCCGCCCAGTTCGCGGAACAGCAGGTTGCCCGCGGTGTTGTCGCTGAACCGGACCGCGGCGTCGGCGATCTCGCGCAGCGTCATGCCGGTGTCGACGTGCTTCTCCGAGACCGGCGAGTTCGACACCAGGTCGGCCGCGGTGTAGGTGATGACCTCCTCCAGCTCGGGCAGCGTGTTCATCCGGATCACGGCCGCGGCGGACAGGGCCTTGTGGGTGGAGGCGTAGGCGAAGCGCTCACCGTCGCGGTAGGACACCTCGCGGCCGGTGCCGGTGTCGATCGCGTGGACGCCCAGGCGGGCGTCGAACGTCTTCTCCAGCTCGGCGAAGTCCGCCGTCGACGGCGCGGCGGTGGACGACGGCGGGGCGGTCGTCGGGGTGGCCGCCGCGGTGCAGGCGGTCAACGCGGTCGCGACGAGCGCCGCCGCGACCGCGCGGCGCACCAGGTGGTTCGTCACCGGGAATCCCTTCGTAGTGATCGGATCCGCAGTCTCCCCACGATCGCCTGATGCCGTCCAAGACGGAAACGACAGGTTTGATGCGTTTTCGGCATAGGCTCCGGTCATGGACCTGGTCGGCGCGTGCAAGGCGTTCGTCAGCGTGAGCGAGCGCGGCAGCTTCACCCTCGGCGCGGCGGCGGCGCGGATCCCGCAGTCGGTGGCCAGCCGCCGGATCGCGGCGCTGGAGACCAGCCTCGGCGGGAGGCTGTTCGACCGGACGGCGCGGCGCGCGAAGCTGACGCCGTTCGGGGTGGACGTGCTGCCCGCCGCGAAGCGGGTCGTGCAGGCCGCCGAGGTGCTGGAGCACGACGCGCGCCGCGCCGGACGACGTCCGCTGGGGCTGGCCGTGCCCGGCTCGTGCGGCGTCCGGACGTTGGCGCGGTTGGACGCCGACGCGCGGGCTCGCGGCGTGTTCCTGGACCTGCGGCCCGCCCCGCCCGCCGAGCGGGCCGAGATGCTGCGGACCCAGGAGGTGCGGGCGGCGCTGACGGCCGTGCCCGCCGAGGAGGGCACGTGGTCGGTGCCGCTGGGTGTGGCGGGGGCGAAACCCGTGGCCACGGCGACCGTCTACCTGGACACGCTGCGACCCGGCCGGGGCCAGCGGACCGCGCGGCGGGTCTGGCTGCAACCGGAGGACGACGTGCCGCACGTGCGGGACCGGATCGTGCGGGCGCGGGACGCGCTGGGGCTGCGGCCGTCGCAGGTCGCGGTGGCGGGGTCGTTGACGTCGGCCGTGGCGGAGGTGCTCGGGTCGGCCGACCTGCTGCTGTGCCCGGCCGCCCAGGCCGACGAGCTGGACCTGCACTGGCGGCCGGTGGGCGGCGTCGTCCTGGCGCGCGGCTACGACGTGACCGCCGGGATCGGCGACGACGCCGACCGCATCCGCACCGCGCTGGCGGGCCCGGTCGCCCGGTGCCTCGGGGCGAAGGTGGACGCGTGAGCGACGACGCGCTGGTGAACGAGCTGCGCGAGGAGTTGGACGACGGCGGGCTCCGCGGGTCGTTCCTGGTGCGCGACCTGCGCACCGGTGACGAGATCGGCATCGACCCCGACGTGGAGTTCCCGTTGGCGTCGCTGGTGAAGGTGCCGCTGGCCATCGCGACCCTGGAGCGCGTCCGCGTCGGCGAGCTGGACGGCGCCGAGCAGGTCCTCGTGCGGCCGGGGGCTCCGGAGTCGCCGGGACCGCCGGGGCTGAGCAGGTTCCGGCACGCGGCGTCGGTCGCCGTGGAGGACCTGGTCTACCTGAGCACGTCGATCAGCGACGGGGCCGCCGCGGACGCGCTGTTCGCGCTGACGCCGCCCGCCGAGGTCGGCCGCCGCCTGCGCGACCTCGGGGTGCGGGGCATCGCCGTGCGGCACCCGATCAGCGACCTCACCGACACCCCCGCCGAGCGCTTCGACCCCGACGAGGTGCACCTGGCCCACACTCTCGCCATCGGCGCGCGCACGGCCGGGCGCGGGCACCCGGTGCCGCAGTTGGACGTGAGCCGCGCCAGCTCCGGGACGGCGCGGGCGGTGGCGGACCTGTTCCAGGAGCTGTGGACGCCGACGAGGATCGATCCCGGTGTGGCGGCACGGGTGCGGGACCTGTTGGCGCACAACGTCCTGCGGCAGCGGCTCGCGCCGGACTTCACGTCCGACTCGTCGACGTGGTCGTCCAAGACGGGCACGCTGCTGAACCTGCGGCACGAGGCCGGGGTCGTGCGGCACGACGACGGCCGGGCGTTCGCCGTCGTCGCGCTGACCGAGTCGCGGGTGGCCGCGTCGGCGCAACCCGAGGCCGAGGCGCTGATGGGCCGGGTGGCACGGGCGCTGCGGGACCGGCTGCGGCTCTAGCCCTCCACGAGGAGCCGGGCCAGTTCGACCGGTTTCGTGAGCATCGGCCAGTGGCCCGAGTCGATGTCCACGAGGTCGAGCTGCTTGGCCGCGGCCAGTTCCGGCACGTCCCCGGAGGCGATCCACTCCCGTGCCTGCGCGGGCGTGAACTCGGGGCACACCAGCAGGACCGGCACGGTGGAGCGGTGTTGGTCCGCGTAGTGCACGACCCCCTTCGCCACTCCCGCGGGCACGGGGATCGCCGCGGCGGTGAAGGACCGCCTGGCGTCCTCGTCCAGGTCGGCGGAGTCCGGTCCTTCGAACGGTTCCCAGCCGGGGAACGGCATGACCCCGTCGACCAGCTCGAAGAAGTCGGCGTAGGGCTTGCCGTCGGAGGTGGGGAACCCGCCGATCAGGGCGACCTTCGCGACCTTGTCCGGTCGGGCGTCGGCGGCGAGCCAGGCGAGGGTGCACGCGGCGGAATGGCCTACCACCAAGGGTTTGCCGGGAGCCGCGTCCACGGCGGCGAGCACGGCCGCGACCTGGTCGTCGAGCGTGGCGGTGGTGGACCCGTCGCCCTGGCCGGGGAGGGTGAGCGGCACGGCGTGGTGCCCCAGCGCCTCCAGCGCGGGGACCACCTCGTCCCACGCCGAGCCGTCCAGCCAGAGTCCGCCGATCAGCAGGATGTCCACGGTCACTTCTCCTCGGTCAGTGCGGTCAGGTCGCGCTCGGCGTAGAGCCGGTGTTCCCACTCCTCGTTGAGGACGATGCGCAGGCACGTCTTGAGGGGGAAGCCTTCCTCCTGCGGCCAGCCGGGTTCGGTCCGGGTGACCTCGGAGGCGAGCTGGTCAGCGGTCAGGGACTCGACGACGTCGCGGACCATCTCCTGCCGGTCGCGGCGGACCGCCAGCACCTCGTCCAGCGACGGTCGGGCCTCGCGGTCCCACGGGATGTCGTCCCAGCCCGGCGCCTCGTCCCACGGCAGGTCGAGCGGGTGCCAGGGCGAGACGACGCCCCGGACCATCCGGCCCACCCAGGCCGCGCCGGCGAAGTTGAGGTGCCGCAGGGTCTGGATGAACGACCACTCGCCGTCGACGCCGACGTGCAGGGCGTCCTCGGGGAACGTCCTGGCCCGCGCCACCGTCTCGTCCCACCGGCGTTCCAGGAGGGCCCACGCCTCGCGGAAGCCGTCCGGGTCGTCGGGGCGCATCTTCGCCCGTTCGGGTGTCCTGCGGTTCAGCTCGGCGTCGACGAGCGGGGCGATGTCGACGCCGTTCACGACGACGTCGCGCAGTTCGCCGCTGATCCGCACGCCGACCAGCTCGACGCCGCGCAGGCGGGTGCCGAGGAACATCGCGCCGTGGACCAGCGCGCCGCTGAAGTCGACCGCGTGCAGGGTGGAGTCGGTGAAGCGCACCTTCGTGAACGCGGAGTCCCGCAGGCTCACGTGTTCGAAGCGCGACCCGGTGAGGTCTTGGTCGAGGAACTCGGTCATGGGCGTCACGCTAGAGCGCATTCCGGACGTTCTACGTCCGGATACCCTGCTCGGGTGACGTCCGACCTCAGCCCCACCGCGCGGGCCCTGCGCGCCCTGGAGGTGCTCCGCGACCGGCCCGGCGTCACGGCCGACGACCTCGCCGCGTGCCTGGGCGTCACGGAGCGCGCCGCGCGCCGGTACGTCGGCATCCTCCGCGAGGCAGGTGTCCCGGTCGAGTCGACCAGGGGCCCGTACGGCGGCTACCGGCTCGGCCGGGGGACGCGGCTGCCGCCGGTCGTCTTCACCGAACCCGAGGCGCTCGGGCTGGTGATGGCGGTGCTCGACAGCGGCCCGGCGGCCGACGACCTGGTCGGGTCGGCGCTGGGCAAGGTGGTGCGGGCGCTGCCCGAGACCGTCGGCAGGCGGGCGGCGGCGCTGCGGGAGCACGCGTCGGCGGTGCCCGACCGGCAGGCGGCCCGGCCCGACGCCGCCACGGTCAGCGCGCTGGTCGCCGCCATCGCGGCCCGGTCCCGCGTGCTGGTCACCTACCGCGGCGAGACCGGTGACGGGTGGGACGCCGAGGTCGACCCGTGGGCGGTCGTCGTCCGGCACGGGCGCTGGTACCTGCTGTGCCACTCCCACCGCGCGGACGCGATCCGCACCTACCGGGTCGACCGGATCCACGCGGTCCGGCGGACCGGGCACGAGTTCACCCCGCCCGAAGGCCTCGACCCGGCCGCGGCGGTGGAGGAGAACCTGGGCACGGGCTGGAAGTTCACCACCCGCGTGGTGTTCGACGCCACGCTCGCCGAGGTCTCGCCGTGGATCAGGCCTCCCATGGGCCGCCTGGAGCCGTCGGGCACCGGGTGCGTGCTCGTCGGCAGCACCAACAACCCCGCGATGTACGCGCAGGAGTGGTTGGCGACCGTGCCGTTCGCGTTCCGCGTCGAGGGCGGGCCGGAACTGCGCGCGGCGGTCGCGACGCTCGTCGAACGCCTCACCGCGGCACTGGACCGGTGAGCCGCTGCTCCACCAGCTCGCCCTCCGTGGAGACCTCCTGGACCAGCTTCGCGATCGTGTCGGGGATCGGCGGGATCGCCTCGCGGACGACACCTCCGTCCGGCGACCAGCGAACCTGAGGTCGAAGGCGTGGGCGAGGTCCTGGAAGCCGAAGAACCGCTGCGAGAGGCGCCTGCCGGCTTCCCGCGCGAACGGCATGCCGTACGTCGATGCCGCGCGCCGCCGGGTGTGACAGGCGGGCGGTGACTCGCGCGTCACACCGGTCGGCGTAACGGTCGGGGCCGAGCGGCCGAACCTGGGGGCATGAGGTTCGCCATCGCGTCACTGCTGCTCGCCGTGCTGGTCACGGGCTGTTCCAGCACCGTCACCGGGACCGGCTCCGGTTCGGGCACCACGTCGTCCGCTCCCCCGGCGACGACCACCGCCGCGGTGGGGACGACCACGACCACGGCGGCGCCCGAACCGACCGCGCCGCCCTCGGTCGACGAGAGCGCCCCGGCCCAGTACTGCGACCGGCCGTTCACCGGCGCGCTGGGCCAGGAGATGTTCGCCGTCGTCGTGGAGACCCCGTCGGGCAGGCTCACCTGCGACCAGGCCGAGGCCGTCCTGGTGGACTACTACGCCCAGCGCTCCGAGCCGAAGACCGGCCTGCCGCCCCTCGCGATCGGGCCGATGTCGTGCGGCCAGGTCCCCGAGGGCTCCCTGCCGCAGGTGGTCTGCGTGGACGACGACAACCTCATCTACTCGATGTGGCCCCAGCGCTGACGTGCTCGGCGAAGGTCCGCGCGACCGTCGCGACCACGGTGTCCGGGTCCTCGCGCCACACGTCGGCGTTGAAGATCTCCACCTCGACGTCACCGGTGTAGCCCGCCGCGGCGACGAGGTCCGCGAGGCGGCGGAAGTCGATGTGGCCGTCGCCCATCATCCCGCGGGCGAGCAGCGCGTCGGCGGGCAGCGGGGTGATCCAGTCGCACACCTGGAACGACGCGATGCGGTCCGCCGCCCTGGCGACCTGCCGTTCCAGGTCGGGGTCCCACCAGACGTGGAAGGTGTCCACGACCACGCCGACGACGGCCGGGTCGTGCTGTTCGGCCAGGTCCAGCGCCTGTCCGAGGGTGGACAGGACGCCGCGGTCGGCCGCGTAGATCGGGTGCATGGGTTCGAGCGCCAGGCGGACACCGCGGTCGGCGGCGTGCGGCACGAGGTCCGCCAGCACGTCGGCGACCGTCGCGCGGGCGGCGGGAAGGTCGCGGCTGCCGGGTGGCAGGCCGCCCACGACGAGCACCAGGCAGTCGGCGTTCAACGCCGCGGTCTCGTCGATCGCGCGCCGGTTGTCGGTCAGCACCCGGTCGCGGTCGGGCGCGGTGAAGAACCCGCCGCGGCACAGGGACGAGACGTGCAGGCCCGCCTCGGCGATGAGGGCGGCGCCCGCCTCGACGCCGTACTCGTGCAACGGTTCCCGCCAGACGCCGATGGACGTGATGCCCGCGCGGGTGCAGGCGGCCACGGCCTCGGGCAGCGAGCACGAGTCGACGGTCTTCTGGTTGAGGGACAGGCGGTTCACCGCACGACCCCGTAGACGTCGAGCAGCGAGGACAGGCGGCGGACGGCCAACTCCGGATCGGGCAGGAGGCCAGCCCGGTCGGCCAGGACGTAGGTCTCGGCCAGGTGGGGCAGGCTCCTGGCGCTCTGCAAGCCGCCGACCATGGAGAAGCCCGGCTGGAGGCCGGAGAGCCAGGCCAGGAAGGCGATGCCGGTCTTGTAGTAGTAGGTCGGCGCGCCGAAGACGTGGCGGGCCAGGGGAAGCGTGGGGGCGAACGCCGCGTCGTAGGCCGCCAGGTCGCCGTCGTCCAGCGCCCGCAGCGCGTGGGACGCGGCCGGGGCGATGGCCGCGAAGACACCGAGCAGGGCGTCGCTCGCGGACGTGCCGTCGCCCTTGATCAGCTCGGGGTAGTTGAAGTCGTCGCCGGTGTAGAGGCGGACACCGGCGGGGAGCTTGGCGCGCAACGACTTCTCGTGCTCGGCGTCGAGCAGGGAGACCTTGACGCCGTCGACGTGGTCGGCGTGCGCGTGCACGAGGTCGAGGAACGCGGTGGTGGCCTCGCCGATGTCGGTCGAACCCCAGTAGCCCTCCAGCGCCGGGTCGAACACCGACCCGAGCCAGTGCAGGATCACCGGCGCCTCGACGTTCGGGAGCAGCCGGTCGTACACGTGCCGGTAGTCGGCGGGACCGGTCGCCAGGCGCGCGAGGTGCCTGCTGGCCATGACGATGACCTGCGCACCCGCCTCCTGGACCACGTCGACCTGCTCGGAGTACGCGCGCACGACCTCGTCCAGCGTCGCCGGGTCGGCGTGGTCCGTGCCCGCTCCCGCGGCGATGCGCGTGCCGAGCCCCTTCGCCTCGGCGGCGCTGCGGCGGATCAGCTCACGGGTGGTGGCCCAGTCCAGGCCCATGCCGCGCTGGGCGGTGTCCATCGCCTCCGCGACACCGAGGCCGTAGGACCACAGGTGCCTGCGGAACCCGAGCGTGCTGTCCCAGTCGACCACGGCGGGCGCGCCGGGACCGTTGTCGCCCAACGGGTCGGCCACGACGTGGGCGGCGGCGAACGCGATCCGGGACCGCGGGGGCCCGGCGGGCCTGGTCCACGCCACGGGCTCGCGCGGCTCGTGGTCGCGCAGCGTCCCGTCGAGCGCGGGGAGGGTGATCACAGCTCGACCCGCCGGTTGGTGCGGGACGACTCCAGACCGGCCTGGGCGAGGCGGATGCCGCGGACGCCCGCCAGGAAGTCGTACGGGTGCGGGGCGTCCTCGACCACGTGCCGCACGTACTGCTCCCACTGCGCCTTGAACCCGTTGTCGAAGTCGGCGTTGTCCGGCACCTCCTGCCACTGCGAGCGGTAGGAGCGGGTCTCCTCCAGGTCCGGGTTCCACACCGGGCGCGGGGTGGCCTCACGGGGCTGCACCACGCACTTGCGCAGGCCCGCCACCGCGCTGCCCCTGGTGCCGTCGACCTGGAACTCGACCAGCTCGTCGCGGTGGACGCGGACGCACCACGACGAGTTGAGCTGGGCGATCACGCCGCCCTCCAGCTCGAAGATCGCGTACGCGGCGTCGTCGGCCGTGGCGTCGTAGGGCTCGCCCGCCTCGTCGACCCTGGTCGGGATGTGGGTGGCGGTCTTGGCGATCACCGAGGTCACCGCGCCGAACAGGTTCTCCAGCACGTAGTTCCAGTGGCAGAACATGTCCACGGTGATGCCGCCGCCGTCCTCGGCGCGGTAGTTCCAGCTCGGCCGCTGCGCCGCCTGCCAGTCACCCTCGAACACCCAGTAGCCGAACTCGCCGCGCACGCTGAGCACCCGGCCGAAGAACCCGCTGTCCACCAGGCGCTTGAGCTTGAGCAGGCCGGGCAGGTACAGCTTGTCGTGCACGACGCCGTTCTTCACGCCCGCCTCGGCGGCGCGCCTGGCCAGCGTCGACGCGCCTTCCACGGACTCCGCGACCGGCTTCTCGGTGTAAACGTGCCTGCCCGCGTCAATGGCGCGCAGGATCGACTTCTCCCGCACGGCGGTCAACTGCGCGTCGAAGTAGAGCGGGCACGAGTCGTCGCCCAGCGCCGCGTCGAGGTCGGTCGTCCAGCGGGTCAGGCCGTGCCGTTCCGCCATCTCGGCGAGCTTGGAGGCGTCGCGGCCGACCAGGACGGGCTCCAGCAGGACCCGTGAGCCGTCGGACAGCTCGACACCCCCCTGCTCCCTGATCGCGAGCACCGAGCGCACGAGGTGCTGCCGGTATCCCATCCGTCCGGTCACGCCGTTCATCACGACGCCCAGGGTCCGCGTGGCCATTCGACCTCCAGTGGAAAGCGCTTTCCAAGTTACCGTACAACAGTTGTCCCACTAGCGGGAGCCATACCTGGCGAACCACCCGGCCGCCGCGCGCAGCGGCTCGTCCACCTCGGCGACCTCCGGGTGCCACGCCTTCTCCCACTCCAGCGACACCCAGCCCGACCACCCGGACAGCAGCTCGCCGCACTCGGCCAGCGGGACCAGCCCCCGGCCCGGCGCCACGGGCGTCAGCTCGACGTCGGCGTCCTTCACCTGGAAGTAGCCCAGGTACTCGCCCAGCACCTCCCGCGTCCGCGCCGGTTCCTCACCGCCGCGCCACGGGTGCAGCGCATCCCACAGCACCGCGACCAGGTCCGGCTCCCCGAACGGTTCCACCAGCCGCACCGCGGCCTCGCCCGTGAGGTGCGAGTCGTGCGTCTCGACCAGCAGCCGCACCCCGGACGACCGGAGGTCGTCCAGCACGGCGCCGATCCGGTCGCGCGACTCCCCGTCACCGCCGGGGAACACCCGCACCGAGGGCGCGCCGATCCGGTGCGCCAGGTCGACCAACGCCCGCAACTCGGCGACCACAGGGCCGTCCGGGCCGGGCGCGCACACCTTCGCGTACCCGGCGAGGCAGGCCACGGCGAGGCCCTCGTCCGCGATCTCGACGCGCGCCCGTTCGACCTCGCGCGCGGGAAGTCCGATGTGGACCTGCTCGTCGGGGTGCGCCCGCACCTCCAGCCCGTGGCACCCGTGGTCGGCGGCGAGCCGCGCGGCCCGCCCGATCGGCGTTCCGGGCATCCCGAGCGTGCTGACGGCGAACTGCCACACCATGTCGTTCCTCCTGACCGGGGCCGGGGCGCCCGGAGCGCCCCGACCCGTCGCTCACGTGCCGTCGATCAGCCGGATGGCCAACGCGGGGTTGAACTGCCCGGCCGGGGTGGTGGGCGCGATGCCGCACAACCCGTCGGAGTTGCCGGGCGTCTTGATCCACAGCAGCATCTCGGCGCCGCCGCCGACCTGCGCGGTGACGCCGAGCTTGCGACCGGCCGGGTTGCACCACTCGCCGTTGTTGCCATTGGCGTTGCGGCTGGTGTCCACGACGAACTTCGCCGCGTGGCCCAACGCCGAGACGACCTGGTTGCCGTAGCTGGTCGACGCGCCGGTGGTGTAGTAGTTCGACACGTTGACCGAGAACCCGCGGACGTTGCGCACTCCGGCGGAGTCGAGCCGCCCCGCCATGGTGGCGGGGGCCACCCAGCCCGCGTTTCCGCCGTCGAGGTAGACGTAGGCGTTGGGGGCCTTCTGCTGGAACATCTGGGTCGCGTAGGTGAGCATGCCCAGCCGGTCCTGGATCGCCGTCGCGCTCAGGCAGGCGAAGTCGCCCAACGCGTCCGGCTCGATGACGACGACGGCGGGTTTGGTCCCGACGCCCGCGGCGAAACCGGAGATCCAGGTCCGGTACGCGGCCACGCTGCCCGCTCCCCCGCCCGAGTGCCCACCGCAGGCGTCCCGTCCGGGGAGGTTGTAGGCCACCAGCACCGGGAGCTTGTCGTTCGCGTCGGCCGCGCCGACGTAGCTCGCGACGAGGCCGCCGATCCCGCTCTCGTTGCCGAACCAGCGGGCGATCGGCTTCGAGCCGATCGCCGACTGGACGCGCGCCGCCCGCGCGTCACCGGGGTTGTTCCGCGCCCACACCGCGGGCGAGGAGTTGGGGTTGACGTAGAAACCGCTGGTCAGGTCGATCGGGCTGGCGGCGTGCGCGGGGGCGGCCGTCAGCAGTGGCAGGGTGACGAGAACCGCCGTGAGGCGGGCTTTCCACGACATTGTGGATCCTCTTTCTCATCTCGGGGTGGGGTACCTCAGTGGTCGGGTCAGCGGGCGTCGACGAACGCCGCCACCCAGGCGAGGGACGAGTTCCAGTTGACGGCCACCTCGTTGGTGGACCAGGAGCCGATGTCGTCGATGTAGCACTTGGCGGGCTTGCAGCCGGGGAGGTTCTGCTGCGCCACGGGGTCCTGCAAGCCGGAGTTGGGGCCGCCCGCGAGCGAGCCGGGCGGTGGACTGGGCAGCGCGGAATTGATCTGGTGCGACCAGTGCCGGTGGTGCTGGTTGTGGCTGGCGCGGTCGCCGTAGCCGCTGATGAACGACTGGTTCAGCCCGTTGCGGCCGAGCAGGTAGTCCATCGACTCCAGCACGGCGTCGCGGTACTCCGACCGGAAGCTCAGGTCGTACGCCATGCCCATGATCATCGCGGCGTTCGTGGTGGCGCTGGTGGAACCCCACGCGTACGCGCCGTCCGTCGGCAGCGACGGGTTCGGGTAGCCCTGCCCGCGCAGGTCGCGCACGTGGCCGTCGGCGACGGCGAGGATCCGCTTGCGGGCGGGCAGGACGCGGTCGACGGGGAAGCGCTCGGGCAGCCGGGCGATGGTCAGGTCGGCGAGCGCGCCGGTGTCCTTCCAGGAGAACCCGGCCGGGGTGAGCTTCGTGGTGACGCGACCGAGGTACGCGCGCTTGCCGGTCGTCGCGTACAGCTCCGCCGCGGCCCAGGAGAACTCGTCGCTCACGTCCGTGTCGTCGTACGGTCCGCCGCCCACGCTGTCCTCGCGCGGCGCGTACACGTCGGGGTGCGCGTTCGCGGCCTGCCACGCGGTTTCGGCCGCCGCCAGGCACTTCCGCGAGAAAGCCGGGTCCCACAGCGCCCAGATCCGCGCACACTGAGCCCCGGCGGCGGCGAGGTTCAGCGTCGCGGCGGTCGACGGGGCGTGCAGGTAGCGGGGCTGCGGGTCGTTGGAGGGCAGCATCGGGTGGCCGGTCCACGCCAGGTCGTGGATCTTGTGGTGCGCCATGCCCGCCAGGGGCTCGTTCGCGGGAACCCGCATCTTGAGCAGGAACTCCACCTCCCAGCGGGCCTCGTCCAGCACGTCGGGAACGCGGTTGGCCTGCTCGGGGATCGCCAGCAGCCCGTCGCGCAGGCCCTCGAAGTCCAGCGTGCGCAGGGATCGCTCGTAGGTGTCCATGAGCTGCCACGCCGCCAGCGCGCCGTTGACGACGTACTTGCCGTGGTCTCCCGCGTCGTACCAGCCGCCGCTGACGTCGAGCGAGTAGTCGCACGTCCCCGGCAGGCAGGGCACCGACGTGTCGCCCTTGTTCGGCGCGACGCCGACGTGCCCGGCGGGCCTGGAGTGGGTGTCGCCGACGTACTTCGCCTCGATCGGGATGCCGCTGCGGTTGTGGTAGAAGTACGCCAGCGAGTCCCGGCGCAGCGCGTCGTACGGACTCCTGGCGATGTCGAAGGGCTCGCTGACGTCCGCCCCGACGACCAGGGTGTAGCCGGTTCCGACGGTCCTGACCCGCGAGAAGTCCGCGATGTGCACGTGGTCGCCGGACATGGCGTCGTCACCCTTGACCGTGGTGCTCCCGGTGGTCACGACCTCGCCCACGCCGTCGAGCAGTCGCCACGTCACCGGCTGGGCGGAGGCGTTGACGATGGAAGCACGCTTGTCCTCCGTCGCGGCGTAACCGAGCTGGTTGACGCGGACCGGGGAGCCGTACGTCCAGCCGTCGCCGGGCCTGATCGCGCCGCCGGTGAGCGACACGTCGTCCAGGCACAGCGTGTACGCCTCCTTGGCGCCACCGGCCTGGATGGCGACCTGGCCGCGCGTGGTGGCCCTGGTGGACGTCCCGGTGAACTCGAACGCCTTGGGCTCGGCCGTGAGCGGGACCGGCTTGGTCAGCGTGGCCGTGCTGGGCGGGTCGGCCAGCGCCACGACGGCGCGGACCGTGACCGGCTTGGTCGCGGACGCGGTGAACCGCAGCGTGTACGGCTGACCGGCTTCGAGCGGGACGTCGTTCTGGCCGATCATCGATTCCCACGGGTTCACCGTGCCTGCGGGGATGTCGGCGCAGAGTCTGCCGGATTCCACTCTGGACGGTGAGTTCCCGCTGCTCCACCAGGGTGTCTTCCCGCTGTCGAAGGTGCCGTTGAGCACCCGTTCGTAGGTTTCGGCGTGCGCCGGGGTCGCGAGACCGACCAGGAGCACGAGGGGCAGGGCGGCTGTGAACAGCCTGGCTGTGGCGGACATACCGGGCCCTCTCGGGTCGTGGGACTCCCGGCACTCCACGGCGTCAGAGCGGAATGGTCACCCCTCGGAGCGGATGTGTCAACGGTCTTACCCCGACCGGACTTCCCCCTTCACAGAAGCGCAACCAGGCGGTTACAGTCCTGTAAGCGCTTCCAATTTCGCTTCCAGTTGAGGCGCCCGCACCGGCACAGCCACGGCGTCACCGCAGCTCACAGGTGCAGCAACCCGGTCTGGAAGGCGTCCAAGATCCTGATAACGCTTCCAGACCAATTGGTTCAACCGGAGGTTTCGCATGGCTGTTCGACCAAGACGGACGCTGCTCGCGGCGGTCATCGCCGGAGCACTGGCGGCCATGGCCGCGTGCGGTGAGGGCGCCGCGGACTCCGCGTCCGGGCAGACGACCCTGATCGTCAAGACCTTCAGCCAGTTCGGCTACGACGAGCTGTACGAGGAGTACGAGGCGTCCCACCCCGGCGTCACCATCAAGGAGGAGAACATCGGGAAGCTGGGCGACTACCTGCCCAAGCTCCAGCAGTGGATGGCCGCAGGGAAGGGCGCGGGCGACGTGGTCGCCATCGAGGAGGGCATCCTCTCCCAGTTCATGGCCGAGCCCGACCGGTTCGTGAACCTCCGGGAGCACGGCGTGGACGCGTTGCGGCCGAACTTCCTGGAATGGAAGTGGAAGCAGGCGTCCACACCGGACGGTTCGAAGGTCGTCGGGCTCGGCACGGACGTCGGCGCGCAGGGCATGTGCTACCGCACCGACCTGTTCGCCGCCGCGGGCCTGCCCACCGACCGCGAGGCCGTCGGCGCGCTCTGGCCCACGTGGGACGACTACCTGGCCACCGGCAAGCGGTTCAAGGCGGCGGGCAAGGACGCCAAGTTCTTCGACTCCTCCGGCAGCATCTACCAGAACATCCTGATGCAGCAGGGCGATCACACCTACTACGACACCGCCAACGAGCTGGTCATCGACAGCAACCCCGGCGTGAAGGAGGCGTGGGACCAGACCGTCGAACTGGTGGAAGCCGGTCTGTCGGCCAACATCGACCAGTGGAGCCCGCAGTGGAACGCGGGGTTCAAGACCGGCAGCTTCGCGACGATCCCGTGCCCCTCGTGGATGCTCGGCACGATCGAGAAGCAGGCGGGCCCGGAGAACAAGGGGAAGTGGGACGTGGCCAGGGTTCCCGGCGACGGCGGCGTCCGCGGCGGCTCGTTCCTCGCGGTGCCTGCGCAGAGCGGCCACCAGGCTGAGGCCGCCGAACTGGTGAAGTTCCTGACCAGCGCCAAGGGCCAGACCGCCGCGTTCAAGGCGAAGAACAACTTCCCGTCCTCACCCCAGGCGATCGACGACCCGGCGGTGCGGGACTTCACCAACCCGTACTTCAACGACGCGCCCGTCGGCAAGATCTTCGGCGACAGCGTCAAGGCGCTCAAGCCGGTGTACCTGGGCCCGGACAACAACCCCATCGGCGACCGCGTCGGCAACGCGCTGACCGCCGTCGAGCAGGGCAAGCTCAAGCCGGACGAGGCGTGGAGCAAGGCCGTCGACGACGCCAAGCGCCTGGTGAAGTGACGCCGGGGCGCGATGGCGCCCCGCCGTCGCGCCCCCTCGTCCCCCGTTCCGCGAAGGACACACGTTGGTTACTGACCTGCGGCCGCGCACGGCCGAGAAGACCGCCCCCGCACCACGTCCGGCGTCCAAGCGCCCCTTCCTGTCCCAGGTCGACGCGAAGTGGTCGCCCTACCTGTTCATCGCGCCGTTCTTCGTGATCTTCGGGATCTTCGGGCTGTTCCCGCTGGGGTACACGGCGTGGGTGTCCCTGCACGACTGGGACCTCGGCGGCGCGGGCGCGTTCGTCGGGCTGGACAACTACACCACCCTGTTCGGCGACCCGGACTTCTGGAACGCGGTCGGCAACACCCTGGGCATGCTCGTGCTGGCCACGGTGCCGCAACTGCTGCTGGCACTGGTGCTCGCGAGCCTGCTCAACCAGAAGCTGCGCGGGCTGACGTTCCTGCGGATGGGCGTGGTGCTGCCGATCGTCACATCGGTGGCGGCCGTCGGCATCGTGTTCAGCCAGATCTTCGACCGCGACGCGGGCATGGCCAACGGGCTCCTCGGGCTGTTCGACATCGCCCCGGTCGACTGGCGGGCCGACAAGTGGTCGTCGTGGACCGCGATCTCCACCATGGTCAACTGGCGGTGGACCGGCTACAACGCGCTGATCTACCTGGCCGCCATGCAGGCGATCCCGCGCGAGCTGTACGAGGCCGCCACGGTCGACGGCGCGTCCAAGGTCCGGCAGTTCCGCAGCATCACGGTGCCGATGATCCGGCCCGCGGTGATCTTCACGGTGATCATGTCCACGATCGCGGGCACGCAGCTCTTCACCGAGCCGCTGATCTTCGGACAGGGCGGTTTCGCCATCTCCGGCGGCAGCCTGCGGCAGTTCCAGACCCTGTCGATGTACATGTTCGAGAAGGCCTTCCGGGACTTCGACTACGGGTACGGCTCCGCCGTGGCGTGGATGATCTTCCTGCTGATCACGCTGCTCGGCGTCGTCAACTTCCTCATCACGCGAAAGGGGCGGTAGCCGTGCGCAAGTCCCACCCCCTCGTCTACCTGACGCTGCTCGCCGGGCTCGCGCTGTCGGCGTTCCCGCTGTACTGGCTGTTCGTCGTGGCGACCCGGTCCAACGACGTCGTCGGCGACTGGCCGCCGCCGCTGCTGCCCGGCGGCAACCTGGGCGACAACGTCTCCCGGCTGTTCGCCGCCGAGGACGCGCACTTCCTGCTGGGCATGGTGAACTCGGCGTTCGCCTCCGTCACGGTCACGGTGGCCGTCGTGTTCTTCAGCTCCCTGGCCGGTTTCGCGTTCGCCAAGCTCAGGTTCCGCGGCCGTGACGGCCTGCTGCTGGTCATCCTGGGCACGATGATGATCCCGGTGCAGATGGGCATCATCCCGCTGTACCTGATCATGGTGGAACTGGGTTGGCAGAACAGGATGGAAGCGATCATCGTGCCGTCGCTGGTGTCCGCGTTCGGCGTGTTCCTCATGCGCCAGTACGCGGAACGCGCCATCCCGGACGAGCTGATCGAGGCCGCGAAGGTCGACGGCTGCTCGACGTTCCGGATCTTCTGGTCCGTCGTGCTGCCCGCGCTGCGACCGGGTGCGGCGGTGCTCGGCCTGTTCACGTTCATGGGCACCTGGAACGAGTTCCTCTGGCCGCTGGCCGTGCTGGAGGCGGACAACCCGACCGTGCAGTTCTCGCTGAGCCAGCTCTCCACGACCTACTACACCGACTACACGCTGATGTTCGCCGGGGCGCTGGTCGCCACGGTCCCGCTGCTGCTCGTGTTCATCGCGTTCGGCAGGCAGATCATCGGCGGCATCATGGAAGGCGCGGTCAAGGCGTGAAGCCGGGATCCCTCTCGTGCATCGGGGCGCGGGGTATCCTCCACCGGGTGCACGACCACACCGGGGAGCGGTCCTGACGATGAGCAACCGGCCGCCGACCCTGGACGAGGTGGCGCAGCGGGCGGGCGTGTCCACGGGGACCGCGTCCCGCGTCATCAACAACGCCCAGCACGTCAGCGCGAAGGCCAGGCAGGCGGTCGAACGCGCCGTCGAGGAGCTCGGCTACGTGCCGAACGTGGCGGGTCGGTCGCTGGCCAGCCAGCGGCGGGGCGCGGTCGTGCTCGCGATCTCCAGCGACGACCCGGCGCTGTTCGCGAACCTGTTCTTCGCCGAGGTGATCACCGGGGTCAACGCGGTCATCGAGGAGACGGACCTCCAGTTGATGCTGGTGCTCGCCGCCTCCGAACGCGGCCGCGACCGGCTCGCGCGGCTCCTCCAGTCGCGCAGCGCGGATGGCGTGATGCTGCTGGCGCTGCGCGAGAACGACCCGCTGTCGAAGCTGGCGGACGAGAGCGGCGTGCCCGTGGTGCACGGCGGGCGGTCGCTCGACCGGACGCCGCGGTGGTACGTGGACGCGGACAACCGCGGCGGCGCGCGGCAGGCCGTGGAGCACCTGATCGGCATCGGCAGGCAGCGCATCGCGACGATCACCGGCCAGCTCGACCTGCACGTGGGCGTCAACCGCTACCTCGGGTACCGCGAAGCGCTGGCGCTGGCGGGGCTGGACGACTCCCGCGTGGCGCACGGCGACTTCGGCGAGGCCAGCGGCGTGGCGGGCATGACGCGGCTGCTCGACGAGCACCCCGACCTGGACGCGGTGTTCGTCGCGTCCGACGCGATGGCCGCCGGGGCGTTGACCGTGCTGCGCGACCGCGGGAAGGCCGTGCCGGAGGACATCGCGGTGGTGGGGTTCAACGACGTCGTGACGGCCCAGCACACCCAGCCCCGGCTGACCACGGTCCACCAGCCCATAGAGGCGCTGGGGCGGGAGATGACGCGGATGCTGGTGCGGCTGGTCAACGGCGAACGGCCGACGCCGCTGATCCTGCCGACCGAGCTGGTCATCAGGGAGTCCGCCTGACGTGCTGGACCTCCAGGGGTTCGAAGGCGATCGTCGTCCGTGACCCGTCCTCCCAGTCCACGTCGACGCCCATCCCGGTCGCGCGCGCGGTAGGCCGCGCGGTGGTCGGGGTGAGCGACGCCAGGGCCGCGTAGACGTCCGTGCCGTGCGTCGGGCCGGTGAGCCGGGGAACGCGCGCTTCCGGCGTGAACGCGGTGGCGGCGGTGGTCTCGCCGTGGCCGGTCCAGCCGAGCAGCGGGCGCAGGGTGGAGTCGGTGGCGGCCCAGCCGGTCTGGTCGACCAGCGCGCCGGGTGGAGCGCCGATCACGCGGTGCACGCGGAGTTCGTCGGCGCCGACGGCCACCGTGACGCTCTCCACCAGCAGTCCGGGAACGGAGGGCGGGCCGGGAGCGAACGCCGGGCGGTGGGAGGACGCCGCCCAGCCCCAGCCGTCGCCGTGCCCCGCGCCGAGCGGGTGGATGCGGCGGCGGACACCGCGGACACCGTCGACCACGACGGCGAAGTGGTTGTCGGACAGGGTGAAACTCGGCCCCGTCGCGGTGGAATAGGCCTGCCTGCCGTAGTGCGGGTCGTCGTCGGTCGCCGCTTCGGCCTCGTTCGCGCGGACGTGGTCGCTGCCGTGGTTGTGCAGCCGGACGACGCCGTTCGAGGACTGGACGAGGAATCCGGGCGCCGGCAGGGAGAACACGTGGTCCGGTCCCTCGCTCGGCGCCTGCCCCTCGGTCGCAGTCCACAGTGGATGGTCGTCGGGGGCGAGCAGGCAGACGAACGCCTTCGACGCCCAGTACGGCGACGCCGGGCCGGAGTAGAACTGGAGCGTCGGCTCGTGCGGACCGTGCCAGCCGAGCGTGAGCAGGCCGTCGGTGCCGACGGCCCCGCGGTCGAGGAAGTAGCGCAGGGACCCGCTGAGGAGCCGCCTGGACACCCCCGGTGCCAGCGGCGTGTGGCCCGTCACCGCGCCCAGCGCCACCGCCGACGCGGCGGCGAAGCGGTAGGTCAAGGACCGTCCGAAGTGGACCGGTGCGCCATCGGCGCCGAACAGGTGGGAGAAGCCATCCAGGTGCTCGCGCAACCGGGCGTCGTGCGCGGTGCCCGTTCCGGCGAGGTGGTTGTCCAGCACCGGGTACAGGTGCAGGGCCCAGCCGTTGTAGTGGTCGAACGCGCGGCCGTCGCCGTCGGTGTACCAGCCCTGGCCGCGGTACCAGGTCTCCAGCAGCTCCAGCGCCCTCGTCCGGGCTCGGACGGTCTCGGCGTCACCCCGGCCGACCGACTCCAGGAAACCCGCCACGGTGAACGGGAACAGGTACCAGTTGTTGGGCCACGGGACGTGCCGCAGCGCACCGCGCAGCCACTCCTCCGCGCGGTCCCTCACACCCTCGTCCAGCAGGTCCCACAGCCACGGGCGGGTCAGCCTCAGGCCGAGCGCGATCGACGCCGACTCGACCATCGGCTGGCCGTGGTCGAGGATCGGCGGCCACGCCTCCGGGCCGCGGCTCGTGCCCGCTTCGAGACCGTCCGCGTACCGGCCCAGCCAGTCGCGCGGGTCGCCGCCGCCCGCGACCCGGAACGCGGCGGCGAGGAACGTCCGGGCGTACCCCTCCAGACCGTCCGAGACCGCTCCACTGGCCGATGGCCACCCTGGCAGGTCGAGGCGCGCACCTCCGGGGCTCGCCCAGCGCCACGCGGCGGCCAGCAGCCCGTCGGCGACGGCTTCCCAGTGCGTGCGGGTGTACCCGGTGTGCGGGCTGAGGTCCCGGTCTTCGGGTGGCAGCAGGATCACGCGAGCTGTCCGAACAGTTCGCGGCGGACCGGGTGGGCGAACTCCTCGCCCCTGCCCCAGCGGCCGACCTCCGCGACGGCGGTGTCCGCGAGGCGTCGCCACTCGTTGCCCTGCGAGCCCGCGAGGTGCGGGGTGATGAGCACGTCGTCGAGGTCCCACAGCGGGTGGTCCGGTGGCAGGACCTCGGGGTCGGTGACGTCCAGGACGGCGCGGATCCTCTTGTCCCGCACGGCTTCGGTGAGCGCGTCCTGGTCGACGACGGCGCCGCGGGCGGTGTTGAGGAGGACGGCGTCCGGCGGCATCGCCGCGATCAGCTCCCGGCTGACCAGGCCGCGGGTTTCGGGGAGCAGCGGTGTGTGGACGCTGACCAGGTCGCTGCGGGTGAACAGCTCGCGCAGGCCGACCAGTTCGACGCCCGGCACGGCTCCCTCCGTGACGAACGGGTCGTGCAGCAGGACGTGGAAGTCGAAGGGGCGCAGCAGGTCCACGACCCGGCGGCCGATCATCGACGCGGACAGGACGCCGATCGTGCGACCGTGGTTGCCGATGGTCTTCGGGGTGCGGAGCCAGTCGTCCGCGCGGCGTTCGAGTCGGTGGTGGCGGGCGCGTTCCAGGACTCGTTTGCCGGTCAGCAGGATCATCGCGAGGGTGTACTCCGCGACCGGCAGCGCGTTGGCCGCGGCGGCGGACGAGACCACCACTCCCCGGTCCCAGCACGCCGGTGTCACGAGGTCGCGAACGGATCCGCCGGTGTGCACGACCGCGCGCAGCCTCGGGGCCTCCGCCAGGACGGCCGCGGTGAGCGGCGGACAGCCCCAGCCGGTGACCAGCACCTCGACCTCGGCCAGCACGGCGTGAGCGGTGGTGAAGTCGTGCAACGCCTCGGTCGACACGAGGTCGCAGACCTCGCCCAGCGCACGCAGGGTGGCCGCGTCGAAGACGGCCTCGGCGGAGTCCGCGCCCATGGCGAGGGCCGTGCGGGGGCGGCCGGGTGTCGGAGCGGCTCGGGGTTGATCGGGCGCCGGAACCACTTGGGGCTGACCAGACACTGGAGCCGCGCGGGGTCGACCGGACATCGGAGCCGCTCGGGGTTGACCAGGCGCCGGAACCGGGCGGGGCTGACCAGACACGGGAGACGCTCGGTGCTGATCGGGCCCTGGGACCGTGCGGGGCTGATCGGGCGCCGGAGCCGTGCGGGGTCGACCGGGCATCGGTGGCCTCCTCGGCTCGGAGCGGGACACCGAAATCCTGATCGGTTGAGCACTACGGGGTCAATAGTTCGCTCAAAAGAAACTCAAACGGTCAAACGATCGCCGTCGACCCGCGAATCGTCAGCTCGGGCAGCAACTCGACCCGCCGGGTCCCCGTCCCACCCGCCAGTCGACGCAGCAGCAACTCCGCGGCCACCCGTCCCACCTCGGTCTTCGGCGGCGCCACCGCGGTCAACGGCGTGCCACCCATCCCGGCCACCACGTCGTCGTACGCCACGACCGAACAGTCCTCTGGCACCCGCACCCCGTGCTCAGCCAGGTGCTGCACCAGCATCAACGCCTCCACGTCACCGTGCAGCACCACACCGGTGATCCCGCGCCCGCGCACCTGCTCGGCGAACTCGGCCACCGGCTCCGCCCCAGGCCCCGGCCCCGCGTCGGCCGCGCTGAGCACCACCTCCCAGTCGTCGATCTCCGGACGGCCGGTCACGATCTCCACGAACGCCGCCCGCACCGCCCGCGCCGTCGGACTGTCGTCCCGCGCCGCCAACAGGATCCGCCGATGCCCCAACGACACCAGGTGCTCAACGGCCAGGTGCACCCCGTACCAGTGGTCCGAGCACACCGAATCCACCGCGTGCAGCGCACCACCCCGCCGCGGCCGCCGCTCCACCATCACCGTCGGCACCCCAGCCCGCGCCAACCACCCGTAATCACTCTCCTCAGCAGCCACCGACCGCCACCGAGGCGCGATCAACAACCCTCGCGCCCCCTCCGCCAACACCCGCTCCACAATCGGCCGCTCAGCCCCCACCACCTGCGGCGCGATGTGCAACGCCACCCGCAACCCAGCCCCCTCCAACACAGCCCGCGCCCCATGCACCGCCTCGGACAGGTACACGTGCCACTCCGGCACCACCAGCGCGACCGCCCCACCGGCCACCGGCTCGACCACATCACGCCCGACGGGAACCACCGACCGCACCACCCCGTGCCCCCGCCGCACCTGCCCGGCCAGCGCCAACTCCTCGACGTCCCGCCGCACCGTGACGACCGAAACCTCCAACTCGGAGGCCAGCTCACTCACCCGCACAGCCCCCCGCGACCCCACCACCCCCAGGATCCGCCTGCGCCGCACATCAATCGGTTCTCGCATGCCGGACCCCGATGTTCGTTTGATCGTTCGAACGAGTGTAGGTCCTGCCTCAGGGCGGCGGCTGCCTACGCCTGAAGGGCGACAAACTGCGAGCGTCTCGGAGTGACAGACCGTGAGCGAATCGGTGATCATCTTCGGCGTGTCGTCGCCAAAACCGCGACACTCCGTGATCAGATTCGCGCTGAGATTCCACGCAGGCAGCCGCATCGGTTTCGAATGATCGGTTCCGGATAAAGGAGCAGGTAAGCACAGTGCATGGTGGCGACAAGACCGACGACGACTGACTCGCTGATCAGCCCGCACGCCAGCCGGGGGTGCGGGCGCTCACCGCAATTCGAGGCGCAGACCGAACTTGTGCTTGGCGGGAACGTCGCGTGCGATGAGGGACACCTCCACCAACCCTGCGGAGTTCTTCGCCATCCTCACCCGGTAGCGCCTGTCTTCCTTCTCGAACCCGATCCGCTCGTACAGCGCGGTTTCACCCTCCGGCAAGACCATCACGTAGCGCACGGCGTCGACGTCCTGGGCGAAGTGCAGGAGGTAGTTGTCGGCGACGCGCTTGGTCATCAGCGGCTCGCACATCCCCGGCCACGTGATGATCAGCATGATCCGCAGGTCGACCCCCACCTTGGCGGGAGAGGGGAGGTGGGCGTGCACCTCCATCCTGCCGTCGGCGAGCCACGACGTCGTGGTGTCGTACTGCGGGCCGCCGTTTCCGCCTCGGACGACGCACACCACGTTGGCTCGCTGCCGCGCTGGCTGATCCCAGGCGGGCCCGATGCGGAAGCGGTAGAAGTGCGTCTCCTCGTCATCGACCCTGGCGACCACCTTGACCGTCTCGACCGCCCCACCCCGCGCGTCGATCACCGTGACGTCGTCCCACATCTTGATGTGCAACGGTGCTCCTCGGGTCCGTTGGATGACGTTGCAGTAGTGCGCGACCAGTCGCCGATTGCGCGACAACTCGTCCCGGACGCGGTTCCTACCGGAGATGAGCATCGCGAACAGGGCCAGCAGGATCAAGATCACCACCACCACGGCAGCGGCCTTCACGGCGGGCCCGCCCAGCAACGCGGCCAGCACCGAGCCGAAAGCCAGGAGGCCGAGCACGACGTCGACGAGACCCGACAGCCCGGCTCTCAGGACGTACTTCTCAAAGTCAGAAAGAAAATCACTTAGCACCGGCGCCTCCTGTCCTCCGAGGCGTCGCTTCGCCGGGTCCACCATGCCGAGGGGCAATTCGGATCCTGCAACGATCGAAAACAGAAGTCCATTCGCCGGGTGCATAAAGTTCATGCAGGTCAGACGGCATGGCGTGGAATGTTCACCATGCTCCGCAAAAATAGTGAACCGCACAATACCGAAATCATCCGAAATGCGGAATCACCCGACTCCGAACGGTCGAACGCCTCAGCCGCAGGTGGCCAGCGACTTGTCCAACGCCGCGCGTTCGGCAGCCCTCACGCTCATCCCGTACTCCGTCTTCACCCCGACGTAGACCCTGGCGTACGAGCAGGCGTACGCGGGGTTCGGGGGCATCCACTCGTCGGGGGTCTTGTCGCCCTTGGACTGGTTGACCTTGCCGGTCACGGCGAGCAGGTTGTTGAGGTCGTTGGCGGCCGCGGCGCGGCGTTCGGGGGTCCAGGCGGCCGCGCCGCTGCGCCACATCTCGGCCAGCGGGACGACGTGGTCGATCTGGATCTTCGACGTGCTGGTCAGGGTGTCGCCGGTGTAGGGGTCCAGGAGGGTGCCGGAGGCGACGGCGCAGCGGCCTTCCTTGCGGACCACGTCGGTCATGTCGCGGGCGAGGACCTGGCTGCGCTGGTCGCAGCCGTCGCCGTCCACGTCGAGCCACGGTTGGCCGAAGACGCAGGCGGCGCCGTTGTCGCAGTCGCGCTCGTAGCCGTCCATCTTGCCGAGCCCGCCCTCGGGGAGCTGGGCCAGTTCGGCTTTCGCGGTGGCGGCGTCCGGTGTCCCGTCGGGCACGCGGTCGACCGTGACGGCGGCACCCGCGCCCCCGACCGGGCCGGTTCCGACGTCCAACGGGTCGCAGCCCGCCAGTAGGAACGCCAGGGCGGTCAACGCAGCGGCGGTGCGCCGGGTCATCGGGGCCTCCAGTGGGGTCACCGTGTCGATCACCTGGTACCCACCGGAGGCCCTGATCAATCCCGATTTCCCTTTCCACCACAGAAAATAGGCCATTCGGCCCAACGTAAGTCCACTGTGGACTAGAGGAACCTGACGTCCGGCGCGTCGTGGTCGAACAGGTGCGTGCGCCTGCCCTTGAGGTGCAGGTCGAAGAAAGCGGCCAGGTAGTCGTGCTGCGCCTTCAGCGACCGCGCCGGGTCGATGGTGCCCACCAGTGCCGTCCGCACCGCCGGGAGCAGCAGGGAGTCGAGCTGCGGCACGACGGCCTGGAGGTCGGTGAAGCCGTAGTGGGTGCTGCCGTCCAGGTGCAGGTCGCGCTTCCAGCCGCGCTGGCGGGGCCAGAAGTCGGCCCACGTGGGGTCGAACGCGGGTTCCAGGTGCGAGTGTTCGGTCTTCGCCCCGGTGGCCGGGTCGACGAAGTCGCCGCCCACCAGCATGAACGGGCGGTCCAGGCCACGCGTGACGACCTCGCCCGGCAGGTACGGGTCCGCGCCGAGACCGTGCCCCATCGCGCCGTCGACGTTGACGCCCGCGTCGAACCGGCGGTCCTGCACCATCGTCTCGCCCGCGGTGTACCCGCCGTAGGAGTGGCCGAACACGCCGACGCGGGACAGGTCGAGCGCGCCCGCGAGGCCGCGGGGCAGCGGGTCGCGTTCGGCGTCCGGGTTGTCGCCGCGGGCCAGCCTGGTCATCTGGTCGAGCACGAACCGGGTGTCGGCGACGCGGGCGTCGATGGCGGTCTTGCGACCGGCCAGGTCGTCGGCGCCGACGAGCCCGTGCTCGACCCGACCGCCGGGGAACTCCACGGCGGCCGACTCGTGGGTGTGGGACATCGAGACGACCACGTAACCGCGGCTGGCGAGGTCGTCGGTCAGGCCCGCGTTCAGCTCGCGCGCGGATCCGAAGCCCGGCGAGAAGAGGACTACCGGCCAGTCACCGTGCCGCCGGTCCACGGGCGCGTTCGACCGCGCGTGCCGCTCGACCGACCGCCAGTCGACCGAACCCCTTGGCACGTCGAAGAAGTACGGACCGGACGTGATCGCGTCGACGGCGTCCGCGACGCCGGGCGTCATCCACGGGGTCCGGTCACCGGGGCCCGCCGCCGGGTACGTGACCGTCGCCATCACCTCACGGCGCGCGCCCGCGACCCACGGGTCCGGCCGGTTCCGGTCGACCAGGTGGAGTTCGACCGTTCCCACCGGATGGCGCCCGCTGAGGGCGGGCAGGTCGATCCTCGCCCCGGCCGCGGTCGCGGGCACCGCGGTGAGCAGGGTCGCGGCGACCGCGATCCCGGTCGCCGCGCCGATCGTTCGTCTGTGCATTGTGGACACCCCCGTGCGGGGACGGCCCGGTGCCGTCCGCAGATCATGCTGGCAGGTCACCGGGTCGGCGCACGTCAGCCTCCGGGCTGCGCCGCGATCCCCCACGAGGGGGAGGCCGTGCGGTCAGGAGGCGCTGCGACTGGGGACTTCCGTACCGAGCCAGGCGTCGGGGCCGAAGACCTCGTAGTGGATGCGCTCCGCGGGCAGGCCGCGGTCGAGCAGGGCGCGTCGGACGGTGCTCATGAACGGCAGCGGTCCGCACAGCAGGGCGTGGGCGGCCGGGTCGACGTCGATCAGGTCGGGGTCGACGAAGCCGGAACGGACGTGCGCGCCGTTGTGCGGCACCGGGTTCCGCTCGTACCAGAGCGCGAGCGAGGCGCCGGGGAGCAGGTCGACGGCGTCGAGCATGTCCGCCCGCAGCGGGTGGGTCTCGGGGGCGCGGTCGGCGTGCACGACGGTGATCGGGCGGTCGGCCGCACCGGCGGCGAGGTGGCGGAGCGCGGCGACGATCGGGGTGCTGCCGACGCCCGCGCTGGCGAGCAGCAGCGGTTCGTCGCCCGACGGGAGGGCCAGGTCGCCGAACGCCGGACTGACCTGGAGGCGGTCGCCCACGCGAACGGTGTCGTGCAGGTGGTTGGAGACCATGCCCGCGGGACGGCCGTCGGCGGCGCGGTGGCGCTTGACCGTGATCCGCAGCGAGGGCTCGTCGGGGGCGGAGCTGATCGTGTACTGCCGGATCTGCCGTCCGACGCCCGGCAGCTCGACGGCGACGCTGACGTACTGGCCCGGTCGGTGCGGGCGGACGGGCGCGTCGGGTTCCAGCAGGAACGAGGTGACGTCGTCGGTGTCGTGGTGGACGCGGGTGACGGTGTGCGGCGCCAGCGGGCGGGAGAAGCTGCTGCCCGCGCGCTCGTACTGGCGTGACTCCTCCGCGACCAGCAGGCAGGCGAACAGCCAGAAGACCTCGTCCCACGCGGCGATCACGTCCGGGGTGGCGGCGTCGCCGAGCACCTCGCCGATGGCGGCCATCAGGTGGCGGCCCACCACGACGTACTGGCTGGGCGTGACGCCGAGCGACGCGTGCTTGTGGGCGATCCGGCCGACGATCGAGGCCAGCGGCACCGGTTTCATCCCGGCGAAGTGCCCGGCCACGGCCGCGACGGACATCGCGAGCGCCTGCCGCTGCTGGCCGTTCGCCTGGTTGCCCCGGTTGAACAGGTCGAGCAGTTCCGGGTGCGCCTCGAACATCCGGTCGTAGAACCGGCCGCTGATCCGCTCTCCGTGGCGCACGACGGTGGCGGCGGTGGCGCGGACGACGCGGACCGAGTCGGGGGCGAGCATCAGGGGTACCTCCAGAGATCGACTGCTAAAAACGTATCAGCGGTACCTCTTTAAAGCCGGCCTCTACCAACGTGATCACCACCTCACGACGCGTTAACCAGTCGATGCCATACTGCTTTGCTAGGCTACCGACCATGCGGCTCACCTGGGGAACGGACATCGCCTTGCGCGTCCTCATGCTCACGGCCGTGCAGGACGGGCAGACCACGGTCGACGAGTTGGCCGCCGCGCTGGACGTCCCCCGCAACCACATCGCCAAGGTCGTGCAGCGGTTGGCGCACAGCGGTTTGCTGCTCACCGTGCGCGGCCGGTCGGGCGGGCTGCGGATCACGCAGGAGGCGCTCGGGTGGTCGGTCGGCCAACTCGTGCGCGACTTCGAGGGCGACGACGAGGTGATCGACTGCGAGGCCCAGCCCTGTCCCCTGCGCGGCGCGTGCAGGTTGCGCGGCGCGTTGCGGCGGGCGCACGGCGCGTTCCTCGCGGAACTGGACGCGGTGTCCTTGCGCAGCCTCGTGGAACAGCCGACCGGGCCGCTGCTGCACCAGCTCAACGCGCCGAAGCGGTAGGCCAGCGGTCGTGGAACTCGTCGATCCGGTACGGGTGCGCGTGCCGCCACCGGCCTCCGACGGGCGCCGCGTCGCACAGGTGCTCGTGGCCGGGTGCGAGCCCGTCGTGCTCGTGCTCGACCACCTCGGGGTCGTGGTGCGGCCACAACTTCACGGCCGCGGCCGTCGCCCCGGCGGTGACCACGCCGAGCACGACCAGCGCGGCGGGCAGGCCCGCGACCGTGGACACCAGGCCCGCCAACGGGTAGCAGAGCAGCCAGCAGGCGTGCGACAGCGCGAAGTCCGCGGCGAACAGCGCGGGCCGGTCCGGGGTGTCGGCTGACCGGCGCAGCAGCCGCGCGCCGGGCGTGAGCACCAGCGACCCGCCCGCGCCGATCGCGGCCCACAGCCCCAGCAGGACCGGCCACCCCCACGAGAGCGCGGGCACGGCGACGAACAGCGTCACCGACAGCAGCACCGCGGCCCGCACCACCACCAGCCGGTCGCCGTACCGGGCCAGCAGGGTGGGCAGGGAGAGCGCGGCGAGCAGCGAGCCGCACCCGGCGGCGCCGAGCGCGACCGCGACGTCGGCCGAGCCGCGGCCGAGGGTGTCCCGGACGTGGCCGACGGTGGTGACGAACACGATCGACCCGGCGGCGGCAGCGGCGAGGTGCACCGCCAGCAGACCGCGCAGCCGGGGTGTCGCGAGGTAGATGCGGACGCCCCTGGTCACGGGCTTGCGGACGCGGCGGCGCGCGGGCCGTTCGGACGGCAGCAGCGCGGACACCACCAGCAGCGCGGAGGCGGCGAACCCCAGCGAGGTGCCGAGGAACAGCCGGTCGGGGGTCACCGCGAGCAGCACCGCGGCGGCCAGCAGCGGGCTGAGCAGGCTCTCCAGGTCGTAGGCGAGCCTGCTCAGCGTCAGCGCCGACGTGTAGTCGCGCTCGTCGGGCAGCACGTCGGGGATGGTGGCCTGGAACGTGGGCGTGAACGCGGCGGACGCGGCCTGGAGCACGAAGATCAGCAGGTACACCTGCCAGATCTCCCCCACCCACGGCAGGACGAGCGCCACGCCCGCCCGCACCAGGTCGAGGCAGACCAGGAAGGCCTTGCGCGGCAGGAGGTCCGCGAGCACCCCCGCCAGTGGCGCGACGGTCACGTACGCGACCATCTTCACCGCCAGCGCGGTGCCGAGGACGATCCCCGCGTCCGGTCCCGCGAGCCGGTGGGCCAGCAGCCCGAGCGCGACCGTGGCCAGCCCGGTGCCGGTCAGCGCCACCACCTGGGCCGCGAACAGCCGCCGGTAGGTCCGGTCCCGCAACGCCGCGAGCATCGTCGTGCCTCCTGGATCGCCCGAAGGTGGCACCATACGTGCTCATGTACGCACGCGACGACGTTGCAACAACCACGAACTGGCAGGAACTCCCGGCGACCGACCACGTTAACACGGCCGTGGACGTGTTCCGGATGCTCGCCGACGGCACCCGCCTGCGCGTGCTGTGGCTGCTCTGCGGCGCCGAGTACGACGTCACCACGCTCGCCGCCGAGGTCGGCACCGCCCGCCCGGCCGTCTCCCAGCACCTCGCCAAGCTCCGCCTCGCGGGCCTCGTCTCCACCCGCCGCGACGGCCGCCGCGCCCTCTACCGCGCCAGGGGCGGCCACGTCCGCCGCCTGCTCGGCGAGGCGATCCAGGCGGTCGACCACCACCTCACCGGAGCACCCGACCACGA
>NZ_JANYMP010000040.1 GCF_025061645.1 Umezawaea endophytica | reverse complement strand
TCGAACTCCTCGACCGAACCGGACTTTCCGTACTGGACCACCTGGAGAAGCAGACCGTCGTACCCGTCATCGACGGCTTGCAGGCCCAGGGCGACCTGATCGTCATCCCACTCGACCTGCTGGGCACCGTCCACCTCAGGTGGAGACCCCACTGGGCCGACGTCCCACCGTCAGGCGTGGACCTCATCCGCGCGTCCGCGGGCAACAACCCCCACACCTTGACCGCCGACCCCCGCACGTGTCGATGGACAACCGACTTCCACGACCCGCTCGGCTTGGGGATAGCGGTCTTCCACAACACCGCCCCGGCCTACCTGGTGCACCCCGAACACGGCGGCAGCGGCATCGCACCGGGCACCTGGCTGGTCCGCCGCCAACAGGAACGCGGCACCGGCCCCCGAACGCGGTCGGTCCTGGTGGTCGACTGACGAGATGCACAGTCCACAGTGGATCTTCGGCTGCACTCCTGGCCTGCGGGTCCGAGCGGTGGCCGAATGCCGTGAGAACACTCGATGGGATGAGTAACGCGACCAGGTCGTAACGGACTCCACAACCCTTTCGACGACTGGGGCAACGTCGTCGAAAGGGTTGACATGCGCATGCTGTTCGCACTGCTGGCCTGCGCGCTTGTCGCTGGGTGCGGCGGGGGGAGCGCGCGGTCGGGTGCGGAATCCATCTCAACCAGCGTGGTGGCTACGTCACCGACGACCACGAGTTCGAAACCGGACGTTCCGTTCACCGCGTCCGCGAACGACGTCATCACCCAGTTGAACCTCCAGTTGCCGATCCTCATGACCGGGGAATCGCCGACGAACATCCCCGTGGTGATGCGCGAACCGGGAGTGTTCGGCGGGCCCGTCAAACCGGGCGTCGAGATCTACCTTCGGTCGTCGGGGAACGCCTTCAGCCCGTTGCTCGCGACCGTGGTGCGGGTGACCGGGGTGAACGGCACGGTGCAGGCACCCGCCCGATTGCTGAGCGGCGTTGGTGTCTCGCACTACGCGCTCTCACCGGACGTCATCGACGCTTTCCGGGAGGATGCGTTGCCGCACCTGTCGGCGGTCAGCAGAACTCGCACGACCCTCACGGTCGGCACCTACTACGACCTCACGATCGTCGTGCTGGAAACGTCGAGCATCGCGTTCATCTTCACGCCGGTCGGCGTGAGCCCACCACCCGGTGTGGAAAACCTCGGCGCGTGAAACCGTGTGGTGCTCCCGATCCGTGTCGAGAGCCCACGCGTGACCAACCTGTCGCGGACCACCTGTCCGGTCGCCGCGCACCATGATCCGGAGGGTCCGTTGCCGAAGGTGCCCGATTCTCGCAGGCCCGACCGTGCGGCGGTCAACGCGCTGCGGACGCTGCTGGAGCGGCACAACCACATCGTTCAGGAGGTGGACGGCCAGAACGACTTCGGCGAGGACCTGCACGTCACGTTCACCGCGGACGGTGAGGTCACCGGAGACCTGGTCAAGATCCAGGTCAAGGGCGGCCGTTCGTGGCGAAGGGTCGACGGGTACGCCGTGCCGATCGGTGACCACGGCCGCACCTGGGCCGACGGCAACATCCCGGTGCTCTGCGTTGTGCACGACCCGGACACCGGCGGTCTCCACTGGGCCAATGCCACCAAGCAGTTGTTGTCGGCGCGCCGCGCCGGGGAGGTGCTCAAGACGATCACCGTCAGGCCTGACCAGAAGGTGGACGACGACTCCATCGCGGACTTCGTCGCCGAGGTCAGACACTACCTGAGCCGCTATCGGGGCAACCGGATCATCCAGGCCCAGTTGGGCGAGATGGCGGGCGTCGAGTTCGGTCCATCGGACATCGTGCAACACCACGTGAACGTGTTCGGCGAGGATCTGATCTTCTGGCAGCGCCGGGGTGAGGGATTCGCGACCCTGCTCCACGGCGACCTCGGCTGGTACCCGGAGCACATCGGTCCTGAGCACTTCCACCCCAACGGCCGACCAGGTCTGCCTTCCGGTATGCCAATAGCGGGGGACGCGATACTGAGCATGGCCGAGGCACAGTGGTTGGCGGCTTGCTTCGACGCGGCTCAATGGGCTCGCGAACCCGCCGTCGACGATCCGCCCCTTCACGTCAACATCGACGCACGTGACAACTACGTGGCCAAAAGAGTTGAAGGCCGCCTTCGGATCGACCCCGACGCGTTGACCCGGTCGATCCAGGAACTCCGCACCGAAACCGCGACCGACCGCGATCTGGCCGCCATCGCCACGAAGTTGGAGTCGGATGACGAGGCACATGCCGAAGCGCTCTCGAAACCCTGGCGGGAGATGTCGGACAAGGCGCGTCGGCTCGTCACGTTCTACCTGGTCGAAGAAGTGCGCGTGGGTTCGCCCGTGTTGCCGATCGACGAGCAGTTCCGGATCGTCTGGCGCTGCCCTCGGCCTACCGGGGAATACGGTTTCACCGCACGGGTCGGACAACCGAGTACTCGCAGGTCGTCACGTCGGGAGATCGTATCGGCCGTCAAACTCAGACGGGGCGACAGGATCTACTGGCTGAGTCGGCACGGGAACGAACGCGGCCGGGATGTTTCGGCCGTCTGGGATTCCGAGGACACACCCGGAGCGGTCTGCGTGCTTTTCGATCAGTTGACGCTGGGAGACACCTTCTGGCCGGAGGAGAAGTTCGTCCGGAAGGTGTCCGCCACGCCGCGTGAAACCGCGTAGGGCTCCCGACCCGCGTCGGGAGCCCTGGCGTGGCCAACCTCACCAGCCCCGCGAACGCCACTCCGCCAGGTGCGGACGCTGCTCGCCCAACGTCGAGTCATCCCCGTGGCCGGGGTAGAACCAGGTGTCGTCGGCCAGTGAGCCGAACACCCGCGCCTCCAGGTCGTCCATCAGCGACCCGAACTTCTCCGGGTCCGCCGTCTTCCCCGGACCGCCGGGGAACAGCGAGTCGCCGGTGAACAGGTGGCCGTGGCCCGCGGGGTCCTGGTAGAGCAGTGCGATCGAGCCCGGTGTGTGGCCGCGCAGGTGGATGACGGTCAGGGGGACCTCGCCCACCAGCACGGTGTCGCCGTGGTCCACGAGCTGGTCCGGCGGCACCGGGAGCGGGGCGGCGTCGGCGGCGTGGGCGATGGTGTTCGAGCCGTTGGCGCCCGCGACCGCGCCCAGCGCCTGCCAGTGGTCGGCGTGCTGGTGGGTCGTGACGATGGTCTTGAGCCTCGGCCGCTCCGGCGAGTGGCCGACCAGGTCGGACAGGCGTTCGGGGTCGGCCGCGGCGTCGATGAGCAGCGCCTCGTCGGTCGCCCGGCAGACCAGCAGGTAGGCGTTGTTGTCCATCGGGCCGACGGAGACCTTCGTGATGGTCAGCGCGTCCAGGGTCCGGCGCGCGGCGGGGCCGCCCGGATCGACGTGACCGGTGTAGTCCTCTTGTACGTCCACAGTGGCCGACGGTAGTCGGTCGGACGCGGAACACGTACTCCTTCAGGGTCCCTACAGGTTGGGCCGTTAGGCTCAACGAAGATCGTTTCCGCCCCCTCCGGACAGGTTCTCCCCTCTCGTGTCGAACTCCTCAAGCGCCTCCGCGAGGCAGATCAACTGGGACGTCCTGCGCGTGCTCGCCGTGGCGTCGGTCCTGGTGCAGCACGCCACGCACGCGGGACCGCAGGTGCGGCCCGAGGTCGGTGCCCCGCTGTTCACGTTCCCGCTCGAGATGGGGGCCAGCGGGCTGGTCGTGATGTCGGCGTACTTCGCCTGCGCGACCCTGTCGAAGGGCGCGCCGCTGAAGTTCCTGCGCAACCGGCTGGCGAGGCTGCTGCCCGCCTACGTGGTGGCCGCGGTCGTCACGTTCTCCGTGCTGCGCTGGCTCGCGCCCGTCGGGTGGAGCCAGCTCACGGTCCGCGACCTGGTGCTGAACGTGTTCATGTTGCAGAACTGGGTGGCGGACGTCCAGCTCGTCGACTACTCGTACTGGACCCTGCCCGTGCAGATCACCGGGTTCGTCGCGGCGGCCGTGCTCTGCGCGCGGCTGCGCGGGCCGTGGCTGAGGGCGCTGCTGTGGGCGCTGGTGTTCGGGCCGCTGGTCGTGCGGATCTGGACGAACGACCCCGGCGTCGTGCGCACGCTGTACGACGGCTTCGGCGTGCACCGCGCCCAGCTCTTCGCGATCGGCGTCGGCATCTGGCTGTGGTCGAAGAACCGGCTGCGCAGCGGGCACCTGGGCGCGCTGCTGGTGTCCGCGCTGTCCGCGCAGGCCATCCACAGCTCGGACCTGGAGTCGACGCTCGGCCTCGGCGTGCTGCTGCTCGGGTTCTGCGCCGCGGCGTCCGGTCCGGACTGGAACGTCGGGCCGATCCGCCTGCTCGCGACGCCCATCAAGTGGCTGGCGAGCATCTCCTACGGCGTCTACCTGGCGCACCAGGAGATCGGCTACGTCGTGCTGGCCTACCTCGCGCGCCTCGGCTTCGGGCCGGGGGCGCGGCTCGCGGCCTTCCTCGGCACGGCCGTGCTGCTCGGCTGGCTGCTGACGAAGTTCGTCGAACGCCCGTCCTACACGTGGCTCACCGCCGCGAGCCGGGGGCCGGTGCTGGTCCGCCTGCTGCTCTCGGTCCGGCTGTCGGCGCCCCGGTTCGTCGGCGGTGCTCCCGCTCAGATCCAGTCGGGGAGGTTCGGCACGTCGCCGCTCAGCCGCGAGCCGTCGTGGCGGCCGCTGAGCCAGCCGATCACGTCCGAGGCGCCGCCGCTGACCGTCGGGGAGCTGTCCGTGCCCACGGTGCTGAGCTCCCACACCCGCTGACGGGCGTCCGGCAGCAGGACCTCGATCCGCGCCGCGGGCACGTCCGGTTTGTCCGCGAAGTGCCCGACCAGGCCGTCCACCAGGTCTTCGAGGAACTCCTCCGGGATGTCGTCGAAGTCGTGGCCCACGTTCAGGTCGACCAGGTGGAACAGCAGCTCGCGCAGCCGCAGCCACGGCACCTGGTGGCCGAGGATCGTGCCGCCACTGGGCTGCGAGACCTCCGCCTCCCACGCCGACGCGGGCATCGCCTCGGCCGCCGCGGCGAACCGCAGGCACGCCGAGTCCAGGTCCGCGCGCAGGAGCTGGAGGATGCGCGTCGACCCCTCCTCGATGTCCGCGTCGCGATCGGCGCGGCTGGTGTACGCCTGGTGCTCGACGCCCGTCCTCGCCCACGTCAGCAGGTTGACCAGCGCGTCCGCGTTGCGGGCCACGTGGCTGATGACGTGCGCGCGCGTCCACCCCGGCAGCAGGCTGGGGCCGCGCACGGCGGAGGTGTCCAGTTCCGCGACGGCGGCGTAGAAGGCCTCGGTGGCCCGGTCGACGGCCGCGAGGTGCCCGCTGGCGAGCTGCGCCGCGGCGGACTGCTCCCTCGGCGCGGGCACGACGGACTGCACCTGGGAACCGGTGTTGGCAAAGCTCATGAATGCCTCTCCCCGACGTTGAGGCTCGATTTGTGTGCCGACCAGCCTAGGAGTGTTCGCCGTGGCTCGGAAGAGCGTCGATCACGGGAGTTCCTGACTGGCGGTGATCTCGACTCTACCCATGACCCGCTGGACGTGCGGAGGGCCGCAAGTCCTACCTGAACGGGTGAAATAGGTCTCCCGAAACCGGTGCTCCGCGTGACTGGTGGGGCTCCTGTGGCTGCTGTGGCTGCGGGTGCGGGGTCCGGCGGCCCGCCGTGGAATGCCGAGGAGGGTCCTGCCGTTTTTGTCGGTGCCCGCACCTAGCATGGTTGGCGGCCCACCTCCCGCGGCCAGGCCGCCCCGAACGGGGCCGACCCGCCGCGCGGGCACCAGTGGTGTTTAGTACGCTTTTTCGAACGTGTGTTCGGTACCGCACGAACCCGGCGTCTGCATGGCCGGACTCGCCCAACCCGTAGCCGAAGGGAACCACCCAGTGGCCGACCGCCTTGTCGTTCGCGGCGCTCGCGAGCACAACCTGCGGGGCGTGGACCTCGACCTGCCGAGGGACGCCCTCATCGTGTTCACCGGGCTCTCCGGCTCGGGCAAGTCCAGCCTCGCGTTCGACACGA
Source organism: Umezawaea endophytica (assembly GCF_025061645.1). Taxonomy (GTDB): domain Bacteria; phylum Actinomycetota; class Actinomycetes; order Mycobacteriales; family Pseudonocardiaceae; genus Umezawaea; species Umezawaea endophytica. The sequence continues at coordinate 77,677 of NZ_JANYMP010000040.1, read as the reverse complement.
TCTTCGCCGAGGGGCAGCGGAGGTACGTCGAGTCGCTGTCCGCGTACGCGCGCCAGTTCCTCGGGCAGATGGACAAGCCGGACGTCGACTTCATCGAGGGCCTGTCGCCCGCGGTGTCGATCGACCAGAAGTCGACCAGCCGCAACCCGCGCTCGACCGTCGGCACGATCACCGAGGTGTACGACTACCTGCGCCTGCTCTACGCCCGCGCGGGCAAGGCGCACTGCCCGACGTGCGGCGAGCCGATCAGCAAGCAGACGCCGCAGCAGATCGTCGACCAGGTACTGGCGATGCAGCAGGGCGTGAAGTTCCAGGTCCTCGCGCCGGTGATCCGCGGCCGCAAGGGCGAGTACATCGACCTCTTCTCCGCGTTGCAGGCCCAGGGGTACTCGCGCGCGAAGGTCGACGGCACGGTGTACGCGCTGGCCGAGGTGCCGAAGCTCAAGAAGCAGGAGAAGCACGAGATCTCCGTGGTGATCGACCGGCTGTCGGTGAAGGCGAGCTCCAAGCAGCGCCTCACGGACTCGGTCGAGACCGCGCTGCGCCTGGCGGACGGGCTCGTCGTGCTGGAGTTCGTCGACCTGCCCGAGACCGACCCCGAGCGGGAGCGCGGCTTCTCCGAGCACCTGGCCTGCCCGAACGGCCACCCGCTCGCGATCGAGGACCTCGAACCGCGCTCGTTCTCGTTCAACTCGCCGTACGGGGCGTGCCCCGCGTGCACCGGTCTCGGCGTGCGCAAGGAGGTCGACCCCGAGCTGGTCGTGCCGGACGACGAGCTGTCGCTGGGCGGCGGCGCCATCGCGCCGTGGGCCGGTGGCCAGACCGCCGACTACTTCGTCCGGCTGCTGGAGTCGCTCGGCGAGACCATCGGCTACCGGATGGACACGCCGTGGCGCTCGCTGCCCGCGAAGGTGCAGAAGGCCGTGCTGCACGGCGTGAACGAGCAGGTCCACGTCCGGTACAAGAACCGGTACGGCCGCGAGCGCTCGTACTACGCGAACTACGAGGGCGTGATCCCGTTCCTGGAGCGCCGCCAGGAGCAGACCGAGTCCGAGTACATGCGGGAGAAGTACGAGGGCTACATGCGGGAGGTGCCCTGCCCGACGTGTCAGGGCACGCGGCTCAAGCCCGAGATCCTGGCCGTGACGCTGCACCACGGGCGCAAGGGCGACAAGTCCATCGCCGAGGTGTGCGCGATGAGCGTGTCGGAGTGCTCGGAGTTCCTGGACGGGTTGAAGCTGGGCAAGCGCGAGTCGATGATCGCCGGTGCCGTGCTGAAGGAGATCCAGGCGCGGCTGCACTTCCTGCTCGACGTGGGGCTGACGTACCTGTCGCTGGACCGCGCGTCCGGGACGTTGTCCGGTGGTGAGGCGCAGCGGATCCGGCTGGCGACGCAGATCGGGTCCGGGCTGGTCGGCGTGCTGTACGTGCTGGACGAGCCGTCGATCGGGCTGCACCAGCGGGACAACCACCGGCTGATCGACACGCTGATCCGGTTGCGGGACCTCGGGAACACGCTGATCGTGGTGGAGCACGACGAGGACACGATCCGGACGTCCGACTGGGTGGTGGACATCGGGCCCGGTGCCGGTGAGCACGGCGGGCACGTGGTGCACAGCGGGCCGTACAAGGCGCTGTTGAAGAACAAGGAGTCGATGACCGGGGCGTACCTGTCCGGTCGCAAGGCGATTCCGATGCCGTCGTCGCGTCGTCCTGTCGACAAGAAGCGGCAGTTGACGGTCGTGGGGGCTCGGGAGCATAACCTGCGCGGGATCGACGTGTCGTTCCCGTTGGGGTGCCTGGTGTCTGTGACGGGGGTGTCCGGGTCGGGGAAGTCGACTCTGGTCAACGACATCCTGGCGACCGTGCTGGCGAACAAGTTGAACGGTGCTCGGCAGGTTCCCGGTCGGCACACGCGGATCAAGGGGTTGGAAGAGGTCGACAAGCTGGTGCAGGTGGACCAGTCGCCGATCGGTCGTACTCCGCGGTCGAACGCGGCTACGTACACCGGGGTGTTCGACCACATCCGGAAGTTGTTCGCGTCTACCACCGAGGCGAAGGTGCGGGGGTATCTGCCTGGGCGGTTCTCGTTCAACGTCAAGGGTGGGCGTTGTGAGGCCTGTGCTGGTGACGGCACGATCAAGATCGAGATGAACTTCCTGCCGGATGTGTATGTGCCCTGTGAGGTGTGCAAGGGGGCGCGGTACAACCGGGAGACCCTTGAGGTGCACTACAAGGGGAAGACGATCTCGGAAGTGCTGGACATGCCTATCGAGGAGGCTGCTTCGTTCTTCGAGCCGATCAACGCCATCCATCGGCATTTGAGGACGTTGGTGGATGTGGGGCTCGGGTATGTGCGGTTGGGGCAGCCTGCGCCTACGTTGTCCGGTGGGGAGGCTCAGAGGGTGAAGTTGGCTTCTGAGTTGCAGAAGCGGTCGACTGGGCGGACTGTGTACATCCTTGATGAGCCGACGACCGGGTTGCACTTCGAGGATATTCGGAAGTTGCTCGGGGTGATCAACGGGTTGGTGGACAAGGGGAACAGTGTTGTGGTGATCGAGCATAACCTGGATGTGATCAAGACTTCGGATTGGGTTGTGGATATGGGGCCTGAGGGTGGGTCCGGGGGTGGGATGGTGATCGCTGAGGGGACTCCTGAGCAGGTTGCTGGGGAGGAGAAGAGTTATACGGGGCAGTTTTTGAGGAATGTTTTGGAGGGGGTTGGGGTTTGAGGTTCCGGTGGGGGCCGGGTTTTGGTGGTGGGTGGCCGATTTGACTTGGGGCCCCTAGATTTGCCCCTTCGTCGGACAATAAAGGGCAGAGGTGAAGCTGCCGTCCGACGCGAGTTTAAGGGGCAAATCCCCCAAGTAAAATCGGCCACGGTTGCGTAGGCGGCGTGGCGGGTCGTAGGTGGTTGGGCGGGTTTTTGGCGCCGGTTTTGTGGGTGGTTGGGCGGTTGTGGGCGCCGGTTTTGTGGGTGGTCGGGAGGTTTGTGGCCCCGGTTTGCTGGTGGTCAGACTGTGGTCCAGCGGGTGCCGTCCCAGTAGCGGGTGCCGCCTGTGCCGTCTGGGTACCAGCCTGGTGGGGGTGGTAGTGCGCCTGGTTGGTAGGTGGGGGTGATGTTCATGTAGACGCCTCTTACCGGTTCTGCTGTGCAGGCCAGTACTAGTGCTACTAGCCAGCCCACTGCTGTCCAGCCCGCGAAGAAGTTGAGCAGGCCGATGGCTGCTGAGTTGGACTTTCGCCTTGTTGCGGCTACTGCCCACGGGAGCATGTAGCCGAGGGTGAAGGCGGTGGCTATCCAGGCCACGGTGATGTGCGCGTCGGAGACGCGTGGGGTGTAGGTGGTTGTGACCGGGACCAGTGAGGTGTTGTGCCACGGGTCTGTTGGGGTTGGGTAGGTCATGGGTCTCCTTGGTGGTGGGACGCACAACCCGTACGGCCTCTGAGTGCCAGTCGTGGTTATGGGTCTTCTTGTTACGGTGTGGTTTGGGTGTTGTGGTTGTGGACGTGCGCTGAGTAGCTTTTCGGGGCCGAACGGGTGAAGTGGAACTGTCCGTTGAGCGGTTCTTGCTGCTGCTTGGTGATACTCGCCGGGTGTCGTTCAACCACTACCGTTTTCGCAGTGTCTGGTTGGTGGACTGCCTTCCTGGTGACGCCTTTGACGTTCTTGCGGACCTGGGCAGTTATCCGCTCTGGTGGCCTGAGGTGCGGCGGGCTGTTCAGGTTGGTGAGGAGCGGGCCGTGTTGTCCTGCCGGTCGTTCCTGCCCTACGAGTTGGTGTTCGAGGCCAGTCATCACACTCGGGATTCGGAGAAGCTCGTTCTGGTGGCGAACCTGGAAGGTGATCTGAACGGCACGGTCGGGTGGTGGGTTCAGCCGTGTGGTGCTGGGGCGCGGTTGGTCTACGACCAGGAGGTGACCGTGGGGAAGCCGGTGTTGCGGGCGCTTGGGCCGTTGTTGCGGCCTGCGTTGGTGGCGAACCACCAGGTGATGATGCGGCACGGCAGGCGTGGGTTGGGGACGTACCTGGCGGGGTTCGCGAAGGGGGTCGTGGCGCGGGGGTGATCTTGTTGCGTTGCTGGTCGGGGGGTTGCGGAAAAATTTCTGACGAGTTTTGAACCATTCTCCCGCGCTGTCCGTGTTGTGGGCAGTCGGTCGCCGCGGAACAGGGGAGCGAGCGGCCATCCAAGGAGGTTGGGCACCATGTCTGGTACTCGTGCGGCCATTTTCGGGGCGGCGGCTGTTCTCGGGCTCACGTTGTTGAGCGCTTGTGGCCAGGCGGCTACCACCGCGGGGTCTCCGAACGCGGACTCGGGGGCGCAGAAGTTGGCGCAGGGCAAGGTGGTTGCGCTGACGTCCGCGAAGGTCGGTGACCTGGGGCAGGTTCTGACCGGTAGCAACGGGAAGACGTTGTACCGGTTCGACAAGGACAAGACCGATCCACCGACGTCGACCTGCGTCGACGACTGCGAGGCGCAGTGGCCGCCCGCGTTGGCGCCCCAGGGCGATCTTGAGGTGCAGGGTGTCGACAAGGCGCTCGTGTCGACGTTGACCCGCAAGGACGGGACCAAGCAGTTGACCGTGGCCGGGTGGGCGCTCTACGAGTTCGCGAAGGACACCGGGCCCGGTGACACCAAGGGGCAGGGTGTTGGTGGGGTGTGGTTCGCGGCCACGCCGGAGGGCAAGAAGGCCGGGGGTGGGCAAGGTGCGGGTGTCGCGCTCGCGACCGCTGTCGTGCCCGGTCTGGGGACCGTGCTGACCAGTGGTGCCGGTCAGACCGTGTACCGGTTCGACAAGGACACCGCGAGCCCCTCGGTCTCCAACTGCGACGAGGAGTGCGTGAAGAAGTTCCCGCCGGTGCTCACGACGTCCGACGACGTCCAGGTGCAGGGCGTGGACAAGTCGGTGCTCGGCACGGTGGCCCGCAAGGACGGCACCAAGCAGGTCACGGCCAAGGGCTGGCCGCTGTACACCTCGGTCGAGGACAAGGCTCCCGGCGACGCCAAGAGCCAGGGCTTCAAGGACACGTGGTTCGCGGCGTCCCCGGACGGCCAGAAGGCCACCGAGAACAAGGAACTCGCGCTCACCACGGCGTCCGTCGGCACCCTGGGCACCGTGCTGACCGACAAGGGCGGCATGACCCTGTACACGTTCGACAAGGACACCGCGGACGTCTCCAACTGCTCCGGCGAGTGCGCGGTCACCTGGCCGCCCGCCCTCGTGCCCTCGGGCAACTTCGAGGTGCAGGGCGTCGACAAGGTCCTCGTCAGCACGATCACCCGTGAGGACGGCGGCAAGCAGCTCACCATCGCGGGCAAGCCGCTGTACACCTTCGCGCAGGACAAGGTCTGCGGCGAGGCCAAGGGCCAGGGCGTCGGCGGCGTCTGGTTCGCCTCCACCCCGGACGGCAAGAAGGTGACCGGCTAGTCGTACCGGTGGAAGGGGCCCGTCCGGCGACGTCGCCGGACGGGCCCCTTCGTCGTGGGTCAGTTTTCCCGGAAGTCGCTCGTGCCTCCCGCGTGGGTGCACTTCCAGCGCGGGAAGTCGTAGTTGACGCCTTCGTGGGTGGCCGAGATGTTGTAGTAGTCGCCGATCCTCGGCAGGTCACCGGGGCTGAACTGCCCGGCCGAGAAGGTCCCGAACGAGGAGTAGGTGCCGGTGCCGTTGGTCAGCGAACCCTGGCCACCGCCGATCGGGACCACCTTGACCTTGGTGTAGCCGCCCTCCGGGAACTCCAGCGCCCCGCCGTCGTCCTTACTCGGCGCCGCCGAGGTCTCGCCCGAGGCGGTCATCGCGTCGCCCCCGCGAGCACGCGCCGCCGGTCGGTGAGGCTCTGCTTGTGCTCCAGGGCGTTCGCCGCGGGCGTGTCGTTGACGACCCAGGAGTTGTTCTTGGTGAGGGTCGCCGTCATCGAGAACACGCCGTCCGGGAACCGGATGTCGGTCGGGTTGGTCATGGACGCGATGTCGAGCACCTCGCCCTGGGAGTAGGTGCCCGCGGCGAGGTAGTACACCGGGTGGGGCGTGAACGTCAGGTTGAGGTTCGGCTGGGCCTGCACGGCGAACGTGCCCGCCCCGGACATGCCGATGCCGACGCTGGACCGCCTCAACGGGACGTTCGGGTTCTCCGTGACGTACAGCGAGCCCACCTTCGCGCCGGGGAAGGGCGTCGACGTGAACGTGTACGCGTTGGGCGACGGGTGCGAGAAACCGATCTGGTTGCCCGCCTTGGTGTCCGTCGAGGTGCCGACGGTGCTCGGGTCCGCCGGCCAGGTCTGCGAGGCGTCGAAGTAGACGCCGGGGATGAGTTCCCCGGTCTCCGACCAGACGAACGAGTAGTCGACCGTCCAGCGGAAGACCACGGTCGTCGTCTCGTACGCGGGCTTGGCGAACCAGGCCAGCGACACGACGTTCGGGACTCCGAGGTTCGGGTCCTCCTGGTACATGCACATGTCCACGAAGTTCGTGGAGTTGTTCACGACGCGGAGTGTGTACTGGGTTCCAGTCATGAATGCTCCCTGAGTGGAAGAATACTTTCGCCGGGTTTCGGTGGCGGGGAAAAGGACGTGAAGACAATTCCGAACCACCGGGGCCGCACTGTCGAATGCGCGTCTCCGACCTGCTGGAACCGGGCCGCGACTTCGGGGTGCGGTCGGAAGTCTGCCTCAGTGAGCAGCGGTTTCGGTAGGTGTGGCACCCAATCGAGGGGAGGGGCTGTGAGTGATCATCGTCCTGGTCGCACGCCCGATGATGACGACAAAGTGTGATGGGAGCGCCCGGTTCGGGTGAACTCGCGGTCAGTTTTCACACTCTGCGAAGTGGTTTTTCGCACGTCGGCGCACGATCGTGGACGGCCTTCTTCGAGGCCGCAATTGTGCGGAGTATTGCCAAACTTCATTCATTTTTTCGCGAGGTGATCGATGTCGCTATTCGAATACGTCGAGCTGGGCTGAACGGGTGATGGAATACGCCGAAAGGCCCGCCCGGCGATCGTGCCGGGCGGGCCCTGGGGTTCGGGAGAGCGGTCAGAAGACCAGGCTGAGCCCGGCCGCCATGATGAAGCCGACCACCGACAGCACGGTCTCCAGCACGGTCCACGTCTGGAGCGTCTCCTTGACCGACAGGCCGAAGTAGCGCGACACGATCCAGAAACCGCCGTCGTTCACGTGCGACGCGATGATCGAGCCCGCCGCGATCGACATGACCAGCAGCGCCAACTGGGGCTGCGAGTAGTTCAGGTCCGCCACGACCGGCGCGACGATGCCGGTGGTGGTGACGATGGCGACGGTGGCGGAGCCCTGGGCGATGCGCATGCCGCAACTGATGACGTACGCCAGCGCGATCACCGGCAGGCCCGCGTCGGACAACGACGTCGCGAGCACCTTGCCGACGCCGGTCGCCGAGAGCACGGCGCCGAAGAAGCCGCCCGCGCCGACGACGAGCAGGATCATGCCGACCGGGCGCAGCGACTTGCCGGTCAGCTCGGTGAGCTGGTCGCGGGTCATGCCGCGGCGGTAGCCGAGCAGGTACGTGGCGAGCAGCACCGCGATGGTCAGCGCGACCGCGGGCGTGCCGAAGAACGTGAACACGCTGTAGAGCCGGGAACCCTTGGTCAGCAGGATGCTGCCGAACGTGCCCGCGAGGATCAGCACCAGCGGGATCGCGATGATCCCCAGCACCAGCCCGAGCGACGGCGGGTTCTTCACCTCGTTCTCGTCCTGGGCCTCCTGCGCGGCGGCCAGCATCTCCTCGGGCACCGGCACGTTGATCTTCTTGCCGATCCAGGTGGAGTACAGGATGCCGCCGACGAACCACGCGGGGATCGCGCAGGCCAGGCCCATGATGATGATCCAGCCGAGGCCGACCTTCAGCAGACCCGCCGCGGCCACCGGGCCGGGGTGGGGAGGCATGAACGCGTGCATGACCGACAGGCCCGCGAGCAGCGGCATGGCGTACAGCACGATCGACTTGCCGCCCTGCTTCGCCGCCACGTAGACGAGCGGCGCGAGCACGAAGATGCCGATGTCGAAGAACACCGGCACGCCGAAGATGAGTCCGGCCAGGCCCATCGCGAGCGGGGCGCGCTTCTCGCCGAACGCCCTGAGCAGCGACCCGGTCAGCACCTGCGCGCCGCCGGAGGCCTCCAGGATCGCGCCGAGCAGCGTGCCGAGGCCGATGATCGACGCGATGTGCCCGAGGATGCCGCCGAAGCCGCCCTCCAGCAGTGATCCCGACGCCTTCTGGGCCGACCCGACCAGGGTCTCCACCGGGAGGCCCGCGGCGAGCGCGACGAGCAGACCGGCGATCAGCAGGGCGATGAACGGCTCGACCTTGAACCGGATGATCATGATCAGCAGCAGGGCGATGCTGATCGCGGACAGGGTCAGCAGCCCGCCCGTTTCGTGTTGGAGCCAGTTGATCACATCGTTCTCCCGTTGTTGCGCAGGGAATGGCCGGGCAGCGCCCCGGTGTGCGTACCGCCGTCGATCACCGGCACCCCGTTGACGAGCACGTAGGGGATGCCGGTAGCCGCCTGCCGGGGTTCGTCGAAGGTCGCGGTGTCCGCGACCTCGTCGGGGTCGAACAGGACCAGGTCCGCCGCGTAGCCCTCGCGCACGAGGCCGCGGTCGGTGAGGCGCAGCCGCTTGGCGGCCCGCCCGGTGAGGTGGGAGACGCAGTCCTCCAGGCCGAGGACGCCCAGTTCCCGCACGTACCGCGCGAGGTAGCGCGGGAACGTGCCCCACGCGCGCGGGTGCGGCCGGTCGCCGACCAGCAGGCCGTCGCTGCCGCCGGTGTGGGCCGGGTGGCGCATGATCGCCTGCACGTTGCCCTCGTGGCCGACGTGCATGAGGCACGACGTGCCGAGCCGTTCGGCCACCAGGGTGTCGAAGTACAAGTCCGACGCGGCCCGGCCCGCCGTCCTCGCGGACGCGGCGACGCTGTGGCCGACCAGGTGCGCGTTCTCCGCGCGCCGCACGCCGTTGATCTCGATGGACTCCCAGTCGACCGGCACGCCGTGGCAGCCGTCCGAGCCGGTCTCCTCGATCTCCACCCGGATCCGCTCGCGGCTGTCCGCGCCGGACAGCCGGGCCAGGGTCGCCTCCGGGCCGCCCTCGGTGGCCCAGCTCGGCAGCAGCGCGGACAGGTAGGTCGCGCCGGGCAGGTACGGGTACGTGTCGAGCGAGATGTCCGCGCCCGCCGCGATGGCATCGTCCAGCAAGGTCAGCAGCTCGCCCGCGCGGCCCTCGTTGACCGGGAAGTTCATCGTGGCGTGCGCGAGGTGCAGCGGGCAGCCGGAGTCCAGCGACACCTGGACCATCTCCGCGTACGCCTCCAGCGCGCCGGCGCCGTAGCTGCGGTGGTGCGGGCTGTAGAAGCCGCCGAGCGAGCCCGTGACCTGGCAGAGCTGGACGAGTTCCGACGTGCTCGCGTACATGCCGGGCGTGTAGGTGAGGCCGGACGAGAGTCCCATCGCGCCCTCCCGCAGGGAGTCCGCGACGACGGTCCGCATCCGGTCGATCTCGGCCTGGGTCGCGGGCCGGTCCTCCCAGCCGACGCAGAGCATCCGCACGGTGCCCTGCGGCACCAGGTACGCGGCGTTCACGGCGATGCCCCGGTCGAGCCGGTCCAGGTACTCGCCGACCGACCGCCAGTTCCAGTCGAAGCCCGGCGGGTCGTCGTTCCAGCCCGCGAGCTGGCCGCGCAGCGTCTCCAGCACGGCGTCGTCCACGGGCGCGTACGACAGCCCGTCCTGGCCGAGCACCTCGCTGGTCACGCCCTGCGACACCTTGGCGAGGTGGTCCGGCTTCGCCAGCACCTGGAGGTCGGAGTGCGAGTGCATGTCGATGAAACCGGGGGCCAGCACCAGCCCGTCGGCGTCGACGGTCCGGCCGCCGGACAGCCGGTCGCCGATGCCCGCGATCCGGCCGTCGCGCACGCCCACGTCCGCCCGGTACTCCGGCGCGCCGGTGCCGTCCACGACCCGCGCGCCCTTGAAGACGATGTCCACGCCTGCTCCCTAGAAGTAGGTCCGGACGAAGTCGACGACGGTCGTGCCGTCGACCACGGGGAGGAGCCGCCACTTGTCGAACACGGTGCACGGGTGGGACAGGCCGAGCCCGATCCAGTCCCCGACCTCCACCGCTTCCTCCCCGATCGCCAGGAACGCGTGCTGGTCGTTCAGGGCCGTCACGGTCGCACCCCTCAGCGGCCGTTCCACCCCTCCGGACCGCACGACCTGGGGTTCCGGCAGGCCCTCGTCGAACGACGCGTCGCGCTTGCCGAGCGTCAGCAGCGCCAGGTCGGCCTGCGGCTTCGACGTGACCTGCGCCCACGCCCGCAGCGCGGACCGGAACGGCTGCTCGCCCCCGGTCCGGCCGAGCGGGGAGATGCCGCGGTAGAAGCCGTCGTCGTGCGTCACGTACGCGCCGCTGCGCACCACGGGCAGCACCGGCAGCCCGTCCGGCCACGGCTTGGTCAGCGCCGCGGCGACCTGGTCGAAGTACGCGCTGCCGCCGACGGTCACGATGACCTGCTCGACCCCGTCGAACCGGCCCTCGTCGTCCAGTCGCAGCACCAGGTCGCGCACCGCGTCAAGATAGGCGTCCACAGTGGACTTCGCCTGCTCGGACGCGTCGTGCGCCAGCGCGCCCTCGTAGCCGCCGACGCCGACGAGCCGCAGCGCCGGGCTGTCCGCAACCGCTTGCGCCACCGCCACGGCGGTGTCCGCGTCCCGCGCGCCGGTCCGGCCGCCCGCCGCGCCCAGCTCCACGAGCACGTCGACCGGTCGGCTGGTGGACCCCAGCGCCGCGGTCATCGCCTCGACCCCCGCCACCGAGTCCACCCAGCAGGTGAACTCGAACGCCGGGTCGGCCTCCAGCTCGTCGGCCAGCCACCGCAGCGCGGCGGGGTCGACGAGCTGGTTGGCCAGCAGCACCCGGCTCACGCCGAACGCCCGGTACACCCTGAGCTGGCTGGCGTTGGCCGCCGTGATCGCCCACGAGCCGAGGTCGAGCTGGCGGGCGAAGAGCTGCGGCGACATCGTGGTCTTGCCGTGCGGCGCCAGCACGACGCCGTGCTTCTCGCACCAGGCCGCCATCGTCGTGAGGTTGTGCTCCAGCGCGGCCGCGTCGAGCACCACGAGCGGGCCGACGAAGCCGTCGGCGAACAGGTCGAGGCGCCGGTCGGCGACCTCGCCGACGGTGGCGCCGAACGTCGAGCTCGGCAAACCCTTGAACTGCCAGTCGATGCGTTCCGCGCGCAGCGCGGCTACCGCGGTCCGGTCGATGTCGGCGGAGTGCACGTGTCTCGCTCCTCACGTTGCATATTTTGCAACGGCTATTGCGCGATGTGATGCTGAAGTGTGTAACATTCGCCTGAGCCGCCGTCAACGAGCAAGTCCGGAGGAAAGAAGCGGATGAGGTTCGAACAAGCGGGCGGTGTGGTCTGCCTCGGCGAGACGATGGTCGTGCTGGTACCCGCCGAACCAGGCCCCGCGCACGCGGTCCGGCAGTGGACCAGGGCGATCGGGGGCGCGGAGTCCAATGTGGCCTGCCATCTCGCCCGACTGGGTGTCACCAGTTCGTGGGTGAGCGCGGTGGGCGCGGACGCGTTCGGTCAGGCCGTCCTGGACGGGGTCGGCGGCGCGGGCGTGGACGTGAGCGCGGTGCACGTCGACCCGGAGCGGCCGACGGGCCTGTACGTGAAGGAGGCCGACGCCTCGGGGAGCCCCGTCCGCTACTACCGGCGGGGTTCCGCCGCCTCGGCCATGGGACCGGGGGTGCTGGGGGCCCTCGACCTGGCCGACGTGCGGTTGGTGCACGTCAGCGGCATCACCGCGGCCCTGTCCGACACCTGCCTCGCGCTGCTGCGGGACGTCCTGACCGCGCCCCGGACCGGGCACCTGGTGTCGTTCGACCTCAACTGGCGGCCCGCGCTGTGGCGCGACCGCGACCCGGCCGTGCTGCGCGACCTGGCGAACGCCGCCGACGTGGTGCTGGCGGGCGCCGACGAGGCCGAGGCCGTGTGGGGGACCGGCGACCCGCACGAGCTGCGCGCCCTGCTCCCCGGCCCGGCGAGCATCGTCGTGAAGCAGGGCGAGAAGGGCGCCACGCTCGTCGAGGGCGACGTCCACACCTACCAGCGGGCGCTGCGCGTGGACGTGGTCGAACCGGTCGGCGCCGGCGACGCGTTCGCGGCGGGTTATCTTGCCGCCCACCTGGCCGGGAACCCTCCCGCCAGGCGACTGCGCGCGGGGCACCTGCAAGCGGCCGCGGCGCTGCTGACCCACGAGGACGTCGGACAGCCGCTGCCCGCGTCGGTCACCGGACCGCTGCTCGACGCCGACGAGCCCACCTGGGCGGCGGCGACCCTGAGGGCGGGCGACCTACGGGAGACACCATGAGCCAGAGCCTGGACCGCGCGTTGACCCTCGTCGGCGAACTGGCGACCGGCCCCAAGACGCTGGAGGAGCTGTCCGGTGTCATCGACGTGCACAAGTCGACCGCGCTGAGACTGCTGAGAACCCTGGAGTCGCACCGGTTCGTGCAGCGCGAGGGCGTGCACCACTACCGGCTCGGCACCGCGCTGTTCGACCTCGCCAACCGAGCGCTGGAGGAGCGGGACGTCCGCCGCAGCGCCGAGGCCGCGCTGCGCGAGCTGAACGCGCTCACCGGCTACACCGTCCACCTCGCCAGCTACGAGGGCGGCGAGGTGATCTACATCGACAAGTACGACAGCACGCACCCGATGCGGATGTACTCCCGCGTCGGCCGCCGCGCCCCGCTGCACTGCACCGCCGTGGCGAAGGTCCTGCTGTCGGACCTGCCCGAGGCCAAGCGGCGCGAGGTCGCGGAGTCCATGGAGTACCCGAGGCTGACCGCGAACACCATCACCGACGCGACCGCCTACCTGGCCGAGCTGGAACGGGTGCGCGAACGCGGGTACGCGATGGACAACTCCGAGCACGAGGACTTCATCCACTGCATCGGCGCGCCGATCCGCGGCTCCCGCGGCGAGGTCGTCGCGGCCGTCTCGATGTCCGTCCCCAAGGTGATGCTCGACTTCGAGGGCCTGCTGGCCCTCGTGCCCAACCTGCTCGCCACGGCGCGAGCGGCGTCCACCGAGTGCGGCTACTCGCCGCGCGACTAGAGAGGTTCCTGCCTTGCCGAAGATCGAGATCCACACCGAGTCCGCGCCCAAGCCCATCGCGAAGTTCTCGCAGGGCGTCCGCAAGGGCAACATCCTCCAGGTCGCGGGTCAGGTCGCGTTCGACGCCGAGACCGGTGCGATCGTCGGCGACACGGTGAAGGAGCAGACCGCGCAGACCCTGCGCAACGTCGCCTCGGTGCTGGAGGCCGCGGGCGCGAGCTTCGACGACGTCGTGATGCTGCGCGTGTACCTCACGGACACCGCCCACTTCGGCGAGATGAACGACGCCTACGGCGAGTTCATGACCGAGCCGTACTCCGCCCGCACGACCGTCTACGTAGGACTCCCGGCAGGCCTGCTGGTGGAGATCGACGCGCTGGCCGTGCTCGGCGACTGAGCCCTCGGGCGGCCGGCGCCCCCTCGCCGGGGCACCGGCCGCCCGGCCGCGTCACGCGTGCCCGTCGGTCCGCACCTCGGCCGGTGCGTCCAGCGCCCGGCGCAGGTCCTCGCTCATCGCGCGGGTCGCCGCGGTCCCCGAGCGCGTGCAGATGTCCAACGCCCGCAACCGGTACGACCTCGCCTGGTCGGTTTCGCCCAGGCCGTCGTGCACGGTCGCGAGCAGGCCGAGCATCTCCACCAGCGCCGTCGTGCGCATCGGGTTGACCACCTCGACGGCCTCCCGCAGCCGCGCCACCGCGCCCGCGCCGTCACCCTGCCCGTGCAGCACCGCGCCGAGCCGGAACAGCGCGTCCGACTCGGAGTTGCGCGCCTGCGTCGACCGCGCCAGCTCCAGCGCCTCCTCGCACGCCTCGCGCGCGGAGTCCCAGTCCCGCAACGCGATCAGGTTCGCGGCCAGCCTCAGCAGGTTGACCGCCAGCGTCTCCCGGTCGTGCGGCCTGTCCTCGACGCGCGCCCGGTGGAAGGCGACGCACTTGCGGTGCACCTCGGCCGATTCGGCGTACCGGCCGAACAGGTGCAGCAGTATCCCCAGGTTCGACAGGGCGAACTGCACCGACAGCTCGTCACCCGCCGCTTCGAACCCCTCGACCGCTCGCACGGCGAACGCGCTCGCCTCGTCCAGCCGACCCTGGCGCCGCTCGATCGCGGACCGGTAGTAGAGCGCCCACGCCTGCTCCGCCAGGTCGCCGCAGTCGACCGCCGCCGCCCACGCCTGCTCGTGCACCACCAGCGCCGCGTCCTGCTGGTCCAGGAGCACGCACAGCGTCCAGCAGACGAAGTTGAGCTGCACGGCCTCGTCGCGCCTGCTGCCGAGCGCGCGGGCCGCGTCGACGCCGTAGCGGAACACCTCGTGCCACAGCAGCCCGTCACCGCGCTGGTCGGAGTACCAGTGCATCGCCGTCGCCACGTCCAGCACGGTCCGGTGCCGCCGCGCGGCGTGCGCCAACCGCAGCGCGCCGATCCAGTGGCCGGTCTCGCGCTGCAACCATGTCGCCGCGTGGTCGCGGTCCCCGTCGGCCCCGTTCGGCCCGAACACCCGCGCCGACGACCGCGCCTCGCGCAGCAGCCAGTCGATCGTCCGCCACCGCGCCTCGTCGAGGACCGCGGGCGACTCGTCCGCGGCCAGTCGTTCCCGCGCGAACACCCGCAGCAGGTCGTGGCACACGTACCGGCCCGCCGTCGCGGACACCTCCACGAGGCTCGCGTCGACCAGTTCCTCCAACGTCTCCTCGGCCGCGTCCTCCGCGATCCCCGCCGCCACCGCGACCAGCGAGGGCGTCACGTCGCCGCCCGGCGCCAGCGACATCCGCCGGAACACCAGCGCGGCCCGCTCGTTCAGGTGCTGGTAGGACATCAGGAAAGCGGCCCGCACCCGCAGGTCGCCGGACGTGAGCGCGCTGAGCCTGCGGCCCTCGTCGCCCAGTTGCTCGGCCAGGTGCGCGACCGTCCAGCGCGGCCTGCTCGCCAACCGGTTGCCCGCGATCCGCAACGCCAGCGGCAGGCGCCCGCACAGCTCGGCGACCCGTTCGGCGTCGGCCTGCTCGGCGTAGATCCGCTCCACACCGGCGATGGCGCCCAGCAGCCACACGGATTCCGCGCCGGACAACACGTCCAGCGCCAGCCGCGCGCCCACCTCCAGCCCTCCCAGCGTTTGCCGGGACGTCACCAGCACCAGCGACGACGACCCGGTCGCCAGCAGCGGCCGCACCTGCGCCTCGTCGGCCGCGTTGTCCAGCACCAGCGCGGTGGACCGCCCCCGCAGCTCCGCCCGGTACAGCGAGGCCCGTTCCTCCTCGACGGCCGGGATCCGCTCCTCCGGGATGCCCAGCGTCCGCAGCACCTTGTGCATGACCTCGCCCGGCGGCACCGGCCGCGCGTCCATCCCGCGCAGGTTCACGAACAGGCAGCCGTCCGGGAACCGCTCCGCGAGCCGGTACGCGGCGTGCACCACCAACGTCGTCTTGCCCGCGCCCGGCGGCCCGTGCACCACGACGACCTCCGTCGCCCGGCCACCGCCCGCCACCTGCTCCAACCGCCGCAGCTCCGCCGCCCGCCCGGTCAGGTCCGGCACGTCCGGCGGCAGCGCCCACGGCGCCGCGGGGGCCTGGTGCCGCATCCGGCCCGCCTTGGCGGTGTCGACCAGTTCGCGCAGCTCAGCGCCGTCGAGACCCAGCACCCGCGCGAGCGCCTCGACCGTCCGCCGCTGCGGCCCCTTGGCCCGGCCGCGCTCCATGTCGCTGATCGCGCGCACGCTCACACCGGAACCGGCGGCCAACTCCTCCTGCGTCAGAGCGGAACGGACGCGGTGGGTGCGGAGCAGGTCGCCGAACGTGGTGGACACCGACCGCACCTTAGCGGGCGGCCACCCGCCACTATCCGTCGAACCTGGATGCTGATAGACGTTGCGCATGAAGTGGTACGCGGATGGTGCCGCGCGGTTCACCCGTCAGGTCATCGCCGACGTGCTCGCACTCGGCTGGGTGGCGTTCTGGGTCTGGTTCGCGCTGGGCGCCCGCGACGGCGTCCTCACCGCGAGGGCCCCCGGCGACGGCCTGGTCAACGCGGGCAACCGCGTGCACGACGCCTTCTCCGACGCCGCGGGCAGCGCGGGCCGGGTGCCGGTGGTGGGCGACGACCTGGCCGGCGCGCTGGGCAAGGGCACGGACGCGGGCACGACCCTCTCCGACGTGGGCAGGGCGCAGATCGAGGCCGTGGAGACGGTCGCCCACTGGCTGGCGGTGGCCCTGATCGCCGTCCCGCTGGTGTTCCTGCTGATCACCTGGCTGCCGCTGCGCCTCCGCTTCGCCCGCAGGGCGTTCGCCGCCAGGCGGCTGCGCGACACGGGCCGCACCGACCTGCTGGCGCTGCACGCGCTGAACACCATGTCGTTGGCGCAGCTCGCCAGGTTCGACGACGACCCGGTCGACGGCTGGCGCCGCGGCGACCCCGAGGTGATCGCGGTGCTGGCGTCCCGCCGCCTGGCCAGGTTGGGGATCCGGGGCTAGTAGACCGGCCCGGTGTACTTCTCGCCCGGACCGGCGCCGGGCGCGTCCGGCACCACGGACGCCTCGCGGAACGCCCGCTGCACGGACTGCAACCCGTCCCGCAGCGGCCCGGCGTGCGGGCCGAGGTACTCGACGGACGAGGTGATCAGCCCGGCCAGCGCGGTGATCAGCCGTCGGGCCTCATCCAGGTCCCGGCGCGGGCTGGTCTCGGGGTCCTCGTCGGCGAGGCCGAGGCGTTCGGCGGCGGCGGACAGCAGCATGACGGCCGCCCTGCTGATCACCTCGATGCTGGGCACGTCGGACAGTTCGCGGACGTCGACTTCGGGCTGCTCGGTCACCCGGACATTGTCGCAAGACGGCGGAACGGGTCGCCGATTCGGGGGTTGACAACTCCGTCTGCTACTCTTTACGGCGCGACCAGCCCTCGTTCGTGCGAGGGCGGCAAGTGGAGCCCCGCTCCCACCCGTGCAGCCGTTCAGGCAGCCGGGTTCCGGTCCCCGCGGAAGGCCACCGTGCCGTTCCGCCCGACGCGTTCGCGCGTCGGTGAAGGGTGATCGGTCGGAGGCGGGCCCCGCACCAGCAATGGTGTCGGGGCTCTTGTTTTTGGCGCACAACGAGTCTCAAAGGACGTGAATGACAAGTCCCTCGAACCGAGGTGCTCCCGCCAGCACCGAGCCGCGCATCAACGACCGCATTCGGGTGCCGGAGGTCCGTCTCGTTGGACCGAACGGCGAGCAGGTCGGGATCGTTCGCATCGAGGACGCGCTCCGACTCGCCCAGGAAGCGGATCTGGACCTCGTGGAGGTCGCCGCGCAGGCTCGGCCGCCGGTCTGCAAGCTCATGGACTACGGCAAGTTCAAGTACGAGAGCGCGCAGAAGGCCCGCGAGTCACGCCGCAACCAGCAGCTGACGGTCATCAAGGAGCAGAAGCTCCGGCCGAAGATCGACCCGCACGACTACCAGACGAAGAAGGGCCACGTGGCCCGGTTCCTGTCCGGTGGTAACAAGGTCAAGGTGACGATCATGTTCCGCGGTCGCGAGCAGTCGCGCCCGGAGCTGGGTTACCGGCTGCTCCAGAAGCTGGCGGAGGACGTCGCCGAGCTGGGCTTCGTCGAGTCCAACCCGAAGCAGGACGGCCGCAACATGATCATGGTGTTGGCGCCGCACAAGACCACGAAGACCCGTCCCCTGAAGCCGGACTACGGCGACGGTGTGGACGCCGCGACCGAGCAGGACGCGGGTACAGCGCAGGAGTGATCTTGCGGCTTCGGCCGCAAGGCGCATTGCCGCCCCATCCCGGTGGCAGCACGAGACGAGGACGGAAATGCCGAAGAACAAGACGCACAAAGGGACCTCCAAGCGGATCAGGGTCACCGGTAGCGGCAAGCTGCTTCGCGAGAAGGCGGGCAAGCGCCACCTGCTCGAGAAGAAGTCGAGCAAGCTGACCCGGCGGCTCAGCGGCACGGTCGAGGTCGCGAAGAACGACGTGCCTCGCCTGAAGAAGCTGCTCGGCATCTGAGCCTGCCCCACCCCCTTGGACACCGGGGCCCCGGCGCCACCCGCCGGGCCCCACGAGATCGACAGGATGAACAGTGGCACGCGTCAAAAGGGCCGTGAACGCCCACAAGAAGCGCCGTACCACCCTTGAGCTCGCCAGCGGTTACCGCGGCCAGCGCTCAAGGCTGTACCGCAAGGCCAAGGAGCAGGTGCTCCACTCGCTCGGCTACGCGTACCGCGACCGCCGTGCGCGCAAGGGCGACTTCCGCAAGCTGTGGATCCAGCGCATCAACGCCGCGGTCCGCGCGAACGGCATGACCTACAACCGCTTCATCCAGGGTCTGCGCCTGGCCGAGATCGAGGTCGACCGCAAGATCCTGGCCGAGTTGGCCGTCAGCGACCCGGCCGCCTTCACCGCGATCGTCGAGCTGGCCAAGGCCGCCATGCCGGACGACGTGAACGCGCCGCTGGCCGAGGACAAGGCCTGAGCGACCACACTCGCGCACAACGACCCGAGGCAGCTCCGTTCACCGAACGGACACCTCGGGTCGTTGCTGCTCGGAGGCTGACCCGCCGTCCGGGCAGGGACCGCGCGGAACAATTCCTCGCCGAAGGCGCCCAAGCCGTTCGCGAAGCGCTCGTCTGGTCCGCGGCGGGTCGCGGCCGGGTCCACGAGCTGTTCGTGACGGACACCGCCGCGGAACGCAACCGGTCCATCGTGGACTCCGCGCTCGAAGCGGGCGTGCGGATCAACGCGATCACCGACAAGGCCGCCGCGGGGCTCTCGGAAACCGTGACGCCCCAAGGTCTTCTGGCCGTGTGCGATCCCGTCGACGTGCCGCTGGAGACCGCGCTGCGCGGCACGCCGCGCCTGGTGGCCGTGCTGCACGGCGTCACCGATCCCGGCAACGCGGGCACGGTCGTCCGGGTCGCCGACGCGACCGGCGCCGACGCGGTGATCTTCGCGGGCGACACCGTCGACCCGCACAACGGCAAGTGCGTCCGCGCCTCCACCGGCAGCGTCTTCCACCTGCCGATCGCCCGCGCCCGCGACGCGGCCGAGGTCTTCGAAGCCTGTCGCACAGCGGGTCTCGCGCTCGTCGCAGCGGACGGCTACGCGACAGACGACCTGGACACCGCGGACCAGCGCGGCGACCTCGCCCACCCCACGGCGTGGGTCTTCGGCAGCGAAGCGCACGGCCTGCCGGACACCGTGATCGCCGACCTGGACACCTCGCTCAAGGTCCCGATCTACGGCGCGGCCGAAAGCCTCAACCTGGCGACCGCCGCCGCCGTCTGCCTGTACGCCTCGGCGAAGGCGTTGCGGCGCAAGGACTAGCCGGTTCGTCCCGGCGGCGTCACGACACCCCCTGGCTCTCGGTCTTCCACACCGTCAGCGCGCCCGTCGACCACCGCTCCAGGTAGTCGACGGCGTGCCGGGACGCGGTGTTGACCCGTGCCCACTCGTAGAGCCGTTCGCGCGAGGTGCCGCGGTCGTTCTGCCACAGCTCGGCCAGTTCCACGCACCCGGTCGCCAGGTAGAGCAGTCCTTCCCGGCAGGCGAGCGGGTAGCCGCACGACCGTTCCAGCACCTCCTCGAACTGGCCGCCGATGTCCCAGTTGCCGGTCGCCGCCCGCGTGGGCATGAGCAGGTTCTCGAACACCGGGCCGTGCTGCTCGACACCGGTGGCGACCGCGCGCAGCAGTTTCATCGCGGCCGCGACGGGCGCGGTGCCCCGGTCAGCCATCGACAGCGAGTCGAGCACCCAGGTGGCGACGGACTGCGGCCCTACCGAGGGGATGAGCTGGTCGAAGCACTGGAACAGGTCGGTGTACTTGTCGACGAAGCTCCACACCGTCCCGGACGCGAACGCGTTCTCCGGCAACGCTCCCGCCTGGCACCGGATCGCGTACCCGAGTTCGCCGCGGTTCGCCGTCAGCCGTTCCACGAAGGGCAACTGCTCCTGCACGATCGCGCGCAGCGCCTTGACCGCCTGGGTGCTGAGCCCGTCCTCGACGGAGTCCGCGAGGTAGCCCGCGTGGATCGCGAACCACAGGTACACCAGCCGGTCCTGGTCGTCCTCCCGGCCGACCGACCCCCGGAGCAGTTCGCCCAGCAGTTCGATCACCACGTCCTTGTGGTGGTAGGACGACTCCAGGACGAGGCTCATCGCCCCCACGCGCCCGACGGGGACCTGGCGGACCGTGTACCCCAGCAGTTGTTGCAGGGCCGCGCGGCTCATCGGGACGCAGTCGGACATCTTGACCACGTACATGAGGACCGACTCCCGCAGCACGGTCTGCCTGCGGAACGCCTCCCGCAACGATTCCCTCTCCACCCCGGAGGACGTCTTCGTCAGGTCCGGATCGGGGAGCGGCAGCTTCTCCTCCAGCGCGGCCAACATCGACAGGACGACCTCCGACCCGCCCGCCGCGTTGCCGATGTTGTGCAGGGACACGCAGATCTGCGCGTACACCTCCGCCCGGCCGCTCGTCGCGTGCGGCCAGAGGTGCTCCGCCAGTTCGGCGCTGTTCGCGCAGTTCCTGATCAGGTAGAGGGCTTCGAAGTACTCGCGGAAGCTCGCGTGGGTGAAGGCGAACACCTCTTCGTGGTCGACGTCGAGGCCGACGTCGGTGAAGATCCACGCCCTGCCCCGGCAGATCGCCAGCAGGTCCCGCACGAAGGCCGCCGCGGACTTCGCGCTGCCCTTGCCCTCCTGGAGCAGGAAGGGCACCAGGTCCTCCTCGATCACCCGTGACGTCAACCGGGGCGAGGCCTTCTCCAGCCTGGACGAGAGCGACGCGATCCTGGACAGGGTGATTTGCAGCAGTTCGAGGTCGGGGACCTCGTCGATGATCTCCCTCGTCTTGTCCCACTCGCCGAGCAGCAGTTCGACGCACCGGCTGTAGAGCCGGGCCCTGGTGCGCGGGATCGTCTTCCTGCCCCGGTAGAGGATGCAGATGAACGCCAGCAGCAGCGGGTTCGTGACCAGGTCGTTGAGGGTGGCGGTCTCCCGCTTGAACCGGGAGGCGATCTCCGTGGTCGTCCACCGCCCGGCCGCGGTCTGGTTGCGGAACCACTTGTCCACGTAGTCGTCCACCTGCGCGCGGTCGAACGCGCAGATCGCGTACTCGTTGAACTGCGCGGGGTTGAGCCGGGCGATCGGGTAGCCGATGATCCGCGACGTCACCACGACGCGGGTGTAGGGGTACGCGCGCGAGATGCCCTCGATCGTCCGCGCGATCCGGACGCGGTCCGCTCCGCGGGGGATCTCGTCCAGGCCGTCGAAGACCAGCAGGGCTTCACCCTCGTGCAGCAGGCGTTCGACGGACGACCGCGGGACCGTCACCTGGTGGTGGGTCGAGAGTTGGTCGCACAGCAGCCCGGTGATGCTGAACTCCGGTGTGCCGACGTGCCGCAGCACCACGATGAACGGGACCGCCTGCCCGGTCTCGGCCGCGGTGACGGCCAGGATCGTGCTCGCCGTGGACTTGCCCGCGCCCGGATCGCCGAGCAGGACGGCCTGCCTGGTCAACGTGGTGAACCCGACCTCGTCCGCGACCAGTTCCGCTTTCGACCTGGTGGTGCGGAAGAGCAGGGTCTCGCTGTCGATCTCCCGGATCGTGGGTTCGACGAAGAGCTCGGTGTAGGCGACCTCCCGCCGGGTGCCGAGGTCCGGGATGTCGATCATGCGGTGCGCCTCGGCGAACCGCTTCCGGTAGTCGTCGACCCACTTCCGGTAGTCGCCGTGCGATTCCTTCTGTGCCACCAGGGTGGTGGCGTACTTGTCGATGGAGGCCAGCGTCTGCGAGACGATGGTCGACTCCGCCCAGGTGATCAGCTCCTGGGAGTTGCCGATCGAGTCCCGCAGCTTGCGCGCGACGCCTCGGGACGCTTCCAGGAGGTGGTCCGCGAACGCCTGCACGTACGGCGTGATCCGCTCGCGGCTGACTCCCGGCACGTGCGGCGCGATCGACAGGGTGAGGCTCGTCGTGATGGTGTTGCGGTACACCGGTTCCGCGTTCATGATCGCCACCGCGATGGCCTGCCGCGCGCACGTGGCGAACTCGGGGGTCTTCGTGAAGGCGTCGACCTGGCGCTGGGTCACGCCGTGCGGCAGCAGCTCCAGCAGGCTCGCGGGCCAGTAGTTCGCGCTGTGCGGGCCGGGGATCCGCTCCAGCAGCGTCAGCACGTCGGCGGGCCCGTAGCCGCGTTGGGCCAGGTTGCGCTTGAACTTCGCCAGCAGCGGTTCGAGGAGCGGTTTCGACGCCTGGACCGCGGCGCGCCCCAGAGCGGTTTCCACAACGCCGGTCATCGCGCTCCCTCGGGTCGGCGGACCTCCAAGGTCACAGTCGCGGGCCGTGCGGGCTTCGTTAGCCCAGGACGGGCTCCGTCAGCCGTCCAGCCGAGCCGTCAACGCCCGCACGAGCGGATCGGTTCCCGTCGGCCGGTCGAGTTCCGCCAACGCGTCCTCCAGCACCGACACCACCTCGGCCACGACCTCGGTCGGCGTCTCGTCGCCGATCAGCTCGGCGGCCCGGCGGGCGGCCGTCTCGGCGGCGGGCGCGTCGCCCGCGCGCAGGCGGAACCGGCCGCCCCGCGCGACGAGGAACGCCTGCCAGCCCGCGTCCTCCAGGTCGATCGCCGCCTGTTCGGCCAGCGCGTTCTGCTCGATCGCCAGGTCGTACTCGCCCGCCTGCGCGTGCAGGAACGCCCGGATCGCGGCGATCCTGGCGGCGATGTGGGTGCGGCCCCCGACGTCGTCGATCCCCGGCAGCAGGTGCTCCGCCTGGGCGAGGGCGGCCAGGCCCTCGGTGGACTGGCCGGCGGGCAGGACGTTCGCCGCTTCGACCCAGGACCCGGCGGCTTCGCCGGGCTGGTCGATCAGCGTCCAGAACCGCGCCGCCTCGGCGTAGGTGTGCGACGACTCGACGAGCTGGTCGAGCCTGCGGCGGGCGTTGGCGAGCGCGTCCAGCGCGACCGCGCGCTGCCAGTGCTCGTCGGGGCCGATGTGCTCCAGCGAGATCGTCAGGTGGCGCAGCGCGGCCTGGTTCTCGCCGAGCTGCGCGCACGTCTGGCCCAGCCGGAACCGCACCTGGAGACCCAGCTCGGCCTCGACGCCCGCGGACTGGACGAGCCGCAGCGCCTCCTCCAGCGTCTCCGCCGCCTCGACCAGCCTGCCGGTCTTGAGGTAGCCGCCGCTGAGCGAGTAGCACGCCTGCGCGGTGTGCGCCTCGCCGCCGAACTCGCGGCACGCGGCCACGGCTTCGCGCAGCTCACCGAGGTGGGTGGCCTCCAGGCCCAGCTCCTCGACGGTGATCGCCCGCAGCCGCTGCGCCTCCGCCCGCCACCGGCCCGGATACCGGGATGCCCTAGCCACCAGGGTTTCCGCGGTGCGCATGGCGGGTTCGCCCTGCCCCAGCACGGTTTCCAGGCGCAGCTTGATCCTCAGCCCGTCGAACCGCACGCTCTCCGGCAGCTCGTCGGCCAGCACCTCGCCGACCGCGACGAGCGCTCCGGTCAGGTCCTGGCGGCGGGCCAGGTGTTCGGCGTGGTCGACCCGCACCCTGGCCACGAGCTTCGGCGCCTCCGCCTCGGCCTGGGCGCGCGCCTCGGCGATCAGGAACGCGGCGGGCTCGTGCTCGTGCGCGTGGTCGAGCAGTTCGGCCAGCACGAGCCGCGCCAGGACGGCGGTGATCGGCGTGCCGTTGACGTCGGCCTCGGCCAGGCACTCCTGGGCCACGGCGGTGCTCGCCTCCAGTCCGTCCTCCGGCAGCCGCCACACCGAGAGCCTGGCCCGGTAGCGGTTGGCCAGGTCGGCCTCGCCCGCGTCGGCGAGCTGGTCGACGACGTCGGCGAACCCGGCCAGCAGTTGCTCGCGCGGGATGCGGGACGCACCGGCGGTCAAGCGCTTCGCCATGAGCTGCGCGGCGAGCGCGTCCGGCAGCAGCGCGTCCATGTCCGCGGGCAGCGACCGCAGCAGCCTGCTGCCGGTGACGAAGTCGCCCGCGTCGAACGCGGTGTTGGCGCGTTCCGCCAGTTCGACCGGGTCCGACGCGAGGTCGAGCCCGTCCGGTTCCTCCACGACGTCGGCGGGCGTGAGGACGGGAACGGCCAGCGGCACGTGCTCGGTGTCCGGGCGCAGCAGCGTTTCGCGCACCCCGTCGCCGACCGCGCTCGTGCCGTTGCGCTCGTCGAAGCGCTTGGCCAACGCGAGCGCGGACTCCTCCAGCTCCGCGCGGAGTTCCGCCGCGTCGAGGGTGCGCGTGGTGACGCCGTCCGCCTGCGGCACCTCGAACTCGACGTGCGCGGGGACCCGGCTGAGCAGCAGCGCCGCGGCGGCGGCGAAGTCCATCGCCTCGGCCGGGCTGGGGGAGTGGTGGACGCGGTGGAGGTTCCCGGAGAGCAGGTCCACGCCGCGCGCGACGTGCCCCGCCGTGGCGCAGAACTCGAGGTGCGTGTTGAGGTAGTTCGCGAGCTTGTCGTCCTTGATCAGCCTGCACGCCACCAGGTGCGCGTTGCTCGCCCGCTCGTGGTCGCCCAGCGCGATGAACGCGGGCAGCAGCGCCGTGAGGATGCCCTGCGGCTGCGTCGAGCACGTGGTGTCCTGGCGCAGCACGGGTTCCGCGAGCGCCACGGCCTCCGCGTGCCTGCCCAGCCTGCTCAGGTGGGTGGCCTGGTCCTCGACGACGCACGCCTCGCAGTCGCTCATCGGACCGCGGTCGAGCGCGAGGAACTTCGTCAGGTGCTCGCGGTACGCCGCGTCGTCGCCGACGTGCAGCGCCAGCGTCGCCCGCACGCCGTGCACCGGCTGCTGCGAGAAGCCGTGCTTGCGGTAGCGGTCCGCGAACTGGTCGACCACGGCGTTGAGCTGGGCCAGGCTGAACCGGGGGTCGCGGCGCAGCCCGTTCGCGATCCACTTGTGGCACCAGTCGAACGTGTGCGACTCCCAGCGGCCGAAGTCCTCCGGCCCGCGCTTCTCCGCGGCGGTGCACCAGGCGAACGGCGCCAGCATCAGGTCGTAGCGGCCGAGGTCGTAGCAGGAGCGGATCAGCGCGACCCGGCACGACACCGCCAACTGCTGGTGGTCCGCCGCGTCCGCGACCCGTGCCGCCTGTTCGAGCGCCTCGTGCCGCTGCATGCCCGGCGGCAGGTGGTAGGCCTCGGTGAACTGCTCCTCGGCGGCCAGCTTGTCGGTCATCGGTCCCCCACGGCCCGGTTGAGCAACTCCAGGAACGAACGGTTCAGCGCCGCGGTGTCCTTGGGCCGCATCGGGCGTCGCGCTTGCAGCAGCGCGTGCACGTACAGCGACTCGACCGTCAGCGCGACCAGCGCGGGGTCGGACAGCGCGGCCAGCCTGCGCACCAACGGGTTGCGGCAGTTGAGGACCAACTGCTGGCTCGCCGTCGGCGCGTCCCCCACCAGCTCGCCGAGCAGCTCCGCCCACAGCGGGTCCGCCTCACCGGAGATCTCCTCGGTGTCGCGCTTGCGCTGACCGTCCACAGTGGAGATGAGCAGCGCGGGCAGCGACACGGGGTCGAAGTCGCGCGTCACGGCCTCGCAGTCGTGGCGGTCCAGCACGCCGCGGGCCTCGGCCAGCCGCGACTTCAGCTCCGAGTCGAACAGCGGCTCCGGGTGGTCCAGCGCGGCCAGCAGCTCACCTGGCGCGACCTGGCGCGCGGCGACCGCGCCGTCCAGCGCCACCAGCCGGTCCAGGATCTCCACGTCGTAGGCGTACCCCGCGTTGAGCAGCCCGATGCCCTGCGCCTGCGCGACCGGCGCGAGCTGGCGGAACTCGTCCACGTTCGGCACGTACAGCACGGTGCCGTGCATCCGGCGGAACTGCCGCAGCGGCACCGCGCCCTCGGTCGTCTCGAACGGCAGCCAGCGCTCGACGAGGCGCAGCATCTCGTCGTCCGCCCGCGCCAGCGACTTGATGCCGAGGTGGTGCGCGGACAGGAGTTGCGACGTGCGGTCCGGGTCGGTCGCGTCCAGGCGCACCAACCAGTCCCGCACCTGCTTGCCCAGTTCGTCGCGCACGGCCAGCAGCGTTTCGTCCTGGTACAGGGATTCGCGGCTCGCGGTCGGCCGCAGCGCCGACGAGTCGACCACGCAGCGCACGAAGTACGCCCAGTCCGGCAGCAGCCCCTCGACGCCGTCCCCGACCAGCATCCGCTTCAGGTACACCCGGTGCGACTGGCGCGTGCCGGGGTGCACGCCCTCGGGCAGCACGAACGCGACCCCGGACAGCCCGACCGTCGGCACCTCGATCGGGATCGCGTCGAACGGCCGGAACCCGAACAGCTCCTCGCCGTAGTCGGCCATCCGCTCGGTCAGGTCCGAACCGGTCTCCTCCGACCGGCGCCCCCACGGCAGCTCCCCGGTCGTCGCGACCTCACCCGCGACGTGCACCGCGACCGGCAGCAGGTCGCCGTACTCGGTCACCAGGGCGCGCACCATGTCCGTCGTCAGCCAGTGCTCCGCGTCGCGGTTCGGCACCAGCTCGATCGTCGTGCCGACGGCGTCGTGCGCGCCGTCGTCGACCTCGACCCGGTAGTTGCCCGACGCGTCGGCCGTCCACCGCACGGCCGGGCCGCCACCCGCTGACCGAGTGGTCAACCTGATCTCCTCGGCGACCAGGAACGCCGACAGCATGCCGACCCCGAACTGGCCGAGGAAACCCTGCCGCGCGAACCCCAGGTCGTCTCGTTTGGACGTCCTCCCCAGGGTCGACAGGAGGTCGTGCACCTCGCCCTCGGACAGACCGATGCCCGTGTCCGTGACGCGCAGCACACCGCCCGCCGTCTCGATGGGCTCGATGCGCACCTCGGCGGGGGCGTCCGGGTCCAGAGCGCGGCGCGCGGTGATGGCGTCGACCGCGTTTTGCAGCAGTTCCCGCACGTAGACGCGAGGGCTGCTGTACAGGTGGTGGCTCAGGAGGTCGATCATCCCGCGCAGGTCGACACCGAAGGTGTGGGACATGGGTGTGCTGCTCACCTCGGGGTCGCGTGGTCTGAACCTACGATCCTAGTGCGCCACACGCCTTCACAGGCGGTCGTTTCCACTAGCCGGACAGGTGCAATACCTCGACCGGGCTACCGGACCAGCCCGGAGGCACGACGGCGAGCGCGTCGGCCAGCGCGGCGCCCCACAGCGTGCCCGGTCGGTCATGACCGACCGGTGCGGCGGTCGAACCGGACAGGACGACCGGAACCAGCCGGGTGTCCCGCGGGTGCGCGACCACGGCCCCCCGCAGCTCCACCGTGACCGCGGGCTTCACGAGCCGTCCCGCCAGGGCTCCTACCAGCGGTTCCACCAGCGTGACGCACGCTCCGAGCGCCGCGAACGGGTTCCCCGGCAGCCCCACCACGCACCGCCCGTCCGGGAAGACGGCCAGCAGTTGCGGATGCCCCGGCCTGCACGCGACCCCGGCGACCCGCACGTCGGCCCGCAGGTCGGTTGGTGGGGAACTGCTAGGGCCTGGCGCGGGGTCGGTGGGGGTCGGTTCGGGGCTGTGAAGGTCGGGCGCGGAACCGGTGGGGGTCGGTTCGTAATCACAGGAGGCCGGCTGAGAGTTGTCAGAGGGTGACCTGAAGTTGCTGGAGGCTGGCTCGGGACTGCTGGAGGTCGTGCGGAGTCCCGCGTAGCTCTCGCTTTCGCGGCACCCGGTAGGCGCTCCCGAGGCCCCGTCCGCCCCTCGCTCGCCCTCGCCCACCAGCGCATCGCACGACCGGACGGCACGATCGACCACCGGAATTTTCCAGTCGTCCGCGCTCAGGCCTCGCTTGGCCCGGTCTCCCACGCTTGCCTCTCCCGCATCTCGATGTCCCGCGCCCCCGCTTCCCAAGCCTTGTTCTCCTGCGTCTCCGTCTCCCCGGCCTTGGTCTCCTGCGCTCCCGCTTCCTAGGCCTTGGCGGTCCGCGCCCCAGCCTCCTGATTCTTGGTCTCTAGTGGTCCCGCCTCCCGGACCTTGGTCTCCAGTGGCCCCGCCTCCCGGACCTTGGTCTCCCGCATCCCCGCCTCCCCGGCCGAGATCTCCCGCACCCCCACCTCCCCGACCCAGGTCTCCCGCAGCCCAACCCACCCCGGCCCAACCCACCCCACCACCCCCATCCCCCCGACGAACCACCACAAGCCCACCCGCCCGCACCTCCCCGACCAGCGTCCACGGCGGCGGGCCCGCGACGGCGTAGCCGTCCATCGCCGCCGTGTCGAAGGCGGGCATGGGGGTGTGGGCCATGAGTGGTTCGGCGAGCGCGGCGCCCAGGGCGTCCGCCAGTGGGACCTCCACCGCTTCCAGGGGCTTCGCGGCGTCGCGGGCCGCTTGTCGGGCTGCTGGCCAAGTGGTCATGAGAGCGCTCCCGACGTGGACATCCGGCACGGGCGGTGTTATAAAAGAGGTTACTTAATACTGTATACGATCTCCAATGTAAGTGGGGTGGGAGTGTGCCCGAACCACAGGAGATGCGGGACGTCTACGGCAGGCGGTACCGCGTTGGCGAGTCGGACCGGGAGCTGCTGGGCCGGTCGAGGAACTGGATGTTGTGGTCCGCCTGGGCGGCGATGTTCGCCGCCGGGATCCAGCAGTACGGGTTCGGCGCGGTGGTCCCGGTGCTCGTGGAGCGCCACCGGCTGACCGACGTGGTCTGGGCGCTGGCGTTGTGGACCGTCTGCCAGGCGGGCACGGCGTTCCCCGCCGCGTGGCTGCGCGACCGGGGCCACCTGCCCCCGGCGCTGGCGGTGGTCGTCGGCGGGGTGCTGTGCGGGATCGGTCTCACGACCCTCGCCCACGCCACGAGCCTGGTCACCATCTACCTGGGCTACTCGCTGCTCGGCGGCGTCGGCGCCGGTCTGGTCTACGCGGCCTGCGTGGGCACGGTGGTCCGCTGGTTCCCCGAGCGCGTGACGTCCGGGGTCGGCGTCGTCAGCGGAGCGTTCGCCTACGGCTGCGTCCCGTTCGTGCTGCTGGCGGGTCTCGTGCTGAACACGGGCACCAAGACCCTGTTCCTCGACGCCGCGGCGATCGTCGTGCTCGCCGTGATCGTCGGCGCGGGCATCGCGCTGGAGGACCCGCCGAAGCACTGGTGGCCCGCGCACGTCGAGCCGCGCGCGTGGGCGCTGGACAAGGCCCGGCGGCGCAACCAGTCGGCGGTCCGCCAGTACCTGCCCGCCGAAGCCCTGCGCAGCGGGGCGGTCGCGCCGATGTTCCTGGCGGTGGCGCTCGCGGCGGCCGTGTCGCTGTTCGACCTGGCCTTCCTGGCCACGTTCAGCGGCACCGACCCGCTGTGGGCCGCGGTGGCGCTCAGCGCGCTCGCCGCGTGCACGGGCGGCGGCCGGGTACTGGTCGGCCGGATCTCCGACCGGCTGGGCCGACGCCGCACCTGGTACCTGTCGCTGCTCACCGGCAGCGCCGCCCAGTTCCTCCTGCTGTGGGCGGGCACCCACGACCGCCCGGCCGCGCTGCTGCTGGGCGCCTGCCTCGCCGGGCTGGGCACGGGCTGCTGCTACACGCTGCTGGTGGCGCTGGTCCGCGAGTACTTCGGCGAGGAGAGCGGCTTGCAGAACTTCGGCCTCCTCTACAGCGCGAAGGCGCTCGGCGGTGTGCTCGGCGTCGGCGTCGCGGGCGCGGTGGTCACCACCCACGGCTACCCGGTCGCGTTCATCGCCGCCGGACTGGTCGGCCTCACCGGCGCACTGCTCACCAGGGCTCTGGTGCAGCCGGGCCGCTCCCGACTCCTCCCGACGTCATGACCCGCGTGCCGAGGCTGTCGCGCGGCAGGCACCCGACGCCGGGCCACGGCCAGTGCCTGCTGGAACTGGTGTCGACGCTGGCGGGTGAGGTCTGGTCGGACCGCCCCGCCGCCGTCCACCCGGTGCTGGCGTCGATCGCGAGGTCCGTCAACGACGAGTGCACCGACGACGGACGGCAACTCCTCCTCCCGTTCGCCGCGGGACTCCTGCACACGACCCGCGCGCCGGTGGTGGACCTGGTCCTGCACTGCACCTCGCTGGCGGGCATCAAACCGTTGCGCGGCAGGCTGATCGCGCCGACCGTGGTGGCGCACGCGACCAGGATCGTCGCCCTCAGGGCGGGGGACCGGCGCGACGACGTGCTGCACCACCTGCTGGCCGACTGCCTGGCGCTCTGCCACGACCCGACGACGAACTGGTGGACCAATGGGACGAGTGACGACCAGACGCAGGGTGTTCCGCGTGCTGGACGGGAAGGTGACCGCGCGACCGGACACGCTGACGGTGGAGGAACCGCTGGAGATCCGGGTCGGCGGCAAACCGCTGTCCGTCACGATGCGCACCCCCGGTGACGACTTCGACCTGGCCGCGGGATTCCTGGTGGGCGAGGGCGTGACCAGGGGAGTGTCGGACGTGGCCGCGATCCGCTACTGCGCGGGCGCGACCGCGGACGGCGTCAACACCTACAACGTCCTCGACGTGAGCCTCGCGGACGGCGTGGCGCCGCCGGACCCGTCGATCGAGCGCAACTTCTATACCACGTCGTCGTGCGGCCTGTGCGGCAAGGCGAGCCTGGACGCGGTCCGGATGGCGTCCACCTGGCCGGTGCACGACGACGCGCTGCGGATGGACCTGGCGACGCTGTGCACGCTGCCGGACAAGCTCCGTGCGGCACAACGGGTCTTCGACCGGACGGGGGGCCTGCACGCGGCGGGGCTGTTCTCGGCCGAGGGTGAACTGCTGTGCCTGCGGGAGGACGTCGGCAGGCACAACGCCGTGGACAAGGTCATCGGCTGGGCGGCGCGGTCGAACTGGCTGCCCGTCAGCGGGACCGTGCTCATGGTCAGCGGCCGGGCGTCGTTCGAGCTGGTGCAGAAGGCGGTCATGGCCGGCATCCCGATGCTGGCCGCGGTGTCCGCGCCGTCGTCGCTCGCGGCCGAGTTGGCGGCCGAGATGGGCCTGACGCTGGTCGGTTTCCTGCGCGGCACGTCGATGAACGTCTACACAGGACCGCACCGCCTGGGCCTGGTGCCCGCGCCGGTGTGAGGTTTTCGGGAGCGCCGTCCCCCGCTCCCGAATCCCTGCCGGGGCCCACCCGCGACGGGTGGGCCCCGGCAGGTTCACGCCTCCAGCAGGGCCCTCGCCAACGCCGCCGCCTCACCGGGCGTCCGCCCGACCCGGATCCCGGCCGCCTCCAGGGCTTCCTGCTTCGCCGCGGCCGTGCCGGACGAGCCGGACACGATCGCGCCCGCGTGCCCCATCGTCCTGCCCTCGGGCGCGGTGAACCCGGCGACGTACCCGATGACGGGCTTGGACACGTTGTCCCGCACGAACTCCGCGGCCCGCTCCTCCGCGTCACCGCCGATCTCGCCGATCATCACGATCAGCTCGGTGTCCGGGTCCTCCTCGAACGCGGCGATGGCGTCGATGTGCGTGGTGCCGACGATCGGGTCGCCGCCGATCCCGACGCACGTGGAGAACCCGAAGTCCCGCAGCTCGTGCATCAACTGGTAGGTCAGGGTTCCCGACTTCGACACCAGCCCGATGCCGCCGGGTTTGGTGATGTCGGCCGGGATGATGCCCGCGTTGGCCTTGCCGGGGGAGATGACGCCGGGGCAGTTCGGTCCGACGATCCGCGTGCGCCCTGATCTCACCGCGTGCGCCCAGAACGCGGCGGTGTCGTGCACCGGGATGCCCTCGGTGATCACCACCGCCATCCCGATGCCCGCGTCGACGGCCTCGACCACGGCGTCCCTGGCGAACCTCGGCGGCACGAACAGCACGGACACGTCCGCGCCGGTCTTCGCCATCGCCTCGGCCACGTCGCCGAAGACCGGCAGCGAACGGCCGTCGAAGTCGACGGACAGCCCGGCCTTGCGGGCGTTCACCCCGCCGACGACGTTCGTGCCCGCGGCCAGCATCCGCCGCGTGTGCTTGGTGCCCTCGGAGCCGGTCATGCCCTGCACCACGACCCGGCTGCCCTCGTTGAGGAAGATCGCCATCTCACACCCCCTGAGCCGCGAGCGAGGCCGCCTGGTGGGCCGCGCCGTCCATGGTGTCCGCCAACGTGATCAGCGGGTGGTCGGCGGTCTTCAGTATCCGCCGCCCCTCGTCGACGTTGTTCCCGTCCAGCCGCACGACGATCGGCTTGCGCGCCTGGTCGCCGAGGATCTCCAGGGCCCGCACGATCCCGTCCGCGACGGCGTCGCACGCGGTGATGCCGCCGAAGACGTTCACGACGACGCTGCGCACGCCGGGGTCGCCGAGGACGACCTCCAGCCCGTCGGCCATCACCTGCGCCGACGCGCCGCCGCCGATGTCCAGGAAGTTCGCCGGACCCGACCCGCCGAGTTCGGTGCTCGCCTGCGCCACGACGTCCAGCGTCGACATCACCAGCCCGGCGCCGTTGCCGATGACGCCGATCTCGCCGTCGAGCTTGACGTAGTTGAGGCCCTTCTCCCGCGCCGCCCGTTCCAGCGGGTCGCCCGCGTGGTCGTCGGCGAACGCGGCGTGCCCCGGATGCCGGAACGCGGCGTTGTCGTCCAGGGTCACCTTGCCGTCCAGGGCGAGCACCTCACCGGTCTTGGTGCGCGCCAACGGGTTCACCTCGACCAGGGTGGCGTCCTCGGTGACGAACACCTCCCACAGCGCGACGACGACCGGTGCGACCTCGACCGGAAGTCCCGCCGCCGCAACGATCTCGTGCGCCTTGGCGAGGTCGACGCCCGCGAGCGCGTCGACGGGGACCCTGGCGAGCGCGGAGGGGGTGGACGCGGCGATCTCCTCGATCTCCACGCCCCCCTCCACGGACGCCATCGCGAGGAACGTCCGGTTCGCCCGGTCCAGCAGGAAGGAGAAGTAGTACTCCTGGGCGATCTCGCTGGCCGCGGTCACCAGCACCTTGTGGACGGTGTGGCCCTTGATGTCCATGCCGAGGACCGCGTCCGCCGCACTCGCCGCGTCGTCGGGCGACGGGGCGAACCGCACCCCGCCCGCCTTGCCCCTGCCACCGGTCTTGACCTGCGCCTTGACCACCACGGCCCCGCCGATCGCGGTGGCGGCGGCGCGGGCCTCCTCGGGTGTCGTGGCGACGAGACCGGCGGACACCGGTACTCCGTGGGCGGCGAACAGGTCTCTCGCCTCGTGTTCGTAGAGGTCCAAGGCGGCCGTCCTCTCTGCGCGCGACCGGGCCGCACGGGCGTGGGACCCCGTGCGGCGACCGGTCTGGGAGGGATAACGGGCCGACCGGGTCACGTCACCGAAATCTTCCTGACGCCCTCTGGACATCGGCCCCAACGAGGCGTAACTATATGCCTACCCCATACGGTATGCAATCTACAGAGAACATCACCGGAGCGGCCAGCCGGACCGGCCGAGTGGAGCGAACTAAGGAGTTGACCAGTTATGGCGCGGACAGCGACCGAGGCTGCCTCAGGCGGCAGCGTTGCGCCCGGCACCGACGGCACCCCGACCGATCCCACCCCGGCCGGTCCGGAACTGATCTCCGGTGGACACCTGGTGGCCAAGGCGTTGAAGGCCGAGGGCATCGACACGATCTTCACCCTGTGCGGCGGCCACATCATCGACATCTACGACGGCTGCGTCGACGAGGGCATCAAGGTCATCGACGTGCGCCACGAGCAGGTGGCGGCGCACGCGGCCGACGGGTACGCCCGCGTCACCGGCAAGCCCGGCTGCGCCGTCGTCACGGCGGGCCCCGGCACCACCGACGCGGTCACCGGTGTGGCGAACGCGTTCCGCGCGGAGAGCCCGATGCTGCTGATCGGCGGCCAGGGATCGTTGAGCCAGCACAAGATGGGCTCGTTGCAGGACCTGCCGCACGTCGACATGATGACGCCGATCACCAAGTTCGCCGCCACCGTCCCGGCCACCGCGCGGATCGCCGACCTGGTGTCGATGGCGTTCCGCGAGTGCTACCACGGCGCTCCTGGCCCGTCGTTCCTGGAGATCCCGCGCGACGTCCTGGACGCCAAGGTTCCCGTGGACAAGGCCCGCGTCCCCGAGGAGGGCCGGTACCGCGCCTCCACGCGTTCCGGCGGCGACCCCGCGGACGTGGAGCGGCTGGCGGACCTCCTGGTGGGCGCCAAGAAGCCCGCGATCCTGCTGGGCAGCCAGGTCTGGACGACGCGCGCCACCGACGCGGCCGTGGACCTGGTGCGGCAGCTCAACATCCCGGCCTACATGAACGGCGCGGGCCGCGGCAGCCTGCCGCCCGGCGACCCGCACCACTTCCAGCTCTCCCGCCGGTACGCGTTCGACAACGCCGACGTGATCGTCATCGTCGGCACGCCGTTCGACTTCCGGATGGGCTACGGCCGCAGGCTCTCGGCGAAGGCGACGGTCGTGCAGGTCGACCTGGACTACCGCACCGTCGGCAAGAACCGCGACATCGACCTCGGCATCGTCGGCGACGCGGGCCTCGTGCTGTCCGCCGTCGCCGCCGCGGCCTCCGGGCGGGTCGACAACGGCGCCGTGGGCCGCAAGGCGTGGCTGGAGGAGCTGCACGGCGTGGAGGAGCAGGCGCGGCAGCGCAGGCTCCCCAACCTGATGTCCGACGCCTCGCCGATCCACCCGTACCGGCTGGTGCACGAGATCAACGAGTTCCTGACCGAGGACTCGATCTACATCGGCGACGGCGGCGACATCGTCACGTTCTCCGGCCAGGTCGTGCAGCCCAAGTCCCCCGGCCACTGGATGGACCCCGGCCCGCTGGGCACGCTCGGCGTCGGCGTCCCGTTCGTCCTCGCCGCCAAGCTCGCCCGCCCGGACAAGGAGGTCGTCGCGCTGTTCGGCGACGGCGCTTTCAGCCTCACCGGCTGGGACTTCGAGACCCTCGTCCGCTACGACCTCCCGTTCGTCGGCATCGTCGGCAACAACTCGTCGATGAACCAGATCCGCTACGGCCAGGCCCAGAAGTACGGCGTGGAGCGGGAACGCGTCGGCAACACGCTCGGCGACGTGAAGTACGACCAGTTCGCCA
The DNA here is from genome assembly GCF_025061645.1 of Umezawaea endophytica. Lineage (GTDB taxonomy): Bacteria > Actinomycetota > Actinomycetes > Mycobacteriales > Pseudonocardiaceae > Umezawaea > Umezawaea endophytica. The sequence goes on along the minus strand of NZ_JANYMP010000040.1, from coordinate 42,592 downwards.
AGATGCTCGGCGGCTACGGCGAGGAGGTGCGCGACCCCAAGGACATCGCGCCCGCGCTCCGGCGCGCTCGCGAGTCCGGGCTGCCCTCGCTGATCAACGTCTGGGTCGATCCGGACGCGTACGCGCCCGGAACCATGAACCAGACCATGTACAAGTAGCGCGCGCCCCTCTAGCGGGAGGACTTCCCCATGGGAAAGGCACTGGAGGGCGTCCGCGTCCTCGACATGACGCACGTCCAGTCGGGACCGTCGTCCACGCAGCTCCTCGCGTGGCTCGGCGCCGACGTGGTGAAGCTGGAGACCCCCGGCCGCGGTGACATCACCCGCGGCCAGCTCCGGGACATGCCCGGCGTGGACAGCCTCTACTTCACGATGCTCAACGCCAACAAGCGCAGCATCACGCTGAACATGAAGAGCGAGCAGGGCAAGGAGGTGTTCACGAAGCTGGTCGAGAACACCGACGTGCTGGTGGAGAACTTCGGCCCCGGCGTGATCGACCGCTTCGGGTTCCCGTGGGCGAGGCTGTCCGAGCTCAACCCCGGCCTGATCTACGCCTCAATCAAGGGTTTCGGCCCCGGCCGCTACGCGGACTTCAAGGCCTACGAGGTCATCGCGCAGGCCATGGGCGGTTCGATGAGCACCACCGGCTTCGAGGAGGGCCCGCCGACCGCGACGGGCGCGCAGATCGGCGACTCCGGCACCGGCATCCACCTGGTGGCGGGCATCCTCGCCGCGCTGTACCAGCGGACGTCCACCGGCCGCGGCCAGCGCGTCCAGGTCGCCATGCAGGACGCGGTGCTGAACCTGTGCCGGGTCAAGCTGCGCGACCAGCAGCGGCTCACCCACGGCCCGCTGGGCGAGTACCCCAACGAGTCCTTCGGCGAGGACGTCCCGCGCTCGGGCAACGCCTCCGGCGGCGGCCAGCCCGGCTGGGCGGTGCGCTGCGCGCCGGGCGGGCCGAACGACTACATCTACGTGATCATCCAGCCCGTCGGCTGGAAGCCCATCACCGAGCTGATCGGCAAACCGGAACTCGGCGCCGACCCGGAGTGGGCGACGCCGGAGGCTCGTCTGTCCAAACTGGACAAGGCGTTCGCGCTGATCGAGGACTGGACGCTCAAGCACACCAAGTGGGAGGTGATGGACCGGCTCAACGCCCACAACGTCCCGTGCGGGCCGATCCTGTCCACCAAGGAGCTGATCGAGGACGAGACGCTCGCGGCGATCGGCACCGTCGTCGAGGTGCCGCACCCGCAGCGCGGCTCGTTCAAGACCGTCGGTTGCCCGATCAAGCTGTCCGACTCGCCGGTCGACATCGAGACCTCGCCGCTGCTCGGTGAGCACAACGACGAAGTGCTGGGCGCACTGGGCTACAGCCCCGAGCAGCTCGGCGAGCTCCGCACCGCAGGCGTCATCTGATACCCGAGGAGACAGCCGGACATGCCTGACACAGCAACGGGTTACGACCGCGCGGCGGTCGAGGGAGTGCTCAGGGCGGTGAGCGCCGACGGCCGCGACTCGCTGACCGCGCCCGAGGGCAAGCGGGTCTGCGACGCCTACGGCATCAAGACGCCGGAGGAGGCTCTCGCGGTCTCGTCGGAGATGGCCGTCGCGATGGCCGAGGAGATCGGCCTCCCGGTCGTCCTCAAGATCGTCTCACCGGACATCCTGCACAAGACCGAGGCGGGCGGCGTGCTCGTCGGCCTGAAGACGGCCTCCCAGGTGGCCGAGGGCTTCCGGACGATCGTCGACAACGCCAAGGCCTACCGGGCGGATGCGAAGATCGTCGGCGTGCAGGTGCAGCAGATGCTGACCGAGGGCCAGGAGGTCATCGTCGGAGCGGTCACCGACGAGACGTTCGGCAAGATCGTCGCGTTCGGCCTCGGCGGCATCCTGGTCGAGGTGCTCAAGGACGTGACGTTCCGGCTCGCGCCGACCGACTCCGAGACCGCCGCGTCGATGGTCGACGGGATCGCCGCCGCGGAGATCCTGCGCGGCGTGCGCGGAAACCCCGGTGTGGACCGCAAAGCCCTCGCCGACCTCATCACCAGGGTGTCCGACCTCGTCACGGACTTCCCGCAGTTGGCCGAGGTCGACCTGAACCCCGTGCTCGCCACGCCGACCGGCGCGACCGCGGTCGACGTGCGGATCCTGGTCGACGCGGACGCGGCGAAGGTGCCGCACCGCTTCACCCAGGACGAGATCCTGGCCTCGATGAACCGCGTCATGCGGCCCGTCGCCGTCGCCGTGATCGGCGCGTCGGCGGAGGAGGGCAAGATCGGCAACTCGGTGATGAGGAACCTGGTCGACGGCGGCTACGCGGGGGAGATCTACCCGATCAACCCCAAGGCCACCGAGATCATGGACCGCAAGGCGTTCAAGAGCATCACCGACGTGCCGGGCGACATCGACGTCGCGGTGTTCGCCATCCCGGCCAGGTTCGTGCCGCAGGCGCTGGAGGAGGTCGGCGCCAAGGGCGTGGCGGGCGCGATCCTGATCCCGTCCGGCTTCGGCGAGACCGGCAACCACGAGCTCCAGGACGAGGTCGTGGCCATCGCCCGCAAGCACGGCACCCGGATACTCGGACCGAACATCTACGGCTACTACTACACGCCGGAGAACCTGTCGGCGACGTTCTGCACGCCCTACGACGTCAAGGGCGGTGTGGCGCTCACGTCGCAGAGCGGCGGCATCGGCATGGCCATCCTGGGCTTCAGCCGGTCGGCGGGCATGGGCGTGTCGTCCATCGTGGGCGTGGGCAACAAGGCGGACATCGACGAGGACGACCTGCTGACGTTCTTCGAGTCCGACCCCAACACCCAGCTCATCGCGATGCACCTGGAGGACCTCAAGGACGGGCGCTCGTTCGCCGAGACGGCCAAGCGCGTGTCGGCGAAGAAGCCCGTCGTGGTGCTGAAGGCCGGGCGCACCGCTCAGGGCGCCAAGGCCGCCAGCTCGCACACCGGGGCCCTCGCGGGCAACGACCGCGTGTACGACGACATCCTGCGGCAGAGCGGCGTCATCCGGGCACCGGGCCTCAACGACATGCTGGAGTACGCGCGCGGCATCCCGCTGCTGCCCACCCCCAAGGGCGAGAACGTCGTCATCATCACCGGCGCGGGCGGCTCCGGCGTGCTGCTGTCGGACGCCTGCGTGGACAACGGCCTGACGCTCATGGAGATCCCGGACGACCTGGACGCGGCCTTCCGGGAGTTCATCCCGCCGTTCGGCGCGGCGGGCAACCCGGTCGACATCACCGGCGGGGAACCGCCGTCGACCTACCGCAACACGATCGCGCTCGGGTTGGCGGACGAGCGGATCCACGCCCTGATCCTGGGGTACTGGCACACGATCGTCACGCCGCCGATGGTGTTCGCGAAGCTCGTGGTCGAAGTGGTGGAGGAGTACCGGAGCAACGGCATCGACAAGCCGGTCGTCGCCTCGCTCTCCGGGGACGTCGAGGTGGAAGAGGCCAGCGACTACCTCTACCGGCACGGCGTCGTCGCGTACCCGTACACCACCGAGAAGCCGGTCGCGGTCCTCGGCGCGAAGTACCGCTGGGCGCGGTCCGCCCGGCTGCTCTAGCGCCGACCACCGCTGCCTTGGAGGTCAGTCGAGAAGCCAGTTCCGCATCTCCCGTGGGAGGCCCAACCGTGGACTCGTCGAACGCCCCGGCCGCAAGCTCGTCCGAGAGCGGAGTGACCCCTCCGCCCTCGGTCGAGCGGGTGTGGCCAGCGGGGCGACTGGAACCGATGCCCATCCGCAAGTTGCCCGACGCACCACCTTCCATCCACCTGCTAGGACCGACCGTCTTCCTCGTCGCGCTCGGCGTCGGCATGGGGGAGTCGTACATGTGGCCCCGTCTCGTGCTGCTGTTCGGGCCCGAGATCCGGTGGCTGTTCCTCATCGGCGTCACGCTCCAGGCGGTCGTGATGCTGGAGATGGCCCGCTACGCCATGGCCACCGGGGAGAGCATCTTCTTCGGCGCCGCGCGCGTGTTCAAGCCGATCATGTGGTTCTTCTTCGTGGTCGCGATGCTCGTCTACATCTGGCCTGGCCACCTCTCGGCCGGTGCGGCCGCGCTGGAGAGGATCACCGGTATCCCCTGGGTGGTCTCGGCCTGCGTGGGCCTGGTGCTCGTCGGCATCCTCTTCAGCATGGCCAGGGTCATCTACCCGTTGCTGGAGAACGTCCTGGCCATGCTGATCGGTCTGCTCGTCGTGAGCACGTCGGTCGTCGCGGCGATGGTCGGCCAGTGGTCGGACGTCGTCTCCACGATCACCGGGATGTTCCACTTCGGGTACTTCCCCGAGCAGGCGATGTCGGCCGCGTGGTTCCCGATCATCGTCGGCTCGATCGCGTTCGCGGGCCCGTCCGGCATGCAGCAGATGTGGTACACGCTGCACCTGCGCGACAGCGGCGCCGGCATGGGCGCGCACATCCCGAAGGTGCGCGGACTCCGGCACGCGGGCGAAGAGGAGGAGATGCCGTCCCGCGGCTTCATGTTCGACACGTCCGACGCGGACGAGATGAAGAAGTGGAAGGGCTGGCGGCGCTGGGTCACGTTCGACGCGCTGCTGCTGTTCTGGGGCATCACGATGCTCGTCACGATCTCCTTCACCGTGCTCGCCCAGGCCGCGTCGCGGCAGAGCCCGGACGTGAAGGGGCTCATCGAGTCCGGCGAGCGCGAAGCGGCGCTCAACGCCATGTCCGACGCGTTCGCCTCGGCGGGCGGATCGGTGCTCGGCGGCGTGTTCCTCGGGTTCATCGCGCTGATCGGCCTCAACGCCACGCTGGGCCTGTTCGACTCGTTCTCCCGCGGCCAGTCCGACATGGCGTACCACTTCGTGCCCGGTGCCAAGAAGTTCGGCGTCTCCAAGCTCTACGCCGGGTTCCTCTGGGGCGTCATCCTGTTCGGCATCGTGATCCTGCTGTGGGGTCCCGCCGACGGGCCGGGCGCGATCCTCGACGTGCTCGCGTTCCTGTCGACGTTCGCGATGGGCGCCTACTGCGTCGTGCTCCTGCTGGTGAACAACAGGATGCTGCCGAAACCCATCCGCCCCAAGCTGGTCACGAACCTGATCATCGGGTTCGGTGCGGTGTTCTACCTGGGGATGCTCATCTTCAGCCTGGTCAAGTTCGGCGTCGTGGTCGGCTGACATGGCCATCGCACAGGTGAGACGACTCGGCGAACTGGCCGTGCCCGGCGCGGTCGTCGGCATGACGGCGGGCTTCGTGGCGGGCGCGCTGGCGCTGGTGGTGGGGCAGCCACCGGGGTGGGCGATGGTCACCGCGCTGACCCTCGGCGTGCCGCTGGCCGTGCTCGGCGGGATCTACGGCGTGCTGGTCGGATCGGGGAAGGTCCGGATCGGGGTCTTCGCACCCGCCGCGCTGTTCTGGTTCGTCGGCTTCCCGTTGGCGCGACTGGCGCACGAGGTGCTGTCCGGGTGGATCCTCGGCGGCGCACCGGGTCTGCCGTCCGACCTGCTCGGGTTCCTGGCGTACCAGGCGATGGTGAGCGTCGGCTGGGCCATCGGGTTCCTCTGGCTGCACGAGCGGATCGCGCCGGGGTGGATGAGGCGCGTGCGAACGGGTAACCCAGCGGCAGCCGAGCTGTTCGAGCGGTACGTCGCGCACGCGGCGGCGTTGGCGGAAGCCCGTGAGCGCAGGCGGTCCCGACATCCGTCCCGCGCCGGAAAGGCTTGAGCATGGACCTGCACACCTGGGTGTGGCTGGCGACCATCGGCGGGCTCGTGGCCGTGATCGCGTTCGACTTCTGGCTCGTGGCACGGAATCCGCGCGACCCCTCGTTCCGGGAATCACTGCTGTGGGTGCTCGGCTACGTGTCGCTGGCCGTCGTCTTCGGCCTCGGGGTCACGCTGTTCGCGGGCGGTCGGTACGGCGGGGAGTTCTTCGCGGGCTGGATCACGGAGTACTCGCTCAGCGTCGACAACCTGTTCGTGTTCGTGCTGATCATGTCCAGGTTCGCCGTGCCGCGCGAGTACCGGCAGAAGGTGCTGCTCGTCGGCATCGTGCTGGCGCTGGCGCTGCGGGCGGTCTTCATCGTGGCGGGAGCGAGCGCGATCTCCCGGTTCGACTGGCTCTTCTACGTCTTCGGCGCCTTCCTCGTGTTCACGGCGTGGAAGCTGCTGAGGCAGGACGAGTCGTCTGGCGAGGCCGAGTTCTCCGAGAACGCGGCGCTGCGCCTGGTGCGGCGGGTGGTGCCGACCTCGGACGGCTACCGCGGCGCGGCGATCACCACCCGCGTCGGTGGGCGGCGGGTCGTCACGCCGATGCTGATCGTGATGGTCGCGGTCGGCACCACGGACCTGCTGTTCGCCGTCGACTCGATCCCGGCGATCTTCGGGCTCACCAAGGAGCCGTACCTGGTGTTCACGGCCAACGCGTTCGCCCTCATGGGGCTGCGCCAGCTCTTCTTCCTCGTGGGCGGGCTGCTCGACCGGCTCATCTACCTGAGCAAGGGCTTGGCCTTCGTGCTCGCGTTCATCGGCCTCAAGCTGATCTTCGAGGCCCTGCACCACCACGGCGTCCCGTGGGCGCCGGAGGTGCCGATCACGCTGTCCCTCGGCGTGATCGTCGTGACCCTGCTGGTCACCACGGTCGCGAGCCTCGTCGGGACCCGACGTCGCGCCGCGGCCGTGATGAGGGAAGCGGAGTCGCGGAGCGGAGGATGACGGACGGTCGGGTGGTGCCGCTCAGTCCACCACCCGGCTGTTCTTCCACCGGACGTGCAAGCCTGCCTCCGCGCCCCACCCGGCGCGGAGGCGGTGCCGGTACCGCACCGCCCGGCTGCCGCGCCACCGCCGACCCTGCCCGCCGCGGTGCCGAACCGCCGCGGCGGCGGTGGTGGTCGCGGGGGCTCTGTGCTGAACCGTCGTGGCTGTTCTGCGCCGAACCGCTGAGCCGCCTCGGCCGTCTTGGCTGCCCTGGTGCTCGTGGACGCGGTGTCAGTGCATCGCCGAGCTGCCCTGGTCCTTCGCGGCGGTCTCGCGGAGGTAGTCCTCGACGTCGGTGACGGACTCGTCCTTGCGGCGCTGCGCCTCCATGGCGGTCGCCAGGCCGAGACCCAGCACGCGGCCGTCGGCGGAGAACCCGCGCGGACGGCGGAACGCTTCGGTGAACCGGTTTCCCATGATCTTCTCCTCACTGTGATCCGTCCACTGTGGACGGTTGGTTTCGGGTGCGCGCCCTCCCGTCAACGATGGCCCTTCCAGGCCTGACGTGCCGGGTGGGGGCTCCTCGGGTCGACGCTGACCCTGCCCTGATGGATTCAGAATACAGGCTTTCGTATGCAATGTGGGCGGTAGTGGTGACCATCACCGCCCTCGTGGAGGTAGGTGCTGGTGCCACCGCTGTTGTTACGCCCGATCGCCCCGAGGCCGGTCGTGGTACGCCTGCCGGGTCCGGTCGGTGTGCTGGGTCATGATCGTGCCCGCGAGTTCGACGTCCTTCGCGGAGATGGCCCGGATCAGGTCGGCGTGCTCGATCCAGGAGTCCGCGCCGCGCCTGCCCGCGATCGGCGTGTAGTACCACCGCACGCGGCGGTCGACCATGCCGATCATCTCGGCGAGCACGGTGTTGCCGGACAGTTTGGTGACGAACGCGTGCAGTGCGGCGTTGGCGGCCACGACGCCGTCGATGTCGTTGACCTCGACGGCGGCCTGGCCCCTCGCCTGGAGTTCCCACAGGTGGTCGACGTCGGCTTCCTCGGCGCGTTCCGCCGCGAGGCGGGCCGAGTGCGTCTCCAGCACCGCGCGGACGCTGAGGAGCTGGTCGGCCTCTTCCTCGGTCGGCATGTGCACGAACGCGCCCTGCGCGGGCCGCAGGTCGACCCAGCCCTCGGTCTGGAGGCGTTGGAGCGCCTCGCGCACCGGCTGCCTGCTGACCCCGAGGTACTCGGCCAGCTCCACCTCGACCAGGTGTTGGCCGGGCTGGAGGGTGCGGTTCACGATCAGGTCGATCAGCGCCTCGTACACCGCCTGGCGCAGCGGTGCCGGTCGCTCCACGCGCTTGGCCGCGGCGCCGCTCAACGCGGCTCGCGAACCGCGGCGTCCGGTGGTCACGTCGCCGGGGAACGGTGTCGGCTGGTTCATGGCCACCTCCTCGCTCGTCGGATGAATGGTTTCAGCATACAGGTTGTTGTATGCAAAGTTCAGGTGCGGTACGTCACGTTGATCGTCAACCGGGTCAATTGTCGCCGATGTCGGACTCTGGGTAATCACCCGATTGCGTTTCGTGCGCGATGGCCTGGTGTTGTCCAGGTTATTCAGTATACTGTATGCAATCACGCAGAGATGAGGCAGGACATGAGAGTCGCCGTTCTCGGAGCAGGAGCGATCGGCGCCTATGTGGGCGCTGCCCTGCATCGCGCTGGAGTCGAGGTCCACCTGGTGGCACGGGGGCCGCACCTGGAAGCGCTGCGGGCGCGCGGGGTGCGGGTGCTCAGTCCGCGGGGGGACTTCACCGAACACCCGCACGCCACCGACGATCCGGAGGAGGTTGGGGAGGTCGACCACGTGTTCCTCGGGTTGAAGGCGCATTCGTACGCGTCGGCCGGGCCGTTGCTGAAGCCGCTGCTCGGTCCGGACACGTCGGTGATCGCGGCGCAGAACGGGATTCCCTGGTGGTACTTCCACGGGCTGACGGGGCATCCGCTGGAGGGGCGGCGGATCGAGGCGGTGGATCCGGGAGGGGCGGTCAGCGCGGTGCTCGACACCCGTCGGGCGATCGGCTGCGTCGTGTACTGCTCCACCGAGATCGAGGCCCCCGGCGTCATCCGGCACCTGGAGGGCACCCGGTTCTCCATCGGGGAGCCCGGCGGCGGGGTGTCGGACCGGTGCCTGGCGCTCAGCGAGGCGATGGTCGCGGGCGGGCTGAAGTGCCCGGTGGAGTCCAACCTGAGGGATGACATCTGGATCAAGCTGATGGGGAACGTGGCGTTCAACCCGTTGAGCGCGTTGACCAGGGCGACGATGGCGGAGATCTGCGCGCACCAGGACACCCGCCGGTTGGTCGCCGACATGATGGCCGAGACCGTGGCCATCGCCCGCGCCGCCGGGAGCAACCCCGAGATGTCCATCGAGAAGCGGATCGACGGGGCGCAGCGGGTGGGGCACCACAAGACGTCGATGTTGCAGGACCTGGAGGCCGGGAAGACGCTCGAGATCGACGCGATCATCGGCGCGGTGGTGGAAATCGCCGACCTGACCCGGATTCCGGCGCCTGCGTTGCGGAACGTGTACGCGGCGATCGACCTGCTGAACCGCACCACGGCCGCTGTGGTGCCTACGGCTTGAGGGATTCGCACCGTGGGGCACGTGCCTCGGTGGGTGGTTTCGCTCGTCAGGGCGGGAAGGTGCCTTGGCGGGCGGAACATCCGCGAACGGGCTGAGGGCAGGGCAGGGCGGCAGGGCAGGGTGGCGGGGGAGAGGGGTGGCGGGGGAGAGGGGTGCCTGCCGGTCGGTGGCGCGGCAGGCAGGTGGCTGGGTCTGGTTTCAGACGGTTGGTTGGTGATGCGGCGGTGGAGTGGTTGGGGCGTGGCGTCTGCGGTGCGGTTGGTCGGTGGTGCGGCGGGGGCGAGTGGCTGAGGCGCGGTGTCGGCGGTTGGTCGGTGGCGCGGGTGTTGGTGGTTGTTGGGTGTGAGGTGGTTGTCGGGTGGGGCGAGCGTTGTCGTGGCTGTGGTGTGGTGGTGGGTCATTGGTTGGTTCTGGCTTTGGTTGCGTTGGTGGCCCGGCAGCAGTTCTTGCCCCACCCCCCTGAGGCTGGCCTCGGTGCCACCTTCTAGCCCCAGCCCTTTGGTCCGACTTGGCGCCACCTTCTAGCCCCGACCCCTTGGCCCGACTTGGTGCCACGTGCCAGTCCTAACCCCTTGGCCCAACTCGGTGCCACCTTCTAGCGCCAGCCCCATGGTCCGACTCAGCGCCACCTGCTAACCCCAGCCCCGGCCCAACCCCGACCCCACCCTCCGGTTTCGCCCAGATTCCGCCCACCCGGCCAGCCTTCACCGCCCTTCCCCCTTCCCTTCCCGCGATCACTCGAATAACGTATGTTGCATACAGTCGACGATCAGCGACGTGTGTGGAGGTCTGCCGATGAGGCGCAGGAAGAGTGAGCCCTACGTGCGACTGGTCGAGCCGTTGGTGCGGGAGCACGGGGTGTTGAGGCCTGCCGGTTGGGAAGAGGCGTTGGAGCGGGCGGCTGAGGGGTTTCGGCGGAACGTCGCTGCGAAGGGGCCGGACGCGTTCGGGATGTTCTCGTGTGCGCGGGCCACCAATGAGATGAACTACGTGGCGCAGAAGTTCACCCGTGCGGTGATCGGGACCAACAACGTGGACTCCTGCAACCGCACCTGTCACGCGCCCAGCGTCGCCGGGTTGGCCCGTGTGTTCGACAGCGGTGGTGGGACGTCGTCGTACCGGGAGATCGAGGACGCCGACGTGGTGGTGCTGTGGGGGTCTAACGCGCGGGAAGCGCACCCGATCTTCTTCCAGCACGTGCTGAAAGCGGTGCACAAGGGGGCGAAGCTCTTCGTGGTCGACCCGCGGAAGACGAGCACCGCGAAGTGGGGGCACCGGTGGCTCCAACTGCACGTGGGCACGGACATCCCGTTGGCGCACGCCGTCGCGCGGGAGATCATCCACTCCGGGTTGGCGAACGAGGCGTTCATCGAGCGGGCGACCGAGGGGTTCGCCGAGTTCAAGGCGTCGGTCGAGCCGTGGACGCTGGAGGTCGCCGAAGAGGTCACCGGGGTGCCGAAGGAGCTGATCCGGGAACTGGCCCACGCCTACGCGCGCGCCGACCGCGGGCAGATGTCGTGGACGCTCGGGATCACCGAGCACCACAACGGCACCAACAACGTGCTGTCGTTGATCAACCTGGCGCTGCTCTGCGGGCACGTCGGCCGCTACGGGGCGGGCCTGAACCCGTTGCGCGGGCAGAACAACGTGCAGGGCGGTGGTGACATGGGGGCGATCCCGGACCGGCTGCCGGGGTTCCAGGACATCCTCAGCCCCGAGGTCCGCGCGAAGTACGACGCGCTGTGGGGCTCGACCATCCCGCCGTACAAGGGCCAGAACCTCACCCAGATGCTGGAGGCGATGGAACGCGGGGACATGACCTGCGTGTACATCATCGGCGAGAACCCGGTGCAGTCCGAGGCCGACTCGGAGCACACGCGCAAACGCCTGTCGAACCTGGACCACGTGGTGGTGCAGGACATCTTCCTCACCAAGACCGCGCAGCTCGCGGACGTCGTGCTGCCCGCCTCTGCCGCCTGGTGCGAGACCGACGGCACCTTCACCAACAGCGAGCGCCGCGTCCAACGCGTGCGCAAAGCACTCGAAGCGCCCGAAGGAGCGCGGGACGACATCGCGATCCTCTGCGACCTGGCCCGCAGGCTCGGGCACGACGAGTGGGACTACACCAGCGCCGAACAGGTGTGGGACGAGCTGCGGCAGCTCTCGCCGATGCACGCCGGGATGACCTACCAGCGGCTCGCCGACCTCGGTGGGATCCAGTGGCCCTGCTACAGCGAGGACACGATCGAGCCGAGCTTCCTGCACGGTCGGCTGTGGGAGGAGGACCCGGCCAAGCGCGGGCGGCCCGCGCCGTTCTCGGTGCTGGACCACAGCCCGCCGGTCGACCTGCTCTCCGACGAGTTCCCGTTGCGGCTCACCACCGGCCGACGGCTGGACTCCTACAACACCGGTGTGCAGTCGAGCGGGTTCGAGTCGCCGCTGCGGCGCGGGGAAACGCTCGACCTGTGCCAGGAGGACGCCGAACTGCTTGGCGTGCGCCAGGACGAGTTGGTGCAGATCTCGTCACGACGCGGCGCGATCGTCGCGCCGGTCCGGATCGACGACGGGCTCAGGCCGGGGCTGGCGTTCATGACGTTCCACTTCCCGGACGAGATCGACGTCAACTCGATCACCATCGAGGCGACCTGCCCGATCGCGGGCACCGCCGAGTACAAGGCGTCCGCGATCCGGGTGGAGAAGCTGCCGCCGGGGATCACCGAGGACGACCGGTTCACCGTCGTGCCCGTCTGAACCAGCGTGAGGAGTCACCGTGGACCTCCAGTTCCTCAGCTCCACGCCCACCGACGACGAGCGGGCCGCCGTGGACGCGGCGGTCGCCGGGCAGGCGCCGTCGCGGGACCTGCTGCTGCCCGCGCTGCACGCGGTCAACGACCGGGTCGGCTGGATCAGCCAGGGCGCGCTCAACCACATCTGCCGGACGCTGGAGGTGCCGCCCGCCGACGCGTACGGCGTCGCGAGCTTCTACTCGCTGTTCTCCCTGGTGGAACGGCCGAAGCGGGTCGTGCACGCCTGCGTCGACCTGGCCTGCAAGGTCAACGGCGCGGAACGGCTGACCGACGCGCTCACCGACGCGTTCGGCCCGGCGAGCGGCAAGACCGGTGACGTCACGTGGTTGCGCAGCCCGTGCCTCGGCGTCTGCGAACGCGCGCCCGCCGCGCTGGTGTTCCAGGCGGGCGAGCCCGCGACCGAGCAGCTACTGGCGCCGGTCGCGTCGGAGGCGCTGGTGGAGGTCGCCACGCTCGGTCCCTCCACTGTGGACGTCCCGACACTGGTTCCCCAGCAGGGGGACGGCGGTCTGCGGCTGCTCAAGCGGATCGGGGTCGTCGACCCGACCAGCCTGGACGACTACCGCGCCACCGGCGGGTACTCGGGCCTGCGCAACGCGCTGCTGCTCGGCCCGGTCGGCGTGATCCGCGAGGTCTCGGACTCGAAGCTGATGGGGCGCGGTGGCGCGGCGTTCCCGACCGGCCGCAAGTGGGACGCCACGGCGCGGCAGCCGGTCCGGCCGCACTACCTGGTGTGCAACGCGGACGAGAGCGAGCCGGGCACGTTCAAGGACCGCGTGCTGATCGAGGGCGACCCGTTCGCGCTGGTGGAGGCGATGACCATCACGGCGTTCGCCACCGGCTGCGCCAAGGGCTACCTGTACCTGCGCGGCGAGTACCCGAAGGCGCTGCACCTGCTGGAGAACGCCATCGCGAAGGCCCGCGAGCGCGGCTTCCTCGGCGAGAACATCATGGGGCACCAGGGTTTCTCGTTCGACATCGAGATCAGGCGCGGCGCGGGCGCGTACATCTGCGGCGAGGAGACCGCGATCTTCAACTCGATCGAGGGCTTCCGCGGCGAACCCCGCAGCAAACCGCCGTTCCCGGTAGAGCAGGGGCTGTTCGGCAAGCCGACCGTGGTCAACAACGTGGAGACGCTGGTCAACATCCCGCTGATCCTCACCGAGGGCTGCGAGGCCTACGCCCGGATCGGCACGGCGGGCTCGTCCGGCTCGAAGCTGTTCTGCCTGTCGGGCAACGTTCGCAGGCCCGGCGTCTACGAGGTCCCGTTCGGCGCGACCCTCGGCGAGCTGCTGGAACTCGCGGGTGGTGTGCCGGAGGGCCGCGAGCTGCGGGCGATCCTGCTCGGCGGCGCGGCGGGCGGGTTCGTCCGGCCCGACGAGCTGGACCTCAAGCTCACAATGGAGGACGCGCGCGCCGCGGGCACCACGTTGGGCTCGGGGGTGGTGCTGGTGCTGGACGACACCGCCGACCTCGGCGGGTTCCTGCTGCGCATCGCCGCGTTCTTCCGCGACGAGTCGTGCGGGCAGTGCGTGCCGTGCCGCATCGGCACCGTGCGCCAGGAGGAGGCGCTGCACCGGGTCGTCGGCGGGAAGAAGCTCAGCACCGGCGGCGACGACCTGCTGGTGCTGCGCGAGGTCGGCCAGGTCATGCGGGACTCGTCCATCTGCGGGCTCGGCCAGACGGCGTGGAACGCCATCGAGTCGGCCATCGACCGGCTAGGAGCCCTGGAGAAGCCGCTGGAGAGGGGAAAGCGCGCATGACCGCCATCGACATCGGGTTGCCGCGCAGGCTCGTCGAGTTCGAGCTGGACGGCGAACCCGTGCGGGTGCCCGAGAACGCCACGATCCTGGACGCCTGCACGGCGGCGGGCACGAAGATCCCCACGCTCTGCCAGGGCGACACGCTGCAACCCGCGAACGCCTGCCGCGTCTGCATGGTGGAGGTCGAGGGCTCGCGGACGCTAGTGCCGTCGTGCTCGCGCAAGGTCGAACCCGGCATGGTCGTGCGCACCGACACCGAACGCACGAAGACCAGCCGCAAGGTCGTGCTGGAGCTGCTGGCGTCGGCGACCGACCTGTCCACCACGCCGGAGGTCAAGGGCTGGCTGGAGGAAACCGGCGCCGAGCCCGAGCGCTTCGGCCCGCCCGCGCCGCCGAGCGACGACCGCGACCACCGGCAGCCGGGCGAGCACGAGGTCCCGGACGGGATGACCGCGGCGACCGTGCGGCAGCCGGTCAAGGTCGACAACGACCTCTACGTGCGCGACTACGGCAAGTGCATCCTCTGCTACAAGTGCGTCGACGCGTGCGGCGACCAGTGGCAGAACTCCTTCGCCATCACGGTCGCGGGCCGCGGTTTCGACGCGCGGATCTCCACCGAGTTTGCGAACCCGTTGCCGGAAAGCGCTTGCGTGTACTGCGGCAACTGCGTCGAGGTGTGCCCGACGGGCGCGCTGAGCTTCAAGGCCGAGCACGACCGGCGCGAGAACGGCACGTGGGACGAGGAGCGGCAGACCGAGACCACGACCATCTGCACGTTCTGCGGCGTCGGCTGCAACCTCACGCTCCACGTGCAGGACAACGAGATCGTCAAGGTCACGTCACCGCACGACAGCTCGGTGACCCACGGCAACCTCTGCATCAAGGGCCGTTTCGGGTGGCAGCACGTGCAGAACCGCTAGACCGGGAGGTCCGCACATGTCCTTGATCCTCAAACCGGGAACGTCGTGGCGCGAGCTGTACGCCCGCTGCGCCGAGATCGCCCCGGAGGCGTTCCACGACGACCGGCTCCTCAACTTCTACGGCGGCCGCTGGCGCCGCGAGGGCTTCCCCAGCCCGGCCACGTCCCCGGTCGACGGCACCACCGTCGCCGGACCACCCCGACTCGACGCGGGCAGCGCCCGAGCCGCCGTCGCCGCCGCGGTCGACGACCACCGCGTGTGGGCCGAAGTCCCCCTGGAACAGCGGAAGGCCCGCGTCACGGCCGCGCTGGACGACCTCCAGGCGCACCGCGACCTGCTGGCCCTGCTGCTGGTCTGGGAGATCGGCAAGCCGTGGCGGCTCGCGACCGCCGACGTGGACCGGTGCGTCGAAGGGGTCCGCTGGTACGTCGAGGAGATCGACCCGATGCTGGACGGCCGCGCGCCGCTGAGCGGCCCGGTCAGCAACATCGCGAGCTGGAACTACCCGATGAGCGTGCTGGTGCACGCGATGCTCGTGCAGGTCCTCGCGGGCAACGCGGTCATCGCCAAGGCGCCGACCGACGGCGGCGTGAGCTGCCTGACGCTGGCGACCGCGCTGGCGTCCCGCCACGGCCTGCCGCTGACGCTGATCAGCGGCAGCGGCGGCGAGCTGTCGCCGGTGCTGGTCGGCTCGCCGGACATCGGCTGCCTCTCGTTCGTCGGCGGGCGCGGGGTCGGCGGCGAGATCGTGGCGAGCCTGGTCGACTCCGACAAGCGGCACGTCCTGGAGCAGGAGGGCCTGAACTGCTGGGGCATCTGGGAGTTCGGCGACTGGGACAGCCTCGGCCCGCAGATCCGCAAGGCGTTCGACTACGCCAAGCAGCGCTGCACGGCCTACCCGCGCTACGTCGTGCAGCGGGAGCTGTTCGACCGCTTCCTGGCCGTCTACCTGCCCGCCGTGCGCGGGGTCGCGTTCGGCCACCCGCTGGCGGTCGAACACCCGGACGACCCGTTGCCGGAACTGGACTTCGGCCCGCTGATCACCGACGCGAAGGCCAAGGAGCTGGCCGACGTGGTGGACGAGGCAGTGCGGATGGGCGGTGTCCCGCTCTACCGCGGGTCGCTCGCCGACGGCCGCTTCCTGCCCGGCCAGCAGACCGCCGCCTACCTGCCGCCGACCGCGATCCTCTCGCCGCCGCGCTCCTCACCCCTGCACCACGCCGAGCCGTTCGGACCCGTCGACACGATCGTCCTCGTGGACACGGAAGCCGAACTGCTGTCCGCGATGAACGCCAGCAACGGTGCCCTCGTGGCCACGCTGGCGTGCGACGACCAGGCCACGGCCAGGAGGCTGGCCGCCGACCTCCAGGCGTTCAAGGTCGGCATCAACAAACCGCGCTCGCGCGGCGACCGCGACGAGGTCTTCGGCGGCCGGGGCGCGTCGTGGCGCGGCGCGTTCGTCGGTGGCGCGCTGCTGGTGCACGCCGTCACGGAGGGGCCGTCCGGCGAGCGGCTGTACGGCAACTTCCCGTCCTACTCGCTCTACCCGCCGACCTGACCCCGAAGGGGAGGACGATGTCGCTCCGCTCCGACCTCACCCGGATCACCAGGACCGTCGTCGCCCCCGCCGCGGTCGAGACCGACCGCGGCCACCGGTTCCCGCGCGCGGCCGTCGAGGCGTTCGGCCGCGCCGGGATCCTCGGCATGACGGTCCCGCGCGGCCTGGGCGGCGGCGGACAGGGACCGGCGGAGGCGAGCCGGGTCGTGGAGGAGGTCGCCCGCCACTGCGGCGGCACCGCGACCGTCCTGCGCTCGCACTTCGCCGCGGTCGCCGTGCTGAACCGGCACGGCGACCGCGCCCTCCGCGCCGAGGTCGCCGCCGGGCGGCACCTGAGCACGCTCGCGGTGTTCGGGACCGGCGACCTCCTCACCCCGACCGGCACCGCCCGGCAGCGCGGCGACGTCGTCTCCCTGCACGACCGCAAGACGTGGGTGGTCTCCGCGGGCGAGGCCGACAGCTACGTCTGGTCCTCGCAACCGGTCACCGCCAAGGGCACGTCCACCCTGTGGCTCGTCTCCGGACAGGCCCCCGACCTGCTCGTCCCCGCGTCCCACGACGGCATCGGCCTGCGCGGCGGCGCCTCCACCACGGTCTGGGCCGACCCCGTCCGGGTGCCCGCGAGCTGCCGACTCGGGGCCGACGGCGCGGGCCTCGACACCGTGCTGCACGACGCACTGCCGTGGTTCGCGCTGCTCGGCTCCTCCGTCGCCCTCGGCCTGATGGAAGGCGCCCTCGCCGCCACCCTCGAGCACCGCCGGGACCGGACCGCCGACCTCGCCCGGATGCGCCTGCGCACCGACGCCGTCCGCGTCCTGCACGACGACGCGGTGGCCGCGCACGGCTGGGAGCCCGAACGGGCCAGGCGGAAGGTCTGCCAGCTCACGCTCGCCGCCGCGGACGCCGTCCTCACGGTGACGGACCTCGCCATGAAGCTGTGCGGCGACGCGGCGTTCCGCCGGGACCTCGGCGTGGAGCGGCGGTTCCGCGACGCGAGGGCCGCCACCGCGGTCGAGCCCACCGCCGAATCGGTGCTCGACCTGGTCGCACGGGGCCCGTGGCCGGACGCGAGACCGTGACCTGGGGAGCGGCATTCCGGGTCGGGTGGATTCGTGGCGGCCGTCACCCGTTCCGCTGACGTCACAGATCGCCCGCTGGGCGCACGGGCGGCACGCGGGAGAAGTCCGTTCGGCTGATCGCCTACTATCGGCCTGCTCCGCCGCGTGTCGGGTGGTGGAGTCGATTCCGCCTATCCGCGACGTGCCCAACGGGAGCTGTCCACCAACCATGTCCGGAGCAAACGACCCGTACGACCCCAAGGAGGTCGCGGCGCTCGCGCCGGAGGCCCTCGACGCGGCCGTGCAGAAGGCCCAGGAGGCGTTCGCCGCCGCGGCCGACCTCGACGCCCTCGCCGCGCTGAAGCCCGCCCACGTCGGCGACCGGTCGCCCGTGCTGCTCGCGCGCCGCGAGATCGGCGCGCTGCCGCCCAAGGCGAAAGCCGAGGCGGGCAAGCGGGTCAACGTGGCCCAGGCCGCCGTGAAGAAGGCGTTCGAGGAACGCCTCGTCGTGTTGCAGGCCGAGCGGGACGAGCACGTGCTCCGCGAGGAGTCCGTCGACGTCACGCTGCCGTGGGACCGGACGCCGCGCGGCGCCCGCCACCCGATCACCACGCTCGCCGAGCGGGTGGCCGACGTCTTCGTGGCCATGGGCTACGAGGTGGCCGAAGGCCCCGAGCTCGACACCGAGTGGTTCAACTTCGACGCGCTGAACTTCGGCAAGGACCACCCGGCGCGCACGATGTCGGACACGTTCTACGTCGCGCCCGCCGACTCGGGCCTGGTGCTGCGCACGCACACCTCGCCGGTGCAGGCCCGCACGATGCTGGAGCGCAAGCCGCCGATCTACGTGGTGTGCCCCGGCCGCACGTTCCGCACGGACGAGCTGGACTCCACGCACACGCCGGTGTTCCACCAGGTCGAGGGCCTCGCCATCGACGAGGGCCTCACCATGGCGCACCTCAAGGGCACCCTGGACGCGTTCGCGCGGTCCATGTTCGGCGAGGGCTCGAAGACGCGGCTGCGCCCGCACTTCTTCCCGTTCACCGAGCCGTCCGCCGAGGTGGACGTGTGGTTCCCGGAGAAGAAGGGCGGCGCTGGCTGGGTCGAGTGGGGTGGCTGCGGCATGGTCAACCCGAACGTCCTGCGCGCCACCGGTGTCGACCCGGACGTCTACTCGGGCTTCGCCTTCGGCATGGGCCTCGAACGCACCTTGCAGTTCCGCAACGGCCTGCCCGACATGCGCGACATGGTCGAGGGCGATGTCCGCTTCACCCTGCCCTTCGGAACGGAGGCCTGACCGGTGCGTATTCCGGTTAGCTGGTTGACCGAGCACCTCGAGTTCGCCGAGGCGCCCACGCCGGAGGAGTTGGCCGACGCCTTCATCCGGATCGGCATGGAGATCGACGACGTGCGCCCGCTCGGGCCCGTCACCGGTCCGATCGTCGCCGCGCGGGTCGTCGAGATCACCGAGCTCACGGAGTTCAAGAAGCCCATCCGCTACTGCCAGGTCGAGGTCGGTCCCGACCAGGTCAACGGCATCGTCTGCGGCGCGACGAACTTCGTCGAGGGCGACACGGTCGTCGTGGCGCTGCCCGGCGCGGTCCTGCCCGGCGACTTCACCATCTCCGCGCGCAAGACGTACGGGCACACCAGCGACGGCATGATCTGCTCCGCCTCGGAGCTGGGTCTCGGCGACGACCACTCGGGCATCCTCGTGCTGCCCAGCGGCACCGCCCAGCCCGGTGACGACGCCGTGGAGCTGCTCGGCCTGGACGACACCGTCCTGGAGGTCACGCCCACGCCCGACCGCGGCTACGCGTTCTCGGTGCGCGGACTCGCCCGCGAGATCGCCTGCGCGTTCGACGTGGCGTTCGGCGACCCGGCCGTGGTCGAGGTCCCGGAGGCCGAGGGCGAGGTGTGGCCCGTCCACCTCGAGGACGGCGCGGGCTGCGCCCGGTTCGTCGCGCGCCAGGTCAGCGGGGTCGACCCGACGGCGCCGACGCCGTGGTGGATGCGCCGCAGGCTGATGCTCGCGGGCATCCGCTCGATCTCGCTGCCGGTCGACGTGACCAACTACGTGATGATCGAACTCGGGCACCCGCTGCACGCGTTCGACGCCTCGAAGGTCCGCGGCGGCCTGGTCGTGCGGCGCGCGAAGGCGGGCGAGAAGCTCACCACGCTCGACGACACCGTGCGCGTCCTCGACGCGGACGACATCGTCATCACCGACGACAGCGGCGTCATCTCCATGGCCGGTGTCATGGGCGGCGCGTCGACCGAGGTCGGCGACAAGACGGGCGACATCCTGCTGGAGGCCGCCATCTGGGACCCGGCGACCATCGCCCGCACCGTGCGCAGGCACAAGCTGCCCAGCGAGGCGGCGAAGCGCTACGAGCGCACGGTCGACCCGGCGCTGTCCCCGGTGGCCCTGGAGCGCGCGGCGAAGTTGCTGCACCTCTACGGCGACGGCTCGATCAAGCCCGGCCGCACCGACGTCGGCTCGCCGGAGCTGCCCGGCCCGGTCACCATGCCGATCAACCTGCCGGACCGCGTCGCGGGCGTGCGCTACGCCCGCGGCGTGACCGCGCGCAGGCTCGGCCAGATCGGCTGCCAGGTCGAGGTCAGCACCGGCGATGACGGCACGACCCTGGTCACCGCGACGCCGCCGACGTGGCGCTCGGACCTCGTGCAGCCCGCCGACCTGGTCGAGGAGGTGCTGCGGCTGGAGGGCTTCGAGACGATCCCGTCCACGCTGCCGCCCGCCCCGGCCGGTCGGGGCCTGACCGAGCAGCAGCGCCGCCGCCGCACGGTCTCCCGCGCGCTGGCCGAGGACGGCTACACCGAGGTGCTGCCGTTCCCGTTCATCTCGCCCGCGGTGTTCGACTCGTTCGGGCTGATCCCGGACGACTCGCGCCGCAACGTGGTCAGCGTGCTGAACCCGCTCGAGGCGGAGAAGCACGCGCTGGCGACCACGCTGCTGCCCGGCCTGCTGGACGCGGTGCAGCGCAACCTCGCGCGCGGCCAGAAGGACGTGGCGCTGTTCAACATCGCCCAGGTCACGCTGCCGCGCACCCAGCAGGTGCCGGTGCCGGACGTCGGCGTGGCCGAGCGGCCGACCGACGCGCAGGTGGCGTCCATGTTCGCGGCGCTGCCGCAGCAGCCGGTGCACGTCGCCGTCGTGCTGGCCGGGCACCGCGAGCACGCGGGCTGGTGGGGCAAGGGCCGCCAGGCCGACTGGGCGGACGCGGTCGAGGCCGCGAAGCTCGTCGGCAAGGCGTACGGCGTCACGCTGCGCGTGGTCGCGTCCGACCTCGCCCCATGGCACCCCGGCCGCTGCGCCGAGCTGCGCGTCGGCGACTGGCCCGTGGGCCACGCCGGTGAGCTGCACCCGAAGGTGGTCGAGGCGCTCGGGCTGCCCAAGCGCACGGTCGCGATGGAATTGGACCTGGACGCGCTGCCGCTGAACGACAACCGGCCCGCGCCGATCATCTCGGCGTACCCGCCGGTGCTGCTCGACGTCGCGGTCGTCGTCGACGCGGCCGTGCCCGCCGCTGAGGTCTCCGCTGTGCTCGAATCGGGCGGCGGTGACCTCCTGGAGGACATCCGGCTGTTCGACGTCTACACGGGCGAGCAGGTGGGCGAGGGCAAGCGTTCGCTGGCGTACGCGCTGCGGTTCCGCGCGCCGGACCGCACGCTGACGGTCGAGGAGGCCACCGCCGCGCGGGACGCCGCCGTGGCCTCGCTGGCCGAGCGGCACGGCGCCACCCTGCGTTAGCGCCACGTCACCCGGTCGGTCTGACTAGGCCGACCGGGTGAATCGCGGTCGCGCGGAATATCGGTGTACTGCCTGATCACCGTCCTGTGGGTGGTCGTAGAGGGGTCCTAAGTCTCTAGTGACGCGGGCTCACGTTAGGTGAATGGTCCTTGCGTCTCAGTTGAAAGTTCTCCAAGATTGGCGGGCGGCCCGCAGGGCCGAGGGGCGAAGCGATGAACTGCCGGGCGAGTTGGTCGCCGGTCCGGTAGGGAGCTAGCGGCGAACCCACCGCCTGGAGCAACGGCCTGTGGAGTTGCGCCATGCGAAGTCTGGGCCCGCGAATGGAAGTCGCCGTCGCCACGACCATTCTGGGTGTCGGCGCGGCCGTCGTCGCCGCCATGCACCTGACCTGGCCGGACCCCCAGCTCCCCGCGATGGCGTACTCCGTGAGCGCGGGCGAGGCCGGTGTCTCGGACCTCAAGCCGTTCGAGATCAACGACGTGTCCGGTGCGGCCGTGGAGCTGTCGCCCGGCACCGAGGGCGTCCGGCAGGTCCGGCTGTCCAACCCGAACGCCGTCGACATCATCGTGGTGAAGCTGTCCGCCATCCCCGGCCAGCCGGTCGACTCGGCGCGCAACAAGGTCGACGGCTGCCCGTCCGGCCTGCTCAGCGTGGTGCCGATGGACACCCCCGTGATCATCCCGCCTGCGGGCGAGATCGAGGTCCGGATGGTCGTGCAGGTGGCGCACGACGTGCCCGCCGCGTGCAAGGACCTCGTGTTCCCGCTGACCTACTCGGGTCACGCGACCAGGGGCTGAGATTGACCCGCTGGACCGTCGAACCGGTCGACCGCACGACGTTCGCGGGGAGTTCGTCCTTCTCGCGGGACGCGCTGGAGCCCTTCTCCGCCGACGTGACCGCGCTGGTGGCCGCGGGGTGGCGGCACGAGTGCGGGGCCAAGCCGCGGGCGGCGCACGTGAGCGCGGACCGGGTGCTGGTGCTGACGGACTCGCTGGAGTACCACGAGTGGGGCGTCCTCGGGCCCGCGCTGCTGCTGGACCTGCGCACCGGGGCTCGGATCGCCGAACTGCGCGGCGAGCGCGGTGCGGCCCTGTCCGGTGGTCGGTTCCTGCTGGGGCTGGAGGGGTACGACGTCTTCGACACCTGGCTGCACGACCGCGACGGCTCACTGGTGACGGCGTGGCGCGGGTTCGGCCACTACGTGGTCGGCGCTGACGACGACGTGCGGGTGGTGGAGTGCGACCGGCGTCAGCCGACGCGGTCCGCCGTGGTGCGGCTGCTGCCCGGTGGCGCGGTCGAGCGCGGTCACCCGTTGCGGCACGGCCAGGTCGCGGCTCCCGTGGTGCTGCCGGACGGGACGGTCGTCGTGTTCGACGGCGGCGCGCTGGTGGCCGTGGACCGCGACCTGCGCGGGACCGTGCTGGCCGAGGTGCTGGACGTGGGGGACGAGTCCTGGCGGTTCACGGCGAGGCTGGAGCTGCGGGACGACGTGCTCGCGGTGACGGTGGTGGAGCGGGACCGCACAACGTCTACTGAATACAGTACGCATCAGATTGTCTACCGGCTGCGACCGTAGGGTCAGCCGAGGTGCTTCAGTGCTTCCCGCCGGGACAGCGGCGACAGCGCCGGGTGGGTGTCCACGAACGTCCGCACCCAGTCGGGGTCGGTCTTCGCGTGTTCGCGGAGGGCCCAGCCGATGCCCTTGCGCAGGAAGAAGTCCGGGTCGGCCAGGTTCGCCTCGACGCACTCCGCCAGCAGGTCGGTGTCCGTCGCGGCTTTCGAGCCCAGTTGGCAGATCACCGACGTGCGCCGCCGCCACCGGTCGTCGTCGCGCGCCCACGTCCGCATCAGCGGGGCGACGACGTCCGGGTCGGAGCGCAGCAGGGGGCCGACGCGCCTGCTCGCGATCTCGTCGACGAAGTCCCACCAGGCGCCGGTGACGACCAGTTCGTCGTACAGCGGCAGCAGGCTCGTGCTCCACCACCTCGGGTAGGCGCCGAGCAGGTCCAGCGCCAGGTAGCGCTCCTCGCGGTACCCGGCGCCGCGCCACAGTTCCAGCACCGTCGCGACCCACGTGTCGGCGTCCGGCAGCGGGTGCGCGGCGAACAGCGCCTTCGCCAGCTTCGACCGCTCGGGCTTCGCGACCCCGCGGAACGGGAGTTCGGACTTCATGTACCGGCGCATGTCCTCGGCCTTCGCCGGGGCCGCGACCCGAACCAGTCCGGCTCGCGCCGCGCCGACCAGATCCATGCCGGTCAAGGTAGGCGAAGCCCGCTACTTTGGCGTCATGGACCTGATCAACCCCGCCGTGAGCGACTACCTGCTGGCCCACTGCACGCCCGCCGACGACGTCCTGCGCGACCTCGCGGAGGAGACCCGCGCGGCTACCGGAGGCTCGGCCGGGATGCAGATCTCGCACGACGAGGGTGAGTTCCTCACCATGCTGGTCCGGCTCATCGGCGCCCGCCGCGCCGTCGAGGTCGGCGTGTTCACCGGGTACTCGTCGATCTGCGTCGCCCGCGGCCTCCCCACCGACGGCCACCTGCTGGCGTGCGACGTCAGCGAGGAGTGGACGTCGATCGCCCGCCGCTACTGGGACCGCGCGGGTGTCGCGGACCGGATCGAACTCCGGCTGGCCCCTGCGCTGGAGACGCTGCGCTCGCTCCCGCGGGACGAGGTGGTCGACTTCGCGTTCATCGACGCCGACAAGGTCGGCTACCCCGACTACTACGAGGAACTGGTCACGCGCCTGCGGCCCGGCGGCCTGATCGCGCTGGACAACGTGCTGCGCGGCGGCCGCGTCCTGGACGACTCGTTCCAGGACGAGTCGGACGTCGTGATGCGCCGGATGAACGACATCGTCGTCGGCGACGAGCGGGTCGACTCGGTCATGCTGCCCCTGCGCGACGGCGTCACGCTCGCCCGCAAGCGCTGATCCGCGGGCACCGGGCGCTGATCGCCGTCACCGCCGCCGCGGGGTCGTCGGCGTGGAAGCGCAGCGCCGTGGCGGCGCACCGGGCACCGCCCGGCAGCGGCACGTCCAGCGGCTCGGCCAGGTCGAGCCGCACGGTCGTCCGGTCACCGGCGACGACCACCACCTCGGTGCCGTCCCGCCGCACGGCCCGGAACCCGGTGTGGTGCTCCCGCCGCACCCGGACGGCGGCCACCAGCCGCAGCGGCACGACGACCTCGAACGCGCCGCCGTCCCGCAGCACCAGCGAGTCGGCGCGCAGGACGTGCGGCCGGGTCACCGCCCTGGCCAGGAGCACCAGCACCTGGAGCACCGCGCAGACGTCGAGCACGTGCACCACCGGCCACGGCACCAGCAGCCCCACCACCGCCGTCTCCAGCGCGAGCAGGCAGGCCATCGCGATCATCAGCGGCACCCGCTCGGCCGCGTGACCGAGCGCGACGTCGTCCGGCCCCACTCCCACCCGCCCGCGTCGCACCCACAGCAGCAGGCTCTTCACCGCCGTGCCACCAGGCGGAGGGCACGCCGGACGACCTCGGCCTGCGCGGGCGCCATCGACTCCAGCACCGCTTCGCCGAACGACCCGCCCTCGACCTCGCCGGACACCAACCCGGCGGGCAGGCTCTCGGCCAGCGCGGCGGCCAACGGCCCGACGCGGGGGTCGTCGACCTCCGCGTCGACCAGCGCGTCCAGTTCCCGGTTCAGCGCCGAACCCCGCTCGACGGCCGCCGGGTCGTCGGCGAGCGGGCGGAGGACGGCCAGCACGCGGTCGCGGTCCGGGCTGGTGTCGAGCAGCGCGAGCAGTTCCCGCTCCTTCGCCGCCGTCGACCCCGGCTGGTGGCCGATGGCCTCCAGCAGCGCGGCCAGGTCGGCGGACAGCGGGTCCTCGCCGGTCGGGACGCCCCGCAGCAGCGCCGCCAACCTGGCCCGGCGGTCCCGGATCCGGGTTTCCTGGCGGGTCAGGTCGTCGTCGAGTTCGAGGAGGATCTCGTGGAAGTCGCGGCCGGTGCCGTCGGCGAGGACGTCGCGCACCTCGTCCAGGCTGAGACCGAGTTCGGAGAGCCGTCGGACGCGGGCCAGGACGAGCGCGTCGCGCAGTCCGTAGACGCGGTAGCCGTTGGCGCGCCGCGGCGGTTCCGGCAGCAGACCCCGCCGGTGGTAGTGGCGCACCGCCCGCGTCGTCACCCCGGCCAGTGCGGCGAGCTCCCCGATTCGCATGGCACCCAGTACAAACCCCTACCCCGCGACAAGGTCAAGTCGTGCTCCCAGGTGCTCTCGGTACGATCACCGCCGGGGGAGGGGATCATGCCGCGTCCTGAGAGTCCGGTGGATCCGCACGCCGGGCCGGTCCAGCACTTCGCGTTCGACCTGAGGAAGCTCCGGGAGCGAGCGGGCTCGCCCGGCTACCGGGAACTGGGTCGCGCCACGCACTACTCGCCGACGACGCTCGCCGAAGCCGCCAGGGGCCAGCGGCTGCCCAGCCTGCCGGTGCTCCTCGCGTACGTGCGCGGCTGCGGCGGTGACGAGGGGGAGTGGGAGCGGCGGTGGCGTTCGCTCTCGGAGTCGAGGCTGTCGGTCTCGCCCTACGTCGGTCTCGCCAGCTTCGGTGAGCAGGACGCGGACCGGTTCTTCGGCCGGGAGCGGCTGCTGGAGAAGCTGGGGGACCGGCTGGCCGAACGCGGTCTGGTGGCGGTGGTAGGCGCGTCCGGGTCGGGCAAGTCGTCGCTGCTGCGCGCGGGCCTGCTGGCGTCCGCTGGTGGGCGGGCGAGGCTGATCACGCCGGGCGCGCACCCGTTGGCGAAGCTCGACGACCTGAGGTCGACGACGCTGCTGGTGGTCGACCAGTTCGAAGAGGTCTTCACGCTCTGCGGCGACCACGGGGAGCGGGCCGCGTTCATCGCCGGGCTCGTCGCGCTGCCGCACCGCACGCGGGTCGTGCTCGGGCTGCGGGCGGACTTCTACGGTCGCTGCGCCGACCACCCCGAACTGGCGGAGGCGGTGGAGGCGGGCCAGCTCCTGGTGGGGCCGATGTCGACGGAGGACCTGCGGCGGGCGATCACCCAGCCCTCGGTCAAGGCGGGCTGCGTCGTGGAGGCGGACCTGGTGGCCAGGCTGGTCGCCGACGCGACCGGTGAACCCGGTGTGCTCCCGCACCTGTCGCACGCGCTGCTGGAGACGTGGCGCCGCCGCCAGGACGACACGCTGACCCTCGCGGGCTACGAGGCGACCGGCGGCATCGCCGGGGCCATCGCGAAGTCGGCGGAAGACGTCTACGCCGAGTTCGACGAGGAGCGCAGAACCCTGGCGCGCCAGGTGTTCCTGCGGCTCATCGCACCCGGTGACGGCACGGAGGACACCAAGCGCCGGGTCCGGCGGGCCGAGTTGGACGGCGACCACGCGGTGGTGCTGGAACGCCTCGCGCGGGCCCGGCTGCTGACCGTGGACGACGACGGGGTCGAGCTGAGCCACGAGGCGGTGCTGCGGTCGTGGCCGCGACTCGTGGAGTGGATCGCCGAGGACCGCGCGGGCCTGCGGGTGCACCGGCACCTGACCGGGGCCGCACAGGCGTGGGAGTCGCACGGGAAGGACGCGGGCTCGCTCTACCGAGGCGTTCCGCTGGCCCTCACGAAGGACTGGGCGCAGCGCGATCCGGGTGTGCTCAACGAGCGGGAGCGGGCGTTCCTCGACGCGAGCGTCGCCGCCGAGGCGGGGGAACGGGAGACCGCGCGGCGGCGGACGCGCAGGCTGCGGCAGCTCGTCGGGGTGCTGTCGGTGCTGCTGGTGGTCGCCGTCGCGGCCACGGTCGTCGCCGTCCGAGCCCGCGGCGACGCGGACGCGCAGCTCGCGGTCACGTTGGCGCGCAAGGCGGTCACGGACGCCGACGTGCTCGGCCAGACCGATCCCGCGCTGGCGGCGCAGTTGCGGTTGGCCGCGTACCGGCTGGCGCCGCTGCCCGAGGCGCGCGACAGCCTGCTCAGCACGTTCGCCGCTCCCTACGCCACCAGGATCACCGCGCACAGCGAGGCGACCACCGCGGCGGTCTTCCACCCCGGCGGCGCGCTGCTCGCGACGGCGGCGCGCGACCGGGTCGTGGTGCTCTGGGACGTCCGCGACGTGCACCGGCCGCGGGAACTCGGCAGGCTCGTCGGCCACGGCGACGCCGTGCACGCCATCTCGTTCAGCCCGGACGGCTCGAAGCTGGCGACCGCGAGCTACGACGGCACCGCGCGGCTGTGGGACGTGGCCACCCCGTCCGCCCCGGTGGAACTGGCGGTCATCGGCGCGCACGTGGGCCACGTCGAGGCCGTGGCGTTCCAGGCCGACGGCGCGGCGCTCGCCACGGCGGGCGAGGACGGGACGATCCGGCTGTGGGACCTGGCCGAACCCCGCCACCCGGCGCCCCTGCGGACGTTCGAAGGCCACACCGCGCTGGTGCACGGGCTGGCGATCAGCGGCCGGGTCCTCGCCTCCGCGGGCTGGGACGGCACGACCCGCCTGTGGGACATGGACAACGGCCTGCAACTGTCCATCGTGGACACCCCGCCGGAAGGGCTCGCCGTGGCGTTCAGCCACGACGGCCGCACGCTGGCCACCGGCGGCGGTGACCGGAAGACGAGGCTGTGGGACGTCACCGATCCGCGCCTGCCCGTGCTGCTCTCGACCACCAGCGCCTTCGCGGGAATGGTGCACGGCCTCGCGTTCAGCCCGGACGACCGGATGCTCGCCACCGCCACGGACGACAAGACCGCGCGGCTGTGGGACGTCGCAGACCTCCGCGCGCCCTCCGAGCTGGTGGCGTTCACCGGCCACACCGACGCCGTCTGGTCGGCGTCGTTCAGCCCGGACGGCAAGACCCTCGCCACCACGAGCGACGACCGCGTGGTCCGGCTGGAGGACCTCGGCGGCCTCGCCGTCGCCCGGCACACGGGAGCGGTGTGGTCGCTGGACTTCAGCCCGGACGGCCGCACGCTGGCGTCCGGCTCCGAGGACGCGACCGCGCGGACGTGGCGCCCGGAACCGCTGCACGCCGCCGAAACCGCCCGACTGCCCGCGCACACCGGTCCGGTCGGCTTCGTGGAGTACTCGCCGCGCGGCGACGTCCTCGTCACCGGCGACGTCAAGGGTCCCGTCCGGCTGTGGCGGGGGACCGAGCCCACCGCGCTGCCCGCCGAGTCCGACGGCGCGGTGACGGGCGCGTTCACCGCCGACGGCTCGCTGCTGGTGACGTCGAACGTCGACGGGCTGGTCGCGCTGTGGGACGTGACCGACCCGCTGCGCCCGCGGCTGCGGAGCACGGTCACCAGCAACCCGTACGACCAGTTCTCGAACCTGGCGATCAGCGGCGACGGCCGCACGCTCGCCGTCGCCACCGACCACTGGGAGGTGGCCCTGTGGGACGTCGCCGACCCCGACCACCCGGTGGCCCTGCCGCCGCTGACCGGCCACAGCGGCACCGTGTCCGCCGTGGCGTTCGCCGGGTCCGTGCTCGCCACGGCGAGCATCGACGCCACCGCGAAGCTGTGGGGCCTCGCCGACCCGCGTCGTCCCGCGCTGCTCACGACGCTGACCGGGCACCAGGGGCCGGTGCAGCGGGTCGTGTTCAGCGCCGACCACCGGCTGGTGGCGACCGCGGGCAACGACGAGACGGTCCGGGTGTGGACCGTGGCCGACCCGCGCGACCCGCTGGTGCTCAAGGGCCACTCCGACCGGATCTGGGCCGTCGCGTTCAGCCCGGACGGCCGGGCCCTCGCCTCGGCCGGAGGCGACCACACCGTGCGGATGTGGGAACTCGACGTCGACCGGGTGGTGGACCGGATCTGCTCGATCGCCGCCCCGCCGATCAGCGCCGACCAGTGGGCCCGGCACTTCCCCGGCCTGCCCTACCGGCCGCCGTGTCCATAGTGGACATGGCGGACTAGTGGATCCGGCGCACCGCCCACGCGCCCGCGCCGAGCAGCGCGGCGGCGGCGAGGACGAAGATGCCGCTCTCCAGGAGCTGGAAGTCCCAGAACCGCTCCACCGGGTGGAACCTGGTGAACTGGCTGGCGATCCCCTGGTCCGCCATGCACTTCGGGAACGAGTCCAGCCCGCAGTCACCCGCGGCGAAGTTCATCGGTTTGCCCAGCGCGTCGAGGTAGCCGATCTCCACCCGCCACACGCCGGGGTCGGCCGAGCCGGACGCCGTGAACTCCGGTGTCGCGTAGTGCGGTCGGGCCGCGTTGCCGACGACGACCAGGAGCGCGAGGTACCCGCCGATGGTGACCGCCATCGCGCCGAGGGTGCCGCGCACGAGCAGCCCCGCCGTGGCGCCGAGCGCGAACGCGAACGCCGTGTACATGCCGAGGACGATCCCCTGGCTCTCGAACATCGGCGTCTGGAGCCTGCTGGTCATGATGAAGCTCAACGGTCCCAGCGCTTTCGCGTTGAGCAGGCCGAGCAGCGTCATCGCGACCGTCACCGGCACCCCGGCCACCAGCAGCTTCGTCGCCCACCACCGGCCGCGGCCGACGGACTGGGTCAGGCCGAAGACGTGCGTCCCCTGCTCCAGTTCCCGCGCGAACACCGGGGCTCCCGCGAACATCCCCAGCAGCACCGGAAGCACCAGCATCACCATCGGGACGTAGGACAGGAAGTCGGAGTACCGCTCGCCGAGCGGTCCGAGGTCCATCGGCAGCACCGAGGACACGTCGGCCCACAGCCAGGCCATCCCGGCGGCCACGACCGCCACCAGCCCCAACGACACCAGCGTCAGCAGCCGCTGCTGCCGCCACGCCACCCAGGTCACGCCGCCACCCCCCGTTCCGCCGCCGCGCGTCCCGCCCGGAAGTAGCCGAGCGTCAACTCCTCCAGGGTGGGGTCGAGCACCTCCACATCCGGCAGGTCCGCCAGTCCCCGCACCAGCACCGTCGACTGGCGTTCCACGTCACGCCGCTCCACCACGAACTCCGGCGGTACCTCCAGCGAGCGCGGCCCGATCAGCAGCCGGTGCTCGGCCAGCAGGTCCTCCACGTCGCCCGCCAGCCGCACCCGGCCGTCGGACAGCAGGAGCAGGTGGTCGCAGATCCCGTCCAGGTCCGCGATGACGTGCGACGACAGCACCACCGTCGTCCCGGTCTCGGCGACCTCCGACAGCAGCGCCTGCATGACCTCCTGGCGCGCCAGCGGGTCCAGGTCGGCCAGCGGCTCGTCCAGCAGCACGACCTCCGGCCTGCGGCCGAGCGTCACGGCCAGCGCGACCCGCGTCCGCTGCCCGCCGGACAGCGTGCGGATCCGCGCCCCCAGCGGCACCCGCGCCTCGTCGACCAGCCGCCGCGCGTACTCGTCGTCCCAGTCCGGGTTCAGCATCCGGCCCGCCCGCAGCATCTCCTGGACGGTGAACCCCTGGTACAGCGGTTTGCCCTGCGCCAGGAACCCCGGCCTGCCGAGCACCTCGACGCTGCCCGCCGTCGGCCGGAGCAGCCCGGTGGCCAGCGACATCAGCGTCGACTTGCCCGCGCCGTTCGGTCCTACCAGCGCCGCGATCCGGCCTGACGGCAACGTGAACGTGCAGTCCTCCAGCGCCCAGCCCCGCCGGTAGCGCTTGCCCAATCCGGCCGCGACGAGCGCGGCCGACCCCTCGTCCATGGAAACTTCCTCACGTCCCGTAGTGCTCGTCCAGCACGGCCTTCACCAGTGCCTCCACGTCTTCCCGCTCCAACCCGCCCGCTTCGGCCTCCGCGAGCCACGCCCCGAGCCCCTCGCGCAGCGGCCCGTCGTCGCTCGCGCCCGGTCTCGCCAGCGTCCCGATCACGAACGTCCCCAGCCCCCGCCTGCCTTCGACGAGCCCCTCGCGTTCGAGCTCCCGGTACGCCTTGAGCACCGTGTTGGGGTTCATGGCGGTCGCCGTCATGACCTCCTTGGCCGTCGGCAACCGATCGCCGGGTCGGAGCAGGCCCAACCGCAGCGCCTGCTTCGTCTGGTGCACGAGTTGCAGGTAGGCGGCGACCCCGGAGCGGCGGTCGATCCGGAACTCGATCACCTAAGACCCTTTCACTACTTAATTGGTGAAAGCATGATGCAGGGCGAACCGCGGGTGACGCAAGTCCCGTCCGGCAGTCGATCTTCCGTCCCGACGGCGGTACCGGCCGAGAAGCACCCGGTGCGACCCTCTGGCGGACTTTCGAGGAGGGTGGCAAGTGGGAGATGTAGAGCAGCGGGTCCGGGCCTACTACGACGTGGCGGGACCGGCCTACGAAGCGCTGATGGGCCCGTTCTGGCACCACGGCGACCTGGCGTCGGAGGAGGCGGGCCACTCGCCCGCCGAGGCCGCGCGCGCACTGGAGGAACGCCTGGTAGCGGACGCCGGTCTCGCCGCGGGCGGGTTCGCGCTCGACTTCGGCTCCGGTGTGGGTGGCGCGACGGTCCACATGGCGTCGGTCAGCGGGGCGCACATCGTCGGCGTGAGCAACAACGAGTGGCTGTCCCAGCGGGCCCGCGAGTACGCCCGTGACCAGGGGCTCGGCGAGCAGGTCACGTTCCACACGATCGGCGACGACGACTACCGCACCCTCTCCGCGTGGCCGGACGGCTGCCTGGACGCCGTGACCTGGTACGAGTCGGTCTGCCACCTCCCCGACAAGGCGGCCTTCTTCCGCGCCGCCGCGCGGATCCTCAAGCCCGGCGGGCGCCTGGTCGGCCTGGACTGGCTCCAGCGCCCGTTCGGCGAGCACCGGACCGACGAGCAGATCGCGCGGTGGATGGGCCCGGTCGAGCACCACATCTCGATCCCGTGGCACGGGACGGTCGAGGGCTACCGCGGGATGATCGAGGACGCGGGCCTCGTCGTGGAGCGGGCCGTCGACCTCTACCCCGACGTGCAGTGCTGGGGCAGCACGCCGCCGGAGGACGGCCAGGGCTGGTACTCCTACGAGGGCCAGG
The DNA here is from genome assembly GCF_025061645.1 of Umezawaea endophytica. Lineage (GTDB taxonomy): Bacteria > Actinomycetota > Actinomycetes > Mycobacteriales > Pseudonocardiaceae > Umezawaea > Umezawaea endophytica. Next base: position 10,507 of record NZ_JANYMP010000040.1, on the reverse strand, counting down.
AGAGCGAGGTGTTCGCGGAGGGCAAGAAGGCGCTCGACGCCGCGCGCGCCGCTGGCGTGTTCACCGTCGGTGAGTTCGTCGCGGTGAAGCCGGGCTGATCCGGGGTGCTTGGTGGGGCCGTGGTCGGGTCGACCGCGGCCCCTCGTGCGTTCTACCTGGTGTTTTCGCGGGTTTCACCGCCCTGCTCTTGCGCGCGGCCCTTCGTGCGGGTGTGCTGGGGTAACCCCGGCACGGGTGAACAAGGGTTGAGTAAGTTTGCATTGCCATGCATAATTATCCGCATGACAGTGCGGATCGCGGTCGCCGGAGCCAGCGGGTACGCGGGGGGCGAGGTGCTCCGGCTCCTGCTCTCCCACCCCGACGTGGAGATCGGCGCCCTGACGGCGGGGGGCAACGCGGGGAGCCCGCTGCTCGCCCACCAACCCCACCTGCTGCCGCTGGCGGACCGGGTGCTGGAGGACACGACCGTCGAGGTACTGGCGGGCCACGACGTGGTGTTCCTCGCGCTGCCCCACGGCAAGTCCGCCGACATCGCGGCCCGGCTCGGTGACGACGTGCTCGTCGTCGACTGCGGCGCGGACCACCGGCTGGTGGACGCGTGGGCGTGGGAGCGCTGGTACGGCGGGGAGCACGCGGGCCACTGGCCGTACGGCCTGCCGGAACTCCCCGGCCAGCGGGAGAAGCTGGTCGGGACCAAGCGCGTCGCCGTCCCCGGCTGCTACCCGACCGTGTCGTCGCTCGCGCTCGCCCCGGTGGTCGCGGCCGACCTGGTCGAGCCCGAGGTGGTGGTCGTCGCGGTGTCCGGCACGTCCGGCGCGGGCAAGGCCGCGAAGACGAACCTGCTGGGCTCCGAGGTGATGGGGTCGCTGAGCGCGTACGGCGTCGGCGGCACGCACCGGCACACGCCCGAGATCGTGCAGAACCTCAGCGCCGTCGCGGACCGGCCCATCGGGGTGTCGTTCACCCCCGTGCTCGCGCCGCTGCCGCGCGGCATCCTCGCCACCTGCTCGGCCCAGTTGAGGCCCGAGGCGCAGGACGTGCGGGCGGTCTACGAGAAGGCGTACGCGGACGAGCCGTTCGTGCACCTGCTGCCCGAGGGCCTGTGGCCCACGACCGGCGCGGTGCTCGGGTCGAACGCGGTGCAGTTGCAGGTCGCGGTGGACCCGGACCTGAACCGCCTCGTCGTCGTGGCGGCGATCGACAACCTGACGAAGGGCACCGCCGGTGCCGCCGTGCAGTGCATGAACCTGGCGCTCGGCCTGCCGGAAACCACCGGCCTGTCCACTGTGGGAGTGGCTCCATGATCCGCGACAAGGGTGTTACCGGGCCCAAGGGCTTCACCGCGGCGGGCGTCGCCGCGGGCATCAAGCCGACCGGTGCGCCGGACCTGGCGCTGGTGGTGAACACCGGTCCGCTCGACTCGGCGGCGGGCGTGTTCACCACGAACAAGGTCAAGGCCGCCCCGGTGCTGTGGTCGCAGCAGGTGATCAAGGAGCGCAGGCTCGCGGCGGTCGTCCTCAACTCCGGCGGCGCGAACGCGTGCACCGGCCCCGAGGGCTTCCAGGACACCCACGCCACGGCGGAGAAGGTCGCGGAGGTGCTGGGCCGCGGCGCGATCGAGGTGGCCGTCTGCTCCACCGGTCTCATCGGCGAACGGCTGCCGATGGACGCGATCCGGTCCGGTGTGGACAGTGCGGCCAAGGCGCTCGACGACACCGTCGAAGCCGGGTTCAACGCGGCGACCGCCGTGCTCACCACGGACTCGCGGGCGAAGCAGTCGTGGGAGGCGCACGCCGACGGCTGGTCGGTCGGCGGTTTCGTGAAGGGCGCGGGCATGCTCGCCCCGAACATGGCCACGATGCTCTCGGTGATCACCACCGACGCCGTGGTCGACGGTCCCGCGCTCGACGCGGCCCTGCGCTCGGCCACCGGCCGCACGTTCGACCGCCTCGACGTCGACGGCGGCACGTCGACCAACGACACCGTGCTGGTGCTGGCCTCCGGCGCGTCCGGCGTGACGCCCACCGCCGAGGACTTCACCGCGCTGCTCACCGCCGTCGCGGGCGACCTGGTCAAGCAGCTCCAGGGCGACGCCGAGGGCGTCACCAAGGAGGTCTCGATCGTCGTGCGGGGCGCCGCGACCGAGGCGGAGGCCGTGCTGGTCGGCCGCACGGTCGCCGAGGACAACCTGGTCAAGACCGCGCTGTACGGCTCCGACCCCAACTGGGGGCGCATCGCGATGGCGCTCGGCCGCGCGGACGCCGTGATCGACCAGGACAAGCTCGGCATCACGATCAACCGCGCCGTGCTGTTCTCCAACGGCGCCAGGGCCGAGGACCGCTCGGCCGCCGACCTGTCCGGCCGCGAGATCGAGATCGTGATCGACCTCAACGTCGGCGACGGCACGGCCACGATCCTCACCACCGACCTGTCGCACGAGTACGTCGAAGAGAACAGCGCGTACTCCTCGTGACCGGGACCCCGCAGGAGAAGGCGGCCGTCCTGGTCGAGGCCCTGCCGTGGTTGCAGCGGTTCCGCGACGCGGTCGTGGTCGTGAAGTACGGCGGCAACGCCATGATCGACGACCGGCTCAAGCAGGCCTTCGCGCAGGACATGGTGTTCCTCAAGCTCGCGGGCCTGCACCCGGTCGTCGTGCACGGCGGCGGCCCGCAGATCGGCGCGATGCTGAAGAAGCTGGGCATCGAGAGCGAGTTCCGCGGCGGCCTGCGGGTCACCACGCCGGAGGCGATGGACGTCGTCCGCATGGTCCTCGTCGGCCAGGTCGGCCGGGAGCTGGTCGGCCTGATCAACGCCCACGGCCCGCACGCGGTCGGCATGTCCGGTGAGGACGCGCACCTGTTCACCGCGAGCCGCCGCCCGGCGATCGTGGACGGTGAACCGGTGGACATCGGCCTGGTCGGCGACATCGTCGGCGTGAACCCGGACGCGGTGCTGGACATCGTGCGGGCGGGCCGGATCCCGGTCGTCAGCTCGGTCGCGCCGGACGTCGACGGCGTGGTGCACAACGTGAACGCGGACACCGCGGCGGGCGCGCTCGCCGTCGCGCTGAACGCCAAGAAGCTCGTGGTGCTGACCGACGTCGAAGGTCTGTACTCGGACTGGCCGGACAGGTCGTCGCTGCTGCACGAGGTGGGCGCGGACGAACTGGAGAAGATGTTGCCGCACCTGGACAGCGGCATGGTCCCGAAGATGGAGGCCTGCCTGCGGGCGGTGCGCGGCGGGGTCCCGCAGGCGCACGTCATCGACGGCAGGCTGGAGCACTCCGTGCTGCTGGAGGTCTTCACCTCCAGCGGTGTCGGCACGATGGTCATGGGGGATGAAGCGTGAACGACCAGCAGCGGTGGCAGGCCGCGATGATGAACAACTACGGGACACCGCAGATCACGCTCGACCGCGGCGAGGGCGCGTTCGTCTGGGACACCGACGGCAACCGCTACCTCGACCTGCTGTCGGGCATCGCGGTGAACGCGCTCGGCCACGCGCACCCGGCGATCGTCGCCGCGGTGACGGAGCAGATCGGCAAGCTGTCCCACACCTCGAACTTCTACATCAACCAGCCGTCGCTGGCGCTGGCCGAACGCCTGCTCGAACTGTCCGGTGTGGACGGTGGTGGCCGGGTGCTGTTCTGCAACTCCGGCGCCGAGGCGAACGAGACCGCGTTCAAGATCAGCCGCCGGACCGGCCGCACCAAGGTGGTCGCCACCGACGGCGGGTTCCACGGCCGCACGATGGGCGCGCTCGCCCTCACCGGCCAGCCGCCGAAGCGCACCCCGTTCGAACCGCTGGTCCCCGGCGTCACGCACATCCCGTTCGGTGACGTCGCCGCGCTGGAAGCCGCCGTCGACGACGAGACCGCCGCGTTCTTCGTCGAACCGATCCAGGGCGAGAACGGCGTCGTCGTCCCGCCCGCCGGGTACCTCCAGGCTGCCCGCGAGATCACCTCCGCGCACGGCGCGCTGCTGGTGCTGGACGAGGTGCAGACCGGCATCGGCCGCCTCGGCACCTGGTTCGCGTTCCAGCAGGCAGGCGTCGTGCCGGACGTGTTCACCCTGGCCAAGGGGCTGGGCGGCGGACTCCCGCTCGGCGCGTGCGTCGCGGTCGGCGACACGGCGGCGCTGCTCGAACCCGGCCAGCACGGCACGACGTTCGGCGGCAACCCGGTGAGCTGCGCCGCCGCGCTCGCGGTGCTGGACACCATCGTCTCCGAAGGACTGCTCGAACACGCCTCGACGCTCGGCAAGGAGATCGCCACCGGCATCGAGGCGCTGAACCACCCGCTCGTCTCCGGGGTGCGCGGAGCGGGCCTGCTGCTCGGCATCACGCTGCGGGAGGCGGTCTCGGCGAAGGCCGCCGCGGCCGCGCAGCGGGCCGGTTACCTGATCAACGCCGTCCAGCCCGACGTCATCCGCCTCGCCCCGCCGCTCGTGCTCGACGAGACCGACGCCCTTCGCCTCGTCGCCGACTTCCCGACGTTCCTGGAGCCGTGATGACCCCGAGGCACTTCCTCCGCGACGACGACCTGAACCCCGACGAGCAGCTCGCCGTCCTCGACCTGGCCGACGCCTACAAGGCCGACCAGTTCTCCGCGAAACCGCTGGCGGGCCCCAAGTCCGTCGCCGTGATCTTCGAGAAGAACTCCACCCGAACCCGGCTCTCGTTCGAGGTCGGCATCGCGCAGCTCGGCGGCAACCCGGTCATCATCGACGGCCGCTCCATGCAGCTCGGCCGCGAGGAGACCATCGAGGACACCTCCCGCATCCTGTCCGGCTACGTGGACGCGGTGGTGTGGCGGACGTTCGCGCAGAAGCGCATGGAGGCGATGGCGTCCGTGTCGCGGGTGCCGGTCGTCAACGCGCTCACCGACGAGTTCCACCCGTGCCAGGTGCTCGCGGACCTCCAGACCATCCGCAGCAGGCACGGGAAGCTCGCGGGCCTCACCGCGACCTACCTCGGCGACGGCGCGAACAACATGTCGCACTCGATGCTGCTCGGCGGCGCCACGGCGGGCATGAACATCCGCATCGCCGCGCCCCCGTCGTTCGTGCCGCTGCCCTGGATCCTGGAGGACGCGAAGAAGCGCGCCGCCGAGACCGGCGGCTCGGTCGAGCTGGTCACCGACCCGCGCGAGGCCGTCGACGGCGCGGACGTGCTGGTCACCGACACGTGGACGTCGATGGGCCAGGAGAACGACGGGCTCGACCGCGTCAGCCCGTTCCGGCCGTACCAGGTGAACGCCGCGCTGGTCGCCGCGACGGGCGTCACGACCACGGTCCTGCACTGCCTGCCAGCGCACCGCGGCTGGGAGATCACCGACGAGGTGCTCGACGGCCCGGACAGCGCGGTGTGGGACGAGGCCGAGAACCGGCTGCACGCCCAGAAGGCGCTGCTGGTGTGGCTTTTGGAGAACTCGGGGTCATGACCAGGACCGCGCGTCAGGGCCGCATCGTCGAACTCGTCTCGCAGAGGGCCATCCGAAGCCAGTCCGAGTTGGCGAAAACCCTGGCCATGGAAGGCATAGAGGTCACCCAGGCGACCCTGTCGCGCGACCTCGACGAACTCGGCGCGGTCAAGCTCCGCGGAGCCGACGGGGGAGCGCCGGTCTACGTGATCCCCGAGGACGGCAGCCCGGTGCGCGGGGTCCAGGGCGGCACGTCGCGCCTGGCCCGCGTGCTCGGGGAACTGCTGGTCTCCGTGGACCACTCGGGGAACCTGGCCGTGCTGCGCACCCCGCCCGGCGCGGCCCAGTTCCTGGCCAGCGCGCTGGACCGGGCCGCGCTCAACGACATCGTCGGCACGATCGCGGGCGACGACACGATCATCGTCGTGGCCCGCGAACCGCTCACCGGAGCGGACCTGGCCGAACGGATCGCGTCGCTGTCGGAAGGCCACCAGCAGGACGAGGACACTGCGTGAGCACCCCAGAGCCGATGGGGTGAACCCGTGGCCATCGGAGACCGCGCCCTGGACACCCACGACGAGGGCGCTACCGTCGACCAGTTGTGGGATCTGCCGAGCAAGAGGGATTTGAACAAGTGAGCGCACTGTGGGGCGGAAGGTTCGCATCGGGACCCGCGGAGGCGATGGCGCTGCTGTCGGCGTCGACGCACTTCGACTGGCGACTGGCTCCTTATGACATCGCGGGCTCGCGGGCCCACGCGCGCGTCCTGCGCGCGGCGGGGCTGCTCACCGACGACGAGCTGACCCGCATGATCGAGGCGCTCGACCTGCTGGAGACCGACGCGGCCTCCGGCGCGTTCGAGCCCGTCCTCGCCGACGAGGACGTGCACACGGCGCTCGAACGCGGCCTGATCGAACGCGCGGGCCCGGAACTCGGCGGCAAGCTCCGCGCGGGCCGGTCGCGCAACGACCAGGTCGCCACGCTGTTCCGGATGTGGCTGCGGGACGCGGCCCGCCGGGTCGGCGACGGCGTGCTCGACGTGGTGGACGCGCTCGTCGGCCAGGCGCAGGCGCACCCGAACGCGGTCATGCCCGGCCGCACCCACCTCCAGGCCGCGCAGCCCGTGCTGCTCGCCCACCACCTGCTCGCCCACGCGCAGTCGCTGCTGCGCGACATCGAGCGGCTCCAGGACTGGGACAGGCGGACGGCGTCGTCGCCCTACGGCTCCGGCGCGCTGGCGGGCTCGTCGCTCGGGCTCGACCCGGCGGCCGTCGCGGCCGAACTCGGCTTCGACGGGCCGGTGGAGAACTCCATCGACGGCACGGCGTCGCGCGACTTCGCGGCCGAGATCGCGTTCGTGCTGGCCATGATCGGCGTGAACCTGTCGCGGATCGCCGAGGAGGTCATCATCTGGACCACGTCGGAGTTCGGCTTCGCCGTGCTCGACGACGCGTGGGCCACCGGCAGCTCGATCATGCCGCAGAAGAAGAACCCCGACGTCGCGGAGCTGACCCGCGGCAAGTCCGGCAGGCTGATCGGCAACCTGACCGGCCTGCTGGCCACGTTGAAGGCGCAGCCGCTGGCCTACAACCGCGACCTCCAGGAGGACAAGGAGCCGCTGTTCGACTCGGTCGAGCAGCTCGAACTCCTGCTCCCCGCCATCGCCGGGATGCTCTCGACGATCCGGTACGACACCGACCGCATGGCCGAGGTCGCGCCGCTGGGCTTCACCCTGGCCACCGACATCGCCGAGTGGCTGGTGCGCCAGGGCGTGCCGTTCCGGATCGCGCACGAGGCGGCGGGCGAGTGCGTCCGCGTGGCCGAGGGCCGCGGGGTCGGACTGGACGAGCTGACCGACCAGGAGTTCGCCGACGTGTCGCCCCACCTCACACCGGCTGTCAGAGACGTGCTGACCGTGCACGGCTCCATCGCGTCCCGCGACGGCCACGGCGGCACCGCGCCCGACCGGGTCGCCGAGCAGCTCAAGCGGCTGGTCGACCGCGTGTCGATCGCGCGGGGGTTCACGGCAGGCCGTGCCAGGTAGGCAGCTCACCGAGCAGGAGCTCGCCGTCGAACCGGTCGACGCGGCGCGGCTCCTGCTCGGCTGCGTCCTGGAGAGCACGACCCCCGAAGGCGTCGTGGGCGTCCGGATCGTGGAGGTGGAGGCGTACCGGGGGTTCGACGACCCGGCGTCGCACTGCCACCGCGGCAAGACCCCGCGCAACGAGGTGATGTTCGGTCCGGCCGGGCACCTGTACGTCTACTTCGTGTACGGCATGCACTTCTGCTGCAACGTCGTGTCGCTGACCGACGGCGAGCCCGGCGCGGTGCTGATCCGCGCGGGTGAGGTCGTGAAGGGCTCGGAACTGGCCCACATCCGCCGCCCGTCCGCACGCGGCCAGGCCGAACTCGCGAAGGGGCCCGCGCGGCTCACCAGCGTCCTCGGGCTCGACCGCACGCACAACGGCGTCGACCTGACGTCGTCGAAGGCGTCGGTCCGGCTGTACGCCGGGGACCCGGTGTCGGACGCCGAGGTCGTGACCGGCCCCCGCGTGGGGATCACGGTCGCGATGGAGGTGCCGTGGCGGTACTGGCTGGCCGACTCGCCCGCCGTGAGCACGTTCCGCAAGGGCGCCAAGCGCCGCCCGACGACACCCTGAGGTCGTGCGGCCCCGCGTGAGTGGCGGGGCCGCCCCCACGACGGTCGTCCTAGTAGGTGGCGGTCCGGCGGTACCAGACGCGGCGCTGGCCGACCGGCAGCGCCAGCCGGGTGATCAGGTTCGTGAGCACGGCCCGCAGCACCAGCCAGATGACCGCGGCCAACCCGTCGTTCAGCAGCGTGCGCGCGCCGAGGTTCTCCGGGGTGAACAGGTCGCGCAGCCCCAGCGACACCGCCGCCGACCAGCCCTCGATCATCTGCGCGAAGCCGTTGGCCGCGTTCGCGCCACCGATCACCAGGAAGATGTGCACCGCCAGCACGATGGCGAACAGCAGGCACACCACGTCGATGACCGCGCACACCACCATCACGGTCTTCACGCGGGCGTGGTCGTCGCGCGGACGCTCCACGACCTCTTCCTCGCGCCGCACCACGTTCTCGCGGCGCGGGTCGTCCTGGAGCGGGACGGGCGCGCCCACCTGCGTCGGGTAGTCGTCGCGCCGGACGTCGCGCGCGGGCATCTGCTCGGTCCGCTGCTCCTCGACGGAGTACCCGCCCTGCGGGTGCCTCTCGGCCGGGCGCCGCGGTTCACGATCCGGATACGTCATCGGTCGAGTCCTCTCGGTTACCCCCAGGACCCGACTACCCCTCCGGGGCCAGGCACAAACCGCACTGCACGGTGAACCCCCTCGACCTGGTAGGGGAGAATCGACCCCCGTGAGCGAGCACATCCTTGACGAGCTGTCCTGGCGCGGCCTGATCGCGCATTCCACCGACCTCGACGCACTGCGGAAAGACCTGGACTCGGGCCCGCTCACCCTCTATTGCGGCTTCGACCCGACCGCGCCGAGCCTGCACGCGGGCAACCTCGTCCCGCTGCTGCTGCTCCGCCGGTTCCAACGGGCGGGCCACCGGCCCATCGTCCTGTCGGGCAGCGCGACCGGCATGATCGGCGACCCGCGCGACAACGGCGAGCGGACGCTGAACACGCTCGACACGGTCGTCGAGTGGGCCACCCGGATCCGCGGCCAACTGGAGCGGTTCGTCGACTTCGACGACACCCCGACCGGTGCCATCGTGGCGAACAACCTCGACTGGACCTCCCAGATGCCGGTCCTGGACTTCCTGCGCGACGTCGGCAAGCACTTCTCGATCAACATGATGCTCGGCCGCGACACCGTGAAGCGGCGCCTGGAGAACGACGGGATGTCGTACACGGAGTTCAGCTACCTGCTGCTCCAGTCGCACGACTACCTCCAGCTCAACCGCGCGTACGGCACCTCGCTCCAGGTCGGCGGGTCGGACCAGTGGGGCAACATCCTCGGCGGCGTCGACCTGGTCAGGAAGGTCGACGGCAAGTCGGTGCACGCGCTGACCGCGCCGCTGGTCACCGACGCGGAGGGCCGCAAGTTCGGGAAGTCCACCGGCGGCGGCAGCGTGTGGCTCGACCCGGAGATGACCTCGCCGTACGCCTGGTACCAGTACTTCGTGAACGTGGGCGACGCCGACGTCGTCCGCTACCTGCGCCTGTTCACCTTCGTGTCCAAGGAGGAGATCGAGGAGCTGGAGCGGGACACCGCCGAACGCCCGCACCTGCGGTCCGCGCAGAAGCGGCTGGCCCAGGAGTTCACCGACCTGGTGCACGGGGAGCGCGAGACGCAGCAGGTCATCGCGGCGAGCCAGGCCCTGTTCGGGCGCGGCGAGCTGGGGGGCCTCGACCTGTCCACGCTCGACGCGGCGATGGCCGAGGCCCCGACCGGCACCGCGGTGCTGTCGGAGTCGCCGACGATCGTGGACCTGCTCGTGAGCTCCGGGCTGGCCGAGAGCAAGGGCGCCGCGCGCCGCACGGTGAAGGAGGGCGGCGCGTACGTGAACAACGTGAAGGTCGTCGACGAGGAGTGGACTCCGGGCAAGGAGGACCTCGTGCACGGCAAGTGGCTGGTGCTCCGGCGGGGCAAGCGCAACACCGCGGGCGTGCAGGTGCAGCTCTGACCTGCGTTTTCGTCGATCCGACGGCCGTCGTCCCGCTTTGGGGCGGCGGCCGTTTGGTTCTCTTTTGGGTGATGGCGGTCACACTGTTGCGCGGAACGGCGGTGCGATAGCGTGCTCGTAGGGCTGGAGCACCTGACCTGACCTGCGGTTTCTTGGTGTGCGCCGGGTGTTGGACCCCCGATTTGACCTCCAGTTCCGGCACGTGTAACTTTCTCCAAGTCAGGCCAACACGGACCGCCCAGCGGGCCGGAGCCAGACGGAGAGTGCGAACCAAGCTCCCAGAAGTTGTGGTAGAGTGGGCAGTCTCCGAAACGGGAAGACCCAGTCGGCGGTCCCTAAGGGCCGATTTGACCAGGGCGTCTAGTTTCACCTAAGCAAAATCTTTAGCTTTGAATATATGCACATGCCCCGGATCGGGCCGCAGTTTTGCGGCTGGT
>NZ_JANYMP010000039.1:59761-84047 GCF_025061645.1 Umezawaea endophytica | reverse complement strand
AGGTATCGATCCGGCGCGGTCCGCGGACGGGCTGGGTACGTTCGGCCCATGGGTGGTTCGGCGCGGCGGCGCAGCACCAGGGACTGGGTCGTGGACATCTCGCTGTTCACGCTCTCGACGCTGTTCGGGCTCGTGCTCGTGGTGGACCGCCTGGCGGGCTACCGGATGCCCGACCCGGCGTGGCTGTTCCCGCTCGACGTCGTCACGTGGGTGGCCGCGTCCGCCGGTCTGTGGTGGCGTCGGCGGTGGCCGGTGCAGTACGCCGCGGTGCTGGTCCTCCTCGGCACGTTCTCGGAGCTGTCCGCGCTGGCGCTGCTGATCGCGCTGTTCACCGTGGCGATCCACCGCCCGCCCGCCACGACGATGGTCGTGTACGCGCTGTGCGTGCCGTCGTCGATCATGAACGTGGTGCTCCGGCCGGAGCCCGACATCGCCTGGCAGGTGGTGCTGGCGTTCGGGATCGTGGTGCAGGGCGCGGCGGTCGGGTGGGGGTTGTTCATCCACCACCGGCGGGAGCTGATCGAGTCGCTGCGCGACCGGGCGGCGCGGGCGGAGACCGAGGCGCACCTGCGGGCCGAACAGGTGCAGCACGAGGTGCGGGAGGCCATCGCCCGCGAGATCCACGACGTGCTCGGGCACCGGTTGTCCCTGCTGAGCGTGCACGCCGGGGCGCTGGAGTACCGGCCGGACGCGCCCGCGGCGGACGTCGCGCGGGCGGCGAAGGTGATCCGGGAGAACTCGCACCAGGCGTTGCAGGACCTGCGGGAGGTGATCGGGGTGCTGCGGGCGCCGGTCGGTGAACTGCCGCAGCCGACGTTCGCGGACCTGGCCCAGCTCGTCGCGGAGTCGGCGGGGGCGAACATGCGGGTTTCGTTGCGGTCCGCTGTGGAGGGTGACGTGCCCGACACGGCCGGGCGGACCGTGTACCGGATCGTGCAGGAGAGCCTCACGAACGCCAGGAAGCACGCCGCCGGGTCCGAAGTGGACGTTCGCGTGTCGGGCTCCTCCGGGGACGGGATCACCGTCGAGGTGGTGAACAGCAGGCCGTTCGTCGGGTCCTCCCCCAACGCCGAGGGCCGGGGTCTGCTGGGGTTGGCCGAACGGGTCGCGCTGGCGCACGGGACGCTGGAGCACGGGGTCACCGGGGCGGGTGGCTGGCGGATCTCGGCGTGGCTACCGTGGCCGCTGTGACGGAACCGGGTGTGGTCGGGGTGCTCATCGTGGACGACGACCCGCTGGTGCGGGCCGGGTTGGTGATGATGCTGGGCGGGGCGCCGGACATCCGGGTCGTCGGCGAGGCCGGGGACGGGTCGAAGGTGGCGGCCATGGTCGCGCGGCACTCCCCCGACGTGGTGCTGATGGACATCCGGATGCCCGTCGTGGACGGGCTGGCCGCCACGGAGGCGTTGCGCAAGCGGCCGGGGGCGCCCGAGGTGATCGTGCTGACGACGTTCGACGCGGACCAGCACGTGCTGCGGGCGCTGCGGGCCGGGGCGGCCGGGTTCCTGCTGAAGGACACGCCGCCGTGGGAGATCGTCGACGCCGTGCGGCAGGTCGCCAAGGGCCTGCCGGTGCTGTCCCCCGCCGTGACCAGGCGGCTCATGGCCAGGGTCGCGGAGAGCGGGCAGGACGACCGGAAGTCGGCCGCCTGCCAACGGCTGGGGAAGCTGAACGCCCGCGAGCGCGGGGTGGCGCTGGAGGTCGGGCGGGGGCTGTCCAACGCGGAGATCGCCGCGGCGCTGCACATCAGCGTGCCCACGGTGAAGACGCACGTGTCCAGCGTGCTGACGAAGCTGGACCTCAACAACCGGGTGCAGATCGCGCTGCTGGTGCACGACGCCGGTTTGGTGGACTAGCGCCGGGCCAGTCCTGTTCGGACGGTCAGAACGCCTCCGCCGCGTGCGGCACGTAGTGCTCCTCCAGGCGCGCGATCTCGTCGGCGGACAGCTCCAGGTCGACGGCGGCGACCGCGTCGGTCAGGTGGTGCTCCTTGGTCACGCCGATGATCGGGGCGGTCACGGCGGGCTTGTGCAGCATCCACGCGAGCGCGACCTGGGCGCGGGAGACGTCCCGGTCGGCCGCGACCGCGGCCACGGCGTCGACGACCTCGCGGTCGGTGTCCTCGGTCTGCCGGTAGAGCGTCCGGCCGAACGCGTCGGTCTCGCTGCGGTTCGTCGTGGCGTCCCAGTCCCTGGTCAGCCTGCCCCGCGCCAGCGGGCTCCACGGGAGGACGCCCACGCCCTCGTCCAGGCAGTACGGGTGCATCTCGCGCTCCTCCTCACGCATGATCAGGTTGTACTGGTCCTGCATGGCGACGAACCTGGTCCAGCCGTTGAGGTCCGCCACGTGCTGCATCTGGGCGAACTGCCACGTCCACATCGAGGACGCGCCCAGGTAGCGGACCTTGCCCGCGCGCACGAGGTCGTGCAGGGCCTCCATGGTCTCGGTGATCGGCGTCTTCGGGTCGTGGCGGTGGATCTGGTACAGGTCGATGTAGTCCGTGCCCAGCCTCCGCAGGCTGTTGTCGACCTGGGTCATGATCGCGCCGCGGGACAGGCCGGAGCCGTTCGGGCCGTCCGCCACGTGGCCGAAGACCTTGGTGGCCACCACGACGTCCGAGCGCTCGGCCAGTTCGCCCAGCAGTTCGCCGACGATCTCCTCGCTGGAGCCGAGCGAGTAGGAGTTGGCCGTGTCGAACGTCGTGATGCCGGCTTCCAGCGCTTGGCGGACGAACGGCCGTGCCTCGTCGATGCCCATCGACCACGTGTGCGTGCCCCGTGCCGGGTCGCCGAAGCTCATGCAGCCCAGGACGATCCTGGAGATCTCCAGGCCGGAGCCGCCCAACCGCAGGTAGTCCATTCCCATGCCCTCCACCGTGCCTCAGCCGAGTGCGGCGCGCACGGCGGGCCTGGAGGCTCGACCCTGCGCACCGCGTCCGCGTGCGGAACGCTACCGAGATCGGCCCAGGCCGGGAACCGCCGGTGTTGGATCTTCTCCACAACCCGACGACGGCGAAAAAAGCTTGATGCTTCAACTTCGATGTATCGTGGACAGGGTGACCGGAGAAGCACCGCGCTGGCTGACAGCGGCCCAGAAGAAGGCCTGGATCGCCTTCAGCGGCGTGCTGATCAAGTTGCCGTACGCCCTGGACGCGGACATGCGCGGCCGAACGGGCTTCAGCCACTTCGAGTACCTGGTCCTGAGCGTGCTGTCCGACCAGCCGGACCGGACCCTGTCGATGAGCCAGCTCGCCGCGCTGAACAACGCCTCGCTGTCGCGGATGTCGCACGTGGTGACCAGGCTGGAGAAGCGCGGGTGGGTCAGCCGCTGCCCCAGCAGCGAGAACGGCCGGGTCACCAGGGCGCGGCTCACCGACGCGGGGTACGAGGTGCTGGTCGAGGCCGCTCCGGGGCACGTGAAGACCGTGCAGGAGCTGGTGTTCGACGCGCTGACGCCGGAGGAGCAGGAGCAGCTCGCGACCATCGCGCTGAGGGTCCTCGGCAGGCTCGACCCCGGCGGCGACTGGCCGCCGCACGAAATCCGCGTGGTCATGGACTCCTGAGCCCTACGCTGGGGTCGTGACGAACGCCGCCCCCAGGGGACCTGTCCTGTGATCACGCTGGCGCACGTGAGCGACGTCCACATCGACGGCGGGGAGCGCAACGCCGCCAGGACCAGGCAGGTGGTCGACTACCTGGCCGCGCTGCCAGGTCAGATCGACGCGGTGGTGATCAGCGGCGACCTCACCCAGATCGGCAGGCCCGTCGACTACGCGGCGCTGCGGGAGATCCTGGCGCCGCTGGAGGTCCCGGTGCTCTGCTGCCCCGGCAACCACGACGAGCGCGGGGCGTTCCGCGCGGGGATGCTGGGGCTGGAGGAGGGGTCCGGCCCGGTCAACCAGGCGCACGAGGTCGCGGGCGCGTCGATCCTGCTGTGCGACTCGCTCATCCCCGGCAGCGACGCCGGCAGGCTCGGGCCGGAGACGCTGTCCTGGTTGGACTCCGCGCTGACGCGGTCGGACGGGCCCGCCTTCGTGGTGCTGCACCACCCGCCGGTCGCCGTGGGCATCCCGGAACTGGACGCGATCCGGCTCCAGGACGCGGACGACCTGGCCGCCGTGCTGGCCCGCCACCCGCGGGTGGCCGGGGTGCTGTGCGGGCACGTGCACGCGGCCGTCGCGACGACGTTCGCCGGCGTCCCGGTGCGGGTCGCGCCGGGCGTCAAGTCGACGACGACGCTGCCGTGGGAGCACACCGGCGACCCGACGAACCTCGACCTGCCGGTGGGGCTGGCGTTCCACCACCACGAGAACGACGTGCTGACCACGCACTTCAGGTCACTGTGAGCGCTTCGCCAGGCGGTTGATCGGCCCGCTGAGCAGGAGCAGCAGCAGCGAGTAGTAGGTGACGGCGGGGAACGCCCAGGACAGCGCGAACGCCACCACGAGCAGGCCCGCGGGTGCCATGGCCCGGACGACGGTCCGGGCGCCGAGACCCGCTGCGTCGCGGCCGATCTCCGGGTCGCCGTGGATGATCAGCGTCATCGCGCCGAGGCAGAGGCTGCTGACCAGCATCGTGCCGATGTACAGCAGGGTCGTGAACACGTCGTCGCTGAAGACGCCGACCATCTCGGTGGGGAACGGCAGGAAGACGATCGTCAGCAGCCACGCCAGGTTCACCACCGTCAGGGGCCTGTTGTAGGCCTTGACGTTCTCGAACATCCGGTGGTGCGTCACCCAGTACTGGGCGATGACCACGAAGCTCAGCAGGAAGCTGAGGATCTGCGGCCGGTGCTCGGTGAGCACCTCCACCGAGGTGTGGTGCTCGGCGACGGACTCGGACACCACGTCCACGAGCGGCAGCACCAGCAGCGTGATCGCGATGGCGACCACCGCGTCGGTGAACAGGACCAGCCGGTCCGGGTCTCGCGGTGTCGTCGTCACGGAGGTCATCTAACCCGCAGGTCCGGGTGGACGCGCGGGCACCGGCCGGAGGTGCCCGCGCGAACCGGTCGGAACGGTCAGAACGGGAAGTGGTTGTGCTCGCCCGCCACGGTGATCCAGCGGGTGTTGGTGAACGCCTCCACGGCCCAGCGGCCGCCGAACCGCCCGTACCCGGTGGACCCGACGCCGCCGAACGGGGCCTGCGGCTCGTCGTCGACGGTCTGGTTGTTGACGTGGACGATGCCGGTGCGCAGCCTGCGGGCGACGGCGAGCCCGCGTCGGACGTCCTCCGTCAGCACCCCCGCGGTGAGGCCGTACTCGGTGTCGTTGGCGATCCTGACGGCCTCGTCGTCGTCCTCCACCGCGATGACCGTGACGACGGGCCCGAAGATCTCCTCGTGGTAGAGCCGCATCTCCGGCCGGACCTGGTCGAGGACCGTCGCGGTGTACCGGGAACCCTCCGGGTCACCGCCGCCCGCCCGGACCCGCGCGCCGTGCGCGACGGCGTCCTGCACGAGTTCGGCGACCCGCTTCGCGGACCGGTCGTTGATCATCGGGCCGACGACCGTGCCAGCGTCGGTCGGGTCGCCGTGCGGCAGCAGCGCGACCTTCTCCGCGAGCTTCGCCGTGAACTCCTCCGCGATCGAGGAGTGCACCAACACCCGGTCGGCGGACATGCAGATCTGGCCCGCGTTGTGGAAACCGCCGAACGCCACCGCGTTCACGGCGTAGTCGACGTCCGCGTCGTCCAGCACCAGCACGGCGTTCTTGCCGCCGAGTTCCAGCACCGCGGGCTTGAGGTGCTCGGCGGCGGTCCTGCCGATGATCCGGCCGGTGCCGGTGGAGCCGGTGAAGTTGACGACCCGGACCCGCCGGTCCGAGATCAGCGCCTCGGCGACGGCGGCGGCGTCCTCCCTGGCGTTCGTCACGACGTTGAGCACACCCGCGGGCAGGCCCGCCTCGCGCAGCACGTCCGCGATGAAGAGGCCGCACGCGATCGGGGCGTCCTCGCTGGGCTTGAGGACGACGGTGTTGCCGACGGCCAGCGGCACCGCGACGGCGCGGACGCCCAGGATGAGGGGCGCGTTCCACGGCGAGAACGCGCCGACGACGCCGACCGGCTGGCGCACCGCCATGGAGAGCTGGTCGCCGGTGTCGCTGGTCAGCACCTCCCCGAGCGGCTGGCTGATCGAGGCGGCGGCCTCGCGCAGCATGCCGGTGGCGAGGACCGTGTTGAAGCCCGCCCACCCGGCCACGCCGCCCACCTCACCCGCCATGACCTCGATCGCCTCGGGGACGCGGGATTCGAAGATGTCGGCCGCCTTGAGGAAGATCTTCCGCCGGGCGGACGGGGGCAGCGCGGCCCACGCGGGGAACGCGGCCTCGGCGGCGTCGACCGCGCGGACGACGTCGGCGGGCCCGCCCGCGGCGACGGTCGCGTAGACCTCGCCGGTGTGCGGGTTGAGGTCCTGGGTGGTGCGCCCGTCCAGCGCGGGCACGTCTTCGCCGCCGATGAACAGTTCGCGGGTGATGGTCACGGAACCCACTCCTTGAGTAATCCAGTTCGAACGTGGTGGTGACAGGAGGACCTACGCACCTGGTGCAGGAACAGACCTTCGCACCACGCGCAGCACCAGCGCGACCACCACCGGGGCTAGCACGGGGGCGACGAGGTAGATCCACAGGCCGTCGACGCGGCCCGCGAACAGGGCGGGCCCGAGCTGGCGGGCCGGGTTCACCGAGGCGCCGCTGGTCGAGGCCAGGAACGCGATCGTGAGGCCGACGCCGACCCCGATGACGACCGGCACGAACCGCGCGGTTTCCGGGCGGGGCAGGAAGAACGACACCACCACGAAGATGAGCGCGACCGGCAGCGCCTCGGCCAGGAACAGCCCTAGGCCGCCGAGCGTGGAGCCGACGGCGGCGTAGCCGACCTGCTCGACGGCGGGCCCGAACACGAGCCGGGCGAGACCCGCGCCCGCGACGGACCCGGCGAGCTGCGCGACCACGTACGGCACGACCGCCGAGCCGGGCAGCGCTCCGCCGAGCCAGACGAACAGGGTCACGCCGGGGTGCATGTGGCCGCCGGAGCGCCTGCCGAGCGGGCTGTACATCAGCCCGGCGATCAGCACCGCCACCAGTGCGCCCGCGACCGCGAACAGGACCGCCGGGTCGGCGATGGCCAGCGGTGACGCCGGGTGGGCGAGCCAGCGGACCAGGCCGACCACGACGAACAGCAGGGTGGTGGTCAGCACGAACTCGAACGCCGCGTGGCGGGCGACGTCGGCACGGGCGAGGGCGGGGCTGCTCATGGGAGGACTCCTTCGGCCTGATGAGCGGATGTTCGTCTAGCGAAATTTAGTTCGCTAAAGTTGCATGGGAGTGTGATCCCGGCGACCGGCAGGCGTCAAGGGGCCCACAACTACGATGGCGGGAACACCGCGACCACCGGGTCCGGTCCTCATGAGACGGGGCGTGACGTGCGGGAAGCGGCAGAGGACACCGCGGGCCCGTTCGAACGGGGCCTGTCGGTGCTGCACGCCGTGGCGGCCGATCCCGAGCCGCGGATGCGCCGCGTCGACCTCACCAAGGCCACCGGGCTCGCCAGGTCCACAGTGGACAGGATCACCGCGACCCTTCTACACCTGGGCTTCCTCCGCGCCGAGGGGCAGGACCTCCTGCTGGCACCGCGCGCGATGGAGCTGGGCAACGCCTACCTGGCCTCCTGCGGGCTCGTGACCCCGTTGGCACCGCTGGTGACGCGGCTCGCGGACGAGCTGGACGAGTCGGTGTCGCTGGCCGTGCCGGACGCCGACGGGGCGCGGCTGATCGCCCAGTCGACCCGGCGGCGCGCCATGTACCTGGCGTTCCACGTCGGCGGCCTGCTACCGGACGACCGCAGCGCCGCCGGGGTCGTGCTGGCCACGACGTGGGGCGAGGACCGCTACGAGCAGTGGCGCGACCGGCGGACCGCCGACCCGCTGGACGCGGGCTTCCCCGCCGTGCCGACGCTGACGACGGCGGCGCCGGACCGCGAGGCCGAGTTCCGCGCGCGGATCGCCGAGGCCGCCGAGGAGGGCTGGTCGCTGGACGACCAGTGGGTCGAACCGGGCCTGCTCGCCATCGCCGCGCCGGTGTGCGACCCCGAGGGGCGACCGGTCGCCGCGGTGAGCGTGCTCAGCCACACCAGCAGGCACACCGCGAAGACGTTCCCGGACGCCGTGCTGCCCGCGCTGCGGGAAGCGGTGCTGGACATGGAGGCCGCGCTCCGGCGGCCGACCAGGTCGGCGGAGCGGGCCGTGCCGACCGCGGACGAGCTGCGGTCGACGAAGGACGAGCTGGGCATGGAGTTCCTGGAGACGCTGGCGCGCGGGATCGCCGTGCTCAAGGCGTTCCGGTTCGCGCCAGGCGGCCTGACGATCTCGACGGCCGCCGCGGCCAGCGGACTCCCCCGCGCCACCGCCCGGCGGGCACTGCTCGTGCTGCGGGAGGCCGGGTACGCCGAGAGCGACGGCAGGGTGTTCGCGCTGCGGCCGACCGTGCTGGACCTCGGGTACTCGCGGCTGTCGTCGCTCACGCTGGCCGACATCGCCCAGCCGCACCTGAAGGCGCTCGCGGGCGCGGTGGGCGAGTCGGTGTCGATGGCCGTGCTCGACGACGACCGGGTGCGGTACGTGGCGCGGGTCGCGACGACCCGGATCATGCGGATCGACATCGCCGTCGGCACCCGCTTCCCGGCGTACGCCACGTCGATGGGCCGGGTCCTGCTGGCCGACCTGCCCGCCGCCGAGCGGGCCGAACTGCTCGACCGGACCGACCGGACGCCGTTGACCGGACGCACGCTGGTGTCGGTGGAGGACCTGGCCGCGGCCGTGGAGACCGTGGGGCGGCAGGGGTGGGCGATGGTCGACCAGGAGCTCCAGGACGGGCTGCGGTCGCTGGCCGTCGGGGTGCGCGACCGGTCCGGCGAGGTCGTCGCGGCGGTCAACACGGCGCTGCACGTCGGCCGCGACACCGTCGAGGAGACCGTGGAACGGCTGCTCCCGCCGTTGCGCGAGACCGCGGCGCGGATCGAGGCCGACCTGGTCGTGGCCTTCGACCAGGCGCAACTGGTCGTCGTCTGACCCTGTGGTCGCCGACACAGTTGTCGTTCAAATTCAAACTACAGGCGTAGCGTTCGAGGTGGTCAGTCGAACACTGATCCCGCCGTCGATCGGAGCAGCCATGACCGCCTCCCTCACCGCTCGCGCCTCGGTCCGCACCAGCGTCCGGGTGCCCCTGCGGTTCGGCGACGGCTTCACCACCACGGCCGAGACGATCACCTTCCACGGCCTCGCCGACCAGGCCGAGCACATCGCCATGGTCTTCGGCGACCCGACCGCGAATCCCGCGCCACTGGTCCGGATGCACTCCGAGTGCCTCACCGGCGACGTCTTCGGCTCGGCGCGCTGCGACTGCGGCCCCCAACTCCGCGAAGCCGTCGAACGGCTGTCGAACGACGGCGGCGTGCTCCTCTACCTGCGCCAGGAAGGCCGCGGCATCGGGCTCTACAACAAGCTCGACGCCTACGCGCTGCAAGACAGCGGCCTGGACACCTACGAGGCCAACAGCGCGCTCGGGCTGCCGGAGGACGGCCGCGACTACACCGCGGCGGCCCAGATGCTGACGGCGCTGGGCATCGACACGATCTCCCTGCTGTCGAACAACCCCGACAAGGGCGAACAGCTCGCCGCCCACGGCATCACCGTCCGCCACCACGTGCCGACCGGTGTCTTCGCCACCCCGAGCAACCTCGACTACCTGCGGGCCAAGGTCGAGCACACGGGGCACACGATCAAGTTGGTCAGTTGACCGTCCTTTGAGGACTAACGGCGGGTGGCCACCACGTCGAACGCGCGGTCGATGAAGGTCGACGTGCTCGCTTCGCCGCCGGTGGCCGTCCAGGCCTGGAAGGCGGCGTCCAAGCAGCCGAGGGCCGCCGCCGCCAGCGCTCGCGGACGGGGGTCGCGCGGGTCGTCCGGGACGCCCAGCCTGACGGCGATCTCGGGGATCAGCAGGTCCTGCCAGCGGGACTGCTTCTCCTGGTGGCGGGCCTTGAGCGACGGGGTGTCCAGCAGCATGCGGCCCAGCGCGGGGCCCGGCGCGTTCTTGCTGTTCGCGTAAGCGGTGCGGAACGCCGAACGCAGGGCGTCCCACGGGTCCTCCGCCTCGGGCCGGTCGGCCAACGCGCGGGCGATGGTCTGGCCCAGGTCGTCGAGATGTCCCAGGACGACGTCCTCCTTCGTGGGGAAGTAGCGGAAGAAGCTCGTGCGGGACATCCCCGCGGCCCGAGCGATGTCGTCGACCGTCGCGCCGTCGAACCCCTTCTCGGCGAACAGCTCCAGCGCCACCACCGCGACCTCGGCGCGCATCGCCCGCCTTGCCCTGTCCCGAAGTCCCGTCGTCTCGCTCACGAAGGTGATGCTAAAGCCTGCAAACGCTTGCTGTACCCGAATACTGATTCCGCCGACACCGTCCACTCCGGTCGTCAGTGGTGGTTGTGCAAGCGGCGCAAGGCGATTGCCAGTTGCAGGCGCAAGCGACCGGACGGGTCGCGGACCGACCAGCCCAGCAGTTCCTCGACGTGGGCGAGCCTGTCCTGCAACGTGGAGTGGTGCACGACGAGTGCCGCGGCGGCCGTGCGGAGGCTGGAGGTGGTGGCCACGGCGACGAGCGTGGCCAGCGCCCACGGCGCCGTGGAACGGGCGCGTTCGAGGTCCTGGACGTCCGGAACAGGTTCCGCACCAGGGCCGACGGCGTCGGCGAGCACGGCGAGACCACCGAGCTGGTCCGCGTGCACGACGCTGGGGCCGGGGTCCTGCTCGGTGCCCGCGGCGGCGAACCGCAGTGCCGTGCGCGCGGCGGCCCACGACGACGGCAGGTCCGCCACCGGCACGACCGGGCCGACACCCGCCCTGGTCGCCGCGATGGGCTGATCGGCGGCCAGCACCTTAGCCCGACCGCCGTCCAGCGCCACGGCCCTGGCCGCGAGGCCGAGACCGAGCCTGCGGGCGGCGCGCAGTCGGGCGGGTTCGGCGACCGCCGCGTCCAGCACCGCGGCCACGTCGTCCGCCGGTGCCGGACCTCGGGTGCGGGCCAGTGCCCCGCGCGCCGCCGACAGGGCCCGTTCGAGGACCATCGCCTCGACCGGGCCAGCCGGACCGGGGCGTTCGAGCCACAGCGCGGGCGGACCGCCGGGGTGCAGCGGAGCGCTGAGCCACGCCGGGTCCGGCGGCTCGGCGGACGGGTGGACGGCACCGGTCGCGTCGACCCGGATGGCGACACCGCGGTCGGCGTCGACCAGCCGGGCGGCGCAGCCGGTGAGCACGGCCGCGCCGCGGACCACGGGTTCGAGCCCGGCGCGGCCCTCGACCAGGCGGTCGAAGTAGGCGATCACCTTGATCGCCGCGCCCGCGTCGGGATCGAGCGCGCTCAGCCTGCCGACTAGGTCTTCCACCTGTTCATCCTGCCACCGGCTCAGATCCCGAGCACGCGTCGCAGCCAGGGGATCCGCGGGCCCGACGCGGCGCGCGACAGCTCGGACTCCGGGGCGAGCAGCTCGAACCCGTGGAAGCCGCCGGGCCACACGTGCAGCTCGGCGTTGCCGCCCGCCGCCCAGATCGCGGACGCGTACGCCACGACCTCGTCCCGGAACGTCTCGGCGGAGCCGACGTCGAGGTAGGTCGGCGGCAGGCCGGACAGGTCCGACTCCCTGGCGGGCGCGGCGTACGGGGACACGTCCGGCCCGCCTCGCTCGTCACCGAGCAGCGCGGTCCAGCCGGTGTCGTTCGCGGTGCGGTCCCACACGCCGAGACCGACCATCTGCCGCGAGGACGGCGACTCGTTGCGGTCGTCGAGCATCGGGCAGAACAGGAGCTGCGCGGCGAGCGCGGGAGCACCTCGGTCGCGGGCCAGCAGCGTCGTCGCGGCGGCGAGGCCACCACCGGCGCTGGCGCCCGCGATCACGATGCGCTCCGGGTCGATGCCCAGCTCCTCGGCGTGCTCGACCGTCCACACCAGACCGGCGTAGCACTCCTCCACCGGCACCGGGTGCGGGTGCTCCGGCGCGAGCCGGTAGTCGACCGACACGACGGCCAGCCCCAGTTCCTGCGCCAGGTCGAACGCCTTCGTCGAGTCGGCGCCGCGGTTGGTGCCCATGATCATGCCGCCGCCGTGGACGTAGTAGATCGCGCCCACCAGACCGGTCGCGGCGGTCGGCTTGAGGATCAGCACGGGGATGTCGCCGTGCGGGCCGGGAACGGGGCGCTCGGACACCTCGAACGCGCCACCGCGCCGCAGCTCCTCGTCCGTCGCGTCGCGCAGGACGGTCCCCTGGCGCAGCGCGGGGATGAGGTCGGCGGTGAGGGAGGTGGGCAGGTCCGGCATGGCTTCGAGCGCGGCGGCCAGTTCGGGGTCGAACGGCGGCGGCGGGCCGACGCGGGTCGAGTCGGACTCAGTGGTCGTCATCGGGTCTCCTCGGTGCTCGGGGCCACTCCGGCGTGACCACCGCCACCATCGTCGGGTCGACGGCGACACGGTCGACAGTGCCACGCGGCGGAGATCACCCGCCATTTGGCGGTTAGGGTCTGGCCATGGACGCGCGGCAGTTGGAGCACTTCCTGGCCGTGGTGGACCACGGCGGGGTGCACAAGGCCGCCCAGGCGCTGTTCCTCGCGCAACCGTCGCTGTCCCAGTCGATCCGCGCGCTGGAGCGGGACCTCGGCCACGACCTGTTCCACCGGGTCGGGCGGCGGCTCGTGCTCACGCAGGCCGGGGACGCGCTGGTCGAGCCCGCGCGCCGGGTGGTGCGCGGGCTGGCGTCGGCGCGGTCGAGCGTGGACGCCGCGGCGGGCCTGGAGACCGGCCGGGTGGAGGTCGCCGCGATGCCGTCGCAGGCCGTGGAACCGCTGAGCGCGGTGATCGGGGCGTTCACGGCGCGGCACCCCGGCCTGACCGTGGCGATCCGCGCGGCGGCGACGGCGGGCGCGGTGGTCGAGATGGTGCGGACGGGCGTGACCGAGGTGGGGCTGCTGGCCAGCAGCGAGCCGGTGGGGTCCGTCGGGGTCGTGCTGGAGGACTTCGGCACGCAGCGGTTCGTGCTGGTCGCGCCGCCGGACTGGCCGGTGCCCGCGGGCGGGGTCGTGCGGCGGGCGGACCTCGCGGGGCAGCGACTGGTCGTCGGCCAGGTCGGCACGGGGATGCGCGCGCTGGTCGAGGACATCCGTGCTGAGGGCGTGGAGCTGACCGCGGTCGTCGAGTCGGAGCACCGGGAGGCGATCCTGCCGCTGGTGCTCGGCGGCGTCGGCATCGCCGTCCTCGCCGACTCGTGGGCGCCGCTGGCCCGGCAGGCGGGCGCGCTCGTGCTGGACCTCGAGCCGCCCGCCCACCTGCGGCTCGCGCTGGTCCGACGCCGCCAGGCGCCGTCCCCGGCCGCGGAGGCGTTCCTGGCCGCCGCCCGGAGCGTCCGATAGGCGCTACCTATCTCCACGACCGGGTTCACGTCTTGGACGCGGGCCCGCCGACCTGGTGCCATCGGTGGCATGGACACCCATCGGATCGCACTCGTCCCCGGCGACGGCATCGGTCGTGAAGTCATCCCCGCCGCGTGCGCGGTGCTGGACGCCGTCGGCGCGCGGCACGGCGTCTCGTTCTCCTACGACGAGTTCGACTGGTCGTGCGAGCGGTACCTGAGCGAGGGCTCGATGATGCCCGCCGACGGGCTCGACCGGGTGCGCGGCCACGACGCGATCTTCCTCGGTGCGGTCGGGCAGCCCGGCGTGCCGGACCACATCTCGTTGTGGGGCCTGCTGATCCCGATCCGCCGCCAGTTCCGGCAGTACGTGAACCTCCGGCCGATCCGGGTGTTCGAGGGGCTGGAGAGCCCGGTGCGCGGCGCCCGGCCCGGTGAGGTCGAGTTCGTGGTGGTGCGGGAGAACGTCGAGGGCGAGTACAGCGAGATCGGCGGACGGCTCAACCGCGGCTTCCCCGAGGAGATGGCCGTGCAGGAGTCGGTGTTCACCCGCGCGGGCGTGACCCGCGTGCTGGACTACGCGTTCACGCTGGCTCGTTCCCGGCGCGGGTACGTGACGTCGGCGACGAAGTCGAACGGGATCGTGCACACGCTGCCGTTCTGGGACGAGCTGGTGGCGGAACGGGGTGCGCTGCACCCGGACGTCCGCTGGGACCAGGAGCACATCGACGCGCTGTGCGCGAAGTTCGTGCTGGACCCGGCCCGGTTCGACGTGGTGGTCGGGTCGAACCTGTTCGGTGACGTCCTCAGCGACCTGGCCGCCGCCGTCGCCGGTGGCATCGGGATCGCGCCCGCCGCGAACATCAACCCGGAGCGGGACTTCCCGTCGATGTTCGAGCCCGTGCACGGGTCGGCGCCGGACATCGCGGGCCGCGGCATCGCGAACCCGATCGGCGCGGTGTGGACGGCCGCGATGATGCTCGACCACCTCGGTCACGCCGAGGCGGCGGCCGAGGTGAAGGCGTCCATCGCGGCCGTGCTGGCGAAGACCGACGTGCGCACGCCGGACCTCGGGGGCACCGCGACCACCGAGTCGTTCACGCGGGCGCTGCTGGAGTTCGTGGGCCGATGAGCGTGCCGCTGCATGCCCCGTTCCGGTACTCGAAGGTCGACGTCGGCGACGTGGTGCTCAACTGCGCCGTCGGCGGCGAGGGGCCGCCCGTGCTGCTGCACGGGTACCCGCAGACGCACCTGATCTGGCACCACGTCGCGCCGCTGCTCGCCACCGACCACACCGTCGTGCTGGCCGACCTGCGCGGGTACGGGGACAGCGGCAAGCCCGCGGGCGGACCGGCCGCGTACGCGAAGCGGGTGATGGCGCTCGACCAGGTGCGGCTGATGGGGGCGTTGGGGTTCGACGCGTTCGACGTCGTCGGGCACGACCGCGGCGGGCGCGTGGCGCACCGGATGGCGCTGGACCACCCGGCCGCCGTGACGCGGCTGGCGGTGCTGGACATCGTGCCCACCCGGCACGCGTACGCGACGGCCGACGCCGCGTTCGGCCAGGGCTACTACCACTGGTTCTTCCTCACGGCGGGCGGCGGCATCCCGGAAAAGCTGATCGGCGGCGACCCGGAGTTCTGGATCCGGGCGCGGATGACCACCCGGCACCACGGCGGGACGGCGTTCGACCCGGCGGCGATGGCCGAGTACGTGCGGTGCTTCTCCGACCCGGCCGCGATCAGCGCGTCCTGCGACGACTACCGGGCCGCCGCGACGATCGACCTCGACCACGACGAGGCCTCGTTCGGGCGGCCGGTCGAGTGCCCGGTGCTGGCGCTGTGGGGCGGGCAGAGCTTCGTCGGCCGGACGTACGACGTGCTCGACGTCTGGCGGTCGTACGCCGCCGACCTGCGTGGTGAAGCCCTGCCCGCCGACCACTACCTGCCCGAGGAGGCTCCCGAGCGCACGGCCGCCGCGCTGCGGGAGTTCCTCGGCTGACGGGTCAGGCGTTCCAGTCCACGAGCTGGACGATCACGCCGTTGGGGTCGCGGACCTGGAAGGCGCGCTCGCCCCACTCCTCCGAGGTGAGGGGCATGGTGATCGTGACACCCTCTTGCCGGAGGCGGGCCAGCTCGCCCTCCAGGTCGGTCACTTCGAAGGCGAGGATGAGGCCCGTGGCGTGCGTATCCCGCTGGTCGGCGGGGAGGGTCGGCAGCCCCCGGCGCAGGAAGATGACGTTGATGTCGGCGTCGTCCCTGGTCAGGGAGGCGAAGCCGTCGGCTGCCATGACCTCGTGGAAGCCGAAGTGGTCGATGAGGAACGTGCTGGAGGCGGGGACGTCGTCGACGTTCAGCGATACGGCGGACGCGGTGATCTGCACTGGCGCTCCTTTTCTCTATACGTTGTACATTGTACGCTGTAAAAAGTAAGGATGCTCGTGGCTGACGAACGAACCAGCGCAGGCGACCCCGCGCGGACCCTCCAGCTCCTGTGGCGCGAGCCCGCGGCGGTCGTCCGGCGAGGACCGCGCCAGGGCCTGACCGTCGACGCCGTGGTCGACGCGGCCACCTCGCTGGCCGACACCTCCGGGCTGGAGGCGCTGACGATGCGGAAGGTCGCGTCGGCGCTGGGGGTCGTGGCGATGACGCTGTACACCTATGTGCCCGGCAAGGCCGAACTGCTCGACCTGATGCTGGACGCCGCCTACGGGCGGATGTCGCGGACGTCGACCGCGGGTCAGCCGTGGCGGGCGCGGGTCACCGCCGTCGCGGCGGAGAACCGGCGGCTGTTCGAGACCCACCCGTGGGCCGCGTCCGTGTCCACCGTGCGACCGCTGCTCGGGCCGGGGCAGATGGGGAAGTACGAGCACGAGCTGTCGGCGCTGGACGGGATCGGGCTGTCGGACGTGGAGGTCGACGCCGCGCTCACGCACGTGCTGAGCTTCGTGCAGGCCTGGGCCCGGTCGGCCGCCGACGCCGCTGCCGCCGTCTCCGAGAGCGCGCTGACCGAGGAGGAGTGGTGGGCGGTGAACGCGCCGCTCCTGGACCGGGTGCTCGACCCAGCGGTGTACCCGTTGGCCACGCGGGTGGGATCGGCGGCCGGGGCCGAGCACGGCGCCGCCTACTCGCCGGAGTTCGCCTACGAGTTCGGCCTGGCGCGGGTGCTGGACGGGTTGGCCGCGCTGGTCGAGAGGTAGTGGTCCCGGCCACGTCGGGGAACGTGCGGGGACGTGCGGGGAACCTTCGGGACGCCTCCGGACGTTGGAGGGGTGTCGAAGGGAGAGCGGATGGCCATGTTGCGCAAGCTCGCGGTACTCGCCACGGCGGCTGCCGCGGCGAAGAAGTACGCCCAGAAGAACCCCGAGAAGGTGAGCAGGCTCGCCGACCAGGCGGGCACGTTCCTCGACCGGCAGACCAAGGGGAAGTACCACCACCAGATCGACACCGCGGTGCGGAAGGCGAAGAACGCCTCCAGGCCGGGTTACTGACGAGCGGCTCACGGCCGGATCGCCTCGCGGCGGTCCGGCCGTTTGCGTTTTCGCTGGTCACGGGGTTGGGGAAAGTTTTTTGAAGAAAGTCGTGGTCGCGTGTCGATCCGGAGGTCCGCCGATCGACGCAGGGGTGCAGGCAGGGTGAAGGCCCCGCACACGACCTCAGGGAGCAGACATGCGGTTCATGGTGATCATCAAGTCGGACGAGAACATCGAAGGCGGCGCGCAGCCCACCGAGGAGCAGTTCGCCGCGATGGGGAAGTTCAACGAGGACCTGGTCAAGGCCGGGGTGATGCTGGCCGGTGAAGGTCTGCTGCCGAGCTCCAAGGGTGCTCGCGTGCACCTCAAGGGCAACGACAAGACCGTGATCGACGGGCCGTTCGCCGAGTCCAAGGAGCTCATCGCCGGGTTCTGGCTGCTGGACGTGAAGTCGCGGGACGAGGCGATCGAGTGGGTCAAGCGGATGCCGGTGTTCGAGGGTGAGGACTCGGTGGTCGAGATCCGGCAGGTGGCGGAGGCCTCCGACTTCGGGGACGAGTTCACGCCCGAGCTGCGGGCGGCTGAGGACGCGTTGCGGGAGCAGTTGGGGCAGTAGGTCGTATCGCCCGCTGGTTGGGTTGCACAGCTTGCGGGGCTTGCTTGCGGGGTTGCTTGCGGGGTTGCTTGCACGGTCATGACGGGTGCTGTAGTCAGTGGCTGTGACGGCTTCGGAGGCACACCGCGCTGTTGACGCGGTCTGGAGGATCGAATCGGCTCGGGTCATCGCCGGTCTCGCGCGGTTGGTGCGGGACGTGGGGCTCGCCGAGGAGCTTGCGCAGGACGCCCTGCTGGCCGCTCTCGAGCAGTGGCCGGTCGAGGGCGTCCCGCGCAATCCCGGCGCCTGGTTGATGGCCACCGGGAAGCGGCGGGCGATCGACTTCATCCGGCGGGAGCAGAACCTGCGGAAGAAGGTCTCGATCCTGGGGGCCGAACTGGATCCGCTGGGGGCGGACGCGCCGGTCGACGATCCTCAGGAGATCGATGACGACCTGCTGCGGTTGGTGTTCGTGTCCTGCCACCCGGTGTTGTCGACGGAGGCTCGGGTCGCGTTGACGCTGCGGTTGTTGGGCGGGTTGACGACGGACGAGATCGCGCGGGCGTTCCTGGTGTCCGAGTCGACGGTCGCGCAGCGGATCGTGCGGGCGAAGAAGGCGTTGGCGAAGGCCGGGGTGCCGTTCGAGGTGCCTGCTCGGGAGGAGTGGCTCGGGCGGTTGTCGTCGGTGCTGGAGGTGGTGTACCTCGTTTTCAACGAGGGGTATTCGGCTACCGCCGGGGACGACTGGTTGCGGCCCTCGTTGTGCAACGAGGCTTTGCGGTTGGGGCGGGTGTTGGTCGGGTTGATGCCCGGTGAGGCCGAGGTGCACGGGTTGGTCTCGTTGATGGAGATCCAGGCTTCTCGGTCGGCTGCTCGGGTGGGGGTGGATGGGCGGCCGGTGCTGTTGCTGGATCAGGATCGGGGGCGGTGGGACTGGATGTTGATCCGGCGGGGGTTGGAGGGGTTGGAGCGGGTTCGGGAGTTGGGTGGGGGTGAGGGGCCGTATGCGTTGCAGGCAGCTATTGCTGCTTGTCATGGGCGGGCGCGGACGGCTGAGGAGACGGATTGGGAGCGGATCGCTTCGTTGTACGGGGTGTTGGGGGAGGTGATGCCTTCGCCGGTGGTGGAGTTGAACCGGGCGGTGGCTGTGGCTATGGCTCGGGGGCCTGGGGCGGGGTTGGAACTGGTGGATGGGTTGGTGGGGGTGGAGTCGTTGAAGGGGTATCACCTGCTGCCCAGTGTCAGGGGGGATTTTTTGATGAAGTTGGGGCGGTTGGAGGAGGCTCGGGGGGAGTTTGAGCGGGCTGCTTCGCTTACGCGTAATGGGAGGGAGAGGACGTTGTTGTTGGAGCGGGCGGCTGATTGTGGGGCTGGGTAGGGAGGCTGCGAGTTCCGGCGTGGTCGGCCGGTGGGTGGTCGCGTTCCAGCGGGGTGTGGCCGATTTGACTTGGGGCCCCTAGATTCGACCCTTCGCCGGGGCAAAAAGGGCAGAAGGTGAAGCTGCCGCCCGGCGCAAGTTTAAGGGTCGAATCCCCCAAGTAAAATCGGCCACGGTTCTAGGGCTGCGGTCGGCTGCCGGTTTTGTTGTGGGTCAAGGCTTTTCCCACGGGACGCTGTCGTAGGCGTCGGCGAGTTGCTTCAAGTGGGTTGGGTCCACTGGGAAATCGATGTTGTCGATGCTGCTCACCGGGACTATGCCCCTGGAGTTGGTTAGGAACGCCGAGTCGAAGCGTGGGAGGTCTTCGATGTGGATTTCTGCCAGGCGGGGTGGGGTGGTCAGTGCTGAGTTGATCAGTTGCATGGTGATGCCCAGTAGTACTGGGGCGTCTGGCCAGATTGCTGTTTCTTCTTCGAAGAAGCCGATGTTGGTGGTGGTGCCCTCGGTGATCAGGCCGTCTGGGGTGACCAGCAGGGCGTCGTCGTAGCCCTCGTTTTGGGCGAGCTTGGTGTAGTGGGTCTGGGCGAAGCCGCCCAGGTGTTTCAGGTGTGGGAAAGGGCGGGTGTAGGGGACTGTGCGTAGGCGTTGGGGGGTTTGTTTTGGTTCTGCTGGGTCTGTGGTGGTGATCATGATTGAGAGTGCGTCGTGCGGTTGGAAGACGTAGACGCGCAGGGAAGCGTTTGTGATGTCGTTCAGGGCGTGGCGGATGTGGGTGCGTACCAAGGTGTCGTCCAGGTCCTGGGCGAAGATTTCGCTGGTTGCGGCTCGTAGCCTGGCCAGGTGTAGGTCTAGGCCTCGTACCTTGCCGTTGCGGACCTGCATGGCGGTGAAGTTGCCCGTGGTGGAGGTCGCCGGGTGCGCGAGGGTTTCGGTGGTGGCCTGGTGGCCGTCGATCTCGATGCGCGTCATGCGTTCTATCTCACCACTGGGGGGAAGCGGCCGTGAGCGGGTCGGGGGGCCGGCCCACGGCCGCTGGGTCAGCAGGGGCCGTTGTCGCGCCAGACGCCCCACTCGCCTGTGGTGCCGGGTTCTTCGCCCTGGGTCCACCACTGGGCGGTCCACCTGCGGTTGTTGTGGGAGACGGTGTTGGTGGCGGTGTAGACCTTGGTGCGGTCCCAGGCTGCTGGGCAGGTGCCTGGTGGGGTGGTTGTGGTGGTGGTTGTCGTCGTTGTGGTGGTGGTTGTTGTTTCCCAAGGGATTTGGGTGGATCGGTAGAAGTTGATGCCCAGGGTGGACCAGCGGGGGCCCTGTGCTGCCAGGCGTAGTTTGAACTGGTCCCAGTTGTGGGTTGACCACGGGGACCAGCCCAGTTCGGCTATGGCCGCCAGTCTGGGGAAGGCCATGTACTCGATGTCGGCCGAGGTGACGATGTTCTCCGTCCACATCGGAGCTTCCACGCCGCGTACCGCGGATTCGCCGACTCCTGGGACGTAGGCGCCGGGGTTCCAGTTGTAGGCGTCCTGGACTTCGATGCGGCCTGCCCAGTCCTGGCCCAGTGGGGTGCCGGCGTTGTACTTCATGTCCAGGTAGGTCTTGTTGGCCGGGGACATGAGGACCTTGTGGCCGCGTGCTGCTGCGGCGGCGACCACGTTGTTCGACGCTGTGGTGGCCCAGAACTGCGGGACCGCCGTGGTGTCGGTGGTGGTCTTGACGAACTCGTGCCAGCCCATGGCTTGTTTGCCGTACTTCTTGACGATGGGCAGGGTCTTGTCCATGAACGTCTGGTAGTCGGCGTCGCTGGTGGCCTGGGCCTCGTCGCCGCCGATGTGGAAGTACGGGCCGGGGGTGAGGGCGGCGATCTCGCGGATGACGTCGTCGATGAACTGGTAGGTCACGGCTTTCGAGACGCAGAGCGAGCTGTAGCCGACGGCCGTGTCGGTGCGGAGAGCCGGGGCGACGCCGTTGCAGTTCAGTTCGGCGTAGGAGGCCAGTGCGGCGTTGGTGTGGCCGGGGAGGTCGACCTCGGGGATGACGGTGATGAACTTGGAGGCCGCGTAGGCGATGATCTCCTGGTACTGGGCCTTGGTGTAGAAGCCGCCCGCGCCGCCGCCCACCTGGGTGCTGCCGCCCACTGACGTCAGCCTCGGCCAGCTATCGATGACGATGCGCCAGCCCTGGTCGTCGGTCAGGTGCAGGTGGAAGTAGTTGATCTTGCACAGGGCTAGCTGGTCCAGGTACTTCTTCACCGCCGCGACGGGCTGGAAGTGCCTTGCCGTGTCTAGCATCGCGCCGCGGTGGACGAAGCGCGGGTAGTCGAGGACGGCGGCGCCGGGCAGGGTCCACGGTCCGGTTTGGACGGTGGCCGCCTCGACCTTGGCGGGCAGGAGTTGGCGCAGGGTCTGGACGCCGCCGAAGAGGCCCGCCGCCGTGTTCGCCCGGAGGACGACGGTCGCGGTGGTGACGTCGAGCTGGTAGCCCTGGTCGCCGACGGCGGTGTTGGCGCCGGTGAGCAGCAGCGAGATGCCGTCGGCCGGGGTGCCGGAGGCGTCGGAGACCGGCAGGGCGAAGCCGGTCGACCTGCGCAGGACGCTCGCGAGGTGATCGCCGACGGCGCGCGCGTCGGCGTTGCCCGCCTGGGTGTAGATCTTGGACGTGCTGGTCAACGTGTGCGTGACACCCGCCGTGGCCTGCACCGACACGGGTGCGGGCACGATGCTCTTCAGGGGTTCGGCGGCCTGGGCGACGTTCGGGATCTGTGCGCCGAGCGTCCAGACGACCGTTCCGCTCGCGACGAGCGCCGCCGCCGCGAGGGCGCGGCCCGCTCGACGCCATCGACTTCCTTGGAGCACTGGGGTTTTCACGTCGTCCTCCTCGGTCGGACCGATCGCACGTTCGCAGACTGCTGAACGAGGACCCTTCTTGTCAATGGTCTGTACCACTTGGTATGTCCAGGTCAGCCGGTTGCCGAGTTATTAATTACGAATAATCGTTGACACCCTCGGGTCGACCCGGCAATCTCACAGCGAAGCCAGCCCCCGCGGTTCAGAGGTGAGGGATCCGAAGATGTCGTACGCAACGAGGCGTAGAGCGGTCGTCGTGCTCGGCGCGCTGGTCGCCGCCATGGTCACGGCGCTGCCCGTGGCGCAGGCCGGTGACGACCAGGGCGCGCCGGACTACTACAACAGCGGCCTCGCGGCCACGCCGTACCTGGGGTGGAACTCCTACTACGGGCTCGGCGCGCCGACCGAGACGCAGGTCAACGGCGTGGCGGACCACCTCGCGAGCAGCGGGCTGCGGGACGCCGGGTACCGGATCGTGTGGCTCGACGGCGGCTGGCAGGCCCCGGTGCCGCGCGACTCGAGCGGCAAGCTCGTCGCCGACCCCGAGCGGTTCCCGTCCGGGATCCCGGCGCTGGTCAAACGGCTGCACAAGCAGGGGTTCAAGGTCGGCATCTACACCGAGGCCGGGGCGTACGACGGCAAGAACTGCGGCCTGGGCAGCGGTGGCGGGTACTACGAGGCCGACGCGAAGCAGTTCGCCGCGTGGGAGGTCGACGCCATCAAGATCGACTTCCTGTGCGGGATCAACCAGGGCCTGGACCCCGGCACGGCGTTCGGCGAGTTCAGCGCGGCCGTGGCGAAGTCCGGTCGCAAGATGATCCTCAACGTCTGCAACCCGGTCACCTGGGAGTGGGGCATCCCGCACACGCCCGCCCAGGAGGCCGGTCGCTCGTACGTGTTCGGCCCGCGCGTCGCGGACTCGTGGCGGACCAGCACGGACATCGCGTTCGGCACGGCGTACCCGAACCAGTGGGCCAGCCTGCTGCGCAACATGGACGACAACGCGGCGCACCCCGAGGCGGCCGGTCCGGGGCACTACAACGACCCGGACTACCTGCTGCCGATGCGCGCGACCCAGTGGGGCGGCTACGAGTTCACCGAGGAGGAGTCGAACACGCAACTGGTGATGTGGGCGCAGATGGCCGCGCCGCTGGTGATCGGCTCCGACCCGCGCACGCTGCCGCCGTCGATGATCGCCTCGCTGAAGAACCCGGAGATCATCGCGGTCGACCAGGACCCGTTGGGCATCCAGGGCGTGCGGGTCGACGACTCCCCCGTCGGCAACGTGTACAGCAAGGTGTTGTCCGGTCGCGGCAAGCGTTCCGTGGTGCTGCTCAACCGCTCCGACGCCCCGGCCGAGATGACCGTGCGGTTCCCGTCGGCCGGCCTGACCGGCAGCGCGAAGGTGCGTGACCTGCGCGCCCGTGCCGACCGCGGCCGGTTCACCGACTCGTACACGACGACCGTCCCGGCGCACGGCACGGCGATGCTGAAGCTCACCGGCACGGACCTGGTGCCCGGCGCGGACCTCGGCGGCGCGCCGTCGGCGAGTCCGGCGCTGGTGCGGTTCGACGACGCCAACGCGCTCTCGTTCATCCGCGGCGCGGCGGGTGATCTCCAGGTGAGCAAGAAGTCCGGTGCCTCGTGGTCCGGGAAGTGGAGCAGCCTCGGCGGTCCGCGCGGGGGGCGGATCCTGGGCCAGCCCGCCGCGTACGGCTCGGCGGGCGGCCGGGTGGACGTGTTCGTGCGGGGCACCGACAACGCGGTCCACCAGCGCACGTTGCAGGACGGCCGCTGGCGCGAGTGGGTCAGGCTCGGCGGCACCGCCACCGACTCCCCCACCGTCGCGTTCACCTCGCCGGACCACTGGACGCTCACCACCCGCGGCGCGGACGGCAAGGTGTGGCAGCGGTCGAACACCGGCGGTTGGTCCACGTTGGACGCTCCCGGCGGGCAGCCGGTCTACGGCCGTCCCAGCGCGGTCGTCGTCGACGGCGCGGTCCACGTGGCCGTGCGCACGGCCGACGACGCCGTGTGGGAACGGGTGCGCGACGCGGCGGGCACGTGGGGCGCGTGGACCGACCTCGGCGGTGTGGTCAGCGGCAGCCCGACGCTGCTCTCGACGGAAGGTCGGGTGCACCTGTTCGCCCGAGCGAGTGACTACACCCTCTGGCAGCGCACCTTCGCCGACGGGAGTTGGGGAGGCTGGTTCAAGCGCGGCGAGTTCCCGAGCAACGCCTTCACCGGGGCGCTCGGGGTCGCGGCGGGCGCGAACGGATCGGCGTGGCTCGCGGTTCGCGGCTCCGACGGCCGCGTGCACCAGTCCGTTCTCTGACAGCAGCAGGAGGATCCACCGTGAACCGTTGTGCCGTGGTGACAGGGGCCGCGTCCGGGATCGGCGCGGCGACCGCCCGCAAGCTCGTGGCGGACGGGTACGCGGTGATCGCGGTGGACGTCGACGAGGCGGTGACCCGGCTCGACGGGGTCACCGCCGTCGTCGGCGACGTCACGGCGGACGAGACGTGGGCGGCGGCGTCCGCCGCCCACGAC
>NZ_JANYMP010000039.1:25595-59736 GCF_025061645.1 Umezawaea endophytica | reverse complement strand
TGGGCGGGGGGGGGGGGGCCGCCCACGACGGTGTCGACGCGCTGGTGAGCAACGCCTTCGCGGTGGTGGTGAAACCGCTGCACGACACCACGCGCGCCGAGTGGACGCGGCAGGTGGAGGTCAACCTCACCGCCGCGTACCTCGGCGCGCACACCTGCCTGCCGTCGCTGGCAGCTCGGCGGGGCGCGATCGTGCTGGTCTCGTCGGTGCACGCCACCACGGGCCTGCCCGGTCACCCCGCCTACGCCGCGACGAAGGGCGCGCTGGTCTCGCTGGCCAGGCAGCTCGCCGTCGAGTACGCCCCGGACGTCCGCGTCAACGCCGTCCTGCCCGGCCCGGTCCTCACCGGGGCGTGGGACCGTGTCCCCGAGCCGGACCGCGAGCGCAGCGCCCACGCGACCCCGTTGGGACGGCTGGGAGATCCGGCCGAGGTGGCCGAGGTGATCGCGTTCCTGCTCTCGCCGTCGGCGTCGTTCGTGACCGGGGCGGACCTGGTCGTCGACGGCGGTTGGTCCGTGCACAAGGACTCGGCTTGAAGGAGCACAGGTGAAGATCACCGACGTAGAGACCTTCCTGGTGGCGCCGCGCTGGCTGTTCCTGAAGCTCAGCACGGACGAGGGTGTCGTCGGCTGGGGGGAACCGGTCGTGGAGGGCCGCGCGGAGACCGTGCGCGCGGCCGTCCACGAGATGGCGGACCTGCTCGTCGGCCAGGACCCGCTGCGCATCGAGGAGCACTGGCAGGTGTTGCGCCGCGCGGGTTTCTACCGCGGCGGCCCGGTGCTGTCGAGCGCGGCGGCGGGCTACGACCAGGCGCTGTGGGACATCGCGGGCAAGGTCCGCGGCGTCCCGGTCCACGAACTCCTGGGCGGCCCGGTCCGCGACCGCGTCCGCGTGTACTCGTGGGTGGGCGGCGACCGGCCGACCAACGTCGGCGAAGCCGTTGCCGCGCAGGTGGAACAGGGCTTCACCGCGGTGAAGATGAACGCCTGCGGTCCGATGGCGGCCATCGCCACCCCGGCGGAGGCCCAGGGGGTGCTGGACCGCGCCCGTGAAGCCCGCGCGGTGCTGGGACCGCACCGCGACCTGGCGATCGACTTCCACGGCCGCGTCTCCCCCGCCATGGCGCGACGGCTGGTGCGGATGCTGGAGGAGGTGCAGCCCCTGTTCGTGGAGGAGCCGGTCCTGCCCGAGCTGGGCGGTGACGCCCTGGCCTCGGTGGTCGCGGCCAGCGGCGTCCCCATCGCGACCGGTGAGAGGCTGTACTCCCGCTGGGAGTTCAAACCCGTCCTGGACGCGGGTGTGGCCGTGCTGCAACCGGATCCGTCCCACGCGGGCGGCATCTCCGAGCTGCGCAGGATCGCCGCGCTGGCGGAGGTCTACGGCGCGAGCATCGCCCCGCACTGCCCGCTGGGCCCGATCTCCCTGGCGGCGAGCCTCCAGGTCGCCTTCGCCACCCCCAACTTCCTGATCCAGGAGCAGAGCCTCCGGATCCACTACAACGGCGGCGCCGAGTACACCGACTACCTGACCGATTCCTCGCCGTTCGACTTCGTCGACGGGTACGCCGGCAGGCCGTCGGGTCCGGGACTGGGTGTAGAGGTGGACGAGGTGGCGGTACGACGAGCGGCGGAGACCGGCCACCGCTGGCGGTCGCCGCTGTGGCGGCACGACGACGGGAGCGTGGCGGAATGGTGAGCTTCAAGGACGCGCTGACGACCCACCGGTTGGTGGCCATCGTTCGCGGCGGCGACGCGAGAGCGGCCGTGCGGGTGCTGTTCGAGTCCGGCGTGCGACTGGTGGAGGTGTCGCTGACCAGCCCGGACGCCTTGGAGGTGATCGCCGACCTCGCGTCGGAGGTGCCAGAGGACGGCCTGCTGGGAGTCGGCACGATCCGCACCCCCGCCGATGTCGACGGCGCGCTGGCGGCCGGGGCGGCGTTCGCCGTCAGCCCGGCCACGACGATCGCCGTGCGAGCGTCGGTGGCCGCGGGGCTCCCCGTGCTGGCGGGCGTGCTGACGCCCACCGAGGTGGAGACGGCCCTGGGCTACGGGGCCGACGCGGCGAAGCTGTTCCCGGCGTCGTTGGGCGGCGTCGACTACCTGAAGGCGCTCCGGGCGCCGTTCCCGGACGTGCCGTTCGTGCCGGTGGGCGGGGTGGGCGTGGAGGAGGCGGTGGCGTACCTGGGGGCCGGGGCGGTGGCCGTCGGCGTCGGTTCGCCGCTGCTGGGCGACGACCTGGCGGGGCTGCCGGACAGGGCGAAGCGCTTCCTGGACGCGATCGGCGCGTCGGCGTGACCGTGGACGTGCTGACGTTCGGCGAGACGATGGCCGTGCTGCGCGCGACCACACCGGGGCCGCTCCGGCTGGCCCGGTCGCTGGACCTCGCGCTGGCGGGTGCGGAGAGCACCGTCGCGATAGGACTGTCCAGGCTCGGCCACCGGGCGAGGTGGGTGGGCCGGGTGGGCGCAGACGAGTTCGGCGCGCTCGTGGTGGAACGGTTGCTGGCCGAACGGGTGGACGTCGTCGCCCACGAGGACCCGGCCGCTCCGACAGGGCTGCTGGTGCGCGAGCAGCGCACGGCGGACCTGGCCAGGGTCGCGTACTACCGGGCCGGGTCGGCCGGGTCCCGCCTGTCCCCCGACGACCTGCGCGAACCCCTCCGGGACGGCGCCAGGGTCCTCCTGGTCTCCGGCATCACCCCGGCGCTCTCGGACACCGCGCGAGCCGCCACGGAGGCGGCCGTGGCGCACGCCGTGGCCCACGGCTGGGCGGTGTGCCTGGACGTCAACCACCGCTCGAAGCTCTGGACGCGGGAGGAGGCGTCCGACGTCCTCACCCCGCTCGCGGCCGTGGCCACCACCGTCTTCGGCGACCAGTCCGAACTGGACCTCGTGGGCGGCCGGGAATCCCTGCTGGCCAAGGGGGTGGGTGACGTCGTCACCAAA
Source organism: Umezawaea endophytica (assembly GCF_025061645.1). Taxonomy (GTDB): domain Bacteria; phylum Actinomycetota; class Actinomycetes; order Mycobacteriales; family Pseudonocardiaceae; genus Umezawaea; species Umezawaea endophytica. The sequence goes on along the minus strand of NZ_JANYMP010000039.1, from coordinate 56,792 downwards.
CGGGGAGCCGAGGGCGCCGAGACCACCACGCCGACGGGCCACTGGGCGACATCGGCCGCGCCCACCACCGTCACCGACGTCATCGGCGCCGGGGACGCGTTCGTCGCGGGTTACCTCTCCGCCCTGCTGGACGGCCTGGGCCCGGCGGAGCGGCTGGCCAGGGGTACCGCCGTGGCGGCGACGGCCATCGCCACCACGGGCGACTGGGAGGGGCTGCCGACGAGGGCGGAACTGCTCACCCTCCACGGCGAGACCAAGCGCTGACCCCTACCCGGCGACCCGCCGGAAGTCCTCGCTCGCCTTGTCCACCAGTGCCCGCATGGCCACCTCGGCCCCTGCGGGGTCCTTGCCGCGAATGGCCTCCAGCACCGCCCGGTGGCTGGGGACCGGGTCGTCGGCCGGGTCGGCGTCGTGCACGACCTTGTCCCGCATCGCCAGCCCGTTCGAGATCACCCGCTCCATCTGCGCCAGGAACGGGTTGTGCGTGGCCGACAGCAGCGACCGGTGGAAGTCCAGGTCGGCCTCCACCGCCCCGGCGGCGTCGGAGGCCGACGCCATCCGCCCCAACGCGTCCTCCAGCGCCGCGACGTCCTCGGCGGTGGCCCGCTCCGCCGCCAGCCTGGCCGACGCGGGCTCCACGATCGACCGCACCTCGTCCAGGTTCTCCAGCAGGCCGAGGTCCACCGGCCCGGACGACCGCCACCGCATCACGTCGCCGTCGAGCACGTTCCACGACGACCGCGGCGTGACGAACGTGCCGCGTTTTTGGCGAGCGTCGATGATCCCCTTGGCCGACAACACCTTCAGCGCTTCGCGCAACGCCGTCAGGCTCACGTCGAACTCCTCCCGCAACGCGAGCAGGTCCAGCGTCGCCCCTTCGGGGATCTCCCCCGCCAGGATCCGCCGCGCGAGCGTCTCCACGGTCTGTCCGTGGATGCCGCGGAGTTGGTAGTCCGCCACCAATCCCTCCCCTCGGGTTGTCGTGGACCCAGTATCCCGTGCACGCCGACGGGTCACCGCACGTGGCCGCCCCGCCACCCGCGCTGACCGGGATTATTTACTAATACATCTTGACAGTGGCTTACCCGCGTTGCAACCTTCCTGTCATTCACCCGTGGTCAGCCCGTGAGGAGACCCATCGATGAGCATCGACGGCCTGAGTCGTAGGAACTTCCTGGCGGGACTGGGTGGGGTCGGTGCCGCCGCGATCCTCGGCGGTTGCGCCACATCCGCCTCCACCGGCACCGGCCAGGCGGGTGGCGCGGTCACCCTCCAGTCGAACCTCTCCGCACCGCTGCCGAAGGCCGCGATGGAGAGCGTGGTGGCGGCGTTCAACCAGAAGGGCGGTGCGCAGGCTGTGCTGAACACCGTCGCCGCGGAGACCTTCCGCACGCAGCTCCCGTCGTACCTGACCTCGGGCAACCCGCCGGACCTCTACACCTGGTACGCGGGCAGCGTCGGCCGGTCGTACGCGAAGAAGGGCCTGCTGCTCGACCTGAGCGACGTGTGGAGCGGCCTGACCGACTACAGCGCGGCGACCAGGACGCTGAGCGGCGACGACGCGGGCAAGCAGATCATCGTGCCGATCACCTACTACTGGTGGGGGATGTTCTACCGGAAGTCCAACTTCGAGAAGTGGGGCGTTCGGCCGCCGACCACGTGGGACGAGTTCCTCGCGGTCTGCGAAGCGTTGCGCGCCAAGGGGGTCGAGCCGATCGGCATGGGCGCGGGCGGTACGACGCCGTGGGTCGCCTCGGCGTGGTTCGACTACCTGAACATCCGGATCAACGGCGCCGTCTACCACCGCGAACTGCTCGCCGGGCGGCACCGGTTCGACGACCCGCAGGTCAAGGCGGTCTTCGCGAAGTGGAAGGAGGTGCTGCCGCACTTCGACAAGAGCGCGACCGCGATCCCGTTCCAGGACGCGACAACGTCGCTGCTCCAAGGGCGCACCGGGATGATGCTGATCGGCACGTTCTTCGCCGACGCCGCCCCGAAGGACGCGCTGGACGACATCGACTTCTTCCAGTTCCCGATCATCGACCCGAAGGTGCCGATCGCCGAGGAGGGCCCGACGGACGGGTTCTTCGCCAGCGCCAAGACGCCTCGCGGCGCCGAGGTCAAGGAGTTCCTGAAGTACCTGGCGACGGCCGAGGCGCAGGAGCTGTTCATCAAGAACTCGGCGGGCACCGTCCTGCCGGTGAACCCGAAGGCCAAGGACTCCGGCACACCGCTGGTGGCCAAGGGCCGCAAGATGTTGAACGACGCGGCCGAGATCACCCAGTTCTTCAACCGCGACTCCAGCGACGCCCTCCAGCCCACCGCCGACGCCGCGCTGCTCCAGTTCTTCGCGCAGCCCGACCAGGTCGACTCGATCCTGGCCACGTGGCAGGCGGCCGCCGAGAAGGTCTGGTCGTCCTGACGTGGTCACCCTGACAGCACCGCCGGTGGAACGGCCGCCGACGTCGGGAAACCGGCGGCGGAACAAGCCCAACCGCCGGGTCTCCCCACTGCTGATCGCCTTCGTCCTGGTGCCCCTCGCGGTGGAGGCCTTCTGGGTCTTCTGGCCCGCGATCCAGGGCGTGTACCTGTCGTTCACGAACTGGGACGGCATCAGCCCGCCGACGGGCGTGGGCTTCGACAACTACGTCGAGATGGCGGGTGACCCGGTCTTCGGGAAGGCCCTGCTGGACACGGTGATCTGGCTGGTGCTGTTCGGCGGCGTGTCCGCGGTCGGCGGCCTGGGCGCGGCGATGTTCCTCCAGCGCGAACGGCGGGGCGTCGGGATCTACCGCGCCGCGCTGTTCACGCCGGTGGTGTTCTCGCTGGTCGCGACCTCGCTGATCTGGCAGTCGATGTACCAGCCGGACGGCCTGATCAACACCGTGCTCGGCGGGCTCGGTCTGGAGGGCTGGCAGCGGTCGTGGCTCTCGGAGTCCGACACGGCCCTGTACGCGGTCATCCTGCCCGCGCTGTGGCGGCAGATCGGCTACGTAATGGTGCTGTACCTGGCCGGGCTCAAGGGCATCGACCCGGTCCTGTACGAAGCGGCCACCGTGGACGGTGCTTCGAGGTGGCAGCAGTTCACCAGGATCACGCTGCCGCAGCTCAGGAGCGTCAACGCGGTGGTCCTCTCGGTGATCGTCATCGACTCGCTCCGGTCGTTCGACGTGGTGTGGTCGCTGACGAAGGGCGGCCCGTTCCACTCGTCGGAGCTGCTGAGCACCTACATGTACGCCACGGCGTTCCAGTCGCTGCGGCTCGGCTACGCGTCCGCGCTGGCCGTGGTGATCTTCCTGCTGGCGTTCGGCGTCATCGTGACGTACCTCGTGCGGGCGTTCCAGGAGAGTGACTCGTGACCAGGCGGAACCCGTTGCGGGAGATCGGTTACCACGTCACCGCGAGCACGATCTCCCTGCTGTGGCTGCTGCCGATCATCCTCGTGGTCGTCACGGCCTTCCGGTCCTTCGACGACGTCGCCCGGAACGGCGTGGGCAGCCTACCGCGCTCGTTCACGTTCGACGGGTTCGCCCAGGCGTGGACGGACGGCGGCGCGGCGCGGGCGCTGGTCAACAGCATGCTGGTGACCGTGCCGACCGTGGTGATCACGCTGGCGCTGGCGTCGGTGTCCGCGTTCGCGCTGAGCCGCTACGACATCCCGTTCCGGCGCACGGTCCTGCTGCTGATGCTGGCGGGGAACCTGCTGCCGCCGCAGATCCTGCTGGTGCCGGTGGCGAAGCTCAGCGAGGTGTTGGGCCTCTACGACAGCCTGGTGGCGCTGGTGGTCGTCCAGGTCGGGTTCGGCCTCGGCTTCTACACGTTCGTGCTGCACGGGTTCATGCGCGCCATCCCGGCGGAGATCCAGCAGGCGGCGGTGATCGACGGCGCGGGCGCGGGCCAGCTCTTCCTGCGGATCATCCTGCCGCTGACCAGGCCCGCGCTGGCCGCGTTGTCCGCGCTGGCGTTCACCTGGGTGTTCAACGACCTGCTGTGGGCGATCACCGTGCTGCGCAGCGAGGACCGGATGCCGGTCACGCCCGCGCTGCTCGGGTTGCAGGGCCAGTTCGTGTCGATGTGGAACGTCATCGCGGCGGGGTCGGTCATCGCGGCCATCCCTACCGTGGCGGTGTTCCTGAGGTTCCAGAAGCACTTCGTGGCAGGACTCGCGCTGGGAGCGGTGAAGTGACGCGTCGGTGGACACTGCGGATGGCGACGACCACGTACACGGTCGGGCTGCCCGAGCACGAGGGCTGGCTGGAGCAGATCGCTTGGGGCCCAACGGGTGTCGAGCACGGGCCGTCGCCGACGGCGAACGCGGGCCGCACGCCGTACATGACCGCGGCGGACGGCGCTCCGGTCGAGTACGCGCCGTTCGGGCTCCGCCCGTTCACCGGAGCGGACCTGGTCCTGGACCAGGAGCTGTTCTGGCGGTTCGACGGTGAGGACTCGACGCCGACGTCGTTGCGCCTGGCGTTCGTGGACGACCTGACCGGCCTGCGCACGGTCCTCTGCTACCGGACCAGCCCGTCCACCGACGTGCTGCTCCGGTGGGTCGAGCTGACCAACGGCGGCACCGGCGACCTGGTGGTAGACCAGCTCGGCTCGGCGGGGTTCTGCCTGCCGGTCGAGTCCCCGGAGCTGACGTTCCTGACCGGCCGCTGGGCCCACGAGTTCCAGCGCGAGCAGCTCGTCCTCCCCGCGGGCCGCTTCGAGATCGGGAGTTCCCAGGGGGTTCCCGGCCACCAGTTCGCGTCGTGGCTCGCGGTGCGGGACGCGGTCGACGGCCAGGCCTGGGCCGTGTCCCTCGCGTGGTCGGGCTCGTGGCGGATCGCCGTGGACGTCGAGGTGACCGGCGCGACCCGCGTGCGCGCGGGGCGGGCCGTGTCCGGGATCTCCTTGGCACCGGGCGAAACACTGATCGCGCCGCAGGTCGCCGCGGCGTACAGCGCCGACGGCCTGGACGGCGTGTCACGCGCGTTGCACACCCACGAGCGGTCGTTGACGCGCGACCTCGTCCGGCCGGTGCAGTACAACTCCTGGGAGGCGACGGAGTTCGCCGTCGAGGAGGAGGGCCAGCTCGCCCTCGCCTCGCTGGCCGCGGAGTTGGGCGCGGAGCTGTTCGTCGTCGACGACGGCTGGTTCACCGGCCGCCACGACGACACCGCGGGCCTCGGCGACTGGCACCCCGACCCGGCCGCGTTCCCGAACGGCTTCGCGACGTTCGTCAACGGCGTGAAAGCCCTCGGCCTGGGCTTCGGCCTGTGGGTGGAGCCCGAGGCCGTGAGCCCCAAGTCCCTGCTGTACCAGGAACATCCGGACTGGGTGTACCGCGTCGACGGCCGCCCCGCCACCCTGATCCGCAACCAGCTCCTGCTCGACCTCGGCCGCGAGGACGTCTTCGAGTTCGTGCGCGCGGTGTTCGACCGGCTCCTGACCGACTACCCGATCGACTACGTGAAGTGGGACATGAACCGCCCGCCCACCCCGCGCGGCCGTCCGGGCGCGGTCGGGGCCGACCTGGACGGCGAGCACGTGCGGAACTACTGGCGCCTGCTGGACCACCTGCGCTCCAACCACCCCCACGTGCTGGTCGAGGGCTGCGCGGGCGGCGGCGGTCGCACCGACCTGGCCACGATCGCCCGCACGGACGTCGTGTGGCCCAGCGACAACACCGCGCCGATGGACAGGCTGAACATCCAGTACGGCTTCCTGCACGCGCACGCACCGCACGTGATGCTGTCGTGGGTGACCGACCACCCCGGTTTCTTCGACACCAGGCCGAAGTCCCTGCGGTTCCGGTTCGTCACGGCCATGGCGGGTGTGCTGGGCATCGGTGCCGACATCCGCCTCTGGACTCCCGAGCAGCGCTCGGAAGCGGCCTCCCTGGTCACCCTGTACAAGGAGATCCGGTCCACGATCCACCACGGGTCACTGCACCTCATCGGCTCCCCGGCCGACCCGAGCTGCGCCGCCCAGTACGATCACGGCGCCCGAACGGTCGTGCTGGCGTGGCAGACCGGCGACCTGAACGGCGTCCCCGCGTTGCCCGGCAGGCGATCCCGGTTCCCCTTGCGCGGCTTGGACGTCACCGCCACGTACCGCACATCCGACGGCGTCGAGTACAGCGGCGCTCACCTCGTGCACGCCGGCCTGCCGATCACGTTCACGGCGACCCACGACGCCGACGTGGTCGTGCTGGACCGGCAACCGTGATCGAACTCGCCGGGGACCGCGTCCTCCAGGTGCGCGTGAACGGCCTGGACGCGTTCTGGACCAACCCGTCCGCCACCGACTGGAACCTCGGCGGCGACCGCCTCTGGCTGGGCCCGGAACGCGACTGGTTCTACGCCTCGGGCGGCTTGGCCGACCACGTCGTACCCGCGTCGATGAACCCCGGCCCTTCTCGCGGCCTGGTCCACCGGCTCACCGGCGACACGACCTCCGCGAGCGTCACCCGCACCATCGAGGTCCTGGAGGACACCCCGTCCCGCGTGGTGTACGAAACCCGCACGACGGTCACCGTCCACAGTGGCCGCCCGGTCGACGCGTGGAGCATCGTCTCCGTCCCACTGGGCGGCCTGCTCGAACTCCCCCTGTCCGGCCCGCTCCACCACCGCGACTACCTGACCCCGATCGACCCGACCCGCCTGGAGGTGTCCGACGACGTCCTGCACCTCCACCTGACCGGCGACGTCATGACCAAGCTGGGTTTCCTCCCCACTTCGGTCCGGGGCCGGCTCAGCTACACCGTCAACGGCCTGCGGATCGACCGCGCCTTCCCCGTGCACCCGGACGCGGTGTACTGCGACCTGCCCGTCGGCGCCACCGGCCAGGGCGACGCCGTGCAGGTCTTCGAGGACGACGGCCACTACGGCGGCTACGCGGAACTCGAACACCACAGCCCGGCCGCCACCGTCGGCCACCCCGTGACCGACGTGTGCCGGACGACGATCAGGGCCTGTGGTTGAACGGCAACGACTGTCCTTCGTCTTCGTACGACCAGTCCGCACCCTCTTCCAAGGCGCGCGAAAGCCAGTCCGGGACTACCCGGCCGATCTGTACGACGATCCGGTTCAACACCCTGTTGTCCCTGAAGTCCGACAGGTTCACCAACCACTCGAGGTACTTCACGAGAAACGCGTCTCCCCACCCGCGCCAGTTCTTCTCGATCAGCTCGTGCGCGGAGGCCGACACCGCGCGCCGCGACCTGACCGAAACCTCCTTGGGAGCGGGCAGGAGTTGCGCATCGGGCCAACCCCCGCGCAGCAGGGCCGCCATCAACCATCCTTCGGTGTAGCGCAGCCAATCCTTGGCCTGCACCGCACCCGGACCGTGGTCGGTCAGGTAGTGCAGGTTGTCGTGGATGGCGAGCCCGGTGCGCAGTCGCTCCTCCAGTTCCAGCTCACCGCGGATCCTCAACCGCTGGATCTCCACCGGGGGCACGTTCACGATGAACGTCTCGGTGTAGGCGTGCAGGGCTCCCCCGGAGTGGCTGATGGCGACGATCATCGCCTGGAAACCCTGTGCGTCCAGTCCCGCTTCCCACAGGCTCAGCGTGGACCGCCACTGGCCCATCGGGTTCTCCGGCCACAACGCCTCGACGGGCACCCGGCGCTCGGCCCACAGCCGCAGCAGCACCAGGTTGGCCGAGTAGGCCGCGAGCGCCCGAACGGCGTCCTGCGGGAGCGGCCGGTACTCGCCGAAGTCCCGTGACGGCTTCCGGCTCCGGTACGACCGGATCAGCACGTCGAGGGTCCGGACCACCCGGTCGAGTTCGTCCGGGTCCAAGGCCCGGAGGCGTTGGCCGATGAAGTCCAGCACTGGCCACCGGATCGCCAGCGGCTGGTGGCTCAGCAACGCGAACAGCAGGTCGTCCTCCGGGTCGTGCTCACGCCTGCGCCCGTACACCCCTTCCGCGACGTCCCGGAGCACCTCCACCACCCGCGTGGCAACCAGGTACTCGCCGAAGGTGGCGTGCAGGAACTCGTAGCACCGCCGCAAGGTCCCGGCCCGCGCTTCGGCGACGTGCACGAAGAAGAACTCGCCGAGCACCCGGTCACCGGTGGCAGGCTCACCGAGTGCCGCCAGGTCGCTGGACAGGTCCGCCTCGGTGATGTCCTGGCGACCGCGGTTGATCATGCCGAGCGCGGCCGTGGCGAGCCTGCGGAGCTGCTCGTCCAGCGCTGCCTCGCCTTCGCGGCCGTGCAGCACCCGTCCGGCGATCTTGGTCGTCTCACGGCGGCCGTAGGTGTCGAACAGCCGCTCGTACAACTCGGCCTTGGACAACGTCGGGTCGACCTCCCCCGCCGACTCCGCGTGGTACAGCGCGAGCATCAGCAGCAACAGCGGCTGCGACGCCAGGTCCGGGTAGCCCAGTGCGAACGCGGCGGGCATCGGCCGGTTGTGGCCGTTCCACACCCCCACCCACTTCCGGACCTGCCTCTCGTCGAACTCCTCCAACTTCACCACGGGCGTTCCCGCCCGCACCGCCACCCGGTCGACCACCAGGGTCCGGGAGGTGACGACGACGGCGACGGGCCTGCCCATCACGGCCTCCACGCGCTGGAACTCGGCGACCTCCTGGAGGTACCCGGCCCGGTCGTGGGTGGTCGCCTGGAGCAGTTCGTCCAGGCCGTCCAGCAGCACGACCCGGATGACGTCCGCGCACTGGTCGGCCAGCTCGGACCAGCGGACCCGGCGGTGGGTGGCCAGGTCGAGTGCCTGCTGGACCTGCTCCGCGATGACGTCGTTGGCGCCGACGGCCCGCAGCGGCACCCGGACGACCGTGTACCCGTCCTCCGGCAAGCGCGCGGCCAGCACCTTGACCAGCAACGACTTCCCGGCTCCTGGGTGGCCCAGCAGCAGGAGCGGCAACCGGGTCGACTGGTCGGTGCTGAAGTGCCTGGCCAGCACCAGGTCCAGGTCGTGGTGCACCCCGCGGCCGGACCACCACCGTTCACCCGCGAGGTTCGCCTGGGGCCCGGCCTCGGCCACCCGGAACCGGGGCGTGACGAAGATGTCCTCCACCGCGGGGAAGACCGTGCCGGTCCCGTAGCCGTCGGCGCCGACGTCGATCACCGGTTGCCCCAGCACCGCGTGGTTGGTGCGGCGGACGACCTCCCGGAGGTCGCGTGCGGGCACCGCCGCCCGTGACAGCAGGCCCTCCAGCCCGGCGAGCGCCGACCGCGTCGCGGCGTGTTCGCCGAGATCCGCCCACAGGGCGAACTCGGGCACCTTCGCCGCCAGCTCCAGGTAGTGCGACCGGTAGCGGGCCGCTCCGGTCAGCGCGACGGTCACCGGGTCGAACGCCCGGCGCTGGGCCAGGTGCAGGCCGTCGAGGAACTTCCGCACCTCGTTCACCGTCTTCGAGCACCAGTGCTGGACGTTCACGACGTTCTCCTCGAACCCGCGCAGGGCGGACGGCGCCGGGAGGTCGCTCGTGTACAGCCGCCGCACCAGCGGTTCGGCCGTCGACCGCCACTCGCCGTTGCCGATCGACAGCTTCTCGGCGTCGGTGATCAGCGCTTCGTCGTAGGTGTCGCCCAGGCCTTCGCGCAGCGCCTCGAAGAACGCCGTCAGCACGATCGTCGAGTGCGCCGCCACGACCAGTTCGTGCCGCAGCAGCCCGTGCGACGGGCGGACCCGGTCCGACACCCCGTCCAGCACCGACCGGAGCAGGGCGGTGGCCTCGTTCTTCTGGTCCACCCAGCCCCACAGCGCGCCGACGGCGGCCGGGATCGGGCCGGACGCGAGGATCACGCCGCCGAGCAGTCCGTTCATCCGGTCGAGCCAAGGTCGGTCGTGGTGCCCGAGGATCTGGAGGGCGCCGCGGAAGGAGATGGCCGGGTCTCGTCTCACGGGTGGTCACGGTAGCCAACGGTCTCAGGGATCACCCCGATCTTTGCCGAGAAACCTGTGCAAAGAAATCTCTGCACGCTACGGTCGCCCCATGTCGCAGCCCGAGGAGATCACCGACCCGGCGGTGCTCAAGGCCATGGCCCACCCGCTCCGGCGGCGGATCGTGGCCGAACTGCGGCGTGGGCCCGCGTCGGCCACGACGTTGGCCGCGGCGCTCCAGGAGAACACCGGGTCGACCAGTTACCACCTCCGTGAGCTGGCCAAGCACGGGTTCGTCGAGGACGAGCCCTCGCTCGGCAAGGGCAAGGAGCGGTGGTGGCGGGTGGTCAAGCGGGACCTGCGGTATCCGCGGCGGTACGAGCAGAGCGCGGAGATGGCGGCGGCGTTGGACGAGTTGAACGCCGTTCAACTCGCCGAGGACCTCGCGGCCTGGAAGGAGTTCCAGGCGCAGAGCGGGGGAATGGGGTCCTGGGGGGACGCGGTCCCGTACTCGCGCGGGTCGATCGTCGTCACGCAGGAGGAGTTGGGGGAGTTCTTCGAGGACTACCTGGCCCTGCTGAAGAGGTACTGGCGGGAGGACGTCCCGGCTGACGCGCGGGAAGTCCTGCTGCGCTTCATCGCCTTCCCCAAACCCGAGTAGGGGCCCTGGGTCGCCGAGCGGCAACTCGACGACCCAGGAAGGGGAAGCGCGCACCCAACACGTCCCGAGGGACGTGCCTTCACCGAGTTCGAACTCCCCACGGAAAGGAGAGCACCCGTGCTGCTCCTAGGCAAGTTGACGGCCGCCGCGACAGCGGTGGCCCTGATCTGGACGGGGGCCGCGGCAGCCGAGGCACGAGGGCTGAGCGCGACCATCCGGTACACCGAGTACGGCATCCCCCACGTCGTGGCGACGGACTACCGGCGACTCGGGTTCGGCCAGGGATACGCCGCCGCCACGGACAACGCGTGTTCGTTGGCGCAGACGATGTTGACGACGTCCGGCACGCGGTCGCGGTACCTGGGCGCCGACGCGAACCCCGGCAGCGGGCTGTCGCGGGCGCGGACGAACCTGGCCAGCGACCTGTACTTCCAGGGGATCAACGACACCGGCGTCGTGGAGCGGCTCGCCGCGCGCCGGGACCGGATGGGCCCGTCACCCGAGGTGCGGGAAGCCGTCGCCGGGTACGCGGCGGGCGTGTCGGAACGCCTGACCAAGATCACCGACCCGGCGTGCGCCGGAGCGGCGTGGCTGCGGCCGATGACGGAGATCGACGTCTACCGGCACATGTACGCGCTGGGCATGGTGTTCGGGCTGGGATCAGCGGCGGACGGGATCGCGGTGCAGGACCCGGAACTGTCGATCGGCAGCAACGCCATCGCGCTCGGCTCCGAGCGGACGGCGAACGGGCGGGGACTGTCGCTGGCGAACCCGCACCTGCCGTGGAACACGCCCGACCTGCGGCTGTGGCAGTCGCACCTGACGATCCCCGGACGGCTGGACGTGGCGGGCGCCGGCATCGTCGGCGTCCCGTTCCTGTGGCTGGGCCACAACTCCACGATGGCGTGGAGCGGCACGGCGGCGGACACGACGAAGACGTTCACGCTGTTCGCGCTGGACCTGGTGCCGGGATCGCCGACGAAGTACCTGGTGGACGGCAAGGCGGAGGACATGGTGCGCCGCGACGTGACGGTCACCGTGCAGGACGGCACGACCGTGACGAAGCCGCGGTGGTGGAGCCGGTACGGGCCGGTCGTGACCGCGGCCAACGGGCGGGACCTGCCGTGGACGGCCGAGACCGCGTACTCGCTGGCCGACGCGAACGCCGAGAACCTGCGGTTCGCGAACTCGATGGAACGGCTGTCGCGGGCCGGTGACACGGCGTCGGCGTTCCGGGCGCTGGAGGAGACGCAGGGCCTGCCGTGGATGAACATCTTCATCACGGACTCGCGCGGCAAGGCCCGGTACTCGCAGTTGCACACCGTGCCGAACGTGACCGACGAGCGCGCGGCGCGGTGCAACACCGAGTTGGGGAAGCAGATGTGGGCCGCGGACGGGCTCGCGGTGCTGGACGGGTCGCGGGGCGACTGCGCGTGGGGTCGGGACGGCGACGCCGTGCAGCCCGGCGTGTTCGGGCCGTCGGAGCTGCCTTCCCTGCGGCGCGACGATTTCCTGGAGAACTCGAACGACAGCTACTGGCTGACGAACCCGGCGCAGCCGGTCACGGGTTTCTCGCGGATCTTCGGCACGACCGGCACCGAGCGCACCGCCCGCACCCGCGGAGCGTTGACGGAGCTGGCGAAGGGCGCGAAGCACACCCGGCAGTCGGTGCAGGACCTGATGTTCTCCAACCACGACTTCGTGGCGGACCTGGCGGTCGACGACACCGTCCGGCTGTGCCGCACGATGTCCGCCGACCTCGCGGAAGCGTGTGAAGCACTGTCCACTTGGGACCGGGACCACGACGTGGACAGCCGTGGCGCGCTGCTGTTCGACCGGTTCTGGGCCAAGGTCCGGACCACGGCGGGCAGCGCGGCGTGGAAGGTGCCGTTCAACGCGGCCGATCCGATCGGCACGCCGAACACGCTGAACACCGACCTCCCGGCCATCGGGCAGGCGTTGACCGCCGCCGTCGGCGAACTGCGCGCGGCCGGCATCCCGCTCAACGCGCCCCTGGGCGACAACCAGTACGTCGTGCGCAACGGCGAGCGGATCCCGATCAACGGTGGCACGGCCGGGCTGGGCGTCTTCAACTCCATCCGCGGTCCCTGGGACCCGGCCAGGGGCTACACCGAGATGCAGCACGGGGCCACCTACCTGCACGTGGTGTCGTTCGACGGCGACGGGTGCCCCGACGCGGCGACGCTGCTGGCGTACTCCCAGTCGTCCGATTCGACGTCCGCGCACTTCAGCGATCAGACGAAGCTGTACTCGAAGGAGCAGTGGGTGACCGAGCGCTTCTGCGAGCGGGACGTCCTCGCGTCGCCGGAGCTGACGGTCGTGGAGGTGCGACAGCACTCCTGACCAGCGTAAACGCCGGGGGTCGCTGCCGAACGTCGGGAGCGGCCCCCAGCGGCGTTAGCAACGCTTCCACCTCAGAGGTAGCGTCGCTACGATCCTTGTGTTAGCGTTGCTTCCATGAGCACGAGAGCACGGATACTGGAAGCAGCGGCCGAGCTGCTCGCCGAGTCGCCGATCGCCGACGTGTCGACCAGGGCGGTCTGCGAGGCCGCCGGTGTCGGCGCCCCCGCGCTGTACCGGCAGTTCGGCGACAAGGAAGGCCTGCTCTCGGCGGTCGTGGACCACGGCTTCGAGAAGTACCTGGCGGGCAAGCGGGCCGCCGTGCCCTCCGAGGACCCCGTGCGGGACCTGCGGAACGGCTGGGACTCCCACGTGGCGTTCGCGCTGGAGAACCCCAGCTACTACCGGCTCATGTACTCCCCCACCGTGAGCGGCACGCCCGCCGCGGCGGTCGAGGCCCACCAGCTCCTGCTGCGGGTCGTCGAGCGGTGTGCCGCCGCGGGCAGGCTGAGCGTGTCACCCGAGGTGGCCGCGCAGATGGTCATGTCGGCCAACACCGGTGTCGCGCTGGTCCTCATCACCCGGCGCGAGCTCTACGCGCCGGAGGTCTCCACCCGCGTCCGGGACGCGATCCACGCGGCGATCCTGGTTCCGGGCGGAACCCCGGTCGCCGACAACGGCGGCACGGCGTCCGCGCTCGGCGCCCAGTTGCGCCGGTCGCCGCAGGAGAAGTTGACGGCGGCCGAGACGGGCCTGCTCCAGGAGTGGCTGACCCGCCTCACCGACTAGTACCCCAAGTCCAGCAGCACCAGCGGTTGTCGCACCGAGCGACACCCGGCGATACCCCACACCCCGAAGGAGAAGACCATGAGCAAGCGCGTCGCGATCGTCACCGGTGGTTCCCGCGGCATCGGCCGGGAGAGCGCCGAGCGGCTCGGCCGGGACGGCTTCGCCGTCGTCGTCAACTACGCGGGCAACGAGACCGAGGCGAAGGCCGCCGTGGACGCCATCACCGGCGCGGGCGGGGAGGCCATCGCCGTCAAGGCGGACGTGGCCGAGGTCGACCAGGTGACCGCGCTGTTCGACGCGGCCGAGTCCACGTTCGGCGGGGTCGACGTGGTCGTCCACGCCGCGGGCACCATGTACCTGGCGCCGGTGGCGGACATCGACTTCGACGCCCTGGACCGCATGCACCGCACCAACATCCGAGGCACGTTCGTCGTCGGCCAGCAGGCTTCCCGCCGGGTCCGCGAGGGTGGCGCGATCATCACGTTCTCCACGTCGGTGCTCGGCCTGCGGATGCCGAACTACGCCCCGTACGCCGCCACCAAGGGCGCCGTCGAGGCCATCACGATGATCCTGGCCAAGGAGTTGCGCGGCAGGGACATCACGGTCAACACCGTCGCCCCCGGCCCCACCGCCACCGCGCTGTTCCTGGACGGCAAGGACGACGAGACCATCGCCACCATGGCTAAGGCCGCCCCGCTGGAGCGCCTCGGCCAGCCCACCGACCTCGCCGACCTCGTCGCGTTCCTCGCGGGCCCGTCCCGGTGGATCAACGGCCAGGTCATCCGCTCCAACGGCGGGATCGTCTAACACCGTCCGGAAAGGACACACGTCATGAGCAAGGTCATCGTCATCACCGGGGCGTCCAGCGGTATCGGTGAACTCTCCGCCAAGGCCCTCGCCCGAGCCGGCCACACCGTCTACGCCGGGATGCGCAACACCAAGGGGCGCAACGCGTCCAAGGTCGCCGAGTACGCGGAGCACGCGCGGGACAACGGGGTCGACCTGCGGTCGGTCGAGCTGGACGTGTCCAGCCAGGAGTCCGCCGACGCCGCCATCACCGCCGTGCACGCCGCCCACGACCGCGTCGACGTCGTGATGCACAACGCGGGCCACATGGTGACCGGCCCGACCGAGGCGTTCACGCCGGAGGAGATGGCGCAGGTCTACGACACCAACGTGCTCGGCGCGCAACGGGTGAACCGCGCGGTCCTGCCACTGCTCCGCGCCCAGGGTCACGGTCTGCTGCTGTGGACCGGCAGCACGAGCACCCGCGGCGGCACCCCGCCGTACCTCGCGCCGTACTTCGCGGCCAAGGCGGCCATGGACTCCATCGCGGTCAGCTACGCCGCCGAGGTCGCCCGCTTCGGCATCGAGACCGCGATCATCGTGCCGGGCGCGTTCACCGCGGGCACCAACCACTTCCCGAACAGCGGGCGTCCGGCCGACCAGGCCAGGGTCGCCGCCTACGAGGCGCGCTACGCCGGGCTGTCGGAGCAGGTCGCGGAGCGGCTCGCCGCCCTCGCGCCGCCGGACGCCGACGTGTCGGCCGTCGCGGAGGCCGTGGTCGAGGTGGTCGGGCTACCCCATGGCACCAGGCCGTTCCGCACCCACGTCGACCCGTCCCACGACGGCGCGGAGGAGGTTTCCGCGGTGGCCGACCGGATCCGGGTCGAGTTCCTGGAGCGCATCGGACTCGGTGACCTGCTCACGCCCGCGCGGTCCTAGCGGTTGCGGGTGCTCCTTGGCCGGTCAGGACGCTGACCGGCCAAGGAGCACCCGTCAATGCGATCCCGCGCAGCACTCGTGCGGCTGCTCGACCTCGGCGGGCTGGAACACCCCGCCCGCCGCGGGTTCGACCAGCAGCACCAGCAGCCCGTCGCGGTACTCGGGCCGGACGAACCCGCCGGTGTCCACGCGCGTGTCCGGCGTGACCGCCGCCCCGATGCCGACCACCTCGTCGATCGCCGTCGCCTCGACGATCTCCGCGACGTGGTGCACGCCGGTCAGGATCGACTGGCCGGGAAACCGGGCGCACCGCCCTTCGACGGGCGGGTCGATCTCGGTGCCGGGCGCGAGCCCGCTGGTGATCCGGGCGGACACCGCGGTCACGGCGACCGAGTCCTCGCGCTCGACGTGGGTCAGCACGAGGTCGGCCGACACACCCGCCTTGTCCAGCGCGGACAGCACTTCGCGGTCGAAGTGCGCGCCCACCGAGGTGAACGCCGGGACCAACCGCACCCAGCGCACTAGATCACGTCCACGAACACCGGGTTGGCGTAGAACCACAGGTCGCTCCACGGGTCGGAATCAGCGATGACGTCCATGACCGGACCGCCGTCGGACGTCAGCTTCCGGCCGTCGGACCCGCGCACGCGCAGGTAGAACGGGCCGGGGACGTCCTTGAAGACGTAGGTGAACCTCGACCGGTTCTTGGTGACCTCGAACGACTTCACCACGGTCGTGCCCGGCGCGGACAGCGTGTCGCGGTCGGTGACGGGCCCGGTGACCGGGCCCGCGATGAGGTCGAGCTTGGCCAACCTCGGCACCACACCGGCGAAGTTGGGGCCGCCCGCGCCGGTCACCTCGACGGTGACCTCCACCGAACCGCCGCGCTTGACGAACGTGCGCCCGCCCAGCGTGACGCCCTGGTTGTCACCCTCGCCCAGGGCCCGCACGCGCAGGTCGAGGCCGTCGATCAGCCTGCCGTGCACCGCGATCACCTTGCCCGCCTGGAGTCCGCGCATCACGTCCACGTAGGACCGCGACCGCGAGCCGACGACGGTCCGGCTGTAGAAACCGGGGAAGAAGTCGCCGAAACCGGTCTGCTTCACGCCGGAGTCGACCGGCGCGCCCTTGCTGCCGGTCTTGTCGTAGTCCTGCGGGCCGGGCGTCAGCGTGTCGTTGAAGACCTGGTGCACGTCGGAGGTCGACGTGATCCACCACGGCCTGCCCTCGGCCAGCATCGAGTCCCAGAGCCCGCCGACCTTGGCGGTCATCCAGTCGAACCCGCCGTAGGTGCGGTAGGGGTTCTCGGTCGCGCTGGGCGCGTAGCCGGGGTGGCTGTCGACACCGGGCGACGAGTCGTAGTAGCCGCGAGCGCCACCACGGCCGCCGGAGGCCTTCGAGATGCCCGCGGCCTGGTGGCCGGGCGCGCCCTCCATGCCCACGGCCACGCCGGGCGCCGCGTCGCGCCAGCCGCGCAGCTCGTGCGGGCTGTCGACACCGCGCCGCGACGGGTGGTTGGCGAACATCAGCGCGATCTCGGTCCGTCCACTGAGGACCTGCGACTCCAGGTACCGCAGCGCGGCCAGCGCGTACGGCTCGCCGTCGGCCGACGTGGAGCGGGTGATGAGCCCCTTGCCGCCGTTGGCGACCGCGGTGGACAGGATGCCCCCGTCGTAGCCCGCCTCGAACGCGCGCAGGATGTCGACGGTGTGGCGGTCCGGCGGCAGGAACACGGTCGCGTGCTCGGCGCCGGGGATGTTCCACTCCAGCCCCTGGTAGACCAGCACGTCGCGGTTCGACCGGCGGGCCTTCTCGATGTCCGGCGTGACCTGGTCGAGGGAGAACTTCTGGTGCGCCACACCGCCGTGGTCGGTGATGACCATCCAGTCGAGGCCGTGCTCGCGGGCCTTGGCGACCTGCTGCGAGACCGTGTACTGGCCGTCGCCGGAGTACTGGGTGTGGATGTGGTGGTCGCCCGCGTACCAGCGCTGCGGCGTCCCCCACCGGTTCGTCGGCAGCGGCGTCGCGGCGGCCTCGCCCGCGCCCGCGCTCGCCAGAGCGGCGCCGCCGACGGCGACACCGAGCCCGGCGAGGAACCTCCGGCGGGCGACCGCGATGGGGCGGTCGTCCGCCGGGTCCTGCCAACTTCCCTCGACGGGCTCTACCTCGTGGTGGTGGTGCTCGTGGCCATCGTGATGGTGGTGCGACATGTCTGGGGCTCACCGTTCGCGGGTCGGCAGCTACGTCGTCGCGGAGTATGTCCAGGCAGGAGCGCTGACAACGTGGGACAACCGGTGAACAGACGATGAACCCTCACGTCTTATCGCGCACGCTTGGCGTTAGCCGCCACCGCCTCCACGACGGTCGGCCACACGTCGAGCGGGAGGTCGTGGCCCATGCCGTCGATGATGATCAGCTCGGCGTCCGGGACCGCCGCCGCCGTCGCCTCGCCACCGGACCGGTGGACCAGCGGGTCGTCGGAGCCGTGGATCACCACGGTCGGCACGGTCACGCCGCGCAGGCCCTCGGTCCGGTCGGGCGAGGCGATGACCGCGGCGAGCTGCCGCAGCGTGCTCATCGGCCGGTTCGACCGGTCGTAGCTCGCGGCGATCCGCTCGCGCGCCGCGTCCTCGTCCACCGCGAACCCCGGCGAGCGGGTCATGCGCGACGCGACCAGCCGCTGCTCGATGACGGCCTCGCGGGTCGTGGCGGCGGGCTGGGCGAACGTCGCCACGATCTCCGGCCTGCCCTGGCCGACGGTCTTGTCGCCGGTGGTGGACATGATCGAGCACAGGCTGAGCACGCGCTCGGGGTGGTCGACGACGACCTGCTGGGCGATCATGCCGCCCATCGACGCGCCGACCAGGTGCGCCCGCTCGACCCCGAGCCCGTCGAGCAGGACGACGACGTCGGCGGCCATGTCGGACAGCAGGTACGGCGCGCTGGAGGTGTCCCCCGCCGACAGCGCGGCGAAGTCCGGCAGTGGCAGGTGGCCGAACTCGGTCGAGAGGCCGATGTCCCGGTTGTCGAACCGCACGACGTGGAAGCCCTGGGCGGCGAACAGCTCGCACAGCCTCGTGTCCCAGTTGGTCATCTGCGCGCCGAGCCCCATCACCAGCAGCAGCACCGGGTCGGCCGGGTCGCCGAAGGAGTCGTACTCGAGTTCGAGGTCCTGGAACGTCACTCTTGGCATGTGCGGCGGCCTTTCCGGAAATCAATTCTGTTCACATGGATGAATTCGCAGCTTGCCTGGTCGCGCATAAAGCGGGGGAAAAGTTCCGGTTCTCGAAACCATTGACCTAACTGGTCTGGACCACTAACACTGGCCGTCTCCCCAACCCCTGCGAGGAGACCTGATGACCCGTTCACCCCTGCGTCGGAAAATCATCGTGGCCGCCCTGTCGACCCTGCTCACGGTAGCCGGGACCCAGGTGGCGACCGCCGCGGCCCCGCCACCCGCCGGAGGTGTGGCCATCGCGGCGCCCGCGACGTTCACCCATCCCGGCGTGCTCGTCAGCAGGCCACAACTGGAGTTCATGCGCACCAAGGTGCTCGCGAACGCACAACCGTGGAAATCCGCTTACGACCAGATGATGGGGAGCAAGTACGCGTCCCTGACCCGCACGCCGAAGCCGCGCGCGGTCGTCGAATGCGGTTCCTACTCGAACCCGAACTACGGCTGCACCGATGAACGCGAGGACGCCATCGCGGCGTACACGCTGTCGCTCGCCTGGTACGTCACGAAGGACGCCCGGTACGCGGACAAGGCGATCCAGATCATGGACGCGTGGTCCCCGGTGATCAAGGACCACACCAACAGCAACGCCCGCCTGCAAACGGCGTGGTCCGGTTCGTCGTGGCCCAAGGCCGCCGAGATCATCCGCTACACCTACACGGGCTGGCCCGCCGCGAACGCGACCCGGTTCGCCACGATGCTGCGCACGGTCTACCTGCCGGAGATCCAGGCGGGCCTGGCGAACACGAACGGCAACTGGGAACTCAGCATGATGGAGGCCTCGATCGGCATCGCGGTCTTCCTGGAGGACAAGGCCGCCTACGACAGGGCGGTGTCCATCTTCCGCACCAGGCTGCCCGCGTACATCTACCTGACCAGCGACGGCGCCCTGCCGAAGACGCCGCCCGGCAGCGGCATCGACACCCGCGCGGAGATCGTCTCCTACTGGCACAACCAGTCCACGTTCCAGGACGGCGTCAGCCAGGAGACGTGCCGCGACTTCACCCACACCGGCTACGGCCTGGCCGCCGCGGCGCACATCGCCGAGACGGCCCACCACCAGGGCCAGGACCTGTGGGGCGAGAACCAGGACCGGATGCGCCACGCGTACGGCCTGCACGCCCGCTACCAGTTGGAGGCGATGCCGTCCTGGTTGTGCGGCGGTACCCGCAACCAGAACCTCGGCCCGACGACCGAGGTCGCCTTCAACGCGCTCAACACCCGCCTGGGCATCGCGATGGCCAACACCCAGCGCTACACCGAGCAGCAGCGCCCGCAGGGCACCGACAACCTGTTCATCGCCTGGGAAACCCTGACCCACGCCCAGAACCCGGCGTAGTCAGGGCCAGCACGTCGGCGTAGGTCGGCACGCCGTCCGCGACGGGACCACCGTCGCGGACGGCCTTCGCCGTCTCGACCGCGGCGTGCAGCGCGGCCCGGAACAGCAGCGATCCCGTGCTGATCCGCCGAACCCCCAGTCCCGCCAACCGCTCCACGCCGAGCGCGGGCACGTGCAGGACGTTCAGCGGCAAGTCAACCGCCTCGACCACGGCGGCGATCTCCAGCTCCCGCGCCAATCCCGGCACGAACACCCCGTCCGCGCCCGCGTCCCGGTACCTCAACGCACGGTCCACTGTGGACCCCTGATCCGCGCCGACCCAGTAGGTGTCCACGCGGGCGTTGACGAACAACCCCGGCCCGCCGTCCTTGACCGCGCGCACCAGCCGGGCCTGCTCCACCGGATCGGCCAGCACCCCACCGGGCCGCCCGTCCTCGATGTTGACGCCCGCGACGCCCAGCGAGGTCAGTTCCGCCGCCAGTTCCCGGACGTCGACGCTGAACCCGGACTCGATGTCCACGGTCACCGGCACCGGCAGCCCCACGATCCGCCGGGCCAGCGCCACCGTCTCGTCCCGCGTGACCCCCTCGCCGTCCGGCAGCCCGGCAGCGGCGGCCACGCCGAGGCTCGTCGTCCCGATCGCCGCGAACCCGGCGGCGCACAGCGCGGCGGCGGACGCGAAATCCCAGGCGTTGGGCAGCACCAGCGGCCGGTCGGCGTGGTGCAGGTCGTGGAACGTCATCGGACCAGCCCTTCCGCGATGGCGAGCGCGTGCCGCTCACCGGGACAGGCGTGCGCGCCGAGCCCGAAGGGGTGGTCGGTCAGGTCGACCTCCACCACCGCGCCGTCCGGGGCGACCCGCCGGGTGGTCGGCACGGGCGGGTGGACGCCCGCGACCAGCGCCGCCGTGGCCGCGCAGGCCTGCACCAGCAACCCGATCCGGTTCGCGGTGACCTCGTCGTACGCCCCGCACGCGGCCACCAGCCGAGCCAGTGCCTCGTCGGCCTCGTCGGTGATCGCCGTGTGGGGCTGGTAGGACCGCGCGACCACCTCGACGTCCTCCGCGGCCACGGACAGCCCCAGCGCCTCCGCCAGCACCTCCACGGGGCCGCTCCGCCTCCGCGCGGCCAGGTCCCGCAGCGCTCCTGGGTCGACGGCCGCCAGCTCGGCCTCGACCACCGCCCGCCGCCGCCGGTGCGGCACGCCTTCGCTGAAGCGCGCGACGGACGCCCGCAACCACGCCACGCCGTCAACGGCGTCGGGCACCGGCGGAACGGTGTACTCCGGATCGGTCAGCATGCCCGGAACGCTAAGCGGTCGACGGTTCGGCGCGCGCCGAACCGTCGACGGCCTACCGTCGTCCCCGTGGAAGGACTGGCGAACCTGGCTGGACTGCTGGCGGACCGCACCAGGGCCGCGTTCTGCGTTGCCCTGCTGGACGGCCGCGCGTGGACGGCGGGCGAACTGGCGGCCCACGCGGGTGTGGCCCCGTCCACGGCGAGCGAGCACCTGGGCCGCCTGGTGGCGGGCGGTCTGCTCGTGGAGCGCAGGCAGGGCCGCCACCGCTACGTGCAACTGGCGGACCAGCGCGTGGCGCACCTGCTGGAAGACCTGGTGGCGCACGTGGAACCGGCGGAGCCCGCGCGGACCCTCCGCTCCTCCACGGCGTCCGCCGCGCTGGCCAGGGGCCGCACCTGCTACGACCACTTCGCCGGACGCCTCGGCGTGGCGATCACCGACGCCATGACCGCCAACGGCTACCTGGCCCAGACCGACGGCTTCACCGTCACCGAGGCCGGTCTGGCGTGGCTGACCGGCCCGCTGGCCGCCGACCCGACCGCGCTCCGCACGGCGAGACGCCCGCTCGGCCGTCCCTGCCTGGACTGGACGGAACGGCGCACCCACCTGGCGGGCACGGCCGGAGCCCACGTGTGCGCCCACTTCCAGGACCGGGGCTGGGTCCGCCGCACCGGCACGGGCCGGGCGGTCCGCGTGACCCCGGCGGGCGCGGCGGCGTTGCGGGACCTGCTCGACCTGGACGCGGCCGGGCTCGACTGACGAAGATCGGCTCGTGACGAGTCGAACGTTCCGCGCCGTGTCCGCGGCGATCATCCTGCTGGCGCTCGTCGTGGTCGCCAGCCTGGAGGTCCTGCCGCCGCTGTTCCACCCGTCGCTGACGGACGCGGACCTGCGGGGCGTGGCGAACGCCGAGACCCGCATCCAGCTCCAGCAGGCGCAGGGGCAGTTGCAGAACAACGTCCGCTCGGCCCTGCTCCAGATGTGCGCAGGCCTGCTGGTGGTCATCGGCGCCGCGGCCACTTGGTGGCAGGTCCAGGTCAACCGGGAGGGCCAGCTCACCGACCGGTTCACCAAGGCCGTCGAGCAGATCGGCAGCGACAAGGTCGACGTCCGCATCGGCGGGATCTACGCGCTCAAGCGCATCGCCGTGAACTCGCCCGCCGACCGGGACACCGTCCAGTTCATCCTGGGGGCGTTCATCCGCAACAACTCACCGCGCGGGGACGACGACGGTCTCCCGGAGGAGCGGCGGTGGCTGCTCATCGCCCACCCCGACATCCAGACGGCCGTGGAGGTGCTGGCCCAGCGGATCTCGTTCCCGCGCCACCGCGCCGACCGGCCGAGCACCCGCCGGAAGTTCCCGGACGACAAGAAGCTCTACCTGTCCAGGGTGAACCTGCGCGGCGTGCAGGTGTACCAGGGCGGGTTGATCAACACCCAGCTCCGGCACAGCGACCTCGCCCACTCGTGGATGCAGGGCACCGTGCTGGACGGCAGCGACCTGAAGTCGGCCGACCTGCGCGGGAGCTTCCTGCGGGAGACCAGCTTCGTGGACGCCAACCTGGCCCTCGCGCACCTGTCCGGCGCCGACCTGCGGGACGCCGACCTCCGTCGCGCCGACCTGCGCGGCACGGACCTGCGCGACGCCGACCTCACCGGGGCGAGGCTCGAGGGCGCGCTGGTGGACGAGGCCACGTCGTGGCCCGTCCAGCACGCCGACGTCCGACCGACCCCGGCGGGGGCCTAGAGCAGTCGACCGCTCCAGTGGGCCAGCCACTCGTCGTTCACGACGTCCACCAGCACGCAGGTGATGTTGTCCGGCCCACCGGCCTCGTTGGCCAGCGCGATCAGCTTCACGACCACCTCGTCGCGGTCCTCGGTCCCCGCGAGGACCTCCAGGATCGCCTCGGGCGGCACGACGTCCGACAGGCCGTCGGAGCACAGCAGGTACCGGTCGTTCACCTGCGCCTCGTGCAGGAACACGTCCGGCTCGGGCGAGTTGCCCGCCTGGAGCGCGCGCATCAGCATCGACCGGCGCGGGTGCAGCGCGGCCTGCTCGGCGGGCATCCGACCCTCGTCCACCAGCGCCTGCACCATCGTGTGGTCCCGCGTGACCTGCTGGATCTCGCCGTCCCGGACGAGGTAGCACCGGGAGTCGCCGATGTGCGCGACGGCGAACTTGGCGCCGTCGACCCACAGCAGGGCGGTCAGGGTGGTGCCCATGCCGCGCATCCGCAGGTCCTGCTCGGCCATGTCGGTGAGCCGCAGCGCGACCTCGTCCATCATCGCCGTCAGCGCGGTCACGGGGTCGCCGCTGACGTCGTAGTGGGCCAGCACGTCGATGGCCGTGGCGCTCGCGATCTCGCCGAACGCGTGTCCGCCCATGCCGTCGGCGACGGCGAACAGCGGCGGCTCGGCGCAGGCGGAATCCTCGTTCAGCTCGCGGCGGAGCCCTGGATGGGTGCCAACGGCGTGGGCGAGCCGGTTGTGCGTCATGACAACAGTGAAACATTGGTTGATTCGGTTCACAAGCAGAACCACTGTGCATCGGTTGTGAACTAGTGTGTATGGCATGGACCAGGACGCCACCGTGAGCGCGGGCGACATCGCCCGCCTCGTCGACGTGGGGCGTGCTGCCGTGAGCAACTGGCGCCGACGGCACGAGGACTTCCCCCAGCCCGTCGGCGGCACCGCGTCCAGCCCGCTGTTCTCCCTCAACGAGGTCGAGGACTGGTTGCGGCGCAACGGGAAGCGCGTCGACGTGTCCCCCGTGGAGCGGGCCTGGCAGTGGCTGCGCGGAGCGGGCGACGACCTGGGCCTCGGCGACCGGGTGGCGGGCGCGGGCGCGGACCTGCTGTCGGAGGACGGCGGCACGCTGGCACCCCTGGCGGCCGAACGCGGTGCCCTGGAGGCGTTCGAGTTCCTCTGCGCGCGCTACCTGGAGGCGCACTCCCGCCAGCTCGACGCGACACCCGCGGACGTGGCGGCCCTGCTGGTGCGGCTGACCAGGCCCGATGGCGGCACGCTGTACGACCCGGCGTGCGGCCTGGGCACGATGCTCGTGGACACGCCCGCCGCGCGGGTGCTCGGGCAGGAGATCGACGACACCACCGCGACCATCGCGTCGCACCGGTTGCGACTTCGCTCACAGCCCGGCGAGATCAGCGTCGGGGACGCGCTGCGGCAGGACGGCTTCGCGGGCGAGCTGGCCGACGCGGTCGTGTGCGACCCGCCGTTCACCGAACGCTCCTGGGGTTACGAGGAGCTGGCGGGCGACGCGCGCTGGGAGTACGGGCTGCCGCCGCGCGGCGAGTCGGAGCTGGCCTGGGTGCAGCACTGCCTGAGCCACGCCAAACCCGGTGGCCTGGTGGCGATCCTGATGCCGTCGGCGGCGGCCAGCCGACGGCCGGGGCGCCGGATCAGGGCGAACCTGCTGCGCGCCGGGGCGCTCCGGGCGATCGTGACGCTGCCCGCCGGGCCGGACCTGTGGCTGCTCCGCCGTCCCGACGCCGGTGACCGCACGCCGTCGCACGTGCTGCTGACCGAGGTCGACGACCTGTCCACTGTGGACCGCAGGTGGGCGGCGTTCCAGACCGACCACGCGGGCGGCCACTCCGTGCCGATCGTGGACCTGCTGGACGAGGACGTCGACCTGAGCCCCGCCGTGCAGTCGTTGCGGCGCAGCGGTGGCGAGGACACGCACCTGGCGTTCGTCGAGGCGCTCACGGCGTTGACGAAGACGGTGCTGCCGACGCCGGAGCTGGACAAGGCGTCGCAGCAGGCGCCGCCCATGACGACGATCGGCGAACTGGCCAAGGCCGGGCTGCTGACGATGAAGCACGCGGGCGCAAAGCTCACCACCGGCAACGGCGAACTGCCGGTGCTGACCGCGGACGACCTGGCGGCGGGCGTGGAGCCGTCGGAGCGCACGGCACCCGACCCGGACCTGGTCGAGGTGGAGCCGGGTGACGTGGTGGCGTCGCCGATGGGCACCGCGCGGGTCGTCGGCTACCAGGCGATCCTGGGGCCGTACCTGGCGGTCTACCGGGTCGACCCGACCAGGCTCGACCCGTACTTCCTCGCGGGCGTGCTGCGCGCGGCCGCGTCGCGGGCCCACCAGGGTTCCAGCCGGGTCGACGCCCGCCGCACGCAGGTGCCGCGGCTGCCGCTGGCCGAACAGCAGGCCTACGGACGCGCGTTCCGGCAGTTGGGCACACTGGAGGACGCGCTGCGCGAGACTGCGGCGCTGGGGGAAAGCGTGATCCGGCTAGGCTTCGGCGGCCTGATGGACGGTCACCTCCGACCGGGGGACTAGCGCGGACGGGAGGCCGGATGCTCATCGCCGACAGGTACGAGCTGGACGACCTGCCGCTCGGCCAGGGTGGGATGGGCGCGGTGCACGGCGGGTACGACCGCCACCTGGACCGCCGCGTCGCGGTGAAGTTCCTGCAGCTACCCGGCAGGCGCGACGAGGAGATGGAGCACCGCTTCACCCGCGAGGCCCGCATCCTGGCGAAGCTGGAGCACGCGGGCGCGCCGGTCCTCTACGACTTCGGCGTCTTCGAGTACCGCATGTACCAGGTGATGCAGTTCATCGACGGTGTCACGGTCGCCGACCTGGTCGGCGAGCACGGCCCGCTGCCGGTGCCGTGGGCCGCGTCGATCGCCGCGCAGGCGTGCGCCGTGCTGGCCGCCGCGCACAGCCTGTCGATCTGCCACCGCGACCTGAAGCCGACGAACCTGATGCTGTGCCCGGACGGCAGCGTGAAGGTGCTGGACTTCGGCCTGGCGGTGCTGCGGGAGTCCGACGTCGCCCAGTTCACCCGGTGGGGCCAGATGCTCGGCACCCCGGCGTACATGGCGCCGGAGCAGATCCAGCGCGGCAACGCCGAACCGCGCAGCGACCTGTACGCGCTGGGCTGCGTGCTGCACGAGATGCTGACGGGCAGGCAGCTCTTCACCGGCGACACGGCGTACACGGTGTTCGACAAGCAGGTGAAGCAGCGGCCGTCGTCCGTGCCGAGGATCCCGGTGGCGCTGGACGAGTTGTTGCAGGACATGCTGGAGAAGGACCCGGAGCGCAGGCCCGCCGACGCGACGACGTTGTTCGAGGGGCTGCTGCCGTTCGCCGTGGACCTGCCGATGCTGCCCGGTTTCCTGACCCCGTCGACCACTCCCAGCCCGGACCGCATGTACGCGCGGGCCGTCGGCCGCGTGCTGGAGGACTAGCCCGGCAGCACGGTGGCGCCCGCGCGCGCCACGATCTCCTGGAGCGCGGCGACGTGCCCGTCGAACGCGGTGCGGCCCGCGTCCGTGAGCCTCGCCGAGGTGCGCGGCCTCTTGCCGACGAAGTGCTTGCGGATCTCCACGTACCCCGCGTCCTCCAGCGTGGTGAGCTGCTTGGACAGCGCCGAGTCCGACATGCCGACGGTGTCGCGGAGGAACTTGAAGTCCGCCCACTCCGCCGCGGCCAGCAGCGAGACGATGGACAGCCGGGTGGGGGCGTGCACCAGGTCGTCGAACTTGGCTTCGGTCATCGGGATCCCTTCGTGGCGCGGTCCAGCATCGTGGCCCGCACGCGGCGCATCAGGATCGGCCCTCCGACGCCCAGCAGCACGGCGCACACGAGCGAGCCCCACGTCGCCGCGTACGGCGTGTCGAGGGCCCCCAGCACGAGGGACGCGGGCAGCGTCACGGCCAGCACCCCGAGGACGAACACCGCGATCTGCCGGGCGCCCGCGGAGCCGAGCAGTTCGCTGCGCGGCTGCGCGTGGCGCAGGGAGCGCACCACCACGACGCCGACGGCGGCGCAGAGGCCGAGGACGAACACCGTGGTGCCGATGCCGATCACCAGGCCGTTCTCCGTCTCGACGGCGGTCGAGAAGCCGACGACCAGCAGGCCGACCGCCCACCAGAACCAGTTCGGGGTCAGCGACCGGTCGAGGACCTGCTCGTGCCGTTGACGGATCTCCGCGAGCGCCTCGGCGGCTTCGCGCGGGGGTGGCTGTTCGTGCATGGCGTCTCCTGACCTCGTGGGGCGACGAGATCAGGATGCCACTAACTTTCCAACTTGGAAAGTACTTTCCTCCACTACGGTCCGCGCTGGCTGTAGAACTCGCTCAGCACGAGCATCGCGGCCCCGGCGGCGACCAGGTCGTCACCCAGCGGGCTGACGCTGATCTCGACCTCCAGCCAGTCCGAGCGCGGCACCTGCTCGCGCACGACCTCGCGGATCGCGTCGGCGTAGAAGTCCGGCGCGCCCTGCACGACCCGGCCGCCGAGCACGACGTGGTCGAGGTCCAGCAACTGCACCAGCCCCGCCACGGCCATGCCGAGCACCGTCACCGCACCCTTGAGGTCACCGGCGGCGACGGCGAGGTTGTGCACGATCTCCACGCACCCGGACCGGCCGCACGCGCAGCGCGGACCGCCGAGCTGGATGGTCGTGTGCCCGTACTCCCCCGCGTTCGTGCGCGCGCCCCGGTGCACCTGCCCGTCGAGCAGCAGCCCGACGCCGACACCCGTGCCGACGATCACCAGCGCCGCGTGCCGCAGTTCGTCACCGCGGCGCCAGGCCTCGGCGATCATCGCGGTGTTGGTGTCCTTGTCGACCACGACCGGCAGGCCGAGCCGGTCGGCGGCCAGGTCGCGCAGCGGCACGTCGTGCCAGCCGACGAGGCCGGTGGCGTCGTGCACCACGCCGTCCCGGTGGTCCAGCGGGCCGACGAAGCCGATGCCCACGCCGAGCAGCCGCTCGTCGGACACGTCGTTGCGGGAGCGCAGGACGTCGACCAGGTTGGCGAGCTCCTCCACGAACACGGCGGGCCCGAAGTCGCGGGGCAGCGCGGTGACCGTGCGGTCCACCACCGCGCCCGACAGGTCCGCGAGGACGACCCGCAGCTCGTCGCGCTCGACGGCCGCGCCGAGCGCGAACCTGCTGGAGGACACCAGGCGCACGAGCGTCCGGGGCTTGCCGACGCCGACGTTGCGCCGCCCGGAGTCGACGAGGAGACCGTCGGCGATGAGCCTGCTGACGATCTTGGACACCGCTTGGGGGGTGAGCCCGCTCTGCTCGGCCAGTTCGACCCTCGT
Source organism: Umezawaea endophytica (assembly GCF_025061645.1). GTDB lineage: Bacteria > Actinomycetota > Actinomycetes > Mycobacteriales > Pseudonocardiaceae > Umezawaea > Umezawaea endophytica. Next base: position 28,454 of record NZ_JANYMP010000039.1, on the reverse strand, counting down.
CAGGGGCTCGCCACGGCGAGCGAGTCCGAGCACCACCGCGTCGTTGTAGCCACGCAGGAACCGCAAGTTCGCCACGGCGCCATGATCGCATGAGTTGTCCGTTTTGGCTGGCGATTACACCACAGCGTTGCTTTAATACTCCACATGGCAGATGACCTCCGCACCGGCGTGATCGGGTACGGGATCGCGGGCCGCGTCTTCCACGCGCCGCTGATCAGCTCCACACCCGGCCTCGCCCTCTCCGCGATCGTGACCACCAGCCCCGAACGCCGCGAACAGGCGACCGCCGCGTACCCGGACGTCGACCTGCTCGACACCGCGGACGACCTCCTCGCGTCGGGCGTCGACCTCGTCGTGATCGGCACCCCGAACAAGACCCACGTCGACCTCGCGCTCGCCGCGATCGACCGGGGCATCCCGGTCGTCGTCGACAAGCCGTTCGCCCCGACCGCCGCCGAGGCCCGGCGCGTCGTCGAAGCGGCGAAGGCCAAGGGCGTCCCGCTCACCGTCTTCCAGAACCGCCGCTGGGACAGCGACTTCCGGACCGTGCAGGAGGTCGTGCGGAGCGGGAAGCTCGGCACCCTCAGCCGGTTCGAGTCGCGCTACGAGCGCTGGGTCCCGGAGATCTGGGACAACTGGCGCGAGTTCGGCGCCCCCGAGGAAGCGGGCGGCCTCCTCTACGACCTCGGCGCGCACCTCGTCGACCAGGCCCTCCAGCTCAACGGGCCGGTCCGCAGCGTGTACGCCGAGCTGAACCGCCGCCGCCCCGGCGCGCTCGTGGACGACGACGTGTTCGTCGCGCTCACGCACACCAACGGCGTCCGCTCGCACCTGTGGGCCAGCGCCGCCGCCGCGAACAACGGCCCGCGCTTCCGCCTCCTCGGCGACCAGGCCGCGTTCACCAGCCACGGCATGGACGGCCAGGAGGACGCGCTCCTCGCGGGCAGGCGTCCCGGCCAGGAGGGCTGGGGCGTCGAGCCGGAGTCCGCGTGGGGCTCCCTCGGCCTGGGGGACGACACGAAGCCCGTCCCGAGCGAGAACGGCGGGTACGAGCAGTTCTACGTCCAGCTCGTGGCGGCGCTGCGCGACGGCGGCCCGCTGCCCGTGGACCCCGAGTCGTCCATCGCCGCGCTGGAGATCATCGAGGACGCGTTCGAGTCCGCCAACACCGGTCAGGTCGTGGCGGTGTGAGCGCCGAACTGCTCGCCGAACTGGCGGCCCAGGAAGAACGACTGCGGTTCACCCGCTTCGACAACGACACCGCGCTCGCGCTCGGCGCCCACCTGCTGGAGGCCGCGCGCGCCGAGGAACTGGCCGTCACGATCTCCGTGCGCCGGGGAGGGCAGCGGATCTACCACGCCGCGCTGCCGGGGACGTCGGCCGACAACGACGACTGGATCGACCGCAAGACGCGGGTCGTCGACCGCTACGGGCACAGCTCGTACTACGTCGGCACCCAGTTCAAGGTCGAAGGAAGTACCTTCGAGGAGTCGTCGAGGCTGGATCCCGGCCTCTACGCTGCCCACGGCGGGGTGTTCCCGGTCATCGTCGAAGGTGTCGGCCCCGTCGGCACGGTCGGCGTCTCCGGGCTGCCCCAGGCGGAGGACCACGCGTTCGTCGTGGCCCAGCTCGAGGAGTTCCTCGGTTTACAGGAGGCGCAGTGACACAGGAGCGGTACGGGGTCGACGACATCGACCTCGAGCAGCCGAACCCGGCCAGGATGTACGACTACTACCTGGGTGGGGCGCACAACTTCCAGGCCGACCGGACGCTCGCCGAGCAGGCGATCCAGGTCATGCCGTGGATGCGGGAAGCCGTGCGGGCCAACCGGGCGTTCCTGGCGCGCGCCGTGCGCTTCTGCGTGTCGCAGGGCATCCGCCAGTTCCTCGACCTGGGGTCCGGCATCCCGACGGTCGGCAACGTGCACGAGGTCGCCCAGGGCCTGGCCCCGGAGAGCCGCGTCGCTTACGTCGACATCGAGCCGGTCGCGTACGCGCACAGCAAGCACCTGCTGCGCGACAACCCGAACGCCACCGTGACCAGGGCGGACCTGACGGTCTCCGAGGACGTCCTGACCGCGCCCGCCGTGCTGGAGATGATCGACTTCAGCAAGCCGGTCGCCGTCCTCGCCGTCGCCGTCCTGCACTTCCTGCCCGACGAGCGCCGCCCGCAGGACGTCCTCGGCGCCTACCGCGACGTCGTCGTGCCCGGCAGCTACGTCGTGATGTCGCACGTGACGTCCGACCACAACCCCGAGCAGGCCGCGGGCGCGCTGGCCGTCTACAAGCGATCCGCCAACCCCGTGTACACCCGCAGCCACGCCGAGATCACCGCGATGCTCGACGGCTTGGAGCTGGTCCCGCCCGGTTTGGTCGACGCGACCCAGTGGCACCACGACCACACTCCCGAACTCACCCAGAGGACGGAACACGTCGGCTTCTACGCGGCAGTCGCGCGGCGGGACTAGAGAGCAAGTAGCGTGGTTCCATGAGTGACACCGAAGTCCTTGAGCAGCGACTCCGACTGGGCAACGGGTTCGGCCCGAGCGACCAGGGCCGGGTGGTCCACGCCCTGGCCAACCTCGCGCCGCACCTCAACACCTGGCAGCCCGCGCAGGTCGACCTGGCGCTGTCGGTGAAGGAACGCGGGCAGAAGGACCAGAAGGTCACGTTCGAGGCGTTCCTCTCCGGGTGGCCGCCGTTCGTCGCCACGTCGCACGAGGCCGAGCTGGACATCGCGCTGACCGAGGTGCGCAAGGAGATGATCCGCCAGATCGAGGACGCCAAGTCCCGTCGCGAGCCGCGCAAGCACGACAAGCAGAAGCCGGGCGCGTAGTCGAACACGGAGGAGGGGCGTGGG
>NZ_JANYMP010000039.1:0-25583 GCF_025061645.1 Umezawaea endophytica | reverse complement strand
GTGGGCCGCGGCCCACGCCCCTCCTTTTCGCTGTCTACCCGCGACGGGCCCGCTGCGAGGCGACGGCGCCCGCGCCGATCACCAGCAGCAGCACGGCCAGGCTCCAGCGGCGCTTGGTCTCGGTGCCGCGGTCCGCCAGGACGACGACCTCCTCAACCGGACGGTCCACCTCGAACACCGGCCTCGGTTTCGCCTGCGGCGGGGTCGGGGGCGAGGCCGTCGTGATCGGGGGCGGCGCGTTCGGGGCCGCGGCGGCCTGGGCCTCGGGTGCGGTGGTCGTGGTCGGCGGCGAGTCGGCCGACGTGGTGGTCGGGCGTGGGGTGGTCTGCTGTGGAGTCGTCTGCTGTGGACTGGTCTGCCGCGGGGTGGTCGGCAGTACCGTCGTGGTGGTGGGTGGGACCGTCGTGGTCGGCGGTGGCGTGGTGGTGGTCGGCGCGGGCGGTTCGGGGGTCGGCGGCGAGACGTGGCAGCCCGCCGAGTCGATCGTGCGCGCGGCGGGCCGTTCCGCCAGCCTGGTCACCTCACCGGCCCCGTCCAGCGGCACCCGGTAGAGCGTGCTCTGCCCGCCCTCGTCGTTGTTGGACGCGTACAGCGCCCCGTCGGGCCCGAGCACGGCCGCGCCGTAACCCGGCCCGTCCGGCAGGCGCGGCGGGTGGCCCAGCGGGTGGACGTGACCGGTGTACGGGTCGATCGTGACGACCTCGGGGTGGCCGAACACCCTGGTGGCCACGCCGTACAGGAGGCCGTCGGCGGGGTTGTAGTCGAAGTCGTCCACCGAGAGGAAGACGTCGAACGGCCACAGCACCCTGGCCTGCACCAGTCCGAGGAAGTCGGGGCTCGCGGGGTTGACGTCCACGATGTACACCGCGCCATCGGCGCGCAGGTAGAAGTGGTCGCCGTGGATGGCGCCCGCGACGGCGTGCGCGAGACCGGGGTGGGGCACGCGGCCAACGTCGGTCGTGGTGCCCTGGCGGTCGACCTCGATCACCCGGCCCTCGGGCGAGATCCCGTAGTACACGTCCCGCTCGGCGGAGTAGGCGAGGGCGTTGAGCCGCTCGTCCAACACCGCCACGGGGGTCGCGGTGCCGGACGGCAACTCGACCGCGTACAGCGTCGACGGTCCGTTCGCCGACACCGCCTCGACCTGGAGCACCACGCACGTCAGCGCCTCGAGGATCACCGCAACCGGTCCAGGGCCGCCTGGAACGCGTCCGGCCCGATCCTCGCACCGCCGCTGAACGGGTTCTGCAACTGGTAGGTGGCGTAGAGCAGGAGCGTCATCGTCGCCGCCAGGCTCGCCATGATCACGACGTGCGACCGGACCTTGGCGCCGCCGAAGAGCAGCGCGAGGCCGAGGGAGAGGAGGCTGCCCACGATCATCGTGAACCAGACGACGGAACTGACGCCGTTACCGGAAGCGTTGATCCGTTCCTGGCGCGCCTCGTAAACTTCCCACAGCTTGGTCGCCGCCTCGGTCTTCCGATCGGTCTGCCACTCGTCGTCGACGGGCGATTGCGCGACGGTCACCCTGAGCTGGTCCAACTGGGTCCAGCCGATTGAGGAAACCTCGGTTCCGTCCTGCATCTTCGGCCATTCCTCGCGAATGACCGTCGACATGTAGGCGCGGGAGAGATCGCGCACCTTCTCCTTCGTCGCGTCGGGCAGCGAATCGCTCGCCCACGCCGCGGCGACGAGCCCGTCCGCTTCGCGGTAGGACGTCTGACCGGCCGAACCGGTGGCGTCGAACAGCGCGATCAGCACGAATGCCACCAGGACGGCGTTCAGCCCGGCCACGATGGAGAAGACGCCACCAGCGGCGGCGTTGTTCTCCTCACGCCCGTCGTCCGACCCGAACCGCCGCATCAGGTAGGCGGCGGCAGCGGCGACGACCGCGGCGATGCCGACCCAGATCACGCCACCGAGATAGATGTTCATTCGATTCCGATCGCCCTCAAAACAAAAGGGCCCCGAAAATGAATACAAATCTTCGGATACGCCCGCATGACGTTCAACAAACTAGCAGGCGATCGTCCGCGCACAGGCGAATAACGCTCTCGTTCAGCCGAGTGCCCCAGGAGAATTAATCAGTCGGGTGATATTTGCGCACCCGATGCGGCATCGCCCGGTCAAACCCCCACGATCGGGTCGACACGAACCCCGCACACCCGACCGGTTCGGACCAACCCGGCACCGCGGTGACCACGGTCGGTTATCCGCCCTTCGGCGGCTCGGTCCCGGCGACGCCTTGAGGGGACCCCCGGTCGGGGCCCCCTCGCGGCGAACGACCGGATCAGTCGCAGAACACCTCGGCGACCAACTCCGCCACGCCCTCAAGCGAGCCACCCTCGGGCGACGACGTGAACGACGCGTCGAGCCGGACGCGGCCGTCCTCGCTGCTCAGCATCAGGCTGCTGTAGCCGGGGATGCCGCCGCTGTGACCGATGACCTCCGCCCCGCACGGCAGCACCCGGTGCTCCAACCCGAGCCCGTAGTGGGGTGACACGGCGGTCAGCTTCTTCATCTCCGCGGCCTGGGCGGGCTTGAGCAGCTCCCCCTTCGCGACCGCCTCGACGAACCGGTCGAGGTCCGCCGTCGTGGAGATCATCTCCCCCGCCGAGTACGCGGCGGACGGGTTGAGCCGGGTGATGTCGACGACGGACTCGCCGACCCGGTAGTAGCCGTGCGCGTGCGGTCCGGGGATCCCGACCCGGTCACCGGGCAGGGACGTGCCGCGCAACCGCAGCGGCTGGAGCACCCGCCGTTCGACCGCCTCCGCGTACGGCCTGCCGGTGATCTTCTCGACCAGCATCCCGGCGACGACGTAGTTGGTGTTCGAGTAGTTCCACGCCGTGCCGGGCGGGAAGTCCAGCGGCTTCGCCGTCGAGAGCGCGACGAGTTCCGCCGGCGCCCAGTGCTGGTAGCGGATCCCCTCGAAGCCCGCGGGGTCGAGGGGCAGCTCGTCGGTGAAGTTGTGCAGCCCGCTGGTGTGCTGGAGCAGCGCCCGCACGGTGATCCGGTCCCCGTCGGGCAGCAGCCCCGGCAGGTACCGCGACACCGGCGCGTCCAGGTCGACCCTGCCCTCCCCCACGAGCTGGAGCACCACGACGGAGACGAAGACCTTCGTGATGCTGCCGACGCGATACCGCCCGTCCAGCGGCACCGGCCGGTCGGTGCCCCACTCGGCCACGCCCGCACGGGCCGTGAAGCCCCTCCTGCCCTCGGAGATCCGGACCTGCACGCCCGCGGCGCCGTTCCGGGTGGCCTTGTCGATCGACTGCCGCACCACCTCGCGGTCGATCCGCCCGGCGGTGTCGGCGTCGGCCGCGGCCGTGCCCCCGACCGTGAGCGCGGCCAGCCCGACGACCGCGCCGAGCACCCCGACGCGCTTGCCCATCGTGCCCATTCGCTTCCCTCCCCAGGAATCGTTGACAGCACCGAGTGTTCCGGGGGCGAACGGCCGTCCACGACCTTCCACGGGGTGACGCGGGGAGCGACTTTCGACGGTCGCGAACCCCCCGAAACCCCCACGAACCACCCCTAGTGGTCTCGGGCCGTGAAAACGGTTTCAGGTAACAAAATCGATTCACCCACTAGGCCGTTCGAGTGACACAACTGGTCTAGACCTTGACCGTTCAGTGGTCTGGACCACATGTTTCACGCAACCTTGCTTTCCCTGCCGTGACAAGGAGCCCGATGACCAAGATCCGATGGCATCTCACAGCGTTGTTCGCGGCGGTGGCCGCTTTGGTCCTCGGCCTGACCGTCGTGCCCGCGGCCAGCGGTGCGGGCGGCGTGTCGGCGACCTTCACCAAGGGCTCCGACTGGGGCACCGGGTACGAGGGCAAGTACACCATCCAGAACGGCGGCTCGTCGACGCTCGCGACGTGGACCGTCGAGTTCGACCTGCCCGCGAACCACCGGGTCAGCTCCCTGTGGGACGGCACGCAGACGGCCAGCGGCCAGCACGTGACCGTCAAGAACTCCTGGAACGGCAACGTCGCCCCCGGCGCCTCGGTGAGCTTCGGCTTCAACGTCGCCTACACCGGCACCTTCTCCGGTCCCAGCGGCTGCAAGCTGAACGGCGCCTCGTGCGACGCGGGTGGTCCTCCGACGACCACCACGACGACCACGACCACCACCACGACGACGACCACCACCCCCGGTAACCCCACGACGACCACGACCACCACGACGCCGCCGCAGCCCGGTGCCAAGAAGAACCTGGGCTACTTCGTGCAGTGGGGCGTGTACTCGCGGAACTACCACGTCAAGAACATCCACACGAGCGGTTCCGCCGCGAAGCTGACCCACATCAACTACGGGTTCGGCAACGTGAAGAACGGCCAGTGCTCGGCTACCGACGACACGTTCGCGGACTACGACAAGTTCTACGACGCCGCGAGCAGCGTCGACGGCGTGTCGGACACCTGGGACACCGGCGCCCTGCGCGGCAGCTTCAACCAGCTCCGCAAGCTGAAGAAGATGTACCCCCACATCAAGGTGCTGTGGTCCTTCGGCGGCTGGACCTGGTCCGGCGGCTTCGGCCAGGCCGCGCAGAACCCGGCCGCGTTCGCCGAGTCGTGCTTCAAGCTCGTCGAGGACCCGCGTTGGGCCGACGTGTTCGACGGCATCGACATCGACTGGGAGTACCCGAACGCCTGTGGCCTGAGCTGCGACACCAGCGGCTTCGCCTCGTTCAAGAACCTGACCCAGGCGCTGCGCGCCCGCTTCGGTTCGGGCAACCTGGTGACGGCGGCCATCACGGCCGACGGCAGCAGCGGCGGCAAGATCGACGCCGCTGACTACGGCGGCGCGGCGCAGTACCTCGACTGGTACAACGTCATGACCTACGACTACTTCGGCGCCTTCGCCCCGCAGGGCCCGACGGCCCCGCACTCGCCGCTGACGTCGTACAACGGCATCCCCACGGCCGGCTTCAACTCCGACGCGGCGATCCAGAAGCTCAAGAGCAAGGGCGTCCCCGCCAGCAAGCTGCTCCTGGGCATCGGCTTCTACGGCCGCGGCTGGACCGGCGTCACGCAGGACGCCCCCGGCGGCACCGCGACCGGCGCGGCCCCCGGCTCCGTCGAGGCGGGCATCGAGGACTACAAGATCCTCAAGAACACCTGCCCCGCCACCGGCACCGTCGCGGGCACCGCGTACGCCAAGTGCGGCAACAACTGGTGGAGCTACGACACCCCCAGCACCATCGGCGGCAAGATGACCTACGCCAAGAACCAGAGCCTCGGCGGCGCGTTCTTCTGGGAACTCTCGGGAGACACGACCAACGGCGAACTGATCACGGCGATCAAGAACGGCCTCGGCTGATCTAGCGCTCCACGAAGGGCCCGCGACCCCAGTCGCGGGCCCTTTGCCATGCCCACGCCACACCGGTCACGGCGCGTGAGTTTCTACTGCACCTGATCGAGTGACCGCGAGAACCCCGGTTTTTGTCGGACCCCAGGTCTTCACTGGTCCTATGCGAACCCACGACTTCACCCGCCGACTCCGCCACTGGCTCCAGCGACTGCTGGCCGGGCTGACCGCACCTTCCAACGCCTCTTCCCACCCGCAGGGCAATCGGCCGGGAGTCCACCAGACCTCCCGACCGACCACCCCGTACGACGGCCGACACCCGTCGGCCACCAGCCGTCAGTCACCGACCAACAGCCGCGGACCGGCGGCCGCTGACCACCCAGCAGTCAGCGGCCGCCGGCCGTCCCAACAGGAGCACCACCAGGTCATCGCCCCGAGGCGACAACCCCGGCCACTCCGATCACACGGTCAAGCTCCAGGTGTCGATGTTCCCGACGTCCTGGGCGGCCACGTCCTGCACCTTCAACACCCAGTCACCATTGCGCAGCTCACTGGACAGGTTCGTCGTGTAGGTCGTGTCGATGTTGTCCCCGGAATCGCTGCCGGAGGCCTTCAACCGGTACGAAGACCCATCCGGGGCGACCAGGTCCACCACCAGGTCCCCGCGGTAGGTGTGCTTGATGTGCACCTCCACCTGTGACGTGGCCGAGGCGTTCCCGGTGCATCCCGCGATCGTGATCGTGCTGGTGACAGCGGCACCGCGGTCCGGAATCGCGACATCGGTGTCGTTGGTCTTCTTGTCGCACCCGGTGGGCGGCGGGGTCGTGGTGCCGTAGGGGCTGGTCGCCTTGTTGGCGGCGTACATCAGCATCGGCTTGACCTTCGGCCAGAACGTGCCCGCCTGGCACGAGTACGTCGGGAAGAAGCCGCTGCACGAGCCACTGCTGGGCCCGATCTCCCACACGAAGCTCGCCACGCCCAGGTCGTCGTAGACCCAGTCGTCGGTAGCGCCGGCGGCGTTGTACAAGACCTCACCAGGCTGGCCGGAAGTCCAACCCGAGCCCGCGATGGCCTGGAGGTCGGTGCCCATCTTGCGCAGCGAGGCGTCGTTGCCGGACTTCTGGCTGGCGTCGTAACCCCACGGGAAGAGGATCAGGTTGGAGTAGGAGTGCATGCTGACGACGACACCGGTGGTGTCGGCGGGAGCCGCGTCGCCGACGGCCGTTCCGCGCCTGTCCTGGTACAGGTTGCGCCACAGCGCTTGCAGCGCCTTGGTCTCGACCTCGGAGTTGGCGCTCGGACCCTTGTAGGTCTGGTCGCACGGCTGGCTCGACGTGCCCTGGCCGCCCCAGTGCGAGCTGGTGTTGCGGTTCAGGTCGATGCCGAGCTGGCTGCTGGCTGAGCCGGAGCAGTTGGAGCCGTTGGTGCCGTTGGCGTTCTTGCGCTGGTAGATCGGCGAGTTGCCGCCCTGCTGCACGATGTTGACGCCGTCGGGGTTGGCCTGCGGGACGACCCACACCTCGGTCGTGTCGAGGAGCGCGGTGACGGCCGCGTCGGTGCCGTAGCCCGCCGTGAGGTGGTCGATCCAGCGCCACGCGACGTCACCGGTGGTGAGTTCGCGGGCGTGCAGTTGGCCCATGACGAAGAAGCGGGGCTTGGGCGCGGTCGGGCTGAGCGCGCAGTCGCCCTCGTTCTTCTTCGTGATGCAGATGGCTCGCAGGTCGTAGCCGCCCGCGCCCTGGGTCTTCTTCCACGAGTCGCCGTAGTCGACCAGCGTGGAGAGGGTCGGGTACTGGGTGGCGACGGCGTCCAGGTGGGAGTAGTGGGCGTTGACCGTGTGGTAGCCGCCGTAGAAGGTCTCGTTGATGTCGGCCGCGTCGACCGTGGCCGACTGCGACTTCTTCGCGGGTGGCGTCCACTGCGGCGGTGCCAGCACCTGGTCGACGACCGCGGTGAAGCCCGCCTCCTGGAGCCTGCCGCCCTCGTCCTTGCTGCCGAGCACGAAGAGGCTGTCGCCGTCGCGCTGCTCCAGCACGTCGAAGCCGCGGCTGAGCAGGTTCTGCGACTGCTCGCCGAGCGGTGCGTGCACCTTGTAGACGTAGGTCGGACCGGGTTGGGCGGCCGTCGTGACGGGCAGTGGACCAGCGGTGCCAGGTACACCGCTCGTGATCACCGCACCCGCGGCCGCGATGGCGACCGCGATGGACACCATCGAACGTTTTCTCGACAACACGGTTGTTCCTCTCGCAGGGTTGAGCTGGAGGATGAGGCACAAACCGCGGTGAAAACACCCTCCAACCGGCCATACATGGGCGTTATGGGCCAAGAGAGGGAGCACACGTCGAGTGGCGCGGTACCCCGCCGTGGGGGTAGGCCTGAGCCATGACCGACGAAGAAATCATCACGCGCATCTCGCACCTCGTCGCGGAGGAGCACGAGCTGGAGAACTCCAAGATCGGCGAGGGTCTCTCCACCGACGAGGCGCAGCGCCTCAAGCAGATCGAAGTAGGCCTCGACCAGTGCTGGGACCTCCTGCGCCAACGCCGAGCCCGCCGAGCCGCCGGAATGGACCCCGAGGCGGCCGAAGCACGCCCCGAGGGCATCGTGGAGGGCTACCGCCAGTAGGAGCGGCCGTCCACCCCGGTCTCTCGACCGGACACGCCGGACCGAAGCACGCCAATTGTGGGAAAAACCTGTCCGGAACCGGCCTCACGACGTTCCACGAACTGGACCAGGTGGACACCCCACCGATCCGCCCCTCGACACCTCCGACAGGCACGCCGCACACCCCGGCGTGCCCGTCGAGGACACCCGACTCAGCCTGATGCCCACACCGCTCTGGCGGACAACGACTCGACCAAGCCCACGTGATTCGGTCTAGCCAAGTCCGCAGCAAGTCAGGCAAACGCTGCGGCCAAAGCCGGACAGACCATGGCCTCACGAAGCCAAGCCCGCAAACGAACCGGCCCAACACCGTGGCCGCAGGCGGGCCAACCCCGCCAGGCCAACCCCGCCGAGCCGAACGCGACCAACCCCGCCGAGCTAACCCCGCCGTGCCAACCCTGCCAAGCCGAACGCGGCCGACCCTGCCGAGCCGAACCCTGCCGAACCAACCCCGACCGAAAGCCGACTACGACTGTTCGCGGATGCTGGTCAACGCCAGGTCCGCGGCTTCGCGGGCGACCTGGCACGGTTCGACCACTCGTGGCGCGGGCTTGGGGGCGGTGCGCATCTTGACCGTGGTGGTGAGGATCTGGCTGTCGGTGATGCCGACCACGAAGCCGCAGATGCCCTTCCTGCGGTCGTCGGTGGGGGCGTTGAGCAGTGCCGGGTAGTCCTGGAGGGGGGCTTGGAGTTCGAAGAGCTGGAAGGTGCTCTTGAGTTCGTAGACGCGGTCCAGGCCGCCGTTGCCGTTGCCCGTGGTGAACGTGAAGGTGACGTGCTGGCCGCTGTCGCCCTCCGTGTCGTCCCACGAGCAGATCGGGCCGGTGGGGGTGCCTTCCTCCACGCCTTGGACGCCCACCATGTCCAGCGTCTTGAGCTGGGGCTCGGACAGCAGGCCGCAGGGTTTCTTGGCCGCTTGGGCCGAGTCGAGCGGGGTGCGGACCCTGGGGGCGCCGTGTTGGGTCGTGTCGCCGACTGAACCCGCGGACGCGGCGGGTGTGCTGTCCCCGCAGCCCGTCGCGGCGAGTGCGATGACAGCTAGGAGGAGCAGGGTGCGCACAGGGTTGTCCTCACGGCTCGGAGTTCTTGCCGGAGAGCAGTGTGCCCCGGATCGCACCGGACGATCTACAAAAACTTTTACACACCCCCCACCACCCGGAGCCGGTGTGCCAGTGCGGTGTGCCGCCTACCTGCGCCGACGGTGCGGACGGCCTGGCCGATCGCTTTTCGGGAACCGACCAGCACGACGAGTTTCTTGGCCCTCGTGACGGCCGTGTACAGCAGGTTGCGCTGGAGCATCATCCACGCGCTCGTGGTGAGCGGGATGACGACGCACGGGTATTCGCTGCCCTGTGAACGGTGGATGGTCATCGCGTAGGCGTGCGTCAGCTCGTCGAGTTCACCGAACTCGTAGTCGACGTCCTCGTCCTCGTCGGTGCGGATGGTGAGCTTCTGCTCCACCTGGTCCAACGCGACGACAACACCCATCGTGCCGTTGAAGACGCCGTTCGCGCCCTTGTCGTAGTTGTTGCGGATCTGGGTGACCTTGTCGCCCAGCCGGAAGACCCGGCCGCCGAAGCGGCGTTCCGGCAGGCCTTCGCGGGCGGGGGTCAGCGCTTCCTGGAGCACCGCGTTCAACGCGCCCGCGCCCGCCGGGCCGCGGTGCATCGGGGCGAGGACCTGAATGTCGCGGCGGGCGTCGAGGCCGAACTTGGCGGGGATGCGGCGGGCCACGACGTCGACGGTCGTGGTGGCGGCCTCCTCGGACTCCTCGACGGGGAACAGGAAGAAGTCGGGCAGCCCCTGGACGATCGGGTACTCGCCGGAGTTGATGCGGTGCGCGTTGGTGACCACGCCGGACTGCTGGGCCTGGCGGAAGATGTGCGTGAGGCGCACGTTCGGCACGGGGCTGCCGTCGCACAGCACGTCGCGCAGCACCTCGCCCGCGCCGACGGACGGCAACTGGTCGACGTCGCCGACCAGCAGCAGGTGCGCGCCGGGGGCGACGGCCTTGATCAGCTTGTTGGCCAGCAGCAGGTCCAGCATGGACGCCTCGTCCACGACCACGAGGTCCGCGTCCAGCGGGCGGTCGCGGTCGTACGCCGCGTCGCCGCCGGGCTTCAGCTCCAGCAGCCGGTGGACGGTGCGGGCCTCGTGGCCGGTCAGCTCGGTGAGGCGCTTGGCGGCCCGGCCCGTCGGCGCGGCCAGCACGACGGAGGCGCCCTTGGCCACGGCGAGCCGGACGATGGACCGCACGGTGAAGCTCTTGCCGCAGCCCGGTCCGCCGGTGAGCACGGCGACCTTGCTGGTCAGCGCGAGCTTCACGGCTTCTTCCTGCTTCTCCTCCAGCGACGCGCCGAGCCACGCGAACGCGCGGGTCCAGTCCACCGAGGCGAACGCGGGCATCCGCTCGTCCGCGGTGGACAGCAGCCGTTTCAACTGCCCCGCCACGGAGATCTCCGCGCGGTGGAACGGGACCAGGTAGATCGCGGCGACGTCCTCGCCGTCCAGCGGCAGGACTTCGCGGACCACGCCCTCCTCGTCCACGAGTTCCGCGAGGCAGTCGATCACCAGGCCCGCGTCGACCTGGAGGATCTTGATGGCGTCGCCGATCAGCGACTGGTCCGGCAGGAAGCAGTTCCCGTTGCCGGTGGCCTCGGACAGGGTGAACTGGAGTCCCGCCTTGATCCGCTGCGGGCTGTCGTGCGGGATGCCGACGGCCTTGGCGATCACGTCGGCGGTGCGGAAGCCGATGCCCCACACGTCCGACGCGAGCCGGTACGGCTCCTGGCGGACGACGTCGATCGACCTGTCGAGGTACTGCTTGTAGATCCGCACGGCGAGCGAGGTCGACACCCCTACCCCCTGGAGGAAGATCATCACCTCCTTGATCGCCTTCTGCTCCTCCCACGCGGCGGCGATCAGCTTCGTGCGCTTGGGTCCCAGTCCCGGCACCTCGATCAGCCGCTTCGGCGTCTGCTCGATGACGTCCAGCGCGTCCACGCCGAAGTAGGTGACGATCTTGTCCGCCAGCACCGGCCCGATGCCCTTGATCAGCCCGGAGCCGAGGTAGCGGCGGATGCCCTGGATCGTCGCGGGCAGGACGGTCGTGTAGTCGTCCACGAAGAACTGCTTGCCGTACTGGGGGTGCGAGCCCCACCGGCCGCGCATCCGGATCGACTCCCCCGGCTGCGCCCCGAGCAGCGCGCCGACGACGGTCAGCAGGTCACCGCCGCCGCGGCCGGTGTCGACCTTGGCGACCGTGTAGCCGGTCTCGTCGTTGGCGAAGGTGATGCGCTCCAGCACCGCCTCCAGCACCGCTCCCTCACCCGCCATTCCGCCAACCCTAGGCGCACACCTCCACACGACCTCCACAAGTCGCCCCCGACCTCTCCACCTCGCGCGCCTACAGTCGCCGCATGACCGGGGGACAGCGGCGGGTACTGGTGGTGGAGGACGACCTCGCCATCGCGGAGTCGGTGGCGGCCCGGCTGCGGGCCGAGGGGTTCGCGGTCGAGCTGGCGCACGACGGTCCGTCCGCGGTCGCGGCGGCGCGGGCCGACGAGCCGGACCTGGTCGTGCTGGACGTGATGCTGCCAGGTTTCGACGGCCTGGAGGTGTGCCGCCGGATCCAGGCGCACCGACCGGTCCCGGTGCTGATGCTGACCGCGCGCGGCGACGAGACGGACCTGCTGGTCGGTCTCGCGGTCGGCGCGGACGACTACCTCACCAAGCCGTTCTCCATCCGCGAGTTGGCCGCCCGCGTGCACGCGCTGCTGCGCCGGGTCGAACGGGCTTCGCAGCCGCGGTCCGAGTCGCGCATCGAACTGGCCGACCTGGAGATCGACCTGGTGGAACGGCGGGTGCTGCGCGCGGGCGTCGAGGCGCACCTGACGCCCACGGAGTACGAGCTGCTGGTGCACCTCGCGGAACGGCCGCGCGCGGTGCAGCCGAGGGAACGACTGCTGAGCGAGGTCTGGGGATGGCACGACAGCACGGGGGCGCGGACGGTCGACAGCCACATCAAGGCGTTGCGCCGCAAGCTGGGCGCGGATCTGATCAGGACCGTGCACGGCGTCGGGTACGCGCTGGAGGTGCCGAGGTGACCGTGTTCCGCACGATCATCGCGATGCTGGTCGAGGAGCTGCCCCGGCCGCTGGACCCGGTGCGGTCGATCAAGCTCAAGCTCGGCATCCTGCTGGTGGTCCCCACAGCGGTCGGGTGGGCGTTCTTCTGGTCGCAGATCGGCTGGCTGCCGGTGCGGAGCACGATCGGCGTGCTGCTCATCGTGCTGTTCGTCTCGCAGGTGCTCGCGCACGGCATGACCCGTCCGTTGCGCGAGATGACGGCCTCGGTAAGGGCGATGCGCGCGGGTGACTACTCGCAGCGGGCCAGGGCGACCGCGCGGGACGAGGTGGGCGAGCTGGCGGGCGCGTTCAACCGGATGGCGGCCGACCTGGCGGCGGCCGACCGGCAGCGCCGCGAGCTGATCGCCAACGTGTCGCACGAGCTGCGGACCCCGATCACCGCGCTCCAGGCGGTGCTGGAGAACGTGGTCGACGGCGTGACCAAGGCGGACGACCCGACGATGCGGACGGCGCTCGCCCAGACCGAGCGCCTCGGCAGGCTCGTCGGCGAACTCCTCGACCTGTCCAAAGTGGACGCCGGTGTGCTGAGGCTGAACCGCGAGGAGTTCGAGGTCCGGCGGCTGCTCTCCGACGTGATCGCCGAAGCCGAGGTCTCCGCCGCGGCGGGCAAGCGCGGCGTGCGCTACGCGCTGGACGTGAGCCCGCCCGACGCCGTCGCGGTCGCCGACCGGGCCCGCCTGCACCAGGTCGTGGTGAACCTGCTGGACAACGCCGCCCGGCACGGACCCGCCGACGGCCGGGTCGACGTCCTCGCCCGCTCCACCGCGGACGAACTGGTCGTCGAGGTCGTGGACGAGGGCCCCGGCATCGCCCGCGCGGACCGCGAACGCGTCTTCGAGCGCTTCACCCGAGGGGAACGGGCCGCCGACGGCGGCACCGGTCTCGGGCTCGACATCGCCCGCTGGGTCGTCGACCTGCACGGCGGCTCGATCGCCGTGGTCGACGGACCCGGCTGCCGCATCCGCGTCACCCTGCCCCACGTGCTCCCGCCCGCCGTTCCGCTCGGTCCCGAACCTCCCGACCGGCTGAACCTCCCAGCCCGTTGAACGTCCCTTAGCTGAGTCCCTGCTCTCGGAAACCGGAGTGCCCCCATGAATGACAAGCCTGTCGTCGGCATGCCCAGGAAACTCGGTCTGCGCCGCGTCGCCGCCGTTCCCGCGACCGGGATGCCCGTCCGGTCCGCGACCGCGAAGCCCGCGACCGCGAAGCCCGAGGCCGAGCAGGAACCCGCGCCCGGTCGAACCGTGGTCGAGGAACGCGCGGTCGACGAACCACCCGCCGAGGAACCCGCGGCGCAGCCCACCGAGCGGCCCCCGGCGGTCCCGGCCGTCCCGGCGCGGACGGTCGGCCAGGCCGCGCCCCCGTGGCCGGTGCTCAACCACAACCCCAAGCCGCTGTGGACCGCTCCGGTGAATCCGGCGCCACGCCGCGTGCTCTACGCGGGTGCCGCGGCGGGCATCACGGCGGCCGCGGTGCTGCCGTTGGGCGTTCCCGGCCTCGGCTGGCTGCTGACGGCCATCGTCGGTGTCGGCGGCGTCTTCGCCGTGTCGAACCGCCGCACGCCGCAGCACCTCGCGTGGGCCGTCGCCACCCTGCTGCTGCTGAGCGTCTCCACGTTCTTCACGTCCTACTGGCTGTTCGCCCTGACCGTGATGGCCGCGTGCGCGGCGGGTGCGCTCGCCGTCACGGACGGGCGGACGCTGCGGGGCGTGGTGCTGGGGATCGCCGCGGCACCGCTCGCCGCCCTCCCGTCGATCAAGTGGGCCGCGCGCGGGCTGAGGGAGGTCCAGCCCGCGCGCCGGGGCAAGAACCTGGGCCGCACGATCCTGATCAGCGCGGGCCTGCTGCTGGTGTTCGTGCCGCTGCTGGCGGGCGCGGACGCGGCGTTCGCCCGGCTGCTGGGGGACCTGATCCCGAGCGTGGACATCGGGTCGCCGTTCGAGTGGGGGTTCCTGTTCGTCGTGGTCGGGCTGGGCACGATCGGCGCCTGCTACGTGCAGGCCGTGACGCTGCCCCTGGACGCCGAGCCGAGCGCCCGGCGCACGGTGTCGCGCCGGGAGTGGGCCGTGCCGATCGGGCTGCTGGTCGCGGTGTTCGCCGTGTTCGTCGGCGTGCAGCTCGCGAGCCTGTTCGGCGGTGACGACTACGTGCAGCGCACGGCCGAGCTGACCTACGCCGAGTACGCCCGCAGCGGGTTCTGGCAGCTCCTCGCGGTCACGGTGCTCACGCTCGTGGTGATCGGGATCGCGACCCGGTACGCGGCGCGGGAGACGGCGGCGGACCGGCTGTGGCTGCGGGTCCTGCTCGGCGGGCTCGCGGGCCTGACCCTGGTGATCGTGGCGTCGGCGCTGCACCGCATGTGGGCCTACCAGCAGGCGTACGGGTTCACCACGCTGCGGATCCTCGTCTTCTCCTGCGAGGTGTGGCTGGCGTTGGTCTACCTGCTGGTCATCGGCGCGGGCGTGAAGCTGGAGGCGGGCTGGCTGCCCCGGTCCATGGTGGCGACCGGGATCGCGACGCTGCTGGCGCTGGCCGCGCTGAACCCCGACCGGTTCATCGCCGAGCACAACGTCGCGCGCTGGCAGGCGACCGGGAAGATCGACCTGGCGTACCTGGCCACGCTGTCCGTCGACGCCGTGCCCGCGTTCGACGCGCTGCCCGCGGACGACCGCGAGTGCCTGCTCGTGCGGATGAAGTCCGACGTCACCGACACGGGGCAGTGGTACGCCTGGAACCTGAGCCGCGAGCTGGCCCGTCCGGCGCTCGACGCGGTCCCGTGGGAGCGCGGCTGCGACATCGGGTACACCACCACCAGGTGACGGCGGTGGCGTTCCGGATGGCGGGATCCGGTCACTCGTTCGGGCCAACGTGGGCGTTAGCGATCTGTGACAACAGCCACTGGCGGTATAGGTAACGGGACAACATCCGTTACCCAGAGGTAAAGTCGCAGGTCGAAGGGCTGGCACTGCGGCCGCCCAAGAGCTGCCTTGCCGGTCTTCCACCGGGTGCGGAGCAGCTCCCCCACCATCCCGGAGGATGACGTGCGCTCGTGCTCGGCTGGCCTGATCCTGTGACCGTTGTGCAGGAGGAGCCCATCACCACCGTCCTTCCCGCCCTGTTCGCCGCGGCTCCGGCCGCGCCCGAGCGGACCCTCGTCGACGTGCTCGCGGACACCGCCCAGCGGTACCCGCAAGCGTTCGCGCTGGACGACGGCACCAGCGCGCTGACCTACCGAGGCCTGCTGGCCGCCGTGGACGAGCTGCGCCAGAAGCTCGCCGCGGACGGCATCGGCCTCGGCGACCGGGTCGGCGTGCGGGTGCCGTCGGGCACGGTGGACCTGTACATCTCGATCCTCGCGGTGCTGGCCGCGGGCGCGGCGTACGTGCCCGTGGACGCGGAGGACCCGGACGAGCGCGCGGAGGTCGTGTTCACCGAGGCGAACGTGTCCGCGGTGCTCACGGCGGACCGCGAGCTGGTGCTGCGCGGCACGCCGCTGGGCCTGGTCGGCACGCCGGAGCCGCGCAACGACGCGTGGATAATCTTCACGTCCGGCTCGACCGGCAAGCCGAAGGGCGTCGCCGTGACGCACCGGTCGGCCGCGGCGTTCGTGGACGCCGAGGCGCGGCTGTTCCTGGCCGACGACCCGATCGGCCCGGACGACCGGGTGCTGGCGGGCCTGTCGGTCGCGTTCGACGCGTCGTGCGAGGAGATGTGGCTCGCGTGGCGGCACGGCGCCTGCCTGGTGCCCGCGCCGCGCTCGCTGGTGCGCACGGGCATGGACCTGGGTCCGTGGCTGGTCGAGCAGGAGATCACCGTCGTGTCGACGGTGCCGACGCTGGCCGCGCTGTGGCCGACCGAGGCGCTGGACGACGTGCGGCTGCTGATCTTCGGCGGCGAGGCGTGCCCGCCCGAGCTGGCCGAACGGCTGGCGGTGGAGGGCCGCGAGGTGTGGAACACCTACGGGCCGACCGAGGCGACCGTGGTGGCCTGCGCCGCCCGGCTGACGGGTGCGGGCCCGGTCCGCATCGGGCTGCCGCTGGACGGCTGGGAGCTGGCCGTCGTGGACGCCGCCGGCGCGGTCGTGCCGATGGGCGGGACGGGTGAACTGGTCATCGGCGGTGTGGGCCTGGCCCGCTACCTGGACGAGGCCAAGGACGCCGAGAAGTACGCGCCGCTGCCCGCGCTGGGCTGGGAGCGCGCCTACCGCAGCGGCGACCTCGTGCGCGCCGAGGCCGAGGGCCTGCTGTTCCTGGGCCGCGCGGACGAGCAGGTCAAGCTGGGTGGCCGCCGGATCGAGCTGGGCGAGGTGGACGCGGCGCTCCAGGCGCTGCCGAACGTCGCCGGGGCCGCCGCGGCCGTGCGCACGAACAAGGCGGGCACGCAGTTGCTCGTCGGGTACGTCGTGTCGGACAACTTCGACCAGGCGGACGCCGTGGAGCGGCTGCGAGCCGCGCTGCCCGCGGCGCTGGTGCCGCTGCTGGCCGTCGTGGACACGCTGCCGACCAAGACGTCCGGCAAGGTGGATCGCAACGCCCTGCCTTGGCCGCTGCCGTCCTTGGACGCCGCGGGCCCGGTCGTGGAGCTGCACGGCACCCAGGCGTGGCTGGCGGACCTGTGGGGGCAGTTGCTCGGCTCCCCCGCGACCAGCCCGGCCGACAACTTCTTCGCCAGCGGTGGCGGCAGCCTGGCCGCCGCGCAACTGGTCTCGCTGATCCGCGCCCGCTTCCCCAGCGGCTCGGTCAGCGACGTCTACGCCTACCCGTCGCTCGGCGCGCTGGCCGCGCGGCTGGACGAGTTCGCGGCCGAGACGGCGTCCGTCCGCGAGGTCGCGCCGACGCCCCGCTCGACGCAGGTGCTCCAGTCGCTGCTGATGGTCCCGCTGTTCACGCTGGTCGGTCTGCGGTGGACGGTCGCGCTGGCCGCGATCAACAACGTGCTGGCGCTGACCGGCACGTACACCTGGGCGCCGACGATCTCGTGGGTGTGGGTCGCGGTCGGCTGGGCGCTGGTGATCAGCCCGCCCGGACGGCTCGCCATCGCCGCGGGCGGCGCGCGCCTGCTGCTGCGCGGTCTGCGGCCCGGCACGTACCCGCGCGGCGGGAGCGTCCACACGCGACTGTGGGCCGCCGAGCGGCTCGCGGAGCTGAGCGGCGCGACGAACCTCGCGGGCTCCTGGGTCACGCACTACGCGCGGGCGCTCGGCGCGAAGATCGCGCCCGGTGTGGACCTGCACTCGCTGCCGCCCGTCACGGGCATGCTCAAGCTCGGTCGTAACAGCGCCATCGAGCCCGAGGTGGACCTCTCCGGCCACTGGCTGGACGGCGACCGACTGCACATCGGCAAGATCCGCGTCGGCGCGGGTGCCACGGTCGGCGCGCGCAGCACGCTGTTCCCCGGCGCGCGCATCGGCAAGCGCGCCGAGATCGCCCCCGGCTCCGGTGTGGTCGGTTCGGTGCCGACCGGCCAGCGCTGGTCCGGGGTGCCCGCGATGAAGGACGGCAAGTCGTCGCACCGCTGGCCGAACGCCCGGCCGCCGCGGTCGCGCCGCTGGTCGTTCGCGTACGGCGTGACGTCGTTCGGGCTGTCCGCGCTGTCGGCCGTCACGGCGCTGCCCGCGTTGCTGCTGGTGGGTTTCCTGCTGAACGGCACCACGGGCCCGGCCGACGCGCTGGGCACCGCTCTGCTGACCGTCCCGGTCGCGACGATCGCGTGGATGGCGTCGTACGCGCTGGTCGTGCTGGTGTCGGTGCGGCTGCTGAGCATCGGCCTGCGGGAGGGCTACCACCCGGTGCACGGGCGGATCGCCTGGCAGGCGTGGACCACCGAACGCCTGATGAACATGGCCCGCAGCAGCCTGTTCCCGTTGTACGCCAGCCTGTTCACGCCGGTCTGGCTGCGCGCGCTCGGCATGAAGGTCGGCCGTCGCGTGGAAGCGTCGACGGTCGTGGCGCTGCCGAAGATGACCACGGTCGGCGACGGCGCGTTCCTGGCCGACGACACCATGGTCGCCTCGTACGAACTCGGCGGCGGCTGGCTGCGGATCGCCGCGGCCCGCGTCGGCAAGCGCGCGTTCCTCGGCAACTCGGGCATGACGGCCCCCGGCCGCTCGGTGCCGAACCGCGGCCTGGTCGGCGTCCTGTCGTCCACGCCGAAGCGCGCCAAGGCGGGCAGCTCGTACCTCGGGATGCCGCCGATCAAGCTGCCCCGCACGGTCGAGACCGGCGACGACAGCCGCACGTTCGACCCGCCGCGGCGGCTGGTGGTCGCGCGGGCGCTGGTCGAGCTGTGCCGGATCGTGCCGGTGATGGCGTCCGTCGCGCTGGCCGTGCTGGCGCTCGCGGGCTTCGAACTCCTCGCCGGGTACGGCTTCTGGGCCGCCGCGCTCGGCGGCGGCGCGCTGCTGCTCACCGCGGGGGTCGCGGCGTGCGCGGTGGCGGTCGTGGCGAAGTGGTCGCTGGTCGGGAAGTTCCGCGCGCGGGAGTACCCGCTGTGGAGCGCGTTCGTCTGGCGCAACGAGCTGGCGGACACGTTCGTCGAGGTCCTGGCCGTGCCGTGGCTCGTGGGCTCGGTCTCGGGCACGCCGCTGATGGCGCTGTGGCAGCGCGCGATGGGCGCGGAGGTCGGTCGCGGGGTTTGGTGCGAGACGTACTGGCTACCCGAGGCGGACCTGGTCCACCTGGGCCACGGGGCAACGGTCAACCGGGGGTGCGTGGTGCAGACCCACCTGTTCCATGATCGGATCTTGCGCATGGACCAGGTGACGCTCAACGCGGGCGCGACGCTCGGGCCGCACGGGATCGTGCTGCCGGGCTCGACGATCGGCTCGCACACGACGGTGGGCCCCGCATCCTTGGTGATGCGCGGCGAGGACGTGCCCTCGGGCACCCGTTGGCTCGGAAACCCGATTTCGGCATGGCGCTGAAGGACTCCTACCTCCCAGCACACGGGAACACGGGCTACCGGGTAGCGCACTACGACCTCGAACTCGACTACAAGCCCGTCGCGGCCCGGCTCTCGGGCCGGGCGCGGCTGACCGTCGTCGCCCTCGAGGCGCTGACGGCGTTCACGCTCGACCTGGGCACGTTCAAGGTCGACCGGGTGCTGGTCGAGGGAAAGCCGGTCCGGTACACGCACGCCAGCGGCAAGCTGCGCGTGCGCGCGGGCAGGCCGATCGCCGTGGGCACGCGATTCACCGTGGAGGTGCGGTACGTCGGGACGCCGCGGCCGATCCGCACGCGGGCGTGGGGCGACCTGGGCTGGGACCAGCTCACCGACGGCGCGATCGTGGCGAGCCAGCCGATCGGCGCGCCCTCGTGGTTCCCGTGCAACGACACCGTGCGGGAGAAGGCGACGTACCAGATCTCGGTGACCGCGCCGTCGCCGTACACGGTGCTGGCCAACGGGGTCCTGGTCGACGGCAAGGTCGGCGGCAGCACCACGACGTGGGTGTACGTGCAGGACGTGCCGATGGCGACCTACCTCGCGACCGTCCAGATCGGACAGTACGAGGAGCTGGAACTGGCCGACGGCCAGCCCGCCGCGGTGCCGTCCCGGCTCGTCGCCAAGTTCGCGACCGACTTCGGCCGCCAGCCCGCCATGATGGAGCTGTTCGAGCGGCTGTTCGGGCCCTACCCGTTCGGCCAGTACTCGGTCGTGGTCACCGACGACGACCTGGAGGTGCCGATCGAGGCGCAGGGCCTGTCGGTGTTCGGCGCCAACCACGTCGACGGCAGGCGCGGCTTCGAACGGCTGGTGGCGCACGAGTTGGCGCACCAGTGGTTCGGCAACAGCGTCGGGCTGGCCGACTGGCGGCACATCTGGCTCAACGAGGGCTTCGCCGCGTACTCCGAGTGGCTGTGGTCGGAGGGGTCCGGCGGCGCTTCGGCGGCGGTGCTCGCGGCCAGGGCGCGGGCGCTGCTGGCCAGGCAGCCGCAGAACCTCAGGATCGGCGACCCCGGCGTGGACGGCATGTTCGACGACCGCGTGTACCAGCGCGGGGCGTTGACGTTGCACTCCCTGCGCCAGGTCCTCGGCGACGCGGCGTTCTTCTCGGCGCTGCGCGAGTGGACGCACACCTACCGGCACCGCACGGCGACCACGGACCAGTTCATCGCGGTCGCCCAGCGGCACACCTCGCTCCCGCTGGGCCCGTTCTTCCGCTCCTGGCTGTTCGAGGGGAAGCTGCCCGGCTAGACCACGTTCAGCTTGGCGAACGCGCGGAGGGTCGAGGGGGCGCAGCGGCTGAGCAGGCGGGCCGCTTTCGCCTCCACCGTCACAGGAACGATCGGCCTGCCGGTGCGGACCGCGCGGACGACCTCCGCGGCCACCTTCTCCGGGCCGAAGCCGCGCAACGCGTACAGGCGGGTGGAGCGGGCCTGCTTGCGGGCCTGCTCCTGCGCGCTGACACCGGAGAACGTGGCGGTGGCGGTGATGTTCGTCCTCACGACACCGGGGCAGATGGTTGACACGCCGATGCTCGCCGGGGCGAACTCGGCGCGGAGGCAGTCGGACAGCATGAACACGGCGGCCTTGCTGGTGGCGTACGCCGAGAGCGCCTTCGACGGCAGGTACGCGGCGGCGGACGACACGTTCACGACGTGACCGCCCTCGCCGTGCTCGACCATGAGTTCGCCGAACGCGCGGCAGCCGTTGATGACGCCCCAGAGGTTCACGTCGAGCACCCGCCGCCACTGCTCGGTGGAGGTGCTGAGGAACGTTCCCGAGTGGCCGATGCCCGCGTTGTTCACCACCACGTCCGGAACGCCGTGCGCGGCGGCGACCTCGGCGGCCCACGCGCGCATCGCGCTCTCGTCGGAGACGTCGACCTGGTAGGCGTGGCCGTTGGTCATCTCGGCCGTCTCGCGCGCCTTCTCGATGTCCACATCGGACACGACGACCTCGGCGCCCTGCTCGGCGAACGCCAGCGCGGTGGCGCGACCGATGCCGCTGCCACCGCCGGTGATCACGACGAGCTCGCGTTTCGGGGCGGTGTCGTGGATGAACTCGGTGACCATGCGCGCGACCGCGGGCGCGTGGGTCAGCGGCGCCCAGTGGCCGGAGGCCAGGACGCGGCGGCGCAGCGTCGACACCCAGCGCTCCAACGGGAGCGGCCTCGCGTCGACGTAGCGGTCGTGCAGCGGTTGGACGACCTGCACCGGGATGTCGGTGCGCCGGTCTCGGGGAGCCTTCAGGCGCGGCAGGACGTTGGCCCGGTACAGCGCGATCCCGCGAACGGCGTCACCCCTCAACGTCGGCGCCGGGCTCTGCCGGACACCTTCGAGCTTGCGCAGCAGCGTTCCCCAACGCCGGGCCATACCCAGGTTCCACAGCAGCGGCGCGAGCACCGGTAGGTGGAAGGCGAAGACGTACCAGGAGTGCAGGAGCTGCCGCAGTTGCTTCACGCCGGGGCGGCGCATCCAGGTGCCCAGGTGGTCGAGGCAGGGGCCGGAGATCGACGTGAAAGACGCGATGCGCGCACCGGGTTCCGTGACGGCTTCCCAGGACTGGATCGAACCCCAGTCGTGCCCCACGAGGTGCACCGGGCGGTCGGGGCTGACGGCGTCGATGACGGCGAACAGGTCCTGCTTCAGGAACTCCAGCGCGTAGGCGTCCTGGTCGCGCGGCCGGTCCGAGTCGCCCGCGCCGCGCACGTCGTAGGTGACGACGTGGAAGTCCCCGGCCAGCAACGGGACCACGTCGTCCCAGACCGCGTGGGTGTCGGGGTAGCCGTGCACGAGCACGACCGTGGGGGCGGTCGGGTCGCCGTGCTCCTGGACCGCCAAGCGGATGCCACCGGACAGCACGTTCACAGGTCCTCCAGGACTAGTCGGTCGCCGGTCGGGCGGTCCACGCAGACGCGGACACCGCCGACTTCGCAGGTGCCGCAGAAGCCCTGGCGGCAGGAGTAGGGGACGTTCGGGCGCAGGTCGCGCAGCACGTCGAGCGCGGTGCGGTCGGCGGGTACGCGCAGGACGACACCGCTGCGCCGCAGTTCGAGGTCGAACGGACGCCCGTCCACGACGGGTGGTGGCGCGAACCGCTCGAAGTGCAGCCGCTTCGAGGCGAAGTCGCGGCGCACGGCGGCGAGCATCGACGTGGGGCCGCAGCAGTAGACCGCGCCGTCCGGGTGGGCGTCGCGGAGCAGGTCCGCGGTCCTGCCGACGCGGATGTCGGCCCGTGGCGGGAGTTCGTCCAGGAACGGCATGGAATCCCGTGAGCGGCCGGTGTACACCAGCCGCCAGTCGAGGTCGGCGCGCTGGGCCTCCAGGACCATCGGGAGGATCGCGGTGATGCCGATGCCGCCCGCCACGAACAGGACCGGGCCTTCGGCGACGAACGGGAAGGCGTTGCGAGGACCTCGTGCCGCGACCCCGTCACCCGGCCTCAGGTCGTGGACCTCGGTCGAGCCCGGTCCGGTGCGGCGCACGGCGATCCGGTAACCGGAGCGGTCGGAAGGGTTGCCGCACAACGAGTACTGCCTGCGCAGGCCGGAGTCCAGGTGCAGGTCCAGGTGGCATCCCGGCTGCCACGGCGGCAGCGGACCGTCGCCGACCAGCCGCAGGGCGACCACGTCCGGAGCGACCACCCGGCGGTCGGCGACGGTGAGCCGGAGCGCCCGGTTCGGCGGGCTCGGCCGGGCCTTCCCCAGGAGTGGCAACGCCTTCAGGTAGCCGTCGGTGACCCTGGCCAGGCCGAGGAGGAAGCGGTCCATCAGTGGGCGTCCCGCGCGGCGGGCGAGGTGGCCAGGTACGCGACGGCCTGGCTGGTCGACCCCTCCTGCTTCGGGTGGTAGCCGCGGTGGAAGTACCGCAGGAACGCGCGGAACAGGTCGTGGCCCGTCGGCAGCAGACCGCGGCGGCCCGCGCGGCGGAAGTCCCGCAGCGTAAGCCGACCCGCCGTGCGGTCGTGGGTCATCATGAAGCGCGCGCCGCGCACCCACAGCCAGAGCAGCGGCGGCGCGCTGAGCAGCATCGCGCGGGCGCGGCGGGGGTAGCGGCGGTCCAGGTGGCGCAACAGGTCGAACGCGACGCTGCGGTGCTCCACCTCCTCGGCGGCGTGCCAGCGCAGCAGGTCCAGCATGGTCGGATCGGTGCCCGCGCGGTCGAGCGCCGTGGCGTTGAGCATCCAGTCGCCGAGATACGCGGTGAAGTGCTCGATGGCCGCGACGACGGCGATCCGTTCGACGAGCTGGTCCCGCCGCCACTCCTCGTCCAGGTTCGGCCGCTCGCCCAGGACGCGGTCGAACACCCACTCCACCTGGTCGGTGAACGGCCGCGGGTCGAGGCCCTTGGCGAGCAGGTGGTCCAGGACCTCGCTGTGCGCCTCGGCGTGCAGGGCCTCCTGCCCGATGAAGCCCAGGACGTCCTCGCGCAGGTCGTCGTCGGTGATCAGCGGCACGGCCTGCTGGAACGTCTTGACGAACCACCGCTCCCCCGCGGGCAGGAGGAGGTGGAGGACGTTCATCACGTGGGTCGCGACCGGCTCCTCCGGCACCCAGTGCATCGGCAGCCCGGCCCAGTCGAAGTGGACGTCCCTCGGTTGCAGCACGAGGTTGTCGGGCTCCATCGCGACCTCCGAACAATTACTACGCCTGCGTAGTTTGTGAAAGCTACGCCACCGTAGCAATATGGGGTCGTGGGCACAACACGTCGCAAGTACGCCGCCCGGCTGCCACCCTCGGAGCGCCGGGACCAGTTGCTGGACGGAGCCCTGGGGTTGATCGCGGACGGCTTCGGCTCGGTGACGATGGAGGCCGTGGCGCGGTCGGCGGGCGTGACCAAACCCGTGCTGTACGAGCAGTTCGCCAACCGGGGCGAGGTGATCGCGGCCCTGCTCGCCCGCGAGGCCTCACGGGCGACGGAACAGGTGCTCGCGGCGCTGCCCGTGGACTTCGCCGAACGCGGGCCGGAGGAGGCGTTCGCCTACGCGGTGGAGGTGTTCGTGCGAGCGGTGCTGGAGGCCCCGAACCGCTGGAGGCTCGTGCTGCAACCGCCGGACGGGACGCCGTCGGAGTTCCGCGAGCAGGTGGCGGCGGTGCGGGGGCGGCTGCTGGAGCAGGTGTCGGCGTTGGCGGAGCTGGGGTTGAAGACGCGCGGCGGGCCGGACGCGCTGGACGCGGAACTGCTGGGGCACGCGATGTTGGCGCTGGGCGAGATGGCGGGCCGGTTGGTGCTGGCCGACGCCGAGCGGTACCCGCCGGAGCGGCTGGCGGCGTTCGTGGGCCAGATCGCCCACCTGCTGCCGAAGTGAGTGAGGTGGCACTCCGGCAGGGCTGAGCGACCGGCGTTGTGGGTACCCGGCTGACCATGCTCGCAACCACGCTGATCACGTTCGCCTGCTCGGTCGCGTTCGCCCTCCTGCTGGCCGCCCTGGTGCACCGGGCCGCGGTGCGGATCGGGCGCAGGTCCGCCCTGTTCGCCCAGTTGGCCCGCGACGCCCACCGACCCGCGCAGGTGGTGGCCGTCCTGGTCGCCGTGCAGCTCTCACTCGGCGTCGGCGCGCGGTGGGAGTGGACGCCCATCGCGCTGCACGCGGTGGGGTTGGGGTTGATAGCGGCGGGCGCCTGGCTGTTGGCGACGTTGCTGACCGTCGCGGAGGACGCCGCGTTGTCGCGGATCCGGGTCGACGTCACGGACAACCGGCACGCCCGGAAGGTGCACACGCAGATCACGTTGGTGCGGCGCGTGACCGTGGTCGTGGTCGGCCTGCTGGCGGCGGCCGCGATGCTGATGACCTTCCCGGCCGCGCGAGCCGCCGGCACGAGCCTGCTGGCGTCGGCGGGCGTGATCGGCGCCATCGCCGCGCTGGCGGCGCAGTCGTTGCTGGGCAACGTGTTCGCCGGGGTGCAGATCGCGTTCAGCGACGCCGTGCGACTGGACGACGTGCTGGTCGTGGAGAAGCAGTGGGGCCGCGTCGAGGACATCACCCTCACCTACGTCGTCGTACACCTGTGGGACGACCGCCGCCTCGTCCTCCCCACGTCGTACTTCCTGAAGACCCCTTTCGAGAACTGGACCAAGAGTCAGTCCGAGTTGCTCGGGACCGTCGAGCTGGACGTGGACTGGACCGTGCCGGTCGAGGACATGCGGCAGGAGTTGCGGCGGGCGGTGGAGGGGTTCGAGCTGTGGGACGGGCGGGTGTGCGTGTTGCAGGTGACTGAGGCGGTGAACTCGTTCGTGCGGGTGCGGGCGTTGGTGAGTGCGCCGGACGCGGGGCGGTTGTGGGATCTGCGGTGTCTGGTGCGGGAGCACCTGGTGGACTGGCTGCGGCGGCGGGAGCCGGGGGCGTTGCCGCAGGTGCGGGTCAACTCGGTGGAGGCGGGTCGGGGCCGCGCCGCGCGTCCCCATCAGGACGGGCTCGACGGGGACGCGCGGGTGTTCGGGGAGAGCGTGGACGGTGAGGAGCGCGTGCGGGCGTTCGGGGGGAACTAGCGGAGTACGCCGCTCCGCTCCCGGC
>NZ_JANYMP010000038.1:7323-84791 GCF_025061645.1 Umezawaea endophytica | reverse complement strand
TGGCATCGGCTCGACCCGACGCGTGGCGCGGTCGGTCGTGGCGGTGGCGGGGTGATGGGGTTCCGGAGCGGTGGGCCGGGAGTGCTGCTTGGGCCGGTTCGCGGTGTGGCGTGGGTGGTGCCGTTGGTCGTGGAGTGCTCGGTTCGGGTGTCGCGGGCGGGGGCGTTGCCCGGTGTTCGGCCTGCCAAGGCCCAGTGGGTTTCGAGGCCGATGTGCGTGGAGGAGGAGATCGCCGCGCTGCCCGGTCGCTACGAGGTGCGGCTCGGTGTCGGGCGTCGGGGGGATCGGCTGGCGGAAGTCCCGCGGCGGGGAGGAGCGGGTGGTCGGTCGAGTCGGGTCCTGCTCGCTCGCGCGTGGCTGTGGTGCGTGCGGAGAGCGGGGTGGTCGTGGTGCGGACGTTGACGGTCTGGTGCCAGGACTGGCCCGTCGTCGCCGCTTCGGCGGAGGCCGGGACGCCCGCGCAGGTGCCCGCCGCCGTGGTGCTGGGCAACGAGGTCGTCCACTGCTCGGCCACCGCTCGCGCGGAGGGGGTCCGGCGGGGGCAGCGGAAGCGGGGCGCTCAAGCGCGGTGCCCGGAGGTCGTGCTGTTCGAGGACGACCCGGAGCGGGACGCGCGGGTGTTCGAGCCGGTCGCCGCCGCCGTCGAGCACCTGGCGCCGGGGATCGAGGTGGTCCGGCCGGGCC
Source organism: Umezawaea endophytica (assembly GCF_025061645.1). Lineage (GTDB taxonomy): Bacteria > Actinomycetota > Actinomycetes > Mycobacteriales > Pseudonocardiaceae > Umezawaea > Umezawaea endophytica. The sequence continues at coordinate 84,107 of NZ_JANYMP010000038.1, read as the reverse complement.
TGGTGGCGGTGCCCGCCAGAGGGCCCGTCGGGTACTTCAAGAGCGCGGAAGCCGCCGCGGAGAAGGTGATCGACCACATCGCGGACACGACCGGCGTGGAAGCGCAGGTGGGGATCGCGGACGGCCTGTTCGCGGCCACGCTCGCGGCGCACCGCGGGCTGATCGTGCCGGAGGGCCTGACCGAGGAGTTCCTGGCGCCGCTGGGGATCGCGGAGCTCGACCAGCCCGCCGAACGCCGCAGGGGCCGACCCGAACTGGTGGACCTGCTGCGGCGCCTGGGTTTGCGGACGCTCGGGGCGTTCGCGCAGATCCCGGAACGGGACGTGGCGTCGCGGTTCGGCGGTGAGGCGGTGCTCGCCCACCGGTTGGCGCGCGGGCTGGAGGATCGGGCGCACGACCGGCGCACGCCGCCGCCCGAGCTGTCCGTGGCGCAGCACCTCGACCCGCCGGTGGACCGGGTGGACGCGGCCGCGTTCGTGGCGAAGGGGCTGGCCGAGCTGCTGCACGTCGGGCTGGTGGCCAAGGGGGTGGCGTGCACCAGGCTGGGGATCAGGGCGACCACCGAGACCGGCGAGGAGCTGTCACGGGTGTGGCGGTGCGCGGAACCGCTCACCCCGCAAGGGATCTCGGACCGGGTGCGGTGGCAGCTCGACGGCTGGCTGACGACCACCCGGCTCACGTCGGGCATCGCGGTGCTGCGGCTCGACCCCGAGGAGGTCGTGGGCGCGGCGGCGCTGCAACTGGGGCTGCTCGACCAGGGCCAGGGCGACGTCGCGGACCGAGCGGCGCGGGCGCTGGTGCACGTCCAGGGCCTGCTGGGGCCCGGATCGGTGGTGACGCCGGTGCTGGGCGGTGGGCGGGGGCCCGCCGAACAGGTGCGGCTCGTGCCGTGGGGCGACGAGCGGGTGCCCGCGGCGGACCCGGACCAGCCGTGGCCGGGGCGGCTGCCCGCGCCGTCACCCGCGACGGTGCCGGTGGAGCCGGTGCCGGTCGGGCTGGTGGACGGGACGGGCGCGGACGTCGGCGTGACCGGTCGCTACGAGCTGACCGCGCCGCCGCACCGGGTGCTGGTCGGCGGCGGGTCCCAGGAGGTGCGGGGCTGGGCCGGGCCGTGGCCGGTCGACGAACGGTGGTGGGACGCCGAGGCGGCCCACCGCGCGGCGCGCCTCCAGGTGCTGACCGCGGGCGAGAACGGGGCGGAACAAGCGTTCCTGCTGGTGCGCACGGGCGGCCGGTGGGCGGTGGAAGGGGTGTACGACTGATGGCTGACGACTACCAGGGGATCGTGGACTGGCTGCGGGAGATGGGCGAGATCGACCAGGACGGTGAACGCCAGGAGGCGCCCGCGTACCTGGCCTGGTTCGGCTGGACGCCGCCGCCGGTGCTGATCCCGCTGCCGAGGCGGGCCCCCGACGAGCTGTTCTGATGGGCTGGAACAACCCGCCGGTTCGCTGGTCCGACCTGGAGCGCGCGCTGTCCGGCAAGCCGTACGAGAAGGGCGACGGCGGTGACAGCCCGGCCTGGACGCACCACCGCGAGCGGTACGAGGCGTCGCCGGAGCAGGGCTTGCGGATGGACGAGCTGGGGATGCTCCAGACCCGCACGCCGTACGTGGAGCTGCACGCGCACTCCAACTTCAGCTTCCTGGACGGCGCGAGCCACCCGGAGGAGCTGGTGGAGGCGGCGCAGCAGCTCGGCCTGGACGCCGTCGCGCTGACCGACCACGACGGCATGTACGGCGTCGTGCGGTTCGCCGAGGCGGCGAAGGAACTGGGTGTGCGCACGGTGTTCGGCTCCGAGCTGAGCGTCGGGCTCTCCCAGCCGCAGAACGGGATCCCGGACCCGGAGGGTGAGCACCTGCTGCTGCTCGCCCTCCGCGAGGACGGCTACTACGAGCTGTGCCGGACGATCACCAACGGGCAGCTCGCCGACGGCGCGGAGAAGGGGCGGCCGGTCTACGACCTGGAGCAGGTCGTGGCCGACACCCGCGAGAACTGCGTCGTGCTGACGGGGTGCCGCAAGGGGGCGGTGCGGCGCGCGCTGGACCGGGAGGGGCCGGAGGCGGCGTTCGGGCAGTTGCGGCGGCTGGTCGAGCTGTACAGCGCGGAACGCGTGTTCGTGGAGCTGACCGACCACGGGTTCCCCACCGACAGCACGAGGAACGACCTCCTCGCGGGCATGGCGGCCGACCTGGGGCTGCCGACGGTCGCCACGAACGCCGTGCACTACGCGACGCAGTCACGGGCCCGGCTGGCCGCGGCGATGGCAGCCGTGCGGGCGCGGCGGAGCCTGGACGAGATGGCCGGGTGGCTGCCGCCCGCCGCGGGGGCGTGCATGCGGTCCGGCGAGGAGATGGCCCGGCGGTTCGCGCGCTACCCCGGAGCCGTGCACCGGGCCGCGGTGCTGGGCCTCCAGTGCGTGTTCGACCTGAAGCTGGTGGCGCCCAAGCTGCCGCCGTTCGGCGTGCCGCCGGGGGAGACGGAGATCAGCCACCTGCGGACCCTGACCCGTGCGGGCGCGGCTCGGCGGTACTTCTCCGTCGGGGAGAACCCCAAGGCGTTCCAGCAGGTGGAGCACGAGCTGCGGATCATCGAGGAGCTGGGGTTCCCCGGCTACTTCCTCGTGGTGCACGACATCGTCCGGTTCTGCCGGGAGCGCGGGATCCTCTGCCAGGGAAGGGGTTCCGCGGCGAACTCGGCGGTCTGCTTCGCGCTGGGCATCACGAACGTCGACGCGGTGCGGTTCGAGCTGCTGTTCGAGCGGTTCCTCGCCCCGGCTCGGGACGGGCCGCCGGACATCGACCTGGACATCGAGTCGGACCGCCGGGAGGAGGTGATCCAGTACGTCTACGAGAAGTACGGGCGCAGGCACGCGGCGCAGGTGGCGAACGTGATCAGCTACCGGGCGAAGTCGGCGGTCCGGGACATGGCTCGGGCGCTGGGGTACGCGCCGGGGCAGCAGGACGCGTGGAGTCGGGAGATCGACCGGTGGGGGCCGTTGCGCGACACCGTGGCGGACAGCGGGATCCCGTTGCCGGTGGTGGAGTTGGCCGCGCAGTTGGAGAACTTCCCGCGTCACCTGGGGATCCACTCCGGGGGCATGGTCATCTGCGACCGGCCGGTCAGCGAGGTGTGCCCGGTGGAGCCCGCGCGGATGGCGAACCGGACCGTGTTGCAGTGGGACAAGGACGATTGCGCGTCGATCAACCTGGTCAAGTTCGACCTGCTCGGGTTGGGGATGTTGTCCGCGCTGCACTACGCGATCGATCTGGTGGGGGAGCACCACGGGGTCGAGGTCGACATGGGACGGATCGACCTGGCGGATGGCGCGGTTTACGACATGTTGTGCCGGGCGGATTCTGTGGGTGTTTTTCAGGTGGAGAGTCGGGCGCAGATGGCTACTCTGCCTCGGCTCAAGCCGCGGGAGTTCTACGACCTGGTGGTGGAGGTCGCGTTGATCCGGCCTGGGCCTATTCAGGGTGGGTCCGTGCATCCGTACATCCGGCGGCGGAATGGGAAGGAGGAGTGGGAGCACGATCATCCCCGGTTGAAGAAGGCGCTGGATCGGACCTATGGGGTGCCGTTGTTCCAGGAGCAGTTGATGCAGATCGCTGTGGATGTCGCTGATTTCACGCCTGCTGAGGCGGATGAGTTGCGGCGGGCCATGGGGGCTAAGCGGTCTACTTATCGGATGGAGAGGTTGAGGGATCGGTTTTATGCCGGGTGTGCTGGGCATGGGATTGAGGAGGGGTTGGCTGGGAAGATTTATGCGAAGTTGTTGGCGTTTGCCAATTTTGGGTTTCCGGAGAGTCATGCTTTGAGTTTTGCGCACTTGGTGTTTGTTAGTGCTTGGTTTAAGTTGTATTATCCGGCGGCTTTTTGTGCTGCTTTGTTGAGGGCTCAGCCCATGGGGTTTTATTCGCCGCAGTCGTTGGTGGCTGATGCTCGGAGGCATGGGGTTCGGGTGTTGGGGCCGGATGTTAATCGGAGTCTGGTGCATGCGGGGTTGGAGGTTTTTGAGGGGGAGCAGGCTGTTCGGATCGGGTTGGGTGCTGTTCGTGCTGTGGGGGAGGGGGTTGCTGAGGCGTTGGTGGAGGAGAGGGGGCGTGGGGGGTTGTATCGGGATTTGGTGGATGTGGGAGGGCGGGTGAGGTTGAGTACTCCGCAGGTGGAGGCGTTGGCGACTGCGGGGGCTTTTGGTGGGTTTGGGGTGGGGCGGCGGGAGGCTTTGTGGGCTGCCGGGGCGGTGGCTAATGCTCGGCCGGATCGGTTGCCTGGGGTGGTGGTGGGGACTGATGCTCCGTTGTTGCCGGGGATGGATGAGGTTGAGGTGGCTGTGGCTGATGTGTGGGCTACGGGGTTGTCGCCGGATAGTTTTCCTACGCAGTTCGTGCGGGGGAGGTTGAGGGGGTTGGGGGCGTTGCCTGTGGTGGGGTTGGGGGAGCTTTATCCTGGTACGAGGGTGCTTGTTGGTGGGGCGGTGACGCATCGGCAGCGGCCTGCTACTGCTGGTGGGGTTACGTTTTTGAATATTGAGGATGAGACTGGGATGGTTAATGTTGTTTGTTCTGTTGGGTTGTGGGCTCGGTATCGGCGGGTGGCTTTGAATAGTCCGGCTTTGTTGGTTCGGGGGACTGTGGAGATTGCTGAGGGGGTGGTTAGTGTGTTGGCGGATCGGTTGCAGCAGTTGGATTTGAGGATTCCGTCGCGGTCTCGGGATTTTCGGTGAGGGGGTGGGGGAGGGTGCGGTTCCAGCGTGGTTGGTTGGTGGATGGTCGAGTTCCAGCGTGGTGTGGCCGATTTGACTTGGGGCCCCTAGATTCGACCCTTCGCCGGGGCAAAAAGGGCAGAGGGTGAAGCTGCCGCCCGGCGCAAGTTTAAGGGTCGAATCCCCCAAGTAAAATCGGCCACGGTTTTAGGGCTGTGTCTGCCGTTTTGGGGTGGGTCGCCAGGTGGTTATTTGCCTAGGGTTGTTAGGCCTTTGTTTATTGTGTTTGCTGCTCGTTGTACGTCTGCTGTTACTGCTTTTGCGATTTCTTCGGGTGTTTGGTTTGCGTCCAGGTGCTTTCGTAGGGCTTGGAACTGTACTTGCCAGAGGCCTAGTAGTGCTACTGCGGCGATTTGTGGTTCGGGGTCGTTGGTGTCTTGGTTTAGGCGAGTGGCCAGTATTTGTGCTGCTGCTGTGACCAGCTTGTCTGTCATGTCTCGTTGGTGGGCTCGTAGTGCTGGTGTTTGTGCTACCAGTGTTCCGAATTGGCGGAATTTGTTTATGGCTTCTGCGGCGTTTTCCTGGGCGGATAGCCAGGTGGTGATTGCTTGTAGTTGTTCGTTTAGGATTCTCACCGCTGTTTCGACTGGGGGGGACTTGGGGTCTGCCAGGTCGTTCAGTGCGTTTAGTGTTGCTTCTCCCAGGTCTAGTACCAGGGATTCCTTGGTGGGGAAGTAGTTGAAGACTGTTTTTTCTGAGACGCCGCAGGCCTCGGCGATTTCTGAGACTCGTACGGCGTCGAAGCCGCGTTCGATGAACATTTCTGTTGCGGTGTCCGATAGTTGTTGGCGCATGAGGCGTTTCTTGCGCTCGCGCAGGCCCTCTGGTGACGGTGTGGCGTCTTGTAGGGCTGTCCAGTTCACCGTCCGGGTGCTCATGGGGGGAGTGTAGTCGGGTGTCTGGAAAATTCTAGTTGCAGTAAAGTTCTAGTGACTGTATGTTTCGGGCTATGGACATCGTGGTGCTTGTGAACCTGTTCTTCGGGGGACTGTTGGCTGGTGTTGAGGTTGTTGTGCGGTTTGGTGTGCGTGGGCCGTTGGCTGCCTTGCCTGAGGTGGCTCATTTGCGGATGCGGCAAGGGTTGATCAGGACTTTGCGGGTGTTGGTGCCGTCGATCTACGTGCCTGCGTTCCTCAGTGGGATCGCTGTGGCTGTGGCCGCGGTTGGTGGTTTGGGGGTTGCTCGGTGGGGTGGTGTTGTGGCGATGGTGGTGTGGACGGTGACCACGTTTGTTGGTACGGCGCCGCTTAACCAGGCGTTGGCTGAGTGGGATCCGGAGGTGCCGCCTGTTGGGTGGCGGGCGGTGATTGGGCGGTGGGAGAGGATGGACACCGTGCGCACTGTGGCTGCGGTTGTGGCGTTTGGGTTGTTTCTGGTGGCGTTGGCTTAGGTCGGGTCAGGTGGCTGCTTGCCAGGAGTGCCAGAGGGTTGCGTAGGTGCCTTGTGCGGCTACCAAGTTGTTGTGGGTGCCCAGTTCGGTGATCCTGCCGTTGTCGATGACGGCTACGCGGTCGGCGTCGTGGGCGGTGCGCAGGCGGTGGGCGATGGCGATGACGGTGCGGCCTGCCAGGACCTTGGCCATCGCGCGTTCTGCGTGGTGGGCTGTGGTGGGGTCCAGTGCGGCTGTTGCCTCGTCCAGTACGACCGTGTGGGGGTCGGCGAGCACTACCCGTGCCAGTGCGAGTTGCTGGGCCTGGGCGGGGTTGAGGGTGGTGTTGTCCAGAGGGGCGTCGAGGGTTGTTGCCCAGGTGGCGTCCACTGTGGAGAGGGCTTTGTGCATGGCCTTGTCGGTGGCGTTCGGTGCGGCCATGGCCAGGTTGTCGCGGAGGGTGCCCAGGAAGACGTGGTGTTCCTGGGTGACCAGGAGGACGCGTTGGCGGAGTTCGTGTGCGGGGAGTTGGGCTACTGGTACGCCGCCTACGGTGACGCTGCCCGTGTGGGGGGTGTCCACGCCTGCCAGTAGTTTGCCCAGCGTGGACTTGCCCGCGCCGGATGGGCCGACGATTGCCAGGCGTTCGCCGGGGTGCACGGTGAGGTTGACGGCTACGAGGACGTCGTGGCCCTTGCGGTACGCGTAGTGCACGTTTGACACGACCAGGCGGTCGTTTGTCGGGACGGTCTTGGTGGTGGGTGTTGGGACCACGGCTTCGCCGACTCCCTCGATCCTGGACAGTGCGGCGCTGCCGGTCTGTAGTTGGTCGGCCCACTGGAAGATCGTGTCCAGTGGGGCGTTCAGCCGCCACGCGTACAAGGTTGCGGTGATCACCGCGCCCAGGCTGACCGCGTTCGACTCGTGCAGGTGGCCGCCTACTACCAGCATCGCCGCTACCGGCAGCGTGTGGGCGAACTCCAGGATTGGGAACCACACGTTGCGCAGCCACAGCGTGTGCCGTTTGGTGGTGAAGCCGGTGGTGATCCGGTCGTTGCCTCCTGCGAGCCGCCGTTGCTCCAGGCCTAGCGCTTCCACGGTCCGTGCGCCGAGTGAGGTGGCGGAGAGGTGTTCTGCCTGTTCGGAGTTGGCTCGGGCCTCGGCGAGGTAGGCGTCGCGTGCGCGTCGGAGGTACCAGCGGGTGGACAGCCAGAGGATCGGTGCGCCGACCAGGCCGCACAGGCCTAGCAGGGGGTGCAGGAAGAACACGGCGGTGAAGAGGAGGGCGGTCTGCACTAGGGAGATGAACACCTCGGGGGCGCCGTCGCGGAGGGTGGTGCCGATGGCGGCTACGTCCGTTGAGGTGCGGGTCATCAGGTCGCCGGTGCCGGCTCGTTCTACCACTGTTGTTGGTAGTGCCAGTGCTCGGTCGACGACCTGCTCGCGCAAGGATGACAGTGCGCGTTCGCCGAATCGGTGTCCCGCGTAGCGGGCGGATCTGATCAGCAGGACCTGGGCGACGGCGAAAGCGACGATCCCCAGTGCCAGTAGGTCCACAGTGGACACCGGGGCGCGGTTGCGGACCGCGTTGACGATTTCTCCCAGCAGCCAAGGTCCGCCTAGGCCTGCGGCGGCGGCTAGTCCGTTGAGCAGTAGTACGAGGGTCATCGCACGGGCGTCGGCTCGGATGAGACGCCATACCGCGCGGCGTGTTCGGGTGGCGTTCGCGACTGGCAGGCGGGCGGTCACCGGAACACCAGTGCGTGGTAGCCGGGGTGTTCCAGCAGTTGTGGGTGGGTGCCGGTTGCCACGATCTTGCCGTCCACCAGGTACGCCACCTCGTCGGCTTGGTCGAGCAGTAGCGGGGACGTGCTGGTTACTACGGTCGTTCGTCCGCGTCTTGCCTGGTGGACGCGGGTCGCGATCAGGGCTTCGGTGTGTGCGTCCACGGCTGATGTCGGCTCTACCAGCAGCAGGACGTCGGGGTTGGCCAGCAGGGCGCGCACGAGTCGGAGTCGTTGCCGTTGGCCGCCGGACAGCGTGCGGCCCTGCTCCTCCACTGCGGATTCCAGCCCGTCCGGCACGGCGTCCGCCGCGACGGCCGTGTGCACGGCGGCGGTGATGGTGGCGTCGTCCGGCGTCGTCCGGCCTGCCACGGCTTCCCGCAGCGCGCCCGCGAACAGGTGGGAGTCGTTGTCCGCCACCAGGATCCGGCGGCGCACCTCGTCGATCGCCATCGCCGTCAGCGGCACCGTGCCCCACGTGGCGTCGGAGTCGACGTACCGGCCCAGTCGGTCCACGACCTCCACCGCGTCGGCGGGCCTGGTCGCCGCGATGGCCAGCATCCGCCCGGCGGGTACCACCAGACCGGAGTCCGGGTCGCGCAGGTCGGCGGGGCCGGCAGGTCCCGGAACTCCCGGCCCGTGTGCGGAGACCTCCGGGTCCAGCACCAGCAGCCGCACCACCCGTCGGGCGCCGACCAGGCCGCGGGTCAGGTCCTCCGCGCCCTCCATCAGGAAGAACACCGGCACGATCAGCGCCGCCGCGTACCCGTACACGGCGATCACCTCGCCGATCGTGATCGTCCCGGCGGCGGCCATCCGCGCGGCCAGCCACGTGACCCCCGCGACGAACAGGGACGGCAGCCCGATGCCCAGTCCCTGGATCCAGCTCGTCACGGCGCCGACCCGGTACCCCTGCGCCTGGAGCGCCCGCGACGCCGTCCGGTACCGGTCCGCGAACACGTCCTTGCCCCCGATGCCGCACAGCACCCGCAGCCCGGCCACGATGTCGCCCGCGCGGGCCGTCACCGCCGACTGCTCGACGCGGTAGCCGGTCTCGGTGGCCTGCAACCGCTTCAGCAGCGGCACGAGCACGCCCACCAGCAGCGGCACGCCGATCAGCACCACGGCCGCGAGTAACGGTGACACTCGTGTGAGCAGCGTGCCCACCAGCGCGAACGCGACGACGGAACCGACACCGGGGCCGCTGATCGTCATCACGCGGGTGATCTGCTGGAGGTCCGTGCTGCCGATGTTCACGACCTCACCCGCCGACACCCGGCGCGGCAGCGACGCCCCGAGCCGCACGACCTGCCGCAGCACGAGCTGCGTGGTCCGGTAGTAGGCGTCGAGCCGGATGAACGTCATCAGCCGGTGCCGCAGCATCCCGCACACCGCCGTGACCGCGCCGACCCCCAGCAGCGTCAACGCCCACCGGGCCACCACACCCGAGTTGCCCTGCTGGAGCCCCTCGTCGACGGCCCGCGAGATGATCAGCGGCGGCAGCGTCAGCAGCGCCATCCACGTGCTGCTGACCACGACGGCCACCGCGACGCGTCCGCGCTGGGCCTTCACCAGCCACCACAGGAACCGGCCGGGGCCGCGGACGTCGGGCGTTCCCGGATCGTCGTGGGGCAGGTGGGGAAGCACGATCTTCACCCTAGGTCACCAGCCGGGCAGCTCCAGGGCGTTCGCGGCGGCCGCCAGCCTCTCCGGCGTGGCCTGCTCGCCGGGGGTGTCGGTGGCCAGCGCCTGGTTGCGCGCCACGTAGTCCCGCAGCACCTCCTGGTAGCGCGGGAACGCCGTCCGGTGGTCGCCCGCGGCGGCCTTCAACTCGGCCGCCAGGACGTAGGCGCCGACGATCGCGGCGCTCGTGCTCTGCCCGGACAGCGGTGACCCGCAGTAGCCCGCGTCGCCGACGAGCGCGACCCGGCCGCGCCACCAGCGCTCCACTCGCACCTGGCTCATCGAGTCGAAGTAGAAGTCCGGCGCCTCGTCCATGAACGCCAGCAGCCGCCCCGTCTCCCAGCCGACGCCCTCGTACCGGTCGGCGACCAGCTTCCGCTGCTGGTCGAGGTCGCGGTGGTCGAAGTCCAGCGGTGGCGACTCGAACCCGAGCATCGACCGCGCCTCGGTGTTGCCGCGCGCGCTGTAGACGCCGGACATCCGGCCCTCGGTGCGGTGGAACACCTGCCAGTGGTCGAGGTCCAGGAAGTTCGGCGTGGTGAACACCGACAGGTACACGCCGAGGTGGTGCAGGTAGCGCGACTCGTCGCCGAACGCCAGTGCTCGCACCGCCGAGTGCAGTCCGTCCGCGCCGACGACGAGGTCGAAGTCCTCCACCCGGCCGCTGTCGAAGGTCACGCGGACGCCCTGCTCGTGCTCGTCCAGCGCGGTGATCCAGTCGCCGAACACGACGGCGTCCTCGTTGCCGCGCAACAAGAGCGCGCTCAGGTCGTCGCGCAGGACCTCCACGTCCGGGCCGCCCACCACGCCGCCGGTCAGCGTCTCCTCGGTGCTGCGCATGACCTCCACGCCGTCGTCGTCCACGAACGACATCCCGCGCATTCCCGTGGCCGCCGCCCGCAGGTCGTCCAGCAGGCCCATCCGGTCCACGACCTCCAGCGCGACGCCGCGCACGTCGATCGCCTGCCCGCCGACGCGCGGCGCGGGCGACCGTTCCACGACGGTCGGGGTGCAGCCGCCGCGCCGCAGCCAGTGGGCCAGCACCGGCCCCGCCACGCCCGCCCCCGAGATCAGCACCTTCATCGAAACCTCCACGTCGTTCGCTGGGTACGATGTACAAAGTCGCAGAAACCGTGTTCTCCAAGGGAAAACCGGGTTCCTGCACTAGTGCAGGGGGAGTCGTGGCCGAGGATCCGCCGTACCTCAGGATCGCCGCCGAGCTGAAGCGCCGGATCCAGGAGGGGGAGCTGCCGCCGGGCAGCCGGGTCCCGTCGGTGCGCGGCATCGCCGCCGAGTGGGGCGTGGCCATGGCCACGGCCACGAAGGTCGTGGCGGCGTTGAGCGACGAGGGTCTGGTGCGCGCGGTGCCGAGGGTCGGCACGGTCGTGGCGACCCCCGCGCCGAGCAGGCGCTCGGTCCCGCGCCGCGACTCGGCCGCCCGGCTGACCCGCGCACGGGTCGTGGACGCGGCCATCGACATAGCCGACGAGCAGGGCTTCGACGGGCTGTCGATGCGGTCGGTCGCCGCCGACCTGGGCGTGCCGACGATGTCGCTCTACAAGCACGTGCGCGGCCGGGACGAGCTGGCGATGCTCATGGCCGACACGGTGTTCGCCCAGCACCGGCTACCAGCCGTGCCGCCGCCGACCTGGCGGGCGCAGTTGGAACTGGTGGCCAGGATGCAGTGGGCCGCCTACCGCGCGCACCCGTGGCTGCCGAAGCTGCTCTCGCTGACCCGCCCCCAGCCGATGCCGAACCTGCTGCACCACGCCGAGTGGGTGATGCGCGCGCTGGAGGGCCACGGCCAGAGCCCGACCGTGGTGTTCCACGCGCACATCACGCTGTTCGGCTACGTGCGGGGCACGGCACTGAGCATCGAGCCGGAGGCGCAGGCCGAAGCCGACACGGGCCTGTCCGCCGACCAGTGGGTCGACGAGAACGGCGACCTGTTCGGGCCCGCCATCGACTCCGGCACGTTCCCGGCGTTCGCCCGCGTCGTCGGCACGCCGTTCGACTTCGACCTCGACGACGTGTTCGAGTTCGGCCTCCAGCGCCTGCTGGACGGTTACGCGGCGCTGTTCCGGTAGGTCATCACGGCCACACCGCTCTCGAACACGCGCGTGCCCTCCAGCGTGAACCGCGCGGCCGGGAACCCGCCGTCGAACAGCGGGATCCCGCGGCCCAGCACGACCGGGTTGACCTTCAGGACCAGCTCGTCGATCTCCGGCAGCAGCGCGGCGGCCAGCTTCCCGCCGCCGCACAGCCAGATGCCGAGGCCGTCCTCGGCCTTCAGCTCGCGGACCTTCCCCAGCACGTCGCCGGAGACCACCTCGACGTCGTCCGGCGTGCCCGTGAGGGTGCTCGACACCACGTACTGGCGCAGGTGCGGGTACGGGCTCGGCAGCCCGCCCGGCACCTGGTAGGTGGCGCGCCCCATGAGGATCGTGTCGAAGTTGGGGTTCGGCACGTCGAGCAGCCCGAGCGCTTCCCTGCCCTGCGCGGGGATCGTGTCCGGGTACTCGCTGAAGATCATCGCCATGTGGTCGCCGTCGAGCATCAGCGCGTCGAACGAACCGTCGGCCGCCGCGATGAACCCGTCGACGGACGCGGCCACGTAGTAAGTGAGGGTGCGCATGCGTCCTTACCTGCTGAAGGGGCCGCCGGTGATGGTCATCGCCACCACGATCACGGCCACGCCCAGTCCTGAGTACAGCAGCGCGTCGACACCCCGGCCGCGGATCGCGATCAGGCCCGCCTGCTCGTCGGTCACCAGCACCCGCAGCAGCGCCGCGAGCAGCAGCGCGATGCCGATCAGCACCACGCCCTGCCGCCAGTGGTACTGCACGATCCGCACGAGGCCCAGCAGCGTCACGCCCAGCACCAGCGCGAACGGCAGGTGCTGACCCGCCGCCGACCGCCAGCGCTGCTCCGGCATCAGTTCCACCGCTCCCGCCCTACGCCGTCGTGAGCGAGCGCTCGGCGGCTTCGACCGTGTTGGTCAGCAGCATCGCAATGGTCATGGGGCCCGCGCCACCGGGGATCGGGGCCAGGAAACCCGCGACCTCGGCCACGTCCGGGTGCACGTCGCCCACCAGACCGGCCTCGGTGCGGGTGATGCCGACGTCGACGACGGCCGCGCCGGGCTTGACCATGTCCGCCGTGATCAGGCCGGGGCTGCCCGCGCCCGCGATCACGATGTCCGCCCGGCGCACCTCGGTGGCCAGGTCCTTCGTGCCCGTGTGGCACAGGGTGACGGTCGCGTTCTCGCTGCGGCGGGTCAGCAGCAGGCCGATCGGACGGCCAACGGTCACGCCGCGGCCGACCACGGTCACGTTCGCGCCGGAGATCGGCACGTCGAAGCGCCGCAGCAGCTCCACGACACCGCGCGGGGTCGCGGGCAGGGGAGCGGCCTCGCCCAGCACCAGCTTGCCGAGGTTCGTCGGGTGCAGGCCGTCGCCGTCCTTGGCCGGGTCGATCCGCGCCAGGACCGCGTTCGCGTCCAGGTGCTTCGGCAGCGGGAGCTGCACGATGTAGGCGGTGCACGCCGGGTCCGCGTTCAGCTCGTCGATGACGGCTTCCAACTCGGCCTGCGTCGTCTCGGCGGGCAGGTCGCGGCGGATCGACGTGACGCCGACCTTCGCGCACGCCGTGTGCTTGCCCTTCACGTACGAGTGCGAACCGGGGTCGTCGCCGACCAGCACCGTCGCCAGACCGGGGGTCACCCCCCGCTCGACCAGCGCCGAGACCCGCTCGCGCAGGTCTTCGAAGATCGCGTCTCGGGTGGCCCTGCCATTGAGGATCGTCGCCGTCACGGGCTCCATCCTCGCATCACGCGCTGGTCTCGGCCTCGGCGACCTCGTGCGTGCCGTGGGGCACGCGCAGGGCCAGGAGCGTGCCGATCACGCCCGCCAGCGCCGCCGACCCGGCCGCCGCGGCGGGCCCGACGTGGTCGAGCAGCCACCCCGCCGTTGGCAGCGCCATCGCCGCGCCCGCCGTCGTCGCCATCGACATCCAGCCGAACGCCTCCGCCTTCCGGCCGTTCGGCGCCAGACCCCCGATCCTGGCGTTGTTCGCCGCGATGGCCGGGGCGATGGCCAGCCCGCCGACCAGCAGCACCCCGCCGATCAGCCACGGCGACGACGGCGTCATGACCGGCGGCAGCACCGGGATCAGCGCGGCGATGCCCGCCGCCATCAGCCCGATCCGCAGCGCGAACCGGGGCTCACCGCGGAACCCGCCCACGACCAGACCGCCGAGCACCGAGCCGACGCCCCACACCGCCGTCAGCACCCCCGCCATGGCCGGCTGGCCGAGGTCGCGGGCCCACGCGATGATCACCATGTCGATGGTGACCAGCGACATCACCGTCGCCGTGGCCACGACCAGCGCCTTCACCAGCCCCGACTCCGCCAGCAGCGACCGGCCGCTGTGCGACCCGGACGCGGGCACCGGCTCGTCCAGACCCGCTCGGCGCAGCGCGAACAGGAACCCCAGCGTGCCCGCCAGCGCGAGCACCCCGCACACCCAGATCGCCGTCCGCGGGCTCGCGAACGCGACCAGCACGGCGGCCATCATCGGACCGACGATGTACATGAACTCCTGCAACGACGCTTCCACCGTGTACACGGCCTGCTGCGCGGCGCCCTTCGCCATCCGCGGGTAGCTCGCCCTGGTCAACTGCGTCACCGGCGGCGTGCACAGGCCCGTCAGGAACGCCACCAGCACGGCCACCGGCCACGCGCCCCTCGGCAGGACCGACGGCAGCAGCCCGAGCACCCCGATGCCCGTCGCGTACAGCCCGCCCGTCACCAGCAGCAGCTTGCTCGCGGGCGCCCGGTCCGCCGCCCGCCCGCGCAGCGGACCCGCCACGCCCAGCCCCAGCGTGAGCGCCCCGCCCACCACGCCCGCCAGCGCGTACGACCCCGTCCACCCGGCCACGAGGAACGACAGCGCCAGCGGTGTGCCCGTCAGGTGCACCCGACCGATCATCGACCACAGCAGGAGCGAGACGAGGTGGGGGACGCCGGCGAGTTGGCGGTAAGGGCGCAGCACCCCTCCACTGTGCCTCCGACCACCGACAAAATGGTCGCGATTTTCCAAGCGGGGACGGGAACCCGGCGGGGTCGTTTAGCGTCAGGACCCAAAGACGACCTGAGCGAGGGGACGGCCGTGACCGCACCGGGTGGACGTAGGGCTGAGCTGGAGGCGCGCAACGCCGCCATGCGCGAGCAGGTCGACTCGCTCATGTCGGAGCTGCACCGCAAGACCGCCGAGATGCGCGAAGCGCAGGCCAAGGCGCTGGCGATCACCGCGAGCGCCACCTCCCAGGACGGCAGCGTCACGGCGCGCGTCGACTCGTCCGGCGCGTTGACGTCGCTGGAGTTCTCGCCGAACGCGTTCGAGCGCAGCACGCCGGACAAACTGGCCAGGGTCGCCACCGAGACGGTCATCGCGGCCGTCGCGAAGTCCCGCACGGAGCTGAACGAGGTCCTCGCGACCGCGCAGGAGGGGCCGAGCCTCGACCTCTCCGAGATGCTGCCGGGTGTCCCGTCGCTGGCGGACCTGATCCCGCCCGCGCCGCCCGTCCCCACCCCGCCGTCGTCGACCCCGCCGCCGCGCAGGCGCTCGGCCGATGACGACGACGAGGGCGGCAGCGTGATGGAGAGGAGCGGCTGGTGACCGGCTTCCAGGTAGACGTCCAGGGCATGCGGCAGGGCGGCACCCAGTTCAGCTCGGCCGCCGACGCGCTCGACGGCGTGTTCAAGGCGTTGGACTCCGCGCTGAGCGGGGAGGGCGAGTGCTGGGGCGGCGACGAGTCCGGCCAGGCGTTCGCCAAGGAGTACGTGCCGAACGCCAAGGCGACCGGCGACGCGTTCAAGAACCTGACCACGGCGCTCGGCGACATCCGCAAGGGCGTAGACCAGTCCGCCGACACCTACGAGGGCTCTGACCAGGGCAACTCCGCGGGTATTTCCAAGACTTACTGAGGGGCACCGGGTGGGTATCGAAATCCCGAGCGAGATCACCTGGCTCTTCCCGATCGTGGTCGGGCAGAGCTGGCCGGAGGGCGACGAGACCGCTCTGCGCCGCATGGCCGACGCGTACCGCGCCGCCGCCGAAGGCGTGCAGGGCGTGATCGACCAGGGCAACGGCGCCGCGAGCACCGTCGTCGCCAGCCAGGTCGGCGCGGCGGCGACCGCGTTCGAGGAGTACTGGAAGAAGTTCTCCGACGGCGACGAGTCGTACCTGCCCAAGCTCAAGAAGATCTGCGAGCAGTTGGCGGAGAGCTGCGACGGCACCGCGCTCGAGGTCGAGTACACGAAGCTGTCGATCATCGCTTCGCTGATCGCGCTGGCCATCGAGATCGCCGCGCTGATCGCCGCCGCGTTCGCCACCTTCGGCACGGCCTCCGCGGGCATCCCCATCGCCCAGCAGGCCACCCGGCTCATCGTCCAGTTCACCTTCCGGCAGTTGATCATCGCGATCCTCAAGGAGGTCGCGATCTCGGTGGGCATCGACGCGGCCATCCAGGGCATCCAGATGCTGTCCGGCGAGCGCAAGGACTGGGACTGGGGCAAGACCGGCGAGGCGGCCGTCTCCGGCGCGGTCTCGGGTCTGGTCGGCGGGCTGTCCGGCGGCGTGAAGTTCCAGGGCGGCGGACTCGCGGGCCAGGTCGCCGTCGGCGCCACCCGCGGCGCGGTCGAGGGCGCGGTCAGCTCCGTCGGAACCTCCGTCGCGATGGGCCAGGACATCAGCGCGAGGGACGTGCTGCTCGGCGCGACCTCAGGCGCGGTCTCCGGCAGCATCGGCGGCGCCAAGGACGGCATCACCGTCGAAGCCCCGCACATCACCCCCGGCGGTCCCGGCGGCGGCCCACCCGACCTCGGTCCCACACCCGGCAGCGGCCCGCCCGACCTGGGGCCCTCCGGCAACCCCGGTGGCGGTCCTGGTGGAGGCCCGAACGGCGGTCCCGGTGGCGGTCCGAGCGGAGGTCCCGGTGGCACCCCTGGTGGGATGCCGCCCGGTGGCGTGCCCGGCGGTTCCGGCCCGGCCCCGACGGGCGGCGGCTCGCCCGACGCCCCGGCCGCGCCCCGCCCCGGCGTCGACACCACCAACGCCTCCACCGTCGCCGCCCCACCCGCACCGACCGTGCCCACCCCGACGCCCGGCATACCCGGCGGCACCAGCCCGGACCGCGCCCCGGCGAGCAACCAGCCCCCGACCTACGCCCCCGCAGGCATGCCCGGCGGTGCCCCGGCGGGCGGCCCGGCCCCAGCGGCCGCGGGCGGCTCGTCCCCGTCGTCCGTGAGCAGCAGGCTCGGCGCCCCGACCGCACCCGGCCTCGGCGGCCCGACGCCCGGCGGCTCCAACACCGGCGCCTCCCACAGCGCGGGCCCCAGCTCGTCCCCCAGCAGCTCACCCACCGGCCCGACCCCAGGCAGTTCCTCCGGCGGCTCGACCCCCGGTGGCTCGCACGCACCTGGCGGCCCGTCGGGCGGTTCGACTCCCGGCGGCCCCTCCGGCGGCTCGACGCCGGGTGGTTCGGGCGGTTCGCACACCCCCGGTTCCGGCGGCACGACCCCCGGCGGTTCGTCGGCTCCCGCCGCAGGCGGCCCGACGCCTGGTGGCTCGCATGCCCCCGGCGCGGGCGGCCAGACCCCCGGCGGCTCGCCTTCCGGTGGCTCGCACACACCTGGCGCTTCGAGCCCTGGCGGCTCACCCGCTCCTGGCTCCACGCCTGGTGGTTCCCACTCGCCTGGCGCGGGCTCGACGCCCGGCGGTCCGACGCCCGGCGGTTCCCCTGCTCCCGGTGGCTCGCACTCGCCCGGTTCGCAGGCCCCCGCCGCGGTTGGCCCGACCCCCGGTGGTTCGCACGCCGCTCCGGGCGGTTCCAGCCCCGCTCCCGGCTCGACTCCGGGTGCTCCCGGTTCGCACGCCGCTCCCGGCGGCCCGACGCCCGGCAGCACCGGCTCCGTTCCGGGCGGCTCGCACGCCGCTCCCAGCGGCCCGACTCCCGGCAGTACCGGCCCTGTTCCTGGCGGTTCGCACGCTGCTCCCAGTGGTCCGACTCCCGGCAGTGTCGGCCCGGCTCCCGGTGGTTCGCACGCCGCTCCCGGCGGCCCGACCCCTGGCAGTACCGGCCCCGTTCCCGGTGGTTCGCACGCGGCTCCTGCTGCCGCGGGGCCCGTTCCCGGTAACGGTGCGGCTCCGGTCGGGGGTGGGTTCATGCCTGCTGCCGGTGTGCCCGCCGCGGGTGGTTCGCACTCCGCTCAGGGGAGTGGTCCGGGTTCGCACTCCAACTCGACTCCCGGTGGCGACCACGGTCCGGCGCAGGGCGGGTTCGCGCCGCCTGCCGGAGGTCGCGGTCCGGCGATGGCGGGTGGTCTGTTCACCGAGCCGTCGCCGTCTACGACCCGCCCGTCGCACACGGCGGACGCGGTGGGCGCCAGCTCGGTTTCCGCCCCACCACAGGGTTTCACCCCGCCGCACACCAGCCCGGAACCACGCGGCCCGCAGCCCGGCGGCTACACCCCGCAACCGGGAGGCTTCGGCCCCCAGCCGGGCGGTTTCACCCCGCCGCCGAGCGGCCCCGCACCCCAGCACGCCGGCCCCCAGCCAGGCGGCCAGTCCGGTCCGGCCCCAACCCGCCCGGACGCCCCGATGGCCCGCAACACCCCGACCGACGCACCCCCGCGCACCCCGGACCCGCGCACCTCCGGCACCCCGGACCACCGCGCCCCCGCCACCCCGGACCCGCGTACCCCCGGCGGCACCCCCGACCACCGCTCTCCCGGCACGCCCGACGGCCGGACCCCCGGTACTCCCGACGGCCGGACCCCTGGCACCCCCGACCACCGGACGCCCGGTACCCCCGACCACCGGACCCCAGGCACCCCCGACGGCCGCTCCCCGGCCACCCCCGGCACCCCGGACCCCGGCACCACCCCCACCTCCCCACCGCACCACGCGCCGACCACCAACCCCGACGGCAGCTCCGCCGCCTCCACTCACCAGTGGCCCTCCGACCCGGCCCCGGCGAGCCGCGGCACGGACCCCGGCGCGACCCCCGGCACGCCCGACCCCACCCCCAACGCGGGCCCGAGCGCCGACCCGGCGACCGATCCCCACAAGAACGTCTGGGGCAACCCGACCGGTGTCGTGCCGGGCTTCTCGGACGACGGCCCGTACATCCCGGTCCACGAGAGCACCGGTGCGGGTGACCGCGAGGTCGGCACGTACGACCAGCGGGTGGCGGCGCTCATCGAGCCGACCTACCAGCCGTACGGCCCGCACGGGACGTTCGACGAGTTCATGCGCCACAACACCACCGACGGCACGGTGAACGGCCCGATCGCGTGGCCGCCGAACCAGGGGGCCGCGGGTGCGCGGGTGGTCGTGGAGCTGCCCGCCGGCACGGTGCTCGACCGGTTCGGCAGCCCGCAGGGCGACTTCCTGTCGCCGCTGCGACCGGACGGTCAGCCGTACGGGTTCGGCGAGCGCGCGATCCTGCCGGACAGCATGGGCAAGGGCTATCACGTCTACGTGCTGGACCGGCCGATGCTGGTCGAGCTGGCGACCGTGGCGCCCGCGTTCGACCAGCCCGGTGGCGCGCGCCAGCTCCAGCCGGTGTTCGACCCGAGCCTGGCGGACGCCAGCGGCCGGGTGAACCTGGACAGCCTGCGCGAAGCCGGTGTCCTGCACGAGGTGCCCTCGCCGCCGCCGAACGGCGTCGTCCTGCCGCCGGACTTCGGCACGCACGGCCCCGACGGCAGCACCGTCCTCACCCCGGACACGGCGACGGTCGCGGACGCCCAGAACGGCGCGTTCGACAACACCCCCACCGACACCGGCACCCCCACGACCCCGACCGGCCCCACCCCCCTCGGCGACGTGTCACCGCGGGTGGACCAGGCGATCCGGTCCAGCGAGGTCACCCCGGCGGGCGTCGCGCTGCACGCCGAGGCGCCGCTGCGCGACCTCTCCTCCCGCATCCCGGCCACCGGCGACCACGCCGTCCTGGACGTGCACACCGCGGGCGACGGCGTCCGGATCGGCGAGACCCACTACACGCGGGCCGAGCTGGTCGAGCTGATCAACAACCATCCGGACCTCGCGGGTCGGCCGATCATGCTCGTCGGCTGCGACGCCGCGGCGGGTGGCGAGAACAGCCTCGCCGCGCACGTGGCCCGCGAGACCGGCCAGCAGGTGATCGCGCCGGACAGCCTGGCGTGGTCGGACCGGCACGGCAACGTCTACTCCAGCTCCCCGGAGACGACGAACGGCCAGCAGCACCCGCGGATCCCGCCGGACGGCGGCTGGCACGCGTTCGAGCCGGACGGCACGAGCGCGCCGGTCGGCGAGAACGGGATGCCGCCCGGTCACACGCCGACGGGCGACCTGGCCGACAGCATCGACGCCGAGCACCGGGGCGACCGCGACCTCCAGCCGCAGGTCCAGACCCCCTGGACCGAGCCGAGCACCACGCACGAGCAGACGGTGCGGCTGCGCGACGGCCAGTCGCTGTTCGACGGCCGCGAGTTGCCGCTCGACACGCGCATCGAGGTGCTCAACGAGAACGGGCAGCTCCGCTCGGTCGTGCACGTGGACGCCGAGGGCGCGGTCAGCGTCGACGCCATCGCGCCGAACACCCGCGACGGCGTGAACCCGGAGATCGCCCACCCGCACCCGGACGCCAACTACCGCGTCCAGGTCGGCAACCACAACGACGTGTTCGTGGCGGGCCAGGACGGGTCGCCGCAGACGCAGGACGACCGGGTCAAGATCGGTGGCAAGTCCGTCGAGGTGACCAGGCCGGTGACGATCACCGAGCCGCCCGCGCCCGCGAACGGCGAGCAGACGATCGGCCGCGGCCACCCGATGGCGCCCGGCCCGAACGACGCGTTCACCGCCCGCCAGGACCTGCCGCCGAACACCCGGTTCGACGTCACGGACACCGAGGGCAACCACCGCGGCACCGTGCAGACCGACGAGAACGGCACGCCGAGGTGGGTGGCCGCGCCGGAGAACGCGGGCGACCGCCCGAACCCGGAGGTCGCCAACCCGATCCCCGGCTCGAACTACAACGTCGACCGCGGCCCGCTCTACCAGGAGTTCAGCACCGACGCGACGGGTCGCCCGGAGCCGGGTGTCACCTACGAGCGGCCTGCGACGAGCAACCAGGTCGAGGTCACGGGCCTGCCGCAGAACCGGCCGCTGACCCAGCACGACGGGCAGCCGCTGGCCTCGGACACGGAGTACGTGGTCCGCGACGGCGACCGGGTCCGCACCCGCGTGTTCGTCGAGGACGGCGGTCTCACGCACGTCGAGACCGAGTCCGGTCAGCGCGGTCGGCTGAACCCGGAGATGGCGCGGGCCCCCGAGGGCGCGGACATCACCACCGATCCGTACTACGGCACCGGCGCGGCGCAGACGCCGACGTGGCCGGACCCGCCGAACGGCGAGGTGCGGGTCACCCAGGAGATCCCGCTCGGCGAGAACGGCAGGCCGCTGCGGGACGAGAACAACCAGGTCGTCCGGACCGTGCGGATCGACGGCGACACCAGCGGGTGGACGCCGGAGCAGCGCGCGGAGGTCGAGCGGCCGGTGCGGCCGAACGACCCGTTCGTCACCCGCGACCTGCCGCCGGGCACCCGGTTCAGCCTCACCGACGAGCGCGGGCCGTACAGCACCTTCCAGAGCGGTGAGGACGGCGCGGTCTCGCACGTCCACACGGCTCCGCCGTTCAGCGCCGAGCTGAACAACCCGCGCCCGCTGGCGGTCTACGACGTCGACAGCGGCCGGTGGAAGTTCCTCACCGACGACCGGGCCAACACGGTCGCGTCGACCGGCGTGCCGGAGTACGACGGCGGCACGGAACGCCGCCGCGACACCACGTCGCAGACCGACGCGGGCGCGCTGGCGGGCAAGGGCGAGGACGGCCGCAACCTCGCCGACGGCGGTCACCACCAGGGCAAGGAGTCCGGTGGTCCCGGCGAGCTGATCAACGTCTCCAGCCAGCAGCGCGACCAGAACTCGGGCCTGGAGCGGCCCGCGTTCGTGCGCGAGGAGACCTGGTATCAAATGGAGCGGGACCGCGCGGACCTGGAGGCGGCCTCGGGCGGTTCGATCGAGCTGGTCGACACCTTCGCGATCCGGGAACCAGGACAGGACCACCCGCACACGTACCAGACCCGGTGGCGCGAGACACTGCCGGACGGTCGCTTCAAGATCCACGTCAGGAGCTATCCGAATGACCACAACGCAGCCCTCTGGCCATCCGACTTCTGAGTCGGACGACCGCGAGGAAGAGCTGATGCAGCGGATCGGCGCCATGCTGCTCGAAGTGGAACCCGAGGGCTGGCGGCGGATCGACCTGCTGGTGAAGCTCAACGTGAAGGTGCACGACACGGAACTGGCCGTGTACCTGGAGAACGGCGCGACGGCCGAGGTGGTGCCCCCCGAGGGCATCACCAAGGTGTTCGCCGAGCTGCGGCAGTTGCACCACAAGCCCGGCCGGGGCACGTGGTTCTCGGCGCGGCTCACGGTGGACGCGCCGGGGCGGATGGACTTCTCCTACAACATGGACCACGACCCGCTGTGGAACCCGCCGATCCCGGCCGAGTTCTGGGTGCGCGACCTGGAGGTGTTCCCCCGTGACGAGGCGTTCGTCCCCGGTTGGCTGAGCACCAGGATCGCGGCAGGCAACGAGGAGCAGAAGGCATGACGTCCCCACAGCCCCGGCTGTCCCCCGAGGAGCAGAACGCGATCCTCGGTTCGGTCACGACCCTGCTCGTCCACCGGCTGCCCGGTGACTGGAGCCAGCTCTTCCTGGACTTCCGCGCGATGGGCACCTACGTCGAGGCGCCCGTGTCGGTGCTGAACATCTTCGGCCAGTCCGTCGAGTGGGCGCTGCCGGAGGAGGCCCTGCCGTTCTTCCTGGAGCTTCGCGCGGGCATGTACCGCGAGGGCGAAGGCACCTGGTTCTCGGCGCGGTTCCACCTGGCTCACCCGAACGTGTACTCCATCGAGTACAACTGGACCGAGGAACCGGCGTGGACGCACCGGCCCGCGGCGAAGCACTTCGCCGAGGAACTGGAGATGTTCCCGCGCGCCGAGGTCCCGACCTGGCTGGTGGAGACCCCCGCCGAGGGCGACCGGGGCTCGGTCCGGCTTTACGACGCCCCGGTGTTCGACGGCAGCGACGAGCAGGGCAGGCCGATCGCCCCGCGCCCCGCCGTGCACCCGCAGGACCGCGACGACGTGCTGAAGTACCTGGAGAACGCGCCCGTGGTGCTCGCGGCCCGCGGCTACGGCCCGGACCTGCTCCAGCCCGACGCCGAGCCGGACGTGCCGCAGACGTTCCACACCGACGGCACGTGGGTGTGGTCCGGCGCGGTCCCGCACTACTTCCGCAAGCACGGCGTGAACCCGGTTCCGCAGCTCGTGCAGCACATCCACGACAACGGCTACCAGGTGCCGCCGGTCGACGACGCCGCCCAGGACGCCGCCACCCGGATCGCGACCGGTGAGGCCGAGTCGCAGCCGCTGCCGGAGTACCGGCCCAGGCAGATCGCCGAGCACGACCGGCAGGCGCTCGCCCAGCTCCAGGAGCGGCTGAACCACTTCGGCGTCGCGCCCCACGAGTACGGGATCGTCGAGCCGAAGCTGGACGCACTGGTCATCGAGCCCGCGCCGGGCACCGAGAACGGGTGGCAGCTCCAGTTCTGGGACGCCAACCGCGGCCCCAGCGGCAGGCCCGCCGTGTTCCCGAACGCCGCCGCGGCGGCGCAGACGATGCTCGGCACGCTCCTGTGGTCGCCGGAGCGCGACGCGGCCCGCGCCCAGCAGGCCGCTCCCGCCCCGGTCGCCCAGCCCGCCCCGCCGACCGCGCCGGTGCCCTCCCAAGAGATCCAGCCGCTGCCCGACGAGCCGCCGCTGTCGCTGCTGCGCGACCGCGAGCCGGTCGTGATCCAGCCGGGTGTGGAGGTCGACCGGTTCGGCGACGAGAACGGCAACCTGCTCTTCGCCGCCCGGACCATGTTCGGCAACCGCTCGCTGCCACCGGACTGGCTGAATCGCCGGTACCACGTGTACCGCGTCCAGCGGCCCATCCCGGCCTCCAAGGGCATCGCCGTGCCGTGGTTCGGCCAACCGGGTGGTGGTACCGGGTTCTTCCTGGGAAAATCGGTGCGCGATCTGCTCGCCGACGGCAGCCTGCTGGAGGTGGCGGAAGCCACGACCACCCCACCCCCGCCCCAGACCTCCGCTCCGTAGCCCCCTAGCCGGTCCGGCTTCGGTTTTCCCGCGCGCTCCGATCGGGTTATGGTCGGGCCGGCGTGGTGGTGCTCCGATTTCGGCCCAGCAGGGGGCCGTTCCGGTACGCGGAGTCGCGGGGGAAGATGTTGGTGTGTCCGAGCCGAAGCCGTTGAACCCGACAGAGCAGGACGCTCTGGTCAAGCAGATCGGGCTGACCCTGATGCGGGCCGCCCCCGAGGGCTGGCAGAACGTCGTCGCCGACTACCGCGCGACCGGTCGCTACTTCGAGCTGTCCGCAGAGGTGCGGTCGGCCGACGGGAGCGCGCAGGCCTGGGCGCCACCGCAGGAGGTGGCAGGCCTGTTCTCCCGCCTCCGCGCGGGCATGCACCGCGAGGGCCGGGGTAGCTGGTCGAACGCCCGCTACCAGCTCGACCAGCCCGCCAGCTACAACCTCGACTTCGACCGGACCGAGCCGAAGTGGCAGACACCGCCACCGCCGCAGGCCTACGTCGACGAGATGCGCTTCTTCCCGCGCGCCGAGGAGAACGTGCCGGAGTGGCTGCGCAAGTGGCTGCCGTCCGGCCAGGTCCCGGTCGCCGCGCCGCCACCCCCGCAGGTGCCGCGCGGTTTCCGGACCGCGCGCGTCTTCGACGGCGCGGGCGCCGACGGCCGCCCGTCGGTCAACCGCCCGCCGATCCCGGAGCACGAGCGCGAGGCGCTGCTGGACTACCTGGACCGCGCGCCGGTCGCGGTGGCCGGTCGCGGCTTCGACGCCGACGTGCTGGACAAGGACGCGCCGTCCGTCGTGCCGGTCGCGTTCCAGACGGACGGCCACTGGATCTGGCCCGCCGCCGTGGGCTACTACCTGCGCGCGTACGGCATCCCGCCGGAGACCGAGCTGGTCGACCGGGCCCGTGCCGCCGAGTTCCGCAGCCCGGAGGTGTCGGAGGAGTCGCGCGTCGCGGCCGCCGCGAACCTCGGGGCCCCGACCGCGCCCCGCGGCACGCCCTTGCCCAAGCCCGCCGTGCCGGTCGTGGCGGAACCGCGGGCCGAGGAGTTCTCGCCGTTCGGCGACGACCACTCCACCCAGCCGTACGACCCGCACGCCACGGTCGCCGCGCCGCTGCCGGTGCTCGTCGACGAGGAGCGGGCCGAGCCCGTCGGGAACCAGGACCAGGCGACCCAGTTCCACCCGCGTCCCGACTTCGACGACGACACGAACTTCTTCCCCGGCGACGGGAACGACCCGAACACCCGCCAGCCCACCGCGGACTTCTACCCGGAGGGCGGTCCGGCGCACCAGCCGCCGGTCCAGCAGGCGCCGACCGAGTCGGCTTCGGCGTCGGCCGCGGCGAAGCCCGAGGCCAAGCCCGTGGTCGAGTCGGACGAGAACTTCTTCGGCGACGACGGCCCGAAGGTCGTTGAGGAGCAGTTCTTCCCGGAGGGTGGTGCTCAGCCGAGGTTGAGCGTGCCGTCGGGTCTGGACGCCCCGGCGGAGTCGGTCGAGCGGCCCGAGCCGCGGCCCCGTCCGGACTTCGGTGACCAGGACAGCTTCTTCCCCGAGGAGGGCGCCGAGGCGCGACCGTCGGGTACGGAGGAGCAGTTCTTCCCGGAGGGTGGTGCTCAGCCGAGGTTGAGCGCGCCGTCGGGCCTGGACGCCCCGGCGGAGTCGGTCGAGCGGCCCGAGCCGCGACCCCGGCCGGACTTCGGTGACCAGGACAGCTTCTTCCCCGAGGAGGGCGCCCAGGCGCAGCCTTCGGGTACCGAGGAGCAGTTCTTCCCGGAAGGCGGCGCGCAGCCCAGGCTGAGCACGCCGTCCGGTGCGGACGGCCCGTCGGAGACGAGCGCCGAGTCCCGGTTCCGCGCCGAGCGGAAGACCGAGGGCTTCGACGTCGAGTCCAACTTCTTCCCCGCCGACGGCCCGAAACCGGAGTCCAGCGGCGACGAGAACTTCTTCCCCACGGCGAGCGCGCCCGTGGAGCGGGCGGCCCAGCCGGACGCGGAGTTCCAGCCGAGGCAGGACTTCCACGCCGAGCAGCCGCCGAAGCGCGAATCGGACTACGCGGCCGAGTCGAACTTCTTCCCCGTCGAGGGCGACTCGGCGAGCGTCGGGTTCCAGCCGGGTGAGGACTTCTACCCGTCGGACGACCGCAGGCCGTCCGACCCGTCCCCGAACGGCCGCTACACCGAGCCGGACCACGCCGACCTGCCCGCGACGGTCTTCCAGCCGACGCCGGACTTCGCCGCCGAGCCGGAGCACGAGCCCGAGCCGGAACTGCTGCGCGCCGAACCGGGGCCGGGTTTCCAGCCCGCCGACGACTTCGACGCCCAGCCGGTGTTCCGCACGGACGTGGACCACGGGTTCCGCGCCGAGCCGGACCGCGCGCCCGAGGCCGTGCCCGTCGACCACCTGGTCGAGCCGAGGCCCGAGCCGATGCCGGTCGACGTGCCGGACGTCGAGGACACGGCGACCATGGACCTCGTCGACCTGCGGCCCGCGGAGGCCGAGGAGGCGGTGGAGTTCGACCAGAGCCAGTTCGACGCCGCCCAGGACGGTCCGCCGTACCGGGTGCAGTTCGACTTCGACACCGAGCCCACCCCGCCGCGCGACGACCGGTACCGCCGCGAGTCGTACGTCGAGGGCATGGACCTGTTCGCGCCCAACAGGTACGAGAGCGGCGGCGTCGAGCAGGACACGGCCGCGTGGAGCCCGTTCGGCGCAGCCGGGCAACCGTCGAGCGACGCGCTGCCGGTGGAGCCGAAACAGGATCCGCCGCCGGTCGAAGACCCGGTCGTGGAGCAAGCAGCGCTCGTCGAGTCCGACCTGGTCGACGTCGTGCCGAAGTTCGAGGTCGAGGCCGACCCGAGGCACGCGGACGTGACGACCAGGTTCGAGGTCGACCAGGAGACCCAGTTCGACATCGAGCCGGTGGCGGTCGAGCCGCCGCCCGAGCCCGAGGTGCCCAGGCAGGTCACGCCCGAGGAGGAGCGCGAGCTGTCCGGTGTCCGCCGGGCGCTGGACGACCTCGACGTGCCGCCCGCCGCGTACCGCATCGGCGAGCCTGCCGACCGCACGTGGAACCTGCGCACCGAGGGCAGTAGCTGGGTCGTCGCCTGGCACGACCAGGGCCCGAAGAACCCGAGCCGGTTCGACCGGCTGGAGGACGCGGCGTCGTACCTGATCGGCAAGCTGGTGCTCACGGGCCGCCGCGCGCCGCGCAGGCAGCCCCCGCCGCCGCAGATGCGCCCGCCGCAGGGCCCGCCGCCGCTCGGTGGACCGCAGGGTCCGCCGCCGAACGGCGTCAACGGGTTCCGCGACGGCCGTCCGATGCCGCCGCAGGCGGTGCAGGTCGCGCCCATGCCCCGGCCGGAGCCGCTGCCCCGCGTGGAACCGCCGCGCCCGGAGCCGTTGCCCCGAGCCGAGATGCCCAGGCCCGAACCGCTGCCGCGCGCGGAACTCCCGCGCCCGGAGCCGTTGCCGAGGGTCGAGCCGCCCAGGCCGGAGCCGCTCGGCGCGCAGCCCCCGCGGGGCGACGTGCCGCGCCAGGAGCAGTCGCAGCAGTCCGATTCGGGCGGCAAGCGCGGCTGGCCGATCAAGCCGATGAACGGCGAGCCGCCGCTCACGCTGTTCCGCCACAAGAAGATGGTCGAGCTGCCCGTCGGGTTCGAGGTCGACCGGTTCGGCGAGCCCGCGGGCAACCTGGTCTACGCCGCGGGCACGCCGTTCGAGGAGCGGTCGCTCGTGCCGTCGTGGATCAACCGCGCGTACCGGGTGTACCGGTTGCGGCGCCCGGTCGAGGTGCTGACCGGTGTGGCCGTGCCGTGGTTCGAGCAGCCCGGCGGCGGTACCGCTTACCTGTTCCCGAGTTCGGTCGAGGACATGGTCGCGGACGGCGCGCTCGTCGAGGTGTCGCACCAGGAAGCGCAGAACTAGCCGGTAGTCGGGTCGGTGAGGGCCGAGCCGTGTTCCAGTCGTCGAACTGGGGCGCGGCTCGGCTTTTTGCGTGGGGGGAAGGAAGGTCCGTTCGGCGGGTGACATCCCGGTCGAGGTGGTCCAGCACGGGCGGCAGCGCCTCGCGGACGTCCCCGAGGTCGGTCCGGCGTTGGAGCGGGCGTGGTCCGCGGGCAGCGCGGGTGGCTCGGGGTGTCGTGCCGCAGCAGCCTCGGCACGGCCGCGGAGAGCGGCCACTACATCCACGTCGACCAGCCCGACCTCGCGGCGCGGGCCGTTCACCGGGTCGTCGCGCAGGCGGCGCTAGTCCCTGCCGCCGAGTTCCTCCACGAGCAGGCCGTGCGCGGCGGCGAACGCGATGGCCATCGTGAGGTCGACCGTCGCACCGGCGATCTTCGCCTGCACCCAGCCGTTGGCGTCCAGCCGGGCGCCGCGCAGGTCGGCGCCGCCCAGGTTCGTGCCGAGCAGCCTGGTCCCCTGGAGGTCGGCGCCGCGCAGGTCGGTGTCCCGCAGGTCGGCCTCGCTGAGGTTCGCCTCCCGCAGCCGCAGTCCGCGCAGGTCCACCTTGCGCAGGTTGGCGCCCGCGAGGCTGGCCAGCGTGAGATCGGTCTCGTGGATCGTGATCGGCCGCAGCACGCAGGCCGTGAACGACGAGCCGAGCAGGGTGCAGTTCGTGAACGACGACCCCGCCAGCACCGTCCGGTCGAACGTGCACGACCGGAACGCCGTGGCGGTGTGCTTCGAGTCGCCGAGGTCCGTGCGGGCGAACGTGCAGTTCGTGAACGTGCAGCCCCTGGTCACCAGGCCGCGCATGTCCGCTTCGCTGAAGTCGCACCGGTCGAAGGACCGCCGCTCCCACGTCTGCTGGAACAGGACCGCGTCGGCGTAGTCCTCGCCGATGATCACCTCGTCGTCCACGCAGCACACCTAACCACCTGAGAGGCTCCTCACCGCACCGGCGGTCGGCGTTGGCCAGTTGGTAACCTGCGGAAGTCGGGCGAAAACGCCCGGCGCGCGGTCCCGGTGCAGAGACCGCCGCTGACAGGTCAGTCCTGCCTAGTGGTCGTGCCACCCGAGGACTCCGCCCCCTGGACCGTCATTCGGGAAGGCTCATGACCCGCACGCCCGTGAACGTCACCGTCACCGGTGCGGCCGGCCAGATCGGCTACGCACTGCTGTTCCGCATCGCCTCCGGCCACCTGCTGGGCCCGGACACCCCGGTTCGCCTGCGCCTGCTGGAGATCCCTCAAGCGGTCAATGCCGCCGAGGGCACCGCCATGGAGCTCGACGACTGCGCGTTCCCGCTGCTGTCCGGCATCGACATCACCGACGACGCGAAGACCGCGTTCGACGGCGTCAACATCGCCCTGCTCGTCGGCGCCCGGCCCCGTTCCAAGGGCATGGAGCGCGGCGACCTGCTCTCGGCAAACGGTGGGATCTTCAAGCCCCAGGGCGAGGCGATCAACGCCGGTGCGGCGGAGGACGTCCGGGTCCTGGTGGTCGGGAACCCGGCCAACACGAACGCGCTCATCGCGCAGCAGCACGCGCCGGACGTCCCGGCGGAGCGGTTCACG
This sequence comes from Umezawaea endophytica, assembly GCF_025061645.1. Lineage (GTDB taxonomy): Bacteria > Actinomycetota > Actinomycetes > Mycobacteriales > Pseudonocardiaceae > Umezawaea > Umezawaea endophytica. The sequence goes on along the minus strand of NZ_JANYMP010000038.1, from coordinate 54,722 downwards.
GCCATGACCCGGCTGGACCACAACCGGGCGTTGGCGCAGTTGTCGAAGAAGCTCGGGGTGTCGTTGGGGGACATCAAGAAGCTGACGATCTGGGGCAACCACTCGGCCACGCAGTACCCGGACCTGTTCCACGCCGAGGTGAACGGGACTTCGGCCGCTGCTGCTGTGGGTGATCAGGAGTGGTTGGAGGGGACGTTCATCCCGACCGTCGCGAAGCGTGGTGCGGCGATCATCGAGGCTCGGGGGTTGTCGTCGGCTGCTTCGGCTGCCAATGCGGCTATTGATCATGTTTATTCGTGGGTGAACGGGACTCCTGAGGGGGACTGGACTTCTGCGGCTGTTGTTTCCGATGGGTCTTATGGGGTTCCTGAGGGGTTGATTTCGTCGTTCCCGGTTGTGGCTTCTGGGGGGCGGTATGAGATTGTTCAGGGGCTGGAGATCGATGAGTTCTCGCGTGGGCGGATCGACGCTTCGGTTGCGGAGTTGGTTGAGGAGCGCGACGCTGTGAAGGCTTTGGGGCTTATCTGAGGGTTGGGGTTTCCTGGAGGGCGGTCCGGTTGTGGGCCGCCCTTTGGGGTTTGTGGGGGTGGGGTGGCTGCGGGTTCCGGCGTGGTCGGTGGGTGGATGGCTGCGGTTCCGGCGTGGTCACCGGGTGGATAGTGCGGTTCCGGCGTGGTGTGGCCGATTTGACTTGGGGCCCCTAGATTCGACCCTTCGCCGGGCACTTAGGGCGGAGGGTGAAGCTGCCGCCCGGCGAAAGTTTAAGGGTCGAATCCCCCAAGTAAAATCGGCCACGGTTTTAGGGCGGTGGCTGCCGGTCCCGTAGTGGGCCACCAGGTTGGTGGTGGGTTGTTATTTGGGCGTAGGCTTTGTTGGCTAGGTCTGTTATGGATTTTTTGATGGCTTCTGGCGCTTCTTTTGCTTGTACTCTTCGGCGGATTTCTGCGTGTAGTGCTCGGTCTATTCCCGCTACTATTGCGGCGGTGATGCGGGCTTCTGCGGTTCCGCCTAGGGCTTCTGCGAGTGCCTCTTCGGCTTGTTCTGAGATGTGTCGTAGTCGAGCTTGAAGTGCGGGGCTTCCGTCCACCACTGCCCAGAATCCTGCTGCTTCCTTGGACAGGCCTAGGGTCACTTCGTCCTGTTGTAGGGATGTCAGGAAGGCGTCTCGTACTCCTGCTGCTCCGCCTGTTCTTGCGGCTGTGGCGAGTCTGTTGATCACTGTGTCCTGGTGGTCGAAGAACAGGTCTTCCTTGGTGGGGAAGTAGTTGAACACCGTGTTGATCGACACTCGTGCTGCTGCTGCCACCTCGGCGACCGTGACGGCGTCGAAGCCGCGTTCGGTGAACAGGGTCGTGGCGATGTCGCTCAGGGCTGTTCGGGTGGCTGCCTTCTTCTCTTCTCGGAGTCCCACGGTTGAATCTTACATCAACCCCAAAGTTGGTGTGACACCAAGTATGGTGGTCGTCATGGCTCTTACCTTTGGCATTTACGCTGGTGGGCGTGTTGGGTTGGACGATGGGTCGCCGGTGGAGGATCCCGTTGCGATCGCGTCCGCGTTGGATCTCCTGCACGGGGAGCATCCGTTCCTGGTTCGTGCGTACGTCCACTACCCGACGTTGGTCTCGGCTCCGCCTCGGCCGGAGTTGCTGCTCAACGGGCGTCGGCGGCTTGATCTGGTCGTGTGCTTCCGCGAGTCGGGTACCGATCTGACCGGTTGGTTGGGCTTCCTCGTAGGACTGCTCCGCGAGTACGGCTCGTCCCTTGCCTCTCTTCAGATCACCGAGGAGCCGAACAACGCTGGGCCTGGTGGGGATGGGGAGTTCCCGGCCGTTCGCCAAGCGTTGGTGGAGGGGGTTGTGGTGGCCAAGCGGGAGGCGCTTGCGTTGGGGTTGGACGTGCTTGTCGGGTGTAACGCGACGCCGGTCTTCGATCCGTCCCAGGAGTTCTGGACTGATCTGGGGCGGAGGGGTGGGGAGGAGTTTCGGGACGCGCTCGACTACGTGGGTCTTGATCTGTTTCCCGATGTTTTCCAGCCGATTCCGGCTGATCGGCTGGTGGATACCGTGCTTGCTGTCCTCACCGGGTTTCGTGGTGAGAGTCTTGCCGCTGCTGGGATTCCTGGCGCGACGCCGATCCACGTCACCGAGCACGGGTGGGCTACCGGGGCTGGGCGGTCTGCTGCTCGGCAGGCTGAGGTGGTGGACGCGGTGGTTCGTGCGGTTGTGAAGGCGGATCTCAACATCACGACGTACGAGCACTTCGCGTTGCGTGATGCTGATAGTCGTCAGGCGGGTCCGCTGCACCAACTGGGGTTGTTGTGTTCCGACTACACGCCGAAGCCGGCGTTCGACACCTACCGGGACCTGATCGCTGAGTTCACGGTTCGGTGAGGGATGTCAGGACGTCTGTGGCTCAGCGCGATTCGCCTGTCCAGCCGGTCGGCACGTGTGCTCCGGGCTGAAACCAGGTAGGAAGACCAGCGGGCGGTCTTGGCCGATGGCCAGGTACGGCAGTCCACCGGAGAGTCCAGTCCTCATGAAGGAGACGCTCGTTGCGGATCACCTGGCCCGTGCCGGAACCCTTGATGCCCGCCGACGTCCACCCCGCGCTCGCCGCGACGGCCCGTGCCGCCTCGGTGGCTTACGGCGAGGCGCGGTTGGCGTTCACCCGACTGGAGTTGCGCGAGGAGGTCGCGGACGGGGCTGATGGGACGCCGACCATGCGGGTCGACGCGATCGTGGAAGGGGCCATCGCGGACGCGGCCAAGCGGAACGGGGCGAACCTGTTGTCCGAAGAGGCCGGGTTCATCGACAACGGGTCCGCTGAGACGTTGGTGATCGACCCGGTGGACGGGTCGGCGAACGCCGCGTTCGGGGTGCCGCTGTCGTGCTTCGCGGGTGTCGTCGTGCGGGACGGGGTGCCGAGTGAGGCGTTGACGGTGTGGTTCGACACCGGGCGGGCGTGGTGGGCGCGTGCGGGTGAGCCGACGCCCTACCGGACGACGGGGCGGACGGCGTTGGACGGTGCTTCGGTGTGCCTGATGCGGCCGAAGCGGGGTACCGAGGAGGCGTGGCAGCGGGTCGCGAACCGGGCGGACCGGATTCGTGTCCTGTGCACCACGTGCCTGGAGACGGCGCTGGTGGCCGAGGGGTCGGTCGACGCGTTCATCGACGTCGGCTCGGACACCCACCGGATCATGGACCTCGCCGCGGCGTTGGTGACGGTGCCCGCCGCGGGCGGTGTGCTGCTCGACCTGCGGGGAAGGCCTTTCACGTTCGACCACGACCTGAGCAGGCGGTGGTCCGGGGTCGCCGCCGCGACCCCTCAGCTCGCCGAAGCGCTGATCGAGGTCGCACTCGGGTGAGCCGATCTGCTGTCGCCAAGGCCGGGGAACGGCCTTGGCGACAGGGTCAGCTCGTCGAGCGTGATTCGACGAGGCAGTCGGGGCCTGGGTAGACCAGCCCTTCGTGCCCGTCTACGAAGCGAATCAGGTACGGGGGAGCACCTTCACGGCCGCGGACCTCGAGAACCTCACCCAAGCGCTCCTCGACGCCGACCACACGGCTGTGGACGTGCAACCTGTCGCCTACCAATGCCTGCATCTCTCTGCACCTCCGATGCCACCAGAGTAGGGGGCCGGGGCAGCGGGCGACAGACCACCAAGGTTTGGTTTCAACCGGTGGAAAGGCGTTCCCCCAACGGGTGCGGGCACGCGGGTGAACTTTCTTCAGCTCGCGCAAGCGGTGTTGAGGGCATTGAGCTTGTCGAGCTTCTGCTGTAGCCACCCGGCAGCGGAGGCGGGGTCGAGGTCGCTGATGGTGACCGAGCTGAGCTGCTGGGCCGACGCCTCGAGTGCCTGCTTGAGCGTGGTGTCGCCCGCCTGCTCGGCGAGCTTCGTCATCTCCTCGGCCTTCTTGTGCGCGTCGTCGACGGCCGCCTGCGGGTTGCTCAGGTCCGGCGTGAAGCCGATCAGCTTCACGGCGTCGAGGCAGAGCTGGACCTTGGTCGCGGCGTCGTTGACCGAGTTCGCGGCGTTCGTGGCCTCGTTCACGGCATCGCAGCCGGAGGCAGCACCTGCCAGTCCAAGTGCCAGCACGGCGGTGGCCACCGACCGGGAAACGCGCATGGGAGGACTCCAGTTCGTCGGCGATCGAGCGTCTTGTGGAACTCCGACATTACCGACACTCCGCCCCGAGGTGTCGGCGTTCGTACAAGCGGCGCACCACGTCGTCGATCTCCGGCTCCACGACCGCGAGGTCGTGCACCTCCGCGCGGGCCGCCACGGCGGTGATCAGCGCGGCCGCGGTGGTCACGTCCCGGCGGAACGCCAGGTGCTGCCGCTTGCCGCCCATCTCCAGCCGCACCGACGTGACACCGGGCAGGTCGTCCAGCGGCGGGGCGGCGTCCTCCAGGTCCACCACGAGCACCCGGTCCGGGCTCACCTCGGCCCGCAGGTCGGCCAGCGGGCCGTCGGCGAGCACGGTCCCGTGGTCGATGACCATCAGCCGCGGGCAGAGCCGCTGGATGTCGTCCAGGTCGTGCGTGGTCAGCAGCAGCGTCGTGCCGCGCTTGGTGTTCAGCTCCGCCAGGAACTCCCGCAGCCGCTCCTTGGACTCCAGGTCCAGCCCGATCGTGGGCTCGTCCAGCACCAGCAGTTCCGGCGCGTGCAGCAGCGAGGCCGTGACCTCGCCGCGCATCCGCTGGCCCAGCGAGAGCTGCCGGACGGGCGTGGTCAGGAACGGCCCCAGCTCCAGCAGTTCGACGCACTCCGCGAGCCGCGCGGTGAAGTCCGGCGCGGACACCCGGTAGATCGCCTTGAGCAGCTCGAAGCTGTCCTTGAGCGGCAGGTCCCACCAGAGCTGGCTGCGCTGCCCGAACACCACGCCGATCCGCCGCGCCAGTTCCTTGCGCTGCCGCGACGGGTCGACCCCGGACACCCGCACGGTCCCCGACGTCGGCACCAGGATGCCGGTCAGCATCTTGATGGTGGTGGACTTCCCGGCCCCGTTCGGCCCGACGTAGCCGACGGCCTCGCCCGCCGCCACGTCGAAGCTGACGCCGTCCACCGCGGCGACCGTGCGGTGCGCGCGCCGCAGGAACCCCGCCTTCTCGCTGACGCGGAACTCCCGGCGCAGGTCGCGCACCTCGATCATGATCCAGTCCCTCGGTAGTGTCGAACGGCGAACGTCCAGGTGATCCCCGCCAGGCCTGCGACCAGCGCGGCGACGAGCGGCGCCACCCAGCCCAGCCACGCGGGCGCCCCCAGCGGATCGGTCTTGTCCAGCAGCGCCAGCGCCGGGTAGTACGCGACGAACGCGCCGGGCACCACGAACGCCATCAGCCGCCGCAGCCAGCCCGAGTACACGCTGATCGGGTAGGAGGTGAAGGTGTTGCTGCCGTACGTCACGGTGTTCGCCAGCTCTTGGCCGTCCACCAGCCAGAAGCACACGGAGCAGGCGAGGACCCAGATCCCGCTGAAGATCACCGCTCCGGCGACGGGCGTCACGAGCAGCAGCCCGACCGACCACGGCGTCCACACGACGTCGTTGTGCAGGAGGGCGTACCCCAGCACGACCAGCCCGGAGAACACCCGGCCGATCCGCTTCAACGGCAGGTCCGACGCCATGAGCTGCGGCAACGTCCCCAGTGGACGCAGGAGCAGCACGTCGAACGTGCCCTCCCGGATGTACATCGGTAGCGCGTTGAGCTGCCCGGCGAACAGGTCCGACATCCCGAAGGCGGTGCTGGCGAGCGCGTACACCAGCAGCACCTCGGTCACCGAGAACCCGCCGAGCGCGGTGATCCGGTTGAACAGCACCAGGATCACCACCAGTTCCCCGCCCTGCGCGATGGCCTGGGCGAGGCAGTCCAGCAGGAACGAGCCGCGGTAGGAGAGCTGCCCGCGCAGCCGCGCGTGCAGGATCTTCCGGTAGATCCCGTCAGCCACCCTGCACCACGACCTTCCGCACGGCCCGCGCCAGCGCCAGCCTGCCCGCCAGGAACAGCGCCACGGCCCAGAACACCTGGTGGCCAACGGTGAGCCACAGCGACCCGTGGCCGATGAACACGTCGATGGGGCTCTGCATGATCGCCGGCATCGGCGTGAACCACAGCGCGAACCGCGCCCACTCCGGGAAGAAGTCCAGCGGCACCGTCAACCCGCACAGGATCCCCGTGGCGACCCCGTACAGCGCCATCACACCGCGGTTGTCCAGCAGCCAGAACGTGGACGCGTTCACCAGGAACCGCATCCCGAAGCTGACCAGCACCGCCAGCACCGCGCTGACCAGGAACACCGGCCACCGCTCCGGCGTCGGCCAGCGGAACGGGAACAGCAGCGCCCCGACCACCACCGGCGGCACCAGCCGCGTCACCGCGCAGTACGCCGCCCGCCCCAGGTCCTCGGCCAGCAGCGCCTGCTGGAGGTCCCACGGCCGGTACAGGTCCACCACCACGTCCCCGGAGCGGATCCGGTTGGCCAGCGCGGCGTCCCCCCACAGCACCACGAACGCCAACAGCCCCTGGCCGAGCCACACGTAGGTGACCGTCGCGGCCACGTCGTACCCCGCGATGCGGCCACCGGGCGCCGCGTCGAGCGCCGCGAGCAGCACGGCCATCCTCAGCAGGCCGAACACCACGTTCGTGGCCGTGCCCGCGATCATCGCTTGTCGGTAGGTCGAATATCGGCGGAACCCGGCTGCCGCGAGCCGGAACTGGCTGGAACCCCACGCACGCACGTCGATCAACGCTACGGCGGCGCGCAACCGGTTTTAGCCTGCCGTGCCGAGCACCTCACGCCGGACGTTCTCGGCGAAGCGCTGCGTGCGCACGATCTCGCCCAACCGCACGTTGACGCCCGGCTCGGCGTCGATCGCGCGCTGGAGCGGGTCGAGCAGTTCGAGCACCAGGCGTTCCGACTCGTACTGGTCCCAGACGAGTTCGAGGATCCGCTCGCACTGCTTCACCGCGGCCTTCGACGAGTGCGGCACCCGGTCGGCGCCGAGCACCCGCAGCTTGATCGCGGCGAGCAGGTGGTAGCGCGCAGGCCGATAGCTGCTCGGGATGCGGCGGTTCCGGATCAGCCACTCCACCCGGTACAGCGTGGCCGCCGCCGTGTAGTAGAGGATCGGGTGCTGCTCGGCGGCGAACAGCTCCTTGCCGCGGGCGTCGAGCAGCGACTTCAGGTGCCCCGACCGGGACGGCTCCTCCAGGAACATGGCCACGAAGGCGCGGGTGAGCTGGGCCCTGGCGATGACGCGGGTCTTCTCGATGTGCTTGCTCTCGCTGTACTGCTTCGACCGCCGCTCGTAGTACAGGCTCTGCTGCTTGTCGCGGCCGCGGTGGAAGTAGTCCTCCAGCAGGCGGTGGAACTCCTCCCGGACCGACAGGTCCTCCTCCGTGACGACGGTCTGGCGGTTCGTCGCGGCCACGATCCCGTTGATGAGGTCCTCGTCCAGCGAGTGCACGATCCGCACGCTCACGTGGACGGCGTCGGTGAGCAGGTCGCGCTGCTCGAAGAGCACGTGGCAGGTCTGGCAGCCGTTGACGATCTGGAAGTCGTCGACGTGGACCTCGTCGCCGACGACCGTCAGCCCCCGCGTCACGATGGTGATGCCGTTGTTGAGCACCGCGAAGCGCTCCCGGCGCACCGGGTCGCGCAGCGTGCCGAGGATCTCGGTGTTGACGTCGTTGTAGCCCTGGAAGTCGCGCACGTTGTCGTTGAACAGCGTCTTGCGCAGCCGTCCCGACTCGTCGCCGAGGATGTGCTGGACGAGGTCCTTCGCGGCCAGCAGGCCCAGCAGCGACTGGTCGACGCCGGGCACCTTGGGGAAGAACACCTTCTTCGGCATCGGGAACGTGGCCGCGACCTTGGTGGTGGCCCGCCGGTAGAGCTTGCGCAGCTCGCTGCGGACCACGCAGTGGAACTCCACGACCTCGAACAGGCCGGGTTCGGCGAGCTGCTTCTCCGCGGAGTGCGCCTTCTGCGCCACCATGTCCGCGACCTGGTCACCGGTGGTCACGTAGTGGACGTGGAGCTGCGGGAGCCTGCTGGACAGCTTGCCGATGTCGGCGTAGATCGCGGTCAGGCAGTCGCGGAGGTTCCGCACGTCCTCCGACGCCTGGTACGGGAGCGGGGCGGAACTCATGACGTGGCACAGGTTCTCGGCCAGGTCGGAGATGACCTTGGTGTCGAACCCGGAGCTGGTCTTGGCCTGCACGACGACGATCTGGATGTCGGGCTTCGACGCCCCGTCCACGGCGGCCCGGACGTCCTCGACGTCGTGGTACAGCTCCCCGTTGACCACGACGCCGAACGCGTCGATGCCCAGGTCGTTGCCGCCGCCGGTGCGGAAGTCGTCGGGGCTGAACTCGTTCTCGTAGTACGAGCTCAGCACGCAGTAGGCGGCGAACGCCTCGAACGCCTCGCTCTGCGGGAGTTCGGTGAGGCTCTGGACTTCCTGGAACTCCTTGACCAGTCCCTGGATGACGAGGTCCACGTGCGCGGTCTCCTAGTGCTGTTCGGTGCGGGCCCTGACCAGTACTTCCTCGGCGGTCAGGGCGCTGGACGGGTGGTGGCTCAGGCACATCGGCGACCGGACCCTCCGGAACGGCATGCCCTCGCCGACGGCGTAGAACTGGCCCGCGTTCAACCGGGAGATGTCCAGGACCGTGCTGCCCTTGGCCGCGGCCATCTCCTTGGCCGCGGCGACCTGGGTGGGGCTGTTGATGAAGCCGAAGTACTGCGTGGCCGCGTTGCCGACGATCCGGTTGTGGATGCCCTTCGGCGCCTGCGTGGCGAACACCAGGCCCAGCCCGTACTTCCGGGCCTGCGACGCGAGCGCCAACGTGCTTGACGTGCACGCCGTCATCGCGCCGGACGGCGCCAGCGTCTGCGCCTCGTCCATCACGAACAGCCCGCCCAGCGGCCGGTCGCCCGCCGGGTTCTGCTTGATCCAGGCGAACAGCGCCATCTGGAGCTGGTTGACGAAGCTCTGCCGCTGCTCGTCGGTCGGCAGGCCGATGAGGCTGATCACCGAGATGCGGGCGCGCTTGCCGGGCGCGGGCGTGAGCAGGACGCCGGGGTCCAGCGGCGTGCCGGAACCGCCGAACAGCGGGTCGTTGATCATCGCCGCGGTGAGGGTCTGCGACATGTCGGCGGCCATGGCCTGACCCTTGGTGAGCGAGGTGACGCCGTCCGGCAGGTCGCCGAGCAGGTCGAGGAACGATTCGAGGCTGCCGCCGCCGACGTGCGCGAAGTACGCCAGCGCTTCCTTCAGCACCGCCCGCGCCAGGTCCGCCTTCGCCGTCGAACCGTCCGCGCGCGCCCGCGGCGCCAACCCGGCGACCGCCGTGTCGAGCGCGAGCCCGAACTCGTCCGGGTCACCGGCCACCGCGGCCAGGTCCGGCAGCGGCTGGAAGCTCAACGGTCGCCCCGCTTCCCGCCGGGGCGTCCAGACCACGACGTCGGTGTGCTCCAGGTAGTCGGCGGCCTTCACGTCGTCACCGGGACCCCACCCGCCCGGCGCCGACGGCCACGCGTCACCCAGCCGGGCCAGGTCGTTGTTCGGGTCGAGCACGATCGCCGACACACCCTGGAGCGCGCACTCCTCCAGCAGCCTGCGGATCAGCACGGTCTTGCCGGACCCGGACCCGGCGAAGATCACCGCGTGCTTCCTCAGCGCCTCCAGCGGGATCGGCACGGGCTCCCCGGTGTCAGCGCTCTCCCCCAACGAAACGAAGCCGGGCGGCACGACGGGCACCACGACGGGCGGCGCTTCGACGTCGAGATCCTCGTCCGGCCACCCGTCGAAGTCCCCGTGCGACTCCGGCGGCACCGGGTCGTCCGGCTCGGTTTCCCGCTCCGGCAACGGCTCCGGCTCCCCGAACACCGTGCGGAACAACGCGGTCGTACTCGCGGGCCTCCGCTGCTGGAGCCACGGCTTGAAGCCGGAGGGGGGCTCGTCCCACAGTTGCTCCAGCGCGGCGAACGCCTTCAGGTCGTCCGGGTCGACGTGGTCGAGGAACACCCCACCCGCCGCGCGGAACGCCTCCAGCATCTCGCCGGTCTTCTTCGTGTTCATCTTCCACGGGCCCGTCCGCAGCAGGAACGCCTTGCGCTTGGGCACGTTCGGGTCCAAGCCCGCGTTGATGAGCAGCCGCTGGATGCGGTTCTGCGCGGCCCTGGCGTCGGAGCTGGCGATCGAGCGGAACGACCAGTGCGCCTGGTCATCGGTCTTCTCCTCCAGCATCCGCCGCAACCTCGCGTGCAGCGAGGGGTTCGCACCCGGTCGGGGGTCCAGCGAGTACTGCTCGCGCTCGTCACCCTGCTCGAAGATGTAGGTGCGCAGCCCGGCCTCCAGCAGGGCGGGCATCCGCGAGTCCTCGCTCGCCTTGTCCAGCGCGGCACGCGGGTCGGCGCTCCGCGTCAGCGCGGCGAACCGCGCGTCCAGCGCGTCCACCTGCTCGTCCGACGCGGTCTCGACCTGCGGCTTCCGCCTCGGCTTGAGCCCGACCCTGCTGGTGAGGCTGGCCAGCGTGACCAGGGTGTCCGCGTCGAGGCAGGTCCTGATGTGGTCGTCGATCTGCTTGAAGAGCTGCCGCGGGGTGAACTGCACGGCCCCGGAGAACGCCTGCGGCAGCACCGGCCAACTCGGGTACGGCGGCTCGAAGCCCACGTCCTCGAACCGCTGCTCGAACCGCGTCTCCACGAGCGCCCGCCCGACCTCGGCCGACGGCACCGAGTTCAGCTTCGACTCCCGGCGGAACCGGTCGCCGACGGACTTGATGGCCTGGTCGTTGATGCTCTCCCACACCTGGTGCTGGCAGGCGACGACGGACACGGTCCGCTGCATGGACTCGCGCAGGGCCATCAGCCCGCCGCCGATCTGCTCGATCAGCGAGTCGTTGGCCAGGGTGACCAAGGCCGACCCCCGCGCGTCGGTCGACCGCGACGACTGCGAGATCAGCGTGTCGATCTGGTCGACGGCGAGGACGCTCGCCCCGGTCAGCGACAGGAGCCGAGACAGCTCCTCGACGATCTGGTGCGGGGTCTTCGACGCCGGGTGGATGCCCCAGTGCATCCGCTCGCCGGGCAGGGCCTCGCTCGCCGAGATGAGGTAGGACTCGCCCACCTCGCTGGCGGACAGGTCCCCGGACGCGAGCAGCACCAGTGCCCTGGCGGTGTGCCTGCACTCGTGGCCGCGCTGGGGGTCCGTCCTGCCCAGCGCGTGGACGACCTCGTCGAGCGCGGCCCTGGTCAGCGGTGCCTCACCGAGCACCTGCCGCCTGGCGTCGTCTGGCAGGTCCAGCCGGTTCGCCAGCCGCGTCAGCGCGACCATGAGCTGCTTCTCGCCGCCGAGACCGGGGTAGTGCAGGCCCGTGCGCAGGGCGTGGACGATGTTCTGCCAGAAGTCGCTGCCGTGCAGCAGGCTCACCAGGAAGAAGTAGCCGCCCCGGCGTTGCACCTCGGCCCGCACCGCGCCGAGCATGTGCGTCTTGCCGGAGCCCTGCTGGCCGGTGATGGCGACGCCGAGCGGACTGGGACCACGGCTCGCCTTGGCGTCCTCGTACGCGGCCATGACCGTCTTCAGCACGCCGTCGTTGAGGCCTTCGACGTGCGGCGTGGTCCGGTCCCACACGTCCTCCGGGGTCGGTGCCCAGTCGAACCGCAGGTTCTCCAGTGCCTTGCGCTCCAACGCCTCCATGCTCAGTCGAGTTCGATGGACAGCAGGTGCTTGTCCTCGCCGCCGACGTGGACGGCCGCCTCGCGGTCCGCCTCGGAGAGGGTCTTCTGGTTGGCCTCGGGGATGAGGTACGCCCACGGTTCCAGGTTGAGCCGCACCAGGGCGTCGTCCACCTCGTCGCGGGACAGGTGGGGGAGCGCGGCGCGGAGCCTGGTCAGGCTGACCCACGCGCCCGGACGGGACACGAGTTCGTCGTACGCGGCGCGGATGTCGGCGTCGGGATCGGCGTCACGGGGAGCCTCGACGACCTTCGCCGACCTGTGGGGCAGGAAGACGTCGGCCACCTCCAGCTTCGACCTGGTCATGTGGCGGTCGAGGGTGCGCAGGACGCCGTAGAGCAGGCGGTAGACCTTCTGCACGCCCGGTGGCGTCGGGGCGGCCAGTTCCTCCCGGCTCTGCTTCCAGCCCGCCTCCGTGAGTTCGTGCACGAACGCGCCGCGCAGCTCCTTGGACTTGTACGCGGAGATATAGCCGGAACCTACTAGCCGGTCGCGAACCTTCTTGTCGATCGTGAAGCCGTACTCCTCGCGGATCTCCGTGTTCGACACTTCTTCCACGAACATCATGAGAACCAGCAGAGCGGATTTTTCGGGAAGGCTGAGTTGGACGTCCACCGCGCGCGATCTCCAATGGGGCAGGCAGGGATCTGAACGCGGCCAACCCTAGCTGCCGACTCCTCGCTGGTCAGCGGTTCGCGAGGGCGGAACAGCGGATGTCCAGGAAATGGCCACGAATTGTCCACGCGGCTCGCTGGAATCCCTCGGACGTGCCTGCTGTTCAACTCATTCGGCGGTATGCGGCGGAATATTCCACATCAATTCCGCAAAATAGCGGCCTAGTGCTTCGCCGCCAGGACGCCGTCCAGCAGGCCGGGGTAGAGGGCGTTCAGGTCGTCGCGGCGCAGCGTGCTGATGCGGGACGTCCCCTCGGGGCGCACGTGGACGACACCCGCTTCGCGGAGGGTGCGGATGTGGTGGGTGCGGGTCGACTTGCTGATGTCGAGTTCGATCGCCCCGCAGGCGATGCCGGTGTCCGTGTGGGCGAGGGCGCGGACGATCGTCAGGCGGACCGGGTCGGCGAGCGCGTGCAGGACGGCCTCGATCCGGATCTCGTTCCGGTCGGGGTGCTCCAGCGCGTTGTCCATGTCACCCATCGTACGATATTCATCGTAGTTCGACGAAAGTCGTAGTACGGTCGTCGTCGAACCACTGAGCCGATGCTGGGAGTCCGATGTCCGCCCGCACCTACCTGCTCGCCGCCGGAGCCTTCACCGTGGGCACCAGCGGCTACATCCTGTCCGGACTGCTGCCCGCCGTGAGCCGCGAGCTCGACGTGTCGCTGTCCACGGCAGGTCAGCTCCTCACCGTCTTCGCGCTCTCCTACGCCGTCGCGGCCCCCGTGCTCGCCGCGCTCACCGGCCGCTGGAACCGCCGCAAGCTGCTCGTCGTCGCACTGGTCGTCTCCGCGCTCGGCAACGTCCTGTCCGCGCTCGCCCCCAACTACCCGCTGCTCATGGCCGCCCGCGTGGTCAGCGCGCTCGGCGCCGCCGCGTACACCCCGGCAGCCACGCTCGTCGCCACCGCGCTGACGACGCCGGAACACCGGGGCCGCGCGGTCGCCACGGTGTTCGGCGGGCTGACGTTCTCGCTGATCATCGGCGTCCCGGCGGGCAGCCTCCTCGGCGGCTCGATCGGCTACCAGGGCGTCTTCGCGCTGGTCGGCATCGCCTCGCTGGTCGCGGCCGCCATCGTCCGCGTGGGCGTCCCCGAGGTCGCCGCGCCGCCCGTCGTGAGCGTCCGCGAGCGGTTCGCCGTCGCCGCCGACCGCCGCGTCGTCCCCGTGCTCGGCATGACCGTGCTCGCCTGCCTGGCCGCGTTCAGCGTGTTCACCTACATCTCGCCGCTGCTCGCCGCGACCGCGGGCGTCCACGGCACGGTGATCTCGCTGCTGCTGTTCGCCTACGGCGTCGGCGGCGCGGTCGGCAACTCCCTCGGAGGCAGGCTCACCGACCGCTTCGGCAGCCAGCGCCTGCTGTACGTCATCTTCAGCGTGTTCACGCTCGTCCTCATCACGCTGCCGCTCACCACCACGACCACCGTCACCGCGGGCATCGCCCTGTTCGTCTGGGGCCTGTTCACCTGGTCGGTCAACCCGCCCATCCAGAACTGGCTGATCGAACTCGCGCCGACCAACAGCGGACTGCTGTTGTCCCTCAACGCTTCCGCCATCTACCTCGGCGTCGGCCTGTCGGGCGTCTTCGGCGGCCTGGTCATCGACAACGTCGGCATCACGCTGCTGCCGCCGATCGCGGGCGTCCTCGCGCTGGTCGCGTTCGGCCTCCTGGTGCACGCCCGCCGCGTGACGCGCACCCCGGAGCCGGTCCTGCTAGCCGCCTGACCCGAAGGCGCTCGTGGTCAGCTCGCCGCCCTCCTCCGGCGAGGCCATGCAGAGGAAGTAGTTGCGGTCGCCCTCCTCGAAGCCGACGACGCCGAGCTGCCAGGTCGACGTGTCGACCGTCGGCCGGGTGTTGGCCTTCATCGCGGCCTTGGTGCAGACACCCGCCACCTCGGGGGCCGTCAGCAGCTCATCGCTGTCGACCTTGGGGATCTTGCCGGAGAACCACTCGCCCGCGAAGGCTTCCCAGAAGTGCTCGTCGGAGCAGCTCGCCGCCTTGCGGGCGGTGGTCACCTGGCCGCCGATCGAGACCATCCCCCGGAAGCAGGCCGGTTCCGCCACGCAGTAGCCGGTCTGGCACGCCTTGAGGAACGGCGGCGGCAGCTTCTCGTCGGCGGCCTTCTGCGCCGCACCGCTGGTGGACGCGCCACCGGTCGGCGTGGCTCCGCCGCCACCGTCCGGGATCGCGAACCACACGCCGACACCGACGGCGACGGCCACGACCACCGCGGCGGCGATGACCGGCCACCGCTTCTTCGGGCCCGGCAGCGTTTTCGGCGGCCGCTGAACCGGTGCCCGCACGACGGGAGCGGGCGGCGCCACCTGCACCGCGCCGCGCAGCTCGTCGCGGAGCTGCGCGGCCGTCGGCGTCCGCGCCGACACGTCCGGGTGCAGCGCCCGCACCAGGATCTGGTGGAACTCGTCCGGCACACCGGGCACCTGCGGCACGGGGGAGCGCAGCACCTCGCCGAGGTGGTCGAACGACGCGATCGGCCACGGCACCGGCCGCGGCGGCTTGCCCGCCAGCAGGTCATACAGGGTCGCGGCGAGCGCGTACACGTCGCCGGTCACGGTCGGCGCGGCCATCGCGAACGCCTCGGGCGGCGCGTAGCTGGGGCTCAGCGCGTCGCGCGTGACGGTGCTGCCGCCCGCCGCGTCGAGCAGCGCGGCCAAGCCGAAGTCGGCGAGCTTCGCCGTCCCGTACCGGTCGACGAGGATGTTGGCGGGCTTGATGTCCCGGTGCAGCACGCCTTCCGCGTGCGCCGCGGCCAGCGCGTCCGCCAGTTGCATCCCGAGCTGCCGCACCCGTTCGGCGGGCAGCGGGCCGTTCTGCTTCAGCACGTCGTGCAGCGATCCGCCCGTGCACAGTTCCATGACGATGTACGGCATGCCCTGCGGCGTGATGTTCGCGTCGTGCACCGCGACCACGTTCGGATGCCCGGAAAGCCTTGCGGCGGCGTGGGCTTCGCGCAGGAACCGCCGCCGGTCCCGCTCGTTGCCGAGCACCCGGTTGTCGATCTTCACGGCGACGTCGCGCCCGAGTTGCACCTGGTGCGCGCGGTAAACGGTGGCGAACCCGCCGGACCCGAGCGGCTGGAGGTTCGTCAGTCCGGGAATGTGCACCCGCAGACTTTACGTCGTCTTCGCCGCCGCCTTGGCCGCCTTCTTGAACTCCCGCACCTCACCGAGCGAAACTGCGTCCACGACATCGGCCACACTCCGCCGCGCCCCGTCCTCCCCGTACGCCCCAGCAGCCTCCCGCCACCCCTCGGGCTCCACCCCCACCTGCTTGCCGAGCAACGCCAAGAAAATCCGCGCCTTCTGATCCCCGAACCCCGGCAACGCCTTCAACCGCTTCACCACAGCGGCCCCGTCACCCTCGTCCCAGATCCGCCGCACGTCCCCGTCGTACTGCTCGACGACGAACCGCGCCAACTCCTGCACCCGCTTGGCCATCGATCCGGGGAACCGGTGGATCGCAGGCGGCGTCGACGCCATCTCCACGAACGCCGCTTCGTCCATCTCCGCGATGTGCGCGGGCTCGAAGCGCCCCAAGCGCTCTTCGATCACCTTCGGGCCTTTGAAGGCTTTTTCCATGGGGATTTGTTGATCGAGAAGCATGCCGACGAGCAGGGCGAACGGGTCTTTGGCGAGCAGTTCGTCGGACGCCGGGTCCTGGGCGAGGCAGAGCGTGCGGGTCATGGGGAGAGGATCCCACGGTCCTAAGTTCTTCGCACCCCGCATCAATGCGGAAAATCCGACCGAGACTACTCCAACGATTCCAGTTGGATGTGGTATATGGGTCACCCGGTGGGCTGGTATTACGGCCTGTTTGGTGGATTGACCCACTTTGAAAGTTAAACTACAACTGGTTGTAAGTCAAATCTGTTTATTGGGGAGTGACATGAAGATCACGAAGCTTGCCAAGGATCAGAACTCCGGCGGCAATGGATGCCCTGCTGTCTACCTCGGAGAGACCGGCGAGTTGGTTATTCAAGGGGTGCAGGTCGATATCGATACGTTCGGCCGGTTGGACGATGTGCTTCCAGGCGAAACCGCTGTCCGGATATCATCCGACGTAGTCGTGCGGGCGGTTGAACTTTATCTGGCTCGAGCCGGTGGGGAGTAGGTGTATGGGCCAGGTATTCTCATCATTGGATGACATCGAGTTCAACCAGCTCTTCGTTGACTTCAAGTACACGGCGTTTCGGCTGGAAACGCTTCAGCACTACGACGTTTCGTACGAATCGCGGGAATTCTCACGTTTCCTCGGTGGGGAGCGTTCGGAGGAGTTCGAAGGCATCCGTGGATGGATAGACGGAACCGTCGCCAAGGCTGTGGCGAACGGCAAGAAGATGCATCGCGTGCATGTGGTCGAGATGCCCCTCTCCAGCTACATCAGATTCGAGTTCGCCTCGGCGTACGACCACACCACTTCTGCTGGTGAGGAAGTCCGAATACTGCCCGTTCGAGCTGGTGAGTGGCCAGAGCAGATACCGCGTTGCGACTACTGGCTGTTCGACTCCGTCAAGTTGGTGTTGATGAACTACGAGGACTCTGGCCGATTCTTATCGGCGGAGGTCGTGGACGATCCAGCGCAAGTGATCCGAGCGAACAACCTGAGAGATATCGCGGTTGCGTCCTCGACGCCTTATCAGGAATTTGTTGCCAAGTGTGATGTGTAGTGTTCGGAATCAACTGGACAAGTCGAGCAGGACCTGTTGAAGAAGGTGGCCAGCTTGAGTGTGGAAGGCGATGGCGGTGCTGCCAATGACTTTTCAGGTAGTGGTGAGTCGGTAGTTCAGGCGGGGACTGTTCACAGCGTTCATTTCCACAACGCCGGACGTCCGCACAGCATGCCGCCTCGTCAGCTTCCGGGTGGCATCGGTGGTTTTGTCAACCGCTTGTCTTCTCTGGCTCAACTCGACAGTTTGCTCGGGTCGTCGACTGCTGCCCACAGGCCACCTTCTGCTCCCCATGTCGTCGTCATCGTCGGTGCGCCAGGGGTTGGGAAAACTGCGCTCGCGCTTCATTGGGCGCATTTGGTTCGAGAACATTTTCCAGATGGAGAGCTGTACATCGACATGCGCGGCTATGGAGCTGATCATCCGCTCGGGCCGGAGCAGGCGATAGACGTTTTCCTCAGATCCCTGAACGTGGCACCGGACAGGATACCGATTGATCTTGAAGAGCGCGCATCGCTCTACAGGTCGATACTGGGTGACAAGAAGATGCTGATCGTTCTGGACAATGCCTCAAGTGCAAAGCAGATCAGGCAACTTCTTCCTGGCTCGCGCGATTCTTTGGTGTTGGTGACAAGCCGAAGTAGAATTTCTGGCCTCGTGGTGCGTGAAGGAGCAATCCGGATGAGTCTTGATGTTCTTTCATCTAATGATTCTGTCCGTTTGCTTGCCGAAATCATCGGTGAGGACCGAGTCGATGCCGAAATTCGTTCAGCCGAGCAGGTGGCTGTGTTGTGCGGATTTCTCCCACTTGCGCTTCGCGTCGTGGCGGAGAGAACTGCTGGACGGCCGCACATGAGGCTCAGTGAGCTGGTGAACGAGCTGAACGGCGAGCAGAGCAGGCTGGACGCGCTTGCGGCAGAAGTAGATGAGCTCACTGACGTTCGGGCGGCGTTCTCGTGGTCCTACCGCGCACTCGCGCATGAGCACAGGCATATTTTCCGAATGCTCGCGCTGCACCCCGGTCCGGAGTTCTGCTGCTCGGTTGTCGCAGCTTTGGTGGATGTGCCCGAGGCTGAGCTCAAGCCACAGTTGGAAGTGTTGGTCGGTGTTCACCTGTTGCAGCAGATCAGCCCTGATCGATATCGAATCCATGACCTTCTTCGGGCTTATTCAGTAGAGCGCAGCAATCATGAGCTTGCTCAACGTGATCGCACTTACGCAATGAGAAGGATGCTGAGCTGGTATCTCATCGGTACGGACAACGCTCGCCAGTTGATGGTGCCCTACTCGCGCGCTGTCTCACTGGTTCCGGCCGGAAGGATCGACGCTCCATCATTTTCCACCCTCCAGGACGTGATCAACTGGTTCGAATCGGAGCGGCTGAACCTGTTGGCCGCGTTGCACCAGGCGATGGAACTCGGCCAGTTCGATATCGCGTGGAAACTTCCCGTGGTGGCGGACGCGTTTTTCGAGATGCGTTCCTACTGGAAGGAGTGGCGGCAGATCCACGTTGACGGGGTCTCCGCTGCCCGCATGATTGGCGATGACCTGGGCGAAGCGGCGAACCTCATTTGCCTGGGAGATGCGATGTGGAGGCTCGGTGAGCACGAGGACGCGCTCACGACCTACGAGCAGTCCAGCAGAATCGCACACGAAATCGGCGATCGGCGAACTGAAGGATATGCCCTCCGCGGGAGCGGGTTGATCTGTTACGAAATCGCGGACTACGACCGGGCGTTGCAGCTTTTTGAAAATGCTCTGGAGGTATTTCGCGCCAGTTCCGTCAAGCGTGGTGAAGCAATGTCGCTGTTGAGCTTGGGTACGACATTCAAGATGCTCGGGCGCATGGATGATGCCGTGCGGCACTGCGAAGAGGCCGTGGAAATCCTCCGAGATATCGATGACGTGTGGAGCGTTGCCTGGGCGTTGATGCCGCTCGCCGAGGCGTTGGGTTCCGCTGGGAGGTTCTCCGAGAGTGAAGGGCAGCTCGCTGAGGCCGTGGAAATCTTTCGACGATTCGACGACCGGAACAGTGAGGCCATGGCGTGGGAGCACTTGGGTGATGTTCTCGCCAGTCAGCGGAAGTCTGATGCCGCCATCGCCGCTTGGTCAAAGTCGTTCGAAATCCTCGAATCGCTCGGCAACTCCCGTTCGCGGGAGGTCGGGCAAAAGATCGAAGGTTTGCAGGGTTGAACGAGTTGAGTGAGATCACGCTGCTGTCCGGTGGGGCAGAAGTTGCCAGGTCGTGCGCCGAGGAAATACGAACGCTGTACGACGACACCTTTTCAAAGGCACCGTTCGAATGGCTCGACTCGGACTCCGAGACGCATCATCGAGAGTTTGAGGCGTTGTTGCGCGAAGAGACGTTCTCTGTTGTCGTCGGCCGGTTCCGGGGCGAGCTGGTTGCCTTCGCCTACGGGTTCGCACTGCCGGTGGACCATCGGTGGTGGGCGGGCTTCTCCGATGATCTTCCTGCCGACTTGGTCCTCGAATACCCCGGTCGCACCTTCGCCTTGATCGATCTGGCGGTCTCGGGGAGTTGTCGAGGGCGAGGGTGGGGTGGCCGTGTGGTCAGCAGGCTGCTCGACGGTCGGAGGGAGGAGCGCGCGATTCTGTCGGTGCAGCCTGCCGCCGTGGACACGCAGTCGATCTACCGGCACTGGGGGTGGACGCTCGTCGGTCGGAAGGGGCCGATCGACGGTGCGTCCCCGCCGTACTGGGACATATTCGTGAAGCCCATCAGTGGGTAGTCGACCATCCACCGATGGTCCCTCGCGGTGGTCGTGGTTAGCCGGGCTCCTGACAGTTTGGCCCGTGCGCTCCTCAGAAGTGCCAGATTATCCAGTTCGACAGCAGCGGTACGAGGCCCGGTAGCAAGGTGGGGCCCTGGTTGATCGCCAGTGCGACGACCACGATCGCGGAAAGGAGGCGCAGTGGGGCGAATTCGGTGCCTTGCAGGCGGTATTCGGTGGTGATGAAGACGGGGATCAGCAGTGCGGCGCTGAGGGTCAGTTTCAGCCAATCCCAGACCGTCAGGTTGAGGTTGGCGATTGTGTGGGAGTACGCGCTCGTCACGGCGAAAAGCGCTCCGTACGCCGCTGCGGTGTAGCTCCAGGGCAGCGGTGGGAGGAGTGGTTCCGGCGCGGTGGTGTGGACGTTGATTCCTCCCTGGACGTCGCGTGCTTGCAGGGAGTGGTGAGTCGCGCCGGAGTGTTCGTTGTGCGTTCGGCCGTCGACTTCGTACTCGTGGTGGTCCATGCCCCCGCCAGGTTTCTCCGTGAATCCTCTTGACCGGTTCGGTAGCGCCGACGCTCCAAGGTAACGGAGCGCCGGAGTTCGGAAAGAGGTCAGTCGAACTATTTGTGAGGTTCACCGATTCGGCCTAGCGAAAGCGGATTTGCGCGAGGAATCCGATTACTTCTGGTGGCGCCGCTAACCCTATTGGCGGCAAATATTTCCTCGACACCCGAGCCCGCGCCATCACCGAAGGCCGCGCTCGTCGACGTGGCCCGCCCGACGAGCGCGGTCACCCGGTCGTCACAGCTCGACGATGCTCCACGACTCGAAGTCGCCGTCGGGCCGGGCCGCGAGGGTCCAGCCGTCGTCGAACGTGAGCGTGAGCGACTCGTCCTCGGTCACGTCGACGGAGGCGACGGTCTTCATGAACAGGCCGAGCACGGGGGTGAGGGTGCCGGGTTCGCCGGGCTTGATCTCGTGCTTCTCGCCCGCGCCGCCGCACAGCTCGAACGGGACTTCCACGACGAGTTCGGCGCTGAGCCGCGGGTGCGCGACCAGTGTGAGGCGGACCTGGTGGTCGAACGACGTCCGCCAGACCTGCGTGCCGACCAACTCGTGATGCGACTGCATGCTTGTAACGCTCCGAACTGACTAGTGGTCCCGCGGGCAATGTAAGGCCGTGGCGGCCTCGATACGAGGCCGGGACGGTCACAGCTCGTCGTCGAGCCAGGGCAGGTAGGGCCGGTCGCCCTCCGGGGTCTCCCGGTTGGCGAGTCCGTAGCTCTCGGCGGGGAACACCGCGAAGGGCAGCGCCATCCGCAGCGCCAGCACCTCCATGTCGGGGTAGAGCGGCCTCGTCTCCTCCACGATCGAGTACTCGGCGTCGACCGGTCCGGGCGGGTCGAGTTCCACGATCGTCTCGAACTCGCCGCGCGCCGCGCGGTTCGGCACGATCCGGACGGCGCCGGGTCCGGTGGCCGTCCAGGTGAACACGGTGAACTCGCTGACCCCCGGCCGCGCCCACTCGCACCAGCCGGTGCCGTCGGCGCGGAACACGAGCTCCTCGTCCTCCATCGCGCTGTGGTAGCCGTAGTCGACGCTCCATCGGCCCACCAGGTCGGCGCTCATGTGGGCCAAACTACAGAGTCCACTGATCGACTCCGCGACTCGCGGTCGATCATCGTCGGACGCTCAACGCCTGATCAGAGGCCTGTGAACAGCGCTCGCACGGAACCGTTGAAACGTTACGTGTTCTTCCCCACGGTTACGTCCTGTAGAAGTTCGAAAGCTCGCAGCCCCGGAATGGGTGATTGAAGCGCCGGAGTAGGTGAGAATGGTCGGGTGAGCGCACCACGTCAGGTCGAGGATCTCGTCGACGTCGACCGTCCCGCATGGCCCTGGGTGCAGGGACTGATCGAGAAGTCCGAACTGTCGGTGGAGGTGCTGCCGGTCGGCCCCGAGTCGGCGCGGCGCACGCTGCACCGCCTCCAGGTGACGGCGGGGTCCGCGCTCGGCGCGATAGCCCTGCACACCGGTGGCCTCGTCATCGACAACTGGGTCCGCCTGCTCGGCGGTGGCGGCGCACTGCCCGCCCTCGGCGAGTACGAGGAGGTGGGCAAGATGACGGTCGGCTACGACCTGCTCGGCGGCCGGTTCGCGCTCAACGGCACCGCGTTGGACGGTCCGCCGGGCGGCCTCTGGTACTGGGCCCCGGACACGCTGGAGTGGGAGAGCATCGACTCGACCTACAGCGGGATGCTGGAGTGGTTCCTCGGCGGGGCGCTGACCAAGTTCTACGCCGACTGCTACTGGCCGGACTGGCGGTCCGAGGCGGCGCGCGCGGCACCGTGGGAGGGCATCACGCTCTTCCCGCCGCCGTTCACCAAGGAGGGCACCAAGGCCGAGGGCGTCCGCCGCAAGATCGTGGACATGAGCCTGCTGCTCGACCTGTACGTGGACACCGCGCGCCAGCTCGCGGGCAAGGGACCGGACGACCTCGTCGCTCAGGCCCCCGCCGCGCGCGCCTGAGCGACCACCTGGTTCAGCAGCACCCGAAGCGCCTCGCGGTCCACCGTCGCGGGGTCTTCGGCGAACCACTCGCCGAAGACCTCCACGAACTGGTCGGGCGTCATCGGCACGACCACCTGGTTCTCGTCCTCGTCCGTGGTGATCTCCCCGGCGCGGCTCGGGTAGACCAGCACCGCGCCGCGCACCTCGAACCCCGGCAGCGCGTGCCGGTACGCGGCCAAGCCCTCGGGCAGCATCGTGCCGCCGCCGCGGAACACGTGGCCGTTGCGCCACAGCGTCCCGTCGTCGTCCGCGCCGTAGTGGCCCGGTAACCAGGACTTCGACTCGATCAGCACGAGCCGCTTCCCGCACAGCACGGCGTGGTCGATGTCCGCGAACACCGACCCCGGCCAGGACAGCCCGTGGAAGATCCGCGCACCGGGCAGCCTGGTCAGGTACCGGCCGAGCACCTCGGCGCTGTACCGCTCGCACAGCCGCTCGTCCGGCTGGCCGTGGACGACGCCGGTGTCGTACCGCCCGGCGAACGCCCGGTCCGCCCGCATGGTCCGCAGGTACTTGCGGACCAGCTTGAACGCCGTCAACGCCGCCGCCGCGACCAGCGGCAGCCACACCGCGAGCAGCAGCAGCGAGAACCCGAACACCGCCACCGGCAGGAACAGCAGCAGCCACCCGGTGATCGCCGCCAGCGCGGGCGCGTGACCGGGCCCGCTCGTCGGGACGTACCGGACGCGCTGCGCCAGGTCGACCAGGTGCCACCACGGGATGTCGCCCAGGTCCACCCGCGGCCGCGGCGGCACGAAGTTCGGGTCCTCGCCGAACACCCGCAGCTTCGTCGAACGCCGAGTCCGCGCCGACGGCCTGGTGGCGACCGTGGTCGTCACGCCGACGCGGTCGTAGTGGAACCGCCGCACCGGGTCCTGGAGCGTCTCGTACGCCTCCTGGAGCGTCCGGAACCCGTCCCCGCTGCCACCCGCGTCGGGGTGCACGACCTTGGCGAGGGCCCGGTAGGCGGACTTGATCTCCCTGGTGGACGCGCTGCGCCCGACGCCAAGCACCTCGTAGTAGTCGACCGCGTGCACGAAACCGCCCATCATCAGTGACCCCGCGGAGCAGACCTTATTGCGTGCCACCGAACCACCGGACAGCCCCGTCCCGAGTTGATCACCCGACCGGCTGACGACGGCCCCGATTGCTCCGTTGGGCTTGATCTCGCACCACCTCAGGCCAAAGCCGTTAGGCTGGGCAACGAGTCCGGTAGCGCAGTGGTTGTCGCGCTCCACAGCACGTGGGGAGGACGTCGGTTCGAATCCGGCCCGGCTCACACGGGGACCTGTAGCGCAGTGGTTGTCGCGCCCTCTCACTCAGAGCGGGAGCACGCCGGTTCGAGTCCGGCCTGGTCCGTGTCTTTCCGGGGCGAAGCCCCCAAGTCCCACCCGGCGGGCTCCGCCCCGGACCCCGGCTGGTGGGCTGCGCCCGCCCTGCCCCGCTTCGCGTGCGGCAGGTCCGGTGCCGGTCCTTCTTAGACTCGGCGTATGCCTGGTGAGCGCGAATCCGCCGTCGTCCTCCGTCCCGCCGTGCCCGCTGATGCCGCGGCCGTCGCCGACATCTGGTTCCGGGGTTGGCGAGATGGGCACGTCGGCAACGTGCCGGACTCGGTGGTCGAGATCCGCACCGAGGCGTCGTTCGGGGTGCGGGCGGGCGAGCGGGTCGGGGACACGACCGTCGCGGTGGTCGACGGTGCGGTGGTCGGGTTCGTGATGGTGGTCGGGGACGAGGTCGAGCAGGTTTTCGTGGAGGCCGCGCACCGGGGTGCGGGGGTGGCCGGGGTGCTGCTCGCGGAGGCTGAGCGGCTTGTAGGGGGCGGTGGGCATTCGCGCGCGTGGCTGGCCGTGGTGCCGGGGAACGTGAGGGCTCGGCGGTTCTACGCGCGGTGCGGGTGGGTGGACGAAGGGCCGTTCGAGCACCACGCGGCGGCAGGGGTCGTGGTGCGGGCGCACCGGTACGTGAAGCCGGTCGGCGGTGGGAGCGGTTCCCATCCGTGAACTTCGGCCAAACCCGCGCGGGCCCATTGACTCAGTGGTCTAGTCCACTTAGCTTGGGTGTGTCCGACTGATCACGCTCTGAACACCTCGACCCGACCGGATGTCCGCCGCTGCCCGGTCGGCTGCCTCGCCCTGTGTGGTGCCCCAGGCACCACGAGAGCACCTGGAGCCATCCATGTTCAGTTCAGCCAGGCGAAAGCTGGTGGCGCTCGGCGGAGCCACCCTCGCCCCCCTGCTGGTGGCGGGCATGCTCGCCGCGCCGACGACGGCCGTCGCCGCCCCCGACTCGGGGGTCGGTGCTCAGGCGATCTCGAAGCGGGTCATCGGCTACTTCGCGCAGTGGACCGTGTACCAGCGCAACTACCACGTCAAGAACATCCGCACGAGCGGGTCGGCGGCGAAGTTGACGCATATCAACTACGCGTTCGGCAACGTGTCCGGCGGCAAGTGCGTGCTCGGCGACGTCGAGGCGGACACGAGCAAGTTCTACGACGCGGCGTCCTCTGTGGACGGTACGACGGACTCCTGGGACGCCGGCGCGCTGCGCGGCAACTTCAACCAGCTCCGCAAGCTGAAGAAGCTGTACCCCAACCTGAAGGTGCTGTTCTCGTTCGGCGGCTGGACGTGGTCCGGCGGCTTCGCGCAGGCCGCGCAGAACGCCACCGCGTTCGCCGACTCCTGCTACAAGCTGGTGGAGGACCCGCGCTGGGCGGATGTCTTCGACGGCATCGACATCGACTGGGAATACCCGAACGCGTGCGGCCTGAGCTGCGACACCAGCGGGTTCACCTCGTTCAAGACCCTCATGGGCGCTCTGCGCAGCCGCTTCGGCACGAACAACCTGGTCACCGCCGCGATCACAGCGGACGGCACGACGAACGGCAAGATCGACAAAGCCGACTACGCGGGCGCGGCGCAGTACGTGAACTGGTACAACCCCATGTCCTACGACTACTTCGGCGGCTTCAACCCACAGGGCCCCACGGCACCGCACTCGCCGCTGACGACGTACACCGGCATCCCCACGGCGGGTTTCTACACGGATGCGGCGATCCAGAAGCTGAAGAGCAAGGGCATTCCAAGCGACAAGCTGTTGCTGGGCCTGGGTTTCTACGGCCGAGGCTGGACCGGCGTAAGCCAGGCGACACCGGGCGGCACCGCGACAGGCGCAGCGCCCGGCACGTACGAGGCGGGCATCGAGGACTACAAGGTGATCAAGGGCAAGTGCCCGAGCACCGGAACCGTAGCGGGCACCGCGTACGCCAAGTGCGGCAACCAGTGGTGGAGCTACGACACCCCGTCCACCATCGGCGGCAAGATCACCTACGCGAAGAACCAGAACCTCGGTGGCGTGTTCTTCTGGGAACTCTCAGGAGACACGACCAACGGTGAACTGATCACCGCCGTCAAGAACAACGTCGGCTGATCGGGCGCTGGCCACCGGCCCGCCCTGCAACGGTCGGTGGCCAGCGTGCTTTCCCAAAGCAAATCGGAGAAAGGGGAAGGAAGGGGGATAGGGAAAGGGGAAAGCATGGCTGGACGGCGCAAAGCAAAACGGCTGAAAGCAGAACGGCGGGACAGTGGCACGGCGGGGCGGTCAGTGGGGCGACCCACCACCAAGGTGAGCCCACGGGTGACCCACCACCGACGCGAGCTACGGGCGACCCACTACGGGACCGGCAGACCAACCAGGTGACCCACTACGGGACCGGCAGCCACCGCCCTAGAACCGTGGCCGATTTTACTTGGGGGATTCGACCCTTAAACTTTCGCCGGGCGGCAGCTTCACCCTCCGCCCTTAGTGCCCGGCGAAGGGTCGAATCTAGGGGCCCCAAGTCAAATCGGCCACACCCCGCTGGAACGCGACCCGCAGCCGGTGACCCCGCTGGAACCCGCAGCCACCCCCACGTGACCACGCCAAAAGTTGCGCCCCACCCCAACCTCCCCCAGGCTCCCCGTCATGGCGACCTGCGACGTGTGCGGCAACGACTACTGGATGGCCTTCGAGATCCGCACCGTGAGCGGAGGCGTACACACCTTCGACAGCTTCGAATGCGCAATCCAACGCCTGGCCCCACGCTGCGAACACTGCGACTGCCGCATCCTCGGCCACGGCGTAGAAGTCGAAGGCCGCTTCTTCTGCTGCGCCCACTGCGCCCGAGAAGGCGCCAGCACCCTCGGCTCCCAAATCCGCGACACCGTAGGCGCCCACCCCGCCTAACCCACCCCGACCGGGTGACACCACAGCGCCGACCCCCCGATCAGATCGGCAACAGGTCAAACCCACCCAAGAACGGCAGCACACCCACGTTCTGCAACGCAGCGGCCGACAACCACACCGACAGCACCGTGATGATCGGCCCGACGACGGCCATCTCGACCTTCCCGCCGGTCTTCATCCGCATGATCTTCGGCGGCGCCACGGCGAACCACGTCTTGCCGCCCAGCGGGATCGGCCACAGGATCGGGCAGCCCTGCTCGGTGATCGCGTCGCCGAGGTAGTGCGCGACGCAGCCGATGCCGACCGCCAGCCCGCACGCCGCCGCGCTCGCGGACGTCTGCGCGGTCCACGACAGGCAGATCCAGGTGATCGCCGCCGACGCGGCGGTGATCAGCAGCGCGTCCTGCTTGGGGCACCAGTCGTTCATGATCCCGCGCACGGCGAGGCCCGCGAAGATGAACATCAGCAGCGGCAGCGCCCACTTCTGGCTGGTCTGCACGATCGCGGTGGTGCCGACGGCGGCGAACAGCGCGAACACCAGCGTGTGCGTGAGCCCGCGGTGGCCGCCTTCGCGCTTCGAGTCGCGCTTGGTACGCGTGGTCCGGTAGACGAACGCGCTGACCGCGCTCACACCGCCGGAGATGCCCTGGGTGAGCGGCCCGAACGTGCGCGACACGGTCGAGCCGGGGTGGTCCAGGTCAGGCAGCAGCGCGGCCCCGGTGGCCAGCACGGCGCCGACGGCCCAGCTCTGCGGCTCCAACTGGCCGATCGGGTGGTCGGCGGCGAGCGCCGTGACGGCGGCCCAGGCCAGCAGGCCGCTCATGGCGTGGGTTGGTCCCGTGGACAACTGCTTCCCCCCAAGATCACTCGTTCGGGGAAGCCTAGGTGATCATCGGAACCTACCGGTCAGTTCCGCGGGTTCGACGGGCTCATGGCAGGCTCGGTGAAGTCGCGGCGTCGTTTACGTCACGGTCGACCGACGACCATCAGGCTTTAGCAGTACGCTTGTACCGCTTGCGCGGGTCGCGAGTAGGAACTCGAAGGGAGCAGTCCGAGAACATGGGCAAGATCAAGGTGCAGGGCACCGTCGTCGAACTCGACGGCGACGAGATGACCCGGATCATCTGGCAGTTCATCAAGGACAAGCTGATCCACCCGTACCTGGACGTCAACCTCGAGTACTACGACCTGGGCATCGAGCACCGGGACGCGACCGACGACCAGGTCACGATCGACGCGGCGAACGCCATCAAGAAGCACGGCGTCGGCGTCAAGTGCGCGACCATCACGCCGGACGAGGCGCGGGTCGAGGAGTTCGGCCTGAAGAAGATGTGGGTCTCGCCGAACGGCACGATCCGCAACATCCTCGGCGGCGTCGTCTTCCGCGAGCCGATCATCATCTCGAACATCCCGCGCCTGGTGCCGGGCTGGACGAAGCCGATCATCATCGGCCGCCACGCCCACGGCGACCAGTACAAGGCGACCAACTTCAAGGTCCCCGGCGCGGGCAAGCTGACCATCACGTTCCAGCCCGAGGACGGCTCCGAGCCGATCGAGCACGTGGTCGCCGAATACCCGGCCGACGGCGGCGTCGCGATGGGCATGTACAACTTCAACAAGTCCATCGAGGACTTCGCGCGCGCCTCGTTCTCCTACGGGTTGCAGCGCAACTACCCGGTGTACATGTCCACCAAGAACACCATCCTCAAGGCGTACGACGGCGCCTTCAAGGACATCTTCCAGAAGATCTTCGACGAGGAGTTCAAGGCGGAGTTCGACGCCAAGGGCCTCACGTACGAGCACCGCCTGATCGACGACATGGTCGCCGCCGCGATGAAGTGGGAGGGCGGCTACGTCTGGGCGTGCAAGAACTACGACGGTGACGTCCAGTCCGACACCGTGGCGCAGGGCTTCGGCTCGCTGGGCCTGATGACCTCGGTCCTGATGACCCCGGACGGCAAGACCGTCGAGGCCGAGGCGGCGCACGGCACCGTG
Organism: Umezawaea endophytica; assembly: GCF_025061645.1. GTDB lineage: Bacteria > Actinomycetota > Actinomycetes > Mycobacteriales > Pseudonocardiaceae > Umezawaea > Umezawaea endophytica. The sequence continues at coordinate 26,095 of NZ_JANYMP010000038.1, read as the reverse complement.
ACGCGGCACTACCGCCAGCACCAGGCGGGCAAGCCCACGTCCACCAACCCGATCGCGTCGATCTACGCGTGGACCGGTGGCCTGAAGCACCGCGGCAAGCTCGACGGCACCCCCGAGGTCACCAAGTTCGCGGAGACCCTGGAGCAGGTCGTCATCGAGACCGTGGAGAGCGGCAAGATGACCAAGGACCTCGCCGCGCTCGTGGGCAAGGACCAGGAGTGGCAGACGACCGAGGACTTCCTCGCGACGCTGGACGAGAACCTCCAGAAGAAGATGGCTTCCTTCTGACCTGATCTCGTGATTTGAAGGGCCCGACCGGATTCCGGTCGGGCCCTTCGTCTTGCGGGGGTGGCCGAAAGCCTTGAGTGCGAACGATTCAGGTCGATATGTTCCGGAACGGGTCGGAGGGCCTGTCCTGCTCCACTTCGTGGAGCCTTGTCCGGGGGGAACATCATCTTGTTCGCGAATTCAGCGCGCAGGTTAGTCGCGCTCACAGCAGCTTTAACGCTCAGCGGAACACTATGCGCCACCGCGTACGCCGAGGAGCCGGAACCCACCACGGAAACATCGACTCCCGTCGTGGAACCCGCGCCCACCACACCGGAGCCGGAAGTCGTGGCCGCGGGCGCGGATCCGGCGGTCACGGTGAAGGTGAACGGGGGTCCGTACCTCGTCGGCCAGAAGATCCCCGTCGAGATCACGGTCACCAACCTCGGCACCGCCATGGCCACGGGGGTGAAGGCGTACAACGAGTTCGTGAGCGGCTCGCGGCTCGGCATCAGTGGCTACGGCGAGCTGGGCACGCCGGCGGGCGCCTCCATCCCGGCCGGGGAGAAGCTGGTCGTCACCGCGGAGGGTTACGTCTACTCCTGGGCCGGTCAGCCGGTCAGCCGCATCAGGATCTACTCCGCCAACGACAGCTCGCTCGAGAACAACACCTTCGAGTGGGCCACCTCGATCGTCGAACCGGACTCGGGCAGGGGATCGGTCAGCGGGCTCGTCTACGGCGACGCCAACGGCAACGGTGCCGCCGACACCGGTGAGGGCCTGGCGGGCGTTCAGATCAACATCTCCAACGACCTCGATGTGGTCAGGGGCCGCACCGGTGCCGACGGTCGGTTCACGATCGGCGACCTGCCCCTGCGCCACTACCGGGTGTCCGCGGGCGACGCGCCGGACGGCTGGGTCGTGCGGTCGGCGTCCCGGAACGTCGACGTCGACGGCGACGAGTACCTGGAGTTCGGGGCGGTCCGCCCGTTCAGCGACCAGCTCGGGGTGTCGATCGACTTCACCGAGGACACCTACCAGGTGGGTCAGACCGCCGAGATGGTGGTGGTGCTCACGAACAAGGGCGACGCGGACATCAGCGGCGTCAAGGCGGGCTGCGACCGCAGCGGTGAGGGGCCGCACGTCGTCGACATGGTCCTCGGGGACCTGGCGTGGAACGCCGCGGGCGTGACCGTGCCCGCGGGCCGTTCGCGGACCCTGACGATCACCGGTGTCGTGCCCCCGCACGCGGCGGGCTTCGCCTCGGTCAAGGTTGCGTGCGACTTCGGCCCCGACGGCGACCCCAACGGGCATCCGTGGGCCAGCGACGTCGTGCGGGTGCCGGGCGCCGGACCCGGCGGCACCTTCGGCCACCTCTACTACGACCGCGACGGGGACACGATCGGTGACGCCGACGAGTTCGTGGCGGGCGTCGAGCTCGCCGCGTTCGACCGGATCACCGGCCTGTTCGCCGCCGCGACGACCACTGACGCCAACGGCCGGTGGGAGTTCACCAACCTCCCGGCGGGTCCGTACGAGCTGGAGATCCGCGGGCCGTGGAAGTTCGAGCACGGAACGATGGGCTTCTACATCGGCACCTGCGGACTCCACTGCGGCGGTGGCGTCACCGTCAGGATCCTGCCCGTCCCGGTCGACCCGGATCCCGAGCCGACCACGACCCAACCGACTCCGACCACGACCGCTCCCGCCGGTGGTGGCGGTGGCGGCTCCACGACCGGCGGAGGCCTGGCCACGACGGGCGCGAGCACGGTGGGTCTCACGGCGTTCGGCCTGCTGGTGCTGGTCGCGGGCGTCGGCGCGGTGACCGCCACGCGCAGGCGGCGCGGCGCCTGACCCCCGATCACGCGCTGAGGGCCCCTCAGCGCTCGGTGATCGCCTCACCCGTTGGGTTCGCTTGCCGGGTGGTTCCGCCGTCGAACCGTCCACACCGGCCTTCCGCTCGCTATACCTGCTGGTGGGTGGTCGATCGGGGAGGCGAGTGATGTTCGGGATTCCGGTGCGGGGCATGATCGTGATCGGGGTGCTGGTCGGTGCGGGGCTGATGTACGCCGCCAACGGCGGGAAGCCGATGGGTGAGGCGGACGCGTCGACCACGTGCCGGATGACCGTGACGGCGGACGTGCTGAACGTGCGGTCCGGGCCGGCCGACACGCAGCCGGTCCTGTCGACGTTGCAGCGCGACGCGGTGACGCGGGCCGAGCGCAAGGTCGAGAACGGGTACCGCATGCTCGACACCGGGCGCTGGGTGAACGAGGAGTTCGTCGCACCCACCTCCGAGAGCGAGTGCACGGTGACCTGATGGTCTGATATGTCCCATGTTCTCCCAGTGGTTCCGCGGCGGCGAAGCCGAGATGACGACGTGCGCGTGCGATCCGGAGTGGCCGGGTCTGGTCACCGAGGCCTACGGGGAGCCGCTCGAAGCGGTGCCCGCCGAGGCGTCGAGCGTGCTGGTCGGCATGCTCGGCCTGGTGGCGCACTGCACCGGCTGCCGGGCGCGCTACCCGTACGGCTTCCACACCGCGGCCCGTGGCTAGGCTTCCCGCGTGCTGACCGTGTCGACCGTGAACGTCAACGGCCTGCGTGCCGCCGCCAAGAAGGGCTACCTGGAGTGGCTCGACGCCACCGAGGCGGACGTCGTGTGCCTCCAGGAGGTCCGGGCCGAGCCGGGCCAGCTCACCGACGAGGTGCGTGAGCCGGACGGCTGGCACGTCGTCCACGCCCACTCGTCCGTCAAGGGCCGCAGCGGCGTCTCGCTGCTCAGCCGCACCGCCCCCGACGCCGTGCGGATCGGCTTCGGCGCCGAGGAGTTCGAGCTGAGCGGGCGCTACGTCGAGATGGAACTGCCCGGCGTCGTCGTGGCCAGCCTGTACCTGCCGAGCGGCGACGTCGACACCCCCAGGCAGGACGAGAAGGACCGGTTCATGACCGAGTTCCTCCCGTACCTGGTCGAGCTGCGCGAGAAGTCCGCCGCCGACGGCCGCGAGGTCGTCGTGTGCGGCGACTGGAACATTGCCCACCGCGAAGCCGACCTGAAGAACTGGAAGACCAACCAGAAGTCCTCCGGCTTCCTGCCGGGGGAACGCGCCTGGATGGACCGCGTCTTCGAGTCCGGCTACGTCGACGTCATGCGCAAGCTCCACCCCGACGTGACCGGCCCGTACACGTGGTGGTCGTACCGCGGGAAGGCGTTCGACGTCGATTCCGGGTGGCGGATCGATTACCAGATCAGCACCGAGGGGCTGGCCGAGCGGGCCGTCACGGCGGTGGTCGAACGCGCCGCGACGTACGCCGAACGCTGGTCCGACCACGCGCCGGTGACCGTGCGGTACGAGGACTGAGCCGGGTCGGGCCCGGTCGCGCCTGGAGGCGGTGGAAGTGCACGAACTCGTCGCGGACAGGGTGAACGAGATCGTCGACCTTTGCCGCCGCCTGGAGGTGCGCCGCCTCGACCTCTTCGGCTCCGCGCTCGGTGACGCGTTCGACGTCGCTTCGAGCGATGTCGACATCCTGGTCGAATTCGCCACCGGGCAAGGGATCGACCACTTCGGCACCTACTTCGCCCTGAAGGAGGGGCTGGAGGCCGTTCTGGGGAGGCCGGTCGACCTGGTGAGCGGATCGAGCATCCGCAACCCCTTCTTCCGGCAGCAGGTCATGGACACCAGGGAAACCCTTTATGCCGCGTGACCCCAGGCCCGATCCGCGCGGATCTGCTCGCCCAGCAGGGCGATTGACGGAGCGCTGGTCCGACCACGCGCCGGTGACCGTGCGGTACGAGGACTGATGTCCTTGCGCCAGGCCAGTCTTCGGGTGTAATCGGTGACGTCCCGGTGGTCCCCGTGGGACGTTGCCCCCTCCTGGACCGAGGGGATCACCGATGGGGTCGTTGAACCGGCGGGGCTTCTTCCGTGCGGCGGGTGTGGCTGGCGCGGGGGTGGTGTTGGGTGCGCCGCCCGCTTGGGCGCGTGGCGGTGGGACGACGTTAGACGTGGTGGCCACGCCGGTCGGGGCTGGTGGGTATCGGCGGTTGGCGGCTGGGCCGGGGTGGCCGGTTGTGGTGCGGGGTGAGTTGGCGACCGCGAATCCCAAGCGGGTTGAGCGGCGGAAGTCGTTGGCGTGCTTCGTGCAGTTCACCGACATGCACTCGGTGGACGCGCAGAGCCCGGCGCGGTTCGAGTACCTGCACCCGTTGATCCGGGGGTCGGCGCACCGGTCACAGGAGTTGTTCGCGAGCCGCACGTCGGCCGCGCTCGTGCGGAGGGTGAACGGGTTGCGCGGTGGGCCGTTCACCGGGCGGCCGGTCGACTTCGTGATGACCACCGGCGACAACACCGACAACCACCAGTCGAACGAGATGCGGTGGTACCTGGACGTCCTCAACGGCGGTGTCCTGACGCCCAACTCCGGCGACCCCCACCGGTACGAGGGCGTGCACAACTCGGGCAGCGAGCTGTACTGGCACCCCGAGTCGGCGTTCGCGGACCGGTACCGGGCCATCGGTTTCCCCGTCGTCCCCGGCCTGCTGGACGCGTCGATCCGGCCGTTCGCGAGTGAAGGCCTGCGGGTGCCGTGGTACTCGACGTTCGGCAACCACGACTCCGCCATGGCGGGCACGCTGCCCGACGGGCTGCCCCTGCTGGACGGCATGTTCACCGGCGACCAGAAGATCACCGGCTTCGACGACGCCATGACGCTCAAGCTGGTCCTCGCGCTCGTCGACCCGCACGGGGCGCCCGAGTTCGCCTCGCTCCTCAAGGAGGGCGTGACCCGCACGGTGACGCCGGACGCGCGGCGCAGGCCGTTCACCACGGCCGAGTTCGTCCGCGCGCACCTCCACCCGCGCAACACCGGGCCGGGACCGGTCGGGCACGGCTTCACGGCCGACAACGCCGACGGGATCGACGTGTTCTACAAGTTCCGGATCGCGCCCGGCGTCACGGGCGTCAGCCTGGACACCACGTCGGCGGGCGGGTACTCCGAGGGCGCGATCGGGCTGCACCAGTACCAGTGGCTGGAGAACGTGCTGCGGCGCGGCAGTTCCCGCTACTACGACGTGTTCGGCCGCCTGGTGCGGAAACCGGTCACCGACGAGCGGTTCGTGCTGTTCAGCCACCACACCAGCGGGACGATGACGAACACGCTGCCCGAGCAGCGGCGACCGCTCGAACCCAGGCTGACCGGCGACGCGCTCGTCGCGCTGCTCCAGCGCTACCCGAACGTGCTCGCCTGGGTCAACGGCCACACGCACACCAACGCGATCACGGCGCACGGCCACGCGACCCCGGAGCGCGCGTTCTGGGAGATCAACACGGCCGCGCACGTCGACTACCCGCAGCACGCACGGGTGATCGAGATCGCGGACAACGGGGACGGCACGCTGTCGCTGTTCACCACGCTCATCGAGGTCGACGCGCCCTACGAGGTCGACTACGACGACTTCTCCGCGACCGGATTGGCCTCGCTGGGCCGGGAATTCGCGTTCAACGACCTCCACGCGAACCCCGCGAAGGTCGGCACGCCCCTCGACCGCAACACCGAACTGCTGCTGGCGACCCGCTAGCCGACACGAGTGCGGCATCTCACTGGATAGACGGGAAGGAATTTCCACCGCCTAGGGTCGTTGACGTGGCAGTGGACATCTCCCTCAACGCACCCGAGCCCGTGCCGAGCGCCAGCGCGATGCGGCGGGCGCTTCGGCGGGCGAACGACGGGGTCGCGCTCGACGTGACCGAGGCCGCGGTGCTGCTGCACGCCCGCGGCGACGACCTCGAAGAGCTGTTCGGCGCCGCGGGGCGGGTGCGGGACGCGCACCTGCGCGCGGAGGGCCGCGAGGGCGTCGTGACGTACAGCCGGTCGGTGTTCATCCCGCTGACCCGGCTGTGCCGCGACCGGTGCCACTACTGCACGTTCGCGACCGTGCCGCACAAGCTGCCCGCGGCGTTCCTGGAACGCGACGAGGTCCTGGAGATCGCCAGGAAGGGCGCGGCCGCCGGGTGCAAGGAAGCGCTGTTCACCCTCGGTGACCGCCCGGAGGAGCGGTGGCCCGCCGCTCAGGAGTGGCTGGAGGCGCGCGGGTACTCGTCGACGCTCGACTACGTGCGGGCGTGCGCCATCGCGGTGCTGGAGGAGACCGGCCTGCTGCCGCACCTCAACCCCGGCGTGCTGAGCTGGGAGGAGTTGCAGCGGCTCAAGCCCGTCGCGTCCAGCATGGGGATGATGCTGGAGACCACGGCCACGCGGCTGTGGAGCGAGAAGGGCGGGCCGCACTACGGCAGCCCGGACAAGGAACCCGCGGTCCGCCTCCGGGTGCTGACCGACGCGGGCCGGGTGAACGTCCCGTTCACCACCGGCATCCTGATCGGCATCGGCGAAACGATCACGGAGCGTGCCGAGTCGCTGATGGCGATCCGGGGGATCGCCCAGCAGTACGGGCACATCCAGGAAGTGATCATCCAGAACTTCCGGGCCAAGCCGGACACGGCGATGCGCGGCATGCCCGACGCCGACCTGCACGAGCTGGCCGCGACCATCTCGGTCGCCCGGCTGCTCATGCCGTCGACGACGAGCGTGCAGGCGCCGCCGAACCTCGTCGGCGACGAGTTCCCGATGATGCTGCGCGCCGGGATCGACGACTGGGGCGGCGTCTCGCCGATCACCCCGGACCACGTGAACCCCGAACGCCCGTGGCCGCACATCGACGAGCTGGTCGAGCGCACGAAGGCCGTCGGGTACGACCTCCGCGAGCGCCTCAACGTCTACCCGCGCTACGTCCGCGCGATGGCGGGCCAGTGGATCGACAGCAGGCTCACCGGCCACGTCGCCGCGCTCGCGTCGGCCGACGGGCTCGCAAACGCTTCCGCGGAGGTCGTCGGACGTGAGTGGCAGGAGCCGGACGGCGGCGTCGACACCTACGGCCGCGCGGACCTCAACACGTCCATCGACACCGAGGGCCGCACGGAGGACCGCCGGAGCGACTTCGAGACCGTCTACGGCGACTGGTCGTCCCTCAGCGTCCCCAAGGCCGTTTCCCGGCTTCCTGAGGACGTGGGCCGGGCGTTGAGCCTCGCCGCGGACAACCCCGCGGGCATCCTGGACGACACGGACGCCGCCATGGCGCTGCTGACGGCCGACGGCGACGCGCTGGAGACCATGACCCGCCTCGCCGACGAGCTGCGCGCGAGCGTGGTCGGCGACGACGTGACCTACGTGGTCAACCGCAACATCAACTTCTCGAACGTCTGCTACGTCGGCTGCCGCTTCTGCGCCTTCGCGCAGCGCGAACGCGACGCCGACGCGTTCCGGCTGTCCACCGACGAGGTCGTGGACCGCGCGCAGGAGGCGTGGGACGCGGGCGCCACCGAGGTCTGCATGCAGGGCGGCATCGACCCGAAGCTGCCGGTCACCTACTACGCGGACGTCGTCCGGGCCATCAAGAAGCGGCTGCCCGGCATGCACGTCCACGCGTTCAGCCCGATGGAGATCGTCAGCGCCGCCGCCAAGGCGGGCGTGAGCGTCCGCGAATGGCTCCAGGAGTTGAAGGACGCCGGTCTCGACACGATTCCAGGCACGGCCGCCGAGATCCTCGACGACGACGTCCGCTGGGTCCTCACCAAGGGCAAGCTGCCGACCGCCACGTGGCTGGAGGTCGTCGGCACGGCGCACGAGGTCGGCATCCGCTCGTCCTCCACGATGATGTACGGCCACGTGGACCACCCCGGTCACTGGCTCGGCCACTTCCGCACCCTCGCGGCGCTCCAGGACCGCACCGGAGGCCTCACCGAGTTCGTCGGACTGCCGTTCGTGCACCGCAACGCGCCCATCTACCTCGCGGGTGTCGCCCGCCCCGGCCCGACCCGCCGCGACAACCGCGCCGTGCACGCGTTCGCGCGGCTCGCACTGCACGGCCGCGTCGACAACGTGCAGGTCTCGTGGGTGAAGCTCGGTGACGAGGGCACCTCGGAGGTGCTGCGCGGCGGTGCCAACGACCTGGGCGGAACGCTCATGGAGGAGACGATCAGCCGCATGGCCGGCTCCGAGCACGGGTCCGCCAGGACGGCCGAGCAACTGGTCGCCACGGCGGCGCTCGCGGGCCGCACGGCGCGGCAGCGGACTACGACGTACGGACGAGTCGAAACTGTGAGGAAGACCCCACTCGTGGAGAGCGCACCCCTTGACCGCTAATCTTCGGCCGGTCGCGTTCACCGGAGTGGCGGATGAGAATCGCACAGCTTCGGTAGGGTCGCGGCATCCAGGCCACAGAGTTCACCCGAAGTGGTGACGGCTGTCTTCTGAGGAGGCTCGGCAGTGCGCGGTCGCAGTGCGGCTTTGAGTCTGGTCGTCGTGTCCACCACGTCCGTCCTGCTGTCGCCGGGGGTCGCACTGGCCGCTGACGGCACGGTGGCGCGGACGGCCTTCGACAGCGCCCTGGCGGGCCCTGTCGGCGTCGGTGCGGTCGCGGTGGGCGTCATCGGCCTGGTCACCGGTTTCCTGCGGCGCCGCAAGGGCGTCGTCGTCTCCGAGCAGAACCAGCGCGTGGTCACCCCGCCGACCTCGGACACCCCCACACCAGCACCGGCCACCACCCAGGCCTGAGCACCCGGCACAATCAGTTCCGTGTCGACCGAGAGCGCAACCCCCACCAGCCGTCCCCGAGTCCTGTCCGGCATCCAGCCGACAGCGGGCTCGTTCCACCTGGGCAACTACCTGGGCGCGGTCAGGCAGTGGGTCGCCTTGCAGGAATCGCACGACGCGTTCTACTGCGTCGTCGACCTGCACGCCATCACGGTCGAACAGGACCCCAAGACGCTGAGGCAGAACTCCAGGGTGTCGGCCGCGCAGTTGCTGGCGCTGGGGATCGACCCGGAGCGGTCGGCTTTGTTCGTGCAGAGCCACGTTCCGGAGCACGCCCAGTTGGGGTGGGTGATGCAGTGCTTGACCGGGTTCGGTGAGGCCGGGCGGATGACCCAGTTCAAGGACAAGTCGGCTCGGCAGACGGCTGATCACGTCGGGGTGGGGTTGTTCACGTACCCGATCTTGCAGGCCGCGGATATTTTGTTGTACCAGACGCAGTTCGTTCCCGTTGGGGAGGATCAGCGGCAGCACCTGGAGTTGACGCGGGATCTGGCGCAGCGGTTCAACAAGCGGTATGGGAAGACTTTTCGGGTTCCTGAGGCTTATATTGTCAAGGACACGGCTAAGATTTATGATCTTCAGGATCCTGCGGCGAAGATGAGCAAGTCTGTGCCTGCTGGGATGGTGGAGTTGTTGGAGGATCCCAAGCGGTCCGCCAAGAAGATTCGTTCGGCTGTTACTGATGCTGGGCGTGAGGTTGTGTTTGATGTGGTGGAGAAGCCTGGGGTCAGTAATCTGTTGACCATTTACTCGGCGTTGACCGGGCGGGCTGTTCCGGAGTTGGAAGCGGATTATGCTGGTCGGGGTTATGGGGATTTGAAGAAGGACCTGGGTGAGGTGTTCACGGAATTCGTGACTCCTGTGCAGGCTCGGGTTGCTGCTTATCTTGATGATCCGGCTGAGTTGGACAAGGTGTTGGCTCGGGGGGCTGAGAGGGCTCGTGAGGTGGCGTCTGTGACGTTGGCTCGGGCTTATGAGCGGATTGGGTTTTTGGCGCCTGCGTAGTGAGTGATGAGCTGCCGGTGGGTTGGGGGCTGGGTGGCTGTTTGTGTGGGTGGTGTTTGGGTTGGGCGGTTGCGTAGGTGGGTGTGGTCGATTTGACTTGGGGCCCCTCTTTTTGGCGCTAGTCGGGCAAAAACGGCAGGTGGAAAGCTTGCCGCCCGACTGAGTTTAGCGCCAAAAACCCCAAGTAAAATCGACCACAGTTGCATGCGGATGTTGCGTGACGTTGTGGCTGAGTAAAGACATAAAGGTATTAAAGCTGATTGGCTGGCTTAGTAGGATAGGCTGCCGATTTCCTGACTGGTGCCATGTGCTTGCTTGAGGCCGATTTTACTTGGGGTTTTGCCCCTTAAAATTGATGATCGGGTAGGTCTTCAGCCTGCCCTTTTGGCCCGATCAAAGGGGCAAAAGAGGGGTCCCCAAGTCAAATCGGCCGGCTCCAGGATCACCCCAAACGAACCGCCCTGCACTCGACGACCCACCCCACACGTACCCGCAACACACACCCACCCCACACGTACCCGGCACACACCCAGGCACACGTACCCGGCACACACCCAGGCAAGTACCAACGTGCAGGTCAAGGTAACCCTGGGTAGCGTCACCCCGTGGCGGAAAGCGAATCCAAGATCGACAAGCTTCGGCGGCAGCACGCGTGGCTGGATCACATCATGCGGGCTGTGCAGCGGTACACCGAGAGTTACGGCTCGCACTACGCCGCCGCGGTGACGTACTTCAGCGTGCTCTCGCTGGTTCCCATCCTGATGATCGCCTTCGCCGTCGCCGGTATCGTCCTGTCGTCCCAGCCGGACCTCCTGGACGAACTGAGGGTGGCCATACAGGACGCGGTTCCCGGCACCCTGGGGGACACCCTCAACCAGGTTGTGGAGCAGGCGATCGAGTCCAAGGGCACGGTCGGTGTCCTCGGGCTCCTGGGCGCCGCGTACTCGGGGCTCGGGTGGATGGCTAACCTGCGGGACGCGTTGACCGCGCAGTGGGGGCATCCGAAGGCGGATCTGCCGTTCCTGAAGACCTACCTGAAGGACCTCCTGGCCCTCCTCGGGCTCGGGACCGCGCTCGTCGTGTCCTTCGGCATCACGGCGGCGGGGTCCGGGTTCGCGAACCTGCTGCTCCGGCTGGTGGGGCTGGAGGGTGTCGGGTGGGCCGAGTTCCTGTTGAAGGTCGGGACGATCGTGCTCGGTCTGGCCGCCAACTGGCTCGTCTTCCTCTGGGTGCTCGCGAAGCTCCCCAGGGACCCGGTGACCTGGCGCAGCGCCTTCAAGGGCGCGCTCGCGGCCAGTATCGGGTTCGAGGTGCTGAAGCAGGTGGCCACGATCTACCTGTCCAGCGTGACCAGTTCTCCGGCTGGCGCGGCGTTCGGGCCGGTCATCGGCATCCTGGTGTTCGCGAACCTGGTGGCGCAGTTCCTGCTCTTCATCACCGCCTGGACGGCAACGGCCACGGACAACCTGCCGGAGAAGGTCATCCCGGCGCCTGTGCCCGCCGTCATCCGGCCGACGATCATGGTCACCAGCCGACCCAGCACCCGCACCGCCGCGAGCCTCGTCGGTGCGGGTCTGCTGGCCGGGTTGACCCTCAGGTCCAGAAAACCGCGACGCCCACGTTGAGCACGACCAAGCCGGCCAACGCCCGCGGCAGCCACGTCGGTGCCGCGGGCTTGCGCACGTAGGCGAACGCGAGCACGCCGATCACGACGAGCACCAGCAGCTTCACGCCGACCTTGAAGTGGTCGTAGTCCTTGTCGGTCAGCGGTGCCAGCCCGACCAATGCCAGGCCGGTGAGCAGTTGCAGCCCGGAGCCGTGCAGCCAGCCCTTGTTCAGCGGCGCACCCGCTCCCGCGCGCAACTGGAGGAAGAACATCGCGACGAGCATCCCCATGCCGAGCAGGTGCAGGAACACCAGCAGCAGTCGCACGAATTCCACGGGACGGGCCTCCAAGGCGTGGTGGGTCAGGAACGCGGGGCGCGCAGGGCCAGCAGGCCCCGCACCCCCAGCACCCCGATCACGGTCCCGAACGTCAACGACGCCACGACCAGCACGAGGTGCACGGTGAAGAACGCGGTCGCGCCGTCGTCCCACGAGCGCGGGTCCTTCCAGATGTTGCGCAGGAAGGTAGGCCAGATCACCCACGACCACACCCCGAAGGCGACCAGGAACGCGGACATCCACCGGGAGAGCTTCACCCGAGCAGTATCGGACGTGGTGGGTGCACGTCACCCGACGGGGGTGGATAGCCTGGTCGGGTGCCTTCCACCGTTCGACGGCCCGCCCTTGCCCTGGTCCTGTCCGTCTGCACGCTGATCGCAAGCGCCGCACTGGTCTCGCCGATCGGCACCGCGCAGCCCGCTCCCGTGCGGGTGGCACAGCCCGCGAACTGCGAGAACCGCGTGAGTCCCCCGCCTCCGGTCGACACGTCGGAACAGGTGCCGGACGGCATGAAGCCGCCCAGCCCGCTGCCGGTCCCGGAGACGCCCGTCGGCGGCGAACGCCTGGCGGAGTGCGCGCTGGTGCTGCCCGCGAACGCGAAGCCCGTGCCGGACGGCGTGACGGCGGCGAGCTGGGTGGTGGCGGACATGGACAGCGGCGCCGTGCTGGCGGCGTACGACCCGCACGGCAGGCAGCGCCCCGCCTCGGTGATGAAGGTGCTGCTGGCCATGGTGGTGGCCAAGGAGCTGCCGCTGGACACGACGGTCGTGGCGACGCAGGAGGACGTGGACCAGGAGTGCACGTGCGTCGGTCTGCGCGACGGCGGCCAGTACACCGTGGACCAGCTCATGCAGGCGCTGCTGATGATGTCCGGCAACGACGTGGCGCACACGCTCGCGCGGCGGCTGGGCGGTGTGCCCAGCGCGGTCCGCAAGATGAACGCGCTGGCCGTCGAGCTGGGCGCGCTGGACACGCGGGCGATCACCCCGTCCGGCCTCGACGCCCCCGGCACGAGCACGTCGGCCTACGACGTGGCGCTGATCTTCCGCGCGGCCATGAAGTACCCGGAGTTCGCCAAGGCGATCGGCACCCCGCAGATCAACTTCCCCGCGCCGAGCGGCCGGGGCACGATCCAGGTGGTCAACGACAACCTCCTGCTGGGCAACTACGAGGGCGCGCTCGGCGGTCGGGCCGGTTACACCGACGACGCCCTGAACACCTACGTGGGCGCGGCGGAACGCGGCGGCAAGCGGCTCATCGTCGGGCTGCTGCGCGGTACGAAGCAGGCGGCGCCGATCGCCGACCAGGCGGTGGCGCTGCTCGACTACGGCTTCGAGCTCCAGGGTTCCGGCGACATCGGCAGGCTGGTGGACGGCGCGCCACAGGCGAAGAAGAAGACCACCGAGCCCAAGCCGACCGAGACCAGCGTCCCCGGCGCCCCGAACGGCACCGGCGGCGACGTGAACAAGCTGACGGCGGGCAAGACCCCGATGGAGGCCGCGTTCGGCAACGTCGGCCTGCCGGTCACCGGTGTCGCGGCGCTGGGCGTCCTGCTGGGACTGGTCATGTACCTGCGGTCGTTGCGGGCCAAGAAGGCCCGTGCCCGCCGCAACGCCGAACAAGAGGCGAAGCTGGCGCAGCTCGGTCTGTGACCCCGGAAACCGAAGAGCCCCCCACCCGACGACCGGGTGGGGGGCTCTTCGGTTCAGGCCGCGTCAGACCCGCTTGAACAGCAGCGCGCGCTTCACTTCCTGGATCGCCTTCGTCACCTGGATGCCGCGGGGGCACGCGTCGGTGCAGTTGAAGGTCGTGCGGCAGCGCCACACGCCCTCCTTGTCGCTGAGGATGTCCAGCCGCTCCTCGGCGCCCTCGTCCCGGCTGTCGAAGATGAACCGGTGCGCGTTCACGATCGCGGCGGGCCCGAAGTACGAGCCGTCCGACCAGTACACCGGGCACGACGTGGTGCAGCAGGCGCACAGGATGCACTTGGTGGTGTCGTCGAACCGCTCGCGGTCCGCCGCCGACTGCAACCGCTCCCGCGTCGGCTCGGGGGAGTAGTTGATCAGGTACGGCTGCACGGCGCGGAACGCCTCGAAGAACGGCTCCATGTCGACCAGCAGGTCCTTGTGGACCGGCAGACCCTTGATGGGCTCGATGGTGATCGTGGTCGGCTTGCCGCCCGCGGACAGCAGGTCCTTCAGCAGCACCTTGCACGCCAAGCGGTTCACGCCGTTGATGCGCATCGCGTCCGAGCCGCAGATGCCGTGCGCGCACGACCGGCGGAACGTCAGGGTGCCGTCCAGGTACCACTTCACGTAGTGCAGCAGGTTCAGCACGCGGTCCGACGGGAGGGCCGGGATCTCGAAGGAGTCCCAGCGCGGTTCGTCGTCGAACTCGGTGTTGAAGCGCCGGATCTTCACCGTGACGGTGATCGCGCCCTCGGGCACCGGCGGCTCGGAGCCCTTCGAGCCCGAGGCGGACGTCTGTTCAGCAGTAGAGGCGGTCATCAGTACTTGCGCTCCATCGGCTGGTACCGGGTAAAGGTCACGGGCTTGTAGTCAAGCCGGATGTCGGCGGCCAGCGCCTCGCCCTGCTTGTAGTACATGCTGTGGCGCATGAAGTTCGTGTCGTCGCGGGTCGGGTAGTCCTCGCGGGCGTGACCGCCGCGCGACTCCTTCCGCGCCAGCGCGCCGACGACCAGCACCTCGGCCAGCTCAAGCAGGAAGCCGAGCTCGACCGCTTCGAGCAGGTCCGTGTTGAACCGCTTGCCCTTGTCCTGCACGGTGATCCGCGCGTAGCGCTCCTTGAGCGCCTGCACGTCGTGCAGCGCCTGCTTCAACGTGTCCTCGGTGCGGTACACCGACGCGTTGGCGTCCATGGTGGCCTGCAACGCGATGCGGATGTCCGCGACGCGCTCGTGGCCGTGCTCGGACAGCACCAGCGCGACCTGCGCCTCGACGGCGGCGGCCGGGTTCTCCGGCAGGTCGAGCTGCTCGTGCGCCAGCGCGTACTCCGCGGCGGCGATGCCCGCGCGGCGGCCGAACACGTTGATGTCCAGCAGCGAGTTCGTGCCCAGGCGGTTCGCGCCGTGCACCGAGACGCACGCGCACTCGCCCGCCGCGTACAGGCCGGGGACGACGTGGTCGTTGTCCCGCAGCACTTCGCCGTGGACGTTGGTCGGGATGCCGCCCATGGCGTAGTGCGCCGTCGGGTACACCGGGACCGGCTCGGTCACCGGGTCGACCGCGAGGTACGTGCGGGCGAACTCGGTGATGTCCGGGAGCTTCGTCTCCAGCACCTCGGCGCCGAGGTGCGTGCAGTCCAGCAGCACGTAGTCCTTGTTCGGACCCGCGCCGCGGCCCTCCAACACCTCCAGGGCCATGGAGCGGGCGACGATGTCGCGCGGCGCCAGGTCCTTGATGGTCGGCGCGTACCGCTCCATGAACCGCTCGCCGTCGGCGTTGCGCAGGATCGCGCCCTCGCCGCGGGCGCCCTCGGTGAGCAGGATGCCCAGGCCCGCGAGGCCGGTCGGGTGGAACTGGTAGAACTCCATGTCCTCCAGCGGCAGGCCCTTGCGGAACACGATGCCCATGCCGTCGCCGGTCAGGGTGTGCGCGTTCGACGTGGTCTTGAAGACCTTGCCGAAGCCGCCGGTCGCGAAGACCACGGACTTGGCCTGGAACACGTGGATCTCGCCGGTCGCGAGCTCGTAGGCGACCGCGCCGGTGCACACCGGGCCGTCGGCCGTCTCGGTCAGGCAGATGTCGAGCACGTAGAACTCGTTGAAGAACTCGATGCCGTGCTTGACGCAGTTCTGGTACAGCGTCTGGAGGATCATGTGACCGGTGCGGTCCGCCGCGTAGCAGGCCCGGCGCACGGCGGCCTCGCCGTGGTTGCGGGTGTGCCCGCCGAAGCGCCGCTGGTCGATCTTGCCCTCGGGCGTGCGGTTGAACGGCAGGCCCATCTTCTCCAGGTCGAGGACCGCGTCGATGGCCTCCTTCGCCATGATCTCGGCGGCGTCCTGGTCGACCAGGTAGTCACCGCCCTTGATCGTGTCGAAGGTGTGCCACTCCCAGTTGTCCTCCTCGACGTTCGCGAGGGCGGCGCACATGCCGCCCTGCGCCGCGCCGGTGTGCGACCTGGTCGGGTACAGCTTGGTCAGCACCGCGGTGCGGGCGCGCTGACCGGACTCGATGGCCGCGCGCATACCCGCGCCACCCGCACCGATGATCACTACGTCGTACTTGTGGAACTGCATTTCACGTTCTCCCGCAGCGCGTCAGTCGGTGATGTTCGGGTCGAAGGTGAAGATCACGAACGTGCCGAGGGAAATGATCAACACCATCGAGACGTAGAGCAGGATCTTCAGCCAGAACCGGGTGGCGTCCTTGCGGGCGTAGTCGTTGATCACCGTGCGGAGGCCGTTCCCGCCGTGGATCTGCGCGAGCCAGAGCATCGACAGGTCCCACATCTGCCAGAACGGCGATGCCCAGCGACCGGCGACGAAACCGAAGTTGATGCGGTGCACGCCGCCGTCGAGGACGTTCATGATGAACAGGTGCCCGAGCACCAGCACGACGAGCGCCATGCCCGAGATGCGCATGAACAGCCAGCTATAAAGTTCGAAGTTGCTGCGGCGGGCGGCGGGCCTGCGCGGCGCGCGGGGCTTGGCCAGGCCGAGTGCGTTCGACATCACTTGCCCCCGAACAGGTCGGACAGCGTCCGCTCGATCATGAAGTAGGCGCCGGGCACCATGACGACGACCCAGATGCCGAGGGTCGCCCAGAGCATGGCGCGCTGGAAGCGCGGGCCCTTCTCCCAGAAGTCGACCAGCATGATGCGGATGCCGTTGAGCGCGTGGTAGAGCACCGCGCCGACGAGACCGATCTCCATCACGTTGACGACCGGGTTCTTGTACACCTCGATCACCGCGTCGTACGTCTGCGGCGACACCCGGACGAGCGCGGTGTCGATCACGTGCGCGAAGAGGAAGAAGAAGGTGAGCACGCCGGTGATGCGGTGGGCGACCCATGACCACATGCCCAGATCGCCGCGGTACAGCGTGCCGCCCCCTCGGGAGGTGCCCTCCCGCTCGGTCGCGGTGGTACTGGCCATGCGCAACGGCCTCCAACGTCAGTGGTGGTTGGTCTGTGAACTCAACTATTGAGAAAGACCTTGACCATCCGATGCTAGACCTGTGAACACGAACGGACCCAACGGCCGCACCCGCTCTGTGATCGATGGAACACGGTGTCGTTCTTCTGGGTGACCTGTATCGATCCGCCCGGTCGGAACCGTTCACGAACGGGAATTCCGGCGCCCCCTGGAAAGGGTGCGGCGGCCGGTACCCCGCCAGGTCCCGGCCGCCGCGTGGCGCGCGCCACCCGCTTCACGCACGGCGGGCCCATCCGGTTCGCGCGGATTCACCCGGAGGGGACTTCGGTGGCGGATTTCCACAGTTGACCTTCCCGAGGAGCGCGGGACCACCGTTCCGGGTGCTTCCTGGCCACGCCCAGAGACGGGCGGGTTACGTCGAGTGGCGAACGATGTCGATCGCATCAACGATTAGGTCACGTGCGAGCCGGCGTGCGTCCTGAGGCCATTACCAGGGGGTACGGTTCGCCACTCGGAAGGCCCGACGGCGTCGTTGTCGGGAATGTCTGCTCGGTTGAGCAGGGAGGGAGACGAGCCGTGCGTCGTCGAATGCGGGGCATCGCGGTTGCCGCGATCGCGCTGACCAGCGTCATGTCGATGGCAGCGTGTGCCAAGGACTCTGGCGGCAACACCACCAGCGGGGGGTCGAGCGGGACCGCCGCCAGCGGCTGCAAGCTGGCCGAGAAGCCCGCCGCCGCGGCCGCGAGCAGCAGCACCGCCGGTGACGCCACGAAGGTGGACGGCAGCGCGCTCAAGGTCGGCCTGGCCTACGACATCGGTGGCCGTGGCGACGCGTCGTTCAACGACTCCGCCGCCGCCGGTCTGGACAAGGCCAAGACGGACCTGGGCCTGAAGGCCGAGAACGTCAAGGAGCTGACCGCCGCCCCGAACGAGGCCGAGGACGCGAAGCAGACCCGCCTCCGCCAGCTCGCGACCGACGGCTTCAGCCCGATCGTGGCCGTGGGCTTCGCCTACGCCGAGTCGCTGAAGGTCGTCGCCCCCGAGTTCCCGAACGTCAAGTTCGGCATCGTGGACGGTGTCGTCGAGGGCGCCCCGAACGTGACCGGCCTGGTGTTCGCCGAGGAGCAGGGCTCCTTCCTCGCGGGCGTCATCGCCGCGTACCAGAGCAAGGGCTGCCACATCGGCTTCGTCGGCGGCGTGAGCATCCCGCTGATCCAGAAGTTCGAGGCGGGCTACGTCCAGGGCGCCAAGGTGGCCGCCCCGGACATCAAGATCGAGCAGAAGTACCTGACCCCGGCCGGTGACTTCACCGGGTTCCAGGACCCGGCCAAGGGCCAGGCCGTCGCGCAGGGCCAGATCGACTCCGGCGCCGACGTGATCTACCACGCGTCCGGCGCGTCCGGCAAGGGCGTCTTCGCCGCCGCCAAGGCGGGCAACGTCAAGGCCATCGGCGTCGACTCCGACCAGTACAACCAGGCCACGGTCGCCGAGTCCAAGGACGTGATCGTCTCGTCCATGCTCAAGCGCGTCGACGTCGCGGTCTTCGACTTCGTCAAGGCCGTCGCGAAGAACGACCTGGCGAGCCTGCCGAAGGTCTTCGACCTCAAGGTCGACGGCGTCGGCTACGCCACCTCCGGTGGCAAGATCGACGCCGACCTGGCGGCGGTCCTCGAGGGCTACAAGGCCCAGATCATCGCAGGCAAGATCACCGTCTCGGACAAGCCGAGCAGCTAACGTCAGACTGCCGGTCGTGCTGGGCCCCGCGAGCACGTCTCGTGGGGCCCAGCACGTC
>NZ_JANYMP010000038.1:0-7298 GCF_025061645.1 Umezawaea endophytica | reverse complement strand
ACTGCCGGTCGTGCGGGGCCCCGCGAGCACGTCTCGTGGGGCCCAGCACGTCGTAGTGGGAGTTTTCAACGATGAGCGGTTCCACCTCCGCCGACCTGCCGGTGGCCATCGGGGATCCCGAAGGTCCGCCCGCCGTCGTGCTGTCCGGCATCACCAAGCGCTTTCCGGGCGTCGTCGCCAACAGCGACGTCCACCTGAGCGTCAGAGTCGGCGAAGTCCACGCCCTGTGCGGTGAGAACGGCGCGGGCAAGTCCACCCTGATGAAGATCCTCTACGGGATGCAGCAACCCGACGAGGGCACCATCGAGGTGGTGGGCGAGCGCGTCCACTTCCGCACCCCCGCGGACGCGATCAAGGTCGGGATCGGCATGGTGCACCAGCACTTCATGCTGGCCGACAACCTGACCGTCCAGGAGAACGTCGTGCTCGGCGCCGAGGCGCTGCACGGCATCGGGGGCAAGGCGCGCAAGCGGATCCTCGAACTCGCGGGCGACACGGGCCTGAGCGTCGACCCCGGTGTGCTGGTGGAGCGGCTCGGCGTCGCGGACCGGCAGCGCGTGGAGATCCTGAAGGTGCTGTACCGCGGCGCCAAGGTGATCATCCTCGACGAGCCGACCGCGGTGCTCGTGCCGCAGGAGGTGGACGAGCTGTTCGCGACCCTGCGCGGCATGCAGGAGCGCGGTTTCACCTTCCTGTTCATCTCGCACAAGCTGGACGAGGTGCGCGCCATCGCCGATTCGGTGACGGTCATCCGCCGCGGCACGACGGTCGGCACCGCCGACCCGAAGGCGGTCAGCTCCCGGCAGCTCGCGGAGATGATGGTCGGCAGCGAGCTGCCCAGCCCGGAGACCAGGGAGTCCACGGTCACCGACCGCGAGGTGCTCCGCGTCGAGGGCCTCGCGCTGGTGGCGCAGGAGGGCACCCGGCCGGTGCTCGACGACATCGACCTCGTGGTCCGCTCCGGCGAGGTCGTCGGCATCGCGGGCGTCGAGGGCAACGGCCAGACCGAGCTGGTCGAGACGATCATGGGGATGCGCCGCGCGTCGTCCGGGCACGTCGTGCTCGTGAGCGCCGACGGCACCCGGAGGGACCTCACCAAGCTGGGCACCCTGGCCCGGCGCGAGGCTGGCATCGGGTACATCCCCGAGGACCGCCACCGCCAGGGCCTGCTGCTCACGCAACCGCTGTGGGCCAACAGGATCCTGGGTTACCAGACCCGCAAGCCCACCGCGCGGGGCGCCTGGCTCGACATCGCGGGCGCCAAGAAGGACACCCAGCGGATCGTGGACGAGTTCGACGTCCGCACGCCGGGCATCGACGTGGCCGCCGCCGCGCTGTCCGGCGGCAACCAGCAGAAGCTGGTCGTCGGCCGCGAGCTGTCCGGCGAACCGGTGCTGCTCATCGCGTCGCACCCGACCCGCGGCGTGGACGTCGGCGCGCAGGCGCTGATCTGGGACGAGATCAAGCGCGCGCGGGCCGCCGGCTTGGCCGTGCTGCTCGTCTCCGCCGACCTGGACGAGCTGATCGGCCTGTCGGACACCATCAAGGTCATGCTGCGCGGCAGGCTCGTCGCCGACGCGGACCCCAACACCGTCACCCCGGAAGACCTGGGCAGCGCGATGACCGGTGCCGGGAGCACCAGCGACGCCGTGGCCGGGATCGGCACAGGGCCGGACACCGCCGACGACGGCACCGACACCACGGAAGGCGAGCGCTGATGGGCAAGGTGCGCGGCAACCTGCTACCGCCCGCGCTGGCGATCCTGTTCTCCGCACTGCTGTGCGGGATCGCGCTGGTCGTCTCGGGGGCGAACCCCCTGACGGCGTTCGGCGCGATGGTGACGCAG
The DNA here is from genome assembly GCF_025061645.1 of Umezawaea endophytica. GTDB lineage: Bacteria > Actinomycetota > Actinomycetes > Mycobacteriales > Pseudonocardiaceae > Umezawaea > Umezawaea endophytica. Next base: position 5,452 of record NZ_JANYMP010000038.1, on the reverse strand, counting down.
GTCGGCGAGGGCACGACCGCTGTCGACATCGTCAACAGCACGGGCACGTACTACATCGCGGCGCTCGCCGTCGCGATCGGCTTCCAGATGAACCTGTTCAACATCGGCGTCGAGGGCCAGTACCGCGTGGCGGCCGTCGTCGCCGCGGTGTTCGGCGGCTCGGTGGCGCTGCCGCCCGGCATCCACACGCTGGCGATCATCCTGGTCGCCGCGCTCGCGGGTGCCGCGTGGGCCGCGATCCCGGCGATCCTCAAGGTGACGCGGGGCGTCAACGAGGTCATCTCCACGATCATGATGAACGGCCTCGCGCTCGGCCTGGCCGCGTACCTGATCCGCGACGACGTGTTCGGCGAGCTGCGGGGCAACAACATCCGCACCCCGGAGATCCCCACGTCCGGCTGGGTCCCCGGCATCTCGCTCGGCAGCTCCGGCACGGTCTTCGGCCTGGTGTTCCTGGCCGCGGCGCTGGGCATCGCCTACTGGGTGATGATGAACCGCACGCGCTTCGGCTTCGAGCTGCGCGCGTCCGGCGAGTCGTCCACGGCCGCCGCCGCCGGTGGCGTGAGCGCGAAGAAGATGATCCTGGTCGCGATGCTGCTGTCCGGCGCCATCGCTGGCCTGGTGTCGATGCCCGAGATCCTCGGCCGCGACCACACGTACAACCTGAACTTCCCCGCGGGGATCGGTTTCTCCGGCATCGCCGTCGCGCTGCTCGGCCGCAACCACCCCGGTGGCATCGCGTTCGGCGCGCTGCTGTGGGCGTTCCTGGACAAGTCCGGCCTCGCGCTGGACAACGTCGGTGTGTCGAGGGAGATCGTGACGATCATGCAGGGAGCGATCGTGCTGTCCGTCGTGGTCGCCTACGAGGTCGTCCGCCGCTACGAGCTGGCCGCCGAACAACGGCGCGTCGGCCGACAGCTCGGCACCGCCGAGCCCGTGGGAGGTGCGGCATGACCGCGTTGACCGACGCACCGCTGACGTCCATCCCGCCGCAGCGCAAGAAGGCGCTGCCCGGCTGGGCGACGGGCATGATCGCGATGGCGGGCGCCATCGCGCTGCTCGCCACCACCTCGTACCTGACCGGCGTGCCGCAGCTCACGTCGTCGGGCACCATCCAGACCGCCGTGCGGCTGGCGCTGCCGATCCTGCTCGCGGGCCTCGGCGGCCTGTGGGCGGAACGCGCGGGCGTGGTGAACATCGGCCTCGAAGGCATGATGATCATGGGCACCTGGGGCGCGGCGTGGGCCGGGTACCAGTGGGGCCCGTGGGCCGCGCTGGTCGCCGCCGCCGTGTTCGGCGCGCTGGGCGGCCTGCTGCACGCCATCGCCACGGTGACGTTCGGCGTCAACCACATCGTCTCCGGTGTGGCGATCAACCTGCTCGGCGCGGGCCTGACGAAGTACCTGTCGACGCTGATCTTCTTCCCGCTGTCGAGGAACCCGCGCGAGTCCCCGGCCGTGCCGAAGTTCGACACGTACTCGGCCGGTGGCCTGTCCGACTGGCTCAAGACCCTCGAGGACGAGCAGCGCGTGGCGATCTCCGACATCGCGGGCATCCTGCGCGGCCTCATCACCGGCGTCTCGCCGTTGACGATGCTGGCGGTCCTGTTCGTGATCGGCAGCTACCTGGTCCTGTGGCGCACGCGGTTCGGCCTGCGGCTGCGGTCGTGCGGCGAGAACCCCACCGCCGCGGAGTCGTTGGGCGTCAACGTCTACCTGTACAAGTACGCCGCTGTGATCATGTCCGGTGCCCTCGCGGGCATCGGCGGCGCGGCGCTCGTGCTGAACCCCGGCAACCCCGGCTACCTCGAGGGCCAGACCAACGGCCGCGGCTTCATCGGCCTCGCGGCGATGATCTTCGGCAACTGGCGGCCCGGTGGCCTGCTCGGCGGCGCGGCGCTGTTCGGCTACGCCGACGGCCTCCAGCTCCGCAGCGGCGGCAAGACGTTCCTCGCCCTCGTCTACGGCGCGGTGCTGCTGTTGGCCGTCATCGTGATCTGGCAGCTCGTCCGCCGCCGCTGGTTCGCCGCGGCAGCGGGCATCGTGGCCGCCGGTCTCCTCTACGGCGTGTACTACAGCGTCGACGAGGTGCCGAGCGAGCTCACCGCGTACGCCCCGCACCTGGTCACGCTGGTCGTGCTGGCCGTCGCCTCGCAACGGCTGCGCATGCCCGCCGCCGATGGCGTGGTGTACCGCCGTGGTTGATTGGGCGGTGTTGCGGGACCGGGCCGTCGAGGCCGCGCAGAGCGCCTACTGCCCGTACTCCGGCCTCCAGGTCGGGTCGGCGGCGCTCTGCGACGACGGTCGGATCGTGGTCGGCTGCAACGTGGAGAACGCCGCGTACGGGGTCGCCCTGTGCGCGGAGTGCACGATGGCTGGGCAGCTCCGCTTGACCGGCGGGGGCCGCTTCGTGGCCGTAGCCTGCCGGAGCGGCAGCGGCGACCTGCTGATGCCGTGCGGCCGGTGCCGCCAGGTGCTGTACGAGCTGGGCGGTCCCGAGTGCCTGGTCGACACGCCGCGCGGCCCGCTGCCGATGAGCGACGTGCTGCCCGACGCGTTCGGGCCGGAGGACCTGCCATGAGCTTCAGCGCGGTCGACGTGATCCGGGCCAAGCGCGACGGGCACCGGCTCACCGACGAGCAGATCGACTGGGTCGTCGACGCCTACACCCACGGCGTCGTCGCGGACGAGCAGATGTCCGCGCTGGCCATGGCGATCTTCCTCAACGGCATGGAGTCGTCCGAGACGGCCCGCTGGACCAGGGCGATGGTCATGTCCGGCGACCGGCTCTCGTTGGACGTGGACCGGCCGACCGTGGACAAGCACTCGACCGGCGGGGTCGGCGACAAGATCACCCTCCCGCTCGCCCCGCTGGTCGCGGCCTGCGGCGCGGCCGTGCCGCAGCTCTCCGGTCGAGGCCTCGGCCACACCGGTGGCACGCTGGACAAGCTGGAGTCCGTCCCCGGCTGGCGGGCCCGGTTGTCGTTGGACGAGATCGCCGCGCAGCTCTCGTCCGTCGGCGCCGTCGTGTGCGCGGCGACCGAGGGGCTGGCCCCGGCGGACCGCAAGCTGTACGCGCTGCGGGACGTGACGGGGACGGTCGAGGCGATCCCGCTGATCGCCAGTTCGATCATGAGCAAGAAGATCGCCGAGGGCGCCGAGGCGCTGGTGCTGGACGTGAAGGTCGGCTCCGGGGCGTTCATGAAGACGCTGCCGCAGGCGCGGGCACTGGCCGACGCGCTGGTCGGCATCGGCGTCGACCACGGGCTGAAGATCAGTGCCCTGCTGACGGACATGTCCGTGCCGCTCGGGGTCGCGGTCGGGAACGCCGTCGAGGTCGCGGAATCGGTGGAGGTGCTGAAGGGCGGCGGGCCCGCCGACGTGGTCGAGCTGACCGTCGCCCTGGCGCGGGAGATGCTGTCGCTGGCCGGGATCTCGGTGGACCCGGCCGCGGTGCTGGCGTCCGGCGAGGCCTACGAGACGTGGGCCCGGATGATCAGGGCCCAGGGCGGCGACCCGGACGCGCCACTGCCGGTTGGCGGGCACAAGCACGTGGTGACCGCTGGTGAAAGCGGTGTGCTGTCCACGTTGGACGCCTACGCCGTGGGCGTGGCGGCGTGGCGGCTCGGGGCGGGCCGGGCGCGCAAGGAGGACCCGGTGCAGGCCGGTGCCGGGATCCTGTGCCTGGCCAAGCCCGGCGACCGGGTGGTGGAGGGCCAGCCGTTGCTGGAACTGCGCACCGACACGCCGGACGCCGTGCCCTACGCTTTGGACGCGCTGACCGGCGGTTGGACGATCGCCGAATCGGCCGTGCCCCCCGGACCGTTGGTGATCGACACTATTCGAGGCTGATCGCGTGGTTCCCCTGAGTGCCGAGTCCCGCCGTGCTCGCGCGGCGTTCCGCTACGGATCCATCGCGCTGGTGGTCGGCGCCGTGCTGGCCGGCTACGGCGCGGTCGCCCAGGGGGCCATCTTCGTGGTCGGCCTGGTGCTGGTGCTGGCCGGGCTGGTGGCGGTGGTCCTGGCCCGGCGGGCCGAGCAGGCCAGGAAGAACGCCCACGGGGCGCGGGCGGAGATGGGCGCGAGCGTCGCGCCGTTCCTGCGCCGGTGGCCGCTGGTGCGGGTGCGGTCCGCTCCCGACATGGACTTCGGCGTCGCGCTGACCGGGTATTCGGACGACACCAATCCCTACGTGCCGCGGGTGGCTGATCGGTCGTTGCGGTACGCGCTGGGGGTCAGGCGTTTCGTGCTCGTTCGGGGTGGAGTGAAGGCCGGGCGGTCGCGGACGTTGGCGGAGGCGGTTCGTCAGGCGTTGCCGGATGCGTCTCTGGTGGTGCCCCGTGATGTGAAGGCTGCTGCCGCGTTGGCCGGGATGGAGCCCGCGTTGCCGTTGGAGGACGCGGTGGTGCTGCTCGACGACCTGACCGCGGTGGATCTGGAGTTCCTGACGCCCGCTGTTCTGGAGTTCTGGTCGGAGCGGGCTGTTCTGGTGGGGGTCATCACGCCCGAGGAGGTGGGGCGTGCGGGGGTGGTGGCTCGGGCCGTGCTGGAGAAGGCGACTGTTGTCGATCTTCCTTTTGAGTTGACGGCGCAGGAGTTGGCCGTGGCCGTGGACGACTATCCGGAGGAGTCCGGGTTCGTTCGCGGTAGTGGGATCGGGGCTGTGCTGGTCGGTGGGGACGAGTTGGTGCGGAGGCTTCGGACCGGGCGGCGGGATAGTCCGGCTGGGCAGGCGATCGTTCGGGCTGCTGTGGATGCTCGTGTTGCTGGGTTGAGGCGGCCTATTACCGAGCCTGAGTTGGTTCGGTTGTTTCCCAAGTACCTGGAGCGGATCACCGTGGGGGTGGATCCTGCTGAGGAGGTGTTCTTGGCGGGGTTGGAGTGGGCTACTGCTCCGGTGAGGTCGCAGGTGGCTTTGCTGCGGCGGGTTACCGGGGGGTTTGAGGTTTTGGATTATGTGGTGGCGGCTGAGGGTGGTGGGGGGTTGCCTGAGGACGCTGATGTGGATTTGTTGGCTGTTACCGGGGTGGGTGATGCTTATGGCATCGCTTGTGCGGCTCGGGATTCCGGGCGGGTGGATTTTGCTCGGGAGGCTTTTCGGCGGGCTATGGAGCATGAGGGGTCGTCGGCTGCTGCTGGGTATGCGTTGGGTGGGTTGTTGGTGGAGCAGGGGGATGCTGCTGCGGCTGAGCGTGCTTATCGGCAGGTTGTTGATGGTGGGGATGGTGTTTATGCGGGGTTGGCTACGGTGGGGTTGGGGGACTTGCTTGCTTCGCAGGGGGATTCGGATGGGGCTCGGGCGGTTTATTTGAAGGCCGTGGAGAGTGGGGATCCGGAGGTTGTGGCCTGGGGGAAGGCTGCTTTGGGTGGGTGAGGGTTGGGGTCCGGATTTGGGGGCCGGGTTTGTGGGTTCGGGGTTGGGTGGGTGCCGGGTTTTGGGGGTGGGTGGCCGA
>NZ_JANYMP010000037.1:57082-85926 GCF_025061645.1 Umezawaea endophytica | reverse complement strand
ACCACTTGAGGCCAAGCATCCAAACGATGCAGGCGTGCGGTGAGCTCGAGCGTGTCCCTGCACATCCGGGTTCGTTCGCCAGGACTGAGCTCGGTCACCCAGCCGTGCACGTGATGGGAAGGAACGTCCGGCGCAGTAACGCCGTCGATATAGTCCGTTACATAGAATGGCGCCCCCAGAATATCCGGGTTGGATTCGTACCAGCTTGAACTTGGAACCGGAATGTCAGAGCGCTCGGCGAGGACCTGAAGCAGGCGGTACTGCTCGGTAAATCGTGTGTCCAGATAGGTGTGGTGGACTGTTGGAGCTATTCGCACGGCGTACCGTCGATCGAAGGCGCTCCCGCCCTCGATCCAACGAGCTTCGAACAGCAAGGTCTCGCCGGACAAGCCATTCGCCGGACTCCAAAGATCGATAATTTCAATCTCCTTGGCCCTGGGCAGTGCGATCGACAGCCAGAGCTGGAGACTCGTGCGCGCTGCGCCGAGGTCTCTTTGCAGGATCACGATGACGCTCGTTTCCTCAAGAAGCCATGCCGAGCCGGAACCTGTGGTCGCGACAAAGCGGTGGCGCACACCGTCTGCCACCACCGGCGGTAAATCATGAATTGAACCGGCTTCACTCATGCGCAACAAGGCCTTGCGATGGCCACGCTGTTGAACAGGATGAATCATGCTGTCGAGCTACGGGTAAAACGTAGTGCCCCAGTGTCCATTTCCGTTGCTATCCGCCGATCCTCGCGGGCGGTGCGTCACGGGCCTGCCGGATCCCGGACGAGATCAGGCATCGGAAGTGGCGGCTGACGCTGGACATCCTCGACGAGATCACCGGATGACTGGGGCGTGCCCCGACTGCTGGTGGTGGCGGACGCCAGCTACGGCGATGCCATCGAGTTCCGCCCCGGGCTGACCGAACGCGACCTGACCTGCGCGCAGGCCGTCAGCCCGACAGCGACCGCCCACCCGCGCAGGCGGTACCGAACATCAACAAAAACAGCCCAGATCAGCAGCATTTTAACAAAGCACGACCGGAAGCAACCGCACTGTTCAATGCAGCGAACCCGAAGTGGGGAACTGAATGCAGTCACTCAATCCCCCACCCGATCCAGTCGCATCTTGTTCAACACTTTCACACATTCGGGTGAGCACAGCCATTGACACGTTCCTAACATGGGGTTGCACTGAATGCGTTGCCCAGAGGTATCGACACCGCGAATGGAGAATCTCGCTCATTCAGGATGAAGCCATTGACAATGACAGCCAAGACAAGCACTGAATGATCGCACGCACTGCACTAGTTTGACAATTGCATCATCCTATTTCCACAAGGACTCAGGGAGGAAGCGATGAGAAAAGTTGCCGGCATCTTCGTGCTTCTATTCATCATTGAGCTGAGTGGATGCACGGTAATCCTCACACCGCCTGACAGTCCGTCCACAGCGTCGAATCCAGCGCAGACCATCGTGGTAAGCGTTCTGCCGATTACACCGAATATCGACGGGGCGCACTCGATCACATCGCCATCACCTGCTACTACACTCACAACGACAAACACACCTACCAGCTCCACCGAGGCGGTGAAATCCACTACCGCCACTCCGACATGCCCAACGACCATCGACACCTCGCGCTCGACACGAACCTCGACTGGAGAAACCTCAAAAATTGACGTATCGAATTTGAGCAGCTCGACTCGCTTGGCACCATCACAAAGTCCAGACCCCTTCCCAACATCCGGTGACCGCTGATCAGGTGCTGACCGATCAACTCGAATGAGCCATCGCGGAGTGGGGAATGTGAGCCGGGTGGTTGAGCGAGACCTGGGAACGGTCACGAAGGATGAGCTGGGACGCTTCGCTGGTGTTGCCGCGCCGGACCCTCCTGCGCTTTGCCGGTTCACCGCCCGTCCAGGCTCAGCGCTACCTCGCCACCCAAGACGAGCCTCCCACGCTGGGACCACCGAGTAGACCCATGTCACCGCATCAACCTGCCCGTGTGCTCAGCAAGTCCACGACGTGCGGCGGTCGCGATCGTTGCCGATGTGATTGCGACACGGTGTACCGCGGGTTCAACTGTGACCATCGCACGTTGCCGACCATCCAATGGCGCATTGACCGTATGCAGTAGTCGACCACACGCCAGGTTTCGAAGTTCGGCGCCCTGGAAGCCAGATACGTGTTGATCGATCGTTCGGCGAGCAGGTACTCCTCCACCCGGTGACGCACACGTTCCACCACGGCCTCCACGGCGCGCGAGCGATCCAACCCCTCCGCCACCTCCAACACCAGCACGAAGTTGTCGACCTCGCCTGCCGCTTCTTCTTTCTCCAGCGAGGCCACATCGTTGCACCACGCCATGACCTCGCTGGCGGCCATCACCATCTCGCGGTACGCGGGGTGTTCACGGACGTCGTCGGGCAGTTCTCGACCTGCCATGAATTCACACAGGTCGAACAGAGGGATACCCGCGCTGACAAGCCTGCGGTTCGAGATGTACTCGTCCACGCCGGGAACTCGCTCTCGTCGACGACGATCGCTTTCCGGCACCACCGCCTCGATCGTTTCCCAGCAGTGTCGGGAGAATCGCTTGCGCCACGCCGGGGACATCACGGGGTAGACGTGCCCGAGCACGTCGGCCAACGCGCGAGCTGCTGGAGTGCTGGCGCTTCCGTTGTCCACCTCACCCGTTTCGAAGACAGGGCGCAGGTGCCGCACCGCACCGAGCCACGTCTCCGGCGTTTCGTAGACCCCCTCGCCGTGTTGATCGTTGACGAGAAAGAGCCATGCCAACCATTTGGCATAGACGTTCAGCGCAGCACTGGAGGCATCTGCCTGCACGTAACCCGCGCAGATGCCGAAGCCGGTTTCAGCGAATCGACGCTCGGATTCCGGCCCGCGCACCATCTCGAAACGCCTGGCCCACTGCCTCACGTGCACTTCCGCAGCCTCCGCGAACGGGCTCGAACAAGTAGGGAAAGGCAGGCGCAGGGTTCTTTCGTCCAATATCGGCATGCTTGTTCGCACCTCGCTCGAGACCCATCCGGAGAACCTCCGAAGTAATCCGCTCCTGCCCATCTTTCGCTACCTCCAGCGGAGTGCGTACTGGCCGCTGGATGATCGCTGCGCGGAGCAGAAGCCATTGTTGCCATTCGATTGAAGTGTGTGAAGTTCGTTCAGCCACCACATGGTTGAACATGTTGAACCGCCCGTAGGTTCATCAACCAGACGACTTGCGCAGCAGACTGGACCGAGCTTCACTCGAGATCCGCGATTCTCGCGCACTCATCCACCGCCGATCGGCCACACCGACTCGAACCGATCGCCCGCGGCGCTCGAAGTCCTCCGCGTCCACCTTGATGAAGGGGTTGTCCGATGCCACTGCTGCCACGGTTGGATGAGCCCTTATCGGTCCCTGCGCCCTTCTGCCCCATCGCGCCGATCGCATCGACCCTTGACGGCGAACTTCTCCAAGAGCGCACCACCACGTGGTTGCGGCACAGCGGGATGTGCCTCGACGAGGTGCGGAGCCGCACGTTCGCCCGCCAGGTCAACGCCGGGCACCTGACCTCCCAAGGCATACCCCGATGGCCTACCCGAAACCACCCAGGTCGCCAGTGACGCCCTCATGTGGCTGTTCGCCGTCGACGACCACTGCGATGAGACCGAACTCTCCACCCAGCCGACCGCCTACGCCTCGCTCGCCACACAGATCCACCGAGCCATCGAGGCGCCAGAGGCCGCCGCCCCCAGCGCGAACCCCTACGTCACCAGTGCTCGCGACTTGCGGCTTCGCCTGGAGGCGACCGGTGCCACACCGGTGCAGATCACCCGCTGGACCTACGGGATCCGCACCTTCCTCTTCGGGCAGGTCAGGGAATGCCAAGCCCGCGCCACCGGATTCGTGCCCGATCTCGACGAATTCCTGGCGCTGCGCCTCGACACCACGGGCGGCTTTCCGGTCTTCGCGCTCAACGACTACGCCCGAGGCTTCCAACTGCCCAGCGCAGAGGCCAATCGCCCCGCGGTGCGCGCTGTGACCGAGATGGCGGTCATGCTCGTCGGCCTCGACGACGAGATCGTGTCATTCCACAAGGAGTGCCACCGCAGCCCCGACGACCTCAACATCATCGGGATCATCGCCCACCACGACAACGTGAGCGTGCTCCAAGCACTCACCGATACGATCGCCATGCGAGACAGGATCATGGCCCGCTTCGTCCAGTTGTCCGCACAGATCTCCCGGCATTGCAGCCACGAACTCTCGCGCTACCTGCAGAGCTTGCACACCTGGGTGCGCGCGTGGATGGACTGGTCCTACAACGTGGACCGGTACCTCAACCCGGACGCCCCGGCCGACCTCACCGGCGGATGCCACGACAACTGGCCGGACCACAGCCGCCGCGGCCTCACCATTCCCACCGTCGCCTGGTGGTGGGACATCTCCTGGAGCCCAAGCTGAAGGAGGTGCTCCTACCGAACCGATCACGGAGGACTGTCCAACCGGCAGACTGAAACCCAGCCGGCCAGGGCACCCAATCGGTTCGAAGAACCGTGTTGCCGCTCACCGCTTCGACGTCGGGCCCGTTCATCACGTTCATCGTCGGAGTACGGACCGCCACCTTCCGCCACGCCTCGTCGTCCGCCCACGATGGAGGACAAGCGTTCCACTCCAGCGGAAGGAGGTCGTCGGCGCCATGACGCGGGAAATGCCAGTGATACGAGCAGCGGGTGTCGCCCCGGTCAGTTCCCTGTTGCTCCGCAACGCGCGTGACGCCGTCGAGCCACGACTTCGAGGAGCGGTGGAGCAGCTCGGCGATCCACTGCGCACGGTGGTGGGGTACCACTTCGGGTGGTGCGACCCGGACGGGACCGCGGTCGTGTACGACGGGGGCAAAGCGGTCCGTCCGGCACTGGTCCTGTTGATGTCGAGAGCGGTCGGTGGCGTACCCGACGACGCGGTGGACGCAGCCGCCGCGATGGAGTTGGTGCACAACTTCTCCCTCATCCACGACGACGTGATCGACGGCGACACCAGCCGCAGGCACAGGAGCACCGTGTGGTCGTTGTTCGGCGTGCCATTGGCGATCCTGGCGGGCGACGGGATGCTGGCGCTCGCAGGAGAGGTGATGGCCAGCTCCGCCCACCCGGCCGCAGGCAACGGATCCGCGGAGTTGTACAGGATGACGCAGCGGATGATCGCGGGGCAGCTCGCTGACATCGACTTCGAGTCCCGTGCCGACGTAGGGCTCGTCGAGTGCCGGCTGATGGCGGCCGCGAAGACCGGTGCGCTGCTGGAGTGCTCGTGCGTGCTGGGAGCGATGTTCGGAGGCGGAGATCCGTCCGTGTTCCCCGCTGTGCGCGGATTCGGCAGCAACCTGGGCATGGCGTTCCAGCTCGTCGACGACCTGCTGGGCATCTGGGGCGACCCGCTCGTCACCGGAAAACCGGTCTGGTCGGACTTGCGCGCTCGAAAGAAGTCCTTGCCCGTGGTGGCGGCGTTGAGCTCTCCTTCGCCTGCCGGCCGCCGGTTGGCCACCGCGTACCTGAAGGAGGGCACACAGTCCGACGACGACCTGGCGATGATGGCGGACCTGGTGGTCGAAGCAGGCGGCAGGGAGTGGACGGAGCAGGCGGCACAACGACACTTCGACGAAGCGCTCGTCTGTCTGCGGGCGATCGCTCCTCCAGCGGAAGCCGAGCGGGATCTGGTTGCGATCGCCGACCTGATCGTGCACCGGAACCGTTGACCTCGCACGACCACCGGACACCTACCACTGTGATGGGACGCTGGTTGTTTTGACCACCGAGCTGCACTCCCCTGACATCACCACTACGAGTACCGGTTCGGCCACCTCGGCGGCGATCGTCGTTCATCCGGACGATGAAGCGGGTTCCGCGGCAGGCCGTGCCGCACTCGCGGAGGTGGCTGCGGTATCACGGCCGCGGACCGTGTTGCTGGCGTCTCCGCGCTCGTTCTGCGCCGGCGTCGACCGGGCGATCGAGATCGTGGAGCGGGTGCTGGCTGATGCGGGGCCGCCGGTGTACGTGCGCAAGCAGATCGTGCACAACCAGCACGTGGTGCGAGGTCTGGAACAGCGGGGTGCAGTGTTCGTCGACGAGCTCGACGCGGTGCCGCGAGGTGCCACCGTGGTGTTCTCCGCGCACGGCGTCTCGCCCGCGGTCAGAGCCGAAGCCGCGGCGCGTGGGCTGCGCGTCGTGGATGCCACGTGTCCGTTGGTGACCAAGGTCCACGCGGAGGCACGCCGATTCGCGGGACGTGGCGACACGGTCGTGTTCATCGGCCACCAGGGCCACGAGGAGACCGAGGGGACCCTCGGGGAGGCGCCCGGCAGCATGGTCCTGGTGCAGAACGCCGCCGACGTCGCCGATCTCGACCTGCCCGACCCCGAGCACGTGTCCTACCTGACCCAGACCACGCTGGCCGTGGACGAGACGACCGAGGTGATCGAGGCCCTGCGACGTCGATTCCCAGCAGCGCGGGGGCCGGGCTCCGACGACATCTGCTATGCCACGACCAACCGGCAGGACGCGCTGCGGTCGATCCTGGCGGAGGCGGACGTGGTCCTGGTGGTGGGATCGCCGAACTCCTCCAACGCGGTGCGCTTGGTCGAACTCGCGGTCCGGGCAGGCACACCGGCGCACCTGGTCGACAACGCGTCCGACATCGAGCCCGAGTGGATCGCCGAGGCCGCCGTGATCGGCCTCACGGCAGGTGCCTCGACTCCGGCTGAACTCGTCGACGGGGTCATCTCGGCTTTGGAGGACCTCGGGCCCGTAGATGTCCGTGAGCACCGCGTCACCGAGGAGACGATCCGCTTCGCGCTACCCCGAGGGGTGGTCGAGCATGACTGACACTCCCCCGCTCGCCGCTGGTCCCCTGCTGCGCGAGATCAACGCGCCGAGTGACCTGAAGCTCCTGGCCCCGGAGCAGTTGCCGGTGTTGGCCGAGGAGATCCGCGACTTCCTGGTGGACCGGGTGAGCCGAACCGGCGGTCACCTCGGCCCAAACCTGGGCGTGGTGGAGCTGACGCTGGCACTGCACCGGGTGTTCGACTCCCCGACCGACCGGATCGTGTTCGACACCGGCCACCAGGCCTACGTGCACAAGATCGTCAGCGGGAGGCGGGAGCACTTCGACACCCTGCGTCGGGAGGACGGGCTGTCCGGCTACCCCAGCCGGTCGGAGTCCGACCACGACGTGGTCGAGAACTCCCACGCGTCCACCGCGCTGTCCTACGCCGACGGTCTCGTGCGCGGGTTCGCGCTGCGTGGTCAGCCCCACCGGCGGGTGATCGCGGTGGTGGGCGACGGTGCGTTGAGCGGCGGAATGTGCTGGGAAGCGCTGAACAACATCGGCGCCGCACCAGGCCAGCCGGTGATCGTGGTGCTCAACGACAACGGTCGGTCCTACGCGCCGACCACCGGTGCGCTGGGACGGCACCTCACGGCCCTGCGCAAGGCCGCGTCCGCCGATGCGGTGGACGGGGAGTCTCAGGACACCGCCAACCTCTTCACGGCTCTCGGCCTGGCCTACATCGGCCCGGTCGACGGTCATGACGTCCCCGCGGTGGAGGCGGCTCTGCGCCGTGCAGCGGCGCTGGGTGGCCCTGTGCTGGTGCACTGCGTGACACGCAAGGGCCGGGGCTACCTCCCGGCGGAGCGGCACGAGGCGGACTGCATGCACGCGGTCGGAGTCATCGACCGCGTCAGCGGGATTGCCCTCCAGTCGTCGGGACCGAGCTGGACCTCGGTGTTCGGCGAGGAGATCGTCCGGATCGCGGCCGAGCGCGCCGACATCGTCGCCATCACGGCGGCCATGGTGCACCCGACCGGTCTGCACGACTTCGCGCGGGCCTACCCCGACCGGGTCTTCGACGTCGGCATCGCCGAGCAGCACGCCGTCACCAGCGCGGCGGGCCTCGCACTCGCGGGCCTGCACCCCGTGGTCGCGCTCTACTCGACGTTCGTCGGCCGCGCGTTCGACCAGCTGCTCATGGACGTCGCGCTGCACCGCCTGCCCGTGACGTTCGTGCTGGACCGGGCGGGCATCACCGGACCGGACGGTTCCAGCCACCACGGCATGTGGGACCTCGCGCTGCTCGCCGTCGTGCCCGGTCTGGCCATCGCCGTCCCGCGGGATCCCGCGAGGCTGCGGGAACTGCTGCGCGACGCCACGGCGAACAAGAGCGGACCCACGGTGCTGCGGTTCCCCAAGTCGGCCGCGGGCCCCGACATCTCCGCTCTGGACCACGTGGACGGCTTGGACGTGCTCGGGATCACCCACGACGCCGAAGTGCTCCTGGTCGGTCTCGGTCCGACCGCACGGGCGTGCGTCGACGCCGCTGCGGTCCTCGGCGAGCAGGGGATCGGCGTGACGGTGGTGGACCCCCGGTGGGCCGCGCCGCTCAACCCGTGGTTGCCCGAGTTGGCCTCGGCCCACCGGTTGACCGTCACCGTGGAGGACAACATCGGCACCGGCGGTTTCGGGTCCAGGCTTGCCCACCAACTCGCCCAGGGCGGCAACCCGACCCGCCTGCGCACCATCGCGCTTCCCCACCGCTTCCTGCCCCACGGCACCCGAGCCGACCTGCTGAGGAACTGCGGACTGGACGCCGCGACGATCGTGCGCACCGTGTTGCGGCACCTCGATGCGGACAGCACGGCGACCGCAGCCTCGCGAAGGCGCTCCGCTCCACCGCACGCGGCCGCTCAGAACTGACGCGCCACGGGCGGCGGGTGGCGGTCCCCGCAGCGTGCTCGGCCCTCCTCAAGCTCCGTGTCGCCGGGCCCACAACATTCCCACTGCGACTCCGAGTGCGGCCGACACCACCTTGTGGGAGGTGGTACCCGCACCGTGCGAGCCCTTCTCGTTCAGCAGTCCCACCCTCAGCGTGACCTCCCTGTTGGAGAGGTCACGCATCAGGGTGCGCGAGTGCTCGAGCGCCGTGGTCGTGCCGAGCATCAGGTCGAGGGCGAACCGGGCAGCCTGCTTCTTCGACAGGAACTCCGTGAACAGGTCGGTGAGGACCACCACCATCGCGTCCTCGAAGACGTCCACCATGGACAGCTCGGGCGCGAGTTTGCGCACCGACCCCTCGACGTTCGCGAACGACTTGCCCAACAACGAGATGTGGGGGCTGGTGTGGATGCCGCGGCGGGTCGCGTACATCAGGACCGTGCTGAGGGTGACCCCGAAGTTCAACTCCTCCAGGGACGCCGACACGATTCGCGGCACGAGCATGGACATGTCGCTCTCGAAGCCCATGATGTCCGCACGGGAAGTCGCGTGGCCCATCTCGATCCAACCCCGCGCCGTGGCGCCGGCGTCGTTCTGGGCGATGCTCAGCAGGACCAGGAGCAGGAGCGTGCCGAGGTTCTTGTCGATCCGTCCGACCATGCCCCAGTCGATCAGGTTCGCCTTGCCGTCGGGAACCACGAAAATGTTGCCCGGATGCGGGTCGGCGTGAAAGACGCGGTCGGAGAAGTAGCCCTGGTACATGAACCCCAGCAGGTCGCGTCCGATCTGCTTCCGCTTCTTCTTCGAGAAGTCGTTCGGATTCGCATCGCCGATCGAGACGCCCGGTGCCAGGGTCTGCACGAGCACGCGCGGTGTCGCCTCGACCGGCTTGGGCACCGTGAGGTGCTTGAACCCCTTGACCGCCCGCTTGGCGTCGTCCATGTTGTTGGCCTCTAGGGTGAAGTCCAACTCCGGCTCCATGCCGTTGAAGATCACCTGCAACATGGCGTCCACGTCGATCAACTCGGTGAACTGGGGCGCGAACCTGCCGACCAGCCGAGCCACCCGCCTCAACCTCTTCATGTCCTGCAGGACCAGCGCCCGGATCCGCGGCCGCTGGATCTTCACCACGGCCGGGCTCCCGTCGTCCAGGACGACGCGGTACACCTGCGCGAGAGAAGCCGACCCCAGCGGGTGAACCACGTCGATCGACTGGAACCGCTTCCTCCAGGAAGGCAGTTCCCGGTCGAGGATCGACGCGAACTCCCCGAAAGGAGTCACCTCGACCTGGTCGTGGAGCTTCTCCAACTCCGCGATCATCACGTCCGAGACCAGGTCGGGCCGCGTGGACAGCATCTGCCCCAGCTTGACGTAGAACGGGCCGAGCCGCTCGAACGCCGTCCTGACCTTGCGGGCGCGGCGACGATCCGCCGACCCGTGTTTCGCTCCTTCTCCCGGATCCCGGTCCATCACCGAACGGGATGCCGTGTCCACCGCGATGCCACCCACCACGCCCGCCAACAACCGGGCACGGCTAGGACCCTTGTCGGTGGAAGGCGTCGTACCACTGGTCGGGCCGTACTCTGGTTTGCGAAGGACAGACAACGGCGCACCATTCCGTGAGGATGCACGTGCACGAAGCACGAGCGGCAACCGGATAACATCCACTGTTCATATCGCATCACCCAGGTGCCAAGCCGGCCGCCCGACCAGCCGCATGAGCGTGTTGAACATGTTGAACGGCATTTCACCATCGCGCCTCCATCAGAGCCGAAGGGATCACCCAGCGGAACGCACCGTTCAGGTGATCACCCACCGCAAAATCACTCACAGTAATTCGTGAGGAACGTTCGAATTGCCTTTTCTCCAGCTCACTCATCCCAGTTAGGCAGTTGGGCCAATCGATTCCTCCCCGTGGTCCCCACGGGGCAGGTCGAGCACTTCACCCGCTCCCTACTCCGAATCATCACCCGATCGTCCTCTAGCGAGCCGAAGCACGTCGAAGTTCACTGATGCAGGCAAGATGGCAGTCGACGAACAAGCCTTCCATCAAGACGAGATCGTCCCTAACAGCGCTGCTATCGCAGCATAAGGAAGGATTACACATCACCTGGAAATGATGGGTACTCGTGAAGCGATCCCCTGTTATCGAATGAGCGCCAGTCGCCCAAGATGATTGCCGAGGAGCCATGTCGTCACGTAGGTACATGTCGAACGAATCGCTGCGGAATCTGCTCAAAGAGGCGAAGTGCACCAATCACAATCTCGCCCTGGCGGTCAACCGAGTAGCTGCCGAGTCCGGCATGACCCTCCGTTACGACCGGACGACGGTCTCCCACTGGCTGGGCGGCAGCCGCCCTCGTCACCCAGTGCCCGTTTTCATCGCCGAGGCGTTCACTCGACGCCTCGGTCGCCCGATCACCGTCGCCGCGACGGGATTCTCGGACGAGACCGCATCCGAATTCCAATTGCCGCCCGACGACTCGGCGGGCATTCCCGCGTTGTTGCGACTCGTAGCGGCAGACCTGGACCCGGGAGGCCGCGCCGTGCTCTACGAGCTGCCGTACCGGGTGGATTGGGCCGTCCCACCCGCATGGCCGCCGCACCACCGCACGGCCACGCGGACACCCGCGAGAGGCAGTTCGCCATTCGGGGTGGGGCCTGACGCCGTGGAGGCCGTCAGGACGACCACAGCCGCCTTCTCCGTCGCGGACAAGGCGTTCGGCAGCGGCCGGGGCCTCTCCGCGCTGACCGCTTACCTGACGACCGACATCACGGCCTGGCTGGCCGCCGAGGCGGTCGGCCAGATCCGCTGCGACCTGCTCAGCGCGGTGGCCTCCTTGCTGCGCCTGATCGGCGCCATGTCCTTCGACAGCCTCCGCCACCACCTGGCCCAACGCTACTACCAGTGCGCCCTGCACCTCTCGCTGGAAGCGGGCGACCTGAGGGAACACGTCGCCATCCTCCGGGACATGAGCGCACAAGCGCGATTCCTCGGCCACCACAGGCTCGCCATCCACCTGACGGAGGCCGCGCTGGGGTACGCGAGCACATCGGTGACACCCGAAGCTCGTGCGGCGCTCCTCGGCGAAGCCGCCATCGCCCACGCGGCTCTGGACCACCGCAGGACGGCACTGGCCTGCCTCGCGAAGGCCGAACTCTGCCTGGGCCACGCAGACTCGGCCGAGGCATCGGCGGTCCGCGCGGACCTGGCGTACCGGACAGGGCGGACCCTGGCCCTGCTGCGGGACTCCGCCGGCGCGGAAGCGGCGTTGCGCCGCTCGCTGCGCCACCGCACCACCCCCGAGCGGCGGTCGCGGATGCTCACCACCCACCACCTCGCCGAGGTCCAGTTCGGGAGCGGGCGCCTGGAACAGGCCTGTGCCACCTGGCAGGGGTTCCTGGACGAATACCCGCACATGAACTCCGCTCGTGTCAACCGGGTGTTCCAGACCATGCGCGGACGGTTGCTGCCGCACCACAAGAACATCGTCGTAGCGAAGACGATCGACCGCCTCGATGGACTGGCAGCCGGTTGAGGGACCTTCTCCGTGCACTGCGGTGATTCAACACGTTCACCACCACGCGAGAACGACAAGCCGATCGCCACGTCCGGAACAGACCTACCTTGGCGGATGGGCCATCGCGGGACGGCGCCTGACGAGCGGCCCGTCCTCCGCCACTTCCAACGCGACGCGCGACCACACAGAAAGCAGTGATCATGACCACCGTTCCCCTGGGAACACCGTCCTTCGCCTCCACCCCGGTTCTGGCACCACGGCGCAGGACCCGGCAGTTGCAAGTCGGCCGAATCGGTGTGGGCAGCCACCACGAGGTGTCGGTTCAGTCGATGACGACCACGTTGACCTCGGATGTCGACGCGACGCTCCAGCAGATAGCGGAGCTGACGGCGGCGGGGTGCGACATCGTGCGGGTGGCGTGCCCATCGCAGGACGACGCGAATGCCCTGCCCGCGATCGCGCACAAGTCGCAGATCCCGGTCATCGCCGACATCCACTTCCAACCGAAGTACGTCTTCGCGGCCATCGAGGCCGGATGTGCAGCGGTGAGGGTGAACCCCGGCAACATCCGCAAGTTCGACGACAAGGTCAAGGAGATCGCGGCCGCGGCGAAGGACCACGGCACCCCGATTCGCATCGGCGTCAACGCCGGATCGCTGGACCCGCGTCTGCTCGAGAAGTACGGCAAGGCGACGCCGGAGGCGCTGGTCGAGTCGGCGCTGTGGGAGGCGTCGCTGTTCGCCGAGCACGACTTCCACGACATCAAGATCTCGGTCAAGCACCACGATCCGGTCGTCATGATCAGGGCCTATGAACTGTTGGCCGAGCAGTGCGACTACCCGCTGCACCTCGGTGTGACCGAGGCGGGTCCGGCTTTCCAGGGCACGATCAAGTCCGCCGTCGCGTTCGGCACGCTGCTCCGCCAGGGGATCGGCGACACCATCCGCGTCTCCCTCTCGGCCCCTCCGGTGGAGGAGGTCAAGGTGGGCATCCAGATCCTCCAGTCGCTCAACCTGCGCCCGCGCAAGCTGGAGATCGTGTCCTGCCCGTCCTGCGGTCGCGCGCAGGTCGACGTGTACACGCTGGCCGAGCAGGTGACCGCAGGCCTCGAAGGCATGGAGGTCCCGCTGCGCGTGGCCGTCATGGGCTGCGTCGTGAACGGCCCCGGTGAGGCCCGCGAAGCCGACCTGGGTGTCGCCTCCGGCAACGGCAAGGGCCAGATCTTCGTGAAGGGCAAGGTCATCAAGACCGTGCCCGAGCACCAGATCGTGGAAACCCTGATCGAAGAGGCGATGCGCCTCGCCGAGGACACCGATTCGGAGGAACGCGGATCCCCCCGCGTATCGGTCTCGTGACCGGTGCACCGGTCGGCGAGCGAATCTCGTTCAAGCCGAGGGAGAACTCCATGCGCGTGTACGACATGCGCCTACCACTGGCGATGGCCGCGGTAGGGACCACCTTCGTGAACGCGACCGGGCCGCCGTGGTGGCCCGGTGTTGCCCAGTGGGCGCTCACCGCGGGCGTCATCATCCTGTTGATCACCAATTTTCGGCAGCTGAACGGACAACGCACCGGTGACGCACCCGAACGACTCGACAGGCCCACCGGGAGCTCCGAGTGACCGCCCCGGAGATCCCGACGTTCCCCGAACCCGCGCAGCCTGCGATCAGCCCTCACATCGACCTGGTCGAGGCGCACTTGGAGGAGTGCGGACGCAGGATCGGGCTCGCGAACACCCCTGAAGGCAGGCGACGCCTCGCTGCCCGCTATGGCGAACTCGTGTGCTGGACCTTCCCCTACGCCGCGGTCGGCGACCTGTGCGCCTGTGCGAGGTGGCTGTTCCTCACCTTCATCCTGGACGACGTGCACACGAGCGGCGAGTACGACTCACCCGATGCCTGGGAGGCGTTGCGCGGGCGGGTGAACCAGGTCGTTCGAACGGGAACCGTTGGCGCGGAGACCTCACCGCTCATGCTGGAGTTCGCGGAGTTGGCGGTTCACACCCGCGCGCAGGTGTCCGACGAGTTCTACCGGCGCTTGCTGGGCCACCTCGACCTGTTCTTCCGGGGTTTCACCGAGGAATCCCGCAACCGCGCCGTGGGCCTGGTCCCCGATCTCGACTCCTTCATCGAGCTGCGCAGGGCTTCGGTGGGGATGGAGTTCGGGTTCGACCTGATGGAACTGGGACGGCGCCACGAGATCCCACCAGAGCTCTACGCAAATCCCCGCTACCGCCGTCTCGTCGCCGCCGCCACGGACGTGGTCGCGTGGCAGAACGACCTCCATTCCCTGCCCGTCGACGTCGAACGCGATGATCCGCACAACCTCGTCCTGGTCCTGGAAGCCGCGCACGGCTTCACCAGGCGTGCCGCGCGGGACGTGGCAGCCGAGCGCATCCGAGCACGGATTGCTGAGTTCACTGCGGAGGAGGAGCAACTCATCGCGACCCTGGACGAGCTGGGGGCATCACCAACGGACCGCCACGCCCTCGCGCAGTCCGCGGCGGACATGCGGCAGTGGGCCAACGGCTGCCTCAAGTGGTACGAGACGACCACCAGGTATGTGCCGCCCTCCGAGCTGGACGTGGTCGATGAGCACGCGTACCTCCGCGCGCTCATCGTGTAGGGCCTTTCCCGTGTCGATGCGCGAGCGGGCGGATTCGACGCAACAGGTTCAACACCCATGGCGGGCGCAACAGCGCCAACGGCCTGGGCGGAGCGTTTTACTGGATGACAACGAACGACGGCAACCGGGAGGACAGCGTGGCCAGGAGGAAGAATCTCGTGGACAACATGTTCGATCGCCTCGACGATGCGAGCAAGGATGTTCGCAAAGCCGCACGCCGCACGTTCAAGAGCAAGAAAAAGAAGAAGAGCGGCAGCCGGAAGTGGGCGAAGCGCAACAACCGGGCGCTGGAAGACCTGACCGAGCAGATGACCATCCTGACCAAGCACGTGTCGGCGATGGCGGGCCAGCCGAAGGACAGCGACCGAACGTCCTGAACGGTGCCCCGAAGTCGAGGCAACGACGAAAGCACGAGCGGACCATACGGTGTCTGCCCGGTCGCACCGCCTCTCGCACGCCTCCTGACGGCAGTCGTGCGAGAGGCCGAGGTCACCGGACGCCTGCTGATCGACAACGCGTCCGCTTCGATCCTGCACCCCATCCTGTTCACCGGAGCCGCTTGCGCATACGCGGACAAGGCATCCCGGCCGACCCCAGAAGCATCCCGACGTGCAGCACGGCCGTAGCCGCGATCAGCTGGGCAGCGGTCGTCCACAGCGTCGCCACGCGGACCAGACGGGCCGACAGGTACACCTGCCAACTGCGAATCCCCACTTGTCGCGCGATCACTGCTTGCGGATAGATCTTATCGTGACCCGAGGCGCAAGGGTCCTCTGCCTGCATCGAGGTGAGCACCACCGTCGATCTCGCGCTCCTCAACGGAAAGGGGAGGCATTGGCATGTCCGAACACGTCGCGACATCCGCTAGGGGCACCGGCGACGAGATGCTGGACGTCCTGCGCGCCCACCACCGAGGACGGATCTCGCTGTCGGTGTACGAGACGGGCCGGGTGGCGGCGCTTGCGCCCAAAGCGCACGGCCAGCGCAGCAGAATCCAGTTCCTGCTGGCCGAACAGCGGTCCGATGGGCTGTGGGGTGGCCCTGGGTCCTACGCCTTGGTGCCGACCCTCAGCGCCGTCGACGCCCTGCTCACCACTGGAAGCGCGCCCGCCGCCGCCCGCACCGGTCTGGCCGCGCTGCACGAGTGGCTGGCCCGCCACCATCACGACGAGTTGCCCGACACGGTCGCCGCGGAACTCATCGTGCCCGCCCTGACCGACTCGATCAACCGACACCTGCCCCCGCATCGACGACTCCGGTCGCACGTGGAGGGTCGGGAAGCGCTCACCCGGACCCGTCGAGTGCTGTCCTCCGGCACCGACGTACCCGCCAAGCTGCTGCACGTCCTCGAAATCGCTCCCGACCTCGCTCCGCTGCTCACCAGCGCACGCCCCGTCGGAGGGCTGATCGGCGCTTCCCCAGCGGCCACGGCCGCCTGGCTGGGTGGCCGCACCAGTGCGGAGTTCGACGTCGTGCTCGACCACCACGGCGGCCCGGTTCCCGCCTTCCACCCGATCACCAACCTGGAGCGCGCCTGGGTCTTGCCCTGGCTGCGGCACACGGGCGCGGACGTGCGGCAGGTTCCGCTCGCCGATCCCGGTGACGGTGTGTTCACCGCGGCCGGACTGCCCGTCGACGCGGACACGACCGGAGCGACCCTGTTCGCCTTGGCGCTGCAGGGTCGACCGCAACACCTCGACGCCCTCTGGCAGTTCGAACAGGACGACCACTTCGCCACCTGGATCGGCGGAGAGCGCACGCCCTCCCCCACCACCAACGCCCACGTCTTGGAGGCGTTGGGCGCCAACAGGAACGGCGATCCCCGAATCGACGCGGCCATCGACAAGATCGGCCGCTGGCTGGTCGACAGGCAACGCAAGGACGGTTCGTGGGTCGACAAGTGGCACGCCTCTCCCCACTACGCCACCTTCTGCTGCGCAACGGCGCTGCACCGCTTCGGAGGACCCGGCGCAGCACGCGCCGTCACCGCCGCGGCCACGTGGGTACTGGAGACCCAGCGCCCCGAGGGGGCCTGGGGACACTGGGGAGCCACGGCGGAGGAGACCGCCTACGCCACCACCCTCCTCCTGCGCACCACCCAGGACCGCCGCGGTGGGCCGGTCTGCAAGGACGCAGCCCGCCGACTTCGCCGCGCCACTGACGGCGCACGTGACTTCCTGCTGCAGGAGACCGCCCGACCTCAACCCGCCCTTTGGCACGACAAGGACCTCTACACCCCGCACACCGTCGTCGAATCGGCCGTCCTCGCCGCCGTGCACCAGCTGCGCGCGAGCACACCGCAGGACTCCGCGGAGGGGCCCGTCACGGGCACCCCCGCGGAGTCGACTTGACCTTCGAAAGAAGGTGGACCCCAGCCTCGCGACCGCCGCGGGCAAGACGGCCGCGCGGAGGACCGGGGACCGTCCACTCGGCGCTACCGGTTGGATCGCTGCGACAGGAGGTCGGGAAAAACTTCCGCGGCGCGAGCCGGGAATTTCTTCAGATAATACTGCCATTGCGCTTTGCAAGAGTCGCACAGTTCAACTCCGCCAAATCGTCCGAACGCTTCCGCGCCGTAGGACGGACGGTAACGGCAGCGACCGCAGTTTCCATTTCCAGAACCCTCCAGCATGATGACAAGCCCTGGAAACATCAGCTTCTCGCCATTAGCGACCACATTCGCATAGCGTTCGTCGTGATATTTCTTTTCCATCATGTCGATCCGGTTCCAGAGCTTGAAGTTCTGCCGAGTCTGGATCACTACGCGCTCGGTCTCGGGCAGACCTATTGTAAGATCCTCTTCAGTGAAGCGGTATCGACGCATCATCATGTGTATTGGCCCGCCGAAGTATCGGAGGAAGTTGATGGTAACTCGGCGCGCAGGGTCCTGCACCGATGCCGCGTCCAACGCCCAAAGGACTTCCCGGTATCGGCGGTAACTTTCGTTCCGCACTTCGTGTCCGACATAGGCGAATGTGCTGTTGGTTTCACCCTCCGCGCGGTGCTTGTAGTAGGCGACAGCGTCGTACAAGGTATCACCGAGCTCGGCGAGAATTTGAAATTCTTCCTCACTGAACCATGAATCATCGAGACCATTGCACGCCAGGGCAGCCGCGATCGTGAACCTGGCGAGGGCGTCGCAGTCCCGCAACCTGAACCAGTTCTTCGGGGAGTGCGCCAGCGCGTTCACGTAGCGGTGGAATAGCTCCGAATCGTGCCTGCCACTGGACTTGTCCGCCGTGATGAGCAGAAATGAGCGGTACTCGCGCGCCATTTCCTCGTGGCCAGGAGTGCCCGCGAAGACAATTGCGAGCAGTTCATCCAAATCGTAACCGAGAACGTTGTCGTCGACGGTCACGTCCACAAGACGGCCACGGAACTCCGCTATGATTCCGATCACGATGATCCGGGTGAACGCGATATATCGATCCCAATCGGTAAAATGAGGTATCACACACCTGGTGTACTCCCAGGCACAGGCCAAAGTTTCGGCGATGACTCCGACCGGAAGATCAGTACTTTTCAAATCATCCTTGATATCGCTCGGATAAGACCACATGTCGGGCAACTCCGGGCGCTCAGCGGGGGGCACGGTCATCAAATGAAGGCGAGTCGCTTGACGCATGCAGACCTCTTTCACCTCCGCCGGTGCCGCCATGAATATCGTCCCACCACCACCGAATCGTCGGGAGATCTATGGGCTGCGTAAGGTCGTGTCCATCGATTTGCGTCGCGGACTCCTCTTGCAAGACCAGAGCGGGAACAGGATGCTCCCCGCTGTCGTACCGCCGGGTCGAGTTGAGCGCCCAATCGAGGTGTCCACGGATGAGGTGGTCCAGTCCGCGCAAGTAGCGTTGCAGCGGCCCTCCTTCCGGAGCGAATACCTTTCGACGATGACTCGTGTAACACCACATCGCCCTGTTGCGCATGTTGATTGCTTTGATCAATGCCTGGCGTTCGGTGAGTGAATCGTGGACGACGAGCGTCGTGACGAGGTTGACGTGTTCGATTTGTTTCCCTGATTCAAGCGGGTACGAGTAGATGTCGTTATCCCAGGCGAGGATCACGTGCGTCATGTCGGTGAGCGCTCGCACATCAGATCGCGCGAGGTCCTCATCCGCAACCTCGAACCTTCCGGCAACCTCCACGAGGCCGGTCCCGGTACACCCGCCGGCGGCGTCTTGGATCCGTATCGTGGTGACCGTGTCCGACGTGGGAATAACGTCTAGTTGCCGGTATACACATCCCCACACAACTCCGGAGGCGAACATCCTGAATTGCTCGACCCATCGCCTCAAAACCGCTGGCGACGCCAGATCTTGAAACAACTCCCAGACTTCCCTGAAGGAGTGCACGTAAGGGTCGTCGGCCAACAACGCGCTTCGGGGCGCATCCAGGATGCGGACGAGATAACTCTGCCGGTCGGCCGCCTCGGCGAGGTTGCGGACAGCGAGTTGTTCGATTGAATCGTCGAATGCGAAAGCCCACAAGTGCAGCTTTGTTATCGCCTCCAATGTCGACGAATCCCCCTGCGGCAAGATTCGCGCTACAAAGCCGGCCACGTTGGAGACTTCGAGCCGGCGGCGGACAGCGGGACTCTCGCAGAATCCACGGTCGCGCATCCACTGAATCGCGTTTCGGTTGACCAGAGCGGCCGGATGCACGGACGGTTGAATCGGACAGTAGATCGGCGGTAGTGCCGGCACACCGTCGCCAGACGGAGCCGTCGACGTGGTCGTCCTGGTGCTCTCCGTCACAACTGGCCCTCTTTCGGTAGTCAGGGGTTCCGACTTCGATGGACTTGCCGATGGGGATCCACCGCGGCACGGTTCAAAGTTTGATCCTGGTCAGTTCCCGTCACGAGGCGATGGCGGGAACCGCGATCGCTGGGCGGTCATCGGTCTTCTGCTGTTCGGCGACCTGGGCGGCGATGCTGAGGTCCTGGGTGACGGTCCGGTCGTCGGGGTCATACACCGTGTTGTGGCGAGCGGCCGAGGGGCTCTGGTCGGAGTTGCCGCGGATGACGTGCCGGAGACCGATCAGGTGGTCGCGAAGTGCGAGTCGTGCGGCAGGTTGTTCAAGCGCCGAGGTGTACCTGATCTCGTTGTCCACCCTAAGCATTCTGATCAGCTGGACAGGTTCTCGCAGCCATGAGGCTGATGAACCTGTTGCACCGGTTCGTATCGACCGGACAGTTCCGACCAGTCGTAGCTTCCCCGGATGAGAGCACGGAGGCCGTCGACGACGTAACGATCGACTGCCCTTCGCGTCTCGGGCAGCAGGCCTTCGCAGAGTGCGGGCAGCGAGTGCTCGGCCGCGAGAAACCTCACCAGCCGCGCCCTGATCATGTTGCAGGCGGTCTCGACCGCCTCGGCGCGAGAACGAGACTGCTCCAGGATCAGCAAGAGGTTGTTGACATCCCCCGCCTGCTCCTCCTTCTCAACGGACCAGATGTCGTTCTGGATCACCACTATCTCGATCGCGAGCAGCCGCATCCTGGTCATCCGCTCGCTGGCGAAGATCTGTTCGGGTATCTCGAAATGGCCGACCCGCTCGGCGAGGTCGAGTACAGGCTGGGCGCCGATGGTGTGCGTCCTCATCTGGAGATAACGGCCTGCGGGGAGTGGCAGTGCCTGTTGCCGTGCAAGGGCTTCCTCGATGTGCCCGGCGAGGTAGGCGCGCCAGTGGCCAGAGGCGCGGGCTTGCCAGGCCGATGACATCCCGTCCCGGCTGCGTCGCCAGAGGTCGGCGAACGACCGGACGACTGGCTCCGCGTCGGGTGCAGGTGGGCGGTCCAGCACTTCCCGCACCGCAATCACCAACGCCTGGGCGGAGTCGGGGCGACCGCGTGGCCCGTCGAAGAGGTCGTCGAAGAGGTCGTCGAAGACGAAAAACCAGGTCATCTGGTCCACCGACAGGTCCAGGTCGTCACCGACGGCGTTCGGCTGAAACCGGCTGG
Source organism: Umezawaea endophytica (assembly GCF_025061645.1). GTDB lineage: Bacteria > Actinomycetota > Actinomycetes > Mycobacteriales > Pseudonocardiaceae > Umezawaea > Umezawaea endophytica. The sequence continues at coordinate 65,065 of NZ_JANYMP010000037.1, read as the reverse complement.
CGAGATCCGGGTAGTTGGCCCGGATGTGACGGCGCCGGGCGTGCTCCGTGGCTAGCAGGCCGAAGGAGCACGGCCAGGCGACGTGTCGCACGGAAGCGCGTTCGAGGTCGGGACTGATTCTGCTCTCAAACGGAATGCCCAAGTGGATACCGCGTGGCATGAACCTCTCCCTCGATGTCGTTGCGGCGTGTGAGTCACCCGGCTGCCGGGTGACTCACAACGTGCATGTCGAAGTCCGGTATCCACGGTGACCGCTACCGACGACCCGCGCGACCGTGCCGACGCGCAGGACAGAGGCCGAGTTCCCCACTCGGACGCTGTGCAGGGCCATGTCGTTCGGGTACGGTTCGGCCACCACGCGTCTCTTCACACAGTCCGTCGATAGTCGTCCGCACAGGTCATCCCACGGTGGAAATCCGGTAGCGCGCGGTGTTCTCCGACCAGTCGACACTGCCGCGCATCCACCGCTTCATCCCGGCGACGCACTCGTCGATGGCGGTGTGGTCGGTCTCGGTCAGGCCTGGCCATTCCGTGCACAGCAGCCGGAGTTCTTGCTCGGCTTCCAGGAACCGCTGCACAGCGAGCGTGGTCCGGTGGTGCACCATGTCGGCGGCTTGGGTCACGTCGCAGGCGTTGTCCTGCATGAGGACCAGCACGATGTTGCTGACCTCCGCGCACGCGAGTTCCATGCGCAGCGAAAGGACGTCGTTCAACCACGAGACGCAGTCCGCAGTGGTGGTCACCATCTTCTGGTACGGCTCGATGGGCTGGATCAGCAGGGGCAACTCGATGCCGGTGGCCACTTCGATCATGTCGATGCAGGCGGGCATCGCGGAGCCAGGCCAGCGCACCTCTTCGAAGACCCGCATGCCCGGCGTTTGCCGGCGGGCACGCAGCAACGACTCGTGCCGGAACGCGGCCAGGAACTGCATGACGTGCTGGTGGAACCGGGTCATCCAGCCGGTGGTCATCAAGGCGGACAGCTCCAGCCAGAGGTCCGCCAGCAACTGGCGCAGCGGGTCCTCGGCCTGGGCCGGCTGCTCCCACCGCAACGGCATCGCCGCGGCCATGCCGGAGAGCAACTCGCGATGCGCCGGCTCGTCATCCTGCTGGCCGATCGGGCCGTCGTACATGTCGTCGAGGAAGAACATCCAGTTGAACCACCGCGCTATCACCGTCAGCCGGTCAGGCCGGGCTGCCGAGTACGCCCGTGCGGCCAACTCCCCGTGGCGTTCGGCGATCAGACGCAGGCGGGCCCGGTCGCCGGTGATCAAGCCGTACGACCCGGCCTGGTCGGCGAGCAACTGCTCGAACTCCTCGGCCCAGTGCGCCGCCGGAGCCGTCAACTGCCGGACCGGGTACTCCCGCGACGGCCACGAGCCGAACTCCCGCAGCTCGGGGTCACTACTCATCGAGTCCATCAACGACGCTCCCCATCGGGACGAAAGGCGCAGCAACGCCACACCGAGGGCAACCGCCCAGCCGAAGAACAAGCCCGTACGGCACGGTGACAGCCATCCCCGGCCGAGCAGAACACTGAACACTCACCAATGGGCGGAGACCGCACCCGCACCATCAGCCAGGCATCACCTTGGCCGCAGAACTGTGCTGGCGGCCGCGTAGCGGTCGCTCGTGTACCACCACTCGTTCGAGGCGATGTTGTCGCGGACCGCCTGGGAGTAGACGGCTGCTTGAGGTGCCCCGGATCCCGCGAGCTTGACGAGCAGCGCGTGCGCGGTGCGTGCTTCGCGCTCACACATGCGCACCGCCTCGGCGAAGCCCTTGGGGAGGGAACACTGGTTCCGCTCCGCCAGCAGGGTCGGCAGCGTTCGGGGAGGTTCACCGGTGCTGTCGTACTCGTACGCGAAGGAGTACAGGTCGTTGATCCAACCGGCCAAGGTCCTCGCAGCGTGTCCGACCCGCCGGACGTCAGGGTCTTCGCGAACGACATCGGGCAGGTCAAGGCCCGCAGCCGGCTCGATGAGGACGACAAGAGGCGCGGCCAGGGACGAGAACGGACGCATGGCGTTGTACTCGGCCAGTCTCACGCGCTTCCCCCTGACTATCCTCTGCCAGAGGAATGCAAGGGCCGTGGTGTGCACCGCCGCGAGGAGACGTGCGACCTGTCCGGGTGCCAGCAGCGCGCGGGCTCTGCCGACGAGGTCGGCCAGAGCGGCTTCGTGTCCGATGCCATCGCTGTTCCCGTCGTGCCCCAGCACGTCCACGAACGCGGCGACGCGGGATGCGACGTCCGCTGCCGCGTCGGAAGTCGCTTTCTCGACATGGGTGTCGTCGAACGAAAGCAGCCACAGGAGCAGGTCGGCGGCCAGTTCCAGCACCTCCCGGCTGGCGTTCGGGTAGGACCATGCGATCGCCTCGCCCAGGCGGCTGTGTCGCAGACGTATGAGGTCCTCTGGGTCCTCGGCGAGCCGGTAGCGGTCCAGCCAGCCGCGGACGTGCGTCTCGGCCTGATCCCCGAGAGGATTACGTCGGCGGGGGAACAGGTGCCAGATGCGCGGCTGCGGCCACTCGGTCATCGGAGCCCTTCTCGGAATGAACAGCGGATAGTGCGTGTGGACAGTCTGGTCACGGCGTGTCACCGCAGAACAGGCCACTACCTGGATGTCAGCTCCCGACCGGGAGCAGACCGTTTAGGACAGCGGGGCGTCACTCGCCAATCGCGATCCTCGCTATACATATCTTTCAAGTCGAGTGAAACGGTTCTGCCGCACACCGTAAAGACCTCGTTATACCTACCTTGTTGAACAGGATGAAACCCGAGCCGATAGTCTATTCGCCGATCTGCAGGTCGTGCGCGACCTGACCGCTACTGCTCGTCGAATGCGTACTCATCGTGCGGGGCAGTCCACGCTCAACCGAGGGTCAGCGAACGGGTTCTGTCATGTCAATGCACCGGCGCAAAGGATGACGGAGAAGGCGGCGTACAACTGGTAGGTGACGTTGTCCGCCCGGTCGGACCGGCGACGGACCAGCCGTACGGCGACGATGGCGCAGCATGTGGTGAAGGCGATCAACCATGCGACACGTTCTATATCTGCGGAGGGAGTGAAGGCGATCCCCCAGGTGATGGACGCTATCAACGCCAGTCCGATGCAGCCCAGCATCCGCACCGTCCTGTCGTCGAGGAGGATCGGCAGAGTGGCCCGCGCCATCTCACGGTCACCACGCATATCGCGGAGGTCCTGGATGAAGACCAACTGCCAGTAGCCCACTCCCAGCAGGATCCACGTCCAGGCGAACGCTGACAGCGTCCCGCCGATGTGCCAGGCCGCCACGGACTGGACGAGATAGCCGATCGGCGGATACAGGTTCTTGACCCACCAGTGACGGTCCCAGCCGGTGAAGTTATAGGCGACGACGGCGGCAAGCCACAGCAGCGTCCACGCGAGCAGCCCTGACGACCAACCCAGAAGCAGGTAGAGCGCTGATACCGCGACGAAGCGACGGCGAGTGTGCGCGACCGTAGTCAGCCCGGACGGGATGGGACGAAACGGTTTGTTGCGAGCATCTTCGCGTGCGCCATGGGCTTGATTGGCCAGGGAGTGAACGTAGCAGTAGCACAGCAGGTAGGCGGTGCTGAGCGCCAGTGCAGACCACAGGCTGCTGCGGGGAGGCGTGCAGTTCCGCCAAGCGGCCACTGTGAACACCGAAGCAGCCACGAGAGTGGGCGGGAGGTCAATTTGCATGTGTCGCCAAGCCAGGAGTGCTTCGAGCGCGACGTAGCGCCCCACTTTCACCCTGAGCCCCACCCGGTGCTGAGGGGGGCCGGCGGGGAGGGAGGTCACGATCGGATCACGTCCTTTCACCTGGTGATTGTCGTTGCAGATCAGGTTGCAGTCCTGATGGACGCTGGAAGCTGCCACTCCAGTCTCACGATATTGGGTTCGATCTCATAGGCACCAGCTTCATGGTGTTGAACATGTTGCACCAACAGGCGTTCTGATCACGGCCGTCAGCTAAGGTTCGCGGCACAAAAAACGGCCTCAATGTCAAATAGTGCAGAGTTGAGAACTGGGAAAGAAAGGCAGCCACGGGCAAGCGGCCATTGAGCTGATGTGATCTCGGGGCTTATACGACCCCGTTTCACAAAGGCGAGGCTTGTCATCACCGATGAAAGTGGCCCCGGCGCGGTGCAGCAATTGCGCCGTTCAAGGGGCCCGAAAGGAAGGCGATGGCGATGCCGTTCCGGTTTTCTCCGCCTCGCACCCCCGAGGATCCTGCCGCTACGCCCAAGGGATGGTTAAGCTCGGCGCAGATCGCGCTTGAAATGGGCAGGGTGCTGCTCAGCCAGCTAATCGCCTCGGCGTTGTGGCGCTGCTGGGAGCAATCCGGCCGCGCCACCGTGACGAAGGCGCTGTCGCGATCATCGACCTCCTGGAGGTCCACACGCCTCACCACCATGACCGGTGCGTAACGGCGGCGTCGAGGCGCCCGACTCCGACGCCGACCGCTCGTCGTTCTTCCGGCACCGCGACATCGAACTGAGATCGGTACTCGTTCTACCTGTCTGCCGACCTCGGCAGCGAGTTAAGACACCTTCGCAGTGCTCTAGCCCGACGAAAATTCCGTATGAGCGGGTAGCGGAGTGTCCTGGGCGGCACGGAACGCGTCTTCGGTGTGGGAAGTGGTCGGATTAGCGTCACCGAAGAGGTGGTGCAGGCGGGACAGTATCGACTGTCGCAGTGCCATGCGGCGGCCAGTGCGTCGTTCCTGGTAGCGCTCCTGCAGCTGCACGTACAGGAACCCGGCCCGGCCGAAGTGCACAAGCGGTTCCGGAGCTCCGCTGGAAACGAGGTCGTCGATGAGGTCGAGATAAATGGAGTGGTAGGCGGTTCGGCGGTGGCGTTCACTGGTCCGGTGGGCGGTGGGCCGGTGGTGATCGTGCTGGTAGACGTCGAGGGCGGATTTGCACAGGTCCATCGAGATCGCGTCGCAGATCGAGCTGTCCATCAGCCAGGTCTGCGTGGCCGGTCCGGTCTTGCTCAGGCGTGCGACCGCGATCACGGCTCCGAAAGTGTTGGCCGTGTGCGTTCGGTACACAAGCGCATCCCAAATGTTTCGCCCCAAGTTCAGCTGGTCGTGGACCTCTGAGGTGAGCTTCTCCACGTACTGGAGGATGTACTGACGTACAAGTGAAAGCAGGACATGGACGCCGTCATGTCCCCAACCCTCGGTGTCCAGTGCGGTCGCCAACGCGGCCACTGAGCGGTCGTACATCCGGAAGTGGCCGTGCACTAAGTCCAGGGGCGGGATGCACAGGTCATCGCACACCACACTGAACGCAACGTAGTGCAGCGCGGTGGGTTGATCGGCGAAACATGCGCCGCACCAATTTGCCATCCACTGGATGGTGTCCCTGCACGAATGCACCACTAGTTCCGATGCCGTGTGCGCACTTTTCTTCGACCAGTCCGTGTAGTGCAGGCGCGCAGGCGTATCGCGGTCCAACAGGTTCACCGCTGATCTCAGCAGTGACCAAAATTCGATCTCGTGTGCCTGCGATGTCTGGGGGGTATAACCGTCGCCGCCCATAAGGAGGAACAGATCGGCGGTGTCCTTGTTGTAGCGGGACCGCACCGCGCGCGGCATCGCCGGTGCAGGTGAGGATCGCGAATAGTGCAGAAACGTGCAGTGCTGGTCACCGGCGCAGTCCGGGCCGCACCACAGAAGGTGCGCCAGGTCAAGCAGTTCGGTGACCGTATCCGCACGAGCCAGAGTCGCCAAAGCACTCGCTGCGGAATCCTCGCAGTACAAAGAACTTGAGCACACCGATGTTCCTGACATTCGATCCTCCGCGCAAAATTGCGACATGGTCAGTGGCCGTATGCAGTGTTTGTTTTCCTTAGTAGCGACATTAGGCACGAGGTGCAACCGCCAGCAGAGCGGAAAGCATGAGAACCACCCGAACGCGACACTGCCGCAAGTGCTGGCCCAACGGATCTATAGCAAGTCAGGTCGCCTGATGTCAACTCGACAACTTCCGGAAGCAGATTCCAACTCGTCAGTCCGTCAGCTACTCATATGCGCGCTCGCGTGTAGTTTGTCGGGACGACTTCACGGTTGGGTCTGTCGAACGAGTGGCTCTGGCTCGTAGTCGGTGGTGGCGTGGAGTGACCGTCAAGGCAGAAGAATGCGGAGGCGGAGAAGATTGAATCCGGCGCGTCCGTACATCTGTATCATGATCCTTTTGGTGCGGGTTTTGACACCTTCGGTGCGGCCGTTGCGGTAGGGCAAGGTGACGGCACCGTCCACAGCAGACCGGTCGATCTCGAGACCATTGGTGAGACTGCGTAGATGCGGCAGATTGACGGCGCGAGCCGCCGTGATCCACTCAGTGAGCTTCACGTCGTTACCCGCGGCCGGCGTCAGCAGTGCGGCGAAGCTGCGCACCAGACTGGCGAGTGCGGTCGTCTCTGGGCAGGCTGCGGCGATTTTCTCCAGCAGGGTCGTGTCTTTCGGGCGCAGGTTCCCAGGTTTGGTGAGCAGGAGGCGGCCGCGTGGCGGGAGGTCGTGACGGGGCGGTCGCCTTCGGCGCGGCCCTGGTTGAGGTAGCGGACCAGCAGGGTGGCACTGCCGGTGTAGCCCAGTTCGCGGATCTCCGCGAGCAGTCGGGTGACAGGGACCGCGGGATCGGCCGCGCGACGGGCAGGCAGATGATCACGGTTGGGGTCTACCAGGATCGGGCGGTAGGTCGGGGTGATGCGCAGGACCTGGGGTTCGGACATGCGGGCGTAGCGTTTGACCGTGATCAGAGCGACGCCGAGGCGGCGGGAGCAGTCGAGCAGACCGACCCCTTGGCCGAGAAGATCGTGGACCTTGTTCCAGCGTTCGCGAGTGGTCTGCTCGTGAACACCGCTGGGGCGGGACGGGTTGACGGTGGCCCAGCATCTGGCGTGCGCACGGACCTCGAGCAGAACCTTGTCGCAGAGATTGCGCCACAGGTGCCATCGGCCACTGACCTGCACCGCGTCGGGCAGGGCTCGGCGGACAGCTTCGGCGTAGGTAGCCGAGCCGTCCCGGCCCACGACCTCGACACCCAGGTGCTTGCACAGCCACGACTCCAGGGTGGCCGCTTCGCGGCTGGGCAGGACTGCGACACGTCGGCCGGTCTCGGCATCGATGATGATCGTGGCGTAGCACTGGCGGCGACGCAGGGCGAAGTCGTCCACGCCGTTTACCCGCGGAATCGTCAACCGGGGCAGCGGCAGGCACCGCAGACGGCGCAACGCGGTGCTACGTGACACGGGCACAGCGAGCAGGCCGGCCAAGCATGCCGCCGCCCGACCACCTAACTCCTGCGTCACATGGGATATCTGCCGGATAAGCCGCACCGTGCGGCGCTGATGGCGTTCCAGCAGTGCGGGAATCTGTTCCCGGAACGTCTGCCGCCGGCAGTCCCGAGCCGGGCAGACCAGCCGCCGTCCGCGCAGGCGGACGACTACCTGGCGGCCATCGACCGGCACGTCCTTCACCGTCCGCTGGTGACACCCGTGCACCTTCGCTGTCACAGTCCCGCAGACCGGACACGGCACGGCCACATCCGAGTGCGGGCCGTGTGACCACCACCATGCCGCCGCCCTCCGTCACGTCCTCGATAGCCAACACCGACAGTCCGGAGAACACCGTCCCCACAAGGAAATCGAGAGCCATCACAAGATCATGATTGCGAACAGCTACTCGCCGTCACCACCGACCACGAGCCGGAGCCGCTCGTTTTGCAGTCCCGCCACAGGCCCCCTCAGATGCAAGCAACACGTGCGGTTTCACATTAGGAGCCTGTCTCACGTGGGGAGTTTCTTGGAGCAGGTCAGCGCTGCGGCCAGAGTGAGAAACGCGCAGAAGTTGGCGCCATGCCGTTCGTAGCGGATGGCCAGTCGGCGGTAGTTGAACGTCCAGGCGATCGTGCGTTCAACTACCCACCGGTGTCGGCCCAGCGTGTCGCTGGACTCGATGCCCTTGCGG
>NZ_JANYMP010000037.1:56504-57070 GCF_025061645.1 Umezawaea endophytica | reverse complement strand
GGACCGGATCGCGGGGATCGCCATCACCAACGGCCTGAGCGCGTGGGAGTCGTGGGTGTTGGCACCGGACACCGCGACCGACAGCGGGATGCCCTGCCGGTCGGTCAGGACGTGGATCTTCGACCCAGGCTTGCCTCGATCCACGGGGTTGCGGCCGGTCATGGTTCCCCCTTTTTCGCCCGAACGGATGCTCCGTCCAGGACCGCGCGGGACCAGTCGATCAGTCCTTGGGTACCGAGTTCGTCGAGCACCGCCCGGTGCATCCGCCGCCACAGCCCGGCCTTGGTCCAGTCGGTGAAGCGGCGGTGCGCGGTCGGCACGGTGACTCCGAACGACGGTGGCAACAGTCGCCACTGACAGCCACTGGTCAGCACGAACACGATCGCGGTGAATACCGCCCGATCATCGACCGGCGTGGTGCCACCGCCCTGAGGACGGGCGGTGAACCCAGGAATCAACGGCTCGACCAAGGCCCACAACTCGTCAGGCACCAAGCGCTGCGACAGGTCATCCACGACCAACGATCATGCCAAACAGCCCCGAGGGATCCACGTGAGACAGCCTCT
>NZ_JANYMP010000037.1:0-56492 GCF_025061645.1 Umezawaea endophytica | reverse complement strand
ATCGTGCGTTCAACTACCCACCGGTGTCGGCCCAGCTTGTTGCTGGACTCGATGCCCTTGCGGCCGATCCGGACGCCGATGCCGCGGGCACGCACCCATCCGCGCAGCTCGCGGCTTTCGTAAGCCTTGTCCCCGTGTAACTTGTCGGGCTTGCGACGACGGCGGCCACGCCTGGACCGGATCGCGGGGATCGCCATCACCAACGGTTTGAGCGCTTGGGAGTCGTGGGTGTTGGCTCCGGAGACCGCGACCGACAGCGGGATGCCGTGTCGGTCGGTCAGGACGTGGATCTTTGAGCCCGACTTGCCGCGATCCACGGGGTTGGGGCCGGTCATGGTTCCCCTTTTTTCGCCCGGACGGATGCTCCGTCCAGGACCGCGCGGGACCAGTCGATCAGTCCTTGGGTACCGAGTTCGTCGAGCACCGCCCGGTGCATCCGCCGCCACAGCCCGGCTTTGGTCCAGTCGGTGAAGCGGCGGTGCGCGGTCAGGACGGTGACCCCGAATAAGGGTGGCAACAGTCGCCACTGACAGCCGCTGGTCAGCACGAACACGATCGCGGTGAACACCGCCCGATCATCGACCGGCGCAATTCCACCACCCTGCGGACGGGCGGTGAACCCAGGGGTCAACGGCTCGACCAGGGCCCACAACTCGTCTGGCACCAAGCGCTGCGGCAGGTCATCCACGACCAACGATCATGCCAAACAGCTCCAAACGACCCACGTGAGACAGGCTCTTAATTTTTCAAATATGGAGAAAATCCACTCACGACTGGGCGGCATCCTCAACGAGTACCACCACGCCGCCTGACCAGCACGGACGTAGTTTTCGGCAAGCACAAGGCTCGTGCTCGAGTTGACCAGTGCCATTGACAGTCGCACTCCACGAGCGAACGTCACGCTCAGCCACGACAACACGGTGACGGTGATCCAGTCGTGATCACCTGATGTTTACCGACGCAGCCGGGACGCCGATCCTTCAGGACCCCGCCGACGTACCAGGATGGCGCCCGCCGCACACCCCGAGACCAGCGTGGTTGTGGCGACCACCCAACGCAGCGACGCTCCCTGCCCGTTGACGGGCAGGGAGCGTTTGAGGTCGGGCCGTCATCGATGCAGAGGCAGTGGCGGCGTCCTCCCGTAGGCGAAAACCGGCGCCGGTGACGTGAACGCAGTCGGCGTGAACACCAAATCGACGGACGGCCCCCTCAAGACATATCCAATGGGCGCCACACGGCCAGCCAATCCCGTCCAGGCCTTCGCTCGTAAGCCCACTACCACCAGCGGAAGCCTGGATGACCGGAGTCGAATATCGACACCCGATTCGACATGCTCGCACAACGCCACGTCATCCGGTGCCGACACCCACCTCTGGCCCTGATGAACTCAGCGAGCACCTATCAACCACGAGTGGTGGACAGAACGCATTCTCCGCCCACCACCAGGACAGGGCTCCCAGCGATCGCCTGGTCCACAGCGGGCATAGCTCGGGCAACCCTCGAATGGGGTCATCACGGTAAAACCATCACTATGCGCCCAGCTCGCGCGTGGGCTTCGCGACCGGTCAGTTGTGAGCGGCCTCGAACGCGTCGATCACACTGGCCGGGATGCGCCCTCGATCCGCCATCTGATGTCCGTTGGACTTGGCCCACTCACGGATCGCCTGCGTCTGTTCCTTCGACCGCGCCGTCGGGATACCACCGGCCACCACGGTGCCGCGCTTGGCTCGGCCGCCGACCCGTCTGGCGTTGGCCACGAAGCCCGCGAGTTCGTCACGAAGTTTGTCGCCATTGGCCGCGGTCAGGTCGATCTCGTAGGCGACGCCGTCCAATCCGAAACGCACGGTCGCGATGTCATCGGACGTCGTGCCGTCCACGTCATCGATCAGCTGGACAAGAACCTTCTGCGCCATGGGAAACCTCACGGAAGCGATGGGCAAGAACCCAGGTCGGATACTGGTACCGCGAACTATATGGCGCCCACTCCACCAACACCAGCCCTTTCATCGCGAATCCGTGAAAGCCGAAACGATCTTTTCCCGGTGAATGCGCAGAACGTGGAGGCATCCGATCCGTGACAGACACCGGAGTCGCACGTAACAGTCCGACGTGATCTGCGGATACGAGTGACGACACGACGCGCAACGATCGAAGCCCCCATGGCTGACGTGGTGTTCGTGCACGGCATCGGCTCGCCTCGGCAGAGCGCTGCGGGTATGGCCAGTGCCTGGTTGGACGCGCTGAACGCCGGGGCCAGGACGACCGGATCACCGGGGTTGTCGAAGGACGACGTGGTGCTGGCCTACTACCGTCACGCGTTCGCTGCATCGGGTTCGAAAGGACCTGACGGCGACGAGGTGGCGGTCGCGGACCTCGACGTCGTGGAACGCGCGATGGTCGAGTCGCTGTGGGCGGCGGCAGTCGCGCAGACACCGGCACTCTCGGCGGACGCGACGAAGGCAGGAGTTCCCCTGTCGGTGCAGGAGCAGATCAAGCGGATGTCCGGGTGGGGCCCGTTCGCGGACTGCCCGCCCTCGCGTATCCCCCTGAGCATCCGGCAGGTGTCGCTGTACCTGCGCGATACCGCCGTACGGGAACGGGTGCAGGCGGTGGTCCAGGACGCGGTGACCGAACGGACGCGGGTGCTCGTGGCACACTCGCTGGGCTCGGTCGTGGCCTACGAGATGTTGGCCGCCAACCCCGACTGGCCGGTGCGGGCTCTGGTGACGTTCGGGTCACCGCTGGGATGGTCGCCGCAGGTATTCGACCGGCTCACGCCCGGCCCCTGCGACGGCGTCGGAGTGTGGCCCGGCGGGGTACGGGTGTGGACGAACGTGTCGTTCGCCGGTGACGTCGTGGCCCTGCACAAGGAACTCTCTCCGCTGTTCGCCCACCCCGACGGCCGATCGCGGGTGCGTGACCTGCCCGTGCGGCTGACGTCGATGCACGCGGCGGAGGCGTATCTGAGGACCGCCGAGGTGGCGGGCGCGGTCCTGGCAGGGGTGAGCGGCCGATAGCGGGCTTCTTCCTGGGGCTGGGCAACAGCAGCCATTCCCGCTATCCATCCGAGCACGGCGACGTCCTGCCGCACGTGATCGGAGACCTGCGCGCGGTCGCCGACCGGTTCACCCGCGGCGGGTTTCGCACTGAGGTGCTCGTGGACCGGACCGCGTCGCAACTCCGAGCGGCGTTGCGCGATCACCTGCTGCGGGGCGACTTCGAGCCCGACGAGCCGGTGGTGGTGTGGTTCAGCGGCCACGGTGTCGACCACCCGGCGCAGGGTCTGCGTCTGGTGGGGGTGGACCACGACCCGGACGACGTGTTCGCCGAGAACACGATCCCGGTCGGCGACGTGCTGACCGCGTTCCACCAGCACGACACGCTGCGCCATCTCCTGCTGGTGCTCGACTGCTGCTTCGCGGGCGCGGGAGTGGAGTCGCTGGAGGCGGCACGGGCGCGCCTCGAGCACGACCTGCCGGTAAGCGGACCGGACCTCAAACAACTGGCGGTACTGGCCGCCGTACGGCCGGGGCAGCGCGTCCAGGACGGAGCCTTCACCGCCGCCCTGCTGCCCGCGTGGCAGGAACTGGAGGTCGACCACCTGCACGTGCTCGACCCGTTCGTCCCGCTCAAGGCACTGGCCGCGGCGACCGACGACCGGCTCCGCGCCGCGCACCCGCTCGTGTCGGTGCACGTGTCGGACAAGTCGACCGGGGCCGAGTGGTTCCCCAACCTGCGGCCGGTGCGACTGGAGGCCGACCTGTCGGCGTCCGTCCTCGACCATGCCGTGCGCTCCGCGCGCCGGTCGGCGTTGACTCTCGGCGAGGTCGCCGAGGCAACCGAACAGGCCCTGGCCGAGCACTTCCGGCCCAAGAGCACCGGGTGGGGCGCGGCGCCCGCCGGAGACGACGTGTTCGTGGGACGCGACGTCGCGATCGCGGCGGTGACCCAGTGGCTGACCGGTCCGGTCGACGGGCTCGCCGTGCTCACCGGCTCGGCGGGGGCGGGCAAGTCGGCGGTGCTGGGCCGAGCGCTGGCCGACCGGTCGGGCTACACCATCGTGTGGGCACGTCGGCGCACGGTCGAGGACGTGGTGCGGATCATCGCCCACTCGTGCGGGTTGCCCGACAGCACCGACCAAGCCGCGCTGCACGCCGGTCTCGCCCGGCTCGACGGGCCCGTGCGGATCGTGGTGGACGCGCTGGACGAGGCCGGGCCCACACAGGCAGACCGGGGTGAAGCGCTTCGCATCGTGGCTCTGCTCAACGACCTGGCCGTCCAGCCGGACGTCCGGGTCGTCGTCGGCACCCGCGACTCGCTGCTGCCCGACCTGCACGGGGCGCGCCTCGTCGTGAATCTCGACGAGCTGCCCTACAGCGTGAGCAGCACGGACACCGAACGCTACGTCGGCGCGCTGCTGGCGCTCAACCCTGTGTACGCCGCCGAACCGGAGGCCACAGCCGAGGTGAGCGCGGCGATCACGGCCCGCGTGCGCACCGACCAGAAAACGAACTTCCTGTTCGCCCGCACCGCGGCGACCGCGCGCCGCGACGACACCGAACCGCTCCCCCGCCTACCGGACTGGGCAGACCGGCTCCCCGAGAGCGTGGGCGCGGCGTTCACCACCGACATCGCCGAACGCCTGGCCCCCGACGACGCCGCCGTGCTCACCGCGCTGGCCTGGTCGGAGGGCGCGGGCATCTCACTGGAGGACTGGCGACTGCTCGCCGCGGCCGTGACCGGGCGGGACGTCACCGACGTGCAGGTGTGGCGGGTACGCGCCGCCGCGGCGGACTACCTCACGCTGTCCACCTCCACCGGCAAGCAGACCGTGCACCTGTTCCACCAGGCGCTGATCGATCACCTCCGCACCACCGGCGACCCTGAAACCACGCACCGGCGCGTCGCCGACACGCTGGCCGGCAGGCCGTGGGGCGCGATCGGCCACTACGCGCGCACTCATCTGGCCGCGCACGCCGCCGCGGCCGGGACACTCGACGAACTCGTGCAGGACGCGGGATTCCTGCTCGTCGCCGCCGTGGACTCGCTGCACCGCTCGGCGCACGCCCTGCGCAGCGCCGACGGTCACGCCGCCTATGAGGCTCTCCAACTGACCTTGCACCACTGGCCGGAGGCTGACCAGCAGCGGCTGTGGTGGCTGCACGTCAACGCCCGGCGCAGGAGGGCGGACCCGCTCGCCGAAAGCGCACGCCTACTCCTGCGTGAACCGGCTTGGACGATCGTGAAGGCATGGTGGACCGGAACCGCGCACCGCACGATCGAACTCGGCGACACCGACCGGGTTGGCCGTGGCCACGGGCCAGGTGCAGGGCAAGACGAGGATCGCCACGGCGGGCACGGACGGCACGGCCCGCCTGTGGGATCCAGTGGCGGGCACCGTGACCACTGTCCTTTCCGGACATGACGGGTGGGTCAATGGTGTCGCGCTGCTCGAGGTGGACGGTACGGCGCTGCTGGCGACGGCGGGCGAGGACGGGGAGGTGCTGCTGCACGATCTCGACCGGCAGACGGCCACCAGGATGATCGGCCATGTGGGAGCCGTGAATGCCGTCGTGGCCGTTGACTTCGCCGGTGGTGCGCTGGTGGCCAGCGGAGGCGTCATGCAGGGCACGCGATCCTCCCAAGGGTTGGAGAACCTCCGGCGATCGAGTTGACGCCAGACCGCAGTTCTCGGGTGAGCGAGCCGACTGGGCTTGCCCTCCCATTGAGATCCATGCCGTTGTTGTCCTACTACTCCTCACGGACAACAACGAGAATCGGACAAGTGCCAGGACGGATTCGTGGCGGACAGACCTGCAAACCTGCTAGAACCGGAGGGCCTCCGCCCCGGATCGACAAATAGGATCTCCAGGCCAGATGGGGCCAGGCTGGCGTGGACCTGATTGTGCTGCTCTACGAGCTTCGCGACGGCAAGTTCACGAACAAAGACGCAGCGCAACGCTGGGCGCAGCGCAATCCCGCCGATTGTCGCAGTAGCGGAGTTCTTCCTGCCGACAGCACAAAGAACGGCCCTGTTGACGCGCGGCGATTACCCGAGTTGATGAAGATGACGAAGGGCCCGGTGCCGCAGGGGCTGGTCCAGGCGTTCGTCGACTTGTGGGCCGAACACCACCAGCATGACAGGGCATTGATCGATGCCAAGGCCACTGTCCTCAACAGCTTGTATTCAGCCGTGCGACAGCACGGCACCCAGCGCCAGTCCATCAAGGGCCACTCGATGTTGTCCAAAGACATCGGACAATTCCAAGAGAAGACCGCGCTGGGCGAAGTCGTCACAGCGGCCCTGCCCAAGCAGCTACGCCACCGCGACGACCGGGGCCCGGTAGAGGAGTGGTGACGACCTCGCCGAGCGCGGTCGTCACCGCCCTACTGGAGTGCCTGCTCGACCACGAACACCAGCGGGCACTAGTTCACCCCGTCTAAGAGAGAAATTCCCGCACCTCCTGCGGAACCACATGGTCGAACGTCGCCGACCTGAAGTTGGCGAAGTTGGTGAACGTCGCCGACTCGAAGACGACGAAAGCGTCGAACGTCGCCGCCTTGAAGATGGTGGAGTCGGTGAACGTCGCCAACTCGAAGATGGCTGTCCGGGCGGTGCAGCGTTGCAGGTCGAAGTCGATCAGGGAGGAGCCGATGAGGTCGAGGTCGGTGTCGGGCCAGAACGTCGCCGCGGGCTGAGGTCCGTCTCCCGGTCGCAGGTGGTCACGCAGGATGCGCTGAGCCGCAACGCGGACCTCGCGTTCCTGCACCCGCTCGCGATGTACGAGCACCGCCGCCTCGTACTCCGGCCCGACCGCAGGCTGCGGCGGCTCGCCAGGCAGCTCGAACGGCATCCTCAAATACGCGCAGAACACCCGCACCACCGTCGACCGCTGATCGGGATTGTCCTGCGCCAACCGCTCCAACGCGTACAAGCCGCCAAGGGCTTCACCCATGATCAGACGGCGAGTGGTCGTGTGACACGCTCTTGCCGCACGTTCTGCGGCCGGGGCAACGTCTCACGGTGTACTGGCCAGGCAACAGTAGGACCTATACCAGAACAGGCGCGGTAGAGCATGGGTACAGCCCTGAAGGCCACCTACCGGCATGGACATCCGGCCGCCGTGCTGCGCACTCGGGAAGACATCGACGCGTTCGTGGACGCACTGTTGGCGGCGGGATGGGAATACACCTCGGCGACCATCTACGCCGTGGACGAGAACATCGACGGCCGGCCTGATCACGAACTGGTGATCGGTGCCGATGCCACCACCGGTCTGGGCGCGGTGCGTTACGCCGGTGACGTCCCCGGTGATGACCGTGGCGAGGGCGAGTGGTTCAGCCGCGGTGACCGGGCCAACCCGCAGGGCGTGGAGTTCGCGTACTTCGGCACCGGTCATGACTGGCCCGCCGATGCCGAGGTGCCGTTGGACGTCGTCCGCGACGCCGTGGCGGATCTGCTGGCCCGGCCCGGCGCCCGCCCGGCAGGTGTGACGTGGCAGGTATGGCAGCCCGCTTGGCAACTGATGGTGGGGATGCCCGCAGCAGCGGGCATGGGCTGATCGGCTCGCGATGACCTGCCACGGCACCGCCGTGGAGACTCGTTTTAGTGCAGGAGTGCGATCTTGCCGCGGGCGTGGCCGGTCTCGCTCAGTGCGTGGGCTGCGGCGACCTCGGCGAGCGGGAACGACCCCGCAACGGGGATCCGCAGGCGGCCCCGTTCGGCCAGTTCGACCGCGATCGCGAGGCCGTGGGTCGGCGGGGCCCAGGGTCGTGCCGGAGGACACGTGTGACAGGTGCACGCCGTGGGCGGCCGCGGTGATGTCGGCGACCGTGACCACGCGGGCCGGATCACCGGCGATGGCGACCAGATCGGGCAGCGCGCCGCCCGCGCAGTCGAACACCGCGTCCACACCGGTCGGCGCGAGGGCACGGACCCGTTCGACCAACCCCGGCCCGTACGTCGTCGGCACGGCGCCGAGAGAACGCAGGAAGTCGTGGTTGTGCTCGCTCGCGGTGCCGATCACGGTGGCGCCGCGCTCGACCGTGAGTTGCACGGCGATGGTGCCGGTCCCGCCTGCCGCGCCCTGCACCAGCACGGTGTGCCCGGCGGTCACCCCGAGTCGGTCCAGGACCCGGAAGGACGTCTCGATGCCGCCCATCGCGCCGGCCGCCTCCTCCCACGTCCACACCGAGGGCTTGCGCGTCCACGCGGTGAGGACCGCGTGGTCGGCGTTCGCACCGCGGTCGGCGAGCGCGGTCGCGCCGAACACCTCGTCCCCCACCCGGACGTCGGACACGCCCTCCCCCACCTCGTCCACCACCCCGGCGGCTTCGTAGCCGGTGCGGACCGGGAAAACCGTCGGCAACACCTCTCGCATGGCTCCGGAGCGGCTGTGCACCTCACCCGGTGACACGCTCGACGCGCGGACCGCGACGCGGATCTCGCCCGGACCCGCGTGCGGTGGTGGCACCTCGACGATCCGGAGGACATGGGGTGGGCCGTACTCGGCGAACTCGACTGCTCTCATGACCCTGACGGTAAGCGGGGTGTTGTTCCTGCCCGCCTAAAGTGAGAGTGGTGGGTCCCAAGGAGAGTCAGTTGCGTTCGGACGCTTACGACAACCGCGAGCGCATCCTGGCGGCGGCCAGGCTGGCGTTCACCACCGACGGGTTCTCCGTTCCGGTACGGGAGATCGCGCGACGGGCCGGGGTCGGCACGGCCACCGTCCACCGGCGCTTCCCGACCAAGCAGGAGTTGTTCTCGGCGGCCTTCGCCGAGGAGATGACCTTGTGCTCGACCGTGGTCGAGGAGGGCCTCGCGGCCACGGACCCGTGGCAAGGCTTGGTCGTCGTGATCGAGAAGCTCGTCACCGCTTATGGCGGCGACCCGCGGGTGCACGCGATCCTCGCGGGCCTCTCCCGCGGCGCCGAGTTCACCGCCCACCGCGACCGGACAGTGCGCGGTCTGCTCGAGCTGATCGGCCGCGCCAAGGACAGCGGCCAACTGCGGGCGGACATCGTCCTGGAGGACATTGTCCTCGCCATGCAGGCTGGGCGCGGTGTCCGAGCGAGTTCTCCCGCGGGTCAGGCAGCGGCAACGCGCAGGCTCGCGGCGCTGATCACCCGGTCGTTCCGCACGATCGCCGACTCGGCCCCGCTGCCACCGGCCATCCGACTGCCGATGCATCACTGATTCGGATGACGAGGACGAGGATGAGGACGAGGGAGTTTCGGGTGTGGTGCTTGTGCAGGTCATGGCAAGAGCAGACGGCGATCATGAGGCCGTGGTCGATGGCTGTGGCCTATCTCCATATCAATGCGCTGACTTGGTGCAGGTGCAACCGCGACATCAAGGCACTGAGCCAAGGGTGATCCGTGGACGGTGGTCCAGTTGGCGACACAGCCGGCGACGCACTGGCTGCGCGGCTCGGGGTGCCGCCATGATGGGTGCTGGCTCCCATCACTACGATCATCGACGATGGACACTGCGGATTTGGTCTGGCTCGACGCGACCGAACTGGCGCGCCTCATAGCCGTCGACGAGGTCACCACGGTCGAGGTCGTCCAGGCGCATCTGGATCGCATCGAGGCGCTGGGCGAGCGGGTCAACGCGTTCGTCACCGTGCTGGGCGAGCAGGCCCTCGCCGCTGCCGCTCGCCCGCGCACCGGGCCGCTGGGTGGCGTGCCGTTCACGATCAAGGACTCGTTCGACACCGAAGGCGTGCGGACCACACGGGGATCGTCGTTGTTCGCCGATCACGTCCCGGACGCCGACGCCACCGCCGTGGCGCGGCTGCGGGCTGCGGGCGGAATCCCGTTGGCGAAGACCAACCTGCCGGAGATGTCGTACTGGACCGAGACCGACAACCTGGTCGCCGGCCGGTCGCTCAACCCCTACGACCCCGAGCGCACCCCCGGCGGCTCCAGTGGAGGCGAGTCTGCGGCCATCGCGGCGGGTCTGTCGCCGCTCGGCCTGGGCAGTGATGTCGCGATCTCCGTGCGCGGCCCGGCTCACGACACCGGCATCACCTCAATCAAACCCACCCATGGGCGGGTGCCGTGCACCGGTCATTTCCCGCACGCGCTGCGGCGTTGGTGGCATGTCGGCCCGATGGCGCGCAGCGTGCGTGACCTGCGGCTGGCGCTGTCGCTGTTGGAAGGCCCCGACGGGCGGGACCCCTACGCGGCCGCTCTGGCCGCCGCCCGGCCCGGCGGGCCCGCCCGGATCGGCTGGACCACCGACGCGTTCGGCCCGATCGACCCGGAGGTGGCCGATACGGTGGTGTCGGCGGCTGCGGCTCTGTCCGACCTCGGTCTCCAGGTCGAGCAGGTCGGCGTCCCGTGGCTTGCCGAGCACGACTGCACGCGGATCTCGGCGACGCTGTTCACCGCTGAGATGCTGCCCTACCTGCGCGGCATCACGGCAGGGCGGGAGGCGGAGTTGCACCCGGTGATCGCGCGGACGCTCCAGGCACCGGACGTCACGATCGCCGACTACCTTGCCGCCGAAGGCGAGGTGGAACAACTGAGGTCGGTGTTCACGCACTGGTTCCAGGCCTACGATGTGCTCGTCTGCCCGGTGGTGACGATCCCGGCGCCGCCGCATGCGCGATCCAGTTACGTTGTCGGCGGGGAGAAAGTGCCGGCCCGCAACGTCATGCGGGCGACGGTGCCATTCAACCTCACCGGCCTGCCCGCCGTCTCGCTGCCGTTTGGGACGACCGCGGGCGGCCTGCCCATCGGTGTCCAGCTCATCGGCACCTGGTGGGCCGACAACGACCTCCTCGCACTGGCTGAACGACTCGAATCGGTCAGCCCTGTCCGCGACCGGCGCCCGCCACTCCAGAATTCGGCATGACAGCGCACCTGACCCGGACGCGCACCAGGCCACATGTGCGGACGTTCAACGCCAACGCTGGCGCATGGCCGCTCCCTGTGCGGGTGTGCGAGCGACGGGTTTCACCTGACGGTATCTGTGGTCTCCTCCCGTTCACCGGCACACTTGCTCCATGTCCGAGCCGCCTCGGATCCACAACGAGATTCACGGCGTGGTGTTCGGCGACGTCGTGCAGATCCGTCAACTCGTCGTTCCCATGACTCCGTCCGGACCGCCCTGGATGGCGTCCCCACTCGATCGAATCGTCGAACGCCCCGAGGAATGGATCGCCTGGGACGTACCTGCCGCGGAGACCGCCCGACGGCCGCGGGTCTCGACCAACGCGGTCTACGTCTGGCGTCGCCGATGGCGGGCCGAGGGCATGGCGGCGTTGGCGTCGAGGGGCCGGGCGGATCGTCCTGTCGCCTGGACGACCCCCGCTTGGATCGGCTGACCCAAGCGGGGGAACAAGGCCCCGCCGCGCACGCTTTCGATGAGGACCAACGCTCGCACGGGTCTCCGACCTGATCGCCCGGATGTTCCGTGCCCGATACACCCTGCGTGGAGTGTCGTATCTGTTGCACCGCAGGGCTTTCTCCCCGCAGGGTCCCGCTCATCGAGCAGTCGAACGCAACGAGGACGCCGTCACCACCTGCGGTGGGAGGCGTGGCCCACGGGAAACCCGTAGCTGCGGCGAAGGGTGCGTGGATCTGTTTCGAGGACGAGACCGGACAGGCCCTGCGACCACCGAAGGCTCGTACCTGTGGACGCCGGAGGCGGATACCGGTGATCCCGTTGTAGGGCAAGGGATCCGGCCGGATCTCGATCGCCGGACTGGTCTGCGTGCGCGCCGGACACCGCAGCCGGTTGGTCTACTGCACCAAGGTCCACCGCGGCCGCAAGGTTACCGGCCTCGATGCCGCTCGAGGTCCTAGACCCAGGACCTCGGAGAATAGAGCTCACGGTCGATCAACGCCCGACCCCGCGAAGTTGGCCCGGACACGGCGCAGGACATCGGCCTGCGCGGGGTTGAGGAAATCCTGCACGGCGAGCTCGAGATTTCTGTGCGCGTCCTGGCGTGGTGGTTGCGCCTCGGCATGGTCGCCGGGGTGTTCAAGCAGAACCGTAAGTAGTTCGGTCGCCGTTCGGGCCAGTCGATTCCGTGTGACGGGGTCGGCGTCAGCAGCGAGTTGGACGAACTCACGGTCGAAGCTGATCATCTTCTTGCCGTGCTCCTGGTCCAGCGCGGAAAGGACCTCGGTGGTGACGGGTCCTAGCAGGTGGGAGACCACGATGCCCAACGCTGCCCCGTGCTCGGTGCGGTCTCGGGGTTGGAGCACGTGGGCGAGTTCTGGTGGGATGTCCGGAGCGATACCGAGACGCAAGACGTCACGGACGTCGTCGCGGGTTCGTTCGAGTTGGGCGATGGCCAGGGTCAACTCGGTGTCGAGTTGCCGCAGCAGCGCCGTTTGGACGTCATGAGGTTCGTCGAGCGCGGTCGCCACCTGGGACAGGGAGAACCCCAGGTTGGTGAGGCGTTTGATCCGCAGAAGCTGAACCAAGTGCTCGCTGCCGTATTGCTTGTGGCCGTTCGGGTCGCGTGGTGGCGCGCACAGCAGGCCCAGCTCCTGGTAGTGCCGGACAGTTCGGAGACTCGTGCGAGCGAGATTGGCGAGCTCTCGGGTGCTCCAGGGCATCGGCGCGGTCCCCATTCCTCTGCGGCATCGGTCGACGGTTCGCGGGCGGGTGCCACCTACCGGGACGCACGTCCAGCGGCGCGGCGTGGTGCCCGGTCACCTAGCCAAGAACCGTGGGGTGTTGTCGCTGACCGTGTCCAGCCCTCCCGCTTGTCGTGTAGATCACTCACGGAGTGTGTTGCATGTGCCGCTACGGCATGGCTTTCACTGCCCGACACGGACCACGCCGGCTTCAGCCCCATCCCGCTCTCCACCAGGCGGGCAGCCTGTCCACCAAGCACGTCCCGGCGGTCGGTTCCGACTCTGTCGTTGACCAGCATCCCTGCGAAAGAGGGAATCCGATGCGCACCACCCTGCTGATCGCCGCCATCGTGGTGTTCGGCGCGACCGTCGTAGCGCCGACGGCGTCCTCGGCACCCGCCCGGCTGGACTGGGCACCGTGCCCGGCGGGTCCGTTGCCGACCCCGGACCTGGAGTGCACGACGCTCAAGGTCCCGCTTAACTACCAGGACCCCAACGGTCGCAAGATCGACGTCACCATCTCGCGCCTGCCCAGCAAGGATCCGCGGAAACGGCGCGGTGTGCTGCTGACCAACCCCGGCGGCCCCGGCCCCGGCGGCCTGGACCACCCGCAACTGCTCAAGCTCTTCGGGCTGCCGCAGAACGTGCTCGACACCTACGACGTCATCGGCCTCGATCCGCGCGGAACCGGGCACAGCAGTCCGGTCGCCTGCGATTTCACCCCGGAACAGATCGCCCGCGGCAACCTGCCCTACCCCAACGGCCCGGCCGACGTGCTGACACAAGCCGAGCACGCGAAGGCGCAAGCGAAGCGGTGCGCCGATGCCGAGTCCGCGCCGATGCTCCCGCACATCACCACCGCGAACACCGCACGCGACATGGACCGCGTCCGCGAAGCTCTCGGCGAGTCCACGGTGTCCTTCCTCGGCACGTCGTACGGCACCTACCTCGGCGCGGTCTACACGACACTGTTCCCGCGGCGCAGCGACCGGTTCGTGCTGGACAGCAACCTGGGTGCGGGCGGCTACGACATCAACGCGATGCGCGGTTTCGCCCGCGGCATGGAGGACAGGTTCCCGGACTTCGCGACGTTCGTGGCGGACCGGCCGCAGTACGGGCTGGGCACCACACCCGTACAGGTCACCGCCAAGTTCCACGAACTGGCCGCCAGGCTCGACCGGACCCCGGTCGCGGGAATCACCGGCTCGTTGTTCCGGGGATTGACCTTCGAGGGGCTCTACTCCGTGGACCTGACGGCCCTGGCGGAGGACTGGCAGGCGTTGGACGAGGGCAAGGCCCCGGTCCCGTATCCGACGCCGGACAACATCGACAACCTCCTGTCTGCCCGGTTCGCCGTGCTCTGCGGCGACTCGGCGTGGCCGCGGTCGGTGACGAGCTACCAGGTAGATGTGGAGGCCGGTCGGCTGCGGTCGCCGCTGTTGGGTGCCGCCGCGGCGAACATCTCGGCTTGCGCGTACTGGCCGACAGCACCGCTGGAGCCGCAGGTTCGGATCACCGGCAACGGGCCGTCGAACGTGCTTATGGTGCAGAACCAACGCGATCCCGGCACACCGCTGGCCAACGCCCGCACGCTGCGCTCCGCGCTGGCTGACCGCGCCCGCATGGTCACCGTCGACCAGGGCGGCCACGGCGTCTACCTGTTCGGGACGAACCGGTGCGCCAACACCGCGGTGACCGACTTCCTGGTGACGGGGCAGCGACCGACGACCGATATGCTCTGCCCTGCGGAAACCCGCTGACCACAAGCTGACGACTGTCGCGGGATCACCAGCACGCCGCAGACACCCAGTATGACCGATGGTTTGTTTCGCAGCGTCGGGGTCGCGCTAGGCAGTCCCTGTGGCGGATCTCCAATTCATGGACGGCGACCCGATCCTTGTGGTCGTCATTGACCTGCCGGGGCTCGTTGTAGTTGTGGTTGGCCAGCCATCCGCCGTAGCCCAGGCCACCCAGCTCGGCGGTGATCTTCTCGAACAGCGGCGACGGCATGAGTTCCTGGTCGTGACGGGCGGGCTGCTCGCCGTTGGGACACCAGGAGCAGGTGCGGTTGCAGCGGCGGCTGATCTCCAACTCGATGTAGCGCGGCAGGGGCACGGCGGGGGCGTCACTACCCCTTGCTGACCTCGTTCATCCTGTTAGCCCCGGTTCGCCGGGTCCGGGCCGGGGCACGGCCGGTCGCGAGCCGACGTGCGTGTCGTGCCCCGCCCGGTGTCGCCGCACCACACCCAACCTCCGTCCATTGGGGACAGTTTGTGTCGGGTGCGTCGGTTGTGCGGTCAGGACGATGCCGCCACGACCCCCTCACCGGACAGTTCCGCAGCACGACGAATCGCTGGGATCGGTGGGATCGACGCATCAGCCCGATGGCCGCAGCCACCACCCGAGTCTCGCGCTAGCGTGCCTGACCGACCCTTCGTCCTCGCTGGGAGCGCGTCATGGCCGAAGCGCCGACGCTACCGCAGTACGCCCTGCGGCTCAGGCAGACACCGGAGGAGCTGAGCTGGAGCCCGGAACAGCTGACACGCAGAATCAACGCCGCCTGGCACGACCTCGGCACCGCACCACGCGGCACGGGCGTCCACGAGAAGACGACCTACGGCTGTGGCCGCCGCACACACCCCGCCGACTCGTGCTGGTGCCCTCCACCCAGGGACTTGACCTACCGTGAGTCTCCGACCTGCCGACATGCCTGATAGAGGTCGCGATGCCCACCCGACGAAGCGTCCTGGCCATGTCCGGAGCGCTACTGCTCAACGCCGCCAGCGCAGCCTGCGTCACCGCCGCGGCACGCCAGGCCAGCGCCCGCGGACGCATCACCGACGAGTTCGTCCTCAAGATGGAACGAGCGGCCGCCGCCGCCCGGCACCTCGACGGCCGCCACGGAGGAGGCGCCGCCGAGACGTGGGTCGGCGATCAGGCCACCACGCTGATCGACCTGCTGGGCACCACCGGCTACGACGCATCGCAGGCCCGGCGCCTGCTGGGCGCCCTGGCCCGGATGGCACAGACCGCCGGGTTCATGGCCTTTGACGATGCCGCGGACGGACGCGCGCAGCGCTGGTACCTGCTCGCCCTGCGCGCCGCCCGCGCCGCCGAGGACCCCGCATTGACCACCAGCGTGCTGGCCCTGATGTCCAACCAATCCACCGCCCGCGGCCAGCACGAGGACGCCTTGGCCCTGGCCGCGGCCGCCGACCGCGCCGCACTGCTGGAGCAGGCGACCACCCTGCTCGCCCCGCGCGCCCACACCGACGAACACGAAGTCCACCAGCGCTCCGCGCTGCGCCACGGCGCCTGGCTGAGCTTGGCCCACGCCCGCGCCGGTAAGCTCGACCTCGCGGCGGCGGAGGTCCGGCAGGCGCTGCGTCGGCTCCCCCAGGTGCACTCCGCCCGCACCCTCGGCCTGCTGGCGTCCGTACGCACCCAACTGGCCACCACCCCGACCACGACGGTCGTCGAGGTGCTCGGCGACCTGGACCGCCACCTGGTGGCAGCGCGAACCTGACGGCACCAGGCGGCCGTTCACCGCGCCGCCAACCCCAACACTCCGAACCGGAGCCGGTCGCGGTCCCCGACATCGCCTGTCGACCACGAGCCTCAGACCTGGGCGCAACGGGTCTTCTCCGTGTCGCGAGTGGACATTCTATCCTGGACTATGGGCTGGTGACGGAACCCGTCGCACGGCGCGAGAACCTTCCGGACCTGCTTCGGCCGATGTTGGCTGTCGCCGGGGGCATACCCTCTGGTCCCGGCTGGGCGTCGGAGTTCAAATGGGACGGAATAGTGCGGGTTCGTCAAATCCTGATGCGGGACGGTCCAGAAGTGCCGACGCGGTGCGGTGGTTGATCTCGATCTCGAGGCCGTCGCCGAGGGGGCAGTAGAACGCCGTCCAGGTCGCGCCGAGGACCTCGAAACCACTGCTGATCGGTCCGGGCCGGTGCCCGGCGGCGGTGAGTTCGGCGTGCTTTTCGTGTACGGCCTCGACCGTGTCCTGCATCAGTCCGAAGTGGAACTGCGGCGGGTAGGACGAGACGTCTTCGGCCGCGGCCGTGATCTGGGTGACGACGATGTGGGAACCGTCCTGCCCGAGGAGGAAGGAGAACGCGGCTCCGGGGTTCGGCGCTCCGGGGTAGTCCGCAACGGTGCCTTCCCGCAACGCCGTGTACCCGAAGTGCCGCGTCAGCGTCCGCGTCAGCGCGGGGACGTCGGATGCGCAGAGGTTGATGTGGTCAAGACGCATCCGGTGCTCCCGCGTGCCGGAGGAAGTCGCTGATCACGGCCGCGACTCCGGTCGGGTCGCCCGCGTTCCACGGTCCGTCGTGGCCGAGGCCGTCGAACTCGTGCAGCCGCGAGTGCGGGACGAGGTCGTGCAGGGCTCCGACGGCCTGTCGCAGGAACAGGGGGCTCCTCGTGCCGCGGAGCAGCAGCAGCGGCTTGGTGATGGACGCGTACTGCTCGATGCGTCCGTCGACGCAGGCGACGTCGTGGAAGTCGAACCGCACCCCCGGCAGCAGGTCCCGGAAGGTCGACGCCGGGCCGCGTCCCCGCGCATCGGCGGCGATCACCGCACGTGCCAGCGTTCGTGCAAGGGGGCGGGGCGCTCGACGGAGGAGAGCGGGTGCGGTGCCGGCGGCGAGGAGGGAGTCGAGCAGCGCGGAGGGGAGGTCCTCGGCCTCCAGTGCGGCGAACAGCCGCGCGATCGCGGCCCGGTCGATGCCGTGCTCGTATGACGGGGGCAGGTAGAACGGGGGCTCGTACACCGCGGCGCGTTCGACGCGCCCGAGGACCCTGGTGGCCTCGATGGTGATCACCGCCCCCGAGCTCAACCCGAACAGCGTCCTCGCCCCGGTGGCCGCCATGACCGCGTCGAGGTCCTCGACGTCGCGCATGATGTCGTGTCCGGGCTCGTAGGGGCGGGGGCTCAGGCCGCGGCCCCGACGTTCGGCGGAGACGACGGTGTGCGACGTCGACAGCGCCGCCGCGAGGTCCCGGTAGGCGTGCACATCCGCCATCGCACCTTGCACCAGCACGATGCCCGGTCCGCTTCCCTGGCGCAGGAAGCCGATTCCGGTGCCATCCCGGGAGTGCACGTGCTCTGTCGTCGACGGCGATGTCGCCACGATCATCTCCTGGTTTTGCAAGGATACTTCCATGGTGGAATAACTCCAGCGTAGTACCATCTCGCCGTGGAGGTGACGACGTGAGTCCAGATCAGGAGCGCCGCGCGGAGATGATCGGCCTGCTGCGCGCGTTCGGCGCGGCCGATTCGGCGCTCGGCAGGCAGTTCGCCAAGCAGCAGCGCATGCACCCCACCGACGCCGCCGCCGTCGTGGCGATCCTCGACGCCGAGCGCGGCGGCGGATCGATCACACCCGCTCGCCTCGCCGAACGGATCGGCCTGAGCGCCAACGCGACCTCCGCGGTGCTCAACCGGCTCGAGGAGGCCGGTCACGTCGTCCGCAGCAGGGAGCACCGCGACCGGCGACTCGTCAGCCTGCACACCACGCCACGGGTGCACGCCGACGCGGAGGTGTTCTTCTCATCGATCGGGTCCGCCCTGGACGCCGCGCTCACCGCCTGCCCGGTCGAGCAGACGGAGTCGCTCACGCGGCTACTCCGCGAACTGGTCGACGTCATGACAGCAGGTCTCGACGAGTCGGAGGGCTCGACATCGCACCCACCTGGGCCTGCGGCCACTAGGTAGACGGCCCTGGGGAAGCCGTTGTCACACCCGTGAGCGGACGGAGCCGAGTGGACGATCTCGTCGCGGCCGAGCCGCTTCCTCCTTATCGGCACGTCGACGGTGGCGGGGTCCAGCGAGGAGGAGCTGATCAGCGTAAATCGGCCGGCGATCTGCTGGCCCCGAACCCCGGCGAACCAGCGAACTCCAGGGGGGCGACGACGTGCGGGGCGAACTCCCGCAGGTAGGTGAACCTGGCGTCGATCAGCGCCAGGTGCCCGTGGTCGCGCTGCACCCGGTCCCTCGGATCGCGTCGCGCCGCCCGCAGTCGGTCCATCCCGATCCCGCGCCGCAGCAGCCCGCCGACCTCGCTCTCGGCCACCGACTCGTCCGCGGCCACCGTGAGGATCTCCTCCAGCAGGTCCAGCTTGCGCTCGGATGCCTTGGCCCGCGCCACCAACAACTGGTCGAGCTTGCGGCGCGCCCTCCCCTCGGCGCCGGAGAACGCCTGGTCGAACATCTGCACCAGTTCGTCTCGCCCCGCATCGCCATCGGCGAAGCGCTGGTCGCGCCGCAGTGCAGCCACGGCAGCGCGCAGAGCTGGACCGCCATCCCGATCCGGTTCCCCTTCACCCACCGCGAATGGCCTGCCCACACCGGTCTGAGAGCCAGGGCCCACCTCCTCACAGGCGAAGGCCACCTTCCCTCGCGAAAGGCGCCCTCGACACGATGCCGACCGAACCCCGTCAAGATCGGGTAAGCCACGCCTGCCCGTCGCCCTACCGGGCACGCAGTGGAGGCCCGTGACCAACTACCACTCGATGCCCAACAGCACCCCGCTGCGCGACCCGACCTCACGGCGTAGCGCCCGGCCGCACCCACTCGCGGACGTCGATAACTAACGGGACCTCGCTGGTTGAACCATGGCGTGGCCGCCTCCAAAGGCAACCACGTCCCGGATCACCTCAACGGGTCACGTCACTCACCGAAGGGCTTCCTGGCCATTCAGACCACATTTTCGCGGTGTGCCGAGCGGCCGTTCGGCGGTGTGATGGCGCGGACGTTCGGAGCACAGCGGTCGAGCCGTGGAACGCGGTTCGAGCGGAGGAGGTACGACTGGTGGCGACGCTCGACCCGGAACCGCCGAACGAGCCAACGCACCCCGATGACGCCGTTGGACAGAGCACTAACAACGTGCTCTCCGCGTCGGCGGGCACGGCGGTGCAGGTGGGGACGCTGCACGGCGGCCTGAACTTCCACTCGCCACCACCGGAGCTGCTCACCGGTCGGGCCGCTCTGCTGGCCGAGGCCGCCGATCGGCTGGCAGACGCGGTCCGCTCGCAGTGGCGGCGCGAGGAAGCACGGCGGCAGGTTCGGGAGCCGGTGGCGCTGCCCGTTCGGTGGCGCTCGGCGGCCAATGCGCTGACGGACGCCCGCGGCGCCCTGCCGGACGTCGCGGCAGGCGGACTGGGCGACGTCGCCCGTGTCTTCCGCGAGCTCCGGTTCGGGCGGCTGGTGGTGCTGGGCGCGCCCGGATCGGGCAAGACGGTGCTGGCGCTGCGGGTCGTCCTCGAACTGCTGGGCAGCCGCGCCGACACCGATCCGGTGCCCGTCGTCTTCAGCCTCGGGTCGTGGGACCCGACCGTGATCGAACTGGAAGACTGGCTGGTCGACCGGCTGACACTCGACCACACGGGCCTGGACGCGGTGGGGCCGGACGGGAAGTCGCTCGCCGCCGCCCTGGTCGAGACCGGCCGGGTGCTGCCCGTGCTGGACGGGTTCGACGAGATCGCCGTGGGCCTGCACCGCGACGCGCTCAAGGGGCTGACCACGGCCGCCGTGCCGTTGGTGCTCACCAGCCGCACCGAGCAGTACGAGGCCGCGGCGTCGAAAGCCTGGCCGCTGTCATGCGCGGCCGCGATCGAACTGGTCGCGTTGACCCCCGAGGACCTGGTCGGGCACGTGCCGCCCGGCGGCGCGGCGGCATGGACACCGGTCCTCGACGAACTCCGCGCCCAGCCTCGGACCCGTGCGGCCGCCGTCCTCGCCGAGGCACTGTCGACGCCGTTGATGGTCACCCTCGCCCACACCGCCTACGGCGCCCCGCCCGGCCGAGACCCGGCGGAACTGCTCGACCCGAGCCAATTCCCCACCCCCGAGGCGATCGAGGCGCACCTGCTGGCCGACTACACCCTCGCGGTCTACCGACGCCCGACGCCCGGCGGACACCGCAAGCGCTGGGAACCCGAGCGCGCCGAACACTGGCTGGGCTACCTCGCCCGGCACCTGACGGAACTCCGGACACCCGACCTCCACTGGTGGCACCTGGGCGAGACCCTGGGCAGGAGGTCCGGGACCGCGGCGATCGTCCTGGTGTCCGGCCTGCTCATCGGGCTCGTCGCGGTGGTCGTGGAAACGGTCGTACGCGTGGCCCTGCCCAGCGACGACTTCGTGCTGGGCCCCTCCGAACTGATGGCGCTCAGCGTGTTCGGGCTACTCCTCGGCATCCTCGCCGGCAGCGTCTTCGGCATCGTGAACTGGGCGGCGGGCAGGTTCCTCCCCGCGGCGCTGGAGCCGTCACGGGTGCGGGTGCGGATACCCCCGGTCGCCGGAGCGGACCACGCGAAGATCGCTCCCCGGCTGTGGCTGGGGCTCGTGGTCGGACTGGTGTTCGGGGTCGTGTTCGCCGTGGTGCGCAAGATCCCGGTGGCACCGGTCGACGGCCAAGGCTGGATCGCCGGGCTGGTGCGCCTGGGCGTGGTCGACACCATCGTCTACGGGCCGCTGTTCGCGCTCGGGGGCGGGATCGCCGCGGCGCTCACCGCCTGGCTCGAGACACCACTCGACCCGAAAGCGGCGGTCAGCCCCGTGGCCCTGCTGGTGAGGAGCCGGTCGAACGCGGTCTTCCGGGTGCTCGTGGTCGTTCCCGTGTTCGGACTCGTCATCGGCGCGGGCAGCGGACTGACCTGTTGGCTCGCCGCGGTGGCACTGGACGGGACCGGGATCTTCGTCCAGTGGAGCGTCACCTACGCGATCATGATCGGGATCGTCGCCGGACTCGGGGGCGGTATCGGCTACGTCGTCAGCGCGACCGCGTGGGGCCAGTGGCTGGTCCTGGCACGGGTGTGGCTGCCGTTGACCGGTCGGATGCCGTGGGCCGTGGTGGCTTTCCTCCGCGACGCTCATCGACTGGGCGTGCTGCGCCAATCGGGAGCCGCCTACCAGTTCCGCCACGCCCGGCTCCAGGAACACCTGGCCCGCACCTACCGCGAAGCCCGGCAACGATGACCGATCCTTGCCACCATCCGACGCGAACACCTCGACCACATTCTGATCACCGACGAAGCCCACGCACGTCAAGTCTTGAAGACCTACGAAAACCGCTACAACCAACACCGGCCCCCTCAAGCCCGCGACCAGCTACCACCCGACGTTCGGCACCACCCCACACCGCACAACGGCGGAGACCGCTGATTCAAGACCAACCGACGTCCGCACATCAGCGTAAGTCGGTTTGTGTCAAGGGGTTGATCAGCGACGGTGGTTCGTCGGCGTTCCCCGCATAGCGGCATGGGGTTGGACCCGGCAGCGGGTTATCGGCCGGCTTTGGGAGCAGGCCGAGCATGTGGTCGTGGTCGAAGCCAGCGTCCGCGGCGCCGCGGCGGCATCCCTGTCCTGCTGCGGCGCCGCGCCCGACAGCGCGAACTCGGGTGCTCGTCCCAGGAGGCGGTTCAGATGATGATGACCCGTCGTCCGCGCGTGTGACCTGCTTCGCTGTCGACGTGCGCTGCGGCCGCATCGGCGAGCGAGTACGACTTCTCCACCGGGATGTGGAGCTTTCCCCGCCCAATGAGGTCAACGGTCCCGGTGAGCGCGTCCGGCATGCTTCCGGCGGTGCCGGAGAACCGGACGCCGGTAGACGGGTCGAGGTCGGCGATGGTGATCACCTTCCGCGGATCCCCGGTGAGCTCGACCAGTTCGCGGAGCACGCCCGCCCCGGCCAGGTCCAGGGCCGCGTCGACGTGGCCGAGCCCTCGCACGCGCTCGGCCCACCCCTCGTCGTACGTCGTCGCGACCGCGCCGAGGCCGCGCAGGTAGTCCTGGTTCGCCGCCCCGGCCGTGCCGATCACCGTGATGCCGCGGTCGCGGGCGATCTGAAGCACCGCTGACCCCACTCCCCCGGCCGCGCCGCTCACCAGGAGCGTCTGCCCGGAGGTCACTCCGACCTCGCGGATGATGCGCAGCGCGGTCTCCACCACGGATGGGTACCCGGCCGCCTCGTCGAACGCGAGTCCGTCGGGCATCCGGGCCCACGCCCACAGCACCGCGAACTCGGCGTAGGTCTCCGCGCCCTCGCCGAACACGTGGTCACCGATCTCGACCCCGTCCACGTCGGCACCGATTTCGTCGACCACGCCCGCAGCGTCCTGCCCGATGCCTGCGGGCAGGGTGATGGGGTGGGCTTGTTGCATCTGGCCTCGGCGGATCCGCCAGTCGACGGGGTTCACGCCCGCCGCTCGCACCGCGATGCGCACCTGGCCGGGACCTGGGTGGGGTTCCTCGGCGTCGACGAGTTGGAGGACGTCAGGGCTGCCGAACTCGGTGAAGCTCACCTTCTTCATGACATCCACGCTAACACTAACAGTGAGCGTTTTGAAACAGGTATTGTTTTGTATCTGATAGTGTTGACTCATGACCGAGCCTCCAGGGCGCCGTGAGCGCAAGAAGGCCGCGACCCGTCAGAAGATCGCCGACACCGCCATGCGGCTGTTCCTGGAACGCGGGTACGAGACGGTGGGCATCCGCGACGTGGCCGCCGAGGCCGATGTCGCCGTCACCACCCTCTTCTCCCACTTCGCGTCGAAGGAGGCATTGGTGTTCGAGCGCGACGACGAGTTCCAGCGGCGCTTCACACAGGCGGTCACCGAGCGAGACGCGGGCGAACCACTCGTGCCCGCGCTGCGCCGCGAGGTCCACGCCATGGTGCGGCACTGCTCGGGGGACGGCGCGGGACCGGCGTGGCGCATGATCGACGGATCTCAAGCCCTGCGGGAGTACGAGCAGTCGATGATGCTGCGCCAGGCGGAGGCGCTGGCGACGGCCATCACCGCCGACCCCGCTCTGGGGTGCAGTGCGACGACCAGCAGGGCCATCGCAAGGTTCGTGATCGCCGCTTACTCGCTGGGCCGCGAAGCGGACGACCCGGAGGCCGCCGTGGACGAGGTGTTCCGCATGATCGAGGCAGCCTGGCAAGCGGGCAGTGGTTCTCCGGATGTGCGCGACGAGGCCGCCGCCGTGGAGGCGGTTGCCGAGGGGTGAGGCACTCGATGGCGATCACCCTCTAGTTTCAGCCGACATCGAGCCGTTGCAGCAGTGCGTTGCGCAGTGTGGCGAGCAAACCGTCTCCGTGAACGATGTCGCCCATCCGGCGCGCCCAGATCTGCACACGGCTCGCGCGGGGTCGGCGGGCGTTGTCGTAGCGGGCCAAGGCATCGGCCACGTCGGCGCCGGGATCCGCCAGTGACAACCCGCCATGATTGGGATGACCTACCCGATGCCACCAAGGCGGCGGTGGAGCAGCACATCGGACCGGTGCTGAAGGCCGAGTCGACTCCCGGCGGCGCAATTAGGAGTTGTCGGCCATCCTGCGGCACGGCGACGGTCGGGCGGTCCGACGGCTGCGGCACGCTGGTGCGGATCGGCCTGCCGTCGGTTTCTCTTTCAAACCCCTGAGGATCCTCATGGTCCTTTAATGATCGCCAGGCATCGTCAACGACGTGGCCACGATCCCCCGTCCAGCGTCCCTCGCCAGGGTCTCCATCGCGCTGCCGACCGGCTGCCTGCTCGTCACCGCCTACCTCACCGTGGCCCTGCGGTCCCAGGTGGACCCCGTGGCGAACGTGGTCAGCGACTACGTCTTCTACCACCCCGGTGGCGCGCTCTACGTGCTGGCGGTGGTGCTGCTGTGCGCGGTGTTCCCCACCAACCGGCTGCCCGGTGACTCGTCGCTCTCCGGTGACCTGCACCGCGTGGCGGGTGGAACGTACTTCGGCAGCCTCCCCCTCGCGGGCTGGCATATCTCGAAGGCGCTGCGCGCCGACCCGCGGCTGCGACAACCGCGAACACAGCCACCAGGTCGACCACGAGAACCAGCAGGAACACGAGGGTGAGCGCTGACCAGGACCTGATCGGAGGAACGGCACCCGTGGCGAACTCGACGGTCCCGGCGGACACCAGGTTCAGCATCCGATCGGTGCTGGCGCTGGTCTCCCTGGCACTCGTCGCGATCCCCTTCGGCCTGCTGCTGTTCTTCGTCCAGGACCGGTGGCCGCCGCTGCGGGCGATCGACGAGGGCGCCAGAGACGACCTGCACCGGTTCGCCCTGGACCACAACGCCTTCACGACCGTCATGAAGGCGTTGAGCACCGCGGGTTCGGCGCCCGTCTACGTCGCCGTCTTCGCGGTGATCACCGGCTGGCTGCTGTACCAGCGCAAGCCTCGACTGGCCACGTTCACCGCCGTCACCGAAGCCGGTGGCGCGGTGCTCAACGAGGTCGTCAAGACCATCGTGCACCGAGCCCGCCCCACCGTCGCCGATCCCGTAGCCCACGCCTCGGGCCTCAGCTTCCCCAGCGGCCACGCCCAATCCGCCGTCGTCGCCTACTCGCTGCTGCTCCTGCTGTTCTGGCACGGCCTGACCCCCGTGTGGCGCCGGGTCGCCACGACAGCGGCGGCGGCCATGGTGCTCGGCATCGGCCTGTCCCGAATCGCGCTGTCCGTCCACTACGTCTCCGACGTCCTGGCGGGCTACGCCCTCGGCGCCGCCTGGATCGTCGCGATGACCGCCGCGTTCAACGCCTGGCACCACGAACGTCCACCCCGATTCAAGGAGGAACCATGACCGCCCCCACCACGAGCCTGCGGTGCTCCGACGCGGAACGCGAGCAGGTCAGCTCACGCCTGCACGAGGCCGCCGGGGAAGGCAGGCTGACCATGACCGAGGTCGAAGAACGCCTCGCCCAGGCCTACTCCGCCCGCTACCGGCACGAACTGGTCGTGCTCACCGAGGACCTGCCGCCGACGCACCCGCCGGTCACCGGTTGGCGTGATGACGCCGTGCGCGCACGCACCTTCCTCGCCGCGCTGCTGGGGCGTGGAAGCACCGCGCTGAACCTGCGGAGTCGAAGGCTGAGGCTGCTCGCGGTGCTGGCCTTCTGCATCGTCGTCATGTCGGCGGCCCACGGCG
Organism: Umezawaea endophytica; assembly: GCF_025061645.1. Taxonomy (GTDB): domain Bacteria; phylum Actinomycetota; class Actinomycetes; order Mycobacteriales; family Pseudonocardiaceae; genus Umezawaea; species Umezawaea endophytica. The sequence continues at coordinate 30,948 of NZ_JANYMP010000037.1, read as the reverse complement.
TCTTCTTCGAGGGCGGCTTCGAGCCGTGAGGTCGTGGACCACGAACGCGGCCGGGGTGGTGACCACTACCCCGGCCGCGTTCGGGTGAGCACCGGGCATCGCCCTGTCATCCACCGCGTAGACCCGCCCGATAGTGAGTCCGTCGAAGCGGTATCGGACCCCGGTTGACGTGAGGGAGTTGGTTGGGGAGCAACGAAAGGAGCGTTCCGTGACCAGCGTTGTCGAAACGACCTCCGTGCGCCGGTTGCTCATCCCGCTCGGGGTCGCCGTCGTCGCGGTGAGCGTTCTGCTCGCGGTCGAGTCGGGGCTCGGCGAGCATTGATCAGGTGGTCGGCGTCGACCGAGTCGTCCAGTCCGTAACGGTTGAGCATGCGGGACAGATATCGAACCGTGGGCACCGAGGCCGGTAACGACGACGGATCCAAAGACAACTCCATGTGGGGAAACTTCCGTACCGCGATCCAGTCTGGAACCATCGGAAGAATAATAATCAAAGGAGGAGTTCCCCTTGCCTTCCTGTTCGCATGCTTGTGCGTGGTCGCGATTGTCGCCATAAAACATCCACAGAACACCGACGAGCCCCCGGACAGGCGGAAAACCGATCCCCCGACCGGCTCGATCATGTCCGCGACATCGACTCCGGCCACTCCCGCTCCAGCGGTCGCCATCTGTCCCGACGGAGATCCCAGAGCAGTAGGTAGCGCCCCGGAGGAAGTCTCGCAGGACGACTACCTCTACACCGCGACGATTCATTGCCCACCGAATGACGGCCAGAACTACCACCTCGTCATAGAGTTTCCGAAATCCGAGAATCCAGGCTACAAGGAATCCGTGTTCACTCCCCAGTTGAAGGATTCGGATTCCGTACCCGACGGCGGCCCCTACGAGCATCCTGGACAGGCGAAGGACAAGGGATCCACTCGGCATTTATATGTAATATCCTGCACCCCCAGGGACTGGGAGAACTGGACAACCGGCATGGAGCCCGGGAACACGACGACGAAGAAGTGGCCAGGCGCGCTGGTGTCCAACACGGTCCGCGTGACCCGGAAGTGAAGTGCCTCCGCTCCACTTGACGACGTGGCACTCGAACCGAGCCGAAACGTCGCCCAGGTGTGAGCGGCCCTGGAACGGTCTCCCGCGAGGACTCGAGGCACCCGCCATGCGGACGCTCCCACCCTTCGCTGAGGCACCACCACAGCGTGCGGTTGACCAACTGCCGCAGACGCTGTACGTCGTCGTCGGACTGCTGCCATTGGTGCATGCTCATCTTCGCCACCACACCACGATCGAACACATGTTCGAATACATGTCACCCGATCTTGCCGTACATCGGTGGAGCGCGCACGTCTGTTACGGGAAGGTTCACCTCCAGCAGCAGACCTCCGGTCTCGTTCGGGCGGGCGGTGACGGATCCGTCGTGGGCTGCGGCGATGGACCGGACGAGGGAGAGACCCAGGCCTGTGCCCTCGCTGACCAACCGTTCGGTGCGGTACCGCTGGAAGGGTTCGAACAGGCCGGGGACCACCTCGGCCGGGATCGGTTCACCGGTGTTGACCACCCGCAACGCGGGTTCGGAGCCGGTCTCGACATGGACCGTCCCGCCGGGCTTGTTGTAGAGGATCGCGTTCCGGATCAGGTTCGAGACCAGGTGGGACAGCAGCACCGGGTCGCCGACGACGATCCGCCGCGACGCCGACACGTGCACCTCCACCTGGCGTGAATCCGCCAGTTCCGCACTGGACGCGACCACGTCGGCGACCACCTCGTGCAGCCGGATCCGTTCCCGGCTGCTGAGGCCGCGGTCGCTGCGGGCGAGCAGCAGCAGGCCGTCGATGAGCTTCTCGCTGCGGGTGTTCGTGTCGAGGAGGTGGTTCCCCAGCCTCGCCAGCTCCGGCGGGGCGTCCGGCGCGCCCATCGCGACCTCGATCAGGGTCCGCTGGATGGCCAGCGGGGTGCGCAGCTCGTGCGAGGCGTTCGCGACGAACCGCTTCTGGCTGTCGAACGCCCCCGTGAGCCGGTCGAGCATCCCGTCGAACGTGTCGGCGAGGTCCTTCAGCTCGTCGTCGGGGCCCTCGTGGTTGATCCGCCTGCCGAGGTTGTCGGCGCCGAGTTGGTGGGCGGTGTTGGTGATCGAGTGCAGCGGCTGGAGCACCCGGCTCGCCAAGAGCCAGCCCATCCAGACCGCGAGGACGACCGTGACCACCAGCGCGACGACCGACTGGAGCAGCAGGGTGCTCAACGCCGAGGCGCGGTAGTCCTCGACCGTGTCGAACGCCTGGGTCTGGGCGACGTCGTACCGCGCGACCGGTACCGCAGGCACGGATCCGGTGGGCACGGATTTGGTGGGCACCTCGGTGGCGCGCACGGCACCGAGGGTGTCCGGCGTGGCGACCAGCACGTAGTTGGTGATCAGCAGCGCCGTGCCCGCCAGCGCGAACAGCCCGCCGTACCAGGCCGTGAGCCGGGTGCGGATCGACAGCCGCAGCTCCTTCACGACGTGAACCGGTAGCCCGCGCCGGGCACGGTCTCGATCACCTGGGGTGTGCCGAGCTTGCGGCGGAGCGTCATCATCACCACCCGGACCGCGTTGTAGTCGTGCACCCCGACGCGTTCCAGCGCCTCCCCGCCGTCGTAGCAGACGTCGACCGCCGTGGAGAGCCTGCGAAGGCCCTCCACGATCGAGTCCGCGAGCAGACGTTCGTCCTCAACCACCAGCACCCGCATGCGCCCAGTTTCGCGGAAGGGGACATAAGCATTGGATAAGCAACATCGTTTAACTCCCCGAGATCCCCCGGTCCGTAGAACTTCGACCGCGGCGGAGCCGAACTCGGGGGAGCGCCCCCGCCGACCACACACAAGGAGGAGCACGTGAAGGTGAAGTTTGCCGCAGGCCTACTGGTACCCGTGCTGTTCGTGCTGGTCACGGGCTGTGGGGGTGGTGACAGCGGCAGCAAGGTCGCGTCGGTCTCCGGCTCCCCGTCGTCCGGGCAGGACAAGCCGAAGGGCGCGAACCTCGACCCCGTCAACGACGACAAGCTGCGCGAATACGCCAAGTGCATGCGGGACAACGGCATCGACATGCCCGACCCCAAGGACGGCGTGATGCAGGCCATCCCGATCGGGGAGGGCGCCGAACAGGAGAAGATGAACAAGGCCAACGACGCGTGCAAGAAGTTCCTCCCGAACGGCGGCGAGTACAAGGAGCCGAGTCAGGAGGAGAAGGACAAGATGCGCGAGCAGGCCAAGTGCATGCGCGAGCACGGCATCGACATGCCGGACCCCGACTTCACCGGCACCGGCAGCGCCAGCGGCTCGAGTCTCGCCCTCGGCGACGACACCAAGAAGTTCGAGGAGGCCGCGAAGGCCTGCGGCATGGGCTCGGGCTGAGTGGTCGCGGTGGCACCGAGCAAGGGCTGACCAGGGCGGGCCTACCCCACCGCGAGGGCCCGCCGACGGACGATCCCACCGCCGCGCGGGCCTGGCTGGACACCGAACGGGCACTCTTCGCCGCAGTCGCCGCCCAAGCCGCCGATGGCGGCTGGCACGAGCACCCCATCCGGCTTTCCCGCTACCTCGCCAGCGTTCGCCAATGCGGCCACGGGCGTTCTGGAGACGTTGACGATGCGCCCGCCGTCGGCGAGGCGGGCAGGCCCGCCTGGGTGATCAGGAACGGCGCGGTGTCGTTGACCTGCTGCTGGCGGGCGAAGTCCTCGGCGCTGAACTCTTCGATGGTGCCGCGCAGGGAGATCCCGACGTTGTTCACCAGCATCCGCACCGGGGCGTCGCGCAGCGGGCCCGCGGCGGCGTAGTCGGCCCAGAAGGGCGGTTCCGGTGTCGGGCGCGGCCAGGTCGGCGGCGGAGCTGAACGCCCTGCCACTGGACGCGGTGATCTTCTCGACGACGCCGGCGGCGGCATCGGAGTCCTGGCGGTAGTGGACGGCTACGGTGCGCCCACCGACGTCTATTCCGATCGGTACAGCATTCGATTTATCTTGACCATGCCTCAAGGGCACGGTTTCTACTCGGGTGGTGGGCGGGCGCATGTCCCGTCACGGAGAGGGAAACCATGCGCAGAGCGTTGACCATCGTCGTCGCCGCCGCGGTCGCGGCCGCGACGGCACTCGCACCACCGGTGCTCGCGGAACCGTCATTGCGGTGGGGTGACTGCGAAGGGCTGGACGTTCCCGGCCTGCAGTGCACCACCGTGGACGTTCCGCTCGACCACCGGAACCCGGACGGGCCGCAGATCGAGATCGCGCTGTCCAAGTTGGCGAGCAAGAATCCGGAGCAGCGTCGAGGCGTGCTGCTGACCAATCCCGGCGGGCCGGGCGGAGCCGGGCTGGACTTCCCCGCCGGCCTCGGGCTGCCGCAGAGCGTGCTCGACACCTACGACATCATCGGGTTCGACCCGCGTGGTGTCGGCCGCAGCACACCGGTGACCTGCGACCTGACGCCGGAGCAGCAGAGCCGCGGCAACATTCCGCCCTACGCGCACAACGCGGTCGACGTGCTGGAGCAGGCGAAGAACGCGAAGGCCGTCGCCGAGCAGTGCGCCAAGTCCGAGACCGCGCACCTGCTCCCGTTCATCTCGACCGCGGCCACCGCGCGGGACATGGACCTGATCCGCGGGAAGCTGGGCGAGGACAAGCTTTCGTTCCTCGGTTACTCGTACGGCACGCATCTCGGCGCGGTCTACACCACGTTGTTCCCCGAGCACAGCGACCGCATCGTGCTCGACAGCAACCTGGTCCCGGCCGGACTGGACCACGAGGCCAGCCGCCTGCTCGGCCCTGGCATGGAGGAGCGGATCCCGGACTTCGCCGCGTTCGCCGCCGCGCATCCCGAGTACGGCCTCGGCGCCACCCCGGAGGCGGTGACCGCGAAGTTCCACGAACTGTCCGACCGCTTGGACCAGAAGCCAGTGGACGGCATCGACGGCTCGACGTTCCGGTTGCTGACCTTCGGCGGGCTCTACCGCGACAACCGGATGCCCCGCTTGGCCGAGACGTGGCGGGCGCTCGACACGAACCAGCCGCTGCCGCCCACCGCGACCGAAGCGGCGGCGCAGGATGTGGACAACCTCATGTCCAGCCACCTCTATGTGCTCTGCAACGACAACCGCTGGCCGCGGTCGATCGGCACCTACGTGCACGACACCGCTGTGGACCGGGAGCGCTTCCCGCTGTTCGGTGGGGCCGGGGCCAACATCCGCCCGTGTGCGTTCTGGTCGACCGAACCGGCCGAGCCGCCCGTTCGCGTCGGTGACCGCGGGCCGTCGAACGTGTTGCTGTCGCAGAACACCAATGACCCGGGCACCCCGCTGGCCGGTGCCGAGAAGATGCACCGAGCCCTCGGTGACCGGTCCCGGATGATCACCGCCGAGCAGGGTGGCCACGGTGCCTACCTGCTCGGCGCGAACCAGTGCTTGAACGACGCGGTCACGACCTATCTGACCACGGGCGAGCGCCCGGCGGAGGACCTCGTCTGCTCGTAGATCCCGCGGCGGCCCGCCGACCACCAGGTCAGCGGGCCGCTCCGGGCTCGCGAGTGTTTGAAAGTGTTTGCGTGGCGGTGCGGGTGGCGGTTGACGGCCCCACAGCAAGCGGCTCCGCCGCTCATAAAGCACCAGGGGTTTCCGCGATGAGGGCGTGGACCCGTCGCAGGACATCCATCTGGACCGGGTTGCAGGACTCGATCAGGCTCTGGATCACCACCGACTCGGCGACTGCCTTGCCGCGGCGCGACCAACGCGGTCGCTCTACTACGTCTGCTCGCCATGAGCGACCGAGACAAGTCGGCATCACGGTCGCCGCATCCACGGTGTGGCAAATCCTCAAGGACGCCGGAATCGACCCGACAACCGATCGCACATCCACCACCTGGACGGACTTCCTCCGCTCCCAAGCTGAAACGCTCCTGGCCTTTGACTTCGTCGAGATCCCGACCTTGACCGGCACCCGCCTGCACAAGCTCGCGGTCATCGAACACACCAACCGCCGAATCCGCGTCCTGGGCGCCACCGCGCATCCGACCGCGGCGTGAGTCGCCCAGGCAGCGACGAACCTCGTCGTGGACCTCGACGACGCAGGCAGCTCCGCACAGTTCCTGATCCGCGACCGGGACGGTAAGTTCCCGCTCAGCCCATCACCGTGCCCGAGTTCGCGGTGTGTCGGTTGCGCTTGCGAGAAAACGCGCCGAGGTCGATCTCCAGGCCGGTACGCGGGGCCCGGAACCGGACGGGCGACGCGTCGTGGTCGACGCCATTCTCCACCTGGCTGATCAGTTCCGTCATCAGTTGCCCCACGACCGGCGCATTCTTGAACTGGTTGCCGCTCGTTCCGATCGCGAGGTAGTAGCCCTCGAGTTCGCTGCGGTCGTAGATCGGCGTCCAATCGTCGGCGACGTCGTAAACACCCACCACACCGCGCACCCGGTTGGGCACAGCCAGGTCGGGCAACCGCCGCGCGGCCCGCGTCACCTGAGCCTCGAAGACCGCGGTGGTCGGATGGATGTCGACGGCGTCCGGGCCGTCGATCCACTGCATCGGATCGCACGCCGGTTCCGTTCCGCCGACGAGCAGGCCCCCTCCTACGTCACAGCGGAAATAGGTGCCCAGGTCCATGTCCGCTACCACAGGCCCCCCATAGCCCTCCTGGACCGGCACGTGCGCTACTTCCTGCCTCATCGGGCGCACACCGACCGTGAAGTCGGAACCCACGCCTGCCAACTGGTTCACCGCACCCGACCACGGACCGGCCGCGTTGACCACGACGGCACAGGGAATCCGGGTGCCGTCCGACAGTCGCACCGATCTCACGCGCCCCCCGGCCTTCTCCACCGCCGTCACCGTGCTGCGGAAGCGGAACTCCGCCCCGCACGCCGAGGCCGCGGAGGCGAGGTTCACGGCGGCGAGGCCAGGGTCTGAGACGTAACCGGCGTCCGGGGTGTACACGCCGCCGAGCGAGTGGTTCGCGTCCTCCCAGAATTGCTCGTCGTCGAGCCGTTTCGGCGGCCAGTAGCGGCCGGTGTCGATACCGGGAACGCGCTCGGCCAATGTCGCGCTGTCCCATTCCTCGTAGGGAACACCGATCTCGTCGAACAACGGAAGCCACGACGTACGCGGAGCCGCCTCGACGTCCAGCATGACCAACCCGCTCTCGCGGAACACCGCGAGGTCGCCGACATCGTGCCCGAGGTGCTCCGCCCAGTCGAGCCAGCCGGAATGCGCTTCCCACGCCGTGGCCACCCCCGCGGCGGTGGAGAAGTTGTAGCGGACGATCGCGCTTGATGCCGAGGTCGACCCCTGTCCGGCCCCCGGAGCCCAATCGAGCACGATCACCCGGTGTCCCGCCCGCGCGAGCTCGAGGGCGATCGACGAACCGATCACTCCTGCCCCGATCACGACCACGTCGGCATCCACACGTCGCCCTCTCCCCTCAGAGGGCACGGCAGGTCCTGAGGTAGCTGAGGAACGAGGCCTGCAGACCGGTCAGGTGCGTTTCGCGCAGCACCTCGCTGGTGACGGCCGCGCCGCGGGCGGTGAGGCGGTGCAGGACGGTGGCCGTGTTCTTCGCGAGGTTCTGGTAGACGGCCAGGTCCCCGAGGAGCTCTCGGTCGTTGATGGTCAGGTGGAGCTTGGCCTCAGGCAGGCTGTCGCTCATGGTGTCGAGCTGGGCGAAGACCTGACTGTCCTCACCGACAACGCCGGGGCTGCCCGCTCCGACGCTCTCGAAGAGCGCGGTGCTGGTGAGCCAGGCGTAGAGGCTGAAGAGTCCGCCGTAGGAGTAGCCGAAGAGGCCGTGACCGCTCGTGGCCGTGCCGTAGTCGCGTTCGATCCGGGGGTGCAGTTCCGAGGTGAGGAAGCTCAGGAACGCGTCGCCCTGGGTGTTCCGCAGTTCGGCGATGTAGGCGTCGGCTTGCTCGCGGGTCGTCACGCCCGCCTGGACTCCCATCTCCACGGCGTCGAGGAACTCCTGGGCGACGGGCTCGCCGGGTGGCACGAGGTCCCTGTTGCGCAGCCTGGCCCAGTGCTCCGCTTCCTGGCCCGCGTAGCCCACGCTGACCTGGATGTACGGCTTGATCTTCTGCATGGGGTCGTGCTGGGTGACGATGAGCGGGGCCGTCAGGCCCACCGCCCAGTTGCCGTCGAGCACGTACACGACGGGCGCCTGCGCGGTGGCGGGGTCGTAGCCTGGCGGCGTGGTGACCCAGACGCCGTAGTCGTGCCCGCCGCTGGAACGCAGCTCGAAGTAGTCGGTGTCGGCGAGGCAGCCGTGCCACATGGTGCTCATCGGAGGTCCTTCACAACACGTCCGGTCTGGACGACGAGTACGGCGTTGGCGGGGTCGGCGAAGATGTCCGGGTCTTCGAGCGGGTTGCCGTTCCAGAGCACGAGGTCTGCCTGCTTGCCAGGCGCGATGACACCCACCTCGGTCAGACCGATGATCTCGGCGTTGGTCTTCGTGGCCGCCACGAGGACGTCCATCGGCGTCTCGAGCCGCGCGCGCAACCGGAGTTCCTCGCCGCGACGGTCCTGGGCCGGGCCGATGAGGTCGGAACCCAACCCGATCCGCACCCCGGCCTCCTTGGCGACGATGAGCGCTCTGGCCATCCGCTCCCGCGCCCCCGCCAGACGATCGCGGACCGATTCGTCCAGGCCGGCTGCGGCAGGGTCGTGCAGCAGCCGCTCGACGACGGTGAACGTGGGCACCAGAGCAACCCCGCGAGCGGCCATCAGTGCGGCCGTGGGCTCGTCGAGGTCCGTGCCGTGCTCGACACAGCGCGCCCCGGCCTCGACCGCGTTCCGGATGCCTTCGTTGTTGTGGGCGTGCACCGTCACGTAAGTGCCCCGTGACGCGGCTTCCTGCACGGCGACGGCGATCTCCTCGACGGTGAACTGGGTGTCGGTCAGCCGGTCGTTGCCGCCCACCACTCCGCCGGTCACGCAGAGTTTCAGGAACGACGCCCCGCGCCGGAACGCCTCGCGCACGTTGCGTCGCAACTCGTCGGCGTTGCCCGCCATCATGGACAGGGCATGCAGACCGGGAACGTGGTGGCTGCTCCACAGATCGGTGGGCTCCCACTCGGCCCCGTAGTAGCCGTGACCGCCGGTCTGGCACTGAACAGGCCCGCACGACAGCACGCGCGGTCCCCTGACCTTGCCCTTGGCGATCGCGGTGACGACACCGCCGTCGATCCCGCCGGTGTCCCGGACGGTCGTGAAGCCGCCGTCGAGCGCCGCCCCGGCCGCGGCGAAGATGTCCGCCGCGATCTCGGCAGCACTGATCTGGAACGAGAACTGCGGCTGGATCGGGCTCGACAGCCCCAGGTGGACGTGGGCGTCGATCAAGCCGGGCGTCATCGTCAGCCCACCGGCGTCGAGCCGCTCACCGTTCGCGCTGGAGGCGCCCAGCTCGGTGACGCGCCCGTCCTCGACCGCAACGGCGACGTCACACGGATCGCGACCCGACCCGTCCACGACCGTCGCGCCCACCACCTGGAAACGTCCCACGAGCCCTCCAAGAAGTTTTCCAATGGATAAATCTCTTTTCCAATGGATAAACTACTGGGGTGGACCTGTCAAGCACGGCACGCAACGGCGATGCACGCGAACGCCTCCTGGCGCGTCTCCTCGACGTCTTCGACGACGGCCTTCCTCCACCGGAGACCTCGCTGCGCGAGATCGCGGCCCAGACCGACACCAGCCACGCACTCCTGCGGTACCACTTCGGGTCGCACACAGGCGTCCTGGTGGCCATGCTCGGGGCGCAGCGGACCCGTGACAACGAGGTGCTGTTCCGCGACGCCGGGCAGGGCACCTTCGACGACCTCGTCCTGGCGATCTGGCGGACCTACACCCACCCGGAGCAACTGTCGCGCGCCCGCGGGTTCTTCCACGTCGTGGGGCTGGCCGCGTACAGCCCGAACGACTTCCGCGAGTTCATCTCCTCGCTGGACGACCTCACCGGGATGCTGGCCTCGCTGGCGGAGCGTGAAGGGCTCGACACCGGGCAAGCGCTGACCAGGGCCACCGTCGCCGTCGCCGCGATTCGTGGCCTGCTGCTGCAGGAGGTGCTGACGCCGGGGTCGTGTTCGCACGACGCGGTCGCGCTGATCCTGGGCATGGGCGGGGAGCGGTTCGGTCCACGGGCACAGTCAGAGGATTGAACTCAAGAGCACTCCCCGTCGCGGACGCCGCCGTCGCGGCAGACAAGTGCCGTTGGAACACTAGCTGCGGGAGCCTTCCTGCAGGTCCAGAGCGGTGCTGCCCAGGACGGGCACGTCCACGGCCATGTAGTCGGAGATGGTGATCAGGTTCGACCCCGGCGCCGGTGACCACGCGACGTAGACGACCTTCACTCCGTTGACGATCACCGAGTGCTTCTTGTCCGCGATTCCGCCTGCGGCTCCCGACCTGGGGAGTGCGTTCTCCAGGTAGCGGCCCAACGCCTGCTGCATGATCGCGAGTTCGACCTCCTTCTGAGTTCCGGCGTGCCCAGGGTGGCTCTCCAGGGACTCCTCATGGAACTTGTAGGAGTGCCCGCCCGAGATCGTGAACGTCACCTCCCCCAGGCGGAATTTGCTGACCGGTTCGCCCTTGCCGTTCTTCTCGGCGCCGCCACGCGCGTACTCCATGCGTGACGCGACCTCCAACCGCGCCTTGTCCTCCGTCCGTGCCAAGGGACTCCGTGATCACTCCGATCTGGCCCTCGGCGTCCAACGACTTGAACCGCCGCCAGAACAGCCGTCCCACGCTGACCACCGACACGTCCGGGCTCAAAGCGTTCGGCCCTGGGTACGGGGTCCTCGGGCCGTGCCTGGAGCTGATGTCCCTGGTCCGCGCCGCCTCCTTCGCCTGGTGCTTGCGCCCCTGGTGGGCCAGGACCGGGTCGACAACGCCGAACCCGTGGGGCAGGTCGTGGGCGGGGCGGCTCACCAGCTTCTGGGTCTTCTCGTCGTAGCGTTGCGTGTCGATCCGCGAGCCGCCGAAGTTGCGGTTGACGAACAGCAGGCGCGACTTCTCGGGATAGCCGAGTAGGTGCTTCCACGCCTGGTCGGTGAAGAACGACTTGCCGGGGCCCTGGCCGGCGAACTCGTCCCACGAGCGGAAGTAGGGTGCCTCCGGCTTGCCGTAGCTCCCCCCGACGAGGTCAGCGGTGACGTCCGCGCCCCTCGGATCCTGCGCCTGGGCGAACTCGCGCCTGATGTGCTCGGCGTTCTCCAGCGTCTTGGGCGAGTCGGGTGACCACTGCTCCACCCGCCTCTTCTCCTCGGCCTGCTCCTCCTTGGACCGGGCGAACTTGTACTCGCAGCTATGCTCGCCGATCTGGAGTTCGATGGTCCCGGCGATCCGGTCTGTAGCCGAGCTGTCCTCGCGCAACACCCACGTCGCACCGAGTCTGTCGACCTGCGCGCGGCGGTCGGCCGTGACGGCGGAGCCGGTGATGGACACCTCCCCGAACAGGCGGCGCATCAGGCCCTCGGCGTCGGAGAACGCGCCCTCGACGACGTAGACGGTGCGGTCCTTGGTCTCCGGCGGGCCGTCGAACCGCGCACCCGCCTCGCGAGCGAGTCGCACCGTTTCCGAGGTCGGGTTGCCGAGGTTGCCCCCGACCTTGTGGTCGGACCGGAGCTTCCACAGGCCCAAGAGTTCGAGGACCTCGGGTGAGCGGTTCATGTCGACGACGGGCAGGCCGTCCTCCGTGTCGTTCGCCGCTTCCACCTCCGTCAGCAGGCGGAGGTTGTTCAAATTGCGAGATCTATTCTTCTTGTTGCTCAGCACGATCACGGTGTCCGGATCTCTGCCGTCAGCATTGGTTTCCTGGCCGGGAGCGGCGACGATCGTCCCCTTCGTGATCGGGTTTCCCTTCATGTCGAGCACCATCACCCTGGTGTCCACCGTGGCCGCTCCGCGTTCGAGCACGCGCTGGATCGTCGGCGCCGCTCCGACGAGGCCCGCCACCACTCTGTTCCCCAGCACGGACTGCAGGGCGATCAGATGGGCGACCGCTGTCCCGCCCGACGGGGATCTCCGCGGCGCGGACACCCGTCGCGCCCCGGCGGGATCACGGTCGGCAGATCCGGACATCCTCATCACAAGATCCAAGTAAGCGCCGCCGTCCCACCGCGTCCAGGGGTGGCCGGACAGCCGGCGGTGCGCGATCGGCTGCCCCATCGGGCGACGTGGTGGCAGCGACGACTTTCGAGCAGCACAGGGCTCGCAGCCGGGAGCTGCGCACCTGGCCCCGTGCCGGCGAGCAGGCCGACGGTCCGGTCGCTCGATCGTGACGCCGAACAGCAGCGCCTACCCGTCAACGGGCATGAAACGATCGAGCCGGACCCCGACACCCCGGTGCGGGCAAGGGCTTCACGATGAACCTTCTGGAGCTGACCGAGGCGTTCGATCGGAGGCACGTGGACGTGCGTTGTGTACTGGGCCGGTTCGTGATGGTGGGAACGGTGGTGCTGCTGCTCGCCGGGTGCGGTGGGGCGGTGACGGAGCCGGGGCCCGCCCGTGACGACGAGTCGGTGACGGAATCAGTGCCTGCTCGTGACGACGAGGGGGATGCGCGGGCTGCCGCCCAGCAGTACGCGGTCGCGCTCGACGCCAACGACGAGGCCGCGGCGACCCGGCTGACGTGCACGGGCACCGACAGCGGTGCGCTGTTTCCCGCGTTCGGCGGTATCAAGCGCACGCTGCCGAAGGAGGCGACGAAAGTCAGCACCGTGCACGTGTCCAGCGAGCAGGCCACCGTCGAACTCGCCCTCTACGGCGGCGGGAAGACCGCGGTCTCGCTTGCCCGCAAAGACGGCCGGTGGTGTGTGTCGTACTGACCCGCGGCTGCCGTCCCGGCCTCGTCGCCAACCAGGTGGCGCCGCGTGGCCGGCGGGTAGGACCGGAACTCGCACACCGGGAACGTCCTCCTCGCGGCGGAGACCGGGACACCGGCGGGCACCTTGTCCTGTGGCGTAGAAGTCGGCCTGACGGCCGTTGTTGACATGCGGTGGTGCGCCGGCCGCGATGACCTTCCGAGCGGCACAGGGGCCGTCCGAGGGTCACAGCCCGGAGTCCCGGCTCAGTACGCCATGAACAGGATCTCGTCGCGCGAGTAATCGTGGCCCGGATGGTTCTCCTTGAGGTGCTGCTGGGTCTTCGCCACCAGGTCGTCCTCGTCCTGGCCGGTGATCCGCTCACCGCAAGGGCAGCTGATGTTCTTCTTCATGTCGACCTCCGACGAATGATCTCCGAACCGACTCTACTCAGGTTCCCCGGAGGAGGATCAGGACTCTGCGGGACCCCGCCGAGCTCGAACCCGACCGCCGTCGCCGCTGACCCGCCTGCGGTCGTGTCGTCCACCCGGCCTACCTCGGTCTACCCGCACGATCTTGCCTCCGACGCAGGAACAGCCCCGGCGTGGAAAGGCCCGCCGCGCGACGACATCCGTGGCAGGAACTCGCCAGCACGTCCACAACGCGGAAAATCCCCCCAAAACCCAGTCGCACCAGCGAAAACAGGCGTTCCTCCGCCAACGGGTAGATCATTGCGGACCCGCGAGGATCCCGCTTACGTTCGTGGGAGACCGTTCGTCCACCCCCGAAGCACGGCCTCTCGACCGCCCACGCCCCACGGCGGGCCGGCGCGCCGAATGAGGAGTCCGGTTCATGAAGGCGACCGCCACCTCCACCAGTGCTCCTCCGCTCGCACCGGGCGGCGCACCGCTGCTCGGACACGTCGTCCCTCTGTTGAGACACCCGTTGGCGTTCATGGACTCGCTGCGGCGGCACGGCCCCGTCGTGCGGATCATGCTCGGCCGCATCCCGGTGTTCGTCGTCACCGACGCGGGCCTGACGCACGAGATGCTGACCGCGCGGGCCGCGTCGTTCGGGAAGGGCGGCAGGCTGATCGAGGCGCTGAGCCGGTTCGCGGGCAACGGGTTGGCGACCTTGGCCGACGGCGACCTGCACCGCACCCAGCGCAGGCTGGTGCAGCCGATGTTCAGCCGCGCCTTCATCGCGGGCCGCGGCGACACGATGATCGAGGTCGCCCGGTCCGTCGTCGACGGGTGGGCGGCGGACGAGCCGCGCGAACTCCACGACGACATGCAGGAGCTGACGCTGTCGGTGTTCCTGGCCGCATTGCTGGGAACCGAACCGCCCGAGGCGACCCGGCGCCGGATCCAGCGGGTGCTGCCGGACGTGATGGCGGGGACGATCCGGGCGACCATCCTGCCGCCGTGGCTCGGCTCCGTCCCCACGCCGGCGCAACGCAGGCAGCGCACCAGTTTCACGGAGCTGCGCGACGCCATCCGCGACCTCATCGACGAGCATCGGCGCCCCGCGCGGGACACGGGGCTGCTCGACCTGCTGCTGGACGCCCGCGACCCCGACACGGGGCAGCCGATGAGCAGGCGCCAACTGGAGGACGAGGTGATCACGTTCGTCACCACCAACGGCCAGGCGTCGACCGCGACCGTGCTGTGGGCGCTGCACGAGATCGGCCGCGACCCCGCCGTCCGGGATCGGATCGTGGCCGAGCTCGACCAGGTGGCGCCGGGACGGCCGCTGGTCGGCTCGGACCTCGGGTCGTTGACCTACACCCGGCAGGTGGTGCACGAGGCGATGCGGCTCTACGGCCCGGCGTGGCTGTTGACCCGGACCGTGACCGCGCCCGCGCAGTTGGGCGGGTTCGACCTGCCGCGGGGCGCGACCGTCGTGTTCAGCCCGTACATCCTGCACCGCGATCCCGTGGTGTACCCCGCTCCCGCGACCTTCGACCCCGACCGGTGGTCGCCGGAGCGGGCGAGGTCGATCCCGCGGACGGCGTTCCAGCCGTTCGGCGGTGGGGCGCGGCAGTGCGTGGGCGAGCCGTTCGCCTGGAGCGAGATGGTCATCATCCTGGCGGAGACGACCAGGAGGTGGCGGATGGTCCCCGACCCCGCCGTCATCCCACGGCCGGTGCCGCGGGTGACCATCCACCCCGACCGCCTGGTCATGACGCCGAGCGGGACCGGCCGATGACCGCCGTGCGCACGGCCGCGCCGGAGGTGCCGCCCCTCTACTGCCCGCTCCCCTCCGCCGTCCACCCGCTCGCGGCGGACATCGGGCGGCGCAGCATCGCCTGGCTGGACGAACTCGGGGTGCTCGAGCAGGAAGGCTTGCGGGAGAACCTGATCCGCACCCGCGCCGCGGAGTGGGCGTGCCGGATCGCGCCCTTCGGAAACGAGGAGCGGCTGCAGATCGTCTCGGACTGGACGCACCTGGGTTTCGCCATCGACGACTGCAGGTTCGACGCGGGCGCGCTGGTCGGTCAACCAGAGGTCCTGATCCCGCTGATGATGCGGCTGATGCCCAACCTGGACCACCCCGAGGTGGCCGCCGACGACCCGTTCTCGGCCGGGTTCCGCGACCTGTCCGCCCGCGCGCGGGCCGCCGCGCCCGCCGCGGTGGTCCGCCGGTGGGTCGAGGGCAACATGGAGTGGTTCTTCGCGGTCGCCTGCCTGACCTCCTACCGGGTCTCCGGTTCGATGCCGTCGCTCGCCGACTACGTCAACCTCGGTCCCCGCGACCGCGCGATGAGGCTGACCGGGTCGCTGATCGAGATCGCGGAGGGCACGTACCTGCCCGACGAGGACCGCGAACGGCCCGAGGTCCGCGCCGCCACGCAGGCGGCCAACATGCTCGTCACGATCGGCAACGACCTCTACTCGCTGTCGAAGGAGACCGAGCACGACGTGCTGGAGTCCAACATCGTCGGCGTGATCGCGCACGAGGACGGCTGCGACGCACCGGAGGCGGTCCGGCGGACCGTCGCCCTGCACGACCGGATCATGTGCCGCTACCTGCGGCTGCGGCGCGGGATCGAGGCTCGGGGAAGCGAACCGGTGCGGCGGCACCTGAGCCAGCTCGACCACCTCGTCCGCGGCAACCTGGAGTGGAGCGCCCACGTCCCGCGCTACCGCGGCGCGGAGCACGGCGAGCGGACGTCCTCGCCGTGGGCCGACGTGCCGTCCGACGCGGAACCGACCGCGCCGCCCATCCCCGGTATCGCCTGGTGGTGGGACGAGGTCGAGTGACCGGTGACCGGTGACCGGTGACCGGTGACCGGTGACCACACGATCACCCTGTCTCGCCCGGTCGGACCTAAATTGCGGGTTAATGTGTTCTGGACCACTGCCACAGAGGTGCCGAGTCGGGCGAGGGGGCGTGCGCGGTAGGCACGTCGCTGACAGGCGGCTGAGCGATAAACCTGCCGTCATCGTCAGCGACCGCAGACACTTCGGCCTTCCGCGCTCACCCCGAGGCGTAACCGCCTCCGAGTCTCCGGTTGCGCTCACCGACCTCGCGCTTGTGCCGGGCGGTGCTCCACGTTTGCGGTACCGGAAATCGGGCGATCGGCAGTCCCGCGGAGATCGCCTCGTTCAACCTCGCTACCACCGTTTCCCACACCGCTTGGTGGTCGACCGCGACGACGGCCATGCGAGTGTGGGCCTCCAGGAGCACAGCGTCCCCGGCGCCCGCGTCCAAGTCGCGGAGCAGGTCGTCGGTGATCCGTCGCAGTGCTTCGAGGACGGTGTTCTGGACAGCGCCCCACTTGGCCTCTTCGGCCGATGTGCATCGCACGTCGACGCCGAACCAGTAGTGCTCGTCCATCACGTGGACGCCTCGGTGGCGTTCGACGAACTCCTCGTCGGTCGCGCGGTCGTCGATCAGGAACATGTCGAAGTACGGGTTCGACGCCTCGCGCGACAGGGCACCACGCGCTCGGTAGGTCTCGAGGTCGAGTTCGAACTTGTAGGGCCAGACACGCATTCGTCCCTCCCGCACAGGTCGCTTCCCACAACCCAGGGTCCTCTCCCCTACGAGCAGCGTCGAGAAGATCTCCCCGTCCGCTCCTCCGTCCAAAGCACACGGGCGGGGTCGCATCGCCATGGCACTGTGCACGGCCATGAACCATCGAGAACGGTTCCACCGTGCGGCCGTCGAGCAGGCATCCCGGAGGATGAGACCACTACGTTCGCCGAATTCCTGCGGTTCGCGATCTGGCTGGAACCGTAGAGGGTGGCTTCACCACCGCCGGTCGAAGGCTCATCGGCTGGTCGAGTCGCGCTACCCGCGCCCGTGCAGGCGGCGACGGTTGTTCGAGGACCTCGGACCACAGCCCCGCCACGTCACTCCCGGAGCGAAGGCCTGAGGTCGACCCGCTCGAACGCTCGTCAGTCTGACGGTTGTTGGTCGAGCAGCCCGGCGGGGTCGGTGCTGTAGGCGACCATCCAGCTCGGGTCGATGCGGTACCAGACGTTCTCGTCCCAGAACGGGTCCTCGCTGTCGCCGTCGTAGTGGTTGACCAGGTAGTCGCGGATCGCCGGCCACGTCGGGTCGCTGCTCGTCCCCTCGGGGTTCAGCTCGACGGCGTGTCCGTGCGTGAAGATGCCGAGCTGCTCGCCGCGCATGAAGGTCGCGCTGATGCCGGGCCGCGCCGCGAGGTGACGGGCCTTGGCGGCCTGGCGGTGGGTGCCGAAGATCCAGCGGCCGTGCAGGAGGTGCCCGTCGGCACCGCTGATGCGTGGCTCACCGCACCGGGTGACCGTGGCGATGGCCAGGGTGCACATGCCTTGGCAGACTCGGACGACCTGCTCGGCGTTCAAGGTGCTCTCACCTGGCCGGATGATCGATTTGAGGTGGTTGCTGGAGCCGGCCAACGACGTGTCGAGCAGGACCTGGAGGCTCTGGAGCTCGTCGGGAGTTTCGAACATTCGGCCAGTGAATCAGCTCCGGTCGAGTGCCATCCAGCCGAGCACGCTCAGTGACCGCTGACGGGTCATTGGCGCCAAGCGAACCGTGACTGTCACCCATAATGACGATGCGCGTACGGTCGGCGATGGTGAAGAGTTACCGGTGCCATAACATCCAAGGATAGACAGGGGTGAATGTTCGATGATCGAGGACGCAGACCTCGAGATCGCGTTCGAGTCGTACTCGCAAGACTACGACAAGCCCATCGACGAGATCTTCGGGTTCGTCACGCGGTCCGAGGGGTAACAGCCGGACGACCGTTTTCCCATGAACCACCAAAACATCCAGGTTCGCGTCTCCTCGTGCGGGGTGTCTTTCTGGGACTCCGGGAAACTCGTGTGGGACGACACCCTCGGTCACCGTCAATTCGCCCTGGTTGACGGCGCCGAAGCGTTGTTGCGCTTGTTCTCGGAGTGGAAGCCGCTGGAATCCACGGACACCATGACCGACGATCCGGTGCTCCGTGAACGTTACGCGAAGATCGCCAGGATCTTCCTGGCGCACAACATTCTGATCGCGGAAGGATCGCCTCGGCACCGGCTCGAGGAGTCAGCCGTATCGGCGTTCCAGCCTTGGGGCAGGCTCGTGTCCGCGTTCCACTTCTCCACCCGCAACCTGGCGAGCGAAGCGGCGATGTCCCCAGAGGACTACGACACGTTGCTGGCCGAGAACCTGAAGCTCGGTCCGCCGCCACGGGCGCACCACACCTTCGCCGATGCTCCGGTCACCCAGCTACCCGACTGGTCCGCGGCGAACTGGCGGGAACGTGATCTCCTCACCCTGCTGAATCGGCGACGCAGTGACCGGAAATTCGTCGACAAGCCGATTCCGCTGGAATCGGCGGCGGCCCTGCTGAAGGTTTCCGCGGGCATCGTCGAAATCGATGAACAATCGCAGACGGTGTTCAAGACCTCGCCGTCGGGCGGCGGCAGACATCCCACCGAGGTCTACCTCCTCGTACGAGCGGTCGACGGGATCGATCCGGGCGTGTACCACTACAACCCGACCGTGCACACGCTCGCGCGTATCGGTGGACCGTGTGGTGACGACGACCTCTCTCGTATTCTCACTGAACAGGCGTGGATCGAGAATTCGGCAATGGTGGTCTTCTACACCGCGGTCCTGGAACGAAGCATGTGGAAGTACCACACGGCCCGAACCTACCGGGTGCTGCACTTCGACGTCGGACACCTCAACCAGACGGTATATCTGCTGGTTACTGCCCTGGGCCTGGGCATGACGTTCACTTCAGCGGTCCGCGACGAACTCGTGGAGCAACTGCTCGGCATCGATCCAGCGGGGGAACTGGTGATGGGATGCGCGGTGATCGGGAACAAACCGTGACATCAACGCCCCAACGCGTCGGTTACCACCAGGCGCTCGCGAACCCGGAGTTCCGGGCGCTGTTCCTCAGCCGGAGCCTCTCGACGGCCGGTGACTACCTGGCCAGGGCCGCGCTGATGATCGCGGTGTACGAGCGGACCCAGTCCGCGGGCCTGATGGCCGTGACGTTCGGGTTGACCACGATCCCCGACCTGCTCGGCGGTCCGCTGCTGGCAGGCCTGGCGGATCGGTACCCCCGCCGGACCGTCATGATCTGCTCGGACGTCGGCCGCGCGATGTTGTTGCTGGGCATGGCGATCCCCGGAATGCCGTTGGCCGGGCTGTGGCTGCTGCTGATCGCGACCCGGTTGCTGGACACGCCGTTCAACGGCGCGCACACCGCCACCCTGTCCGTGGTGCTGACCGGCGAGTCCTTCGTGACCGCCACCTCGATGAACCTTCAGGTCGCCCACCTGGGATACGCACTGGGCTACGGGTTTTCCGGCGTGATGGTCGGCTGGATCGGGATCAGCGGGGTGCTGGTGCTCAACGCCGTCACCTTTCTCTGGTCGGCCGCTCTGATCCGCTTCGGGCTGCGGCACCGACCCGCGACGGCATCCGAGACGGACGCGGGCCCGTGGTTCGCCTCACTGCGGTCAGCCATCGGATTCGTCGCCCGGCATCGGCGGCTGCGCGTCCTCGTGCTCTTCCCACTGCTGATCGCGATCGCCCCGATCTGCGTGACGCTCGCCGTTCCGTACGCCGCGCAGTCCGGGGCGGACGTGGCTGCCGCGGGAGTGCTGATGGCCGCCAACTGCACCGGGATAGTCGTCGGCCTGTGGGCGTACTCCACCTGGGTCAGGCCCGCCAGTCGGTCCCGGCTGACGGCGCCGCTCATGGTGATGACGTGCCTGCCTCTCGTGGCCTTCGTGCTCCAGCCCGGTGTCTGGGCGGGTGCCGCGCTGTTCGCCGTTTCCGGTGCGGCCCTGTGCTTCTGGATTCCACTGGGCGCCGAGTACACCCAGTCCGCTCCTGATTCGCGGCGCGGTCAACTGGCGGGCCTGCTCTTCACGTTCATGCGACTGACCCAGGGCATCGCTGTGGTGCTGTTCGGTGTCCTGGCCGAGTCTTTCGCGCCGTCGTCGGTGATCATCGGCACTGGCCTGGCCGGCCTGGCCCTGTGCGCACTGCTGCTCGCGGCGTGGCGCGCGGCCACGTCGTCAAACAGGATCGAGCAGCAGGCGTAGCTCATCAGCGTCCGGAATGGACACTCCGGCCAGCCGGTCCAACGCCTGCCGCCATGAGGATCTCGCCTGCTCGTGGTCTCCGCTCGCGGCCAGCGCCAAGCCGAGCACGTGCAGGGCTCGCGCCTGGTCGAACTGGGAATCGGCGTCGGTGTGCACGGTCAGCGCCCGCTGGGCGTGTTCCCGCGCGGCGAGCAGGTCCTGCGCCTCGAACGCGAGCCAGGCCAGCAGCGTCTCGGTGCGGCCTTCGAGGTCGAGCAGTTCCGCGCGCCTGCTGAGCTCGACGCCCTGACGAGCGTGCTCGCGTGCGGTGGCGAGGTCACCCCGCTGACGACACTGGGCTGCCAGCTCCAGCAGTGCGCAGATCTCGCCGCGGCGGTAGGAGGCGAGGCCACGTGCGATCTCCAACGCGTTGCGGGCGCACGTGGCCGCCTCCTCGGCGTGTCCGATTCCTTGGTGTGCCGCGGCGAGGGTGATCAGCGAGTCGACCTGGTCCTGTTCGATGCCGGACTCGTCGGCGACCGCCAGCGCCTCGAGCGCGTGGGCCACCGCGGCCTTGTGGTTGCCTGCCAAGCGGTTGGCGTCGGACAGTCCGCGCAGCGTCTTGGTCACGTTGTTCCACGTCCCGGTTTCCCGGTAGCTGGCCAGGGCCGCCGAGAACTGTCCGATGGCCTCGCCGAAGCGGCCCCGGCGGACCAGCACGTCACCCAGGACCGCGCGGGACGAGGCCGCGGTCACCAAGGTGCCGCTCGCCGGCGCCAGTCGGAGGGCTTCCCGCCCGGCCCACTCTGCCCGGTCGAGGTGCCCCCGCCGCTCCTCGACCACGCACAAGTTGATCAGTCCGAACAACTGGACCTTGTCGGACTCGCGTTCCTCGGCCAGGCGCACGCCCCGTTCGATCTCGTCCACGGCGGGCCTGAGCCTGCCGTCGACGAAGTGCAGGATGCCCAGCGCGATCAGTGCCCGTGCCCGGCCCTCGTCGAATTCGCACCGTTCGTAGGCGGCCAGTTCCGCCAGGGTGTACTCCTTCGCCGCGACGCGGTCCTGGAAGCGGAAGGAGATGGAGGCGAGGGCGTGGTGCATGGCCGCTTCCGCACGAGCGTTCCCCGCTGCCTGCGCCGCGGCCAGGGCAGCCTTCGCGGCGACGACTCCTTCGGCCCGGTAACGGCCACGGGTCACCAGGTAAGCGCGCAACGATTCGACGAGGTGCCACGCGGCGCGCACCGGTCCGCGTTCCGCCGCGTCGAGGATCGCCGCGATGACGTTCGGCCCCTCTTGGTCCATCCACGCGAACGCGGGCGCCGTCCCGTCGAACGTGGGACTCGGCACCGCCAGCTCCACCTCGGTGCGTGGCAGCCGGAGCCAGGTTTCCCAGAGCACGTCAGCGGCGGCGTCGAGGCAGCGCACGTAGTAGGCGAACAACCGGGCCCGCACCGCGTCCGCCTTGTCCGGGTTCTCCTCGATCTGGCAGCGTTCCTCGCTGTAGAGGCGCAACAGGTCGTGGAATCGGAACCGGTCGGACGCGATCTGCTGGAGCAGGCCGGCGACGGCCAGGTCGGTCAGCAGCTTGCCCACCCGCTGCTCGGGCAGTTCGGCGAGGATCGCCACCGCCTGTCGGGTGAAGTCCGGCCCCGGAACCAGGCTCAACTGCCGGAACAGGCGCGCGACCTCCGGTTTCAGCCCGAGGTAGGAAAGGTCGAACACGGCACGGACGGTGGCGCCGGGATCATCCTTGATCTCCAGCGCGGTGAGCCGGTTGCCATGCCGCAGGTCGGTGACGTACGCCTGCGCCGAGTCGTCGTCACGCAGCAGCAGGTTCGCTCCCGCGATGCGCAACGCGAGTGGCAGATGGCCGCACAGCTCAGCGATCTCCCCCAGCACAACCGGATCGTGCGGGTGGTCGTGCCCGACGATGGTGTTCAGCAGCGCGACCGACTGCCCGGGGCTGAGCACGTCCAGGTTGACCAGTCGCGCTCCGCCCAGCACGGCCAGGCCTCGCAGAGATTTGCGGCTGGTGATCAGCGCTGCCGATCCCGGCGTACTGGGCAGCAGGCCGCGCACCTGCTCGGCGCTGGCCGCGTTGTCGAGGACCACCAGGACTTTCCGGTCGGCGAGCGCGGTCCGGTAGGCACCTACGAGGCCGTGGAGGTCGTCGGGAAGCTGGTCCGGCGGCAGGCCGAGGGACTGCAGGAACCGGGCGAGCACCTGCTCCGTGGTCAACTCCCGCTCCAGCGCGTTGCCGAGCAGGTCGACGAAGAGCTGGCCGTCCGGGAACCGCGCCCGCAGGTGGTGCGCGACCTGCACGGCCAGCGCGGACTTGCCGACCCCTGGCTGCCCGGAGATCGCCACCACCGGGACACCCGTGCCTCCGTCGCGGGAGAACAGGCCGACGATCTGTTCGTACGTCTCATCCCTGCCGACGAAGTCCTGCAGGCCCGCAGGAAGTTGCCTGGGCACCTGGGGCTTCGCCTGCGTGGTCTTGGTCTCGGGAGGGTCTGGGACGGGGTTCGGCTTCGAGGTCAGCGCCAGCGCCGGATCCTTGGTGAGGATCCGCTGGTGCAGCAGCCGCAGGTGCTCGCTCGGATCCACACCGACCTCGTCGGCCAACCTGGCGCGCACGTGCTGGAACGCGGCCAGCGCCTCGACCTGACGTCCTGAGCGGTACAGCGCGAGCATCAACTGGCCGTGCAGTCGCTCCCGGAACGGGTGTTGGGTGGTCAAGTTCAGCAGTTCGGGATGGAGTTCCCCGTGCCGCCCGAGCGCGAGGTCGCAGTCGACGCGGATCTCGATCGCCCGCAGGTGCTCCTCGGTCAGCCGGGCCACTTCGCGTTCCCGGAACGAGCAGGCCGGGATGTCGGCCAATGCCGGGGCACGCCACTGAGCGAGGGCACGGGTGATCAGGTCGGTCCGCGCGGCCGGGTCGGCGGTCTCGTCGGCCTGCTTGACCAGGCCGCGGAACCGGAACAGATCCAGCTCGTCGCCCTCAAGGTTGATGCGGTACCCGTGGGACACGGTCGTGATGAGGTCCCTGGTCTGCAGCGTCTGCCGCAACCGGCGGACGTAGGCCTGAGCCGTGGGCACCGCGTTGTCCGGCGCCTCCTCGTCCCAGAGCCAGTCGATCAGTTCGGTGACCCGGACGACCTGGTTCGCCCGCAGCAGCAGACCCACCAGAACCACCTGCTGCGTACCAGACGGTACAACGATCCTCCGGCCCGCCACCGTCACGTCCAGGGTCCCCAAAAGGCGGAAGTCGGTGTCCCCCACCATCTACGCCCCTGTCGAGTCGGATCATGTAACGAACACCGGATTCTAGTCCCGCTCGCGGGGAGTACGCGTGAAGTACGCGGCGTGATGTGGACTTCGGACGTGGTCCGCGCAGGTCGGGCCCGGTGTTGAGGGGACTTGATGACGACCGTCGACATGCTGGCCGATGAACTCATCGACGTCTTCACCGACGAGGACCCGCTGCTCGCGTCGATGTACGGCATCAGGAAAGCCGACCACTCCATGCGAGACCTGTCCGAGGACGCCGAGAGTGCCGTGCGCGCGCGTGCGGTCGACATCATGACCAGGGCGCAGGCGCTGGACGACGCCGCGCTGCCTGCCATCGACCGGATCACCAAGGGCACGGTCGAGGAACTGGCCCTGACCGTGTGCCACCGGATCGACTCCCGTGCGGTGGAGTACACGGTCACGGACTTCTTCGTCGCCCCGGTCGCCAGGGCGCTGTACTTCGTACCGCGGGTCACGGTCAACGATGAGGCCCAGGCCGAGGCCTACGTGGCCCGGCTCGCGCAGTTCCGCCACTACCTGGCCACCGCGGCGCGGCGTCACGTGGACGGCACCGGCGCGGGCAGGCCGCCGGTCGCGAGGCTGCTGGACTCAGCCGTGGCGCAGGTCGACCGCGTGCTGGACACCGGAGCGGACGATCCGCTGCTGAGACCGCTGCGGCAGGGCGGCATGGAGAAGTACGCCGAACAGGGCCGTCAGCTACTCGAATCGGAGATCCGGCCGGGATTGGCGGCGTACCGCGAAGTGCTTGGCCGGATCGCGCCACAGGCTCGGCCCGACTCGCGGCCCGGCCTGTGCTGGATCACCGGCGGAGAGTCGATCTACGCCGGCCTGGTCCGTGTGCACACCGACGCCGACAGGCCCCCGGAGGAACTCCACCAGATCGGCGAGGACCTGGTGGCGAAGATCCACGCGGAGATCGCCCGGAGTGGCCAGGAGGTGTTCGGGACGTCCGACATCGTGGCGATCTTCCACCGGCTGCGGTTCGACAAGAAGCTGCGCTGGCGCGACGGGAACGAGATCCTCGACGCCGGGCGGATCGCGGTGACCAAGGCCGAGAGCCTGGCGCCGGACTGGTTCACGGTCATCCCCGACCGGCGGTGCGCGGTCGAAGCCGTTCCACCGGAGCAGGACGCGGCGATCCCGTCGGGGATGTACCTGACGTCCTCGCCCGACGGGAAGCGACCCGGCACGTACTTCACGAACATCACCAGGCCCACCGAGCGGTTCCGCTACTTCGCCGAGGTGTTGGCGTTCCACGAAGCCGTACCCGGCCACCACTTCCAGGTGACACGCGCGCAAGGGCTCAGCCACCTCCCGATGCTGCGCAGACTGCCGCTGAGCACGGCGTACGTCGAAGGCTGGGCGCTGTACACCGAGCGGTTGGCCGACGAGATGGGCCTCTACTCCGACGAGCTGTCCCGGATGGGGATGCTCGTGTCCGACGTGTTGCGCGCGGTCCGCCTCGTCGTCGACACGGGTCTGCACGCCAAAGGCTGGACACGGGCTGAGGCCGTGGAGTACGTGCGGACCAACACCGCATTACCGGACATCGAGGTCGAAGCCGAGGTCAACCGGTTCATCGGCTATCCAGGCCAGGCCCTGGCGTACATGGTCGGCCGCCTGGAGATCAACCGGATCAGGGCAGCCGCGCAACACTCGCTGGGAGACCGCTTCGACATCCGGACCTTCCACGACACGGTGCTGCGGGAGGGAGCCCTACCGCTCGCCGTGCTGGCCGATGTGGTGACGGACTGGATGAAGAACGCCTGAGGCCGACGAGTACGCGATTGGTACGCGATTGGTACACGGCGTCAGACACGATGACGTCACGCCGCCCCGAGGAGGGCTCGGTGGGGTCACTGGGGGTGACCCCACCGAGCGCTGCCTCCCTGTGCCTGTTGCTGATCCCTCAGCATTGGCTCAAAAAATGGTTCTTGACACTCACACACCACCGACGGCACCACACCACCCGACATCGACATCCGATACCCGAGCATCGTCGCCGACCCGCCCAGCATCTCAACGAACAACTGCGGATACGACCCGGTTATGGGTGCTAGAGCAGGGCCACTCGGTGCTCCGCCCGCGTGGCGTCGCCTCCTTCATCGACCAGGAAGCCACAGGGTCCATGGGCTGCCCGACCTGGCTGGTCGTGACCGGCCAGGTCACCGACATCGTCGCGCCGGACGTCGGTGACCTCGCCCCACCGGCTAACCCCGAGCGACCTCAGCGGTGTGCACGGGGGTGTAGCGCTCACCTGTCACCTGGTCGCTCAGCGGGTCCAGCGCGGCCAGCGCCTCGGCGTCCAGGCTGAGATCCAGCGCGGCCGCGTTCTGCTCCAGGCGGGCCGGGCTGCGGGTGCCCGGAATGCTCGCCACAGCCACCCCGAGCCGATCGGCCTGGGCGTACACCCAGGCCAACGCCACCTGGGCCGGGGTGGCACCCAGCCGGTCGGCCACCTCGCGCACGGTCTGCGCGATCTTCTCGTTGGCCTCGCCCGCCTCGCCTGCGAAGCGAGGGTTGGTACGCCGGAAGTCCTTCTCGCCCAGCGCGGAGCGGTCCAGGGTGCCGGTCAGGAAACCCCGCCCCAGCGGCGAGTACGGCACCAGCCCGACCCCCAACTCGGCCATCACCGGGGTGACCGCCTCGACGTCGCGGGTCCACAGCGAGTACTCGCTCTGCACCGCGGTGATCGGGTGCACCGCGTGCGCCCGGCGCAGCAACTCGCCGTCGACCTCGGACAGGCCCAGATGGCGGACCTTGCCCGCCTCGACCAGCTCGGCCATCGCCCCGACGGTCTCCTCGATCTCCACGTCCTGGGGCGGGCGGTGGGCGTAGTACAGGTCGATCACCTCGACGCCCAGCCGCAGCAACGAGGCATCGCAGGCGCGCAGCACGTAGTCGCGGGCACCGCGGATGCGGCGTGCCCGGTCGCCCGCGCTGCGGTCGATGCCGAACTTGGTGGCTAGCTGCACCTGGTCCCGACGGCCGTGGACGGCCCGGCCCACCAGCACCTCGTTATGCCCGGTGCCGTAGGCGTCGGCGGTGTCCAGGAACGTGATGCCCAGCTCCAGGGCCCGGTCGATGGTGGCCAGGCCACCGTCCCAGTCGGCGGCGCCGTAGCTCTCGCTCATCCCCATGCACCCCAGGCCCATCGCGCTGACGGTGAGACCGGGCGAGCCGAGCGTGGTTCGGGTGATCATGCGCGGGTACTCCTCCTGCCGGCGAACCGGGCGGTACTTCGTGGGCTGACGAACGCCTCCGACGCTAGGACCTGGAGCGCGCACCAGGTCAAGTCGGAGGATCGACCTGGTGCCAGCGGATTCAGGGAGGACCGGCCCGACTCGGCCGCCGTATCGCTCCCTCGACGGCCTGGCAGATCCAGCATGACGCGGGCATCGACCCAGCACCCCGCCCCATGAGCACCTCGGATGAATACCCACTGCGAACGCGTCATCGGCACCATCCAACGCGAAGCCCTCGACCACATCCTGATCACCGGCGAGAACCACACACGACAAGTCCTGCTGGAAGCCCTGCAACGGGCAACGGCCACCTGCAGATCACCCTTGACGACGTCCTGCGCGAAGCGGCCGCGCTGCGTCGGCTGGTCGCGGTCTACGCGACCTTCGCGGTTCGCCACACCGTGTTCGTGGATGCCCGCGTCACGGAGATGCGCAGCCTCGGCGCCCAGGCCGAACCGCTGATCCAGGCCCAGCGGGACGACGTCGGCGAGTGGGTCCGGCTCTGCGTCACCACCCCCCGCGAACTGGACGAACCACGGGCGCAGATCGAGGTCCAGGCCGTTCTCATGGCGGTGGACGAGATCGCCCGTGGGCGCACCCTCAGCCAGGCGCCCGTTATCGACGTCGCGCCGGCGGAACTGGTGATCACGGCGCTGATCACGCCGTCCGCCAAGGGGTCGCGGAACACCGGGTGAGCCGGAGTGCCGCGACCGCCCGGCGTGCGGGTGTTCACGCGGCCAGGCCCACGAAGCCGACCTCCGGGAACCGCGGCGATGGGCACGCCAGCAGCGGTTGGGGTCGGTGACGCAGGTGCAGGTCGGTGAACGCGGCCACGTAGGCGCGGTTGATCTCGATGACGCGAGCGCCGGGCAACGCCACGGGCGGCAGGCCGAGCCACTCGGTGAGCACCGCCGCGTCGCTGAACGAGGTGTGCGTGGCCTGCGGCACCTGCAACCAGCGGCGCCAGCCGGTCAGGCGGGTCCACGTCCGGTCCCAGTCCGGGCGGTCGCCGGGGGCGCCGTTCTCCGCACCCAGCATCAGGAACGGGCGCGCCAGGTCCTCGCCGAGGGCAGGTTGGAACGAGCCGTCCAGGTTGATCCCGGCGTCCACCCGCGCGTCCGCGAGCATCGTCGCGGCGGCGGCCGATCCGCCGATCGAGTGGCCGGCGACCTCGATCCGATCCGGGTCGACCAAGCGGCCGTAGCGGGGGTCGGCGAGCAACCGGTCGAGCACGAACGAGAGGTCCACCACCCGGCTGGCGGTGATCGCCGTCCCGCTCGTGCCCCCCTTGCACACCACGCACGCGGCCACGCGGCCGTCCGGGAACGTGACCGCGGCGCCCTCGTGGGTGTGGTCCACGCCTGCTACGACGTAACCGCGGCTGGCCAGGTCCTCGGCGAGCGAGGTGAGCGTCCAGCGGGGGAACGCCAGTCCCGGTGAGAGCACGACCAGCGGCGACCGGCCGGGCAGCGGTGGCGCGTCGGCCCGCGAGTGGGTGCGCACCCCGGCCAGGGCGTCCGGCGGCGCGGTGGTGATCCCGTACAGCTCCAGCAGGAGCCGGGACTCCTCGGCCGTGGCGTAGGGCGCGCGGTCGCCGCGGGTCGCGAAGGCCGGATACCACAGCGAGACCATCAGCTCCCGTGGGCCGGTCGGCACCCAGGGGTCCGTCCGGTCCTGGTCGACCAGGTGCAGTTCGGTTCGGCCGACCGGGTGCGGTCCGGTCGGTGCAGGCAGGACCCACTGGTCCGGCGCGGCGGTGGCGGGCGACGCGAGCGCCACGACCGCGGCTACGGCGACGAGGGCCGCCACCGTCTTGCGCGTCAACAGGTGTCGAGTGATCACGGTGACGAAGGTAGGGACACCGGCTGTGCGGGGACATCGGTCTTCCGCCGGGCCGACACCCCGACTTTCGTCAGGGGCAAGCGAACCGTCCCGGTTTGTAGTGTGGACCGATGGGCGTTCGGCGAGCGGATCTGGTGTGGACGCCGGTGCTGGCGCTGTCGGCCGGGCTGTCGCTCTCGGCGGTGCTGATGTTCGACGGCGGCGGCGGGCTAGTGGTGCCGATGGCGGTGCTGGGGTACCCGGCGGGCAGGCGGATGACGTCCGTTCCGCTCGCCCTGTGGGTGTTCGGCGCCGTGCTGTCCACTGGGCTCGCGCTGACCTTCCAGCGTTCGCCCGACCCGTTCGCGGTCTGGCTCTCGGTGCTGTTCGTCGAGCTCTCCGCTTCGGTGCTGCCGTGGTCGGTCGGCCGCTACCGGCGGCTGCGCGCCGAGCAGGACGAGGGCGAGCGGGCCGGGGTCGCCGAGCAGGCCAGGCTGCGTGAGCGGGAGCGGATAGCGCAGGACGTGCACGACTCGATCGGCCACGAGCTGGCGTTGATCGCGCTGCACGGTGGAGCGCTGGAACTCGCGGCGGACCTGACCGACGAGCAGAAGCGGGCAGCGGGCGAGGTGCGGGCGGGGGCGGTCCGGGCCACCCACCGGCTGCACGACATCGTCCAGGTGTTCGGCAGCGCGGCTTCCTTGCGGCCGGTGGACGAAAGCGTCGACGACCTGGTCCGTCGGGCGTCGGCGGCGGGGCTGCGGGTCCGCCTCCGGTACGACGGGCCGGCGCCCGCGTGGTCGCCGATGACGAGGCAGGCCGCCCACCGCGTGGTCCAGGAGTCGTTGACGAACGCCGCCCGGCACGCGCCGGGCGCGCCGGTCACCGTCACGGTCGCGCGCCGGGACGGCGGTACCCGCGTCGAGGTCGTGAACGGACCGTCCGCGCGGTCGGACGGCGGCACCGGGACCGGGCAGGGGCTGATCGGGCTGGACGAGCGCGTTCGCCTGACAGGCGGGCGGTTGACCGCGGGCCCTCGGCCGGACGGCGGCTGGGCGGTGACCGCACTGCTGGACGACGGCACCGAGCCGTGGCGGGACACCCGCTCACCGAGTTTCGACCTCAGAGGGAGGCGGTGGTTCGCCGCACTGCCGCTCGGCATCGGCCTCGCGCTGGTCGTCGCGCTCGCCGTCATCCAGGCGCTCTCCGTGAGTCGGACCGGCCTCGCGGACGACCGGTACGAGGACCTGCGGTCCGGACTGAGCCGCGCGGACGTCGAGCGGCTGCTGCCGCCCCACGACCTCGGCCCGGCGCCGAGGGTGATCGCCGCCCCACCACGGCCCGAGGGCGCGAGCTGCGTCTACTACCTGGCGGGCGACGGCCTGCTCGACCTCGGTCCGGACGTCTACCAGCTCTGCTTCGTCGACGACGTGCTGGTGGCCAAGAACCGGCTGGAGAGGTCGTAGCACGATGCCCCCGATCCAGGTGCTCGTGGCCGACGACGAGGTGATGGTCCGCTCGGGCATCCGGGCGATCCTGGCCACCGACGATGACATCGAGGTCGTCGCCGAGGCCGCCGACGGACGCCGGGCGGTCGAATTGGTGCGCGCCCACCGCCCTCACGTGGCGCTGCTGGACATCCGGATGCCCGAACTCGACGGGCTCGCCGCCGCCGAGGAGATCGCCGTGGTGGCCCCGGCGACGAGCGTCGTCGTGCTCACCACGTTCGGCGAGGACGACTACGTCGCCAGGGCGCTCGGCGGCGGGGCGGCGGGCTTCCTGCTCAAGGCCTCCGACCCGCGCGAGCTGATCACCGCCGTGCACGCCGTCGCCGCCGGGGCGGCGTTCCTGTCACCCGCGGTCGCCCACCGCGTCGTCCGCAGGTACCGCGACGTCGGCGCCTCCGCCACGCGGGCCCGGCGCCGGGTCGAGGCGCTGACCGACCGCGAGCACGACGTCTTGGCGCTGCTCGGCGCCGGGCACTCCAACGCCGAGATCGCCAAGGCCCTCCACGTCGTGGAGGGAACGGTGAAGGCCCACGTCAGCTCCATCCTGGACAAGCTCGACGCCCGCAACCGCGTGCAGGCCGCCATAGTCGCCTACGAGACGGGCCTGGCCTGAGCCGGATCGATCTGCCGCCGCAGACCGCGCACGGCCACGACGGGGGTCGGCCCACTGGTGGCAGCGCGGCCGGTCGCGATCGTTTCGCTGTTCACGCTGGGTCT
>NZ_JANYMP010000036.1:28446-89256 GCF_025061645.1 Umezawaea endophytica | reverse complement strand
CGCCACAAGGGTGTTCGACCGCACCCGCGCCGCCCTCCTCACGGACGAAACGTACGACGTCGTGATCGACACCGTCGCAGGCCCATCGCTCGAACAGCACTTGGAACTCCTCCGTCCCAACGGGCGCTACGTGCTCTGCGGCGGTGCCGCCGGGCCACCCGGTCCAGACGCCTTCACACCGCTGCTGCGAAACATCCACAAATCGCCGACGCTGATCGTCTTCAGCCTCAATTCACTCGAGCCGCAAGACCTACGGCGTTCCTGGAAGAGGGTCACCACGCTGCTGCGCGAAGACCGGCTCTCCCCCGTCCTCGATAGCCGTTTCCCCCTCGCTCAAGCCGATTCCGCACTCCGACATGTCGAGTTCGGCCGCCCGTTCGGCAAAGTGGTGCTGCTGCCTGGCTAGCCGGCACACGCCGAAACGCGTAGCGGTTCCACGCCAGCCCCTTCGATGACGGCGGTTTCGTCCGGCTCATCCAGTACACCCAGCGGGCCAGACCGCTTTCGAGTTGGCTGAGGCAGGGCCAGGCTGGTCGTTGCCCGCAGGTCAGCGGCAGCGGTGTTTTGCGAAACGAGCCTGTGCGTCCTGGTACCGCTGTTGGACGTAGCTCTTGCGGAGATGGCTTCCCTGCGGGAAATCCTCCTGATGGCCGCACCGCGCGCACACCAGCTCGGGCATGCCCTCGGGCGGCGGTTCGGTGAGGGCGATGTGGTGCTTGGGTATGGTCAGTCGCACGGCGTTGCCGTGACCGGTGACGCCGACCTCTTCCGCCGCGGTCGATCCGATGATCCAACCGGCGACGAAGCCCAGGGCCATCGCCACGGGACCCCAGACGACCTGGCCCGCGATGAGGCCCGCGACCCCGGCGAGGAAGAGCACCACGCACGCCCAAGTGGCTGCTCGCCAGTAGCCCTGCCGTCGGCGTGTGGCCGCGACGCTGTGCACGGTGAAGGTCAGTTCCTCGGCGCATTCTCCGCATCGGACTGGTAATCGTGTCGCAGGTTGTCCATCATCGGGACGAACCAGCTCCCGTTTGACGCCTTGGTACTTCCACGACACGGTGGACGGCCCGCTCGATTGCCCGAGGAAATTCATCCGGTGGGACACCACCGCCTGCTGCTTCTTCGCAATTCCGAGCGGCATTTTCCCCCCTCGCCGGCATGACGTCATCCGAGCCGATCCTCCTGCGGCGCATACACGTGGTCAAGAGGATCTCTCCGGTTGACGCCGGGCGAGCGCTCTGCTGAGGAGTCGCTCCCTGCCAGCGACGGCCGATGCGCGGAATCGGCGAAGTCGCCCATTCGACCTGTGGCTCGACTCAGCCTGTCGGGGTGATCTCGTCGAGGAGCGCGCGCACGTCGTCGGCCTCCTGGGACTTCAGCCGGGTCAGCAACGCCATCGCGCGCCGCAGGCACGACCGCGCGGCCCCGCCGTCGCCGGTCGCGAGGTTGGCGCGGCCGAGCAGGTGCAGTGCGCGCCCGTGCTCGTAGTCCTCGCCGCTCTCCTCCAGCGCCGCCACGGCCGCGAGCAGCACGCCTGTCGCACCGGCCGCGTCGCCGCTCGCCAACAGCGTCCGGCCCAGGCTGGAGTGCACGATCGCCTCGCGGATCGGGTCGTTGAGCTCCCGCACCAGTTTGAGCGCGGCCTCGTGGACGGCCACGGCGGCGGGGTAGTCGGCCAACGCGCGGTAGGTGCACGCGAGGTCGTCGGTCACGTCGAACTCGAGGTGCCGGTCGCCGAGGTCCTGGGCGACGGCCAGCGCCCGGCGGTCGTGGTCGGCGGCCAGGTCTGCTCTCCCGAGGTCGCGGTGGGCCGCGGCGAGGTTGACCAGCGCGTAGCCCTCCACCCGCCGGTCGTCCGCGTGCACGCCCGCCAGCGCGTCCTCGTAGCAGGAGACCGCGCCCGCCAGGTCACCCGAGTTGTGCAGCGAGACGCCGAGGTTGATCCGGACGTGCAGCTCGTTCGCGTGGTCGCCCGCCGCGCGGTACAACCCGATCGCCTCGACGTAAAGAGCCGTGCTCGCGGCCAGGTCGTAGCACCCGACCGACCGCGCGAGGGCACGCACGACGTATCCCTGCCGGGCGAGATCGCCCGTGCGCCGGGTGACCTCGCGTGCCAGCCGCAGGTTCTCCTCCCACCGTTCGCTCACGCCCCACTCGTTGAACGCCGCCTGCAACGGCCGCACCAGCAGCACGCCGAGGTCGTCCAGGCCCAGGTCGGACAGCGCCTGCCGTTGCAGCGACATCAGGTTCGTCCGCTCCGACTCCAGCCACGCCAGCGCTTGGTCCACAGTGGCCAGTGGTGCCCCGGACTCGTCCTCCGCACCGTCGTCCTCCATCCGGATCGATGGCATCACCAGCAAGGACGCCCGCCGCGCCGACACCAGGTACCACCGCAGCACCCGGCGCAGTGCCGCGCGCCGGACCGGCTCCGGCTCGGTGGCAGCGCGTTCGGCGGCGTAGAGCCGGACCAGGTCGTGCATGCCCAGGCGCCGGTCGACCAGGTGCACGCGGGTCAGCGCGGCCAGCGCCGTCGCGGCGTCGGTCTCGGTCACGTCGAGCAGGCGCGCGGCGACCGGCGCCGTGAAGCGCGGGCTCTCCAGCAGGCCCAGCGTGCGGAACAGCGTTGCCGCTCGGTCGTCGAGCAGGTCGACGCTCACCCCGACACTCGTGGCGACAGACAGGTCGTCCACCTCGAACTCGGCCAGCCCGCCCGCGGCGGCCCACCCGTCGCCGATGCCGGCGCGGGCGCCCGCCACCCGCAACGCCAACGGCATGCCGCCGCACCTCCGGGCCTGCGAGCGGGCTCCGGCGGTGTCGCGCGAGCCCGCCACGCGGCACAGCAGCGCCACGGACTCCGCCTCCGACAGCGGGTCGAGACCGCACGTCCGCACACCGGGCAGGACCGCCATGTTGTGCCTGCTGGTGATGAGGACCGCGCTGCCCGCCGAGCCGGGCAGCAGCGGCCGGACGTGCGCCGGGTCCCGCGCGTCGTCCAGCACCACCAGCACCTTCCGGTCGGCGAGCACGCTGCGGTACAGCGTCACCCGTTCCCGTTCGGTGTTGGGCAGCGACGACGGCGGCACGCCGAGCGCACGCAGGGCCTCGGCCAGCGCTTCGCTCGACGGAACCGCGTCGCGGCTGGTACCGCGCAGGTCGAGGTGTAGCTGGCCGTCCGGGAACAGGTGCCGCACCCGGTGGCCGACGTGCGTGGCGAGTGTGGTCTTGCCCATGCCGCCCGCGCCGGTGATCGCGCACACGGCGGTCGTCCGGCGGGGAGCGGTGAGCAGTCCGCACAGCCGCGTGATCTCGACCCGGCGGCCGGTGAAGTCGGGGGTGTCCGGCGGCAGTTGCGCGGGCACCGCCACCGGCGGTGCCGACGCCGCGGACAGCTCCTGGCGCAGCACGCGCTGCCGCGCGGCCAGCAGCACGCCGTCCGGGTCCAGCCCCAGCTCGTCGGCCAGCCCCTGCCGGGCAGTCTCGAACACCCGCAGCGCGGCGGCCGCCTGCCCGTCGGCCGCCAGCACGAGCATCAGCCTGGCCTGGACCCCGCTGTGCAGCGGCTCGGCGTCCGCGACTCGACGCAGCCGCGGCAGCACGACCTCCGGTCTGCCCAGCGCCAACCCGACGTCGGCGAGCGCGAGCACGGACTCGACCCGCTCGAACCGGATCGCGGCGATCTCGGGCAGCGACCGGAGGTCCTCGAAGTCGGCCAGCGGCTCGCCCCGGAACAGCCGAGCCGCCCGCGCGAGCAGGTCCAGCTCGACCTCCGGGTCGCCGGAGTCCTCCGCCCGCCGCACCAGCGACCGGAACTCCAGCAGGTCGTGCTCGTCGTCGCCGACGACCAGCCGGTACCGCCTGCCCTCGGACACCAGCAGCTCACGCCGCCGAACGGGCCGCTCCACCCGCAGTGCCCGCCGTAGCTGGCTCACGTACGTCGAGATCAAGCCCGCTGACCCGTCGGGCGTGCTACCGCCCCACACCGCCTCCACGATCGCGTCCCGGTGCACCGCAGTGTTGGGGGACAACGCGAGCACGGCGAGCACCGCGCGTTGCTTCACCGAACCGAGGTCGACCGGCTGGGCACGCACCGACACCTCCAGCGGCCCGAGCACGCTCAACCGCAGCGGGCTGCCGATGTGCGGCGCCAACTCCTCGGCCGTCAGCCCGAGCACCGCACCCAGGCTGCGGATGGCGGCAGGCCTCGGCGACCGCGTGCGGCCCTGCTCGATGTCCCGCACCGCCCCCACGCTCAGCCCCGCCCGTTCGGCCAACTCCCGCTGCGTGATCACCGCGGCCCGCCTGCGCGCGGCTACGACCTCGCCCAACCCCTCATGGCCCATACGGCAACTCCCCCCTCCCGTACCGAACCCGCAGTCGACCCGGCCCCCACCGGCCCACCAGCTCGTTCCGGCGGCCCCTGCCTTGATCGACCTCGAACCCCCCACCAGCACGATAGATCCATCAGACAAGAGACCGGGGGGTCGGATGAAATACCGGATGCTGGGAACGCTCGAGGTGCGTCGCGACGGGGCGCAGGTGCCGTTGGGCGGTCCCCGCCAACGCGCGGTGCTGGCCGCGCTGCTGATCCGGGCGGGCCGCGTCGCCACCGTGGACTACCTGGCCCGCGCCGTGTGGGAACTGCCGCCCGCCTCGCTGCGCGCGAACCTGCGCACCTACGTGGCCGGACTGCGCCGCGCGCTGGGAAGCGCCATCGTGAGCCACCCCGACGGTTACGAACTCCGCGTGCGCCCCGAAGACTTCGACCTGGCGGTCTTCGAGCAGTCACGACGACACGGCCTGCGCGCCGAGCGCGATCACGACTACGCCACCGCGGCGGGCCACTACGGACACGCGCTGGCACTGTGGCGTGGCAACGTCCTCGACGGTCTGCGCCTCACCGGCCCCGCGCTGCTCGCGGAAGCCACGGCGATCGAGGAACGACGGCTCGCCACCGTCGAACGCTCCGTCGAGACGCGGCTGCTCGCGGGCGGGCACGCCGACACCGTGGGAGACCTGTACCGGCTCGTCGCCGAGCACCCGCAGCGCGAAGCCTTCTGGGCCCAACTTATGCGCGGCCTGCACGCCGCGGGCAGACAGGCCGAAGCCCTCACCGCCTACCGCAGGGCACGCGCGTTCTGCGTGGCCGAACTCGGCGTCGAACCCGGCCACGCCCTGCGCCGGATCCACCGCGCGATCCTCGACGGCACGCTGTGTGCGCGATCTGTGCACGACCTGTACGTCACACCGTGAAGCTGGTCGTGATCCAACGAGGATCCGAAGTTCGTACAGGGGGTTCCATACATGAGGATCATGATCGCGAGGGTGCTCGCCGCAGTGCTCGTGCTGCTGTCGATGGCGGCGTTCACCCTTCCTGCGGGCGCCGAGGGGAGCGGGCGCAGCGGTTACGGGATCAGCACGCAGGACGTCACCGCGCTCGACTTCTTCGACCGGTACCGCAACCAGGCCACCGGCCAGTACCTCGACGATAGCTGGGAGTACGGGCTGCGCGCGCTGCCCAACTACAACAACGACCACCAGTTGTGGAACGTCCACCGGTGGGCGGACAACACGTTCGAGATCAGGAACGTGGTGACCGGGCGCTGCCTGGACGACAGCTTCGAGTACGGGTTCCGCACGGTTCCGTGCTACGCCAACACCTACCAGAGCTGGTACGTGACGCAGTGGGCCGACGGCACGGTCACGCTGGAGAACCAGCAGACCCGCCGCGTGATCGACCATAGCTGGGACTTCGGGCTGCGGACGTTCGGGCGCAACAACAGCGCGTACCAGCGCTGGTAGTGGGTCGAAAGGCCCGTCGTTCCCCGAACGACGGGCCTCGTTCCCGGTCGACCGACCCAGGTGGCAGGGCCAAGCACTGGACTCGGGCATGGTGTTGCGTGCCCCTGCGAGCATCGACTTCCAGCAGAGATCACCAAGTTCAACTCTGCCGACGAGAGGACGCAAGCCTCCTGGTCGCAACCGCGCGGTCCGGCCACGGACTGACAGCCCGTTGGCTATACCTTGCTCGCCACCACCATGTAGTTCTCGGCCTCAGGGTTGAACGTGCTCATTTCCGTCTGGAGTCCGACCCGGTGCAACTCGACTTCGAGCTCTTCGTATCGGTAGGGCCAGCTCGACAGCAGTTCCGAGCGGGCAAGAACCGACCCAGCCGTATCCACTTGCGCGATCGCAATCTCGATGTGGTGCTCGTCCTCCCAGTTCGGCGCAATGTCCCAGCGGTAGACCACGACGGCATCGCGACCGTTCCGGCGGACGAGTCGGTCACCGATGTCCAGCCGGGAACCTCTGGCCCTCACGAGTTCCCACGTGCGGGAGGTGAGTACCAAGCGCCCGCCACGGCGCAGAAGCCGTGACATCGACTCCAGAGCAGCAACCCTGCCTCGCGCGCCCTCGGCATGGTGCAGCGAGTTGCCAACGCAGAACACCATGTCGAAGGTGTCGTCATCGAAATGGTCGGGCAACTCCTGCCAGTCCGCCCGCACTGTCCGGACAGATGCCCTGAACTCCTCAGACAACTCAGCAGTCCGACGAACCATCGCTTCGCTGGCGTCAGTCGCGACAACGTGCATGCCAAGACCAGCGAGACCGACCGCCAACTGTCCGGTCCCGCAAGAACAATCGAGGACGTGAGCGTTCGACGGCAGAAGACTGAGGACGTCATCGAACGATGCAGCGAACTCGGCCGGAGCCAGCTTTGCATCCGAGATGAGCCACTCGTACACCTCGGCGAGCGCGTTGTAGCTGCTCACATCTACTACCTCCGTCACGCGGCAAGCTCACGGTGGCCATCAGTACATCAGCGGAGCAAGTCGGTCACCAATGGTTTTCGCAAGGGCAACGCGTCCTCGCATGCCGCTGTCAGGGCCTGTCACGGATGCACTGTCGTGCTGATGAGCGTACGTAACGACGGTGCTGTCGAGGGGCGTTCGCTGGTGACGCCCACCCGCGCCCATGAGCGGAAGCGGGACTGTTGCTGCACCTCTACGTCGCCCAGAGACGTCGTAGAAACCTACCCATGGACGTGTAGCGGGTCATTCCTGAAGTCGGGTAAACAGTTCCCTTGCTTCCAGTGATCTGGCGTCAGCTTCCTCGTCCCGCCCCAAAGCGCGCAGTGGGGCAACCATCCTCTGCAAGGTATTGGCTACATGCCTGAGGTAGCCATGAGTGCGGCGCAAGGTGAGAGCTCGCTGGTAGTGCTCGATCGACTTGGTTGGTCGGCGGGCACGGTATTCGATGTAGCCGAGCGTTTCCCGACAGGACGCCTCGCCTTCTGGATTGGGGTACGCGGCCAGTGCAGCCTCACCGAACGTGCGAGCCCGGTCGAGGTCGCCGAGTCGGGCAGTGAACCACGCGACTGCGTTCAGGGCGTGGGCTTCGCTTATGGTGTCGTGGAGTTCTCGTGACAGACGCAAGTTTTCCTCGGCGTGGTGCAGGGCGTCGGAGTCGTCGCCTTTGCGGCCGAGTGCCCACGCCAGGGCGCGATGGGTGTGAGAGAGCTGGTGCAGGTCCCCCAAGTGCTCGGCGAGAACGCGTGCTTCCCGCAAGTGTGTCAAAGCCTCGGAGTCCCGGTGAGCGCGAGCGAGAGCTTCGCCAAGTCGTCGTTGGGAGGTGACCAGGGCCGAACTTGGCGGCTGTGCGCGCAGCGTGAGGCCCCAGGTGCGGATGTCGGCGTCAGGCTGATCCCGTCGGTGGTGGTAGGTGGTCAGGGTTCGCGCCAGGTGCCAGACAACGTCGTGCCACCCATGCTTCGCGGCGATGTCGACAGCAGCGAGCAGGCACTGGTGCTCCGCATCGAACCAGGCCAGCGCCGCATCGACGTCTACAGGCGTTTCCGGTTGGCATCCCCGTGACATCGGCGGCAGGACCGCAGGTGCACCGTGGGGCTGGAGGCGGCGATCTGCCTCATGGGCGGTGTACAGGTAGTGGTCGGTTACCCGCCGCAAGGCGTCGACATCCTCGACACGGACATGGGCGCGAATTAAGTCATGCATGCGATAACGCCCACTAGGCACCCTGTCCAGCAGGCACAGGCGCTCCAAAGCTGGCAGTTCGGACACCGATCCCGTGAGGCTGACCACGGCGGCGAGTCCAATGTCCGGTCCCGGTGCGGCGGCGAGCAAACCGAGGGCACGCGACTGCGTCTCGGTCAACGCGCGCAACGACCACCACAGCACCGCAGGCACACTGTTGCTCGGGTCCTCATCATCGAGCTGCCCCAACTCGTCAGCGATCCGTGCAAGCGGCATCTCGGGATACATCTGGCCGCGACTGGCCACGATCGCCAGAGCGAGCGGCAGTCCAGCACAGTGCTCCACAATCCGCCGCACAGCCAAAGGATCAGAGTTGACCCGGACGGACCCAAGTCGCGCAACGAATAGATGGTGGGACTCGACGTCACGGAGCAGGCCGAGCCGTACGTGCACAGTGCCGTGCCGAGTGATCAGCGAGGTGAGCTGACGACGGCTGGTCACCAGTACCGTGCAGGAAGACCCACCGGGCAACAGCGACTCCACTTGGGCCGCGTCGGCAGCATTGTCGAGTACGACCAGCAGCCGCTTGTCTGCGGTCAGGCTTCGATAGAGCCCAACCTGGGCATGTGGGTCAGGTGGTAGGTCAACGGCGCCGAGAGCGTCGAGGAACCCTCGTACTGCGACAGCGGGAACCATCGGCTGATCCGGGGAAAACCCACGCAAGTCGACAAACAGTTGACCATCCGGAAATCGGTGTCGGTTGGCATGTGCCCAGTGCACCACCAGCCACGTCTTGCCTATACCGCCGATTCCAACTATCGCGTGAACCCCAGGACTGCTAGCCAGACCAGCCAAGTCTCCAGTCCTGCCCACAAAGCATGACGGCGAGGCGGGCAACTGCCGGGGCGGCGGCCGCGGCCGCACACGTCCTATGACGACCTCTCCGGCCTGTACAACAGTCCCCGTCACTTCGCCGCTGACGACGTTATGCACATCGAACCGCTCAGGCATGCAACCAGCATGCACCGACCGGTGGAGCGCCACCAGATCTAACGTCCGCACATGCCGCGAACCGCCCTTGTGCCAGCACGTCCTCCTCGATCAGCCCGTGCCACCTGACCGAATAACCTGCTGCTTGTGACATCGAAGGACGACGCCTCCCAGCTCTTCCAACCGTTGCCCCAGCCCACGGTCGATCGTTCAGCCGCCTACGAGGCTCTGCTCCGAGACCTGCTCGACCTGGTCGGCACCACAAGTCCGACGACAGACGACAAGAGCATCCGCTCGGCGTGGCGCCATCACACCCGCAGAGGGCTGGGCAAAGCGCTTGCCGACCACGCGGATACCGGTCCCGTGCCCGAGACGTGGTTCGAGCCGTTCGTCCGCGCGATGGTGCACGAGCCGGACCCCAGCCTCACCCGGCAACTCGTCGAACCCGCGATCATCGCGTTCGGCCGTCGCCGCGTCCAACGCGCCCTCATCGCCCTGCTGGACGCCGACGTTCCAGCCGACATCGCGGGCGCGGCCCGTGCCTGGTACTGGACACAGGCACGTCTGAGTTACGAGTGGCGCCGCTTCCGCACACCGGAACCGGACGATGACACCGAGCGCGAGGACCTCAAGGATCTGCGGCAGCAGTACCGCCACACCGCGCTACGTCGTTTCGTCACCGTCGATGACCTCGACATGCGTCGATGCATCCTGCCGGGCCTGTCGCTGAATCCCGAGCGGTACCCCGATGACATGCACCACCTGGTGACCCAGGCCATCCGGATCGCCCGCACCTCATCCGACGACTACCTGCGCCACCGAGTCGGAATCCAGATCCCCCCCTGAGAACGCCTCCGCACAACGAGCCTCCAGCACCGGATGCGACGCGCTGTCCTGGAAGGTGGCTACCACGATTCCGTTCTCCGGCACGGTATCCGCCGTGGAGTTCGCGTCGATCTCGTCAAAAGTGTTGCCTCTACAGGGTTTCATCTCCTTTTGGTCGCCTGATGGGAAATGAGGTCGCCGACGTTCCGACCGAGTTGAGTCAGGAGTTCGGTTGTCTGGTTGAGCGGGTCAGTGCCGCAGCGGCAAGGGCGATCCAGACGATCACCGCTCCGGTGGTGGCGAGCGCGGCTGGGCCGAGAGTGCTCGTCACGGCGGCTCCGGCGAGGCCGCCGGTGGCGACGCCGAGTTGGACGGCCGAGGCGTTGAGGGTGATCAGGACGGCTCCGTTGTCGGGGTAGGCGTGCAGGAGGCGGTTGGTCTGGGCCGGGGTGAGCATCCAGCCGAACAGGCCCCACACGACCAGGGCCGCGCCGAAGGCGATGGGATGGGTGGCGAACGGAAGCAGCAGCAGGACGGTCGCGATGACGGTCAGGGCTGTCCACAGCACGCGGTGCCAGCCGTAGCGGTCGACCAGGAATCCGCCGAGCAGGGTGCCGGTGGTGGAGCCGATGCCGAAGACCAGGACGACGGTGGCGGTCTGAGCGGGTGTGGCGTGGACGTTGTGCTGGGCGACCAGGGAGATGTAGGCGTAGACGACGAACTCGCCCAGCACGACCGTGAACGTGAGCAGCAGGATCGCCAGCATTCGCCGTTGGGTGACGAACGCGAGCCACTCGCGCATGCTCATGGTGCTGACCGGGTTGTCGCGGAGTCGGCTGAACCACTGGGCGATCACGACGGCGAGTGCTCCGGCCGCTATCAGGACCAGGACGTAGCGCCAACTCGACAGCGAGGCGAGGTAGATGCCCACCGGCGCGCCGACCAGGGTGGCGGCGGTGAACCCCGACGCCACGATCGACAGAACCCGGCCACGGCGATCCGCGCCCAGGCTGAGCGCGCGAGCGCCGGCGTTGGGGATGTAGGCGCAAGCCCCCAGGGCGGCGACCAATCTGCCGACCATGAGGATCGCAAGCGTGCCAGCGCTGGCGGCGATCAGGTTGCCCAGCGCGAACGTGACGAGGCCGAGCGCGCAGATCAGCCGTTGGGACCGTCCTCCGGCCAGAACGGCGAGGGTCGGCGCGCCGAACACGTAGACCAGCGGGTAGAGCGCCAGACCCGCGCCCACGGCGGCAGGATCGGCGTGCAGGTCGCGGCTGAGCTGAGGCAGGACGCCGGTGAGGATGGTGCCTTCAGCGGCGACGACGAACGCGCCGAACACCAAGGGCGTCAGGCTCCACCAGGTCGGAGCGCGGTTGTCGGCAATAGTCACGACGTCGAATCCCTGTCGCGGTGATCTGATCGCATCAACGCTTCGTATCCGGTGATGGTCTCCCGGTGATCATGCCACGCCTCGGCCATCGGGCCGTCGGTGAACGTGTCGAGCAGCCGCACAAGCAGATCGACCTCGGTGCGCAGCACGTCGACCGGATCAGATCGCCGCCATCGCGGGCTCCGCGCTGGCCGCTGCATCAGGTCGGCGGTCGGACACCTTCAGCTCGACTGTGAGCGGCGGTCGATTGGCCGGTGCGGCGCGTGCTGCGATGGGCCATGTTTGTCCGAGATGGTGCACCGCTTCGCGGATGTCCGCGGGCGGCCCCTCCTGCCCTGCCGATGCCCGTCCAACTGACATCACCTCTCGGGCCACGGCCAGCAGATGTTCTTAGCCCTCCGGCGTGACGACGCCCTCCCGCAACGTTCGTGTCGACCGGACTCACGCCGTCAGCCGAACAGCTCCGGACTGCTCACCTACGTGGTTTCCTTCATGGCGTGCTTGCGTGAGGTCTCCAGGACGGCGATCACCGCGAAGGCGACGGCTCCCGCAGCTACGGCGGTGGCGTAGCACCACGGTGCGGGGAGGTAGTTGGCCGCCACGAGCGCGTTCGGGCCCTTGTCGGTGAAGGCCCGAAAGATGATGGCGATCGGCCCTTCCCAGACTCCCACCATCAGCGTGAGAAGCATTGCCAGCCGGTGCCAGCCGTCGTCCACGAGCCACCTCCATTGGGATACGAACGTATCAACTCCATCACTTGTTATTGGCTATATCAAGGCACAATGAGTCAATACGTCACGGTATTGACGTCAAGTATCGTGAGGACGTGCGTGACGAAACGAGCTGCCGCGTCTGCCGTGGCCCGGTGCGGCCTGCTTCGCGCGGCCGTCGCCCGGTCTACTGCTCCCGCGCCTGCCAGGCTCGGGCGTACCGATCGCGCAAGAACCCGCCGGTCTCGGTAGTCGTCGACGAGCCGACCGCGCGTCAGCGCCTGATCGTCGAGGCGGTCTGGCGCATCGCCGCCGAGCGCGGCCTGGACATGGCCACCGTCCGGGAGATCGCCGTCGAGGCGGGCGTGTCGGCGCGGGTGGTGCAGTACCACTTCAAGGGCAAGCACGACCTGCTGGTCATCGCGCTGCGGTTGCTGCACCGCGACAACGAGCGTCGGGCTCGAGACCGGATCGCCGCACTGCGCGACGCGTCAAATCCCAGGGTGCTGCTGCGTGCCACGCTCGAGGAACTGCTCCCGCTCGACGATCAGCGCCGCACCAGCCTGCGGGTGATGACCGCCTACTACACGCGGAGCCTGACCGATCCCGCGCTGGCATCGGTCTTCCTGCACGACGAGAGTCCTTTGGAAGACATGGTCACGGCCCTGATCTCGGCGGCCGGGACCCGACGCTCGATCGACGCGGCCCGTGAGGCCGACCTGCTCGTCGCCGGGGTCACCGGGCTCGGCCTTGACCTGCTGCACCAGCGCCGCACTCGAGCAGACGTGCGGCGCACTCTGGACTACCACTTGGACCGAATCCTGCAAACTCAACCATGAGCGCGGCATCCGCTTCGCGACAACCCAGCGACCGTGGCGTTCACCGCGGTCCACCCCCGCCACCACGTGCCCCACCACGCCGAGGCCACCGTCGGTGGCACCGTCGCGGTGCTCGCTGCCGTGGTGGATCTGCGCGGAGCCATCGGGTTCTCCTCCTTCGCGGTGTTGGTCTACTACGCGATAGCCAACGCCTCCGCGTGGACACTGCGCGCCGACGAGGGCCGCCCACCAAGGATCGTGCCTGCGACAGGCCTGCTCGACTGCCTCGTCCTAGCCGCGGGTGCTCTGCTCTGGCTGGTACGGCGAGGTCAGGACTTGCGTGCGTTCACGAGGCCGGATTCGTAGGCGAACACCACGAGTTGAGCGCGGTCACGCGCGTGGAGCTTCGTCATGGCCCGGTTGACGTGGGTCTTGGCGGTCAACGGGCTGATCACCATGCAGGCGGCGATCTGGTCGTTGGACAAGCCCTGCGCGACCAGCACCACAGCCTCACGTTCACGGTTGGTCAATTCCGCCAACTCCGTGCCAACGGCGGTGTCCGGCGGTTGCGCCACGTACCGGCTGATCAGCTTGCGGGTGATCGACGGTGCCAGCAGCGCGTCGCCGCGCGCGGCGACGCGAACCGCGTGCAGGAAGTCCTCCGGCACGATGTCCTTGACGAGGAACCCGGCCGCACCAGCGCGCAGCGCTTCAAGCACGTACTCGTCCAAGCCGTAGTTGGTCAGGATGACCACGCGCACCCCGGCCAGGGCCGGGTCCGCGGCGATGCGCCGGGTCGCCTCGATCCCGTCCATGACGGGCATCCGGATGTCGAGGAACGCGATGTCGGGCAGATGTTCCTTGGCCAAGGCCAAACCCTGCTCCCCGTCACCGGCTTCGGCGACCACCTCGATGTCGTCCTCCACATCGAGCAACGCCCGGAAACCGCTGCGCAGCAACGGCTGGTCGTCGACCAGCAGGACGCGAATCACGACGACCGGTCCACGGGGAGTTCCGCATGAACCGTGAACCCACCCCCGCCGCGGGGTTCCGCGCGCAGGTGTCCACCGAGGGCGGTGACCCGTTCGCGCATCCCCGACAACCCGACGCCGGGCACCGTCACGGTGTCCGGCGTGGCCGTGCCGTCGTCGTCGACCCGAATTGCGAGGACGTCGGGCCGGTAGTCGATCCGGACCGACGCGGTGGCGGCTCCGGCGTGGCGGGTGATGTTGGTCAGCGACTCCTGCACGATCCGGTACGCGGTC
Source organism: Umezawaea endophytica (assembly GCF_025061645.1). Taxonomy (GTDB): domain Bacteria; phylum Actinomycetota; class Actinomycetes; order Mycobacteriales; family Pseudonocardiaceae; genus Umezawaea; species Umezawaea endophytica. The sequence goes on along the minus strand of NZ_JANYMP010000036.1, from coordinate 75,264 downwards.
CGGTCCACCGCGGCAGGCATGTCGTCGCGTTCCCCCTCGATCGTCAACGTCGCGTCCAGGCCGGAGGTCCGGGCTCGCTGCACCAGGTCCGGGATGTGGTCGAGCCCGTGCGGCGGGGTCTTGTCGTCATCGCGCAACGCCTCCAGGGTCGCGCGCAGCTCCCGCGCCGCCTCCCGACCGGCCTCCCGGATCGCCAACAGCGACTCCGGCACCTCCTCCCCTCGCTTGAGGGCCAGGTGCACGGCCACCTCGGACTGCACCTTGATCACGGAGATCTGGTGGGTCAGCGAATCGTGCAACTCCCGCGCGATGTGCAGCCGCTCCTCATCGGCGCGCCGCCGGGCGGTTTCCTCACGGGTGCGCTCGGCCTCCTCAGCACGCCGCTCGGCCTGCCGCAACGCCTCACCCGCCGCACCGGCCGCGATCAACCACGCGATCTGGAGGACGTCCCGCGCCTGCGTGACCGCCTCCCCCACCGGCCAGTCGTGCGGGGAGACCAGGATCGCGAGCGGCACGGCGACCAACAGGACCACCGACCCCACCACCGCGACAACACGATGACCCGCGCGCACCACGGCGTACACCGCGAACAGGTACGCGACAAAGGGAACGTCGAACCCGATCGCCTGATATCCCAACGCGCACAGCCCGGTCACCCCCAGCACGACGACCGGCACCCTCCGACGTGCGACCAACGCCAGGCCTCCCGCGGCCAACAACGCGTAGCCCAGCGGGTCGAGGACCGTGGAGACGTGTGGTCCGGACAGCCCAGCGAACAGCAGGGCCGCCGCGACACCGACGGCGATCACCCAGTCCCCGACACGGATCCGCACCCTGCTCATGCCTGCACAGTAATGAGAAGTCAGCGAGGACGACTCCCACGCGCGGATGACCGTTCGACTACCGCGCACGCGGTACTTCTGTAGTCCCTACGACGTTCGCTGTAGTCGGCTGCGGCAGCGGCGGCAGCGCGAAGTGCCCACGCCGGCACGACGACCGACGGCGCATCGGCCGACATGATCGGCGAAGTCCAGTCGCACCAAGAGAAGGAGCACCTCATGTCCACCGCGTCGACGGTCCTGCAAACCTTGGTCCAACCGACCACGAGCGCCTACACCTTGACGTCCGGACGCCTCTGGTCCTTGGTGGGCGCGCTGCTGGGGTTGGCCGGAGTGGTCGTCGGCGGGCTGGCCCTGGCCCGCTCTGCTGGCCGAACCGGCACCGGATCCGGGAGGCGGGGTGGTGTCGTGGCCTTGACGGCCGGTCTGGTGGGTGCGGTCGTCGGCGGGTTGGTCGTGGTAGCCGCCGAAGGCGGGCCAGGTACCGGCTACGGCATCGTCGGAGGCTTCGCCGCCGTGGTGGTCGGGCTAGTCGCGGTGGTGCTCGGAGGGTTGGTCCTGGCCCGCTCCCGTCGTGCCGCCTGACCGGTTGAGCCACCCGGGAACCTTCCACCGACCGTCGAAAAGTCGACGCAAGCACGTGGATCTCGACATCGGTGAAAAGTGGGTTGTCCTGTCCATAACTTCACCCTATGATTCTGGACAGAACAACCCAGAAAATGTCCCCGACCACGAGGAGAACACCGTGCCCGACCACTCCTGGCCGCCCGCCGGCTTCGACATCCGCACTGCCGACGTGAACGGCGTCAGGCTGTCCGCGGCTGTGGGCGGACGAGGACCGTTGATGGTTCTGCTGCACGGCTGGCCCCAGACAGGGCGGGCGTGGGCGAAGGTCGTGCCCGCACTGGCCGAGCACCACACGCTCGTGGTCCCCGACCTGCGTGGCACCGGGGGCAGCGAACGCCCCGTCGACGGCTACGCCAAATCCAACCAGGCCGACGACATGCGCGGCCTGCTCACCGCTCTCGACCTGTCCGGCCCGGTGGTCGTCGTGGGCCACGACATCGGCAGCATGGTCGCGTTCGCCTGGGCGCTGCACAGGCCCGACAACGTCGCCGCGGTGGTGTTGCTCGACTCGTTCCTGCCGGGGATCGATCTGGAGGAGGCGATGAACGTCGTCACCGGCGGCTCGTGGCACTTCGGGTTCTTCATGGCCCCCGCCATCCCGGAGATGCTGTTCGACGGCCACCAGGTCGAGTTCTTCCGGTCCGCGTTCGACGCCAGGAGCACGCCGTCGACGTTCAGCGACGAAGACATCGCCTACTACGCCAAGGCCTACGACGGCCGTGATCGACTTCGCGGCGGTTTCGAGCACTACCGCACCCTGCTCGACGACGGCCAGGAGAACCAGGCCGCCCTCGCCACGGGCCGCTTGACCACGCCGATCCTGTCGATCGGCGGCCGGGACTCCGTCGCGGAGCACACCACGGAAGCCCTTCGGCCGCACGCCAACGACCTCACCGGCCTCGTCGCCCCCACCGGCCACTTCGTCGCCGAGGAAGCGCCCGAATGGTTCGTGCACACCCTGCTCGACTACCTGGCGACCACCTCTAACGCCACCACCGAACCACGAGCTTGACTCCGTCCCCACGCTCGATGTGGAGGACCTTGGGCGTCACCGCCGAGGGCAAGATACCGATCCGACGCGGGGATCGCGGCCGCACGTCCATCACACCGAGGGCGTTGGATCAACTTGGCGGCGACGTTCGAGGAACACGGTGTCGCGCCAGCGGCCGTGGTGCTGGGCGATGCGGTCACGGACGCCGAGGGTGCGATAACCGGCGCTGTGGTGCAGGGCGAGGCTGGCGCGGTTCTCGGGGAAGATCGACGTCTGCAAGGTCCACAGGCCGGCCGCGTCGGCGGCGGTGACTTGCTTGCGCAGCAACGCTTTGCCGACACCTCGGCCGCGGAAGTCGGCGCCGACGTAGACCGACGTCTCGGCTACTCCGGCGTAGCAGTCACGGGCCGACACCGCGGTCGAGGCGGCCCAGCCCGCGACCTGCCCGTCGACTTCGGCGACCCAGCGGTGATCCGGCAGCCACTTCGCCTCCAGGGTGGCACGGCCGGGCGTCTCGGTCTCGAAGGTGGCGTCACCCGTGGCGATCCCTTCGGCGTAGACGCGCCGCACGGCCGTCCAGTCCTCGGGCCGAAGTTCACGAATCGCGACGTCGTTCGGGATGTCGGTGGGACAGCACGGCGCGGGCGCGAGCATGCCCATGACAACGTCGGCGGCGTGCGGCAGGCCGGTGCAGCAGGACGGGTTGACGCTGACGAGCGTGGTGGTGCCCTGCTTGCGCAGGCTGACGAAGCCGACCTCGGCGAGTTTGCGGACGTGGTGGGAGCAGGTCGACTGGCTGATGCCGAGTTGTTCGGTCAACTCCCCCACCGTGACCGGTTTGCTCGCGACCGCGACGGCGTGCAGCAGCCGTCGAGGTAGAACCAGCCGAGCACGCCGAACATGATCACCTGGAACACCGAGTTGAGCGCGACCAGCACGGCGGCGGCTTCGCGGTCGCCGCAGGCGAGGTCGTTCCAGATGATGACCATCGCGATGCAGCGGGCAAGCCCGACGATGATCAGACCGGTGCGGTACTCGGGCAGGTCCGCCAGGAAGATCCACGCCAGGGCGAACATCAGCGCCGGGCCGAGAACCCAGTTCAACACCAGGGACAGGACCATCGTGCGCTTGTCGCGGGTGACGGTGTCGAGCTTGTCGTAGCGGACCTTCGCCAGCACCGGGTACATCATCAGCAGCAGACCGAGCGCGATCGGCAACGAGACGCCATCGACCTTCACCGCGTCCAGAACGCCTTGGAGACCGGGCAGGAACCGCCCGAGGGCGAGACCAGCGACCATGGCCACGCCGATCCACACCGGCAGGAACCTGTCCAGAAAGGACAGACTTTTCACGACGGCGGACTCAGCGACCTTCACCCGCCGATCCGCGGCCTGGTCGGAAGCCGAAGACCGGTCCGCCGGGCGCTGTCGTTGGCTCATCATGTGGGCGAGCCTAGGGCTTGGATTGACATAAGTCGATTCAACCTGATGTGCTCTCCCCTGCCGAAGGCCGAAGGCCCGAACCGGCCGAGGACTGACCGACCAGGTGAACAGCGGGCCACCATCTTCCGTTCGCCCGGACCGGAGATCAACGAACCAACCGCAGAGCCGCCACGAGGAGAACAACGGTGAGCAAGACCCCGGAAGTGCTGTTCGTCTGCGTCCACAACGCGGGCCGGTCCCAGATGGCCGCAGCCCTGCTCCAGCACTACGCACTCGGCAGGGTCTCCGTCCGCTCCGCGGGCTCCGAGCCCGCCGACAAGGTCAACCCCGCCGCGGCCGAAGCACTAGCGGAACTAGGACTCGACATCACCGCCGAGATCCCCACCAAGCTCTCCTACGCCGACGTCGAAGCCTCCGACGTCGTGATCACCATGGGCTGCGGCGACACCTGCCCCGTCTTCCCCGGCAAGCGCTACCTCGACTGGGCCCTCGACGACCCCGCGGGCCAAGGCGTCGACGCCGTCCGACCGATCCGCGACGACATCGACCGCCGAGTACGCGGCCTCCTGGCGGAAATCCTCGACCCACACGCCTGACCCGGTCACCACGCCAAGCTCCACGAAGTACGCTGGCCAGTGGTGTCGCACCACAGCCTGGCTGTCATGGGTGTCATGCGGCCTCATCGAACAGGCGTTGTCAGGCTTGTGCGGTGGGGCGTACGACGATCTCGTTGACGTCGACGTCCGCGGGCTGGTCGACCGCGAACACGATCGCCCTGGCGATCGCGTCCGGCGAGATCGCCATCGCGTCACGCGACTTCTCCAACGCGGCCCGAACATCCGCGTCCGACACCGTGGCCACGAAGTCAGTGGCCACGAAACCAGGACTGACCAGGGTCACCCGCACGTCTGGCCCCGACTCAACGCGCAACCCGTCGCACAACACCCGAACCGCGGTCTTGGTGGCCCCGTACACCGCCATCGTCGGCGTCGGCGCCATCCCCGCGACCGACCCCACCGTCACGAACTGCCCCCCACCCTGACGCCGGAACACCGGCAACGCGGCACCGATCCCGTGCAACACCCCCTTCAGGTTCACGTCCACCATCCGATCCCACTCCTCGACCTTCAACTCGTCCAGCGCGGACACCGGCCCGATCCCGGCGTTGTTCACCATCACGTCCACCCGCCCGAACTCCGCCACTGCCGCCGCCAGCAACGCCTGGACGTCCTGCCGCCGGGTCACGTCGGTCACCACCGCCACCGCCTGACCACCCGCGGCCCGGATTTCCCGCGCTACCCCGTCGAGCGCCTTGTCGGTACGACCCCCGAGCACCAGCTTCGCGCCCCGCGCGGCCAAGCCCACAGCGGTGGCCCGCCCGATTCCACCGCTCGCCCCGGTGATGACCACGACCTTGTCCTCAATCATTCAAGTGTCCTTCGGGATCGATGTTCGAGTGTGCTAGTTGCCGGTCTCGCAACGGCTTCAGCGAGTCGCGGTCACGATCCGCTCTCCACCACCGCGGGACAGGATTTCCGCCCAGGGCGCCACGGTCGCGAACAGCGCACGCATCGCGGCGAGCGACGGCGCCAGGAACCCGTCGTAGGCAGCGGTGGCATCGGATGCCACCGCGACGTCGAAATGCCGCTCCAGCCCAGACCGCACAGTGGACTCGACGCACACGTTGGTCAGCACCCCGGCGACCACCAGACGTTCGACACCCAGTCCTCGCAAGGTTTCTTCCAGATCGGTGTGCAGGAAGGCGTCGTAGCGATCCTTGTCGACAACCTTTTCCCCGGCCACCGGAGCAAGGCGATCAAGGATCTCAGCGTCCCAACTGCCATGGCTCAGCATTCGCGGCTCGATCGCGAGGATCGGCGCTGCCGCCTCGCGCCATGCGGCGGACATTTCCGGACCACCCTCACTGATGACCTGACGGGTGTAGAGCACGGGCACGGACGCCGCCCGTGAGGCAGCGACCAGGTTCTCTGCCGCCCGGACGACAGGTTCGGTGTCGGAGAGCCCCATCCCCGCTCGGGCCAGCGACCCTTCCGGGTGCAGGAAGCCGTTCTGCATGTCGATGACGAGAACCGCCGTTGTGGACATAGGTGTGCATCCCTTCTGTTTCTGCGAGTGAGGAAGCAGAAAAAGGAGTCGACTGCCGCTGGAACGTGATCGCCGGCCGCCAAGAGGCATGACATCGCGCTGAGCAGATCGGTGCCGGCCAACGTCAGGCCGTGTCAGGTTGTCAGCGTTCGGGTGGGTGGTCAGAAGATCGCCACGGGGTTGCTCGCGCTGGAGGTGGCGCCGACCAGGCGCCAGGGCAACGCGGCGAAGAAGAACTCCCACCGGCCTTCCTCCCGGCACACCGCGGCGAGTTCGGTGAGTTCCACGTTGTCGATCAGCCAGAGACCGAGGGCGACCAGGCCCACCGCGTGCACCGGTCTGGTCAGGTCCGGGCCGTAGCCGGAGGGCTGCACGTCCTGCACGCCGTCGTTGCCCAGCACGGCGACGTCGCGCTCGCGCAAGAACGGCAAGCAACTCGCGTGCAATCCGGCCTGCCGCGCGGCCGGACCGACGGCGTCGGGGCCCTCGTGCAGGATCCTGGCCACGTTGCCGGTGTGCACCAGCAGCGCGTCACCCGGACGCACCACGACACCCTGCCGCCGTTCCGCCGCGGTCAGCTCGTCAGGGGTGACCGGGTGACCGCGCTCCAGCCAGGCGACGCCGTACAGCGCCGCGATGTCCAGCAGCACTCCCCTGGTGAGGAAGCCGTGCACGGCGTGGTGCACCGAAAGCCGGCGCGCACCGCCCAACGAGGTCGTGTCGGAAGCGGGGAAGCCGTTGTAGTTGTGCCCGTCCCACGAGTAGTGGGCCAGGCCGTCGACGTGGGTGTTCGAACCGTGCGCGGCGATGCCGACGAACTCCGTCACCGCGTCGAACCGCAACGGCCGCCCGAAGTGCTCCTCGACCTCGTTGGTCCCGGTGAACCGCTGCACCGCGAAGTTGCCGGACGCCAACGGATCCGGCGCACGGGGGTCGATGTCCCGCGACAGCGACACGGCGCGCCCGAAGCGGATCGACGCGGCGGCCGCCACCCGGACCTCGTCGGTGATGGTGTTCAGCGTGCCCAAGCGATCGTCCTCACCCCACCGGCCCCAGTTGGACAACGAGGTGAAGAACTCGATCACCTCGCCCTCGGTCAGGTCCGTGCCCCGCCCGCTCATCGCCGCGCCGCCAGCAGCGCGCGCAGCCCGTCGAACAGCACACCCCGGTCACCGGCCAAGGTGACGGTCCGTGACACCACGTCCTCCGGTTCCCACGCCGCGTTCGCGACCACGTACTCGATCCCGCCGTCACGACAGGCCCGGACGACGCGATCGTGCGCCTCGTGGATCTCGGCCTGGGCGACGTCACCGTCGAGCCCCCACGCCATGCTCAGGTCGAAGGGACCGAAGACGAGCCCGTCAAGACCCGGCCGCGACGCGATGGCCTCCACGTTCTCGACGCCCTCGGGGTCCTCGACGAGCCCGAAGACCAGCACGTCCTCATCGGCCTGCCGCCGGTCACTCGCCCAGTCGGTCGTGACGTGCCCGACCGACCGCACCGCCGGGCAAGCCCCCCGCCGTCCCGCTGGGGCGTAGCGGGCCGCCGCCACGAGCGCGGTCGTCTGCTCCACCGTGCACACGTGCGCGGCCATGATCCCGGCCGCGCCGAGGTCGAGGACGCGCTGGATGAACGACGGGTCGTGATCGGCCACCCGCACGATCGCGTCGATCCCGACGGCGTCGGCGCCGCGGATCAGCTCGCGGATCTCCGCCAGCGACAACGAGCCGTGCTCGGCGTCGATCCACGTGTAGTCGAACCCGGCCTGCCCCACGACCTCCACCACGTCGGGGCTGGGCAACTGGACCGCGACCCCGTAGGCCACTCCTCCCGCCTCCCAAGCCGCCCGGATGCGGCGCGGACGTCTCATCAACATGCGTAGTTCCTCTCGACTCTCCGACAAGTCGACGGTAGAGCCGAAAAGAGCCGGACAGTTTCGGTATTGTCGAAAGTTGTGTCGACAACACCTCACTCAGCTCGGCGGGCAGGCCCGGCATGAAGCCCCAACTCGCTCACATGCAGGTCTTCCTGGCCTTGGCGCGGTCGGGCAGCGTCACCCTGGCGGCCCACGACCTGCGCCTCGCGCCGTCTCGGATCAGCGAGCGCATCCGGGAGTTGGAGTCCGAACTGGGAGTCAGCCTCTTCGACCGCTCGACGCGCCCGTCGACCCTGACCGCGGCGGGCGAGGCCCTGTTCCCCCGCGCGCGGTCCATCGTCGCCGAGTTCGACCTCGTCGAGACGATGTTCCGCACCGCACACACGCCCCCCGTCCGCGTCGGCGTGCGCTCGTTGCCGACGGAGTTCCGCGAATCACTGGTGGATCAGACCATCCGGTCCGCCGTCGGCCGGTCGTCCCTGTCGCTCCGACCGCTGGACTCGCACCAGCAGATCGACTCACTGCGCTCCCGTGACCTCGAACTGGGTCTGTTGTGGACCCCGCTGCCCGAGGACGGGGAACTCGACCAACTCCCGTTGCTGGAGGAGCGCTTCGTGGTCGCGGTCCCGGACACGCCGCGGTTCCACCGCCTCGACCGGGTCGGTCCCGCCGACGTCGTCGGCCTGCGCCTGGCCACCAACATCGACCCCTGGACCTTCCCGGACTCCCTCCACCCGTACCTGGAGATGCTGCCGCTGGTGGACCGGATCAACGCTGCGGTCGAGGACGGCCTGCTGATGCTGCTGTCCGACGGTGCGCACTGCTCGTTCGTGCCCGCCTCCTGGCACGACCACAGCCACTTCGCCTCACCCCACGGCGAGCGAATCCTGCTGCGCGCCCTGCTCGACCCCCAGCCCACCGTCGTGACCTACCTGACCTGGCGCCGGGACCGCCGCGACGAGGCGCCGATCAGCAAGGTCATCGACCGGGCACACCGGCAGTTTCCCCAAGCCCTCAAACGATGACGACATCGTGTTGTCGGAGCAACGAGGCTGAACCGACCCGGCTTCGACCGGGGACTTGATGTGCCCTGGACACCGTGGTCGGAGACGACGGTGTCGGGACGGCCTGCGGAAGAAGTGCGACTGTCGAGCAGGTTGTAGGTGCGGTTGACGACGATGATCTGGTCGATCATCAAAAACGGCATGGCCAACCTCGCCGCCGGAACCATCGACGTCATTACCCGCATCACCCGCAATCGACTCAAGTAATCCAATACCGACCTGCCCTCGCCGACGTTTTCCTCAGACCGATTGACCGCGTCGCACCAGACCCTGCCGCGATTCAGCCCGCATTCTTGCGGACTCAGATTGGATCCGAACCGGCAACAACGCCCCAATCTTTGGGACCACCGTGTTTGATCACTCCTGCTTCGGTACAACTGGCAAGAGCAAACTCGACAAGGGGTGCCGATGAAACGCTTGTTACGGTGGCTGATCGTCGTGGTGCTGCTGCTAGGGGTGTTCACCGCGGTCATGTTGATGGCCGTCCGGTTCGAGTGGGGCCCGCAGGCAGATACCGGCCGCTGGCTGGCCTCGATGTCGATCGCCGCATTCGTCGGTACGGCGGTGGCCGGCCCTCTGGTGTGGTGGGGCTCTCGGGAGAAACCCGTCCCTGGCACCGGCAACGTCAGGTACCAGCAGAGCGCGTACGCAACCGACCGCAGCGAAGTCCTGATGGCTGGCGGGACCATAGCGAAAGACGGCACCCCCGCCTCACCCGGCGTACAGCAGGCCCCGGCACAACCCCACCGCCCGAGCCAACACGCCAAGGCACACTACAAGAGCCGCGCCGAGATGGCCGGCGGTGATATCCGGAAGACCGAGACCCACAACTACCACGCGCCTGGCAGCGGTCCCGGCCGCAAACCCACCCCCGCCCGCATCATCCTGATCATGACGGCGACCATGATCCTCATCGCCGCCACCATCGTCGGCCAGCGCTGGTACGAGAACACCACCGCCGCCAGCATCGCCGAATCCAACCGTCGCGCCCAGCAAGACGTCGATCGCCGCACAGCCCCGTTCACCTGGATGATGAAAGGCCCGGACACACGCCGCCCGGCGACGTGGGGGTTCGTTCTGGATCGCCCCATCACATCCGAGGAATTCACTGACCTCACCCGGTTCGACCCGATGGATTTCGACCGGATAGCAGCCCAACTGCGCCCGTTGGGAGCGCGTCTACTCCCAGAAGGCCCTGGCCGACCAAAGATCGCCATCGACACCAGGGACCCAGATCTACAAATGGTCAGCGAACGGATGGAATCGCAACGCTCCCGATACGGCAAAAGCGACAGCTACCGCTTGCACCTCACCAGCGATCACGTCAGCGCTGTCACCGTCACCAGCATCACGACCACCGATGTGGTCTGCAGACCGTCGACCGCCGCCAGCGCCATTCTCCTACCACCCCAGGGGGAAGGACATGTCGGCGCGATCTACTTTTCTTTGGCCGACCCACCCGGAACTCCTGCGATCGAGAGCAACGACGGGTGGGCGGTCAACATCGACTACTTCGCCCATCACAAGATCGACCTAGGACAGGGCATCACTGCGGGAGATCTCGCCATCAACGTCGGGTCGGTCTCGCACCAGGTCTGCTCGTGGCGGTTCGCAGTCGAGTACTTCACCCTGGACGGCAAGTTCACCACGACAATCGACGACCACGGCAAGCCTTTCACGATCGAGTCCCCTCCTGACGACCCACAACAGCATCTGCAGTACCTGCCCGCCGGAGGCGACAGGAAGCTCCACTGGGTCGATTGCAAAACTGCCTCGGTCGGTTGCTAAACACCGCGCCTCAACGCAGCACGACGTCCGACGGCGAGAGGGCCGGCGCAGGTCAGCCACTACTCCGCGTCACCCGCAACAACCGGGCCATGACTCCGTCCTGCTCATCGCCGAGCGCGAATCCCCCTGCGGCCCGATCCGTCGTGTCGCGGGGTGAAATCGACGCCGAGGTTGCTGGCACCAAGGTGCCGCTGGCCTACGAGGAGGACCGCACACTGTTGGCGCGTCCTCGTCTCGTCGTTCCCGGAGACGTCAAGCTCGGAAGGTACGTCTCGGACGTGGACCTCAAACACGCCACCCATCCCTGTCGAACGGGATCGTCAGTCGGTGACCAAAAGGCGCTCTAGCCAGTCGCGGCGCGCGGCGATAGCGGCCTTGCTGATCCGCGCGTCGGGAACCTCCCGATCGAAGGCGTGGAATCCGCCGGGCCACACGTGCAGTTCGGCCCGGCCACCCGCCTGCCAGATCCTGCTGGCGTAGTCGATGACCTCGTCACGCAGGCATTCCGCGGAGCCGACGTCGAGGAACGCGGGCGGCAGGCCTGTCAGGTCGGTGGCGCGGGCGGGCGCGGCGTACTGCGGTACGTCCGTTCCGTCCTTGAGGGCTCCCAGCAGCGAGTGCCAGCCAAACAGGTTGTGGCTGCGGTTCCAGAATTCGATTCCGTCCATCTGCATGGCCGAGGCGCTGTCGTTGCGGTCATCGAGCATGGGGGCCATCAGCAGTTGGCCGAGCAGGCGAGGACCGCCCTTGTCGCGCACGGTCAGGGCGAGCGCGGCGCTCAGGCCGCCGCCGGCGCTGGGGCCGGTGACGACGATGCGCTCGGGGTCGATGCCGAGTTCGTCCGCGTGGTCGGCGACCCACAGCAGGCCGGCGTAGGCGTCGTCGATCTGGGCGGGATAGGGGTGTTCGGGCGCGAGCCGGTACCCGACCGAGATCAGGGTGGCTCCGAACCGCTCGGCCGTGTCGAGGAACTGGTCGAGCCCGGTGCGGTGGTCGTTGCAGAAGAAACCGCCGCCATGCAGGTAGTAGAGCACCGGCCGCGACTCGGGCGCGCCCGCGGGTGTGCAGATCAGCAGCGGGATCTCGGAGTCGCCTTCCGGACCGGGTACCGAGGGCTGGGAGACGGTGAAGCGCCCGCCGCGGCCGAGGTCGTCGAGCATGGCCACCGCGGCGTCGACCTCCGCACGGATCCCCGGCAGCATCTCGAGGCTCATCCGCGCCAACTCCGGCTCCTCCACCATGAAGGCGTCGTAAGCGACCTGAAGTTCGACATCGAGTGGAACGGTCGCGGTGGGAACGGTCTTCCCCGGTTCACGGTTCACACGCGCAAGCTAGTGCCCCCGTTCCCTGCGCACCAGCCGATTTCGACACCCCGCCGATCGCGCGGCAGGGCAGGGGGACGCCGCCGAGATGACCTGCATTCAGGCGATGATCGATGGATGACGCCCGAGGACGCTCAGGACGACGTCTGTTACACGCCAAGGAAATCCGATGTGAGGCGTCATCTCGCAACGCGCTCTCATGCCGCCGTGTGGATGACCCGCCAACGCGCTGTCATGCCGACGAGCGCGCGTTGTCAGGGATGGGTGTTCTCGACATCGCCTGTACCCGCCGCATCTCGGCCAGCGCGCCCTACTTCGGCGCCTGGAAGCCGCCGATCTTCTGCTTGAGCAGTTCGGCCAGCAGCGGGGTGCGGTCCTCAACGCCGGGCCGAAGAGCCGCACCCCGAGCCGTTCGACGCGGGTGGCCGTCGTAGGCGAATGCGGCGGCCACCCGGTTCACGCGCGTCCGGTGGCCCCAGTCGGAATAAGCGGATGCTCGTCGAGTCCGGTAAGCCCCAGGGGCCGCGGCACGACGTGGGAACTGCCCACGCGATGTCACTCGCCATCACGTGCGCAAAGGGTCTCGATCAAAACAGTGCGAGTGGCGTCACCGGGCTTCCGGTCGCGCCGTGGATGGGGAGCGGTCCCATAGCTAGGGCGAAGGTGTGACGGGCGTGGTCCACGCACGCGGTGGCCAGGGGATCGAGGTGTGCGCCGTCGACGATGGGCAAGCCCATCCGTGCGAGTCCGATCTGGTGCAGTGGCAGCGCCAGTGGCCCGAGGCGCGGGGGTGGGAACAGGTCGGAGACGTCACCCAGGTAGACGCTGATCTGATGGTGGTGCATCCAGCGCACCGCTGATGCGGCGATGCCGGCTTCGGAAGTCGGATCGGCCCGCACGACAAGTGCGTCGCCGGATTTGAGCGTCACTCCCTGGCGACGTGCGAGGTGGTCGAGGTCCTCTCCGCTGATGGGATGCCGCTTCGCCAGTGGGTTCGCGGTGACGAAGTCGAGCAGCACGCCGCGGGTGAAGATCGCCGGGCCCAGGGCGGTGACGTCGCTGGTCGCCAGCCGGCCCTCGTGGATGGCTTCGGTCAACGGGACGCCGGGGTACACCGTGTCGCCCGTGGTGATGTGGCCGAGGGCGTCGAGATGGGTCAGCGTGTGGTGGTGGGTGTTGATCGTGAGCAGGTCTGTGATCGCCTGTGGTGGGAACCCCCGTGTAGAGCAGCGCGTGCCCTACCGCGGCGGGGACGGCGACCATCGCGGCCGCGTGCGGGCCGCCGGTCAAGGGGATCGGGTGCACCGGCCGGGCAAGGGACACGACTTCGCCGTGACGTACTTCGGCGGCAGCTCGCGCGGCCACTTCAGCGGTGATGTAGTGCAGTGTTCCGCGGCCTCGGTCGTCCGGCCACCGCCCACGGTTGTCACAGTCACCGGCGATGGCATCGGAGCCGGCCGGACTCGGTTGATCAGGCATGTGCCGACTCCCGACCGCGCAGGACGGTCAACCGGTCCAGGGCATCGCGGAAGCCGGTGTTCCCGGTGCCGCGAGCGCTGACGTGACCGTCGGGGCGGACCAGGATCCAGTGCCCCTCGGTCGCGGCCAGCGTGTCGTGGACGCGGCCGTCGGGATCCCACACCTCGTGGCCGTCCCCGGCGAGGCGGGACCTGCTGATCGTCACCGTGTCCAGCCACGGCAGTCGTGAGGTGATCTGGTCCGGACCGGTGGCGTGTCCGTTCCCGGCGAAGACGAGCAGGTGCCAGGCCGAGGTCCTCAGCAACGCGCGGAGCGCGGTCCAGCCGGGTGATTGCGCATCGGCCGCGGAGATCCGGGTGAGTCGCTGGCCAGGTCGTGGACCTTCACCCGAGTCGTCCGCCACGGTGAGCGGGCTGTCGGAGTAGCTGATGCCCAGACCCGACATGGTTCGGATGAGCTGGAGCATGAAGCCGTGATCGGCGTCCCGCGTGACCGTGGTGGTGGACTCGACCATGGCCGTGTCCATGACCTCGCCGGTGGAGGCGAGCAGCGCCTGGCCGATGGGAACGCGCTCGGCGTCGTAGGTTTCGAGCAGCGCGGCATCGGCGTGGCCGTGCACGACCATCGCCAGCTTCCACGCGAGGTTGCACGCGTCCTGGATGCCGGTGTTGAGCCCCTGCCCGGACGCTGGGGAATGGATGTGGGCGGCGTCCCCGGAGATGAAGCACCGCCCGACGTGCATCGCCGGGACCGCGCGCTGCTGGATGGTGAACTTCGAGACCCAGCTCGGGTTGTCCACGACGGTGTCACGCCCCAGGGCCTGCGACAGCTTCGTGCCGAACTGCCGGGCGATCCGGTCGAGGTGTTCGGGTTCGCCTTCGCCGGTCGTGTCCAACAGCCGCCACTTGCCCGGTTCGGGGAACGGGAACAGCATCAGTGCGCCGCCTCCCGGGAACAGCCAGTGCACGCCGTCGCGGTCCAGATCGGTGTGCACGACCGCGTCGGCGATCAGCCACGTGTGCGCGGAGTCGCCCACCAGGGGGAGTTGGAGCGCCTTGCGGACGGTCGAGTGCCCGCCGTCGCATCCCCAGAGGTACCGCGCGCGAACGGTCTCCCGCCCACCGGAGTTGGTGCGCAGAGAGACCGTGACGGCGTCCTGGTCGTGGTGGAAGGACTCCAGCCCGGTGTTCCACTCCACGGCGATCCCGGCCGACACGGCATGTCCGCGGAGCACTCGTTCGGTTATCACCTGGTCGATGTTGAACATGTACGGGAACCGGGTCGTCAGGTCGCCGAAGTCGAAGTCGACCCGTGCCGCCGGGGTTCCCTGGTGTCGGATGAACGCGTTGACCCTGGTTCCGTGCGGAGCGATGTCGGCCAGGATCCCGAGCTGGTCGTAGATCTCCAGACTGCGGGCGTGGGTGCCCAACGCCCGGCTCGTCGTGGCCGGGCCGGCCGCCGCGTCGACCAGCCGAACCGAGACACCCCAGCGGGCGAGCTGCAACGCCGCCGCGAGTCCGACGGGGCCCGCCCCTGCGACGAGGACGTCAACGTCATAGTTGGTCACGACCACTCCCTCTGTGTCAGCAATGCTGACACAGAACGGTACACCAAGAGGAGCGAGGAACCCGGTCATGATCGACGAGAACCATTCGAACGCGCGCCCGCCGCTGATGACGATCCTGCAACGAGGTGTGCGCTGGTTCTCCGACGAGTTGGTCGAACGCCTCGCCGCCGCGGGCGTCGACCCCATCACGCCTGCGCACGCGGCCGTGCTGGCGCACCTGGACGACGAGGAGGCGCTGAGCATCGTCGAACTGGCCCGCCGAGCCGGTGTCGCCCGCCAGACCATGCACCGGGCCGTCGCCCAACTCGTCGACGAGGGACTGCTGACCAACACGCCGGGGCCGGGATTCCCCCGCAGTTCCCTGATCGAACTCACCGCCGCGGGACGTCGGCGGCGTGACATCGCGTCGGGAATCCTGCGCGACTTGGAACAGGACCTTGCCAGCCGACTGGGAACCGGGACGCTGGCGGAGTTGCGTGAGAGCCTGACCCAAGCCTGGCCGGGATGAAGCCGTCGCGGCCTTGCCTCGCTACCGGTAGAGCCCGTCCGGCCCCCGGAAACCCGCAGGCAGCCCCGAACCCGTCTCCAGAGCGGGATCTTCCCCGTCTTCTCCGCGGATCATGCCGGCCACGGACTTGATCACGTTGGTCATGTTCAGTCGCCAGTCCCGCACCTGGACGGGATCCAGTTCGAGTGTGGCGGCAGCCGCCTGGACGTCACCGAGTTCTTGTCGCAGCGCCTGCCGGGCGGTCGCGATCTGCTCGGCGAACCCGAGAGCCGTCGGAACGTCGTCGCTCAGCAGCGCGCTGCGCTGCTTGATGTCGTCACGCGCCAGGCGCAGCGCGTTCTCCAACCGCGCCACACGGGGCGGCTTGAGTACCCAGACCGCTTGAGCCCCACCCATCAGCGCGGAGCGCAGCACGGTGAAGTACGCGGTCGGGTACAGCGTCTGGGTGCCCTGGAACGCGACACGGAAGAAGTCCGGGTGCTCGACAGCCGTGGCCAGCGCCCCGTAGGCGAGCTGCGATGCCGGCATCGCCGGGTAGAACCGGTCGTCACGAGCGAGACTGCTGTCGGGGGCCGGCACCGTCACGTTCGCGGAACGGATACGAGCGCCCCACTGCTCGATAGTTGGGAACATCTTCTCCAAGCGGACCGTCCACGCCTGGTCCTTGTCGTTCATCGCCACAGCCTAGGC
The DNA here is from genome assembly GCF_025061645.1 of Umezawaea endophytica. Lineage (GTDB taxonomy): Bacteria > Actinomycetota > Actinomycetes > Mycobacteriales > Pseudonocardiaceae > Umezawaea > Umezawaea endophytica. The sequence continues at coordinate 58,965 of NZ_JANYMP010000036.1, read as the reverse complement.
AGCGTCGCCGCGTGGCTGACCGTGCCGCAGCGACCAGGCCGTGACGCTGGCTCCCGATGCGCAGTTCCTCCAGTTCCACGGGGAGGAGGGGAGTCCGGCAGGTCACCGCCACCCGGTGCGGTGGGCCACCCACCGGCGCCCCGCCGCCGCAGCCGCCGCGCGGTAGGCCCGCAGGCCCGCGCTCGTGGTGGTCCGCGAGTCCCGCTCCCACAGCCCGCTCAACGCCACCGCGTAGGACGTGACCGCCTCCGGGGCGGCCTGCTTCCACCCGGCGACCTCGGCCAGCAGCGCCTCCGCCCCGGCCGGATGGTGCCCGGCGCGGATGAACTGGGGCACGAGGAACGCGATGTCCACCCACGCCGCGCCGCGCGCGGGCCACGCCCAGTCGATCACGAGCACCCGGCCCGACCGCGTGTCGATCATCAGGTTGTCCTCGCGCAAGTCGGTGTGCAGCAACGTGTCCCCGTCCATCGCGTCCAGACAGGACGATTCGTGCGCGGCCAGGGCGTCGAGGTGCCGCAGTGACCAGTCGTCCAGATCCGCCGGCGGGTCGGCCGCCAGCGTGGCCCAGCCGCCGAACAACGGGCCGAGCTCGGCGGCCGCACTCCGGGCGGCCTCGTACGGGCACGGGGTCAACGTCTCGCCCAACGCGGCCACCGCGTCGAGCACCGCGGGCAGGTCCGCCGAGCCCGGCGCGAGGCTCGGGTGACGGCCCTCGATGTCGTCGAACGCGCTGAGCACCCACCCGTCCCGTTCCACGGCCCACCACAGCGCGGGCGCGGGCGAACCCTGCGGCAGGCAATCGGCGATCGACGACTCCGCGCGGTAGGCGTCGACCAGTTCGTGGTCGGAGGCGATGGCCTTGGCCTACCGCACGTCAACGCCGCACAAGGCGATATTGACCGATCGCCACATTCATCCCTGCCGACTCACCACAACCGACTCCCGCCACCCATCACAATTGCACTCACCCCGTTTCGTTACCAAACGGACATCCGCTCATGCCGCATGGAGCGTGTTGTGCCAAATCCGCTGTCATGCCCTCTGAGACTCTGGGCACGACTTGGCCGCGTGACCGTGACGATCCCGCAGCGAAAGCGAGCATCATGATCACGGCCTTGCACGACTACGACGCGTTCAGCACGTGGATCGGACGTGACACACCCAAGGCACGCAAGGGTACGAGTCGCCGTGCACCGGAAGGTCTTCGGTTCGCCTTCTACGGCCGGGCCTCCACCGTCGAGCACCAAGACCCGGCAACCTCCGAGGGCTGGCAACGCGAAGCCGCCGAGCATCTGGTCGCCGGACACGGTCGGATCGTGGCGTCGTACTTCGACGTCGGCAGTTCGCGACGTCTCCCCTGGCGCCACCGACCGCAAGCAGCGGAACTCCTGGCCGCGTTGGCGGATTCGGACCGGGGCTTCGATGCGATCGTGGTCGGGGAATACGAGCGTGCTTTCGCCGCCGACCAGTTTCAGCGCATGGCCTCGCTGTTCCGACGCCATGACATCCAGATCTGGTTACCCTAGGCCAACGGGCCGGTCGATCCGGGCAGCGTCATGCACCAAGCACTCATGACCGTGCTCGGCGCCCAATCACATCGCGAGGTCCTGCGAGCCCTGCGCCTGCCGAAAACCTCATCCATGCAGGTGAAGAGACCTGCAAAGCCCCTGGGTGAACGCGGTCGTGATCTCGCGCTGTTGTCGACGAGCACGGCATGATGACCAGCCATGCTGCTTCGGCTGGCCTACCTCAGCGTGACCAACGCGTTCGCCCTGCTACGCCTGCTGCCCATGAGCAACCGGGACAAGGACATGGAGATCCTGGTGCTACGGCACCAGATCACCGTCCTGGAACGTCAATTGGGCACAACTCGACTGCGGTACTTCCCCGCCGATCGGGCGTTCCTCGTGGCGCTGCTGCACTGGCTCCCGCTGAGATGCTTCGTCAGTTCCAGCTACCGGTATTCCCGGAAACGGTGCTGCGCTGGCACCGGGATCTGCTCGCCCGCCGCCACGCGGCCACGCCTCGGCCCAAACGCCCCGGACGACTGCGGACAGTACGGTCAATCCAACTCCTGGTGCTCCGCCCGGCACGGGAAACCCCACCTGGGGCTACCGCCTCATCCACGGCGAACTACTCGCACTCGGCATCAACGCCGCCGCGTCCACGATGTGGCAGACCCTCAAAAACACCGGAATCGACCCGGCATCCGATCGCACGTCCACCACTTGGGCGGACTTCCTCCGCTCTCGGGCCAAAGCCCTGCTGGCCTGCGACTTCTTCAAAGTCCCGACCTTGAGCGGCACCCACCTATACGTGCTCGCGGTCATCAAACACAGCAGCCGCCGGATCCGCGTCCTGGGCGCCACGGCGCACTCGACCGCAGCGTGGGTCGCCCAGGCCTCGAAGAACCTCGTGATGGACCTCCATGACGCAGGCAACTCCGCACGATTCCTGAACCGCGACCGCGACCGGAAGTTCCTCACCCTGTTCGATGTCATCCTCGCCGATGTTGGCATCCAGATCGTCCTGAGCGGTGTCCGCATCCCGCAGATGAACTCGATCATGGAACGCTGGATCCAGAGCTGCCGCCACGAACTCCTCGACCACACACTCATCTGGAACCAACGACACCTGCTACACGCCCTGCGCGAATACGAGCAGTTCCACAACACTCACCGACCCCACCATGGCATCGCCAACGCCCGACCCTGCACCCGCTGCCACCACCGAGTACCGATCATGCCCAGATCAGCGACTTTGACGTCCGCCGACTACAACGGTTGGGCGGCATCCTCAACGAATACCACCACGCAGTCTGACCAGCACGGATGTAGTTTTCGGCAAGCACAGCGTTGTTCGCGGTGATCCGCGACGACGTAGAGTTCATCTTCGCCGACTCGATCGATACCCTCCACGACCACGGCAACGGTGTCGACATCACCTTCCGCCGGAACGGCAGCCGATCGTTCGACCTGGTTCTCGGCGCTGACGGGATGCATTCGCGCATTCGTGAGATGGTGTTCGGTCCGGACGACCCGTTCCATCACTACCTGGCTACTACTTCGCCGTCTTCACCATGCCCAACATGCTGGAGCTTTCCCACGAGGCCGTCATGTGGAACGCCCCAGGCAAGGCCGCCGCCCTGTACGCGGCCGGAGACGACGACGAGGTGCACGCGTTCCTGAACTGCGCCTTGCCACGACCACCGTTCCGCGAGTTCCCGGGACGTCATCGCGCCCCTGACCTGCTCACCATGGTCTTCGCCGACGCCGGATGGCGGATCCCCGACATGCTGACCGCCATGCAGCACACGAACGACTTGTTCTTCGGCACGGCCAGCCAGATCCGAATGCCCCGCTGGTCGGCCAGAAGGGTCGCGCTCGCAGGCGACGCCGCGCACGCACCGTCGTTCCTCACCGGACAAGGCGCCAGCATCGCGCTCGTCGGGGTCTACTTGCTCGCCGGCGCCCTCGCTGGCCCCAGCCACGTCGAAGGCTTCGCCGCCTACGAAGCCAGAACCCGTGAGTTCGTGACCCTGCACCAGGAGCTGGCCGGCCATGTCTGCCCAACACTCTTCCCCGTCACCGCCGGGGATTTGAACCAGCGCGACGACAGACTGCGACGGCTCATCGTGCTGCCACCTCGACTGGGACGACCGGACGCGTGCTCGATCGTGGGTGACCATTCCTCAGCTTCCTCGCGTTGGCCGTCATTGCCGTGACGAGCGCGTGTCGGCTTGCGTTCTCGCCGGCCCGTGGCGCAGGCCGGCGAGAACGTCTCGGTTTCGACGAGCACCTAGCCGGTCGGTCGACCGCTTTCCAGTATCCGGCTCCTCACCACGTGCAGATCGATGCCCTGACACCAGCCGATGTATTCGACGTAGCGGCTGATGAGGCTGTCCCGGAACGTCAGGACGATGCAGTTCTGCAACTCGACCCGCTCCCCGGCGGGCGCCATCCCCGGACCGCCCTTGCTGGTGCCGTGCCACAGCATCTCGATGGCGACCGCGTCACCGGAGGAGATCATCCGCAGGACTTCGATGGTGCGATCATCGACCAGGCGGGCTGAGCTCTGGCCCGTCTGGTCCCAGGCCGGTCCCTGGACGATGTTCATGGCGGGAATCATCACCTCACCGTCCTCGGTCATCAGAGCGGCCTGTTGCGCGAAGTCGTGCGCGTTGTAGGCCTCGATCCACTTGAGCGCGAGCTCTTCCTGGTCCAACTTCACTCCATCATGGATTCGGTTCACCTTGGCGAACCTCGTGGGGGACACGGACGACCCGCGGGTCAGGTCGCGAGCGAGAACTCGGGCAGCGTGAGCGCCGAGTGCGCAGGTCGGCCTTCCCTCGCAGGCATGGCGGTGAGGTTGCGCAGCCTGGTGTTGCGCTGCTCCAGTGCCTCGGCGGTGACGGGGAAGAGAGTGGCGCCCCCAGTACCGACGAGTCCTTGGTTCAGGTCAACGAAGTTGCGGGTGTCGTGCTCGTAGGCGGCGAAGCCTTCGTTGTGGTAACGGCCTTTGAGGGAGCCGGCGAGCATGTAGGCGCCGACGAGTGCGAGGCTGGTGCCCTGGCCGGTCAGGAACGAGGGCGCGTACGCGGCGTCGCCGGCCAGTGCGACTCTTCCGCTTGACCACCTTGGCATGCGGATCTGGCTCACGGCGTCGAAGTACAGGTCGTCCGACTCCCGCAGCGCGGCGAGCATCGTGGGGACTTCCCAGCCGACATCGCGAAAAGCGGTGGTGAGCAGGGTTCGCTGAGCCTCGATGTCGCCGAACGCGCGGTCCGGCGGATCCGGCAGTGCGACGTTCAGGAACGCGTGCACCTCGTCGTCTTCCCCGACGGCGTAGAGCGCCGCGGCCCGACCCGGGCTGTTCCACATGACGGTCTCGTGGGACAGCCCCAAGGTGTTGCGCATGGTGAAGACGGCGAAGCAGTAGCCCAGGTAGTGGCGGAACCGCTCTTCCGGACCGAACACCATCTCCCTGGTTCGCGAGTGCGTGCCGTCCGCACCGAGCACCACGTCGAACGAACGGGCTTCGCCGCCGTGGAACGTTATGTCGACCCCGTATTCGTGTTGGTCCATCGTGCTGATCGAGTCGTCGAAGACGAACTCCACGTCGTCCCGGACGGTCGAGTACAGCGCCGCCGTGAGATCTCCGCGGCGCACCTCCAGATCACGCCCTTCCACACCGCCGGTGATGGCGTGGGGATGCAGCGAAGCCACCTCGTCGCCGCCGCCTTGGAGGAAGGTCAATCGGCGCAGTTCGATGTGCGCGTCCTTCAGCCGGGGCAGGATTCCCATCCTGCGCACGACTTCGAGTGCGGTGCCGCGGATGTCGATGGGATAGCCGCCGTTGCGTGGCGCGCCGGCCTTCTCGACCACCGTGACCTCGTAGCCGTAGCGGTGGAGCCAGAACGCGAGGACCGGACCTGCGACGCTGGCGCCGGAGATCAGGACCTTGCGCCTGCCGGCAGCGGGAGAGGCCGCTCGATTCGTGCGGGTCATTCCGTGACTCCTTTGCGCATGGTGCGGGTGACCAGCAGGGCCAGCGCCGTGACGACGCCGGCGACGACGAAACCGGTGATGAAGGCCGATTCGGCCGGAACGTCCGAGCCGGCGGGGATTCCCGCGGTGAGGATCGCACCGCTGACCTGCACACCCACGGCGAAGCCGAGCACGCGCGTGACGAGGACCAGACCGGTGGCGATGCCGGTGTCACCTTGGTCGACGGAGGTCGCGGTGCTGGTCACCATCGCGGTCACGCACAGACCGTTGGCGAGCGCGATCACCGCTTTGCCGACGACGAGGTGCCAGACCTCGGTGTGCACGGCGGCCACGGCGAGCAGGGAGACCGCCATCAAGACCACACCGGTGGTGACGACGGCACGCGAGCCGAAACGCCGAGCACCGAGACCGCCGATCGGCCCGGCCAGCGACGCGGCCACAGCACCGGGAAGCAGGTAGAGCCCGATCAGGGTGGCGCCCGCTCCGAACCCGTACCCGTCACCGGATGCCGCGAACAGTTGCGGTACCAGGTAGACCGCACCGGCGGTCCCGACGCAGATCACGAACGTCAGCAGGCACGACTTCCACATCGCGGGCAGAGCGAGCATGCGCAGGTCGACCATCGGCGAGGTTGCCCGGCGTTCGACGAACACCCAGCCCGCCGCGAGGGCGACCAGGAGAAGGACCAGGGCGACGAGCGCGAGCGGCTCGGAGGCGAGGTCCGGTGCCAGCATGAGCACGAGCATCAACGTGACCAGCGTGCCGCTCAGCAGGGCGAAGCCGGGCCAGTCGACTCCGCCGTTGTCGTCCGCGCGGCCAGGGGGGTCGTGCGGCATCAGCCGGTTCGTCGCCACGGTCGCACCGATGACGACGATCGTGGGCAGCGCGAACATCCAGTGCCGCGATAGCTGTTCGGCCACGGGCCCGGCGGACAGCGTCCCCACCATCCCACCGCCGACGAACAGCCCGCTGACGACTCCGATGGCGACCTTCGACTCGCCTTCGGTCAGGTGCTTGCGCACGATGATGAACGACAGCGGCAGCGCCCCCACCATCGCGCCCTGCAGCACCTGTCCGAAGAGCAGCACGGGCAGGTTGGGAGCGAGGGCGGACACCAGGCCGCCGACGGAGACGACGGACATCAGCTTGATCAGAACCGGTTTTCCGCCATAGCGATCGCCGAACTTGCCTGCGATCGGGGTGACGAGTGCGCCCGTGATGAGGAGGACGATGCTGAGCAGCGCGCCTTCGGACGGGCTCATGCCGAGTTCGCGCTGCAGGAGGGGCAGAGTCGGCGTCACCACCGACTCCAGAGCGCCAGTGGCGAGCGCGAGCAGCCCCAGCGCTCCCAAGGCGGTTCTTCCGACGGTGACCGGAGGGGGCACAGCTGTGGTCATGGCAGTCCTTTGTGTTGCTCGTCAGGTGATGTACCGGCCGTACGCGAAGTGCGCCGGTACGTGTGCAAGGTGCTGCGTGCCGCTACTCGTGCGGGGTGTTGTGGACCTGTTTGTGGCCAACAGCAGTCACGGTCAGCACGGTGAACGCCGCGATCGCGACGGCGAGTCCTTCGTGGACCTGGCACAACGCGGCACCGGCGACCGCGCCGGCGACGATGAGCACGACGACCGCGATGCGCCGCTTCGCCCCCTGGCCGCGGGCGGATCCGAGCCGGGAGTCCGCCGCGAGGCCGGTCAGCGTGGAGGTGACGACGACGGTGGTGATGTCCTTCACGGCGAGGTGACGGGCCGTTGCTGCTTGCACTCCCATGGCCAGTGCGAGCGACAAGGCCATCACCGTGCGGAAGGTGGTGGTGCCGATCCCTGTGGCCGCCATGCCGAGCGCGGTGGTGGCCAGAAGCAGGCCGACGCCGGCCAACAGGCCGGTGTGCAGGTGGTTCCACCCCGGCGCGGCGGTCCGCCGCAGCACCCGTCCGGCTACGGCGGCTCCGATGAGGAACGACAGCAGCGCCACCGCCGGACCGAGCACTGGCAGGCCAGCGCCTCCCACGGCAGCCATGCCGAGGATGACCACGTTGCCCGTCATGTTGCCCGCGAACACCTGGTCCAGGCGTAGGTAACCGACGGCGTCGACGACACCCGTCGCGAAGGTGAGGGCGAGCAGGAGGTGCACCGGAGTCGAACGCCATCGCACGCGTCGACCGGCGGCGCTCACGACGCCCGTCATCGTCCCACCGCGTATCCCTGGGCACCGCGTGGGTTCGCCGCCGCTTGGAGGACACCGGTGCCGGGATCACGCGTGACGACCGACAGCCGCCCCTGGCTCCACGGTCCTGAGACGGTTACCTCGTGGCCTCGTTCCGCCAGTTCGGCGATGACCGCGTCGCCCACTCGGTCCTCGACGACCAGTCCGCCCGGCGCCCAGGTGCGTGGCCAGAAGGAGCTCACCACCGCGGTGGTGTGGAACGCAGGGGCGTCGATCGCTTCCTGCGGAGCGAGACCCAACGCGAGCGTGCGCACCAGGTACTGCAGTTGCCACTGGTCCTGCTGGTCGCCACCCGGTGTCCCCAGTGCCGCCACCGGAGTGCCGTCGCGCAGCAGCAAGGTCGGGCTGAGCGTCGTGCGAGGCCTTTTCCCCGGCGCCAGGCGTGACGGAGCCGCGGGGTCGAGCCAAGCCATCTGGAGTCGGGTGCCCAGCGAGAAACCGAGCTCCGGCACAGCGGGGGACGACTGGAGCCATCCTCCCGACGGGGTGGCCGAGATGATGTTCCCCCATCGGTCGACGACGTCGATGTGGCACGTGTCGCCTCTGGTCTCCCCCGTCTGCTGCACAGTGGGTTCCCCGACACCGGCCGCCTGGTGGGCCGGTCGCCGGGGAAGAAGTGGAGGTGTGTACGGCGCGATGCCGATGTCGCCAGGCCTGAACTCGGTCGACGCGACTTCACCGATCAGATGTGCGCGCTCCTTGCTGTACCGGGGTGACAGCAGGCGGCGCACAACGGACTCCGCGTCTTCCGGAGCCAGGTGTCCGTAGTAAGCCTCCCTGTCCGCCATGGCGAGCTTCACGGCCTCGGTGATCGTGTGGATTCCGAGCGCTGTCGACGGGTTGATCTGCTCGTCGTCGAAGTGGTCGAGCAAGGTGAGGGCTTGCAGCAGAACGGGGCCTTGGGACCACAGGCCCGCTTTGGCCACCGTCGTCCGCCGGAACTGCGCGGTGACCGCGGGCTCCAGCACCGGGGCGAAGTCCGCGAAGTCGGCCGCGGTGATCACCCCGGCGTGGTCGCCACCGGAGGAGTGCCGGTGCGGTACCGCCGCGAACTCGGCTACCGCCGCAGCGACGAACCCCGTTCTCCAGGTATCGCGCGCGGAGTGGATCCGTGCCGTCCGCGTGGCGCCGGTTCCGGCAGCGGCCAGCCTGTGCAGGGTCCGGGCGTAGGTGGCGTTCACCAGGGTGGTGTACGGCTGCGGAACGCGGCCTTCCGGCATCCACAGCGCGTAGGACGTCGGCCAGTGCTCGCGGAAGAGGCCCTCGACCGTGGCCAGGACTCGTGCCAACTGGGGCGCGACCGGGACTCCGCGCTCCGCGTAGCCGATCGCGTAGGCGAGGACGTCCGAGAGCTCCCAGGTGCCCAGCTCGGCGAGCAGCCACAGCCAGGAGTCGACCGCACCGGGAACAGCGGCGGCCAGGGCACCGGCACCCGGAACGTGGTCGAGCCCTTCACCCAGGAAGTGCTCGATCGTGGCACCTCGCGGAGCGTGTCCCTGCCCAGCCAGCACGAACGGTGACGTGTCCGCCGCGGTGGCGAGCACGGCGACGAGATCCCCGCCGGGTCCGTTGAGGTGGGGTTCGGCGACGTGCAGCACGAAGGCGCCTGCCGTGGCGGCGTCGAACGCGTTGCCGCCTCGTTCCAGGACGGACTGGGCCGTCGCGGAAGCCAGCCAGTGCGTCGACGCACACATGCCGAAAGATCCGCGGAGCGTAGGACGCGTGGTGTGTGGCGGAGCGTCGGTCGTTAGGGGTCGTGAGCCGGCCATGTACGTGGAACTCCGTTCAAAGGGCACTTCGTACGTGGTGCGCAGCGTGGTGAGCGGCCAGGACGTCGCCGCCGAAATCCGTCTCCGGGTCCCGCCACACGGCGTGCGCGTGGTTGGCACCGCGGTGGACGTTGGTCCACTCGACCAGCAGTCGCGGGCCTTGCAGGCGGTAGTAGTGCGGTTCGCCCGCCGTGGTCGAGCCTGCCCAGGCGAAGTGCACGGCGTCCAGCGCAGCCGGGTCGTCGTACCGGGCGAGCGGGGACACCCCCTCCGGTACGCGGTCGAGATAGGTGCTCAGCAAGGCCTTCAACAGTTCCCGCTGGGCGAAGTCGAGCTCACCGCCCGGTACTCCACGAGGGGCCGGGGTGAGAGCGAGTGCGCGCCGGTCCGCACCGTCAAGACCGGTGGCCGGCTGGTCGGCCCGTTCCGGGACATACGGACCACGGCGCCACAGCTCGCTGCGCTTCACCACGCGGTCCTCGACCTTCGTGCTGTTACCTGCCACGACGTCGTTGGGGGAACGGGACAGCAGTACCGCGCGGCCGGCGAGGCCGGGCGTCAGGGAGCGGACCAGGTCGCGTGCCAAGTCCTCCGCGGTTCCCAACGGGCGCAGTGCCGCGAAGCCCAGGAGCGGTGAGCTGGCCGGGTCGGCACCGAGGAAACACGGCGTGGTGGAGACGACCCGCCCGTCCACCACGAGGTTGTTGAGTGACACGTGGTGGCCGCCGAACCGCCAGCCCCAAGGCTGCCGGTCACCGGGTTCACCGAAGACCCGCAGGTAGTACATACCAGGGTCACGGGTGCGTTCTCGTTCCCAGTCGACCGAGAAGCCCTCGACGCGGTCGAGCACGTTCTCCAAGCCGAGCACGGTGGCCACGGTGTTGTAGCCCGCTTCGGACAGTCCACTCGCGACGACTCGCATCACCAACCGGTGCTGGGCGGGGTTCTGCTGGTGGAAGGTCAGACCGCCGTGGTCGGTGGGCGTGTAGAACCAGCGGGTCCGTTCGCCCTCGTCGCCGACACCCGGTGCCGGCCCGATGGCCACCGCGCGCTGCACGGGATCCAAAGACCCGAGCCAAGCCTCGGCTGCCTCCGCCATCCGCGTCGCGACCTCGCGGGCGGGGTCAGCCATCACAACCAAGCCGGAGCGGTCGCCTTGCCAGAGGCGGTTTCGGCTCTTCCTCTCTCAGTGCCACCTCAACTCCTCTCTTGAATGACACTCTTGTATGATTTGAGATGACTCTATCATATTACCGCCACGTTAGGACGACCCACCCGCGGGTCGACATCAAGGACGAGCGGACATGAGGTGTTCACAGAACAAGTTGACGGGCGACCGCACAGGCAGCCGCCACGACCTCGACCGTCTACATCAGACAGGAGAGTTCGCGCTCAAAGCTCTTCCAGGAGAACGACGAAGTCGCTGCCCGGCACGAACATCACTGGATCAGCCGACGCGCGCCCATCCGCGTAGCGCACCGCAGTACGCCTCGGTCAGCCGGATGATGACCTCACGTCGGGACAGGCCCCTCGCCTGCAGCAGGTCCTGGATCTCACGCGGATCGAAGATCATGTTGTTGAGGAACAACGCGTCCTCGAGCAGATCGTGCGGAAGACCGATGTCATCCAGCAGACCCCGAACGGGCTCGCTCCAAGCGTCCCGCATGGCGGCGATGATCTCGTTGCCGTCGTGCAGCCGCTCCAGGTAGCCCCGCCGCGACCGGAGTCGGACCAGTGCCGGGCCGTGCCGCGCGAGAAGATCCACCCACTTGTCCACGACGGCGTCGAAGAGCGGCCTGCCCTGCGCGGTCGACTCCGCGGTGAAGTCGCTGAGCTCTTCGACGACACTGAGCACGTACGCCGCGAGCACGTCCTCCATCGAGGAGAAGTAGCGGTAGGCGGTGGCCGGGCCGATCTCCGCACGAGAGGCGACCGCCTGCATGGTGAGCTCGTCGGGCGCCTCCCTGGCGAGCTCACCGACGGCTTCGAGGAGACGGCGGAGGTTGCGGCGAGTGTCACTGCGCAACTTGCGCCCCCCACGCGAGGCGGGCTGCTGATCGGACACGGGCCTCCCCTACCTCGTAGAACTGCAGGCCAAGGGTACCGTCTCTGATCACGGCGCATGTCACCGCTCGGAGATGCGCGGTGCGACGGCGCACGATTCCTCCCCGTCAGGAACTCGCGCCGCCGAGGTGGGCGACGATGCGATCCAGTCCGGCCAGCAGGTCGTCCTCGGAGGCCGCGAACGAAATCCTGATGTGCCCCTCCCCGGAGGGGCCGTATTCCGCGCCGGCCCGGACCAACACCTTCTGCTCGGCGAGTTCACGGACGACCTCTTCGGACGGACGTGCGGCGTCGTACCGCAGGAACCCGTAGAACGCGCCCTCCGGCGGAACCAGGTGCAGGCCGGGAACGCCCGACAAGCGTGAGACCACCAGCTCACGGCGCCGCCGGTACGTGTCGACCATGGCGCCGACGATGCCGTCCGGAAGGTCGAGTGCCGCAACGGCAGCTCGTTGGACCGCCGTGTTCACGGATCCGTTGAGGGTGCGGTGCGCGTGAGCCGCCGCGTCGACCACGTCCCGCGGGCCCGTCAGGTAACCCACTCTCCAGCCTGTCATCGCATACGTCTTGGAGAAGGTCTGCACGTGGACCGTCCGATCTCGCAACGACTCGATCGCAAGGGCCGAGATCGCCTCGTATCCCGGATAGACGAGGCGGTGGTACGCCTCGTCGCTGACGACCAGGACGTTCGAGCCGTCGAGGAGGTCTCCGAGGGCCTTGAGCTCATGCGCGTCATGCACGACGCCAGTGGGGTTCGACGGGTTCGAGAAGATCATCATCTTGGCACCGGGCAGCGCGGCCGCCAGCACGTCGAGGTCCCAGTGCAGGTCCGGGCCGAGCGGGACGAAGTCCACGGTGCCCCCGGCCAGGACGACCAGGTCCGCGTACAACGAGTAGGCCGGTTCCGGGATGACCACGCGGTCACCGGGACCGATCATCGCGAGCACAACGGCCGTCAAGGCCCCGGTAGCACCGTGGGTGACCAGAATGTCGTCCGGGCCCCATGCCCTGCCGGGGCGCTCGGGCAACCGGAGCGCGACCGCGGCCCGCAGTTCCGGCAAGCCTTTCTGGTCTGCGTAGTGGGTGTCTCCGGCACGCAGAGCCGCGACCGCGGCCTCGACCACTTCCGGCGCCGTAGGGAAGTCCGGCTCGCCCATCGCCAGGGAGATGGTGCCTGGCGGAGCAGGTGTGAGCGTGGGGCGCCGCGAGGAGCAGAGCAGTTCGTCAATGCGAAGGGCCGGCGCCGCAGCGATCATCGAGTCACCTCGGCGGCGTCTGTGCGGGCAGCGAGGATGCGTTGCCGGAGCACCCTTTCCTTCTCGCCGATCCCGTCGACCGCGTCGACGACCTCCCGCACCCGATGCCGCGGGACGACCACGACGCCGTCCGCGTCGCCGACGAGCACGTCGCCCGCTTCCACCACGACGCCGCCGACCGCAACCGGCCCACCGATGGAGCCGGGACCATCCTTGAAGGGACCCGCGGGGGTGACCGCCCGCGCGTATACGACCAGCCCCATCTCCGAGAGCGACTGAACGTCGCGAACCGCGCCGTCGATCACAGCGCCGACAACACCACCATTCACCATGATCTCGCCGATCAGGTCGCCGACGAGCGCACGGGTCAGGTCACCGTGTCCGTTGACGACCAGGACGTCACCAGGCGCGGCGTCGTCGAGCGCACGATGAATGGCCAGGTTGTCCCCTGATCGGACGTCGACCGTGAGAGCGTTGCCCAGCAGCGGGGCGCGCCCGGCGAGCAGCCGGATACCGCCGTCCATCACCGTCATCCGCTGCAACGCGTCGCCGACGTTCGCGGCCGCCACTTCTCCCAGCCGACGGATCTCCGCCGCCGGCGTTCGAGGCCAACTCGGCGCGATGGACACCCTGTCGGTCGGTGCGACTATGTACACAGCAGAACCTCATTCTCAAATGAGACACATCTATCACTAACCGACCGTAGTCTTCCCGATGTCCGACCGCAAGGCGTCCCAGCAGGTGCCGGGCGGTTCAGGACCCGCTTGTCCAGAACTCCTGCGCTGAACCCGTGAACGACTCCGGATCACCAGCGAGGAAGAACTCGTCCCACGTCGGGCCGTCCGAGAGCTCCCAGTGCTCAACGGCCAGGCCGTCCTTGAAGCGCCACGCCCCCATGCCGACACGAGTCCACGTCCAGTCACCGCGCGACGTGCGGAACGTGCCGTGGACTATGCCGTAGTAGTCATCCGCGAGGATCTGGTCGAACTGGACGGGCTCGACACTGGCATCGGCGAGACTCGCCCGCCGCTTCATGTACCTGCGCAGGAACTCCATCCCACCGGTCGCCGCCAAGCGCACGCCACCAGTGTGGATCACCAGGTCCGGAGACATCTTCTTCATCACCTCGGCCGTGTGCTCGTTCAGCAGCCGGACCCGCTCGTCCTCGCCGAGGCTTGAGTCGGCAGTGATCACCGCGCCGCCTCGGTACATGTCGGCCAGCCACACGGCGTTGGGGTGAGTGTCGGACAGCAAGGTCGCCTCCCGCAAGTCGATATGTGAGACGACCCTATCATTCAATACCTTGATATTGTTCGTCGAGGGACTGCTCCACGCAGACTCGAACACGCGGAGACCTTGAGCGCTTCGGCGGCCCCCGTGAGCCACGTTCTCAGCGACATGAGGTCGTCGAGGCTGCCAGAGAGCAGTCGGAGGCGTCGACTGTGAGGACAGCGCGCTGCTGTGCGCTTGAGCTCTCAGAGAGCGCGATTGGCCGCCAGCTTGGCCAGGATGTCTCAACAATCTCCAGGGAGTTGTGCACCTTCACCAAGGCGAATTCCGCTGCCCTGGCCACGACGCACAGGTCAATTCTCCAGCTAGCGACCGGTTGGGTCGAAGAACAGTCCACTGAGCACGGCGTTGTCGCCGCGGATGTAGCCTACCCTGATGCGCAGCAAACGGTCGCAGTCGTAGACCAGGTACTGGCCGCCGTGGTAGTCGTCGACCAACTGCACCGGGGTGGCGCGCTTGCGCGCGTCGTGGTCGAACACGGTGGCCGTCCGCCTTCGGCGACCCCGCCACCTGGGGCGAGGAACACGTAGTGACCAGCACCGATACCCGCCGCTACGGGACGGCGACCGTCCAGGCCTGGAACCGCCCGCACCCCAGACTGACCAGCCGCTGTGCCTGGGCCAACCACGCGGGACCACTGCCGATCATCGAGGGCACCGTTCTCCTGCTGCGGGTCGGACACCTGCCCAGCGGCAGGGTGAACAAACCGGTCTGGTTGTGGTGCTCCGGTGTCAACGCCACGTCCGTGGGAACGCCCCACCGAACCGGCCAGGTTGACCCCGGCACGAGGCCGGCGCGGGTTCCGCAACATCCACACGAAGACCGCACGTCTGACAACGACACCAAAACCCATCCGACTGGACCAGGTCGCCCACTCGGTTCGAGGAATCGTGTTGTCGCGCAAGGCTTCGACGCCGGACTCGTCCTGGCCACCGAGCAGGCCCACACACGACCGGCCAATCACAAGAAGGGCGCCAAACCACGCTGAACTGCTTGAACGACAAGCTCAGACTGTGTTTTAGGTAGTGAGTGAGTCTTGGGCGAGCAGCTCGAAGTACAGTTCCACGCAGCGCTGGCGGGCCGGAGAGAAGTCGTAGGGCATCTTGCTATTGGCTTCGGCCAAGCTCATGGAACCAGCTTCCCGCCTGCAAGAGCCGAGGTCCGCCTCATCATCGGCGGTAGCGGGGTGCAGGGTGTCCCAGGCGTCGAGGAGGGCATCGTCGTCCTTGTCCAGGCCGGTCTCCTCGATGACGGCCATCAGGGTGTTCTCGAAGGCGTGCCGCTCGGCGGCCACGTGAGCCACCCGTGGATCGTCGACGGCGACGCTGTCGTCGAGTGCCGCCTCGGCGCCGTCGATGCGGTCGGATTCCGCCCGCAGAGCGGGATGCGTGGCAAGGGCGATGAAGCGGGTGGCTTGGAAGGCCGCGCCGAGCGGGCCGAGCATCCGCTCGGTGACCAGCAGGGTGTCCAGGTCCGCTTGGCGCAGGGAGCCTTCGGGCAGGCCGGTGAGGCGTTGGGTGACGAAGTCGGAGAGCAGGCCCATCCGGCTGCCTTCGGCGCGCATCCGCCGCACGGCGGTCCGTTGCCGCCGCACTTCCGCCTCCTGCTCGGCGAGGTTTTCCTCCAACCGCTTCAGGGTTCCCGTGATGCCGTCTTCGCTGTCCGCGCCGTCGGGAGCCGTGCCGGTGGTGAAGGCGTCACGGATGTCGCCCAGGGCGATCCCGGCGTCGGCCATCTTGCGAATCCAGAGCAGGCGGATCATGTCCTCGTACCCGTAGCGGCGGCGGTCGTCACCGCCCCGCTCGGGCTCGGGGAGCAGGCCGATCTCGTGGTAGTGGCGAATCGCCCGCGGCGTGCTGCCGGCGAAGGCCGCCGCGTCACCGATCTTGACCTGGCGGGGTGGCATGAAGGACGGGTGCACGAGCGGGGACCTTTCCTTGGAGGATCGGGATGTGGGTCCACTGGACCACATGCCGCTGCGGAAGGTGCAACCCCGCGCACATCGCCAAGGCCAGGAATCGCGCCCCTCCCCAGCGTTGTACCTGCTGAAAACCTCATCCATGCAGGTGGCAGAGGGTTCACAGAGACCCATGCGCGGATGCAGTCGTGATCACGCTGCTGCCGATAAGCAGGCATGATGACCAGCCATGCTGCTTCGGCTGGCCTACCTGAACGTGACCAACGCGTTCGCCCTACTGCGCCTGCTGCACATGAGCGACCGCGACAAGGACGTGGAGATCCTGGTGCTACGGCACCAGATCACCGTCCTGGAACGCCAACTGGGCAAGACTCAACTACGGCTCTTCCCCGCCGATCGAATGTTCCTCGCGGCACTGCTGCACCGGCTCCCCCTGACAGCCCATCGTCAGCTTCAACTGCCAGTACGTCCGGAAACGGTGCTGCGCTGGCACCGAAACCTGCTCGCGCGCCGCCACGCGGCCAGATCTCGAGATCGGCACAACCGTTTGGGACACCCCGGAGGACGCCCGGCGGGACGTTTTCGCCTACCTTGGTTACTACAACCACGACCGTCTACATTCGACACTCGACTACCGCACCCCGCACGAAGTCCGCGTTGGCCATCGTCGAGGTCTCGCCCTCGTGTCATAAGTCTGGTGTCTGGACTTCGGGGACAACCTCACAGGACCGGAACCGCTGTCGTGACGCCGCCGTACCCGACGACGTGGATTTTGCGCCGTACCCGACGACGTGGATTTTGCGATCACGACCAGGCAAGCACGACAGAAGCTCACCCACGCCCTGGACGCAGAGGTCCTGCGGCTACTCCCGAGTGCTCAGTCGACAGCGTTGCTGTGGCTGGCCCGCAGGATCTCGTCGGAGAGTTCGGGCTCGACGTGGTGCACGGCTCGGGAGAGCATCAGTGCGCCGACCATTTCGCTGAGCAGGCGCACGGCCTTGCGACGGGCCTCGTCTGGGTCGAACTAGTCGCCGTTCTCCTCGGCGTCGCGAAGGAACTGGGCGGCGAACCTAACAAAGCCCTACTGGTACGACAGCCGCATAGCGTGATCTGAACGGCCAGCGACGGGATGGCGGTGGACCGGCGAGCGCCGCCGGTTGGTCCATCACTTCGGCGAGTAGTTTCCGGGTGTCGATCTCGATGGTGGCGGATGACCGGAGTAACGGCTCGATCTCGATACCAGGCGCAGTGGACCCGGCCGCCAGCATCTCCGCTGCCTGCCCCTCGGGTTAGACCGACTGGGGCTTCGTGCTCACGTTTCGCAGTCTTCGAGGGAGGTCAGCGAAATCGCCTCCTCATCACGAAGGGGTCTCGGTGCGTGATGCACCGAGACCCCTGGCTTTCGGGATTGATCCTTGCCGATCGCGCCGTCGACTCCTGTACCCGCGTCCGTCAGACGAACGGACAGCAACCCTTAAGTCACTGGTATTGGACCTAGGGGCAACCCAGGTATCCGAGCGACGACGGACGGTCGTTCCAGCCGGTGGTGGTGAAGTTGCCCCGAGTGCCGGGCGGCATGGTGTTGTCGGGATTTCCGCCGTTGTAGCCATCCGAGACGCAGAAGGTCTGGCCAGTACGGTTCCACCACGAACTTGCCTCGTTGTCGAAGGTTCCAGGATAGCAGCCTTGACCGGATCGGCACACAAGAGTCCGGAAGTCACTGGTGGCCCCGTTGGCAGCCCAGGCGAACCCCCCTCCTCCACCGTCGACTTCTACGAACAGACACAATTCTCCGGGTGAGCAGGCGTTCCAGCCCAACCCCGCGACGAAACTCCTCGGAGCGGCGAATGGGCCGCTTGACTGCCCCACTCCGTTGTGGGACATGGCGATCTCCGGCGAAGTCATGCCCGTTGCCCATGCCGGAGCACCGGCGAGCAGCGCCGCGCCAAGCGCCACGATCAGGGCAAATGCACTCCATGTGCGGTTTTTCCTTGATCCATTCATCATAGGCTCCCTGGAAACTATATGGAGACACCCCGACGGGTGCCCGTCGATTCTTACCGGAAACACCAGGCGATCAGCCGAGTTTACCCGGCACTGATCATTCAGGTAATTGATCAGCCCCGCGAGCATGTGCGAGTTGACGGTTCTTCACTTCGGCTGGCGTCAGCATCAGCGCTGCGCTCATCGGAAAACTTAAAAGTCGCCATAGCTACTGAATTATTAACACCAAAAACTTGACTAAAATGATCTTATTGGTGATCGACTGAAGATCGATTCACCAGAGCACCCCTCGTGAAGATGAGATAATGGTGAATGATGTTCGCTGACCACTGTCAGGCCTTTCGACCCACCGATTTTTTCGGTGGTGGTACGTAGCTTGCAGCGTTGGTGATCACGAACATGGCCGCGCCGACAGCGGTGACCCTGACGCGGCCCCGTTGAGTTGGTCCAGGTGAACCAGCCCGCAGGGGCCGGTCCGGTCATGTACTGACCCGTGGTCTTGGTCGGCACCACCGGGTGCTGTGTGCCGAGCAGCTTCTGACGACGGAGTTCCGGACGGCCTCGTAGGTGCAGGCCGCAGCCACGACGTCGAATGACGTCGCCGCAGGCGCAGCCTGCCAGTCTTGGTCCTCGTCCTACCGCCTTCCCGTTGGAACTCAGGCATTACGCCCTTGGATCCGATGTGACAAGCGGGTGGTCGTGCTTCCCGCCTCGATGAGAAGAGTGGACGGCCGATCGTGTGAACTGGTTGCCAGATTCCTGCATCACGCAGGTCAAACCGCTATCCATGGATGGGTAGGGAGTCGGCCATGGGGGTGAAGTTCGGTCTGCTCGGCGAGGTGACCGTGCGGGTCGACGGGCGGGCGGTGAACCTCGGCCCCCGTTACCGTTTTCGTGGCTCCTGACAAGGAGTCGTGGTCGCCAGGTCCGGCATGACTGACGCCCCCAGTCGAACCCATGATCCGGGGGGGTGGTGTCACTGGGCCTGGTGGCATCGTCGGAGGGTCTGCCGTGCCGTGAGGATGTCCACCTCCACGGCGTAGCGATACACGCACGCCAACGCGTAATAGGCGTGCAGCGCCGCGCCCTTGCCGCCGTTGCTCGACCGCCGCACCACCGCGGTCTCCCGCACGTGCTCGATCAACTCCTGCACCTCCACCACCGTCGGCTCGTCCAGCCGCCGCTCCCCCCACCACGTGACGATCCGGTCCCAGTAGGTGCCGTAGATCCGCCGCGACGGGCCCGGCACCCACTCCCGCACCAGCGGATCCACCTCCGCAAACGTCGGCACAACCCGCGCCACCGCGCCCGCCACGAGGTCCTCGAGGCGCAGGTCGAAGGTCTCCATCATCCGCAGCACGATCGCCACGTCGCCCGGATTCGGCCCGTTCCCGCTCACCGGACACCCCCATGTCCCGGCCCGGCGTCCGCTCCCCCGGTGCGCCCTGCCACACCGCGCGCTCCCCCGCCCGCTCCCCGGCCCGCCGCAGACTGCGCACTCGGGACGGCCCCGCCCAGCGGATGCATCGCCGCGACCAGCGCTCGAGGCCGGGGCAGGGCGTGGTCGAGTTTCTCCAGCCCGTGGATGATCAACGCCGACTCGTGGGGGACGGCGACGAGGAGGACTTGTTCGCGGGGTCCGAAACCGCACCAGCGGCGCACCTTCGCGGGCACCAGCACCATGCTCCGCCGGGTGAGCACCGATCCGCCCTCGGGATTGGCGCGCACGACCAGGGCGTGCCCGTCGGTGATGCCGATCTCCACGCGCAGGCCCGCGGTGAACCCGAGTAGGGCGAACAGTGGCTGGTCGGTGATGCGGCCGTCGCCGTCGAACACGGCGATGCCGTAGCGGCGCAGGTGACGCCGGCGGACGGCGGGCAGTTCGCCGAACTCCGGTGCCTCGGTGCGACGGAGATCCAATTCCCGACGTCGCGGGGACGCGGTGGTCGGGGAATTCCCGGAATCGGGGCGGGAACGATTCTCGGGATCGCGCGGAAGCGGGGATGCCGCGAGGGCGATTCCCGGAATGATGTGAGTGCTCACGTACGTGACCGCCCGGATCGGACGGTCACATCACGGGATGCGTCCCGTACTCCGAGGTACCGCCCGCTCACGAGGTGAGGCTGTACGAGACTGCATGATATACGGGATACGTCCCGCGTTTGAGTGACCGAGGGGGGACTCGTCTGCTCTAACGTGGCATACCTGCATAGAGCGGGTGTCCATGGGATAAATGATACTGCAGACTACGCCACATGGTCAACCAACCTACCGAGCAAGATAACCTCAGCGAGGCATTCAAATAATCCAGATCCAGCCAAGCGACTCGATTCACATCGACTACAGCCTGTCTACAAATCTCACAGATCCCTGCGCCGGTCGTTCTTTGCATGTTCAATATTGACCTCACTGACACAGCGACACCAATTTCACACTGGATCTCTTCACTTGCGCTCAACTTTCCGGAAAAACCATACGATCATCTACCTGAAGCCGTCGCAGGTCCCAACGACCAATGCTGTCATCGTGGGCAATTTCGCATACAAATTCTATACTACCCACCGAACCAGTTCCATTGGCAGCATTCACCGAGGCCTCGATGCAATACAGGGTGGACACATCAGACTCGACGGACGAGCTAGTGGTTGGCTCGCGGAATGCAGTCGAGCCAGCGTCTGGCGCGGCAGCGAAGACCGATTCATCCCCTTCATCCACAGCGAAGGACTGACCCACACCGTTCTCAGAGCCAGGGTCCATCTTCTCGCAGGCGAAGGCCACCTGCCCCTCGCCATAAGCGCACTCGACCCGATGCTGACCGAACTCGTCAAGGCCGGGGTAACCCACGCCTGCCGATCGCCCTACCGGGCAAGCAGTAGAGGCCCGCGACCAACTACCACCCGATGCCCAACAGCACCCCGCTGCGCGACCCCACCGCGACACCCACAGACTGTTCTGTACCCGCATCCTGGGCGGACTCGTCAACGAGTACAGATATGCCACTTGACCAGTAGCGATGATTTTCTCGAGCGGCACAGGGTCTCAAGATCGTCGTGTGGCAGGTATCGCCCGAGTTCATCGACGATCTTATTGCCCACCAGCCGGAATACCACGCGGCTGCGAGGCAGAGTAGTGCGTCACGCCCACAGGCCTACCTCGTCCATCAGCACAGCCAACTCCTGGGCGGCGATCTCCTCCTGCTCGGTGTCACCCGCTTCAGCGAACACGTCCTTGGCCTCGATGAGCCGCTTCCGGGCCTCGTCCAACGCCCATCTGCCGTCCTTCCCCTGCGCTGCCAGGTCATGCCCGACCTGGACGAGCGCCTTAACAAGGTCGAGGAGTACGACGGCGGCTGAGACGACCGCGCCTTTGACGGTGCGGTACCGGTGCGCTTCGAGCAGGTGGGTCACCGCGTCCATAGCCCTGCCTTGTGCCAGAACCGCTTTTCCCTGCGCATAACGGCCGGCACCCGCCAGCGTTGGTTCGGCGATCGATTCGGCGGCGCGGTGCGCCTTGCCCCCGTAGAACTCCATGGTGCGGTAGCGGGCCAACTGCCAGCAGGCGTCGGCCGCGGCGAAGGCCGTCGATGCCATCGACAGGGTGGCACCGAGGCCGGCTTGGACGCGGAGCGCCGGTCTCAGGTAGGACAGGGCTCGGCGCGGATCACCCAACACCAGGACACACCAGCCGCCACCCTTCAATGCAGCGGCCAGCTCGGCACGCCCGCCGCCGCGCAGCGCGAGGATCCTGGCACGGGCATAGAGCTTCCGCGCTGCGGCCGGGTCGTCCGCTCCGTACGCCGCACCGGCTTGCGCGAGCACGACGGTGGCGTGGAGGCCTGTCCCCTGTGCCAGGTGGAGAGCCCGCTCCAGGTGGCTGCCGCCGGGTTCCAGCGTGGCAGCCAGACACAGCGCGGCGGCCTCGTGGTCGCGGTGGCCGAGCCGCCGGGCGAGCGCGAGCACGCGGTCCACCTCGTCCGACCGCAGGTCGAACGAGGCAGACATCAGGCGTAGCGGGAGTTCGACCGCTTCCGGGAGATCGCGCGCCAGGACGTCGTCGAGCAGGTGGAGCCCGGCCGAGGCCAGGTTCCACTCGGCCAGGTAAGGCAGGACGAGCACGGACACTTCGGCCACGTACGCGAAGTCCCCGTCAGCGGCAGCGTCGCGGACGCACGCCAAGACGTTGTCCACCTCCAACCGGAGGGCCGCCTGCCCCTGTTCGTCGAGGCGCAGCGCGAGTCGCCCGGAGACCGGTTCCTCGCGCGGGTTCGGCACGAGCAGATCCCGGTAGTGGTCGCGGACGCGACGCGCGGTGACGGTGTCCCGGCACGGGTCCGCGAGTTCGAGTACTGCCGCGCGGCTGCCGGAGGTCCACTGATAACGGGCGTCACCGGCCAGCAGCAGGTGGGCCTGGCGGGCCGGGGCGAGATCCTTGGCCACCCTGGCCGGTGTTATGCCGGCCAGGGTGGCGGCGAGTTTCGTGTCGAAGTCGGAGCCGGGGTGCTGTGCGAGCAAGCGCAGAAGGCGCTGCGGGCGCGGGTCGAGCGTGCGGAAGCGGTCCTTCGCTGCCTGCTTGAGCAACCAGGTCCGCAGGAGGTCGTGTCGGAACCGGTGCGCGTCGCTCTCCCTGCGCAGCACGTCCCACGATTCCATCTCGTCCAGGAAGCGCACGAACCGGAACGGCATCTCGCCGCGGATGGCGAGCACGGCGCGTGCACCGACGAACCACACCCACTCGGAGCGGTAGCACACGTCCAGCGCGTAGGCGGTGATCAACAACAGGGTCGACGACTGCGGGTTGTCCTGCACCCACCCAATGGGCCCGAACCCCTCGCGGGCGTTCGCGGGAGCGGCGGTCATGATCAGGACGAGGAGGGTCGGCACCGCCACCGCTGTGCCGAGGAGCAGCAGCGACCAGGCCCGATCCTGCCCCAGCGTGTGCCGCGGGCCCGCTCCCAGGCCGAGTTCCACCGGCTGGTTCGGCGAGGTCAGGGGCTCCACCCTGCCGAGCACGTTCTCCTTGAACAGCAGGAGTTCGGGGTCCTCGGCCAGTCGGAAGGCGAAGAACCCACCCACGGCGACACCGAGAACCGTGCTCATGGACACCAGCAGGAAGATCGGATCGGCAACGAGCAGGTTCGGGAAAATGCCGCCACCACCGAGCGCTTGACGGGTGAACCCCGGTGAGAGCTGCCACGTCAGCCACGTGGCCGCGCCCAACGGCCAGGGCAGCGACGCCCCGATGAGTGCGCCTGTCGCGAACCGCCGCCACAGGCCCGGTCGAAGCGACCGGGCCGCGTCGCGGAGGTCCACCCGCCCGAGCCGTTGGGGCAGCAGCGGCGGGCGGAGACGATCGAGTTCCAGCCACGCCAGCCCACCGCCTGCCAAGCCCATCAACGCGGCCTGACCGGGTCCCACCCAGGCGGTTGCCACCGCCGCCACCACGAGTCCGACCGCGACGAACACGGCGATCATGAAGCGACCGCGCGGCACCGCAGACCTCAGTTCCCACCAGCGCAGGTCGGTCGTGCCGAGCCGGTCGAGGTGCCGCGCCAGGAAGGTAAGCCGACGCGACGTGCGGTCAGCGGAGTGGTCACGCACGGTCGGGTCCGGCACGTTGCCGCGCCTGCGCGCCACGGTGCGCAGGAACGCGCCGAGGAGGCGGTCTTCCACCGCCGCCCGGTCAGGCAGCCGTCCCAGCTCGGCGGGATCGCGGTCGCGGTACCCCTCGACCGCCAAGGAAAGCATGAGTGGTCGGGAGAGCGCCTCCGCCACGTGCGGGGTGTCCAACAACGTGGTCCACGCGGCGGCGCACCCGGTCCGAGACGACCTCGCCACCACCCCTGCCATCTCGTCCCGATCGATCGGGCGCAGCACGAGCACCGCGTCGATCGGGAGGTCGTCCGCGTCGTGCGGCTGGTCCGCGTCGTCCGCCCGGCACGTCACCACGAGGGGCGCGTCGTCTGGCAGCCAGTCGGCCAGTGCTTCGACGAAGACCGCCCTGGATCGCGCCGGCAGCTCGTCGAGGCCGTCAAGCACCGGGAAGACGCGGTGCTGCTCGACCAGATCCCGTGCGGTGGATCTCCGTCGGGCGAGGCCGGGGTCGGCGGCGACCAGCTGCCGCTCCAGCCACCGCGGGATCGACTCCCCCAGCGTCCAGGTCGGAACGAGCACCAGGATTGGCACCGGGTCGCGCTCATCGCGTTGCGTGACGCAGGCGATCGCGAGCCGCCGGGCCAGCGACGACTTGCCCGCACCGGCAGGCCCTGCGACGAGCAGGCACGCCCGTCGCCTCAGCAGCACCGCGGCCACGCCCGCCACGTCTTCGTCCGAGCCACCCCAGGGCAGGAGCGTCTCCTCGAGCCGCCGATTCACCGAGATCGTGTCCCAGGGCACCTCGATCAGCCGGTCGCGCCGCACACCGCGGTGGCGCAGCGCTCGGTCCCACGCGTCCTTCGAACGCTCGGCGAGGTCGTGTGCCACACGGTCGAGGTCGATCCGGGCCGGCTCACCGGAGGACGAGGTGAGGCGGAGCGTCGCCACTGCGCTGAGCACCGTGAGCAAGCCGACCGCGACCCAGGCCCACGCGCTGTCCTTGAGGTCCGTGGCGAGGTTGACGGCGATCGCGAGCCCCGACGTGACGACCGCAGCGATCAAGGCCGCCACCACCGCGTGCTTGGTCATCCGCTCGACTGTAACGAGCAGCAGGTCGACGTCTCCGCACATCTGCGACGACCAACCGAAAGGATGACACTTGGACTGGCGCTTTGCTCTCGTACGGGCAGCCCATCTGTGCCGCCAGGGGCAAGTAAAGATCAACCATCCCTCTGGACTGCAGTTTTACTGATCTTACTGGTCAGACACGTCAGTCACAGCAGGCGATGTGCCGCAAACTACCGTAACCGGATCGTCCAAGTAGGACCGCGTTGGCTAGCGCTGGATGAACGCCCAGGTCATGTGGGTGCAACTGGCGGACCGGCAGCCGGTCTGCCAGCAACCTTTCAACATGCAATATCGGCATTGACCTGCGAAAACATCACTTAAGTTAGTGGTATTGACCCATGTGGTGCATGGCCGGCGTCTACATTCTACTTTGCGGTTGTTGCATCAACCGGCGTGGTTACGTTTGCTCGACCAGCGTAGTCCTCATCTCGTCATTTTCTTATGTTCCTCGGCCTTCTGGTCCGGCGTTTGGAGTAGCGGGGTGGACGTATGAGGTAACTGGAGGGCTTCTTCGCCAAGTTGGTGACAGGGATGTTTGGGGGTCGGTAGGTTTGGAGGTTGCACCTTCTTTGTTTCCTGATGTTGACCAGGAAGGCCAATGTGGGCAAGGGCGATACGCACAACGAGTTACCCGGTTCTGCCACCAATGTCGTGCAGGCTCGTGACATCACTGGCGGCTTGCACATACATCACATTGCTGGTAGTGAGCTGCCGGTTCCGAGACAGTTGCCGCCTGATGTCAGGCACTTCGTCGATCGGGAGAAACACATAGCGCGTTTGCATGTCTGGCTTGACACGCCACATGACCGCGCGGCACCGGCTGAAGTGATCGCGGGGACTGGCGGGGTGGGCAAGACGACACTCGCGGCGCATTGGGCGCATCAGGTGCGGGAACGGTTTCCGGACGGCGACCTTTACCTCGACCTGCGGGGCTACCACGTGGAACGTTCGCTCAGCGCTTCCGAAGGGCTCGACCATGTGCTGCGCGCGCTCGGTGTGGCCGGGGAGCGGCTTCCGGTTGCACTGGACGCCAAGGCTGCCCTCTACCGCTCCATGCTGCATGGCCGGCGGATCCTGGTAGTACTGGACAATGCCGCGACGGCCGAGCAGATTCGTCCGTTGTTGCCTGGCTCGCCGACCTGTCGAGTAGTGGTCACCAGTCGCAGCCACCTGACTGGGCTGATGATCAAAGAAGGAGCACACCGCATGCCGTTGGACATCCTGTCGCCGGAACGTGCGATCGAACTGCTCGAACAGGTCGTCGGTGACCGTGTCCGCGACGATCCCACCAGCACCGCCAAGCTGGCCGGATACTGCGACCACCTGCCACTGGCCTTGCGGGTTGCGGCGGAACGCCTAGTGGCAAGCCCTCATCTCACGGTCGCCGACCTTGTCGAAGAGCTCGCTGAAGAGCGTGAGCGACTTAACGCGCTTGACACAGGGGACGACGAGTTCACGAATGTGCGCGCCGTGTTCTCCTGGTCCTACCATTCACTCCAGCCGGATGCCGCGCGTATGTTCCGGTTGCTGGGCCTGGTCAGCGGCCCGGACATCAGTAGTGCCGCCGCAGCTGTGCTGGCCGGGGTCACGGCGCTGAAAGCCCGGCGGCTGTTAGACAAGTTGGTGGGCGCACATCTACTGCAGGTCAACGGCCCGTACCGCTTTCGTTTTCATGACCTGTTGCGTGTCTACGCCGCGCAGTGCGCCGAGTACGAAGAGTCCGAAACAGACCACCAGGCCGCGTTGCATCGCCTTTTCACCTGGTATGCGTACTCCAGCGAGGCCGCAGCCCAGGTCATCACTCCGCATTTCTCTCGTATCCCGATCAGCATTCCCGAGCCCATCGCTCCCGCGCCAGCCTTTCCCGACCGGCTGACGGCCCTCCACTGGTGTGGCTCCGAGCAGGCGAACCTGGTGGCCGCGATCCGCCAGGCAGCCGAAATGGGCGAGCACACCCTCGCCTGGCAGATGCCTGTCGCGCTGTTCGCGTTCTGCCTTGTCCGCAGGCCACTGGCCGACTGGGTGACCACCCATCAAGTCGGCTTGGCGTCGGCGCGGCACGACGACGATCGGCTTGCCGAGGCGTGGCTGCAGAACAGCATCGCGCTCGCCCACCGCGAACTGCGGCAGTACGAGACCGCACTGAAGTACTTCCAATTGGCGCTCGCCGGTTGGCGCGAGACCGGGGTTCGATGGGGCGAAGCATGGGCCCTGCGCGACATCGGCGGTGTCTACAACCTACTTGGCCGGAATGCCGAAGCCGTCGCCACGCTCCATGAATCCCTGACGATCCACCTCGAGGAAAGCGACGCCTGGGGTGAAGCGACGGCTTTGAACCTGCTGGCGCGGGCGCACCACAGTCTCGGCGAGTTCGACCAGGCGCTGCCCAAGCTGCACCGAGCACTCGAGATCCGCCGTGACCACGGGGACCAGCGAAACGTCGGCAACACGCTGAACGACCTCAGCTTGGTCCACGACAGCCTCGGCCAGTTTGACCAAGCGATCGCATATGCCGAGGAGGCACTCGCCATCCACCGCACCGTCGAGTACTGGCACGGCGAAGCGATAGCCCACGAGCGCCTCGGAGCCGTCCTCGACCACACCGGCCACGCGGAAGCGGCCACCGAGCACTGGCGTGCCGCGCTCACGCTGTACAACAAGCTCGGAGACCCGCAGGCTGAAGTCATCCGGATCCGTTCGAGGGGGTAGCCCGGAGCGGGACTTCACCTCGGCTGCTGGACGCGGGGTTATGCGGCGTGGGTCGCCTAGCGGTGTTGGCAGCAGGCTTTTCTTGTAGTCGATCGGGGACCGCTGGCCGAGGCGGGAGTGGCGCCGTCGGGTGTTGTCTGCCCGTGACTGACCTGGCAGGCCAGTCGGAAGGGCGACCGCGAGCGGTTCCCACGCTCACTGTGTGACCGATCGACAAGGGAGGTGTCCAGTCTGGTGCCCCGGCAGCATCGCCACATCTACGCCGCAGACATTCGACGTGGCCTCCTCACCAGCGAATTCAACTGGCTCCGGAGTTGACCATCCATGGCGGTCATGCGCTGCGTCCCGGCCCGCATCCACCAGGTTGGAGCCGGTGCGTCGATGACAAGGCTTTAGCACTGGTTCACTCTCGTTACACCTTACTTGTCTTGCTTGCCGGACCCGAGCCGTCTGGCGGTTCCAACTCGTCCCGTCGTTGTCAGGGCTGCTTCCCACCCTCACCAGCGTCCCCTGGATCAGGCTGCCCTCAGCTTCGCCCAGGCTGCTGCGACAGCCCAGCAGCGAGGTCCCTTCACCTCGCTCGGTCACTCAGCGCCTCGTGGCGCACGAACCCGTCGACGCAGATCACCCGCCCGTCGCAGGGCGGATGATCGTAGAGGTCGAGAATGCGGTGCATCTTCACGAGGAAGTCCGGGTCGGTGGACGCTTTCCAGATGGTGGTGACCTGCCAGGAGACACCGGCGTCGCGCAGGATGCGGCGCAGCGTTTCCCGACTGACCGCGGCGACGGTGCCGCGGTCGAGCAGATGGTCGCGCAGCTTCGCCAGTGACCAGGTGGAGAACGCGCTGATGCCCCAGTCGGCGGGCTTAGCCCGGGCGATCATGCAGATCCGCGCACGGATCGCCTCAACGATCATCCGACTCCGCCCGCCGCTCCATCTGGTGATCCGCTGCAGTTTCCGACCCTCTTCCATCGATGACGGCCTGACGAACACGCTCGGACGACGAGCCACAGCCACCTCCCGCACGCGACATGCGGGACCAGCCTCGCCGATCAGCCCAACCGATCGATTACCGGGTGAACCCTCCGAGACGGGCCACTAGCCCCGTTCGGCGTACTGGCGGGCATTGCGCGCCGGCAGGTGCGAGGTTGGATCGGGTGCGGCACCGCGCCGGCCCTCGGGTGGCGAGCGGTGGTGCGAGCCCTGCGGACCCGCGGTGCCCATATGGGCTCGCACCACGCCCTTCTACCAGTAATCAGACCGACCGCCAGCGCTGGCTGTTCAACGCGAACGTCGAGCCTGACCAGGCCACGTTCGGGCCCTACCGGGCTCATGTTGTCGAACCCGGCACACCCAGCTACCCGGCCGGTCGTCGATCCGCACCACTGGCCGGCCATGTCGGGTCAACGATCGCGCGAGGTTCGATGTCGGGTCGATCAGCCAGTTCGGAACTGCACCCCGATGAAGGTTGCACAACGACAGCGGCTGACCCGCCGCCGACCGCGACCTCGCGGTCGGCGTCATGACGCGACGAGCCGAGCGCCCGCATCGCCGCAGGTGAGAACTGCTGCGCCACTCGAACGGGTAAATCTGCGCTGGCGGAGGTAGACATTCACTGGCGGCTGTGTGTAGTGTTCTCCTCGTTAGAAGAGAGAAAGTCAGTGGCACGGGAGATGACGAACTACCCGTGAGGTCAAGGCAAGACGGTCGGACATGCTGGAGCCAGGCAGAGAAGGGGCTTCGCGGCAGTGGACCAGGGGTTGCCGGCGGGAGTAGCGCCGGCGGCCGAGTGGAACAGCAAGCGCACGACCGCAGGTGAACGACAGTTGGCGCAGGACGGCCAGGTGTGCCGGAGCCGATCGGTCGAAGGGGCTCCAGGCAGGTGGTCAAGGATGGTCGGTGAGGTGATTCCGGCATGTGCATCAGGACCGGTGCCGACCGTCGCGTGAGAATGCACGAATTGGTGATCAGAGGAGAAGGGAAGGGTTGCACGCCATCGGATCGCCTGTTTTCGGCTGAACTCCGCCGAGCAGGTGCCGCGGTTCCATCGGATTGGAAGGTGGTCTTCGGTTACGCACACGCGATCCCCGCAGTGCCCGCTTCTAGTGCGGGTCACGCGGACAGAGGAAGCCGATCTCACGGTCGGCTAGGTGGACAGTGAAACCCAACAACCCCGGGGCCCCGGCGCTACTGCGCCGGGGCCCCTCGTGATGCGGAGGTTCGATGACCCCAGAAGAAAACGGTGAAGACCAGGTCCCGGAGCAGACGGCCGCGACCGACAGGTTCGACGACGACCACTACCCGGCCTACACCATGGGCCGAGCGGCGGAGATGCTCAACACCTCCGCCGGGTTCCTGCGCAGCCTCGGTGAAGCGAAGCTGATCGAGCCGCAGCGCTCGACCGGTGGACATCGGCGGTACTCCCGCTACCAACTGCGCTTGGCCGCCCGCGTCCGGGAACTGGTGGACCAGGGCACCGGACTGGACGCGGCCTGCCGCATCGTGACCCTGGAGGACCAGCTCCAGGAAGCCAGGGACGCCAACAAGTCCCAGCACCGGGCGGGCGACCCCTACCCGCCGCTGCGGGGCGTGTGACCCGCACGCCTGGGGCCAGGTCAGATCAGCACGGACGCCGTTGAGGCGACGACTCCGTGCTGATCCAACCGCAACGCCCCGACGCCGGTACTACCGGCTGGCACCGAACGCCATCGCAACGGCACGATCCGCACTGCACATGGCCGAGAAACCGAGGGCATTACCGGGTTGTCCTTCGCCAGCCTCGTTCGTCCGTCTGTGTCCAAGCTGGCACCGCATCAGGAGTGGCCGGTCTAGCGCTGACCGACCGCTGGTTCAGCTGGGCAACCCGCCACGTCATCAGCCCGGAAACTCACCCCTGAGCACAGCATGATCGACACTCTTCGGCCATCACGAAAGCTCCCGCCGCGGTGCGGCGCCCCAGGTCCACCCGAGGGCAGGCGTGACGGCGCTGTCTGTGAAGCGGTCTTACGCACGCAGGTGGTGCGAACCCGCGCGGGGTGCTGCGGGGCCAGGCGCCG
>NZ_JANYMP010000036.1:0-28434 GCF_025061645.1 Umezawaea endophytica | reverse complement strand
TGCGGGGCCAGGCGCCGCAGCACCCCGCGCGGGTTCGGTGATCACGAGTCAGCTCAGTGGCGTAGGCAGAGCGTCCCCCACTGGAAGCCCGCGCCGATCGCGGACATCACGAACACCTCTCCCGGATTCACCAGGCCACGGCTGAACGAGTGGTGCAGGGCGGTGAACACTCCTGCCGAGCCTGTGTTCCCCAGTCGGTCCAGCGTGATCGGTGCCCGGTCCTCCGGCACGCCGAGCTTCTCCAGTGCCGCTCGGATGATGTTCAGGTTGGCCTGGTGCAGGAAGAAGTGGTCGACGCCCTCCACCCCTACGCCAGCGGTCGAGGCCGCGGTCGTGATGCTGTCGGGCAACCACCGCGTCGCGGCGTCCCAGACGGCTTGGCCGTTCATCGCGACGTAGTGCTCACGCGCTTGGACCGTGGCCTCACTGGTGGGCAGTCGTGAGCCACCCGCCTTGATCTGCACCTTGTAGGACAGTTCCGAGCCGAAGTCCCACGCCAGCACACCGCTGTCGGCCCTGGTGGAGCGCCGCACCACGGCCGCGCCTGCCGCGTCGCCGAAGAAGATCCGGGTGATGCGCTCCTGCGGGTCGGTCAGCCGTGACGCGCAGTCCGCAGCGATGACGAGCACCGTGCGTGTCGCGGCCGACTGGAGCAGCTGCGCGGCGAGCAGGAGGGCCTGCACCCCGTTGAGGCATGCCGCGTGCGTGACGTCGAAGGTCATCGCGCGGTGCGCGTCGAGCGCGTCCTTCACGATCAGCGCGGTGGACAGCAGGGGCTGGTCCCAGGTGTAGGTGGCCACGATGACCACGTCCACGTCCGCCGCGGTGACGTCGGCGGCCTGCATCGCCGATCGCGTCGCCTCGCCGCACATGTCCGACACCGCGAGTTCCGGCGCCAGCCATCGGCGTTCGCGGATACCGGTCCGCCTGGTGATCCACTCGTCGGTGGTCCTGACCATCCGCGTGAGTTCGTCGTTCGTGACGATCCGCTCCGGCAGGTGCACGCCCGTGCCTGCGATGACGACGGGGAGCGCGCTCACACCAGGCTCGCGATCGCGACGGTGCTGGTCGACGGGGTGATCAGTTCGGCGAAGTCCACGTAGAACCGGCCGGACACGCACTGAGCGCCGAGAAGGATGCGGCGGGCGGCCTCCGCGGTGAGTGCGCCGCCGAGCGCGACCCCGGACGCGAGTTGCGGCCAACTGCTGAGCGTCTTGCCGAGTTCACCGAAGGAGGCCCGCAGTTCGGGGCTGATCTTCTCCGCGTCCACCATGGCCAGCATGAGGTCCACCTTCTCCTGGTGGGACAACGACTTCAGCTCGGCCGAGGAGACGTCGCCGATCAGCCCGTGCAGCAGTGGGCGGTCCGGTTCGAGGTTGAAGCGCTCGACGTCGAGCATTCCGCGGTCGTTGCAGTCCATGACGACGGGGACGCCGAGAGCGCGTGCCCGTTCCCGTGCCGCGACCTTCGCGAACGGGGTGTCGCACTCCTCCACGAGCAGGTCGAGCCCACCGACGAACGCGTCGAGGTTGTCCTCGGTCAGTCCGTCGGTGAAGATCTCGATGTCGAGGTAGGGGTCGATCTCGAACATCTGCCGCGCGGAGATCACCGCCTTGTTGGCGCCGAGGTGGTGCACGCCCGCGCGCAGCCGGTTGAGGTTGGACAGGCCGAAGGTGTCGAAGTCGGCCAGTTTGTACGCGCCACCGATGCCTTCCAGCGCGAACGTGACCGCGGCGCTGTTGCCGACCGACAGCCCGACGACCCCGATCCGCTTGCCGAGCAGCCGGCGCTGCTGCGGCCGTTCGACCTTGCCGCGGTTGCGGTCGGTCCGCACAAGCCGGAACTCCTCCCGCGGCAGCACGTGCACGAGGCGTGCCGACCACGGGTACCACACCCAGGTGCCGTCCACGGTCGAAGAGCACCCTGGCCCTCAGTTCGCGGACCGTGGCGACGTGATCGGGGTCCGAGTGATCTTCGGCTTCGACGAGGAACGCGCTGATGTGCCATTGAGTGTGCACGGTTGAACCACCTTGGTCTGGAGTAGGATTGTGTTGCCTCTGGGGATGCGCGCAGGCTAATCAAAGGTGATCAATTTTCGGGAATGTGCCGCGCCGCGATCACCCGGTCGGGTGGAAACAGCGGACCCTGTTGCCCATTCACGGCTTTCACACGACCTGTCGTGACCTACCGCATCCTCCCAGCAAACGCTGGGTCCCCAGTGGAGTCCGCAAAGGACTATGGATAGGTCGGCAATTCGAGCTTCACGACCTCCCTGTCGGCACGCCGATGCAGGCAGCTACAGGGACGTGGTCGTGTTCGAGGCTGACGGCGCTGTCCGCTTCTGCACCCTGCACCTCCGCCAGGGCGTGAAAGCCCTCCGACATCGGCGCACCGCCTGAGGCGAGATGGGACCTTGTGCACTGCCGGTGGGAGGTCGAAGTGCCCGAGCGGTAGTGCTTTGGTGCCGTCGTCGTGAATGCGGGCCGGCGCGATGGTTGACGAGTGACCACTGCCGATGAACGCATCGCTGTAGAGAACCCGCTTGAGCCGCTGGCCCGGTTGCAGCGCGATCTGCGTTCGCGGCCGGAGGGGCTGACCGCGCGTGAGGCCGCGCGCAGGTTGGAGGTGCACGGCCCGAACACGCTGACCAGGAGAACCAGGAGCGGGTGGGTCGGGCCGCTGGTTCGACAGTTCACCCATCCACTGGCGCTGCTGCTGTGGCTGGCCGCGGTTCTCGCCTTGGTGTCCGGGTCGACCGCCCTGGGTGTCGCGATCGTGGCGGTGATCGTGCTCAACGCGGGTCTGGCCTTCGCCCAGGAGCGGCAGGCCGAGCACGCGGTGGAAACCCTGGCCTCGTACTTGCCGCCGATGGCCGAGGTGATCCGCGACGGTGTGCAGACCGGTGTCGAAGCCAAGGACCTGGTGCCCGGTGACGTGCTGGTGGTCAAGGAGGGTGACAGGGTCTCCGCCGACGCGCGGCTGCTGTCCGGCTCGGTCGAGGTGGACCTGTCGACGTTGAACGGCGAGTCGCTGCCCGCGTTCCGGTCGGCTGGAGCCGACGAGGTCGTCGGTCCGCTCCTGGAGGCCCGTGACGTGGTGTTCAGCGGCACCAACTGCACCGGCGGGCAGGCTCGCGCGCTGGTGTTCGCCACCGGGATGCGCACCGAACTGGGCCGCATCGCCGCGCTGACCCAGCAGGTCGGGCGCGACCAGAGCCCGTTGGAGAAGCAGGTCAAGCGCGTGGCGTGGTTGATCGCCGCGGTGGCGATCGGTGCCGGGCTGGCGTTCCTGCCGCTGGGCACCTTGGCTGCCGGGTTGCCGCTGCCCGACGCGGTGCAGTTCGCCATCGGCCTGCTCGTGGCGAACGTCCCCGAAGGGCTGCTGCCCACCATCACCCTCGCCTTGGCGGTGGGCGTGCGGACGCTGGCCCGGCGCGGCGCCCTGGTCAAGCGGCTGTCCTCGGTGGAGACCCTGGGCTCGACCACGGTGATCTGCACCGACAAGACCGGCACGCTCACCCGCAACCGAATGCGCGTGACCGAGGTGTGGACCCCGCAGGGCACGGTCGACCCCGCCGCGCCCACCAGTGGTCCGGCCGCGCTGCTGGCCGCTTCCGCCGCCGTGTGCGGGACGGCCGACGTCGATCCCGCCGCTCCGGAGTCCGCGACGGGCGACCCCACCGAGATCGCCTTGGCGCTGGGTGCCGCCGAACTCGGCGCCGATGTCTCCGCGGCTCGGCGCGACGCCCACCGGCTGCGCCTGTTCCACTTCGACCCGGCCTTGCGCCTGATGTCCACGGTCGACGACGTCGATGGTGATCACGTGATCAGCGTCAAGGGTGCTCCCGAGGAGGTCTTGGCGCACACCACCGCCATCGTCGTGGCGGACGGCACGTCCAGGCTTCTCACCGACGCTGATCGCGACGACCTGGCAGGTGTCGTCGCGGACCGGGCCGGACGCGGGTTGCGGCTGCTGGCCATCGCGCGCCGAGTCCTCGGTCCGGGTGAAGCGCTCCCGGCTGACCGTGAGGACGCCGAGCGCGATCTGGTGCTGCTGGGTCTGGTGGCCATGTTCGACCCGCCCCGACCCGAGGTCGCCGATGCCGTGGCCCGCTGCCACACCGCGGGTATCCGGCTCATCGTCATCACCGGCGACCACGGCTTGACCGCCGCCGAGATCGCCCACCAGGTCGGCATCTCCAACGGCCGCACCACCATCGTCAACGGTGCCGAACTCGACGTGATGAGCGAGGCCGATCTGGACGCGCTGCTCGCCGGTGGCGACGAGCTGATCTTCGCCCGCAGTTCACCGGAGGTGAAGCTGCGCGTCACCGATGCCTTGCGCGCCCAGGGGCACGTGGTGGCCATGACCGGGGACGGCGTGAACGACGCCCCCGCTCTGCACCGTGCCGACATCGGCGTGGCCATGGGCCGCGACGGGACCGACGTCGCCCGTGAAGCCGCCACCATGGTCCTCACCGACGACAACTTCGCCACCATCGTCACCGCGGTGCAGGCCGGCCGCCGCGTCTACGACAACGTCCGCAAGTTCATCCTCTACATCTTCGCGCACGCCACCCCCGAGGTCGTGCCGTTCCTGCTCTACGCCTTGTCCGGTGGTGCCATCCCGCTGCCGCTGACCGTGTTGCAGATCCTCGCGATCGACCTGGGCACCGAAACCCTGCCCGCCCTTGCCCTGGGTCGCGAACCCGCGGAGCCCGGTTTGATGAGCCGTCCGCCCCGCACGCGCGGGGACAACGTCATCGACGGCCCAATGCTGCTGCGCGCTTGGGGGCTGCTCGGTGGCTTGTCCGCTCTGCTCGTGCTGGTCGGCTACTTCCTCGTGCTGCTCGACGGTGGTTGGACCCTCGACGCGCCCACAGGCTCCGGGAGCGCTCTGCACCACACTTGGCAGCAGGCCACCACGATGACCTTCCTGGGCATCGTGGCGTGCCAGATCGGTACCGCTTTCGCCTCGCGCACCCAGTACGCGTCACTGCGCTCCATCGGTGTGCTCAGCAATCGTCTGCTGCTGTGGGGCATCGTCTTCGAGATCGCCTTCGTCGCGCTGCTGCTCGACGTACCCGCACTGGGCAGGTTGTTCGACATCACGCTGCCACCGGTGAAGTTCCTTCCCCTGCTCGC
Source organism: Umezawaea endophytica (assembly GCF_025061645.1). Classification (GTDB taxonomy): domain Bacteria; phylum Actinomycetota; class Actinomycetes; order Mycobacteriales; family Pseudonocardiaceae; genus Umezawaea; species Umezawaea endophytica. Next base: position 23,290 of record NZ_JANYMP010000036.1, on the reverse strand, counting down.
GGCCTTCCCCCTCGTCGTCTGGGGAGCCGACGAACTGTGGCGCGCGTGGCTGCGCGGGCACACCGATCCGCGCCATCCAGTGCACGTCGCCCGATGACGATCAGGTGTGGTCGACGGCCTGGGCCCTCGATGGTCGTTCACACGGAGGTCGTCGACCTGTCGAACTACAGCACGAGTCCGGTGCGGCCGGGTTGGCGGCTCAGCCAGGAGGCGGCGTCGCGGTCGTGGGCGGTGGTGGCATCGATGGTGGCCCAGGTCAACGAGGAGTTCACGGCCATGACGGAAGGACAGCGATCGGTGGCGGTCGCCGCAGTGTGCGGTCCCGGAGGTGGCCACGGCACCGGTGAACACCGGCACGACGCCGAGCGTCGCCGTGCCGGTCCAAGGGTGTGCACGGCCACGCACTCAAGCCTGTGGCCGTCAGAATTCGATCACCAGACGAGCCGGGACTCGTCCGGCCAGCACCTCGGCGAAGGACTCGTTGATCGTCTCCAGCTTGCGGGTCTCGGCGACCACCTCGGTCCGGCCGGTGGCGTGCAGGGTGAACACCTCGGCCAGGTCGGCCCGCGTGCCCACGATGGAGCCGATCACGCTGACGCCTTTGAGCACCACGTCGAACACCGGCAGGTCCAACCGGCCGTCCGCGGGCAGCCCGACGCACACCAACCGTCCGCCGCGCCGCAGTGACGCGAAGGCCTGCTCGAAGCTCCGCGGTGACGCCGCGAGTGCGATCGCCACGTCGGCGCCGCCCAGCGCCTGGATCTCGGCGACCGGATCGGAGGTGGCGGCGTTGACGGTGTGGTCGGCGCCCAGTCGTCGGGCCAGGTCGAGTTTGGTGTCCTCCACGTCCACCGCGACCGTGAACCCGCCTGCGATCCGAGCGTATTGCAGCGCCAAGTGGCCCAGCCCGCCGATGCCGAACACCGCGACCCGTTCGGTGGGCCGCACGCCGGCGACCTTGACGGCCTTGTACGTGGTGACGCCTGCACACGTAAGCGGTGCGGCGTCCACACTGGACACGCCATCGGGCACGGGGACGACGTAGCGGGCGTCGGCCAGGACGTGCTCGGCGTAGCAGCCGTCGACCGAATAGCCGGTGTTCAGCTGCTGCTCGCACAGCGTCTCCCAGCCGGACACGCAGTACGAGCACTCCCCGCAGGCGTGCCCGAGCCACGGGATCGCCACCCGCGTCCCGATTCGCGCGGTGTCGACACCGGTGCCGACCGCCTCGACCACCCCGACGCCCTCGTGCCCCGGCACGAACGGTGGGGTCGGCTTCACCGGCCAGTCGCCGTGTGCGGCGTGGATGTCGGTGTGGCAGATGCCCGAGGCCTCCAAGCGCACGCGAACCTGCCCGTCACCGGGCTCCGGCACCGGCACCTCCTGGATCTCCAGCTTCGCGCCCAACTCGGTGACGACTGCTTTCCTCACGGCGACTCCTCATCGTTGCGGTGGTCCGAAACTGAGTCTTCACCGACCTGCTCACCACCGCCGCGGTCGGAGGTCCCGTGCCACCAGGTTCCTTGCGCCCCGAACGCGGTGGGACCTCGGGCTCTGTGGCCCGGTGCGCGTCGGGCGGAAAATCGAGGTGGCTGAACGATTTCCCGAGGAGGGGCACCATGACAGCGCTGGTGACGTCATGATCACCACCGAGAAGACCCTCGACGCCTGGCGAGGATTCCGCGGGACGGGCTGGCAGGATGACATCGACGTACGCGGGTTCATCCAGGACAACTACAAGCCCTACCAGGGAGACGCCGACTTCCTGAGCGGCGCCACCGAGCGGACCACCGGGCTGTGGCAGGGGTTGATGGACCTGTTCGCGAAGGAACGTGAATTGGGCGTCCTCGACATCGACACGCACACACCCTCGTCGATCACCGCCCACCGCCCCGGCTACCTCCACCAGAACACCGAGATCATCGTCGGTCTGCAAACCGACGCACCGCTCAAACGCGCGATCATGCCCAACGGTGGCCTGCGCATGGTGCAGGCCAGTCTCGACGCGTACGGCTACGAGATGGACCCGTTCGTGCGGAAGGTGTTCACCAAGTACCGCAAGACGCATAACGACGGGGTGTTCGACGCCTACACCGAGGAGATCCTGCGCGCACGGCGTGCCGGGATCATCACCGGGCTGCCGGACGCCTACGGGCGCGGGCGGATCATCGGCGACTACCGGCGGGTCGCGCTCTACGGCGTGGACCGGCTGGTGGAGGCCAAGAAGGCGGAACGGGCTCTCCTGGACGTGGTGCCGTCGACGGAAGCGGTGATCCGGGACCGCGAGGAACTGGCCGAGCAGGTGCGGGCGCTGGACGAACTGCGGACGATGGCCGCGAGCTACGGCGACGACATCTCCGGACCGGCGACGACCGCGCGTGAAGCCGTGCAGTGGTTGTACTACGCCTACCTCGCGGCGGTGAAGGAGCAGAACGGTGCGGCCATGTCGCTGGGGCGGACCTCGACGTTCCTGGACGTGTACCTCCAGCGCGACCTCGACGCGGGTCGGCTGACCGAGGAGCGGGCGCAGGAACTGGTCGACGACCTGGTGATCAAGCTGCGGATCGTCCGGTTCCTGCGCACCCCGGCCTACGACGAGCTGTTCTCCGGCGATCCGACGTGGGTCACCGAGAGCATCGGCGGCATGGGAGAGGACGGGCGGCCACTCGTCACCCGCACCAGCTTCCGGTTCTTGCAGACGCTCTACAACCTCGGTCCCGCACCGGAGCCGAACCTCACCGTCCTGTGGTCGCCTCGGCTGCCCGAGGGCTTCAAGAGGTTCTGCGCCGGGGTGTCGGTGGACACCAGTTCCATCCAGTACGAGAGCGACGAGCTGATCCGGCCGCGGTTCAGCGACGACACCGCGATCGCCTGCTGCGTGTCGGCCATGAAGGTCGGCGAGCAGATGCAGTTGTTCGGCGCTCGGGTGAACCTCGCGAAAGCGTTGCTGTACGCGATCAACGGTGGCCGCGACGAGATCTCCGGCGACCAGGTCGCTCCCCCGTCGCCCGCGATCACCAACGAGTACCTCGACTACGACGAGGTCCGTGTGGCTCTCGACCGGACGACGGACTGGCTGGCCAAGACCTACGTGGACGCGCTGAACATCATCCACTTCATGCACGACAAGTACTCCTACGAGCGGATCGAGATGGCGCTGCACGACCACCCGGTGCAGCGGTTGCTCGGGTGCGGCATCGCGGGCTTGTCGGTCGTCGCCGACAGCCTGTCCGCGATCAAGCACGCGCGGGTGCGGGTGGTCCGCGACGAGTCCGGGCTGGCCGTCGACTACGTCGTGGAGGGTGGTTTCCCGCGCTACGGCAACAACGACGACCGCGCCGACGACATCGCCGTCGGACTGGTCGAGGACTTCATGGCCAAGGTGCGGCGCTACCCCGCCTACCGCGACGCGGTGCACACGCAGTCGGTGCTGACGATCACCTCCAACGTCGTCTACGGCAAGCACACCGGCAACACCCCCGACGGACGTCGCGCGGGCGAGCCGTTCGCGCCCGGAGCCAACCCGATGAACGGCCGGGACCAGCACGGGATGGTCGCCGCCGCGCTGTCGGTGGCCAAGCTGCCCTACGACCAGGCGCGGGACGGGATCTCGTTGACCGCCAGCGTCACGCCCAGCGGTCTCGGCCGCACGCGGGAGGAGCGCGTGACCAACCTCGTCGGTGTGCTGGACGCCTACGTGGACGCGGGCGGCTTCCACCTCAACGCCAACGTGCTCAACCGGGAGACGCTGCTCGACGCCATGGCCCACCCGGAGAACCACCCGCAGCTGACCATCAGGGTCTCGGGGTATGCGGTGAACTTCGTGCGGCTGACACCCGAGCAGCAGCGCGACGTGATCAGCCGAACCTTCCACGGGTCGCTGTGAGCACCGGGGCGGTCCACTCGTGGGACATCGCGACCGCGGTGGACGGTCCCGGCACTCGGTTCGTCGTGTTCACCGCGGGCTGCCCGTTGCGCTGCCAGTACTGCCAGAACCCGGAGACCTGGCACGAGCGCGACGGGCAGCGCGTGTCCGTGGACGAGCTGATGGCCGAGGTGGTGAAGTACCGCCGGTTCATCGAGGTCGCCGGGGGCGGTGTGACCGTCAGCGGCGGGGAACCGCTCCTGCAGCACACGTTCGTAGGCCAACTCCTGCACCGGTGCAAGGAGTTGGGCCTGCACACGGCGCTGGACACCTCGGGGTTCCTCGGGCACCAGGCGACCGCCGAACTGCTGGCCGACACCGACCTGGTGCTGCTGGACGTCAAGTCGTGGGACCCGGCCACCTACCGGCGGGTGACCGGCGAGGAGGTCGCGCCCACGCTCGCGTTCGCCCGGCGGCTGTCGGACATGCGCAAGCCGATGTGGATCCGCTTCGTCCTGGTGCCCGGTCTGACCGACGACCGGGACAACGTCGAGGGCATCGCGGAGTTCGTCGCGTCGCTGAACGCGGTGGAGAGGGTGGACGTGCTGCCGTTCCACAAGCTCGGCGCCCCGAAGTACGCCGCGCTGGGCATCCCGTTCCCGCTCGCCGGCACGCCTACACCCGACGAGGAACTGGTCGAACGGGTACGCGGCCAGTTCCTCCGACTCGGATTGCGTGCCTGAGCAGCGACGATCGTCGTGACGGGCTGCTCGCTGCGGCGAGGCGAACAGCCCGTCACGACGACTGTCACGGTGCTGGGAACTCGGGCACAGCGGTCAGTTCGAACCCGGTCACCATCTCCGGCACGATCCGGATGGTGTGGTCCATGGTTCGGCGCACCCAGGGTTTCAGCTCCCGCTCGAAACGGGCCGCCTCGTCGACGTCGATGACGCGCTTCGCGACGCCGATCACGATCACGCTCCACCCCGTGCGCGTCACGGGATCGATCGAATCGGCCTCGTAGGCGACCACCATGCCCACGGAGGACAGGACCGCCGCGCCCAGGTGCGTCCGGATGATGATCGATCCCTTGTCGACGACGTGGTTCACCGGCCGGATGGCGGGCAGCGCGTCACGCGAGAACACGACACGTCCGAACGGGACACCGCTCATCAGGCGCAGCGACTCCGCCTCGGACAACTCCAGCAGTCCGCTCGGTTCCTCGTGGAGCGCGCTATTCATCGTGCTCGGCCGCACCGCGCAGTCCGCGTCGGCGACGGACCGCCGACGCGGATCGGGCTCGTGGTCGTGGTCGAGGTCCGTTGCCGGCACTTCGGGCCCCGACGTGCTTTCCTCGCGCTGTCCGCTCGTGCAACTCGGCTCCTGTGGTTCCTCTCGGTACCGCGGTGTCGGTGGACGGGCATTCGCCCCCCGACGCGGTGAACAGAATGGAAAGACCAGTGTCCGCAGCGCGACCAGCCACCCGGCAGAGCAGAAGGTCCCTGATGATCAAGGACCTGTGCTCTGGTGCCCAACCGGGTCGGAAGTGCAGCTCCGCTCCACCATCACTGGTTGCCCGCGCCGATGACCGCCTGCACAGCACGTGCCCGCTCGGCGGCACGGGTGTCCAGGTCCGCCAACTCCCGCGCCGTCACCACGTGCGCGTCGGGGCCGGGGTAGACGAGTGTCTCGTGGACGGAGTCAAGCCAGTGCACGACGTAAGGCGGTCCGCCGTCCTCCCGGCGAACACCCACGACCAGCCCCCTGCGTGCGGGTTTGTCGGCACCGGACCGCTCGATCACCAGCCAGTCACCGGTCTTCGCTCGCATGGTCCTCCCCTCTGTTCGGCAAGGTCGTCACGGGATGGTCAGAGCCTGGGTTGCAAGCTCTTGGCGATGGTCATGTCGCTGTCGTCCCAGCCGTAGGACAGAGTGGGCACCACGTCGACCACTCCTGGCGTGGCGCGGATGAGGCGGACAGCCAACTCGGTTTCGCTTCGCCGTTCGAGTCGCCCGCGCACGGAGACCACGCCGCGCTCGACCGCGACGTCGAAGGTGTCGGGGTCGGCCAGCAGCACGCTGTGGAAGACGTGCTGGAGCACGTCGGCGCGGATTTCCCCGTCATCGCGGAGGAACAGCCCCAACAGGTCGCGTCGCGCGACGACGCCCGCCAGCGCGCCGGCCGGATCGACCACGAACAGCCTCCGGACACCGGACCTGGCCAGTTGCCGCGCCGCGGCGCTCACAGACGCCTCCGGGGCGACGGTGATGACCGGAGAGCTCATCACCTCTCCCGCGAGGACGCCGTGTGCCTTGTGCCACCTGTCTTTGCGGGCCTTCCCGGAGAACAGCGCGGGTGACGGCGCGGCGCCACCGAGGAACTCCTCCTTGGCGAGGAGGTCCGCCTCGGACACGACACCGATCGGCCGGTTCTCCTCGTCGACCACGGGCACCGCGCTGAAGCCCTTGTCGTCCAGCAGTTCCACCAGTTCCTTGAACGGTGTGGTCCTTCGAACGGTGACCACGTCGCGGGTCATCACCTGGTCAACAGTCGGTTCTCGCATCACAACCTCCAGCAGTGGGAGCGTCCAGTTCCAGCTTGGTCTGGGTCGAGGCCGGACCGCAGTGGCCAAAGTCGGCGGAACCGGGGCGAAGGTCCCGTTCCACCGGCAGGTCAGCGCTTCAGGGGTTCGAGGTGCGCGTCGGATCGTGGCGCTGCCGGAGTGGGCGGGCCCGGTCGGGTCGGCAGGAGCACCCGCAACGCGTTGAAGATCACCGCGATGTCGATGGCCTCCTGCAGCACGGCGCCCGGTGCGGGCGCGAGCAGACCAGCCGCGGCGAAACCCATGGCCACCAGCGACAGGCCCATTCCCGCGAGTGCGCTCTGGCGGGCGATCCGGTGGGCTCGTCCGGCGATCTCGACCGCGTCGGCGAGCCCGTCGATGCGGTCGTCGAGGAGCACCACGTCGGCGGCGCGGACGGCGGCCGACGACCCCTTGCTCCCCAGGGCGACCCCGACATCCGCGGTGGCCAGCGCGGGAGCGTCGTTGAACCCGTCGCCGACCATCGCCGTGATCCTCGTCGCCTTCTCGCTCCTCACCTTCGCGACCTTGTCCGCCGGGTCGCAGTCGGCGACCACCTCGTCGAAGCCGAGGCCGTCCGCCACCTGGCGCGCGACGGCCGCCTTGTCCCCGGTGAGCAGCACGAGCCTGCTCAGACCGGCGGCGCGCAGCCGTTCCAGGGTGCGCGCGGCGTCGGATCGGATGGTGTCGCGCACGAGCAGGACGCCGACGGGTTCGCCGTCACGGGAGACCCACACGGTGCTCGCCCCGTCCGAGCGAGCTCCGGCTTCCGCGTCCCGGATCCAGTCATCCGGTCGCTGCCGCTTGGTGTCCAGTGCGCCGACGGTGACCCCGCACCCGTCCACCACGCCCGAGGTGGCCCGCCCGGAACGCTCGACCACGTCGGTCGCGGGACCCGGCCGACGTCCGGCCGCGCTTGCGGCGGCGACCACGCACGCGGCGAACACGTGGGAGGACACCTGCTCGACCGCGGCGGCGAGGCCGAGCACGTCCTCGCGCGACCACCCTGGCGCGGTCGACACCGCGGTCACCGTCGGGCGTCCCACCGTGACCGTCCCGGTTTTGTCCAGAACCGCGGTCCGGACCGTGCCGAGGACCTCCAGTGCTCGGCCGTCACGCACGACGACGCCGACCCGTGACGCCCTCGACATGCCCGCCGTCACGGCGACCGGCACGGCGAGCAGCAACGGGCACGGCGTCGCGGTCACCAGGACCGCGACCGCGACGGTGAGGTCGTCCGCCAGGAACGCCGCCACGCCCGCCACGACGAGCGCCACAGGAAGGAAGACGGCCGCGACCCGGTCCGCGAGGCGCACGGCGGGAGCGCTGGTCGCGGCGGCTTCCCGTGCCAGATCGACGACCCCGGCGTACGTGCTGTCGCGTTCGGTGGCGACCGCGCGCAGGTCGACCGATGCCCCGGCGTTGACGACCCCGCTGCGCACGCGCTCCCCCGCGACACGATCGACAGGTGCGGCCTCGCCGGTCAACGCGGACTCGTCGAGGGTGGCGGTGCCGAGCAGAACCGCGTCCACCGGTGCCACCTCACCTTGGCCGAGCACCAGGTGCTGACCGGGTCGTACCTGCTCGACCGGCACCACCCGCAGGCCGGTGCCCGTCCGCAGCCGCGCGGTTCTCGGCGCCCGGTCCAGCAGCGCCCTGAGATCACGGCCCGCTCGGCGCTGTGCGTACGCGTCGAGCGCGCGTCCACCGCCGAGCATGACCGCGACGACGGCACCGGCGAAGGGCTCCCCCACCACGACCGTGCCGACCAAAGCCAGCACGGCCAGCACATCAGCGCCGAACCGGCCCGCGCGGAGGTCCGCCACGACCCACACGACAGCCGGAAGCACAGCGATGACGGTCGCCGCGGCCCACGGCACATCGGCTCTCGGCGCTCCGACGGCCCACAGCGCGATGCCAGCGGCGAGAAGGGCGCCTGTCACGGCGAACAGCGCGAACTCGCCCGCGTACCTCCGGCTCGCGCGACTCCGCGCGCATTCGAACGAGTCCACGCGGTCGGTCGACGACGTGGCGCCGAACTCCTCGTCACCGGTCATGTCATCTGGTGTGTTGACGCGTCGACAGCGCCGCCGCGAGCTTGGCACCCCATGCCTTGGCACGATCGGCCTCACCGGGCTTCAGCGGGCCCGGCGTTCCCACGACGTGGAAGCTCTCCGCCCGCACGAGCATCGGGAAGCCCCGTCCGCGCAGCCTGCCGAGAGCTCGACGGGCCGCGGAGCCCGGCATCATGGCGATCTTGACCCGCGTGTCGAACGCGGCGACCAGCGCCGTCGAGCCCGCGGACCGCAGTTCGTCCAGCCACTCGCGCACACCGATCCCGGTGGAGACGAGGTCCCCGACAGCCTGGTCGGCGGCCGATTTGCGGGTGCTCGGCCTGCTCAGGCCGAACGCGTGGGTGGGGGCGCCGACCACCAGCAGGTCCACGTCCTCGGGCAGCACGGTCGGCGCCGAGCCGACCTCCACCACGTCCACCGCCCCCGCCCCCGCAAGCCCTTCGGCGATGGCGTTCGCGATCTTCTCCGTGTTGCCGAACATCGATTCGTACACGACCAGCACTCGCGTCATCGCGCACCTCTCCTGTCGCAGTTCTCGTTCGTCGATCGCTTGTCAGTGCCGCTGTTCGTCGCGGACCACCAGCACGGGGCACGGTGAGTGGTGCAGCAGCGCTTGGCTGGTGGATCCGAGCAGCAGTCCGGCGAAGCCGTCGCGTCCGCGCGACCCCACCACGACCAAGCGGGCGGTGTCGGAGTAGTCGACGAGGCGCTGCGCGACGTGTCCCCGTGCGACGACCCGCTCCACGGGCACGTCGGGGTACTTCTCCTGCCATCCGGCGAGGCGTTCGGACAGCAGCCGGTGGTGCTCGGCTTCCGCCTCCACCCGGTCACGCTCGTCCAGGGCGATTCCGCCGACCCACGCGGGCAGCGGGTGCCAGACGTGCACGGCGAGCAGCCGGGCGCCTTCGACGTCCGCCTGGTCGAACGCGCGTGCCAGCGCCAGCTCGCTGGCGGCTGACCCGTCGACTCCGACCACGACCGGACCAGGCCGGACCGCAGAGCCGCGGACGACCACCACCGGGCTGTGGGCGTGCGCGCTCAGGGCCATCGCCGTCGATCCGGCCATGACGCCGGTGAACCCGCCATACCCGCGCGACCCGACCACGACCTCGTAGGCCGATGCCGACGCCGCGATCAGCGCAGTGACCGGGTCGCCCTGGTCCAAGCGCACTTCGGGATGGAGGTCGGGCGCGACGTCACGGGCCGCGTCGGCGGCTTCGTGCAGCCACTGCCACGCCACGCGGTGCAGTTCGTCGCGCAGTCGTTCGGTGGGTTCGAGGTCGTCGAAGGGCAACGGGAGCTGCGCGTGCACCAAGAGGAGCCGCCGACCGCGTCGCGCGGCCTCCTTCGCTGCCCAGGCGACCGCGTCCAGCGCGGACCCGGAACCGTCGACACCGACCACGACAGCGTCCTGTTCGTTGTGGACTCTCATCTGCGTCGTCCCTCCTGATCGCTTCGCTCAACCACGGGCCAGGACGACCTTGAGGGCACCGGTCTCCTGCGGACGGCTGAACACGTCGTAGGCGGCTTCCACCTCGCCGAGCGGGAAGCGGTGGGTGATGAACCTGGTGGCGTCGAGTTGGCCGGTGGTGAGCATGCGCAGCAGGGTCGGGGTGGACCGCGTGTCCACAAGACCGGTGGTGATGGTGATGTCGCGGATCCACAGGTCTTCCAGGTGCAGCGTCGCGGGCTTGCCGTGCACGCCGATGTTGGCCAGTCGTCCGCCGGGGCGGACGAGTCGGGCGCAGAGTTCGAAGCTCTCCGGCACACCGACCGCTTCGACGACCACGTCGGCGCCCAGGCCGCCGGTCACCTCGGCGACGACCGCTTCCGGGTCGTCGGTCGCGGACACGGTGATGTCGGCGCCGAACTGCTTCGCCGCCTGGAGTCGTGGTTCCGCGAGGTCCACCGCCACGATGTGGCCGGGGCTGAACAGCTGCGCGGTCATGATCGCGGCCAGCCCGATGGGCCCCGCCCCGACGACCACCACGGTGTCACCGGGGCTTACCTGCCCGTTGAGCACGCCGACCTCGTAGGACGTCGGCAGGATGTCCGCCAGCATCAGTGCCGCCTCGTCGCTGACGCCGGGTGCGAGCAGGTGGGTCGAGGTGTCGGCGAACGGAACGCGGACGTACTCCGCCTGGGTGCCGTCGATCCGGTGGCCGAGGACCCACCCGCCACCACCGAGGCACTGGCCGTACCCACCGGTCCGGCAGTACCGGCAGCGGCCGCACGCGCTGATGCAGGAGACCAGGACCCGGTCGCCCCGCTTGATCCCGAGGACCCCGGCGCCGACCTCCTCGACAGTGCCGACAGCTTCGTGGCCGAGGATCCGGCCGGGGTCGACCGCGGGCACGTCACCCTTGAGGATGTGCAGGTCGGTCCCGCAGATGGTCACCGCGTCGACCCGGACGATCGCGTCCGAGGCGCTCTGGAGCGCGGGCCGCGGCACGTCGTCCCACGAGCGCTTACCGGGACTGTGGTACACCAAGGCCTTCATGGTCTCTCCTGTTCCGGGCGGGTTCGCCGCCGGGCGGTGGGGTTCTCCTGGTGAGAGGTGTCGTCCGTCATGTCTTCGGCGAAGAGGCCGGTGTGGCGCAACGAGGCGAATCCCCACAGCGCCAGGGTGTTCAGCACGAGCAGGGCGAGCGACCAGGGTTGCGCGGTGATGAGGGCGACCACCCCCAGCAGCGACGCGGTCGAGCCGAACCACGCGCCGAACCGCAGTGCCCTCGTGTCGACCGGGCGGTGCCAGCCGCCCACCACCGCGGCACCGATACCGAGGGTGAAGCAGGCTGCGGCAACGAAGCGGACGTCGGCGATGAACGGGACATCCCGCATTTCGAGGTGGGTGACGTAGAGCGCGGCGGCAGCGAGGACGAGGATCGTCGCCCAGGTGTCCTTCCAGTTCAGTCTCATGTGGACTCCCCGTGTCGGGCCGAGTTCCGCTGTGCTCTCAACGGTGCCGCGCCCCGGTTCGTCGGCACAGGGCCTTTGGTCCGCCCCTCGGTGAGCCGATGGGCGCGGCCGGGTCACCCGGTGGGAACGGTCGCACCCGCGGGCAGCACGACGACCGGAACGGCTGCCCTGCGCACGCACGCGTCGCTCACCGAACCGAGGACGGCCTTGCGCAGCCGCTCGCCCCGGTGGGTCGCCACGACCAGCAGGGCGGCGTCGTGCGAGTAGCGGAGGAGGACCTCTGCCGGGCCGCCTTCGACGGCGAGCTGTTCGATCGGCGGAGTCTTCCCGCGGGCGTTCACCACCGCGGCCACGGCCCTCGCCAGCTTGACTGTCGCCCACCGTGCCGCCTCCCGCAGTGCGGTGGGAGCGGTGTCCCCCAGCGGCTCGAAGACCCAGGCGTGGACGGCCCGCACACCGCAGCCGCGCAGCAGGGCCTCGTCAAGCGCCCAGCCCAGTGCGCGCTCGGCCTCGTCGGACCCGTCCACGCCGACCACGATCGGTTTAGGACCGCTCATCACGTCACTTCCCTCCGGCTCGTCCTGCCCTCACGATCTCCGACGGCCTTCGGCATGACGAGGGCAGGAAGTCACGGCGGAAGCGGACCTTCGTCACTGCCGCACCGTCCGCTTCCGGTCGACAGTGGGGACAAGGCGACGCCTCGGGACCGCTCCGGACAACGGATGTGCGCGGAGACTCCGATGTGGAGGGACGCAGTGGAGAAGTCCGGTAGGACAAAGCTCGTAGTGGTCGGTGTCGACGGGTCGCCCGCGAGCGCCGCCGCGCTGCGGTGGGCTCTGGAGGAGGCTGTTCGCCTTGGCGCGAAGGTCGAGGTGATCACGGCGCGTGAACGCGAGCTCGCGTTCACACCCGCCACGACGGCAGGTCCGCCGCAACACGGCGAGAAGCCGCATCGGCACCCGGTGCAGGAACTGCACGACCTGGTGAAGACGTCGTCGTGCCGGTGGGAGAACCCGCCGAAGATGACCGCCGTAGTCCTGGTCGGCGATCCGGTAGAGGAACTCGCGCGCTCGTCGCGCCACGCGGACCTGCTCGTACTGGGCGCGCACGGCCACGGCAAAGCCGCCGGAGTGCTCCTCGGGAGAGTGGTCTCCGGCTGCTTGCGCCGCAGCGCGTGCCCCGTCGTGGTCATTCCTCCGGGTTCGGTCCGCTGAGCCCGCGGACGCCGAGCAGCGCCCAGCGGTGGCCGGGCAACCCGTGCAGCGGCCCGCGGACGCCGCAGGTCTGCACTCCCAGCGCACGAGCCCTGAGCCGAACCGCTTGCAGGGCGGCACCCGCGCACAGCACATCCTTCCGACTGTCCCCGTCGGTGGACACAAGCAGCCCGGTCGAGCCCGCGGGCAGAGCCGCCACCATGGGCTCGGCGGCGCTGTCGACCACCCGCACCCGCGTTCCGGGCCAGCGGTCGGCCGCGATGAGGACGGACAACTCGGGAGAGCCCGGCATTCCCGGTCCGGTCAGGGCTTGATGGTCCAGCACCTCCTGCGGAGTCGGCGCCGAGTGCTCCACCGCAGTGAGCACAGCCAGCAGGTCAGGGCGGTCCACGTCGCCGGGCAGTGTCACCTCGACCCGCCATCCCGCCGCTCGGAGAGCCGTGTGGACGTTGTGCAGCACGGCGCCGCAGGTCAGCAGACGGCCGACCCCGAGCCGGTCGTGGATGGTGTGGTGCGGCAGTTCGTAGAGCGACACGCTGTGCCCGTGCGGTTCGAGCACCCACGGGTGTCCGCCGCCGTACAGCGGCGCGCGACGGGCCGCCCGCACCACCTGTTCGACCTCGTCGGTTCGCCAGGTCAGCGCATCGGCCCGCGTGCGGCACATGTCGACCACCTCCACCGACGACGGTGCCGAACACCCGTGGCCGTCGACAGTGCGCAGGGTCCCACCCCGCCGGCAGCGATGGGCCCGGCTCGACCGGGCCGTTCGCCTCTCGCCCGGTCCCTCCTGAGGCAAGAGCATCGAAGTACCCCAGACGAGGAGTTGACCACCATGAACACGGCCTCCCGGATCGTCGTCGGCATCGACGGTTCTCCAGCGAGCACCGCCGCGCTCACCTGGGCGGTCCGGCATGCGAAGACCACCGGGAGTCCAGTGCTGGCGGTGTCGGTGTGCACGTTGCGCGCCAAGCCCCCGTCCAGCTCGCCCATGCCGATCACCCGGCCGGTGGGCGAGGACCCCTTCCGCGAACAGCACGTCCGAAACCTGCGGAACGCGGTGGAGCAGGTGGATCAGGACGCCGACGGGATCGTGATCGACCAGCTCGTACCGACTGGAGATCCCGGCGCGGTGCTGGTGGAACTGTCCGCCGGTGCCGACGCGCTCGTCCTGGGCGGGCACGGCTACCGCAAGTCCGGTGTGACCGTGATCGGATCCGTGGCGGCGTACTGCCTGCGGCACGCGAGTTGCCCGGTGACCGTGGTCCCCCTGGCCGCCCTTGAAGACGGCCGACTCGCCGTGCCGGGGGCGGCGCAGGAATTCCGCTGAACACGGTGTTCGCGAAGCCTTCGCGAACAGAGCACAAGGACTCTTCTCGTCCACGATCGACACGGGCAACGTCATCACCAACGGCGTAATGTGCGCTTGGGCCAGTGGCGGTACGGCAGGCTTCAGCTTGCCCGTTTTTGGAGGTGGTGGGGGGTGCCCACGAGGATCTTCCTGGTGGACGACCACGAGATCGTCCGTCGAGGTGTCGCCGAGTTGCTGGGCGAGGAGGAGGACCTGGAGGTGATCGGCGAGGCTTCGTCGGTGACCGAGGCGCTCACCAGGGTTCCGTCCAGCGGAGCCGACGTGGCGGTGCTGGACATCAGGCTCCCTGACGGGAACGGGATCGAACTGTGCCGCGAACTGCGGTCGAAGCTGCCCGACCTGAACGTGTTGATGCTGACGTCGTTCGCCGACGACGAGGCGCTGTTCGACGCGATCATGGCCGGGGCGTCGGGTTTCGTGCTCAAGCAGATCCTCGGCGGTGATCTGGTCAACGCCGTGCGCACGGTGGCGAGCGGTCAGTCGCTGCTCGACGCGAAGTCGACGTCGGCGCTGCTGAACCGCATCCGCCGTGAACGTGAGACGGGCGATCCGCTGCGGACGCTGACCGACCAGGAGCGCACGGTGCTCGACCTCATCGGCGAGGGAATGACCAACCGGCAGATCGCTGATCGCATGTTCCTGGCCGAGAAGACCATCAAGAACTACGTGTCGCACCTGCTCGCCAAGCTGGGGATGCAACGCCGTACGCAAGCAGCCGTCTTCTCCAGCCAACTGCGTAGACCAGGTCAGCCCATCGCCGACGAGTGACCTCAGTTCAGGGACACCCGCCACGCCACGCGGGTGCCCTCACCCGGTTCGGAGTGCACCGACAGGGCGCCGCCGAACTGCTGTGCCCGGTGCTCCAGGTTGAGCAGTCCGCTGCGCGCGACGTCCACCGGTATTCCGACGCCGTCGTCCGCCACGGAAATGATCAACTGGTCCCCGGCTTCGACGGTGACGGTCAGCGATGTGGCGTTCGCGTGCCGGACCGCGTTGGTCACAGTCTCGCGGATGACCGCTTCGACGTGCTCGGCCAGCTCGTCGGACACCGAGTTGTCCACCGTTCCGGTCATCCGCACGACCGGCGAGATCTCGGTCTCCTCGGTCAGCTCGGCGATGATGTCCAGGAGTCTCCGGCGCAGGCTCGTCCCCTCGTTGCCCGCGCTCTGCAGGTCGAAGATCGACGTGCGGATCTCCCGCACGGTCTGGTCGAGTTGCTCGACCGCTGTGGTCACCCGTCCACGGACCTCCTTGTCGGTAATGCGGCGCAGGCTGCCCTGAAGGCTCATGCCGGTGACGAACAACCGCTGGATGACGTGGTCGTGCAGGTCCCGTGCAATGCGGTCGCGGTCCTCCAGCACGTCCAGCAGCCGCAGCGAACGCTGCTTCTCGGCCAGTTGCAGTGCCAAGGCCGCCTGGTCGGCGAACGACGCCAACACGGGGAGCTGATCGGCCACGAACGGCGGCTCCCCTTTGCGCCGGAGGGCGACCAGTACACCGGTGACGACCGCACCCGCTCGCAGTGGCACGGCGATACCCGCACCGAACTCGGCGATGTCCTCGCCGAGTTCGCCCGAGGTCTCGTTCACGGCGGGGGTTCCGGAGCGAAGCACGTCCTCGATGAAGGAACCCCGTTGGGGCAGGTTCGAGCCGACTATCTCGCCGATCTGCGGCCCGGCACCCGCGGTGACCAACAGCTTGCCCTCCGAGTCGAGCACGATCAGCGAGGAGTGCGCTCCCGCGAGTTCGACCGTGCGCAGGGCGATGAGCTGGAGGGCGTCCTGTGCAGAGGCACCACCGAGGAGTTCGGTGTTGATCTCCGCGGTGGCCTCCAGCCACCGTTCACGCAGTCTGGACCGCTCGAACAGCCGCGCGTTCTCGATCGCCACGCCCGCCGCGGCGGCCAGGGCTTGGAGCACCACCTCGTCGTCGGGGGTGAACTCCGCCGCGTCCTTCTTCTCGGTCATGTACAGGTTGCCGAAGATCTCGTCGCGCAGCCGGATCGGCACGCCGAGGAAGCTGTGCATCGGCGGGTGGTTGGGCGGGAAGCCCACCGACGCGTCGTGCTTGCTCAGGTCCAGCAATCGCAATGCTCGCGGATCCTTGATCAGCAGGCCCAGCAGGCCCTTGCCCTCCGGCAGGTGCCCCATGTGGGACCGCGTCTCCGCGTCGATACCCTCGTACACGAACTCCGACAGGTCGTCCCTGTTGCCCAGCACCCCCAGAGCCCCGTACCGCGCCCCGACCAGGTCCACGGCGGCCTGCACGATCCGTTGCAGGGTCGAGTCCAGTTCCAGGCCCGACCCCACAGCGAGGACGGCGTCGAGCAGGCTCTGCATCTGGTCGCGTGACGCCGCGATCTCCGTGAGCCGGTCCTGGACCTCGCCGAGCAGCTCGTCCAACCGCAGCCCGGTGAGGGTCACCTTCGCCCCACCACCCAGATCGGATTCGTGAATCATCCTTGCTTCTCCCCTTCGGCGCACGAACACAAGCGATGATCCTCGAAGCTTGGCACGAGCAAGCTGGGGAAACCAGTTTGCTAACGCTCCATAAGCGTTTCACGATGGATGTCCCTGCCATCAAAGGACCTTCGTCGGTGTGCGCCTCGAACCCGACCTACGACAGTGGGAATCGACAAGTAAAGGCACTCCCTTCGACGAGGTGAAAAATGATGAGCACGGTGCCACCTACTTTGGGGCTGGCGGAGGACGACGTCCGCGGCGTGCTCGAAGCCGCTTCCCTGGCTCCTTCCATCCACAACAGCCAGCCGTGGCGGTTCGCGTTGCACCCCGACCGGGTCGAACTGCGCTTCGACCCGAGGAGGCGGTTGCCCGCGACGGATCCCGAGTCCCGCGAACTGCGCTTGTCCTGCGGTGCGGCTCTGCTGAACGTGCGTCTCGCGCTGCAGGGTTTGGGCATCCGCCCCCTCGTCACGTTGCTTCCGGGTCGTGACGCAGACGGAGCGCTCGCGGTCGTCCGACGCGGGGGCCACTTCACCCCGACCGGCGAATCCCGAGCGCTGCTCAAAGCGGTGGAGTCCCGCAGGACCAACCGCCGCCCGTTCTTCGACAACGCGGTTCCCCCCGGCCACCGGCAGCAGATGGTCCGCGCGGCAGAGCTCGAACGGTCCTGGCTGCACGTGGTGAGCACCCGTGAGGAGAAGGCACGCCTGCGCACCCTGATCCAGCGGGCACACCAGGAGCAGCTGGCCGATCCCCTCGTGCAGGCCGAGTTGTCCGAATGGACGGGCGGTCGTGCCGATGCGGGTCACGGCGTGCCGCCGGGCTCGGCAGGTCCGACACCCGCGCCGCAGGACGAATGGGCACTGCGCGACTTCTCCCCCGGCACCCCGGTGGAACGATCATCGGGCAAGGACTACGAACCGGACCCCTTCATCGTCGTGCTCTGCTCGTTCTACGACGGCCCGCTGGCCGAGATCCAAGCGGGGCAGGCGTTACAGCGCGTGCTGCTGGCGGCGACCACACTCGGTCTGTCGGCCTCCTTCATGTCGCAGGCTGTGGAGGTGCGCAAGGTGCGCGAGGACCTGCGCCGCGTGCTCGGCGGATCGCTGTTCCCCCAAACGGTGCTGCGCCTGGGATTCGGGTCGCCGGTCCCACCGAGCCCACGCATGCCGATCGAAGAGCTGATCCTGTCGACGTGCGGCGTCGAGCCGACGTCCTGACCGTTCGGTCCCGACCCACAGGGACTTTCGTCCCGTCATTCGTGGCCCGGCGAGCACGTCCGGCGGGAGCGCCGTCACGCGACCGTTGACCATGCCAGGGCCGTACGAACACTGGAGCGCTCATGCACGACACCCCGAGTCCGGAGCACCGTGTCGAGGCAGACGGTCAGCACCCGTCCGTGGTGATGGGCAACGACGGATCCCACTGGGAGCAGGTCGCGCGGCAGTGGGCCGCGGAGCAGGCTTGGCGCACGGGCTCCAGGTTGGACGTCCGGCTGTGGAACAGGTTGTCCGAGGTCCCGGACACCGTGCCGGACAACGGCGGGCTCCACTGGGCTGCCGATGCTGCGGGTGAGCGTGCACGAGTCCGGTCCCGACCCCCGTGCGGGACCTGGAAGCGGCGGGACGCGCCGCACGCCTGGTCGTGGTCGGCTACCGGGGGCACTCGGCGAGTTCCCTCCGCCTCGGCGGAATGGTGCTGCCGCTGATCCGCCGGTCGACGTGCGACACCGTCGTCGTCCGGGGCAGGCCGTCGGCGGTGCACGGCGACAGCACGAGGCCGTCGCCCGCTGCACCGACAGCATCGGCGCGGGAGACCACCTGGTCACGACCGGTCGCTGCGGCTCGGTGACCAGTGCCGCCCTGCACCAGACCCCGTGCCCTGTCCTGGTCGTGCACCGAACCCGCGTGCCCGAACCGCGCCGGGAACAGGAGCGCCTGGTCGCGGTGAGCGCCCGTGGCGGTGCGGAACGACCAACAGGCAGACCGGCCACCGTGCCCGATCCAGACCGATGTCACGGAGGACAAGGGACCTCAGTGCCTCCGAAGAGGACCTTCGACTCTCCACTCTCCCTTCCCCGCGAGGGAATCTGGAAATCAGATCCACCACGACCGCAGATCGGGAGGACTCCGCGATGCCGCAGGACGCACCGGACCGCAGGACCGTCGAGGCAGTGGTCGCACTCGCGACGCGTGCTCCGTCGGTCCACAACACCCAGCCGTGGCGGTGGGCCACCGGCGACAGCTCGGTGCACCTGTTCGCCGATCCCGACCGGAGCCTGCCCGCCATCGACCCCGACGGCCGAGATCTGCTGATCAGCTGCGGCGCCGCACTGCACCACCTGCGGGTCGGTTTCGCCGCGCTCGGGTGGGCCACCGAGGTGCGGCACCTGCCCAATCCGGCGGAGCCGGACCACCTGGCCGCGATCACGTTCTGCCCGCGGCAGGCGACCGCCGCCGACATCGCGCTGGCCGCCGCCATCCCCCACCGCCGCACCGACCGCAGGCGCTTCAGCTCCTGGCCCGTGCCCACCGACGTGCTGGACGTCCTGGCCGAGAGCGCCGCCCGCCAAGGGGTGATCGCCGTGGCGGCCACGGATCCGGAGGACCGGTTCCGGCTGACATCGGCGATCACGCTGGCGTCGTGGCGCCAGGGCATGGACCCGGCCTACGAGAGCGAACTCGCCGCGTGGGCCGGACGTGGCTTCGCTGCCGAGGACGGCGTGCCCGCGGCGAACACCCCGTCCGACTCCGTTCAGCACGGTGACGTCGCGATGAGGACCTTTCCCGGCGGTGCTCTCGACGTGGCCTCGGACGGGAGCGAGGACGACGCGGGCGAACTGCTCGTGCTCGCCACCTCGGCCGACGACCGGGTGTCCCGGCTGCGCGCGGGCGAGGCGTTGAGCGCCGTCCTGCTGGCCGCGACCGACTTCCGGCTCGCCACCTGCCCGTTGAGCCAGGCGACCGAGTTCGCCGCCACCAGGGAGGCGTTGCACGAGGGCGTGCTCGGCGCCGTGGCCGTGCCGCAGATCGTGCTCCGGGTCGGTTGGGCGCCGGTCGGCGGCGAACCGCTCCCGGCCACACCCCGCCGCCCTGCCGCCGACGTGCTCGGCGACTACCCGTCGGCACGAGCAGCACACCTGGGAGGTACCCGATGAACGACCGCTCCGGCCACGAAGAACCGGTGGTCGTCATGATCACGCCGCGGCAGGACGCGGTCCGGTGGGCGGCCGCGTACGCCCACCGTCGCGGGTCGTCGCTGCGGGTCCTGCACGTCTCGCCGCGCGTCCCCTCCCTCGTGGAGGAGCTCCGGGCCTCGTTCCCCGGTCTGCCGATCGAGCACCGACTGGTGGCGGAGGCGATCGGGGACGCGCTGGTCGACGAGTCCGAGCACGCCCACGCGATCGTCGTCGCCGATTCGGGAGAACTGGTGTTCGAGGGCGAGTCGGTGGTGACCGCCTTGAGCGCACTCGCCCGGTGCCCCGTGATCAGCGTCCCGCCGGGTGCCGTGTGGCACGACTCCGCGGCGCCCGTGATCGTCGGGGCGCACCACCTGGAGAGGACGCCGCAGAAGCTCGAGTTCGCCTTCGCCGAAGCCGATCGGCTGGGCACGGGGGTCCGGCTGGTGCGGTGCACGACGCCACGGCGAGCGACCGACGACCTGGACGAGGTGCTCGGAGCGCTCGTCGAGCGCTACCCCGACGTACCGGTGCACTCCGAGGTCCTCGGCGCGTCGGCGTCGAGCGCGCTGGCGTGGCACTCCCACTTCGGCTCGATGGTCGTCCTGGGTTCGCGGCGGGGAGGCCCCGTGCGCGGCGCCCTGTCCAGGTCGATCAGCCGTGCGGTCCTGCGGCACGGGTCGAGCCCCGTCGTGGTGATCGGCAGGCACGCACGTCGCACGTCCCCGGTGGTCACCGAACTCGGCAGCGCGAGGAGCTAGGTCATGCGAGCGGAAGACATCATGTCCAGCCCGGTGGTCACCGTCCGGCCCGACACGCCGGTCAAGGCGGCCATCGGCCTGATCACCTCCCACGGCTACACCGCGCTCCCGGTCGTGGAGGACGACGACCGGCTGGTCGGCATCGTCACCGAGGCCGATCTGGTCCGCGACCGCGTCATCCGCGACCCCCGCACGCTCATCTGGCGGGACGAGGCCCCGACCTCCCCACCGCCGCAGACCGTCGGCGAGGTCATGACCGCTCCGGCGATCGCCGTCCGCCGTTCCGCCGACGCGGCCGAGGTGGCGAAGGTGCTGCTCGACAAGCGCATCCGCTGCGCGCCCGTCGTGGACGGAGCCGAACTGGTCGGCATCATCAGCCGCCGCGACCTCCTCGCCACGCTGGCCCGCGACGACCTGGCGATCGTGGCCGACGTCAGGCGCGTGCTGGCCAAGTACGGCGGTCACGGCCGCTGGGTCGTGTCGGTCCAGGACGGGGTCGTGGTCGTGGTCGACGAGTTCGACAACCACGACGACAGGCACGTCGCCGCCGTCCTGGCGCAGAGCGTGCCCGGTGTTCAGGCGGTCACGGTGAGGTCGAGGCACGACGAGAAGGTGTGAGCACGTCCGGCTGCCCCTTGGTCGACCCTCCGTCGGCCAAGGGGACAGCGCTGTCGGCCGGTTCACCGTTCGTCGCACCCGATTTCGCCTGTGCTCGTCCACCGCCCCCGGCAGCAGGCGAACTAGCGCGGCGGCGTGATCGGCCTGTCCGCGTGACTCCAGCCATCCGAGAGCCGCACCCCTCCCCTCCCGGATGGAGATGACGACCAGGCCGGGGTCGATGCGGAGTCACGGAGCACGCGGCGCACGTCGGTTCGGATGTCGTCGTCCTCCCGGAGGTTGTCCCGGAGCAGGTCACGACGTGCCAGCACGCCGTCCCGGCCGACGACGAACAGCCGCCGCACGGTCGACTGGGCGAGCAGGCCGAACGCCTCACTCACGAGCGCCTCGGGGTCGATGACGATCGCGGGTGCGGTCATCACGTGGCTCGCGGTGGCGCCGAAAGCCTTGGGCCAGCGCGTCCGCTCGCCGTCAACCGTCGGCGTGGGAACGCCGCCACCCGGTACTCCCGGTTGGCGAGCAGGTCCGCCTCGGACACCACGCCCGCATTACGGCCGCCGTCGAGCACCGCCTCCACCTCCCGTCATACCGCGAACCGGGCCTTGTCGATCTCGTGAGCGATCTCGACGTCCTCCCGCGCCTCGACCACGAGGACCCGCGTCCGGGCACCATCCGGGCTGATCACCCGGTCCCCGACGCCGAGCCCGGCGTCCGGTGCGACCGCGAGGCCGAGGTGCGTCAGACCGTCGAGGAGTTCGGCCACCAGCGCGGGCTCGTGCTCGGCCACGCCTCCCGTGAGCACGAGGGCGTCGAGGCGGTCCAGCGACACGCGCTCCGCGGCGATCTCGCGGCGCAGCCGGTGCAGGTACACGCGGATCGCCAAGTCCGCGTGCTCGTCGCCCGCCGCACGCGCCGCGAGGACCTGCCGCACGTCACCACTGGTCCCGGACATCCCGGCGAGGCCGGAACGGTAGTTCAGCGCCGACTCCACCTCGGCCGTCGACAGCCCGCCGACGCGCAGGACGTGCAGCAGCAGTCCGGGGTCGAGGCCACCTGACCGCGTCGCCATCGCGACGCCGTCCAGCGGCGTGAAGCCCATCGAGGTGTCGACTCCACGGCCTCCCGAGATCGCCGTGACCGAGACACCGGCGCCGATGTGGCAGCAGATCAGGTTCAGCTCCTCCGTGGCGCGGCCCAGCATGCCTGCCGCGGTCCTGAGCGCGTAGGCGCAGGACAGGCCGTGGAAACCGTAGCGGCGCAAGCCGAATCGCTCGGTCCACTCCCGCGGCACCGGATAGGTCGTGGCGTGCGCGGGCATCCCGGTGTGGAAGGACGTGTCGAAGCACCCGAACACGGGCACACCCGGCAGCAGGTCGGCGGTCATCCGCGCCAGTGCCAGGGATCTGGGCTGGTGCAGCGGGGCGAGCGGGACCAACTCCTCCAGTGCGCGCAACTGGTCGTCGTCGAGCAGGTGGGGCCCATCGCGGTCGGCGCCGTGCACGATCCGAACGCCGACCGCGTCCACCGGACCGGAGACCGCCAGGACGTCCTGGAGCGGCCGCGGATCCGGTGAGCCGTCCCAGTTCTCCACCGTCCGCGCGGCCACCTGGAGGCCACCGTCCACGATGGACAGCTTGAGGCTGGAGGAGCCGGGGTTGACGACCAGGGTCCGCATCAGCGGTTCCAGGTCCACTCGCGGATCTCCGGGAGGTCCTCGCCGGTGCGGCGGATGTGGTTGTGGTGCGCCGTGCGCCGGTCCCGCAGGTGCTGCCGCAGGTGGCCGATCCGGCCCGCCACCCTCGGCACCCGTTCCAATGCGGCCAGCGCGAGGGTGTAGCGGTCGATCTCGTTGAGCACGCACATGTCGAACGGCGTGGTGGTCGTGCCGTTCTCGTGGAAGCCGTGCACGTGCATCCGGTCGTGGCCGGGGCGGCGGTAGGTGAGGCGGTGGATCAGCCACGGGTAGCCGTGGTAGGCGAAGACCACCGGGGCCGTAGCGGTGAAGATCTCCTGGTAGTCCTTGTCGGAGATGCCGTGCGGGTGCAGTTCGGCGGGAGCGAGCCTGGCGAGGTCGACCACGTTGACGACGCGGATGCGCAGATCGGGCACGAGACCGAGCAGGACTTCCACAGTGGCCAGGGTTTCCTGCGTCGGCACGTCGCCGGCGCAGGCCAGCACGACGTCGGTGTCGCCTTCGGTGTCGGTGCTCGCCCAGCTCCACACGCCGAGTCCCTGCTCGCAGTGCGCG
>NZ_JANYMP010000035.1:24922-89770 GCF_025061645.1 Umezawaea endophytica | reverse complement strand
GAGCGCTCATCCCCATCACCCCCTGAATGTCGAAAGGCCCGACGCGTTCCCCCGCGCCGGGCCCCTCGTGGGGGAGAAGTCAGGTGGAGAACGGGGTTACCCGCCCCGTGCGCGGCCAAACCACATCGGGCAGGATTCGTCCCATGTCCTTGCGCCTGCACGCCCCGGTGGTCCTGCCCTGCGATCCGACCTGCGGCGTTCTGCGGGACGCCGTGGTCGACCTCTCCGACGACGGCCGCATCACCCACACCGGACCGGCCGCCACCGCGCCCGCGTTCGACGGCGAGGTGCGGAAGATGACCGGCATCCTCATGCCTGGCCTCGTCAACACCCACGCCCACAGCCCGATGACCGTGCTCCGCGGGCTGGGCGGCGACCTGCCCCTGCTGCGCTGGCTGCGCGAGGCCATGTGGCCCGCCGAGGCCAAGATGACGCCGCAGGACAGCGGTGCCGGGATGCTCCTCGGCGCGGTCGAGATGCTGCGCAACGGCGTCACCACCAGCGCCGAGATGTACTTCCACGGCGAGAACCTGGTCGAGTCCGTGCTGGCCGCCGGGTCAAGGGCCGTCGTGGGCCTTGCCGTCCTGGACCTGCCGGGGATGCCGTGGCGGCCGATGGCCGACGCCGTCGACAAGTGGATCGACGCGGACGGCCTCCGCTTCGGCCCCGGCGAGCGCGTCGAACTCGGCTACGGCCCGCACTCCGCGTACATGCTCGCCCCGGAGGTGCTCGGCGAGATCGCCGCCTCCGCCCGGTCGCGGGGCGCCCTCACGCAGATCCACGTCGCCGAGGCGCCGGACGAGGACGAGGCCCAGCGCGCGTCCCACGGCTCCGTGCCGAGGCTGCTGGAGCAGGCGGGTGTCCTCCAGGGGCGGGTCCTGTCGGCGCACTCCATCCACCTCTCGCCGGAGGACATCGCGATCTACGCCCGCCACGGCGTCGGCGTCGCCCACTGCCCCGGCTCCAACACCAAGCTCGCCTCCGGCATCGCGCCCCTCCGGGCCTACCTGGACGCGGGCGTGCCCGTCGGTCTCGGCACCGACGGCCCGGCCAGCAACGACGACCTGGACCTGTTCGAGGAGGCCCGCCTGGCGGCGCTGCTGGCCAGGGTCTCGGCGATGGACGCGTCGGTGATCCGCGCGTCGGACGCCCTGCTGCTCGCCACGCGCGGCGGCGCGGCGGCACTCGGCCGCGACGACATCGGCGTGCTCGAAGCGGGCCGCTGGGCCGACGTGGTGCACATCGACGTCGACGACCCGGCCTTCGCCACCGGCGTGGACGCCCCGGACGACCAACTGCTGGCCAACCTCGTGTGGGCGTCCGGCTCGCGGCGCGTGCTCGACGTGTGGGTCGCGGGCGAGCAGGTCGTCGCGGGCGGCGAGAGCACGCGGGTCGACCGGGCCGAGGCGCAGGCGGCCGTCGGCGCCGTGTCGGCGCGACTGCGGGCGTAGCCCGCCGCTTGGCCGAACCCCGGTAGGAAGTCGGATGCCCTTCGACGCGCGTCGAAGGGCATCCGACCTGTCTCACGCGCGGGTCTCACCCTGTCGACACTGTCTGAACCGACGGACTTCTGCGCGTTCAATGACTGGCCCTTACCGCGTCAAAGAACGAGGGGCCGGCATCGGGGTGCACCGCGCCGCTCAACCGGGTGAATCGGCGCCGACTATTCCCACGGAGCGTAACGCCGACTCCCGCCGCGCCGATGTCCGGGTATCGAGGCGTGATGCGGGAGGCTGATAATTTTCGATTTTCTGGGATCAGCGCTTTGGGCAGGTTTTCTGCTACTCATCAGTGTCAGCGCTGCAAAATTCTTGCTCATTCCACTCCTCCGATTGATGCTGATCACCGCATTCCGGGCACTGTCGGGCGAGGAGGGGTTTCTTCGAACGGTTCGCCAGATCTTGTCATATCCGGTGCGCGCTCTACTCGGTAGGCAGCGTAAGGCGCGTCACGGTGACGCGGACAGCGAGTTCGAGTTGTTCATCGTCGATGTCGGGTTTGGCTTGCTGATCAGTTGGGCGCTCCAAGGATTCTGGCAGACACTGCTGACAGCGTTCTGTGCCGTGGCGCTCGCATTGATCGGCGTCGTGGTCTCGGACATGTGACCGGATCAGTGAGGTGTGAATTCCATGGATAATTCGATCGAACCCTCTACTCCGCGAGTGCCGTTCACCCTGCGGAACCAGGGTGGCGGGTTCACCTCCGGCCGCGAGGTCGGCGTGCTCGTGGTGGAAGCAGTGATGCAAGCACTGCACTATCCGGTGGCGGCCGTGGTGCGCGGAGTGGTCATGACCGTGAACCACCTCAGGGTCCAGATCGAGGTGCAGATGCAGGACGCGAGGGTGATCAAGCGCTGCGAACTCAGCGTTGTCACCGCGAAGCGGTTCAACGACTACCTACAGCACGTACAGGCCGACCAGACCTGGCACCCAGAGGTCAGGAAGCTGCTGGAGGAGAACCTGCTCGTCGATCTCGTGCGCGAAATGCACAGATTGCGGGATCAATAACCGCCTGGAACAGGAGTCCCATCATGGGGGAGATAGCCAAACGCAATTCGACCAGCGATCGCATGAGCAAGCCGGCAAAACTGGCCGAGCTTGCCACCAGCTTGGAGCGCAAGGCCGCGCTGATTCACCAAGAGGCCAGAGTTGACATGAAGATTTCGGAGATCCTTGCCGAGGCCGAGGTTGAGCAAGACAGGCTGGAGCGAGAATGAGCGACCGGACAGAACTAGAGGCGCTGATCCGAACGCAGATCGAGGAGCCGGCAGGCCACCGAATTTTGGCCATGGTGAGTTCTGGAATTATGGATCGGTCGGATGCCGACTTGTTCAGCACTTCGGCCGAGCGGTACAAGGCCGCAGTCCTGGCCGAATACGATACTTTTGATCCACGCGTGCGCGATGAGCTGCGCAAATCTCTCTTGGCCGACTACCAGCACGAGATCGACCGGCTCATCGGGGAGATCTCCGCGAGGTCAGCCGTTTTCTCGTCGAAAACAACGCCACTAGGTGAATCTGAACAAGCTGAACCAGCACTATCCCCAACTACGGAGTTCCCGAGCCGAAGTGGGCAGAACACATCTGTCGTGTCGAGCCTTCTGGGAGCACTGCGCAGGTATTTCCCTCCCAAGAACCCACGTCCACCACAGTAGAGAATCCGGTCCAACGACCGCTATCCGCACGAATGTCATCTCACTACGGCGGCTTGTCGACGTGCGACCGGTGTCGACAAGCCGCCGAGTTGAGCGTCAGTGCGCCCGCGGCCGGACGACGATCTCGGTCAGGTGCGCGTCGGGGCTCGCGTGGACGGCGGCGGCGACCGCGCGACCGACGGAGTCGGCCTCCAGGTAGAACTGCGGCTCGTACTCGCCGCCCTCCTGGGTGCGGACGTCGCGCTGCATGTCCGTGTCGACGCGGCCGGGGTGGACGGACGTGACGCGGATGCCGTGCTCGCGCTCCTCCTCGGCCCGCAGGGAGTCGCCGAACGCGCGGAGGGCGTACTTGCTGGCCGCGTAGGCGCCCCAGTTCGGGTGGGCGCGCAGGCCCGCGCCGGAGTTGATCAGGACCACCTGGCCGCTGGTGGCGCGCAGCGCCGGGAGCAGCAGCCTGGTCAGCTCGGCCACCGCGAAGACGTTGAGGTCGAACGTGCGCTGCCACAGGTCCGGCGGCGAGTCGGCGACGTGGCCCAGGTGGGTCACGCCCGCGCTGTGCACCAGCACGTCGAGGCGGTCGATCGACGTGACGGCCTCGGCCAGCGCGGCGTGGTCGGTGATGTCGACCTGCCACGGGCGGGCGTTGGGGAGGGTGGCGGCCAGGGCCTTGAGCGCGTCGGGGTCACGCCCGCCGAGGAGCAGTTCGTGGGTGTCCGACAGCGAACGGGCGATGGCCGCGCCGATGCCGCGCGAGGCGCCGGTGATCAAAGCGACAGGAGACATCCCTGAACCCTAGGGTCAGGTGAGTGGACACCGAACCGCGCTCCCGCGTCGTGCGCAAGGTCGCGCTCCGACTCGTCCCGTACCTGTGCCTGCTGTACTTCGTGAACTACCTGGACCGGGTCAACATCGGGTTCGCCGGCCCGAACGGGATGCGCGAGGAGCTCCAGCTCACCGCGACGGCGTTCGGGTTCGCGTCGGGCATCTTCTTCATCGGCTACCTGCTGCTGGAGGTGCCCAGCAACCTGGCGCTGCACCGGTTCGGGGCGCGGCGGTGGATCGCGCGGATCATGGTCACCTGGGGCGTGCTGGCGACCGCGATGGCGTTCGTGCCGAACGGGTCCGTGCTGATCCTGCTGCGGTTCCTGCTCGGCGTCGCCGAGGCGGGGTTCTTCCCCGGCATCATCCTGTACCTGACGTACTGGTTCCCGGCGTCGGAGCGGGCGCGGGTCGTGGCGCTGTTCATGGCGGCCATCCCGATCTCGTCCGCACTGGGCGCGACCCTGTCCGGGCTGCTGATCGAGGCGGGCGACGGGTGGTTCGGGCTGTCCGGCTGGCGGGTGATGTTCCTGGTCGAGGGCGTGCCCGCGCTGGTGCTGGCCGTGGTCACGTGGTTCTACCTGACCGACCGGCCGTCGGACGCGAAGTGGCTGACCGCGGACGAGCGGCGGTGGCTGGCCCGCGAGCTGCTGGAGGAGCAGCGGCGCACGGAGGCCGAGCACCACTGGCCGCTGCGGAAGGCGCTGACGCACCCGAGGGTCCTGGCGCTGGCGTTCGTCTACTTCGGCATCGTCTACGGCCTGTACACGCTGGGGTTCTTCCTGCCGACGATCATCGCGGGCTTCGAGCAGCAGTTCGGCACGACGATGTCGGTGGTGGAGCGCGGGCTGGTGAACGCGGTCCCGTACGCGATCGGCGCCGTCGTGATGGTGCTGTGGGCCCGGCACGGCGACCGGACCCGCGAGCGGACGTGGCACGTGGCCCTGCCCGTGCTGGTGGGCGGGGTGGCGATCCCGATCGCGCTCTACCTCGGCAACCCCGTCGCGGCGATGGCCGCCGTGACGGTCTGCGCGGTCGGGGTGTGCGCGGCGCTGCCGACGTTCTGGGCGCTGCCGACGAACTTCCTGACCGGCGCGGCCGCGGCGGGCGGCATCGCGCTGATCAACTCGCTGGGCAACGTCAGCGGGTTCGTCGGCCCCTACGTGACGGGGTGGCTGCGCGACTGGACCGGCACGCAGCGGGCCGGTCTGTGGGTGGTCGGGGTCTGCATGGTGACGGCCGCGCTGGTCGTCCTGCGGCTCGACCGAACCGCAGGACGACCAGGGGATCAGACCGACTCGTAGAACGCGTAGAGGGCGGTGTAGGGCACCGAGACCTGGGCGTTGGCCTGGCAGGCGCCGGTTGGGGCGACGCCGCCCTCGGTGTTCAGGCGCTGCACGTAGGTCACGCCGCCGAGCAGGCCGTCGCCGCGCACGGCCTTGGCCTTGAGCAGCAGCTCCGGGATCGCGCCCTGCCGGTCGACCTTGGCGCCGTCGACCGCGCCGGCCTCGACCGCACTGCCGTCCACAGTGGACACCCAGACGGGGCCGCGGGAGTGCAGCATCACGGGCTTGGAGTCCTTGTCCACCAGGACGGCCGCGGGTTCGAGCAGCTTCCACGTCCCGGCGGCGCAGGTGTACGCCTGAACGCCACTGGCCTCGTACTCGCCGACGAGCTTGTTGCCCTCGGGGACTTTCAGCACGTCAGCGACCTTGATGTCCTTCTTCTCCGCCGCAGCGGAGGAGGACGGGGCGGGCTGGGCGGTGCCCGCCGTGGCGTTGCCGCACGCCGACGTCACGCCCGCCAGTGCGAGGGCTCCGAGGGTCAGACCGATGAGCTGGACACGCTTCACTGTGCACTCCTGGGGGATGGCCGTTGAGGGGAACCGGCTGTCCGCGGTGCAGCCACCCATGACACGGGTGGTCGTTCGGCGTGGTTCAACCGAGAAACGTGGCCGCGGACACAGGGGTGCCCGCGGCCACCGTCTCAAGTGGACTCAGCCGCAGACGCGGCCGTTGTCCTTCTTCCACGCCACCACGACGGACGGGCGCGGCTGGCTCGTGCCGCCGTCCGGCCAGTGCGACAGCGGGTTGTCGGCGCTGGCGCCGGTGATCTCACCGGGGTGCTGAACCGAGACGAGCACGAACCGGTCGTTGATCACCGGACCGCAGGTCTCGGCGCCCTTGGGCACCGTCAGGAACTGCTTGACCCGACCGCGGTAGCGGCCCTCGACGGGCACGGCGAACAGGCCGTCGTTGGAGCCCAGCGCGTTGCCGTCGGTGGAGATCCACAGGTTGCCGCTGCTGTCGAACGCCACGTTGTCCGGGCACGAGATGGGGCTGACCTGCGACTTGTCGTAGCCACCGAAGTAGGTGTCGGCGGTGGCGGGGTCACCGCACACCAGCAGGAGCGTCCAGCGGAACGTGGTCGCGGTCGGGTCGCCGCGGTGCTCCTCCCACTCCAGGACGTGGCCGTTCTTGTTGCCGACACGGGGGTTGATCTCGGTGCCGGCCTCCTTGCCGGGCTTGCCGCGGTCGGTGTTGTTGGTCAGCGCCGCGTACACCTTGCCGGTGCGCGGGCTGGCCTCGATGTCCTCGGGGCGGTCCATCTTGGTGGCGCCGACCTTGTCCGCGGCGAGCCGGGTGAAGACGTACACCTCCTCGGCGGTGAAGCCGTCCACGAAGGACCGGTCGCCGCTGACCAGCTTGAGCCACTCGCCGGTGCCGTCGAAGTGGCCGTCCGACGGCAGCTTGCCGGTGCCGTCGATCTCGGCGACCGGGCTGTTGCCGCTGAACTTCGCCACGTACAGCGTGCCGTCGGAGAGCAGCTTCTTGTTCTGCTCGCGGGCGCGCTTGCTGTCGCCCTTCACGACCTTGTTCTTCGACACGTACTTGTAGATGTAGTCGAAGCGCTCGTCGTCGCCCATGTACGCCACGACCCGGCCGTCCTTCGCGACCCGGATCGTGCAGCCCTCGTGCTTGAAGCGGCCGAGCGCGGTGTGCTTGACCGGCGCGGAGTCCTTCTCGTGCGGGTCGATCTCGACGACCCAGCCGTGCCGGTTGAACTCGTTCGGCTCCTGCGCGAGGTCGAAGCGCTTGTCGAACCGCTCCCACTTGCGCTCGGTGGTCGCGCCGGGCAGGCCGTAGCGGCTGGCGCGGGCGAGGGCGACCGGGTCGGTGATCGAGGCGCCACCGGCGAAGTAGCCGTTGAAGTTCTCCTCGCCGGACAGGATCGTGCCCCACGGCGTCACGCCGCCCGCGCAGTTGCCGAACGTGCCGAGCACGCGCTTGCCGGTCGGGTCGGTCGACGTCTTGAGGAACTTGCTGCCCGCGGCCGGACCGTCGACGGTGAACGGCGTGGTCACGGTGATGCGGCGGTTGTACTTGCGGTCCACCTTGGGGACGAGCTTGCCGCTGCGGTGGTCCTGCTCGACCACGACGACGGAGAAGCCGTGCCCGGCCCAACCGATCTTGACCTGCGCCTCGGTGGGGTTGTTGGCGTCGTAGCCCTTGTGCATGTGCGGCTCGGTCGTGTACTCGTGGTTGCTGCCCATGAGCCAGCGGTTCCAGCCGTCGAGCGGGACCAGGCCGCAGAAGTCGTTGTTGTAGCCGAACTGCGCGGCCTGCGCCTCGGGCGTCTGGTTGTCGAAGTCGAACTTGGGCGCGCCCGGCAGGACGGGGTCGCCCCAGCGGATCACGACGGCGGACTCGTAGCCGTCGGCCGTGACGATCCGGTCCTCGGTGTTCGGGGCGACGGCGGTGAAGTTCAGCCCGTCCTTGCGACGGCCGCCGCCCAGGTCGGCGTCGATCGTGACGTCCGGAGCGGCGGCGGCGGTACCCGTGCCCAGCGCGGTCGCGCCCGCACCCGCCACCGCGAGCACGGCGCCCGCCTTCAGCACGCCACGACGGCTGACGACCTCGCGGACGACGTCGCCGAAGTAGGCGTTCTCCGAGGTGTTCGGGGCGTCGTGCGCGCAGGCGTTGCCGCAGCGGTAGAGGCAGGTCGTCTCCGACCGACCCAGCGGGTGGTTTGGCAGCAGCAGTGGGAGCAGGCGACGAGCCCGATCGGCGGGTGCGGACACGCGGACCTCCGTGGTGGATCGGTGGGAACCGGCCGACCGTAAGAGGAGAAGCGGTTGTCCAGTGGACATCGAGGTGAACGCAGGACGAACACCCGCCGATCAGGGCACCTCAGGAGCCGATCTCGTCCGGCTGGCGCCGCCCCTGCTTCCACACCGCGACCACCGACGGCCTCGGCTGGCTCGTGCCGCCGTCCGGCCAGTGCGACGCCGGGTTGTCCGCCGTCGCCCCGTCCACCTCACCGGGGTGCTGCACGCACACCGTCACCACGCGCTCGGTGATGACCGGCCCGCACGTCTCCGCGCCGCGCGGCACCGTGAGGAACTGCTTGAGGTGGCCGCGCTGCGGACCGGACACCGGGACGCCGAACAGGCCGTCGTTGTTGCCGTTGAGCGCGGCCCCCGAGTCGCTGGAGATCCACAGGTTGCCGTGCGGGTCGAACGCGACGTTGTCCGGGCTGGAGATCGGCGACACCTGGTCCTTCGGGAAACCCGCGAAGTAGGTGTCCGGCGCCGCCGGGTCGCCGCACACCAGGAACAGGTTCCAGGAGAACGTCAGGGCGAGCGCGTCGCCCCGGCGTTCGGTCAGCTCCAGCACCTGGCCGTGCTTGTTGAGGACGCGCGGGTTCGGCTCGGTCGCGCCTTCCTTGCTGCCCGGCTTGCCGCGGTCGACGTTGTTGCTCAACGCGCAGTAGACGACCCCGGTCTTCGGGTGCGCCTGGATGTCCTCCGGCCGGTCCATCTTGGTGGCGCCGACCTTGTCGCCCGCGAGCCGGGTGAAGACGTAGACCTCCTCGGCGGTCATGCCGGGGACGAACGACCTGTTCCCCGCGGCGAGGGGGATCCACTCGCCGGAGCCGTCGAAGTTGCCGTCGGACGGCAGCTTGCCGGTGCCGTCGATCTCGGCGGGCGGGCTGTCGCCGGTGAAGCGGCCGACGTAGAGCGTGCCGTCGTCGAGCAGCGTCATGTTGTGCCGCCGCGCGGCCTTGCTGCCGCCCTTGCGCATCTTGCCGTTGGAGATGAACTTGTAGATGTACTCGAACCGCTCGTCGTCACCGGAGTAGGCGACGATCCGGCCGTCGTCGGCGACGCGGATGTTGGCGCACTCGTGCTTGAAGCGGCCGAGCGCGGTGTGCTTGACCGGCGTGGAGTCCGGGTCGTTCGGGTCGAGTTCGACGACCCAGCCGAACCTGTTGACCTCGTTGGGCTCCTGGGCGAGGTCGAACCTCTTGTCGAACCGCTCCCACTTGCGCGTGGTGGCCGTTCCGGTGACGCCGTAGCGGGTCAGCCTCGGATCGTTGCGGGTGGCCGCGTTGCCGAAGTACTGGTTGAAGTTCTCCTCGCCGGACAGGATCGTGCCCCACGGGGTCACGCCGCCCGCGCAGTTGTTCAGCGTGCCGAGCACGCGCTTGCCGGTCGGGTCGACCGAGGTCTTGAGCAGGTCGCTGTCCGCGGCGGGCCCCCGCACCTCGAACGGCGTGGTCATGGTGAACCGGCGGTTGTACCGGCTGAACGACGGCGTGAGCTTCCCGGAGAACGGGGTCCGCTTCACCATCACCACCGACAGGCCGTGCGCCGCCCACGCGATGCGGACCTGCTCCTCGGTCGGGTTGTCCGCGCTGTACCCGCGGAACATCATCGGCTCGGTCGTGTACTCGTGGTTGGTCACCAGCAGGTTGACCAGCCCGAGCGGGTCCTGCGGCAGGAGCGCGGCGAAGTCGCAGTTGAAGCCGAACCGCCTCTCCTGGAGCGCCGCGGTCTGGTGGTCGAAGTCGAACTCCGGCACGCCGGGGAACAGCGGGTCGCCCCACCTGATCACGACGTGCTGCTGGTACCCCTCGGGCACCACCACCGCGTCGAGCTGGTTCGGGGCCACGGGGGTGAAGTCCAGGCCCCGCGGGGCCTTCCCGCCGCGGTCGACCGGGTCCGCGACGGCGACGGCGGGCAGGCCCGCCGCGGCGCCGAACGCGACGACGGCGCCCGCCTTCATCGCGGTCCGCCTGCTGATGAGCTGCCGGACCACGTCACCGAGGTAGTCGTTGGCCGACGTGTTGGGCACGTCGTGGAAACACGCGTCGCCGCACCGGTATTCGCACGTCAACGCCGCGCGGTTACTCGCGTGGTTGGACAGCAGGGGTAGGTGTCGCACTCGAACGCCTCCTACGGTCAGTCCTGAGAACCCACTGACCGTAAGGGGCCGTTCACCTTTTGTTAACCCATCGCCTCGTCCCCGACCAGAACGGCTTCGGCGGGCAGCGCCTGGACGTCCGGCCGCTCCTCACCGAGGGACAGGAGCCCGGCGGCGACCGCGCACAGGGCGGCAGCGGCGATGAACGGCGCGTGGTCCGAGCCGAACCACTCGGCGACGTGGCCGACGAGCGTCGCGGCGGCGGCCCCTCCGAGCCAGCGCAGGAAGTTGTAGCCCGCGCTCGCGACCGGGCGCGGAGCCGGGCTGACGCTCATCGCGGTACCGGTGAACAGGGTGTTGAGCAGACCGGACACGACGCCGCTGAGGATCACGGCGACGACCAGCACGGCCTTGCTGTCGACGCTCATCACGAGCATCAGGACGGCGAAGCCGACGACCGCGAACACCGTCGCGCGCCGTTCGCCGAACCGCGCGGCGAGGCGGGGGGCCAGTACGACACCCGCGACGGCGACGCAGAGGCCCCAGCCGAAGAAGATCAGGCCGATCCGGACGGCACCCCAGCGCAGCACGAACGGCGACCAGGCCAGGACGGTGAAGAACGCGGCGGTGTACAGCGCGGCGCCCGCGGACGTGCGGAACAGGCCACCGTGCCCGAGCGCGCGCAACGGGTCGAGCAGCCCGACCCTGGCCCGCTGCTCGGCGGCGTCCGACGGCAGCATCGTCGCGCAGAGCACCAGTGCCACGGCCATCAGCGCGGCCGTGCCGAAGAACGGGCCGCGCCACGAGATGCTGCCCAGCAGCGCGCCGAGCAGCGGCCCGACCGACAGGCCGATGCCGAGCGCGGCCTCGTACAGCAGGATCGCGCCCTTCTGGCCGCCGGACGCGGCGCCGACGATCACCGAGAGCGCGGTCGCGATGAAGAACGCGTTGCCGAGCCCCCACACCGCCCGCAGGCCGACGAGTTGGCCGATCGACCCGGCCAGCGCGCAGGCCAGCGTCGCCACGACGATCAGCACGAGGCCGGTCAGGACGGTGCGCTTGGCGCCGAACCGGGCGGCCACCGCGCCGGTGACCAGCATCGCCAGCACCTGCACGCCCAGGTACGACGAGAAGAGGAGGGTCACCTGGGAGGGCGTGGCGCGCAGGCCTTCCGCGATGGACAGCAGGATCGGGTCGACCAGGCCGATGCCCATGAAGGCGATCACCGCGGCGAACGCGGTGATCCACACCGGGCGGGGCTGGCCCTTGATCGCGTCGAGGAGTTTCGGGTGTTCGCTCACGTTCGACCACGTTAGCCCTTTTTACTTCGCCAAGCTAAGTATAGTGGCTCACAGGTACGGTCTGGCTGTGGAAGCAGTGGTTTTCGACCTCGACGGCGTGCTCGTGGACTCCGAACGCGTGTGGGACGAGGTGCGGCAGGCGTTCGCCGCCGCGCACGGCGGCACGTGGCTGCCCGACTCGACACGGGCCATGCAGGGCATGAGCACCCCCGAATGGGCGTCCTACCTGGTCACCGAGGTCGGCGTGCGCCTCACCCCGGACGAGACCGCGTCCGGCGTGGTCGACGAGATGGCCGCCCGCTACGCCCAGGGCCCACCGGTGGTCGACGGCGCCGTGGCCGCCGTCCGCGCCGTGGCGGCCCGCTACCCCGTCGCCATCGCCAGCTCGTCCCCACCGGTCCTGATCAGGGCTTTCCTGGAAGCGACCGGCCTGTCCAGCCTGGTGCCGGTAGCACTGTCCAGCGAACAGACCGGCGCGGGCAAACCAGCCCCCGACGTCTACCTGGCCGCCGCCCGCTCACTGGGCGTAGCCCCCACCGCCTGCGCCGCCGTCGAGGACTCCACCAACGGCCTCCGCTCGGCCATCGCCGCGGGCATGACCGTCTACGCCATCCCCAACCCGCACTTCCCACCGGACCCGGCGGTGCTCGCGACCGTGACCGTGGTCGCCTCGATCACCGCCCTGCCGGACGCCCTGGGCTAGATCTTTCGACCCGGTGGTGGTTGTCGTGGTTCCACGTGAAACCGCCGGTCCGCACACGTGCATCGGCTCGGGCACCTCGTGCGCGACGCGGTGCCCGACCCAGCTCACCTACGCGGAGTGGCTCCGGCCCGCGGTTTCGGGTCCACGAAGCTCAACGCCGCCAACCCCACGGCGAAGCACGTCATGGCCACGACCCCCTTGGGCCAGTAGATGTGGCTGTCCAGGAACAGGTACGCCCCGAACACCAGCACCACCCCACCCGGAGCCGACTTCCACCCGACCCGCAGGGCGACCCCGACGACGAGCAGCACCGACGCCACGAGGAAGCACCACGCCCCCGGCGTCCCCAACGCGTTGCCGACGTCGAACAACGGGTCGACCACCGCCGTCCTCCCGTTCTGCGCGATCGCCATCGCCCCACCACCGACCCCGGCGATTGTGTCCAACGCCCCGTAGAGCACCGCGTAGGCGAACGCCGCGACCCGGCCCGCCCACCGGATCAGGGGCGGGCTGGAGTCCAACAACACCCACACCGCCGCGGCGAGCAGCGGGAACACGAACGCCAACGCGATGTGCATGTCCCGCCAGTGGTGGGCGGTGGACGCGTCCAGGAACTGCGGGTGCGTGAGCCCGACGGCGGCGAGGACCAGTCCTGGCAGCGCGACCAACGCGGTGCGGATGTGCATCGACCCACGCTAGTGGCCGACGAGCCCGGAACCTCGAGACGTCACACTCCCGAAAGGACCTCCACCCACCTAGTGTCCGGACCATGACTGATCGAGTTGCGGTGGTGACCGGCGCGGCGCAGGGCATGGGGCGGCGGATCGCCGAGGTGCTGCGGGGCGAGGGGTGCGTGGTGGTCGGTTTCGACCTCCAGGACACCGACGGCGGGGTCGCGGGCGACGTGGCCGACGCCGCCGACGTGGCGCGGCTGGCGGAGCACGTCCACGAACGCCACGGTCGGGTCGACGTGCTGGTCAACAACGCGGGGATCGCGGGCATCGTGCCCTTCGAGGACACCTCGCTCGAACTCTGGCAGCGCGTCATGGAGGTCAACCTCACCGGCCCGTTCCTGCTCAGCCAGGCGTTCGGCCGGATGATGCTCGCCAAGGGCGCCGGGTCCATCGTCAACATCGCCTCGGTGGCGGGCCTGACCGGCGTGGCCGACCGCGCGGCGTACAACACCACCAAGCACGGCCTGATCGGGATGACCAGGACGCTCGCCGTCGAGTGGGGCGGGCGCGGGGTGCGGGTCAACGCGGTGTGCCCCGGCTGGGTCAAGACGGAGATGGACGTCGAGTCCCAGGCAGGCGGCCACTACGTCGACCAGGACATCACCGACCACGTGCCCGCGGGCCGGTTCGCGGTGCCGGACGACATCGCGCAGGCCGTCGCGTTCCTCGCCGACCCCGAGCGCAGCGGTTTCGTCAACGGGGTGGCGCTGCCCGTCGACGGCGGGTGGACCGCCGACGGGTCGTGGCAGTCGCTGCGGCTGTCGAAGCGCTAGACGCCCTGCCAGGGCGTGCACACCTCGTGGCGCTGGGCGCCGATGTCGGTCCAGCCGTACGCGCAGGCCCGCACGGTGCGCACGTCGGGGATGGACCGGCCGGGATCGGTGAGGGCCTTCAGCTCGCCGGTCCCGGTCACGGTCTTCTCGGTGATGGTGATCGGGCGCGGCAGCATGTCCATCCGCTGCTGCACGAAGACCCGGAGCGTCGCGGGCGCGGTCGGGGTGGCGGACGCGAAGCGGCCGTCGGCGGCGAACTCCTTGCCCTCGTAGGACACCAGCTCGACGCACAGCTCGGTCTTGTCCGACGTCGGCGGCTCCAGGCACGTCGGCGCGGGGACGGCGGTGGCGGCGGGCGTGAGCAGGCCGGTCAGGAACACGGCCACCAGCAATGGCTTCAGCATGAGAAATACCCCCTGCGCCGCAGGCTAGTGGCCCGCGGCGCAGGGGGTGTACCGAGAACGTGCGACTAGCGCTCCACGTCGCCGCGGATGAACGCCTCCACGGCGAGGTGCGCCTCGGAGTCGGAGTACTGCTCCGGCGGCGACTTCATGAAGTACGAGGACGCCGACAGGATCGGGCCGCCGATGCCGCGGTCCAGCGCGATCTTCGCGGCGCGCACGGCGTCGATGATGATGCCCGCCGAGTTCGGCGAGTCCCACACCTCGAGCTTGTACTCCAGGTTCAGCGGCACGTCGCCGAAGGCGCGGCCTTCGAGGCGGACGTACGCCCACTTGCGGTCGTCCAGCCACGCCACGTAGTCCGACGGTCCGATGTGGACGTTGCGCTTGCCGAGGTCGCGGTCCACCTGGGACGTGACGGCCTGCGTCTTGGAGACCTTCTTGGACTCCAGGCGCTCCAGTTCCTTCATGTTGAGGAAGTCCATGTTGCCGCCCACGTTGAGCTGCATGGTGCGGTCCAACTGGACACCGCGGTCCTCGAAGAGCTTCGCCAGCACGCGGTGCGTGATGGTGGCGCCGACCTGGGACTTGATGTCGTCACCGACGATCGGGACGCCCGCGGCGCGGAACTTCTCGGCCCACACCGGGTCGGAGGCGATGAACACGGGCAGCGCGTTGACGAACGCGACACCGGCGTCGATCGCGGCCTGGGCGTAGAAGCGGTCCGCGTCCTCGGAGCCCACCGGCAGGTACGCGACCAGCACGTCCGCCTCGGTCTCGCGGAGGACCTGGACGACGTCGACCGGCTCCTCGTCGGACTCCTCGATGGTCTCCCGGTAGAACCGGCCGAGACCGTCGTAGGTGTGGCCGCGCCGCACCGGCACGCCGAGCGGCGGCACGTCGGCGATCTTGATCGTGTTGTTCTCGCTCGCGCCGATCGCCTCGGACAGGTCGTGGCCGACCTTCTTGGCGTCCACGTCGAACGCGGCCACGAACTCGATGTCGCGGACGTGGTAGTCGCCGAACTGGACGTGCATCAGCCCTGGCACCTTGGCGGCCGGGTCGGCGTCGCGGTAGTACTGGACTCCCTGCACCAGCGAAGCCGCGCAGTTGCCAACCCCGACGATGGCCACCCGAACAGTGCGGCGTTGTGCGCCCATGCCGAGTCCTCCTTCTGGTTCTGCTGTGGTTTTGCCCCTGATGGCAGCGGTCACTCTTCGTTCTTCCGCTGTTCCGCCTGCTCGTGGGCGATGAGCTCGTTGAGCCACCGCACCTCGCGCTCGGTCGTGTCCAGCCCCATGCGGTGCAGCTCACGGGTGTAGCGGTCGATCCGGTCGCTCGCGCTCCCCAACGTGGTGCGCAGGCCTTCCCGGCGTTCTTCGACGCGCCTGCGCCTGCCTTCCAGGATCCGCATCCTGATCTCGGCGGGGGTGCGGGAGAAGAAGGCCATGTGGACGCCGAACGAGTCGTCGTCCCACGTCTGCGGCCCCGCGTCGACGAGGAGTTCGGCGAACCGCTCCTTGCCGTCGGCGGTGATCTTGTACACCTTCTTGGCCCGCCGTCCCCAGGCCCGGACGTCGTCCTCGGGGGCTTCCTCGACGATGAGGTGGGCGCGTTGGAGACGCCCCAGCGTCGGGTACAGCGTCCCGTAGGAGAACGCCCGGAAGGCGCCCAGCAGCTCGTGCAGGCGCTTGCGGAGCTCGTAGCCGTGCATGGGTGCCTCGTGCAGCAGACCGAGGATGGCGAAGTCCAGCACGAGTCACCTCCCTACCTGAGCCCCGATGGGTGATCTCAGTATATCGGCCCGATACATCTGCACCTCCTGTTGAGTGTGTGCTGTGGCACACCGTGATATCGGATTCACCGACGCTGCCCTGAACGGACCACCGGTGGCGGGCGGTCGCCACGTACTCTTGTCGGGTGGTGACCCAGCGACAGGTCGTGGACTACGCGTTGCAGCGCCGTGCGCTGCTCGCTGACGTGCACTCGGGTCGTGTGGGTACGATGGAAGTCTGCGATGCGAGTCCATACCTACTCCGAGCTGCGAAGTTCCACGGCCAGCCGAGCGACGTCACGTGCCCGGTGTGCCGCAAGGAACCGCTGACTCTGGTGTCCTGGGTCTACGGCGAAGAGCTCAAGCACGCGGCGGGATCAGCGAGAACCGCCGAAGAGCTCGGACGGATGTCGAACCTCTACGAGGAATTCACCGTGTACGTCGTAGAAGTCTGCCGCACATGTAGTTGGAACCACCTGGTGCAGTCATACGTCCTGGGAACGCGTGGTCTGAAAACTCAGAAGCCACGCCGGAGGACCGCCGCGGAGTGAACCCGTTCCGCGGCTGATCGCCGTGACCGAACACAGGCGGTGTATGACCACCGAACCGCGCACGCGCGTGCGCCGGTCTGGGAGGGCCTTTTCGTGAACGACCAGCATGACGACAGGCAGCGTGGCGGAGAGCCGCAGTGGCCGACCGGGGACGACCCGGACGGTGGCGCGGCGGGTAGGCGTCACGGTGCCCAGGATCAGCCGGATGATCGAACCGGCGCTCGGAACCCGTCGCAAGGCGAGAACCGGCCCCCTCGACCGGGCACACCGCCCGGTGGCTTCCCGCGCCCACCGCAGGGCGGCGTCCCACCGCGTCCCGGTGGGCCCGCGGGCGGCTTCGGCCGTCCACCGCAGGGCCCCCCGCCCGGCGCGATGAACCAGGGCCCGCCCCCGCGCGGTCCCCAGGGCGGCCCTGGCGGCCGTCCTCCCGTGCCACCCCCCGGCGGCCCGCGCAGGCCCCCCGTGCCCCCCGGCGCGGGCGGACCGCCGCCGCCCGGTGGTCGTCCCCCCATGCCCCCCGGCGGCCAACGCCCCGGTGGGCCCGGCGGACGTCCCGGCGTGCCGCCGCCGCCCGTCAAGAAGCCCGACGAGCTGACGGACCTGCTCCAGCCGGTCCAGCCCTCGACGAAGCGCGAACCCGACCTGCTCACGCACCGGGAACCCGACGAGCCCGCGATCTTCTACGGCGACGAAGCCCTCGAGGAGGACTACGACGACGAGGAGGAGTTGACGGACGAGGAGGAGCGCCGCTTGCGCAAGAAGAAGATCTGGCGGCGCGTCCGCCGCATCTCCTACGTCGCCGCGGGCCTGATGATCCTGACGCCCGTCGTCGCCTTCGCCATCGCGTACCAGGTCGTCGACGTCCCGGACCCGGCGGTGGTCGCCGACGGCCAGCAGAAGGCCGTCACGATCCTCTACGCCAACGGCGACGAGATGACGAAGATCGCGCCGCAGGGCTCGAACCGGGAACTCCTCGCGGTCGACGACCCCCAGCTCACCGAAGACGTGAAGCACGCGATCTTCGCGGCCGAGGACGCCACCTTCGAGACGAACCCCGGCTTCGACTTCAAGGCCATCGGGCGCGCCGTCTGGATCCAGGTCAGCGGCGGTGAGAGCGGTGGTTCCGGTCTGACCCAGCAGTACATCAAGAAGGCGACCGAGAACGAGGCGCCCACGCTCTCCAGGAAGTTCACCGAGGTCGTCAAGGCCTACAAGATGAGCAACCAGAAGGGCAAGGGCGAGATCCTCGCGGCCTACCTGAACACCATCTACCAGGGGCGTTCGGCGTTCGGCATCAAGGCCGCCGCGAAGATGTACTACAACAAGGAGCTCAACCAGCTCTCCGCGTCCGAAGCGGCCCTCATCGCGGGCATGATCCAGAACCCCAGCCGGTCCGAGGAGGCCGAGTACCCGGTCAAGCGCTGGAAGTTCGTGATGGGTCAGATGCTCGACAAGAAGTGGATCTCCCAGGAGTACTACGACACCCAGACCTACCCGACGCCCGTGCCGCTGGCCGACGTCCAGCAGAACGCGTTGGAAGGCGTCCGCGCCCACATCCAGGCCCAGGTCGAGGCCGAGATGGCGAGCCCGGAGATCGGCATGACCGAGGAGAAGGCCCTCAAACTGGGCATCGTGGTCCACACGACCATCGACCCCGCCATGCAGCAGGCCTCCGAGACCGCCGTGCAGGACGTCATGGCGGGCCAGCCGGACAACCTGCGGTACTCGCTGACCGCCATCGACCCCAGCACCGGAGCGGTGCGCGCCTACTGGGCGGGCACCGACGGCCTCGGCATCGACTACAACCGGGGCACGCTCCAGGAGCCGGGCTCCTCGTTCAAGCCGTTCGACCTGGTCGCCGCGCTCCAGGAGGGCAAGGGCGTCGGCGAGGTCTACGACGGCAGCTCACCGCGGAAGTTCCCCGGCCGTGAGAACAACCCGGTCAAGAACGCCCAGGGCGTCGCCTGCGCCGTCCCCAAGCAGTGCAGCGTCCGCGAGGCGATGGTCAAGTCGGTGAACACCGTGTTCTACGACATGGCCGTCAACGAGGTGGGCACCCAGAAGGTCGCCGACGCCGCGCACCAGGCGGGCATCCCCGAGGAGGTCGCCATCGCCGGTGGCGACCCGCAGAAGCTCCTCGTCGGTG
The DNA here is from genome assembly GCF_025061645.1 of Umezawaea endophytica. GTDB lineage: Bacteria > Actinomycetota > Actinomycetes > Mycobacteriales > Pseudonocardiaceae > Umezawaea > Umezawaea endophytica. The sequence continues at coordinate 71,209 of NZ_JANYMP010000035.1, read as the reverse complement.
AGAACGGCGACGCGCCGGACGGCAACATCTCCATCGGCGGTGGCAAGACGCTCGTGCGCCCGTTCGACATGACGTCGGCGTACGCGACCTTCGCGGCCAGGGGCACCTACCACGAGCCGTACTTCATCACGAAGATCGAGGGCCCGGACGGGAAGCTGCTGCACCAGCACGCCGACAAGTCCCGGTCCGCGTTCGACGCCGACCCGGCGAAGAGCGAGCAGATCGCGGACAACGTCACCGACGTGCTGAAGGACATCCCGAAGGCCTCCGAGCGGACCAAGTGCGCGAACGGGCGCGAGTGCGCGGGCAAGACCGGCACGCACGAGCTCGACGGCGTCGACAACTCGAAGGCGTGGATGGTCGGTTACGTGCCGACCCTCGCGGCGGGCGTCTACATGGGCACCGAGGCGGGCAACGTCCCGCTGCGGAACGCCGAGGACACCCCGGTCTTCGGTTCCGGTCTGCCCGGCCAGATCTGGAAGAGGTTCATGGACCTCGCGCTGGAGAACGCACCGAAGGACGCGTTCCAGAAGGCCAAGATGATCGGCCAGTCGGAGCCGCCCAAGCCGTCCACCCAGACGACGACCACGACCAAGACGACCGATCCGACGACGACCGAGCCGACGACGACGACGGGGAAGCCGACGGAGACGTCCGAGACGTCCGAGACGACCTCCTCCCGCAACCCGCCGGGCTGCCTCCCCGCCCTCTGCCCGCCCACCGGGCCCTCCTCGCCCACCGGGACGAACGCGGGACCTGGACCGGGCAACGGGCGAAATCCCAACGACCCCTGATCCACCCCGATATCTGACGAAGGGCCCGACGCACTGGCGTCGGGCCCTTCGTCGTACCGGGGAGACCCACCGCGGCAGTCGCCGCGAGTTGACCCCGACGTGATCAGGCAACCCGTAGCATCCGGCGGGTGTCCAGCCCATCGGATGTCCAGAACTCCAACGCAGACGACACGGACTCGCTCGGTCCGGACGACCGCGTCGTGCCGACGTGGACGGAGCCGCTGGCGAAACAGGCCAGCCGCCCGTTCGGCGGTCCGGTCGGTCGGCACGCCGCGATCGGGCGGCACTGGTTCTGGACACCGCTGCGGGTGGTGCTGCTGCTGGCGGTCGTGACGCTGTCGCTGGCGTGGCTCCAGAAGTCGCCGTGCATCCAGCAGTACGTGGACGAGAAGGGCCAGGTGCAGCTCGACTGGCGGGGCAGCCGCCAGTTCGTGGCGCTCTGCTACTCCGACATCGTGCCGCTGTACACGGCCGAGCGGATGGACCAGCCCGGCACGTTCCCGTACCGGACGTCGTGGATCGACGACGAGGGCAAGCCGACCGCGCACATCCGGTACATGGAGTACCCGGTGCTCACCGGCGTGTTCCAGTGGGTGAACGCGCGGATGGCGCAGGGGTGGATCGCCCTGGCGCAGTCGGGGTGGCTGCCCGCGCCGATGACGGTGATCGTCTACTTCAACATGACCGCGCTGTGGCTGGCGCTGGCGTGGCTGGCGACGGCGTGGGCGGTCGCCAGGCTGGCCAGGCGGAGGGTGTGGGACGCGGCGGTCGTGGCGCTGTCGCCGCTGGTGATCGTGCACGCGTTCACGAACTTCGACACGATCGCCGCAGCGTTCGCGACGACCGGGATGTTGGCCTGGGCGAAGAAGAAACCGGTGCTCGCGGGCGTGCTGCTCGGACTGGGCGGCGCGGCGAAGCTGTACCCCCTGTTCCTGTTGGGACCGCTGCTGATCCTGTGCTGGCGGTCGGACCGGGTGCGCGAGGGCATGACGACGGTGGCGGCGACGCTGGCGACGTGGGCCGCGGTGAACCTGCCGATCGCGCTGCTCTACCGGCCGGGGTGGCAGGAGTTCTTCCGGCTCAACGCCGAGCGCGGCGTCGACCCGGACTCGCTGTACAACGTGGTGGCGCAGTGGACCGGCTGGCAGGGCTTCGACCCCGGTCTGGTGCAGGGCCAGGTGCCCGAGGTGCTGAACACCGTGAGCGCCGTGCTGTTCGTGCTCTGCTGCGCGGGCGTCGGGTTCATCGGCCTGTCCGCGCCGACGAGACCCCGGCTGGCGCAACTGGCCTTCCTGGTGGTGGCGGCGTTCCTGCTGACGAACAAGGTGTGGAGCCCGCAGTACTCGCTGTGGCTGGTGCCGCTGGCGGTGCTGGCGATCCCGCGGTGGAAGCTGCTGTTCGCGTGGATGGCGGTCGACGCGCTGGTGTGGGTGCCGCGGATGTACTTCTACCTGGGCACCGACCACAAGGGACTGCCGATCGACTGGTTCCTCGGCACGGTCGTGCTGCGCGACGTCGCGGTGGTCCTGCTGTGCGTGCTGGTCGTGCGGGAGATCTACCGGCCGTCGCTCGACCTGGTCCGCCGGGCGGGCGAGGACGACCCCGCGGGCGGGTTCCTCGACGGGGCACCGGACCGGAGGGTGTTGAAGCTCCCGAAGGCGCGCGAACCCGCGCACCAGATGAAGTCCTGACCACGTCGTCCGGCCCCGGCGGGAGCACCGCCGGGGCCGGACGCGTCAGGTCTGACGGCCGCCGTGCACGGGGGTGCGGTCGAACACCGGGGCGTCCTCGTCGTCCGTGACCGTGTCGCGGGACCGCAGGAAGACGTAGAACAGCACCACGAGCAGCGCGGCCCGGCCCCAGACGCCGATCACCACCGCCTGCGCGGAGAAACCGTCGTAGATGCCCGCGGGCTGGCCGAACTCGATCGCGTAGTACCAGCGGAAGATGCCGATCCCCATCGCCAGGTCCGCGGCGAAGTACGCGAACGCCCAGCCGAGCGGGATGCGCATCAGCACGAACATCGGCACCAGCCACAGCGTGTACTGCGGCGAGTGGACCTTGTGCAGCAGCAGGAACCCGCACAGCATCGCGGCGGACACCGGGATCCACGGGTACACGCCCTCGCGCTGGTACCGGCGCCAGCCGATCCACGCGGCGGCGGCGAACGACAGGGCCATGCACACCGGCGACAGGACGCTGACCAGCGACTGCATCGTGTCGTCCGTCATGAAGGGCCGCATGCCCCAGTACCAGATGGAGTTGGTCGTGATGTCGACCCGGCGCTGGCCCTGGAACTCGAACGACGCCAGCCAGCCCTTGTAGCCGAAGAGCGCGAACGGCAGGTTGACCAGCACCACGGTGATGATCGACGCGAACGCGACCTTGACCATCCCGGACCAGTCGTACCGCTTGCCCGCCGGCATCTCCTGGCCGCGCCAGCCGCCCGTGAGGACGTAGAGCATCAGCGGCAGCACGAACAACGCCGGGTAGATCTTGAACGCGAACCCGACGCCGAGCAGCACGGACGCGGCCAGCGCCCGGTCGACCAACGGCCGGTCGGCGCCGCGCTTCCCCCACCCGCGGTGCACCACGTAGACCGCGGCGACCGCGCACAGCACGACCGGCAGGTCCCAGTTGTGGAACGCGTAGAGCACCATCGGCGGCCCGATCGCCCACAGCAGGGCCCGCCACCGGGACAGCTTGCCCAGCAGCCACGCCGTCGCCAGGCCGAACGGCGCCATCAGCAGCGCCGAGAACAGCAGGAAGCCCGCGTCGGTGTCGGTGAAGATCGCGCCCGCCCAGATGAGCAGACCGGTCAGCACCGGGTACTCGACGCTGCCGCCGATCAGCACGCCCTTGGCGTTGATGTCGCCGTGCACGTACGGGAAGACGTGCCGGTCGACGTCGCGGCCGATCCACAGGTGCTGGATGTCCGAGTAGCAGACCTCCTGCTTGTTGCGCTGCTCGTAGTGCGGCTCGCTGCGGCCCCACTGGTCGAACGACGGACCCGTGCAGCGGTCCTTGTTCGCGAAGCCGACCATCAGGGTCAGCCCGCAGAGCAGCACGAGCACGGCCATGGCGGAACGCCCGAAGTGGTTGGACCGAGGCCCGTCGACGTGCTCGGGCACTGCGGCCACCACTTCCTGAGCCATGCTCACCGGCCGACGTGCTCGCGCAGGAACGCGATGTCGGCGGCTTGGCCCTCGTCGGGTGTCTCCACCACGGCGGGGGCGTCGGCGGCCGCCAGAACGGCGACCAACTGGTCGGACGGGATGGTGCCGGACGCGATGTTCGCGTGCCGGTCGCGGGACGACCCGAACTCGTCGCGCGAGCTGTTGAGGTGCACGAGGTCGATGCGGCCGGTGATGGCCTTGACCCGTTCGACGATGTCGACCAGGTCCTCGCCGGCGGCGAACGCGTGGCAGGTGTCGAGGCAGAACCCGGCGCCGAAGTCGCCGACCTCGTCCCACAGCCGCTTCAGCGCGTCGAACCGGCGAGCCATGGCGTTGTCACCACCGGCGGTGTTCTCGATCAGGATCGGCACGGCGAAGCCACCGGACTCGGCCTGGCGCTCGAAGAGCTTGCGCCAGTTCGAGAACCCCTCGGCGGGGTCCTCGCCCTTGGTGACGTGGCCGCCGTGCACGACCAGGCCCTGCGCGCCGACGGCCTTGGCGGCCTCGGCGTGCTGGGCGACCCCCTTGCGGGAGGGGATCCGGATGCGGTTGTTGAGGGACGCCACGTTGAGCACGTACGGCGAATGGATGAACACTGCGATGTCCGAGGCGAGCAGCTCGGCGGTCTGCGGGTGCGGTTTGGGCGCTTTCCAGCCCTGCGGGTCGGCCAGGAAGAACTGGACGACTTCCGCGCCACGGTCCGCCGCGGCGCCGAGAGGGTCGTCGTCGCGGACATGAGCCCCGATGCGCATGACCGTGCAGGGTAGTCGGCTTCGGTGAGGCCCTGCCGCCCCACCGTCGATACGGGGGTCGGGAAGACGATCGGCAAACAGCCGTGGACTGCGTCACCACCAGGACCTACGCTCGTTACTTGAAAGTAGGAAACGAGGGGGAGGCAGGACATGCGCACCCGACCCACCCGGTTGCTCGGAGCGGCACTCGTGGCACTCGTGATCGGCGCCGCGGGCGCCATCGCAGGTCAGGGCACTGCCGCCGCCGCTGAACCGGTGGTCGTGGGCAGTTGCAGCACCACCGTCGAGGGTGCGCCGGGCACGCCGGTCGCGCTGAGCCCCGGCGCCGTGGTCGACCCCGTCGTCAACCTCGTCCGCGCGATCCCGCTGCTCGGCCCGCCCCTCGCGGACCCGCTGCGCCAGGCGTTCACCTCGCTGCCACCGATCCCGATCGGCGCGATCCCCACCGGCACCGGCGTCATCACCGGCGGCGAGATCGCGAACAAGGTCGTCGCCGAGCTGTCCAAGCTCCCGCTGCTCGGCCCCGTGATCGGCGTCCTGGGCGCCTCCGTCCAGCAGACCCTGTCCGCCACCTGCGGCGTGACGGTGAAGGCCGTCAACGCCGTCGTGGCCCCCGTGCAGGACGGCACCAGCGCCATCGCCGACGCCTCGGAGGGCATCGTCGAGCAGGTCGTCCCCGGCGCGAACCAGCCGCAGGTCCCGCCCGGCGGCCAGCCGGGCACGGGGCAGCCGGGCACCGGCACGCCCGGCACCGGAACCGGCACCACCCCCGGCCAACCCGGCCCCGGCAGCATCTTCAGCCCGGTCGGCGGCGTCGGCCCCGGCGACGTGCCGCTCTACGGCCCGCAGGGGCTCGGCGCGAACTTCGGCCGCGTCCCGCTGTTCGGCTACGGCTCGCTGCCGTTCGCGACGCCCGGCCTGTTCTCGCCGTCGCCCGGCGTCCGCTACGGCGGCCAGGTGCCCGGCTACGCCCCCGGTTACGGGCTGCCCACGACGGACACCGGCACCGTGCAGACCGCGGGCCGCGCCCAGGCACTGCCCGGCACCGGGAAGATGGGCGGCGTGGCCGCCCCGGTGCTGCTCGCGGTGCTCGCGCTCTCGTGCGTGACCGGCGCGCTCGTGCGCACGTGGGTGCTCCGCCGTTCAGCGGCTTGACCCCGGTCGAGGACCGCTGCTACTCGCTGTTACCCTGGACAGGTTGCTGACGCGACGACCCTCCTGCCACGGATAGTCCGTGGCCGCGAGTCCACAGGAGGTGAGTGGTCCTCATGCGTCATTACGAAGTGATGGTCATCCTTGACCCCAGTCTCGACGAGCGCACTGTCGCACCGTCGCTGGACAACTTTCTCAACGTCATCCGCACCACTGGCGGGAACGTGGAGAAGGTGGAGGTCTGGGGCAAGCGCCGGTTGAGCTTCGAGATCAACAAGAGCAGCGAGGGCATCTACGCCGTCCTCGACCTGACCTCGACTCCCGACGCGGTGAAGGAACTGGACCGCCAGCTCGGCCTGCAGGAGACCGTGCTGCGGACCAAGGTCATGCGGCGCCACCCCCCGAAGTCCACCAAGGCTTCGGCGAAGGCGGCCAAGAACGCCGCCAAGGCCAAGGTCTGAGGCAGGGGCTCCCGACATGGCTGGCGAGACGACGATCACGGTGGTCGGAAACCTGACCGCCGATCCCGAACTGCGCTTCACCCAGTCCGGCGCCGCGGTGGCGAGCTTCACCGTGGCGTCCACTCCCCGCACGTTCGACAAGGCGTCGGGCGAGTGGAAGGACGGCGACGCGCTGTTCCTGCGGTGCAACGTGTGGCGCCAGGTCGCGGAGAACGTGGCCGAGTCGCTCACCCGTGGTTCGCGTGTGCTCGTGTCCGGGCGGTTGCGCCAGCGTTCCTTCGAGACGAAGGAAGGCGAGAAGCGCACCGTCGTGGAGCTTGAGGTCGACGAGATCGGCCCCTCGCTGCGCTACGCGACCGCGAAGGTCAACAAGGTCAGCCGTGGCGGGGGTGAGGGCGGCGGCTTCGGCGGCGGCTCCTCCGCACCCCGTGGTGGCGGCGCTCCCGCTGACGACCCCTGGGGCTCCGCCCCGGCGGCGAGCAACAGCGGCGGCGGCTTCGCCGACGAGCCCCCCTTCTAGACCGCGCACCGGTCACCCAGAAACCCACACCGCGTTCATTCCGGTTTACCCAGGAGCTAACACATGGCCAAGCCGCCTGTGCGCAAGCCCAAGAAGAAGGTCTGCGCCTTCTGCAAGGACAAGAGCGCCACTCAGATCGACTACAAAGACACCACCATGCTGCGGAAGTTCATCTCCGACCGCGGCAAGATCCGCGCGCGCCGCGTGACGGGCAACTGCTCGCAGCACCAGCGCGACGTCGCCATCGCCGTGAAGAACTCGCGCGAGATGGCGTTGCTGCCCTACACCTCGACCGCCCGCTAACTCAGAGAGAGACGGAGCCCAGAACATGAAGCTCATCCTCACTGCTGACGTGAGCGGCCTCGGTGGCCCCGGCGACATCGTCGAGGTCAAGGACGGTTACGGACGCAACTACCTGCTGCCCCGCGGTCTGGCCATCGTGGCCACCAAGGGTGCGGCCAAGCAGGTCGAGGTCATCCGCCGTGCCCAGGAGACGCGCCGCGTGCGCGACCTGGACCACGCCAAGGAGATCAAGACCGCGCTTGAGGGCCTCGGCGCCGTGGCGCTGAAGGCCAAGTCCGCGAAGGGTTCCGGCAAGCTGTTCGGCTCGGTCACCACGTCCGACGTGGTGTCCGCCGTCCGTTCCGCCGGTGGTCCGACGCTGGACAAGCGCGCCATCGAGCTGGCCGGTCACATCAAGACGACCGGCAAGCACGCGGTGACCGTCCGGCTGCACCCGGAGGTCACGGTCTCGCTCTCGGTGGACGTGTCCTCCGCTAGCTGAGCACCGCAGATCGACCGCTGACAGCGCCGTCCCCCCGGCTGGCCGGGGAGGCGGCGCTGTCGCTCGTTTGACGTAGTGCCGGTGTAATCACCAGCCTGTGGACAGCCGCTGTGACACGTGCCGCGCGACACGCCGAAAAGCCAGTTACACGCGACACGCCGCACCCGTGGTCAACAAGTTTTTCCACAAGTTGTACACAGGGTTTGACCTGGGACTACTTCTGTCACACACCAAGTTGTGCACAGGTTGCCCCCACCTTCTCGACCCTGTGTGGTCAGATACCGCGATTCATCCACAACCTGTCCACCGACTTGTCCACAGGCAGGTTTGCTTGCTCCAGTCGGGTGGCTCTAGCGTCCGTGGCACACCCCGGTGCTCGCTGTGAGTTGCAGCCCGTGCTGCGAGGAATTGTCGGTGCCTCGGGGTACAACGGACCTTGGACAGCTCGATGCGTGGAGGTGAGGGCGCGGTGGCGCTGGTGGACGACCGAGGGATGGCCGAACCCAGCTTCGAACGGCAGCCCCCACAGGACCTGGCCGCGGAGCAGTCGGTCCTGGGCGGCATGCTGCTGAGCAAGGACGCCATCGCCGACGTCATCGAAGCGCTCGCGCCGACGGACTTCTACCGTCCCGCGCACCAGGCCGTGTACGACTGCATCCTCGACCTGTACGGCCGCGGCGAGCCCGCCGACCCGATCACCGTGTCCGCGGAGCTGGAGCGCCGGGGCGAGCTGCTGCGCGTCGGCGGCGCCCCGTACCTGCACACGCTGATCGCGACCGTGCCGACGGCGGCCAACGCCGGGTACTACGCGGAGATCGTGGCCGAGAAGGCCGTCCTCCGCAGGCTCGTCGAGGCGGGCACGCGCATCGTGCAGCTCGGTTACAACGGTGCCGAGGGCGCCGACGTGGACGAGGTCGTCGACCGCGCCCAGGCCGCCATCTACGAGGTGACCGACCGCCGCACGACCGAGGACTACGTCGCACTCGAAGACCTGCTCCAGCCGACCATGGACGAGATCGACGCCATCGCCTCCCGCGGCGGCAACTCCAGCGGCATCCCGACCGGCTTCGCCGACCTCGACGAGCTGACCAACGGCCTGCACCCCGGCCAGATGATCATCGTCGCGGCCCGCCCCGGTGTCGGCAAGGCGCTGGCGCTCGACACCCCGCTGCCCACGCCGACCGGCTGGACGACCATGGGCGACGTGCGCGTCGGCGACCGCCTGCTGGGCGCCGACGGCAGGCCCACCAGGGTCGTCGCCGCCACCGAGGTCATGACCGACCGCCCGTGCTTCGACGTGGAGTTCAGCGACGGCACCGTGATCACCGCCGACGCGCAGCACCAGTGGCTGACCGAGTCGCGCAGCGCCACCGGCGGCTTCTGGGCGATCCGCACCACCGAACAACTCCACCGCAGCACCGCCCGACACTCAGTCCGCCTGTCCTCCGGCTGGCACCTGCCCCCCGCCACCCTGCCACTGCCCCCTCGCGCACTCGGCGTGTTCCTGGCGGGCGTCGGCGAACTGGGCCCCGTGTCGGACGAACTGTCGGACGACGAGATCCACACCGCCAAGGACCTCGGCCTCGCCGACGACCCGCACATCCCCGTCGAATACCTGCGCGCGAGCCGCGCACAGCGCCAGGAACTGCTGAACGCCCTACTGGCAGAAGGCCACTCGGGAACACGATTCGTCCGCCTGGCAAGGGACATCGCCGAACTGCTGCGAACCATGGGCGGCGACCGCGTCGACATCACCACCATCCGCCAAACGACGAGCATCCCCGTGCGCTGCGTGGAGGTCGACAACCACGACCACATGTACCTGGCCGGCCCAACCATGATCCCCACGCACAACTCCACCCTGGGCTTGGACTTCGCCAGGTCGTGCTCCATCAAGCACGGCCTGACCAGCGCCATCTTCTCGCTGGAAATGAGCCGCACCGAAATCGTCATGCGCATGCTCTCCGCAGAAGCCAAGATCCGCCTGGGCGACATGCGCGGTGGCCGCATGAGCGACGACGACTGGACCCGCCTGGCCAGGCGCATGAGCGAGATCAGCGAAGCCCCCATCTTCGTGGACGACTCACCAAACCTCACCATGATGGAAATCCGAGCCAAGGCAAGGCGCCTAAAACAACGCCACGACCTCAAGCTAGTGGTGGTCGACTACCTCCAGCTCATGTCATCCGGCAAACGCACCGAATCACGCCAGCAGGAAGTCTCCGAGTTCTCCCGAAACCTCAAGCTCATCGCCAAGGAGCTGGAGGTACCGGTAATCGCCATCAGCCAGCTCAACCGCGGCCCGGAACAACGAACCGACAAGAAGCCAATGCTCTCGGACCTCCGCGAATCAGGCTCCCTGGAACAGGACGCGGACATGGTCATCATGATCAACCGCCCAGACGCCTGGGAACGAGACGACCCACGAGCAGGCGAAGCAGACCTCATCATCGCCAAACACCGCGCAGGCCCCACAGCAACAATCGTGGTGGCCCACCAACTCCACTACAGCCGCTTCACCGACCTAGCACACACGTAGAACCGGCGACCACTCACCAAACCGGCAGCCACCCAGCGACCACCACCAAACCGGCAGCCGGACCAGCGACCACTTACGAATCCGGCAGCCGGACCCACCAACCACCTACGATCCGCCACGCCGCCTACGCAACCGTGGCCGATTTTACTTGGGGGATTTGCCCCTTAAACTCGAGTCGGACGGCGGCTTCACCTCCCCGCCGTTTTCGTCCGACCAAGGGGCAAATCTAGGGGCCCCAAGTCAAATCGGCCACCCCACCAACGCACCCCCGGCACCCAACCGGCCCCCCAACCCACCCCCACCCCACCGAGATCATCCGAGTACATTCCGAAGATCGTCATCGGTATCGTCATCGGCATCGTCATCGGCGGAGTGGATCACCTGGTGGGTGTTGGATACGCGGTCGTGGACACCGAAACGACCGGCTTCGCAGCCCGCGGCCGAGATCGGATCGTCGAAGTAGCCGTCGTCCACCTGGACGAAACCGGCACCATCACCAACGAGTGGTGCACGCTGATCAACCCGGCCCGCGACCTGGGCCCCCAACACATCCACCACATCACCGCGGCCGAGATCTGGCACGCCCCCACCTTCGCCGAGATCAGCGGAGCCCTGGCCGCCCAACTCCGCAACCGCGTACTAGTGGCCCACAACCTCAGCTTCGACGCCCGCTTCCTCTCAGCGGAATTCGGCAGACTCGGCATCGACTGGCCCACCACCGGCCTGTGCACGATGCGCCTGTCCGACCAGTACCTCCCCCACCGCACCGGCCGATCCCTACAGGCCTGCTGCGACGCCGCCGGAATCCCACCGCACAACGCCCACTCGGCACTGCACGACGCCCAAGCCGCAGCACACCTCTTCACCACCTACCTCCGCACAGCGGGCCACCCCACCCCCTGGCAACACCTGATCAACTCGGCCACCAACGACCCGTGGCCGACATCCGCAGCCCCCACCGCCCTCCCCGTCCGCCGAGGCCAACCAGCCACCCTCCCCCCGATCACCACCACAACAATCCCCCTGACCCGAGGCGACACGGTCGTCTTCACCGGCCAGATGTCATCCCCACGAGACGTCTGGATCGACCGCGCATCAGCCGCAGGCCTACGCGTCATCCAGGGCTACGTCACCAAAGCAACAAGGGTCCTCGTCGCCGCCGACCCCTTCACCCTGTCCAGCAAGGCCCGCCGAGCCCGCGCCTACGAGATACCCATCGTGACCGAACAGGCCTTCGACTCCATGCTCACCCGGTTGACCTAACGCCTCACACCCCTGCGTCCAGGACCAAAAGATCACCGAACTGGGTGTCATTGGGCCTATTGAAATGGCTGCTACCTGCGGGGAAGCTCTTCACGAACAGGCCATGGCAGCCAGCGGGAGGCACGAGCCCCATGCGTACCGCGCAGACAGCCCCCACCCGCCCGGTGTGGGACGACTTGATCGCCGAGTTGCCCGTCGGCGTCGTGCTGATGGACGCGCTCGGGGACGTGCTGGCGGGAAATCGGTTGGCCGCTGATCTGCTGGGGTTGCGCTCCGAGGAACTGGTGTCGGGCCACCGCCCGCTGGGGTGGTCCGTGCGGGACGACTCCGGGGCGCCGCTGCCGAACCGGCGGGAGATCGCGTCGCAGGTGCTGCGGACCGGGTCCGTGCTGACGCTGCCGGTCGCCGTCGTGCGGGCCGGGCTGCCGCACGTCCAACTCTGGGCCGAGTGCCATCCGCTGGAGGTGCGCGGCGAGTCGCGGGTGGTGGCGTTCCTCCAGCCGGTGCACACGGACGTGCCGCACAGCCGGGGGCTGGTGGACCCGTTGACCGGCCTGCCCGGTCGGGCTCTCCTGCACGACCGGCTCGACCAGGCCCTGGCCAGGGCGCGCACCCACGGAACGGTGGTGACGCTCGTGCTGGTCGACGTGCACCACCTGGCCGGGGTCAACGCGGAGCACGGTTTCCACCGGGGCGACGAACTGCTGACCACCATCGGTGGCCGCCTGCGGGAAGGCCTGCGGGAGGACTACACCGTGGCCAGGTACGGGGGCGACGAGTTCGCCGTCATCGCCGAGCACCCGTGCGGGTCGGGCGAGGCGGTCGCGGAACGCGTGCGCGAACTGGCGGGCCGGGCCGTGCGGATGGCCCACACCCGCGTCCGGCCCGGTGTGCGGGTCTGCTGGGTGACCAGCGACGGCGCCGCCCCGATGCACTCGGTCATCGCGAACGTGGAGGAACGGCTGCGCGGATGACCCCCGGAAACGGGCCTGGGCCCCCGACGCGAGTGCGCCGGGGGCCCAGGTCTTCCTCCGAGGAGGACTCAGTCGATCACTCGACGGCGATCACTTGACGTCGATCACTTGACGCGCTCGAACTGGACGGTGTCGTCCAGCGAACCGAACATCGTCCTGGTGTCCAGGCCTGCGAGAGCCGAGGCCGGGAAGTTGCGCTGCCCGACCGGGATGATCGGGACGTCGGCGTAGCTGCTCGTCGGGTTGAGCTTGATGTCCTCCAGCGGGACGCCGCTGGACATCGCGCGCGGCTGCGACACCGGCACCGCGGGCACGACGGCGGGCGCGGCCGGGGCCGTCACCGGGAGCCGCGGCGTCGAGGTCAGGTTGCGACCGGACGAGCCGAGCGGGATCAGGCTCTTGAGGACCGGGACCGTGCCGAAGCCCGCGTCGCCCTCGGCGGGCAGCGAGCCGCTGAAGGAACGCTCCTCGGTCAGGTTGACGTGCTGGTTCGGCACGGCGGGCGCGACCGAGGCCGCGGTGTCGGACAGGGTGTTGGCCGCACGCTCGGCCTGACCCGCCGGGTCGGATCCGGTCGTGTCGGAGACCTTCTCGAAGTAGCTGCCGGTCGGCAGCCCCATCTTGGTCAGCGCCGCGGCGTCCGACGCGCGGTCGACCGCGAACTGGGGCGTGACGGGCAGGGCGTCACCGGTCATGGACACACCGCGGGTGCTGATCGACTGGCCGGAAGGCGGGGTCGACGGGGACAGGTCGGCCTCGCCGATGCCGCGGGCGAGCTTGCCCGTGCCACCGGACACCTGGCCGACGCCACCGGAAACCTCGTTCACGCCACCGGCGGTCTGGTTGACACCGTCGGACGCCTGGCCCGCGGTCTGGCCGACCGGCACGGGCACGCCGTTCACCGTCGGGGCGTCGGGAATCGTGGCCTCCACTCGGGGGCTCAGAGGACCGCGCGGAGCGGGGACCTCGAACGCGGTCAGGTTGGGCACATCGGTCGATTCGAGCAGGCTGTCGATGCTCTTCGCGATCTGCACGCCACGGGCCAGGTTGGCCGCCTCGGTCTCCTCGGCCGTCAACTGGACGGCCTTGGCGGTGGCGGTGCGGAGCACGGAGTCGAGCACGTCGGACGGCACCGGCACGCCGCCCCGCATCGTGGAGAACGGGATCTCCGGGAACTGGGCGACCTCCGCCTGCTGGAGGTTGCGGGGCGCCAGCGTGTCGCGCTGGATCGGCAACCTGCCGAGACCGCTCAGGCCGGGCAGGTCGGTCGATTCGAGCAGGCTGTCGATGCTCTTCGGGATCTGCACACCGCGCGCCAGGTTGGCCGCCTCGGTCTCCTCGGGCGTGAGCTGAGGAGCCCTGGTGTAGACGTTGGTGAGCGAGTCGCCCAGCACGTTGCCCGGCACGTCGTAGACCTGCACGGCGGACTGGACCGGGGCCGTGACGTCGCTCGCGGTGACGTCGCCGGTGTTCAGGGTCTCGGCGGGCACCGGGTCGCCCAGTGCCCGCGCGTCGAGGTCGGCCGGGGCTTCGACCAGGTCGCCGGACAGCGGGGCGTCGGCCGCGCCGTCGGTGATGGTCGTGAGGTCACCACCGGGGATCGAGCTGTACCCGCCCGCTGCCTCGCCGCCCGCGACGAGCGCTTCGAAGGCCTGGGCGATCGACGCTTCCAGGATCGGCATCGCGTCCTCCGCGGCGGCGCTCTCGACGCCGTCGCTGATCTCGGCCTCGTCGGGCGTGGAGTCCACCGCGGACTCGACGTTCGACGAGGCGTTGTCCAACACCTGCGTGGGGTTCGAGGTCGGGACCTCGAAGATGCTGCCCGACAGCGTCGTGGTGCCGTCGTCGACGGTCAGCGGGGCGTCGGTCTCGGCGACCCTCTCGTCCGCCGCGCTGGTCACCGGCTCGGCGATCTCGCCGACCAGGCTGAAGGTCTCGGTGGGGTCCTGGACGGCGTCGCCCGAGACGACGTCCTCGACCTCCTCCTCCGGCGAGAGCTGGAGGGGGTTGGCGACGAGCTCCGACCCGTCACCGCTCGACTGACCGTCGGCCGCGTCGGCGGCCACGTCGTTGACCTGCTCGATCGCCGTGTCACCGAGCGCCGCCGCCGCGTCACCGGCCAGCGGGACAGGCAGTGCGCCGCCCACGACACCCGCCAGCGTCTGGGGCTTGTCGGGGGCGAACCCGGACGTCTGGACCGGGTTCGCGGAGACTCCCGCGGCGGGGTTGGTCGCGGTCGCCGCGGTGGCGGGGTTGCCGCTGGGCTGCGCCCACGCGGGGGTGGTGCCGCCGTCGGCCGCGGACGGTGCCCAGTTCGTCGGAACCGAGTCGGCGTCGACGGCCTTCGGGGAGCCGGTCGACGTGTCCAGGCTCCGCGCACCCGAGTCGGGGGTGGCGGTGCCGCGGGTGGCGTACTTCGTTTCGACGCGGTCACCCGGCTGGCGGAACAGCGGGTTCGTGCCGTTGTACAGGTCCGACTCCGCGCCGTCGTGGAACTCGGGCAGGTAGTACTGGACCTCGGGGAAGCTGAACGAGTTCTGCTCGATGTCGAGCGGCACCGCGACCGCGCCGTCGATGGTCGACGGCGGAGTGTCGGGGTTGACGTTCTCCTGGGCAGAAGCGATGCCCGTTCCGAGCATCAGCAAACCACCAGTCACAAGCGCGGACTGGATTCCGCGCTTTGCCCAGGTCTGCATTGAGACTCCTTTTTCCTTTGTTCCCTTGCGGGGGGATGAGGCGGATGGCCGGACGCGAGGGCGTCGAAGGCGGGCCACCCAGATCGAGGACGGCTGGAGGCGCGGGCATCTCGACCAACAAAGGAGCGCAGAACAAGAGCGCGCCGGTCGATTACCTAGGCAGCGTGGGACGCTGCTAGGACCGCGCGCTCAGATCAGTCAGGGGTGCTGCCGGGCTGCTTTCCCGGAAGCACGGAGATCCGCTCGGTGGTGGGCTTGAGCGCCCGAGCCACAGCGGAGTCGTAGGCGTTGACGAACGCGGCCTGAGCGGCCGAGTTGTTGCTGCCCGCCGAACCGGAACCGTCGCCACCGCAAGAGCAGTGCACCGGCACGTTGACCGGCGGGACGAACGGGGCGAACGGCACCGGAGAGCGGTCTCCGGGGAAAGCGGGGCGCGAGTCGTCACCCGGCGCGGTGCGCGGGGGAGAGGACTGCTGCGCCCACTGGTCGTCGAACCGCGAGTACGGCGTGGCCGAGGCCTCCACGACGGGCGTGCCCACCGAAACCGGGGCGACGCTGTCGCCGATCGGGGAGGACGCCTCGGGCACGGTGTTCGCGGTCCCGCCGACCGGGAGCGGCGCGTCGGGGTTGAGGACTTCCGCCCAACGCGGCGCGATCCAGGACCCCACCCCGTCGAGGCCGTCGCGGAGTTGGCCTGCGACGGCGTCGATGCTCGGGGTGGTGGCAGCGCGCGCCTTCTCCTGCTCGACGCGCAGTGCCTGATCGACCTCAGCCACGGTCTGGGTGACCGGCGCGACCACCGGGGCGACCGCGGTGCTCACCGGGGCGGGCAGCAGCTCGGTGAGCGAGTGCTGCGGCGCCTGGGCGGTCACCGCCGTCACCACGTCTAGGCCCGGCGCCTCGGCGGCCGCCGTTGCCGTGGAGAGCACCCAGGCGGCGGCAGTGCCTGCCACCGCGCCGCCGAGGACCAGGAGAGCACGGCTGAAGGCACGCCGAACACGGCGCGCCCCCATCCCCGCTCGCTGGTCCGCAGCAGACAACTGGGTACCTCCACCTTGACTGGGTCGTCGACCGCAGTGGTCAAGTCGACGTCGTGAGCGTGCCAGGAAGAACGGGAGCACCGCACGTCTCAGCGTGATGATTCGTCACATCGTGTGACTGATCCACCGCGCGTCAGATCCGCTTGAGCACCCGCGCCGCGCCCGCCGCCGCCGTCGAGGCGAGGATCCAGCCGACCGCGATCAGCACGCTGGAGATCCACTGCGACGCCCCGACGAACTGCCACTTCCCGTCCTGGCCCAGGTCGACGATGGGGATCAGCAGGTCCACCGCCAGCAGCCAGGCGTTCCACACCGGGTCCTCGTCGGAGTTGAGCCTGACCATCTCGTGCCAGTTGAACCAGAGCGCCCCGCCGAGCCAGAACACGCCGAGCCACGCGATGGCCAGCCACGGCCGGTAGCCGTAGCCGACCGTCCACCGCTGGAGGAACCCCCAGACCTGGCCCGCCCTGCCCAGCTCGGAGTAGCGCCGGTGCTGCTTCTCCAACTGCACGTGCTGCGCCAACTCCTCCTCGCCGCCGTCCCGGTAGACCGCCGCCAACTGCTCGTACGGGCCGGGCGCGAAGTCCGGCTGCACCTCCCGCAGCCACCGCAGCCGGGTGCGCACGTCGACCTCCGGCGACGCGGAGATCGAGTCGAAGCTGAAGTCCTCCACGTCGACGCCGCCGGTCGCCGCCCACAGCCCCGGCCCGTCCGACACCGACGTCGCCCTGACCCTGGTCAGCACCACGCGGCCGACCGGGACCTGCTTGTCGGAGAGCCGCAGCACCAACTGGTGCACCTGGAGGCCGTACGCGTTGAGCGCGATGTCGCTGCCCGGCCCGCCCAGGTTGGCGCCCGCGAACGTCGCCATCTTGCTGACCTCGGCCAGCCGGATCCGCACACCGCCGTCCGCCTGGAAGCCGAAGCTGCACAGGAGGTCCTTGCCGATGCTGGAGACGCGGGCGTCCAGCGACGGCTTCACCGTGCCGTCCGCGCGGCGGCGCGGGTGGGTCAGCTTCGCGCCCGAGCAGTCGAGCGTGGAGCCGATGTGCGCGTTCTGGAGCCGCACCGAGCCCTTGGCCCGGAGGTCGCGCAGGAACAGGGTGCCGCCGACGCGGAGCCGGTCGGCGAACAGGACGTCGATGCCCGGCCCGTTGAGCTGCACGCCGGACAGGCTCATGCTGCCGCGCACGTGCGCGTCGACCAGCCGCACCTGCCCGTAGGCGCGCAGCGCCGACTCGTGCGCGCCGTCACCCGTGAACCCGCCGTTGACCGCGCCGCGGGCCTCCACGTCGCCGCGCACCTGGATGCCGTCGGCGTGCAGCGCGACCGGGATGCGGTGCACGACGACGCCGGTCAGGTCCTCCAGCTCTTCGAGCACGTCCGGCTGGCCGATGACCGCGCCGGACATCCGGAGGTAGCCGCCGATGTCGGCGTTCGGCAGCCGGACCGCGCCGGACGAGGTGAACCCGTCGTCCAGCTCGACGTTGCCGTCGACCTTGATCCGGTCGGCGACGAGCGCCGCGGCCTCGTCGGCCGTGCCGCGCGGGATCACCAGCACCGGCCGGTCGACGGCGACGGTGGACCGCAGCCGCGCGCCGGAGAAGATGACGTCGCCGCCGACGCGGGCGCCGTCGAGCAGCACCCTGCCCTCGGCGGTGAACCGGCCGCCCTCGGCGTCGCAGAACAGGTTGCCCGCGATGACGATGCCCGTGGCCTCCAGCGCGTCCTGCGCGGGGTTCACCAGCCGCGCGCCGCCGAGGTGGACGCTGCCGCCGACGTTCGCGCCGCGCAGCCGCACCTCGCCGTTCGCCCGCAGCGCGATGGCCTGGATCGAGCCGGACACGCGGACGCGCGCGGCGAGCAGGGCGTGATCTCCGCGACTGCGCAGCACCGCGCCCGCGAGCCGCAGCGTGCCGTTGACGGTCGCGTCGGTCAGGTCGACCACGCCGTCGCTGGTGAACCCGGCCTCCAGCACGAGGTCGCTGGCGACCCGGAGGTTGCGCGCCCACAGGCCGGGCACGCGGCAGCCGCGCATCCGCAGGCCGACCAGGTACGCCATGCGCAGGTCCGGCGGCTGCTCGAACACGCATTCCCGCAGGTCGATCACGGTGCGCAGGCGGGCGCCCTCCAACGCGAACCGGCCCACGACGTTCGCGCCGGTGAGCCGCAGCGCGGGCACACCGGGGCCCGCCACCCGGTACACGCCGTTGAGCAGGTCGGTCAGCACGGTCCCGCGGACGGTGCGCTCGGCCCTGTCCTTGGTGCCCGCGGACAGGTCGATCGGCGTGCCGGACGCGAACGCCGAGCACACCCGGCGCTCCACCTCGGTCAACTCGTCGTCCATCGACCTCCCCCTCCGACAAGATCTGATCACCTCGACTGCGGTGCTGACCAGTGGTCTGCGGGATACGGTGACCAGCGTGACTGGACCGGAATCGGAGATCAGCAACCGCGTGCCGAGGCTGCTGCGCGTCAGCGCCGCGCTGAGCTGGCGGTTCGTCGCGGTGGTCGCGGCCCTCTACGTGGTCGCCAACGTGGTGTCGTTCCTGGCCACCATCGTGATCCCGGTGGCCATCGCCCTGCTGCTGGCGGCGCTGCTGTCGCCCATGGTGTCGAGCCTCGTCCAGATGCGCGTGCCGCGCGGCCTCGCGGCGGGCCTGGTGCTGATCGGCGGCATCGCCGTGGTCGGCGGCGTGCTCACGTTCGTGATCACCGAGTTCTCCAAGGGCCTGCCGGAGCTCCAGACGCAGGTGTCGGCGAGCCTCGACACGATCCGCGGCTGGCTCAAGGACGGCCCGCTGCACCTGAGCGACGTCCAGCTCCAGCAGTACCTGGACAACGCGCTCAACACGATCAAGGAGAACCAGGCCGAGATCACCTCGGGCGCGCTGACCACCGCGGCGACCGTCGGCGAGCTGCTGACCGGCCTGCTGCTGGCCCTGTTCACCCTCATCTTCTTCCTGCACGACGGCGACGGGATCTGGCGCTTCGTCGTGCGCGCCGTGCCGCGCGACGTCCGGGCGCGCGCGGACGTCGCGGGCAGGCGCGGCTTCGCCTCCCTGGTCAGCTACGTGCGCGCCACGGCCGCGGTGGCCGTGGTGGACGCCGTCGGCGTGGGCATCGGCCTGTGGCTGGTCGGCGTGCCGCTGGTCGTGCCGCTGTCGGCGCTGGTGTTCCTCGGCGCGTTCATCCCGATCATCGGCGCGGTGATCACCGGCGCGGTGGCGGTCCTGATCGCCCTCGTGGCGAACGGCCCGGTCGCCGCGCTGATCGTGTTCGCCGTCCTGATCGGCGTGATGCAGCTCGAGAGCCACGTGCTCCAGCCGCTGCTGCTCGGCCGCGCGGTGAAGCTGCACCCGCTGGCCGTGGTCCTCGCGATCACCGCGGGCCTGGTCGTCGGCGGCATCGCGGGCGCGCTGCTGGCCGTGCCGCTGCTGGCCGTGCTGAACTCCGGCATCCGCTCCCTGCTGTCGGACTCCGACGCGGACGTCAGACCGTCCGAGGTGGACGTCCACGCCCCGCAGGACTCCGGCCCGGAGGACGGGTCCGGCGACCGCGTGGAGGACTTCGACGACGAGGTCCGGAAGTTCAAGGAGTAGACCTGGCGTTGAGCCGGGCCGCCTGCCGCGTCAGGTGGTCGCGCTCGGCGACGTTGGACGCCTTCCGCGCCGCCTCCACGTACAACCGCGCCGCCTCGACCGGGTCGCCGTCCCGTTCGCGCAGGTACGCCGCCACCGCCGCGTACCTGGGCAGCGAGTCGTCCAGCTCCGCGAGCGCCGCCAGCCCGGCCCGCGGCCCGTCGGCTTCCCCGACGGCCACCGCGCGGTTGAGCCGGACGACCGGGTTGTCGGTCAGGCCCGCCAGCTCGTCGTACCACTCGACGATCTGCGGCCAGTCCGTCTCCGCCGCGGTGGGCGCGTCGGCGTGCAGCGCCGCGATGGCGGCCTGGGCCTGGAACTCGCCCAACCGGTCGCGGGCCAGCGCCGCCTGGAGGACCTCGACGCCCTCGGCGATCACGCCGGTGTCCCACCGACCGCGGTCCTGCTCGGCCAGCGGCACCAGGCTGCCGTCCGGCGCGGTCCGGCCTGCGCGCCGGGCGTGGTGCAGCAGCATGAGGGCGAGCAGCCCCGCCACCTCGGGGTGGTCGATCGCCGCCGCGAGCTGCCGGGTGAGCCGGACGGCCTCGGCGGCGAGGTCGACGTCCCCGGAGTAGCCCTCGTTGAACACCAGGTAGAGGACGCGCAGCACCGTGGCGACGTCGCCGGGCTGGTCGAACCGCACGCCGGAGACGGTGCGCTTGGCCCGGCTGATGCGCTGCGCCATGGTCGCCTCGGGCACCAGGTAGGCCTGGGCGATCTGCCGGGTGGTCAGCCCGCCGACGGCGCGCAAGGTGAGCGCGACCGCCGACGACGGCGTCAACGACGGGTGGGCGCACAGGAAGTAGAGCTGGAGCGTGTCGTCCACCGACGACGCGGGCCCCGGCACCGGTTCCTCGTCGACGAGGTCCTCACGCCGTCGGCGGGCGGCGTTCGCGCGGGTCGCGTCGAGGAACTTGCGCCAGGCCGCGGTGACCAGCCAGCCCTTCGGGTCCCGCGGCGGGTCGGACGGCCACACTCGGACCGCCTCGACCAGCGCGTCCTGCACGGCGTCCTCGGCCGCCGCGAAGTCTGCTCCGCGGCGGACGAGGATCCCGAGCACGCTCGGTGTGAGGCTCCGGAGCGCTGCCCCGTCGATCGGGGAGGTCACTCGGTGGTGTTGGGGTGCGCGGTCAGGAACGGGCGCAGTTCGAGCCACTCGTGGATCGGTTCGCCGTTCGCGCCCGGCGCGGCCGACAGCTCCCCGGCCAGCTCGACGGCGCGCTCGTAGCTGTCGACGTCGATCACCATCCACCCCGCGATGAGGTCCTTGGTCTCGGCGAACGGGCCGTCGGTGACCGGCGGGCGCCCCTCGCCGTCGTACCGGACGAACGTCCCCTCGGGCGCGAGCGCCTGGCCGTCGACGAACTCGCCGGTCCCCTCGAGCCGCTTCGCGAAGTCGTTCATGTACTGGATGTGCGCCGTGACCTCGTCCGGCGTCCACTTGTCCATGGGGACGTCGTTGACTGCCGACGGGGCGCCGCGGTAGTGCTTGAGCAGCAGGTACTTGGCCATCGTGGTTCTCCTCGGTTCCGGTGCGACCCCATCTTGGTCGCCTTCACCGCGGGGACGGAGCCGGGTCGGGGTTCTCGACACGACCGGCGGAAGTTCCTCGAAAACTTTTTGGCGGGGGTGGCTCAGGCCATCTCGACCAGGTTGCGCCCGTACCCCTTGGCGGCCAGCAGCGCCGCGTCGGCCGCGACCAGCAGGTCCGGCAGCTCGTACCCGAACCGCTCGGTGGTCGCGACCCCGATGCTCACGGTCAGCCCGGACAGCACGTGCTGCTGCCCGTCGGTGGCCACGGTGGGGACGGTGAGCCCGGCGACCGCGTGCCGCATCCGCTGCGCGACGGCCTCCGCCACCTCGGGCGAGGCCTCGGGCAGCAGCACCACGAACTCCTCGCCGCCGAAGCGCCCCACCAGGTCACCGCGCCGGGTCGTGGCGCTCAGCAGCAGCGCGATGGCCGCCAGCGCGGCGTCGCCCGCGAGGTGCCCGACCTGGTCGTTGACCCGCTTGAAGTGGTCGAGGTCCATCAGCATCACGGCCATGGACCGGTTGTCCGACCTCCCCTTGCCCAGTTCGGCCCGCGCCTGGCTGTCCCAGTGCACCGCGTTGGAGAGCCCGGTCTTGGCGTCCCGCTGGGCCGACCGCCGCCACTGCGGTAGCTGGGCCGCGCGTTCCAGCAGCGCCATCGGCGGCCCGGCGATCAGCGTGTGGATGGCCATCGTGGCGGCCACGCAGCCCATCAGCCCGCCGAGGCTGACCGCGACGATCCCCAGGATGACGTCGATCGGCTCCCCGACGACCTCCTCGCGCGGCGCGGTCGGACGGCGCAGGTGCAGCCCCAGCGCGATCAGCCCGGACCGGAGCAGCAGCAGCACGACGGCCCCGAGGAACATCATCGGCAGCTCGCCGGACGGCTCGCTCCAGCCGAACACGAACCGGGTGGCGAACACGGCCAGCGCCGTGGCGCACAGCGTGAACAGCCACCGGTGCGACTCGGGCCGCTGCGTCAGCACCCCGTGCAGCGCGGGCCCGAACAGCAGCAGCACCAGCAGGTTCGGCGGCAGCGCGATGATCCCGGCGGTCAGGTAGCAGAGGTGCGCCGCCCACGGGTTGCGCTCGGTCTCGCCGAGCCGGTGGCTGTAGATGGAGCTGCCGATGATCACCGCGCCCGCCGTGCCCGCGACGGCGGCGAACCGGCCGATGTCCGTCGGCGTGGGGGTCGGGGTGTCGACGATCACGAAGGTGACCACGCCGAGCGCGGCGAAGTCGACCACGAGCCAGTAGACGAGCGCGGGCCAGCGCAACGTCCACAAGGGCCAGTCGCGCACCGCATCCCTCCCCCGCCGTGGGAGTGCCGACGTGGTGACCCGGCAACGGGCCACCAGACTCGGCCGCAAGCCTTGCACATCGTTCTCACAGGCAGTAGACGTCCACCTGGGGGTTAGCTGCACCACTCCCGCACGGCAGGATGGGGTCCGAAGGGAGCACACCGTGCACATCAAGTCGGACGACGAGGGGCCATCCGTGCTCGAAGACCCCGTCGCGCACCTGTGGCGGGGAACGGTCGCTCTACGCGTAGTGACCTTCCTGTTCGCGCTGGGCAACGCGGTCATCCAGTCGAGCGGGTACGCCCGGCCGTGGCTGGCGTGGGTGGTCGTCGGCGTGATGGCGGCGTGGTCGGTGTTCACGATCCAGGCGTACAGCCGGGAGTCCGGCAGGCTGCCGTGGATCGTGGTCGCGGACCTGGTGGTGGCGTGCGGGCTGATGGCCACGTCGGTGCTGATCATGACCCCGATGCAGCTCCTCGCGAACGTCCCGCTGATCACCACGATCTGGGCGTGCGGCCCCGCGGTGGCGGCGGGCGCGCTCGCCGGCCGGTACGCGGGCGCGGCGGCGGGCGGGCTCATCGGCCTGTCCACCTACCTGATCCGCGGCGCGATGACCATCGACCTGGTGCGGGACGTGGTGCTGCTGGCGGGCGCCGGGTTCGTGGTCGGCATGGCCTCGTCGACGGCCCGCCGCTCCGCGGTGCGGCTGGCGCAGGCTCTGCGGACCGAGGCGGCGACGGCGGAGCGCGAGCGGCTGGCCCGGTCCATCCACGACGGCGTGCTCCAGGTGCTGGCGCGGGTGCGCAAGCGCGGTCTGGAGCTGGGTGGCGAGGCCGCCGAGCTGGCCGAGCTGGCGGGCGAGCAGGAGGTGGCGCTGCGGTCGCTGGTCGCCGCCTCGCCCGTTGAGTCCACAGTGGACGGTGACGCCGACCTGCGGCCCGCGCTGCAACTGCTCGCCACCCAGAAGGTGCAGGTGTCCACCCCCGGCACGCAGGTGATGCTGCCCGCCGTGGTCGCGCTGGAGCTGACGTCGGTGGTCCGGGAAATGCTGTCCAACGTGGACAAGCACGCGGGCGTCGACGCCAAGGCGTGGGTGCTGCTGGAGGACCTGGGCGAAGAGGTCGTGCTGAGCATCCGCGACGACGGCCCCGGCATCCCCGAGGGCCGCATCGACTCCGCCGAGGCCGAGGGCAGGATGGGGATCGCCAAGTCGATCCGGGGGAGGGTCGCGCTGCTGGGCGGCACCCTCGAACTCCAGACGGGGCCCGGCGAGGGCACGGAGTGGGAAGTGCGCGTGTTCCGAGTAGGGGGAGTCCGGTGACGGTTTCGGTGATGGTGGTCGACGACCACCCGCTGTGGCGCGACGGCGTGGCGAGGGATCTGGCGGAGCGCGGCTTCGAGGTGGTCGCGACGGCGGCGGACGCGGGCTCGGCGATGCGGATCGCCCGCGCGGTGCGGCCGGACGTGGTGCTGATGGACCTCAACCTCGGCGAGCTGTCCGGCGTCGACGCCACGGCGATGATCACCGGCGAGCTGCCGGGGACCAGGGTGCTGGTGCTCTCGGCCAGCGGCGAGCACGACGACGTGCTGCAAGCCGTGAAAGCAGGCGCCTCGGGCTACCTGGTGAAGTCCGCGTCGGCGGAGGAACTGGTGGACGCGGTGAACCGGACCGCCGTCGGCGACGCGGTGTTCACCGCGGGCCTGGCCGGGCTGGTGCTCGGCGAGTACCGCCGAATGGCCGCGACCCCCGACGAGGAGGACCGGCCGCAGTTGACCGAACGGGAGACCGAGGTCCTCCGACTTGTGGCGAAAGGCCTGACAGCGCGGCAGATCGCGACCAGACTGGTGATCTCGCACCGGACTGTGGAGAACCACGTGCAGTCGACGTTGCGGAAGCTCCAACTGCACAACCGGGTCGAGCTGGCCCGTTACGCGATCGAGCACGGCCTCGACGCCGAACCGGAGGCCCAGACATGACCGACCCGAAGGACTTCAGGGTCTCGGACGCCGAGCGCGAACACGTGATCGGCCTGCTCCAGAAGGCCATCGGCCAGGGCCTGATCACGTTGGACGAGTTCTCCTCCCGCACCGACGTGGCGCTGGTCGCGAAGACCCGCGGCGACCTGAACGCGGTGCTGGTCGACCTGCCCGGCATGACGCACAACGCGCAGGCGCCCAAGGCCGTCGCGCCGAGGGACCGAGTCGAGATCAAGAACACCATGTCGACGGTGTCCCGCAAGGGCAGGTGGGTGGTGCCGCGCGAGCTGGTCGTGCGCAACCGGATGGGGTCCACCGACCTCGACTTCTCCGAGGCGGACATCCCGCACGCGGTGGTGACGATCGAGCTGGACGTGACGGCCGGGTCGGTGTCGATCCTGCTGCCCGAGGGCGCGACCGCGAACACCGAGGAGATCGAGATGGCCGCGGGCAGCGTGACCGACAAGACGGCCGGTGGGTCCGGTCGGCCGCACTTCGTGATGACCGGCGCGGTGCGCGCGGGCTCGGTGCACATCAAGCAGGTCCGCATGGTGCGCGTCGGCCCGTACCTCGTGCGGATGCCGGGGTTCCGGGTGCGCAAGGCCTGATCTGCGAGATCGGCCCCCCGGCCGCAGGATCGGGGGATGCGTTGCCTCGTGACCGGTGCGACCGGCTATCTCGGCGGAAGACTCGTCCCCCGGCTGCTCGCGGAGGGCCACGACGTCCGCTGCCTGGTGCGTGATCCCGGCAAGCTGCGGGACGTCCCGTGGGTCGACCAGGTCGAGGTCGTGCGCGGCGACGTGCTGGACGCGCCGACCCTCGGGCCCGCGATGGCCGACGTCGACGTCGTCCACTACCTCGTGCACTCGCTGAACGGCTCGGACTTCGCCGACGCCGACCGCAGGGCCGCGAGGAACACGGCCGAGGCCGCCGAGCGGGCGGGCGTCGGGCGGATCGTGTACGTGGGCGGGCTGCACCCGACCGGGGTGGAGCTGTCGCCGCACCTCGCGTCCCGGACCGAGGTCGGCCGGACGTTCCTGGACAGCGGCGTGCCCACCGTGGTGCTCCAGGCCGCGGTGATCATCGGCTCCGGGTCGGCGAGCTTCGAGATGCTGCGGTACCTGACCGAGCGGCTGCCGGTGATGGTCACGCCGAAGTGGGTGCACAACCGGATCCAGCCGATCGCCGTGCGGGACGTGCTGCGGTACCTGGTCGACGCCGTCGACCTGCCTGCGGACCTGAACCGGACGTTCGACATCGGCGGCCCGGACGTCCTCACCTACCTGGACATGATGATGGGCTACGCGCGGGTCGCGGGCCTGCCCAAGCGCCGGGTGCTGCCGGTCCCGTTCCTCACGCCCCGGCTGTCGTCGCACTGGGTCAACGTCGTCACGCCCGTGCCGAGGTCGATCGCGGCGCCGCTGATCGAGTCGCTGGTGCACGAGGTGGTGTGCCGCGAGCACGACATCCTCGACCTGCTGCCGGGCGAGACCACCGGGTACACCCGCGCCGTCGAACTGGCGCTGGCGAAGGTGAAGGACGGCGACGTGGAGACCCGCTGGTCGGGTGCTTCCACGCCCGGTGTGGCGGCGGAGCCGCTGCCGAGCGACCCCGACTGGTCCGGCGGGTCGATCTACACCGACGACCGCGAGGTCCGCGCCGAGGCGTCGCCGGAACGCCTGTGGGAGGTCGTCGAGGGCATCGGCGGCGAGTCGGGCTGGTACTCGTTCCCGCTGGCCTGGGCCGTGCGCGGCTGGTTGGACCGGGCCGTCGGCGGTGTCGGGCTGCGGCGCGGCAGGCGCGACCCGAGACGGCTGAACGTCGGCGAGGCGCTGGACTGGTGGCGGGTCGAGGAGATCGAGCGCGGCTCGCTGCTGCGGCTGCGGGCGGAGATGAAGGTGCCGGGGCTCGCCTGGTTGGAACTTCGGGTGGCGCCTTCCGCCGGGGGAGGTTCCACTTACCGGCAGCGCGCGGTGTTCGCGCCGAAGGGGCTGGCCGGGCACGTGTACTGGTGGCTGGTCTGGCCGTTCCACGGCGTCGTCTTCGGCGGCATGGTCCGCAACATCACGCGCGCCGCCCTTGTGAAGAAGGGCTAACAAGGGATTGCAGGAAGTCCTGATGGACTGCACAACTGGAACGGGTGACACTGCGCGTCATGAAGGCACTGGTCAAGGTGGCCTCCGGGCCGGGACTCGAACTCGTCGACGTCCCCGACCCCGTCGCACGTCCTGGTGACGTGGTGGTCCGGGTCCTCCGGACCGGCATCTGCGGCACCGATCTGCACATCGACTCGTGGGACGACTGGGCCGCGCGCAACGTGAAGGCGCCGCTGGTCCTCGGCCACGAGTTCGTCGGCGAGGTCATCGAGATCGGCACGGCCGTCACCGGCGTCCGGGTCGGCGACCTGGTCTCCGGCGAAGGCCACCTGGTCTGCGGCACCTGCCGCAACTGCAAGGCGGGCAGGCGGCACCTGTGCGCGAACACCCGCGGCCTCGGCGTCCACGTCGACGGCGCGTTCGCCCAGTACGCGGTGCTGCCGCAGGAGAACGCCTGGGTGCACCGCAACCGGGTCGACCTGGACGTGGCCGCGATCTTCGACCCGTTCGGCAACGCCGTGCACACCGCGCTGTCGTTCCCGGTCATCGGCGAGGACGTGCTGATCACCGGCGCGGGCCCGATCGGCATCATGGCCGCCGCCGTCGCGAAGCACGCGGGCGCGCGCAACGTCGTGATCACCGACGTCAGCGAGCACCGGCTGGACATCGCCCGCAAGGTCGGCGTCGACCTGGCGCTGAACGTCGCCACGGCCACCATCGCCGACGCGCAGGCCGAACTCGGCATGTCCGAGGGCTTCGACGTCGGCATGGAGATGTCCGGCAAGCCGATCGCGATGCGGGACATGATCGCGAACATGGCGCACGGCGGCCGCATCGCGATGCTGGGCCTGCCCGCCGAGGAGTTCGCGGTCGACTGGAGCAGCGTCGTGCTGAAGATGCTGCACGTCAAGGGCATCTACGGCCGGGAGATGTTCGAGACCTGGTACTCGATGTCCGTGCTGCTCCAGCGCGGCCTCGACCTGACCCCGGTGATCACCCACAAGTTCGGCTACCGCGACCACGCCCTGGCGTTCGCGACAGCCCGTGAAGGCAAGTGCGGCAAGGTCGTGCTCGACTGGACGGAGGCCTGATGTACGGCGCGATGAAGGACGACCTGCTCGCGGGGATCGAGGACATCAGGGCGGCCGGTCTGTACAAGGCCGAGCGGGTCATCGGCAGCCCGCAGAACGCCGAGGTGCGGGTCGGCGACGGCGACGAGGTGCTGAACTTCTGCGCCAACAACTACCTGGGTCTCGCCGACCACCCCGTGCTGGTCGACGCCGCCAAGGACGCGCTGGACCGCTGGGGCTTCGGCATGGCGTCGGTGCGGTTCATCTGCGGCACGCAGGAACCGCACAAGCGGCTCGAGGCCAGGCTGGCGGAGTTCCTCGGCACCGAGG
The DNA here is from genome assembly GCF_025061645.1 of Umezawaea endophytica. GTDB lineage: Bacteria > Actinomycetota > Actinomycetes > Mycobacteriales > Pseudonocardiaceae > Umezawaea > Umezawaea endophytica. Next base: position 43,113 of record NZ_JANYMP010000035.1, on the reverse strand, counting down.
ACACCATCCTGTACAGCTCCTGCTTCGACGCCAACGGCGGCCTGTTCGAGACGCTGCTGACCGACCAGGACGCGGTGATCTCCGACGAGCTGAACCACGCGTCGATCATCGACGGCGTCCGGCTCTGCAAGGCCCGCCGCTTCCGCTACCGGAACCGCGACCTCGACGACCTGGAGCGGCAGCTCAAGGACGCCGCCGACGCCCGCTACCGGCTGATCGCGACCGACGGCGTGTTCTCCATGGACGGCTACCTCGCGCCGCTCGACGAGATCTGCGACCTGGCCGAGCAGCACGACGCGCTGGTCATGGTCGACGACTCGCACGCCGTCGGCTTCACCGGCCCGAACGGCGGCGGCACGCCCGAGCTGTTCGGCGTCCAGGACCGGGTCGACATCGTCACCGGCACCCTCGGCAAGGCGCTCGGCGGGGCCAGCGGCGGGTACGTGTCCGGCAGGCGCGAGATCGTGGAGATGCTCCGCCAGCGGTCCCGCCCGTACCTGTTCTCCAACTCGCTGGCGCCGTCGATCACCGCCGCGTCGATCGCCGCGCTGGACCTGATCAGCTCGTCCGGTGAGCTGCTGACCAGGCTGCGGGACAACTCGGCGCTGTTCCGCGCGCGGATGACCGACGAGGGCTTCGACCTGCTGCCCGGCTCGCACCCGATCATCCCGGTGATGATCGGTGACGCGGCCGAGGCCGGGAGGATGGCCGACCTGCTGCTGGAGCAGGGCGTGTACGTGATCGGCTTCTCCTACCCGGTGGTGCCGCACGGCAAGGCGCGCATCCGCACCCAGATGTCCGCCGGGCACTCGACGGCGGACGTGAACCGGGCCGTGGACGCCTTCGTGGCGGCTCGGGCCCGGATGTAGCCGGGCCACGCCTCAGACCAGCCGGGAGGCCACGTCCCAGAGCCGGTCGGCGTTGGCGGCGTCCACGGCCCACGGTGCGACGCCGCCGCCGAACACCTCCGGTTCGCCGACCAGCACCGGCGACTCGGCGCAGTCCTCGAAGTAGCGCCCGCCCACCCCTTCGACCAGCGGTGACGCCGCGAGCAGCACGGACGTGGCCGCGCCCTGCGCCACGGTCTTGCGCTTCTCCACGGGTGTCCGCAGGCCACCGGTGTGCTTTTGCAGGCCGGTGGCGATGGCGCCGGGGTTGAGCGCGTTGGCGAAGACCCCGTCGTCCGCCCAGCGCCTGGTCACGCCCACCGCGAGCAGGACGTCGGCGGTCTTCGACTGGCCGTAGGCCAGCCACGGGTCGTACGCGCGGCGCTGGAACGCGAGGTCGTCGTAGACGACGTCGGAGAACAGGTGGCCGTTGGAGCTGAGCGACACGACCCGCGCGCCGCGGGCTTCGGCCAGCGCCGCGCGCAGGCCCGTGGTCAGGGCGAAGTGGCCGAGGAAGTTCGTGGCGAACTGCACCTCGTGGCCCTGCGGGGTGAGCCTGAGGTCCGGGACGGCCATGATCCCGGCGTTGTTCACCAGCACGTGCAGCGGTCCGGTCCAGTCGCGGACGAACGCGGCCACCGACGCCGGGTCGGCCAGCTCCAGCGGACGGGCGCTGACCAGCGGGTTGCCGGTCTGCTCGGTGATCAGCGCGGCCGTCTCGGGGCCGTTCCGCCGGACGGCGAGCACGACCTCGGCGCCCGCGCCCGCCAACGCCCGCGCGGTTTCGCGGCCGATGCCGGACGACGCGCCGGTCACCACCGCCCGCCGTCCGGTCAGGTCGACGCCCCGCAGGACGTCGTCGGTGGTGGAGGAGAAGCCGAGAGGAGTGGTCATGGCCCGATCGTGCGCCGGGCCGACCAGCGCGACCAGGCTCCTGCCGACACCGGTACCGGCGGGGACAGGACGAGCGGGCGCGACCGGGTTACCGTCGACCGCATGGTCCACCTCGGCGACTACCTCAGGGCCCGGCGCGAACTGGTCCGGCCCGGCGAGGTCGGGCTGCCCGCGGGGGAGCGGCGCCGGGTGCCGGGGCTGCGGCGCGAGGAGGTCGCGCTGCTCGCGGGCATCAGCGCCGAGTACTACCTGCGGCTGGAGCAGGGCCGCGACCAGCACCCGTCCGACCAGGTCCTCGACAGCATCGCGGGCGCGCTGCGGCTGGACGCCGAGGCGTCGGCCTACCTGCACGCCCTCGCCCACCCCGTGCCCGCCAAGCGGCGACGGCCGAAGGCGGAGAAGGTCAGCGCGAGCGTGCGGGACCTGATCGACGGCTGGACCACCACCCCCGCGTACGTCCAGGGCAGGACCATGACCGTGCTCGCGGCGAACCCGCTGGCCACCGCGCTGTCACCGTTCTTCGCGCCCGGCGTGAACACCCTGCGGGCGGCGTTCCTGGAACCGGGGATGCGGTCGTTCTACCGCGACTGGGACGGTATGACCGCCAAGGTCGTCCCCTACCTGCGGTCCGTGCTCGGCTCCGACGTGGACGACCCGCGCCTGGTCACCCTGATCGGCGAGCTGAGCCTGCACAGCGAACGCTTCCGCACCCTGTGGGCGCGCCACGACGTGCGGCAGAAGTCGAGCGGGCTGACGGAACTGCTGCACCCGCAGGTCGGACCGCTGGACCTGCGGTACGAGAAGCTGGTGCTGCCCGAGTCCGGGCAGGTGCTGATCACCTACCACGCCGACCCCGGATCGACGTCCGAGGAACGCCTGCGGCTGCTCGGCACCCTGGTCAGGGCACGATAGGCCGGTGATCGATCCTCGACGGCTGCCGGTGCTGCGCGCGCTGGCCGACCACGGAACCGTGACGGCGGCGGGGAGGGCGCTGCACCTGACGCCGTCCGCCGTGTCGCAGCAGCTCGCCGCGCTGGAGGCCGAGACGGGGCTGGAGCTGCTGCGCCGGCGCGGGCGTCGGGTGTCGTTGACGGCCGCCGGTGAGCTGCTGGTCGGGCACGCCAACGCCGTCGCAGCGGAGCTGGAGCGGGCGAAGGCGTCGTTGGCCTCGTTCGCCGAAGGGGCCGCGGGCCAGGTGAAGATCGCCGGTTTCGCCTCGGCGATCAGCCAGGTGGTGGCACCCGCCATCGCCTCGCTGCGGCGGACCGCGCCGGAGCTGACGATCGTGGTCCGGGACGTCGAGGGGCACGCCAGCCTGCCGCTGCTGCTGGACGGCGAGATCGACCTGGCGATCACCGAGGACTACCGGCCCGACGACGTGCGGATGACCCGGTTCCCGCTGTACGCCGAGCCGTTCGACGTGGTCGTGCCCGCCGACCACCGGTTGGCCGAGCGGACCACGATCGACCTGCGCGACCTCGCCGACGAGGACTGGGTGGCGCCGTTGCCGGGGAACCCGTGCCGGGACGTCGTCACGGTGGCCGTGCCGCACGCGCGGATCGTGCACACCTCGGACGACTTCCGGGCCGTGGTCGCGCTGGTCGCCGCGGGCGCGGGGGTCGCGCTGGTGCCGCGCAACGCGCTCGCGGACGTGCCCGGCGCGATCGTCGTCCCCGTCCGGGGGACGCCGCCGCTGCGCCGGGTCTACGCCGCCTGCCGCCAGGGCAGCGAGGGCCACCCGCTGATCAAGGCCGTGGTGGACGCCCTAGTGGGGGGCCCTGGCCGCGACCTTGGCTGACGCCGGGTCGTGCGCGCCCAGTGCGCCGCGCGCGGCGAGCTGGCACACGTCGAGGCTGGTGGTGGCGAGCTTCGCGCCCACGCCGGCGAGCGCGGTGTGGTTCATCGACAGGCTGGTCACGCCCATGCCGGTGAGCACGCACGCCAGCAGCGGGTCGGCCGCCGCCTCGCCGCAGACGCCGACCGGGGTGCCGGTTTCCACGCCGACGTCGCCGATGAGCTTGATCAGGCGGATCAGCGCGGGCTGCCACGGGTCGTTGAGCGCGGCCACGGCGCCGACCTGGCGGTCCGCCGCGAACAGGTACTGGGACAGGTCGTTCGTGCCGATCGACACGAAGTCGACGACGGCGGCGACCTCGCGGGCGGTCATCGCGGCGGCCGGGATCTCGATCATCACGCCCGCCCGTGCGATGCCCGCGGCGCGGGCACGTTCCACGAACCACGACGCCTCGGCGGCGGTGGCGACCATGGGGGCCATGACCGACACCTCGGCGCCGCTGTCCTTCGCGGCGAGCGCGATGGCCTCGAGCTGGCGGTCGAGGACCTCGGGCCGGTCGAATGCCACGCGCACGCCCCGCACGCCGAGCGCCGGGTTCGGCTCGGGCTCCGGCTCCAGGAAGGCGAGCGGCTTGTCGGCGCCCGCGTCCAGCGTGCGGACGACGACGGGCTTGCCCGCGAACGGCGTGAGCACGGCCGCGTAGGCCTTGCGCTGCTCCTCGACCGTCGGTTCCTCGGTGGCGGACAGGAAGCAGAACTCGGTGCGGAACAGGCCGACGCCCTCGGCGCCCGCGGCTGCCGCGGCGGCGGCGTCGGCGGGGGAGCCGACGTTGCCGAGGACCTTGACGCGGTGGCCGTCGCGGAGGATGCCGACGCCGTTCCAGGTGGGCTTGCCGGTGTTGCCCGCGGATCGGACGGTGCCGTCGGACTCGCGCACGTCGCCGGTGTCGCCGTCGACCGCGAGCGCGGCCACGTCGAGCGCGAGGACGCCGCGCACCGCCACCACGGCGGGGATGCCGAGCGAGCGGGCGAGGATCGCGGTGTGCGAGGTGGGGCCGCCCTCCTCGGTCACCAGCGCGAGGACCTTGGTCGGGTCGAGACCGGCGGTGTCGGCGGGGGCGAGGTCGCGGGCGACCAGCACGCTCGGGCCCGCCAGGTCGGGGACTCCGGGTGCGGCCAGGCCGAGCAGTTCGGCGACCAAGCGGTCGCGGACGTCCTGGACGTCTCGGGCGCGTTCGGCCATGTACCCGCCGGCGGCCTGGAGCATGGTGATGAATCCGCCCGCGGCCTGGTGGACCGCGCGGGCGGCGGGCAGCGACTCGTCGGTGACCAGCTTCTCGGCCTGGGCTAGCAGGGACGGGTCCGATGCCATCGCGGCGGTCGTCTCCAGCACCGCCTTCGCGTCGCCCTCGACGGTCGCGGCGCGGGCGAGCAGCCGTTCCACCACGACGTCCGCCGCGGGCCGGATGCGCGCGGCCTCGGCCTGCGCGTCGGCGGGCGCGGGAGTGGCGGGGGGCTCGCCCAGTGGTTCGGCGACTCGGACAACGGGGCCGGAAGCCCGACCGGAACTGACACCGACACCGCTCAGGCGCGCGCTCGACATGGTCTAGACCATACCCTTCGGGTGGGCTGCGATTCCGCCCAGTGTGACGTGGACACCAGGTGTCCGGCAGCAGGCACGGCCGAGCCGGACGTCAGAACGGCACCCCGCACCGGAGCAGGACGTTCGCGAACGGCGTCGCCTCACCGGTGCGGACGACCAGCCGGGCCGCGGCCGTGCGGCGCTTGAACTCGGCGTGCGGCACCCGCTGCACGTCCGGCAGCCGCTGGAGGATCGCCGCCGCGCAGAGCGGGTTCGCGTCGTCCACCTCGCTCGCGACGAGGGCCCGCTCGACCACGAGTTCCGCCAGCAGGCCGTCCAGCACCTCCAGGAACGACGGCACGCCGAAGGTGAACGCCAGGTCGACGACCGCCGGACCGGGCGGGATCGGCAGGCCGCAGTCGGCGACCACCAGCTCGTCGGTGTGCCCGAGGCGGGCCAGCGCGCCGCTCAGCTCGGCGTGCAGGATGCCCGACCGCTTCACGGCAGCACGTCGGCGGCGGCCGGGTACGACGGCTGGGCACCGGCCCTGGTCACCGAGGTCGCGGCCACGCGCGCCGCGTACCGGGCGGCTTCGACGAGCTGGTCGCCCGCCGCGAGCCGGGCGGCGAGCGCGCCCGCGAACGCGTCGCCCGCACCGGTCGTGTCGACCGGCGTCACGGCCGGTGCGGGCACCTCGACCACGCCGTCGCGCGTGACGACGGCCGCACCGCGCGCGCCGAGCGTGACCACGGCGGACCGCGGCCCCAGGTCGAGCAGCGCCTCGAACGTCGGCGCGAGCTGGGCGGCCTCGTGCTCGTTGACGATCAGCGGGTCGAGCAGCGCCAGCGTCGACGGCGACAGCGGCGCGACCGGCGACAGGTTGAGCACCGGGCGGACGCCGTGGCGCGCCGCCCAGGCCACGCCGTGCTCAACGGTCGGGACCGGGACCTCCAGCGAGCACACCAGCACCGACACGCCGTCCGGCGACACGCCGTCCACGTCGGACGGGGCCACGTCGCCGTTCGCGCCGGGCGCCACGACGATCGAGTTCTCGCCGTCCGGCGTGACGGTGATGTAGGCGATCCCGGTCGGCCGGGCTGACGTGCGCACGAACGCCGTGCGCACGCCGGACGAGGCGAGCGAGGAGCGCAGCAGCTCGCCGTACTGGTCGGACCCGACCGCGCCGAGCAGGTCGACCGACGCGCCGACGCGGGCCGCGGCGACGGCGGTGTTCGCGCCCTTGCCGCCGGGCATCACGACGGTGTCGCCGCCCAGCACCGTCTCACCACCACCGGGCCGCCGGGCGACCTCCACGACGAGGTCCGCGTTGGCCGATCCGAGCACCAGTACCGAGGTCACTTCTTGAACTCTGCCAGGTTCTTCTTGGTCACGACCTTCACCTCGACGTCGACCACCTGCTGGACGGCCTCGCCCTTGGCCGCCTTCACGGCCTGCTCGACGGCCTTGCGGCCGAGGACCTTGGGCTGCTGCGCGATCGTGGCGGTCATCGTGCCGTCCTCGACGGCCTTCAGCCCGTCCGGCGTGCCGTCGAAGCCGACGACCTGCACCTGCGTGCCCGCCTTGTCGCCGAGCGCCTTGATCGCGCCGAGCGCCATCTCGTCGTTGTCGGCGAAGACGCCCTTGATGCTCGCGTTCGCCTGGAGCAGGTTGGTCATCACGTCCAGGCCCTTGGCCCGGTCGAAGTCGGCCGGCTGGCTCGCGACGACCTTGATGCCGCCGGAGTTGAGGCCCTGCTCGAAGCCGCGGCCGCGGTCGCGGGAGGCGGACGCGCCGGGGATGCCCTGGAGGTGCACGACCTCGCCGCTGGTGGCGCGGCCGAGTTCGATGGCCGCGAGGCTGCCGCCCTGGACGTTGTCGGAGGCGACCTCGGAGACCACCTTGCCCTCGTCGACCGAGCGGTCGACCGCGACGAGCGGGATGCCCGCGTTCTCGGCGGCCTTCGCCGCGGGTGTGGCCTGCTTCGAGTCGACCGGGTTGATGATGATCGCCTTCAGGCCCTGGGTCGCGAACGTCTGCACCTGGTTGACCTGGTTCGTCGCGTCGTTCTGCGCGTCCACGACGGTCAGCTTCACGCCCAGTTCGGCGGCGGCCTCCTCGGCGCCCTGCTTCAGCTCGACGAAGTAGGGGTTGTTGAGCGTCGACACGGCGAGACCGATCGTGACATCGCCGCCCGAGCCGGTCGCACCCGATCCGCACGCCGCGGTGAGGGCGAGGGCGGACGCGGAGAGCGCGGCGACCGCGACCTTGCGGGGGAAGTCCATGGTTGTTCCTTTCCTAGCGGGTGCTGCGGCGGCGGAGGGTGTCCAGCAGCACGGCGAGTGCGATGACCACGCCGATCACGACCTGCTGCCAGAACGGGGAGACCTGCAACTGGTTGAGCCCGTTGCGGAGGACGGCGAGCACGAGGGCGCCGATCAACGTGCCGGACGCCCTGCCGACGCCACCGGACAGCGAGGCGCCGCCGATGACGACGGCCGCGATGGCGTCGAGTTCGTAGCCGACCGCGGCCTGCGGTCCAGCGGAGGCGAGGCGGCCCGCGAGGAGCATCCCGGCGACGGCCGCGAACAGGCCGGACAGCGCGTAGATGACGAGCTTCTGCTTGCGCACGTCGATGCCCGAGAGGCGCGCGGCCTCCTCGTTGCCGCCGATGACGTACATCGCGCGGCCCTGGTAGGTGCGGGTCAGCACGAACGCGGTGAGGCCGAAGAACACCAGCATCACCAGCAGGGGAACCGGGAGGAACGGCGTCAGGTTGGAGCCCAGCTCGCTGACGACGTCCGGCGTGGCCAGCGGCGTGCCCTGCGAGACGACCAGCGTCAGGCCGCGGGCGACGCTGAGCATCGCCAGGGTGGCGATGAACGCGGGCAGCCGGCCGTAGCTGACCAGCGCGCCGTTGACGAGACCGGCGACCACGCCCGTGGCCAGGCCGAGCAGCAGCGCGAGCGGACCGGGCAGCCCCGCCTCGGTCGAGCTCCACGCGCCGACCATCGCCGACAGGGCCGCGACGCTGCCCACGGACAGGTCGATGCCGCCGGAGACGATGACGAACGTCGAGCCGAACGCGAGCACGGCGACCACGGCCGCCTGCACGCCGACGTTGAGCAGGTTCTGGGTGCTGAGGAACGACGGCGCGAGGACCGACAGCGCCACGACCAGCACCAGGAGCCCGCCCAGCGCCCCGTTGTCGGACAGGACCTTGCGGGCGTTGATCGAAGTCGTCATGCGGGGATCTCCTGAACGGCCAACGCCATCACCTGGTCCTGGGTGGTTCCGACGGCGGGGAGTTCGCCCGCCACGCGGCCGTGCGCCATCACGACGATCCGGTCGCTCATCCCGATCACCTCGGGGAGGTCGCTGGAGACCAGCAGCACGGCTCGTCCGGCCGCGGTCATCCGGTTGACCAGCTCGTAGATCTCGACCTTCGCGCCGACGTCGACGCCCCTGGTCGGCTCGTCGAGGACGAGCACCTTCGGGTCGGCGAGCAGCCACTTGCCGATGACGACCTTCTGCTGGTTGCCGCCGGACAGCTCGCGGACCTCCTGGCCGAGGCCGGACGTCTTGACCCGCAGCGCCGACGCCATCCCGGCGGCCTTCTCGCGCTGGCCCCCGCGGTCGACGACCCCGAACCTGGTCGCGGACCCGAGCGTCACCAGCCCGAGGTTCTCGCCGACGCTGGACGTGAGCACCAGCCCCTGGCCCTTGCGGTCCTCCGGCACCAGGCCGAGCCCGGCGCGCACCGCGGCCTGGACGTCACCGCCCGCCAAGCGCTTGCCACCCACTTCGACGTGCCCGGAGTCGTACCGGTCCGCACCGAACGCGGCGCGCACGACCTCCGTGCGGCCCGCTCCGACGAGGCCGGCGACGCCGACCACCTCACCGGCGCGGACCTCGATCGACACGTCTTGGAAAACACCGTTACGGGTCAGGCCGTCGATCTTCAGCAGCACCTCGCCGGGGTCCTGCCGGTGCCTCGGGTACTGCTCGGAGATCGACCGGCCGACCATCAGCTCGATCATCTCCTCGACGCTCGCGCCCCTGGGCAGCACGCCGACGCTGCGACCGTCGCGGAGCACGGTGCTGCGGTCGGCGATCCGGCGGATCTCGTCGAGGTGGTGGGTGATGAACACGAGCCCGACACCCTGGTCGCGCAGCTCGGCCATGATCTCCAGCAGCCGGTCCGTCTCGGTGTCGGTGAGCACGGCCGTCGGCTCGTCCAGCACGAGCACGCCCGCGTCCTGGTCGAGCGCGCGGGCGATCTCGACCATCTGCTGCTGGGCGATGCCCAGGTGCTTGAGCTTGGTCCGCGGGTCGACCGCCAGCCCGACCCGGTCGAGCAGGGCGACGGCGTCCCGGCGCATCCTGGCCTGGTCGACCACGCCGAACCGGCGCGGCGGGCGACCGAGGAACAGGTTCTCCGCGACCGACAGCTCCGGCACGAGCGTCAGCTCCTGGTAGATCACCGCGAGCCGCACGCCGTCGGCGAGCACGACCTCGCCAGAGTCCGGGCGGTGCACGCCCGCGAGGACCTTGACCAGCGTCGACTTGCCCGCGCCGTTCTCGCCGAGCAGCACGTGGACCTCGCCGGAGCGGACGTCGAAGTCCACGCCGTCCAGCGCCAGCGCGCCGGTGAAGCGCTTGGTGACGCCGGTCGCCCTCAGCAGCTCAGCCACGACCGGTCTCCCCGCACGAGCCGCGCTTGACCAGGCGGGCGGTGAGGTCGACGTCCGGCGGCTGCTCGTCCGCGATCAGCGCGATCAGGCAGCGCGCGGCGGCCCGGCCCATCTCCACCGTCGGCTGGGCGATGACCGTGAGCGGCGGGTCGAGCAGCGGGAACCACGGCTGGTCGTCGTAGACGGCGATGCCGACGTCACCGGGCACCGACAGGCCGAGTTCGCGGACCTGCTCCAGCGCGCCGAGGCCCATCAGGTTGTCCATCGCGACCAGCGCGGTCGGCCGGTCCGGCAGCCCCATGAGCTTCGCCGCGGCCTGCTTGCCGCTCTCCCAGCGGAAGTCGCCGTGCACCACGTGGTCCGGGTGCACGGGGTGGCCCAGTTCGGCGAGCGCGGAGCCGAACTGGGCCAACCGCTCCCGACCGGTGCTGGTGTCCGACGGACCGGCGATCACGCCGACCCGCTCGTGACCGGCCCCGACCAGGGTCGCGGCCAGGTCGGCGAGCGCCTCCGCACCGTCGACCCGGACGACCGGGCAGTCCGCGCCCGGCACCGACCGGTCGAGCAGGACCAGCGGCAGGCCGGTCGCGACGACCTCGTCCATCCACGCCGCGTCGTCGGTGGCCGGGCAGACCAGCAGCCCGTCGACGCGGCGGTCCAGGAGGGTGCGCACGTAGGTGGTCTGCTGCTCGGCGCTCTCGTCGGCGTTGGCCAGCACGACGCAGTAGCCGTGGGCGCGCGCCTCCTGCTCGACGGCGCGGGCGATCTCGGCGAAGAACGGGTTGACCAGGTCGCTGATCACCAGCCCGAACGTCTTGGTCGCGGTGGTCCGCAGCGACCGGGCGAGCGCGTTCGGCCGGTAGCCCAACTCCTCGATGGCGGCCAGCACGCGGGCGCGGGTCTCCTGGGTCGGAGCGGCGTGACCGTTGAGCACGCGCGACACCGTCGCCGTGGACACCCCGGCGTGGCTCGCGACATCCTTCATCGTCGTCACGCTGCGCACCTCCTCGTGCACTGGAATCGATTACATGACCCAGTTAATCGGTTACACAGGGGTGTTCGTCAAGTTCATCGATTCAGCTCGGTAATCACATCGTCATCAGGATGAGTAGAGGTACGGATCAAAAACGGACATCCAGGCCTCAAGCTGAGCGCATGACTGGACCAGACCCGCTGTTGCGCCTAGCCGATGAGCTGGGAGAACTCGGCCGCAAGCTGGGTGACGTCGGCATGGAGCTCCGCAGGCTCCAGGTCAAGGAGCTCACCGGGGCCCCCGAGGGTCAGGGCATCGGCGCGGCGGCGCAGACCCAGGTCGCCGCCGCCCAGTTGGAGGCGGCCAAGGCGGCGCTCGCCGCGTCCACGCAGCCCCAGGCCCCGTACGTGCCGGGTCAGGTCCGGACCACACCCGCCCAGGGCGACCAGCCCGCGACGGCGACCCCGGCCGAGGCCCCCGCCCAGGCCCAGCCACAGGTCCAGGCCCAGCCGGGTCAGCCGCAACCGCAGGGTCAGCCGGGTCAGCCGCAGCCGCAGCCGCAGGGTCAGCCGGGTCAGGGTCAGCCGGGTCAACCCCAGCCGCAGGCCCAGCCCGGTCAGCCGCAGCCACAGGGCCAGCCGGGTCAGCCGCAGGTGCCGACCACGCCTGGTCAGGGCGTGCCCTCGCAGCCGTCAACGCCCCCGCGGCCGTTCCACCCCGTGCAGCCGGTCCAGGAACCGGCGTACGCGTTCGCCGGTCCCGCTCAGCCGCTGCCCGGCCAGATGCCGTGGGGTTCACCAGCCGGGCCGCCGCCGCCGCAGCAGCCGTGGCCGGGCCGTCCGACCCCGCCGCCCGTACCCCGCAAGACGCTGATCGAGCGGCTGGGCGAGGACGGCGCGGGCAGCAAGCTGCTCGCCTGGGTCGGCGGCGTGGTGACGCTGCTCGGCGTCGTGCTGCTGCTGGTACTGGCCGTGCAGCGCGACTACCTCGGCCCGCTGCCCCGCGTGATCGGCGGTGCCGCGCTGGCGGTCGTCCTGATCGGGATCGGCCTGCGGCTGCACCGCACGGAGACCGCGCGCACGGGTGCGTTCGCGCTGGCCGCGACCGGTGTCGCCGCGCTGTACCTGGACGTGGTGGCGGCGACCAAGATCTACTCGTTCCTGCCGTTGTGGGCCGGACTCGCCGTCGGCCTCGCGGTCGCGCTCGGCGGCCTGCTGCTGGCCATGCGCTGGGACTCGCCGACGTTCGCCATCGGCGTCGTGGTCGCCTGCGCGGTGCTCGCGCCGGTACTGGCAGGCGGCTTCACCCCGCTGCTGGTCGGCTTCCTGCTGGTGCTCAAGACCGCCGCAGCCCCGGTGCAGTGGCGGCGGAACTGGCCGTGGCTCGCCATCGCCGCGGGAGCGCCCGCGGTGATCGGCTCGGTGCTGGCGATCGGCTTCGCGGTGCCCGCCGGGGAGCAGGCGCCGACGGCGGCGATCATCCTGCTGACCGCGGTGGTCGGCGTGCTCAGCTCGCTCATCTCGGTCCGGCGCCGCCCCGAGGACGTCGTGTCGGTGATCATGGTCGCCGCGTCGCCGGTGCCCGCGCTGCTCGCGACCTCGCTGCTGGACCGCGTGTGGGCGACCGCGATGGCGGGCGCGATCACCGTGCTGATGGTCGCCCTGTGGTCGGTCGGCCGGAAGTCGCTGCCCGCGCCGTACGTCACGGCGGCCGGTGTCGTCGCCGTGTTCGGCCTGTTCCAGACCACGGCCCTCGCACTCGACGGCAGCGCGCGAGCGGCCACCGTGCTGTTCGAGGCGCTGCTGCTGATCGTGCTCGCCGACCGGACCGCCTCGCGCGGCCCGCTGCTGGGCGGCGCGGTGTTCGGCGGTCTCGGCCTGCTGCTGGCGGGCCAGGCGATCCCGCCGAGCCTGCTCGCCGAGGCTCCGCGGCTCGCCCTCCGCACGCCGGGCACGCTGGTGGGCGGGATGCTGACCGCGCTGGTCCTCGCGCTCGTCGCGGTCGCGCTGCCGTGGGTGGCCAGCCGTCGCGGGGTGCTCGCCGATCCGGGGAAGAGCCCCGTCGCACTCGTCGCCGCGGGCCTGGTCCTGCTCTACGCCGCCGCCGGGTTCGTGCTCAGCGCCGCGCTGCTGGTGTCGCAGACACCGAGCGGTTTCCTGTTCGGGCACACGGTCGTGACCGTGTCGTGGACGGTCGCCGCGCTGGTGCTCCTGGTCAGGGGGATCGACGTCCTGCCGCTGCGGATCGCGGGCCTGGTGCTGGTCGGCGCGGCCGTCGCGAAGCTGGTGCTGTTCGACCTCGCGGCGCTCGACGGGATCGCCAGGGTCGCCGCGTTCATCGGTGCGGGCCTGGTCCTCCTCACGGCGGGCACCCGTTACGCCAAACTGGTGGCGATCCGGCGAATTCCGGCGAATTCGTAGCCGTTCGACGCCGAAATGCCTACTTTTCCGCATCCCTGGTGGTAAGTCTCGGTTGGTCGGGGTTCGACCAACCGGTGCAACGCATCGGGAGGGGTCCGGCGTCGGTCGTTTCGCCCCCCGAGCGACCGGCGTCGGGCGCACCGCCAACCCCTCTGTCCTCGCCACTCGTCCGGGTTGTGAAATCACCCGGACGAGGGACGAAAGTGGAACGGCTCCACCCGCGGGTGTTCCCATTCGCGCCATGTGGGCGCAGAGCACGGGCGGACCCCGCCGATTCGGTACGGCGGTCTTCTCCCTCGCCGCGTTGGTCGTGGTGTCCGCGGTGCCCGCAGCGTTCGCCGAAGGTCCCCCGCCCGCCGTCGACCCGGCGTCCAGCGGCCGCTCGCCGCACGCGTACGTGGTCGGCAGGGAGGGCCAGGTCCAGGTCGTCGACACGGTCGGGGGGAAGGTCCTCGCCACCGCCAGCACCGGTGGGCGGACGACCGGTGCCGCCGTCGCCCCGGACGGCCGCCTCGTCTACGTGGTCAACGGCTGGACGGGCGTGATCAGCGCGATCGACTCGGCCACCGGCGCCGTCGTGGACCGGCTGAGCACCGGCATCCAGCTCGCGCAGGCCGTGATGACCCCGGACGGCGCGCGGCTCTACGTGACCGGCGCCTCGGACGGCGGCGTGATCGCCGTGGTCGATCCGCGGAAGTTCCACCTCACGGCCCTGATCAGGGTCGGCGGGCAGGTCCAGGGCATCACGATCAGCCCGGACGGGCGGCTGCTGTACGTCGCGGGCAGCCAGGACGGCACGGTGACCGTGGTCGACGCCCGGACCCTCACCCGGCAGGCCGTCATCGAGGTGGGCGGGATGCCGCAGCACCTCGCCGTGAGCCCGGACGGCCGGACCGTCTACGCGAGCGTCCTGCACCTCGGCCGGGAGCCGCGCGCCACGCTCGCGGTCATCGACGCCCAGGCGCGCGAGGTGGTCGGGTCCGTCGAGGTCGGCAGGGGCGCCGGGGCCGTGGCCGTCACGCCGGACGGGACGCGCGTGTACGTGGCGCTGACCAGGCAGCGGGCCGTCGCGGTCGTGGACGCGGCGACCCGCGCGCTGCTGCGGACGCTGCCGTACGACGCGCGGGGGCTGTCGAACGCGCCCGGTGACCGGCGGATCTTCCTGGCCACCGGGTCTTCGACGACGGTGCTGGACGGGTCGGACGACGCCGAGCTGGCGACGTTCGAGCTGGAGGAGGTCGTCCTGCCGGGGATCACCGGGACGGCCACCGAGTTCGAGGCGACGATGGTCGCTTTCGCGCCGGACTCAGCCCAGCGCGGGAACTGACACCCCGACACCGCCGCGGCGGTCGGCGCCGTACGCCTCGACCTCCGCGTCCAGGTCGAGCCGCCGGGAGCCCTTGAAGGCCTTCAGCTCGTCGGTGAGCCGGTCGGCGGGCACGAGCCAGCAGACCTCGAACTCGATGCCGTCGACGTCGCGGGCGTAGAGCGCCTTGGTCGTGCCGTGGTCGGACTCGCCGACGAGCGCGCCGTGCTCGACCAGCCTGGCGCGGGTGGCCCGCAGCTCGCCGAGCGTGTCGACCTCCCACGCCAGGTGGTAGAGGCCGACGGACGTGCGGCCCGCGGGGGAGTCGACCGCCTGGGGGCCGATGGCGAACAGGCCGAGGTCGTGGTCGTTGGTGGAGCCCGCGGCCTGGAGGAACGCCGCCTGGCCCGCCATCTCGGTGATCACCTTGAAGCCGAGCACGTCGCTGTAGAACGCGACCGCCTTCGGGACGTCCCGGACGTAGAGCACGGCGTGGTTCAGGCGCTGGATCGGCATGGCGGGCTCCTATAGTTGAATCCTCAACTACCACAATACCCCGTGGTAGTTGAGGATTCAACGCCCTGAGCCTCAGCCCACCGGCTGCGGTTCACGCTCCCGGACGGGCTCGTCCTCGTCGTCCACGTCGCCGCCCTCGTGGATCGCCATCCGCTCCTGGACCTTGCGCAGCGGACCGGGCGCCCACCACGCCGCGTTGCCGAGGAGCTTGAGCACGGCGGGCACGAGCAGCATCCGGACGACCGTGGCGTCCAGCACGAGCGCCAGGATCATGCCGACCCCGACGAACCGCATGATCGTGATCTGCGAGAACGCGAACGCCCCGATCACCACGCTCAGCAGCAGCGCGGCGGCGGTGATCACCCGACCGGTCTTGGCGAGACCGGTCGCGACCGCGTCCTCCGTGCTCGCGCCCTTGCTCCTGGCCTCGACCATGCGCGACAGCAGGAAGATCTCGTAGTCCGTCGACAGGCCGAACACGATGGCCGCCATCAACACGACGATGCCGGACTCCAGCGGCGCGGGCGTGACGCCGAGCAGCGAGGCGCCGTGACCGTCCTGGAAGATCCACACCAGCACGCCGAAGGTGGCGGACAGGCTCAGCGCGCTCATCACCATGGCCTTGATCGGCAGGACGAGCGACCCGAACGCCAGGAACATCAGCACGAACGTCGCGCCGATCAGCAGCAGCGCCATCCACGGCAGGTTCGCGGCGATGGCGTCCAGGCTGTCGGACACGAGCGCGGTCGGACCGCCGACGAGCACCTCGGAGCCGTCCGGCACGGCCAGCGCGCGCACGTCCTTCAGCGCCTGCTTGGCCTGGTCGGAGTGCGCGTCACCGCCGTCGAGGCCCGCGGCCAGCGCCCAGACGCCGTCCTTCGGCTCCGAGGTGATCTGGGCGGTGTCGACGCCGGGCACGTCGCCGATCTCCGCCGCGTACGCCTGCACGGCCGCCGCGTCCGGGTTGCCGGAGATCACGACCTTGAAGCCGTTGCCGCCCAGCGCCTTGAAGTCGGAGTTGATCGTCTCGGCGGCGACGCGGGCGGAGTTGCCCTCCGGCAGCACCTTCTCGGTGACCTCGCCGAACTTCACGCCGAGGAACGGCGCGCCGAGCGCGAGCAGGACACCGATGATCGGCACGGCGACCAGGACCGGCCGCTTCATGACGCGCCTGCCGAGGGTCTCCCAGCCGCGCCCCTCCTCGCCCTTGGCGGCGCGCTTGCGCCACGGCATGGCGAACTTGTCGACGCGGTGGCCGAGGATGCCGAGCAGCGCGGGCAGCAGCGTGAGCGAGACGACCGCGGCGATGGCGACGGACGACATGCCGCCGTAGCTCAGCGACTTGAGGAAGCCCTGCGGGAACAGCAGCAGGCCCGCGAGCGCGATGACCAGGATCGTGGAGGAGAACGCCACCGTGCGGCCCGCGGAGGTGACCGTGCGGCGCACGGCGTCCTCGACGGTGCGCCCGGCGGCCAACTCCTCGCGGAACCGGCCGACCATGAACAGCCCGTAGTCGATGGCCATGCCCAGGCCGAGCAGGCTGGCGACGTTGACGGCGAACGAGTTCACGTCGGCGCCGAGCGAGACGAGGTGCAGCACCCCCAGCGAGCCCATGATCGACAGGCCGCCGACGAGCACCGGCAGCGTGGCGGCGACCAGTCCGCCGAAGATGATGATCAGCAGGACCAGCACGATCGGCAGCGACACGGCCTCGGCCTTGGTCAGGTCCGACGCGGTGATGTCGTTGATCGCCTTCTGGGTCGGGATCAGGCCGCCGACCTGCGACTCGACCCCGTCGACCGCGAGCTGGTCGGCGATCTGCTGGTACTGCTTGATCTGGGCGTTCGAGTCACCGGCCTGGAGGGTGAGCGCGGCCAGCGCCTTGGTCTTGTCGGCCGTGCTGAACGTCGGGAGCTGGGTGTTCCAGTAGGAGGCCACCTGCTTGACCGCGTCGCTGGGCAGCCCGTCGAGCTGCTTGGCGATCTTGGCCGCGACCTCGGGCGAGTCGACCGTCGTCCCCTGCGGCGCCGTGTAGATGACGATGACGTCACCGCCCTGGCGGCCGAACGCGTCCTGCGCGACCTGGGTGGCCCGCGCCGCCTCGCTGCCCGGCGCGTCGTAGCCGCCCTGGCTCAGCCTGTCGAAGACTCCGAGTCCCCAGATGCCGCCTCCGACGGAGAGCAGCACGATCGCGACCAACACCACCCAACGGCGGTGGTAGGCCAACGAGCCCCACTTCGCGAACAAGTTCGTCCTCCTAGGCTGAATGGCGTTACGGTTCTGCAAACAGCGTCAACTTCGTAAACACCGTTCACTGAACTTGGCCGACGGTACAGACGTGAACAACCCGATGGGGTGACATATGACCCAGGCCACTCGCCGCGAACGGCTCCGTGCGGAGACCGAGCGTGACATTCGACGGCAGGCACGCGCCCTGTTGGTGAACCACGGCCGCGAAGCCGTGACGCTGCGTGCCATCGCCCGAGAGGTCGGCATCACCGCCCCGGCGCTGTACCGCTACTACGACTCGCGCGAAGACCTGCTGCGCCACCTGTGCGACGACATCTGCCAGGACCTGGAGGCCGAGCTGAACTCGGCGCTCGAACCACTGGGCGGGGACGCCGGCACCGAGCAGGTCTACGCGGTGTGCCGGGGTTTCCGCAGGTGGGCGCTGGCGCACCCGCAGGAGTTCTCCCTGGTGTTCGCCTCGACCGAGAACGTCATCGGACGGCGCGACACCGACGGGGAACCGCGGGTCGGCGACCAGTTCGGCAAGGTCTTCCTGGACGTCGCCAGCAGGCTGATCCTCAAGCACGAGCACCCGCACGGTCTCGCGGCGCCGGAACCGCCGGAGGTGCTGCACGCCGACCTGCGGGCGTTCCAGCAGGTGCTGATCAAGACGGTGACCGCTCGCGGCGTACCGGTGGACGAGGAATCACTGCACCTGGGCGAGATCTTCCACCTGCTCCAGGCGTGGGTGCGGCTCTACGGGCACGTGGCGCTGGAGGTGTTCGGGCGCTTCCCGTTCGCCGTGTCCGACCCGGAGCCGATGTTCGACGCGATGCTGGGGAGCATCTTCATCCCCATGGGCATCGAGGAGTGACGGCGCGGGGTGCCGCCAGGGCACC
>NZ_JANYMP010000035.1:0-24910 GCF_025061645.1 Umezawaea endophytica | reverse complement strand
CGCCACCCGTCCTACAGGACGATGTTCACCAGACGGCCGGGCACGACGATCACCTTGCGCGGCGTACCGCCCGCGACCAGCTCGACGATCTTCTCGTCGGCCAGCGCGACGGCCTTGACCTCGTCCTGACCCGCGGTCGCGGCGACCGTGATCCGGGCCCGCACCTTGCCGTTGACCTGGATCGGGTACTCCACCGAGTCCTCGACCAGGTACTGCTCGTCCGCCTTCGGGAACGGCCCGTGCGCCAGCGACTCGCCGTGGCCCAGCTTCGACCACAGCTCCTCGGCGATGTGCGGGCTCAGCGGCGCCAGCATCTGCACCATCGCCTCGGCCAGCACCCTCGGCGTGCCGGTCGCGCTGAACGTCTTGGTGACGTGGTTGTTCAGCTCGATCAGCTTCGCGCCCGCCGTGTTGTAGCGCAGGTTCACGAAGTCGTCGTGCACGCCCGCGACGGCCTTGTGCAGCGCCCGCAGCGAGTCCACCGGCGGGGCGTCCTCGACGACCCGCAGCTCACCGGTGTTCTCGTCCACCAGGTTGCGCCACAGCCGCTGCAGGAACCGCTGCGCGCCGACGACGTCCTTGGTCGCCCACGGGCGGGACACGTCCATCGGGCCCATCGACATCTCGTACATGCGGAACGTGTCCGCGCCGTAGTTCTCGCACATCTCGTCCGGCGTGACGACGTTCTTCAGGCTCTTGCCCATCTTGCCGTACTCGCGCTTGACCTCTTCGCCGTTGTAGAAGAACTTCCCGTTCTCCTCCACGACCTCGTCGGCGGGCACGTACACCTCGCGCGCGTCCAGGTACGCGTACGCCTGCACGTAGCCCTGGTTGAACAGCTTGCGGTACGGCTCGTCGCCGGACACCTGGCCCAGGTCGAACAGCACCTTCTGCCAGAAGCGGGAGTACAGCAGGTGCAGCACCGCGTGCTCGACGCCGCCGATGTACAGGTCGACGCCGCCGGGGTCGGCCGCCCCGTGCTCCGCGGTGCGCGGGCCCAGCCAGTACCGCTCGTTCTCGGCGTTGACGAATCGCTCCGACTCCGTCGGGTCGACGTACCGCATCTGGTACCAGCACGACCCGGCCCACTGGGGCATCACGTTGAAGTCGCGGCGGTACTTCTTGGGGCCGTCACCCAGGTCCAGCTCGACCTCGGTCCAGCCGGTCGCGCGCGACAGCGGCGGTGACGGCTCGGTGTTCGCGTCGTCCGGGTCGAAGGTGCGCGGCGAGTAGTCGTCCACGTCGGGCAGTTCGACCGGCAGCATCGACTCCGGCAGCGCGATCGGCTGACCGTCCTCGTCGTACACGATCGGGAACGGCTCGCCCCAGTACCGCTGGCGGGAGAACAGCCAGTCGCGCAGCTTGTACTGCACGGTGCCCTGGCCGTGGTCGTTCTCCTCCAGCCAGGCGATCATCGTGCTCTTGGCCTCCTGGATGGCCAGCCCGTCCAGGAAACCGCTGTTGATCGCGGGGCCGTCACCGGTGAACGCGTCGCCCTCGAAGCCCTCGGACGGCTGCACGGTCCGGATGATCGGCAGGTCGTACGCGGTCGCGAAGTCCCAGTCGCGCTGGTCCTGGCCGGGCACCGCCATGATCGCGCCGGTGCCGTAGCCCATCAGCACGTAGTCCGCGATGTACACCGGGATCTCGTTGTCGTTGACCGGGTTCGTCGCGAACGCCCCGGTGAAGACACCGGTCTTGTCCTTGTTCTCCTGGCGGTCCAGTTCGGACTTCAGCGACGCGACCCGCCGGTACTCGGCGATGGCGTCGGCCTGCTCGGCGGTCGCGATCGAGTCCACCAGCGGGTGCTCGGGCGCCAGCACCATGTACGTCGCGCCGAACAGCGTGTCCGGCCGGGTCGTGAAGACCTCGATCTCGTCGGCACCGACCGGGAAGCGCACGCGGGCGCCGTTGCTGCGCCCGATCCAGTTGCGCTGCATGGCCTTGACCTTCTCCGGCCAGTCCAGCCGGTCCAGGTCGTCGATCAGCCGGTCGGAGTACGCGGTGATCCGCATCATCCACTGGCGCAGGCTGCGGCGGAACACCGGGAAGTTGCCGCGGTCGCTGCGGCCGTCGGCGGTGACCTCCTCGTTGGCCAGCACCGTTCCCAGGCCGGGGCACCAGTTCACCGGCGCCTCGGACAGGTACACCAGCCGGTGGTCGTTCAGCACGACGCGCCGCTGGGCGGCGGACAGCTCGGCCCACGGCGTCCCGTCCGGCGTCGGCCGCGTCCCGTCGGCGAACTGGCCCTCCAGCTCGGCGATCGGCCGCGCCCGGCCCGCGTCGACGTCGTACCAGGAGTTGAAGATCTGCAGGAAGATCCACTGCGTCCACCGGTAGTACTCGACGTCGATCGTCGAGATCCGGCGGCGCTCGTCGTGGCCCAGCCCCAGCCTGCGGATCTGCCGCAGGTAGGTGGCCATGTTGTCCTCGGTGGTCTTGCGCGGGTGCTGGCCCGTCTGCACCGCGTACTGCTCGGCGGGCAGCCCGAACGCGTCGAAGCCCATCGTGTGCAGCACGTTGCGGCCGTTCATCCGGTGGTACCGGGCGAACACGTCCGTGCCGATGAAGCCCAGCGGGTGGCCGACGTGCAGCCCCGCGCCCGACGGGTACGGGAACATGTCCTGCACGAACAGCTTGTCCGCGGGCACCGGCTCACCGGTGGACAGGGGACCGACCGGGTTCGGCGCGTGGAACGTGCCGTGGTCCTCCCAGTACCGCTGCCAGCGCTTCTCGATCCGACCAGCCAGCTCGGCCGTGTAGCGGAAGGCCGGGGTTTCCGCGGCCGCGTCCGTGCTCATCGAACGATCCCTCTCCATCGATTTCCCGCCCCTGACACGACGAAACCCCCCAGCCCAGAACGGGGCATGAGGGGTTGCCGCGCCGACCAGTCATGTCGGTCAGCGCGGCTAGATAAGGAGCAGGCAGGCCTTGCTCATGCTCTTACGGTACCCGGTTGACTGCGTGGAGCGAAAAGGGTATCCGCCGTCGAGGTGATCCAGGCGACTCCAAGGCGGGGCTCGTGCGACACCGGCCGGGGGACACACCTACCCTCGATGGCGTGAACATCGTGCTGCCAGCAGTGCTCGGCCTGGTCGGCGTCTTCCTCGCGCTGATCGGCTACCTCGGGTTGACCGGCAAGCTGCCGCGCAACCGCTACGTCGGCGTCCGCACCGCTCCGGCGATGCGCGACGACGAGGCGTTCCAGCTCGCCAACCGCGTGGCGGGCCTGCCGAACCTCGTCGCCGCGCTCGTCGCCGTCGGCGCGGGCACCGCGGCCTTCGTCAACCCGGCCGCCGCCCTGACCGTCGGCATCGTCGGCATCGTGGGCGCGGTCGCCATCACCCTCGCCGCCGGCGTGCTCGGCCACCGCGCCGCCGAGGCCATGCCCGCGCCGGAAGCGCCCAAGGGCTGCGGCGGGTGCGCGTGCGGCGGCGGTGGGTGCAGCCCGTTCTCGAAGGCCTGATGTTTCATGTGAAACATCAGTTCCGGTGGACGTCCACCGGGTAGGTCGCGAGCAGGGCCGTCGGCATCCCTTGGCGGCGGAGCACCCGGCCCCACAGGTCCACGCCGGACGGCGTGAGCACGTCGTCCGGCAGTCCGGGCACGACGATCCAGTCCCCGCGGTCGATCTCACCCGCGAGCTGGCGCGACCCCCAGCCCGCGTAGCCGGCGAACACCCGCATGCCGCGCACCCGCGGCACCAGCGCGTCCGGATCCGCGTCCAGGTCGACCAGCGCCACCGGCCCGCGCACGCCGACCACACCCTCCAACGTGGCCAGATCCTCCCCGGTCCGCAGCGCTGCCAGGCACAACGCGGTCTTCTGCTCGACCGGACCTCCGATGTAGACGGCCTGCGGCCGCGTCACGTGTGGACCCCACGCGGGCAGCACGTCGTGCACCGCCACCTCGCTCGGCCGGTTCAACACCACCCCCAGCGTGCCTTCGCTCCGGTGGTCGATCAGGTAGACGACGGTCCGCTGGAAGTTGGAGTCCGTCAGCGTGGGCGCCGCCACGAGCAGGGAACCTGGTTCGACTTCCGCTTCTTGGCGCACCAGCACATGATTTCACCCGAACCCCCGCGACGTGTGTCACACCTCGCGCGGAACATCTGAGCCCACTCGGTCGTTGTAGGGCTCGTTGGATGCTTTCGAGTCCCCCGGGCCCACTCAACTGCCTTCACGGAATACCGGTTCGGCCGGAGCCGGGTTGTGCACCACGCCGAGAGGCGACCTTGGCATCCGACCGACTGGGCCGGGCCGCGAGGCCCGGCCTTCGTCGTACCCGGCGCCCGTTCGAGCCCGACTTCGCGGTGATCATCCCCGCGCTGGGCCGAACGGCTTTGTCGATCTTGTTCGTGGCCCGCCCACCACGCCCGCGCACAAGTCGGGTGTAGACCGATCAGGCATCGCGGTTGGACGTAGGGTGGCGACGTGACCACCGTGGGCAGCGCCGCGGCGAAGCACCACCTGGGTGTTCGCCGGTTGCTCGCGACCGGCGATTTCCGCAGGCTCCTGGCCAGTCGGCTCGCCTCGCAGTGGGGTGACGGCCTGTTCCAGGCCGGTCTGGCCGGGGCGGTGCTGTTCAACCCCGAGCGCCACGCCGATCCGGCCGCCATCGCCGCCGGGTTCGCCGTGCTGCTGCTCCCGTACTCGATCGTCAGCCCGTTCGCCGGTGCCCTGCTGGACCGGTGGGACCGGCGGCGCGTGCTGGTGGTCGCGAACCTGACCCGCGCGGTGTTCATCCTGCTCACGGTCGCGGCGGTGGGGGCGGGGCTGTCGGACGTGCCGCTGTACGCGGCCGCGCTGATGGTCACCGGGGTCAGCCGGTTCGTCGGTTCCGGGCTGTCCGCCTCGCTGCCGCACGTGGTGCCGGACGACCACCTGGTCGAGGCGAACGCCTTCGCGACGACGCTCGGCGCGTTGACCGCGGTGCTCGGCGCGGGGTCCGCCGTCGGGTTGCGGCTGGTGCTCGGCGACGGTGACGGCGGGTCCGCCCGGACGACGTGCGTCGCCATCGTGGGGTCGTTGGTCGCCGCGTTCGTGGCCAGCCGGTTCAAGGCGGGCGTGCTGGGGCCGGACGAGGTCGTCGAGCCGAACCGGGCGGCCACCGCCGTGGCGATGGGCCTGCTGGACGGGGCTCGGGCGGCGTGGCGGGCGCCGAAGGTCGCGGCAGGCCTGGTGGCGCTGCTGGCCCACCGGGCGGCGTTCGGGATGTCGTTGCTGCTCACCCTGCTGCTGATGCGCCACAGCTTCGGAACGGGCATCGAAGGGCTCGGGAAGGTCGCCGTGGCCGGTGGGGCGGGCATCCTGCTCGCCGGGCTCATCACGGACCGGGTCGTCGACCTGCTCGGCCGCAAGGTCGCCGTGTCCGCCGCGCTGGTGCTGGCCGCCGCGAGCCAGCTCGGGCTCGGGCTGCCGATGCTGCTGCCGACGATCCTGGTCGCGTCGTTCCTGCTGACGTTCGCGGGGCAGGTCGTGAAGCTGTGCGTGGACTCCGCCGTGCAGGGCGACATCGGCGACGAGGTCCGCGGCCGGGTGTTCGCGCTCTACGACACGCTGTTCAACGTCACCCAGGTCCTGGCCGTGTCGACAGCCGCGGCCGTCGTCCCGTTCGACGGCCGCTCACCCGGCCTGATCATCGTCGCCACCGCCCTCTACCTGGTCGGGCTCGGCGGTTACCTGCTCCTGCTGAGGCGGTCACCGGGGCAGGGGTAGTCGGATGATGCCGGTCTCGTGGGCGAACACCACGGCGGCCATCCGGTCCCGCAGGACGAGGACGCGCAGGATCTCCGCGACCTCGGCGGCCACCTGCTCCTGGCTGATCGCCAGCACCCGAGCGATCTCGTGGTCGGCCAGCCCGCGCGCCAGGCACCGGAGCACCGCCCGCTGCTGGTCGTTGAGCGCACCGACCTGGCCGGTCGGCGTTCCGCTCAGTCCCCACGTGTTCATCGACACCACCCCCAGCGGCCGCGATGGGCACCTTGCCCCCGCCGCACACCGTTATGGTCTCGCAACTCGCTGTCACTTGGCTAACGCGGCGATTCCAAGCCGACACGAAGGGTGACAGATCGTCAGCTCGCGGGGGGCTCCACGCCCTCGGAACGCGCCCACGCGAACAGCTCGGCGATGGCCTCGTCGTGGTCGAGGGGCCCCCGGTCGAGCCTCAGCTCCTTCAGGAACTTCCACGCCTTGCCGACCAGCGGACCGGGCGGGAGGCCGAGGAGCCGCATGATCTCGTTGCCGTCGAGGTCGGGTCGGACGCGCTTGAGGTCCTCGTCCGCCGCGATGCGGGCGATCCGGGCCTCCAGCTCGTCGTAGGTCCTCTGCAACGTGCCGGCCTTGCGCTTGTTGCGGGTCGTGCAGTCTGCCCTGACCAGCTTGTGCAGCCGGGTCAGCAGGTGCTCGGCGTCGGTCACGTACCGGCGCACCGCCGAGTCCGTCCACTCGCCCTTGCCGTAGCCGTGGAACCGGAGGTGCAGGTAGACGAGCTGGGCGACGTCCTCGGTGATCTCCTTCGAGTACCGCAACGCCCGCAAGCGCTTGCGCACCATCTTCGCGCCGACCACCTCGTGGTGGTGGAACGAGACGCCGCCGCCGTCCTCGAACCGCCGCGTGTCCGGCTTGCCGATGTCGTGCAGCAGCGCGGCCAGGCGCAGCACCAAGTCGGGGGAGAGGTCCTCGTCCTCCAGGTCGATCGCCTGCTCCAGCACGACCAGCGAGTGCTCGTAGACGTCCTTGTGCTGGTGGTGCTCGTCGATCTCCAGCTTCATCGCGGTCAGCTCCGGCACGACCAGGTCGGCCAGCCCGGTCCGCACCATCAGCTCCAGACCGAGCCGGGGGTGCTTCCCGCAGAGCAGCTTCGACAGCTCGACCTGTACCCGTTCGGGTGTGATCCGAGCGAGTTGCCCCGCCATCGCGGTCATCGCCTCGACGACGCGTGGCGCGGGCTCGAAGCCGAGCTGCGACACGAACCGGGCGGCGCGCAGCATCCGCAGCGGGTCGTCGCCGAACGACTCCTCCGGCGGGGCCGGGGTGTCGAGCACCTTCGCCGCCGCCGCGGCCAGCCCACCGGTCGGGTCGACGAACGTCCGCGAGCCCACCTCGTACGCCATCGCGTTCACGGTGAAGTCCCGCCGGACGAGGTCGCCCTCGATCGTGTCGCCGAAGGTGACCGACGGGTTGCGGGTCACGCCGTCGTAGCTGTCGGCGCGGAACGTGGTGATCTCCACCGTGTCCCCGTGCTTGGTCGCGCCGAGGGTGCCGAAGGCGATCCCGGTGTCCCAGATCGCGTCGGCCCACCCCTTCAGCAGCGCCTGCACCTGCGGCGGGCGGGCGTCGGTGGTGAAGTCGAGGTCGTTGGTCGGCCTGCCGAGCACGGCGTCCCGGACGCTTCCCCCGACCAGGTACAGCCGGTGGCCCGCCGCGGCGAACCGGGCGGCGAGTTCGTCGACCACCGGGGACACGTGCGGGAGTTCCACCACCGCATTGTCCTGGGTGACGGGAGTGTTGTCGTTCGCGAGCGGTCGGGGCACGAGGAGCCAGGGTATAGGTACCCCCGACCCGTCGATCACGGCGTTGATCACCCCCGTACTGTGTCGATCACGCACCGCGTTCACCGGGCAACGTCCCGTGACGTGGACTCGCCACTACCATCGGCACCATGCCCCCGTCGTCCGGTCGTTCCGGCGGTACCAAGCCGGGGCGCCGGAACAGACGCCGGGGCCGCAGGCTCAAAACCGTCGACGAAACCTCGGCTGGTGGTCTGGTGCTGGACGCCGACCACCGGAATGCTGCGGTGATCGGTCGGTTGGACCGGCGGGGCCGCCTGCTCTGGTCGCTGCCCAAGGGGCACATCGAGGCTGGTGAGACCGCTGAGCAGACCGCGGTGCGAGAAGTCGCCGAGGAGACCGGTATTCATAGCAGGGTGTTGCGGCCGCTCGGAGCGATCGACTACTGGTTCGTCGCCGAGGACCGTCGAGTTCACAAGACCGTTCACCACTTCCTTCTCGAAGCGTTGGGCGGAGAGCTTTCCGATGAGGACGTGGAGGTCACCGAGGTGGCGTGGGTGCCCCTTGGCGAATTGGACGGCAGGCTCGCCTACGCGGATGAGCGCCGTCTGGTCCGTCGAGCCGCCGAACTGCTCGCCGAACCAACCCCTCCGTCGGGTCTGTTGAACCCGGACGGGGTGGAGTCGGCGTGAAAAGACTGCTGTCCGCGCTGGCGGCGGCCGGTCTGGTCGTCCTGTCGGGTGCCATGGCGGCCCCCGCGACGGCCGTGCCGACCGACGGTGGCCGACTGCCGGTCAAGCCCGCTCCGGCGACCCAGGTGTGGGCGACGCGACAGTTGTCGCAGCCCGGCTCCTCGTCGCCGGTGTGGCTTCGCATGGAGGTCGAACAGCTCATACCGCGCGCGATCACGGCCGGGATGCCGAACTCCGTGCGGGTCACCGGCAAGATCACGAACGTCAGCACCGACCGCAAGATCACCGAGATCGACCTCCGGTTGGAGCGCGGCAAGCCGCTGACCA
The DNA here is from genome assembly GCF_025061645.1 of Umezawaea endophytica. GTDB lineage: Bacteria > Actinomycetota > Actinomycetes > Mycobacteriales > Pseudonocardiaceae > Umezawaea > Umezawaea endophytica. Next base: position 16,381 of record NZ_JANYMP010000035.1, on the reverse strand, counting down.
CCGAGGACGAGGTGCGGGCCGCGTTGCGCGAACCCGTTCCGGCGGAGCTGGTGCAACCGAACTTCACGCCGATCAGCGAGTCGCTCGACCCCGGCCAGACGCAGTCGTTCGACCTGACGGTGCCGCTGACCGGTGACGGCCCGACGTCGCTGGAGATCACCCAGCCCGGCATCTACCCGATCCTGGCCAACGTGAACGGCAAGCCGGACTACGGCGGCCGGGCGCGGCTGGCCGCGTTGAGCACGCTGCTGCCGGTGATGTCCGTGCCCGGCGGCGAGGGCCTGTCCGCGCCGCCGAACCCCGCGAACGTCACCGTGCTGTGGCCGCTGGTCGACCGGCCCCGGCTGGTCTCGACCGGTCCGGCGGGCCAGTCCGTCCTCACCGACGACGACCTGGCCGGGTCGCTCGCGCTCGGCGGCAGGCTGCACAGCCTCCTCAAGGCGTACGACTTCGCCGTGACCAGCGGTCTCGCGTCGTCCGTGTGCATGGCGGTCGACCCGGACCTGCTGCGCACCGTGGCGGCCATGAGCGAGGGCTACCAGGTCCAGGGCGTCGGCGAGGGCAAGGGCAAGAGCGAGGCCAAGCTCTGGCTCGACCAGATCCGCAGGATGACCGCGGGCCGCTGCGTGCTGGCGGTGCCGTACGCGGACGCCGACCTCGGCGCGCTGGCCCGCGCGAAGCTGGTGGACCTGGAGGCGCTCGCCGTGAAGGGCGCGGCGGTCGTCCAGCAGGTCCTCACCTCCGTGCAGGCGTTGCCGGGCGTGGTGTGGCCCGAGGACGGCGTGCTGGACCAGCAGACGTTGACCGACCTCACCGCCCAGGGCGTGCGGTCGGTCGTGCTCGACCAGTCCGGTGTGGCGAACGCGCCCGGCACCCAGCCCGTGCGGCTGGAATCCGCAGGCGGGACCCCCGTGACGGCCGTGCGCATCGACTCCATGGTGTCGGACGCGCTGCGCGGCGGGTCGGACGGCTCCGGCGGTCTGACCGGCGTGAGCACCCCGAGCGAGACGAAGCCCGTGTCGGTGCAGAACGCGCTGGCCGCGCTCGCGTTCCGGGCGGGCTTCCAGGGAGCGGGCCAGAACGTGGTCATCGCGCCGCCCCGCAGGTGGAACGCGCCGGTCGGCGAGATGCAGGTGTTCCTGGAGACCGTGCGGACCCTGGTCAGCGGCGGGTTCCTGGCACCGGTCGGGCTCGACGCGCTGGTGTCGGAGACGGCGGCCCCCGAGGTCGTCGGGACGCTCCAGTACCCCGTGGAGGCGGGCGGGCGCGAGGTGCCGCCCACCGTGACCGCCGCCGTCGGCGCGTCGTGGGCGACGCTCCAGGCGATGTTCGAGTCGATGGTCCAGGAGGACACCACGTCCTCCAAGCCCGCCGACCTGGTCGACCCGCTGCGGCTGGACCTCCTGCGCGGCGCGTCCTCGGCGTGGCGCGGCAACGAGGCCGCCGCGCGGAGGGCCATCGCGATCGGCGAGGAGGGGATCGCCCAGCTCCAGGGCCAGGTGACGGTGGTCGAGCCGAACAGCCCGATCCTGCTCGGCTCCGGCGACAGCCCGATCCCGGTGACCATCAAGAACCGGCTGGACGTGCGGATCTCGGTCCGGATCGTGGTCGACGACAAACCCGGCATCAAGGCGAACCAGTTGTCCCAGCTCATCCTGCCCGCGCGCGGCGACCTGCTGGTGCGGGTGCCCGTCGAGGTGCTGCGGTCCGGCCGGTTCAGCGTGAACGTCCAGCTCACGACGCCCACGGGTATCGCTCTGGGTGATTCCGTGAGGCTCGAGGTCTCGTCTTCCGCCTACGGAACCATCACCATTGTCATCACCGCCACGGCCGCGGCCGCGCTGGTGCTCCTGTCCGCCCGGAGGATCTACCGGCGGGTCAGGGCGTCGCGCGCCAAGGTCGAGGTCCCCGAAGACGCCAGCAGCGTCACACCAGAGAAGTCGAGTACGAGTTGAGCGAGACAGCAACCGTGGTCATCGAACCGGTGTCGAGCGGCCCGTCGGTCGCGAAGGCGAGCGGGTCGATGGCGATCGCCACGATCGTCAGCCGGGTGTCCGGACTGCTGTCCAAGCTGATGCTCATCGGGATCATCGGCTCGGACGTGCTGAACGACTCGTACCAGGCGGCGACCACGCTGCCCACGATGATCAACGAACTGCTGCTCGGCGGTGTGCTGACCAGCGTCGCGATCCCGCTGCTGGTCCGCGCCGAGAAGGAGGACGCGGACCACGGCGAGTCGTACGCGCAGTGGTTGGTCACGATGTCGACCGTCCTGCTGGGCGTCGGCACGCTCGTCGCGGTGGCGTGCGCGCCGCTGCTGACGTCCGCGCTCACCAGCGGCTCCGAAGACGCGAACCCCGCGCTGGTGACGGCGTTCGCGTACCTGGTGCTGCCGGGCATCATCTTCTACGGCATGTCGGCGCTGATCGGCGCGATCCTGAACACCAAGAACGTGTTCGGCCTGCCGACGTGGGCGCCCGTGCTGAACAACCTGGTCGTGATCGTCACGCTGGGCGTCTACTCGGTGCTGCCCGGCGAGATCTCGCTGAACCCGGTCGAGATGGGCAGCCCGAAGCTGCTGGTGCTCGGACTGGGCACGATGCTCGGCGTCGTGCTCCAGGCGTTGATCATGGTGCCCGCGATGAAGCGCACCGGCTTCAAGTTCAAGTGGCGCTGGGGCTGGGACAAGCGGCTCGCGGACTTCGGCGCGCTCAGCTTCTGGGTGCTGCTCTACGTCGGGCTCGGCCTGGTCAGCATCTTCGTGCTGACGAGGGTCGCGCTCAACGGCGAGGGCGCGCTGGTCGCCTACAACTACCAGTGGCTCGTCTCGCAGATGCCGTACGGCGTGCTGGGCGTCTCGCTGCTCACCGCGCTGATGCCGAAGATGAGCCGGGCCGCGGCCGCGAAGGACATCGACGGCCTGGTCGGCGACCTGTCGTTCGGCAACCGGATGTCGTCGATCATGCTGATGCCGTTCAGCGCGATGCTGACCGTCGCGGGCCTGTCGATCGGCATCGGCGTGTTCTCGCTCGGCGCGTCCGGTCTCGCGGGTGGCACCCGGATCGGCATGGCGCTGGCGCTGTCCGCGTTCGGCCTCGTGCCCTACGCGATCACGATCCTCCAGCTCCGGGTCTTCTACGCGATGAAGGACGCCCGGACGCCCGCGGTGATCCAGGCGATCATCGTGGCGGTCCGGATCGGCCTGCTGTACGCGTTCCTGGCGATCTCCCCGCCGGAGAAGCTCGCGGTCGGCGTGTCCATCGCGATGTCGCTGAGCTTCGTCGTCGGCTCGATCATCGGCCAGGTGTGGCTGCGGATCCGGCTCGGCAGGCTGCGCACCGGTTTCACCCTGTGGACGGTGTGCCTGACCGTGGTCGCCTCCGCGATCGGGTGCGCGGTCGCGATGGGCGTGTCGATGCTCCTGGTGAAGCTGCTCGGGTTCGAAGCGCCGATTCCCACCGCGTGGGTGGAGATCATCGTGCAGACCGTGATCGGATTGCCGCTCAGTTTTGGTTTGCTCGCCGTTTTTCGGGTACCCGAGATGAAGCCCGCGGTCGACAAGATCATCCGTCTGGTGCGGCGCCGGTGACCACAGGGGGATAGCTCGGTCCCGTACCCTCGGTCACGAGACTTGAGGGAATTCGCCTTGGGGGGATCGGACAGGGGAAGGTCGCGTGAGTAGCGGGCCGAGGCTGGGGAACAACCCCGGTGCCAACAACACCTCGCTGGTAGCCGGCGGGGTGATCGGAGACGGCCGTTACCGGCTGCTCGCGCAGTCCGGGGTCGACGATCGGGGCGCCGCGCACCTGTGGCGCGCGCGGGACGGCCAGCTCAACCGGGACGTCGCGCTGACGATCCTGACCGGCGACCTCGGCGACCTCCAGGCCGCGGGCAGGGCCCGGCGGACCACCGAGCGCGCCATGCACGCGTCGAGCTTCACCCACCCCGGCGTGTCCAGGGTGATCGACGTGCTGACGCCCGGCAGCGGCCTCCGCATGGACGAGGGCGTGCTCGGCGTCGTCGTCGCCGAGTGGACCCAGGGCACGGATCTGATGGACCTCATCACGGAGGGCCCGCTGCCCGCGGGCGCCGCGACGAGGCTCCTCGAACCGCTCGGCGCGGCCATCGAGGGCGCGCACCACGCCGGTCTCGTGCTGGGCGCGGACCACCCGCAGCGCATCCGCGTCACCCCGGACGGCAGGCTGCGGCTCGCGTTCCCCGGCGCCCGTCCGGAGGCCATCGCGCGCGACGACGTCAAGGGCCTCGGCGCGATCCTGTACCTGCTGCTCACCGGCCGCTGGGCGCTGCCGGGCGGCCCCGCGGGCGTTCCCGTCGCCCCCACCGGCCCGGACGGCGCCGTCGTCGCGCCCCGCGCGTTGCAGCCGTACGTGCCGCACGAGCTGTCGTCCGTCGCGGTCCGCAGCCTGGAGGACACCAGCGTCGGCGGCATCCGCACGAGCGCCGCGATCCTCCAGGTCCTGGACCAGATCGCCGAGGAAGAGGCGCAGACCGCGCTGATCGAGCCCATCAGCGACGACGAGGACGACGGCGACCGGGCGGTGTGGACCACCCAGAAGCCCCTCGGCGGCCGCAGCCACAAGCGGAAGCTGCTGATCGCCGTCGCGGTGCTGGCCGTCGCCACGCTCGCGGTGATCGCCTGGCTCGGCGTGCAGATCGTCAGCTTCTTCAGCGACGAGGACACGGGCAAGGGCGGCCCCACCGTCGTCATCGGCCAGTCCGCGTCACCCGGCCAGAGCGCCACCCCCACCGCCCCCGTCCCCGCGGGCCCGATCCAGCCGGGTTCCGTCGGCGTCTACGACGTCACGAACAACCCGGACAACGCCAACCGCGCCAACCGGGCCGTCGACAACAACGTCGACACCGCGTGGAACACCGACAACTACTTCCAGCCGTTCCCCACGCTCAAACCGGGCATCGGCCTGATGGCGTCGTTCGCCGAGCCGGTCAAGCTGGCGTCGGTCACCGTCACGTCGAAGAGCGCGGGCACCCTCGTGGAGATCCGCATCGCCGCCTCCGAGGACGCGCCGCTGGAGGAGACCAAGGTGATCGCCACGGCCACCCTGTCGGCCGGGCAGACGCAGATCCAGCTCAACGAGTACGAGCCAGGCGCCCACGTTCTGCTGTGGATCACCAAGCTCGCGGGCAGCGGCAAGGACAACCAAACGGAGATCGGCGAACTGGTGTACACCCGCGCGCAGTGAACCCGTTAAGCAAATGAGTAGGAACACCCTGGCAAGGTGCAACCCCCACCTGGATACCCTCTTCGGGTGACGGCCGCAGCCAGCTCGGACGCAGACCTCATCTCGGCGCACGCCGCGGGTGACCCGCACGCATTCCCCGAAATCGTGCGACGGCACCGAGATCGGCTGTGGGCGGTCGCCCTGCGCACCCTGCGCGACCCGGAAGAAGCCGCGGACGCGCTCCAGGAGGCGTTCATCTCGGCGTTCCGGGCGGCGGGTTCGTTCCGGGCCGAGTCGCAGGTGACCACGTGGCTTCACCGGATCGTGGTCAACGCCTGCCTCGACCGGATGAGACGCCGACAAACGAAGCCGACCGTGCCGTTACCAGAGGCAGGCCCCGGCGAGCCCGTGGCGCCGCGCGACCAGATGGCCGAGCGGGAGACCAAGCTCGTCGTCGCGGCCGCGTTGGCCGAGCTGCCCGAGGAGCAGCGCGCGCCGATCGTCCTGGTCGACGTCGAGGGCTACTCGGTGGCGGAAACGGCCCAGATGCTGGGGATCGCGGAAGGCACCGTGAAGAGCAGGTGCGCGCGCGGGCGGGCCAAGCTGGCAAAAAGCCTAGGGCACCTCCGGAACCGAAGTGCAGATGCGAACGTCCCAGTTGACGGTGTGAATGTGCAACAGCAACGTCAGCGGGAGGCACGATGAGCGGCAGTGAGAGGCGTCAGGGGACGCCGATCGATCCGCCGTGGTCCGTGGATCTGCTGGCCGACCTGCACGCCGGTGTGCTCGACACCGAAACGGAGGCTCTGCTCCGTCCGCGCGTCGAAGCCGACCCGGAGGCGCGTGCGGTCCTGGAGGCGCTGGACGCCACCCTGGCCGACCTGTCGTCGCTGCCGCCGATCCCGATGCCGCGCGACGTCGCGGAGCGGATCGACCTGGCGCTGGCGGCCGAGGCCCGCGGTGTGCCCGCACCGGTGGTCAGCCTCAACAGCGCCCGGCAGCGGAAGAACCGGCGCCTGGGGTGGGGTGCGAGCGCGCTCGTGGCCGCCGCGGCGGCCGTCGGGGTGTTCGCGGTCGTGATCCCCAACGTCACGAACAACACCGAGAACGCCGCGTCGACGTTCACCCAGCCGAGCAAGCCGAACGCGTCCGCCCCGGCCGACGCGAGGCCGGACCTGATCGTCACCGGCGAGAACTTCGGTCCGGTGTTCGGCGACGTGTTGAAGGCGCAGAACTACGGTCCGCTGGACAACCAGGACACGCTCGACGGGTGCCTCAAGGGCGGGAACATCCCGGCCTCGAAGCCGCTCGGCGTGAGCCCGATCCAACTCGACGCCAAGCCCGCCGTGATGGCGATCCTGGGCGGGGGTCGGATCGGCTCGTACCGGATCGTCGTGCTCGACCCGAGCACGTGCGGCCCGGACAACCCGAGCGGGGTGCTGGCCAACACCGTGATGGCGCCGTAGCACCACCCGTGCCGGACGTAGCGAACCTCACCAGGTGGGCGCGGAATTCCGGACGCCTACGATCGCGTTGTAGCTGAGGCGCGGCCGGGACTCATTCCCGGCCCGTCGCGACGTATCGGAGGTCGAGGGTGTCGGACGTTCGGAACCTGATCATCGTGGGATCCGGGCCCGCCGGGTACACCGCCGCGGTGTACGCGGCACGGGCTCAACTCGAACCGCTCGTGTTCGAGGGCAGCCAGTACGGCGGTGCCCTGATGACGACGACCGAGGTCGAGAACTACCCCGGTTTCCGCGACGGGATCATGGGCCCGGAGCTCATGGAGCAGATGCGGGAGCAGGCGAAGCGCTTCGGCGCCGAGCTGCGCTCCGAGGACGCCGAGGCCCTCGAGCTCACCGGTGACGTGAAGTACGTGACCGCGAACGGCGTCCGGTACGCGGCGAAGGCCGTCGTGCTGGCGATGGGCGCGGCTGCCCGCTACCTCAACGTGCCGGGCGAGCAGGAGCTGCTCGGGCGCGGTGTGTCGGCGTGCGCGACCTGCGACGGCTTCTTCTTCCGCGACCACGACATCGCGGTCGTCGGCGGCGGCGACTCGGCCATGGAGGAGGCGACCTTCCTGACGAAGTTCGCCAAGTCCGTGACGATCATCCACCGGCGCGAGGAGTTCCGCGCCTCGAAGATCATGCTGGAGCGCGCCCGCGCCAACGAGAAGATCAAGTGGCTGCTGAACACCGAGGTCCTCGAAGTGCTGGGCGAGGGCACCGTCAGCGGCGTCAAGGTGGCCTCCACGGTCACCGGTGAGACTTCGGAGCTGCCCTTCACGGGTGTCTTCATGGCGATCGGCCACGACCCGCGCAGCGCGCTGGTCCGCGGCCAGGTCGACGTGGACGACGCGGGCTACGTGCAGGTCAAGGCTCCGTCCACCTACACGAAGCTGGACGGCGTGTTCGCCGCGGGCGACCTCGTCGACCACACGTACCGCCAGGCCATCACGGCGTCGGGCTCCGGGTGCGCCGCCGCGATCGACGCCGAGCGCTGGCTCGCCGAGCACGGCGAGGAGCACGCGGCCGTGGCGTCCGAAGCGGTCGGCGGCGGCTACGGCGCCGTCACCACGAGCTGATCATCAATCCACGGTCGAGGTTCGACCCGAGTTAGGGAGTAGTTACATGGCTGGCGCCACAGTGGTCGTGACCGACAAGAGCTTCGCCGACGACGTCCTGACCAGCGAGAAGCCGGTCCTGGTCGACTTCTGGGCGACCTGGTGCGGTCCGTGCAAGATGGTTCAGCCGGTGCTGGAGGAGATCGCGGCCGAGCACTCGGACAAGATCACCATCGCGAAGCTGGACATCGACGCCAACCCCGGCATCGCCCGTGACTACCAGATCATGTCGGTGCCCACGCTGATCCTCTTCCAGGGCGGCCGCCCGGTGAAGCAGATCGTCGGCGCGAAGCCCAAGGCCGCGCTGCTGAACGACCTCTCCGAGGTTCTTTCCTGATTCACCGCGGCAACGCATAACGTGGCTCGTCCGTCATCCGATAAGACGGACGAGCCACGTCCGTTCGGAGGAGCCCCGGTGCTGCTACGTGGCCGCGCGGCCACACGCAGTAGCCCTGCGTGGAGCTGCTGGAACGGCAAGGCACAATAGGGGCTTCACGTCAGCGCCGGCCCCGGTCGGCGCCCTAGTCGAGCGAGGGGTGCATGCTGCTACTCCGCCGCGGGGATGTCGGGCCGGACGTTGCCGACATCAGGTCCACACTGACCAAGATCGGTCTTCTGTCGGATCCGCAGGCATCGTCGGTGTTCGACCTCTCCGTCGAGCACGCCGTGCGTGCCTTCCAGCAGCAGCGGGGCCTCATCACCGATGGCATCGTCGGCCCGGCCACGTACCGCGCGCTGCGCGATGCCACCTTCCGCCTCGGTGACCGGCCGCTGGCCTACCTGATCGCCCAGCCCGTGACCGGTGACGACGTGTTCGCCCTCCAGGAGCGGTTGCTGGAGATGGGCTACGACGCTGGTCGCGCCAACGGCGAGTTCGGTCAGCAGACCGAGCAGGCGCTGCGCAGCTTCCAACGCGACTACGGCTTGGCCATCGACGGCATGTGCGGCCCGAACACGGTTCGCGCGCTCCGCCAGTTGCAGCCGAAGGTGCGGGGCGGTCGCCCGGTGTTCCTGCGCGAGCAGGAGCGCGTCCGCAACGCGGGCCCGAGGCTGTCCGGCAAGCGCATCATCATCGATCCCGGCCACGGTGGCGAGGACCTCGGTGTGGTCGTCGAGCACCTCAACGAGGCCAGGCTGATGCTGGACCTGGCCCGCAGGCTCGAGGGCAAGATGGCCGCGACCGGCATGGAGGCCCTGCTCACGCGCGGCCCCGGCAACTGCCCGGACGAGGCCGCGAGGGCCAAGTTCGCCAACGAGGCGGGCGCGGACCTCATCCTGTCGCTGCACACCGACGGGAACTCGTCGCCGAAGGCGTCCGGTGTCGCGAGCTTCCACTACGGCACCGGCAACGGCACCAGTTCCACGGTCGGTGAGGCCCTCGCGGGGTTCATCCAGCGCGAGATCACGGCCAGGACGGGCATGCCGGACTGCGGCACCCACCCGAAGTCGTGGGACGTGCTCAGGATGACCAGGTGCACGGCCGTCCGCGTCGAGGTCGGCTACCTGACCAACGAGCAGGACCGCCGCAGGCTGGCCGATCCGGCGTTCCGCGACGTCGTCGCCGAGGGCATCCTGGTCGCCGTGAAGCGCCTGTACCTGTTGGGCAAGGACGACCAGCCCACCGGCACGTTCACCATGGACGACCTGATGAAGCGCGAGCTCTCGAAGTTCTGACACACCCGTGACGAAGGCCCTCCGCTTCCGGCGGAGGGCCTTCGTCGTGAACGGGGGGTGCTAGATCTTCGCGGAGGCGGGGCGGAAGCTCGGTTCGGCCGTGGACACCGTGACGGTGTTCAGCAGCCGCTCCAGCGCCGCCTCGACGTCTTCCTTCCAGCCCAGCGCGGTCCGCAGCTCAAGCCTGAGGCGGGGCCAGCGGTGGTGCGGGCGGACGGTCTTGAAGCCCACCTGGAGCAGGAAGTCGGCCGGGGTGACGCAGCCGGGCTCGTCCTCGTTCGGCTGGTTGTCGCCGAAGGCTTCGATGGCCTTCACGCCGCGCTTGGTCAGGTCCTTGGCGACAGACTGCACCAGGACCCGGCCGAGGCCGCCGCCGCGGAACTCCGGCAGCACCTCCAGCGACGTCATCAGCACGGCGTCGGCGCTGACCGGGGACGTGGGGAACGCGAGTGAGCGGGGCACGGCGGCGGGCGGGGCGTAGAACGCCGACCCGGCCGGGATGCCGTCGCAGTAGATGATCCGGCCGCACGAACCCCATTCGAGCAGGACGCTGGAGACCCAGGCCTCCTTCTCGAACTCCGTGTCGCCGTACTCCTCGGCCTGCGCCTTCAGGTGCGGGGCCAGCTCCCAGAACACGCACGTGCGGCTGTGCTTCGAGAGGTGTTCGAGGTTGTCCAAGGTGACGCCTACAACGCGTCGCGACACCTTGACCTCCAAAACCCGAATCGAAGAACCCTCACGAGGATAGGCGGATGTGACGGCTGCCGGAAGGCAGATGCCACTAACGGGACGACGGTTACACTCGCCCGGTACATACCTGTCGGTAAATCATCACTCCAAGCGCGAGTGCAGGAGTCCACCGTGACCACTCCCGGACAGCCCGCCAAGCAGGGCAACCGAAGCCTCGACCCCCACCTGCGGCGCTACGCGGCGCGCACCGCGGGGATGACGGCATCGGAGATCCGGGCACTCTTCTCCGTGGCGAGCCGCCCCGAGGTGGTGTCCCTCGCGGGTGGGATGCCCCACCTCGCGGCGCTGCCGCTGGACGGCCTCGCCACCGAGATCGGCGAGATGATCGCCACCGACGGCCTGGCCGCCCTCCAGTACGCCTCGGCGCACGGGATCCCGGACCTGCGCGAGCAGATCTGCGAGGTGATGGCCCTCGAAGGCATCCACGGCCACCCGGACGACGTCGTCGTGACCGTCGGCTCCCAGATGGGGCTGGACATGGTCACCCGGATCTTCGTCGACCCCGGTGACGTCGTGCTGGCCGAGGGCCCGTCGTACGTGGGCGCGCTCGGCTCGTTCGCCGCCTACCAGGCGCAGGTCGTGCACGTGGCCATGGACTCGGACGGCCTGGTCCCGCAGGCGCTGCGCGAAGCGCTGGCCGCCGTCGAGAGGGCGGGCCGCCGGGTCAAGTTCCTGTACACGATCCCGAACTTCCACAACCCCGCGGGCGTGACGCTGTCCATCGCCCGCCGCGCCGAGGTACTGGAGATCTGCCGCCAGGCGGGCGTCCTCGTCGTCGAGGACAACCCGTACGGGCTGCTCGGCTTCGACGGCCAGACGTACCCGGCGCTGCGGTCGACGGACCCGGACAACGTCGTGTACCTCGGGTCGTTCTCCAAGACGTTCGCCCCCGGCCTGCGGGTCGGCTGGGTGCTCGCGCCGCACGCCGTGCGCGAGAAGCTGGTCCTGGCGGCCGAGTCGGCCACGCTGTGCCCGCCGACGCTCAACCAGATGATCGTGTCGCGCTACCTGTCGACGCACGACTGGAAGGGCCAGATCAAGATCTACCGCGAGGCCTACCGGGAGCGCCGGGACGCGGCGATCTCGGCGATGGAGCAGCACATGCCCGCCGGCTGCTCGTGGAACCGGCCGGACGGCGGGTTCTACGTGTGGATGACGGTGCCGGAGGGCATCGACACCAAGGCGATGCTGCCGCGCGCGATCACCCAGCGGGTGGCGTACGCGTCGGGCACCGGTTTCTACGCGGACAAGCTCGGCAGCAGGCAGCTCCGGATCTCGTACTGCTACCCGACGCCGGAGCGCATCCGCGAGGGGGTCCGGAGGCTGGCGAACGTCCTGGAGGACGAGGCCCAGCTCCACCGCACGTTCGGGCCGACGACCAGTCGCGAGCTGCCCGGTCCGCAGAACCCGTCGCCGGACACCGCCTAGACCACCAGGACCTTGCACCGGGGCCATCCGCTTGTCGTCCATCGTGGACGGTAGGCGGGTGGCCCCTCCGCTTCACCACCGATGTTGGGGAGATGTGTCGTGTCGGAACGCTGGGTAGCGGTCCTCGCCGGAGGCCTGTCGCACGAGCGCGAGGTGTCGCTGCGGTCCGGTCGCCGGTTGTCGGCCGCGCTGCGCTCGGTCGGCCTGACCGTGGAGGAGTGGGACACCGACCGCGATCTGCTGGGCCGGTTGAAGGACCACCGCCCGGACGCCGTCGTCGTCGCCCTGCACGGGGGCGAGGGCGAGAACGGGTCGGTGCAGACGATCCTGGAGATGTCCGGCGTGCCGTACGTCGGCACGGACTCGCGGGCGTGCAGGCGGGCGTGGGACAAGCCGATCGCGAAGGCCGAGCTGGCGCGGGCGGGGCTGGCGACGCCGGACTGGGTCGTGCTGCCGCACGCGACGTTCCGCGAACTCGGCGCGCAGCCGGTGCTGGACTCGATGGTCGAGAGCCTCGGCCTGCCGCTGGTGCTGAAGCCCGACCAGGGCGGGTCCGCGCTGGGCGCTCAGGTCGTCCGGGACGCGTCGGAGCTGCCGACCGCGATGGTCGGGTGCCTGGCGTACGGGGAGACCGTGTTGGCCGAGCGGTACGTCGACGGGGTCGAGGTCGCCGTCGTGGTGATCGACGGACCGGACGGCCCGTACGCGCTGCCCGCCGTGGAGATCGTTCCGGTGAGCGGCGGCATCTACGACTACACGTCCCGGTACACCGCCGGGCTCACCGACTTCCACGCGCCCGCGCGGTTCGACGACGCCGTGGCGAAGTCGGTGGGGGAGTTGGCCGTCGCCGCGCACCGGCTGCTCGGTCTGCGGGACGTGTCGCGGATGGACGCGATCGTGGCGCCCGACGGGACGGTCCAGTTCCTCGAAGTGAACGTGTCGCCCGGTCTCACCGAGACCTCGTTGCTCCCGATGGCCGTCGAAGCGGCCGGGGGATCGCTCGGGTCGATCTACGCCGGCCTCATCGAGCGCGCTGTTTCACGTTAAACATTCGATAGCCCTCCGTGTCTATTCAGATACGGAGGGCTATCGTCACCGTGACAAAGAAGCCTGGTGGGATACCCTAGGCCTCCAACGATGTCCGATTTGTCGCTTCTGGCGCCATCAGTTGGATGATCCGCTCAAGATCGTCAACTGACCCGAATTCGACGACGATTCGACCTTTTCGCTGCCCGAGTTCGACTTTCACGCGCGTGTCGAAGTTGTCCGAGAGCCGCTCGGCGAGGTCTTGGAGCCCCGGCGCGTGGATCGCCTTCTTGCGGACCACCTTCGCCTTGGCGGGCTCGGCGCTCTTCGCGAGCGTCACCGCCTCCTCGGTCGCCCGGACCGACATGCCCTCCGCGACGATCTTCGTCGCCAGGTCCTCCTGCGCACCGGGGTCGTCCAGGCTGAGCAACGCGCGCGCGTGACCCGCCGACAGGACACCCGCCGCGACCCTCCGCTGAACGGGGAGGGGGAGCTTCAGCAACCGGATCGTGTTCGTCACGACCGGGCGGCTGCGACCGATCTTGTCGGCCAGCTCCTCGTGCGTGACGCCGAACTCCTGGAGCAACTGCTGGTACGCCGCCGCCTCTTCGAGCGGGTTCAACTGCACCCGGTGGATGTTCTCCAGGAGCGCGTCGCGCAGCATCACGTCGTCGTGCGTGTGCCGCACGATCGCCGGGATCGTCTTCAACCCGGCCTGTTGGGTCGCCCGCCACCGGCGTTCACCCATGACCAGTTCGTAGGTGTCGTTCCCCAGCTCGCGCACCACGATCGGCTGCATGAGGCCGAACTCGCGGATCGAGTGCTCGAGCTCGTTGAGCGCCGCCTCGTCGAAGACGTGCCGCGGCTGCTTCGGGTTGGTGCGGATCGCGTTGACCGGGAGTTCCCGGTACACCGCGCCCGCCACCTCCCCGCTGAACTCGACGGTCTCGGTGCGCGCAGGGGCGGAGCCGTTGCCGTTCGTGGTCGGCGGGCGAACCGGGCCCGACCCCGGTGGCGGGCCACTCGGGATCAAGGCGGCGAGCCCTCGCCCGAGTCCACCCTTGCGCTGCTCCGTCATGCCAACCCCATCCTCGCGCCGAACTCGGCGATCTCGCGTGCTGCGTCCAGGTAGCTCATCGCGCCCCGTGAGCCCGGATCGTAGGTCAGCACCGTTTGAGCGAATCCCGGTGCCTCGGAGACCTTCACGCTGCGCGGGATCACCGTGCGGAGGACTGTGTCGCCGAAGTGGCCGCGCACCTCGCTGGTCACCTGGTCGGCCAGCTTGGTCCGGCCGTCGTACATGGTGAGCAGGATCGTGGACACGTTCAGCGTCGGGTTCAGGTGCGCCTGGACGAGCTCGATGTTCCGGAGCAACTGCCCGAGACCCTCCAGCGCGTAGTACTCGCACTGGATCGGGATCAGCACCTCCTGCGCGGCGACCATCGCGTTGACGGTCAGCAGGCCGAGCGACGGCGGGCAGTCGATGAAGACGTAGTCCGGGTCGATCTCCGCCAGCGCCTCGGAGCTGAGCGCCTCCTTGAGCCGCGACTCGCGCGCCACCATCGAGACGAGTTCGATCTCGGCACCCGCGAGGTCGATCGTCGCGGGCACGCAGTAGAGGTTGGGGGACTGGTTGCTGACCTGAGCGGCCTCGGCGACCGAGATCTCACCGATCAGCACCTCGTACACGGAGGGGGTGCCGGACCGGTGCTCGATGGCCAGCGCGGTGCTCGCGTTGCCCTGCGGGTCGAGGTCGATCACGAGCACCTTCAGCCCGGCGATGGCCAGACCCGCGGCGAGGTTGACCGTGCTGGTCGTCTTGCCGACGCCGCCCTTCTGGTTGGCGACGGTGAGGATGCGGCGACGTGTGGGACGGGGGAGTTTGAGGTTGTCGGGGTGCAGCACGCGGGTTGCGCGGGCGGCCTCTTCGGCGATCGGTGTCCACACGGCGCTGTCTCCTGCCGTTCCGGTGTGCGAGTTGTTCGGGGGGCGATTGCCTGCTCCGACAGCGCCGTCGGAAGCGGTCGGGTGCTCGGTTTCACGTGGAACATCAGCCGTCTGGAACAGCGGCTGTAGAGCTGACTTGCCGGGTCGGGGTACCGGATCCGGATACACGCTCACCGATCCTTCCTTCGTCGACGTGCTCCGTCACGACGACCACTCAGCTCGGAACGTTCGACGAGCACCACAGTGGTCGGCACTTCGAGTACATCCGCGCCGCACGACACGACGCGCTGCCGGGAACCTCCGGCACGGCGCACCGCCTCGGCGTCGCGCTCCATCTCCTCCAACGCGCTCTCACCCTTGAGAGCGACGAGCTGACCGCCGGGCTTGAGGAGGGGCAGGCACCAGCGCGCCAACCGCTCCAGCGGAGCCACCGCGCGCGCCGTCACGACGTCCACGTCGGACAACTGCTCACGCACGGAGGCCTCCTCAGCTCGACCGCGGACCACCGTCACCGACGACAACCCCAACGTCTCCACGACCTCGTCCAGCCAAGCCACCCGACGGGCCATCGGCTCCAGCAGGGTCAGGTTCAGATCCGGTCGGGCAATCGCCAGGGGGATGCCCGGCAGGCCTGCGCCAGAGCCTACGTCCACCACCCGACAATTTTGAGGAAGTAGCTCCGCGATCACGGCGGAGTTCAGCAGATGACGGTCCCACAGGCGCTCAACTTCGCGAGGCCCGATCAACCCGCGCTCGACCCCGTGGTCGGCGAGCAGTTGAGCGAACGAGATCGCGCGGTCAAGGTGGTCGCCGAAGACTCGCTTCGCGCGGTCTTCCATATCTCCGACCATGTCTCCATCCGTGACGTTTCACGTGAAACCACGCGGCACACGAGGGCGACCGGGTGGATGGGCAAGTAGGTAGGGCGTCGCGGATTCCGCGAAAACTGCCGCCGTCCATGATGACGGATGAACCCACCGACACGCCAAGCCGGGGGACAAGATCGGTCGTGTTTCACGTGAAACGAGGGGGAAATCATGCAGAAGCCAACAACCTACCCAATCCACCACAACTTCCCAGGCCACCTCAGCACCATGCCCCGCCCCTCCGGAGGCGCCGCACTGACGGCCGATCTGACGTCTCTCAGGGCACGCGGAACCGACATCCTCGTCTCCGCCCTGACGGAGAGGGAGCAACAGGATCTCCACCTCACCGCTGAAGCGACCACGGCAACCGAAGCCGGCCTGGAGTTCCACGCGATCCCCATCGGCGACTTCGGCATCCCCAACCGCGACGAGATCACCCCAACACTCACGCACCTCTTGGACAGACTGCACGGGGGAGCGCACGTGGTCGTCCACTGCTGGGCAGGCATCGGCCGCTCCTCGCTACTGGCCGCCAGCCTGTTGGTCATGGACGGCGTCGCCCCGACCACCGCGTGGCAACTGATCACCGACGCCCGCGGAGTCACCGTTCCGGAGACGAACGAGCAACGAGCATGGGTAGACCCGTTTCACGTGAAACACGACTAACACCACGACGCAGGCCGCCCACGTTTCACGTGAAACGCAAGCGCCCACCTCCCACACCTCCGCCCCGCCCAACCTCGCCGCTGGACTCACCGCCACCCAAACCGCCCACGCTCCACCACCCGACTCCTCCAGCAACTCACCCAACCCACCGCTTCACTCGCCATCCCACGCAGCACATCGATCGCTGCTTCTGCCGGTGC
>NZ_JANYMP010000034.1 GCF_025061645.1 Umezawaea endophytica | reverse complement strand
CCCTTGCCACCGGGAACCGTGGTCCCGGCACCGGGGATCGTCGGCGCCTTCGCGACGTTCCCCCCGCCAGGACCGGCGTTCACGCCCGGAACGTTGCCTCCCGCACCGGGCACCTTCGGCGCGGTCGACACGGCCGGACCACCGGCCGTGCGCGTCGGCGCGGGAGCCGGACCGGACGCGCCGGGGATGTTCGGCTTCTGCGAGACCTGCGCCCCGCCCTGCTTCGGCGGCGGCGCGATGGAGTTCGCCGCGCCGGGCACGGGCTTGAACGTGTTGTTCGGGTCGATCCCCCGGAACGACGAGGCGTTGTTCGTGTCCGTGGACGCCGTCACCTGCTGGGTGGCCCGCAACCCCTGCTGGACGTCCCCGAACGCCTTCGAGCCCCGCTCGGCCTGCGCGACCGCGTTGTCGTTGGAGTTGTTCAGCGCGGGCACCGCGAACAGCCCGATCGGACCGAGCGAGCCCAGGCCGAGGTTGAGCCCGCGCAGACCGCTGGAGATGTTGCCGAGCCTGGTCTGCATGTCGCCCGCCCGGCCCTGGAGGCCGGTCATCGTCGACTCGCTCTGGGAGAAACCGGAGTTCCCCGTCGGCCCCGACCCGATCCCCGCGGGCGGCGGAGGGGGCGGGGGCGCCGGGTTCGTGTTGACCGACGGGTTCGGGTTGACGTTCGGACTACCCGAGTTGACAGCCATGACCGGTTTCTCTCCAAAGGTGGGGCTGGCTGGACTAGACCTGCACGGTCGGACCGTTCGTCTTGGACGGATCGCTCGCGCCGCCGAAGAACGCGTCACCCTTGCCCGCGTCGGTGACGCTCGTGCTGGCGTTGACGTCCCTGGCGTGCTGCAACGGGTCCGCGGGCGCCTGGGTCGGCGCGGGAGTGCCGGACGAGTAGTTCTTCTGGTACTCGTCGTAGCTCGTCTTGGCGGCCTCGCCGGTGGTCTTGGCCTCGTTGGCCGCGGCCTCCACCTTGTCGCCCGCCGCGCTCGCGGTGCTGCTCGCCTGCTCGGCGGCCTTGATGTCGGCCTCCGACCCGCTCTGGTACGCCTTGGCGTTCGCCTCGGCCGCGGCGGCGTTCTTGGCCGCGAAGTCGGCGTTCGCCTTCTCGTAGGACTCGTTCGCCGCCTTGGCCGCGTCGTTCTTGGTGCCGAGGTCGGTCTCCGCGGCGGTCTGCGCCGGGTTGGCCTTGCTCGGGTCCGTCGGGTTGTTCGCCTTGTACTCGTCGTAGGCGGCCTTCGCGGCGTCCTCCGACGGCTTCGCGGCCTGGAGCGAGTCGTAGCTCGCCTTGGCCGCGTCGCTCACGTCGCGGCTCTCCTTGGCGGCGTTGGTCGCCGCCGAAGCGGCTTCGGACTTCGCCGCGTCGGCCTCGACCTTCGCGGTGTCGTACTTGGCCTTGGCCGCGTCGTACTGGGCCTGGTCGCCGGACGCGGCGGCGGCGTTGACCGCGTCGGCCGCCGAGCTGAGCTTGTCGTTGGCCGCGGAGTACTTGTCCGAGGCGCTGCTGAGCTTGTCGTTGGCGGCCTTGGCCTCGTCGGCCTGCTTGGTCTCGTTCGCCTTGGCCTCTTCGTACTTCGCGGCGGCTTCCTTTGCCTTGTCGTTGGCCGCGGTGACCTTGTCGTTCGCCTCGTCGTCCTTGACGCCCTTGTCGATGGCGTCGTCGACGTCGTCGGACGCCTTGTAGCCCTCGTAGCTGATCTCGGCGACGTCGGCGGCGTTGTCGAAGCGGTCCCAGCCCTTGCTGACCTTCGCCACCACGTCGTCGAGGTTGCCGATCTTGCCCACCAGCCTGCTCAGCGACGCCACCACCCGCGCGATGCGGGCGGCGATGTTCGTGCCCAGCGCCACGGCCTTGCCGACGGCGAAGCCGACGAAGGCGACGATGGAGGCGCCGAAGGTGATCCACGCGGAGGCCACCGCGATGAGCGCGCCCGCGATCAGGGAGCCCAGGAGCTGCGAGATCAGGTCGCGGATGATGTCGCGCAGGACGGTGACCAGCATGCCGGTGATGCCGACGATCTTGGCCTTGGTCTCGACCGCGTTGGCGAGCTGGTCGAGCTCCGCGCCCATCTGGTCCATGCTGGCCTTGAAGTTCTCCGACGACTTGCCGGTCCACCCGTCGAACGTCGCCAGGCCCTTGCGGTGGTCCTCGGCCAGCACGCGCAGCTCCACGGCCTTCGCCTTGGTCGCCTCGACGTTGGCCTGGATCTCCTCCGGGTTGCCCATCACCTGGTTGAGCGCGTCGCGCAGGAAGCTGACGTGCTCGATCAGCCAGCCGATCCCGGCGCCGATCAGCGACCCGAGCGGGTCCATGACGAACATCACCGTCGACGCGGCCGCGCCGATGGCGTTGAAGGTGATGTCGAGCGCCTTCTCGGTCTCGGTCTCGGCGTCCTTGCTGATCCCGTCGATCAGGCTGCCGAAGGCCTCGACGAACAGGGTGCCCTTGAGCTTGTTCTCCTCGGTGATGTGCATACCGGGAGGGGAGTCGATCGGCGTCTCGGCCATTGTTCCTGCCTACTTCCTGTCGAGACCGGAGCCGGTCACCACGGCTGGTTGTCGTCGTCTGCGTCGTCGGCCGCCGGGCGCGGCCTGGTGGGCGGGCGCACGGTCGGCGCGGCGGGCGCGGGCCGGTGCGCGGGCGGTGGCGGCTCGACGGGCTCCTCGACCTCGTCGACGTCCTCGTCCGCGTCGACCTCGTCGGCCGGGATCGCGTCGCTGACCATCGACATCGCCTCGGTGCCCTCGCCGAGGGGCTGGAAGATCCCGAGCACCTTCTCGGCGGCCTGGCGCTGGGCGACGGCGGCCGTCTGGAGGATCGCCCCGGTCAACTGGGCGGCGCTCATCTCCATCGCGCGGCGGCCGAGCTGGAGGTTCTGCAGGCCGCCGTTGGGGCCGACGGTGATCGTGACGGAGCCGTCCTTGCTGGTGGCCGTCGCGCTGGACGCGGTGAAGTTCTCCTGGAGGTCCTCGGACTTCTTCTTCAGGTCGGCCAGCTTGGCCTCGTACTCGTCCAACCATTGCTGCGGATTCACGAGGGCCTCCTGTGACGGCACCGGTGCGCTGTCTTGATCGGCATTGTCGGGCCGCTCCTCCCACTGCGAAAGTCGGACGCGCTCAGGACGTCACTCCGAACGAATTCGCCGCTGGAGCGGCGACGGGGATGCTAGCCGAACGCCCGTCCTGCTAGATGACGCGGTGATGTCGACCTCGTACACGTGCGGTCGCCGACAAAGGTTCACCGTCTCGTTCACCACTAGACCAGTGGGGAGTGACGTTGTTCACCACGGGCGCGAGCAGGCACTGGACCCCCTCCCCGCCCTGACGGCTATGTCCGGAAAAGGCGAATCGACCCACGCCCACCTCCCGTCCACGACGACTTCCCGCGGGCAGCCGAAATCCCCCATCCGGTACGCCCGGACACCACCAACACGGGAGTGAAGTCGT
Source organism: Umezawaea endophytica (assembly GCF_025061645.1). GTDB lineage: Bacteria > Actinomycetota > Actinomycetes > Mycobacteriales > Pseudonocardiaceae > Umezawaea > Umezawaea endophytica. The sequence goes on along the minus strand of NZ_JANYMP010000034.1, from coordinate 87,660 downwards.
TCCGGTTCGGATTTCCCGACATCCGTCACCGGTGTAGCCGGATTTACACCGAAAGGTGCCCGAAAGCACGCGGGGCATTCGCGAACGCATCCGGTCGAGTGCAATAGCGAATGTGTGGAACCTGTTGTGGTCCCCGGTGCGGGCGATAGACCCACCCGCCCGGCCCGTGGGTCAGAGGGCGGCGATGCCCGTCAGGAAGATGTCGACGCCCGCGAGGAATTGCTCCCGGTCGTCGTGCTCGCGCAGCCGGGTCACCGCCGCGTGCACGAACGGGTACCGACTGGGGTTCACCTGCGCCCACTGCGCGGCGGCGGCGTCCAGGAAGGTCGACCTGTCCGTGTTGCTGTCGGCGAGGTGGCGGGCGTTCGCGGCGTTCTGCGCGGCGACTCCGAGCACGTAGTTCATGAGCGTGCCCGCCGCGTCGAAGCGCGCGCTCTCGGGGACGGCGAGCGCGTCCAGCAGTTGGGCGACGCGCTCGTAGAAGTCCAGCAGCGCGGGCCGCCACGGTTGCCGGGAGAGTTCCGCCCCGACCCAGGGGTGCGCGTCGATCGCGTCGAACAGGCCCAGGACGAGGCCACGCAGGGTTTCGCGCGGGTCCGGGCCGGCGACCGCGCCGGACAGCACCCGCGTGAGGACGTCGTCGGTGGCCGCCGCGAGCAGGTCGTCCTTGTCCGCGACGTGGTGGTAGATCGCGCCGTAGCCGGTGCTCAGGCGGCGCGTGAGCGCGCGCAGGGTCAACGCGCCCTCGCCGCCGCCGTCCAGGAGTTCGGTGGCGGACTGGATGATCCGCTCCCTGGTCAGGCCGTCCGTGCGTCGCGGGGATCGCGGCGCGGTTCTCTTCCCCATGGGCCCATCATCGCACGACTGGAGCGCCGATCCAAAGGCGTGCTAGCTTGTTGGAGCGCCGATCCAACGGGGTCGGCCCAGTGAGTTCGGAGGAACCCATGACGACACCGATCACGATCGTCGGAGCAGGTCTGGGCGGTCTGGCGCTGTCCCGCGTGCTGCACGTGCACGGCATCCCGTCCACGGTCTACGAGGCGGAACCCTCCTCGTCGACGCGCGGGCAGGGCGGACTGCTCGACATCCGCGACTACAACGGCCAGCCCGCGCTGGAGGCCGCGGGCCTGACCGAGCGGTTCCGCGAACTCGTCCTGGAGGGGCGCCAGGCGATGCGGCTGCTCGACCGGGACGGGAACGTCCTGCTCGACGTGCCGGACGACGGCACGGGTGGCAACCCCGAGGTGCAGCGCGGTGAACTGCGGCAGATGCTGCTCGACTCGCTCCCGGACGGCACCGTCCGGTGGGACCACAAGGTCAGCGGTGTCCGCGCCCTCGGCGACGGCCGCCACGAGGTGGCGTTCGCCAACGGCACCACCGCCACCACGGGCCTGCTGGTCGGCGCGGACGGCGCCTGGTCCCGAGTCCGGCCGCTGCTGACCGGGGCGAAGCCCGTGTACAGCGGGTTCTCGTTCGTCGAGACCCACCTGTTCGACGGCGACGACCGGCACCCGACCAGCGCGAAGACCGTCGGCGGCGGGGCGATGATGGTGCTCGAACCGGGGAAGGGGATCCTGGCCCACCGGGAGCGCGGCGGGAACCTCCACACCTGGGTGATGCTCGCCAGGCCGCTGGACTGGTTCGCCGCCATCGACTTCACCGATCCCGCCGCGGCCACCGCACGGGTCGTGCGGGAGTTCGACGGCTGGGCACCGGAGCTGACCGCGCTGATCACCGATGGCGAGACCCCGCCGGTCCTGCGCCACATCCACGACCTCCCCGGTGAGCACCACCGGTGGGACCGGACGCCGGGGGTGACCCTGCTCGGCGACGCCGCACACCTCACCGCCCCCAACGGTGAGGGCGCCAACCTGGCGCTGTACGACGGCGCCGAACTGGGCAAGGCCATCGCCGCGCACCCCGACGACGTCGAGGCCGCGCTCACCGCGTACGAGCAGGCCATGTTCGTGCGCACCGCCGCGTCCAACGCCGAGGCGCCCGACCTCCACGTGATGCTGGGCGACGGCACGCCCCACGACCTGATCAACGCCTTCACCGGGAGCTGATCAGGACACCTCCTGGGAACGTGGCGGGGCGTCGGTGCTCATGGCGTCGGCGATCCAGGTGTACGGGATGGGGTCGTGGGCCTGGTCGGTTCCGTTGATCAACGCCACCAGGGTCGCGTACCGGCCGTGGGTGTCGTCGTAGACGGGGGTCTCGGAGGTGGCGTCCTCCTCGGCGATCCGGCGCAGGATGTCGGGTACCTGCCGGTAGCCGTCGGCCATCCGGTTCCGGACCTCGGGGGTGAGCGGGGTGGCGGACAGCGCGGTGGCCGCTTCCAGGAAGCGAGTGACGGCACGCTGGGCCCACGGGGACCCGGGGGACTCGCCGGAGCGGTGGGCGGCGAGGAGTTCCTCCATCAGCGGTGCCCCGGTGACGTGCATGAACTCCTGGAACGGTTCGGTCGCCAGCGTTCGCGCCTCCGGTGCGGAGTACGTGTCGCGCAGGTACGCGCGGACCTCGGCGCGGAACGTCGGGCTGGCCACCAGGTCGGCCAGTTCGATCCACGCCTCGAGCTGGGCGGCCGTGGGGTCGGCGGACAGGATCGGGCGCTGTGCGCGCAACCGGTCGACGAAGCCCTCGGGGACGTCCAGGCCCTCGCCGACGTCGTTCCAGAAGTCGTCGACGGCCTGTTCGCGCTCCTCGTCGGTCATCGAGACGAGCTTGTGCATCAGGTCGGTCCGAGCGGTGGTCCCGCCCTGTTTGACCAGGGTCCTGAGCACCGCCCGCCTGGCGCGCAGGGCACGTTCCTGGCGCTCGACGATCTCCAGGTGCGTGACGAGCAGGTCGTGCAGGGTCGTGTCGCCGTCGAGCAGTCGGCGGATCTCGTCCAGGTCCGTGTCCAGCTCGCGCAGGGTGCGGACCAGTTCCAGCCGGGCGATGGCGTGGACGTCGTACATCCTGTGCCCTGCCGAGGAGAGGGCCGTGGGCTCGATGATCCCGGCGTCGGCGTAGAACCGCACGGCGCTCACGCTCAGTCCGCTGCGGCGCGCGGCGTGTCCGATGGGGTGCAGCTCGTCGTCGTTCATGGGCCCACTGTGGTACCTCAAGCTGCTTGAGGCGCAAGCCCCGCGCGCTAGGCGGTTCCGCGCCGTGCACCCGCGCTGAACGCGATGGGCAGGCTCCGCAGCGCGTGGATCTCGCCGCTGTCGGCGAACCGCTCGCCAGGACCGGTGACGCGGAAGTCCGGCAGCCGCGTCAGGACCTCGTCCAGCATCACGCGGAACATCGTGCGCGCGAGGTTCGCGCCCAGGCAGCGGTGCGCCCCGATCCCGAAGGCGAAGTGCTTGTAGTGCTGGCGGTCCAGGTCGATCTCATGTGGACGGTCGAACACCTCGGGGTCGCGGTTGGCCGCGGCGAACATCATCAGCACCGAGTCGCCCGCGCTCAGCCGCTGGCCGAAGAACGTCGTGTCGCGGGTGACCGTCCTGGCCAGCCCCTGGGACGGCGTGTCGCGGCGGAGGAACTCCTCGGTCGCCGCGCCGAACAGCGACCTGTCCTCGATCAGCCGCCTGCGCAGGTCCGGCCTCCGGTCGAGTTCGACGAGCGCGTTGCCGAACAGCCCGCTCGTGGTGTCCATGCCCGCCAGGAACATCACGAAGGCGTACATGGTGACCTCCAGCGCGTCGAGCGGACGGCCCTCCACGGTGCCGCGCATGATGCTGCTGAGCAGGTCGCCGCCGAGACCGTCGGTGGTGCGCCGCTCCATCTCCTCGGAGATGGTGGTGAAGATCTTGCCCGCGGCCTCGGCCGCCTTCTCCGGGTCGCTGTTCCGGTCGTGCAGCACGGCGTGCACGCAGTCGACCCACTCGGCCCACCGGTCCTGGTCGAAGTCGAGCATCGCGAGGATCACCCGAGCGGGCAACGGGGTCGCCAGCTCCGCGACGACGTCGCACTCCCCCCGTTCGACGAACGCGTCGACCAGGTCGCCCGCCATCTCCCGGATGCCCTCCTCCGCCGCCTGGACGGCCGTGCGGGAGAAGTGGCGGGCGGTGATCGCCCGCAGTTCACCGGTCAGGGGCGGGTCGGTCTCGGCGGGCAGGATCGCCGTCGGGATCGGGGACGGCGGGATGCCGACGGACGGGCAGGAGCTGAACAGCTCGTCGTCGCGCAGGGCCGCCGCCACCGACCGGTAGTCGGTCAGCACCCAGAAACCGCCGTGCGACTCGGTGTAGGCCACCGGGCACCGCGACCGCAGGTCGTCCATGATCTCGTGGTTGCGCTCGCGGAAGTCCGCCGAGTGGTGGTCGAAGTCGACCAGGGGACGACTCGGCGCGTCCGGCCGGGTTCCTGGCTTCGTCATGGTTGTCCGCCGTTCTCGTCGAGTGTCGTGCCGGAGCCCGCGGTCGGCGACGTGCGGGCGGTGGACCGCGGTCGCCCCGTCAGCACCGGCGGGCGCCCGCGAAGTGGGCCGCGTCGGTCAGGACCTCCTTGCTGGAGGCGGGCATCGGCGCGTCGGCGATGGCCGTGACCGCTTCCGCGACGAGGTCGTCGATCAGCCGTTCCAGGTCGTCGACGGCTCCCGTGCGCAGCAGCAGCGACCGCACGGACTCCAGCTCGACGTCGCCCGCCGCCGGTCCTTCGAGCAGCGACAGCAGCGCGCGGTCCCCGACCGACGCGTTGCGCCGGACGGTGGCCAGCAGCCGGGTTGCCTTCTGGTGGGTGATGTCCCCGGCGACGGGTTTCCCCGTCTCGGCCTCGTCGCCGAAGACGTCGAGCAGGTCGTCCCGGTGCTGGAACGCCTGGCCGACCGCCCGGCCGTAGGCGCGCAGGCACGGTTCCAGTTCCGGTCCCGTCGGCGTCAGCGCCATCCCGACGAGCAGCGGTCCCTCGACCGTGTAGCTCGCCGTCTTCAGCAGCGCGGTCCTCGACGACGTCTCGTCGTCGACCACCACCGCGGCCGCGTTCTCCAGGTCCAGGTACTGGCCGAGCACGAGCTGGTTGGCCGCGCGGTAGAAGATCCGCTGGGCGCGGCGCGGCAGGGACAGCAGGACCTCGGTGCACGTCAGCAGGGCGAAGTCGCCGAGCAGGATCGCCATGTTCTCGCCGTAGCGCTGGGCATGGCCCCTCAGCCCGAGCGCCCGGTGCCGGTCCGCGAACTGGACCTGGATCGTCGGCGCCGATCGGCGCGTGAGCGACTCGTCCATCACGTCGTCGTGCACGAGCGCGAAGAGGTGCAGGAGTTCGAGTACCGCGCCCGCCTCGATCACGCGGTCGTCGTCCGGGTCGCCTCCCGCCGCCAGGAACCCCCAGTAGACGAAGGCGGGGCGGATCCGCTTCCCACCGGCCAGCGCCATGTCCCGCAGCGGGGCCAGTCCCGGCGAGCCGGGTTCCAGCACCGTCGCGCTGTCGCGCAGGGCGCGGTCGAACAGGCGGGCGAGGTAGGCGTCGACCTCGTGCCGGACCAGGTCGAGGTCGGCGGCGACGCGGTTCGTCGTGCGCACGGGGTGCACGCTCATCAGGACTCCCGCTCTTCCTCGACCAGCGCCAGCGCGGACAGGACCGCCGACCTCACCACGACGTCGGGCGCGTACAGGCACTTCCCGATCCACAGCCACGGGAACGGCTCCGCGGCGTGCCGGACCAGCCAGTCGTACCCGCGGCGGAGGACCTCCTCCGGCACCGGTTCCCCCTGCCGCCGGGCCGCGGTGAGCGCTTGCAGGCAGTACGCGGTCTCCTCGGCGGTGGGCAGGTAGCAGCCCCAGGACCCGTCCGCGCGCTGCGTCCGGACCAGCCAGTCCCGCGCCCCGGCGAAGACGTCGTCGCGCAGACCGATTCCGGCGAGCACGGCGTGCGCGGTCGCGTAGTACGGCGAGACGTGCCACTTGTCGATCCAGGAACCGGCACCGTCCTGGCTGACGGCGAGGTACCCCACCGCCTTGCGCACCAGCGGGTCGTCGTCGGAGAGCCCTGCGGCGCGGAGGGCGCCGAGCATGTGGACGTTCGTGCTGACCGACGGGTTCCGCTCGGTCGGCCAGCAGTGGAAGTACTCGGTGCCCGCGTAGGAGGACAGCGCCTCCAGGTCCGGTTCACGCCCGGCGCGGCACAGCACCTCGGACGCGACCGCCGTGTCGTCGCCGTCCTCCGGCCGGAAACCGGCGCCGAAGCTCACGCCCCGACCGGGGGTCCAGGTGTCCTCCACTATGGACAGCAGGCGGTCCGTGCCCTCCGGCCGGTCGAACCGGGTCAACCCGATGTTGAGCAGGGTCCACGCGTTCTCGAAGACGTCGATGGGGCCGACGTTCGGCACTCCCCCGTCGGCACCGACCACCGACAGGAGGTACCCGATCGCCGTGTCGTCGGCCGTGACGGAGGCGTACCACGCCGTCGCCGCCGGGCTGTACCCCACCGAACCGTTGGGCGACAACAGGTTCACCAGGTCGACGAGGCGGCGGCCGTCGGCGTCGGCCATCTCCGCGGAGTGCGCGAGCACGGAGCGGTTGTCGACGAACCCCGAGGGCAGGCGGGCGAGCTTGGCCTCGCGCTCCGCGACGAGCGCGGCCAGCGCCCCGTCCACCTCGTCACCGACGACACCCAGGTCCCTCGCCTCGCGGAGCAGCGCGGGCGCCAGCAGTTCGAAGCCGATCGTCTCGCCCGCGGCGTCGTCGTCCAGGCTCTTGAGGTCGTTCGGCAGCACGGCGGCGGCCCGCTCGACGCGCTGCCGGTCGGCCGGGTCCCCGTTGCGCGCCAACGCGGTCGCGGCGGACAGGGTGCTGATCAGGCGGTCGTGGTGGTAGTCGAGGTGCGGCGCGCCCCACGCCCCGTCCGGCAACTGGTGGCGCCGGAGCCACTCCAGCGCGCCGTCCGACAGTTCGGCGTCGACGGTCCCGAGCCGGGCCAGCCACCCGGTGTCGTAGGCGGAGTCGGTCACCCGGCCGGGGCCGACCTGGTCCAGCAGTTCGGCTATCTCGTCGTGTCGTGACACCTAGGACTCCGCATCGAAGAGCGTTCGGTACTCGTGCCGGGAGTAGAACTCGAAGACGAAGTCGGCGCAGTCGGCGATCCACTTCTCCGCGCGGCCGGTCCTCGTCCGGAAGTGCTCGGCGTGCCACTCCAGCTCACGCAGGTGCTGGTCGACGTCGACGGTGATCCCGTGCAGGGCCGCGTCGAGCCGCTCCTGGTCGACGGGCTCGCCCGCCGTGCGGATCAGGACGCTGTTGACGGTCCCCTCCAGCGCTTCCTTCGCGTGGGTGCGCAGGTCGTTGGACAACCGGATGCACCGCGCCAGCGTCACGCTGATGCCCCGCAGGAAGTCCATCTCCTCCAGGATCGAGCGGTCGCCGATGACGGCGAGGGCCGCCCACGTCACCGGTCGGGAGTCGATCGCCTCCACCGCGACCGCCAGGTAGTCCTCGAAGGACGGCAGCGTCCGCTGGTCGGCCTGGTAGGCGTGCCGCCACTCGCACTCCACCAGCATGGCGCGCATCGTCTCCCGCAGCGCCGATCGCCACTGCGGCTCCAGCTCCGCGAACAGCGGGGACTCCCGGAGTTCGTCGAGGCAGTCGCCCAGCGCCAGCAGCACGGGGTCCGTCGTGGCCGGCTCATCGCCCTCCACGAACTCCAGGAAGTGCCGCATCCTGCCGTGGTGCTCGGCGATCGACAGGTGGTGGTTGTCGAACGCGTCGTCGAAAACGAGCGTCCAGCAGGAGAACTTGACGACCGGCACGAGCGCGGCGGGCGGCAGTTCCGGCGTGATGGCGGCCAGGGTGACCGCGATCGTCCAGCTCAGCCCGCGGTACTGGTCGGACACCGCGGTCAGCCACGGTTCGACGAGGTCCGCGACCTCCTGGCTCACCGCGCGGATCCGGCGCTGCTCGGCCTGGTCGAGCCTGCCGAGGTTGGGCATCCTCAGTGTCTCCCAGCCCGCGTCGAGCTCCTCCTGGTCCAGCGGTGGGACGAAGATCTGGTCACTGCTCACGGGAACTCCGCTCCGGTGTGGTCGTGTCGTTCGTGCGGACGGGTCCCGGTCAGCGCACGACCGAGGCGACCGGTTCGGTCACCCGCCGGACGAAGTCGTCGAACAGCTCCCGCACCAGCGGTTCGTCCAGGCCCCGCCGGTCGAAGGTCACCGTGGCGACGAGGTCGCCGGAAGCCTTGCGGTGCAGGCGGAACATCAACCCGACGTCACCGGTGGGACCGACGTCGGTGTTGGCCAGCAGGCGGCCGTTCGCCGGTCCGAAGGGGATCTCGGCGCCGATGCCGGACGACGGCAGGTACTGGAAGAGGCAGAGTCCGACGGGTTCCGTGGCCACCGCGTGCAGCACGTCCGGGTGCATGCCCAGGATGTCGATCGTGGGGATGTGGGCCCGGTCGTAGGCGTCGCGGACGACATCGCGCACCACGGGCGTCAGGACGTCCCAGTCCGCGCCGTCCGGCACCCGCACCCGCAGCAGCGACGGGTGCAGGAACGGCCCGACCAGCGCCCTGGTGTCCGGGTGGTCGCGCTGCTCGAACACGGTGGCGACCAGGAGGTCGCGGGTCACCGACCGGTCGGCCATCGCCAGGCAGAAGCCGGTGAACAGCGTGGAGAACAGCGTGGTCCGGTGGCGCAGCGCCCACTTCTCCAGCTCCGCCGCCCGATCGCCGTCCAGCACGTCCAGCCGGAGGACGCCGGAGCTCGGCGGACGGCTCCAGTCGCGTTCCAGCCCCGGCGCGGGCGACACGGGCCTCGCCCCCTCGACGGTGGTCCGCCAGAACTCGCGATCGGCGTCCAGCCGACCGGCGACCTTCTCGACGCACTGCCGCACGTAGGGGCCGAACTGCAAGGGGGGCGCGGGAATCCGCTCACCGGCCAGCCGCGCGGCGTAGAGCACCCCGAGTTCGGCCATCGCCAGGTCGAGCGACGGCGGATCGGTGTGCAGGTGGTGGAAGACCAGGCTCACCAGGTGGGTCCCGTCGTCGAGCCCGACCACCTGCCCGCGCACCAGCGGGGGTTCGTCCACCGGCACCGGCTCGCGCGACCAGTCGTCCGCGAACTCCTGCGCGCGGTCCGCGGAACCCGTGCGCCGCTTGAGGTGCGCGGTCCGGTGCGGGTGCACCTTCTGCACCCAGCTCTCGCCCTCCCGCTCCAGCACGGTGCGCAGGACGTCGTTGCGCGCAACGAAGTCGTCGTACGCGCCGTCGAGCGCGTCCACGTCCAGCGTTCCGCTGATCAGGACCGAGGTCGACATGGTCATGTGCGGGCCGATGGACCCGCTCGGCAGGAGCTGGTGGGTCGTCATGAGCGTGTACTGGAACACGGACGCGGGCCACGTCGACAACACGAACTCTCCTCCGGGGTCGGTTTCACCGTGCTGGCACCACAAGAGCGTCGAAACCAATGGGCTCCGAGCTATTCGGAAAGGAATTGATTCGGCGGAACAACGGCAACGTACACGCGGCCGATAGTCGGTCAAATACTCCGGATGTCACCGGAACCACTGCGACGAACGGCCGATGACGAACCCCGTGACCAGGCAATCCTCGCGCCGTGGCGGAAGCTCCACGACCGGGCGGAACAAAGCGAAGTCTTGCCTCACGCAGGAATGGCGCGGTACTTCCTTGACGCCTCCGGGGTGAACTGCTTCGCTGCGGGAGCGGCGATGTGCGGCGATTTCGGTGCTCGACCGGCGCACCGGACCGGACCTTCTTCGGCACGCCCGAAAAACGCAGTGCCCCAAGCCTGTTTCGTGAGGAGCCGTGGTGCACCCGAAAACCAGTCGGACGCTCAACCCCAAGGAATTCGACGACCTGCGGCGGACAGTCGCGATCCGCGCCGAGACCCGCCGCAACGTGGACACCGACGCCACGTACGCGACTCCCGTACCGCGGGAGGTGAGCCTGCAACTGACCTACAAGTGCAACCTGCGCTGCAACCACTGCTACCAGTGGAACGACCAGGGTTTCTTCCACGACTTCAGCAAGCAGAAGCAGCGCACCGAACTGGACCTCGACATCGTCGACGAGGTGCTCCGGATGACCGACGAGACCCGCGCGAAGGTCTTCCTGTGGGGTGGCGAACCCCTGATGCACAGCCGGTTCGGCGAGGTCGCCGAACTGCTGGCCAGGACGCCGCGCACGGTCAACCTGTGCACGAACGCGCTGCTGATCAAGCGCAACCTGCCGCACCTGCTCACCATCGGCCCCGGCCTCAACGTCCTGGTCAGCCTGGACGGCCTCGGCGCCGACCACGAGGCGCTGCGCGGCCGGGGCACGTTCCCCCGCACCATCGAGAACGCGAAGCTGCTGCTGGACCTCCAGAAGACCGGGGAGTACCAGGGCGAGGTCTCGATCTCCTGCATGGTCAGCAACGAGACCCTCGGCTCGATGTACGAGTTCATGGAGTGGGCGGAGGAACTCGGCGTCAACACCGTGTACTTCCAGTTCCCCTGGTACATCAGCCCCGAGGTCGCCACGTCGATGGACGAGATGTACGCGGAGAACTTCGCGTGGCTCAACCCTCCCGCGCCGGGCACCACGCCGACGTGGCACTCCTACACCTACCGGATCGAGCCCGAACTCATCGACGTGCTGCGGACGTCGATGACCAGGCTGGCCGAGCGGACGTGGAACGTCCGCATCCGCTACCAGCCGCAGCTCGAACTCGACGAGATCGACGACTTCGTGCTCGGCACCTCGAAACCGGCCCAGAAGCGCAACCGCTGCCTCGCCGTGTCCAACCGGCTGGAGGTGCACGCCGACGGCAAGGTCAGCTCCTGCAAGTTCTTCCCCGAGTTCGTCATCGGCGACCTCCACGACAACAGCGTCGAGGAGGTCTGGCAGGGAGAGGCGTTCCGCCAGGTCCGGACCGTCCTGCGCGGGACGAGCCTCATGCCCGTCTGCTCGAAGTGCATCCTCCTCTACCTGAACGGGGTCTGACCGTTGACCGATGTCGAAGCACCCGCGCCGCGGTCGGTGACCGCTGTCGCGCCGCGGATCAAGGCCGTCCTCGGCGTCGTCCTCGGTGACGACCAGCTCGCCGCGACCATCACCGACGACACCAACATCGTCGACGACCTCGGCCTCAACTCCATCCAGATGATCAACTTCCTGCTCGCGCTGGAGGACGCGTTCGACGTGGAGCTGGAGTTCGAGGACCTCACCTTCGCCCAGTTGGAGTCGTTCCCGGAGATCTGCCGGTTCGTGGTGGCGGCCATGCCGGACGAGCCGTGACCACCGGGCGGGTGGTCCGGTTCGGCACGTTCGACGTCGAACGCCGGTGGCGTCCGGACGGGCTGGCGACGCTCCCCGCGATCACCGACCCCGCCGCGGACCTCGTCACGTCCGCCATGGACGAACTGCTCGCCGTGACGTGCGGTCCGGGCGACGTCCTGTTCACCGGCGCGGACGTGCCGCCGTCGTTCCAGGCCGTCCTCCAGGACGCGGGCGTCGACGTCGACCACCGGGTCGCACCGCCCGACCCCGCGGCACCGGGGGCGACCGTGGAGCGGCGGCTGCTGTCCCGGCCGCCGGAAGACCTGCGCGGCACCGCTTCCACGCCATACGCGGTCCTCCCGGAGACCTCGGAGGTCGTCCGCGCGCTCGGCCTGCGGGCCGCGGTGCCCGAGTGCCGGGCGGTGCGGACGGTCTCCTCCAAGTCCTGGTCCAACGAGCTCGTGCGCGAGCTGGGGCTGTTCGGCGCGGGTGTCGTCGTCGACTCCGTGCCGAGGCTGCTGGAGGAGGTGGAGGCGCTCGACGGCGAGACCGTCCTGCTGAAGGACCCCTTCGGCGTCTCGGGGCGCGGGACCATCGAGGTGTCCTCCCCCGGCGTGCTGCGGTCCGTGAGCCGCGTCCTGTCCAGGCAGGCGGACCGCGGGCTCGCCGTGGAAGTGCTGGTGCAGCGGAGGTTCGACCGGGTGGCCGACTTCTCCGCCCAGTTCCACGTCCGCGCGGACGGACGGGTCGACTGGTACGGCGTGCGGCTCATCGAGAACACCGGGTTCACCTACGCGGGCTCGCGGCCGGTCCCGGCGGAGCTCGGGACGCGCCTGGCGGAACTCGGCTACCGGGCCGTCCTGGAGGAGGTCGGCGCCGCGCTGGCCGGGGCGGGTTACCACGGACCGGTCTGCGTCGACTCGATGCTGTTGCGGGACGGCACCCTCGTGCCGGTGCTGGAGATCAACCCCCGCATGTCGATGGGGCTGATCAGCATCCTCGCGGCGCGGCGGCTGGCCGGTCCCGCGACCAGGGCCCGGCTGGCCGTGCGGACCCTGCCCACCGACAGTCCACACCGGACGTTCGACGCTCTGGTCGAGGACCTGAGCGCGAGCCGGGCGCTGTTCCGGTCCGGCGGCACCGGTCTGCTCCCCCTGGCCGCCAACACCCTGCTGTCGTCCCGAGGTCGGCTCTACTGCGCGGTGGTCGCCCGCGACCAGGACGAGGACCGGATGCTCGACACCGTGCTCGACGAGGTCGTGGCGTCGCTGGCCGCCCGACGGGTCGCGGTGGGCCATGCCTCGTGAGATCGGCCTCGTCGGTGCGACGGCGGTCGCGGTCAAGGCCGTCGTCGCGCCAGCTCGGGCGCACGAGGACGTGCGGATCCGTTCGGTGGCCGCGAGTTCGGCACACCGCGCCGAGGCCTTCCGGGCCGAGCACGGGCTCCTGTCGGCCCACGGCGACTACCGGGACCTCCTGGACGACGACGAGGTCGACACCGTGTACGTGTCGCTGCACAACTCCGCGCACGCGACCTGGGCGACCGCAGCCGCCAGGGCGGGCAAGAACGTGGTCGTCGAGAAACCGCTGTGCCTCGGCCGCCGGGAGCTGCACGCGCTCCGGCACGCGGCGGCGGAATCCGGGGTCCACGTCGTCGAGGCGGTGATGACGGCCGACCACCCGTGGCAGGACGCCGTGCGCGACGTCATCGCCTCGGGCGAACTGGGCGAGCTGACCGCCGTCGACTCGCACGTCTCGTTCGACCTCGCGGCGGGCGACGGCTACCGGTTCCGGCCGGAACTCGGCGGTGGCGCGTTCCACGACACGGCGAGCTACTGGCTCGACGCGGTGCGGGGCGCGGTCGGGCTCGACGGCGCCGTCGGCACCGGGCACTCGGACTTCGACGGCCCCGGCGGCGTCGACCTGACCTTCACCGCGACGCTCGCCTGGCCGAACGGCCTGCGCGCCCGGCTGCGCGCCGCGCTGGTCGGACCGCACCGGGCCGACCACGAGTTCGTCTTCACCGGGGGCCGGATCAGGCTGCGCGGCTTCCTGCGGCCCGCCGCGGGCCCGTTCCCCGTCAACCTGGCCGTCGTGCGGGACGACGGATCGCGCGAGGTGCGGTCCTTCCCCGGCGGCGCCTACTACGACCGGCAGTTCCGCCGGATCGCGCGCCTGCTCGACGGGCCGCCGCGCGAGGACGCCGCCGCCGCCGAGCGGGTGGCACTCGTGGAGACCATCTACCTGGAGGCCGTCGGAAGGCACCTCGGTCGCTGACCGGGAGTGCCTCGACGAGCGGAGGAGGACAACCGTGACCATCGCCGTCCTGACGTCGGGTGTGGCACTGGGCGTGCACGTCCCCGGCCTGCTGCTGGCCCGCAGGCTCACCGAGGCGGGTGTGCCGGTCCGGGTCGACGTGCTGGAGGACCACCTGCCGCGGCGGCAGCGCGACCTGATCCCCGCGTCGAAGGTCGCGTTCCACCGGGACTTCCGGGTGGCGCTGGCCGGTCAGCGGCTGGCGGGCCGGAACGCGGCCGCGCTGGAGGAGGACTCGGTCGACGTGCTGCTGGCGGAGTGGGAGGCCGACCAGGTGGACCTGGTCGTGGTCCTGTCCGGCTTCTGGCTGCCCACCGTGCACCGGTACGCCTCCCGCCACGCCGGGGTCCGGGTCCACTCCTGCCACGTCGACGCGGTGGCGTCGCCGTCCTTCGAGTCCAAGGCGTCACAGGTGCCCGAGTCGGGGCCTCCCCCGTACGCCCACGAGGACGTCTGGCTGCTGGAGGAGGCGGGTGGGACGGTGGCGCGCACGATCCCGGTCAGCCGCGCCGAACCGGTGCCGTGGGTGGAGCGGAACGGCCGCCTGCTGACGCACGGCGGAGGCTGGGGCATGGGCACCTACCGGTCCAGGGCCGCCGACCTCGGCGGGGAGGGCTTCTCGCTGGACGTCGTCGCCTACGAGGGCGCCGACGTGGCCGCGCACGACGGCAGGCACCGGTACTTCATGATCGACCCCTCCTGGCACCCCTGGCACGACCGGGGTTTCCCGCCGTTCGGCCGGATCGAGGACGGTCGGGTGGACTACCGGCGCCGCGAGGACCACCACGACGGCTTCGACCTGACCAGGGAGGCCGTCGCCGTGGTCAGCAAGCCCGGCGGCGGCACGCTGATGGACTCGCTGGCCTCCGCGACCCCCGTGGTGCTGCTGGAACCCTTCGGGGGCCACGAATCGCTCAACGCGCGGCTGTGGGAACGGCTGGGCTTCGGCATCCCCTACGACGACTGGGCCCGCACCGGGAAGTCGTTCAGCGTGCTGGAACGGCTGCACCGCAACCTGGTGGCCGCCAGGGCCCGCACCCTCTCGTACCCGGACCTGCTGGCCACGTCCCGCTGACGACCGGAGATCACCATGTCGCACACCTTCGCGGTCTACGGCACCGCGCTGCCCGGCAGGCCGACCGCGGACAACTCGCTGCTCACCATCGGCGCGCTCGCCGAGCGGGCCGAGCGGTACGGGTACGAGGGCCTGCTGGTCTTCCACAACCACGAGAACATCGACCCGTGGGTGGTCGCCGCCACCACCCTCGGCGCCACGACGACGCTGGTCCCGCTGGTGGCCGCCCAGCCCTACGCGATGCCGCCGTTCACCGCGGCCAAGACGATCCACGCGCTGTCCTCGCTGCACGGGCGGCGCGTCGACGTCAACCTGATCACCGGTGGCATCAAGGGGGAACTCGACCAGGTCGGCGACGTCCTGGACCACGACGAGCGGTACGCGCGGGCGATGGAGTACACCACCGTCGTGCGGGCGCTGCTGTCCTCGGACGAACCGCTGACGCACGACGGCCGGTTCTACCGGTTCTCCGGACTGCGCACGTTCTCCCGCCTGCCACCGGACCTGATGCCGAAGGTCTTCGTCGCGGGCTCGTCGGACGCGAGCCGGGCCGTCGCGGCGGCCGTCGGGGACGTGGCGGTCACGCACCCCGAGCCGCTGGACAAGTTCGCGGCCGAGTTCGTCCCCTCGCGCGCGGCGGCCGGGCACGGCCTGGGCATCCGGATCGGCCTGATCGCCCGCGAGACCGACGACGAGGCGTGGTCGGTCGCGCGGGCCGGTCACGTCGCGGACCGGCGGTCGCGGCACATGACGGTGCTGAAGACGAGGTCCGAATCGGACTGGAACCGGCGGATGGCGGTGCTGGCCACCAGTGGCGAGACCTACGACGACGTGTACTGGACGGGCGCCTACCGGGCGGACAAGGGGTTGATGCCCCAGCTTGTCGGCAGCTACGACCGCGTCACCGAGTACCTGGACGGCTACCTGTCCCTGGGCGTGGGCACCGTGCTGCTCGGAGGTGTCCTCACCGAGGAGGAGTTCCACCACAACGACGTGGTCCTGTCCCGGTTGCGGGGGCGCTGAGTCACCCCGCCGCCCGGTTCAACGCCCGTTTGAACTTGCTCTTGTACAACGACTGCGCCACGGCGGACTTCACGCCCCGGTAGCCGCGCGGCACGGCCTCGACCACCATGATCAGGTAGAGGTACGCCTGGTACAGGGCGATCCGCCGCCGAGCCGACGGCGTGAGGTCCGCCGAGCCGCCCGCCTCGCGGTAGCCGTCCAGCAGCGGGTCGTCGTCCGCGAGGTCGCCGAGCAGGGCCAGCGACACGAACTCCGCGTGCGGGTCGCCCCAGAACGCCCGCTCCAGGTCGATCAGCCCGGTGACGCGCCGGGACCCGCCGTCGCCCGCGAGCAGGACGTTGCCCTCCCACAGGTCGAAGTGCACAAGCACGGGATCGGTCACCTCGTCGAGCAGCGCCCTGCTCGACCGCAGCAGGTCGCGCACCGCCGCGGTGGGGACGGGCGGCACGACCCCGTAGCGGTCGGCGTCGGCCAGCAGGGCGTCGAACATGGCGGTGAACGCCTCGGTCCAGGTGTCGCCGCCCAGCCCGGCCGACGGTTCCGGGTAGCCGAAACCGTTGCCCCGCACGGTGTGCAGCCCGGCGACGATCCGACCGAGGTCGCGGCGCAACCGAGCGCGCTCCGCGCCCGCGACCCGACTGCCCAGCCGGTGCCAGGTGTCGCCGTCCACCACCGAGGTGATCAGGAAGTCGCCGCCGACCCCCGCGCTGTCGAAGCCCGCGTGGTGCAGCACCGGCACCGGGGCGACGGTCGCGGTCGCCGTCAGCGCCAGCGCCTCCGTCCGCGCGATCCTGCGCTCGTAGGTCATCAGCGGTGTCGACGGCGTCGGCGCGGCCTTCAGCACGACCGGCCCGACCGGGTCGAGGTCGAGCAGCCACACGGCGTTGAACGTGCCGTCCGCGATCTCCGCCGCCGACGTGATCGCCGTGTCCACGCCGAACGCCTCGGACACGGCCGCGGCCACCTCGTCCTCACGCAGTGCTCGCTTGCTCTGGCTCCGCACTCCCACTCCTCGTCTCGTGCGCGCCGCGATCTTCCCGCAGCAGGTTCAACAACGGCACCGCGAACAGCGACCCGACCACGAGGCGGGACACCAGGTAGGCGGTCGACCACAACAGGCTCAGCGCCACCGCGTCCACGCGGCTCATCAACTCCCAGACGTCGGCGAACAGCAGCACGCACGCGCCCTGCGGGCCGCCGTACCCCGCGACCGAGATCGGCAACTGGGTCACGACCACGAACACCGAGCAGAACTGGAGCAGCCGCCCGAGGTCCAGGGCCACGTCGTTGGACAGCAGCAGCAACCACCACGACACCCCCATGGCGACGACGACGCCGAACCTCAGGCCGAGCTGCGCCGACATCTGCGCCGGGCTCGTGCGCACCAGCACGGACAGGAACGCGGTGCGCCGCAGCCGGGGCAACAGGCCGCGCGCCGCCGGGAGCCAGGCCCAGAGCAGCAGCAACGCGGGCAGCACCGCCAGCGACGACCCCAGCACCAGCGTCCCGGCGGGCATCCCGTCGACGAACAGCGCGCCGCCGACGAGGAGCGCCACCAGCACGATCGTGTCCGCGACCGTCAGCACCTCCGTGGCACCGAGGGTCCGCAGGACCGGCACGCGCCAGCGGCGGTGGAAGTACAGCGTGGCGACGACCTTGGTCAACGGGGAGAAGACCACCGCGAGCAACTGCTTGCCGCAGACCACGGCGGCGACGTGCCGGACGGGCACGTCCGCCACGAGGTGCCCGCGGTACACGAGGGTGAAGGCCGCGGTGTCCAGCGCGCAGAACGCGACCGTGTAGCCGGCCACCGCGAGGGCGACCAGCACCGGCGAGGACCGCCGCGCGGCTTCGGACAACGTTGTCCAGTCCACCCCGTCGAGCGACCACCAGCACAGCGCCGAGGCGGCGAGGAGTGCGCCGAGGACACCGATGGCCCGGTGCGGCCACCTCGTCGATCTCGCGGCGCTCCCGCTCGGCGACACCGACCCGTCGACCGCCAACGCCGTCCCCCGTCCACTTCGTCGCACGTCGTCGAACCGGCCGCCCGTCCGGGCGCGCGGGCTACTTCACGAACGCGGGCTCGACCCTGGGCGGCCAACTCGCGACGCTCAGCATGCCCATCGCGTAGGCCCGCGACACCAGCGCGGTCCGGTTGGGGGCCTTGAGCTTCCGCAGCATCGTGCCCAGGTGGTACTCGACGCCCTGACGGCTCAGGAAGAGCCTCGACGCCAGTTGAGTCGTGGACTCCCCCGCGGCCATGCCCTCGAGGATCCTGGCGTGCACGTCGGTCAGCACCTTGCCCTGGTCGACGATCGTCCGGTCGCGGTCCCCCGCCGCCTGCTTCAGGATCACCAGCAGCGCCGTGATGGACGGCCCGTCGCCGTGCACCGCGATGGCGGTCATCGTGATGGGCACCGTGCTGCCGTCCGACCGGACCGCGGCGACCTGCTCGGCGAACCGGCCGCGCTTGCCCTCGGCCAGCTTCTCCATCTGCCGCTCCAGGCCCGGTCTGACGCCGGGGTGGACCAGTTCGGTGAAGTCGCGGCTGTACACGTCGTGGATCGACCGGCCGAAGAAGTTGAGCAGGTCGGCGTTCGCCTCCAGCACCTTCCTCTTGGGGTCCAGGCGGGCCATGCCGAGTCCTGACCGCTCGAACATCGAGCGGTAGAGCTTGTCGTCGGCCAATTGGTGAGAGCGCTCCACTGGGTGGTCGTAGCACTTGAACACAAATACTCCTTGCGATGAGTTGGGGCGCAGCACCCTTGCTGACCGTCAATGGGGAGCTGTAACGATCGTATGAACGGTGGGAGCGCAGTGGCAATCACCGGATACCGACCGTGGCTAACTCTGTGGTTGCCGCACGACCTAGGTACGGTGCCCACACCCCCCGAACCGCGTACCCGACCCTCTCGCACGCAGGCCCTCCGAGCAGCGGAAAAGCGCTTTCCACAGTGGAGCCCCACCGCCGACCCCCTCCCCTCCGACCGGGATGGCGTCTCATCTGGCCGCCCCGATTCCGCCCTAGGGGTTGCGGGAATGGAACGGGCAAATCACCGAAGTGCTTGCGGTGGCACGCATATCGATTCACGGATCGGGAGGAATCGCGGGAGATTTCCCGGATGACAAGACGGTGTACGCGAACCGAATAACCCGCGCATTCCGAACGGCGGCGTCGAGCCTGCCGCTCCCCACCCCGGTGGTGAGCGGCGCGCGGCTCGCCGCGCCTCTAGCGGAGGTCGGCGAGCGCCGCGGCCAGACCGGCCCGGCCCGTCACCCCGAGCTTGCGGTAGGAGTTCGTCAGGTGCTTCTCCACCGCCCGTGAGCTGACCCCGAACTCCTGCGCGATCTCCTGGTTGGTGAGACCTTCCGCCGCACGGGTGGAGACGCGGCGCTCGGTCTTCGTCAACGTTGTCGAAACCGGCTTCCCCACACCGAACCACGCCTCCACGCCCGCCGGGGACGGACGGCCCTTGCGGGACGCCGCACCGCGCCGCCGCTCCAGCGCCGCCGTCACCCTGGCGTGTTCCAGCGCGTCGCCGGAGGCGGCCAGCACGGAGCACGCCTCGGAGAGCAGTTCGACGCCCGGATCGCCCTCGGTGATCATCCCCTTGATCCGCAGCGCGCGGCCGACGGTGGCGGGCGCTCCCCACGCGAGCGCGCGTTCGCACTCCTCGTCGGCGAGTTCCCGCGCCCTGGCCTGCCTGCCGAGCGAGTGGTTCAGCGCCGCGGCCCAGCCCCGCCAGGGGATGACCGCGGGGTTGCCCCAGCCCAGCAGGTCCAGGCTGCGCCCGCAGTCCACCAGGTGGTCCAGAGCGGTGGTCTGGTCGCCCGAGCGGGCGGCGAGCCAGGCCCGGAGCATCTGGGCGTGCCAGGACGCGGAGAGCCGCGTCCGGACGTCCCCGCAGCGCGCGAGGATCCGTTCCGCGAGCACGGGGTCGTCCGCGTCGATCGCGACCAGCACGAGCGCCAGCGCCGACCTCGACGGCTGCCGGGTCCAGTCCGGGTCGGTCAACTCGAACGCCATGGTCGCCATGACCCTGGCCTCGGCCGTCTTCCCGACCTTGAGCAGCACCAGCGCGCACTCGGCGCCGATGACCGCCTGCGACGGGGCGGAGTCGATCCGGACGGCCTCGTCCAGCGCGAGGTCGAGCCACCCGCGGACCCCTTCCGGCGGACCGGCCGCGATCAGCGTGCTGATCACCAGCGGCACCACGGCGTGCGCGGTCCGGGTGGAGGCGGGTTCCAGTTCCAGCAGCCGCCGACCGAGCCGGAGCGCCTGCGCCGCGGGGTAGTCGCCGGTGGTGGTCGCCGCGTGCAGCAGGACCCCGGCGAGTTCGCGGTCGCCCCTGGAGTTCAGCGGGACGTCGGGGCCCAAGCCGCGCAACCGGTCGACGGCGTCCACGAGGTGCCCGGCGTAGCGGAACCGGGTGAAGCGCAGGCGGGCCTCCAGGCACAGCGCCAGTTCGCGGTCGAAGGCGGAGACCCGCTCCGGGTCGGTCATCTCCTCCGCCAGCTCCTCGGCGGCCTGCGCGAAGACCTCGACCATCGGCTGCGGGGCCCCGGCCAGCAGGGCGGGCGGGAGGTGCGAGAGGGCGAGGGCGCGGTCGCGGGCCGACGGCAGGAACGGCACCCCCTGCGCCATGTGCCGCAGCGCGGCGACGGGGTCGAACTCCGCTTCCGCAGCGGCGAGTTCGACCAGCAGGAGGGCCCGGTCGGCGGTGCCGGGCGGTGAGTTCAGCAGTGCTCGCCGCAGGTACCGGGCGCCGACCTCGGGGGCCCCGCGGCTCAGCGCGGTCTCGGCCGACCCGCGCAGCACCTCGATCGCCCACGGCGCGCACTCGCCCGTCGCGGCGAGCAGGTGGGCGGCGACGTGCTCGGACGAGTAGCCGCTGTCGTACAGCAGCGCCGCGGCCCGCCGATGCAGGCGGTCGACCTCGACGGCCGTCATCGTCTGTTCCACGGCTTCCCGCACGACGACGTGGATGAAGCGCGGGGGCTCGCCCTGGATGATCAGCCCGAGCCGGTCCAGCAGCCGGACGGCTTCGGCGCGGCCGACCGGGTCCAGGTCCGCCAACCGGCCCACCAGCGCGCTGTCGCCGTGGTGGCCCAGCACCACCATCGCCTTGGCGAACGCCTTGATGCGCCTCGGTTGCGTGGCCAGGCAGCCCGCCAGCCGGTCGAGCAGGTGCGACGGCGAGAGCGAGGCTGCCGTCTCGGCGACGGCCGCCAGTGGTCGGTACCCGCTCTGCCGCATGCCGATCAGCACCGACCTCAGGAACATCGGGTTGCCGGAGGACGCCCCGTGGCAGGCGAGCACGAACTCCTCCTCGCCCTCCTCCCCGAACTCGTCCCGCACCAGGTGCCGGACGCTGTCGACCGACAGGGGCCCGAGCCACAGCCGGTGCGTGGCCACGCCGACGACGTCCCGGACCGCCGCGCGGTCGGCGCGCGGATCACCCTCGCGGACGGCCACCACCAGCGTCACCTGGGGATCGGCCGTCCGCCTCGCGAGGTACCCCAGCAGTTGCAGCGACGGCATGTCCGCCCACTGCAAGTCGTCCACCAGCAGCATCAGCGGCTGCTCCGCGCTCATGGCGCCGAGCATCCGCACCAGGCCGTGCAGCATGGGCTGCCCCGCCCCGCCGACCTGCCGGTCGTCGTCCCACACCGAGAACTCGTCCCGGTCCCCCGGCGCCCGCATGAGGTCGTCGGTGAACAGCAGCCGCGCGTGGGCCGCGGAGCCCGCCAGCCACCGCTCGCGCGTCTCCTCGTCCGCCGCGATGAACGAGGGCTCCAGGAGCTGCCGCACGACGCCGAAGGCGAAGTCCTGCTCCAGCACGGCGCAACTGGCGTGCAGGACGCGCACGCCGTGCTCCTCCGCGAGCACCGGCAGGTGCTGGAGGAGCGCCGACTTCCCGATCCCCACGGGGCCCGACACGACGACCAGTCGGCTGTGCCCCAGTTCCGCGGCCCGCAGGGCCTCGGCGACGACGTCGAGTTCCGGGAGTCGGTCGTACAACGTCACAGCAGTGCCCTTCCGGTGTCGGCGAACCACGTCCGGGTCAGCGCGTCGTGCGTGGACTGGAGGTCGTCGGCCCGCGCGTCGTGCCCCAGCACGCGCGAGGCGGTGGCGGCGTCGGCCCGCCACGGGATCACCAGCGGATTGGCCAGGCCGGCGTTGAGCAGCAGCCTCCCGCACTCGAGCAGCATCCCGACGGCGTTCTCGGCGTCACCGTTCAGGAGGCGCACCACACCGCGTGCGTACAACAGGACCGCGGAATCCGTGTACCCCGTCCCGGTGATCCGCCGGGACGCCACGACGAGCTCGCCCGAACGCGCGTGCACGAGGAGGCGCATCGCTTCCAGCAGGTGCCACTGCCGAGGGTGCCAACACTGCTCGGGCATCGTCGTGAGCACCGTGTCGAGATCCCTCGCCGCGGCGTCGAGCAGGTCGTGCCGCAACGACACGCCCACCCGCACGAGCAGCGCGTACGCCACCGCCGACCGGTCGTGCGGGAGCCGGAAGTCGGCCACCGCGGCTTCCAGCCCGGCGGAGGCCTCGTCCGTCATGCCCGCGAGGTCGAGCGCGACGCTCGCCGCGGTCCGCGGCGCCAAGGGGCACGCGTCGCGGCCGTCGGCCAGCAGGGCCGTGCGCGCCAGGGCACGGGTCCTGCGGACATCTTGGCCCTTCAGGGCAAGCCGCCACGCCACCACGGCCGCCTGCGCCGGGTCGTCCGGCACCTCGGGCAGGGGCCCCACGGCCGCGCTCCCCGCACCTTCGGGCGTGTCGCCCATCCGGTCCTGGCTGAGCCAGTGCAGGGCGAGCAGCTTGCCGCGCACCTCCGGCGCCACGTCCTCGCGCTCGCACACCTCGGCGGTGAGCCTGCCGACGAGGGCGTGGTCCCCGCGGGACAGCACGAGGTCGGCGGCGCGCACGCGGAGCGCGTCGACGTCGGGACCCGCCGGAGCGGTGATCACCCTGGCGAGGTGGCGGTCGCTGGCGAACGGCACGGTGGCCACCTCGGCCTCGCCGAGGTCGAACAGGATCCGGGACGCGGGCGAACCGGTGACCGGTTCCCGCAGCGCGCGCCCCAGCAGCCGGGTCGCCGCGACGGTGTCGCCGAGTTCGGTCCGCCTGGTGGCGACGTCGCGCAGGACGCCCGCGGCCCAGGGGTCCCCGACCGGTCGGGTGTCGAGCAGGATGTCGGCCACCACGTCGTCCGGGACCGCGTTGCGGTGGCACAGTTCGGCCACCACGGCCTGCGCCTTCTCCCGCGCGTCGGCGTCCATCGCCGCGAGCACCTGGTCGGCGGGCACCCAGCCCGCCAGCGCGGGACGCGGGTCGTCGTTCAGCAGCCCCGCCCTGCGCAGCCTGGACCGGGCACCGGCGGAGGACATGCCCTCCACCCCCGCGACCGAGCAGACCAGCTCGAAGTCGAGGCTCCCGCCGCACACGGCGATCGTGCGCACCACGGTGACCAGCTCGTCCGGCAGCCCGTCGAGGATCCGCGCGAGCCGTTCGCCGAGCGCGTCCGAGGTCATGGCGCGCATCAGCGGCTCCGCGGCGGGGACCGGGGTCGTGCCGGTCGCGGCCAGGCGGTGCGCGACCGCGTGCACGACGCTCGGGACGCCCCCGGTGGCGTGCGCGACCGCCGAGACGAACCCGCCGTGCGGTGGTTCGCCGAAGGCCGCGGCGAGGACCTGGCGCACCCCGGCCGACGTCAGCGGTCCCGCTTCGAGCACGCGTTCGGCCAGCCCGCGCAGCGCGGGCTCCTGGTCCGTGCCGCTGCTCACGGCGAGCACGAGCACCAGCGGGGTCCCGGTCATCCGCCGGACGACGGCGTTGAGCCAGCGCGCCGATCCGGAGTCGATGAAGTGCGCGTCGTCGACCGCGACCAGCAGCGGCGACCGCCGCGCCTCCGCGAGCACCTCCTCGCAGAGCACGGCCGCCAGGTCGTTGCCCCAGCGCGGTTGGCCCGGCCCGGTCACCTGCGCGCTGAGCTGCGACGCCAACCCGAAGTCGACGGTGGACTCGTAGCGGGACCCGCGGGCGTAGGCGACCCGGACACCCGCCTCACCCGCCAGCACGCACCCCCGTCGCACCAGGGCGCCGGTCCCCATGCCCGACTGCCCCTCCACGACGAGCACCGACGACCGACCGCGACCCAGGCCTTCCAGCACGCGCCGGAAGACCTCCAGTTCACGATCGCGGTCGACCAGGGGACCAGGGCGCGCGGCTACCCGCAACGGACGATCCGGGGAGCGGTCGACGCCGTGCGCCGAGGCAGCGCGACGTGCGACACCACCAAGTCGACCGTCAAGAGCCCGCCCCCCTCATCTCCGGCGGTGACGCTGCCGGTCCCCGCGAGTACCTACAGCTACTACTACCACGAGCAGAGGTGTCAGCCGCACCCCCCTGCGTGACCCATGTCGCTGACCGGACCGGCGGGCACCAATCCCTGCCAGGTACCGGGATCTTCGCGTAGTCGCAGGTCGCGCAGCGCATCGACGAACTGCGGGAGCCGGTCCACGCCCCAGAACTTCTCGTGCCCGACGATGAAGAACGGAACACCGAAGACACCGTCCCGCCAGACCTCGTTCAGGCTCTGGACGGCCAGTTCCCGCAACCGGGTGTCCTGCGCGGCCGTCGACAGCCGGACGGGGTCGAGTCCGAGATCTCCCGCGATGTCCGACATCACGTCGGGGTCCGAGATGTCCCGTCCGTGCTCCCACCGCGCGCGGTAGGCGGCGGCGACGAACTCGCGGCCCGCGCCCTCCTCTTCCGCCGCGAGGTAGGCCAGGTGCGACACCTCCCACACGGGGTTCCGGTCGACCGGCCAGGTCATCGCGAGCCCGCGGTCCTTGGCCATCCGCCGGACGTCCTGCAGGATGTAGCGCCCCTTCTCCACCGACATGGGCACGTAGGGCAGCTCGATGCGCGCCTCGGCGAGCATCGACGCGCTGATCTCGTCCGGCTCCCAGGTGGGCAGCCACCTCACCGCGTCGAGCACGTCGGGGTACTCCGCGCGCATGTCGTGGTAGGCGAACCACGAGTACGGGCTGCGCAACGAGAAGTACCACCGGGGCTGTTTCTTGGGCTTGCTTGGCACAGTGGTCCTCCGGGTCAGATGGTGATGCCGCCGTCGATCTGGAAGACCGAGCCGGTGACGTACCCGGCGTCGCGCGACGCCAGGTAGGAGATCAGGTGGGCGACCTCGTCGGCCCTGCCGAGCCTGCCGAGGGGGACCGAGCCGAGCATCCTGGCCATCGCCTGCTCGCCGACGCCCGCGGTCATGTCCGTCTCGATGAGGCCGGGCGCCACCACGTTGGCGCGGACGCCGTACTTGCCGACCTCTTTCGCCAGCGCCTTGGTGAAGCCGATGATCCCGGCCTTGGACGCCGAGTAGTTGGTCTGCGTGGGGTTGCCGTGCACGCCCGACACCGACGAGACGTTGACGATCGAGCCACGCTTGCGCTTCATCATGCCGAACACGACGGCGCGGCAGACGTGGTAGACGCCGTCGAGGTTGGTGTCGAGGACCGCGTGCCAGTCGGCGTCCGACATCAGCGCGAGCGGGTTGTCCCTGGTGATACCGGCGGAGGTGACCGCGAGCTCGACCGGCCCGAAGTCCTTCTCCACCTCGCTGACCCAGCCGCGGACCGAGCCCGCGTCGGTCACGTCGACCTGGTCGGACCGCACCCGCACGCCGAGTTCGGCGACCTCCTTCTCCAGCAGCCGCGCCGTTTCCCCGGCCGACCGGTAGCAGAACGCCACGTTGAACCCGTCCGCGGCGAGCCGGAGGACCGCCGCGCGGCCGATCCCGCGCGAGCCGCCGCTGACCAGGGCGACCCCTCTTCCTTCGTGCTCCATCACTTCGCTCCGCTCTTCAGACTCCCGGCGGGCCGGAAGGTGACGACCATCCTGGACACGGTGAACACGGTTTCCCCCTGCCGCACGCACTCCCCCTCGAAGATGACCGTGTCGCCGACCGCCTTGACCACGCGGACCCGGTGCTCCAGCACGTCCCCCGGCAGCACGCGCCGGTGGAACTCCACAGTGGACAGCGAGCCGAAGAGCATCACCGAGCCCGACAGCACGTCCGGGTTCGGGCTGTCCGCGCCGATCGCGATCCCGGCGGTCTGCGCCCACGACTCGACGAGCAGCACCTCCGGGTACGCCTGCCGGTCGCCCGAGTCGGCGTACCAGGGTTCGTTGCGGCTGATCACCTTGACGGCGGTGGCCCAGTCGCCCGGCACCACGCCGACGACCCTGTCCACCAGCAGCATCGGGTAGCGGTGCGGGAGCACCTCCCGAGGTTCCACGACGACGCCGTTCACCAGGCACCGTCCAGCCGGTAGCGCGTCCGGACCGCCGCGACGTCACCCGAGGCGGTCGAGGCGCGGCCGGTCAGCCGCCAGTCGTGGCCTTCCCGCCGCCACTCCAGCTCCATCCGCAGCTCGTCGCCGGGGAACACCGGGGCGAGGAACCGGACCGACTCCATCGCCGACATGACCAGGCCCCCCGCGTCGTGCGGGGCGATCAGGAGACCCGCCTGGTGCACGTGCTCGACCACGCACATGCCGGGGAAGATCGGGAATCCGGGGTAGTGGCCCGCGAACACCGGTTCGTCAGCCCCGATCCCGACGACGGCGGTCCCGCACCACGCCTTGGCGTCGGGGCACATCGAGGGCGGGCGGACCACCCGTATCGCGGTGCTCACCGGGGAGACGGTTGTGGACATCGTGATCCTCTCACTGCTGTTGGTGCTCGGAGCGGGTTCCGCCGAGCGCCGCACGACGGCTCCGGCCGGTCTCCCGGTGCCTCTGCGCGGTCGAGCGCCTCGTCCCGCGGCGCGGCGGCCACCCCGTGGGCGACGGCCGATTCCCCGACGTCGCCCACGGAGCTGATCCCACCGGAGCGCCACCCCGACGGCGGCGGGGTCGCCGAACCGGGGGCGAGGACCGCGGTGGACCCGCGGACGGCGGGGGCCGCCCGCGGGACGTCGTCGTGCGGAGACGTCACGACGACGCCGGGTCGGCCAGCCGCAGCAGCGAGCAGGCGACCGTGCCGTAGCGGTCGGCCGAGGTCACCAGCGCGACCCTGCCCGCCGCCTCCGGCGAGTGCTCCGCGACGCTGAGCACCGCCGCGATCCGCAGCGCGGCGCTGGCCGCGCCCGTGTCCCCGAGCACGTCGCCGGTGGGGACCCGGTCGACGACCTCGGCACCGAACAACGACCGCACCACACCGGATTCGAGCCGACCGCGGTCACCGACCGAGGACGGGACGGCCGCCCACACCTCATCGGCCCGCACACCCGCCCTGGCGAGGACGGACTGGACGCAGGCGATCAGCACCTTCGTCGGGTCGCCCTCCAGGTAGACCCTGGACTCGGTGGCCAGCACCTCGGCCAGCGGCGTCCTGCCGCCTGTCAGCGCCGCCTGGTCGGCCGTCTCGACCAGCAGCACCGCGCAGCCCTCGCCGAGCACGCGGTCCGGCGTCTCGGCGGGCCACGAGTGCCGGTCCAGCCAGGCGCGCTCGGTCGAGTACTCCTCCGCCGCGCCGACCAGCACCTTGGCCGCCCGGTCGTGGATCAGCAGCCGCCGCGCGTAGTCGAGCGCCATGAGACCCGCGGCCTGGCCACCGGCCAGGGTCGTGTTGGGCCCCTTGAGGCCGTGCCAGATGGCGCACGCGCCCGCGGCGCAGTTCATCACCGAGTTCGGCATCTTCGCCGGGTCGACGAGGTACGGGAGTTCCCGCACCAGCACGTCCTTCGTGAAGTCCATGATGGACTGCGCGCTGCCCATCGTGGAGCCGAGCACCAGCGCGGTGTCCTCGCCCGTGCTGATCCCGCCGTCCGCGAGGAGCTGCCCCACGGTGCTGACGACCAGCGCGGTGACCCGGTCCATCTTGCGCGTCCCCTTGGCGCCGAGCACCTCCCTGATGTCGAAGCCGGGCACCAGGCACCCGCGGCTGGTCGGGCCCTGCCACAGGTCCTGGTCCAGCTCGGTCACCGTCGACGTGCTCGACGCGATGCCGTCCACGAAGGACTCGCGGCCGATGCCGTACGGCGACACCGCCGACCAGGCCGTGATCACCAGGCGGGGCTCGGTGGTCATGACACCAGCTCCTTCTCCGAGTACTTGCCGAGGATCAGGCTCGCGTTGTTGCCGCCGAACGCCAACCCGTTGTTCTGCACCACCCGCAGGTCCGCCTCGATGGACTCGTTCGGCACGCAGTCGATCTCGCACTCGGGGTCGGAGCTGCGGTGGTTGATCGTCGGCGGGATGAACCCGTGGGTGATCGCCAGCGCGCAGGCGATGGCGCCCAGCGCGCTCGCCGCGCCCATGGTGTGCCCCAGCATCGACTTGACCGAGATCGTCCGCGGCGGCTGGTCGCCGTAGAGCCCGCGGATGGCCCTGGTCTCGGTGACGTCGTTCGCCTGCGTCCCGGTGCCGTGCGCCGAGATCAGGTCGACCTCGTGCGGCTTGACCCCGGCGTCCTCCAGCGCGAGCCTCATGCACCGCTGGATGCTCTCCTGGTTCGGCGCCACCTGGTGGTAGGCGTCGCAGTTCAGGCCGTAGCCGAGCACCTCGGCGTAGATCCGGGCGCCGCGCGCCCGCGCCGAGTCGAGGCTCTCCAGCACGAGCAGGCCCGCGCCCTCGCCGGTGAGGATGCCCTTGCGGTCGGCGTCGAACGGGCGGCAGCAGTCCGGCGCGATCGTGCCGAGCCGGTAGAACCCGGCGAACGTCTTGCGGCACATGGCGTCCGCGCCGCCGCACAGGGCGAACTCGACCTCGCCGGAGCGGACCGCGTCGAACCCGTCGCCGATCGCGTAGTTGCCCGCCGAGCAGGCCGTGGCGATGGTGTAGGCGCTGACGTTGGACAGCCCCAGTTCCCTGGCGATGGCCAGGGAGAGCATGGTCGCGGGGACCCGCCTGGCCGTCTGGCCGTCCATCGCCGCGGAGCCGCTGTTCAGCGACGTCTCCAGCAGCGCTTCCAGGTCGACCGCCTCGCCGTCGGTCGTGCCGACGGACACCAGTCCCCTCTTGCCCGCCAGCTCCGACTCCTCCAGCCCCGCGTCGCGGACGGCCATCCTGGCCGCCGCGACGGAGAACTGGCTGGCCCGGCCGAGGTCGGCCGGATCGGTGACGCGCAACCACTCGGTCGGGTCGAACCCGACGACCTCGCAGCCGTTCGCGTACTCGAACCCGGTGGTGTCGAACACGCTGATCGGCCTGGCACCGCTCCTGCCCGCCCGCAGACCCGCGGCGAACTCCTGGGGACCGAAGCCGATGCTCGACACCACGCCGAGCCCGGTCAGGACCACTCGTTGCGCCACGCCGTCACCAACCGGCCGCGTCGGCCGTGACCAGGTGGACGCCGCGCAGGTTGACCATCTTGGGCAGCTCGGCCTGGTCGATGACGACGCCGAACTCCTTCTCCAGCGAGGCGAGGATCTCGATCGCCCGCAGCGAGTCGGCCTCGTGGTCCTCGATGAAGAGGCTGGTCTCGGTGACCTCGTCCTCGCCGATCTCCAGGATCTCGCAGACGACCCTCTTGATCCGCTCGGCCTGCTCGGGGCTGATGGCGGCGGTGGTGGTGATGTTCTCGGTGCTCACGACGTGCTCCTTCGGTTGGTGGTGCTGGGTTTCGGTAGTGGTCAGTGCAGGACGAGGCTGCTGGGCCGCATGTCGGTCCAGTGCTCCTCGACGTACTCGACGGCCGCCTTCCGGGTACCGGGGCCGTGCACGGTGGTCCAGCCTGCGGGCACGGCGACGAAGTCGGGCCAGATGCAGTACTGGCCCTCGTCGTTGACCAGCACCCGGTAGGTGATGTCCTCGTCGTCGAACGGGTTCGTCATGGGAAAGTCCTCCTCATCGGACGGTGTAGCCGCCGTCGACCGCGACGATCGAGCCGGTCACGTCGGTGGCGTCGTCGCTCGCCAGCCACCGCACGGACGCGGCGACGTCCTGGGCGCGCACGAGGCGGTTGGTCGGTTGGGTGGCCACGAAGGTCTTCTCGTGCTCGGTCCCGGTGAGTTCCAGGCAGCGCGCGATCTCGGCGAGCATCACGCCCTCGAGGTCCGGGTCGTCCTTCACGGAGCCGGGGCAGACCGCGTTGACCCGGACGCCGTGCGGTGCGTAGTCCAGCGCGGCGGCCTTCGTCAGCCCGATCAGCCCGTGCTTCGCGGCGACGTAACCCGCGAAGTGCCGGTACCCCACCAGTCCCGCGGTGGAGGCGATGTTGACGACGGCGCCGGAGCCGCGGCGGACCATGCCGGGGAGCACGAGCCGCATCATCCGGAACGCGCCGGTCAGGTCGACGTCGATCATCAACTGCCAGTCGTCGTCGGTCACCTGGTGGACCGGTTTGCCCGACGGCGACACCAGTCCCGCGTTGTTGACCAGGACGTCGATCCGGCCGTGCCGCTCCAGCGTCCGGTCGACCACGGCGGCCACGCCCGCGGTGTCGCGGATGTCGACCCGCTCGGTCGTGACGCTCACGCCGTGGTCGCGGCAGAGGTCCGCGGTCGTCTCGAGCTGGCTGCGGCTGCCGAGCGGGTACGGCACGCCGGGGAGGTCCTGGGCGACGTCCAGCAGGACCAGGTCGGCGCCGTCGGCCGCGAACGCGGTCGCGCACGCGCGGCCGATGCCGCGGGCCGCGCCGGTGATCATCACGAGCTTGCCGCTCACGCCACTCCTCCCGCCGCGAGGACCGAGGCCAGGCCGCGGATGGTCGGGGTGCGGTAGATCTGCTGCACGGTCACTTCCCCCAGTCGCCTGCCGCGGATCTCGGCGGCGATCCTGGCCGCCACCAAGGAGTTCCCGCCGACCAGGAACAGGTTGTCGTCCAGCCCGGCGCTCGCGCCGAGGATCGAGTGCCACACCTGCGCGACCTGGTCGGCGGTGTCCACGCCGGTCGGCGCGGGCGCCTCGGTCGTCGGCGTGGGCAGCCGCCCGACGTCGAGCTTCCCGTTGTCCGTCAACGGGAGCCGCCCGACAGCGGTGACCGTGCTCGGCACCATGTACGCGGGCAGGGCGCCCACCAGCCGGTCCCGCACCGCGTCCAGGTCGACCGGTCCGACCACGTAGGCGTCCAGGTGCACGTCGCCCGCGTCCCCGCGGCGGTTGACCACGACCGCGGCGGCCACGACCGTCGGATCGGCCAGCAGCTCGGCCTTGATCTCGCCGAGTTCGATCCGGTGGCCGCGGATCTTGACCTGGTCGTCGAGCCTGCCGAGGTGCTCCAGCTCGCCGTTGGCCAGCATCCTGCCCTTGTCGCCGCTGCGGTAGCGGCGTCCGTTGGGCCCTGTCGGGAACCGCTCGGCGCTCAGCTCCTGCTTGCCCAGGTAGCCGCGCGTCACGCCCGCGCCGCTGACCACGATCTCGCCCGCGACACCCGCGGGGACCGCCCGGCCGCGGGCGTCGAGCACCCGCAGCCGCCATCCGGGGATGGCCGTGCCGACCGACTTGCTGCCAGCCAGCGCGGCGCGGCGGTCGATCGGGAACCACGTGCAGTGCACGGTCGTCTCGGTGATGCCGTACATGTTCACCACCCGGCAGCGGTCCTCCGGGTTGCGGTCGAACCAGGCGGGCAGCATCCGGGAGTCGAGCTGCTCGCCACCGAAGACCAGCAGCCGCACCGAGAGCCGTTCCTCGGCGGCCAGGTCGACCGCCAGCAACTGGGTGAACGCGGACGGCGTCTGGTTGAGGACCGTGACCGACTGCGCGCGCAGCAGATTGTGGAACTCGTGCGGGTCGCGGGCGACCTCCTGCGGCACCACGACGACCCGGCCGCCGGTGGCCAGGCAGCCCCAGATCTCCCAGACCGAGAAGTCGAACGCGTAGGAGTGGAAGAACGTCCAGACGTCGTCGGGGCCGAAGTCGTAGTCCTTCGTGGACTCCAGCAGGGAGACGACGTTGCGGTGGTCCACCACCACGCCCTTGG
The DNA here is from genome assembly GCF_025061645.1 of Umezawaea endophytica. Classification (GTDB taxonomy): domain Bacteria; phylum Actinomycetota; class Actinomycetes; order Mycobacteriales; family Pseudonocardiaceae; genus Umezawaea; species Umezawaea endophytica. The sequence continues at coordinate 56,101 of NZ_JANYMP010000034.1, read as the reverse complement.
GCTTCCCGGTCGACCCCGACGTGTAGATCACGTACGCCGCGTCGTCCGGCGACACCTCGGGCAGCGCCACCGGCTCCGCCGACACCGGACCGTCGATCACCGCGGCGAGACCCGCGTCGGCGACCATGTACTCCAGCCGCTTCGCCGGGTAGCCGGGGTCGAGCGGCACGTACGCGGCGCCCGCCTTGAGCACGCCCAGCAGCGCGGCCACGAGGTACGGCGTGCGGACCAGCGACACGCCGACCCGGTCACCCGGTTTGACCCCGACGGTCACCAGCCACGACGCCACGCGCGTCGCCGTCGCGTCCAGTTCGGCGTAGGACAGGGATTCCACGCCGCACGTAAGCGCGACGGCGTCCGGGTGCGCGAGCGCCCGCTCCGCGACCAGGCCGTGGATCGTGTGGTCGGAGGCCGCCAGCGGTCCACCGTCCGACACCGGGTCGACCCCGCGCAGCAGGTCGATCTCGCCGACGACCACGTCGCGGTCGAAGGCGACCAGCACGGCGTGCAGCGACCGCAGCAGGCCTTCCGCCGCCGCGTCGTCGACGAGGTCCGCGCGGTAGCGGCAGTGCAGGCGCCCGCCCTCGTCCAGGCGGACCACCACCGGAGCGGCCTGGGCCTGTTCCAGCTCGTCGAGGATCGCGACGGGCTTCGGCGTCCCGACGGCCAGCGTGGGCGTCCGGTCGGCCAGCGCCGCCTCCAGTGCGTGGACGGCGGCGACGTGCTCGGTGCCCGCGGCGTCCTCGTCCACGGTGGCGGTGATCGCCGTGCCGCCGGGCAGACCGATCAGCGGCGCGGTGGTCCCGGTGTAGCGCGAGAGGACGACGGCGCAGGCGGCGGCCAGCGTGCGCACCGGCACCGGGGCCATGCCGGTCTCCAGGGACCGGTCCCGCAGCCCCGTGCCGCTCTCCTGGCCGATCCTGGCCCACTCCACCGACCCCGCGAGGGGCCCGTCGAACTCGACCGGCGGCCGGGGCTCCGGGGCGGGGCCGCGGGGGTCCGCGAGCCACAGCGCCCACTCGCGCAGGCCCTCCTCGTCCATGACGGTCGCGTGCGCCGTCACGACCAGGCGCCGCACGTCGTCGGCGAGGTGCACCAGCACGACCCTCGTGCCCTGCCCGCGGTCCGGGTCGAGGGGACGGGCCATGACCCGGCGGCACGCGCTCGCGGCGTCCTCGCCGGTGAGGGCGAAGTGCTCCTCCAGCGCCGCGGACGTGACGGCGCTCGCGTCCACCAGCGCGGACCGCACCGCGAACCCGGCGTTCACAGCAGGCTCCCGGCCGAGACCCGGCGCAGCAGGTCGAACAGGGCCGAGGGGTCGTCCACCAGGTACATGTGCCCACCGGGCAACTCGACCTGGTCGCACCGGTCGGAGGTCGCGACCGCCCACTCCTCGCAGTCCTGCCTGGACACGATGTGGTCGTCCGCGCCGCGCACCACGGTGATCGGCACCGGGATCGGGCGCAGGTCCTGTGCCACGTAGGACTCGTGCAGTGCGACGTCGTGCCGCAGCGCGGGCAGCACGATGTCGCGCAGGTCGGGGTCGGCCAGTGCCGGGTGGGTGTAACCCGCGAGCTTCTCCACCCTGGCGACGAACTGGTCGTCGTCGAGGTCGGCCGCCTCGCGGGGCAGCGGGGTGACGGGGTTCGCGGAGCCGCTCACCACGAGGTGGAGCGGCGGCCGGAAGTCGACCAGCCTGCGCGCCACCTCGAACGCCAGCACCGCGCCGAAGCTGTGGCCGAACAGGGAGACCTGGTCGGACGGGCCGAGCGAACGGGCGATCTTCCCCGTGAGGTCGTCCGCCGCGGCGGCGACGTCGGCGTGGAAGGGCTCGATGAACAGCTCCTCCCGGCCGGGTAGCTGGACCGGTCGCACCTCGAAGCCGTGCAGCCCGGTGTCGGGCCAGGCCCGGTAGAACGACGCGCCTCCACCCGCGTAGGGGAAGCAGAACAACTTGTGGGTCACGACCTGTCCTCTTTCTGGAGCTCGGCGACGATCACGTCGGCGATCAGCCGCAGCGGCTCGGGCCGCATCATGTCGTGGTGCAGGCAGGAGATCCGGTGGTGTTCGACCTCGCCGTCGACGTAGGGCGTCCAGTCGACCGAGCCGGAGTCGGGCTCCAGGTCGGCGACGAAGTGCAGCAGCCTGCCCCGGTAGCGACCGGGTTCGAAGGCCGCCTGGAGCCGGACGTTCGCCCGCCAGGCGGCGACGCAGTCCATCAGCCCCTGCTCGTCGAGGCCTGCGAGCGGGTGGTCGTCCCGGCGGAAGACCTCCAGGACCTCCAGCGCCGTCGACGCTTTCTCCTCCGGCGGGTAGCCGAAGAACGCGAGGATCGCGCCCAGCAGTTCGCGGTCGTCCGGCAGGTCACCGGGTTCGGGGACCGGGTGACTGTCCAGGCTGGCCAGCAGAGCGACCTCCTCCCCCTGGTCCTGGAGGAGCGTGGCCATCGCGTGCGCCACCAGACCGCCGAACGACCAGCCGAGCAGGTGGTAGGGGCCGGACGGCTGCACCGAGCGGATCTGCTCGACGTAGTCGGCCGCCATCTCCTCGACGGTGCCCGGCAGCCGGTCCGGTTCCCTCATCCCGCGGGCCTGGAGCCCGTAGAGCGGGTAGCGCGGACCGAGGTGCGCCGCCAGTCCCATGTAGGACCAGCTAATGCCGCCGGACGGGTGGACGCAGTGGATGGGTGGTCCGTCCCCGTTGACCCGCAACGGGAGCAGCACGTCCAGGGCCGCGCCGCCGTTGCCCGCCCGGCCGATCTTCCTGGCCAGGCCGGAGACGCTCGGCGCCTCGAACATGTCCCGGATGGACAGTCGCACACCCAGCACGGCCCGCACCCGGCCGATGAACCTGGCCGCCAGCAGGGAGTGGCCCCCCAGGTCGAAGAAGCTCGCCTGGACGTCGACCTCCGGCAGGCCGAGCACCTCGCCGAACAGCCCGGCGAGCAGTTCCTCCTGCGGCGTCCGGACCGCACGGGCCGCGTCGCCGCCGAAGTCGGGGGCGGGCAGCGCCTTGCGGTCGAGCTTCCCGTTGGGCGTCAACGGGATCCGCTCCAGCGGCACCACGACGGAGGGGACCATGTAGTCGGGCAGCAGGGCGGCCATCCGGTCCCGCAGCTCGGACAGGTCGCCGTCGGCCACGACGTACCCGACGAGCCGGTCGTCCAGCAGGGCGACGACGGCCCGGTCGACCCCGGCGAGTTCCGCCAGCACCGACTCGACCTCGCCGAGTTCGATCCGGTGGCCGCGCAGCTTCACCTGGTCGTCGGCGCGGCCGACGTACACCAGCTCGCCGTCCGCGCGCCGCTTGGCGAGGTCACCCGACCGGTACATCCGGGAACCGGGCGGCCCGAACGGGTCCGCGACGAACCGCGCGGCCGTGAGACCGGGGTTGTTCAGGTAGCCGCGGGCGAGCCCGCCGCCCGCGAGGTACAGCTCACCGGTCACGCCGACCGGCACGGGGCGGAGCAGGTCGTCGAGGACGGTCAGCCTGGCGTTCCCCTGGGGCAGACCGATCGGGACCGGCCCCGGCGGCACCGGGTCGCCCGGCGCGATGCGGTGCTCGGCGCAGTTGACCGTCGCCTCGGTCGGGCCGTAGACGTTGTACACCACCACGTCCGGGTGCTCCTCCCGCCAGCCCGCCAGCGCCTCACCGGTGAGCGCCTCGCCCCCGAGCAGGAGTTCGCCGGTCGGCGAGAACTCCGGCGGCAGCTCGCGGAGCAGCGCGAGGTGGCTCGGGGTGGCCTTGAGGAACTCGGTGGGCGTCCGCGTGACCGCGGTGCCCTCGGCCGACGAGGGGTCCTCCAGTCCCGACAGCACGACCCGGCCGCCGGACGCCAGCGGCGTCAGCAGGGCCGTCACGGTGAGGTCGAACGACACCCGCGAGTGCACCAGCGCGGTGCCCGACGAGCTGGCGTAGGACGACCTCGTCCACCCCAGGTAGTCCGTCAGCGAGCGGTGTTCCACCACCACGCCCTTGGGACGACCGGTCGAGCCGGAGGTGTAGATGACGTAGGCCGCGTCCCGCACGTCCAGCGGACGGGTGCGGTCGGCGTCCACCGGGTCGACGGCCCGCGAGAGCGCCAGGGAGCGGCGCGTCGCCTGCGTGTCGACGCGGACGACCGGCACACCGATCACCGGCGCGTCCGCTCCCGCCAGCACCAGCGCGGGTTTCGCGTCGCCCACCAGGTAGGCGATCCGCTCGGCCGGGTGGTCCAGTTCGATCGGCAGGTACGCCGCGCCCGCCTTGAGCACGCCCAGCAGCGAGGCCACGAGGTCGACCGACCTCGGGAACGCCAGCCCGACGACGTCGCCGGGGCCGATCCCGTCGGCGATCAGCAGGTGCGCGATCCGGTTGGCCCGGACGTTCAGCTCCGCGTAGGACAGCTCCTCCGCGGCGACCACCAGCGCGGTGGCCGCCGGCGTCGCAAGCGCTTGGCGCTGGAACAGCTCCGGCATCGTGAACGGCTCCACCGCGAAGGCGGTGTCGTTCCACCCGCTGGTGACGGCGTGCCGCTCGGCGGGCTCGACGACGTCGAGCGCGGCGAGGCGGACGTCCGGGTCGGCCGCGGCCGAGCGGAGGACGCGCACCAGCATCGCGGCGATCCGCTCGACCGTCGCGCGGTCGTAGAGGTCGGTGCTGAAGTCGACGACCGCGCGCAGGACGTCGGCGTCGACGGTGAACTCGAACCGGAAGTCGAACTTGACCGTGCCGGTGCCGACCGGCAGCACCGCGGCCTCCAGACCGGGCAGCCGCACCTCGGCGGGCGGGTTGTTCTGCATCACCAGCATCGTCTGGAACAGCGGCGGCACCGACGTGGACCGGACCGGGTTCAGGACGTCGACCAGCCGGTCGAACGGCAGGTCCTGGTGGGCGTAGGCGGCCAGGTCGACCGCACGCACCCGACCGAGCAGGTCCCGGAAGCTCGGGTTGCCCGCGACGTCGGTGCGCAGCACCAGCGTGTTGATGAACATGCCGACGAGGTCGTCGAGCGCGTCGTCGGTCCGACCGGCGACAGGGGTGCCGATCGGGATGTCCGTGCCCGCGCCCAGCGCGTGCAGCAGGGACGCCAACCCGCTTTGCAGCACCATGAACAGGCTGGTCCCGGTCTGCCTGGCCAGCGCGGCGAGCGCCTCGTGCAGGTCGGCGTCGATCTCGAAGCGGATCGTGTCGCCGTGGTGGCCCGCCACGGCGGGCCGCGGCCGGTCGGCGGGCAGGCTCAACTGGTCGGGGAGGCCGGCGAGCTGGTCCTGCCAGTAGGCGAGCTGCCGCGACGCGGTGCTGGTCGGGTCGTCCTCGGAACCGAGCAACGTCCGGTGCCAGGCGCTGTAGTCGACGTACTGCACCGGGAGCGGGGTCCACTCGGGACTGACGCCGGTCCGGCGGGCCGCGTACGCCTCGGCCAGGTCGGCGGCCAGCGGCGCCATCGACCAGCCGTCGCCCGCGATGTGGTGCACCACGACCAGCAGCACGTGGTCCCGTGGCGCCAGCGCGAAGAGCTCGGCGCGGATCGGGACGTCGGCGGTGAGGTCGAACCCGCGGCCCACCGCCGCGGCGAGGGCCTTGTCCAGCGTGCTCTCGTCGGTCGCGGCGACCGGGATGGTGAGCCGGACGTCGTCCAGGACGCGCTGGCGCGGTTCGCCGTCGGCCTCCGGGAAGACCGTCCGCAGGCTCTCGTGCCGTTCGACGACGTCCGACAGCGCCCGTTCGAGCGCGGTCCGGTCGAGGTCCCCGACCAGCCGCAGCGCGATCGGGATGTTGTAGGTGGAGGTCCCGCCCTCCAGGCGGTTGAGGAACCAGAGCCGCTGCTGACCGGACGACAGCGGGATGGTGTCCGGGCGGTCCGAGCGGACCAGCGGCGGCCGGACCGGGGTGTCGTCGGCGAACCCGGCCGCGAGCCCCACGACGGTCGGCGCGTCGAACAGCTCCCGCAGGGACAGCTCCGCGCCGAGGACGGTCCGCGCGCGGCTGATCAGCCTGGTGGCGAGCAGCGAGTGGCCACCCAGGTCGAAGAAGCTGTCGTGCACGCCCACCTTCGGGACGTCCAGCACCTCGGCGAACAGGCCGCAGAGGACCTCCTCGGTCACCGTGCGCGGCTGCTGCCACGGCGCGGCGCCGCCGAAGTCCGGCGCGGGCAGCGCCTTGCGGTCGACCTTGCCGTTGGCCGTGAGCGGCAGTTCGGGCAGGCCGACGAACAGCGACGGCACCATGTAGTCGGGCAGGACCAGGCCCGCCTCGTCCCTGATGGCGGTGGTGTCGCCGACGACGTAGGCCACCAGGCGCTTGGTGCCCAGCGCGTCGCCACGGGCGACGACCGTGACGTCCAGGACGCCGTCGACACCGCGCAGCGCCGTCTCGACCTCGCCCAGTTCGATGCGGTGACCGCGGATCTTCACCTGGTCATCGCGCCGCTCCAGGAACTCCAGTTGACCGTCGGGCCTGCGCAACACCCGGTCGCCGGTGCGGTACAGGCGCTTCCCGGCCGTGAACGGGTCGGCCACGAACACCGCCGCCGTGCGGGCGGGGTCGTTCAGGTAACCGCGGCCGACACCCGCGCCGCCGACGTACAGCTCACCCGGCACGCCGACCGGGACCAGCCCGAGGTCGTCGCCCAGCACGTAGAGCCTGGTGTTCCGGACGGCCTTGCCGATCGGCGCACGCGCGCCGGGGTCGCCGGTGATGACGGCGTGGGTCACGTCGTCGGAGCACTCGGTCGGGCCGTAGGCGTTCACCAGCGGGATCGCCGGGAACCGCTCCGCCCACCGGACGCACAGGTCCGGGGCCAGTGCCTCACCCGTGACGACCAGCCACCGCAGCTTCGCCAGGTCCGGCACGGCAGCGCCGGAGTCCCAGGCGTCCAAAGCGGTGCGCAGCAACGACGGCACCACTTCCAGCACCGTCACACCGTCCAGGGCGAACAGCGCCGCCGGGTCCATCGCGGTCTCCCGACCGACCACCCGCGTCGTGCCACCCACCACGAGTGCGACGAGCGTCTGCCACACCGAGATGTCGAACGTCAGCGGCGCGTTCTGCACCACCGTGTCCACATCGGACAGACCCAGGTCCTCCACCTTCGCCAACAGGTGGTTCACCATCCCGCCGCGGTGCACCATCGCGCCCTTGGGCACACCGGTGGAACCGGACGTGAAGATCACGTACCCGAGGTCGTCACCGACACCGGAGACCGGCGCCAGGTCGTCATCGGCCGCGTCGTCCAGGACGAGCACGTCGACGCCGTCCCCGGCGATCGACCGCGCCACCTCGGTGTGCTCAGGGCCCACCAGGAGCAGCCCGATGCCGCCGTCCGCCACGAGACCGGCGTTCCTCGTCACCGGCGCGGTGGGGTCGAGAGGCACATAGGCCGAACCAGCGCCCAGGACGCCCAACACCGAGACGACGAACCCGATACCGGGGTCGGACAGCACACCCACCAGCGGCGCGTCGACTCGACGGGACACCGCACTCGCCCGAGCCACCAGCTCCGAGTACGTCACCGAACCCGAATCATCAACCACCGCAACGGCATCCGGCACGGACAGAGCGAATTCACGCACCCGCTCCACCACGTCCTCGAACCCACCGGCCCGATCCGTGGCGTTCCACTCCACCAGCAGCCGCTCCCGCTCCGCGGGCTCCAGCACGTCGACGGCGCTGATCCGCCGATCGGGGTCGGCGACGACCGTGGACAGCAGGCGCACCAGTTGCTCGACCATGCGGGCCGCGGTGGACCGGTCGAACAGGTCGGTGCTGAACTTCAGCAGACCCTCGACGCCCTGGCCGACACCGGTGGCGTCGTGCTCCTCGATGAAGTCGAAATGCAGGTCCACGTCTGCCGCGGGCGTGCTGAGCAGTTCCGCGGACGTGCGCAGCGAGGGCAGGTCGACCTCGGCGGTCGCGTTGTTCTGCAAGATCAGCACGACCTGGAACAGGGGCTGGCGCGACCTCGACCGGACGGGGTTGAGCACCTCCACCAGCCGCTCGAACGGCAGGTCCTGGTTGGCGTACGCCGCGAGGTCGGTCTCCCGGACCCGGCCGAGCAGTTCGCGGAACGTCGGGTCGCCCGCCACGTCGGCGCGCAGCACCAGCGTGTTCAGGAAGAACCCGACCAGGTCGTCGAGCGCGTCGTCGGTGCGGCCCGCGATCGGCGCGCCGATGGGGATGTCCGTGCCCGCGCCGAGCTTGCCGAAGAGGGCCGAGAGCGCGGCCTGGAGCACCATGAACGTGCTGGCGCCGGTCGTCCGCGCGAGGTCGGCCACTCCCCGGTGCAGGTCGGCGGGCAGCTCGAACCTGATGGTGTCGCCGCGGTAGCTGGACACGTCCGGACGCGGCCGGTCGGTCGGCAGCCCCAGCTCGTCGGGGAGGTCGGCGAGCGCCGCGCGCCAGAACGCCAACTGCTTCGCCGCCACGCTGTCCGGCGCGTCCTCGTCGCCGAGCAGGTCGCGCTGCCACAGCGCGTAGTCCGCGTACTGCACCGGGAGCGGCGTCCACTCCGGGGCGGACCCGGCCAGGCGGGCCCGGTAGGCGTGGGCGAGGTCGCGGGCCAGCGGGGTGGCGGACCAGCCGTCACTGGCGATGTGGTGCGACGTCAGCAGGAGGACGTGCTCCTCGGGGGCGAGGGAGAACAGTTCCGCCCGCACGGGCAGGTCGGTGGTGAGGTCCCAGCCGCGGCTCGCGGCCGAGACGAGCGCGGCGTTCAGCTCCTCCTCGGACACGTCCTGCTCGATCATCCTGGGCAGGACCGTCCTGATCTCCTGCCGCGGCGAGCCGTCGACCTCGGGGTAGACGGTCCGGAGGACCTCGTGCCGGTCGACCACGTCGGCGAACGCGTCGCGCAGCGCGCCGCGGTCGAGCTTGCCGCTGAGCCGCAGGGCCAGCGGGATCGTGTACGTGGCCGAGTCGCCCTCGAGCCTGTTGAGGAACCACAGCCGCTGCTGCCCGAACGACAGCGGCAGCACGTCGGGGCGCTCCCCCGCGACCAGCGCGGGCCTGTTCCGGCCGCCGCCCAGCCGTCCGGCGAGGTCGGCGGGCGTCTGCGCCTCGAACAGGTCGCGCACCGCCAGCTCGGAGTCCAGCATCGTCCGCGCGCGGCTGACCAGTCGGTTGGCCAGCAGCGACTGGCCGCCCGACTCGAAGAAGTTGTCGTCGCGGCCGACCCGCGGCAGGTTCAGGACCTCGGCGAACAGGCCGCAGAGGATCTCCTCCTGCGGGGTGCGAGGAGCCCGGTAGGTGTCCTCGGGTTCGGACACCGGTTCGGGCACCACCTCCGGCGCCCGAACCGGGAGCTTGCGCACGACCTTGCCGACCCGCTCGGCGGTCGTGCCGTTCCACCTGACCAGTTCACCGGTGCGCATCAGCCACGTGCCGTCCCCGGCAACGGGGCTCGACACGAACCGCTCGCCCTCCGGGTCCATCACCTCGGGCGACAGGCCGGGAACCGCGGGGCTGGCGAAGAACAGCTCGCCCGCGACACCGCGCGGGACGGGCCGCAGGTACTCGTCGAGCACGAACGTCCTGGCGTCGCGGTACTCCTGGACGAGCTGCCGCCGTTCGAAGCCGTCCAGCACGTCGACCGCGCCCAGGTGCTGGTCCGCGTCGGCGGTGAAGGACTCCAGGATCCGCAGGAACCGGACGCCCATCAGCTCGACCGTCGTCTCGTCGAACAGGTCCTCGCTGTACTCGACGGACAGCGTGACGCCTCCGGCCGCCAGCTCGGTGAACTCGAAGTTGAGGTCGAACTTGGCCGTGCCGATGGTGTGCACGCGGAACTCGGTGGCCAGCCCGGCCAGTTCCGGCGGGTCGGCGATCTCGTTCTGGTAGGCCATCACGACCTGGAACAGCGGCTGCTTCGCCAGCGAACGGGCGGGCCGGAGCACCTCGACCAGGCGCTCGAACGGCAGGTCCTGGTTGGCGTACGCCGCGAGGTCGGTCTCCCGGACCCGGCCGAGCAGGTCCCGCACCGTCGGGTCGCCGGACAGGTCGTTGCGCAGCAGCAGGGTGTTGATGAACAGGCCGACCAGGTCGTCGAGCGCTTCGTCGGTGCGACCGGCGATCGGGATGCCGATCGGGATGTCGGTGCCCGCGCCGAGCTTGTGCATCATCGTGGCGAGCGCCGCCTGCACGACCATGAAGACGCTGGTCCCGGTTTCCCTGGCCAGGTCGGCGACCTGGCCGTGCAGGGCGGGTTCGACCGCCACGACGACCGTTCCGCCGCGGTTGGACCGGGTGGCGGGCCGCGGCCGGTCCACGGGCAGCGCCACGTCGTCCGGCAGGTCCGCGAGCTGGTCCCGCCAGTAGGCGAGCTGCTGCGCCGCCGGGCTCGTCGGGTCCTCCTCGTCGCCGAGCAGGTCGCGCTGCCAGATGCTGTAGTCGATGTACTGCACGGTGAGCGGCGTCCACACGGGCGCGTGCCCGGCCACGCGGGCCGAGTAGGCCTCGGCGAGGTCGCGGCGCAGCGGTCCCGCGGACCAGCCGTCGCTGGAGATGTGGTGCAGGGACAGGACGAGGTGGTGCTCCCGCGGGCCGACGGCGAACAGCCGGGCCCGGACGGGCGCCTCCGAGACGATGTCGAACGGGATGGCGGCGAACTCGGTGATCGCGTTCGCGAGGCCTGCCTCGGTCACCGGCACGACGTCCAGCCCGGTGACCACGGCGGCCGGGTCGAGCACGACCTGGTGCGGGGTGCCGCCCTGCTCGGGGAAGACCGTGCGCAGGGTCTCGTGCCGCTCGACGAAGTCGCCGAGCGCCGCTTCCAGCGCCCGCACGTCGAGGTCACCGGTCAGCCGCAGCACGGCGGGCACGTTGTAGGTGGCGTTCGGGCCTTCGAGCTGGTTGAGGAACCACAGCCGCTGCTGTCCGGGGGACAGCGGGACCAGTTCGGGCCGCACGGCGCCCACCAGCGCCCGGCGGGGCCGTCCGCCCGTCAGGCCCGCGGCGAGCGCGGCGACGGTCGGGGCGTCGAACAGCTCCCGCAGCGTCAGCTCGGCGCCGAGGACGGTCCGCACGCGGCCGATCAGCCTGGTCGCGATCAGGGAGTGGCCACCGAGGTCGAAGAAGCTGTCGTCCACGCCGACCACCGGCACGCCCAGCACCTCGGCGAACAGCCCGCAGAGGATCTCCTCGCCGGGGGTGCGCGGTGCGCTCGACGTCGACACGGCGCTGAAGTCCGGCGCTGGCAGCGCCTTGCGGTCGACCTTGCCGTTGGCCGTCAGGGGGAGTTCCGCGAGCCCCACGACGACCGAGGGGACCATGTAGTCGGGCAGCACGGCGCTCACCGCCGCCTTCACGCCCGCCGTGTCGCCGACGACGTAGCCGATCAGCCGCTTCTGCCCGGAGGCGTCCGCGCCGACCGAGACGACGGCGTCGGTGATCCCGTCCAGGCCGCGCAGGGCGCTCTCGATCTCGCCTAGCTCGATCCGGTGGCCCCTGATCTTCACCTGGTGGTCGCGGCGCTCCAGGAACTCCAGTTGGCCGTCGGACCGGTACACCACGCGGTCACCGGTGCGGTACATGCGCTTCCCGGCGGTGAACGGGTCGGCCACGAACACCGCGGAGGTGCGGACCGGGTCGTTCAGGTAGCCGCGGCCGACACCCGAGCCGCCGACGTACAGCTCGCCGGGCACGCCCTGGGGTACCGGTGCCAGGTCGTCGCCCAGCACGTACAGCCGCGTGTTGCGCACCGCACGGCCGATGGGGGCTCGAACTCCGGGATCGCCGGTGATGAGGGCGTGGGTCACGTCGTCGGAGCACTCGGTCGGACCGTAGGCGTTCACCAGCGGGATGGCCGGGTACCGCTCCGTCCACCGGACGCAGAGGTCCGGAGCGAGTGCCTCACCCGTGACGACCAGCCACCGCAGCTTCGAGAGGTCCGGGAGCGCCGCGCCGGAATCCCAGGCGTCCAACGCCGTCCGGAGCAGCGACGGCACCACTTCCAGTACCGTCACACCGTCGAGCGCGAACAGCGCCGCCGGGTCCATCGCGGTGTCGCGGCCGACGACCCTCGTCGTGCCACCCACCACCAGGGCCACCAGCGACTGCCACACCGAGATGTCGAACGTCAGTGGCGCGTTCTGCACCACCGTGTCCACATCGGACAGACCCAGGTCCTCCACCTTCGCCAACAGGTGGTTCACCATGCCGCCGCGGTGCACCATCGCGCCCTTGGGCACACCGGTGGAACCGGACGTGAAGATCACGTACCCGAGGTCGTCCGACCGGCCCGACAGCTCCGCCAGGTGCTCGTCGGCGGCGTCGTCCAGCACGACCACGTCGACACCGCCGCCCGCGATCGACCGCGCCACCTCGGCGTGCGCCGGGCCGACCAGGAGCAGCCCGATACCGCTGTCGGCCACGAGGGCGGCGTTCCGGGAGGTCGGCGCCTCAGGATCCAGTGGCACGTAAGCGGAACCAGCGCCGAGCACGCCCAACACCGAGACCACGAACCCGATACCGGGGTCGGACAGCACACCCACCAGAGGAGCACCGACCCGGCGCGACACCGCACTTGCCCGAGCCACCAGCTCCGAGTACGTCACCGAACCCGAATCATCAACCACCGCAACGGCATCCGGCACGGACAGAGCGAATTCACGCACCCGCTCGACCACGTCCTCGAACCCACCGGCCCGATCCGTGGCGTTCCACTCCACCAGCAGCCGCTCCCGCTCAGCGGGCTCCAGCACGTCGATCCGGCTCAGCGGTTCGTCCGGCGACAGCGAGGTGAACGCGTCGAGGAAGTCGTGGAAGCGGTTGAGGTGTCCGACCAGCTCGTCCGGCGAGTACAGGTCCGTGTTGCCGTCGAAGTACATGCCCAGGCCGTCGTCGGCGGTCGGGAACACGGTGATCGTCAGGTCGTCGCTCGGCGCGGTCGACAGGTTCGACGTGGTCACGGTGCACGTGCCGAACCGCATCTCCTCCACGAACGACACCACGTTGACCTCGGGGCCGAACGGGCGGCGGTCGTCGGGCGCGAGCCCCATGAGTTCGCGGACCTGCCTGCCGCGGAACCTCTGGTGCCGCAAGGCCTTGCCGAGTTCACCGCCCGCGAGCGCCAGCAGCTCGGCGCGCGTCGTCGTCGGCGCGATGCGCAGGGCCAGCGGCACGACGTTCGCCCGCATGCCGGGCACCGCCTTCGTGGCGGCGGTGGCCCGCGCGGTCACCGGCATGGACAGCACGGCGTCCTGGCGGCCGGTCATCCGCTGGGCGTACGCGGCCGTGGCCGCGACCACCAGGGTCGGCAGGGCCGCCCTGGCGTCCCACGCCACCGACCGCATGCGGGTGGCGACGTCGTGGTCGATGTCGAGGACCAGGCGGGTGTGGTGGCGCACGGGCGTCGCGGGACGTCCGGAGATCTCGGTCAGCTCGACGGGTTCGGGGAACCGGTCGGCCCAGTACCGGCGGTCCCGCTCGAAGTGCGGGGACTCGCGGTAGGCGAGTTCCTCGTCGACCAGGACGTCCACCCCGGCGAACGCGCCGTCCAGGTAGGGCTCGCCGTCCTGCATCGCGGTGTAGACCTGGGCCAGCCTGCGGGTGAACAGCGCCTCGCTGAACCCGTCCCACAGGATGTGGTGCGCCCGCTGGTAGAACAGGACCCTGGTGAGCGAGAGCTTGATCAGGGCGAACCCGAACAGCAGCGGCGCGTCGAGGCCCACCGCGGTCGTGAGGTCGGCCTGCATCCAGTCGAACGCCTCCGAGTACGGGGCTTCGGCACCGACCAGGTCGACGACCTGGAGGTCCCAGTCCACGGCGGGGCGCACGACCTGGACGACCTCGCCGTCCTGCTGCTCGAACCGGACGCGCAGGCAGTCGGTCTCGTCGACGCAGTGCCGGATCGCCTTCTCGAACAGCGCGGTGTCGAGCTGACCGTCGATCGTGTAGTACTCGGCGATGTTCCAGATCGGGTTGCCCGGATCCAACTGCTGCGCGTACCAGAGCTCGGTCTGCGCCGCCGACAGCGGCAGTCGTTTCCCTGTCTGTTCAGTCATTGGACCGCGCTCCCGCGTTCTCGAGTTCGGCGGCGAGCACGTCCTCGCCGTAGATGTCGCGCAGCCAGTTCTCCTGGTAGACGGTGTCCAGGTACCGCTCCCCCAGGTCGGGGGAGATCGCGACGGAGATCAGGTCCCGGCCCGCGGCGTTCTCGTCGAGCCACGCGCGCGCCCCGCTGACCACGGTCCCGGTGGAGCCGCCGAAGAGGAACCCGTGCCGCGCCAGGCGGTGGCAGGCGCGGATGGTGTCCGCCTCCTGGACGTAGACCACGTCGTCGACCAGCGATTCGACCAGGAGGTCGGGTCGGACGCTCGTGCCGAGACCGGGGATCATGCGCGGACCCGGCGCGCCGCCGAAGGTGACCGATCCGGCGCTGTCCACGGCGACGATCCGGACCGGCAGGCCCTCGTCGCGGAAGTACCGGGCGCAGCCCATCAGCGTGCCGGTGGTGCCCGCGCCGACGAACAGCACGTCGAGGTCGGGGAACTGGGTCGCGATGGCGGGCGCCGTGCGCCGGTAGTGGGCCTTCCAGTTGTTCACGTTCGCGTACTGGTTGAGCCACAGGCAGTTCGGGTCCGAGGCGACCATGTCGCGCACGTACGCGATCCGCGCGCCCAGGAAACCGCCGTCGGCGTCGGGCTCGGTGATGGTGTGCACCTGGCTGCCCAGGGACTCCATCATCCGGCGGGTGGTCAGGTTGCACCGCGAGTCGGTGACGCAGATGAACCGGTAGCCCTTGTGCGCCGCGATGATGCTCAGCGCGATGCCGAGGTTGCCGGACGAGGACTCGACGATGACCGAGTCGCGGGTCAACCTGCCGCTGCGTTCGGCGGCGGCGATCATCTCGGCTGCCGCCTTGAGCTTGACCGACCCAGCGAAGTTGAAGCCCTCGCACTTCAGGTACAGGGACCGGTCCAACACCGCACCGAGGTCGACGAACAGGTCTTCGACGTGGAAGTCCTGCGGAGCCGTGATGATCGACATGGCACCTCCTAAGACGTGTGGGATCGCCGCGGGTCGCCGTAGCGCCGCAACTCGTAGAAGAAGTCCTCGACCGGTTCGAGCTCGCCCGCCGCGCGGAGCTGCTCGTGGACGTAGCGACCGAGGGCGAGGTCGAGCACGCCGAGGCCGAACGGGGAGAACACGAGCGGCCTGCCGGTCCTGGGGACGACGGCGCCGCTGATGACCTCGTCCAGCGTCCCGTCGATGAAGTCGCGGTTGCCCGTCAACTGCTCGGCGAGGTGCGGCGAGGTGTCGGCCTTCAGGCAGTGCTCGACGTCGTCGACCACGTTCGCCGAGGCCAGGATGATCTCCGGGGCCAGGTCGCGCAGCGACACGTTGAGCACGAGCGGGTTGTGGTCGAACCAGCTCACGTCGGTGACGTGCGGCGCGCCCGCGACGGTCGCGAACACCACGACGTCCGAGTCGCGGATCAGGGTCTCGGGATCGGAGTGCACGGTGATCAGCGCGGTGGTGCCGGTCCCGTCGAGGTAGTCGCGGAACCCGGCGGCGTGCTCGGCCGACAGGTCGTGCACGCCGATCTCGTCGAACGACCAGCCGGTGCCCGCCAGGTAGGTGTGGATGTAGCGGGCGATCAGGCCGACCCCGAAGAACCCGATCCGGCGCGGACGGCCGGTGCCCTCGGTCAGCCGGTCCGCGGCGAGCGCGGCGGACGCGGCCGTGCGGGCGGCGCTGATGATGGAGCTCTCCAGGCAGGCGAACGGGTACCCGGTGTCGTGGTCGTTGAGGATCAGCACCGCGGACGCCCTCGGGATGCCCGCCGCCACGTTCTCGGGGAAGCTGGAGATCCACTTGAGACCGTCCACCGCGGACTCCCCGCCGAGGGCGGCCGGGAGGGCGATGATGCGGGACGTGGGCCGGTCGGGCATCCGCAGGAAGTACGACGGCGGGTTCACCGTGTCACCCCGGCCGTGCACGCGGTAGGTGGCCTCGACCAGGTCCACGATCATCTTCTCGTTGCCGGTGAGCGCCCGGTGCACCTGGGCCCCGGAGATCACCGCGAACGACGGCTGGAACATGCTGGACTCCCTGTGCTCTTCGTCAGTCCGACATCGCCACGAGGATGCGGCGAGGTCCCTCGAACGGCCTGCGGCCGTGGCCCGCCAGCACGTTCTCCACCAGCATCAGGTCACCCTGCCGCCAGTCGACGTCCACGGCGGTGTCGAGGCCGCGGTCGCGGATCTGCTTGACGTACTCCGCCGGGATCGGGTCGCCGTTGGCGAACGTCACCGACTGGGGCATCTCGTCCTCGGACAGGATTTCCGACATCGCGGCGGACGTCTCCGGGTCCAGCGCGGCGACGTGCCACTGGTCGGCCTGGTTGAACCAGACCTCCTCGCCGGTCACGGGGTGGACGTGCAGCGCCCGGCGCTGCTGGCGCACCCGCAGGGTGCCGTCGGACAGCCATTCCCACGTGGATTCGCTGCCCGCCAGGAACTCCTCCACCTTGGCGGCGTCGGAGGTCTCGAAGGTGTCCTGCCAGCTCTTGCCGAAACCCATGCCCCCGTGCAGGTTCTGCGTGTAGCAGACGCCGTCGGCGAACCGCTCGCGGAGGTCGTCGTCCAGCGCCGCGAGCCACGCGGTGCCGTCCACCACCGGCGTCGCGCCACCGGAGGTGGCGGGCTTGGCGCAGTAGAACGCGAGCCGCGCGGGCCAGTGGTGGGCGTAGGACATCTCGTTGTGCATGGAGATGGAGAACTCGGGCGGGTACTCGGTCGACGTGTACACGTTCTTGCCGACCTTGGTGCGCGGCGTGTTCCCGTGCACGTAGGCCAAGCGGTCGGGGAGCACCAGGTCCAGCACGCCCTCCAGGGCGTCCTCGGGGATGTCGAACCCCCTGAACACCACGACCTTCGACCGGACGAGCAGATCGTCCAGGTCGATGCTCCGGAGGTGGTCGGTGAGACCTTCCACGTCCGCGCGGGCCGCGACGTCCTGTGGTCTGATCTCCGTCGGCGTCCACTTCATCGGCCTGTTCCCCTTTCGTTCTCGGCGACTGCTGGACAGTAGGTCGGCCGGAACTGGCGTGCGGCAAGGACGACTGGCCCTTGGCAAGCAGCCGTGCTGGTGCACTCACGTCGGAAGGTTGTCGACGTGGATGAGGCGGGCATGAACGCTGCGATCGAGGCCGAGGGGCTGAAGAAGTCCTTTTCGGACCATCAGGCGCTCAAGGGTGTGGACCTGTCCGTGCCCGCGGGAACGGTGCTGGGTGTGCTGGGTCCCAACGGTGCCGGGAAGACGACCACGGTGAGGATCCTCGCGACCCTCGCCCGGCCGGACTCGGGCCGGGCCGTGGTCGCCGGCTACGACGTGCTGCGCGAGCCCCGCGAGGTGCGCAGGCGGATCGGCCTGGCGGGCCAGTACGCGGCCGTCGACGAGCAGCTCACCGGTCGCGAGAACCTCGTGCTGCTCGGCACCCTGCTGCGCCTCGGCAAGCAGGGGGCGAGGGACCGCGCGGTCGAGCTGCTGGACAGGTTCGAGCTGACCGAGGCGGCCGACAGGCTCACCCGCACGTACTCCGGCGGCATGCGCCGGAGGCTGGACCTGGCCGCGTGCCTGGTCTCCTCACCCCCGGTGGTGTTCCTCGACGAGCCGACCACCGGCCTGGACCCGAGCAGCAGGGCGACGCTCTGGCGGATGATCCGCGACCAGGTCGCGTCCGGCGTCACCGTGCTGCTCACCACGCAGTACCTGGAGGAGGCGGACGTGCTCGCCGACCGGATCGCCGTGGTGGACCACGGCGTGGTGATCGCCGAGGGCACTCCGCACGAGTTGAAGCGCAAGGTCGGCACCGAGTGGTTGGAGGTCACCGTGGCGCACAGCCACGACGTGGGGGCGGCGTTGGCCGTGTTGGCACCGATGGCGGCGACACCGCCGCGGGAGACCGGGGACGGGAGGGGCGTCTCGGTTCGGCTGCCCGACGGGATGGGCGCGGTCGCGACGGCCGCGACGGCGCTGGAGGCCGCCCGGCTGGAGATCGCGGAGTTCGCCCTGCGCCGCCCGTCCCTCGACGACGTGTTCGTCCACCTGACCGGACGGGGCAACTCGTGAACGGCGTGCTGGGCGACACGACCGCCCTGATCGGCAGGCACCTGCTGCACCTGCGGCGGATGCCGACGAGGATCCTCAGCGTCACCCTGACCCCGATCACCATGGTGCTGGTGCTCGGTTACATGCTGAACAAGGCGATCTCCGTGCAGGGCGGCGACTACCTCGACTACATGATGGCCGGCGTCGGCGCGCAGGTCGCGCTCGCCTGCGTCGGCAGCATCGCCATCGGGACGGCGACCAGCCTCCGCAACGGGCTGGTGGACCGGTTCCGGTCGCTGCCGACGTCGCGCGTCGCGATCCTGGTGGCCCACACGGTGTCCGACCTCGGCCTGGCGGCCATCGGCATCTCCATCGCCTCCGTCGTCGGGGTGCTGCTCGGCTGGCGGCCGGACACCGGCGCGCTGTCGATCGCCGCGGGGTTCGCGCTGCTGCTGCTCTTCACCTACGTCATGCTGTGGTTCGGCGTGCTGCTCGGGCTGTCGATCCGCAGCCCCGAGGCCCTCGGCGCGTTCTCGGGCCTGGTGCTGGTGTGCGGTTCGTTCCTGTCCAACGCCTTCGTGCCGCTCGACGACCTGCCGATGTGGCTGCGGGTGCTGGCGGAGTGGAACCCGATCAGCGCCGTGTCCAGCGCGTGCCGGGAGCTGTGGGGCGGTCCGGCGTCCGCGAGCACCGGCAGCGTCGTGTCCGAGCACCCGCTGGCGACCGCGCTGGTGATGCTCACGGTCATCACCGCCGTGACCGTCCCGCTGAGCTGCCGCGCCTACCACACGGCCGAGCCGCGGTGACCTCACCGCGGGTCGTCCGGTTCCACCACGTCGGTGAGCTGCGAGCGTTCGGTCAGGCCGAGCTTGCGGTAGCTGTTGGTGAGGTGGAACTCGACGGTCCGCTGGGTCACGAAGAGGGCCTGGGCGATCTCGTCGTTGCTGATGCCGCGGGCGGCGAAGCGCACGACCTGCGACTCGGCCGGGGTGAGCGCGTTCGTCCCGTGCAGGCGGTTGCGCCGCGGTCTGCCCCCCGCGGCGATCAGCTCGGTCCGGGCGCGCGCGGCCACCACCGCGGCACCGCACTGGGTCGCCAGGTCCAGACCCCGGC
The DNA here is from genome assembly GCF_025061645.1 of Umezawaea endophytica. Lineage (GTDB taxonomy): Bacteria > Actinomycetota > Actinomycetes > Mycobacteriales > Pseudonocardiaceae > Umezawaea > Umezawaea endophytica. Next base: position 36,958 of record NZ_JANYMP010000034.1, on the reverse strand, counting down.
GCAGGGTCCTGCGCGCCACCTCGTGGTCGTCGGCCGCGTGCTGCGCGCACCCCAGCTCGATGAGGGTCTTGGCCAGCTCCAACCGGGCCGCGGACCTCTCGCCGTGCACCACGGCCCGGCGCAGCAGGGCGATCCCCCGCACGCCCCCCTCGACGACCCCCAGCGCCCGCAGCGCCGAGCCGATGGCGCCGTCGGTGCCCCAGCGCTGGGCCGAGTCGAGCGCCTCCCCCGCCAGCCTGCGGGCCTCGGCGGTGTTGCCGAGCCGGTGGTGCAGCAGCGCGGCCCGGCCCCGCCAGGGCAGGTACACCTCGCTGTGGATGTTCCACCAGGACAGCCTGCGGCCGCATTCGAGCAGGTGGTCCAGCGCGGACCTGAGGTCGCCCCGGCCCTCGAACACCCAGGCCCGCGCGGCGAGCACCGAGCACCAGCGGTAGGACCGTTCGGCGGCGGGTGAGAAGTCGGTGTCCAGCAGGTCCGCGGCCTCGTCCCACCGGCCGAGTTCACCGAGGCACGCGACGGCCGCCGCCACCGTCAGCGGCTGGTTGTCACCCCGGTACCCGGCGGAGTGCGCTTCCGACGCCGCCCTGGCGTCGGCCAGCGCACCGGGCACGTCACCGCCGTGGAACCGCAGCGCCGACCGCGCGCCGCACAGCATCGCGTGCACCATCGGCAGGTTGCGCGCCTTGGCCTCGGCGATGCCGATGTCGTAGAGGGGCGCGACGAGGTCGAACCGCTCGGCCACCTGCAGCACCGCGAGCGCGGACATGAACATCGGGTGCAGCATGTCGTCGCGCAGCAGCAGGTCGCCCCGCATCGCACGGGTGACCGACTCGACCGCGGACGCCGCGTCCCGCTCACCCTCCATCGCGGCGAAGAACACCTTGATCGCCAGCAGCGCGCACTGCCCCGGCGTGCCGCCCAGCGAGTCCTCGTCCAGCGCGTCGACGCGCGGCCTCAGCCGCGCCATCACGTCGCGGTCCCCCACGGCCACGCAGATCGTGTGGGCGAACAGCCTGGTACGCAACTCGTCGACCTCGGGCTCGGTCCCGGCCACCGGGCCCAGCCGTTCCAGGCAGTCCTCCAGCACGTCGACCAGGGTGGCCGCGGCGGAACCGGTGGGCAGCGGGAACAGGCTGATCGCCGCGCGGGCCCTGCGCAGCGGCGAGTCCATCATCCGCAGCGCCTCCACCAGGTGCTCCCACGCCGACTTCGGGTCGGCCGACCGCTCGACCAGGGTGAGCGCGCCGAGCAGGGTGATCCGCAGGTCGGGCTCCCACCGCCCGGTCAGCGCGTGCCGCAGGTAGGACATGGCCAGGTCGGGCGCACCGCGTTCGACGGCCGTCGACGAGGCCTCGCGCAGCACGGTGACCATCTCCGGCTGCTCCGGCGGGCCCGCGGCGAGCAGGTGGGCGGCGACCACGTCGACCGGCGCCCCCCGGTCGCTGAGCGACCTGGCGGCCCGCTGGTGCAGCCGGACGAGTTGCGACGAGGTCGTGTCCCGCGCGATCGTCTCGGCCATAGCCGGGTGGGTGAACTCCAGCGTGCCGGGGACCAGCACGCCCACCCGGCCGAGCACGGCCGCCGCCCGCCGGGTCGCGGTCAGTTCGGCGGACCCCACCTCGGCGACGACGGACAGGTCGGCGTCGTCCCCGAGCACGGCGATCACCCGCGCCAGGAGGACGACCGGACCGGCCTGCGCGCGCAGCACGTCCAGGACCCACTTGCAGCGCGCGCGGACGCCCACCTCGCGCGCGAGGTCCACCCGGTCCGGCAGCGGTGGCACCGACCGGTTCGCGAGCGCGCGGAGCGTTTCCCGCAGCACCAGCGGGTTGCCCCCCGACACCTCGTGGCACACGGCGGTGAACTCGGCGGCCGGTTCGGCCTCCAGGTGTCGGGCGACCATCGTCGTCGCCGCCTCGGGACCCAGTGGCGCCAGGCGGAGGACCTGGCACCGGGGCGCCGCCCCGAGTTCGGCGAGCAGGGTGTCCGCGGGGTTGTCCACGTCGTCGGCCACCGTCGCGAACACCACCACCGGCAGTCCGGCCACCCGCCGGGCGAGGTGGACGAGCCACCTGACGGACGACAGGTCGACCTGGTGCAGGTCGTCGACGACGAGGGCGACGGGCTGGACCGCGGCCAGGGTCGCCATCGACCGGTAGAGGGAGTGCAGCACCTCGATCGGGATGCCCGCCCACCGCGCCTCGCCGTACGCGACGGCGACCTCGGTGTGGCTCCGGGTGAACCGGATGGCGTCCGTCATGGCCCGCCGTCCCGCGGCGTCGACCGACGAGGTCCGGAAGATCCGGCGGACGGCCCCGAACTCGGTGTGGCGCGCCAGCGGCCCTCCGGCCGTCCGCAGGACCCGGAACCCCGCGCCGTGCGCCTGCTCGGCGGCGACGTCCAGGAGCGAGGTCTTGCCCGACCCCGACGGACCCGAGATCAGGACGACCCGGCCGCGGTCGCGACCGACGTCCGCCAGCCGCTCGGTCACCACGGCCGCCTCGGCGGCCAACCCCCATGCCCGACCATCGAACGTGAACGACATGATCAGCCTTCGCGACCGTCGCCGTTCACCGGTCCAGGCCCGACCGGGGGTTGTCGACGATTCTTCCCGCGCGTATTCGAAACGACGTCGGATAGGATTGCGCCGCCACGCCGCGCTCGACCAAGCCCGTGCGAACAAAGAGCGATGATCACCCTCCTCGACACTATCGCTGCCCCACGCTTTCGGATGGCCGCACTCGGACAATCGGACATACCGGTCAGCCATCACCGTTTTTCCGAGTCGGCCGGTCGAACACTCCCATCGACAAAACCGGAATAGCCCGCCCGCGGCAGATCATCCCGCAGCGCTGAACAAACTTCAACAGCTCTCCCACGCGATCCCACGACAGGGGCAAAACCGCAGGTCAAGGGTTATTCCACTCCCTGAAACCCTGGGGTCGCGCATCTCAATAGAGCAGAGCCATCACCGTACTCGAACACATCGGTAACAAAGTTACGAAACCACTACCACGCGTTTCGCCGCCACTGCTCTAAACGCCAACGGTGAATCCCGCGACCATCGGACAACCACAATGCTGCGGAAAGCCGCGGATCACGCCTTCGACCTGTGAACAGGACCACCTGCCCCAGCGGTCCACAATGGGAAGTGGCGGGAGAACCGCCCCGCGGACGATCAGCGGACCACCTCGTGCGGGTTTCCCCTCGCGGCCAGCTCGGCCCTGGTGGGCAGCCCCTCCCAGTCGCCGGGCACCGTGCAGACGATCCCGCCCAGGACGTTGCCCGCGGCCAGGCACCGGGCGAGCGACCCGCCGCGGAGCAGCTCGGCCAGGTAGCCGCCGACGAACGCGTCACCCGCGCCCACCGGGTCGACGACCCGCACCGGCTCGGTGGGGGCGAAGACCGACTCGTCCGCCCGGTTCGCCACCGAACCCAGCTCACCGAGCTTCACCACGGCGGTGGCGGGCCCGAGCCCGACGAGCGCTTCCGCCAGCTCCGCGCCGCTCTCCGGAGTCAGCGGGTCGGGACCGGGCCGTCCCAGCACGAGGGCGGCCTCGTCGCTGCCGGCGAAGACCAGGTCCGCGGCGGCGATCAGGCCGGACAGCACGGGTACCGCCTCGTCCGACCCCCACAGGGTGCTGCGGTGGTTGACGTCGAACGACACCAGCGTCCCGTTGGCGCGGGCGACCTCCACCGCCTTGGCGAGCGCGGCACGGGGCCCCGGTCCCAGCGCGGCGGTGATCCCGGTGACGTGCAGGACGTCGGCCTCCGCCACCACCGCCTCGTCGACGTCGGCGGGCGACATCCGGGAGGCCGCGCTGCCGCTCCGGTAGTACCGGACGCGCGAGGGACGGCCGCCGAGGTGCTCCTTGACCATCATCCCGGTCGGCGCGTCGGTGCTGCGCCGCGCCCGCACCGCGACGCCCTCGGCACGGATCTCCCTGCCCACCAGCGTTCCCAGCGCGTCGTCGCCCACGCGGCTGATCCACGTGCACGGCACGTCGAGGCGGGCCAGCGCGATGGCGACGTTGGACTCGGCTCCCCCGATGCCGACCACGACCGGCGTGCCGACGCCGATCCGGCCCTCCGGGAGCGCCAGCAGCGCCATCGTCTCCCCGAGCGTGACGACACCGGTCATGCCCCTCCTCCCATCCGCAGCAGCACCTTGCCGCCGTGCGAGGACGCGGCGAAGTCGAGCGCCGCCGCCGCGTCGGCCAGGTCGAACGTGCGGGTGATGAGCGGCTCCAGGTCCAGTCCGTCGCCGAGCGCCCGCACGGCGTCGGTGATCTCGTCCGCGAACCGGTAGGAGCCTATCCAGGTGATCTCCCTGGTGACGAGGTCGCCGAGCGCGCTGCGCGCCTGCGCGCCGGGCAGGTTGCCGACCTGCACGACGGTGCCGCCGCGTGCCGTGGCGCGGAGGACCCCGGCCAGCGCGGCCGGGGCTCCGGACGCCTCGAAGACGAGTTCGACGTCCTCGGGCAGCCGGTCCCCCGTGGCGAGGTTCCGCACGTCGTCCGCTCCCAGGGCGCGCGCTATCGCCAGCGGCTGGTCGGCGACGTCGGCCACCACGACGCCCGCCGCGCCCGCGAGCTTCGCCGAGGCGACCACCAGGCAGCCGATGGGCCCGGCTCCGTTGACCAGCACGTCGCGTCCGCGCACGTCGCCCGCCCGCCGGACCGCGTGCAGCGCGACGGCCAGCGGTTCGGCAAGTGCCCCGAGCCGGGTGCCGACCCCGTCGGGCAGCGGGCGCACCTGGTCGGCGCGCACCTTGACGTACTCGCTGAAACCGCCGTCGGTGTGCGGGTCGAACGCCGCCGACCCCAGGTAGCGGACCCGCTCGTGCAGGTTGGTTCGCCCCGCGAGCCGCTGCGGGAGGGTCCCGAGCGGGGTGGCCGGGTGCACGGTCGCGGCCTGGCCGACGGCGAACCCGGTGACGCCGGGGCCGGTGGCCGAAACGCGTCCGGCGACCTCGTGGCCGAGCACGAGCGGGTGCCGGAGCACCGCCGTGCCGGAGGCGCCGTTCTTCCAGTACGCGAGGTCGGAGCCGCAGACCCCGCCGAACTCCACGGCCAGCAGCACCTCCCCCGGCCCCGGCACGGGGTCGGGCACCTCGTCGATCCTCAGGTCCTCCGGACCGTGCACGACGACCGCCTTCATACCGCGTCCTCCAACCGGACCAGGTCGCGCCCGCGGGTCTCCGGGGCCAGGTACGCCGACACGAACGTGATCAGCGAGTAGACGACGAGCATCGCCGCGACGGGCCACCAGTGGCCGGTGACCGCGGTGAGGGTGGCGGCCACGACCGGGCCGATCGCGGTGGCGAGGATGCCGCCGATCTCCTTGGCCAGCGCCAACTGCGTGAACCGCGTGCGGGAGCCGAACAGCTCGGCCATCGTGACGCTCTCCAGCGAGAACAGGCCGAGCACACCGATGTTGAGGCCCAGCACCATCGCGACGACGATCGCCACCGTGCTGCCGCTGGTGATCAGCAGCATCATCGGGAACGCGAACGCGGCGGTCAGCAGCGTCAGCGCCAGGTAGACCGGTCGGCGGCCGAAGCGGTCGCCGAGCAACCCGACCACCGGCACGGTCGCGAACCCCACCAGGGACCCGTAGACGATGGCGGTGGTGGGCACCGTCTTGCTCACCAGCAGCGTCGTGGCGATGTAGCCGACGAGGAACGTCTGGACGAGCCCGGAGTTGCCCGCCTGGCCGAAGCGCAGGCCCAGCGCGACGAAGAACGCCCTGCCCTTGCGCTGCCGCAGACCCTGCCGCAGCACGTCGTCACCACTCGCGGCGGCGGCCTCCTCGGCCTCGGTGCGCGACAGCGCGACCCCGTCGACGACATCCGCGCGCTCCTCGAAGACGGGGCTCTCCTTGAGGTTGCGCCGCAACCACACCGCGAACACCATCAGCACGAAGCTGAGCAGGAACGGCAGGCGCCAGCCCCAGGAGATCAACTGCTCCTCGGACAGGACCGCGATCAGGATCGCCCACAGCCCGGAGGCGGCGAGGGTGCCGGAGTTCGTGCCCAGCGACACCAGCGAGGAGACCAGGCCCCGGCGCCGCACCGGCGCGTACTCGGCCAGCATCACCGTGGCACCGGCGATCTCCGCGCCCGCGCCGAAGCCCTGCACGAGCCGCAGCGCGACCAGCAGGATCGGCGCGGCGATGCCGATCGTCTGGTAGCTCGGCAGCGCGCCGATCAGGGTGGTCGACGCGCCCATGAGCGCGATGGTGATGAACAGGACCTTCTTGCGGCCGATCCGGTCGCCCATCCGTCCGAAGTAGACGGCGCCCGCGAGGCGGGCCACGTAGCCGACGCCGTAGGTGGCCATCGCGGCGATCAGGCCGATGGCCGGGCTGACGTCCGGGAAGAAGATCTTGTTGAACACGATCGCGGCGGCCAGCGAGTAGAGCTGGAAGTCCATGAACTCCATGGCCGTGCCGAGCCAGCCGGACATCGCGGCCCTGGTCAGGTCTCTCGTGGTGCGCGTCGCGGGCGCGTCGTGCGTCGCGCCGGGGGTGCCCGTCATCCTGTGCTCCGTTGCTCAGCGGGGAGTGGTGGTCAGAGTTCGATCCGCCCGGCCCGCAGTGCGGGCAGCCGGGCGGCCACGGCTTTCACGAGGTCCGCGCGCTCGGCCAGGTCCGGGGCGCCGACGAGGTGGAGCAGCCTGGCGACCAGCTCGACGTGGTCGGGGCGGTCGTACCAGCAGCGGGCCAGTGGTTCGGCGAGCGGATCGGTCGTGCCGAACACCGGGTGGCGGTCGTCGGGCCGGGTCGAGTTGACCCAGCCGGCGAGCGCCAGTTCCAGCAGCGGCGTGTCCCCGCGTGCTTCCCGCAGTGCGCCGAACCACCGCTCGGGGATCTTCAGCGAGCCGTCGGACCCGATCTGCCGCAGCAGGTGCCGCATGGCCGGGTTGCGGAACCTGCGCACCAGGTCCTCGACGTAGGCGGTCGCGTCGGGCCCGCCCTCCGGGAGGGTGCGCGCGACCTCGGCGCCGAAGTCGCGGACGAACCGCTCGCCCCACGTGGTGTGCAGGACCGCGCGGACGGAACCGTGCCCCGCCGCCAACCCGAGGTAGGCCAGCGCGGAGTGCGATCCGTTGAGCAGCCTCAACTTCATCGACTGGTAGGGGGCGACGTCGCCGGTCAACACCGCCCCGTCGAGTTCCCACGCGGGTCGGGCCGCGGTGAAGGAGTCCTCCAGCACCCACTGCCGGTAGGGCTCGCCCACCACCGGCATCCGGTCGCGCAGGCCGAGCGCCGCGGACGCCGCCTCCTCGTCCTCGTCGGTGGTCGCGGGCACGATGCGGTCGACCACCGTGGACGGGAACGCGACCGACTCGTCCAGCCAGGCCAGCAGCGCGCGCCGATCCGGCCACGGCGACGCCTCCACGAAGCCGCGCACCACACCCCGCAGCACGGCTCCGTTCGCGGTGGCGTTGTCGCACGAGACGACGCTGATCGGCGCGCCGTGCGCGCGGTACCGGGCCGCCAGGCCACCCGCCAGCCGCGCCACGGCGGTGCGCTGGTCACCCGCGTCCGCCACGAGGTCGGCGGCGATCTCCGGGGCGGCGGTGTCCAGGTCGGTCGTGCCGGGACGCCGGTGGTAGCCCTTCTCCGTGATGGTGAGGGTGACGACGGTGGTGGCGGGCGCGGCCAGCAGCGCGTCGACCTCGGCCGCGTCCCGCCGCATCAGCAACGCGCCGACGATCGAGCCCACGACCCGCGTGCGCGGTCCGTCCGGGTGGCGTTCGGTGACGGAGTAGAGGCAGTCCTGGGCGCGCAGCGCGGCCACCGACGTCTCGGAGCGCGGCGCCACGACCGTGATGCCCCAGGGTTCACCGGTGCGCGCGGCGGCGGCCTCGGTGTACACGGCCTGGTGGGCGCGGTGGAACGCACCGAGTCCGAAGTGGACGATCCGGGGCTCCGACGCGCCGGGGTCGACCAGTGGCCGCAGCGCCGGGGCGAGGTCGCGCGCGGTGGTCGCGGTGAGTCTCGTCATGCCGGTCACCAGTCGTGGACGGAGCCGTCGAGGCGCCGCGCCACGGGCAGGTACTTGGGCTCGTACGGGAACCGCTCCGCCGCCTCGTCGTCGTACTCGACACCGAGACCGGGTTCCTCCGACGGCAGCAGCATCCCGTTCTCGAACCGCACCCCGCTGCGGAACACCTCCGCGGTCTCCGCCGCGTGCCCCATGTACTCCTGGATGCCGAAGTTCGGCACGGAGATGTCGACGTGGACGGCGGCGGCCAGGGAGATCGGCGACAGGTCGGTGGCGCCGTGCGAGCCGGTCCGGACCTGGTAGAGCGCGGCCAGGTCGAAGATCCGCCGCAGGTGCGTGATGCCGCCCGCGTGCACGACCGTGGTGCGCACGTAGTCGATGAGCTGCTCGGTGATGAGGTGCTGCACGTCCCAGATGGATGTCAGGTTCTCCCCCACCGCGATCGGCGTGGTGGTGTGCTGCCGGATGAGCCGGAACGCCTCCTGGTTCTCCGCGGGAGTGGGGTCCTCCATCCAGAACAACCGGCACTCCTCGACGTCCTTGCCGAACCGGGCCGCCTCGATCGGGGTCAGCCGGTGGTGCACGTCGTGCAGCAGGTGGAAGTCGAAGCCGAAGCGGTCGCGCACCGCGCGCAGGTAGCCGGGCGCGAAGTTCAGGTAGGCCTCGGTGCTCCACGGCTGCTCGTCGGGCAACGACGTCGCCGCGGGCTCGTACACCTCGCCCTTGCGGACGCCGTAGGAACCGCCGATGTCCGGCACGGCGGCCTGCGCCCGCACGGCGAGGTAGCCGAGGTCCCGGAACCGGGCCACGTCGTCGAGCAGCGACGGCACGTCCACGCCGCTGGCGTGGGAGTAGACCAGCACGCCGTTGCGCGACCGGCCGCCGAGGAGCTGGTAGACGGGCAGTCCGGCGACCTTGCCCTTGATGTCCCACAGCGCCGTGTCCACCGCCGCGATGGCGGTCATCGTCACCGGGCCACGACGCCAGTAGGCGCCGCGGTAGAGGTACTGCCAGGTGTCCTCGATGCGGGCCGGGTCGCGGCCGATCAGCAGCGGGACGAGGTGGTCCCGCAGGTAGGACGCCACGGCCAGCTCACGTCCGTTCAGCGTGGCGTCGCCCAACCCGGTGACGCCGTCGGAGGTGGTGATCCGCAGCGTGACGAAGTTGCGGCCGGGTGAGGAGACGAGGACTTCCGCGCGGGCGATGGTGCTCACGAGTTCACTCCCTTGTGACTACGACGCCGCCGACCAGGCGCGACTCCCTGTCGAGCAGTACTGGTATACAAGTACTTGTCGACCAGATAGTCAAGCGGAACGGCGCACTATGATGGGCCGCGTGGTCAAAGCGAACGAGCGGAAGACGAGCCGCCGAGCGGTGTACGAAGTCCTCCGCAGGCAGGTGTTGACCATGGAACTCCCGCCGGGCGCGGCACTGTCGGAGAACGAACTGGCGGCCACCCTCGGCGTCAGCCGCACCCCCGTGCGCGAGAGCCTGATCCTGCTGGCCGAGGAAGGCCTGGTCCAGGTGTTCCCGCAGGTGGGCTCGTTCGTCTCCCGCGTGGACCCGGTCAAGGTCGCCGACGCCCAGTTCCTGCGCGAGGCCGTCGAACTGGCCGCGCTGGACGACCTGCCTGCCGCGCTGGACCCGGCCGTGGTGGCCGACCTCCGGTCGAACGTGGAGAGGCAGCGCCGACCGGGGATCGACCTGGAGGAGTTCTTCGCGCTCGACGAGGAGTTCCACCACGGGCTGCTGCGGCTGAGCGGGCACGCGAACGCCTGGGCGACCGTCGTCGCCGCCAAGGGCCACCTGGACCGGGCCCGCCGATTGGGCCTCTACGAGGCCGACTCACCGGGCACGTTCGTCCACCAGCACGCGGACATCCTCGACGCCGTCACGCGCGGCGACGCCGAGCAGGCGCGGACCGCGATGCGCGCCCACCTGCGGGCCGTGTTCGACGACGTCGAACGGATCAGGGCCCGCTCGCCGGAGCTGTTCTCCTCCAACTCCACCACGGCGCCCACCAGGCGCAGCATCGCGATCTGGGAGTAGCGGCCGGGCGGACACGGCCGTCCTGATTTGGGGTCCCGCCCGCGAGCGCGGGAAGATCGGGAGATGGACGGGGGTGCGCGGCTTCGCGTCACGGTGCTCGGCGCGTTCGAGGTGACCCGCGGCAGCGAGGTCCTGCCCGTTCCCGGCGAGCGGCTGCGGGGCCTGCTCGTCCGGCTCGCGCTCGCCGGTGGCCACGCGGTCGAACCGGGTGCGCTGGTCGACGCGATCTGGGGCGAGGAGCCGCCGCCCGGTGCCGTCCCGGCCCTGCACGCCCTCGTCACCCGGCTGCGCCGCGCCCTCGCCTCGCCCGACGCGGTCGTGAAGGTCGCGGGCGGGTACCGCTTGGCGGTGGACGCGGCCGACGTGGACGCGGTGCGCTTCGAGCGGCTCGCCGCCGCCGGTCGGGACGGGCTCCGGGCGGGTGATCCGGGGGCCGCCCACGTCGTGCTGGCCGAGGCCGTCGCGCTGTGGGGCCCCCGTCCCGGCGCCGAACCCGCGCTCGTCGCCGCGGTCGCGCCCGGCGTCGCGACGCGGTTGGCGCAGGTCTCGGTCGAGGCGGTCGTCGACCTCGCCGACGCCGAACTGTCGCTGGGGCGGGCCGAGCCTGCCGCCGCCCGGTTGACCGGGTTGTCGGCCGCGCGGGCGACCCACGAGCGGGCAGCGGCGCTGCTGGTGGACGCGCTCACCGCCCTGGGGCGCCAAGCCGAGGCGCTCGCCGAGTACGAGCGGGTCCGCGAGGCCTTGGCCGACACCCTCGGCGCCGATCCCGGCACGGCACTGCGGGAACGCCACCTGCGCCTCCTGCGGTCGGTCCCGGTCAGCAGGCAGAGCGCCCTGCCCGCGTCGCTGACCAGCTTCATCGGCCGTGACGACGACCTCGCCCGCGTCGACGCCCTGCTCACCGCCGGACGTCTGGTCACCGTCCTCGGCCCCGGCGGCGCGGGCAAGACCCGGCTCGCGCTGGAGGCCGCCCGTCGGCGCGAACACCACGAGGACGTCCGGCTCGTGGACCTCGCCCCCGTCGCCGAGCCCGCGAAGATCGCCGCGGCCGTGCTCGCCGCGATCGGGTCGCGGAGCGGCGCGATGCTCGACGCGGGCAAGCGGGTCGAGGGCGACGAGGTGGACGTCCTCGTCGGCGAACTGCGCGGCTCGGACACCCTGCTGCTCGTCGACAACTGCGAGCACCTGGTCGACGCCGTCGCCCACCTGGTCGCGGCGCTGCTGGCCCGCTGCCCCGCGCTGCGCGTGCTCGCCACCAGCCGGGAACCACTGGCGGTCGACGGCGAGGTGCTCCTGCCGCTGGCCCCGCTCGCGCTGCCCGGCGAGGACGACGGCGTCGAGGAGGCAGGCAGGGCGGCCTCGGTGCGGCTGTTCACCGAGCGGGCCGCCGCCGTGCGCCCCGGTTTCGCCGTCGACGACACCACGCTGTCCGACGTGGTCCGCGTGGTGCGCGGCCTGGACGGCCTGCCGCTCGCACTCGAACTGGCCGCCGCCCGGTTGCGGACGCTGTCGCTGCCCGACCTGGCCGACGGGCTCTCCGACCGGTTCCGGCTGCTCAACACCGGCACCCGCACCGCGCCACCCCGGCACCGCACCCTGCGCGCGGTCATCGCCTGGAGCTGGGACCTGCTCAGCGAGCACGAGCGCACCGTCACGGAGCGGATCTCCGTCCTGCCCGGCGGCGTCACGCCCGCCTCGGCCGCCGCCGTCTGCGCGGGTTCCGCCGTGCCCCCGGCCGACGTCCCCGACCTGCTCGCCACCCTCGTCGACCGGTCACTGCTGCGGCTCGCGCCCGACACCGGCCGTCACCGCATGCTCGAGACCATCCGCGAGTACGGCGTCGACCGCTTGACCGGCACCGGCGACCTCGCCACGGCCACCGGCCTGGCCGCCGCCCACTTCACCGGGCTGGTGGCCCGCCAGGACGCCCTGCTCCGCGGCCCCGACCAACTGGCGGCCATGGCGGTCATCGGCGCCGAGCACGACAACGCGCTCGCCGCCCTGCGGCACCTGTGCGCGACCCGTGACGCCCCCGGCGCGACCGCGCTCGCGCTGTCCCTGACCTGGTACTGGCAGATGTCCGGCCGCCAGTCCGACGGCGCCCACCGGATGGGCGAGGTCCTGGCGGTGCCCGGCGGCGAGCCGACGCCCGACCGCGACTGCGCCCGAGCCGTCCACCTGCTCAACCGGGCGGACGCCCTGTCCGGGATCTCCACCGGCGAAGCCGCCGCCGACCGCGCGGAGATGCGCGGACTGGCCGAACGGCTGCTCGCGCACCCGGAGATGCCGGGCCACCACCGCGTGTTCGGCCCGATCCTGCTCTTCCTGCTGGACGAGGAGGCCGCGCTCGCGAGCTTCCGGCTCCTGGCCGACGGCGACGACGTGTGGCTGTCCGGGCTGGCCCACATGTTCCTGGCCGAGATCGCCGAGAACGCGGCGGCGCTCGACCGGGCGCGCACCCACGTGGACGCCTCGCTGGCGTCCTTCCGGCAGGTGGGCGATCGGTGGGGCCAGTCCGCGACCCTGCCGATGCGCGCCCGGCTGCGGCGGTACGACGACCTCGACGGCGCGCTGGCCGACCTGCGCGAGGCTCGCGCGCTGGCGGACGAGTTCGGCGCGCAGAGCCTCGGCGACCAGCTCTACGGCGACCTGCGCTGGATCGACGTGCTCCTGCGGCGCGGCGACACCGACGAGGCCATGACGATGATCGACGCGGCCCGCGCCCGAGCGCGACGCGCGTCCTTGACGGAGATGCTGGCCCTGGTCGACGCCCAGGAGGCCGCGTTCCGGGTGCGGCTGGGCGACCTGGACCGGGCACGTGCCCTGCTCGACCACCCGCACGTCGACACCACGGCCCTCTCGGACCACGCCCGGACGCAGGTCGGCACCGCACGGGCCGCGCTCCGCCTGGCGCTGGGCGACCTGCCCGGCGCGGACGAGGCGCTGCGGGCCGCGCACACGGCCGCGCTCGCCACCCGTGAACTGCCGGTCCTGTCGACGGTGGCGGTGACCGGGGCCGCGCTCGCCGCGGCGCGTGGCCTGCCGCGCAGGTCCGCCGTGCTGCTCGGAGCCGCCGCCCGCCTCCGGGGCGCGCACGACCACACCGACCCACAGGTCCGGGACCTCACCCGCCGAGGTCGGGCCGCACTGGGCGAGGCCGAGTTCGCCGCCGCGTACGCCACGGGCTGGGAGCTGGACGGGGAGGAAGCCGCGACCGCGGCCGACCCGGCGTCAGAGGCGTGCGGTGCCTGACGGCTCCCCACCGGTCGTTTGTTTTGGTCAACACTGAAGCCACGAAGGCGCCGAAGCGGGAGGCCACCGAGCCGCGGTCAGCCGCCCGCCTCCCGTGAGGCGAACAACGTCGTGGCGCGGTCGCGCAGGGCGTGGGCCACGGCGTCGAACCCGGTCTTGACCCAGGCGCCCTGCGCGGCCAGGACCACGTCGGCGAGTCGACCGGTGAAGGTCTCGCGGGTGAGGTAGCGGCAGCGGGCCGGACCCAGCGCGGTGAGCCACTGGTCGCGCACGCCGGTCAGGCCGGGGAAGGTGTCGCCGGTGTCGTAGCGCAGCAGCCGGGGCGGGTCGACGACCCGGACGTACTCGCGGCTGACGAAGGTCCCGCCGCCGCCGTTCGGGTTCGGCAGGGTGAGGTCGATCGGCGAACCGATGACCAGGGTGGTGTCCACCTCGATCGTGTAGGGGTTCCACAGCGGGTAGCGGGCGTAGTCGGTCAGCACGTCCCAGGCGAACGCCGCCGGGACGTCGATCTCGACCGCGACCGACTCGATGACGGGGTTCATGCCGGCATGTGCTCCCCCGCGTTGACGTCCAGCGTCGCGCCGGTGATCTCCGACGCGGCGCGGGACAGCAGGAACAGCACGGCGCCCGTGCACGCCTCGTCGGTCGGGATCCGGCCGAGCGGGTTGCGCGAGGCGATCTCGTCGTAGACGTCCTGCACGGTGACGCCGCGCGCGTCGGCGGTCATCTTGAGGTAGAAGCGCACGCCCGGCCCGTCCAGCCAGCCCAGGACCGCCTGGTTGGCGCGGATGCCGTGCTCACCGAGTTCCGCCGCGAGGTACTGGGTCGCGGTGGCCATGGCCGCCTTCGCGACCGCGTACCCGCCTTCGCCGCGGTTCGGCTTGCGGGTGGCCATCGTGCCGATGGTGACGATCGAGCCCCGCCCCGCCGCCTTCATGTGCGGCACCACCTCGCGGGTGACGCCCAGCGCGCCGTGCAGGATGACGTCCACCGACCGGCGGATCGCCTTCTCCGGCGTGTCCAGCAGGTCGGCGAAACCGGGGTGCCCGAACGCCGAGTTGACCAGGCCGGTGATGGTGCCGAACCGGTCGACGGCGGCCCGCGCGAGCCGGGCGACGTCCTCGGACCTGCGCACGTCGCACAGCACGCTGATCGCTTCGCCGCCCGCCGCCGCGATGTCCTTCTCCGCCTGGGCCATCACGTCGCCGGACCGCGCGGCCATCACCACCTTCGCGCCCTCGGCCGCGGCCCGGACGGCCAGTTTCGACCCCAGGCCGGGGCCCACCCCGGTGATCACCACGACCTCGTCGTCGAGCATCACAGGTACACCTCCGTGTAGAACGCGAACTCCTCGGCCAGTTCCGCCTCGGACAGACCGAAGTCCTGCGGCGTGTAGGAGTGGGACTCGTGCCGTTCCGCTCGGTTGCGGGTCAGGTAGGCCTCGAACGCCGTGTCGTCGGCCGCGTCCGGGTGCGCCCCGAGTTCGCGGAGCACCCGGCGGGCGACCGCCGTGGGCTCGCGGACCGTGTCGGTGAACCTCACGTCCACGAACCGCTCCGGTCGCGCGGCACGCGCCGCCGTGAAGTCCCGCAGCGCCACGGCGAACCGGTTCGACCAGTACGGCCCGAGGCGGAGCGGGTCGACGTCCTCGCTGTGCTGCCGGGAGATCGTCCGCACCATCGAGGCGAACGAGGGCACGGCGCTGACCGGCGACCGGTGCGTCATCACGATCTTGCAGTCGTCGAAGGTGTCCAGCACGGTGTCCACCGCGGTCAGGTGGTGCGGCGACTTGAGCACCCACGGGCGGCTCGCGCGCGCCGGGTTCTGCCACTGCAAGACCTGCAACCACTCGCGCAGCTCGCCGTAGGCCTTGCCCTGGTCGGCCGCGCGCAGCCAGTCGCCGTAGCCGGGAACCCAGTAGAACGTGTCGAAGCTCATCGACACGAACGTCCGGTCCAGCAGGATCACTTCCTCCTCCGGGCCGTCCCACACCACCGAGTGGATGCCGCCGAAGCCGGGCGAGAACTCGGCGAACACCCGCATCCGCTCCTGGGCACGGCGCTTGCGCTCCGGGGCGTCCGGCCCCTCGCCGGGGAACGGGATCGGGTACGCCACCTCCCAGGACAGCGCGGCGGCGAGCTTGGGCGACGCGGCCAGCAACCGGTGCAGCAGCGTCGAACCGGTGCGGGGAAGACCGCAGATCTCGGCCGCGACCCGCACCTCCAGGTCGAGGACCTCCGGGTGCTCGCGTTGCAGCGCGCGCAGCCGCAGCCGGTCGCCCAGCAGCGCGGTCAGCCTGCGCCTGGTCAGCTCCAGGCCGAGGGGCGACAGGGCCGCCTCGGTGTTCAGGCTCGTGACGAGCACGTCCAGCGGTTCGCGGAACCAGTCGTCGCCGAAGTCGTCGAGGCCGGTCTTGGCCGCGGCCTTGGCGAGCAGCTCGTCGACGTCCAGGGTGGCGGTCACCGCCGTCACCCCACCCTGGCCGTGAGCGAGTCCAGCGAGACCACTCGGCTGGTCGGCACCGGGTGGACCGCGGCGCCGAGCCAGCGCAGCAGTGCCGTGCCGGAGCCGTGCTCGCAGGTGTCGATCCAGTTGCCCACGCCGGGATCGCGCTCGGCCACCACGATGGTCAGGCGACCGCTCGGGTCGAGGGTCGCGGTGTGCTTGTTGAGAGTGATCGCGCGGTGGTGGTCGAGGGACTCCATCCACCAGTTGTTCAACTGGAAGTTCCAGTACGGGCAGTCCGGCACGTCGGTCTCGATCACCCACGCCTCGCCGGGCCGCAGCGACCAGTACCCGTGCAGGTAGAAGATCTCCGGGTCGCCGCCCGCCCGCTGGAACATCTCCTGCCCGAAGTCGACCAGCTCGTTGGGCCTGCTCGCGAACGTCTCGGTCCAGTGGGCGAAGGTGGCCGCCGTCCCGTGCACGGACAGCGCCGCGCGCCGGAGCGCCTTGGCGAGGGACTCCGGGGTGAGCGGTGCCGGTTCGGCGGGGCCGTCGACCTGCTCGACGTGCCACGTGCCCGGCGTTTCGGTGGTGCGGTCCAGGAAGGTCTGGCGCACCACCAGACCGGTCGAGTCCGGGGCGAGCGGCAGCCAGTTCCGGCCGCCGGAGTCGGGTTTCTCCGCGCAGGCCAGGATCTCGACCGTGCCGTCGGGTTCGACGACGAGGTCGGCGTCGGACAGCTCGCCGGTGGAGGCCATGGTGCCGTCCTTGGCGTAGCGGTTGGCCTTGGAGCCGATGCTGAAGTACGCGATGGTGCCGCGGGTGCCGGTGATCCGGTAGGTCCGGTCGCCGCGGATGTTCGCCGAGAGGTACACGTTGTCCGGGTTGTCCGCGCCGATCTTGACCAGGTCGAGCTCGTGGAACCGGGGGAAGTCCGGGTCGGCGTTGTCCACGCACGAGTAGAGCATCTCGCGGGTCAGCCTGGTGAGGTAGCGGAAGCCCTCGGCACGGTCCAGTGGGGTGTCCGGGGCCTTCTCGGAGAGGATCACCTGGCCCGCCCGCTCCAGCGCCTGGCAGAACTCCGACCACGTCTGATCCGGCACGCAGACCTCCTATTAGAACGTGTTCTAGTTGAAGATAGCGATTCCGAACATCGTTCACCAGACGTCGAGGCCGCGCAGTCCGGCCACCACCGCGCGCGCCGCTTCCACGGGGGTCAGCGCCGTGGTGTCCAGCCGGACGTCCGGGGACTCCGGTGGCTCGTAGGGTGAATCGATACCGGTGAAGTTGGCCAGCTCGCCCCGCCGCGCCTTGGCGTACAGGCCTTTCGGATCGCGCTGCTCGGCGACCGCGAGCGGGGTGTCGACGAACACCTCGCAGAACTCGCCCTCGGCCACCAGGTCCCTGGCCAGCGCGCGTTCGGTGCGGAACGGCGAGATGAACGAGACCAGCACGATCAGCCCGGCGTCCACCATCAGCGCGGCCACCTCGGCGATGCGGCGGATGTTCTCCACGCGGTCCGCGTCGGTGAACCCCAGGTCCCTGTTCAACCCGTTGCGCACGTTGTCGCCGTCCAACAAGAACGTGTTCCTGCCCTCGGCGTGCAAGATCCTCTCGACCAGGTCCGCGATGGTGGACTTGCCCGACCCGGACAGGCCGGTGAACCAGACCACGCAGGGGCGGTGCCCGTTGCGCTCGGCCCGCGCCCGCTTGTCCACCGTGAGGCGCTGCCTGCGCACGTTCGCCGAGCGGCGCAGCGCGAAGTCGATCATGCCGGCGCCGACGGTGGCGTTGGTCATCCGGTCGAGCACCACGAACGAGCCGAGGTCCCGGTTGACGCGGTAGCGCTCGTACGGAACGGGCACGTCGAAGTGGACGTTGGCGACACCGATCTCGTTGCACCGCAGCACTTTCGCGGGTGCGCGCCTGCGCGAGTCGATCTCGACGCGGTACTTCGGCGGATCGGCGGTGAAGCCGGTCGTGCGGGCGCCGACCTTGGCCAGGTAGTGCCTGCCGGGGAGCAGGTCGTCGTCGGCGAGCCAGACGAGGTGCGCCTGGAACGCGTTCGCCGCCTCCGGCGGGTCGCCCGCCGCCGCCAGCACGTCCCCGCGGCTCACGTCCACCTCGTCGGCGAGCACCACGGTCACCGACGACCCGGTCGGCGCCTCGGCGAGGTCGCCGCCCATGGTGACGATCCGGTCCACACTGGACAGTTGACCGCCGGGCACCACCCGGACCCGGTCACCCGCGCGCAGCCTGCCGCGCAGCACCCGCCCGGAGAAGCCGCGGAAGTCCGCGTCCGGCCGGTTGACCCACTGCACCAGGAACCGGGCCGGGTCGTCCGCGCCGGTGCCGCCGACCTCGACCGACTCCAGCCACCGCAGCAGCGTCTTCCCCTCGTACCAAGGGGTCAGCTCACCGCCGCCGACCACGTTGACGCCGTCCGCCGCGGACATCGGCACGCAGGTCACCTCGTCGAACTCCAGCTCGGTGGCGAACTCGGCGAACTCGGCGCTGATCGAGTCGAACACCTCGCGCGAGTAGCCGACCAGGTCGAGCTTGTTCACCGCGAGCGCGACGTACCGGATTCCCAGCAGCGACACCAGGTGCGCGTGCCTGCGGGTCTGGCTGAGCACGCCTTTGCGCGCGTCGAGCAGGATCACCGCGGCGTCCGCGGTGGACGCGCCGGTGACCATGTTCCGGGTGTACTGCTCGTGCCCCGGCGTGTCCGCCGCGATGAACAAGCGAGCCCCGGTGGCGAAGAAGCGGTAGGCGACGTCGATGGTGATGCCCTGCTCGCGTTCCGCGGCCAGCCCGTCCACGAGCAGCGCGAAGTCCAGTTCGTCGCCGCGGGTGCCGACGCGCCTGGAGTCGACCGCCAGTGCCGCGAGGTGGTCCGAGCAGAGCAGTTTCGACTCGTACAGCAGCCTGCCGATCAGCGTGCTCTTGCCGTCGTCCACGCTGCCGCAGGTGATGAAGCGGAGCAGGTCGTCCATCAGAAGTACCCCTCCTGCTTCTTGCGCTCCATCGACCCGCTCCCGTCGTGGTCGATCACCCGGCCCTGCCGCTCGGAGGTGGTCGCGGTCCGCATCTCCTCGATGACCTCCGGCACGGTCGCCGCGGCGCTGCGCACCGCTCCGGTCAGCGGGTAGCAGCCCAGCGTGCGGAACCGCACCACCTCCCGCGACGGCACCTCGCCGTCGCGCAGCGGCATCCGCCCGTCGTCGACCATGATCAGCGTGCCGTCGCGGTCGACGACCGGGCGTTCGGCCGCGAAGTACAGCGGCACCACGGGGATCCGCTCGCGGTCGACGTAGCGCCAGACGTCCAGCTCGGTCCAGTTGGACAGCGGGAACACCCGGATGCTCTCCCCCGGCGCGACGCGGGCGTTGTAGAGCCGCCACAGCTCAGGGCGCTGGTTCTTCGGGTCCCAGCGGTGCGACGCGGTGCGGAAGGAGAACACCCTCTCCTTGGCGCGGGAAGCTTCCTCGTCCCGGCGCGCGCCGCCGAAGGCCAGGTCGAACCGGTGCTCGTCCAGCGCTTGGCGCAGCCCCTGGGTCTTCCACAGGTCGGTGTGCCGCGCGGAGCCGTGGTCGAACGGGTTGACGCCCAGCGCCACGCACTCCGGGTTGCGGTGCACGATCAGCTCCAGCCCGAGCCGCGCGACCGTCGCGTCCCGGAACTCGATCATCTCCCGGAACTTCCACGTGGTGTCGACGTGCAGCAGCGGGAACGGCGGCCGGGACGGGTGGAACGCCTTGCGCGCCAGGTGGAGCAGCACCGAGCTGTCCTTGCCGATCGAGTACAGCAGCACCGGCCGCTCGCTCTCCGCGACGGCCTCGCGGAAGATGTCGATGCTGTCGGCCTCCAGCCGGGCGAGGTGGTCGAGCGTCACCGGACCACCCCCGCCGCCACGCGGGCGTCGTCCGGCGTTCCACCGCTCCGCACCCGCCAGGAGGTCACCCCGCCCGCTGCCATGGCGGCACCGTAGCAAGGAAACTGGACAACGTTCAATATGAATCTGAACGTTGTTCATTGTAGGCTTCCCCGGTGAGCGCCGAGACCGAGCAGCAGACCACCGCCTGGGGCGACGCGGCGGGCAGGCGCCGCGACATCCTGTCCTCCGCCGAGGTGATCCTCGAGGACGGCGGGTACTCGGGCCTGACCATGCGCGCGATAGCCGTCGGCGCGGGCGTCAGCACCGGGACCGTCTACCAGTACTTCGACGGCAAGGAGGCCGTGTTCGCCGCGCTCATGGCCCGGCGGCTGGACGACCTCCAGCGCACCCTCGCGGAGGTGGACCGGGGCCTGGGCGTCGCCGGGGTCCTCCGGGAGATCGAGCCGCAGGTCACCGAGCTGTGGCGGCGGTTCGGCCGCTCCGCCGCGCAGTGGGAGGCCAAGGTGCTCGCGGGCGGCCCGCGCGGCAAGGGCGCCGCGGGCTCGGTGAAGGTCTACCGCACGACGATCACCCTGCTGGCCACGACGTTGACGGAGGCGGCGCAGGCGTGCGGCCAGACCCTGATCGACGACCCCGCCCTGCCGCACTGGGTGTGGGACTCGCTGATCGGCCTGGCCGACGACCTGCTGCTCCGGGGATCGCGGACCAGCCGCGTCCGGCCC
Organism: Umezawaea endophytica; assembly: GCF_025061645.1. Lineage (GTDB taxonomy): Bacteria > Actinomycetota > Actinomycetes > Mycobacteriales > Pseudonocardiaceae > Umezawaea > Umezawaea endophytica. The sequence continues at coordinate 16,578 of NZ_JANYMP010000034.1, read as the reverse complement.
GCCCACCTGATCGCGTTCGCCACGGGTGCGATCGAACGCGGGATCGTGCGGACGGGCGACGCGGAGCCCCTGGGTTAACGGAGCGCGCTGCCTATGCGGCGGGCTTGCACAGCGGACCTTCGACGACCTGCCCGCCGCTGAGCGTCACCCGCAGCACGTTGCTCCCCGCGGGCGACACCACGGAGTCCTCGGCCGACGTCGCGAAGTCCGGGGGCGTGCCGCACAGCTCACCACGGTCGATCTTCACCGCGAACGTGCCGTCGCGCAGCAGCGCGGGCGTCTCGGTGCCGTCCTGCCGCACCACCGAGACCGAGACCACGTCGGCGGAGGCGATCCCGAACTGGATGCTCGTGCCGTCGTGGAAGTTCCACGCGTCGATGTAGTCGAACGGGCGCGCGGCGGTGAGCGTGGCGTAGCCGTGCCTGCCGCGCCCCTCCATGGTGGCCACGTCGGCACCCGTCATGCCGCCGGTCGCCTGACCGGAGACCAGGCAGATCGCCGCGGCCGCGTCGGTGCGGACCACCAGGAACTCCGGCCAGACGGCGCCGTTGTCCGCGGCCGTTCCCGCCTCGATCTTGACGGCCGGCACCCAGTCCCCCGGATCGGGCACGTCGACCCCGGCCGCGATGGTGGCGTCCACGCAGTCCCGCGCGAGCCGCGCGTCAGCCGGGTCGGCCGCGGGGACCACCCGCTCGGACGGCCCGGCCTGGCCGAACACCAGCACGCCCCCGACGACGAGCGTCCCCACGGCGGCCGCGGCCACCAGCGGCAGGACCGGCGACCGGCGACGCCTGCCCGCCAGTGCCTCCGCCACCTCCGGCCTGAGCCGGTTCCACAGGTGTTCTTGCAGTTCGATGGGCATCGGGCGGTTCGTTGGCAGATCCACGTCGTTGTTCATGACCGCTCCTCGGTGGTCGCAGCGTCCAGGGTGGTGTGGTGCAGCAGGGTCCGCAGCCGGCCGCGGGCGCGGGACAGCCGTGAGCGAACGCTCGCCTCGGCCACGCCGAGCACCGCCGCGGCCTCGGCGGTGGGCAGGTCGCCCATCAGGCACAGCTCGACGGCCTCGCGTTCGGCCTTGGGCAGCCGGGCGACGGCGTCGAGCACCTCGCGCAGCCGGTGGTCCGCGTCGACCTTGCCCGCCACGTCGTCGGCGTGGTCCCGCACGGTCCCGCCTCGCGGCACGCGGGACAGCGCCGCCGCGAGCCGCCCACGCCCACGGCGCTCCCGGCGGGCCAGGTTGCCGGTCACGGCGAACAGCCAGGGCCGCACGCTCCGGTTGACCAGCGTCACCTCGCCCAGCCGACGGCACGCGGTGAGGAACGCCGCCGACGTGAGGTCCTCCGCCACCGACCAAGATCCGGTCAACCGGTAGGCGTAGTTCCACACCGCGCCGGAGTGCCGCCGGAACAGCTCCCCGAACGCCTCGACGTCACCGTCCGCGGCCCGCCCCCACAACGCCTGGTCGTCGGCCGGGGGCGACGGCGGGCCGTCCTCCGCACCGACGCTCTCGGGCTCTGCCCGCATGCCCCACTCCCACTCTCGCTCCGCGGTGGTCCTCATACCCTGAAGTCCCCGCAGCCCTCCACGGCGTTGCGTCCACGCCCTCCGACTCCGATTCGTCACGGGAAACCGGGGTGGTTGCATCCTTCGGTGGAACCTGAGATCGCCGCGAACGATCTTCTTGTGAGGCAAGATCACCTATGCCAGGATGAAGTCGGCCCGATTCGACGAAAGCGGACGAACGCATTCATCGACGCCGAGCCGAGAAGCCGGCCCAGTTCCATCGTTCGATTCCCACAATGGAATGAGGACATTCTCCATGAAGCTGAGGACTGCCATCTCCGCGGTACTGCTCACCGCGGGAGCGGCGCTGGGTACAGCGGGTGTCGCCGTGGCCGATTCACCCGTGACCATTCAGCTCTGGGCGAAGCAGGGCAGTTACGGCACGCCGTCCGCCTGCGAGTTGAGCGGTATCGGGGAAGTCGCGGTGGGACACGCCCGCGCTTATTACTGCGAGCAGAACAACAGGCCTCTCGGCACCGTCTGGGATCTCTACCTGGACTACATCTGACCTTTCCCGCCGAGGGTTCTCCAGGGCCCCGCTCCCCCACCTCCCGCTGACCGGGAATCCGCCGCACCGGTGATCGCGCCGGTGCGGCGGACAGGTCTCAGAGAGCGCTCTCTCACCATCGTCGATCTGCGCTACAGTGCTGTCACCCTCAGTGCTGGAGCCTCGACGACGAGGTCATGTGAGTGGCGGGAGGTGGTAGGCGCGTGGCTCTCCCCGCCAACCGGGTCGTGGCCGCTGCCGCGCTCGGCCGCGCCGTGCTGCTGGGCCGGGCCGCGCTCACCCTGACGGCCGCCGGGGTCGGGCTGCGGGTCCTCCCCGATCCTCGGACAGCGCTCGCCGTGCTCGTCGTCGTGGTGGTCACCACGGCCGTGGGGCTCGTGGTCCTCGCCCGCCGTCCCGAGGTGGTGCGGCATCCGGTGCCCGTGGTCTTGGTGGACTCGGTGGTCGTGCTGGGAGTGCTCGTCGCCAGCCGGGGTGGTGTGCCCTTCTTCTGCTTCGCGGCCGGAGCGTGCGCGCTGGGCGGCGTGGTGCTCGGCATGCGCGGGCTGCTGGTCTGGGCACCGCACGTCGCACTCGGTTACTCCGTGGCCGCCCTTCTGCTGCGGACCGGCACGCCGAGCCCGAACGTCGCCGTGTTCGCGCTGGCCTTCCCGCCGGTGGACGTCCTCGCCGGGATCGGCGCCGCCGTCGCCACCGGAGCCCTCGGGCGGTACGTCGACCTCTCCGTGGACGTGGTCGCCTCGGCCCAGCGTTCGGCGGCGGCCTCGGAGCGGGCCCGCCTCGCCCGCGAACTGCACGACTCGGTCGGCAAGACCCTGCGCGGGGTGTCGTTCGCCGCGCTCGCGCTGCCGTCCTCGTTGCGCAGGCACCCCGAACTCGCCGAGCGGTTGGCGAGCACGGTGTCCCAGGGGGCCGTGGCGGCAGCCCGCGAAGCGCGTGAACTGCTGACCGGGCTTCGACTCGACGCCCCGGACCAGGACTTCGCCGCCACGCTGCGGCGGATCTGCGAGAGCTGCGGCGAGTCGTCCGGGATCGCGGTGCGCCTCACCGCCGCACCCGTGGACCCGCCCGCCGACGTGCGCTACGAACTGAGTCGCGTCCTCGACGAGGCCCTGCGCAACGCCGTGCGGCACGGCCGACCCGAGCTGATCACCGTCACCCTCACCCAGACCGACCGGCTCCGCCTGCGCGTGCACGACGACGGCGGCGGCTTCCGCGTGCCCGGCGACCTCTCCGTCCTCACCACCGGGAGCCACTACGGGATCGTGGGCATGGCGGAACGCGCCCGGTACGCGGGCGGTGTGCTGCACGTGACGTCGAAACCCGGTCACGGCACGACGGTCGAGGTGTCGGTGCCCGTCGCCCAGCCGGTCCGGATGGCGTCGTGACCGACGTCCTCGTCGTGGACGACAACCCGATCGTCCGGGCGGCGCTGCGCGGTTTCCTCGACAGCACCGGGTCCGTGCGGGTCGTCGCCGAGGCCGGGGACGGGCGGCAGGCGCTCACCTCCGCGCGGCGGCTGCGCCCCGCCGTGACCCTGCTGGACCACCGCATGCCGATCGCGGACGGGCTGTCGGTGCTCGGCGAGCTGTGCCGGTACACCGCCGTGCTCGTGCTGACCAGCGACGCGGACCCCGACCTCGTGGGCGACATGCTGCGCGGTGGCGCGCGCGGTTACCTGGTGCACGGCGAGTTCGACCCCGACGAGCTGCACCGGGCGGTGCTCGCGGTCGCCCGCGGTCAGGGTTGGCTGTCCGCGCCCGCCGCCGCCGTCGCCGTGTCCGCCGTGCGCGAGCAGGCGGATCGTGAACGGGCCCAGCGCGACCTGCGGGAGTGGCAGCGGCGGGACCGAGTCCGGTTGGGACTGACCCGGCGAGAGGAGGACGTCCTCGGGCTGGTGGCGGAGGGGTTGTCCAACGCGGCCATCGCCCGCAGGCTGGTGCTCACCGAGAAGACGGTGAAGAACCACCTGCACCACGCCTTCACGAAGCTGCGCGTGGGCAACCGCACCGAGGCCGCCCTGCGCTGGACGGGCGAGCGGTAGGCGGGGTGGACCGGGACGGGTCGAGCAGGCGGGCGCTGCGGTGTCTGGGGTGGACGGTGCTCGCCGTCGGGGTGGCGGCGACGGCGGTCCTCGTGCCGCCGTTGATCGTGCCGTCCCCACCGGTGGCGCAACCACCCTCGTCCACCGCTCCCGCTCCCCCATCCGTCGTCACCTCAACGGTTTCGGTCATCCCGACCGCCGTCCCACCCGTGGTCACCCCGTCCGCCGCGGCTCCGCCCGCCCACTCGCCGGAGGCCGATCCACCGCCGCCCGCGACGTCGTCCCAGCCGCTCCCGTTCCGGAGCACCACCGTCCACGCGGCCGATCCGGCGAACCTCCGGTCCGGCGCGCGCGTCATCGAGTGCGCGACCTGTCGCGGTGGCAGCCGGGTGGGCTACATCGGCGGCCCGAACACCCTCGCCGTCCGCGTCGCCGGGGTGGCCACCGCCGGGACCCGAACGCTGACGATCGTCTACGAGACCGAGGAACCGCGGACGCTCATGGTCGCCGTGAACGACGGCGCCGCGCAGAGCAGGCGGCTGACCGGTGCCGCGAGCCTGCTGATCCCGGCGACCACGTCGGTCGAGGTCTTCGTGCCCGCCGGGGACAGTTGGATCAGGTTCTTCAACGACACCGGTTCGGCACCGGACATCAACGAGATCGTGCTGGGCTGAGGCCGGAGATCAGTACCCGCCCGCGGTGTTGCACTGCACCACCTGCACGACGCAGTCCTTCACCCGGTGCCCCAGCGCGTCCTCGTCCCAGGCAAAGAACCCGTCGCCGTGCATCGACGACGCCATTCCCGAGGCCAGCCGGAAACCGTCCACGCTCCCGCTGGTGGGGTAGGAGATGGAGAACGTCACCGCCGGGATCGGCACCGGGAACTGCTCGGTGCACTGGCCGCCCTGACCCCACGCGACGTGGCTCTTGTGGTCCGGGCTGTCCAGGTTCCTGCCGTCCCAGCAGTCGGGGAAGCGCATCGTGAAGTGCAGCGTGCCGCCGTCGCACACCGGCCAGTTGCCGTCCCGGCTCCGGCTCTTCCCCTCCAGGGGCCCACCCGCGCAGTAGAACTGGTTGACCGCGCCGACCGGGGTCGGCACCTGGCGCGCCGCGTCGCCCACGATCATCCGCAGCCCCTGCGGCATCGGGACGGTCTTGGACTTGTCGTTGAGCAGCGATCCGTAGTAGACCACCACCTGCTTGGGTTGAACGGGCTGCTCGTGCTCGAACAGGGTGGGGACCCAGTACGCCGAGTGGTCCTGCAACGGCTGGCAGCTCGACGCGGTGAAGCGCATCAGGTCCTCGAACGTGGTGCGCGCGCCGGTGCCGTCGTTGCCGATGAACGAGTGCAGGTGCGAGGCCCCCGGCTGGCCGGGGAACACGATCGGGTCGTCCGGCGCGGAGTGGCTGTACGCGCAGGTGGCGTTGAACTCGGCGTTCCGGTTCGGGTTCGGCGGCACGGGCCTCGGCGTCATGGCCCGGAACGCGGCCAGTTGCGCGTTCCACTTCGCCTGGTCGACCGGTATCCACGTCCCGGCCGCCATCGTCATCCCGGCGTGCTGGTACCCGTGCTGCGAGACCGCCGCCGTCCCTCCGTTCGGCACCAGCACGAGGCCCAGCACGGCCACCGCGGCGGCCGCGACGGACAACCCGATCCGTCCGGCGGTCACCACCCTGCCGATCCGCCGTACAGCCTGAGAAGGATCTTTCCGGTCACCTGGCACAGCTTCCTCCTTCGCCCGCGGGAAACGGGACCACGAGCCGAAAGGTAGGGCGCGGCACCGCGCGGGTCGTGAGTCGAAAGTCCCAGCCAGCGCACGTCCAGGGCCCAAATCCGGGCGCTCGCGCCGTCACCGCCCGCCGTGGTGCAGCCGGTAGTGCTGGTCGAGGAGGTCACGTCCGTAGTCGTTCCCGTTCGGCGCCCGCACGATGGTGTGGACGTGGAACCGGGCGGGCTCGGGATTGCCGAGGAAGACACCGGGGTGGTTGTCGTACTCGACCAGCAGCACGGGCGAGTGGACGCGGTAGTAGAAGGCGCACTCGTCGTCGTGGCCGCCCCGCCAGGCGAACCTCGTCTTGTCGAGGTGCTCGCGGACCAGCGCCAGGTCGCGTTCGGCCTGGGCGGGCGGCAGGCGGCCGAGGTAGACGCGGACCAGGTCCACCAGACCGTCGAGCTGATCGGCCGTCAGGCTCGCCGCGACGATCCCCTCCGGTGGCAGCACGAGGTTGTCGCCACCCGCCCCGGCGACGTGCCGCCCGTTCCACGGACCGGCCAGCTCCGGCGGCAGGTCCTCCGCGCGCAGCGACGGTCCCATCAGGAACTCCCCCGCGCGGTCGGCGTCCAGGGTGCGGCGGAACGCCAGCGCCACCTCGGTCTCCTCGTCGAACGCCCGCACCCCCTCGAACCGCCCGGTCCCGGTCGTCGGCTCGGCGCCGAGGAACACCGGCGCGAGCACGACCTGCCCGCCGACGAACACGCAGTGCAGGTCCACGTGGTGGCCCATCAACTGCCACCCCCACGGGGAGTCCGCGGAGGGGGTGCCGAACACGGTGAACCAGTAGGCGAACTCGGTGAGGGTGTCCCGGTAGTCGTCGATGAGCTCACCCAGGTTCGCGTTGAGCGCCATGGCCGCCCGCACCTGGGCGTATCCCGCCGGGCTCAGGCTCGCCTCGACGACGGCGAGGGCCCGGTCGCGGTCGGATTCGGCGAGCCGTTCCAGCCGCATCCCCTTGGGGTGCCAGGTCGGGACGGCGTTCGTCCACAAGCGCCACTCGGTGGCGTCCATGGGCAGCGCGCCGACGATCCGCTGGTGCGGCGCGAGCCCGTCGAGGTAGGCCTCGGCCGCCACGACGGCGGCCCTCGGTGCCGTCCCGGCGGCGTCGAGTCGGTAGAGGTCCCGGCGCGGGGTGCCGTCGTCGGTGACGCCGACGTACGGCTCCAGGTGGCGTCGGAAGAGGGCGTCCAGCTCGGACGCCGCTTCCGGCGGGAGCAGGTCGGGGAACAGGTGGGAGTCGGCGATCGGCAGGGTGCCCTTCGCCGTCGGCAGGGGGAAGCGCTGGTCGGTCATGGTGCTCCTGGTGGCGGGCGCGGTGGGCGAGAAACGCCTCAGTACGCCAGGTTGACGTGGGCCCGGTGGTGGTTCCGGGCCTCGACGAGGTCGACGAAGCCGAGCGCGTAGTCCGCGCCGGAGATCGCCCCGCCACCGTCGGGCTGGACGGCGACGTCGTCACCGACCCGGTACTCGCCCAGCCGCTCGCCTGGCGCGAACGAGCCGAACTTCCCGGCCGGGCTCACGAAGACCCAGTCGAGCGTCGGCGGGGTGGCGGGGAGGTCGTCGACGACGAGGGCCGCCACGGTGACGAGTTCGTGGTGGAACTCGGCGGGAGCGTGGCCGAGGTCCTCCACGAAGCGCGGTGCCCCCGCCGCCGGGCGCAGCGACGAGAACCCGCCGACGACGAACAGCGGGACCCCCTCGGCGTCGGCGAGGCGCGCGATCGTGCGGTGGACGTCGCGGAAGGAGTCGGCGAGCGGACCCCGTGGCGCGAGCGCGCCCACCACGACGTCCGCACCGGACACGACCGACGACAGCGCCGCCTCGTCCGTGGCGTCACCCTCGACGTAGTTCACGCCGGGAACGCGCTCGGCGGGCAGCGAGCGGCTGAACGCGGTGACCTCGTGACCTCGCGCGGCGGCCTCCGCGACAATGGCCGACCCCGCGTAGCCGGTGCCGCCAAGAACGGTGATCCTGGACATCGGGTTGCCTCTCTCCCTTGGTTTCCACGAGCCGTGGTCGGCCCGCTTCGGTTACCGTAGGAGAGCAGATCACCATCGGGAAGAAGGCACCTTTTGGTAACCACATCGTCGGCCGCGGCGCTCCGCGGCGACCCGTACGACGCCAACTGCGCGACCCGCCGCATCCTCGACCGCATCGGCGACCGGTGGACCGTCCTCGTCGTCGGTGTCCTCGGCGACGGCGAGGCCCGCTTCTCCGAGATCCGGCGGCGCGTCGACGGCGTCTCGCAGAAGATGCTGACCCAGACCCTCCGCGGCCTCGAACGCGACGGCCTCGTCCGCCGCACGGTCCACCCCACCGTGCCGGTGCGCGTCGAGTACGCGCTCACCGAAGCGGGCCGCACCCTCCTGGAACCGCTGCGGGCGCTCCAGAAGTGGTCGATCGAGCACCTGGGCGACGTGTCGGCGTCGCAGAACGCCTACGACCACGCGGAATGACCCTCCGCTCGGAGGACCAGGCCACCGAGCGGCGGGCGCGTCGGTGGTGAAAGCTCAGCGGTGACACCGTTCCGAGGAAAGCAGGCTCGTCATTCCCACCAAGGAAGTGCAGATCCCCACCGGTGACGGCCAGGCCGACGCCTTCGCCGTCTTCCCCGACGGCGGAGGCCGCCACCCCGGCGTCCTGCTCTACATGGACGCCTTCGGTCTCCGGCCCGTGCTGCGGGAGATGGCCCGCGAACTGGCCGAGCACGGCTACTACGTGCTCGTGCCCAACGTCTACTACCGCCACGGCCCCGCGCCGGTCGTCGAGCTCCCCGACCACATCGGCCAGGACGTGCGGCCCGAGGTGTTCGCCAGGGTGCTGCCGCTGCTCAAGGCGCACACCACGGACCACGCCCTGCGCGACGCCGAGGCCTACCTCGCGTTCCTCACCTCCCAGCCGGAGGTCACCGCGGGCCCGGTCGCCGCCATGGGCTACTGCATGGGCGCCGTCCTCGCGCTGCGCACCGCCGCGGCCCACCCCGAGCAGGTCGCCGCCGTCGCCGGGTTCCACCCCGGCCAACTGGTCACCGAGGCGCCCGACAGCCCGCACCGCCTCGTCCCGCACCTCGCCGCCAGTGTCCACATCGGACTCGCCGAGAACGACATGACACCGGAGACGATCGCCGAGCTGAACCGGGCGCTCGACAGCGCGGGTGTCGACCACACGTGCGAGGTCTACCCCGATTCGGTCCACGGCTTCACCATGGCCGACACCGACGCCTTCAACGCCGACGCGCTGCGCCGCCACTGGGACCGCCTGCTCCCGCTCCTCGACCGCGCGCTGACCACCGGCTGAGGCCGCGCCGTCCGGCTCTGCCGTCCCCTGTGGTGGGTACCCACGACAGGGGGCGGCGCGTGTCCCCGCTCGGGGTGAAAGTGGTGGTGACCAAGGAGGACCACCGCCCGAAAGGGCGCGGAGGGAGTACCGGGATGTCCGAGAAGAAGATCATCGCCGTGGTGGGCGCCACCGGGGCGCAGGGCGGGGGCCTGGCACGGGCGGTCCTGGCCGACCCCGACGGGCCGTTCGCCCTGCGAGCGCTCACCAGGAACCCCGACTCGGCCGCGGCGCGCGACCTCGCCGCCCGCGGCGCCGAGGTCGTCCAGGCGGACCTGGACGACGAGTCCAGCATCCGCAAGGCTTTCAACGGAGCCCACGGCGCGTTCGTGGTCACGAACTTCTGGGCGCCGCGCACGCCGGAGGAGGAAGCAGCGAGCACGCGCGCCGAGATGGAGTTCCGCCAGGCCTCCACCGCGGCGCGGGCCGCGAAGGACGCGGGCCTTCGGCACGTCGTGTGGTCCACCCTGGAGGACACCCGACCGCACTTCGCCCGGCTGGGCAGCGACGTTCCGGACCTGTTCGGCGGGTACAAGGTGCCGCACTTCGACGCGAAGGGCGAGGCGAACGCGGTGTTCACCGACCTCGGCGTGCCCACCACGTTCCTCCAGACCACGTTCTACTACGAGGCGTTCGTCGTCGGCGGCCAGGGCCCGCGCCGGGACGAGCGGGGCGGGCTGGCGCTGACCATCCCGATGGCCGACGCCCGGATGTCGCTCATCGCGGCCGAGGACATCGGCCGCACCGCGCTCGGGATCCTCCGTCGCGGTGCCGAGTTCGTCGGGCGGACGGTCAGCATCGCGGGCACGCACGCGACCGGCGTCGAACTCGCCGCGACGTTCACCGCCGTGCTCGGCGAGGAGGTCGTCTACCGGCCCGTCACCCACGCCGAGGCCCGCGCGGCCGGGTACCCCGGCGCGGAGGAGATCGCCAACACCTTCCAGTTCTTCACCGAGGCGTCCGAGTACTTCACCGGCGCGCGGGACCTTGACGTGGTCCGAGGACTGAACCCCGACCTCGAACCCCTGGACGCGTGGCTGGCCGCGCACAAGGACGAGATCCCGCTGGGCTGACGGCGTCGTGCGGGGCTTCACAGGACGAGCACGAGCTTGCCACCCGCCCGGCGGGACCGGCTGAGCGCCGCCGCCTCCTGGATCCCGTCGAGCGGGAAGGTGCGGGCGATCGACACGACCAGGACCCCTTCACCCGCCAGTCGGGCGACCGCGTCCATCAGGTCGTAGCGGATCTCGGTGGTGGTCCGGACGCCCAGGTCGGTCGCGGCGGCGAAGTCCGAGACGGTGAGGACCCGGTCCGGGTCGCCGGTCAGCCCGACCAGGGTCGGCAGCGCACCGCCCGCCGGGCTGACCTGGTCGGCGCGGTCGATCCGGCCGCCGGTCGGGGCCGCGTCGAGGGCGCGGTCGACCCGGCCTCCGGCCAGCGCGGTGACGCGGTCGGCCATGCCCTCGCCGTAACCGGTCACCGCGGCGCCGATCTCCTCCAGCGCGCCTGCCCGCGCTGGTCCGGCCGTGGCGATCACCCGGACGCCCCGGTGCAGCGCGAGGCGCACCGCCGCCTCGCCCACCGTGCTGCCCGCGCCGTGGACGAGCAGGAGTTCTCCCGGCTGGACACCGAGGTCGTCGAGCGCGCGCCACGCCGTCTCGGCGGCCATCGGCAGCGCGGCGGCCTGCTCGAAGGTGACGCCCTCGGGAACGTGCGCCCAGGCCGCCATCAGCGCGTACTCGGCGGCCCCCGCCGTGGGGCCGTCGAAGGTCGCGGGCCCGAACACCCGGTCGCCGACCTCGACGCCGGTGACGCCCTCACCGAGCGCGTCGACGGTGCCCGCGACCTCCAGGCCGAGCCCGCGCGGCAGCGGCGGCAACCGGTCGGCGAAGAGGCCGTCGACGACCACCCAGTCGGCCGGGTTCACCCCGCACGCCCGCACCGCGATCCGGATCAGGCCCGGTCCCGGCTCCGGCCGCGGGACCTCGCGGAGCACGATCACGTCCGGGGAGCCGAACCGGTCGAACTGAAGAGCCTTCACAACGACCTCCCAGTGATGACAGCATCTGTTGTCATCAACCGTAGCACCGCGATGACAGCCCCTGCTGTCATATCCTGGCGGGCATGCCGAGATGGGAATCCGACGCGCAGGGCCGTCTCGAACGCGCCGCTCTCGACCTGTTCGAGAGCCAGGGGTTCGAGCGGACCTCGGTCGCGCAGATCGCCCGCGCCGCCGGTCTGACCGAGCGCTCCTTCTACCGCTACTTCCCCGACAAGCGGGAGGTCCTCTTCGCGGGTGACGAACTCGAAGCCCACCTCGTCGCCGGGGTCGAGGCGGCCGATCCGGGCCTCACGCCGTTCGAGGCGCTGCTGACCGCTCTGGGGACCGCCGACGAGATCTTCCGCCCGCGCGACTTCCTGCTGCGCCGCGTCGCGGTGGTCGCCGCCAACCCGGCGTTGGCCGAGCGGGACCTGATCAAGCTCGCCGACATCGCCGACGCCCTGACAGGGGCGCTGGAACGCCGCGGCGTCGAGCCCGGCGAGGCGCGCTTCACCATCGACGTGGCGATAGCGGTCTCCCGGCGCGCCACGTCCCGCTGGCTGGCCGACCCGGACGCGGCACTGGCCGACCTCATCGTCCAGGCCGCCGACGAACTGCGCCGGGCGGTCGCGCCGACCCGCTGAGCCCGCGTGCCGTCAGTACACGTCCGTGGCGTAGCGCCCCTGCGCTCGCAGCCCCTCCAGCCACCCGCTGCCCTCGTCCGCGCCGATCCGCCGCAGCGTCTCCTCGACGGCCGCTCCCATGCCCGCGGCGTCGCCGCAGACGTACACGTGCGCGCCGGCGCGGACCAGGGCCCGCACGCGGTCGCGCTGGTCCCACAACCGGTGCTGGACGTGGCGGACGCCGTCGTCGGCCATCCGGGAGTACGCGCGGTGCACCTCGAGGCGGCCGGCCGCCACGTGCTCGGTGAACTCGTCGGCGTAGAGGTCGTCCCAGTCCGGGTGCCGGCAGCCGAAGAACAGCACCGTCGGTCCGGCCGCCGCGGCGGCCACCCGCGACTGGATGAACCCGCGGAACGGGGCGATGCCCGTGCCCGCGGCGATCATGACGACCGGGGTGCCGGCGTCGACGGGCGGCCGGAACGCCTCCGGGGGTGAGGTGACGGTGGCGACGACGCGGTCACCGGGCCGCACGCGCCGCAGGTAGCCCGACGCGGTGCCGTGGACCACGCCGGACGCGGCGGGCACCTCCAGGACCGACACGGTCAGGGCCGCGTGGTCCCGCACCTCGGCGGCGGAGCTGATCGAGTACAACCGCGGCCGTGGCGCGGGCAGCAGTTCGAGGGCGAGGGCGAGGTCCACCCGGCACGACGGGAACGCCTCCAGCAGGTCGACCAGCGCGGGCCCGCGGTGCGGCTCCTGGTCGGCGGCGAGCCGTTCGAGCTCCGCTCGTTCGGGCGGGCAGCCGGTGGTGCGCGCCAACCGCCCCACCACGCCCGGCGAAGCGGGAGCAGCCAGGTCGACGTACCGGGTCAGCAGTTCGTCCACGCGCAGCGCACGCCCGATCGGCACGAGCCCCAGCGGCGCGCTCGACTCCACGGTGTACCCGCGGTCCGCGCGGGTGCCCAGCCGGGCGATCATCCTGGCGACCACGCCGGGGTCGTTGTGCGGCAGCACCGAGAGGTAGTCGCCGGTTCGGTACCGCACGCCGTCGGGCAGGCGGATCTCCAGGTGGCGCTTCGACCCTTCCCCCGCGCCGCGCACGAGTTCGCGGTTCTCCAGCACGACCGCGATCGCGCCGCTGTCCTCGGGCTCGCCGACCGCTTCGACGAGGCGGAACCGGGGACCGGTCCGGGTGACGTCCTCGACCTGGTACTCCTCGGCCAGCAGCGGCCACAGCGTCCCGCTCCAGCGCTCCCAGTCCCCGAAGAAGTCCGTGCGGGCGTCGATCGCGCCCCGGTCGCGGAGCGGACGTGCCCCGGCGGCCCGCAGCGCCTCGTCGACGATCGTGGGGACGCGCTGGTAGGTGGCCGCCCAGTCCAGGCTCCCGCAGCCGAGCACGAGGTAGTCGACCCCGCTCAGGTCGGGTTCGGCCGTGGTGAGCCAGGTGACGAACCGCCGCGCGTTGTCCGGCGGGGTCCCGTTGTAGGAGGCGGTGACGATCACGACCGGCCCGGTCGTGGGCAGACGCCCGGTGTGGTCGTCCAGCGGCGCGGTGGTCGTCTTCCAGCCCCGCAGCTCCCCGTCGGCGGCGATGGTCCGCGCCAGGCTCTCGCTGCTCCCCCCGTTGGAGCCGTACAGCACCAGCAGCGGGGTCCCGTGCCCCGGAACGGGGTCGACGACCGTGTCCACAGTGGACGGTTTTGCCTCCCGCGGCCGTACGGGGGTGCGCGGCGTGGCACGGATGGCGAAGTCCTTGGGCTTGATCGACAGGGTCTCCTGGACGACCAGTTCGTAGCCGGGGTCGGCGAACTCGATGTCGAAGCGCTGCAACATCATGGCCAGCACCAGGGTCGCCTCCTGGAGCGCGAACGGCCTGCCGATGCACGCGCGGGCGCCGTGGCCGAACGGCAGCCACGCGTACTCGGGGATCTCGGCCATCCGCTCGGGGGCGAAGCGGTCCGGGTCGAACACCTCGGCGGCCTCCCAGACGGCCGGGTCGTGATGCAGCATCGGGAGCATGATCAGCACGTCCTCGCCCTGCCGCACGACGTGCCCGCCGAGCGTGGTGTCCTCGCTGGGCGTGAGCGCGATGGCGGGCGCGGTCGGGTGCAGCCGCAGCGTTTCGCGCAGGACCTGGCCGAGGTACCCGAGGCGGGACAGGTCGTCGAAGCCGGGCGTGCGCGCGCCGAGCGCGTCGTCGACGGCCTGCCGGGCCCGGCGCAGCACGTCGGGGTGGGCGAGCAGTTCGTAGGTGACGAACGAGAGCAGGCCGGAGGTCGTCTCGTGCCCGGCGATCAGGAAGGTCGCGAGCTGGTACTGGACGTTCTCCTCGGGCAGCCCCGCCCCGGTGACGGGGTCGACCGCGGTGAGCATGCGCTCCAGCAGGTCGTCGGGGCGCGCGTGCGCGGGTAGCGCTTTCCGCTCCGCGACGATCTCCTCGGTGATCCGGCGCATGAGGGCGATGTCGTCCCGGTACCGGCGATTGGTCTTGAACAGCAGCGGTTGCACGCCGGGCAGCCGTTCGCCGCGCGCGCCCGCCTCGACGAGGCTGCGGACCATCGCACCGACGAACGGGTGCAGGTCCTCGCTGTAGAAGGAGTTCAGCCGCACGTCGAAGGCGCACAGGGCGAGGGTGTCCAACGTCAGGCGCGTCATGTCGTCGGGCACGTCGACGCGGGCGCCGGACCCGAAGCGCTCCCAGCGGGTGAACATCTGGTCGGCGATGTCGAGCATCGCCGGGAAGTAGTCCCTCATCGCGACCGCGCTGAAGGCGGGCATGAGCAGCCGGTGGGCGACCGCCCAGTTCGGCTCGTGGTTGTGTGCGGTGAACAGGCCGTCCCCGGCGAAGGCCCGCACCTCCGCGAGGGTCGCGTGCACCGACTTGGTCCACAGTGGACTGGAGCACATCTCCGCGACCAGCGCGTGACCGGCGACGAAGACCACCCGCTCGCCGCCCGTCGACAGCGCGAAGATCGGGCCGTACCTGCCGTGGTTCTCCCTGGCGAAGTCGATGTTCCTCGTCTCGTCCGACCCGCTCATCATCTCGGCCAGGCTGCCCACCAGCAGCGGCAGCGCCTTCGGACCCGGCATCACGGCGTCGGCCCGCGCCGGTGGAGTGGCTGTGGACATGGGGATTCCCTTCTCCCGACGTGCCGCGAGGCGGACGGCCCGTGACCGTCGACGCGCCCCGCTCCCCTCCGAAACTAATGTTGGCCATGTGACCAAGTCAAGCGACTTGGTCACATGGCCAAGTCGACTGGCCAACCTGCTAGGTTGACCGCATGGTCTCGGCGCCGGTGGACAAGACGACGAAGAAGCACATCGACGCGGACACGCGCCGTCGGATGCTGGTGGCCGCGGCACTGCGCGTGATGAAGCGCGAGGGCATCGCCGCGGCGACCACGCGGGCGATCTGCGCGGAGGCGGGCATGCCCCACGGCGCCTTCCACTACTGCTTCCGCTCGAAGCAGGAGCTGTACGCCGCCCTGCTGGCGACCGACATCAACATCACCCTGGACGTGGAGTGGCCCGCCGTCGACCCGCGCGCCGAACCGGTCGAGAACCTGCGAACGCTGCTGCGCTCCTGGTGGTCGGCGGTGGAAACCGACCCGGAGGCCCAACTGGTCCTGTCCGAACTGGTCAACCTCGCGCTGCGGGACCCGGAACTGGGCGAGCTGCCCGCCTGGGGCCACCGCACGTACCTGGACAAGGCCGTGTCCCGTGTGGACCACTTCGCGGCCGAGGCGCGCCTGCACCTGACGATCGACACGCGCGCCTTCGCCGAGATGGTCGTCGCCGCGCTCGGCGGGGTCATCGATTCCTGGCTCTCCCACCGGGACGCGACCACCGCCGTGGAGACCCTGGACGGCTTCGCGGGCCTCTTCGCCACGCTGACCCGACCCGTCCCCGACGACCGGGATCACCCTCCGGGCTGACCCGCCGTCCACCCTGGGTCGGACGCGGTGCCCTCCCGCAGGACCTAGGTTGTGCACGTGGAAAGAGCGACACCGGACTGGCCGGCCGCGATCGGACGCCAGTGGCCACTCGTGTGCGGCCTGCTTTTCCTCTTCTGCTACGAGTTCGTCCTGGCGGACCCGGTCTTCTCCAGCGCCGCGGCCAAGGTCGCGCAGTTCCCCGCCGCCGCCGCGCTGTTCGTGATCGTCGTGCTGGCGCCGCGCAGGCCGTTCGCCGCCGCGCTCGTCGCCGCGGCGGCCGTGGTGGTCAGCTCGGTGGCGGTCGGGATCGGCGACCTGCCGGTGCTGCCGACGTTCATCAGCAAGCTGCTCGTCACCGAGATCGCGGCGCTGCTGGCGCTGATCGCGATCCTGGTCCACCGGGAGTCGACGTCGCGGGCCGCGATCGGCGTGACCGCGATCGTGGCGGCGTCCGCGTCGACCTGGTGGCTCCGGCCCGACTTCCAGGCCGAGTTCGGCGGCGTCACCTACTCCTACGACCCCAACCTGAGGATCAGCCTCGAAGTGGGCGGCGCCCTGCTGCTCGTCTCGATCGGCGCCAGCCTGTACCTCCGGCTCCGCAACGAGAAGCGCAGGCGGTCGGTCGAGGCGGAGGTGCTGGCGGCGCAGCACGCCGAGCGGATGGCGTTGGCCCGTGAGTTGCACGACGTGGTGGCGCACTACGTGACGAGCATCGTGGTGCACTCGCAGGCCGCGGAGGCGGTGCTGGAGCTC
>NZ_JANYMP010000033.1 GCF_025061645.1 Umezawaea endophytica | reverse complement strand
GCGGCGTCCCTGCCCTCGTGGAGGCCGAGTTCGCGCCAGATCTCGCCGAGCGCGCGGGCGAAGGCCTCCACCTCCTGTTCGGTGTGGACGGCGCTCGGCGCGACCCGCAGGATCTCCTCGCCGCGCGGGACGCTGGGCGCGTTGATCGCCTGCACGTACAGGCCGTGGCGGTGCAGGAGCAGGTACGAGGCGCGCTTGCACAGCGCGTCGTCGTTGACCTGCACGGAGACGATGTGCGACGCGCTGGAGAGGTACGGGATCTTCTGCTCGTCCAGCAGGGCGTGCAGCGTGGCCGCGTTCCTCGCCAGCGCGTCGCGCTCCAGCTCCGACGAGCGGAGGTGGCGCACGGCGGCCAGCGCCGCCGCGGCGACGGCGGGCGGCATCGCGGTGGTGAAGATGAACGAGCGGGCGAACATGCGGACCGCCTGGATGACCGCCGACGGGCCGGTGAGGTAGCCGCCGGTCGCGCCGAAGCCCTTGGCGAGGGTGCCCATGATGACGGTGAACCGGTCGGCGATGCCCAGCCGGGCCGCGATCCCGGCGCCCTGCGGGCCGTACATGCCGACCGCGTGCACCTCGTCCAGATAGGTCATCGCGCCGTATTCGTCGGCCAGGTCCGCGATTTCCGCGAGCGGGGCCACATCGCCGTTCATCGAGTACACCGATTCGGCGACGATGAGTTTCGGCCGGTCCGGATCGGCTGCCGCGAGCAGTTCGGCCAGGTGGTCCACGTCATTGTGCCGGAAGATCACCTTGTCCGCTTTGCTGTGCCGGAGCCCGTCGATGATCGAGGCGTGGTTCAGCGCGTCGGAGAACACGACGCAGTTCGGCATCCGGCCCGCGATGACCGAAAGGGAACCGTCGTTCGCGGAATAGCCGGTGGAGAACAGGAGGGCGTCCTGCTTCTCGTGCAGTCCGGCCAGTTCCGCTTCCAGCAGCACGTGGTAGTGGTTCGTGCCGCCGATGTTGCGGGAACCGCCGGAGCCCGCGCCGTGCTCGGCGATGGCGTTCGTCGCGGCCTCGAGCACTGCGGGGTGCTGGCCCATGCCCAGGTAGTCGTTGCTGCACCAGACGCTGATGGGCGTCAGGTCGCCGCCGTCGTCGACCCGTGCGGTGGCCGTCGGGAAGCGGCCCGCGATCCGGCCGATTTCCAGGAAATCCCGCTTGCCACCTTCGACGCCCTCGGTGAGCTGCGAAAAAATGTCCAGATAGCGCTTCATCGCGTCGATTCGCTCCGCTCCGCGGTTGATCACGGGTCTAGAACACTGCCCTTGCCGGTGAAGGTAGCCGACGAAGTGCCGTGCGCAACGGCCCGCGTTCCACCCGTCGGTAATCGGAATGGCCGTCCGGTGGAACGATATCGCGACGCTACGCGCACCATGTCATCATGCGGCGGCTGAAGGTGATCCGAATTGTGCGGAAAGCGAACTGGAGTTGACGAAGGTGACGAAACCGCCGACCGGTCATTACGTCTCCACCATTCTGGAGGTGCTGGGCCGTGAGCCGGAGCGCACCGCCGTGCGATTTTCCGGCGGGTCGCTGACCGCGGCGGAGTTCACCCGCTCGGTCCTCGCCGCCGCGGACGCCGTCGCAGGCACCGCGACCGACGGCGTGCGGCCGGTCGTCGCCATCCTGACCGAGATCAACACGCCCGCGACGCTCATCCTGCGGTACGCGGCGAACCTGGCGGGCGCCATGGTGGTGCACCTGCACTCCACCAACGCCGTCGACCCGACCGACCAGCTCGCCGAACGGCACCGGCGCACGATCCTGGGCGCCACCGGCACCACGGTGCTCGCCGTGGACGCCGCGAACCTCCCGCTGGCCCGCCGCCTGCTGGAGGGCCTGGACCGGCCGCCGCTGCTGGCCGCGCCCGAGCCGCTGGCCGACGACGTGCTCGACCTGTCCGCCGGTGATCCGGGTGCCGTCGACCTCACCGCCGTCGCGGAGCTGCCCGACGAGCCCGCCGTGGTCCTCTACACCAGCGGGAGCACGGGCGCCCCCAAGGGGATCGCGGTCCCGTTCCACCTGCGGCGCCGCTACATCGAGGCCGCGCTCACGTCCGGGGAGACCATCGTCTACCTCGCGACGCTGCCGGTCAGCCACTCGACCGGCGGCATGGCCGACAACACCCTCGCCTCCGGCGGCACCATCGTGTTCCACAGCGGCTTCGACGCGGGCCGGTTCCTGGACACCGTGGAGAGCGACGGGATCTCCCTCGCCGTCCTGTCGCCGTCGCAGCTCTACCAGTTGCTGGACCACCCCCGCGTGCACACGGCCGACCTGTCCTCGCTCAAGGGCGTCATGTACGTGGGCAGCCCCGCGTCGCCGTCGCGGCTCGCGGAGGCCGTCAAGATCCTCGGTGAGCGGCTGGTGCAGTTCTACGGCACCACCGAGACCGGCGGGATCACGATGCTCGGCCCGGCCGAGCACTTCGACCCGGAGCTGCGCCGGACCGTCGGTCGCCCGATGATGGCGGAGGTGGCCATCCACGAGCCGGACACCGACCGGGTGCTGCCGACGGGCGAGACGGGCGAGATCTGCGTGCGGTCGCCGTTGACGATGCTCGGCTACTGGGGCGAGCCCGAACTCACCGCCCGCACGATCCGCGACGGCTGGCTGCACACCGGCGACCTCGGTTCGCTGGACGACAAGGGCTACCTCCGCATCCACGGCAGGCTGGCCGAGGTGATCAAGGCGCACGGCATCAAGATCCGGCCGAGCACGGTCGAGCAGGCGCTGCTCTCCCATCCCGCCGTGGCCCAGGCGGCGGTCTACTGCGTGGTGGACGCCGACCGGCGCGAGTTCGTCCACGCCGTCGTGGTGCCGAGGGACGACGTCACCGCCGACGCGCTGTCCGAGCACGTCGCCACCGAGCTGTCCGAGAAGCACGCGCCCGACGTGATCCGGTTCCGCGACCGGCTGCCGCTCGACGGCGCGGGCAAGCCCGACAAGGTCTTCCTGGCGGCCGAGGACAAGGTCCTGTGACGCTGTCCGCCGCCGCGATCCTCGCCGAGACGGCCCGGCGGCGCCCGGACCACCCGGCCGTCGTCTTCGAGGGCGAGCGCACCGGCTACCGGGAGTTGTGGGACGACGCCCGCCGCTACGCCGCGGTGCTGCTCGACCGCGGGTTCCGGGCGGGGGACCGGATCGCGTTGCTGCTGCCCAACACCCCGCACTTCCCCAAGGTGTACTTCGCGGTACTGGCCATCGGGGCCGTCGCCGTCCCGGTGCACGGCCTGCTGCGGTCCGGCGAGATCGAGCACGTGCTGCGCGACTCCGCCGCGGCCGGGCTCGTCTGCGGCGCCGGGATGCTGCCCGAGGGGGACGTCGCCGCCAAGGCGACGGGCGTGCCGGTGCTGACGGTCCTGGCGGACGCGGAGTCCGCGCACCCGCGGCTCGACGTGCTCGCCGCGGCGGCCGAACCCGCCGACGT
This sequence comes from Umezawaea endophytica, assembly GCF_025061645.1. Classification (GTDB taxonomy): domain Bacteria; phylum Actinomycetota; class Actinomycetes; order Mycobacteriales; family Pseudonocardiaceae; genus Umezawaea; species Umezawaea endophytica. Next base: position 92,717 of record NZ_JANYMP010000033.1, on the reverse strand, counting down.
GCCGGTGCCGCGCGCGCCGGACGACCTGGCCGTCGTGCTCTACACGTCCGGCACCACCGGGCACCCCAAGGGCGCGATGATCACCCACCTGAACCTGGTGTCGAACGTGGCCACGACCGCGGTCGCGCCGTTCGGGTTCGGCCCCTCCGACGTCCTGCTCGGCTGCCTGCCCCTGTTCCACACCTTCGGCCAGATCTGCGGGATGGCGACCTGCTTCCTGGCGGGCGGCACCCTGGTGCTGATGTCCCGCTTCGACGGCCGCTCGGCGCTGGACCTGATGGTGACCGAGGGCTGCACGGTGTTCATGGGCGTCCCCACGATGTACCTCGACCTGCTCGACGTCGCCGCGGCCGACCCGCGCCGCCCCCGCCTGGACCGCGCCTTCTCCGGCGGGTCGGCGCTGCCCGTCGCGGTGCTGGAGCGGTTCGAGGAGGTGTTCGGCTGCCCGATCTACGAGGGCTACGGCCTCACCGAGACGTCCCCGGTCGTCGCCTACAACCAGGTGCACTGGCCGCGGCGGCCCGGCACGGTGGGCAAGCCGATCTGGGGCGTGGAGGTGGAGATCGCGCGCGCGGACCTGGCCGACCGGATCGAACTCCTGCCGTCGGGTGAGGTCGGGGAGATCGTGATCCGGGGCCACAACGTCATGGCCGGGTACCTGGGCCGCCCGGAGGCCACCGCCGAGGCGATCGTGGACGGCTGGTTCCGCTCGGGCGACTTGGGCGCCAAGGACGCCGACGGCTACCTGTCCATCGTGGACCGCAAGAAGGACATGGTGATCCGCGGCGGGCACAACGTGTACCCCCGCGAGGTGGAGGACCTGCTGGCGCGCCACCCGGACATCGCGCAGGTGTCCGTGATCGGGGTGCCCGACGACCGGTACGGCGAGGAGATCTGCGCGGTCGTGCGCACCCGTCCGGGCGTGGCCGCCGACCAGGCGTGCGCGGCGGGCATCGTGGAGTGGGCCAAGGCCAGGATCGCCCCGTACAAGTACCCGCGGCTGGTGCGGTTCACCCTGGAGTTCCCCTTGGGACCGAGCGGGAAGGTCCTCAAACGGGACCTGGTCGCCCGGTACGCGGGCCGCTAGGACACCGGTGCATCAGCCGGTCGTCCGGTTCCGCGTCCTCGGGCCGCTGGAGGTGACGGTCGACGGGCGGCCGCTGCCGGTCCGCGGGGTCGTCCAGCGGTCCGCGCTGGGGTTCCTGCTGCTCAACGCGGACCAGGTGGTCGCCACGAGCGACCTGGTCCGCGCGCTGTGGGCCCGTGGGGCGCCGCCCACCGCCCGCAAGATGCTGCAGAACGCGGTCTCCGCGCTGCGCGGCACGCTCACCAGGAACGGGGTCGCCGCCGACGTCGCCGCCCTGCTCAGCCACCCGTCCGGCTACCGGTTCCGGGTCGCCCCCGCCGTCGTGGACCTGGCGGGGTTCCACCGCCTCGTCGCTCAGGGCAGGGCCGACCTCGCCGAAGGCGCCTGGGAACGAGCGGCCACGGCCCTGCGCGAAGGCCTGGACCTGTGGCGCGGCTGCGCGCTGGCCGACCTCGCCGAAACGGGGGTCGCCTGGCCGGCACTGGTCGAGCTGAAGGGGTTGCGCGGCTCGGTCGTGGAAGACCGGTTCGAGGCCGACCTCGCGTGCGGCAGGCACCACGGCGTCGCCGCCGAACTGGAGGCGGCCGTGGACCTGTGGCCCGACCGGGAGCGGCTGTCCGGTCAGCTCATGCTCGCGCTGTACCGGTGCGGACGGCAGGTCGAGGCGCTCGCGGTGTACCGGCGGTTGCGGACCCGGCTGGGGGAGCGGCTCGGCCTCGAACCGGGACGCGACCTGCGGCTGCTGGAACGCGCGATCCTCACCCACGACCCCTGGCTGGACGAGCCCGCCGCACTCGCCCGGATCGCCGGGCAGGGACCACCGGCGGCCGCGGCCCGGCCGAGGCCCGCCGCGACCGGGCGGAGCCCTGAACTCGACGTGCTGCGGGGACTGGCGGCGCTCACCCGGTCACGGCGGCGACCGCACCTCGTCACCGTCCTCGGCCCGGCGGACGGCTTGGTCGCCGAATTGGTGGCGACGGCGCACGAGGACCGCGCGTTCCGCTGCCTCGTCGCCCGAACACCGGCGGACGTGGTCCGGTCCTGCTGCGGCGCGGAGGACCTCGACCCGGCCGCCGCTCGGCAACGGCTCGGGGTGCTGGTCCACGGGCTCGCCGGACCGCGGGCGGCGGCGGACCTGGTGCCGTGCCTGGAGAACGTGCTGCGCGGCTCGGTCGTGGAGCTGCTCGCCGTCGGCAGGCTCCTGGAACTCGTCGCGGCCCACTGCCCCCTGGTCGTGGTCCTCGAGAACGCCGACCTCGGTCCGCTGCGCGACCTGGTCGGCCTGATCGGGTCCGGGCCGCTGCTCCTCGTCGCCACGGCGGGTCCCGGCCTTGACCTCGACGGCTGGGGGAGCGGCTTTCCGGGGACGACCGTGCTCACCCTCGCCGACCCGGCCGGGACCTCCGCCGAGCGGGCGTGACGCGCGATACCCCGCCGCTATGCGCGCTGCGCAGACTTCGCCCAGCGGTCGGCTCCCGGTCGCTGCGAGCCTTCGCGGATGGGCGCGCCGCGCCCCTGTTCTGGAGTGATGCGATGACGCTGGGATACCTGCTGGGTGGCGGAGTCGGAGCGGTGCCGCACGGCACCGAGCTCTACGACGCGTTCCCCGGCGTGCGCCGCACGTACGACGAGGTCGCGGACCTGACCGGGATCGCGGTGGAGCGGATGCTCGCCGGGGAACTCCCCGACGAGCTGCGCGAACGCCGGACCGTCGGCATGGTGCGCGAAGCCGCGATGGCGCTGGCCGTGCACGACCAGCTCGTGGTGGCGGGAGTCCGACCGGGCGCCATCGGCGGGCTGAGCCTCGGCGCGATGACCGCGTCGTGCCTGGCCGGGGCCGTGGACCGCCCGGCGTTCCTGGACGTGCTGGTGCGGTCCGGGGCGCACGAGGAACCGTCCGGCGGTCCCGAGGAGGGCCTGGCCATCGCCGCCCTGCCCGGCTCGGAGGACGTCGACGAGCTGACCGCGGGCGACGGGGTGTTCCGGGCCGGGTACTTCGGCCGCACGGCCGACGGTGCGCAGGGCATCTACCTGCTGGCCGGGCACCTGGCCGCGCTGCACCTGCTGGCGGGCGAACGGCCCGCCGGGCAGGTGACCGTGCTGCCGGGGCGCGCCGTGGCCGTGCACACGCCGCTGCGCGACCACCTGCGCGACGCGCTGGCCCCGCACATCGCGGGCATGGCCTTCGCCGCGCCTCGGGTGCCGCTGTACTCGTGCTTCGACGACAAGCGGCTGGCCACCGCCGAGGACGTGCGGGACGTGTTCCTGCGCAACCCCGTCGACCCGATCGACCTGACGCAGGTGACGCGGGCGATGCACGCGGACGGCGTGGAACTGGGCGTGGTGATCGGCGGGTCGATCCCCGAGGGCCTGCTGTCGTTCCCCTTCCCGGTGGTGCACGTCCAGCGCCCGGAGGACGTCGAGAAGCTGTTGCTGACCAGCTACGAACTGGGAGTCGAGCCGGGCACCGCGCCATGACCGCGCCGGACCTGACGGCGGACGACTGCGACCGGCTGGTCGACCGCTGGCTGGGCACCGACCTGGACGCGTGGACCCGCGAGGTCGTGCGACGGCACTTCGACCCGGTCCTCGGCAGCCCGTACTGGCTGCGGACCGCGGCGGACCTGCCGTTCGACCCGCGTGACATCACGCGGTACGACCAGCTCGCCGACCTGGGACCGACGGACCTGGACCTGTTGCGCCACACCGATCCCGCCGAGTTCGTGCCGCTGGCCGTCCCGCGCCCGCTCGCCGGGCGGGTGTGGGACTCCGGCGGCACCACGGGGTCGCCGTGCCGCGTGTTCTACACGCCCGAGATGATCGTGCACCGCGGCGTGTGGCGGCGGTGGTCGTTCGTCACCGAGGGGTTCGAACCGGGCCGCCGCTGGTTGCAGGCCACGCCGACCGGGCCGCACCTGATCGGCAACGGCACGTGGGAGACGTCCGGGCTGCACGGCGGGATGACGTACGCGATCGACATGGACCCGCGGTGGGTGAAGCGGCTGATCAGCGCTGGCAGGCTGACCGAGGCCACCGACTACACCAACCACCTGCTGGACCAGATCCTGGACGTGCTCCGGGGCGACCGCGTCGACTACGTGAACACCACCCCGGCGCTGCTGAAGGCGTTGCTGCGCCGGGACCCGGCGGCGGTGGCGCGGTTGAGGGGCGTCCGGTTGAGCGGCACGCAGCTCAGCTCGCGGATGTACCGCGAGTTCGTGGCCGCGCTGGACGGCGGGATCTGCGGGTTGAGCTACGGCAACACGTTCGGCAACGCGGCCGGGCTGCCGGTCGAGCAGGGCGGCGACCTCATGCCCTACACGCCGAACTACCCGCACGTGACGATGGCCGTGGTCGACCGGACCGACGGGCGGACGGTCGTGCCGCCGGGCGTGGTCGGGCGGGTTCGGCTGACGGTGCTGCACCGGGACCTGTTCCTGCCCAACGTGCTGGAACGGGACGAGGCGATCCACCACCGGCCCGCGTCCGGGTTGGCGGACGGCGTGGCGAACGTGCGTCCGCTGGCCGCGGTGCGCACCGGCGTGGAAGGGCTGTACTGAAGCGCTCACCCGGCGGACCTGGAGGCGTCGAACGCCCCGAGACCCGCGAAGTAGTCCCGAGCGGCGGCCCGCGCGGTCACGATCATGGTCTCGACGGTGCTGAAGTCGAACCCCTTGACGTGCTCCGCGGCCTGCCCCGGAGGGCACAGGACGGGGACGTGGCGGCGCGCGTGCGCGACGTCGCTGTCGTACTGCTGGTTGAGCGTGGCCGCGAAAGCCGCCCTGATCGAGTCGCGGACATCCCTCGGCGCGCCCCTGGACGCGATGCGGGGACGCCCGTCGAACACCACGATCGACGCGGCCCCCAGGTCGAGCGCCTGGCGCACCGGGACGTTCGCCACGTACCCGCCGTCGGCGAGGTGCCTGCGCCCCATCCGGACGAGCGGGAAGACACCGGGTATGGCGCAGGTGGCGAGGAGCGCGTCCACGAGGGCACCGTCCCGGAGCACCACGGCGGACCCGGAGTCCAGGTCGGTGGCGACGCAGGCGAACGGCACGGCCAGCTCGGCGAAGGTACGGGCCCGGACCTGCTCGGTGAACAGCCGGGCCAGGCGGTGGTTGCGGAACATGTGGTGCCCGCCGAGCAGGTTGCGCACCGTGCGCAGCCTGGAGTCGCCGATCACCGTCGACCGGTCGCAGGTGGTCCACACCCGCGTCAGCCGCTGGACCGCCGAGTCCGGGCGGTCGGCGAGCAGCACGCCGTTGAGCGCGCCCGCCGACGTCCCGACGATGAGGTCCGGCCGCAGGCCCGCCTCCTCCGCCGCGGCCAGCATGCCGACCTGCGCCGCGGTCGACGCCGCCCCGCCGCCGAAGACGAACGCGGTCGGTCGCGGCAGCTCCGACCCCGTCCGGCCGCCGGTCACGCGGCCACCTCGTGCCGGTGCGCGGTGACGTGTTCCCCCGCGCCGTGCTCCAGCACGCGCAGCGCGTCCCGGACGAGGTTCGTCAGGTCCTGACCGGAACGGCCGTCGGGCGCGATCGGCCTGCCGACGGTGATCACGACCCGTGGATGGTCCCGGCGCACCAGCGGCCACGGCCGGGATCGGCCCCACACCAGGTGCGTGCCGCGCGCCGCGATCGGGACGATCGGGACACCGGTCGCGAGGGCGATCATCGCCGCCCCGCGCCCGTGTTCGGCGGTGATCCCGTCCTCCGGTGCGGTGATCTTCCCCTCCGGCATGATCGCCACCGAGTCACCCGCGCGGATCGCCGCCACACCCGCGGTGATCGTGGCGTCGGACCCGCGCAGCGCGGGCAGCGCGCCGATCGCCCGCAGGACCCTGCCGAACGGGCCCTTGTCGAAGTACTTGCGGGCCACGACCAGGCGGGGGGACACCCCGAGGTGCCGGAACGCCAGAACACCGGCGGGAACGTCGAAGAGCGACCGGTGGTTGGCGACGTAGACGGCAGGCCCCTCGACCGGGACGTGGTCGGCGTCGTCGAAGACGACCTCCGACGCCAGCGACGTCACCGCGGCGGCGGCACGGGTCGCGGCGGACCACAGCACCCGGTCCAACCGGGGACGGGCGGGCGCGTTGGGGTGGGGTCGGGACGCTCCGGGCCGTGGGTGGCCCGCGGCAGACGGCAGACCGAGGGACGAGCGGCGCCGGATCGCCGGGTGGTCCGCGGCCAGGCGGCCGACCACCTCGAACGCCGACCGGCAGGCGCCCTCCCCGGAGTCCAGCGGGTAGCTGTTGCTGGTGCCGCTGCCCGCGAAGTACAGCCGCCCGCGCAGCGGCTCCTCCAGGCGGACCGGGTCGACGTACTCGCCGACGAAGACGGCTTCGGACGGTGCCAGGTTCGACCGGGTGCGGACCCGGACCGGGTTGTGGGCCAGACCGAGCTGGCCGCGCACCTGGTCGAGGACGAAGGCGTCCTCCGTCGACCGGGGGAACGCCGCCAGCGTGACGCACCGGCGCTCGGCGGGCTGGAGCACGGTGGTGATGCCCGCCCCCGCGTAGACGCGAACGCCCTCGGCGGACAGGATTTCTTCCCTGGGGTCCAGGTCGATGGTGAAAGCCTTGCAATGGGTGTGCGTGCGGCAATCCAGGGGCCGAGGAATTCCGGACTGGTCGAGCAACCGGTAGGCGTCGTGGACGAATCCGCTGAACACGACGGCGTCGAACGACTCCTGCCCGGCGGCCGTGACAACGCGAACGCCGTCACCTTCCGGCGCGACGAGTTCGACTCTGCTGTTGTTCTCGAACTCCACTCCCCGTGCGCGGAGGAAGTCGATCCACGGCCGGGTCAGGTACTCGTCGGTCGCGCCGGGAAAGGCGAAGGTCACCCGTTCCCGGCGGGACCCGGCCACGGCCCGGAACAACGACGCCGCCGACCAGTTCCACACCGAACCGAGGACGTTCGCCGACCGCGCGCTGCGCCGGGCGACCAGCAGGGCCTGCCGGTTCGACCGGGCGATCCGGAGCTTGTCCCTCGTGGTCAGGCCGGGGGTCTTGGCCAGGAACGCGTAGATGTGGTCGATCTCCACCCAGGTCCCGTCGCTGCGACCGGCGAATCTTCGGCACCGGCGGAGGGAGTCCACCACCGTGCCGCCCACCCCCGGTATCTCGCGGAAGAGCGCGAGCAGGTGGTGGTAGTCGGAGAGGAATAGCCGGGTGCAGTGCTCGCCGCCCTCGGTGACGTTGGCGCGACCGCCGTACTGCTCCTCGGCCTCCAGCACGGTCACCCGGACATCGGACCGGTCGGTCAGGTAATGCGCGGTGGCCAGTCCGGAAATGCCTGATCCGATAACGCAAACCCTCATCTGGAGTTCCTTTCGAGTGGGACGGCGGAGGAAGGTGATTTAGCCGTACTGCTCACGTCGACTCCGCCTCGACGCGTGTTACACCATTTGTCTCAGACGTCAGGTTCCCTTAATGGGGGAGATTTCGTCGCCATTTCCTCGTCAAATGTCGGACAGGTCGTGGACAGGGGGAAACGAATTCATTCGACGGGCGATCGAGCGAGGGCCGCGAGCCGTTTCCGGCCGGTGCTATGCGGGCGCTATCCGCGCGCGGCGGCAGGCCGGTGCAATGGCGGGTGAGCCGACCGCGCGCCCGTTGTCGGCGGGCCCCGGCGGGCAGGGACGAGCGCCGAACGTTGGGGAAGGACGCGGATGGAGATGTCGCTGGGCGGGGACGGCGGCTCGGTGCCCTGGTCGTCGGAACGACGGGAGGCCGCTCGGCGGTCGGGCGCGGCCGAGCCGGTGTTCGTGTTCTCCGGCATCGGGTCCCAGTGGGCCGGTATGGCCAGTGAGCTGGTGGTCGCGTCGCCGGTGTTCCGGGCGCGGATGGACGAGTGCGCGCAGGCGCTGGAGGCGTTCGTCGACTGGCCGGTGGCGGAGGTGGTGGCCGACCCGTCGACCCGCGGGATGCTCGACCGGGTCGACGTGGTGCAGGCGCTGTTGTTCGCGGTGCAGGTGTCGTTGGCCGAGGTGTGGCTGTCGTCGGGCGTGCGGCCGGTGGCCGTGGTGGGGCAGAGCCTCGGCGAGGTGGCCGCCGCGGTCGTGGCCGGTGCGCTGAGCCTGGACGACGGGGCGCGGGTGGCCGCGTTGCGGGGGATCGCGCAGGTGCCCCTCGCCGGTCTTGGTGACGTGGTCTCGGTGCGGGCGTCGCTGGACGTGGTGCGCGAGTGGGTGGCCCGCTGGGACGGCGAATTGGTGGTCGCCGGGGTCAACAGCCCGACCTCGGTCCTGGTGTCCGGGGGTACCGGGGCGGCGGCGGAGCTGGTGGCGGCGATGACCGCCGCCGGGCTGTCGGCGCGGCGATCCGCCGTGGACCTCGCCACGCACTCGCCGCAGTTCGACGCGATCGTGCCGCGGATGCGGGCTGACCTGGCGCCGGTGCGGTCCCGGCCGCCGGTGCTGCCGTACTACTCGTCGTTGACCGGTGGGGCGCTCGGCGGGGTGCCGATGGACGCCGACTACTGGTGCCGCAACCTGCGCGACCCGCTCCGGTTCGACGAAGCGGTCCGGTCCCTGCTCCGTGGTGGCGACCGGTACGCGCTGGTGGAGGTCAGCCCGCACCCGCTGCTCACCGGCGCGATGCTGGAGGTGGCGGAGGAAACGGGTAACGCCAGTTCGGTGTGCGCCACGCTCCGGCGAGGGCACGGCGGTCCGCGGGCCGTGGCCGCGGCGCTGCGCGAACTGCACGAGGCGGGTGGCGTGGGCCTGCCCGCGGTGGGCGTTCCCGACGCCGCCGAGGCGCTGGACGTGGTGTGCTCGGTGACGGCGTCGGTCCTCGGAGGTGACCCGCTGGCCGCGGCGGACCGGCGGCGGTCGTTCGTGGAACTGGGGCTGGATTCCGCCGCGGCGCTGGAGGTGCGGGCGAAGCTCGTCCGGGCGACGGGGGTGCCGCTGCCCGCCGCGGTGGTGTTCGACCACCCGACCCCGGAGAAGCTGGCCGAGTACCTGACCGGGTTCGACCCCGAGGGCGCGGCCGTGGACGTGGCGCGGCCCGTGCGGGTGGATGACGACCCGATCGCCGTCGTGGGCATGGGGTGCAGGCTGCCCGGCGGGGTGAACGGCACCGACGACCTGTGGCGGGTGCTGGTCGACGGTGTGGACGCCGTCGGGCCGTTCCCGGTGGACCGGGGCTGGGACACCGCGGGCTACGACCCGCGACCCCGCACTCCCGGCCACCACTACCAGCGCGAGGCCGGGTTCCTGCACGACGCCGACCGCTTCGACGCCGGGTTCTTCGGGATCTCGCCGCGGGAGGCGCTGGCGATGGACCCGCAGCAGCGGCTGCTGCTGGAGACGTCGTGGCAGGCGCTGGAGTCGGCGGGCATCGTGCCGGAGTCGTTGGCGGGCAGTCAGACCGGGGTTTTCACCGGGCTGTACACGCTGGGGTACGGGTCGCCGCTGGACCCGGCGTCCGGGTTGCAGGGGTACGGCTTCACCGGGTCGACGGGCAGCGTCGCCTCCGGGCGGGTGGCGTACGCGCTGGGGCTGGAGGGGCCCGCCGTCACGGTGGACACGGCCTGCTCGTCGTCGCTGGTGGCGGTGCACCTGGCGGTCGCGTCCCTGCGGTCGGGTGAGTCGGACCTCGCGCTGGCCGGCGGGGCGACCGTGCTGCCGGGGCTGGCGACGTTCGTGGAGTTCTCCCAGCTCGGAGCGCTGTCGCCGGACGGGCGGTGCCGGTCGTTCGCCGAGGCGGGGGACGGGTTCGGGCTGGCCGAAGGGGTCGGCGTGGTGGTGCTGGAGCGGCTGTCCGACGCGCGCCGCAACGGTCACCCGGTCCTCGCCGTCGTCAAGGGAACCGCGATCAACCAGGACGGCGCGTCCAACGGGCTGACCGCGCCGAGCGGGCCGTCGCAGCAGCGGGTCATCCGGGCCGCGCTGGCGGACGCCGGGGTGAGCGCTGGTGACGTCGACGCGATCGAGGCCCACGGCACCGGAACGATCCTCGGTGACGCGATCGAGGCCGAGGCGCTGCTCGCGACCTACGGGCGGGGGCGTGCCGCCGACCGCCCGGCGTGGTTGGGCTCGGTGAAGTCGAACATCGGTCACACGCAGGCGGCGGCCGGGGTGGTCGGGGTGATCAGGACCGTGCTGGCCCTGCGCCACGAGGTGCTGCCCCGGACGTTGCACGCGGACGTGCCGTCCACGCGGGTGGACTGGTCGCAGGGGCACCTCGCGCTGCTCGCCGAGCCCCGTGCGTGGCCGCGGTCCGCGGACCGGCCCCGGCTGGCGGCGATCTCGTCGTTCGGGATCTCGGGCACCAACGCGCACGCGGTGCTGGCGGAGGCACCCGCGGAGGAGCCCGCCGAAACCGTTGCGCCGCTTGCGGTCCGGCCCTGGGTGCTGTCCGCCCGCACGGCGGACGCGGTGCGCGAGCAGGCGGCTCGGCTGCTGGCACGGGTGGAGGCGGACGACGGGCTCGACCCCGCCGCGGTGGGGGCGTCGCTGCTCCGCACGCGGACGCTGTTCGAGCACCGGGCCGTGGTCGTGGGCGCCGACCGCGCGGAACTGCTGGACGGCCTGCGGTCGCTCGTGGTCGAGGGCGGTGGCCGCGGCGGCAAGGTCGTGTTCGTCTTCCCAGGACAGGGTTCGCAGTGGGTCGGCATGGCCCGCGACCTGCTGGGGTGGTCACCGGTGTTCGCGCGGTCGATGGCCGACTGCGAGGCCGCGCTGGACCCGTTCGTGGACTGGTCGCTCGCGGACGTCCTCGGTGACGCCGAGGCGCTGGAGCAGGTGGACGTCGTGCAGCCCGTGCTGTGGGCCGTGATGGTGTCGCTGGCGGAGCTGTGGCGTTCGGCGGGCGTCGAGCCGGACGCGGTGCTCGGTCACTCACAGGGCGAGATCGCCGCCGCCGTCGTCGCGGGGGCACTGTCCCTCCAGGACGGTGCGCGGGTGGTGTCCCTGCGCAGCAAGGCGATCCTCGCCCTCGCGGGAAGCGGCGCGATGGCGTCCGTGCCCCTGCCGCTGGACCAGGTGCGGGCGCTGCTCCCGGACGGCGTGTCGGTGGCCGCGGTGAACGGTCCGTCGTCGGTCGTGGTGTCCGGGGACGTCGCCGGGGTGGCGTCGGTGCCGGGGGCCCGGCGGATCCCGGTGGACTACGCGTCCCACTCGGAGCAGGTCGAACGGATCGAGCAGGACGTCCGCACCGCGTTGGACGGCATCGTGCCGCGCACGGCACGGGTGCCGTTCCTGTCGTCCGTCACCGCGGACTGGGCCGACGGCGCCGACCTGGACGCCGGGTACTGGTACCGCAACCTCCGCCAACCCGTGCGGTTCGCCGACGCCGTCGACGTGTTGGCGGAGAACGGTTTCGGCGCGTTCGTCGAGACGAGCGCGCACCCCGTGCTGACGCCGGGGGTGGCGGAGGCCGTGCCGGACGCGGTCGTGACCGGCACCCTGAGGCGGGACGAGGACGGGCCGCGGCAGTTCCTCACGGCGGTGGGCAGGCTGCACGTCCACGGGGTCGCGGTGGACTGGACGCCGTTCTTCGACGGCGTGACCGGGCGCGTGGACCTGCCGACCTACCCGTTCCAGGGTGACCGGCTGTGGCTGGAACCGGCTCGCCCGGCGGTGTCCGCGGCGGTGGACGACGAGTGGTGCTACCGGATCGGCTGGCGTCGGCTCACGCCCAAGGCGGTTCCCGGCGGGCGGTGGTTGGCGGTGCTGCCCGACGGGTCCGGCGAGGACGTCGTCACGGCCTTGCGGGACGCCGGGCTCGACCTCACCACCGACGGCCTGCCGGACGGCGACTTCGCGGGTGTGCTGGTGCTGGGCGAGCACGCCGACCTGTGGGCGGCGGTCGAGGTGGCGCGGTCCACGACCCGGCCGCTGTGGGTGCTGACCCGCGGCGCGGTGGCCGTCGACGGCACCGAGGACCCGTCGCCCGAGCAGGCCGCGACGATCGCGCTGGCCAAGTCGTTCGGCCTGGAGAACCCGGACCGCTGGGGCGGCGCGATCGACCTGCCCCGCGTGCTGGACGCGAGCGGCGCCGCGCTGGTGGTGGCCGCGCTCGCGTTCGGCGACGAGGACCAGCTCGCGGTCCGCCGGAGCGGTCTGCACGGCCGCAGGCTGTTGCCGGGGCTCCGCTCGTCGGACGGCTGGCGGCCGCGGGGCACCGTGCTGGTGACCGGTGGCACCGGCGGGCTCGGCGTGACGGTCGCCCGCTGGCTGGTGTCCGCCGGTGCCGAGCGCGTACTGCTGGTCAGCCGGAGGGGCCCGGACACCCCCGGCCTGCCCGACCTCGGACCGGCCGTCACCGCGCTGGCCTGCGACGTCGCCGACCGCGACGAGGTGGCGCGGCTGCTGGCCGAGCACCCGGTGAACGCGGTCGTGCACGCGGCGGGCGTGCGGGACGACGCCGCGCTGGACGCGCTCACCCCGGAACGGCTGGCGTCGGTGCTGCGGGCCAAGGTCACCTCCGCGACGAACCTGCACGACCTCGCGGGCGACCTGGACGCGTTCGTCGTGTTCTCGTCCGTGATGGGGGTGGTCGGCAACGCCGGGCAGGCCAACTACGCCGCCGCGAACGCCGCACTGGACGCCCTGGTGGCACGTCGCCGCGCGGCCGGGCAGCCGGGGCTGTCCATCGCCTGGGGCGTGTGGGGCGGGCCGGGTATGCTGGAGGACGACCTCGCCGCGAAGCTGGCCGCCCGCGGCCTGCCGGGGATGGACCCGGAGCGGGCCGTCGAGCTGATCGGCCGGGTCGTGGACCCGCTGACCGTGGTGGCCGACGTCGACTGGGGCCGGTACGCCGAGGCCGCCGGGCTGCGGACCGCGCTGGTCGGCGAACTCCCCGGCGTGACGGCGAAACCGGAGGCCCGCGGCTCCACTCTGGAGGTCGTCCGCACCCACCTCGCGGCCGTGCTCGGGCACCCGTCGGTGGACGCGGTGCCCGCGCGGATGGCGTTCGCCGAGCTGGGCCTGGACTCGTTGACCTTGCTGGAGCTGCGGAACCGGCTCAACGCCGCGCTGGGGCTGCGCCTGCCCACGAGCGCGCTGTTCGACCACCCGACGCCGCAGGCGCTCGCCGACCACCTCGACGCCCCCACCGACACGCCCGTCGTGGTCAAGGCCGCCGTGGCCGAGCACGAGCCGATCGCGGTGGTCGGCATGGGCTGCCGGTTCCCCGGTGACGTGCACACCCCCGACGAGTTCTGGCGGCTGCTGGTGTCCGGGCGGGACGCCATCGGGCCGTGGCCGACCGACCGCGGGTGGGACCTCGGCGCGCTCCACCACCCCGACCCCGACCACCCCGGCACGAGCTACTGCCGGGAGGGCGGGTTCCTCGCGGACGCGGCCGACTTCGACGCCGGGTTCTTCGGGATCTCGCCGCGCGAGGCGCTGACGATGGACCCCCAGCAGCGGCTGCTGCTGGAGACCACCTGGCACGCCGTGGAGGACGCCGGGATCGCGCCGACGGAGCTGCGCGGCCGTCCGGTCGGCGTGTTCGTCGGCACCAACGGCCAGGACTACCCGGTCGCGCTGGCGGCCGACGCCGACGTGCCGGAGGGCCATCGGCTCACCGGCACCCTCGCCAGCGTGCTGTCCGGGCGGATCTCCTACGTGCTCGGTCTCGAGGGGCCCGCGCTGACGGTGGACACGGCGTGCTCGGCGTCGCTGGTCGCGCTGCACCTGGCCGTGCAGGCGCTGCGGCGCGGTGACTGCGAGCAGGCCATCGCGGGCGGCGCGACGGTGATGAGCACGCCGTGGCTGTTCACCGAGTTCAGCAGGCAGCGCGGGCTCGCGCCGGACGGGCGCTGCAAGGCGTTCTCCGCCGACGCCGACGGCACGGGCTGGAGCGAGGGCGTCGGCGTGCTGGTGCTGGAACGGCTGTCCGACGCGCATGCCCGCGGCCACCGGGTGCACGCGGTGATCCGGGGCAGCGCGGTCAACCAGGACGGCGCCTCCAACGGCCTCAGCGCCCCCAACGGCGTGGCGCAGCAGCGGGTCATCGCCGCGGCGCTGGCCGACGCGGGGGTGTCGGCGGACGAGGTGGACGTCGTCGAGGCGCACGGCACCGGTACCCGGCTCGGCGACCCGATCGAGGGCAACGCGCTGCGCGCGGCCTACGGACGGCGTGAGCGGCCGTTGCTGCTGGGCGCGGTCAAGTCCGCCATCGGCCACACCCAGGCCGCGGCGGGGGTGGCCGGGGTGATCAAGACCGTGCTCGCGCTCCGGCACGCCGAGCTGCCGCCGACGCTGCACGCGGCCGAGCCGAACCCGGAGGTCGACTGGGACCCGGCCGTGCTGCGGCTCGTCACCGAGCACGAGCCGTGGCCCGCGCACGAGGGCCCGCGTCGGGCCGGGGTGTCGGCGTTCGGGGTCAGCGGCACCAACGCCCACGTGATCCTGGAGAGCGCCCCGCCCGCGCCGGCACCCCGCGCCCGGCCGGTGGGCCTGCCCACGCCGGTGCTGGTGTCGGCCGCGAGCCCGGAGGCGTTGCGCGTTCAGGTCGAGCACGCACGTCCGGACCTCGCCGACGCGCTGGCGACCCGGCGTGCGCATCTGCCGCACCGCGCCGTGATCGGCGAGCGGACGACCACCGGCGTCGCGGGTGAACCCGGCCGGATCGCGTTCCTGCTGCCCGGCCAGGGGAGCCAGCGCGTCGGGATGGGGGCCGAGCTGTACGCGGCGGAACCGGTGTTCGCCGCCGCGCTGGACGAGGTGTGCGCGCTCGCCGACCGGCACCTCGACCGGCCGCTGCGCGAGGTGCTGTTCGACGGCGGGGACGGTCTGCTCGACCGGACCCGGTACACGCAGCTCGCGCTGTTCGCCGTCGGGGTCGCGCTGGCGCGGCTGCTCGACGACCGCGGTGTGCGGCCGGACGTGCTGCTCGGCCACTCCGTGGGGGAGTTGACCGCCGCGCACCTCGCGGGCGTGCTGGACCTCGCCGACACCGTCGACCTGGTCGCGGCTCGTGGTCGGCTGATGGACGCGCTGCCGCCGGGCGGGGCGATGATCGCCGTGGAGGCGACCGAGGACGAGGTCGCGGGCGAGGGCCTGGACGTCGCCGCGGTCAACGGTCCCACCGCGGTCGTGCTGTCCGGTGACGTCGAGGCCGTCGAGCGGGTCGCGGACGCCTTCCGCGCCCGTGGGAGGCGGACGAAGCGGCTGCCGGTCAGCCACGCGTTCCACTCGGCCCGGATGGACCCCGTGCTGGCCGAGTTCCGCGAGGTCGCTGCCCGGCTGACGTACCGGGCGCCGCGAGTGGACGTGATCTCCAACCGCACCGGCGTTGCGGCGACGGCCGAGCAGTTGCGGTCGCCGGACTACTGGGCGCGGCACGTGCGCGAGACCGTCCGGTTCGCCGACGGCGTTCGCGCGCTGGACTCCGGTGTCGTGTTCGAGGTGGGGCCTGGCGGGGTGCTGTCGACGTTGGTTGACGGGGCGGTGCCGTTGCTGCGCGACGGTCGTTCCGAGGTGGACACGGTGGTCGGGGCGCTCGCCCAGGCTCACCTGCGGGGTGTGCCGGTGCGGTGGCTCGCGGGCGGTGAGCACGTCGACCTGCCGCTGTACCCGTTCCAGCGGCAGAGGTTCTGGCCAGGGGGCGGGGTCGCGGCCACGTCGGCGGTGGACCGGCTGCGGTACCGGGTCGAGTGGGTGCCCGTCACGACCGGCGCTCCGCGTCCAGGGTCGTGGCGGCTCGTCGGGGACGCGCCGGGCGCCGAGCGGATCGCCGCCGCGCTGGGCGAGGGCGACCCGGCCGGTGTCCTGGTGCTGCCGGGGTGCACCCCGGAGGCGCTGGTCGAGGTCGTCGCCGGGGCCGAGGCCCCGGTGTGGGTGCTCGCCGACCCCGACGACCCGCGGCAGGCACCGCTGTGGGGCCTGGGCCGGGTGGCGGCTCTGGAGCACCCGGACCGGTGGGGCGGGCTCGTCCACTGGACCCCGGACGCGGACGTCGCGGACCTGGTGTCGGTGCTGGGCGGGCAGTCCGGTGAGGACCAGGTGTCGATCCGCCCGGACGGTGTCCGGGCGCGGCGGGTGGTGCGCGCGGACCGGGCTCGCCCCGGCTCGCGGTGGCGACCGCGGGGCCGGGTGCTGGTCACGGGCGGCACCGGCGGGATCGGCGGCCACGTCGCCCGGTGGCTGGCCGGGAACGGCGCTGACGAGCTGGTGCTGGTGAGCAGGTCCGGTGGTGAGGCCCCGGACCTCGGTGTGCCGGCGACCGTGCTGGCGTGCGACGTCGCCGACCGCGAGCAGGTGCGGCGGCTGGTCGCGGAGGCGGGACCGTTCACGAGCGTGTTCCACGCCGCCGGGATCGCCACCGACCGGCCGTTCGCCGACTGCACACCCGAGTACCTCGCCGCGGAGACGGCGGCGAAGGTGCTCGGCACCGAGAACCTGGACGCCCTCGTCGGTGACGTGGACGCGTTCGTGCTGTTCTCGTCGGTCGCCGCGACCTGGGGCAGCGGCGGGCAGGCCGGGTACGCCGCCGCCAACGCCGCGCTGGACGCGGTGGCCGTCGACCGCAGGCGGCGCGGGCTCAAGGCCACGTCGGTCGCGTGGGGCCCGTGGGCCGGGGAGGGCATGGCCGCGGGGGAGGTGGGGGAGCGCGTCCGTCGGCTCGGTCTGACCGCGATGTCGCCCGCCGTCGCGCTGGCCGCGTTGCAGGACGCGCTGGACGCCGACGAGACCACGATCGTCGTCGCGGACGTCGACTGGTCGCGGTTCCTGCCGCCGTTCACCGCGACCCGGTCGAGCGCGCTGTTCCGCGAGCTGCCGGAGGCGAAGCCGGCCGAGTCCACCGTGGACGCGGCCGTGGAACCCCTGTCCCGCCGGGAGTTGGCCGAGCTGGCGGCGGAGGTGCTCGGCCACGGCGACACGGTCGCGCTGGACGTCGACCGGTCGTTCCGCGACCTCGGGTTCGACTCGCTGATGGCCGTGGACCTGCGCAACCGCCTGGTGGAGCGCACGGGCCGGGCGTTGCCGGTGACCGTCGTGTTCGACCACCCGTCCATCGCCGCGCTCGCCGCCGCGCTGGACGACGACCGGCCCGCCGACGAGGCACCCGCCCCGGCGGCGGGCGCGGGTGAACCGCTGGCGATCGTGTCCATGGCGTGCCGGTTCCCCTGCGGGGTCGCGAGTCCCGAGGACCTCTGGCGGTTGGTCGACGAAGGCCGTGACGCCATCGGCGACCTGCCCGGTGACCGCGGCTGGGACCTCGCGCGGCTCTACGACGCCGACCCCGACAGCGCGGGCACGTTCTACGCCCGCGGCGGCGGGTTCCTCGCCGAGGCGGGCGACTTCGACGCCGCGTTCTTCGGCATCTCGCCCCGCGAAGCACTGGCGATGGACCCGCAGCAGCGGCTGCTGCTGACCGCGAGCTGGGAAGCACTGGAACGGGCGGGCCTCGACCCGTCGGCGCTGCGCGGCAGCTCGGGCGGCGTGTTCGTGGGCGTCGCGGGCCAGGGGTACGGCAGCGGTCCGGCGGGCGACGTCGAGGGGCACCTGCTGGCCGGGACGGTCACCAGCGTGGCGTCCGGCCGGATCGCCTACACCCTCGGCACCGAGGGCCCCGCCGTCACGGTCGAGACGGCGTGCTCGTCGTCGCTGGTCGCGCTGCACCTGGCGAGCCAGTCGCTGCGCTCGGGCGAGTGCTCGTTCGCGCTCGTCGGCGGCGCGGCCGTGGTGGCGAGCCCGGACCTGTTCGTCGAGTTCAGCAGGCAGCGCGGGCTGTCCGCCGACGGCCGCTGCCGCTCGTTCGGCGCGGACGCCGACGGCACCGGCTGGTCCGAGGGCGTCGGTGTCCTGGTCGTGGAACGGCTGTCCGACGCCCGGCGCCTCGGGCACCCGGTGCTGGCGCTCGTGCGCGGCAGCGCGGTGAACCAGGACGGCGCGTCCAACGGCCTCACCGCGCCGAGCGGGCCCGCGCAGCAGCGGGTGATCCGGCGGGCGCTGGCCAACGCGGGCCTGGAACCGGCCGATGTGGACCTGGTGGAGGCGCACGGCACCGGGACGACCCTCGGCGACCCGATCGAGGCGCAGGCGCTGCTGGCCACCTACGGGCAGGACCGCGACCGGCCGTTCGGGCTGGGATCGGTGAAGTCCAACATCGGCCACACCCAGGCCGCCGCCGGGATCGCCGGGATCATCAAGGTCGTCATGGCCATGCGGCACGGCGTCCAGCCCCGCACCCTGCACGTGGGTGAACCGTCCGCGCAGGTGGACTGGGCGGCGGGCAAAGCGTTGCTGCTGGCCGAACCTCGGCCGTGGGACGGACCGCGTCGGGCGGGTGTGTCCGCGTTCGGCATGAGCGGCACGAACGCGCACGTGATCCTGGAACACGTCCCCGAGGAACACGGACCTGCGTCGACGGAGGAAGACCTGCCGCTGCTGCTGTCCGCGCGGACGGCTCGCGCGGTGGGCGACCAGGCCGTGCGGTTGAGCGAGTTCTTGCGGGACAACGGTTCCACGGCCCCAGCGGACCTGGCGCGGACACTCGCGGCGAGGCCGCGGTTCGAGCACCGGGCCGTCGTCGTCGGGGACCACCTCGCCGGGCTCGCGTCGCCGGACACCGCGCCGAACGTGGTGCGGGGCCGGGCGACCGGTGGCGGTGTGGTGTTCGTCTTCCCCGGCCAGGGCACGCAGTGGACCGGGATGGCCCTGGGACTGGCGGCCGAGGAGCCGGTGTTCGCGGCGCGGCTGGACGAGTGCGCACGGGCGTTGGCGCCGCACGTGGACTGGTCGCTGCGGGACGTGCTGGGTGACGGGGAAGCGCTGGAGCGGGTGGACGTCGTGCAGCCCGCGCTGTTCGCGGTCATGGTGTCGCTGGCGGCGGTGTGGCGCTCGCACGGCGTCGAGCCCGCCGCCGTGGTCGGCCACTCGCAGGGCGAGATCGCCGCCGCCGTGGTGGCCGGCGCACTGTCCCTTGAGGACGGTGCTCGGGTGGTCGCCCTGCGCAGCAAGGCGATCCTGGCGATCTCGGGGCACGGTGGCATGGTCGCGGTCGCCGCGGGCGAGGCCGTGGTGCGGGAGCGGCTGGCCGGGCGGGTCGAGATCTCGGCGGTGAACGGGCCGGACGCCGTCGTGGTGGCGGGGGAGCCGGACGCCTTGGCGGAACTCCTCGCCCGCTGCGTCCGCGACGGCCTGCGGGCCCGGTCCATCCCGGTCGACTACGCCGCCCACTCGGCCCAGGTCGAACCGCTGCGCGCGGAACTGCTCACCGCCTTGGCCGGGATCACCCCGCGACCCGCAGACGTGCCGCTGCTGTCCAGCGTGCTCGGCGAGTTCGTGGACGGCGAGGCGCTCGACGCCGAGTACTGGTACCGCAACCTGCGGGAACCGGTCGCCTTCAGCGCGGCCACCGACCAGCTCGTGAACCGCGGCCACACGGTGTTCGTCGAGGTCGGCCCCCACCCGGTGCTGGTCGCCGCGATCGAGGGCACTGCGGCGGACCGGCCCGTCGCCGTGCTCGGCACGCTGCGCCGCGACGCCGGGGACCGCCGCAGGCTGCGCACCGCGCTGGCCGAGGCGTGGGTCGCGGGCGCCGACGTGGACTGGAGCCGGATCACCGGCGCCGGACGGCTCGTCGCGCTGCCGCCGTACCCGTTCCAGAACGAGCGGTACTGGCTGCCCACACCGGGCCGGTCGGGCGCCGCGCCCGCCCGGCAGCTCACCTACCGCACGGAGTGGCGCAGGCTGCCGGACCCCGAGCCGCGCCCCCTCGACGGCTGGGTGGTCGTCACCCCTGTCGGCGGCCACCCAGCCGCCGCCCTCCCCGGCGTCCGGGTCGTCACCGACCCCGAGGACGTCGGGATGGCCATCGGCGTCGTCTCGGCGCTCCCGGCGGGGGCGACCCTCGACCTGGTGCGCCGACTGGACCCGGTGATCCCGCTGTGGCTGGTCACCACCGACGCCGAGCACGACCCCGACCAGGCGCGCGTCCGGGCTCTCGGACAGGTGCTGGGGCTCGAGCAGCCGGACCGGTGGGGTGGTCTGGTCGACCTGCCCGCCGAGGTCGACGACGCGGTGATCACCCGGCTGGCGGGTGTGCTCGGCGGCGACGAGGACCAGCTCCGCGTGCGGGCCGACGGGGTTCGCGTCCGCAGGCTGGTCCCGTTCGGCTCACCCCCGCGCGGCGACCGGCCGCGGCGACCCGCTCGGGTCTTGGTGCGGGGAGCGGACGCGGACCTGGCCGCCGGGCTGACGGCGTGGCTCGACCGGAACGGCGTCGACGAGGTGGCCGAGGACCCGGACACGATCATCCAGGTCCTCGCGCCGGAACCGCCCGCGGGCGTGCTGCCGGACGTGGACCTCGAGGCCCTGCACGACCTGCCGACCGCCGCCACCGTCGTCCTGCTGCACCCGCTCAGCGGGCTGTGGGGCGCGGCGCGGCAGGGCGCGGCCGGTGCCCGGTGCGCCGGGACGGCCGCCCTCCTGCGGGCGGCGGGCCGACGGGTCGTCGCGGTGGCCGTCGGAGGCTGGGAGCCGCGGCAGCGCCCGGTCGACGTGGACGAGGTGATGACCGCCGTCCGGCAGGCGGTGGACCACGACGTTCCCGAGATCGCGGTGCTCGACGCCGACTGGCCGTCGATCGTGTCCGCCGTGTCGTCCCCGCGCCAGCTCAACCTGCTGGCGGAACTGCCTGAGGCCCGCGCAGAGCGGCGACGGGACACCGGTGGCCTCGCCGACCGACTGGCCGGGCTCCCCGGCGACGAGCAGCTCCGGGTGCTGCTGGGCCTGGTCACCGACCAGGCCGCCGCCACCCTCGGCTACGCCGGGTCCGGCGAGGTCCGGCCCGACGCGCCGTTCTCCTCCGCCGGGTTCGACTCGCTGCTGGCCGTGCAGTTCCGCAACCGCCTCGTGACGGCGACCGGGCTGGCCATCGCCGCGACCGTCGTGTTCGACGAGCCCACCCCGTCCGCGCTGGCCCGGCACCTGCACGAGCGGCTGTGCGCGCCGCCGGACCCGGTGGCGCTCGCGCTGGCCGAACTGGACCGGCTCAACGGCGTCCTGGACGGGCTGCCCGCCGACGAGAAGGTCGGGGCGCGGCTGCGCGCACTGGTGCGGCGCTGGGACGAGCGCGGCGCGCCGACGCGTGCCGGCGAACTGGAGACGGCCAGCGCCGACGAGCTGTTCGCACTGCTCGACACCGACTTCAGCACGGGCTGACGAGAACGGAGCGGCATGACAGACGATCGGGTGATCGTGAAGTGCCTGGTGTGGGACCTCGACAACACGCTGTGGCGGGGCACCCTCGCCGAGGGCGACGACGTGGTCGTGCCGGAGGAGGTCCGGCGGGTGGTCGCCGAACTGGACGCCCGCGGCGTCCTCCAGTCGGTGGCCAGCAAGAACGACCACGACCTCGCGTGGGCGCGGCTCGAACAGGTCGGGCTGGCCGAGTACTTCGTCCTGCCGCACATCGGCTGGGGACCGAAGTCCGCGTCCGTGCGGGCCATCGCGGAACGGCTGAACTTCGCCGAGTCCACCATCGCGTTCGTGGACGACCAGCCCACCGAACGCGCCGAGGTCGCCTTCCACCTGCCCGAGGTGCGCTGCTACCCGGCCGAGCGGGCGGCGGACCTGGTGGGGCTGGCCGAGTTCAGCCCGCCGGTGGTCACCGAGGACTCGGCGCGACGCCGGAGGATGTACCAGGCCGGGTTCCGCCGCGACGCCGAGCGGGAGGGCTTCACCGGCCCCGACGAGGACTTCCTCCGCACCCTGGACCTGCGCATGACCGTCGTCCGCGCCACCGAGCGGGAACTGGCCCGCGCGGCGGAGTTGACGCTGCGCACCAGCCAGATGAACGCGACCGGCGTGCCCTACGACGACGACGCGCTGCGCGGGCTGATGTCCGACCCGGAGCACGAGGTGCTGGTGGTAGGCATGTCCGACCGGTTCGGTCCGCACGGCGCGGTCGGGATCGTCCTGCTGCGCCGCGGGTCCGACGTGTGGCACCTGAAACTGCTCGCCACCTCCTGCCGGGTGGTCGCGTTCGGCGCGGGCAGCACCCTGCTCAACTGGATCGTCGACCGCGCCGCGCGCGCAGGCGTGCACCTGGCGGCCGACTTCCGACCGACCGACCGCAACCGCATGATGGACATCGCCTACCGCTTCGCCGGGTTCGACGACGAGGCCTGCGGGTGCCTCCTCCCGCTGGGACCCGTCGCCGTCGACGGTGTGCAACGCCTGCACCTGCTGCCCGAACCGCGACCGGTGTCGCCGGTAGTGACGCTCGACGCGGTCGACCTGGAGGTGGCCCATGGCTGAGCAGGTGGACGTCTCGGTTGCGCTGGCCGAGTACGTGCGCGAGATGTCGTTGCGGGAGGACGAGGTCCTCCGCGAACTGCGGGAGGAGACGGCGGAACTGCCGGGCGGCCGCTCGTTGCAGGTGATGCCGGAGGAGGGGCAGTTCCTGGGACTGCTGGTGAGCCTGCTGGGTGCCAGGTCGGTCCTGGAACTGGGCACCTACACCGGGTACAGCACGCTGTGCCTCGCCAGGGCGCTGCCGTCCGACGGTCGGCTGGTGACCTGCGACATCACCGCCCGCTGGGCCGACATCGGCGTCCCGTTCTGGCGGCGGGCCGGGGTGGCGGACCTGATCGACCTGCGCGTCGGCCCCGCCGAGTCCACGATGGACGAGCTGCTGGCAGCCGGTGAGGCGGACGGGTTCGACCTGGTGTTCGTCGACGCCGACAAGGCCGGGTACCCCGCCTACTACGAGCGAGCGGTGCGCCTGGTGCGCCCCGGAGGGTTGGTGGTGCTGGACAACACGCTGTTCTTCGGCCGCGTCGCCGACCCCTCGGTGACCGACCCGGACACCGAGGGCGTGCGCAAGGCCAATGCCCTGATCCGCGACGACCAGTCGGTGGACATCGTCCTGCTGCCCGTGGCGGACGGCTTGACGTTGGTGCGCCGCAAGACCGGGTGACGTGCTCGGGCGCTCACGGCAGCGCCCGAGCACAGGAGTGGCTTACGGTCGTCGGTGTGGCCGACGCCGTGGTGTTCCCAGGAGGGAGGTCCGGGCCGACGACACCACTGACCACGCACGTGGGTGAGGTGGCCGGGCGACGTGGCGCGACTGTGCACCGGCACGTATGGTCCGGGAAGCCGCCGATGCCGTGGGGTCCGCAGGTCGGGGAGTGGGTGCGGGGTGAGGTCACCGCGGTGCTCGACGTCGTCGGCGGGAAGCCGTTGCTGATCGGCAAATCGCTGGGCACCGTCGCGGCGGCAGTGGCCGCGGAGCGCTCGTTGCCGGCGCTGTGGCTCACGCCGTTGCTGACCGAGGCGTGGGTGGCGGCCGCGTTGAGCCGGGCGAGCGTCCCGTTCCTGCTGGTCGGCGGCACCGCTGACGAGTGGTGGGACGGCTCGCTGGCTCGCAGGCTGTCACCGCACGTCGTGGAGGTGGCGGGTGCGGACCACAACATGGGCGTACCCGGCTCACCAACCGGCTCGATCGAGGTGCTCAGTCGAGTCGTCGTCGCCGCGGAGGAGTTCCTCGACTCGATCGGTTGGCCGGGCTGAGTGCAGGCAGGTCGTGGTCAACGCATCAGGCCGGTGGTCGCGTACCACCGGCCTGATGCGTTGACGGGTGTCCGGCGTCCTCAGGCGCCGTCGCGCAGCCGGACCACCAGCTCCACCATGGCCTTCACCGTGCGGAAGTTCGCCAGTTTCAGGTTCGCCCCGGAGATGGCCACGCCGTAGCGCTGTTCCAGGTGCACCACCAGTTCCATCGCGAACAGCGACGACAGCCCACCTTCGCCGAACAGGTCGCGGGTGGGGGTCCAGTCGGCCTTCGTGCGGGTCTCCAGGAAGTCGATCAGCTCCTGCTCGATGGTGTCCGGGGTGGCCGAGACCGTCATGGGTGCGCCTCTTCGTAGTCGTAGAAACCGCGACCGCTCTTGCGGCCGTGGTGACCGTCGCGGACCTTCGCCAGCAGCAGGTCGCACGGGCGGCTGCGGTCGTCGCCCACGCGGCGGTGCAGCACGTCCAACGCGTCGACGAGGTTGTCGATGCCGATCAGGTCGGCGGTGCGCAGCGGGCCGGTGGGGTGGCCGAGGCAGCCGCGCATGAGCGCGTCGACGTCCTCGGCGGACGCCACGCCCTCCTGCACCAGGCGGGCGGCGTCGTTGATCATCGGGTGCAGCAGCCTGCTGGTGACGAAACCCGGTGAGTCGCGGACGACGATGGGCGTGCGGCGCAGTTCGCCCAGGAACTTCTTCGCCGCCGCGACCACGTCCGCCGCGGTGCGCGGGCCGGGGACGACCTCGACGGTGGTGATCAGGTAGGCCGGGTTCATGAAGTGCGTGCCCAGCAGGTCCGCCGGACGGGTCACGGAGGCCGCCAGCTCGTCGATGGGGATGGACGAGGTGTTGGAGATGATCGGGGTGCCTGCCGACACGGTCGCGGAGACCTGGGCCAGCACGGCGGCTTTCGTGGCCGGGTCCTCGACGACGGCCTCGACGACGACCACCGGGGCCGGGCCGGAGAGGGCGTCGGACAGGGACGTGGTCGTGGTGAGCGGGCCGGGCGCGGTGTCCGGCGGGGTCGCGCCGAGCAGCGCCGCGGTCCGCAGGCTGTGCGCGACGGTGACCTCGGCCCGGTCCAGGACCGCGCGGTCCACGTCCACCAGCGTCACGGGAACGCCGTGCGCGAGCGCGAGCGTGGTGATGCCGGTGCCCATCACGCCCGCGCCGACGACGACGAGTGGTTGGGCCTCCTCGCGTGCCGCTGCCGTCACGGGACCTCCTCGCACCTGGACCGGGTTCTCGGCGGTCATGGTCGGGTGCCGCCGCTATCGTCCGGATAGCGCCGCCGTCCGCTAGGGCCGCGCTATGGCGCCTGGCTAGCCTTCCCGACCGGCAGGCAGGGCCGGGTCACCCGGCGAGCACCGGGAGAGGACACCGTGGACAGCACTCAGGCCGAGCCGGTCGGCTACCCGTTCAACCGCGCCGAAGACCTGGAACTGGACGAGCGCTACGCGCGGTCGCGAGCGGGCCGGGACCTGGTCCGGGTCACGATGCCCTACGGCGAGGAGGGTTGGCTCGCCACCCGCCACGAGGACGTGCGGCTCGTGTTGGGGGACCAGCGCTTCAGCCGGGCCGCGGCAGCGGCGGCGGGTCTCAAGGAGCCGCGCACGTCACCGCAGACCGTCGGCCCCGGCGTGATCCTGTCGATGGACCCGCCGGAGCACTCCCGCGTCCGCAGGCTCGCGGGCAAGGCGTTCACCCACCGCAACGTGGAACGGTTGCGCCCCAAGGCCCAGCAGGTCGCGAACGACCTGGTGGACCGGATGGTCGAGCACGGCTCGCCGGTCGACCTCATCGAGAACTTCGCGTCCCCGCTGCCCGTCACGATGATCTGCACGATGCTCGGCGTGCCCGTGGCCGACCAGCACCAGTTCCTCGACTGGTCCGAGGTGTTCGCGTCGGCGACCACCCTGAGCGAGGCGGAGACCCAGCAGCGCCTGGGCAGCCTGGTCCAGTACATGTCGGCACTGCTGCGGCAGCGCCAGGAGGAACCCGCCGACGACCTGCTCAGCGGCCTCGTGCTGGCGCGCGACCAGGACGACCGGTTCACCGCCGACGAGATCCTCAGCCTGGCGATCGTGCTGCTCGGCGCCGGGCACGAGAACATCACCAGCCAGATCCCCAACTTCGTCTACACCCTCCTGCGCCACCCGGAGGAGCTGGCGCGGCTGCGGGCGGACCCGGCGCTGGTGCCGCAGGCCGTCGAGGAGCTGATGCGGTACATCCCGCTCGGCCTCGGCCCCGTCCTGGCCCGCTACGCCCTGGTCGACGTCCAGGTCGGCGGCGTGCTGGTTCGCGCGGGGGAACCGGTGGTGGCGTCGCTCGGCTCGGCCAACCGCGACGAGGACGTGTTCGAACAGGCCGACGAACTGGACCTGACCCGGCACCCCGGCCCGCACGTCGGGTTCGGCCACGGCCCCCACCACTGCCTCGGCGCGGCACTGGCGCGGATGGAGATGCAGGTGGCGCTGGAAACGCTGCTGGAGCGCTTCCCGGACCTGCGCGTCGCCGTCCCCGAGGAAGAGCTGAAGTGGCGCACCGGCACGTTCATGCGCAGCGTCGTGGAACTGCCCATCACCTGGTGACGGGAAAGGGCGGGGCCGCCACCGGCGGCCCCGCCCTCGTCGCTCTCAGTCCTCGCCGCGGTAGCCCCGCAGTTCACGACGCGCCTCGTGGCGGCTGCGACGGCGGTCCTCACGGCGGAAGTAGTAGTCCGTGCACGAGCGGCACCCGTTGTTCAGGTTGAACAGGTGGTGGTAGTTGCCGGTCCAGTGGCAGCCGCTCGGACGCCTGTTCATGGACGTGCTGTCGACGGTGATCTCGTCCGGCAGCGTGCACGGCCCGTACCGGTGGTCGTGCACCGGAACGCAGGTCACCATGCGCTCGTCCGCCACCTGCACCCACAGGGGCCGGGTCTTGTCGGTCCTGCTCATACGGTCGCCTTTCGGCTCCGTGACGCCCCTGGCTGGGGCTGTCATGAGAGCGGGTGCACCGTGATCACCTCCGACTGCGCTGGACGGGTCGTCGAACCGATGTTACGCCAAACGCTCACCACGCCACGGGAAGTGCTTCCACCCCGCGGATCAGCACGCCCTCGCGCCACTTGACGTCCTCCGGCTCCACGGCGAGCCGCAGCTCCGGGAAGCGGCGCAGCAGCGTGCCGAGGGTGACCTGGAGGTCGAGGCGGGCCAGTTGCGCGCCGATGCAGTGGTGCGGCCCGAACCCGAACGTCAGGTGCTGGATGTTCTTCCGGTCCAGGTCCAGCACGTCCGCGTCCGGGAACACGTCCGCGTCGCGGTTGGCCGAGGCGATGTCGGCCACCAGGGTCTCACCCGCCCGCACGGTCACGTCGCCGAACTCCACGTCCTCCCGCGCGACCGTGCCGAACGCGCCACCGGAGTTGATCGGGACGTGCCGCAGCAGCTCCTCCACCGCCTGGTTGATCAGCTCCGGGCGGTCGCGCAGCTTCGCCAGCTCGTCCGGCGTGGTGAGCAGCGTGTAGGTGAAGTTGAGGACGGTGTTGAGGATCGTCTCGTGCCCGCCGACCAGCAGCGCGACCGCGAGCGACGCCAGCTCGATCTCGCTGAGCCGGTCCTCGCCGTCCACCGCCGTGACGAGCGTGCTGAGCACGTCCTCACCCGGCTCCGCGCGCTTGGCGGCGACCAAACCGTTGAGGTAGCCCAGGAACTGGGCGATCGACGCCTGCGCCTCGTCCGAGGTGAACACCCCGGACATGATCGTCTCGGTGAGCACGCGGAAATCGGCGCGCTCGGCCACCGGGACGCCCAGCACCTCGCAGATCACCATCACCGGCAGCGGCTCCGCGACGAACTTCTTCAGGTCGGCGGGCGAGCCGTGCGCGACCATCTCGTCCAGCAGCCCGTCGACGATCTCCTGCACCCGCGGGCGCAGCTTCTCGATGCGCCGCACCGTGAACGCCTTGGCCATGAACCGCCGCACCCTGGTGTGGTCGGGGCCGTCCATGGTCAGCACCGACCCGACGGGCGGCGTGCCCGGCACCATGCGCGGCGCCTCCTCGCCCAGCTCGGCCGACGCCGCCCGGCTGAACCGGGGGTCCGACTGGGCCGTCCGCACCGACGAGTGCCGCACGGCCAGCCACGCCTCACCGCCGTAGGGCATCCGCACCTTCGCCACCGGCGCCTCATCACGGGCTTCGCGGTACCACGGGTCCGCGCTCAGTCGGCTGGTGTCGCCGACGGGGTACTGCGGCGTCGTTTCCTGCGTGCTCATGCGATTCCTCCCGGACCGGTCCCCGAGGCGGCCCGTGCCGGATCGTCACGGCCGGACGTCCGCGCGGTGGCCCGGTCGTTCGGGTGACCTCGGACGTGATGATCGGGTATCGGCACTATCGTCCCGATAGCGCAGCCGCTCAGCGCGTTGTCGCTGGTGAAGGGCGATATTTCCGCGCTATGCGCGCTTCTTAGCTTGGGCTGGGTCCGGGAGGGCCGCCGAGTTCTGCGCGGAAGTCGAAGACGGGGTAACCAATGTTCTGGCACGGGTCACGGCGCGCGGGCGACCACTTCGGGACGGTCTGATCACATGGCCCAGGACGAGAAGCTGCTCGGGTACCTGCGCCGCGCGGTCGGGGAGTTGGCCGACGCCCGCGCCCAGGTGAAGGACCTGGAGGCCAAGGCGGGCGAGCCGATCGCGATCGTCGCGATGAGCTGCCGCTACCCCGGTGGGGTGCGCTCGCCGGAAGACCTGTGGGACCTGCTCGTCGAAGGACGCGACGCCGTCGCCGAGTGGCCGGAGGACCGCGGCTGGAACACCGCCGACCTGTACCGGCCGGGAGCACCGGTGCCGGGCAAGACCTTCTGCCGCGAAGGCGGTTTCCTCGACGACGCGGGCGACTTCGACGCCGGGTTCTTCGGCGTGTCCCCGAACGAGGCACTGGCGATGGACCCTCAGCAGCGGCTGGTGCTGGAAACCTCGTGGGAAGCCGTGGAACGGGCCGGGATCGCGCCGAGTTCGTTGCGCGACAGCCGAACCGGCGTGTTCGTCGGCGCCATCGACAACGGCTACGGCTCGTCCGCGTTCGACGTACCCCCTGGCGCGGAGGGGTTCCTGGACACCGGGACGCACACCAGCGTCGTGTCCGGCCGGGTCGCCTACACGCTCGGGCTGCGCGGCCCCGCGGTCACCGTGAACACGGCCTGCTCGTCGTCGCTGGTGGCACTGCACCTCGCGTCCCGCGCGCTGCGCGCGGGCGACTGCTCACTGGCCATCGCGGGCGGCGTGACGGTCATGCCCGTGCCCGACCCCTTCGTGTCGTTCAGCCAGCAGGGCGGCCTCGCCCCGGACGGGCGCTGCAAGGCGTTCGGCGCGGGCGCCGACGGCACCGGCTGGTCCGAGGGCGTCGGGATCGTGCTGCTGGAACGGCTGTCCGACGCCGTGCGCAACGGTCGCCGCGTCCTCGCGGTGCTGCGGTCGAGCGCGGTCAACCAGGACGGCGCCAGCAACGGCCTGTCCGCCCCGAACGCCACCGCGCAGCGCGAGGTCATCCGCGACGCGCTGGCCGCCGCCGACCTCGCGCCGATCGACGTGGACGCCGTGGAAGCGCACGGCACCGGCACCCGGCTCGGCGACCCGATCGAAGCCGGGGCGCTGCTGGCGGAGTACGGCGCCCACCGCGACGCCGACCGTCCACTGTGGCTCGGGTCGCTGAAGTCCAACATCGGCCACACGTCCGCCGCGGCGGGCATCGGCGGTGTGATCAAGATGGTGCAGGCCCTGCGGCACGAACTGCTGCCGCGCACCCTGCACGCCGAGGAGCCCTCGCCGTTCGTGGACTGGTCCGTGGGCGAGGTCCGGCTGCTGTCGGAGGCCCGCGACTGGCCCGCGTCCGACCGGCCCCGCCGAGCGGGCGTGTCGGCGTTCGGCATCAGCGGCACCAACGCGCACGTGATCCTCGAAGAAGCACCGCCGGTCGAGTCCCCTGAAGTCGTCGAGGTCGACGGTGTGGTGCCGTGGGTGCTGTCGGCTCGTTCCGGCGCGGCGCTCCGGGCGCAGGCCGCCGGGCTGTCGTCCTGGCTGAGCGGGCACGGTGACGTGCGGCCCGCGGACGTGGCCGCGTCGTTGGCGGCGAGCAGGTCCGCCTGGGAGCACCGGGCCGTCATGGTCGGGCGTGAGACGGGTGATTTCGCCGCACGGCTGGACGTCCTCGCCGACGGCGGCCTGCCCACCGACGGCGCTGTGCTCGGCACCGGGCCGGTGAAGTCGGATGGCCGGGTGGTGTTCGTGTTCCCCGGTCAGGGGTCGCAGTGGGTCGGCATGGGTGTCGAGCTGTTGGCGTCCTCGCCGGTCTTCGCGGAGCGGATGACCGAGTGCGAAGAGGCTTTGCGGCCGTTCGTGGACTGGTCGTTGCGTGAAGCGTTGGCGGATGAAGCCCTGTTGTTGCGGGTGGATGTCGTGCAGCCGGTGCTGTGGGCCGTGATGGTGTCGCTGGCTCACCTGTGGCGTTCGGCGGGTGTCGAGCCGTCGGCCCTGGTGGGCCATTCGCAGGGTGAGATCGCGGCGGCTGTGGTGGCGGGTGCGTTGTCCCTTGAGGACGGTGCTCGGGTCGTCGCGTTGCGCAGCAAGGCGATCGGCAAGTTGGCCGGTCGTGGCGGCATGGTGTCGGTGGCCGCCCCACTGGCCGAGGTCGAAGCGCTCCTCGGTGACGGCGTGTCCGTCGCGGCGGTCAACGGGCCCGGCGCGATCGTCGTGTCCGGGGACACCGCCGCACTGGAGGAGTTCATCGCCCGGTGCGGCTCGACGAGCGTGCGGCGGATCGCGGTGGACTACGCCTCGCACTCCGCCGTGGTGGAGGAGATCCGCGACGAGCTGGCGGAGGTCCTGCGGGACGTCGCCGCGGTGGCGCCGGAGGTGCCGTGGTGCTCGACGGTGACCGGCGACTGGGTCCGCGACGCTTCCGCGAACGCCGACTACTGGTACCGCAACCTGCGGCAACGGGTGCGGCTCGCCGACGTCGTGCGGACGCTGGTGGGGGACGGGTTCGGCGTGTTCGTCGAGCCCAGCGCCCACCCCGTGCTCACCCTCGCCGTGCACGACACCGCCGAGCAGGCAGGCGCTGACATCGCTGTCATCCCCACGCTGCGCCGCGACCAGGGCGGGCCGGGCACGTGGGCGCTCGCCCTCGGCCACGCGTGGACCGCCGGGGTGGCCGTCGACTGGGCCGCCGTGCTGCCGGCGGGTGCCGTGCGCACGCCGGACCTGCCCACCTACCCGTTCCAGCGCAAGCGCTACTGGCTCCCGATGAAGTCCACCGTGGACGATTCGGTGAACGGCCTCGACGACTGGGGCTACGCCGTCGCCTGGACCCCGCTCGCGGTCAGGGAGGACGCTCCGCTCGACGGCCGGTGGCTCGTCGTCACACCGCCGGACCTGGACGCCGACGTGCTTGCCGCCGTCCTCGAAGCCGTGGGACCCGAGGCGGTGACGATCACCGCGATCGACCGCGAAGCGCTCGCCGACGCCACCGGTGTGCTGTCCCTGCTCGCCTTGGACGAACGCCCGCACCCCGATCACCCGTTCCTGCCCAGCGGCGTCGCGAGCACGCTCGACCTGGTCCAGGCGCTCGACGGGACCGCCCCGCTCTGGTGCGTCACCCGAGGCGCCGTGACGACCGGCGCCGACGACCCGGTGACGAGTCCGGCCCAGCAGGTCGCCTGGGGGCTCGGTCGGGTCGCGGCCCTCGAACACCCCGGCCGCTGGGGCGGTCTCGTCGACCTGCCCGCGGCCCTCGACTCCTCGACGGCGCCGCTGCTGGCCCGAGCCCTCACCGGAGCGGGCCCGGAGGACCAGATCGCGGTCCGCGCGAACGGCCTGTCGGTGCGGCGGCTGGTGCGGACGGCACTGCCCGCGGACACGGCGTGGCGACCCACGGGCACCACGCTGATCACCGGGGGTACGGGCGGCATCGGGGTCCAGCTCGCCGAGTGGCTGGCCGGGCGCGGCGCGGACCGCGTGGTGCTGATGAGCCGGGGCGGTGTCGCACCGGCCGACCTTGTCGGGCGCGCCGCCGCGCTCGGCACCGAGATCACCGCCGTGGCCTGCGACGTCGCCGACGCCGACGCGCTGCGCGACGCGGTCGCGGGCCTGCTGGCCGACGGCCACCACATCGGCACCGTGCTGCACGCCGCCGCGTCCGGCGAGCTGGTCGCACTGGCCGACACCGACGTGGCCGAGTTCGCCGCCACCGCGCGGGCCAAGGTGGCGGGCGCGGTCAACCTGGACGCGGAGTTCGGCGCCGACGTCACCGACTTCGTGCTGTTCTCCTCCATCTCCGGCGTGTGGGGCAGTGCCGTGCACGGCGCCTACGCCGCGTCCAACGCCTTCCTCGACGGGCTCGCCGAGCACCGCCGCGGCCGTGGCCTGGCGGCGACCTCGATCGCCTGGGGCATCTGGGACCCCGCCGAGGGCGGAGGCATGGCCGCCGACCTCGCCGAGGACCGGCTGCTGGCCCAGGGCATCCCGTTCATGGACCCGGCCACCGCGCTCGACGGCCTCGGTCGCATCCTCGCTGGCGACGACGCCCTGACCATCTGCGCCGCGGTGGACTGGACCCGGTTCGCGCCGGTGTTCACCTCCGCGCGCCCCAGCCCGCTGATCGCCGACCTGCCCGAGGTGCGGCGCGCCCTGGGCGGCCAGGACGAGGAACCCGACGACGGCAACGACGTCGCGGCCCTGCTGCGCGACCGGCTGCGCGGCCTGTCCGCGGCCGACCGGCTCAACGCTCTGGCGGACCTCGTCCGCGACCAGACCGCGGGCGTGCTCGGGTACGACTCGCCGGACGAGATCGCCGACGGCCGCGCGTTCCGCGACCTGGGCTTCGACTCGCTGACCGCCGTGGCCATGCGCGACCGCCTGGCCACCGTGACCGGGCTGCCGCTGCCGGTGACCGTCGTGTTCGACCACTCCAGCGTGACCGCGCTGGCCAAGCACCTGGTCGAGAAGCTGTTCGGCGGCCAGGACGACACCGTGCTGCCCGCGGTGGCCGTTGCCGACGACGACCCGATCGTCATCGTGGGCATGGCCTGCCGGTTCCCCGGTGACGTCCAGAGCCCAGAGGACTTCTGGCGGCTGATGGCCGACGGCCGCGACGCCTACACGGACCTGCCGCTGGACCGCGGCTGGGACGTCGAGGGCAGCTACGACCCCGACCCGGACCGAGCAGGCCACAGCTACGTGCGCGGCGGGTACTTCCTGCACGACGCCGACCGCTTCGACCCCGGCTTCTTCGGCATCTCGCCCCGCGAGGCGCTGGCCATGGACCCGCAGCAGCGGCTGGCGCTGGAACTGGCGTGGGAGTCGTTCGAACGGGCGGGCGTCCCGACCGACGGGCTGCGCGGCGCACCGGTCGGCGTGTTCGTCGGCGCGGCCTACCAGGGTTACGGCGGCGACCCGGCCAAGGCCGACCCGACCGTCGAGACCCACATCGTCGCGGGCATCTCCACCAGCGTGCTGTCCGGCCGGGTGTCCTACACGTTCGGGCTGGAGGGGCCGGCGATCACCGTGGACACCGCGTGCTCGTCCGGACTGGTCGCCCTGCACCTGGCCGCGCGGTCGCTGCGCGGCGGTGAGTGCACGCTGGCGCTGGCCGGTGGTGTCACGGTCATGGGCGCGCCGCTCGCGTTCGGCACCTACAGCAGGCAGCGCGCGCTGGCCGTCGACGGCCGGTCGAAGGCGTTCGCCGAGGGCGCCGACGGGTTCGGCATCGGCGAAGGCGCCGGTTTCGTGCTGCTGGAACGGCTGTCGACCGCCCGCGCGGCGGGCCGCCGGGTGCTGGCCGTGCTGCGGTCGAGCGCGGTCAACCAGGACGGCGCCAGCAACGGGCTCACCGCGCCCAGCGGCACCGCGCAGCAGCGCGTCCTCCGCCAGGCGCTGGCCGGGGCGGGACTCGCGGCGTCCGAGGTGGACGTCGTGGAGGCGCACGGCACCGGCACCCGGCTCGGCGACCCGATCGAGGCCCAGGCGGTGCAGGCGGTCTACGGCCAGGGCCGCGAGCCCGGCCGTCCGCTGCTGCTCGGCTCGGTGAAGTCGAACATCGGCCACACCCAGGCCGCGTCCGGCCTGGCCGGGGTGATCAAGGTGGTGCTGGCGTTCGAGCACGGCGTCCTGCCGCGCACGCTGCACGTCGGCACCCCGTCGCCGTTCGTGGACTGGGCGTCCGCGCCGGTCGAACTGGCCACCGAGACCCGACCGTGGGAGACCGGCGGGCGGCCCCGACGGGCAGGGGTGTCGGCGTTCGGGCTCAGCGGCACCAACGCGCACGTGATCCTGGAACAGCCCGCTCCGGAGGCACCCGCCGTACCCGCGGAGTCGGGTCCGGTGGCGTGGCTGCTGTCCGCGCGCACCCCGGAAGCGCTGCGGGACCAGGCTTCGCGGCTGCTGGCGGTGGACGGCGACCCGGTCGACGTGGCGCGGTCGTTGGCGACCGCGCGGACCGCGTTCGACCACCGCGCCGCCGTAATCGGCGAGGACGCCGAGAGCCTCACGGCCGGGCTGCGGGCGCTGGTCGCGGACAAGTCCGCGACCGGTGTGGTCCGCGGTGCCGTGGGCAAGCGGGGCAGGACCGCGTTCGTGTTCCCCGGCCAAGGCGTCGAGTGGTTGGGCATGGGACTGGAGCTGGCCGAGCGCTACCCGGTGTTCGCCGACCGGCTGCGCGAGTGCGACGAGGCGTTCCGCGCGCACGTGGACTGGTCCGTGCTCGACGTGCTGCGCGGCGACGGGCCGGGCCTGGACCGGGTCGACGTCGTGCAACCGGCGCTGTTCTCGGTCATGGTCTCGCTGGCCGCGCTGTGGCGGTCGCTCGGTGTGCGGCCGGACGCGGTGGTCGGGCACTCGCAGGGCGAGGTCGCAGCGGCCTGCGTCGCGGGCGCGCTGACGCTGGCCGACGCCGTCACCGTCGTGGCGCTGCGCAGCCGTGCGCTGCGGGCGACGATCGGCACCGGCGGCATGATGTTCGTCCTCCGGCCGCGTGCCGAGGTGCTGGACAGGCTCGCGCCGTGGCCGAGCCTGTCGGTGGCCGCGGTGAACGGCCAAGCCGCGGTGACCGTCGCGGGTGACGTGGCCTCGCTGGAGGAGTTCGGCGCGGCGCTGGCGCAGGACGGCGTGTGGCGGTGGATCGTGCCCGGCGTCGACTTCGCCGCGCACTCGCCGCAGGTCGAGTCCCTGCACGAAGAACTGCTGACCGCGCTGGCCGGGATCCGGCCCCGCGCGGCCCAGGTGCCGTTCTACTCGACCGTGACCGGCGGCCTCTTCGACACCACGGGCCTGAACGCCCAGTACTGGTACGACAACCTGCGCCGCCCGGTGGACTTCCTGACCGCCACGCGGTCGCTGCTCGCCGACGGGCACCGCACGTTCGTCGAGTGCAGCGCCCACCCGGCGCTGCTGACGAACGTGGAGGAGATCGCCGAACACGCGGGCGAGTCGGTGGCGGCGGTCGGTTCCCTGCGCCGGGACGACGGGGGAGCGGTCCGGCTGCTCACGTCCCTGACCGCCCTGCACGTCCGCGGCGGCCGGGTGGACTGGCCGTCCGCCCTGCCGAACGGCCGCGTGGTGCCGCTGCCCACCTACGCCTTCCAGCGCGAGCGGTACTGGCTGCCGCCCGCCGTGGCCAAGGCGTCCGGTCAGTCCGAAGTGGAGCGCCACTTCTGGGACGCCGTCACCAGCGGCGAGGGCCTGCCCGCGGAACTGGACCCGCTGCGTCCCGCCCTGCCCGCGCTGTCCGAGTGGTACCGGGCGGGCCGCGAGCAGACCGCCGTGGACGCCTGGCGCTACCGCACCGGCTGGCAGCCGCTGACCCTCGGATCCCGGCGCCTGTCGGGGACCTGGCTCGTGCTGCTCCCCGAGTGCGACCCGCCGACCGTGCTGCTCGACGCCCTGCGCGACCGGGGCGCGTCCGTGGTGACCGTGGAGGTCGGCGACGACCGGACCACCGCGGCCGACCGCATCCGGCTGGCCACCGCCGAGAGCGCGCCCGTCGGCGTGCTCTCGCTGTGCTCGCTCGACCACCCCGAGGCCGAGACCGGCCTGCTGCGCGCCGTCGCGGTGATCCAGGCCGTCGCCGACGCGGGGATCGCCGCGCCACTGTGGTGGGCCACGCAGGGTGCGGCCACCGATCCGGCCCAGGCGATGCTCTGGGGTCTCGGCGTCGTGGCGGGCGTGGAGAACCCGAGCCGGTGGGCGGGACTGGTCGACCTCCCGGCCGACGTGGACGCCAGGGCCGCCGGACGGGTCGCGGCGGTGCTCGCGGACGCGGACGGCGAGGACCAGGTCGCCGTGCGCGCGTCCGGCGCGTTCGGTCGACGGCTGCACCGCGCGGCCTCGGGCTCGGGCGGCACGGCGTGGCGGTCCGACGGCACGGTGCTCGTCACCGGCGGCACGGGAGCGCTCGGCGGCCACGTCGCCCGCTGGCTGGCCGACCTGGGCGCCCGGCACCTGCTGCTCACGAGCCGCGGCGGGCACGCGCCCGAAGACCTGGTGCGGGACCTGGAAGACCGCGGTGCGCGAGTCACGGTCGTGGCCTGCGACGCCGCCGACCGCGACCGGCTGGCCGAGGTGCTCGCCGCCGTCCCGGCCGACGCCCCGCTGACCGCCGTGTTCCACCTGGCCGGTGTCCTGGACGACTCGGTCGTCGGCGCGATCACCCCCGACCGGGCCCGCGGCGTGCTGCGGCCCAAGGTCGCGGGAGCCCGGAACCTGCACGAGCTGACCCTGCACCTCGACCTGTCCGCGTTCGTGCTGTTCTCCTCGCTCGCCGCCACCCTCGGCGGCGCGGGCCAAGCCGTCTACGCGGCGGCCAACGCCTACCTCGACGGTCTCGCCGAGCAGCGGCGGGCGGCCGGTCTCCCGGCCACCTCCGCGGCGTGGGGGCTGTGGGCGGCGGACGGACTGGCCGGTGGCGCGGTCGGTGAGCGGATCGCCCGCGACGGCCTGCCCGCCATGCCGCCGGACCGCGCGCTGGCCGCGCTGCGGCGGTCCCTCACGCTGGGCGACACCCGCGTGGTGATCGGCGACTTCGACTGGCAGCGCTACGCCCACGTGTACACCACGGCCCGCCCGACCCGGATGTTCGCCGACCTGCCCGAGGCGGTCGTGCCGGACGCCGTGCGACCCGCGCTGACCGCCGTGGCCGCCGCCGAACGGGACCGGCTGCTGCTGGACCTGGTGCGCGACACCGTCGCCGACGTACTCGGTCACGCCGACCCCAAGGCAATCGACGTGCACCGCGCCTTCCAGGACCTCGGCTTCGACTCCGTGACCGCCGTGGAGCTGCGCAACCGGCTGGCCGAACGGACCGGCGTGCCGCTGTCGGTGACGCTGGTGTTCGACCACCCGTCGGTGGAGGCGCTCGTCGCCCACCTGCGGGCCGGGCTGGTCGGGGACGACGAACCCGCCGCCGCGCCGGTGGCGCGCGAGGCACCGGCCGACGACCCGATCGCGATCGTGGCGATGAGCTGCCGCTTCCCCGGCGGCGTCAGCACCCCGGAGGAGTTCTGGGACCTGCTCGACAGCGGCACCGACGCCATCTCCGACTTCCCGACCAACCGCGGCTGGGACCTGGGCGGCCTGTTCGGCGACCGCGCGGGCCAGACGTCCGCGCGGCAGGGCGGGTTCCTGCACGACGCCGCCGACTTCGACCCGGCGTTCTTCGGCATCTCGCCCCGCGAGGCGCTGACCATCGACCCGCAGCAGCGGCTCCTGCTGGAGACCGCGTGGGAGGCGTTGGAACGCGCGGGCATCGACCCGACCTCGCTTCGCGGCAGCGACACGGGCGTCTACATCGGCTCCAGCCACCACGAGTACGGGTCACGCCTGACCGAACCCGCCGAGGAGTACGAGGGCTACCTCGGGATCGGCAGCGCGGGCAGCGTCGCCTCCGGCCGCGTCTCCTACGTGCTCGGCCTCGAAGGACCGGCCGTCACGGTGGACACCGCGTGCTCGTCGTCGCTGGTCGCGCTGCACATGGCCGTGCGCTCCCTGAGGTCCGGCGAGTCGTCGCTCGCACTGGTCGGCGGGGCGACGATCATGGCGACGCCCACCACGTTCGTCGAGTTCAGCAGGCAGGCCGGGCTCGCCACCGACAGCCGGTGCAAGCCGTTCTCCGCGAGCGCCGACGGCACCGCGTGGGGCGAGGGCATCGGCCTGGTCCTGGTGGAACGCCTGTCCGACGCCCGCCGCAACGGCCACCCCGTCCTCGCGGTCGTGCGCGGGACGGCGGTCAACCAGGACGGCGCGTCCAACGGCTTGACCGCGCCGAACGGGCCGTCGCAGCAGCGGGTCATCCGGGCCGCGCTCGCGGACGCCGGCATCACCGCGGACGGCGTGGACGTCGTCGAGGCGCACGGCACCGGCACGAAGCTGGGCGACCCCATCGAGGCGCAGGCGCTGCTGTCCACCTACGGCCGGGACCGCGAAACCCCCGTGCTGCTGGGCTCGGTGAAGTCCAACATCGGCCACACCCAGGCCGCCGCGGGCATGGCGGGCATCTTCAAGGTCGTGCTCGCGCTGCGCCACGGCGTGGTGCCCGCGACGCTGCACTTCGACGCGCCCAGCCCGCACGTGGACTGGACCGCCGGGTCCGTGCGGGTGGTGTCCGAGCGGACCCCGTGGCCCGCCATGGACCGACCGCGTCGGGCAGGCGTGTCCGGCTTCGGCGTGAGCGGCACCAACGCGCACACCATCATCGAGCAGGCTCCCGCGCCGGCCGAGGAGCCGGAGCGGCTCGCCGAGCCCAGGACGGTCCCGTGGCCGCTGTCCGCGCACAGCCCGGAAGCGCTGCGGGCCCAGGCCGCCCGGCTGCGGGACGCGCTGGCCGAGCGGGACGCCGTCCCGGCCGACATCGGGTTCTCGCTGGCCACCACCCGTGCCGCGCTGGAACACCGCGCGGTCGTCGTCGGCGACGACGGCACCGAACTGCTCGACCGGTTGGCCGCGCTCGCCGAGCAGGGCGACGACTGGGACGGCGTGCGGGCCGTGGCGGCCCGCACGGGCCGCACCGCGTTCCTGTTCCCCGGCCAGGGCAGCCAGCGGCCGGGCATGGGCGTCGGGCTGTACGCCGCGTTCCCCGCCTACGCCGACGCGTTCGACGCCGTGTGCGCGGCGTTCGAACCGCTGCTGGACCGGCCGTTGCGGGACGTCGTGTTCGACCAGGACCCGACGCTGCTGGACCGCACGGAGTACACCCAGCCCGCGCTGTTCGCCGTCGAGACCGCACTCTTCCGGCTGCTGGAGCACTGGGGCGTCCGACCGGACTTCCTGATGGGCCACTCCATCGGCGAACTCGCCGCCGCGCACGTGGCGGGCGTGTTCTCGCTCCCCGACGCGGCGGTGCTGGTCGCGGCACGGGGGCGGTTGATGCAGTCCGCCCGTGCCGACGGGCTCATGGTGTCGCTGCGGGCGACCGAGGACGAGGTGGTCGCGCACGGGGCCGCCGTGGACATCGCCGCGGTGAACGGCCCCACCTCCGTGGTCGTGTCCGGTGACGAGACCGAGGTGCTGGCCGTCGCCGCGCACTTCAGCGGACTCGGCCGCCGCGTCAAGCGGCTGCGCACCAGCCACGCCTTCCACTCGGCGCACCTGGACCCGGTGCTCGCCGCGTTCCGCGAGGTCGCGGAGGGCCTGACCCTGCACGCGCCCGTGCTGCCGATCGTCTCCAACGTCACCGGCACCACGACCGAGGACATCGCGACCCCCGGCTACTGGGTGGAGCACGCCCGGCGGGCCGTCCGGTTCGCCGACGGCGTCGCCGCGCTGGTCCGCGAGGGCGTCACGACGTTCCTCGAACTCGGGCCGGACGCCCAGCTCACCGCGCTGGTCCCGGAGTCCCTGCCCGTCGACGACACCGACCGGGCCGCCATCACCGTGCTGGACCGGCGGGTGCCGGAGGAGCGGTCCGCCGTGACCGCGCTGGCCCGCGTCCACGCCAGGGGGGTCCCGGTCGACTGGGCCGCGCTGCCCGGCCGCCGCGTCGACCTGCCCACCTACGCGTTCCAGCGCCGCCGCTACTGGCTGGACGCGCCGCCCGGAGCGGGTGGCGCGGTCGCGGTCGGGCTCGACGCGGTCGACCACCCGCTGCTGGGCGCGGGAACGGAACTGCCCGAGACCGGCGGTCACCTGTTCTCCGCCCGTGTCGGCACGGCCGCGCAGCCGTGGCTGGCCGACCACGGGGTGTTCGGCACCGCCGTGTTCCCGGCGACGGCGTTCCTGGAACTGGCCGTCCGTGCGGGCGACGAGACCGGCTGCCCCCGCGTGGCGGAACTGACCCTGGAAGCGCCGCTGACCCTGCCCGCGTCCGGCGGGGCCGACCTGCGCCTGACCGTGGCCGCGCCCGACGCCGCAGGTCAGCGCACGCTCACCGTGCACGCCCGCGCCACACCCGGTGGGCCGTGGACGCGGCACGCCAGCGCGGTGCTCACCGCCGAGGTGCCCGTCGAGGCCGTCGACCTCACCGAGTGGCCGCCGCCCGGCGCCGAGCCGGTGGACGTCGCCGACCTGTACGACCGGCTCGACGCGGGCGGGTTCGCCTACGGGCCCGCCTTCCGCGGGCTGAGCGCGGTCTGGCGGCGCGGGGACGAGGTGTTCGCCGAAGCCCGGCTGCCGGAGGAGCGCCTACCGGAGGCGGCGGCGTTCGCGCTGCACCCGGCGCTGCTGGACAGCGCGCTGCACTCGCTCGCCTTCAGCGTCCTCGCGGGCCGGGACGGCGGGTGGCTGCCGTTCGCGCTCAGCGGCGTCCAGGTGCACGCTTCCGGCGCGGGGTCGGTGCGGCTGCGGCTCGTGCCCAACGGCCGGGACTCGGTGGCGGTGCACGTGGCCGACGCCGCAGGCCTGCCGGTCGCCACCGTCGACTCGCTCGTGCTGCGGCCCGTGTCGGCCGACCGGGTGCGCCCCGCCGTCGTGCTCGACCCGCTGTACCGGATGGTGTGGCAGGAGGTCCAGGGCGGCGCCCCCGACCAGGTCGACGCGGACGTGGTGGACCTGCCCCGGATCGCCGACCCCGCCGACCTCCCCGCCGCCGTGCACGCCGCGACCACCAGGACGTTGGCGCTGCTGCGGAACCGGCTGGCCGACCGGCCCGACACCCGGCTGGTGCTCGTCACCCACGGCGCGATCGCGGCCGAGCCGGACGACGACGTGCCGGACCTCGTGCACGCGGCGGTGTGGGGCCTGGTGCGCACCGCGCAGACCGAACACCCCGGCCGTTTCGTGCTCGTCGACACCGACGACCACCCCGACTCGGCCGGGGCGCTGGCAGGCGCCGTGGCCAGTGGCGAACCGCAACTGGTGCTGCGCGGCGGTGTCGTGCGCGCCGGCCGGTGGACCCGCTCCGAGGACACCACCGCCGACGCGGACTGGGACACCACCGGCACCGTGCTCATCACCGGCGGCACGGGCGGGATCGGCGCCGAGGTGGCCCGCCACCTGGTGACCGTCCACGGCGTTCGGCACCTGGTGCTGGCGAGCCGCAGCGGTCCCGCCGCCGACTGCGCGGCCGACCTGGCCGTGCTCGACGCGGACGTCCGGATCGTCGCCTGCGACATCACCGACCGGACGGCGCTGGCCGCGCTCGTGGACGGCCTGCCGGACGACCGGCCGCTGGCCGGGGTCGTGCACTGCGCGGGCGTGGTCGCGGACGGCCTGCTGGAAACCCTCACCGACGAGCAGGTGGCGACCGCGCTGCGACCGAAGGTCGACGCCGCCGTGCACCTGCACGAGCTGACCGCGTCCCGCCACCCCGCCCGGTTCGTCCTGTTCTCGTCGATCGCCGCGGCCTTCGGCGGGGCGGCGCAGGGCAACTACGCGGCGGGCAACGCGTTCCTGGACGCGCTGGCCCACCGGCGGCGGGCCAGCGGACTGCCCGCGCTGTCGATCGAGTGGGGCCTGTGGGCCACCGAGCGCGGCATGAGCGGGCAGCTCACCGCGGGTGACCTGCGCCGCATCGCGCGCGGCGGCATCGTCCCGTTCACCGTCGCCGAGGGGCTGGCGCTGTTCGACCGGGCCGTCGCGGCCGACCTGCCGGTCGTGGCGCCGCTGCGGCTGGACACCGCGGCGCTGGCGGGCCAGGACGTGCCCGCGTTCCTGCGCGGGATCGTCCCGGCCACGCGCCGGACGGCCACCGCGGCGGGGCAGGACAGCGCCGGTCTGGCCGACCGGTTGCGGCCGCTGACGCCCGAACGGCGTCGTCGCGCGGTGCTGGACCTGGTGCGCGTCCAGGTCGGCACGGTGCTGGGCGCGCCGGGCACGGCGGTCCCGGCGGGCAAGGGCCTGCTGGACCTCGGGTTCGACTCGCTGACCGCCGTCGAGCTGCGCAACCGGCTCGCCTCCGCGACCGGCCTGCGGCTGCCCGCGACGCTGCTGTTCGACCACCCCACGGCAGGCGCCATCGCCGATCACCTTGTGGCCGGGCTGGTGCCGGTGGAAGCGGTGGAAGAGCTGGTCAGCGCCCTGGACGTGACCAGCGACGACGAGCTGTTCGCGCTGATCGACAACGAACTCGGCACCTCGTGACGGGTGCCCACGAAGTGCCGACCGTGAGGACTCCCGTGAACGAGACCAAGCTCCGCGACTACCTCAAGCGCGTGACGGCGGACCTCCAACGCACGAAGGCCCGCCTGAAGGAGGTCGAGGAGGGCGGCGGCGAGCCGATCGCGATCGTGGCGATGGGCTGCCGCTACCCCGGCGGGGTGACCAGCCCCGAGGAGCTGTGGGACCTGGTCGCGGGCGAGGTCGACGCCATCACCCCGTTCCCGGCCGAACGCGGCTGGGACATCCAGGGCACCGGCGCCTTCGTCGACGACGTCGCCGGGTTCGACGCGGACCTGTTCGGCATCTCCCCGCACGAGGCGCTCGCGATGGACCCGCAGCAGCGGCTGCTCCTGGAGACCGCGTGGGAGGTGTTCGAGCGGGCCGGGATCGACCCGACCTCGCTCAAGACCAGCAAGACCGGCGTGTTCGCGGGCGTGCAGTACCAGGACTACGCGTCCCGGCCGCTGGCCGTGTCCGACGAGGTCCGGCCCTACCTGGGGCAGGGCAGTTCGGACAACATCGTGTCCGGCCGCGTGGCCTACGCGTTCGGGCTGGAGGGCCCGGCCGTCTCGATCGACACCGCGTGCTCGTCGTCGCTGGTCGGCATCCACCTGGCCGGGCAGTCGCTGCGGTCGGGGGAGTGCGACCTCGCGCTGGCGGGCGGAGTCATGGTGATGTCCACCGACGCCGCGTTCGCCGAGATGGCCGTGCAGGGCGGGTTGGCCGCCGACGGCCGCTGCAAGTCGTTCTCCTCCGGCGCGGACGGCACCGGCTGGGGCGAGGGCGTCGGCCTGCTCCTGCTGGAACGGCTGTCCGACGCGCGCCGCCACGGGCACCCGGTGCTCGCGGTGATCCGCGGGTCCGCGGTCAACCAGGACGGCGCCAGCAGCAGGCTCACCGCGCCGAACGGCCCCGCGCAGCAGCGGCTCATCCGCACCGCGCTGGCCGGAGCCGGGCTCGCGCCG
Source organism: Umezawaea endophytica (assembly GCF_025061645.1). Lineage (GTDB taxonomy): Bacteria > Actinomycetota > Actinomycetes > Mycobacteriales > Pseudonocardiaceae > Umezawaea > Umezawaea endophytica. Next base: position 49,626 of record NZ_JANYMP010000033.1, on the reverse strand, counting down.
TCCGAGGTGGACGTCGTGGAGGCCCACGGCACCGGCACCCCGCTCGGCGACCCGATCGAGGCGCAGGCGCTGATCGCGACCTACGGCCAGGAGCGGGACCGGCCGCTGCTGCTGGGCTCGCTGAAGTCGAACATCGCGCACACCCAGGCCGCGGCCGGGGTCGGCGGGGTGATCAAGATGGTGCTCGCCATGCGGGCCGGGATCGTGCCCGCGACCCTGCACGTCGACGAGCCGACGCCCGCGGTGGACTGGTCGGACGGCACCGTGCGGCTGGTGACGTCGGCCGAGGAGTGGCCGGACACCGGTCGGCCGCGCCGGTCCGCCGTGTCGTCGTTCGGCGTGAGCGGCACGAACAGCCACGTCATCCTGGAACAGGCGCCGGACGACGAGGTCGCGCCCGTCGACGGTGTGTCCGGTTCGCCGGTCGCGTGGGTGCTGTCCGGTCGCACCGAAGCCGCCCTGCGCGGCCAGGCCGGACGGCTGGCGGAGTTCCTCGCCGACCAGGCCGACGTGCGGCCCGTGGACGTCGCCCACTCGCTGGCTACCACCCGTGCCGCGTTGGAGCACCGCGCCGTCGTGGTCGGCTCCGACCGGGCCGAGCTGCTGGCCAAGCTGACCGACCTGGCCGCCGACTCGCCGTCCGCCGACGCCGTGCGCGGGGTGACCGCGGGCGACGCCCCGGACGTCCTGTTCGCCTTCCCCGGCCAGGGGACGCAGTGGGCGGGCATGGCGGTCGAACTGCTCGACACGACCCCGGTGTTCCGCGACCGCCTGCTGGAGTGCGCCGACGCGCTCGCCCCGCACGTGGACTGGTCGCCGGTCGACGTGCTGCGCGGCGAAGGTCCCGGCCTGGAGCGGGTGGACGTCGTGCAGCCGGTGCTGTTCGCCGTCATGGTGTCGCTGGCCGCGCTGTGGGAGTCCGCCGGGATCACCCCGGCGGCCGTGATCGGCCACTCGCAGGGCGAGATCGCCGCCGCCGTGGTGGCGGGAGCGCTGTCGCTCGAAGACGGTGCGCGCGTGGTCGCCCTGCGCAGCCAGGCGCTGCGGGCGTTGAGCGGCGCGGGCGGCATGATGTCCGTCGCCCTGCCCGCCGCCGAACTCCGGCTGACCGGCGACCTCTCCCTCGCGGCGGTGAACGGGCCGTCGTCGGTGGTCGTGTCCGGAGACCCGGCCGCGCTCGTGGCGCTGCGCGACGACCTGCACGGCAGGGACGTCCGGGCGACCATCCTGCCGGTCGACTACGCGTCGCACTCCGCGCACGTCGAGCGGATCGAGCAGGACCTGCTCTCCGCGCTGGACGGCGTCTCGCCGGTGTCCTCGGACATCGCGTTCTACTCGTCGGTGACCGGCGGCCTGCTCGACACCGCCGGGCTCGACGCCGCCTACTGGTACCGCAACCTGCGCCGGACCGTGGAGTTCGAGCAGGCCACCCGTGCCGCGCTGGCCGACGGCCACGGCGTCGTGCTGGAGGTCGGGCCGCACCCGGTGCTCACCAACGCGGTGCAGGAGACCGCCTACACGGCCGGGTCGACCGTGGTGGCCCTCGGGTCGCTGCGCCGCGACGACGGCGGCCCCACCCGCGTGCTCACCACGCTGGGCGAGCTGCACGCGGCGGGCGTGGTCGTGGACTGGACCGCGGTGAACGCCCCGAACACGCCCCGCGTGGTCCCGCTGCCGACCTACGCCTTCCAGCGCAAGCACTACTGGCTGGAGACCGCGACCACGACCGGTGACCTGCGCGCCGCCGGACTGGGCACCCCGGACCACCCGCTGCTCGGCGCCGTCGTGTCCGTGGCCGACGGCGACGGCGTGCTGTTCACCGGGCGGCTGTCCCGCCGCACGCACCCGTGGCTGGCCGACCACGCCGTCGGCGACGCGGTCCTCCTGCCGGGGGCCGCGCTGCTGGAACTCGCCATCCGCGCGGGTGACCAGGTCGGCTGCGGCCGGGTCGAGGAACTGACCCTGGAAGCGCCGCTGCTGCTGCCGGACGACGGGCCGGTGACGATCCAGGTCGCCGTCGGCACGCCCGACGAGCAGGGCCGCCGTCCGCTGACCGTGTTCGGCCGCACCGGGGACGACGACTGGACCCGGCACGCGGGCGGTGTCCTCGCGCCGACCCCGGCACCCGCGCCCGCCACCGCGACGGCCTGGCCGCCCGCCGGGGCCGAGCCGATCGACGTGTCCACCCTCTACGACGACTTCGCGGGCGTGGGCTTCCACTACGGGCCCGCGTTCCAGGGCCTGCGGGCCGCGTGGCGGCTGGGCGCGGAGGTGTTCGCCGAGGTCGAGCTGCCCGAGGACCACCGCGGCACGGCCACCGCCTACGGCCTGCACCCGCTGCTGCTCGACGCCTCGCTGCACGCCTCCGGCGCCGGGACGACCCCCGCGGGCTGGCTGCCGTTCTCCTGGTCCGGTGTCACGCTGCACGCCTCGGGCGCCGCCGCCCTGCGGATGCGGCTCACCCCGGCCGGGCCGTACGGCTTCGCCCTGGAAGCCCGCGACGCGGCGGGCGCGCCGGTGCTGACCGTCGACTCGCTGCTGCTCCGACCGACCCCGGCGGGCGGTCTGAAGACCGGCCGCGACCCGGTGCGCGACGCCCTGTTCCGACTCGACTGGGTGCGGCAGCCGGGCACCGCCCCGGCGGCCGACTGGGCCGAGTTCCCGGACGTGGCACCGGTCGTGGTCGCCCGAATCGGCCGGCCGGACTCGACCGACATCGCCGCCGCCACTCACGAGGCCGTCGAGTCCGTTCTAGAACTCGTTCAGGCATGGCTGGCCGACCAGCGGTTCCGCGACTCCCGACTCGTGGTCGTCACCCACCGGGCCGTCGCCGCGCACGACGACGAGGACGTGCTCGACCTGCCCGCCGCGGCGGCGCGCGGTCTCGTCCGCTCCGCCCAGTCCGAGCACCCGGACCGGTTCGGCCTGCTCGACCTCGACGACGACACCGCTCTGGCACTCGGACTCGGCGCGCTCGGCCCCGACGAGGACCAAGTTGCCGTGCGCGGGGGAGAAGTCCTCGTACCGCGCCTGACCAGGACCCCGGCGGGCACGCGTGCCGCGTGGGACCCGGAGGGCACGGTCCTGATCACCGGCGGCACGGGTGTCCTCGGCGGTCTCGTGGCCCGCCACCTGGTGGTCGAGCACGGCGTCCGCCACCTCGTCCTGGTCGGACGCGGCGGCGGCGCGGCCGATCTGGTCGCCGAACTGGCCGAGCACGGCGCCACCGCGACCGCCGTGGCCTGCGACGTCACCGACCGGGACGCCCTCGCCGTCCTGATCGCCGAACACCCGCCGACCGCCGTCGTGCACGCGGCGGGCGTGCTGGACGACGGCGTGGTCACCTCGCTCACCGCCGACCGGCTCGGGCCCGTGCTGCGGCCGAAGGTCGACGCCCTGGCCCACCTGCACGAGCTGACCCGCGACCTGGACCTGTCGGCGTTCGTGCTGTTCTCCTCCGGCGCGGGCGTGCTCGGCGGCGCGGGCCAAGGCGCCTACGCCGCCGCCAACGCCTTCGTCGACGCGTTCGCCCAGCACCGCCGCGCCCGCGGTCTGCCGGCGGTATCGGTGGCGTGGGGGCTGTGGGCGACCCGCACCGGCCTCACCGGCCACCTCGACGACGCCGACCTGCGCCGGATCGCCGCGTCCGGCCTGCCCGCGCTGCCCACCGACCTCGGCCTCGCGCTGTTCGACGCCGTCCTGGACGGACCGGCGTTCGTGGCCGCGATGCCGGTGGACGTGGCCGCGCTGCGCGACCAGCCCGTCGCGCCGGTCCTGCGGGCCCTGGTCCGCACGCCGGTCCGCCGTCCACTCGCCGCGCTGGCGGGCGACAGCGCGTCCGGTCTGGTGCGCGAGCTGTCCGCGCTGCCCGTCGACGGCCGGGTCCGGCGGCTCACCGAGACCCTCCGCGGGCACGTCGCCGCCGTGCTCGGCCACGGTTCGGCGGACGACGTCGACGCCCGCCGAGCGTTCCGCGACCTGGGCTTCGACTCGCTGGCCGCCGTGGCGCTGCGCAACCGGCTGGTGGCCGCCACCGGCCTGCGGCTGCCCGCGACGCTCGTGTTCGACCACCCGTCCCCGGCCGAACTCGCCGTCCACCTGCTGGAGCGGCTGTTCGAGGACTCGGCGGACTTCCCCGCTGGTCCGACCACGGTCGTCCCGATCTCCCCCGTGGCGGCCGTCGACGGCGACCCGATCGTCGTGGTCGCGATGAGCTGCCGCCTGCCCGGCGGCGCCGACACACCCGAACGCCTGTGGGGCCTGCTGTCCGGCGAGACCGACGCCGTCACGGAGTTCCCGCGCGACCGCGGCTGGGACGTCGACGGCCTCTACCACCCCGACCCCGACCACCCCGGCACGACCTACACCCGTGAGGGCGGGTTCCTGGTCGACCCGGCCGACTTCGACCCCGCGTTCTTCGGCATCTCCCCGCGCGAGGCCATGGCCACCGACCCGCAACACCGGCTGCTGCTGGAGGTCGCGTGGGAGGCGTTCGAACGCGGCGGCATCGACCCGGACTCGCTGCGCGGCACCGACACCGGCGTGTTCGCCGGGGTCATGTCCAACGACTACACCCTCCGCCTGGACACGATCCCCGAGGAGGCCGTGGACTTCGTTGGCCTCGGCAACTCGCCCAGCGTGCTGTCCGGGCGCGTCTCCTACACGTTCGGGTTCCAGGGCCCCGCCATCACCGTGGACACGGCGTGCTCGTCGTCGCTGGTGGCGATCCACCTCGCCGCCCAGTCGCTGCGCAACGGCGAGTGCTCGCTGGCCGTCGCGGGCGGCGTCACCGTCATGTCGACGCCGCTGCTGTTCGTGGACTCCAGCCGCACGCGGGGCCTGGCGCCCAACGGTCGGAGCAAGTCGTTCGCGGCGGCGGCCGACGGCGTCGGCATGGCCGAGGGCGCGGGCGTCGTGCTGCTGGAACGCCTGTCCGACGCGGTCCGCCGCGGCCACCCGGTGCTGGCGGTGCTGCGCGGCAGCGCGGTGAACCAGGACGGCGCGTCCAACGGGCTCGCCGCCCCCAACGGCGCCGCGCAGCGCCGGGTCATCCAGCAGGCGCTGGCCGCGTCCGGACTGTCGGCGGGCGATGTGGACGCGGTCGAGGCGCACGGCACCGGCACCCGGCTCGGTGACCCGATCGAGGCGAGCGCGCTGCTGGCGACCTACGGTCGCGGTCGCACGGGTGACCCGCTGTGGCTGGGGTCGGTCAAGTCGAACATCGGCCACGCCCAGGCCGCGGCGGGCGTGGCGGGCGTGATCAAGATGGTGCTCGCCCTCCAGCACGCGACGCTGCCGCGGACCCTGCACGTCGACGCCCCGACGCCTGAGGTGGACTGGGCGTCCGGGTCGGTGGAGCTGCTGACCGAGGCCCGCGACTGGTCGCCGAACGGGCGGCCCCGCCGGGCGGGCGTGTCGTCGTTCGGCGTGAGCGGCACCAACGCGCACGTGATCATCGAGGAGTTCCCCGAGCCCGCCCGAGTCCCGTCCGCGGCTCCGGACCTGCTCGCGTTCCCCCTGTCCGCCCGCACCCCCGACGCACTGCTGGCGCAGGCCGACGCCCTGCGCCAGCACGTCGAGCAGCACCCTGACCTGGTTCCGGCGGACGTCGCGTTCACCCTCACGACCGGCCGGGCGCTGTTCGCCCACCGCGCCGTGGTCGTCGGCGCGGACCGGGACGACCTGCTGCGCGGACTCGCCGAGGTCACCGACCACGGCCCCGCCGCCGCGGCGGGCAAGCCGGTGTTCGTGTTCCCCGGCCAGGGCTCCGAGTGGGTCGGCATGGGCCGTGACCTGGCCGCGGCGCACCCGGTGTTCGCGGCCAGGCTGCGCGAGTGCGACGCGGCGTTCCGCCCGCACACCGGCTGGTCGGTGCTCGACGTGCTCGACGAGGTCGAGGGCGCCCCGAAGCTCGACCACACCACGGTCGTGCAGCCGGTGCTGTTCTCGGTGATGGTGTCGCTGGCCGCGCTGTGGCGCTCCTGCGGTGTCGAACCGGCGGCCGTGGTCGGCCACTCACAGGGTGAGGTCGCCGCGGCCGTGGTCGCGGGCGCGCTGCCGCTGGCCGACGCCGCCCGGATGCTCGTGCTCCGCAGCACGCTGCTCGCGGCGGAACTGGTCGGCAAGGGCGTCATCGCCGTCGTCGCGCTGCCCGCCGAGCGGGTGCGCGCCGACCTGGCGCCCTGGGGCGACCGGGTCGTGGTGTCCGGCGTCAACGGCCCGACCGCCACGTCCGTCTCCGGCGAGACCGAGGCGGTCACCGCGCTGGTCGCGGGCTGGAAGGCCGCGGGGGAGCGGGCCAGGGTCGTCCCGGCCAGCGGCGCCACCCACAGCCCGCAGGTCGAACCGGTGCGCGGACCGCTGCTGAACGCCCTGTCGGCACTGCGCCCGGCCGACGGTGACGTGCGGTTCTACTCCACGGTGACCACCGAGCCGACGCCCGGCACCGCGCTGGACGCCGACTACTGGTTCGAGAACGCCCGCCGCCCGGTCGACTTCGTCGGCACCGTCCGACGGGTGCTGGCCGACGGGCACGACCTGTTCATCGAGTGCAGCCCGCACCCCGCGCTGGTCTCGGCGCTCGTCGAGATCGCCGAGGACGCGGGAGGCGACGCGGTCGCCGTCGGCTCGCTGCGCCGCGACGACGGCGGCGCGGACCGGATCCTCAAGTCGCTGGCTGAGCTGCACGTGCGGCGCGGCCCGGTGGACTGGACGCGGCTCCTCACCGGTGGCCGTCACGTCGAGCTGCCGACCTACCCGTTCCAGCGGAGGCGCTACTGGCTGGAGTCCGCCCGCACCTCGGGCGACGTCCGCTCGGTGGGGCAGGCCACCGCCGACCACCCGCTGCTCGGCGCGGTCCTCGCGCTGGCCGAGCAGGACGGCCTCCTGCTCACCGGACGGCTGTCCACCGGCACCCACGGGTGGCTGGCCGACCACGCGCTCGGCGGCACGGTGCTGCTGCCCGGCACCGCGTTCCTGGAACTGGCCGTCCGCGCCGGTGACCAGGTCGGCTGCGGCCGGATCGACGAGCTCGTGCTGGAGGCGCCGCTGCTGCTGCCCGAGCGCGGCGGCATGGCCGTGCAGGTCGTGGCCGGGGCCCCGGACGACACGGGCGCGCGCACGGTCCACGTCCACGCCCGCCCCGACGACGCGTCCGACGACCTGCCGTGGACCCGGTACGCGTCCGGCGTCCTGGTCCCCGACGAGCCCACCCCGGCGGTCCCGTTCGGCGCGTGGCCGCCACCGGGCGCCGAGCCGGTGGACGTGGCCGCGCACTACGCCCGCGCCGAGGGCACCGACCACGCCTACGGGCCCGCCTTCCGCGGGCTGCGGGCGGCGTGGCGGTCCGGTGGCGAGGTGTTCGCCGAGGTCGCGCTGCCCGACGGCCTGGTCGGCGAGGCCGGTGAGTTCGGCCTGCACCCGGCGCTGCTGGACGCCGCCGTGCAGGCGACCGCGTTCGGTGACTTCTTCGACGGCGACGACCGGTTCCGGCTGCCGTTCTCCTGGTCCGGGGTGTCCCTGCACGCCGCTGGTGCGACGGTGCTGCGGGTGCGCGTCCGCGCCGCGGGCTCCGAGGCCGTGTCCATCGAGGCCGTGGACGAGTCCGGCGCGCCCGTCGTGTCGGTCGACTCGCTGGTGGCCCGGCCGTTCTCGGCCGATCAGCTCGCGGTGGGCGGGTCGGTGGTGCGGGACTCGCTGTTCCGCGTCGAGTGGTCGCCGGTCGCCGTCGAGGACACCCGGTCGGTCGTGGTCGTGGGTGCCGGACTCGTCGTGCCCGGAGTGCGGCGGTGCGCCGACCTGGACGAGGTCGTGGAGGTGCCCGAGGTCGTCCTGCTGGCCCCGACCACCGGCGACCTGCGCGACCAGCTCGGTCGGGTGCTCGGCGCGGTGCGGGCGTGGCTGGCCGACGACCGGTTCGCCGCGTCCCGGCTGGTCGTGGTGACCCGCCGGGCCGTGGCCACCGCCGAGGGCGCCGACGTCGACGTGGACCAGGCCCCGCTGTGGGGGCTGGTGCGGTCGGCGCAGTCGGAGCACCCCGGCCGGTTCGGGCTGCTCGACGTCGACTCCGCGGAGGTGCCCGCCGCGGTGGCGGGCTCGGCGGAACCCCAGGTCGCGCTCCGCGGTGGCACGGCGCTCGTGCCGCGGCTGGTCCGCGCGACGGCGGGCGGTCGGCTCGTGCCACCGGGACAGCGGCGGAGCTGGCGGGTCGAGCACACGGGCCGCGGCACCCTGGAGAGCCTGGCCGTCACCGCGCAGCCGGAGGTCCCGCCCGGCGAGGGCGAGGTGCGGATCTCGGTGCGCGCGGCGGGCGTGAACTTCCGCGACGCCCTCAACGCGCTGGGCATGATGCCCGCCGAGGCCGCGGGACCGCTCGGCGTGGAGGGCTCGGGCGTGGTCGTCGAGACCGGTCCTGGCGTCACGGACCTGGCTCCCGGAGACCGGGTTTTCGGCATTTTCCACGCCTACGGCACCACAGGTGTGGTGGATCGGCGGCTGGTCGCGCCGATGCCGGAGCACTGGTCGTTCGAGCAAGCCGCGACGGTGCCCGCCGTGTTCCTCACCGCCTACTACGGCCTCGTCGACGTCGCCGGTCTGCGGGCGGGCGAGTCGGTGCTGGTGCACGCCGCCGCGGGTGGGGTCGGCATGGCCGCCGTCCAGCTCGCCCGGCACCTCGGTGCCGAGGTCTACGGCACGGCGAGCCCCGCCAAGTGGACCGCGACCGGCCTGGACGAGACGCGCCTGGCGTCCTCGCGGACCCTGGAGTTCGAGCCGCGGTTCCTGGACGCCACCGCCGGTCGCGGAGTGGACGTCGTGCTCAACGCGCTGGCCGGTGACTTCGTGGACGCGTCGCTGCGGCTGCTGCCGCGCGGCGGCCGGTTCGTCGAGCTGGGCATGACCGACGTCCGCGACGCCGCCGAGGTCGCCCAGACCCACCCCGGCGTCCGGTACCGCGGGTTCGGGCTCAGCGAGGCCGGGCCCGAACGGACCCAGGAGATGCTGCGGGACCTGCTCGCGCTGTTCGAGTCGGGCGCGCTCCGGCCGTTGCCGCTGCGGACCTGGGACATCACCCGGCTGCTCGAGGCGCTGCGGCACATCGGGCAGGCCAAGCACGTCGGCAAGGTGGCCGTGCGGCTGCCGCGACCGTGGGACCCCGAGGGCTCGGTGCTCGTCACCGGCGCCACCGGAGCGCTCGCCGGGCTGGTCGCCCGGCACCTGGTCGCCGAGCGCGGCGTGCGGCACCTCGTGCTGCTCTCGCGCACCGCGACCGCCGCGACCGAGCTGCGGGACGACCTGGTCGCGCTGGGCGCGGACGTCGTGCTCGCGGACTGCGACGTGGCCGACCGCGACGCGCTCGCCCGCGTGCTGGCCGCCGTCGAACGCCCGCTGACCGCCGTGGTGCACACCGCCGCCGTCCTCGACGACGGGCTCATCGATGACCTCACCCCGGAGCGGCTGGACGTCGCCCTGCGGGCGAAGGCCGACGGCGCCCGGCACCTGCACGACCTCACCGCGCACCTGGACCTGGCCGCGTTCGTGCTGTTCTCCTCCGGGGCGTCGGTGTTCGGCAGCCCCGGCCAGGCCAACTACGCGGCGGCCAACGCGTTCCTCGACGGCCTCGCCCAGCACCGCCGGGCCCGCGGCCTGCCCGCGCGCTCGATCGCCTGGGGGCTGTGGCGCGACAGCGGCGGTGCGTCCGGCCTCGACCGGATGCACCGCTCCGGCGTCGGAGCCCTGTCCACGGCCGACGCGCTCGCCCTGTTCGACGCCGAACTCGACGAGGCGCTGGTCGTCGCCGTCGCGCTGGACACCTCCGGCCGCGCCGAAGCCGACGTGCCGCCGCTGCTGCGCGGCCTGGTCACCGCGAAGCGCCGCCGCAGCACCGGGGCCGCCGCGTCCGACCTGCCCGCGTTCGCGCGGAAGCTCGCCGCACTGACCACGCCGGAGGCCGACCGGCTGCTGACCGACCTGGTCCGGACGACCGTGGCCGTCGTGCTGGGCCACCCCTCGGCCGACACCGTGCCCGCCGACACGGCATTCCGGGACCTCGGCGTCGACTCGCTGACCGCCGTGGAGCTGCGCAACCGCCTGGCCACCGCCACCGGTCTGCGGCTGCCCGCCACGCTGGTGTTCGACCACCCTTCGGCGATCCGGCTGGCCACCCACCTGCGCACCACCGCGCTGGGCGCGGCCGAGCGCGTGACGACTCCGGTGGCCCCCGTCGTGACCGGCGACGACCCGGTCGTCATCGTCGGCATGGGCTGCCGGTTCCCCGGCGGTGTCAGCACCCCCGCCGAGCTGTGGGACCTCCTGCGCGCCGGGGCCGACGCGGTCGGCCCGCCGCCCGCCGACCGCGGCTGGGACCTCGCCGCGCTCTACGCGGGCTCCGACCTGGTGGCCGACCACCAGGTCGCCGAAGGCGCCTTCCTGGCGGACGCGGCGGGCTTCGACGCGGACTTCTTCGGCATCTCGCCGCGCGAGGCGCTGGCGATGGACCCGCAGCAGCGGCTGCTGCTGGAGACGTCGTGGGAGGCGCTGGAGCGCGCGGGCATCGACCCGGCTGGCCTGCGCGGCTCGTCGACCGGCGTGTTCATCGGTCTGAGCAGCCACGACTACCTGATGCTGGTGGCCCGCTCGGACGAGGCCGCCGCCGGGTTCGTCGCCACCGGCAACTCCGGCAGCGTCGCGTCCGGCCGCATCTCCTACGCGCTCGGGTTCGAGGGCCCGGCGGTCACCGTGGACACGGCGTGCTCGTCGTCTCTAGTGGCGATCCACCTCGCCGCCCAAGCGCTGCGCAACGGTGAGTGCACGCTCGCCGTCGCCGGTGGCTCGACGGTCCTGGCCGCCCCCGACGGGCTGCTGGAGTTCGGCCAGAAGGGCGGTCTCGCCGCCGACGGCCGGAGCAAGGCGTTCAGCGACCGGGCGGACGGCTTCGGCGTCGCCGAGGGCGTCGGCGTGGTCCTGCTGCAACGCCTCTCCGACGCCCGCCGCCTGGGCCACCAGGTGCTGGCGGTCGTGCGCGGCAGCGCGGTCAACCAGGACGGCGCGTCCAATGGGCTGACCGCGCCGAACGGGCCGTCGCAGGAACGCGTGATCCGGCAGGCGCTGGCCGCCTCCGGGCTGTCGGCGAGCGATGTGGACGCCGTGGAGGCGCACGGCACCGGCACCCGGCTCGGCGACCCGATCGAGGCGGGCGCGCTGCTGGCCACCTATGGCCAGGACCGCGTGGGCGACCCGCTGTGGCTGGGGTCGGTCAAGTCGAACATCGGCCACACCCAGGCCGCCGCGGGGGTCGCGGGCGTGCTCAAGGTGGTGCTCGCCCTGCGGCACGGGGAACTGCCGCGCACGCTGCACGTGGACGAGCCGTCCTCCGAGGTGGACTGGTCGGCGGGCGCGGTGTCGCTGCTGGCCGAGCCGGTGGCGTGGCCGCGCACGGACCGGCCGCGACGGGCGGGCGTGTCGTCGTTCGGGATCAGCGGCACCAACGCGCACGTGATCATCGAGGAACCACCGGCCGCCGACGAACCCGCCGCCGTGACCGGCGTGCTGCCGTGGGTGCTGTCCGCCCGCAGCGCCTACGGTCTGCGGGCGCAGGCGCGGAACCTGGCCGACTGGTCCGGCGACGCGAGCACCGCCGACATCGGCCTCTCGCTGGCGGCCGGGCGGACGGCGTTCGCGCACCGCGCGGTCGTGGTCGGCCGCGACCGGGACGAGCTGCTGGCCGGGATCGAGTCGATCGCCGCGGGTGGCCTCGGGACGGGCGTGGTGAGCGGCACGGCCAGGACCGACGGCCGGGTGGTGTTCGTGTTCCCCGGTCAGGGGTCGCAGTGGGTCGGCATGGGTGTCGAGCTGCTGGAGACCTCGGCCGTGTTCGCGGAGCGGATGGCCGAGTGCGAACAGGCGCTGTCGCCGTTCGTGGACTGGTCGCTGCGCGAGGCGTTGGCGGATGAAGCCCTGTTGCTGCGGGTGGACGTCGTGCAGCCGGTGTTGTGGGCGGTGATGGTGTCGCTGGCCGGGGTCTGGCGTTCGGTCGGGGTCGAACCGTCCGTTGTCGTGGGGCATTCGCAGGGCGAGATCGCGGCGGCCGTGGTGGCGGGTGCGTTGTCGCTGGAGGACGGTGCTCGGGTCGTCGCGTTGCGCAGCAAGGCGATCGGTCGGCTGGCCGGGCGAGGCGGGATGGTGTCGGTCTCGGCGTCGGTCGCCGAGGTCGAGGCGCTGCTCGCCGAAGGCGTGTCGATCGCGGCGGTCAACGGGCCGACGTCCGTCGTGGTGTCCGGCGAGACGGCCGCGTTGGACGAGTTCGTCGCCCGCTGCGGCTCGGCGAGGGTGCGGCGGATCGCGGTGGACTACGCCTCCCACTCGGTCATGGTGGAGGAGATCCGCGACGAGCTGGCCGACCTGCTGCGGGACGTGGCGCCACGGGTGCCGACGGTCGCGTGGCGCTCGACGGTGACCGGCGACTGGGTGCGGGACGCGACCGCCGACGGCGACTACTGGTACCGCAACCTGCGGGAACAGGTGCGGCTCGACCACGTCGTGCAGAGCCTGGTCGGTGACGGGTTCGGCGTGTTCGTCGAGCCGAGCCCGCACCCGGTGCTGGTGTCCGGCATCGAGGAGACCGCGTTCGGGCTGGGCCGCGAGGTCGCGGTGACCGGCACGCTCCGCCGTGACGAGGGCGGCCGGGACCGGCTGCTGGAAGCCGCCGCGCGGGCCTGGGCGCACGGCGTCGCCGTGGACTGGACGAGCGTGTTCGGCGGCCTCGGCAGGCGCGTCGAGCTGCCCACCTACCCGTTCGAGCACAAGCACTTCTGGCTGCGCACCACCCCCGTGGCCGACCCGGTCGACGACGCGTTCTGGCACGCCGTCGACCGCGAGGACCTCGACGCGCTGACCGACACCCTCGACACCTCCGCCGACACGTTCGCCCCAGCGCTGAAGGCGCTGTCGACGTGGCGCAGGCGGACCAGGCAGTCGTCGATCGTCGACGGCTGGCGCTACCGCGAGGCGTGGCGCCCGCTGCCCGCGCGGCCGACCGCCCCCGTCACCGGCACGTGGCTGGTCGTCGTGCCCGCCGGGGTGGACGCCTCCTGGACGCTCGACGCCTTCGACACCCCCGTGGTCGTCGAGGTCGACGGCTTCCCGGACCGGGCCGCGCTGGCAGGCCTGCTGACGATCGCGGCGGACGAGCCGGTGGCGGGCGTGCTCTCGCTGCTCGCGTTCACCGACGGCCACCACCCCGAGCACCCGGCGCTGCCGTCCGGGCTCGCGCTGACCACCCTCCTGCTGCAAGCACTCCTGGACGCCGGCGTCGAAGGCCCGCTGTGGACGGTCACCCGGAACGCCGTGGCGCAGGGTTCGGAGGACGTCGACCCGGCCGCTGCCGCCGTGTGGGGCATCGGTCGCGTCGCCGCGCTGGAGCACCCGCGGTCGTGGGGCGGACTGGTCGACGTGCCCGCCGACTGCGCTCCCGCGCTCCTCGCCCAAGCCCTCACCGCGGGCGACGAAGACCAGGTGGCCGTGCGTGAGCGGGGTGTCCTGGTCCGCCGGCTGGTGCGGGCGTCGGCCACCTCCACGAAGCGGCGGACGTGGCGCCCGACCGGCACGGTGCTGGTCACCGGCGGCACCGGCGCGGTCGGCCCGCACGTCGTGCGCTGGCTGGCGGCCGTGGGCGCGGTCCACGTCGTGCTGCCCAGCCGTCGCGGGACGGAACTCGACCTCGACCTGCCCGGCGTGCGGCTCACCGCCGCCGTCTGCGACGTCGCCGACCCGGTCGCCGTGGCCGCGCTGGTGCGCCGCCTGGCGGACGAGGGCACGCCGGTCCGCGCGGTCGTGCACGCCGCCGCCGCGATGGAACTGGGGTCGCTGGCCACCACACCGCTCGGCGACCTCGCCCGCGTCTTCGACGCCAAGGCCAGGGGCGCCGAGCACCTCGCCGCCGCGCTCGCGGACACCGACCTCGACGCGTTCGTGCTGTTCTCGTCCATCGCGGGCGTGTGGGGCAGCGGCGACCACGGCGCGTACGCCGCCGCCAACGCCTACCTGGACGCGTTCGCCCAACACCGCCGGGCCCGAGGCCTGGCGGCCACGTCCATCGCCTGGGGCGTGTGGGACTCGCCGGGCTTCACCGACGACCTCGTCCTGCCGGGCGGCCTGGACCTGGCCCGCCTGCGCGGACGTGGCCTGCCGTTCCTCGACCCCGAGGTCGCCGTGAGCGCGCTGCGGCGGTGCCTGGACGACGACGAGACCGTGCTTGCGGTCGCGGACGTGGACTGGTCGCGGTTCGCCGACGTGTTCACCTCCGCCCGCCCGGCCCCGCTGTTCGCCGAGATCCCGGAGGTCTCGGCGGAGGACCCCGCGCCGCCGGTCGGCGAGTCCGACCTGGTCCGCCGCCTCGCCGGGGTGAGCACCGCCGAGGCCGACCGCGTGCTGCACGACCTCGTCCGAGCCCAGGCCGCCGAGGTGCTCGGCCACGTCGACGGCGACCTCGACCCGTCCCGCGCGTTCCGCGACCTCGGGTTCGAGTCGCTCACCGCCGTTGACCTGCGCAACCGGCTCGCCGCGCTCACCGGGCTCCGGCTGCCCGCCGCCGTGGTGTTCGACTACCCCACGGTCCACGAACTGGCCCGCCACCTGCGTGAACTGCTGCTCGGCGAGCAGGGGGCGACCGAGGAGCAGGCCGCCCCGATCGCCGTGGACGAGCCGATCGCGATCGTCGGGATCAGCGGCCGGTTCCCCGGCGGTGTCCGCACGCCCGACGACCTGTGGGCCGTGCTGGCCGAGGGCCGCGACGTGATCACCGACTGGCCGACGGACCGCGGCTGGGCGCTCGACGGCCTGCACGACCCGGAACCCGCGGTGCCGGGCAAGTCGTCCACCAACCGCGGTGGGTTCCTGCGCGACGCGGGCGACTTCGACGCGGACTTCTTCGGCATCTCGCCGCGCGAGGCCCTGGCCATGGACCCGCAGCAGCGGCTGCTGCTGGAAACGTCGTGGGAGGTCATCGAGAGCGCGGGCATCGACCCGGCGTCCTGCCGGGGCACGCGGACCGGCGTGTTCGTCGGCTGCGCGGTCAACGGCTACACCCCGCGCCCCGGCTCCGACGAGGTGGACAGCCACTCCGTGACCGGCGGCTCCGGCAGCGTCGCGTCCGGCCGCGTCTCCTACGCGCTCGGGCTCGAAGGTCCGGCCATGACGATCGACACCGCGTGCTCGTCGTCGCTGGTCGCCATCCACCTGGCCGCCCAGTCGCTGCGAGGCGGCGAGTGCACCCTCGCGCTCGCGGGCGGCGTCACGATCATGGCGAACCCGGCCGGGTTCGTCGGCTTCAGCCAGACGCGCGGGCTCGCGCCGGACGGCGTGTGCAAGCCGTTCGCCAGTGCCGCCGACGGCATGAGCATGTCCGAGGGCGTCGGGATGGTGCTGCTCGAACGCCTCTCCGACGCCCAGCGGCTCGGGCACCGGGTCCTGGCCGTGGTGCGGGGGTCCGCGGTGAACTCCGACGGTGCGTCCAACGGCCTGACCGCGCCCAGCGGGCTCGCGCAGCGCCGGGTCATCGGCCAGGCGCTGGCCGCGGCCGGGCTGAGCGCGGACGACGTGGACGCGGTCGAGGCGCACGGCACCGGCACGACACTGGGCGACCCGATCGAGGCGGACGCGCTCCTCGCCGCCTACGGCCGGGACCGCGCCGGCGACCCGCTGTGGCTGGGGTCGGTGAAGTCGAACATCGGCCACGCGCAGCTCGCGGCCGGTGTGGCGGGCGTGCTGAAGGTGGTGCTGTCCCTGAAGCACGGCGTCCTGCCGCGCACGCTGCACGTGGACGAGCCGACGTCCGAGGTGGACTGGTCGGCGGGCGCGGTGTCGCTGCTGACCGAGCCGGTGGCCTGGCCGCGGTCGGGGCGTCCGCGCCGGGCGGGCGTGTCGGCGTTCGGCATCAGCGGGACGAACGCGCACCTCATCATCGAGGAGGCTCCTGCCGTCGAGGAGGAGCCCGCCGCTCCGGTGCCCGCCGTGGTGCCGTGGGTGCTGTCCGCCAAGACCGCTCCCGCCCTGCGCGCGCAGGCGGCCCGGCTCGCCGCGCTCGACGACGCGGACCCCGCCGGTGTCGGCCTGGCCCTCGCCGGACGGACGGCGTTCGCCCACCGGGCCGTGGTGGTCGGGGGTGACCTGCCTGCCGGGATCGAGTCGATCGCCGCGGGTGGTCTCGGGGCGGGCGTGGTGAGCGGTTCGGTGAAGTCCGACGGCCGGGTGGTGTTCGTGTTCCCCGGTCAGGGTTCGCAATGGGTCGGCATGGGGGTTGAACTGCTGGCGTCCTCGCCGGTGTTCGCGGAGCGGATGGGCGAGTGCGAGGAGGCTTTGCGGCCGTTCGTGGACTGGTCTTTGCGTGAGGCGTTGGCGGATGAAGCCCTGTTGTTGAGGGTGGATGTCGTGCAGCCGGTGCTGTGGGCGGTGATGGTGTCGCTGGCCGCGGTCTGGCGTTCGGCGGGTGTCGAGCCGTCGGCCGTGGTGGGTCATTCGCAGGGTGAGATCGCGGCGGCCGTGGTGGCGGGTGCGTTGTCCCTTGAGGACGGTGCTCGGGTCGTCGCGTTGCGGAGCAAGGCGATCGGCAAGTTGGCCGGTCGTGGCGGCATGGTGTCGGTGGCCGCCCCGCTGGCCGAGGTCGAGGCGCTCCTGGGTGACGGGGTGTCGATCGCGGCGGTCAACGGGCCGACCTCCGTCGTGGTGTCCGGCGAGACGGCCGCGCTGGAGGAGTTCGTCGCCCGGTGCGGCTCGACGAGGGTCCGGCGGATCGCGGTGGACTACGCCTCGCACTCCGCCGTGGTGGAGGAGATCCGCGACGAGCTGGCGGACCTGCTGCGGGACGTGGAGCCGCTCGTGCCCGGCGTCCCCTGGCGCTCGACGGTGTCCGGCGACTGGGTGCGCGATGCCGTCGCCGACGGCGACTACTGGTTCCGGAACCTGCGGGAACGGGTTCGGCTGGCCGACGCCGTGGACGCGCTGATCGGTGACGGGTACGGCGTGTTCGTCGAACCGAGCCCGCACCCGGTCCTGGTGCCCGGCATCGAGGAGACCGCGTTCGGGCTGGGCCGCGAGGTCGCGGTGACCGGCACCCTCCGGCGTGACGAAGGCGGACTGGCGCGCGTGCTCGAATCCTTCGCCCGCGCGTGGGTCGGCGGTGTCGCCGTGGCGTGGACGCGCCTGTCCGGCGGCACCCGGATCGACCTGCCCACCTACCCGTTCCAGCACGAGCGGTACTGGCCCGACGGACCCACCACGACCACCGGTGACGTGTCCGGGGCCGGACTGGTCGACCTGGCCCACCCGCTGCTCGGCGCGGGCGTGTCCCTGGCGGGCGGTGACTCCCACCTGGTCACCGCGCGGCTGTCGCTGGCCGCGCAGCCGTGGCTCGCCGACCACGTCCTGCTGGGCGCGGCCGTCGTGCCCGGCGCGGCGCTGGCGGAGATCGCGATCCGGGTCGGCGACCAGGTCGGGTGCCCGCACGTCGAGGAGCTGACCTTGCAGGCGCCCGTGGTGGTGCCGGAATCCGGTGGGCTCACCCTCCAGGTGCAGGTGGACGAACCCGCCCTCGACGGCACCCGGCAGGCGCGGATCTACTCCCGGACCGGCCACGACGGCCCGTGGCAGCCGCACGCCACGTGCGTGCTGTCGGCGGCGGAACCCCCGCTGCCCGACGGGTTCCGCGCGCTGGAGGGGCAGTGGCCACCGGCCGGTGCGTCCACCGTGGACACCGGTCGGCTGTACGACGACTTCGCCGCCGCCGGGTACGACTACGGGCCCCTGTTCCGCGGGCTGACCGCGGCGTGGCGCCGGGGCGACGAGGTGTTCGCCGAGGTGACCCTGCCCGGTGAGCACGGCACGTTCGGCATCCACCCCGCGCTGCTCGACGCCGCCCTGCACGCGTCCTGGCTGGACGCGGCCGGGTCCGGCGGCACCGCGGTGTCGATGCCGTTCTCTTGGACCGGCCTGCGGCTGCACTCGGCCGCCGCGACCACCGTGCGGGTCCGGCTCACGCCGTCGGACGGTGGCGGCACGCAGGTCCTCCTGGCCGACCCGACGGGCGCTCCGGTGGCCTCGGTGGACTCGCTGGTCGCCCGGCCCCTGCCCGACTCGCGGTCCACGTCCGTCCAGGACGCCCTGTTCGTCCTCGACTGGCCCGAGGTGGCGCCCGCGCAGGCGTCCCCCGAACCCGTCGTGGCCCGCTTCGACCCCGCCGACACCGACGTGCGCGCGGCCGTCCTCCGCGCGCTGGACGTGGTCCGGGCCCGGTTGGAGCGGGACGAGACCGAGGAGCGGCCCCTCGTGGTCGTGACCCGGCGGGCCGTCGGCCTCGACGACGAGGACGTGCTCGACCTGGCGGGCGCCGCCGTCTGGGGTCTGGTCCGCACCGCGCAGGCCGAGCACCCCGGCCGGTTCGTGCTCGCCGACACCGACGGGCTGCCCGCGTCCAAAGCCGCTCTCGCCGCCGCCGTGGCCACCGGGGAACCCCAATTCGCCCTGCGCGACGGCAAGGTCCGCGTGCCGCGGCTGGCCAGGGCCGGAGGAGCGGTCGACACCGAGCCGCCGTGGCTCCCCGACGGCACGGTGCTGGTCACCGGCGCGGCCGGCGTGCTCGGCGGCGCGGTCAGCAGGCACCTGGTCACGGCGTGCGGGGTCCGCTCCCTGCTGCTGGTCGGTCGCCGGGGCGCACCGGACGGCCTGGTCGACGACCTGGTCGCGCTCGGCGCCGAGGTCACGTTCGCCGCGTGCGACGTCGCCGACCGGCAGGCGCTGGCCGACGTCCTCGCGGCCGTTCCCGACGACCGCCCGCTGGCCGGGGTGGTGCACTGCGCCGGCGTTACCGACGACGCCCCGGTCACCGACCTCACCGCCGACCAGCTCGACGCCGTGCTGCGCCCCAAGGTCGACGGCGCGCTGAACCTGCACGAGCTGACCGCGCACCTCCCGCTGCCGGTGTTCGCGCTGTTCTCCTCGGCGTCGGGCACCACCGGTTCGCTCGGTCAGGCGGGCTACACCGCGGCCAACGCGTTCCTCGACGCGCTGGCCAGGCGCCGCCGTGCCGGAGGCCAACCCGCGCAGTCGCTCGGGTGGGGCCTGTGGACCCGCCGGGGCGCGATGACCGGTGGCCTCGGTGAGGCCCAGGTCGCCCGTGGGCACCGCGACGGCGTCGGTGAGCTGTCCGACGCCGAAGGGCTCGCCCTGTTCGACGCGGCGCTCGCCCGACCCGAGCGGGCTCTGCTGCTGCCGCTGCGGATCGACCTGCGCGGTGTCCGGCCCGGTGACGAGCCGCCGCTGCTGCGCGGACTCGTGACCGGACGCCGCACCCGCAGGACCGCGTCGGCCGCGACCCCGACCGACGGGGGAGCCGATCTGCGGCGACGGTTGGCGGCGCTCGACGCCGAGGGCCGCGAGCTGCTGCTGGACGAGCTGGTGCGGACCCAGGTGGCGGCCGTGCTCGGCCACACCGGACCGTCCGCGGTCGACCCCGACCGGGCGTTCGGCGAGACCGGGTTCGACTCGATCACCGCGGTGGAGCTGCGCAACCGGCTCGGCGCGGTGACCGGGCTGCGGCTCCCGCCGACGCTGGTGTTCGACCACCCGACGCCCGCCGCGGTGGCGGCCCACCTCGCCGTCCGACTCGCGCCCGCCGCGCCGGTCGCGGTGGCGGAACCGGTGGTCACCGTCGGCGACGGCGAGGTCCGGGACCTGCTCCGCACGATCCCGGTGGAGCGCCTGCGTGCCGCCGGTCTGCTGGACGGCCTCCTGCGGCTCGCGGAGCCGGTGTCGGACACCGCCCCGAGGGACCTCAGCGAGATGGACGCCGACGAACTGGTCCGGATGGCCATGGGCGGCTCCGGTCTCCCCGACGACGAATGACGGAGCGACCGATGGCTGTGCCTGACAAGATCGTCGAAGCCCTGCGGAAGTCGTTGCAGGACAACGAACACCTGCGGGCCGAGAACAAGGCGCTGGCGGACGCCGCGCACGCCCCGGTGGCGATCGTCGCCGCGGCGTGCAGGCTGCCGGGCGGCATCGACACCCCCGAGGCGCTGTGGCGGCTGCTGGCCGAGGGCGGTGACGCCGTCGGACCGCTGCCGACCGACCGCGAACGACCGGTGCGCGACGACCTGCGCGGCGGGTTCCTGCGCGACGCCGGGCACTTCGACGCGGGCTTCTTCGGCATCTCCCCGCGCGAAGCGCTGGCGATGGACCCGCAGCAGCGGCTGCTGCTGGAGACGTCGTGGGAGGCGTTCGAGCGGGGCGGGTTCACGCTGCCCGCGCTCAAGGGCAGCCGGACCGGCGTCTACGCGGGTGTCATGGGCACCCACTACGCCCACGTGTCGGCCTACGACCTGCCCGAGGGCGTGGCGAACTTCGTCACCATGGGCACGCAGGTGAACGTGGCCTCCGGCAGGCTCGCCTACGCGTTCGGCCTGGAGGGCCCGACGGTCACGGTCGACACCGCGTGCTCGTCGTCGCTGGTCGCGCTGCACCTGGCCACGAGTGCCCTGCGCGCGGGGGAGTGCGACCTCGCGCTCGCCGCGGGCGCGACCGTGCTGCCCGATCCGTCGGAGTACCTGAACGCCGCGTCCGCCGCGGGCGCGCTCGCCCCGGACGGTCGCTGCAAGTCGTACGCCGACGCCGCCGACGGCACCGGTTTCAGCGAGGGCGTGGTGGTGCTGCTGGTCGAGCGACTGGCCGACGCGCTGCGCCACGGGCACCCGGTGCTGGCCGTCGTGCGCGGCTCGGCGGTCAACTCCGACGGCGCCAGCAACGGCCTCAGCGCCCCCAACGGCCCGTCGCAGCAGCGCGTCATCGCGAGCGCGCTGGCCGACGCCCGACTCCGACCGTCCGACGTGGACCTGGTGGAGGGCCACGGCACCGGCACCACGCTGGGCGACCCGATCGAGGCTCAGGCCGTGCTCGCCGCGTACGGCCAGGACCGCGCCGACCCGGTGTGGTTCGGCTCGCTCAAGTCGAACATCGGCCACACCCAGGCGGCCGCGGGCGCGGCGGGCGTGCTGAAGGTCCTGCTGGCCCTGCGGCACGGGACCATGCCGTCCACGCTGCACGTCGACGCGCCCACCCGCCAGGTCGACTGGGGCGGCGGCAAGGTCTCGCTGCTCACCGGCAACCGCCCGTGGCCCCGAGGTGACCGACCCCGTCGTGGCGGGGTGTCGTCGTTCGGCGCGAGCGGCACCAACGCCCACGTGGTCCTGGAGGAGCCCCCCGCACCGCGGGAAGGGCCCACCTCACCCGCCGCGCCGCCGGTCGCCGTGCCGTGGCTGCTCTCCTCCCGCACCGAACGCGGCCTGGCCGACCAGGCCGCCCGGCTCGTCCCGCACGTCAACTCGGACCCCGCCGACATCGGGTGCGCGCTCGCCCTCACCAGGACCCACTTCGAGCACCGCGCCGCCGTGCTCGGTCCGGACCACGCCGGCGCGCTGGCGGCCTTGGCGGCCGGCCGGACCACCGGCCTGGTCACCGGCCGCGTCCGCCGCGGCGGGCGGGTCGTGTTCGTGTTCCCCGGCCAGGGTTCGCAGTGGGCCGGGATGGGCGCGGACCTGCTCGGCACGTCCCCGGTCTTCGCCACCCGCCTGGCCGAGTGCGAGAAGGCGTTCGCGCCGCACCTGGACTGGTCGCTGACCGACGCCCTGCGCGACGGTCGCCCGCTCGACACCGACGACGTGGTGCAGCCCCTGCTGTTCGCCGTCATGGTGTCCCTGGCCGAGGTGTGGCTCTCCCACGGGCTGCGGCCCGCCGCGGTGGTCGGGCACTCGCAGGGCGAGATCGCCGCGGCCTGCTTCGCGGGCGCGCTGACGTTGGAGGACGCCGCGCTCGTCGTGGCCCGCCGCGGCCGTGAACTGGCCGCGCTGGCCGGTCTGGAGGGCATGCTCTCGGTGTCCGCGTCGCCGGACGAGGTGGGCCGCCGCCTGGCGGGCAGGCCCGCGCTGTC
The DNA here is from genome assembly GCF_025061645.1 of Umezawaea endophytica. Lineage (GTDB taxonomy): Bacteria > Actinomycetota > Actinomycetes > Mycobacteriales > Pseudonocardiaceae > Umezawaea > Umezawaea endophytica. Next base: position 27,656 of record NZ_JANYMP010000033.1, on the reverse strand, counting down.
CGTGGCCGCGCGCAACGGCCCCGAGTCCGTCGCGGTCTCCGGACCGATCGGCGACCTGGAGGACCTCGCCGCCGCGCTGGCGGCCGAAGGCGTCCGCACCCGCCGCATCCCCATCGGCTACGCCTCGCACTCCCCGCAGGTGGACCGGATCCACGACCGGCTGCTCGCCGTGCTCGCCGACATCCGCCCGCAGGTCCCGCGCGTCCCGTTGCGCTCCACCGCGACCGGCCGGTGGGTGCGCGACGCCGGTCTGACCCCGGACTACTGGTTCGCCAACGCCCGTCAGCCGGTCGACTTCCTGGGCGCGGTCCGCGACCTGCTCGACTCCGGCCACCGCACGTTCGTCGAGTGCGCCCCGCACCCGGTGCTGGTGCCCGCCGTGCTCGACACCGCCGAGGACGCGGGTGAGGACGTCATCGTCGTCGGCTCACTGCGCCGCGACGACGGCGGAGCGGACCGGATGACCCGGTCCCTCGCCGAAGCCCACGTGCAGGGCGCGCCGGTGGACTGGGCGCCGCTGTTCGCGGGCACCACCTCCCGCCGGATCCCGCTGCCCACCTACGCCTTCCAGCGCGAGCGGTACTGGCTCGGCCCGGCCGTTCCCACCGGTCCGTCCTCCCACCCGCTGCTCGGCACGCTGGTCGAGCTGGCGGGCGGTGGCACGGTGCTCACCGGCGTCCTCTCCCCGGCCACCAGCCCGTGGCTGGCCGACCACGCCCTCGGCTCCGTCGCGGTCCTGCCCGGCGCGGCTTTCGTGGACCTGGTCGTCCACGCGGGCGGCGCCACCGTCGACGACCTCACCGTGCAGGCCCCGCTGGTGCTCCCCACGACCGGTGAGGTGACCGTCCAGGTCCGGATCGGGCCGCCCGGCGAGGACGGCGTCCGCGAGGTCGGCGTCCACTCCCGCCGGGAGACGGCCGAGTGGACCTCGCACGCGACGGGCACGCTGTCCGCCACCCGCGACCTCCCGGACGGGCTCGGCGAGTGGCCGCCCGCGGGGGCCGAGCCGATCGACCTGGCCGGGCGCTACGAGGACTTCGCCGCTGCCGGTGTCCACTACGGACCCGCGTTCCGCGGCCTGCGGTCCGCGTGGCGGCACGGCGACGACGTGCTCGCCGAGGTCGAACTCCCCGAAGGCCTGCGCGCCACCGGGTTCACCGTGCACCCGGCCCTGCTGGACGCCGCCCTCCAGACCGTCGGCCTCCTGCCGCCCGGCACCGTCCCGGAAGGCGCGCTCCCGTTCGCCTTCGGCGGTGTCACCGTGCACGCGCCGGGCGCGACGAGGCTGCGGGTGCGCACCCGGCCCACCGGTGCCAGGGGCGAGGTGGCCGTCGAGGCGTTCGACGTCGACGGCGACCCGGTCCTCACCGTCGACTCCCTCGTCGTCCGCGAGGCGAGCGCGCCAACCGCGACGGACTCCCTGTTCCGGCTGGAGTGGCGGCCGGTCCCGCTGCCCGCGCCCGACCCGGCGTTGACGTGGGCGACCCACGGCGAGATCCCCGACCAGGCCCCCGACGTCGTGGTGCTCTCCCTGGTCGACCGCCCCGCGGGTGACATCGCGGCCGACACCCACCACGCCGTGCGCTTCGTGCGGGACGCGCTGCGCGCCTGGCTGGCCGACGACCGGCTGGAGCAGGCCACCCTCGTCGTCCTCACCAGCCGTGCCGTCGCCGCCGACCCGGCCGAGGACGTCCTCGACCTGCCCGGCGCGGCGGTCCGCGGCCTGCTCCGCGCCGCCCAGTCCGAACACCCGGACCGGTTCGTCCTGGTCGACGTGGATACGGCCGCCGACGCCCCGCTCGCCGCCGCGCTGGCCACGGGCGAACCCCAGATCGCGGTCCGCGCGGGCGAACTGCGCGCACCCAGGCTGACCAGGGCCGTGGCGGGTGGCGAGCACGGCGGCTTCGACCCGAACGGCACCGTGCTCATCACCGGCGGCACTGGAGCGCTCGGCGTCCACCTGGCCCGGCACCTGGTCGCGGCCCACGGCGTCACCCGGCTGCTGCTGGCGAGCCGTCGAGGCGCGGTGCCGGCCGAGTTGGCCGGGCTGGGCGCGCACGTCGACGTCGTCGCCTGCGACGTGGCCGACCGCGACGCCGTGGCCGCGCTGCTGGTCGCGATCCCGGCCGAGCACCCGCTGACCGCCGTCGTGCACGCCGCCGGTGTCCTGGCCGACGGCCTCGTCGAGGACGTCGACGACGCCCGCACGGACCTCGTGCTGCGGCCCAAGGTCGATGCCGCGCTCCACCTGCACGAGCTGACCCGTGGCACTGATCTGGCGGCGTTCGTGCTGTTCTCGTCGGCCGCGGGGGTGTTCGGCAGCCCCGGCCAGGGCGACTACGCCGCCGCCAACACCTTCCTGGACGCGCTGGCCCACCACCGCCGTGCCGTCGGACTGCCCGCCCAGTCCCTCGCCTGGGGCACCTGGGACGTCGAGGACGGCGTGGTCGGCGACCTCGACGCGGCCCAGCGGGAACGGCTGCGCCGCTTCGGCAGGCCGCTCGGCCCGCCCGAGGCGCTGGCCCTGTTCGACGCGGCCCTCGCCGACGGCGCGCCCCTGCTCGTCCCCACCCGGCTGGACCTGCCCCGGACCCGCGCCGACGACGTGCCGCCACTGCTGCGCGCCCTCGTGCGCGGCGGTTCCACCACGGCCCCGCGCCGCCGCGTCACCGACCTGGACGGCCCTGCCCTGCGGGACGCGGTGTTCGGCCAGATCGCCGCGGTACTCGGGTATCCGGGCCCGGAGGCCGTCGTCGGCGACCGCGGTTTCCTGGAACTGGGCCTCGACTCCCTGACGGCGGTCGAACTCCGCAACGGCCTGAGCAAGGTCACCGGGCTGCGGCTGAAGGCGACGGTCGCGTTCGACGCGGGCACCCCGGACGAACTGGTGCGCTCGCTGACGCGGGTGAGCAAGCCCGCGCCGCCGCCCCCGCCCGCCGTCGGCGACCCGATGGACGCGCTCGACGGGCTGTTCCGGCACGCCTTGAGCCTGGGGCACCGCAAGGTCGGCCAGCGGCTGGTCCGGGAAGCCGCCCGGCTGCGCCCGATGGCCACCTCACCCGACCAGTGGCCCGCCCTGCCGCAGCCGGTGCACCTCGCCGACGGCCCGGAACGCCCCGCGCTGGTCTGCTTCTCCTCCATCGTGGCCATCGCGGGCGCCCACCAGTTCGCCCGCTTCGCGGGCCGGTTCCGCGGCGTGCGGCCGTTCCTGGCCTTCGACGTGCCCGGCTTCGGCCCCGGCGAACTGCTGGCCGCCGACGTCGACACGCTCGTCGGGGCCTACGCCGACGTCATCGCCGAGCAGGTCGGAGGACCGTTCGTGCTGCTCGGCAGCTCGTCGGGCGGCTACCTCGCGCACGCCACCGCCACCGCGCTGGAGGCCCGCGGCGTGCGGCCGACCGGCGTGGCGCTGCTGGACACCTACCTGATCGGCGACCCGACGATCATGCGGGACCGCGTCCAGGAGTTCCTGATGGGCGGCATGTTCGACCGCGAGGACCAGTACGTCCGCATGGACAGCGGCAGGCTCACCGCGATGGCCTGGTACGGCGGTCTGTTCGAGGACTGGACGCCCGGACCGTGCGCCGCGCCGCTGCTGCTGGTGCGGGCCTCCGAGCCGCTCGACGGCATGACCGACGACCCGGAGTCCGACGACTGGCGGGCGAGCTGGGACGGCGCGCAGACCGTCGTCGACGTGCCCGGCAACCACTTCAGCATCGCCGAGCAGCACCTGGAGCACAGCACCGCCGCCGTCGAGGGGTGGCTGCGCACGCTCGACCCCGTTTCCCCCACCACACCCGAAGAAGAGGTCACCGCATGACCGAGTCCCCGTCCGCCCCCGACCTCTCCGTCCGGCGGGGCTGCCCGTTCGGCGAACCCGACGGCAACGCCGAACTCCGCGCGGGGGGACCGGTCACCCGCGTCCGCCTCGGCTCCGGGAAGGACGCGTGGGCCGTGTGGACCCACGCCGCCGCCCGCGAACTGCTGCTGTCGGACGCGTTCAGCGTGGACCGCAAGCTGCCCAACTACCCGTCCCTCGTCCCGTACAACGTGGACGTCGGGTTCCGCGCCTCGATCGGCGAGATGGACGCGCCGGAGCACGGGGCCGCGCGCCGCGCCATCAACGGCGAGTTCACCCAGCGCCGCGTGGACACCATGCTCGCCGACATGCAGAAGGTCGTCGACGAGCTGATCGACGCCATCCTCGACGGCCCCGGCACCGCGGACCTGGTGCCCGCGCTGGCGCTGCCGGTGCCGACCACGCTGATCTGCGACCTGCTCGGCGTGCCGGACGCCGACCGCGACACGTTCCGCGTCCGCTCGTCCACCATGATCGACCTGTTCACCCCGCCGCAGGAGCGGATGGCCGCGATCGGCGCGCTGCTCGGCTACATCGACCAGCTCGTCACGGCCAAGGAGGAGGACCCCTCCGACGACCTCATCGGCCGCCGCGTCCGCAAGGCCCGCGAGGACGGCGACGGCACCGACCACCAGTCGCTGGTGGAACTCGCGCTCACCCTGCTGGTCGCCGGGTTCGAGAGCACCGCGAACCAGATCTCCCTCAGCATCGCCGCGCTGCTCCAGCACCCCGACCAGGTGGCGCTGCTCCAGCGCGAGCCGGAGCGCTGGCCCGCCGCCGTGGAGGAACTGCTGCGCTATTGCAGCATCCTCAACCCCGTCTCCTACCGCGTCGCGACCGACGACGTCACCATCGCGGGCGTGACCATCGGCCGGGGTGACGGCGTGGTGGCGCTGGGCCCGTCGGTGAACCGCGACCCGGCGGTGTTCACCGACCCCGACCGGCTCGACGTCGAGCGCGCCACCGGCAAGCACCTGGCGTTCGGGTTCGGCGCGCACATGTGCATCGGCCAGCACATGGCCAGGGCCGAGCTGCGGATCGTCCTGGAGACCCTCTTCCGCCGCGTGCCGGGACTGCGCCTCGCCGTGCCCGCCGACGAGCTGTCCTTCAAGGACGAGGCCGCCGCGTACGGGCTGAACTCGCTGCCCGTCACCTGGTGACCGGGGCCACCGCGCAGATATCGGGGCGCTACGCCGCCCCGTGAGACTCGTGCCCACCAGCGAACCGACAGGGGAAAGCACATGGAATCCACCGGCGGTCCGGCGGCGATCAACGCGTTCATGGACACCGTCAGCCGCTTCAACGGTCCCAGCGAGTCCGCGGTGCTCGACGCCGAGGCCAGCGACGAGTTCAAGGGCCACTCCATCTGGCTCTACAACGTGGCCGCGATGATGGCCGCGCGCGGCGAGATCTGGAACTGGGGGATGGACGACCCGATCCTCGCGAAGGAGATCGACGACGTCCTCCCCGGCAGCCTGGGCTTCTGCACCGACGGCGTGTCCGAGCAGCTCTACTTCCGCGCGCTGCGGGAGTTGCCGCTCGCGCTCGACGACTACGCGGGCAAGACCGTGCTGGAGATCGGCAGCGGCGCGGGGGAGGGGCTGAACTTCCTGTCCCGCGCGGCACCCGGTGGCCGGTTCCTCGGCGTCGAGCTGTCGCCGATGGCCGTGCGGCGGTCCAACGCCCTGCTCTCCCGCGGCGACCAGTTGCGCTACATCCAGGGCGACGCCGAGGCGCTGCCGCTGGGTGACGCCGAGGTCGACGTCGTGATCAGCGTGGAGAGCTCGCACAACTACCCGCACCCGGAGCGGTTCATCGCCGAGGTGGCCAGGGTCCTCAAGCCGGGCGGGTACTTCTCCTACCTCGACGGCTTCACCGAGCACCGCTACGACGTGACCACGCTGCTCAAGCGGGACGTGCCGGGGTTCGAGTGGCTGTCCGAGGAGGACATCTCCGAGCAGGTCCGGGCGGGCATCCGCAAGAGGATGGCTCCGGGCAGCCACTTCCGGCGCGTCGCGGAGGTGGGCAACACCCGGCTCCGGCGGCACGTCGCGTTCCAGATGCAGGCGACCACGATGGGCAGCCCCTTCATCGGGATGGAGACCAGCCCGGTCGTGCGGGCGATGCAGAAGCTGGGCCGCGTGCCGTCGGCGTGGACGCTGCCGGTGGAGTCCTACGTCCACAGCGTGGCCCGCAGGCGCTCGGAGTAGTCGCGCCCCCGACCCGACCGAGGAGATGAGGCAGACCATGGATGCTCTCGCAGCGGCCGCCGTGCGCGGCGCAGGCGCGGACGAACTGCTCGGCCACCCGGTGCCCGAGCGCTACCGGGCCGCGCACACCCGCGTCGAGGACACCGACATGTTCCAGGGCGTCGAGGACAAGGACGTCCGCAAGTCCATCAGGGTCGGCGACGTGCCGATGCCGGAGCTGGCGCCGGACGAGGTGCTGGTCGCGCTGATGGCCAGTTCCATCAACTACAACACCGTCTGGTCGTCCACGTTCGACCCGGTGCCGACCTTCGCGTTCCTCAAGCACTTCGGCCGCGAGGGCGGCTGGGCGACGCGGCACGACCAGCCGTTCCACGTGCTCGGCTCGGACGCGTCCGGGGTCATCGTCCGCACGGGTGTGGGCGTGCGGCGCTGGCAGGTCGGCGACCGCGTCGTCGTCACCCCGGTCCACGTGGACGACCAGGAACCGGCCGTGCAGAACGACGGCATGATCGGCACGTCGCAGCGGGCGTGGGGGTACGAGACGAACTACGGCGGTCTCGCCCACTACGCGGTCGTGCGGGCCAGCCAGCTCGTCCCGAAGCCCGCGCACCTCACGTGGGAGGAGGCCGCCAGCACCCCGGTGTGCGCGGCCACCGCCTACCGGATGCTCATCAGCGAGCGCGGCGCCCGGATGAAGCTCGGCGATGTCGTGCTCGTCTGGGGCGCGGCGGGCGGGCTCGGCGCGTTCGGCGTGCAGCTCGTCAAGCAGGCCGGCGGGGTCGCGGTCGGCGTCGTCGGGTCCGGCGAGAAGGCGGACCTGGTCCGCAAGCTGGGCTGCGACGTGGTGATCGACCGGTCGGAGATCGGCATCGGCGACCCCGGTGATCCCGGCGCGGTGCTCAAGGCGGGCAAGCGGATCGGCTCCATCATCCGCAAGGAGACCGGCGAGGACCCGCACATCGTGTTCGACCACGTCGGCCGGGCCACGTTCGGCATCTCGATGTTCGTCGCCCGCCGCGGCGGCTCGGTCGTCACCTGCGGGTCCAGCACCGGCTACCAGCACCAGTACGACAACCGCTACCTGTGGATGAAGCTCAAGCGGCTGATCGGCAGCCACGGCGCGAACCTCCAGGAGCAGTGGGAGTCCAACCGGCTGTTCGACCTCGGGCAGGTGCTGCCGGTGCTGTCGGAGGTGTACTCGCTGGACGGCGTCGGCGAGGCGGCCAGGGTCGTGCAGACCAACGGCCACGTGGGCAAGATCGGCGTCCTGTGCCTCGCGCCCGAGGCCGGTCTCGGCGTGTCCGACCAGGACAAGCGCGACCGGCTGGCCGCCGTCCGACCGCCGGTGCTGGAGACCAAGGTCCGCACGTGAGGTCGAGCGGCCCCGGCCGAACACCGGGGCCGCTCCACGGCCCGACCCGCTACCGGGTGAACGTGTAGGCGCGGTCGACGGCCACCGCCGCCAACTGGGCGGGCTCGTCGGCGGTCGTCCCCTGGGCCCAGACCACCTCGCCGTTCGGCCGGAAGTTCGTCGCCACCCTGATGCCGAACTCGTCCAGCTCGGTGAAGACGACGATGCCGCCCCGGTGGTCGCGGCGCTCACCGGTGCACTTGTCCCGCTCGCAGAGCTGCTTCGGCGTGATGGGGTAGTGGCCCGGTGCGTGGATCTGCGGGTACACGGTGACCCGCCTGCCCTGGTAGGTGAACTTGACCGCGTTGTTCATGTACTGCATGTCGTCGAACAAGCCCGCGGCCTCGTGGCCCCACGTCCAGGCCGTGATGTCCTGCGCGCCGGGGAAGATCCGCGGGAAGCTCTCCAGTTCGTGGGCGGTGAACCGGTCCGCCTGCTCCTGCAACTCCGCCTTGGTCTTGTGGACCGGCGTGATGTCCGCGGGCGGCCACGGGTACTCCGCCTGAGCGGACGCCGTGCCCGCGAGACCGACCAACGCCGCGGCCGTCAGGACGGCCGCCATCATCTTGCGCATGTATCCCCCATGGTCGAGTTCTGCTGACACCGGGGGAGACGCCTCAAGATCATCGGAGGTTGCACGGGCCCGTGCTGCACCCGCTCAGCGCGGGCCCAGCGCTCGGACGGCGTGCTCGGCCAGCAGCACCTGGCACATCTCGGTGCTGCCCTCGATGATCTCCATCAGCTTCGCGTCCCGGTAGGCGCGGGCCACTACGTGCCCGTCCCGCGCGCCCGCGGACGCGAGCACCTGCACCGCCGCCGCCGAGCCCTCGGCGGCGAGCCGCGCGCACTCGTTCTTGGCCAGCAGGGTGGAGATCACCGAGTCCGGGGACCCGCTGTCCCAGGCTCGGCTCGCGTGCTCGCACAACAGGGTCGCGACGTGCTCGCCGGTGACAAGGTTCGCCAGGTGCCGCGCCACGAGCTGGTGCTCGGCCAGTGCCTTGCCGAACTGCTCGCGGGTGGCGGCGTGCCGCGCGGCGGCGTCCCGGCAGGCGCGCAGGATGCCGACGCAGCCCCAGGCCACCGACTTGCGGCCGTAGGCCAGCGCGGACGCCACCAGCAGACCCACCCCGGCACCGGCGCCGAGCACCGCCGACGACGGCACCCGGACCGAGTCCAGCACCACCGAGGAGTGCCCGGCCGCGCGGCAGCCCAGTGGTTCCGGGACCCGCTCGACCCGCACCCCCGCGGTGTCGACGGGCACCACGACCGCCGCCCCGCCGCCCTCGGAGTACCGGCCGAACACCACGACCAGGTCGGCGTAGGACGCCGCGGTGATCCACACCTTGTGGCCGTCGACCACCACCGAGTCGCCGTCCTGGCGGATCGTGGTGGACATCGCGGCCAGGTCGCTGCCCGCGTGCGGCTCGCTGAACGCGACGGCGGCCAGCTCACCGCCGGTCAGTCGACGCAGGTACTCCGCTTGCTGGGCGGGCTCGCCGAGGCGTTGGACCGCCCAGGCGGCCATGCCCTGCGAGGTCTGGACGCTGCGCAGCGAACCGCACAGGCTGCCGGTGTGCGCGGTGAACTCGCCGTTGTCCGTGCTGCTCCAGCCCAGACCGCCGTGCTCGATGGGCACCTCCGCGCACAGCAGCCCGTCCGCCCCGAGCCCGCGCAGCAGGTCCACCGGCAGCACGCCGGTCCGGTCCCACTCGCCCGCCCGGTCGCCGACCAGGTCCGTCAGCTTGGCGGCGTGCTCGCCGGCCGCCGTGCTGGTCACGCTCATGCCAGGTCCTCTTCACCGTTCTCGTGGTCGTGGTCCGCGCCCTCAGCCGAAGCTGGGCGAGCCGATCAGCCGCCACCTGTTCTCCAGGTGGTTGGCCAGGATGGACGTGCGGCCCGGCGGCGGCCCCTGCACGGGCACCCGTGTGTGGTCGGGACCGGTGGTGGTGCGCAGGACGTGCCGTTGCGCGTGGCGCAACTCCTCACCCGGCTCGCTGCCGAGCTGGTCGATCAGCATCTTCCGGATGTGCAGGAACGCCGCCAACGCGTCGGACTGCCGACCCGCCCCGTGCAACGCCAACATCAACTGCGCGGTCAACGACTCCCGCAACGGATGCGCCCGCACCAGGTGCGACAACTCCGGCACCAACTGCGCGTGCCTGCCCAACCGCAACTCCAGGTCGATCCACCACTCCAACGTCTGCATCCGCAACTCCAACAGCGGCGGCACCTCGATGTCCTGCAACGTCGGCGACGGCACGTCCAACAACGGCGCGTCCCGCCACAACGCCAACGCCGAGGACAACGCCGACGACGCGTCCGCCAACCGCCCGCCCGCCGCCAACGTCGCGGCCCGGCCGTGCAGGTCGAAGAACGTCGCCAGATCACTCTCGCCGGGACCGACGCTCATCATGTAACCCGGCGCCCTGGTGGTGATCCGCTCCGCCACCCGCGGACCGAGCGTGCGGCGCAGGCGCATGACGTAGGTCCGGATCGTGGGCACGGCGCTGGGTGGCAGGTCCTCACCCCACAGGAACCAGGCGATCCGGTCGATCGAGACCACCCGGTTGTTGTAGAGCAGCAGACCGGCCAGGATCGTGCGTTGCTGAGCGGCAGGTACCGGTATCTCCACGTCGTCCAGAAAAGCTTCCGTCGGGCCGAATATGCCGAAACGGATTCGCGTGTCCGGTGAACTGACATCTCGCGCACGCGCCATAGAGTGCCTCTCTCCCTGTTGCGCCGAGTACCGGCGCGACTAATACGGACCATCGTGGGTGTCCGTGCCGGCCAGTTCAATAGGGCACCGGTGAACCTAGGGGTGTCTCGGAAAAATTCACAGTTGCCACAGGGTTGCGATGCGGTGGCGAAATGGTCGCCACTCCCGTTCGGCGGAACGTCATGACGCAGAGTTCCGAGCACTGGTCTATTCGAGTAGGGAAAAATCCACCGAAAAGAAGGTTTCTTATCCATCTCATTTCGTCAGTCGGTGTTCTCCCAGGTGAACTGGATCAGCGTCAGCAAGGGGCTGCCCAGCCTCCTGGCAGGTCGTCTCAGTTGGTCGAGGTCGTGACGAGTTATGTGAGTGATACTTCCTTAACCCTGTCTGATGTTTTTGGTCACCGGGTTGCGCCCCGGCTTCTGAACCGATATAGAACCCCTCTTCGCGATGCCCGTTCTTTGCCACTTCCCGTGCGTCGGTCGCGAAGTCGGATAGACGCACCGGTCTGCCCGCTCGGGCATCCGACGCCTTTCTCCGTCCAACGGGTGAATGAGGTTCGTGGATTTCCGCATCCGGTGAGCGAGGCCGCGGAAATGTCCACTATCGGACATCGGCGCGCCACGGCAGCCCGCAGTTCGACGGTTATCGGACTGGGCGATGCCGCAGGGTGTGGGTCAGGCGAGACGGTGCGCGGGCCAAACGAGACGCAATGCGTCGACGGCGAGTAGGCGTTTGGTGTTCCCCTCGAATTCAGCCCGCGCTCCGGTGCCGTGGGTACCGTTCGGGACGGGTGCCGCGGACACCTCCCCCCACGACACCGAGGCGGAGCAGTGCGAACTCCGTCCTGATTGGACGGTCATCGATGGTCACTCCCACGACAACCGGCGCGCCCCGGCAGCCGATGGTCCTGCCCGGCCGGTCCACCGGCGAGCAGGTCCTGGTCAAGACCTTCGTCCTCATCCCGTTCGCCGCGCTGATCGCGGCGGTCCCGATCGCCTGGGGGTGGGGGCTGGGGTGGACCGACCTGGTGCTGGCACTGGTGTTCTACGTGATCGCGTGCCTCGGCGTGACGGTCGGCTACCACCGCTACTTCACCCACCGCGCGTTCAAGGCGAACCGGGGCCTGCGCGTCGCGTTGGCCATCGCGGGCGGCATGGCCGCGCAGGGACCGGTGATCGCGTGGGTCGCCGACCACCGCAGGCACCACGCGTTCTCCGACCGCGAAGGCGATCCGCACTCGCCGTGGGCCCACGGCACCGGACCCGCCGGACTGGCCAAGGGCTTCTGGCACGCGCACATGGGCTGGTTGTTCGAGCGCGTCAGCACGAACGCCGAGCGGTTCGCCCCCGACCTGCTGGCGGACGAGGACATCCGCGCCGTGGACCGGCTCTCCGCGCTGTGGCTCGGGTTGAGCCTCGGTCTGCCGCCGGTGCTCGGTGGCCTGATCTCGTGGTCCTGGTGGGGCGCGCTGACCGCGTTCTTCTGGGCGAGCCTCGTGCGGGTGTCGTTGCTGCACCACGTGACCTGGTCGATCAACTCGATCTGCCACCTGATCGGCAGCAGGCCGTTCGCCTCGCGCGACAGGGCGGCGAACTTCTGGCCGCTGGCGATCCTGTCGATGGGGGAGTCCTGGCACAACTCCCACCACGCCGACCCGACCTGCGCGCGGCACGGTGTGCTGCGCGGCCAGGTCGACCTCTCGGCGGGGGTCATCCGGATCTTCGAGAGGCTGGGGTGGGCGACCGACGTGCGGTGGACCAACCCCGATCGCCTGGCCAGGATCTCCGCCAGGACGTGACGGCAGCACCCCCAGGGCCTGGGGAGGGCGTCGGACCGGGTTACAGGGTCACGCAGGCCCGGTTGAGGACGACGTCGATCAGGTTGTAGGGGCCGCACGCGAGGTCGAGGTGGAAGTCCGGGCCGCTCGGGTTGGTCGGGTTGTAGATGTAGGGGGCCGAGGTCGTCCAGCCGCAGTAACCACCGCCGGTCACGTCGGCGGCGCGGTTGTCGGGGCTGGTGGTCGCGGAGCCGGACGCGTTGAACCCGCCGACCTGGAAGGTGTCGGACAGGACGAACGCGGTGCCGGTGAGGTCCACCCTGGCGACACCGCTGGCGCTGGAGTTGCAGGACATGGCGACCGCGTAGGGCATCGAGACGACGACCGTGCCGCCCTGGGTGAGCGAGCCGGTGGACGTGGCGAACGTGAGGTCGTTGATGTCGACGACCAGGGTCGCCGGGTCGAGGCGCACGCGCGTGAACGTGGTGCGCACGCTCGTCCCCGGCGCGGCGCCGCCCGCGGTGTACTGCGAGAAGTTCGCGGCGCCGAGCGTGACGTACTCGCGTGGTGTGCCCGCCATGTCGTGGCAGTACACGGGGACGAGGTGGGTGCCGGTGTTGAGCAGGTAGTTGCCGTCACCCGCGATCGGCAGCGCGGCGCGGATCCCCGCGCAGTCGGCCGGGGGGATGGTCAGCGCCTGCCGCGCCGAGGCCGTGGACGGGGTGATGACGACCAGGGCCGCCGCGGCGACCGCCACGACAATTCTGCGAATCATGGGAGATCCTTTCCCTGCGGTTGTTCCGTAGGGAATTAGAGCCCCGGTGGTCGTGGGTGGTCCATAGGCTGCGGGAGTGGTCCAAAACCCGTGGACTGCGTGAACCAGTGTGCTTTTTCGGCATTCGCGTTGTTGTTCGCCACGATCGAGTGCAATCGCCCGTGGGGAGGTAACGCGCGATCGTCCTACGGTTGCCGGTCCAGTGACGTGAGCCCCAGCACCAGCACCTCGAGGGACGAGTCGACGGCGGCGTTCCGCGCGGCCTCCGGCAGGTCCGGCTGGAGGGTGAGCAGGATGCCCGCCAGGCCGTGGACGGTCGCCCAGCAGGCCATCACCGCGGCCTCGACCCGGCCCGGCGCCAGGCAGCCCACCTCGGTCAGGCGGTGCAGCGCCCCCAGGACGACCGAGTCGGGTTTCGGCCGGTCCTCGTAGGTGGGATCAGCCGGGTCCTCGACGAAACCGGGCGTCTTCGTGCCCGCGGGATCACCACCCATGGCCGTGGCGAACAGGCCGGGTTCGTCCAGCGCGAACCGCACGTAGGCGCGGCCGACCTCGCACAGGTGCGCCTTCGCGGCCTCGACCGGGTCCGCGGGCTCCTCGAACGCGTCGAGCTGGGCGATCATCACCGCGGCCATCTCGCGGAGCGCCCTCTGGGCCACGGCGCGCTTCAACGCGCCCAACGTCTTGAAGTGGCCGTACGCGGAGTTCGGCGCCACCCCGACGACCCTGGCGACCTCCCGCAGGACGACCGCGGTCGGCCCACCCGCGCGCGCCAGTTCCACGCCCGCGTCCACGAGGGCGGCCCGCAGGTCGCCGTGGTGGTAGGTGGCGCGCTTCGGTCGCTGTTCCATGGTCAGATCCTGGCACGCGCGGATCCGCCGCTTGACAACCGAGCTCGACGGCCGCCAAACTCACACTGTCCAGATCGATTTCGACCGCCGCTGTACCCCTTTGCGCTGCCACTGGAGCCGGGTGTTCCCCGAGGAATTCCCGCCTATTCGTGCTGCCCTTTTCCGGCGGTGAACAACAGAAAGCAGGTCCATCGAGATGACCGCGCCGACTTCATCCTCGACCGCGGCCCGGAAACGGTCCCGCCGCAGTTCTCCCATAAGCTGGACCGTGGTCACGCTGCTCTGCCTGGCGATCTCCGGCTACTTCGTCGGCCAGTACGCGACCGGCAGCCTCGCGGAACTCGGCGAGCAGGGCGTCGGCCTCGCGCCCACCTACGCGAGCAGGCCCTTCTTCGTGCAGATCGCGTTCTACGTCCACGTCGTCTCCGCGGGTATCTCCCTCGTCGTCGGGCCTTTCCAGTTCGCCAAGGTGATCCGCCGCCGCTACCGGGCCGTGCACCGCTGGATCGGCCGCACCTACGTGGTGTCGATCGCGTTCGCGTCGGTGTCCGGCCTGGTGATGGCCGCCTTCAACTCCGCGGCGTTCGTCGGCTTCTTCGGCTTCGGCACGCTGTCCGTGCTCTGGGGCTGGACCACGTGGCGCGGGTATCGCGCCATTCGCGAGCACGACGTCGCCAGCCACCAGGCGTGGATGATCCGCAGCTTCGCGCTCACGTTCGCCGCTGTCACGTTGCGGCTGTGGCTCGGCGTGCTGATCATCTTCCAGTTGGTGGTCGGCTTCGGTGGCCCGAACGCGGAGGTGGACCAGCTCATGACCGACGCGTACGCCGCCGTCCCCTTCCTGTGCTGGCTGCCGAACATCGTCATCGCCGAGATCATGATCCGCCGCCGGAACCTCCCCGGACTCCGCTTCTCCCCGTCGCCGGTACCGCGTGGCACGGCACGGGCGGACGCCGTTCCGGTCGAGGTGTGACCGGGGGCTAGAAGACGTCGCGGTGCGGTTCGCGGGCGCGGACCTCCGCGAGGTCGGTCAGGCGCTGGAGCCCCTGCACGGGGCGGGCCATCCGGTGGTTGCCGCGCAGCCGTGCGGCGTGCCGGTCGAGCCACGCCCAGTAGCCCGCGGTGAACGGGCACGCCCGTTCACCGGTCCGCTTCCTCGGGTCGAACCAGCAGTCGCGGCAGTGGTCGGTCATCCTGTTCAGGTAGGCGCCGCCGCTCAGGTACGGCTTGGTCGCGATGACACCGCCGTCGGCGTGCTGGCTCATGCCCACCACGTTCACCGGCATGACCCACGGGAAGCCGTCCACGAAGGACGTGACGAACCAGTCGTTGAGCGCGGCCGGGTCGTAGCCGCGTTGCAGGGCGTGGTTGCCGAGGACCATCAGCCGCTGGATGTGGTGCACCCACCCGTGGTCGCGGACGCCCTCCAGCGCCGTCCGCACGCAGGCGGCCCGCACACCACCCGGCCGCAGGGTCCTCCACCAGTCCGGCAGCGGGGCCGTGGCGCGGAACTCGTTGTGGCGCGCGTACTCCGGACCGAGGTGCCAGTAGAGGTGCCAGACGTACTCGCGCCACCCCAGCACCTGCCGCACGAACCCCTCGACGCTCGCCAGCGGCGCGTCACCCGCGCGGTAGGCGCGTTCGGCGGCGCGCACGACCTCCAGCGGGTGCAGCAGGCCGTGGTTGAGCGGGACGGACAGCAGGGAGTGGGCCATCGTCGGATCACGGGTGAGGACGGCGTCCTCGTGCGGACCGAAGTGCGGCAAGCGGTCCCGCACGAAGACGTCCAAGGCGGCCAGCGCCTCCTCGCGGGTGATCGCGAACCAGCGCGGCCCGTCGACGCCGACGGTCGGCAGGTCCATCGCGTCCAGGTCCGCGCGCACCGCGGCGTCGATGGCGTCCTCCTGCGGCCACCACGGTCGCGGCACGTCCAGCCTGCTCGTCCGCGGTGGCGGCTCGCGGTTGGCCGCGTCGTGGTTCCACCGGCCGCCCGCCGGGTCGCCACCGTCGAGCAGCACGCCGAACCGGCGGCGCTGCTCGCGGTAGAAGTCCTCCATGAGGAACGTCGTGCGGTCCCCCGCCCAGTCGGTGAACTCCTGGCGCGGCAACGCGAACGCGGGCGTGGGCAGCACCTCGACACCGAGCCGCCGCAGGAGCGCCGCCGCGGCGCGGGAACCCGGCTGGTAGGCGACCAGGGGCCGACCGAACTCGCGAACGGCGTCCGCGTACGTCTCGGCGCGGACCAGGGTCGCGCGGTCACCCAGTTCGGCGGCGAGGTGCCTGATCCCGGACAGCACGAGGTGCAGCTTCTGCCGGTGGTACGGCTTGCGCCGCAACGCCGCGGCGGACTCGACGAGCAGGACCTCGCCGGGGTGCTCGGCTCTGAAGTGCGGGCCCAACTGGTCGCCGAACAGCAGCAGCGCGGTCACGGGTCGACGTTAGGACGCGTCCTGCCCGCCCGCACGACGGCCGGGGACCAGCCCCACGGCCGGGTGATCAGCCCGTCTTCGAGCGCCGCGCGGTCCTCGTCGACTGGACGAGGTCGCGGACCATCCAGGTCGTCGCGCTCAGCGCGAGCACGACCAGCGGCATGTACTGCCAGAGCGTGTCCCACAGCATTGGCCCACTCCACGATCGTCGGAACGACTGGTGCGTCCCCGTGATCGGCTCCGCGGTCGCCGCTCAAACCTGTCGTGACCACTTCGTTCCCGCGGCGGCCGATCCGGCGGGACCGGTGCCGTCCGCGCAGACTGGTCGACGTGCCGCTGCTGCCCGTTCCCCCCGCCGACCAGCCGGGCGCCGTCGACTGGGTGCGACGGCACCTGGGCGGCCTGACCCGTGAACCGCGGGTCACCGCGTCGACGTTCCTCGGGGGCCAGGAGGCCGCGGACGCCGCGCTCGCCGGACTCGACGTGACCGGGTACGCGAGCACCCGCAGCGCCGTGCTGCCCCGTTCCGCGCGCGGCGCCAGCAGGATGTCGCCGTACATCCGGCACGGGCTGGTCGCGTTGCCCGAGGTGTGGTCGGCGGTGGCCGGGGCGCCCGAGCGGGACCGGGTGAAGTACCGCGACGAGCTGCTGTGGCAGGAGTACGCCCGCCACCTCTACTCCCGACTCGGCGGGAAGACGGCCCGGCCGCTGCGCCACCGCCAGCCGAGCACCGGGACCGCCTGGTCTGGGGAGCCGTGGCGGCAGGACATGGCGTGCCTGGCCGCGGTCGTGGCCGAGCTGCGCGAGGACGGGTGGCTGGTCAACCAGACGCGGATGTGGCTGGCCTCGCAGTGGGCCGTGCGCGCGGGCGCGAACTGGGCCGCGGGGGAGGACGAGATGTTCGCGCACCTGGTGGACGGCTCCCGTGCGGCGAACCGGCTCGGCTGGCAGTGGACGGTCGGTACGGGCAGCGACAAGCCGTACGGCTTCAGCCGGTGGCAGGTCCGCAGGCGCGCGCCGTCGTTGTGCGAGTCCTGCGCGTTGGCCGAGAACTGCCCGGTCGAGTCGTGGCCGGACGCAAGACCGGGCGCGCCGGTGGACGGGCCCGACCTGGGGCGCGCGCCCATCCCGGCCGGGCCCGCGCGGGTGGAGGGCGGCGGCGGTGAGGTGGTGTGGCTGACCGCGGAGTCGCTGGGCGACCGCGACCCGGCACTGGCCGCCGTGCCGGACCGGCCCGCGGTGTTCGTGTTCGACGAGCCGCTGCTGGCGCGGCTGCGCCTGGCAGGCACCAGGCTGGTGTTCCTCGCGCAAACCCTCGGCGAGCTGGCGACGACCCGGCCGCTGGAGGTGCGCCTCGGCCGTCCGGAGGTGGAACTGGCCGACCTCCCGCTCGCGGCGACGTGGACGCCGGTCCCCGGCTGGCACCGGCTCGCTCGCCTCGCGCGGCCGGTGGAGGTGCACCCGTGGCCCTGGCTGGCCCGGCCGGGAACGTTCACGCTGCGGTCCTTCAGCGCGTGGCGGCGGGACGTCGGCCGGTCGGACAGCCCGATCGGGTGAATCCCGTGTGGACGGTCACCCGTCCCGGTCTTCGCCGTGTGAAGCCGGTGGACGCGGGTACTCGCCGGTCGAGGTGATGCGTGTGCGAACCTGCGAGCAGTCGATCGACGTGTTCGTCCCGGTGTCCGTCGTGTACGGCCAGTGGGCGCTGTTCGAGGCCTACCCCCGGTTCATGTCCGGGGTGGTGCGCGTCCGGCGGGGGGACGGGACCCGCGTCCGCTGGACGACGCTCTTCGGTGGCGTCCGGCGCGAGTTCGACGTCGAGGTCACCGACCAGCGGCCGGACGAGCTGATCGCCTGGCGCTCCACGTCCGGGGCCGACCGGGCGGGCGCGGTGGCGCTGTACCGCGTCGACGACCGCACCACCAGGGTGCGGGTGCGGACGGAGGTCGAGCCGGAGGGGATCTGGGAGCAGGTCTGCGCGGCCTCGGGGGTGCTGGACCAACGGCTCAGGTCCGACCTGGAGCGGTTCAAGGAGCTGGTCGAGAGCACCACGGACCCGTTCGGCGCGACCTAGGAAGCCCGCCGCCGCCGAGCCAGCCCCACCAGTTCCTCCGCCAGCTCGCGAGCCTCGGCCGCGTGCCGCCACACCACCGCGGCCTGGGCGCACAACCGGGTGCTCCGCTCGAACTCACGGGCGAGGCGCTGCGTCGGGGCGGGCGGAGGCGGGGGCACACCCCACATCCTGTGGCACGCGCGGGCGCTGTCAACCACGTGCTTCGCGGACGACCCCCGGCGTGCCCGTCGACCAGGTGTGATCAGGTGATCGGGGAACCGCCGGTGACGCCGACGATCTCCCCGGTGATGTAGCTGGACTCCGACGAGGCCAGGAACACGTAGAGCGGCGCCAGTTCGGCGGGCTGGGCGGCCCGGCCCATGGGCGACTGCTCGCCGAACGACTCGACCTGGTCCGCGGGCATGGTGGCGGGGATGAGGGGTGTCCACACCGGACCGGGCGCGACCGAGTTCACCCTGATCCCGCGGTCGACCAGGTTCGCGGCCAGGCCCTTGGTGAAGTTGACGATCGCGGCCTTGGACGTGGCGTAGTCCAGCAGTTCCGGCGAGGGTTGGAAGCCCTGGATCGACGAGGTCGTGATGATGGCCGATCCCGGCCCCAGGTGGGGCACGGCCGCCTTGCACAGCCAGAACATGGCGTAGACGTTGGTCTTGAGCACGCGGTCGAACTGCTCGGTGGTGACGTCGAGGATCCCGCCGTCCTGGGACATCTGGTAGGCGGCGTTGCTCACCAGCAGGTCGATCCCGCCGAACTCCGCCACGGCGCGGGCGACGACCTCCCCGCAGCGCGACTCGTCGGTGAGGTCGGCGGCCACCGCGACGGCCTTGCGCCCCGCCTCCTCGACCAGCCGAACGGTCTCCCGCGCGTCGTCCTCCTCCGCGTCCAGGTAGGTGATCAGCACGTCGGCCCCTTCACGGGCGAACGCGACGGCCACCGCCCGACCGATCCCGGAATCACCACCGGTGATCACCGCCCTGCGGTCCCGCAGGCGCCCGGACCCCTGGTAACTGGCCTCGCCGTGGTCGGGCCGGGTGCGCATGGCGTCGGTCGTGCCGGGGTGGTCGATCGGCTTGTCGGTCATCCTCGGGTCAACTCCTCCGGTGCTCGTCGGGGACAGGTACCCCCACACCCGCGCCCCAACCCGACGCGTCACCTGGTCGAGGGATCAGGCGTCCGGCCGTCGAGTCCATTGCCGGCGTTCGGGTCGGTGTGGGACGTTCACGGGGTGTTCTCACGGTCCGCGGGACAGGGGGGTGCGTGACCAGGCGGCGGAGCGCCCGCGTGAGCACCTCGTCGGAGCGGCAGGGGTTCACCAGGGTCCAGGTGCTCACGCTGATCGCCGGGCTGTGGCAGTTCGTCGCGGGCACGGCGCACCTCCTGCCGCTGCCCGTCGGGGCGCAGATGTTGCAGGTGTGCACCGGGGTGATCGGTGTCGCGCTGTGCCGTCAGCACGGCCTCGCCCGGCTGTACGGCGTCGCACTCGCGCTCGTCTACGGCAGGCTGCTCCTCGACTTCACCTCACCGCTGCTGTTCGGCCTGCCCACACCGGAAGGCCTGGCCTACGCCCGCACGGCCCTCTCGGGCCTGGTCATCGCGGTGCTGCCCGCAGGCCGGTCCGCACCGCCCTGACCGCGCCCGCCGTGCGGGCGACCGCACGCCGCCCTACGGTGAGGACAACCTCGGAGGTGCGGTGGTCGGTCGTTGGGAGTACCTGGTCCTGCTGCTCGCCTGCCTCCTGGTGACCGCGCCGCTGGAGTTCCGCGGGAGCGGGGTGTACCGCCGTCCCGCGCGGCTGGCGCGAGCGGTCCTCCCGGTGGCGGCCGTGTTCACGGCGTGGGACGTCGCGGCGATCACCAGGCGCCACTGGGACTACAACCCGGAGTTCGTCACGGGTGTGCGGCTCCCCGGCGCGCTGCCGCTGGAGGAGCTGCTGTTCTTCCTGGTGATCCCGATCTGCGCCGTGCTGACCTACGAGGCCGTCACGGCGCTGACCCGGTCCGGTGTGGCCGATCGACGGTGAGAGGGCGCGTGTGGACGGGGAGTACCTGGTGGCGGCCGCGGTCGCCGCGGTCCTGACCGTTCTCGTGGAACTGCTGGTGCTGCGCACGGGGTTGTTCCGCCGCAAGGCCTACTGGACGACCATGGCGATCGTGTTCGCGTTCCAGGTCGCGGTGGACGGGTGGCTGACCAAGCTGCACGCCCCGGTCGTGCGGTACGCCGACTGGGCGATCAGCGGTGTCCGGGCGCCGTGGGACATCCCGGTCGAGGACTTCCTGTTCGGGTTCTCCATGGTCACCCTGACCCTGCTGCTCTGGGAGCGGACCCGCCGACCGTCGAGGGAGGGGTCGTGACCACCCGCGACCGCAAGGCAGTGCGCGTTCCCGGCCCGACGGGCCGATCCGCCTTCGAGCGGGACGCGCCGGTGATCGGCGTGGTGGGCGGCGGCATCGCGGGCCTGGCCGCCGCGACGATCCTGGCCGAGCGCGGCGCGGAGGTCGTGCTGTTCGAGCGCGAGCACTACCTCGGCGGTCGCGTGGGCGGGTGGACGACGGAGCTGGCCGACGGCAGCCGGGCCACGATGACCCGCGGGTTCCACGCGTTCTTCCGCCAGTACTACAACCTGCGGTCGCTGCTGAGCAGGGTCGACCCGGCCGGCACCGCGCTGGTCGGCCTGCCCGACTACCCGCTGTGGCACGCGAGCGGCCAGCGCGAGGGGTTCGCCGGGCTCCCCCGCGCCGTGCCGTGGAACGCGACCGCGTTCCTCTGGCGCAGCCCCGCTTTCGCGTGGCGCGACCTGCCGTCGGTGAACACCCGCGCGGCCCTGCGGCTGCTGGACGTGTCGGTGCCGCGCACCTACGACGAGCTGGACGGCATCGACGCCGCGACGTACCTCGGGCACGTGCGGTTCCCGCGCGCGGCGCACGCGCTGGCGTTCGAGGTGTTCTCCCGCAGCTTCTTCGCCCACCCGACCCGGATGTCGGCCGCCGAGCTGGCGACGATGTTCCACATCTACTTCCTCGGGTCCCGCGAGGGCCTGCTGTTCGACGTGGCCGCCGACCCGTTCCCGCACGCGCTGTGGGACCCGCTGGGCCGCCACCTGGGCTCGCTGGGTGCCGAGGTGCGCACCGGCACGCCCGTGGAGGCCGTGGAACCGGGGCGCGGCAGGCGTTTCAGCGTCCGGGTGCCGGGGGAGTCGGTCGAGGTGGACGCGGTCGTCCTCGCCGCGGACGTGCCGGGGCTGCGCCGGATCGTCGCCGCCTCGCCGGAGCTGGGCACGCGCGGCTGGCGGGCGGGGATCGCGGCGCTGGAGACCACGCCGCCGTTCCTGGTGTCGCGCTACTGGCTGGACCGGCCGGTGCGCGCCGACCGGCCGGGATTCATCGGCACCACCGGGTACGACCTGCTCGACAACGTGTCCGTGCTGAACCACTACGAGCACGAGGCCCGCGCCTGGGCGGCGCGCACCGGTGGGTCGGTGGTGGAACTGCACGGGTACGCGCTGCCCGCCGACCTCGACGAGGGCACGGCCCGCGCCCGGCTGCTCGACCAGCTCCACGTGGTCTACCCGGAGACCAGGGGCGCGCGGGTCGTGGACGAGCGCCACGAGCTGCGGGCGGACTGCCCGCTGTTCCCGCCCGGCGGCTTCGCCACCCGCCCGACCGTGCACACCCCCGACGACCTCCTCGTGCTCGCCGGGGACCTGGTCCGCGTCGACCTGCCGGTCGCGCTGATGGAACGCGCCGCGACGACGGGGTTCAGCGCGGCGAACCACCTGCTCGGGCGGTGGGGCGTGGCGGGCACTCCGTTGTGGACGGTCCCGACGTCCGGGCGCGGTCCGCTGCTGCGGGCGGCGGCCCGCCGGTGGGGTCGCGACCCCGTGCCGGTGTCAGCCGGGTAGGCGGCCCGCGGAGCGCAACGCGTAACGGCGCTCGGCGTAGGCCATGTCGTCGCGCCACAACCGCTTCGCGGCCCAGCGCATCACCGGCCGCAGTGCGGGCGCGGTCGACCGGGCCACGGCGAAGCCGCGCCGCCGTGAGTGGGCGATCGTCGCCTCGACCACGGCGGTGCGCGCGGCGCCGTCCGGACCGAGCCCCAGCGGGGTGGCGTGGGTTTCCACCACGCTGCCCTCGCCTTCGCCCTCGACGATGTGCATCACGATCGTGCGCGGTTCCGGGCAGGTGAACGCGGCCATCACCGGCACCCCGACGCGGCCCGCGAGCCGGAACGTCACCTCCACCAGGAACCTGTCGTCCCGCTCGGTCGGCGTTTCCAGGACGTCGAGGTTCGCGAACGAGTACGGGTGGAACCACGCGCCGTGCCACGGGTCGAGCCGGTTGGCCACCACGTCGTCCGGTTCACAGCGCCCGATCACGGTCGCGACGGCGGCGACCGCGTCCGCGGGTGGGCGGGCCGGCAGCACGGGTTCCGGCAGCGGTTCCTCACCGCCGACCTCGTCCAGCCGCACCCACGCCAGCACGCCGTCGTCGTGCGCCGGGTAGGGGCTCCAGCCGCCGAACTTCCCACCGCCGAGCGACAGGCCGTGCCACCGGCACACGACCTCGCCGCGGTGCACGGCCCCGTCGCGCAGCGGGGCGCCCAGGTGCGGGCACGCCCCCGGTCCGGCCAGCAGCTCACCGCCCGTACCGCGCCAGGCGACGACCTCGCGCCCGGAAACGGTGCGGCCGAACGGTTTTCCCGCCGTCACCTCCCGGCTGGAGCCGAGGACGAACCAGTTGCCCGACGGCCGGGCCAGCGCGCGTTCGAGCGCGGCCTCGATCAGGGCGGGTTTCGCCGCCCGCCACGTCGGCTCCTGCTCGGGCCACGGCGGGCTGCGGAACACGCGCAGCGGGATTCTCACGCCGACCGGACCAGGACGGACTTGGCCAGCGCGGGCAGGGCTATCGCCAACCGGCGACCACCGGACACCACGACCCGCCCGGACAGCACGTCGTGGTCGGCTTCCTCGATCAGGTCCAGGATTCGGCGGTACAGCCGGAACGCCGTGTCCACGCACGGCCTCGACCGGGGAGCCAGCATGGCGATGCCCGGCTCGGCCTCGCGGTACACCGCCCTCGTCCTGGCGACCTGGTGGGCCAGCGCGCGGCGGACGCGCTGATCGGCGCGCCCCGTCCTGCGGGCGTGCTCCAGCAGCGGCCGGTCGACGCCGAACGCCGCCAGTTCGTCCAGCGGCAGGTACACGCGCCCGCGGTCGAGGTCCTCGCCGACGTCGCGCAGGAAGTTCGTCATCTGGAACGCCACGCCCAGCGCCGCCGCGGCGGGCTCGGCCTCCTCGCGCGGGACGCTGGTGCCCAGCACCGGCAGCACCTGCAAGCCGATGACGGCCGCGGAACCGCGCACGTAGCGGGCGAGGTCGGCGTGGGTCGGGTACTCGGTGACCGTGAGGTCCATCCGCATGGACGCGGTGAAGTCGACGAAGTGGCGGTGGTCGATGTCGTAGCGCCGCGCGGTGTCCACCACGGCGGCGATCACCGGGTCGTCGCTGCTCCCCGCCTCCAGCCCGGCGAACAGGCGCCGCTCCACGCCGGACAGCTCCGCCGCGCGCTGCTCGGCCGACCGGCCGTCGTGGACCTCGTCCACGATGTCGTCCGCCCACCGCGCGAACCCGTACAGCGCGTGGATCGCGGGCCGCTGCTCGCGCCGGAGCAGCCGGGTGGCGAGGTAGTAGGTGCGCCCGTGCTCGGCGTTGAGCGCGCGGCAGCGGGCGTAGGCGAGCCGCAGCCCTGGATCGGTGATCCCCGCGGCGTCGAGTTCCCGGTCTACCGACATGGTGGGGCGAGTCCTTCCGCAGGTGTCGGTTCGACGCTAGGTCGCGCGGCGTGTCCCCGCAGAACGGGCGGAGTTCGTCGTGCGGATCCGGTGCCGCACTGCTTTGCTCGAACACGCCACCCCTCGAATACGCAGGAGGCGCTGATGTCGCCGGTACCCGCCGCTCGCGCGGACCCCCCGTCCGCGCTCGTGGACGACGTCGGCGCCCTCGTCTCGCTGCGGTCGGAGTTGGAGCGCTTCCTGCGGACCCAGCCGCACGCCCACCTGGCGCCGGAACTGGTCGAGGAGCTCAGCGGTCTGGTGCTGCGCGGCGGCAAGCGCGTCCGGCCGACGTTCGCCTGGTGGGGCTGGCGGTCCGCGGGCGGTGCCGCCGACGGTCCGCGCGCCGCGACGACCGTGCGGGCGCTGATCGCGCTGGAGTTGTTGCAGGCCTGCGCTTTGGTGCACGACGACGTGATGGACCGGTCCACGACCCGGCGGGGCGCTCCCGCCGCGCACGTCGTGTTCGCGACCCGCCACCAGCGGGAGCGCTGGGCGGGGGAGAGCAGGCGCTACGGCGACTCCGCCGCGGTGCTCGTGGGCGACCTCGCGCTGGCCTGGGCCGACGACGCGCTCGTCACGGCGGGGCTCGACGGGCCCGCGCTGGCGCGGGCCTGGGTGCCCTGGCAGGCCATGCGCACCGAGATGATGGCGGGCCAGCACCTCGACCTGCTCGCCGGGGCCCGCCGTGAGGAGTCGCTGGAACGGGTGCTGCGCGTGGCGCGGTACAAGACCGCCGCGTACACCGTGGAACGCCCCCTGCACCTCGGCGCGGCACTGGCCGACGCCCCACCCGATCTGGTGAACTCGCTGCGCGAGTTCGGCCGCGACCTCGGCGTGGCGTTCCAGCTCCGCGACGACCTGCTCGGCGTCTTCGGCGACAGCGCCGCCACCGGCAAACCCGTCGGCGACGACCTGCGGGAGGGCAAGCGCACCCCGCTGATGGCCATCGCGATCGGCCTGGCCCGCGCATCGGGCCGCCTCGACGCGGTGCACGAACTCCGCTCCTGCCTGGAGGGGTGGCACCACACCGACAGCGCGCTCGCCACCGTCCGCGACCTGCTGCACGACCTCGGCGCCGTGCGCGTCGTGGAGGAGCAGATCGCCGTCCTGACGGCGAGCGCCCTGCACGCCCTCGACCAGGCCCGGATGAGCGGCGAGGTCCGAGCCACCCTGCGACGACTGGCCACGCGGATCACCACCCGCGGGTGCTAGTGCCTCACCTCGCCGCGATCAGCGCCTGCGGCGCGCTCTGCTTCACCCGCGTCCGCAGCCACGTCAACTGCCGGTCGGTGTCCCGTTCGCACGACTCCACGACGTCCAGCAGGTCGCTGTCGCGCAGCCCCCGCGCGGCCTGGGCGACCACGGTCCAGGTGATGTCCACGAACGACGCCAGCGCGTACAGGTCCTGGAGGTCGCGCAGCAGCCCGACGGCCCCGGACCGGGTGCCCTCCAGCGCGGTGACGCGCAGCCGTTCCGGCTCGGTCTCGGCGTGCTCGCCGTAGCGGTTCACCACCGGCGCCAGGCGCTCCACGTGGTCGTCGCACGCCCCGGCGAGGACCACGCAGGTCGACCGGACGTCCGGTTCGTCGCCGTGGCCCTCGCCGACCTGGCGGAACGCGTCGGCCAGCGTCCGCTCGGCGTGGTGCAGCAGTCCGACGTAGGTCGCGAGGTGCACGGTCACTCCTTGGTGATTCGCACGGCGGCGAGCTTGAACATCGGCTGCTTGGACACCGGGTCCCACTCGGTGACGGTCAGCTCGTTGGCCGCGGTCGGGTCGTCACCGCCGAGGTCCCCGTAGTGGAACGGCAGGAACACCACACCCGCCCATACGGTGCCGACGCGCACGGGCACGACCACGGCTCCCCGCGGTGACTCGACGCGCACCACGTCGCCCTCGGCGACGTCGAGCCGCGCGGCGTCCTCCGCGGAGACCTCCACCCACGGCCGGGGCGCGGCCCGGTCGAGCCTCGGCGACCGGCCGGTCTTCGTCCGCGTGTGGAACTGGTGGACCGTGCGGCCGGTCGTGGCGAGGAACGGGTAGTCGTCGCTCGGCCGTTCCGGTGGCGGGGTGTGCGCCGCAGCCTTGAGGAACGCCCGGCCTGCGGGGTTCGCCGCGCGGTAGGCCTCGGGCGCGACCTGCCCGCCGGTCAGCAGGTCGTGCCCGTAGTCCTCGCAGTCGTCGGGATCGGTGCGGAAGACACCGTCGGTGTAGAGCCGCTCGGTGCCGTCCGGGCGGTCTTCCGTGACCGGCCAAGGGATCCCGCCCCTGGCCCGCAGGTCCTCATAGGACAGACCGGTGTAGTCGCACGGTCGGCCGCGGCTGCACTCCTGCCACGCGCGGAACGCGGACTCCGGGTCGTTCCAGTGGATCAGCGGCGCGCCGTCGCGGTCCCGGAAGTCCATCCGCCGCGCGTAGTCCAGGAAGATGTCCAGGTCCGACCGCGCCTCGCCGGGCGGGTCGACGGCCTGGTCGGACAGGTGCACGACGCGGGTCGCGTTGGTGAAGGTCCCCTGCTTCTCGCCCCACATCGCGGCGGGCAGCACGACGTCGGCGAGGCGCGCGGTCTCGGTGAGGAACCCGTCCTGCACCACGACCAACAGGTCCTCGTCGCCCAGGACCCGGCGGACGCGGGCCAGGTCCGGCAACGAGACCGCGGGGTTGGTCGCGGAGATCCACAGCAGCCGGACGGAACCCTGCTCGGCGTACCGCCACAACTGCATGGCGTGCGTCGGCGGCGCCCAGTGCGGGATGGTCATCGGGTCGACGTTCCACAGCGCGGCCAGCTCCGCGACGTGGTCGGGGTTGTCCCAGTTGCGGAACCCCGGCAGGTCGCCGTTCGCCCCGCTCTCGCGGGTGTTCCGCGCGGTCGGCTGCCCGTTCATCTGGAGCACGCCGCCGCCCGGACCGCCGATCATCCCGCGCAGCAGGTGCAGGTTGTTGACCTGGCACGCCGCCGCGGTGGCCTGGTGGGACTGGTAGAACCCCTGCAACACCGTGGACAGCACCCGGTCCGACGTCCCGAAGACCTCGGCCGCCCGCCGCACGTCGGCGACGTCCACCCCGCACACCTCGGCCACGTGCTCCGGCGTGTACGGCTCGACGGTCGCCGCCAGCTCGTCGAACCCGGTCGTGTGCGCGTCGACGTAGTCGCGGTCGACCCAGCCGCGCGCGATGACCTCGTGCAGCAGGCCGTTCACCAGAGCCACGTTGGTGCCGGGCAGCGGAGCCAGGTGCACCCCGCCGGTGCGCACGGCCGTCCTGGCGACCTCCGTGCGCCGGGGGTCGACCGCGACGAGCACCGGTGTGTCCGGTCCCTCGACGCGGTCGAGCACCCGCGACCAGAGCACGGTCTGGGTCTCGGCCATGTTGTGCCCGAACAGGAACAGCGCGTCGCACGCCTCCACGTCGGCGTAGCAGCCCGGCTGCCCGTCGGAACCGAAGCTCTCCTTCATGGCGGCGGCCGCGGTCGCCGTGCACAGGCGGGTGTTGCCGTCCATGTGCGGGGTGCCGAGCCCGGCCTTCCCGATCACGCCGAGGGTGTAGTACTCCTCCAGGAAGAGCTGACCGCTGGTGTAGAAGCCGTGCGACAGCGGCCCGACCTCGTCACCGCGATGTCGCACCCGCAGCCCGGAATACCCGGCCTCGACGGTTCCAACCCGGACCGCGCCGACGTCACCCGGTCAGGTCTGCTTCGCGGTCGCGCTGGTCCGCACCGGGTAGG
>NZ_JANYMP010000032.1 GCF_025061645.1 Umezawaea endophytica | reverse complement strand
CTCGGGCGACTCCGGCAACACGGGTGCGACCGGCGACACGGGTGACGCGACCAACCACAGCAGCGCGGTTGGCGGGAACTCCGGCCCGGCCGGTGACGGTGGCGACGCCGTGGCCGCGGGCAACGAGGGCCACGGCAAGAAGTGGAACCACGACGACTCCGACGTGACCGCTGTCGCGGGCAACGGTGGGGACTCGGGTAACGGTGGCGACGCCACCAGCTCGAACTCCGCCACGACCGGCGACTCCGGCAACTCGGGCGACTCGGGCACGACCGGTGGCAACACCGCGATCGTGAACACCCTCGGCGGTGGCGGCGAGCACTGGAGCCACGACGAGTC
This sequence comes from Umezawaea endophytica, assembly GCF_025061645.1. Taxonomy (GTDB): domain Bacteria; phylum Actinomycetota; class Actinomycetes; order Mycobacteriales; family Pseudonocardiaceae; genus Umezawaea; species Umezawaea endophytica. Next base: position 106,954 of record NZ_JANYMP010000032.1, on the reverse strand, counting down.
CACCACCACCGTGACCTCGGGTGACTCCGGCAACACCGGGGCGACCGGCGACACGGGCGACGCGATGAACCACAGCAGCACCGTCGGCGGCACCTCCGGCCCGGCCGGTGACGGCGGTAACGCCATCGCCCTCGCGCCGAAGAACGACGACAAGTGGGGCCACGGCAAGAACTGGAACCACGGCAACAAGTGGAACCACGACGAGTCCGGCTCGGCGTCCGCTGTCGCGGGCAACGGCGGCAACTCGGGCAACGGTGGCGACGCCACCAGCTCGAACACCGCCACGACCGGCAACTCGGGTGACTCCGGCAACTCCGGCGCCACCGGTGGCAACACCGCCATCACCTACACCGATGGCCAGAACTGGAACAACGGCCACGGCTGGAAGCACGACAGCGACTGGAAGCACTCCGGCTGGAGCAAGCACGACGGCTGGAAGCACTCCGGTTGGACCAAGCACAACGGCTGGAAGCACCACGAGGGCACGAAGTCGTGGACCTCGGTGACGTCGGGCGACTCGGGTCACACCGGGCCGACCGGTGACACCGGCGACGCCTCCAACCACAGCTCCACGGTCGGTGGCCACTCCGGTCCGGCGGGCGACGGCGGCAACGCCTGGGCCGTCCGGGTCTGACTAGCCACGAGGTGATCAAAAGCGGGGCCGACTCCACGTCGGCCCCGCTTTCCCGTTCCCTAGGTCTTCAGCAGCAGCTTGCCGAACACGTCGCCGCCGCTCTCCAACGCCCGGTGCGCCGCGCCCGCCTCCCGCATCGGCACGACGTCGTGGACGATCGGCTGCACCTTCCCCGCGGCGATCAGCGGCCACAGGCCCTCGCGCACGGCCGCGACGATCTCGCCCTTGCTGCCGGGCCCGTCGACTGGCCTGCTGCGCAGCCGGGTGCCGGAGACGCTGCCGAGCTTCGCCATCAGCTTGCCGAGGTTCAGCTCGCCGGACACCCCGCCCTGGAGGCCGATCACGACGAGCCTGCCGCCGAGCGCGAGCACGTCGACGTTGCGGTCCAGGTACTTCGCGCCCATGTTGTCCAGCACGACGTCCGCGGCCCCCACCTCCGCGACGAAGTCCTGCTCGCGGTAGTTGACGGTGATGTCCGCGCCGAGTTCCGCGCACCGCGCGAGCCGCTCGTCCGACCCCGCCGTCACGGCGACCCGCGCGCCGAGCGCCTTGCCGACCTGGATGGCGTGCGTGCCGATGCCGCCCGCGCCGCCGTGCACCAGCAGCAGCTCACCCGCGCGCAGCCCGGCGTGCAGGACGACGTTCGACCACACCGTGCACGCCACCTCCGGCAGCGCCGCGGCGGTCACCAGGTCGACGCCGTCGGGCAGCGGCAGGAGTTGCGCGGCGGGCACCGCGACCTTCTCGGCGTAACCGCCGCCCGCCAGCAGCGCGCACACCTCGTCGCCGACCCGCCAGCCCGTGACGCCCTCGCCGAGCGCGGCGACCGTGCCGGAGCACTCCATGCCGAGGATCTCCGACGCGCCCGGCGGCGGCGGGTAGAAGCCCTGGCGCTGCAACAGGTCGGCGCGGTTCAGCGCGCTCGCCGCCACGTCCAGCAGCACCTCGCCCGGACCGGGGACGGGATCGGGGACCTCGGTCCACTCCAGCACGTCCGGGCCGCCTGGTTCACGAATCGTGATCGCGTACATGGCTCCGAAGGTAATCCGGTCGCGCACCCGGCGCCGCGCCCGGCAGCATCAGCGGGCATGGACCCGTGGCCCTTCCGACACCTGGTGCTCCGCACACCCCGGCTGGAGCTGCGCCCGGACGACGACGAGGGCCTCCTCGAACTCGCCGAGCAAGCCCGCCGCGGCGTGCACCCGCCCGACGAGATGCCGTTCGCCTACGAGTGGACCGACGCCGCGCCGGAGGACGTCGGGCGCAACATGCTCCAGTTCTACTGGGGGGTGCGCGCCCGGCTCGCCCCGGCGAACTGGGAGCTCAACTTCCTCGTCCGGCTCGACGGCCGGGTCGTCGGCACCCAGTCGTTGCAGGCGGTCGACTTCGGCGTCCTCCGCGAGGTGAGCAGCGGCTCGTGGATCGGCATGGAGCACCAGGGCAGGGGCATCGGCACGGAGATGCGCGCGGCGGTGCTGATGTTCGCGTTCGACCACCTCGACGCCGTCCAGGCCCGGTCGGCGGCGGCCACCGGGAACCCGAAGTCGAGGAGCGTCAGCGAGAAGCTCGGGTACGTCGAGGACGGCACGTCGCTGACCGTCCGCCGCGGCAGGTCGACCGAGGACGTGCGGTTCCTGGTCACCCGCGATCGGCTCGCGCGACCGGGCTGGAAGGTCGACGTGACGGGGCTCACAGCGTGTCTCGACCTGCTCACCGGGTGAGAACCCTCCGAGTGACGGATTGATTTCGGACAGTCGATCTATGCATGGTTCTGCATCCGAACGATTGGGGAGCTCGATCATGTCCGGAAGAACACGACGCGCTGGCTACAGCGCGGTCGCGGCCGCCGCCGCGCTGGCGCTCTTCGTCGCGCCGACCGCATCCGCGGGTCCCACCGCCGAGCCCGCCGGGCCGGCACTGGCGAAGAAGCTCGTCAAAGCCGTCTCGTCCGACGGCGTCAACCGCCACCTCATCGCGTTCCAGCGCCTGTCGGACCGCAACGGGGGGACGCGCGCGGTCGGCACGCCCGGCTACGAGGCGAGCGTGGAGTACGTCGCGGGCAAGCTGCGCGGCGCGGGCTTCGACGTCACGACGCCGGAGTTCACCTACCCGGTCCAGGTGACCGACGCGGCCACCGCCAAGGTCGGCGCGGCGACGTACGAGGCCATCCCGATGGAACTCTCGCCGCAGACGCCGGTCGGTGGCATCACCGGTCCGCTGCGGGCGGTGCCGGAGGACGCGACGCCCGGCTGTGAGGCGACCGACTTCGCGGGCCAGGACTTCACCGGCTCGATCGCCCTGATCCGCCGCGGCGCGTGCACGTTCGACATCAAGCACCGCAACGCGGCCGCCGCGGGCGCCATCGGCGTCATCGTCGCCAACAACACCGCGGGCCCGCTGTCGGGCGTGACGCTAGGCCAGCCCGGCGTCGTGCCCACCGGTGGCGTCACGCAGGCCGACGGCACGGCCCTGTTCGGCAGCGCGGGCCAGTCCGTCACGCTGGACATGCGGTACCACGAGGACCTGAAGGTGGCGCGCAACGTCATCGCGCAGACCAAGACCGGCCGCAAGGACAACGTCGTGATGGCCGGGTCGCACCTCGACAGCGTCGAGGCGGGCGCGGGCATCAACGACAACGGCTCGGGCTCCGCGTCGCTGCTGGAGACCGCCCTCCAGTTGGGCGCCAAGCCGAAGGTCTCCAACGCGGTCCGCTTCGCCTGGTGGGGCGCCGAGGAGCTGGGGCTCATCGGCTCCACGGAGTACGTGCGGGCGCTGACGTTCGAGCAGCAGCTCGACATCGCGCTGTACCTGAACTTCGACATGGTCGCCTCGCCGAACGCCGCGTACTTCGTCTACGACGGTGACGACTCCGACGCGGTCGGCGCGGGCGCGGGCCCCTACGGCTCGGCCCAGATCGAGAAGGCCTTCGTCGACTACCTGAAGGCCGGCAAGAACGTGGAGACCGAGGGCACGGACTTCTCCGGTCGTTCGGACTACGGCGAGTTCATCGCCGTCGGCATCCCCGCCGGTGGCCTGTTCACCGGAGCCGAGGGCGTCAAGACGGCCTCCCAGGCCGCCAAGTGGGGCGGCACGGCCGGTGTGGCGTACGACAAGTGCTACCACCAGGCCTGCGACAACCTGGGCAACCTCGACCGGGTGGCCCTGGACCGCAACGCCGACGCCATCGCCTGGGTGACCGCGTCGTACGGCGTCAGCACCGAGGACGTGAACGGCGTGCCGCCGCGTCCGAAGCGCGCCGAGGCCCGCGCGGCGAAGGCCCGCGTGGCCGTCGCCGCGCACCACTCGCACGCGGCCGCTTCGTAAGGGCTCAGCCAGGAAGAGGCGCCCCCGGAGAGTCTCCGGGGGCGCCTCTTCGCGTTGTGGGGCTCAGCCCAGGTTGTTCGTGCCGAACGTGTCGCAGCGGGCGGGGTCGCCGCTGTCGTAGCCCGCGCGGTACCACTTCTGCCGCTGCGCCGAGGAACCGTGGCTGAACTGGGTCGTGTCGACCTTGCCGCCGCCCAGCTCCTTCTGGATGTAGTCGTCGCCGATGCGGCCCGCGGCGTCCAGCGCGGCGTTGATGTCGTCGTCGGTCACGCCGGTGATGAGGGGCTTGCCGGAGGCCGTCGGGACGGTCGTGGCGTGGTTCGCCCACGCGCCCGCGTAGCAGTCGGCCTGGAGTTCCAGCCGGACCGAGTCCGACTGCGGGCCGGTGCCCTGCTTGACCCTGCCGGACGTGCCGAGGAGGTTCTGGATGTGGTGGCCGTACTCGTGGGCCAGCACGTACGCCTCGACGAACGGGCCGCCGGTGGCGCCGAACGTGGTCTTCAGCTCCTGGAAGAACGCCAGGTCGATGTAGACCTCGGAGTCCGCCGGGCAGTAGAAGGGCCCGGACGCGGACGTCGCGCTGCCGCAGCCGCCGGTGTTCACGCCGCCCTGGAAGAAGTTGGTCTGCGCGGGCTTGTAGGTGTTGCCGGAGCGCGCGTACTGGTCGGACCAGTACGCCTGGATGGAGTTGATGAACGCCACCGCGCGGCAGTCGTCCTCGCGGTTCGCGTCCGCGCCCGTCCGGCACTTCTCGCGGATCGCGGCCGAGTCGACCTGCTGGTTCTGGCCCACGTCGCCGAACCCGGAGCCGGACGGCAACTGGAACCCGCCCCCGCCGCCACCGGCGAACTGGGACAGCAGGAAGTAGATGACCAGGCCGACGATCCCCAGACCGCCGCCGCCGAGGGCGACCCGTCCGCCGACCCCACCGCCGCCACCGCCGCGCTGGTCGTCGACCTGGGACGTGTCGAGTTCGGCATCCTCGTTGAACTGCACCGCGTGTCCTCCCGCCAAGGCCCTTAGGCGGCACACGATAGCCCCGCGCGCGCCCGGTCGCGGATTACGCGCGCCAGGGTGCGGCACCCCGACGTCGAGGCACCGCACCCTGGCACTACTTGGTGGGAAATGACGATCGCCGTCGTCGCGAGGTTGGCGTGGAACTCGGCCAGTGCCGCTCCTGAGAGGGAACCGATGTCGAGCTCAACAGCGTCGACGTGCGCGGATGACACCGGTGGCGCCTGCGCACCCGATACCTGGCATTTCGCTGCTCGCATTCGCGACCGGATCGTGAGATCAGGTCCGATCGCGGGGATGCAGCGGACGACGAGCATCACTGCGAAGAGTTACCTGCATGGCACCACCTGACCCCTTCCGGGAGTGCCACCGCCTATAACTTTTCGGATTCTTCGGTGGTCTGTCCCTGCAACGACTATGCGCTTGATCAGCTCGAACCACAACAGTTCGCGGGTCCCGGAAGTGGTGAAGCTTTTCCACGCCACAAGGGTGAGTGGCGGGCGAACAATGATCGCGGAGAGTTGTCCGCGACGTGGAAGATCATATCCGGGCTATTGGTCGACGATCCTTTTCGGATCTTCTTCCCGCAGCCGAGAAGCGAATCGGAATTGCGTTCCGCGTCCCTGAACGTGCCCGTGGGCGGTCCGGCAGGTGGGACCCTGCTCGAACCGCCCACGGGGAACGCGGACTACGGGGTGGTGGTGATGCGGCCGAGCGCCGGGGGCGCCTGGTTCGGGTGCGAGCCGAGGTACGCCGCGAAGGCGTCCAGGTCGATCCCGCCGCCGGTGATCTCGGTGCCGACGGTGAAGCCGGGGAACCCGTCGCCGCCGCCCTGGAGGAAGCTGTTGATCGTCACGCGGTAGTTCGCCGCCGGGTCGACCGGCGTACCGCTGATCGCCAGGTTGGAGATCTTCGAGCCGATGGCCGCGCTGGTCGACCAGGAGTAGGTCAGGTTCGCCGACGGTTGCAGGACGATCTGCCGCGTCGCCGACCACTGCTGCTCCAGCACGGTCTTGAGCTGCGCGCCGGTGAGCGTGACCGTTTGCAGGATGTTGCCGAACGGCTGGACGGTGAACGCCTCGCCGTAGGTGACCACGCCGTTGCCCTCGCCCGCGGGGGAGCTGGGGAACGTCAGGTCGGCGCGCACGCCGCCGGGGTTCATCAGCGCGACGACCGCGCCGTTGCCGGTGGTGGCGGCGAGCTGGGAGTCCGCGATCAGGTTGCCGAGCGGCGACTCGCCGGTCGGGGCCTGCGCGCGGAGGATGTCGGCGGAGACGGTGCCGATCTGCCGGTTCGCGATCGGGCCCGACTTGGTCTTCGCCTTGTCGATCACGGCCTGGATGGCCGGGTCCGGCGTGACGTCCTGGGTGACGATCTTGTTCTCGGCCTTGGTCTCCGAGCGGACGACGTCGCGGGTCTTGCGGTCGATCTTCAGGTCGACGACGGACAGCTCACGGCCGAAGGCGAGGCCCTCGATGAACGGGCGGTTGTTGCCCGCCGGGTCCTTCACCGTGCAGTTGTAGTGCTGGTGGCTGTGGCCGCTGAACACGACGTCGATCTTCGGGCTGACCTTCTCCGCGATCAACTGGCCGGGGCCGGGCGTGTTCGTGCAGCCGTTGGGGCCGCCGTTCGCCGCGGTCTGGTCGCCCTGGTGCACGAGCAGCACGATCGACTTGATGCCGATCAGGTTCAGCAGGTCCGCGTACTTGTTCGCGGCCTTGACCTCGTCGCCGAACGCCAGCTCCTTGATCCCGTTCGGGTCGACCAGGATCGGCACGTCCTTCAGCGGCATGCCGATGAAGCCGATCGGCACGCCGTCGCGGATCTCCACCCAGAACGGCGGCAGCGCGGGCAGGCCGCTGTTCACCTTGGTCACGTTCGCGCCCAGGATCGGGAACTTCGCGCCGGTGTACCGGTCGTTGAACTGGCAGCCGTCGACGGGGTGGCAGCCGCCGTGCTGGATGCGCAGCAGCTCCCGGTAGCCCTCGTCGAACTCGTGGTTGCCCGCCGCGGTCGTGTTCATCCCGACCTTGTTCAGGATGTCGATCGTCGGCTCGTCGTGGAACAGCGCCGACACGATCGGCGAAGCGCCGATCAGGTCGCCCTGCCCGACGACCACCGAGTTCTTCACCTGCGCCCGCAGGTTCTTGATGTGCGTCGAGTTGTACGCGGCGCCACCGGCGTTCACCTGCGTGCCGTCGGCCAGCGTCACACGGCCCGACGAGCCGGTCGGCGGCTCGATGTTCCCGTGCAGGTCGTTGATGCCGATCAGGCGGACGTCCACGGTGCGCTGGGCGCGCTGCGCGTCGACATCGGCCTGGGCGGGGCTGCCGGCGAACGTGATCGCCAGTCCGACCCCGGCGGTCGCCGCGAGCGCGACGGTCCGTCTGAACGAGCTCATGTTTCCTCCTGCTTGGCGCCTGAGTAGGCAGGCGCGCTACGGCGGAGGAGTTTGCCCCGCCTGGCAGCCGGAAACCAGATGCGGAAGGTGGTTGTCGGCGAATGGAGATGTGGTGGCCTCGCGGGATTAACCTGGCGGGTGTGACGGATGCCGGGCAGGAGCCGCGTTGGCTCGATCAGGACGAGATGCGCGCGTGGCGCAACTACGTGACCGCGGCCGCGATGCTGGAGGACCGCCTGCACCGCGAGTTGCAGACCGGCCACGGACTGTCGCTGGCCGACTACGAGCTGATGGTTCGGCTTTCCGAACAGCCCGGCTGCTCCATGCGGATGTCCCAACTCGCCGACGACGTCGCCTCCTCCAAGAGCCGCGTCTCCCACCAGGTCGCCCGCATGGAACGCGAAGGCCTCCTCCACCGCCGCGAATGCGACCAGGACGGCCGCGGCGTACTGGCCGAACTCACCGACCGCGGCCTGCAAGCCCTGAAAACCGCCGCGCCCACCCACGTCAACGGCGTGCGCGACCACATGATCGACCTGCTGACAGCCGAGGAGCAGGAGGTGCTGGCCAAGGTGTTCGACCGGGTCAAGGCACACCTGCGGTCACTCGACGGGTAACCTCACCCGCGTAGGGAAGCGTGGCAGAGCGGCCGAATGCATCCGCCTTGAAAGCGGAAGATGGGAAACCATCCGGGGGTTCAAATCCCTCCGCTTCCGCAAAGTGACGAAGACGGCTCACCGGTGGGTGGGTCGTCTTTTTCCGTTGTGGGTACCGGTCAGGTCAGTGGCCAGTTCCGCAGGGACGCGGCGGCGACTCGTTGGAGGTCGTCGCGGCTCGAGCCGCCCGCGGCTTGGACGGCGATGCCGTTGGCGACGGTCATGACGTACCGGGCGAGCAGGTCCGGGTCGGCGTCGGGGGGTAGGTCGCCGTCGTCCACGGCTTGGCGGAAGCGGTCGTGGAGGTGGGTGCGGCCCTCGTCGCGCCAGACGGCCAGGGTGTCGCGGATGGCCAGCCCGTTCTCGCCCGCGGCCAGTGCGCCCTGGACGCCGAGGCAGCCGATGGGGAAGCCGGGTTGGGTGCTCGCGCAGACGGAGCCGTCGAGGAACGCCGTGGCGACCTCCAGCGCGGTCGGCAGGGCGATGGCCTTGGCGACGTACGCGGCAGGCCCGTCGGCGTAGCGCGCGAGGGCCTTGCGGAACAGCTCCTCCTTGTTGCCGAAGGCCGCGTACATGCTGGTCTTCGTGATGCCCATGGCACTGGTCAGGTCGGCCAGGCTGGCGCCCTCGTAGCCCTGCCGCCAGAAGACGACCATCGCCCGCCCGAGCGCCTCGTCGGCGTCGAAGCCGCGCGGCCTGCCGATCGGCGATCTCCTGGCTACGTCCATGAACCCGATCCTACCTCTTCGGTACCAGGCGGTCTGGAAGTGCTACGGTCACCTTCAGTACCGATCGGTGCTGAACTATGTGGAGGTAGGAATGGGCAAGCTCGAAGGCAAGACCGCCGTCGTCACCGGTGGCGGCACGCGGGGCATCGGTCGGGCCACCGCCGCGCGGCTGGTCGCCGAGGGGGCGCACGTGTTCATCACCGGCAGGCGCAAGACCGAGTTGGACGAGGCCGTCGAGTTCATCGGCGCGGGGGTCACCGCCGTGCCGGGCGACATCACCGACCCGGCCGACCTGGACCGGCTGTACGACGCGGTCCGCGCCCGCGGTCGAGGTCTCGACGTGCTGTTCGCGAACGCGGCCACCGCGGCGTTCGCGACGCTGGAGCAGATCACCGCCGACCACTTCGACCAGACCTTCGACGTCAACGTCCGCGGCACCCTGTTCACCGTGCAGAAGGCGTTGCCACTGCTCAACGACGGCGCCTCGGTGATCCTCAACGCCTCCACCGCCGCCGACCACGGCGCGGAGGCGTTCGGCGTGTACGCCGCGTCCAAGGCGGCCGTCCGGTCGTTCGCGCGCACCTGGGCCAACGAGCTGAAGGGCCGCGGCATCCGGGTCAACGCGATCTCGCCGGGCCCGATCGACACCTCCGGCATCACCGAACTCGTCGGCGAGGAGAACTCGGCGGCCTTCAAGGAGAACCTGGGCGCAAACGTTGCCATGGGCCGGACGGGACGTCCGGAGGAGGTCGCCGCCGCCGTGGCCTTCCTCGCCTCCTCGGACAGCAGCTTCGTGATGGGCGCCAACCTGTACGTCGACGGCGGCGAGAACCAGATCTGACACCGCGGCGGGCAGGCGTCCGGGAGACTGCGGCGATGTCCGAGAGGCTCGCCGTGATCGACGTCCACCTGCTCCTGGTCCGCGGTGACGAGGTGCTGCTGTCCAAGCGGCGCGGCAGTTACGGGGACGGGATGTGGCACCTGCCCGCCGGGAAGCTGGAGGCGGGGGAGTCGGTGGTGGCCGCGGCGGTGCGGGAGGCCGACGAGGAGGTCGGGGTGCGGATCGCCGAGGCGGACCTGCGGCTCGTGCACGTGGTGCACGCGCGGGGCGCGGGGGTGGAGCCGCGGCTGGGGTTGTTCTTCGAGGCGCGGCGGTGGGCGGGTGAGCCGGTCAACCGGGAGCCGGACAAGTGCTACGAGGTGGCGTGGTTCCGGCGGGACCGGTTGCCGGACAACGTGATCCCGTACGCGCTGGCGGGCGTCCGCGGTTACCTGGACGGGACGACGTCCGGTGTTTTCGGCTGGTAGCCCGAAAAACCCGTCCTGAGCGGTACCGTGGTCGTCCACCGCGTCGTGCTCACCGCCGACTGGTCCGAACGCACCAACGCGCACCGCTCGCGCGTCATTCCCGTGGGGGGAAGCAATCGTGTCCGCTAGATCGATGGCGTCGGCGGCCTTGGCGCTGCTGCTGGCCGGAACGTTCGCAGGCGCCGCGTCGGCCGAACCCGCCAAGGGCCAGGCCGACCTGAGGCTGACGATCTCCTACGGCCAGGGCGAGTACCCGCCCGGCGCGGACCTCGCGGCGACGGTGACGGTCGAGAACGTCGGCACCGCCGCCGCCGAGGGGCTCAAGTTCGACCTCAGGGCGAACTACGAGGTGTCGCCCGAGGAGTACGAGAAGGCCAAGGACGTCAAGCGGCTAGAACCCGGTCAGCGGCACACCGCCGTCGTGGTCGGCAGGCAGCGCAACACCAACGAGGTCACCGCCACGTTCTTCGGCAGGGTCGACGTCGACGGTGCCGTCGACCCGACCCCGGCGGACAACGAGTTCACCGCGAAGGCCGCCATCGGGAACTCGCTGGGCGCGGTCAACGGGACCGTCTACGTCGACGCCGACCGTGACGGCAAGGTCGACGCGGGCGAGGGCAAGGCCGGGATCGAGTTCACCAGCACCGGCGGTTCACCCGTCGTGTCGTTGAAGGCCGTGACGGACGGGGACGGCCGGTTCTCGTTCCGCAACGTGCCCGCGGGCACGCACCGGCTGCGCTTCGGCGGCGCGGGCGGTTTCGTGGTGAAGCCCGGCAGCAGCGTGTTCACCGTCGAGTCCGGCAAGGAGACGCTGCTCGAACTCGGCGCCGTCCGCCCGGTCTCCGAGGCGCTGACCGCGAAGCTCGACTTCGAGAAGGACGGCTACGGCAAGTCCGACCAGGTCGGGCTCGCCGTCACGCTCACCAACAGGGGCACCGAGGCGTTGACCGGCGTCGTCGCCGTCTGCCGGTCCGAGGCTGACCACCTGCTCCCCGGCACCGGCCCCGGCTGGGCCCCGCTCGCCCCCGGCGGGCCGGGCGTCCGGGTCGGCGCGGGCGAGACCGAGGTCGTCCGGGTCACCGACGTCGTGCCGGACGGCGCGTACGACTCCGGCGCGGTGGCCGCGCGGTGCGCGTTCGGCGACAACGGCGAGTTCACCGACGGCTACGCCGAAGCGTCCGACCGGGCCGACGTCGTCGGCGCGACCGGTGACGTCAAGGGCGACATCCGGCACGGCGACCAGCCGCTGGTGGGCGTGGGGCTCGTCGCGCTGCACCCGAGGACCCGCGCCCTGCTCGGCCGCACGACCAGCGGCGCCGACGGCGCCTGGTCCATCAAGGGCCTGCCCGCGGGCGACGTCAACGTGGTCGCGCTCGGCCCGTGGAAGGACGCCGGGTCGGGCGGCATCGACCACGTCGTCCCGATCCGGCGCGGCGCCGACAACGTCCTGGCCCTGTCCGTCGTCCCCGGCCCCGTCGTCGCCGACCCGGAAGCCGACCCCGAGCTGGGCGCGACGATCGCGTTCACCGCGGACACCTTCGCGCCGGACGCCGACGCGACCCTCAAGATCACCCTGACCAACAGGTCGGACGCCCCGATGACCGTCGTCGCCCGCTGCGTCGACGGCGGCGACCTGCGCAACGACACCGACGCGTGGGGCGCGCTGAAGCTCGACGGCCCCGGCGTCGACCTCGCGGCCGACGGGACGAAGACCGTCGACGTCACCACGGCCATCCCGCAGGCCGCGCGCGACCGCGGTGAAGTCGTGGTCCGCTGCTCCTTCGGCGCGAAGGTCGGCACGGCGTTCGTCACCGCCGAGGCCACGGCGAAGGTCGCCGTCGCACCGACCACGACCACCACGACCCCGCCGACCACGACCACCACCTCCACCCAGAACGACGGCGACGAGAACGAGAACCTCGCCTACACGGGCGCCAGCGTCATCGGCATCTCGCTGCTCGGCGTCCTCGTGCTGGCCCTGGGCCTCGGCGCGGTGCTCCTCGGCCGCCGCCGGAGGAAGTCCGACTAGTTCTCCGGCTTCGTCCTCGGGGTGGTGTCGCACGGCGGCACCACCCCGAGGTCCGTTCTGCCCCCTCGGCGGCCACCTGGTGGACTGTCGCACGTGCCACACAGAGGACGTCTCGAAGACCGGGCGGTGCATAGTGCTGGTTTGACCGGACGACCTGGGGAGACGGCGTGACGTCGCTGGAACCGCTCGAAATGCTCGCCCTGGTGATCGCGGGCGTGTTCGCGGGCGGGATCAACACCGTGGTCGGTTCCGGCACGCTCATCACGTTCCCGGTGCTCCTCGCGGTCGGCTACCCGCCGGTGGTGGCGAACGTGTCCAACAGCCTCGGCCTGGTGCCGGGGTCGCTGAGCGGCGCGTTCGGCTACCGCGAGGAGCTGAAGGGCCAGGGCGCGCGGATCAAGCGGCTGCTGCCCGCGTCGGTGCTGGGGGCGGTCGTCGGCGCGATCCTGCTCGTCACGCTCCCGGAGAAGGCCTTCTCGGCGATCGTGCCGGTGCTGATCGTCATCGCGCTGGTGCTGGTCGTCGCGCAGCCGTGGCTGAACCGGAAACTGGCCGAGCGCACGGCGCAGCGACCCGCGGACGGCGGGCTGCTGCTGTGGTTCGGGGTGTTCGCCGGTGGCGTCTACGGCGGCTACTTCGGCGCGGCGCAGGGGGTGCTGGTGATGGGCATGATGGGTGTCCTGATCACCGAGCACCTCCAGCGGTTGAACGCGCTGAAGAACGTGCTGACCGCGTTCGTGAACCTGGTCGCGGGCATCCTGTTCATCTTCATCGCCGACGTCGCCTGGACGGCCGTGCTGCTGCTCGCGCTCGGCTCGGTCGTCGGCGGCCAGATCGGCGCGAAGGTCGGCCGCAAACTGCCGCCGACCGCCCTCCGCGCCATCATCGTGGTCGTGGGCCTCGTCGCGATCGGGAAGCTCCTACTGGGCTGACCAGGCCTCCGCGGCGGCGAGGAACGCGTCGTTCTCGTCCGGCTCGCCGATCGTGACCCGCGCGCCGTCACCGGCGAACGCGCGCACGACGACCTTGTGCGCCAGGCAGTGGTCGTTGAACTCCAGCGTCCGCTCGCCCAGCGGCAGCCAGACGAAGTTCGCCTGCGACTCCGGCACGTCGAACCCGAGGCCGAGGAGCGCGCCGCGCACCCGGCCCCGCTCGGCGACGATCGCGCGGCACCGCTCCATCAGCTCGTCCTCGGCGTCGAGCGACGCGATGGCGGCGACCTGGGCGAGCGAGTTCACCGCGAACGGCACGTACACCTTGCGCAGCGTCTCCACGACCGGCTCGGACGCCACGGCGTAGCCGACCCGCAGCCCGGCGAGGCCGTACGCCTTGGAGAACGTCCGCAGCACGGCCACGTTCTCGCGGCCCCGCGCCCACTGGGTCTTGGCGAACTCGACGCCGTCCGGCACGTGCGGGTCGTCGACGAACTCCTTGTAGGCCTCGTCGACCACGACCAGCACGTCGTCCGGGACCTTCGCGACGAACTCCTCCAGCTCACCGGAGCGCACGGCGGTGCCGGTCGGGTTGTTCGGGTTGCACACGAACACCAGCCGGGTCCTGGGCGTGATCGCCGCGGCCATCGCGTCCAGGTCCAGCGCGTGCCCGGCGGTCACCGGGACGCGCACCTGCGCGGCGCCGACGACGTGTGTGAGCAGCGGGTACGCCTCGAACGAGCGCCACGGGAACAGCACCTCGTCGCCGTCGGCGCAGGTGGCCTGGATGAGCTGCTGGCACAGGGTCACGGAGCCGCTGCCGGTCGCGACCTGGCCCGCGGGCACACCCAACCGGTCGGCGAGCCGGTCGACCAGCTCGGCGCACCCGGTGTCCGGGTAGCGGTTCATCGCGGTCGCCGCCTCCGCGACGGCCCGCACGACGCTGGGCAGCGGACCGGCCGACACCTCGTTGCTGGCCAGCTTGATCGCACCCGGCACGGTCTTGCCGGGCACGTAGGACGGCAACGCGTCCAGATCGGCGCGGGTTCGCACGGTCATGGGGGAGAACTCCTTCCGGCCAGCACCGGAGCGGGCCTGAGCTGGACGTTATCCCCTCAAACCGGTGGTCGGGGACAGTGGTCCGTCTGGTTGGTCACGTTGACGGCTGTTCACCTCGGCGTGGAAGGGTAGACCGATGACTCAGACCCGGACCGAGACGATTCCGCTCACCGACGGCCGAGAGCTCCGGTTGACCGTCGCCGAGCCGGAGAACGCCGTTCGCGGCGGCTTGGTCGTCCTGCACGAAGCCCGCGGCGTCACGGACACCGTGCGCGGCCTCGTCGGCACGCTCGCCGACGAGGGCTGGCTGGTGGTCGCGCCCCACCTCTACCACGACGCGGACGAGGTGTCCGACGGCGACGTGCCGGACCAGGTCCGCAGGCTGTCCGGGGAAGCCGTGCTGGCGGACACCGACGTCGCCTTCGTGTGGCTCGGCGACCAGGGCGTCCCCGCGGACCGGATGGGCGTGCTGGGCTTCGACCTCGGCGGCTCGGTCGCGATGGTCGTCGCGGGGAGCCGGACCATCGGCGCGGCCGTCACGATCGGCGGCGGCGGGATCCTCACCCCGCTGGCGGAGGGCCTGCCGTCACTGGTGGAGGTCGCGGCGGAACTGACCTGCCCGTGGCTCGGGCTCTACGGCGACGAGGACGGGGCGATCGGGCTCGTCGAGGTGGAGAAGCTGCGCGACGCGGCGGCCTCGGCGGAGGTCGCGACGGACGTCGTGCGGTTCGCGGATTCCAGCCACCGCTTCGACACCTCGCCCGCGGCGAGCGCGGAGGCGTGGCACCGCGTGCTGAACTGGTTCGACTCGCACCTGCGGTAAACCTCTTTCCGGCGGATTGGAACCGAACGACGTCACGGGTACATCTAAGAAGAGGTATCCGCGGTAGAGGTGCGGGCACTTCGCCTGCAAGGGGGTTAGCAGATGGCTGAGGACAACGCCGTGCCGCCGGGGCAACCCGTCCCGGTGGCGGAAACGGTCGCGCTGCGGCCGAACTTCACCACCATCGCGCAGGCGGACCTCGACTCGGCGCACAGCGCCGTCGCCGCCGTCGACCGGGCGGTGGATACCGGCAAGATCGCACTGGACAAGGGTTCCGCCGACGAGCTGATCAAGGCCATCGCCGACGCGCGCGACCGCGTCCAGGACCTGTACGACGCCGTCCGCGACCAGCTCGACATCCCGCTCCAGTTCGGCGACAACTGGGTCGGCCGCTCGATCAGCCGACGGCTGCGCGAAGTCGCCGTGGGGGACCAGGAATCCGCCGTGTTCGTGATCCGCGAGTTCATGGACGTGCTGGAGGACGTGGAGGCGACCGTCCGGCAGGCGGCGAAGAACACCGAGGACCACGACGAGGACCTCGCACACACGATGGGTGGTAAGGGCTGATGCCGGGCGACCGCAGGGAAAACCCGCCGAACCCGTACCCGCAGCCGCCGCAGAAGGAGCCGTCGGAGCTGGGGGAGAAGGTCGACTGGATGACCTACTCGCACCAGGAGCTCTACGACATGGTGCACACGGGCGTCGACCTCACCAGCGCCGCGACGGTCAAGGACAACTGGACCACGCTCGGCACCACGCTGGCCGAGGTGAAGGACCAGTTGATCAGCGCGATCTTCGCCTCGTCGAGCGGGTGGGAGGGCGTGTCCGCGGAGAAGGCGCGCGACGGCCTGCTCACCGTGGTGAAGTGGGCGGAGAACACCAGCGACCACGCCACCAACGTCGCCGAGTGCATCAGCCTGGAGATCGAGCACGTGGTGACGGCGCGCGAGCAGATGCCGAAGCCCGCCCCGGTCCCCACGCCCGTGCCGCCGGTCGACCAGGTGGTCGCGCCGACGCCGACCGCCACGCCGGTGTCCGCGATCGACCGGCTCCGCACCGACGGGCTGACCCCCGTCGACACGTCGCTGCTCGGGCAGCCGACCACGAGGTCGCCGTTCACCGGCATCGACCTGGTGGGGGCGCCGGTCGTGAACGAGATCGCCGCCGCCGACGCGGGTCACCGCGCGGCCGCCGACGTGATGGCCGCGTTCCAGCAGGGCTCGTTCGCGGTCGACCAGACCGTGCCCGCGTTCAGCCCGCCGGTGAACCCGGTCGCCCCGACCCCGGTCCCCCCGGTCACCACCCTCGACCCCGGCGGCACCCCGGTGGCCCGCACCGACGGCACGCCGGTCGTGGTTGGCTCCGGCCAGCCCGCGGGCGCACCCGTGGCGGGTCGCACGTCGACCTCCGGCGGTGGCGGCCACGCGGGTGGCGGCGGGTTCGCCCCCGCGGCCCGCGGTGGCGGCTTCTCGACGGGCGGCTACTCCGGCACCGGGTCGTCGTCCGGCGGTGGCGCGGGTGGTGCGGGCGCCCCGCCCTCCCCGTTCGGCCACGGCGGCTCCAGCGGCGTCATCGGCGGCGCGGACTCCCGTGCCGCGGCGGCGCCGTCCTCGAACCCCCAGGCCCCCAAGGTCTCCGGCGGTGCGGGCGTCCCCGGCGGCGGCATGATGGGCGCGCCGATGGCCGGAGCGCCCATGGCGGGCCGCGACGAGGAGTCCGGCCACCACCGGGCCCGGTACCTCGAAGAGGACGACAACCTGTTCGGGATCGACAAGAAGGCCGCGCCGCCGGTGATCGGCACGTGACCGAGGAACCCAGGGTCTTCCGGCTGGCGCCGCAGGAGTTCTTCACCCTGTGGAGATCGGTGCACGGCGACCGCCACCCCGCCCCGGTCGGCGCCAGGCACTACGGCCGCACCGAGGCCGACCGCGCCGAACTGGTGGAGACGTGCTCGCGCACGCTGTCCGCCCGCGGCCTCGGCACGGTCGCGAGGCCCGACGGCGAGCTGCACGCGCTGCTGCGCGGGCTGGTCGAGTTCGACGTCGGCTTGGACCTGGTGTTCTCCCGTCGCGGCGAGACGGCGCGCGGCCTGGCCACGGCGGGCTGGCACGGCGCGTTCGTCGCGCGCGTCGGCGAGCAGATCCAGCTCGCCGCGTTCCGGCCGACCGCGCTGGCGTCGATCACCGCGTCCACCCTCCCGGCCGTCCCAGCGGGCTCGGGCCGGTCGGTGAACCTCCGGTGGGACGACTACCTGGCCGCGGGCCAGGCGGGCGAACGCGACGGCGTGGAGGGCTTCCTGGAGTCACTCCGGTACGCCGGGGTGCGCGAACCCGAGGCGAACACGCTGGTGCGCGCCGTGACGACCCGCAGCGGCGGCGGCCAGGTCGGCCTGGTCGCCCGCGGCCGCTCCGGGCAGGCCCAGCCCACCGGCCGGACCCTCTCGTGGATGGACAGCCGCGAAGGCCGCTACCTCGTGCGCCAGGACGGCGGCTGGTTCATCCTCGCCCCCGCCGACCACGGCAGGCTGACGTCCGAGCTGGAGGACCTGGTGGCGGACGCCGGCCGCGGCTGACGAGTTGTGTGGGCTCCACCTGTGGTTCTCGGCCGCCGGATCGGCTAGGAACGGGGTATGAGCGACACGAACGCCGAGGCCGAACTCCTGTGGCAGCCCGACCCGGACCGGGTCGCGGACACCCGCGTGGCCGCGTTCCGCGACTGGCTGCGGGCCGAACGCGGACTCGACTTCGCGGACTACGCCGAGCTGTGGACGTGGTCGACGACCGACCTCGAAGCGTTCTGGACCGCGATAGCCGACTTCTTCGACGTCGCCTTCCACACCCCGCCCACCCGCGCGCTGGCGTCCGAGTCGATGCCCGGCGCGGAGTGGTTCCCCGGCGCGACCCTGAACTACGCCGAGCACGCCCTCCGCCCCGGCCCCGGTCGGGCCGACGACGACCTCGCGGTGATCTTCCACCGCGAGGACGGCCACGCCTCCCAACTCGACTTCGCCACGCTCCGCCGCCGCGTCGCCGCCGCTCGCGCGGGCCTGCTGGCACTGGGTGTGACCAGGGGCGACCGCGTGGTGGCGCTCGTGCCGAACTCGCCGGAGGCGCTGATCGCGTTCCTCGCCACCGCGAGCATCGGCGCCACCTGGTCGTCGTGCTCCCCGGACTTCGGCGCGCGCGCCATCTCGGACCGCTTCACCCAGATCGAGCCGACGGTGCTGATCGCCGTCGACGGCTACCACTACAACGGCCGCACCTTCGACGTCCGGCCCACCGTGGAGAAGCTCCGCGCGGAGATCGGCTCGCTGAAGGCCACCGTGCTCGTCGACTACGTCGGCGGCACCCTGCCGGACGCGGTCGACTGGACCGCGCTGCTCGCCAAGCACGACGGAGCGCCCCTGGAGCACGAGCCGGTCCCGTTCGACCACCCGCTGTGGGTCCTGTACTCCTCGGGCACCACAGGGCTCCCCAAGGGCATCGTGCAGGGCCACGGCGGCATCGTCGTCGAGCACCTCAAGATGCTCGGCCTGCACGGCGACCTCGGCCCCGGCGACCGCTTCTTCTGGTTCACCACCACCGGCTGGATGATGTGGAACTACGTCATCGCAGGCCTCCTCGTCGGCTCCACCGTCGTCCTCTACGACGGCAGCCCGGCGCACCCCGACCTGAACGTCCTGTGGCACCTCGCGGAACAGCACCGCGTCACCTACTTCGGCACCTCGGCCCCGTACATCCAGTCGTGCCTCAAGGAGGACCTGCGGCCCGCCGACCGCTACGACCTCACCGCGCTGCGCGTCGTCGGCTCCACCGGCGCCCCGCTCACCCCGGAGGGCTTCCGCTGGATCGCCTCGGCGCTGGGCGACCACGTCCAGATCGCCAGCGTGTCCGGCGGGACGGACCTCTGCACCGCGTTCGTCTGCGCCTCCCCCGACCTGCCCGTCTGGTTGGGCGAACTGTCCTGCCGCGCGCTGGGCGCCGCCGTCACCGCCTACGACGACCAGGGCCGCGAGGTCGTCGACGAGGTGGGCGAACTCGTCGTCACCAGGCCCATGCCGTCCATGCCCGTGCACTTCTGGAACGACCCCGACGGCACCCGCCTGCGCGAGGCCTACTTCGACGACTACCCCGGCGTCTGGCGGCACGGGGACTGGATCCGCGTCACGCCCAGGGGCTCGGCCGTCATCTACGGCCGCAGCGACTCCACGTTGAACCGCGGCGGCGTCCGCATGGGCACCAGCGAGTTCTACCGCGTCGTCGAAGCCCTGCCCGGCGTGGCCGACTCGCTGGTCATCGACACCTCCGGCGCGGCCCAACCGGACGGCGAACTCCTGTGCTTCCTCGTCCTGGACGACGGCACCCTGTCGGAAGACCTGGAGAAGGCCCTCCGCACCGGCCTCCGCACCAACCTGTCCCCGCGGCACGTGCCGGACAGGTTCATTGTCGTGAACGAGATCCCCCGCACCCTGAACGGCAAGAAGTGCGAGGTCCCGGTCAAGAAGATCCTGGCCGGAACCCCACCGGACCGAGCCGTCAGCCGCGACGCCCTGCGCAATCCGGACTCCCTCCAGCCATTCCTCGACCTCGTCCGGAAGTAGTCGGGGAGACGAAGATCACCAATGCGCCCGTCACGTGCCGTTCACCTAGGGCGGCACGTGTTCAGGCAGTGCTCTGACCAGGCGTTACGTCTCCGGCGAGCGCTTCGGAGGGGGCGTTTTGCTACCCAGGCCGGGGTGTGTGTAATCTATGCGTCGTAGCCGAGGGCTCCGGGAGGCTTCGCCTAGTCTGGTCTATGGCGCCGCACTGCTAATGCGGTTTGGGTTTATCGCCCATCCCGGGTTCAAATCCCGGAGCCTCCGCAACACCCGGTTTCGGCCAGGTGACAACTGAATATACGCGCCCGTAGCTCAACGGATAGAGCATCTGACTACGGATCAGAAGGTTAGGGGTTCGAATCCCTTCGGGCGCATACCGGTCAGGGCCCCTGTGGAGAATTTTCCACAGGGGCCCTGACCGTTTTCACCCACCTCGGACGCACGTGTCGGTCGTCACGTCGAAGGTGGGCAAGTGCCCTGGTCAGGGCCGGGTGGGGAATTTTCCGCAATGGTCGGAATCATTGTTTCTGACTCACCGGGATTAGTGCGTTCGAGTGGCTTGGCGAAATTGTCCTCAACAGTGTTGTCGAACCGCGTCACGCGTACGGCCCGGCCGCGTCCCTCGATCACGCCGGGGTGGCGGTGTGGAGGAGGCCGGGTGATGGGGACGGACGTCGACCAGGGTGGCGGTGACTGTGCGGGGCAGTCGGTGGTGGCTGGGCGGGGTGTGGATGTCGAGGCGCTCTGGCCGTTCGTGGTCCGGTACTGCCGGGCTCGGATCGGGCGGCGAGGGGGTTCGTTCGCGGTGGCGGACGGGGTGGCGCGGGACGTGTGTTCCGCTGTGCTGGCCGGGCGGGGGCGGCGGGGGTCGTTGTTGGCGTTCGTCTACGGCGTCGCGCTGAAGAAGGTCGGCGAGGTGCGCGGTGGTGGGGTTCCGGCCGTGCGGATGGCCGAACTGGTCCAGGTGCTCCCCGAGGCGCAGCGGGAGATCCTGCTGCTGCGGGTCGTCGTCGGGCTGTCCGCCGAGGACACGGCCGAAGCGGTGGGGATGACGGCCGGTGCGGTTCGGGTGGTTCAGCACCGGGCGCTGAACGAGCTCCGGCAGCAGGTGAAAACCGGGACGGGCAAGGAGAAGGTGTAGGACACCCGACACCGTCGAGCACCGCGGCGCGGACGTGAGAACGTTGTGCTG
The DNA here is from genome assembly GCF_025061645.1 of Umezawaea endophytica. Lineage (GTDB taxonomy): Bacteria > Actinomycetota > Actinomycetes > Mycobacteriales > Pseudonocardiaceae > Umezawaea > Umezawaea endophytica. Next base: position 86,257 of record NZ_JANYMP010000032.1, on the reverse strand, counting down.
TTCGGTGACCATGGCGGGGGTGTGCAGTGGCTCGGTCCGTGACGATCACCGGGGCTCGGGCTGTGGAGCACCTGTCGACCGAGGACCTGGTCGAGGTGTTCGTGGACTACGTGCTGCCGTTCGCGGTGGCCGAAGCGCGGTTCTTCGTGGGCGGAGCCGTGGGGGTCGACACGGCGGCGCTGGAGTGGCTGGCCGAGGAGACCAAGGCGGAGGTGACGGTGGTGGTCCCGCGGACCGTGCGGGACCAGCCCGACCAGGCCTCGGCGGCGATCCTGAAGTGGCACGGGGCCGGGCGGCTGGCCGAACTGGTCGAGCTGGACATCGACGAGGTCGGGATCGACGCCTACCTGGCGCGCAACAGGTGGATGGTCGACAAGAGCGACCTGGTGATCGGCTTCCCGCGGTCCGGCGACCAGGGGAGCGGGACCGGCTACACGCTCGGGTACGCGGCCTCGCAGGGCAAGGCGCTGCTCGTCGTCCCCATCTAGGGCGGCACGGGGCTGAGCGGGTGTTATTCCACCGCGTTCGGGCAGGCTGGTGGGATCGTTGGTCATGCGCAACGAGGAGATCATGCAGCGGGCCATCGGTGTGCTCACGCTGATGCACGGCGGGGACGGCGAGGCGGACGACCTGCGCCTCGCGCTGAAGCTGCTCCAGGAGGACGTGTTCAGCTACTCCGTGGCCGTCCCCGACGCCGCGACGGAGGACGTGGCGGAGTTCGTCCGGCTGGCGCTGGAACAGGTCATGGCACGGGTGGCGGCGTTCACCGCCGGGCTGACGCTGGGGTTCCAGGCGGTCGCGCACGCCTACGAGGAGCAGTGCGAGGACGCGGACGTGGCGGCGGTGCTCCAGCAACTGGCGCTGCGGCTGGAGTCGCAGCGGGATGACGAGCGGCCCGCCTGAGCGCGGGCCGCCCGTCCCGAACGGCTAGATCTCGCACGCCACCAGGGTCGCGAAGGCGGCTTGGCCCGCCTTGCTCGGGTGGAGGACGGCGACGGAGCCCTCCTGGCCGGGGGCCAGCGCGTCGAAGCCACGGTAGTACGGGGTGCCGCCCTGGCAGGCCGAGTGGCCCTCGAACTCGGCGCGCAGGGTGCCGTTCCCGTGGTAGGCGCTGGCGTAGGCCGCGTTCACACCGCGCTGGCGGGCCGCTCGCACGCCGTCGCGGATGGCCTGGTCGACGCCCTGGGAGACGGTGGCGCCCTCGGCGCGCTCCGGGAGCGTGAGGATGCCGTCGCCGCAGATCGGGTCCAGCGGCACGTCGGGCGCGTTGGCGCCGGGCGTGAAGGCGCGGCCGTACCCGCCGAGGACGACGCGGGCGCGGGGGCTGCGCTGCTTGATGTCACCCAGCAGCGCGGTGAGCTTGGTGGTCATGGCGGGCAACTGGCCGAGGACGAGCTGGGCGCCCGCGCCGGTGCAGTCGGACAGGATGCACATCCCGGCGTAGTCGGCGAAGCCGACGTCGTTGCCGCCGATCGTGAGCAGCACTAGATCAGTGGACTTCGAAAGCGAGTCCAACTGGGGCGGCTGCTCCTTGAAAGTGGTGCTCAGATCGGGAATGGCGGCACCGCTGCACATCACGTTGGTGAAGTCCACCTGCTTTCCCCGTGAGCGAAGGTCGGCCACCACGACGGCCGCCGCCGAATTGGCGCTGCGGTAGCAGACGCCTTCCGTTCCCGGTTCGTAGTCGCCCGCGCCGGTACCTGCGGCGTAGGAATCCCCCAGTGCCACGACCTGCAACGACTTCGCTGTTCCCGCGTTGGCCGCAGGCGCGACCGCGAACGCGAGAGCGCAGGCGAACAGCGCTGTGCCGAGCTTTTTCATCGATCTCCCCATTCACATCGAGCGGAACGGGGCGGACATTAGCACCGGGCCTATTCATTCCCGGTCAGGAAATGCCATTCAAGACAGTTCCGCCAACACCGAGTCGGTGAACGCGGGCCACGTCTCGATCGCCCATTTACCGAAGGCGCGATCGGCCAGCGCGACGCACGCCGCGCCCGCCACCGGGTCCACCCACAGGAACGTGCCGCTCTGGCCGAAGTGGCCGAACGTGGCGGGTGAGCTGGCCGAACCCGTCCAGTGCGGTGACTTGCCGTCGCGGATCTCGAACCCGAGGCCCCAGTCGTTCTGGCGCTGGTTGCCGTAGCCCGGCAGGACGCCCGCCAGTCCGGGGAACACGACCGCGGTCGCCTCCTCTACGAGCGCGGCCGACACGAGCTTCGGCGCCTGCACCTCGGAGGCGAACAGGGACAGGTCGGCCACCGTCGACACGGCGCCCGCGGCGGGGCTGCCGTCCAGCGAGGTCGACCCCATGCCGAGCGGCTGGAACACGGCTTCGGCCAGGTAGTCGCGGAACGCGAACCCGGTCGCCTCCTCCACGGTCTCCGCCAGCACCTCGAACCCGGTATTGGAGTAGATCCGCCTGCTGCCGGGGGACGCCTGGGCCGTGCGGCTGTCGAACGCGAGCCCGGACGCGTGCGCGACGAGGTGCCGCAGCGTCGAACCCTCGGGGCCCGCGGGCTGGTCCCACTCGACCGCGCCCTCCTCCACGGCGACCAGCACGGCGTACGCCACGAGCGGCTTCGTCACGGACGCGAGCGGGAACGGCCGGTGGACCTCGCCGTGGCTGCCCGCGACGCGGCCGTCGGAGGTGACGACCGCGGTCGCCGCGTTGTCGACCGGCCACTCGGACACCGCGCGCAGGCTCTCCATGGTCCCAACGTTAACGTCGTGCCGTGTCGATCCGTGAGTTGATCGTGCTGGGCACCGCCAGCCAGGTCCCGACCCGTGCGCGCAACCACAACGGCTACCTGCTGCGGTGGGACGCCGAGGGCCTGCTGTTCGACCCCGGTGACGGCGCCCAGCGGCAGATGCTGATGGCGGGCGCGGCGGCGAGCGACATCACCCGGATCTGCGTCACGCACTTCCACGGCGACCACTGCCTCGGCCTGCCCGGCATCGTGCAGCGGCTGTCGCTGGACAAGGTGACCCGGCCGGTGTTCGCGCACTACCCGGCGTCGGGGCAGCAGTTCTTCGACCGGCTGCGGCACGCCAGCTCGTTCTACGACGTCACCGACATCCGCCAGGAGCCCGTGGTGGCGGAGGGCGTCATCGCGACGGGCCCGTTCGGCACGGTCGAGGCGCGCAGGCTCGACCACTCGCTGGACACCTTCGGCTACCGCCTGGTCGAGCCGGACGGGCGGCGGATCCTGCCGGACAGGCTGAAGGAGCACGGGATCTCCGGACCAATGGTCCGCGAACTCCAGGAGAAGGGCGTGCTCGGCAGCGTCACCCTGGAGCAGGTGAGCGAGCCCCGGCCCGGCCAGCGGTTCGCGTTCGTCATGGACACCCGGCTGTGCGACGGCGTGTACGCGCTGGCGGAGGGGGCCGACATGCTGGTGATCGAGTCGACCTACCTGCACGAGGACGAGCGGCACGCCGTCGACCACGGCCACCTCACCGCGCGCCAGGCCGCGACGGTCGCCGCGGAGTCCGGGGTGCGCAAGCTCGTGCTCACGCACTTCTCCCAGCGCTACCCGGACTCGTCGCGGTTCCACGCCGAGGCCGCCGAGGTGTTCGACGGCGAGGTCGTGGTCGCGAGGGACCTGGAGCGGATCCCGGTGCCCAAGCGCGCTTAGGCACTGGAGCTCAGCCGCGGCTGAGCCACTGGTCGCGGACCAGGTCGTCGAGGGCGGAGCGCTTCGGCTCCCAGCCCAGCACCCTGCGCAGCCTGCGCGTGTCCGCCCGGAGTTCGGCGACCTCACCCTCGTGCGCGGGCGCGCGCACGAGCGGCACCGGACGTCCGGTGACCCGCTCGACGGAGTCGACCACGTCCCGCACGCTCGCCGCGGTCGCGCCGACGTTGAAGACGTCGTGGCTCCCGACCGCGGTGTTCTCCAGCGCCAGCACGGCGGCGGTCGCGATGTCCTCCACGTGCACGAAGTCCCGCACCGCCGAGCCGTCGCCGAACATCGTCAGCGGCGTCCCGCCCAGCGCCGCGTCGACCGCGCGGGTGATCACGCGCGTGCCGTCGCGGTCGACGCCGCCCGCCGCGTTGAACAGCCGCAGGGTCGCCGCGCCGATCCGGCCGGACCGGGCGGTCCACGCCACGGCGTCCTCCGCGGCGGCCTTGGAGGCGGCGTACGGGTTCGCCGGGGCGCGCGGGCAGTCCTCGGTGATCGGCTGCGAGAGGGGGGCGCCGTAGACCCCGGCGGTGGAGACGAACACCACACGGGACCCCTCCGGCAGCGCGGCCAGGAGGTTCACCGTGCCGCTCGCGTTGACCTCGTAGTAGTGCAGCGGCCGTTCGAACGACTCCCGCACGCGGGCCACCGCCGCGAGGTGCACGACGGCGTCGACGCCGACCGCCGCGAGGGCCAGCGCGGCGGGATCCCGCAGGTCAGCGCGGGCGGACTCGACCCCGTCGCGGTCGTCCGTCGAGTGCGCCAGCACCCGGACGGCGTGGCCCGCGGCGACCAACCGGTCGACGACCGCGCCGCCGATGAACCCGGACGCGCCGGTGACCAGGACTCGCATGGGGCACATCTCAGCAGCCTCTCCGGAAGAAAAACGGACACGTGGCCAAAATTGGGTCTCAAGGTCTCGATCGGGTGGACCGATGTAACTCAAGTGAGTTACCCGCATCCAGCCGTGCACATGAGCATCGATGGTGCCTTGGCCGAGCACGCCGGCCTGATGGCCAAGCGCCAGCGGTTCCTGGAGGACGCCGCGGCGATCGTCGCCGCCGCGCCCGCTTCGGAGGACGAGCTGTCCTCGATCCACATCGCGTTCCCCAAACCCAAGGGTGCCCGCGCCTTCCTCAACCGGGTTGACCAGGTACTTCGGGACGCCGCTCGCTGATCTTCGCCGCACGACCCGTCGTCGTCGGGGGACCATCCCACGACTTTCACCGGGTTGTTGCCGGACCGTGCTTCGCCGATCCAACCGGGTGCCTCTACAGTGCGGATCACCCGGCGCTCGCCGGTGCTCTCCACCGCTGCTCATCTAAGCGAGATCTCGGCGATGACTCCTGTCTTCTTCGCGCTCCACGAGCGCCTTCGCACGTTGTTCGGCGACCGCAAGGTCGTGCTCGCCGGGGGTACGCGGCTCAGTAGTCGCGTCTCCGAGCTGAACCAGCTCGGAGCTCGCCACACGCTCGTCCTCTCGACGGACGACCACGCGCCGCTGCACGACTCCGAGGTCTCCCGCTGGGTGCCCCTCGGCATAGCGGGCGGGTTCGTCGCGGTGGAGCAGCGCAGGCTGACCCAGCTCCTCGAACGCCCGAACGCCGAGGTGCGCGCGATCCTCGACGACTTCGACCCGGAGGGCGAGGCGCTGGTCATCAGCACCCCGTACATCTCCACGGCCGAGTTCGCCGGGCGTCCCGTCCTCAACGCCCGCCGACCCGAGTGGGTCGAGCTGGAGAACAAGACCACGATCGACGCGCTGTGGGACGAGCTGTCCGCGCCGCGCGCCCCGGCCGTGGTGCTGGACCTGGACTTCGAGGCCCTGTGGGTCGCGACCGAGAAGCTGGACCGCGGCGCGGGCGTCGTGTGGTCCGGTGACGGTCCCGCGATCAACGGCGGCGCGAACTTCGTCCGCCGGGTGCGGTCCCGCGAGGAGGCGGCCGACGCGTTCGCCGTGCTCGCGCCCAAGTGCGACTTCGTCCGCGTGATGCCGTTCCTGGAAGGGATCCCGGTCAGCGTGCACGGGATCGTGTTCCCGGACGGCACGGCGGTGCTGCGGCCGATCGAGATGGTCGTGCCCCGCCGCGCGGGCTCGGCGAGGTTCCTCTACGCGGGCTGCGCGTCGTACTACGACCCGCCCGCGTGGATCCGCGACGAGATGCGCAACCTGGCCCGCCGCGTCGGCGAGCGGCTGCGCGAGACGGTCGACTACCGCGGCACGTTCACGCTCGACGGCATCGCGACCGAGGACGGCTTCCTGCCGACGGAGATCAACACCCGCTACGGCGGCGCGATGGTCTGCTTCGAGGACGCCCTGCCGCAGCTCCCGGTGTCGCTGGTCCAGGTCGCCCTGGTGGCGGGCCACGACCTCGGGATCTCCTCCATGGAGTTCGAGGAGCTGCTCCTCGACGCCGCGGACGGCTTCCGCGCGGGCTCGGTCGGCGCGAACGTCCGCGCGGTCAACCCGACCGAGGTCGTGGAACGGCCGATCGTCTTCACCGAGTGGACGTGCCGGTTCGCGTACCCGGAGGAGGCCCCGCAGGCCACGCTCCGACTGCGCCCGTCACCGCTGGGAGCCCGGCTGGAACTGGACTTCCACGCCGAGCAGCTCCAGCCCGGTCGTGCCGTCGCCGCGCTCACGGTCGCCGCGTTCGCGCTGGCCGACCACGAGTGGGGCACGTGCCTCGGCCCGCTGGAGCCCGCGATCCCGATCGCGGACGAGGTGCTGGCGTCGGTCGAACTCGGCGAAGCCGTCACGGCCTAGTCCTCCGGTTGGCCTTTCCCGCCGTACGCGGCGAGGAAGGCCAACCGGTAGCCCATCAGCGCCATCGTGACGGCGCCGGGCTGGTGCGGCGGGTACTCGTCGTCCTCGTAGGCGCGCACCAGGTCCGGGTATCCCCGCGCCGTCGCCGCCAGCGCCCAGTGGTCGGACTCCTCGCCCTGCACGAGGTGGTGGGCGACCGCCGCCGCGTCGACGAGCACGGCGGACGAGTGGTGGCCGTCGCCCTGCGCGATGCCCCACACCACGCGCGCCGTCTGCTTCGGCACGACCTCCGGCACGGCGGTCGCCAGCGCGACCACGCACGCCACCTCGGCGGTGGCGAGCGACTCGAACACCTTCGGCGCCGCTTTCGCGACGGCGTAACGGGTTTGGGTGATCCAGTCGGGGGACAGCCGGGGGAGTTCGCGGCCCACCGCGTTCCACCGTCGCCAGGTGCGCTTGCCGTCCTCGGTGAACCCGCACCCCGCCAGGCCCAGCGCGGCCAGCAGGAAGATCAGCCGGTCGCGGACGTCCGGCGCGACCTTGTAGTTCGCGCCCAGCTCGGCCAGGAACGGCACGGCGAAGGCGCTCGCCTCGGACACGGTGTCCTCGGGCAGCAGCCGCTCGACGAGGGTGGCCAGCGAGGCAGCCCGGAGGGCCAGGTCCTCGTCGACCACTCCCCGCAGCAGCTCGCCGATCCCGCGCGCCGACCCGCGCCCGTCCGACAAGTCGTTCCAGGGCACGGCTTCCAGACCACGCAACGGATCCGGCCGTTGCCAGGCGGGCGGCAGCTCCATAGCCGGGAACCTACGGGATGCCGTGTGGACAGCGGTGTCGCCGGGCGGACGGGTCGTCTGCGACAACGGGTGACACCCAGCCGTACGATCACGCTCGTGCCGTCGCCCGTAGCCCTCCGCGGCGCCACCTACCGGGTGGCGGACCTGTTCTCCGGAGCCGGTGGGATGAGCCTCGGCTTCCACGCCCACCCCGACTTCGCGGTCGTCGGCGCGGCCGACGCCCAGATCGGCAAGCCGTCGTCGAAGCTGGGGTCGTTGCGCTGCAACGGCACCTACCGCGCGAACATCGGCGTCGACCCGCTGGAGCTGGACCTGGCGGCGGTCGACCCGGCCGTGGTGCGCGAGGCGTGGGGGCTCGCGCGCGGCGAGCTGGACGTGCTGGTGGCGTGCCCGCCCTGCTCGGGGTTCAGCCGCACCACGGCCGCGAACCACCTGCGCGACGACCCGCGCAACTCCCTCGTCGGCCGGGTCGCGGCGTACGCGGCCGAGCTGCGGCCGCGCGTGGTGCTGATGGAGAACGCCCGCGAACTGGTCAAGGGCAGGCAGAGGCACCACCTCGAAGGGCTCGCCGACGAGCTGGACAAGCTCGGTTACCGCGTCGCCGCCGGGTCGCACCTGCTGTCCCGGTTCGGCCTGCCGCAGCTCCGCGAGCGCGCGCTGGTCGTGGCCGTGGACGCCGGGCTCCCGCTGCGGACGCTGGAGGACGTGTGGGAAGGCCGGGAGGTGCGGCCGTCGGCGATCACCGTCCGCCGGGCCATCTCGCGGCTGCCCGCCGTGCCCGCCGGGTTCGCGCACCCGAAGGACCCGACGCACGTGTCGCCGTCGTTCCGCCAGGACCGGACGCTGCACCGGATGCGGGCGATCCCGGTGGACGGTGGCTCGTGGGCGGACCTCGTGGGGTCCGACGCGACCGCGGCGCTGCTCAACCCGGCCCAGTTGAAGATCATCGAAACGGGCCGCTGGGGGTCCCACCCGGACGTCTACGGTCGGATGTGGTGGGACGAGCCCGCCCGCACGATCAAGCGCGAGTGCGCCCACGTCGGCAACGGCCGGTACGCGCACCCGCAGCAGCACCGGCTGTGCACCGTGCGCGAGATGGCGCTGCTCCAGGGTTTCCCGCGCCGGTTCCGGTTCGACGTGTCCATCCTGGGCAACGCCTACCGGCACATCGGGGACGCGGTGCCGCCGATGATCGCCTACCAGCTCGCCGGGCTGGTGCGGTGGATCCTCGGCGGTCAGGTGCCCGACGTCGGAGCGCTGTGCCTGCCGGGGACGTCGTTGCGCGCGGGCGACATCCGGGAGACCGCGCAGGCGGAGCTGGTGGCGTAGATCACCAGGTCAGTGGCCTTGTGGTGCTGATGGTCCAATCGCGACACCCAAGTGGCAGAGCTACCGGCCGGGGTCACCACATCGATCACCGATGGATTGATCACCTTATTGTAACGGTGTGACCACGGAACGGTCAGTCCTTCACTGTTGAACCTTCATTAACAATGGTCCACCTGCGGAAACGCCATTGTGGACCGGGTGGTCTGCCCGCTCCGGCGGTGTGCTTCAGAACCGTGAACGTGATCATGTGGTGACATTTGATCGTCCACAGTGGATGTCCGATGTGCGTTCCCGCTGGTCGCGGTCATTGCGGGACGTCCGGTTACCCTAAGCTGATCGTGTGTCACCCGATCGGATAGTGTTCCGCTGATTCCTGTCGAATCCGCGTGAAGTAAGGGGCCCCTGAGCCCCCGGCTGGACGACAGGATCCCACTTCTTTGTCACCCGATTCGGGCTAGTCAGAGAGCTTGAAGGAGATCCATGACATCCCGGTTGAGCGCGTCGCGCATTGGTGCGGCAGTCCTAGGCGCCTCCCTCGCACTGCTGGTTTCAGCCCTCCCCGCCATCGCCGAGGTCCACGTCAAGCCGAAGCCCGAGTGGGACCAGCGCGGCGCCGACGTCTTCCTCGAAGGCAAGGACAAGAAGCTCGACACCAGCCTCATCGGTCTGGAGATCGACGGCACGAACACCAAGGTCCAAGCGTACTGCGTCGAGCTGCCGACCCCGCTCGAGCACGGCCGCGGCCTGAAGGAGGTGCCGTGGGACAAGCACCCCAACCCGAACACGAAGTTCAAGGAGAACGCCGACAAGATCGCGTGGATCCTCCAGTACACCTTCCCGCTGGTGAAGGCGAAGGAACTGGGCGCGGTCATCGGCAAGGACCTCGACGAGAACGAGGCCATCGGCGGGACCCAGGCCGCGATCTGGCACTTCAGCGATGGCGCGAAGCTCGACAAGGGCCGGGTCAAGAACGGCGACGTCGTCGCCCTCTACGACTACCTGACCGGTGAGAAGAACACCGGCATCAAGGAGCAGCCGACCCCGACGCTGACGGTCGAGCCCAAGGAGAAGTCGGGCAACGCGGGCGACCTGATCGGCCCGTTCACCGTCACGACGACGGCCGGTGAGGTCGTCCTCAAGGCCGACCTGCCCGAGGGCGTCGTCCTCGCGGACAAGAACGGCAACCCCTTGGCGGACCCGAAGGCCGGCACGCTCGCCGTGCAGGACGCGGGCACCAAGACCGAGGAGTTCTACGTCAAGGTCCCGGTGGGCACGCCGGACGGCAAGGCGTCGTTCTCCGTCGAGGCGAACGCCGAACTCGCCCAGGGCCGCCTGTTCGTCAGCAGCAACGACCAGCTCCAGACGCAGTCCCTGGTCGTGGCCTTCCCGGCCAAGGCCAGCCTGAAGGCAGAGGGTTCCGTGTCCTGGGCCACCGCCCCGGCCAGCAGCACCCCGCCGCCGTCCAGCTCGGTGACGACCCCGCCGACCTCCACCACGGAGTCGACGCCCGCCTCCACGCCGCCGGCCCCCACCACGACGACCACCCCCGTCCCCGCGGGTGGCAGCAGCGGTGACCTGGCCAGCACCGGCGCGTCGATCTTCGTGCCGCTGATCATCGGCATCGTGCTCGTCGGCGGTGGCGCCGGCGCGCTGCTGGTGATGCGCCGCCGGAAGTCCGCTCCCTAGTCCCACCAGCACGTGAGAACGCCCCCGCGAGCACCGCTCGCGGGGGCGTTCTCGTGCGTCAGCGGCGCTTGATCCCCGCCACGGAGATGTCACCGTCGGCGACGGCGACGTCCCGCGCGGACGAGGCGCCGGACAGCAGCACCCGCACCGGGTCCCGGAAGTCCTTGATCAGCTCGATCCGCTGCACCGGCTTGGCGGTCGGGATGACCGTCTCGGCCTCCCAGGTGCGGCCCAGCACCACCCGGTAGGTGTTCACGTTCGGCTTGCCGTCCTCGGTCGCGTACACCCGCCAGGCCAGCGGGTTCAGCGGCTCCATCTCCCGCACCCGCAGCCCGCGCGCGACCTCCTCGGTCTGCCACCGGGAACCGTTCCACCAGGACAGGTTGTTGCGCAGCGGCCCCTTCGCCTCGTCACCGCTGAACCACAGGAGGAACGGCTGCCCGAGCGTCGTGCCGACCAGTTGGATGTAGTCCGGCGACTTGACCCCGTTCGGCACCGTCAGCGGCGTCTCGACGACCTTGAGGTACCGCTCCTGGTCCGCGTCGTCGACCTGCGTGCCGAGGTCCCGGCCGCTCGCCGAGTAGAAGCGCAGGTTCTTCGGGTTGAACCAGGTGTAGTAGACGTTGCGGTGGTACCGGTCGTGCAGGTGGCCCTCCGGACCGCCGCCCGCCAGCGTGTAGACGATCCTCACGCGACCGTCGGGTTCCTGCCGCAACTGGCCGAAGTAGGTCTCGTTCATGTTGTCCGCCCGGTCGGTCGACCCGAGCGCGAACGGGTTCCCGGTCAGCTCCTGAGAGGTCTGCCAGGTCCGACCGTCGTCCTTGGACACGACGTACTGCATGGGTCGCGTGTCGGTCGGGACGGACGGGTCGAGGTCGTGCGACGTCTCGCGGAAGAACACGAAGATCGTGCCGTCGGCCGTGACGAACGGCATCGGGTACGTCGCCGCGTCCTTCGAGATCACCCGCTCGGTCCACACGCCCTCCGACGAGTGCGGTTCGGGAGCGCGGTTCAGGACCAGTTCGACGTTGTGCCTGCCCCGGAAGGACAGCAGGTGGCCGTCCCTGGCCTGCACGAGCGTCGGGTAGTTGTGCGAGTCCGAGTCGCCGTCCGCGTACTTCACGGGCGTCGACCACGTGCTGGTGCGGTGGTCGAACGACTGGGCGTAGTTGTCCTCGTACCGACCCGCCCAGGAGACGAACGTCTTCTTCGCGACGGCGTCGTACAGGCCGCCCGCTACGGGACGTCGATCACTGCGTGCCGCGACCGAGGTGGCCGTGGTCGTCGTCGTGAACTCGGCGGTCCGTTCCGGGGTGGCGTGCGCCGGAACGGTCAGGACCGCGAGCAACAACAGCGGCGGCGCCGTGAGGCGCGTGAGCCGAAACATGTGGCGTTCCTCCTGGTGATGGCCGTGTGGACGGCCGACCAGGCGGCGGCGCGCACATCTTCGCACGGGGTACCGGGTGTTGGTCCAGAGTTGGCCGGGCCGAAGTTCGGCATCGGGCGTAGCGTCACCGCCGTCCGTTTGGCAGTGGGGTCCGAGGGCGTGCTCCGGTACCCTTCCCTGGAGTGCGAAGGAGCACCTGTGAACTTCGATGAGATCAAGAACAAGGCCGCCGAACTGCTCGAGCAGAACCACGAGAAGGTGGACGACGGCATCGACAAGGCCGCCGAGTTCGCCGCGGGCAAGTTCGGGCACGAGGACCAGATCAAGTCGGTCGCCGAAAAGGCCAAGGACTTCCTCCCGGGTGGCCAGTGAACTCGTTCAACACGGATGAGCGGGTAGCCCCGGCCGGGGAGACCCGCTCTCCTTCTGCGTCCGCACGCCGTCCCGAGATGGTGACCTGGCAGGGCTACCGCGAGCCGCGGCTGGAACAGGTGCGCCTGCTCCTGTCCGACCAGCGGCGCCTGCGCGCGTCCGGTCGCCTCGTCACGGCCGGTCCGAACGAGCAGTTCAGCGCCTCCTTCGAACTCGGGGTCGGCGAGGAGGGCACGGTGAAGCGCCTGCTCCTGCGCAGCGCCACGGTGGAGGAGGAGAAGCAGATCTCGCTGAGCCGGGGCGCAGACGGCGCCTGGCTCGTCGACACCGGCAAGGGCTCCGAGCGGGCCGAGTTCGACGGGGCGATGGACGTGGACGTCCAGTTCGTCGTCCTGTTCAACTCGATCCCGATCCGGCGGCTCGGGCTGCACCGCGAAGCGGGCGAGGCCGTGCTGCCGGTCGTGCGGGTGTCCCTGCCGGACCTGTCCGTGCAGGTCGTCCAGCAGACGTACCGGACGGTCTCGGTCGGCGAGGAGACCTCGGTGGTCAACTTCAGCTCCGGCGACTTCTCGTCCGACCTGGTCGTGGACGCGCAGGGCGTGGTCGTCGACTACCCGCAGGTGTCGCGGCGCATCTAGGTCACACGCGGACGGCGACGGCCAACCCCTGGCCGACGCCGACGCAGGCGGCGGCGATGCCCAGGCCGCCGCCGCGGGCCCGCAGGTGGCGGCAGAGGTCGAACAAGACCCTCGGCATCGACGCCCCGAGCGGGTGGCCGTAGGCGATGGCGCCGCCGTGCACGTTCACCTTCTCCCGGTCGATCTCGGGCAGGTGGTGCAGCACGGACAGCGCCATCGCGGCGAACGCCTCGTTGATCTCCCACAGCGCCACGTCGGCCGCGTCGATCCGGCGCCGGGCGAGCAGCTTCCTGATCGCGCTGATCGGCGCGAGCGTGAACCGCTGCGGCTCGACCGCGGTGACCGCGCTGCCGACGATCTCGCCCAGCGGCTCCAGGCCCAGTTCGGCCGCCACCTCGTCGGTGCCCATCAGCGCCGCGGCGGCCCCGTCGTTGATCGGCGAGGAGTTGCCCGCGGTCACCGGGCCCTTCTCCGAGAACGCCGACCGCAGCTTCCGCAGCTTCTCCAGGCTGGTCTCCGGCCGCACGGACTCGTCGCGGCGGATCACCGTCCCGTCCGGGAGTTGCACGGGGAACACGAAGCCGTCGTGCACGCCCGCGTCCCACGCGGCCGCCGCCCGGCGGTGCGAGCGCAGCGCGAACGCGTCCATCTGCCCCCGGTTGACGCCGACCTCCCCGGCCACCTCCTCGGCGGCGCGGCCGAGCGGCACGGTCCACTGCGCGGGCATCCTCGGGTTGACCAGCCGCCAGCCCAGCGCCGTGGACGCGGTCTCCAAGCGGTCCGCGAACGGCTTCTCCGGCCGCGGCACCACGAACGGCGCTCGGGTCATGCCCTCCACGCCACCCGCGATCAGCACGTCCGCGTCGCCGAGCGACAGCGCCCGCGCGGCCTGGACGACGGCTTCCCCACCGGAGGCGCACAGCCGGTTGACGGTCACGCCCGGCACGCTCGTCGGCAGCCCCGCGAGCAGCGCGGCCATCCGCGCCACGTCCCGGTTCTCCTCACCGGCCCCGTTCGTGTTGCCGTACAGGACGTCGTCGATCCGGGCCGGGTCCAGCTCGCCGCCGTGCCTGCGCATCAGCTCGCTGATCGGCAGCGACGCCAGGTCGTCCACCCGGATACCGGCCAACCCTCCCCGGTAGCGGCCGAACGGGGTGCGGGCGACGTCGAGGACCAGGGCACGCGACATGCCCTCATCTTGCCCCCGGAAACGGACATCGGCAGGTCGTTCGCGAACCGGGCGTCCTACGCGGCGATGAAGAACGACACGAACGCCGAAGCGGGCCGGATCCCGCTCTCGGTGCTGAACGCCTTGATCTCGATCATGTGCGGACCCGGCGACAGTCCGCTGGTGTTGAGCGCGAGCCGCCATCGACCCGCCACCGCCGGGCCGTCCTCGGCCGTCGGGACGCTCGCCACCTGGTCCCCGTCCAGCCGGATCGTGAACCCGGCCAGCCCCGGCAGCCGCGCGGTCGTGCGCCTGCCCTCCAGGCCGTCCAGCACGACGTCGAGGACGAGCCTGCCCGCCTGGAGCGGTTCACCGTCGGGCACCGGCCTGCCGCTCGCGTCGAGCACCGTCCCGGTCGCCCTGGCCAGGTCCAGCTCCACGCCGTTCAGCGCGCGGGTCTCCGTGCTCGGCGGAGGGGCCGTCGGCGCGCCGGGCCGCGCGACCAGCTCCAGGTCGGCGTGGGTCACCTGGATCCGCATGGGTCGCGGCGTCACCACGCCGACCAGCACGTGCTCGTCCTGGCCGAACAGCCGCAGCGACTCCGGCGGCAGGTCGCCGATCACCGGGTAGCCGCTCTCCGGCCGCCACCCCGTGCCCGGCACGGCGGGCCGCAGCGGCACCGTGACGGTCCCGCCGACCAGCGCGGTGAACTCGGGCGCGACCCCGGAGCCGTCGGTGTGCACGATGCTCATCCGCAGTTGGCCGCCGAGCACGTCGGGCACCGGACCCGTGCCGGGGTCCGACGTGGTCGTGGCGCCCACCTCGACCCGGACACCCGGCGACGGCACCAGCGGCGGGGTCGGGGCGGACCGGCCGCCGAACGCGACGAGGTCCACGTGCACGCGTTCACCGGACGGGCCGACGACGCCGATCAGCGCGGTCGCCTCCGTCCACTGCGGCGCCACCTCGCCCTTCGCGACCAGCGCGCCGTCCCGCAGCACCCGCACGCCGTCGCGGCGCAGCACCACCTCCCACCGCTGGCTCACGCCGAGGCGCGCGGCGGGCACGGGGTGCGGCTGCTCGTCGGTCGGCGCGATCCTCGGCGTCCCCGGTGCCACGACGACCTGCGCGGTCGTCGTGCCCGCGCTCGACGCGATCCGGGCCCGCACCGTGCCGGGCGGCAGCCCGACGGCGTCCACCGCCCGGTCCGCCGCCTGCTCGGCGGGCGCGCCGGAGACCACGCTGACCGGGCCGGGCACCAGGTCGAGGAACAGCTCGCCGTCCACGCCGGGCGCGTCCGTCTCCACGGCGAACCGGCCCAGCTCGTCCGCGTCCGCCAGCGCGAACGGCGTCCGCGAGCGCAGCGTCACCGGTGCCGCGGCGCAGTTGCTGCTGATCACCAGCCTGTGCGCGTCGTCGCCCTCGCCTGGGGTGGCGCGGGCGCAGTTCTCCCGCGTCGCCAGCCGCCACCGGGTCGGGTCGGGGGCGTTCGGCTGGTCGAACCGGTCCACCAGCACGTACCGGCTGTCCGTCGACGTGTCGGTGCGCGGCGTTCCTGACCCGGTCACGGGCGCCGACCGCTTGCCGAACGAGTCGACCGCGCGCACCTCGACCCGGTACTCCCGCCCGTCCTCCAGGCCATCGAGCTGGGCGACGGGCTGCGCGACCAGCAGCGAGTGGTCGAGCGCCTCCACACCCCAGCGCACCTCGAAACCGGGGGAGTCGCCGGACCACCGCAACTGGAGCCGCTGCGGGCCCGACAGCACCGAGAGGCCC
Organism: Umezawaea endophytica; assembly: GCF_025061645.1. GTDB lineage: Bacteria > Actinomycetota > Actinomycetes > Mycobacteriales > Pseudonocardiaceae > Umezawaea > Umezawaea endophytica. The sequence goes on along the minus strand of NZ_JANYMP010000032.1, from coordinate 70,657 downwards.
TGGGGCGACTGGGGTTTGTCCGGCGTGGGCGGCAGGACGACCCCCTGGCCCGCGAACTTCGTCAACGACGTCGGCGGCGGAGGGGCGGTCGACGTCGGGGGCGGAGAGCCGGTCAGCCCCGTGCCGCGCAGGACCACGACGGCCCCGCCGAACAGCACGAGACCGGCGGCCACCACGGCGATCCGACGTCGGTCCATGGCGTCAAGCTAGGCGGACCACCGACCGGGGTCACTAGTCGTTGTCGACCCGAGATCAACCGGCCCGGATCTCGAACGACTGCTGGGTGTCCCTCGGGGGCGTCGACGGGTCCTTCGGCTGCACGCGGGCGGTGATCCGGTGCGCCCCGGACGTCAACCCCCCGGCCTCCAACCAGAACTCGTACCGCCCGCCCGCCGACGGCCCGTCAGCGGTGGTCGGCAGCGTGACGATCCGGTCGCCGTCCAGCTCGACCTCGATGCCGGACGTCTCCGCGACGACGTGGTCGTGACCCGCGTCCAGCTCCACGACCAGCCGAACCTTGCCGCCGCGCGGGAACTGCGTCGGCGGCGACACGTTGCTCTCGTGCCCCACGCTCAGCCTCGGCTGGGCGACCCGCCGCACCAGCGCGCCGAGGTCGCTCACCCTCGGCAGCTTCCTGGCGGGCGCGTCGACGCCGTCGCGCACCACCACGTTCGCGCTGACCGAGTCGATGTCGGTGGTCGACGTGAGCCGCAGCTTCGACGAGTCGCCGATCGCCGGATCGGGCAACGGGAAGTCCGCGTAGAGCGTGGTCGACACCGTCGGACCGACCGCGCCCCACGGGAACATCGGTTTCGCCAGCACCTCCCGGTCGCCGAAGCGGACGGTGACCGGCGCGTCGTTGTTGCCGTACACGCCCGCCACGACCCGCAGCGACTCCGCGCCCGCGAACTGCGCCGACGACACCGTCCCCAACGTCGTCGCGGACGGTTCGCGCTCCGACGGGCCCAGAGGGATGACCGACGTCGACCTCGGGTTCTCCGCACCGCCCCCGACGCCGAACGAGTCGATCGTCGTGCCCCTGGCGTCGCGGAACGCGAGCCTCGCGCGCGCCGTCGTCCACGGCACGGCGGCGGGCATCGCGGCCAGCACCTCGCCGTCGCGCACCGCCACCACGGCGTCCTGGAGGACCCGCAGCTCCCACCGGTGCCGCACACCGGTCGACGCCACGACCGACCGGCCGCTCACCGGCACGACCCGCGACGTCGTCGGGACGTCGACGCCCTTGTCGAAGCTCGCGCCGAACGGGGTGATGTGCATGACGATCGCGCTCGGCGGGATCCGCGTCGGCGCGGACATGTTGTCGTACATGCCCAGCCACGGCAGGTCGTCGTACGGCTCCGGCAGGAGCGTGATCGACGCCTCCTGGTTGAGGCCGTTGGCGTTCATGCCGGGGCCGTCCATCGTCAGCATCACCCGGCCGCGCTCGCCGTCGTACGCCGCCTGCGGTTCGGTCAGCACGAGCGTCATGTTCGACTGGAGTTCGGTGTTGTCGCAGGTGATCTCCACCCGCTTCACGCCGGGCAGCGACCGCAGCCCCAGGCAGTCGTCGTCGCCGAGCACCCGCCAGCGGTGCGACGACAGGGCGGCCTGGCCGTCGAAGTGGTCGACCGGCGCCACCAGGTGGTCCGCCCACGCCTCGTTGTAGAGCAGTCGCGGCACGGCCTTCATGCTCGACGGCGCCGACCGGTGGCCCTCGGCGTCGACCGCCCGGACCTCCACGGTGACCTCGTCGTTGGCGGGCAGGCCGGTCAGCTCCGTCTCCGGCACCACCACCAGCCGCACCTGGTCGGCCCAGCGCACCTCGTACCCGTAGCCCGCGGTGGGCGTCCACATGGCGCGGAGGCTGGTGATGTCCAGCGCCGTCAGCTTCAGGTCGGACGGCGCGACGAGCCCCTGCTTCTCCGCCCGGTAGTCGACCCGCTCGTCGAGGAACCGGGTCAGGGTGACCGGGTCGTTCGACTTCACCAGCGGCGGCGGGGATTCCGTGCGCAGCACGACGACGGCCCCCACGAGCAGGGCCAGCCCTCCGAGTACGGCGATCAGGCTGCGACGCTCCACACCGCCGACCCTACGAGGTCTTCGCCCTCGCGGTCTTGCCCCGCAACGAAACGATACGGCCACCGCGCGCCCCGAGAGCCCGGAGCGCGGCAGGCGCGCCGGCGGAACCGAGGTCGATCGTCACGTCGGTCCGCTCCGCGGTCTTCTGCGCGTCGAACGCCTTCCTGGCCTGGTGGCCCGCGTCGATCGTCTTGGCCAGACCGCCCGTCGACGCCAGGGAACCCCGTGCCGCGCCGAGCCTGCCGAGCGCGTCGTCCACCGCGTCCAGCAGAGCCGACCGGTTGCCCTCGCACATCGCCCGCACCAGTTCCGGCCGCGTCCCGGCGACCCGCGTGCCGTCGGTGAACGACCCCGCCGCCAACGAGAGCGCCAGCGGACCGCCGTCGGCGCCCACCGCGGCCAGCACGGTGGCGAGGATGTGCGGCAGGTGCGAGATCCGCCCGACCGCCGAGTCGTGCTCGGCGGCGCTCGTCGGGACCACGTGCGCCCCCGTGGCGAGCGCGAACTCGACGACGTCGCGCAGCACGGCCTGGTCCGAATCGTCGTCCACCGCGACCACCCAGGCCGCGCCGTCGAACAGGGAACCGGAACCGGCGGCCCACCCGGAGGTGGAGGCGCCCGCCATCGGGTGCCCGCCCACGTACCGGGTGGTCGGGGCGAGCCTGCGGACGGCGTCGTCGACGGGCTCCTTGACGCTCACCACGTCGGTCAGCCTCGCCTTCGGGGCGAGGGCGGTGACGCGCCGCAGTACGTCGTCGACGGCGGGCAGCGGGACGGCCAGCACCACCAGCGCGTCGACCTCCGCGGCCCGCCGCAACGCCTCGTCGAGGTCCGCGGTCACGTCGAAGCCGTCGGCTCTCGCCGCTTCCACGTCGACCGCGGACTTCGTGGCACCCCACGCGGTCCACCCAGCGGCGGAGGCGGCGCGCAGCACCGAACCACCGATCAACCCCAGTCCGAGCACGCACACGTCAGGCACGCGCCCCATCCTGCCGGCGTCGGGCGATCACCGGGTGCGGGTTCTCAGCTCAGCGCGTCCAGCGCGAACGCGGTGTAGAGGACCACGCCGTGCTCCATGGCCGCGTCGTCGAACAGCACCCGGTTGGAGTGGTTGGCCTCGGCGACGGCGAGGTCCACGTCCGGCGGGCACGCGCCGAGGAACGCCATGGCGCCGGGCACCTGCTCCAGCACGTACGAGAAGTCCTCCGCGCCCATCAGCGGGTCCAGCATGGGTTCGGACCAGGACGCCCCGATGGCCTCGGCCGCGAGGTCCAGGACGTGCGCGCCGACGGTGTCGTCGTTCACCGTGACCGGGTAGCCGGGGACGACCTCGACCGCAGCGGTGCAGCCGTGCGCGGCGGCGACGTGCTCGCACACCTGGCGGACTTCCTTGTGCACCAGCGTTCGCGTGGCTTCGGAGAGCGTGCGGATGGTGCCCTCCAGCAGCGCGGTCTCGGGGATGATGTTGGTGGTGGTGCCCGCGACGAGGTGGGCGATCGTGACGACCGCGGGCTCGTGCACGCTGACCCGCCTGGCCACCATCGTTTGCAGCGCGCCGACCATCGCGGCGGTCGGCGGGACCGGGTCGATCGCGTCGTGCGGCATGCCGCCGTGCCCGCCGCGACCCGTGACGGTCACGTGGAAGGTGTCGGCGGAAGCCATGATCGGGCCGGGGCGGCAGGTGATGACGCCGGACCGCAGCGTCGACGTGATGTGGATGGCCAACGCCTTCTCCACGCGGGGACCGGCCGCGTCCAGCAGCCCCTCCTCCAGCATGTAGCGGGCGCCGTGCTGGCCCTCCTCGCCCGGCTGGAACATGAACACGACCTGGCCCGCCAGCTCCGCCCGCCGCTCGCACAGCAGCCGCGCCGCCGACGCGAGCATGGCGACGTGCGTGTCGTGGCCGCACGCGTGCATCGTCCCGTCCACTTCGGACGCGTAGTCGAGCCCGGTGTCCTCCTGGAGCGGCAGGGCGTCCATGTCGCCGCGCAGCAGCACCGTGGGACCGGGTTTCCCGCCCTCCAGCACGGCCACGACCGCGCTGGACCGCTCGCCCCTGGTGATCTTGAGGGGCAGGTCCGCCAGCGCGGCCAGGACGGCCGCCTGGGTCGCGGGCAGGTCGAGACCCTGCTCGGGGTGGCGGTGCACCTGCCTGCGCAGCGCGACGGTCCGCGGCTGCACGGCCCGTGCCGCGTCGAGGAGTCCGGCGAAGCGGGGAACCAGAGTTGTGCTCATGGGTCGATACTGACATCGGACGGGCCCTCGGCGCTGCTCCCGGAGGCCCCGTGCTACCGGGCGGGTCGGCTGCCCCCTACGGTGTGCTCATGGCAGAGCAGGAGCCGGTCAACGGCTTCGCCGTCGCGGTCGTCCGGGAGGACGGCCGTTGGCGGTGCAGCACGATGGACAGCTCAGCGCTGTCCGAACTGGACGCGGCTATCACCGAGCTGCGCCAACTCCGATCGACCGGTGCGGCCTTCGGTCTGCTGGCCGTCGACGACGAGTTCTTCATCATCCTCCGACCGGTGCCGGGCGGGGTGTCCCTGCTGCTGTCCGACGCGGCGGCGGCGCTCGACTACGACATCGCCGCGGACGTCCTGGACCTCCTGCGGGTCGATCCGCCGGACGAGGAGGACGAGGAGCTGTGGCCGGAGGGCGACCTCGGCGTCCTCGCCGACCTCGGGATGCCGAAGCACGAGATGCAGATCGTCGTGGACGAGGTGGACCTCTACCCCGACGAGCAGTTGCAGATGATCGCGCAGCGGTGCGGCTTCGCCGACGAGTTCACGAAGCTGCTCGACAAGATCCAGGCGTGACCCCGACGCCCGAGGCCATGGTGCGCGCGGCGCTGGCCGCCGCCCGCCGCGCCACCGCGACCGGGGACGTCCCCATCGGCGCGGCCGTGTTCGGCCCTGACGGCACCGAGCTGGCCGCGGCGTGCAACGCCCGCGAAGCGACCGGCGACCCGACCGCGCACGCCGAGGTGCTCGCCCTCCGCGCCGCCGCGGCCGTCCACGGCGACGGCTGGCGGCTGACCGGCTGCACCCTCGCGGTCACCGTGGAACCGTGCACGATGTGCGCGGGCGCCCTCGTCCTCGCACGGGTCGACCGGGTCGTGTTCGGCGCCTGGGAGCCCCGCACCGGCGCCGTGGGTTCCCTGTGGGACGTCGTCCGCGACCGCAGGCTCAACCACCGCCCGGAGGTCCAGGGCGGCGTCCTGGAAGCCGACTGCGCCGCCCTGCTGGCGGGTTTCTTCACCGACCAGCGCCCCGTGTGACCCTCCGCACGGTTCGCGCGCGTCCGTTCGGGGCAACCCAGTGCCATGAGCATCGTGGACAAGGCCAAGGACAAGGCGCAGCAGTTGATCGGCGAGGTCAAGGAGAAGGTCGGCGAGAAGACCGGCAACCAGACCCTGCGCGTCGAGGGCCAGGCCGACCAGGTCGAGGGCCACGCCAAGGAAACCGGCCACGACCTGCGCGACAAGACCGCCGACGGCGTCGCGGGCCTCAAGGACAAGTTCAACAGGTAACCCGCTCGACGGGCCCGGACAGCCGTCTTGTATTGTTCTTAGCGGTGGCGTGTCCGAGCGGCCGAAGGAGCACGCCTCGAAAGCGTGTGAGGTGAAAGCCTCCGTGGGTTCAAATCCCACCGCCACCGCCAGTCGAAGAGCCCCGCACCTCACGAGGTGCGGGGCTCTTCGCGTTGACGGGCTCAGGTCCAGGCGTCCCAGCGCTCCCACCGCTGGGAGGGGCCTCCTGTGCAGGGCGCGGTCGTGACGACGCGTCGCCGCTAGTGGAACACCCGTCCTGCGGGTGGTGGGGTGGAATCGACCTGGTCGCACCGGACGTGTGGACGCCCGGCGGTCGCCGTCGAGGCCTTGGCCGCTCCGCTGGCGGCCTTGTCGGTCGGGGCCTTGGTCCGCAGCTCCCCCTGGGGCAACCTGTCCGTCGGGGCGTACGCCTTCGCGGTGACCTTCTCCGCCAAGGCGTCAACCCTGCGGCTCTCTTGAGTGGCGATCTCTCGGTCGAGGTCTCGACCTCACGGCTCCCCTGAGCGGTGACCTTCTCCACCGGGCCTTGGTCCACGCCCGGATTGGGTGCGGGGTGGCGTAGTTCTCGTCGCCCCCGAACACCGCCTCGTCCAACGCTCCCCACCACCGGCACTGCGCACGCTGGCGGCTCTCCCTCGCCGTGTGACGCTCCGCCGGAGTGGTTTACGCGGGCGGACACAGCACGAGGCGCTCGCCACCTCGTCAGGTCGCGAGCGCCTCGTCCTCGATCCGCTGTGTGGTGCCGGCGCTGGGAGGGCCACCGGCTCGCACCCTCGTGATCAGCCTAGCGCATCTTCGAACACACGTTCGAGTGATCCTGTCACCTTTTGGTTGCAGAGAGGACCGCGAAGCGTGAGCCGACCCTACCTATCCACGCCTGCGGGTCGTTCGTTACGGCAGATGTCAACCTCGCGATGGGCAGGTTAACCGTTAGTAACTAAGCCTTCCTTCGTTCACTCGATGCGGGGAAGATTCGCGGACCCGCCAACATCCGGAGGAAGTCTTGAGACCATCACTGCCCCGCGTCGGACTGGCGGTCACCGCCGCCACCGCCGTGACGCTGGCCGTGGCGCTGCCGGTCACCGCGAACGCCGCGCCGAGCCCGGACGCGCTCATCGCCGAGGTGTACGGCGGTGGGGGCAACTCCGGCGCGACCCTCACGCAGGACTTCGTGGAGCTGGCCAACAAGGGCGCGGCAGCGGTCGCGGTCGACGGCTGGAGCGTGCAGTACCTGCCCGCGAGCGCCAGCGCGGCCAGCACGTGGCAGACCACCCCGCTGGCGGGCTCGATCGCCGCGGGCGGGCGCTTCCTGGTCGGTGAGGCGAAGGGCACGGGCGGCACGGTCGAGCTGCCGACGACCGACGCCACCGGCACGATCGCCATGTCCGGCACCGGCGGCACGATCGCCCTCGTCTCCGGCACCACCGCGCTGACCTGCAAGACCGCCGCGGCCTGCGCGGCCGACCCGAGCGTGAAGGACCTGGTCGGCTACGGCACCGCGACCGTCGTCCGCGAGGGGACGGCCACCGGCAACCTCGCCAACACGACCTCCGCCGCCCGTGGCTCGGCACTGCCCGACACCGACGACAACGCGGCCGACTTCACCGTCGGCGCGCCCACGCCGGTCAACAGCAAGGGCCAGACGCCCGGCGGCGGCGACCCCGACCCGGACCCCGATCCCGACCCCGTGCCCGGTGACAAGCGGATCCACGACATCCAGGGCTCCGGCCGGGTGTCGCCGCTGGTCGGCCAGCAGGTCGCGAGCGTGCCCGGCGTCGTGACCGGCACCCGCGCGTCCGGCGACCGCGGGTTCTGGATCCAGGACGCGCAGGTCGACGGCGACGCGCGCACCAGCGAGGGCATCTTCGTCTACACCAACGCCGTCCCGTTCACCGTCGTGCCCGGCGACTCCGTGCTGGTCAGCGGCACCGTGGCCGAGTACCGGCCGGGCGGCGACACCGGCACCAACCAGACGCTGACCGAGATCGCCACGCCCACGCGGATCACCGTCGTGTCGCAGGGCAACCCGGTCCCGGCGCCCGAGGTGATCACCCCGACGTCCATCCCCGAGGCCTACGCCCCGGACGCGGGCGGCGCGACCATCGAGACCGTCCCGCTCGACCCGGCGAAGTACGCGCTCGACTTCCTGGAGTCCCGCGAGGGCCAGCTCCTCCAGGTGGACGACGCCCGCTTCACCGGCCCGGTCAACGAGTTCGGCGAGGGCTTCATCACCACCAAGCCCCGGCAGAACCCGGCGGCCCGCGGCGGCACCGTCTACCTCGGCTACGACAAGCCGAACAGCGGCAGGCTGAAGGTCAAGGCGGGCAGCGCGGCGCTGCCCAAGGCGAACGTCGGCGACGTGCTCAAGGGCGCGACCGTCGGCGCGCTGGAGTACACCAACTTCGGCGGCTACACGCTGGCCACGAACTCGCTCGGCACCTACACCTCCGGCGGCATCACCCCCGAGGTCGTCGCGGGCCAGAGGCAGAGCGAGCTGTCCGTCGCCACGTACAACGTGGAGAACCTGGCGCCGGGCAACCCGCAGGCCAAGTTCGACCGGCTCGCGGGCGCGGTCGTGAGCAACCTGAAGAGCCCGGACGTGCTGGTGCTGGAGGAGATCCAGGACAACAACGGCGCCACCGACGACGGCACGGTCGCGGCCGACGTGACGCTGGCGAAGTTCGTCGACGCCATCGCCACGGCGGGCGGCCCGCGCTACCAGTGGCGGCAGATCGACCCCGGCAACAAGACCGACGGCGGTGAGCCCGGCGGCAACATCCGGGTCGCGTTCCTGTTCAACCCGGCGCGGGTCTCGTTCGTGGACAAGCCCGGCGGCGACGCGACCACCCCGGTCGCCGTCGTGAAGGACCGGGGCCGCGCGGCGCTGTCCGTCTCGCCCGGTCGCGTCGACCCGGCGAACCCGGCGTGGAACAGCAGCCGCAAGCCGCTCGCGGGCCAGTTCACCTTCCGCGGTCGCACCGTGTTCGTCGTCGCCAACCACTTCAACTCCAAGGGTGGCGACCAGGCGATGCACGGCCGCTTCCAGCCGCCCGCCCGCAGCTCCGAGGTGCAGCGCCTGGCGCAGGCCACGTCGCTGCGCGCGTTCGTCGACCAGGTGCAGGCGATCGACAAGGGCGCGAACGTCGTGCTCGCCGGTGACATCAACGACTACCAGTTCTCGCCCGCGCTCCAGAAGCTGACCGCGGGTGGGGCCGTCGTGGACCTCATCGAGACGCTGCCGCCCCTGGAGCGCTACAGCTACGTGTTCGAGGGCAACGCGCAGGTGCTGGACCACCTGCTGATCAGCAAGAACATCAAGCGCTACAACTACGACGTGGTGCACATCAACGCCGAGTTCGCCGACCAGGCGAGCGACCACGACCCGCAGGTCGTGAAGGTGCGGCCCAGCACGGGGCACGCCGTGGTCGACGAGGTGCTGTTCCTCGTCGAGGACCTGCTGGAGCGCCTCCACCAGGTCTGACGCGCGGAGGACGGGGCCCGCTCAGGCGGGCCCCGTTCGCGTTTCAGGAACTCGTGGTCCCGGCGGTGCTCGCCACGACGATGGCGGCCGTGACGGCGGCCTGGACCGCCTGCACGGCCTTCTTCACCGCGACACCCGCCCAGTCGCCGTCGCTGATCTCCGCGGCCCGCGCCTTGAGGGCCTTCTTGTCGCCCTCCACCACCTTCGGCACCCCGCCGATGGCGTGCAGCAGCGAGATCAGCGCACCCGCCCGCTCGCCCGGCCGTTCACCTCCGACCAGCGCCGCCGTCAGCTCGGCCCGCACGGAGTCCTCGTGCGCCGAGTCGACCGCGGGCCACGTCTTGCGCGGGAACAGCCCGAGCACCTTGTCCTTGTCCTGCCGGATCAGGCCACGCCCGGCGAGCGCCTCCAGCACGGTCTCGCGCACGTGCTTCGCCAGCACCTCGACGGCCCGCTGCGGTTTGGCGGGCGCCTTCTCCACCAGCCGCGCCAGCCCGGCCTCCAGGACCGGCTCGTCCAGCGCGGCGGTGTCCATCACGTGCAGCTTCCCGTTCTCCTCCGCGACCCGTCCGGCGTTGACCAGGTCCACCAGCACGGCTCCCGCGAGCACGCGGTCGGTGGAGGTGCCGTCGGTGATCAGGCGCCCGGAATCGTCGTCCAGGAGGAGGAGCAGCAGGTCCTCGGCAAGGGTCGGCATGGGTTCGACGCTAGCGCAGACGACGGCCGCCCGAAGGGCGAACCACTGCCCCGTTCAGCAGGACTTCCAGTCGAACTCGTAAGTCGCGCTGACCCGTCCCGCCGCGGAATCCATCGCCAGGAAGTTCGTCTCCCGTGCGTCCGAAGTCCCGCGGTTGACACGCAGTTCCGAATTGATGTTCAGGTTTCGATTCTCACCGCAAGGCGAGTAGGTGATGTCACCGTTCGCGGAACTGTCGGACGTTTCCCAGTCATCGCTGAACGGCCCGGAGAACGAGTGGCTCCGCATTGTGGTCGACGACTGCCCGGCGAAGTAGTAGGTCGCCCGCTGCAAGCCCTGCGCGCCCGCCGCGAGGTGCCCGAAACCGCGGTAGGTGATCCGGGAAATCCCGTACGACATGCCGTCCGCGTTGTCGATCCGCAAGCTGAGCTGGCAGTTCTTCCGGAAGTCCGTCGGCTTCGCCGCGGGCCCGCTCTGCGCGAGGAACTCGCTGAAGCTCACCCGGAACGACCTGCCGTCGGAGGACGGCGCCACCGACGCGGTGCCCGCCGGGCAACCGGAGCCGTTGACCGTGACCACGTCCACGGTGACGCCCGAGGGGGGAGAAGCGAATTCCGCGGTGCCGGTGGGGATGATCGCCGAAAGGAGCAGCGCCGCAACCGTCGTCGTAACCAGCATGGTGGACCTTTCTTGTCCCTGCTGTGCGAATGGCGGCGGGGGCGAATATATCGCCGAGCCCAACACCGATCTGCCGCCGGACGGGTGACCACTGGCCGGAGAACGACCGAGGCCCGGACACCGTGCGGTGTCCGGGCCTCGGTTCCCAGCGCGGAGGATACGGGATTTGAACCCGTGAGGGGGTTAACCCAACACGATTTCCAGTCGTGCGCACTAGGCCACTATGCGAATCCTCCGTGGTCCAGCCTAGCCGACCCACTCGGCTCCGACCAAAACGGGGTGGTGGTCGAAGCCGATCACCATCCCTGAGGGCCCGCCCGCGAGCGGTCGCCGTCCGGCCCGCTACACTTGCGACGGACCTCGTGCGGTACTCATCTCGCGAATCTCCCCAGGGCCGGAAGGCAGCAAGGATAAGCGGGCTCTGGTAGGTGCACGGGGTCCCCTTTTTTTGCCTGGTCGCAGCGGCTGCGCTCCCAGGCCGTCGGAGACCGTCGGACCTCACCGGTAGGGTCAGCAACCGTGGCGCTCGCCCTATACCGCAAGTACCGACCGGCCACCTTCGCCGAGGTGGTCGGGCAGGAGCACGTCACCGATCCGCTGCGCATCGCGCTCGGTGCGGGCCGCATCAACCACGCCTACCTGTTCTCCGGGCCCCGTGGCTGCGGCAAGACGTCCAGTGCCCGGATCCTCGCGCGCTCGTTGAACTGCGCGCAGGGCCCGACGCCCGACCCGTGCGGCGAGTGCAACTCGTGCGTCGGGCTGGCGCCGAACGGGTCCGGCACGGTCGACGTGGTGGAGCTCGACGCGGCCAGCCACGGTGGTGTGGACGACGCCCGCGAACTGCGGGACAAGGCGTTCTACGCCCCGGCCGAGGCCAAGTACCGGGTGTTCATCGTCGACGAGGCGCACATGGTCACGACGCAGGGCTTCAACGCCCTGCTGAAGATCGTGGAGGAGCCGCCGGAGCACCTGATCTTCATCTTCGCGACCACGGAACCGGAGAAGGTGCTGCCGACCATCCGGTCGCGGACGCACCACTACCCGTTCCGGCTGATCCCGCCCGGCGCGATGCGGGCCCTGCTGGAGCGCAACTGCGCCGCCGAGGGCGTGACGGTCGCTCCGGCGGTGTTCCCGCTGGTCATCCGCGCGGGCGGCGGTTCGGCCCGTGACACGCAGTCGGTGCTCGACCAGTTGCTGTCGGGCGCGGGCCCGGAGGGCGTGACGTACGAGCGCGCCATCGCGCTGCTCGGCGTGACGGACGTGGCGCTGATCGACGACATGGTCGACGGGCTCGGCGCGGGCGACGGCGCGGCGGTGTACGGCACCGTCGACAAGCTCGTGGAAGCCGGGCACGACCCGCGCCGGTTCGCGTCGGACCTGCTGGAGCGGCTGCGCGACCTGGTGCTGCTGTGCGCGGTGCCGGACGCGGCCGACCGGGGCCTGGTGTCGGCTCCGGAGGACGAGCTGGCCCGGATGGTGGCGCAGGCCAAGAAGGTCGGCCCGGCGACGCTGACCAGGTTCGCCGAGATCGTGCACACCGGTCTGGTCGACATGCGCGGCGCGACCGCGGCCCGGATGGTGCTGGAGCTGGTGTGCGCGCGGATGCTGCTGCCGTCCGCCAGCGACACCGAGTCCGCTCTGCTGCAACGCGTCGAGCAGTTGGAGAGGCGGCCCGCGGGCGTCGCGCCCGCCCAGGTCGCCGGTCCGGCCGCGCCCGCTCCCGCGGCGGCCCAGGCACAGGCCCAAGCCCCGGCTCCGGCCCCGCAGGCCCCCGCCGCGGCGGCTCCCGCGGCAGCCCCCGGCAAGCCCGCCTTCCAGCGCCCGTCCCAGCGCTCCGCCCAGCCCGAACCCGTGGCCGCCCCTCCCACCCGCCCCGAACCCGCCGCCCCGCCGCCCGCGCCGGAACCGGTGGCCGAACCCGAGGGCGCGGACGTCGCCTCGGTGCGCCGCCGGTGGGCGGAACTGGTCGCCGCGGTCCGAGCGGTCAACCCCGTCGCCGGGGCGATGCTCGGGCCCGCGACGGTGGCCGAGGTCGACGGCACCTCGATCGTCCTGACGCACCCGTCCGCGCCCATCGCGGGCAGGCTCACGTCCGAGCCGCGCAACGCCGGGGCCATCACCCAGGCGTTCGGCAAGGTCCTCGGCGGCGCCTGGCAGGTCAGCGTCGTGCACGGCGAGGCGGGCTCCGGCCCGGTGCGCCCGGCCCAGGTGAAGGCCAGCAGGCCCGCGCCGACCAGGCCGAGCCAGCAGGGCAAGGCCGCGGTGGAGCCGCCGCAGCGGCAGGCGCCGTCCGGGCGCCCGCCCGTCGACGACGTGCCCCCGCCGCCGGAGCCGCCGGACCTCGACGAACCCCCTCTGCCGCCGGAGCCGGTGGACGAGGAGGAGATGCTCGCCGAGGCGAGCCTGCCGAGGGACCCGACCGCCGTGGCGTCGACGGTCGACCCCGAGGCTGCTGTCCTGCAACTCCTGACCGACCAGCTCGGGGCTCGTCCACTGAAGGCTGAGCGGGCCAAGCGCTGAGTACGACCACGGGTGGAGCGGCGTACCGCGAACGCGGTACGCCGAGGTGTCTGCGGCAGTAGGACGATCTTCGCGTCCGATCGGACGACTCTTGAGGGACCACAACGGATCCCCACAGGAGCAGCGATGATCGAGGTAGCGAACCTCACCAAGCGGTACGGGGCCAAGACCGCGGTCGACGGGCTCACCTTCTCCATCAAGCCCGGCACCGTGACCGGTTTCCTCGGTCCGAACGGCGCGGGCAAGTCGACGACCATGCGGATGCTGGTCGGCCTGGACGCGCCGACGTCCGGCACGGCGAAGGTCAACGGCAAGCCGTACGCCCAGCACAAGGCGCCCCTGCGGGAGATCGGCGTCCTGCTGGAGGCCCGCGCGGTGCACCCCGGCCGCTCGGCCCGCGACCACCTGATCGCCATCGGCGCCACGCACGGCATCACCACCAGGCGGGTGGACCAGGTGCTGGACATGGTCGGCCTGACCGACGTCGCCAAGCGCCGGGTCGGCAACTTCTCGCTCGGCATGGGCCAGCGGCTGGGCATCGCCGTCGCGCTGCTGGGCGACCCGCGCACCGTCATGCTGGACGAGCCGGTCAACGGCCTCGACCCGGACGGCATCAAGTGGATCCGCCAGCTCCTCAAGGGCCTGGCGGCCGAGGGCCGGACGGTCTTCATCTCCTCGCACCTCATGAGCGAGATGGCGCTGACCGCCGAGCACCTCATCGTGGTCGGCCGCGGCAGGCTGATCGCCGACGTGTCCGTCGCGGACCTGATCGAGTCCGCCGCTCGCGGCGTGCACGTCCGGACGTCCCAGGTGAGCGCTCTCGTCCGCGTCCTCAACGGCGACGGCGTGAAGATCACCTCGGTCGGCGGCGGCGTCCTCGACGTGGTCGGCCGCTCCACCGAGGACATCGCGACCCGCGCCCTGGCGGCCGGGATCCCGCTGTACGAGCTCACCCCCCAGCGCGCGTCGCTGGAAGAGGCCTACATGGAGTTGACCCAGGAGTCCGTCGAGTACCACGGCGGCACCACCAGCGCGTTCGGAGAGGCAGCCTGATGAGCACCATGACCCTTGAAGCGCCCGCGGTCGTGCCGCCGTTGGCCAAGCCCGACATCCGCCTCTCCTTCAGAGGCGTGCTGCGCAGCGAGTGGGTGAAGCTCCGCAGCGTCCGGTCCAGCGCGTTCACCCTGCTCGGAGCCGCGTTCGCGATGCTCGCGGCGGGACTGATCTTCGCGTCGACGATCGGCAGCGGAGGCGACGGCCCCGGCCCCGGCGGCGGCGGGGTGGCCGACCCCACCAGCATCGCGCTGAGCGGCGTCATGATCACCCAGCTCATCATCGGCGTGCTGGGCGTGATGGCCGTGTCCAGCGAGTACTCGACCGGCATGATCAGGTCGACGCTGACCGGCGTCCCCTCCCGGCTGCCGGTGCTCGCGGCGAAGGTGGCCGTGGTCGTCGGCGCGGTGTTCACCACGATGCTGGCCGTCTCGGTCGTCGTCTTCCTCGGCGCCCAGGCGATCATGTCCGGCGCCGACCTGCCGACCGCCGCGCTCGGCGACCCCGGTGTGCTCCGCGCGATCGTCGGGTCCGCCGCCGCGCTGACCGGCGTCGCCGTCATGGGTGTCGCGTTCGGCTCGATCCTGCGCGGCACGGCGGGCGCGATCTCCACGCTGTTCGCCCTCGTGTTCCTCGCACCCGGCCTCGGCCAGTTGCTGCTGCCGACCTCGTGGCGCGACGACGTGCTGAAGTACCTGCCCTCCAACGCGAGCGGCTCGTTCACCAGCGTCGTCCCCGACCCCTCCGCGCTCGGCACCACCGCGGGTGCCCTCGTGTTCGCGGCCTGGGTCGCCGTCCCGCTGGTCGTCGCGGCGGTGCTGCTGCGCCGCCGCGACGCGTAACCACCCCTAGGCTCCGGAGGGTGTCCACGATGCAGAGGTTCCGCGCCGTCACCCGGCGGCACCCGACCGTCGTGGACACCCTCTTCGCGGTTGTCCTGTACCTGCTGACCGCCCCCTTCCACGGCCCGCCGTGGGAGCAGCACGTCCCCAGGTCGCCCGCGCTGCTCCTGCTGCTGGCGCTGTCGTTCGCGGTGCTGGCGGTGCGCCGCCGGTGGCCGCTGTGGACGCTGGTCCTGACCTCGCTCGGCGTGGTGCCCGCGGTGGCGTTCGGCTTCGACGTCGAGCCGTTCCTGGTGCCGGTGGTGATCGCGACGTACACGGTCGCGGTCCGCACCGACCGGTGGACGGCGCTGCGGACGGCGGTCCCCACGGCGGTGTTCGTGGTCGTCGTGGTGGTGCTGCTGACCCCGGCGCCGGGCTTCAACTGGGAGAGCATCGGCCGGTTCGCCTGGATCGGCATGGCGGCGGCGATCGGCGACGCGGTCCGCAGCCGCCGGGCGACCATCGCGGCCATCGAGGAACGGGCGGTGCGCGCCGAGCAGACCCGCGAGGAGGAGGCCCGCCGCCGGGTCGCCGAGGAGCGCCTGCACATCGCCCGCGAGCTGCACGACGTGGTCGCGCACCACATCGCCGTGATCAACGTGCAGGCCGGGGTCGCGGGCCACCTGATCACCGCCCAGCCCGAGGCCGCCGCCGAGGCGCTCGGCCACGTCCGCCGCTCCAGCCGGGCCGTGCTGGACGAGCTGTCCGGCCTGCTCGGCGTGCTGCGCAGGCCGGAGGAGTCGGACACGCCCACCGAGCCCGCGCCCGGCCTGGCCCAGCTCGACGAGCTGGTGGACGCGTTCCGCGCGTCCGGGCTGGACCTGGAGACGACGTTGACCGGCGAGGTCCACGACCTGCCCGCGACCGTCGACCTGGTCGCGTACCGGGTGGTGCAGGAAGCGCTGACGAACGCCCACCGGCACGGCACCGACACGGCCCGCCTCTCCGTGGTCCACACGCCGTCCGAGATCATCCTGGAGGTCACCAACGCGCTGGCCGCCCGGCCGCACACCGGGGGCTCCGGCCTCGGGCTCGTCGGCATGCGGGAACGGGCGGGCGCGGTCGGCGGCACCATCGAGGCCGGGATCGGGGCGGACGGGCGGTTCCACGTCCGCGCGACCCTGCCGCTGAAACTCGGGAAGAAGCCATGACGATCCGCGTCCTGCTCGCCGACGACCAGGCGCTCATCCGCGCCGGGTTCCGCGTCCTCATCGACTCCGCGCCCGACCTGGAGGTGGTGGGGGAGGCGACGAACGGCCTGGAGGCCGTGGAACTGGTCCGCACGACCCGCGCCGACGTGGTGCTGATGGACATCCGGATGCCCGAGCTGGACGGCCTGGAGGCGACCCGCCGGATCATCGCCGACGAGGACCTCGCGGGGGTGAAGGTGCTGGTCCTGACGACGTTCGAGATCGACGACTACGTCGCCAAGGCCATTCGCGCGGGCGCCAGCGGGTTCCTCGGCAAGGGCGTCGAACCGGCCGAGCTGCTGACCGCGATCCGCACCGTCGCCGAGGGCGACGCCCTGCTGTCCCCGAAGGCGACCCAGTCGCTGATCAGCCAGTTCCTCTCGCAGCCCACCACGAACGCCGCCACCCCGGAACGCCTGACCGTGCTGACCCAGCGCGAACGCGAGGTGGTCGTCCTGGTCGCGGGCGGCCTGTCGAACGACGACATCGCGGCCAAGCTCTTCGTCTCACCGCTCACCGCGAAGACCCACGTCAACCGCGCGATGATGAAGCTCCAGGCCCGCGACCGCGCCCAGCTCGTGGTGATCGCCTACCAGACGGGCCTCGTCCGCCCCTAACGTCCGACGTACGTCAGCAGCGCCGTGGCGATGGCCGCGGCGTAGCGCTGCTTGCCGTCGTCGCTGGAGAGCACGGCGGCCTCGGTGGCGTCGCGCATGTTGCCGCACTCCACGAACACCGCGGGCCGCTCGGACAGGTTCAGGCCCGCCAGGTCGTCGCGCCCGTCGAGCCCGTTCTGGCCGATGTAGTTGGCGGGCGCGAACCCGGCCTTGGCCAGGCCGTCGCGCAGCACCTCCGCGAGCCGGGCGGACGGCTCGCCCTGGGCGTCGTTGCGGGCGGGCACGGGGTAGGCGACGTGGAAGCCGTTGGCGCTCGCGACGTCCGAGCCGTCGGCGTGGATGGACACGACGGCCGCCGCGCCCGCCTCGTTGCCGATGGCCGCGCGCTCGTCGACGCACGGCCCGACGCCCGCGTCGTCCTCGCGGGTCAGCACCACGGTGACGCCCTTGGCCGTGAGCGCGGCGCGGACCCGCAGCGTCACGTCCCAGTTGAACGCGTGCTCCGGGTAGCCGTCGTTGGTCTCGGTGCCGGTGGTGTCGCAGGCCTTCACCTGGCCGCCGCCCGCCGCGACCCGGCGGTTGATCTCGGCCGGGTGGCTCGCGTTGCCGCCGTTGTGGCCGGGGTTCAGCACGATCGTGACCGGTGGGGGCGTCGACGTCGTCGGGGCGCTGACCGCGGGGGCCGTGGACGGGTCGCCCGCGGGGATGTCGGCCGTCACGACCGGGTCCAGCAGCGGGGTGCGCTCGGCCGCGGGCTCGCTGCCGCACCCGGCCACCACGAGTCCGACCACCACCACGGTGAGCCACCTGCGCACGCCGCCCACGGTGCCAGACGGGACGCGACTACGCTCGTGGGCGGTGGCAAATCCGACGAGAGGAACCGCGGTGCAACCCGGTCAGCCCAACATGCAGCAGATCCTCCAGCAGGCGCAGCAGATGCAGCAGCAGCTCGTCACCGCGCAGGAGGAGCTCGCCGAAGCCGAGGTCACCGGCACGGCAGGCGGCGGCCTCGTGACCGCCGTCGTGTCCGGCGCGGGCGAGCTGAAGAGCCTCGACATCGACCCGAAGGTGGTCGACCCCGAGGACGTCGAGACCCTGGCCGACCTCGTGGTCGCCGCGGTCCGCGACGCCAACCGCGCCGCGCAGGAACTCGCCGCCCAGAAGATGGGCCCACTCGCCGGTGGCATGGGCGGCATGGGTGACCTCGGCGGTCTGGGCGGGTTGCTCGGCTGATGTACGAAGGTCCCGTTCAGGACTTGATCGACGAACTCGGCCGGTTGCCGGG
The DNA here is from genome assembly GCF_025061645.1 of Umezawaea endophytica. GTDB lineage: Bacteria > Actinomycetota > Actinomycetes > Mycobacteriales > Pseudonocardiaceae > Umezawaea > Umezawaea endophytica. Next base: position 52,626 of record NZ_JANYMP010000032.1, on the reverse strand, counting down.
CGTCGGGCCCAAGAGCGCGCAGCGCATCGCCTTCCACCTGCTGGCGGCCGAACCCGCCGACATCGGCCGTCTCCAGGACGCGTTGCAGAAGGTCAAGGAGGGCGTCGTGTTCTGCGACGTCTGCGGCAACGTCTCGGCCGAGACGACCTGCCGGATCTGCCGCGACGCCAAGCGCGACGTGACGCTGATCTGCGTGGTCGAGGAACCGAAGGACGTGCTCGCGGTCGAGCGGACCCGCGAGTTCAAGGGCCGCTACCACGTGCTGGGCGGGGCGCTGGACCCGTTGTCCGGTGTCGGGCCGGACCAGTTGCGGATCCGCCAGCTCCTGCAGCGGATCGGCAACCAGGTCGACGGCAAGGACGTCGCGGAGATCATCATCGCGACCGACCCGAACACCGAGGGCGAGGCGACCGCGACCTACCTGGTCCGGATGCTCCGCGACTTCCCCGGCCTGACCGTCACGCGCCTCGCGTCCGGTCTGCCGATGGGCGGCGACCTGGAGTTCGCCGACGAGCTGACGCTGGGCAGGGCAATGTCAGGCCGTAGGGTCGTTTAACAACAGGATCTCGAATCGGCCCACCACGCGAGGCCGCGTCGGTAGGTCGGGTCACCATTTTTTCGAGCCGGGCGGGGACGAAGTCTCTGTCCGGGTCGAAAAAATCGGGGCACGAACTGCCGACTTATGGCGGCCGAGCCGCCGTCTCCGGAGGAGCGGCCATGAAACTAGTCGCGGTCGACGGGCCTTCCGGTGCGGGGAAGTCGACGGTGGCTCGTGCGTTGGCGATGGAGATGGACGCGACCGTCGTGCCGACCGACCACTTCGCCACCTGGGACGACCCGGTGGCGTGGTGGCCGCGTCTGCTCGACGGCGTGATCGATCCGCTGTCCCGCGGCGAGTCGGGCCGCTACCAGCGGATGGACTGGTCGGAGGGGTGGCCGAGGCTCGGCGGGTGGGTCGTCGTCGAGCCCGCCGCCGTGCTGATCGTCGAAGGCGTGTCGGCAGCTCGTCGGTCGATCGCACCGCGCCTGGACCTCGCGCTCTGGGTCGACGGCCCGGACGAGGCCGAACGGTTGGAGCGCGCGGTGGCGCGGGACGGCGAGAAGAGCCGGGCCCGCCTGCGCCGCTGGCAGGAGTTCGAACGCGGCTGGTTCGCGGTCGACGACACCCGCGCCCGCGCCGACCAGGTGCTCTAGCCGAGCATGCTCCGCAGCGGCAGGGCCTCGGGGGCGCCGATCTCCGTGTACAGCTCCAGCGCCTGCCGCCGCTGGTCGTCGGTATCGCTCGCGTCGCCCGCGAGCTGGAGCGCCCGCGCGTGCACCAGCCGCTGGCCGGTGGCGGCGCTCAGGTCCACGGCTCGCCGCGCGCACTCCAGCGCCCGCTCCTGGTCGCCCGTGTCCAGGTGCAGCCTGCCGAGCAGCACGAGCACGTCGACCTCGGCGATCCGCAGCCGGTAGGAGACGGCGCTGTCGAACGCGAGCGACGCGGACCGCATCGCCTCGTCGAGCCGGTGGGCAGCGCGGTGCGCCCGTGCGATGCCCTTGCGGGCCGCGCAGATGCCCCACGGGTAGCTGGTCTCCTCGGCGATGCGCAGCGCCTCGACGTGCTGCCGCAGCGACTCCTCGTGCCCGCCGAGCCCGTCGAGGGCTTCGCCGAGCACGTTGCGGGCGTCGCAGACGCTCTTGAGGTTCCCGGACTCCTCCGCCAGCGCCAGCGCCTTCTCGGCCTCCTCGACGGCTTCCGCGCCCCACCCGCGCATCGTGTGAGCCTGTGCCAGTCCCTCGTGCGGGAGGTTCGCGAAGCTGCGGGCGGCGGCCTGGCTGTAGAGGACGCCCGCCCGTTCGAACAGCGCGGCGGCCCGGTCGGGGTGGCCCTGGAGGAGGTGGACCTCGCCGAGCGCGCGGTGGCTGTTCGCCTGCGTCATCCACGCGTCGAGCCGGTTGCCGACCTCCAGCGAGCCCTCGAACGAGCTGGTCGCGCGGTCGAGCTGGCCGAGCAGCAGGTAGACGCCGCCGAGGTTGAGCAGCGCGATGCCCTCCTGCTGCGACGCGCCGATCTCGCGGGTGATCGCGAGCGCGCTCTCCAGGTGGTGCGCGGCCTGCTCCAGTTCGCCGAGGTCGATGTAGACGGTGCCGACGTTCGACAGGACGGCGGCGTTCGCGGCGGGGGCGGTGGCGCCGCGCTCCTGGATGGGGAACGTCCGCTGGTAGTAGTCGACGGCGACCCGGTGCTGGCCGATGGCCCAGTAGAGGGTGCCGAGCGAGGACAGCATCGCGACCTCGCCGACCTCGTCGCCGATCCGCTGCGCCACGAGGAGGCCCGACTTCGCGGTCGCCAGCCACTCCACGGGCAGGCCCTGCACGTAGAAGTAGCGGCGCAGGGCGTCGGCGAGCTGCCAGCAGTCGGCGCTGGGTTCGCGGCCCCCGGCGTGCACGACGAGCGCCACGAGGTTGGCGCGTTCGGCGTCGAGCCACGCCAGCGCGTCGTCCGGGGCGCAGAACGTCTGCGGCACCACGTCGGACTCCGCGGCCTCCCTCGGCAGGCGCATGAGGGTGTTCTTCAGGGCGTCGGTCGCGTTGTCGACCGACCGGATCGCCCAGTCCAGGAGCCTGCGGAACGCCTGCTCGCACTCGGCGGGGTCGTCCTCGAACGCGAGCCGCTCGGCGGCGTAGTCGCGCAGCAGGTCGTGGAACTGGTAGCGGCCGGGCGCGTGGTTGTCGACCAGGTTCGCCGTCGCCAGCCGGTCCAGCCGCCTCCGGGCGTCCTGCGTGGTGAGCCCGCCGAGCGCCGCGGCCACGTCCGGCGTGATGTCGGTGCCCGGTGTGATGCTGAGCAGCCGGAAGAGCTGCGCCAGCTCGGGTTTCAGCGCCGCGTAGGAGAGGTCGAACGCCGCGTGCACGGCCGCCCGCTCATCGCCCTCGACGGTCAGCGCGGCCAGTCGGTTGCCCGCCCGCAGCTCGTCGACGTAGGAGTCGATGGTGACCTCCGGGCGGCTCAGCAGGTTCGCCGCGGCGATCCGCAGCGCGAGCGGCAGGTGCGCGCACAGCGCGGTCAGCTCGTCCGCGGCGGCGCTCTGCTCGCGGACGACGTCCTCGCCGAGCATGCCGGAGAGCAGCGCCTTGGCCTCCTCGTCGTCGAGGACGTCGAGGCGCACGTTGCTCGCCGCGTGGCTCACGGCCAGGCCGCGCAGCGTGTCGCGGCTGGTCACGAGCACCGCGCAGCCGGGGGAGCCGGGCAGCAGCGGGCGGATCTGCTCCGCGTTGGCCGCGTTGTCCAGCAGCAGCAACACCTGCTGGTCGGTGATGCGCGACCGGAACATCGCCTCCTGCTCGTCCTGGTCCAGCGGCACGGACTCGGGCGCCACGCCCAGCGCCCGCAGGAACCGGGGGAGCACGTCGATCGCGCTCAGCGGCGCGCCCCGCGCGTACCCGCGCAGGTTCACGTAGAGCTGCCCGTCCGGGAAGTTCGCCCTCATCTTGTGCGCGGCGTGCACGGCCAGCGCGGTCTTGCCGACCCCCGGCGGGCCCGCGAGCGTCACGACCGGGACCCCCTGCGCCGTCCTGAGCAGGGCTTCTATCAGCACGACGGCCTGCCCGCGGCCGACGAAGTCGCCGATGTCGGCGGGGAGCTGGGCGGGCACCACCCGGTCGCGCTTCGCCTGCGGCGCCGTCTTCGCCAGGTCCAGTTCGGGCGCGCCGACCAGCACCTGCTGGTGCACGCGCCGCAGCTCGTCACCGGGGTCGATGCCCAGCTCGTCGGCGAGCTGGTCGCGCACCCGCTGGTAGGCGCCCAGCGCGTCGCCCTGCCTGCCGGAGCGGTACTGGGCGAGCATCAACTGCGCCCACAGCCGTTCCCGCAGCGAGTGCTCGGCGGTGAGCCTGAGCAGTTCGGGGACCAGTTCGGCGTGCCTGCCCAGCTCCAGGTCCACGTCGACGCGCCGCTCGACGGCGTGCAGCCGCTGCTCGACCAGCCTCGGCACCTCGTCGCGGTGCAGGATCTCCGACGGCACGTCGATCATCGCCGGACCGCGCCACAGCGCCAGCGCCGTGGTGAACAGGCCGGACGCGGCGTGCAGGTTGCCCAGCGAGCGCTCCTGCTCGCCCTGGTCGACGAGACCGCCGAACCGGACGACGTCGATGGTCTTCTCGTCGACGTCGATCAGGTAGCCGTCCGGGACGGTGCGGATCGGCACGGCCCGGCCGAGGACCTGGCGGAGGCGCATCACGTACGTCTGGAGCGTGCCGCGGGCCCGTGCGGGAGGTTCGGCACCCCACACGTGCTCGGCCAGTTCGTCGACCGAGACGCCCGTCCCGGCGCGCAGCAGCAGCGACACCAGCAGTGAGCGCTGGCGGCCCGCGCGCACCGGCACCGGTTCGCCGTCGACCAGCACCTGGAGCGGTCCGAGGAAGCGGAACTCGACCTGCGAGCCCATCCGCGACCTCCTCCGCCCGTGTCCGAAGTCTCCCGGTCGGACCGCGCCGCCGCGCACCGACCCGACCTCTCCGTTGTACAGCCTAGGAGAGCGCTCACCGGATCGACGGTGGTCACGTTGGGTCAGCGCGTGTGCGCCGGACGTACCACAATGGCACTTCGCGTGGCCGTATCGTGACCTGTGCGGTTCCGGAAGGGCAACTTGCAACGGTTAGGGTCGGCGACCACACAGTGAGATCGTCGGATTCACCAAGGGGTGTTTGATGCTTCAATCCCGAACGGCTCGGAGCCGTTGGCTGGCCGCGATCGGCCTGGTCGGCGTCTCCGCGCTCGCCTTGTCCGCCTGCGCTCAATCAGAGCGCGGGACCGACAGCGCCGGATCCGGCAAAGTAGGTGGCACGTTCACCTTCGGCGCCGCCGGCGCGCCGAAGCTGTTCGACCCGTTCTACGCGACGGACGGCGAGACGTTCCGCGTCGCCCGCCAGATGTTCGAGGGGCTGACCACCTTCAAGCCCGGCACCGCCGAGCCCGCTCCCGAGCTCGCGGAGAGCTGGTCCCCCAGCTCCGACGGTCTCACCTGGACCTTCAAGCTCAAGCAGAACGTCAAGTTCCACGACGGCTCGGCGTTCGACGCCGCGGCCGTCTGCGCGAACTTCGACCGCTGGTACAACCAGAAGGGCGCAGGCACGTCCGACGCCGTGTCCCAGTACTACGTGGACAACTTCGGCGGCTTCGCCGACGGCGCCAAGCCCTCCCTGTACAAGTCGTGCAGCGCGAAGGACGCGGGCACCGCCGAGGTCGTGCTGACCGCGGTGACGTCCAAGTTCCCGGACATCCTGGGCCTGCCCTCGTTCTCCATGCAGAGCCCGACGGCGCTCAAGCAGTACGACGCCGACAACGTGCAGGCGCAGGGCGACAGCTTCGTGTTCCCGGCGTACGCGACCGAGCACCCGACCGGTACCGGTCCGTTCAAGTTCGGCGCGTACGACAAGGCCAACAACACGGTCGAACTCGTCCGCAACGACGACTACCACGGCACCAAGGCGAAGCTGGACAAGGTCGTCTTCCGGATCATCCCGGACGAGACCGCCCGCAAGCAGGCGCTCCAGTCCGGTGACATCGACGGCTACGACTTCCCGGCCGCCGCCGACTGGGACGGCCTGAAGAAGGACGGCTTCAACGTCGCCATCCGGCCCGCGTTCAACGTCATGTACTTCGGCATCAACCAGTCCGGCAACCCGGCGCTGAAGGACCTGAAGGTGCGCCAGGCGCTGGCCTACGCGATCAACCGCGAGCAGCTCGTCAAGTCCCAGCTCCCCGAGGGCGCGAAGGTCGCGGACGAGTTCATCCCGGAGACCGTCGGCGGTTACACCAAGGACGTCACCAAGTACCCGTACGACGTGGAGAAGGCCAAGGCCCTCCTCACCGAGGCGGGCGCGACCGGTCTGACGCTGAAGTTCTACTGGCCCAGCGAGGTCACCCGCCCGTACATGCCCAGCCCGAAGGACATCTACGGCGCCATCGCCGCGGACCTGGAGAAGGCCGGCATCAAGGTCGAGGCCGTCACCAAGCCGTGGAACGGCGGTTACCTCACCGACGTCGACCAGAAGGTGCCGGACGTGTTCCTGCTCGGCTGGACCGGTGACACCGGTTCCGCCGACAACTGGATCGGCACGTTCTTCGGCAACCCGGAGAACCGGTTCAGCACCGGCACCTCCCCGTGGGGCGCCACCCTCGCGGCCGACCTGAAGAAGGCCGACTCGACCCCGGACCGCGACGCGCGGCTCAAGGCGTACGAGGCCCTCAACAAGCAGATCATGGCCGAGTACCTGCCCGCCGTCCCGATCTCGCACTCGCCGCCCGCGCTGGTGCTCAAGTCGGACATCAAGGGCATCACGCCCAGCCCTCTCACCGACGAGAAGTTCGGCCCCGCCAGCAAGGGCTGAACCGGGACCGACCGTCGTCAGAGAGAACAACTAGAGAGAACAACGGGGTAGGTACGTGCTCCGCTACACCGTAAGGCGGCTCATCCAGCTGCTCGGCGTGGTGCTGGTGCTCTCGTTGCTCGTCTTCGCGTGGTTGCGCGCACTCCCAGGAGGGCCGGCTTCGGCCCTCCTGGGGGACCGCGGGACCGACGAATCACGAGCGGCGTTGGAGAAGCAACTCGGTCTCGACCAGCCGATTTTCATCCAGTACTTCAAATTCCTCGGTCGAGCCCTGACCGGGGACTTCGGCAACTCGACCGGGGTCCAGCCGGGTGACTCGGTGGTCGACATCTTCGTCCAGCGGTTCCCGGCGACCCTGGAACTCAGCATCTTCGCGATCATCCTCGCGGTGGTCGTCGGCATCCCGCTCGGTTACGTCGCGGCCAAGCGCCGCGGCACCTGGTTCGACAACCTGAGCGTCGGCGGGTCCCTGATCGGTGTCGCCGTCCCGGTCTTCTTCCTCGCCTTCGTGCTCAAGGAAGTCCTCGCGTCCAAGCTCGGCCTCCCCTCGGTGGGCAGGCAGGACGCCATCGGCGCGACCAGGGTCACCGGCTTCTTCGTCCTCGACGGCCTGATCACGCAGGAGTGGGACGCGGCGTGGAACGCGCTCAAGCACCTGTTCCTGCCCGCCGCCGCGCTCGCCACGATCCCGTTCGCGGTCATCTTCCGCATCACCAGGGCCGCCGTGCTCGACGTGATGGACGAGGACTACGTGCGGACGGCCGAGGCGAAGGGCCTCACCGCACCGCTGGTGCGCCGCCGCCACGTGCTGCGCAACGCGATGCTCCCGGTGGTCACCACCATCGGCCTGCAGATCGGCGCGCTGCTCGCGGGCGCCGTGCTGACCGAGAAGGTCTTCGCCTTCCCAGGGGTCGGCGAGGCGCTCGCCCTCGGCTTCGAACGGCGTGACTACCCGGTCCTGCAAATGCTCATCATGGTCGCCGCGATCGTGTACGTGGTCGTCAACCTGCTGGTCGACCTGTCCTACGCGCTGATCGACCCGCGGATCAGGACGAGGTAGCGCCATGGCCATCGGTACCAAGAAGGAGCGCATCGACTCGCTCGCCGAGTCGACCGCCGACGACTCCGGGGTCAGCCTCGCGGCCAGCGCGTGGAAGCGCCTGCGCCGCAGCCCGGTGTTCCTGTTCGGCTCGTTCATCATCATCGCGTTCATCATCATCGCGATCATCGCGCCGTGGATCGCGCCGCACGACCCGTCCGCCAGGGACCTGGCGGACCAGGTCATCAAGGCGCGCAACCAGATCCCCGAGCCGCAGCCGGGCCACCCGCTCGGCGGTGACCTCCAGGGCCGCGACTTCCTGTCGCGCCTGCTCGTCGGCGCCCAGCAGACCCTGCTCGTGGGTGTGTTCGCCACGCTGATCGGCCTGGTGGGCGGTCTCGCGCTCGGCACGCTCGCGGGCGCGTTCGGCGGCTGGGTCGACTCGCTGGTCATGCGGATCGTCGACGTCATGCTGTCGATCCCGCAGCTCCTGCTGGCGTTCGGCATCGGCGCGCTGTTCGCGAAGCCGAACCTGTTCACCGTCATCCTCGCGGTGTCGATCGTGCAGATCCCGGTGTTCGCCCGGCTGCTGCGCGGGTCGATGCTGGCGCAGAGGGGCAGCGACCACGTGCTCGCGGCGACGTCGCTCGGCGTGAAGCCGGGGGCGATCGTGTTCCGGCACATGCTGCCCAACTCGCTCGGCCCGGTGATCGTGCAGTCCACGCTGGTGCTGGCGACGTCGATCATCGACGCCGCCGCGCTGTCGTTCCTCGGGCTCGGCAACCCGGACGACCGGATCCCCGAGTGGGGCCAGATGCTCGGCGGCGCCCAGACCGTGATCGACACGCACCCGCAGCTCGCGTTCTGGCCCGCGGGCTGCATCATCGCCATCGCGCTGGGCTTCACGCTCGTCGGTGAGTCCCTGCGCGACGCGCTCGACCCGAAGAACAGGCGGTGAGTTCGGTGGCACTACTGGAAGTTCGTGACCTCACCGTGGAGTTCCACCGCAAGGGCGAGGAGCCCTTCACCGCGGTGGACCGCGTCAGCTTCGACGTCGAACCCGGCCAGACCGTCGGCCTGGTCGGCGAGTCGGGCTGCGGCAAGTCCGTCACCTCGCTCGCGATCATGGGCCTGCTGCCCAAGCGCGGCGCGAAGGTCAGCGGCACGGTGAACTTCGAGGGGACGGACCTGCTCACGTTGTCGGACAAGCAGTTGCGCGACAAGCGCGGCCGCGACCTCGGCATGGTGTTCCAGGACCCGTTGTCGTCGTTGAACCCCGTCATCCCGATCGGCCTCCAGGTGACCGAGGTGCTGGAACGGCACCAGGGCCTGTCCCGCAAGAAGGCCATGGTCGAGGCGGCCGACCTGCTCGACAAGGTCGGCATCCCCGACCCGACGCGCAGGCTGTCGGAGTACCCGCACCAGTTGTCCGGCGGCATGCGGCAGCGCGCGCTCATCGCCATCGCGCTGGCGTGCAAGCCGAGGCTGCTGATCGCGGACGAGCCGACGACCGCGCTGGACGTCACCATCCAGGCCCAGATCCTGGCCCTGCTCAAGGGGCTGGTCCAGGACCTCGGCACGGCGCTGGTGATGATCACGCACGACCTGGGCGTCGTGGCCGGGCTGTGCGACGAGGTGAACGTCCTCTACGGCGGTCGGGTCGTGGAGAAGGCGCAGCGGCACGAGCTGTTCGCGGAGCCGCGCCACCCGTACACGCACGGCCTGCTCGCCTCGATCCCCCGGTTGGACGCCCCCAGGGGCGAGCGGCTGAACCCGATCCGGGGTTCGGTCGCGGACAACATCCCGTGGGACCACGCGTGCGCGTTCGCCCCGCGCTGCCCCAACGCGCTCGACCTCTGCCGCGAGCAGACGCCGGTCCAGGAGGACCTGGGCGGCGGCAGGCTGTTGCGCTGCCACAACCCCGTGCAGCCCGAGGTGCCGCAGGAGGTGTCGGCATGACCGCTCCGCTGGTGTCCATCGAGGGCATCAAGGTGCACTTCCCGATCAAGCGGGGTGTCATCCTCGACCGCACAGTCGGCCACGTCTACGCCGTGGACGGCGTCGACCTGGAGATCCACCGCGGCGAGACCTACGGCCTCGTCGGCGAGTCGGGGTGCGGCAAGTCGACGCTGGGTCGCGGCGTCCTCCGGCTCACCGAGCCGACGGCGGGCAGGGTCGTCTTCGACGGCACCGACCTGACGTCGCTCAAGGGCGAGGGCCTCCGGACGATGCGCCGTCGCATGCAGATGGTGTTCCAGGACCCCATGTCCTCGTTGGACCCGAGGCAGTCGGTCGAGTCCATCCTGGTCGAGGGCCTGCACGCCCACGGCCTGGACAAGGACAAGGCGGCGACGAGCAAGCGGCTGCGGTCGCTGCTGTCCTCGGTGGGCCTGCCGTCGACGTCGCTGCGCAAGTACCCGCACGAGTTCTCGGGCGGCCAGCGCCAGCGCATCGGCATCGCGCGGGCACTGGCGGTGGAACCGGACCTGATCATCGCCGACGAGCCGGTCTCCGCGCTGGACGTCTCGGTGCAGGCCCAGGTCGTGAACCTGCTGGAGGACCTGCAGGAGGAGTTCGGCCTCACGTACCTGGTCATCGCCCACGACCTCGCGGTGGTCCGGCACATCTCGGACCGCGTCGGCGTCATGTACCTGGGCGGTCTGGTCGAGGAAGCCACGTCGGACGACCTCTACGCCGAACCGCTCCACCCGTACACCAGGGCCCTGCTCTCCGCGATCCCCGTTCCGGACCCGGAGGTCGAGGACCGGCGGGAGCGCATCCTGCTGCAAGGCGACCTGCCCTCACCGGCGAACCCGCCGACGGGCTGCCGCTTCCACACCAGGTGCCCGTGGCGGCAGAACACCAGGTGCGACACCGAGAGGCCGGTGCTCCGCGAGATCGAGCCGGGCCACAAGGTGGCGTGCCACTGGGCGGAGGACATCCGCGGCGGGCAGATCAAACCGCACGCCGTGGAGGCCGTGCTGGTCGAGGAGGACGGCATCTCGCCGGACATCCCCCTCGTGGGCCCGGTTTCGGTGACCGAGGCGCTCAACCCGTAGGCGCAGAACGAAGAGGAACGGCCCGCAGACCCCCCGCTGCGGGCCGTTCCCGTTCCAGGGGGCCGCTCAGGCGGGCCAGCGGGGCGAGCGGCCCAGCCGTCCCACCAACCGGTCCGTCGTGGAGGCGGTGTCCGGCACGTCCACGGGAGGGGCGAACGACGCGATGCCCGGCGGGTAGCGCCGGGTGATCCGCAGCGCGGCGTCGGCCAAGTCCTCCTCGAACTCGTACTCCTGCCCCAGCGCCCGCGCGAGGTCCCAGGCGTGGATCAGGTTGTCCACGAAGTGCGCGGCCACCAGCGTCCGCCCGCTCTGCCTGCCGAAACCGGGGAACTCCCACTCGCCCTCGAGCATCCCGGCACGGTCGAACGTGGCCCAGGCCTCCGACACCGCGGCCTGGTAGACCCCCAGCGGGTCGGCCCCCAGTGGCACGCGCGCCACGTCCCAGGACGCCCCGCCGGTGCCTGCCGTGAACGCCGTCGTCGACTCGACCTGGTGCTGGATCAGCTCCCGCACGGTCCACTCGACGCACGGCGTGGCCAGGTCCAGTTCCGCCTCGCCCAACCCGTCGATGAGCGAGAAGTTCAGCTCGCAGGCACGGCGGTCCAACTCCACGAGATCCAGCACGACAACCCCCATCAGGTAACTGTACGAACGGTCGTACTATTACTTGACGGCGAGACCCTGTCAACCGAGGGAGCTACCGTGACCACCGTGGTGAACCCGGACGGCAGGCTGGAACGCGGCGAGCAGACCCGACGACTCATCCTCAGGCGAGCCGCGGACATCGCCTCGGTGGAAGGGCTGGAAGGCCTGTCCATCGGCCGCCTGTCCACCGAGCTGGAGATCAGCAAGAGCGGCGTCTTCGCCCACTTCGGCTCGAAGGAGGAACTCCAGCTCGCCACCGTCAGGGCCGCCAAGAAGATCTTCATCGACGAGGTCATCACCCCGGCGCTCCAGCGGGAGGCGGGACTGCCGCGCCTCCGAGCGCTGTGCGAGGGCTGGCTCGGCTACTCCGAGCACCGCACCTTCCCCGGCGGCTGCTTCTTCGCCGCCGTGCAGCCGGAGTTCAGCTCACGGCCGGGGCGGGTCAGGGACGCCGTCGCCGAAGCGGGCACCGGGTGGTCCGACCTCATCCGCGACCAGGCCGGGAAGTCGGACCTCGACGCCGACCCGGCCCAGGTGGCCTTCGAGGTCATCGCCTTCATGGAGGCGGCCAACGTCCAGGCCATCCTGCACAGCGACCCGGACGCCTACGACCGGGCCCGCGCGGCCATCCGCGCCAGGCTCACACCGCGACGGTCGTAGCCGCCTCGGCGGGCACGACCCGCCGCTGAGCGGCCCGGATCACCATCCCGGCGGGCACGCTGATCACCAGCGCCACGCCGAGCGAGATCAGCAGCGCCAACGCGGGCTCGGACACGACCTGCCCGCCGACGTACCCGAGCAGCGCCGCGTAGGCGCTCCACAGCGTCGCCCCGATGACCGCCACCGGCGCGAACCTGCGCCGCGGCCACCGCAGCGACCCGGCCAGCACCGCCCCGACGATCCCGCCGCCCGGCACGAACCGGATCGCCACCAGGATCGACTCGCCCCGGTCGGCGAGCTGCCCGGTGGTCCAGGACACCAGTGCCCGCGACCCCGCGCTCCGGTTGAGCCGCTTCAACGCCCGGACCCCCAGGCCCCGGCCCAGCCGGAAGTTCACGAAGTCGGCGATCGTGCAGCCCACCGCCGCCACGACGATCACCCAGACCAGCGGCAGGTCACCCGCCGCGGCGAGCACCCCGTACCCGATCAGCACCGCCTCGGTGGGCGCGAGCGGCACCACCGCGACCAGGAACAGCACGAGCAGGCTCGCCACGGCAGTGTTCACATCCCGTGCAACGCGCGGCGGGCGGAATCGGCGTCGCCCGCGCGACAACTTCAGCATTCCCACAGCTAGTGCCGTGCGCCACTGGCCGAACAGGACCGGGTAGACCGGCCGGGAACTTCAGCAATCCCGCCCGTACTGGCAGGATCCGCCCGTGCACATCAACGAGTGGCTCCAGACGATCCCGCCGATGGCGATCATCCTCCTGGTCGGCTTCGTGATCGGCTTCGAGAGCCTCGGCATCCCGCTGCCCGGTGAGATCGTGCTGGTCAGCGCCGCGCTCCTGTCCGCGCAGCACGTCGTGAGCCCGGTGGCCGTGGCGTTGGCGGCCATCACCGGCGCCATCGTGGGCGACTCGATCGGCTACACGATCGGGCGTCGGGGCGGCAAACCGCTGTTCGTCTGGGCGGGCAACAAGTTCCCGAAGCACTTCGGACCCGCGCACCTGGCGACGGCGGAACGGGCGTTCGAGCGCTGGGGCATGTGGGCCGTCTTCTTCGGACGGTTCATCGCGCTGCTGCGCATCTTCGCCGGGCCGCTCGCGGGCGCGCTCCACATGCGCTACTGGAAGTTCCTCACGGCGAACGCGCTCGGCGGCATCGTGTGGGCGGGCGGCACCACCGCCGTCATTTACTACGTCGGCATCGTCGCGGAGACGTGGCTCAAGCGCTTCTCGTGGGTCGGCCTGCTCGCGGCCGTCCTCTTCGGCATCGGCACCGCGCTGTTCATGAAGCGTCGCGCCGCGAAGATGGCCGAGAAGATGGAGGCGGAGTCCACCGAAGTGGACCCCGCCGCCAAGCTCGCCTAGCGGTTCGCCCGGTTCACGGCCGACACGATGCCCGTGAGGGCGGCGGCGGTCGTCGAGTGGTCGATGCCGACGCCCCACAGGACGCGGTCGCCGACGGCGCACTCCAGGTACGCGGCGGCGCGGGCGTCGTCACCCGCGGTGAGGGCGTGCTCCACGTAGTCCAGCACCCGCACGTCGTAGCCGACGGACGCCAGCGCGTCCACGAACGCGGCGATCGGGCCGTTGCCGTTGCCGGTGATCTCGACCTTCTCGCCGTCCGCCCAGAGGGTCACGGCGATCTCCGCGTGACCGCTGTCGTCGCTGGAGATCCGGTGCCCGACCAGCTTCAGCGGGACGGCCGGGTTCAGGTACTCCTCGGAGAACGCGTCCCACATGTCCTTGGGCCCGATCTCGCCGCCGTGGGTGTCCGTGACCTCCTGGATCACCCGCGAGAACTCGACCTGGAGCCTGCGCGGCAGGTCCAGGTGGTGCTCGGTCTTCATCAGGTACGCGACGCCGCCCTTGCCGGACTGCGAGTTGACCCGGATGACGGCCTCGTAGTTGCGGCCGACGTCCTTCGGGTCGATCGGCAGGTACGGGACCTCCCACGGGTAGGAGTCCACGTGCTGGTCCGCGGCCTTGGCCTCGTCCTCCAGCGCCTCCAGGCCCTTCTTGATCGCGTCCTGGTGGCTGCCGGAGAAGGCGGTGAACACCAGGTCACCGCCGTACGGGTGGCGCTCGGGCACGGGGAGCTGGTTGCAGTACTCGACCGTGCGGCGGATCTCGTCGATGTCGGAGAAGTCGATCTGCGGGTCGACGCCCTGGCTGAAGATGTTCATGCCCAGCGTCACCAGGCACACGTTGCCGGTGCGCTCGCCGTTGCCGAACAGGCAGCCCTCGATGCGGTCGGCGCCCGCCAGGTAGCCCAGCTCGGCGGCGGCGACACCCGTGCCGCGGTCGTTGTGCGGGTGCAGCGACAGGACGATCGAGTCGCGGCGGGCCAGGTTGCGCGACATCCACTCGATGGAGTCGGCGTAGACGTTCGGGGTCGCCATCTCGACGGTGGCGGGCAGGTTGATGATCATCGGCAGCTCGGGCGTCGGCTGGATGACCTCGCTGACCGCGTCGCACACCTCCAGGGCGTACGACAGCTCGGTGCCGGTGTAGGACTCGGGCGAGTACTCGTAGCGGAACTCGGTCTCCGGGTAGCCCTTCGCGACCTCCAGCGCGTAGACGGCGGCGTCCACGGCGATCTTCTTGATGCCCTCGCGGTCGGACTTGAACACGACGCGGCGCTGGAGGATCGAGGTCGAGTTGTAGAAGTGCACGATCGCGCGGGGCGCGTCCTTCAGCGACTCGAACGTCCGCTTGATCAGCTCGGGGCGGCACTGGGTCAGCACCTGGATGCTCACGTCGTCCGGGATCGCGCCGTCCTCGATGATCTCGCGGACGAAGTCGAAGTCGGTCTGGGACGCGGCCGGGAAGCCGACCTCGATCTCCTTGAAGCCCATCCGGACCAGCAGGTCGAACATCTTGCGCTTGCGGGCCGGTGACATCGGGTCGATCAGCGCCTGGTTGCCGTCGCGCAGGTCGACGGCGCACCACTGCGGGGCCCTGGTGATGGTCTTGCCCGGCCAGGTCCGGTCGGGTACCGACACGGGTTCCACGGCCTCGGCGAACGAGCGGTAGCGGTGGAACGGCATCGAGCTGCCGCGCTGGGTGTTCCACCCCGGCTGGTCGGCGGGCGCGGGCCGGGACGGCGGGCGCAGTCGGCTGGTGCCGGAGGTGTACGCGTCAGGGCTGGTGGTCATGATCGTGGGTCTCCTGCTGGTCGCTGGAAAGGCAGACGACCGGCGGCACTGCTCGACTCCGCGACGGGGGGCCGGTCTGGTCAGACCCCGTCACGGCAGCGAAGCAGGAGGGCACGCGCCACGGTCGACACCCTACCCAGAATTCCGCCCGAGACCGAACCGTTGGACCACATGGTGGAATTTCGCCCGTTCGTGTTTCGCCGCACGCGTGTACGGGAACTTCTTTCACATGTCCAGATGGCGTACAGGAACTCGTAGCGGCAGCTACACGGCTGCCAGGGTGATCAGCGGTGTTGGCGCGCTGTTCGCGATCATCGAGATCATCTACATCTTGATGATCGTGCTCGGCGCTAACCAGGCCAACGCGTTCTTCTCGTTCGTGCAGTCGCTCGCCGGTCCTCTGGCGCTCTTCTTCCCGGGCCTGTTCCAGTTCGACAACTACAACCTGGCCGTCATCGTGAACTACGGCCTCGCCGCCGTCTTCTGGCTCGTGGTCACGGGCCTCATCGCCCGCCTCATCGCTCGCTAGCTACTGGTGGGTAAGCCTGTGCCACACTGGGTGGCATGGCCGAGAACCAGACAAGTGCCGGTCACGGCGTCCGCGCGAAGGTCGTGGGCGCCGTGACCGTCGCCGTCGGTTGGGCAGGACTCGCCATCGCGCTGGTCCTCGTCGCCCACGTGGTGCTGACCGTCGGCAAGGCGAACCCGGACAACGGGATCACGTCCACGATCCGCGTGCTCGCGGAGCCGCTCTCGCTCGGGTTCCACGACCTGTTCGCCCCGCAGGACCCGACGCTGGGCGTGATCGTGAACTTCGGCATCGCGGCGCTGTTCTGGCTGTTCGCCAGATCACTCGTGCTCAGGCTCGTCCGCAGGCTCGACTGAGAACGCGGGCTCGCCCCACGTCCCGCTGAACACCAGCTCGGTCAGCGGCCTGCGCCTGCGCGGCCGCGTTTCCCTGACCTGGAGCTCCTCCGGCAGGTCCGCCACGTCACCGAGGTGCCCGACGGCGATGGCCACGACCGGCAGCGCGTCGTCCGGCAGCGCGAACGCCACCCGCACGGCGTCCTTGTCGAACCCCCCGATCTGGTGCGCGACCAGCCCGAGGTCCACGGCCTGGAGCACCAGGTTCTGCACCGCCAGCCCCAGCCCGTAGACGGTGTTCGGCAGCTCGCCGCGCTCGTCCGCGGTGACCACGGCACCGATCATCAGCACCGACGCGCGCTGCGCCCAGGTCCGGTTGCGGGGCCGCAGCGCCCCGAGGATCCGCGCGTGGGTGTCGTCGCCCCGGTAGCCCAGCAGGAACCGGGCTGGCTGGGTGTTGCCGTGCGACGCGGCCCACCGGGCGGCCTCCAGCAGCACCCCCATCTGCTCGCGCGACACCTCCGCCACCGGGTCGAACGCCCGAGGACTCCACCGCTGCTCGATCGCCGGGATCATCAGATCGCGTACTGCCAGGCCGTGATGGCGTACGCGCCGAACCAGGCGCTGAACACCGCGAGCCCGGTCAGCAGGGCCACGGCCGTCGACGTCCGCCGCTTCGCGATGGCCAGCGCGGCCGGGATCAGCAGCGTGAACGCGGGCAGCAGCAGCCGCGCCTTCGAGTTCATCAGCCCGTTCGAGCCCAGGTCCATCACCAGCACCCCGATCCCGTAGACCAGCAGCGGCCACTCCAGGCCCCGCCGGATGCCCAGCACCACCAGCGCCACCGCGATCCCGAGGATCCACACGGTCGTCAGCTCCAGCACCGACCGCGGCTCCCCGAGGTTGGCCAGCGCGAACTTCCACGTCGCCGCCCCGCCGTCGAACCGCGAGTCCCAGCCGCGCTGCTGGAGGGCGAACCAGCCGTCGATCCGCCCGGTGCGCGCGGCCACGTAACCGAGGTAGCCCAGCAGGCCGAGCGGCGCGATCAGACCACCCACCCACGGCTTCCAGCCGTCCCTGCGGGTGATCACGGCGACCAGCGCCGCCACGCCGACGGCCAGCAGCAGCGCCGCGGCCGTCGGCCGCACCAGGCCCGCCCCCGCCGTGCACAGGCCCGCGAGCACCCACTTCCGCTCCACCACGCCGACCAGCGCCCACGCCGCCAGCGCGCAGAACGTGGCCTCGGAGTACGTCATCGACAGCACGACCGCCATCGGCGACGCGGCGAACAGCGCCACCAGCACCAGCCCGGCGCGCGGCGAGCCGCCGCGGATGGCCTTCCCCAGCCGGAACAGGCCGTACGCGCAGAACACGCCGCTCACCAGGCTCACGGTGAACGCGGCCCCGCGCGTCTCCACGCCGGGCAGCCCGTCGAGCCAGCGCACCAGCGCGGGGTAGCCGGGGAAGAACGCGAGCGGCGTCTCCGGGGTGCGCTTGCCGAACGCGTCGACCAGGGAGCCCGGCACCCCGCCGTAACCGCCCTCGGCGATGCCCAGGAACCACTGCCCGTCCCACGACGTCAGCGCCGTGGTCGTGCTCTTGTTCCACCGGTCGGCCATCAGCCCGAGCACGAACAGCCCCAGCTCGCGGATCGCGACGAACACCACCGCGGGAGCCAGCAGCACCGCGTAGCGGTGTCTCAGCAGCTTCGCCAGCCGCTCGCGCGACGAGGGTTCCCCGTCGTGCTCCGCCGGGGGATCGGCCACCACCTGGACTGTCGACACGGGCACGAGAGTAGTGCCCGTCACGGCCCCCGTAGTCCACTCCTTGACACAGGTAGGCTGCCTGCGACGTGGGAATTTGATCCACAAGGAGGTCAGTCGGTGGCGCTCGTCGTCCAGAAGTACGGCGGTTCCTCGGTCGGAAGCGCCGAGCGGATCAAACGGGTGGCCGAGCGGATCGTCGCGACCCGAAAAGCCGGCAACGACGTGGTCGTCGCGGTCTCCGCGATGGGCGACTCGACCGATGAGCTGCTCGACCTGGCCCGCCAGGTGTCCCCGGTGCCGCCCGCCCGCGAGCTCGACATGCTGCTCACCTCCGGTGAACGCATCTCGATGTCGCTGCTGGCGATGGCGATCGACGCGCTGGGGGCCGAGGCCAGGTCGTACACCGGCTCGCAGGCGGGTGTGATCACGACGTCCGTGCACGGCAAGGCGCGCATCATCGACGTGACGCCGAGCCGCATCTCCGACGCGCTGGCCGACGGGGCGATCGCGATCGTCGCCGGGTTCCAGGGCGTCAGCCAGGACAGCAAGGAGATCACCACGCTCGGGCGTGGCGGCACGGACACGACCGCGGTGGCGCTGGCCGCCGCGCTCAAGGCCGACGTCTGCGAGATCTACACCGATGTGGACGGCGTGTTCACCGCCGACCCCCGCATCGTGCCCAACGCCAAGCGGCTGGAGACCATCACCTACGAGGAGATGCTCGAGATGGCCGCGTGCGGCGCGAAGGTGCTGATGCTGCGCTGCGTCGAGTACGCGCGCCGCTACAGCGTCCCCGTGCACGTCCGCTCTTCGTTCAGCAACAAGCCAGGGACCATCGTGTCCGGGTCAGTGGAGGACCATCCCGTGGAACAGGCGATGATCACCGGCGTCGCGCACGACCGGTCGGAGGCCAAGGTCACCGTGACCGCCGTGCCGGACCACCCCGGCGTCGCGGCCAAGATCTTCCGCGTCGTGGCGCAGGCCGAGATCGACATCGACATGGTCGTGCAGAACATCTCGCGCGCCGCCGACGGTCGCACGGACATCACGTTCACGCTGCCGAAGGACGACGGCCCGCGCGCCGTCGAGGCGCTGAACAAGTCGCGCGACGAGATCGGCTTCGAGCAGGTCCTCTACGACGACCACGTCGGCAAGGTGTCGCTGATCGGCGCCGGGATGCGGTCGCACCCCGGTGTGACGGCGACGTTCTGCGAGGCGCTCGCCACGGCGGGCGTCAACATCGAGATCATTTCCACGTCGGAGATCCGGATCTCGGTGATCTGCCGGGACACGCAGCTCGACGACGCCGTCCGCGCGCTGCACGACGCGTTCGAGCTCGGTGGGGACGAAGAGGCCGTGGTGTACGCGGGGAGTGGACGATGAGCGGGCCCGTGCTGGCACTGGTCGGCGCGACGGGCGCCGTCGGCACCGTCATGATCGACATCATGGACGGCCGCGCGAGCGTGCCGTGGAGCGAGATCCGGCTGATCGCCTCGGCGCGGTCGGCGGGCAAGAAGCTCACCGTCCGCGGTGAGGAGCTGACGGTCGTCGCGCTCTCCCCGGAGGCGTTCGACGGGGTCGACATCGCGATGTTCGACGTGCCGGACGAGGTGTCCGCGGAGTGGGCGCCGATCGCCGCTTCCCGCGGAGCCGTCGCGGTGGACAACTCCGGGGCGTTCCGGATGGACCCCGAGGTGCCGCTGGTGGTGCCCGAGGTCAACGCGGACCAGATCTCCAACCGGCCAAAGGGGATCATCGCCAACCCGAACTGCACGACGCTGTCGATGATGGCGGCGTTGGGGGCGCTGCACCGGGAGTTCGAGCTGAAGGAACTCGTGGTGTCGTCCTACCAGGCCGCCTCCGGTGGCGGGCAGGCCGCGATCGACCGCCTGTACGCCGAGCTGGAAGCGTTGGCGGGCAAGGAGGTCGGGGTTCGGGTCGGCGACGTGCGCGAGGTGCTCGACGCGGCCGGGCTGCCGGTGTCGGACTCGCCGTTCCCGGCACCGCTGGTGCAGAACGTGATCCCGTGGGCCGGGTCCCTGAAGGACGACGGGTGGACGAGCGAGGAGCTCAAGGTCCGCAACGAGTCCCGCAAGATCCTCGGCATCCCGGACCTGAAGGTGTCCGCCACCTGCGTGCGGGTGCCGGTCGTGACCACGCACTCGTTGGCGGTGCACGCGGTGTTCGCGCGCGAGGTCACCGTGGAGGCGGCGCACAAGATCCTGGCCGCGCAGCCGACGATCGTGCTGGTCGACGACCCGGCGGAGCTGAAGTTCCCGACGCCGGTCGACACGGTCGGGGAGGACCCGACGTTCGTCGGGCGCGTCCGGCAGGCGCTGGACTTCCCGAACACGCTGGACTTCTTCGTGTGCGGGGACAACCTGCGCAAGGGCGCGGCGCTGAACACGTACGAGATCGCGGAAGGCCTGGCCGAGCGGCTCTAGGCGTTCGGTGGTCGAAGGGGCGTGGTCGACGGGAGCGTCGGCCGCGCCCCTTTCGCCGTTCGTTGAGTAGCGTCTGCGGGTATGGCTGAGGCAGTGCTCGGTGTGGACCTGGGAACCACCGCGACGAAGGTGATCGCGGTCGATCGGAGTGCTCGGGTGCTGTTCAGCGCCGAGCACGGGTATCCGTTGCACACCACCCCGTCGGGGGAGGCGACGCACGACCCGCTCCAGGTCGTGGAGGCGGCTTTCCTGGCGTTGCGGGAGGTCGCCGCCTGGTGCGTGTCGTCGGACGTCGACGTGGTGGCGTTGTCGTTGACCGGGGCGATGCACACGCTGCTCGCCGTCGGGGCCGACGGCGAGCCGTTGACCGGGTCGTTGAGCTGGGCCGACAACAGGGCGGTCGAGGAGACGGCGCTGCTGCGGGGGACCGAGGCGGGTGCGGCCCTGCACCAGGTGACGGGGACGCCGATCCACCCGTTCGCGCCGCTGTCGAAGCTGGCGTGGTTCAGCAGGCACTCGCCCGAACTGGCCCGCTCGGCGCGGTGGTGCGGGTTGAAGGACTTCGTCGGGTTCCGGTTGACGGGGCGGTTGGCGACCGAGCACTCGTCCGGGTCCGGGACCGGGTTGATGGACATCCACCGGTTGGCGTGGCACCCGGAGTCGTTGGCGTTCGCGGGGATCGAGGCCGCGCAGTTGCCGGAGTTGTTGGCGCCCACGGATTCTTTCCCGTTGACCGCTGATGTGCTGGGGATTCGGCCTGGGACGCCGGTGGTCATGGGGGGTGGGGACGGGCCGTTGGCGAACCTCGGTGTGGGGGCGGTGGTTCCAGGGGTCGCGGCGTTGTCGTTGGGGACGAGCGGGGCTTTGCGGGTGGTGCGGGATCAGCCAGGGGTGGATGAGCGGGGGCGGGTCTTCTGCTACGGGATCGCGGATGGGTTGTGGGTGCTCGGGGGAGCGGTCAGCAACGGTGGGGTGGTGGCCCAGTGGGCCGCCGATACGTTTTCCGTTGAGGTGTCTGTGCTTTTGGAGGAGGCCGCGGGTGTGCCGGTGGGGGCCAACGGGGTGTTGGCGCTGCCGTACCTGTTGGCGGAGCGGGCGCCGTGGTGGGATCCGGATCCTCGGGCGACGTTGATCGGGCTTCGGAAGGAGCACACGAGGGCGGAGATCACTCGGGCGTTGGTGGAGGGGGTGGGGCAGCAGTTGGCCCTGGTTTTGGAGGCTGTGCGGTCCACCGGGGCTGCTGTGGACACCGTTCGGGTTACGGGTGGGGCATTTCGGAGTGAGTTGTGGGCTGTGGTGCTGGCTTCCGCTTTGGGGATGGAGTTGGAGTTGGCGGATGACAGTGAGGGGTCTGGGGTGGGGGCGGCCTTGGTGGGGTGGAGGGCTTTGGGGGTGTTGTCGTCGTTGACGGAGGCGGCGGAGTTGGTTGTGCCCGGGAGGAGGATTTTGCCGGATGCGGAGGCGGTGGAGTATTACGCTCGGGTGCTTCCGGTTGTGGAGAGGGTTTATGGGGCGTTGAGGGATTTGAAGGTGGAGTTGGGTGGGTGAGGGGTTGGGTCCGGTGGGTCCGGTGGGGGGTCGGGTTGGGTGCCGGGGTTTGGTGGTGGGGTGGCCGATTTGACTTGGGGCCCCTAGATTTGCCCCTTCGTCGGACAATAAAGGGCAGAGGTGAAGCTGCCGTCCGACGCAAGTTTAAGGGGCAAATCCCCCAAGTAAAATCGGCCACGGTTGGGTGGGCGGCGTTGCGTTTTGTGGGTGGTTGGCGGTTGGTGGCGGTCGGTTGGTTGGTGGCTGGGTTTGTTAGGCGTTGACTGGGGTTTTTGCTGCTCTGCGGTCTAGGAGTTTGCCTATGGCTGCGATGGTGGCTCCTGTTGCTCCTGTTATTGCGAAGCCCCAGCCTGCTGAGGTGTGGTCGATCATGAAGCCTGCCAGTGGGGCGCCTGCTGCTGCTCCTAGGGTGAATGCTGATCCTTGCAAGCCCATTGCTTCGCCGCGTGCTGATGGTGGGGTTAGTTTGGTGATTACTTCTCCGGTGCTGGCGATTACGGGGGCTGCTAGGAAGTTGGCGGGGATTAGTAGTAGTGCGAGCATCCACAGGTTTCCTGTTGCCAGGCCCACCGGGATGGAGAGTAGGCCCAGTGCTGCCATCAGGGTTCTTGGTGTGGGGGCGTGGGTTAGGCCTCCGTAGATGAAGCCGCCTACTAGTGAGGCTACGCACATGACGATTACCAGTGGGCCGGTCCACTGGATTTGTCCTTGTTCTTGTAGTGCCGCTACCAGTGAGACTTCCATGCCTGCCAGGACGAAGATTGCGCCGCTTGAGGTGATCAGTACGCCGATCAGTGGGGCGGTCAACCATTCTCTTCTGGGTGGGCGTTCGGTTGTGGTTGATTCTTCCTGGTTCTTGACCGGTGGGTTGGCTGCGTAGAGCGCTAGGCCTGCGGCGACCATGGCGGCGCCCACTGTCCACAGTGCTGTTCTGCTGTTGGCGCTGGTGGTGAGCAGTACTGCTAGTGCTGGGCCTGCCATGTAGGAGACCTCTACTGCCATGGAGTCCATTGCCAGGGCGGTTCTGCGTTGGTCGACCGGTACCAGGGCGGTCAGTACTTGGCGGCCGATGGACATGACGGGGAGGATCGTGAGGCCGGTGAGGAAGGACGTGACCAGCAGTACCGAGTAGGGGAGTGCTGGTGCGGTGAACCAGAACAGGCCCTCGGTGACGGTGCTGAGTAGTACGACCGTGCGTAGTCCTTTGTGGTCGGTCAGTCTGCCCATGAGTGGTGCGCCCATGGCGATGCCGATGGTGCTGGCCGTGCCCACCAGGCCTGCCGCGCCGTAGCCCTTGTCCAGTGCCAGGACCACGTGGAGCGTCAAGGTCATGCCTGACGCGGTGGTGGGGATTCTGGCGAGGAGCATCAGGAGCATCGCCTGGCGGATGCCTGGTAGGCGTAGCACGCTCAGGTAGTTAGCGGGGTTCACGAATCAATGGTGCACTGGGTGCCAAATCTTTAACGGGTCGCTTTCTTGACTGGTTCCAGTAAACGTGGTCACATGGACTGGCCATGACACCTGACCCCCGTGAGCTCCTCAAGGGAGCCGGGTTGCGGCTCACCGCTCCCCGGCTCGCCGTGCTGGAGTGGCTTGCCAGCCATCCGCACTCGACGGCCGAGCACGTGGCCGAAGGGGTGCGGGAGCGGTTGGGGGCGGTGTCCACGCAAGCCGTGTACGACGTGTTGAACACGTGTTCCCGAGTCGCTCTCGTGCGGCGGATCGAGCCTGCCGGGCATCCGGCCCGCTACGAGACGCGCACGGGGGACGACCACCACCACCTGGTGTGCCGCCGCTGCGGCCGTGCCGAGGACGTCGACCACGTCCACGGGGCGGCGCCCTGCCTCGAACCGTCGAACTCGGCGGGCTTCGCCGTCGACGCGGCCGAGGTGATCTTCTGGGGTCTGTGCGGCGACTGCCGGCTTCCACCACGGAACGAGGAGTCATCAGCGTGACCGAACCGCTCCGCACCACGAACAACGTCGGCATCCCCGTCGCGAGCGACGACCACTCGCTGACACTGGGCGCCAACGGGCCGATCCTGCTCCAGGACCACTACCTGATCGAGAAGAACGCCCAGTTCAACCGGGAGCGGGTGCCCGAGCGCGTGGTGCACGCGAAGGGTGGTGGCGCGTTCGGGCACCTCGAGGTCACCGAGGACGTCAGCCGGTTCACGAAGGCCGCGCTGTTCCAGCCGGGGGTGAGGACCGAGGCGTTGGCGCGGTTCTCGACCGTCGCCGGTGAGCTGGGGTCGCCGGACACGTGGCGCGACCCGCGCGGGTTCTCGTTGAAGTTCTACACGTCCGAGGGCAACTACGACCTGGTCGGGAACAACACCCCGGTGTTCTTCCTGCGGGACCCGATCAAGTTCCCGGACTTCATCCGCTCGCAGAAGCGCCGGGCCGACACCGGTCGGCGCGACCACGACATGCAGTGGGACTTCTGGACGCTCCAGCCGCAGACCGCGCACCAGGTGACGTGGCTGATGGGCGACCGGGGCATCCCGAAGACGTGGCGGCACCAGAACGGGTACGGGTCGCACACGTTCCTCTGGGAGAACGCGGCGGGCGAGAAGTCCTGGGTGAAGTACCACTTCAAGACGGACCAGGGCATCGAGACGCTGACGTCGGAGGAAGCCGCGCGGATCGCCGGTGAGGACGCGGACGCGCACCGGGCCGACCTGTGGCACTCGATCGAGCGCGGCGAGCACCCGTCGTGGACGCTGCACGTCCAGGTGATGCCGTACGCGGAGGCGGAGAACTACCGGTTCAACCCGTTCGACCTGACGAAGGTGTGGCCGCACGCGGACTACCCGTTGATCAAGGTCGGCAAGCTGGTGCTGGACCGGAACCCGGCGGACTACTTCGCCGAGATCGAGCAGGCCGCGTTCGAGCCGACGAACCTGGTGCCGGGCATCGGGCCGTCGCCGGACAAGATGCTGATCGGCCGGATGTTCTCCTACCCGGACGCGCACCGCTACCGGATCGGCGCGAACTACGCGCAGCTCCCGGTGAACCGGCCCAAGTCGCCGGTGAACTCGTACTCGAAGGACGGCGCGATGCGGTACGCCAACGCGTCCGACCCGGTGTACGCGCCGAACTCCTACGGAGGCCCGCACGCCGACGCGGTCGCGGCGGGTGAGGTGACGACGAACTACGGCGTCGAGGACGCCCCGGTGCGCGCGGCGTACAAGCTGCACGTCGAGGACGACGACTTCGGCCAGGCGGGCACGATGGTCCGCGAGGTGTTCACCCAGGAGCAGCGCGACCGCCTCGTGGAGACGGTGATCAGCCACGCGGGCAACGGCGTGTCCGAGAAGGTGCTGGAGCGGGTGTTCGAGTACTGGCGCAACATCGACAAGGAGACCGGCGACCGCATCGCCGCGGGCTTCGGCAAGTGAGCTAGACCCGCACTCCCACCACGGCGAACGGCCCCGGTAGGCACCTACCGGGGCCGTTCCGCGCGGTCAGGCCGTCTTCGGCACGTCCTGGCGGGCGTTGGCCAGCGCCAGGCCGGTGCGCAGGGAGCCGACGGCCTCGGACACGGCCTCGCGGTAGATGCCGCCCAGGCCGAGGACGTTGGCGAAGCCGTGGAACAGGCCCTCGTGGCGGCGGAGCACGACCGGCACGCCCGCCTGCGCGAGCTTCTCCGCGAACGCCTCGCCCTCGTCGCGCAGCGGGTCGAAGCCCGCGGTCGCGAGGTAGGTGGGCGGGAGCGTGCTGAGGTCGTCGGCGAGCAGCACCGAGAGCCTGGGGTCTACCCAGGACTCCTCCTCGGGGGCGTAGTGGCCGCGGAACCAGTCCATGGCGGCGTCGGTGAGGAAGAAGCCGTTGCCGAACAGGTCGCGGGAGCGGCGGCGGGTCGAGGCGTCGACGGCCGGGTAGAGCAGCAGCAGGAACACGGGGGTCGGACCGCCCGCCTGAGCCGCGCGCAGGGCGGTCACGGCGGCCAGGTTGCCGCCGGCGCTGTCACCGCCGAGCGCGATGCGCTCGGGGTCGACGCGCAGGTCGGAGGCGTGGGCGACGGCCCACTCAAAGGCGACCATCACGTCGTCCACGGCGGCCGGGAACGGGTGTTCGGGGGCGAGCCGGTAGTCGACGGCCAGCACGCGGACACCCGCTTCGAGCGCGAGGAAGCGGCACAGGTTGTCGTGGCTGTCGAGGTCTCCGCTGACCCAGCCACCACCGTGGTAGAAGATCAGAAGCGCCGAGTCCGGTGCCAGGCCGACGGGCTCGTAGACGCGGCCGGGGATCACGCCGCCGTCTCGGGGGATGCGCACCGGGCGCGTGGCGACGCCCCGCACGACCGGCCCGCAGACCAGCGCGTTGCTCTGCGTCAGCGCGGCCCGGTTCTCCGCGGGTGTGGTCGTCTCCCAGGTCTGGCCGCTGAGCTGCTGGAGCCTGAGCAGCAACTGGGCGTCCGGGTGCAGCCGCTGGCCGTCGACGACGATCGGCTTTCCGGTGATCAGCCGCCGCACGGGAGCGGGGAGGCCGAACGCGAACCGCACGGCACCCGCGAGGACACCGACGGGCAGGGAATCGGCGAGCTTCGACATGCACTGGATGTTACTTGCGGGTAGTCGATGTGACGAGCGTCCCGACCGGGTGGACCTCCAGCGCGCTGGAGGTCGTACGGTCGGGCTGTTCGGTTCACGCGGGTGGAAGGATCTCGACGCATGACGGTCACCGTGGTGGGCATCGGGGGTTCCATCCGCCCCAATTCGCAGTCCGAGCGCGCGATGCGCATCGCGCTGTCGGGCGCGCGCCTGGCCGGTGCGCACACCGTCGAGGTCACCGGCCCCGACCTCGTGCTGCCGTTCTACGACCCGCACGTCCCCGACCGGCCCGAGGCGGCGTCCAGGCTCGTCAAGGCGCTGCGCGAGGCCGACGGCGTGGTGCTGGTGTCGCCCGGCTACCACGGCACGGTGTCCGGCCTGGTCAAGAACGCGCTCGACTACGTCGAGGACCTCCGCACCGACGAACGCCCGTACCTCACGGGCCGCGCGGTCGGCTGCGTCGCCGCCGCCCAGGGCTGGCAGGCGTCCGTCACGACGCTGACCGCGCTGCGCTCGATCGTGCACGCGCTGCGCGGCTGGCCCACCCCGCTGGGCGCGGCCGTGCACTCCGGCGACGTCACGTTCGACGACGACGGCGGCTGCTCCGACCCGGCCGTCGCCGAAACCCTGCGGATCATCGGCCGCCAGGTGGCGGAGTTCGCCCTGTCACAGTCGTGATTGGCCGTCGCACCTTCGGGTACGCCTTCACCGGGTGAGTTGCCACACCACCGGGAGTCGAACAGTGTCGTGGAGTGGTTACCAAGGAGTACAAAGCTCCGGAAACCACTGTCCCAGCTCGAAGGAGAGCGTCACATGAACGTGCTCTACACGGCCGAAGCGGTCGCCGTCGGTGAAGGTCGCAACGGCGAGATCCGTTCCTCGGACGGCGTGCTCGACGAGCTCGTCGCGATCCCCAAGGAGATGGGGGGTCCTGGTGGGGGCACGAACCCGGAGCAGTTGTTCGCAGCGGGCTACGCCGCGTGCTTCAACAGCGCGCTGCGCGCGTCCGCCCGCATCGCCAAGATCGAGATCGGCGTCACCGAGGTGACCGCGAAGGTCGGCATCGGCCGCGTCGACGACGTTCCCGGCATGCACCTGACCGTCGACCTGGTCGCCCGCGTCGAGGGCGTCGAGCAGGCCGTGGCGGACAAGCTCGTCCACGAGGCGCACCAGTTGTGCCCGTACTCCAACGCGACTCGCGGCAACATCGAGGTGGCCGTTACCGCCACCGTCTGAAGGAGGCGCTGAAGTCATGCCCGTCAAGTCCCCGATCAGTTCCCCGCTCGGCCAGGCCGAGAAGGACGCCGTCGGCGAGGTGCTCCAGAGCACCCTGGTCGACCTGATCGACCTGTCCCTGATCGCCAAGCAGGCGCACTGGAACATCGTCGGCAAGAACTTCCGCAGCGTGCACCTCCAGCTCGACGAGCTGGTCACGCTCGCGCGGACCTACACCGACGAGGTCGCCGAGCGCGCCAGCGCACTGGGCGTCTCGCCGAACGGCAAGGCGCGCACCGTCGCCGACAACTCCGTGCTCGACTTCCCGGAGGGCTGGCAGGACGAGGACACCGTGATCAGCACGGTCGTGTCCACCCTCGCCAAGCTCATCGAGCGGCTCCGCACGCGGATCGAGGCGACCGACAAGCCGGACCTGGTCACCCAGGACCTGCTCATCGAGATCACCAAGCAGGTCGAACAGGCGCACTGGATGTGGCAGGCCCAGCAGGCATGAGAACCCGGCCGCCGCGGACATTTCCGCGGCGGCCGTTCTCTACCGGCCACAGCGGCCACCTGCGGGAACCCGAGCGCCGAAAATTGTCAGACCCCTGTCGTACCGTGTGTATCGGGGGGTCCTCCGAACCGGGCGACGCCTGATTCGCGCTGGTCAGCGGCCTGCCAGCAGCTCGACGGCCCGCTCCTCAAGAACCCTGGCCGAGTCCACGTCGTCGGCGAGCCGGTCGAACAGCTCCCGCACGGCCTCCGCCCGCGGCGGGTCGGCGATCATCCGGGCCTCCAGCGCGTCCACCCGGCCGGTCAACGCCCGGATCGCGTCCGCGCCCGCCGCGCCCTCGTGCAGCAGCAGTCGCAGCCGTTCGGTCACCAGGTCGTCGTACTCGGCCAGCGCGGGCGTCGCCGACACGGCCCGAGCCGCCACCTCCGACCAGAGCGCGCCGGACGCGTCGAACAGCTCCGCCGCCCCCGGCCTCCCCACCTCGCGCAGGAAGTCCGCGTACAGGGGACGGGTGGCGGACGGGCCGCCGTGCTCGACCTCCAGGCAGTCGTGCAGCCGCCGCAGCGCGAAGAACAGCGCGCCGGGGTCCGCGTACCGCCGGGCCCAGCCCTGCTTGCCCTTCGGGTCCCGGAGCTGCGCCGCGAGCTTCCGCATCCCGGAGAAGCCGAAGTTCACGTCGAAGTTGTTGCCCAGCACCGGCCCGGTGAGGTGCGCGCACGTCGTGCCGATCGCGTCCTCGACGTCCGGCCGCCACCCCGCGCCGACGGTGGTCATCTCGTGCTTCGACGACCACGCGGCCAGGAAGTCGGCGAGCGGCAGCGGGTTCGGGCGCACGCACTCGTCGTCGAGCAGGACGGTGCCGCCGTCGATGCCCAGCACGCCGACCGAGTGCGGTTCCGGACCCCACTGCCCGGTCAGCCCGTGCCACGGCAGCTTCGCCCGGTCGACCACGCAGATCACCGGACCGCCCGCCAACGCCTCCCGCAACCCGGCCTCCGCCTTGCGGGCCGACGTCGTGCGGGTGGTGGTGTGCTCGATCCCGGCCCGCCGCAGCGCCGCCGGGATGTACGGGTCCGGGTGGTGCCGGGACACGATCGTCATCGTCGGGTGGTGGCCCGCGTACTCGAAGACGAAGTACATGAACCCGAT
Organism: Umezawaea endophytica; assembly: GCF_025061645.1. GTDB lineage: Bacteria > Actinomycetota > Actinomycetes > Mycobacteriales > Pseudonocardiaceae > Umezawaea > Umezawaea endophytica. Next base: position 23,633 of record NZ_JANYMP010000032.1, on the reverse strand, counting down.
CCCACCGGCCAGGCCCGCGAGCATCGGCTCGCTCGCCCGACCGCCGAGGACGTTGCGCAGCAACGCCGACTCGTGCTGCGTGCCACCACCGGTCCGGACCGCTTGCTCGCCGAGCAGCCTGCGGCGGGCGGTGGAGTAGGACTCCCCGGTGCGGGCCATCCGGCTCCGCACCAGGTGCTTGAACGACTTGCGCTCGGTCATCGCGTGCCTCCGTGGCGGACCGGAGCGGGACCCCACGCGCCCACCCGACCCGCCGGGCGCACGACACCGTCACGACAGCACCCCGAGGACAGGAATCCCCTTCGCCTCCGCGTCAGCCGGCCCGCGTGGGGGGTCGGTCAGGAGGTAGGGCGCTGGGACGGCGCCGTGCGACCAGGCTAGCTCGGGAGGTGTCGGAGCGCGAAGGAAACCTCGGCCGCCGTCTGCTTGAGCGACTCCTCGATCACCAGCGACCCGTGGCCCGCGTTCCAGCGGTACACCTCGTACTCCGCGCCGCGCTCGGCCAGCCGGTCCAGGTAGTTGTCGATCTGCCGGATCGGGCACCGCGGGTCGTTCTCACCCGCCAGCACCAGCACGGGCGCGCGCACCGCGTCCACGTACGTCAGCGGCGAGCACTCGCGGTACAGCTCCGGCAGCTCCTCCGGCGACCCGCCGAACAGCGCCCGGTCGAACGCCCGCAGCGGCTCCATCTCGTCCTCGTACGCGGCCAGGTAGTCGGCCACCGGGATCATCGACGTGCCGACGGCCCAGCGCTCCGGCTGCGTGCCGAGCGCCAGCAGGCTCAGGTAACCGCCCCACGACGCGCCGTTGACCACGCACTTCGCCGGGTCGGCGAACCCCGTCTCGACCGCCCAGTCGTGCACCGCGGCGACGTCCGCCAGCTCGGTCAGACCCGGCCTGCCCTCGATCGCGTCCCGCCACGTCGACCCGTACCCGGTCGAGCCCCGGTAGTTGACGTGCACGACCGCGAAGCCCGCGTCCAGCCACACCGCGCGGTACCCGGAGAACCGGTCCTCGTCCGCCGACTGCGGGCCGCCGTGCAGGCTGAACACCGTCGGCAGCGGCCCGTCCGGCGCACCGGCGGGCCGGGCGACGAGCGCGTGCACCCGGCCGCCGGGACCGTCCACGAACACGTCAGCCACGTCCTGCGAGCCGGGTGCCTTCGCCCCCTCGGCCTCCAGCAGCACCCGCTCCGAGCCGTCCGCCGACAGCGCGCGGATCACCGACGGGTGCGCCGCAGACGACCACGAGTACTCGACGGTCCCGTCCGGACGGACGGCCGCCGCCCCGACCGTCCCGTGTGGAGTGTCCAACCTGGACAGCTCCCCGGTCATCAGGTGGTAGCGGTACAGCGTGTTGCGCGCCTCGAACGTGTGCACGACGAGCAGCGCCGTCGCGTCCGGGTACCAGTCCGCGACGATCTCGCCCGGCAGGTCGATCACGATCTCGGACTCGGTGTCCGCCTCCACGTCCCAGAGCAGCAGCTCCTCGCGGCTCCGGCGCTCGTGCAGCACCAGCACCCGGTTGTCGCCCAGGACAGGGCTGAACGCGATCGTGCCGAGGCCCTTGCCCTCGCCGTCCCACTTCTCCGCGACGGCGGCACCGGTCTCCACCGACAGGACCCGCAGCGCGGGGTGCCTGCTGTCGCCGTGCTCGGAGTGCGAGAGCACCAGCAGCGTCTCGTCCTTCGACAGCGCGTCCAGCCCGCCGTCGTTCTCGTGCGAGTACACGACCTCCGCCGCGCCGCCCTTGCGCGACAGCCACACCGACGTGCCGTCGTCGGTGGACACGCCGACGGCGGTCACGTCCTCACCGATCTCCAGGCCCGCCGAGTACCCCGCGGGCACGCCCTCGACGGCCGTCCACGCGTCCCGGCCGTCCGCGGTGAACGGCTCGCTCACCCACAACCCGAACTCGTCGCCGTCCTCGTCGGCGAACCACCAGATCGACTCGCCGTCCGGGCTGATCCGGTAGTGCGACGTGCCGTTCGGCCGGTCCGTCACCTTCCGGTGGAAGTCGTCCGACCGGTCCCAGGCGTAGACCTCCCACACCCCGCCCGCGTTCGACAGGTACAGGTTCCGTTCGGGCGCGTTCTCCGCCCAGGAGGGGGCCGACATGCGCGGCGCGGAGAAGCGGGCGCGCCACCTCGACTCGGCCTCGGGGTCGGTGAACAGCGGATTCGGAACCACGGCAGCGGGATGAGTCGTCACGACCCCGATCCTGCCTCAAGGGTCCGACATCCGGGCACTAGCCTGCCGCCTCGGGAGGCCCACATGACGATCACCGCCACCGACGGCACCGACGTCCGCGTGCTCGACGAGGGCTCGGGCCCGGTGGTCGTGCTGCTGCACCCCGGCCTGGACGACGGCACCCGCGACCGCGAGCTGGCCGCGCTCCTCGCCCGCCGGTTCCGGGTGGTCCGGCTCCACCGCAGGCAGTACCGCCACGACCTGGACACGCTGCCGTGCACGGTCGCCGACGAGGTCGACGACGTCCTGGCCGTCGTCCGCTCGGTCGGCGGCCCCGTCGTCCTCTACGGCCACTCCGACGGCGGCGTGGTCGCGCTGGAGGCACTGGCCGCCTCGCCCGGCTCGTTCCTCGGCGCGGTCGTCTTCGAGGCCCCGGTGCTCCTCGGCCCGCCCCTGGGCGGCGAGGTGCTGGCACGGGCCCAGGCCGCGTTGGCCGCGGGCAGGCCCGGCCGGGCCATGGCCCTCTTCTTCCGCCACACCGTCGGCCTCAAGCCGTGGCAGGCCACCCTCGCGGGCGCGGCCGTCGCGGCGGTCCCGAAGTACCGCCGCCTGGTGCCCGGCCAGCTCAACTCGCTGGCCGCGCTGGACGCACTGGGCGTGCGCCTCGACACCTACGCCCGCATCACCGTGCCGACCGTCCTGCTCGGCGGCGACCGCAGCCCCGCCCACCTGGCCGAACGGCTCGACGCCCTGGCCGCCGTCGTGCCGGGCGCCGAGCGCGTGGTCATGGCAGGCCGCGACCACGGCGCCGACCTCAAGCACCCCGCGGACGTCGCCGCCGTCGTCGAAGCCCTCGCCGATCGCGTGCTCGGTTAGCGGCGGGCCCTGGTCGACACCGACACGTGGTCGACGACCATGGGCCGGTCCGGTGTGGTGGCGGCGGTCGGGGTGTCGCGGCGCGCGACGCCGTTCGGGAAACCGCCGCCGATGGAGACGTTGAGCAGGACGAAGTAGCCCGCGTGCGAGGTCATCGCCGCCCACGGGCCCGCGCCGACCCGCGCCTCGTCGACCGAGTGGTACCGCTGCCCGTCGACGTACCAGCGCAGCTCGTTCGGGGTGGTGCCGCGGTCCCACTCGAACGCGTAGGTGTGGAACTCGCCCAGGCACGGCGAGCCGGGGCACGGGGCGCTGCCGCCGAGGCCGTCCGGCTCGTCGCACGGCCCGCCGACCTCGACGCCGCAGTGCAGGGCGCCCCACACCTGGTCGACGCCGTTGACGTTCTCCATGACGTCGACCTCGCCGACCTCGGGCCAGTTCCAGTAGTCGCCGCGGTGGGGCGCGCCGAGCGCCCAGAACGCGGACCAGTAGCCCAGGGCGGCGTCACCCGTGCCTTCGGGCATCCGCACGCGGCCCTCGATGCGCAGCGCGCCACCCTCGGGGGCCTTGAAGTCGGAGCGCTTCGTCTCGACCCGACCGGACGTCCAGGCTCCCGCGGCGTCCCGGCGGGGCGTGATCACCAGGTTGCCCCGACCGTCCAGCGCGACGTTCGACGGGTCGGCCGTGTGCGTCTGGATCTCACCCGTGCCCCAGTGGGGTGCACCGCCGGGGTAGGCGGTGCCGGTGTCGACGATCCAGTCACCGGAGGGTGGTGAGCCCTCGGCGCCGGTGAAGTCCTCCCGCCAGACGACCTGCCAGTCGTCGGCAGGCGCTGGGCCTGAGCACGCGGTCGTGGCCACCAAGACCGCCACGAGGGCGGCCGCCGTGCGCGTCATCCGAGTAGAGCCTCTCGTCGCGGAGCTTCACCGGTTACGCAGAGAAGCGCTCCGACGCCTCCGTGTCAACGGCGACCGCGACCCGACCAGGTGCTCCGCGGCGAAGATCGGCTACTTGGCCCTCTTCAACCGCGTCGGCTGCCGCTGCCGCGGGTCGTCCAGCTCTTCGGTGAAGATCGTGTCCATCGTCCGCGCGGCCCGCCTCAGCGCGACCCCGGCGGCGGCGACCAACGTGCAGGCCGCGGCCGTGAGGAACGCGAACAGCGGCGTGGTCAGCACTCCGACGATGCTGGAGAGGGTGACGATCATCACGGTCGTCGTAGCAGTGGCCAACCACGTTTTTCGGGCATGGCTGACCGAGGAGATGATGCTCATGGGTTTCTCCCGACGTGAACGGCGTCTGGTGTGGACGCTACGTCTCGTAGTCGGAACAGCCACGAATGTTGTTACGCTAAGTCAGGTCTAAACGGCTTATTCACCCGATTGTGCGAACGGTGATGAGTTTCGGCCTAGGGCGTGGTCGTACCCCTTATGAGCGAACACCAAACCTGAATCGCACTCCGCGCCGAACAGTCCTGCGCGGTCATCGGAGGGGGTCCGGTGCGTACCGCTCGGGGGAGGTCTTCGGCCTGGTCAGAGCCTGGAACGGGAGGTGGGGAGTCCTCTGAGGACGACCCGCGGGCTTGTGGGCCGGAGGTCCACCCGATCGGTGGGACCGAGGGGCCGAACGTGAGAAACGGGACTCGTGTTTCGCGTGACCGACTGGTCCGCGCCGCGTTAACAGTGATAGGCGACCTGTGTCACAGCGACGGTGTATTGCCTTATCGCGTGGAATCTTCGCATTCGAATCCCGATAAACATCATCGCGTTTCGGCGCTTATCGATCATCGGCCGACGCGGGCAACGTGATCGAGTCCCACCCACGCCCACCGGCCCGCGAAGGCCCACACGAGAACAGGCCAGGAACCCGTGAAAGGTTCCTGGCCTGTGTGTTCAACCGTCGGGGTGACAGGATTTGAACCTGCGACCTCTTCGTCCCGAACGTTGCCGCCCCTGGTCATCCTAGACCGAGCAGTACCTCTGACATCGCGTTTTATGCTGGCGAGTGCAGGGCAATCGGGCCTGGTGTCGGCGTGTTCGCTGACTTCCCGCTGACTCTGGCGGAGCTAGACGGCCCGTTCGATGATGTTGTTGCAAAGTGCCTTGAACTGCTCTTCACTTGCTCGCGCTCGCGTGACCTGTCCACCTCGCACGACCTCGTCCGCCACCAGTTCGAAGATCGCCTTCCTCATCGTCTGGGCGTAGGGCACCAGGCTGTGGAAGTTCTTCAGGTCACCTACCTTCGGCCCGTCCGACTGTGCGGGATCGGCGAGAGTCGCGCCTGCTCCATCGGAGTGCTCCGCCAACGGGTCCAGCAGCCCTACCTTCATCTGCTCAGGCATCATGTCGATCCACTGAGAGAAGGCCATCGTTGCTTCGCCTCGGTACACGTTGAACTGCTGCGAGACGTAGCCCAAGACCTTGGGCAAGCCGCGGGGAAGTTCAAAGGTCAGCTTGGGCGCAAGGGACTGAGCAGTTTTCCACTGCCTGACCCAGGTCGTGAGGCTGCCACCCACGCTCGGGAGCGCGCGCAGGGAGAAGAGGTCGGAGGCCATGGGCACGATCAGGTAGTCGCTACCCAAGAGCACTGCTCGGTTGAGCGCTCCGACGTTGGGCCCCAAGTCCACAAAAGCGAAGTCGGCTTCCAGGATTTTGCCTAGATCGTGGATCATCCGGAAGGGGGCGCTGGTCACACGGAAACCACGCTCCTGACCAGCGAGGGCCTCCGTCCAGGCGTTGGGCATGATGCCTTCGAAGTCCGACAGCTTGATGTCACCAGCAGTTAGCCAGACGCTGCCCGGACGGACCTCGATGGCCTCAGGGGCTTCGACATCGCCAGAGCCGCTCACTAGGGGAGCGAAGGCGTGGGCCACAGTGAGGGCATCGGCCTCGGGCGCGTACAGCTCGGTCAGCTTCTCGTCAGGCAGGGAGATGGCACTGAGGTTGGCCTGGGCATCAAGGTCGACCATCAGGACGCGCTTCCCGAGACGTCCCATCTCAATCGCGGCGTTGAACAGCATCGTGGTCTTGCCCACGCCGCCCTTATGGTTAAAGAACGAGATCGTCTTCATGACGTGAGATGTTTGCAGAGGTCGGCACAGAACAATAGTTCTGGTGAGCTGCGTGTCTAGGCGACCCCGCGCATCTGCCTCGAACTGAGGGGCCTCGCGCCATCTCGTCGACCTGGCCCCGCCCCAACCGCGCGGGTCAAGGGGGCTACCCGGTCGTCGCGTTCAGGACACGGACGAGGTCGTGATCTCACGGGACGTGCTCCGGTCTCGGCTGCTCCCGTCCGTGCCGGACCGCTACCGCGGCGTGGTCGCGATGGCTGCCGGTACTGGGTAGCGGTGGGGCGAGACGGTGGGGAACTGCACGGACGCCGTCGACCTGGACAAGCGCGTCGTGCGGGTGGTGCGGACGATCATCGAGGTGTCCGGCCGGACCTCGTTCAAGCCGTTTCCCAAGAGCCGGGCCGGTCGGCAGGAGATTCCGTTGCCCTCGTGGCTGGTGCCGATCCTGCGGGAGCACATCGAGAAGTACCCGCCGAACTCCGATGGGCTGATCTTCACCAACGAGGCGGGGACACCGCTGCGGCGAACCTCGTTCCGCGGGCGGATCTGGAAGCCGTCCCTCGTCCGCGCGGAACTGCTCGGGGAGATCGTCTTTGACGACGACTGGTTTGAGGGGCGGTGGGTCGACAACGACGGCAGGAAGCACGTCCAGCGCTTCGACACCTACCGCCAAGTGGTCAGCCACGTCGCCCGGTTCGGTGCCGAGGGCATCACGTTCCACGACCTCCGGCACTCGTACGCGACGTGGCTCGTGGATGACGGCGTGCCGATCAACATGGCTCAGCGGGTCCTCGGGCACGAGAACGCCTCGACCACGTTGCAGCTCTACACGCGCCGCACGGTCGATCACGAGCGCATCCTGAAGGCGCTCGATGGGGACGATGGCGATCCGGCCTGACAGCTCGTGTCAGCGCGTTTGCTGACTTTCCGCTGACTGCGGGCCAAAAGTAGTCGACACGAGAACAGGCCAGGAACCCGTGAAAGGTTCCTGGCCTGTGTGTTCAACCGTCGGGGTGACAGGATTTGAACCTGCGACCTCTTCGTCCCGAACGAAGCACGCTACCAAACTGCGCCACACCCCGGTTCGAACGAGGTGAACTCTACCGGACGTTCCCGCCTACTCCGAATCGGGTGCCACTAAGTGATCCAGATGCCCCTTGACCTGCGTCGACGGTGCGGGGGACGAGGGTGAGGAGGCTGGCCTCCGGTGGGCAGGCGAAGCGCACCGGGGCGTACGGGGAGGTGCCCAGGCCGGCGGAGACGTTGAGCCACATGTGGGCGCCCCAGCGGGAGACGCCGCGGGCGCGGGCGCGGTCCAGGTCGCAGTTCGTGACGAGCGCGCCGTAACCGGGGACGCGGAGCTGGCCGCCGTGGGTGTGGCCCGCCATGACGAAGTCGTAGCCGTCGGCCGCGAACGGGTCCAGGACGCGGGGTTCCGGGGAGTGCGTGACGCCCAGGCGGAGCGCCGCGTTCTCGTCGGCGGGGCCCGCGATGTCCTCGTAGCGGTCGCGCTTGAGGTGCGGGTCGTCCAGACCGGCCGCGAACACGGTCTGACCGGCCACCTGGAACGTGCGGCGCACGTGGGTGAGGTCCAACCACCCGCGCTCCACCATGGCGGCCCTGAGGTCGCGCCAGGGCAGGTTGATGCCGTGCACGCGCTTCGTCTTCGCCGACGGCAGCAGGTAGCGGACGGGGTTCTTCGGGCGGGGCGCGAAGTAGTCGTTGCTGCCGAACACGAACACGCCCGGACGGGCCAGCAGCGGGCCGAGCGCGCGCACGACGGCGGGCACGGCCTGCATGTGCGCGAGGTTGTCGCCGGTGTTCACCACGAGGTCGGGTTCCAGCTCGTCCAGCGCGGCCACCCAGCGCTGCTTGGACTTCTGGCCGGGCAGCATGTGCAGGTCCGAGATGTGCAGCACCCGCAGTGGCGACGAGCCGGGGGCGAGCACCGGCACGGTGGCCTGGCGGAGTGTCCAGTGACGTCTCTCGATCCCCGCCGCGTAGGCGAGGGTGGCGGTGCCAACGGCGGTCGTGGCGAGCAGTGCGCGGCCGAACGTGTTCACGCGAACGAGCCTACGGGCGTTGACCGATGAGGAGTAATCGGCTGTTCCCGGTACCGTTCGACCTCATGGCGGAGCTGAAGACACGGTTGCAGAACGACCTCACCGCGGCGATCAAGGGCCGGGAGACGGTCAGGGTCGGGGCCCTGCGCATGACGTTGAGCGCGATCACCAATGAAGAGGTGTCGGGCAAGAGCGCGCGCGAGCTCACTGACGACGAGGTGCTGAAGGTCATCACCCGCGAGGTGAAGAAGCGCAAGGAGGCCGCCGAGGCCTTCGCGGGCGCGGGCCGCGCCGAGCAGGCGGAGCTGGAGAAGTCCGAGGGCGTCGTCCTGGAGGGCTACCTGCCCGCGCAGCTCGACGACACCGAGCTGGTGGCGCTGGTCGACGCGGCGGTCGCCGAGGTCGCCGCGCAGCTCGGCGAGCAGCCCGGCCAGCGCCAGATGGGCCAGGTCATGAAGGCCGTCAACGCCAAGGTCGCGGGCCGCGCCGACGGTGGTCGCGTCGCGGGCGCCGTGAAGGCGAAGCTCGCGGGCTGACGTGCGCGCGAACGCCCCCGGTCGCCACGGCGGTCGGGGGCGTTCGTCGTCGTGGCTCGCTCAGCCGCCCGGTTCGACCGGGGGTGTGACCCCGCCCGGCGGGGGCGTGACCCCTCCCGGAGCGGGCTCGCCCTGGCCCGGCGCCGGTGACTCGCTGGTCTGCGGCGGCGGCACGTAGCCGGAGCTGATGAACAGGACGATCGTGGCGCCCTTCAGCGCGTTGCCGCGAGGGGTCTGGCTCACCACGGTGCCCTTGGACTGCTCGGAGTTCCGGTCCTGCGTGCTGACCTTGTACCCGGCCTGCTCCAGCGTCCTGGTGGCGTCGTTGACGTTGCGGCCGACGACGTCCGGGATGCGGATCTCGCTGCCGCCCTTGAGGTACCGCTCGTCCGTCGGCGGCAGCGGCAGCGCCGGGGAGTCGCCGAGGACGCGGGTCATGGTGTCGAACCAGGTGCGCGCGGGGAGGGAACCGCCGAAGATGTCGCCGCCCCCGCACAGCCGGGGCCTGGCGCCCAGGCAGATGCCGCGCGGCTCGATGCCGTCGTTGAACGTCTGCACGGACGCGGCGTAGTCGGGCGTCGCGCCGATGAACGCCGCCGACTTGTAGTCCTCGGTCGTCCCGGTCTTGCCCATCATCGGGCGCTTCCACTTGAACCGGTTCGCCGCGTCCGCCGCCGTGCCGATGCCCTGGTCGTCCTTGCTCATGCCCGTCGCGAGCGTGTTCGCCAGCGGTTCCGCGACGACCTGCTCGCACGGCTGCTCGTTGACCGGGACGGGCTTCCCGTTGCGGTCCAGCACCTCCATCAGCGGCGTCGGCGGGCACCACTTGCCGCCGCTGATGATCGTGGCCGCGACGTTCGCCAGTTCCAGCGTGCTCACCGGCGCAGGCCCGAGCGTGAAGGAGGCGTTGCCGCCGTTGCCCTTGTAGAACTCGGCCTGCGAGACGCGCAGCTCCTGCTGCTTGGCCTTGGAGTCCGGCCGGACGCCCGCGATGTTCGTCGCCATCGTCTCGCGCATCCCCAGCCGCGACGCCATGTCGACCACGGAGTCCATGCCGAGCTGCTCCTCCAGGATGACGAACCCGGTGTTCGGGGACGTCTGGAGCGCGGTCTGCAACGACATCTGCGCCGGGTACGACGCGGACGCGTTCTTCAAGCAGTACCAGCGGGTGTCCGGCTCGCCGGTGGACGGGCACTTGTCGCCGCCGCCCTTGAAGACCCTCGACGTGTGCGATCCGGGGGTGGCGATCGTGTTCTCGATCCCCATGCCCTTCTCCAGCGCCGCCGCGGCGGTGAACGTCTTGTAGATCGACCCGGCGCCGAACTTGTTCTCCACGCCGCTCGGCAGGTCGAACTGGGTCTGGTTCGCCTCGGCCTTCAGGCCGTAGTCGCGGTTCGCGACGAGCGCGACCACCTGGTGCTTCTCGGCGCCCGGCCGCACGATCGCCATCGCGTTGGCGATGCCGTCGGTGTCCTTCGGCACCTGCGCCTCGGCGGCCTGCTTCGCCTGCTCGGTGATGGCGCGGTCCAGGGTGGTCCTGATGGTGTAGCCGCCGGACTTGAGCTGCTCCTCGCTGAACCCGTTCTTCTGGAGGTAGTTGATCACGTACGAGCAGAAGAAGCCGTTCTCCGGGCCCGCGCCGACGCACCCGTTCGGCGGGGTGCGGACCGGCACCGCCAGACCGAGCGGTTCCTTCTTCGACGCCTCGCCCGCGTCGCGGGTCAGCTTGTCGTTCTCGACCATCTTGTCGATGACCTTGTTGCGGCGTTCCAGCGCCTTGTCCGGGAACACCTCGGGGTCGAGGGCCGACGGGCTGTTCACCATGCCCGCGAGCACGGCGGCCTGCGGCACGGTCAGCTTGTCCGGCGTCGTGTTGAAGTACGCCTGGGACGCGGCGGCGATGCCGTAGATGGTCGAGCCGAACGGCACCACGTTCAGGTAGCGGGCCAGGATCTCGTCCTTGCCGAGCTTGCGCTCCAACTGGATGGAGATCCGCGCCTCACGCGCCTTCCGCGCGATCGTCTGCTCCTGGGCCTTCTGCTGCTCGACCTTGTTGTTCCGCGCGACGACGTGCACGAGGTAGTTCTTCACGTACTGCTGGGTCAGCGTGGAGGCGCCCTGCGAGACGCTGCCGCCGACCTGGTTCGTCACGGCCGCGCGCAGCGTGCCCTTCCAGTCGACGCCCTGGTGCTCGTAGAAGCGGCGGTCCTCGACCGAGATCAGCGCGGCCTTCATGGTCGGCGAGATCTTGTCCGGTGGTGTCAGCACCCGGTACTGGTCGTACAGGTACGCGATCGGCGCCCCGTCCTTGTCCGTCACCGTGGTGATCAACGGTGGATCGGTGGTGACCAGGTCCGCGGAAATGCTGTCGACCGTATCGCTGGCTCGGTTGGACACGACACCGAGTGCGCCCACGGCTGGGAACAGCGTGCCGGCGAGGAGGACACCGGCAAGCAGACACAGGCCGAGCAGCTTCAGCAGGCCGTTCCTGACTCGCACGGCGGCCAGCGTACGCGGCACCTGAACGGGTGAGAGTGACCCGCAACACTGATTACACAGGATGAGTAGACGTACTCAAGACAGATAACAGGTGCGTTACCCAGGGTTGGAGGTGGAACCGGAAGCACCTAGAGTTCGTCAACGTCCAAGTAAGGCGCCGACGGTCCACCGCTCACGTGGTGACCCTACGGCATCCGCGGCAGGGGTGTGGCGGATTTCGGAGTTTGGACAGCTCAAACGAGGTGGGGGTTATGGACCAGGGGGATTGGCGAATCAATGCGTCGTGCCGAGAGGAAGAGCCGGACCAGCTCTTCGTCCGAGGCGCGGAGCAGCGCAAGGCGAAATTGGTGTGCCTCGGCTGCCCGGTCAGGACCGAATGTCTGGCCGAAGCCCTCGACAACCGGATCGAGTTCGGTGTCTGGGGTGGCATGACGGAGCGTGAGCGGCGGGCGTTGTTGCGGCGGAGGCCGGACGTCACGTCCTGGCACGAACTGCTGGACACGGCGCGTCAGGAGCACTTCGTCGACGTCGACGTGGACGTCAGGGTGGGCTGAGCGCCCACCGGGGGAACGCCGGCGGGCAAGGGGTCACTCGCCGGCGAGCCTGCGCCCGATCTCGTGCAGACCGTCCAGGTCGTGCACGTCGGTCGGCAGCGCGGGCACACCGACCAGGGCCACACCGGGGTGCGCCTTCGTGAAGCGCGCGATCAGGCGCTTCTCCCGGTCGGCCACGGCCACGCGGTCCGCGTGCAGCCGGAGCACGGCAGCGGCCAAGGGCGCGTCACCAGCGCGTTCCAGGCCGTCCGCCGCCGCGTCCGCGCTGGTGGCGGACAGCGTCGCCAGCACGGGGTGCGTGCGGTTGGCGACGAGGCCGATCAGCGGCATCCTCTCCTCGCTGAGCCGCTCCACGAAGTAGCTGGCCTCCCGCAGCGCGTCCGGTTCGGCCGCCGCGATGACGAGGAAACCGGTGCCGGGCGAGCGCAGCAGCTCGTAGGTCTTCTGCGCGCGCTGGCGGAAACCGCCGAACATGCTGTCGAACGCCTGCACGAACGTCGACGCGTCCTGGAGGAGCTGCCCGCCGACGATGGTGGACACGGCCTTGGTGAACAGGCCGAACCCGGCCCCGACGATCTTCCGGATGCCCCGCCCACCCGCACGGGCCGGAGCGGACAGCATCCGGATCAGCCTGCCGTCCAGCACGGTCGACAGCCGCTGCGGCGCGTCCAGGAAGTCCAGCGCGGACCGGCTCGGCGGCGTGTCCACGACGATCAGGTCCCACTCGTCGTCCGCCACGAGCTGGCCCAGCTTCTCCATCGCCATGTACTCCTGCGTGCCGGAGAACGACGTGGAGATGGTCTGGTAGAAGGGGTTCGCCAGGATCGCCTCGGCCCGGTCGCGGCCCGCGTGCGCCAGCACCATGTCGTCGAACGTGCGGCGCATGTCCAGCATCATCGCGTGCAGCTCGCCCTTGGGCTCGAAGCCCTCGGTCCGCACCTCGCGCGGGCTGTTGTCCAGTTCCCGCAGGCCCAGCGACTGCGCGAGCCGTCGCGCGGGGTCGATGGTCAGCACGACCGTGCGCCGCCCGCGTTCAGCGGCCCGGACCGCGATGGCGGCGGCCGTCGTCGTCTTGCCCACCCCGCCCGAGCCGCAGCACACCAGCACGCGCGTCTCCGGGTCGTCGATCAGCGCGTCGACGTCCAGCAGCGGTGGCCTCACCGCACACCCCGCTCCACCATCAGCTCGGCCAACTCGTACAGCGCGGCCAGGTCGACACCGTCCGTGAGGTCGGGCAGTTCGAGCGACGGCAGGTCCGACTCCGCCAGCTTCTCCTTCGCGCCCAGCTCCATCGTGACCCTGATGGCGTGCTCCACCGTCTCCTCGACCAGCCCGTCGATCGTCTCGGCGTCCAGGTCCAGCCCGGCCGCCTCCAGCCCCGCGCGGACGCGGCTCGCGTCCACCCGGCCCCCCGCCGCCGCGACCACGGACCGGGCGGGCAGCCGGGGCTCGCGCACCCGGTTGACCAGCACGACCCCCGGCCGCAGGTCGGCGCCGTCCAGCTCCGCCACGGCGTCCAGCGTCTCCCGGACGGGCATCTCCTCCAGCAGCGTGACCAGGTGCACGGCGGTGTCACCGGAGTGCAGCAGCTTCACCACCCCGTCGCTCTGCCCCTTGATCGGACCGACCTTCGCCAGGTCCGCCATCGCCTTCGTGACGTCGAGGAACTGCACCACCCGACCCGTCGGCGGGGCGTCCAGCACCACGGCGTCGTACTCGTGCCGCCCGGACGGGCCGGTGCGCCGCACGCACTCCTTGACCTTGCCCGTCAGCAGCACGTCCCGCAGGCCGGGGGCCAGCGTCGTGGCGAACTCGATCGCACCCATCTTGCGCAGCGTCCGACCGGCGAAGCCCAGGTTGTAGAACATGTCCAGGTACTCCAGCAGCGCCGCCTCCGGGTCGACCGCGAGCGCCCGCACCTCGCCACCGCCGGGAGCCGACGCGATGCGCTCCTCCGAGTACGGCAGCGGCGCCCGGTCGAAGAGCTGGGCGATGCCCTGCCGCCCCTCGACCTCCACCAGCAGCACCCGGCGACCACCGGTCGCGAGCGCCAGCGCCAGCGCCGCGGCCGCCGTCGTCTTCCCGGTACCGCCCTTGCCGGTGACGACGTGCAGCCGTGCTCGGGTCAGTTCCTGGGTCCAACCAGTCGCGGAGGATGCCACCTGGTCAGCCTAAACGCGCGTGCTCCACCGCGTCGGTCAGTCCATCATCGTGATGAAGAACACCGCCATCGCCGTGGCCGCGACCACGGCCCACGCGACGACCGACGGCACCCAGAACGCGATGGCGGTCGCGACCACGGCCACCACCGCCAAGCCGATCACCCCGGCCCGCACCACCTCGGCGTGGCTCGTGCGCTTCCGGTCGCGGACCTGAGCCATGGCCACGAGCACCATCACCAGCCCACCGAGCACGAACAGCCCGGTGGCTACCGCGCGCCACGTTTCCATGTGATCAAGGTAGCTGCGCGTAGCCGTTCCGGGCAGGGTCTTCACCCGCCCGCCGGACGGCTAGGCTCCCGGCCATGACTAAGTGGGAGTACGCCACGGTCCCGCTGCTGATCCACGCCACCAAGGCGATCCTGGACCAGTGGGGTGCCGACGGCTGGGAACTGGTCACCGTGATCCCGAACCCGACCGGTGAGCAGCACGTCGCCTACCTGAAGAGGCCGAAGGCATGACGACCTGGTCGAAGAAGCTCGCCGACCTGGGCATCGAGCTGCCCGCCGTCGCCGCGCCGCTCGCGGCGTACGTGCCAGCGGTGCGCACCGGCTCGTACGTCTACACGTCCGGCCAGTTGCCGTTCGTCGACGGCGTCCTCGCGGCGACCGGCAAGGTCGGCGCCGACGTCAGCCCCGAAGAGGCCAAGCGGCACGCCAGGACGAGCGGCCTCAACGCCCTCGCCGCCGTGCACGCCCTCGTCGGCATCGACAACGTCGTGCGGATCGTCAAGGTCGTCGGTTTCGTGGCGTCCGCCGAAGGCTTCACCGGCCAGCCCGCGGTGGTCAACGGCACGTCCGAGCTGCTGGGCGAGGTCTTCGGCGACGCGGGCGTCCACGCCCGGTCCGCCGTGGGCGTGGCCGAGCTGCCGCTCGGCGCGCCCGTCGAGGTAGAGCTGGTCGTCGAAGTCCGCTGAGTCGTGAAGGGCGTGATGTGAGATGTCGGACACCGAGTGGGCGTGCCACGAACTGCTGCTCCGGTTGGCCGGACGGCTGCCGGACGACATCCTCTGGCGCTTCCGCGATTGGGCCGCGACGGACGCCGTGGTGGTCCTCGCACGCGCTCTACCGCGTGCTTTGCTGCACGACAGGATCGGCCTGACCGACCTCGAGATGAACCTCCTCGCTGACGCTGTGCTGTCGAACGGCGCCGACCGGGCGATGCTGAGTTCAGTCGAAGGGGTGGACGAACTCTCCGAATCCGGCTACACCTTCACAGCAGAATCACCCGATCGTGTTTCGATGGGGGATTCAGCGACCGCGGTGCTCGGTGCCACGCTGCGCGGTCGCCAGGGGGTCGGAGAAGTCCGGACCGCCTGGCGGCAGGGCGGTGCGGACCAGGTGACCAGGCGAATCGTCCTGATCGCCGCCACCACCGGCCACGCCCGGCTCACGGGTGAGGTGCAGCGAGTGCTCCGCGCACTGGGTGAACACGACCCGTGCGTCGAGGTCGTGCCGCTCGGAATGGAACTGCCGCCCTACCACCAGGCGGCGTTGGCGGCATCGGAGCCGATCTGCACCGGCGCCGAGGTCGATGGGCACCTGGTGCCCGTGTAGCGCTCGTCGATCGGCGGGCCGGAAGGAGAACAGGCGTGGCGAACGACGTGGAACTGCCCGTCCGTCTACACGATCTCCTGTTGGCACTGGCCGGTCGCGTCGATGACGACGCGCTGTCCCAGGCTCGGGAGCTCTTGGCGGTCGCGGAACCGGATCGAGCCGTGGAACTGGTCGTGGGCTGCCTGCTCGCGGGCCGGATCGCGGTCACCGACGCCGAACGCGGCCAGATCAGCACCCTGCTCGACGAGCTCAACTCGACGCGCACCCTCGCCGATCTGCTCAACGCGGTCGACACCCTCCCCGTGCCGAGGCACCGCTTCTCGGCCGAGTCCGACCCGGCCGACGGCATCGCGGACGCGCTGGCCAAGGTCGTCACCAGCCTCCCCGACATCCGCTCGGTCATGTGCGTCTGGCGCTCCACACCCGCGGGCGCCTCACCGGGCCCGCTGCCGCAACGGCTCGTGCTCGTCGACATCGGCCAGCAGGGCCACGCCCCCGCGACCGCCTACCGGATCGACCGGGCGCTCCGCAGGGCGGGCCTCAGCGCCGCCGTCGAGGTCCTGCGGCCCGCGACCCAGCTCAGCGACTACCACGCGGCGGCCGTCACCACGGCCCGCGAGGTGAAGTTCAGCTCCTCGTCCTCGGGCGGCGGCCACCGCGACGAGTCCGGCGCCTGGTTCGACGGGCCCGAAGACGTACGGGACCAGGCACCGGTGGTTGAGCCGACACCGGTGCCGGAGATCCCCGAGACCGGCTCAGAGACCCCTTCCCCGAGACGCAACCGCGCCGAGTCCTACGAGGGCGCCCAGCCGTTCCCGCCCAAGCCGGTGAAGCGGGTCGTCCGCGAAGCCGTCGAAGCGGACGAGGAACCACCGCTGCCGCCCGCGCTGAGCCCACCCACCCCGCCCCCGGTGTTCCACAACGCCGAGGTGACGATGGAACTGGGCCCGGAGGACCTGAAGGCGCTCCAGGCCGCCCTGGCCGACCCGAACGGCCTCCCGCCGGGCGCGACGGTCTCCGTGGAGGCCACCCCGGCGGCCGACGCGAAGCTGAGCGAACGCGAACGGGCGCTGCTGCAACAGCTCCACGAGGAACTCGCCCAACGCGAGGACCCGCCCGCGCAGGGCGGCGCCGACTCGGGCCAGTGGCAGATCGACCGCTCCGGCACCCAGGGCTCGTTCAACCCGCCCGCGTGGATGGCCTCGCAGACCAACGGCGACCTGGTCAACGGCGCCCAGCAGAACAACGGCCACCCGCCCTACCAGTCCTGAGCACCACCCCCGGAACGCCCGGCTCCTCCCCAGGAGCCGGGCGTTCCGCTGTTCCACCCCCGCTGCCCCCGGCCGCCTCTGGACCACGCGGGCCCTCACGCGACACCTCGGCACCTCGCGCCGAACCGGCCCCCGACCGTTCTCCACCGGCCGATCGATCACTCTCCGTGGCCGCTCGCGCTCGATCCCGCTGTCGAACTCGTGCCTCGCAGACCCACCACTCGATCACTCACCGTAGTCATCGACTCGCGTATCGAACCGCCCTTACTAATGTGAGCAACATTCGATTCGCCGGGCTGCGAATGATCCGAAGTGTTCCCCAACTTCACTGAAGATCACTTCATCCACCGTGCGACCGAAATTGTCGGACCTTCCAGCTAGCGTGGAATTCGGGGGCCCATCCCTCGCGCGCGCGTCGGGGGTCCCCCCAATTCCAGCGTAGCGGTGGGGTACGACAAGATCGTTTTCCTGGATTTTGGCACGTTCGTTCCAGGTAATGGGGTCGGGAATGTGCCTGCTCAGCCTGAAGTTTCCGGCAGCGCGCGCAGGGAGTCGATCAAGTTCGCGCGTGTTTCGGTGTTGATCTCGCGGTACGGCCTGGAGGCGATCCGGTCCGTTGTCGCCTCGATGCGGACGCGCAGCGGTGTGTCGGCGGGCAGTGCCCTCACCTCGGCCGCGGTGAGGCCTTCGGCCTGCCAGGCGGTGGCGTGGGCGTCCGCGCGGTGGTGGCGGAGGGCGCGGAGGCGGTCGAACAGGCGGGCCGCCGGGGTGGTGCCGGTGACGGCGGCGGTCATCGGGTGGTCCGGGCGGGCCACGACGGTGGTCGGAGCAGACCACAGGGCGGACGCGGTGGACGCGTGGACCTCGTTGACCAGGTGGAGGACCGGGAGGCAGCGGGCGGTGGCCGTGACGGTGCCGTCCGCGATGACCAGCCAGCCCGCTTCGACCAGGTCCGCGTGGTGGACTTCGACGTCAGGTGTGTAGCGGTGCAGGTCGCGGACGACCTGGAGCGGCGCGGGGCCGTGAGCCAGCAGACTGGCCAGGTCGGCGAGGAGGCCCAGGTGGGGTGGGCGGTCGGTGACGCGGGCGGACACCACGGGGCCCGCCGCGCGGTGCACGGCGGGGACCAGGCAGTGGAGTTCCACCGCGACCTCGGCCGCGGTGAGGCAGGCGTCGGCCGCGTCCACGGCTAGGCCCGCGTCCGCGCCCAGGCGCAGCGACTCCCGGAAGTGCGCCAGCGCCAAGTCCCAGCGACCCTCGTCGTAGCGGCACGCGCCCGCGTGCTGGTGGACGAGGTGCCGGAGGTCGCCCGGCTCGCGCAGGCAGCGGTCGAACTCGGCGTTCGCCTCGCCGAACCTGCCCTGCCACTGGAGCACCTGCGCGTGGCGGAGGCGGGCGGCGGTGGAGGGCTCGAGCGCCAGCGCCCGGCCCGCGGCCTCCTCCGCCCGGTCCAAGCGCCGGAGGAGACGGGCGGCTCGGCCGACCGCGGTCCACGACCGGTGGTCGTCCGGGGCCTGCCGGTCGAGCCACGCCGCCAGCTCGGCGGGGTGGTCGGGAACCTCGTGCAGGGTTTCCGGGTCGACGTGGCAGGCGTGGACGTTCACCTGCCCGCCTTCTCACCCGCCAACGCGATGACCTTCTGGAGGTGCAGGCCACGCCGGACGTCCAGCGGGTGTTCACGGGTGCCGCTGCGGACCATGGCGACGAAGTCGTCGAGCAGCAGCGTGTAGCAGTCCTGCGCGGACGTGCCACCGGTGGACAGCCTGCGGTGGCCGTGCTCGCCGTAGACGGTCAGCTCGGCGACCGACGGGGTCAGCGGGGTGCTCATGGACATCGTGACCGAGCTGGTCGCGCCGCCCTCGTGGGCGAAGATCAGCCGCCACACGCCCGCCGCGGAGACGGTCGCGGCGATCACGTCGGTGATGCGGCCCAGCGTGACGTCGAGCAGGTCGAACACGTGCGGGCCGAGGTCGTGCAGGGCGCCGCGCTCGTGCCGCCACGGCGAGCGGGAGTACGGGCCCTCCACCAGCGCGCCGGACAGCCACTGCGCGTCCGCGCCGGTCCACCCGCCGGTGCGGTGGAGCTGCGCCAGCAACTCCTTGGTCTCCGGGGCGTAGCGGCGGGTCAGCAGCACCAGCGACGCGACCCCCGCCTGCTCGACAGCGGCGACCAGGCGTTCCGCGTCGTCGACGGTCGCCGCGATCGGCTTCTCCAGGATGACGTGCTTGCCCGCCCCGGCGGCCCTGGTGGCGATCTCGGACTGCACCTCCGGCGGCACGGCGAACGCCACCGCGTCCACGGTGGACAGCAGCTCGTCCGGAGTGGACGCCACGTCCGCGCCGTGGACGGCCGCCAGCTTCGCCGCGGCCTCCGGTTTGCGCGCCCACACCGACACGAGCCGGGTGCCGGGGTGGTCGGCGATGCCGGGCGCGTGCACGTTCGTCGCCCACGGGCCCGCACCGATGAGTCCTACGCGCAGTTGTTCGTCCACGCGCCCATCCTGCCCCTCAGCGCCCGCCCGCGGTCGACGGCACGAAGATCTCGGCGCCGTTGTCGAAGCGCAGCCGCGTCCCGCCGCTCTCGAAGACGGCGTCCGGATCGCCGCCCCAGCCGCGGGGGATCGGCACGACGGTGCCGCGCGACTCGTCGGGACCGATCCACACCTCGAAGCTGGTGGAGCCGACGATGCTGCCGACCTCCTTGACGAACACCCCCGGCCCCTGCGGCGACTGGGGCGTCGAGCGCACGGTCGTGCGGTCGGGGATGAACAGCACCACCCCGGCGACGACGGTCAGCACCGTGCCGAGGATCGCGCCGAGCATCATCACCAGGATCTTGACGAGGCAACCGGTGACCAGTGGGCGGGAGTCGGAGACCATCGGCCCATCCTGCCCGGTGCCCGGAAGTAGGCTCGGCGGCATGCGCGAACTCCCCGCGGACATGGTGCTGCCCGAAGGAATGGTGCCCGACGAGCCACCGGCGACCCCGGCCGTGCCGAGGGACGCCGCGACCGTGGTCCTGATCCGCGACACCACGACCGGACCCGAGGTGTTCCTCCAGCGCCGCGTGGCAGGCATGGCGTTCGCGGGCGGCATGACCGTGTTCCCCGGCGGTGGTGTCGACCGCCGTGACGCCGACGCGTCGATCGCCTGGACCGGCCCCGAACCGGCCTGGTGGGGGCGGTGCTTCGACTGCGACCCGGCGCTCGCCACCGCGCTGGTCTGCGCGGCCGTCCGCGAGACGTTCGAGGAGTCCGGCGTGCTGCTGGCCGGACCGGACGCCACCAGCGTCGTCGCCGACACCCGCCCGTACGCCGACGCCCGCAAGGCGCTGGAGAACCGCGACGTGTCGCTGGCCCAGTTCCTCGCCGATGCCGGTCTGGTGCTGCGCGCCGACCTGCTGCGGCCGTGGGCGCACTGGGTGACGCCGATCGAGGAGCCGAGGCGTTACGACACCCGGTTCTTCGTCGCCGTCCTGCCCGACGGCCAGCGCGCGGACGACGTGACCAGCGAGGCGTCCGACGCGCTGTGGCAGGCGCCCGCCTCCGCCATCGCCGACTGGCGCGAAGGCAGGCGCGGTCTGATGCCCCCCACGTGGGCGGCCCTGGCCGATCTCGACGAGTTCGACAGCACCGCCGCCGTCATGGCCGCGGACCGCACGGTGGAGAAGATCGTCCCCAGGGTCGTGCGCCGAGGCGGCACACTGCACGTGGTGCTCCCCGGCGACCCGGAGTACCCGACCGGAACCGACAACGAGGTGGGACGACGATGAGCCGGTTTCCCGCGATCGGTGAGCACGCGCAGCACCCGGCGTACGGCGTCCTGCGCAAGGTCACGCCCGTCGCCTCGGTGATGCTCGCCGACAACCCGTCGATCATGACGCTCGACGGCACCAACACCTGGCTCCTGCGCGCCCCCGACTCGGTGTCCTGCGTCGTCGTCGACCCCGGCCCGCTGGACGAGGCCCACCTGGCCAGGATCGCCGCGTGCGGCCCGGTCGCCACCGTCGTGATCACCCACGGCCACCCGGACCACGCGGAAGGCGCCCGCCGCTTCGCCGAACTGGTGGGCGCCCCCACGAGAGCCGTGAACCCGGCCCTCTGCCACAACGCCGACCCCCTGCACGACGACGACGTCATCGCCGCCGCAGGCCTCCGTCTCCGCGTACTGGCCACCCCCGGCCACACCGCCGACTCCCTGTGCCTCCTGCTGGACCACGAGACCGGCAAAGCGGTCCTCACCGGCGACTCGGTGCTGGGCAGGGGCACCACCGTCGTGGCCCACCCGGACGGCAAACTCGCGGACTACCTGAACTCCCTCCACCGCCTGGCAGACCTCCCCCCTGGCACCCTCGCCCTCCCCGGCCACGGCCCGGAACTCCCCGACGCGGCAGAAGCCGCCCGCCGCTACCTGACCCACCGCGAACAACGCTTGGCCCAGGTCAGGACAGCGGTCGACGAACTGGGCGGATCACCAACGGCGAGACAGGTGGTCGAGGTCGTCTACGCGGACGTGGACCACTCCCTGTGGGCAGCGGCCGAGTGGTCCGTGGAAGCCCAACTCGAATACCTGCGCACGGAGAACTAGCCACCGGCGACACGTCGAGCGGTGCGGGCCGGGCACGCCCACAGCGAGATCGGGCAGACAACGGCAAGGCAACAGCCCTCGCCCTCCCGGACCCACCACCTTCCGCAACGGGGCCAACAAACCTGGCCGACGCCCAGACCCCCCCGGCCACCCCGATCCGAAGCGCCTTCATGCTTCACCCTGTTTTGTCAAGGCATCTTTCCCGCCTTGACAAAACAGGGTGAAGCATCGAAACACTTGCGCGACCGGGGTGACGGCACCCCCACCGAACGCCCCCACCGAACGCCCCCACCGAACGCCCCCACCGAACGCCCCCACCGAACGCCCCCACCGAACGCCCCCACCGAACGCCCCCACCGAACGCCCCCACCGAACGCCCCCACCGAACGCCCCCACCCAAACCCCCCTCACACCACCGTCCTCAACGGCACCACCAGGTACGTCAACTCCACCCCGTCCTCCCCAGCAGGCGACGTCAACACCGTCGACCGCAACCCGTCCTGGATCCGCAACGAGATCCTCTTCCCGGTAAAAGCCTTCAACGCATCCGTCAGGTACCGAGCCTGGAACGTCTTCGTCAGCCGGTTCCCGTCCACGGTCGCCTTGACGGACTCCTCGGACTCCCCGTTCTGCGGATCGCTCCCCTTGACCCGCAGTTCGCTGTCGTCGACCTGGATGGTCACCGACCCGTGCGGACCCGAGTACGGGGTGGCTCTGCGGACCGCTCCGGCCAACGCGTCCGCGTCCACCAGGACCGTGCTGTCGATGACCGCCTCCAGGAGTTTCCGTGCTCGATCGTCGGGGAAGGGAGCGGCCAGCAGCGCCGTGCTGACCGACCCGCCGGGCCAGGACAGGCCGAGCCGGTCGAGATCCGCCTGGAGCGACACCTGGTCGCCGGGCGCGGGCTGCCGGACCACGTCGGCCAACAGCGACGCGGGCGCCAGCACGTCCAGCGGGCCGCGCGACTCCCAGGGCAGCGTCGCGAACGCCATCCGGTACCGGTCGGTCGCCAGCAGTTCCAACCGGTCGCCAACGGCGTGCACCCGGATCCCGGTGAACACCGGCAGCGCGTCGTCGCGGGACGCCGCCCCGGCGACCGGCAGGACGGCGGCGGCCAGGGAGGCCGCGGACACCAAGCCCGCCAGGGGCGGCAGTGCCGGGACGCCGGGGTGGCGGCCGACGTCCAGCAGGGGCAGCGCGAACCGCGCGTTCGACGTGCGAACGGCCAGCCGCGACCCCTCGACCACGAGCCGGACCTGCGGCGAGTCGAGTGTGCGGAGGGTGTCCGCCAACGGTCTGGCGGGCACCAGCACGGTGCCCTCGGTGTGCACGGTCGCGGACCGCGCCAGGCGGACCGCGCGTTCACGGTCGCTGCCCGCCAGCTCGACCTCTCCCGCCCCGGTGGTGCGCAGCGCCAACCCCGCGAGCACGGGGTCGTGCACCCTCGTCGGGAGGAGCCGGGCCACCTCGGCGGCGGCTCCGGCGAGGTCTGCTGTCGTGGCGGTGAGGTCCATGGGGGTGAAGCTAGCGACGGGGTCCGACAATTCTTTGTCGTGCGAGGTCAGGGGCCGTCCGACTAGCGTGTGGCTGGTGAAGAGCGAACCGGTGCCGATGCCGACCCTGCGAGGCCGCGTCCTGGGGGGCAAGCTCCGCGACCTGCGGGAGGCGACCGGCTTCAGCGTCGAGGCCGTGGCGAAGCGGCTGGACATCGTGGAAGCGCGCGTCCAACGCCTGGAGGACGGCGTCACGCCGGTCTGGATGCCGGACCTGCACGCGTACTTCCACGCCCTGCGCATCGAGCGCAGGCTGCGGGACGTGCTGATCGGCGAGGCCGTGCGGGCCCGCGACCTGTACACGGAGTGCGAGTGGGGGCCGGAGGCCGAGTCCGTGCTGACGCTGCTCGGCCAGACCGCGGAGCGGGTGGACGTGCTCAGCCCGCACGCGGTGCCGACGGTGCACGTGAAGGACCCGAGCAGGTGCACGGTCTTCACCAGCGAGGGCGCGATGCCGAGCGACCAGCCGGGCATCACGGTCCGCCGGATCCCGTTCGCGAAGGGCGCCTATCCGGGGATCGGCCACCCGTGCACGCTGTTCCACATGGCCAAGGGGCCGTCCGTGGTGTACCTCGAACACGTGCACGCGGCCACGTTCATCGAGGAACCCGATGAGGTGCGGGCTGCGCGCAGCGTGTTCGAGCGTTTGGACGTGTTCCTGGCC
>NZ_JANYMP010000031.1 GCF_025061645.1 Umezawaea endophytica | reverse complement strand
CCGGCACCCAACCCGACCCCCACCAAACCCACCGGACCCCCCAACCGGACCCGCCCGAACCCCCACCAACCCCACCGCCAACCCCAAGACTGTCGGACCCCTCCCCTATCGTTCGTCCCATGTCCGATCCAGCGGCGACGAGTGCGGTCGCGACGAGTTCCCGCCCAGTGCGTCGACCGGCCCTCTCGCCGTCCCGCGCAGGCGACTTCAAGCAGTGCCCCCTCCTCTACCGCTTCAGAGCCGTGGACCGCCTCCCCGAGGTCCCCACGAAGGCTCAGGTCAGAGGCACAGTCGTCCACGCCGTTCTGGAAGACCTCTTCGCCCTCCCAGCAGCCGCCAGAACCCCCGAGAAGGCCAAGTCCCTCCTGGCCCCGGCCTGGGACCGAGTCCGCACCGAACGCCCCGAGTTCGCCTCCCTCTTCTCCGGCTCGGACGACCCGGCCCTGGACGAGTGGCTGAGATCAGCGGACGGCCTCCTGGACGGCTACTTCGAACTGGAGGACCCGACCAGGTTCGACCCCGACGCCCGCGAACTCCTCGTGGAGTCGGAACTGCCGTCCGGCGTCCTGCTGCGCGGCTACATCGACCGGGTGGACGTGGCCCCCACCGGCGAGATCCGGGTGGTCGACTACAAGACCGGCGCCGCCCCCAGGCTCATCGGCGAGGCCAAGGCCATGTTCCAGATGAAGTTCTACGCCCTCATGCTGTGGAAGCTCCGCGGTGAGGTCCCCCGCCAGCTCCGCCTCATGTACCTCGCCGACCGCCAGGCCCTCGCCTACACCCCGGACGAAGCGGAACTGGGCCGCTTCGAACGGACCCTGGAGGCCATCTGGGTGGCCATCCTCAAGGCGGGCAAGACCGGCGACTTCCGCCCCAACCCCAGCAGGCTGTGCGACTACTGCGACCACAAGGCGTTCTGCCCGGCCTTCGACGGCACCCCGCCGCCGTACCCAGGCTGGCCAGAACCGGACGGCAGCGTCGAAACCCCTCTGGACAGGGTGGACTAGGTGGACGCCTTCTACGAACGCCGAACCGCCACCCGCTACCGCTCCACCAGTCACACCGCAGGCCCGTGGAGCACCGAGAGCCAGCACCTCGGCCCACCGTCCGCCCTCCTGGTGCGAGAACTGGAGTCCTGCGCCCCGCGAGACGACATGGTGCTCTCCCGGCTGGTGTTCGACGTCCTCGGCCCGGTCCCAGTGGCGGAACTGGAGGTGACCGCCAGCGTCCTCCGCCCAGGCCGCTCGGTCGAACTCCTGGGCGCCGACCTGACCCACGACGGCCGCCCCGTGCTCCGGGCCCACGCCTGGCGGATCAACCGGGGCGACACGACCTCCATCGCGTCCGAGTTCTCCGGCATGCTCCCCGAACCCCCGGCCTGCCCCAAGATGATCATGCCCGCGGACTGGTCGTGCGGCTACCTGGACGCGGTCGACTGGCGGTCGGTGGACGGCGACATGGCCACCCCCGGTGACGCCGTCGTCTGGGGCAAACCACTACTGCCCACCGTCGAGGGCGAGGAACCCACCGCGCTCCAACGCCTCTTCACCATCGCGGACTCGGCGAGCGGCGTGTCCAGCCGCCTGGACGTCCGGAAGTGGATGGCCATCAACACCGACCTCTCCGTGCACCTGCACCGCGAACCGCAGGGCTCGTGGTTCGCGCTGGAGGCGTCGACGGTCATCGGCGCTGGCGGGGTCGGCGTGGCGTCGAGCGTCGTGCACGACCTGCTCGGTCCGGTGGCGCGCACGGCCCAGTCGCTGCTCGTCCGCGAGAGGTAATCCACGCGCCTCCCTTGACCTGGTGGAAACACAGCGCAACACTGCGTGAACAAGCTGAGGTGAGAGCGCTCCCACTGACGCCCCCTGCATCGAACGAGGAGGCACAGTGTCCACCCTGCGTCGTGTTCTGCTCGTCCTGACCGGCCTGCTGCTGGCCGTACCCCTGGCCCCACCCGCCAACGCCGCCCCGGTCCTCGTCTGGTCCGACGAGTTCGACGGACCGTCGGGCTCCCGGCCCAACAGCGCCAAGTGGGCCTACGACATCGGCAACGGCTCCAACGGCTGGGGCAACAACGAGCTCCAGGCGTACACCGACAAGACCTCGAACGTCGCGCTGAACGGCGGCGGCCAACTGGTGATCACCGCCCGCCGGGAGAACTCCGGCGCGGCGTGCTGGAACGGCGGCACCTGCCAGTACACCTCCGGGAAGCTCACCACGAACAACCGGATCAACTGGACCTACGGCCGCATCGAGACCAGGATGAAACTCCCGTACGGCCAGGGCATCTGGCCCGCGTTCTGGATGCTCGGCTCGAACATCGGCCAGGTCGGCTGGCCCAACTGCGGCGAGATCGACATCATGGAGAACATCGGCCGCGAACCGACCACGGTCCACGGCACCATCCACGGCCCCGGCTACTCCGGAGCGGGCGGGATCGGCGCCGCGAAGCAGAACGCCCAACCGTGGTCCAACGCCTACCACACCTACGCGATCAACTGGTCCGCGAACCGCATCCAGTGGCTCGTCGACGGCGTGGTGTTCCAGACCCGGACCCCCGCCGACCTCGGCGGCCGGAGCTGGGTGTTCAACAACAAGTTCTACCTGATCATGAACCTCGCCGTCGGCGGCCAGTGGCCGGGCAACCCCGACGGGTCGACGCAGTTCCCGCAGCAGCTCGGGATCGACTACGTCCGGGTCTACCAGGGCTAGTGGGACGGGGTGCGGCGGTCCTCGCCCGCCGCACCCCGGCTCCCGCTACTGGAAGATCACATCACTGCACAGGTAGTACGACTGGTCCATGTGACTGGCCTGCCAGACCACGTAGACGATGTGCCGTCCGGTGCGGCTGCCCGCGTTGACGGCCGTCGAGTACGTGCCCGCCGACGCGTAGCGCCCGGTGCGGATCACCTGCTCCAGGTTCCCCCACCCGAGCGCCTGCCGCGTCGGGTCGAAGCCCTGCTTGGTGATGTACACGGCGAGGTAGTCCGCGCCGTGCCGGGCCTGATCGGTGATCGTCAGGGTGAACTGCCTGCTCTTCGTCGCGGCCTGCCAAGCGCCGACGGCGTCGAGGGAGTTGTAGCGGGGGGCCTGGGTGCGCCCGCCGCTGCACAGCGTGCCGTCGGCTATCGCCGCCTGGTGGTTGCCTGCGGCGCCCTCCCGGTACAGGCCGTTCCAGTTCCACATCGCGTTCGGGTCGGCCTGCCACGCCTGCCAGCACATCGGGTCCTTGGTGGCCATGGTCGGGTCCTGGAAGTTGCTGCCCCACCGCTGGTGGCAGCCGTAGTTGCGCGACGGCGGGTCGGTCGTCGAACCGTGCGCGTTCGCCACGCCGACGACGACCGAGGCCAGCAGGGCGGCCACCGCCGTGAGCACGCCGAGTGCTCGGGTTAACACCTTTCGGAAGTTCACACGTCCTCCACGTTGAGGATTGCGAAACAGGGGTCTGGGAACGCTCCCAGTCCGCACCGTAGCGAAAGTCTCACGCATTGTGAACAGGCCGTGACCACTCGGATCTGCCGTTCGACTCGGTGACCAGC
Source organism: Umezawaea endophytica (assembly GCF_025061645.1). Classification (GTDB taxonomy): domain Bacteria; phylum Actinomycetota; class Actinomycetes; order Mycobacteriales; family Pseudonocardiaceae; genus Umezawaea; species Umezawaea endophytica. The sequence continues at coordinate 107,978 of NZ_JANYMP010000031.1, read as the reverse complement.
GGCTGAACGTCCGAATTCGACGATTCCGGCGACGTGGAATACCTAGGCGAAGTGCTCGACGACCGGGAACGGGTCGTAGAAGTGGTGCAGCAGGTCGCGCCACCGCGGGTACAGCGGCCCCTGCCGGAACCCGACCGTGTGGTCTTCGAGGGTTTCCCAGCGGACCAGCAGCACGTAGCTGTCCGGGCGCTCGACGCACCGCTTCAGCTCCAGCCCGAGGAAGCCCGGTGAGGCCGAGATGACGGTCTCGGCCTCACCGAACGCGGCTTCGAACTCGGCTGAACGGCCCGGCAGGACGTCCAGGTGGGCGATCTCCAGGATCACAGGCGGCAGAACCGGATGTCCGACGCGAGGATCGCCTTCGCGCCCAGCGCGGACAGCTCGTCCATGAGCTGGTTCGCGTCCTTGCGCGGCACCATCGCGCGCACGGCCACCTGGGCCGGGTCGGCCAGCGGCGCCACCGTCGGCGACTCGAGACCGGGCGTGACGCGCAGCGCCTCGTCCAGCAGCGAACGCGGGCAGTCGTAGTCCAGCATCAGGTAGTGCTGGGCGAACACGACACCCTGCAAACGGGCCGTGAGCTGCTGCTTCGCCGCCGAGTCCTCGACCGCCGCCGAGTGGATCAGCACGGCCTCGGACTCGCAGATCGTGTGCCCGAACGGCACCAGGTCGTGCTGCTGGAGCGTGCGGCCGGACCCGACGACGTCCGCGATCAGGTCGGCGACGCCGAGCTGGATCGAGATCTCCACCGCGCCGTCGAGCCGGATGATCTCGGCCTCGATGCCGTGCTTCTCCAGGTCCGCCTGCACGAGCGTCTTGTACGCCGTCGCGAGCCGCTTGCCCTTGATGTCGGCGAGCTGCCAGTCCGTGCCCCTGGGACCCGCGTAGCGGAACGTCGACCCGCCGAACCCGAGCGACAGCCGCGGTTCCACGTTCGCGCCGGAGTCGCGCATCAGGTCGAGACCGGTGATGCCGAGGTCCAACCGGCCGGAGCCGACGTAGATCGCGATGTCCTTGGGGCGCAGGAAGAAGAACTCGACGTCGTTGGCCGAGTCGATGACGGTGAGGTCGCGCTGCTCGTTGCGCTGGCGGTAGCCCGCCTCCCTCAGCATTTCGGAGGCGCGCTCGGCGAGCGCGCCCTTGTTCGGAACAGCCACGCGCAGCATGGGGGATCTCCTCTTACAGGTACTTGTAGATGTCGTCCAAGGTGAGCCCGCGGCCCAGCATCAACACCTGCAGCCGGTAGAGGAGCTGTGAGATCTCCTCCGAGAGCCGCTCGTCGGACTCATGCTCCGCCGCGATCCACACCTCGCCCGCCTCTTCGAGCACCTTCTTGCCCTGCGCGTGCACGCCGGCCTCCAGTGCTGCGACGGTGCCGGACCCCTCAGGCTTGGTGTGGGCGCGCTCGCTGAGTTCCGCGAACAGCTCGTCGAAGGTCTTCACGAGCGGGAATCCTCCCACCTCGTGCCGGGACACGACGCATCTGGGCACGAATGTCCACCCAGTGGACTGACGGAGGACACCTCGACGGGGTCGCGGACCGCCGTTTTGCGCTCGACGCAATCTTGCGCGGCACGCAAGATCCCCTTATCGTGGCGCGATGACGACCCCACCACTCGGCCTGCGGGACCAGAAGAAGATGGCCAGGCGCGAGGCGATGATCCAGGCGGCCGTGCGGCTCGCCGTGGAGCGCGGCGTGGAGAACGCACTCATCGAGGACATCACGGCGGCGGCCGGGGTCTCGCACCGGACGTTCAGCAACTACTTCGGCGGCAAGGCCGAGGCCATCGCCGCCAAGCACCTCGACCGGGCGCGCGGGGTGGCCGAGGTGCTGCGGGGCCGTCCGGCGGACGAGCCGCTGTGGGACGCCATCACCTACGCGGCGCTGTCGCCGTACCGCGCGGACAAGAAGAGCCCGGATCCGGAGTGGACCGCCAGCATCCGGCTGATGACCAGCGAGCCGAGCCTGCTCGGGGAGTTCCTCAAGACGAACGCCGTCGCCGAGCGCGAACTGGCCGACGTGGTGGCGGAGCGGACCGGCACGAAGGTCGCGCGCGACCTCTACCCGAGGCTGGTGGCGGCGACGGTGTGGGCGGCGGTCGAGGTGGCGACGGACAAGTGGCTCAGCACCGCCAAGCCCGCGCCGATCACCCAGCTCGTGCGCAACGCGCTGCGGCAGGTCGCCGCGGGCCTGCCGGACCCCTCAGCCGACTGACCCGCTCGTCCGTGAGCTAGTTCGCGTTCAGCGGTCGCGGTGCCCTCGGAGGAGCGGTCCCGCGAAGGCCGAGCCCAGTCGTCGGGCCCGGCCCACCGGATCAGACCCGAACACCGGCGCCCCGGAAGTGCGGCGCGCGACGGGTGGTGATCGTCGACTCGGCGGGCGAAGCCGCCCTCAGGTCGGCGGTCATCCGGACGAGGTCGAGGTCTTGGACGTCGTTGCTGCCCGCCAGCCGCGCGTGCGGCCCGGACTGCTTGCTGTTGTTGCGCTCCAGGCTGTAGCCCACCAGCGCCAGGACGGCGAGGACGATCAGTGCGCTTGTCATGGCACTAAGTTTGTCCTGCACAACATCCCGCCACCAGTGGCAGCTCTGACGTTGTGCCACAAAATCCTGCCAAGTATGCTTCGAGCATGCTGAACACCGTGGCGTGCTTGCTGATCGATGAGCTGGAGCCGTTCGAGTTCGGGCTCATCTGCGAGGTCTTCGGCGTCGACCGCACCACCGACGGCGTGCCGCCGATCGAGTTCCGGGTGTGCGGCGAAGAACCCGGCGTGCCGCTGCGCACGAACGTCGGCGTCGCGCTGACCCCGGTGCTCGGCCTGGACGCCCTCGTCGGCGCCGACCTGGTCGCCGTGCCCGCGTTCACCACCCGCGACGAGTACCCGCCCGCCGTCCTGCAAGCGCTCCGCGACGCCGCCGCGGCGGGCGCCACCCTGCTGTCGGTGTGCACCGGCGGGTACCTGCTCGGTGCGGCCGGCCTGCTCGACGGGCGGAACTGCACGACCCACTGGCGCGAGCGTCGGACGTTCGCCGACCGTTTCCCGCTCGCCCGGCTCGACCCCGACGTCCTGTTCGTCGACGACGGCAACATCATCACCAGCGCGGGCGGCGCGTCCGGCATCGACGCGTGCCTGCACCTCGTGCGCCGCGAACACGGCTCCGCCGTCGCGACCGCCATCGCCCGCCGCATGGTCGTCGCCCCGCAGCGCGACGGCGGCCAGCGCCAGTACGTCGACATCCCCCTGCCGGACTGCCAGGCCGACAGCCTCACGCCGCTGCTCACCTGGATGCTCAAGCACCTCGACACCGAGCACGCCGTGGCCGACCTGGCGCGTCGCGCGCAGCTCTCCGAGCGCACGTTCGCCCGCCGGTTCGTCGCGGAGACCGGCACGACCCCGCACCGCTGGCTCACCACCCAGCGCGTGCTGCGCGCCAGGCAACTGCTGGAGGACACCGCGTTCAGCATCGACGAGATCGCGCAGCACAGCGGTTTCGGCACGGCTGCCCTGCTACGCCACCACTTCAACCGCACGGTCGGCGTGACCCCGAACGACTACCGCCGCACGTTCGCCCACCGGCCCGCGGCGGTCTGACGTGTGGCGCCTGGCCGCGGTCGTGGCGGTGCCCGCGGTCCTCGTCGGCGCGCTCTGGCTGTTCCAGCGCCACCTGGTGTTCTTCCCGGACACCTCCGCGCCCCCGTTGGCGCGCGGCGCCCAACCCGTCGTGCTGCGCACGGCGGACGGTCTGTCCCTGAACGCGTGGCACTTCCCCGGCCCCGGTCCCACCGTCCTGGTGGCGCCGGGCAACGCGGGCAACCGGGCGGACCGCGTCCCGCTGGCGACGGCGCTGGTCCGGGCGGGGTTCGCGGTCCTGCTGCTCGACTACCGCGGCTACGGCGGCAACCCCGGCAGCCCGTCCGAGGAGGGTTTGGCGCTGGACGTCCGCGCCGCCCGCCAGCACCTCGTGGACACCGGTGTCACCGCCGACCGGCTCCTGTACTACGGCGAGAGCCTGGGCTGCGCGGTGGTCGCCGAACTGGCCACCGAACACCCACCCGCGGGCCTGCTCCTCCGCTCCCCGTTCGTGGACCTCGCCACCGCGGGCCGCACGCACTACCCGTACCTCCCGGTCGGCCTGCTCCTGCGCGACCGCTTCCCGGTGCTCGAACACGTCACGGCCACCTCGGTGCCGACAACGGTCGTCTACGGCACAGCCGACACCGTCGTACCACCCGCGCAAAGCCTCGCCGTCGCGAAAGCGGCACACGCCGCCGTGGTCGCGGTCGACGCCGACCACAACGACCGCGTGCTGCTCGACGGGTCCTCGCTCATCGACGCGGTAGTTGGGCTCAAACGGCAATAGACCACGCGGAAGAGTGAACAAACAGGGTTCCATGACCAATGGTCCACGGGCACCATTAATGGCATGCGATCGATGACGGACATCCAGGCGACAAACGATTTCGCCGCCATACTCAAGGCGGCCGAAGAAGGCGAGAGTGTGATCGTCACCAAGAACGGCGTGCCGATCGGCACCTTCATCCCGGATCGCACACCGATCGGCGTGCGCGTCCAGGAAGTCATGCGCAAGTACCCGGTCGACCCGGACTTCGCCGACGACATCGAAGCGGCGATGCGGGAAATGCGCGCCCAGCCCGACCGGATGACCAAGTGGCCGACCGACTGATCCTGGACACCGGCATCCTCATCGCCGCGGAACGCGGAACGACCGACCTCGCCACGGTGATCGGGAACGACGACCCCGTCATCGCCGGGATCAGCGTGGCGGAACTGCTCGTGGGAATAGATCGGAGCACAGGGCCGAAAAGAGATTTCCGCGCCCTCCACACCGAAGCGCTCCTCGCGGTGATCCCGGTCGAGGCGTATTCGATCGAGGTGGCGAGAATGCACGCCTTCCTCCAAGGCCACGTGCGCAAGACCGGAAGCCCTCGCGGCACCTTCGACCTGATCATCGCCGCCACCGCCGTGGCCTCCAGCCGGACGCTGGTCACCCTGGACTCCAACGCCAACTTCGGTGCCCTTCCGGGGCTGAAGGTTCGGGTGGTGATGGCCGGGTAGTTTCGGGGCGTGTCGGAATTCGCCAGGGTGCTGGCCACACTGCGACAGGCTCGTGGCATCAGTCCGTTCTTCGTGCTCGACGTCGGCAGGCCGGACGAGAGCTGGGCGTCGGGTGAGGCGTTGCTCGACGGGAGTCGGGCGTTGACGGACACGCTCGACACCATCGCCGAGCGGTACCGGACTTCGGAGCGGCGGGTGGCCGCGTCCCTGTTCTTCCTGAGCTACACGGCACGGCTGCTGTGCCCGACGGTGGCCGCGCACGTGCTGGACGGCGCCGTGCCGGACATCCGTCCCGCGAACCTGTGGTGGAAGTACTCCCCCGCCGACGGGTTGCGGGTGCGGTTGGCGGAGCCGGTCACCGGGCCGGGGGTAGTCGAGGCGATGGTGCCGGTGGTCGACGCGATTCGGCGGGAGAGCGGCGTGGCGGCCGGACTCCTGTGGGGGAACGCGGTGTCGTCCATGGCAGGCGGGCTGCGGACGATGGCGCGGTCCGGCGCGGCAAGCACCGAAGACTGCCTCGCGGTGGGAGCGGCGCTGTTCGCCGAGCCACCACTGCTCGGCGCGGGCGAGTTCATACCGTTCCCCGGCGAGGTCGCGTTCAGGCGGCGCAGTTGCTGCCTCTACTACCGGCTCGACGGCGGCGGCACCTGCGGCGACTGCCCCCTGCCCGCCAGGTGACGGGGCCGCGGGGCCGGTGAACAGCGGCGGCTGGGATGGAACTGGTGTGGCGCTATTGCCGGACGCGACGATCCACTGGATGGTCAACGGCTCCGCGCGGCTGGGGAGCTGGATAAACGTCGCGGGGAAGACGCTGGGGCTCCGCATCCGGTGCGTCAGCGACCACCGTTGCCGCCGCGACGGGAAGGGGGTTGTGCCGGGCGATTGGCGCAGCCCGGTTCAGCTTCTCCCGCTGTGGACACCGTCATAGGTGACGGCGGAGTCCCGGTGCACCATGGCTCGGACGCGGCCGCCAGACCCGCGTCGGCAGTGAGTCAAGCGGCCCGAGCCCCAGCGGTGTTCGTGAGGCCGGGCTGGCTCTGCTGGAACCTAAGCGGCAGCGGCCGGAGCGGCATCTCGCGGCCTCCGAACCGGACCCGAGCATGCCGCCGCAGCCAGAGTCGATCCCCAGCCCGAACCGCGCCTCGACCCCCGCCGTCCGCGCGGTGACTGTCCGTTTTCCGAGGTGACGCTCATGACAACTCGTCTGGTCGGTTGTGCCGGAGCACGTGGGACCTTTACGGTTCCAGCGCCGCAGTGGACGGGAAGCCGGTGGGAATCCGGCGCGGTCCTCGCCACTGTGACCGGGTAGCGACCCCGCCGAGAACGTCACTGGCAGAAGAGTTCTGCTGGGAAGACGCGGGCTAGCGGTGACCTGGGAGTCAGGAGACCGGCTGCGGCGCCGAGTACACCGTTGACCTTCCACGAGGTATGGAGGAGCCCGTCATGACGAGCCCCGCACTGACACCGTCCATCGCCGTGCCGAAGTGGGCGTTCGCCGTCGCACTTCTGGCCCTGATCGTCGCCTGGGTCGTCCTCCAGGAGAACGGTGTCGCGCTCGGCGCCACCGCCGAGACCGTCCACGAGTTCTTCCACGACGGACGCCACGCTCTCGGCGTCCCGTGCCACTAGGCACCGGGGACATGGCTACCACCTACACCGGGCTGTTGACCCGCGGCTTGGCCGCGGGCGGCATCGCCGGACTCGCGGCTGGTCTCGTCAGCCTGTTCGTCGTCGAGGTGCCGATCCGGGCCGCGTTGGCGGTCGAGGAGGCGCGGGCGGCCGCTGAGCACGTCGAAGGTGACGCGCACGAGCACGCCGAACTGTTCAGCCGGGGCACCCAGGTGCTCGGTGGGGTGCTGGCGGCGGTTGTCGTCGGGCTCGCCGTCGGCGCGCTGTTCGCGACGATCTTCGCCTACACGCGCCGCTGGTTCACCGACCGGCAGCCGTTCTTCCGCAGCGCCACGCTGGGGTTGGCGGCGTTCGGCGTGGCGGCGCTGCTGCCCGCGATCAAGTACCCGGCGAACCCGCCTGCCGTGGGCGACCCGACGACCGTCAACTACCGGACGGGCCTGTACCTCGGGCTCATCGTGGCGGGCATCGTGGTCGCGTTCGGGGCGAGCTACCTCGCTTCGCGGCTCGGTCACCTGGCCGCGCCGGTGCGCGTCACGGCCGTGCTGCTCGCGACCGTGGCCGCGGTGACGATCCTGCTGCTGGTGTTCCCGGCACCGCCGGACGCCGTTCCCGCCGACATGCCGTCGAGCGTCCTCTGGGACTTCCGCCTCGCCTCACTGGCCGAGACGGCGACCCTGTGGATCGGGCTCGGCCTGGTGTTCGGACTGCTGATCGACCCGGCGGTCCGCAAGACCAAGACCAAGGCCAACGCCAAGTCGGCCGTCGCCGCCTAGCACGACCACACGGCCGTGGACTCCCCGAGCGGGGGTCCACGGCCGTTGTCGTCTACAGCCGCTCTCGACCACAGCCGTTCTCAACCACGGCCGTTCTCGTCTACGCCGTCGACTCGCCGATGGCCTGGTCCAGGATCTCCAAACCCAGCCCCAGTTCCGCCTCCGTAGCGGTGAGCGGCGGCGCGATGCGGAACACCCCGCCCATGCCCGGCAACTGGACGATGTTCATGTGCAGCCCCAGTTCCAGGCAGCGCCGGGTCACGGCCGCGCCCAGTTCGTCGGAACTCCCCTTGGTGTCGCGGTCCACGACCAACTCGATCCCGACCAGCAGTCCCCTGCCCCGGATGTCGCCCACGACGTGGTGCCGCTCGGCGATCCCTTCGAGGCCACGGCGCAGCACTCCGCCGAGGTGCAGCGCGCGCTCGTCGAGGCGGTCGCGTTCCAGGACGTCGAGCACCGTGTTGCCGACCGCGGCGACCAGCGGGTCCGAGACGTGCGTGGTGAAGAACAGGAAGCCGCGGTCGTGCGCCTCCTGCTCGATCTCGGCGCTGGTCACCACGGCCGCCAGCGGCAGGCCCGCGCCGAGCGTCTTCGACAGCGTCAGGATGTCCGGGACGACACCGTCGCGCTCGAACGCGTACCAGGTGCCCGTGCGGCACAGCCCGGTCTGAGCCTCGTCGAGGATCAGCAGCATCCCGCGTTCGCGGCACTTCTCCAGCAGCGCCGCGAAGTACCCCGGCGGCGGTTCGAGCAGGCCGCCCGACGACAAGATCGGCTCCACCAGGCACGCGGCCAGGCTGCCGACGGACTGGGCGTCGACCAGGTCGAACCCGAAGTCCAGTTGCCGCCGCCAGTCGAGCGTGCCATCGGGGTGGGTGAAGTCCGGTCGGTAGGTGTTCGGCGCCGGGATGGCGAAGTTGCCCGGCGAGGACGGGCCGTAGCCCTTGCGGCCCGCGCTGTAGGTCGCGTTCGCCGCGGCCTGCGTCATGCCGTGCCACGACCGCGCGAACGACACGACCTCGTGCTTGCCGGTGACGAGCTTCGCCATCCGGATCGCCGCCTCGTTCGACTCGGCGCCGGTGGTCAGCAGCAGCGCCTTCTCCAGCGGCGCGGGCAGCGTCCCGGCCAGCCGCCGGGCCAGGTCGACGACCGGGCGGCTCAGCATCCCGCTGAACAGGTGGTCCAGCGACCCGATCTGGCGCCGCACGGTGTCGACGATCTCCGGGTGCGAGTGGCCGAGGATCGCGCTCATCTGGCCGGACGTGAAGTCGAGGATGCGGCGGCCGTCCTCGGTGTGGACGAAGCTCCCGGCGGCGCCACTGATGATCTCGGGGGTGAACTCGCCGCCGTAGCGGACGAGGTGGCGTCGGGCGTCGGCCCAGAAGTCGGTGGACGTCGGTGCGGTCGTCGGAGCAGCCATGTCCTCGAAGCTAGGACCGCCCGAGCGACACGTCCATCTCACAATTCCGACTGTGCTGTTCGGCGGAACCGCACAACAATGGCGCCATGCTGAACCCGTGGCGGCTCCGGCTGCTGAGCCAACTGGACATCCTGGGCACGGTCCGCGCGGTCGCCGAGGCGGCCAACCTGAGCGCGTCGAGCGTGTCCCAGCAGCTCGCCGTCCTCGAAGCCGAAACGCACACCCACCTGCTGGAACGCACCGGCCGCCGGGTCCGGCTCACGCCCGCCGGGTTGGTGCTGGCGCGGCGGAGCAGGGCGATCCTCGACCACATGAACACCGTCGAGGCCGAGCTGCGCGGTCTCGGGGAGGAGCCGTCCGGGCTCGTGCGGGTGGGCGCGTTCCAGAGCGCGATCCACACCCTCGCCGTGCCTGCCGTGATCGAGCTCGCACGCACCCACCCGCACGTCGACGTCGAGCTGCTGGAGCTGGAACCGCACGAGAGCGTCCAGGCGCTGCGCGTCGGGGACGCGGACCTGATCATCACCACGCAGGACTTCGTCACGCTGCCGCTCGGCCCGGACATCGACGTGGTCCCGCTGGCGAGCGACGGGATCGTGCTCGTCGTGCCGTCGGACCACGCGGGTCGCGGGCCGACCGACCTCGCCGCCTACGCGGGCGAGCCGTGGGCGTTCGACATCCCCCAGTCGTACATGGCGAACCTGACCACCCGGCTGTGCCGCCAGGCGGGGTTCGAGCCCAGGGTCGTCTGCCGGTTCAGCAACTACATGATGACGTTGCAGCACGTCGAGGCCGGTCTCTCGGTGGCGCTGCTGCCCGCGCTCGCGGTCGACCCCCACTACCGGGTCGCCACGCGGGAACTGGCCCCGGCCGTCTCCCGCACGATCACGGCCATGACCCGGCGCGGCGCCCGGCCGCACGCGGCGGTCCGCCTCGTGCTCGACACCGTGCGCAGGCAGCCGGTGCCCACCGACCCCCGGTGAGCCCGTTCACAGCGCCGAGAGCACACCCAGGTCCACGCCCACGAGCGACTCGCGGAAGACCCGCCGTTCGCCCTGGTCGACCTCCACGTCGCACGGCACCACGAGCACCGTGCAGCCCGCGGCGACGGCGGAGGACACCCCGGTCGGCGAGTCCTCGATCGCGACGCAGTCGGCCGCCTCGACGCCGAGCAGCCGGGCGGCCTTCAGGTACGGCTCGGGCAGCGGCTTGTTGAGGCCGTCGACCTCGTCGCCGCACACCGTCACGTCGAACAGGTCACGGCCGATCGTGTCCAGCGCGACCTCGGTCAACGCCCGCTCGGTCGACGTCACCAGCGCCATCGGCACCCCGGAGTCCCGCACGGCGCGCAGCGCGTCCACGGCTCCCGGCCGCCACGGCAGGCCCGCCCGGAACACCTCCTCGGTGCGGCGCGCGATCCACACGGCGGCGTCGGTCAGGTCGTCCGGCGTCGGCTCCAGCCCGAACTCGGCGAACAGCAGCGCGAGCGTGGTGGGCACGTTCGACCCGACCATGGCGTGCCTGGTCTCGAGCGACAGCGTTCCGCCGAGCTTCTCCGCGTACTCGTAGAGCGGGATGTCCCAGAGCTTCTCCGAGTCGAGCAGGGTGCCGTCCATGTCCCACAGGACGGCGGCGGGCCGCCTTCCGGGGAGGGCAGTTCCATCAGGCATGGGAGTACTTCGCTTCCGGGTGGTGCGCGGCGAACGCGTCGGTCGGCTGGTCGGTGGGGCCTGCTCCGGACGGTTCGAAGATCCGGTCGGAGGTGCCGCGGTCGGCGGGGTTGGGCGGATCGGACCCGAAAGTGTTGGTCTCGACGGAGTCAGGTCCTGCCTCCGGGCAGGCGCGGCGCACACCTCGCCCGACATCCGGCCTGGTGGCGTTCAGCAACTCGCGACAACCGCTGTGACCTGCGAAGTCCTCCCGCAGGACCCTCACCGGCGGGAGCGCGGCGTCCGTCGTGCCGCCCGCGCCGACCACTCGATCTTCGAAAGCGGCCGCCACGGGTGAGGAGACACGATCCGCCATGCGCCAAGCCTACGGGCAACCAACTTGGCTCCGGGTCGTAGTCTGACCCGGTGACCGATCCGGACCAGGCCTCCCCCACCCCCTACGACCCTCGGAAACCCCTCACCAACCCGATCATGGTGGCGGCGTTCGAGGGCTGGAACGACGCTGGAGACGCAGCCAGTACCGCGATCGAACACCTGCAACTCACCTGGGACGCGACTCCTCTGGCGGAGATCGATCCCGACGACTACTACGACTTCCAGGTGACGCGGCCCACGGTCCGCATGGTGGATGGCATCACCCGAAGGGTGGAATTCCCGACCACTCGCCTGACCGTGTGCCGTCCGCCGGGTTCCGCGACCGACGTGGTGCTCGTGCACGGCATCGAGCCGAACATGCGGTGGAGCAAGTTCGCGGCGGAACTCCTCGGCCACATCGAGGGCCTCGGCATCACCACCGTGGTGACGCTGGGAGCGCTGCTCATGGACACCCCGCACACCCGCCCGGTCCCGGTGACCGGCACCGCCTACGACGAGGAGTCGGCGGCGAAGTACGGCCTGGAGCGCTCCCGCTACGAGGGGCCCACCGGGATAGTGGGCGTCTTCCAGGACCTGTGCGTCCAGGCGGGCATCCCGGCCATCTCGTTCTGGGCCGCCGTGCCGCACTACGTCTCCCAGCCCCCGTCGCCCAAGGCCACCCTCGCACTCCTGCACCGGGTCGAGGAGGTCCTCGACGTCGAGGTGCCGCTCGGCGCCCTGCCCGAGCAGGCGGAGGAGTGGGAGCGGACCGTCAGCGAGATGGCGGACGAGGACGAGGACGTCCGCAACTACGTGCGCGCCCTCGAGGAGCGCGGTGACGCGGAGATCGAGATCACCGAGGAGAGCGGCGACGCCATCGCGGCCGAGTTCGAGCGCTACCTCCGCCGTCGGGGCCGCGGTCCCGGCAAGGGCCCGGCGGGCCTGTAGCCACCGGTGCCGTCACCGCCCCGAGCGGTGGCGGCACCGACTTTTCCGCCACCACCGCGAGCCCGTCCTCCCTACAGTGGTAGCCACCCTGGGGAGGTGGGTTCGGCCATGGCTGAAGCGGAGTGGAGCGAGATCCTGGCGGGGATGGACCGCCACCGGGGCAGACGGCACCGGTCGCCGGACCGGATCTCGCTCCCGGACCTGATGGACCTGCACCGGGTGCCCGCGGTCAGCGTCGCCGTCACCGGGGACGGTGTCGTCCCGTGGGCGGCGGCGTACGGGACGGCGACGACCAGCACGATCTTCCAGGCGTGCTCGATCAGCAAGCACGTCGCCGCGTTCGGCACCCTGCGCCTGGTGGACCAGGGCGTCCTGGACCTGGACGAGGACGTCCACACCTACCTCACCTCGTGGCGCCTGCCCGCCGACGACGGGTGGCGGGCGCGCACGACCGTGCGCCAGTTGCTGGCCCACACGGCGGGCCTGTCGTCGAACTGGTTCCGCGGCTTCCACCAGGACGACCAGGTCCCGACGTTGCGCCAGGTCCTGGACGGCGAACCACCGGCCACCACCCCGCCGGTGCGGGCGACCACGCTGCCCGGCAGCCGCTTCCGCTACTCGGGCAGCCACTACGCCGTCCTCCAGCAGGTGCTGGAGGACGTCACCGACACCCCGTTCACGACCCTCATGCACACCCTGGTCCTGGAACCGCTGGACATGCGGGACAGCAGCTACGACCAGCAGTTCCCCCTGCACCACGACACCGCGACCGGCCACCACGCGGAGGGCACCCCGCTCGGCGGCGGGTGGCGCGTGCAGCCGGAACTCGCGGCGGCGGGCCTGTGGACGACCCCGTCCGACCTGGTCCGCCTGGGGGCGGAGATCCGCACCCGCGCCCTCTCGCTGCTCACCGCCGACACCACCGAGCAGATGCTGACCCCGCAGGTCCCCGGCGGTTACGGGCTGGGGGTCCACGTCGACGCGGCGGGCAGGTTCGGCCACACCGGTGGCAACCTCGGGTACGGCTGCTGGACGTTCACCTGGCCCGACGCCGGGGCCACCATGGCGGTGATGATCAACAACGAGCTGGCGGACGAGGTCCTCATGGGCCTGCTGGACGAGGCGGAACGCCGGTACGGCACGTCGCGGCCCGGTGCGGTCGAGGGCTCTCCGACCGGCACGTGGCGCCTGCGCGACGACTACCGGATCGACATCACCGAGACCGACGGCGGGCTGGTGCTCACGTCACCCGGCCAACCTCCGCTGGCCCTGCACCCGCTGGGCCGGGGGCGGTACCGCGCGGGCGCCCTCGACTGCGAGATCAGGCGGACCGACCGGGACACCCTGGAACTGCGGCAGGAGGACGACGTCCGGACCGCCACCCGCGAGCGGTGATCCCCCTACTCGGACCGTGCGGCGGGTGGAGTTGACTGTCCACGGCCCCGCACCACGATCCGACCAGGACCCATGACCACGACGACACCCCGCACCGGCTGGCGGGACAGGGCGACCATCGCGGCCCTCTACGCGGGCGGCTTCCTCGGCCCGTTCGGCGGCGCGATGACGACCTCGATCCTCCCCGAGATCGGCGCCGACTTCGACCGCTCCGGCGGTGAGGCGGCGACGACCCTCAGCTCGTACCTGCTCCCGTTCGCCGGTCTCATGCTCGTCTCCGGCACGCTCGGGGCCAGGTGGGGAGCACTGCGCACGGTCCGGATCGCCTACGTCGTCTACGTACTGGCGTCGGTGCTCTGCGCCGTCTCCTGGACGTTCCCGGTCCTGCTGGGCGGCCGGGCGATCCAGGGCGCGGCCAACGCCTTCACCACCCCGCTGCTGCTCGCGGCCATCGCCGCCGTCACGGAGCGGGAACGCCTCGGCCGCACCCTCGGCGTCTTCGCGTCCATGCAGGCGGCGGGCCAGACGTCGGCCCCGCTCGTGGGCGGTCTGGCGGCGGAGGCGTCCTGGCGCTGGGCGTTCGTCGGCGCGGCCGTGGTGGCCGCCCTGCTCGCGTGGATCGGTCTGCCGAAGAACACCACCCCGACCGGCGACCGGCCGAAGCTGCGCAGCGCGTGGCGGCCCTCGGTGATCCGGATCGCCGCCACCGGGTTCGTCGGCTGGGGCTGCCTCGGCGGCATCTCGTTCCTGGTCGCCTTCCGGCTGGGTGACGGCTTCGGCCTGAGCGCGGGCGAACGGGGCGTGGTCCTCACCGGCTTCGGCCTCGCGGGCATCCTGACCGCGCGACTGGTGGGCCGGGCCGTCGACCGCTTCGGCGCCAAGCGGTGCGTGCAGGTGGGGGCGATCACCGGCGGGGTGCTGCTGGCTGCGGTGGCGACGCTCCCGTCGATCTGGGCCGTCGGCCTGCTGTGGGCGCTGGCCGGGGCGTGCAGCCAGGGTGTCGTCGTCGGCGTGCACGCCATGGTGCTCACGGGCGACAGCGCCAACCGGGGCGGCTCGGTGTCGGTGGTGCAGTCCCTCCGGTTCCTCGGGGGCGCGCTGTCACCGATCGCCTTCGTGCCGCTCTACCACCTCGACCCGGTCGTCGCGTTGCTCGTCCCCGCCGCCCTGCTCGTCGTCGTGGCCCCACTGGCGGTTCAGCGCCACCAAGCCGGCTAGCGCGTACAGCCCGGCCTGCGCGTCGAGCAGCACGGGCAGCCCCAGCGGCACGACGAGCACCCCGGCGATCACCATCCCCAGCGCCTGGAACCCGTCGAACAGGGTGAAGAAGCTGCTCAGCACCCGTCCGCGGGAGCTGTCCGAGGTGTGGAGCTGGAGCACCGACATCATCCCGACCCCGCCCACGACGCCGGGCGCGCCGAGCACGGCGAACGCGACCAGGTAGAACAGCAGCGCGGTCGTCACGTACGCCGCGTTCCACATCAGCGCGGTGAGCACGCCGAACACCAGCAGCGCCCACGCGAGGAGGCGGCCGGCGGCGAACCTCCGCACCAGCACCCCCACCAGCACGCCGCCGAGCAGCCCGCCGACGGCCTGCACCCCGCGCAGCAGCCCGGTCTCCGCCTCGCCGCCGCCGAGCCGATCGGTCACGAACACCACGAACAGCACGACGAACAGGCCCTGCGCCATCGCCATCAGGCCGACGACCAGCACCATGAACCGCAACTGGCGCCGCGCGGCGATCTCCCGCAGGCCGTCCACCCACGCGCGCAGCACGGGCGGGTGCGCCACGACCGGTGGGGAGACGCCGAACCCGCGCACCAGCAGCAGGGCCGCCAGCAGGAACGACGCGGCGTCGGCGAGCAGCACCCCGGGCAGGCCGGTGTACCCGAGCAGCACGCCGCCCAGCGACGCGCCGAGCAGTCGGGCGAGGTTGACGCCGACGCCGATCAGCCCGTTGGCGGCGGGCAGGTCGGCGCGCTCCACCAGCGACGGCAGCAGCGCGCCGCGCGCGGGTTCGAACAGCGCCGCGAGCCCGGCCTGGCAGGCCGTGACGACGTTGACCAGCACGAGGTCCTCGGCGCCGCGCACGGCGAGCAGCGGCAGCAGCGCGAGCGCTTGCAGCACGCTGATCAGCAGCATCAGCCGTCGCCGGTCCCACCGGTCGGCGAGCACGCCCGCCACCGGGGACAGCGCGAGGCTCGGCAGCAGCGCGACGACGAACGTGGTCGCGGTCGCGGAGACCGAGCCGGTGAGCTGGTAGACGTAGACCGGCATCGCGACCTGGAGCACCCAGTCGCCGATCTCGGAGACGAACCCGGCGGCCAGCAGCCGTCGGAAGCCGGGGTTCGCGAGCGGGCCGGTCACCGGAGGAACGCCCGGACGCCGAAGTGGACCGGCGCGGCGCCCTCCGGCGCGTCCTGGCGCACCGGCACGAGGTAGGGCCGCAGCAGGTCGTCGACGATCCCGACCAGCCCGGTCAGCTCCTCCGGCGTGACGTTGAGGGCGTACCCGTGCAGCGCGGACGCCTCCAGCCACTCGCGCGGCAGCTCGTGCTGCCGCTCCAGGAACCGCTGGACCAAGCGGTTGTCCTCGTTGAGCTGCAACGCCGCCAGCGCGTCCTGCTGGGTGCGCACGGCGGGGTCCTCGTCGAACGCGCCGACGTCGAAGCCGACCTCGGTGGCGCGCCACGGCCGTTCCCGGCCGTCCGTGCCCTCGACGCGCTCCACGAAGCCGAACCTGGCGAGCTGCCGCAGGTGCCAACTGCAATTGGACGCGCTGGACCCGACCTCGGCGGCGCACTCGCTGGCGGTGCGCGGGCCGACCGACAGCAGGTGGTTGACCAACGACACGCGAAGCGGGTGCGTCAGCGCCTTCAGCGCCTCGACGTCGGCGACCCGGCGCGGCTGGGGAAACGTCACGACCACTCCTGAAAGAGTTCTTTCGAAATATCTCTTTCAGAGTTGCACGGGATCGCGCGCACGGCAAGGGCCGGGCCCTCCGAGGAGGACCCGGCCGAACGGGTTCAGGTCAGGTGGTGATGTCCCGGCGCCGGAAGGCGGTGAGCCCGGCGGCCACGAGCGCGGCGGCGATCAGCACCAGCCACACCAGCGGCACGGGGTCGACGTCCCCCGCCGGGAACCTCGGGATGTGGGTGTACGGCGACAGGTCCATCGCCCACTGGTCCAGCTCCAGCAGCGGCCCGAGCTGGCCGAGCAGAAGGAACACGACGAGCGCGACCCACCCGGTGGCGACCAGGCGCGGAGCCGCGCCGAACGCCAGCACCACGATGCCGGTGAGCACCCACACCGCGGGCACCTGCAACAACGCCGAGGCGAACACCGGCCCGAACCGGCTCATGTCGCCGGACGACGCGCCGTGCGACAGCCCGGCGCCCGCGCCCGTCGCCGCGACCAGCAGCACCGGGCCGCCGAACGCGATGGCGAGGTGGCTCCACGCCCACCTGGTCCGCGAGACCGCCGCGGCCAGCAGCGGTTCGGCGCGCTGGCCCGTCTCCTCGGTCCGCAGCCGCAGCGCGGCCTGGATGCCGTAGATCGACGCGACCAGGCCCATGACGCCCATCTCCGCGGAGATGAACGCGTCGGTGAGCGCGTCCGTGCCGCCCAGCTTCGCGACCATCTCCCGCGCGGACGGGCTGTCGACGAACCCGCCGACGTTGCCCGCGATGTTGCCGAGCACCAGCCCGAGCCCGGCGAACGCCGCGGTCCAGCCGAACAGCGATCCCCGGTGCAGCCGCCAGGCCAGCGCGAGCGTGCTGCCCAGCCGCGTGGACCCGGCGGGACCGAGCCGGTCGGCGACCAGGCCCGCGCCGATGTCCCGGCGCTCGACCAGCGCGAACGCCCCCATCACGACCACGGCGGCGAAGCCGAGCAGGACCAGCAGGACCCACCAGCGGTCACCCGAGTAGGGCCGGAACTGCTGGCCCCAGCCGATGGGCGAGAGCCACGACATCCACGTGGGGCCGTCCGGACCGGCCGTGTCGCCGACCGCCCGCAGGACGTACACGAAGCCGAGCACGATCGCGGCGAGGCTGGTCGCGCCGCGGGCCGTGGACGAGACCTGCGCGGTGGTGGCGGCGATCCCCGCGAAGGCGATCCCCACACCGCCCCAGGCGAGGCCGAACGCGAACGAGCCCGCCATCGGCATGCCCGCCCCCGCCACGCCCACGGCCGTGAGCAGCGCCAGCACCGCGTTGGTGCCGATGGCGACGATCAACGCCGAGGTGAGCGGGGCGTACCGGCCGACGACGGTGGCGCCGACCAGTTCGAGCCGCCCGGACTCCTCCTCGGCGCGGGTGTGCCGGACGACGACGATGATCGACAGCAGCGCGATCATCACCGCGCCGAGGCCACCGGTCTTGACCATCGAGATGCCACCCTCCGAGGAGGGGTCGTACACCCGGCCGTACAGCGCGACCAGCGCCGTCGTGTTGTTCGCCGCGGTGGCGGAGGCCACGCGCGACTCGACCGTCGAGTAGAGGTCGGCGGCGGCCGCGGCGGACCCCACCGCCAGCAGCACGATGCCCGCGATCCAGCCGGGCAGCAGGACCCGGTCGCGGCGCAGCGCGAGCCGCACCAGCGCGCCCGTGCCCACGAACCCGCCGGTCACCGCGGCGCCCTCGCGCGCCGCCGAAGCGGTTCCGGGGTCCGGCCGCGACACGACGGTGCTCATCGCGCCACCACCGGGTCCGCCGACGGCTCGGGCTCGTAGTGCCGGAGGAACAACTGCTCCAACGTGGGCGGGTGGCTCGCCAGGCTGCGGACACCGGCCTGGGTGAGCTGCCGGAGCACGGCGTCGAGCTGGTCGGTGTCCACGTCGAAGTGGACGCGCAGCCCCTCGACCTTGAGGTCGTGCACGCCGGGCAGCGCGGCCAGGCCGTTCGGCGCGGACGCGAGTTCGGCGGAGATGCTGGTGCGGGTGAGGTGGCGCAGTTCCGCGAGCGTGCCGGACTCGACGGTCCGGCCCGCGCGGATGATGCTCACCCGGTCGCAGAGGGCTTCCACCTCGGCGAGGATGTGGCTGGAGAGCAGGACGGTCCTCCCCTGGACCCGCTCCTCCTGGACGCACTCCTGGAACACGGCCTCCATCAGCGGGTCCAGCCCGGAGGTCGGCTCGTCCAGGATCAGCAGTTCGACGTCGGAGGCGAGGGCGGCGACCAGCGCCACCTTCTGCCGGTTGCCCTTCGAGTAGGCCCGGCCCTTCTTGCGCGGGTCCAGCTCGAACCGCTCCAGCAACTCGGCTCGACGCGTCGGGTTGAGGCCGCCGCGCAGCCTGCCGAGCAGGTCGATGACCTCGCCGCCGGACAGGGTCGGCCACAGCGTGACGTCGCCCGGCACGTAGGCCAGCCTGCGGTGCAGGGTGACCGCGTCCTTCCACGGGTCGCCGTCGAGGAGGCGGGTGGTGCCCGCGTCGGCTCGCAGCAGGCCCAGCAACACCCGGATGGTGGTCGACTTGCCCGCCCCGTTGGGGCCGAGGAACCCGTGCACCTCTCCGGTGCGGACGGTCAGGTCGAGACCGTCCAACGCACGCGTCGGGCCGAAGGTCTTCACCAGGCCCGACACGGATATCGCTTCTGTCATGATCCGTAAGCTACGCTTGTTTCACAAATTCGTGAAGTTCTGAAATACGATAAGGTTCCGACTCGAATCGGACGAAGGGGATGAGGCGGCGGTGACCGGAGTGGCGGAGAGCGAGAACCAGCAGATCGTGCGCTTCATCGAGCGCTTCTCCTCGGTGTTCACCGACTCGGGCATGGCCCGCATGCCCGCGCGCGTCTTCGTCGCGCTGCTGGTCAGCGAGACGGGCCGGATGACGGCGGCCGAACTGGGCGACCTGCTCCAGGTCTCCCCCGCCGCGATCTCCGGCGCCGTGCGCTACCTGAGCCAGGTCGACCTGGTCCGCCGCGAGCGGGAGGTCGGCTCCCGCCGCGACGTCTTCCAGGTCTCCGACGACGTCTGGTACGAGGCCGTCTTCCACAAGGACCAGATGCTCGAACGCTGGTCGGTGCCGTTGAAGGAGGGTGTCGAGGCGCTCGGCCCCGACACCCCCGCGGGCAAGCGCCTCAACGAGACGCTGGCCTTCTTCAAGTTCATCCACCGGGAGATGCCGGACATGCTGGACCGGTGGCGCGCCTACCGCGAGGAGACCTTCGGCGCCTGAACCCGGACCGCCGACGTGCCGAGACCGGTCGGCGTCCCGACCCGCTTCGGTTCCGCCACGTCCGTGCTCGGCGTCGTCACCACGGGCCCGACCGGTGCGGGTGACACCGCCGCGGTCGGCACCGAACCACTCGATCGAGGGACACCGTGACCGCTCGGCACCACGCCGCGCGGTGAGCCGGCCGGCACGGGCAGGACGCCTGCACCGCGCCCACGGGGCAGCGCGCCGGGCGGGACCGTCGCACCGGGCAGACCGGCGCCCGACACCGCGAACCACTGCCTGCTGAACCCTCCCGGCCCCGCGACCGACCCCGGCACCGACGAGCCCGGCGCGGGCCGCCCGACCGACCGGTCGCGGCGCAGTTCGGCCTCGCCGTAGCGCACCACCTTCCGGTGCCACTCCAGGATGCCGGACATCCACTCCTTCAAGCCCTCGGCCTGCCCGGTCAGGATCGCGCGCACCGAGTCGTCCAGGTCGAACTCCTCGAACAGCTTCGGCAGGTCGTTCGCGACGATGTGCTCGAACTGGCTCATCCGGTCGGCCATCAGCCTCGCCACCACGTCCCTGGCCGCGAACCGGTCGACCTCCAGGAAGTTCTGCACCACGACGACCATGTTGTGCGCCTCACCCTCGAACTCGACCTCCTTCTGGTAGGAGAAGAGGTCGTTCGTGAAGCAGGCGTAGTCCTGGGCCGCCGTCTCCATCTCGCGGACCACCCGCGTGTCGTAGACGGCGCGCGGCACGGAGTTCCAGTTGGCCAGCCGGTTCAGGCTCATCGTCATGTCCGAGCCGAACGTCCTGCGACGCATCTCGACGTAGTCGACGGGGTCGGGCACCCGGTGCTGCGCCTGGTTGAACACCTCCCAGACCCAGCTCTCGGTCATGTCCTCCACGGTCTGGCGGAACTCCTGCCGCGCGCCCGGCTCCATCGGCCCGGCGGTGCGCCGCCACAGGTCCCGCAGGCCCAGCTCGACCGGGTTCGCGGGCTCGGGGGTCCCGCCGTCGTCGACCGGCATGAACAGCGACAACCGCTCGTTGAACGCCTTGGCCGCCACGACGTCGCGCGCCGCCCCGAACACCAGCGGGAAGTAGTCGTCGCCGTAGGTGCCCCAGGCGAGCCAGTCCGAGGTCAGGTCGAGGCCGTCCGGGGTGGCGTCGGCGTCGATCATCGCCGCGCAGTGCGCGAAGTCGTAGCCGACGAACTTCCGCTCGTCCCAGAGGTCGTCGAGCATCCCCATCTCCCGCGCCCAGGCGACCGCGTGCTCCCGCGCGGCGTCGAGGTGCGGGCTGGTGCGGACGGCGAACGGCATGGGGAAGTCCGGCAGCGGGAGGTGGCCGACCTGCTCGAACGGGGTGAAGCCGAACTGCCGCGCGCGCCGCCGCGCCCCGGTCGCGGCGGGCGAGAACATCCGGCTCGCCGACGTGCCGAACCCGGACGGTCCACCGAGGACGCTGGTGCCGGTCGCCGCCTCCTCGTTCATGTACCGGCTGGACACGGCGTGCCACTCGTGGCCGCCGGACTGCCAGTCCTGCAACCCCTTCACGTACGCGGCCACGCCGAGCTGCTCGTGCGGCGGGATCCCGTGCTCGGCCATCAGCGCGGGGACCTCGACCAGCGCGGTGTTCTCGAACTGGTGCAGCCGCGAGGTCAGCAGCTCGTTGACCAGGTCGGCGGACTGCTGGGTGGTGCAGCCGAGGAACTTCTCGAACACCAGCACGGCGTTCGAGTTCTCGCCCTCCTCCTCGACCTCGCGCTGGTAGGAGAACAGGTCGTTGCGCAGGTGCACGGCGTCGGAGAACGTGTCCGACAGCAGCCTCATGGGTCGCAGCGCCGCGATGCCGTCCGGGACCTCCGCGCCCACCGCGTACTCGACCAGCCCGGCCGACCACGGGGCCCCGCCGACCCGGCGGCGCATCTGGAGGTACTCGATCGGGTTCGCGATCCGACCCAGCTCGATGTTGTCGAGCTCCCACATGGACTCGACCATCAGGTTGTGCGTCACGGTGGTGAACCGCCGCCGCCAGCCGTCCGACATGGACGGGACCGTGCGCCGCCACAGGTCGTGCAGCCCGGCCTCGGCGGGGTTGGTCACCTCGGGGGCCCGCGCGTCGCCGGCCGTCATGAACCGCTCGAGCCGGTCCAGGTACGCCCGCGCCCCGTCGTGGTCGCGGGTGTACTTGAACTGCTCGAGGAAGTGGTCGTCGAAGAAGAAGACCCAGACGTACCAGTCGGTGATCAGGTCGAGCGCGTCGCCGTCGCAGTCCGGATGGGTGTAGGCGCACATCAGCGCGTAGTCCATCCTGGCGAGCGCGGCCGGGGTCCACACCACACCGCCGCCGGGCTTCGGGGCCGACAGCATCCCCATCTCCTCGGCCCACGCCGCGCTGTGCGCGCGTGTGCGTTCCAGGTGGGGGTTGATCCTGGCCGGGTGGGGCAGGTAGAAGTCGGGCAGCGTGAACGCCTGCATGGGTGGGACTGCTCCTTCGGACCGGCTGCTTCGGGCTCGACGTACGACCCTCGCAACCGACCCGGTGCCCGGACAACGACCATTGGGGCGGCCGACCGGTTCTGGCGGGTGAACCCCGTGCTACTGACCGTGGGGGTGATCATCGCCTTGGCCGCGCCGCCCTGGGGCGCACGACCTGGGATTTCACCCGGTGGTGAGGTCCGCGCACACCGATGGGCCACCCGATCCCAAGGTGGCCCATCGGTTTCGCGACGCGGTCAGCCGGTGATCAGGCTGACCCCGTAGACGGACAGGATCTCGTTGACCGGCTGGAAGTAGGTCTCCCCGCCGGAGGTGCAGTCACCGGAACCACCCGAGGTCACACCCTGCGCCTGGGTCCCGCTGACCCAGGAACCGCCGGAGTCGCCGGGCTCGGCGCACGCGTTCGTCCGGGTCAGGCCCGAGACGGACCCCTCCTGGTAGTTCACCGTCTCGTCCTTGGACTGGACGGTGCCGCAGTGCCACCCGGTCGTGGAACCCGAGCGGCACACCGACGCGCCGACGGCCGCCTCGGTGGACCCCGACACGATCACGTCGGAGCCGCCGTAGTGGTTGACCTTCGCCGTGGGCGTCCAGCCGGAGCCGGTGGTCACGTACGAGTAGTCGTTGCCGGGGAACGAGGACCCCTCGAACGAGCCCATCGACTGGCCACCGGACGTCACGGAGTCACCGGCCGAGCCGCAGTGGCCCGCCGACACGAACCCGCCGGACACGGCGAACCCGATGGAGCACCGCGACGAGCCGTTGATGTTGTAGGCGTCGCCGCCGCGGATGTCCGCGTACAGCCTCGGCGCCCGGTCCGCCTCCACGACCGAGACGGGACCCGCCGCCTTGGCCGTGTCGAGGAACTTCGCGACCTCACCGTCGACGGCCCCGCGCTTCACGGTCACCACGACCGAGTTGGCCTTGGTGTCGACGTACCACCCGGTCACCGCGCCGGGCGCCTTGCCAGCCCGGTCGATCTTGCCCTTGGTGTCGGCCAGCGTCGTCGCGCTGTTCGCCACCACCTTCGGCTCGGCGCCGAGTGCCTTCACCACCCTGGACTTCGCCTCGTCGGTGACGCCCACGACGAGCTTCCCGCTGTCCGCGTCGAACCACGCCCCGCCGTAGGCGGCCCCGACGAACTCCTGGGCCGACCTCTGCGTCGCGGCGGCCGTCCGTTCCAACTCCAATCGCGCCTTCGCCTCGCCCGAGTCCAACCCGAGGTCGCGCTGGTAGGCGGCCAACACCTCGGCGGGTAGCGCGGCGGACGGTTCCGAGGCGGAGGCCAAGGCCGTACCGGGCACCACCGCGAGGGTCGCGAGCACTGCTGCTCCGGCTGCCCGCGCAACACTCGTGCACTTCATCCAGCTCTCCTCTTCCTCGGATGCAGGGACACCCCCGGAGGGGCGGAGGAGAACCGGCGCCGGGTCGAACGGCGTCGAGCGGACCTGTAACACCCAGCGTCCCGATGGCGATGAGGTGATCGACCACGTTGCTGCGTGGTCACGCGCTCGACCCGACACATGGCTCCGCGTCCCCATCGGCCCTGAACCACTCGACTCGGTTCCGGTCCTCCTAATGGGTGACGCTATGCAGGTGTGCCCGGAAGCGGGTAGGGCCGCCCGACGGTAGCGGCCATCCGGCCTAGCGGGGTAGTCGCGACGCGCGTTCCCGGTGATCCGGCCCGTTAAACGCGGATCCGGGTATTCGCATGTCAACGGGTAATTTTCCGTGCGAAGTTGCAACGATCGGTCCTACTCCCGGACCTCGAACATCACGACTATCTTCTGTAACCGGTCGATTACCGCTTCACCCGTTCGCGCGAACGTCCCATCCCTGCAGCTCAGTCGTTCGGCGTGCCGAACGACCGGGCGACACTGTCTTGAGGGAGACACCTGCAATGGGAGACGCTCGGATCACCAGACGTCTGGCCGGATTGGGCATGGCCGCCACCGCGGCCGTCGCCCTGGCCATCACCGCCGCCGCGCCCGCGTCGGCCGAAGGCCAGATCCTCGGTGCGGACCGCGCCGACGCCGTCAAGGACAGCTACATCGTCACGCTCAAGGAGAGCGCGTCGCCGCGGGCCGAGTCCGCGAAGACGGCGGGCTCCTTGACCTCGAAGTACGGCGGCCAGGTGCGTGCCGCGTTCAAGCACGCGATCAACGGCTTCTCCGTCACGATGACCGCCGACCAGGCCCGCAAGCTCGCCGCGGACCCCACGGTCGCCTACGTCCAGCAGGACGCGGTGGTCAAGCTCGCCGACACCCAGTCGCCGGTCCCCTCCTGGGGCATCGACCGGATCGACCAGCAGAACCTGCCTCTCGACAACAGCTACACGTACAGCACGACGGCGTCGAACGTGCACGCCTACATCGTCGACACCGGCGTGCGCACCACGCACTCCACGTTCGGCGGGCGTGCGACGTGGGGCACCAACACCTCCGGTGACGGCAACAACTCCGACTGCAACGGCCACGGCACCCACGTGGCGGGCACGGTCGGCGGCTCCGAGTACGGCGTCGCGAAGGGCGTCTCCATCGTCGCCGTCAAGGTGCTGAACTGCTCCGGCTCCGGCACGACCGCAGGCGTCGTCGCGGGCATCGACTGGGTGACCGCGAACGCCATCAAGCCCGCCGTGGCCAACATGAGCCTCGGTGGCGGCGTCGACACGACCCTGGACAACGCGGTCGCGAACTCCATCGCCTCGGGTGTCTCCTACGCCATCGCGTCGGGCAACTCGAACGCCAACGCGTGCAACTTCTCCCCGGCACGCGTCGCCACGGCGCTCACGGTGAACGCGTCGACCAACACCGACGCGCGTGCCTCGTTCTCGAACTTCGGCACCTGCACCGACCTGTTCGCCCCCGGCCAGAACATCGTGTCGTCGTGGAACACCAACGACACGGCCACGAACAACATCAGCGGCACGTCGATGGCGGCACCGCACGTCGCGGGCGCGGTGGCCCTCTACCTGGCGGACAACCCGTCCGCGAGCCCGGCGACCGTCCACTCGGCGATCGTCAACGCCGCGACCAGTGACAAGATCACCAGCCCCGGCACCGGTTCGCCGAACAAGCTGCTGTTCACCGGCACCGGTGGCGTGCCAGGCAACCCGTCGGTCGCCAACCCCGGCGCGCAGACCAGCACCGTCGGCACGGCCGTCAGCCTCCAGCTCTCGGCGTCGAACGGCACCGCGCCGTACACCTGGACCGCCACCGGCCTCCCGGCGGGCCTGTCGATCAGCTCCTCGGGCCTGATCTCCGGCACGCCCACCACCGCGGGCACCTCCTCTGTGACGGCGACCGCGACGGACGCCGCCGCGAAGACCGCTTCGGCGACCTTCTCCTGGGTCGTCAACCCGATCGGCTCCGGCTGCGACCCGGCCACCAACGGCACCGACGTGGCGATCCCGGACAACTCGGACGTGAGCAGCTCCATCGCGCTGTCCTGCTCCGGCAACGCCTCCGCGACCACGAAGGTCACGGTCGCGATCGTCCACACCTACATCGGTGACCTGGTCGTCGACCTCGTCGCGCCGGACGGCACCTCGTACAACCTGCACAACCGCACCGGTGGCAGCACGGACAACATCAACCAGACGTACACGGTGAACGCCTCCAGCGAGGTCGCCGCCGGTACCTGGAAGCTGCGGGTCCGCGACCAGGCGTTCCTCGACACGGGTCGCATCGACTCGTGGACGCTGGACGCGTAGGTCCCGACCCATCCCGTGGGTGAGCCGCCCCGCCCGGCTCACCCACGGGCCCCACAGCACGGAAAAGGCCGTCCTGCTCAGCGCAGGACGGCCTTTGTGCTCCTCCGGCTAGAGCGCCACGCCCAGCAGCGCGTCCACGGCGTCGCGCACGAGCGCCGGGGCCGAGTGGTCCGAGCCGCCCGAGGCCAGCGCGTCGGCGGCCCAGGCGTCCACGGCGGCCAGCGCGCGCGGGGTGTCCAGGTCGTTGCCGAGGTGGTCGCGCAGCCGGGCGATGGTGTCCTCCGCGGACGGGGCCGCCACCAGTGCCGTCGCGGCGCGCCAGCGGTCGAGCCTGGTCAGCGCCTCGTCGAGCAGCGCGTCGCTCCACGGTCGGTCGGACCGGTAGTGGCCCGCGAACAGCGCGAGCCGGACGGCGTTCGGGTCGACCTTCTGGGCCCGCAGCTTCGACACGAAGACCAGGTTGCCCCTGGACTTCGACATCTTCTCCCCGTCGAGGCCGATCATGCCCGCGTGCACGTAGTGCCGGGCGAAGGGGTGCTCGCCGGTCAACGCCTCCGCGTGCGCGGAGCTGTACTCGTGGTGCGGGAAGACGAGGTCCGAGCCGCCGCCCTGGACGTCGAACGCGGTGCCGAGCCGGTTGAGGGCGATGGCGCTGCACTCGATGTGCCAGCCGGGGCGGCCCGCGCCGAGGTCCGACGGCCACGCGGGCTCGTCCGGCCGTTCCAGGCGCCACAGCAGGGCGTCCAGCGGGTGCCGCTTGCCGGGGCGGTCGGGGTCGCCGCCGCGCTCGGCGAAGAAGCCCAGCATCGTCTGCTCGTCGTAGTTCGACTCGTAGCCGAACCGGCCGGTGACGGTGTGGTCGAAGTAGACGTCGGGGTACTCGGCGTCGTCCACGCGGTACGCGGCGCCGTCGGCGACGAGCTTCGCGATGGCCTCGACGATCTCCGGGATCGCCTCGACCGCGCCGATGTACTGGCGCGGGGGCAGGACCCGCAGCGCCTCCATGTCCTCGCGGAACAGCGCGGTCTCCCGCATGCCGAGCACGACCCAGTCGTCCTGGTCGCGGGCCGCGCGCTCCAGCAGCGGGTCGTCGATGTCCGTGACGTTCTGCACGTAGTGGACGTCGTGGCCGTTGTCGAGCCACAGCCGGTGCACGAGGTCGAAGGCGAGGTACGTGGCCGCGTGGCCGAGGTGCGTGGCGTCGTACGGCGTGATGCCGCAGACGTACAACCTGGCGGTTTCGCCCGGCGCCGTCGGGCGGACCTCGCCCGTGGCCGTGTCGAACAACCGCAGGGGTCGAGGTTCGCCCGCTACCCGCGGCACTGGGATGGATGACCAGGTCTGCATGGGTTCGACCCTAACCCGAGTGCGCGGACTGGGAGGACTTCTCGTCTGCTGGGACGCCGGTCACACCCCTCCGCGCCAGCGCCGACGGCCACCAGACCGCGCGGCCGATGTCCACGGTGAGGGCGGGCACGAGCAGCGAGCGCACGATGAGCGTGTCCAGCAGGACGCCGAACGCCACCAGGAACGCGATCTGCGCGAGGAACAGGATCGGCAGGACCGCGAGCGCGGCGAACGTCGCCGCGAGCACGACACCGGCCGAGGTGATCACCCCGCCGGTGACGGACAGGCCGATCAGCGTGCCCTCGCGCGTGCCGTGCCGGATCGACTCCTCGCGCACCCTGGTCATCAGGAAGATGTTGTAGTCGATGCCGAGCGCCACCAGGAACACGAACGCGAACAGCGGCACGCTCGGGTCCGCGCCGGGGAAGCCGAGCACGTGGTCGAACACCAGCGCGGCCACGCCCAGGGTCGCGGCGAACGACAGCACGACGGTCGCGATCAGCAGCAGCGGCGCCAGCAGGGCGCGCAGCAGCAGCGCCAGGATGAGGAAGATCACCAGCAGCACCACGGGGATGATCACCCGCAGGTCGCGCTTCGCGGTGTCCTGCACGTCGACCTGGATCGCCGTGACACCGCCGACGATCGCGCCGCCCACCGGGCGCAGGTCGGTCCGGAGCTGCCGCAGCGCCGTCGTCGCCTCCGCGCTGTCGGCCGGGGCCTTCAACGTGGCGAGCAGCTCGACCTTGCCGTCGACGACCTTGTCGCTCGACGGCGCGACCTCCGCGACACCGGGCACCGCCTTGGCCTTGGTCACGGCCTCCTGCGCCGCCGACTGGTCCACGACGATCACCGCGGGCGAGCCCGTGCCGCCGTCGAAGTGCTCGGTCAGCACCTCCTGCCCGGTCACCGACTCGACCGGGTTGAGGAAGAAGTCCGTCTGCGCCACGCCGTTCGCCTTGAGCTGCGGCACGAACGCGACGCCCACCAGCAGCACCAGAGTCGTCACGATCCACGTCGCCCGAGCCCGCCGTCCGACGAACGCGGACACCCGCTGCCAGAGCCCGGTCTCCTTGTGCGCCACCGTGTCGAACTTCGGCCGGAACGGCCAGAACGCCGACCGGCCGATCAGCGCCAGCATCGCGGGCAGGAACGTGAGCGTCGCGACCAGTGACGCGGCGATGCCGATCGCCGCGACCGGCCCGAGGCCCTGGTTCGACTTCAGGTCCGACAGCAGCAGGCAGAGCAGGCCGATGATCACCGTCCCGGCGGACGCCACGATCGGCTCCAGCGACCGCTTCATGGCCGTCCGCAGGGAACTCCAGCGGTCCTCGTGCCGGTGCAGCTCCTCCCGGAACCGCGCGACGAGCAGCAGCGAGTAGTCCGTGGACGCGCCGAACACGAGGATGAACAGGATGCCCTGGCTCTGCCCGTTGAGCGTCAGCACGTCCTCGCGCGCCAGCAGGTACACGGCGATGACCGCCAGGCACAGCGCCAGCCCCGCGTTGAGGATCACCACGAGCGGCAGCAGCGGGCTGCGGTAGACGACGAGCAGGATCAGCGCGACCACGACGGCCGTCACGAGCAGCAGCAGCCCGTCGATGCCGCCGAACGCGTTGGCGAAGTCGCCGAGGATGCCCGCGGGCCCGGTGACGTGCACGGTCAACCCGGACGGCAGCCCTTCGCGGACCAGCGCGCGCAGGTCCTCCACGACGTCGGTGATCTCCGAGCCGACGGGCTTGAGCGGCACGATGATCTGCGCGGCCTCGCCGTCCTCGGAGGGCACCGGACCGACGACGTCGCCCGCGAGGCCGTCGAACGTCGCCAGTGCCGCGCCCCGGCCGACGGTCGCGCGCAGGTCCTCCTCGGTCAGCCCGCCGTCGCGCTCGAACACCACGAGCGCGGGCAGCGACTCCTGGTCCGCGAACCGCTTCTGCCAGTCGGCGACCTCGGTGGCCTCCGCGGAGGCGGGCAGGAACGACGCGTTGTCGTTCTTCTGCACCTCCGACAGCTTCCCCTGCAACGGCCCGCCGATGCCGCCGACGAGCAGCCACACGGCGACCAGGAGCGCGGGCAGGGTCCAGCGGAGCCACTTCATGGTGCAGAAGGCTAGGCGGCCGTGATCAGGTCCGCCTGACGGGCGAGGTCACATGTCGGACAAGACGATCCGCCGGACGACCCGGTCGCGGGCGTACGCTCGGAACCGGGTCGTGGCTGAGGTGAGGTGGTCCCCGATGATCCTCGACATCGTGCGCGGCGTGCTGGGCCTCGCCGTCGTGGGACTCGGTGCCAGCGCCCGCGTCATCAAGCAGTTCGAGCAGGGCATCGTCTTCCGGTTCGGCCGGGTGCGCGAACAGCTCCGCGGCCCCGGACTGACCATGCTGGTGCCGGGCGTGGACCGGCTGCGGAAGGTCAACCTCCAGATCGTCACGCTCCCCATCCCCGCCCAGGACGGCATCACCCGCGACAACGTGACCCTGCGCGTGGACGCGGTGGTGTACTTCAAGGTCGTCGACCCGGTCCGGGCCGTGGTGAACGTCGAGGACTACCGCTTCGCGATCCTCCAGGTGGCGCAGACCTCCCTGCGCTCCATCATCGGGAAGAGCGAGCTGGACGACCTCCTGTCCAACCGCGAACGCCTCAACCAGGGGCTGGAGCTGATGATCGACACGCCGGCGCTCGGCTGGGGCGTCGACATCGACCGCGTGGAGATCAAGGACGTGGCGCTGCCCGAGGGCATGAAGCGCTCGATGTCCCGGCAGGCCGAGGCCGAGCGGGAGCGGCGGGCGCGGATCATCACCGCGGACGGCGAGCTCCAGGCGTCGGTGAAGCTGTCGCAGGCCGCCGAGACGATGGAGAACACCCCCGCCGCGCTGCAGCTTCGGCTGCTCCAGACGATCGTCGAGGTGGCCGCGGAGAAGAACTCGACGCTGGTGCTGCCGTTCCCGGTGGAGCTGCTGCGGTTCCTGGAGAAGAGCTCGGACGCCCTGGACCGCCGGGCCGCCCAGGTCGGGGACCCTGAACCGAACAAGCCGGGGGAACAACTCCCCGGCTGACCGATTGCCGCCCGTTCCACGCGGGTGGAGCATGGGTGCCGCTCACGTCCACGAGACGAGGGAGGCGCCAGTGACGACGCTCAGGCCCACACCGGTGGTCGTGCACCCCGGCGCCGCCCGACCACGGCCCAAGGGCGGGCTGCTGCTCTCGCTGTTCCGCACCACCGATCCCAAGGTGATCGGGCTGCTGTACCTCGTGACGTCGTTCGCCTTCTTCATGGTCGGCGGCGTCATGGCGCTGCTGATGCGCGGCGAACTGGCCCGCCCCGGCATGCAGTTCCTGTCGAACGAGCAGTACAACCAGCTCTTCACCATGCACGGCACGATCATGCTGCTGCTCTACGCCACCCCGATCCTGTTCGGCTTCGCCAACTACGTCCTGCCGCTCCAGATCGGCGCCCCGGACGTGGCGTTCCCCCGCCTCAACGCGTTCTCCTACTGGCTGTTCCTGTTCGGCGGCCTGATCGTCCTGTCCTCGTTCCTGACGCCCGGCGGCGCGCCGGACTTCGGCTGGACGGCGTACACACCGCTGAGCAGCGCGATCCACAGCCCCGGCATCGGCGCGGACCTGTGGATCATGGGCCTGGCGGTCTCCGGTCTCGGCACGATCCTCGGCGGCGTCAACATGACGACGACCGTCGTCTGCCTGCGCGCGCCCGGCATGACGATGTGGCGGATGCCGATCTTCACCTGGAACATCCTGGTGACCAGCATCCTGATCCTGCTGGCGTTCCCGATCCTCACCGCCGCCCTGATGGGGCTGGCCGCCGACCGCCACATCGGCGCGCACGTGTTCGACCCGGCCAACGGCGGCGTCATCCTGTGGCAGCACCTGTTCTGGTTCTTCGGTCACCCCGAGGTCTACATCGTGGCGCTGCCGTTCTTCGGCATCATCACCGAGGTCATCCCGGTGTTCAGCCGCAAACCCCTGTTCGGCTACAAGGGGATGGTGTTCGCGACCCTGGCCATCGCCATGCTGTCGGTCGCCGTGTGGGCGCACCACATGTACGCGACCGGCGCGGTGCTGCTGCCGTTCTTCGCGCTCATGACGTTCCTGATCTCCGTGCCGACGGGCATCAAGTTCTTCAACTGGATCGGCACGATGTGGCGCGGCCAGGTGACGTTCGAGGCGCCGATGCTGTTCAGCATCGGCTTCCTGGTCACGTTCCTGCTCGGCGGCCTCACCGGCATCCTGCTGGCGTCCCCGCCGATCGACTTCCACGTCACCGACACGTACTTCGTCGTCGCGCACTTCCACTACGTGCTGTTCGGCACCATCGTGTTCGCCACCTACGCCGGGATCTACTTCTGGTTCCCCAAGATGACCGGCCGGATGCTCGACGAGGGCCTGGGGAAGCTGCACTTCTGGACCACGTTCCTCGGCTTCCACCTGACGTTCCTGGTGCAGCACTGGCTGGGCAACGAGGGCATGCCCCGGCGCTACGCCGACTACCTGGCGAGCGACGGCTTCACGTTCCTCAACACCCTGTCCACCATCGGCTCGTTCCTGCTGGGCGCCTCGGTGCTGCCGTTCGTGTACAACGTCTTCCGCAGCTACCGCTTCGGCGACGCGGCCGCGGCCGACGACCCGTGGGGCTTCGGCAACTCCCTGGAGTGGGCCACCTCCTCGCCCCCGCCGCGGCACAACTTCACCGAACTGCCCAGGATCCGCTCGGAGCGGCCCGCGTTCGAGCTGCACTACCCGCACATGGTCCAGCGGATGCGCGACGAGTCCCACTTCTCGCTGCTGAAACCGGGCAAGCACCGCGTGGCGCACGACGAGACGACCGAGACGGCGCTCGCGGCGGACCGGGAGAGCCCTACGGAGCCTTGAGGTCGTCGCGCAGAGCGGCCACCCGCTCGCCCGGCAGGTCGACTTCCGCGAGGAGGCCCAGCGCCTCGTCGCGGTCGAGGTCGCCGTACACGTCGTGCAGGCTCCCCCGCAGCCCGTGGAACAGCGCTTCGTGCAGGACGGGTGTGCTCGCGGCCCGGCGGTAGAGGTCCCGTTTGAGCCGCCACGGCACCGGCCCGGACACGACCAGCACCCGCCGGGCTCGGCGCAACGGCCCCTCGGCCAACTCGTCGAGCCCCACGACCACCTCCGCGAACGCGGTGTCGACGGTCGCCGGGTCCTCGAACCAGTCGACCCACAGCGAGTACGTGACCGGCTCGGCGGACTCCGGCGCTTCCAACCGCCGCCGGTAGGCCGCCCAGAACACGACTTCCGCCTCCGGTGGCAGCGGTGTGGTCTTGAGGTACATCGCCACCGCGTACTGGTCCAGCAGGTCGAGCAACCCCAACGCCACCCGGACCCGCCCCACCACGTCCAACGACGGATCTTCGAGCACCTTGTCGGTCCACTCGTGCGCCACCTCGTTGGCGGAGCACCCCTCCCCGTCGCACGACCACACGTCACCACTCCCGGTCACGCCGCGCCCGACCAACCAGTCCCGCGCCAGCCGCGCGTCCTCGGAGTCCACGGCTCCAGTGTGACCGGTGCGGCCGGAACTCGCCCCGGACGCGGGTCCGGGGCGCTCCGACGTCACCGCCGACGCTTGCGAGCCCGCAGGTAGTCGCTCACCACGGCGGCGCCGAGGCCGTCCTCGTCCGGCGCCACCACCCGCCCGCCGCTCCGCCGGGCCACGGTGTCCACGAACGCCGCCAACCGCGGGTCGTCGCCCAGCTTGAACACGGTGATCGACGCGCCCAGCTTGGCGATGTTGTCGACCTCCACCAGCGTCTTCCCGAGTGTGCGCGGCAGCGGCGGGTAGTGGAACTCCGCTTCCCCGCTCGGCTCCAGGTGCGCCGTCGGCTCGCCGTCCGTCACGACCAGCACCACCGGCTGCGCGTCCGGGTGGCGGCGCAGGTGGCGGCCTGCCAGCAGCAGGGCGTGGTGCAGGTTGGTGCCCTGTTCCCACACGCCTTCCAACGACGTGAGCCCGCCGATGTCGACGGTCTCGGCGTGCCGACCGAACGTGATGAGTTCCAGCGCGTCCGTGCGGAACCTGGTGCGCACCAGGTGGTGCAGCGCCAGCGCGGTGCGCTTCATCGGCACCCAGCGGCCGTCCTGGACCATCGACCACGACGTGTCGACGCACAGCGCGATGACCGCCCGCGACCGCAGTTCCGTCTCGGTGATCTCGACGTCGACCACGTCCAGCGAAACCGGCCCGCCACCGCTGCGCAGCACCGCGTTCGTCACGGTCCGGGGCACGTTCCACGGTTCGGCGTCGCCGAACTGCCACGGCCGGGTGCTGCCGATCGGCTCGCCCGCCGCACCCGCCCGGTTGCTGTCGCGGTCGCCGCGCGGTGTCCGGACGCTGTCCACGACCCCGCGCAACGCCGTCTCCCCCAAGCGCCGCAACGCTTTCGGCGTCAACCGCAGATCACCGTCCGGCCCGCGTTCGAGCAGGTTCTGCTCGCGGAGCTGGCGCTCCAGGGAAGCCAGGCGCTGGGCGTCGACGCCCGCCTCGGAGCCGAGTTGCCGGACGAGCGACTCGACGTCGATGTCCTCCAGCCGCGCGCCGGGGTAGGACTGGCCCAGTTGCTCGGCCAACGCGTCCAGGTCGGCCAGGTCCTGCATGGCCTGTGCGCCTTCGCCCAACCCCAGCGGGTTCTGGCCGCGGAAGCGGGACGAGCCGGTCCAGTCCTGGCCGGGCCGCAGGCCTTGCAGCAGCGAGTCCAACTGGGACAGTTGCTGCCCGACACCGGAGTTGCCGAAGGCCTGCTGCGACAACGCCGCCAGTTCGGCGCGCTGCTCGTCGGTCATCGAGTTCATCATCCGCTGCGCGGCGGCCGAACGCTCCGCCAGCGCGTCGATCAGCTCGTCGACGGTGCGCGGGTTCTCCGGGAAGAACTCGCCGTGCTTGCGCATGAACTCGTCGAACCGCCGCGGGGTGTCCTCGTCGCCCGCCGCGTGACCCGCCAGCAGCGCGTTGAGGTCGGCCAGCATCTCCTGGACGCGTTGCACAGAAGCCTGGTCGACGTTGCCCATCGCCTCCTTCATGCCCTGGAAGCGCTGGTCCATCAGCTCGCGGCCGAGCAGGTTCCGGATCTTCTCGTACGACTCGCGCGCCTCGGCGGAACGCCAGTCGTACTCGGCCAGGTCGCGCACGGCCGCCGCGGTGCCCGGAGGCAGCGCGTCGAGCTGGGCCTCGCGGAACCGGGCGTCGTCGGTCGGCTCCGGGAACAGCGCCTTGCGCTCGGCGCTCAACGCCTCCGAGAGCAGGCGCTGGACCTCCTGCAACGTGCCGTCGAGCCGGTGGCGGCGCTGGATGTCCGAGCGCTTCTTCCACAGCCTGGACATGAGGTCGTCCAGGCCGCGGGTGCCCTGCACGCCGCGCCGCAGCAGTTCGCGCAGCGCGGCGGCGGGTGAGGAGCCCTCCATGACCTCGCGGCCGAGCTCGTCCATGGCGGCGCGCAGGTCCGCCGGTGGCGCCAGGGGATCCGGGCCGTCGACGTAGCGCCCGTAGCGGTATCCGCTCATCCGTACACCGATCGATCGTCGTCGCTGTCCTTGCCGATCTGCCTGGTCAGGTAGAGCGACTCCAGCGCCAGTTCGACGGCGGAGGCGATCCGGCCGACCGGGTCCTTCGGGCCGGCGCCCAGGCGGGCCGCGACCTCGTGCAGGACCGGCAGCTCGGGCAGGGCCGCGAGCATGTCGCCCGCGGGCACGCGCTCGCCGGTGGCGACGGGGTGACCGTCGGTCACGGCCTCCGCGAGCGAGCGGAGGTTGAGCCCGGCGAACGTGGACCGCGCGGTGTCGGCGATCGAGCGGCGCAGCAGGTGCGTGAGGATCTCGATCTCCCGCCCCTCCTCCCCCGCCTCGAACTCCAGCTTGCCGCGCAGCACCTCGGGCACGGACTCCAGGTCGATCGGCCGGGCGACGGCGGGGGTCTCGCCGATCAGCGCGGACCGGCGCAGCGCGGACGCGGCCACGGTCTCGGCCGCCGCGACGGCGAACCGCGCGGACACGCCGGACCGCTGGTCGACCGCGGACGACTCGCGCAGGTGCCGCACGAACCGGGCGACGACCTCGATCAGGTGGTCGCCGACCTCGGCGACCAGGTCGGCCTCCTGGCGGACCAGGTCGATCTCGTTGGCGATCTCCAACGGGTAGTGCGTGCGGACCTCGGCGCCGAACCGGTCCTTGAGCGGCGTGATGATCCGGCCGCGGTTGGTGTAGTCCTCGGGGTTCGCCGTGGCGACGAGCAGCACGTCCAGCGGCAGCCGCAGCGTGTAGCCGCGGACCTGGATGTCGCGCTCCTCCATCACGTTGAGCAGCGACACCTGGATGCGCTCGGCGAGGTCGGGCAGTTCGTTGATGGCGATGACACCGCGGTGCGAGCGCGGCAGCAGGCCGTAGTGGATGGTCTCGGGGTCGCCGAGGCTGCGGCCCTGTGCGACCTTGACCGGGTCGATGTCGCCGACGAGGTCGCCGACGGACGTGTCCGGCGTGGCGAGCTTCTCGGCGTAGCGCTGGTCGCGGTGCCGCCATGTGACGGGCAGGTCGTCGCCCAGTTCCGCGGCGCGGCGCTTCGACTCGGGCGTGATGGGGTCGAGGGGGTGTTCGCCCAGCTCGGAGCCCTCGATGACGGGGGTCCACTCGTCGAGCAGGCCGACCAGGGTGCGCAGGAGGCGGGTCTTGCCCTGGCCGCGCTCGCCGAGGAGCACGAAGTCGTGCCCGGCCAGCAGGGCGCGTTCGAGCTGCGGGACCACCGTGCGGTCGAAGCCGACGATGCCCGGCCAGGGGTTCTTGCCCGCGCGGAGCGCGGTGAGCAGGTTCTCGCGGATTTCGGTCTTCACGCTGCGGGGCAGGTGGCCCGCGGCGCGGAGCTCACCCGCGGTACGGGGAAGTGCGGAGGAGGCGGTCACCCGATCGACGCTACGCACGTTTGCCAGACTGGTCGACGTGGAGCAACTCCAGCGGCGGTGGGCCGTCCTCGCCGCGGTGGTCCTGCTGCTCCTGGTGAGCACGGCGTTCGGCCTGTTCCAGGTGTCGAAGTCGCGCACGTTCCAGTTCGCGGGAGAGCTCGTCCACCGGGTGGAAACCGACCGCAGGGTCGTCGCGCTCACGTTCGACGACGGCCCCGGCGACCGGACCCCCGAGGTCGTGCGGACGCTGGCCGACCTCGACGTGCCCGCGACGTTCTTCGTCGTCGGCCGGGAGATGGACGCGCACCCCGAGTACGGCCGCCAGCTCGTCGCCGCGGGCCACGAGCTGGGCAACCACAGCTACACCCACCAGCGGATGGTGCTGGTGTCGGAGGAGTTCGTCGCCGACGAGGTCGAGCGCACGGACGCCGCGATCCGGGCGGCGGGCCACACAGGACCGATCCACTTCAGACCGCCGAACGGCAAGAAGCTGTTCACCCTGCCCGGCTACCTCGCCGACCACGACCGCACCACGGTCATGTGGGACGTGGAACCGGATTCCGCCGAGCAGCCGACGTCGGCCGACGTCGTGCGGCGGACCTGCGACGAGGTCCGGCCGGGGTCCATCGTGCTGCTGCACGTCTGGCCCACGTCGCGGCAGTCCTCGTGGGACGCGGTGCCGGGAATCGTCCGCGCGCTCAAAGCGGTGGGTTACACCTTCGTCACGGTGTCCCAACTGCTCGCCTGAGGCACAGGAGAATGCGGCGGCACGGACATCCCGGACATCGGAGAACCAGGTGAGCGGCAGCGTCGACTTCAGGTGGTCACCCGAACCCGCCGACTGGGGTGACGCCCTGCGCTCGGCCGTGCCGATGTTCCGCTGGGCCCCCTGGTTCGCGGGCTTCGTCCTGGCGGGCTCGGTGGTGGTGCTGCTGAGCGGGTCCACGGCGCCCGGCCTGTTCGGCATCGCCGTGGCGGGCCTGATCGCGGTGCTGATCCCCATCCAGGTGCGGATCGACTTCAGCGGCCACCCGCTCGCGGCCAACACCGTCACGGCGACCGCGGACGACCACTCGCTGCGGATGACCGTCGGTGACGCGGCGCGCAGCGAGCTGCCGTGGACGCACCTGCCCACGTGGACGGAGACGCGCCGCGGGTTCATCCTGCGCACCCAGGAGGGCGCGCGGGGGCCGATGTACGCCGTGCCGTACCGCGCGTTCGACGACAACTCGGCCCGCAACCGTTTTCGAGACCTGCTGGTCCGCCACGTGGGACCTGCCGCCTGAGCGCGGAGCATCCCCGCGAAGGCACTAACCTTGGACAGCGTGTCTTGTGCGAGTGCGACGCTGGTCGTCTGGACTTCCGCTTGGCTGCATGGCGCAGCCGCGGCCGACGACGTCCTTGACGCCCTTCAAGAGTGGGCGGACCTGCACGAAGTGGCGGCCGACGACGACGGCACCGCCACCGCGCTGGACCTCCCCGGCCCCGACGAGGCCCCGGTGGGCCCGGCGCTGCTGCTGGCGTCGCTGCGCCGCGCGGGCACCCGGACCGGCCGCCTCGCGCTCCCCGTACCGGGTGATGTTCGCGGTCTGGGCGGCAAGGGCCCGCTGAGCACGTGCGCGCTGCGCGCGGGTGAGGCGGCGGTCCTCCCGGACATCGGGGTGGGCCTGGTGCCCAAGATCGTCGCGGACGGCGTGATGCGCTGGACCGTGTTCGACCTGCCGTCCACGGGCGGCGCGGAGCACGTCCCCATCGGCGAGGCGGAGCACGGCCTCGCCAGCGCCATGCGCCAGGCCGCGACGGCGCTGGTGACGCTGGACGTCGCCAAGCACCGCCCGAACGTGCGCGAGGAGATCGCCGCCCTGTCCACCAGGCACTCGAAGCTGGAGTGGCCCGCGGGCATGCCGCCGAGGTCGGTCCGGGTGCTCCAGCGGGCCGCCGAGGTCGCCGCGATCCTGGAGGTCGCGCGCAGCGACGCCCCCGGCGGCGCCAGTTCGGCGTCCGCGATGCAGGCCAGGGACGAGGCGCTGCGGCCGCTGTCGGAGGCCGTGCGCCGGGCTCGCTGCGCCGCCGTGGAGGAAGCCGTGCGCGTGCTGTCCGACCAGGCGGCCGGGCTGCACTAGCGACTTGTGACAGAACGCGGACATCTCGGGGACGAGGCGATCGCACGGCGGGCCGACCATCGGTGTGGTGATGCCGACCCCAGTGCTCGACCGGACGTCCACCGGCAGGCGGTTCCTCGTCGCCGCCGTCGTCTGCCTGTTCGCCCTCGGCCTGACCTGCGCGGTGTTCGTGGGGACGCCGTTCGGGCAGGCGTTCGACAGCGCCCTGCTGCCCCTGTCGGAGCGCGGGGCGAGCTACGAGCAGGACTCCGCGCTGCTGGAGCCCGCCAAGGCCGTGCTCTCCGTCTTCGGTGACCGGGTGGTGCTCGCCGTGGTGCTGCTGGTCGTCGTGCTGCTGAGCAGGCGCCTGTGGACGTCGGTGGCGGCCGTGGGCGTGGTGCTCGGGTCGGTGGCGACTGCCAGGGTGCTCAAGGAGGTCGTCGTGCGGCCCGACCTGGACGTCGTGGGCTCGTCGACGCACAACAGCTTCCCCAGCGGTCACGTCGCCGTGGCCACGGCGCTGCTGCTGGCGTTCGCGCTGGTCCTGCCGCGCTGGTGGGTCCTGGTGCCGGGGGCCGTGGTGGTCGTGGTCGTCGCCGCCTCGACGATGATCACCGGCTGGCACCGGCTCAGCGACCTCGTCGGGGGCGCGCTGGTCGCCGCGGTGCTGTACTGCCTGGCCGCCACCGCGTTGGCCGATGACCCGGCACCCGTCGATAGTTGACCTCATGTCACGGGTGTTGTTGATCGAGGACGACCGAGCGGTGCGCGACGGGCTCCAGCTCGCGCTGACCAGGCAGGGCCACGTCGTGGACGCCGTGGAGACCGGCGAGGAGGGCCTGGAGCGGCTGCCGTCGTCGGAGGTCGTGGTGCTCGACCTGATGCTGCCGGGGATCGACGGGTTCGAGGTGTGCAGGCGGATCCGTGTTGCGGGCGACCTGCCGATCATCATGCTGACGGCGCGCGACGACGACATCGACGTCGTGGCCGGTCTGGAGGCCGGGGCCGACGACTACGTGATCAAGCCCGTGCAGGCCCGCGTCCTGGAGGCGCGCATCCGGGCCGTGCTGCGGCGGACCACGGCCGAGCCGAGGACCGACCCGGCCGTGGAGCGGCACGGCGCGCTGACGCTCGACCGGGCGGGGCTCGTCGTGGCGAAGAACGGTGCCCGCGTGCCGCTCGCCCCCACCGAGCTGCGGCTGCTGCTGGAGCTGTCCGGAACGCCGGGGCGGGTGCTCAGCCGCCAGCAGCTCCTGGAATCGGTGTGGGAGCACGGGTACCTGGGCGACTCGCGGCTCGTGGACGCGTGCGTGCAGCGGCTGCGGGCGAAGATCGAGGACGACTCGACGGCACCGGTGTACGTGCAGACCGTGCGCGGCTTCGGCTACCGGTTCGGGCCGCTGTGACGATCGGTCTGCGCGCGCGGCTGGTGGTGGCGTTCGCGCTCGTCGGCGTGATCACCGCGCTGGCCGTCTCGGGCGGCATGTACCTCAAGGCCCGCGACGTCATCCTCCGCCAGGCGCAGGACGCCGCCGTGCTGGCGCTGACCGACGGGGTCACGCGGTACGGCCTGCTGCCGCCCACGCGGGAGCGGCTGTACCGGATCGCGGACGAGCTGTCGGACCGCGACGACACCGCCGTGGCCGTGTACGGCGACGTGAGCGCGGGCAGCCTGCCCCTCTCGGTGGTCACGCCGGAGCTGCGGGAGTCCGTGCGCGGTGGGCGCACCGCGTGGCAGCGCGTGTCCCTCGACGGCGTGACCCAGCTCGTGAGCGGGACCAGCGTGGCGTTCGGGCCGTCCTTGCTGGAGGTCTACTCGCTGCGCACCCTGGAGCCCGCGGCGGTGAGCGTCGCCGAGCTGTCCACCAGGGCGTGGGTGTTCGGCGGCGGCGCGCTGGTGTTCGCGCTGCTCCTGGCGCTGCTGGCCGCGTGGAGCGTGCTGCGGCCGGTGCGTGAACTCGGGGAAGCCGCGCGGCGCATGGGTTCCGGTGACCTGGAGTCCCGGTTGGACGTTCGCGGCTCGGACGAGCTGGCGGGCCTGGCCGTCACGTTCAACGACGCCGCCGACGCGCTGGGCAGGCGCGTCGACGAGCTGCGGCGGATGGAGGCGGACGCCCGCCGGTTCGTCGCGGACGTGTCGCACGAACTCCGCACGCCCCTCTCCGCCATGACCGCGGTGGCGGACGTGCTGGAGGAGGAGGCCGAGGTGCTGCCCGCGGACGCGGCGCAGGCCGCGCGGCTCGTCAGCCAGGAGACGCACAACCTGACGAGGCTGGTGAACGACCTGATGGAGATCAGCAGGTTCGACTCCGGCGCCGCCGCGCTGGTGCTGGACGACGTGGACGTCGCCCAAGCCGTCCGCGCCTCGCTGCGCGCCAGGGGCTGGCAGGACGTCGTCGACACCACCCTGCCCGCCGACGTGGTCGCGCGGGTGGACCCGCGCAGGCTGGACGTGGTCCTGGCGAACCTCGTCGGCAACGCCGTGCGGCACGGCGGCGCGCCCGTGTCCGTGGCGCTCGAGGTCCAGCCGGGGTGGGTCGTCATCACGGTGACGGACCGCGGCCCCGGCCTGTCCTCGGGCGTGCTGCCCCACGTGTTCGACCGCTTCTACAAGGCCGACTCGTCCAGGGCGCGTTCCGCGGGCAGCGGCCTGGGCCTCGCCATCGCCCGCGAGAACGCCCTCCTGCACGGCGGCACCCTGGTCGCCGAGAACCACCCCGACGGGGGCGCGGTGTTCACCCTGCGGCTGCCCGACTCGGGAGGTGCCCGGTGAAGCGCCTGGTGGTTCTCGCGACCGTCCTGCTGGCCACGGGCTGCGGCGTGCGCCCCAGTGCCGTCATCCTCGGCGGCCCGGCCCCGACGGCGGCGGCCATGATCTCCGTGTACTTCGTGTCCGACGGCCGCGTCACCCCCGTACCACGCCCCGACTCCGCCTCCGGCCTCGCGCAGCTCGCCGTCGGCCCGACGACCGGGGAACGCGAACAGGGCTACACGACCGAGGTCCCCGCAGGCGCCGTCCTCGACGCCGCGGGCTCGACCGTGACCGTCTCCGTCGACGTGACCTCGTTGTCCACCAACGCCGCCACCCAGATCGCCTGCACCACGGCCGCCGGTCCCGTCACCCTGGTCGGCGGCGGCCAGCGACGCGGACCGCTGACGTGCCCGGTGGGCTAGTGCTTGCCCGGCCTCTTCGCGGGCTCGCAGCACAGCGGTGCGCAGGGCGCGCCGTTGACCGTGCACCCGGCCGCGGTGAAGTCGGACAGCTTGCGCGGCGCGACCCCGTCCGTGTGCTCCCGGACCAGCTCCACCACCAGCTCCGCGAACCGCGGGTCACCGTTGGGCGTCGCCGCGCGGGCGAAGGCCATGCCGAGTTCGGCCGCCCGGTCGCGGGCCTCGGTGTCGAGGTCCCACACGACCTCCAGGTGGTCGCTGACGAACCCGATGGGGCACACCAGTACCCCGCTCACGCCGTCCTTGTGCAGCGCCTCGACGTGGTCGACGACGTCCGGCTCCAGCCACGGGATCTGCGGCGGCCCGGAGCGGGACTGCCACACGACGTCGTACTCCTCGCGGCCGACCGCGAGGGCGACCAGGCGGGACGCCTCGGCGACCTGGCGGGAGTAGCGGTGGCCGCCCTCGCCGGGAGGCCCGGCGGCCTTGTCCGCCGACTCCGGCACCGAGTGCGCGGTGAACACGAGGCGGTAGTCGGCGGGCAGTTCCACGGCGGCGGCGCGCACCGCGTCGGCGAACGCGCCGATGAACAGCGGGTGGTCGAAGAACTGGCGCAGCTTCACCAGTTCGGGGGCGTCGAGGACGGCCGCGCGGGCGCGCAGGATGTCCTCGTCGTACTGGCGGCAGGCCGAGTAACCGCCGTAGGCGCTGGTGGGGAAGACGAGCGCGCGCCGCACGCAGTCGCGCTTCATCTCGGCGAGGGTGTCCTCGACCATCGGGTGCCAGTTGCGGTTGCCGAAGTAGACCGGCAGGTCGAACCCGCTGCCGCGCACGGCGTCGATGGCCGCGCGGTTGAGGGCGTTGATCGGTGACACTCCGCCGAAGTGCTGATAGTGCACCTCGACCTCGTCCAGCCTTTCGGGTGGTACGCCACGCCCCCTGGTGACGTTTTCCAGGAACGGACGAACGTCCGCTGGTCCTTCCGGGCCTCCGAACGACAACCAGAGCAGCGCGTCGTAACTCACCGCTACATCCTGGACCCGCCTCGGCCAACCCGCACAACCGGGTCGACGTGCCGATGATCACGTCGACCCGGTCGGGCGACCCTAGAGACCCAGGAAGTGCACGCCGCCGTCGACGAACACCATCGAGCCGGTGGTCGCGGGGAACCAGTCGGACAGCAGGCCGCACACGGACTGCGCGACGGGCGTCGGGTCGTCGACGTTCCAGCCGAGCGGGGCCTTCTCCGCCCACAGGGATTCCAGGTCGGCGAAACCGGGGATCGACTTGGCGGCCATCGTGCGCACCGGGCCGGCGGACACGAGGTTGACCCGGACGCCGTGCTCGCCGAGGTCGCGGGCGAGGTACCGGTTGATCGACTCGAACGCGGCCTTGGCCGGGCCCATCCAGTTGTAGGCGGGCCACACCTGGCGGGCGTCGAAGTCGAGGCCCACGATCGAGCTGCCACGGGTCAGCAGCGGCAGCGCGGCGGCGGCGAGCGCCTTGTACGAGTACGCGGACACGTGCATCGCCGTGGCCACGTCCTCCCACGGCGCGTCCATGAACGGGGCGCCGAGGCAGCTCGGCGGCGCGTAGCCGACGGCGTGCACGAGCCCGTCGAGGCCGTCCACGTGCTCGCGCACCCGGTCGGCCAGCGTGTCGAGGTGCTCCTGGTTCTGGACGTCCAGCTCGACGACCGGCGCCGGGTTCGGCAGCCGCTTCGCGATGCGCTCGACCAGGCTCATCCGGCCGAACCCCGTGAGCACCACCTGCGCGCCCTGCTCCTGCGCGACCTTGGCGACGTGGAAGGCGATCGACGCGTCGGTGATCACCCCGGTGATCAGCAGCCGCTTGCCTTCGAGCAGTCCCGTCACGTGCTTCCTCCGTAAACGTGGTTGTACAAGATCAGTGGCCCATGCCGAGGCCGCCGTCGACCGGGACGACCGCGCCGGTGATGTACCCGGCGGCGTCCGAGGCGAGGAACGCCACGACCGCGGCGACCTCGTCGACGGAGGCGAACCTGCCCGCGGGCACCTGGCCGAGGATCTGCTTCTTGCGGTCGTCGGTGAGCTTGTCGGTCATGTCCGTCGTCACGAAACCGGGCGCGACCACGTTCGCGGTGATGTTGCGCGAACCCAGCTCGCGGGCGATCGAGCGGGCCATGCCGACGAGGCCCGCCTTGCTGGCCGCGTAGTTGACCTGCCCCGCCCCGCCGTACAGGCCCACGACCGACGAGATCAGCACGATCCGGCCGTAGCGGTTGCGCAGCATCCCCTTGGACGCGCGCTTCACCACCCGGAACGCGCCGGTCAGGTTGGCGTCGACCACGTTGGTGAACTGGTCG
The DNA here is from genome assembly GCF_025061645.1 of Umezawaea endophytica. Classification (GTDB taxonomy): domain Bacteria; phylum Actinomycetota; class Actinomycetes; order Mycobacteriales; family Pseudonocardiaceae; genus Umezawaea; species Umezawaea endophytica. The sequence goes on along the minus strand of NZ_JANYMP010000031.1, from coordinate 64,437 downwards.
TCGGACATCCGCAGCAGGAGCGTGTCGTCGGTGATGCCCGCGTTCGCGACCAGCACCTCGACCGGCCCCTGGTGCGCCTCGACCTCGGCCAGCGCGGCGTCGACCTCCTCGCCGTTGGTCACGTCGCACTTGACGCCGAACAGCCCTTCGGGCGCGCCGGAACCCCGGTGCGTCACGGCGACCTTGTCACCCTGTGCGGCGAACGCCTTGGCGATAGCCAGGCCGATACCCCGGTTGCCCCCGGTGACCAGAACGGACCTCGACACGTTGCTCCCATCGCTGCTGGTTGATGGGCGCGAGGCTATCCGTTACCCCCGAGTACCCCGACATCGGCAGACCCGGATCACAATCGTCCGGGTGAGCGAATTCTCCGATCGGCTGCGCGCCGAGGTCTCCGGTGACGTGCTGACCGACGCCTCGTCCCGTGCCGTCTACTCGACCGACGCCTCGAACTTCCGGCACGTGCCGCGGGTCGTCGTGCGGCCCAGAACGGTCGACGACGTGCTGGCCGCGGTGTCGTTGGCGGTCGAGCACGGTGTGCCGATCACGAACCGGGGTGCCGGGACGAGCATCGCGGGGAACTCGGCCGGGCCGGGGGTGGTGCTGGACTTCGCGCGGTACCTGGACCGGATCGTGGAGGTCGACCCGGACCGCCGGCTGGCCGTGGTCCAGCCGGGTGTCGTGCTCGACCGGCTGAACGCGGCCGCCGCGCCGCACGGGCTGGTGTTCGGGCCGGACCCGTCGACGCACTCGCGGTGCACGCTCGGCGGGATGGTCGGCAACAACGCGTGCGGCGCGCACTCGGTCGCGTGGGGCAAGACCAGCGAGAACGTCGAGGCTCTCGACGTGCTGCTGCCGAACGCGACCCGGTTCGACACCCGGACGCCGCCCGCTCTGGACCTCCCGGACGTCGACCCGGCGTGGTTCCCGGCGCTGGGTCGCCGGGTGTCCGGGTACGCGCTGGACGCCCTGCCGGACCTCACGCGGGCCCTGGTCGGCACGGAGGGCACCTGCGTGACGGTGCTGGGGGCCACGGTGAAGCTGGTCGAGGCCCCGGAACGGCGGGTGCTGGCCGTGCTGGGGTTCGCGGACACCTACGACGCCGCGGACAACGTGATGGCGCTGCGCGAGCACGACGTGCTGGCGCTGGAGGGCATCGACGCGGGCATGGTCGCCGTGGTGCGGCAGCGCACGCCCGACTCCCCCGCGCTCGCGCTGCTGCCGCCCGGCGCGAGCTGGCTGTTCGTCGAGTGCCGCGACGAGTGGACCGCGCAGCGGGTGGCGTCGATCGCGCCCAGCTCCGTCGTGGTGACCTCGCCCGCGCGGCAGCGGCTGCTGTGGCGGATCCGCGAGGACGGCGCGGGCCTGGCGACGCGGATGGCCGACGGCACCGAGGCGTGGTCGGGTTGGGAGGACGCGGCCGTGCCGCCGGAGCGGCTCGGGAAGTACCTGCGCGAGTTCGACGCGCTGCTGGCGGGGCACGGACGGCGCGGCCTGACCTACGGGCACTTCGGCGAGGGCTGCGTGCACGTGCGGATCGACTTCGACTTCGCGTCGGGCTACCGGTCGTTCCTGGAGGACGCGGCGGACCTAGTGGTCGCGCACGGCGGGTCGATCTCCGGCGAGCACGGCGACGGCCAGGCCCGCTCGGAGCTGCTGTCGCGGATGTACCCGCCCGCCGCGCTCAAGGCGTTCAGCCGGTTCAAGGCGGCGTTCGACCCCCGCGGCCTGATGAACCCCGGCCGGATCGTCGACCCGGCACCGCTGGACGCGGACCTGCGCGTGCTCGTCGCGCCCGCCCGCATCCCGACCCGCACGGCGCTCGCGCTGCACGCCGACGGCGGCGACATCGCCGCCGCGACCCGGCGGTGCGTCGGTGTCGGCAAGTGCCTGAACCACAGCGGCGGCGTGATGTGCCCGAGTTACCGCGTGACCCGCGAGGAGCAGCACTCGACGCGCGGGCGGGCGCGTCTGCTGTTCGAGATGCTCAACGGAGACGTCGTGAAGGACGGGTGGCGGTCGACCGAGGTCCGCGACGCGCTCGACCTGTGCCTGGGGTGCAAGGGGTGCAAGCGCGACTGCCCGGTGGACGTGGACATGGCCACGTACAAGGCGGAGTTCCTGCACCAGCACTACCGGGGACGGGTGCGGCCGGTGGCGCACTACTCGATGGGCTGGCTGCCGCTGTGGCTGCGGCTCGGGCTGGTGAACCGGCTGACGTCGCGGTTCCCCCGGCTCGCCGGGCTGGACCCGCGGCGGCGGATGCCCGTCGTGGCGAAGCGGTCGTTCCGGGCGACGTTCCAGCGCTCGGGGGTCGACGGGCCGAGGGCGCTGCTGTTCACCGACACGTTCACCAACCACTTCGAGCCGTCGATCGGGCACGACGCGGCGGCCGTGCTCACGCATCTCGGGCAGCGGGTGGAGATCCCCGGCCGCACCGTCTGCTGTGGACTGACGTGGATGTCGACCGGCCAGCTCGGCACGGCCCGCAAGGTGCTGCGCCGGACCGCCCGGATCCTGCGGAGGTTCACCCGTGCGGGCGTCCCGGTGGTCGGGCTGGAGCCGAGCTGCACGGCGTTCCTGCGCGGCGACGCGCTGGAGCTGGCGGGCGACGACCCGGACGTCGCCGCGCTGGCCGCCGCGACCCGGACGTTCGCCGAGCACGTGGCCCCGTCGTTGGACGGGGTTCCCGGTGACGGCAGGGCGATCGTGCAGACGCACTGCCACCAGTACGCCGAGCTGGGCTTCGACGCCGACCGGGACCTGCTGGCGAAGTCCGGGGTGACCGCCGAGGTGCTCGACAGCGGGTGCTGCGGCCTGGCGGGCAACTTCGGCTTCGAGCGCGGGCACCACGACGTGTCGATGGCCGTGGGTGAGCAGGTGCTGTTCCCAGCCGTCCGGAAGGCGGACCCGGACACCGCGGTCGTCGCCGACGGGTTTAGCTGCCGCACCCAGGTGCGCGAGGGGACGGGCGTCGAGCCGGTGCACTCGGCCACCGTCGTCGCGCGGGCGCTGGGGCTGCGCGACTGACGCCTGTCACACATCGCGGGTCTCCGTCGTCTTCATTACACGTGTCCCGGCCACCGATCAGGGGCACACTGGAGAGGCGGATCGACGCCTGGGGGGTGCGTCCACCCCCGGGCCGCCGCGGTCCGGACAGGGGGTACCGGTCATGAGTTCGCTCAGCAACGCCGCCACAGCCGCCGACCAGCGCTACCACTTCGCGGGCGGCCTGCGAAAACAGCTCAACAAGGTGTTCCCGGCGCACTGGTCGTTCCTGCTCGGCGAGATCGCGCTGTACAGCTTCATCGTCCTGCTGCTGTCGGGTACGTACCTGGCGCTGTTCTTCGACCCGTCGATGGAGGAGGTCGTCTACGACGGCGCGTTCACGAACCTCCAGGGCATCGAGATGTCCCGCGCGTTCGCGTCGACGCTGGACCTCTCGTTCGAGGTGCGCGGCGGCCTGTTCGTGCGTCAGGTGCACCACTGGGCGGCGCTGCTGTTCATGGCCGCGATCGTCGTGCACATGCTGCGGGTCTTCTTCACCGGCGCGTTCCGCCGTCCGCGCGAGCTGAACTGGGTCATCGGCATCGTGCTGTTCCTGCTCGGCTGCGTCGAGGGCCTGTTCGGCTACTCGCTGCCCGACGACCTGCTCTCCGGCGGCGGGCTGCGGGTCACGGCGTCGCTGCTGCTGTCGATCCCCGTCGTCGGGACGTGGATCCACTGGGTGCTGTTCGGCGGCGAGTTCCCCGGCACGGAGGTCATCCCGCGGATCTACACGCTGCACGTGCTGCTGATCCCGGCGATCATGCTCGGGCTGATCGCGGTGCACCTGGCGCTGGTCTGGTACCAGAAGCACACGCAGTTCCCCGGTGTCGGCCGCAAGGAGACCAACGTGGTCGGCGTGCGGATCATGCCGGTGTTCATGGTGAAGAGCGGTGTGTTCCTGGCGATGGTCGTCGGTGTGTGCGCCGTGCTGGGCGGGCTGTTCCAGATCAACCCGGTGTGGAACTTCGGGCCGTTCAACGCGGGTCAGGTGTCGGCGGGCACGGTGCCGGACTGGTACATGGCGTGGACCGACGGCCTGCTGCGGCTGTGGCCCGCGTGGGAGCTGTACCTGGGCGACTACACGGTTCCCGCCGCGTTCTTCCCGTTCATCCTGGGGCTTCCCCTGCTCACCGGCCTGGCCGCGCTGTACCCGTGGATCGAGCGCAGGCTCAGCGGCGACCGCGCGCACCACAACCTGCTGCAACGACCGCGCGACGTGCCGGTGCGCACGTCGTTGGGAGCGATGGCGCTCGCGTACTTCCTCGTCTCGCTGCTGTCCGCGGCCAACGACGTGATCGCGCACGCGTTCGACATCTCGCTCAACGCCACGGTGTGGGCGGGCCGGATCGGCCTCCTGCTGCTGCCGCCGCTGGCGTACTACGTGACCTACCGGCTGTGCCTGGGGCTCCAGCACTCCGACCGCGCGGTGCTCGAGCACGGCGTCGAGACCGGGCTGGTGAAACGGCTGCCGCACGGCGCGTACATCGAGGTGCACCAGCCGCTCGCCGACCACCCGCTGACCTACCAGGGTGCTTCCGTGCCGAAGAAGATGAACAAGCTCGGCGCGGCCGGGTCACCCGTTCCCGGCTCGTTCTTCTCCCCGGACCCCGCCGAGGAGGTGCGGGCGCTCGACTGACGCGGTCCACTGTGGACCGGACACGATCAGGTGCACTTCCCGTGAGGGTTGGGAGGCGCGCGGGCGCTCTGCGACCATTGTCCCGGTGATCGTGAGACAGCCCCGCAGGAACCACCTCCGGTCCGTCCCGCTCGCGCGGGCCGAACCGGTGAAGTCCTTGCTGCACCTCGATTCCAGCTATTCGGGCAATTCGGTCAGCAAGCACCTCACCTCGCTGTACGCCGACACGTGGCGGGAGCGGCACGGCGCCGTGGGCTACCGGTACCGCGACGTGGCCGCTGACCCGGTGCCCCTGGTCGGCCCGGCGTACTGCTCGCTGCGCAGGCGGTTGGAGGGCCGGGACCCGGTGCCGGTCGGCGGGGTCGCGGCCGTGGCGGCCAACGCGGCGGAGGAGCGCGAGTGGGCGTCGACGCTGCCGCTGGTGACCGAACTGCTGGCGGCGGACACGGTGCTGCTCGGCGTACCCGTGCACAACCTGACCGTCCCGGCGCCGTTGAAGGCGTGGATCGACCGCGTGACCGTGCCGGGGGTGTTCACCGACCCGGCCACGGAGGAGAGCCTGCTGCGAGATACCGAGGTCGTCGTGGTCACCGCGAGGGGAGGGCGCCGCGGCGACGACTTCCTGGAGCCGTACCTGCTCGCGTACTTCGGCGGGCTGGGCGTGGCCGACGTGCGGTTCGTGCACGCCGAACTGACCCGCGCGCCGGACGTGCCGCGACCGTCGCGGTTCCAGGCGCTGGGCACGGAATCGCTGGCCGCGGCACGTCTCGCCGTGGTGGAACTGGCTCAGGGCTTCTCCTCCAGCGCGGACTCCTTGGAGGTCTCCCGCATCGAGCCGTAGACGATCAGCGAGATCAGCACGCACCCCGAGACGTACCAGTAGAACCACGACTCGTGACCGGCCGACTTCAGCCCGAGCGCCACGTACTCGGCCGTGCCGCCGAAGATCGCCACCGTCAGCGCGTACGGCAGCCCGACCCCGAGCGCCCTGATCCGCGTCGGGAACAGCTCGGCCTTCACGATGGCGTTGATCGACGTGTAGCCGGTCACGACCACCAGCCCGCACAGCATCAGCAGGAACGCTTGCACGGCACCGGTCGTCGACGCCAGCGTCGTCAGCAGCGGCACCGTGCCGACCGCTCCCAGCACCCCGAACGCGAGCAGCAGCGGCCTGCGCCCGATCCGGTCGGACAGGCCTCCTGCCAGTGGCTGGATCACGACGAACACCAGCAGTGCCAGGAAGTTGATCCAGCTCACCGTCGCCGCGTCGATGCCGCTGGTATTAATCATGAACTTCTGCAGGTACGTCGTGTACGTGTAGAACGCCACCGTGCCGCCCAGCGTCAACCCGACGACCAGCAGGCATTCCCTGGGGTACTGCGCCAAAGCCCGCAAAGACCCCCGTGACTCCGACGACTTCCCCTCACGCTGGAAGCTCTCGGACTCGTCCATCCCCCGCCGCAGGAACATCACCACGATCGCCCCCGTGGCCCCGATGACGAACGCGATCCGCCACCCCCACGACAGCATCTCCTCGCGCGTCAGCACCTGCTGCAACACGATCTGCACGCCCAGCGCCAACAACTGCCCGGCGGTCAGCGTCACGTACTGGAAGCTGGAGTAGAACCCCCGCTTCCCCGTGGACGCCACCTCCGACAGGTACGTGGCCGACGTCGAGTACTCCCCACCGACCGACAACCCCTGCAACAACCGGGCCGTCACCAGCAGGATCGGCGCCGCGACCCCGATCGTCGCGAACGACGGCGTCAACGCGATCATCAACGACCCCAACGCCATCAACGTCACGGACAACGTCAACGCCGCCCGCCGCCCGTGCCGATCCGCGTAACGCCCCAACAACCACCCACCGAGCGGCCGCATCAGGAACCCGACGGCGAACACGGCCGCGGTGTTCAACAACTGCGCGGTCTGATCCCCCTTCGGGAAGAACGCCGCGGCGAAGTAGATGCTGAACGCCGTGTACGCGTACCAGTCGTACCACTCGATCAGATTCCCGATGGACCCCCGCAACACATTCGCGACAACCCGGCGCTCAGAAGCACCCTCGACCCGCCCTTGCCCAACCTCGACTGCCATAGTCGACCTCCTGATGTGATCACCCACACCATCCGGCCGACCCCGAACCCACGACAAGACAGACCAGCGCTTCTTTGCACTCCCTTAGGGCGATGGGCGGCAAATCATGATCAAATTCCATCTGCCAGGCATTTTTACCGCCGAGTCAGGTCGCATGACCTGGTCGACTTCGCCGCTGTGCCGTTAGGGTTCCCCTGTGCAGAGGGGTGGGGATGTCGGCCTGGGCGTGGTGGCCGCGCGGCGCCTGGCTGAGCTGGGTTGCTGCGTGATCGCGCCTGGATTGACCGACGCGGAGTTCGCCCGCATCGAGGGCGAGCACGGTTTTGAGTTCGCCGACGATCATCGAGCGTTCCTCGCGGCGGGGCTGCCGGTGAACAGCCCTCTCGAGCCGGAACCGGGGGTCTCCTACGCCTGGGAGAAACCGTGGCCCGAGTGGCGCGACGGTCGCCCTGACGAGCTCCGTGAGCAGCTCGACTGGCCCGTCGAGGGCGTGTTGCGGGCGGTGGAGAGCAGCGGGCACTGGAATGCGGCCTGGGGTGCGCGGCCGGACATGCCTGAGGCAGCGGTGGCGGCGGCTCGGCGGTTGCTGGCTGAGGCGCCCAGGTTGGTCCCGATCTACGCGCATCGGTTTCTGCCCGCAGGACGCGGCACGTTCGGACATCCGGTTCTGTCGGTGTGGGGAACGGACATCATCTGCTACGGGGCCGACCTGGTCGACTACGTCGACCAAGAGTTCGAGGAACCTCGGCCCGAGCACCCCGACGACTGGTCCCCGCAGTCCACTGTGCCGTTCTGGCGCGACTACCTGTGACTGCGATCTCGGATTCGTGGCGCAGGACCGAACCGCGGCGTCCCTGTTGATCGTGTGATCGGTTCAGGCATCGCGGTGTCTCCGGTTCGGCATCGTGAGGACGTTGTCGGCCGTGGTTTCGTGGGTGGGTTCGGTGACGACGGCGCAGAGGGTTGTGATCGTGGTCCTGAGTGACTTCAAGCGTGTGGATGCCTCCAGCACCGTCCGTTCCAGGCGGGAGAACGACTCCCCGACCACCGGAAGGTGTCGTGGTCTCGGCGCGGGCTGGACGCCGCGGCCGTCGAGCCCGCGGCGTCCGGCCTTGTCCCCCCGAGTTACCTCAGTTCGGGCAGTGGTAGCTGCTGCCGTAGTTCGGCAGCAGGTCGTCGCGGACCCAACCCTGCCTGCTGGTGCTGGTGTTCCGCAGGTAGGTCCACGTGTAGCCGTCGTTCCCGAGCGTGTAGCAGTAGAAGTCCAAGCGGTGGGAAGGCTCGATCGAGCCGACCGCCGTGCAGGACGTGGACGAGCCGGTGCGGATGCGCGCACCGGAGCTGCCGCCCGTGATCGCCGAGATCGGGTCCGAGTTCGGCGGTACCACCGCGCTGTTGCAGGCGTAGTGCTGCACCGTCACGCCGTCCCCCTTGGGCGTCCCGGCTTGAGCCGGAGTCGCGATCAGCACCAGCGGCAGCGCCACCCCCGCGACGGCCGCCGCCAGCTTCACCGTTCCTCTCATGTTCTCCCCCTTGATCGGAATTTTGTGAACGAAAGCGACTTTCGTCCCGATGGGTGAACTTCGCAAGAGTGTTCCGCCAGGCCGAAAATCTCCAGCCATCATGGCGGTCAGGGGAGTTTTCACCAGGGGGGAACGTCTTGCTGTGCGTCCATTTCACGACCGATGACCTCGTGCGCACGACCGTTGCGCCGACCGCCGACCCGTTGTGGGAGGTGGTGCTCGCCGGCTGCCGACTGCGCGATCGCGTTCACCCGCCTCTGTTCCGCGGCTGGGTGAACGCGGTGCGGAAGCGGTTCGACCGCCGCGACCCAGCGCCGCACCTGCTGCACGTGCTCGCGCCAGTGCCGGACTTGCTCACGCCGCCGGAGTCGGCCGACGGATTGGAGGCGGGGCTGGAGGCGTTGCGTGCGACACCGCCCCACCGGTTGACGGCGGAGTTGGAGCGGCTGAGACCGCTACCGGCGTGGGTCGACCCGTTGTTGGACGGGGCGCGTGGGCCGACCGTGCTCGCGGAAGTGCTGCGGCACCTGCACTCGGTGCTCGTCGAGCCGCACGCCGAGGTGGTCCGGGAGAGCGTCAACGCCGACCGCGCCCGCCGCGCCCGCGACCTCGTGGACGCCGGCGTGCACGGCCTGCTCGCAGGCCTGCGCCCGCACGCCCGGTGGAACGGCTCGGTGCTGGAGGTCGACTTCCCGCAGCACCGGGACCTGCGCCTGCGCGGCCGAGGACTGCGCCTGGTGCCCTCGTACTTCGGCCGCCTGCCGGGCACGTTCACCGATCCCGATCTGCCGCCGGTGCTCGTGTACCCGATCCTGGACGCCGACCGGTGGACCGGAACCGCGCCGAGCGGGCTGGACGAACTGCTCGGCACGACCCGCCACGCCGTGCTGGAGTGCGCCCGCATCGGCGCAGGCACCATCGAACTTGCTCGCCGCGTCGGCACGTCGCCCGCGTCGGTCAGCCGACATACCGGCGTGCTGCGCGGCGCAGGCCTGCTCCGGACGACCCGGCACGGCGCACGGACCGTGCACTCGCTGACCACACTGGGAGAGGCCCTGGTGAACGGACGCGTGCCGGCGGCCGAGGGGTGATGGATCGCAACGACCGGAGTCCTAAGTAGAGCGGTGATCGGTCACATGAAGATCTTCACCAGCACATCGTGTCCGTCGTCATCACGCACCACGACCTGACGACCCGCCTTCAACTCGCCGGCGATGAACTCGTAGAGCTGGATCGCGCGGTTGACGATGTCGACCTTCTTGAGCCCAGTGTCGTCCTGAAGTTTGACGAGGGCCTTCGCGCTCTCCTTGACCAGGGCGATGTTCACGCGGGCCACCACCGCAGGCTCCCCTACGGCCTCCGATTCCTTCGACGGTGTAATAACCGCGCTCCCTTCACGACTCCCAGCGCAGTTTTGCGGCCAGGTCCCATCATCGTCGCAGATGACACACTTCAATACCATCTTCTGACACAGAAAATGTGTGAAAAGTGTTGCTCGCACATATCGGGCGTGCCAGACTTTCCCTGGTGGGGCCACCATGACAACGGCTGCCCCACCACCAAGGCGACCTGATCACCAAACCGAGAGAGGAACGGGAGAGTGACATGACAACTCGCCTTATCACCCACATACGCGGTGATCCAGCGGAGCGGCCGACACATCCACCTGGAGGTCGGTCACTTCTCTGAATCACAGGCGGCAGCCCGTCCATCTGCCGCATAACCGGCGCTCGGGCGTGGATTCCACCCATCGGGGGAGATGGGCTCAACGCCCGCCGTCGGACCCGCAGTCCCAACCGGGGTCTGCGAGGTCCGCGAACAGAGGAGACCGGACTTGGACATTCCGGAGCAGGACGGCGACGACTCGATCTTCGCCGGGTTGGAATCGGTCGGGGACGAGCGTCCCACGTCCGAGGCGCGGTTGCGCATCGAGAAGGGAGAGCTGACGGTGGACGTTTCAGTGCCGTCGAGCCACGCCTCCCAGTTCCTCGAGGCGGCGACCGCCGCGCTGCTGGTCATCGGCGCGCTTGTAGCGCCGATGTTGACGTTGACGGCTGCGCCCGAAGGACTTCCGCACTGGGCGACAGTCGTGATGATCACCGTTCAGCTCGGGATTCTCATCTGGGTGAGCGTCAACATCTTCACGGGACAGGCTGTTCTACGACGCCGCCCGACCGGCTGAGGCGGGAAGATCCACAGGGGCGCCTTGCGAGGCGCCCCTTTTCTCCGCCCATGGGTGTCGCGAGCGCGTCGCCGCAGGTGCCAGCCGTTGACGGTGCGGCGCAGAGGGGGAAACGCTGGATAGCATCGAGCCATGACCGCTACGGACAGGCCGATCACCCGACTGCTCCGCGGCCTCCCGTCGCTCGCGGGCCCGCTCCCGGCGTTCGACCCCGACACCGCGCCGGACGACCCCGACGCCCTTTTCGAGGACTGGCTGCGCGACGCCGTCGACGCGGGCGTCATCGAACCGCACGCGATGACACTGTCCACAGTGGACCCCGCCGGTCGGCCATCCGCGCGAGTGCTGATCCTGAAGAACCTGAGCGGCGGGCTCTGGCAGTTCGCCTCGGGCTCGGCCAGTCGCAAGGGCAAGGAACTGGCCGACACCCCGTGGGCCGCGCTCACGTTCTACTGGCCCGTGCTCGGGCGGCAGGTGCGTGTTCGGGGGGCGGTGGTCGTGGCGAACGCGGAGAACAGCGCGCGGGACTACCTGGGTCGGTCACCCAGTGCCCGAGCGGCAGCCCTGCTCGGGCGGCAGAGCGAGGTCCTGCACGACCCGCGCGAACGGGACCTCCGGCTCGCCGAAGCGGCCGAGCTGATCCGACGGGATCCGGCTCTCGTCGCCCCGGAGTGGACGCTGTACGGCGTGCGTGCCGACGAAGTCGAGTTCTGGCAGGGCGACCACCACCGCAACCACGTCCGACTCCGCTACACCGCCACCGGCGAATCCTGGACGACCGATCCGCTGTGGCCGTAACCCGGTTCCGCCGGTCGTAGCCGCGCGGTCGGGCACGACTCGGAGGCGTGCAGATTGACCAGGTCATGCACGGACCCATCATTCCACTGCCCTGAATGGCCGGGGGATTCCTGCCTCCGCGCCCTGTTTTCCCGTTTGACCTACCCGTCGCCCACCGCCGCCTTGCCAAAAGCCTGCCACAAATATTTACATCGGCTCAGAAGACATCCCCCGGAGTATTCGCCTGAAATTCACCACCCGGCTCCAGCCGGTGACATCCTCCACCACCGGAACAGGTGCACGACCAATGGCAAATGTGAATACTCCGCGAACACCCACGGATCCCCTGATGCCCTATTGAACTACCCGGCACGAACACACCACGATGGATCCGTATTCGCCTCGTCGACAACCGGTCGCACCAAGGAAGAGGAACTCTATGGCGCGGGCACGAGATACCGGACCACTGGACGCGCGAATCCGCTTCGGGATATTCGGCCCGACGGAAGCTTTTCTGAACGACGTGGAAATACCGTTGCCCGCCGCTCAGCAACGCACGATCCTGGCCGGTCTGCTGCTCTACAACAACCGGGTGGTCTCGATCGACCGGATCGCCTGGTTCCTGTGGGGTGAGGACCTGCCGCCCAGCGCCGTGCCGACGATCCGGACCTACGTGATGCGTCTGCGCCGCACGCTGGGTCCGCGGGTGGCGGAGCGGATCACCACCAGGGCGCCGGGTTACATGATGAGCGTGGGTCCCGGCGAGAGTGATCTGGCGACGTTCTTCGACCTGCACGGCCGGGCGGCGACGTTGGCGGCGGGCGGGCGGTTGGCGGACGCGTCGTCGGCGTTGTCCTCGGCGTTGGCGTTGTGGCGTGACGCGCCGTTGTTGGACGTGCCGTCGCCGACGTTGCAGGACATCGAGGTGCCGCCGCTGCTGGAGTTGCGGATGCAGACGTTGGAGTGGTGGATCGACCTGGAGTTGCAGCTCGGCAGGCACGCGCAGTTGGTGCCGGAGTTGTCGCACCTGGTGCGGGCGCATCCGTTGCGGGAGTCGTTGACCGCGCAGTTGATGTTGGCGTTGCACGGGGCGGGTCGGCAGTCCGACGCGTTGGCGGCGTTCCTGCACATCCGGAAGATGCTGATCGACCAGCTCGGCAGCGAGCCGGGTGAGGAGTTGCGCCACGCGCAGCGGCACGTCCTGCGCACCACCACCGGTCCCGAGCAGAGGCAGAGCCGCACGTCCATCCTGGCCAACCACCTGGAGAACAGGTGGCGGCTGATCGGCTCGCCCAGCTTCGGCTGACGGCCCTGGCCTGCGTGCTGCCCGCACACCAAAGCGGGGGTGCCCCTGATCTGTCTCAGGGGCACCCCCGCAATCGCGCTCCACGCCGTCGAAGACCTGATCCACCACGACTAGGACCAGGCGGGCGGCTCAGGTGCGGGCCGGGGGACGCGTGACGTCGACCGCGGCCAGGTCGCTGTTCCCCTGGATGAGCGTGGTCACCCGCTCGAGGAACTCGTTGCGCGTCACCAAGCCGTCCCGGTCGGAGTCGACGGCGTTGAAGTTGGCCTCGGCGTCGGTGTCCGAGATCCCCAGGGTGGCGTTGATGGATCCCCACTCGGCACGGCTGATCTTGTTGTCGTTGTCGGTGTCCGCCGAGTCGAACAGGGTCATGTGGAGGGCGACGGTGGATTCGAACACCGTGTCGTAATCGGCGCCGGCGATGAACTCGTCCTTGGTCACGACGCCGTCGGAATCGGCGTCCAGTGCGGACAGCGCCTTCCAGAGGGCGGCGGCCTTGTCGGTGGCCCGGCCACCCGCCTTGGCCCCGAACGATTCCAGGTCCGCGCGGTCGATCCCACCGCTGCGATTGCCGTCGAGAAGTGTGAACAGTCGAATCAAACTGTCTTGCGACATGGCGCACCTTTCCCCTGGATCCGAACACCGGCAGCATCGACCACCCGGTGGGCGGCTGCCATCGCGCAAGTCGTCCGATAGCAGCCGTCATCGAAGCTAACACGCGACCGAAACAATGAAACTAGCCCTTTAGAGGGAAGCGGGACGCCGATCGAGAACACGCGGTTGGAATCTGCTACACCGACAGGAATTCACCTCGATCGGCCCTGGTTTCACAATACTTACCGCAGATCCGTACCATGACCCGAGTTCTCTCGGTCCGCATTTTTCGGGACCATGACCCACTACAAAATACTGGGAATTTCCCAGTATTCCCACCGCCGTCCGGGCACAAAAGTTACCATTCGAAACGACCGATATCGACGCACCGGACGAGACGACCGCGAGGGGGCCGAGTGGAACGGGACGGCGAAGCGACCATCTCCAACCTGATCGAGGGAACCGTGGTCGGTCCCAGCGTCCTGGCAGGCGTGATCCACGGTGACGTGCACTTCCACGACGCCGCGCCCGCGGCGGCCGCGGCACTCCACCCCGCACCCGAGAGCTGGACCGAACTCCCCGTCCTGCCCGCCGAGGTGGCGTCCCTGCTGCGCGCCCAGGTGGCGGCGGCGCAGGAGTCGCCCTACCGGCTGCCAGGGGCTCGACGCCCCGCGCTGGCCGAGGTCTACGTGCGGCAGGACCTCGGTGGCTGGGCGGAGGAGCCGCGCGCCGAACCATCCAGGCCCACCCCGATCCTGGACGGGCACGGCCAACTGCTGGAGGCGCCCACCCCACCCGTGACGCGCGTGGCCGTCCGACCACCGGTGCGGACCGTGCGGGAAGCGTTGGACGGCGACGACCACCTGGTCGTCACGGGCGGTGCCGGGCACGGCAAGTCCACGCTGTCGCTGCGGCTGGCCGCCGACATCGCGGCCCGCTGGACGTCCGGTGGTGCCGAGCCGCTCACCGAACCCGTGGTGCCCCTCCGCCTCAGCGCGCGGGAGTTGGCCGTACGACTGGACATCCCCTTCCCCGAGGCCCTGGCCGAGAGCGCGCGGGCCGAGTACGGCGCCCTCCTGCACGCCCCCGTGACGGCCGCCGCGCTGAGCGACCGGGTCGTGGGCTGCCGCTGGCTGCTGCTGGTGGACGGCTTGGACGAGGTGGCCGACTCCGACGACCGGGACCGGCTAGTGCAGGTGCTGGCGTCGTGCGCCTCGGCGTCGCCCTACCGGGTCGTGCTCACCACGCGGCCGATCGAAGGCGCCGCCATCGCCCCGCTGCACCGCGTCGGGACGATGCGCTACGAACTCCAGCCGTTCAACCGCGAGGCCCTGCACCGGTTCGCCCTCAACTGGTTCGCTGAGGAAGGCCCGGATCCGGCTGACCGGTTCGTGCGCCAGATCCGCGCGGCCCACCTGGACGAACTGGTGTGCGTGCCGCTGCTGGCCACGATCGCGGCGATCGTCTTCCAGCGGCACGCCGACCAGCCGTTGCCGGACAACCAGTACGAGTTGTACGAGGCGTACCTGGCCCTGCTCCTCGAACGGGCCCGCACGCGGCCGAGCCCGTTCGCCCAGCACCGCGACCAACTCCTGGAGCACCTCGGCCGAGTGCGGGTGGAGACCGACACTTCCCTGGTCGCTGCCGCACGCGACTGGACGCACGTCACCGTCCCCGAGCACTGCCTGACCGCGGGGTGGGCCGAGGAGCTGACCGCGTTCCTGGTGTCGACCGGACTCCTGGTCGTCCGCGGTGAGGATCTCCAGTTCCTGCACCACAGCTTCGCCGAGCACCTGGCCGCCACCGCCGAGGCGAAGGACCTCCCCGCGACGTTCACGCCCGACGCCTTCGTGCGCCTGCTGCACGCGGCGCGGATCAAGGAGGCGGGCAGCTACGCCAGAACCGTGATCCTGCACCACACCCACCTGAGGCAGGGCGAAGCGGACCCGCTGCTGCGCTGGCTCCGAGCGGGCGACGCAGAACAACACCTCCTCGCGGCCCGCCTGCTCGCCAAGCGGATGCCCGCGGGCCCACAGGCCGTGGACGCCTTCCTGGACACCGTGCGCGGCTGGGCCATGACCACCCAGTACGTCGTCACCGACATGCTCGCCCAGACCAGTCGTGCAACTCAGCACCCAGGCCTGACCGAGTGGCTGGCGACGCTGATGCGCGACGAGGCCGCACCGTGGGAGTCCCGGACGGAAGCGGCCACGGCGTTGGCGGTGCGAATCCGCCAGGCACACGCGCGCGAAGCGATCACGTTCCTGACCGCCGTGGTCGACGACGCGGACAAGTCGGTCGCGGTCCGGTTGGCGGCGGCCGAGGCGTTGTCCGAAACCGGCTCAAGCGAACGGGACACAGCCGAACGCGGCTTGCGTTCCGTACTCCGCGACCCCTACGCCTCCGGCCCCGACCTCCGCACAGCCGCCGTGATCCTCGCCGCCTTCGGTCCCGACGCCCGGCGGACCGCTGTCGAGACGTTGCTCGGTCTGGTGGACGACAGGACGATTCCCCCGACTGTGGCGGTCGACGCCGCGACGGGCTTGATCGAGATCGGTGTCGAGTTCCATGCTCGAGCCGCTGAGATGTTCAGCGCGGTACTGCATGACAAGGGGTACGACGCTGGCGCATGGGAAAACGCTGCGCTCGGAATGGCGCAACTCGGACCGGAGAAGACCAGCGAAGCGGCCGCGGCGCTGAAATCGATAATCGAAGACGCCAGGCGACAGTTCCTTGAACGCCTCGTGGCCGCGGAAGCACTCGGAATTCTCGGTCCCGACTACCGCATAACTGCCGGAGAGCTACTACTTTCCACTATTTCCAAGCCGGGCACCATTACCCACGAACGCCAGTTCTTCGTGAGTCAGCTAGCAAACTTCGGTCCCGCATTTCGTGACCATGCAGAATTCGAACTTCGCACCATCATCAGGGATCCAGAAGCGACAATCAACAGCGTTCACACGGCGACCAAAGCGCTTGCGAAACTGAGCCCGAAGCATTCCACCGAAGCGGCCGAACACCTATTGGACCTACTGGCCGAAGTCCAGCTCGGTGCACCCGTGCGCATCTCGATCCTCGGAAGCCTCCTCGACCTGGGAGATCCGTACCGATCATCCGCCCTGCACCAGCTCTGCAACCTCATGGCCGACCTAGGTGAGATCCCAAGGAACCGCGTCCAGGCCGCGACCCGGCTCAGCCACAGTGGACCGGAACTCCACCCCAAGGTCATCTCGCAACTGCTCGACGTCATCGCGGCATGTCCTGATCAAGAAGCGACGCTGGAAGCTTGGGACCAGTTGGTGAGACTTGACGCCCGATTCCACGATGACGCTTTCATGACCCTCCTTGACCAGGCTCGGTTTTACCACACACGTCAATACCCTTGGCCATCCCCCATCAAACGGTTCATGTCGTCGGACACCGAGCGGAACCAGATCGCCGAAACCATGCTCCAGTTGGCAGGTGACCCTACCCAGTCGCAACGATCCCGACAGAACGCACTGCGCTGCGTGATCGAGTTGGGCTCCCAATTCCATCCTCGCGCGGTAGCCCAAACGTGCGAGCTGTTCCGCTCCGCCTCGACCCCAGGGTTCGAATTCCAATACGTCGTGACCATATTTACAGACGTTGGCGTTGGCCTTCGCGAGGAGATCGCACGCGTTCTTCTCGAACTACTTGGCGATTTCAGGGCGAACGCATTGCGCGTGGAAAACGTCATCAGCGGACTGGAGCGCTTGGGCTTCGCACATGCCCCAGAGGTGCGGGCGGCAGTGGACGTGCTCGCCAGGGATGGATCCGCAACATCGGCGACCCGACTTTGGGCGATAAACATGCAACCTGAAGTCGCCCCCGAGCGCTTGGCAGAGATCACCTTCGATGATGATGTCCCCTGGACGAAGTGGCGTGAGGCTGTCCTCCAACTCGCTGGTCTCGGTGCCGACGTTGTGCCCAGGCTGCGTTTCCTCCTCGCTGACCACGACACCAGTCAGCAGGGACGAGCAACAGCCGCGTGGTTGGTGTGCAAGTTGCGACCAGGGGACCGCCAGGCGCTCGACGAACTGCGGCAACACGCCCATGACACCCACTTATGGCTCACCCGCCGTAGTGACGCCCACCAAGCCCTGGCCGAGTCTGGCACAGCCAACCGGGATGCCCCCGTGGTATATCACCGCCAGATTGCGGAAGACGAGCGGCAGTCTGTCTCCCTCCGAAGCTGGGCTGCGGGCAAACTCACACTCCTGGATCGCCCTAGTAACAAGAAGACGTTGGCAGTGCTCCGTCGACTCGCCGAAGACCAGGAAAATACGGTGGCCGACCGCGTAGCCGCGACCGCCTGGCTCGCATTCCTGAGTGCAGTGCGCACCGAGCCGATACCTCTCCTGACAGCATCCGCCGCGCGGCAGGCCACAGGCGGCGACCTGCAAACGCTCATGCACCAACTGCCTCGCAAGCTTCGCACTGAAGTCGAACGGGATCTGCTCGATGATCACGCAAAGTCGATCGCCGAACGGGTACCGCGACAAGACAGATGGAACGACCTGCCCTTGGCGGCCGAGGCGGAGGCCGCGATTCGCGAGGTGTTGACCGCGCCGGAAACGTCGCGCCGAGAACGAGTTGCCGCTGCGGCGGCCCTGGCCGACCTGTCGATCCACCTGATGCCAGAAGCCCTGCGACTGCTGGAGGACATGGCCAACGACGGGTCGTACGAGTTCCGGGCACGAGTGGCTTTGACCAAGCTCGGGCATGCCCAGTGGTCCCGTGTGCTCGAAGAGGCGAAGCTCGTTGTGCTCGACGACGCGCAACCGGTGCGGCAGCGGTTGGCGGCGGCCCGTTTGGTCGACAAGGTGGCCACAGCACAGCCCGCCTGGACAGCCGGTTTGATGCGCACGGTCCTCGCCGACCCCCGGTCGTCGGATCGAGACCGGGTGGACGCGTTGTTCCGGCTGCGGAGAATTAATGGCCTCGGGCCGCTGAGGAAAGTCCTGGAGGACGAGCGATCGTCATCCGTGGCGAGGTGGCGGGCGGCCGAGAAGTTGAACGACTTTCGACCCGAGGACCGGGTGACGGCGGCGCGGGTCCTGGCGGTGATCGCGGCCGATCCCAGGGCCCTACCCGCGATGCGTTGGCGCGTCACGCGAGACCTGGCGGACTACGGAGAAGCCGGACGCGAGAAGGCACTCGAACTGCTGCGGGCGATGATGGAGGACACGGAGTTTCCTGTGTCGGCCCGGACGGATGCCGCTCATGTGCTGATCAAAATCGCGCCGATGACTCGACAGCAAGCACTGACAGTCCTCTATGGACTATTGACAGTCGGCAAACCGTTGCAAAACAGAAAGATCCTCCTCACCATCGGCGAGCTGGAGCCGACCTGGGCCGCCCTGCGGCTGATGGCCATGGCCCAGGACGACCGACTGGGCGCCATCACCCGCATCCGATGTGCCGACGCGGCGGCAACGTTGCGACAAGCGTGTCGTGAAGAAGCGGCCGTGGTCGCACGGGAGATCGCCTGGGACGAGAAGGTCGCTCGGCACGTTCGGCGGCGGGCGGCCGGTCACCTTGCGCGGTGGAGCCTGGTGTGCAGGCAGGAAGCCCGCGAAGTGGTCCGAGCACTGTCAGGCTGAGGCGCGGACGTCCTGGTGTCGGCCTGCGGCGGCCGGCACCAGGAACGTCATCGGTGTCAGGGAATCCTGCGCTTGAGCTCGTTCCGGGCGTTTCGGAGGTCCTGCTCGGTCATCCTGGGGTAGACGGCGACCAGCTTCTCCACGGGAACGGTGAACACCTCGTCGACGTTGGCGGTGTAGCTCTTGCCGTTCTTCTCGG
Source organism: Umezawaea endophytica (assembly GCF_025061645.1). GTDB lineage: Bacteria > Actinomycetota > Actinomycetes > Mycobacteriales > Pseudonocardiaceae > Umezawaea > Umezawaea endophytica. The sequence goes on along the minus strand of NZ_JANYMP010000031.1, from coordinate 45,451 downwards.
CGCGCACGACGAGCGCCCTCACCTTGCCCTTGTCCACGCTGTGCTCCTCGACCAGCACGACCACCTCGTGCTTGCCGTTGGTCGCGCTGAAGTCGTTGCGGCTGAAGTCGCAGTGGTACACCACGCCTTCGTAAACCGCGTGAAGGTTCGTCGTCATGTTCTCCGGGTCCTCGTCTCTCTCGGGGACTCCCAAACTAGGCAGCCTGCGTGGCGATACCGCCATTCGTGCAGAATTCGACCGCAATCCACTCGTCCAGCGGCTGTCCGGGCCGTCGGCGGATCCCAGAGGATCGCGGCATGGCATCGACCCGACACCAGCGCGGCCGCCTGACCTCGATCGCCGACGACGACGCCGGAGGGCCCGTCACCAGGGTGGACAACAAGGCAGCTATTAGCTGGCTGCTCACCCTGCACCGCCTCTACGCGCCGGACCGGGCGTTGCGCACGCTGGAGGGACTGGCTTCGGCGTTGAAGACCTCGGCCGTGCCGGGGGTCTCCCCCACCACGGTGTCGCGGTGGGAGAACAGGCGCACCAGGATGTCGCTGGCCGCCATCAGGCGCTTCGAGGAGTTGGTCGGCCTGTCGGCCGGGCAACTCGACGCCGTCGTGACAAGCCTGGAAGGAGGCATCCCGCCGAGGTGGCACCTCCCGGTGAACGCGTCCGCCGTGCTGGAGAAGTTCCTGGGAGGGGCCGTCATCACCGCTGTCGAGTGGGTCGACTTCGTTCGCGGGCTGCCGCGCTCCCGGCTGCGGTTGTCCACCTCGCAGTGGTACCCGATCGTCCACCGGCTGCTGGCCGAGATGGCGATCTCGATCAGGTGGCGGTACCTGCTGCGGCTGTCCGCCCTCGAACACCTGCACCGGTACGCGCGCGCCGACGAGGCCCTCTTCCGGGCCATCTCCGACTTCACGGCCGATCCCGCCTGCCAGGTGGTCGTAGACCCCGTCGCCCTGCTCGCCGGGAACCGGCGACCAGCCGTCACCGCGAAACTGCTGACCATGCTGGCCTCGCCCGCCACCGAACTGGAGCTGCGGGGCGCGCTCATCGCCTGGACCACCCGACTGCCGTGGGACGACCAGCACCGGAACCACGTCGCCGCCGTCGCGTGCGGCCACCTGCTCGCCGACTCCTCCTCGGTCCCGCTCCGCGAAACGGCCGCCGACCTGCTGGCCACCATCCCCCGCGGCCTGCTCGAACCCGAGGTCCGCCGGGCGTTGGACACGAGCGACCACGGCCACCGCGCGACCATCACCCACCGCCTCAGCCCGTCCTTCACCGCGTACCTGCCGGAGGCGGAACGCCTGCTGGACGCGGTGACCGTGGCGCAGACCGAGCGCCACGACGACGATCCCCTGGTGGGCCGGTTGATCCGGCAGTCGCTGTTCAGCACGGACACCGACACGCGGGTCTACGGGGCGAACGTCCTGAACAGCTCGCCGTTCCGCGACACCATCGCCGACGCGCTGGACCGACTGCTGGCCGATCCGGCCCGCGACTCCGACCCGGCGACGAGCGCCGCGCTGGTGGACCTGCTCGGGAGCCTCGGCTCGGAACGGCACCGGGCGACCCTGGAGGCGCTCATGAGCGCGCAGAGCACCCCGTCGCACCTGACCGCCGGGGCTGCGTTCGCACTGGCCCACCTTCCGGGCACGACCGAGCTGAGCACCTGGCGGCGCGTGCTCGACGGGAACAAGCCGCGCAGCGACTGGCAGATCGACGTCGAGCACCGCGCCGTGCTCTACGCGGTCGGCATGAACCAGGACCGCGCCGGTCTGCACTACCTGCGCACGAGCACCTCGACGTCGTCGGACGTGGCGCGTCGGGCGCACTGGTGGCTCCGCCTGCCCGACGCCGTCATGGCCAGCGCGCGCTGGTAGCGCGGCCGTAGACCTAGATGCCCGCGAGGACGGTGGGGTCGCCTTCGGTCCAGGCGTTGTCGACGGTGACGTGCCTGATGACCCACACGTCACCCTGCCGGGCCAGGTCGACGTCGTACCTGTTGGTCATCAGGACGTGGCGCGAGTGGTCCTCCCGCGGCAGGTGCTGGCACGCCATGATGCCTTCGAGGTGCGCCGTGTCGCCGTCGAGGCTGACCCGCGGGTTGCTCAACGAGTGCGTGGTGTCCAGGCGGCTGAGCGAGCCCAGCAGCGCCGTGGCGATGGTCCCCCCGCCCTTGATCGGCGGGTACTCCTGGCCCGCCTTCTTCGTGGCCGGACCGAAGTCGGCCACCGCGTCGTCCGCGAAGGCGGAGGCGAGCAGGTCCTCGTCACGCAGGTCGAGGCCCGCGGCGTAGCGGTAGAGGGTCTCCACGACCGCGAGCTTGTCCTCGGTCGCGGTGGGGGCGGTGGTGCTGTCGGTGGTCGACATGGCGCGTCCTCGGGTGGCAGGTCGTTGTCCCCACTCACCGTAGACCTCTAATTGACAGGTGTCGAATAGTGGTAGGCTCAGTGCGTCCGGTCCGAAGTGGATCGAGCGGTGACGACGATCGACTTGGCGCGCAAGCGATTCGCGTCACGTTCGGGAGGTGTGCGTTCGTGGTTGGCGACCAGTCCTCAGCCGTGGAGGCGGATCCGCGCTTCACCCGCTCACGACGGGCGATCTCCGACGCGCTGGCCGATCTGGTGCGGCGAACGGAGTCGTGCCCTTCGGTCTCCGCGCTCGCCGAAGCCGCGGGCATCCACCGCGCCACGTTCTACAACCACTTCGACTCCGTCGAGGAGGCCGCGGTGCACGTGATCGCGGAGGACTTCCGCGCCCTCCACGACCTGAACATCAGCGACCGGCGGAAGGGCGCGGACCCGACCGCCGTGGCCGTGGCGACGCTGAACGCCATGCTCGACTCCCTCCGGCAGCGCCGGAGCCTCTTCCTGGTGGCCTCGACCTGGCGGTCGCCGAGCGGGCTGATGGGCATCGGCGACCTCCTCCTGGAGCAGCTCCACGCCCTTCGGCGCGACCTCGGCGTCGACGAACAGGGGTCCGACTCCGTTGAGGACGTCTACACGGCCTCCGGCGTGCACGGGGTCTTCTCCGCCGCCGTCGGCGGCACCGCGGACTGCGATCAAGAGGAGATCGCCGTCCGCCTGTACGCCCTCCTGCCCGACTGGATCCGCCACCCACCCGAGTCGACGAAACCCTGAGCCCGCACGCTTTTCCCGCGTCGACGGCGGGCGTCCGAGTCCGGGTGATCTTCGAATATTTCGCGACTCGGCGGTCTTGTGCTCCGATGTGCGCGCAGGGTCGGTGCGGCCACGGAGCCGGGGGTGGGCGAGCATGCGGGTGTCCGCGAGCAGGTGCGAGGAACTGCTGATCAAGGAGATTTCCGGGACCGCCAAAGAGGAATCGACGCGGAAGCTGCTCGCCGCCGACTCGTCCTCCCGTGTTCGCGGCGCGGTCGTGCTCCTCCAGAACGTCCTCGACCACATCGCCAACCTGGAGTCGAGCCTCGGCGAGGACGCCTTCGGCAGGGGCGTGGACGCCGCGTTGAGCAGGTTCGCCGCGGTACCGGACGACGGGAAGGTGTCGATCCGCGGGCTGCTCGCCCTGGTGAAGCTCAACGCCTCGCTGTTGAAGAGGAGGTTCGACGCGAGGTCTCCCGTGGTCGCGATCGGTACGGGCGAGGCCGACCGGATCGACGGCTACGACCGGGAGTGCCGCAAGCTCTTCGCGGACGTTCCCGCCGTCCGGAGGGCGATCAGGGAGGTGTACGGCTCGACCAAGGCGAACGCGGAGTTCCGGCGGTGGTGGGACCGCGTCGACTTCGAGGGGGTCGAGTACCTCAAGGCCGGGACCACCTCGTTCATCCTGAAGGCGAACTCCAAGGATCGACCGGCGACCTCGCGGTCGTCCATCGTCGTCAAGTGCGTCCTGTTCCCCTGGAACAAGATGTTCGCCGTCGCGCAGGCCACCGCGAACTACGCCGACACCTACGGCGGGCACAACACCTCGAAGATCGTCGTCCAGCCGATGGTCTCCACGGAGCAGTGCATCCTCATGCCCTACCAACCCGGCCGGACGCTCCGGGAAGACCTGTGGCACTTCGAGCAGCAGCCGCGCACCGACCACGAACGACTGGTCAAGGCGCGGGAGGTGGCGCGCCACCTCGTCGCCTCCCTGCACAGGCTGGCGGACAAGGGCGAGGTGACCTCGAACCTCCCGCAGCGGCAACACCTCGACCTCTCGCCCAACAACGTGATCATCGACCCGGAAACCGGCGAGATGCACTTCATCGACCTCGGCCGCAACCACCTCTACAGCAGGCAGGTCGGCATCGCCGAGCACGACGACTCCGTCTACGTCGCCCCCGAGGTGAAGAACCGGGACAAGGAGACGACCTACGCCGACGCCTACTCCCTCGGCGTGATCCTGGCGGAGACGATCTGCGGCTACCCGCCGCGGTCCGGCCAACTCCCCGTGCGGGTCTGGCAGCTCAGCCCGCAACTGGGGACCCTGCTGCAAAACCTGATCGAATGGCGATCGGACCTGCGGCTGTTCTCCTTCGCCAGGACGCCGTTCTCGTTCGAACGGCTCGGCAAGCACATCGACGACCAGTTCGCCCTGGCGCTCAAGGAGGGCACCGCGAGCAAGAACGCGCTGGCGCGGGCGTGGACGGTGTTCGCCCCGTCGTCGCGGGAGGTCTGGACCCAGGTCACGCTGTGGCGGGGCGCCCGCCACCTGCATTCCACCGTCCGGTTCAGCAACTACCTGCTGTTCTTCTCCGTCATCTCCAGCGCTTGCTGGTGGTTCGTCGTGGCCAAGGCGGCCCCGTTCAAGCTCGACGACGTGCTGGCGTTCGAGGTGGACCTCCCGTCGAGCGAGCTCGAGTGGGCGGCGAAGATCGTCGCGCTGAGCCAGGGGCTGGTGGCGGCGAAGTTCTACCAGACGATCCTGGGCCGGGTCACCGCCCGCGGAACGGGCGGCGCCACCACGTTTCTCGTCGAACTGCTGATCCGACTGATGGCCGTGATCGCCCTGCCCACCACGGTGATAGCGCTCTTCTGGCGGCACGACCTGTGGGCGTGGTGCCTCGCGGGCGGGGCGCTGGCCGTCGCGCTGGCCAACCTGATGACGCTGGTGTTCGCGCGGCGGATGCTGCGCACCGCTGACGACCTGTTCCCGAAGGGGTCGGCCGACGCGAACTTCTCGACGCACGGGTTCGAGCAGTGGTGGTGGACGATGCTGCTGTACGCCTGCCTCATCGCCATCATCGCCCTGGGCCTGGACATGGGCTGGCTGCACGACACCGGCGCGTACGTGTTCGGGTTGACCCTGATCAGCATCGGCATCCACTACACCGCCAAGTGCATCGGCGCCGGGTTCGCCATCCGCGGCGAACTGGCGCGCGCCTTCTTCATGGGCGAGAGGAGCAGGGCGAAGGAACTCCTGGACGGCGGCGAGTCACCTCCCCTTCATCAGCAGCTTCACGACGAGGCTGGTGCGGCTCATGCCCGACCGTGACTCGACCGGCGCGCCGGGGCCGCGCACCGGTGACATGCCGTCGAGCCTGCGGTTCCGCTTGCCGTCGGCCTCGGTGGCGAACATCGCGACGGCGGTCGCGGTGATGCCGTCGCTGCCCACCGACCACGTCCACTGACCGCCGTCGTCCACGGCGCTGTCCATGAACCCGCCCGGCAGCGCGGCCTGCCCGACGCCGACCGGGTCGTCCTCGGGGGCAGGAGCCCGCCACACGACCTGCCCGTCCTTCCGGACCTCCGCCACGTGGTGGGGTTGCCGGTAGGTGGTGCCGAGGGAGGCGAACGCGGCGGCGGCCCGCATCGGGGTCGTCGCCAGGTCGCCGGGCCCCGGCGGTTCGCCGTCGTCACGGGCGTCGAAGATCTTCTTGTCCTCCAACGACGTCGCCGCCCCGTCGCCCCTGGCGAACGCCTGGTCGAACTTCCACAGCGTGTCGCCGAGCGAGCCGATCGGGCCGCTGGCCTGGAAGGCGTCGTTGAAGCTCTGCTCCAGGTAGCCGGGGCCGCCGTGGAAGCCGACGATCGCGCCGGTGGCGACGTCGACCGACGCGACGGCCAGGTGGACGTCCCGGTCCTCTGGCCGTGCCGGGTCCAGGTTCGCCAGCCCCTGGGCCACGGCGTCGCGCACGGCGGTCATCCGCTCCGGCCGGTAGGTCGTCACGACGGTGTAGCCGCCCCTGGCCAGCATCGCGGCGTCCGGCACGGTCGGGTCCTGCTCGTGCAGGCCGTTGAGGAACTGGGTCGCCGCGTCGGCCGCGTAGCCGTTGACGCCGGACAGCTCGTTCGGCTCGTGGCGGATCGGTTCCGGGAACGCCAGGCCCGTGCGCTTCCCCCGGTCGAGCCAGCCCTCCTCGACCATGCCGTCCAGGACGTAGTCCCACCGTTCCCGCAACGCCTTCGCGGCCTCGGGGTCGTCCGGCGCGGTCGCGTAGTAGTACGGGGCCTGGATGATCGCGGCCAGGTAGGCGGCTCGCGCCGGATCGTCGACTTCCTTGACGGGCACACCGAAGTACGCGCGCGCCGCCGCTTCGATCCCGTACGTGCCGCGGGCGAAGAACGCGGTGTTGAGGTAGTCCCGCAGGACGGTGTCCTTGGGGGTCTCGTTGGCGATCTTGATCGACACCAGGACCTCCTCCGCCTTGCGGCGGAAGGTCTGCTCCTGGGTGAGGTAGTAGTTCTTCACGTACTGCTGGGTGATCGTCGACCCGCCCTGGAGCGCGCCGCCGTCGCCGGTGATGTTGTTCTTCACCGCCCGCAGCAGGCCCGTGACGGAGACCCCCGGATCGCTGTAGAACGAGCGGTCCTCGGCCGCGAGCACCGCGTCGCGCACGACCGCCGGGATCTCGTCGAACTCGACGGGCTGGCGGTTCACGCCGACGTGGGTGATGCGCGAGCCGTCGGACCAGGTGAAGATCGTCGCTTCACGGGTGGCGAAGTCGTTGGGCTCCGGGATCTCCACCACCGACAGGGCCATCGCGAACGCCGCGCCCGCGAGGCCGACGACCAGGACGAACAGGCCCACCACCAGCTTCGGTGACGGGAGGAACCGCCGCACGCCCCTGCGTCCGGTGGTTCTGTGCCGCGCTTCACCGGATCGGGTGGTCTTCGGGACGTCGTCCGCGACGAGACCACCGCCGTCACCATCGGCTGCCGGGGTTCCGCTGTCGTTGCTCATCACCGGTGACACTCGCCGGGGAACTCCGGAGTTGCATCACCCGCGCCGACGTCGGCGGACGACGCGGACATCTGTTCCAATCTGGTGTACGACCAGCCAGGAGGTGTTGGCCCGCTTCACCGGCCGGGACGACGCCCGCGCGCCTGGACGCGCTCCTCGAAGGGATGATCATGCACGCACTGCCGGCCACCCGGCCCCGGTCGCTCGCGGCGACCCGAGCCGCGACAGCCAAGACCGTCGACCAGGGCGGCCCGTGGGATCGGGGGCGCAACCGTGGTCCCCGCTGACCCCGTCCTCGCGGTCACCGACGCCGAACTCGACGAGCTGCGGTCCCGGTTGGCGCGGACGCGGTGGCCGACGCGGTGGCCCATGAACGGGTGGGACGCGGGGACCGACCCCGGCGAACTGGAGCGGCTCGTCACCCGCTGGGCGTCCGACTACGACTGGCGCGCCCACGAGACCGCGATCAACGCGCTCCCCCACCACTTCGCGGACATCGCCGGGACACCGGTGCACTACCTGCGCTTCGACGGCGAACGCCCCGACTCCCTGCCGATCGTCCTGACGAACGGGTGGCCCAGCACGGTCCTCGAACTGGTCGGGCTCGCCCGGCGGCTGGCGACCCCGTCGGAGCACGGCGGTTCCGCGGAGGACTCGTTCACCGTCGTCGTCCCGTCGCTGCCCGGATTCGGCTTCTCCCCGCAGCGGCCTTCGCTCATGGACCAGACGCACGACCTCTGGCACCGGCTCATGCGCGAGGAGCTGGGTTTCACGCGCTACGGCGCTCACGGCGGGGACCTGGGCGCGGGCATCACCTCCCGGCTCGCCGAAGCCCATCCCGAGGCGCTGGTCGGCATCCACCTGATGGCCGTCGCGGGCCCGCCCACCCACGACCCGGCGAGCCTCACGGCCGAGGAGCGGGCCCACCTCGACTCGGTGGCGGACTGGTCGGCGCGGGAAGGCGCTTACCAGCACCAGCAGAGCACCCGACCGCTCACCCTTGGCTACGGCCTCGCCGACTCACCGGCCGGGCTGCTCGCGTGGATGGTCGAGAAGTACCGCGCGTGGAGCGACTGCGGCGGCGACCTGTCCTCCCGGTTCAGCGACGACTTCCTCCTGACGCAGGCGTCCCTCTACTGGTTCACCAACACCGTCTCGACCTCGTTCCGGCCGTACTACGAGTACGGCGAGAGGCTGACCCGGCGGGTCGAACGGGTGGACGTCCCCACGGCGGTCGCGCTGTTCCCGGCGGACCTCGCCCAACCGCCCCGCAGTTGGGCCGAGCGCACGTACAACGTCACGAGGTACACGAAGATGCCCCGCGGCGGCCACTTCGCCGCGCACGAGGAACCCGAGCTGCTGGCCCACGACCTCACCGAGTTCTTCCGCTCCCTCCACTGAGGACCGGGAACACGACGAACCCCGACGACCTCTTGGCCGTCGGGGTTCGTCGTGCGTACGGGGGTCAGGCGTGTGCGCGCCGACCCGTCACCAGCCGGTAGATGCCCAGCAGGATCAGCGACCCCAGGATGGCCAGCAGCCAGGTGCTGAGGCTGAAGAAGGTGCTGATGTCGGTGCCGAACAGGGCCTTGCCGACGAAGCCGCCGATGACGGCGCCCACGATGCCGATCAGCATCGTGATGATGATGCCACCGGGGTCCTTGCCGGGCATGATGGCCTTCGCGATGGCGCCTGCGATGAGGCCGAGCACGATCCAACCCAAGATACCCACGGAAAAATCTCCTTCGTCCGGCGGCGGCGAGCGGATGCTCTTTCGCCTTCGACTAGCTCGACGGAGAGATGCCCGAACGGCGGGAACTCCAAACCAAGAACTTTCCGGGAACCGTTCACCCGAGACGGTCGAGGAACCGGGCCACCCTCCCGCGAGGTGGCCGCAGCCACTCGGCGACGTCGGCGATCACGGCCGGGTCCACGTGCTGCGCCGGTTCGTACTCCGCCGGTGTGGACGGACCCGTGCCCGTGAAGAACAGGTGGTTGTCGTCTTCGTGGACGCGGATGTCCACATCGGACCTGTGCGCCAGGCCCGCTCGCCAGCGCGCGAGGTCGTCCTCGACGGTCACCTGGTAGTCACGGCCGCCCTGCGCGATGAGCATCGGTTTGCCCAGCGCGGCCGCGGTCGCGACGGGGTCGTAGGAGCGCAGGTCCAGCCAGTACGACGCGGACAGGCCGAACGGCAGCTCACTCGCGGGGGTCGCCACCGTCAGGTCGGGGCCGTCGACCAGCGCGGTCTGCCGGACGACCGACGCGACCGCGGCGTCGGCGTTCGGGCCGGGGGTCAGCGAGGCGAGGTGGCGGACCACCCGGACCGCGGCGTGGTGCATCGGCTGCGCGTCCGCCGCCAGGAGCACCAACCCGGCCACGGACGGCTCGGCAGCCGCGACCCTCGGCGCGACTTTGCCGCCCATACTGTGCCCCAGCAGGAAAACCCGCCCGGAGTCCACAGAGGACTCCCGCTGGAGCAGGTGGACGGCCGAGACCGCGTGCGGCACGTACTCGTCCGACATCGTGAACCCCGGCGCGTCGACGACGTCCCCGTGGGTGTGCGTCACCTTGTCGAACCGCACCACCGCCACGCCCCGGCTCGCCAGTCCCCAGGCGAGGTCCTTGAGCGGCTTGTTGGCCCCGGTCGTCCCGTCGCGGTCGAACGGCCCTCCCCCGGCCAGCAGCACGACTCCGGGACGCGGACCTCGCCCGCGCGGCACCGTGATCGTGCCGCTCACGGCGAGGGGACCCGACCCGATCTCGACCGACCGCTCGGTGAACCTCCTCGGAGCGGCGTAGGGCGGCGGCGTCCACGCCCCGGCGGCTTCGGGGGCCAGCAGCAGGCCGTGCAGCGCACCCGCGTCGTCCACGGACATGACCACCACGAGCCCGCCGCGCTCGCACTGCACCGGGACGCTCACCCGAACCAGCCCCGCCGCGGGCGGTTCACCCCGCGGCGCGCCGATGGCCGTGACCGGCCCGCGCCGTTCGACCTCGACCGTCCAGGCCGTCCGCAGCGCGTCGGCGGACACGACCGCGCGCAGCCGTGGCGCGAACAGCTCCTCGACCTCCGCGAAACGCCCGTCCCGCATCATCTCGACCACCGCCGTCGCGGTCCCCACCGGATCGATCCCCAGCATCACCCGACCACCTTTCTCATCTTTTGCGAAAGGTATCACCGCGTGAGATCGTTGTCTCGTGAACACGTTGGAACTCCTGGGACACCCCGTGCGGCTCCGGGTCGTCCACGCCCTGCGCGGGGGTCGGCTGCTCACGACCACCGAGCTGTCCGCGCTGCTGCCCGACGTCTCGAAGGCCATGGTCTACCGGCACGTCGACCTGCTCGCGGCGGGCGGGATCCTGGAGGTGGCCGACGAACGCCGGGTGCGCGGCGCCGTCGAACGCCGGTACCGGCTGCGCCACGACCGCGCGAGCGTCGACACCGACACCTTCGAGTCGCTGTCGCCCGCCGACCACCAGCGCGCCTTCGCGGCGGCGATGGCGGCGCTGGTCGCCGAGTTCAACGCCTACCTGGACCGCGACGGCGCCGCACCGGCGACCGACCTCGTCGGCTACCGACAGCACGCGGTCTGGCTCAGCCCGGACGAGGTGCTGGCGATGATCGAGGGCATGCGCCACGCGATCGTGCCCCACCTGGCCAACCAGCCGACCCCGGACCGCGCGCGCTACCTCCTCAGCCCGATCCTCTTCCCGATCGAGGAACCACCGGCGGACACCGAGCCCGCCTGAGGCAGCGGTCAGGCGCCTTCGAGGTACTCGGCGAGGTTCTCCAGCGAGGACGCCAGCCCGGCGGCGTGGTCCTCGGCGGAGATGCCGTCGGGGACGTCGTCGGCGCGGATCTCCACCCGCGTGCCGGTGTCGACGGCGCTGACCTCCCAGGTCATGGTCATCGTGCCCGCGTAGGACGGGTCGTCGGAGACGAAGTCGACCGCCTGCACCACGCGCACACCGGGGACGACGTCGACGAACCGCGCCTCGACCACGTCCGAGTCGGGGGTGGCCTTCCCCGGTGAGGCCGACGCGTCCGCGTAGGTCAGGACCAGGCGGTACGACCCACCGGGGCGCACATCGAACCGGTCGAACCTGCCGCTCATCCCCTTGGGCGGCAACCAGGCCGTGAGCGCGGCCGGGTCGACCAGGGCGGCGTACACGCGGTCGGGTGAGGCGGCGTAGACGCGTGATCCGGTGTCGGTCCGTGGCATGGGACCAGGTTAGTCCGCGTCACGCCGTGCGCAGCGCGCTCGCGGCGGCCGAGCGGACCGCCGCGGTCAACGCCGACAGCACCGCCGACTCCAGCCGCCAGCACTGCCAGTACAGCGGCACGTCGAGGTGGTGGCCCGGCGCCAGGTCGACCAGCCTGCCGTCGGCGAGGTCGGGGCGCGCGACCCCCTCGGGCACCAGGCCCCAGCCGAGGCCGAGCCGGACCGCTTCGGTGAAGCTCGCCGCGGCGGGCACGAAGTGCGTGGGCGGGTCGACGTCGCGGCGGGTCATCGAGCGGGCGAACCGCCGTTGGGTGACGTCCTTGCGGTTGAAGCAGATCACCGGCGCGACCGCGAACGCCTCGGCCGGGTCGCGGTCGGCGAACCACTCCGCGTGGCGGTCGGGTGAGGCGACGGCGAGGTAGCGCATCGCGCCGAGGCGCGTGACCCGGCAGCCCTGGACGGCGACGCGCTCGGAGGTGACGGCGGCCATCACCGCGCCGGCGCGCAGCAGCTCGGCGGTATGCCCCTCGTCGTCGGTGTGCAGTTCGAACGCCACGTCGGGCAGCTCGGTGAGGACCGGCAGGAACCAGCCCGCGAGCGAGTCGGCGTTGACGACGACGGCGACCCGCGTGCGGGCCTGGCCGCCCAGCGCGCCGCGGGCGTCGGCGAGCGCTTCGCGTTCGAGCAGCGCGACCTGGCCGCCCAACCGCACCAGCGGCCTGCCCGCGTCCGTCGGCTCGCACGGCCGGGTGCGCCGCACCAGCACCTGCCCGACGACCTGCTCCAGCGCCTTGACGCGCTGGCTCACCGCCGACGGCGTCACGTGCAGCACCTTCGCCGCGGCGTCGAAGCTGCCGTGCTCGACGACCGCCTGGAACGTCGCGAGCTGCACCGGGTCGAGTGACATGAAGCGATTCTAAGGGTGCTGAAGAATCTTTAGCTGGAATGCGGGAGCCGGTGCTCCTAGCGTCCCCCGCATGGGTTCCGCTCTCGCCGGTTTCGGCTTCTGCTTCGCTCTCATCGTCGCGATCGGGGCGCAGAACGCGTTCGTCCTGCGCCAGGGTCTACGCCGCGAACACGTGCTGCCGGTCGTGGTCACCTGCGTGGTGGCCGACGCGGCGCTGGTGGCCGCGGGTATCGCGGGCCTCGGCGCCGTCCTGACGTCCGCGCCGGGCGCGCTGACGGCCGTGCGCTGGGGCGGTGCCGCGTTCCTCATCGGCTACGCCGTCCTGGCCGCCCGGAGGGCGTTCCGCCCGAGCGCCCTGACACCGCTGGACCTCCCGCCCGCCACCCTGCGGGCAACCCTGTTGGCCTGCCTGGCGATGACGTTCCTCAACCCGCACGTGTACCTCGACACCGTGCTGCTCATGGGGACGGTCGCCCACGACGACCCGAGCCCGTGGGCGTTCGGCGCGGGCGCGACGACGGCGAGCGCCCTCTGGTTCACCGGTCTCGGCCTGGGCGCCCGCAAGCTAGCCCCGGTCCTGTCCCGCCCGCTGGCGTGGCGGTTCGTGGACGGCTCGATCGCCGCCGTCATGACCGCCATCGGCGTGTCACTGGCGGTCGGGTGAGCGGCCCGGCTTTCGGCTGAAAGGCCAAGCGCCGCGGCGGTCTGACGTGACAGGGCCCCGGTCCGCGGGGACCGGGACCCGTCAACGGCCTCAGCGCTCCAGCACGATGACCGGGATCAGCCGGTCGGTCTTCGTCTCGTAGTCGGCGAAACCGGGCATCTCCTCGACCATGCCCGCGTACAACCGGTCGCGCTCGGCCCGGTCCGTGACCTCCTTGGCGGTGGCCTCGAACTTCTCCGTGCCGACCTCCACCGTCACCCGCGGGTTCGCCAGGACGTTGTGGTACCAGTCGGGGTTCCGGTCCGCGCCGCCGTACGACGCGGCGATGACCAGCCGGTCGCCGTCGACGCTGCTGACCAGCGGCGTGGTCCGCTCCTGCCCGCTCCTGGCCCCCACCATGGTGAGCAGCACCAGCCGCCGCCCCTCGAACGGCCCGCCGACCTTCCCGCCGTTCGCGTGGAACTCGTCGATGATCTTCTGGTTCCAGCCGCCCGCGTCGTCCGCCATCGCCAACCCTTCCTCCTGGCACGCCTCGGCGCGCCACCGGCGTTGCCGGATTCCACGCTACTGGGATTCCCGGCGCGTCACCGCGCGAGCGCGGCCTCCACCTTGGCGACCATCGCGCCCTCGGCCGGGGCGACCTGGCCGTCGGCGCGGGCGACCTCGCGGCAGATCGCCACCACGGCGGCGGGGAACGCCTCGGCCTCGGCGGGCGCCTTCGCGGCGAGGATCTCGACGGACCGGCGCAGCGCGAACAGCACGCCGTCCTCCACGTCGGACACCGACCCGGCGGGCAGGACGGGCCGCCCGGCCTTCAGCACCTCGCGCAGCTCCGGCGACAGGTGCGCCATCGCCCGTCCACCGGCCTGGCTCTCCTGGTCGAGCGACCCGGCGTCGGCGGTGGACACGAGGACCATCGCCCCGAACACGGCCGTGCGGAGCGTCCGGCCTTCCTCTTCCGTGTACTCAGTCATGCCACCAGCCTAGGGACGGCGACCGGCGGCACCCGGTTCACCCGACCCGAACGCGAGCCGGACTCGCCTGTTATCGTCCGGAATGGACAAACCCGAGGCGCACAACCCTTGTCACCCAATGGAGTTAGTGCCGAGGCGCGGAAAAACCCATTCAGGAGTTCCCATGTCGTTGCGCGACCGCGTAGGCCACCTCGTGGAAGGCAAGCGGTTCCAACGGATGATCATCGTGGTCATCGTCGTGAACGCCGCGGCCCTGGGCTGCGAGACCTCCCCGTCGATGGTCGCCGCGCACGGCCCGCTCCTCTCCACCGTGGACCGCGTCGCGCTCGGCGTCTTCGTGGTGGAACTGGCCGCGCGCCTGTACGCCCACCGCCTCCGGTTCTTCAAGGACCCGTGGAACTGCTTCGACTTCCTGGTCGTCGGCGTCTCCCTGCTCCCGGCGGGCGGCGTGCTCTCCGTGGTCCGCTCGCTGCGCATCCTGCGGGCCCTGCGCCTGGTGTCGATGGTCCCCAGCATGCGCAGGGTCGTCTCCGCGCTGGTGAAGTCCATCCCCGGACTGGTGTCGCTGTCCGGTCTGCTGGTGCTGCTCCTCTACGTGGGCGGGGTGGTGGCCAGCAACCTGTTCCAGTCCACTGGCGACCCGAGGTTCGGCGACCTGGGCGCCACCGTCCTCACGCTGTTCCAGATCACCACGGGCGACGGCTGGTCGGACATGATGCGGGACCTCATGCCCGCCCAACCGCTGGCCTGGATCTTCTTCGTCTGCTACCTGCTGGTCGGCACGTTCACCATGCTCAACCTGTTCATCGCGGTCGTGTGCAGCGCCATGGAGTCCGAGATCCAGACCTCGCCGGTGGTGCCAGCCCAGCGCGGCGCCCCGGACGAGGTGCTGGAGGAGATCAGGGCGCTGCGCGAGGAGGTCCGGGCCCTGCGCATGCAGCCCGCGAACGGTTCCGACTAGCCCACCTCGGCCAGGCGCCGCACCAGGAACCGCCGTTCGGCGTCGGTGGCCACCAGCGCGAGGGCCTCCCGGTAGGCGGCCGCCGCTTCGGCCCGCCTTCCCAAGCGCCGCAACAGGTCCGCGCGCGTGGCGGCCAGCAGGTGGTACCCCTCCAACCCACCCGACGCCTCCAGCGCCCGCACCAGCGCCAGCCCGACGGCGGGCCCGTCGGCCATCGCCACGGCCACCGCCCGGTTCAACTCCACCACGGGGGTCGGCACCAGCCGCGCCAACGTCCCGTAGAGAGCGGCGATCTGCGGCCAGTCCGTGTCCGACGCCTCCACGGCGGACGTGTGGCACGCGGCGATGGCGGCCTGCACCTGGTACGGCCCGACCGGACCGCGCCGCAGCGCCGACTCCACCAGCGCCTCCCCTCGGCGATCTGCGCCCGGTTCCACCGCGTCCGGTCCTGCTCGTCGAGCAGCACCAGGTCACCGGCCGCGTCGACCCTGGTCTCCCGCCGCGCGTCGTGCAGCAGCATCAACGCCAGCAGCCCCACCGCCTCCGGTTCGTCCGGCATCAGGCCCACGAGCACCCGCGTCACCCTGACCGCTTCGGCGCACAGGTTCCGCCGCACCAGGTCGGCGCCCGCCGTCGCCGAGTACCCCTCGTTGAACAGCAGGTACAGCGCCCCCAGCACCCCACGCAGCCGGTCCGGCAGCAGGTGCGCGGGCGGCACCCGGTACGGGATCCCGGCGTTGCGGATCTTCCGCTTGGCCCGCACCAGCCGCTGCGCCATCGTGGCCTCGGGCACCAGGAACGCCCGCGCGATCTCCACCGTGCTCAGCCCGACGAGCGTCCGCAGCGTCAACGCCACCTGCGCCTCCACCGCCAGCGCGGGGTGGCAGCACGTGAAGATCAACCGCAACCGCTCGTCCGGCACCTCGTCGACCTCGGGGTCCTCCGGGTACGCCACAGCCGCCACCTCCCGCAGCTTCACCGCCTCGTTCGCCTTGCGCCGCAACCGGTCGAGCGCCCGGTTCCGCGCCGTCGTCGTCAACCACGCCCCCGGCCGCCGCGGCACCCCGTCCACCGGCCAGCGCTCCAGCGCGGTCGCGAAAGCGTCTTGCGCGCACTCCTCGGCGAGATCCCAGTCCCCGGTGGTCCGGATGAGCGTCGCGACGACGTTCCCCCACTCCTCCCGGAACGCGACATCGACCTCGATCATCAGTCCTCCCAGAGCGGCCTGACCTCGACCGTCCCGAACTTCGCCACCGGGTGCCGCCCCGCGATCTCCAGCGCCTCGTCCAGGTCCGCGCACTCGACCAGGTCGAACCCCGCGACCTGTTCCTTCGTCTCCGCGAACGGCCCGTCCGACAACAGCACGTCCCCGCCACGCACCTGCACGCTCGTGGCATCCCCACTCGGCCGCAACCGCGACCCGTCCACCCTCCGGTCCCCGACGAACTCCAACCACGGCTCGATCGGGTCGACCTCGCCGACGTCAACGCCTTCCTGGGCGCAGATCAGCAGCATGTAGCGCATGTGAACCTCCGTGGTTTCCGTCGTGTCGATGACCCGACGAACGGGGACGACCGAAATCGACAGGGTGGCACCACGAGTTTTCCGCGACCACGTCGGTGTGGGCTCCGGGCGCGAACGGAGCAGGTCAGGGAGCCGCGCGGGGCTCGACTAACCCTCTTCCCGCTCCCGCAGCGACACCAGGAGCTTCCTGGCCACCTCGACGAGCTTGGTGTTCGTCGCCTGGGACTCCTCCACGAGTCGTTCGAACGCCGCGTCGGGCTCGATGCCGTGCACCGCCATCAGCGCGCCCTTGGCCTGGTCGATCTCGGCGCGGGACACGAGGGCCTTGGTGAGGTTGGCGATGATCTGGCGGGAGCGGGCCGAGCGGCGGGCTGCGGTGATGGCGCCTGAGGCGGCGGTGGTGAAGAGGCGGAGGAGGGCCTCGTCGTAGGGGTCGAAGGCCTCGTCTACGTAGCCGTAGACGTTGAGCGAGCCGAGGACGTCTTCGCCGACGGCCAGCGGGGCGGAGAGGTAGGCGCGGACGCCCGCCTTGGTGGCGGCGGCGGCGAACACGGGCCAGCGTTCGTGGGCGGCGTCGACCGCCACGCGGACCGGGGTGATGGTGCGGGCGGCCTCGAGGCAGGGGCCCTCGCCGGAGGCGTATTGCTCGGCGTCGACGTGGATGACGTCCTCGCTGGTGGACGCCGCGGTGCTGGCCTCGGTCCCGTCCACGATCGTGATGCTGACGGCGCCGGCGTCCGCGATCACCCGGACGGCGGCCTCCGCGAGGCCCTGGAGGGCCTCCTGGATGGGTTGTTCACCGGCGAGCACACCCTGGAGGTCTTCCAGGGCCGCGCTGGCCTCGTCGAGTCGGGCAGCCGACTCCACCTCATCGATGCTCACACCGGCATTGTCCACACACGGGAAGCGATACTGAACCCCCACACGCGGAAGGAGCACCCGTGCGCGTACTGCTCGTCGAGGACGACGACGGGGTGGCCGACGCCCTGGTGGAGGCGCTCGGGGCGAACGGCCACGAGCCGAAGCGGGTCGCGCGGGGCGCGGACGCGTTGACCGCGCACCGCGACTTCGACCTGCTGCTGCTCGACCTGGGCCTGCCGGACACCGACGGGCTGGAGGTGCTGCGGAAGATCCGGCGGATGGCGGACGTGCCGATCGTCGTGCTCACGGCCCGTGGCGACGAGCGCACGATCGTGCGTGGACTGCGGCTCGGCGCGGACGACTACCTGGTCAAACCGGTCCGCCTCGCCGAACTGCTGGCGCGGATGGACGCCGTGGCCCGGCGGTCGGCGGCCCACGGCGCGCCCGCGGACCGGGTGGTGCGGTGCGGTGACGTGGAGATCGACCTGGACGCGCGGCGCGTGCTCGTGGCGGGCGCGGAGGTCGCGCTGACGACGAAGGAGTTCGAGGTGCTGGCCGTGCTGGCGAGCCGTCCCGGCACGGCGGTCAGTAGGCAGCAACTCATGGACGAGGTGTGGGGTGACGCGTACCTCGCGGTGTCGCGGACGCTGGACGTGCACCTCACGCAGTTGCGGGCCAAGCTGGACCGGCCCGGTGTGCTGACCACGATCCGCGGTTTCGGCTACCGGTTGAGCACGGATGCGTAGACGTCTGCTGATCGTGCTGCTGCTGTTCTCGGCAACGGCCGTCACGGCGTTCGCGCTGCCGCTGCTGGAGAGCACGGCGGCCGAGCGCACCCAGCGGTTCACGATCAGCCGAACGGCCGACGTCGACCGGTTCGCCGCGCTGGCGACCGGCGACCGGGAGGCGCTGACCGCCGAGATCACCGCCTACACCGCGCTGTACGACGAGCCGGTGCTGGTCATCGACGTGCAGCGGCAGGTCGTGGCCCGTTCCGGCGACGTCTCCCCCGACGACCCGGCGCTGGCCGCGGCCGTCGACGCCGCGCTGCGCAACCAGCCCGCCGCCGCGGTGCCGACCGTCCGGCCGTGGACGAGCGGCCCGGTCGTGTTCGCCCGCCCGGTGGGCACCGGCACGAGCGTCGCGGGGGTCGTCGTGCTGCGCGCGTCGACCGGACGAGCAGCGTCCGACGTGACGGTCGGCTGGGTCTGGGTGCTGGCGGGCGCGCTGGCCGCCGCGCTGGGGTGCGTGCTGTTGGCGCTGGTCGTGTCGCGGTGGCTGCTGCGACCGCTGGCCGAACTGGAGGGCGGAGTGCGGGCCGTCGCGGCCGGGCAGCAACGGGCGCACGTGCCGGGCAGCAGCGGACCGAAGGAGCTGCGGGCGCTGTCCGAGTCGTTCAACCGGATGTCCGACGCGGTCAGCGAGGCGGCCGACCAGCAGCGCAGGCTGATCGCCGACACCTCGCACCAGTTGCGCAACCCGTTGGCCGCGCTGCGGCTGCGGATGGACGTCCTGTCGGCCCAGGTCGGACCGGACGGCACCTACCGCGCGGCGGTGGCCGAGGTCGAGCGGCTGGAGTCGCTGCTGGACGGCCTGCTGGCGCTGGCCACCGCCGAGAGCACCGCCACGGAGGCCGCGGCGGGCGGACGGGAACCGGCGCTGGCCGACCTGGGCGCGGTGGTGTCCGACCGCGCCGACTTCTGGTCCGCCGAGGCCGAGGTGCCCTCGGGGCTCGCGATCCTGGTGCGGTGCCCCGAGTCCGACGTCGCGCAGGTGTTGGACGTGCTGCTGGACAACGCGACCAAGTACGGCGGGGGCGGCCGGGTGACGACCGGCGCGGACCGCTCGGGCGGCACGGCCTGGCTGGAGGTGGTCGATCACGGCCCCGGCCTGTCCCAGGAAGACCTCGCCCACGCCACGACCCGCTTCTGGCGCGGCGACACGACACCTCGCGGCACCGGCCTGGGCCTGGCCATCGCCGACCGAGTGGCCACCGCCCGCGGCGGCGCGCTGGAACTGTCCGCGGTCACCCCACACGGCCTGCGCGCCCGACTCACCCTCCCCCTGGAGCCCCCGCTGTGAACCGCCACCCCAACACCGCTACCGCAAACCGCCGCACCCGGCCCGCCCACCCCGGAGCCCCTGCGGTGAACCGCCAACCCCGCCCCACGCCAACGCCCCCACCGCGCCCCGGCACATCCATCCCGGCGCCACGGCTGTCGGCCGCCTCCCCACAAATCGGCACACCCACCCCGCAGCCCCAGCCGCCAAGCAGCACACCCACCTCTGAGCCCCAGCCGCCAGCCGCTCCCCCACGAACCGGCACACCTACCCCAGCGCCCCGGCTCTCAGCCGCCACCTCACCAACCAGCTCACCCACCCCGCAGCCCCAGCCATCGACCCCTTCCCACGGCTCGTCCCCACCACCCGGCGTCACCGTGAACCGCCGGACGTTCCTCCTCGGCACGCTGGCCGTCACGGCCTGCGGCACCGGCACCCCCATCGCCGACCTGACCCTCGCCGCCGGGGAGCAGGGCGGTCTCTACCTCGACTTCGCCACGCTCCTCGCCCGCCAACTCGAACCGAACCCGCACGTCACCCCCCGCATGACGGCGGGCAGCCTGGAGAACCTGTCGCTCCTCCGGGACCGGCAGGTCGACCTCGGGCTCACGCTGGCCGACACCGCCACGGGCACCGACCTGCGCGCGCTCGGCCGCGTCTACGAGAACTACTTCCAGCTCGTCGTCCGCGCCGACGACCCGGCCCGCTCGGTGCGCGACCTCGCCAACCGGCCCCTGTCCCTCGGCGCGCGCGGATCGGGCGCGAGCGTGTTCGGCGAGCGGCTCGTCACCGAGGCGACCCTGGGCTCGCTGATCGACCACCTGCCGCTCGCGGAGGCCGCGCAAGCGTTGGCGGACCGGCGGATCGACGCGTTCCTGTGGTCCGGCGGCGTCCCCACCCCGACGGTGTCCACTTTGGACGCGAAAACCCCGGTCAGGCTCCTCCCCCTGGCCGACGTCCTCCCCTCGCTCCGGCAGCGCTACGGCCGCGTCTACGAACCCGTGTCCGTCCCCGCCGGCGTCTACCGCGCACCCGCCGAGGTCCCCACGGTCGGGGTCGCCAACCTGCTCGTCTGCCGCGCGGACCTGCCGAACGACATCGCCGGAGCCATCACCCGCACGCTGGTCGAACGAGCCGCCGCGCTCGTGCCGGAGCAGGCGTTGGGCACCCAGTTCCTGGACGTCCGCAGCCTCATCGGCACCACGGACATCCCGCTGCACCCCGGAGCGGCCACGGCGTACCGCGACCTGCACGGCTAGTCGAGGAACCGCCGAGCGGCCACCACCCCCGCCGCGGCGTCCTTCGACTCGTCGACCACGGCGGCCACCTGCTCCTCGGTGACGGCGCCGTCGGCCGCGATCAGGGCGCCGATCGCCGCGTCGTCCTCGGATCTCTTGGTGAACGCGGCGATCAGCTCGCGACACCTCTCGTCGGACACCAGCGGCGGGTTGACCGACGTGAACCCGTCGTGCAGGTCGTACGGCACCCGCTGCCACTCCCCGTCGGCGTAGCCGTAGACGAACCCGATCCAGCGACCGGGCTCCTCCGTCGCCCGCACCGGCTCACCCCACCAGTCGGGAGCACCGGCCAGCAGATCGGTCTCGTCCTCGCCGAAGTACTCCGCGGCCAGGTTGTAGTAGGTGTCCGAGTACTCGTGGTCGTGGCCGAGCAGCACCGCCCGATCACCGTCGAGCCGGTGCAGCTCCGCCCAGTTGCCGCCGCCGTCGTCGTAGTACCACGGGCCGCGGTCGGCGTTCGCGCTGTCGCCGTACCCGAGCGCCGCCATCACCGCCGAGTGCGCGGCCCAGCGCGCGCGCATCTCCAGCGGGCTCGGGAGGTCGACCGGTACCAGTGCCACGTGCTTCTCCTAGTCGTCGGATCGGGCAACACGGCTCATGCTGCCAAAGGGGTCCGACAATTCCGGGAGGCTAGGGCAGGCGCTGGCTGAAGACGAGCGCTCCCGCCGCCGACAGCATGGCCAGGATCGTGCCCAGCACGAGCCACGGCTTGCTGGCGTCGGCCTGCTTCTTCTCGAAGCCGATCTGCTCGCCGAGCGTGTCGTAGACGCGGCGCAGCTCCTCGGCGCTGGCGGCCTTGAAGAACTCGCCGCCGGACAGCTTCGCGATCTCCTTCATCGAATCGTCGTCCACCGGCACGTCCTGACGGCGGCCCTCGATCTCGACCACTCCCTCCTCGGTGCCGAAGGAGATCGTCGAGATCGGGATGCCCGCGGTCTTGGCGTCCTCGGCGGCGTCGAACGCCTTGCGCGTGCCGACCGTCTCCTTGCCGTCCGTCATCAGCACGATGCGGGCGGGCGGTGGGCCGTCCGCGCCCCCGACGACCTTGCCGAACGAGTCGATGGCGGCCATGGCGGCGACGATCGCGTCACCGGTCGCGGTCGACTGCGCCAGTTTCAGGTCGCCGATGCTCTGGCTGACGGCGTCGCGGTCGGTGGTCGGCGCGACGAGCACGGTGGCCGAGCCCGCGAACGAGATCAGGCCGAGGTTGATGCCCGGTGTGAGGCCCTCGGCGAACGACTTCGCGGCCACCTGGGCGGCTTCCAGGCGTGAGGGCTGGATGTCGGTGGCCTTCATGGACAGCGACACGTCGATCACCAGCATGACGGTGGCGCGGTTGCGCGGGACCTTCTGCTCGGCGGTCGGCCCGGCGAGCGCGATGGTCAGCAGGAGGAACGCGACGAGCAGGAACGCGGCGGGGACGTGGCGGTACCAGCCCTCACGCTTCGGGGCGACCTTCTCCAGCAGCTCCAGGTTCGCGAAGCGCAGCATCCGCTTGCGGCGCACCCGTTGCAGCAGCACGTAGACGGCGGCGAGCGCGACGATCGCGATCGTGAGCAGGAACCACCACGGAGTCGCGAACGCCCCCAAGCTGAGCCCGAGCATCAGGCGACTCCTCCAGACCAGCGGCGCTTGCGGGCGACGACGAAGCGGACGACGTCGGCGATCCAGTCCGAGTCGGTGCGCAGCACGAGGTGGCCCGCGCCCGCCTGGCGCAGGCCCGCGGCCACGCCCGCGCGGTGTTCCGCGGCGGCGGCGGCGAACTCGCGGCGCAGCAGCGGGGACGCGGTGACCTCCCGCTGCCGCCCCGTTTCCGGGTCGGCGAGCACGACCGTGCCCACCTCGGGCAGGTCGATGTCACGCGGGTCGACGACCTCGATCGCGACCAGGTCGTGCCGGGCGGACAGGGCGCGCAGCGGGCGCTGCCAGCCGGTGTCGCCGA
Organism: Umezawaea endophytica; assembly: GCF_025061645.1. Lineage (GTDB taxonomy): Bacteria > Actinomycetota > Actinomycetes > Mycobacteriales > Pseudonocardiaceae > Umezawaea > Umezawaea endophytica. Next base: position 22,889 of record NZ_JANYMP010000031.1, on the reverse strand, counting down.
GGAAGTCGGAGATCACCACGACGAGGCCGCGGCGGCGCGGTGGGCGGCGGAGTTGCTCGACGACCCCGGCCAGGTCACCCCTGGTGCCCTCGGGCGCGCGGGGCGTCTCCGCGACGCGGCGGATCAGGCCGCGGGCGTGCGCGAGGCCACCTCGGGCCGGGACGCGGACGAGCGCGTCACCGGTCGAGACCAGCGCGCCGATCCGGTTGCCGCCGCCCCTGGTGAGGTGCGCGACGGCGGCCGTGGCGGCGATGGCCAGGTCGCGCTTCTCGCACACGGCGGTGCCGAAGTCGAGGCTGGGCGACAGGTCGATCGCCATCCACGTCTCCAGCTCGCGGTCGGCGACGGTCTCGCGGATGTGCGGGATGGTCGTGCGCGCGGTGACGGCCCAGTCCATCCGGCGCACGTCGTCGCCGGGCTGGTAGGTGCGCGCCTCACCCGGTTCGGAGCCGGGGCCGGGCACGAAACCCATGTGGTTGCCCTGGAGCAGCCCGTCGAGCCTGCGGCGCACCTCGAGTTCGAGCGTGCGCAGCGCGGCCTCCATGCGGCCGCCGTGCATCACCGGCGGCGCCCACGACGGACGCTCGCCGGCCTTCTCGGCGCTCACGGCCTGCCGGCCATCCCGGCCTGCGCGACCGGCTGGCCGGTGGGCGGCTGCGGCCGGGCGGACACCTGGGGCAGCGGCACGGTCTGGAGGACGCGCGTGATGATGTGGTCGAGCGGCACGCCGTCGGCGAGCGCGTCGTAGGACAGCACGAGGCGGTGGCGCAGCACGTCCGGCACGACGTCGACGACGTCCTGCGGCAGCACGTAGTCCCGGCCGCGGACGAGCGCGAGCGCGCGGGCGGCGGCGATGATGCCGAGGCTGGCGCGGGGCGAGGCGCCGTACGCGACCCAGCCCGCGACGTCGTCGAGCTGGTGCTCCTTCGGCGCGCGGGTCGCGATCACGACGCGCACCACGTAGTCGACCAGCGCGTGGTGCACGAACACGCGGGACGCGACGCCCTGGAGGCGGACGAGCTCCTCCGGGCTGAGGACCTGGCTGGGCACGGGCGCCTCGACGCCCATGCGGTAGACGATCTCGCGCTCTTCCTCGGCGGTCGGGTACTCGACCTGGATCTTGAACAGGAACCGGTCGCGCTGGGCTTCCGGGAGGGGGTAGACGCCCTCGTTCTCGATCGGGTTCTGGGTGGCGAGCACGAGGAACGGGTTCGGCATGGGGAACGTCTTGCCGCCGATGGACACGTGCCGCTCCGCCATCACCTCCAGCATCGCCGACTGCACCTTGGCGGGCGCGCGGTTGATCTCGTCCGCGAGGACGAAGTTCGCGACGACCGGGCCCAGTTCGACGTCGAACGTCTCGCTGCTCTGCCGGTAGATGCGGGTGCCGAGGATGTCCGCGGGCACCAGGTCGGGCGTGAACTGGACGCGTGAGAACGAGCCGCCGACGACCCTCGCGAACGTCTCGACCGCCAGCGTCTTGGCGACACCGGGCACGCCTTCGAGGAGCAGGTGGCCCTTCGCGAGGAGACCGACGAGCATCCGCTCGACCAGCCGGTCCTGCCCGACGATGACGCGCTTGACCTCGAACACGGTCCGTTCGAGCAACTGGGCATCACGCGCGGGGGTGTTGGGCGTCGTCTCGCCCACCGCACCCTCGGTACCCGGACCGGACTCGGTCACGTGTCAACCTCCTAGAACGCACACAGCACTGGCGGTTTCGCGAGCCTAGTCAACCCGGTCACCGGTATGGCGCTTGTGAAGGGTCGACAGGTCCTCCGGAGTGTCCACGTCGTCCGCCTCGCCGGGCCTCGCGGGGACCTCGACTGGGGCGAGCGGGCGGAGCACGGAGCGCAGCGGCACGCCGTCGGGTTCGGCGGGCACGGCCGCGCGCAGCACGGACGTCCGCCAGACGCCCGCGAGCCACTGGAGGTGCCCGTCGTCGACCAGCACCGCCCCAGCGCCGTCGCCGACCGCTTCGCGCAGGCGGTCCACTGTGGAGGCCGTGACCCCCGGCTGGTCGACCGCGAGCACGGCCACGAAGTCCACATCGGCCACCGCCGCCAGTCCGGCGGCCAGACCGGCGACCGGCCCTCCGCCCGGCGGGTCCTCCCGTGTCCACACGACACCGTCGGCAGCGCGCTGGGGGCCGACCACGACGACGGGCGCCGCTCCCGCGACGGCCGCCAGAGCGTGGTCGAGCAGCGTCCGGCCGCCGAGCACGACCCCGGCCTTGTCCACGCCGCCGAGCCTGCGCCCGGAGCCCCCGGCGAGCACGATCGCGCCCCAGTCGGTCATGCGGACCACGCTAGGGCAGGCCGGTGATGGCCGCGCGGACGGCGTGGTCGAGCGCCAGCCGGGTGGCGCCGTGCAGCGGGGCCAGGACGCCGAGCGTGCCGTGCTCGACGCGGGCGGGGCTCGGCGACAGTGCGGCCACGGCGTCGCGCACGGGGGCCAGCAGGGTCGGGTGCGTGCCGACCGGGCCGCCGAGGAGCACCACCTCGGGGTCCACGACGGCCGTGACGGAGCCGACGACGCGGGTGACGGCGGCGACGAGGACGGCAAGCGCGCGCGGGTCGTCGTCGTCCAGGGCCTTGAGCACGGCCGTGACGTCGTTGGACGGGGCGTCGGAGCGGCCGAAGCCGTCGGCCGCGAGTTCGGCGGCGAGCGTGCCGGGGCCCGCGCCGGGCAGGTAGCCGATCTCGCCCGCGAGGCCGTGCGCGCCGCGGACCAGCCGGTCGCCGAGGTACAGGCCGAGGCCGAGGCCCGCGCCGACGTAGACGTACGCGAAGCTCGCCGCGCCGACGGACCCCTGCTCGGCCAGCGCGGCGAGGTTCACGTCGTTGTCGACCAGCACGGGCGCGGTCACCAGGTCCGCGAGGACGTCGGCGGGGCTCACCAGGCCTTCCGGGAACGGCGTGCCGGACAGGGCGATGACCTCGTGCGTGGTCGGGTGGACCGGGTTCGCCATCGAGACCGCGACGGCGCGCAGCGGGCCCGCGGGCGGCGTGGCGAGCGCCGAGGTGACGACCGCGCGCAGCGCGTCGACCAGCGCGCGGGTGTCGCCCGCGCCGCCGGGCGGCCGGTCGTGCCGGTGCCGCACGCGTCCGGCGAGGTCCGCGGCCCACGCGTGGACGCCGGACTGGTCGACCTCCACCGCGAGCACCCAGCCCGCCGTCGCGCCGAGTTCGTAGAAGGTGCCGACCCGGCCGCGCCTGCCGGTTTCCTGCGGGCCGGTGGCCGCGAGCAGCCCGCCGTCGGTCAGCCGTCGAACGGACTCCGAGACGGTCGGCTTGGAGAAGCCGGTGGCGGCGGCGAGTTCGGCCCTCGTCACGCGTTCCCGGCCGACGACCTCGTCGAACAGCGCGCGGTCGGTGGTCTCGCGCAGCACCGACTGGGGCAACGCCCGTTCCACCCTTGCGCCCCCTCCGTCGGTTGGCCTACCGTAGGCGAACGTTCTAGTTAGGTCACCTTACCAAATAGCCGGAGGTTTCCCGTGACCACCGCTCCCCAGGACATGCCCGCCGCCATCCGCCAGGTGAAGGCCGAACTCCGCGCCCGGATCGGCGACGTCGGCAAGGCCTTCGCCCGCGCCGAGGAGTTGATGCGCGCGGAGGTCGCCGAGGTCGTGGCCCAGCGCGACCGCGGCGAGCAGGTCTGGCCGGTGGTGCGCTTCGAGGACGTCGCCGCGGGCACCGTCCCGGCCGACGTCGTGGAGGCCGTCCGGCGGCGCGGGTGCGCGGTCGTGAAGGGCACGTTCCCGCGTGCACGAGCCGAGGCGTGGGACCGTGAACTGGTCTCCTACCTGGACCGCAACGAGTTCGAGAAGACCTACGAGTACGTCGACGACGGCGTGTTCGGCGGTCTCGCGGCAGGCAAGCCGTCCATCTTCCCGATCTACTGGTCCAGACCGCAGATGGAGGCCCGCGAGGACGAGGGCATGGTCGCCGTCCGACGCTTCCTCAACGGCTTCTGGAAGCACGAGTCGCAGGGCCGCACCTGGTTCGACCCGACCCGCGACACCGCGTACCCCGACCGCGTCCGCCGCCGCGCGCCCGGCGCGACCTCGGGCGGCCTCTCCCCGCACACCGACTCCGGCTCGGTCGAGCGCTGGCTGCTCCCCGCATACCAGAACGTGTTCCGCCACGTCTTCGACGGCGATGTCGACGCCTACGACCCGTGGGACGGCGCCCACCGCACCGAGGTCCACGAGTTCGAGTCCACGGTCATGTGCTCGGCCTTCCGCACCTTCCAGGGCTGGACCGCGCTGTCGGACATGGAGCCGACGGAGGGTGTCCTGCACGTCGTCCCCATCCCGTCCGCCATGGCCTACCTGCTCCTGCGCGCCTTGCAGGACGACGTGGCCGACGACGACCTGTGCGGCGCGGCCAACGGCCAGGCGCTGCCGATCGACGAGAAGTGGCACCCGACCCTCCTGCCCGCCCTCACCCCGATCCCCGCCGTGGAGCCGGGCGACACCGTCTGGTGGCACGGCGACGTGATCCACTCGGTCGGCGCGGTGGAGGACCAGAAGGGTTGGGGCAACGTCATGTACATCCCCGCGAGCCCGTACTGCGAGAAGAACGCCGCCTACGCCGAGCAGTGCGGCCGGGCGTTCCTCGACGGCACCAGCCCGACCGACTTCGCGGCCGAGGACTACGAGACCACCTGGCAGGGCCGTCCGTCCGCCGCCGAACTGTCACCCGTCGGACGGCGCCAACTGGGCCTGAGGTAGCCGATATTCCGCAATACTGCGGAGTTTTACATTGGTCCATTATGGAGCGACCCGCGTCCAACTGGGTGAGAAGCTGATGATTTGATATGTGATCTACTGCCGTTTGAGTTAAGGACTACGTACATGAGCACTGTGCTGGACACCGGGGTTGCCGACCTGACCGAACTGCCCCTCGCGGAGCTGCGGTCCACCTCGGAGTCCAGGGTGCTCGACTCCGTCGAGCGACTGGTCATCCGCATCGAGCACACCCACCAGGTCGTGATGGAGAACAGCCAGAAGAAGGTCGGCTGAACCGCGTAGAACACCGATGATCAGCAACCACGGGCTCTCGACCGACGACATCGACGCGCTGGCCGCGGACGCGGGCAGCGCGAGCGCGGTCCAGCACCTCGTCAGGGCGAACCACAGCAAGCACCGGACCCTGCTGCGGGCGGTGTTGGACCACGCCGAAGCGGTTCCGGGGCCGTTGCCGCCCGTCGGCGACGCGTGGGAACTCCTCGCGGCGGCGCACCGGAGGAACCCGGACGCGGTCGGCAGGCTGCTGCGGTACCCCTCGGTGGGCAACTGGGCCACGTCCGCGCTCCGGCGCCTGCGCGGCGCGCCGTCGGACGGGACGCCGTCGTGGGTCGTGGTGGGCCACCTCCACCAGATCGCGGTGGCCGCCGCGGTCCTGGCTGATCATCCCTTCACCCTCGCCGTGCCCTCAGCGAACGGTGAGGTGCTCCTGCCGACGGTCGGGCTCGTCCGGATCCCCGGCGAGCCCACCGGCTGGCACACCGCCACCGCCACCGGTGACGCGACCGGGTTCAGCGTGGTCGGCGCGTCCGGTGCCGTGCGGGTCGACGACCGCGTGGTCGACGGTGCCGGGTGGAGCGCCGTCCGCAGGCTCCGCGCGGGTGACCTCGACGTGGTGCTCGACGACCTCTACCCGTTCCCCGGATTCGGTGCGGCGCTGCCGCCCGAACGGCTCACCGGGGCCGAGGTGGCGCGGTGGCGCGACGCCCTCGACGACACCTGGGTCCTGCTGGAGAAGCACCACGGCGAGGTGGCGCGAGCACTCGCGTTGGGCGTCACCGCGCTCGTGCCCTGTCCGCCCGTGGACCGGTTCCGGACCTACAGCGGGTCCGCGGACGACGCGTTCGGCTGCGTCGCGCTGTCGCTGCCGTCCGACGCCGCGGACTTCGCGGCCACCCTCGTCCACGAGTTCCAGCACAGCAAGCTCTCGACCCTGCTGGACCTCGTGGAACTGAGCCGTGCCACCGAGCAGCGGTTCTACGCGCCGTGGCGGGACGACCCCCGACCGCTGCCCGGACTGCTGCACGGCCTGTACTCGTTCGTCGCCGTCGTCGACTTCTGGCGCGTGCAGCGCGAGGCCGACGACACGCCGATCGCCCACTTCGAGTTCGCGCACTGGCGCGACCAGTCGCTCCTGGTCGCGCGCGCCCTGCGGGACGACCCGCACCTGACGGACCTCGGCCGCCGGTTCGTGTCGGCCCAGGCGGACCGGCTGGAAGCCTGGTCCACCGATCCCGTGCCCCCCGACGTGCTGTCGGCCGCCCGCGACACCGCGGCGGACCACCACGCGACCTGGCGGGGGAGGCACCTCCGCCCGGACCCGGCCCACGTGGTGGCGTTGGCCGACGCGTGGCTCTCGGGAGGTCCGCGACCGGACCGGCCCGCGCCGGGGAGCACCCTGTCGGCAGGCGCCGACGAGCCGACGCCGCGGCCGGTCCTGGCCCGGCTGCGGCTGGCCGATCCCGCCGCGTTCGCCGCGGTCGTCGCCGATCCGGGAACCGTTCCCGGCGCCTCGGGGGCCGATCTCGCGCTCGTCGCGGGAGACACCGCGCGGGCGCTGCCCGGCTACCTCGACCTGGTGCGCGACGACCCGACCCGGACGACGGCGTGGACCGGCCTCGGGGCGGCTCTCCGCACGACGCCCGCGGGGGCGGCGATCCTCGACCGGCCGGACCTGGTGAAGGCCGTCTACCTGGCCGTCGTCGGCAGGCCCGGCGCGGTCGCACCGGACCCGGTCGGGCTCGCCGAGTGGATCGGCGCGGCCCCCTAGATCTGCATGGGGTCGAGGTCGCAGTTGGCCCGGACGTTGTTCATGGCGTCCAACGTCGCGGGGTGCTGCGCGCCGAGGACCCGCCCGAACCGCACGACGACGTCCCTGCGGATTTCGTCGGACTCGTCGAGCCGCCCGAGCCCCTGGAGGTCGAGCGCGAGGTTCACCGTCACGGCGAGGGTCGAGGGGTGGTCACGGCCGAGGGCCGCGGTGGAGTGGTCCAGCGTGGACGCGTCGAGTTCGTGGGCGTCGGCGAGCCGCCCCGCGACGGCGAGGTCGCTGGCCAGGTTCGTGGCGCAGGTCAGCGTGAAGAAGTGGTCGGGCCTGAGCACCCTCCTGAACGCGCTCAACGTGTGCGTGTTGACCTCGCGCGCCCGGTCGAACTCGCCGAGCAGGCGGAGCGTGACGGCGAGGTTGGTGGCGCCCGCCAGGGTGAAGGGGTGGTCCTCCCCCATCACGACCTGGTAGAGGTGCCAGACCTTCTCCCCCAGTTCCAGCGCGGCTCTCAGCTCGCCGGTCTGCCGCAGGGAGATCGAGTGGTTCATCCCCGCCGACATCGAGTCGGGGTGGCGGGGGCCGAACCGGTCGAGCAGACCCCGGTAGGACTCGTCGGACAGCACCCGACCGCCTTCGTGGTCACCGTACTTGCGCCGGGAGATGGACAGGTTGGTGATCGCCGTCAGGGTGAGCGCGCGATGAGGGCCGACGACCTCGCGGAAGCGGTTCACGGTCTCGTCCTGGAGGACGCACGACGCCTCGTAGTCACCGCAGGCTCGGAGGTCGACGGAGAAGTTGTCGCGGGTGATCAGGGTGAACCTGTGGTCCTCGCCCAGCACGTCGGCACGTCGACGGCACGTGCCGTCGTCGAGTTCCTTGGCGTCCTGGAGGTATCCCGCCAGCCGCATGCTGAGGGCGTAGTTGTTCGCCGCGCGCAGGGTCTCGGGGTCGTCCTCGCCGAACGCCCGCCGCGCCCGCTCGTACGTGTCCCTGTTGAGTTCGCGGGCCGCCTCGAAGTCACCGCGCGCCCGCAGGTCCGAGGCGACGCCGTGCGCGGTGAGCAGGGTCTCCTCGTGGTCGTCGCCGAGGGTCGCGCGCAGCCGGTCGAGGGTGTGCCTGGCGATGAGGCTGGACTCCGCGTACTTCCCGAGCGCGCGCAGGGCGCGGCCGTGCCACCGGTTCGCGATCATCGTGTCCAGGTGGTCCTCACCGAGGCGGACGCGCCAGAGGGCGACCATCTCGGCGGACATGTCGCGCGCCCGCTCCGGATCGCCCCAGGCGTAGAGGAAGTTCGCCACGTTGATGGCGAGCTTGCGCACCCAGGGGTCGTCCGAGTCCAGCACCCTCGCGGCCCGCGCGTGCGGCAGCAGCTCCTGGTAGCGCGTCCAGTACTCGGCGTCGTCCGGCTGGTTCGGGTCGCCGTTCGCGAGCAGCACCTGGGCGACGTGGCGCAGTCGCCGCTGGACCTCGGGGGTCATGTGGCTGCGCAGCACGCTCTGGACCAGGCGGTGGAGCTGGATGGTGTGCGTGCTGTGGTCGATCTTGGCGAGGCTGTACCGGTTGATCTCCCGGATGGCCCGGCCGAGGAGCACCGGGTCCCGGAGCGCTTCGGCCAGCGCCTCGGGGGACTCGATGTTCCGGACGTTCGACAGGAGTTTGCGGGCGATCGGCTCGGGCGAGAAGAACGCGCACACCTGGAGCAGCTCGTGGGCCGCCGGGAACTTGTCGCTGAGCCTGTCCATCGACAGGTTCCAGGCGGCGGCCACCGTGACCGGGTAGTCCGTGGGCGGTGGCCCGACGCTCAGCAGCTCGGTCCGCTTGTCCTCGAACAGGGTGAGGTACTCGTCCGCGGTCATGCCGGTCTCGAAGCACCAGGCCGCCGCCTGGTCCACCGCGAGGGGGAGGTCGCCCAGCAGTTCCGCCAGGCGGTCGGCGTCGGCCTCCGCCATGGTCGGGTTGCGCCTCAGCAGCAGCCTGATGCTCTCGGCTCGGGTGAACACGTCCACGGCCAGCGAGGACGCGACCCCTGCCCAGCGCCCGTCCCGCGAGGTGATGAGGATGTGCCCGGCGCCCTGGGGGAAGTACCTGCGCACGTCCTCCGGCGCGTTGGCGTTGTCGAAGACCAGCAGCCACCGGGGGTAGAGCGTGCCCGCCCGGAGCGCCTCCAGCACCAGCGGCACCGCCGTGTCGACGCCCGCTTCGGCGCGGAGGCCGATCCGCGCGCAGATGTTCACGTACGCGGTCTGGATCTGCTCGACGTCCTCCGCGGGGATCCACCAGACCAGGTCGTACTCGGACCTGTGGCGGTAGACGAACTCGACCGCGATCTGCGACTTCCCGATGCCCCCGAGGCCGTGCAGGGCCTCGGGGAGTACCGCGGTCGGCTCGTCCCGGTTGAGCCTGGCGTGCAGGTCGTCGAGCACCTCGTCGCGTCCCGTGAAGTTCACGTTGCGCAACGGGATGCCGCCCTGCACCGCGGGCCGGGCCTTCGCCGCGCCCGACCGCCCGGAGCCCTGGTCGTTCTCCACCACGTCGTCACCCCCGTCCCGCTCGCGGTCGTCCGCCCGCTCGTCCACCCGGAACCCCGTCCCGGTCCGCTTCCGCCCGGTCCCCAGCACCGTCTCGTCGCCCTCGGGGTCGATCGCCCCGGTACCGCCCACGTGGGGCAGCACCGCGTCGATCCCGACCGCGCGCCGGGCGTACGGGCCGGAGAGGGCCTGCATCACGTCGCGCTGGAGCCGCAGCAGGGGGACTTCCACGCCGGAGACGACCGGGATGGCCGCCGTGTCCGGGTGGCGCAGGACCTGGTCGAGGTTGCCGACCGCCTGGACGCGGTCCCCCAGCAACTCCTGGACGAGGCGCAGCACCGCGGCGGTGTCGGCGCGCGCTCCACCCGCCAGCAGCTCGGCGCGGACGCCCTTGTGGAAGTCGTACTCCGCCACCTCAGCCATGAACTCGGCCGAGGACTCGGGCACCGGGCGGAGGAGGCCTCCCAGGAAGACCTCCGCGAGGTGGGCCGGTTCGGAGGACGGGAGCAGCACCGTCCTGACGCCGTGCATGGTCGGGATCGCCAGCGGCGCCGCCGCGAGCAGCACGGCCAGCCGGAACGCCGTCGGGGTCGCGATGCGCCTGAAGCGCAGGACCCGCTCCACCGGGTCGAGGTCGGCGCTGACGCCCACGACGGGGTCGCCGCCGACCGCGGCCCGGAGGCCGGGCAGCTCCAAGCCGCCGACACCGACGGCCGTGACGAGGCCGACCCAGCGCTCGAACCACTCGCCGTCGAGTTCGAGGACCGGGACGGGGAGGACGTCCGAGCCCTCGTCGAACACGTCGAGGTCGAGCGGCTCGGCCACCCACCGCGACGACGGCCGCAACGGTCCGGGGGTGCGCCACGCGCACATCCGCGTGTCGATCGCCGACCACGAGGCCCACATCTCCGAGGGCAGCACCTGCACCACGGCAACCGGACCGGCTCGGCCCCACCGGGTGAGCACGTCGTGCACCCGACCGTCCCGCCACGCCTGGCCGACGCCGTCGGTGAGCACGAAGACGACCCGTCGCCCCGTGGGGTCGGTGAGCGCGGACGGGGGCCAGCGCTGGGCGTGCGGGGAGTCGCCGCGCAGGGCGACGGTCTCCCCCGGCTGGTCCGTGTCGAGCAGCAGCACCCGCACGTCGCGGAAGGCGCCCTGCCGCTCCAGGAGCCTGCGGAAGGCGTCCGCCTCACCCCGCCACACCTTCATCGACGCGCTTTCGTCGATCACCAGCGCCAGGTCGTACGGGTGGACGCGCGCAGGCCGGAGTTCGGGCAGCCACAGCCCTTCCTCGGCGGCGCGGACCGCCGTGCCCTCCTCGTCCAGCGCCCGTTCGACGCGCGACGGCACGGTCCTCATCAACGGCCGCAGCGCTCGCACGATCGCCCGGCTGTCGATCAGGTGGACCACGTCGACCGGTCTCGCGGCGGGCTGGGGCCCCGCGGTGGTCGCCGCGGTCGCGCCGCCGCGCCGCAGGTACAGCGCGACCGTCTCGGACTCCTCGGGCCCGGTGCCCTCCGGGGGATCCCGCTCGGGGTGGTCGGCGCCGTCGCCCTCCCGAACACCGGGGTCGCCCGTCAGGCCTCCCCGCTCCGGCGGGTCGGGCGCGGGTGGGGGCACACCGCCGCCGCTGTGGACGGCGAGCCACAGTGCGTCCGCGACCTCGTCCCAGACGAGGCCGGCGGTGTCGATCCGCTCCCGCGGCTCACCGGTCATGACGGTCCGAGCTCGTGCCACAGGGACTCGCACAGCAGCCGCCAGTCCTCGTCCTGCGTGTACGCGCCCGACGTGGCCATGTAGATCGAGTTCAGCAACTGGTCCGCGGCCAGCCCGCCGTGGTGCGCGCTGCGCTCGACGAACGCCCTGATCAGCTCGGTCGCCTGGCCGACCTCCTTGCCGTGGAAGTGCGCCGCCACGATGTTGGCGAGCTGCTCGACCGTCGGGTCGGGCATGGTCAGCCGCAGGCAGCGGCGCAGGAAGGCGGGCGGGAACTCGCGTTCGTCGTTGCTCGTGATGATGATGATCGGGAAGGCCTTGCACGCCACCCGGCCCCTGCGGATGTCGGCGGTGTTGTCGGAGTCGGCCGTGAAGACCCGCACCTCCGGCCGGGTCCGAGCGATCCGCACCAGCGGCCTGATCGCGAACTCACCGTCCTCGAAGACGCTCAGCAGGTCGTTCGGCAGGTCGATGTCGGACTTGTCCAGCTCGTCGATCAGCAGGACCCTCGGCAGGTCGCACGGCAGCAGGGCGGTGCCCAGCGGACCGAGGTGCACGAACTCGCCGATGTCCGGCTCCTGGTCGCGCCGCGTCGCGGCCGCCTGCACCCGACCGATCGCGTCGTACTCCCACAGGCCCTCCTCCAGCGTGCTCCTGCTGCTGACCGGCCACCGCAGGACCCTGCCGAGCCCGAGTTCCCGCCCGATCTTGTACGCCAGCGCGGACTTCCCCGTCCCCGGACGACCCGTGACGAGCAGCGGCCTGCGCAGGAGCAGCGCGGTGTTCACCATCGTGACCTCTTGGACGGGCGTCTCCCTCAGCCTGGCCGACGTCGGCGACCCCAGCCGCCGTTCCGTCTCCTCCTCCCAGCCGCCCAGGTCCGCCTCCACCACGGGGCCCCCGGTGAACGTCCTCCACGCGGGCGGGCCGGGCAGGGCGGAGAGGTCGACGTCGGGGCTCGGCACGCCGGTGCCCCGGTAGATCCACCAGGCCGGGGTACCGGTCGAGTCCTCGTCCGCTCGGGTCATGGGGATGAGACCTCCTGGCCGTTCGGAGCCATGGGCAGCTCCACCACTTCGACGGTGCGGTTCGGGTCGTCCCACAGGAGGGACACGTGGGAGCAGATCTGCCCCGTGAACCGGACGGCGCCCTGCCCGCCGCGCAGCCTCCGCACCTGTTCCGGCAGATCCGGGTGGCTCGTGAGGAGCGGGCGGACGGCGGAGCTGAAGGTGCGCCTCGGGCCGTCGGCCCGGTGCCAGATCATCACCGGGAGGCCGTTGCGCAGGCCGACGAGGATCTCGCTCGGCCCCTTGGTGCCCACGGGCGGGGGTGGGGCGCTCAACACCAGGGACACGAGTTCCGGGCTCACCGCCAGCAGCGCGTCGAGTTCCCCGAGGTCGCGCGCCCTGGGGTCGCCGCACCAGTGCGCCGTGGGCTGGAAGCGCAGCGCGCCGATCATGGTCGACCAGCGCTCCTTCCAGCCGCGGTGCCAGCGGTAGGTGCGAGCGCGGTCCAGGCTCCGCAGGACCACCTGGTACCTCAGCCCCAGCGCCTGCGGGAGACCCGAGTCGGTCTCCAGCTTCCACTGGTCCACCGGAAGGTTGAGGAGGTCGTACGGGAGGAGGAACTCGACCCTGATCACGTTGGCCCGCTTGGCCCAGGTCTCCTCGGCGTCGTCGACGAGCCGGGCCACCACGGCCTCGAGCTCGACGAGGTTGCCGCTGACGTGACCGCCGTGCCTCGGCCGCCAGCCGGGGCCCAGGTGCCGCCACATCGTCAGGCGGTAGACGTCGTGGCGCAGGCCGCGGCGCTCGATCCGCACCACCAGGCAGGCCGTGACGACGCCGTTGCCGGAGGCGGTGTCGCCGACGAAGCCCCGCCCGCGCGCGGCTCGGAGCTGGTCCGCCACGTGCCACTCCCGCGCCCGCTGGTCGCTCCAGCGGCGCAACCAGTCGGCGGGCCTCCTCGGCGTGTGCCTCGCCAGGTGCTCGATGAAGAGCAGCAGCGGCGGCACCCCGCCGGGCCTGCCGTTGAGGTGTTGCAGGTACAGCGCCCCGTCGACCGGGTCCAGCAGCTCCGAGTCCGGCGGGGCGGCGGCCGGTCCCGCCACGAGTTCGCACACCTCCGCCACGTGCTCGCACCCGACCTCGGCCAGCACCTCCAGCAGGGACCTCCGCTCGCGCTCGGTCAGCAGGTCAGCCGCCTGCATCCGCTCCACCTGGACCCGTGCCTCGCGTACCGCGTCGGACCCTGGGTCCAAGCTCTCCAGCGCCGAGACCAGCACGGGCAGCACCGACATCCGGTAGCACGCGAGGACGATGCTGTAGACGTGCGCCCGGCGCTCGGAGTGGTCCTTGACCCGCAGCGGGGACGGCAGGTACGTGTCGAGGACGTCCAGGAACACCTGCCTCCCGTCGGGGTCGCGCATCACCCCGACCCGCTCGACCGCGTTCACCAGGACGTCCAGCGGACTGTCCGCTCCGGGCACACCCGCCACGGCTCACCTCCCCCTCGACCAGTGCTGCCGGGTGCCGTCGCACGGCGGTCTACCCGGCCCCGTCCGCCACCCAGTCGCGCACGACCACGTCGAAGTGGCGCATCGCGAGCGAATCCCCTTCCACGTCGCGGAGCACACCTGCCAGTTCGGCGAGGCCGCCTTCGTACCGCTGGCAGGTGCGCAGGATCGACACGACGTGCAGCCTGGTCTGGGCGTGGTAGCGGACCGCAGCGCCGATCTCGGAGCGGAGCTGCTCCAGCACCACCTGCCTGCCCGCCACGTCGACCATGACCCCCAGTGCCGACAGCGCGTCGACGAGGTCGACGAACCTGGTGCCCCGCGGCGGGCGGGCGGGTGCGCTCGTGGCGTCGACACCACCGTCACCGCCGTCGGGCAGTCGGAGCCAGATCACCGCTTCCGTCCTCTTCACCACGACGGGGATGCGGCGATAGGAATTGGGCATGGCCGCGGGCTCGGCTTTCACCACGTCGCCGTAGAACAGGTCGGACGCGATCAGCGCGAGAATTCCACCGGAATCGGCCAGCGCCCTGCGGGCCTCTTCCGCGTCGACCATCCGACAGGCGAGGTTGATCGCGGGACTGACCGCGCCGTGCGCGTTCAGGTGCACTTCGCCCGCGTGCAGCGCGACCCTCAGGTGCACCCGCGCCTCGTGCGAGTGGAGCGCGTTGTGGAGTCGGAGCCCGGCCAGCAGGCGGGTCGGCCAGCGGTCGGCCAGGTCGCTCTTCGGGAACTCCGGCGGCACCAGGATGAGCGCGCCGTCGCCGCGATCCTCTACGTGGCAGGAAGACCAGGTGATGCCCGCCTCGGCGAACGACCGCTCCAGCAGCGCGTAGAGGCCCGTCTGGACGGTCCGCTGGTGTGCCGCGCTGCGGTCGGGGTCGGTGAAGTTCACGATGTCCACTACGACAATCGCCCGATGCTCGGCCACGGTGCACCACTCCCGCAATCGTCGCGAGTGGCCCGACTACTGGCTCACTCCCACTGGCGACAGAATGCACGAAACAGCGCCTGAATATCTCCTGCCGAGCCACCGGATCCGGTTGAACGACTCGATCGGCCCAATGCTCGGAACACGATCGGTTCCGTTTCCCGCAATTCAGCGGTTAAGCCGTGCATCGATCTTGTCGGGCTGACGGTCGTTTTCACCGAATTCACGATTCGCGCCGAATGGCCGTCAGAGCAGTCGGGTCGCGTACGGCATGATGCCGCCGTACCGCACCGGGGAGACGCGGACGCTGGAGCCGGAGTACGGGGCCTCGACCATCATGCCGCCGCCGAGGTACAGGGCGACGTGGGTGCCGCCGCCTGGGCCCCAGAAGAGCATGTCGCCGCGCTGCGCCTGGTTGAGCGGGACCTTGCGGCCGGAGTTGTACTGGTAGCCGCTGTAGTGCGGGATGTACACGCCCGCGCCCGCGAAGGCGTACATCATCAGGCCCGAGCAGTCGAAGCCCACGCTGTAGTAGTCGCCGTAGGAGTCGCCGACGCCGCCGTCGCGGATGCCGACGGTGGGTCCGTTGTAGTTGCCGCCGCCCCATGAGTAGCGGGTGCCGATGTACGCCATGGCGCGGGAGATGGCGATCTCGACGCCGTCGCCGCTCGGGGCCGACTGGACGGGCTGGGGGCGCTGGGCCTGCACGGCGGGGGCGTCGTCCTCCTCCTCCACTTGCTGGGCGGACGCCGCCTCGGCGGCGCGGCGGGCGTTCTCGTCGTCCTCGCGCTGCTTGTCCGCGGCCCACTGGTCGTACTGGGCGCGCTGCGCGGTGAGGCCGTCGACCGCGCCGAGCGCCTCGGCGAGCTGGGACTCGACGCTGGCCTTGCTCTCCCTGATCAGGGCCGCCTGGCCCGCCTGGTTCTGCTGCGCGAGCACGGCGACGGCCTGCGCGTCGTCCGCGGCCTTCTTGGCCTCGTCGGCCGCGGCCTGCTTCCGGTTCGCGACGTCGAGCGCGGCGCGGGCGGCGGAGTCCTTGTTCGCCATCTCCGTGCGGCTGCGCTCGATCTGGTCCATCGCGTTGAGGCTCGACCCGGACACGGCTTCGAGGAGCTGCGCGCGGGCGAGCAGGTCTTCCGGGCTGGTGGCGCCGAAGTAGGCGCTGATGGACCCGATGGTGCTGCCCTGCTGGTAGCTGGCGGCGGCGAACTCGTCCAGGTCGCGGCGGCTGTCCTCGACGGCCTTGCCCGCGGCGTCGGCCTCGACCTTGGCGGACTCGGCGTCGGCGAGCGCCTTCGCGGCCTCGGCCTGCGCGGTCTCCAGGTCGACCCTGGCCTTGTTCGCCAGCTCCATCTTGTACGAGACGTCGTCGGTCAGCTCTTGCAGGCGCGCCTCGGCCTGGGTGAGCTGACCGGTCAGCTCGCCGACCCTGGCCGCCTTGGCGTCGGCGTCCGCGCGGCTCGCGCTGATCTCCGAGTCGCCGGGGTTCGGTGGAGGCGGTGGAGCGGCGAGGCCGGGGCCCGCCACCGCGAGGGCCACGACCACCGCCACCACCCCGGAAACCGCGGCCCGAGCGACTGCCCGCCGTGTGAGCACGACGTCACCTCCCACCAATCAGCTCATCGCCACTAGGCCGTTCGGCCTAGTGGCGATGCTTCATGGCAGCGTGCCACCCGGTCCCCGATGCCGCCACCTGGCACACGTGCACCATCAACCACACGTGTCACAGGCACACTCAGAGTGGTCAGTTCACCTTGCGGCTCAGGCCCTCCCAGTACGGCTCGCGCAGCCGGAACTTCTGGATCTTGCCGGTGGCCGTGCGCGGGATGGCGTCGCGGAACTCGACGGACGTCGGCGCCTTGTACCCGGCGAGCTTCGCCTTGCAGTGGGCGATGATCTCCACCTCGGTGACCGCCGCGCCCTCGGCCACGACCACGAGCGCCTTGATCGTCTCGCCCCACTTCTCGTGCGGCACGCCGATGACCGCGACCTCGGCGACCGACGGGTGGCTGAACACGGCGTCCTCGACCTCGATTGACGACACGTTCTCCCCGCCGGTGATGATCACGTCCTTGCGGCGGTCCGAGATCGTCAGGTGGCCCTCGTCGTCCAGGTAGCCGCCGTCGCCGGTGCGGAACCAGCCGTCGGAGATCGCGTCGGACGTCGCGTCGGGGTTCTCCCAGTAGCCGTCCATCACCACGTTCGACCGGGCCAGCACCTCGCCGTCCTCCGAGACCCGCAGCCGCGCCCCGACGACCGGCGCCCCGGCGCGCGACAGCTTCTGCGCGCGCTCCTCGGCGGGCAGGTCGACGTCCTGCGGCCGGGTGCGGTTGAACGTCAGCAGCGGCGACGTCTCGGTGAGGCCGTAGATCTGGAGGAACTCCCAGCCCAGTTCCTCCGACACCCGCGCGATGGTCCGGCTGGGCGGCGGGGCACCGGCGCACACGATCCGCACCGTTCCACGGCCGGGGACCTCGCCCTCCCACGACTGCGCGGCGTCCAGCACGCTGTTCCACACGGCGGGCGCGCCGCACATCAGCGTCACGCCGTGGTCGCGCACGCGGCGCAGGATCTCGGCGCCGTCGACCTTGCGCAGCACCACCTGCGGCACGCCGAGGCCTGCCAGCCCGTACGGCATGCCCCAGCCGTTGCAGTGGAACATCGGCAGCACGTGCATGTACACGTCCCGCTCCCACGCGCGGGTGTGCATGGCGAACGTGACCGCGTCGAGCCAGATGTTGCGGTGCGTCAGCCGGACGCCCTTGGGCCGCGCGGTCGTGCCGGAGGTGTAGTTGATGGTGGCCGTCGCGTCCTCGTCCGGCGCGCTCCACGGCCGCGGCGCGGTGTCGAACCGCATCAGCTCGGTCTCGGTCTGCTCGCCGAGGGTGAACCGGTGCCGCGCGGTGATCCCGTCGAGCGCCTTCAGCTCGGGGTCGACCAGCAGCACCGACGCGCCGCTGTGCTCGACGATGTAGGACACCTCGTCGGCGCTGAGCCGGAAGTTCACCGGCACGCACACCCGGCCGCTCGCGGGCACGGCGTGCAGGAGTTCCAGCAGCCGCGCGGAGTTGTGGCTCACGACGGCGACCCGTTCGCCCTCACCGACGCCCAGCGCGTCCAGCCCGGCCTGCCAGGCGCGCGCCCGCACGGCCATGTCGCCGTACGTCGTCGTCGCCACCGGGCCCGCGGGCTGGTCGGGTTCGTCGATCGTCGCGGTCGAGTCGCGGAAGACCAGCTCGGCGCGGTCCAGGAAGTCCGCGATCGTCAGTGGCACCTTCATGGGACGCACCTCCGGTGTCGATCAGGACCCAACCCTAATCACCACGTGCTCGGATCGCCCCACGTCCTGACCGGTCGATTCGACTCGATCACGGGCGCCGCCACGAGTTCCGGCAGCACGCGGTCCACCGGGTCGCGGACCACGGCGGCGGCCAGCGCGTCGTACGGGGTGGGCTCGGCGTTGCAGATCACCACGGTCGCGCCCGCTCGGGCGGCCAGTCCGACGAGGTCGGCGGCGGGCGCCACCAGCAGCGACGTGCCCGCGACCAGCAGGAGGTCGCAGTCGAGCGCCGCGGTGCGGGCGGCGCGCAGCACGTCGGCGTCGAGCGGCTGGCCGAACGACACGGTGGCCGACCTGAGGACGCCGCCGCACTCCCGGCACGCGGGATCGGCGTCGCCGGAGCGGACGCGGTCGAGCGCGGCGGACATCGGGCCGCGCGCGCCGCACACGAGGCAGGAGGTCTCGCGGATCGTGCCGTGCAACTCGACCACCGACGTCGACCCGGCCCGCTGGTGCAGGCCGTCGACGTTCTGGGTCAGCAGCGAGCGCAACCGGCCGGAGCCCTCCAGGTCGACCAGCGCGCGGTGCGCCGGGTTCGGGGCGGCGGCCCAGACCGGGTGGTCCAGGCGCGCGCGCCACGCCACGCGGCGCACCTCGGCGTCGGCGAGGTAGGTGGCGAGGTCGGGTTCGAGGAGCGCCGCGCCGTCCGGGTCGCGGAAGTCCGGGATCCCGGACCCGGTCGAGACGCCCGCGCCCGTGAGAACCGTCACACGGCGCGCGGCGGCCACCTCCGCGCTCGCTCTGGTCACGTCCACCGCCCCACCGTTCCACACGCATCTCGTGACCATTTTCCGTGTCCTGGAGAAATGTGCCGAGAAAGGCCTGAGAGCATGTGCCGGTGCGCGCGATGTGGCTTGGTTGCGGAGTAGGTGCTCTCGGTTTGATAACGACCGTGGCGGGTTCGTTCCTGCCCTGGTTGCGATCGGGAACCGTGAACAGGGACAGCTACGAGGTGCTCGCTCTCCGTGGTTGGGCGGGTCTGGGAAACGGATATGGCGAGGTCATCCGGGTCGCGTGGGTCGCGATGACTCCGGCGGCGGTCTGCTGCGTGCTCTTGTTCACCTTCGGACTTCGACGATTCGCCGCGTGGATCGGAATTCTTTTTGGCACGATCACGGGAACGGTGGCGGCACTTGCCACCGTCCAAGGGAGCAACGAGGGCGCGATGGTCGGGATCAGCCTGACCGGACCGGCCGTTGCCCTCTGTGGTGCCGTGCTGGCGATCGCGGGGGCGATCACCGTGCTCACCGCGTCGGCCCGCGCAGCGACCAGCAAACCAGGAGGAACACCGTGAGCTACCCAGGTGGCGGCGGCGGCGAATGGCCCCCGCAGAACAACCCGAACCAGCCGCAGCAGGGTGGGTGGCAGCAGAACCCGCAGCAGGGCGGCTACCCCCAGACGGGTCCGCAGGGCTTCCCGCAGCAACCGCAGCAGGGCGGCTACCCGCAGAGCAACCCGCAGGGCTTCCCCCAGCAGCAGCCGGGCTTCCCCCAGAGCAACCCTCAGGGCTTCCCGCAGCAGGGCGGCTACCCGCAGACCGGTCCGCAGGGCTTCCCCCAGCAGCCGCAGCAGGCGTGGGGCCAGGACCCGTACGGCCAGCAGCAGTTCCCGCCCGGCGGCCAGCCGCCGATCGGGTACGCGGGCGGCCCGCCGAAGAAGAAGCGCACCGGCCTGGCGATCACCGCCGTGGTCGCCGTCGTCGCGCTCGCCGCGGGCGCCGTGGTGACCGTGTACGCGCTGAAGAACTCCAACGACGTGGCCGCGGGCGCCCCCAGCCCGGCCGCCGCGGCGAACAACCTCGTCAGCGCGCTGGGCAGCGGTGACGTCATCGGCATCATGAACGGCCTCGCGCCCGCCGAGGCGAAGCTGAGCAAGGACTACCTGACCGGCACCGTCGACGAGCTGAAGCGGCTCGAGGTGCTGAAGAAGGAAGCCGACCCGAACAAGATCAGCGGTGTCGAGTTCAAGGCCGAGAACGTCAAGTTCGACGAGGCCGCGGCCGAGACGGTCAACGACCACCTCGTGATCAACAAGCTGACCGAGGGCAAGATCACGCTGACCTCGGACGTCAAGAAGATCCCGTTGACGGACAAGCTGGTCGAGGCGATGGGCGCGAACCTCGACACGAAGCCGACCACCGAGACGATCGACATCGCCGAGGAGATCAAGAAGTCGAACAAGGGCGAGCCGGTCCGCATCGCGTCGATCAAGGTCGACGGCGAGTGGTACCCCAGCCTCTTCTACACGATCGCGGACAACGTCCTGCACGAGGAGAAGCTGAAGTGGCCGTCCAACCCGATCGCCCCCGCGGGCGCCGGGTCGGCCTCCGACGCCGCGAAGCAGATCGTCGAAGCGGGCATGAGCGCCGACCTGACCAAGGTCATCGCGCTGCTGCCGCCGGATGAGCTGGGCGTGCTCCAGGACCTCGGTCCGGTGATCATCGACCAGGTCGGCAAGGTCCCGGCGACGGGCGCGAAGCTGACGGCGTTCGAGACGGACTCCAAGGACGTCACCGGCGGCACGCTGCTGACGATCAAGAAGCTCGGCGTCGAGGTGGACGGCGAGAAGGTCGAAATCGTCCGCTCCGGCGACTGCTACTCCGTCTCCGCGCAGGGCCAGGACCAGAAGCTGTGCGCCGACGAGATCACGCAGCTCGTCGAGCAGCAGGGCGGCAAGAGCGTGTCCGGCTCGGTGGCCGACGTGATCGGCCGCATCGGCGCCAGGGTGCTGAAGGACGGCGTCGGCGTCGTGTCCACCGAGGTCGACGGCAAGTGGTACGTCAGCCCGGTCCGCACGTACAGCGAGCTCGGCCTGACCCTCATGCGGGGTCTGGAGCCGAAGGACATCGACGAGCTGCTGAAGCTCGTGAAGTAGCGCTCCACCACCGCGAACGCCCCGTCACCGACTCCGGTGGCGGGGCGTTCGCCGTTCCGGTTCGCCTCACGCCCGGCGGGGCCCCAGGCGCCACGCCGCCACCGCCGAGACCGCGACCAGCAGCACGGCCGCGACCGCCGCGACCGGCAGCGCCCCGAGGTCCCGGTGCGCCAACCCGCCGAGCACCGCGCCCACCGGCGTGGCCTGCCCGACCTTGAACGTCACCGCCACGACCGCCACCACGGCCAGCAGCGACGGCCCGGCCCGCCCGATCACCGGCCGCGAGCACAACATCCCCACCCCGACCCCGGTGAACCCGCAGACCAGGTGGGCGACCGCCCCGAGCCCCACCTCGGCGAGCGAGTACGGGTGCGGGTTGGTGACCACGGGCCACACCGTGGCGATCACCGAGAGCACCACCACCCCCACCGCGGCCAGCAACGCCTGCGCCACCGCGACCCGCCCCCAACCACCGGCCGTGACCGCCGTGACGGTGCGCTGGATCGGGTCCTCGGTCGTCGCGACGACCACCCCGAACCAGGCGGCGACCGGGTAGATCAGCGCGCAGGAACCCGCGTAGGCGAACAGCGCGTCACCCGCGTCACCGCTGAACATCATGCCGAGCACGGCGCAGTGCAGGAGCAGCGGCGGCAGGTACCGCTGCGACCGCAGCAGGTCGACGGCGAGGTACCTCACGAGCGCGATCACGTGACTCCTTCACCATGGTCGGCATCGAGTACGGCACAGCGTAACGATGCCCATCTTCCGCCCGGTTGGCGGAAGCGCCGACCACGGCACCCCGTGTGCACTACCTCGATGGACGATCGCGTCACTCGCCTCCGCCGCGCACACCGGTACGACGAGGCCATCGAACTGATCGAGGAGACGCTCGACGGCGCGGTCGCCGAAGTAGAACTGGGTCGGATTGCGCTGCAGCGAAGGCGTCACGCGGTAGCCGACGACCATCTGCAACGCGCCGTGGCTCTGGATCCGACAAACGAGCTCGCACGAGCATGGCAGGTGGCGTTGCTCAGCAGCCGCCGTCGTTATGCGGAAGCGAGGAAACTTGCCGACGTGATTCTCGCCGAACTCCCAGACGCCCATCTCACCCGCATCGCGCGGGGGCGAGTGTCTGTCGACGAGACAGGAGATAACTCAAGTCTCCTCTCGGAGGTCGAGGACGTCCTCGATCGAGACCCGAACCACCTTGAAGCGCTAGAGTGGCGGATTTCCGCGCTAAAGCACCTTGCTCGATACGCCGAGTCGGATGAAGCGGCACGAGAGGCGCGGCGACGTTATCCATATGCTCCCGAACTGGCTTGCGCACGAGGTTCCGCACTCGCTGCCGCAGGTCGATCCGACGAGGCCCTACGATGTTTCGAATTGGCCTTGAACCTCCAATCCGACTACATCTATGCCCACGAGAAGAAGACAAGCCACCTGTGCAAGATGGGTCGCTACGACGAAGCGCTCTCGTACATCGAGAACGTGATCGAACAACATCGAGATGTGGGCTTACTGTACTCGACCTGGGGCATGGCGCTGCACGGGATCGAGAACCACGCGGATGCCCTTGATAAGTTCGAGCACTCCGTCACCCTTGATCCACTCGACGAGGGGAGCCACGCGATGCGCGTGGCCATCCTTCAGTTGCTGGGAAGGACCGACCAGGTCGTCAAAGCGATCGAGGAGGGGCTCGGCCAGCTACCCGACAGTATCGGCTTACTCATCCAGAAGGCAGCATCACTGTGGATCAAAGACGATCCGACTACGGCTCTTGACCTTCTCGAAGAAGCTTCCACCAAAGACCCTCACGATCCTCACCTTACCGTGTTCCGCATCTCACTCCTACGATTTAGGGGCCGTTTCGACGACGCTGAGGAAGTGGCACGGACGGGAATCAAAAATCGATCTCGCGATGCCGACCTAGTGAACGAACTTGGCTGGATCTATGCGGACC
This sequence comes from Umezawaea endophytica, assembly GCF_025061645.1. Taxonomy (GTDB): domain Bacteria; phylum Actinomycetota; class Actinomycetes; order Mycobacteriales; family Pseudonocardiaceae; genus Umezawaea; species Umezawaea endophytica. The sequence continues at coordinate 225 of NZ_JANYMP010000031.1, read as the reverse complement.
AAGACCGAGACGAGGAGGCGCTTGCCCTCTTCGTTCAAGCCGCGAATTTGGCACCCGATTCCACGGAGTTCGCTGCGGATGAAAGCAGGGCACTACGCTGGCTGCATCGTCACACCGAGGCCCATCGCGCCCTGGACGAGGCAATCGAGCGACTTCCCCAGCGAGCCGAACTTCTTGAGCAGAAAGCGTTGACGCATGAAGCCACAGGGGCCGATGACGAAGCGC
>NZ_JANYMP010000030.1:11945-118151 GCF_025061645.1 Umezawaea endophytica | reverse complement strand
TGTTCGTGAGGACCCCCCGATTCACAACCTACTCGACGGGTCCGACAGTTTTTGGAGCTGGAGTGCGGAGGCCGGTGATCACCATGTGGATCATCAGGTCGTAGCTTTCGTTGAGCTTTTCCGGTAGCTGGAAGCCCTGGTCGATCTCCAGTACGGCGAAGCCGTGTGCGACCGCGCGCAGGCAGCGGGCCGCGTGGATGGCGGCGGAGTCTTCCAGGTCGTACGCGCGCAGGGCGGCCAGCATGATGTTGACCAGTCGTTCTCCCGCCTGCTCGACCTGTGGCTGGGGGGACTGGTCCAGTGCTGAGTAGCGGTGCGGGTGGGTCAGCACGTAGTTGCGCCAGGTGGTGAGGAGGGCGCGGATCGCGTCGTCGGCGGAGCGGCCCTGTACGGCTCCGCTGATCTCGTCGTTCAGCTCGTCCAAGATGCGCACCGACAGGAGTGCGCGCAGTTCGGCCAGGTTGCGGACGTGCTTGTAGAGCGACGGGGTGGCCACGCCCGCGCGGGAGGCGACCGCGGCCAAGGTCAGTGCGGTCGAACCCTCCTCGTCGACCAGGCGGAGTGCAACGTCGACCACGGCGTCGGCGGACAGCGCGGCCCTAGCCACGGGTGTTCTCCTTGAGGAAGGACAGGACGGCAGTGGCCACCTGGGTCGGGAACTGGACGTGGGCGTAGTGGCCCGCGCCCTCGATCACCTCGACGCGGCCCAGGCCCGACGGCATGGCCGCGACGATGCCTTCGCCCTCGGCGCGGGCGTCGGTCCAGTCGGGGTCGAGTGAGCCCTCGATGACCAGTGCGGGGCAGTGGATGGCGCCGAGCAGCGCGCCCGCGTCGGTGGGGGCGGACATGGCCATCTTGCTCAGCACGGCCATGCGGCCGGGCCTGCGGAGGTCGGTGTCCAGTGCGGCCAGGTGCTCGGTGAAGCGCGCGGGCTTGGTGCCGGGGTAGGCGTGGTCGAGGTAGCGCTTCCACAGGCCGACGCTGCGGAACACCCCCGTGCCCATGAGCAGCGACATGCCCTTGCGGTAGCGGGCATTGGTGAAGAAGCCGCCGAAGTCGACCTTCTGGGCGCGGGTGAACGGGCTGATCTCGACGACGGCGGTCACCGACTCGGGGGCCTGGGCGGCCGCGATGGTGGCTGAGCCGCCGGTGAACGAGTGGCCGACCAGCACGGCCGGGCCGCCGAGGTGCTTGACCACGGCGAGCAGGTCGGCTGCCGAGTCGGTGCGGGTGTAGGAGGCCCAGCCGGTGCTGGACTCGCCGTGGCCGCGCTGGTCCACGCTGGCCACGCGGTACCCGGCGGCGGCCAACTCGGTGGCCAGCTCGCGGTAGGCGGCCCGGTTGTCGCCCATCCCGTGGGCGAGCACGATCAGCGGTCCGTCGCCGATCACGTCGTAGGCGAGCCGTCCGCCGTCGAGCTCCAGGTACTCGGTCATCGTCATCACCTCAGGGGTAGCTAATGGCTGTAGCTCAAAAGCTAATGTCATTAGCCAAGCCTGTCAACCCGCGCCCGCGCGGCTCCGGGAGGAACAGAGGTGGGTGATCGGCGGGCCCCCTGCCTGCCGACCACCGCACGTCCGCGGTCCCCGCCACCCCCAGCGGTGGGGCTCACCAGGCAAGAGAGGTGAGCGGGCCATCAAATACGCCCGGACTCCGTTCTTCCCCGCAGGTAGGCGTGCCAGTCACCTATGTGGGTGATGTCCACGAGGTCCGGGTTGTCGAGGCAGTCGTTCCGCAGGACGGTCGCCAGGCACGCCGCGCCGTCCTCCAGTTCGATCACGCCGATCTCCAGCTCCGGCGGTTCGGCCGGGAGCAGGTGGTCGCGCAGGATGACGAGCGGGAGGTCGTAGACCTCGCCGACGACGCTGCCGCTTCCGGAGCGGTGCATGGCCGGGAAGCGGTCGCCCACCGAGAAGTAGCGGTACTTCGGGGCGCTGCGGGCCACGCACAGCAGGGGCGTGCCCTGGAGCTGCTCGTGGAGCGGTCCGCCGCGCATGCCGCCGCCGTTGAGGAAGATCAGAGCCACAGTGCCTCCTGGTCAGCGCAGTACAGCGGTGATGGCCTCTACGCCGAAGTAGAGGACGAACAGTCCTGCGATGCTGGTCATGATCCAGCCGATCTCGCGCCACTGGCCCTTGCAGACCTTGATGAGCACGTAGGAGATGAGGCCCGCGCCGATGCCGTTCGTGATCGAGTAGGTGAACGGGATGAGCGCGGCCGTGAGGAACACCGGGATGGTGTAGTCCGCCTCCTGCCACGGGATGCGGCGGACCTGCGCCATCATCAGGCCGCCGATCACGACCAGCGCGGGAGCCGCGGCCTGCGCCGGGACCACGGCGGCCAGCGGGGTGAACAGCAGCGTCGCCGTGAGCATCACGCCGGTGACGACGCTGGCCAGGCCGGTCCTGGCGCCCTCGCCGACACCCGCCGCCGATTCGAGGAACACGGTGTTCGGGGACGAACCGGTGATCCCGCCCGCGATGGCTCCCGCGCCGTCGACCAGCAGGATGCGGCCCATGCCCTCGACCTTGCCGTCCTTGGTCAGACCGGCCTCGTCGGAGACGCTGGTGATGGTGCCCATCGCGTCGAAGAACCCCGACAGCACCAGCGTGAACAGGAAGACCGTGGCCGAGATCGCGCCCGCCGAGGCGAAGCCGCCGAACAGGTCGACCTGCCCGAACAGGCTGAAGTCCGGCGCGGCCACGACGCTGTCCGGCACGGTCGGTTCGACCAGGCCCCAGCCCTCGACGTGGAACACGGAGTTGACCACGACGGCCAGGACGGTCGCCGTGCCGATGCTGATCAGCACGGCGCCGGGGACCCCGCGGCTCATCAGGACGATCATCAGCAGCAGACCGACGGCGAACACGACGATCGGCCACCCGACCAGGTGACCGTCCACACCCATGCGGACCGGGACGGTCGAGTGGGCCGCGTCCGGGGTCCTGGTGACGAAACCCGCGCTGACCAGGCCGACGAACGCGATGTACAGGCCGATGCCGACGGTGATGGCGATCTTCAGCGGAGCCGGGATGGCGTTGATGATCCGCTCCCGCACACCGGAGACGGCCATGACGACGATGCAGAGGCCCTCCAGCACCACCAGCCCGAACGCCTGGGCCCAGGTCATCGTCGGCGCTAGCTGGAACGCGACCACGCCGTTCACGCCGAGACCCGCCGCCAGCGCCAGCGGGGCGTTGCCGACCAGGCCCATCAGGATGGTCATCACGCCCGCGGCCAGCGCCGTGGCGGTCGTGACCTGCTCGATCGACAGCTTCGCGCCGGTGATGTCGGCGGAGGCCCCGAGGATGAGCGGGTTGAGCAATACGATGTACGACATCGCCACGAAGGTGGTGATCCCACCGCGCACCTCGCGGCCCAGGGTGCTCCCGCGTTCGCCAACGCGGAAGAACCGGTCGAGAGGTGTTCGTGCGGGGATGTCATTCCTCAACTGGGTCATGACGTCCTTTCCCATGCCGGTGGGCGCGTTCGGCGGGGCCCGTGCTTGCCGGCCCGGCCCCGTCGACCGCGTTTTCGTCTTGGTGCTCCGGTCAGCACCGGCCTTCTAGTAGTCGACCCGGTCCGTGCGGGACAGCCACGCCGAGAAGGGCGCGTCGTCCACGTCCGTGCTGACGCGGTGGACGGGCAGGCTCCAGTCCTCCCTGGGCTTGCCGAACAGCTCGTAGAACTCGCGGTCGTCGAACCCGGCCGCCGCCGCGTCGTGGCGGTCGGCGGCGAACACGACCCGCTCCACCCGCGCCCACAGCGCCGCGGAAATGCACAGCGGGCACGGTTCGCACGACGACACGAGCACGCAGCCGGTGAGCTTGAAGTCGCCGATCGCCTGGCAGGCGGCGCGGATGGCCACCACCTCGGCGTGCGCGGTCGGGTCGAGCAGCGGGGTGACCTGGTTGGTGCCGGTGGCGATGACCTCGCCAGCGCGGATGATCACCGCGCCGAACGGGCCGCCGCCGTCGGCGACGTTCTTCGTCGCCAGGTCGATGGCCTCGCGCAGCCAGGCCTGGTCGGCGTTGATCGAGGTGGTCATGGGGGTCTCCTCGGGCGTGCTCGTCCACGCCGCGGCCGGGTGGGCCGCGGCGGGACGGGGAACGCCTGCTAGGTCTGGGTGATGTGCTCGGGTCGGACCGGGACGCGGGTGAGCGCCAGGCCGGTCGCGGCCCTGATGGCGGCCACGACGGCCGGGGTGGACGAGATCGTGGGCGGTTCGCCGACACCGCGGACGCCGTAGGGCGCGTTGGGATCGGCCAGTTCCAGGACGTCGATGCTCATCGGCGGCATGTCGAGCACCGTCGGGATCAGGTAGTCGGTGAACGACGGGTTGCGCACCTTGCCGCCGACGGTCTGGATCTCCTCCATGACCGCCAACCCCAGGCCCTGCGCGGAACCGCCCTGGATCTGGCCCAGCACGGCCTGCGGGTTGAGCGCGTTGCCGACGTCCTGTGCGCAGTCCAGCTCGACCACCTTGACCAGGCCGAGTTCCACGTCCACGTCGACGACCGCGCGGTGCGCCGCGAACCCGTACTGCACGTGGGCGTTGCCCTGGCCCGTTTCCGGGTCCAGCGGCTCGGTCGCGCGGTGCCGCCACTCGACCGTCTCGTCGATCACGTCGTCGCCGACGAGGTCGGCCAGGTCCACTTCGGACAGCTCACGGCCACCGGCGAGCTTGGTCAGCTTGTCGCGCACGGCCGCGCAGGCGGCCTTGACCGCGCCGCCCGTGACGTACGTCTGGCGGGACGCCGACGTGGAGCCGCCGTTGCCGATGCTGGTGTCCATCGGCAGGATCGTCACGCGCTGGACGCCGAGTTCGGTGCGCACGATCTGCTGCATGATCGTCACCAGGCCCTGGCCGACCTCGCACGCCGCCGTGTGGGCCAGCGCGACGAGTTCGCCGCCGATGACCTGGACGCGCACGCGGGCCGTCGAGTAGTCGTCGTAGCCCTCGGAGAAGCAGACGTTCTTGATGCCGACGGCGTAGCCGATCCCGCGCACGACGCCTTCGCCGTGCGTGGTGTTCGAGACGCCACCGGGCATCGACCGCAGGTCGAGCGTCGTGGACACGGGCGGCAGGGGCTTGTCCTTGACCAGCTTCAGCAACTGCGCGACCGGCGCGGCCGAGTCGACCACCTGGCCGGTCGGCATGACCGAGCCCTCGGTCATCGCGTTCGCGATCCGCACGTCGACCGGGTCCAGACCGAGCTTCTCCGCGAGCTTGTCCATCTGGGACTCGTAGGCGAAACCCGCTTGCACGGCACCGAATCCGCGCATCGCGCCGCACGGCGGGTTGTTGGTGTAGAGGCCGTAGCAGTCGATCGTCACGTTGTCGACCTCGTACGGGCCGACGCCGAGCGTGGCCGCGTTCGCGACGACCGCGCCGGTGCTGGACGCGTACGCGCCGCCGTCGAGGAAGATCCTCGCCTTGACGTACACCAGCTTCCCGTCACGGGTGGCGCCGTGCTCGTAGTGCAGCACGGCGGGGTGCCGGTGCACGTGGCCGTAGAACGACTCCTCGCGGTTGTAGACCATCTTCACCGGCTTGCGGGTGTGCAGCGCCAACATGCACGCGTGCACCTGCATCGACAGGTCCTCACGGCCGCCGAACGCGCCGCCGACGCCGGACAGCGTGAGCCGCACCTTGTCCAGCGGCATGCCCAGCGCGCTGGCCACCTGGCCCTGGTCGACGTGCAGCCACTGCGTGGCGATGTACAGGTCGACGCCGCCGTCCTCTGCGGGCACCGCGAGACCGGACTCCGGACCGAGGAACGCCTGGTCCTGCATGCCGACCTCGTACCGGCCGGACACCACGACGTCGGCCGTCGGGGACTGGTCGCCACGGCGGATCGGCACGTGCCGCACCAGGTTGCCGCCGGGGTGCAGCGGGGTGTCGTCGGCCGCGGTCTCCATGTCCACCACGGGTTCCAGGACCTCGTACTCGACCTTGATCCGCTTCATCGCGCGGGTCGCGGTCTCCGGGTGGTCGGCGCCGACGAGCGCGACCGCCTCACCCTGGTAGCGCACGACGTCGACCGCGAGCACGGGCTGGTCCTTGTGCTCCAGGCCGTACAGGTTCGAGCCGGGCACGTCCTGGTGCGTCAGCACGGCGTGCACACCGGGCACCTTCAGCGCCTCGGTCAGGTCGATCGACACGATCCGCGCGTACGGGTGCGGGCTGCGCAGCGTCGAGCCCCAGATCATGTCCTCGTGCCACAGGTCCGACGCGTAGGCGAACTCGCCGCGCACCTTGAGGTTGCCGTCCGGGCGCTGGGGGCTGGCGCCGATACCGCCTGCGACGCTGGAGCTGAGTTCTGCGGGGGTGAGACTCATTTCGACACCTCGATCAACTTCGCGCTGGCGGTCCTGAGTTCACGGGCGAGGTCGTCGGCCGGTGCGGTGCGGAGTTCGCCGTCGGCGACCACGGTCTTCCCGCCGACCAGCAGCAGCTTCAACGGCGGTTGCGGCCCGAACACCAGTGCCGCCACCGGATCGGTGATGCCCGCGTGGTCGACGCCGTCGAGCCGCCACAGGGCCAGGTCCGCGAGCTTGCCGGGTTCGATCGAGCCGATCTCGTCCTCGCGGCCGAGGCAGCGGGCGCCGCCCATCGTGCCCAGCCACAACGCTTGGCGGAACGTCATGGCCTTCGGCCCGCCGCGCTGCCGGGCCTGCATGACCGACTGGCGCAGCTCAGCCACCAGTCCACCGTCCTCGTTGGACGCCGCGCCGTCCACGCCCAGACCGACCGGCGCGCCAGCGTCCAGCAGGTCGCGGACCGGCGCGATGCCGGTGCCCAGCCGTCCGTTGGACGTCGGGCAGTGCGCGGACCCCGTTCCCGTCGCACCGAGCCGCTTCACGGCGTCGACGGACAGGTGCACGGTGTGCGCGAGCCACACGTCGTCACCGAGCCAGCCGAGGCGTTCGGCGTACTCGGTGGGCGTGCAGCCGTTCTCGGCCTGGCACTGGTCCTCCTCGTCGATCGTCTCGGCGAGGTGCGTGTGCAGCCGGACCCCCTTGCGGCGGGCCAGTTCCGCGGCGCCGGTCATCAGCTCGGGGCTGACGGAGAACGGCGAGCACGGGCCGACGGCCACCCGGATCAACGCCCCGCGCGCGGGGTCGTGGTAGTCCTCGACCGCCTTCTCGGTCGCGATCAGGGCGGCCTCGGTCTCCTCGACGAGGTTGTCCGGCGGCAGACCGCCGTGCGACCGACCGCGGTCCATCGAACCGCGGATGGCGTGCAACCGGATACCGATCCGCCTGCCCGCGCCGACGAGCGCGTCGAACTGGTCGCCGCCCGCGCGCGGGAACACGTAGTGGTGGTCGGCGGCGGTCGTGCAGCCGGTCACCGCGAGCCGGGCCAGGCCCGCGGACGCGGCGGCGTGCGTGATGCCCGCGTCCAGCCCGCGCCACACCGGGTACAGCTCGGTCAGCCACTCGAACAGGGTCGCGTCCTGCGCGAAACCCCTGGTGGCCCACTGGTAGAGGTGGTGGTGGGTGTTGACGAGGCCGGGGGTGAGCAGGCAGCCGGAGCCGTCGACGTAAGTGTGCGGGCCGTTCTGCGCGGGCGCCGGACCCGAGCCGACGGACCGGATGGTGTCGCCGTCCACCACGACGTGGCCGTACGCGTGCTCGGTGCCCGCCGCGTCCACAGTGGACACCGCGACCCGGTCGATGACGGTGATCATCGGCGGGCCGCCGCGAGCCGGACGGCGTCCAGGATCTTCTCGTACCCGGTGCAGCGGCACAGGTTCCCGGCCAGCGCCTCGCGGATCTCCGGGTCGCTCGGCTGCGGCACGCGTTCGAGCAGGTCGTGCGCCGCGACGACGAGACCGGGCGTGCAGAACCCGCACTGCACCGCCCCCGCCTCCACGAACGCCTCCTGGACGGGGTCGAGCCGGTCGCCGTCGGCCAGGCCTTCGACCGTGCGGACCTCGCGGTCCTGCACCTGGCCCGCGGCGACCAGGCACGCGCACACCGGCACGTCGTCCAGGTACACCGTGCAGGACCCGCACTCGCCCTGCTCGCAGGCGTTCTTCGAACCGGGCAGCCCCAGCCGCTCGCGCAGCACGAACAGCAGGCTCTCGCCCTCCCAGACGTCGTCGGCCTGCCGCTGCTCGCCGTTGACGGTCACGTTCACGCGCATTCGCGGGCCTCCTTGCCGAGGTGGTCCTGCCACGCCCAGCCCAGCGTCCTGCGGGCGAGGACGGCCAGGGCGTGCTTGCGGTACGCGGCACTGCCGCGCACGTCGTCGATCGGGCTGGCCGCCTCCGCGACCAGCTCGCCGAACCGGCGCTTCACCGAGTCCAGCAGCGGTTCCGGCGCGGCCCAGTCCAGTTCGCCCGCCAGGAACTCCTCGGCCGCCGTGGCGCGCCGGGGTGTCGGGGCGGCCGAACCGACCGCGGCGCCGACGCGCTTCTCGGCGGGGTGCAGCGCGATGGCGAACGAGCACACCGCGATCACCATGGCGTTGCGGGTGCCGACCTTCGCGAACTGCTCTGGCCCCGGCGTCGCGTTCAGGTGCACGGCGGCGATCAGCTCGTCGGGCTCCAGCGCGTTGCGCTTCACCCCGAGGTAGAACTCGGCGGCCGGGATCATCCTGGTGCCGCGGGTGGACGCCACCTCGATCACCGCGTCGCCCGCGAGCAGCACCGGGTGCGTGTCACCGGCGGGGGAGGCGGCACCGAGGTTGCCGCCGACGGTGCCGCGGTTGCGGATCTGCGGCGAACCGACCGTGCGCGACGCCATCGCCAGACCCGGTAGCTGTGCGCCGAGCTGCTCGATGATCCGCGTGTACGGCACGCCGGAGCCGACGCGGAGCCTGCCGTCGACGGTCGTCCACTCGCGCAACTCCGCGATCCGGGTCAGGTCGAGCAGCGCCGACGGCCTGCGGTGGTCGAAGTTCAGCTCCACCATCACGTCCGTGCCGCCTGCGATCGGCACCGCGTCGGGCCGTTCGGCCTTGACGGCCAGGGCTTCGGCGAAGGTGTCAGGGCGTAGGAAGTCCATCAGCTGCCTCGGTAGGTCGAGTACGCGAACGGGGACAACAGCAGCGGCACGTGGTAGTGCTCGGCCGGGTCGGCGACGTGGAACGTCAGCACGACCTCGGGGAAGAACGGCGCGAGCGCGCCGGTGGCGAACACCAGCCGGTAGACGCCGACCTCGGTCGCGTCCCAGCCGGTGATCCGGCCGTCGGGGCCGGTCTCCCCGGCCGACACGAGGGTCCCGTCCGCGCGTTCGAGCCGCACGGCGAGCCCGGTGGCGGGCCTGCCGCGCTGGGCGTCCAGCACGTGGGTGGAAATCGTCACTCGCCCTCCAAACGGTGTGTGAGCCAGTACACAGAGGGCGACCATGGAACAGCTACGGCGGAGCGCATGAAGCCAAGGCTCCTACAGACAGGGCTTTTGTGCTTTCCTACAAACTCGATCGGACGATGGAGGTGAACGCGGTGGAGGTGCGCGCCCTGCTCGGCATGCCGGAGCTGCGGTTGCGCCTGAGGTCCGGCGACGAGCTGCTCGACCGGCCCGTGACCAGGCTCTACGGCACCGAGCTGCCCGATCCGGCCAGGTACCTGTCCGGCGGGGAACTGGTGCTCTCCGGCCTGCTGTGGCATCGGGAACCCGAAGATTGTGAAGTGTTCGTGTCTTCTCTCGCGCACGCGGGCGTGGCGGCGCTGGCGGCCAGCGAAGCGGAGTCGCGAGAGCTCCCCCCGGCGCTGCTGGAGGCGTGCGCGCGGCACCACGTGCCGCTGCTGGAGGTCCCGGTCGACCTGTCGTTCGCGACCATCACCGAGCGCGTGGTGCTTGAACTCGCCGCCGAGCGGATGAGTGACGCGGGCACGATGCTCGGGCGGCACCGGCGGCTGCTGACCGTGGTGTCCGACGGCCTGCCCGCGCTCGTCGAGGCGGGCGCGGAGGAGTTGGGCGCGAGCTGCTCGGTGCTGTCCACGACGGGCAGGCTGGTCGCGGGCGCCGAGGTGGACCTGCCCGCCGCGCTGGTGCGGGACTTCCTGCGGGCGGACCGGCTGCCCAAGGTCGTGCGCGGCACGACGCTGCTGCCGGTGGCCGAACGCGGCGGCAGCAGGCTGACGAACTGGATCCTGGCCGTCGCGGGGGACCTGTCGCACGACGAGGTCGCCGCGGAACTCGCCAGCCTCGTCGCGCTGGAGCGGTCGCGGATCGCGCAGGGCCGGGCGATCGAGAACCGGGCCGCCGGGCCGTTGCTGCGGCTCGTGCTGGACGGCTCGGCCGGGCCGGGCGAACTGCGGTCGCGGGTGTCGGCGGCGGGGTTCGACCCGGACGCGCCGCTGCGGGTGCTGGCGCTGTCGACGTCCGACCGCCGGATCGACCTCGCGGCGGCGGTGCTGGAGGAACTGGTCGCGTGGACGGCGCCGCGCGCGCTGGTCGCGACGATCGGCTCCGAGGTGTACGCGGTGATCTCCGCCGACGTCGAACACCCCGCCGACACGGCGCGGAAAGCGTTGCGCGCCTTGGAACCCGGCCTCGACTCGACCCGGCTGCTGGTCGGGATCAGCTCACCGGTCGGCGTCGCCGGACTGCGCGGCGCGGTGGAGGAGGCGTCGCACGCGCGGCGGCTGGGCGTGGCGCGGACGGGCCGCACCTGCGTGGTGGCGGGGGAGGAGATCGCGCTGCACCAGCTCCTCCTGGCCGGTGTGCCGGAGGAACTGCGCGCCTCGGTGCGCGCGCGGCTGCTGGGCGCGGTGCTCGACTACGACGCCGAGCACGGCACGGACCTGGTCGGCACGCTGAGGGTGTTCCTCGACGACTCGGGCTCGTGGACCACGGCCGCGGCGAAGCTGCACGTGCACGTGAACACCCTGCGGTACCGGATCGGGCGGGTGGAGGAACTGCTCGGCGTGGACCTGGGGCACTTCGCCACCAGGGTGGACCTGTACCTGGCCCTCCAAGCCGGGCCTTCCGCGCCGTAGAGGAACCCGTACAGGGCAGGCTCCTCCACGGCGCTTCCGGCGACGGGGGACGTCACCGGGCTTGTTGCCACGGCACTCTCGTCGGGCGCTGGCCGGTCAGGAGGAACTCCTCGATCGCGGCGGCCAGGGTCGGCACGGGGATCTCGCAGTGGGTCGGGAACTCGATCCCCGCGTACACGGTCCGCTGCTGCGGGCCCTCGCCCAACGTGACCCAGGTGCCGTTCGTGGTGTCCGTGTAGAGGATCGCGCCTCGATCGCCCCGCACCCCGACCGTCACCTCGTGGTCCGGGTAACCGGAATCCAGGGTGGGGCGGTCGGTGTGGATGAGGAGGGCGTTGTCGCTGCGGGGATCGGTGAGGCGGTCGAGCAGGCGGTGGACGTCATCGCCCTGGCGCAGCTTGTCGACTTGGCCGAGCCAACTCCGGTTGCCCGCCACGGCCACCGAGTAGTGCGCCTCGATCATGGCCCTACTCCTTGCAGGTCTTGTTGGTGTTGATGCAGTTGACCAGTCGCTTCATGATCTGGTCGGACATGACGTTGGCGAAGTCGTCGTGGTCGGTCAGCGGGTCGTGCTCCTCGGCCGGGAACGAGTCGACCGCGTACTGGCCGTTCTGCTGCACGTCGGCCGGGATGTCGTAGGTCAGGGTGATGCGCAACTGCGGGATGGCCTGGAAACCGTTCTGGCACTGGCCGTTGGCGTCGGCGAACGCGACGTGGTCGCGGTGGTTCGCGCTGTCGGTGTTCTTGCCGTCCCAGCAACCGGGGAAGTCGTGGATCCGCTTGACGTTGGCGCCGTTCGGGCAGATCGGGTACTTGTCGAGCAGCACCTTGTCCTCGAAGCCCGCGCACGTCCAGGAGGCCTTGGTGTTCTTGTCGCCGTTGATGGAGCGCTTCGCGTCGCCGTAGAGGATCTTGAGGAACTTGGGCATCGCGACCACGTCACCGACGGGGCTGCCGCGGAACGTGAGGTCCGCCGCCTTCGGCTCCTGGATCACGCCGTCGTTGCCGGGGAGCTCCTCGGCCGCGTCCTTGCCCAGGTTCGCCTCGTTCTGGGCCGCGTCCTCCGCGGCCTGACCGTCCTGCGCGCCCGCGTTCTGGTCCGCGTTCTGGCCGGCGTTCTGGTTGGCGTTCTCGTCGGCGGCGTTGTCCTTGTTGCCCTGGCCCTGCCTGTTGTTCTGCTGCCCGTTGCGCTGGTTGCCGTTCTGGTCGTTGTCGTTGTCGCGCTGGAAGCCCTGCGGCCGGTCGTTCTGGTTGCCGCCGCGCTGGTTGTCGTTGTCGCCCTGCTGCTGGTTCTGGCCGCCGCGCTGGTTGCCCTGCTGCTGGTTGCCCTGCTGGTTACCGCCCTGCTGCTGGTTCCGGTTGCCCTGCTGCTGGTTCTGACCCGCCTGCTCCTCGGCAGGGGCTTCCCCGGACGCCGCCGCGCCTTCCTCGGCGGCCGCTTCCTCCTCGCCCTTGTCGATCCGGATGACCGGCCAGAAGTAGGCCGACTTGTCGCCGTTCTTGCAGGTGGTTCCGCCCGCCTGGAGGCTCTCGTCGGTGGAGTCGGCGTCGGTCGTCAGGTTGCCGACGTAGTCGTGGAGGTGCTCCGCGCCGTTCTGGACCCCTGGAGCCGCGATGAAGTTGTCACCGTTGAAGTGCTTGTTCTCGTTCAGGCCGCAGTCGACGGTGAACGTGCCGGTGGTCGCGTCCTGCTGCGGTTTCGGGGTCTTGACGTTGGCCTTGACCGTGGTGATGTCGACGAACAGCGATTTGTCAGCGCCGTCAGCACGAGCCTGTCCCTGGTCGCCCGTGGTGGTGAACGCGACGGCCAGACCAACCGTGAGTGCCAATCCGGTCATTCCCGCTGTCAGCTTCGCGCGGCGGGAGAAGGTGTGCCGTCCCTGGGAACGCGTCATGTGATGTGTCACCTCGTCGTTTGGTACGCGCAGAGCGCTTCGATCCCCGGCCGCCTGACGGCGGTGGACACAGGGGCATACGTACCAATGCGCTGCCGATGCTCCTCCGCGATCCCGTCGTTACCTTTCCGTTATCATCCGGAAGGTGGGCAAAACGGACGTACGCGGGGTGTGACGTGGGGTTTCACGATTCCTTCACGCTTGGTGAATGAGCACCGCCTTGAAGCGGATTTAAGGCCGGTGTGACGTGGACGGCGTAGATCGCGCGGTCTGGTGGAAGTCGTTGGGGGACATGGGTTTCCATCCCGAACCCAGCGGCGCGTCGAGAGGCCGGGGGAGCGGGACGGGCTCGACCACCACGTCCCGCTCCGACGCCTCCAAGCCGAGGAGTCGGTGAATCGTCAACCGCAGGACGGTCGCCGCGGCACCCGGCCGGGAGGTGATCGACTTGGCGATGACCTCGTGACCACCGGTCGCGGCGTCGAGTTGCGGCAGCAGCGGCCGGGTGAGGTCGAGCGCCGTCGCCCGCCGCGCCAGCTCGTCGGCCGGACTGCCCGCGCGCACGTCCGGGAACGGGACCAGCGCGATCCGCCGACCGATCGCCGCCGCGTACTGCGTGGTGGACCCGTGGTCGCCGATCACCACGTCGCTCGCGACCAGCGTCGCCCGCCAGCCCTCCTCCGGCGGGATCACCAGCAGCCCGTCGCGCAGGCAGTCCGCCAACCACGCCCGGACCTGCCACGCGCCGTGCACCGACCAGATGTTCGGGTGCAGCACGGCCGCCACCCGGTACCGGTCGTCCGCCTCGTCCAGCAGCCGTCGGTAGACGTCCGGGTGTCCGCCGAAGACCGACCGCTCCGTCCAGGTCGAGCTGACGGTGACCAGCGTCCGCGAGGGTCCGACGCCCAGCGCGCGGCGGTAGTGCTCGCGGTGCGGCAGGCTCGCGACCATCCGGTCCAGGCAGACGTCCCCGGCGACGACGGCCGCGGGCACGGCCTCCGGGCAGGACTCGCGCAGCACGGCGAGTTCGGCCTCGTGCGACAGCACGATCGCCGTCGCGACCACCCGCCCGTCGCGCACCAGCGCTTCCCGCGCCAACCCGTGCGACCGCCACGGCCGCGTCCGGGACTTCATCGCCCCCACCCCGTGCGGCAGCACCAGCACCGGCCCCCGAACCCGGTCGACGCCTCGGTGGCTGGCCGCGACCACCAGGTCGAACCGGATCGCCACCGCCTGCCGCCACGGCAGCACCACACCGCCCAGCCCGCGCACGAACTCCTCGGTCCCGTGCCACGTGCCGTCCCAGTCCGGAACCGTGAACACGACCTGCACCCGGTGGTCCGCCAGCAGCGGCAGCACGTCGACGAGCCTCGTGCCCGCCACCACGTGCGGCACCACCACCAGGACGTTCACCATCCCGACCCGTGTGACCCGGCTCGCTGCTCCCGGCCCGACCGGTGCCTTCAACCACTCCATGGAGCAACCTTGCCCGTGCGGAAGTCACCCATTGGAGCCTTGCTCTTCCCGCAGGTCGAGAGGTTCCCTGGACGAGGGGGGTGAGGGCGTGGCGAATCGAGGTGGCACGACCTCGTCCACGACGGGCAACGCGGTGTCCGGCCAGGTGGCGGGTTCGGTGGTGCAGGCGGGCAGCATCGGCAGCGTGCACCTGCACGAGGCGGTCCCCGTGGTGGTCGTCCCCCGGCAGTTGCCGCCCGCGACGCGCGGGTTCGCGGGCAGGCGGTTCGAGGTGGACCACCTCGGTCGCTGGCTGGACGACGACGGGTCGCTGTGCGTGGTGATCAGCGGCGCGGGCGGGGTCGGCAAGACGACGCTCGCCCTGCGGTGGCTGCACGACGTGCGCGACAGCTTCCCGGACGGCCAGCTCTACCTTGACCTCGACGCGTTCTCCTCCACCGGACCGGTGAGGTCCGAGGAGGCCCTGGAGTGCTTCCTGCTGGCGCTGGGCGTAGCGGCCGACCGCGTGCCCCCCGACCTGGCCGGGCGCACGGCGTTGTTCCGGTCGATCACGGCGGAGCTCTCGCTGGTCGTGCTGCTGGACAACGCGACATCGGCGGCGCAGGTCAGGCCGCTATTACCCGCGTCGCCCACGTGCGCGGCCGTCGTCACGAGCCGGTGGCGGCTGGTCGGGCTCGGCATGGAGGGCGCGCGGTTCCTGGAGCTCGAACCGATGGAGACCGACGCCTCCCTCGAACTGCTCGCCAAGGCGGTGGGGGAGACCCGGCTGTCGGACGAGCGCGGTGCGGCGCGGGAGCTGACGACGCTCTGCGGAGGTCTGCCGCTCGCACTGTCCGTGGTGGCGGCCCGGCTGTCCGCGCACCCCCGGCGTTCACTGTCGCGCGAAGCGGGAGACCTCCGCGCCGAGCAGGACAGGTTCCCCGGCTTGGAGCTGGGGGCGGACGTCTCGGTCGAAGCGGTGCTGGACCTGTCGTACCGGGAGCTGACCTCGGGGCAGGCCGCGGTCTACCGGACCTGCGCGCTGCACCCCGGCCCCGAGTTCGGCACGGAGGTCGTCACGGACGCGCTCGGGGAGTCGTCGACGACCGCGCTGGCCGCCTTGGTCGAGGCGAACCTGCTGGTCGAGGTGGACGAGCACCGGTTCCGCTACCACGACCTGCTGCGGCTGCACGCGTTGCGCAAAGCCGAGAAGGAAACGCTTGCGGGGGAACGGCGTGAGCTGTCCTCGACGATGGTCCGCTGGTACCTCGACACCCTGGTCGCCGCCGACGCCCTGCTGCGCCCGACCCGCCGTCGAGTCGGCCCCCGTTTCGAGGCGCCCGCTGATCGCACAGGGCTGTTCGGCAGTCAGCGGGAAGCGCTGCGGTGGTTCGACGTCGAGCGCGCGAACCTGCGCCAGGCGTGCGTGCTTTCGGTTGACCTCGGCCTGGACGACCTCGCCTGGCAGTTCTGCGAGGCGATGTGGAGCGGCTTCCTGCACACCCGCCACTACGACGACTGGTTTGCCTGCCACGACGTCGGTGTCGCCGCGTCCGTGAGGTCGGTCAACCGCGCCGCCGAGGCCCAGTTGCGCTTGCAGCTCTCGTTCGCCTTCAGCGAGCTGAAGAGGTTCGACGAGGCGTCGGCGCAGGGCACGGCCGCGTTGAAGATCGTGGAGGAGAGCGGTGATCGGGGAACCGCCGCGGCGGTGTTGAACCAACTCGCGGGCATCGCGCAGGCCGGTGGCGACCTGGCGACCGCGTTGTCCCTGCTGCACCGGGTCAGGGAGATCAGGCAAGAGGTGGGCACCCCGCGCGCGTTGGCGTTCTGCGGAAGGCGGATCGGCCAGGTGCTGGCGGACCAGGGCCACTACCCGGAAGCGGAGCGGGAACTGGTCGCCGCCGTCGACGCGATGACGCGGCTGGGTGACCAGGTGCAGCAGGCGTGGTCGCTGGTGGCGCTGGGGAAGACGTACCTGCGATGGGGCAGGGCGGAACAGGCGGCCGAGACCCTCCGGCCTGCCCTGGAGATCATGCGCCTGATGGGAACCCCTTACTACGAGGCGGAGGTGCTGACCGCGCTCGGGGAGGTCGCCGTGGCGCTCGGCGACCTCCCCGCGGCGCGGCGGCACTACTCGGGTGCGCTGGAGCGGTACGTCCAGGTCGAGGAACCCAAGGCCATCGACCTGCGGGCGAGGCTCGACGCCGTGACGGAGGTCCCGTCACAAGTTGCCCGCGACAGCAGGACGTAGGCGAGCGCCGCGCACCGCACGTCGGATCCCGTGTGCCGCAATGAGATCCGCCTGCCGTCGCGTGACCACGCCCGGTCGCCTCCGGTCCGGAGCACCACCGCGCATCCGGGCAGTTCGCGGAAGACCTGCTCCGCCGACCTGGTCGACACGACGACGTCGCCGCACGACCACCGCTCGGGCGGCGCGATGTCCATGAGCACCACCAGGAAGCGGTCGCGCGACCCCCACCGGATCCAGTGCACGCCCGGCGTCACGCCGCGTCCTGGTGGCGCAGCGGGACGGGGAGCGGCAGGAGCGCGGTGCGGGCGGGTACGGCTGGTTCCGGCAGGTCGAGCAGCCGGTACATGGTGGTGCGCAAGGCCCGCGACGCTTCCCCCGGCCTGCTGGACAGCGCCTCGGCCACCGCCGCCCGTTCGACGCTCCTGAACTGGGGCAGCAGCGGGCGGTCGGGGTCCACCCTGGGCGCCGTTCGCGCCAGGACGTCCGCCAGGCTGCCTTCGCGGACGTTGTCGTCCGGGAACGCCGCCAGCAGCACGGGTTTGCCGATGGCTGCGGCGTACTGGGTCGTGGACCCGTGGTCCCCGAGGACCAGGTCGCTCGCGATCGTGGTGGCCCGCCAGCCCTCGTCCGGCGGGATGAGCAGCAGACCGGCGGCGACGTGGTCGTCGAGCCACGCCCGCACCTGCCAGGCTCCGTGCACCGCCCAGATGTTCGGGTGCAGGATCGCCGCGACCCGGTGGTCCCGCCGGGGCAGCTCGTCCAGCAGTCGGCCGCACAGCTCGAACCACGTGCCGAACGCGGAGTCCCGCGACCAGGTCGAGCTGATCGTGACGAGCCGCTGGTCGTCCGCGACCCCCAACGCCCGCCGGTAGTCGGCGCGGCGGGGGGTGCTCGCCACCATCCGGTCCAGGCAGACGTCACCGACCACGACGGCCGTGTCGAGCGCTTCCGGGCAGGACTCGCGCAGCGCCGCGATCTCGTCCTCGTGGGTCAGCGCGATGGCCGAGGGGAGCAGACGGCCGCGGCGGACCAGCGACTCCCGACTCAGGCCTCGGTGCGGGGTCGACGCCTTCCCCGCATGCCGCCCGAACTTGCGCGACGCCAGGCTGCTCGCCCCGTGCGGCAGCAGCAACACCCGGCCGTGCACCTGGTCCAGGTCGTTGTGCCCGGCGGCCAGGACGAGGTCGAACTCGTTCTCGACCGCCTGGTGCCACGGGATGACGAGTCCGCCCTGCCGTCGCACGAACTCCTCCGTTCCGTGCCACAGCCTGCCGGTCTCGGACACGCTGAACACGACTTGGACGCGGGAGTCGTTGCGCAGCAGCGGGATCACGTCGGAGACGAGCCTCGTGCCCGCGGCCAGGTACGGCACCACGACCAGTACCGTCCGGCAGCCCGCCACGGTGACGCGCTTGTCCGCGTCGAGCCCGACGGGCCCGCGGATCCAGTGCTCCCTCATCGCCGGACCCCCTTCAGCGCGTCGCCCGTGCCGCAGTCGAACGTGAGCACGCCGCGGTCGGCCAAGGCCTCGTGGTCCACGGCGCGGTGCCTGGTCATGACCACCACGGCGTCGACGGCGGACCAGTCCACGTCGTCCAGCGCGACGCTGTGCAGGGTCGCGCCGTCGAGCAGGTCGAGGCGCGGCACGTGCGGGTCGTGGTACTCGACCGACGCCACCCGCCTCAACTCCTCGACCACGGTCACCGCCGCCGACCGGCGGACGTTCGGGACATCGGCCTTGTACGTCACACCGACGACGAGGATCCTGCTCCCGCGCAACGCTTTCCCGTTCGCCCGCAGAGCTTCGGCCAAACGGTGGACGGTGTGCAGCGGCATCGCGTCGTTGACGGCGAGCGCCGCGTCGACCACCGGACTCCGCGCCCCCGTCCTGCTCGCGCACAGCGAGAAGAACCGCGCGGCGACCGGAACGCAGTCACCGCCCGCCCCGGCGCTCGGCGCGTGCTCCAGGAACCCGAACGGCTTCGTGCCCGCCGCCCGCAGCACCTCCGCCACGTCAACGCCGTGCACCCGGCACAACCCCGCGAGCTCGTTCGCCAACGAGATGTTGACCATCCGGAACGTGTTCTCGAAGACCTTCACGAACTCGGCGGCCAACGCCGACCCGACCTCCACCACCGGGTTGCCAATGGCTTCCACGAACCGGACCGCACGTTCGGCGCACGCGGGCGTGTACCCGCCCACGACCCGCGGCACCTCCCGGAACGGGTGGGATGCCCGACCGGGGTCGACCCGCATCGGCGCACTGGCGACGGCGAAGTCCACGCCCGCCCGCAACCCGGACCGCTCTTCCAGCAACGGCACCAGGTGCTCGTCCACCGTGCCGGGCGGACACGTGCTCTGCACCAGCACGAGACCGCCCGCCTCGATGACCGCGGCCACCGACTCAACGGCTCCTGTCAGCGCCGTCAGGTCCACCCCGCCACGAATGTCCGGCGGCGTCGGCACGCAGAGCACGTGGGTACGAGCCCGTGGAACACCACCACCCGACACCCGCAGCCGCCCACCGACGACCGCTTCCCGCACAGCGTGCTCCGACGCGGTACCGAGCCCGAAGCCCGGCACCGCTTCAACGATCCGCCGAACCCGCTCCGCCGACACGTCCAGTCCCAACACCGCGAAGCCCGCTTCGGCCGCGGCGAGCGCGGTCGGTAACCCGGTGAACCCCAACCCCAGTACGACGACATCCGGTGTCTCCACAAGTACCTCCACTTGTCCGGTGAGGAGTGACACCACCAGGCTGGGTTCGGAGGTTGTCGAAATGACTTCCGTCGACGGTCACCATGGCGTAACCGGTGGTAGAAGTATTAGTGAGCGATCTTCATGTCGATTCGACCGCTTTATTGCGGTATCTGCCGAGGCTGTCGTCCTTCAAAACTCCTTCAGTGATCTTTCATGCTTCCCGTCACACGATCGCATTAGTCCGAGTGGGCTACTTTCCGTCACATCGTGGTATCGGATGGTGACAAAACGCTGGTAAGAGGATCGGGGCGAGGGCACACTCGAAATCATTCATTGCTTCCGGCGAGGGGTGGCGCTGGTGACCATTAATTTTCGGATCCTCGGTCGAACATGCTTGCGAGTGGGCGACGGGTTCACTTCCGAATGGGGTAAGCCCAAGGAGCGCGGTGTGCTGGCGGCGCTGCTCGCATATGGCGGAAGACCCGTTCCCTCCCGTATTTTGGCAGAGTGGGTGTGGGGTGAGGATAGGCCTCCCGCTGATCCGATCGGCGCATTGTCGACGTACGTGGCCCGGATACGGGTGGCGCTGCGAAAAGCTGGGACGCTGTTCGAACTTCCCGGCGAAGACGGCTCCTACCGCTTGGAGATCGCTCCCGAAGCGCTCGACTACAAGATCTTCTGCACCGCCGTCGGGCAAGCTCGTGCGACGGCTCGCGCGGGCGACGACGTCCAAGCCGCCGCGCTGCTGCGGAAAGCCCTCGCGCTGTGGCGCGGAGATCCGTTGGAAGACCTGAACACGGAGAGGGCGACGAACTGGCGCCGGGTGGCGATCCGGGACGACTGGCTCCCGGCGAACAACGCACTGCTCGACAGCCTGCACCGGTTGGGCGATTTCGAGGGGATGCTCCACCTCCTCAAGGCGATCCAGGTAGAACACGATCAGGATTTGCTGCTCGCGAAGCGACATCTCCAGGCCCTGTACTCCCTCGACCGCAAGGAAGAGGCGATCGAGTACCTCTACGACTTCTACCGGCGTGCTCGGGCGGCGTCCCACGACATCCGGGCCGACGAACTCCGCGGCTACCACAACGAGCTCATCCGACCGGTGAGGCGATCCGTTTCCGCCGTCCACGGCGACTCCCGCCCGGCGCCCCGCAACCTGCCGTACGACGTGGACGGTTTCGCGGGCAGGCGTGACCTGCTCGCCGACCTCGACAACCTCGTCGTGGGCAGTCGGAAGTCCCGTGTCATCGCACTGGACGGACTTCCCGGTGTCGGCAAGACCGCGCTGGCGGTGCACTGGGCGCACCGGATGCGTGATCGATTCCCGGACGGCGCTTGGTTCGTGAACCTCAACGGGTTCGGCGAAGGTCCCGTCATAGATGAGAACGAGGTCGTCGCAGAACTCCTGGAGGCTTTCCAGGCGGCCGCTGACTGCCCGCCCACACCCGTGGCGCGCCGCGCGAAGCTGCGCGAGGTGTTGGACGGGAGGCAGATGCTCGTCGTGCTGGACAACGCCCACGACGCCGAACACGTCCAGTCGCTCATCCCGTTGCTCGCGGGCTCCGTGGTCGTGGTGACCAGCCGGGTCCGGCTGAGCGGGCTCGCACTCGCGCACACCGCCCGCGGCTTCACGGTCCTCCCGTTGGACGGAGACCTCGCGGCGTCCTGGCTCAGGGAAAGGATCGGTGGCCGTGCCCTCGCCGATCCCGAGTCGCTCGCGCGCTTGGCCTCGCTGGCGGGCGGTCTGCCGCTCGCGTTGGGCATCATCGGCGAGTACGTGGCCGCGCAGCAGGGCAAGCCTCTCCGGGACTTCGTCGCCCAGTTGAGGGAGCGTCGGGCCGTGCTCGGTCTTGGCGACAACGGCACGCGCACGGTGATGTCGTTGCGCGCGGTGTTCGACTGCTCGTACCGGGACCTGCCGCCGGAGCAGAAGCGCCTCTTCCGGTTGTTGGGCACGTACCCCGGACTCGACTTCCCGCCGCACGTCGCCGCCGCGCTGGTGGGAGTGCCGCCCGCTCGCGTACGGGACCAGCTCGACGGACTCGTGTGGGCCAGGCTGCTCGAAGCCCACGAGGACGACCGGTACCGCTTCCACGACCTGCTGCGCACCTACGCGAGCGAACGGGCGGAAGTCGAGGAATCCGCCGAGGAACGCGAACGCGCCGCCGTTCGGTTGGTCGACTGGTTCCTGCACACCTGCCACCACGCTGACCGGAAGCTCTTCTCCTACCGGGAGAGCGTCCCGATGACGGCGCTCGCGGACGGCGTCGAACCGCTCGACTTCGCCGACGAGGACGCGGCGATGAACTGGTGCGTCCGCGAACGTGCCGAGGTGGCAGGCGTCATCGACTACGCCTCGTCGGTCGGGCTGCACGAACACGTGTGGCGGCTGGTCCCCGCCGTGGGTGAGGTGATGATGCGGCAGGGCTTCAAGGACGAGGTCCTGCAAAGCCTGCGTGCGGCGGTGTTCTCCGCCCGGAAGGCGGCCAACAGGTACGCGGAGTCCGGCATCCTGGCCAACCTCGGCTTCGCGTACTCCCGGTTCCACGACCACGAGGAGGCCGACAGGTGCTTCCGCCGCGCCTACGACCTCGCCGTCGAGGTGGACGACCGGATCGGCGTGGCGACCGTGCTGCGCAACATGGCCGAGCGTGCGGCGGTGGTGGGCGACCACACGCGGGCGATGGAGATGTTCGGTCGTGCGCTGACGATCGCCAGGGACACCAACAATTTCGACACGGAAGCGGGCGTCCTGCACCGCATGGGCGAGGCGCTGCGGCGGCGGGGCAGGCTCGACGAAGCGCTCACCCACCTGCACCTCGCGTGGGGGATCAGGGAGCGCATCGGCGATGCCGACGGGCGGGGCACGACGCTCGCGCGGATCGCCGCCGTCCACCTGGAGAAGGGCGATCACCACGGCGCCTTGACGTTCGCCCACCAGGCCATCGTGGAGTTGGCCCGCACCAGGCACTTCGGGCTCGAAGGGGAGGCCGCCGCGACCGCTGCGACCGTGCACCGCAATCTCGGGAACCTTGAGGACGCGGCCTTCCACGCCCGGCGAGCGGTCGAGTTGAGCAGAACGGCCCGAGACCCGTTGGGACAGGCCGCCGCTCAGGACCTGTTGGGGCAGGTGATGTGGCGGCAGGGGTCCCACCGGGAGGCGCGGGAGTGTTGGGAAATGGCGTGCAGCCTCTACGCGGACCTGGGTGATTCGAGGTCGGACAGCATACGACTCCACCTCGACGAGCCACCCGACGACAAGGCCGACTCCGCTTGACGCGTGGTGTGTCTGTGGAGTGAAAAGCGCACTTGTGACCACTGGGCAATTTGCGGTGAGATAGGTGCGGATTGTTCAACTTTTTGCGCTGGAGAATTTGTACTCAACTGGGTGACGGGTGTACTTAGAGTGTTCTTTGGATCGCTTGAGACCGCTTTATAGCGGCTAAGGCGAAGGGTCGAGTGACGCCTGATCGGGGTCGGAAACGTACCCTCGTGACGGACCGCTGGTCCAGTGCGGCATGATCACCTCGTGCACAACCCGAACAGGAAGTTCCTCAAGCTCGGACCGCTGGGTCCGGTGGTGCGGCACGGCGTCGCCATCTGCGCACTCGTCGCTGGTCTCGCAGTCGTCTCGGCTGGGCAGGCGAACGCGGCTGAAGAGGTCTCGACCCCGACCTCGCCCACAGTGACCGTCACGGACGACTCGCCTGTCAAGGTCCTCGGGCCGAAGCGCTACTGGGACGTCGAGACATCGTCGTGGCGGTGGGGATAAGGTCATTCGCGCGCGGCTGACAGCTTGATCAGACGCGGCATCTCGTCCACGACGCAAAGGGTCGGCCCGGTTCTGCACGGGCCGACCCTTTGTCGTTGATGGCAACCTTGAGAGCTGTCCCCGGTTGCTGATGAAATGGTTTGCAAGAAGGTGATTGGTACTAGACCAATTGTCAAGAATCAGACAATGCGAGCGCATTCGCCTTGTTGAGCCACCGTGTGTGGATGGCCGCGCAGATGAGGACGAACGTGGTGACCCCGGCTGCGCAGAGGAGTTGGAGGCGGGCGATTGGGTCGGTGGCCATGAGGATGACGATGGTGGCGATTCCTGCCAGGGCCAGGTAGCTGAGGTAGGGGTGGGCCCACATGCGGAAGGTGAGTAGGTGTGGGGTGGTTTGTTCCAGGTGTTTGCGCAGGCGTAGTTGGGAGAGGGTGATCAAGGTCCAGACGATGAGGACTGTGGAGCCCGCTGCGCTGATGAGGACCAGGAAGATGGTGTCTGGGTAGAGGGCGTTCAGTAGTACTGAGAGGAAGCCGAAGGTGGTGGAGAAGAGGACTGCTCTTCGTGGGACTCCGTTGGTGCGCAAGGACTTTGGGGCGTCGTTGCGGTCTGCGAGGTTGGAGAGCATGCGGGAGGCGCCGTAGAGGGTGGCGTTGAGGGCGGAGAGCAGGGCGGTGAAGATGACTGCGCTCATGATGGGGGCGGCGGCTGGGATGCCCAGGTGGGAGAGGACTGCTGTGTAGGGGCTGCTGGAGACGGTGGAGTCGTTGTAGGGCAAGAGGATGACCACTACCGTCAGGGAGCCCAGGTAGAAGATGACCACGCGTAGGACACTGTCCTTGATGGCCTTTGCCACGGCTGCTGCCGGGTTGGGGGTTTCCGCGGCTGCGATGGTGACGACTTCGATGCCGCCGAAGGCGAAGACGACGATGAGCAAGCCTGCTACCGCGCCGGACCAGCCGTTGGGGAAGAAGCCGTGGGCGGTGAGGTTGGTCAGGCCCGGGGAATCGGTGGCTGGGAGTAGGCCGGTGATGGCTAGTACGCCGATGGTCAAGAAGGCGATTATGGCGGCGACCTTGATCCAGGCGAACCAGAACTCGAACTCGCCGAACTTGCGGGTGTCGAAGAGGTTGATGGTGGTGAAGGTGGCCATGAAGAGCAGGACCCAGGCCCACTGGGGGACGGCTGGTAGCCAGCCGGTGGCGATCTTGGCTGCTGCGCTGGCTTCCACGGCGAGGACGACTACCAGGGCCAGCCAGTAGAGCCAGCCGACGGTGAAGCCCGCCCATCGTCCTAGCGCTTTCTCGGCGTGGAAGGAGAAGGAGCCGGTGGACGGGTAGGCGGCGGCCATTTCGCCGAGCATGCGCAGCACAAGGAGTGCGAGGGCGGCGGCTGCGGCGAACGAGATGAGGATGCCCGGGCCGGCCGCGGCGATGCCGGCGCCTGTGCCCACGAAGAGGCCGGAGCCGATGGCGCCGCCCAGGGCGATCATGGTCAGGTGGCGTTGTCGGAAGCCGCTCATCGGGGGAGTGTTCCAGGGCCAGGTGAGACGCAGCCGTTCACGTAGCCGTTGATCACGTGGCCCGCGTCGGTGTGGTCCAGGAGTAATTGGCCGGTGGTCAATAGGTGTTCGGCCAATTCGCGTTGTGATTGCGGGTCGACGGGGGCGGCGCCGAGGATGGCGATGACGAAATCGGTCACGTGGGTGGTGACGTTTTTCAGTTCCGCGAGTAGTTCGCGGTCCTCGTGGATCACGTGTGGCTCTTCGCGGATTCGTAGCAGGCCGGGCAGGTGGGCCAGAGCCACTCGGTCTTGGTGCAGCGCTGGCGGGGTACCAGCAGCTCAAGGCCGCAGAACGTGGTGCCCTCGTCGCCGGGCAGCAGGTCCTGGGAGATCACGTGTCGGCCGCCCTGCGAGGGCTGCCAGCGGAAATCGAACACGGGGTCAGGGTGCCCGGTGGTGGGCGTTGTTAACTACGGGTAAGTGCTTTCTAACAGTTGTCCCCACACTAAAGTGGTAGTGGTTGTTCGACGTGGCGGATCTAGGGTTGTTCACATGAACGACTTCCAGGCGACAATGCTCGAACGCGCCATTGGGCGGACGTTGCGGAAGTGGCGGCGATCGCGGGACTTGAGCCTCGTCGAGGCCGGGTCGTTGCTCCGGTGCTCCAACGCGAAGATCAGCATGATGGAGAACGCCGTGCGGCCGGTGAACCCGACGGATGTGATGGCGGCCGGGTTCGCGTACCAGGTGGGTGGGCCGGAGCGGGACAAGCTGTACGGGGACGCGGTGTGGGCGAAGCAGCACAGGGCATTGGCGGCGGTTGAGGAGAGCCTGCTGTTCGACGCGGCTCGGGACTACGTCGAGTTGGAGTTCGAGGCGTCGCTGCTGCGGATACTCGGGGCCTCGCTGCTGCCGGGGTTGTTGCAGATCCCGGACTACACGAAGGCGGCGATCATCGCCGACGACCCGCTGCGGGCCGAAGTGGTGGCGGAGCAGCAGACGGTTCTGCGGTCGGCGCGGCAGGGGCGGCTCGGAGGGAGGGATCCGCTCCGGGTGGAGGCGGTCTTCACCGAGGGGCTGCTCAACTACGTGGTCGGCGGTCCGGCGGTGATGAGGGCGCAACTGCTCTACCTGATGGAGTTGTCGGAGCGGCCGAACGTGGAGATCCAAGTGGTGCCGTTCCGGGCTGGGGCCTACCCGGCGATGGGGTCGACCTTCACGGTGCTGTCGTTCCCCCACGAGCAGCACGTGGACGTGGTCTACGTGGAGAACTTCATGCAGGGCCAGTACATGGAGCACCCACGGGACCGTGAGCTGTGTAACCTGAAGTTTGCCGCCCTGCGAAGAGTTGCGCTGAGCCCCGGTGAGTCGGTGGAGCTGATCGCGGAGACCGTCGAGCGCTTGTAGGGGGACCGATGAGCGACATCCAGTGGCGCAAGTCCAGTCGAAGCGTGAGCAACGGGGCCTGTGTCGAGGTGGCGGTCCGGTGGCGCAAGTCGAGTCGGAGTGTCAGTCAGGGTGAGTGCGTCGAGGTGGCGTTCGCCGGGATGGTGCGGGACTCGAAGAACCCCGATGGTCCGGTTCTTGCGGTTGGGAGCCGCAATTTTGCGGCGTTCATCGGTGCGGTGAAGCTGGATCGCTTCAGCGCCTGACGCATTTCGCTCACTCCCCGTATCCGTGAAGCTTATTCGCATCTCTAATGGCACTCTTTTGCCATTCTGAGCTGTCGGTTCGCTGAAGAGCGGTGGTTCAGTCGCCGCCACTGCGAAAGACTCCTGGCGTTGCGGGCGCAAACCGCATAAACGACAGGAGTTGGGCATGTCTCGCAGATTCGGCGTGATGGCCGCCGTGGTACTCGGTCTTTCGCTGGTGAGCGCGGTACCGGCGACGGCTGATCACGGTCGCGCGTTCCCGACGGAGTTCGCGCTTCCCAATGGTTTCCTGCCCGAGGGCATCGCGATCGGTCGCGAGCCGACGGCGTACTTCGGGTCGCGGGGTGACGGGTCGATCTACCGGGTCGACCTGCGCACCGGGACCGGTTCCGTGTTCAGCCAGGGGCCCGGCACGTCCTCGGTGGGTTTGAAGATCGACTCCCGGAAGAGGTTGTTCGTCGCGGGTGGTGGGGCGGGCAATGGTCGAGTGGTCGACGCGCGGTCCGGCGCGATCCTGAAGAGCTACCAGTTCTCGCCCGACGCCGACACGTTCGTCAACGACGTCGTGGTCACCGACAAAGCCGTGTGGTTCACGGATTCCCGAAAATCGGTGCTTTACAAACTGGCACTGGGTCGAGGCGGATCGCTGCCCGCCGAAGCGATCACGGTGCCGTTGACCGGCGCCTTCGTGCTGACGCCCGGAGTCAACAACGCCAACGGCATTGCCGAGACGCCGGACGGGCGCGCGTTGCTGGTCGTGCAGAGCAACACGGGCAAGTTGTTCCGCGTCGATCCCAGGTCAGGGGCCACGGAGGAGGTCGACCTCGGTGGCGAGGTGTTGACCAACGGCGATGGCCTGCTGGTGGAGGGGCGCACGTTGTACGTGGTGCAGAACAGGCTGAACACCGTCGCGGAGTTCTCGCTCAACCGCGGTGGAACCAGTGGCACCCTGGTGACAAAAGTGACTGATCCTCGGTTTGATGTGCCGACGACGGTCGCGTCGTTCGGCAAGAAGCTGTACCTGCCGAACGCGCGGTTCACGACGCCGCCGACGCCTGAGACGACGTATAACGCGGTGTCGATCCCCAAGCCCTGACGCGCTAACAGGAGGTAAACCGGGAGGTGACGGGGTCGGCGTTCCCAATTCGGGGATTCCACGTCGGCCCCGTGTTCCCATGCGTCACACGAATGGGTACCCTCTCGCACGCGCCGTGCGAGTGATCGCTGTCTCTTGGTAATGATGATCTTCAGTGTTACCGTTTCGTGGCCAAACGAATGAAGTGGCCGCTGGCGGACTCTCGTGCAGCGCCTGCCCTGGCAAAACCAGATTTCACGAAGCTGCGGAGCGCTGTGAAGCAGAAGAGCAGTTCGGAGACGAACTACAAGACCATCCGGTCACGACTCACCGGTGTCGTGGTCGTCCCGAGCGTCGTGTTGTTGGTGATGTGGGCACTGTTCTCGTCCTACACCGTCTTCGACGGTTTTTACCAGCGCGCGGTCGCGGCCGGTGTGAAGGGCGCCTCGATCCCCGCCGTCTCCACGTTCGCCGCGATCCAGCAGGAGCGCGAGCTGAGCATGACCAGCCTCGGCCAGCCGGGTGCGAGCACGACCGACCTGCGGGCGCAGCAACTGCGGACCGACGAGAAGGTCAGCACCATGAAGGCCGCCTTCGCCGAACTCGCGTCCGCAGCGCCGCAGCAGGTCGTCGACGGCATCAACAACCTCAACGGCCTCCTGACGCAGCTCCCCAACCGGCGCGCGCAGGTCGAGGCCGCGAAGGTCCCCAAGCGGGAGATCTACGACTACTACAACAGCGTGCTCGACGCGGGCATCGCGCTGTTCAACGTCCAGGCGCGCATCGTCCCGGACCCGGAGTCGGTGCAGGGCGCCCTCGCGGGCATCCAGTACTTCCAGGCCGCCGACTGGATGTCCCGCTCGACGTCGCTCGCGTCCGGCGCGCTGGCCTCCGGTGACTTCACCTCCGAGGACCGGGTCGAGTTCGCGAACCTGGTCGGCGCGTACCGGTCGGCGCTCGGCGCCATCGAGCCGTACGCCGAGCCGACCGTGCGCGACCACTACCGCAAGATCACCAGCACCGAGGACTGGAAGAAGACCGAGGCTTACCAGGCCGGGCTGATCCGCAACGAGGAGAACATCGGCAAGGTCGTCGCGCTGCCGGACTGGCAGGCGGCCACGACCCCGGTCAACTCCGAGCTGACCGAGCTGGTCAGCGAGCAGGCCACGGCCGTCGCCGACTTCACGCTGGAGAACGGCGAGAACAAGTTCAACACGGTCCTCATCGGCAGCCTGATCGCACTGCTCGCGGTGATCATCGGCATCGTCGTCGCCGTGCGGATCTCCAACCGCCTGGTCAACAGGGCCCTCATCTCGCGCCTGGTCAAGCTGAAGAACGACTCGCTCGACCTCGCGCACGAGCGGCTGCCGAACATCGTCGACCGCCTGCGCAAGGGCGAGCACGTCGACGTGGAGACCGAGGTCCCGCCGCTGGACTACGGGCAGGACGAGATCGGGCAGGTGGCCGACGCGTTCAACGCGGCGCAGTTCACCGCCGTCGCCGCGGCCGTCAAGGAGAGCCAGGTCCGCGACGGTGTGAACCGCGTGTTCCTCGACATCGCCCACCGCAACCAGGGCCTCGTGCACCGCCAGCTCAAGATCCTCGACAAGCTGGAGCGCGAGGAGGAGAACCCGGACCAGCTCGACGCGCTGTTCCAGCTCGACCACCTCGCCACCCGCGCCCGCCGCAACGCCGAGAACCTGATCATCCTCGCGGGCGAGCAGCCCGGACGTCAGTGGCGCAAGCCCGTGCGCATGATCGACATCCTGCGCGCAGGCGTCGCCGAGACCGAGCAGTACGTGCGCGTGAAGATGAACCCGGTCCCCGAGACCGCGCTGGTCGGCGGCGCCGTCGCCGACACGATCCACCTCATCGCCGAGCTGGTCGACAACGCCACGGCGTTCTCCTCGCCCCGCTCCCAGGTCCAGGTGCACAGCAGTCAGGTGCCCCAGGGCATCGTGGTCGAGATCGAGGACCACGGCCTCGGCATGAGCCCGGAGGACCGGGCCCGTGCCAACGAGATGCTCGCCAACCCACCAGAGTTCGACGCCATGTCGCTCCGCGGGGAGTCGCGCCTCGGCCTGTTCGTGGTCGCCCGCCTCGCCGACCGCCGCAAGATCCGCGTGGAACTGCGCGAATCGCTCTACGGCGGAACCCTCGCGCTCATCCTGATCCCGTCCGACATCATCGCGGGCCCGTCGTCCAGCGTCGAGGCCGCCAACGCGGCCGAGGTCGCGACGCGGCGCGGCGCTCCCGAGCACAACCTCGTCCACTCGGAGGTCGCCCGCCAGGGAGACCTCAGTGAGGACGCCAGGTTTCCCGGACCGGCAGTGGGCGAGTTTTCCAGTGGAGTGGAAGACTTCTGGGCCAAAGCCGAGACGGACGTCGCCGGAGATTCCCACCCAGCGCCGCGATCGTCCGTGATCGCACAGGTGGAGTTGCCCCAGCGACCGAGGGAAGCCCAATGGCCGGTGGACGACCCGGAGGCGCCGGAGACCGTGCAGATCGAGATGGAATCGCCGCGGGACCGGCCGGAGCTGCCCCGCAGACGCCGCCAGCAGAACCTGGCACCACAACTGGCGACCGACGAACACCTCACCGCCCCCGCGCCCATCGCGGAGGCCGAGATCGAACGGTCCGCCGAACGCACTCGTCAGGGCTTGGCCGCCTTCCAAAAGGGCGCGCGCGAGGCTCGTCGCAGCGACAACGACCTCGAACCGTGATTCGTCGTGGATGACGTGAGCCTGGAAGGGGCAATCTCCACATGAACGACATGAACAGCCAGCACCACGAACTGAACTGGTTGTTGGAAGACCTGGTCGGACGGGTGGTGGGAGCACGGCACGCCGTGGTCCTCTCCGCGGACGGGCTCCTCCTCGGCAGGTCCCCCGGCCTGTCGAAGGACGACTCGGACCACCTGTCCGCGATGGCTTCGGCGTTCCAGAGCCTCGCCAGAGGGACCGGGCGGCAGTTCGGCGGTGGCGCGGTGCGGCAGACCATCGTCGAGATGGAGCACGCGTACCTGTTCGTCACAGCGGCGGGCCACGGGGCGTGCCTCGCTGTGCTCGGGGAGGAGGACGCCGACATGGGCATGATCGCCTACGAGATGAACATGCTCGTGAAAAGAGTCGGCACTTACCTCTCCTCGGCGCCGCGGGTAGAAGTGGTCCCGCCCCTGCCCTCGGCTCGTAGGTCGTCCTGATGACCGGCCGCGGCGATTGGTGGTACGACGAGGCCGCCGGCCCGGTGGTGCGTCCGTACGCGATGGTGCGTGGCCGCACCCGCCCGGTGACCGCCGAGCTGCACCTGGTCACCCAGGTGCGCGCGATGCCGTCCGCCTCCGACCCGGAGTCGCTGACGGTGGAGCACCTGGAGATCATGGAGCTGTGCAGGCGCCCCCTGTCGGTCGCCGAGGTCGCCGCCTACCTCGACGTCCCGCTCGTCGTGGTGAAGGTGTTGTTGAGCGACCTCATCCAGCGCGGTGACGTCGTCATCCGCGATCCCGCTCGGATCGCGGAAATTCCGGACAGGAACCTACTTCAGGCGGTGCTGGATGGCGTCCGTGGAATCTGAGCGGCCGGGCGGAGAGCTGCTCGTTCCCACCCCAGTCAAGATCGTCATCGCCGGTGGCTTCGGCACCGGCAAGACGACGATGGTCAAGTCGGTCAGCGAGATCGCCCCGCTGCACACCGAGGAGCTGCTGACCGAGGCGAGCGTCGGCGTCGACGACCTCGCGGGCGTCGAGGGCAAGACCACGACCACGGTCGCCCTGGACTTCGGCCGCATCACGATCAGCCCCGAGATCGTGCTGTACCTGTTCGGCACGCCGGGCCAGGGCCGCTTCTGGTTCATGTGGGACGAGCTGGCGCAGGGCGCGATCGGCGCCGTGGTGCTGGTCGACACCAGGAGGCTGGACAGCAGCTTCCCGTCGATCGACTTCTTCGAGCGCCGCGACATCCCGTTCATCGTCGCGGTGAACTGCTTCGACGACGCCCACAACTACGCGGTGGACGAGGTGCGCGGAGCGCTCGACCTGGACAAGTCGATCCCGGTCGTGCTGTGCGACGTGCGCGACCGCGAGTCCAGCAAGACCGTGCTGGTGGGGATCATCGAGCACGCGATGTCGCGGCTCGACGCGATGGCCTGAGAGCACGACGGCAAAAGCCCCTCACGAGACGCGTGAGGGGCTTTCCGCCGTAGCCGGGGTAGCGGGCCTAGGACTGGTGCGCCACGGGCTCCAGCTTGCAGTTGAACGGCCGCAGCAGGGGTGGCGCGTAGACCATGCGGTAGCCGGGGACGCGCTCCGGGTCCTTCGCGATCCCCTGGATCACCTCGCCCACGTACTCCAGGTGGCTCTGCGTGTAGACGCGGCGGGGGATCGCCAGCCGCACCAGCTCGTACGGCGCGGGCTTGAGCATCGTGCCGTCCTCGTCCAGCTCGCCCAGGTACAGCGAACCGACCTCGGCGCACCGGATCCCGCCCGCCAGGTACAGCTCCAGCGCCAATGCGTGACCGGGGAACCGCTCCGACGGCAGGTGGGGCAGCAGGCGGCCCGCGTTCAGGTAGACCGCGTGCACGCCCGTCGGCCGCACGCTGTGCACGCCGCCCTGCTGGGCCAGGTCCGCGAGGTACGCCGTGGCGGCCGCGCGGGCGCGCAGGTAGGTCGGCTCGGTGACCTCCAACAGGCCCTGGGCCAGCATGTCCAGGTCGCGGCCCGCCAGGCCGCCGTACGTCCGGAAGCCCTCGGTGGCGGTCAGCAGCAGCTCGCACCGCTGGGCCAGCTCGGGGTCCCGCAGGGCGAGCAGCCCCCCGATGTGGACGATGCCGTCCTTCTTCAGGCTCGCCACGCAGCCGTCGGCCAGCGCGAAGGCCTTCCTGGCGACCTCGCGCGGCGTGATGTCCCCGTAGCCAGGCTCCCGCTCGGTCACCAGCCACGCGTTCTCCGCGAACCGCGCGGCGTCCAGGAAGAACGGCACCCCGTGCTTCCTGGCGAGCGCGGAGACGGCCTCCAGGTTCGCCATCGACACCGGCTGCCCGCCGCCGCCGTTGTTGGTGATCGTCATGAGGACCAGGCCGACGTCCTCCGGTCCCGCCAGCACCGCCTCCAGCGCCGCCAGGTCGACGTCGCCCTTGAACGGGTGGTCGCTGTCGAGGTCCTTGGACTCCTCGCACGGCAGGTCCAGCGCCACGGCGCCGATGATCTCGACGTTCGCGCGGGTGGTGTCGAAGTGCGTGTTGCTCACGCACACCTGGCCCGGCTTGAGCAGGGAGGTGAACAGGATCCGCTCGGCGCCGCGGCCCTGGTGCACGGGGTAGATGTGCTCGTACCCGGTCAGTTCGCTGACGACGTCGCGGAAGCGGAAGAACGACCGGGAGCCCGCGTAGGTCTCGTCGCCCCTGATGCCCGCGGCCTGCTGCTCGGCGGACAGCGCGCCGGTGCCGGAGTCGCTGAGGAGGTCGATCGTGACGTCCTGGGCCGTGAGGTTGAACTGGTTGTACCCGGCGCGGGCCAGGGCCAGCTCGCGGTAGGGGCGGGTGGTGATCGGGATCGGCTCGACGACCTTGATCCGGTACGGCTCCATGATGGGCATGGCGGTGTTCTTTCTCCTAGCTGACCAGCGTTGCGACTCGCGGCGAAGCCGTGGTGTGGGCTTCGGACGACAAGTAGACGGTCACACCGGGACGCGGTGCGCCGATGCGCAGCGACACGTGCGCGATGAGACCGACGCCCTCGGCGAGCGGGCGTCGCGCGACGGAGTCGAGCGCGCTCCGGAACGCCGTCGGGTCGATCCCGTGCTGGTCGAGCGTGGCGAGAACCCGCAGGTGGGCCTCGCTGTCATCGTTGACGTAGGACCGCACCGGGACGTAGAGCGAGTAGCCGCTCGGGCGGTCGACGTCGTCGGGCAGGAACGTGTAGCTGGAGATGAGCGGCCGGTCGGTGAACGGCTCGGCCCGGCCGCCGGTGAGCACGCAGAAGTCCCGCACGGCCTCGGGGTCGACGTCGTGGGCCGCGCTCGCGGCCACCACCACGTCGTCCGGGGTGGCGTCCTGGTGCGACAGGTAGACCTTCGCCCGCGAGCCCGAGCTCTCCGTGAGGTCGAGCGCGAAGAACGAGTACCGGTCGAGGCCGTCACCGCGCCTGCGGGCGTGGTCGATGATCGTCTGGTGCGCGGCCCCGTACCCGAGGCGCGCCAGGCCTTCGCCGACCAGCAGCGGGGCCTCGGCCTCGCCGCGCACCTCGGGGTTCAGGTAGACCTTGATGACCGGTGCCCTCGCGGCGGAGAACACCAGCGAGAACCAGAGCGAGAAGTCGCCCTGCGGGTCGGAGGGCAGGAACAGGTCCCGCACCGCGTCGAAGCGGTCCATCGGGAGGCCGTGGCGTCGGGCGAGGGAGTCCAGCACGTCGAGCGCCGCGTCCATGTTGGCCGCCGGGCCGGGCTCGGCGGCGGTGGGCTCGACGAGCACCCTGACCGTCGCGGGCTCGTCGATCCCGAAGGCGGTGGAGAACTCGAACGGCGTGTGGTCGTCTGCCACGCCAGACGGCCACGAAGGTGAATTGGACAAAGACCGAAAACCGCCTGGTCCAAGCGTTTCGATCAGGAGTTCGACTGCATTATTCGCGATATCACCCAGGTGGACCGAATGAAGTAGATCGCTCAGTTGACGGCCGCCAAAATCTCGTATCGAGACGCCTGTGGTGTTCACGATTCGACACTCCTTGTCCGTGGCGTGGGAAAAGGTACGCCCTGTTGGCCGCCCTTGTCCACCCAAATGCCGTTGTCCTGACAGGACTCTGAGTGAACCTCCACACCATTGACTCCCGGTCAAGCGTCATTTAGGGGCCTTTGTGCCGGTGGGGAGGGTGATCGGCGCTGGACTATTCGGGCCGTGGACAGGGCTGCGTTCATTCGATTGCACTAGCCGCACCAGGGGTGAGGTCACCGGTTGTGATATATGAGGATTCTCGACCAGGGAAAACTTAACCCAGGTTGCGGAAACCGCACCTCAAATTGGTATTGGCGCTTCAGCGCGAGTCGTCCGATGGTCCGCTCACCACGGGAGGGAGGCGGACACCCGTCGTTATCGCATCGACGGCTTTCGCGACCCGGACCCACCACCGCAACTCGATCAGCAGGGTCGGCGCCGACGTTACCGGCGGATCCACCGGATCGCCATCGCCGGGTCTCGATCCCGTGCGCCAAGCGGGGAGGCCGACCGCGAACACCTCGGCCGCCCGCTCCGCGGAACCACCGCCGGAGGACGGCGTGATGCCGATCTGGCACAGCAGCACGAGCGCGTCGCGCAGCTCGACCACCGTCCGGTAGGCGTCGCGGTCGGCGCGCGAATCGGGCAGGAACCCCTTGGGCGCCGGGAGATCGGTGTAGACCACGGCGGGCATCGCCGCCGCGACCTCCGTCCACAGTGGATGGACGAGCCGCCGGTGCCGGTGGTAGCGGAAGCGCCGGACGACCGTGCGGGCCTGGCCCCCGCCACCCGCCGCGGCGATGGCGAGACCCAGCAGGAGCAGGCAGGTGCCGAACGGCATCAGCACCTGGTCGACGTCCGCCTCCGGCCACGGCGGCACCACCCCGAAGAGCAGCGCGGTGTTGTACGCGACCATGTGCAGCGCGAAGACGAAGATCGGCACCTCGCCCCACGCGTGCACCACCATCCCGGCCGCGACCGTCCCGCGACCGGTCTCCCTGGCGAGGCGGGCCGTGCGCCGCGACAGCCAGGTCAACACGGCGACGGCCTGGGCGAGGTACGCGCCGAAGGCGATGTGGGCCAGCGCCGCGTACGGATCACCCGGCCCGCCCGCCTCGTAGCGGCCCTCGGGGCTGAACAGCCAGTCCGACGCGTGCGGCCTCACGGCGAAGCACCCGACGACCACCGCGCCCGCGACCCACATCAGCGCCAGGCGGGGCCGGAGGAACCGGTCGATCCCCTCGGGCGACCCCTCGGTGACCCGCGCGAACCCCGACGGCACCAGGTAGGCGGCCCCGAGCGCGGCGACGTGCTGGAGCGTCCACGCCAGGTGCAGCGAGCCGACGGTGAACGTGCGGTCGGGGGCGGCCTGGACGAACAGCGCGACCGTCAGCAGCGTGACTCCGCCCGCGAGGTGCCGGGTCGCCGTGGAACCACCGCGCAGCAGCGCGAACGCCGTGCTCACGACCGCCGCGCCGCCCGTGGCGGTGGCAGCGACCAGGACCCACGACGTCAGTTCCACCCGACCGCCCCGGCGGGTGCCGTGGTCCGGGAGGTCGTGCCGGTGGTGCTCGCGGTCACGACCGCGCCGACCGGCCCGGCGGGTGCCGTGGTCCGGGAGGCCGTGCCGGTGGTGCTCGCGGTCACGACCGCGCCGACCGCCCCGGCCGGCGCAGTGGTCCGGGAGGTCCTGCCGGTGGTGCTCGCGGTCAGGTCCACCTGACCGCCTCCGCGCCCACCATGGCGGCGAGCCGGTCCGCGGCGGCGCGGTCCTCGGGGGTGAGGGTGCCGACGGCGGCGCCCGGCCTGGTCTCGGCCAGCAGGCCCGCCGTGGTGGCGAAGCACTCCGCCTCGACCTCGTCCGGGTCGTCGTAGCCGAGGTGGGGGCGCAGCGCGTTCAGGTCCGCGCCGGGCTCGACGAGGACGCCCGCGTGGCCGAGGACGAGGTGGCCGATCTCGTGCAGGACGCCGTGCCGCTGGTGCACCGGGCTGGAGCGGTCGGCCCAGACGATGAAGTCCGCGTTGTCGCCCGCGATCCACAGGTGGTCGAACCACCAGCCGAACCGCGAGCCCGGCACGAGGTGGATGGGCCTGCCGCGCAGGGCGGCGAGGCGGTCGCACAGCGCGCGGGCGTTCCACGGCGACGGGATGGTGACGCTCTGCCGGCGCAACCCGGCCAGTGCGGCGTCGATGACGGGCTGGACGTCGTCCGGCCGGTCCCGGTCGATCACGTGTCGTCGTAGGCGGCGTCGGTGGCGGCGAAGTGCTCGACCATCGCCTCCAGGGTCTCCAGCGACCGCGGGCTCAGGTGCTGGGCGCGGGCGGCGATGTGCATGGCCCGGCTGGAGTGCGTTCGCAGTGGCGTGGTGGCGACCGGGATCAGGTCGCCGGGGTGGACGGCGAAGACCTCGGCTATCGCCACGATCACGTCCATGGTCGGGTTGTCGCTCTTGCTGTTGCGGAGGTTCGAGATGTACGGCTCGCTCTTGCCGATCAGGCGGCCGATCTCGGCGTTGGAGTAGTAGGGCGACCGGCGGCGGCGGGTCTCGGACGACCGCGCCCGCGGGATGTGCGACATGAGGTGGTCGAACCGCTCCGCGAACGTGGAGAACCCGCCGAGGGCGTCACGGGGGTCGTGCTCCGTCACTCCGGCGCCTCCTGTCGCGCTCCGGGTCGGCCAACTCTCCCACGGGGCGTGGAGTGCCCGCGTCGGCGCGGCAAGTATCAATCCCAGTTAAGGGTTTCCGCAAACCCCCTTCCAGCCGACCTGGTCCATTGGGGTGATTCGGTAACTGGGGATTGGGCTTCGCTCGCGCGGCTCGGGTACACATGATGGTGTGGTTCCGCTCGGCCTCACCGGTCGCGGCGGGGCCACGAGGGGGGCAAGGGGGGTGGGCGTGCGTGGCGCCGGAGGCGCGCGAACCTGCGGCGCCGCGCACGCTCCAAACGAGGGAGGGCCGTCCCGCCAGTGCGGAACGGCCCCCGTGCGACCTTCTGATCAGCCCGCGTAGTTGTGGAAGCCCCGGCCGCTCTTCTTGCCCAGGAGGCCGGCGTCCACCATCCGCAGCAGCAGCGGCGGCGGGGAGTACAGCGGCTCCTTGAACTCGTCGTACATCGACTCGGCGATGGCCTTTGTCGTGTCCAGGCCGATCAGGTCGGCCAGACGCAGCGGCCCCATCGGGTGCGCGCAGCCCAGCACCATGCCGCTGTCGATGTCCTCCGCCGACGCGAAGCCCGATTCGAGCATCCGGATCGAGGACAGCAGGTAGGGGATCAGCAGGGCGTTCACCACGAAACCCGCGCGGTCCTGCGACCGGATGACCTCCTTGCCCAGCACGGTCGTCACGAACTCGCGCGCCCGGTCCTGGGTCTCCTGCCCGGTCAGCAGCGACGGCACCAGCTCCACCAGCTTGAGCACCGGCACCGGGTTGAAGAAGTGCACCCCGATGACCTGCTCAGGGCGGCTCGTGGCCATCCCCAGCTTCATGATCGGGATCGACGACGTGTTCGACGCGAAGATCGCGTCCGGGTCCTCCACGACCTTGTCCAGCGCCGTGAACACGTCCGTCTTGACCTGCTCCTGCTCCGCGACGGCCTCGACGACCAGGTTCCGGTCGGCGAAGTCGGCGATGTCGGTCGTGAACCGCATCCGGTCCAGCGCGGCGTCGCGGTCCTGTTCGGACAGCTTGCCGCTGCGCACGCCACGGCCGAGCGAGGTCGCGATCCGCGCCTTCGCGGCCTCGGTCGCGTCCAGGTTCACCTCGGCGATCAGGACGTCGAGACCGGCTCGCGCGCACACCTCGGCGATCCCGGAGCCCATGAGCCCCGAGCCGACCACTCCCACACGTTGAATGTCACTCACACCGCGATCGTGCCAGGTCGTGGAACGGGACGGGCACGCCCGCCCCGTTCCACCGCTGGTCAGTCGTCGGCCAGCTCCGCCTCGGCCTGCTGGATGGCGGCGAACTCCTCCTCCGGCGCGGCGGCCACGAGCCGGTGGCGGCTGTAGAACCAGAAGTAGGCGAGCGCGATGAGGAAGATGCCCGCCGTGATGCCGGAGGCGAGCAGGTCGACCACGAACGTCGCGACCACGGCGGCGACGGCCAGCACGAGCGCCACGCCGGTGGTGATCGCCCCGCCCGGCGTGCGGTACGGGCGGTCCATGCCGGGTTCGCGGATCCGCAGCACGATGTGCGACACCATCATCAGCACGTACGACACGGCCGCGCCGAACACCGCGATGTTGATCAGCAGCGCGCCGTCCTTGGTGGCGACGGCGAGGATGAACCCGATGGTGCCGGGCACGACCAGCGCCAGGTAGGGCGTCTTGCGCTTGCCGGTCCTGGACATCCAGCGCGGCAGGTAACCCGCGCGGGACAGCGCGAACAACTGGCGCGAGTAGGCGTAGATGATCGAGAAGAAGCTGGCGACCAGACCGGCGAGGCCGACGTAGTTGACCACCTGCGCGAGCAGGTTGTCGCCGCCGTACGCCGCCCGCACGGCCAGCGGCAGCGGGTTGTCCGCGCTCTTCAACGCCTCCGAGCCCGCGCCACCCGGCGTGACGACGAGGATCAGCGCGGCGAACACCAGCAGCGCCGCCATGGCCGCGATGATGCCGCGCGGCATGTCCTTCTTCGGGTCGCGCGCCTCCTCGGCGGCGAGCGGGACCCCTTCCACGGCCAGGAAGAACCAGATCCCGTACACCAGCGCGCCGAGCACGCCAGCGAACCCGAACGGCAGGAACGAACTGGCCCCGACCGCGTCCGTCGGCACGATGTCGAACAGCTTGTCCGCGTCGAACTTCGGGATCATCCCGACGACGTAGGCGAGCAGCGCGACGACGGCGACACCGGTGATCACGAACATCACCCGCAGCGCCTCACCCACGCCGTACGCGTGGATGCCGATGAACACGGCGTAGCAGACCAGGTAGACCGGCCAGGAGTTGGTGAGGCCGAACAGCCCCAGCGTCTCCACGTAGCCGCCGATGAAGATGGAGATCGCGGCGGGCGCGATGGCGTACTCGATCAGGATGGCGATACCGGTGGCGAACCCGCCCAGCGGGCCGAGCGCGCGGCGGGCGAACCCGTACCCCGCCCCGGCGACGGGCAGCGCGGCGGCGAGCTCCGCCAGGCCGAACACCATGCAGGTGTACATGGTCGCCATCAGGGCGGTGGCGACCAGCAGGCCGCCCCAACCCCCTTGCGCCAGGCCGAAGTTCCAGCCCGCGAAGTCCCCGGAGATGACGTACGAGACGCCGAGGCCCGCCAGGAGCACCCAGCCCGCCGCACCCCGTTTCAACTGCCGGTGTTCCAGGTAGTCCTCGCCCACCTTCTGGTAGGCCACGTGTTTGCGTCCCTCGGCGGCCACAGCACTCCCTATTGGAGTCGGGGTAGTCCTTTGACAGGGACTTGAGAGTGGTCCCGGTCACGTGGGAGTGTCAAGCGTCCAAATGCGTGTCTAGCTGCGTAACGCTTGCGTTGACACGACTGTTGCACCCGTGTAGCAATGGTCCTCAATGGTTTCGCATTAGACCATTAGGGAAGGGAACCTCGATGCACAGCGAGGGTTTGCTCAGCGTGGTCGAACTCCGCTCGCACGTGGAGGCGGGCACGATCGACACCGTGCTGGTCGCCATCGTCGACATGCAAGGGCGCCTCCAGGGCAAGCGCTGCGCCGCGCGGTACTTCGTCAACGAGGTCCTGTCGCACGCGACCGAGGGCTGCAACTACCTTCTGGCCGTCGACGTCGACATGAACACCGTCGGCGGCTACGCGATGTCCTCGTGGGACACCGGTTACGGCGACTTCGTCATGAAGCCCGACCTGAGCACGCTGCGCCGCGTGCCGTGGCAACCCGGCACCGCGCTGGTGATGTGCGACGTGCAGTGGGAGAACGGCGACCCGGTCGCCGCGTCACCCCGGCAGATCCTGCGCCGCCAGCTCGACCGGCTCGCCGAACGCGGCCTGCGCGCGTTCGTGGGCACGGAGCTGGAGTTCATCGTCTTCAACGACACCTACGAGCAGGCCTGGGACAAGGCGTACCACGGCCTCCAGCCCGCCAACCAGTACAACGTCGACTACTCGATGCTGGGCACCGGCCGCATCGAGCCCCTGCTGCGCGACATCCGCGTCAGCATGGAGGGCGCGGGGATGCAGGTCGAGTCGGCCAAGGGGGAGTGCAACCCCGGCCAGCACGAGATCGCGTTCCGCTACACCGAGGCGCTGGCCACGTGCGACAACCACAGCGTCTACAAGAACGGCGCCAAGGAGATCGCCGCGAACCACGGCAAGAGCCTGACGTTCATGGCGAAGTACAACGAGCGCGAGGGCAACTCGTGCCACATCCACCTCAGCCTGCGCACCGACGACGACAAGCCCGCGTTCGCCGGTGACCGCGAGCACGGGTTCTCCGAGCTGATGGAGCACTTCCTCGCCGGGCAGCTCGCCCACCTGCGCGAGCTGACGTACTTCCTCGCGCCGAACATCAACTCCTACAAGCGGTTCGTGCCCGGCAGCTTCGCGCCGACGGCCATCGCCTGGGGCCGCGACAACCGGACGTGCGCGCTGCGCGTCGTCGGCCACGGCCAGTCGCTGCGGTTCGAGAACCGCGTGCCCGGTGGCGACGTGAACCCGTACCTGGCCGTCGCGGCGCTGATCGCGGCCGGGCTCAAGGGCGTCGACGCCGAGTTGCCGCTGGAGGAACCGTTCTCCGGCAACGCCTACAGCTCCGGCCGCGACACCGTGCCGACGACGCTGCGCGGCGCGGCGGACGCGCTGGCGGGCAGCGCGCTGGCCCGCGAGGCGTTCGGCGACGACGTGGTCGACCACTACCTCAACGCCGCGAAGGTCGAGCTGACCGCGTTCGACGCCGCCGTCACCGACTGGGAGCGCGTGCGTGGCTTCGAACGCCTCTGAACCCCTCATCGGCCTCACCACCTACCTCGAACCCGTGCGGTTCGGCCTGTGGGACACCAGGGGCGCCGTGCTGCACCAGGCCTACGTCGACTGCGTGCGCGCGGCGGGCGGCAACCCCGTGCTGCTGCCTCCCGGCGGCGACTGGCGACCGGAGACGGTCGGCTGGCTCGACGGGCTGGTGATCACCGGCGGCGCGGACGTGAACCCCGCCGCCTACGGGCAGGAGCCGGGGCCGCTCACCGACGCGCCGCGGCAGAGCCGGGACGACTCGGAGTTCTCGCTCGCGCGCGCGGCGCTGTCGTCGGGGCTGCCGCTGCTCGGCGTGTGCCGGGGGATGCAGGTGCTCAACGTCGTCCTCGGCGGCACGCTGCACCAGCACGTGGAGGGGCACGTCAAGAGCCCCGGCGTGTTCGCGGAGACGGAGGTCGACGTCGTGCGGGGCAGTGCGCTGGAGGCGGTCGTCGGCTCGCGCACGACCGTGCAGTGCCATCACCACCAGGCGCTCGACGTGCTCGGCGAAGGACTGCGGGCCGTGGCCACGGCGCCGGACGGCATCGTCGAGGGAGTGGAGCTGGAGGGGTCCGGATTCGCGCTCGGCGTGCAGTCGCACCCGGAGCAGGACATCGAGGACGTGCGGCTGTTCGCCGCGCTCGTCCAGGCAGCGAAGGAGAGGGCCCGCAGGTGACCAGCACGTTCGACGTGATCAACCCCGCGACCGAGGAGGTGGTGCGCGGCGTCGACCTGACCTCGGTCGAGGAGACCGACGCCGCCATCGCGCGCGCCGAGAGGGCGCTCGTGTCGTGGCGGGCCGTCACGCCCGCCGACCGCGGGCGGCTGCTGCGCCGCTTCGCCGACGCCGTGGACTCCGCGGTCGAGGAGTTGGCCGCGCTGGAGGTGCTGAACTCCGGCCACACCATCGGCAACGCGCGGTGGGAGGCGGGCAACGTCCGCGACGTGCTGCACTACTACTCCGCCGCGCCGGAACGCCTGTTCGGCAGGCAGATCCCGGTCGCGGGCGGCGTCGACATCACGTTCCACGAGCCGCTCGGCGTCGTCGGCGTGATCGTGCCGTGGAACTTCCCGATGCCGATCGCGGGCTGGGGCTTCGCGCCCGCGCTGGCGGCGGGGAACACGGTCGTGCTGAAGCCCGCGGAGCTGACGCCGTTGACGGCCATCCGGTTGGGCGAGCTGGCCCGTGAAGCCGGGATCCCGGAGGACGTGTTCCAGGTCCTGCCCGGCAAGGGGTCCGTGGTGGGCAACAGGTTCGTGACGCACCCGGCCGTGCGCAAGGTCGTGTTCACCGGGTCCACCGGGGTCGGCAAGCAGATCATGGCCGGCTGCGCGGACCAGGTGAAGCGGGTGACGCTGGAACTGGGCGGGAAGTCGGCGAACATCGTGTTCGCGGACTCCGACCTGGAGAAGGCCGCCGCGACCGCGCCCTACGGCGTGTTCGACAACGCGGGCCAGGACTGCTGCGCGCGGTCGCGGATCCTGGTGCAGGACAGCGTCTACGACCGGTTCATGGAGCTGCTGGAGCCCGCGGTCAAGGGTGTCGTCGTCGGTGCTCCCGGTGACGAGAAGACCGAGATGGGTCCGCTGATCTCGGCCGCGCACCACGCCAAGGTGTCGTCCTACGTGCCGTCCGACGCGCCCGTGGCGTTCCGCGGGTCGGCCCCCTCGGGGCCCGGTTACTGGTTCCCGCCAACGGTACTGGCCCCGGTGTCACCCTCGGACCCGGCCGCCGTCGAGGAGATCTTCGGCCCGGTCGTGTCGGTGCTGCGGTTCACCGACGAGGCCGACGCGATCAGGCTGGCCAACGACAGCGCGTTCGGTCTGTCCGGCTCGATCTGGACCCGTGACGTCGGCCGCGCGCTGCGCGTCTCCCGCGGCGTCGAGGCGGGCAACCTGTCGGTCAACTCGCACTCGTCCGTGCGCTACTCCACGCCCTTCGGCGGGTTCAAGCAGTCCGGGCTCGGCCGCGAACTGGGGCCGGACGCGCTCGACTCGTTCACCGAGACCAAGAACGTGTTCATCTCTTCCGAGGAGCAGAACTGATGGTACGACGGCTCGAAGACCGCGTCGCGGTCATCACCGGTGGCGGCAGCGGCATCGGGCTCGCGTCCGCCCGCAGGCTGGCGTCGGAGGGCGCGCGGATCGTGATCGTCGACATCGACCGCGAGGCGGGGGAGGCGGCGGCCAAGGAGGTCGACGGGAAGTTCCACCGGGTCGACGTGACCAACGAGGAGGACGTGCGCTCGCTCTACGCGGCCGTGCACGGGATGTACGGGCGGATCGACGTCGCGTTCAACAACGCGGGCATCTCGCCGCCCGAGGACGACTCGATCCTGACCACCGGCATCGAGGCGTGGGAGCGGGTCAACCGGGTCAACCTCACGTCGGTCTACCTGTGCTGCAAGTACGTCATCCCGTACATGCTCGAGGCGGGCAAGGGTTCGGTGATCAACACGGCGTCGTTCGTCGCCACGATGGGCGCCGCGACCTCGCAGATCGCCTACACCGCGTCCAAGGGCGGGGTGCTGGCGATGAGCCGCGAACTCGGCGTGCAGTTCGCCCGCGACGGCGTGCGGGTCAACGCCCTGAGCCCCGGCCCGGTCAACACGCCGCTGCTCAAGGAGTTGTTCGCCAAGGACGCCGAGCGCGCGGCCCGGCGGCTCGTGCACGTGCCGCTCGGCCGGTTCGCCGAACCCGAGGAGATCGCCGCCGCGGTGGCGTTCCTGGCCAGCGACGACTCGTCGTTCATGACCGCGTCGAACTTCCTGGTCGACGGCGGCATCTCCGGCGCCTACGTGACCCCCTTGTAGTGGCCCAGCCCTGGCAGGAGGCACCGTCCACAGCGGACGCCGCGGTGTTCCGGCCGGTCCGCGCGGGCAACGCGTTCGAGGAGACCGTCGAACGCCTGCTCCAGGCGATCCGGCT
Organism: Umezawaea endophytica; assembly: GCF_025061645.1. Lineage (GTDB taxonomy): Bacteria > Actinomycetota > Actinomycetes > Mycobacteriales > Pseudonocardiaceae > Umezawaea > Umezawaea endophytica. Next base: position 74,332 of record NZ_JANYMP010000030.1, on the reverse strand, counting down.
GGGCGTCGCGGTGCCAGGTGAACGCCTGCCCGCGGAACGCGAACTGGCCACCCGGCTCGGTGTGAGCCGGGTGACCCTGCGCGAGGCCATCAGGTCGTTGCAGCAGGCCGGGTACGTCGAGTCGCGCCGCGGCCGGTACGGCGGGACGTTCGTCAACGAGGTCCTGCCGCTGCCCCAGCCCACGTCGGACCGGGGCGGCGGCGCGGACCTCGCCGACGCGCTGACGTTGCGGCAGGTCCTCGAAGCGGGCGCGGCGGAAGCCGCCGCGGGCCGGTCGCTCGGCCAGAACGACCGGCGCAACCTGCGCGCCCGGCTCGCCGAGTGCGTCGCGGCGGACGTGGGGGAGTACCGGCGCCGCGACTCGCGGCTGCACCTGGCCATCGCCGAGGCGACCGGGTCGGCATCGCTCACCGCCGCCGTCGCGGACGTCCGGATGAGGACCAACGAGCTGCTCGACGCGATCCCGCTGCTGGAGCCGAACCTGGCGCACTCGAACGAGCAGCACGAGCGGATCGTCACCGCGATCCTGGACGGCGACGCGGAAGCCGCGCGGCGCGAGATGGCCGAGCACCTGTCCGGCACGGCAGCCCTGCTGCGGGGGTTCCTCAGCTAGTCAGCACGTCCCACGCCGCCATGGCGGACTCGACCGCGGACTCCAGCACCGCCTGGTCCACGCCGTCGCGCGCCTCGATCGACAGGCCGTGCAGCACCGTCGCGTAGAACGCCGCCACCCGCGCCGGATCGGTGGTGGCGGGCAGTTCCCCGCTCGACACCGCCTGTTCCAGGCGCAGTTCCAGCGCGCGCACCGTGGAACGCCGGTGGTCCGCGAGGTGGTCGCGGACGGACCGGTTGCGCGGGGCGCAGTTCAGCGCGGACAGCACCACCATGCAGCCGGTCGGGGTCGTGGGGTCGGCGTAGATCGCGAGGTTGCCGCGCAGGACCGCCTCGACCGCCGCGCGGGCCGCCGGCTCCTCGCGCAGGGCGCGGTGCGTGGCCGAGCCCTGCGAGTCGCCGTAGAGGGCGACGGCCTCGTGGAAGAGCTTCTCCTTCGACCCGAAGGCGTTGTAGAGGCTGGGCGGGTTGATGCCCATCGCGCTGGTGAGGTCGCTGAGCCCCGCGCCCTCGTAGCCCAGCTCCCAGAACGTCACCATCGCCTGCCGCAGCGCCGTGTCGCGGTCGAACTTGCGCGGCCTGCCCCGCTCCGCCATCAGCCCTCCGCGGTTCCGCCGTCGATCCCCGTGTGATCCAATACTACTTTATTGATAAGTCACTACAAAAATGGGGAGACGGACATGTCGCAGCTCGCGGGCAAGGTCGCGCTGGTGACCGGGGGCAGCCGGGGCATCGGGGCGGCCATTGCGCTCCGGCTCGCGCGGGACGGCGCGGACGTGGCGCTGACCTACGTGGCCGCGAAGGACCGGGCGGACCAGGTGGTGGAGCGGATCGAGGCGACGGGGCGGAAGGCGGTCGCCCTGCGCGCGGACATGGCGGACGCGGAGGAGGTGGCCGCGCTGCCCTCGCGGGCGGTCGCCGAACTCGGCGGGCTCGACGTGCTGGTGAACAACGCCGGGACGTTCTCCTACGGGCCCATCCAGGACGTGCCGCTCGCCGAGGTGGACCGCATGATCGCGATCCACGTCCGGGGCACCTACCTGGCCACGCAAGCTGCCCTGCCGCACCTGGGGCGCGGCGGCCGGGTGATCAGCATCGGTAGCTGCTGGGGCGTCCGGGTGCCGGTGCCGAACGTGGCGCTGTACTCGATGACGAAGTCGGCCCTGATCGGTTTCACCAAGGGGCTGGCGCACGACCTGGGCCCGCTCGGGATCACCGTGAACACCGTCGACCCCGGCCCGACGGCCACGGAGATGAACGGCAGGGCGCTCGCGGGCGAGCCGGGCGAGGACGTCCGGACCGCCACGGGCACCTACGGCGCCGTCGAGGACATCGCGTCCGCCGTGGCGTTCCTGGCCGGGCCCGAGGCGCGGTGGATCACCGGCACGGCGCTGGCCGTGGACGGCGGGTACACGGCGTAGTCCGCGCCGCGTGCCCCGAGGGCCGGGGCACGCGGCCGTCGGGGGTCAGCGTTCGAAGCGGCCGTGGTCGTCCCAGCGCGGACCGTGGTCACCGCGCGGGCCGGGACCCCGGTCGTCCATGCGCGAGATCCCGGGACGGCCATGGCCGCCGCGGTAGCCGTCGCGGTCGAGCAGGGCCACGAGGCCGCCGCCGATGATCAGGCCGAGCACGCCGACGGCGACCAACTGGGTGGCCCGGTGGGCCGCGACCTGCCGGAACCCGCGGCGCGGGGCGGTCGCGTACACCGGGGCCGCCGCGGGTGGGGGTCCCGGAGGCGCCTCGGCCGCGGAGGCGGTCGTGACCGGCTGCTGGGGGGCCGCCTCGGGTGCGGGCGGGGGAGTCGGCTGCTCAGCCGTGGGCTGGGGTGCGGCGGGCTGTTCGACCGTCGGCTGGGGTGCGGGCTGTTCGGCCGTGGGTTGGGGTGCGGGTGACCCGGTCGCGGGCAGCGGGGTGGTCGGCTGCTCGGCCCTCGGCGGTCGCGCTGTCGGTTCGGGAGTGGGGCCCTGGGGATCCTTCGGGTCGGGCATGGTGCGGTCTCCTGATCTCACGGGGTCGGTCCAGCACCGGTCCCGGTCCCAGGATGCGCCTCTGACCTGTGCGGACCCTGAGCGGAACCTGTCGCTCGTCTGAAGGGCGTAAATGGCGCGACAGGGAGGGCGTCGACGCGGTTCCCTCGACCACGTGGCCATCGTCCGAGCCCTCACCGACGAGTCGACCCCCGTCCCACCCGACGCGGGCCACGCCCGGTGGTGCGCCGCGCACCGATAACATCTGATCTGGTTCGCCCCCTATTCACCCACCTAGGAGTCACCGTGCCCGAGTCGCGTCCCGCAGCCGCCGTCACCCCACCGCGCGTGGTGGTGCCGTCGGGGACTACCGCGGGGGCGGCGGTGCGCGCGGCCGACCTCCCCGGGAAGGGGCCGGACGCGATCGTGGTCGTCCGCGATGCCGAAGGTCACCTCCGCGACCTCTCCTGGGTGCCGCAGGTGGACGTCGAGGTCGAGGCCGTCGCGGCCAACACCGACGACGGCCGCGCCGTCATCCGGCACTCGACGGCGCACGTGCTGGCCCAGGCCGTGCAGCAGCAGTTCCCGGACGCCAAGCTCGGCATCGGCCCGCCGGTCAAGGACGGCTTCTACTACGACTTCCAGGTCGAGAAGCCGTTCACGCCCGAGGACCTGACCGCGCTGGAGAAGCGGATGAAGCAGATCGTGAAGGGCTCGCAGCGGTTCTCCCGCCGCGTGGTCGACTCGGTCGACGCCGCGAAGGCCGAGCTGGCCGCCGAGCCGTTCAAGCTGGAACTGGTCGACATCAAGTCGGACGTGGACACCGCCGAGGTCATGGAGGTCGGCGGCGGCGAGCTGACGATCTACGACAACCTGGACCCGCGCTCCGGCGACCGGATCTGGGGCGACCTGTGCCGCGGTCCGCACGTGCCGACGACCAAGCACATCCCGGCGTTCAAGCTGAGCCGCGTCGCCGCGGCGTACTGGCGCGGCAACGACAAGAACCCGCAGCTCCAGCGCATCTACGGCACGGCGTGGGAGTCGCAGGAGGCGCTGGACGCGCACCTGGAGCTGCTGGCCGAGGCCGAGCGCCGCGACCACCGCAAGCTGGGCGTCGAGCTCGACCTGTTCAGCTTCCCGGACGAGATCGGCTCCGGTCTGGCGGTGTTCCACCCCAAGGGCGGGATCATCCGGCAGGAGATGGAGAACTACTCGCGGCAGCGGCACACCGAGGCGGGCTACGAGTTCGTCTACTCGCCGCACATCACCAAGAGCTCGCTGTTCGAGACGTCCGGCCACCTCGACTGGTACAAGGACGGCATGTACCCGGCGATGCAGCTCGACGCCGAGTACAACGAGGACGGCACGGTCCGCAAGCCCGGCCAGGACTACTACCTCAAGCCGATGAACTGCCCGTTCCACGACCTGATCTTCCGGTCGCGCGGGCGGTCGTACCGCGAGCTGCCGCTGCGGATGTTCGAGTTCGGCTCGGTGTACCGGTACGAGAAGTCCGGTGTGGTCCACGGCCTGACGCGTGTGCGCGGCATGACGCAGGACGACGCGCACATCTTCTGCACGCCCGACCAGGTCCAGGACGAGCTGAAGTCGCTGCTGTCGTTCGTGCTCGGGCTGCTCAAGGACTACGGCCTCGACGACTTCTACCTGGAGCTGTCGACGCGCAACCCGGAGAAGTCCGTCGGCTCCGACGAGGTGTGGGAGACGGCGACCGAGGCGCTGCGCGAAGCCGCCGAGTCCTCGGGCCTCGAACTCGTGCCCGACCCCGGTGGCGCCGCGTTCTACGGCCCGAAGATCTCCGTGCAGGCCAAGGACGCGCTCGGCCGCACGTGGCAGATGTCCACGATCCAGTTGGACTTCAACCTGCCGGAGCGGTTCGAGCTGGAGTACTCGGCCAACGACGGCACCCGCCAGCGCCCGGTCATGATCCACCGCGCCCTATTCGGCTCGGTGGAGCGCTTCTTCGGCGTGCTGACCGAGCACTACGCGGGCGCGTTCCCGGCGTGGCTGGCCCCCGTGCAGGTCGTCGGCATCCCGATCGCCGACGAGCACGTCGACCACCTGCTGGCCGTGCGCGACGCCCTGCGCGCCCGCGGCATCCGCGTCGACGTCGACGCGTCGGACGACCGGATGCAGAAGAAGATCCGCACCCACACCATGCAGAAGGTGCCGTTCATGCTCGTCGCGGGCGGCAACGACGTCGAGTCCGGCGCCGTGTCGTTCCGCTTCCGCGACGGCACGCAGGTCAACGGCGTGCCCGTGGAGAAGGCCGTCGACACCATCGTGGACTGGGTCGCCCGGCGGGAGAACTCCTCGCCGACCGCCGAGTCCGTCCAGTGAGCTCCGAACTGGAGGAACAGGCAGGGGTCGGGGTCCACGACGCGTTGCAGCGCCTGTGGACCCCGCACCGCATGTCCTACATCAAGGGCGAGGGCAAGCCCGTCGGCAGCGAACCCGCGGGCTGCCCGTTCTGCCTGGTGGTCGACCTGTCCGACGCGGACGGCCTCATCGTGGCCCGCGGCGAGTCGGTCTTCGCGGTGCTGAACCTGTACCCGTACAACCCCGGCCACCTGATGGTGCTGCCGTACCGGCACCTGCCGGACTACACGGACCTGACGGCCGAGGAGACGGTGGAGTTCGCGGAGTTCACCCAGAAGGCGATGCGCGTGATCCGGCACGCCGCGGCACCGCACGGGTTCAACATCGGGATGAACCAGGGGGTCGTGGCGGGAGCAGGCATCGCCGCCCACCTGCACCAGCACGTCGTGCCCCGGTGGGGCGGCGACGCGAACTTCATGCCGGTGGTGGCGCAGACGAAGGTCCTGCCGCAGTTGCTGGGCGAGACCCGGCAGATGCTGGCGGACGCGTGGGAGGCGGCGGAGTAGTCACTCCGGCTGTCTGCACTATTGCGTTAGTGCCGTCACCCCAGCAGGTGAGACTGCTGGGGTGACGCACAACGCCTTCTCCGGCAAGTTATTCGGCAACGTCGTGCAGGGGCGCGACATCACGCTGTCCCTCCCTCCCGCGCCACCAGTGGCGGTGGCAGGCCTGCCCGCGCAGCCGGTGTTCGTGGGGCGGGAGCGGGAACTGGCGCTGTTGATCGCCGCGCTCCGCCCGGTGGTTTCCGAGCAGACCGTCGTCGTGTGGTCCCTGGGAGGGCTCGCGGGCATCGGCAAGACGGCTCTCGCCGTTCGTGCCGCTCGAACCGCCCTGCACGAAGGGTGGTTCCCCGGCGGCGTGGTCATGGTCAACATGCGAGGCTACGACTTGCCGGGTGAACGCGTGTCGGCGTCGGCCGCGTTGGCCAGCCTGCTCGGCGCGTTGGGCGTTACGGGCCAGCACGTACCCGCGGACGCCGAGGACCGGGCGCGGTTGTGGCGGTCGGTGCTGGCCGAGCGGGAGCGGACGTTGATCCTCGCCGACAACGCGTCGAGCGTGGACCAGGTGCGGCCGTTGTTGCCGGGCACCGCCGAGCACCGGGTGGTGATCACCAGTCGTCATCGGCTGGCCGACCTCGAAGGAGCCCGGTTGTTCGACCTGGACGTGCTGCCGTTCCCCGAAGCGGTGGCGATGCTCGCCGACGAACTGGCCACCAGCGACCCGGACGACGGTCGGGTGCGTGACGATCCGGGCTCGGCCGACGTCCTCGTGCGGTTGTGCGGGGGTTTGCCGTTGGCGATCCGGGTGGCCGCCGCGCTGTTGGCGTCGGATCCGGCGCGATCCGTGGCGGAGATGGCGAACGACCTGGCCGAGGACCACAGGCGGCTGGAGGAGCTGCACTACAGCGGGAGCCTGGCGGTTCGCGCGGCCTTCGACCTGTCGTACCGGCACCTGGAGGACTCGCACGCCCGGCTGTTCCGCTTGATCGCCGTGAACCCCGGCCCGGAGATCGGTGTCGACGCGGTGGCCGCGCTGGTGGGCTCCGAGGTGTCGGAGGTGAAGCGGCCGGTGCGTGAGCTGGTGCGCGCCAACCTCCTGCAACCCGGCTCCGCCTCCGGGCGTTGGCGCATGCACGACCTGTTGCGGCTGTACGCCGCGGAGGCGGCCGCGAAGGATCCGGAACGGGAAGCCGCCGTGGTCCGCCTGCTCGACCACTACCGGACCTGGAACTACGCGGCCTCGGTGACCTTCGTGGAGCCGCCGCTCCCGGCAGCGGAGCACCCGGTGTTCGTGGACCGGTTCGAGGCGTTGAAGTGGGTGGACGCCGAACGGGCCAACCTGGTGACCGCCGTGTCGCTCGCCTTCACATCGGGCCGCTACTCGGACGCGGTCGGACTGTCGCTGGAGATGCACGAGTACCTGTTCCTGCGGAACCACTGGGACGACGCGCTGGCCGTTCACGACCTGGCACAGGTCGCGGCCCGTCTGCTCGGCGATCGAAGATCCGAAGCCTTGCTCCTCAACTACTCGGGCACGGCCCATCGCCGGAGCGGGCACCTCGACGAGGCCTTGGCCTGTCACCAGCAGGCCGCCGCGATCTTCCAGGAGCTGGGCGACCTCGACGGCGAGGGGTTGGCCCTCCACTACGGGGGGAAGGTGCACCGCGACCTGGGGGACTGGCAAGCGTCGATCGACTCCTGCCGGAGAGCGCTCCTGATCTTCGCCGAAACGGGCCGCCGGTTCGAGGAGGGTGCCGTCCTGTTCAACCTGGCCGTCGCGCTCGGTGCGCTGGGGAGGTTCTCCGAGGCGGTCGAATGCCACCTGAGGGACCTCGAGATATGCCGGAGCCTGGGGTTCCGCTCAGCCGAGGGGCGGACCCTGAACCAACTGGGCGTGCTCCACCGGAAGGCGGGCCGCTTCGCCGACGCGGTGGAGCACCACCGGCAGAGCTTGCTCATCCCCCGTGAGGGAGGCGATCCGAACGGGGAAGCCGACACGCTCGTCGACCTGGGGATCACGTACCGGGATTGGGGTCGTGTGCCCGAGGCGATCGACTGCCTGCGGAAGGGCTTGGAGGTCTACGAGAGACTTCCCGGCTCTGGCCCGGCGATCCTGGCCGCCGAAGTGCGGGAGTTGCTCTCCACGATCGAGTGAGCGAATCCACTCTTCTGGCGGATCAAGGAATACGCAAAGAGGCCCCGCCGTTCGGCGAGGCCTCTTTGGGCGTGGCTGTGGATCAGGACTGGAGGACGGCTTCGATCTCCAGGGAGATGGCGATCTTGTCGCCGATGACCACGCCGCCGCCGTCGAGCGGCATGTGGATGTCCACGCCGAAGTCGTTGCGGGAGATCTCCGTGGTGGCGGAGAAGCCGACGCGGGTGCCGCCGTACGGGTCCGGGCCGAAGCCGTTGAGCTCCAGCTTGAGCGGGACGCTCTTCACGACGCCGTGCAGGTCCAGCTCGCCGTCGAGGACGTAGTCGTCGCCGTCCGCGCGGAGGCCGGTGGAGCGGTAGGTCATGGTCGGGTACTTCTCGACCTCGAAGAAGTCCGCGGAGCGGATGTGGTTGTCGCGGTCCGCGTTGTTGGTGTCGATCGAGGACAGGTCGATCGTGGCCGTCACGGACGACTCGGCGGGGTTCTCCGCGGTGACCAGGGTGCCCTCGAACGTGCGGAAGCTGCCCCGGACCTTGCTGACCATCAGGTGCCGGACGCTGAACGAGACGGCGGAGTGAGCGGCGTCGATGGTCCAGGTGCCGGCGATGTAGCCGGGGATCTGGATGGCGGTGGTCATTGCGGTGTCCTCCGTGATGGGCTGTAGGGATTCTTGTTGAACAGTGAACTACAACGCTTGACGTTTAAAGTGATTCCCAGGTGTGTCATGGATCACTCTCCGAAATCGGGTGATCTATCCGGAACCCGGTTGGCTGATCGTCAAGTCCGACCCCGCTCGATACGGTGCGATTCATGACCGCACCCGAGCGCTCAAGGCTCGCGCGAGATCGACTCTCGCGGGAGTTACGCAGGCTGCGGACCGAGGCCCGGATGACCGGTACGGCCACGGCGCAGGCGACCGGTATGAGCCAGTCGAAGCTCTCCAAGATCGAGAACGGGATGCTCCTGCCGTCCGTGATCGACGTCGAACGCCTGGTGGCAGAGTTATCCGCCACTAGGGAGACCAGATTAGAGCTGGTCGAACTGGCCCGCCAGCTACACGCCGAAGCCGAAACCAGACGGGTGGTCCTGCACCGGGGGGCGCACCGCCACCAGCAGACCGTGGCCCGCATCGAGGCCCGCGCCACCACCAGCCGCTTCTTCCAGCTCGCCGGAGTCCCGTCGCTGTTGCAGAGCGAGAACTACCTCCGCGTCGTGCTGGCCGCGACACCCGGTCGTGAGCAGGACTCCGCCGTGACGACCCTGCGGGCCCGGCGCGCCCGGCTCGACGACCCGAACAAGAAGTTCATCTTCCTGCTCAGCGAGAGCGCCCTCCGGTGGCGGATGGGGTCCGCCGACCTGATGTGCGACCAGATCGACCACCTCTCCCAGACCATGCGCCGCCCGAACGTGTCGCTGGGCGTCGTTCCGTGGTCGGCGGACGCGAACCTCGTTGCGCTGCACGGGTTCCAGGTCTACGACGAGCGCGTGGTGACGATCAGCGTGCTGACCGGGAACGCCACCATCACCGACCCGCACGACGTCCGCGAGTACGTCGCGCTGTACAGCAGGCTGGAGCGGCTGGCGGCCCGTGGTGATCAACTCGAGGCGCTGCTCGCCCGGATCTCCAGGGACCACCGGCAGCTCGGCTGAGCTGGGCGGTTACTCTGCCGTGGACACATCGTCCCCGCCGGTAGGTGCAGTCCCAGCCTCATGCTGAACATCTTCGCCCGCGCTTCGGTCTCGCGCGTCACCGATCCCATCGGGGCGTGGCTGGTCCGACTCGGGCTCACCCCGAACTCCGTCACCGTGCTGGGCACCATCGGCACGGTCGCCGCCACGCTCTGGTTCTTCCCACGGGGCCAACTCTTCGTCGGCACGCTCGCGGTCACCGCGTTCGTGCTGTTCGACCTGCTCGACGGTGCCATGGCGAGAGCCCAGGGCAGCGGCACGCCCTTCGGCGCCGTCCTGGACGCGAGCTGCGACCGGATCGCCGACGGCGCGCTGTTCGCGGCGCTCGCCTGGTACGCGTTCGCCGCGGGCGACCGCTGGTCGGCCGCGGCCTCGCTGGTCTCGCTCGTCGCCGCCCAGGTCGTGTCGTACGTGAAGGCCCGCGCCGAGGCGTCCGGCCTGAGCGCCGACGGCGGCATCGCCGAACGGGCGGAGCGGCTGATCATCGTGCTGGTGGGCGCGGGCCTGTCCGGGCTCGGCGTGCCGTACGTCCTGGAGGTGGCGCTGTGGCTGTGCGCGGTGCTGACCGCCGCGACGGTCGTGCAGCGCCTGCTCCTGGCGCGCGGCTCCGACACGGAGGTCGTCGGATGAGCATCGGGGAGAGACTGGCCGTGCTCGGCTACTCGGCGGGCTGGAAGCTCGTCCGGGTGCTGCCCGAGCAGTGGGCGCGGCGCGCGTTCGACTTCGCCGCCGACCGGGCCGCCGCCCGCGGCGGGGCGGGTGTCCGGCAGCTCAGGGCGAACCTCGCCCGCGTCGTGCCGCAGGCGGGCGAGGAGGAGCTGGACGAGCTGGTCCGCCAGTCGCTCCGCTCCTACGCCCGGTACTGGCGGGAGGCGTTCCGGCTGCCGTCGATGGACCTCAAGGCCGTCTACGCCACGTGCGACTCGCTCGTCAGCGGCCAGGAGAACCTGGACGCCGCGCTGGAGCAGGGGTCGGGCGCGGTCATCGCGCTGCCGCACAGCGGCAACTGGGACATGGCCGGGGTCTGGCTGGTCGGCCACTCCGGCACGTTCGCCACGGTCGCCGAGCGGCTCAAGCCCGAATCGCTGTACCGCCGGTTCATCGACTTCCGCGAGACCCTCGGGTTCGAGGTGCTGCCGCTGACCGGCGGCGACCGCGCGCCCGCGAAGGTGCTGGCGGAGAGGCTGCGGGAGAACAAGGTCGTCTGCCTGCTCGCGGACCGCGACCTCACGGCTACCGGCGTGCCGGTCACGTTCTTCGGCGAGCAGACGATGATGCCCGCCGGTCCGGCGCACCTGGCCGCCACGACGGGCGCGGCGCTGCTGCCCGTCGGCCTGTGGTTCACCGAGGACGGCTGGGTGTTCCGCATCCACCCGCCGATCCGGGTCTCGGGCACCGCGCAGGTCCCGGTGGCGACGCAGGCGCTCGCGGACATCTTCGCGGCGGACATCGCCGCGCACCCCGCCGACTGGCACATGGTGCAGAAGCTCTGGCTGTCGGACCTGCCGGAGAGCAGGCAGCGCGCCCTCGCCCGCAGGCGGGAGTCGCCGTGAAGGTCGGCATCGTCTGCCCGTACTCCCTCGACGTCCCAGGAGGGGTGCAGGCGCACGTCGTCGACCTGGCCCGCGCGCTGATCGGCCTCGGCCACGAGGTGAACGTGCTGGCCCCCGCCGACGAGGACACGGCGCTGCCCGCGTTCGTCACGTCCGCCGGCCGGGCGGTCGGCATCCCGTACAACGGTTCCGTGGCAAGGCTTTCGTTCGGCCCGCTGTCGTACTCGCGGGTGCGCCGGTGGATCACCGACAACGACTTCGACGTGCTGCACCTGCACGAGCCGACCGCGCCGAGCCTCTCGTTCCTCGCGCTGATGGTGGCGGACGGCCCGATCGTGGCCACGTTCCACACCTCCACGCCGAGGTCGAAGATCCTGGCCGCGTTCCAGGTCATCCTCCAGCCGTTCGTGGAGAAGATCACCGCCCGGATCGCCGTGTCCGCGCTCGCGCGGCGGGTGCAGGTCGAGCACCTCGGCGGCGACGCGGTCGAGATCCCCAACGGCGTGGACGTCGGGTTCTTCGCCGACGCGAAGCCGCTCGACGGGTACCCGCGCGAGGGCGGCACGATCGGGTTCGTCGGCCGCTTCACCGAGCCCCGCAAGGGGATGCCGGTGCTGCTGGAGGCGTTCCGGGTGCTGGCCGCCGAACTGCCGGACCTCCGGCTGCTCGTGGTCGGCCGTGGCGACGACGAGGAACTGCTCAAGGACGCCGGACCGGAGCTGGCCGAGCGGATCGTGCTGCTCGGGCAGGTCGACGACGAGACCAAGGCGCGCGCGCTGCGCAGCGTGGACGTGTACTGCGCGCCGAACACCGGCGGTGAGAGCTTCGGGATCATCCTGACCGAGGCCATGTCCGCGGGCGCGGCCGTCGCCGCCAGCGACCTGGACGCGTTCCGCCGGGTGCTGGACGACGGCAAGGCGGGCGTGCTGACGGCCGTCGAGGACTCCGCGGCGCTGGCCGACGGGCTGCGCGACCTGCTCGCCGACACCGGGCGCCGCGCCCAGTTCGTCGAGGTCGCCCGGCAGCGCGTGATGACGTTCGACTGGTCCGTGGTCGCGAATCAGGTCCTGCGCGTCTACGAGAGCGCCATGGCCGCCGATCCCCGCCGCGTCAGGGAGGCGGAGGAGGAGTGACCAGCTCCTGGTTCGTCACGACGCTGCTGGTCGTCCTCGCGCTCGCCGTCCTCGTCGGACCGTGGGTGCTAGGCACGGCGAACCGCCTCGACCGCCTGCACGTGCGCACCGACGCCGCCTGGGCGGGCCTGGACGCCTCGCTGGCCCGGCGCGCCGTCGTGGCCAGGACCGTGGTGACGGCCGAGCTGGACCCGGACGTGGCGACCATGCTGCGCAACGTGGCGGACCGGGCGGAACGCGCGCCGCGCGCCGAACGGGAAGCGGCGGAGAACGAGCTGAGCGGGCTGCTGGCCGACCTGGACCGCAGCGCGCTGCCGCCCGTGCTGGCCGCCGAGTTGGCGGACGCCGAGCAGCGGGTCGTGCTGTCGCGGCGGGTGCACAACGACGCCGTGCGCGACACGCTGTCGCTGCGCAAGCGGAGGGTGTGCCGGTGGCTCAAGCTCGCGGGCACGGCGCCGCAGCCCGAGTACTTCGAGATCGCCGAACCGCTGGAAGCGGCCGAGTCGTCCGTGCTCACGCCCCGCACGTCGGCGCGCGTGCTGCTCGTGGACGGCGCCGGGCGGGTGCTGCTGTTCGAGGGCAACGACCCGGCCCGGCCGCAGGAGTCGTTCTGGTTCACCGTGGGCGGCGGTGTCGACCCCGGTGAGGAGCTGCGCGCGGCGGCCGTGCGCGAGGTGGCCGAGGAGACGGGACTCGAGCTGGCCGGGGACGACCTGGTCGGTCCGGTGTGGAAGCGGCACACGGTGTTCAGCCTGGACGGCCTGAGCTACGCGGCGGAGGAGTGGTTCTTCCTCGCGGCGTCGGAGGGGTTCGAGGTGGACACCTCGGGGTGGGACGACGTCGAACGGCGGACGATCCGGCAGCACCGCTGGTGGAGCGCGGACGAGCTGCGGGCCACGCAGGACGCGGTGTACCCGGTGCAGTTGGCGGATCTGCTGCCGGGGTTGCTCGGTGGGGCTTGGGACGGGTCGCTGCGCGCGGTGCGTTGATCCGTTTTTCGCGGGTGCGTGCCTGCTGGGCGGGGTGTTCTACCGGGGGTGCGTGCCTGCTGGGCGGGGGCGTTGCTACGAACGGGTGTCACCTGTCTTGGGGACGCGCTTCTGCTGGAGATCGGCTTTCCTGGGGTGGGGACTCACGCCGGGGAGGGCGTTGTGGGGGAAGCGGTGGGGCAGGACGAGCGCGTTCGGGTGTTGTTGAGGGCGTTGGTGCGGCGGGTGCGGGAGTTGGGGCCCGTCGAGGGTGGGGCTCCTGTGCTGGACGTGCAGGAGTTGGGGGTGCGGTGCGTGTTGACGCCCGCTGGGTCGGCGGGTGTGGGGGTGTTGAGCCCTCGGGAGCTCGAGGTGGCCCGGATGGTGGGGATGGGGTGTACGAACAAGATGATCGCGGCTTCGTTGGGGATCAGTTTGTACACGGTGTCCACGCATCTGCGGAGGATTTTCGTGAAGTTGGAAGTGCCTACTCGGGCGGCGATGGTGGCTGTGTTGGCTGGGCGGGGGGCTGTGGCTGGGTGAAGGGGGCCGGTGGGGGTCTGGTGGGAGTCCGGTGGGGCTTGATTGGGTGCGCTGGGGGCCTGGGTGGGTCCGTGGTCCAGGGGGAGAGGCACCCCGCTCGCTCAAGTATCTCGATCTTCGCGCCTGGTTTGTCAAGGCGGGAAAGATGCCTTGACAAACCAGGCGCGAAGCTGAGGGCGCTGGGGATCGGGGCGGCCGGGGGAGTGTGGGTGCCTTCCGGTGCGTGTGGGTGCCGGTTTGGTGGTGGTCCTGGTGGTTTTAGAGGTTGGGGATTACCTCGTTGCCGTAGGCGGCCAAGGTTTTGTCCTTGTCGTCGTGCATGAGGTATAGGGCGAAGTTGGTTACGCCCATGTCCTTGAGTTCTTGCAGTTTGTCCACGTGGGATTGGGGTGGGCCGGTTAGGCAGAACCTGTCCACGATTTCGTCCGGGACGAAGTCCGTCGACCTGTTGCCTGCTTTGCCGTGGTGGCTGTAGTCGTAGCCCTCTCGGCCCTTGATGTAGTCGGTCAGGGCCTTGGGGACCACGCCTGAGTCGCCGTACCTCGCCACCAGGTCTGCCACGTGGTTGCCCACCATGCCGCCGAACCAGCGGAGTTGGTCTCGTTGGTGGGCCAGGTCCACGCCCACGTAGGCGGGTGCGGCTACGCACATGGTGATGTCGTCCGCGTTCCTTCCCGCTGCTGTGGCGGCGTCCCTGACCGAGCCGATGGTCCATCTCGCTATGTCCGGGTCCGCTGTTTGCAGGATGAAGCCGTCCGCCTGTTCGCCGACCATCTTGAGGGCTTTCGGGCCGTAGGCGGCCATCCAGATCTCCAGCTTGCCGTCCTTCACCCAGGGGATGCGGACGGGGGTGCCGTGGTGTTCCACCTCCCGGCCCTCGGCCAGTTCCTTGATGACCGTCATGGCCTTGCCGAGGGTGGCCAGTGTTGCCGGTGGTTGGCCGATGACCCGTCTCGCCGAGTCGCCCCTGCCGATGCCGCAGACCGTGCGGTTGCCGAACATGTCGTTCAGGGTGGCGAACAGGGAGGCGGTGACCGACCAGTCCCTGGTGCTCGGGTTGGTGACCATCGGGCCGACCACGAGGTTCTTCGTGTTGGCCAGGATCTGGGAGTAGATGACGAACGGTTCCTGCCAGAGCACGGCCGAGTCGAAGGTCCAGCCGTAGCCGAAACCGTTGTCCTCCGCGGCTTTCATCCCCGCCACGACGTCGCTCGCGGGCGGGTCGGTTTGCAGCACTACGCCGAAGTCCACTGCGCCGCCCTTCCTAGATGAGGTACTGGTTGAGGTCGCGGCCGAGGAACCTGCCGTGGCCCGCGCCGCCGTGGAAGCCCGCGCCGTCGACGACGACCTTGCCCCGTGACAGGACGGTGTCGACCTTCCCGGTCAGCTCCATGCCCTCGTAGGCGGAGTAGTCCACGTTCATGTGGTGCGTGGCGGCCGAGAGGGTCTGCTCCGCAGTCGGGTCGTAGACGACGATGTCCGCGTCCGCGCCCGGTGCGATGACGCCCTTGCGCGGGTAGAGGCCGAACATCCTGGCGGGGGTGGTGGAGCTGATCTCGACCCAGCGTTCCAGCGAGAGTTCGCCGCGCACCACGCCCTGGTGCAGGAGGTCCATGCGGTGCTCGACGCCCGGCATGCCGTTCGGGATCTTGGAGAAGTCGCCGCGCCCCAACTCCTTCTGGTCCTTGAAGCAGAACGGGCAGTGGTCGGTCGACACCAGCGAGAGGTCGTTGGTGCGCAGGCCGCGCCACAGCTCGGTCTGGTGCTCCTTCGGGCGCAGCGGGGGAGAGGCGACGTACTTCGCGCCCTCGAAGTCCGGCTTGGCCAGGTCCTCCAGCGACAGGAAGAGGTACTGGGGGCAGGTCTCGGCGAAGACGTTCTGGCCGGTGTCCCGCGCCTTGGTGACGGCGTCGAGGGCGTGGGACGCGGACAGGTGGACGATGTAGAGCGGGGCGCCGGTGACCTTCGCCAGTGCGATGGCCCGCGACGTCGCCTCGCCCTCCAGTTCCGGTGGCCTGGTGAGGCCGTGCTGGACGGGGTCGGTGTGGCCGTTGGCGAGCGCCTGCGCGACGAGCTGGTCGATCGCGATGCCGTTCTCCGCGTGCATCATGATCGTGGCGCCGGTCTCGCGCGCCTTCTGCATGGCGCGCAGGATCTCGCCGTCCGTGGCGTAGAAGACGCCGGGGTAGGCCATGAACATCTTGAACGTGTTCACGCCCGCGTCGATGCAGGACTCCATCTCCTTCAGCGATGTGTCGTTGACGTCGCTGACGATCATGTGGAACCCGTAGTCGACGGCGCAGTTGCCGTCCGCCTTGCCGTGCCACCTGTCCAGTGTGGACAGCAGCGAGGTCCCCTTCGCCTGCACGGCGAAGTCGATGATCGTCGTCGTGCCACCCCACGCGGCGGCGACCGTGCCGGTCTCGAAGGTGTCCGCGCTGGACGTGCCGCCGAACGGCATCTCCATGTGCGTGTGGCCGTCGATGCCGCCGGGGATCACGTACTTGCCGGTCGCGTCGATGACGGTGTCGGCCTGGACCTCGAAGCCGGGTGCGACGAGGGCGGCGATCTTCTCGCCCTGCACCAGCACGTCTGCGGCCACCGCGCCCGTCGCGTTCACGACGGTGCCGCCGCGGATCAGGGTGCTCACGGCTGCACCAGCGAGTCGTAGCTGTCCGGCCTGCGGTCGCGGTAGAACGCCCACAGGTCGCGGACCTCGGCGAGCAGGTCCATGTCCAGGTCGCGGACGACGATCTCCTCCTCGGTGTCCGACGCCGCCTCGCCGATGAGCTGGCCGCGCGGGTCCGCGAAGTACGTCTGGCCGTAGAAGTCGTTGTCGCCCAGCGGTTCCACGCCCACGCGGTTGATCGTGCCGACGAAGTACTCGTTCGCCACGGCCGCGGCGGGCTGCTCCAGCCGCCACAGGTACTCCGACAGGCCGCGGCTGGTCGCCGACGGGTTGAACACGATCTTCGCGCCCGCCAGGCCCAGCGCCCGCCAGCCCTCGGGGAAGTGGCGCTCGTAGCAGATGTAGACGCCGATGCGGCCGACCGCGGTGTCGAACACCGGGTAGCCCAGGTTGCCCGGCTTGAAGTAGAACTTCTCCCAGAACCCCTTGACCTGCGGGATGTGGTTCTTGCGGTGCTTGCCCAGGTACGTGCCGTCCGCGTCGATCACCGCGGCGGTGTTGTAGTAGACGCCGGGCTGCTCCTCCTCGTACATCGGCACGACGAGCACGACACCGTGCTGCTCGGCGACCTCGCACATCAACCGGGTCGTCGGACCGTCGGGGATCTGCTCGGTGTAGGAGTAGTAGTCCGCGTCCTGCACCTGGCAGAAGTACGGGCCGTAGAACAGCTCCTGGAGGCAGATCACCTGCGCGCCCTGCGAGGCCGCGGTGGCGATGGCCGCGACCGCGTTCGCGATCATCGACTCCTTGTCGCCGGTCCACCTCGACTGGATCAGACCGGCTCGGACGATGTTCGTCACTTGATCACTCCCTCGTTGGTGCGGTCGGGCGCTGTCCGCGACAGTGCCAGGTAGGTGACGAGTCCGCCCACCAGGCCGACCACCCAGTTGTAGTCGTAGAGCGGCTTGAGGAACGGGATCAGCCCGTCGGTCGGGAACGGGCCGCCGTAGGCGCCGCCGACCGCGAGGACCCCGCCGACGAGGGTCGCCACGACCGCCCGCCAGTTCCACCCGCCGGAGAACCAGTAAGCCCCCTTGCCGTCCATGTACAGCGCGTCGAGTTCGATCCGGGTCTTGCCGAGCAGCCAGTACCCGGCGATGAACACGCCCGCCACCGACGCCAGCAGGCCGCCGTAGAAGCCCAGCCACGCGAAGATGTAGATGCTCGGGTCGGAGATCAGCCGCCACGGCTGGATCACCACGCCGATCACGCCGGTGATCAGGCCGCCGACCGCGAACGTGATGCGCCGCGGGAAGGCGTTGGAGAAGTCGTAGGACGGGCTGACGACGTTCGCCGCGAGGTTCGCGGAGATCGTCGCGAGCACCAGCGCCACCAGCGCGACGACCACGACCAGCGGGTTGTCGAACCGGCTCGCCAGCGTCGCCGGGTCCCAGATCGCCTCGCCGTACAGGGCGATGGAGCCGGACGTCGTCAGGATCGCCACGATCGCGATGAACGACATCGTGGTCGGCAGGCCGAGGACCTGGCCGAGCACCTGCTTCTTCTGGCTACCGCCGAAGCGGGTGAAGTCCGGCATGTTCAGCGACAGCGTCGACCAGAACGCGATCATGCCCATCAGCGACGGGAAGAACACCTTCCAGAAGTCCGCGCCCCAACCCAGCTTCGACGGCTCGGACAGGATCGGCCCGAAGCCGCCCGCCTTCACGGCCACGTACGCGAGCAGGATCAGGAAGCCGACCGACACCAGCGGCGCCGTCCAGTTCTCGAACTTGCGGATCGCCTCCATGCCGCGCCAGATGATCAGCATCTGCACGACCCAGAAGCCGAGGAAGCACAGCCACAGCGTCCACTTCTGCCCCAGCACCTCCGGCGCGGTCAGCCACCAGCCGCCGACCAGCTTGCCCACGATCACGTGCAGCGCCAGCCCGCCGACCCACGTCTGGATGCCGAACCAGGCGCACGCGATGAACGCCCTCAGCAACGCCACCAGGTTCGCGCCGCGCACCCCGTAGAACGCGCGGGCGAACACTGGGAACGGGATGCCGTACTTCGTGCCCGCGTGGCTGTTGAGCAGCATCGGGACCAGCACGATCAGGTTGCCCAGTGTGATGGTCATGAACGCCTGGACCCAGTCCATGCCCAGCGCGATCAGCGACGCCGCGAGCGTGTAGCTGGGGATGTTGTGCGCCATCCCCATCCACAGGGCGAAGAAGTTGTACGTGGTCCAGGTCCGCTGCTCCAGCGGCACCGGGGCCAGTTCAGGGTTGAAGTAGCGGCTCTCCGAGATCCCCGAGAAGTCGCGCAGCTCGACTCGGCCATCCGGGTGACTGATCTGCTTCGTCGTCGTGATCTGGCTCGCGGTGGTGGGCTCTGAGGGGTCGACGGCCATCGGTCACATCCCTGTTACGCTGGTGAAACAGCGTGGTCGGTGCGCGCTTTCCATCCCGGAATCCTGGGATGGCGGGTGCGCCGGGGGCAGTGTCGAAGTGTCCACGCTTGCCATGATCAGTGAACACTCTGTCGGTTGCACGTCGATCGCCGGTTCATCGGGTGAGCAGGTCCCGGACGAGGTGCGCGTCGTAGCGGTCGTCGATCTCCTCGAACGCCGCCAGCGCGTCGCGGTAGGCCTCGTGGGCCTCGGTGATCCGGCCCAGTCCGCGGTAGACGGTGCCCAGTTCCCTGAGCGTGACCCCCGCGTGGAACCGGTCGTCGCGGTGCCGGTGGATCCGCAGCGCCGCGAGGAAGTCCTCCACGGCCAGGTCCGCGTTCCCCATGGCGTGGTGGGTCTTGCCGAGTTCGTGCAACGTGATCGCCTCGCCGCCCTCGAACCCGTGGCGCCGCTGCGACTCCAGCGCGGCCCGGTAGTGGGTGATCGCCGTGTCCGGGTCCCCGAGCGCCAGGTGGGTGGCGCCGAGGTTGGTCAGGGTGATGCCCAGGCCGTACTGGTCGTCGATCTCCAGCCTGATCCGCAGCGACCGCTCGCAGCAGAGGAGCGACCGCTCCGGGCGGCCCATGTGCCGGTAGGTCGCGGACAGTCCGATGAGGGTGGAGCCGATGCCGACCTGGTCGCCCGCCTCCTCGTGGAGGCGCAGCGCTTCCTCGGCGAAGGCGATGGCCTGGTCGAACTGCCGCGCGTGCCGGTGCACGGTGCCGAGCCGGTTCAACTGCCTGGCGAGCGTCGCGCGGTCGCCGAACCCGCGAGCGGACTCGACGGCCATCCGCTGGAAGCCGAGCCACGGGGCCAAGCGCTTGCGCTGCGAGAAGTACGGGTGCATCGCGTTGGCGACGGGGACGACGTCGTCGCCCTAGCCGTGCCTGTGGAGCGCCATCACCAGCACGGTTTCGTGGTTGCGGTCCATCCACGCGAGCGACTTCGGGTCGCAGACGTGGTTCTTGATCGTCCGGGAGTGCTCGGCGGCCGCCGCCGGGTAGTACGCGACCAGGCGCCGCAACGCCGACTCGCCGTCCTCGTCGGGCAGATCAGCGTCGGTGAGGCAGTGGAGCGCGTAGAGCCGGACCAGGTCGTGGAACCGGTTGCCCTGTTCGAGCAGGTGCGCCGCTCGCAGGTCCGCGAGCAGCCTGCGCGCCCTCGTGGGCGGCAGGTCGGCCAGAGCGGCGGTGCTCGCCACGTCGATGTCGCCGGGGTGGAGGGAGAGGAGGCGGAAC
The DNA here is from genome assembly GCF_025061645.1 of Umezawaea endophytica. Taxonomy (GTDB): domain Bacteria; phylum Actinomycetota; class Actinomycetes; order Mycobacteriales; family Pseudonocardiaceae; genus Umezawaea; species Umezawaea endophytica. Next base: position 54,502 of record NZ_JANYMP010000030.1, on the reverse strand, counting down.
AGGGCGGCGCGTTCGGCTTCAGTCGGCGGGTTTTCGAGGCCGTGCATCCACAGCAGGGAGGAGAGCGCGTCAACGGGTGCGCCCCTGCGTTCCGGGTCGTAGCGCTGGAGGTCCAGGTAGAGCTTGCCTCCGAGGAACGTGGCACGGTGGCCGTAGCGCGGCAGCAGTTCGGTCTCGCCGATGCCACCGATGCCGTGGGCCAGTGGCCGTCCGGGCGGGCACCGGCCTCCTCGTTGCGGCCCGAGGTTTCCCCAGAACGGTGGGATTTCCCGATCGGGTGAGAGGTCGGCCGGGTGTGTCACCCCATCGTGTGGCTATAGATCATCTGCGGTCCTGCCGATGCCAAAGAGGACCACTTCAGGTCCCCTCAAGGTTAGGAACACTGTGTTTCGTACCCGCCCGCGTGGTTCCCTCCGTGCCGCCGCTCTGCTCGCCGTCGGCGCTTCGCCGCTGCTCGCCGGAGTGGCCGCAGCCGCCCCCGCGCCGTCCCTCGACGGCCTGGAAGGTGCGATCGGTGCCGCGCCCGAGCTGACCAGCACCGTCGCAGGCCAGGCAGGCCAGGTCGCGAGCGGTCGGTCCGTGAAGCTGCCCGCGCCGACCGACGTGCAGGACTCCTCCGTGGCGCGGCAGCCCGCCCCGCAGCTCCCGGACCCCTCGCAGGCGCTGCCGAACGTGAGCACCCCGGTCCTCCCCGGCTTCGGCCAGCCGCAGGGCCGGTCCCTCCCCGGCGCGTCCTCGCTGCCGATCGGCGACCAGCTCCAGCTCAACCAGCTCCCGCTGAACCAACTCCCGAGCACCGGCGAACTGCCGCTCGTCTCGCAGCTCGGCAACCTCCCGGTGGCACTGCCCGGCCTGGGCTAGACCTCCGCACCTCCGCAAGCCCATGGCGCAGTGGCACCTGCGTCATGGGCTTGTCGCGTGTGGACGGTCGGCCGGGTCACGAGCCGAGGTCGTGCACCAGCAGCGCCACGTGCAGGGACAGGATGGACACGGGGTCTTCGAGAGAGACGCCCAGCACCTGTTCGATCCGGGCGAGCTGCTGGTAGTACGCCGTGCGGGACAGGTGGGCCGCCGCGGCGGCGGCCGACTTGTTGCCGCCGTGCTCGCACAGGCAGCGGAGCAGTTCGACCAGCCTGCTGCCCTGGTTGGTGTCGCGCGCCAGCAGCGGGCCCAGCTCGCGGTCGGCGAACGCGCGCAGCCGTTCGTCCTCGCGCAGCAGGTGCAGCAGGCCGTGCAGGCGGACGTCGTCCAACCGGTGGTAGAGGCGGGTGCCGGGTGAGCGGAGGGCGGCGCCCGCGATGTGCACGGCCTCGCCGAGGCTGCGCCGGACGTCGGACACGACGGTGACGGTCGTGCCCGCGGCCACGACCACCGGCAGCCCGTGCTGCGTCGAGGCCGCGACGCGGTGCACCTCCTTGGCCAGCCGTCGGAGCACGCCGTCGATCCCGGCCTGCGGCGGCAGGGACAGCAGGGCGCGGACGCTGGTGTCGTCCACGACACCGACGAGCGCGGGCACGGTGACGCGCCGGGCCGCCAGCGCGGTGGCCTCGGCCAGGTCCCGCAGGACCTCTTGCGTGGCCAGGGTTTGCGCGGGCGCCGGGGACGTGCCGGGGCGGATCGCGATGCCGACGAGCTGCCTGCGTTCCAGCGGCACGCCCAGCGCGGCGGCACGGGCGGACAGGTCGGCTGGCGGCAGCGCCTCACCCAGCAGTTGCGCGAGCAGCGTCCGGTGCGTCTGGCGTTCCAGCGACTCGCGGTCGCGGGCCACCAGCCGGTGCACGGCCAGCGCGGACGCGGCGCGTTCGGCGACGACCACGTGCCGGTGCGGCGGCGCCTCCGGGGCGACCATCACCAGCCTGCCCCAGTCGGCTCCGCGCGCGCCGACGACGGTGACGAGCCAGCCCGCGGCCTCGTGGTAGGCCGTGCGCTCGGACACGGTGACCGAACGGGACCGCTGGCCCCAGTCCGCGAGCAGCGCCGTCGGGTCCGCGCCCGCCGCGTCGTAGGCCAGGACCTCGTGGCCGAGCGTCTCCAGCACGACCGGCAGACCCGAGGTCCGGGCCACCTCGCGCAGCACCTCGGCGGGCTCCGCGCCCGCCACGGTGAGCGCGGTGAACGTCTCGTGCACCTGTTCGGCGGCCCGCAGCTCGGCGAGCTGGGCGTCCACGATCAGCGCCACGACGGCCTCGGTCACGGTCACGAACCGGGTCTCCTGGGCGAGCGTGACGAGCGGCAGCCCGTGCCTCTCGGCCGCGGCCACGAGCGAGCCGGGGACCTCCGCGCGCCACCGCCGCACCAGCTCCACCACGAGGCCCGCGGCGCCCACGGCGGCGAGGTCGTCGACGTACCGGGTGAGGCCCGCGTCGTCCGACGGCAGCAGCAGCCCGGTCGTCAGCACGAGTTCACCGCCGCGCAGCAGGTGGGCGATGTCCGCGACCTCGGCGACGTGCGCCCAGCGGACCCGGCCCTGCATCCCGGAGGCCCCGGCGACCACCGTCGGCCCGCCTCGGCGGACCACCGGGAGTGCCAGTGCTTCGGCGACCGTCGGGTACATGGACACAACGTAATGCGGGCCCGGCGAAAGCGGTACAGGTTGTGCATGGCGGCCCGTGGCCGGTGCCAGCAGACTCCAAGCAGGACCTACCTCACGGAGGACGCTGATGGCTGCCCAAGGACAGGGGCTACACCGGGAGCTGCTCGCCCGGCACCGAGCGGTCATGCCCAACTGGATGGCCCTGTACTACGACGAGCCGATCGAGATCGCGAGCGCTAGCGGTAGGCGGGTCACCGACCGCGAAGGCCGCACGTACCTCGACTTCTTCGCAGGCATCCTGACCAACGCCGTCGGCTACGACGTCCCCGAGATCAGCGACGCCGTCCGCGCCCAGCTCGCCACCGGCGTGCTCCACACCTCCACGCTCTACCTGATCGAGAAGCAGGTGGAGCTGGCCGAGAAGATCGCCGAGCTGTCGGGCATCCCGGACGCCAAGGTGTTCTTCACCAACTCGGGCACCGAGGCCAACGAGACGGCGCTCATGCTCGCCACCCAGTACCGCCGCAGCGACCAGGTCATGGCCCTGCGCAACTCCTACCACGGCCGCGCGTTCGCGACCGTCGCGATCACCGGCAACCGCGGCTGGTCGGCCAGTTCCCTCAGCCCGGTCAAGGTGAGCTGGGTGCACGGCGGCTACCGCTTCCGCAGCCCGTTCCGCCACCTGTCCGACGCGGACTACGTCAAGGCGTGCGTCGACGACCTGCGCGAGGTCATCGAGGTGACCACCTCCGGTGACGTGGCCTGCATGATCGTCGAGCCGATCCAGGGCGTCGGCGGGTTCGCCCTGCCGCCGGACGGGCTGTTCGCCGCGTTCAAGGAAGTGCTGGACGAGTACGGGATCCTGCTCATCTCCGACGAGGTGCAGACCGGCTGGGGCCGTACCGGCGAGAACTTCTGGGGCATCCAGGCGCACGGCGTCGTGCCGGACGCGATGACCTTCGCCAAGGGCCTCGGCAACGGGCTCGCGATCGGCGGCGTGGTGGCGCGCGGCGACCTGATGGACTGCCTCGGCGCGAACTCGCTGTCCACGTTCGGCGGCAACCCGGTGTCCACCGCGGGCGCGCTGGCGACGCTGGACTACGTGCTGGAGCACGACCTCCAGGCCAACGCGGCGAAGCTCGGCGCGCTGCTGTTCGAGGGCCTGCGGGCCATCGCGAACGACAACCCGGTCGTCGGCGACGTGCGCGGCAAGGGCCTGATGATCGGCATCGAACTGGTCGACGCGGACGGCGGACCCGCTCCGAAGGCCGCGGTGGCGGTGCTCGAAGGCGCGCGGGAACGCGGCCTGCTGATCGGCAAGGGAGGCCTGTACGGCAACGTGATCCGGCTCGCGCCGCCGATGACGCTGACCGAGGACGAGGTCGCGGAAGCGCTCGTGGCGCTGCGCGGAGCGATCGAGGAGGCGTCCGCGTGAGGATCACGCACCGGATCGGCGGCAAGCCGTGGACCGGCACCGCCGAGCGCACGGGTGACGTCTACGACCCGGCGACCGGTCAGGTCGCCGCCAGGGTCGACTTCGCCAGTTCGGCCGACGTGGACGAGGCCGTGGCGGCGGCGAAGGCGGCGTTCACCGGGTGGCGCGGCGCTTCCCTGGCCCAGCGGGCGTCGGTGATGTTCGCGTTCCGCGAGCTGTTCAACGCCCGCAAGGCGGAGCTGGCCGCGATCGTGACGGCCGAGCACGGCAAGGTGCTGTCGGACGCGGCCGGAGAGATCCAGCGGGCCCTGGAGGCCGTCGAGTTCGCCTGCGGCATCCCGAACCTGATCAAGGGCGGCTTCAGCGAGAACGCCTCCACCAAGGTCGACGTCTACTCGATCCTCCAGCCGCTCGGCGTGGTCGGGGTGATCTCGCCGTTCAACTTCCCGGCGATGGTGCCGCTCTGGTTCGTGCCGAACGCCATCGCGTGCGGCAACACCGTCGTGCTCAAGCCGAGCGAGAAGGACCCGTCGGCGGCGAACTTCATCGCGGAGCTGTTCGCCGAGGCCGGGCTGCCGGACGGCGTGCTCAACGTGGTGCACGGCGACAAGGTGGCCGTGGACCGGATCCTGGAGCACCGGGACGTGAAGGCGGTGTCGTTCGTCGGCTCCACACCGATCGCCCGGTACGTCTACGAGACCGGCACGGGCAACGGGAAGCGCGTGCAGGCGTTGGGAGGGGCCAAGAACCACATGGTGGTCCTGCCAGACGCGGACCTCGACCTCGCGGCGGACGCGGCGGTGTCGGCGGGCTTCGGCTCGGCGGGGGAGCGCTGCATGGCGATCTCCGTCGTGGTCGCCGTCGACCCGGTGGGCGACGAGCTGGTGGGCAAGATCCGCGACCGGATCGCGGACCTGCACGTGGGCGACGGCCGTCGTCAGGGCTGCGAGATGGGGCCGCTGGTCACGGGCACGCACCGGGACAAGGTCGTGTCCTACGTGGACTCCGGCGTCGAGGAGGGCGCGTCGCTGGTGGTCGACGGTCGCGGTCACCCGATCGACGGCGACGAGGGCGGGTTCTGGCTCGGCCCGACGCTGTTCGACCACGTCGGCACGGACATGGGCGTGTACACCGACGAGATCTTCGGCCCGGTGCTGTCCGTGCTCCGCGTGTCGACCTACGACGACGCGGTGGAGGTCGTCAACGACAACCCGTACGGCAACGGCACCGCCATCTTCACCAACGACGGCGGCGCGGCCAGGCGTTTCCAGAACGAGATCGAGGTCGGGATGGTCGGCGTGAACGTGCCGATTCCCGTTCCGGTCGCGTACTACTCGTTCGGTGGTTGGAAGGACTCCCTGTTCGGCGATTCCCACGCCTATGGGCCGGAAGGTGTGCACTTCTTCACCCGGACGAAGGTCGTCACCAGTCGGTGGCTCGATCCGTCGCACGGTGGCATCAACCTGGGGTTCCCGCAGAACACCTGACCTGGGAGCGGTCGTGGGACGGGTGTCCCACGACCATTTCCGGCCACTTGTTTCGATTCTTGATGGATGTGCTTTCGGATTTCCCGGTGGGGTCGCGAAAACGCGCGGCCCCGCCGGGTGGAATACCCGATCGGAATTCCCGGCGAGTTGAACGCGCGCCGAACGACCGCGTACGCTCGTTCCGGACGCGCGCATCGGGTTCCGGGGTCCTGGTGCGTGACGGAAATCGTGCTAGGAGAACCCTGAAGTGGTCATCACGCCTCAAGGCGACCCACCCGGTCTGGTGCTGACCGGCAACATCGACGCGGCGGACCTGGAAGCACTGCGCTCGACCCTCCTCGGCGGCGGGGTCGACTCGCCGTGCGGACAGGTCAGGGTCGACATGCGCCAGGTGCCGTTCCTGCTGCTCGCGACCGTCCGCACGCTGGTGCGCACGGCGGGCGAACTGGCGGAGGACGGGCGCAGCCTCGTGCTGAACCTCGCGCCCCACCACGAATGGGCCATCGGCGCGGTCGGCTGGGCGAACGCCCCCGGCCTGGTCATGGCGAACGGAGAAGAGCCGCGGTGAACAACGAGGACTTCCGGCACGACGCGGCCGTGTACACCGACGAGGACGAGTTCCTGGCGATGGCGGTGCCCTTCGTCGCGGACGGCGTGCGGCTCGGCGAACCGGTGCTCGTCACGACGACCCCCAACAACATCACCCTGCTGCGGGACGCGCTCGGCGAGGACGCGGACGGGTTCGACCACGCCGAGACGGCGTACTTCGGCCGCAGGCCACCCGAACGGGCGACGGAGTTCTTCCGCTACTGGCAGCGGAAGAACCGGTCCGGCACCGGTCGCAACGTGCGCGTGCTGGCCGAACCGCTGTGGGCGGGCCGCACGGAGAGCGACGTGCGGGCGTGGCGGCGCATGGAGTCCGGCCTCAACGTCGTCCTCTCGGGCACCAACGTGTGGATGATCTGCCCGTACGACACGAGGGTGGTGAGCGAGGAGGGCATCGCGCACGCGCTCAAGACCCACCCCGCCGACGTGCGCGGCACCAGGTCGATCCCGTCGCCCGACTACGTCGACCCGCACGAGTACGCGCACGCCTGCGACTCCGTGCCGCTGCCGCAGCGCCCGGCCGCCGCGGTCGTCCTGTCGCTGCGCGGTGACCTGAACGCGTTGCGGCGCTTCATCGTCAGCCGTGCCATCGACCTCGGCCTCGACGAGGAGCGGGCCGCGATGCTGACCGTCGCGGTCGGCGAGACGCTGGCGTTCCTGCGGGACGACGGCCACGTCGCGCTGTGGCCGTGCGACGGCGCGGTGGTGTGCGAGCTCAGCGGCGCCAGCGCGGCGGACCTCGACCCGTACGCGGGGTTCCGCCCGCCCGAGGTGCGCGCGCCGACGGAGTTCGGCGACGGGCTGTGGATCACCCGGCAGATCTGCGAGTCCGTCGACGTGCGCGTCGGCCAGGGCGTCACGGTCTTCCGGCTGCGCATGGCGGGTCCGCGCACGGCGGAACTCGTCCGGTGGTGACGGTCTCGTCCACCGGTTCCCCGTGGTCGCGGGGAACCGGTGGACGAGACCGGCCCGCCCTCACCCCGGCAGCGGGTCGTAGCGGACGAAGCGGCGGGTGAACGTCGCCGTGCCCGACGTGAGCGACCGGAGTTCGATCGCGTACCGCAGCAGCGCGGAACTCGGCACCTCCGCGCGGATCGTGGTGTGCGCGGTCGAGTCCGACTCCGTGCCGAGCACCCGGCCGCGCCTGCCGGACAGGTCGCCGAGCACCGTGCCCAGGTAGTCGTCCGGCAGGTGGACGGTGATCTCGTCCACGGGTTCCAGCAGCGACAGCCCGGTGTTCGCCGCCGCGTCCTTCAGCGCCAGCGAGCCCGCCGTCTGGAAGGCGGCGTCCGACGAGTCGACCGAGTGCGCCTTGCCGTCGACGACGGTGACCCGGACGTCGACCACCGGGTGGCCGTCGCGCAGGCCGCGCGCCAGTTGCGCCTTCACGCCCTTCTCGATGCTGGGGATGAACTGGTGCGGCACCGCGCCGCCGACGACCTTGTCCACGAACTCGAACCCGCCGCCGCGGGGCAGTGGCTCCACGACGATGTCGCACACGGCGTACTGGCCGTGCCCGCCGGACTGCTTCACGTGCCGCCCGTGGCCCTTGGCCCCGCCCGAGAACGTCTCGCGCAGCGCCACCCGCACGGGTTCGGTGTCCACCTCGGCGCCGCCCGCGCGCAGCCGGGCCAGCACGACGTCGGCGTGCGCCTCCCCCATGCACCACAGCACCATCTGGTGGGTCTCGGCGTTGCGCTCCAGCCGCAGCGTCGGGTCGCCCGCCACGAGCCGGTTGAGGTTGCGCGCCAGGTTGTCCTCGTCGCTGCGGCTGCGCGGCACGACCGCGACCGGCAGCAGCGGTTCGGGCATCCGCCACGGCGACATCAGCAGCGGCCGGTCCGGCGCGGACACGGTGTCGCCGGTCTCCGCCGACCCGAGCTTCGTCAGCGCGCACACGTCACCCGCCACGCAGTACGGCACCTCGCGCAGCGCGGAGCCGAGCGGCGAGTAGACGTGCGCGACCCGCTCGTCCACGTCGTGGTCCTCGTGCCCGCGGTCCGCCATGCCGTGCCCGGACACGTGCACGGAGTTCTCCGGCCGCAGCGTCCCGGAGAACACCCGGACCACCGACACCCGGCCGACGTAGGAGTCCACGGCGGTGCGCACGACCTCGGCGACCAGCGGCCCGTTCGGGTCGGCCTCCATGCGCGGCCTGGGTATCCCGTCCAGGCCGGTGACCTCCGGCAGCGGGTGCTCCAGCGGGGACGGGAACGCGCGGGCGATGCCGTCGAGCAGCTCGGGGAGCCCGGTGCCGGTCACCGCGCACACCGGCACCACCGGGTGGAACGAGCCGCGCGCGACCGCCGTCTCCAGGTCGGCGATCAGCGTCGCCTGGTCGACGTCCTCGCCCTCCAGGTAGCGGTCCATGAGCGACTCGTCCTCGCTCTCGGCGATGATCGCCTCGATCAGCTCGGCGCGCTCGGCCTCGAACCCCGCCGTGTCGCCGGTGATCAGCCCGACCAGGCCGTCGCCCTTGGGCAGGTACAGCGGCACGACGCCCGCCCCGAACGCCTCCTGGCAGGCCGCGATGGCGGTGCCCACGTCGGCCCGGTGGTGGTCGGTGCGGGTGATCACGACCGCGCGCGGCATCCCGACGGCCGCGCACTCCGCCCACAGCGAGGTGGTGGAGGCGTCCACGCCCTCGAACGCGTTGACCACGAACAGGGCGGCGTCGGCGGCCCGCAGGCCCGCGCGCAGTTCCCCGACGAAGTCGGCGTAACCGGGGGTGTCGATGAGGTTGATCTTGATGTCGCCGTGCCGCAGCGGCGCGACGGCGAGGCCTACCGACCGCTGTTGTCGCACGGCCGCGGGATCGTGGTCGCACACCGTGTTGCCCTCGACGACCGACCCGGCCCGCGTGAGCACGCCGCTCGTCATGAGCAGTGCTTCCGTCAGGGTGGTCTTGCCCGCCCCCGACGGGCCGACCAGCACGACGTTGCGGACCTTGGCCGGGTCGTCCACAGCGACCGAGCCTGCCGAGTGGCCGTTGTCGTTGTTCTTGGTTCCCATGGAACTGCCCTCCACGACTCGCAGACGCCCTTGAGTGCAAGTGTTTAGTGTTCGATCTCACACCCAGGCGGGTGGAGGGGACAAGACGTGGCGGCGATTCCCGAACATCCCGTGCTCCCCGGTCAACTCCCGTCGGCCCGCCCCGCGCGCGCCGACGTGACGGCGGTGGCACGTGGCGTAGGCCACTACCTGCGGCGGAATGGGAAGTGGACTGCCGGGAACGGGGTGGATTGGACCGCCCCGGCGGTCCACGTCGGTCGTACGATGGCCTGGTCCGAACACCCCTTCTCGAAAGGCTGGCCGTGACCACTTCATCCACCTCCGACACCGGTCAGGTGACCGGGACCTCCCGCGTCAAGCGCGGCATGGCGGAGATGCTCAAGGGCGGCGTGATCATGGACGTGGTCAACGCCGAGCAGGCGAAGATCGCGGAGAACGCGGGCGCCGTCGCCGTCATGGCGCTGGAGCGCGTTCCGGCCGACATCCGCGCGCAGGGCGGCGTGTCCCGGATGAGCGACCCGGACATGATCGACGAGATCATCGCCACCGTGTCCATCCCGGTGATGGCGAAGGCCCGCATCGGCCACTTCGTCGAGGCGCAGGTCCTCCAGTCCCTCGGCGTCGACTACATCGACGAGTCCGAGGTGCTGACCCCCGCGGACTACACCAACCACATCGACAAGTGGCAGTTCACCGTGCCCTTCGTCTGCGGCGCCACCAACCTGGGCGAGGCGCTGCGGCGCATCACCGAGGGCGCGGCGATGATCCGCTCCAAGGGCGAGGCGGGCACCGGCGACGTCTCGAACGCCACCACCCACATGCGCAAGATCGGCGGCGAGCTCCGCCGGTTGCAGAACCTCAGCCCGGACGAGCTGTACGTGGCCGCCAAGGAGCTCCAGGCGCCGTACGACCTCGTCCGCGAGGTCGCCGAGGCGGGCAAGCTGCCCGTCGTGCTGTTCACCGCGGGTGGCATCGCCACCCCGTCGGACGCCGCGATGATGATGCAGCTCGGCGCCGAGGGCGTGTTCGTCGGTTCCGGCATCTTCAAGTCCGGCAACCCGGAGCAGCGCGCGGAGGCCATCGTGAAGGCCACGACGTTCCACGACGACCCCAGCGTCATCGCGAAGGTCTCGCGCGGCCTCGGTGAGGCCATGGTCGGCATCAACGTCGAGGAGATCCCCGAGCCGCACCGCCTGGCGGAGCGCGGCTGGTAGTCCACCGGTTCCCCGGACGGGGCCCGCGCCCGAGGGTGCGGGCCCCGTCCGCGTGCTACACGTGCTCCATCAGCATGATCCCGGTGGTGCCGGGTTCCAGCGCCCGGCAGGTGTGGGCGATGTCGCCGGGGTAGACGAGGTAGTCGCCCACGCCGATCTCGACCGGGTTGTCGGTCGGCCCGGCCAGCATCCGGCCGCTGCTGACGACCAGGTGCTCCACGGTGCCCGCCATGTGCGGGTCGGACTCGCGCGCGGCACCCGGTTCCAGCGCGAGGTGGAAGAGGTCGCGGCGGGCTCCCGGCGGGCAGGACGCGAGCAGCGTCGCCGTGTAGTGGGCGCGTTCGGAGTAGATCGCGGGCCCCTCACCGGCCCTGATCACCTGCACGCGGGCCGCGGGCGGGTCGACGAGCCTGCTGAACGGGACGTCGAGCGCCACGCCGAGGGCCCACAGCGTTTCGACGCTGGGGTTGCCGCTTGCCGATTCGAGCTGGGAGAGCGTCGACTTCGCGATGCCCGCCCGTTTCGCCAGTTCGCTGAGCGAGAGGCCGACGCGTTCGCGCTCGCGGCGCAGGGACGCGGCGATGACCTCCAGCGGTGCGGTGCGGTTCACGGCACTCCTGTGTTCGCTGTGGCGGTCCGCTCGTTCGTCTTGACGAACGAGGATCTGGTGTTCATCGTAGTGGACTATGCGTTCGACATGGCGAACACCCGACCCGGCGCTGCTGCGCGACGTCCTCGCGATAGCGGCGAGCGTGGCGGTCAGCGGCGCGTCCTTCGGGGCCATCGCGGTCGGGTCCGGCGAACCGTGGTGGATCCCGTCCCTCATGTCGGTGGTCGTCTTCGCGGGCGGCGCGCAGTTCATGGCGGTCGGCATCGTCGCGGCGGGCGGCTCGCCCGTCGCCGCCGTGCTCGCCGGGCTGCTGCTCAACCTCCGCTTCCTGCCGTTCGGCCTCGCGGTCGGCGAGGTGCTCGGTCGGAGCCCGGTCGGCAAGCTCGTCGGCAGCCACCTGCTGACCGACGAGACGGTCGCGTTCGCGCTGGCCCAGCGGGAACCAGCCCGCGCACGCACCGCGTTCTGGCTCTGCGGCGGCACCCTGTTCGTGGCGTGGAACGCGGGCGTGGTCGGCGGTACGCTGGTCGGCCGGTCGATCGGCGACCCGGCCGTGTTCGGTCTGGACGCGGCGTTCCCGGCCGCGCTGCTGGCGCTGGTGCTGCCCGCCCTGCGCGACCGGCCGACGCTGCGAGCAGCGCTGGTCGGCGCGGTGGTCGCTCTGGCCACGACCCCGTTCGTGCCCGCGGGGGTGCCGGTGCTGCTCGGCCTCGTCGGGATGCTCGCGCTCCGGCTGCCGGTCCCGGTGCGCCGATGACCGTCCTCGCCGTCCTCGCGCTGGCCGCGGGCACCTACGCCATCCGGCTGGCCGGTCCGCTGCTGCGCGACCGGATCACCCTGCCGGACCGCGCCCGCGAACTGATGTCGATCGCCGCCACCGTGCTGCTGGTCGCCCTGATCGCCACCTCCTCGTTGACGCGGGGCGCTCACTTCGCGGGCTTCGCCCTGCCGATCGGGGTCGCGGTCGGCGGGCTGGCCGCGTGGCGCAGGGCTCCGTTCGTCCTGGTGGTCGTGCTGGCGGCGGCCGTCACGGCGGGGCTGCGGTTCGCCGGGGTCAGCTAGCGGGCCTGGTGATCGGCGCGGCCAACCACGACTCCGGGACGTCGAACGCGTCGACCAGCTCGCGGGCGTGCGGCCGGAGCTGCCCGCACAGCTCGTTGACCGCCCGCGACACGTCCTTCGACCGGTCGGGCGTGAGCCTGCCGTGCTCCAGGAACCACGCGCGGTCCGCCTCGATCACCGACAGCGCGTACAGGTCGCACACCTGGTCCAGCAGGGTGGCGGTCTCCGGGTCGGGGCAGCGGTCCACCGCGGCGACGAACGCCTCCAGCACCACCCGGTCGATGTGCGCGCGGGCCGCGTGCAGCACGTGGTCCTGCGCGTTGTTGAACGTCTCGAACGGGTCCTGCTCCCCGGTGCCCGCCCGCCGCAGCCGACGCGCCAGCCCCTCCAGCACGTGGGTTTCGCGGAATTCGAACTGCCGGACCTGCCAGCCCCGCTCCAGCAGCCCGTCACCGCTGCCGCCGACCAGCCTGGCGATGATCGACCGCGCCGCGGTGCGCTCGATGACCGCGCCGACGAACTGGTCGGCCACGAACCGGACCATGCCCAACTGGTCCAGATCGCCCACGTGGTCCCGATAACTGGTCAGCAGTCCTTTCGCGACCAGTTGCAGCAGCACCGTGTTGTCACCCTCGAACGTGGTGAACACGTCGGTGTCGGCCTTGAGCTGGGGGAGCAGGTTCTCCGCCAGGTACCCCGCGCCACCGCAGGCCTCCCGGCACGTCTGGATCGTCGCCGTCGCGTGCCACGTCGACACCGCCTTGAGCCCGGCGGCCCGCGACTCCACCTCGCGCCGGGCGCGGTCGTCGGTGACGTCGTGCAGCGCCGAGACCAGCTCCTCCTGCGCGAAGTGCAGGGCGTAGCTCGTGGCCAGCGCGGGCAGCAGCCTCCGCTGGTGCGCGAGGTAGTCCAGCACCACGACCTCGCTCCCGTCCGGCCGGGTGAACTGCCGCCGGGTCTCGCCGTACCGGACGGCCAGCGCGAGCGCCTTCTTGGTGGCGCTGCCCGCACCGCCCGCGACGCTGATCCGCCCGCGCACCAGCGTTCCCAGCATCGTGAAGAACCGCCGCGCGTCCCCCTCGACCGGGCTGCTGTACGTGCCGTCGGCCGCCACCGACCCGTACCGGTCGAGCAGCGCCACGCGCGGCACCCGCACGTGGTCGAACGTGATCCGCCCGTTGTCGACGCCGTTCAACCCGGCCTTGTGCCCGCAGTCCTCGATGGACACACCGGGCAGCACCTGCCCGTCCCCGTCGCGCAACGGCACCACGAGCGCGTGCACGCCGTGCTCCTCACCACCCGTGACGAGCTGCGCGAACACCACGGCCACCCGCCCGTCGCGCGCGGCGTTGCCGATGTAGTCCTTGCGCGCCATGGCATCGGGCGTGTGGACCACGAACTCCTCGGTCGTCGGGTCGTAGGTCGCGGTGGTGCGCAGGTGCTGCACGTCCGACCCGTGGCCGGTCTCGGTCATCGCGAAGCAGCCGGGCAGGTCGAGGTTCATGATCGCGGGCAGGTACTCGTCGTGGTGGACCTTCGTCCCCAGCGCCTGCACGGCCCCGCCGAACAGGCCCCACTGCACGCCCGCCTTGATCATCAGCGACAGGTCGCCGAACCCCAGCACCTCGAACGCGACCACGGACCCGCCGACGTCGTCGGCCCCGCCGTACTCCGCCGGGAACCCGGTCAACGGGTGCCCGCCCTTCGCGAGGAGCCCCAACTGCTCGAACACCAGCGCCCGCTGCGCCTCCAGGTCCAGCACCGGCGGCGGCTCCAACGTCCCGACCAGCTCGCGGGACGTCCGCCGGAGATCGGCCCACCGGCCGTCGAGCAGGTCGCGAAGAACGTCGTTCACCATGACCTTTCCTAACACGGGCGTGGTCGCGCCGCCGCGCCGCGAGCGGTGAACGCCGTCACGGCAGCAGCGCGATGACCTCCTCCGTGGTCCCGGTCTCGCCCAGCCTGGGGAAGATCCGCGTCACGCTGTTCTCGTGCGCCTCCGCGCTCAGGTCGGTCATCGCGTCGACGGCGAGCGTCACGTGGTACCCGTTCTCCTGCGCGTGCCGGGCGGTCGACTCGACGCCCGCGGTCGTGGCGATGCCGACGACCACGACCTGCGTGACCCCCTCCCCCCTGAGGTAGGCGTCGAGGTCGGTGCCGGTGAACGCGCCCCACGTCCGCTTGACCACGGTGTGGTCACCGGGCCGCTGGTTCAGCTCGGGCACGAGGTCGGCCCAGTCGGCGGGCATCTCCCGGCGCGGGAAGTTCTGCTCGGTGCGGCCCGGCGCGGTGCCGTGGGCCGTGACCAGCACGACCGGCAGCCCGCGCGACCGGAACGCGTCGGCCAGCGCCCCGGCGTTCCGCACGACCTGGTCGGCCGGGTGGGCGGTGGGCAGCGAGACGACGCCCTTCTGGAGGTCGACGACGACGAGCGCGGTCCTGGGGTCGAGAGCGGTGACCGGCACAGCGGATCTCCTACGAGTCGGCGAGTCGGCGCAGGAGCGCGACGGCGGCACCGAGCTGCTCCTGTTCGGCCTCGGTGAAGGTGGAGCGGACGGCCCGGTGCAGCCAGTTCTCCTTGGCGGCGCGGCTGATCGCGATCTCGGACCGGGCGAAGTCGGTCAGCGACAGGACGGTTCGCCGCCCGTCGCCCGGATCCCGCTCGCCGCTGATCAGCCCGGCGGCCTCCAGCGCGGCGACGGTGGCCCCCATCGACTGCGGGCGCACCCCCTCAGCGCGCGCCAGGTCCGACACGGTCGCGGGCCCGTCGTGCCTCAACCGCATCAGCACCGCGACCTGCGAGGGCGTGTAGTCGTCGTGCCGCGACTCCTCGTGCAGCCGCCGCCGCAGCCGGGAGATGAGCGCGAGCAGCTCCCCGGCGAGGGCTTCGGTGTCGTCCACCCCTCTAACGCTAGTCGATTGTGAAGGCAAACTGCAAAGTCTGCCTTCACATCTCCGGCAGTGGTGGCACGGTGTGCTTGCGGACGTGTTCGAACAGCAGGTTCGTGTGCACCTCGGTCACCTCCCGGCGAGCCGTGAACCGGTCCAGCACCAGCCGCTGGAGGTGCGCCGTGTCCGCGACCGCCACGTGCACCAGGAAGTCGTCCGGACCGGTCACGTGCGACACCGCGAGCGTCTCCTCCAGGCCCAGCGCGTACTCCATGAACGGCCCCACGATCGCCCGCGTGTGCGGCCGGATCCGCACCGCGATGATCGCCTGCACGGGCCGCCCGACGGCCTTCAGGTCGACCTCCGCGTGGTACCCGGTGATCACCCCGCGGTCCCGCAGGGCCCGGTGCCGGACCACGCACGTGGACGCCGCCACGTTCACCCGGTCCGCCAGGTCCTTGTTGAGCAGCCGCGCGTCCTTCTGCAACTCGTGCACGATCGCGGCGTCCACCGAATCCATCACGGTCATCTCCTCCGGTCGCCGCAGCACCTGCGGAAGTTCCCCGCGAAACCTGCCCTGGTCGTCACGATCGTGCCACCGCACCGCACGAACCACGGAGGTCACCATGGCGGGTTTCCACACGATGGCCGTTCACGGGGGCCGCGACGACCTCGCGGCCCTCGGCGTCCACGCCGCGCCGCTCGACCTGTCCACCACCTATCCCGTGCCCGACCAGGTGGCGGGCGGCGAAGCCCTCCAGGCCCTCGCCGACGGCGTGGCCGAAGCGTCCTCGCCGGTCTACGCCCGCCTGCACAACCCGACCGTCGCCAGGTTCGAGAAGGCCTTGGCCCTGCTGGAGGGCACCGAGCAGTCGGTCGCCTTCGGCAGCGGCATGGCCGCGGTGACGGCGGTCGTCCAGGCCGCGGCCGTCATGAGCGGCAAGCCCCACGTCGTCGCCGTGCGCCCGCTCTACGGCGGCACCGACCACCTCCTGTCGTCCGGCCTGCTCGGCGTCCGCACCACCTACGCGGCGGCCGACCGCGTCGCCGACGCGATCACCCCCGAGACCGGGCTGGTGGTGCTGGAGACCCCGGCCAACCCCAACCTGGACCTCGTCGACATCTCCGCCGTGGTGGCGCAGGCCGGTGCCGTGCCGGTGATGGTCGACAACACCTTCGCCACCCCCGTCCTCCAGAACCCCGCCTCCCACGGCGCGACCTACGTGCTGCACTCCGGCACCAAGTACCTCGGCGGCCACGGCGACGTGCTCGGCGGCGTGGTGGCCTGCTCCGCCGACCGCGCCGCCGCGCTGCGGCAGGTCCGGATCGTCACCGGCGCCGTCCTGCACCCGCTCGGCGGCTACCTGATGCACCGCGGCCTGGCGACGCTCCCGCTCCGCGTCGAAGCGGCCCAGCGCAGCGCGGTCGAACTCGCCCGCAGGCTCGCCGAGCACCCGGCCGTCGGCGTGGTGCGGCACCCGAGCCTGCCCGGCGCGGACCCGGCCGGTCTGCTCGGCGGGCAACTGCGCGGCCCCGGCGCGGTGCTGGCGTTCACCACCCGCGAGGCGCCCGCCGACGTGGTCCGCGGCCTGTCCCTGATCACGCCCGCGGTGAGCCTCGGCTCGGTCGACACGCTCATCGAGCACCCCGCCGCGCTCACCCACCGACTCGTCCCCAGCGCCGACCGCAGTGCCTGCGGGGTGCCGGAGAACCTCCTGCGGGTGAGCGTCGGCCTGGAGGACGTGGAGGACATCTGGGACGACCTGGACCGAGCGCTCTCCGCGTTCGCGCCCGGTGACGGCGAGTACCTCGACGCCGGTGCGCGCTCGGCTTCCTCGCGCTGGTGATCGTCCTGCCCGCCACGCGCCCGTGGTGCCCGTTCGCACTTCCACAGCCCTTCACCAGCCGTGATCGCCGGTGGTACTAGGGTGGTGCGACCAGTCCACGACCACTCCGAGGAACCGCACCCGTGTCCGCAGCCCAGCCCGTCGTCGGTGTGCTCGCCCTCCAGGGCGACGTCCGCGAGCACCTCATCGCGCTCGCCGAGAGCGACGTGGTCGCCCGCCCGGTGCGCCGTCCGGAAGAACTCGCCGAGCTGGACGGGATCGTCCTGCCCGGTGGCGAGTCGACCACCATCAGCAGGCTGCTGGCGACGTTCGACCTGCTGGAGCCGCTGCGCGAGCGCCTCGCCGAGGGGCTGCCCGCCTACGGGTCGTGCGCGGGGCTGATCCTGCTGGCGGACAAGGCGATCGACGGCCGCCCGGACCAGCACCAGCTCGGCGGGCTCGACGTCGTGGTCCGGCGCAACGCGTTCGGCCGCCAGGTCGACTCGTTCGAGGAGGACCTGGACTTCGACGGCGTCGAGGGCGGCCCGGTGCACGCCGTGTTCATCCGCGCCCCGTGGGTGGAATCCGCTGGTGGGGGTGTCGACGTGCTCGCGCGGGTGCCGGAATCCCCGACGGCGGGTGACGCCGCCGGTAGGATCGTCGCGGTCCGGCAGGGCTCCGTGCTCGCCACCGCGTTCCACCCGGAACTCACCGGTGACGGTCGGGTGCACCGCCTTTTCGTGGAAATCGTTCGCTCAGCGGGCTGAGCGTGTTGTGTCGCATGTGACGGAGGAAAGATGAGCGGCCACTCCAAGTGGGCTACCACCAAGCACAAGAAGGCCGCGATCGATGCCAAGCGGGGCAAGCTCTTCGCGAAGCTGATCAAGAACATCGAGGTGGCCGCGCGGACCGGTGGCAGCGACCTCGAAGGCAACCCGACGCTGTACGACGCGGTCCAGAAGGCGCGCAAGAACTCCGTGCCGGTCGACAACATCGAGCGCGCCCGCAAGCGCGGCGGCGGTGAGGAAGCCGGTGGCGCGGACTGGCAGACGATCATGTACGAGGGCTACGGCCCGAACGGCGTCGCCGTGCTGATCGAGTGCCTCACCGACAACCGCAACCGCGCGGCGGGCGAGGTGCGCACCGCGATGACCCGCAACGGCGGCTCGATGGCCGACCCCGGTTCGGTGTCGTACATGTTCAGCCGCAAGGGCGTCGTGATCCTGCCGAAGGCCGAGCTGTCCGAGGACGACGTGCTGATGGCCGTCCTCGACGCTGGCGCGGAGGAGGTCAACGACCTGGGCGACAGCTTCGAGGTCGTGTCCGAGGCGACCGACCTGGTCGGCGTGCGCAAGGCGCTCCAGGAGGCGGGCTACGACTACGACTCCGCGGACTCGAACTTCCTCCCGTCCGTGACGGTCGCGCTGGAGGCCGAGGGCGCCCGCAAGATCTTCAAGCTGATCGACGCGCTGGAGGACTGCGACGACGTGCAGAACGTCTTCGCGAACTTCGACGTCTCCGACGAGGTCATGGCCGAGATCGACTAGGACCGCTCGGGACGGGAGGGGCCTCCACCGGTGGTGGGGGCCCCTCCGTCGTTGGGGGACAATGGGGGGCGTGACGATCCCGCCGTACCCCGAAGAGGAAATCCGCCTGCGCGAGTGGCTGCTGAGGGAAGCCGACCTGCACGGCCACGCCACGATCAGCGTGCCGCAGGACGCCGAGGGCGCGCCGTACTCGTTCACGGTGGGTGCCTGGCGGCGGTTCGGCGTCGCGGAGGCGGTCGTCGTCGGCCTGCCGTCCGAGATGGCGACCCTGCTCCTCGCCGCGTACGTGACCCGGTCCCGCGCGGGTGAGCGGTTCGTGCCCGGCCAACTGCACCACGACGTGTTCGACGGCGTGCCGATCACCGTCGAGAAGGTGTTCAAGGGGTTCTACCCGGAGTTCTTCGGCAGCGCGTTCCTGCTCTACGGCAAGGGCGACTTCCCCGCCGTGCAGATCATCGTCCCGACCCCGCAGGGCCACTGGCCGTGGCAGCCGACCGCGCCCGCCGGGTTCGGCGACTGGCAGCTCCTGCTGACCGAGAGCGGCCTGCCCACGAGCTGGGTCTCAGGGGTCAACGGGCCCTGACCGTTGTCCGGAGTGGTTGTCAGGCTTCCGCGCCCCGACACCGGACAACGTCGAGGGGCTAGACAGTTCCTGTGCGGCGGTTCGGGGGTCGTCCGGGGTGGGCGACAGCCGCACGACCGCGGTCCGCTCCCCGGTGCGCAGGGGAGGCGTCGAGGGGAGCGGACCGCGTACACCAGGCATGGTTCGGGAGCCCCGCCCGTTCCAGTTAGGGGTCATGGGGAAGCTCCCGATGGGCAACCCCATGACCCGATCTTCTTCCCGAGGCCTTCAGCGGCTACGTGCCCGGTGCCCCGTCAGGGCGTTCGACCCGTCGCACCGAGCAGCCGGGTCATCGGGTCGGCGCCCTCCGGGACGGCCACGGCCGGTCCGAACACCCCCGCGGCCCGCCACTCCTCGACCTGCGGCTCCAGATGCTCCAGAACGGCCTGCGCCAGGCCGGGGTTGATCCGCTCGTCGACGCCGATGGCCCGCGCGAGGTCCCACGAGTGCACGGCCAGGTCGGTCGTCATCTGCCAGCCGTACTCCACGGCGGTGCTCTTGCCGCTGCTCAGGTGCACCGGCCGCTGGAGCGCCTTCGGCGTGATCCACGCTTCGCGCGCGGCGGCCGCGGCGAGCACCCACGAGTGCAGCGGGTCGCTCCCGAGGTTGTCGTGGTCGAAGCGGTCGCCGACCTGGTCGACCGTGCACCCGGCCAGCAGCTCCGGAGCCCAGAGCTGCTCCTGCACGAGGTGGCCGACCAGGTCTCTGACCGACCACTTCTCGCACGGCGTGCCGAGCGCCCAGTGCTCCGGACGCACCCGCCGCACCCGTCGGTCGAACTCGGTGATGGCCAGCCCGTGTGCCTCGATCAGATCCACGTGACGAGTGCACCAAAGGATTTCGGGGCGCGCACCTCGAAGAAGTGGCCTGGGCCACATGGTGGACCGCCCGGTTCGACCGGTACACCCGTACGGCCTAACCTGCGGGGTCGGCACGTCGAAGTGCCGGTCACGACGCGAGGGAGTCGAGCTTTGAGCGCCACAAGCGCCGCCAGCACCGCCAGGGCACCGCAGCGCGGGTTCTTCGGGCACCCCCGAGGCCTGAGCACGCTGTTCTTCACCGAGTTGTGGGAACGGTTCTCCTACTACGGCATGAAGGCGATCCTCGCCTACTACCTGTACTACTCGGTCTCCGAGGGCGGACTGGGCGTGGACAAGAGCGCCGCGCTGTCGCTCGTGGCGATCTACGGCTCGTCGGTGTACATGTCCGGCGTCGCGGGCGGCTGGCTCGCGGACCGCGTGTTCGGCAGCCAGCGGGCGGTGCTGTACGGCGGTGTGCTGATCATGCTCGGGCACATCGCCCTGGCCGTGCCGATCGGGCTGACGGGCGTGTACCTCGGCCTGGTCCTGATCGTGCTCGGCACCGGCCTGCTCAAGCCGAACGTCTCGAACATCGTCGGCGACCTCTACGACGAGCACGACCCGAGGCGCGACGCGGGCTTCTCGATCTTCTACATGGGCGTCAACCTCGGCGCGTTCGTCGCCCCGCTGGTCTGCGGCTTCCTCGGCCAGCAGGTGAACTGGCACCTCGGCTTCGGCGCCGCCGCCGTCGGCATGGCCTTCGGGCTCCTCCAGTACCAGGTCGGCCGGAAGAACCTCGGCGAGGCGAGCGACCGGCCCGCCAACCCGCTGCCCGAGGCCGACCGCGCCCGGATCCTCGGCCGCGTCGGCGCGATCTCGTTGGGCGTGGTGGCCGTGCTGGCGGTGCTGATCGTGGCGGGTGTGCTGTCCGGCGAGGGCGTCGTCAACCTGCTCAGCGTCGTGTCCGTCGTGCTGCCGGTCGTCTACTTCACCGTCATGCTGCGCAGCGCCAAGACCACGCCGGTCGAACGCACCCGGCTCGTCGCCTACATCCCGCTGTTCGTCGCCGCGGTGATCTTCTGGCTGCTCTACGAGCAGACCTCCACGGTCATCGCCGCGTTCGCCGACACGAGCGTGCGGAACAGCGTCTTCGGCGTCGAGTTCCCGCCTTCGTTCTTCCAGTCCGTCAACCCGGTGATGATCATCGTTTTCGCGCCGTTGTTCGCATTGTTGTGGATGAGGCTCGGCACGCGGCAGCCCGCGACGCCGCGCAAGTTCAGCGGCGGTCTGCTGTTCGTCGGGCTTTCGTTCCTCGTCGCGATGGCGGCGAGCCAGTCCGGCGGCCCGGACGACAAGGTGTCGCCGCTCTGGCTGGTGCTGGTGTTCTTCGTGATGACCTGCGGTGAACTGCTGCTTTCCCCGGTCGGCCTCTCGGTGACCACCAAACTGGCCCCGCGCGCGTTCGCCGCGCAGACGATGGGCCTGTTCTTCCTGTCGAGCGCCGCAGGTCAGGGCATCGGCGCGCAGGTCGTGAAGCTCTACAGCGACGACGCGGCGGTCGCCTACTTCGGCGTGCTCGGCGCGGTCGCCATCGGGCTCGGCGTGCTGCTGCTCGCGTTCTCGCCGAAGATCAAGGAATTGATGATGGGCGTCGACTGAGTCGAAGAGGGGAAATCGCGGTGGCCCGCCGCGGCGGCGGTGCGGCGGGTCATCCGCTTGTTTCCAGAATGCCCTAAGAGTCGAGGCGCCGGGTCTTTATCGCACCAAACGAGTGGGTGACGTCAGCTTTTATCGACGGCGAGTGATCGCTTGGTCACTCCGACGTTCACCGGGAAGTGGAGAGCACCCCTGATAGTGGGGGAGGGGCGCCTGCTCATCGGACCCGCCGCCCGCAGTCCGGGGAACCGGCGGAACAACCCGCGCACCGCCGCCGCGGCCTCCATCCGGGCCAGGTTCGCGCCGAGGCAGTAGTGGATGCCCGACGAGAACGCCAGGTGCTTGCCCACGTCCTCGCGGTCCGGGTCGAACCGGTGCGGGTCGGCGAACACCTTCGGGTCGCGGTTGGCCGCCGCCACGATCAGCATCACCGGCTGGTTCACGGGCAGCAGCCGCCCGGCCAGCTCGACGGGCTCGAACGGCACGCGCGCGACGTACTGCACCGGCGGGTCCCACCGCAGCGTCTCCTCGACGACGCGGTCGGCGTACGCCGGGTCCGCGAGGAGCTTCGCGCGCACCTCCGGGTGCCCGAGGACGGCGTTGGCGGCCGTGCCGATGAGGTTCACCGTCGTCTCGAACCCGGCCACCAGCAGCAGTTCCGTGGTGGCGATCAGGTCGTCCAGCGCCAGGTCGTCGTGCTTGACCAGCTCGCTGACGATGTCGTCACCCGGCTCGCGCCTGCGGTGCTCGACCAGCCCGCCGAGGAACTCGTCGAACTCGCGCAGGGTGTCCTGGAGCAGCCGCAGCTCCCTCGTGTCCCGCACGCCGTCGATGGAGTTGACCAGCGCCGTGCCCCAGCGGATGAAGCTCTCGTGGTCGCTCGACGGCACGCCGAGCAGGTCGGCGATCACCTGCACCGGCACGCGCTTGGCGAAGTCGTCGACCAGGTCGAACGTCCCCTTCCGCTCGGCGAGGTCGAGGAAGTCCTCGATCACCCGCTCGATCGCGGGCATCTGCCGCCGCAGCGCGCGGGGCGTGAACCAGCCGCCGACGTACTTGCGCAGCCGCGTGTGGTCGGGCGGGTTGCGCATCAGGAACGACGTCTTCAACGGGTTCACCAGCACGCGGCCGTCGGCGGTGTAGGCCGTCTCGTCGATCATCGCCATGTCGGACGGCGAGAGGATGCCCCAGCGCGGGTCGCGCAGCACCTCGCCGGTGATGGAGTGCTCCGCCGTCATCAGCAGCCCGAGCCTGGTCGGCACCAGGGTCCCCTTGGCGCGCACCGACTCGTACAGCGGGTAGGGGTCCTTCTTCGAGGACTTCCGGAACAGCTTCGCGCCCGGATCGCCCAGCGCGCCGTAGACGGCCACCATTCCGCGACCCAGTGCGAGGATCGCGCTGTTCTTCAATTGAGACGGCATGCGTCCACGGTGACGCCAACGCGAGAAGTGTTCAAGTACCTCGGCGTGCGGGTTCGCGTTCCCGCCGTGCGGCCTCGCGGACCTGGAAGACCTTGCGCACGCCCTCGGGGATCGTGGTGTGCCGCAGTTCGAGGGTGCCGACGGCGACGTACCGGTGCCACCCGGTCGCGACGGGGACGCCGTCCACGTCGACGTCGAACCCGAGCGTCACCGACGTGGTGCCCATCGACCGCACCCGGACGCCGATCTTGAGCAGGTCGTCGAACCGGGCCGAGCCGGTGAAGCGCAGGGACGCCTCCTCGACGACGAACTCGATCCCGGTGCGCTCCAGTTCCTTGTAGGAGCCCAGTAACGAGCGGAGGGTCTCGACCATCGCGGCTTCGAAGAAGACGGGGTACCGGGAGCTGTGCACCACGCCCCGGTGGTCGCAGTCGGCCGGGCGCACCCGCACCCGGTGGACGTGGGCAGGGCGCGCAGGAGCCATGTCCCGGATACTGGCCGATCCGAACCCGTTGGCCAAGCACGGTTTCGTCACGGTCGGTGGTCGTTCGGTGGCGGTGCTTGACGACGCTGCCTCTCTAGCGCGAGAATCTCGGTTACTAAGATGATTAGCGGACAAGAGGTGATCGTGGTGACCCAGCCGGTGCTCCGGGTGTCGGACCAGGAGCGGGAACAGGCCGTCGTGGTGCTGAACCAGGCCGTCTCCGAGGGGCGGCTGACGTGGGAGGAGCACTTCGACCGCGTCCAGGCCGCCTACACCGCGCAGGTCTCTTCCGACCTCGTGCCGCTGCTCGAAGGCCTCGCCGTGACCGTTGCGCCGCAACGGGTCCACGCCGTCGCGAGCAAGGTCCACAGCGCTCCGGTGTCCCGGCGCATCGAGGCCAGGGCGACCTTCGGCGCCGTCGTGCTCGACCTGTCCGGCCTGCCGGAGGGGGAGCGGTTCGAGGTCGAGGCGTCGTCGTTCTGCGGCAAGGTCACCGTGCTGGTGTCCGAGGCGGCCGTGGTGCTCGACGGCGGCACGGCCAGGTTCGGCAAGCGCGCGCTGCCCGGCGCGCCGACGGCGCTGGGCGGTCCGATCATCACCGTCACCGGCAACTCCACCCTCGGCAACCTCAGGGTCGTCCGCCCCGGCTCGCACTGGGCGCGGTACGCGCTGCACTAGCCGCGAGCCCGAGAGCGGTCGCGACGACCTGCGTCGCGGCCGCCAGCAGGAACACCGCCGACGTGTCGTGCAGCGCGCCGCCGACGGCCGCGCCCACGGCGAACGCGCCGATCTTCAGGCTCGCCCCGGTGGTCGACACCTGGCCGAGCAGGGACGGCGGTGTGTACCGCTGCCGGGCGGTGATGATCGACGTCAGCGTCGGCCCCTGCGCGAGTCCGACGAGCAGGCCCAGACCGAGCAGCACGCCGAGGTCCGGTGCGAGCGGCCACGTCGCCAGCGCCAGGCCGGACGCCGCCACCGTCGCGAACACCACGTGCTCCGGCCGCCAGCGGGGCAGGTGGCGGCGCAGCGACAGGAGGCTGACGACGCACCCGACCTCCATCGCCGCCCACACGAACCCGGCCGCGCCCTCGGGGTGGCCCAGTTCCGTGGCGCGCACCGGGATCGCGGTGGCCAGCAGGCCGATCGCGCCGTGCCCGAGCACCGTGGTGAGGGTCGCGCCGCGCAGCGGGGGAGTGGTCGCGAGGTGCCGCACCCCCTCGCGGATCGCCTGCCGCAGCGGAGGGTGCTCGACCGCCTGGTGCGGCGGCACCCGCAGCGCCAGCGCGCACAGGCCGGCCACCAGCGCCAGCACGCCGATCGCCACCACCGCGCTGTCCCCGCCGACCACGGCGGCCAGCACGCCCGTCAGCGCGGGCCCGCCGAGCGCCGCCGCGTTGAACAGCAGCGCGTCCGCCGCCGTGGCGCGCAGCAGGTCCTCGGGTCCGCCTGCCAGCCGCGGCAGCAGGCTGGTGAACCCGCCGCTGGTCATCGGGAGCGTGGTCCCAGCCAGGAACGCCAACCCCAGCACCACGACCGACGGCGAGCGCCCGACCGCCGCGAGCAGCCCCACCGTCGTCGCGGCGAGCAGGAACTGGTTGCCCGCCAACGCCACCAGCGGTCGCCGGGTCCGGTCCAGCCACGCCCCCAGCAGCGGGCCGGACACGATGGACGGCACGGTGTACGCGGCCACCACCGCGCCGGCCAGTGCGAGGTTTCCGGTGCGCGCCAGCACGAACAGCACCAGCGCGAGCCCGACCATCTCGTCGGCCAACCGGGCGATTCCGGCGGACAGCAGGTAGACGCGCATCCGATCACCCTATTCACGGACGGTCGAAGCGCTTAGCCATTTCGAGTACGTACCGCACCGGGGCGGTGACTTCACGTGTACCGCGTTTTACGGTGATCACATGACTGAGTACACCGACGAGGAACGCCAGACGCTCCGCATCGCGATCTACGGTGCGGCACTGCTGGTGTCCAACGCCGATCCGGGTTCGATGGAGGTCGAGGGCTCCGCGAGCGCGCGTGCGATCAAGGAGTTGTCACCGGAGTTGCAGGAGGCGCTCGGCACCGAGTTCCCCCGGCTCCCGAGAGGTCCGATCGCGCAGATCGAGGACGCGGTGCTGTCCGCGCTGCGCGAGTCCATGGCGATCCTCAAGGCGAAAGCCCCCAGGGTCGGCAGGACGTTCCCGGCGGCGGTCGTGTCGGTGTGCGAGGCGGCGGCCGCGGCCGACGGCAGCGTGTCGCCGGTCGAGAGCGCGGCCATCACCAAGGTGCGCGCCGCGCTCGCGGTCTGAAGCGGGTCAGGGGGTGCGCCGCTGCCGGCGCACCGTCTCCTCCACCACGTCGAGCACGGGCCCGAGGTCGTCGGCGGGCAGGCCCATCGCGAGGTGGGAGACGAGGCCTTCGAGGACGAGTTCGAGGAAGCTGGTGAGCACGGTCACGTCGACGTCGTCGCGCAGGTTGCCCGCTTCCCGCTGGCGCAGCAGGCGTTCGCGGGTGGCGCGGGTGAGCTGCGACGAGCGCTCCGCCCAGCGGGCGCGGAACTCCGGGTCGGTGCGGAGCCTCCGCGACACCTCCAGGCGGGTGCCGAGCCAGTCGGCCGGATGCTCCTCGGTGGACGGCTCCTGCACCAGCAGCAGGTCCCGCATCACCTGCACCAGACCCTGCTTCGCCACCACGTCCGCCATCCGCAGCGCGTCGTCCTCGGCCAGCGCGAGGAACAGCGACTCCTTGTCCCGGAAGTGGTGGAAGATGGCTCCGCGGGACAGGCCGGTAGCCTCCTCAAGCCGCCGGACCGTCGCGCCCTCGTAGCCGTAGCGCGCGAAACAAGCGCGGGCCCCGTCGAGGATCTGGCGGCGGCGGGCGTCGAGATGGTCCTGGCTGACCCTGGGCATCTCGAAATGGTCCCAGCACCGCCCGTGGAAATCCAATCCGTACGTACGGATTGTGACGCTGTGTCCCACCGGGATCCGTCGGGCCCACCGTGATCCTTTGGGGTGGATTAGGTCCGTCGGAGTCGAACTGCCAGGTCAGCCCGCAATATCGTCACGAACCGTGGAAGCACTTGGAGACTTTCGGCCGTCGACCGCCTACACGCGCGAGCTGGGCGACGAGGTGCGGGACGTCCGGACGCGGAGCGGGCTGAGCCTCACGACGCTCGCCGAAGGCCTCGGCTGGTCGAAGGGCAAGCTGTCGAAGTTGGAGAGCGGTCGCAGGGGCGCGGACGTGGTCGACCTGATCAGACTCGTCGGCTACTGCCAGGGCGACGACGCCTCGCTGGACCGCATCCTCACCATCGCCAGGGAAGGCGAGACGGGCTACCTCATCCGGCCCCACCTGGACGGGGTGCCGGACGGTCTCCGAGCGCTGATCGCCAGTGAGCGCAAGGCGAGTAGCATGATCGACTACGAGGCGATGCGCGTCCCCGGTCTCCTCCAGACCGAGGCGTACGCGCGGGCGATCATGATGTCCGGCAGCGATCCCCTGGCGGCGGTGGACGCCGGTGTCCAGACCCGGATGGAGCGCCAGGAGATCCTGCGGCGTCCCGACCCAGCGCAGACCACCTTCTTCATCCACGAGGCGGCCCTGCACTCCTGGGTCGGCGACTGGCAGGTCATGGCGGACCAGATGCTGCAACTCGCGCTCCTGAGCGCCTGGGGCCACCTCCGGATCCGGATCGTGCCCTTCCGGATGGGCGGCCAGGCGTGGACCCCGTTCTCGTTCCGGATGATGGAGTTCAAGGACAGCGAGCCGGTCGTCCACGCCGCCAACCTCACGTTCAGCGTCCTGTCCGAGCGCCCCGAGGTGGTCGAGCGGCACCGCTCGGTGACCGAGCTGCTCCGCGCCTCGGCGCTGGGTGCGCAAGAATCGCGGTTGGAGTTCGCCCGCTGGGCGGACCACTACGAGCGACTGCGGGGCGCGGATGACGGGTCGGGTCGGTTGGCGTAAGAGCAGTTACAGCGACGAGAGCGGCACCAACTGCGTCGAGGTGGCGGGACCGGTCGTCCGGGACTCCAAGAACCCCGGCCCGGTCCTCGCCTTCCCGGCGGCGGAGTGGAGGTCGTTCCTGGCCGCCGTGAAGAGTCGCCCAAACGGGTGAAGCAACCGCTTTCCCTTGACTATAAGGAAACTTTCCTAACTAAAGTTGTCCGAAACCGCCGCCGCGCAAGTCCCACCCCTGCTCGCGGGAGGCACTGAAGTGGTACCGAGGACCAGTCGACGGCTCCGCGCCGTCGGCGCACTGACCGCAGCCGTGGCGACAGCGCTCGCCACGGCGTCCCTGCCGGGGGTGGCCTCGGCCGCGCCCACCCGTTACGAGGCCGAGAACGCGGCGCTGTCCCAGGGCGTGGTGGAGTCGAACCACGCGGGCTTCTCCGGCTCCGGCTTCGTGAACGTCGACAACGTCGTGGGCAGCTCGGTGGAGTTCACCGCGACGGCCGCCCAGGCCGGTCCGGCGACGCTCACCGTCCGCTACGCCAACGGCGGCGCCGAGAACCGCCCGGCGGACATCTCCGTCAACGGCGTGGTCGTCCAGGACGACCTGGCGTTCCCGTCGACGGGCGCGTGGACGACGTGGACCAGCCTGGCGACCACGGCCCAGCTCGCGCCCGGCGCGAACAAGATCCGGATCACGTCCGCCGGGGCGACCGGCGCGGCGAACGTCGACTACCTCGACGTGGACGCCGCCGGCGTGCCCGCCTCGGACTACGAGTCGGAGTCGGCGACCATCGCGCAGGGCGTCGTGGAGTCGAACTGGGCGGGCTTCTCCGGCACCGGGTTCGTCAACTACGACAACGTGGTCGGCAGCTCGGTCGAGTACACCGTGACGGCGGCGCAGGCGGGTGCGCACGTCCTGACCTTCCGCTTCGCCAACGGGACGACCGTCAGCCGGCCCCTCGCCGTCAACGCGAACGGCGGCGCGGCGACGACCGTCGCGTTCCCGCCGACCGGCGCGTGGACGACGTGGCAGACCGCCGCGGTGACCCTGCCGCTGGTGGCGGGCGCGAACAAGGTCCGCGCGGTGTCGACCACGGCCGAGGGCGGCCCGAACGCGGACAAGCTGAGCATCGCCTTCAGCGGCCCGGCGGACACCGAGCGGCCTCAGCCACCGACGGGCCTGCGCTCGACCGGCAAGACCTCGACGACCGTGTCGCTGGCGTGGAACGCGGGCAGCGACAACGTCGGCGTGACCGGCTACGACGTGTACCAGCACGGCCAGCTCGTCACGAGCGTCGGCAACGTCCTCCAGGCGACCGCGACCGGGCTGGTCCCGGACACGGAGTACGACTGGACGGTCTTCTCGAAGGACGCGGCGGGCAACGTCTCCGCGGCCAGCTCCAACGTCCTCGTGCGCACCGACCCCGCGCCCGCGGACACCGTGCCGCCGACCACGCCGGGCACCCTGCGCTCGACCGGCAAGACGGCGACGAGCGTCGACCTGGCGTGGACCGCGTCGACCGATAACGTCGGTGTGACCGGGTACGACGTCTTCCGGGACGGCGTCCAGTCCGGCACCGCGGACGGCAACGCCACGAGCACCACGTCGGCCGGACTCACGGCGGGTACCGAGTACACCTTCAAGGTCCGTGCGCGCGACGCGAAGGGCAACGTCTCGGGCTTCGGCAACGAGGTCAAGGTGACCCCGAGCGCGGGCGGCCCCTCCGGCACGCCGGATCCGGGCGCTGTCAGCACCCTCGCGAGCGGCGTCGACGTGGCGTGGGGCGTGGTGTTCCTGCCGGACGGCTCGGCGCTGTTCAGCGAGCGGGAGACGTTCTCCGTCTACCGCTTGACCAAGAGCGGGCAGAAGACGTTGGCGGGCAAGATCTCCCAGGCCGTCGGCACGGACGGCGAGGGAGGCCTGCTGGGTCTCGAGGTCTCGCCGACGTTCGCCACCGACCACTGGTTGTACGTCTACCACACGGCGTCCGAGGGCAACCGGGTCGTGCGGATCAAGTACGAGAACGGCGCGCTCGTGCAGAACACGTACCAGATCCTGTTGCAGGGCCTGGCCAAGAACCGCTACCACAACGGCGGCAGGCTGCGCTTCGGCCCGGACGGCAAGCTGTACATCTCCTCCGGTGACGCGCAGAACAGCGCCAACGCGCAGAACAACAGCTCCCTCAACGGGAAGGTCCTGCGCATCAACGCCGACGGCTCCATCCCGTCGGACAACCCGTTCGGCAACGCCGTGTGGAGCAAGGGCCACCGCAACCCGCAGGGCCTGGACTTCGACTCGCAGGGCAGGCTGTGGGAGGCCGAGTTCGGCAACACCAGCCAGGACGAGGTCAACCTCATCACCAAGGGCGGCAACTACGGCTGGCCCAACTGCGAGGGCACCGGGGGTTCGTGCGCCGGGTTCATCGCGCCCAAGAAGGTGTGGGCGACCAACGTGGCCTCGCCGAGCGGCCTGACGATCATCAACGACCACGTCTTCGTGGCCACGACGGTCGGCCAGCGCGTCTACCGGATGACCATCGACGGCGGCGGCAACCTGGTCGACCAGAAGATCTACTTCCAGGGCACGTACAACCGGCTGCGGACGGTCGAGGTCGACCGCGACGGCGACATCTGGCTGACCACCACGACCGACAAGGACGGCACGCCGAACAACGACCGGGTGCTGCTGGTCGACGTCGTCTACGCGGGCGGGCGGACGTCCTCCCCGGTCCTCCGGGGATTCCCGGCGGCCTGAGTGGAGCCGGGGGGTCGGTCCACTGAGGACCGGCCCCCCGGACCGCCGTCAGGCCAGCGAGACCGCGATCTCCTCCAGCAGGTCGAGGCCCTTCTGCATCCCCGACTCCATCCCGGACTCGATGTGCATGTCCCGGCCCTCCCGCGTCTTGTGCTCCACCAGCATCCTCAGGAACGTGCGGCCGTCCCGCTCCTCGAAGTCGTACGTGCACAGCGCGGCGTTCTCGTCCGGGTCCGGGATGCCCTCGAACGCCTCCGTGGACACGATCCGCTCGTTCGGCACGACCTCGCGGTACTCGCCGTGGAACGCGACCTCGTACCCCTCCGGCGTCACGAGCGCGTACCGCCACGCGCCGCCGACGCGCAGGTCCACTTCGGCCACCGTCATCTCGCCGTGGCCGCCCGGCCACCAGCGCTTGATCAGCTCGGGCTCCGTGTACGCCCGGAACACCAGGTGCCGCGGCGCGTTGAACTCGCGGGTGATCAGGATCTGCGTGTCGGTGGGCAGGGTGACCACCGCGGTCCCGCTGGTCGTGCTCGTCATCGGTCGTTCTCCTCAGCCTTGAGTTCTTCCAGCACGTCGTCGAGCGCCCTGAAGCGCTCCTCCCACGACCGTTCGTAGCTCTTGACCCAGTCGTGGATGGGTTTGAGCGGGGCCGCGTTGAGGCGGTACACCCGGTGCCGCCCGGAGTCGCGCACGTCCACCAGGCCCACCTCCCTCAGCACCCGCAGGTGCTTGGACACCAGCGGCTGCGCCAGGTCGAGCAGGTCGACGAGGTCGTTGACCGCGCGCTCACCCCCGACCAGGAGGTCGAGGATCTGCCGTCGGCGGGGTTCCGCCACCGCGTTGAAAGCGTCCGTTGTGGTCGCTGCTCGTGCCATGCGAGAAACATATACCCATATGGGAATGTGTCAACCCCGGATGAACGGGAAATGTCCGGTTGTCCCTTATCCGTAAGGTGTTCGCCCCTCCGCGGCGCGTGCGGCTGTCGGTGCTCACGTGTAGCGTCGAAAACCGACGAATGATCACGGGGAGTGCCGGAAGTGACTGCTGTGCGTAACGTCTCGGCTCCGGGGCCCGGCCCCGAGGTGTTCCGGGACCGTGCCGAGGCCGAGGCCTACGTCGCCTCGGTCTGCTTCAAGCACGGTCCACCACGCCTGTTCGGCGTGGAAATCGAATGGACCGTTCACCACCGAGAAGACCCCACCCGACAGCTCGACCCGGCCGTCCTCGCCGCCGCGCTGGGTCGCCACGCACCACCCACCCTCGTTCCGGACAGCCCTCAGCGGCCACTGCCCAGCGGCACCCCGCTGACCGTCGAACCCGGTGGTCAGGTCGAGATCTCCACCCCACCCCGCAGCTCGCTGACCGAGCTGCTGAAGACCGTGGGGGAGGACGTCACCCAACTCCAAGCCCTCCTCGCCGCCGCCGACCTCGTGCTGGGCGGCCGGGGTGCCGACCCGTTCCGCCCGCCGACGCGGATGCTGCGCGTGCCCCGGTACGCGGCGATGGAGCACGCGTTCGAGCCGATCGGGCCCGAGGGCATCACGATGATGTGCAGCACGGCCGGGCTCCAGGTGTGCCTGGACTTCGGGCTGCGGGAGCACCTGAACGCGCGCTGGGCCGCCGTGCACGCGCTGGGCCCGGTGCTGAACGCGCTGTTCGCGAACTCGCCGGGCGTGAACGGGCGGAGACCGGACTGGGCGTCGGCGCGGATGCGCACGCTGTACGGCACCGACCCGGTGCGCACGAGACCCGCCGCGGCCGACTGCGAGGACCCGGCCGGTGCCTGGGCGCGGCGCGTCCTGGACACGCCGGTGATCGTGGTCCGCCGACCGGGTCCGGATTGGATCCCGCCGCACCGGGCGACGTTCGCGGAGTGGATCGACGGCGCGTTCGACCGCCTCCCGACCCGCGACGACCTCGACTACCACCTGTCCCTCCAGTTCCCGCCGGTCCGGCCGCGCGGGTACATGGAGGTGCGCTACCTCGACACCCCGCCGCACGGGCAGTGGATCCCGCCGGTGGTGCTGATGGCCGCCCTGTTCAGCGCACCGTCCGTCGTGGACGAGGTGCTGGCCGCGACGGAGCCCGCCGTCGGCCGGTGGCTCGCCGCCGCGCGCTTCGGCCTCGCCGACCCGCTCGTCGGGCGGGCCGCGCGGGCCGTGGTCGAGATCGGCTGCCGGGCGCTGGCGAACACCGACCTGTCGGTGGGCCAGAACGCCGCCGTCGCAGAGGAACTGCACCGCACGCTCGCCGAGAAGTCCGGAGGGGCCACGCCATGACCAGCATCGACGATCTCGGTACCGACCGCCTCCGCGAGCACGTGGCGGTCCAGCTCGAACGGTCCCGCGCCCGCAGCGTGGCGCTGACGGACGCGGTGGACGAGCACGACCTCGTCCGGCAGCACTCGAAGCTGATGTCGCCGCTGGTGTGGGACTTCGCGCACATCGGCAACCAGGAAGAGCTGTGGCTCGTGCGGGACGTCGGCGGCCGGGAACCGGTCCGCAGCGACATCGACGAGCTGTACGACGCGTTCAAGCACTCCCGGTCGTCCAGACCGGAGCTGCCGCTGCTCACACCCGTCGAAGCGAGGCGGTACGTGGGCGAGGTGCGGAACAAGGTGTTCGACGTGCTGGAGACGGCGAGGTTCGAGGGGCGCAAGCTCCTCGACGGCGGGTTCGCGTTCGGCATGATCGTGCAGCACGAGCAGCAGCACGACGAGACGATGCTGGCCACCCACCAGCTCCGCGTCGGCGCCCCGGTGCTCGACGCGCCCCCGCCGCCGCCCGGCGCGCCGCTCGCGGCCCAGGAGGTGCTGGTGCCCGGCGGGCACTTCACCATGGGCACGTCGACGGAGGCGTGGGCGCTGGACAACGAACGGCCCGCGCACCAGGCGCACACCGACCCGTTCTTCATCGACACGGCACCGGTGACGAACGCCCGGTACGCGGCGTTCATCGACTCCGGCGGGTACCGCGACGAGCGCTGGTGGAGCGAGGCGGGCTGGGCGCACGTCCAGCACGCGAAGCTCGTGGCGCCGCGGTTCTGGGAGCGCGTCGGCGCGGAGTGGTACCGCGACCGGTTCGGCGTGGTCGCGCCGGTCGTGCCGGACGAGCCGGTGGTGCACGTGAGCTTCTATGAGGCCGAGGCGTACGCGCGGTGGGCGGGCAAGCGCCTGCCGACCGAGGTCGAGTGGGAGAAGGCGGCCCGCTTCGACCCGGCGACCGGCCGGTCGCGCCGCTACCCGTGGGGCGACGAGGAGCCGGCGGAGGAGCACGCGAACCTGGGCCAGCGGCACCTCCAGCCCGCGCCCGTCGGCGCGTACCCGGCCGGGGCGTCACCGCTGGGCGTGCACCAGCTCATCGGCGACGTGTGGGAGTGGACCAGCTCGGACTTCCACGGCTACACCGGCTTCGAGGTGTTCCCGTACGCCGAGTACTCGCAGGTCTTCTTCGGACCCGAGTACAAGGTGTTGCGCGGCGGCTCGTTCGGGGCGGACCCGTCGGCCGTGCGGTCGACGTTCCGCAACTGGGACTACCCGATCCGGCGGCAGATCTTCGCCGGCTTCCGATGTGCGCGCGACGCGGAGGCGGCCGAGCTGAGCTGACATGTGCCGCCACTTCGGCTACCTGGGCGCCGCCGTGCCCGTCGCGTCGCTCACCCACGACCCGCCGCACTCGCTGGTGCACCAGTCGTACGCGCCGTCGGACATGCGGGGCGGGGGGTCGGTCAACGTCGACGGGTTCGGCGTCGGCTGGTACTCCGCGCCCGGCTCGGCCGTCCGCTACCGGCGGACCGGTCCGATCTGGGCGGACGCCAACCTGGAGGCCGTGACGCGCGCGAGCACGTCCGGGGCGGTGCTGGCGGCCGTCCGCAACGCCACGGTCGGTATGCCCCTGGTGGAGACGGCCTGCGCGCCGTTCACCGACGGGCAGTGGCTGTTCAGCCACAACGGCCGCGTCGCCGACTGGCCCGAGTCCGTCGCCGACCTGGCGAAGGCGCTGCCGGTGACGGACCTCCTCACCCTCGACGCCCCCACCGACTCCGCGCTGCTGTGGGCCATGGTCCGCACGCGGCTCGCGGCCGGTGACCACCCGACCGCCGCGCTGGCGGCCGTGGTGTCCGACGTGGCCGCGACCGCGCCCGGTTCGCGGCTGAACCTCTTGCTCACCAACGGAACCGTGCTCGTCGGCACGACGTGGACGCACTCCCTGTGGGTCCGCTCCACCCCGGACTCGGTCGTCCTGGCGTCCGAGCCGTGGGACGCCGACGAGCGCTGGCGGGAGATCCCCGACGGTTCCGCCGTCACGGTGAGCGCTCACCCGTCCACCGTGGACATCCGGCCGATCGGCCCACGAGGCAGAACAGGAAACCCATGACAGAGCCAGTGGTGGACGTGCACCTGACACCCGAGGACGCGGCCCGAGCGCTGCGCGCGGAGGCCAGGGCCGGGCTGACGGCGACCCCGAAGTGGGTGTCGCCGAAGTGGTTCTACGACGCGGTCGGCAGCGAGCTGTTCACCGACATCACCCGGCTGCCGGAGTACTACCCGACGCGGGCCGAGCGGGAGATCCTGATCGCCCGCTCCGCCGAGATCGCCACGACGACCGGCGCGCACTCGTTGGTGGAGCTGGGTTCCGGGTCGTCGGAGAAGACCCGGCTGCTGCTGGACGCGCTGCGCGACCACGGGACGCTGAAGGAGTTCGTGCCGCTCGACGTGTCGACGACGGCCCTGACGGAGGCGGCGAACGCGATCCTCGCCGACTACCCCGGTCTGCGCGTGCACGGCGTGGTCGGCGACTTCACCGAACACCTGGCCGGGCTGCCCGGTGACGCGCCGCGCGTGGTCGCGTTCCTCGGCGGCACGATCGGCAACCTGATCCCCGAGGAGCGGCGCAAGTTCTTCGCGGCGGTCCGGGACGTGCTGGGCGCCGGGGAGTGGCTGCTGCTCGGCACGGACCTGGTCAAGGACCCGGACGTGCTGGTCAGGGCGTACGACGACGCGCAGGGCGTGACGGCGGAGTTCAACCGGAACGTGCTGCGGGTGATCAACCGCGAGCTGGGCGGCGACTTCGACGTCGAGGCGTTCGAGCACGTGGCGCTGTGGAACGCGGAGCGGGAGTGGATCGAGATGCGCCTGCGCGCCACCCGGCCGGTGAAGGTGCGGCTGGCGGAACTGGACCTGGACGTGGAGTTCGCCGAGGGCGAGGAGCTGCGCACCGAGGTGTCCGCGAAGTTCCGCACCGAGGGCGTTCGGTCGGAGCTGGAGGAGGCCGGGTTCGAGCTGCACCGGTGGTGGACGGACACCCAGGGGAGGTTCGCCCTCTCGCTCGCACGAGCAGTGGGCTGATCGGGGCAACGGTCGCTGTGCGTGGTCGATTGAGCCGGCACAGCGACCGAAACCCCCCGATCTGCGGGTGTGCCGACACCTGATCGGGTGGCATTCTCCGGCGGTTGCGTCGTAAGCAGCGAGGGGCGACGCACACGGAGACCAAGGGAGCATCACCCGTGGCACTACCAAACGCACGCAGAGCGCTGGCATCGGCACTGGCCCTGGGGGTCGTGTGGTCCGGTCTGGCAGTCGGCGGATCCGCCGCCGCACAACCCGCACCCGAAATCACGTCCGCCAAGCCCGCCGCGTGGGAGACCTGCGCGGCCGACGTGCTCGCGGAGATCCCGGAGGCGC
This sequence comes from Umezawaea endophytica, assembly GCF_025061645.1. Taxonomy (GTDB): domain Bacteria; phylum Actinomycetota; class Actinomycetes; order Mycobacteriales; family Pseudonocardiaceae; genus Umezawaea; species Umezawaea endophytica. The sequence goes on along the minus strand of NZ_JANYMP010000030.1, from coordinate 18,915 downwards.
AGCGCGACAAGGTCAGTTGCACCGCCTACCCCGTCCCGCTCGACCACGACAAGCCGCGTGGGAAGACCATCGGCATCCAGATGATGAAGCGCCCGGCCGACGACCAGGCGAACAAGATCGGCTCGCTGTTCATCAACCCCGGTGGCCCCGGCGGCGCGGGCCTCATCTACTCCGCCTACGGCAGCTCGTTCTTCCAGCCGGAGGTCATGAAGCGCTTCGACCTCATCGGCTTCGACCCGCGCGGCGTCGGCCGCAGCGCGCCGCTGAAGTGCTTCACCACCAACGAGGAGGCCGACGAGGTCTTCGGCCGCATGTCGTCCATCCCGGTCACCAGGACCGAGATCCGCGACACCATGGACGCCACGCTCGACTACACCAGGTCGTGCGCCAGGGTCGCGGGGCCGCTGCTCGACCACATGGCGACCGAGGACGTGGCCCGCGACCTCGACCTGATGCGCCAGGGCGTGGGGGACAGGCAGCTCACCTACGTCGGCTTCTCCTACGGCACGCTGCTGGGCGCCACGTACGCGAACATCTTCCCGAGCAAGTCCCGCGCGATCGTGATCGACGGCAACGTCGACCCGACCCTGCGAACGCACAACGGCGCCCAGTACGACCGTGAACGCGCGCAGGGCTTCGAGATCGCCCTGGACGCCTTCCTCAAGCGCTGCGACACCGTGGGCGCCAAGTGCGCGTTCAGCGACGGCGACCCGCGCGCCAAGTTCGACGCGCTGCGCGACCACCTGCGCACGCAGGCCGTCACCCTGCCGGACGGCACGACCGCCACCTACGCGGGTGTCATCGGCCGCGTCGGCAGCAACCTGTACTCGCCCGGCAGCTTCACCACGCTGGCGGCCTACCTCCAGACCATCCACAACGCCATCAACAACGTCGCCTCGCTGTCCACCGCGGCCGTGTCCGACGTGCCGCTGCTGGCGAACAACCGCGGCCTGGCGGACGTGCGGGTCCTCGCCGACACCCCGTACGAGTTCGACGACTCGTACTACGGCGTCAACTGCACCGACAAGCCGTTCGTGCGCGTGCCGGAGCTGTTCCCGCTGGTCGCGAAGCAGTGGGAGCGCGAATCGCCCACGTTCGGCCGCTCGCAGGCCGCCTCCGACCTGCTCACCTGCGCGAGCTGGCCGGTCCGCCACCCCGACCGCTGGTCGGGCCCGTGGAACCGCAAGACCCCGAACCCGGTCCTCGTGGTGGGCAACTACTACGACCCGGCGACCCAGTACAAGTTCGCCCAGCGCATGGCCAAGCAACTCGGCAACGCCCGCCTGATCAGCGTCGACGCGTTCGGCCACTGCATCCTCGGCGACAGCGCCGGGGCCGACACGGTGGCCACCGACTACCTGGTCAACCTCAAGGTGCCCGCCAACGGACAGGTGTTCCAGCCGAACGTCCAGCCGTTCGCCTAACCTGCCTGCCGCCCTCCCCGCCACGACGTGGCGGGGAGGGCGTTCCCCGGCGCGGACTCAACTCCAGCGCGGCGCGTCCGTCCCCCACGACGACGGCGGTCCCACCCAGTCCGCGGGACCACCGACGTAGCCGATCGGGGACAGGGCGTGGCGCAGCGACCCGTACGGCGAGTCGAACTCGGCCACCCACGGCTCCGCCTCGTAGGCCGGGCCCTCCTCCGGGACGGGACGGACGTCGTCCACCAGCCACGAAGCCGTGCCCGCCAGGGAGAACCGGACGTGCCGCCCGCCGCCCTCGGTCAGCGCGCGCAGCACCGCGGCGGCGATCAGGTACCCGGTGCCGTGGTCCAGCGCCTGCGCGGGCAGGGCGCCCGGCCGGTCGTCACCCTCGATGACGGCGATCCCGCACGCGGCCTGCACCAGGCTGTCGAACCCGCGCCGCCCCGCCCACGGCCCGTTCCAGCCCCACGCGCACAACTGCGCGACGACGAGCCCCGGTCGCCGTTCCAGCAGCGCCTCGGGCGCCAGCCCGAACCGGTCGAGCGAGCCGGGCCGGTAGCCGGTGACGACGACGTCCGCCTCGTCGAGCAGGCCGTCGAAGACCCGCCGATCCTCGAACACGGCCAGGTCCAGCAGCGTCGAACGCTTGCCCAGCCCCGAATCCGCGTGGGTGTCGGCCGATTCCGCCAAGCGGGGTGGGTCGACGCGCAGCACGTCCGCGCCCAGCAGCCCGAGGGTGCGGGTCGCGACGGGGCCCGCGATGACCCTGGTCAGGTCCAGCACCCGCACCCCCGCGGCGGGCAGCACGGCCTGCGGGAACACCCGACCGCCGCCGCCGAGGTCACGGGTCTCCACCAACGGGTGCGCGGTGTTCGTCGACCCGACCGCCACCGCGAGTCCACCCGCGGCGTACACCGCCTCCTGGACCCACTCGGCGGGGTGGGCCGCCAGCGCGTCCGCCAGTTCCGCGTCCTCGCGGATCCCCAACGCCGCCAACAGCCTCGCCCGGTGGTGCGGGTAGTTGGCGTGCGTGCGCACCCACCCGTCGGCCGCGCGCCAGAACCCCGACAGCGGCGCGAACACCGTCGGGGCACGACCGTCGATCCGCAGGTGCCGCTCGCTGACGAACGCCGTGCCCACCGCGGCCTCGCTCACCCGCACCGCGGGCACCGGGCCGCCGTTGCGCCGCGCCAGCAGTTCGGCGGCGGCCAGCGAGCACACGCCCACGGTCGCCCGTGCCATCTCGCGCACCGGCAACCGCGACGGCAGCACCCCGCGAGCGGGCACGTACTCCACACCGCCGACCAGGTCGGCCGGACCGCCGAGCGCGGCCCACGCGCTCGCGGTAGCGCTGTCCATCCCCATGTCGACATCCTGCGCCGCCACGGGTGATCGGGGTATACCTGCGCTGTGCCCGACCTTCCCCGACGGGGCGCGGGCGGCGTGCCCGGCGCGCCCGCCCGAACCCACCTGCTCGTGTCCGTCGCCGCTGGTGCGGCGGCGGGGGTGCTCGCGTCGGCCACGGGCGTCCCGTGGCCGTTCGCCCCGCCGATCGGCTGGATCGCGGGCGGCGTCGTGTACCTGGCCTGGATGTGGACCGCGCTCTGGCCGATGGACGCCCCGAGCACCGCCCGGCACGCCGTCCGCGAGGACCCCGGCCGGGCCGCGATGGACGCGGTGGTGCTGACCGCGGCCGTCGCCAGCCTGGCCGCCGTCGCGCTGCTGCTCACCGCGTCCGGCGCGAACCCGGACCTGCGGGCCGGGCTGAGCGTCGGCAGCGTCGCCGTGGCGTGGGCGGCCGTGCACACGACGTTCGCCGTCCGCTACGCCCGCCTCTACTACGCGGGGCCGGACGGCGGCATCGACTTCAACTCCGGCGAGCCGCCCGCGTACACCGACTTCGCCTACCTCGCGTTCACCATCGGGATGACGTTCCAGGTCTCCGACACGGCCATCAGCGCCAGGGCGATCCGGGCCACCGCGCTGCGCCACGGACTGCTGTCGTTCCTGTTCGGCACCGTCGTCATCGCGACGACGATCAACCTCCTGGCAGGCCTCGGACGGTAGGACGTCTGTGAGCAGACGCACGCCTGAACAGGCAAAACCTGCCGGTAGAATCGGTTCAGCATTCAACTACGTTGATCCCGCTGCCCGTCAGGAGTCCGGCTTGACCACGACCCTGGAGCCCACCTCCACCCGTCGATCAACCGGACCGGCGCTCTTCGCCCTCGCGCTCGGCGGGTTCGGCATCGGCACCACCGAGTTCGCCACGATGGGCCTGCTGCCGCAGATCGCGACCACGTTCGACATCTCCATCCCCACCGCCGGCCACGCGATCAGCCTCTACGCGCTCGGCGTCGTCGTCGGGGCCCCGCTGATCGCCGGACTGGCCGCGAAGCTGCCGCGCAAGGGCCTGCTGATCGCGTTGATGCTGGCCGTGGCGCTGGGCAACGGCCTGTCGTCCATCGCCCCGAACTCGACCCTGCTGATGATCTCCCGCTTCGTCGCGGGCCTGCCGCACGGCGCGTTCTTCGGCATCGCCGCCGTCGTCGCCTCCGGCATCGTCGCCCCCGAACGCCGCGGCACGGCCGTCGCCCGCGTGATGGTCGGCCTGACCGTCGCGAACCTCATCGGCGTCCCCTTCGCGACCGCCGCGGGCCAGCAGATCGGCTGGCGCAGCGCGTACGCCGCGGTCGCCGTCGTCTCCGTCATCACCGCGCTCGCGCTGGCCAAGTGGGTGCCGCGGGTCGCCGCCGCCCACGACGCCAGCGTCGGCGCCGAACTCCGCGCGTTCCGCCGCCCGCAGGTGTGGTTCGCGCTGCTCACCGGCACGATCGGCTTCGGCGGCATGTTCGCCGTGTACTCCTACATCTCGCCGACGACCACCGAGGTCACCGGCCTGGGCGCGAACGCGGTCCCGTGGATCCTCGCCGTGTTCGGCCTCGGCATGACCGCGGGCGCGTGGCTGGGCGGCCGGTTCCTCGACCGGTCCGTCATGGGGACGGTCTTCGGCACCCTCATCGCCACCACCGTCGAACTGGCGCTTTTCGGGCTGCTGGCGACCAGCCCGCTGGCGACGTTCCCGCTGCTCTTCCTGATCGGCTTCACCACCACGGTCCTCGCGTCGGCGCTCCAGATGCGCCTGATGGACGCCTCCCCGGACGCGCCGTCGCTGGCGTCGTCGTCCAACCACTCGGCCCTCAACATGGCCAACGGCGCGGGCGCGTGGCTCGGCGGCCTGGCCATCGCGGCGGGCTGGGGCTACCAGTCGACCGCGTGGGTCGGCGTCGCGCTCACCCTCGCGGGCCTCGCCATCGCCGTCCTGTCCGTCGCGGTCGAACGCCGTGCGAAAACTGTCGTACCCGTTTGACATGCTCGGCACATGCCGAACGATCAAGCACGCGCCACCACACCCGAAGACCTGGGCCGGATGTTCGTCGAACGCGCCAACGCGGGCGACATCGACGGCCTCGTAGCCCTCTACGAGCCCCGCGCGGTCCTCGCCCTGCCCGACGGCAGGCGGGCCACCGGGGCCGAGGAGATCCGCGAGATCTACACGATGCTGCTGGAGGACCGCCCGCAGTTCGTGCCGGGCGAACAACGAACCGCCCTGCACAACGGCAACCTCGCCCTCACGTCGACCAGACGGGGCCGCGGGGCGACCGCCGAGGTCGCCCGGAGGCAACCCGACGGCACCTGGCTGTGGCTGCTGGACGAACCCAACGTCCTGGGGTGACGCCCCTTCCCGCACCCGCGGGTCGCCGCACTGGTCCGCACCACCGACTGCCCGGAGGTCCCACCACGCACCAAGCCGTCCGGCCGGGGTCGCCCGAACGAGTGATTTTCGCCAACCCGCACCAGATCGTCGTCCTCTGATGCCCGCGGTGGTGCTCGTCCACGGCCTCTACCACCAACCGGCCCACTTCGACGCCTTGGCCACGATCCTGCGGGCCGCGGGCGTCCAGGTCGCCGTGCCCGCGCTGCACCGCGGCTCCTTGGTGGCGGACACGCGCGCCGTGCAGGCGGCCGTCGACGCGCTGCCGACCCCACCCGTGGCACTGGGCCACTCCTACGGCGGCTCGGTCGTCACCGGTCTGACCGGCGTGGCCGCGCTGGTGTACGTCGCCGCCTTCGTCCCGGCCGCGGGCGAGAGCGCGGCGGGCCAGGGTGGTGCGACCGACCTCCTCCGCGCCGCGGTTCGGCCTGCCCCCGACGGCACGACCTCCATCGACCCCCAACTGGCAACGACCCTGTTCTACGCCGACTGCCCACCCGAGGTCGCGGCCCGCGCGAGCGCTCACCTCCGCCCCCAGGCTCCCGGCTGCGGTCGAGGAGTGCCGGAACGGCAGGCGTGGCACCACGTGCCGTCGACCTACCTGGTCTGCACGAACGACCGGGCCGTCGACCCGGTCGTGCAACGCGCCTTGGCGGCCCGCTGCACGACCACCCTCGAATGGCCGACCGGCCACTCGCCGCACCTGTCCAGACCGCTCGAGCTCGCCGCGCTCGTGCGGCGTGTTCGTACCACCACTTGAGGGGCCGCACGGGTGAAGAACGCGCGGCCACTCGGGTGACGGCGATGGTCCTGGCTAACACGCAGCGTCGGGCCCGGCGATGAGCTGGGCGGACGGAGTGGTGCCGCGGACGAGCTGAGGACGTGGGCGATGTTCAGGCGGAGAGCGCGCAGGATCGCGGAGTTGGAGCAGGTCGTCGCCCGAGTCCTGCGGCGGCTGAACGAGGTCGACGAGCGGTTGGCGAGCATCGCGGACGTCGAGCACGAGAAGGCCCGGCGGCAGGTGGAGGAGCTGCGGGCCGAGGCGGAGCAGATCCTGCGGGACCGGGCCGCGGAGAAGCTCCGGCACGAGAAGGAGCTGGCCCACCGCAAGACCGCGCACGCCATCGCCCTGGCCCACGCGCGGGCGGCGGTCGAGGCGGAACTGGACGACGTGCGCACCCAGATCGCGGAAGCCCGCCAGGAGCTGCGCCTGACGGAACAGGACGACGAGGTCGCCCGCCCCGAGAGCCTGCGCCCGATCGGGGCGGACGAGGCCTTCACCCCACTGCCCCGCGCCGAGGAGCGACGGACCGACGTCCGACTCCCGCTCGGCGACGGCCGCCGCCTGGCGCGAGAGGACCAGGCGGCACCCTGAACCGGCTGAGCGCGGTGCGACGCCAGCACCTCGACCTGGCGAAGGAAGGCCGAGCGCACGCCGATCCCGAAGTGGCACAACAGTTTCCGGTGTAACGCGCGGTCGACTTCCGCGATGACCGACCAACCGCCGCGTTCGGGACCCGGACGCGGTGTTGGAGCGGACAGCGGCGTTGAGGAGCGGTCATGGGCTACGCGGTGGTCGACGTGGAGACGACGGGGATCCACCCCGGACGGCACCACCGGGTGGTCGAGGTGGCGGTGGTCCGGCTCGACACCGAGGGGCGGGTGCTCGACGAGTGGTGCACGCTCGTCAACCCGGAACGGGACCTGGGACCGCAGCACGTCCACGGGATCACCGCCGCCGAGGCGCGGCTCGCCCCGGCGTGGGCCGCGC
>NZ_JANYMP010000030.1:0-11909 GCF_025061645.1 Umezawaea endophytica | reverse complement strand
CGCCGAGATCGCGGGTGATCTCGGCGAACGCCTCGCGGGCAACCTCGTGGTGGGCCACAACGTCTCGTTCGACCTGCGGTTCCTCGCCGCGGAGTTCACGCGGGCAGGTCTCGCCACCCCGCTGGACCCCGACCGCGGCCTCTGCACGATGCTGCTGGCCGACCGGTACCTGCGCGCACCGGGCCGCTCGCTCGCGACGTGCTGCGAAGCCGCGGGCGTCGTCGTCGGCCGCGCGCACTCCGCGCTCTACGACGCCCACGCCTCGGCGGGCCTGTTGAGCGGCTTCCTCCGCGGCGTCGGCCGTCCCGAGCCCTGGCGCGACCGCCTGGACAGCGCGGTCGGGGCCGACTGGCCCCACCTCCCGCGCTCGGGAGGTCGAGTCGTCCAGCGCGGCACGGCGTTCACCCAGCCCGAGCACTTCCTCGCCCGGCTGGTGGACGGGCTGCCGCGGATGGCGGACGTGCCGCGCGCGGACGAGTACCTCGCGGTGCTCGACGGTGCCCTGCTCGACCGGCACCTGTCGGTGGTGGAGAAGGGCGAACTGGTCGAGGTGGCCCGGTCGCTCGGTCTCGTGCGGGTGGACGTCGAGGAGTTGCACCGGCGCTACCTCGTGGCACTGGCGCGGCGGGCGTGGGCCGACACCGTCGTCACCGCCGAGGAGCACGCCGACCTGCGGCTCGTGGCCGGGCTGCTCGGTCTGGCGGACGTCGAGGTCGCGCGGGCGCTGGTGGCGGCGCGGGAGTCCGCCGAGCCCGCGTCGTGGGGCGGTTTCCGGCTGAGCGAGGGCGACCTGGTCGTCTTCACCGGACAGATGACCGTGCCGCGGGAGGTGTGGGAGGAACGGGCGGTGAACGCCGGGCTCGCCGTGCGCGGGACCGTCACCAAGAAGACCAGGCTCGTCGTCGCGGCGGACCCGGACTCGCTGTCGGGCAAGGCGAAGAAGGCGGCGGAGTGCGGGATTCCGGTGGTGGCGGAGGCCGCTTTCGACCGGATGTTGAAGGACTTCGTCGGTGTGGTGTCCTAGCCGAGCGCGCTGCGCAGGATCAGGGTGACGGCGGCGACGGTCGACAGGAGCAGCACGGGGGTGCGGACGCCCTTCGCGTCGACCAGTTTGCGGAGCGGGTTGGAGAGCAGGAAGCCGGCCACCAGGAACGGGATGAGGAGCAGGCCGGTGACGACCTGCGGTGCGTGCACCTGGCCCGCGACGAGGAGGCCGATGATCGACGTGATCGAGCCCAGCACGAAGTAGGCGGCGAGGGTCGCGCGGATCTGGGCGCCGGGGGAGTTCTGGTACAGCATCGCGACCGGTGGGCCGCCGACCGACATCGCCGTGCCGAACGAGCCGCTGGTCAGGCCCGCGATGACGAGTGCCGTCCTGGTCGGGCGGGGGTTCCAGGTGGTGATGGACAGCAGCACGCAGAGCAGCACCACCACGCCGATCAGCAGGCTGAACTGGTTCTGGTCCAACGAGTCCACCAGCAGCACGCCGATGACGGTGCCGGGCAGCCTGCCGAGGATGGCCCAGCCGACGCCGCGCCAGTCGACGTGGGCGTGTTCCCGCGCGAGGCTCATGATCGAGTGCGTCATGGCGGTGATGAGGATCGGCACGGGCAGCAGCGACGGGTCGAGCAGGGCGAGGATCGGCACCGCCACGAGCGCCAGGCCGAAGCCCGCCAGCCCCTGGACCAGTCCGCCGAGGGTGACCACCAAGCCCGCGAGCAGCAGTCCGGTCCACATGTTTAGCTACGCTAACAGAACAACCATTCCATCGAGGCCAGCGCGTTCTCGGCGTAGACCCGCTTCCCGGACCGGATTCCGTACTCCAGGTCTTCCAGCACCGTGCACCGCGCGAGGAACACCGCCCGCTCCCGCGGCTCGTCGTCGCCGTACGCCGCCAGCGCCGCCTCGAACGCCGCGGGCCCGAGGTCGCGGTAGAGCAGCCCGAGGTCGTAGGCCGGATCGGTGAACGCCGCGTCGGTCCAGTCGATCACCCCGGTCACCGTCCACGTGCGAGGGTCGACCAGCACGTGCTCGACGCCCAAGTCGTTGTGCGAGAACACCAATCCGGGCCGCGCCGGCGGCGGCTCGGTCGCCAGGAACTCCTCGACTGGTCCACGGTGGACGGTCAGGACGGTCTCCGGCACGTACAGCTCGGCGGCCTCGGCGAGCCACCGCGAAGGCGGATCGTCGTCCACCCCGACCACGTCCGCCATCCGTTCCAGCGGCACCGCGTTCAGCACCGCCAGGTAGCCGCCCAGCGTCGCGCCGATCTCCGCGACGGGCGCCCCCGGCAGTCCCAGGAGTTGCCTTCCGGGCACTTTCCAATACGCCACGCACCCGATCTCCGTGACGGAGAACACCGGAGTGGGCACCGGGATCGGCGAGATCTCGGCCACCCTCGCCAACAACCGCGCCTCGCGCTCCGCCTCCTCGGCGTCCGGTTCCTTCGCGAACCGCACCACCAACTCGCCGTTCACCTCGAACGCGACGTTGTCCTGCCCCTCACCCAGCCGCTCCACCCGCTCGACCCGGTACGCCGACAGGTGCCTGCCGAGCACCTCCCGAACCCGCTCGCCGTCCTCCACCCGCATGGCCGCGAGCTTAGGGAAGCCCCGGCCGCGCACTCCTCAGACCGGGATCAACTCGGCGTAGTCGGCAGGCAGGCCCCGCTCCTCCCAGCGGTGGCGTCCGACGCCGGGGGCGTACCAGGGGGAGCGGGCACCGCGGTCGAGCGCGTCGTAGGCGGTCAGCGCGTCCGACGCGGTCTTGCAGCCGGGGTGGTCCGCCGCGAAGCGCCGCACCCGGTCCCGCACGGCGGTCGAGCACACCCACTCCCGGACGACGGCCGCCGGGTCCGCGGGCCACCACCAGGTGAACCACGTCTCCTCGCCCCACAGCAGTTCGGTGGTCCAGTCGAGCGCGAGCCGGACGACACCCGCGTCCGCCTGCGGCCCGCGCAGCGCGTCGAGCCGGGCGAGCCACGGGGTGAGGTCGTCGTGCGCGCACGCCAGACCGCCCAGCAGGGTGGTCACCTCGTGCGCGGGGTCGCCGTAGGTGACGGCCACCTCCAGGACGGCCCCCAGCGCGTTGTCGAGCGCGGTCCGCTTGCGCGCCGGCCAGGCGGGCAGGTTCGCGTGGTTCCTGCCCAGCGACGCGAGTTCCCGGTCGACCAGCCCCCGGCCCCGGTCCCCGAGGACCTCCCGGACCACCCGCGGCGCCGACCGGAACCAGAGCGCCCGCCACTGCTCGGGCGACCAGTGGTCGTCCGACTTGCGCAGCGCGCTCCTCACCAGGTCCACCGGGACGAGCGCCGGATCACCCCCGAGCAGGGCGAGGTCGGCCTCGCTGAAGCAGGCCGAGCACCCGTCGGACAGGTCGACGGCGGGCGGATCGGCGAACGCGGTGTCGAGCGCGGTCAGGAATCGTTGCACGGCCAAACCCTAGAACAGGGCGAAGGCCCGCCCGGTCGGAACCGGACGGGCCTTCGCCGAGAGCGGAAACCTAGCTGCGCACCATCTTGCGCAGCACGTACTGCATGATGCCGCCGTTGCGGTAGTAGTCCGCCTCGCCGGGGGTGTCGATGCGGACGACCGCGTCGAACTCCACCTTCGAGTCACCCTTGGTCGCGACCACGTGCACGGTGGACGGCGTGGAGCCGTCGTTGAGCGCGGTCACGCCGGACACGTCGTAGGTCTCCGTGCCGTCCAGCCCGAGCGACGTGGCGGACTCGCCCGCCGGGAACTGGAGCGGCAGGACGCCCATGCCGATGAGGTTCGAGCGGTGGATGCGCTCGAACGACTCGGCGATCACGACGCGCACGCCCAGCAGGGCCGTGCCCTTGGCGGCCCAGTCGCGGGACGAGCCCGAGCCGTACTCCTTGCCCGCCAGCACGACGAGCGGGACGCCCGCCTCCGAGTACGCCGCGGACGCGTCGTAGATCGTGGTCTGCGGCGCGTCGTCGGCCAGGAAGTTGCGGGTGAAGCCGCCCTGGACGTCGTCGAGGAGCAGGTTGCGCAGGCGGATGTTCGCGAACGTGCCGCGGATCATCACCTCGTGGTTGCCGCGCCGGGAGCCGTAGGAGTTGAAGTCCTTGCGCTCCACGCCGTGCTCGGTCAGGTACTTGCCCGCGGGGGAGTCGCCCTTGATCGAACCGGCGGGGGAGATGTGGTCCGTGGTGACCGAGTCGCCCAGCAGCGCGAGGACGCGGGCGCCCGACACGTCGGTGACCGGCTTCGGCTCCATCTCCATGCCCTCGAAGTACGGGGGCTTCCGCACGTACGTCGAGTCGTCGGCCCACTCGAACGTCTTGCCGGTCGGCGTGGGCAGCGACTGCCAGCGCTGGTCACCGGCGAACACGTCCGCGTAGTCCTTGGTGAACATGTCCGAGGTGATGGACGTGGAGACGACCTCCGCGACCTCCTGCGCCGACGGCCAGATGTCCGCGAGGTACACGGGCTTGCCGTCCTGGTCGTTGCCGAGCGGCTCGGTGGTGATGTCCTTGTCCATCGACCCCGCGAGCGCGTACGCGACGACCAGCGGCGGGCTGGCCAGGTAGTTCATCTTGATGTCCGGGTTGATCCGGCCCTCGAAGTTGCGGTTGCCCGAGAGCACGGACACCGCCGCGAGGTCGTTCGCCTGGATGCCCTCGGAGATCTCGTCCTGGAGCGGGCCGGAGTTGCCGATGCACGTGGTGCAGCCGTAGCCGACCAGGTGGAAGCCGAGCTTCTCCAGGTACGGCGTGAGGCCCGCGCGCTCGTAGTAGTCCATGACGACCTTGGAGCCGGGCGCGAGGGTCGTCTTGACCCACGGCTTGCGCTCCAGGCCGCGCTCGACGGCCTTCTTGGCCAGCAGCGCCGCGCCGATCATGACCGACGGGTTGGACGTGTTCGTGCACGACGTGATCGCGGCGATGGCCACGGCACCGTGGTCCAGTTCGAACTCGGCGCCGTCGAGCGTCACCTTGACCGGGTTGCTGGGGCGGCCCTGCGCGCCCTCGGCGGCCGAGTGGAACACGACCGGGGCGCCGTCGCCGTTCTGGCCCTCGTGCAGTGCGGGCGGGTCGCTGGCCGGGAAGGACTCGTCGGACGCCTCGTCCACACCGGACTTCGCCTCGACGTCGCCGTGCGTCACGTACGCCTTGAGCGCCTGGCGGAACGACTCGCGGCCCGCGGTCAGCTCGATCCGGTCCTGCGGGCGCTTCGGGCCCGCGATGGACGGGACGATCGTCGCGAGGTCCAGCTCCAGCGTCTCGGAGTACTGCGCCTCGAAGTTCGGGTCGTGCCAGAGGCCCTGCTCCTTGGCGTACGCCTCGACGAGCGCGATCTGCTCGGCGGAGCGGCCGGTGAGCTTGAGGTACTCGATGGTCTCGCCGTCGATCGGGAAGATGCCGACCGTGGAGCCGAACTCCGGGCTCATGTTGCCGATGGTGGCGCGGTTCGCCAGCGGCACCGCGCCGACGCCCTTGCCGTAGAACTCGACGAACTTGCCGACGACGCCCTGCTTGCGCAGCATCTCGGTGATCGTCAGCACCAGGTCGGTGGCGGTCGCGCCCGCGGGCAGCTCGCCGTGCAGCTTGAAGCCGACCACGCGCGGGATCAGCATCGACACGGGCTGGCCCAGCATCGCGGCCTCGGCCTCGATGCCGCCGACGCCCCAGCCCAGCACGCCCAGGCCGTTGACCATGGTCGTGTGCGAGTCGGTGCCGACGAGGGTGTCCGGGTACGCCTGGCCGTTGCGGGTCATGATCACGCGGGCCAGGTGCTCGATGTTCACCTGGTGCACGATGCCGGTGCCCGGCGGGACGACCTTGAACTCGTCGAACGCCGTCTGGCCCCAGCGGAGGAACTGGTAGCGCTCGTAGTTGCGCTCGTACTCCAGGTCCACGTTGGACTCGAACGCGTCCGGGCGGCCGAAGATGTCGGCGATGACCGAGTGGTCGATCACCAGCTCGGCCGGGGCCAGCGGGTTGACCTTGGTCGGGTCGCCGCCGAGCTGCGTCACGGCCTCGCGCATGGTGGCGAGGTCGACGACGCAGGGCACGCCGGTGAAGTCCTGCATGACCACGCGGGCCGGGGTGAACTGGATCTCCGTCGAGGGCTCGGCCTTCGGGTCCCAGGCCGCGAGCGCGCGGACGTGGTCGGCGGTGATGTTCGCGCCGTCCTCGGTCCGCAGCAGGTTCTCCAGCAGGATCTTCAAGCTGTAGGGGAGGCGCTCGGCGCCTTCGACGGCGTTGAGCCGGAACACCTCGTACGAGGCGTCCCCGACGGTCAGGGATCCGCGGGCGCCGAAGCTGTCCTTGCTCGAAGGTGCAGTCACGTCAACTCCATACAGCGCAAGTACTGGTGGTTGGGAACAAGGCGAGTCTTGCGCACTCGCGCTGGTGGCGCAGACGTTGCCCTCTGGTTTTAACAGTACGCGCGTCCTTTATAGGGCTTCAAGCCAGGCTCACCTAACTACGGGCAGGATGGCCGGATGATCCAACTCGAACGGATCGGCAAGCGCTACGGCCGGGGTCCGTGGGTGCTCCAGGACGTGGACCTGAGCTTCGAGCCGGGGGAGCTGACCGTGTTCACCGGCGGCAACGGCTCGGGCAAGTCCACGCTGCTCAGGATCATCGCAGGTGTCACCGCCCCCAGCAGCGGCCGGGTGCACGGCCGCCCGAAGTCGGTCGGCTACCTCCCCGAACGCTTCCCGCCGGGCCTCCGGTTGTCCGCCGAGGCCTACCTGCGGCACCTCGCGGCCGTGCGCGGAGTCACACCGCCGACCGACCTGCTGGACGTGCTCGGGTTCCACGGCGACCCGACGGCGCCGATCTCCACGCTGTCGAAGGGCAACACGCAGAAGGTCGCCGTCGTCCAGGCGTTCCTCGCCACCGACCTCGTCGTGCTGGACGAGCCGTGGACCGGCCTGGACACCGCGGCCAGCTCCGTCCTGTCCGACCTGGTCAGCTCGTCCGCCGCGACCGTGCTGGTCACCGACCACCGGGGCACCGCGCGCGGGCTGGCGGGCGCGCGCGAGGTCGTGCTCCAGGGGCGGGTGGGGGCGACCGGCGTGGCGATCGAGCTGAACCGGGTCAGCGACCTGACGACGACCGTGATCGGCGAGTGGGACGGCGTGCGCGTGGTGGCGGCCACCGACGGACGGCTCAGCCTGCTCGTCGACGCCACCGTCAGCGACCGCGTCCTCGCCGACGCCCTGCGACTCGGCTGCTCGGTGCTCAGCGTGCGGACCTGACCGCTGTTTTGGTGCCAACAGCGGGTGTGCTCGTCCTCCCGGGGAGGTGTGATCGGAGGATGAGAAGGACGCGGCTCATCGTGGCGCTGCTAGGACTCCTGCTGGTCGCCGGCGGCACCCCCGCCCACGCGGCACCCGACGAGGGCCCGCTGCCGGGCTACACGATCGACAACCCGCCCCTGGCACCGGAACTGGTGGGCGGCAAGCCCTCCCGCGTGCTCCAGGGCGTGCACAAGCACGCGGCCTACACCATCGAGGTGCCGCCGAAGTGGAACGGCCGCCTCGCGATGTGGGCCCACGGCTACCACGGGACGGGCACCGTGCTGACCGTCGACCCGCCCGCCTACGGCCTGCGCACCCAGCTCCTCAACCAGGGGTACGCCTGGGCCGCGTCCTCCTACTACGCCAACGCGTACGACGTCCGCGCGGGCGTCACCGGCACCCACGACCTGGCGGTGAAGTTCGGCTCCCTGGTCGGGAAGCCGTCGAAGGTGTTCCTCGCGGGCGTCTCCATGGGCGGCCACATCACCGGCCGGTCCCTCGAGCAGTACCCCGGCTTCTACGCGGGCGCGCTGCCGATGTGCGGCGTGCTCGGCGACCACGAGCTGTTCGACACCATCCTGTCCTACCAACTCGTCGCCCAGGCCCTGTCCGGGAACCGCGCCTACCCGATCCCGCCGGACTACCTGTCCACCGTCGTGCCGCGCATCCAGGCCGGGCTCGGCCTGGTCGGCCTGACCCCCGGCGGCCCGGACACCACCAACGACCTGGGCAAGCGCTTCCGGTCCGTCGTTGTCGAGCAGACCGGCGGCCAACGCCCCGGTGCCGTCCCGGCCTTCGCCTACTGGAAGGACTTCCTGTTCGGCCTGGGCGCCTCGGGCGTCGGCGACACGCTGGCCCGGAACCCCGGCAAGATCGCCACGAACCTCGACACGCGCTACCGCGACGGCAACCTCGACCGCATCGTGCAACGCGTCGCGCCCGCCGACTGGTACGCGCGGCTCACGCCGTCGCTGACGGAGGTCCCGCGCATCGCCGGGCGGCCAACGGTGCCCGTGCTGTCGCTGCACGGCCTGGGCGACCTGTTCGTGCCGTACGGGATGGAGCAGGACTACCACGACGACGTCGTGCGCAACGGGCGGTCGAGGCTGCTGGTGCAGCGGGCGATCCGGACCGTCGAGCACTGCGAGTTCGCCCCGAGCGAGGTCGGGGCCGCGTGGAATGACCTGGTCGCGTGGGTCGACCGCGGCAAGCGCCCCGCGGGCGACGACGTCGACCGGACGGCTGGCACCGACTACGGCTGCCGCTTCACCGACCGCGCCGCGTACGACGGACCGGGCACCCGCAGGATGTTCCCGCGCTGCGCCTGATCACCGCGAGCCGACGTGGTGGTCGAGGAACCCCGAGAGCCGGGGGAGCACCACGTCGGCCGCCATGGCCCCGAAGTGGTCGAGGCCGGGGACCACCTCGACGGACCAGCCCAGCGCCTCCAGCTCGTCCTGGTGGCGCCGGACGGTCCCGCCGATGTCGGTGATCAGCTCCGTCCCGGCGGTGACGCGGTCCTCACCACCGACGAAGCACAGCCTCGGGCAGGTGATCCGTTCCTGGGCGGCCCGGTCGTCGAACCCGGCCATCGCCTCGTAGAACGTGACGAACTGCGGGAGCTGCCCGCGCTGCGCCTCGGGGATCGCCGCGCCGAACGCGTCCACCTCCACCCCGGCCAGCGCTCGGCTGTACCGCAGCATCTCCGCGTACGGACCGCCGATGGGCGGGAACCCGGTCATCGCCAACGCCGTCACCCGCTCGGTGCGCAACGCCACCTGCATCCCGACCACACCGCCGAACGAGTAGCCCCACCACGCGAACTCGTCGACCCCGGCGGCGTCGACGACGCGCAGCATGTCGTCGCTGATGTTGTCGGGCGTGAACGTGCGGTCCTTCGGCCGACCGGGGTAGCTCATCAGCACGACCCGGTACCGGTCGCCCAAGCCCTCGACCATCGACTCCGCGAACCGCACGGCGTGGTCCCTGAGCGGGTGGTCGGGCGGGCGCGGATCGGCGTTGAACAACACCACCGCGGGCCCCTCGCCGTGCACCTCGAAGTACGTCTCGCCACCGTCGTGCGCGACCGCCACCGGCATGGAACCCACCTCTCGTCGATCTTGGGGCGGCGACGGTACCGACGGCGGTGTCTGGTGGCGGTCAACCCAGCCGCGGCAGTTCCCCGCGCGGACCGGCGCTCAACGGCGAGCGCGCCGACGACCCGTCCGAACTCGTGCCCACCAGCCGTCCCGGCCCGATGCTGACCTCGCCGGTCGGCCCCGACGTGACCTGGTTGAGGCTGGCCGAGAGATCGGCCTCGACCCCGCCCGGCAGCTTCAGCCGCACCAGGAACGGCAGGACGAAACCCAGCGCCACCAGGCCGACGAGGATCGGGGTGAGCGTGCTGATCACCACCGTCGTGACCTTGTCGGTGAGGAAGAACCCCAGCCACAGCGCGACCAGCAGCGCACTCGCGACCACCATCAACGCCACGCCGCCCGCCACGCTTCCCCGCGCGACCGCGAGGCCCTGTTCCGCCAAGGCCATCACCCGCCGCGCCTCGGTGTGCGTCGGATCCTGGCGCAGGCAGCGGCGGAAGTGCCGCAACGCTCGACGCCGGTAGAACGGCCGCGCCCGCGCCTCCGGCCCGCTCTCACCCGCCTTGTACGCCGCGATTCCGGCCACGTAGTGGGGATCAGCCTGCTCCGAGGCGAGTTCGATCGCCTCCTGTGCCGTGCTCAGAGCCTCCAGGTGCAGGTCACGGCGTTGGGTGGCATCGCCGCGCTCGATCAGCAGCCTCGCCAGCGCGACGAGCAACTGCCACTGCGGCTGGTCGCAATCCTTGCGGCGCAGAGCGTCGCGCAGCACTCGCTCGGCGGCGAGGAGATCACCGGGAGACTTGATCAACGCCAGCGACAGGCCGATCGCCGCGGCTCCACGGGCGGGGTCGATCACCAGCGCCTGCCGGAAGTGCTGGGCGGCCAACCGCGCGTCCGACCCGTCGCCACCACCGTCGAAGTCCCGTTGCAGGTGCAGCCCTCCGAGTTCGATGTGCGCCTGGCTGTCGTACCAGTCGCGCTCCAACGCCTTGCGCAGCAGTTCCTCCGCCTCGTCGAACCGGTCCATCTGCACGAACAGCGCGCCGAGGTCGACGTAGCTGCCGCCGTACGGGTCGATCTCGATGGACCGCCGCAGGTGGTGCTCGGCCTGCGGCAGGTTGCCCTGGTGGGCGTAGAGGACACCGAGGCAGGTGTGCGCCATGTGCGTGCGCGGTCGGACGTCGAGCACCTCAAGGCACAACCGCTCGGCCTCGGCCTCCCCGTTTGCGTGACGCTGGTGCACCAGCGTCCACGCCAGTCCAACCTTGGCGTCATTGGAGTTGGGGTACTCGACCAATGCTTCGCGGAACTTGACGACGGCATTTTCCGAATCGCCTTCGGAGAACGCGACCCATCCCAGGCAGTGCAATACGTCCGCGCGATTCTGATGCCCAACGGTCAGTTTGAGAGCCCGCTTGAACGCCTGCCGGGCGCGGGCGAGCTGCCCTCTGTCCCGGAGCAGCCAACCCCATTCAATGACGACGTTCAACGCCGGTCTTGGATTTTCCAGAGCTGGGACGAGCACGCGTTCAGCTTGGTCGAACCGTCCCAGTGAACGTAACGTCGCCGACTTGGACATCAGGGCCCAGGTGAACTTCGGTGATTTTTCCAAGGCGCGGTCGAACCAGGCCAGTGCTTCTTTGAAATTGTTTCGCTCGTCTTGGAGATCGCCCATTGTTGCCAGGAGTCCGATGTGGTGTGGAAGTAATTCGATGGCGCCCCGCAGTGCTTGTTCGGCATCGTCACGCTGCCCGTTCCAGCGCAGTGCGTTGGCATGGCCGACAAGAAGGTCATAATCTCTCGGGTTGATCTGCAGTGCTTTTTCGTACTGGGCTACCCCTTCGTCTCTTCGCTCCATTTGTGCATACGTGACGGCAAGTTCCAATCGGAAAATTGTGTAATTTGGCTTTCGTTTGATCGAATCTAGCAGTATTCGCTCGGCTTCGGTGAAACGTCGAAGTGCCCGTAAGCAGGCGGCTTTTCCGCGCAGCGCGCGGCGTTTGTCGGGACTTATTTCTAGTACTAAATCGAACTTCGAAATTGCTGCCTCGTCCTCATCCATGTCCGAGAGGATCTCGGCATGTTCGAGTTGTAGTCCGATGTTGGAGCGGTCGCGGGCGAGTGCGTCGGTGCAGAAGCTTATGGCTCGCCGGGTTTCTTTGCTGTCGCGGAGGTGGAACACCTGTTCAAAAGTCTTCGCCGGAGTTTCCGGAAGAACGCTCAAGGCCTCCCAGGCTGCGTCGATGTCACCCTTGCCTCGGAGCAGCCTGGCGAGTTGCGGTCCCAGAAGGCGATAATTTGGCAAATCGTCACATGCTTGGCGGAGTTCTTTCAGGGCGGCATCCTGCTTGTCGCATGCCTCCAGGATATAGACCAAGGCTAGCCTGATGTTCACTGAGTATGGATTGAGCTCGATCGCCGTCCTCGCGATGCTTTCGGCTTCAACGTGGCGATTCCGGTCACGCAGCAAACGGATTCTCGCGGTCCACGCGTTCAGGTATCTGGGCCACTGCTCGTTGATGCGCGTGTAGAGGG
>NZ_JANYMP010000029.1:70297-119311 GCF_025061645.1 Umezawaea endophytica | reverse complement strand
CGCGCGCAGTCGATCGCCGCGATCGGCCGAGGAGGTGACGACGGTGACCTCGGCTTGGCGGGCATGAGCGATCTGGGTGGCGAGCACGCCGATCCCGCCGCCCGCGCCGAGGATCAGCACGCGGTCCCCGGCGGTCACCTCCGCCCGGTGCAGCGCGCTCTCGGCAACCAGTGCGTTCAGGCCCAGTGCGGCCACGTCGTCCCCGCTGAGGCCGTCCGGTGCGAGGAGCAGCCGATCCGCGTTGGCGACGACTTTTTCGGCGTAGCCGCCGAAGGTGGTCAACAACGCGAGAAAACGTTGTCCCACGAGGGTTTCAGGAGTGCCTGGGCCGGTAGTCGCGACACGGCCGACGACTTCGATGCCGGGCGTCGCGCCGGCACCGGGGAAGTTGAAGTACTCGCCTCTGCGGGACATGAGGTCGACGTAGCCGACCCCGACGGCGTCGACGTCGATGAGTACCTGTCCAGGCCCTGGAACCGGTTCCGGGGCCTGGACCACGGCTAGCTCCTCGGGTGATGTGACGACAGCAGTCAGCACGGCATCTCCTTCCGTTACGTTCCGATCCGGATCGGAACGTTATCGACTTGCGTGTCACCCGTCAATCGCGACCGGTGTCCGTCAGGGGCTCGAGTCCTGGCCCTCGGATGACGGTCTGGATCAGGGACGCGGCCGGGTGGCGTGTTTCCTGACGTCACCGTGCGCCGTGCGACACGTGCCGTCATGCCGGACCTCGGCGTCGCCGGCGATGCCGCCCAGGGAGTATTCGACGATCTGCTCGCTGACGTCCGGTCCCAGGGGTGCGTGGGCGAACAGGAATCGGTACACGACCGTTGCCGCGAGCAGGTCCTGGGCCAGTTCGAGATCGAGGTCCGGGCGCAGCTCGCCGCGGGCGATGCCACGTTCGAGGATCCGGTTGGTGCGTTCTCGCCGCGGTTGCCAGGCCGTGGTCAGGAACCGGCGCTTGAGGTCCGCGTCGTCGGCCAGGTCCATCACCAGGGCCGGGAGGATCTTTCCGAGCGTGACGTCGTCCATGGACCGGCGTAGCTCTTCGACCAGTATGACGAGGTCGCAGTGCGTGCAGCCGGTGTCGGGCTCGGCCATCGTGCTGTTGTCGGTCGCCATGGCGTCGACGATGACGTGTTTCAGCGACGGCCACCGTCGGCGGATGGCGGGCTTGGTCGTCCGGGCGCGCGTGGCGAGCGCTTCGACGGTCAGGTTGCGGTAGCCGACTTCGCCCAGCAATTCGCGGGCTGAGTCGAGTACCGCATCGGTGATCCTTTCGTCCTGAGGTCGTACCACGGGTCTCGGCTCCTTCTCCCGGCTGGATTCTTGTCAGATCTTCGGGGTGCGTGGCCGTGTTCAGGCTAGTGCCCAGATGCTTTTCGGGATCTGCACCGCCACGACGTACGGAGCGCTCGTGCGAACGCCAAGTTCGGCCAGCAGAGTGACGTGGACCTGTCTACGACGGGCTGGGAGTGCTCGAAGCCCAATCGGCAGCGAGCTGTCGTAGGAGATCATCGCTCGCGGGAGTTCGAGTGAGGAACCGCTGGAACAGCACCGGTCCGCAGAGCGTCGCGTACTCCTCGGCCGTGAGATGCGCTCCCAATGGCGCGAGCAACACGTTCAGGGCGGATCTGCGGTTGGTCGCGATCTCACGCAGTGCGGCGGCACAGCCTTTGTCGGAGTCGGCGTAGGCGATCAGGGTCGTGAGCGGTGCTGCGCTGGCCGGGTCGTTCATGCCGTCGCGTAGTCCGAACAGGAACGCGGCGACGACGTCCTCCGCGGAACCGGAACCGTCTGGCATCCCCGCTTCCGCGTGTTCCAGTGCCAGGTCGACGAACAGCGCCTCGCGGGTCGGCCAGTGTCGGTACAGCGTCTGCCTGGTCACTCGGGCCTGCTTCGACAGTTCCTGATAGGTCACCGCGGTCGGGCCGCCGTCGGCCAGCAGCATCCGTGTGAGCGCGAGGACGTGCGACTTCGTTCGCTGGACGCGTGGGTCGACCGTGCCCTCCGGCGCTTTCCGCGTCTCCATGCGTCAATCATACACAACGATCTCTATCAAACATTGTGTATGATAGTTCCATGAAGAGCATCTGCTACGCCGAGTACGGCGGCCCCGAGGTCCTGGAGCTGGCCGAGGTTCCCGAGCCGCATGCCGGACCGGGCCAGATCCGAATCGCGGTCCACGCCGCGGGCGTCAACGGCTTCGACTGGAAGGTCCGCGCGGGACACCTGAAGGAGATCGCACCAGTCACGTTTCCGTCGGGGACCGGAGTGGACGCCGCAGGTGTCGTCGACGAAGTCGGGCTCGGAGTCGAGGGCATCGAGACCGGCACCGCCGTGTTCGGCACCGGGGCGAACACCTATGCCGAGTACGCCGTCCTGTCAGCCTGGGCGCGCAAGCCTGAGATGCTCGGCTTCACCGAGGCCGCCGGTTATGGCGTCCCGGTCGCCACGGCGCATCGCATTCTCGACCAGTTGCACGTTACGGCCGGCCAGACGATTCTGGTCAGCGGCGCGTCAGGAGGCGTCGGCACGGCGCTGTCGCAGATCGCCATCTCCAGGGGTGTGCGTGTCATCGGCACCGCGAGCGCGGCCAACCAGTCCTATCTCGCGGATCTCGGTGCCATTCCCACGGTCTACGGCCATGGCCTCGTCGATCGTGCTCGGGCCCTGGCCGTCGACGGCGTCGACGCGGCGTTCGACATCGCGGGCTCGGGCATCATCCCTGATCTGGTCGAACTCACCGGCGACGCGACAAAAGTACTCTCCATCGCCGACTTCACCGCTCCTGAGCATGGTGCCCAGATCAACACCGGGACGGGCGGCGATCGCACAGCGGCGCTCGCCGAGGCGGCGCGCCTCTTCGAATCCGGCCAGTTGCGCATTCCGGTCGCGAACTCCTTCACGCTTGAACAGGCCGCCGACGCGCAGGCGGCCAGCCAGGCGGGCCACGTCGCAGGCCGCACCGTCATCGTTGTGCGGAACGGACGGTGACCATGGGTGCCATCACGACCATTGTTCACTTCTCGATGCCGGCGCAGAACGTCGAACGGTTCTTCGCGTTCTGGCAGGAGACCATTCGGCCTGTGGTCGAGCGCCAGCCCGGCCTGCTGGATGGGGTCTTTCACCGCTACGTCGATGCCGATGGGCCGTTCCAGTTCATCAACGTGGCCCGCTGGGAGAGTGCCGAGTTGCTCGCAGAGGCCCTCCGGAGCACGGCGGAGGAGATACGCGGCAATGGCGTCGAGATGCTCGACGTTTTCAGTGAACTCGGGGTGACGGTCTCGCAGAACAACTACCTGGAGGCCGTGCGCTACAGGGCGGAGGACGTCCGGGATCTTTAGTACTCCGGCCGCACTTCATGATCATGTAGCCTGCGCGCCGGATGGATGCGGCGGTTGCTCAACGCGGCCCATCACCTGTGCGATGCTGGCCCACGCCTACCTCGCTGTGACGGGTCGTGTTGTGCGCCTGCCCACAGGGATTGCGTCGTGATGCGCGCCCGCGGAGTCGCGGCCGGCCTCCCAGGCCGCGTCGATCATGTCGAAAACCTCGTCCACGGTGGTCTCCGGATCGTCGACCATCCGCCATGTGTGGGACACACGCGCGGGCGACGAATCGTGGTGATCTGATCTGCGGTCCGCCGCCGCGTCAGTCGGTGGGACGAATGGAGCTTTCGGCGGATGTCGGACTTGAATCAACCTCACCGTCCGGTTCGAATTGATGAAGGGCGAGGCCAGACGCCGAGGCCAGAGCGGGCCGAGTTTCGCCCTCCCACCCTTCCAGGCGCAGCGTTACGACGGGTCAGGTCCCTGCTGGTGCAGGGGAAATACCTTGATGTCGGCGGCAACGGCCAGCCAAGTCGGCCGAAAGGGTCCTCGTTCGGCGAGTCACCAGCGGAGATCGGATTCAGGGATCCTTGCCGAACCACGGTCGTGGTCGCCTTCCTGGGAATCCCAGTCCTACCTTCTGAAGAAGGCACTCACGCGGGAGAAGCTGCGGTATGACGGTGCGCATTACACGTTGCCGTTGCCGCTTGGTCCGGGTAAGGCGTTGCAGCTCACGGTGCATCCTGTTCGGGAGAAGATCTCGATCTACCTGGCGGCGGTGGGGCCGAAGAACCTGGAGTTGACGGGTGAGATCGCGGACGGGTGGCTGGCGATCTTCTTCTCGTCGGAGTTCTCGGCGGAGTCGCTGGCGAGCGTGAGGGCGGGCCGGGAGCGGGTCGGCAAGACGATGGACGGGTTCGACGTGGTGCCGACGGTGCCGCTGGTCGTGGGGGAGGACTGGAAGGCGTGTGCGGATCCGGTTCGGGCGTACACGGCGTTGTACGTGGGCGGCATGGGTTCGCGGAAGCAGAACTTCTACAACGACCTGATGGTGCGGATGGGTTTTCCGGCCGAGGCGGCGGAGATCCAGGAGAAGTACCTGTCGCGGGACTACGCGGGCGCGATGGCGGCGATTCCGCTGGAGTTCCTGGACGCGACGGCGTTGCTAGGCCCGAAGGAGCGCCTGGTGGACAAGATGAAGGCGCTTGCCGCGGCGGGGGTCACCACGCTGTCCGTTTCGCTGATGGGACAGGATTTCGAGCAGGGGATCGTGAGCCTTCGTGCCGTGACTGACGCCCTCGACGTCTCAGGCGTAGGTAGTTGATGTGAATACTCCGGACGTTCGTGGACCAGGTGCGGTTCGCTTGTCGACGCCGGAGAGCTACCCCCGCTCTTGATTGGCCTCGCCTGATGAAGACTCGACGGCCGATCTGCGACAGGCTTGCCGTCACTCACAGTTGGAGAGCTCGATGTACCTGACGCAAGGACTGCACCGCGCCGTTCAGCAGCAACCCGACGAGGTGATGACGATCTGCGGAGATCGACGTCGCACCTTCGCCGAGGTCGCGGATCGCGTCTCCCGGTTTGCCGGGGCGCTGCGCGAGCTAGGAGTGGGGGAGAGCGACCGAGTGGCGATCCTCGCGCAGAACTCCGACCGCTACATCGAATACCTGCTGGCCGTGCCGTGGGCGGGGGCGGTGCTCAACCCTGCCAACACCCGCTGGAGTCCGACGGAGATCGCATACTCGTTGATCGACTCCGACTCGCGGGTGCTGCTGGTTGACGACGCGTTCGCCGAGACGCTTCCGGTGTTGCGTGAACTGTCACCCTGTTTGACCACGGTCATCCACATCGGCGATGGTCCCGCTCCCGTTGACGCACTGTCCTATGAGGACCTGATCGCCGCTGCGCAACCCGTCCCCGACGTCCGCCGAGGCGGGGCGGAACTGGCCGGCCTGTTCTACACCGGCGGCACGACCGGCGTGCCCAAAGGGGTGATGCTGTCACACGACAACCTCGGCACCTCATGGCTCGGTGGCCGTGCGTCCGGCAGCCTGGTCGCGCAAGGTGGCCGTACCCTGCATGTGGCGCCGCTGTTCCACATCGCCTGTCTCACCTCGTGGGGCGCGACCCTGATGGCCGGTGGCAGCCACGTGATCTTGCCGTCGTTCGACCCGGTGACCACGATGACCGCTGTGCAGGCGCAGCAGGTCACCGACGTCCTGCTGGTCCCGACCATGATTCAACTGCTCGTCGACCATCCCCGAGTGGCCGAGTACGACCTGACCAGTCTGCGGTCCCTGCTCTACGGCGCTTCTCCGATCCACAAGGCCGTCCTCGAACGCGCGATGGCCGCTCTTCCCGGTGCGCGATTCGTCCAGGCTTACGGCATGACCGAACTGGCCCCGATCGCCACACTGCTGACCCCCGCCGACCACGAGCGCGGCCTGTTGCATTCCGCCGGGCGCGCGGCACCCCACGCCGAGGTCCGCATCGTCGATCCGGGCGGTGTCGAGGTACAGCGCGGAACCGTCGGCGAGATCGCGGTCAGGGGCGGCCACGTCATGCTCGGTTATTGGGGCAAGGCGGAAGAGACCTCCCAGGCGCTGCGAGACGGCTGGATGCACACGGGAGACGGAGGTTACCTCGACGGTGAGGGCTACCTGTACATCGTGGACCGGATAAAGGACATGATCGTCAGCGGCGGGGAGAACGTCTACTCCGTCGAGGTCGAGAACGCCCTGAGCCAGCACCCGGCAGTCGCCCAGTGCGCGGTGATCGGAGTACCCGACGCCAAGTGGGGTGAACGCGTGCACGCCGTCGTCGTGTTGCGATCCGGCGCCTCGGTGACCGCGGACGAGCTGCGGGAGCAAGCAAAGAAGTTCATCGCCGGCTACAAGGCGCCACGCAGTGTCGAGTTCGTCGACACCCTGCCGATCTCGGGCGCCGGGAAGGTGCTCAAGCGCGTGCTGCGGGCGACGCACTGGGGAAGCGTCGATCGCCAGGTGAGTTGAAGCAGCCCTCAGGCCGGGCCCGGTGACACGACGGACAAGGTTTGCGGTGATCGGCTTGATAGCGGCCCGGGGTCTGGCCGATGACGTCGGTGAACGCCTCGATCAAGCTGGAGGAATTGGACCATCCGCACGCGATTGCGGTAGCGGTGACCGAGACGCCGTTGGTGAGGTGCTGGAGGGCGTGGTGGATGCGCAGGATCGTGCGCCAGCGGTGAAAGCTCATGCCGAGTTCGGTGTGGAACAGCCGACTGAGGGTGCGTTCGCTCGCTCCGACAGCTCGTCCGAGTTCGGCCAGGGTCGCCGTCCGGCCAGGGTCCGCGTGCAGGAGGTCGGTGACGGCGCGCAGTCGGTCGTCGTGGGGCTCGGGTAGGTGCAGCGGCTGCTCGACTGTTTCGGTGAGTTCGTCGATCATCACCGAGAGCAGCCGTTCGTGGGCGCCGGAGCGGGTCTCCGGCTTGCCGGTCAGTGTCAGGATGGCCTCGCGGAGCAGGTGACTTACCGCGAACACACCGGGATGCCCCCAGAGTTCGCCGCACATCCGCACCGGGACGGCGACGACCCGGACGTCAGCCCGGCCGTAGAAGCGGTGGGAGTGATCGAAGCCGGGCGGCGTCCAGGTCACCCGGTTGGCCGGCGCGATCCAGGTCCCGCGCTCCGTCGTGGTGGCCAGGGCTCCGGCGGCCGCGTACACCAGTTGGCCATGAGTGTGACGGTGGGGGGTGAGGTGATAGCCGTCGGGCAGCCACGCTCCCCGCCGGAGTGTGATCACTTCGAGGCCGCCGAGCGGCAGGGCGGGTTGGCGGGTTTTCGGCATGGATCATCACTTTCCGGTGGCGGGGAACGCTTCGGCCTTTCGCCGGTGGCCGCTGCCGCTCAGTCGACGAACGCGATGTCCCGGTCCTTCTCGAGGTTGTCCTCGCTGTTGTTGAGTCGTTGACGTGTCGCGGTACCGACCACTGGCAACCTGTCGACGAACTCGAAGAGCCTCCTCCCCACGATCTGCCGCCGACTGGCCGGGGTGAAGAGGGAGATCTGTTTGATACCGGTGCGTTGGTACGAGGCGATGTGCGGACGAAGGTGGTTCTCCCACGCCAGCAGCGCTGGGCCGATCCTGTCGCTGTGGCGCTGGAGCATCGTGCCGAGCAGATCGGCGCCGGCAAGGGCCGCGGAGGTCCCCATTCCGGAATAGACGGTCGCGCACCAGGCGGCGTCGCCGGTCAGCATCACCCTTCCCTTCGACCACGTGCTCGCCTGAACCTGTTCGACCGTGTCGAAGAGGTAGTCGTCCGTGGCTTCGAACGCGTCGAGAGCCTCACCGAGCAGCCTGCCGTAGGGCTTGGGGACGTAGGCGGCGCGAAGCCGGTCGACCGGTCGGCCGGTGAATTGCAAGTCGACGTCATCGGTGCGGTAGGAGAAGAAAGCGGTCGGCGCGTGATCCACGAACGGCAGAACCAACAGTGAGCGGCCCGGTTCGAGCAGCATGGCACCCTCGGTCGCTGAGATGCCACCGATCGGGCCCGGCAGCATGAAAGCCGCGATCATGTACCCGAGCCGGCGCAGGTATTGCTCGTGCGGGCCGAACACCAGGCGTCTGACCGTGGATCGCACGCCGTCGGCGCCCACCACCAAGTCGAAACGCTCGGTGACGGTCGTACCGCTCTGCTCCAGCGTGGCGTCGACGCCGTCTGCGTCCTGCTCGATGCGAATCGGCGTGGTCGTATACCGGATCTCCACATCGTCCGGCAGCGCGGCGAACGCGCCCTGTTCGACATCGCCGCGCAGCATGACCCGTGGTTCGCCCGGAAAGTCGGTGAATCCCAGCCCGGACCTGCGATCACCGGAGCGGGTGACGACGTAGTTGACGCTGTTCGCCGGCGACCGGTCAGGAATGGCATCCAAGATGCCGAGCCGTCGTGCGGCTGCCTGACCGGCGCCGAAGATCCCGATGAAGTAGCCGTCCGTGCGACGACCGGGCGACTTCTCCACGATCACGGTCTCCCAGCCGATGGAGCGCAGACGCAAGGCGGTGGCGATCCCGCTGATCCCGAGGCCGACGACCAAAGCGCGGTTTCTCCGGCTCCGCCGGACCTCTTGCTGGAACGTGTGCTCTCCGATACCCATGGGCACAATCGTGCATTCGCCGATGCGCTGCGCACCACCAGCATAATGACACCGTATACTGGAAACCCGCCAATTAGTGGTTGTCGTGAGAGGCGACTTCCCTGGCGCTGCAACGATTACACGTTCCTCTTCGTAACCGAGGCTCCCCGCATCGTTGGCACGTCCGGCTTGCCGGTGAACCCGCCGGCCATCTTCGGGCCCTGTTGTCCGTTGAACCAGGCGCGGTAGCGACGGAGTGCGGTGCGGCGGCGCAGCCGTTCCCAGGCCAGTGCCAGGAGAGGCCGCGGCTTCGACGCAGTTCTCCCGCCGCTCAACCCGACCAGGCGGCACCGGGTGGCCGCCTGCGCCGCGGCCGCGGCGATTGCCTTGTCCCGCAGTCGAAGTGGAGTGATCCGCACGGCAACGTCCTCTCCTTGAAACCAGCGTCGGGGCAGGTCCGGGTCGACGGCGAGCGCGGTCGCCATGCCGACCACGGAAGCGCCGCGCACCAGTGCGTTCTCCGCGACGGGCCTGCGACGGATGCCTCCGGTGATCATGATCGGCAGCGGCGCGCCGTCGAGGATCGAGGCGGCGGCGTCGAGGAAGTAGGCCTCGCGCGCGAGGGTGCTGCCGTCTGCGGTGCTTCCGCTGGTGGCCAGGCTTTCCAGTGACCCTCCGGAGAGTTCGACGAGGTCGACCGCGGACTCCGAGAGCATCGACACGACCCGTTTGGCGTCCTCGGAGTCGAAGCCACCGCGCTGGAAGTCCGCGGTGTTCAGCTTCACCGCGACAGCGAACTCGTTGCTCACTTCGCGCCGGATGGCGGCGACGACGTCGAGCAGCAGGCGGGCGCGGTTGCGCAGCTCACCGCCCCACTCGTCGGTGCGCCTGTTCGTCAGCGGCGACAGGAACTGGCTGATGAGGTACCCGTGCGCGGCATGGATCTGCACGCCGTCGAAACCCGCGGACTCCGCCATGCGCGCGGAGGTCGCAAATCGCTGGACGGTCTCCGCGATGTCGTCGGAGGTCATCGGCTCGGGCTGCCGGTAGAGGCGGGAGTAGCGACCGAGGTTCACCGGCACGTCTGATGCCGACCGGACGAGGCCGGGCATGTCGGAGGCGATCACGCGACCGGGGTGGTTGATCTGGAGCCAGACCTGGCCGCCACCGGACTGGGCGGCGCGTGCCCACTGCCGGAACGGTTTCAGCGGCGTTGTCGCCTCCAGGACGACGTCTGAGGGGTCGGCCAGGGACCTGTGGTCCACCATGACGTGCCCGGTGATCAGCAAACCCGCGCCGCCGGTGGCCCACCGCCGGTACAGCTCGACCAGACCCGGTCCGGGCAGTTGGCCGTGGACGGCGAGGAACTCCTCCATCGCCGCCTTCGCGATCCGGTTGGGCAGCAGCGTGCCGTTCGCCAGTTTCAGTGGTATGTCGAGCTCTGCCACGTGGAAACCTCTCAATGTTGACGTCGTCCATATTGTGGACACTGTCAACATATGGGGGGATGTGTACGCTGTCAATATGAGTCGCGTCGGCTACCACCACGGCGATCTGCGTGCGAGCCTGCTGGCCTCGGCGTTGGAGCTGGTGGAAACAGCAGGGCCTGAACAACTATCTTTGCGTGCCGTGGCGCGCGAGGCCGGTGTGTCGCCGAACGCGCCCTACAACCACTACGCGGACAAGGCCGCACTGCTTGCGGCACTTGCCCTTCACGGCTTGGAACAGGTGAGGGAGAGCATGGTCGCCGCGGCGGCCGCGGCTGACCCTGGCGACGAGATCTTCGCCATCACGGCGGCGGCGGTCCGGCACGCCCTCGCTCGTCCAGGGCTGTACCGGCTGACCGTCGCTCACATGTGCGGTGACGATCCCCGGATCCGGGCCGCGGAAGATGCGGTGAGGGCGGTAGTGGCCGGCGGTGTGGCCGCCACGACCGGTGGTTCCGGCGCGGACGCGCTCTGCGCCGGCGTCTGGGCGCTGGCGCAGGGGCTTACCCTGTTGCTGGTGGACGGGGCGTTGAAGCCGGCGCCGCACCAGACAGTCGACGACTTCGTCCGGGCGACCGTCCAGGCGACTCTCACCGCAGGGGCAGCGGCCCCTGTTGCGGTGGAGGGAAGGCGCTGACCTCGCTCAGCACTGTCCTGTGAGGACGCTCATCGATCGATGGCGAGCTTGCCCGCCAGACCGATCATGGCGACACCGCCGCCCGCCTTGAAGTACTGGAGGCGGCTGGGCCTGCGTCGGAACCAGGTGCGGAGTGATCCTGCGGCGAACACCCAGATGGTCTCGATGAGGGTTTGGGCGATGGCGCCGACTATGCCGATGACGAGCATCTGGAAGGCCGGGTGGCCGAGTGCGTGGTCGACGAACTGGGGAAGGATCGCCATCAACGAGACGATGCTCTTGGGGTTGGCGACGCCGACGGTGAATCCCTGGCGTGCCGCGGCGATCCCGGTGAACGACGATCCGGTCGCCGGTCCGGGCTGCGGTTCGAGGTCGGTGCGGCGTGCTCCGCGCAACGACTGCACGCCCAGCCACAGGAGGTAGGCCGCTCCCGCGATCTTCACGACGAGGAAGAGTTGCGTCGATGCCGCGATGACAGCACCGAGGCCGACCAGCACCAGCGCGAGCAGTACCAGGCCGCCGACGGCGTTGCCGAGCACGATCCACATGGCTGGTCGTCGGCCGCGCATCACGGCGCGACTGGTCGCCAACAGGACAGACGGACCCGGTATTGCCGACAACAGTGCCGAGAGGATCAGAAATCCGACGAGCAGGCTCGGGTTCACAGGCACACCAACGAGGCTAGCCGTTGGTGCTCCGAACCGCACAGTTCAGCGGGACGCTCATGACAGGTGCTTGTCAGCCGCCGCAGCATTTCCTCGGTGGTCGAGGTGGTCCGCTCCGCTGTCACGCCAGGTTATCCGTGTAGAAGGTGACGAGCCGATCGATGGCGGCGTCGACATACTCCGGCTCGTCGTACATCTCATAATGTCCGGCTCCCTCGATCACCATGAGGTCGATCGGATTGGGTGACAGCTTCCAGAGCCGCATGCCTGCTTCGTAGGATCCCGTGTTGCCGATGCGTCCGGCGAGAATGACTTGCAGGGGCTGGGTCATGAGCTGGTCGACCAGGTGGTACGCGTCGTAGCCCAGGATCAGCGAGTCGCTACGTGCGAGGCGGCGGTTGGTCGAGTGCTCGTTTCCGCCGCGCTCGGTGCGGTAGAAGGTGATCGCCTGGGTCGTGTCGATATCGGTGATTCCGCCTGCCGCGGCATCCTCCAACGTATCCGGAAGCCAGTTCACGCGGTTCAGTTCACCGGAAAGCACTTCCTCGGTGCGCGCGTCAGCGAGGGAACCGAGTGCCTCGGCAGGACTGCCTGGCTGGAAGCTGCGAAACGCCGTGCCGATGTCGACCGGGACGACCGTGGCGATGGCCTTGATTCGATGCTCTGTACGAGCGGTGTGCACCGCGTAACCGCCGCCCGCGCAGATTCCCAGGACCCCGATGCGCTGCGGGTCGATGCCCGGAATCGTGGCAAGTGTGTCAATCGCGTAGGAGATGTCCTCGCCGCGCCGGTAGGGATCCTCGAGGTCTCGTGGCTCACCGCCGCTTTGGCCCTGATGGGCAGGGTCGAATGCGAGCGCCGCGATGCCGTGAACTGCGAGACGGGAAGCGTAGTTCGCGCCGATCTGCTCCTTGACGCTGCTGCCCGGTGTCGAGAGCACGACCACAGGCAACGGCGCGGTTCCGGCGATGTCGTCAGGCAAGTGGAGGACGGCGGAGAGCTCGATCGACCCTCGCGAGATCGTGACGTCTTGACGCATGTGATGGAGACCTCCCCTTATGCCGGATATTCTACCGGGAGCCGGCGGCGTCCGAGATGGACTCAGGGCACGGCGTCAGGCTTCCTGTCATTCCGCTACCTTTATCGCGGACTGCTGGGCCGTGTGCGGTGATGCGAGAAGCTGTAGCTGGATCGCGTCCGCGCTGCCCGGCTCTGCGGTGAAGATGAGCATGAACGGGCCGGGGCAGCCTGGCAAAGGGTAGGCGTCCCAGTACATGGCGATCTTGCCGATCTCCGGAATGCGGAAGGTGTTGGTGCCACTGACCGTCTCCCGGACGTCATGTCGTGCCCACAGGCGTCGAAACTCGGCGCTGCGGATGCTCAGTTCTCCCACGACTGCTGTGGCGCGTGGATGGGTGGGATCGTAGGCAATGGCTCTGCGCATCATGCCCATGTAGTTCAGGGCTTGATTCTCCCAGTTCGGGCAGGTCCGCTGATCCGTGAACGTGCTGTCGAACATCAGCAGGAGCATGTTCAGGCGGTCGGTGGGGTATCTGTCCGGGGAACCGAGCATCATTTCGGCCAGCGGGTTCCAGTCGAGCAGATCGAGGTACCTACCGAGCACGATGGCTGGTGTGGTCATCACCCGAAGCAGTCGTCGCGTACTGTCCGGAACCACTTCGCGGTCGTGATTCGCTGTGCTGTGCACCGGTCGCCGGGCGGCGCGAGCCAGCTTGAACAGGTGCCTGCGGTCCTTGTCGTCGAGCCCGAGCGCGTTGGCCACGGCATCGAGGACGTCATCAGATGGCCGTATTTCACGGCCCTGTTCCATTCGCTGGTAATAGTCTGTGCTCAGGCCTGCCAGTAGTGCCAACTCCTCGCGTCGCAGTCCGCTGACCTTGCGCTTTCCACCGGATTCCAGTCCGACGTCCTGTGGGCGCAGTTGTCCACGTCGGGCGCGCAGGAAGTCCCCAAGCTCCTGGGCGTGCGGATGAGAAGCCATGTCGGCAGTCTCTCGTGACCTCGCTGCTCGAAGGTAGGTCTGGCAGACCCAGGGAGAGCGGCACGGGGTAGTTGCCTGCACGACGTGCGGGTGCCTGCTGGTGATCAGCGGTCGGCGTAGGCTCGAGCAGCATGGGTGAGAACTTCATCGAAGCGCAGTACCGGGCGTATCTCGACTGCCTGAACGAACGACGGTTCGACGATCTCGGGCGATTCGTGCACGATCCTGTCGTCCACAACGATCGGCGGCTGGGTCTGGCGGAGTTCCAGGACCTGCTGCGCCGTGACGCCGCCGAGATACCGGATCTGCGCTACGAGATCGGCCTTCTGGTGATCGCGGGGGACGAGGTGGCATGCCGGATCGACTTCGAGTGCACCCCGAAGTCCTTTCGGGGACTGCCTCCGGCGGAGGGGAAGATCTCGTTCGCGGAGCATGTCTTCTACCGCTATCAGGAGGGCAGGATCGCTCGCATTTGGTCTCTGGTCGACCTGGACGCGATCCGCAGTCAGCTAGGCGAAAGCTGATGAGCCGCTCCGCACTATGCCGCGGTCCCACCACTCGACGGTAGGTCTGGCAGGCCCAGGAAAACGCGAACGACCGGGCCGTGGCAGATCTCTCCTAGCGTCTTCGTTGCAGCACAACGACATCGCGAGGAGAACAGACATGACCGGATGGACCGCGGACCGCATCCCCGACCAGCGTGGCCGAGTCGCCGTCGTGACCGGAGCGAACTCGGGACTCGGCTTGGCCACGGCCACGGAACTCGCCCGCCGCGGTGCCCACGTCGTGTTGGCCGTGCGCAACACCGCCGCTGGTGCGGAGGCCGCCCGCCGGATCGCGGGCAACGTCGAGGTGCGTGAACTCGACCTGGCCTCGCTCGAGTCCGTGCGCGAGTTCGCGACGAAGCTGGAGGTCGACCACCCGGTGGTCGACCTACTGATCAACAACGCCGGCGTTGAACTGCTCGGTCCTCGTCGTACGACCGCCGATGGTTTCGAGTTGCACCTTGGCACCAACGCGTTGGGGCACTTCGCGTTGACCGGCCTGCTCCTCGACAACCTGAGTGCGGCTCGTGGAGCCAGGGTGGTCAACCTCAGTTCGATCACCCACAAGAACGCGCACCTGGACTTCGACGACCTCCAGTTCGTGCGCGATTACCGGGGTACCACCGCCTACGGCCGATCCAAGCTCGCCAGCACTGTCTTCGGGGTGGAGTTGGACCGCCGGTTGCGTGCTGCCGGGTCGTCGATCGTGAGTGCACTGGCTCATCCAGGTCTCACCCGCACCAATCTGACGCCGAGGGCTTGGGAGCACCGCGGCCGGGTCGGCAAGGTGCTCGCGACGGCCGGTCTGCTGGTCACGCAACGGGTGGAGCAAGGCGTGCTGCCGCAGTTGCGTGCCGCGACCGACCCCGAGGTGCGGGGCGGCGACTTCTTCGGCCCTGCGGGGTGGGGGGAGACGCGAGGACGGGTCACCGAGGCCAAGCTCAGCAGCGACGCCGCCGACCCGGAAGTCGGCAAGAAGCTCTGGGCAGCAGCCGAAGAACTGACCGGCGTTCGCTCCATCTGAGCCAGGAACGACAGGAAAGTCAATCCAGGGCAGGGAGTCCGGATGACACCGACTTCCGCGCCGGCAGGCGAACACGGTCCCATCCTGGCCATGCTGGAATGGGACCGTGCTCAAAGTGCTGCCGGTCTCAACGAACGGTGTACGCGGGCCTTGGCTGATCACCGCAAGTGGAGGACCTTGACGGCACCTGGTCGGAGTGGGGTCGCGCAACTATTGTGGGAGCCCGCTCGACCTGTGGTTTTGCTCGGAGAACTGCCGGTCGAGGAAAGCGACCGCCCCGGCCACTCCATGGGCCTGTTCATCTCCGTGGTCCTGCGCTTCGTCTTGCACCAGGGTGACATCCGCACCGGACGCGCGGTATCGCGCAGCCAACTTCCTGGCGCCTTCGACCGGGATGAGTTCGTCGGCCGTGCCGTGGTACAGGTAGACCGGCGCGGTCGGCGTGCCGCCGAAGCTGATCGGGCTGACGCTGTGGGCGAAGTCGTGGAACGAGCCTGAGGTCAAGGAGTTCGACCACGCCTCGAACTGCGTCAACGGTGCGAAGAAGGGTCCGCGGGTGATGGCCTCGCCCGCGCAGCCGTGCTGAACAGCATCGGCCTGAGCCTGGGCGGCGGAGTTGAGGTATTGGTTGACGTTCGCGTGCGGGTAGACGTGGCGCAGAGCGGCGAAGCCGAAGGGGAGCCAGCCGGAGAACGCCTGTCCGCCGACAGCCTGCACGCTCGCGTTGATGTCGGCGATGACACCACCTTCGGCGATGCCGCTGATCGCCAGCTCCGGGGCGTAGTCGGCCTGGAGTTGAGCCGCCGCCGCGGTGGCGAAGCCGCCACCGGAGTAGCCCCATAGGCCTACGGGGGCTTTGCGCGACACGCGTGCCGGCGTGAAGGAACGGGCCGCGCGGATGCCGTCGAGTACGCCGTGGGCGGCCGCGGCCGCCCCGAGGAATTCGGATCGGGGCCCTTCGTAGTCCGGTACCACGACCGCCCAGCCGCGGTGGATCGCTGCCTTGACCTGATCCCGGTCGAACTGCACCGAGCTCGGGCCGGAGAGCACGGAGCCCGCGCGGAGCAGGTAGGACGGTGCGCAGAAGGTGGCCAAGCCGTCTTCGGGCGTCTGGTACGACAGCAGTGGTCGGGAACCTTCGCCTGCCCACTTGGCCGTGGGTACCAGCAACGTGGCGACTGTGGCCGTCGGGCGTCCGGCGTTGTCACGAGTTTTGTAGAGCAGTTGCCAGACCTGGGCTGGTGCCGGGGTCGCCAGTGCTGAAGTCGGCAGGCGCCGCGACCGCAACACGGTGCCATCAGGCGTCGAATCCAGATGAGGTGGCACGGCGTAGAACGGATCGCTGTCCGGGCGGACGACGGCTGGCGAAGGTGCGGCCGCGGATGTACCGGGGACAGTGACGGCGGCGGTGAGGATCGGGCTCGTCACCGCCATGACGACGGCCAGGATGGCCGTTCGGGTTGAGATCCATCGATCAACGGACAAAGATGCTCCAATCTCGGGGAGGCCGGTCGAATTTCAGTCTTGGATTTGGTCATGGCGCTTTGCGCTGACCGGCCGTTCGGCAAGGATCACGGCATCCAGGCGTTTGTCCCTCGCACAGGTTTCCCTAGGACTGCCAGACCTACCTGCGGTGGTGAGCGCATCCGCATACTGGTCGGCATGGCAGGCAAACATCCTCGCGCACCTGAGCAGCGGACCCACTGCTCAAGAGCCTCGTCCCAGGATCACCTCTCCAGGTGAATGGCGGTGGTCGAATCACCTTGATTTCAGGGCCGGCCGGGTCGGGTAAGACCACTCTGCTGGAAATCGCGGCCAAGGCAGCGGGCGAAGCCGGGTTCCGGGTGTTGCGCACCTCCGGTAGGAGTTCGACACCTCGAAGTGAGTTCGGGGCCGTACGTCGGATCTTTCGGGCCTCATCAACCGATGCGCAAGGGCGTCGCGCCATGATGGAGGCCATTTGGTCCACACGGCACCGGACCGATGCTGTTGGCACATCCGCGGAGTCGCCGGAAGCGGATGTCCCGTTCAAGGTGCTGCACGCCCTCCACCGGTCGATGGAGACCTTGGCCATGGTCAGCCCGGTCGCCATCGTCATCGATGATCTGCACCTGGTCGACATGTCGTCCACCAGGTGGCTGTTGCACCTCGCACGACGTGTGGCAGGGATGCCGGTGGTCGTGCTCGCGGCGGTGGCCGACGACGTGGACCACGAGACGACCACTCTGCTCTCGGAACTCCAGTCCGTACCGAATTGCCAAGTCGTCCAGGTGCAGCCGTTGGGTCGCGAGGCGGTGACCAGGGTGGTCGCGCGCTACCTGCACGCCGAGCCGGAGGCGGAGTTCACCACCACATGCCACGAGGTATCCGGAGGAAATCCTCTGGTCCTGCGCGAGACGCTCCGAGCGCTGGCAAGCCGGTCGGTGCTGCCCTCGGCCAAGAACGTGGACGTTGCGCTTGAAATGGGCGTTCAGGCGCGCTGCGAATGGGTTCTCGATGTTCTGCGCGCGCAATCCGGTGAGGTCATCCAGTTGGCGCAGGTGCTCGCGGTGCTCGGTAGTGGCACCGAGTTGTCCGTCGCCGCGGATGTGGGCTCTGTCGGAACTACCGTGGCCAGCCGGTCCGTGATGGCGCTCGACCAGTTGGGCGTACTGGTACCCGGCACACTGGAGTTCGCCCACTCGGAGCTGGCTGAAGCGGTTGTCCGGGACATGGCCGCGTCGCAGCGCGTCCGGGTGCATCAGCGGGCCGCCAGATCTCTCGGTGACAGAGGAGCGCCGGTCGAGGTGGTTGCCTCCCATCTGCTCGCAGCAGGACCGCCGGAGCAGCCGGAGATGGTCGCAGTCCTGCGTGAAGCCTCCTCGAACGCCGTCGAACGCGGCGCGCCCGATCTGGCCGTGGCTTATCTGCGGCACGCCCTCACCGGACGGTGGGACAACGACCTCCACATCGCGCTGCTCACCGCACTGATCCTTGTCGAGCGGTCATTCGATCCGTGGTCGGCGTGGGAGCACCTGGTGCGGCTGTTGAGGCTGATGGCCACGCCGTTGCAGAGAGCGAGAACAGCAGTCGGTCTGTTTCCGCTGGTCGCTGGAACTGGTACTGCTGAGCTCGTGGAGTTGCTGGAAGACTCTTTGAGGCAACTGGATGAGGTGACTGCCGGAGGCGAACCGGAGAACGATGAGCTTCGCACTCGACTTCTCGGGCACGTGATCTGCGTTGCGATGGGTGACCTCGATGGGATGACGCGGCTGAAACCGCGCATCGACGCACTGGATGAACCGTCCCGGTCGGACACTCCGGGACAGTGCGCGCTAGTGGCGGTGCACGCGTTCCTGGCAGCGCTGGGAGGTGAATGGGAAGCGGCTTCCGCCGTAGAACTGGCCACACGTGCCATGCGGGATGATCTGCTGCTGCGCGACGAACTGCTGCACCCGATGTTCCTGAGCGCGCTCGCCGTGCTCCAACTCGCTGAGCAGTTCGACCTTGTCACAGCTTCCTACGACCTCGGCATCTGCAAGGCCAGAGCGCACAACCAGCCGATGACACTCATGGTGCTGCGCGGAGCGCGATTCCAGCGCGGCAACGTGCCAGGGGCTCTTGTGGACGCACAGGCGGTGCTGAAGGCGAGCTCCGACGGCCACCGGGTTGGTGATCCGCTCTTGTCGGTGGCAACAGCCGTCGGGTGCCTTGGAGAACTCGGCCGGTGGCATGAGGCGTCCCGGCTGCTGGATGCCCTCTCCTCAGCTTCCTCCGCGAATTCGTATCTCTGGGGTCCGATTCTCGCAGCACGGGCGCAGGTCTACGAAGGGCTGGGCGACCACCGGGCAGCCCTTGAACAACTGTTGAGCTGTGGTCGCTTGTTGTCGTCGTGGAACATCCACAACGAGGCGTACCTCCCGTGGCGGGGACGGGCGGCGCTGCTGCACCACCGGCTAGGTGAACGGGCTGAGGCACAGCGCTTGGCCGAGGAAGCACTGAAGTCGGCCCAGCGCTGGGGTTCGGACGGCGCGGTCGGGTCGGCACTTCGTGTTCTGGGAGTGGTCGAAGGCGGCGCGAAGGGCCTCGTTCTCCTACGCCGCGCGGTTTCTCATGGTGAGCGATCCCCGGTTCGCCTGGAACTGGCAAAGGCCCTTGTCGAGCTCGGCTGTGCACAGCACGCCGCAGATGATGACGAGGTGGCACGCAAGACGCTGCGTCGTGGTCTTGACCTGGCCACGCAATGCGGAGCCGTGGTACTCGCCGCGCGCGCCCGGCTGGAGTTGATTGCCGCGGGAGGCAGGCCTCGGCGCACCCGCCTGTCCGGGGCGAAGGCCCTCACCCCTGCCGAGACGCAGGTCGTGAGCCTGGCCGCGCGCGGCATCAGCAACGACGAGATCGCACACTCCCTCTTCGTGACCCAGCGAACCGTCGAGTTCCACCTCACCAACAGCTATCGCAAGCTCGGGTTGAGCGAGCGCTCCCAATTGATCGACGTGGTGGAACCCGCTGAACGTCGTGGGGTAGTCGAGGCTCGGCCGCACGATAGGCGCGACGGGCCGTAGCACGGAGCGGGTGGGTGGGGGAGCTTCGTTGTCGATCGCTTTCTGGAGTTTTCATTGCGAATAGCCGAGCGCCTTGGCTTGTTGGTCGATCGCGACAGTGAGCAGGACGTTTTCCGAGGAGTTCTGGCAACACTGGGTGGAGGTAGGCTGCTGACGGACGACCGGTGGCCCGTGCTGGCCGACTGGGTGCCTTCGGACCACCTGCTCGTGACGATGGACGCCGACGCGCGGGAGCGGACACAGGGTGGCGTGGCTGAGCTTTGTCATCGCAGGGCGATTCCGGATACCGTCGTCGCGAACATCCTGCTCGGCACTCGACCGATCGGTGAAACCCGGGCTGCGAGAGTTCTGCACGATGCTGCCCGTACGTGCACCGAAGAGGGCAACACCGCCATCGCGACCCGCCTGTTGGGACGTGCGCTCCAGGAACCGGCTACCGGCTCGCTCGCGTCGCGGATCCTGTTCGACCTCGGCGAGGTGGAGTTGGCGACGGTGCCGTTCGCCAGCGACCGCCACTTCGCCAGAGTGATCGCGGCTCCGGCGGACCGCGAGACCGATGTGCTGCGTGTGCGCGCTGCGGACTTGGCGTTGTCCCGCGGGGACCAGGCGCTCGTCAGCCGACTCACCGGTGAGGTGCGGCGCCGCGAGGACATGTCCCCCGGCGCTCGCGGCACGTTGCTCGCACTGCACTGGCTCAGCCAGGACTGGATGGGCGAAGTGCCGGACGGCTCGAGCTGCGCGGACTCGGCGATTCTGCTGTACGCGCGCGGTTTGGTGCGGTTGTCGAGCGGTGACGCGGAGAGCCCCGCGGGAGCCACAGACCTCCGAAATGCACACGGCATGTGGTCGCGAACGTGGTACGGCACCACTGTCGGAGGTGCGCGACGGTGACGCTGTACGACCGAGGTCCTGAGGTCGACACCGTTGTCGACGCGATGCGGGTCGCGGAACACGGCCGCGGCCAGCTCGTGGTGGTGTCGGGCCCGGCGGGGATTGGGAAGTCGAAATTCCTCCAGCACCTACCAGTACTGGCTGACGAGCGCGGAGTGCTTGTGCTGCAAGCCGGTTGTGCGCCTCTGGAGCAGGACTTCGCCTTTGGCGTCGTACGGCAGTTGTTGGAGGCATCGTTCATCGCGGCAGACGGGGACGTTCGCGAACGGTGGCTGGGAAATGCCGCATCCCAAACATCACTGCTCTTCACCGCCGACCTCATGCGTTCGTCAGGAGGCCGTGACGAGGAACTGATGCCGGACGAGGATCGTCGAGTCCGCAGCGCGGAACATCCCGTGCTGCACGGCCTGGTGCGGATGATCAGCGCCATGAGCGCGGACCAACCGCTACTGCTGCTGGTGGACGACGTGCAGTGGGCCGACATGCCCTCGTTGCGGATGTTGGGATACCTCGCCAGGCGAATGGCGGATCCACGGGTCACGGTGGTGATGGCGATCCGGGAGGGTGATCCCCGTGCCGATCGCCTGGCGGTACGGGAATTGGTCGCTGTCGCCACGCACCGGCTGTGGCTCGGGCCCCTGGCAGCCGACAGCGTCCAGCGAATGGTGCGCGACGAGTTCGGGGAAGCGGGTGACGAAGAGTTCGTGGTTGCCTGCCACGAAGTTGGTATGGGCAACCCGATGTTCTTGACATCGATGATCGCGTTCCTGCGCCGGAGCGGGTACCGACCGCTGGCCACCTCGGCAGGGATGGTGACATCGCTGTCGCCGCCGCACTTGCGCGACCGAGTGGCGGGATACCTCCGAGTGCAGCCGCACCCCATCACGGCCTTCGCCAAGGCAATGGTCGTGCTGGACCGCCAGGGCGACAGCGCACTGGTGGGGCGACTGGCGGATCTCGATCCTGTGGGTCGCGCCGAAGCTGTCCGCCAACTGGGCAGGCTCGGGCTGATCGTTCGGGGTGAACCGCCGCGCTTCGTCCATGCTGTCATCCGTGGAGCTGTCGAACAGATGATGACGGCGGGGGAGGTCGACCGCCTCCACCGGCGAGCCGCCGGGCTGCTGTACGACAGTGGCCACTCGTCCGAAGACGTCGTCGTGCATCTGCTCGCCACCGCTGGAGAGTGTGAACCGTGGGCGATCGAGGTTCTGCGGGAGTCGGCGGCGACCGCTTTCCACCGCGGAACTCCGGAGATGGGGGCCCGGTACCTGCATCGAGCGCTGATGGACTCGTCGCCCGGCACCGCTGACCGAGCGACTCTGCTCGTCGAACTGGCGGCTGTGGAGGTGGAGTTCGATCCTGCCGCGGCCCTGCGGCACCTGTCGCAGGGAGTGCCGTCCTTGCCGTCCACCCGTGACCGCGCCGTCGCTCTCGCACAGGTTCCACCTGCTCTGCTGGCAACAGCCTCGCAGATGGTGGTCGAGATCTACGCCCGAGTGGCAGACGAGATGGCCCAGGAGGCGGCCGAGTCGGTGCGGGTATCCGCTTTCGATCGGGAAATAGCGCTCTGCCTGGAAGCTCGGCTGCGCTTCACCCGATTTCGCCAAGCCGGACAACTCGCGGACGCCGTCGAGCGGCTGCGTGGACTGGGACCCGATGTCCCGTTGAACACCAAAGGCGACCGCGAGCTCGCTGAAGTTCTGCTCTACGCGGCGACCATGACCGGTTCCTACCCCGCGGCGGACGCGCTCCGGCTCGGGCGCAAGTTGCTGGACCTCGAGCCCGCATCGTCCCGGACCGCGCATGCGGTGGTGCCGCTGGTGATCGGTGCGCTGATCGCGGCAGGCTCGCCTGAATCGGCCCAGGATTGGCTCAAGCTCGCGCTGGACGAGGCTGTTCGGGTCGGCTCGGCTGCCGCCCAGACCGCCATCGGTGCCGAGTACGCGCTGGTGCTGCTGAGAACAGGGGACCTGGCCGAGGCCAAGACCATGGCGTCGATGGCTGTGGAGTCGGTCGGCTCGGACCGGGCCAAGCCGGCATCGAGGTCGGTGCTCGTGCTTGCGCTCGTCGCGATCGAGGTGGACGACGTCGTGCTCGCCGAGTGGGTTCTAGCCCGGTGCGGGGGCGTCGAGCCGAGCGTTTCCGAGTCCTGGCTGGTCGGGCTGATCCGGGCCTGGCTTGCCGCCCGCTCGGGAGACCAGGTCGCAGCGCTCGACCACCTGATGGACTGTGGGCGAAGCTTGGACCTGTTGGGCTGGAGGAACCCCGCGGCGATCCCGTGGCGAGGCTGGGCGGCGGGCTTGAACTACTCCCTCGGCAAGCAGGGCGAAGCTCTTGAACTGGCCGACGAGGAGTACGGGCGTGCGCTCGAATGGGGAGCTCCTGACACCGTCGGCAGGGCCCTGCGGATCCGGGGAATGATCACCGAGGGCGATGCGGGTGTCGAGCTGCTCATCCGTGCCTCCGCGATCCTGGCGGCCTCGGGTGACGCGTTGGAACTCGCCAGGGTCACGTCCGCGCTGGACCATCGCCGCGGCACCGCATCCCGCAAGGGCCATCCGGTGCAGGCGGGTGTCGATGTGTGGTTCGGCCTGGGCAAGCCGGTCTCGGCCGCGTTGACCAAGACCGAGCGGCGCGTCTCCGCGCGGGCGGCTGAAGGCTTCACCAACCATGAGATCGCCGAGGAGTTCGGGGTCACCTCGCGTGCGGTCGAGAAGCACCTGACGAGCTCCTACCGCAAGCTCGGAGTAGCGGGTCGGGCCGGCCTCCCGGCGGCACTGGCTGACCTCGAATAGGCCGCTTCACCGCCTGGTCTGCTCAAGGTCGCTCTACTTGTGGATCTCCTGCTTGCCCGGCTGACGCGTCCATTGGGGCAGTTTGATGTGCCCCAGCGCGCATACATCTCTCATGATCTGTGAAATCCATCGCAATCATCTCGGCCGTGCAACGCTCGCGTGTTGCCGTAAGAAGTTGATGGCGCAAATTTTCTGCTTATCGGCCATTGTCTGGTGTAGGTGTCCAATTGAGATGAGCCTGGGCTTCGAAGGCTTGGCAAAGGCGAGTTCGAGTCCACTGTGGATCTGGTTCTGTCGCAGTTCAGGGCCGTTTTGTGCGCGAGTTTTGGGTTAAAGGTTCGGGGGTTGGTGACACCGAACCGATGTGGTGCGTCAACCACAGAATTAGCTACGTCCGGGCGATGAAGTTTGCCTCTGCATTACTGCCATTCGTACGATCGTCGAAGAATCCCTTGAGTGGTGGGCAGGGTGCTGCCTCCTGTTCGTCGTAAGGAGTATTTGTGTTCACGTGTGACGATCATCCGGTTGAGCACTCCGGTGGATTGGCTGATGACAGCCTCTACCGCTCGATGTTCGAGCAGTCAGGGCTGGGCATGGCGCGCCTGGATCCAACGAGGAGAGTTCTGGAAGCGAACATCGACCTGCTCACCTTCTTCGGCAGGTCGATCCAGGACGTGTACAGCCGTGACTTCGCCGAGTTGGTCCACCCCGGTGCTCGATCCGGCTTGGAGCGGCAGATGGAGAAGCTGGTCGAGGGCAAGCGCAGCCGGTTCGCCGAGTTGGTCGCGGCCATCCAGCCGGACGGCAGCACCGTCCTCACGACCATGACCGGGATCGCGGTGCGCGGGGACGGCTCGTCCATCACGGCGCTACTGGTGATCTTGAAGCAGACCGCGGGTGAACGGGACCGCGCGGCGAACGGTCAAGGAAAAGTGCTCAGTGATGTGCACGCCAGGATCTTGGAGGGAATGGCCGCGGGGGAGTCCACGATGCAGTTGGCGTCGAGGCTCTTCCTGAGCCGACAGGGTGTCGAGTACCACCTTGCGGCGATGCAGAGGAAGCTCAAAGCCCCGAACCGGACCGCGCTGGTGTCCAAGGCGTACTCGATGGGCATGTTGAGCGTCGCTACCTGGCCTCCGAGGGTCGAGCCTGAGTTCTTGAAGTAGTTGACGACTTCAGTCGTTCGCGTCGAGTGGTGTTCGCGATGATGCCGCCCAGCTCGTGAGCAGCTTCACCTGGTCCTCGGCGGTAGAGCCAGGTTCGGCGGTGCAGACGCAGAGGGACATGATCTCTTCGGCGACGACGGGCAAATCCACCGATCGGTAAGTCAGGCTCAGCTCGCCCACCTCGGGATGGTGGAAGGTCTTGACGCCCTGCGCGTGAATGAGAACATCATGCGAGTTCCACCGAGTCCGGAAGTCAGGACTGGCGGCGATCAGTTCGTCGGCGAGGTCACGAGCCTCGACATCATGAGGATCGCGTCCGGCCTCAGTGCGCAATGAAGCGGTGAGAACGTCGGCAGTCGCGTTCCAGTCGCCGTAGAAGTCACGAGCACTGTGGTCGAGGAAGTGGTAGCGCGCCAAGTTCGCGCGCCCACGTTCGAGCGTGGTGTCGCTGGTGAACAGCGGCGCGTAGAGCGCGCGTCCCAGTGCGTTCGTCGCCAGGACGTCCTGGCGACTGTCGCTGACCATCGCCGCCGACAGCGTCATGCTGTCCAGCAGCCACTGCACGCTCGGTGAGAACTCCTGCGTGGTCCTGCTCGGGCGACGTGCTCGCCGGGCCGCGCGAGCCAGGTCGAGCAGGTAGATCCGCTCCTCGTCGTTCAGTCGCAGAACCCTGGCCACAGCTCGGAGAACATCCTCGGACACCTCACCGATGTAGCCCTTCTCCAAGCGCGTGTACCAGTCGGTGCTGATGCCTGCGAGGCGTGCGACCTCTTCCCGGCGCAACCCTGGGACCCGACGTGGTCCGAAGGTGAGCAGTCCGGCCTGGTCCGGCGTGATCCTGGCGCGCCTGCTCATCAAGAAATCCCTCACGTCGGCCTGATTTCTCGATCTGTGCTGAGAGGCGTTGCTCACGTCTCCACGGTACCTCTGCCACAGCGGTGGAAGAGGGGGGAGAGGTTCTTCCCCGGATAAGCCACCCCCTGCCAGTCCTGGTTAAAAGGAGCTTGCATACCTGTTTACGAAGCGCGGACGGACCTCGGCCGCGAATTCGGTGCCACTGACGTTGTTTCAGCACTTCCCTGGAGGTTCGCCATGCGCAAGCCCCGTCCACGTCACCTGCTCAGCACCGCCCTGGCCGTGACTCTTGCTCTCTCCGCCTTTGGTTCGACGACACCGGTGAGCCAGGCGCACGGTGGCCGAGTTGTCGACCGCTACGTCGTTCCAGGGGACAAGGCCTATCCCGAAGGCATCGTCCGCGAGCCCGGTACGCCGTACTTCTACGTCGGCGGAACAAGCGATGGAACGATCTGGCGTGGCAGGGTTGACCAGCAGAGCCTGCAAGTCTTCCTGCCCGGCGGACGCGACGGCCGTACCACCGCGGTCGGTATGAAGATCACCAAGGGCCGACTGGTCGTCGCGGGAGGTGCCACCGGCAAGGTCTTCGTGTACAGCACGCGAGCCGCAGCGCTGCTGCACGTGTTCGACTCCGGCTCGCGGACCGGACTGGTCAACGACGTCGCTATCGCCCCCAACGGAGACGCCTACGTCACTGATTCCCTGCAACCCGTCCTCTATCGGATCAGCGCGGCCCAACTGGACGACACCACGGTCAACCAGCCGTTGCGAGTGGCCGTGAATTTCAGTGGTACGCCGGTGGAATACGAGGACGGCATCAACGGCAACGGCCTCGTCGTGACCCCGGATGGACGCTACGTGCTGATGGCGGA
The DNA here is from genome assembly GCF_025061645.1 of Umezawaea endophytica. Lineage (GTDB taxonomy): Bacteria > Actinomycetota > Actinomycetes > Mycobacteriales > Pseudonocardiaceae > Umezawaea > Umezawaea endophytica. Next base: position 93,382 of record NZ_JANYMP010000029.1, on the reverse strand, counting down.
CACCAACTCGCAAGCGTTCTACCGGATCAGCACATCGACCGGTGCTGTCACTCCTGTTGATCTCGGCGGGGTGACGGACATCGGAGCTGATGGCCTGCTGCTGCGCGACGGCGAGCTGTACAGCATCACCAGTCTCTTCCATCCCGAAGGTGAGATCAGCGTTCTCGAGTTGACCGACGACTACTCGCGAGCGCGCGTGAAGCGTCGAATCAATGGTCGGGGTATGGACGTCCCGTCAACGGCGACGTTCGACGGTTGCGACGATCTGCTGGTCGTCAACTTCCAGTATCAGATCGAAAATCCTCACCTGCCGTTCACGGTGGTGCGGGTGACGCTCTAGAGCCAACGGGGTGCCCGGGTCTGGGAGACCTATCTTCAGCGGTCGGGTAGCGGGCAAGCTGACGTCCATGAACAGGTCCACTCCGCACGCGCGGGAGCTCGGTGATTTCCTGCGTGCCCGGCGAGGTCAGCTACGTCCGCAAGACGTCGGCCTCGATCCGGGTGGAAGGCGCAAGGTCACCGGGCTGCGACGCGAGGAACTGGCTCTGCTGGCCGGGGTGAGCACTGACTACTACCAGCGGATGGAGCAGGGCCGGGAGGTACGCCCGTCCGATGACATCCTGAACGCGCTCGCCCAAGCGCTCGGTCTCAACGACAAGGAGTGCAGGCACCTGTTCGCCCTGGCCCGCGCAGCCAGACAGCCTGCGCCCGTCAACACCGACCACGACCGGGAACGAGTACCGGACAGCACCCGACGACTGCTGCGGTTGATGGCCACACCGGCCCTCGTGCTCGGCAGGCACCTCGACGTGCTCGACTGGAACCAGATGGCCGAGGCGCTGCTCGGGTCGCCGGACGACTACCCACCCGACCGCCTCAACATGCTCCTGCTGATGTTCGACAAGACGTTCACGGACCCGCTGACCTGCCCCGGCTGGGAAGAACAGGCCCTGGAGTACATGGGTATGATGCGCACCGCCGTAGCCGCCGATCCCACCCACCCCCGTGCCACCGCGGTCATTGGGGAGTTGAGCATCCGCAGCGCCGAGTTCCGCAGGCTGTGGGCCCGCCACAACGTCCGCGAAGCGGTCAGCGGCAGCAAAACCCTCCGAGTGCCCCAGGTCGGCGACATCGACCTGACGTGGGACACCTACCCCCTACCGGGCAATCCGGGACCGGTCATGCTCGTCTTCACCGTCGAACCGAACAGCGCCGACGCGGACCGCCTGCAAATCCTCACGTCCCTGCACGCGACACGCTCACTGGACGGAAGGGCCCGATCGCGATGAGCACCAGGAGTGGCACACGCTCGAGAAGGTAGGGAGAAGTCCGCCCGAGCCCTGCAAGCTGGTGTCCATTGTGTACTTATCACTCCGCGAATACTTCATGGCCTGTTTAAGAGGAGCAATGAAAATGTCTGTTCCGACTGTCTCCGACCTGCCTGACAACTGGGGTCGGTGGGGAATCGACGACGAACTCGGCACGCTCAACCTGGTCACCGACGCGGTGCGCGCGAAAGCCGCCGCGGAGGTGCGGACCGGTCGGTCCGTGTCCTTGGCTCAGCCGATCATCCCCAGCCCGATGATCAGCAGCCCGTTCGCGCCTTTGACGGTGGACGCCTCTCCGGTGCAGCACCTGATGTCCTACACCGGAATCGGCGTGGCGGCGGACCACGTGCTGGTCACCAATCACCACGCCAGGTCGACGCACATCGACGCGCTGGCGCACTGGTCGACCGACGACCAGGTCTACCCCGGTGTGCCGAGGGCTCAGGTGGTGACCGCCGGAGGTGTCACGCACGCGTCGACGACGGCGTTCGCCGCCGGGATCACCACGCGGGGGGTTTTGCTCGACCTGGCGATCGACGGGCCCGTGCCCTCTGGTTACGCCGTCACGTCGCGGGACTTCGAACGGGCTGAGGAACGGGAGGGCGTGAAGGTGGGGTCGGGTGACGCGCTGGTGGTCCGGCTCGGGTGGACGAGCTTGCCGCTGTCGGACGGCAGGCTCTCACCGGGGATCAGCATGGATGCGGTGCGCTGGATGCACGAGCGTGGTGTCGCGCTCTGCGCCGCGGACCGCGGTGACGCGCACCCGCCGCTCGACCCGGACGAACCGTCACCCCTGCACGGGGTCGGGCTTGGTCGGATGGCGATGCCGTTGATCGACGCGGCCGCGCTGGACGATCTCGCGGCGCTGTGCGCGGAGTCGCAGCGCTACAGCTTCATGCTCGTCGTCGCTCCGCCACGCATTCACGGGCTGACAGGCGTTCCGGTCAACCCTGTCGCCGTGTTCTGATCGCGCGTCGATCGCTTCAGCCGTGAGGATGATGTCGCCGTGCTCGGTCGCGGCGCGGGGTGGTCACCCCTGATCTCGACGTCCGTCAGAACGGGTCGAGTCGGGGGTGCGCTCTGCCGAGCCGTTCGGGAAGTCGAGCGGCGAGGTGCTCGACGAGTTTGCTCACCCGACGAGGAACGTGCCTGTCGTCGGTGAACAACGCGTAGATGTCCGCGGCTGGCGTGGGCACCTCGGGCAAGACTCGAACCAACTCGCCGCTCTCCAGGTACGGGAGGACCTGCCACTCGGAGCGCATCACCACACCACGTCCTTCGAGGGCCCAGAGCGTGACCACATCACCATCATTGGTGGACAGGCCACCGCTGACGCGCAACTGGTGCGTCGCACTGGCGTCGCCGAACCGCCACAGATCGAAGTCACCCTCGTTCTCGCGAAGCACGATGCAGTCGTGGTTCACCAAGTCCGCCACGGTCGCAGGCGTACCGCGCCGAGCGAGGTAGGCGGGAGCGGCGCACGGGATTCGCCGATTCTGGGCCAGGCGGCGCATGCGAAGGGTCGAGTCGCCCGGCGCCCCCACGTGCACGGCCAGGTCGAACTCGCGGCGGTGCGGTCGTAGTGGAAGGTCGGAAGTGTTGAGCTGCAAGTGCAGCTCCGGGTGATCTCCGGCGAACTCGCTCAGCAGCGGGGCGACATGTGTTCGCCCCAAACCCAGTGTGGCGTGGACTACGACGGATCCGCGCAACTGTTCGGAGCTGTCGCTGACCTGGTCTTCGAGTTCTCGGATCTGATCGAGGATCGAGCCGAGACGGGCGGAGTACAGCTCGCCTTCAGAGGTCAGGACAAGCCGACGGGCACCTCGCTGCACCAGTCGAACGTCGAGCCTCTTCTCCAAGGCGCTGAGGCGTTTGCTGACTACTGGCAGGGAACAACCCAGCTCGCGTGAGGCCGATGTGAGTGTCTCACTGGCTGCGATCACCTGGAAGAACCGGAGATCGTCGATGATGTCGTTCATCTGCTCCTGCCTGCTCCCGCCGAGACCACGACTTTCTGCTGGAGAAAGGCTACGTTGTCCGCTGCGGTCTTGTAGATGGGGTGCGCAGCGTCCACAGTGGAGACGTGGGTCAAGGAGCCGGTGTGGACGGGTCCTTCGACGAAGAGACGTCGTGAGGTTCCGTCAACGTCCAGGGCTTGCGTAAGAACTTTCGGCCACCTCTGGCTGTGACCTGGAAAGCATGGAAATCAGTACATGAAACCGTGGACTAGGAAAGGCGACCCGATGACCGCGGTCGATGATGCGCAAGTGGGGAAAGTGAATCCTCCGCGGGGCGTGCGCATTACCTTCTATGTGGCGCTTGTGGTGTTCGCGCAGGAGGTGACCTGGAATTTTTTCGACGCCCAGGTGCCGCCACTGCTGCGTGAGCACATTGCCAGTGTTGCCGTTGTCGGCCTGTTGATGGGGTCGGACAATCTTCTTGGGATATTCATCCAGCCATGGATGGGAAATCGTTCGGATAATACGCGTACGCCATGGGGTCGAAGGATTCCGTTCCTCGTGGTCGGGATGCCGGTGGCGGCGCTTCTGTTCGTGCTGATCCCCTTCAGTGCGGACTCGTTGCCGTTGCTCCTGGGGGTCATGCTTGCCTACGCGCTGGTGTGCAACTCCTTCAAGCCGGTGGCGGAGTCGCTCCTGCCCGACTACATCTCGCCTGAGAGGCGTAGTCGCGCCAACGCGGCGGTGAAGTTCGCCGCTGGGATGACGGTCATCGTCTCCGCGCTGATCAGTGCCTTGCTCGTGGACGACTACCCGACGCTGGCCTTCGCCATCCCCTCGGTCCTCATGCTCATCTCGATCGCGGTGGTCGGTTTCAAGATCCGCGACAGTGATTCTCCCGCTTACCGGGCGGCGGTGGAGGAGGATCGCGCGCAGAAGGGCGACGAGATCGCGACTGTTCGGGTTCGTGACACCATTGCTGACATCGTGCGGGATCGTGACCGCAGTCGACTCCTGTTCATGGTCGGCATTTTGCTCTTCGGCAGTGCTTGGGCGGCGTTGAGGGCGCTCATCACCCCGTACGGGCAGGAAGCGCTCGAGATGTCCCGAGGTTCGGCAGGCGGGTTGACCCTCCCCAGCGGCGTCGCCTTCCTCCTCGCCGCCTTCCCCGTGGCTTTGCTGGCGGAACGCTTCGGGCGCATCAAGGTCATGCTCGCGGGTATGGCCATCTTCTTGGTCGCAATGGTGCTGGGTACGTTGTGGCAGGCCCCGGCGGGTGCGTACACGGCGTTGGCCCTTGCCGCGGTGGGGGCGTCCAGTTTCCTGATCAACGCGGTCGTGGTCCTGTGGAACCTCGCGCCGTCGACCCGTGTGGTCGGCACCTACACCGGGCTCTACACGGTGGGCTGGGCGGGCGGCGCGTTCATCGGCCCGGCCCTGGTCGGGGCCATGGTCGACGTCACGGGCTGGCCGTTCTTGATGTTGAACATCGCGGTCGTGGCCGGTTTCGCGATAGTCGTCGTGGGGCGGGTAAGCGTGCTTCAGCGCAGGTACGGCACGGGAAGTGCGCTATGACCCGTGTGTTGGTGACGACTGATTACCTCCGTCCTGGTGGGGAGGTCGACCGATACCTTCGCGGGGCCGGGCTGGAACCCGTGTACCGGCCGCTCGTGGGTCCACGCGACCCCGACGAGCTCGTGGTCGCCCTCAAGGGGATAAGTGCGGCCCTGGTCGGCAACGAGCCGATGACCGCCGAGGTTCTGGCCCAGGCTCCGGACTTGCGCGTCATCGTTCGCACCGGAGTCGGTTACGACTCGATCGACGTGGCAGCGGCGGCGCGTTTGGGCATCACCGTCAGCAACCTGCCCGGCATCAACGCGAACGCCGTGGCCGAGTACACCATGGGATTGCTGCTGGCGGCTGCCCGTGGTCTGGTGCAGAGCGCGACCGGTGTTGCGGCAGGGACTTGGCCGCGCGCTGACGGACAGGAGTTGCGCGGCGCGAACCTCGGCTTGGTCGGATACGGAACCGTGGCGCGGGCTGTCGTGCCGTTCGCCCGTGTTTTCGGCATGAACGTGCTGTGCGTGACCGGAGTGCCACGTGACCAGCGCGTCGGCCATGACGTTCGGTTCGTGGACCTACCTGAATTGCTCGCGGGCTCGGACTACGTCTCGCTGCACACCGCGCTGACGGCGCGAACCCGTGGACTCATTGGAATGGCGGAGCTGCACCAGATGCGGCGGACGGCTTTCCTGGTGAATACCGCGCGGGGCGGTGTGGTCGACGAAGTCGCTCTCGCGACCGCCGTGCGTGACGGAACAATCGCGGGCGCACACCTGGACGTTGCCGCTCAAGAGCCGTTGCCCGCTGGTAGTCCGCTGCGCGGTGTGGACGGAATCGTCGTCTACTCGCACCTCGCGGGACAGACCGCGCAGGCTCGGGCCGCTGCCGGAATGGAAGGGGCGGTGGAACTCGTCGCTGCTCTGGCCGGCCAGGCCCGGCACTGCGTGAACGCTCGGCATCAGACGGCGATCACCGCGGATGCCGGTGTAGATGGACCCACGTATTCCTGATGACTACGTCGACTACACAGGGAGAGAAGATGGACAACCGACCAGGAGACGTGGTCCGGGTGCTTGCCGCCACCGGGATGCTGGGTAGCGGATTTCCGGAGGCCACCATCGAGCGTGGCCTCGAACTCGGTGCCGATGTCATCAGCGTGGATGGTGGATCGACCGACAGCGGGCCCTACTACCTGGGTTCGGCGAGCTCGAAGTCCACGGCGCAAGCGGTCAAGCGCGACCTTCGCCACCTGCTCAGGGCGTCCGCCCGAGCGAACATTCCACTCATCGTGGGTTCCTGTGGCACCAGCGGTACCGACAAGGGGGTGGATTGGGTCGCCGGAATCGTCGCGGATGTGATGAGGGAGGAAGGCATCGACCTCAAGGTCGCGCGAATTTACAGCGAGCAGGACGCGGCCCACCTGAAGGACGACGTGGCCGCCGGCCGTGTTCGCGCTCTGGCACCGGCGGGAGAACTCGACTCGGAGACGCTCGAGAGCTGCACCCACATCGTCGGGGTCATGGGGCATGAGCCGATCGTGGAAGCCCTCCAGGGCGGAGCGCAGGTCGTGCTGGCCGGGCGTGCTACCGACACCGCGGTTGCTGCGGCGTACCCGCTGATGAAGGGGATGCCCGCGGGTCCGACCTGGCACGCCGCGAAGATCGTCGAGTGTGGCGGTCTGTGCACGACCAATCCGCGTGAGGGTGGGGTGCTCGCCACGATCGACGCGACCGGGTTCTCGATCGAGCCCCTGAGCCCGGACGCGGCGTGCACCCCGATCTCCGTGGCGGCCCACATGCTCTACGAGACGGTCAACCCGTTCGAGATGCGCGAGCCTGACGGCACGCTTGACGTCCGAGACGCCGTCTACACCGCGGTTGACGACCGCGTCGTGCGGGTGGAGGGCTCGCGGTTCCACGTGGCCGACCAGTACACGATCAAGCTGGAGGGGGCTCGGATCTCGGGCTTCGAGACCGTTTCCTTCAGCGCGGTCCGAGACCCGATCATCCTCGGTCAGATCGACGCTTGGGCGGGGTTCTTGCGCGAGACGATCATCGGTCGAGTCAGGCAGACGCTGGAACTCGAACCGTCCGAGTACGCCTTCGACATCCGTCTCTACGGCCACAACGCGGTGCTCGACGAACTCGAGCCCGAGTCCGCACCTCCGCGGGAAGTCGGAGTGATGCTGCTCGTCAACGCCGGTGACCAGGCGACCGCCACCGCCGTCGCGAAAGTCGCCAATCCACTCATGCTCCACCTGCCCGCCCATGACATGGACTACCTGCCCAGTCTGGCTTTCCCCTACTCCCCGGCCGAGATCGAGCGCGGACCCGCGTACGAGTTCGTGCTGAACCACGCCGTCGACACAACCCCCACCAAGCTGTTCCGCACCAAGATGGGAGAGGCCAGTTATGTCTGAGACCCTTGCGGAGGGACGTACGCTCGCCGACCTGGCGATCGAGGTGCGCTCCAAGAACGCCGGTCCGTTCTGGGTCACCATGGAGCTGTTCATGCGCGACTCCGAAGGCTATGCGATCGTCGCGGACGAGTCCTTCATCAACGAACAGGTGGTGAGCGGGCTCTACGGCGTGGACGCCCGCTCCATCCAGATCTTCCGGATCCCCTCGCTCAACGTCGTGAAGGTGTCCTTCCCGCGCCCGATCAGCCAGGGTTCGCTTCGAGACCGCGATATTCACGCCGGTCAGCACCACGTCCCGTTGGCGCGTATGAGGGTGCTGGGGGAGTAGCGGGCGCTGGGTGACCAAAGAGGACCCTCGCCATTGGTCTGTGGATCTTGGCCTACGTCAGCTATCGACGGCTCGTCGCCTGAACAGTAGGGCGGGTGGTCACCCCGCCCTACTGCAAGTTCCGAGTCCAGCGGACCGAACCTGGACGCAGTTGCGGAACCAGTTCCACGGCGGGCTCGTCGAGCTTGCCCCGGCCGCACTATTGCGGGCGGGGCCGCAGTTGGGTCGGGAAACGTGACGGGGGTCCGGAGCGGTGAGTCGCTGCGGGGCAGAATCTTCCCGTGGACCATGAATCCAGGCCGGATCCGCTCGTCGCTCAGCAGTCGGCGGACGCCTCGAACTCCAGCAAGGTCGTCCAAGCGGGAAGGGACGTGGTCGTACACCATCACCACACTGCGGCCGTGACCCGATTAGACGGGCCATCGACTGGCACGTCCAACGCGGCCAAGTCACCTGTTGTCCAAGCCGGGGCGATCGAGGGTGGTGTGCACGTTCATACCACCTCGGGATTGGTCTGGGGTGCGGTGATCGTCGGAATCGTCGCGGTGACGGCACTGGGCGTCGCCGTGGGCATCCCGTTCGGGTCGTCGCCCACCGGGTCGGCGCCATCGTCTCCGTGGACCCAGCCCTCACCTACCACGACGACCACCTCGAGCAGTGTTCCATCGAGCACGGCACCCTCCGCGGAGGTCGCGTCCCCTGGTCCGCTGGCCCGGCTCACGCCGTTGGACGGGCGGGTGTTGAGCGATGAGACCGTCACCGTCGAGAACAAACCCGGCTTCGAGGCCAAGATCGCACACCTGTCCTGCGTGAACGGCGTTCCCGGTGTGCTGGTGGAGACCTACGACCTCGGCGGCTTCTCCGGGAGGCTCACCACGAAGGTCGCCGTGCGCGACACGCCGACCGGAGCGCCGGTCACGTTCGCGGTGATCGCCGACGGCGTCACGGTGGCCTCGATCACTCTGCCGGTGAAGTCGGCCGAGGAACTGGAGGCGAAACTCGCGGGTGTGCGGCGGGTGACCCTGCGGACTTCCGCCGCCGCTTGCGTGGATGTCAGTGGGGCCTGGGTCGAGCCCGCACTCGAGACCCCTTGACGGCGAACGATCAGGCCGGACAGTTGATCACGGTCACCGGCTCGATCACCGGCGTTCTGCTCGTCCACTCTTGCACGCCGAGCTGCTCCACCCCATAGGCGCGGAGACCGTTCCAGACACCGTCGGCGTCCCACGACACGGCGTTGAGCAGCCGCTGCATTCCATCCATCCGGCGTGGATTCCCCGGCCACTTCCGCCAGTGTCCAACCGTTCTTTCCCGCGATCGGCTTCAGCAGGCCCCGCGCACACGCCCGTTCGCGCCGCCAGGGTTCGACCCGATGGCGGGCGATCGTGGTGCTGATGTCCGCCCAGGGCCAAGCGGTCCGGGCAAGTCCGCCTGCAACTCCGCCTGCAACTCCGCCAGCAACCCTCTTCGGCGAGGCGTGGACACCGGGTGGGGGGTGCGGGATGAGAAGGTGCGGCGGTAGTCGGTCGGGGTGGTTCCTGTCGCGAGCCGGAAGTGGTGGCGGAAATTCGCCGGGGTTCCCAGACCGCATGCCTGGCCGACGTGGTCTATGCCGGCGTCGGTCGTCTCGAGTAGTTCGCGGGCGCGGCTGATCCGGGCGGCCGTGAGCCACTTGATCGGGCTGACCCCGAGCTGCGCGGTGAACATCCGGGCGAACGTGCGCTCGGCGACCACAGCGTGCGCGGCCAACTCGGCGACCGTCAGCGGGGTGTCGAGGCGGCGCAGGGCCCACTCCAGGGTCGCGCTCAGCTCGGTGCGGTTCGGTGGCGCGGGCGGGCGGGTCACGTACTGTGCCTGTCCGCCCTCGCGGTGTGGCGCGGCCACAATTCCGCGGGCGATCGACGTGGCCGTGGCCGCGCCGCAGTCCCGGCGCAGAAGGTGCAGGCAGAGGTCGATGCCGCTGGCCACCCCGGCCGAGGTGATCAGGGAACCGTTGTCGACGTAGAGCACGCCGGGATCCACCTCGACGCGCGGATGCCGGCGGGCTAGCTCATCGGTGAGCAGCCAGTGGGTGGTCGCGCGCTTGCCGTCGAGCAGGCCGGTGGAGGCCAGGGCGAACGCGCCCGCGCAGATGGTGGCGATCCGCGCGCCACGGGAGTGCGCCTCGCGGAGCGCGTCGCGCACGTCCGGGGTGGCATCCGGTGGGGTGTCCCGCTCCGAGCCCCGGTAGGCCGGCACGATCACCGTGTCCGCCGTGACCACCTCGTCGAGGCCGTACGGCGCGGTGAGCGACCAGCCGTTGAGGGTCTCGACCGGCCCGGCGGACTGCCCGCACAAGATGACGTCGTAGCGGCTGTCGTGGAGGCCGAAGGTCTGGAACGGCATGCCGACTTCCATCGGCTGCACACCGTCGAGGGCGAGCACCGCGATGCGATGGCGCCGCCTGGACGAACCGGTCATGGCGGAATCCTATCGATCAGGGGCATTCCTGCTTCTCGTCGGGGCGGGGCGGGGCACGAAGGATGAGGGCATGACGGACACACGGCCCTACCGCATCACCGTGCTCCTTTTCGACGGTGTCGAGGAGTTGGACTTCACCGGCCCGTGGGAGACGCTCCGGATCTGGCAGACGGTGGCGACCCGTCCGGTGAGCGTGCGTACGGCCAGCCTCGACGGGGCGCCCGTACGCTGTGCGCTGGGGTTGACGGTCACCCCGGACGGCGGGATCGACGACGAGCCTCGGCCCGACCTCATCGTGCACCCCGGCGGCGCGGGCATCGACACGCTGTACGCCGACCAGACCCATCTGGCCCGGATGCGGGCCCTCGCCGAGCACGGCACGATCATGACCTCGGTCTGCAACGGCGCGATGGTCTACGCCGCGGCCGGTCTGCTCGACGGCCGCGCCGCCACCTCCCACTGGCTCGTCCTGGACGAGTTGGCCGGGCAGCACCCGAAGGTCGAGGTCGTCCGCGACCGGCGCTGGGTGGACGCTGGCCCGGTGGTGACCAGCGCGGGCATCACCGCAGGCATCGACATGGCACTGCACCTGGTCGACCGGCTGGAGAACACCGACACTGCCCGTGCGGTGGCCGGCATGCTCGAGCACCCGTGGGACCCGCGGGTGGACCTCGTCGCGGCGACCAGCCCGGAGAACCGCCACCACACGCTCACCAACATCCTCCCGCTGATGCAGGCGGCCCGCAGGGCCGATTGATCGGCCTCAGAGGGAGGTTCGGGAAATCAGGTCCGTCTCTGGATCAGGGTGAACATTCCGCGCTGAGGTTCCGGTACGAGTTCGTGGCCGATCAGGCGTTTGAGCCTGCGCGGGTGCCTTCGACGGGTTTGGGCAGGGTTCGATGTCGAGGGCCAAGCAGATGTCCTTGGCGCGCATGCCGTCGGGTGCTGTGCCGAGAACGGTAAGGACATGCTCGTAGGCGTGGCTGGGCACGATCGGTTCGTCGGGCGCTCATCGAATCGTCCACATGCGACAAGGAGCCGGACAGGCTGATGCCCGTGGTGGAGGTTGTCGTGATCGGGTGTCCAGTTGGGACTATCCGCACGAAGTCTGCCTGGGACAGCGCCATTCCCGGTGCCTTGTCCAGCGCTTGCTCGCGCCAGCATCGCGGGGCCGTCAGGCGGTGGAGATGACGTCGTTGGACATCACGGCGGGCAGGCTTCTGCGGTGTGTGACCTTCAGCTTCCGGTACGCCTTCGTCAGGTGTTGCTCGACGGTGCTGGTCGTGACGTAGAGCTTGTTGGCGATCTCCCGGTTGGTGTGCCCGAGCGCGGCCAGTTCCGCGACTCGCCGTTCGGCGTCGGACAGCGCGGCGGGGCCCACCTCGACCTCGTTGGCCTCCGGTCTGCTCGCCGCGCGGCTCCGGTCGGGGAACAGTTCGTCGCACAGCGGCTCCGCCTGGCAGGCCTTGGCGAGCCACCAGGCCCGTCGGATGGTCACCCGCGCTCGGCCGCGTTCCCCCAGTTCGTGGTGGAGGCGGCTCAGGTCGGCCATCACGCGGGCGACCTCCAACTGCCCGCCCGCGGCCTGGAGTTCGTCCAGCGCTTGGTGCAGCAACTGGGAGCGTCGCCGCGGTCGTACCGTGGCGGCCTTGATCCGCAAGGCCGTGCCGTGCGAGAGTGACGGCCCGGCCACCGGCAGCGCTAGCTGCTCGTCGACCAGTTCCCGAGCCTTGGCCTGGTTGCCCAGCAGCAGGTACACCTCGGCGGCGCCGGTGCGCCACGGCAGGATCCCTGGCGAGTCCACCTTCCACGCCACCATCAGTTCGCCGCAGGAGAGGAAGTCGTTCAGCGCCTCGGGTAGCTGCCGCGTGGCCAGGTGGTGACAGGCCTTGGCGAACAAGTAGTGCTGCAACCCGTGCTGGGCGCGGTAGAGGTTTTGGGGTACACCGAGAGCCAAGGTCTCGGTGGCCTCGGTGAGCTTTCCCATCGCGGTGCTCGCCTGCACCAGCGTGCCGAGCGCCATGCCGATGTCGGCACCGCTGGTGCCGGAGGCGGTTCTCTCCAGCGCGAATCGCGCGTACTCGCGGGCAGCGGGCAGGTCACCTGTGCGCAGCGCGGCCTGGGCGCGGATCGCCGCCAGCTCTCGCCGCCAGTCCGGTGGGCCGGACGACTCGGGACCGTCGGTCAAGAAGGTGTCGCACCAGGACTTCACCCGGTGGAACTTCTCCAGGTGCAGCAGCGTGTGCAGCGCCTCGCGGACGGCCTCGCCCGGCCGCTCGACGGGATCGGCCTCCTTCAGTACGCGCTCCGCGTCCTCCGCCGCGTCGTCGAGTTCACGGCCGACCAAATCTGCCAACGCGGTGGCCGCGCGGACCGGCGCGTCCACGTCGACCGGCGACCGGTCGGAGCCGATCGGCACCGAGGGCAGCACGCGAGCGAGGTCGGGGTGCGAGTAAGCGGCCCACATCCGGGTGCTCATCAGTTCGGCCACGCTGTGCTCGTCCAGTTCGTCCATCCGCTCGACGAGCCGCGTCAAGCCCGCGGCGACGTCGTCCACCCGGCCGTTCAGGACGAGGAAGCGCACGAACCAGAGCAGGCCGCGGCCGTGCAACCTGCCCTCGCGCATGGCCTCCGCCAGTGCGGGCACCTGCTGGAGCACGGAGGCCGGGCTGAGTCGGAACCTGAGGCGCACCAGCATCATCGTGAGCTCGAAGGGGACCTCGTCGGTGCGGTCGCGGATCGCGAGTTCCAGGTACTCGAGCGCGTCCTCGACCTGGTCGTCGAGCAGCGCCCACTTCGCCACCTCGCCGTCCGCGCCCTGCTGCACCACGTGGAGCCACGGTGCCGGGGTCGCGTTCGGCAACACCTCGTCGGCGGGTCCGCGCCGAGCACCTGGCAGGTCCGCCGCGTCGATCTCCAGCCGCCCGAGCCCGTTCGCGAGGCGCTGGATCACCGCGTGGTTGCCGTGCTTCGCGTGCAGCAGCACAAGGCAGCGGCGGAGCTCTGCGAGGGTGTGGTGCAGTGCGGTGTTCTTCGCCGTGTTCATCGGACAACCTCCTCGGCCTGGTGGTTCCGGCACCCACTCACCGGGCGGCCGGGCCGCCGCGGGGCGACCCCGGCCGTGCGGGGAAAGCGGTGGCGGCACCGGGTTCCGGACCTGTGCGGGATTGGTCGAGAAGCGACCTGGTTCGGCGGGAACCGGTGCGGAAATGGACGGCGCGGATGCGTTCTCGGTCGTCGGTGGGTGTTTCCCATCTAGCTCGGAAGGCGTGGGCCGCGCATGCCGCCGATGTTATCGACGATTCTTCGTCCGACCGCCGCCCGTGCGGATGTGTAGGGAAATCACCAAGGTCCGGGGAGGCGGCCGTCTCCGATGGCGGAAGTGGTGGCAATCGATTCCGCCGCGGGCGGTGTGGTGCAGGCCGTGGCGGTGTCGCCGCTCGGCGATCGGCGGCGTCCGATTCCGTCGGATGCCGCGTTGTAAAGGCATTCCGGTGCGATCCCGGTGTCGGACCCGACCAGCGGAAGCGGGATCCGCACTGCGGAATCACCAGGAGATGCCGGAGGTACTTGTCAGTTCGGTCGCTGGCCTGAACGGTCAGGGGTGCGGGTGTTCTGGGGCACCCCGGTCGAAAAGCTGCGAGGACGAGTCCGCAAGGCGAACTTGGAGGTTCCCGTGACGAGTGCCAACAACTCCGACCTGCACCGTGCGTTGGGTGAGCTGCGTCGCTGCCTCGGGGCACTGCGTGCCGCCCACGGAGATCACGCGGCGATCCGGCGGCTCGTGAACGGCGTGGAGCGCCTCGAGATCGACGCCGCCGACCTGCTGGGTCTGGCCCCGGCATCGGGCTACCCGGCCGACGAGGTCGTCTACGTGTCGGACGCGCCGTACGACCCCGATCTGTGGAGCCACGCCGACGACGAGGGCATCGGCGGCTACCGGCCGCACATCGCCTGACGTCGGGAAGCGGGGACGCGGTCGTCGTGGCGGACGCCCGCCGCGGCGCCCCTCCGGCGGACGACGACCAATTCCTGAGCTTAATTCGCATTCGGCGATGGTGCCCGTAGATCGCTCGGTGCGATTTCTCAGTCTGACCCGGCGGTTTCCCGGCTGGTTGTCGACGCGGCCTGTCCGATGTGGTGCGGCATTCTCGCCATTCGAGACGTGCTGGGTGATTTTGTGGCGTGGACGGCGTGGGCCTTGCCTGTTCCGGCTCGCCTCTGATAGTGCGTCCACGGTCGTGGACGAGTTCGCAGCGGTTCGCCGGTCTCTGTCAAAGTGGGACTCCGGGTTAATGTGAACGGTCTTTCCGTTTCGCAAACAGGAGTTTGTGACCGCAGTCACGCGAAAGAAGTGGATAGGTCGGTCTGCCGATACCGCTCGGGTGGCACGATCTCGCCACCCGCGATAGGGGCGCCGCCCCGGTTCGCGTGGTGGGCCTCTTGTGCGCGCTCTCCCGAGTGCGCGGGACCCCTTGAATCACTATCGACATCCGTGGTCGACATCCAGTGTTCGTGCAGGTCATCGGCCTGAACCAGGTCCGTCCGCGCCGTAGTGGTCGTGATGTCGGAGGGTGTGGAGGGGGCCTCACGGCGTCGCGGATCGCGGTCACCTTTCGTAGCCGGAGCTGGGCGTCCACGCCGTCATCCACTACGCAATGTCACCCTGAGTGGCATTCGTGCGGCCGTACGGCGCATTTTCGTACGACTGAACAGCCTAGTGCGAACCGCACTCGACCGCCTGTTGCCGCATACTTAGCCGGCGCCCCCGTCTCGAATCATTGCATCGTTACGGATCAACCCGTAATAATCGTTCGGGCCTGATCCCGGCCCGATTCGATCTCGATGTTACGTCGTTGGAAACTTTTGCACGGCAGTTCCCCGATGCGTAGCCGTGTCTCTGGTCAATGGAGGATCCTTGTTCGAGATGGATGTTGGTGTCATCGACGCCGTCGTGGCCGATGCCGGGTCCGCGTGTGGTGAGGATCGATTGGGTTCGAGTGCGTCGGATCACCTCTTCCGGTCATTGTTCGACTGGTCGGGACTCGGTATTTTCTGCATCGACCTCGACGATCGCGTCGTCGACGCGAATGACGATTTCCTCCGGGTGATCAACCGGTCCGCCGACGACGTTCGCGGCCTGGCCCTCGCGGACTTCCTGCACCCCGCGTTCCTGGTCAACCTGCGACAACGGCTGGCGACGCTCGTCGACGGCGGCCGGGGGCAGGTGATCGAGAACATCGTCCTGCTGCGCAAGGGCGATGGCGCCGTGCTGGGTGACCTGAGCTTGATTCCGGCAGGCGGGCGGTCCGAATGGTCCATCAGCATGTTCGCGGTTTTCGTCCCCTACGACCACACGGTCGACCAGTTGTCTGTTCCGGGGAAGAAAGGACTGCGTTTCGTCGGGATGGGCGGGCGCGTCCTGGAAGGCGTCGCAGCCGGTATCTCGACGATGCAATTGGCGACTCAGCTCTACCTGAGTCGGCAAGGCGTCGAATACCACGTCGGTGCGATGTTGAGGGCACTGGACGTGCCGAACCGCGCCTCCCTGGTGTCCAAGGCATACGAGTTGGGCATTCTCAGCGTCGGTGTGTGGCCGCCTCGGGTCGCGCCTTCGTGGCGTGATGACGTGGCGAGCTGAATTGGGAATTCCTCTACCTCGACTTCCGTGCGCTCACGTGCGGTACTCGTGGCAGAGGTCGTTTACGGGCGCGGTGCCTTCGAGGCCCGCTCTCTGGTATTCATGCAGTGAGCGGATTGTGCTGTCGAAGGTTGACTCCCACTTGGCCCGTGGGCTGTGCACACGGTTTCCGCAGCCTTGTCGCGCGGTGCCACGGGTCGTCAGGAGACACGCTCGAAGACCGAAGGGTAAGGGATGCCGGACAAGTCCGTAGCGAGTGACTGGCCTCTGCTCGGCCGGTCGACCGAGTTGTCCAGGCTGTCGGAGTGCGCGAAGGCCGCGCACGCGGGCCACTCGCGGCTCGTCGTGGTGCGCGGGCCGGCGGGTGTGGGCAGGACCAGCCTGTTGGCCGCGGTGCGGCGGGACGTGCTCCGCCACGACGAGTTCCTCGTCCTGCACGCGAGCTGCGCCGAAACCGAACGCGAGACGGGGTACGCCGCCGTGCGGGCCCTGTTCGCGCTGGCGGAGGTCGCCGACGCGGCGGACGACGTGACCGCGCGGCACCGGGCGCAGGTCGGCGCCACGTGGGCGCGGGAGGCGCTGACCGTCAGCCGCTCGGCCGGTTCCGACATGCCGAGACTCCTGCACTACCAGGTGCTGTACGGCCTGTTCTGGCTCGCCGCCGAGGTGATGACCGACCAGCCGCTGGCGATCGTGCTCGACGACGCGCAGTGGTGCGACGAGCCCTCCCTGCGCTGGCTGGAGTTCCTGCTGCGCCGCGCGGACCGCCTGCCGCTGCTGGTGGTGCTCGGCCAGCGCACCGACACCCCGGGGCCCGTCCAGGGCATCCTCGCGGCCATGGTCGCCGAGCCGCGCGCCGAGACCGTCGACCTCCCTCCACTCGGTCACGCGGATGTCGCCGAGCTGGCGGGCATCGTCCTGGACGACCGGCTCGACCCGCTGTTCGTCCGTTCGTGCGCGGACGTGTCCAGGGGCAACCCGCTCCTGTTGCGTCGACTGCTGGAGGAACTGGCCCGCTCCGGCGTCAGCACGGACGCCGCGGCCGCCGACGCGGTGGCCCGCGTCGGCGGCGCGGTCGTCGCCGAGTCGGCGCTGGACCGGCTCGTCGAGCAGTCGGAGTCCGTGCGCGCCGTCGCCACGGCGGTGGCGCTGCTGGACGGCACGACCGCGGACGTCGGACCGCACTCCCTCGGGGAGCTGGCCGGAGTGCCGTCCCGGCAGGTCACCGAGGCACTGGACGCCCTGCGCCGCATCGACGTGCTCAGACCGGACTCACTCGTGTTCGCGCACGACTCCCTGTTCGCCAGTGTGATCGGGCGGATCAGGGGAGAGGAGGTCGAGAGGCTGCGCTCCAAGGTCGCCCGGCTGCTCAACGACGCCGGGTGGCCTGCCGAGGACATCGCGCGGCACCTGATGCTGCTGTCCGACCTGCCGGAGTCCTGGATGGTGGGAGTGCTGGTCGAGGCGGCCGCGGGCGCCCAACAGCGGGGCGCCCACACCGTGGCGGTCGACTACCTGCGCCGAGCGATCGAACTCGGCCGGGACGAGGCCGCGCGACCCCACATCCGGGTCGACCTCGCCCGGTCGCTTGGCGAGTCCGACCCGGTGGCCGCGCTGGAGCAACTGGGCATCGCCATCTCCGAGACGGCCGACCCCCGGACCAGGACGGTCATCGCCGCGAAGTTCGGTCTCACCTCACTCATCGCGCGCCGGGCGCTGGAGGGCGCCCGCGTGGTCGGCGGCGCACTCGACGAGCTGACCCTGCTGGTCGGCGACCGGCCGTCGCCCGCGGACCGGGAACTGCTCGCGACAGCCGAGGGGGTGCTGCTGGCCACCAGCGCGGAGGAGAGGTCGACCGTCGGCCTCGCCCGCGCGAAGGTCCGCGGGATGACCCCGCCGTCCGGGCACAGCCCAGGGGAGCGGCAGACACTCGGCCTCATGTCCGCACTGGCCGCCGACGAGTGCGTTCCGGTCGCCCGCGTGGTCGACTGGGCCTCGCGCGCGACCCGCGTGCTGCCCGACACGGGCGACTGGGCGATCCTCAACGCCGCCCGCGCGCTGCGCTTGGCGGACGAGGTCGACGCCTCGCACACCGCGTACCGCTGGCTTGCCGACCGAGGAGGCGAGCAGGCGTCGGCGACGCACGTCCTGGCACTGTCGGGCCGCGCGCACCTGCACTACTGGGTCGGCGACCTCCACGCCGCCGCGGCGGAGGGTGACCGCGCCCTGGCCGAACGCGGCCCAGGACAGGCTCGGACCTCCATGCCGGAGATCGTGCGCGCCCTCACCCACGCGGCGCAGGACGAACCGGGGCAGGCCGAGCACCTGCTGGACCTGGTCGACCGGTCCCGGCCCGAGGACGTCGTGGGCGAATGGCCCCTCTACCTGCTGGCGAGGGGACACGCCCGGTGGGTGGCAGGTGACCCGGACGCCGCGCTGCGCCACCTGCTCGCCTGCGGGCGCGGCCTCGCCGAGCGCGCCGTCACCAACCCGGTGGTCGCGTCGTGGTGGGTCGACGCCACGTACGTGCTGACCAGCATGGGGCGGACGGCGGAGGCGCACCGCGTCGCGGAGGAGGGACAGGACCTGGCCAGGCTCTGGCCGACGCCGCGCGCGATCGGGATCGGGCTGCTGTCGGAGGGGATCGCCAGTGCGGGCACCCGCGCGGTGGACCTGCTCGGCGAGGCCGTGCACGTGTTGTCCACGAGCCCGGCGCAACTGGAACTGGCGCACGCCGAGCGCAGGCTGGGCGCCGCCCTGCTGCGGCTGGGGGACGCCGGGGCGGCCCGCAAGCACCTGCGCGTCGCGATGGACCTGGCCACCCTGTGCGGCGCCTCCGCGCTCGTGCGGACGGCCGGCCGGCTCCACGCCGCCGCGGGCGGGAGGCGCCGCCAGTCCGGCCGGTCCGCCGTGGACAACCTGACGGAGGCGGAACGCCGGGTCGCCGACATCGCCGCGCGGGGCAGCAGCAACAAGGAGATCGCCGAGGCCCTCTTCGTCACCGTCCGGACGGTCGAGATGCACCTGACGAACATCTACCGCAAGCTCGGCGTCTCCAGGCGGTCCGCACTGGTCGAGATCCTCCCCAGCGGCCCGGCTCGACACCGGGGACCCGTGTCCGCGGACCACGACGACGACCGCCCACCGCGCCGCGCCGCGTACGTCGGCGTCCCCACCCTGGCCGAGGAGGACTGACCGTGTTCCTCGAGAGGGAGGTCGGGCTGGCCGCGGTCACCGACGCGGTGCGCGAGGCCAGGGCGGGCAACGGCTCGTTGCTGCTGGTGACAGGCGCGGTCGGTGCCGGGCGCACGACGTTCCTGCGCGGGCTGCCCACCCTGGTGGGACGCGACTCGGCGGACGAGGGCATCCGGGTGATGCGGGCCAACGGCGCGTGGCTGGAGCAGGACCACTCGCTGGGGGTGGTCCACCAGTTGCTCGACCCGGTCATGGTCGCCTCGCCCGAGCCCGACAGGGAGAGGTGGTTGCAGGGCACCGCCGGGGCGTGCCGCCCGCTGTTCACCTACCGCGCGTTCGAGCACGACGTGCCGGAGTCCGCGTACGCGACGCCCGAGGCGTTGCAGGGACTGCTGGAGCTGGTGCGCAACCTCAGCGCCGACCTGCCCCTGCTCATCCTCGTGGACGACCTCCAGTGGGTGGACTCCGCGTCGTTGCGCTGGCTCGAACTGCTGTCCGACCACCTGGCGGGCACCGCTGCCACCGTCGTCCTCGCCCTGCGCGCGGGGGTCGAGCCCGTGAACCACGAGGCGGTCCGCAGGCTCGCCGGTTCAGCGACGCGCGTGCTGCCGTTGGGCCCCTTGGGGATCGCGAGCACGCGGGTGCTGGTGCACGCGGAGTTCTACACGTCCGGGCAGGACGAGTTCGTGTCGGCGTGCCAGACGACCTCCGGCGGCAACCCGCTGTTCCTCGTGAGCCTGCTCGCCTCGTTGGCGGCCCGCGGCGTGCCACCGACCGCCGAGGGGGCGGCGCTGGTGCGCAACTCCCGCCCGGAACGGCTGCGCGCTCGGTTCACCGCCTGCCTGATGTCCCTCCCGTCCGCGGTACGGGACATGGCCAAGGCGATGAGCGTGCTGGGCGAGCTGACCGACCGCGAGCTGCTCTGCGGGCTCCTCGGCATCACCGAGGACGCCTGCGAGGCCGCGCTGACCGTCCTGAGCAGCCTTGGCCTGCTCGCGCCGGGCCTGCCCCACCGGTTCTGCCATCCCGTCGTGCAGGACGCCGTCGAGCAGGTCATGTCCGCGGCCGAGCGCGACCACATCCAGCTCGACGCGGCGTTGCTGCTGCACGACAGCGGGCGCTCGGTCGAGCAGACGGCCACGCACCTGCTCGCGACGACGACCTGGGGCGACGACCGGGCGATCGCCGCGTTGAGGTCGGCGGCGACCGCCGCGCTGAGCCGCGGCGCGCCCGTCCTGGCGGCCCACTGCCTGCGCAGGGCGTTGCAGGTGTGCCCACCCGACGGTGCCGAGCGCGCGGCCCTGCTGGTCGACCTCGCGACCGCCGAACGCGAGTTCGACTCCAACGCGGCCATCCGGCACGTCATGCAGGCCCTGCCGCTGCTCGCCACCGCGCGCGAGCGCGCCGTCGCGATCTCCCGGATCGCGCCGTTCCTGCTCGTCGGGGTCTCCGCTCGTGAACGGAACGTCGTCGAGCGGGTAGCCGCCGACCTCGGTGACCCGGACGCGCTGACCGGCCAGACCAGGGACCTGGCGCTGCGGCTGAAGGGCAGGCTGAGCCTGATCAACGAGTGGGCGGTGTCCGACCTGCTCGTCGAGGTGGACGCGCTGGCGCTGTCGGACGCCCGACTGGACCTGGGCACCGGCGGTGAGCGCGAGCTCGCCACCGCGCTGTTGCACTCCGCCACCACGCGGCTGCGGCTGCCCGCGCGCGTCGTCGCGGACATGGGCAACCGCCTCCTGGCCGCGGAACCGCCGGACTACACGCACGTGCACACCCTGCTGCCGATGCTGACCCCCGTGCTGCTGGCGGCCGACGCCGTGCGGTGGGCGGTGCCCTGGCTGGACGCGGCGATGCGGGAGGCGCGCCTGCACAACTCGTTGACGGCGCAGGTGGGCATCCGCTGTGAGCAGGCGCTCGTGCACCTGGGCCTCGGCGACCTGCGCACGGCCAAGGCGATGGCCACCGAGGCGTGGGACCTGGCCGACGAGGGCTGGTCGGAAGGGATGGGGACGGCGAGCGTGACCCTGGCCGCCGTCGTGCTCGAGTCCGGGGACGCGAAGCTGGGCGAGGCGGTGCTCGAACGCACCTCGCGCCGGGCGGGCGCCTACCCGCGCGTGGGCAGCAACGCGATCCTGTTGCTGCTGCGCGGTTTCCTCCTCAGCCGGACCGACCCCTGCGGGGGGCTCAGCTACGTGCTCGACTGCGGGCAGCTACTCGAGGACGCCGGGTGGTCCAATCCCGTGCTGCACCCCTGGCGCAAGTGGGCCGCGACCGCGTACCTGAAGTTCGGCGACCTGGACTCCGCGCGCCGGTTGGCCGACGAGGACTACGAGCTCGCGGTGCGGTGGGGTGCGCCTGCCGCTCTGGGCGCCGCCCTGCGGTGGCGGGGGATGCTGACCGGGGGAGCGGAGGGCGTGGAGCTGACCCAGCGCGCCGTCGACGTCCTGGCGGGCTCGGAGAACGCGCTGCTGAGGGCGAAGGCGCTGACGCAGTTGGGCGGCATGCTGCGGGCCGACGGGGCTCCCCGCGCCGACCAGCTCCTGCGCGACGGTCGCGACCTGGCCACCAGGTGCGGCGCGGACAGGCTCGCCCAGCGGGCGACCGCGCACCTGGCCGGGGCGGATCGCCGGAACGGGGGGCCCGAGTTGACGCAAGCCGAGCTGCGGGTCGCCCGGCTGGTCGTCGACGGCCGGAGCAACCGGGAGATCGCGGGCGAGCTGGCCGTGGCGCTGCGCACCGTGGAGAAGCACCTCACGAGCGCCTACCGCAAGCTGGAGGTGTCGGGCCGGGCGGCACTGGCTGACGCCCTGCGCACCGCCGACGGCGCTGACCGCGAACCGGCGCCGGTAACGCTGGCGCCCGGTCATGGCTGGTGGTCGCGGCCCTGAGTCGGTGAAACCACTAGGGTTTTCCGGACGGGCACCCCTTGAGACTGGTCATCCGCAACATCTTTGAGAGGAAACAACAGTGACCTCAGCCGATGAGCTGCCGAGGATGACCGAGATGTTCTCGCCCCTGTTCGGGCAGAACGACTACTTGCGCGAGTTGCAGGCCAAGCAGCCGATCTGGAAGGTCCGCACCCCGGCGGGCGACGAGGCGTGGCTGGTGGTGCGGCACGCCGAGATCCGGGCCCTGCTGGTGAACCGCAAGCTGGTGCGCTCGCACCCCGACCCGACCAACGCGGCGCAGTACGTGCAGAGCCCCATCTTCGACATGGTGCGGTCGGAGCCGATCGACCACTCCAGGTTCCGGGCCGTGCTCACGCCGTTCTTCTCCCAGTCCGCGATGCGGGCCATCGAACCCGTCGTGGTGTCCATCGTGGACGAACTGGTCGACTCGCTGGCGGCGGGCACCCCACCGATGGAGCTCCAGGAACACTTCTCGGTGCCGTTGGGGATGCGCGTGCTGTGCGCGTTCGTCGGCATCCCCGACTCCGAGTGGAGGTCCCTGCACGGGATGCTCTACGAGATGGCCGTGCTCGACGAGCAGGACCACGCCAAGAAGCACGCCACCAAGGTCGGCCAGTACTTGCAGGAGAGGGTGGCGGGCAAGCGGCTGGAACGCGGCAACGACGTGCTGTCCGGGTTGGTCGCGGCGGGCCTGGCCGACGACGAGGTCGCCAGGCTGGGCACCATGCTCATGTTCGCGGGCGGCGACAGCGTCGCGAACAGCGTGGGGTACGGCATCGGTCGCCTGGCCGCCAACGCGGACCTGAGGGACGCGCTGATCAAGGACACCGACCTCGTCCCGGCCGCCGTGGAGGAACTGCTGCGCACCGCCACCTACGGCGGTGGGGCGCACCCGCACTACGCCGCGGAGGACATCGAGATCGCGGGGGTGACGATCCGCGCCGGGGACCTCGTGCTGCCGGACTTCGCGCTGGCGAACTTCGACGAGCGCGTCTTCGACGACCCCGACGAGATCGACTTCGGCAGGAAGACCAACCCGCACCTGGCTTTCGCGCACGGCGTCTGGCACTGCCTCGGTGCCCCGCTGGCGCGGATGGAGCTGGCCATCGCCGTCCGGGCGCTGCTCGCCCGGTTCCCGACCCTGCGCCTGCCCGACGCGGCGGAAGAGGCGGCCGCGGGCAACGCCCAGGCCCGGCTCAGCTCCACGATGGACCGGCTCCTGATCGCCTGGTGACCGGAAGGCGCGAGGAGCGGCCCGACCGGCCTCACCGGTCGGGGCCC
>NZ_JANYMP010000029.1:26653-70272 GCF_025061645.1 Umezawaea endophytica | reverse complement strand
GAGCGGCCCGACCGGCCTCACCGGTCGGGCCGCTCCTCTTCGTCCTCGGCGGTGCGCGCGAACTGCGCGGCGAACAGACGCGCGTAGGCACCCTTGGCGCGCAACAACTCCCCGTGCGCGCCGCGTTCGACGATCTTCCCGTCCTCCATCACGAGGATCACGTCCGCGTCCTGGATCGTGGAGAGCCGGTGCGCGATCACGAAGCAGGTGCGGCCCGCGCGCAACGACGTCATCGCCTTCTGGATGAGCACCTCGCTGCGGGTGTCCACGGAACTGGTGGCCTCGTCGAGGATCAGGATCGCCGGGTCGGCCAGGAACGCCCGCGCCACCGTGACGAGCTGCTTCTCGCCCGCGCTGACCGCGGCCGTCTCGGTGAACACGGTGTCGTAGCCGTCGGGCATCGTGCGGACGAAGTGGTCGACCCGCACGGCCCGCGCGGCGGCGACGACCTGCTCCCGCGTGGCGCCGGGCAGTCCGTAGGCGATGTTGTCGGCGATGGTCCCCTCGAACAGCCAGGTGTCCTGGAGCACGAGCCCGGTCCTGGACCGCACGTCCTGCCGGGTCATCGTCGCGATGTCCCGGCCGTCCAACAGGATCCGGCCGCCGTCCACCTCGTGGAAGCGCATCAGCAGGTTGCCCAGCGTGGTCTTGCCCGCCCCGGTGGGGCCGACGATCGCGACCACCTGGCCGGGCCGCACGGTCAGCGAGAGGTCCTCGATCAGCGGGCGGTCGGCGGTGTAGCGGAAGCTCACGCGGTCGAACTCGACGCTGCCCCGCACGTGCTCCGCGCGGTCGGCGTCCGGCGGGTCCGGCCGCTGCTCCTCCGCGTCGAGCAGTTCGAAAACCCGTTCGGCCGAGGCGAAGCCGGACTGGAGCTTGCCGATCACGCCGCCGATCTCGCCCGCCTGGTTGTTGAACTGGGTGGTGTACAACATGAACGCCTGCACGCTGCCGAGCGACAGCGCCCCGCTCGCCACCCGCAGCGCCCCGACGACGGCGACCATGACGTAGTTGAGGTTGGCCACGAACAGCAGCGCGGGCTCGATGGCCTCGGCGAAGAAGTGCGCCCGCCGTCCGGACCCGCGCATCGCGTCGTTGCACTCGTCGAACTCGCGCAGCGCGGTCTCGCGCTGCCCGAACACCCGGACCAGGGCGTGCCCGGTGTACATCTGCTCCACGTGGGAGTTGAGCGCGCCGGTGTCCGCCCACAGCTCGACGAAGTGCGGCTTGGTGCGCTTGCTGACGCGGGCGACGATGTACCCCGACAGCGGGATGCTCAACAGCATCAGGACGGTGAGCAGCGGCGAGATCACCAGCATCATCACCAGCACGGTCAGCAGGGCGAGCACGACCGACGCGAGCTTGCTGAAGGTCTGCTGCATGACGGTCTGGAGGTTGTCGACGTCGTTGGTGACCCGGCTGAGCAGCTCTCCGACCGGACGGCGGTCGAAGTAGCTCAGCGGGAGCCTCGGCAGCTTGGCCTCCACCCGCTCCCGCACGTCGAACGCCACCTTCTGCACCACCTTCGCGGCGATCCGCTCCTGGAGGTACATGAACGAGGACGCGACCAGGTAGAGCGCCAGCGCGATGGCCAGCAGCACGGCCACCCGACCGAAGGCGACACCGCTGCCGGGCACCAGGTCGACGGTGCCGTACACCTCGGCGAGGGTGGTGTTGCCCTCCGCGCGCAGCCGGTCGATGGCCTCCGCCTTGGTCAGGCCCGCGGGCAGGTTCGCGCCCGCGAACCCGGCGAAGATCAGGTCGGTCGCCTTGCCGAGCAGCAGCGGTCCGATCGTGTTCGCGGCGACACCGATGACGCAGCACCCCATCGCGGCGATGGTCGGCAGCCGGTAGGGCCCCAGCAGGGCGACGAGCCTGCGCACCGTGCGGCGGGTGTCCTGCGGCTTGTCCGCGGGGCTCTCGCCGCCGGTCTCGGGCTCCGCTGCCGCTGCCGGGGTGGTCACAACGCCTCCTGGGCGGTGAGCTGGGACTGGGCGATGGCGCGGTAGACGTCGTTGCCCGCGATCAGTTCGTCGTGCGTGCCGAGTCCCACGACCCGGCCTTCGTCCAGGACGGCGATGCGGTCCGCGTCCCGGATGGTGCTGATCCGCTGGGCGACCACGATGACGGTCGCCCCGGCGATGTCCGGCGCGAGGGCCGCGCGCAACGCGGCCTCCGTGGCGTAGTCCAGGCCGGAGAAGCAGTCGTCGAACAGGTAGACGTCCGGGCGCCGCACGAGGGTCCGCGCGATGGACAGCCGCTGTCGCTGTCCGCCCGAGAAGTTGCCGCCGCCCTGCACGACCGCCGAGTCGAGCCCGTCGGGCAGCCCGGCCACGAAGTCCCGGACCTGCGCGACGTCGAGCGCGTGCCACAGCTCGTCGTCGGTGGCCTCCGGCCTGCCGTAGCGCAGGTTCGTGGCGATGGTCCCCGCGAACAAGTAGGGCTTCTGCGACACCAGGCCCACGGTCGCCGACAGCGCGTCGCGGTCCACCTCCCGCACGTCGGTCCCGTTGACGAGGACCGACCCGGTGGTCGTCTCGTACAGCCGCAGCACCAGGTTGAGCAGCGTGGTCTTGCCGCTCCCGGTGCTGCCGATGAGCGCCAGCGTCTCGCCCGGCCGCACCGAGAGGGTGATGTCCCGCAGGGACGGCTCTTCCGCGCCTGGGTAGCGGAACCCGGCGCCGCGCAGGTCGACGTGACCGGGGAGGGCGCCGGTGCCCCCGTCCCCGGCCCCGTCCACGGACGGCGAAGCGGGGGTGTCGAGGACCTCGCAGACGCGGCGTGCCGCCACCTGCGCGCGCGGCACGGTCAGGAACACGTACATCGCGATCAGCATGGAGGTCAGGATCAGGATCACGTAGCCGGTGAAGGCGCTCAGCGCGCCGATCGTGAGGTCGCCGGAGCCGATCCGGCTGCCGCCGACCCACACGACGACGACGGTGAACACGTTGCCCAGCAACCACACGATCGGGAACATCATCGCCGCCTGTCGCCGGGCGCGCATGGTGAGCTGGAACAGCTCCTCGTTCGCGTCGCCGAAGCGCCGCCGCTCGTGGTCCTCGCGGACGAACGCCCTGATCACCCGGACACCGGTGATCTGCTCGCGCAGCAGCCGGTTCATCCGGTCGACGCTGTGCTGGATCAGGCTGTACAGGGGGCTCATCCTGGCCATCACGACCAGGACCGTGATCGTGGCCAGCGGGATGAAGACCAGCAGCACGAGGGTCAGCGGCACGTCCTGCTGCAACGCCAGCACGATGCTGGCCACGCACATGATCGGAGCGGACACGATGCTGCCGAAACCGTCGACGGTGACCAACTGGATCTGCTGGACGTCGTTGACGGTGCGGGTGGTGAGCGACGCGGCGCCGAACCGCTCGACCTCGTGGACCGAGAAGTCCTGCACCCGGCGGAAGATCGCGGACCGCAGCGCGGCCCCCAGTGCGGTCGCCACGCCGGTGCCGAAGTACTGCGCGCCCATCCTGGCCGCCACCTGCACCGCGGCCACGCCCACCATCACGGCGCCGATCCACAGGATGTCCACAATGGACCCGCGGAGCAGGCCTCGGTCGATGAGCTGAGCGTTCATCGTGGGCAGCAGCAGGAAAGTGACCGTCTGCACCATCTGCAACAGGATCAGCAACGCGATCGAGGCGCGGTGGGGACGGAGGTAAGTTCCCAGTATTCGGCTGAGCAAAGGACACCTTCCGGTACGGGTCCGGCCCAGTCAAGTCGGCCGTCGACCGGTAAATCCCTAGTCTTCCGGGGTGCCGGGCGGGTGCCGGGGCGAAGACTAGGGATTTACCGGGCGGGGCCCGATGACACTTCCCGTTGGCGTCCGCCAGGTTTCCGGCGGTGTTCCGGATGTTTCGCGCCCCGCCTGTCGAGATGGGTTGAACAGAGCTATGGACAACGAGCAGAGGCTCAGGGACTACCTCAAGCGTGCGACCGCCGACCTCCGCACCACCCGCAACCGGGTGAGCGAGCTGGAGCAGGCGACGCAGGAACCCATCGCGATCGTGGGCATGGGCTGTCGCTACCCCGGTGGCGTGGCGAGCCCCGACGACCTGTGGCGCATGGTGAGCAACGGCGAGCACGGCATCACCGACTTCCCGACCGACCGCGGCTGGGACGTCGAGGCGCTCGGCTCCTCCTCGACGCTGTCCGGCGGCTTCCTGCACGACGCCCCGGCGTTCGACGCCGACTTCTTCGGCATCTCGCCGCGCGAGGCGCTGGCGATGGATCCGCAGCAGCGCGTCCTGCTGGAGACCTCGTGGGAGGCGCTGGAAGGCGCCGGGATCGACCCCACCACGATCAAGGGCAGTCGGACCGGCGTCTTCGTCGGCGCGATGCCGCAGGACTACCGGGTTGGCCCCTCGGACAACGTCGACGGCTTCCGGCTCACCGGCAGCACGACGAGCGTCATCTCCGGCCGCCTGTCGTACTTCCTCGGGGTCATCGGCCCCGCCCTCACCGTCGACACCGCGTGCTCCTCCTCCCTGGTCGCCCTGCACCTGGCCAGCCACGCACTGCGGTCCGGTGAGTGCTCGCTGGCGCTGGCCGGTGGTGTCACCGTGATGCCGAGCCCGGTCACCTTCGTCGAGTTCAGCCTCCAGGGCGGACTCGCCTCGGACGGCCACTGCCGTTCGTTCGCCGACTCGGCCAACGGCACCGGCTGGGCCGAGGGCGCGGGCGTGCTCGTGCTCGAACGGCTCTCCGACGCCCAGCGCAACGGGCACCGGATCCTCGCCGTGGTCCGGGGTTCCGCGGTGAACCAGGACGGCGCGTCCAACGGCCTCACCGCGCCGAACGGCCCCTCGCAGCGGCGGGTGATCCAGGAGGCACTGGCCAACGCGCGGCTGTCCCCCTCGGACGTCGACGCGGTCGAGGCGCACGGGACGGGCACCACGCTGGGCGACCCGGTCGAGGCGCACGCGCTGCTGGCCACCTACGGGCGCAACCGGGACGCGGACAAGCCGCTCCTGCTCGGATCGGTGAAGTCGAACATCAGCCACACCCAGGCCGCCGCCGGTGTCGCGGGCGTCATCAAGATGGTGATGGCCATGCGGCACGGTGTGCTGCCCAAGACGCTGCACGTCGACGAGCCTTCGTCCAAGGTGGACTGGACCGAGGGCGCCGTGCGGCTGCTCACCGACTCGGTGGAGTGGCCCGACAACGACCGCCCTCGTCGGGCGGGTGTGTCCTCCTTCGGGCTCAGCGGCACGAACGCGCACGCGATCATCGAGCAGGCTCCGGACGAGCCCGCGGTGGAGCGGGAACCTGGCGTGGCCGCCGGGCCCGTCCCGGTGCTGTTGTCCGGCAAGAGCTGGGACGCCGTCCACGCGCAGGCCGCGAACCTGTTGCCCGCGGTGGATGGTGCGTCGTCGGTCGAGGACCTCGCGTACTCGCTCGCGACCACGCGGTCCGCTTTCGAGTGCCGTGCCGCGTTCGTCGCGCAGGACCTCGACGGCGCGCGGGCGGCGCTGGCCGAGCTGGCGGGCGGCGGACAGCCGGTCGGCGGCGAGCGCGGAGTGGTGCGCGGCAAGCGGAAGGTCGCGGTGCTGTTCACCGGCCAGGGCGCGCAGCGCATCGGCATGGGGAGGCAACTCCACGCCCGGTTCCCGGCGTTCGCCACCGCGCTGGACGCGGTGTGCGAGGCACTGGACGAGCACCTGGACCGCCCCCTGCGGGACGTGATGTGGGGTGAGGACACCGAGCTGCTGGAGCGCACCGAGTGGGCCCAGCCCGCGCTGTTCGCCGTGGAGGTCGCGCTCTACCGGCTGGCCGAGTCCTGGGGTGTCACGCCGGACTACCTGGCGGGCCACTCCATCGGCGAGGTCGCCGCCGCGCACGTGGCGGGCGTCTTCGGTCTGGCCGACGCCGCGGCGCTGGTCACCGCCCGCGGCAGGTTGATGCAGCGGCTGTCCGCAGGCGGTGCCATGTTCTCCTTGCAGGCGCAGGAGTCCGAGGTGCTGCCGCTGCTGGAGGGCAAGGCCGACAGCGTGTCCCTGGCCGCGCTCAACGGCCCGTCCGCCGTCGTGATCTCGGGTGACGAGGACGCGGTGATCGCGGTCGCGGGCCACTTCGAGGCGTTGGGGCGCAAGACGAAGAGGCTGCGGGTCTCGCACGCGTTCCACTCCCCGCTGATGGCACCGATGCTCGACGGGTTCCGCGCCGTGCTGGCGGGCCTGTCGCCCCAGGAGCCGCTGGTCCCGTTGGTGTCCAACGTAACCGGCGAGCAGGCGACCGTTCAGCAGTTGACGTCGGTGGAGTACTGGGCCGACCACGTCCGGCTGCCGGTGCGGTTCGCCGCCGGGATCGACTGGCTGCGCGACCACGGCGTCACCCAGTTCGTCGAGCTCGGCCCGGACAGCGTGCTGACCGCGATGACCCGCACCTGCCTCGAAGGTGTGGACGCCGACACCGTCGGGACGGTCGCGGCCCTGCGCTCCGGCCGCGACGAGGTCCGGACGATCACCGCCGCGGCGGCGAGCCTGCACGCCCACGGCGTGCGGATCGGCTGGGACGCCTTCTTCGCGGGCACGACCGCGAAGCGGATGGACCTGCCCACCTACCCCTTCCAGCGCAGGCGGTTCTGGCCGCGCGACGGGCACGGCGCGCCCGGTGACCTGCGCTCGGCCGGTCTCGGTGCCGCGCAGCACCCGCTGCTGACGGCCACCGTGTCACTGGCCGAGGCGGACAGCGTCCTGCTCACCGGCAGGCTCTCGTTGCAGTCGCACCCCTGGCTGGCGGGCCACGCGATCCGCGGCGCGGTGCTGCTGCCCGGCACGGCCTTCCTCGAACTCGCGCTGCGCGCCGGGGACGAGGTCGGCTGCGACCTGGTCGAGGAGCTGACCATGGCCGCGCCGCTCGTCCTCGGCGAGCAGGGCGGCGTCCAGGTACAGCTATCCATCGGCGGTCCCGACGACGCCGGGCGGCGGACGTTCGGCGTCTACTCCCGGCCCGACGGCGCCGAGGGCGTCGACGACCACCCGTGGACCAGGCACGCGGGCGGTGTGCTCGCCCGCGCCGACCGGGCAGCGGACCACGACCCGGTGCCCGAGCTGGTCGACTGGCCCCCGGCAGGCGCCCAGGCGGTATCCGTGGACGGGTTCTACGAAGCCCTGGGGGAACAGGGCTTCGGCTACGGTCCCGCCTTCCGCGGGCTGCGGGCGGCGTGGCGCCGAGGGTCCGACGTGTTCGCCGAGGTCGTCCTCCCGGAGGTGGCGGGCCCGGACGCGGGCGCGTTCGGCGTGCACCCCGCGCTGCTCGACGCGACCCTGCACGCCACCGGGTTCCTCGACCTCGGCGCGGCCGGGTCCGGCCTGCTGCCGTTCTCGTGGGAGGGCGTCCGCCTGCACGCGACCGGCGCGTCCTCGGTGCGCGTGCGGCTGTCGCCCGCGGGCGGGTCGGCCGTGTCCGTGGAGGTCGCGGACGCCGGGGGCGCCCCGGTCGCGTCAGTCGGCTTTCTCGGGCTGCGCCCGTTCGGCGACGACCGGCCGGGTTCGCCGGTCGTGCGGGACTCGCTGTTCCGGCTCGACTGGGTCCCGGCGGCCACCGGCACCGGACCGGAGCGGATCGCGGTGCTGGGCTCGGACGTCTTCGGTCTGGCAGGCCCGCTGTCCGCCGACGTGGTCGCCGACCTGGACGCACTGGCGGGTGCCCCGGTGCCGCCGGTGGTGCTCCTGGCCGTGGACGGCGGCGGGCACGACGACCCGGTCACGGCCGCGCACGACGTGACCGCTCGGGTCCTCGCCGACGCGCAGGCGTGGGTGGCCGACGACCGGTTCGCCGGGTCGACCCTGGTGTTCGTCACCGGCGGAGCGGTCGCGGTCACCGGTGCCGAGTCGCCGGACCCGGTCACGGCCGCCGCGTGGGGGCTCGTGCGGTCCGCCCAGATCGAGCACCCCGACCGGTTCGGTCTCCTGGACCTCGACCGCACGTCCGACGCCACCGTCGTGGCGGCCGCCCTCACCGCCGGGGAGCCGCAGTTGGCCGTCCGCGACGGTGTCGCGTGGGCCGCGCGCCTCGCGCGGTACTCCCCGCCCGCGACCCGGAACGGCCTCGACCCCCAGGGCACCGTCCTGATCACCGGCGGCACCGGCGGCCTCGGCGCGCTGCTGGCCCGCCACCTCGTGGCCGAGCACAGCGCGCGGCACCTGCTGCTGCTCAGCCGCCAGGGCTCCGATGCGACCGGCGCCGCGGACCTGGCCGCCGAGCTGACCGGCCTGGGCGCCGAGGTGACGATCAGCGCCTGCGACGTCACCGACCGGGCCGCGCTGGAGCACGTCCTCGCGGCCGTGCCCGACAGCCACCCGCTGACCGGCGTGGTCCACGCGGCGGGCGTGCTGGACGACGGCGTGCTCGACGCCCTCACCGTCGACCGGCTGGACGCGGTGCTGCGCCCCAAGGTGGACGCCGCGTGGCACCTGCACGAGCTGACCCTCGGCCTCGACCTGACGACGTTCGTGCTGTTCTCCTCGGCCGCCGGTGTCCTCGGCGCGGCGGGCCAGTCCGGCTACGCCGCGGGCAACGCGTTCCTGGACGCGCTGGCGGTCACCCGCACCGCCGCCGGCCTGCCGGGCCTGTCCCTGGCCTGGGGGCCGTGGACGCCCGACGCGGGCATGACCGGCGCACTCGGCCAGGCGAGCAGGCAGCGCCTCGCCCGCACCGGCACCCTGCCGCTGTCGGAAGAGCACGGCCTCGGCCTGTTCGACGCGGCGCTGACCAGCGGCGAGCCGTCGCTCGTTCCGGTCCGCCTCGACCTGCCCGCCCTGCGGGCGCGCGGCGACGTGACGGCCGTGCTGCGAGGTCTGGTCCGCTCCACCACCCGCCGCACGGCCTCCGCGGTGTCCGGCACGTCCGCGGGCATCGCGCAGCGGCTCGGCAGGCTCGGCGACGCCGAGCGCGCGGACCTGGTGACCGAGCTGGTCCGCGGCCAGGTCGCGGCTGTCCTCGGGCACGACACCACCGACCCGGTCGACCCGGCCCGCTCGTTCCAGGACCTGGGTTTCGACTCGCTGACCGCTGTCGAACTGCGCAACCAGCTCGGGACCGTGACCGGTCTGCGGATGTCGGCCACGCTGGTCTTCGACTACCCGACCGTGGCCGCCCTCGCCGCGCACCTGCTCGACGAGCTGATGGGGTCGGCGACCCCCGCCGACGCCCTGCCCCCGGCACTCGCGGCCGCCGACGACGACCCGATCGTCATCGTCGGCATGGGCTGCCGGTACCCCGGTGGGGTGTCCTCGCCGGAGGACCTGTGGCGGCTGGTGACCGAGGGGACCGACGCCATCTCCGGGTTCCCGGCCAACCGGGGCTGGGACGTTGAACGGCTCTACCACCCCGATCCCGACCACACGGGCACCTCCTACGCGCGCTCCGGCGGCTTCCTGCACGACGCCGGGGACTTCGACGCCGCCTTCTTCGGCATGAGCCCGCGCGAGGCGCTGGCCACCGACGCCCAGCAGCGCCTGCTGCTGGAGGTGGCCTGGGAGGCCGTCGAACGGGCCGGGATCCCGCCCGCCTCCCTGCGCGGCAGCCAGACCGGGGTGTTCACCGGCCTCATGTACAGCGACTACGCCACCGTCCTGGGCGGTGGTGAGTTCGAGGGCTACCAGGGCACCGGCACCGCGCCCAGCATCGCCTCGGGCCGTGTCTCCTACACGCTGGGCCTGGAAGGGCCCGCGGTCACCGTCGACACGGCGTGCTCGTCGTCGCTGGTGGCCATGCACTGGGCGATGCAGGCCCTGCGCGCCGGTGAGTGCACGCTCGCGCTGGCGGGCGGCGCCACCGTCATGTCGACGCCGACGCCCTTCCTGGAGTTCTCCCGCCAGCGCGGGCTGTCGCCGGACGGGCGCTGCAAGGCCTACGCCGACGCCGCGGACGGCGTCGCGTGGGCCGAGGGCGTCGGCATCCTGGTGCTCGAACGGATGTCGGACGCCCGGCGCAACGGGCACGAGATCCTGGCCGTGGTCAAGGGTTCCGCGGTCAACCAGGACGGCGCGTCCAACGGCCTGACGGCCCCCAACGGCCCGTCGCAGCAGCGGGTGATCCGCCAGGCGCTGGCGAGCGCGGGCCTGACGACCGCTGACGTGGACGTGGTCGAAGGGCACGGCACGGGCACCGCGCTCGGCGACCCGATCGAGGCCCAAGCCATCCTGGCGACCTACGGGCAGGGCCGCGACGAAGCGCTGCTGCTCGGCTCGGTGAAGTCGAACATCGGGCACACCCAGGCCGCCGCCGGTGTCGCCGGTGTGATCAAGATGGTGCTGGCGATGCGGCACGGCGTCCTGCCCAGGACGCTGCACGTCGACGCGCCGTCCAACCAGGTCGACTGGACCGCCGGGGCGGTGCGGCTGCTGACCGAGTCCACCCCGTGGCCGGAGGTGGGTCGCCCGCGCCGCGCGGCCGTGTCCTCGTTCGGCTTCAGCGGCACGAACGTGCACACCATCCTCGAACAGGCGCCGGTCGTGGCGGAGCCCACCGCCGCGCCGGTCGAGCGGACGGTGCCGGTGCTGCTGTCCGCCCGCGGCCGGGCCGCGCTGCGGGCGCAGGCCGGTCGCCTGCTGTCCACCGTGGAGGCCACGCCTGAGGCGAGTGCCGCCGACATCGCGTTCTCGGCCGCGACCACCCGGTCCCGGTTCGAGCTGGGAGCCGCGGTCGTCGCCGACGACCGCGACACCCTGGTGCGGGCGCTGTCCGCGCTGGCGGCCGGTCGACCCGACCCCGCCGTGGTCGAGGGCGAGTCCTCGCCCGGTCGGACGGCGGTGCTGTTCACCGGCCAGGG
The DNA here is from genome assembly GCF_025061645.1 of Umezawaea endophytica. Taxonomy (GTDB): domain Bacteria; phylum Actinomycetota; class Actinomycetes; order Mycobacteriales; family Pseudonocardiaceae; genus Umezawaea; species Umezawaea endophytica. Next base: position 59,483 of record NZ_JANYMP010000029.1, on the reverse strand, counting down.
CAGCCAGCGCCTCGGCATGGGCCGCGAGCTGCACGGCCGGTTCCCCGCCTTCGCGCGGGCGCTGGACGAGGTGATCGCGGAGCTGGACCCGCTCCTGGACCGCCCGCTGCGGGAAGTGGTGTGGGGCGAGGACGCCGACCTGCTCGACCTGACCGGCTGGACCCAGCCCGCCCTGTTCGCGATCGAGGTGGCGCTGTTCCGGCTGGTCGAGTCGTGGGGCGTGCGGCCGGACTACCTGACCGGGCACTCCATCGGCGAGCTGACCGCGGCGCACGTCTCCGGCGTGCTGTCCCTCCCCGACGCCTGCCGGCTCGTCGTCGCCCGCGCCCGGCTGATGCAGGAGCTGCCCGAGGGCGGCGCGATGCTCGCCGTCCAGGCCACCGAGGCCGAGGTGCGATCCGAGCTCACGGGTCTGGCCGACCGGGTCGCGGTCGCCGCGGTCAACGGACCGGCCGCCGTGGTGGTCTCCGGTGACCAGGACGCGGTCGACGAGCTCGCCGCGAGGTTCGCCGCGCAGGGCCGCAAGACCAAGCGGCTGCGCGTGTCGCACGCGTTCCACTCGCCGCGGATGGACCCGATGCTGGAGCGGTTCCGCGAGGTGGCGGAGAGCCTCGTCTACGCGGACCCGACCATCCCGGTGATCTCCAACGTCTCCGGTGGGCCCGCCACCGCCGAACAGCTCCGCTCCCCGGAGTACTGGGTCGAGCACGTGCGCGCGACGGTCCGCTTCGAGGCGGGCGTGCGCGAACTCGCCGCGCGCGGGGTGCGCACCTTCCTCGAACTGGGCCCGGACGGCGTGCTGTCGGCGATGGTCCAGGACACCCTCGGTGACGAGGCGGACGTGGAGCTCGTGCCCGTTCTGCGCGCGTCCCGACCGGAGGAGCGCGGCGTCGTCACGGCCCTGGCGAGGCTGGACGTCGCAGGCGTCCGCGTCGACTGGCCCGCGTTCTTCGCGGGCGGCGGGGCCCGGCGGGTGGACCTGCCGACCTACGCCTTCCAACGCGAGTTCTTGTGGCCCCGGCAGGCCGCGCCCGTCGCGGCCGCCGACCCGGCGGACGACCGGCTGTGGGCGGCCGTCGAGCGTGGCGACGCCGGTGAGCTCGCCACGATCCTCGGGCTGGAGCAGGAGCAGCGGCCGTCGCTGGCGTCGCTGCTGCCCGCCCTGTCGTCCTGGCGGCGCGACCGCGTCGACCGGACCGCGCTGGACTCCTGGCGCTACGGCGTCGGGTGGACGCCGTTGCGGCGAGCCGTGCCCGCCGAGCTGTCCGGCACCTGGCTGGTGGTCACGACCCCGGAGGTCGACGACACCGAGGTCCGCGACGCGCTGAGCGCGTGGGGCGCGCAGGTGCGGCGGATCGTGCTCGACGAGACCACCACCGACCGCACCGCGCTGGCGGCGCTCATCACGGCGGAGGCGTCCGCGGGCGACCTCGCCGGTGCCGTGTCGGTGCTGGCTTCGGACGAGCGGCCGTTCCCGGCGCGGCCGGGGCTCACGACCGGACTGGCACTGACCGTCCTGCTGGTGCAGGCCATGGCCGACCTGGGCCTCGAAAGTCCACTGTGGACCCTCACCTCGGGTGCGGTGGGCACGGGGGAGACCGACCCGCTGACGAACCCCGCGCAGTCCGCGGTGTGGGGCCTCGGCCGCGCCGCGGCACTCGAACACCCCCGGCTGTGGGGCGGTCTGGTCGACCTGCCGCGCACGCTGGACGTCGGCGCCACCGAGTCGCTGATGGCCCTGCTGGCCGACCCGCGCGACGAGGACCAGGTCGCGATCCGGGGGACCGGCCTGCTCGGCAGGCGGCTGGAACGCCGTCCCGCGCCCGCCGCACCCGGTGAGTTCACCGCGAGCGGAACGGTGCTCGTCACCGGCGGCACCGGCGGTCTGGGAGGCGAGGTCGCCCGCTGGCTCGCGGGCAGCGGCGCGGAGAACCTGGTGCTGACCAGTCGTCGAGGCCCGGCCGCGCCGGGTGCCGACGAGCTGCGCGCCGAACTTGAAGCGCTGGGCGCACGGGTGGAGATCGTGGCTTGCGACGTCGCCGACCGCGCCGCGCTGGCCGCGGTGCTCGACGCCGTCCCGGCGCGGTACCCGCTCACCGGAGTCGTGCACACCGCCGGAACCGGCACGCAGGTGCCGCTGACCGACACCGACCTGGAGGGCTTCGCCGAGGCCGTGGCGGCCAAGGTGGCGGGCGCGGTCAACCTGGACGCCCTGCTCGGCGACCGCGAGCTGGACCTGTTCGTGCTGTTCGGGTCCATCGCGGGCACCATCGGCGCCGGACAACAGGGCGCGTACGGCGCGGGCAACGCCTACCTCGACGCGCTGGCCGAGCACCGGCACGCCAGGGGTCTCGCGGCCACGTCGCTGGCGTGGGGCCCGTGGGCGGACTCCGGCATGGCGGCCAACCCCGAGGCCACCGAGACCTTCCAGCGCCGGGGGCTCGTCTTCCTCCCACCGCGCCTGGCGATGGCGGAGCTGCGCGGCGCGGTGCTGCGCGGCGACGTGACCGCCGTGGTCGCCGACGTCGACTGGTCGCGGTACGCGCCGATCTTCACCGCGATGCGGCCCAGCGCCCTGCTCGGCGACCTGCCCGAGGTCAGGGCACTGGCCACCCGGAAGGCGGCCGGACCGGTCACCGACCGGCCCGAGGTCCTCCGGCGGCTGGCCGGGCTGTCCGAGGCCGACCAGACCCGCAGGCTCGTCGAGATGGTCCGCACCGAGGCCGCGGCGGTGCTCGGGCACCCCTCGGCGGAGCTCGTGCCGGAACGGCGCGCGTTCCAGGAGATCGGGTTCGACTCGCTGACCGCGGTCGAGCTGCGCAAGCGGCTCGGCGACCTGCTGGACACGACCCTGCCCAGCACCCTGGTCTTCGACTACCCGAGCCCGGCCGCGCTGGCCCAGTTCCTCCGCACGGAGGTCGTCGGCTCGGGGACGGGCGCGGGCGAGGTGGTCGCGGCCTCCGCCGCGGCACCGGACGAGCCGATCGCGATCGTCGCCATGAGCTGCCGCTTCCCCGGCGGCGTCACCACGCCCGAGCAGTTCTGGGACCTCATCGCCGCGGGCGTGGACGCCGTGTCGGACTTCCCCGGTGACCGCGGCTGGGAGGGGACGATCCAGTACGACCCCGACCCGGACAAGCCCGGCACGACCTACACGACGCGCGGCGGCTTCCTCCAGTCGGCGGGCGACTTCGACCCCGGCTTCTTCGGCATCTCCCCGCGCGAGGCGTTGGCGATGGACCCGCAGCAGCGGCTGCTGCTGACGACCTCGTGGGAGGCGTTCGAACGCGCGGGCATCGACCCGGCGACGCTGCGCGGCAGCGCGACCGGCACGTTCATCGGCTCCAGCTTCCAGGAGTACGGGGCGGGCGCCGAGGTCGACACCCGCGTCGTCACCAGCGCCATCCCGAGCGTCCTTTCCGGACGGTTGGCCTACGTCTTCGGGCTGGAAGGACCGGCCGTCACGGTCGACACCGCCTGCTCGTCCTCGCTCGTGGCCCTGCACCTGGCCTGCCAGTCGCTGCGCCAGGGGGAGACGAGCCTCGCCATCGTCGGCGGCGCGACGGTCATGCCCAACACCACGCCGTTCGCGGCGTTCAGCCGCCAGCGCGCGCTGGCCGTGGACGGGCGCTCCAAGGCCTTCGGCGAGGGCGCCGACGGCATGACCCTGGCCGAGGGCATCGGCATCCTGCTGGTGGAGAAGCTGTCGGACGCCCGCGCCAACGGGCACCCGGTGCTCGCCGTGGTCCGCGGCTCGGCGGTGAACCAGGACGGGGCGTCCAACGGGCTCACCGCGCCCAACGGCCCCGCGCAGCAGCGGGTGATCCGCCAGGCGCTGGCCAACTCCCGACTGTCCCCTTCGGACATCGACGTCGTCGAGGCGCACGGCACCGGCACCGCGCTGGGCGACCCGATCGAGGCGCAGGCCCTCCAGGCGACCTACGGTCGCGACCGCGACCCGGAGCGCCCGCTGCTGCTGGGCTCGGTCAAGTCGAACATCGGCCACACCCAGTCGGCGGCCGGGGTCGCCGCCGTGATCAAGATGGTCATGGCCCTGCGCAACGACGTGCTGCCCAGCACGTTGTACGCGGAGAAGCCGTCCACCCACATCGACTGGTCGCCGGGGACGCTGTCCCTGCTGACCGAAGCGGTCGACTGGCCCGCGGGCGAGCGCCCGCGCCGGTTCGCCGTCTCCTCGTTCGGGATCAGCGGCACCAACGCGCACACCGTGCTGGAGGAGGCACCCCCGGAACCGGCCGAGGAGACCCCCGAACGCGTTCCGGCACCGGGCGTGCCGTGGGTGCTCTCCGCCCGGAGCGAGCCCGCGCTGCGCGCCCAGGCGGCCACCCTGCGGGCGCACCTGGACACCCGCCCCGACCTCGACGTCGCCGACGTGGCGCACTCGCTGGTCACGTCGCGGTCGCTGTTCGAGCACCGGGCCGTGGTGCTCGGCCCCGACCACCCGGCCGCCCTGGCGGCCCTGGCCACCGGGGGTTCATCGGCGGCGGTGGTGGAGGGCGTCGCGGACGTCGACGGCAAGACGGTGTTCGTCTTCCCCGGCCAAGGGGCGCAGTGGGAGGGCATGGGAGCCCGGCTGCTGGAGGAATCGCCGGTCTTCGCCGAGCGGATCGCCGAGTGCGCCATGGCCCTGAGCTCCTTCGTCGACTGGTCTCTGACCGACGTGCTGCGCCAGGCCGACGGAGCCCCCGGTCTGGACCGGGTCGACGTCGTCCAGCCCGTCTCGTTCGCGGTCATGGTGGCGCTGGCGGAGCTGTGGCGCTCACGCGGCGTGATCCCGGACGCGGTGGTCGGCCACTCCCAGGGCGAGATCGCCGCCTCCGTCGTCGCGGGCGCACTGTCCCTTGAGGACGGTGTGCGCGTGGTCGCGTTGCGCAGCAAGGCGATTGCCCAGAGCCTGGCGGGTGCGGGCGGGATGATGTCCGTCGCGATGCCCGCCGACGACCTCGCCGCTCTGCTGCCCACCGACGGCAGCCTCTCGATCGCCGCGGTCAACGGGCCGCGGTCCGTGGTGGTGTCCGGCGTCCCTGCAGCGCTGGACACCATCCAGGAACGGCTCGCCGCCGACGGCGTCCGGGTCAAGCGCATCCAGGTGGACTACGCCTCGCACTCCGCCCAGGTGGACGCCCTGCGCGACGAGCTGCTGGACGTGCTCGCGCCGATCGCGCCGCGTCCCGCCACCACGCCGTTCTTCTCCACGGTCACCGGCGACTGGCTGGACACCACCGCCATGGACGCGGGGTACTGGCTGAGGAACCTGCGCCTGACCGTCGGCTTCGAACCGGCCATCCGGTCCCTGCTCGCCCAGGACCACAAGGCCTTCATCGAGATCAGCCCCCACCCCGTGCTGACGGTGGGCGTCCAGGAGACCGTCGACGACGCGGGCGAGGTGGCACTGGTGACCGGCACCCTGCGCCGCGGCCACGGTGGTGCCGACCGGGTCGAGGCCTCGTTGGCCGCCGCGTTCGTCCGCGGTGTGCACGTCGACTGGACGCGCGACCTCACCGGTGCCCGGCGGGTCGACCTGCCGACCTACGCCTTCCAGCAGGAGCACCTGTGGATCCCGGCCGCGGCGGCGGGCCAGGCGTCGACCGGGGACCCGGTGGACGCCGAGTTCTGGGCCGCGGTGGAGCACGGCGACCTCGCCGCGCTCACGTCCGGCCTGCACGTGGACGAGAACTCGCTCGCGGCCGTGCTGCCCGCGCTGTCCTCGTGGCGTCGGCAGCGACGTGAACAGTCCACAGCGGACTCGTGGCGCTACCGGGTGACCTGGTCGCCGGTCAAGGCCCTCGCCCAGGCCACCCTCCAGGGCACCTGGCTGCTCGTCACCGCCGAGGGGATCGACGACACCGACGTCACGGCCGCGCTCACCGGGCACGGCGCGGAGGTGCTGCGCCTCGTCCTCGACGGCGACTGCCTCGACCGGCAGGTCATCGCCGCCCGCCTGGGCGAGCTGTCGGCGGAGCAGTTCGCCGGTGTCGTGTCCGTGCTCGCGGCCGACGAGCGGCCCAGCACGGGCTTCCCCGCCGTCGCCAACGGCCTCGGCCTGACGGTCGCGCTCGTGCAGGCACTCGGCGACCGCGGGATCGACGCGCCGCTGTGGTGCCTGACCAAGGGTGCGGTGTCGACCGGCCGCTCGGACCAGGTGGCCAACCCGGTGCAGGCCCAGGTGCTCGGGCTCGGCTGGACGGCCGCGCTGGAGCACCCGAAGCGCTGGGGCGGTGTCGTGGACCTGCCGGTCGAGCTGGACCGGCGCGCCGCGGAACGGCTGGTCGCCGTGCTCTCCGGCGGCACGGCCGAGGACCAGCTCGCCATCCGCGCGTCCGGCACGCTCGCGCGTCGGATCGTGCGGGCCCCCGCCGCGTCCGACGCCCGGACGGGCACGTGGACGCCGCGGGGCACCACCCTGATCACCGGCGGCACCGGCACGCTGGCACCGCACCTCGCGCGCTGGCTCGTCGGGCAGGGCGCCGAGGACATCGTGCTGGTCAGCCGTCGGGGGCCGGAGGCACCCGGCGCGGCCGAGCTGCACGCCGACCTGACCGCGCTGGGCGCTCGGGTCGAGGTCGTCGCGTGCGACATCACCGACCGCGACGCCGTGGCCGGGCTGCTCACCGGGCTGAAGGCCGCCGGGCACACCCTGCGCACGGTGGTGCACACCGCCGCGGTCATCGAGCTGCACTCGATCGCCGAGACCGACCTGGAGTCCTTCGCCAGGGTGCTGGACGCCAAGGTGACCGGCGCCCGGAACCTGGACGAGCTGCTCGGAGAGGTCCTGGACGAGGGTGAGCTGGACGCTTTCGTGCTCTACTCCTCGACCGCGGGCATGTGGGGTACCGGCGAGCACGCGGCCTACGTCGCGGGCAACGCCTACCTGCACGCCCTGGCGACCCGGCGCCGCGAGCGCGGTCTGCCCGCGACCTCGTTGTCGTGGGGCATCTGGAACGACGACATGCGCTCCGGCCGCGTCGACCCCGAGCAGATCAAGCGCAGCGGCCTGGTCTTCATGGAGCCGCAGCTCGCGCTGGCGGGCCTGCGGCGGGCGCTCGACGAGGACGACACCGCGATCGCCATCGCCGACATCGACTGGGATCGCTACCACACCGTCTACACCTCGTCCCGCGCCACCGCGCTGTTCGACGAGATCCCCGAGGTGCGGCGGCTGGCCGCGGCCGAAGCGCAGTCCGCGGATCGGGTCTCCGGCGGCGAGTTCGCCTCGAAGGTCCTCGCCCTGCCCTCCGCCGAACGCCACCGGTTCGTGCTCGACCTCGTGCGCGAGGAGGCCGCGACCGTCCTGAACCTGCCCTCCGCGCAGGCGCTGGACGAGCGGCGCGCGTTCCGCGACATCGGGTTCGACTCCATCACCGCCATCGAGCTGCGCAACCGCGTCGCCCGCGTGACCGCGTTGACGCTGCCGAGCACGCTGGTCTTCGACTACCCGAACTCCGCCGCGCTCACGGCGTTCCTGCTCTCCGAGCTCACCGGTGCGGAGGCGGGCGGGCCCGCCTCCGCGGGGTCGCGGGCCGACGCGGACGAGGCCATCGCCATCATCGGCATGAGCTGCCGCTACCCCGGCGGGGCCGACACCCCGGAACTGCTGTGGGACCTCGTCGCCGACGGCGTGGACGCGATCTCGGAGTTCCCGGCCGACCGCGGGTGGCGGATCGAGGACCTGTACGACCCTGACCCCGACCGGGCCGGGCACACCTACTCCGTGCAGGGCGGGTTCCTGCACGAGGCGGCCGAGTTCGACGCCGGGTTCTTCGGGATCTCGCCGCGCGAGGCGCTGTCGATGGATCCCCAGCAGCGGCTGCTGCTGGAAGCGGTCTGGGAGTCGTTCGAACGCGCCGGGCTCGACCCGCACGCGTTGCGCGGCAGCATGACGGGCACGTTCATCGGCGCGAGCTACCAGGACTACACCACCGCCGTCGCGCACACCTCCGAGGGCGCCGAGGGTCACATGATCACCGGCTCGCTCGGCAGCATCCTGTCCGGCCGGGTGGCCTACCTGCTCGGGCTGGAGGGCCCGGCGGTCACCCTCGACACGGCGTGCTCGTCGTCGCTGGTCGCCCTGCACCTGGCCGTGCAGTCGCTGCGCACCGGCGACAGCTCGCTGGCACTGGCCGGTGGCGTCAGCATCATGTCCAGCCCCGGCGCGTTCATCGGGTTCAGCAGGCAGCGGGTGCTGGCCGAGGACGGGCGGTGCAAGGCCTACGCGGACTCCGCCGACGGCATGACCCTCGCCGAGGGCGTCGGTGTCGTGCTGCTGGAACGCCTGTCCGACGCCGAGCGCAACGGTCACCGGATCCTCGCGGTCGTCCGGGGTTCGGCGGTCAACCAGGACGGCGCGTCGAACGGGCTCACCGCCCCCAACGGCCCGTCGCAGCAGCGGGTGATCCGCCAAGCGCTCACCGGCGCAGGCCTGTCCGCCGCCGACGTCGACGTCCTGGAAGGGCACGGCACGGGTACCGCTCTTGGCGACCCGATCGAGGCGCAGGCGCTGCTCGCGACCTACGGCCAGGACCGGGAACGGCCGCTGCTGCTCGGGTCGATCAAGTCGAACATCGGGCACACGCAGATGGCCTCGGGCGTCGCCAGCGTGATCAAGCTGGTCAAGGCGATGGAGCACGGCGTGGTGCCGCGCACGCTGCACGCCGAGGTGCCGTCGTCCCACGTGGACTGGACCGCCGGGGCGATCGAGCTCCTCGACGAGCAGGTCGACTGGCCGTCGACGGGCAGGCCGCGCCGTGCGGGCGTGTCGTCGTTCGGACTGGGCGGCACCAACGCGCACGTCATCCTCGAACAGGCGCCCCCGGCCGACGAGCGGTCCGGTGAGCCGGTGGACGGCGTGGTGCCGGTGCTGGTGTCCGCCCGCGGCGACAAGGCGCTGCGGGCGCAGGCCGGGCGGGTCCTCGACCTGCTGCGCGAGCACCCCGACCTGCACCCCGCCGACCTCGCCTACTCGCTGGCCACGTCCCGGTCGGCGTTCGAGCGGCGGGCGGCCGTCGTGGCGGCGGACCGGGACGAGCTGGTCCTCGGCCTGACCGCGCTGCGCGACGGTTCGCCCGCCTCGGGCGTGGTCACCGGAAGCGCCGACCGCACCCGCCTCGCGGTGCTGTTCACCGGCCAGGGGAGCCAGCGGCCGGGCATGGGGCGTGAGCTCTACGAGCGGTTCGGCGTGTTCGCCGACGCGTTCGACGAGGTGCTGCTGCACCTGGACCGCGAGCTGGACCGCCCGCTCCGCGAACTGGTGTTCGCGGAACCGGGCACGCCGGAGGCCGAGCTGCTGGACCAGACCGGCTACACCCAGCCCGCGCTGTTCGCGATCGAGGTCGCGCTGTACCGGCTCGTCGAGTCCTGGGGTGTCACGCCGGACTACCTCGCCGGGCACTCCGTCGGCGAGATCGCCGCCGCGCAGGTCGCGGGCGTGTTCTCGCTGGAGGACGCGTGCCGCCTGATCGCGGCTCGCGGCAGGCTGATGCAGGCACTGCCCGCCGGAGGCGCGATGCTCTCCGTGAGGGCGACCGAGGACGTGGTCCTCGCGGTGCTCGCGGGCCACGAGGACCGGGTGTCGGTCGCGGCCGTCAACGGCCCGGCGTCGGTGGTCGTCGCGGGCGACGAGGACGTCGTGCTGGAGCTGGCTGCCAGGTTCGAGGCCGAGGGGCACCGCACCAAGCGGCTGAGGGTGAGCCATGCCTTCCACTCGCCGCGGATGGACGCCGTGCTCGCGGACTTCGCGGAGGTCGCCGGGCAGGTCGACTACCAGCGGCCGCGGCTCCCGTTCGTGTCCAACGTGACCGGCGTGCTCGCCACCCCCGAGCAGGTGTGCACCCCTGAGTACTGGGTGCGGCACGTGCGGGAGGCGGTCCGCTTCGCCGACGGGATGACGTCGTTGACCGGTCAGGGCGTGGGGGCGTTCCTGGAACTCGGCCCGGACGGCGTGCTGTGCGGGATGGCCAAGGACAGCCTGCCCGCCGACTCGGACGCCGTTCTGCTGCCCGCCCTGCGCAAGGACCGCGCGGAGGTGCCCGCGATCGTCGCGGCCGTGGCCGGGCTGCACGTCCACGGGGTCCCGGTGGACTGGCGGGGGTACTTCGCGGGCGGCGGTGCGCGGACGGTCGACCTGCCGACCTACGCCTTCCAACGCGGTCGCTACTGGCCCGAATCCACTGTGGATGGTCACGTCGACGTGGGCGGGTCGCTGGACGGCGAGTTCTGGATGGCGGTGGAGCGGGCCGACCTGCGGTCGCTGGCCGACGCGCTCGACCTCGACGACGACACGGTCGCCGCGATGGTGCCCGCGCTGTCCTCCTGGCGGCGCCGCAAGACCGAATCGTCCACTGTGGACGCGCTGCGTTACCGGATCGCCTGGCAGCCCGTGACCGGCGGGGCCGAGGCCGCGCCCACCGGGCGGTGGCTCGTGCTGACCGCGGCGGGCACCGGCGACCAGGACTGGACCGGAGCCGTGGTCGACGGCCTCGGCGTCCCCACCGTCCAGGTCGAGCTGACCACGCCCGACCGGGCGGACATCGGCGCGATCCTGCGCGAGCGGTGCGCGGACGGCGAGGTCGCCGGTGTGTTCTCGCTGCTGGCACTGGACGACTCCGCCGACACCGACGGCGTCCCCGCTGGACTCGCGCTCACCACGGCGGCCATCCAGGCACTCGGCGACATCGGACTGACGGCCCCGCTGTGGTGCGCCACCCGCGGCGCGGTGTCGATCGGGCGCTCGGAGGAGCTGCTCGACCCCGCGCAGGCCATGGTGTGGGGGCTCGGCCGGGTCGCCGCGCTCGAACGCCCCGAGACGTGGGGCGGACTCGTGGACCTGCCCGCCCACTTCGACGGCACGTGCGGCCGTCGGCTGCGCGGTGTCCTCGCCGGCGGTCCCGGCGAGGACCAGGTCGCCGTCCGGGCGTCGGGCGTCTTCGCCCGCAGGCTCGTGCACAGCCCGGTGCCCGCCGACTCGGCGGCACCGGAGTTCGTTCCCACCGGGACCGTCCTGGTGACCGGCGGGACGGGCGGTCTCGGCGGGCACGTCGCCCGCTGGCTGGCGGGGCGCGGTGCGGAGCACCTGCTCCTGGTGAGCAGGCGGGGTTCCGAAGCGCCGGGTGCCGCGGAGCTGGTGCGCGACCTCACCGGGCTCGGTGCCCGCGTGACCGTCGCGGCCTGCGACGTCGCGGACCGGGCGGAGCTGGACGCGGCGCTCGCCACCGTGCCCGCCGACCTCCCGCTCAGCGCCGTGATCCACACGGCGGGCGTCGTGGACGACGGCGTGCTGGACGCCCTCACGCCCGAGATGTTCGCGACCGTGCTGCGCGCCAAGGTCGGCGCGACGCGCACCCTGCACGAGGCCACCGCGGGAACGGCCCTCTCGGCGTTCGTGCTGTTCTCCTCGACCTCCGGCGTCATCGGCGCCGCGGGCCAGGGCAACTACGCCGCCGCCAACGCCTGGCTGGACGCGTTCGCCGAGTACCGCCGGGGCCTGGGGCTGACGGCGACGTCGGTCGCCTGGGGCCCGTGGGCGGAGTCCGGCATGGTCGCCGACGCGGTCGCCGCCGCGGCGCGGATGCGGCGCGGCGGGTTCGAACCGCTGCCCACCGACATCGCGATCTCCGCGCTGCGCCAGGCGATCGAGTCCGACGACACCGCGGTCACCGCCGCGGACGTCGACTGGGCCCGGTTCGCGCCCGCGGTCATGGTCACCCGCCGGATGCCGCTGATCGCCGACCTCCCCGAGGTGCGCGCGCTCGACGCCGTCGAGAGCACGGCGGTCGCCGCGGTCGGGTCCGGCCTTCCGGAGCTGCGCGGTCGGCTCGCGGGCCTGCCCGCGGCCGAGCGCGGCCGGGTCGTCCTCGACCTGGTGCTGTCCAGGGTGGCTGCCGTCCTGGGGTACTCCGGTACCGCCGAGATCGAGCCGGGCCAGGCGTTCCAGGACCTGGGCTTCGACTCGCTGACCACCTTGGAACTGCGCAACACCCTGGCCGCGGCGACCGGCACGACCCTGCCCGCGTCGCTGGTCTACGACCACCCGACCCCGCTGGGGCTGTCCCGGTTCCTGCTCGACGAGATGCTGGGCTCGATCACGGACACCGGCACGCCGCAGGCCTCCACGCGGCCGGTCGCGGACGACCCGATCGCGATCGTGGGCCTCGGCTGCCGCTTCCCCGGCGGCGTGTCCTCGCCGGAGGACCTGTGGCGGCTGCTCGCCGACGGTGGGGACGCCATCAGCGGGTTCCCGACCGACCGCGGCTGGGACGTCGGCGCACGGGCCACCGGAGCGTCGGCCACCGCCGAGGGCGGTTTCCTCACCGGTGCCTCCGAGTTCGACGCCGGGTTCTTCGGGATCTCGCCGCGCGAGGCGTTGGCGATGGACCCGCAGCAGCGGCTGCTGCTGGAGACCACCTGGGAGGCGCTGGAACGCGCGGGCATCGACCCCACCCGTCTGAGGGGGACCGACACCGGCGTCTTCGTCGGCACCAACGGCCAGGACTACGCGACCGTGCTGCGCAACGCCGACGTCGAGGACCTGCGCGGCCACATGGCGACCGGCAACACCGCGAGCGTCATGTCCGGCAGGCTGTCCTACACGCTCGGGCTGGAGGGCCCCGCGGTCACCGTCGACACGGCGTGCTCGTCCTCGCTCGTGGCGATGCACTGGGCCGTCAGGGCCCTGCGCGACGGCGAGTGCTCGATGGTGCTCGCGGGTGGCGTCTCGGTGATGTCGACGCCGGACTCCTTCGCCGAGTTCAGCGCCCAGCAGGGCCTGGCGCCCGACGGCCGGTGCAAGGCCTTCTCCGACGACGCGGACGGGACCTCCTGGGCCGAGGGCGTCGGCATGCTCGTGCTGGAACGGCTGTCCGACGCGCGGGCCAACGGTCACCAGGTCTGGGGTGTCCTCCGGGGCACGGCGATCAACCAGGACGGCGCGTCCAACGGGCTCACCGCGCCCAACGGCCCGGCCCAGCAGCGGGTGATCCGGCACGCCCTCGCCGACGCGGGCTTGTCGGCCTCGGACGTCGACGTCCTCGAGGCGCACGGCACCGGCACCGTGCTGGGCGACCCGATCGAGGCCAACGCCCTGCTCGCCACCTACGGCCAGGACCGAACGGAGCCGCTGCTGCTCGGCTCGGTGAAGTCCAACATCGGGCACACGCAGGCCGCGGCGGGCGTGGCCGGGGTGATCAAGCTGGTCATGGCGATGCGGCACGGGCTGCTGCCCAGGACGCTGCACGTCGGCACGCCCTCGTCGCACGTCGACTGGGACTCGGGCGCCATCGAGCTGGCCGACGAGGCGCGGCAGTGGCCCGCCACGGGGCGGCCTCGGCGCGGGGGCGTGTCCGCGTTCGGCGTGAGCGGCACCAACGCCCACGTCATCCTGGAAGAGGCACCTGCGGTCGAAGCGCCCGTCGCTGTCGCCGCGGTGGTCCCCGCGGTCGTGCCGTGGCTGCTGTCCGGTCGCACGCGGGAGGCGCTCGACGCGCAGTCCGAGCGGCTCGACCGGTTCGTGAGCCAGGACCCCGAACCGTCCTTCGTGGACGTCGGCTACTCGCTGGCCGTCGGTCGCGCGGCCCTGCCGCACCGGGCGGTCCTGCTGGCCACCCCGGACGGCGTCGTGGAGACCGTGCGCGGCACGGTCCGCGGCTCCGTCGGTGCGACCGCGTTCCTGTTCTCCGGTCAGGGTTCGCAGCGACTGGGCATGGGGCGTGAGCTCTACGAGCGGTTCGGCGTGTTCGCCGACGCCCTCGACTCCGCGTTCGCGCACCTGGACCTGGACCTGGACCGCCCGCTGCGCGAGGTGATGTGGGGTGAGGACGCCGAGGAGCTGAACCGGACCGGCTGGGCGCAGCCCGCGCTGTTCGCCTTCCAGGTCGCCCTGTACCGGCTCTTCGAGTCGTGGGGCGTGCGGCCCGACCACCTGATCGGGCACTCGGTCGGCGAGATCGCCGCCGCGCACGTGGCCGGTGTGCTGACGCTGGCCGACGCCTGCGCACTGGTCGCCGCCCGCGGCAGGCTGATGCAGGCGCTGCCGACGGGCGGCGCGATGGTCGCGTTGGAGGCGTCGGAGGACGAGGTCGTCCCGCTGCTCGGCGAGGGCGTTTCGATCGCCGCGGTGAACGGCCCGAACGCCGTCGTGGTCGCGGGCGAGGAGTCCGAGGTCACCCGGATCGCCGATCGGTTCGAGGCGGACGGGCGCAAGGCCAGGCGGCTGCGGGTGAGCCACGCCTTCCACTCGCCGCTGATGGAACCCATGCTCGCCGGGTTCGCCGACGTCGTGAACGGCCTCGCCTTCTCCCCGGCCGCCATCCCGGTGGTGGCCAACGTCGCCGGGGCGCTCGCGGAGGACCTGTCCACACCGGGGTACTGGGTCCGCCACGTGCGCGAGGCGGTTCGGTTCGCGGACGGCGTGAGCGCGTTGCGCACCGCCGGGGTGGGCGCGTTCGTCGAGATCGGCCCGGACGGCGTGCTGTCGGCGATGGTGCGCCAGTACGACGACGCCCCGCTGACCGCGGTCCCCGCCCTGCGCAAGGACAGGGGAGAGGAACGGGCGATCACGGCCGCGCTCGCCGCGCTGCACGCGGGCGGTGTCGCCGTCGACTGGGCGGCGTACTTCGCCGGTACCGGGGCGCGGCAGGTCGACCTCCCCACCTACGCCTTCCAAAGGGAGCGCTTCTGGCCCACCGCCCTCCCCGCGGCCTCGCGCGACACCACCCCGGACCCGCTCGAAGCGGAGTTCTGGGCGTCCGTGGAGAGCTCGGACGTCGACTCGCTGGCCGCGAGCCTCGACGTGGCGGGCGAGGAGCTGGCCGTGGTGCTGCCCGCGCTCTCGGCGTGGCGGCGCAAGCGCAACGACCAGGCGATCACGGACGGCTGGCGCTACCGGGTGAGCTGGACGCCGCTGTCCGGCGGCGCGGCGGTGCTGCCCGGTTCCTGGCTGGCCGTCGTCCCGGCAGGCTGGCGGGACGACCGTCGACTGTCCTCCGTGGTCGAGTCGATGGGCGCCGACGCGCTCGTCGTGGAGGAAGGCCCGGACCTCGGCGCGCGGCTCGCCGCGGCGTCGGAGGACGCGGACATCGCCGGCGTGCTGTCCTTGCTCGCCTTGTCCGTCGGAGGGGTCTCGGCTCCGGCCTGGCCGTCCGCACTGCTGGACGTGCTGGACGGGGCGGGGATCCACGCGCCGCTGTGGTGCGCCACCGCGGGCGCCGTGGCGGTCGGACCGGACGAGCGCGTCGCGGACGCCCGCCAGGCAGCGGTCTGGGGGATGGGCCGGGTCGTCGCGCTGGAGCACCCCACCCGGTGGGGTGGTCTGGTCGACATCCCTGGGGACTTCGACGAGCGCGTGGCCGGACTGGTCGTCACCGCGCTCGCCGGTGTGCCGCACGGCACGGCCGTCGAGGACCAGGTGGCGATCCGCGGGGCGGTCCTGTCCGGGCGGCGGCTCGTCCGCGCGGTCCCGGACGCGGACACCGCGCCGTGGAGCCCGTCGGGCACCGTGCTGATCGCCGACGGCGCCGGATCCGGTGGCGCCCTGGTGGCTCGCAGGCTGGCCGAGGCGGGCGCGAAGCACCTCGTGCTGATCGGCACGACGGATGTCGACGCCCTGCGGGCCGACCTGGCCGCGCTGGACGTGGAGCTGACCGTGGCCCCGACCGGTCTCCGCGACGGAGACGCGCTCGCCGCCGTGCTGGACACGATCGGCGGTGACGCACCGCTCACCGCGGCCGTCGTCCTCGGCGACCGGGTCGGCGGGCGTCCGGAAACCCTTGCCGGGCAGGAGATCACCGACGACCTGACCGCGGCCGTGGCCGACGCGGCGCACCTCGAGGAAGCGCTGCGCGACCGGCCGGACGTCGCCCTCGTGCTGTTCACGTCGGTGGCGGGCGTCCTCGGCCTCCGAGGCCGCGGCGTGCAGGCCGCGGCGGACGCCTACCTGGACGCCCTGACCACCCGGCGGCGGAAGACCACGGCCATCTCGTGGGGCGCGCTGGACCTCGGCGCACCGGACGACGGCAGCCTGGTCCGGCACCTGCGACTCTCCGGACTTCCCGCCATGGCACCGGATCTCGCCCTCGGCGAGCTGAGCCGCGCGGTCGCGGAGGGCACGCACCTTGCCGTCGTCGACGTGGTGTGGGAGCAGTTCGCGCCCGTCTTCACCGAGGCACGGCCGAGCCCGCTGCTGGCCGCGCTGCCGGAGGCGGCCGTCGCGCCGCCCACCACCGGGGGAGCCGCACGACCGGGCGAGCAGGAGCTGCGGCTCAGGCTGCTCGGCAAGCCCGCGGACGAGCGGTCGGCGGAGGTGCTCGACCTGGTGCGGGAGAGGGTGGCCGTCGTGCTCGGCCACGCGGGTGCTGGCGCGGTCGACGTCGACCTGGCGTTCCGGGACCTCGGGTTCGACTCGCTGACCGCCGTGGACCTGCGCAATGAACTGGTCACCGCGACCGGGCTCACGTTGCCCGCCACGCTGGTGTTCGACTACCCGACACCCGCCGTCCTCGCCCGGCACCTGCTGGCCGAGCTGCTCGACGAGCAGCCGGACACCGCCGTCGGGGCGGACGTGGTGGCGCACACCGACGACCCGATCGTGATCGTCGGCATGAGCTGCCGCTACCCCGGCGGCATCGGCTCGCCGGAGGACCTCTGGGACGTGGTCGACGGTGAGGTCGACCTGGTCGGCCAGCTACCCGCCGACCGGGGCTGGGACCTGGCAGGCCTGCTGGGTACCGAGCCCGGCACGACCCCGCGCACGGTGGCCCGCTCGGGCGGTTTCCTCTCCGGCGCCGCGGACTTCGACCCCGCCTTCTTCGGGATCTCGCCGCGCGAGGCCATGATCATGGACCCGCAGCAGCGGATCCTGCTGGAAGCGACGTGGGAGGCCTTCGAACGGGCCGGGATCGACCCGGTCGGGCTGCGCGGCAGCGACGCGGGCGTGTTCGTCGGCGGCGGCAGCGGTGACTACCGCCCGGCCGCCGACGGCGGCGAGTGGCAGAACGTGCAGTCGGCGAGCCTGCTGTCCGGGCGGCTCGCCTACACGTTCGGCATCGAGGGACCGACGGTCACCGTCGACACCGCGTGCTCGTCCTCGCTGGTCGCGATGCACCTCGCCGCGCAGGCACTGCGCAACGGCGAGTGCGGGCTGGCCGTCGCGGGCGGCGTGACCGTCATGTCCTCGCCGACCAACTTCGTCGAGTTCGGCGAACTGGGGGCGCTGTCGGCTGACGGCCGGTGCAAGGCGTTCTCCGACACCGCGGACGGCACGGGCTGGTCCGAGGGCGTCGGCGTGGTCGTGCTGCAACGGCTGTCCGACGCCCGCCGCGAAGGGCACCAGGTCCTCGCGGTGATCCGCGGGTCGGCGATCAACCAGGACGGCGCGTCCAACGGCCTCACCGCGCCCAGCGGACCGTCGCAGCAGCGGGTGATCCGCAAGGCGCTGGCCGTGTCCGGGCTGACGGCGTCCGATGTGGACGTCGTGGAGGCGCACGGCACGGGTACGAAGCTGGGTGATCCGATCGAGGCGCAGGCGCTGCTGGCGACGTATGGGCAGGGTCGGGAGCGTCCGGTGTTGTTGGGGTCGGTGAAGTCGAACATCGGTCACGCGCAGGCGGCGGCTGGTGTGGCGGGTGTGATCAAGATGGTGATGGCGATGCGTCGGGGTGTGGTGCCCAGGACGTTGCACGTGACCGAGCGGTCGTCTCATGTGGACTGGTCGGCGGGTGCGGTGGAGTTGCTGACGGAGCAGACGCCGTGGCCCGAGGTGGAACGGCCGCGGCGGGCCGCGGTCTCCGCGTTCGGGGCGAGCGGCACGAACGCGCACATGATCATCGAGCAGGCTCCGGCCGAGGAGACCGTTCCCACCGCCGAACGGCGGCCCGGAGTGGTGCTGGTGCCGTTGTCCGGGGCGACGCCCGCCGCGCTGCGCGCACAGGCGGTGCGGCTGCGGCAGTCCGCCGACACCGGCGTCGACCCGTCCGACCTGGCGTTCTCGCTGGCGACGACGCGCGCGGCGTTCGAGTACCGCGCCGCCGTCCTGGTCACCGGGCCCGACGACCTGGCGGCCGGGCTCGACGCCGTGGCCAAGGGGCGGCCGAGTCCGTTCGCGGTGGCCGACCGGGTCGTGGGCGGCGGGAAGACGGCGTTCCTGTTCACCGGACAGGGCGCGCAGCGCGCCGGGATGGGCAAGCGGTTGCACGAGCGCTTCCCGGTGTTCGCGGAGGCCTTCGACGCGGTGCTCACCGAGCTGGACGCCCGGCTGGACCGCCCGCTGCGGGAGGTCGTCTTCGCCGAGCCCGGCACGCCGGAGGCGGAGTGGCTGGACCAGACCGGCTACACCCAGCCCGCGCTCTTCGCCGTCGAGGTGGCGCTGTTCCGGCTGGTGCGGTCGTGGGGCCTGCGCCCGGACTACCTCGCGGGCCACTCGATCGGCGAGCTGGCGGCGGCGCACGTCGCGGGCGTCCTCTCGCTGGCCGACGCCTGCGAGCTGGTCGCCGCCCGCGGCAGGCTGATGCAGGCACTGCCCGCCGGTGGCGCGATGGCTTCGCTGGAGGCGGCGGAGGACGAGGTGGTGCCGCGGCTCGGCGAGGGCGTGTCGATCGCCGCGGTGAACGGACCGAACGCCGTCGTGGTCGCCGGTGGGGCGACCGCCGTCGAGCAGGTCCGGGAGTGGTTCGCGGCACTGGGACGCAGGACGAGGACGCTGCGGGTCAGCCACGCGTTCCACTCGCCGCTGATGGACCCGATGCTGGCGGACTTCGCCGAGGTCGCCCGCCGGGTGACCTACCAGGCCCCGTCCTTCCGGATCGTGTCGACCCTGACCGGCGCGCTGGTCACGGCCGACGAGATCGGCACCGCGGACTACTGGGTCCGGCACGTGCGGGAGGCGGTGCGCTTCGGCGACGCCCTGCGCACGATGCTCGACCTCGGTGTCACCGAGTTCCTCGAACTCGGTCCCGACGGCGTGCTGACCGCGATGGCGCACGACAGCATCCCGCCGTCGACCCGACCGCAACTGGCCGTCCCCGCGCTGCGCCGGGACCGCGACGAGGAGCCCACGCTGGTCGCCGCGGTCGCCCGGCTCCACGTGCGGGGGGTGGGCGTGGACTGGTCCGCGTTCCACGCGGACGCCGCACCCCGTCGGGTCGACCTGCCGACCTACCCGTTCCAGCACCAGAGGTTCTGGTCCTCGGCCGAACCCACGCCGGTCCTCGGCACCCCCGCGCCCGAGGACGAGCGGTTCTGGGCCGCGGTGCGCGACGAGGACGTCGAGTCCCTCGGGAGCATCCTCGACGTCCGGCCCGAGGCGCTGTCGGAGGTCATGCCCGCGCTGCTCGACTGGCGCGCCGCGCACCACTCCCGGTCCGTCGTGGACGGATGGCGCCACCGGATCGTCTGGCGGCCGTTGGCGGGTCGTTCCGCGGCGGGTCCGTCCGGTCCGTGGCTGGCCGTCGTCCCGAGCGGCGGCCTGACCGACGGATGGGTGTCCGGCGTGCTCGCCGCACTCGGCGCCGACGTGGTCCCGATCGAGGTCTCCGGACCGGACCGGGAGGCCATCGCCGACCGACTGCGCTCGGTGGACGGCCGCTTCGGCGGTGTGGTCTCGCTGCTCGCGCTGGACGACACGGCGTCGGCGGGCACCCCGGCGGGCGTCCTGCTCACCGTCGCGCTGCTCCAGGCGATGGGCGACGCCGGGATCGGTGCCCCGCTGTGGTGCGTGACCAGGGAGGCGGTCACCGTCGGCGCCGCCGACGACACCGTGCCCGACCCGGCGCAGGCGGCGGTCTGGGGCCTCGGCCGGGTGGCCGCGGCGGAGTACCCGGACCGCTGGGGCGGCCTGGTCGACCTGCCCAGGACGTTGGACGGGGACTCCGCGTCCCGGCTGCCCGGCGTGCTGGCCGCCGCGAACGGCGAGAACGAGGTGGCCGTGCGCTCGGCCGCGACGTTCGGCAGGCGCCTGACGCCCGCTCCCGCACCGGCTCCGGACCGGCTCTGGGCCCCGAGCGGGACCGTGCTGGTCACCGGCGGCACGGGCGCGCTCGGCGCGCACGTCGCCCGGCGGCTGGCCCAGCAGGGTGCCGAGCACCTGGTGCTGGCCAGCCGGAGCGGCGCCGACGCGCCGGGAGCCGCCGAACTGCGGGACGAGCTCATGGGTCTGGGCACTGATGTCACGGTGGTCGCGTGCGACGTGGCCGACCGCGCCGCGCTGGCGGGCCTGCTCGCGGACATCCCGGAGACCAGGCCGCTCACCGGTGTCGTGCACACGGCCGGTGTGCTCGACGACGGGATCCTCGAAGGCATGACGCCGGACCGGTTCGACGCCGTGTTCCGGTCGAAGGTCACCTCGGCGCTGCTGCTCGACGAGCTGACGGCGGAGGCCGACCTGTCGGCGTTCGTGCTGTTCTCCTCGGCCTCCGGCACGATGGGCAACCCCGGCCAGGGCAACTACGCGGCAGCCAACGCGATGCTCGACGCCCTCGCCGAGCGGCGCCGCGCGAACGGCAAGGCGGCCACCGCCATCGCTTGGGGCGCTTGGCGGGGAGCGGGGATGGCGGGCACGGCGTCCGCGTCCGACAGCTCCCAGCGCGCGGGCATCGGCGCGATGGACCCGGACCTCGCCGTCCTGGCGCTGCGCCAGTTGGTCATGGAGAGCGAGCCGACCGCCGTGGTCGTCGACGTGTCCGCGGACCGGTTCGCCCGCGGCACGCTGGCCGCCCGGTCCGGTGCCCTGCTCCGCGACCTGCCGGGGTACGCGGAGGCCCCGAGGATCACCGCCACGATCGACGAGGAGGCGGCGGGCCTCGCCCTGCGGGACCGGTTGGCGGGCAAGTCGCCCGCCCAGCGCACGGAGGCGGTGCTGGAGCTCGTGCGCGGCCTCGCGGCCGAGGTGCTCGGACTCCCGGACCCGGATGTCGTCTCGCCGGACAAGGCGTTCCGCGACCTCGGGTTCGACTCGCTGACCGCAGTGGAGCTGCGCAACGCGCTGCACGCGGCCACGGGCCTCACCCTGCCGTCGACGCTGGTGTTCGACCACCCGGCACCCACCGCGCTCGCCGCGCACGTGCTCGACCGGCTGATGCCCGACAGCGGTGCGGGCGACGACGACAGCGAGGAGGCCGCGGTCCGCAAGCTGCTGGTCTCGGTGTCGCTGGGCCAACTGCGGGAGATCGGCGTGCTCGAACCACTGCTGCAACTCGCGGGCCGCGCCTCGGCAGCGCCGCGGGCCGAGGAGGGCGAGACCATCGACTCGATGGACGTCGCCGACCTCGTGAAAGCCGCTCTCAACGGACAGTCCGACTGATGGAGCAGACCATGACGACGCCGGACGACCAGGTTGTCCAAGCACTGCGCACGGCCGTGAAGGAGACGGACCGGCTGCGACGGCAGAACCGTCGGCTCGTGGCCGCCGCCACCGAGCCGGTCGCGATCATCGGCATGGCGTGCCGCTTCCCCGGCGGGGTCGCCTCACCGGAGGACCTGTGGGACCTGGTCGCCGCGGGCGGGGAGGGCATCGTGCCCTTCCCGGACGACCGCGGCTGGGACATCGACTCGCTCGCGGGTGACGGCGGCGGCAGCAGTGCCACGCTGCGCGGTGGGTTCCTGGCGGGCGCCGATCACTTCGACGCCGGTTTCTTCGGCATCTCGCCGCGGGAGGCCGTCGGCATGGACCCCCAGCAGCGCCTGCTGCTGGAGGTGTCGTGGGAGGCGTTCGAGCGGGCGGGCGTTGACCCCGCCTCGTTGCGGGGCAGCCGGACCGGTGTGTTCGTCGGCACCAACGGCCAGGACTACGCCTACCTGGTGGTCAAGGCGGCCTCCGAGGCCGCGGCCGAGGTGGGCACCGGCATCGCGGCCAGCGCGGCCAGCGGCAGGCTGTCCTACACGTTCGGGCTCGAAGGCCCGGCGGTCACCGTGGACACCGCGTGCTCGTCGTCGTTGGTGTCGATGCACCTCGCGGCGCAGGCGCTGCGGGCCGACGAGTGCTCGCTGGCGCTGGTGGGCGGCGTCAACGTGATGTCCACCCCCGGCGCGCTGGTCGAGTTCTCCCGCCAGGGCGGCCTCGCACCGGACGGCCGGTGCAAGGCGTTCTCCGACACCGCGGACGGCACGGGCTGGTCCGAGGGCGTCGGGATGCTGCTGCTGGAGCGACTGTCGGACGCCGAGCGCAACGGCCACCGCGTGCTCGGGGTGCTGCGGGGCTCCGCGGTGAACCAGGACGGCGCGTCCAACGGCTTCACCGCGCCGAGCGGGCCGTCGCAGCAGCGGGTGATCCGCCAGGCACTGGCCAACGCCCGTCTCGAACCGTCCGATGTGGACGTCGTGGAGGCGCACGGCACGGGTACGAGGCTGGGTGATCCGATCGAGGCGCAGGCGTTGTTGGCGACGTATGGGCAGGGTCGGGAGCGTCCGGTGTTGTTGGGGTCGGTGAAGTCGAACATCGGTCATGCGCAGGCGGCGGCTGGTGTGGCGGGTGTGATCAAGATGGTGATGGCGATGCGTCGGGGTGTGGTGCCCAGGACGTTGCACGTGACCGAGCGGTCGTCTCATGTGGACTGGTCGGCGGGTGCGGTGGAGTTGCTGACGGAGCAGGCGCCGTGGCCCGAGGTGGATCGGCCGCGCCGGTCGGCCGTGTCGTCGTTCGGCATCAGCGGCACGAACGCCCACGTCATCCTCGAACAGGCCCCGGACGCCCCCGCGCCCGAGACGGGGGACGGGTGCCGCCACGCGGTGCCGTGGGTGCTGTCGGGCCGGTCCGCCGCCGCGGTTCGAGACCAGGCCGACCGGCTGCGGTCCTGGGCCGACGAGCGGCCGGACGCGGACCGCGTGGACGTGGGGTGGTCCCTGGCCTCCACGCGGTCGCACTTCGAGCACCGCCTGGCGATGATCGGCGACGCGGTGGTCGAGGGCGTCGCGGGCCGCGGCCGGGTCGGGGTCGTGTTCACCGGCCAGGGTTCCCAGCGGTTGGGGATGGGCCGGGACCTGCACGACCGGTTCCCGGTGTTCGCGAAAGCGCTCGACGAGGTCGTCCCCGAGCTCGACCGGTGGCTGGACAGCCCGCTGCTGGACGTGATGTGGGGCGAGGACGCCGAGGAACTGGACCGGACCGGGTGGGCCCAGCCCGCGCTGTTCGCCGTCGGGGTCGCGATGTACCGGTTGGTGGAGTCCTGGGGCGTGCGCCCGGAGGTGGTGGCCGGGCACTCGCTGGGCGAGATCACCGCCGCCCACGTCGCCGGGGTGCTGTCGCTGCGGGACGCGTGCGCCCTGGTGACGATCCGCGCCCGGTCGATGCAGGCCTTGCCGCCCGGAGGGGCGATGCTCGCCGTCGCGGCGGCCGAGTCTGACGTGCTGCCGCTGCTGGAAGGACACGAGGACGAGGTGTCCCTCGCCGCGGTGAACGGCCCGTCGGCGGTCGTGGTCGCCGGTGTGCGGGACGTCGTCGAGCGGATCGCCGGTCGGCTGGCGGACCGCGGCGTGCGGACCAAGCGACTGCCCGTGTCGCACGCCTTCCACTCGCCCCTCATGGATCCCGTGCTGGCGGGCCTCGCCGAGGCCACCACCGGGATCGCCTCGCACGCCCCGGCGATCCCGGTGGTGTCCAACGTGACCGGCGCGCTCGCCGGACCCGACACGTTCTCCGCCGGGTACTGGGTGGAGCACGTGCGCCGACCCGTGCGGTTCGCCGACGGTGTCGCCGCCATGGACGTGGACGTCCTGCTGGAACTGGGGCCGGACGGCGTCCTGTCCGCCATGGCGCAGGAGGTCCGCGGCCAGTCCGTCACCGCTGTTCCGTTGCTGCGCAAGGGGCGCGAGGAGCACATCACCGCGGTCACCGCGCTGGGCGTGCTCCACTCGCTGGGCGTACCGCTGGACTGGGCGGGCTTCTACGCCGGGACCGGCGCCCGGACGGTCGACCTGCCGACCTACGCGTTCCAGCACGAGCGGTACTGGCCGGACGCCGCGGGCGCGGCCTCCGGTGACGTCACGGGCGCGGGGCTGGGGGCGGTGCGCCACCCGCTGCTGGGCGCGGCGGTCGAGCTCGCCGACGGCGAGGGGACGGTGCTGACCGGCCGGTGGTCGTTGCGGACCCACCCCTGGCTGGCCGACCACACCGTCGGCGGCCGCGTGCTGTTCCCCGGCACCGGGTTCGTCGAGCTCGCCCTGCGCGCGGGCGACGAGGTCGGCTGCGACCGGGTGGAGGAGCTCACCATCTCGGCGCCCCTGGAACTGCCCGACCGCGCCGCGGTGGTGGTCCAGGTCAGGGTCGGTGTCCCGGACGACTCCGGACGCCGTGAGCTGGGTGTCTACGCGGGCGATCCCGAACGGGTCGGCGACCGGTGGACCCGCCACGCGTCCGGGTACCTCGTTCCCGGTGCCCCCGCCGCGGTCGCCGCTCCCACCGGCGCGTGGCCGCCCGCGAACGCCACCGAGGTGGACGTGGCCGGGTTCTACGGGCGTTCCGACTACGGGCCGCTGTTCCAGGGCCTGCACGGCGTGTGGCGCGACGACGACGGGATCCACGTCGAGGTGGCCCTGCCCGCGCAGGCGCGCGACGCGGAGCACTTCGGCGTGCACCCGGCGCTGCTGGACGCGGTGCTGCACTCGGTCGGCTACCTCGACTCCGACGAGCCGGGCCACGGGGTGCTGCCGTTCGTGTGGGAAGGCGTGTCCCTGCACGCGACCGGTGCCACCGCGCTGCGGGTCCGGCTCACCCGGACCGGCACCGACGCGGTGTCGATCACGGCCGTCGACGGCGCGGGTCAGCCGGTGGTGTCGGTGGACAACCTCGTGCTCAGGGCCTCGTCCGGTGAGGGGGCGGCACGGCCGGGCCGGGAGTCGGACTGGCTCTTCCGGCTGGACTGGACCCCGTTCGCGCCCGTCCCGACGCCGGAGATCCGCTGGGCCGTCCTCGGCGAGGACGCCCTCGGCCTGACCGGGAGCCTGCGTTCGCTGGTGGGCAAGGGCGACACGCTGGAGGGCGTGGTCGACTCCAGGGTCGACCCGGAGCTGGTGCTCGTCTGCCTGCCGACCGCTGAGCGGACCGGTCTGGGCGCGGTGCACGAGCAGACCTCGTGGGCACTCGACGTGCTGCGGCAGTCGCTCGCCGAGCCGTGCACGGACCTGCGGCTGGTCTTCGTGACCAGTGGCGCGGTGGGCGGGCAGGACGTGGCCGCCGCGGCCGTGTGGGGCCTGGTGCGGTCGGCCCAGGTGGAGCACCCCGGCCGGTTCCTGCTGCTGGACGTGGACGACGCCGACGACTGGAAGGCCGCGCTGGCGGCCGTGCCCGCGCTGTTCGCGGCGGGGGAGAACCAGGCACTGGTGACCGACGGGACGATCCGGGTCGGCAGGCTGGAGCGGTTCACCGCGGACGCCACGACCGCACCGGAGTGGGACCCGCACGGCACCGTGCTCGTCACCGGCGGCACCGGCGGCCTCGGCGCGCACCTGGCCCGCCACCTGGTCGCCGACCGCGGCGCGCGCAACCTGCTGCTCGTCAGCAGGCGGGGCCCCGACGCGCCCGGTGCGACCGCGCTCAAGGCCGAGCTGACCGCACTCGGGGCTGAGGTCACCATCACCGCCTGCGACGTCGCCGACCGCGACGCGGTGGCCCGGCTGCTGGCCGGAGTACCGGCCGAGCACCCGTTGACGGCGGTCGTCCACACCGCGGGTGTGCTCGACGACGGTGTCGTCGACTCGCTGACACCGGACCGCCTGACGGCCGTGCTGCGCCCCAAGATCGACGCCGCGTGGCACCTGCACGAGCTGACCGGTGACCTCGCCGCGTTCGTGCTGTTCTCCTCCACGGCCGGTTTGACCGGGAGTGCCGGGCAGGGCAACTACGCCGCGGCCAACTCCGCCATGGACGCACTGGCGCGGCACCGGCGGCGGTCGGGCACGCCCGCGCTGTCGCTGGCCTGGGGCGCCTGGGCGCAGGAGGGCGGGATGACCGGCACGCTCAGCGACGCCGACATCCGCCGGATGAGCCGGTCCGGATCCGCTCCGCTGACCGTCGACCAGGGCATGGCGCTGTTCGACGCGGCCACGTCGTCGACCGAACCGGTGCTGGTCCCGTTGGCCGTCAACACGTCCGGCGCGCGCACCGGCGCCGTCGCCCACCCGGTGCTGCGCGGCCTCGTCCGCGGCGCCCGGCGCACGGCCGCCGACGCGGTGGTGCCGGTCGTCCCGATCAGCGCGCAGTTGGCCGGTCTGGACGCGCACGCGCGGCACACCCGGCTCGTGGACCTCGTCCGCACGGAGGTCGCGGCGGTCCTCGCGCACCCGTCACCGGACTCGATCGGCGTGGACCGGGAGTTCCGGGAACTGGGCTTCGACTCGCTCACCGCGGTCGAGCTGCGCAACCGCGTCGCGGACGCCACCGGGCTGCGCATGTCGGCCACCCTCGTGTTCGACTACCCGACCCCCACGGCGCTGGCCGAGCACCTGCTCGCCGAGCTGATGTCCGATGTGGATGGTGGAGGCAAGCCCGACCCGCTGGCGGACCTCGACCGGCTGGAGAGGTCGACGGCCGTGGCCGCGCTCGACGACGTCACCAGGACCGGCGTGGTCACGAGGCTTCGGCGGCTGCTCGCCCAGTGGAGCGGGCCGGGCGACGAACCCGGCGAGGTGGAGGTCTCCGAACGGATCTCCTCGGCGAGCGAGGACGAGATCTTCGCCTTCATCGACAACGAACTAGGCCGTTCCGGCCGGCGGTGACCCGGCGACTTGTCCCTTGAGAAGGAAGGTGTACGCACGATGCCGGACGACAAGAAGCTCGTCGACTACCTGAAGTGGGTCACCGCGGATCTGCACCAGACCCGCCGTCGCCTGGAGGAACTGGAGTCCGGCAGGCACGAGCCGGTCGCCATCGTGGGGATGGCCTGCCGGTTCCCCGGCGGGGTCGCCTCACCGGAGGAACTGTGGGAACTCGTCGCCTCCGGCGGTGAGGCGATCTCGGGGTTCCCGACCGACCGCGGCTGGGACTTCTCCCTGCTGGCCGGGGAAGGACCGGGCCGCAGCGCGACGCTCCAGGGCGGGTTCCTGCGCGACGTCGCGAACTTCGACCCCGCGTTCTTCGGGATCTCGCCCCGCGAGGCGATGGCGATGGACCCGCAGCAGCGACTCCTGCTGGAGACCTCGTGGGAGGCGTTCGAACGGGCCGGGATCGACCCCACCCGGTTGCGAGGCAGCCGGACCGCGGTGTTCGCGGGCACCGACGGCCAGGACTACGCCAACCTGGTGCTCACCTCCGGTGAGGACGTGGAGGGCCACGCGGGCACCGGTATCGCGGCCAGCGCGATCGCGGGCAGGCTGTCCTACACGTTCGGGCTCGAAGGGCCCGCGGTCACCGTGGACACCGCGTGCTCCTCGTCCTTGGTGTCGCTGCACCTCGCGGGACAGGCGTTGCGGGCGGGCGAGTGCTCGCTGGCGCTGGCCGGTGGCGTGACGGTGATGACCACGTCGCTCCGGTTCGCCGGCTTCACCCGGCAGGGCGCGCTCGCGTCGGACGGGCGCTGCAAGGCCTTCTCCGACTCCGCGGACGGCACGGGCTGGTCCGAGGGCGTCGGGATGTTCGTCGTCGAGCGGCTGGCGGACGCACAGCGCAACGGCCACCCGGTGTGGGCGGTGATCCGCGGGTCCGCGGTGAACCAGGACGGCGCGTCGAACGGCTTCACCGCGCCGAACGGCCCGTCGCAGCAGCGGGTCATCCGCCAGGCGCTGGCGAACGCGGGCCTGTCCGCCGCCGACGTCGACGTGGTCGAGGCGCACGGCACCGGCACGGTGCTGGGTGACCCGATCGAGGCGCAGAGCCTGCTCGCGACCTACGGGCAGGACCGCGACCTCCCGATCCGCCTGGGATCGATCAAATCGAACATCGGGCACACCCAGGCCGCGGCCGGAGCGGCCGGTGTGATCAAGATGGTCATGGCGATGCGGCACGGTGTGCTGCCGGAGACGTTGCACGTGACCGAGCCGTCGTCCCACGTGGACTGGACGGCCGGTGCCGCGGAGCTGCTGACCGAGCGCACCGGGTGGCCGGAGGTCGACCGTCCGCGTCGTTCGGCGGTGTCGTCGTTCGGCGTGAGCGGCACGAACGCGCACGTGGTCCTGGAGCAGGCTCCCGTGGTGGAGTCCGGGGACCGGGCGGTGGTCCCGGACGTCATGGTGCCGTGGATGGTGTCGGGCAAGTCCGCCGCCGCGGTCGGCGAGCAGGTCACGCGGTTGCGGTCGTGGGTCGCTGAACGGCCTGGGCTGAGCGCGGTGGACGTGGGTCTGTCGCTGGCCGTGGCGCGGTCGCACTTCGACCACCGTGCGGGTCTGGTGGGTGACGCGGTGGTCGAGGGTGTCGTCGGTCGTGGTCGTGTGGGTGTGGTGTTCTCCGGTCAGGGGTCTCAGCGGCTCGGGATGGGTCGTGGGTTGTACGACCGGTTCCCGGTGTTCGCGGCCGCTTTCGACGCGGTGGTGGAGGGGTTCGATGGGCTGCGGGACGTGGTGTGGGGTGAGGACGCCGAGGTCTTGAACCGGACCGGGTGGGCTCAGCCCGCGTTGTTCGCGGTCGAGGTGGCGTTGTTCCGGTTGGTGGAGTCGTGGGGTGTGCGTCCCACGGTGGTGGCCGGGCATTCGCTGGGGGAGATCTCGGCCGCGCATGTGGCTGGGGTGTTGTCGTTGACGGACGCGTGCGCGCTGGTGTCGGCTCGCGCCCGGTTGATGGAGGCCCTGCCGCCGGGTGGGGCGATGCTGGCGGTGGCGGCGTCCGAGGACGACGTGCTGCCGTTGCTGGTGGGGTTCGAGGGCGAGGTGTCGGTGGCCGCGGTGAACGGGCCGTCGTCGGTGGTGGTCTCCGGGGCCCTCGCCGCGGTGGAGCGAATCGCCGACGAGGTGGCGGATCGGGGTTGGAAGCACCGGCGGTTGGCGGTGTCGCACGCGTTCCACTCGCCGTTGATGGACCCGATGCTGGCCGATTTCGAGGCGGCTCTGGCGCCGTTGTCGTTCCACGAGCCGTTGATCCCGGTGGTGTCGAACGTGACCGGTGAGGTCGCGACGGCGGAGGTGCTGTGCACGGCCGCCTACTGGGTTGAGCACGTGCGTGAGCCGGTGCGGTTCGCCGACGGTGTCGCGGCGATGGACGTGGACGTGGTGCTGGAGTTGGGGCCGGACGGTGTCCTCTCGGCGATGGTCGCCGAGGTCGTGCCCGGTTTGGCCGTGGTGCCGATCCTGCGCAAGGACCGGGACGAGGAGCAGGCGGCCATGACGGCGTTGGCGTCGCTGCACACCCGCGGGGTGCGGGTCGACTGGGAGGGGTTCTTCGCCGACACGGGCGCGGAGCTCGTCGACCTGCCGACCTACGCCTTCCAGCACCAGCGCTACTGGCCGCAGAGCCTCGCGGGCGCCGGTGACGTGACGGGCGCGGGCCTGGCGTCGGTGGGACACCCGCTGCTGGGCGCCAGCATGACGCTGGCCGCGGGGGAGGGCACGGTGCTCACCGGCAGCCTGTCCCTGCAAACCCACCCGTGGCTGGCCGACCACACGATCATGGGGGAGGCGGCGCTGCCCGCCACCGGCTTCATGGAGCTGGCCCTGCGGGCGGGTGACGAGGTCGGGTGCGACCGGATCGAGGAGCTGACCCTGTCCGCGCCGCTCGTGCTGCCGCGGCAGGGCGCGATGCGCGTGCAGGTCCAGGTCGACGGCGACGAGGACGGCCGCAGGCAGGTCCGGATCTCGGCCACGCCCCAGGACGGGGACGGCGAGTGGACCCGTCTCGCGACGGGTGTGCTCGCGGTCGGGGCGTCCGCGGGCCGCGACATCGGCGTGTGGCCACCGGAAGGCGCGGTCGAGGCCGAGCTGGGCGGCTTCTACGAGCGGTCCGAGTACGGCCCCGTGTTCCAGGGGATGCGGCGCGTGTGGCGGGCGCCGGGTGAGGTGTTCGTCGAGGTGGCGCTGCCCGGCGACGTCCGGGACGCGGGCATGTTCGGCCTGCACCCGGCGCTGATGGACGCCGTGGTGCAGTCGGTGGCGTTCCTGGACTCCAGCCAACAGGACCGGCCGCTCGCACCCTTCTCGTGGGAGGGGGTGAGCCTGCACGCGGGTGGTGCCGCGGCACTGCGGGCCAGGCTCTCCTCCGCGGGCGGCGACGTCGTGTCGATCACGGCCGTGGACTCCGCCGGTCAGCCCGTCGTCTCGGTCGAGGCACTGGGCCTGCGCCCGCTGGCGGCCGGTGCCGCGGCCGGTCCCCGTGGCGGGCAGGCGTCGCTGTTCCGGCTCGAATGGGCCCCGGTCGACGCGGCGGTGGTCCCGGAGACCCGGTGGGCCGTGGTGGGCACCGACGAGTTCGGGGTCAGCTCCGACCTCGTCCGGGCGGGCTGCGCGGTGGTCGGCTACGGCACCTCGCTGGGTGACGTGTTCGGCCGCGGCGACGACCCCGAGCTGGTGCTGGTCCCGGTGAGCGGTGCGCCCGGCGGTGGCCCGGAGTCCGTCCACGACGCGACCGCGTCCGTGCTGGCGCTCCTCCAGGACTGGCTGACCCGCGAGGACTGCGCCGACGCCCGGCTGGTGCTGCTCACCAGGGGCGCCACCGATGGCGGCAACCCGGCCGCGGCCGCCGTGTGGGGGCTGGTGCGCGGGGCCCAGTCGGAGAATCCCGGTCGCCTGCTGCTCATGGACATCGACGACGCCGGTGCGTCCAGGCCGCGGGTGGCGAGCGCGCCCGCCCTGCTCGCCGCAGGCGAGACCCAGGTCGTGGTGACCGGCGGCGACGTGCGCGCGGGTCGGCTGGCCAGGTTCTCCGCGGGTCCGGACGTCACGCCCCGCGAGTGGGCGGCGGACGGCACCGTGCTGATCACCGGCGGTACCGGCGCGCTGGGCGCCCAGCTCGCCCGGCACGTGGTCGCCGAGCGCGGCGTGCGGCGGCTGCTCCTGGTGGGCACGCGCGGCCCGGACGCGCCGGGTGCCCTGGAGCTTCAGGCCGAGCTGATTGCGCACGGGGCGGACGTCACGATCGCGGCCTGCGACGTGTCCGACCGGGCCGCGGTCGCCGAGCTGCTCGCGACCGTCCCCGCCGAGCACCGGCTGACCGCCGTCGTGCACACGGCGGGCGTGCTGGACGACGGGGTGATCGGCGCGCTCACTCCCGAGAGGCTGGCCACCGTGCTGCGACCGAAGGTCGACGCGGCTTGGCACCTGCACGACCTCACGCGGGACGCCGACCTCGCGGACTTCGTCCTGTTCTCCTCGCTCTCCGGTGTGATGGGCAGCCCTGGGCAGGCCAACTACGCGGCGGCCAACGCGGCACTGGACGCACTGGCCGTGCACCGCCAGGCCGCGGGGCTGCCCGCGCTGTCGCTGGCCTGGGGAGCCTGGGCGCAGGGCGGCGGGATGACGGAGTCGTTGAGCGAGGCCGACATCCGCCGCA
The DNA here is from genome assembly GCF_025061645.1 of Umezawaea endophytica. Classification (GTDB taxonomy): domain Bacteria; phylum Actinomycetota; class Actinomycetes; order Mycobacteriales; family Pseudonocardiaceae; genus Umezawaea; species Umezawaea endophytica. The sequence goes on along the minus strand of NZ_JANYMP010000029.1, from coordinate 28,078 downwards.
TGGCGAGCTCCGGCTCGGTGCCGTTGACGGGCGCGCAGGGAATGGCGCTGTTCGACGAGGCGACGGCCTGCCCTGACCCGGTGCTCATCCCACTGGCGGTGAAGTCCGGCGCGCGCAGCGGGGTGGCGCCACACCCGTTGCTGCGCAACCTGGTGCGCGCTCCCCGACGCGCTGCCGCCGCGGCGGGCGAGGTCTCGTCGGCCACCCTCCGCGACCGCCTGCGAGGCCTCGACACCACCGAGCGGGAGCAGGTGTTCCTGGACCTGGTCGTCGACTACTCGGCCGTCGTCCTCGGCCACCCGGACTCCAGTGAGATCGACCCGGAGCGGGACTTCCTCGAGGCGGGTTTCGACTCGCTGATCTCGGTGGAGCTGCGCAACAAGCTCGCCGACACGACCGGGATGCGGTTGCCCGCCACCGTGGCCTTCGACCACAAGACACCCGGCCTGCTGGCCCGGTGGCTGCGCGAGCAGTTCGCCGCGAGCGGCGGTTCGGCCGTCGGGACCTCCTCCGGCGCGCCGGAGGACACCATCGGCAAGACCTTCTTCGACGCCGTCAACGGCGGCAAGCTGGAGGAGGGCTGGACCCTGCTCAAGGCGCTCGCGGGCGTCCGGCCGATGTTCGACATGCCCGCCGAGCTCGACGAGCTGCCCGCACCCGTGACGCTCGCCAGGGGAGCCGCCGAGCCGCTGCTCATCTGCGTCAGCGCGCCGGTGATGACCGGTGGCGTGCACCAGTACGCGCGCATCGCGGCGCACTTCGGCGGCACCCGGCGGATCATGGCGCTGCCGCTGCCGGGGTTCGGCGCCGGGGAGAGCCTGCCCGCGTCGGCCCAGGCCATCGCGCGGGTGGTGGCCGAGAGCGTGCTGCACGCCAGTGACGGCGAACCGTTCGTCCTGGTCGGGCACTCCTCGGGCGGCTCGATCGCGCTCGCGGCGGCGGGCCTGCTGGAGAGCATGTGGGGGGTGCGCGCCGAGGGCGTCATCATGCTGGACACCCTGAGCGTGCGGCACGGCCGTGAGGAGAGCACCGACTACCGGATGCTGGCCAAGACCTACATCGGCGACGAGTCGGCGTCCACGTCCACCGTGGACAGCACCAGGCTGTCCGCGATGGCGCACTACCTCAACCGGATGTCCGGCTTGCACGCCGAGCCGACCACGGCCCCCAAGCTGCTGGTCCGGTGCGGCAAACCGCTGTTCGACTCCGCCGACGCCGCGTCGACGCACGAGCAGCAGGAGGAGCTGGTGCCCGCGGACGACGTCGTCACCATCGACGCCAACCACTTCTCGCTGGCGCAGGAGGACTCCTCGGTCACCGCGCGGGTGATGGAGGACTGGCTGACGAGGATCGGTACCGGCGCGGCGGCCCGCGCCCGCTGACACGACGGGAAGGGGGGTGGGGGGGGGGGCCCCGACCCGGCAC
>NZ_JANYMP010000029.1:0-26628 GCF_025061645.1 Umezawaea endophytica | reverse complement strand
GGGGGGGTGGGGGTTGGCGCCGGCCCCCCCCCCCCACCCCCCTTCCCGCTGTCCTGCCTCAGAAACCGGTCACGTTGATGGCACCGGAGGGGCACATGTCGACGGCTTGCAGCACGGCGGCCACGTCCGGGCCCGCGGGGTGCTGGTCGAGCACCTTGACCATGCCCTCGTCGTCCTGGTCGAACAGCCCCGGCGCGTTGAGCACGCACTGCCCGGCGCCCACGCACCGTCCGTCGTTCACATCGATCCGCATGGTCCTTCTGCTCCTTCTACTTCGGGTTCGGTCCGGACGCGGTCACCAGCGCACCGGCAACGTGTGCAGTCCGAACAGGGTGCCGTCGTGCTTGAACCGCAACAGGTCCGGCGTGGTGTCCAGGGCGAGCGTCGGGACGCGCTCGAACAGCGTCCGGTAGACGATCTCCATCTCGGCCCTGACCAGGTTCTGCCCGAGGCACTGGTGCACGCCGTAGCCGAACGCCACGTGGTTGCGCGTGGTGCGGCCGGGGTCGAAGTCCTCGGGGCAGCCGAAGTTGCGGTCGTCCCGGTTGGCGCCCGCGATCAGCGGCATGATGCCCTCGCCCGCCTTGATGAGCTGTCCGCCCACCTCCACGTCCTCGACCGCGACCCGCAGGGCCACCAGGTCGGCGACGGAGTGGTAGCGCAGCAGCTCGTCGACCGCCCGGCTGTCGCCGATCCACCGCGGGTTGCCCAGCAGCGTGACGACACCGAGCGCGATGTTGTTCGCGGTGGTCTCGTGGCCCGCGATCAGCAGCAGCATCACGACACCGGTGAGCTCGCGCGGTTCCAGGTTCCCGTTGGCGAGCAGCCTGCTGACCAGGTCGTCGCCGGGCCGCTTCTGCTTGAGGGCGATCAGCCGCTCCAGGTAGCGCAGCAGCTCGCGGACGGCGACGTCGCGCTCGCCCTCGGTGGTGGTCTGGACGCTGACGAGGGTCTTCGTCCGCGACTCGAAGAAGTCCCGGTCGATGGGGGGAACGCCGAGGATCGTCGAGATGACCAGCGACGGCACGGGCAGCGCGAGCTCGGCGACCAGCTCGGCGGAGTCCCCCTTCGCGAGCATCGCGTCGATCTGCGCGTCCACGATGGACTGGATGGTCGGCTGCCACTCGCGGACCCGGCGCACGCTGAACTCGGGGATGAGCGCCTTGCGGAACCTGTCGTGCTCCGGCGGGTCCAGCCCGACGAACCAGCCGGGGATCTGGTCCTGCCGCGGCACCCCGCCGGTGACGGCGACGTTCGGGAAACCCGGCAGGGACGGGTTGGAGCTGATCCGGCGGTCGGTCAGCACCATGCGCACGTCCTCGTGCCTGGTCACCAGCCACACCGGGCACCCGGTGGGCAGCACCGAGCGCACGAGGCCGTCCCGGTCGCGGAAGTCCGCGTACTGCGGGGGCGGGAACGGCACGTCGGGTTTGCGCACCGGGAACTCCGTGACGCCCGTGTCCTGGATCGTCATGTCACGCGTCTCGTTTCCTTGGGTCAGCCGACGCCGTAGAAGGCGCGGATCCTGCCGATGATGTGGTCCTGGTCGTCCGCGGTGAGCTCGGCGTGCGTCGGCAGGTAGAGGCCGTCACGGCTGAAGCGGGTGGCTTTCAGCGACTCCCAGTCCGGGGAGAGGTAGCCGGGCTGCTGGCTCATGGGCTTGAAGAACAGCCGGGTGTCGATGCCCTCCTCCGCGAGGTACGTGCGGAGGTCGTCGCGCCGCTGCGCCCGCACGTCGTACATCCACAGCACGTCCCGCGGCGGCATGAGGATGATGCCGGGGACGTCCTTGAGACCCTTGTCGTAGCGCGTCTCGATCTCACCGCGGATCTTGAGGATCTCGTCCAGGCGCTCGGTCTGGGCCAGCGCGACCGCCGCCTGCATGTTGGTCATCCGGAAGTTGTAGCCGACCTTCTTGTGCAGGAAGCTGTGCCTCTGCTCGTCACCGGGGACCAGCCGGTCGGAGGTGGGTGCCATCGTCCGCAGGTGTGCGAGCTGGCGGGCCAGCCGGTCGTCGTCGGTGAGGCAGACGCCGCCCTCGCCCGCGGTGATGATCTTGTTGGCGAACAGCGAGAAGCACGCGATGTCGCCGACCGGCTTGACGCCGTGGGCCTCGGCGGAGTCCTCGACCACGCGCAGGTTGTAGTGGAAGGCGATGTCCATGATCGCGTCCATGTCGCACTGCCTGCCGTAGACGTGCACCGGCATGATGGCCTTGGTGCGCGGGGTGATCTTCGCCTCGATCAGCGCGGGGTCGATCGTCAGGTCGTCGCGGCAGTCGACGAACACCGGCGTGGCGCCGACGTAGTCGACCGGCCACGCCGAGGCGACCATGGTGAATTCGGGGACGATCACCTCGTCGCCGGGGCCGATGCCCAGCGCGCGCAGCGCGAGCGTGAGCGCCGCGGTGCCCGACGAGCACGCGATGCCGTGCGCGACCCCGTTGTAGTCGGCGAACGCCTGCTCGAACTGCTTGACGTAGGGTCCCTGCGCGGAGATCCAGCCGTTGGAGACCGCGCTGGTCACGTATTCCAGCTCACGTCCGGTGAGGCTGGGTTTGGTGACCGGGTACTTGAATCCCATCGGATCCTCGGTTCTGTCGGGGGACTGGGGGCGGGAAGGTCATTCGCGGCCGGACACGAGCCCCACCAGCAGGTCGGCGGCGCGTTCGCGACCGCCCGCCGCGCGCAGCAGGTCTCGGTAGTGCTCCGCGCGCTCGCGGAAGGAACTCTCGGTGAGCACCCTGGTGAGCTTGTCCACCACGTCGTCGGGGTCGAAGCCCGCCGGTCGGTCCAGGGTGAGGCTGACGCCGAAGTCCTGTCCCCGCAAGGCCTGGTCGTGGCAGTCGATCCACAGTGGACGGGAGACCAGCGGCTTGCCGAAGTACAGGCTCTCGTGGAAGCTGTTGCCGCCCGCGTGGGTGAACATGGCCTTGACGCTCGGGTGGGCCAGCGCGTCGTACTGGGAGGGGATCCAGTTCTCGACGCGCACGTTGGCAGGCACCGACCCGTCGGTCGGCAGCAGGTGCTGCTGCTCGGTCGGGAGCTTCCAGAGGAACTGGTGCTCGCCCTCCAGCCGCCGGGCGACCTCGAGCAGGTCGTCGACCTGGGGCTTGGTCAGCCGGGTGTTGGTGCCGAAGGCCATGTAGACCACGGAATCCTGCTCGGACAGCCACCGGGACATCTCCACGTCCTCCGGGGCCTCGGGCAGCGGCGGGACCACGGCACCGACGAGGCGCATGTTGCTCGGCGGCGTGAACGGGTAGTCCATCTCCGCCACGGAGTAGCACAGCACCATCTCGGCGAGTTCGACGGCGCCCATCGGCTTGCGGGCCTGCCAGGCGATCCCGAGTTCCTTGCGCTTGCGCGAGTCCTCGGCCATCATCCGCGCCATCCTCGGGTCGAGGAAGATCCCCAGCGTGCGCCAGCGGAACAGCCTGTTCTCCAGGCGCTGCAACGGGGTCATCTTCAACGGCAGGCCGGAGTGCGGCACCGGGAAGTCGGGCGAGGTGTAGGACTTGCCGAACGGCATGTAGGTGGAGACGAGGTTGCTCGGCAGGTACGGGGCGCTGAGCACGTACGGGATGTTCTTGGTGACGGCCACGTCCACGCCGAACGCCGCGGTGGTGTCGATGACCATCAGCGCGGGCTTGACCTCGTCGACCGCGGCGCTGAGGCGTTCGTACTTGGGCAGGTGCGCGCTGGGGTCGTAGCTGTGCTTGATGATCGCCTTGTGGGACTTGAACCGGGAGGGCTGGGTCACCGCGCGGTAGACCTCGTCGCTCCACGTCAGCGCGGACAGCCGCGGCTCGACCTCGCCGAGCGACCAGAACTCGACCTTGGACTTGTCCGCCAACGCCTCGACGTCCCCGCGCCGGTGCTCGTCGGTGGCGAACCAGATGTCCTGGACGCCGCGCCGGGCCAGTTCGCCTGCCAGCACGCGCAACGAGTTCATCAACCCGCTCTCCGGCAGGGTGACGAACATGATCGGCCGCCGAGGGGAATCCATGGGCTTCCTTTCCAGAATGGGCCGTGGGCGCGCGGCCGGAGGCCGGTCCCGCAGTCGTACGAGACCTTGATCTCACGGCAGCGGCCCGGAATCCCCTAGAAGAGCCCGCGGGAGCCGATCGGTCGCGCCGGGCTTCCCCGTGCGCCCCGATTGTGTAGGGAAAGCGCGGTCGGACCGCTCCTACCCTCCAGCAGGGAGTTCTCTGTCCATGCTCGAAGTGGTTGGGGTGATTCGGCGTCATGACGAACGACGTCCGCAGGCCGTCCGGTACCGGCACGTCCCAGGACACGATGGACAGCAGGCACGATCCGGTCGTGATCGTCGGTACGGCGTGCCGCCTCCCCGGCGGTGTCAGCACGCCCGCGGAGTTCTGGCGGCTGCTGGTCGACGGAGGCGACGTGTTCGGGCCGTTCCCCGACGACCGCGGCTGGGACGTGGCCGGGATCTACGACCCGGATCCGGGCAAGCCGGGCCGGACCTACGTCCGGCGCGGCGGTTTCCTCGACGACGTCGCCGGTTTCGACGCCGACTTCTTCGGCATCTCCCCGCGCGAGGCGGAGGCGATGCACCCGCAGCAGAGGCTCCTGCTGGAGGAGGCGTGGAACCTGCTCGAACGGGTCGGCGTCGACCCGACGCGGGTGCGGGGCAGTGCCGTGGGCGTGTTCATCGGGTCGGAGAACCACCAGTACGGTCCCGGCACGACGAACGCCGACGGTGGTGCGGAGGGACACCTGCACACCGGCACCGCCGCGAGCGTGAACTCCGGGCGGTTGGCCTTCCAACTGGGGCTGCGCGGGCCCGTCATGACCGTGGACACCGCCTCGTCCGGCGCGATGGTCGCCCTGCACCTGGCCGCGCGGTCGTTGCGCCACGGGGAGTGCAGGCAGGCCATCGTCGGCGGTGTCGCCGTCATGCCGACACCGGGGCCGTTCCTGGCCTTCAGCCGACAGGGCGCCCTGGCTCCCGATGGCCGGTGCAAGCCGTTCAGCGCGGACGCGGACGGCACGGCCTGGAGCGAGGGCGTCGGCCTGCTGCTCGTGGAGCGGTTGTCCTACGCGCGGGAACAGAGCCACGAGGTGCTCGCGGTCCTGCGCGGGTCCGCGGTCAACCACGATGGTGCGAGCCCGTCGCTCACGGCACCGAGCGGAGCCGCCCAGGAGCAGGTCATTCGCGACGCCCTCGCCGACGCGGGACTTCGTCCATCCGATGTGGACGCGGTGGAGGCGCACGGCACCGGGACGAGGGTGGGCGACCCGGTCGAGGTCGCTGCCCTGCAAGCGGTCTACGGCGACGGCCGGACGGCGGACGACCCGCTGTGGATCGGCTCGGTGAAGTCGAACGTCGGCCACACCCAGGGCGCCTCCGGGGTGGTCGGCGTCATCAAGATGGTCGAGGCGCTCCGGCGCGGCGTGCTGCCCAGGACGCTGCACGTGGCCTCCCCGACCCCTGAGGTCGACTGGACCTCCGGTGGCGTCGCCCTGCTCGCGGAGCAACGGGACTGGGCGGACGACGACGGGCCGCGGCGCTGCGGGGTGTCGTCGTTCGGGATCAGCGGGACGAACGCGCACGTGGTCCTGGAACAGGCTCCCGCCGTCGAACCGGCCGCCCCCACCGGCGGCGGCCCGGCCGTCGTGCCGTGGGTCCTGTCGGCGAAGTCGGCCGCCGCGGTGCGCGAGCAGGCCGCGAACCTGGTGTCGTGGCTGGCGGAACGACCGGAGCCGGGGGCCGTCGACGTCGGGCGGTCGCTGGTCGCGGACCGCACCTCGTTCGACCACCGGCTGGTCGTCGTGGGCCGGGACCGCGACGAGCTGACGTCCCGGCTGCGGGCGGCCGCCGAGGGCCTGCCGGGACTCGGCGTCGTCGGTGGCGCGGGACCCGCCGCGGACAGCCGCGAGGTCGTGATGGTCTTCGCCGGGCAGGGCTCCCAGTGGGCCGGGATGGGCAGCGCGCTGCTGGACACCTCACCCGTGTTCGCCGACTGGGTCAGCCGGTGCGACAAGGCGTTGGCGCCGTTCGTGGACTGGTCGCTGGTGGACGTGCTGCGCGGCGCGCCGGGCGCACCGGCGCTCGAAGGCGACGAGGTCGTGCAGCCCGCGCTGTGGGCCGTCATGATCTCGTTGGCCCGGATGTGGCAGTCGCTCGGCGTGCGGCCGTCGGCCGTGGTGGGGCACTCGCAGGGCGAGATGGCCGCCGCCTGCGTGGCGGGCGCGCTCTCGCTGGAGGACGGCGCGCGGATCGTGTGCCTGCGCAGCCGGATCGTCGCTCGGGAGCTGGCCGGGAAGGGCGGGCTGCTGTCCGTCACCGCCTCCCGCGCGCGGGTGGACGGGATGCTGGCGCGCTGGGACGGTCTGCTGTCGGTGGCCGCGGTCAACGGCCCGGCCAACGTCGTGGTCGCCGGTGATCTCGAGGCGCTCGCCGAGCTGGCCGCCCGGTGCGAGACCGAGGGGGTGCGTGCCAAGCGCGTGCCGATCGACTACGCGTCGCACTCGGCCCAGATGGAGGCCGTCCGCGATGAGCTGCTGGCAGGCCTGGCCGGGCTGAGCCCGCGCACGGGCGAGATTCCCTTCATGTCCACCGTCGAAGCCGACTGGGTCGACACCGCCCGGCTGGACGCGGACTACTGGTACCGGAACCTGCGCCACACCGTGCGGTTCGAGCCCGCCGTGCGGCTGCTGCTGGAGTCCGGTCACGACCTGTTCCTGGAGTCGAGCCCGCATCCGGTGCTCACGATCAGCGTCGAGGACACCATCGGGGACGTGGGTGCCGACGCCGTGTCGGTCGGGACCCTGCGCCGCGACGACGGTGACCTCGATCGCGTGCTGACGGGGCTGGGTGCCCTGTTCGCGGCCGGTGTCCCGGTGGACTGGACCGCGGTGTTCGACGGTGCCGGGACCAGGGTCGAGCTGCCCACCTACGCCTTCCAGCGCGGCCGGTTCTGGATGGACGCGAGCCCGGTGGGCTCCGGGGACCGGCCCGGTGTCGGGCATCCGTGGCTGGGCGCGGTGGTGCCGTTGGCCGGGTCCGAGGTCGTCGTGCTGACCGGCAGGCTGTCCCTGGCCGACCAGCCGTGGCTCGCCGAGCACACCGTGCTCGGCAGGCCGGTGTTCCCCGGCACCGGGTTCGTCGAACTGGCACTGCGGGCGGGACGGGAGGCGGGCCTCGACCGGATCGACTGGCTGGACCTGACGGCACCGCTGGTGCTGCCGGACCAGGACGCCCTCGTGGTGCAGGTGCGGATCGACGGCGTGAACAGCCACGACCGCCGACGCGTCGACATCCACTCCCGGCCCGAGTCCGCACCCGACTGGACCCATCACGCCACCGGAGCGCTCTCGGTCGACGAGGACGAGGCGGCGCCCGGATCCTCCGGTGCCTGGCCCCCGGTGGGCGCGGAACCTGTCGAGTTCACGAGCCGCTACCCCCGGTTGGCCGAGGCGGGACTCACCGTCGGACCGGCATACCGGGGGATCCGGTCGCTGTGGCGGCGCGGCGGCGAGGTGTTCGCTGAACTCGTGCTGCCCGAGCGGACGCGGTCGAGCGCGTTCGACCTGCACCCGGCGCTGCTGGAGACCGCGCCCAGGGCGTGGTCGTTCGCCACGGCCGACGACGCCGAAGCCGTGCCGTACCCGAAGTCCTGGGCGGACGTCGTGCTGCACGCCGTCGGTTCGCCGGTCCTGCGCGTCACCATGACCGACACCGGGGCCGACAGCACGTCGCTGGTGGCGACGGACGACCAGGGCGTGCCGGTCGTCTCGGTGGGGGCGTTCGAGACCCGGCCGGTCGCGGCCGAGGCGCTCGTGGACGTCGGCGCGATACCCGGCGCCCTGTTCGGAGTGGACTGGGTGCCCGTCGAGCCCGCGCTGCGGGATCCCGCGTCCGTCCCGGTGGTCCTGGGAGCGGACGCCCTGGGGCTCGCGGACGTCCTGCGGGACAACGGGGTCTGGGCGATCACCGCGACGAGCGCGTCGGACCTGCCCGTGGACGCCGAGCCGATCGACGTGCTGATGTGCGTCATCGGCGGCGAGCAGGACCCGGCCTCGGCGCGCGCGACGACCGAGGCCGCGTTGGACGTGGTGCGGCTGTGCCTCGACCGGAACGACTCGGACCGGCTGACGGTCGTGACCCGCGGCGCGCACACAGGACAGGACCTGGCCGCCGGAGCCGTCTGGGGAGCACTGGTCGCCGTGCAGGCGTCGCACCCCGGCCGGGTGCGCCTGGTCGACCTCGACAACTCGGAGGACGCCGTTCCGCTCCACGCGCTGGGTGCGGACGAACCGCGGCTGGCGGTGCGGGACGGGCGACTGCTCGTCCCCGTGCTCAGCCGGGTCACCGCCGGGCGCACGCCGATCGACTGGTCCCCGCAGGGCACGGTGCTGGTCGCGGGCAACCCCCAAGGGGCGGCCGGGCGGCTCGCCAAGCACCTGGAGGCCGGGCACGGGATGCGGCGCGTGGTCCTCCACGACCCCCTGGACGGGGCCGCGGTCCGCGACGTCGTGGCCGCCGAACACGCCGAAGGCCCGCTGACAGCGGTCGTCGTCGCTCCCGACCACGCCGACCGGTCGTCGTGGGACGACGCGGCACTGGCGTGGGCACTGCACGAGGCCACGCTCGACATCGGCCTCCGGGCGTTCGTCCTGTCCTCCTCCGCGGCCACGGTGCTCGGCGGGGCCGCCGTGCTCGGTGGGACCGCCGGTACCGAGGTCGCGGCGGGCGCGTACCTGAGTTCATTGGCACAGCGGCGGAACGCGCTCGGCCTGACCGCGACGGCACTGGCGTGGGGCACCTCGGCGGAAGGACTGGCCGAGACCGATCGCGCGGCCCTGATCCGCGCCGGACTGGCGCCGTTGACCGATGAGCAGGTCCTGCCCCTGTTCGACGCGGCCGTGACGGTCGACCGGCCAGTGGTCATCCCGATGGCCGTCGACCTGCGCGCGGTGCTGGCCCGCGGCGATGTGCCGCCCCTGTTCCGCGGTCTCGTGGAGCCCAAAGGGCAGGAGCCGGAGGTCGACGAGCCCCAGCCCGTCACGACCACGCGGTTCGCCCACCTCCCGGTCGACGGACGCCACCGCGCCGTGCTCGACCTCGTCCTCGCGGAGTCGGCCGTGGTGCTGGGGCGTTCCGACGCCGACCGGCTCGACCGCACGCGCGAGTTCCGCAAGCTGGGCTTCGACTCGCTGTCCGGGGTCGAGCTGCGCCACCGGCTCGTCGCGGCGCTGGAGGTGGACCTGCCGACCTCGCTGATCTACGACCACCCCACGCCCGAGCGGCTCGCGGAGTTCCTGTCCGACAGGCTGTTCGGCGAGTCCGACGCGACCGGCACCACCGCGCCGCCCGGCCCGGCCGACGCGGGCGAGCCGATCGCGATCGTCGGCATGGCCTGCCGGTTCCCCGGCGGGATCAGCTCGCCGGAGGACCTCTGGCAGTTGGTCGTCTCAGGGCGGCACGTGATCTCCGACTTCCCGACCGACCGGGGCTGGGACCTGGAAGGCCTGTTCTCGGGGGCCAGTTCGACCCGATCAGGAGGATTCCTCGACGACATCGCCGTGTTCGACTCTGACTTCTTCGGCATCTCGCCGCGCGAGGCCATGGCGATGGACCCGCAACAACGCCTGCTGCTGGAGACCTCGTGGGAGGCGTTGGAACGGTCGGGTATCGCCCCGTCCTCGGTTCGCGGTACCCAGGCCGGCGTGTTCATCGGGACGTTCGGCAGCGGGTACGCCTCCCTGGTCGCCGACCGCGACGACGCGCAGGGCTTCGTCATGACCGGGACGACCCCGAGCGTGCTGTCCGGTCGCCTGTCCTACTTCCTCGGTTTGGAAGGGCCCGCGGTCACCGTCGACACGGCGTGCTCGTCGTCGTTGGTGGCGCTGCACTGGGCCGAACAAGCACTGCGCACCGGTGAGTGCTCCCTGGCGCTCGCCGGTGGGGCCACGGTGATGTCGACCGCGGACACGTTCGTCGAGTTCTCCCGGCAGGGCGGACTGTCGTCGGACGGCCGGTGCAAGGCGTTCTCCGACTCGGCGGACGGCACCGGGTGGTCCGAGGGTGTCGGGGTGCTGGTGTTGGAGCGGTTGTCGGACGCGGAGCGCCTTGGTCACCGGGTGTTGGCGGTGGTTCGTGGTTCGGCGGTGAACCAGGATGGCGCGTCGAACGGGTTGACGGCGCCGAATGGTCCGTCGCAGCAGCGGGTGATTCGCCAGGCGTTGGCGAGTGCGGGGTTGTCGCCGTCCGAAGTGGACGTCGTGGAGGCGCACGGCACGGGTACGAAGCTGGGTGATCCGATCGAGGCGCAGGCGCTGTTGGCGACTTACGGGCAGGATCGTGACCGGCCGTTGTTGCTGGGGTCGGTCAAGTCGAACATCGGCCACTCCCAGGGCGCCGCCGGTGTCGCGGGTGTGATCAAGATGGTGATGGCCATGCAGAACGAGCTGCTCCCGAAGACGCTGCACGTGACCGAGCCCTCATCGCACGTGGACTGGTCGGCAGGCGCGGTCGAGCTGCTCACAGAGCAGGTGAAGTGGCCCGCCACCGGCAAGCCGCGTCGGGCCGCGGTGTCGTCGTTCGGGGTCAGCGGGACGAACGCGCACGTGGTGCTGGAGCAGGCCCGCGCCGTCGGTGCCCGGCCGGTGCGGACGTCGACCGATCCGGTGCCGTGGGTGCTGTCTGGCAAGTCGGCGGCCGCGGTGCGCGAGCAGGCAGGGAACTTGGTGTCCTGGTTGGCGGACCGACCCGATGTGCGGCCGGTGGACGTCGGGCATTCGCTGGTGTCGACGCGCTCGCTGTTCGATCACCGGGTCGTCGTGGTCGGTGGTGGCCGCGACGAGTTGGTCGCCGGGCTGGGTGCCGCCGCGGTGGGTGCCTCGGCACCCGGTGTGGTGTCGGGTGAGCGAGGCGAGGGGGAGCAGAAGGTCGTTTTTCTGTTCCCTGGTCAGGGTTCGCAGTGGGTCGGTATGGGTGTGGCGTTGTTGGACGCTTCGCCGGTGTTCGCGGAGTCGATCGCTCGTTGTGCGGAGGCTTTGGTTCCGTTCGTGGGGTGGTCGTTGGTGGATGTGTTGCGGGGTGTGGAGGGTGCGCCGCTGCTTGCGGGTGATGATGTGGTGCAGCCGGTGTTGTGGGCTGTGATGGTGTCGTTGGCGGTGGTGTGGCGGTCGTGGGGTGTTGTTCCGGCCGCGGTGGTGGGTCATTCGCAGGGTGAGATCGCGGCGGCGTGTGTGGCTGGTGCTTTGTCCCTTGAGGACGGTGCGCGGATCGTGTGCCTGCGCAGCCGTTTGGTGGCGAATGAGCTGTCCGGTCAGGGTGGGATGGTGTCGGTGACGGCGTCCCGCGCGGATGTGGAGGCGCGGCTGGCCGAGTGGGACGGTCGACTGTCGGTCGCGGCGGTGAACGGTCCGTCGAACGTGGTTGTGTCCGGTGAAGTGGATGCGCTGGAGGAGCTGGTCGACTCCTGCGTCGGCGATGGCGTGCGGGCGAAGAAGGTCGCTGTCGCGTACGCGTCGCACTCGGCTCAGATGGAGCAGTTGGAGGGCGCGATCCTGGACGGGTTGGCGGTTCTCCGGCCGCGGTCGAGTGAGGTGCCGTTCCTGTCGACGGTGACGGGTGACTGGCTGGACACCTCGACGATGGATGCGGGTTATTGGTTCCGGAACTTGCGCGAGACGGTTCAGTTGGAGACGGCTCTGCGGGTGTTGTTGGAGTCCGGACACAGTGTGTTCTTGGAGTCGAGTCCGCATCCGATCCTGACGGTGGGTGTTGAGGACACGATCGAGGACGCTGGCGCGGATGCCGTGCTGGTGGGTTCGTTGCGGCGTGACGATGGCGGTCTGGACCGGGTGTTGGCGGGGCTCGGGTCGCTGTTCGTGGCGGGTGTTCCGGTGGACTGGGCGTCGGTGTTCGGTGGTGCCGGGGTGCGGGTTGATCTGCCGACTTATGCCTTCCAGCACGAGCGGTACTGGCCGGACCCCACCGCCGGTGTCGGTCTGACCCTGACGTCGGTCGACGTCGCGGACGGACTGGGAACGGTCGTCAGCGGAGAGCTGTCGATCCGGCAGTTGCCGTGGCTGGTCGACCACGTCGTGGCGGGCCGGGTGTTCTTCCCCGGCACCGGTTTCGTGGAGTTGGTGACCAGGGCTGCCGACGAGGTCGGGTGTGACCGCATCGAGGAACTGACGTTGACCGCGCCGCTGGTGCTGCCCGCCGACGGCGTCGTCCCGGTGCAGGTGTGGCTCGGCCCGGCGGATGAGTCGGGCCGCCACGAGTTCGGCGTGTTCTCCCGTGGCGCGGACGACGAGTGGGTGCGGCACGCCGGCGGCGCGGTCGTGGCCGGGGCCACGACCGTCGACACGGCGTTCGCGGCCGGGCAGTGGCCGCCGCGCGACGCCGAGCCGGTCCCGATCGAGGGCTTCTACGAGGAGATCGTGGACGCCGGCCTGGCTTACGGGCCGATGTTCCGCGGTCTGGTGGAGGTCTGGCAGCGGGGTGACGAGGTCTTCGCGGAGACGGCGCTGCCCGACGCCATCCAGGACCAGGCGGGCGCCTACGGACTGCACCCCGCGCTGTTCGACGCGGTGCTGCACCCGGTGTTCATCGCGGACCTCGGGGTCGAGCCGGGCGCCCTGCCGTTCTCCTGGGAGGGCGTCAGCCTGCACGCGACCGGGGCGTCCTCGCTGCGGGTGCGGATGACGCGGACCGGCGACACCGTGTCGATCGTGGCCGCGGACCACACCGGCGCGCCGGTCGTGGCCGTCGAGTCGCTGTCCATGCGCTTGATGTCCGCCGACCGGACGACTGGCTCCGGTCAGGCCCGCGACTCGCTGTTCGCGGTGGACTGGACGTTCGTCCGGCCGGAGACGACCGCCGACCTCGGCGTGCCGATCGTGCTCGGACCGGACGTGCTCGGGGTCGGCGCCGGACTGCGGGCCTCGAACGTCACCTTCGGCGAGGCCGCGGACCTGGCCGCACTGCGAGAGGGCGGCGCGGTGCCGAAGGTGGTGATCACCTCGGTCGCGGGCGACCACGACGTGGTCGCGTCGACGCACCGGTCGACCGGTGACCTGCTCGAGGTGCTCCAGCAGTGGCTGGCGAACGAGGAACTGGCGGACTCGCGGCTGGTGCTCGTGAGCCGGGGCGCGGTGTCCGGTGACGACCTGGTGGCCTCGGCGGCCTGGGGCCTGGTCCGCTCGGCCCAGGTCGAGAACCCGGACCGGTTCGTCCTGGTCGACTGGGACGGCGGGGACCTGCCGCTGGCCGCGGTCCTCGGGTCGGGTGAGTCCCAGGTCCTGCTGGCGGAGGGGGAGATTCGCGTCGGCCGGTTGGGCCGGATGTCCGGGGTCGACCCCGAACCGCACCTCGGCTGGGACCCCGACGGCACCGTGCTGGTCACCGGCGGGACCGGCGGCCTCGGCGGGGCGCTGGCCAGGCACCTGGTCGTGGAGCACGGGATGCGGAACCTGCTGCTGCTGAGCCGTTCGGGCCCGGCGGCCCCTGGAGCCACCGGGCTCGTGGCCGACCTGGAGGCGCACGGCGCTTCCGTGGAGGTCGCGAAGTGCGACACGGCAGACCGTGACGAGGTGGCCGCGGTGCTGGCGCGGATCCCGGCCGACCGCCCCCTGACCGCCGTGGTCCACACGGCGGGTGTCCTGGACGACGGGGTGGTCGAGTCCATGACGCGGGACCGGGTGTCCGGCGTGCTGCGGCCCAAGGTCGACGGCGGCTGGCACCTGCACGAGCTGACGCGGGGGACGCCGCTGCGGGGCTTCGTCGTCTTCTCGTCCGTGGTCGGCGTGATGGGGAACGGCGGTCAGTCCGGCTACGGCGCCGGGAACGCGTTCCTGGACGGCCTGGTGGCCAAGCGGCGCGCGGCGGGGCTCCCCGGTGTGTCGCTGGCGTGGGGCGTGTGGGACTCCGGCACGGGGATGACGGGGAGCCTGCTGGACCGGGACCTGGCGCGGTTGGGCCGGGACGGCGTCGGCGTGCTGTCCGTGCCCGACGGGCTGGGGTTGTTCGACGTGGCGGTCGGGTCCGGCGCGGTGACCGCGGTTCCGGTGCGCTGGGACTGGACGGCCCTGCGTTCCCGACTGGTGGTGCCGTGCGTGCTGCGCGGGCTGTTGGGCGTACGACGTCGAGCGGTCGGGGGCGGTTCTCCCGGTACCGCCCCCGAAGGTCTCGCGGGACGCCTGCGCGGGCTGGGACCGGAGGAGGCGCGGTCCGCGGTGATGGCCGTGGTGCGCTCCGAGGTGGGTGTCGTCCTGGGACTGGGCGCCGCCGGGGTCGAGATGGGGCGGGAGTTCCGGAAGCTGGGGTTCGACTCCCTGCTGGGCGTGGAACTGCGCAACCGGCTCGGCGTGGTGACGGGGCTGAGGCTGCCCGCGACGCTGGTGTACGACCACCCGTCGCCGGAGGCCGTCGCCGACTACATCATCGAGGACGTCACCGCGGGCGACCCGACTGTGCGGCCCGGTTCCCCTCTGGACGAGCTCGACCGGCTGGAACGCGCGCTGAACGCGGCACCACCGCAGGAGGACGAGCACAAGGCGATCGCCGACCGCCTGGAGGTGCTCGCGCTGCGCTTCCGGCAGCCGATGCGGTCGACGGCCGCGCGCTCCGAGGACGAGATCAAGTCGAGTTCCGTTGGTGAACTCCTCGACCTGATCGACCAGGAGTTCGGCCCCGCCTGAACGACCATTCTGCCCGAGCTTCACGGTGAGGAACTCTGAAATGCAGGAAGAACAGCAGGACAAGGTCGTCGACTACCTCAAGCGGGTCACGGTCGACCTGCGCAACGCCCGCCAGCGCGTGCAGGAGCTGGAGCTGCGGGACCACGAGCCGATCGCGATCGTGGGGATGGGGTGCCGGTATCCGGGCGGGGTGCGGTCGCCGGAGGACCTGTGGCGGTTGGTGGCGGACGGTGTCGACGCGATCACGGAGTTCCCGGCCGACCGCGGGTGGGACGTGGAGGCCCTCTACGACCCGGACCCCGACCACCTGGGGACGTCCTACGCCCGGTCCGGTGGCTTCCTGCACGACGCGGGCGACTTCGACGCGGGGTTCTTCGGGTTGAGCCCGCGCGAGGCGATGGCGACGGACTCGCAGCAGCGGCTGTTGCTGGAGACCTCGTGGGAGGCGCTGGAGCGGGCCGGGATCGACCCGCGGTCGTTGCGCGGCAGTCGGACCGGTGTCTTCGCGGGCGTGATGTACAGCGACTACACCGACCTGCTGACCGGTGACCAGTTCGAGGGCTACCGCAGCACCAGCAGCGCGCCCAGCGTGGCGTCCGGCCGGGTGTCGTACTCCTTCGGCTTCGAGGGCCCCGCGGTGACCGTGGACACGGCGTGCTCGTCGTCGCTGGTGGCGCTGCACCTCGCCGCGCAGGCCCTGCGCGGCGGTGAGTGCACGCTCGCGTTGGCGGGCGGCGTGGCGGTGATGTCGACGCCCGGCCTGTTCATCGAGTTCTCCCGGCAGCGCGGCATGTCGCCGGACGGCCGGTGCAAGTCGTTCTCCGACTCGGCGGACGGCGCGGGCTGGTCCGAGGGCGCGGGCATGGTCGTGCTGGAGAAGCTGTCCGACGCTCGGCGCCACGGCCATCGGGTGCTGGCCGTGATCCGCGGTTCCGCGGTGAACCAGGACGGCGCGTCCAACGGTCTGACGGCGCCGAACGGTCCGTCGCAGCGGCGGGTCATCAAGCAGGCGCTGGCGAACTCGGGTGTGTCACCGTCCGAAGTGGACGTCGTGGAGGCGCACGGCACCGGCACGACCCTGGGTGACCCGATCGAGGCACAGGCGCTGTTGGCGACCTACGGTCAGGACCGTGAGCGGCCGCTGCTGCTGGGGTCGATCAAGTCCAACATCGGCCACTCGCAGTCCGCGGCGGGTGTGGCGGGTGTGATCAAGATGGTCATGGCCATGCGGCACGGTGTCGTGCCGAAGACGCTGCACGTGGACGAGCCGTCCTCGCACGTGGACTGGTCGGCGGGCGCGGTCGAGCTGCTGACCGAGCAGGCCGCCTGGCCCGAGACCGGCAGGCCGCGGCGGTCCGCGGTGTCGTCGTTCGGGATCAGCGGCACCAACGGTCACGTGGTGCTGGAACAGGCTCCCGACGAGGAGGCCGCCACCGTGGCGGAGGCTCCTGCCTCCCTGCTGCCATGGGTGGTGACGGGCAAGTCCGCTGCCGCGGTGCGCGATCAGGCCGCGAACCTGGTGTCGTGGTTGGCCGAGCGGCCGGACCTGCGACCTGTGGACGTCGCGCACTCGTTGGTGTCGTCGCGTTCGCTGTTCGACCACCGGGTGGTCGTGGTCGGCGGTGACCGCGATGAGCTGGTGGCCGGACTCGGTGCCGCCGCGGCGGGTACCTCGGCGCCGGGAGTGGTGTCGGGTGTACGGGATGACACCGATCGCAAGGTCGTGTTCCTGTTCCCTGGTCAGGGTTCGCAGTGGATCGGTATGGGTGTGGCGTTGTTGGACGCTTCGCCGGTGTTCGCGGAGTCGATCGCTCGTTGTGCGGAGGCTTTGGTTCCGTTCGTGGGGTGGTCGTTGGTGGATGTGTTGCGGGGTGTGGAGGGTGCGCCGCTGCTTGCGGGTGATGATGTGGTGCAGCCGGTGTTGTGGGCTGTGATGGTGTCGTTGGCGGTGGTGTGGCGGTCGTGGGGTGTTGTTCCGGCCGCGGTGGTGGGTCATTCGCAGGGTGAGATCGCGGCGGCGTGTGTGGCTGGTGCTTTGTCCCTTGAGGACGGTGCGCGGATCGTGTGCCTGCGCAGCCGTTTGGTGGCGAACGAGCTGTCCGGGCGGGGTGGGATGGTGTCGGTGACGGCGTCCCGCGCCGATGTGGAGTCGCGGCTCGTGCAGTGGGATGGGCGGTTGTCGGTCGCGGCGGTGAATGGTCCGTCGAACGTCATCGTCTCGGGTGAGGTCGAGGCGTTGGACGAGTTGATCGACTCCTGCGTCGGCGATGGCGTGCGGGCCAAGAAGGTCGCTGTCGCGTACGCGTCGCATTCGGCTCAGATGGAGCAGTTGGAGGGCGCGATCCTCGACGGGCTGGCGGTTCTCCGGCCGCGGTCGAGTGAGATCCCCTTCCTGTCGACCGTCACGGGTGACTGGCTGGACACCTCGACGATGGACGCGGGCTACTGGTTCCGGAACCTGCGCGAGACGGTCCAACTGGAGACCGCTCTGCGGGTGCTGGTGGAGTCCGGGCACACCGCTTTCCTGGAGTCGAGTCCGCACCCGATCCTGACGGTGGGTGTAGAAGACACGATCGAGGACGCTGGCGCGGATGCCGTGCTGGTGGGTTCGTTGCGGCGGGACGACGGTGGCCTGGACCGGGTGTTGGCGGGGCTCGGGTCGCTGTTCGTGGCGGGTGTCCCGGTGGACTGGGCATCGGTGCTCGGTGGTGCCGGGACGAGGGTCGACCTTCCGACGTACGCCTTCCAGCACGAGCGGTACTGGCCCGAGGCCACGGCAGGCGTGGGCGACGTGTCGGGCGCGGGCCTGGTGGCTGTGGGGCACCCGCTGCTCGGCGCCGCTGTGACGATCGGCGGTGGCCAGGGCACGGTCGTCACGGGCCAGCTCTCGGCCAGGTCGCTGCCGTGGCTGGCAGACCACGTCGTGGCCGGTCGGATCCTGTTCCCCGCCGCGGGTGTGGTGGAGTTGGTGACCAGGGCGGCCGACGAGGTCGGGTGCGCTGGCATCGAGGAACTCGTGCTGACGGCGCCGCTGGTGGTGCCGGAGCACGGCGCGGTGTCGGTCCAGGTGTGGTTGGGGACCCCGGACGAGTCCGGCCGCCGTGAACTCGGTGTGTTCTCGCAGAGTTCAGAGGACGAGTGGGTGCGGCACGCCGGTGGCGTGGTGGCCCGCGACGCCGGGACCGCGGCGGAGTGCGGCTTCGCCGCCGGGGTGTGGCCGCCGCAGGGCGCCGAGCCGGTCGCGACGCCGGACGGCGAGTCCCCCGTGCGGCTCTGGCGGCGCGGGGGCGACGTCTTCGCCGAGGTGGGCCTGCCCGAGCAGGACACCGGGGACCGGTCGTACGCGATCCACCCGGTGCTGCTGGACTCCGTGACGCGGGCGGTCGCCGCACTCGACCACACCGCGCCCGGCCAGGTCGTCGTGCCGTCGGAGCTGACCGGGATCTCGCTGTACGCGACCGGCGCCACGTCCCTCCGCGTCCACGTGGCGCGCGACGGCGACCGGGTCTCGCTGGTGGCCGCGGACGCCGCGGGTGACGCGGTGCTCGCCATCGGCTCGGTGGCCTTCCGGGCGCTGTCCGACCACGAGGTGACCGGGCTGGGCGGGAGGCCGCAGGACTCGGTCTACCACCTGGAGTGGACGCCGGTCGCCGCGGTCGCCGAGGCCGACCTCGGCGTGCCCGCGGTGCTCGGACCGGACCCGCTGGACCTGCGCGGACGGCTGACCGCCGCGGGTCGGTCGGTCGACGAGGTACCGGACCTGGCCTCGTTGCGGGTGTCCGGCGTGCCGTCCGTGGTGCTCGTCGCGGTGGTCGGCGGGGACGACGTGGTCGCGTCGGCGCACGGGTGCGTCGGCGGAGCACTGGACCTGCTCCAGGAGTGGCTGGCCGACGACGGGTTCGCCGGATCGCGGCTGGTGTTCGTGACCCGCGGCGCGACCGACGGCCGTGACCTGGGCGCCGCCGCGGTGTGCGGGCTGGTGCGGTCGGCGCAGACCGAGAACCCGGACCGGTTCTTCCTGCTGGACCTGGACGACGAGGACGACCTCGCCGCCGGGGTGACCGCCCTGCTGGGCTCGGGCGCTCCGCAGGTGGCGGTGCGGGACGGTGTCGCGCGGGCGGCGCGCCTCGTCCGGCTGGCCAAGGACGTGGAGGTGCGACCGCTGGGCTGGGACCCCGACCGCACGGTGCTGATCACCGGTGGCGGCGGGATCGGCGGCCGGGTCGCCCGGCACCTGGTCGTCGCACACGGGATGCGGCACGTGCTGCTGGCCAGCCGCCGCGGCCCGCTGGCCGACGACGTCGCGGACCTCGTGGCGGAGATCGCCGCCGCGGGCGCGGAGTGCCGCGTGGTCGCGTGCGACGTCTCCGACCCCGAGGCCCTCCGGGAACTGGTGGCCGCGGAGACCGCGGGCCGTGGTCTCACAGCCGTGGTGCACACCGCGGGCGTCCTGGACGACGGTGTCGTGACGTCGGTGTCCCGCGACCGGGTGTCGGGGGTGCTGCGTCCCAAGGTGGACGGCGGCTGGTCGCTGCACGAGCTGACCCGCGACCTGGGGCTGCGGGGCTTCGTCGTGTTCTCCTCCCTGGCCGGTGTGGTCGGGAACGGCGGGCAGGGCGGCTACTCGGCCGGGAACGCGTTCCTGGACGGCCTGGTGGCGGCACGCCGACGGGAAGGGCTGCCGGGCGTCTCGCTCGCCTGGGGCGCGTGGGATTCCGGTGTCGGGATGACCGGCGGATTGCTGGAACGGGACCTGGCGCGGTTGGGCCGGGACGGCCTGGCGGAGTTGTCGGTCGACGAGGGCCTCGGCCTGTTCGACGCGGCCGTCGGGTGCGGCGTGGCCAACGCGGTACCGGTGAAGTGGGACTGGAGCGCGCTGCGCTCGCGGTTGACCACGCCGTGGGTGCTGCGCGGGCTTGTCGGAGTACGACGCCGGGTGGCGGGCACCGGGACGGCCGTGGCCGAGGGTGGCCTGGCCGGGCGGCTGCGCGGGATGGGCCCGGTGGACGCGCGCGGTGTCGTGACGGACCTGGTGTGCGCCGAGGTGGGCGTGGTGCTGGGACTGGGCTCCGGCGGTGTGGAGGTGACGCGGGAGTTCCGGAAGCTGGGGTTCGACTCCCTGCTGGGGGTCGAACTGCGCAACCGGCTGGGTGTCGTGACGGGGCTGAGGCTGCCCGCCTCGCTGGTCTACGACCACCCGACCCCGGAGGCCGTCGCCACCTTCATCCTCCAGGAGGTCCTCGGCGGGGGCGAGCGGCCGGGCGCGGTGGCACCGGTCGCGTCCGCGACGACCGACGACCCGATCGTGATCGTCGGCATGGCCTGCCGGTTCCCCGCAGGGGTCTCCAGCCCGGAAGACCTCTGGCAGTTGCTCACCACGGGCGGTGACGCGATCTCCGACTTCCCCTCCGACCGGGGCTGGGACTTGGACGGCGTCTTCACCCCGCGCGACGGGCGCAACGCCAGCATCACCCGGTCCGGCGGCTTCCTGGACGACGTGACGGGCTTCGACGCCGCCTTCTTCGAACTGTCGCCCCGTGAGGCGACCGCGATGGACCCGCAGCAGCGACTGCTGCTCGAGGTGGCCTGGGAGTCGTTGCAGCGCGCCGGGATCGACCCGCGGGCGATCCACGGCAGCCAGGCCGGGGTGTTCGTCGGGACCAACGGCCAGACCTACAGCTCGGTCCTCGCGGGGACCGACTACGAGCTCGAAGGGCACGCCGCCACCGGGACCGCGGCGAGCGTCATGTCCGGGCGCCTGTCGTACTTCCTCGGGGTCGAGGGCCCCGCGGTGACCGTGGACACGGCGTGTTCGTCGTCGTTGGTGTCGCTGCACCTCGCCGCGCAGGCCCTGCGCGGCGGCGAGTGCTCGTTGGCGCTGGCCGGCGGTGTGTCGATGATGTCCACCCCCGACGTGTTCGTGGCGTTCTCCCAGCAGGGGGTGCTGTCCGAGGACGGCCGGTGCAAGGCGTTCTCCGACACGGCCGACGGCACCAGTTGGTCCGAGGGCGTCGGGATGCTGGTGCTGGAGCGGTTGTCGGACGCCGAACGCCTCGGCCACCGGGTGTTGGCGGTGGTTCGTGGTTCGGCGGTGAACCAGGACGGTGCGTCGAACGGGTTGACGGCGCCGAACGGTCCGTCGCAGCAGCGGGTCATCCGCCAGGCGCTGGCGAACTCGGGTGTGTCACCGTCCGAAGTGGACGCCGTCGAGGCGCACGGCACGGGCACCAAGCTGGGGGACCCGATCGAAGCGCAGGCGCTCCAGGCGACCTACGGACAGGACCGCGACCGCCCGCTGTGGCTGGGGTCGGTCAAGTCCAACATCGGCCACACCCAGGCCGCGGCCGGTGTCGCGGGTGTGATCAAGATGGTCATGGCGATGCGGCACGGTGTGCTGCCGGAGACGTTGCACGTGACCGAGCCGTCGTCCCACGTGGACTGGACGGCCGGTGCCGTGGAGTTGCTGACCGAGCGGAAGCCCTGGCCAGCGGTGGATCGGCCGCGTCGTTCGGCGGTGTCGTCGTTCGGCATCAGCGGCACGAACGCGCACGTGGTCCTGGAGCAGGCTCCTGTGGTGGAGTCCGACGATCGGGCGGTGGTCCCGGACGTCGTGGTGCCGTGGGTGGTGTCGGGCAAGACTGCCGCCGCGGTGGACGAGCAGGTCACACGGTTGCGGTCGTGGGTCGATGAACGGCCCAGGCTGAGCGCGGTGGATGTCGGTCTGTCGCTGGCCGTGGCGCGGTCGCACTTCGACCACCGCGTGGCCCTGGTCGGCGACGCGGTCGTCGAGGGCGTCGCCGGTCGCGGTCGGGTCGGTGTGGTGTTCTCCGGTCAGGGGTCGCAGAGGCTCGGGATGGGTCGTGGGTTGTACGACCGGTTCCCGGTGTTCGCCACCGCCTTCGACGCCGTCGTCGCGGAGTTCGACGCCGTGCTGGACGGTTCGCTGCGGGACGTGGTGTGGGGTGAGGACCAGGAGGCCCTGAACCGGACGGGGTGGGCTCAGCCCGCGTTGTTCGCGGTCGAGGTGGCGTTGTTCCGGTTGGTGGAATCCTGGGGTGTCCGGCCGGAAGTCGTGGCCGGGCACTCGCTGGGGGAGATCTCGGCCGCTCACGTGGCCGGGGTGTTGACCCTGGCGGACGCGTGCGCGCTGGTGTCGGCTCGCGCTCGGTTGATGGAGGCCCTGCCGTCGGGTGGGGCGATGCTGGCGGTCGCGGCGACCGAGGACGACGTGCTGCCGCTGCTGGTGGGCGCCGAGGTGTCGGTGGCCGCGGTCAACGGGCCGTCGTCGGTGGTCGTCTCCGGGGCCCTCGCCGCGGTGGAGCGGATCGCCGCCGAGGTGGCGGATCGGGGCTGGAAGCACCGTCGGCTGGCGGTGTCGCACGCCTTCCACTCACCGCTGGTGGACCCGATGCTGGCCGACTTCGAGGCGGCCATCGCGTCGATCTCCCTCTACGAACCGCAGATCCCGGTGGTGTCCAACGTGACCGGGGTGGTCGCGACCGCGGCGGAGATCTGCGCGACCGGGTACTGGGTGCGGCACGTGCGCGAGCCGGTGCGGTTCGCCGACGGCGTCGCCGCGATGGACGTGGACGTCGTGCTGGAACTGGGGCCCGACGGTGTCCTCTCGGCCATGGTCGCCGAGATCGTGCCCGACGTGGCCGCCGTCCCGATCCTGCGCAAGGACCGGGGTGAGGACGTCGCCGCGGTGACGGCGTTGGCCTCGCTGCACACCCATGGGGTGCGGATCGACTGGCAGGCGTTCTTCGCAGGCACGGGCGCGGAACTGGTCGACCTGCCGACCTACGCCTTCCAGCACCGGCGCTTCTGGCCGGAGCCGGGGACGGGTACCGGGGACCTGACCGGCGCGGGCCTGGTGTCGGTCGGACATCCCCTGCTGGGTGCCGTCGTGGAACTGGCCGTTGACGACGGCGTGGTGCTCACCGGCCGGTTGTCGCCGCGGGCCCAGCCCTGGTTGGCCGACCACGCGATCCTGGGCCGGGTGCTGTTCCCCGGCACGGGTTTCGTCGAGCTGGCGCTGCGCGCCGGCGACGAGGTGGGCTGCGACCGGCTCGACGAGTTGACGCTGACGTCCCCGCTGGTGCTGCCCCAGGACGGGACCGTCTCGGTGCAGGTGCGGGTCGCCGCGAGCGACGATCGTGGCCAACGGCGCATCGGGATCTTCGCCCGGCTCGTCGACGACGCGGAGTGGACTCAGCACGCGGCGGGTGTACTGGGCTCCGGCGAACCGGACGAGGCGTTCGACACCGAGACCTGGCCGCCCGCGGGCGCCCGGCCCGTCGGGCTCGACGGCTTCTACGAACGGCTGCTCGACTCCGGGTTCGACTACGGCCCGGTGTTCCAGGGCCTGCGCTCCGTCTGGGCGCGAGGCGAGGAGTACTTCGCCGAGGTGCGGCTCCCCGACGACACCGCGGGCAAGGCGGGCCAGTTCGGCCTGCACCCGGCGCTGCTCGACGCGGCGCTGCACACGACCAGCCTGATGCCGTTGGGCGACCGGAGCCGGTTGCCGTTCGCCTGGCAGGGCGTGAGCCTCGGCGCCGCGGGCGCCTCGGTGGTGCGGGTGCGACTGGTGACCGTGGGTGAAGACGCCGTGTCGCTGGTCGCGGTGGACGGCGCGGGGCAGGTCGTCGTGTCGGTCGACTCGTTGGTGCTGCGCGCGGTGAACGCCGAACAGCTATCGACGTCCCGTTCCCCCGACTCGCTCCACCGCGTCGACTGGACGCCTGTGCGAGCGACGGCTTCCGACACCGGGGCGGTCGTGCTCGGACCGGACGTCCTCGGGATCCGGGAGGCGCTGCACGCGTCCGAGACCGCCGACCTGGCCTCGTTGGCCGGGCTCGACGACGTCCCGCCCGCGGTCGTGGTGCCCTTGTCCGGGGAGGGCGGCGACGTCGTGCGGTCGGCGCACGAGCTGGCCGCCCGTGCGCTCGGACTGGTGCAGGAATGGGTGGGCGTCAAGGCGTTCGCCCGGTCACGACTGGTGTTCGTGACCCGAGGGGCCACGACCGGCGCCGACCCCGCCGCGGCGACGGTGTGGGGACTCGTGCGGACGGCCCAGACCGAGAACCCCGGCCGGTTCCGGCTGGTCGACATCGACGCCGGGACCCCGGCGCTGCTCGACGCCCTCGGTACCGACGAACCGCAGGTGCTCGTGCGCGGCGACGAGGTCCTCGTTCCCCGACTGGCCCGCGTCACCGCCCCGCCGTCGGGGTTCTCCTGGGACCCGGACGGCACCGTGGTGATCACCGGTGCGACCGGTGGCCTCGGCCGGGAGGTGGCCAAGCACCTGGTCACCACCCGTGGCGTGCGGCACCTCCTGCTGCTGGGCCGCCGAGGTCCGGCCGCCGAGGGCGCGCGCGAACTCGTGGCGGAACTGGCGGAGCACGGTGCCACCGCGATGCTCGTGGCCTGCGACGTGGCCGACCGCGACGCACTGGACGCGGCGTTGGCGACCGTGCCGGACGAGCACCCGCTCAGCGTCGTGGTGCACGCGGCGGGAACGCTGGACGACGGCGTGGTCGACTCGCTCACCCCCGACCGCCTCGATGCCGTGCTGCGCGGCAAGGTGGACGCCTCCTGGAACCTGCACGAGGCGACCCGCGACCACGAGCTGGCGGGCTTCGTCGTGTTCTCGTCCGTCGCCGGACTCCTGGGCAACGCCGGACAGGCGAGCTACGCGGCCGGGAACACCTTCCTGGACTCCCTGGCCGAACACCGCCGCAACCACGGCTTGGCGGCGGTCTCGCTGGCCTGGGGCGCGTGGGACCCGAACATCGGGATGATCGCGGGCCTGACGGACACCGACCGCGGCCGGATCGCCAGGGAAGGCGTCGTCGCGCTGACGGTCGAGCAAGGGCTGGAACTGTTCGACATGGCGCTCGGCCACGACGAGGCCGTCCTGGCCCCGGCGCTGCTGGACCTGCCCGCGGTGCGGGCGAAGGGCGACGTGCCCGCGTTGCTGCGCGGCCTGATCCCGACGCGCGTCCGCCGGGCGATGGCCCGGTCGTCCGCCGAGACCGCGGACGGCCTGGCACGCCTGCTCGTGCCGCTGTCCCCGCCGGAACGCCAGGTACTGGTGCGGGACATGGTCCGTGCCCAGGTCGCGGGCGTGCTCGGGCACGCGGACTCCGCCGGGGTCGACCCGAACCGCACCTTCCAGGAACTCGGCCTCGACTCCTTGACCGCCGTGGAGCTGCGCAACAGGCTGAACGCGACGACCGGGCTGACGCTGCCCGCGACGCTGGTCTTCGACTACCCGACCGCGTCCACCCTGACCGGCTTCCTGCTCGACGAACTGCTCAGCGCGGGCGCCGAGGAACTGGTGCCGGTCCACGCCCTGCCTTCGGTCGCCGACGACCCCGTCGTGATCGTGGGCATGGGCTGCCGCTACCCCGGCGGGGTGCGGTCGCCGGAAGACCTGTGGCGACTGGTCCGGGACGAGGTCGACGCGGTGTCCGACTTCCCCGCCGACCGAGGCTGGGACCTCGACGAGCTGTTCGACCCGGACCCGGACAACACCGGCACGTCCTACGCGAGCACCGCCGGTTTCCTCCACGAGGCCGGTGACTTCGACGCGGGGTTCTTCGGGTTGAGCCCGCGCGAGGCGATGGCGACGGACTCGCAGCAGCGGCTGCTGCTGGAGGTGTCCTGGGACGCGTTGGAGGGCGCGGGCATCGACCCGTTGTCCTTGCGCGGCAGCAAGACCGGCGTCTTCGCGGGCGTGATGTACAGCGACTACGGCGACCTGCTGTCGGGGGTGGAGTTCGAAGGCTTCCGCGGCAACGGGAGCGCGCCCAGCGTGGCCTCGGGCAGGGTGTCCTACTCGATGGGGTTCGAGGGCCCCGCGGTGACCGTGGACACGGCCTGCTCGTCGTCGCTGGTGACGATGCACCTCGCCGCACAAGCCCTGCGCAGCGGCGAGTGCTCGCTGGCGTTGGCCGGTGGTGTCACGGTGATCTCGAAGCCGGACCTGTTCATCGAGTTCTCCCGCCAGCGCGGACTGGCCCCCGACGGCCGGTCCAAGCCGTTCTCGGACTCCGCCGACGGCGTGGGCTGGGCCGAGGGCGTCGGCATGGTCGTGCTGGAGCGGTTGTCGGACGCCCAGCGCCTCGGTCACCGGGTGTTGGCGGTGGTTCGTGGTTCGGCGGTGAACCAGGACGGCGCGTCGAACGGGTTGACGGCGCCGAATGGTCCGTCGCAGCAGCGGGTGATCCGGCAGGCGTTGGCGAGTGCGGGGTTGTCGCCGTCCGAAGTGGACGTCGTGGAAGCGCACGGCACGGGCACCACCCTGGGTGACCCGATCGAGGCCCAGGCACTGCTGGCCACCTACGGGCAGGATCGTGACCGGCCGCTGCTGCTGGGGTCGATCAAGTCCAACATCGGCCACTCCCAGGCCGCCGCCGGTGTCGCCGGCGTGGTGAAGATGGTCATGGCGATGCGGAACGGCGTGGTACCCAAGACGCTGCACGTGACGCGGCCGTCGTCGCACGTGGACTGGTCGGCAGGCGCCGTGGAGCTGTCCACCGAGCGCACCGACTGGCCGGAGGTCGGCAGGCCGCGCCGGGCCGCGGTGTCGTCGTTCGGCATCAGCGGCACGAACGCGCACCTGATCCTGGAGCAGGCTCCGGGCATCGAAGTGGCGGAGCCGGTCGGTGACGAGCCGGTCGCGGTGCCGTGGGTGCTGTCGGGCAAGTCCGCTGCCGCGGTGCGTGCCCAGGCCGCGAACCTGGTGTCCTGGTTGGCGGACCGACCCGATGTGCGTCCGGTGGACGTCGGGCACTCGCTGGTGGCGTCCCGGTCGACCTTCGACCACCGGCTGGTCGTGGTGGGCGGTGACCGCGACAAGCTCGTGGCCGGGCTCCGCGCCGCCGCCGAAGGCCTGCCCGGTGACCTGGTCGTCGGTGGTGATGGTCCAGCCGGGGTCGACCGG
>NZ_JANYMP010000028.1 GCF_025061645.1 Umezawaea endophytica | reverse complement strand
CCCGGCGCCGGAGTGAACGTGCACCGGATGGCTGAGTCGGTGCTCACGCCCCTAGAACGGCACCGACACGCACGCCACCCGCGCACCCGCCGTGCCCGCGTGGCCGGGGTCGGTGTGCGTGTGCTCGGCGTGGACGACGACCGACGCCGCGCGGCGGTCGGTGAACGTCCAGTCGACCTGCGCGACGGCGAGACCCGTGCCGCGGGCGTTCGTGGTGAAGTCGAGCCAGATCTCGTTGTCCGGGTTGGCGTACAGCGGATCGGTCGCACCACCCGGCACGTGCTGGAAGTGCGGCCCCGCGTCACCGGGGTCGAGGCCGCACGGCTTCGCGTGGGCGTGGGCGCCGTACGCGCGGTTCGGCAGCAGCCCCTCGGTGTGCAGCAGGACGAACGTGCCACCGCCCGGCGTCGCCCACGAGAGCACCGACGCCTCCGACCCGATGGGCGCCAGCGCGGAGTCGTAGACCGTCAGCGGACCGGAGACGTGCACGGGTGGGGCGAGGACGGCGCTGAGGACGAGCGCGGCGGCGAGGTGCATGGGCCATCAGTAGCGCGCACGACGTGCGCCGGGCCAGCCACGTCACCCGTTCCGGCGACCACGAGGGGGAATTCCTGAAGCGCGGAAAAGGGAACGAAAAAACCCCAGCTCAATGACCTGGGGTTTCGGTGGGCCGCCAGGGACTCGAACCCTGAACCAAGAGATTAAGGATCGACTCCTGGGGACGTCCGCCGTTGTCGCCTCACGCATGCCACTGCCAGCGCGGATAGCGAACGCAAACGACCACTCTGGACTGTCTCTAGTGGTCGTCTTGTGTCGTTTCGCAAGGGAAAAGCGTGACTTGATCTTGATCCCCACAAGAGAGGGGCCTCTGTGCCATCTCGTCGACCTGGCGCAGCCCGATCACGTCGTCACCAGGGGGCAACATCCCCCAGGGCGTCCACGGTACCGCTCAAGCTTGCCCCCTGGTGACGACGTGATAGCCCTTGTGGAGGTCGACGGGATGGCACCAGGCTCCGAACGGACCGCAGCGTCCCGCACTCCTCGCCATCTCGGAGACCTGCCCGTCCGGCGAGGACAGTGCCTTTATTCTCTGGTTACTTCTGCGTCTTCTATTAGTCTGGCAAATACGCTCAAGGCGGCCAGTCGTTCAAGAGATACCTGTTGCTCCCATTCTTTCGTTTCGTGAGCGGCAGGGTTTCGGATTGCCCAGAAGCATCCTTGGCCGAGCTGGAGTGCGCCTCTGTGGATACTTTGCACGGTTAAGTCATTTTGGTCGCCAGCTATTGTTAGTTTGGGTCGCTCGGCGGTCGCCTCTCCGGCGCGAAACGCTTCTGAAACGATCTTGTCGTCCGCTATGTCACTTCGGCCGAGCTTTCTTTGAAGCTGTTCATTTATTGCGCTAGCTGCATGGTGAACCGCGGCTCGATACAACCCGGATTTCCATGATGGCTTGGCGCTTTCCCATACCCATGGGTGCAGTCGATCGGCGGTAATAGCCGGTGCGTCAGGGTTTAACTTCTCTTCGATTTCATCGTAATCATCCAGTATTCCCAAAGCTTGGATAGAGGAGACTTTGAGCCTGTTTACGAGATCCTCGAACTCATCATGTGCCTCAGTCTCGTTCGAATTCTTTTTGGTGTAGCTGTATATATCGATTTGGAGTGCGCCTAGTATTCGGCGCACGGTAGATACTTTTCGCGTCAGGGAAATCAGGCTGTTGTATTCACTCAAGTTTGGATCTTGTTTACTGGTTTGATACTCATCTACCGCTTTCAAGAAAGATTCAAGCTTTAGTATCATCCATGAGGCGTCCATAGCCTAGATCGTATCGAACGTCGACGTCTGAGCGGCTCGGCACGCCGCCGGGCGGACAGGCTGGACGGAGTCCCAAGCCTGTCCCTGCCCGTGCGGCATCAGTAGAGTGCCGCGCGGCCCCGTAGGGGGCGCCTTGATGAAGAAAAGAAACTCTGAACACGCAGGCTACGGGGATCGGCGTAGAGCTGGGATACACCGGGACTGCTAGATCAGCCTGCTGGTGTACCCGGCGGTGATCAGTCGTTCGTAGGCTGTCTGGACCCCCTGGGGAACGTCCTGCGGGATGGCATAGCCGTACTTGGCGAACAAGGTCATTCGCTGGGTATCGCCGACCATCATGCTGATCACGAAGTCAGCATCACCGATCTCGGCCACGTACTCATCTATAGGTGGCCGGTGAGACGTGCAGATAATGTCCAGCTCTGGCCACATCTTGCGGCATGTAGCGTACGCCCGGCGCTCCTGGTACGGCCTGGACACCAATACGGCTGATCGGAACTCGATCCCTTTGTCCTGCAACACCTTCCGCGTGAAATCGAAGTTCTCGGCGGTGTTGGTCGCCTCGGTCTCGATCATGATCGCCTCGTCGGGCACATCGTGGGCTAGGGCGTACTCGCGGTAGTGCACCGCCTCGCCTCGCGGGAACCGTTCGATCGTTGTTGGCGCATTGGCACCGGTGAATACGACCAGTGGGAAGGCCCCGGCCTTGTACAGCTCGACCACCCGGACGGCCACGCCGATGTCATGGCTGCCCAGGCCGATCGCGGCGTCAACAGGACGGACTTCGTGCTTCATGTTGTGGTAGTCCCATAGGGTCAGCACGTCGGCGCGGTGCTGTGCAGGGATCTCGATGGGCGCCACCGGCCCGCCTTCCTGATCGGTCAGTCGGGGATCTGGAACGTGTACGACCATTCGAACCGGCTCGCGGCGTGTACTCCTCGTGCGAACTCGATCGGAGTGTCGTCCTTCGTGAACGTTCGGCGCTTGAGGATCATCACGGGTTCACCTGCGGGGAGTTCCAGCTTCGCCACCTCGTCGGGCGTTGGCATCCGCGAGTGGAAGCTTTCGGTGATGTGGTCGGGCTCCAGTCCTTGCATCGTGAGTACGGCGTAGCCGCCGCCCGAAGTGGCAGGGCCGGGCTTGGGATCGACCAGCGGGGTGCCCTCGACGTGGCTGGGGTTGTAGTAGCTCGTGAGGGTGTGAGTCGGGGTGCCGTCGTCCTTCACGAGGCGGGCTCGCTCGTAGACGGTTGAGCCCTCCGCTATCCCGAGCGCTTCCGCGATCTCCGCATCGGCTTTGACCTTGCCGACCGTGTTCGTCTGATCGCCAGGCTTCCAAGCGCGCCCGGACGCCTCCCGGTCAGCGGCGAACGCCACGAGTCCGAACTTCCACTTGCTCCTGGCGTAGCGCATGACGCCTAGGCGCTTCATGGCTGGACGCGGTCGAACGACCGTCCCTCGACGACGTACCGAGTCCACGAGTCCCTCGGCTTCCAGAACGGAGATGGCCTTGCGCACGGTGTTGATGTTCATGCCGTGCTCGGTGGCTAGCTCGTCCTGCTTGGGCAGTGTCGTTCCGGGCGCGTAGTCACCGCGCTGGATGCCGTCGCGCAGCATCGTCGCCAGCTCCCGGTACCCCATAGCCACGTTCGGACCTCCCTCGTCGGATGGATAACTCTATCTCTACCGGCTCTGACCAGCGAGAATACCAGATAGAACTATCTCTATTGACTCTTGTCGTCCTCGGGTGTCTAATAGAGATAGTTCTAATCGGATCATCTCGGAGGCAGTCATGCGGAACATCCCGGTCAACCTGAGCGGCTACAAGCTGATCGTCACGGAAGCGCCCGTGATGAAGACCCGCAAGACCGATGACGGTCGGGCGGAAGAGGTCGTGACCGACCGGGAGGGGGTCGCGTTGTTCGTGGTCTCGCTGATGTCCAAGGCGCAGGGCGAGAAGGGTGAAGAGATCAAGGTGACCCTCACGACCGACCCTACGGCGCAGGGTGACGACTTCGAGTTCGGCTCGCTGGTCGAGCTGATCGGCGCGACCGTGTCGCCCTACAGCTTCAAGAACGACCGTGGCGAGACCGTTTCCGGCATCGCGTTCAAGGCGCAGGGCCTCAAGCCCGTCGGCTGATCGGCCACCGAAGGACCGCTTCGTGGACCGCTTCGCCGTGGTCAGGCCCTTGTGGACAGTGAACCCCTCCGATTTGTCGGGGCAGGCATTGCGTCAATAGCAGGGGAATTCCGTTTGTCCTTTGAGAATTCAATAGTGGGCCGAACTATGCCTTCTTCCGGTGCCATTCGTGCACCGGGGGATTCCTTGATCCCCGGACGTGGCCAGTCCGTTGCCGGGGGTCTTGGTCTCTCCCGTACCACCGAAGAAAGGGCACACCGTGGCACTAGAAGTGGTGAACAAGGCCGCGCAAGAGCGCTACGCCACGTTCAAGAGCGCGATCACCCTGCTGCAAGGCGTCATCGACGACCAGGTACGCGGCACGATCGCCAAGGTCGACGACTCCAAGCTCCCCGCCGACGCGTGGAGCCTGCCGACCTCGGATGACCTGAAGTCCTTGGCGGACAAGGCCGTTGTGGTGATCGAGGACCTGACCGCGACCGCCAAGAAGTACGAGGCGGACCTGATCGCTCGCGGCTGGAGGGTCTGACATGGCCGCGCGTTTCGCCACCAACCAGGTCACCGCCGACATCGACGCCGCGATGACTCAACTCAAGGACGCGATGGACCAGATGCCGTTCGCGAAGCACCGGTTCATCGGGAAGTTCAACAAGGTCACCACCGCGATGGGGCATCTGTCCGTCGCGCTGGAAGACGTCAAGCCCTACCTCGACTAACCCACCATTCATGCCGGGGGCTCGATCACGCCATGTCGCTGATCGGGTCCCCGGATTTCATCTGCCGACAGGAGGCAGCAATGCCGAAGCCGACTCGTTCCCAGGGAATCGAATTCCGCGCTCTCAAATGGGGTGCTCACCACCCCGGCATGGTGACGGTCCCGCCCGCGCTGGCCGCCGCTGCCGCCACGTCGACGCTGGAACTCGGCTTGACCACTACCGGAGGCATGCTGGGTGGGGCCGCTGTGGGGATGCTCGGTTGGTACCGGGGACACCCCGCGTCGTTCGATCACCTGATCGGGCCGCGTCTGCGGGCGTTCCGTCGCCGGTGGTTGTCCTACGTGGGTCGGCGCTGGTCGGACATCCTGTTGGACTGCGACCTGGTGTCGATCAACCGCCGTACGGACGGCATGGTCGTTCCGCGCATCGTCAAGGTCCGCTCGGCGTCGCCGTCGATCGACACGCTGTTCGTGCGGATCAACCGCGGGCAGACACCGACGATGTTCGAGGAGAAGGCAGAAGCCCTCGCGCACGCACTGCTGGCTCAGCGGGTCGCGGTAATGAAGATCAAACCGCAGGTGATCGCGCTGGTGATCGAGCGCACCAACCCATTCGACGCCGACCCGATCCCGGCGATCGATCTGCCGCACGACTCGTCGGAGGTCGACCTGTCGGCGATCGAGCTGGGCGATGACGAGTACGGCAATGCCTGGACTCAGTCGCTGATCTGCCAGCACCTGTTCGTGGCCGGTGCCACCGGGTCGGGCAAAGGCTCGCTGCTGTGGTCACCGCTGCGCGGGATGGCTCCGCTGCTGCGGGACGGGATCGTCCAGACGGACGTGATCGACCTCAAGGAAGGCATGGAGACCGAGGTCGGCGCGCCGATCTTCCACCGCCGGGCCATCAACTGGGACGACGCCGTGGCGACCGTGGAGGCCTTCCGCGACGAGTTGAAAGAGCGCCAGGCGGAGCTGCGGGCGCAAGCGGTGCGCAAGTTCACGCCCAGCGTGGAGACGCCTTTGCGGCTGTTGCAGATCGACGAACTCGGGATGATGACCGCCTACGGCCCGTCCTCCGAGGTCCGGGCGGTGCTCAAGCTGCTCGCGGAGATCATGACGCAGGGCCGCGCCGCCGGGTTCGGGGTCTGCGGGTATGTGCAGGAGCCGACCAAGGACACCGTGCCGGTCCGGGAGCTGTTCACCTCCCGCGTCTGCCTGTCGGTGACCTCGCAGTCCCAGGTGGACATGGTCCTGGGCGACGGCATGCGGCTCCGCGGCGCACTCGCCGACGAGATCCCCCTCGATGCCGCGCACGCCGGGATCGGCTACGTCGTCCAGCAGGGCTCGCGCACCCCGCTGCGGGTCCGCGCCTCCTACCAGGACGACCAGGACATCCGTGACCTCGTCGCGTTCGTCACCGCCGGTCGTCCGGCGCTGCGCTCGGTCGCCTAGTCAGAGACACAGGAAGTCGTTGCTGCACAACACAAATCACTCTTACTGGAGGTTGTCATGTGGAACTTGGGTATCCGGTTGTGGGCCGCCTGGCGGTTCGCGCTGTTCCTCGCGCTCGTCGCGGCCGTGTTGTTCGTGGTCTACCAGATCGACGGCATGGGCAAGGTGTTCGGTTGGACCGTGGCTCTGTCCGGTTTGGGCACGGTGGCGGTGTTCTTCACGCTGCGGGACTTCGTCCGGCGGGAGATCAACCACCGGATCGGCGGTCGGTTGTGACCGCCACGCAGGACGCCGCCACGGTGCACGGCATCCCGGAGGAGTTGGCCGCGAAGGTTCTGGACGAGGTCGCCGACGAGGTCTGGGCCTGGGTGCCGTCCACGCGGAGTGCGCTGCGGATCGAGGGGATCATGCGGGCGTTCACCGTGGGCGGCGACCAGGGCGCAGCGGTGCAGACGCTGCTGGAACACCACCTGGTCACCGAGGGCACGGCCTTGCGCTTCCAGGCTGGCCGCGAGGACTACAGGTGCGCGTTGCTGGAGCTGACCGACAGCGGGCGTGAGGTTCACCGGCGGCTGTTCTTCCTGGCTCGCAAGGAGGCGCGGTGATGGCCAGGCGTAGCGATCCCGGACAGTTCGACCTGTTCGGCGACGCCCCCGAGGTGGTCACCGCGCCGCCGGTCGAACGCGGCACCCCGGCCGGATACGGCGGCCAGCCCGACGTGTTGGTGCACGTGCTCGACGACGTCCACGACGGCAGGTACGGCGAGATCGACCCCACCGGCAGGGTGGTCCGCCTCGATGGTGACGGGCACTGCCGCCACGCCGACGACGACGTGACGACCATCGTGGAACACCTTGTCTCCCAAAGGTTTGCCGAACAAGGGGAGTTCACCTCGCAGCTCCAGGGGGTGATCCGGCGCAAGGTCTACAAGTTCAAGCTCACCTCCGCCGGTCGCAAGATCCGCACCCGCTGGTTCCACCTGCGAGGTGTCCGATGATCCGCAACGCCTTCGACCTCGAGCCCCCTTCGCCTCGGTCGGGCGGTACGTCGTCCGGTGCTCGGACCGCCGCGCTCTACGGGTTGATCCCGGAGCTGACGGAGCGGTTCAACGACCTGGTGCTCCGCTACGCCGACGACCACGGGGAGCTGCCCGACCGCCAGGCCGTGGAAGCCGCCGAGATCGCCCACAAGCTCTACCAGCTCCACGACACCGAAGCCGACCACTACCGGCGCTTGTCGCTGGAACACCGGGAAGGACGACGAGCACGATGACCGACACCTCAGCCGAGACCTGGCCACCGGAGGACCTGCGCAACACGGTGGCCTTCGTCATGGTCCAGGCACGTCACCGCATCTACCTCGCCGACGACGAGACCGGCGAGAGCGGCTGGCGGTGCGAGTGGGGCCGGACCACGGAGCGCATCAGCCCCGCGATGGCCCCGATCCTGGCCGAACTCATGCGGCGCGGTGCGTTCACGTTGGGCCACCGCCACACGATTGGCGGGTACGACAGCGAACCCGCCTACGCCTACGAGCTGGAGATCACCCCCTTCGGTCATGTCCTTCATGACCGGGTCACCTACGGACACGGACTGGAGTAGACCGGTGCAGGACAACGACTCTGACGAGATCGACGTATCGGCCGGGGTCACGAAACGAGTCGTTGACCTGCGGCGCAAGAAGGCCGAATCCAGTCAGCTCCGCGGCTTGGTCGACGACCCGGACATGGCCGCCGTTCGGATCGAGGGCCAGCGCCGGACGATCACGCGGGGCATGTGGTTCTTCCTCACTCTCGGGCTCGGGTTCACCACCGCCGGTGTTCAGGACTTCCTCGCCGGGCACCGACTGATCACCGACCCGCTGTGGTGGGCCGCGTGGCTGGCCGAACCGATGCTGGCCGGAATCCTGATCATGCTCCTGGTCTTCGAATCCGAAGTCCTCTCCCATGGCCTGGCCGTCGATGACGTGTGGGTCCGGCGGCTCAAGCGGACCCTGCTGACCTCGACCCTGTTCATGAACGTCTGGCCCGCCCTCGCCCCCATCTGGTCGGCGGGCAAGCCGTTCGAGTTCGGCAACCTCGCCATCCACCTGATCGTGCCGCTCGTGGTGTTCATGGTTGCGGAGGTCATGCCGGTCATCCAGCAACGGATGAACGAGGCCATCCTTAAGGCCTACCGAGCCGCCCGACCCGCACCGGAAGCCCCCACGACTCCGACTGCCAAGGTCCCCGCGGCTTCACCTGCGCTGGCCACCTCGACCCGCATCCGGCTGCCGGAATCGCTGCTCAACGCGGTCAAGGCCAAAGCCGCCGAAGCCGCCGCCGACGGACGGGAACTCACCGTCGCTGACGTCCAGGCCACTGTCCGCGTGACCTCTGACATGGCTGAGCAGATCGTCAAGGAGGTGCGCACACACAACGGGCACGCCTTCACCTCCTGACCACCCACCCGACGGGGCACGGCCACCACCAGGCCGTGCCCCGTTTTTCATGCTCGCCAAAGGAAAGGAGGCGCTGTGCTCACCCTGGAAGACCGCATCGTCCACCGCCTCAAAGCACCCGACTACCTCGACTGGCGCGACAAGGTCAACGCCACCGGCGGATGCGCCCAACCCATCCACCTCACCGGCGCCTGGCAGCTCCAAGACCCCACCACGTCCAAGGTCCTCGACCACCACGGCGGGGACATCCTCATCCCCTGCGGCAACCGACGTGAGAGCGTCTGCCCGTCCTGCTCCGACCGCTACGCCGCCGACGCCTACCACCTCATGCGCGCGGGCCTGTCCGGCGGAACCAAGGGCGTCCCCGAGTCCGTCCGCGACAAGCCACGCGTGTTCGCCACCCTCACCGCCCCCTCGTTCGGCAAGGTCCACAGCAGGCGCACCACCACCCGTGGCAAGACCATCCCGTGCGGCTGCGGGTCCTGGCACCACGTCGACGACCCCCGCATCGGCGGCTCGATCGACCCCGACACCTACGACTACGTCGGCGCGATCCTCTGGCAAGCCAACGCCGGGGCACTCTGGCACCGGTTCACCATCACCCTGCGCCGCGTCCTGGCCCACGCCGCCGGACTGCCCGCGTCCCGCTTCGCCGACCACGCCCGGCTGTCCTACGCCAAGGTCGCCGAGTACCAGCGACGCGGCCTAGTCCACTTCCACGCCGTCATCCGCATCGACGGACCCGACGGCCCCACCGACCCGACACCGCGCTGGGCCACCACGGAGCTGCTGGAGCACTGCGTGAAGGTCGCCGCTGCCGCTGTCCTGGTCGAGGTCGAACGGCCCGACGGGTCCACGCTGCCGCTGGTGTGGGGTGCGCAGGTCGACTCCCGCGCCATCCGGCCTGCCAATGCGGACCAGGTGGAAGACCGCACCGGGCAGATCAGCGAAACCGCGCTGGCTGGGTACGTGGCCAAGTACGCCACCAAGGGCACCGGCGCCCGTGACACGGCGGACCGGCCGATCCGGTCCCAGTTGACCATTGACCACCTACCGATGGCAGAGCACGCCCGGCGCATGGTCCAAACCGCGTGGGACCTTGGCGACCTGGAGCAGTACAGCCCGCTCCACCTGCGTAAATGGGCTCACATGCTCGGCTTCCGCGGCCACTTCCTGACCAAGTCCAAGGCCTACTCCACCACCTTCGGCGCGATCCGTGGCGAACGCCGGGAGTTCCGCGCCCGCGAAGTCCTCGACCGCCTGGGCGTCGACCCCGAATCAGTCCTCGTGGTCAACAACTGGACCTACACCGGCAGCGGCTACGCCAACGACGCCGAACGCGAGCTGGCCCTGGCCATAGCCGAGGGCAAACGCCTGCAACGCCAACGCAAGTACGAACAGGAGGAAGCGGCATGAGCAAGCTCTGGAGCATCGAAGAACTGTCCGAGTACCTGGGCGTTCCGGTCCAGACCATCTACCAGTGGCGGACTAAAAAGTACGGTCCGCCTGGGCGCCGGATGGGCAAGCACGTGCGCTTCCGTCCCGAGGACGTCGAGACCTGGGTGGACTCGCTGTCCACCGAGGTGGCGTGATGGGTAGGCCGCCTCTGCCGATCGGCACCTACGGGAAGATCCGCGCCTACGAGACCGCGAGCGGCTGGCGGGCCACCACGAAGTTCCGCGACTTCGACGGGACGACCCGGCCGGTAGAGCGGTCCGGCAAGAGCAAGGCTGCGGCTGAGCGCAACCTCAAGCAGGCGCTCACCGAACGGACTCGCTCGTCGGGGGCGGCGCTGACCGGTGAAACCCGGTTCAGGGACGTCGCGGAGCAGTGGTTTCGGGCTTTCAAGGCCTTGGCTGACGCGGGGACGCGCTCGCCTGGCAGCGTCGACACCTACCGGAGCATCCTCGACCGGCACGTCCTGCCCGGCCTGGGTGCCTACCGGCTCCGTGAGGCGACCGTTCCGAGGGTGGACGTGTTCCTGGAGGCACTGCGGCGCACCACGGGCACCGCGACAGCCAAGACGGCGCGATCGGTCGTGTCCGGCGTCCTGGGCCTGGCGGTCCGGCACGGCGCGCTGAGCACCAACCCGACACGGGACACCGCGCGCCTGGAGGGTAGCCGGAAGAAGGGGCCTCGGGCGCTCACCCGTGCGGAGCGGACCCGGTTCCTGGCGCTCCTCGAATCGGACCAGAACGCGGTCCGATGGGACCTGCCGGATCTGACCCGCTTCATGATGGCGACCGGCGTCCGGATCGGCGAGGCGCTGGCCGTGTTCTGGTCCGATGTGGATGTGGAGCTCGGCACGGTGGCGGTGGACTACACGGTCACGCGGGTCAACGGCGTGGGGCTGGTCAGGAAGTCGACCAAGTCGGAGGCGGGGGAACGGACGCTTCCGCTCCCGTCCTGGGCCGTGGTGATGCTCAAGCGTCGTTTCGCCGCGACCGACCACCCTGACGGCCCGGTGTTCCCGGACGGCCTTGGTGGACTGCGTGACCCGTCGAACACCCGCCGGAACATCCGGAACGCCCGCGGCTTCGACGAGTTCGCCTGGGTCACCTCGCACGTCTTCCGGAAGACGGCGGCGACGATCCTTGACGAGGCGAACCTCTCCGCGCGGCTGGTCGCCGATCAGCTCGGCCACTCCCGGCCGTCGATGACCCAGGACGTCTACCTGGGCCGGAAGACGGTGAACCGGCAGGCAGCCGACGCCCTGGAGTCGGCGTTTGACGAGTCGGGTGGACAGGGCGACGAACGCGTTTAATGAGGGAAAAGTGTGGGGATGATCAGGGAACGAAAAAACCCCAGCTCAATGACCTGGGGTTTCGGTGGGCCGCCAGGGACTCGAACCCTGAACCAAGAGATTAAAAGTCTCCTGCTCTGCCAATTGAGCTAGCAGCCCTCGTGTGCAGCGTACCGACTGGAGCGGGTCCGCGGTGCAGGGTGGTCGACTTCGTCGTGCGAGTGTTGTCCGAGGTGGTGGTGGGGCGTGCTTCCGTGCAGGTGGTGGGGTTTCGCGTGGGCTCGGTCTTGCGCGTGGTCGTTGTCGCCGGTTGGATCGCGGCCTGGTGGAACAGGCGGTGGAACGCCGGTTGGGCGTGGTGATCCATATCACACGTGAGCATCCGAATTGTGTATCCGCACATCTCCTCTACGTTCGTCGGGCGTGGCTGGAAAGGAGTTCGACATGCGTGGGAACACCGGTTGGGTTCGCCGTGGTGGTGCCGTGGTCGCGGCTGTCGCCGTGGTGGGGGCGGTGGCGGCCTGCGGGGCGGATGGTGCGCCGACGAAGGGTGATGGGAACGGGGGGCAGGTGAAGACCCCGGACACGTTCACCAGCAACGTCGCGGGGGCCATGGCGAAGTGCGCGAAGGTGAAGGTGGCGCTCGGGGAGCCGAAGCGCGCCGAGGGCGACGGGGATCGGATGAAGTTGCCCTTGACGATGACGAACAGCAGCCGCGAGGCCTGCCTGCTGCGCGGGTACCCCGGAGCGCGGCTCCAGGGGCAGGACAGCCAGGCGTGGGACCTCGTGCGGGCCGGTGACGAGGTGAAGGACGTGAAGGACGTGCCCCTCGAACCCGACGGGACGACGACCGCATACCTGACCTACCTGCCGGAGAAGGGCGACAACCGGTGGGATGTCGTCACTCTCGTGGTGACGCCGCCGAACACGGACGACTCGCAGACGTTCAAGTGGCCCGGCGGGTCGGTGCTGAGGCAGGACGCCTCCACGCACCCCGGCACGTACATCGGTCCCGTCGGCACGTGGGATTCCGGCGGGGCCTAGGGACGCAGGTAGCGGGTCACGTCGAGCAGGGCCCGCGGATCGGGCGGTTCGGTGGTGGCGCAGGCGGACAGGCCCGTCGTGAGCGCGGGCTCGGACAGACCGGTGCCGATCAGCACGAGTCGGGTCGCCCGTGGGACGCCGCGTGGCCACGGGGTCCGGTCCAGCGACAGGTGGTCGCCGACGGTGTGCAGGGCGTAGCGGTCGTCCGTGCCGAAGTCGACGAAGCCCTTCACGCGGTACAGGCCCGCCGGGCGGGCGGACAGGAAGCGCAGGAATTCGCGCGGGTGCAGCGGGGTGGTCGAGGTGAACTCGACGCTGTCGTAGAGCGCGTGCACGTGGTCGCCGTGGTCCTCCACGAGGTCCTCGAAGGACAGTTGGCCGATCGTCGGCGTGCGGGGCCGGGGGTCGAAGAGCAGGGCGGGGTCGACGCGGCCGAGCGTGGTCTCCACGACGGGCGTGCCGGGGGTGATGGCGGCGCGCACCGCGGGCAGGTCGGTGGCGCGGTCGGTCTTGTTCAGCACCACCAGGTCCGCCAGGCGCAGGTGCTTGGCGATCTCGGGGTGCCGGGCGCTGGTGGCGGTGAACTCCGCGGCGTCCACGACCAGCACGAGACCGCCGTAGGCGATGCGCGGCTGCGTGCTGGCGACCACGAGCTTGACCATGCTCCGCGGTTCGGCCAGGCCGCTGGCCTCGATCACGATGACGTCGATGTTCGCGGAGGGCTTGGCCAATCGGGTCAGCATGTCGTCCATGTCGGACGGATCGACCGCGCAGCACAGGCAGCCGTTGCTCAGCGAGATGGTGGAGTCGACCTGGCTCGCGACGGTCATCGCGTCGACGTTGATGCTGCCGAAGTCGTTGACGAGGACACCGATCCTCGTTCCGCCCGCCGTGGCGAGCAGGTGGTTGAGCAGCGTGGTCTTCCCGGAGCCGAGGAAGCCCGCGACGACGATCACCGGGATCTGCTGCTTGGCCACCCCGTCATGCTAGATCGGCGGTGGGTGACCGACTGGTCGCAGTCCGCACGTTTGCCGAAAACCCTGCGAACCCCGAGGTCAGCCGGTTAGAGTCCGGCCAAGAGACGCGGACGACGGAGGCGCATGGGGGAGTTCATCGGCACGGCGTTCGGCTACCCGACGGCGTTCCTCAGCGTGCTCCTCGCAGTGGTCGTCCTGTACTGGCTCCTGGCCGCCGTCGGCGTGCTCGACGGCGACGACGGGGTCTTCGGCTTCGACGGCGTGCTCGCCGGGCTCGGCCTCGACGGCGTGCCGGTGACCGTCGTGCTGTCCCTGTTGACCGCTTTCTCCTGGTTCGCCTGCCTCGGGGGCTCCGTGCTGCTCAACGGTTTCGACCTGTCGTCCCCGGTCGTGATCGCGCTCGGCATCGCCGTGCTGCTGGTCGCGCTGGTCGTCGGCGTGCTGCTCACGCGGCTGGTGGCGTGGCCGTTGAGGAAGCTGTTCCCGAACCCGCGGCAGGCCTCCCGCAACGACTTCGTCGGCAGGCCGTGCGTCATCCGCACCGGCACCGTGACGCAGACCTTCGGCCAGGCCGAGGTGACGGCGTCCGACGGCTCGTCCGCCGTCGTCCAGGTGCGCCAAGCAGGCCAGGACCTCCTGGTCGCGGGCAGCACCGCACTGATCTTCGACTACGACGGCGACGGCGAGTTCTTCTGGGTCGCGCCGCTCGACCCGAACCTCTAGGGGGCCTCTGCAATGGAAGTCATCACCACGGGATTCGGCATCCTCATCGCCGTCGTCGTGCTGGTCGTGCTGGTGTTCCTGTTCATGGTCAGCCGCCTGTTCCGCAAGATCGAGCAGGGCAAGGCGCTGATCGTCTCGAAGGTGCGCAAGGTGGACGTGACGTTCACCGGCGCCGTCGTGCTGCCGGTGCTGCACCGCGCCGAGATCATGGACATCTCGGTGAAGACCATCGAGATCAAGCGCGCGGGCAACGAGGGCCTGATCTGCCAGGACAACATCCGCGCGGACATCCGCATCACGTTCTTCGTGCGGGTCAACAAGACCGTCGAGGACGTCATCAAGGTCGCCCAGGCCATCGGCACCGCCCGCGCGAGCGACGAGCACACGCTCCAGGAACTGTTCAACGCAAAGTTCTCCGAGGCGCTCAAGACCGTCGGCAAGCAGCTCGACTTCGTCGACCTCTACACCAAGCGCGACGAGTTCCGCGACCAGATCATCCGCGTCATCGGCACCGACCTCAAC
Organism: Umezawaea endophytica; assembly: GCF_025061645.1. Taxonomy (GTDB): domain Bacteria; phylum Actinomycetota; class Actinomycetes; order Mycobacteriales; family Pseudonocardiaceae; genus Umezawaea; species Umezawaea endophytica. The sequence continues at coordinate 110,409 of NZ_JANYMP010000028.1, read as the reverse complement.
GGGTACAGCCTGGAGGACGCGGCGATCGACTTCCTCGAGCAGACGCCGATGTCCCAGTTGGACCCGGCGAACATCCTGGACGCGCAGGGCATCCGCAAGATCACCGAGCTGACGGCGATCGAGCACGTGCGGACGAACGAGTTCCAGCGCAGCGAGGAGAAGGAGATCACCCGCCAGAACGTCGACGCGCGGGAGGCCATCCTCGAGCTGGAGCGCAGGCAGGCGGACGCGGAGACCAAGCAGAAGCGCGAGATCGAGACGATGTGCGCCCGCGAGGAGGCCGAGACCGCGAAGGTGCAGTCGGAGGAGCGGCTCAAGGCCAGCACCGCCCACATCCGCACCGAGGAGCAGCTCGGCATCCAGGACCAGAACCGGGCCCGTGAGATCGCCGTGGCGGAGAAGAACCGCGAACGCGTCATCGCGATCGAGACCGAGCGGATCGAGAAGGACCGCCAGCTCGAGGTGATCGGCCGCGAACGGGAGACCGCGCTGGCCAGCATCTCCAAGGACAAGGAGCTGGAGGGCGAGAAGCGCACCATCGCCGAGGTGATCCGGGAGCGGATCGCGGTCGAGAAGACCGTGGCCGAGCAGGAGGAGAGCATCAAGCGCCTCCGGTCGGTCGAGGAGGCCGAGCGCTTCCGCCAGACCACGGTGATCCACGCCGAGGCCGAGGCCCAGGAGGGCCTGGTCAAGGACATCAAGGCCGCCGAGGCCGCCGAGCAGACCGCGAAGCACAAGGCGCGCGAGGAGCTGACGCTCGCCGAGGCGCGGCAGCAGACGGCCGAGCTGGACACCCGCGCGAAGATCCGCCTCGCCGAGGGTACGCAGGCCGCCGCCGCGGCCGAGGGCCTGGCCCAGGTGCAGGTCCGCGAGCGGGACGCCGAGGCGATCGAGAAGGTCGGCCGCGCGGAAGCCGCCGTGGCGCGGGAGAAGCAGCTCGCGCACGCCGAGGGCACCGAGAAGGTCGGTCTGGCCGAGGCGGTCGTGGCGCGGGAGAAGCAGCTCGCCGAGGCCGAGGGCGCCGAGAAGGTGGGCATGGCGGAGGCCGTGGTCGAGCGGGAGAAGGCGATGGTCATCGCCGCCGCGATCCGCGAGAAGCTCAAGGGCGAGGCGGAGGGCCTGTCCGACAAGGCTTCCGCGATGAACGCGCTGGACGACGCGACGCGCGGCCACGAGGAGTACCGGCTGCGCCTGGAGGCCGAGAAGGAGATCCGCCTCTCCGGCCTCGAAGTCCAGCGCAAGGTCGCGGAGTCGCAGGCCTTCGTGCTGGCCGCGGGCCTGGAGAAGGCCGACATCGACATCGTCGGCGGCGAGAGCATGTTCTTCGACCGGGTGGTCGGGGCGATCACGATGGGCAAGAGCGTCGACGGCTTCGTCGAGCACTCGGACGTCGCGCAGAACCTCGCCGGTTCGTGGCTCAACGGGTCGGCGGACTTCACCCAGGACATCACCAAGGTGCTGGGCTCGTTCGGCACGAACGACGTGCAGAACCTCACCGTCTCCGCGCTGCTGATGCGGCTCATCTCCAGCGGTGGCCCGGATTCCGGCAAGCTGACGGAGCTGCTGGACACCGCGAAGCGGCTCGGGCTGGCCGAGCGACCGGTCGCCGCCCTCGCGGCGAAGTGACGCGGCGGTGACGGCGACCCAGGAGTCCACGCGGCTGGACGCGGGCACGTACGAGGTGCTGCGGGCGCGGCTGGCCGACCAGGCCGCCGCGCTCGCGAGCCGGGCCGAGGAGCTGAACGCCGAACGCCTCCGGGTGTTCGGCAGCGCCGAGCTGGCGCTCATCGGCACCGAACGCGTCCGCACGGCCAACAACTGCGTTCCCAGGGATTGCATCCAGGTCGGTGGCCTGATGCTGTTCGGCTACAACGTGTTCATCGGGCTCAAGCCCGAGACGACCGTGGACGACGTGTTCTCGCTGCACCGCTTCACCCGTGACGGCGACGCGTTCCGGTTCGAGGACGCGGGCCCCGACGCCCTGCCCGGCCTGCTGCGCGACCCCCAGTTCCTGCGCGACTTCGCCGAGCTGTACCGGTACTACCGCGACACCCGGCTGCTCCAGCTCCGCCGGGTGGAGAGCAAGGTGCTGGCGATCTTCCAGACCGGCGCGCGCACCGAGGACATCCGGGTGCTGCGCTGGCAGGTCGCGCCCGACGGCTCGGTGTCCTACGTGGACAACCGGGGCGAACGCGACCACGTGTTCCCGCCGTCGCACGACTTCGAGTGGACCACGACGGTCCGCGAGAACCACGTGCTCGGACGGCACCCGCACATCTCGATCGAGGACGAGGTGTTCGTCGAGGCCGTCGGCGGCGACCTCACCGTCAAGGTGGAGAACAACACCGAGAGCGGCGAGGGCGTCTACCACGAGCCGGTGGACGAACCGCTCCAGAGCCTGGCCGACGCGGACGTCGTGTACGCGCGGGTCGGGTCGCTGATCCTGCTGAGGATCTTGCCGTACAACGAGAAGACGTGGCGGCACCTGGTCTTCAACACCCGCACCAAGGGCGTCGTCCGGCTCGACGGCATCGGCCAGGCGTGCCAGCGGCTGCCCGAGGACCAGGGGCTGATCTTCCCCGGCGGCTACTACCTGGAGACGGGGGTCAACAAGACCTTCGACACCGACGTGGAGAGCCTGGAGTTCGAGCGCGTCATCCGCTCCACCAACGGCGAGGACGTGCTCTACGTCTTCCACGCGCGCAGCGAGGGCCGGTCGCTCCTGCTGCCGTACAACGTGATCCGCAAGGAAGTCGCGACGCCCATCCCGTGCCACGGCTACTCGCTGTTCGACGACGGCACGCTCGTCGTGTTCCGCGCCGCGTCCGAGGAACCGACCAGGGTGCACCCGATGCAGGTGTGGCAGACGCCGTACCTGTCGGACACCTACGCCGCCGCGCAGCCCATCGGCACCGGCCCGCTGGACCGGGTCGGCAACGCGGACCTGGTGCGCGGCATCTCCGACTGCCTGTCCATCTCCCGGATGGTCGGCGAGATGGCGCCGTCGGTGCCGGTGTTCGAGGGCCTGATCGCCGCGTGCGTGCGCGCGTTCGACCACTACCACTGGCTCGGCGAGACCGAGCTGCACGACCTGCGCACACCGCTGTCGCAGGTGCGGGCCACGGCCGAGCAGGTGCTGGACGAGTTCGAGACCGTGCAGGCGCTCACCGACCAGGCCGCCGCCGCGCTGGAGGAGGCGAGCACGCAGGTCGCGTCGCTGGTGCGGCAGCAGCGCGGCGAGACGCCGACGTCGGCCGACGCGTGGGTGCGCAGGCTCGCGGACCTGCGCAAGGCGCAGGGCAGGCTCGTCACGCTGCGGGAGCTGCGGTACGTCGACCTCGCGCGGATCGACGTGCTGGTCGCGGACCTCGCCGAGGAACTGGGCACGTCCGCACAACGGGCGGTCGCGCACCTCCAGCGCGCGGACGCGTTCACCGGCTACCACAACGAGATCGACGAGCTGATCGCCAAGGCCGACGCCATCACGACCGTCGCCGAGGCCAAGCCCGTGACCGAACGGCTGGTCGAGCAGTCGCAGGGCCTGGAGATCCTCACCGAGGTCGTCGGCACGCTGGACATCGCCGACGCCACCGTGCGGACCGGCATCCTGGAGCGCATCGGCGAGGTGCTCGGCGGGATCAACCGCGCACGGGCCACTGTGGACGGTCGCCGCAAACGGCTGCTGGACACCGAGGGCCGGGCGGAGTTCGCCGCCGAGTTCGCGCTGCTGGGGCAGGCGATCACCGGCGCGCTCGCCGTCGCGGACTCCCCGCAGCGCTGCGACGAGCAGCTCGGCAGGCTGCTGCTGCAACTGGAGAACCTGGAGTCGCGGTTCAGCGACTTCGACGACTTCCTGGCGGAGCTTGGCGCGAAGCGGACCGACGTCTACGAGGCGTTCTCCTCGCGCAAGCAGGCCCTGCTGGACGAGCGGGCCCGCCGGTCGGACCGGCTGGTCGACTCGGCCGACCGCATCCTGGCCAGCGTCACCCGCCGGGTCGGGACGCTCGCGTCGCTCGACGACGTCAACACCTACTTCGTGTCCGACCCGATGGTCGCGAAGCTCCGCAGCGTCGTGTCGGACCTGCGGGACCTCGGCGACCAGGTGCGCGCGGAGGAGCTGGAGGGCAGGCTGCTCGCCGCCCGGCAGGAAGCCGGGCGCTCGCTGCGCGACCGGCTCGACCTGTTCACCGACGGCGGCGAGACCATCAGGCTGGGCAAGCACCGGTTCGCGGTGAACACCCAGGCGATGGACCTCACGCTGGTGCCGCAGGACGGCCGGATGTCGTTCGCCATCACCGGCACGGACTTCCGCGAACCCGTCACGGACCCGGCTTTCGCCGCCACCAAACCGTTCTGGGACCAGCTCCTGGTGTCCGAGTCGGCCGACGTCTACCGCGCCGAGCACCTGGCCGCGTCGATCCTCGCCGAGACGGAGAACCTCGAGGCGCTGCACGAGGTCGACCTGCTCGACGTCGTCCGGCGCACCGCGGAATCCCGCTACGACGAGGGGTACGAGCGCGGCGTGCACGACCACGACGCCGCCCGGATCCTGGAGGTGCTGCTGCGCCTGCACGCGGGCGCGGGCGTGCTCCGCTTCCCACCGGCGGCCCGTGCCGCCGCGCAGCTCTTCTGGGCGTTCGAGGCCGACGACGAGCTGAAGGCGAGCTGGACCCGCCGGTCGACGTCGCTCGCCCGCGCCCGCTCGGTGTTCGGCCGCTCACCGGCGATCGAGGCGCTGGCGCAGGAGATGTCGACCGCCGTCGGGGACCCGTTCGCGGGCGACTACCTGTTCGAGGAGCTGTCCAGCGCACCGCTCGGCTTCGCGACCAGCGCCGCCGCGCGGGCGCTGCTGGAGCGGTTCCACCGCGCGCTCGGCACCCGCCAGGAGTTCGACGAGGACCTGCGGTCCGTCGACCTGCCCGAACGCCGCCAGCTCGTCGAGGCGTGGCTGGGGTCGTTCCTGGCCAGCGTCGGCGAGACCTCGCCCGACCTGCCGGAAGCGGTCGCGCTGGAGCTGTGCCGTGACCTGCCCCGGCACGAGTCGTCGGCCGAGCTGACCGGCGTCGTCGACGGCCTGCTCGGCAGCCACCAGCGGATCGTGGACCGGAAGCTGGAGTTCCGGGTCGACGAGCTGCTGGCCAGGACCAGCGCGTTCCGCACCGAGCGGATCCCGGCGTTCCGGTCGTTCCTGAGGCACCGCAACGACCTGGTGGCGCGCCGGAAGAAGGAGCTGCGCCTTGAGGAGTTCCAGCCGAAGGTGATGAGCGCGTTCGTCCGCAACCGCCTGCTGGACGAGGTGTACCTGCCGCTGATCGGCGACAACCTGGCCAAGCAGCTCGGCGCGGCCGGTGACGCCAAGCGCACCGACCAGATGGGCCTGCTGCTGCTCATCTCCCCGCCCGGCTACGGCAAGACGACGCTCATGGAGTACGTCGCGAACCGGCTCGGGCTCATCTTCGTCAAGGTCAACGGCCCGTCGCTCGGCCACGACGTCACGTCCGTCGACCCGGCCGAGGCGCCGAACGCGACCGCCCGGCAGGAGATCGAGAAGGTCTCGTTCGCGCTGGAGATGGGCAACAACGTCCTGCTGTACCTGGACGACATCCAGCACACCTCGCCCGAGCTGTTGCAGAAGTTCATCTCCCTGTGCGACGCGCAGCGGCGGATGGAGGGCGTGTGGGACGGCGGGACGCGCACGTACGACCTGCGCGGCAAGCGGTTCGCGGTCTGCATGGCGGGCAACCCGTACACCGAGTCCGGCAAGCGCTTCCGCATCCCGGACATGCTGGCCAACCGCGCCGACGTGTGGAACCTCGGCGACGTGCTGTCCGGCCGCGAGGACCTGTTCGCGCTGAGCTACGTCGAGAACTCGCTCACCTCGAACCCCGTGCTGGCCCAACTGTCCACGAGGGACCGCAAGGACGTCGAACTGCTGGTGCGCCTGGCTCGCGGCGACGACGGCGTCCGCCCGGACCAACTCGCGCACCCGTACTCGTCGGTCGAGCTGGAACAGGTGCTCTCGGTGCTGCGCAAGCTGATCCGCGCGCAGGAGGTCGTGCTCGCCAACAACCAGGCCTACATCGCGTCCGCCGCGCAGTCCGACGCGTCGCGCACCGAGCCGCCGTTCCAGCTCCAGGGGTCGTACCGGAACATGAACAAGCTGGCCGAGCGCATCGTGCCGGTGATGAACGACGAGGAGTTGGCCGCCGTCATCGACGACCACTACGTCGGCGAGGCGCAGACCCTCACCTCCGGCGCGGAGGCGAACCTGCTGAAGCTGGGCGAGCTGCGCGGCACCCTGACCGCCGAGCAGGCCGCGAGGTGGGCCGAGGTGAAGGCGGCCTACCGGCGGGCGCAGGCGCTGGGTGGCTCGACGGACGACCCGATGAGTCGCGCGGTCGGGGCGGTGGGTTTGCTCGCGGACCGCGTGGGTACGGCGATCGACCGGTTGGCGGGGCCCTGACCAGGGCTGGGTGGTGTTTCAAGATCATCATGGGGTTGGTCTGCACGAAAATTGTCGGACCTGCCCGGTAACGTGAAAATCGGGGGTCCCCTGGGCGGGGGACCTCTGGGGGTCGTGGGTCGTGCGGGTGGTCCCGGTGCGGGCGGGTTAGCGGTCTCCGGTGCCGCAGGCGATGCCGTCCTGGTTGTGGTCGAGCGCGTGCCGGTCCTCGCCGTGGACCTCGATGTGCCGCGATCCGTGCTCGTGCAGCCAGTCGCACTGGTCCGCCAGGATCGGGAGCAGCCACGGCACGCACACGCCGTCGGTGTCGTAGTCGTCGTCGCAGCCGCCCAGGTCCTCCAGCCACGGGGGCAGGTGGCGGGGCGGGTCGGTTCGCTTGGTCGGGCTCGAAGGGGGTGTTCGCTCCGCGGTCCGCGTCTGCGTGGACTCCACCGGTGGGGGTGGTGGGGCCGGGGCCGGTGGTGGGGTGGTCGTCGGGCCGACGCCGAGGACGCTGGTGGTGTAGGTGGCGCTGAGCACGGGTTCCGGGCCGAAGCTGCTCTGCACCTGTCGCACGTCGACGGGTTTCGGCCCGCCGGACAGCAGGAGCGTACCGATCAGCGCGCCACCGATCAGCGCTGTCCCCGCGACGGCGAGGACGCGGCGTCTGCCACTGATCATCCCGGATGCACCCGCCCCACCGATTCCACGCCCGCGGCGCCACGTGGAATCGTCCCGGCGGCCGGAGGTGTTACCGATTGGGCCAATCGGAGTGTGGCGGAATTCTCCTTGCGTGACAATCGGACGAACGCCCGTACGCCACGTGAGAGAGGCCTCCATGAACGATCCCGCTCAGCGCGCCGCGCTCGAAGCCCGGAACGCGACCCTGCGCACCCAGGTCGACTCCATGCTGGCCAACCTCGAACGCCAGACGGCGGCGCTGCGCGAGGCGCAGGCGGAAGCGGTGGCGAAGACCGGTTCCGCGACGTCGCCCGACGGTCTCGTGCACGTGGTCGTCAACGCGGCGGGCATCGTGACGGACGTGCGGTTCGCGCCGAACGCCTTCGAGCGCAACACGCCGGAGAAGCTCGCCCAGTCCGTCGTGCGGGTCATCCAGGAGGCCGCGGTCGACGCCCGCGGCCAGGCCGAGGCGGCCATGGCGCCGTTCCAGCAGGACGTGCCCGACCTGCCGGACCTGTTCCCCGGCGCGCCGTCGCTGAAGGACCTGCTGCCCACGCCCGCGGCCCCGCCGCTGACGCCGCCGAAGAAGCCGGACGACGACGAGCCGCGCGACTCGATGATGGAGAGGAACGACTGGTGACCGGTTTCGAGGTCGATCCGACGGCGCTGCGGTCGGCGTCGCCGAAGTTCTCCACGACCGGCGACAAGCTCGCGGACGCGTGGGCCGCCCTGCGGTCGGTCATGGACGCCGAGGGCACGTGCTGGGGCGGTGACGAGGTCGGCCAGAAGTTCTCCCAGGGCTACTCGCCCGCCGCGGACACGGCCCGCGCCGCTTTTCCCGGCATCGCCGACGCCATCCACAAGATCCGCACCGAGTTGGACGAGACCGCCACGACCTGGGAACAGGTCGACCAGGGCAACGCCCGGTCGTTCGGCGCGCAGGGCTAGGGGGAAGCATGGGCATCGAGATTCCGGGCGCGGTCGAGTGGCTGGTCCCGATCGTCGTCGGCGCGGACTGGCCGGAGGGCGACGAGACCGCCCTGCGCAGGCTCAGCGAGGCGTGGACGCAGGCCGCCACGGCGGTGGGCGAGGTCGTCCAGGAGGGCAACGGCGCCTCCACGGCCGCGCTCGGCTGCATGACCGGTGAGACGTCGGAGGCGTTCGAGGCGTACTGGAAGCAGTTCGTCGAGGGCGACGCGTACCTCGTCAACCTGCAACAGCTCTGCACGGACCTCGCGTCCGGCTGCGACGACGCCGCGCTGAACATCGAGTACACGAAGCTCAGCATCATCGCGGCGCTGATCATCCTGGCCGCCCAGATCGCGGCCATGATCGCGTCGGCGGTCGCCACGTTCGGCGCGAGCACCGCGGGCGTCCCGATCGCCCAGGCGGCGACCAGGATCACCGTGCAGATGTTCTTCCGCGAGCTGATCAAGCAGATCGCCATTAACGTGGCCATCAACGTCGGCGTGGACCTGGCGATCCAGGGCGGCCAGGCGCTGGCGGGCAACCGCAAGAGCTGGGACGCGGGCAAGACGCTGGACGCCGGGATCGCCGGTGTGGCGGCCGGGATCGCGGGCGGGACGGTCGGGGCCGTGTCCAAGGGCATCGGCACGACGACGAGCAACTTCGTCCAGGCGGCGGGTCGTGGCGCGGTCGAGGGCGCGATCGGCGGCGCGGGCGGCAACATCCTGAACAACTTCGCGCACGGCAAGTTCGGCTTGGAGGACACGCTCAACGCCGCCACGTCCGGCGCGCTCTCCGGCAGCGTCGGCGGCGCGGTCGGCGGCATGTCGAACCGGCACGAGGGGTTGGCGGGCACCTGGGCCACCGGCACCTCGCCGGACGGGGCCACGGCGGGCCACAACACGCAGGGGCACACGTTCACCACGGCCGACGGGTCGACGGTGCGGGCCAACGTCGACGGCAACCCGTACAACGCGGGCTGGGGTTCGGGCAAGGCCCAGCACATCCCCGGTGACGGCGGGCCGAACAACGTCAACGACGCGCACGACGACGACTACGAGGTCAAGACCTCGGCGAACCCGCCCCGGATGGTCGGGAACCTCGACCTCCCCGACCCGCCGAAGCGGTGACCGCGCCCCTCTGCCGTGCGGTCGCACGGCAGAGGGCTAGACCCAGGGCTGGTAGGCGAGGACCGGGGCGTGGTCCGCCCGGACCTCGCCCCAGTTCGGGCTCCCCGGCGGCAACGAGTGGTGCTCGGCCCTGCGCAAACCCGGCCGGAGGCGGGCCCAGTCGGCCAGGGCGGCCACCGCGAGCACCGCGGCGACCAGTCCGGGGATGCGCATCGGGGCCATCGGCACGAGCAGGAACGCGAAGCTCCCGGCGGCCGCGGCGGCGAACAGCCGCCAGCCGATGCCGTTCTTCCTCAACCCGAGCTTCAGGATGCCGCCGTCCGTCTTCGACACCGCCCACGCGCGCAGCCGGTACCAGCCCGCGAGGTCCAGGTCGTCCGGCGGCGCGGGCGCGGCGGTCGTCGCCCGTGCCCTGACCAGTTCGGCGACGAGCCGCAGGTCGCGGGTCGGCACGAGCCACTGCTGCGGTCCGGCCACGATCCGCAGCCAGGTCGAGTCGAACACCGACCTGCGGTGGCCGCCGGGCGCGTACCAGTCGCCGACCTCCGGTGCCGCTCGCACGCCGCACTGCACGAGGTCGACGTCGGCCAGCCACAGCGCGTACGGCAGCTCGCCCTTGCCCTCCGGCTCGAGCACCAGGCGGTCCTCCTGGAGGTGCAGCCGTTCACCGGTGAGGAGCTTGAACGGCACCTCGACGCCGCTGGCACCGAGGTCGGTGCCGCGCCAGTTCGTGAACACCGCGCCCGCGAGCCGTCCGAGCACCGGGCACAGCACGAGCGCCAGTGCGAACAGCCACTGCTTCTCGACCACCAGCCACATCAGGGTCACCGGGACCGGCAGGAACGCCACCCGCCCCCAGACCCGCGGCACCCGGACGTTGCCGAGCCAGGCCACGACGGCCACGCCGATCCACGCCAGGAAACCCGCGGTGGCCCCGGTGGACAGGAGCAGCGCGAGCGGCAGGCCCGCGACGCCGATGAGCGCCAGCGGCGCGGCGACCAGCCAGCGGACGGCCAGTCCCGGCCCGGTCGGCAGCGGGTCGTCCGGCCCGCGCGTCGGGTGGACCTTCGGTCCTTCCGGCTCCGGGGCGGGCAGCACCTCGGCGACGTGGGCGCCCAGCACCCGCGCGGGCTGGTCCACGCGCGACGGCAGCACCCGCCCGGTCCGGGCGCGGATCAGCTCGGCGAACTTCGCGGGGTCCTCCACCGGCAGCACCTGGTCCACGCCGCCGAACCGCACGACGGCCACCTCACCCGCGGGCACCGACTGGCTCGGACCGTGGCGCAGCACCGCCCACGGGGCTTCGCCGGGCACCGCCGAGCGCACGGCGGCGGCCGTGATGTCGTTGAGCGGCAAGGTTTTCCACGGCACGCGGCCGCGCTTCTGGCCGGGGGCGAGTTCCATCGGCTCGGAAGAGGCCCGCTGGAGCCAGATCTCCACGGCCCGGTCGGTCACGACCACGGAATCGGCGTTGGCGGAGGCCTTCTCGACGGCCCGGAGCGGGAAGTTCACCTGGTACGGCGAGGTTCCGAGCACTTCGGCGGGTCGGGCGAGCAGCGCGCGTCCGGCGAGCCAAGCGAACAGCGTGGACGGGAGCCACAACGCGAGGCACACGACCAGGTTCAGCGCCGGGGGGAGTTCGGTGGGCCGGAGGTGCATGACGATCGCTGCCGTGGCGCCGAGCGACTGCATGGCGGCGACGACCAGCGACACCACGGCCCAGCGGTGCGGCTGGTGGCGGTACTTCGACGCGAGCCACGCCAGCGCGAACAACGGCGCCACCGCCAGGACCGCCGGGACGAGGGCGTCCGACCGCTCGGTCGTCAGCAACGGCAGCGGCAGTGCCGCGTAGAGCAGGTGGACCGCGAGCGCGACCAGCAGCAGGAGCCTGGTGAGCAGCACCGGTCAGCCAGTCCTGTCCGGTCCGGCGGTGTGCAGGGTCACGCGGATCAGCACGCGCTTCTCGGACACCATCGACGCCCGGTACTCGTCCCAGTCCGGGTGCTCGCCAGAGGCCTGCCGGTAGTACTCGACCAGCCCGTCCATCGCCTCGGGCAGCGGCACGACCTCCGCGGTGCCGCCGACCTGGATCCAGGTGCCGTAGAACTCGTCGGGCAGCACGCACAGCCACACGCGGGGGTCGTTGCGGAGCTGCCGCGTCTTGTACGCGGTCTCGCGGGTGCTGACCAGCACACGTCCCTGCTCGTCCACGGCCGCCAGCACGGGGGACATCTGCGGGGTGCCGTCCGAGCGCATGGCCGCGAGGACCGCCCGGTGCTGCTTGCGGATGATCTCCCGCGCCTGATCCAGGTCCATGGGGCACATCATGTCGTGACGCGGTGGCGTTCGCCTGTGACACGATGAAATCGTGGCGACACCGAACTCGGTGACCTGGCAGCTCCACGCCGATCCGGCGATGTGGGTGGCGGGGATCTCCAGCCTCTACCTGCAAGCGCTGCACCCGCGCGCGGCGGCGGGTGTCGTGCAGAACTCGAACTTCCAGCAGGACCCGCTGGGGCGGCTGTCGCGGACGGCGAGCTTCGTGGGCGTGTCGACGTACGGCACCGCCGAGGAGGTCGAGGCCGCCGCCTCCAGGGTGCGCGCGGTGCACAGGTCGTTGCGGGGCGAGGACCCCGAGACCGGGGCGGCGTTCCGCGTCGACGAGCCCGAGCTGCTGCGCTGGGTGCACTGCGCCGAGGTGCACTCGTTCCTCACCGTCGTGCGTCGGGCCGGGTACCGGCTGACCACCGAGCAGGAGGACCTCTACCTCGCGGAGCAGCGGTGGAGCGCGACGCTCGTCGGGCTGCACGCCGACGAGGTGCCGGGATCGGTGTCCGCGATGGCGGACTACCTGGCCGAGGTCCGACCGGAGCTGCGCCGGTCCGCCGACGCCGACGTGGTCTACCGCTTCCTGCACCGGCCCCCGGTGCGCGGCGCGCTGCGCTGGGGGCTCGGCGCGTACGAGCCACTCCTCGGGCACCTGGCGTACTCGCTGCTGCCCGACTGGGCCGTCGAGCTGTACGGACACCGGCCGTACCCGGCGGCGAGGGCCACGGCGCTCCTGCGGGTCCTGCGCGGCGGCGCGAAGGCCGTTCCGGGGCTCCTCCGGTGGCGCGTCCCGACCGGTCACGTGAACCGGGCGGTCCACCGGCTCGGGTGGTCCGCCTATCCCCGACGCGCACTCCTGCCATAGGGATTTGGCGGACATCACAGTCGTCCATCACCCGAACGGCCTAGTGAAACGGGGGAGTGCGACGCTCGTCGCATAGGTCGCCCTTATCGCGTACGTAGCATGGGGGACGCGAATCCCGAGGTCGGGTCGATGGCGACCGCTCCCGTAAATCCCTCGGTTGACGCCCTGCCCGTCACGGTTCGAGGAAAGGTTCACCACGCATGTTGCGTCGAATGCTGCCCATAGCCGTCTCGGTGGCCCTGCTCGCCGCCTGTGGAGGCGCCGCGGAGGGCACGTTGGAGGGCCGGGCCGACGACGGCTCCCTGACCATCGGCATCCGCTTCGACCAGCCGGGTCTCGCCCAGCGCCGGATCGACGGCAAGTTCGTCGGCTTCGACGTCGACGTGGCGAAGTACATCGCCTCCCAGTTGGGCGTCGACGAGAAGAAGATCACCTGGACCGAGGCGCGGTCGGCCGACCGCGAGAAGATGATCATGTCAGGTGCGGTCGACTTCGTCGTCGCCACCTACTCGATCACCGACAAGCGCAAGCAGCAGGTGGCCTTCGCGGGCCCCTACTTCGAGACCGGCCAGGGCGTGCTCGTCCGGTACACCGAGGAGGGGATCACCGGGCCGGACAAGCTCGACGGCAAGAACCTGTGCTCCGTCACGGGGTCCACGTCGGCGCAGAAGGTCGTGGACGAGTTCGCGCAGGGCGTGAAGCTCGTCGAGTACGGCCAGTACTCCGACTGCGTCACCGCCCTGCTGGCGGGCAACGTCGACGCCGTCACCACCGACGAGATCATCCTCGCGGGCTTCGCCGCAGCCAACCCCGAACTCCTCAAGGTCGTGGGCCCCAAGTTCAGCACCGAGAAGTACGGCGTGGGCCTGCCGAAGGACGACACCCAGGGCCGCGACCGCATCAACGGCGCCATCGACAAGATGATCACCTCAGGCGAATGGGTCAAGTCCTTCCAACGCAACATCGGCCAATCAGGCATCGAAGTCCCAGACCCCCCAAAGGTCAACCAGCAATAACCCCAGCCAGACACCCAAGCCCCAACGACATACCCGCCTGCCGGCCACCACGCGAGGCCGCGTCGGTAGGTCGGGTCACCATTTTTTCGAGTCGGGTGGGGACGAAGTCTCTACCCGACTCGAAAAAATCGGGGCACGAACTGCCGACTACAGGCGGCCGAGCCGCCGCGACGGAGTCGCGGCCATTTACACAGCTCCCTTGGTCACCCAAGCGTTCCAGTCGAGGGTCCAGTCGTAGTACGTGCGGTCTTCTTCCGAGAGTGCGACGCTCGATCCGACCACGTTCACCGGGTCGCCGGGGATGACCTCGTCGAAGTACAGCTTCGCGTTCTCCGGGGCCAGGTTCGCGCAGCCGTGGGACACGTTCTCGCTGCCCTGCGCGTACCGCGATCCCTCGTACCCGTGCACGTACTCGCCGTTGTACGAGATCTGCACGCCCCACGGGACCTTGACGTTCTCGTAGTTGTACCGCTGGTTCGTCATCGACACCTCGGCCGACTTCGAGATCACCACGTGGATGCCGCTGCGGCTGACCCGGCCGGGGTCGGATTCCAGGCCGTAGCTGGCCGGGAAGTCGAACAACTGCTGTCCGTCCTTGGTGACGACGAACCGGTGGGTCTGGGTGTCGGCGGTCGCGATGAGGGCGCGGCCGATCGTGAAGTGCACGCTCACGTCCTGGCTGCCGTACGCGCCGTCGCCGTGCGGTACGCCGTACAGGTTCGCGTTCACCTTCACCGTGGTGCCGGGGGTCCAGTAGGCCTTGGGCCGCCAGTGCACCTCGGTGTCGCTCAGCCACGCCCACGCGCCCTCGGTGGGCACGGACGTCTCGATCTTCAGCGCCTTCTGCACGGACGCCCGGTCCGTGACGGGCGCGGAGAACTCGATCGCCACCGGCATCGCGATGCCGTACGTCTGGTCGTCGCCGACGTTGAAGCTGCCGCTGATGTGCCCCGTGGGCGTCACGGTCGTGAACGCGCCGGTGATCGGCGCCTCCTTGCCGTCCTTGCCGACGGCGGTCCCGGTCCACGTGTAGGTCTTGCCGTACCCGAGCGGTTCGCTCACCACCCAGCTCGCGCCGTCGGCGGCGGGCGCCCCCGCGACCTGCTTGCCCTCGGCGTTGGTCAGGGCGACGGACACGAGCTTGCCCTCGGTCACCGCGACCTGGAACGGCCCGGCCGGGCTCACGCCCTCGCTGCCGTTGGCGGGCGTCGTGCTGACGGTCATCGGCGCCTGCACGGCGACGTTCTTCGCCTGCTGCTCGACGGCGGTCGGGCTCGCCGCCTCCCCGCCGCTGCCGCACCCCGCCACGAGCACTCCGACGGCCAGCGCCACCGCTGCCGCCAGGCTCTTGTTCAACCCCACCGCTCCCCCTCAACCACGCTCGACGTGGACTGTGACGTGTCGCGGCGCAGCGGCGTTGTCCTGGAACGATTGTGATCCCGGTCACGCAGGTCTCGATGGCGGTGTCGATCACCGCAAGATCGGCCCGGCGGGGGTGGAGCGGCCCTTTACCAGGTGGTCCGCGGGTGCTCGCGGACGGCCCGGTTTGGTCGCTTCGGGCTGTAGTCTTCAGCCCTCCCAAGCGATACCCTGACCTCGCAGGCCGTGGTTTCTGTGTTCGTGTCTCACGCTCGCGGAACAGCACGCGGGCGGACCCTCTTCTCGTTGAGGCAAGCGGAGGAGATGCCCCCGGGACGGCCGGGGGTTGCATGGTGCAACCTCAAGCTTTCCTGCGATGGAGGCAGGTACATGGCACAGGGCACTGTCAAGTGGTTCAACTCCGAAAAGGGCTTCGGCTTCATCGCCCAGGACAACGGCGGCGCCGACGTCTTCGTCCACTACTCGGAGATCCAGGGCAACGGCTTCCGCTCCCTGGACGAGAACCAGCGCGTCGAGTTCGAGGTCGGCCAGGGGCAGAAGGGCCCGCAGGCCCAGAACGTCCGGGCGATCTGAGTCGGTCGTACCAGCGAAGAGCCCCCCACCGGATCCCGGTGGGGGGCTCTTCGTCGGTACGGGGTCAGAAGCCGCGCTGGCGCGCTTCCCACTGGAGCCGCTGCATGACCCACTCGGTGGCGAGCGCCTGCGGGGACGTCTGGCGCTCCGCGGCCAGCTCCTTGAGCTGCTCGTTGTCCATCAGGGTCAGGCGCAACTGGTAGACCTGCGCGGTGCCGAAGCTGGTGCCGGACGCCGTGGTCTCGGTGTCGGTGGTCTCCGGCGCCAGTGCGGCGAGGTAGGACGTCAGCTCATCGTCGGTGTCGACCTCGGGCGCCAGGTCGTCCTCCAGCACCTCTTGCTGGGGCGGACGATGACGGCCGGACTTCGAACGACCAAGGGACGGTAGGGGCACCGGGCAAGGGTAACGGTTGGATTGCGGCGCCCATAAAAGTGTGACCCCGGTCACAGGCAATAACCGCGAGTTCGCATGGAGAGGCCCCCGCGCCAGGGGGAGGAACGCGGGGGCCGGAGGGGATCTCCACAGGTGCTGACCGGGGGTGTGTCAGCAATTCGGATTGTTGCACGCACACGGTGTCACGGGGAGGGGGTGGAGCCGAATTCTTCAGCGGGCGCGGGGGTGGAACCGCTTCAGCCTCAAGCTGTTCGTCACGACGAACACGCTGGAGAAAGCCATCGCGGCCCCCGCGAGCATGGGATTCAGCAATCCCAGCGCCGCCAACGGCAAACCGGCAACGTTGTAGGCGAACGCCCAGAAAAGATTTCCCTTGATGATGCCGAGAGTCCTGCGGGACAAGCGGATCGCGTCCGCGACCACCAGGAGGTCACCCCGCACCAGCGTCAGGTCGCCCGCTTCGATGGCCACGTCGCTGCCGGTCCCCATCGCCAGCCCCAGGTCCGCCACCGCCAGCGCGGGCGCGTCGTTCACGCCGTCGCCGACCATCGCCACGACCCGGCCCTCGGCCTGGAGCCGCCGCACCGCGTCGACCTTCTCCGACGGCAGCACGTCCGCGACCACGTCCGCCGCGTCGATGCCGACCTCGGCCGCGACCGCCCGCGCCACCACGGCGTTGTCGCCCGTGAGCAGCACCGGCCGCAGCCCCAGCGCGCGCAGCTCGCGCACCGCCGCGGCACTGGTCGGCTTCACCGTGTCCGTCACCGCGAGCAGCCCGTGCGCCTCGCCGTCCACGGCGACCGCGACGACCGTGCGACCGGCCTGCTCCGCCGCGTCGGCGGCGCTCCGCAGCTCGGCGGGCAGCGGCACGCCGAGTTCGGCCAGCAGCCGCGGCCTGCCGACGACGACCTCGCGGCCGTCCAGCTCCGCCGTGACGCCGAGGCCTTCGCGGTTGCGGAAGCCGGTGACGTCGGGCAGCGCCCCGACCTCGGCGCCCGCGCCGCGCACGATCGCGGCGGCGATCGGGTGCTCCGAGCCGTTCTCCACGGCCCCCGCGACCCGCAGCAGGTCCGCCCGCTCGACCCCGGCTGCCGGGACCACGTCGACCAGCGAGAGCTTCCCGGCCGTCACGGTGCCCGTCTTGTCCAGCACGACCGTGTCGACGCGGCGGGTCGACTCCAGCACCTCGGGGCCCTTGACCAGGATGCCGAGCTGCGCGCCCCGGCCGGTGCCGACCAGCAGCGCCGTCGGCGTCGCCAGGCCGAGCGCGCACGGGCAGGCGATGACCAGCACGGCCACCGCGGCCGTCACGGCGAACTCCACCGGGCGCCCGACCAGCAGCCAGGTCGCCAGCGTCACCAGCGCGAGGCCCAGCACCACCGGCACGAACACCGACGAGATGCGGTCGGCCAGCCGCTGCACCTCGGCCTTGCCCGCCTGCGCCTGCTCCACGAGCGCCGCCATCCGGGCCAACTGGGTGTCCGCGCCGACCTTCGTGGCCCGCACGACCAGCCTGCCGCCCGCGTTGACCGTCCCGCCGACGACGCCGTCGCCCGCGCCGACCTCCACGGGCACGGACTCGCCGGTCACCATCGACCGGTCGACCGCCGAACTGCCGTCGACGACCACGCCGTCCGTCGCGACCCGCTCGCCGGGCCGGACCACGAAGCGCTCGCCGACCCGCAGTGACGCGACGGGGACCCGCACCTCGACGCCGTCCCGCAGGACCGCGACCTCCTTGGCCCCCAACGCGAGCAGTGCCCGCAGCGCCGCGCCCGCGCTGCGCTTGGACCGGGCTTCGAGCCAGCGGCCCAGCAGCAGGAACACGGTCACGCCGACCGCGACCTCCAGGTAGATGTCACCGGAGGTCGACGGCCGCGGCACGAGGCTGAACTCGTGCACCATGCCGATCATGCCCGCGCTGCCGAACACCAGCGCGTAGACCGACCACAGGTACGCGACGACCACGCCCATCGACACCAGCGTGTCCATGGTGGTCGCGCCGTGGCGCAGGTTCACCGCGGCGGCCCGGTGGAACGGCCAGCCGCACACCCACACCACCGTGCTCGCCAGCGCGAGCGAAACCCACTGCCACACCGGGAACTGGAACGCCGGGACCATCGACAGCGCGATGACCGGCACCCCGAGGAGCGCCGCGATCACCAGGCGGAGCCCGAGGTCGCCGCCGCGCTCGTCGTCGGTTCCCTCGGCCCGCTCCGGGCGCGGGGCGGTGGCCTCGTAGCCCGCCGCCTCGACGGTGGAGACCAGGTCCTCGACGCGCATCCCGACCGGGAACGCCACGCTCGCCTTCTCGGTGGCGTAGTTGACCGACGCGGTCACGCCGTCGAGCTTGTTGAGCTTGCGCTCGATCCGGTTCGCGCAGGACGCGCACGTCATGCCGCCGATGACCAGCTCGACGCGGTCGTGGGGCCTGGACTCCGTGGTCGTCATGGCCCGGTCAGCCGACCAACTGGTAGCCGGCCTCGGTCACCGCGGCCTTCACCTCGTCCTGGCCCAGTTCGCGGTCGCTGGTGACGGTCACCGCGCCGCTGTCGAGGACGACCGCGACGTCGGTGACGCCGTCGAGCTCGGTGAGCTCCTCGGTGACCGAGCTGACGCAGTGCCCGCAGGTCATCCCGGAGACGGTGAAGGTGGCGGTGACGGACATGTGCCGTGGTCCTCTCGTTCGGTCGTGAGACGCTGGGATCAGCATACCCCCAGGGGGTAACTGCGAGACAGGGTGCGGCTGATCACCAGCGCACTCACCGTGGTCGAACGGGAACTGGGCGTGACCATTCCAGTCTACTGTGGAGGGTCGACGCCCTTCTCGAACTGGTTCACCTCGCCCTCGATGCGGGCGACGAGCTGGTCCAGCCCGTCGAGCATCTCGTCGAGCTGGCCCATCCGGTCGTTCAGCAAGGCCTCGACGTCCGCCTCCATGTTCGTGATCGACAGCGCCGCGAAGACCGCCTGCGGGTCGAACGGGGCCGCCTGCGGGTCCTGCGGGGAAGAGTTCGACGCGGACTCGGGGTCCGGCTCCACCTCAGTCATACGCCCATCTTTCCCCGCCCGTTCACGGCCGATCCCGCGTGGGCACCTACGGGGAGTGACACTGAGTCGCGGGGGAATCACTCTCCGGGGGGCTGCGGCGCCCGACCGAGGTCGCTTAGCCTCGCGCCAACCTCAAGTCGGGGAGGGTGTCATGAGCGGGTCCCTAGAAGTCCGCCAGTTCCTGTGGACGCAGGACGACGGTTTGTCGAGGCAGGCAGCGGGCGGCGTCCCCGCCCAACGAACCGGAGAACCTTCGAGGATCTCCGACGATCAAGTCCACCGAGCACGGCTGGCGGTGGCCCGCGGGGCCTTGGGCACCGAGGACTGCCGGCTCCTGCTCGACATGCTCGGCCTGTCGCCGGGCGAGGACGGAGGCCCCTCGCCGGTCCAGAGGTAGCCGAAGCGGACCTCCGACGGGTGTGTCGGCACCCGTCGGAGCCGATTTCCGCAGATCAGCCTCTAAGTAGGACCCCCGTTTTGGAGTAATGGGCACTCGTGTCCTATGCTTACGGAGCTTCCAACGGACAGCAGTTGGAGGGCCCGAGACAGAGGGTGGCCCGCACAAGGGCTGCCGGAAGTTGCAAGGTCCCCATCGTCTAGCGGCCTAGGACCCCGCCCTTTCAAGGCGGTAGCACGGGTTCGAATCCCGTTGGGGGCACGTGTTAGGCTAGAAAAGTGACAAGCTAGACTGCACGAAAAGCAAGAGCAAGGCCCAGTGGCGCAGTTGGTTAGCGCGTCGCCCTGTCACGGCGAAGGTCGCGGGTTCGAGTCCCGTCTGGGTCGCTATAGCGTTCGGTAACACCCCGGCCGCTACATGGCCAGGTAGCTCAGTTGGTACGAGCGACCGCCTGAAAAGCGGTAGGTCGGCGGTTCGACCCCGCCCCTGGCCACTCGACATCGGGACAGCCCCATCTGCGGAAATCGCAGATGGGGCTGTCTCGTTCTGTGCGCCCCTGGGGCTCTCGCCCCAGACCCCAAGGCAGGGCGGGCTTCGCCCCCCTGCACCCCCCGTGTGGTTTGGGTTATTCGTGTGTGCGGTTTGTTGTGGTGTTGATCACTGTGGGTTTTTTATGCGGTGAAGTCGATTAGGGCCAGGGCTTGGTCGTCGTGGGTTTTTGGTCTTGGCCATCTGGTGTGGGTGGGATCTGAGAGTTCCGCGGCTCTGATTTGGTCTAGAACTGCTTCTGGGCCGTCCGCGGTGATGAGGTCGAGGACTGATTGCCAGGATTCGAAGATTTGGTAGTCGTCCACGGCGCAGGAGACGCCGTCGGTGGCGATGATCACCTTTTCCACGTCCGCCCTGGGTAGGGTTTTGCGTTTTGCCTGGTGGGCCGCCGTTGGGTCTGCTTCGGCTACCCAGTAGCCGTGGGGGCGGTTGCGGAGGAGCGGGACCTGGTCCCTGGTGATGGGGCGCAGGGCTGCGAGGCGGGTGTCGGCGATCACGGTGGTGGTCCTGCCGAAGGTGATGATCGGGCTGTCGGCCAGGACGAGCGTGTCGATCTTCTCGTGGGTCCACCTGGTGATGGCGACGGTGCTGGCAGGGGAGTCGCCGGGGGTCAGGTCGTGGCGGGCGACGATGCGGGTGATGGCCGTGGCCAGGAGGTCTGCCAGGTCGTCGTCGCTGGTCAGGAGGTTCAGCAGTTCTTCGCCGAGGGTTTGGGCGTACCAGGCGCCGTTGTTGTCCGGGGGTCTGGTCGAGGTGACGCCGTCGAGGACGACGACCGCGTTCGCGGTGGTGAAGACGCGGTCCTCGGAGAGGTGGCCCGGTGCGGCGCGCTCGGCTGTGCGGATCACCCGACCCACCGTATGCGTCAACTTGGGTTGACAAAACCCAAGTGTCAACCTACGTTGACGTCATGACGAAGGCTACGGAGTTGGCCTCGGCAGCGGGTGATCAGGATCCGAAGGTCGGGTTGCGGGCCGTGAGCGCGTTGCGGCGGTTGTTGGAGCAGCTCGAAGCGGTGCAGGTCCGGAACGCCCGCGTGCGGGGTTGGTCATGGCAGGAGATCGCGGCGGAGCTGGGGGTCACCCGGCAGGCGGTGCACAAGAAGCACGGAGGGCGGGGCTGATGATCGGGGAGCGGTTCACGAGGGACGCGCGGCAGGCGGTGCGCGACGCGGTGAAGGAAGCGGAGCAGGAGTCCGCCTCCGAGGTCGGGCGCACGCACATGCTGCTGGCGCTGCTGGGAACGCCGGTGCTCGCCGGGTTCGAGCTGTCCCGCGAGGAGGTCGAGGACGCGCTGCGCGCGGCCCGGCGCAAGGGCGGGCTGAGCGAGGCGGACACGGAGGCGTTGCGCGGGCTGGGGATCGACGTCGACCAGATCGTCGACAGCATCGAGCAGTCGCTGGGCGAGGGGGCGCTGGCCACGATGGTCACGCGCAAGAAGCGGTGGCTGTTCGGGGAGCACAAGCCGTTCGAACCCGCGTTGAAGAAGACGCTGGAGCGCAGCCTCCTGGAGGCGAGGGACCTGGGGCACAACTACCTCGGCAACGAGCACCTCGTGCTCGCGCTGCTGGCGGGAGGAGGGCTCGCCGCCGAGGTGCTGGCCTCGAAGGGCGTGACGTACGCGGAGGTCAGGAAGCTGGTCGCGGGTCAGGGCTGAGCGAGTCCTCGACCCAGGTGAGTCGGGGGAGGAACGCCTGGGTGAGCGGTCCGATCGCCAGGGCGTACAGGACGGTGCCGATGCCCAGGGTGCCGCCCAGCAGCCAGCCGCTGGTCAGCACCGCCACCTCGACGACGGTGCGGACCAGCCTGAGCGACGCCCCGGTGCGGGCGCAGAAACCGGTGCTCAGGCCGTCGCGGGGGCCGGAGCCGAGGCGGGCGCCGAGGTAGATGGCGGCGGCCAGCGCGTTGAGGACGACGCCCGAGGTCAGCAGCGCGATCCGGGGGATCAGCTCGGCGGGGGCGGGCAGCACCGCGAGGGTGACGTCGACGGCCACGCCGATCACCAGGACGTTGCCGACCGTCCCGACGCCGGGGCGTTGTCTGAGCGGGATCCAGCAGAGCAGGACCAGGATTCCGACGATGATCGTGATCGTGCCGAAGCTGAGGCCGGTGCGCTTGGTCAGGCCCTCGTGCAGGACGTCCCACGGGGACAGGCCGAGCGCACCGCGGATCTGGAGCGCCATCGACGCGCCGTAGAGGCACAGGCCGACGACGAGCTGGGTCAGGCGTCGGACGGGAGCGGCCGTGATCGGGGCGGCCGTGAGCGCGGCAAGGCGTGGGGCGGTCATGTGGTCATCCTGCGTTCTGATTGGCCTTGTATTCCAGGGCCAATCGACAATAATTGGCCTCATGGACCAGGGAATCCCGCTAGGTGGACGCATATCAGGGCAGCGGCTGGCCCGGTTGCTGGGTGACTGGCGCCGGAGAGGGGCCCGGCAGGGCGCTGCCGACCTGGCGTCCGGGATTCGGATGCTGGTCCTGGAGGGCCAGTTGCCCGCCGGCACGCGGCTGCCGTCCGAGCGCGAGATCGCGGACGTGCTGCCGGTGAGCCGGACGATGATCACCGCGGCGCTCGACCAGCTCCGCGAGGACGGCGTCGTGGCCAGCCGCCGCGGCGCGGGCTCGTGGATCACGCTGCCCACCGGCGCGCTGAGCCCGGCGGTCGACCTGGCGCCGTCGAGCCGGAGCCAGATCGACCTGGCACGGGCCGCGCCACCCGCCGTGCCCGCCATGGCGGCGGCGATGGAGGCCGTGCGGCTGAGGATGCCCGAACACCTCGCGGGCCACGGCTACCACGAGCACGGCGTGCTCGACCTGCGGCGGAGGATCGCGGACCGCTACACGGCGAGGGGGCTGCCGACCTCGCCGGAGCACATCGTCATCACCAGCGGCGCCCAGCACGCCATCGCGCTGGCGCTGCGGCTGTTCACCGGCCCCGGCGACCGCGTGCTGGTCGAGCAGCCCAGCTACCCCAATGCGCTGGACGCCATCCGGTCGGTGTCGGCGATCCCCGTGCCGGTCCCGCTCCTGCCGGACGGGTGGGACCTCGCGGGCATCGCGGCCGCGTTGCGGCAGGCCGCACCGCGGGTCGCGTACCTGGTCCTGGACTTCCACAACCCGACCGGGCACCGGCTGGACGACCAGGGCCGGGCCCGGCTCGGGGAACTGCTGCGGCGAGCCCGCACGCCCGCGATCATCGACGAGTCGCTGGTGGACCTGGACCTGGACGGCGACCCGGCCGACGCCCCGCGGCCGATGGCCGCGTACGCGGACGAGCTGGTGGTGACCATCGGGTCGGCGAGCAAGTCGCACTGGGGAGGCATGCGGGTCGGGTGGATCCGGGCCCGGCCGGACGTCGTGCACCGGCTCGTGTCGGCGCGGACGGCGATCGACCTCGGCACGGCGGTGTACGAGCAGCTCGTGATGGCCGAGCTGCTGACCGACCCGGAGTCCGTGCTGCGCGCTCGTCGCGCCGAACTGGTCGTGCAGCGGGACGTCCTCGTGGAGAGCGTCCGCGAGCACTGCCCGAGGTGGACGTTCCGCCGACCGGGAGGCGGGCTCGTCCTGTGGTGCGAGCTGGACGCCCCGATCAGCACGCAGATCGCGGTCGTGGCGCAGAGCCACGGGCTCCGGCTCGTGCCGGGGTCGCGGTTCGCGGCGCAGGGAGGGCTGGAGCGCTGGCTGCGGCTGCCGTACGGGCTGCCCGTCGACGTCCTGCGGGAGGCGGCGCGGCGCCTGGGGGCAGTGGCCGACCTGGTCGCGGGGTCCACGGCGGCGGTGGACGGGGACCTGGCCGTTCCGGTGGCCTGAGGTCAGGGGGTCGAGGTCCCCGCCGCGTTCGCGGCGGGGACCGACCGGCGCCTGCCTGCCGATCGTTCCGGCACAGCCCCTCGATGTGCCGGGATGTCGGTGGCAGTTCCCGTGGACCTGCGGCGGGGACGTTCGGGGCGGAACGTCCCCTGCCGCAGGTTCCGGGGTGAGGCCCTGGTGTCGCGGGGCAGTGCGGCACCTGGGCCAACCCGACCTGCTGGGGCGCGGTCGGCAGGTCGGGAAGCCTGGGCGGGCGTGCGGTCGCTGCGGCGCGAACGCCGAGGACACGCACAACCTGGGTGCGGCTGGAGGAGGAGTACGGCCACGGGACCGGGTAGAACGCCGGTCAACGGGCATGGTCAGGGCACAGTCGTGCCCTGGTCAGTCTGGTGAGGAACTCGGCAGGCCCTGGACACTGCCGGGCGTTCGCCCGTCGTCGCGCCGCGCGGCCGTCCACACGGACGGCTGGTGCGGCGAGGACTGGGCGGTCGTCACGGCGAGGCCACCACGGGCGCCACCGGAGTTGTCGTGCGAGTTGGACGACGCGGAGGGCGCGGTCGGGGACTGGGCGGGCTGCGGCGTGGGGACGGGCGCGGCGGGCCGCGGCACCTCCCACTCGAGGCCGCTGGCCGCGGGGGTGTCGGCCTCGACCACCGGGGCGGACGTGGTGATCGCCTCGACGCCCCACCTCGGGGCGTCGACGACCGCCACGGCCACTTCCTCCACCGCGGGAACGGCCACTTCGACCGGCGCGGGGGCGGGAGCGGCGGCGAGCTTCGCGGCCGCCTTGGCGGTCACCTTCGCCGTGTACAGCTCCTCGGGCATCGTGTTCGAGACCGTGCCCGAGCGTTGGGTGCCGCTGTTGACGACGCCGCCCGAGTACACGGGTGAGGCGGCCTCGCCGAACTCGGCGTCCTCCTGCGGCCACGGCACGTCGAGGAACTCCTCCTCGACCTCCGCGGGAACGCGGGTGGGGTCGAGGAAGTCGAGGGCGACGGGTGCCGTGCTGAGCGCCGTGGTCCACTGCTCGCGGATCACGGGCACCTCCGGCCGCGCGTCCTCAAGGGACTCGCGGTGCTCGGAGATGGTGGCGTGCACGAACTCGGAGATGCTCGCGGCGTCCGGCAGCGCGTCGGCCGGGGTCGCGGACGCGACGGCGCCGCCGAAGAACCAGGCGGCGGCCGTGAGCCCGCCGACGGCGAGCGCCCGCACCAGCAGAGACCCGGTGCCGCGCACCGCATCTGCTCCTGCCACGGAAATCACCACCGTCCGGGTCACCGCGAACCACAACCGGTTTTCGGGGCTGACACTGTGCTATGTCTAGCACTGGTGACGCCGTTTTCGAAGGTTGACGGGCGGAACCACTCGGAAGGGCGGCGCGGTGCGGCTGTCCGGGTAGTCGCTGAGCCGGGTGAACACTTTCCGTCGCTCTTCACGAGTTCGGGTGATGACTCCCCCTGTCCGCTGTGGACGGTCCCGCCATCGGCGATGGTGTCCACCGTGGACCCCGAACTCGACGGAAGTGCGCAGGTCACCTCACTCGCGGAACTGGTCGGCGGGTGGCGGTCCGAACGTCCCGACCTCGTCCTGCACGACAGCGGCGGCCCCGCCGAGTGCTTGGTCCGTTCGGGCGAACTACTGGTCTTCCCGGACGAACTGCCACGCGCGGTGGACCGGCTCGGCCGCTGGATCGACCGGGTCGACGAGCCCCGTGACCTGGGGGTGGCCCGGATCAGGCTGCGTCCGGACGAGCGCGGCCAGTGCGTCCGGATCGCGCAGGACCACGGCTACGCGCCCAACAACGTGCACGTCGGGAGCCCGATCATGATCGGCACGGCTCGGCCCGTGCCGACCGGCGCCGAGCCGCCGGAGCCGCCGCGCCGCGAGCGCTGGGACGTCACCGCCGCCGTCCTCGACACCGGTCTCGACCCGCACCCGTGGTTCGCGGGCAGGCGCTGGTTCGCCGAGTGGGGCCACTCGCCGGAGGTGCTCGACGCCGACGGGCGCGCGGGCCAGGACCGCCAGGCGGGCCACGGCACGTTCGTCGCGGGGGTGCTCCTCCAGCACGCGCCCGGTGTCGTCATCCGCCACCACCGCGTGCTCTCGTCGCTGGGCCTGAGCGACGACGTCACCGTCGCCACCGGGCTCCGGCGGATCCGCGCGCAGGCCGCTGAGCACGGGGAACGCCTGCACGTCGTCGTGCTCACGGCGGGCTGCCACACCGTCGACGACCGCTGCCCGCCGCTGCTGCGCAGCGAGATCAGCGCGTTCCCCGACGCCGCCGTGGTGGCCGCCGCGGGCAACGGCGGCACCTCCCGACCGCTGTGGCCCGCGGCGCTGCCGGAGGTGCTCGCCGTGGGGGCGGACGCCTCCTTCTCCAACCACGGGCCGTGGGTCGACGCCGTCGCGCCAGGGGTGGACGTGGTCAGCAGCCACGTGCGGCTGGTGCCGTCGCTCGGAGCGCCCGTGGGAACGGAGAGCCGGGAGTACGGGTACGCGCGGTGGAGCGGCACGTCCTTCGCCGCGCCGCGGGTCGCGGCCCGCGTGGCGCACCTCGTCCGCGAGGGGCGGACCCCGCGGCAGGCCCGCGACGAGGCCGCAGCGGAGTTCAGCCCGATCCGAAGCAGGTGAAGGCCCGGTCGTCGTGGGCGACCTGGGCCCTGGCGAGCGCGCCCGCCGCGTCCAGCCCGGTGCGCAGTCCGGCGTGGACGGTCGCCATGAGCGCGGGCGTGCGGTCGTCCGGGACGGCGAGCGCGCAGGCGATGACGGCTTCGGCGCCGTGGCGCAGGAACGCGGCGGCCAGCCCGGAGTCGCAGGCGGACAGGACGACGATCCGCGGGGGGCGGCGCAGCCGACCCAGGTCGTGCTCGTGCAATTCGCCGTCCGCCAGTTGCAGTGCGGAGAACAGGCCGCGGGACCGGCCGTGCGCGGCGACGTGGACGACGTCCGTCCCGTCCATCGCCCGCAGCGCGCCGTCCACAGTGGCCGAACGACCGGTCCGGATCACGCCGCCGTGGAGGCGGTGGAGGGCGGCCACCTCGCGGGTCGCGTGGACCAGCGCCGGGCCCGCGATCCACGCGCCGCCGCGCGGCGGCCTCGGGTTCGGCGGAACCGCGCCGTCGAGGGAGATCGCGCGGCCGCGGTAGGACGGCAGGGCCGCCCAGGGCAGACCGGGAGGTGAACCGGTGATGGTGATCGGGCCGTCGCCGGTCGGGGGCAGCAGGGCCTCCAGCGCTCCGGCGGCGTGCGCGACGGCGGCCGGGCGGTCGGCTTCCACGGCCAGGCGGAGCGCGTCGACGTGGTCGTCCAGCGGGCTGACCCGGTGCAGGCGGAAGCGGTTGGCGACGGCCGTGACGGCGTGCAGGTCACCGCCGTGCCGGACGAACGCGAGCCGGGTCGTCGCCGAGGTGGGGGCGGGCGGCGTCGGGCGGGTGGCCACCGCCAGGCGGCGGATCTCGCGCTCCAGGGCCACCACCCGCCGGTGGTCGTCCCCGGCGCGGGCCAGGCGGAGTTCGGCGGACCGCGCGGACGCGGGAGCCGCACCGGGGACGGCCGTCCGCGACCAGCGCAGCACCGACCTGGCGTCGCCGTTGGCGAGTGCGTGGCCGAGCGCGATGCCCCGCAGCTCGGTGCCCGGCCAGGTCGTGGGGTCGGACAGGGCCAGGCCCGCCCGGCACGCCGCCGCGGCCCGGCGGCGGGTGGTGGCGCGCCGGGCGGTGTCGAGCGCGCCGAGCGCCCTCAAGCGGGACGTGCCGCGGCGGACGTCGAGCGGGACGCCCGCCGCCAGGCGGAGTTCGGCGGCGTCCTCGTGCGCGCCCCGGCGGTCGCACTCGGCGGCCGTGCGGCGGACCGCCGGGTGTTCGCCGGTCGCCAGCCGCGCGCGCAGGGACACCGCTCTGGCGGCGCAGCCGGGCACCCGGTCGGCGAGCGCCCGCGCCTGGTGGAAGTCGTTGTCCGCCAACGCGCACCGGGCCGCCAGCAGGACGGCGTCCGGCAGGCGTGAACCCCGGTCGCAGCGGTCGAGCAGGGTGATCGCCGGGGCGAGGACGGTCCTCGCCTCGCGCACGAGACCCGCGGCCAGCAGCGCTTCGGCGCGGTCGACCAGTGCTTCCGGACGCCGCGTCGTCGCGAGGCCGTCCTGGGCCGCCTGCTCGTAGTGCCGGAGCGCGGTGGGGAGGTCACCCGCGAGTTTCGCCACGAAACCCCTGTTGTGCAGGCACATCGCGGCCCGGTCCGGTTCGCCGATGCCCAGCAGGGTGGTTCGGGCGGAGGTGAAGTCGGCGTCCGCGCCGGCGAGCCGGAGGGAGTGGGCGCGGGCGATGCCCCGGCCGATCAGCGCGTTGGCCAGCCACCGGGCGTCGCCGTACCGCTTCAGGTCGCGGACGACCCCGGTCAGGTGGGCCGCCGCGAGGCGCGGGTCCGCTGTCTGGCACAGGTGCAGCCCGCGCAGGCAGCGTGCTCGGGCCAGGTCGTTGCCGGTCAGGTGGGGGACGGCCGCGTCGAGGTGCTCCGCGCTGGCCGCCGGTCGGCCGCGGTCCAGCTCGATCCAGGCCAGCACCAGGCGGAACCCGGCACCCTCGCGGGCGTCGGCGGCCTGCCGAAGACCTCGCAGGGCCAGTTTCCTCGCCGCGGGCAGACGGCCCAGCTCCACCTGTTCCAGGCACTCGGCGTGCAGGGTCACTGGACGAACCAGCCGGTGCTCAGGTCGGGCAGGCCGGGCTGGCGGACGACGAAGCGCAGCGGACCGGCGGGCAGCGGATCGGCGCGGAACCAGCCGACGGTGTCGATGCCGCTGGTGGACCCGCCGTCGGGCCACGAGATGAGGACGGAGCCGCCTCGGGGCGGGTGCACCAGGCCCAGGGCTCGGACGCCGAGGTCCGTGTCCAGGCGGAGGTCGATGGTGGTGTGGTCGCTGGTGAAGCGCAGGGAGCGGGAGGTGCCGGCGCCGCGCATGCCCGTCGGGGTGGCCACGGCGGAGTCGGAGCACCAGTCGAGCGGGACGTGGTCGCCGGGAGGCGGGAACGCGGGTGGCGCGGACAGGCGGGTCGGGGTCGGGTCCACCCGGTCCAGGAGGGACTTGAGGTCGCCCAGCAGGTCGTCGGTCACACCCGTGCCTCCGCTTCCACTCGGCGGCGCAGGACGGCCAGGCAGCGGCTGCGGGTCGAGCCCAGGTTGTTGACGGGCATGCCGAGTGCCTCGGCGACGTCCTGGTAGGTGAGGTCCGGGGCGTAGGCGACCAGCCGGAGGATGTCCCGGCACTGGTCGGTGAGGCCGGCGAACGCCCGCCAGAGCCGCCTCGCCCGCTCGTCCGCGAGGACCAGTTCCTCCGGGCTGGGGAAGTCCGGTTCCGGCGGCCCCCAGAGGTCGACCGGGAGTTCCCGGCCGCGAACCTTCCGCACCCGCAGGGCCTCGTGCCGCGCGGTGGTGATGAGCCAGCCGGAGAGCTTGGCGGGCGTGCGGATCCGGTGGAGGTTCTCGGCGAGCGTCAGCCAGGTGAACTGGCAGACGTCCGCCGCGTCCGCCTCCCGCAGGCCCGCCGACCTCGCGGTGGACCACAGGAGGGGGAGGTGGCGGCGGACTATCTCCTGCCAGGCGGGATCGCTGTGGAGCTTGGCGTGGGCCACGAGTTCGGCGTTCGTCAGGTCGCGCATGGCGGGTTGGAAGGCCGGTGGTCCGGTTTGGCTCCGATACTCGCTCGATCGTGTGGTGTTTTGGGTGGGTGGGGCGTCACCCCGCTCGCTGATTGTCTCGATCGTTGATCTTGGTTTGTCAAGGCGGGAAAGATGCCTTGACAAACCAAGATCAACGATGAGGGCGCTTCGGATCGGGGGGACGGGGGGAGTGTGGGTGCCGTCCTTCGAGGGCGGCCGGCTGCCGGTGGGTGGTGGGTCCGGTCGTCGGGCAGCGGTGGGTGGGGCTGCTGGTCGGTGGTGGGTAGGGCTGGCGGCGGTGGTGGGCGGTCGTGGGTTCGGCCGCTGGCGGTGGTGGGCTGGCTGGTGGCGGGACGGGCTAGCCGGGGGTGAGTTTGTGCAGTCTGCGCAGGGCCTCGTCCAGGACTTCGTCCTTCTTGCAGAACGCGAACCTGACCAGGTGTTTCCACTGGTCGGGGTGGTCGGTGAAGACCTGGACCGGTACGCCTGCCACGCCGATCCGTTCCGGTAGCGCGCGGCAGAGTTCTGCGCCGTCGGTGAAGCCGAGGGGGCGTACGTCGGCGGTGATGAAGTACGTGCCCTCGCTCGGGCGGACCGCGAAGCCGGCTTCCGCGAGGCCCTCCGAGAGGCGGGAGCGCTTGGTGGCCAGTGAGGTGCGGAGGGCTTCCACCCAGGCCAGTTCGTGGTTCAGGGCGTGGGCCACGGCCGGTTGGAACGGGGCTCCGCCGACGAAGGTGAGGAACTGCTTCGCGGCCTTCACCGCCGCGACCAGCTCCGGGGTGGAGCAGAGCCAGCCGATCTTCCAGCCGGTGCAGTTGAAGGTCTTGCCCGCGCTGGAGATGGTGACCGTGCGCTCCGCCATGCCCGGCAGGGTGGCCAGCGGGACGTGCTCGTGGGCGTCGAAGACCAGGTGCTCGTAGACCTCGTCGGTGATGGCCAGCAGGTCGTGCTCGACGCAGAGCGCCGCGACGGCTTCCAGTTCGGCCCTGGTGAAGACGGTGCCGGTCGGGTTGTGCGGGGTGTTGACCAGCACCGCGCGCGTGCGCGGGCCGATCGCGGCGCGGAGGCCGTCCACGTCAAGGCCGAACCTGCCGGTCGTGGGGTCCTCGACGAGGCCGACCGTCCTCCTCGTGGCGCCCGCCATGGCCACCGAGGCGGCGTACGAGTCGTAGTACGGCTCGAACAGGACCACCTCGTCGCCGGGCTCCACCAGTGCCAGCAGGGTGGCCGCGATGGCCTCGGTGGCACCCACCGTGACCAGCACTTCCGTGTCCGGGTCGTACGTGGTGCCGTAGCGCTTCCGGTGGTCCGAGACGGCCTGGCGCAACGCGGGCGTGCCGGGGCCGGGCGGGTACTGGTTGAGGCCGTCGTCGATCGACTTCTTGGCCGTTTCCAGCATGCTCACCGGCCCGTCCGTGTCCGGGAAACCCTGGCCCAGGTTCACCGCGCCGGTGCGTTGGGCCAAGGCCGTCATCTCCGCGAAGATCGTCGAGGTGAACGGCCGCAATCTGGGGACTAGCGCTGGTACCCGCACAACGTCGAATCTTCACGGACAATGGTGTGGTGGAGCAACTGACGGCAGCCGACCAGGTCAAGCGGCGAGACCTGCGCAGGATGAAACTGGTCGCCACCGGCTTCTTCGTGGCGGCGACGGTGGTGTTCCTCGTCGCGCTGTTCCTGGAGGGCGACGGGGACGCGTGGAGCTACGTGCGGGCCGCCGCCGAAGCGGGCATGGTCGGCGCGCTGGCCGACTGGTTCGCGGTGACGGCGCTGTTCCGGCGGCCGCTTGGGCTGCCGATCCCGCACACGGCGATCATCCCGACCCGCAAGGACATGTTCGGCGGCGCGCTGGGTGACTTCGTCGGCACGAACTTCCTGGCCGAGGACGTGGTGCGCGACAAGCTGCGGCGGATCGGCATCAGCCGCCGGGTCGGGACGTGGCTGTCCGAGCCGGTGAACGCCGAGCGCGTGACGTCCGAGGTGTCGAACATCGTCAAGGGCGCCGTGACGGTGCTGCGCGACGAGGACGTGCAGGCGGTGATCGACCAGGGGATCGTGCGGCGGCTGGTGGAGAAGCCGTGGGGGCCGCCGCTTGGCAAGCTGCTCGGGCAGGTGCTGACCGACGGGGCGCACCACAAGTTCGTCGACCTGGTGATCGACCGCACGTACGACTGGGTGAACAACAACCACGACAAGGTCCTCCAGGTCGTGTCCGAGCGGGCCCCGACGTGGTCGCCGAAGTTCGTCGACACGCTGCTGGGCGACAAGGCGTACACCGAGCTGCTGAACTTCGCGTGGGCGGTGAAGACCGACCTCAACCACCCGATGCGGCTGGCGCTCGACCAGTTCATGATCGAGTTCTCGCACGACCTCCAGCACGACCCGGTCACGATGGAACGGGCGGAGACGGTCAAGAACCAGCTCGTCGAGCACCCGGACGTGCAGCACTTCATCGGCTCCGCGTGGGGCGCGGCGAAGAAGATGCTGCTCGACGCCGCCGAGGACCCGTCGAGCGAGCTGCGCAGGCGCGTGCGCGAAGGGCTGCTGTCGTTCGGGAACCGGATGGTGGACGACGACGCCATGCGCGAGAAGGTCGACGGCTGGCTGGAGGGCGCCGCGGCGTACGTCGTGACGAACTACCGGGCCGAGATCACCACGCTGATCACCGACACGGTCGAGCGCTGGGACGCCGAGGAGACCTCGCGCAAGATCGAGTTGCAGGTCGGCCGCGACCTCCAGTTCATCCGCATCAACGGCACCGTCGTGGGCGCGCTGGCGGGCCTGGTGATCTACACCATCAGCCAGCTCGTCACCTAGGCGCGGCGGCCCCGAAAGGCTAGGAGGCGCTCAGGGCTCTGGTGCGCTCGCGCCAGAGCCGGGCCTTCTCGCGGTTCCCGCACACCTGCATCGAGCACCACGTCCGCGAGCGGTTGCGGGAGCGGTCGAAGAACGCGGCCTGGCAGGTCTCCGCCTGGCAGACCTTCACCCGTTCCCACGACCCCAGCAGCGCGACCCGCGCGGCCGCCGCGAGCACGGCGCCGAGCGCGTCCGTGGTCGCGATCATCGGCACGCCCTGGCTCAACTCGATCCGGACGGTGCCGGAGAACGGCTTCGCCGCGGCGCGTTCACCGAGGGCGGAGCGGAGCGCGATCCGGGCCGAACGGACCGTCGCCAGGTCGTCCACGTGGCCCAGGCGTCTTTCGGCGACCCAGGCCCGCCACGAGGCCGCGCCGTCCAACACGTCGGTGCCGAGTTCCAGGTCACGGGTGTTGAGGAAGGCGAGCAGCAGTTCCACATCGTGTTCCGCATCGCCGGCTCGATCGTGCGCGGAGCTCGCGTGATCCCAGCCGGCTGCCAGACCAGTCACCTCTCCACTGTAGCCGGCAACCCGGCGGCGATGTGCCGTTCGAGCCGACAACGTGCGTCAACCGGTTGGTTCGTGCCGCCGAGGGGCAGGTATGCACCGTGTGTATACGTCGTGTGTATAGTCGCCGACATGTCACTCGGACACGCCCTTCTCGGTCTGCTCGAACGCGGCCCCGGCCACGGCTACGACCTGAAGAAGGCCTACGACGACCAGTTCGGCCAGGACCGCCCCCTGCACTACGGGCAGGTGTACACAACGCTGTCCCGCCTGCTGCGCAACGGACTCGTGCAGGAGGCGGGCGTCGAGTCCGGCTCGGGGCCGGACCGGAAGCGCTACGCGATCACCGACGCGGGCGTCACCGACGTCGAGAACTGGCTGGGCACACCGGAGAAGCCCGAGCCGTACCTCCAGAACACGCTGTACACGAAGGTCGTGCTGGCGCTGCTGTCCGGCCGCGAGGCCGCGGACGTGCTGGACACCCAGCGCGCGGCCCACCTGAACGCGATGCGCGAGCTGACCCGTCGCAAGACCGACGGCGACCTCGCCGACAAGCTGATCTGCGACTACGCCCTGTTCCACCTCGAAGCCGACCTGCGCTGGCTAGAACTCACCACGGCCCGCCTCGACGAGCTCGCGAAGCAGGTCGGTCGATGACCCTGCTGTCCGCCACCGACCTGCACAAGGCGTTCGGCCCCACCCCCGCCCTCGCGGGGGCCGGGCTGACCGTCGACGCGGGCGAGATCGTCGCGATCATGGGCCCGTCGGGCTCCGGCAAGTCCACGCTGCTGCACTGCCTCGCGGGCATCCTGACGCCCGACGCGGGCAGCGTGCACTACCGCGGCGTCGACCTCGGCTCGCTCCCCGACGGCAAGCGCAGCGAACTGCGCCGCACCGAGTTCGGCTTCGTCTTCCAGTTCGGCCAACTCGTGCCTGAGCTGTCGTGCGTCGAGAACGTCGCGCTGCCGCTCCGCCTGGCCGGGGTCAAGCGGCGGGACGCGGAGAGCCGCGCGACCGACTGGCTGGAGAAGCTGGAGGTCGCCGACGTCGCCGCGAAGCGGCCCGGCGAGACGTCCGGCGGCCAGGGCCAGCGGGTCGCGGTCGCCCGCGCGCTGGTCACCGCACCGAAGGTGATCTTCGCCGACGAGCCGACGGGCGCGCTCGACTCGCTCAACGGCGAACGCGTGATGACCCTGTTCCTCGCCGCCGCCCGCGCGACCTCCGCGGCCGTCGTCCTGGTGACCCACGAACCGCGCGTCGCCGCGTACGCCGACCGCGAGGTCGTCGTCCGCGACGGCCGGTCCCGGCTCGTGGAGCACGCCGGGTGAAGGGCTGGGTGAACGACCTCGCGCTCGGCGTCCGCATCGCGTTCGGCGGTGGCCGGTCGTCGTGGCGGCGGATCGCGCTGACCGGTGTCAGCGTCGGCCTCGGCGTGGCGGTGCTGTTCGTCGGCACCGCCATGCCGACCGCGATCTCGGAACGGCAGGAACGGCAGGACGCGTCACGGGTCGTGCAGAGCGGGGAACGGCCACCGGGGGTGGACCCGCTCTACCGCGCCTACACGCCGGAGCGCTTCGACGGCGAGGAGATCATGGGCAGCTACGTCTGGCCCGGTGGGCCGCGCGCCCCGATCCCGCCCGGCCTGCAACGGATTCCTGGTGACGGGGAGATCGTGGTCTCGCCCGCGCTCGCCGACCTGCTGGCCTCGCCGAAGGGCGAGCTGCTGCGGCCGAGGTTCCCGCAGCGGGTCGTCGGGACCATCTCCCAGGAAGGTCTGATCGGGCCGAACCACCTGCTCTACATCGCGGGCGACTCCACGATCGAGCAGACCGAGCGGACCGCGTACTACACGTTCGGCTTCAGCAGCGTGTGGACTTCGAGGAACGTCTGGTTCTGGGCGATCGGCCTGGTCGGCGTGGTCGTGCTGCTGTTGCCGGTGCTGGTCTTCGTCACGATCGGCACTCGGCTCGCCGGCCCGGAGCGCGAACGCAGGCTGGCCGCGCTGCGGCTGCTCGGCGCGAGCTCCCGCCAGGTCCGCCGGATCGCCACCGGGGACGCGCTCGCCGGATCCGTCGTGGGCCTGGTGCTCGGCGCGGGGTTCTTCCTGCTGCTGCGGGCGTTCGTGGAACGCGTCGAGCTGTTCGGGGTGAGCGCGTTCGCCGGCGACCTGACACCGCGGCCGCTGCTGGCCCTGCTGGTGGTGCTGGTCGTGCCCGCGCTGTCGGTCGCGACCGCGCTGGTCACCCAACGCGGCAGCGTCGTCGACCCGCTCGGCGTGGTGCGCCAGTCCGAACCCCCGCGGCGACGGCTGTGGTGGCGGTTCGCGCCGATCCTGCTCGGTGCGGGCCTGCTGCTGACCAGGATCGGGTCGTTCGTCGACCAGTCGGCCCTGTTGCGCTCCGAGTTGACGCTCGTCGCGCTCGCGTTGCTGCTGCTGGGGATCCCCCTGGTGCTGCCGTGGGTCGTCGAGAAGGCCGTCAGGCGGCTGCGGGGCGGTCCGCCGTCGTGGCAGCTCGCCGTGCGCAGGCTCCAGATGGACAGCGGGTCGGCCGCGAGGGTCGTAGGCGGAGTCGCCGTCGTGCTCGCGGGCGGCATCGCGCTCCAGACGGTCATGGTCGGCCAGGAGGCGAGCGTCATGAACCGGCCGTACCAGAGCGACGACCGCGAGGCGCTCGTGATCTACCTGCCCGACCCCGCGGGCGCGCGGACCGACGAGATCGCCGACGACGTCCGCGGGACCGCCGGGGTCCGCTCGGTCACGGCCACGCGGAGCTTCACCATCCAGCCCGCGGGACAGCCCAAGCCGTCCACCGTGGTCATCGGGTCGTGCGCGTCCCTGCGCACGGTCGCGCGGTTCGACCACTGCCAGGACGGCGACGCGTTCCGGGCCGCCGGGCCCGTCGCGGACGTGCCGGGACCCGGTGACCAGGTCGACGTCCTCGACCCGTCGGACCTGAGGCTGGTGAGCGGTCGGTGGACCCTGCCCGAGATGCTCGACGTCCCGTTGTCGCAGTCGGGGCTGGTGGGACAGGTCCTCGTCACCCCCGGCGCGCTCCGGGGGGTGGACGTCGGCCGCACCTCCGGCAAGCTCGACGTGGCGCTGGACCTGTCCGTGCCGGACGCGCTCGACCGCGCGATCACCGCGCTCGGCCCGCTCGGGCGGCACTCGATATCCAGGATCTCCGTTCCCCCGGACCCCGAGCGGGACGCCGCGGACTACCGGACCCTGCGGAGGCTGTTCCTCGCCGGGACGCTGCTCGTGGTGGCGCTCGCGGGGGCGAGCCTGCTGGTGCTGGCGTTGGAGCAGGTGCGAACGCGGCGGCGGCCGTTGGCGGTGCTCGCGGCCGGAGGGGTGCCGCGCAGCACGCTGGCGTGGTCGCTGCTGTGGCAGAACGCCGTGCCGCTGGTGCTCGCCGTCGTGGTCGCGGTGGTGCTCGGGTCGGGGATGGGCCTGCTGTTCCAGCGGGCGACGATCCTCCCGCTGCGCCTCGACCCGACCGGGATCGGGGTGCTGGCCGCGACGGTCGCGGGGATGGTGCTGGTCGTGACCCTGTGCACGCTGCCCGCGGTGCGGAGGGCTACCGGGGCGACGGGGTTGCGCGTGGAATGAGCTGGATCCGCCGTGGGAGCGGTTTGTCGGCCAGGCGGTCCTGCACCAGCGCGTGGCGGAACTGGTAGCAGGCGCCCGCTTGGCGCAGCACGCCGAGCTTGCGGGCGTCGTCGAGGAACACCATCAGCTCCCACGGCAGGTTCATCCGCGCGGCCAGCCAGATCCGCGCCACGGTGAACCACCACCAGCGCAGGTGCAGCACGGACAGCGCGAACCCCAGCAGCAGACCGGACGACAGGCCGAGGCCGATCATGCCGGTCTGGTTCACGCCGAACACCATGGCCGCCGCCGCGCCGAAGACCACGCCCAGAACCAGGGAACCGGTCCACACGGCGACGCGGTCGCGGGACATGGTCCACTGCGGGCTCGACGGGTGGGTCAGCTCGGCGGAACTGGCGGTGGCGAACCGCAGCGCGGTCGCCACCGCCAGGCCGAGTCCCACGACCAGTCCCGCCGACAGGCCGTACAGGGCGCCGAACGCGAGACCGGTGGCCGTGCCGATGGTGCCGCTCGTCACGACCAGGCTGCGCCACACCCCGAGGCGGGGTTTCGCCGTCCGGGCGCGGAACGTCCTGCCGGACGCGGTGAGCGCGGCGACCGCGACCACCGCCCCGGCGATGAGCCCGGTGAGCGGCGCGATCTTCGGGGTGCCCGCGTACGCCATCAGCCAGCCGACGCCGAAGCCGCCGATCGAGCCGACGGCCAGCGCGCCGAGCACCGCGAGCCACACGTTGCCGACCGACCGCCGCAGGTCCCACCACGCCAGTTCGCGGACGCCCTGCCTGCGCATCTGCCGCGCCAGGAAACCCAGCCACCGGCGGGCCTGGTCGCGGGGCCACGCCTGGCTCGCGTGCGCCTGGTAGGCCGTGTCGACGTTGCCGAACACCCGCTCCACCAGGCTGTCCACCAGGTGGTCCTCGATCGCCTTGTGGTCCGCGAACCTCGTCCGGTCGAGCAGTTCGGACGGCTCGCCGACGCCGGTGCCGTAGACGGTGCTCGCGAGCCACACCATCAGCGGCACCGACAGCACCTCGGCCAGGTGGCCGTCCGGTTCGGCCCGCAGGTGCAGGAAGATCGGCTCCCAGCTCGCGGCCTTCACCGGGTCGGCGCCCGCGCGCAGGTAGGCCGTGACCTCCTCCTGGTCCAACGG
Organism: Umezawaea endophytica; assembly: GCF_025061645.1. Lineage (GTDB taxonomy): Bacteria > Actinomycetota > Actinomycetes > Mycobacteriales > Pseudonocardiaceae > Umezawaea > Umezawaea endophytica. Next base: position 73,053 of record NZ_JANYMP010000028.1, on the reverse strand, counting down.
GTGCAGCTCCACGACGTCCGCGCCCGGAACCGCGCCGACCCGCGACACGGTGTCCACGAACTCGTCGATCCGGCTGGTGATCACCAGCGGCGACTTCACCGGGAACGCCCGGTTGATCCGCTCCATCGCGTCGGCGCGCCGGGCGTCGGGGATCTCGTCCAGCCCGTCCAGGATTGGGAACACCCGGCGCTGCTCGACGAGCAGGTCCGCCGCGTAGCTGCCGTACAGCTCGGTGTTGCGCAGCGCGGGGTGGTCCTCGTAGAGCCTGCGGGTCATCCACGTGCGCACGTCCTCGACCGCGGGGTCCCACGTCGACAGCGGCAGCAGCACCGGCACCGCGCCGTCGAGATAGCGGTCCAGCAGGCCGATCGTGAGCAGCATCGCGACGGTGCTCTTGCCGCTGCCGGGTTCGCCGATCACGACGATCCGGTGGTGCGGCTGGCGTTCGAACGCGCCGACCACGCCGTCGCTGTGCCCGGACGGCGCGGCGGGCCGGTCGCTGACGTCCAGCTCGGTGGCCGTCCAGTGCAGGTCCAGCAGGTCGCCGCGCTCGGTCAACTTGCGCGCCGTGCACTCCTCGGCCCACTGGAGGTGCAGCGCCGTCGCGAGCGCTTTCGCGGCGGCGTCGAGGTTCTGCTCGGTCGCGAGGCCCGCGGCGCGGCGGCGGTGCAGCCACGGGTCGAGCACGGCGAGGAAGACGAGGAACGCGACCGCCAGCCCGCCCAGCCAGAGGTGCGGGTCCACGCCCGCACCGGTGGCGAACAGACCGACCAGTGCGAGCAGCGCGGCGACCGCGCACCCCGTGAGGACAGCCCGTTGGCGAAGTCTGGACACCCCGGCATCATGACTCACCCGTCACGCCAGGTGTCGACACGGGCACGCTGGTGTCAACTGTGTCGTCGCTGCGTACGCTCGACTGGTGATCTGTCCCAAGTGCCAGGACCTGATGCGGACCATCAACCGGGGAGGCGTCCACATCGAGCAGTGCGAGCGCTGCCGGGGTGTTTTCCTCGACGGCGGCGAGCTGGAGCAGATCGTGGCCGCCGAACGCGAGCACTACGCCGCCGCCCCGCCGCCCGCGCACATCCCGCTGCCGCTGCCGCACGAGAACCCCGATCCCACAGCGGTTCCACCGCCCGCTCCGCAGCCCGCGCCGCCCGCGCACTCCACGCAGCCCGCGGGAGTCCCGCCGCCGTACCAGCCGCCGCCCGGCACGCCGCCGCCCGGTTATCCCGCTCCGGGGTACGGGTACCCGCAGCCGGGCTACTACCCGCCGCCCCGCAGGCGCAGCTTCCTGGAGGAGTTGCTCGACTAGCGGCGCCCTTGCCGCGGCTACACCGGCCAGTCCAGCTCGCCCAGGTGGAACCGCTGGCCGTCCTGGTCGACCGTGAACGCGAAGCTCTCGCGGCGCGGTCTGCCCAGGCCCAGCCACTGCCGGTAGCCCTCCTCAGCGATCTGCCACAGCCTGCGCGGACCGCCCTGCTCGACGCGCGGGGACCCGGTGCGCAACCGGGCCCACGAGCCGTCGGGGTGCGCGAGGTGGACGCGGTGGCGGTCCCCGTGGCCCACCACGACGTCCGGGAGCACGAGCCCGGCGAAGAACTCGAACGGGCTGCCGGGGTCGACCACCAGGTCCGGGTCCAGCGCCGTTCGGCCGCGCTCGTCGGCGGGGGCTTCGCGGGCGAGCGCGAGCAGGTCGGGCGCCCAGCCCTGGGCGTGGGCCCGCAGCGGCATGAACCGGCCGTCCTCCACCAGCACCCGCCCGCGCCCGCCGCCGCGGCCGTCCGACACCAGCCGCACCAGTCCCGCGCCGATCGACCGGTTGAGCGTCGTCACGACGAGGCCGCCTCGCCGGGTCTGGGCGAGCCACGCGGTCGGGACCCGCGACACCGCGCAGGTGCACAGCACCCGGTCGTACGGCGCCCGTTCGGGCCACCCCAGTTCACCGTCGCCCGCGACGCAGGTCGGCCGGAAGCCCGCCGCCGCCAGGTGGTCGCGGGCCCTGGCGAGCACGCCGGGGTCGACGTCGACGGTGGTCACGCGGTCGTCGCCGAGCGCGTGGCAGAGCAGCGCGGCGTTGTAGCCGGTGCCCGCGCCGATCTCCAGCACGGCGTGCCCCCGCTCGACCTCCAGGGCCTCCAGCATGATCGCCATGATCGTCGGCATGCTCGACGAGCAGGTGGGTACCCCGTGGACGGCACCGTCGCCGAGCGCTCGCCCCCACGCGCCGTCGTCGCCGTCCAGTTGGGTCACGCAGACCCGGTCGCGGTAGACGAGCGGGAGCCAGTCCGGGTCCTCGGCGTCCACCGGCCCCCACCGCCCGTCGGTGAGCTGGCGGAAGAACCGGGGCAGGAACGCGTGCCGGTCCACCTCGCGGAACGCCCGCAGCCAGCGCGGATCTCTCGCCGCGCCACCGGTGATCAGGTCGTCGGCGAGTCGTGCCCGCAACGCTGCGGGGTCGTTCACGGTCTCGTGCATGTGGGCTCCCACCACGACTTTACCGGTGTGGTGGAGGCCACGGGGGATTTGCTAGCAGCCCGCTTGCAACTGCTAGCACTCGCGCGTAACGTCGTTCTCGAGCCGAGCGGAAGGAGATCCCGGAAGTGGACAAGTCCATCGACAAGGCGGTCGCCGACCTCGGTCGTGACATCGGCGACTACATCAAGCAGCAGCGCAGCAACGCGAAGATCTCGTTGCGGGAGCTGTCGAAGCTCGCCGGTGTCTCCAACCCGTACCTCAGCCAGATCGAGCGGGGCCTGCGCAAGCCGAGCGCGGAGATCCTCCAGCAGATCGCCAAGGGTCTGCGGATCTCCGCCGAGGCGCTCTACGTCGAGGCCGGGATCCTGCAACAGCGAGAAGGCGGCGCGCTGGCCGACGCCATCGCCGTCGCACCAGAGCTCACCGAGCGGCAGAAGCAGGTGCTGCTCGACGTTTACGAGTCTTTCCGGCGGGAGAACGCCGCCAAGCAATCGAAGTCCGATGTGGACGGTAGTCAACCCGAGGAGTGATCTCCATGCCGAACCTTCCCACCCAGGATGAACTGCGCAAGGCGGGCGAGCAGGCCGCTGCCGCCGCGCGCACCCCGCTGCTCGCCGCGCTCGGCGCTGGTGACCTGGCCACCAAGGCCGTCATCGAAGCGCTGAACAAGGCCAAGCACACCATCGACGAGCGCACCGTGGCCGCGAAGTCCGCGGTCGACGAGCTGCCCAACGAGGTCGCAGGCCTCCGCGAGAAGCTGGAGCCCGCCGAGCTGCGCAAGCTGGTCGACGCCTACACCCAGTCCGCGCTGCACCTCTACACCTACCTGGCCGAGCAGGGCGAGGCGACGCTGGAGAAGCTGCGCGCCCAGCCGCAGGTCAAGAAGGCCACCGCCCAGGTCGAGGAGGTCGTCGAGGCCGCGCAGAAGCGCGCCGAGTCCGCCGCCTCCGACGCCCGCGAACTCGCGGACGACGTCCTGGGCAAGGTCACCCGCCGCACCCGCTCGGTCGGCGAGAAGGCCGCTGTCGCCATCGACGACGCCAGCGAGGCGCTCGCCGAGACGGTCGAGGAGGTCGGCGGCGAGGTGGCGCACGAGGTCCGCAGCACCACCCGCAAGGCCGCGAACCGCACCGCCCCCAGCAAGCCCGCGACCACCGCGACCAAGCCGTCGACCACCCCCCGCACCACCACCGCGCGCAAGTCGCCCACCAGCACCACCAAGTAACACCAACACCCACCACGCAAGCGGGTCGTTCACGTCCGGCACCACAGCCGGACGTGAACACCGCCTTGCACCCGGGTCGTTCACCACGGTCAGACGTGAACACCCACCACGCGAGGCCGCGTCGGTAGGTCGGGTCACCATTTTTTCGAGCCGGGCGGGGACGAAGTCTCTGCTCGGCTCGAAAAAATCGGGGCACGAACTGCCGACTTCAGGCGGCCGAGCCGCCGTCTCCGGAGGAGCGGCCGTGTGGTCGAGTCTCTGCTCGGCTCGAAAAAATCGGGGCACGAACTGCCGACTACAGGCGGCCGAGCCGCCGCGACGGAGTCGCGGCCTTGATACAGCACGTACTCTGGGACCCGTGTTGTTTTCTAGGGTGCCCCAGTTCAACCCCCTGTACCTGGACGCCTGGATCCTCTACGCGGTGGGCTGGGCCGCGCTGATCATGGGTGTGTACGCGTTCGCGCACGCCGTGACGCAGCGTGCCGACGCCTTCACCGCCGCCGAGAGGTTGACGAAGCCCGCGTGGCTCGGCATCACCGGTGGTGGCGCGTTCGTGCTGATGGTGTTCCAGCTCAGCAGCCCCGGTGGGATGTTCTGGCTGGCCGGTGTCGTCGCGGTGATGGTGTACGTGGTGGACGTGCGGCCCAAGCTGATCGAGATCCAGCGCGGTCCCCGCTGGTGAACCCGCTGCCCAGCGGTTTGCGCTGGCAGGCGTTCGGCGGTGGTGAGCCGACCACGCTGATCGTCCACGGGCTCGGCGCGACCGCCGGTGAGGCCCGCATCCCCGCTTCCGGGCTGCCCGGAACCCGCGTCGTCGTGACGCTCCCCTCGCACAGCGGCGCCGCCGACGCGCCGGACGGCTACTGGACGTACTCGCGGATCGCAGGTGACCTGTGGGCTGTGGCCCGCGAGGTCGGCGCGACCCGTGCGATCGGTGTTTCGCTCGGCGCGGGTGCGCTCGTGGCGCTGCTCGCCGCCCGGCCGGACGCGTTCGAGCGGGTCGCGCTCCTGCTGCCCGCGACCCTCGACCGGCCCCGGCCCGCGCAGACCGTGGACGACCTGGTCAGCGCCGTCGAACTCCCCGAAGGTGTCGAGGCGGGCGACTACCTCCAGGCCCGTGCCGCGGCGTTCCGGCGGCTCAGCGCCGCCGTCGCCGCGCTGCCGCGCCAGGTGAGCGTGGCCGACCCCGGTGTGCTGGCCCGCGTGACCCTCCCGGTGCTGGTCGTGGCCGCGACCGACGACCCGCTGCACCCCGAGTCGGTCGCGAAGGCGACCGCCGCCGCGTTCCCGAACGGCGTGGTCGAGGTGTTCCCGTCGCGGACCCCGCTCGTCACGCACCGGCGTGAGCTGCGCAAGCTGCTGGTCGACTTCGTCGGTGTGTGAGGCCAGGTCGTTCGGGTATCCGGAGGCCATGGCTGAACAGAAGAAGATCGCTTTCCTGGTGGCCGACGAGGGCATCGAGCAGATCGAGCTCACGGACCCGTGGCAGCACGTCGAGAAGGCGGGCGGGGTGCCGCGGCTGCTCGGGCCGAAGCTCGGCACCGTCCAGGGCTTCAACCACCTGACGCCCGCCGACACGTTCGACGTCGACGTGGCGTTCGCCGACGCCGTGGACAGCGACTACGACGCACTGGTGATCCCCGGCGGCGTGGCCAACTCGGACCTGCTGCGCCTGGAGCCCGACGCCGTGCGGATCGTGCAGGAGCACGTGGCCGCGGGCAAGCCCGTCGCCGCGATCTGCCACGGCCCGTGGCTGCTGGTCGAGGCGGACGTCGTCCGGGGCAAGATGCTGACTTCGTTCCCCAGCCTCAAGACCGACATCCGCAACGCGGGTGGCTCCTGGGAGGACCTGGAGGTCCAGGTGTGCGTGATGAACGGCTGGACGCTCGTCACCAGCCGCAACCCCGGCGACCTCGAGGCGTTCAACCGGGAGGCGCTGAAGGCGTTCGACCTGGGCTGATCACCGGGACCGCGGTTCCCGGTGACCTGCTACAGCCGTGCCAGCGCGTACGCCGCGATGGCGTCGCGGACGTACTCGGCGAACCCCTCGCCGTGCGCGTCGAACTGCGACTTGAAGTCGGGCGCGTCGACGTACAACTGGCCGAGGCCCGTGTAGGACTCCCGGTTGGGCGTCCAGCTCAGGCAGATCCAGCGGTAGTGGCGGTCGGTCACCTCCAGCGCCTCGGGCGCGTCGGCCGCCACCTTCGCGTCGAACAGCGCCGCGAACGCCGTGGCGATCTCCTGCCACTCGGCCATGAACCTGTCCGCCGCGGCCTTGTCCCAGTTCTTCATCTTCGACTTGCTCTCGGCGATGTGCTCCCGCGCACCGTCGCCGAACCGCTCGACCAGTTCCTCCTCGTAGCGGGCCTGCCGATCGGCGTCGAAGCCCTCGAACAGCTCCTCCATCTTCATGTTGTCACCCCCTTCCAGCTCCTCGATCGTCTTCGACACGGTCGTGGCCAGCAGCGCCAGCCGCTCCTGCTCGGCCCGCAGCCACCGTTCGTGGTTGCGCAGCACGTCAACGGTCCGGTGCCGCCCGTCGAGCACCTCGCCGACGGTCTCCAACCCCAGCCCCAGCTCCCGCAGCAGCAGGATCTGCTGCAACCGGAGCACCTGCTCGCGCTCGTAGTACCGGTACCCGTTGCCCCCGGTCCACGCGGGCGTGAGCAGGCCGATGGCGTCGTAGTGCCGCAACGTCCGCGAAGTCACCTTCGACATCCGTGCGACCTCGGCGATCGACCAGGCCATGTCCGTGTCCTCCCTTGCCCGACCAACGGTAGATGTTGACGCAACGTCAAGGTCAAGCGTCGTTTGGCAAGATGGGCGGCATGTGGACCATCGCCGGCTCTCTGACGCTCGTTCCCGTGCTCGACCGGCTCGACCTGGTCGCCGATCCCGTGGCCACCGCGCTGCGCGCGTTGGACCCGTCCGACGCCGCGAGGTGCGCGGTGGCGGAGATCGACCCCGAGCTGGCGGACACTGCCGAGTTCTGCGCCCACTACGGGACGCCGCTGTCGGCCTCGGCCAACTGCGTGGTCGTGGCCGGACGCCGCGGCGACACGACCCGCTACGCGGCCTGCATGGTGATGGCGACCGAGCGGGCCGACGTGAACGGGGTCATCCGGCGGCGCCTGGACGCCCGGCGGGCCTCCTTCGCGCCCATGGACGACGCCGTGTCGTCCACCGGCATGGAGTACGGCGGGATCACCCCGGTCGGCGTGCCCGCCGACTGGCCCGTCCTGCTCGCGCCCTCGGTGGCCGCCGCGCCCGAACTGGTGATCGGCAGCGGCATCCGGGGGAGCAAGCTGCTGGTGCCCGGTGACGTCCTGGTGAAGCTGCCGGGGGCCGAGGTCCTGGAGGGCCTGTCCCGGCCCGTCGGCCCCTGACCGGTCAGAGCCGCAGGTCCTGCGGGCCGTAGACCGCGGCGGGCGCGCCCGTGTGCATGGCCCAGTACCGGTCGCCGTACGACCAGTGCCACCACTCGGTCGGGTAGTTGACCAACCCGGCGGTCCGCAGGGCGTGCCCGAGCAGCCGCCGGTTGTACCTGGCCAGCGGCGAGATCCCCGGCGCGTCCGTGTAGCAGGCGTTCAGGCTCTCCTCGGGGGACGCGTTCACGTCGGTCCCCATGAAGACCTCCTCGCCGGACTCGCTGCACAACGTCAGGTCGACGGCGGCCCCGCTGACGTGCGGCGCGATCTCGGGCGGCGAGATGTACCTGCTCGCGGCGACCCGCACCTCGGCCTCGCTCCACGAGGGGTTGTCCGCCCGCAGCACGCCCGCGTACTCCGAGAAGTACCGCTCCTGCAACCACAGCGGCCGGTAGGCCTCCACGATCAGCAGCCGCAGCCCGACGGGCAGGTGCCCCTGTGCCACGAGCAGCCGTTCGACCACCCCGGCCCGGAGGTGCACGTAGGCCCCGGCCGGGTCGGCCTGCCGGTCGTCCAGCGCCAGCTCGCCGATCGTGCGGAGGTCCACCAGGGGCTCCCCGCACTCCCGCGCGGGGAGGTCGGCGACCCTCGGGTGGGACAGCAGTACGACTTCGGTCACGGTGTCACCTGCGGTGCTCGTCGGGAAAACGGTGATTGTGACCGGCGAACCTGGCAATCGGCTGTGCGCGGAGGCGGATTCACCCGGCCTGGTACGACTGGAGCATCGCCAGTGCCTCTTCCACGTCGTCCGTGACGACGATCCACCGCTCGGCGTCCCGGCCGCGCGCCAACCGCTGCACCAGCGGGGCCGCGGGGACCTCGTTCAGCCAGAAGTCCTTCCCCAGGAACACCATCGGCGCGGCCGGGCCCACGCTCCCGTAGTAGTTCTGGCAGAAGTCCTGGAACACCTCCTGCACCGTCCCGGCCTTCCCCGGCGTGTACACGATCCCGCCGGTCGCGACGGTCAGCAGCCCCTCCTCCCGCACCGAGTTCGCGAAGTACTTCGCGTGCAGCTCGCAGGCGGGGTTGGGCGGCTCGTGGCCGTAGAACCAGGTCGGGATGCCGATGGTGCGGGGTACGGGGCCGGTGGGCAGGTCGGTCGGGAACGCCGCCAGCCACCGGCCGATGCTCTCGTCGTCACCGCCGAACCCCGGAGCCGCGGCGATCCGGGCGAGCACGTCGTCCACGTCACCGCGGTCGGCCAGCCGGACGCCCAGCGGCACGGCCTCCATCGCGCCCGGCCCACCGCCGGTCAGCACCGTCAGACCCGCTCTGCCGAGCGCGACGCCGAGGTCCACCGCCGAGCGGTACCCGGCCGAGTCGCGGGCCAGCGCGTGCCCGCCCATCACGGCCACGGGCTTCCCGGTCAGCACCTCGTCCAGCGCCTCGGTGATCGCGTGGTCGTGCAGCCGCTCGGCCAGCGCGTGCAGCGGGTCGGGGTGCTTGCCGACGCGCCTGCTGTGCCGGTAGACCCGCGCGTCCAGCGTGTCGGTGTACGACGCGGGGCGCGCGGGGTCGAAGCCGTCGAACAGCTCGGACGCCGTGTAGAGCCGGGTCCGGTACACGTCGTACGGCACGTCCGGGATGGCCGGGAACGTCAGCGCCCCGGCGGCCTCCGCCCGCCGCTGCAACGCCGGGGACAGCAGGCAGCCGAGGAAGAGGGCGCCGTCCAGCGGACCGCGCACGTCCTCGCCCGTCAGGTCGAGCCCGGTGAGCACCGCGCCGCGCAGGTCGGCCGTGGCGCGCAACTGCTCCAGATCGCTGATCTCGGTTCGCACCGCGGAATCGTACGGCGGCGCAGACCGGGAACCGGGTGGTTAGCGGTAACGGGTCGTGCAGGACTCGGCCGAACCGGTCAGGAAACCGTCGCGGAACGCCTCGACCCGTGCGAAACCGGACGGAATGGTCGTGCCCCTCGCGTCACCCGCGATGAGGCTGTCGCGCGACAGCAGCTCCACGACCGCCTCGTCCAGGTCGCCGGGCGACAGCTCCAGCGGAGCCTTGCGGGAGCGGACGATCGTCGACGCCCACAGGCCGGTGAGGCACGCGGTGCGCTGGCCCGCGACGACCCCCTCGACCGACAGGCCCATCGATTCCTGCACGGCGACCGCGTACCGGGAGGCGACCGCGCCGAACGCGGCGAAGTCGCCGATCCGGCCCACCCGCACCAGCGCCTGGAGGTCGATGCCCACCGAGCCGCCCGCGCAGTAGCTGGCGGGCGAAGTGGTGGCGCACGTGCCGTTCCACGCGACCCGGGAGCCGGGGAAGGCGGCCGCGAGGCTGTTCTTCAGGTCCAGCAGCGCCTGCCGGTCGTCGACGCGCAGGTTGCCCACGCCGAAGCCGATGTCGCCGTCCTGCTCGTCGAACACGTCCTGCGTGCTGCGCTTGCCGATCTCCTCCAGGTCGATCCGCGCGCAGCGCTGCGGGTCCTCGGCGAAGCCGAACCCGAACGCGGTCACGCGGTCGAACGCCGTCCCGTGCGCGCCCTGCGCGTCGAACGCGCTGCCCGCGGAGTCCCTGATGGCGAACAGGGTCGTGAGGATCTGGTTGAGGCCGGGGCCGGTGGAGAGCTGGAAGCGCTCGGAGTTCCCCTCCGCGACCCAGCGGAAGTAGTTGCCCGCGTAGCAGTCGGCCTGCTGCTCCTTGACGATCGACGGCGCGTTCCCGCCCGCGCCGAGCCGGAACTGCACCGCGTGGCCCATCTCGTGGGCCAGCACGGCGACCGCCGAGATCGCGTCGAACGACGGCAGCAGCTCGCCGCGGTCCCAGGCGACGACGTCCTCGCCGGAGCAGTAGAACGCGTTCACCAGGCCCTGGGTGTCCGTGCCGCACAGCCGCAGGTTCGGGCCGCGCGAGTCGTAGGACACGAGTTGCCGCACGGGCTCGAAGTCGAGGTCGAACCGGTCGGGGAACTGGGACGCCCAGTAGCCCTCGATGTCGGCGACGGCGCTCGTGGCGAGCCGGTCGATCGCCCCGCCGTCGGAGTTGCGGGCCTCGCGGCCCGCGGCGGGCGCACCCGGCCGCGGACCGCTGTCACCCGTGGTGATCGCGAGCCCGGCCACCTTGAGCGGGTCGAGCCTCGACGACTCGCCCGCCCGGCCGGGCACGCTCTGCGCGCACCCGGCGAGCAGCGCGGCGGAGACCGCCGCGACCACCAGTGCCTTCACGACGGGGTGCCTCAGCCCAGGAAGACGGACTTGACGCCTGCCGGGAAGCCGAGCGGGGTCACGTCCGCCACGTCGTCGGTCACGACCGCGGACTTGCCCTTGCAGCCGACCTCGGACCAGATCTTCGCGGAGCCGCTGATGGTCAGCGACAGGAAGCCGCCGCGCAGGTCGTTGCAGCCGGGGGTGGCGATGCCGGTGGCGAAGTTGGTGCCGGTGGTGTCGTCGAAGTTCTTGCCGCTGAACAGGGTCGCGGACTGCGCGGGCTTGGCGCCGGGAGCGGCGGTCGGCGGGACGGGCTTCTCGGTCGGGCCCGCCTTCTTGCCGTCCGGGGTGATGCCGAACCACGTGCCGCCGACGCCCTGGCCGAGCGTGTCGCCGGGGTTGACGTCCTTGGCGAACCGGTAGAGCGGCCAGCCCTTCAACGTGACCTGGATGCTGCCGTCGTCGCGCTTCACGAACCCGACGGCGTCCTGCTTGACGCCCGCGATGAACACCTTGCCGCCCTTGGCGACCGTCACCGGCGGCCACGTCTTGGCGCAGTCGCCGTTGCAGGTGGCCTTCGACGGCTCGGCGGTGTCCTTGTCGAACCGGTAGAGCGTGAACCCGGAACCGTTGACCACCACGGGGTCCAGCTCGCCCGCCGCGGAGGCGCGCAGCGAGACCCACTTCTCCTTGACCTCGGTCGGGGCTTCCGGGGGTGCCATGTCACCCGCCTTCTCGTCCGCCTTGTTCGACCGGGCGGTGCCGGAGAGCAGCGTCGCGTCCTTGGCGTTCCCGCCCTCGGAGTCCTGCGACTGGGCGGGGGCGGGCGCGGCGGTGCCGCCGGTGGTGCCACCGCAGGCGGACAGCGCGATCGTTCCCGCCGCGAGGAGGGCGGCGAGGGGCCAGACGTGCTTGCGCGGCATGGGGTTCTCCGAGTGGTGTCACGAGCCGGGATTCGGTGTTGCGACTCGTACACGCATCCGGCGGGACATCGGTTCAACCGAATTCCGGCGAACCCCGGACCCGCGCTCTCAGAAGATGACGGTCTGGTTCCCGTGCACCAGCACCCTGTCCTCCAGGTGCCACCGCAATCCCCTTGCCAGCACGGCCTTCTCGACGTCCCGTCCTTTTCGGACCATGTCGCCGATGGAGTCGCCGTGGTCGACCCGGATCACGTCCTGCTCGATGATCGGCCCCGCGTCCAGGTCCGCCGTCACGTAGTGGCAGGTCGCGCCGACCAGCTTCACGCCGCGGCGGTGCGCCTGGTGGTACGGGCGGGCGCCGACGAACGACGGCAGGAAGCTGTGGTGGATGTTGACCGCCCTGCCGATCCAGTCCGCGCACAGCTCCGGCGGCAGGATCTGCATGAACCTGGCCAGCACGACGGCGTGCGGCTCGTTGGCGTCCACGAGCTGCCGGAGCTGCCGGAACGCCGCCTGCTTGCCCTCGGGGTCGTTCGCCGGGAACGGCACGTGGTGGAACGGGATGCCGTGCGCCCTGGTGATGCCCGCGAGGTCGGCGTGGTTGCCGATGACGGCCGACACGTCGGCGTCCAGCTCGCCCGCGGCGACCCGGCCGAGCAGGTCGTAGAGGCAGTGGCCCTCCTTCGACACCAGGATGACGACGCGCTTGCGCTCGCCGGTGTCGGTGATCCGCCAGCTCGTGGTGCCGCCCAGCTCCCGCGCGATCTCGGTGAACCGGGTGCGCAGCTCGCTCACGCCGAACGGCAGCGAGTCCGCCCGCACCTCCTGGCGCGTGAAGAACCAGCCCGTGTCCGGGTCGGTGTGGTAGGCCGCCTCCACGATCCAGCCGCCGTTGTCGGCGAGGAACGACGAGATCCGGGCGACGATGCCCGTCCGGTCGGGGCACCCGAAGGTGATGACGTAGCGGCGTTCAGGCTGGGGCACGGGGTAGGAGTATCCAGGATCACACCCTGGGCAGCGCGTCCAGGAGTGCGGTGTCGCCCGTGACGACCGCGCCGCTCGGCCTGCCCCACACCGCGCGGAACAGCGAGTCCGCCGTTCCCGCGACGGTCGCGTCGGCGTGCGCGCCGGACCCGGTGACCGGTCCGACGGCGGGCGCCTCGCCCGGCACCAGCCGCACCTCCCAGGCCCGTCCGGCGTCGGCGGCGTGCAGCACGAGGACGCCCGCGCGCTCCACGGGCTTGCGGCGGGAGGCGATGACCGTCATCCGGGTCAGGAACTCGTCGACCCCGTCGGCGGCGAACTCCGGCGTGAACAGCAGCTCCGGCACGTCGGCGCTCGACCGCGCGTGCTCGGCGTCGAGCCGGTGGATGGCGGCCTCGTGCGCCTGCCTGCGGGCCCAGAAGCCCGCGGTCTCGGTGCCGATGAGGGTCCACCGCGGCGTCGCCGGGTCGATGGCGCGCAGCTCGTCCGCCAGCTCCCGCGCCCGCTCGTCCCACCACGCCAGCAGGTCGTCCCACTCGTCCGGCGCACCCGGCCAGTCCGGGCGCTCGTCGACGGACTCGGAGCGCAGCGCGGCCACCGCCCACGCGTTCACCCCGGCGATGTGCCGGACCAGGTCGTGGACGGTCCACAGGGGACACGTGTCGACCGGAGCCGACGGCCCCGCCTCGACGGCGGCGGCCCGCAGGGCGCGGGCCTGGGCGGTGTAGTGGTCGATGAACTCGCGGTGCTCCACCCTGATCAGCTTAGGGGGCTGACGGCGTCCCACGGCACCGTGATCTCCCCGAGCCGCCAGCGTTTCCGGGTGTCGAGCACCGGCCAGCCGCGGGCCGCGAGCAGCCGCACGGCCTCGACCCAGCGGGCCCGCGGACCGAAGGGGGCGAACGGGGCGGCGGTCGCCCAGCACGCGTCCAGGTCGGCCAGCAGCCGGTGCACGCGCTCGCCGTCGACGTTGCGGTGGATCAGCGACTTGGGCAGCCGCTCGGCGAGGTCGCCGGGGGTCTCCAGGTCGGCGGGCAGGCAGGCGAGCGTGAACGTCAGCGGCCCGTCGGCGGTCAGCGCGACCCACGAGCAGCGCCTGCCGATCTCGTCGCACGTGCCCTCGACCAGCAGCCCGCCCGGCGCGAGGCGGCCGAGCATCGTCGTCCACGCCTCGTTCGCCTGCTCCTCGGTGTACTGCCGCAGCACGTTGAACGCGCGCAGCAGCACCGGCCTGGCCCCGGCCAGCTCGAACCCGCCGCGGCGGAACTCCAGCCGCGGCGGGTCGGCGGCGGCCTCCCCGGCGGCGACCCGGTCGGCGTCCAGCTCCAGGCCGAGCACCCGCACGTCGGCGCGCACGGCCCGCAGCCGCGCGGCCATCTCGACCGTGGTCACGGGCGTGGCGCCGTACCCGAGGTCGACCACGAGCGGGTCGTCGGCGGCGGTCAGTGCGTCGACGACGAGCGGCGTGCCGACCATCCAGCGGTCGACCCGCCGCAGCCGGTTCGGGTTGGTGGTGCCCCTGGTGGGCAGGCCGAGCGTGCGCGCCCGGCCGGCGGCTAGCCGCGGTTTGCGAGCCATTCGGTGGTGAACTCGTTTTCCTTGTCGAGCAGCGCGGAGACCTGTTCGGCGATCATCGCCTCCAGCTTCCCGCCCATGAGCGGGATGCTGACCTTGACCTGGCCGGTGAGGGTCGTCCTGCTGCCGCCCGCGTCCCCGGCGAGCACGATCGTGCCGTCCAGCCTGCCGGGCACGCCGTTGAGCGTCACCTCGACCGTGCCGGTCGTGCCCGCCGCGGTCCACACCTCGGTGCGGTGGATCACCAGGTCGCCGCCGAGCAGGCTCTTCGCGACCGACGGCAGGTGCTCGGCGGGCACGCCCTGCTTGAGCTGGTAGGACGTCTTCCCGTTCGCCGAGCTGAACGACACGAGCTGCGCGTCCGTGCCGCCGAGGACGGCGAGCCGGTCGCGCAGGTACCTTTCGTCGACCAGCGCCTGGAAGACGTCCTGCACGGGCCACGTGGACGTGGTGTGGTGCTCGATGCGGCGTGCCATGGCGCGGAGGTTACCGTTGACGGTTGTGACCACCCCGCTGTCCAGTGCCCAGGCGCGCACCGCTGTGCCGCTCGCCGAGCGCACCACGCTACGGCTCGGTGGCCCGGCCGCGACGTTCCTGGAGGCCACCACCGCCGCTGACCTGGTCGAAGCCGTGCGCACGGCCGACGCCGCCGGTGAGCCGCTGCTGCTGCTCGGCGGCGGGTCGAACCTCGTCGTCGCCGAGGCGGGCTTCGCCGGGACCGTGGTGCGGGTGGCCACGACCGGCCGCCGCGCCGACCCGCTCGGCGACGGGCTGGTGCAGTTCACCGTCGAGGCGGGCGAGGACTGGGACTCCGTCGTCGCCGAAGCCGTCGCGCAGGGCCTCGGCGGGCTGGAGTGCCTGTCCGGGATCCCCGGCCTGGTCGGCGCGACCCCCGTGCAGAACGTCGGCGCGTACGGCGTCGAGATCTCCCAGGTGCTGACCTCGGTCGACCTGATGGACCGGCGGCGGGACGGGAGCGTCCACCACCGCTCGGCCGACTCGCTGGGCCTCGCGTACCGCACGAGCGTGCTGAAGGGCACGGACCGCGCGGTCGTGCTGCGCGCCCGCTTCGCGCTCACGGCGGGCGGCCTGTCCGCGCCGATCCGGTACGCCGAGCTGGCGCGGGTCCTCGGTGTCGCGCAGGGCGACCGGGTGCCGGTCGACGCGGCCCGCCAGGCCGTCCTGGAGCTGCGGCGCGGCAAGGGCATGGTCCTGGACGCCGCCGACCACGACACGTGGAGCGCGGGCTCGTTCTTCACGAACCCGCTGGTCGACGACTCGACGCTGGCCGGCGCGCTGATCAGGATCGCCGAGCGGATGGGGCCGCACGTCGACGTGCCGGTCTACCCGGCAGGCGCGGGCTACTCGAAGCTGTCGGCCGCGTGGCTGATCGAGCGGGCCGGGTTCGGCAAGGGCCACGCCGGTCCCGGCGGCCGGGTCGGGCTGTCCACGAAGCACACGCTCGCGCTCACGAACCGCGGCGGCGCCACCACCGAGGACCTGCTGGAACTCGCTCGGGAGGTGCGCGACGGCGTCCGGGTGGCCTTCGGCGTCGAGCTGCACCCGGAGCCCGTGCTGGTCGGCTGCGAGTTCTAGTCCTCTACTGCCGACGGCCGAATGGGTGACCTTGCGTGACCAGATCCTCACCATGCGTGTTTCATTGAGGTGAGCACTTCACGGAGGTCGACATGACCTACCTGGACGAGCACGTGCGTGCGGAGATCCGGCCGATCAAGAGACGCGTCGAGGACGAACTGCTGGCCCGACCAGGTGTGGTCGGCGTCGACATCGGCGAGAAGACCACCGGCGGCAAGCCGACCGGGCGCGCGGCGATCGTCGTCTACGTCGGCGTGAAGCACCACAGCCAGCGCTACGCCATCCCCGTCCAGTACGGCGGCGTTCCCACCGACGTGGTCGAGGACGCGTTCGTGCCGCACCGGGCACTGGCGTGGTCGGACGGCGTCCACGGGGCCGAGCGGCACCAGTGCCTGGTCGGCGGCATCGGCTTCGGCCCGTGCCGGGCGATCCGGTTCGTGCCGCCGGACGTCGCCGTGCCCGGCGACTACTCCGTCGTCGGCACCCTCGGCGCGCTCGTGACACCGCGCGCGGCCAGCCCCAGGGTGATGGCCCTGACCTCGTTCCACGTCGCCTGCGTCGACGACGCGTGGGCCGTCGGCGACGCGATGGCGCACCCGAGCGTCGTGGACGGCGGCCACCCGTGGGACGACCGCATCGGCACGCTCGCCCGCGCCGCGCTGTCCGGCTCGGTCGACGGCGCCGCCCTGCTGCTCAGCAGCCACCTCGACTGCCGGGCCGAGGTCGTCGGCCTGGGCCCGGTGCGCGGCCGGGCCGCGGCCGTCGTCGGCACGGCGATCCGCAAGCGCGGCCGCACCACCGGCCTCACCGACGCCTTCGTGGCGTCCACGGACGCGACGGTGGTGCTCGACTTCGGCAACGACCTGGGCGTCCGCACCCTGCGCGACCAGGTCCGCGTCCAGGCCGCGCCCGGCCACCGCTTCGGCGACCACGGCGACTCCGGCGCGGTGCTGCTGGACGACACCAACCACGTCGTCGGGCTGTACTGCGCGGGCAACCCCAGCGGGTCGATCGGGTTCGCGAACCCGATCGACCACGTGCTGGATCAACTGGACGTTGACCTGTTGGTCTAGGTCCGGTGGACGCGCGTGGCGTTGGCCTGGTCCCTCGGGCGGAGCACGATCTGGTCCAGGTTGACGTGCGAGGGGCGGGTCACGGCGTAGGCGATGGTGTCGGCCACGTCGTCCGCGGTCAGGGGGGTCATGCCCCGGTAGACGCCCGCGGCGCGGTCGGTGTCGCCGTCGAAGCGGAGGACGGAGAAGTCCGTCTCGACCATGCCGGGCAGGATCTCGGTGAACCGGACGGGCTGGCCGAGCAGTTCGCCGCGGAGGCTGCGGTGCAGGGCGGACTGGGCGTGCTTGGCGGAGGTGTAGCCGGAGCCGTTGTCGTAGACCTCGAACGCGGCGATCGAGGTCACGGTGACCACGTGGCCGTCACCCGAGGCGATCAGCTTGGGCAGCAGGCCCTTGGTCATCCGGAGCGTGCCGAGGACGTTCGTCTCCCACATCCAGCGGTAGTCGTCCTCCGGGTAGTCGAGCACACCGGCCATGCCGCGGGCACCGCCCGCGTTGTTGACCAGCACGTTCGCCTCGGGGACCCGGTCGAGGAACGCGGCGACGGAGTCGGCGTCCGTCACGTCGAGTTCGACAGCGGTCCCCTCGACCTCATCCGCGATACGCTGGAGGCGATCCAGTCGGCGGGCTCCGAGCACCACGTGGAATCCCTCGGCCGCGAGCTTGCGAGCGGTCGCTTCCCCGATTCCCGCACTCGCTCCGGTCACAACGGCGGTTCGACGGTCGTTTGTCACGGTGCGATCGTGCCGTGCTGGTCCGACCGGCGCAGCGGCTATGAGAAGCATCACTCCCGATCGTTGGGCACTTGGACGCCGCCGGGACGTCTTTGACAAGTGGGGGACACGAACAGCGAGGGCTCTGGAGGTCGATCGTGCGGACGAAGCTTCGAGCCGTGACCGCGTTGCTGCTGGGCGCGGCCCTGCTGGCCGGGTGCTCCAGCACGGAGGCGGGCAAGGCGAGCAGAGCGAGCGCGGGGTCGCCGGACGCACCCGCCGTCGCGAAGTTCACCGCGGTGCCGGCTGTTGACGCTGTGGACGTGCCGGTGAACGTGCCGGTGAACGTCACGGTGTCCGACGGGACGATCGACGAGGTGGCCGTTTCCAATCCCGAGGGTGCGCCTGTTGCCGGGAAGTTGGCCGATGACAAGAAGTCTTGGGCTACTACTGAGGTGCTGGGGTACGGGAAGGTTTACTCGTACAGCGGTAAGGCGACGGGGACTGATGGGAAGAAGATCGAGCTGAAGGGTGGGTTCACCACTCTTGCTCCTGCGGCTCAGGTTCGGGGGACGCTCTTTCCTGTTGATGGGCAGCAGGTGGGGGTGGCTGTGCCGATCATGGTGAAGTTCGATGCTCCTGTTGCGGATCGGGCGGCTGTTCAGAAGGCTTTGACTGTTACCAATGATCAGAATGTCAAGGGTGCTTGGGCTTGGCTGAGTGATCAAGAGGTTCATTATCGGCCTGAGGCGTACTGGCCGGCTAATACCAAGATTCATGTTGAGGCGAAGTTGTATGGGGTCGCTTATGGGGGCGGGGCCTATGGGGCGGCTGATGTTACTTCGGATTTCACCATTGGGCGGAATCAGGTGGTGAAGATCGATACGCCTACGCATCAGTTGGTGGTGCAGCGGGATGGGCAGACTGTGGCTTCGTATCCTGCTAGTTTTGGGCGGGATGCTGATCCTGAGTTGACCACGCCCAATGGGACTTTTGTGGTTATGCAGAAGGATGAGCAGTGGAGCTTTGATAATCCGCAGTATGGGTATACTAATGTTTTGAAGAAGTGGGCTGTTCGGTTTTCTAATCATGGTGAGTTTATCCATGAGAATAATGATAATGCGGCTAATATTGGGAATAACAATACGTCGCATGGTTGTGCTAATTTGGTTGAGGCTGATGCCAAGGCTTATTATGATACGGCTATGATTGGGGATCCGGTGGAGGTTGTCGGGTCTATTACTACGTTGCCTGCTAAGTATGACTGGTATGACTGGCAGGTTCCGTGGGCTCAGTGGCAGACGATGTCTGCTATTTGAGGGATGGTGGGGGGCGAAACCCCGATTTTTTGAGTGTCTCGTGGCCCCTCGGCTTTGTCAAGGCGGGAAAGATGCCTTGACAAAGCCGAGGGGCCACGATGGTTTTTGGGCATCGGGGTGCGGCCGGGGGAGGGTTTGGAAGGGCAAAAGGTCGCCAGACTTGGGATGTGGTCCGGTTGGGCCGGGGGCCCGTGTGAGGCGGCGGTGGGTCCGGGGGGCCGGTTGGGGCCGGGGGCCCGTGTGAGGTCCGGTTGGGGTGGGGGTCCGGTGGGGTCCGGGGGCCCGGTGGGCGGCGGTGGGTCCGGGGGCCGCTGGTGGGGGTCTGGGGGTGGCTGTCCTGAGGGGTGGGACGGGGGGTGGGGGTTTGTTCGGGTGGGTGGGAAGTGTTCTACCGGATTTGGTGTTGGTCTAGTCGTGCAGAGAACTGTCCTGACTTCCGGTGGTGTGCGGCTGGCTGTTCGTGTTGCTGGGCCGGTTGGGGGGCCTGCTGTGGTGTTGGTGCACGGGTGGGCGCAGTCGGGGGCTGTGTGGGGGGCGTTGGAGGGGTTTCGGACCTACGCGGTTGATTTGCGTGGGCATGGGTTGTCCGAGGTGCCTGGTGGGGGGTATCGGGACTCTGCTGTTTGGGCTGAGGATTTGGCTGCTGTGCTGGCGTTTGTTGGGCGGCCCGCGACTGTTGTGGGGTGGTCCTACGGGGGGTTGGTGGTGGCGGACTACCTGCGGGTCTACGGCACTGGGTCGGTTGTGTCCTTGGTTTTTGTGGGGGCGATCACTGAGATCGGGCGTGGGCGGGGTGGGGGTGTGATCGGGGCTGTGATGCGTGAGGCGTTGCCTGCTGCGCTTGATGATGACGCTGCGATGGCCTTGTTCTGTGCGCGGATGGCGCCGTCCTTGCCGTCTGAGGTCGTTCGTGAGCTGACCGCTGCTGCGCTGGGGGTTCCACCCAGGGTGCGGGCGGAGATGTTTGCCAGGGACGTGGGTAGTGCGGCTGTGTTGGGTGCTGTGGATGTGCCTGCGTTGGTGGTGCACGGTGTCGACGACCAGGTGGTTGATGTCGCGGCTGCTCGGTACAACGCCGCGGCGATTCCCGGAGCCGAGTTGGTGCTCTTCCCCGATACCGGGCACCTGCCGTTCCTGGAGCGGCCCGTCGAGTTCGCCGCGGCGCTTGCCGGGGTGGCTCGGTGAAGCGGGTCGCGGTGCTCTCGGTGCACACGTCGCCGTTGGAGCAGCCCGGTACCGGTGACGCCGGTGGGATGAACGTCTACATCGTGCAGACCGCGACGCGGATGGCGGCGTTGGGGGTCGAGGTGGAGATCTTCACCAGGGCGACGGCGTCGGGGTTGGCGCCGGTGGTGGAGATGGCGCCCGGCATCAAGGTGCGGCACGTGGTGGCGGGGCCGTTCGAGGGGTTGGGCAAGGAAGAACTGCCGGGGCAGTTGTGCGCGTTCACGGCCGGGGTGTTGCGGGCCGAGGCGCGGCACGAGCCGGGGTACTACGACGCGATCCACTCGCACTACTGGCTGTCCGGGCAGGTGGGGTGGCTGGCTCGGGAGCGGTGGGGGGTGCCGTTGGTGCACACCGCGCACACGTTGGCGAAGGTGAAGAACGCGGCGTTGGCGGACGGGGACGCGCCGGAGCCGCGGATGCGGGTCATCGGTGAGGAGCAGGTGGTCGAGGAGGCCGATCGGCTGGTCGCGAACACGGACGTCGAGGCTGCCGAGCTGGTGAAGCTGTACGACGCGGCGCCGGAGAAGGTGTTGACGATCCCGCCCGGTGTCGACCTGGAGCGGTTCACGCCCGGTGACCGGGGTGCGGCTCGTGCGGCGCTGGGGTTGCGGCCGGACCAGGTGGCGTTGGCGTTCGTCGGGCGGATCCAGCCGTTGAAGGCGCCGGACGTGCTGCTGCGGGCCGCGGCGGAGTTGCTGGTGCGGGATCCGTCGTTGCGGTCCCGGCTGGTGGTGCTGGTGGTCGGGGGGCCGTCCGGCAGTGGGCTCGAACAGCCCCGTGCGCTCCAGTTGCTGGCTGAGGAGCTGGGGATCGGCGACGTGGTGCGGTTCCTGCCGCCGTTGGCCGGTGACGCGCTGGCCGGGCTGTACCGGGCGGCGGACGTGGTGGCGGTGCCGAGCTACAACGAGTCGTTCGGGCTGGTCGCGCTGGAGGCGCAGGCGTGCGGGACGCCCGTCGTGGCGGCGGCCGTCGGCGGGCTGCCGGTGGCCGTGCGGCACGGGGTGTCCGGGTGCCTGGTCAACGGTCACGACCCCGCCGAGTGGGCGCGGGTGCTCGGTCACGTCGCGCTCGACCCCGGTCGCCGCGAGGAGCTGGCGGGCAACGCGGTCGCGCACGCGCGACGATTCTCCTGGGAACGCACGACCGACACGCTGTTGGCCGCGTACTCCGATGCGCGCAACGCGTTCCAGCGGGAGGTCCACCGGTGATCGACGAGGTCATCCAGTCCACCCTGGACGAACGGGAACTCGCCTACGAGCACAAGGAGCCCGGCAAGTTCTTCGTGACCCTGCCGGGCACCAAGAAGCTCCAGACCAACTGCTGGCTCGTCGTCGGCCGCCACGCCGTGCTGGTGGAGGCGTTCGTCTGCCGCAAACCGGACGAGGCGCACGAGGCCGTGTACCGGTTCCTGCTGCGCCGCAACGCGAAGCTGTACGGCGTGCACTACACCGTCGACACCGAGGGCGACATCTACCTGGTCGGCCGGATCGGGCTGCACGCCGTGACGCCGGACGAGCTGGACCGGGTGCTCGGCCAGGTCGTGGAGGCCGCGGACGGCGACTTCAACACGCTGCTGGAGATCGGCTTCGCCGGCGCGATCCAGCGCGAGTGGGACTGGCGGGTGTCGCGCGGCGAGTCGCTGGCGAACCTCCAGGCCTTCCGGCACCTGGTGAACGAGGCCTGATCGTGATCCGGCGGGCGCAACTGCCCGCCGGACTCCTTCCGTCTACTCCCTGACCACGGGGTGACAGGAGGGGAACCGACGATGAGCAGACGGGTACTGGCGGTGGCCGCGCTGGCCTTGGTGGCGTTGGCGGGCTGTTCGGCGCAGAACGCGAGTTCGGGTGGGGCGGCCGAGATGGCGGCACCGCCCGCGCAGGGCGTCGCGCCGGGCGTCGCGAAGGACAGCGCGGGCACGGCGAACGCCGAGGCGAAGCAGCCGGACTCCGTCGCGCAGAACCGGCAACTGGTGCGGACGGCGCAGGTCGACCTGCGCGGCGACGACGTGAGCGGCGCGCTGGTGAAGGTCAAGGACCTCGTCGCGCGGGAGGGCGGGTTCGTCGGCCAGGAGAACTCGACGGCCAGCATGGGTTCCGTGACGCTGCGGGTGCCGGTGGACCGGATGGACGCCGTGCTGAAGGGCCTGGGAGAGGTCGAGGGCACCACTGTCGCGCGGCGCGAGACGAAGTCGGAGGACGTGACCGAGCAGGTCGTGGACGTCGAGGCCCGGCTCGCCACCCAGCGGGCCAGCGTGGACCGCGTCCGGGCGCTGCTGGAGCGGGCCACGACGACCGCCGAGATCGTCGACATCGAGGGTGAGCTGACCAAGCGGCAGTCCGAGCTGGAGTCGCTCCAACGGCGGTACGACTCGCTCAAGGGCCAGGTGGCCCAGTCGACGATCACCGTGTCCATCCGGCAGGGGGCGGCTCCGGTCGCCGCGGAGGAGAAGCTGGGCTTCCTCGGTGCCCTGGAATCGGGCTGGCACGCGCTCCTGGAGGCCTTCCGGGTGGTGGCCGTGGTGATCGGCGCGGTGCTGCCGTTCGCGATCGTCCTGGTCCCCGTCGGAGTGCTCTGGGTGCTCCGCAGGCGGCGCCGCACGGTGAAGATCACACCCGCGCCGTCATCCAATTGAGTCACGTTTCCTGAGGGAAAAGCTACTCAGAGCAACGCGAGGGGGAAGCGCGGGGCGGTCCGGGAGAGAGGGGGAGTCACAACTCGGACCACCCCGCGTTGATTCCCCGCTAAAGCGGACATCGGGCGGGGGGAGCCCGGAAGTCCAGCGGGCCGCGGTCCGACGGGGGGAATGCGAACCGCGAGGTTCCCCGCGTGGCTCGTGGAGTGCGTGGGAGCCGAGCCGCGCAGGCCATGCCAACTTCGCAGATCGGGCAGCCGCACCACAAGGTCATCCGCTACTCCATTCGAGTGTTATTGATCTGAGAACGTAACGTCTCGGTACACCTTGACCTCGGCTGTGGCGTGACTCACGATGACGCGATCAGGGCCGACCGCCGATCGAATGAGGCAGCCGCATGGTCTTCCGCAGTCCGTTCCCCGACGTCGTGGTTCCAGACGTCTCCTTGCACGAGTTGCTCTTCGCGAACGTCGCCGAGCGCGCCGACCAGGTAGCGCTCATCGATGGCGCGTCCGGCGCCGAGATGACCTACGCGCAGCTCGTCGGTGCGATCGACAGGGTCGCCGCCGCACTCGCGGAGAGGGGGATCGGCAAGGGCGACGTCGTGGGCATCCTCAGCCCCAACACGCCGTACTACGCGGTCGTCTTCCACGGCATCCTGCGCGCGGGCGCCACCGCCACGACGATCAACGCGCTCTACACCGCGAACGAGGTCGCCAGCCAACTGGCCGACGCGGGCGCCAAGATGCTCTTCACCGTCTCCGTGCTCCTGCCGAACGGCTGGCCCGCGGCGCAGCAGGTGGGCCTCGCCGCCGACGACGTGGTCGTCCTGGACGGCGCCGAGGGCCACCCCGCGCTGCCGCACCTGCTCGCGAGCACCGGCCCCGTGCCGGAGGTGGTGATCGACCCGGCCGAGGACGTCGCCGTGCTGCCGTACTCCTCGGGCACCACCGGCAAGGCCAAGGGCGTGATGCTCACGCACCGCAACCTCGTCGCCAACATCGTGCAGAGCGACCCGATCATCCGCATCGGCGGCCACACCCGCATCCTCGCCGTGCTGCCGTTCTTCCACATCTACGGCATGCAGGTCCTGATGAACAACGGCCTCTACGTCGGCGCCACCGTCGTCACCATGCCGAGGTTCGACCTGCCGGAGTTCCTGCGCGTCATCGCCGAGCACCGCACCGACCGCGTCTACATCGCGCCCCCGGTCGCCGTCGCGCTGGCGAAGCACCCGCTCGTCGACCAGTTCGACCTGTCCGCCATCGACACGATCTTCTCCGGCGCGGCCCCCCTCGACGTCGACCTGGCCGCGGCCGTCCGCAAGCGCTTGGGCTGCAAGGTGTTGCAGGGCTACGGCATGACCGAGATGAGCCCCGTCAGCCACGCCATCCCCGAGGGCCGCGACGACATCTCCGTCGGCACCGTGGGCGTCATCTACCCGAACATGGAGAACCGCTTCGTCGACCCCGCCACCGGCGAGGACGTGGGCGTGGGCGAACGCGGTGAACTCTGGTGCCGCGGCCCGAACGTCATGAAGGGCTACCTGAACAACGCCGAGGCCACCGAGGCGACCCTGGACGCGGACGGCTACCTGCACACGGGCGACGTGGCCGTCATCGACGCCGACGGCATCGTCACCATCGTCGACCGGGTCAAGGAGCTCATCAAGTACAAGGGCTACCAGGTCCCGCCGGCCGAGTTGGAAGCCGTCCTGCTGACCCACCCGCAGATCGCCGACGCCGCCGTGGT
This sequence comes from Umezawaea endophytica, assembly GCF_025061645.1. Classification (GTDB taxonomy): domain Bacteria; phylum Actinomycetota; class Actinomycetes; order Mycobacteriales; family Pseudonocardiaceae; genus Umezawaea; species Umezawaea endophytica. Next base: position 48,979 of record NZ_JANYMP010000028.1, on the reverse strand, counting down.
CGGCGTTCTCGACGCCGAGGGCGAGGAGGTCCCGAAGGCCTTCGTCGTCCGGCAGGCGGGCGCGGACGACCTCGACGACGCCGGGGTGATGGGCTTCGTCGCGGAACGCGTGGCACCGCACAAGAAGGTGCGGGTCGTGGAGTTCATCGAGGCCATCCCGAAGTCGGCCGCGGGGAAGATCCTGCGCAAGGACCTGCGGGCGCGGGAGAAGGCTGGTTCGTAGCACTCCGACAAGGGGCCCCCGGCGAGATCGTGGCCGGGGGCCTTTTTCGTGCGCGTGGGCCGTTGGTCAGCGGGAGAGGCCGATGCCGTCGAGGAGCCTGTCGATCAGGGCGTCCGGCACGGTGCCCGCCTGCATGGCGGTGCGGTAGACGAGTGGGCCGATCAGGAGTGACGCCGCGTCGTCCGGGGACACGTCGGCGGTCAGTTCCCCTGTGGTGGCGGCGATCTCCAGGGCGGCTCGCAGCCTGTCGGTGATCGCCGCGATCGCGTGGTTCCGCTGGTCGGCGATCTGGGGGCTCCAGACGGCGCCCTGCATGAGGGTGAGGGTGACCGCGACCACCTCCGGCAGCGCCATCTCGGTGGCCATCGCGCGCAGTTGGTCGCGCAGCCACGGGCGGACTGGAGGCGTCGGGTCGCGGAAGTACGGCAGGTCGCTGCCCGACATGGCGGCCAGCAGCAGTTGTTCCGGCTGGGCCCAGTGGCGGTACACGGTGGCGCGGCCGATGCCCGCCTCCTGCGCGACCCGTTGGTGGGTGACCGCTGCCGGGCCCTCCTTGAGCAGCAGGGCGCGGGCCGCGGTGAGGATCGCGGTTCGGCTGCGGGTGCTGCGGGGATCGGTCACGTCAGCAGTGTAGTGAGACAACTTGACTCAGAGTTGGGCGCGATGGGAGGCTCACTGTGAGACAAGTTGACTCATAGATGAGGGGTTGGGGTGTCAGTCGAGCAGCCGACCAGGCGTGACCACCTGCGGAAACGGGTGTTGTCGACGGTGTTGGGGAGGATCGACAACCGGCGGTACCCGCGCGAGAGCGGTGCGGGGCACGCCACGGCGGCGTCCAGTCCTGGGCCGTACTACATCGCTGATCCGCCGGTGCGGACCGACGTGCGGGAGGACCGCGAAGGGCTTCCGCTGCTGCTGCGGGTCCGGACGGTGGACGTCGACACGGGTGAGCCCGTGGCGGGGGCCAGCGTGGAGATCTGGCACTGCGACGCGTTCGGGACGTACTCGGGGTACCAGGCGTACGACCCGGACAAGTTCCCGAACATGCCGTTGATGGTGCTGCGCCGCTACCGGCCGACGGACGCGACGACGTTCCTGCGCGGGCGGCAGGTCGCGGACGGCGACGGGGTGGTGGAGTTCCGGACGGTCGTGCCCGGTTGGTACACGCCGCGCACGCTGCACATCCACTACCGGGCGTTCCTCGACGGGGTGGACCTGGTGACGACCGAGTTCTACTTCCCGGACGAGTTCTCGGCACGGGTACAGGCGACGCCGCCGTACGACCGGCGCGGGCGCAGCCCGTTCACCAACGACAACGACATCGAGATCCGCCTGGCCAAGGGGTCGGCGGGGAGTTGGCTCGACATCAGCGAAACGGCCGACGGCGTGGTGGGTGCCATCACGGTGAAGGTCCGGCGTGCGGGAGGACGAGGATGACCAGGACCGCGGTGATCACCGGGGCGGCGGGTGGGCTCGGGACGGCCGTCGCGCGGCAGTTGCTGGGCGCGGGGGTGCGCGTGGTCGTGCTGACCCGTGACGCGGCCAGCGCTCGCACGGCCACCGAAGGACTTCGTCGGGTGCCGGGCGGTGAGCTGCTGGCCGGATCGCACCACGGGAGCCTGCTCGTCCGCGATGACGTCCGGGCGCTGGCGGAGGAACTCGCGGCGCGCGGCGAGCCGGTCGACGTCCTCGTCAACAACGCGGGCGCGGCCTTCCCCGGCTACGCCGAGACGCCCGACGGCGCCGAACGCACACACGCCGTCAACCACCACGCCCCGTTCCTGCTGACGCACCTCCTGCTCTCCCAAGGGGTTCTCGCTCCGGGCGCGCGGATCGTCAACGTCTCCAGCGACCTGGAGAAGCGGGGCAGGCTCGACCGGGAGCACCTCGACGTCCTCGGGACCTCGTGGCGGGACCGGTTCGGCCAGATGCCGGTGTACGGGACGGCGAAGCTGCTGAACGTGCTCGCGACGGCCGAACTGGCGCGGCGGCTGCCCGAGGGGATGAGCGCGTACAGCGCCTCGCCCGGCGTGGTCAGGACGGGCTTCACCTCGAACGCCGGTGGTGGCATGAAGGCGTTCGGCAAGCTGGCGGGCCTGTTCTCGTCGACGCCCGACGAGGGGGCGCGGACGCCGGTGCACCTGGCGGTCAGCACGTCCCCGCCGCGGCCGAACGGCGGGTACTTCGCGAAGGCCGCCCCCGCCACGCCGTCGGAGCAGGCCCGCGACGCGGTGCTCGCCGCGAAGGTCTACCGGCGCACGGCGGAGGAGGTGGGCGTCGCGCCGCTCGGGTCCTAGGCCGGTGCCTCGGCGACGGCCTTGACGTGGCGGTTGCGGTCGCGGATCAGCCTGGGCAGGTACCGGTTGAGCACCGCCAGCTCGGCGATCGTGCCGAACGGGCGGAGCGGGGCGGCGAAGTCGACCACGTCGCGCACCACGGTGCCACCGCGCCCGTCCGGCGCGAAGCGGTGTTCGTGTCGCCAGTGCCGGAACGGGCCGTCGACCTGGTCGTCGACGAAGCGCGCGGGCGGCTCGAACGCGCTGATCCGACACGTCATTCGCCAGAGCACCCCGAAGTGCCTCGCCTGCCAGGTCACGGTGTCCCCGAGCACGAGCCCACCGGAGGTGACGCCGTCGACCGCCCGTTCCCCGGCGTCGGCCATCGACGCGGTGTGCACGTCCACGTCGAGCGAGACGTCGAAGACGCGGCGAGGCGGCGCGGCGATGCTCGTGGTGACCTCGAAGTGCGGCACAGGTCGATGGTAGAGCGGGCTTCCTTGGCTGCCCTTTCAGCAATCGTCCGCAAATGTGCGGACGATCGGGAGCCGTGGAGTGTTGCGCTGGTGCGACCGCGGCGGAGGAGGGCGATCCGCTTGGTCGCCCGCCGATCCGGTGGGCGCGGGTTTCGTGATCGGAGGTGGAGGCCCTGAAGGTTTTCATCAGCCATTCGTTCGACAACGAGCTCGAGTTCGAGAACGTGGTCGACTGGTTGGAACACCTCGGAGTGCCGTACTGGCGGCCGACCGAGATGAAGTCCGGGGGTTCCCTTCGCGAGCAACTGCGTTCGGCCGTGCAGTTGTGCAGCGTCTGCGTTTTCGTCGCCACTCGGAAATCCGTCGAGTCGAGCTGGTGCGGTGCGGAGTTGGGGGCGTTCTGGGGCGCTGGTATTCCGATCATCGTGTACGTGGCGGATCCGCAGATGTCGGATGACCTGCTGCCCCAGATCCTCCAGGGGGACCTGTGGGAGAGGAGGCTCTCCCGCGTCGCCTTCAGGGCCGCGGAGTTGGTGAAGCAGGCGCAGGTCGCGGACGAGGGCGCCGGGCTGTCCCCGACCGCTCGGATCTCCAGCATGACGGTCCAGCAGTTCCAGAAGTTCGTGGTGGGGGCCTTCTCCCTGGTGGAGGCCCAGGTCGGGAATGAGTCCGGCTCTCGGGGCGACGACCGTGACCTCACGTCCATCGCCTCCGACGTGGCGGGTCGCATTCTTCGCGGTGCCGAGGTGACCAGCAGGATTTCCGAGGGGGAGAGCGAGGACTGGAAGCGGAGGGTGTTGTGGGTCGACGACCGGCCTCTCAACAACAGGCACGAGCGCGGAGCCTTCGAATCCTTCGGCATCGAGTTCGCCCTGGCTTCCTCCACGGACGAGGCGGTCGAGGTTCTCGAGGGTGAGAGGTTCGCGGCGGTGATCTCGGACATGGGACGACCGGAAAGTCCGAGGGCGGGTTACGAGTTGTTGGAGAAGATTCGCGACCGCGGGAACGTCACGCCTTTCTTCCTGTATTCGGGTTCCGATTCGCCGCGGCATCGAAGGGAGGCTCTGGACCGTGGCGCTCAAGGTGTCACGAACGTCGCCGACGAGTTGATCGACATGGTCACGGCCGCTCTCCGGGAGCTCGACTGACGACGGCGTTCGCCGGTGCTAGGGTCGTGGTGCACGGTGTGCTGCGTCGGAACGCTCCGTGTGTCACCACTCCCTTGGCGCGCCCGTGTTTTCGGAGCGCGAGGAGTGCGTTGTGGACGGTCGGATCCTGGTGATCGGTGCCCGTGGTGGTGTCGGGCGGCATGTTGTCGAGCAGCTCGTGGCCGCGGGGCGGCGGGTTCGGGGGTCGGTGCGGAAGCTCGCGGCAGGCGATTCGGCGGACGTGGTCGTCGCCGATCTCACGAAGCCCGACACCCTGAGGGGTGCGTTGGACGGTGTTTCGGCGGTTTTCCTCTACGCCCCAACGGAAGGCGCGGCCGGGTTCGTCGGTGCGGCCAAGGCGGCGGGTGTGGAGCACGTCGTGCTGCTGTCGTCGGGCAGCGTGCTACTGCCGGCCGCTGTCGGCAACCTGATCGCGGAGGAGCACCGGGCGGTCGAGCGGGAGTTGGCCGAGTCCGGGCTGAGGTGGACGCCGATCCGGCCGCTGGTGCTGGCGAACAACGCCCTGAACTGGGCCGGGTCGGTGCGTGACGAGCGGGTCGTCCGGCTGGTGCACGCCGACGCGGTCACGGCGCCGGTGCACGAGCGGGACATCGCCGCGGTGGCGGTCGCGGCGCTCCTTGGCGGCGGCGAGCACGTGAGCGAGTTGCTCACCGGGCCCGAACTCCTGTCGCAGGAACGGCAGGTGGAGCTGATCGGCGAGGCCGTCGGTGCGGACGTGCGGATCGAGGAACTGCCGCCGGACCAGGCGCGGGCGCGGTTCGGCGGGTCGGCCGCGTTCGACGCCGTCCTGGAGTTCATCGCCGCCGCGAGGGCGGGCGGTTCCCCGGCCACCGCGACGGCCGAGCGGGTGCTGGGACGGCCGCCCGCGTCGTTCGCCGAGTGGGTGGACGACCACGTGGACGAGTTCCGCTGACCGTCCACAGCGGACTCACGCGGTCGCGGCGGCCTTCACCTTGGCGGCCGCCGCCCGCGCGGCGATGGCGTCGGCGAAGCCGGGGACCAGCAGGCTGGCGGCGTCGGCCGCGGCGGTGATGATCTCCTCGTCGGTGAGGTCGAGGCCCTGCGAGCCCATGACGGCGAGGTTGGCCGTCATCAGGGCCATGCGGATCCTCAGCAGCTCCAGCGGGGGCGTGTCGGGGTCGACCAGCAGCGCGGAGACGCGCTGCATGCGGTCCAGGCCGCCCCCGCCCTTATGGGGCACGAGGTCGCGCAGCGAGGCCTGGTTGGCCATGGCGAACCTGGCGAAGCTGAGGCCGCCCTCGACGACCAGGCCGAACCACCCGGCGGCCACCTCGGCGGCGCGTTCGGGGGTGTGCGGTTGGGCCTCGGCCCACTCGATCAGCGCGTCCAACGTGGCCACGCGCTCCTCGAACAGGCTGCGGACGATCGCTTCCTTGCTGTCGAAGTGGTAGTAGAGCGCGGCCTTGGTGATGCCCAGCCGTTCGGCGATCTCGCGCATCGACGTGGATTCGTACCCGTGGGCCGTGAAGAGCTCCAGGGCCACGCGTCGGATCTCGGCTCGGCGGTCGTCGCCCGTCTTGCGTCGCTGGGTCACGCGTTGCCCTCCCTTCCGTCCGTTTTGCCGTTCTCCCCGAACTATAGCGTTGCTTACCGGCCGGTCAGTAGGTACTCTCCCAACCGACCGGTAAGTAAGTTGTGCTCTTCGTGAAGGAAGCGCGAGATGACGACAGAAGTGGCGGAGGCGCCCGCCCAGTTCACCCACCGGCAGATCATGGTCACCATGAGCGGCCTGGTCATCGCGCTGCTGCTGGCGATGCTGGACAACATGATCGTGGCGCCCGCCCTGCCCACGATCGTCGGTGACCTCGGCGGCCTGAGCCACCTCGCCTGGGTGACCACCGGCTACGTGCTGGCCTCGACGGCGTCCACGCCGATCTGGGGCAAGCTCGGCGACCTGTTCGGCCGCCGGATCACGTTCATCTCGTCGGTGGTCGTCTTCCTCGGCGGCTCCGCGCTCGCCGGGATGTCGCAGAACATGGGCGAGCTGATCGCGTTCCGCGCCATCCAGGGCCTCGGCGCGGGCGGCCTCATGGTCGGCGTGCTGTCGATCGTCGGCGAGATGATCCCGCCGCGGGAACGCAGCAAGTACATGGGCCTGATGATGGCCGTGATGCCGGTCGCGATGATCGGCGGACCGCTCGCTGGCGGGTTCATCACCGACAACTTCTCCTGGCGCTGGGCGTTCTACGTGAACCTGCCGCTGGGCGCCATCGCGCTGGTGGTCTGCTGGTTCACCCTCGCCAAGCTGCCCCGCGGCACCGGCAGGGCCAAGATCGACTGGCTCGGCGCGGGCCTGCTGACCGTGTGGATCACGTCGCTGGTCCTGATCACGAGCTGGGGCGGCACGGAGTACGAGTGGTCCTCGCCGACGATCCTCGGCCTGATCGCGCTGACGCTGGTGACGTTCGTCGCGTTCGTGGCCGTGCAGCGCCGGGTGGCCGAGCCGATCATGCCGCTGCGGGTGTTCGGCAACCTCAACTTCACCCTGGCCGGGGCGCTGGCGTTCATCTCCGGGTTCGCGATGTTCGGCGCCGTGACGTTCCTGCCGCAGTTCCAGCAGTTCGTCCAGGGCTCGTCGGCCACCAACAGCGGCCTGCTGCTGATGCCGATGATGATCGCCGCCATGACCGTGTCGCTCGCCAGCGGCGCCATCATCGGCAAGACGGGCCACTACAAGGCGTTCCCGATCGTCGGCACCGCGCTGATCGTCCTCGCGCTCGGCCTGTTCGCCACCATCGACGTCGACACCGGCAAGACCACCACCGCCCTCTACATGGTCCTGCTCGGCGCGGGCATGGGCTGCCTGATGCAGACCTCCACGCTCATCGCGCAGAACAGCATCGAGCTCCGCGACATGGGCGCCGGCACGGGCGCGTCGACGTTCCTCCGCAACATGGGCAGCTCGCTGGGCGTCTCCCTGCTGGGCGCGCTCTACACCAGCTCGCTCACGGACTCGCTGGCCGCGGGCTCGTCCCTGCCGGGCGAGGCCAACCAGATGACGCCCGCGATCCTGAAGTCGCTGCCGGAGGCCGCGCAGCGGATGTTCCAGGCCGCGGTGACCGACGGCGTCACGACCCTGTTCACCGTCGCGGCCTGCGTCGCCGCCGTGGGCGTCGTGGTGGCGTGGTTCGTCAAGCAGGTGCCGCTGCGCGGCCGGGTGACGGCGGAGGACGTGGTCGCGGCCGAGGTGTGACGGGTGTGGGGCCGCACTCGCCCCGTTCGCGGGTGCGGCGCCACCCCTTAGGCTGGCCGCATGTCTGTGGGAACCCTGGTCCTGCTCCGCCACGGCGAGAGCGTGTGGAACGCCGAGAACCTGTTCACCGGCTGGGTGGACGTGCCCCTGTCGGAGAAGGGGGTCGCCGAGGCCAAGCGCGGAGGTGAGCTGCTCAAGGCGGCGGGGGTGCTGCCGGAGGTGCTGCACACCTCGTTGCTGCGCCGCGCGATCTCGACGGCGAACCTGGCGCTCGACGCCGCCGACCGGCACTGGATCCCGGTGAAGCGGGACTGGCGCCTCAACGAGCGGCACTACGGGGCGTTGCAGGGCAAGAACAAGAAGCAGACCCTGGACGAGTTCGGCGAGGAGCAGTTCATGCTCTGGCGTCGGTCGTACGACACCCCGCCGCCGCCCATCGAGCCCGGCACCGAGTTCAGCCAGGACGCCGACGCGCGCTACGCGGACCTCGGCCCCGACCTGCCGCTGACCGAGTGCCTGCTCGACGTCGTGAAGCGGATGCTCCCGTACTGGGAGTCGGCGATCGTGCCGGACCTGCGCGCGGGCAAGACGGTGCTGGTCACGGCGCACGGCAACTCGCTGCGCGCGCTGGTGAAGCACCTCGACGGCATCTCCGACGACGACATCGCGGGCCTCAACATCCCGACCGGCATCCCGCTGCGCTACGACCTGGACGAGGCGCTCCAGCCGATCACCAGGGGCGGCCTCTACCTCGACCCCGACGCGGCCGCGGACGCCATCAAGGCCGTCGCCAACCAGGGGCGCTAGACCAACCCCGGATCAGACCAACCCGGATCAGACCAACCCCAGCTCACGGGCGCGCGATCCCGCCTGGAAGCGGGACGTGGCGCCCATGGCGGCCATCAGCTCGGCCACGCGGCGGCGGTACGTGCGCAGGGACAGCCCCAGCGCGCGTGCCGCCGCTTCGTCCGTCAGGCCGTCGTTCAACGCCGTCAGGATTCCGGGCGTCAGCGGCCGCAGCTCGACCATCGACGCGTCGTGCACCTCCAGGGGGCTGGCGGCCCGCCACGCGGCCTCGTAGAGCGCGTGGATGCCCTGCACGGCCTCCGGGGCGGAGATGACGCTGTAGGACCGCTCGCCGCGCGACATGTCGCCCGCCATGATCACGAACCGGTGGCCGAGCAGCAGCGTCTCGTTCAGCTCGTCGGCGGTGACCCGGACCTCCGCGCCGTGCTCGGCCATCACGTGCGCCTGCTGCGACCACGACGGGTCGAGCATCGCGCTGAGCCGGAACATCTTGCGCAGCCGCTTGAGCCTCCTCGGGTTCGGCTGCGGCTCCGGGTTCGTCCTCCACCAGGTGAACAGCGTGTTCGCCGCGCACGCCAGCTCGTCGACGTCGAACAGGTGACCCGCCCTCGCGAACAGCTCGCGCTCGCCGTGCACCACCTCGATCAGGTCCATGCCCCGAGCATGGCAGCTTGTGGCCACGAGGTGCGGGTGGTGGCAGGTTCCGTCCACCCTGGTGGCATGGACTTGAAGGTGAAGCGGATCGGGTACGGCGCCATGCAGCTCGCGGGACCGGGGGTGTTCGGGCCGCCGAAGGACGCGGACCAGGCCCGCGCGGTGCTGCGCCGCGCGGTCGAGCTGGGTGTCGACCACATCGACACCAGCGACTACTACGGACCGCACGTCGTGAACGACCTCATCCGCGAGGCGCTGCACCCGTACCCCGAGGACCTCGTGCTGGTCACGAAGGTCGGCGCCAAGCGCGACGACACGGGGGCGTGGTTGCCCGCGCTGTCGCCGGACGAGCTGCGCTCGGCCGTGCACGACAACCTGCGCAGGCTCCGGGTCGACGCCATCGACGTCGTCAACTACCGGGTGATGGACGGGGGCTCGTCCGTCCGGGAGGGCTTCTCCGCGCTCGCCGACCTCCAGCGCGAGGGGCTGATCAAGCACCTGGGCGTCAGCAACGCGACGATCGGCCAGCTCGCCGAGGCGCGGGCCATCGCGCCGGTGGTGTGCGTGCAGAACCACTACAACCTCGCCCACCGCGACGACGAGGCGCTGGTGGACGAGTGCGCCGCCCAGGACATCGCCTACGTGCCGTTCTTCCCGCTCGGCGGGTTCCAGCCGCTCGACCTGGAGCACCTCGAGACGGTGGCGAAGCGGCACGGCGCGACCCCCCGCCAGGTGGCTCTGGCGTGGCTGCTGCACCGCTCGCCGAACATCCTGCTCATCCCCGGCACGTCCTCCCCGGCCCACCTGGAGGAGAACCTGGCCGCGGGCGGGTTGCGGCTGTCCGAAGAGGACCTCGCCGAGTTCTGAACGCCGGATGGACACGACTGGGTGAACACGGGTTGGCCGGGCGAAGAACAAGCCGTCCAGCGGGTGTCGCGGGAGTCACGGTTGGCCGTTCCGCTCTAGGCCGCGACCACCCTGACCTGCCTACACTTCGAACGTGACCGCAACGGGTTACCTCGCACTGGTGGTCGGCCTCGTGCTGATCGGCGGCGCGGCCTTCTTCACCGGCCGCGCCACGGTCCGCAGGACGAGCTCGGCCACGACCGGACTGACCGTCGCCGACCTCATGGCGATGGTCGTCCAGTCGTCCCACGACGGCATCGTCGTCCTCAACGGCTTCGGCGACGTGGTGTTGAACAACGCCCGCGCCGAGGAACTGGGGGTCGTGCGCAACAACCGCGCCGACGACCGGGCCAGGAGGGCGTCCGAGATCGTCCGCCGGACCGGTGAGGTCGTGCACGTCGACCTGTCGCAGTTGGAGGTCAAGGGGGGCCGGCAGGCCCAGGCCGTCCACGCGCGGGTGATGGTGCTGACCGAGGGCTTCACCGTCGTGGACGCCTCCGACGAGTCGGAGGCGGTGCGGCTGGAGGCGACGCGGCGCGACTTCGTGGCGAACGTCAGCCACGAGCTGAAGACGCCCGTCGGGGCGCTCGCGCTGCTCGCCGAGGCCGTCCTGGACGCCGTGGACGACGAGGAGCAGGTCCGGAAGTTCAGCGCGAAGATCATGCAGGAGGCGACCAGGCTGGGCACGCTGGTGACCGAGCTGATCGCGCTGTCCCGGCTCCAGGGTGCCGAGAAGCTGCCCGAGCTGACCGCCGTGGAGGTCGACACCGTCGTGTCCGAGGCGCTGGGCCGCTCGCGGCTGGGCGCCGAGTCGGCGGGCATCGCGATCAGCAGCGACGAACCGGCCGGTCTGGTCGTCGAGGGCGACCGGATGCTGCTGGTCACGGCGTTGAGCAACCTCCTTGACAACGCTGTCGCCTACTCGCCGCCGGGCAGTCCGGTGTCGATCAGCCGCAGGCTCGTGGACGGGTTCGTGGAGATCGCCGTGACCGACCGCGGCATCGGCATCGCCGAGGACCAGCAGACCCGCGTCTTCGAACGCTTCTACCGCGTCGACCGGGCCCGTTCGCGGGCCACCGGCGGCACCGGGCTCGGCCTGGCCATCGTCAAGCACGTCGCGCTGAACCACGGCGGCGACGTGAAGCTGTGGAGCCTGCCGGGCACCGGTTCGACGTTCACCCTCCGCATCCCCGTCCACCTCGACCAGGTGGACGGGGTACTGACCCTGCCAGAGCAGGAACTCGCCACAACGCACGGAGGAGAGCTGTGACCAGGGTGCTCATCGTGGAGGACGAGGAGTCCTTCGCCGATCCGCTCGCCTTCCTGCTCCGCAAGGAGGGCTTCACCGCCGCCCTCGCCGCGACCGGGCAGGAGGCGCTGGAGGAGTTCGACCGCAACGGCGCCGACATCGTCCTGCTCGACCTGATGCTGCCCGGCATGAGCGGCACGGACGTGTGCAAGCAGTTGCGCCTGAGGTCCGCCGTCCCGGTGATCATGGTCACTGCGCGGGACAGCGAGATCGACAAGGTCGTCGGCCTCGAACTGGGCGCCGACGACTACGTCACCAAGCCCTACTCGGCCCGTGAGCTCATCGCCCGGATCCGCGCGGTGCTCCGCCGCGGCGGCGAGGCCGAGGAGCTGTTGCCGCAGGTGCTGGAGGCGGGGCCGGTCCGGATGGACGTCGAGCGGCACGTCGTCACGGTCGACGGCGCCGAGGTGAGCCTGCCGCTGAAGGAGTTCGACCTCCTGGAGTACCTGCTCCGCAACGTGGGCCGGGTGCTCACCAGGGGCCAGTTGATCGACCGGGTGTGGGGCGCGGACTACGTCGGCGACACCAAGACGCTGGACGTGCACGTCAAACGCCTGCGGTCCAAGATCGAACCCGATCCGTCGATCCCCAAGCACCTCGTCACCGTCCGGGGTCTCGGTTACAAGTTCGAGTCCTGACCCGGCCGACCGGGTACGGTGCACCGCGTGCGCCTCGGGGTCCTCGATGTGGGGTCGAACACCGTCCACCTGCTCGTGGTGGACGCCCATCGGGGTGCCCACCCGACGCCGATGAGTTCGGAGAAGTCCGTGCTCCGCCTGGCCGAGCAGCTCGACGACACCGGGCAGCTCACCAGGGCGGGCGCGGACCACCTGGTCCGGACCATCGCGGCCTCGAAGGCCACGGCCGAGCGGCTGGACTGCGAGGACCTGATGGCCTTCGCCACGTCCGCCGTGCGCGAGGCGGGCAACGCCCCCGAGGTGCTGGACCGGGTGCGCAACGAGACCGGCGTCGACCTGAGGGTGCTCACCGGCGAGGACGAGGCCCGCTACACGTTCCTGGCGGTCCGCCGCTGGTACGGGTGGTCGGCGGGCAGGCTCCTGTGCCTGGACATCGGCGGCGGCTCGCTGGAGCTGGCCGTGGGCGTGGACGAGGAGCCCGAGGAGGCGTTCTCCGTCCCGCTCGGCGCGGGCAGGCTCACCAGGACGAGGTTCCGCAAGGACCCGCCGAGCCGCTCCGAGATCCGCGATACCACCGAATGGCTGGACGGACAACTGGCCTCGGTGGCGAAGAAGCTACGCCGTTCGGGTACACCTGATCGTGTGGTCGCCACGTCGAAGACCTTCCGCACGCTCGCCCGCCTGACGGGTGCCGCGCCGTCCTCCGCCGGTCCGAGGGCGCACCGCGTCCTCACCGACGCGGGGCTTCGGCAGTTGATCGCCTTCGTCTCGCGGATGTCCGCGAACGACCTCGCCGAGCTGGAGGGCGTGAGCTCCAGCAGGTCACACCAACTGGTCGCGGGGGCACTCGTGGCCGACGCCACGATGCGAGCGCTGTCACTCACGCAGCTCGAAATTTGCCCCTGGGCCCTGCGAGAAGGTGTCATCCTCCGCCGGTTGGACCACACTAACGGCTCGGAACAGACCGCCCCGACGGCTCCAGGCCAGCAGCCGGGTGACACTGGACGTTCAGCCCAGCACGGAGCACGGTGGAGTTGATGAGTCGAGAGAGCGAGTCCGAGCAGACTCAGCGGACGGTCGCTGAGCTTCTTGCCCAGTACGGCGCCAGCGCGGGCGACGCCCCGCCGCGGCGTCGACGTCGGCGTGCGGAGGACCCGACCGACACGGCTCCGCAGGCGATCATCGAGCGGATCAACTCGGACAGCGGCGAGATGAAGGTGATCGACCCGTCGGTCGAGCCACCCGCGACCCGCACGGGCAGGCGCGCGAAGCCGGACGTGGACCCGGACCGCACCCAGTACGCGGCCCCGGTCCGGCCGGAACCCGCGCGCGCCGAACCGCCGAAGGCGGGCCCGCCCCCCAGGGTGGAGCCGCCGAAGGCCGGTCCGCCGCCGCGCGTCGAGCCGCCGCGAGCGGCCCCGGTGCGCCCGGAGCCGCCGAGGGTCGACAAGGCGCGGCCCGAACCGCGCCGTCCGGAGCCCCGCCGCGCGGTGCCCCCGGTCGACCCGGCCGAGGAGACGCGGCAGGTGCCGCCGATCGTCGACGAGTACTCGCTGCCGTCGATCCCCAAGCCCGGCGGGCTGCCCGAGCACCCGTCCCGGCCGAACCTGCCGAAGCCGGAGCAGTCCTCGCGGGCGAACCTGCCCAAGCCGGAGCAGTCGTCGCGCGCGAACCTGCCGAAGCCCGAGCAGTCGTCGCGGGCCAACCTGCCCAAGCCGGACCCGTCGCGGACGAGCGTCGTCCGCCCGCCGGTGCCCCCGCCGCCGCCGGTCCGCGAGGCGATGACCGAGGTCATCCCGCGCGTCCCCGGCGACGCGGGCCCGGACGACACCCAGATCACCCAGGCCGTCCCGCTACTGCCGCCCGCGCCGCGGAAGCTGCCCGACCCGCTCCCGGACGCCCGTCCGGAGGAGTGGTTCGGCGACGACGACCCGGAGTTCTCCGAGCAGGAGCACACCGCGGCCCACCCCGGCCCGTTCGTGGACGACTACTCGGACGACTACTCCGTCGACCGCTTCAGCGCCAGGGCCCCGGCCGGCCTCGCCGACCTCGACGAGGACGAGGTCGAGGAACTGGCCGAGGAGGTCGACGACGACGTCGAGCGCTCCCCGGTCAAGGAGTGGCTGGTCATGATCGGCCAGCTCGCGGTCGGCGTGCTCGGCGGCGCCGCGCTGTGGCTCGGCTTCAACTTCCTGTGGCGCGCCATCCCGGCGGCGGCGCTGGTGCTCGCGCTCGGCGTGACCGTCGGGCTGGTGCTGCTGGTCCGCAAGATCCGCAAGGCGGACGACCTCCAGACCACGCTGCTCGCCGTGCTCGTCGGGTTGATCGTGACGGTCTCACCAGCGGCGATGCTGCTGGTGAAGTCTTGACCATCCCGGTAGGGCTCTCCACGGCATCGGTCTGGCCGCAGCCCGCGGGCGCCGCGTTCGAGCTGGCGGCCGAACTGGGCTACGACGGCGTCGAGGTCATGGTCTGGGCCGACCCGACCAGCCAGGACGTGCGGGCGCTGGAGCGGCTGAGCCAGCGCACCGGCGTGCCCGTGCTGGCCGTCCACGCGCCGTGCCTGCTGATCACCCAGCGGGTCTGGTCGCCGGACCCGGTCGAACGGCTGCGCCGCAGCGTCGAGGCCGCGGGCGACCTCGACGCGCGCACCGTCGTGGTGCACCCGCCGTTCCGCTGGCAGCGCCGCTACGCCGACGGCTTCGCCGACCTCGTCGAGTCGCTGGAGGACTCCAGCGGCGTCGACGTCGCGGTGGAGAACATGTTCCCCGTCCGCCGCGCGCTCGGCCGCGGCCGGTCCGTGCAGGTGACGGCGTTCGCCCCGTCCATCGACCCCACGGACGTCGGCCACCGGCACTACACGCTCGACCTGTCGCACACCGCCGCGGCGGGCGTCGACGCCGTCGAGCTGGCCAAGCGGATGGGCGACGGCCTCACCCACATCCACCTCGCCGACGGCAGCGGCGCGGCCAAGGACGAGCACATGGTGCCCGGCCACGGCAGCCAGCCGTGCGCCACCGTGTGCGAGAACCTCGCCCGCGGCGGCTTCTCGGGCCAGGTCGTGCTGGAGATCAACACCAGGCGCGCCAAGGGCGCCGCCGAACGGTCGCGGATGCTCGCGGAGTCCCTGCTGTTCGCCCGCCTGCACCTGGACTGGCAAGCCGCGCGCTGAACGCCGCCGACCCCGTAAGGTCAGTCGCGTGAACCCGTTGCGCTCCTTGATCCTCGCGGCGGCGGGCAACGACGCCGTTCGCGGGCTCGTGGCGTCCGCCCCCGTCAGTCGAGACGTCGTGCGCCGGTTCGTCGCGGGCGAGTCGACGGCGGAGGCCGTCGAGGTCACCCGCTCGCTCGCGGCCGACGGGCTCACCGCCACCCTCGACCACCTCGGCGAGGGCACCACCAACCGCACGCAGGCCGAGCGCACCGTCCGCGCCTACCTGGAGCTGCTCGACCGGCTGCACGCCACGGGCCTCGCCGACAAGGCCGAGGTCAGCGTCAAGCTCTCCGCCGTCGGCCAGTCGCTCGGCGAGAACCTCGCGCTCACCAACGCGTCGCGCATCTGCGCCGCGGCCGAGCAGTGCGGCACGACCGTCACGCTCGACATGGAGGACCACACCACCACGGACTCCACGATGCGCGTGCTCGCCGAGCTGCGCCGGAGCTGGCCGTGGGTGGGCGCCGTCCTCCAGGCGTACCTGCGCCGCACGCTGGACGACTGCCGAGAGCTCTCCGGCAGCCGCGTCCGCCTCTGCAAGGGCGCGTACGCCGAGCCGGACGCCGTCGCCTACACCGACCCGCACGAGGTCGACCTGAACTACGTCCGGTGCGTGAACGTCCTCCTCGCGGGCGACGGGTTCCCCATGTTCGCCACCCACGACCCGAGACTGGTGGACGTGATCGGCGAACGGGCGCGTTGGCACGACCGAAAGCCCGGTAGTTTCGAGTACCAGATGCTGTACGGGATCCGGCCCGCCGAGCAGCGACGGCTAGCCTCGGAGGGGAACGTGGTCCGTGTGTACGTGCCGTACGGCGAGCAGTGGTACGGGTACCTGGTGCGGAGGCTGGCGGAACGCCCGGCCAACGTCACCTTCTTCCTGCGGTCGCTGGTCAGCCGCTCATGACAACTCGTACGAGGAGCTCGGTGCCCACGTTCACGGCCGCCAGTGCAGTGCGTTCGCTCGGAGACGGCACCTACACGGCAAGCCTGCCCGCGGAGTGGACCATCGGTCCGAAACCGCACGGCGGCTTCCTCCTGGTGCTCGCCGCCCGAGCCGCCGTGAGGACCGCGACCGACGCGGTTCCCGGCACCGAGGGCCTGGCGCCCCTCGCCGTCAGCTCGCAGTTCCTTCGGGCCCCCGAAGTCGGTCCCGTGCTGCTGCGCACGGAGATCCGGAAGTCCGGTCGGACCGCGACGGTCGTCTCGACGACCATCGAGCAGCGCGGCCGGAGCTGCGTCGAGTCGGTGGTGACGGTCGGCCGCATCCCCGAGCAGGCCCCGGACTACTCGAACCTGCCGACCATCCCCGCCGAGCCGCCCGCCGACGCGATCGACCTCAGCACGATGGAGTCGGGCGGCGTCTACAAGCTCGGCGCCGTGTGCGACGTGCGGCTCGACCAGCAGGGCGCGGGCTTCCTGACGGGCCGCACCGGCGACCCGCTCGTGCTGCGCCTGTGGGTCCGGCCGAAGGGCGAACGCCCCGACCCGTACTTCGCGCTGGTCGCGGGCGACATCTCGATGCCGGTGACGTTCAACCTCGGCCGGTTCGGGTGGTCGCCGACGGTCCAGCTCACCGCGTTGACGCGCGCGAACCCGGCGCCGGGCTGGCTGCGGGTGCAGGTGTCGTGCAGCGCGGTGCACGGGCAGTGGTTCGACGAGGACACCGTCGTGATCGACGCGACCGGGCGCCTGGTGTGCCAGTCGCGCCAGTTGGCGCTGACACCCGCCGGGTAGGGCCCGCTGGTCGACCGAGTCGAAGGGCACGACCTCGCGCGCACCCACCGCCCTGATCTCCGGGGCGAGCATCGAGGGCCCGGCACTGGCCTACTGGCTCAACGCCAGGGGGTGGCGGACCACCGTCGTCGAGCGCTTCGACGAGCCGCGCGAGGACGGCCAGAACATCGACGTCCGCGGCCCGCTCGCCACCCGCTTCGGCGACCTCGCGTCGAGGTTCTCCACCCCGCCGGCCGACGCGATCACCCTGCCGACGTACCCGGTCGTGCGGGCGCCCGCTCCGGGCTGAGCCGCCCCGGCCCGCTCACCGAATCCGCTCGCACCCCCATGGCACCCTTGTCGCCATGACGACGATCGCCGTGCTGGGCGCGGGCAAGATCGGGGAGGCCCTGCTGTCCGGCCTCCTCCAGGGTGGCCGGGATCCCCACGAGCTGCTGTTCACCGAGAAGCACCCGCTGCGCGCCGAGGAGCTGGCTAAGCAGTACGGCACGGACGCTGTGGACGTGGCGCAGGCCGCCGCGCGGGCGGACGTGCTCGTGGTCGCGGTGAAGCCGCAGGACATCGAGCCGCTGCTGGACGAGCTGGCGCCGGTGGTCCGGCCCGGCGCGCTGGTCGTCTCGCTCTGCGCGGGCCTTCCGACAGCCCTGTACGAACGCAGGCTGCCCGAAGGCACCGCCGTGGTCCGGGTCATGCCCAACACGCCGATGCTCGTCGGAGAGGCGATGAGCGCCATCTCCGCGGGTGCGCACGCGGGGCCCGAGCACCTCGACCTGGTCGAGGAGCTGCTGTCCACCGTCGGCCGGGTGGCCCGCGTCCCCGAGGCGCAGCAGGACGCCGTGACGGCGCTGTCGGGCTCCGGGCCCGCGTACTTCTTCTACCTCGTCGAGGCGATGATCGACGCGGGCATCCTGCTCGGCATCCCGCGCGACCTCGCAGGCCAGTTGATCATCCAGTCCGCGGTCGGGGCGGCGACGATGCTGGCGCAGGGCGACCAGCACCCGGTGATCCTGCGCGAGGCCGTCACCTCGCCCGCGGGCACGACGATCATGGCCATCCGCGAGCTGGAGAAGCACGGGGTGCGCGCGGCGTTCCTCGCGGCCATCGAGGCGGCGCGCGACCGTTCGGCCGAACTGGGCCGGGCGCACGAGGACGGGTGACCGCGGATCGGGGACTTTGCACGTCGCAGTAGCCCCACCTGTCCCGCTACTCTCGGGAGCAGCACGTGCGTGTCGAACCGTCGGTGGGGAAGCCGACGGCACGACACGTGTCGAAGGACGCGGTGATAACCATGCCTGCGAAGGAGAACGATCGATCGAGCCTCGTTCAGGTCCAGTTCCTGACCGTGGCCGAGGTGGCCTCCATGATGCGTGTCTCGAAGATGACGGTGTACCGGTTGGTGCACTCCGGCGAGCTGCCCGCGGTCCGCGTGGGCAAGTCGTTCAGGGTGCCCGAGAAGGCCGTGCACGCGTACCTCCAGAACGCGTATTTCGACGCCGGGTGACCTCCCGGTCAAGACCGGTGTGCGGCGCGGGGTAAACTGGGCAGCCGTTCGTGCCTGGTGTCGGCGCGCCTGCTTGACGGGCGCACGTCCGTAGGTTGCACCGGAGCATGGAGAACCACCAACGTCTAGTAGCTAAGGAACCCGCATGGGCTCGGTCATCAAGAAGCGCCGCAAGCGCATGTCGAAGAAGAAGCACCGCAAGTTGCTTCGCAAGACTCGCGTTCAGCGTCGCAAGCGCGGCAAGTAGCCCACGCGCGGGTTCTTCATCAGCGCTCGACTGCCGCCGATCCCGGTCTCCGGGGTCGGCGGCAGTTGTGTTCGCACCGCCCACGTCCCAACGCGTGGGAGCAGGACATACCCTGACGAGATGGACTCGGTCCGATCGGGTGATTAGTCGGTAAAGCCTGCGTGACCTGCGTCAAGAGAACGTTCACACGGACTGCCGTTACCCCGATTGCTTGTAGCCTTTGACCAGTTCCAGCACCTGGACATGGAGTCGCATGGCGCCGAAGGTCGTTCTCGTCACCGGAGTGAGCCGCTTCCTCGGCGGCAACCTCGCCGCGCGGTTCGCCGCGAACCCCGACATCGAGCGCGTGCTCGGTGTCGACACCGAGCCGCCCCCGCGGGACCTGCTGCGCCGGATGGGCCGCGCGGAGTTCGTGCGCGCCGACATCCGCAACCCGCTGATCGCCAAGGTCATCGCCACGGCGGGTGTCGACACGGTCGTCCACGCGTCGGTCACCGCCAACCCGGCGGGCCCGACCGGTCGGACGGTCATGAAGGAGATGAACGTCATCGGCACGATGCAGCTCCTGGCCGCGTGCCAGAAGTCGCCGCACGTGCGCAAGCTGGTCGTCAAGTCGACCAGCGCCGTCTACGGCTCCAGCCCCCGCGACCCCGCCGTGTTCGCCGAGGGCATGAGCCCCAAGGACCTGCCCTCCAGCGGCTACGCCAAGGACGCCGTCGAGGTCGAGGGCTACGTCCGCGGCTTCTCCCGCCGCCGCCCGGACGTGGACGTCACCACGCTCCGGTTCACCAACTTCATCGGCCCGCGCATCGACACCGTGCTCACCCGGTACTTCGCCCTGCCGGTGGTGCCCACGGTGCTCGGCTACGACGCGCGCGTCCAACTCCTGCACTCCGAGGACGCACTGGCGATCCTGGAGCGCGCCACGATGCACGACCTCCCCGGCGTGTTCAACGCCGGCGGCGAAGGCGTGCTGCTCCTCTCGCAGGCCATCCGCCGCGCGGGCAGGCTGACCCTGCCCGTCCCGAGCGGTGCCGTGCCGAGCGTCGGCCGCTTCTTCCGCAGCGCCCGACTGGTCGACTTCTCACCCGACCAGATGCGATTCCTCAACTGGGGTCGGGTGGTCGACACCAGCCTGCTCAAGCGCGAGTTCGGCTTCACCCCCCGCTGGACGACGCGCCAGGCCTTCGACGACTACGTGAGCGGCCGCGATCTGCGCCCGCTCATCGGCACGGAGCGGGTGGAGGCGATCGAGCGCGGACTCCTCGACGCGGCCGCCAAGCTCCGCTAGTCACACTTCGAGTGAGGAGATGGACCCCGTGGCAGGAGCACGCGTGATCCCGTTGCACGGTGCTGACCGCAACCAGGCATCCCCGACCGCCAGGCCCCGCAGGCCAAGGCCGGTCCCGCACCACCAGACCCCGGCAGAGGACCCCCCGCTGACCGTGGCACCGGAACCGCAGGAACAGCAGGAAAGGCCTTCGGACTGGGAACAGCGCCTGGGCGGCCTGCTGGACTTCGTCCGCAGACGCATGGCGGGCGACTACGAGGTGGACGAGTTCGGCTTCGACGCGGACCTCACCGACAACATCATCATGCCCCCGCTGAAACCGCTGTACGAGAAGTGGTTCCGCGTGGAAACCATCGGCATCCACAACATCCCAGCAGAGGGCGGCGCCCTCCTGGTGGCAAACCACTCGGGCACCCTCCCCCTGGACGCCACCATGACCGCCTACGCGGTAGCAAACGAACACCCCAGCAAACGCCACCTGCGCATGCTGGGCGCAGACCTGGTCTTCAAGACTCCGTTGTTGGGCGCACTGGCCAGAAAATCCGGCCAAACCCTGGCCTGCAACCCAGACGCAGAACGCCTGCTCAGCTCAGGCGAGGTAGTAGGCGTCTGGCCAGAAGGCTTCAAGGGCATCGGCAAACCCTTCAAAGACCGCTACAAGCTACAACGATTCGGCAGAGGCGGCTTCGTCTCAGCAGCATTGAACACCGGCGTCCCCATCATCCCCGTCTCCATAGTAGGAGCCGAAGAGATCTACCCCATGATCGGCGACATCAAAGCACTGGCAAGACTCTTCGGCTTCCCCTACTTCCCCATCACCCCAACCTTCCCACTACTGGGCCCACTGGGCGCCATTCCACTACCGTCGAAGTGGTACATAGAATTCGGCGAACCAATCCACACCAACAACTTCGGCGAAAACGCAGCAGACGACCCGATGCTCGTCTTCAACCTGACTGACCAGGTGAGAGAAACCATCCAACAAACCCTGTACAGACTTCTGACGCAACGCAGAAACGTCTTCCTGGGCTAAAAAAACGTCTTCCTGGGCTAAAAACCAGCCCCCACCAAACGCAACACGCCCCACAAAACCGTGGCCGATTTTACTTGGGGGATTTGCCCCTTAAACTTGCGTCGGACGGCAGCTTCACCTCTGCCCTTTATTGTCCGACGAAGGGGCAAATCTAGGGGCCCCAAGTCAAATCGGCCACACCACCGCTGCAACCAGCGCCCACAGCCGACCACGCTGGGACCTGCACTTACCACCCGGCGACCACGCTGGAACGCGACAAGCCGCCACCCACCTCAACCCTCAAGCATGCCGACGCCGATAAGCCACCCCAGCGGCAACGGCTCCAGCCAAAACCCCAGCCCCCAACACAGACGGCACCCCTATTTTCGCCGCCTTCCTCCCAGTCCGGAAATCCCGAACCTCCCACCCCCGCCGCCGAGCAGTCTCCCTCAACCCGGAATCCGGGTTGACCGCCACAGCATTCCCCACAACAGACAACATCGGCACATCATTAGCCGAATCCGAATAAGCCGTACACCGCCGAAGGTTCAACCCTTCCTTGGCCGCCAAAGCCCGAACAGCCTGAGCCTTAGCCTTCCCATGCAGCAAATCCCCCACAAGCCGCCCGGTATAAACAAAATTCTCCGACTCGGCCACGGTCCCCAACGCCCCGGTCAACCCCAACCGCCGAGCGATGATCTGAGCCAACTCCACCGGCGTGGCCGTAACAAGCCAAACCCGCTGCCCAGCATCCAGGTGCTTCTGCGCCAAAGCCTGAGTACCGGTCCAGATCCGATCCACCATCAACTCGTCGTAGATCTCCTCACCCAGCGAGATCAGCTCGGCCACCGACCGCCCAGCCACGAACGACAAAGCCTGCTCGCGCATCGCCTTCACGCTCTGCGGGTCCTCCCGCCCCCCGACCCGGAACTTCAACTGCTGCCACACGAACCCGGCGAGGTCCGAGGTGTTGAAGTAGTCCCGAGCGGCCAACCCCCGCGCGAAGTGGAACATCGACGCACCCATCATCATGGTGTTGTCGACGTCGAAGAACGCGGCGGCGGTCAGGTCCGTGGCCCGTTCGGCCGGGTCGTCCATGGGCAGCGCGGCGGCGAGGGCGGCCTCTGCCGAGGCCTCTCCGGCCAGCGCGGCCGCCCGTTCACGATCGGCCGAGCTCTCTACACGCCTCCATGACACAGCCAGCGCCTCCTGGTCAACCTGCGAGCTCCCGCACCAGCGTAGCGATCAGGATCCGAACGCAACGCCTGGCAGTCCAGGGAGTGGCAAAGGCAACGGAACGGTGATCGTCGGCAGCCCGATCGACGGAACGGTCGGGAGCACCGACGTGATCGGCGGCAGCAGGCCCGACCCGGTCGTCGGCACCGTCGGGTTCGGGGCGGGAACCCCGGTCGGCACCGGCGCCGCGGGCGGCAGCGGAGCGGACGTCACGGTGGCCGCGGGTGCGCTGACCAGCACGGACGGGGTCGACGACGACGGCGGCGCCGGAACGGGCGTGGTGGAGGAGCACGGCGAGGTGGCGGGCAGCGGCCCGACGTCGTCCGCGGTCCCGGACGTCACCGGGGAGCAGCCGGTGCGCGCCCGCAGGTCCGCTGTCCGCTGCGAGATCCGGGCCAGGAGGTTCAGCGAAGTAGCCGATCGGGTCACGGCGGCTTCGGGAAGCCGTGTCCGCAGGTCCGTCAGCCGGGCGTACTGGACCCGCGTCCACTCGTCCAGCGTCGCCAGCACCCGCTCGTCCGAGTTCGTCCCGATCGCGGCCAGTTCCCGCGAGCCCGCCGCGGCGTCGGCGTCGAAGTCCGTCAACGCCGTCAGGTACGCGCCGAGCGGTCCGTCGTCGGCGTACTTGTCCGCCAGCGTCTCCAGCTCGGCGAGCCGCGCGGCGGCGAACTCCAGCCGCTTCAGCGCCTTCGACTCGTCGCCGAACGTGAACCCGAGCGACGCGGACTCGGCGGTCCGCTTCATCCCGTACAGGGTGTCGCCGGGCAGCGCGTCACGGCTCAGCAGCAGGCTCATCCCGGCCAGCGAGAGCACCAGGCAGAGCGCTGCCGCCGCAGCGACGGCTAACCGGCCGCGAGCGCTCGACCTGCGGGGCTCGAGGATCGTGACGGCGGCGGTGGGGCGGTCGGCGTCGAGGATCCGCCTGCGCATCCGCTCGCGGGCCGCGGCGTCGGGACCGCTGGTCTCGGCGGCCCTCCGCAGCACGTCGACCACCGCGAGTTCACCTGCCAGCTCGGGATCGACGCTCTCCGGGCGCGACTCGACGGCACGAGCGAACCGCTCGTGCTGCCTGCGACGCCCAAGCGGCGTGATACCTCTGCCCACCATCCCGCACCATCTCGACTTCGACGACCTGACCCGCACAACGACGAGGAGTGCGCGGGGGTTACGCGAACGGGGCCTCTGCGATGGTGATCACCGCAACCAGGCGGGCAGCAACGTGGCCAACCGCCGCACCGCGCGGTGCTGAAGCGCCTTGATCGCGCCCTCGTTGCGCCCCATCCTGGCGGCCGTCTCGGCCACCGACAACCCCTGGATGAACCTCAGGGTGATGCACTCCCGCTGGTCCTCGCCGAGCTGGCCCACGCACCGCAGCAGCTCGGTGTTGGTCGCGTCGGTGAGGACCTCCTGCTCAGGGCCGCTCGCGACCTCGCGGTTGTCCGCGAGCTCGGCGGTGGTGATCTCCAGGCGGTACCGGCTCGACTTCACGTGGTCGTAGACGATGTTCCTGGCGATCGTGACGAACCACGCGCCCACGTCGCGGCCCTGGTAGCTCACCGACCCGATGCTCCGCAGGGCCCGGAGGAACGTCTCGCTCGTCACGTCCTCGGCCAGGTCGCGGTCGCCGACGCGGAACAGCACGTAGCGGTAGACGACGTCCACGTACCGGTCGTAGAGCACACCGAACGCGGCCGTGTCGCCCTCCTGGGCGGCGCGGACCAGGTCCCACGGCGTCTGCGCCGTGTCGATGTCGGACTCCTCGGCCGTGGTGGACTGCCCTCCTGCGCTCCGCCCGGAGCGGAACGTCCTGATGGACCGGGCGTTGTTCGCGCGTCCCCTGGGGATCATCGGGTAGCGGCTCCTCCACAGGATCGCCGTGGCGAGAGCATACGTGTTGTTACTCCTTAGTAGGTAGCGGTGGGTCGTCACGGTTTCACGACGTACGAGCCATGCCTACATGACGGGAGCCATGCGTGACAGACTGCGACGAGCGTGAAGAGCGTTCATCAGGAGGTCACCTTGACCGAGTCTGCCCGCAACGTCGCCGACCTGGTCAGCGCTTCGGCGCTGCGCGGATCGCAGCACACGGCGTTGATCGACGTGGCGAGCGGTGCGCAGTACACCTGGGGCCAGGTGGACGCGGCGGTGAACGCGCAGGCCCGAGCGCTGGTGGACGCCGGTGTCGCACCCGGTGACCGGGTCGTCGTGCGCCTGCCCACCGGCCCGGAGTTCTGCGTCGCCGTGTTCGGCGTGCTGAGGGCGGGCGGGGTCGTCGTCCCCGCCGGGCCCGGTCAGCCGCTACGGGAACTCGAACGCCTGGTCTCCGACAGCGGCGCCCGCCTGCTCCTGGGTGACGGCGGCGGCGCGGAGATCCCGGTGATGGGCCCGCCCGCGCTGGTCGTCGCCGACGAGCCGGAGTTCGCGCCCGTCGGCGGGGGCGAGGACGTGGCCGTGCTCGGGTACACGTCCGGCACGTCCGGTGTGCCCCGCGGCGCGATGTTGTCCCATCGGGCGCTGTTGGCGAACGTGGGGCAGTGCGCCGATCTTCGACCCGCGCCGGTGACCGCCGGGGACCGGGTGTTGCTGGCGTTGCCGTTGTTCCACGTCTACGGGCTGGGGCCGGGGTTGTTCCAGGTGGCCGGGGCCGGGGCTACCGCGGTGCTGTTGGAGCGGTTTGACGCCGAGGCTGCGTTGGACGCGGTTCGGGAGCACCGGATCACGACCGTGGTGGGTGTGCCGCCGATGTACCAGGCGGTGTTGGCGCTTCCCGTGGAGAGGTTGGGGGAGAGCCTGTCGACGGT
Organism: Umezawaea endophytica; assembly: GCF_025061645.1. GTDB lineage: Bacteria > Actinomycetota > Actinomycetes > Mycobacteriales > Pseudonocardiaceae > Umezawaea > Umezawaea endophytica. The sequence continues at coordinate 24,268 of NZ_JANYMP010000028.1, read as the reverse complement.
GCGGTTGTTCACGTCCGGTGCGGCGCCGTTGTCCAAGGGGATTCTGGACGCGATGCGCAGTGCTGTTGGGCTGCCTGTTTATGAGGGGTACGGGCTTACCGAGACCGGGCCGGTTTTGACCTCCACGTTGGTGGGGGGTTATCCGAAGCCCGGGTCTGTTGGGCGGCCGTTGCCTGGGGTGGAATTGCGGTTGGTCGACACCGATGGGCGGGTGTTGGACCAGGATGAGGATGAGCCGGGGACCGGGTTGGTTTCGGTGCGCGGGGCTAATTTGTTCAGCGGGTATTGGCCCGATGGGGGGCATGGGCCGGATGCCGAGGGGTGGTTCCGGACCGGGGATGTCGGGTATTTGGACGCTGAAGGGGATTTGCACCTGGTGGATCGGGCTGGGGACCTGATCATTGTGAACGGGTTCAATGTTTACCCGCATGAGGTGGAGAGGGTGTTGGGGGAGTTGGAAGGGGTCGCTGAGGCGGCTGCTGTGGGGGTGCCCGATGAGCGGACCGGGGAGGCGGTGAAGGCCGTTCTGGTGCTGCGGGAGGGTGTTGAGGTGGATGAGGATGCCGTGGTGAGGCATTGTGCGGCTCGGTTGGCGAAGTTCAAGGTGCCTGTGGTGGTGGAGTTCGTGGGGGAGTTGCCGCATTCGGCCACGGGGAAGTTGGCTCGGTCGCGGTTGAGGATTCCGTTGGTTTGATGGGGGCCGGGGGCTTTCGGGTGGGTGCGGTTGCGTACCGGGGGTGCTGTTGGTGGGGTGGCCGATTTGACTTGGGGCCCCTAGATTTGCCCCTTCGTCGGACAATAAAGGGCAGAGGTGAAGCTGCCGTCCGACGCAAGTTTAAGGGGCAAATCCCCCAAGTAAAATCGGCCACGCTGCGTAGGCGGCGTTGCGGGTCGTAGGTGGTTGGGTGCTGTGGCACCGGTTTGTTGGTGGTTGGGTGCTGTTGGTGCGGGTTTGTGGTGGTGGGAGATGGTGGTGGTGTGACTCATTACGTGACGTTGTTGACTCGTGTTGATTGCCATGCTTGTGAGCGGGCCGTTGTTGATGTTTCGCGTATCTGTGGCGAGTTGAATGTTCGCTGGTCGGTTTCTGATGTTGATTCTGATCGTTCGTTGCGGGCTGAGTATGGGGATCGGGTGCCGGTGATCCTTGTTGATGGTGAGGAGCACGGGTACTGGGAGGTGGAGGAGGAGCGGCTTCGGGCTGCGTTGACCGGGTGATTGGTCTCGTCGGCTGGTTACCGTCTGCTTACGTCCGTCTACCCCGCCGGCGAACCGGCTTGCTGTGGGCGTCGAATGTGCAGCATGGAGTCTTCCGCAGAGCCGGCGCCTGGAGCGCCTCGTCTTGCTGTGCCTGTCGCGGCGTTGATCGGGGTGTTGGCGGTTGCCGTGGCGCTTGCTGTCGGGCATCTCGTCGCTGGGGTTGTGGGGCCGTCGGCTTCGCCGTTCCTCGCTGTTGGCAACACGGCGATCGATCTGACGCCTCTTCAGCTCAAGGATTTCGCGGTTCGCACGTTCGGCACCTACGACAAGCTCGTGCTGTTGGGTGGCATGGCGTTGGTGTTGCTTGGTGCGGCTGTGGTGGCCGGGGTGTTGTCTCGGCGTAGTTCGTTGCCTGGGTCGATCCTTGCTGGTGCGCTGGGGTTGCTCGGGGTGGCTGCTGTGTTGGCGCGGCCTGACAGCGGGCAGTTGAGCGTGTTGGCGCCGATCGCGAGTCTGGTCGCTGGGATCGCGGTGTTCCGGTGGTTGCACCGGGCTGCTCTCTCCGTGCGGGAGGTGCCGCAGGAGGGTGGGCGGCGGAAGTTGTTGATCGCGCTCGGGGCCACCGCTGTCGGGGCCGGGGTTGCCGGGGTGTTGGGGCAGTTCCTGGGGAATCGGATCGACGTGGAGGGGTCGCGGGCGGCTGTTGGGGCGATCAAGCCCTCGAAGCCTGCGCCGGAGATTCCGGTTGGTGCGGACTTCTCCGGGCAGGGCACGCCGTCGTTCATCACGCCGAACGGGGACTTCTACCGGGTGGACACCGCGTTGAGCGTGCCGCGGTTGCGGGCCGAGGACTGGTCGTTGCGGATCCACGGGATGGTCGACAAGGAGTTGACGCTCAGCTACGAGGACCTGCGGTCGCGGGAACTGGTGGAGCGGACGATCACGATGACGTGCGTGTCCAACGAGGTCGGTGGGCCGTACGTGTCCACGTCGAACTTCACCGGGGTGCTGTTGCGGGACGTGCTGATGGAGGCCGGGGTGAAGCCCGGTGCCGATCAGCTCTTCGGCACGAGTTCCGACGGGTGGACCGCTGGGACGCCGGTCGACGTCGTCATGGAGGCCGAGCGCGGGGCGCTGCTGGCGCTGGGCATGAACGGGGAGCCGCTGCCGGTGGAGCACGGGTTCCCGGTGCGGATGGTCGTGCCCGGCCTGTACGGGTACATCTCGGCCACCAAGTGGCTGGTCGACCTGGAGCTGACGACGTTCGACGCGAAGCAGTCGTACTGGATCGACCGCGGCTGGGGGCGGCTCGGGCCGATCAAGCCGATGTCGCGGATCGACACGCCGAAGGGCCTGAGCAGGCTGACCGGTGGCGGCAAGACGACCGTGTCGGGTGTCGCCTGGGCGCAGCCGAAGGGGGTCGCGAAGGTCGAGGTGCGGGTCGACGGCGGGGCGTGGCAGGACGCGACGTTGTCCGCGGACGTCAACGACAGCTCGTGGCGGATGTGGAAGGTCGAGCTCGACCTCCCCGCCGGGGGTCACCAGGTCGAGTGCCGGGCCACCGACAAATCGGGATTCGTGCAGCCTCAGGCGCGTGTCGCACCCATCCCGGACGGGGCCACCGGGTGGCATTCAGCCTTCTTCACGGTAGAAAAATAAACTCCATCGGGTGAAAGCCGAACCGGATCGCCGAGCGCTTCGAATGTCCCCATGACTAGCGAAGCAGAAAATCAACAAGGAGTGATCCGCGTGAGGAAGACCCAGCTCGCCATCGTCGGTGCGATCGCCGCCGCCACCCTGTCGATCGCGGCCTGCGGCAGCGGCGACACCGCCTCCTCCGGTAGCTCGTCCACCGCCGGTGCCGCGACCACCACGACCGCAGCGCCCACCAGCTCGTCGGCCATGGCCGGTGCGGCTGACGGCGTCACCCAGACCACGGACGTCTTCGGCGCGGGCTGTGCGTCCGTCCCGCAGGACCCGGCGAACAAGGGCTCGCTCCAGGGCATGGTGTCCGACCCGGTCGCCACCGCCGCGAGCAACAACCCGCTGCTCACGAAGCTGGTGGCGGCCGTCGGCGCGGCCAACCTCGGCGACACCCTGAACTCGCAGGCCGCGATCACCGTGTTCGCGCCGTACGACCCCGCGTTCGCCGAGCTGGGCGACGCCAAGTTCGCGGAGCTGGCCGCCGACCCGGCGACCCTCGGCAAGATCCTCCAGTACCACGTCGTCGGCAAGCGCTACGACGCCAAGGGCCTCGAGGCCGCCAAGACGGTCGACTCGCTCACCGGCCAGAAGCTGACGATCGCGGGCACCGGCGACACGATGACCGTCAACGGCGCCCCGGTGCTGTGCGGCAACATCCCCACCAAGAACGCCACCGTGTTCGTCATCGGCAAGGTGCTCAGCCCGCCCGCCGCGTAATTCTCCGAATTCTCCACGACGGGGCGGTGCCGCCCGGCGAACAATCGCCGGTGCGGCACCGCTCCGCTGTTCTTCCGCCCGGCCGCGAGCATTTCGCGGACCGGGCGGTTCTCGTTGTGCGGAATGGCGTGACCTGTGCTGTGCGTTTCGCTCTTTACACGCGAAAGTGTCGAATTCATCCGACCACAGGACGTCCGGTCGTGAACTGAATCGGTAGAGGCCCTCCCACCCGTGCCGGAAGGGCGACGAGAGTCACCCGATTCGTGGTCCGACCCGCAGGTGACGGCCTGTGACCAGCGGCTTGCCGCCGTGACGCGAAGATCGCCGACTTTGTGCACGCCTTCACAAGCGGTACGGTGGTGGTGTCACACCGTCAGATGCCGGAGCGGTTTCACCGCTCGATGCCGACGGGTCCGTGCGTCGACTTTCGTGTGTTGTGAGGAGTTCCAGCGTGGTGGCTCAGCGGGGCGAGGGTGACGAGGTCGTGACCACCGCCACGGGGATGCCCGCCGTCCAAGGGGCGCCGATCGTGCCCGAGCAGGACGAGGTCGTCGTCCGCGAACGGGCCCGCGCGATCCCCGAGGCCGCCGTCGCCCGCCTCGCGGTGTACCTGCGGGTGCTGTCCGGCATGGTCGACCAGGGCGTGACGACGATCTCCAGCGAGGAGCTGTCCGCGGCCGCCGGGGTCAACTCGGCGAAGCTCCGCAAGGACCTCTCGTACGTCGGCTCGTACGGCACGCGCGGCGTCGGCTACGACGTCGAGGTGCTCGTCAGCCACATAGAGCGCATCCTCGGCCTGACCCGCAAGCACAGCGTCGCGGTGGTCGGGATCGGTAATCTTGGTCACGCGCTCGCCAACTACGGCGGCTTCCAGAGCCGCGGCTTCCCCGTCGCCGCGCTCTTCGACGTCGACGAGGACCTGACCGGGGTGCCGGTGGGTGGCATACCTGTCAACCACATCGACGACATCACGGCCGTCTGCGTCGAGCGCGAGGTGTCGATCGGCGTCATCGCGACACCGCCGCAGGCCGCGCAGGCCGTCTGCGACCGTTTGGTATCGGCGGGCGTCCAGTGCATCCTGAACTTCGCACCGGTCGTCCTCCAGGTCCCGGACGACGTCGAGGTGCGCAAGGTCGACCTGGCCGTCGAGATGCAGATCCTGTCGTTCCACGTGGCGCGGCGGGCTGACGAGGCCTCGGCCGAGCAGGCGGCGAACGACTTGATCAACGGAGTGGGCGTGGACAGGGTGGTGATTCGCCCGTGAGTGCGCGAATCGGCTCGACCGTGAGCCGAACAGCTCGCGGAGACGTGGTGACGGCATGAGTGTGCTTGTCGTCGGTCTCTCGCACCGCACCGCCCCCGTCCCCGTGCTCGAACGGGTCACCGTCTCCGAGCCGGACCTGGGCAAGGTCCTGGAAGAGCTGCTGCGCAGCCCGAGCGTCTCCGAGGCGATGCTGCTCTCGACCTGCAACCGGGTCGAGGTCTACGCCGTCGTCGAGACGTTCCACGGCGGCATGAACGACGTGGTGGGTGTCCTCGCGGCCCAGGCGGGCGCCGAGCCCGCCGAGCTGTTCGAGCACCTCTACGTGCACTACGCCGCCGCGGCCGTCGAGCACGTGTTCCGCGTCGCGGGCGGCCTGGACTCGATGGTCGTCGGCGAGGCCCAGATCCTCGGCCAGCTCCGCTCGTCGTACACGACGGCGGACGCCGCGGGCACGGTCGGCCGCGCGCTGCACGAGCTGGCGCAGAACGCGCTGCGCGTCGGCAAGCGCGTGCACACCGAGACCGGGATCGACCACGCGGGCGCCTCCGTCGTCTCCGAGGCCCTCTCCGACGCCGAGGCCGTGCTCAGCGGCTCCTCCGGCACGGCGGGCCTCGCGGGCCGCCGCGCCCTGGTCGTCGGCGCCGGGTCGATGGGCGGTCTCGCCACCGCCCACCTGCGCCGCGCGGGCATCGGCGAGGTCGTCATCGCCAACCGCACGGCCGCCAACGGCGCCCGGCTGGCCCAGTCGCTGGTCGCCGAGGGCGTGCCCGCCAGCTCCGTCGACCTCGTGGAGCTGCGCTCCGAGCTGGCCGACGCGGACGTGGTGTTCGCCTGCACCGGCTCGATGGACACCGTCGTCGGCGTCGACCTGCTGGCCGCCGCACTGCTCGACCGCGACCCGAGCCGCCCGCTGGTGATCTGCGACCTCGGTCTGCCCAAGGACGTCGACCCCGCCGCCGCCGACCTGGCGGGCGTGACCGTGGTCGACCTCGAAACGCTCCAGCGCAGGCTGACCGACGCCCCCACCGGGCAGGACGCCGCGCGCGCCACCGAGATCATCGGCGAGGAGGTCCGCGGGTACCTCGCGGGCCAGCGCTCCGCCGAGGTGACCCCGACCGTGACAGCGCTGCGCAAGCGCGCCGCCGAGGTGGTCGACGCCGAGCTGCTGCGCCTGGACACGCGGCTGCCGGAACTGGACGCCGCCGTGCGCGGCGAGCTCGCCAAGACGGTCCGCCGCGTCGTCGACAAGCTCCTGCACACCCCGACCGTGAGGGTGAAGGAACTGGCGTCGGCCCCCGGTGGCGCGGGGTACGCCGAAGCGCTGCGCGAGCTGTTCGGGCTCGACCCGAGCACCCCTGCCGCCGTCAGCCAGTCCCGTTCAGAGCAAGCCACCGGAGACCCGCTCGCGGGGTCGCGCACGAATACAGGTGAGAAGCGGTGAACCGCATCCTCAGGATCGGCACCCGCGGGAGTGCACTGGCACTCGCGCAGACGGGCCACGTCGCCGAAGCACTCGAGAAAGCCGGGGCGAAGGTGGCGATCGTCGTGGTCTCCACCCCCGGTGACCGCTCCTCCGCCCCCATCGCGGAGATCGGCGTCGGTGTCTTCACCTCCGCGCTGCGCGACGCGCTGGCGGCGGACGAGATCGACATCGCCGTGCACTCGTACAAGGACCTGCCCACCGCACCGGACCCGCGTCTGGTGCTCGCCGCCGTGCCGCCCCGCGAAGACCCGCGGGACGCGCTCGTCGCCCGTGACGGCCTCACCCTCGGGGAGCTGCCCGTCGGATCGACCGTCGGCACCGGCTCGCCGCGGCGGGCCGCGCAGCTCGAAGCGCTCGGCCTGGGACTCACCATCGTCCCGCTGCGCGGCAACGTCGACACCCGCATCCGCAAGGTCGTGGACGGCGAGCTCGACGCCGTCGTGCTGGCCCGTGCGGGGATCGCGCGCCTCGGCCGCTCCGCCGAGATCACCGAGACCTTGGAGCCGATCCAGATGCTCCCCGCGCCCGCCCAGGGCGCTCTAGCAGTGGAGTGCCGGGTCGACGACGTCGACACCGAGCACCTCCTCCAGTCCACGTTGGACGACTCGTCCAGTAGGGCCGCGGTAACCGCGGAGCGCGCCATGTTGGCCGCGCTCGAAGCTGGTTGCAGCGCGCCGGTCGGCGCACTGGCCGATGTGGTGGAAGACCTCGACGATGACGGCGCGGTCGTGTACCGCCTGTCGTTGCGCGGGGTCGCGGCGACTCCGGAGAACGACATGCTCCGAGCGTCCGCCACCGGTGACTTGACCGCAGCAGAGGAACTCGGCCGCGCGCTGGCCGCCGAGTTGCTCGACCTCGGGGCCGCGGTGCTCAGCGGCCCAGAGGCGTAGATGGGGAGTGCCCTGATGACCCGCGCACGCAAGACCCCCGGCCGAGTCGCATTCGTGGGCTCCGGCCCCGGCGACACCGGGCTGCTCACCGTCCGGGCCCACGACCTGCTCGCGAGGGCTGAACTCGTGGTCGCGGACCCCGATGTGCCAAGCGACATCGTCGCGCTGGTGCCAGAGGGCGTCGAGGTCAGGCCCGCCGTGGGCGAGCCCGCGGACGTGGCGAAGGACCTCGTCGCCGAGGCGAAGAACGGCCACACCGTCGTCCGGCTCGTCGCGGGCGACCCGCTCACGCTCGACTCGGTGGTGAAGGAGGCGCAGGCCGTCTCCCGCACCAGCATCGCGTTCGACGTGGTGCCGGGAGTTCCCGCCGGCACCGCGGTGCCCGCCTACGCGGGTGTCGCGCTCGGCGCCGTGCACACCGAGGTCGACGTCCGCGGCACGGTGGACTGGGCGGGCCTCGCGGCCGCGCCCGGCACGCTCGTGCTGCACGCCAGCGGCAGCCACCTCGCCGAGGCGGCGTCGTCGCTGGTGGAACACGGCGTCGCACCGCAGACCCCGGTCGCGGTGACCGTCGACGGCACCGGCTTCGGCCAACGCACCATCGACACCACGCTCGCCTCGCTGGCCTCGGACGCGGGTGACCTCTCCGGTCCGCTCGTCGTCACGGTCGGCGCGGCCGTCGCGGGTCGCGCCCGGCTCTCCTGGTGGGAGTCGCGCGCGCTGTACGGCTGGCGCGTGCTGGTGCCCCGCACCAAGGAGCAGGCGGGCGCGATGAGCGACCGGCTGCACTCGCACGGCGCCATCCCGGTGGAGGTCCCGACCATCTCGGTCGAGCCGCCCCGCAGCCCCGCGCAGATGGAGCGGTCGGTCAAGGGTCTCGTCGACGGCCGCTACCAGTGGGTCGTCTTCACCTCGACCAACGCCGTCCGCGCGGTGTGGGAGAAGTTCCGCGAGTTCGGCCTGGACGCCCGCGCGTTCTCCGGCGTGAAGATCGCCTGCGTCGGCGAGAGCACGGCCGCGAAGGTCCGCTCGTTCGGGATCATCCCCGAACTGGTGCCGTCGGGGGAGCAGTCCAGCGAAGGCCTGCTGAACGACTTCCCGCCGTACGACGACATCCTGGACCCGGTCGACCGGGTGCTGCTGCCGCGCGCCGACATCGCCACCGAAACCCTCGCCGCCGGTCTCCGCGACCGCGGCTGGGAGATCGACGACGTCACGGCGTACCGCACGGTGCGGGCGGCCCCGCCGCCCGCCGACACCCGCGAGATGATCAAGTCCGGCGGTTTCGACGCGGTGTGCTTCACCTCGTCGTCCACCGTCCGGAACCTGGTCGGCATCGCGGGCAAGCCGCACGCGCGGACCCTGGTGGCCTGCATCGGCCCGCAGACCGCCGAGACGGCCCGCGAGTTCGGCCTCCGGGTCGACGTGCAGCCGGAGGAGGCGAACGTCCCGGCGCTCGTCGACGCGCTGGCCCAGCACGCCGCGCGCCTGCGTGCCGAGGGCGCGCTGCCGCCGCCGCGCAAGACCAAGCGCCTGCGCCGCTCCTGAGCCAGACCGATGCACCTCTGAGGCCATGCTCGGGACACACGTCCTGAACATGGCCTCAGTGGTTTCCGAACCCCACCCCCCCAGGGAGTACCGCCAGTGTTCCCAGCACACCGCCCCCGCCGACTGCGGACCACGGCCGCGATGCGCCGCCTGGTCAGCGAGACCACCGTCCGGCCGCGGCAGCTCGTGCTGCCGATGTTCGTGAAGGAGGGCGCGGCGCAGCCCGTCGCGATCTCCAGCATGCCGGGCGTCTTCCAGCACACCCGTGAATCGCTGGTCAAGGCGGCCGTGGAGGCCGTGCAGGCAGGCGTCGGCGGGTTGATGATCTTCGGCGTCCCGGCCGAGCGGGACGCGGTCGGGTCCGGTGCGACCGACCCGAACGGCATCCTCAACGTGGCGCTGAACGACCTGCGCGCCGAGTTGGGCGACAGCACCGTGCTCATGTCGGACTGCTGCCTCGACGAGTTCACCGACCACGGCCACTGCGGTGTGCTGGCGGTCGACGGGTCGGTCGACAACGACGCCACGCTGGAGGTGTACGGCGAGATGGCCGTCGCCCAGGCCGTGGCGGGCGCCCACCTGGTCGGGCCGAGCGGGATGATGGACGGCCAGATCGGGTTCATCCGCACCGCGCTGGACGAGGCCGGGTTCACCGACACCGGGATCCTCGCGTACTCCGCGAAGTACGCCTCCGCGCTGTACGGGCCGTTCCGCGAGGCCGTGGACTCGCAGCTCACGGGCGACCGCAAGACCTACCAGCAGGACCCCGGCAACGGTCGGGAAGCGCTGCGCGAGGTCGCGCTGGACCTCGCCGAGGGGGCGGACATGGTCATGGTGAAGCCCGCCGGGATCTACCTGGACGTGGTGCGCTCGGTGAAGGAGGCCGTGGACGTGCCGGTCGCGGCGTACCAGATCTCCGGCGAGTACGCGATGGTCGAGGCCGCCGCCGCGAACGGCTGGATCGACCGCGAGCGCACGGTGCTGGAGACGCTGACGTCGATCCGCCGCGCGGGCGCCGACGTCGTGCTCACCTACTGGGCCACCGAGGCCGCCGCCTGGCTGGACCGGGAATGACGACCCCTGCCGCCAAGGCGGAACGGCCGCCGCCGCCGAAGCTGATCGACCTCGCGCGTTGGCTGTGGATCGGCAGCGCGGTCCTGGGTTCGGCCGCCTTCCTGCTGGAGCTGACCAGCGGCGACATGATCCTCACCGAGCTGCGCAAGCGCGACCCGAACCTGGGCCAGAGCGAGCTGGACGGCGCGATGTCCGCCGCCATCATGGTCAGCCTGCTGGCGTGCGTGGTGCTGGTGCTCGTCCACGCGAAGATCGCCAACAAGATGGCCGCGGGCCGCAACTGGGCCCGGATCGTCCTCACGGTGATCGGCGCGGGCGGCATCATCTTCGGGCTGATGAGGCTCGTGGTCGTCGTGTCGGGCCTGGCGGGGGCCTTCGAGCAGACCGTCGACCCGGTCAACCTCGCTTTCAGCTTGGTCACGATGGCGATGGACGGCGCGGTTCTGGTGCTGATGTTCCTGCCTTCCGTCGCAGGTCACTTCCGTGGCGCTCCGGTGGGTCAGCGCACCACCACCCCTAGTAGCTAACGGATTGTGATTTCACCTGAAAAACACATGCGCAGGTCCTTACCGTGCGCGTCATGACCAACCCGAATGATCCTTACGCACAGCAAGGCGGCTACCCGCAGGGGCAGCAGCCTGGCGGGTACCCGCAGCAGGGCGGCTACCCGCAGCAGGGACAGCCCGGCTTCCCGCCGCCCCCGCCCCTGGGCCACAGCGACACGGCCGCCGCCGTGAAGCCCGCTGCTGTCGACACCGCCTACCTCCTGTGGCTGGTGGCGGCCGGGGTCTCGATCCTGGCCAACATCATCGGCTTCTTCACGGCGCAGGCCATCCTCGAACAAACCCTCGGTGACCTGGGCCCGGAGTTCCGCGCCGCGATCGAGGCGCAGGGCCCCAGCTACGGCGGGATCATCTTCTCGCTGATCATCTCGGCCATCTGGGTGGTCGTGGTGATGCAGATGCGCAAGGGCGCCAACTGGGCCCGCATCCTGCTGACCGTCCTGGGCGCCATCAGCGTGCTGTTCGGCATCCTCGGCGTCTTCGTGCTGTTCAGCGTCGGCTTCCTGGGCATCATCCAGGGCCTGCTCGCGCTGGTCGGCTACGCGGCGATCGTCGGCGGCATCGTCTTCATGTTCAAGCCGGAGTCGAACCAGTACTTCAAGGCCAGCTAGTTGATCCGGACCCCGGGGTCGTCGTCACCGCTCGTCGCGGTGGACAGCGACCCCGGTCGGTTCTAGCGTTCCGCTGTGTGACCACTCCACAGGACCCTGGTGACCGGCAGCAACCCGCGCCGTTCCCCTCCGCGCCACCGCCGCCGCCCGAGCAGGCGCCGCCGACCCCCCACCAGGGCGAGGTGCCGCCGAACGTGGTCGCGCCGCCGTTGAGCGCGGCCGACCTGGGCGGGGGCGGGCCGGTCGGCCAGGCCCCGCAGGAGCTGCGGATCGCGTTCTTCCTGTGGATCGCGCTGGCGGTGCTGCAACTCGTCGCCGCCGTGCTCGCGTTCGCCTCGCGGGACGCGGCCATCGACGTCGCGCGCACGGCGAACACCGGTCTCACCGAGGAGCAGTTGCAGACCAGCGTGACGACCGTCCTCGCCTTCTTCTCGCTGATCTACGTCGTGTTCGCCGCGCTGCTGGTGCTGTTCGCGGTCAAGCTGCGGGCGGGCAAGGGCTGGGCCCGGACGTCGCTGATGATCCTGGGCGCGGTCGTGTTCCTCTTCGAGGCGCGGTTCGACCCCATCGGTGTCGTGACCGGTCTGCTGATCATCGGCGGCATCGTGCTGGTGAACCTGCGCCCGTCGTCCGACTTCATCAACGCCCAGCGCGCCAGATGACGACCGAGACCGCGCCCCCGCCGCTCGCCGTGCGGGCCGCGGTGGGGGTGTGGCTCGCGCTGGCGGTGTTCGGCCTGTTCAACGTCTCGTTCCTCTGGCTCAACCAGGACGCGGTGCGCGAGGCGCTGCCCCCGAACCTCACCGTCGCGGGCACCCTCGGAACGCTCACCGTCGCCGCCGTGATCTTCGCCGCCGGCTACGGGCTGTTCGCGTGGCTGTTCCGCCGAGGGGTCCGCCGGTCCCGCACGGGGCTGTCCGTCACCGCGTTCGCGCACCTGGTGTGGGTGGTGCTGCCGGGCGCGAGCCTGGCCAGCCTGATCTCCGCGGTGCTCCTCGGTGTCGGGGTTGTTCTCACCTGGCGCCCCTCTGCCTCACACTGGTTGAGGGAACAGGAGTGACCAGGGGGGACGACCATGGCCGAGCACGACCCGTTCACATCGCCCTACCACCAGGTGAGGCTGCCGGGTGAGCCGCAGGCGCAGCCGCCCCCGGACTGGGTGTCGCCGGTGCTCACGCCCATGCCGTCGTCGCCGTGGGGCGACGCGGAGTTCCGGCGGCCCGCGACCCTGATCGCCTCCTTCTGGTGCTGGCTGGCGGCGACCGTGCTGGCCGTGGTGGGCCTGCCCACCGTGTTCGCCTTCCAGCACCAGGAGTTCGCGCAGGTCATGGAGGCGCGGACCGACGGCGAGCCGGTGAGCGAGGCCGTGGCCAACGCCACGGCGCTCGCCATGGCGGGGATGTTCGCCCTGGCGCTCGCGGTGCTGGCCGTCCCGTACGTGGTGGCGTTGGTCAACCTCCGCAACGGCAAGGAGTGGTCGCGGATCATGCTCGCCGTCCTGTGCGGCCCCGCCCTGCTGTTCTGGCTCGTCACGATGGTGGTGGTCGCGAACGCCCCCGAGGGGCTCAGCCCGAGCCCGGTCTACGCCTGGGGCGCGCTGTTCCTGGCCACCATGGCCGCCGCGGCCGTGCTGATGTTCCTGCCCCCGTCCAACGACTACGTGCGCTGGAGCCGACGATGACCCAGCCGCCGCCCGACCCGTACGGGTCCTCGCCGTACCAGCCGGTGAACTACCCCGCCGCGGGTCAGCAGCAGCCCCCACCGGTGAACTTCCCGCCCCAGCGGCCGTTCCCCGGCGCCATGCGCGGCGTCGACCAGAACACGAGCGCCGTCTACGCGCGGCCCGGCGTGGTCACGGCGGGATTCGTCCTGTGGCTGGTGGCCGCGCTGTCGTGGCCCCTGGGGACGCTGCTGCGGGAACTCGTCGCGGGCACCGCCATCGGCGGGTTCGGCGTCGTGATGGGGCTGTTCTTCCTGGTGTGCCTCGGCATCGCGGGCGTGGTCGGCGCGATCATGTTCCTGCGCGGCAGCTACCACGCGCGGCTGGCGCTGTGCGGGGTCGCGCTGGTCGTCGAGGTCATGGCGATCATCGGGCTGGTGTCGCTCTCCGGCTCGACCGACTACTCCGGCGCGGCCGAGGTGGTCGCCTGGCTGGTCGTGCTGGCCAGGCTGGTGCTGCCGCCGGTCGCCGTCGTGGTGAGCCTGCTGCCGGGAACGCGCCAGTACTTCGCCGCTAACCTCGGCTAGTGGACAACGACACCGGCCCGGTCCTCTACGCGGAGCGGGGCGCCTCCTGGTGGCCGCTGCTGTGGGGGCCGGTGTTCGCCGTCCTCGGGGTCGGGGTCGAACTGCTCACCGGCCCGGTGAGCGTGCTCTTCTGGTCGCTGGTCGCGTTCGGACTGCTGATCCCCACGGCGCTGTGGGTGCAGGGCAGGCAGCGGCTGTACTCGGTCCGCCTCACCCCGGCCGCGCTGAGCGAGGGCCGGGATGTCCTGCGGATGGCCGACGTGGCCGCCGTCGAGGGCGTCGAGCCCCGGTCGGGCGCGACCGTGCTGGGGACCGGGTGGACCATCCCCAAGGGCACGACCGCCGTCCCCATCCGGCTGCTCGACGGCACCGTGGTGCTCGGCTGGGCCCGCGACCCCGACGCGCTCCGCGCGGCACTGCACCGCCTGCTCACGCGCACCTGAGCGGCGTTCACGGCATCCTGATCCCGCGCGTGCCAAACTCGTCGCCGTGACCGCGCCAGCGCCGACCGCCGAGCCCTCTTCCGCGCCGACCCTGCACCAGCCGAGGCGCGGGCTGATCGCCGTGGTCGAGGTGGTGCTGGTCGTGCTGCTGGCGTTCGCCGCGCACTGGTGCTGGCAGCGCGGCATCCAGACGTTCTCCTACCCGGTCGAGGGTCGTCCGCCGCTGGTCTCGACGCGGTACCACGGCAACTGGATCGGCGGCTCGATCGTGCTGGCCACGGTGGCCGGGATCCTGCTGCTGGACGCGATCCGGCAGACCCTCCTGGCCGTCCGCACCAGGGACCGCAGGCCTCCGGAGGACGTGGCGCAGACCACTGACGAGCTCGTGTGAGACTGGGACGCGTGACGACGAGGAACACGGCTACGGACACGACCCGATCACAGGAGCTGTTCGCGCGAGCGGCGGCCGTCACGCCCGGCGGGGTCAACTCCCCGGTGCGGGCCTTCCACTCGGTCGGCGGCACCCCCAGGTTCATGGTCAGGGGCGAGGGGCCGCACCTGTGGGACGCGGACGGCAACCGGTACGTCGACCTGGTGTCCTCGTGGGGCCCGATGATCCTGGGCCACGCGCACCCCGCGGTGGTGGAGGCGGTCCGTTCGGCCGCCGTGCACGGGCTCTCGTTCGGCACGCCCACCGAGGGCGAGATCGACCTGGCCGAGGAGATCATCGCCCGCGTCGACCCGGTCGGGCAGGTGCGGCTGGTCAACTCCGGCACCGAGGCCACGATGAGCGCGATCCGGCTGGCCCGCGGGTTCACCGAGCGCCGCAAGGTCGTCAAGTTCGCGGGCTGCTACCACGGCCACGTCGACGCGCTGCTCGCCCAGGCGGGCTCCGGTGTCGCGACGCTCGGCCTGCCGACGTCGCCCGGCGTGACGGGCGCGCAGGCCGCGGACACGATCGTCCTGCCGTACAACGACGTCGAAGCCGTGCGGGCCGCGTTCGCGGAGAACCCCGGCGAGATCGCCTGCGTGATCACCGAGGCCGCCGCGGGCAACATGGGCGCCGTCGCCCCGCGCCCCGGTTTCAACGCCGCGCTGCGCGAGCTGTGCCACGCCGACGGCGCGCTGCTGGTCGTGGACGAGGTCATGACGGGCTTCCGCGTGTCCCGCGCGGGCTGGTACGGCCTGGAGGGCGTCGAGGGCGACCTCTACACGTTCGGCAAGGTCATGTCCGGCGGGCTGCCCGCCGCGGCGTTCGGCGGGCGGTCCGACGTGATGTCGAGGCTCGCCCCGCAGGGGCCCGTCTACCAGGCGGGCACGCTGTCCGGGAACCCCGTCGCGGTCGCCTCCGGGCTCGCCACGCTGCGGGCGGCCGACGCCGCCGTGTACCGCGCGCTGGACGCCAACGCCTCGCGCCTCGGCGCGCTGTTCACCTCCGCGCTGGCCGAAGCCGGGGTGGCGCACCGCGTGCAGTACGCGGGCAACCTGGTGAGCGTCTTCTTCACCGAGGACGAGGTCGTCGACTACGCGGGCGCGCAGGCCGCCGAGACGTGGCGCTTCCCGCCGTTCTTCCACGCACTGCTCGAACGCGGCGTGTACGCGCCGCCCAGCGCGTTCGAGGCGTGGTTCGTCAACGCCGCCATGGGCGACGACGAGTTCTCGATCATCGCCGACGCGCTGCCCCACGCGGCGGCCGCTGCCAAGGAGGCCAAGAAGTGACTCGGACCGTGGTGCACTTCCTCCGGCACGGCGAGGTGCACAACCCGGACGGGATCCTCTACGGGCGGCTGCCCGGTTTCCGGCTGTCGGACACCGGTCAACGGCAGGCGCTGACCGTCGCCGAGCACCTCGCGGACCACGACATCGCGCACGTCGTCGCGTCCCCGCTGACCCGCGCGCAGCAGACCGCCGCGCCGATCGCGGACTCGCACCGGCTGGAGCTGGCGACCGACGACCGGCTGATCGAGGCGGACAACAGGTTCGAGGGCCTGCGGGTGTCGGTGGGCGACGGCGCGCTGCGCCAGCCCGCGCACTGGCCGAAGCTGGTCAACCCGTTCACGCCGTCCTGGGGCGAGCCTTACCTGAAGATCGCGCACCGCATGCTCGGGGCGGCTCAGCGCGCCCGTGTGGTCGCGTCGGGCCACGAGGCCGTGTGCGTGTCCCACCAGTTGCCGATCTGGACGCTGCGGCGGTTCCTGGAGGGCAAGCGCATGTGGCACGACCCGCGCAAGCGCGAGTGCTCCCTGGCGTCGCTGACGAGCCTGGTCTTCGAGGGCGAGCAGCTCGTCCGGGTGTCCTACAGCGAGCCGGTCGGCGCGACGAACCCGAGGGTGACCGGGGCGTGAAAGCGGTGGCTCTGCTGGCTTCGGCCCTGGTCCTCGCGGGGTGCTCGACGGGGAAGGACGCGGTCGCGACGGGCGGGGAGTTCCAGTTCGTCGCCCCGGACGGCCAGGTGCGGATCCGCTACAGCGGCGACGAGCGCAAGGTCGTGAAGGGGCTGTCCGGGCCGAGCCTGCTCGAGGACGGCAAGACGATCAGCATCGAGGACTTCGCGGGGAAGGTCCTCGTGGTCAACATCTGGGGTTCGTGGTGCCCGCCGTGCCGCACCGAGGCGCCCGAGTTGCAGAAGGTGCAGGACGAGTCCGGTCCGGCAGGCGTGCAGGTGCTCGGCATCGACGTCAAGGAGCACTCGCCGGAGCCCGCGCGGGACTTCGCGGTGGACCGGAAGCTGACGTACCCGTCGATCTACGACGACTCGGGGCGCACGCTGCTCGCGTTCAAGGGCTACCCGCCGAACGCGGTGCCGTCGACGATCATCCTGGACAAGCGGCACCGCGTCGCCGCGATCTTCCTGGAGGGCGTCCTCGCCTCCGACCTGACGCCGGTGGTCGAGGAGCTGCTCGCCGAGGCCTGACGGCCCGACCGCCTGACCGTCCGGTGTGGACGGTCAGGCGCCGAGGACTACGGGGTGCCCTGGAGCTCCGGGATCTTCGCCTTGAACGCCTCGACCATCGCGTCGCGGCCGATGACGCTGTACTGCTTGCCCAGCGTGCGCATGATCGAGTTCTGGGTCGGCCGGTAGAGGCCGGTGCCGTAGTACTTCGAGCCCTCGAACACGCCGACCACCCCGCCGTCCGGCGTCGGCTGGCCGAGGTACCTCGCCCACTTGGAGCCGTCGGCGAGCTTGGACGCGTTGATCTCGGTCGGCTCGTCGCCGGTGTAGGTGCCCGGCGAGAAGTACTCGTCGGCGAGGTGGCCGATCGAGTGGCCCAGCTCGTGCACCACGATCTGGCCCGCCTTCGCGTTGCCGCCCGCCGCGGTCGCGACACCGCCGCCCGCGCCGCCGTACTTCGTGGTGTTGCCCAGCGCGATGACCTGGTCGTACGCGGGCGCGAGCGCGGCGTACTTGTACGCCTCCTGCTCGTTCAAGCACAGCAGCCGCTCGGTGGTCGGGGTCGTGCCCTTGCACCAGAAGCCCATGTCGAGCGCGGTGCGCTTCTCGTCGGTGCCCTGGGGGTTGTCGTCCACCCCCGAGTCGATCGACACGGCGTTGACCTGCCACACGTTGAAGTAGTCCTTGTACGACTTGAACGGCTCGACCGCCGACAGCTCGGCCCACTTGCTCAGCACGTGGTCGTGGAAGAGGCCCAGCTCGCCGGAGGTGTACCCGTCGCCGACGAACACCAGGTCGAACCGGGCGTCGGTGGACCCGGTCTGCTGCACCGTCTCCACGGTCGCGGCGACCCGCAGGTTCGCCTTCGTCCGCTGGGTCTTGGGGTTCGCCGCGACGACCTTCTCGATGGTGCCGTCGGGGGAGAACACCTCGCGGACGATCTGGGAGGCGACCGGGGCGGGCGCGGCCTCCGCGGGTGCCGCGCTGTGGGGCAGCGGGGCGGCGACCACCACGAAACCCATCGTGAGCGCGGGCAAGATCAGCCGAGTTGAGCGCATGGAGGAACGTTAAGTACCCCAGTTGTCACCCACAAGGGTGCTTTCACAACTATTTCCCATTTGTGATTACTGTTCGTAATGCCAAGTGACGGTGAATGGGTGTGACCTGGGCCTCCGCTAATGGGTTCCGGTGCCGCCCCCACCTGGGGCAGTACCTACTCTGGAGCCCGTGAACCACTGGACGGAGCTGGCCACCTCGGGGCCGCTGCTGCTGGCCACCGGTGTCGCACTCCTGGCGGGCGCGATCTCGTTCGCGTCCCCGTGCGTCGTGCCGCTCGTTCCCGGCTACCTCGCTTACCTCGCGGGCCTGGTCGGCGCCGAAGCCCCGGCCGTGCAGGACGGCGAGTCGCCGAAGGCGGGCCGCTGGCGCGTCACCGGAGCCGCGCTGCTGTTCGTCCTCGGCTTCACCGTCGTGTTCTCGCTGACCTCGTTCGCCGTACTCGGGCTCGTGGACACGTTGTGGCTCAACGAGGACATGCTCCAGCGCATCGGCGGCGTCATCACCATCGCGATGGGCCTGGTGTTCATCGGCCTCGTCCCCGCGCTCCAGCGCGACGTCCGGCTGCACAAGCGCCCGCGCGCGGGCCTCATCGGCGCCCCGCTGCTCGGCGGCGTCTTCGCGCTCGGCTGGACCCCGTGCATCGGCCCGACGCTCGCCGGCGTACTCGCGCTCGCCCGCGGCACGGAGGTCGGCTCGTCCACGGCCCGCGGCGCGGTCCTCGTGCTCGCCTACTGCCTCGGCCTCGGCCTGCCGTTCGTGCTGATCGCCATCGGCGCCCGCTGGGCGGTCCGCGTCACCGGCTGGCTGCGCACCCACGTGCGCGGCGTGCAGGTCTTCGGCGGCGTGCTGCTGATCATGGTCGGCATCGCGCTCGTCACGGGCCTGTGGGGCGACTTCGTCGGCTGGCTGCGCGTCACCGCGGTCAACGACCTGAAGCTGCCGCTGTAGATGAAGAACGCACTCGCCTTCCTGCGCAACACGTGGCGCGGTCTCACGGCCATGCGCACGGCCCTCACGCTGCTGTTCCTGCTCGCGCTGGGCGCGCTGCCCGGCGCGCTGCTGCCGCAGCGGTCGCTGAACTCGCTGAAGGTGGACGAGTTCATCACCGACAACGGCTGGTGGGGCCGACTGCTGGACAAGGGCGGCTTCTACGCCGTCTACGGCAGCTTCTGGTTCTCCGCGATCTACGTGCTGCTGTTCGTGTCGCTGGTCGGCTGCCTGCTGCCGCGGCTGTGGGAGTACTTCAGCCAGATGCGCGCCAAGCCGGTGCTGACGCCGCGCAACCTCGCCCGGATGCCGCACCACGCCGAAGCGCACACCGACCGGGCCGTGGACGACGTCATCACCGCCGCCCGCGCCCGGCTCAAGGGCTGGCGCACGGTCGAGCGCGAGGAGGCGGACGGCGCCCGCACGATCAGCGCCGAACGCGGCTACCTGCGCGAGACCGGCAACCTGGTCTTCCACTTCGCGCTGCTGGGTCTGCTCGTGGCGTTCGCGCTTGGCAAGATGTTCGGCTACGAGGGCCAGGTCATCGTCCAGGCGACCGGCAAGCAGTTCTGCAACTCCGGCGTCTTCAACTTCGACTCGTTCCGGCCGGGCCTGAGGGTCGACGGCACCCAGCTCACGCCGTTCTGCGTGCGGGTCAACGACTTCCACGCCACCTACCTGCACAACGGGCAGGCGGAGAGCTTCCTGGCGAACATCGACTACCAGTCCGGCGAGGACCTCGACACCGGCACCTGGAAGCCGTACCCGCTGGAGGTCAACCACCCGCTGCGCACCGCGGGCGACCGGCTCTACCTGCTGGGCCACGGCTACACCCCCAAGTTCACCGTCACGTTCCCCAACGGCGCCACCAGGTCCGCCGAGGTGCAGTGGCGGCCCGTCGACCCGATCACGCTGCTCTCCGAGGGCGCGACGAAGTTCGACCCGCCGCAGATCACCGACTCCGAGGAGCGCCGCAAGAACCAGTTGGCCGTCACCGGCCTGCTGGCGCCGAGCGCGGTGTTCGACGGCACCCTGATGAGCAGCAACTTCCCCGAGGCGCGCAAGCCCGCCGTGGCTGTCGACGTGTTCCGCGGCGACCTCGGCACCGACTCCGGCCGCGGCCAGTCGATCTTCTCGATCGACCAGTCCATGGTGGACAAGGGGCGGCTGGCGAAGGTCGCGCGGCAGAACCTCGAGGTGGGGCAGGAGATCAAGCTCGACGACGGCACGGTGATCCGCTTCGACGGCGTGACCGACTGGGTGTCGCTCCAGGTCTCCCACGACCCGGCGCAGGTCTACGTGCTGGTGTTCTCGATGCTGATGGTGGCCGGTCTGGGCGTCTCGCTCGCGATCCGCCGCCGCCGCGTCTGGGTGCGGGCGGTCCCTCAGCAGGACGGGCGTACTTTCATCGAGGTCGGTGGGCTCGCCCGCACCGACCAGGCGGGCTACGGCGGGGAGTTCACCGGGTTGTCCCGCGACCTCCTCTCGGCCGAGCAGGACAAGGAGAGCTGATGCCGGTCAACGCGACTCTGGCGACCTACAGCGACTGGATGTACAACAGCGCGGTCGGCGTCTACCTCCTCGCGACGTTCCTCTACGTCTACGAGCAGGCCTTCGGCCGTGCCCCGGTCAAGGCCAAGGAACGCGACCTCGTCGTCGCGGGCGGCACCGGCGACCAGTGGAAGCCCGGCCTGGTCGTGCCGACCAAGCCGGAGCGGTCGCGGGCCGAGCGGTTCGGCCGCATGGCCGTGGCGCTGACGCTGCTGGGCGTCCTGTTCCACGTGGCCGCGCTGGTCCTGCGCGGGGTCGCGACCGGCCGCGCCCCGTGGGGCAACATGTACGAGTACGGCGCGCTGCTGACGTTGGCGGCCGTGGTGACCTTCGTCGTGCTGATGCGGTCGTTCCCGATCCGCAGGCTCGGCGGGTTCGTGCTGGTCCCGGTCGTGATCCTGATGTTCCTCGGCGGCACCGCGCTCTACGCGCCCGCCGCGCCCGTCCAGCCCGCGCTCCAGTCGTACTGGCTGGTCATCCACGTCTCGGTCATCTCGATCTCCACCGGCATGCTGCTGGTCCCCGGCGTCGCGAGCCTGCTCTACCTGGTGAAGGCGGCCAACGACCGCAAGCCGGAGAAGTTCGCGAAGTTCGCGGGCAGGCTGCCGTCGGCCGACACCCTGGACCGGCTCGCGTACCGCAGCACCGTGCTGGCGTTCCCGCTGTTCACCATCGGCATCATGTTCGGCGCCATCTGGGCCGAGGCCGCCTGGGGCCGCTTCTGGGGCTGGGACCCCAAGGAGACCGTCGCGTTCGTGTCGTGGGTCGTCTACGCGGCCTACCTGCACGCCCGCGCGACCGCCGGGTGGCGCGGCGCGAACGCCGCGTGGATCAACACCGTCGGGTTCTTGCTGACCGTGTTCAACCTCTTCTTCATCAACTTGGTGACGACCGGGTTGCATTCCTATGCGGGAGTCGGCTGACCCCCGGCATCACCCCAGGTGGGATGCCCACCCCCGTTAGTGGAACCTGTTGTCGCCGACTACCGTCCCAAGTGGGGGTCGGGGAGGTCTCGATCCGCTTGCTCAGGGGAGGACCCCAGCGGTGACTGGTCGCTACGAGGAGCCTGAGCCGCGGCACAACGTGTCATGGCAGCCGCAGCCCACGGGCGCGGAGGGCCACATGAACCAAACCAACCCGACGCAGTCGGGCCAACACCCCGTCGACCCGGCCCAGCAGGTGGGTGGTGGCTCCTCGGGTCAGCACACCGTCGGCGGCGGCCAGTCCGGCGCGTACCAGGTGGGTGGCGGCTCGTCCGGCGCGTACCAGGTCGGCGGCGGTCCGTCGGGCCAGCACTCCGTCGGCGGCGGCCCCTCCGGGCAGCACTCCGTCGGCGGTGGCCCGTCCGGCCAGCACCCCGTCCAGCAGGGCGGCCAGTCCGGCCGTTACCCCGTCGGCGGCGGCCCCTCGGGCCCGTACCAGGTGGGCGGCGGCCAGTCCGGCGCGCACTACGTGGACCCGTCCCAGCAGCAGTACCAGGGCCAGGGCGCGTTCCCGAACAACTTCCCCCAGTCGCTGCCGCAGCAGCAGCCACCGCAGCAGCAGAACCAGCGGATGTCCGCGCACGACATGTCGTCGCAGCGCCTCATCAAGCAGGAGAAGCGCCCACCGCAGTCCGGCTGGCGCAAGGCGGTGCACTCGATGAGCGGCGGCCTGGTCAACCTGGGCGAGAGCCCGGCGGACATCAAGCGCCGTGAGCTGATCACGCGGATCAACCAGCCGCTGCGCGGGTGCTACAAGATCGCGATGCTCAGCCTCAAGGGCGGCGTCGGCAAGACCACGACCACCGCGTCGCTCGGCTCGACGTTCTCGTCGCTGCGCGGCGACCGGGTCATCGCGGTCGACGCCAACCCGGACCGGGGCACACTCGCGCTCAAGGTGCCGAGGGAGACCACCGCGACCGTGCGGCACCTGCTGCGCGATGTGGCGAGGATCACCAAGTACAGCGACGTCCGCGCCTACACGTCGCAGAGCCCGAGCAGGCTGGAGGTCCTCGCCAGCGAGCAGGACCCGGCCGTGTCCGAGGCGTTCAGCGACCAGGACTACCTGCGCACGGTCGCGCTGCTGGAGCACTTCTACAACATCCTGCTCACCGACTGCGGCACCGGCCTCATGCACTCGGCGATGAAGGGCGTGCTCGACCAGGCCGACTCGCTGGTCCTCGTCTCGTCCGGCTCGGTCGACGGCGCCCAGACCTCGGCGGCCACCCTCGACTGGCTGGACGCGCACGGCTACCGCGACCTCGTGGCCAGGTCGATCGCGGTCATCAACTCGGTCCGACCGGGCTCGGGCAAGGTCGACCTGGACCGCTTGGCGGCCCACTTCGCGTCCCGCTGCCGGTCCGTCGTGATGATCCCGTTCGACCCGCACCTCGAAGAGGGTGCTGAAATCGAGCTCGACAAACTGGAGCCGGCCACCCGACTCGCGCTGCTGGAGCTCGCCGCCACCGTGGCGGACGACTTCCCCAGCTAGCAGGAATTCCAGTACGAGTGCGGGCCCCCGACGACTTCCCGTCGGGGGCCCGCACTCGTCTCAGGAGTCTTTGCCCTCTTCAGGGCGGCGTTTCGTCTGCTCACCGAGCTTCCGGAGGAAGTCCGGGTCGTCATCGGGCGCGATGACCCGACCACGAGGAGCGGTTTCGAGCCGACCGGGCCCGAACGCCTTCCAGAGCAGCATGAACACGGTGAGCGCACCGATCGCCGCGAGCACGTACAGCATGGTCGCCACCTCCTTTGCCACGACATTACTCGTGACTAGGAGTACGTACGGGACGCGTTCAGTGGCGCACCGGTTCGGTGGCCTCGGTGGTGAGCTCGGACAGCAACGCCTGGACCTCGGACTCCCGGAACCGCCGGTGGCCACCGGGCGTGCGGATCGACCCGATCCGGCCCGCGGTGGCCCAGCGGGTCACCGTTTTGGGGTCGACGCGGAACAGGTTGGCCACTTCACCCGGCGTGAGCAGCCGTTCCGGCCCGCTTTGACGACTTACCTGCATGGACGCGGTCACGATCGTCCTCCTCAGATCAGACTTACCGCCCGCATCGTGGCATCTCACCCGTCAGGTACTCGAACACTTGGGTGATGGTAAAGAGGGAGTAAGGGACGAAGTTCGCGGTTCGGACATCACGCAGGTAGGGCCTACCCTGGTCCAGTGGACGCTCTTGATCGACAAATCATCGCCGCCCTGCGCGAGAACGGCCGGGCGACGTACGCCGACCTGGGCCGCAAGGTAGGCCTCTCCGCGTCGGCCGTGCACGAGCGAGTCGGCAAGCTGGAAGCCACCGGCGTCATCGTCGGCTACCACGCCGTGGTCGACCCCAGCGCCGTAGGCCTGGGCGTAACGGCCTTGGTGGGCATCCACCCAACAGACACCGCGGACGACGACGACGTCGCCCTGGAGCTGGCCGGACTGATCGAGGTCGAATCCTGCTACCGCGTAGCGGGCGACGAGTCGTTCATAGTGAAGGTCCGCGTAGCCACCGTAGACGACCTGGAACGCGCCCTGGGCCGCCTACGCCGCATCGCGGGCGTAGCGAGGACCAGAACCACCGTGGTCCTCTCCACCCGCTTCGAGGGCCGCCCCAACACCTCGGACGCGGCGTTCGAACCAGGAGACCCAAGCGCGTAACCTGGGGAACCGTGCACCTGGGTAGAGATGTGACGCTGTACGTGCTGGCGCGACTGGGCATGGTCGCGGCAGTCATGGCACTGCTCATGCTGGTCAACGTCCCACTGCTGGTAGCCATGGCAGTAGGCGTGGTCGTAGCCCTACCACTGTCACTATTCCTGTTCCGCGGCATGAGAGCACGCGTAGCAGCAGGCCTAAACGAACGCGGCGAAGCGCGAAAAGCAGAACGCGACCGCCTACGCGCCCAACTAAGAGGCGAAACGGCTTAAAACAGCAACACGCCGGACCAGCGCCACAAACAGCAGCAACAGCCGACCCACCGCAAACAGCGGAACAGCCGACCCGCCACAAGCAGCAGTAACAGCCGACCCACTGCAAACCCAGCGCGCCCTACGCAACCGTGGCC
>NZ_JANYMP010000027.1:45564-129548 GCF_025061645.1 Umezawaea endophytica | reverse complement strand
GCACGGTCGGTGGTCCGGCGGGCACGCGCACGACGTCGAAGCCCGAGGCGGTGCGTTCGGACGCGGGGGGTTCGTGCGAGGTCCGGCGGACGTGCAGCGCGACCTGGTGGCCCTGGCGCTTCAACGCCGCCGCGAGGTCGGTGATGTGGTCCTGGTGCTCGCGGGGTTCGGTCTCCCACGCCGCCGCGACCAGGTCGATCAGCAGGCGGGACGGCTCTTCCGTCTGCCCCGCACCGCGCTTCCCTACTGTGCCAGGGCTCCGGGGCACGACTTCGCGTGTGCGCTCGCGCACGGTGACGTCGGCTTTGCGCGCGTGGGCGGCCAGCACCGCACGAGCGCGCCGCTGGTCGGCCATCGCGACTCCGACCGCGGTGCCCATCACGGCGCGGTCCTCCAGTTCACGAGCCAAGCCCGCGGCCGTCGCCATTGGAAATTCCGCCACGACGTGCAGTTCGGAAAGCAGGCCGCAGAGCTCCAGGGTGCGCCGGACGGCGCGGTTCGGCGCCACCACCAGCATCGGTACGCCACGACTTCCGCACGTCGCGTTCGCGGAGGCCAACACCGTCGCACCCGCGGCGGCGAGGAGGCGCACCCCGCTCAGATCGGCGACAACGGCACGGGGTTCGGGAACCAGCAGGAGAGCGCGTTCCACGCCTTCGGCGAGGACGTCCGCCGTGTCCCTGTCCACCTCACCCACGACGGTGACCACGACGGCGTTCGAACTCTTCGACAGTTCCACGTTCACCAGTTGCGCCATCCGGGCGTCCTCGCCATTCGACTCTGTCGCGCACCACTCCTACCGGACAGCGGCTGCCGTTTTAACCGCACTTACGCTCTGTAGTACCACGCGCGGAGTGTTCCTACACTTGGAGCAAGAAGATTCGTCCGATCGGTGGGGGTTCGCCAGGCCTGCGGCGATCGTGGATGCCCAAGGGTGACCGGGGCCTCTAGCCTGCTCCGCTGCGAGGGGAGGAGCGGTGGACGCTCCTCCCCTCGCAGCGCTCTAGCGGCCCACCTCGACGTGCTCGTTCGGCACGCAGTGGGTCATCTCGCGGTCGGTTACGTCGCGCGGACCGTTCTTGCCGAGGCTGCCCGCGCGGGCCAGTTCCTCGTCGGTCAGCGACTGGGTGGCCAACGGCCCCAGGTCCCGGACGTCGTCCGGGGTGATGCCCAGACCCTCTCCCACGCGCAGGCCGAGTTCGTCCTCGGCCATCAGCAGGTGCCAGACCATCCGCTCCTGGATCGGCCGGTCGCACTGGCCGAGCGCGTCCACGAGGTTGGCGACCAGGTCGTCACGTTCCCACTGCTCCGACAACAGGTAGCGCTCGCCCGCCTGCTGGTAGTCGTTGGTCCGCGGGATGCGCTCGCGGGTGAGCCTGCCGGTGATCTCTGGGTACTGGTCGCCGTCGGTCGGGTCCTGCGCTTCGCGGAGCCCTCCGAGGATCGACGGTTCGTAGTTGACGTGCGGGTTCTGGCCCTCGCCGAGGTCGACGCCGTAGGCCATCTGGCCGTCGCGCTGGTTGGTGGCGACCCTGGTCCTCGCGGCGTTGACCGGCAGTTGCAGGTAGTTCGGGCCGACGCGGTAGCGCTGGGTGTCGCTGTAGCTGAACGTGCGGCCGACGAGCATCTTGTCGTCGGAGAAGTCCAGGCCGTCCACCAGGACACCGGTGCCGAACGCGATCTGCTCGTTCTCGGTGAAGAAGTTCTCCGGTGCGCGGTTCAGGACCATGCGGCCGACCTTGCGCAGCGGGAACTGCTCCTCGGGCCACACCTTGGTGTCGTCCAGCGGGTCGAAGTCGAGTTCGGGGTGCTCGTGGTCGTCCATCAGTTGTACGGACAGCTCCCACGCCGGGTGCTCGCCGCGTTCGATCGCCTCGTAGAGGTCACGGGTGTGCGAGCCGAGGTCGGTGGCTTGGACGTTGGCGGCGTCGGCCGCGGTGTAGGACTTCACGCCCTGCTCGGGCGTCCAGTGGTACTTGACCAGTTGCGTCGCACCTTCGGCGTTGATCCACCTGTAGGTGTTCACGCCGAAGCCCTGCTGGGTGCGGTAGCTCGCCGGGAGGCCCCTGGGGCTGAACACCAGCGTCACCATGTGCAGCGCTTCCGGTGTCTGGCTGAGGAAGTCGAACGCGCGGTTCGGGTCCTGGCGTTCGAACGTCACCGGGTCCGGCTTCTGCGAGTGGATGAAGTCCGGGAACTTGACGGCGTCGCGGATGAAGAACACGCCCAGGTTGTTGCCGACGAGGTCCCAGTTGCCGTCCTCGGTGTAGAACTTCACCGCGAACCCGCGCGGGTCACGCGCGACCTCGGAGGAGTCCCGACCGCCGGCCACGGTGGAGAACCGGACGGCGACGTCGGTGCGCTTGCCCTTCTCCTGGAACAGCTTCGCCCTGGTGTAGCGGGACACCGGTTCGTCACCGACGGTTCCGTAGGCTTCGAAGAAGCCGAACGCCGTCGCCCCGCGCGCGTGCACGACTCGCTCGGGGATGCGCTCGCGGTCGAAGTGGCTGATCTTCTCCAGGAACTGGTAGTTCTCCAGCGTGGCCGGGCCGCGGGCGCCGACGGTCCGCTGGTTCTGGTTGTCGAAGACCGCGTGCCCCTGGCGGTTGGTCAGAACCGGCCGCTCGGCGTCGCGCTCGGGTTGTTGCGAGGATGCGGTGGTCATGGTTCGCCTCTCGTGGTGGAGTGCGGTGACGGGCCCGGTCGTTCACCGGTCGACACCGCGCAGTCGGGGCAGGTGCCCCAGAAGGTGATCTCCGCTTCGTCGACGACGAAGCCGGAGTGCTGCGACGGGGACAGGCAGGGCGCGCTGCTCGCGGAGCAGTCCACGTCCGCGGTCCTGCCGCACACTCGGCAGACCAGGTGGTGGTGGTTGTCGCCGACCCGCGTCTCGTAGCGCATCGGGTGGCCCGCGGGCTCGATCCGGCGGACCACGCTCGCGCCGGCCAGCGCGTTCAGGCAGTCGTAGACGGCCTGGACCGACAGAGCGCGTCCCAACGACTTCCTGGCGCGGTCCGCCACCTGCGCGGCCGTCAAGTGCTCGTGCCCGACCCCGGCGTCGTCGAGCACCCGGATGATGGCCACACGGGGCTCGGTGACGCGCAGGCCCGCCGCGCGCAGCCTCGAATCCGGTCGTTGGGCCGACCCGCCGCTCATCGGAACGCGGAGCCCCGAACCGGGCAGGCCGAACGGCGCGTCGCGACTGCTGCCCTTAGGGTTTCCTTGTGGCAGAAGCACTTACGAACTCCGAACTGGACTTCCTGCGCTCGGTCCTCGACTTGGCGCGCTCCGGCGACACCGTCCGGCTGGTCGAAGCCGTCGACGCGGGCGTGCCCGTCAACCTGACCGGCGGCACCGGCGATTCCCTGTTGATCCTCGCCGCCTATCACGACCACCCCGACACCGTCCGGGCGCTGCTCGACCGCGGCGCGGACACCGCGAGGGTGAACGACCGCGGCCAGACCGCGCTCGGCGCGGCAGTGTTCCGCCGTTCTCGCGAGAGCACGGCCGCGCTGCTCGCCGCAGGGGCCGACCCGGCGCTCGGCGGTCGGTCGGCACTGGACATCGCGCGGTTCTTCGACCTCCCGGAGATGCTCGCGCTGCTCACCGCGGAACGCTGACAGCCGCGAAGGATGCCGGTGCCGTTCTCGGCCGGTGGGGTACTGCTGGCGTTGTCGTCCGGTTCGGTGCGCATGACGCTGCGGCTACCCCCGTCCTGACGGCACAAACTGGAACACGTCGGGTTCAACTCGTCCGTGCTGGTCAGCCCCGGAGCATGGACGAGAACCGGGCGTCCCACATCGAGGCTTCGCGTGAGTGCCGTCGCCCTGCCCCCCGACGCCGAGGGCTTCGACACCTTGCCGGCGCGACTACGCGAAGTCGTCCGCGGCGAACTTCCTGCTGGGGCCGCCCACGGCCGTGGTGGACGAGGTCCGAAACCTCATCCGCGGGGCACCGAGTCGTTGAGCCGCCGGGTCGAGCAGGCGTCCGAAGGGGTGAACCGCGCTATTGTGGTCGGGCCGAGGTTACTCGTGCGCGCCGGGCCGACGACGTGCCACCTTCGTGGGTGGTCGGAGCTCCTTCACCGGATCTCCACCGGCCTGCACCGCTCAGGAGACCCGACCTCATGACCGACCCGGACGACCACCCGTGGCCCGACGTGCTCGATGACGTCACCAGCGCGCTGGAAACGCTCACCGCGGCGCTGGCAGGCGACGACGACTTCACCGTTCTGTTGCAGGGGGTGTGCGATCAGGTCGTCCACGCGGTGCCGGGCGTGGACGAGGTCACCGTGACCATGCTGCGCGACGGCTCGCCCTGGACCGCGGCCACCACCAGCGACACCGCCGCGGGCCTCGACCGCGACCAGTACCGCGCCGACGACGGACCCTGTCTGCGGGCCGCCCGCAGCGGCGCGCTGTTCCGGGTGTCGGCCGCCGACATGGCCGACGAGTGGCCCGTGTTCATCCGCGACGCGGTCGCGGCCGGGTTCAACAGCTTCCTGTCCGCACCGCTGACCATCGACGACGAGTACGCGGGCGCGATCAACTGCTACAGCTCCCGCGGGCACGGGTTCGCCGACCTGGACGAGAAGCTGCTCGATCTCTACGTCAGTGCCACGACGGCGGCGCTGCGATCTCACCGCCGCTACGAGCGCGCCCACGCCATGACCGAGCAGTTGGTGGTCGCCCTGGACACGCGTGCGGTGATCGAACAGGCCAAGGGCATCCTCATGGCACTGCGGCAGATCTCCGCCGAGGAGGCGTTCGCGGTGCTGGTCGAGCAGTCCCAGCAGGAGAACGCCAAGCTGAACACCGTGGCCACGCGGTTCGTCACCCGCGCCAGCGGCGGAGCGGTGTGATCCCCACCCGCCGGGCGGGCATCACACCGCTCGGCCACGTCCGAGCCCCGGCGGGGCAACGGGTCCGGCGGCCCGGTCAGCGCGCGACGGCGGACTTCGCGGCGTCGTAGGCCAGGTGCAGGTAGTCCGATCCCGCGATCGTGGTCAGTGTCGTGGCGACCAAGCGGGTGGCGCGCGGAGCCAGCACCAGCCCGGTGGTGAAGGCGGTCGCCAACCAGACGCCGGAGCAGAACGGGCAGGTCAGCAGTTCGCCCACGGCGTGCCGGTGGCTTCCCGACGGCGGCACGGACTCGGCCACCTCGCCCTCACCGGTGGAGCCCTCGAACCGGGTGAACGGCGCGCGCAGAGCGCTGGTGACGGAGCTCTTGGTCAGCAGCCTGCTCGCCTTGTGCACGGCCACCGACACGAGCACCGCGTCGCTCCACGACAAGCGCTCCGGCAGGCGAGCACCACGAGCCCTGCCCACGGCGACGGCCGCGCCGACGAACCCGGTGTACCCGCCCATCGCCCGGAGGTAGCCGCCCAGGGGCCGGTCTTCGCCTCGTGAGTAGTTCTCCCGGACCCGCGTGAAGATCGTCGCCATCGACATGAGCGTGTGGTGCCCCGCCACCCCGAAGTCAAACGCGAGCGGCGCGCGAATCCCACAAGGGACGGTCCTGCGCTGGTACCCGTCGGCCTCACCGCCTGGCGGAAGGGGAGAAGGGGTGCGAAGGGCCTACATCTGTTCAAGGGCAAGGAAAACGGGTGTACGCGCTCGGTGGCGCAACCTGAACGGCGTTCGCGACGACCGCCGGGGATGCCCGTTTTCCGATACCTCAACCAGTTGTCGTCGAATCGGCCGGAACCGGCGTCCACCAGGGCGTGACGGGTAGACGGCTGCCGGGACCGCGACGAACTACTGAAGGAGGAACAGGTGACTGACATCCGAGACCGGTCCACTGGGTCGGACAGCACGGTGGGAGCGGTGGCCTCCACGGCGTCGCAGGAGGGAACGGCCGTCGCCCACCACGCGAAGGACGCCGCGACGGAGGTCGCGTCCACCGCGAAGGAACAAACCCAGCACGTCGCCCACGAGGCGAAGCAGCAGACCAAGCAGGTCATGGACGACGTGCGGCAGCGCGTCGGCCGGGAAGCCGACGAGCAGGCGCGCCGGGTGTCGCAGGGCTTGGCCAAGCTGGCCGACGAGCTCTCGTCGATGGCCGAGCACGCCTCCGGTGATTCCCCGACCGCCGGTGCGGTGCGCCAGGTCGCGGACACCGGCCGGCAGGCCGCGCGGTTCCTCGACGAGCGCGGTGCGGGTGGTCTGCTCGAGACCGCCCAGGACTTCGCCCGGCGCAAGCCCGGCGCGTTCCTCATCGGCGCCGCCGTGGCCGGCCTGCTGGTCGGACGCGTGGTGAAGAGCGTGAACGGGTCGCCGGATTCGCGGCAGGAGACCCGACGGCCGAACACGGCGCAGCCCGCGCAGGCGGAGACGTGGCAGACCACACCGCCCGCGGTCACCCCCGCCGCGGTGTCGCCTACGACAGCCGGTCCCGACGGCGCCGTGGTCGAGCCCGTCGTCCGTCCGTACGTCGATCCGCTCGTTCCCGGCACACCGCGGCCCATCACGCCGGGTGGAGGTGCCGCGCATGTCCAGCCCTGAGGCCGGATACCCGATCCCGCCGGTCGCCCAGGCTGGGCTCCCACCCGTCGACGACGACCGGACGTCGTTGGGGGACCTGGTCGGTGAGCTGGCCAACGACCTGTCGCGCCTCATGCGCCAGGAGTTGGAGCTCGCCAAGGCCGAGATCCGCGAGGAGGCGTCCAAGGCGGGCAAGGCCGCCGGGATGCTCGGAGCGGCGGGGTTCGCCGGTTACCTGACCGTGGTACTGCTCAGCTTCGCCCTGGCGTTCGGCCTGGCGTACGTGGTGGGCCTCGCCTGGGCGACGTTGATCGTCGCCGTCCTGTGGGGCATCGCGGGCGCGGTGCTGTACAGCGCGGGCCGTTCCAAGCTGAAGACCGTTTCCCCCAAACCGGAACGCACCATCGACACCCTGAAGGAGGATGCGGAATGGGCACGTCACCCGACCGGATAAGGCAGGAGATCGACCAGACCCGCGCCGAGCTCGTGGCCGACACGAACCGGATCGTGGACCGCACGAGCCCCAAGCGCATCGCGCAGCGGCGAACCAGGAGCGTGCGCCGCGGGCTGACCACTCTCAGGGAGAAGGTGATGGGCACCGTGCCGCAGGCGACGCACAGCGCGTCCACGGGCGTGCAGGAACACGCACGGGAAGCCGCGCAGGTCGTGCAGGACAAGGCGCAGAGCGCCGCGGAGACCGTGTCGGAGACGGCGGGCCAAGCGGCGCAGGTCGTTCGCGAGGCCCCTGACCAGGCGATGCGCCAGGCCCAGGGCAATCCTCTGGCCGCGGGGCTGGTCGCGTTCGGCGCGGGCTTGCTCGTCGCGTCGCTGCTGCCCGCGACCCGTGTCGAGCAGGACGCGGTTCGCCAGGTGGGTGAGCGGGCCGCGGAGTACGTGGAGCCGGTGAAGGAAGCCATCGCCGAGTCCGGACAGCGGCTCAAGGACGAGGCCGGTGGAGCCGTGCAGGACGCCGTCCAAGCGGTCCAGCAGACCGCGGGCGAGGCCGCCCGCAGCACTGCCGAGCAGGCCAAGGACGCTTCGTCCGACGTGGCCGACCGCGCTCGGGAATCCGGCCGGACGGTCGCGGGGAGCGCTCGCGACTGACAGCGGCCGGTGCGGAGCGGGGAGGAGCGTCGTCCTTCCCGCTCCGCTGTTCGCGACCGGTGTCGACAGACGTGATCGAAGAACGACGCCGGCGTGGGACGACGAACAGCGGGAACCGGTCGACCTCCACGGTCGACGATCTGGCCGACTTGTCCGGCTTGCCGGAGGATGGCGCGTCATCCGCAGTCGTCCGTCCACGTGACGCAGAACGTTCATTCAGCCGTGTGCTCACGGGGTGGCCTCGCGGTGTGATCAGCACGGAGTCGCCGCCTCGACGGCGTCCGTGCTGATCTGACCCGGCCCTCAACCGCGCGGGTCACACACCCCGCAGTGGCGGGTAGGGATCGCCTGGTCGGTGCTGGGACTTGTTGGCGTCCCTGGCTTCCTGGAGCTGGTCCTCCAGGGTCACGATGCGGCAGGCCGCGTCCAGTCCGGTGCCCTGGTCCACCAGTTCCCGGACGCGGGCGGCCAAGCGCAGTTGGTAGCGGGAGTACCGCCGGTGCCCACCGGTCGAGCGCTGCGGCTCGATCAGCTTCGCCTCGCCGAGGCTGCGCAGGAACCCGGCCGAGGTGTTGAGCATCTCCGCCGCCCGGCCCATGGTGTAGGCCGGGTAGTGGTCGTCGTCGAACCTGTCGGTCACGGTCGTCTCTTCCGCGACCTGGTCTTCACCGTTTTCCTCTGGGGTCATCGCACCTCCGCATCACGAGGGGCCCCGGCGCAGTAGCGCCGGGGCCCCGGGGTTGTTGGGTTTCACTGTCCACCTAGCCGACCGTGGGATCGGCTTCCTCTGTCCGCGTGGCCCGCACTAGAAGCGGGCACTGCGGGGATCGCGTGTGCGTAACCGAAGACCACCTTCCAATCCGATGGAACCGCGGTACCCGTTCGGCGGAGTTCAGCCGACAACGGGCGATCCGATGGTGTGCAACCCTTCCCTTCTCCTCTGATTCCTGTGTCCTGCATCCTCACGTGACGGTCGGCACCGGCCTTTCTGCACATGCCGGAATCACCTCGCCGACCATCCTTGGTCCACTGCCGCGGAGCCCCTTCACTGCCTGGCCCCAGCACGTCCGACCGTCTTGCCTCGATCTCACGGGTAGTTCGTCATCTCCCGTGCCACTGACTTTCTCTCTTCCAACGAGGAGAACACTACACACACCTGCCTGCGAATGTCTACTCCCGTCAGCACAGATTTACTCGTTCGAGTGACAGAGCTGCTCTCACCTGCGACGACCCGGACAAAGGCTCCTCGTGACACGACCCCTGCCGCTCGATTCGACCCGAGAATCGGCCAGTGGTGTGAGTCGACGACGAGCCGGGTAAGTGGGTGTGCCGGGTTCGACAACACGTGCCCGGTAGGGCCTGCATGTGGCCTGGTCAGGCTCGACGCCCGCGTTGAACAGCCAGCGCTGGTGATCGGCCTGGTTACTGGTAGAAGAGCGTGGTGCGAGCCCCGGTGGGCACCGCGGGGTCCGCGGGGCTCGCACCACCGCTCGTCATCTGAGGTCGGCGTGGTGCCGCACCGACCTCTTTCGTCCCACGTGGACGGTCGGGAAATCCCGGAACAGGCGGTGCTCACGACTCCGACGACAACATGTTTGGGAATTGGGACTCCTGGGCATCCCGGCTTCGAGCAAGAAGCAACGGCGGCTCGCCGTTGCAGTCGAGGAAGGGAAGACGTCATCGTGGGCATCCTGGGTTGGATCGTTCTCGGCCTCATCGCGGGCGCCATCGCCAAAGCGATCATGCCGGGCAAGGACCCCGGCGGCATCATCGTCACGATCCTGATCGGCATCGTCGGTGCCATCCTCGGCGGCTTCATCGGCCGCGCGCTGTTCAACAGCGACATCAACAACTTCTTCGACCTGAGCACGTGGCTGCTGGCCATCCTCGGCTCGCTCTTGCTGCTCGGCATCTACCGACTG
Source organism: Umezawaea endophytica (assembly GCF_025061645.1). Classification (GTDB taxonomy): domain Bacteria; phylum Actinomycetota; class Actinomycetes; order Mycobacteriales; family Pseudonocardiaceae; genus Umezawaea; species Umezawaea endophytica. Next base: position 120,040 of record NZ_JANYMP010000027.1, on the reverse strand, counting down.
GTCACCGGTCGACGCGCACACGCCTGACCTCGTACGAGCGAGAGCCCCGGTCGCCACACGGCGGCCGGGGCTCTTCGCGTTGGCAGGTCCGGCCTTCATCCCGCTGTCCTGACGGGAAATCCAGTGGATGACCGGCAAATCCTGAAAAGTGGCGGGACCGCAAGAAGGTGATGATGGCCAGAAGACGGTCCGGGAACACTCGGAGGCTGTCTGCGCTACCGGGTGGAGACGATGATGCGGCATGACGACGACTCGACGGGTGGAACGGATCCGCTACGAGGTGCGCGGTCGGTCGACGATGCGGACATCCGGTCCTTGTTCGGCCAGTCCAGCGCGGCGTTCGCCATGTTGTCGGGCCCCGCGCACGTGGTGGAAGCCGCCAACCACGCGTTCTTCGACGCGATCGGTGGTGGAGAGCGGGTGCGCATGGGAGTGCCGATCGGCCAACTCGCCCCCGAACTGGCCGGACAGGGCGTCATCGCGTTGCTCGACGGCGTCTACCGCACCGGCCGTCCCTGCTCGGCGCGAGACGCGCGGATCGTGCTCGGCGCAGCGGATGCGGTGGGGGAGGCGTACTTCGACTTCATCTACGAACCGCGACGCGACACCGGGGGCAACGTCACCGGTGTGCTGTTGCTGGCGGTGGAGACGACGCAAACCAGGCATGCGCAGCGGTTGATCGCCGAGCACCGGGCACTGCTGGAGCAGATCGCCCGGCAGGCGCCGCTGCGGGAAGTGCTCGACGGCATGGCGCGGGTGATCGAACACTTCACCCCTGGCACCGCGGTGTCGGTGCTGTTGGCCGACGAGGACGGTCGCCACCTGAGGCACGGCGCCGCGCCGAGCCTGCCCGACTTCTACAACGAGGCCATCGACGGCATCGCCACCGGCGAAGGAATCGGCTCCTGCGGCACGGCGGCCCACCGCCGCCGCCCGGTCGTCGTCAGCGACATCGCCGCCGATCCGTTCTGGGCCGACTTCCGGGAGTTGGCGGCCGCCGCGTCGTTGGCGGCGTGCTGGTCCACTCCGATCCTGGCGCGTGACGGCCGTTTGCTGGGCACGTTCGCCATGTACCACCGCACCCCGCGGCACCCGGAAGAAACGGATCTGGCCTTGGCCAGGGTCTTCACCGACACCGCCGCCCTGGCCATCGAGCGCCACCACGCAGAACGGGCACAAGCCGCCGCCGAGGCCAAGGAGAAGGCCGCTCGCGACGACCTGGCGTTCCTCCTCGCGGCGGGTACCGCCCTGGCCCAGTGCTCGGACTACGCGCAGATCCTGCAATGCCTGGCTGACATCTGCGTTCCGGCCCTGGCCCCGTTGTGCGCGATCGACGTCGTCGACGCGGGCGGAGCGAGGCGAATCGCTGCCGCCGCGCTCACAGCGCCACAAGCGGACCTGCTGGCCTCGTGCAGGTCCGACACCGACGTCGTGGCCAGGGTGTTGTCCAGCGCTACCACCGAGGTCGCCCGCCGTGCGCCCGCGGGCCTCGACCCGTGGGACGACCTCGCCGTCGCAGGCTACCTGTGCGTCCCGCTCAGCGACCGGGGTCAGGCGTTCGGCACCCTGACCCTGCTCACCACCGACGACGGGCCTCCACTGGACGGCCACGCCGTCCACCTCGCCGAAGAACTCGCCTCACGGGCGTCCCCCTTGGCGCGCAACGCCCGCCAGTACACCGAACGGGTCCAGATGTCCCGTGACTTGCAGGCAGGTCTCCTGCTACCCGATCTGCCGGAGTTGCCCGGTGCCGAACTGGCCACCCACTACCACCCGGCGGGCGAGGGGCTGGAAATCGGTGGTGACTTCTACGACGTGTTCCCGCTGCCGGACGGGCAGTGGGCCTTCCTGATCGGTGACGTCTGCGGCCGCGGCGCCAAGGCCGCCACCACGACAGCCCTGGTCCGCCACACCGCTCGCGCCGTAGCCCGCTTGCTGCCCGAGCCGCACGCGGTCGTCAGGGCCGTCAACACCGCTCTGCTGGACCGGGCGAGCAGCCACGGCTCCGGATTCGTCACCCTCGTCTACGGGCACCTGCGTGACCACCGGGAGCACCTCGCGGTCGACTTCATCCGCGCCGGCCACGTAGCGCCCCGCCTTGTGCTTCCCGACGGCACCGTCTCAGTCCTCGAAGTGCCCGGCATGCTCCTCGGTGTCACGCCGGATCCCCGTCTGCACACCCACCACGTCGACCTGAAACCCGGTGAAAGCCTCGTCCTGGTCACCGACGGCATCACCGAAGCACGGACGTCCACGGGCTCTCAATTCGACGACGCCGGTCTCGACACCGCGCTGGGGCACGTTGTCCATCCCAGCGCCGAAGGCATTCTCGACGCGCTCATCACGGCGGTGACCGCGTTCACCGATGGTCAGGTGGGCGAGGACGACCAGGCCGCACTCGTGCTGACCGCGCTCTCCCCAGATCGGAGATGATCACGGAATCACCGCGCCGCAGGTGGTGACCGCCAAGAGTTCGTGCGGTGGCCTCGGAGCGGCCAGCGGGGTGGGAGCACACTCATCTGGCCACGGCGGTCTTGGTCGGATAAGTGTGCGTGGTCATGCGCTTTCCGGTTCGAGCGCTTTGAGCGCATCCTGGCGTGCTTCCACCGCTTGCGGATTGGCGATCGCATCCCGGTAGACGGCCAGGTGTTCAGGTAGCACCCGCTTCCACGAAAAGCGTGCGCAAGCACGGTCGCGACCGGCGATGGCGTGTATCTCCCGTCGGGTGGCGTCTGCCAGGAGATCGCGTAGGACGAGCCCGAGGGTGCGCGGATCACGAAGTGGTACCAGCGTTCCGGTGACGCCATCGACAACGACGTCAGCCAGTGCGCCCACATCGGTGGCGATCACCGGAACGCCGCACGCCATGGCTTGGATCGCGGCTGAGCCGTAGGGGTCGAACCGCGGTATGCGAACGACCACGTCCGCGGAGCGGATCAGTTGGGGGAGTTGCGCACGGGCGATTCGGCCGGTGAAGTGCACGCGGTCGCTCACCCCCACATCATTGGCGAGCACCAGCAAGCGCATCACCTCGGTGTCCTGGAGCGGCACGGGATGCAGGATTCGTCCGGTGATGACCAGTTCTACTTCGGGAGTCCAGCGCAGAGCGCTGATCATGGTGTCGAATCCGCTGACCGGAACCACGTCACCCAGCGCCAGCACTCGTGGCCTGAGTTTGCGTGGAGCGGCCGGACCATCGGGCCGGAACCGCACGACGTCGATCCCGCGGGGCACGATCGCGCTCTTCGGCCTGCGCACCCCCAGATGAAGGAGTTTCGTCTCCTCCCAGGCACTGGACGCGATCACGCGGTCGGCCGACGCGCCGACCGAACGGTCGACGTGAGTCGGGCGGGAGGCTCGGGTGTCCGCGCCGTGGTGGAACGTCTGAACCACCGGGACCCGGCTCGTGCTCACGGTCAACCCGGATGACCGGCCGTGCGGATGCGCTACGTCCGGGGGCCTCTGCGCCCATTCCCGTTGGAGGAACCGCGCGAAATCGCTGACGTGGTCGACGAATTGCGATCCCTTGGACGGCTTGCCTGATTTTTCGGGCACCTGAACGACTTCATACCCGTGAGGGGTCTGTTTGCGTTCCGGTGGACCGGAAGTGGTCCGTTGTGCGTAAAGGACGACCTCGTGCCCGTCCAAGCTGAGAACCGAAGAGAGTTCGGCCACGTACGCCCGATCTTCGTCAGCGTCCAACTCCCAGGACGCAGCGATCATCGCGATCCGCATTTCCGCCTCCACCTGCGTTTCCGTCATCCAGAGCGCTTCGACGGGACGAGCCACGTCGCACACGGGTGGCGCATTCGAGTTGGCGCCACTTCGGAAGGCGGGTTCTGAAGGGCCGTTCCGAGAAGCAAACCACCGTGGTACCCCACAACCGAGTTGGTTCCAGTCCGCGGGGTCATGGCGGCGCTGTATGGCTGGCCCAAGTAGCGTAACCCGTCCTCGTGCTGAGCACATGTGCGCAGCGGAAGCACTGCGTCGCGTGTGACCGCCGGCTCGGCACCGTCGACCCACAGCACCGCACACTCCCACCGGCTGGGGTTGGGGGAACCGAACCGGGGTATGCCGTCAACAGGTTCACCGGATGTGGGAGGAACAGCGATGCACGACACGACCACCACGGACAGGCTGCGCACCGCCCTGGGCGATGTGGAGTACCCGGCGACCAAGGAGCAATTGGCGGACCACGCCTCTCGCAACAACGCGGACGAGGACACCGTGCACGCAGTGCGCTCGGTTCCCGAAGGGGTGTACGGATCCTTCGAGGAGGTGCTTCGATCGGCCGCGGTCGACGAACAGCGGGACGCCTGACGTCGCGCGAAAGGCTGGTGAAGGCGAAAGTGCCTCAGGATGCCCCTCGACAGCACAGTCGCTGCGGCTTCGACGGAGGCTTCCAAAATGCGTGACCTCGTCGCCGGCGGTGATGCCGCTCAATCCGTGCGCGAGGGGAGCTCAATAGGATTGACGTGATCACACGGGTGTCGTCCGAACACGGAGGGTTGTGGTGGGGCAGAGCAGGCGCGATCGATTGCGGGAGCAGTTGATCGTCGACCGTGCGAAGAGTCCTGCCTCCACGGTCGCCCTCGTCTGCGCTCGGTGCGTCGCGGAGTTGTCGGTCACCGGCGCCGGGGCCACCGTGATCGGCAAGCACGGCCAGGGTGAACCCGGTGACAAGACGCCGGAGCGGGGCTTGGTGCACGCGACGAACCCGGTCAGCGCCAGCCTGGAAGGCTTGCAGCTCACGGTGGGGGAGGGGCCGTGTCTGGACACCTTCGAATCCGGGGGGCCAGTGCTGGTGGCGGACCTGGCCGCTGACGGTGCGCGGTGGCCCGCGTTCACCCCTGGCGCACTGGCACTCGGGGCGGTAGCGGTGTTCTCGTTCCCCCTGCAGATCGGTGTGGTGAGGTTGGGGTCGCTCGACCTCTACCGCGATGTGCCCGGCCCGCTGTCCCGGAGCGAGGTGACCGACGCGCTGATCCTCGCCGACATGGCCACGCAGGGCATCGTCGCCGACCTCGACGGGCACGACACGGCCGACCTGAGCTGGCTGCTCGATCCCCACGTCGAAGTTCACCAGGCGGCGGGCATGGTGCAGGTGCAGCTCGGCGTGAGCACCGAGACGGCACTCCTGCGGATGCGGGGCCACGCCTTCACCCACGATGTGCCGCTGGCCGAGGTCGCCCGACAAGTGGTCGCGCGGACTCTGCGCCTCACGGAGGACGAGGGCCGACAATGACGCGTGTTGTGGAAAGGTCGTCACGATGAGCACTGAACGGGACCAGCGGCTGGCGGACACGTTCGTGTCGCTGGCCGACACCCTGGTCGCCGACTTCGACGTGCTCGACTTCCTCAGCCTGCTCACCGAGCGGGCGACGGAGTTGTTGCAGGTCGACGCCGCCGGGGTGATCCTCTCCGACCAGCGCGGTGGCTGGTGGCCCGCGGCGGGCTCCTCCGAGCACGCCGAACTGGTCGAGGTGTTCGCGGTCCAGACCCGCCAGGGACCGTGCCTGGACTGCGTGCGGACCGGCGCCGTCGTCTCCAGCGCGGACCTGGACGCGGACGTCGACCGGTGGCCGCTGTTCGCGCGTGCTGCGGTGGGTGCGGGGTTCCGCGCGGCGACGGCGGTGCCGATGCGGTTGCGCGCCGAGGTCGTCGGAGCGTTGACCCTGCTGCACACCCAGCCGGTCGCCGTCGACGACGCCAGCATCGCGCTCGGACAGGCACTGGCCGACATCGCCACCATCGGCATCCTGCAACAGCGCGCCGTGCACCGCGAGGAGATCGTCTTCGAGCAGTTGCAGGCAGCCCTGCACCACCGCACAGTGGTCGAACAGGCCAAGGGCGTGCTTGCCGAGTCCGGCGGTCTGGACATGAACCAGGCCTACACGCTGCTGCGCGACTACGCCCGTGCCCACGGGCGACGGTTGACCGACGTCGCGCACGAGGTGGCCACGGGGGTGGTCGACCTGATCTCCTGGAACGCCGACGCGCGTCGGCCTTGATGTCGGGAAGGGGTGCTGAGCGGCATGCGGCCAGGACAGTCCACCGGAAGCGAAACCTCGAGCGACCGTGAGCGGCGGGTGTCGCGCGTGTTCGTCGAACTGGCCGACACGCTCGTGGCCGATTTCGACATCGCGGACTTCCTCGTCCTGCTCACCGAGCGGTGCGTCGAACTGCTGGACGTGTCCGCCGCGGGCGTCATCCTGAACGACCCCGGTGGCGATCTGCGCCTGGTGGCCTCGTCTTCGCAACGAGTCGAATTACTGGAGTTGTTCGCGATCCAGGTCGAGAACGGGCCGTGCGTCGAGTGCGCCCGCACCGGCCAACCGGTCGCCTGCCACGACCTGGCCACCGACGGGCAGCGGTGGCCCAGGTACACCGCCGGGGCCCGCGAGTGCGGCTTCCGGGCCGTGCAAGCTCTGCCGATGCGCCTGCGCGACCACACGATCGGCGCACTGACCCTGCTCGGCACCGAGCCTGGCGCGCTGGACATCGACCACGTCCGCCTGGGACAGGCGCTGAGCGACGTCGCCACCATCGGCATCCTGCAACACCGCACGATCGAGCGCGGTGATCAGGTCGCCAGCCAGTTGCAGACCGCGCTGACCAGCCGCGTCGCGATCGAACAAGCCCGTGGGGTGCTCGCCGAACGCGGCGGCCTGTCCATGGACGAGGCGTTCACCGCGCTGCGCGGCTACGCGCGGGCGAACAACCACCGCCTCACAGTGCTGGCCGTCGCCGTGGTGCAGGGGACCGTTGATCTCGACAGCGTTCTGGTAGGCCGCAAGGCCTGAGAGGTACCGGTGTTCAGGTTCGGATGAACACCCATGCACGGGGTACGATCATGTTGTCCCCGCCGGGAGCGCCTTGACCTCGCCCTCACGACGATCAGCCATCACGTGAGAGCGGACCGCTGCTCACCCGCTGCGTCCAAGAGCGCCGGGTGGACTGGGTGGTCGGCAGGGAGTTGGGGTATGACATCCCCTGACCACGACGCCAGTGTCGGAGCATGCCTGTTCCCGGCTGGCAGTTGGCACTCGAAGTTCACGACGAAGCCGACCGCGTCACCAGAGGTTGCGCTCTCCCTGCCTTCGCCGCTCTCGCCACCTCGCTCGATGGTCGACGGGGAAGACTCGCCGGTGCTGACCGTGACGACGTTGGCCAGCAACCAGGCCGTGGTTCTGGTGGTGGCGGGGGAGGTCGACCTCGACACCGCACCGATCCTGCACCGAGCCCTCGAATCGGCCGTGGTGGTCAACCCCCCGTTGGTGGTGGTCGATCTGTCGGCTGTGAGGTTGCTCGCGTGCGCCGGGCTGTCGGTGCTGACGGCCGCCCACCACGAAGTTGGAGGCCGTACCTGCCTGAGAGTGGTGGCGGACGGGCGAGCGGCACGTCGCCCGCTGCTGCTGACCGGCATGGACAAGTGCCTCGACGTGTGCAGGACCCGCGCGCAAGCCCTGACCCCGTTGCCCGGCAAGCAGTAGGGGGTTGCCGCGTTCCGCCACCACAGGACAGCGGTGGATCGACGCGGTGCGGCCAAACCGGTTTAGCCGGACGCCCACGAGCTATCCATTGGGCACCAGCACGGAGCTGGCGGTAATCCCACCAACCTCAGGCAGTCGCGGACGGCATCAGTCTCACTCTCGGCAGCGACGTCGCGGATGGATTGGACGCCCCCACCGCAACCTGGCCTGACCACAATCCACCACGGGAAGAATTGTATGACGCAGAACGAAAACCTTGCCAACCTGTCCAAGAACGGCGTCGCGGTATGGCTGGACGACCTGTCCCGCGACCGCATCCGCAGCGGCAACCTCCAGTCGCTGGTCGATGAGCACTCCGTGGTCGGCGTGACCACCAACCCCTCCATCTTCGCCGCGGCCATCAGCGGGTCGAAGTCCTACGACGACCAGTTGCACGCCATGGCGGTCCGCGGAGTCTCCGTCGAGGAGGCGCTGCGGACCATCACCGGTGCCGACGTCCGGGACGCCTGCGACCTGCTCGCGCCGGTGGCCGCGCGCACCGGTCGAGACGGTCGCGTCTCCTTGGAAGTGGCGCCCTCGTTGGCTCACGACACCGACGCGACCGCCGCCGAAGCCGCCCACCTGTGGTGGCTCGTCGACCGACCGAACCTGTTCATCAAGATCCCGGCCACCGTCGAGGGCCTGCCCGCCATCACCGAGACGATCGCCAACGGGATCAGCGTGAACGTCACCCTGATCTTCAGCCTCGAACGCTACGAAGCCGTCATGGAGGCCTACCTCGCCGGACTGGAGAAGCGCGCCGCGGACCCCGACGCGGGCTTCGACGGCATCGAGAGCGTCGCCTCGTTCTTCGTGTCCCGAGTGGACACCGAGATCGACAAGCGTTTGGACGACGCCGGAGCCGATCCCGCGCTCAAGGGCAAAGCCGGAGTCGCCAACGCACAACTGGCCTATCAGGCCTGCCAAGAGGTCTTCTCCTCCGACCGCTGGAAAGCGCTCGAAGCGCGAGGTGCGAGCAAGCAGCGCCCGCTGTGGGCCTCGACCGGGGTGAAGAACCCCGACTACAGCGACACGCTCTACCTGTCCGAACTCATCGCCACCGACACCGTCAACACGATGCCGGAGAAGACGATGCAGGCCTTCGCCGACCACGGCAAGCTCGGCCGCCCGGTGACGGAGACCTACGCCGACGCGTCCGCCGTCCTCGAAGCGGTGGTCGACGCCGGTATCGACCTGGACGACGTCTTCGAGGTGCTGGAGGAGGAGGGGGTGCGGAAGTTCGCCGATGCCTGGGACGACCTCACCACGTCCGTGCAGGAGCAGTTGCAGGACAAGGCGTGACCGGGGGTCCGCTGTCCGGATGCGGGTGCAGTGGGCCCTTGACCGCCATCGTTGGCGCACGGTAAGTGCTTGTTACCAGTGACACATCGGGGAACGTGTGTTCGGCACCTGTCGGGGTAACCGGCATGAGCCGCGGGGTTCGCGGTGACGTCCGACCCGAACGGCGAGGTACAACCGCATGGCGCTCGGCCCCGCGACGCCCATCCCGGCGACCGGTCGACTCGGCGTCGACCTGGTGCCCAAGTTCCTCGGAACCCTGCTGGGCGTGGTCCGGGCGCTGCCGGACCACGCCGCCTCGAAGGTGCGGTTGCCCTCAGCGCTGGTCAAGTCCGAGGTCGGGCAGCGGATGATCGGATTCGCCAATGGTGCCATCAGCGAACAAGCATCCGTGCGCGGCGACGCCCTGCCCGCGGCGATGTCCGTTCGACTCGACCACCGGCGGATCCACCCGGACCGCGCCTCGCTCGCGGCGGCCTACCCGTCGGCGAAGGGACGCCTGGTGGTGTTCCTGCACGGCCTTGTCGACACCGAACGCTCCTGGTTCCACACGGATCGGCTCGGACGGGGGCGCCCCGGCACGGACCTCGGTGACAAGCTCGCCACCGCCCTGCCGTGCACACCGGTCTACGTGCGTTACAACTCCGGCCGCCACGTCTCCGACAACGGCCGCGAACTGGCCGATCTGCTCGACCTCCTCGTCGACAGGTGGCCGGTGGACGTGACCGACATCGTCCTGGTCGGGCACTCGATGGGGGGACTGGTGGCGCGCAGCGCCGTGCACCAGGCCCACGCCCGAACGATCCGGTGGTCGTCGTTGGTCACCCGGCTGGTGTGCCTGGGGACACCGCACACCGGAGCACCCCTGGAGCGCTCCGTCGCCCGCCTCGCGGGCCTGCTCGCCCGCGTCCGGCCCGCCGCACCGCTGTCCTGGCTGCTGGCCCTGCGCAGCGATGGCATCAAGGACCTGGCCGAGGGTTATCTGCACGAACACCAGTGGGCGGACGACGACGTCGTCGAACAGGTGGAAGCGGTACTGCCGAACAACGTTCGGCAGCTCCACGTGTCCGCCACGCTGTCCCGTTCCGAGAACAGCGTGCTGGGCCGCGTCCTCGGCGATCTGATGGTCAGCCCCTCCAGCGCCGCCGATCCCGAGCAGAACGCCGATCGGCGGTGGCTGGGCGGACTCACCCACTTCGACCTGCTGCGCCACGACGACGTCCACCAGCTCCTCCTCGACTGGCTGAGCACGACCGGCGCCGTCAGGACGCGGCTCGGCCAGCCGGTCATCACGAGCGGCGAACGGCGACGAATCCAGGTCGCTTCCGGCCACCCGCGATGCTCGACCGCATGATCAATCCTGACCAGCCGCGAGCGCACCCGTGAGTCGTGGAAGTTCGTCGCTGTGGTGGAGCAGCACGAGGGCGACTGGTATCCAGAGCTGTTCAGGGGTTTCAGTCCGGCGGCAGCGGAAACACTCCGGAAACGACCGGTCTGCCTGAAGGGCAAGCTCATGACCTCATTGTCCGATCCCATTGCCCGCGCGCCTGCTGCCGAACGGGGCAGCGACTTCGCGCGCCTGACCCGTGAGATCAAGGAGGTCGGCTTGCTGGACCGGCGGCGCGGCTACTACTTCGCGCGCATGGCGATCAACGTCGTCCTGCTCGCCGCCACCGGCCTGGTGTTCGTCCTGGTGGGCGACTCCTGGTGGCAGATGCTGACCGCGGCGCTCCTCGCGGTGGTCTGCACCCAGTTCGCGTTCATCGGCCACGACGCCGGACACCGGCAGATCTTCCGCAAGCACCGCTACAACGACCTCGTGGGCCAACTGCACGGCGGCGTCACCGGGATCAGCTACCAGTGGTGGGTGGGCAAGCACACCCGCCACCACGCCAACCCCAACCACGAGGACCACGACCCCGACATCGAGATCCACGCCATCGCCTTCAGCCGCGAGCAGGCAGGCGACAAACGCGGCCTGTATCGGTGGATCACGAAGTACCAGGCGTTCCTGTTCTTCCCGTTGCTACTGGCCGAAGCCGTCGTGTTGCGGCTCTCCAGCCTGCGCGCCGTGTGGCGACGCGAGATCGATCGTCCCTGGCTGGAAGGCATGGTGCAGGTCGTGCCCCTGGCCGGGTACCTGATCGCGGTGTTCTGGGTGCTGTCCCCGCCGCAGGCGGTGGCGTTCATCGCCGTGCACCAGGGCGTCATGGGCGTCTACCTCGGCTGCTCCTTCGCCCCCAACCACAAGGGCATGCCCATCATCGCCTCCGGCCAACGCCTGGACCACCTGCACAAGCAGGTCCTCACCTCCCGCAACGTCACCGGTGGCCGATGGGTCGACGCGCTGCTGGGCGGACTCAACCACCAGATCGAGCACCACCTGTTCCCGCACATGCCCCGTCCCAACCTCCGCCGCGCCCAACCCATCGTCGAGGACTTCTGCGCACGGCACGCCATTCCGTACAGCAAGGCGGGCATGCGAGCCTTCTACGGCGAGGTCCTGCGCCACCTCCACGACGCGGGCGCGCCCTTGCGGCACCCCGCGCCGCCGCTCGCGGGTCAGTGATCACTGGCGGTCGTCAGTGCCCAATCGGACGACGTTTCCGCGCGAATGAAGCTCGTCAGTGGAAGGAGGGTGGAGTGCGTGGTCGACAGTGATGCCGCGCAGACCGGACAGATCTGCTCCGCTCTGGATCTCGACTCACGGTCCACGCAGCTCGGAGAGGTGCGCCACTGGGTCGACGAGGTCTTGGCCGACCTGGGGGAGGACGACCGGGAAGACTGCGTGTTGGTGGTGAACGAATTGGTGAGCAACGCGTTCGACCACGCAGGCGGACCCCGTCATGTCCGGCTCCGCTGTTCCCCGGAACCGCGCGTCGTTCGTGTCGAGGTCGACGACTCCACACCCGGTGACCTCGTTCTCGGCCAGTCACGACAAAGCGGCAGTCGCGGTCGGGGGTTGACCATCGTCGAGCACCTGTCCGAACGCTGGGGCGTGGATGCCCGAACGAAGGGCAAGACCGTGTGGGCCGAGATCTCCTGTTCGTCCGCGGTGAACTTCCGCGAAGGCCGGTAAAAGACTTCGGGATGCTCAAGCGGGCGGCACACGACTCTGCCGATGAACAGTCAGCGCGGTCACGTGGTTCTCGCTGCATGCCGGAACGTGTTGATTCGTTCGAGCAGGTGGCGGGCATCGGCCCGGTCGTCGAACCGCCCGACCAGCCTTCCCAACGCCACGAACCTATCCAGGACGCGAACTGATTCCAGTTCCGGACACAACTCGAGCGCCTCGTGTCCGGCCGTCATGGCAGCTCCCGTTCGGCCTGCCGTGAGCAGCGCTGTCGCCAACGCGATCAGGCAGAACACTTTGCTGCGCGGCATGCCCGGTCCGTAGTCAGCGGCCGCGGCCGAAAGTGCGGGTACCGCGAGACTGGCGAAGCGGCGGTCCGAGGTCTGGGCGAGTTCGGTGTAGACGACACCGGTCATGGACAGCAGATCGGTAGCGGTGAAGAATGATGCCCATCCCGGTACGGCGGTTCGGCGGGCTTTCTCGAACTGTTCCGCCGCGCGAGAGATTTGGACGAGTGCTTCGTCCTTGATGCCCATCATCGCCTGAGCCCACGCCTGGTTCGCACACAGGATGGCCTTGGAGAGAGCGGAACCCCTGGTGGTCAGGGCCATCGCGCCGAGCCGGAATTCCTCGGACGCTCGGCCCGGTCCGTTGTGGTGCAGGAAGACCCGCCCGAGTCGGTAACGCACATTGGCGGCCAATTCGCCGTTGTCGGCCAACTCCAACGCGCGACCGAGCTCACGCAGCGCGTCGTGGTGCGACCCGGCGTCGAAGTATACCCAGCCCGCGAGATTGTGCAGGTCTGCGACCGCTGTGCGCGTTCGAACGGCGACCGCCGCGCCGGCAGGACTATCGAGCAGCGCGTCAGCCGCGGATAGCGCGGAAATCACGATGTCCAGACATCGGGCGCCACCGTGCTTCTGGTCCAGAGCCCGCAAAATTCGGGTCGTGTTCTCCAGGGCGTCGACATCGGCCGCCCCCAGTCGGCCTGTCACGGTGTGCGCTTCGGGCATCGAACTCGACAAGGGTTCAAGCGTGGACATGGGCAAACCCCTCCCCTGGATCGGCCTGATCAGTCGCCATCCGCCGGGGTCTGGGGCGAATCCGCACGGTTATTGTGACATGTCGGCGGTGTTCATCACCCTCGATTGTCGCGCGGCCGGAGGAGTGAGTTTTCATTGCGGAGGCGAGCGTGTAATTCGCAAATATCCTGGAATCCGACCGTTCACTTCGGCTGATATATCCGGAAATTTTCCGGCAGGAAAAGAATATTCATCAATGAATGTGATCGCGGGACTTTTCGCCTACGTCGACGCATGGCGTGATGCGTGAGTGGTAGTCCATTGAGGACCTCCGTGCAGTCCACCGCGCATTCCATGACGATCGATGGCAGGCGGGCAGGGCCGGCGGCGAAGCACTGTCAGGGTCAGACCGTCTCTGGCTCGTCGACGTGGTGGTGGGCGTCGGTCGTGAGGCGGTCCAGCCACTCCCGGAGCAGGTGCTGCTCGCCCGCGGTCAGCACGGTCTGGTCGGTCAGCGAGGCGCGCAGGGCGCGGGCGGCGCCTGCGGGGCCTGGTTCGTGCGTTGGTGGGCGTTGGTGGGTCACCGCGGTGATCATGGCCTCGCGCAGCGTGGTCAGCAGTGCCGGGTCGCGCTGGTCCTCCGGTAGGGAGAGCGCGGTGAGGACGGCGCCGCGCGCGGTGGCGTGGATGGTCAGTGCCGCGAGGTTCTCGTCGATCCGGAGCAAGCCGTGGGAGGCGATGCGGCGGATGCGGCGCATCAGCAGGTCCATGCTCGCCGCGAACGCGACCGAGTCGGCCTCGGCGGGTCCGCTGTAGGTCAGGGTGTAGAGCGCGGGGTTGTCCAGGCCGAACTCGACCGCGAGGTCCCAACCCGCGCGCAGGTCGTCGACGGGGTCCTGGCAGTCCTGGCCGATCTGGTGGTGAGCGCGCAGGTAGGCGTCGAAACCCGCTTCCGCGACCGCTTTGAGCAGGCCGCTCTTGTCGCCGAACAGCCGGTAGATGACCGGCGGCTGGACGCCCGCCGCGACCGCCACCGAGCGGGTGGTCACGGCGTCGCGACCGCCGTGGGCGAGGAGGTCGGTGGCGGCTCGGATGATCTGCTGCCTGACCTGGTCCCGGCCGCGGTCCGCGGGGTCCGGCTCGCCGTCCTCGGTTCTCGACGTCATGGATCGACGATAACACTCGTCTGTTTCCGGTGGAAATATCAGTGATACTGTTCGAGCGAATCACTGGAAACACCGCCGAAGGGTGAGCGATCGTGATCATCGTTACCGGAGCGACTGGACAACTTGGACGGCTGGTCGTCGAAGGGCTGCTGGCGGCCGTGCCCGCGGACCAGGTGGGCGTCAGCGTCCGCGACTCGACGAAGGCCGAAGCGCTCGCCGAGCGGGGAGTGCGGGTCCGGCAGGGCGGTTTCGCGGACCCGGCGAGCCTCCGCCACGCGTTCGAAGGCGCCTCGCGGGTGCTGGTGATCTCCAGCAATTCCGCGGGCGACAGCGCTGTTCGGCACCACCGCAACGCGATCGACGCGGCGATGGCGGTCGGCGCGGGCCGCGTCGTCTACACCAGCCAGATGGCAGCCGGTCCCGACTCGGCGTTCGCGCCCATGCTCGACCACGCCGCCACCGAAATCGCGCTCCAGGAGTCAGGCGTGCCGTTCACCTCGCTGCGCAACGGGTTCTACGCGGCGAGCGCGATCCAGTTCCTCGGCAGGGGCCTGGCGAGCGGCTCGCTCCCGCTGCCAGCGGACGGACCGGTGTCCTGGACCGCGCACGAGGACCTCGCCCGTGCGGCGGTCATCGCGCTCACCGAGGAGGGCAGGCTCGACGGGATCACTCCGCCGCTGACCTCGTCGCAGGCCCTCACCTTCCACGACCTGGCCGCCATCGCGACCGAGGTCACCGGACGGGACGTCTCGCGCACGGTGATCAGCGACGACGAGTTCAAGCGCAACGGTCTCGCGCACGGGTTGCCCGAAGCCCAGGTGGACATGGGACTCGGTCTGTTCGCCGCTTGTCGCGCGGGCGAGTTCTCGGTGGTGGACCCGACCCTCGAAGAACTGCTCGGCCGCCGCCCCCGGACGTTCCGGGAGGTGTTCACGGAATCGCAGGCGGTCTGACAGCCGGTCGAACCGAACCAGACTACTCCGACCGCGCGACGAATGCCCACCCAGGCAAGGAGAAACACATGGACGCCAGCGAGCAGGGTGATGTCCTTTTTGGCTTCGACCCGGTCGCCGTTCGCACGAAGTACCTGCGGTACCAGGAGGAAACCGAGAAACGCCGGGTGCGTCCGACGGGTGATCGACCCCCGCGAGCGAGCAGGCCGGTGGTCGGCCCGGACCCGTTCGTCGTCCAGCACACCGAGCGCGAGCCGCTCTCCGACGAGGTCGACGTCATCGTGGTGGGCGGCGGGTTCGGCGGGCTCGTCACGGGGGCGCACCTGCGCAAGGCGGGCGTGTCCCGCGTGCGCGTGATCGAGGCGGCGTCCGGCTTCGGCGGCGTGTGGTACTGGAACCGTTATCCCGGCGCCGCTTGCGACACCGAGGCCTACGTGTACTTCCCGTTCCTGGAGGAGGTGGGCGTGATGCCGAGCGAGAAGCACCCCGGCGCGACGGAGATCCGCGCGTACGCCGAGCGGCTCGCCGACCACTTCGACCTGACCGGCGACGCGTGCCTCGGGACGCGCGTGACCGAGGCGCGGTGGGACGCCGACACCGCCCGATGGGTGGTCAAGACCGATCGCCACGATGAGATGCGCGCCCGTTTCCTCTGCGTCAGCGCCGGAAACCTGGGGCGTCCGGTCGTCCCCGACGTGGAGGGACTCGACAGCTTCGAGGGCGCCGCCTTCCACTCCAGCCGCTGGGACTTCGGCTTCACCGGCGGCGACCCGGAGGGAGGGCTGGTCAAGCTGAAGGGCAAGCGCGTCGCGGTGGTCGGCGCCTCGGCCTCGGCCATCCAGTTCGTCCCGCACTTGGCGGAGCACGCGGACGAGGTGGTGATCTTCCAGCGAACGCCGAACATCGTGCGCCTGCGCGGCAACCGGCCCACCGATCCGGACTGGTACCGCGCCCAACCTCCCGGATGGCAGCGGGAGCGCATCGAGAACATCATGGCGTCGGTGGAGAACCCGCCGGGGCAGAAGCCCGAACGGGACCTCCTCGACGACGCCGTGTCGAACCTCAGCAGGCTGGTGGCGGACTGGGCCCTGACCCCGCCGCCCGAACTCGCGGTCCACGTCGAGGGCGCCGATCCCGCCACCCGCGTGCTCGTGATCAACTACGCCCTGATGGAGAAGATCCGCGCCGAGATGTCGGCGCTGGTCGACGACCCCGCCACGGCCGAGCTGGTCATGCCGTACTACAACTTCGGGTGCACCAGGCCCCAGGTCAGCGACACCTACTTGCAGTCGCTGAACCGGGCGAACGTGACCGTGGTCGACGCGAGGGGCAGAGGCGTCGAGCGGGTGACGCCTCGGGGGATCGGCTGCGGCGACGAGGAGTTCGAGGTCGACGGCATCATCTTCGGCACCGGCTTCGACATCGACGACGGCCGCGCGCCCGCCGGGTCGTTCCCGATCATCGGGCGTAGCGGCGAGGCATTGGCCGACAAGTGGGCCTCTGGCGTCCGATCGCTGCACGGGGTGCAGGTCGCGGGGTTCCCGAACTTCTTCACGGTCGGCACCATCACGCAGGCCGCGCTGTCGTTCGTCTTCACCCACCAGCTCGACCAGCAGGCGGAGCACGTCGCCGCGATGATCCGACGGTGCGACGACGAGGACCTCACGAGCGTCGAGCCCACACCCGAGGCGGAAACCCGGTGGGCGGAGGAGTTGCGGGACAAGGCCACCACGGTCCCGCGGGTCGACCTCGGCTGCCCACCCAACGACCTCGTCACGTTCATCCGGTCCGGCTATCCGGGTGGGGGCCTCAAGTACGGCCGAGTACTCCGCCTCTGGCGAGACGACGGCGGCTTCGAACGCGACCTCAGGACCCAGGCGGTCTGAGCCTGACCACGTTCGGCCGCGACCGGCAAGGTGGGCTCTACGGAGCGGGGGAGCACCGCTCAGGCCTTGTGCGTCTGGAACAGGACGTCGCCATCGGGGTCGATGGCCGTCCGCACGCGCCGGTTGATCTCGCGCATCTGGCGGACCTGCGACGTGGTCAGGGGGTCGAAGACGAGCTTGCGGACCACTTCCAGGTGGCCGGGCGACGCCCGGTCGACGTGCTCGCGGCCTGCCTCGGTCAACACGGCCATGGTGGCCCTGCCGTCGCCGGGGTCTGGCCGCCGGACGAGCCAGCCGCGCCGTTCCAGTTTGGCCACCACCTGGGAGAGCCGTGATTGCGAACCGTTCGTGATGACGGCGAGGTCGCACAGGCGCAGAGCGCCCCCGCGCGCGTAGGTCAGGCCGGAGAGCACGAGGTACTCGTAGAACGTCATGCCCGCGGCTGACCGCAGTTGGGCGTCCAGCGCGGCGGGCAGGGTGAGCAGCACCGAGGCGAACGCGGTCCAGGCCTCCCGCTTGTCCTCGTCGAGCCGAAGCCGGTCGTCGGTGGGGTCCATCCGCTCCTCGTGGTCCGCGTGCGTCCCGCCCGCTGCGAGTCTCGGGTAAATTTACATCAAGGTTGATGGAAATCGTCAATCCCGGCGGGTCCTCGACATCGGGAAGAACCGCTCAGGGGAGGGGAAACGGGATGCGCGCGCTGGCGGTCGGGGCGACCGATGATCACGTGTCCGACGTACTCGACCTCGTCAGGACGACCGCCCTGACGTCGTCGGGGTTCGTCGCGCGCGGCACCTGGGTGGCCCGTTCCGCGACTCCCGCTCCACTCACCCTGCTCGTCGTGGCCAACGGCAGTGCCAGGCTGACCACCGACGGCGTCGACCACCCGGCGCGGTTGGAGACCGGAGACGTCGCCGTGCTCGCCGACCGCTCCCGGTGGGAAGTCCGGGGTGGCGACGACGACGAGGTCCCCCTGGAGATCCCGTCCACTCGTGTGCCCCTGGCGAGGGGACTCTTCGAGACCGGCGGTGGCGCCGACGTCGTCGTGGAGAGCCGTGTCGACCTCAACGCCGTCGGCAGGGAACTGCTGCTGCACGTCCTCCCGCCGCTCGGGCACGTACGGGCCTCCGCGACCGCGGCCACCCGCTTGCGGTGCAGCCTGGACCGCCTGCTGGCCGAGACGAGGACGGAGCGGATCGGTTCGGCGTTCGCGATCAGGCAGGAGACCCAGCTCATGGTGCTCGACGTGCTGCGCGCCTACGTCGAACGGATCGAACTGCCGTCGGGCTGGCTGCGGCTGCTCACCGACGAGCGGCTGCGCCCGGCGGTCAAGCTCCTGCACACCCGGCCCGGCGAGCGGTGGACGGTGGACGGGCTCGCGCGGACCGCGGCCATGTCGCGCACGTCCTTCGCCGGGCACTTCCGCTCCATCGCGGGCGTTCCACCGCTGACCTACCTCAAGAAGTGGCGGATGCTGTTGGCGCAGCGCGCGTTGTGCGACAGCGACGTCCTCATCGGACCGTTGGGCGCGCGGCTCGGGTACGCGTCGGAGAGCGCGTTCAGCACCGCCTTCAAACAACACGCGGGCGAGTCGCCGTTGGCCTACCGGCTGCGGCGACGCTGAAGGTGCGGCGCGGGTGGCCCCCGCGCCGCACCTCACACCAGCGACAGCAGGTGAAGCACCCGTGGTTTGACCTCGGTTCCCAACAGCTCCACCGATCGCAGCATGGTTTCCGGGGCCATCACGGAGTTCGTCATCTGAAGGGTGAACCGCGAGATGCCACCGAGGTCGCGCCCGAGGTCGCGGATCTTGCGGGCGACGGTGTCGGGGCTGCCGATGAAGAAACTCCCGCGCTCACCGATCTCGGAGTCGTACCGGGCGCGATCGGGGGCGGGCAGGCCGCGTTGCCTGCCCACGGTGGACATCGTGCGCTCGTAGCCCGGCCAGAAGTCGTCGGCCGCCTGCCGGTCGGTGTCGCCGACGAACCCGAAGCAGTGAACGCCGACCAGCAGGTCTTCGGGGGAGTGCCCGGCCTTCCGCCCTGCCTCGCGGTAGAGGTCGAGCAACGGGCGGAACCGCCGCGGATCGCCGCCGATGATCCCCACCATGAGCGGTAGCCCGAGCGCTCCCGCCCGGACGAAGGACGCGGGGGTACCGCCGACCCCGATCCACATCGGCAGCTTCTCCTGCACCGGGCGGGGGAACACGCCCTGACCGGTCAGCGGCGGCCGGTGCGTTCCGCGCCAGTGCGGGAAAGGTTCGGCGCGCAACCGCAGCATCAGGTCGAGCTTTTCCGAGAAGAGCGAGTCGTAGTCGGCCAGGTCGAACCCGAACAGGGGGAACGCTTCGGTGAACGATCCGCGTCCGAGCACCATCTCGGCCCGTCCCCCGGAGATGACGTCGAGGGTGGCGAACTGCTCGAACAGGCGCACGGGATCGTCCGCGCTGAGCACCGTCACGGCACTGCGCAACCGGATCCGCTCGGTCAGCGCCGCCGCGGCGGCGAGGATGAGGCTCGGCGCCGAGTCGAGGAAGTATTCGTGGTGGTGTTCGCCCACCCCGAACGTGTCGACCCCGGCCCGATCGGCGGCGACGACCTCCGCGAGGAACTGCCGCATCCGCTCCGCCGGGTGGTACGCGACTCCTGTCCTCGGGTCGATGACGTGCGAGACGAAGTTGTCGATGCCGATCTCCAGCGATGTCGGGGTCATCGCAGGTCGCCCTTGGCGAAGGCCTCGTAGACGCCTTCCGCGGCCATGGCCTCGAACAAGCCCGCCGCGGCGGGCACCGCGAAGTCGCCCAGCAGACCGGAGATCATCGGCGCGACGGTCAGCAGCGGGATGCCTGCCTGCCGCAGCAGGTCGCGGCTGTTGAGCGCCGCGGTGCCGGTGGAGGCGGCGGAGACGTCGGTCAACGCGACGACGTCGAACCCTTCGGCCTTGGCCGACAGGGCCGGGGGCACGAGGCACACGTCCGTGGTCACCCCTGCCATGATCAGCCGGGTCCGACCGGTGTCGCGCACCGCGTCGACGAAGGCCTTGTCGTGCCAAGCGTTGACGACGCCGGTCCGCTGAACGCGGGCCTCGTACTCCTTGGGCAGGATCTCCTCGAACTCCGGAAGCAGCGGGCCCTGGGCCTGGTCCTCCTGGCCGCTGGTCAGCACCACGGGGATGCTCGCGCTCCTGGCGAAGCGGGCCAGCACCAGCACCCACATCCTCAGTTGGTCGCGCTGCTCCTGGGACGACAGTTCGCCCGCCCAGCCGATCGTGCCGACCTGGTGGTCGATCAGCACGATCGCCGAGTTGTCGATGGTGAACGTCGTGTGGTCCGTGCGGGTGGTCATCACAGCTCCTCTTGTCGGTGATCGAATCCTTTCCCCGATCACCGGGGCCGTGAATGCTCAACCGTTCGCCCTTCTTGCGACGGCGTACAAGCCTTCCGTCTCCGCCCGGCGCAGCCTCGACGTCAGATGTGGCCGGGCGTGGCGAGACCTCGTCCACCATTCGGTGACATCACACCGCCTATTTCGACACCGCCGCTTCACGCTGTTCGAGCACGCGGGACACAGCGTTGTTGAAAATGTCGTTGAATTCCGCCGTGAACTGGTTGAACCGGGCCACGACCGCGGGTCCGGCACCCTCCGGGGACCCGGCGTCGAATGGCGGCTTCGGGTCGTATTCCATGGCGAGTTGGCAGAACTTCGCGGCGTCGTCATCGAGAACATGGGCGACGATCGTGAGGCCGAAGTCGATTCCGGCGGTCACGCCGCCGCCCGAGAACCTGTTCCGGTCCACGCACACGCGTTCGGTCGACACCTCGACACCCAGCCGCGCCAGGTGGTCGCGGGTGGCCCAGTGGGTCGCCGAGCGGTAGCCGTCGAGGAGCCCGGCCGCCGCGAGCACGAGCGATCCGTTGCAGACCGACGTGATGTAGGAGGCCCTGGAGCCGCGGTCGACGAGGAAATCGATGACCGCGTCGTTCAGCATCGCCTTGTCCACCGCCCCTCCCGGCACGAACAGGATGTCCACCTCGGCAGGGCAGTCGTCGAACGTGGCAGTCGGCGAGATCGCGAACCCGGAGTCGGTGAGCACCGGCCGGAGCGTTTCGGCGACGAGGTGGACTTCCATTCCCGCGCCCGCGAACGCCGTGTGCGGACCGACGAAGTCGAGTGCGGTGTGGCCATCGAAGAGAAGCATTGCCACGGCGAGCGGGCGTTCGGTGAAAATCGATTTGTCGAAGCTCATGGCCAAGACGGTAGTGATCGGCCTAGGAGTGATCGAGTGGCTGTTATGACAACATGTGCTATTTTTCTGCCATGCAGGTCGGCGCGAAGGTCAGCAAGCTCGCGGTCCTGGTCCTGGACGGAGTGGTGACCTTCGACCTCGGCGTTCCGCTGATGGTGTTCGGCTCCTTGCCCGACCACTACGAACTCAGCCTGTGCGCGCCTGAGCCGGGCGCCGTGCCGAGCTCCGACGGCTACTCCTTGAACGTCGACCGCGGACTCGACGAACTGCTCCGGGCGGACACCCTGGTCGTCCCCGGCTACAGCCTGGACCGGCCGATCGAGGCCGCCACCCGGCTGGCGCTGCGCCAAGCCCACGCGCGCGGCGTCCGGATGGTGTCCATCTGTTCGGGCGTCTTCGCCCTGGCCGAGGCCGGCCTGCTCGACGAGCTGACCGTCACCACGCACTGGCGGGCGGCGGAACTCCTGGCTCGAAGGCATCCGCGGGTCACGGTGAACCCGGATGTCCTCTACATCGACCACGGTCAGGTTCTGACCTCGGCCGGCGCGTCCGCGGGCCTCGACCTGTGCCTGCACGTCGTCCGCCGCGACCACGGTGCGGTGGCCGCCAACACCGCCGCCAGGTTCGCGGTCGCCGCACCGCACCGGGCGGGCGGTCAGCGCCAGTACATCAAGAGGGCGATGCCGCAGGCGTCCGGCCGGTCGCTCGCGCGGACCCAGGAGTGGGCGTTGCGGCACCTCGGTGAGGAGCTGTCGATCCCGAGGCTGGCCAAGCACGCGGTCATGTCCGAGCGCACCTTCGCCCGCCGCTTCGTCGAGGAGACCGGTGTGTCACCGAAGCAGTGGCTGCTGGCCGCCCGGCTCGACCTCGCCAAGCAACTCCTCGAATCCGGCAACACCGGCATCGACGAGATAACCCGACGGGTCGGCCTCGGCACCCCCGCCAACTTCCGCGCCCGCTTCCGCAAGGCCACCGGCACCAGCCCGACCGCTTACCGCCGCACCTTCAGCCAGCCGTGAGCACCCGGTGAAGACGTCCTAACTCCTCGACAACGCGGTCCAGCAAGGGGAACGGCCGCCGCGGATTCGGCAGCGGCAGTACGCCATCCGGGGGGTTCCGAATCTGCTGTGCCCCTTCCCCTCCGGAAGGCGCGAGGATTTGAAGCGTGACGGGGTGGAAGCGGTGGGCGGTCGCGCTGGTCGTGATCACGACCGGAGCGGCGGCGATCGTCCTGGCGTCGCGCACCCCCGCGGGACTGGACTCCGCGGCCAAGGTCGGTGCCTTGATCGCCGGACTGGTACCCCTGGCGCTGGCGCTGATCCTCTGGGCACGCCGATCACCGCTCCCGCTGCCCGCGGTGTCCTCTCCTGACCAAGTCGACGCCGCTCAGCGGCAACTGGCCGATCTGGTGCTGGCCCAGTGGCGGGCGGAGATCGTCGTCCGCCAGTTGGACGACCCCGCTCCTGTCGCGGTGCGCTGGCGGCTCACGGAGCTCGACACGTCCGGCCCCGCAGGACACGTCGCTCGTCCGAGACCGCTCAGGTACTTGATCGGCCGAGGTGTTCCCCGGTTCGAAGGTCGTACCGACCGCGTCGACGACATGGCCACGGCGTTCCGCAGGCTCCCGGCACGTCGGCTGGTGATCCTCGGTGATCCCGGTATGGGCAAGACGACGCTGGCCGTTCTGCTGCTCCGCGAACTCCTCGTGCGGCCCGAAGGCGTGGAGCCGGTGCCCGTGCTCCTCTCGATGTCCGGTTGGGATCCTGGCGCCGAAACCCTCCACACGTGGGTGGCGCGGCGACTCACCGAGGGCTACCCGGCCTTGCGCGCCGCTGACTTCGGCCCGAACGCGAGCCGTGCCCTGGTCGAGCAGAGGCGGATCCTGCCCGTTCTGGACGGCTTGGACGAGCTGCCCGAACGGATTCGCTCCACGGTCCTCGACCGGCTCAACGCGGCGGCCGAGGACTCGCTCATCCTCACCTGCCGGACGACCGAGTACGAGCAGACCCTTGCCCACCAAGGCAGGCGCGGTCTCACCGGTGCGGCCATCATCGAGCCGGACCGGCTCAAGGCCGCCGATGCCGCCACCTACCTGGAACGCAGCCTCCCGCGCAGCACCGTCGACCGCTGGGCGACCCTGCTGACGGCGTTGAGGGAAGACCAGAGCAGCCTGATCAGCCGAGCGCTGTCCAGCCCGTTGACCTTGTGGCTGGTGCGCAAGGTCTACCTCGAGGCCAACGCCGGCCCCGCCGAACTGTGCGACACCAACCGCTTCGCCACCGTCGACGCCATCACCGAGCACCTGCTCGACCACCTCGTCGACGCACTGATCACAGCCAATCCTCCCCAGCAGGAGGCTGACGAGGAACACCCGTTCGGGCCGCGGAAGTCCTGGGATCCCACCGACGCCAAGAAGTGGCTCGCGTTCCTGGCCCACCACCTGGAGGTGATCGGCAGTCGCGATCTCGCCTGGTGGCAATTGAGCCTCGCCGTGTCCCGGCGAACCAGGTCGCTCATCAGGCTCGGGCTTGGAACCGTAGTCGTGACCGCGGCCTTGTTCGCAGCCCTGTTCGTGTTCGGATTCGACTTCGCGGTCGTGTTCGCACCGTTCATCGGCTTGGTGTTCGTGCTCGTGAGCGGGTCCACTTCAGAGGAGCCCGTGTACGCCGATCTGCGACTTCGGGGACGGATCCGGTTGCTGTCGCGGAAGCTGGTGACCTGGCCCGTCATCCGGGCCGGTTTGGTGATCGGGCTGGTCGTCGGTGTCGTCTTCGGACTGGCGGACAGGAGTTTGGGCGCGTCCGTGGTCGGGCTCGCGTTCGGACCTGTGTTCAGCCTCGTGGTCGGTCTCGTCGAGTGGGCGAAGACTCCGTTGACGAACGAAGGTCCACAGACCCCGACCGTTACCTTCCACCGCGATCTGCGGTTGCTCTACCTCTACTCACTCGCGTGCGGCTTCGCGTTCGGGCCGGTGCTCGGGTGCGCGTTCGGACTCGTGTTCGCGTCCATGGCCGGGTTCGGCGGCAAACTGGTGGCCGTCCTCGTGTTCGGGTCCGTGTTCGGGTCCGTCATCGGCTTCACCTACGGGCTCGGACAAGCAAGTGGACAGCACCTGGTGACCGTTGTCGTGCTGCGTGCCCGAGGACGGGTGCCGCTGCGGTTGCTGAAGTTCCTCGACGACACCCACCGACTCGGAATACTCCGCGCGGCAGGTCCGGTCTACCAATTCCGCCACGCGAAACTGCAGGACCGCCTCGCTCAGTCCTACGCCACACGTACCCGGCAGGACGGGGCGGCCCGCGGGTCGTCGCGGAGGACTCGCCATCACACGTAGACGCAGTCCCAGGGGGAATCCACGTCACCCGAGCCGCCGGACTACTGCCCGTGCCACCACCGCACCACCGGGTCGCGCAGGCGAGCCCTGAACGGCGGGGCCTCGGGGTTCGTCGGGACCGGGGGAGGAGCCGTGGTCGGGGGAGCCGGTGCGGCCGCCGGTCCGACCGGGTCGGGTGGCGGAGTGAAGCGGGCGTGCAGTGCGAACAGGCCGCGGTTGAACGGGCCCTCCCTCCACCGGACCGGTCTCGCGCTGTCGTCCAGGCCGAGGCCGGGAAGCCTGTCCAGGACCCGCTCGACCGCGGCCGCCCCCAGGAGCCTGGCCATCTCCGGAACGGGGCAGGCGTGCGGGCCCGCGCTGAACGCCAGGTGTGAGCGGTTCCCCGTGTGGTCGGCGGGGTTCAGCGCCGGATCGGTGTTCGCGGCCGCCATGCTGATCACCACCGGTTGGTCGGCCGCCAGCACGACGCCCGCGAGCGTCACCGCCTCACGGGGGTGGGAGGTGCTGTAGTTCGCCATCGGCGGATCGACCCACAGGACCTCGTCGATCGCGTCGTCGACTCGGACGACGCCGCTGGCGAGCCCTCCGCCGAGACCGGTGTCGGACAGCATCCGGTGCAGGGCGTTGGTGATCAGGTCCGCGGTCGGCTCCGAGCCGCCGCCCATGAGCACGAGGATCGTCTGGCACAGCTCCTCGTCGCTCAGATCGGCGTCCAGGAGCCAGGACACGACGTCTTGGCCCGGCCGCCGCCGCTTGAGTTCCACCAGTTCCCGCAGGGTGGCGTTGAGGGCGCGGTCGGCGGCTTCGGGCTCGTGACCGTCGAACAGCGCCTTGGTGTTGACCAGCAGCCGCTCGCTGAGGTGCGGCGGGCACCCGAACAGGTTGGTGAACAGGATGAACATCAGCGGCCGGGCGTACTGCGCGAGCAGGTCCACCCGTCCTGCCGCGGCGAAACCGTCGATGAGCTCGTCGGCGATGCGCACGGTGTCCGCGCGGAGGGTCGTGTGGTCGACCCTGGCCAGGCACGTGGTGATCGCGCCGCGCAAGCGGGCGTGCTCCGCGCCGTCGGCGAACATGCAGTTCGGTCGGTAGCGCATCATCCCCAGGGCCGGGCTGTCCGGCGGAACGCCGTCCTGCCACCGGCGCGGGTCCCTGGGGAACGTGGTCGGGTCGCGCAGCACCTCCAGCGCTGTCCGGTAGCCGATCACCAGCGACGCCGGGACGCCCGGAGCCAGTTCGACCGGCGCGACGTGGCCGTGCGCGCGCAGCAGCGCGTACGTGCCTGCCGGATCAGCCGCGAACCGCGGGCCGTAGAGAGCGGTGCGGTGGTGGGCGGGGCACTCCGGCGGGGGCGCCTCGGCCGGAAGGTGGTGGGTCACACGAGCTCCCGCAGGTGGTCGAGGAGGTGGTCGACCAGTTCGATCACCGCGCGGACCGACGACGCGCGGTCGCGTGCGTCGCAGGTCACCAGCGGGGTGTCGGGCAGCAGGTCGAGCGCTTGGCGGAGTTCGTCGTCGGAGTAGCGCGGAGCGCCGTCGAAGTGGTTGACGGCCACGGCGTGGGGCAGTGCCATCTCCTCCAGGCGCGCCATCATGTCGAACGAGTCGGCCAGCCTGCGGGGGTCGACGAGCACCAGCGCGCCGAGCGCGCCCTGCGCGTAGCTCTCCCACAGGTGGACGAAGCGGTCCTGGCCCGAGGTGCCGAACAGGTACAGCACGAGGCTGTCGCTCAGCGTGCGGCGACCGAAGTCGATCGCCACGGTGGTGGTCTTCTTGCCCGGAACACCCGCGAGGTCGTCGACGAGCTCACCCGCCTGCGTCATGACCTCCTCGGTCCGCAGCGGCTCGATCTCGGACAGCGTCCGCACGAACGTCGTCTTGCCGACGGCGAAGTGCCCGGTGATCAGGATCTTCGCCGCGCGCCGCACCGTGGCGGGCAGGTACGCGGGATCAGAGGAGAGCGCGGAGCCCATCGAGCACGTCCTTCAGGAGCTGTCGCGGGGGAACGCCCGCGGGCGCGGCCGGTGCGGTGGCGGTGATGTGGCCGCTGTCGACGAGGTCGGCCAGCAGCACCTTGGTGACGCTGATCGGGAGGTCGAGGTGGGAGGCGGCCTCCGCGACGGACAGCCACCCGCCCCGGCACAAGCGCACCAGGCGCCGCTTCTCCGGCTCCAGACCGGCGACGTCGTCCTTGGTCGCGGTGATCAGGGTGATGTGGTCGAGGGTGTTGCGGCTGGGTGTCGCGCGGCCGCCCGTGACCACGTGCGAGCGCACCAGCGCCCTGCCACCCCTGCCCGGTGTCATGACGGGCTGCCTGCGTCCTGCCGGGGTGGACTGGTCAGCTCCTTGCCGACGCGCTGCACCAGCTTCTGCATCTGGTAGGTGAGGTCACCCAGGTTGACCACCACGGTGGCCGTGGCGGCGAGCACGGCGCCCGGCCCGGCCGCCATGAGCAGCCGGTAGCCGCGTTCGTACTCGTCGATGCTCTGCCTCCACCCCCGCGGCCCGTCGGACAGGGATCCGCTGTTCTGCCTGGCGAGCGCGGCCGAGGCGGACAACCCGGCCGCGAGTGGTTCGGCGTCGTCCCGGCCGAGGCCCGCGGTGTGGGCGATGAGCAGCCCGTCCGAGGAGAAGAGGATCGCGTCCAGCGCGTGCGGCACGCTCTGCAACGCCTGGTCGAGCATCCAGCCCAGGGCGTTGTTCGTCACGGTCGGCATCATGGTTGGCGGTCCTCCGTTGGCTGGTCACCGAGGTTCCCGGCGAGTGGTCGTTCGGTCGCGACCGCGGCACTGGCCCGTTGCCACGACCTGATGGCCGATGCCGTCCGCTCGGCGCTCTGCGGCACCTCCTGCCGCGAGGCCGGAGAAACTTCGGGTACCGGCGTGCTCGCGGGCGGCGGGACGTGTCTGCGCCGCATGGGCAGTCCGTTGGGCGTCGTGCCGTTCGCCGGGGTCGACGTGCCGGGCGCGTCCCGCACCCTCGTCTTGGGCACCGGCGCGCTCACCTCGGCCTTGACGAGCAGCGTGTTGGGCACGAACACCACGGCGCGCACCCCGCCGTACGGCGAGTTGGTGTCGACGGAGACCTGGAAGCCGTACTTGGCGACCAGCACCCCGCACACCGCGAACCCGGTCTGCGGTGGGTTGCCCAGCCTGCGGATGTCCACCGGTTCGCGCCCGGACACCAACTTCGCCGCCCTGCCGACCTGTTCGGAGGTCATGCCCACCCCGGCGTCGTCGATGATGACCGAGACCCCGTTGTGGCCCAGTTCCGCGTGGACCCGCACCAGCGTGCCCGTCTGCGACGACCGCGCCGCGTTGTCCAGCAGTTCCGCGACCGCCAGCACCACCGGTTCCACGTGGGTGTCCACGACGGCGACCGGCAGGTCGACCCGCACCTCGATGCGCAGGTAGTCGCGGATGCGCGACACCGCGCCCCGCACGACGTCGGAGAGTTCGGAGGCCGAGCGCTGCGTGCCCGGCCACGCGCCGCACAGCACGGCGAGGACCTGCGCGCGGCGCCCGAGCTGGGAATTGGCGTGGTCGATGCGCAGCAGTCCCTCCAGCACCGCGGGGTCGTTGTGCTTGGCCTGCATGCCGGACACCGCGACCTGCTGCTCGGCGGCGAGGCTCTGCACGGCGGCGGCCATGCCCCGCACCGTCTCCTTGGCCTCGTCGCTGGACCGCTGGTGGGCACCTGCCTCGGAGGCGCCCACCATCACGACCAAGGCCTCGCACAGCTCCCCGAAACGCGTGCTCCGCAGTTCCGGATGGCGTGCCGCGGGCACCTCGACGTCCGCTCCGCCCGCACGGTCGACCTCCGCGGGAAGGCGGTTGCCGAGGAGGTTCTCCAACTCCTCGTCCCGCAGGGAGACGTCCCGCTCGGCCGATCGGATCCGCCGCCGCTGCACGGTCGTGACGTGTCTCTGACGGACCAGCAACACCAACAGGACGACCAGCAGCACCGCGGACAATCCCCACAGCTCGGTCGCGGTGGACCGGGTCAACACGTCACGTCCTTCGGAAACCTGTCTCACGTCGAGTCTCGCGGCGAGCGACTGCACAGCACCGACTTCTCGCGGCATCGGGAACACCGCGTAATCCTTGCGGACTCCGCCGAGGTCCGCGTACGTGCTTTCCGGCCCCAGTCGATCTTCTCGTCACGTACGCCCCCGGAACGACACGTACGTCCACGGAACCGTCGTGCACGAGTTCGACCAGGACAACGCCACGCGATCGAGGTCGCAAGGCCTGTGAGGCCACGTACGTGTCGGACTCGGCGGTTTGGTCGGAGAACACGTACACACCCGGTCGCGGAGCCCGGAATCCTCCAGAGGTGCCTCCGCGCACGCCACCGGCGACCGTCCGTCCACTCGCGACACCCGCCGTCCGATCACCACGAGGAGACCTTGTGCCCGCTTCCGCCACCCCGACCGAGGTCGGTCACGTCGTCGGCGTCACGTTCGACCCGCTCCGCCGCAGGTGGGTGTTCGTCACGGACACCGCGGGCGGCCCGGTGGTGCCGACACCGGACCTGGCGGGGTCGCTGCTGATGTCGGAGGCGGTGCTCGACGAGCACAGCGGGGACATGGGCAACATCGTGTTCGGCAGGCCGGGAGCGGTCCTGCGTCCCCGCCGGGTCGAGGACATCGCCGCCATGATCGCCTTCTGCGCGCGGCACCGGATCACCGTCGCCGCCCGCGGCGCCAAGCACACGGTCTACGGCCAGGGGCTCGTGCCCGAGGGGCTGGTCGTCGACATGAGCTTCCTGCACGGGATCCACACCGTCGGTGAGGACTTCGTCGACGTGGACGCCGGTGTGCTGTGGCACGACCTGGTCGTCGAAGCCGCGGACCGAGGGGTGCGCTTCCCCGCGCTGACGCACTTCCTGGGGCTGACCGTCGGCGGAACCCTCAGCGTCGGCGGCATCTCCGCGGCCTACCGGTACGGCGGGCAGGTCGAACTGGTCCGGGAGATGCAGGTCGTCACCGGACGTGGCGACGTCGTGTGGTGCTCGCGGCAGCAGCACCCGGACCTGTTCGCGGCGGCGCTGGGCGGCCTCGGCCAGGTCGGGATCATCACCAGGGTCCGCCTGGAGATGGTCGCGGTCCCGGACGTGGTCCACACGCACGAGTTGGTGTTCGGAGCCGACCGCGTCGGTGACGCGTTCGCGGCGATGCGCACGCTGATGGACAGGCGCGAGGTCGACGAGGTGTTCCTCTGGGTGTGGCCGCCCACCGGGGCCGACGGCCCGGAGTTCCGGGTGCACGTGGCCCGGTTCCACGACCGCGGCACGACCGACGACCCGCAGGTGCTGCGAGACCTGCCTGCGGCCGACCGCCACACGCGGGGCGAGCACGACTACCTGTCCTTCGCACTGGCCCACGACACGATGTTCGAGCAGGTCCGCCGGGACGGCGTCTGGGACCGGCTCAAGAAACCCTGGTTCGACGTGTTCGTGACCGACGAGGACGTCGAGCACCACATGGCGGCGCTCGTGCGGTCGATGTCGCCGGAGGACTGGTCACCGGGCACCGGGTTCGTGCTGGCCTTCCCCCACGACGCCGACCGGTTCACGGCGCCGCGCCTGCGGGTGCCGAAGCGGACCGGGCGCGTGTGGCTCTGCGACGCGCTGACGACCAGCAGCGCGGACACCGGGGCACCGGCGACGTTCAGCACCCGCGCCCTGGCCCGCAACGCCGTGTGGGAGCAGCGGTTCGGCGTCACCCCCGCCGCGGCTCCCGACGCCGGTGAGGACGGTCGTCCGGGCTCGGACGACTGCGAGGACAGCTTCATCTACCCCATCGGTGCCAAGGAGTGGACCGCGCGGGCGTGGCGCAGGCACTACGGCGAGACCTGGCCCGACGTGGTCGCGGGGAAGCACCGCTTCGACCCGGAGCTGATCCTCACCCCCGGACCGGGCATGGTGGTCGACGCGCGCGGTTGAATGGACCCCGTCGAGGAGAACAAGGCAGTGGTCGTGGCAGGTGGAAGCGGGACGATGAGGCGGAACCCGACGAGGTCCGGTGCCGCGCTGTCGCGGCTCGTCGGTCGTGACGAGGCCGTGGCGGAGGTGCTCGAAGCGCTGCGGGAGGTCGACGCGGACGGCAGACCCGCCAAGCGGCTGATCACCCTGGGCGGCCCGTCGGGCATCGGCAAGACCCGCATGGCGCAGGAGGTCATGGCCGTCGTGGGCGCGCGAGGACGCCGAACCGCTTTCGTCTACCTCGCCGACCTCGACGAGGCGCAGGACCACACACCGCAGCGGGGCGACCTCGACCTCGACACCATCGCCCGCAAGACCCAGGAAGCATTGGGCATCACCGACGTGTCCTCCCAGGACCCGGTCGACGTCCTGGTCACGCACCTGGCGCGGCAGCCGTTCGACCCCGACGCGGACGGACTTGGCGGCCTGCCGGGGGAGGAGGACCTCGTGGGCCCGCTGCTGGTCCTGGACAACTGCGAGAAGGTGCGCGACGCCGTCGGGGACCTGGCCGCGATCCTGCTGTCCGAGGCCCCTTCGCTGCAAATCCTCGCCACGTCCAAGATGGAGGTGGGGCTGCCGCTGGAACTCCTGATCCCCCTCGCGCCGCTGTCGATCCCCGGTGAACACGCCGACGTCGACGACGCCTCGGAGTCCACGACCCTGCTGCTGCACCTCGTCACCGCCGCCGGCCGCGGCATCCCCCGTGAGCAGTTGCCGGACGCGCTGGACCTGGCGCGCTGGTCCGGCGGGTTGCCGTTGGTGCTGGAGTTCATCGCCGCGCGCATCAAGTCCGGCTTGCCACCCGCCGTCGTCCTGCAACGACTGGCCGGAGGCGCGCTGCTCACCAGCCGCGGTACGCGACGACCCCAGCCCCACCACAAGACGTTGCGCATGGCGCAGGACGACACCTACCTGATGTGCACCGAGTCCGAACGCGTGCTGCTGGGGCGCGTCGCGGTGTTCACCGGCGGGTGCGACCTGGAGGACGTCGAGCACGTGTGCAGCGGGGACGGGATCGACCGCGGCGAGGTCATCGACCTGCTCGGCTCGCTGGTGGACAACACCATGCTCCAGGTCGACACCGGTACCGGCCGCTACCGCATGCTCCCGCCGACCCGCGACTACGCGCTGAGCAAGCTCCGGGAGCGCGGGGACGAACCGCGGATACGCGGCGTGCACGCCCGGCACTTCAGCCACCTGGCCCGGCTGGCCGCCGACACCTGGCTGACCCCCGGCGACGGGCCGGACGAGGTCGCGTGGCTGGCCCTCGCCGCGCGCGAACTGGACAACTTCCGCAGTGCCATGGCCTGGCTGCGGGACAACGACGAGCCGGAACTCGGCCTGGAGATCGCGCTGAACCTGGCCCGGCTGCGCTTCTGGTGGTTCTCCGGCCTGCTGCCCGAAGGGGGCACCTGGCTCAAGCGGCTGATGGAGCGGTGCCCTCCGGACGCGGGCCCGCTCCTCGTGTCCGCCACGGCGATGCGGGGCTGGATCCTGCTGTGCCAGGGCGACCACGAGGAAGCCGCGAGCATGCGCGACAACTGCCGTGACCTGGTCTCGGCGCTCGGGCTGTCGGACCGTCCTCCCGCCGCCGCGGACTTCGTCGAGGGCGCCTACGGGCTGCTCGCCCGCGGCGAGCCGGAGTCCCTCGTCCTGTTACGGCGCGCGGTCGAGAAGTACACGGCGGCGGCAGGTCCCGCGGCACACCTCACCGGTGACAAGCACCAGGCCACCCTCGTGCTCAGCCTGGGCGCGGGCCTGATCGGCAGCGACGAACGTGAAGCGGAATCCACCGCCCGGCGGTGCATGACCGAGGCGCACGAGGGCGGCGCGCAGTGGGCGGAGAGCTGGGCGCTGTGGGCCGCGGGGTTGGTCCCGCTGCTGTTCGGAGGCGATCCGGAGGACGCGGTGCGGCAGTTCCAGGCCGGTCTGCGGACCCAGGTCGCCCTCGGCGACAAGTGGGGGAGCGCGTGGTCCGGCACGGCCATCTACTGGGCGCTGGCCCGCACCGCGGTCCCCGAGCTGACGGCAACGCTCTACGGCGGCGCGGTCCGCCAACAGGTCAACGCGGGTTCGAAGGTCAACTACCTCATCCCGCTCCGGGACCAGACCACGATCGCCGAGCGGATGGTGATCGACAAGATCGGGCAGCGCAGCTTCACCACCCACTACGACACCGGCTGGCACCTGCCCACCGACGAGGTCTACGCCCTCGCACTGCGCCCACCCACCGGTGACACCCCGCCGACCGCTCCCCGCGCCACGGGCGGCTGGCAGGAACTCACACCTCACCAGCAGCGCATCGCCCTCCTCATCGCCCGCGGCCTGAGCAACGAGGAGATCGCGCGGGAGGTGAAGGCCACCAGACGAACCGTCGAGACCCACCTCAGCCGGGTCTACACCAAACTGCGCGTCCCCAACCGCCTGGCCCTCGCCGCGTGGGTCGTCCAGCAGACCCCTGCTCAGCCTCGACGACAGGGCTAGGTCCACGCGGTCGTCGAATCGACGGCTGGTCTTGTGCGGACGGTCTACTCGCGGCCCATCCAGGTCGCCATGTCGACCTCGTTGCCCTCGGCGTCGGCCAGCGTCCAGAACTCGGGCGCGTTCCGGTCACTCACCAGACGTCCACCCGCGGCGATCGCCGCCGCGACCCGCGCCTCGGCCTGGTCGTGCGGCACGGAGACGTCGACGTGGATCCGGTTGCGCTGCGGACGCGCGGCACCCATCCGCTGGAACCACAGCGCGGGCCCCCGGCGCCGCGGGTCGAGCAGGTCCTCGTCACCGACCTGCTCGTACCCGAGCACGGCCCGCCAGAACGGCATCACCTCCTCGGCGACGAGAGCGTCGATGGAGATCTGAACGGCCTGCACACCAGCCGGGTCGGCAATCAGGCCCAACCCGCGCGCCGCGGCCGAGATCTGCCGGGCCAGATCGACGTCACCCACGCTCTGCCCACCGAATCCCACCGGCGGCAGGCACACCGTCACACCCGACGGCCGCAGGTCGACGTCCGGCTGCCGTCCAGCGGCACCGGCCAGCCCACCGATCGCGCCCACAAGCGCGACACCCGCCGCGAACGAGGCGGCGCGAAAGTGCGCGCACGCCCCGGAAAACAACACCCGCCAGTCCTCAACGCCCTCGGCCTGGTGAAATTGCAGCGGCGAGATTCGTTCGGTCATCTATCAAATCTAGCCGGTCGATCCGCGTGGATCAGGAGGAAGCGTTGTGTCGCACCATGCTGACGAGGCACGGGATGACCCAGTTGATGACGCCGAGATCGTCACCCTCGAACAGCCGCCTGCCGTCCTGGCTCGATCTGGCGGATCAGGCAGGTCCGCCGCTGGCTACGGACGGAATGCCCGGCCACGACAGCACCAGCGGGTTCTCACCCAGGTCCCGGTTCGGCGAGGCCGCGCCGGACGGCCATTCCGCGTCGCGCCATGCCTTGTACACCAACCCATCGGGACCGGAGAGCCCGTGAACATCGCGCAACGCCACCACGCAGCGTGCCGCCATCGCGGCGTACTCCACTGTCAACGCGGGCAGCGGCAAAGAGCATGTCCAGTTCGGTGGGTCGGTTCCTGTCGGCGGCGCCCACCCAGCTTTGGCCATCCGGCTGGGATTCGCGGACGGCGCCCCCGCCGCCTCGGCGTGCAGTTCGTGCTCGCCGCCGGCGAGCTGCACGAACACCTGCGGATCGGCCCGCGAGAAGACGACCAGGAAGACCCGGTCGGACACTTCCCGCAGTGCCTCGACGAGACCGCCGCCGAACGCCTCCCAATCGGACACCCCGGTCACCGGCCTTCCGGGGTGAGGAACCGCACCATCACGGACCTCGACGACAACGTGATGGTGACCTGGGCGGGCCCCATGTCCCAGGTCGTGTCGGTGTGCCCGCGGTCGCGCCTGGTGGACGGACGCCCCAGCCGGGCCGTCCCTTCGCGCACCGCCAACGTGAAGAGGTCACCGAGGAAAGCTCTCGTCGCCGGTGTCTCCTCGGTGACCGCGTCCGCGATCCGGAAGCGCACGAACGACACGGTGTCGATGCCGGACATCGACACCGCCGGTGGTGTGAAGGCCGGGTTGACCAGGTACCCCAGCCCGTCTTCGACCTCGATCGCCCAGCCGAGACGGTCGACCGCCATCCGCTGCGCGTCTGCGCGGGACACCGGCCAGGGGACACCGGCCCAGAAGTCGACGGTCTCCCAGACCTCGGCGGGGGACATCGCAGCACTGCTCGTCGTCGTGGCCGGGCTGCGCTGCTCTGTCACGTGGACCTCCAACGCACCACCTTAAGGCAGGCTGTCATCCGAGCACGCCGGACCGCGTGTGGTCGTCCTGCGGTAGCACCGCACTGATACCGCAGGACCACCGCTAGGGGCCACCGTGGGTGGATGAGGGAGCGATTCCGTCCCGATAACTTCGAAGGCATGACCGATGTGATTTCCTTGTCTACCAAGACGAATGGGTCCATACCCGGCAGATTCCGCGTCGCCTCCGCTTGGCTCTTGGCGGTCGTAGCGGTGTTCATCGCCGTCCTGCTCTACTTCGCCGCCTTGCTCGTGACCGCACAGACGACCGAGAACGCGCCGCTGTCCTACGTCGTGGCCACACTTGTCGCACTTGTCTGCGCAATCGGCTTGGCGCGGTTGTCGGTTCGGCTCCGAGGCGGCCACAAGACGAGCCGCAAATGGTTGACCGAAGGCGTTTGCCTCACGGTGTCGCTCCTGCTGGCAGCCGGTCTGTCCTGGACCTGGTTCGGGGCACCCGCGACCTACACGCCGCTACCCGACTCACCGGCCGTCCAGTACTGGGACCTGCCGACCGGTTCCCGCATCGGCTACACCCGCACCGCCGGGACGGTGACGCACGCCGAGCCAGTGCTGCTCGTCCACGGCGGCCCCGGAGCCCCGTCCACCACGAACGACGAGTTCGCCGGCCGCCTCGCCGCCGCCGGATTCGCCGTCTACACCTACCAACAGGTCGGCGCAGGCCAGTCGAGCCGACTCGATCCCAAGGACTACACGATCGACCGGCACATCGCTGACCTGGAAGCGATCCGGCAGAAGTTGGCGGCCCCGAAGGTGGTGCTGATCGGCTCGTCCTGGGGCGGGCAACTCACCGCTCACTACATGGCCGCGCACCCGGACAACGTCGCGAAGGCGGTCGTCGCGAGTCCCGGAGCCATGTCCAGCGACTCGTTCAGCGACGGCAGCCTCACCCCGACCGGCAACAGCGACCAGAGCGGCCAGTTCGCGAAGCACACCCGGTTCGCGGCCACGTTCTTCCTGGCCCAGGTGGGCGGATTGCGCGCGGCCCGGACGTTGATGCCGGCCGACACGGCGGACGGGCTCTACCAACAATTCGTGCACAGCCTCAACATGAGTGCCGGGTGCCCCGATACCGCCGAGGCCGACCGATCCGCCGACTCCACCGCCGGGTACAGCCTCTGGGTCAACGTCGCCACCCTCGCCTCGGCGTCGAAGGCCGCCGACCCCCGGCCCGCGTTGCGCCACAACAGCACCCCCGTGCTGGTCCTGCGCGCGCAGTGCGACTACCTCCGCTGGGAGGTGACCCGCGAATACCGCGACACGTTCCCTCAATCGACGATGCTGACCATCGACGGCGCCGGACACACCGCTCTGGCCGACAAGCCTGCCGAGACCGGCGCGGCCGTTGCCGCCTTCCTCACCGGAGAATCCTTGCCCGCCAAGCCGTACATCGCGGCAGAAGCCCCTTGGTAACGCGGTAGCCCCACCCTGTGATCGAACGGTCAGGCAGAGCGTCGTGGGCCCCGGTGCTGCGCGGTGGGGAGTTCACCGCGCAGCACCGGGGTGGGGTGGTGGTCCCGCCCGCAGTGGTGTCACGAGAGGTCGGGCTGTTATTTCTTCTTCAGCAGGTAGACGTTGCCGTTGCCGTCCGCGTCACTGTTGAAGATCAGGTCCGTGTCGTTGATGAACGCGGCGTGCGGGTGCACTGATTCCGAGGCGGAAGAGCTCCGGTGCTTGAACATCTTCACGGTGTCGACCTTGTTCGTGCCCGGCCTGATGTAGTAGTAGAAAATGTAAGGCGTTTCGCCGCCCCCATCTCCTTCGATGATCGTCTGGGCCGGGTTCATGGCGAAGTGGTTGCTGTACTCCCGGATGTCGTAGCTGAAGAACCGCTCCTTGCGGATGTTGTAGGTCACCACCTGTTCCGGCGTGTCACCCTGCTCCCGCTGCGCGAAAGCGGCATCCCGGCCATTGGCCTGCCAGAACGGGTGCACGCCGTGATCGTTCGAATCGGTCAGGAGTGTCTTCTTCTTGGTCCCGATGTCGACGAGACCGATCTGGTTCTCGCCGTACACGTGGAAGAGGAGCGTGTCCCCGTGCACCGGGTTGATCAGCACGTGGTCGACTTTCCCGTCGATCTTCTTGACCGTTTCGAGGTCTCCTGACCTCACGTCGATCGTGACGAGCGAGGAACGGTTCTCGTCCTCGTCGTACAGGGACGAGACGATCGTCTTCCCGTCGGATGTCAGGGCGACGATGCCCTTGACGTCGTACTTGTCCGACACGGTGCGGATCTTCTTCTCCTCGTACGGGGCGCGCAGGCTGACCCTGGTGAACGTCCGGTTCTCGACGAAGAACGCCTCTTCGGTCTCCGGCGAGACGTTGGCGTGGTCGCCGTCGATGTCGTCGGAATCCGTGAGCTGCACGAACCTGCCGTTGTCGAGTGACATGAGGTAGAGGTTCTCGTGGTCGTCGTCCCGGGTCGACATGAACACGACGGAATTGAGCGAAGGAACGTAGGGATCCACGTCGAGGTACATCTTGTTGTCGAGCGCCTTGGAGGTGGTGAGCTGAACCACCTTGTAATCGCCGTCCATGGCCGGAATAGTTTTCCACTCCGCCTCGAATCGTGCGCCCTTTCCGGAAGCGGATACAGATTCTTCCGCAACGGCCGTGTAGGAAGATCCGAGCATGCTCATGCAAAGGAGAATGGCTAAAGCTGATTTCACGAGGACAACCTTCCCGAGCTGAGTGCGAGAGGCGCGCCGTTGTCCACTATAGAAATCGGTGTACCGCTCCACAATGGATTTAACCTCACCCTTTCGGGTGGAGTGAAAGCGAGGCTGTCTCACAATCCGCGTCATCAGACTTGCCGCCGATATATGGGCCTGATTTGGAATAGATTGGGTTTTCCGCTGTGAAGGTGCACTCGGGAAATCGGCAAAGTTGTGCATTACTGCCGGTCAGGGGATGAATTCCAAGTGAGGTGGTTGGTCGAATGGGCCGCCGTATTGCGCACTGGGCGCCTGTCTGTTCGCCGACGCGGTGGCACCACGTCACTTGATGGTGCGCAGTACTGCGGTCTTGGGGGGCTCGCGGAGCATCGAGGTCGCCTCGGCCAGGTTCCCCGCGGCGGCGTCCGCCATGTGCTGCCGGAACGCCTCCATGTTCTCCCACTCCTGCACGGCGTAGAAGGCGCCGGGGTCCTCGGGGGCCTCGTACTCGTGCGAACCGAGGAATCCGGGCTTCTCGGAGGTGTTGATGGCGTGCAGCAGGCCATCGCGGGCCTCCTGCTCCTGGCCCGGCTTCGCGTGGATCTCGATCAGGACGGTCACCGTGTCCGGGTTCTTGTCCTGCGCCGGGGTCGTGGACGGTGCCGCTTGCTCGCCCGCGTCCGCCGCGCCGCATCCGGTGGCGGTCAGGATGGCGAGGGCGAGCAGCGCACCGGTGGCCAGCGTCTTGCGAGCGTTCATGTCTTCACCTGTTCATGGCTCGGCATCGGGCCGGGTCGTCGGATGCCCGGTCGACATAAGAAGTGTTCGCGCTTCTTACGGGCTCGACCGTACCCAGATGCGACAAGATGTGCAAACACATCTAATTTGATGGCGGCAGGGTGCAGGGAGCAGCCGTCGATCCGGTCCAGGTCAACGGGTTGGTCGGCGTGCCGCGACGTCCCGCTCAGGCGCTCCTGCCGTCGGCGCGCGTCCGCCCCGTCAGGAGGGGCAGGGTGATGTCGTCCACGATCCGGCTGATGACCTGTTCGGGCACGGGTTTCAGCGTCATCAGGACCTCGTGGCGGAAGAGGTCGAAGGGCAGGGAGATCAGGTGTGGTCGCAGGGTGGCGGCGTCCACTTCGCCGCGGTCGACGGCTCGCTGGACGATGGCCTCGGCCGCTGAACGGCGATCGCCGACGATCTGTTCGCGCAGTTGCTCCGGGTTCGTGCCCATGTCCTCGAAGTAGCCGCCCAGGAGTACCGCGGTGACGACGAGGAGGTCGATCCGGGAGTCGTTGGCCGCCCGCATCATGGCGACGAGGTCGCCGCGCAGGGTTCCGGTGTTGGGCGTCTCGGTGACGCGCTCGGTGTTCTCGTGGGCGATGGCGGCTTCGACCATGAGTGCCTTGTTGGCCCAGCGGCGGTAGATCACCGGAGTGCTCGTCCCGGCTCGTTTCGCGACCGCCTCCAGGGTGAAACCGGCGTAGCCGCGCTCTTTCAGCTCGGCCCACGCCGCACCGAGCAGGGCCTCTTCGAGGTCTTTTCCTCGCCTGCGGTGCATCCGGCTACCCCCGATGAGATGTGTTTGTGCATCTTACGTCGGCGGTGTACGGTCGGAAAAATAAGAAGTGTGATCACATCTTATATGGGTCCGAAGGATGGACAGGAGAAACGACCCGTGAACCTCGAAACCAACAAGAAGATCGTCCGCGTGGTCCTCGACGACCTCACCCGCGAAACCACCTACCGCTGCTTCGCCGACGAGTCGTCGTTCGAGGGGCACATGGTGGACTACGAGACCTCTCCCATCCGCAAGGAGAGCGCCGAGCAGCGCGAGGCCCGGCAGCACGACGCGCGTTCCGAGATGCGCCGGGCGGGCAAGGCGCTGCTGCACGTCTACCCGGACGGCAACACCCGCGCTATCAAGAGCATCACCGCCGAGGGCGACCGCGTCATCGCCGAATACCTGGTGCACGCCGGGCGCACCGTGTTCGACCTGGACGTCGAGCACAACTTCCACGTCGTCAAGGTCTTCGAGCTGAGTCGGGGCGAGGTCGTCCGGATGCGGGAGTACTGCGACTCCGCGTACCTGAACGTCCACGCCGGACCGATCGCCGAGTTCATGCACCAGGCGAAGCTCGACGACGGCGACGTGCCGCCCGCGCACTCCGCGTGGAGCAGCGACTGGTGCCTCTCGGGGCCGGAGGTGCGCCTCGAATCCGACGCGATCACGCGGGACGTCGGGTGGTTGGCGGCGAACAAGGAGATCGCGTTGGCGCTCAGCGGTAGCTGGGGTGACGAGTCGATGGCCGAGTACCTGCACGAGGACGTGTTCTTCAACAACGAGGTCGACATCGCCGTCTCGCCCTTGCTGGGCAAGGGAATCAGGGGCCGTGATCGGCTGACCGCGGCGGCGGGTCGGGCCACAGCCGCCTTCGAGGGCACGCTCACGCGCACCGTCAGGGCGGTGACGGCCGAGAACAACCGGGTCGTGGTCGAGGAGGAGTTGCACGGCACTTCCCGCCTGCGCCCGGACATCCCCTTCACGACGCGTCAGGCGAAGGTGTGCCTGCTGCGGGACGGCAGGGTCTTCCGCATTCGCCAGTACCTGGACAGCGGGTTCGTGCAGGCGTACTCCCCGGAACTGGTCGCCCACGTCTTCGAGGGCACCGAGCTGGCTGCCCGCTAGTCGACATCGTCAAGAGACTCACCCGTGAACGACGCACCCCTGCCGTTCCCACAGCCGAGGGGGAGCTGCGTGCCGAACTCGTCACCCGTGGTCCGCTCCCAGTGGTTCGAGTCGGGCCGGTACGTGCTTGTGCCACGGCGTGCCCGCCCACTCGTCGCGGTCCTCGGCGGCGGTGAGCTCGTTCGGAGCGACGCCCGTGCGCTCCTGCACGGTGAGCCCGAATCCGTTGGGCAGCGAGATGTGGCCCGACCGCATGGATTCCGTGACGTCCACGGACACGTCCGCGTTTCCCCGTCGGGTCGTGAGCCTGACCCGGTCGCCGGTCGTGACACCCAGCCGCGTCGCGTCGGTGGCGCTGATGCGCAGGCGGCCGTCGGGGTCGCGCCGTCGCCAACTGGGGTCGCGCATGATCGTATTGGCCGTGAAGGCACGCCGTTCGCCCGCGGACAGCACGAACGGCCAGTCCGGATCCTGTTGCGGGACAGCGCGGTCGCGCAACGCGGCCACCGCGGCGAGCAACTCCGGCACGTCGAGGTTGATCCGCTCGCCGGGCAGGCGCTGCCACGACGCGTCGTCCTCGTCGTGGGTGATCTCCACCCCGTGCGAGCCGTGGACGATCGCGTCGAAAAGCCGTTCCCCCGCACCGAAACCGGACCCGTAGCCCGCCTTCTCGACGCCCGCCGGGTTCTTGCGGGCGCACTCGTGCGCGGCCATCCACAGCACAGCGGCCGCGGAGGCGTCGTGGGGCAGCGTCGGCCCCAGCGTGCGGTACAGCAGGACGGACGCGAACCGCCGTTTCACCGGATCCGCGAGGATCGGGAGGAACGCCTGCGCGAACTCGGCGCGCCCTGCCGCCGCGGCAGCCCGCAGCGGCGCGTAGTCCTGCTCGGTGAGCACACCGGCGGCCTCGACGAGCCGGGCGTGGATCTCCGGTTCGGGCAGCACGCCCTCCGGTGCGGGCACGACGGGGTGTCGCAGGTGGAAGACGTTGCGCGGGAAGTCGAAGTTGAAGAAGGTGGCCTCGAACTTCTCGAACTGCGTCGGCGCGGGCAGCACGTAGTCGGCCAGGCGCGCGGTCTCGGTCATCGCGACGTCGATCACGACCACGAGCTCCAGCGCGGCGAGCGCCTCGCGCATCCGGGCCGAGTCGGCCAGGGAGTGCGCGGGGTTGGCGCTCTCGACCACCATCGCCCGGTAGCGGGCCGGGTGGTCGGTCAGGATCTCCTCGGCGATCACGTTGCACGGGACGAGGCCGCTGATGATCCGCGCGCCCGCGACCGGGCTGCGCGGGCCCTTGCCGTCGGCATACCCGCGGTCACGGCCGATCGGCACCAGGCTGGAGGGCACGTACTGGGTGCCCCGTTTGCCGAAGTTGCCGGTGAGCAACCAGACCAGCTTCTCGACGTAGCTCACCAGCGTGGAGTCGCGGTTCATCTGGACCCCGAGGTCCTCGAACACGGCGACGGAGTCCGCCTCGGCGATCCGGGCGGCGACCGAGCGCACCAACGCCTCGTCGACATCGGCGACGGCACAGTAGTCGCTGACGGGTACGCGCCGCAGGACGTCGGTGACGGCGTCGAGGCCGTCCGCGTGCTCGGCGAGCCAGTCCGCGGCGATCAGCTCCTCCTGCACGAGCACGGCGGCCAGCGCGGTCACCAGGTAGAGGTCGGTACCGGGCCGGACCTGGAGGTGGAAGTCGGCCAGTTCCGCCGTCTCGGTCCGCACGGGGTCGATCACGACCATCGACCGGGCCGGGTCCTTGGCGATGTCCTTGAGCACCGAGCGGGCGCGCGGGAAGCCGTGGGACTGGTAGGGGTTCTTGCCGATGAACAGCGCGACCTCGCAGTGCTCGAAGTCCGCGCGGATCATGGTGCCGGTCATGCGGGCGTTGACCCAGAACTCGCCGGTCTTCTCCTGGGCGAGCGCGGACGAGCGGTAACGGCCGCCGAACGCGGCCATGCTGGCGGGCGAGTACGCGCCACCGAGGTGGTTGCCCTGGCCGCCGCCACCGTAGTAGAAGATCGTCTTCCCGCCGAAGGCGTCGCGGACCTCGCCGAGACGGCTGGCGATCCCGCTGATGGCGGTGTCCCAGTCGACCTCTTCGAAGGTGCCGTCGGGCCGTCGCCGCAACGGGCGCGTGATCCGGCCGGTGTTCCCGTTCTGGTGCAGGTCGAGGCGCAGCGCCTTGTTGCAGGTGTAGCCCGCCGACGCGGGGTGGAGCTTGTCGCCGCGGATCTTGTCGAACGACCGGCCGTCCTCGCCGACCAGGATCTCGATCCCGCAGTTGCACTCGCAGAGGATGCAGGCGCTGGGCTTCCACATGAGGTCGGGCTCCTAGTCTCGTCGCTCCAGCAGGGACTTCATCTCGACCAGCACGTCGTCGAGCGGGCGCAGGTCGCGGCTAGCGCGGCAGAGGATGACCGCTCCTTCGATGGCGGAGACGACCAACGTCGCCAGCCGGTGCGCGCGCGGTGTCGCGAAACCGCTGGTGCACAGGACATCGGTGAGGCTCGCGTGCCATCGGGCGAAGATCTCGCGCACCACCTCGCCCGCGTCGGGGATGACGTCGCGGCTGTCCGACGCCATGGCCGCGACCGGGCACCCCGCCCGGTAGTCGGTCTTGGTCAGCGCCCGCTTCCAGAAGAGCACCAGACGGTCGAGCGTCTGCTGGACATCACCCCCGGACGCCGAGCCGTCGACCATGGCGGTGATGAAATCCCCGGCCTGGCGGACCGCGCCGAGGACGATCTCGTTCCTGCCTCCGGGGAAGTGGTGGTAGACCGAACCCCGCGGCGCCCCGCTGTGCGCCAGCACCGCGTCGACCGTCACGCCTGCGGCGCCGCGCTCCCGCAGCAGCAGCACGGCGCTGTCCAGCATCCGCTGCTTGGTGCCCTGCCTGCCCTGGTCCGCCATCGCTCCACACTCCCTCGAATAAGGAGTATGGCAGAGTCCATAGTCGGTGTCATGCGGGTGCGGCTGATCAGCCGCCGAGCCCGACGACGACGGCCTTCATCACGGCGCGCCAGTGTTCGCGTTGCGTGACCCGCTCGTCCGGGCCGGTGAGCCGTTCCTGGTGGAAGACCACGACCGTCTTGCCCGGACCCGCACGCCGAAGTCCTACTTGGACGGTGCTGTCGTGGTCCCAGTCCTTCGGTCGCCAGGTGAGGCGGATCTTCTCCTGCTCGTGGTAGCCGCGGATCTCACCGACGGTGCCTTCGGCCGTCTCGTACGGCGCGCCCTTCTCCGGCTCCAAGCGCACGTCGCCCAGCCATACCGCCAAACCAGGGCCGGAGAGGTAGTCCCAGACGTGCTCCAGCGGGTACGGCACCGTCTTGGACACGCCGATCTCCCAGCCCGCGTCCTTGGTCTTCCCGATCACGTCGACGCTCCCGCTGT
The DNA here is from genome assembly GCF_025061645.1 of Umezawaea endophytica. Classification (GTDB taxonomy): domain Bacteria; phylum Actinomycetota; class Actinomycetes; order Mycobacteriales; family Pseudonocardiaceae; genus Umezawaea; species Umezawaea endophytica. The sequence continues at coordinate 76,479 of NZ_JANYMP010000027.1, read as the reverse complement.
AACCGCCTTAGCTGGTTTCATGAACCGACTATAGTGGTTACATGACTCCGGGAACAAGGCTGCTCGTCAGCGCCGAGGGCGATCGGTACCGGTTCGACCCCGGCAGCCTCAGCCTCGAACTCCTGCTGACCGGCGGACCAGGTCCGTACGAGCGCTACGAGATCGCGCACATCCCGGCAGACCTCGCCGAGTGGTTCACCGGTTCCCGGCTGGCGCTGACCGCTCCTCTGGCCATCGGCGACATCCAACTCCGGCCTGCCGAGTTCACCGCGCTCAAGGAACTCCGGAACGCGCTCTACCGCGTCGCCCCCGCCGTCGCGCACGGCGAACCCCCGTCGGACGACGACCTCACCCTGCTGAACAACGCGACCGCGGCCACCCCCAGGCCGCGCATCGACCCGGAAACGCGGCAGCTCGTCTGGGCTCCGCCGGTCACCGGCAAGCAACTCCTCGGCGCCGTCGCCCGCGACGCCATCGAACTCATCGCGGGCGGGCGGTCCGGTCGTGTCCGCGAATGTTCCGCGAGCGACTGCCACCTGCTCTTCCTCGACACCTCACGGTCGGGCAACCGCCGCTGGTGCTCGATGGAACGCTGCGGGAACCGGGCCAAGATCCGGGCCTACCGGGCGCGGACCGAAACCGCCTGACGCTGCAACTCCTGGCGATGCGAGGCAAGGCGGTCAGTGGCCTCGGTGGCGGCTCCGGCGATCTTGCTGAGGAAGGAGATGACGGTGGCCAACTCGTGGGGGTCGGCGGCGCGCAGGGTCGCGGCGATCTCGGTGCCGGCGAGGGCGAGGAACTCGTGGGCGCGTTCCCGTGCCGCGGGGACCGGTCGCAGGGTGACCCGTCGGCGATCGGCGTGCTCGCGGCTGCGGCGGATGTGACCGGCGGTCTCGAGGCGGTTGAGCAACACGGTGGTCGCGCCGGAGGTCATGCCGATCCGGCGGGAGAGTTGAGCCGGTGACAGCGGTGCGTTCGCCTCGTCGGCCCAGATGATCTGACCCAGGGCGTTGGCGTCGGAGCCGGGCAGGCGCATCCAGGTGGCCAGGTGCTGGTTCAGCTCGGCGAAGCCGACCGCCCAGTCCCGCAGGCGGTGCATCACCTCGACCTGCTGGGGCGTCCAGTCCGTCGGGAACGGGTCGGTCGTCGTCATGCAAGCTCCTTCACCAGGAAGTAGCTTCACTGTAAAGCATGAAGGTGACGCTGAGGAGCAGGGATGACGACCACACGACACGCGGTGATCTCCGGGGCGAGCATCGCCGGACTGTCGGCCGCGTTCTGGCTGCGCCGGACGGGCTGGGAGGTCACGGTGCTGGAACGCGCGCCCGCGTTCCGCGACGGCGGGCAGAACGTCGACGTGCGGGGCGTGGCCCGTGACGTGCTCGACCGGATGGGGCTGACCGACGCGGTGCGGGCGCGCAACACCACGGAAACCGGCACGGTCTTCGTCGACGCGGCGGGAAGGGTGCTCGCGGAGCTGCCGTCGGACGGGCCGAACGGCGCGACGGCCGAGCTGGAGATCCTGCGCGGTGACCTCGCCGCCGCGATCCTGGAGCGGCTGCCCGCGGGCGTGAAGATCGTCTACGGCGATCCCATCGACACCGTCGAGCAGGACGCCGGCGGTGTCACCGTGGTCACGACCTCGGGGCGAACACGGCACGCCGACCTGCTGGTCATCGCCGAAGGCGTCCGGTCCGCCACCCGCGATCGGGTCTTCGGTGCCGCGGTCGAGCGCCGTGACCTCGGCGTCGCGATGGTGTTCGGCACGGTTCCGCGCACGGCGCACGACGACGACCGGTGGCGTTGGCACACCACGGTCGGCGGGCGGCAGGTGCACCTCCGCCCCGACAACCACGGCACCACACGCGCCATCCTGGCCTACGCCGGGGGCGAAGACCTGAGTCGACTGGACCGGGCCGACGTGCTGGCCCGACTCCGCGAGCGCTACGCCGACGTCGGCTGGGAGACCCCGCGCATCCTCGACGCCTTCGCCACCACGGACGACCTCTACGTCGACCAGCTCACCCAGATCCGCATGCCCACCTGGCGCCGCGGCCGCGTGTGCGTGGCCGGGGACGCGGCCTGGTGCGTGACCCCGATGGGCGGCGGTGGCGCCTCGCTCGCGCTGGTCAGCGGGTACGTCCTCGCCGCCTGCCTGTCCGACACCGCTGACACCGACGCCGCGTTCGCCGCCTACGAGGAGTGGATGCGCCCGCTGGTCGACGACGTCCAGAACCTGCCGCGCTGGATCGTGCCGTTCGCCTACCCGCGGACACGGCTGGGCCTGTCCCTGCGTCGGCTGGTCGACAAGGCCATCACCTCGCGTCTGCTGGCACCGTTGACCGCGAAGCTCACCCAGGTCGCCGAGACCACCCGGCCGCTCCCCGCCATCACCCTCGCCCACGCCTGAGCCGCCCAGATCCGGCTCAAAGCACGTCGCCGCCCCGTCCTCCATCCTCCAATCGGAGGATGGAGGGGGTCTACCGCGTCCGCGGTGATCCCCGCCCGCGTGGTCGATCCGGCGCGCCACTGTGGGCGGCAGCCTTTTGCACATGGCCATCATCGACAAAGCGAGATCTTGCAAGGAAGTCCTGTGACAGCACGAACTGACGTCGCCAGGACTTCGCCCTCCAAACGCATCTCCTCCATCGACAACCTCCGCGTCTTCCTGACCGTCCTGGTGGTCGCGCACCACTCCGCGGTTCCCTACAGCAACCTCGACCTCTGGCCCAACTGGCAACAGCCTGCTTCGCCGTCCGCGGCGGCGCCGTTGGACCTGCTGCTCCTGGTCAACCAGACGTTCTTCATGGGGTTCTTCTTCCTGCTGTCCGGATACTTCGTACCCGGCGCGGTCGACCGGAGAGGGCCGGGCACGTTCGCGGTCGAGCGCCTGAAGCGGCTCGGGATTCCGTTCCTCGGGTTCATCGTGCTGCTGCGGCCGTTGTTCATCCTGCCGACGTACCTCGACCTGCCAGCCTCGACCCGGCCGTCCTTCGCGGTCTACTACTTCACCTCCTGGGAGGTCGGGCCCGCCTGGTTCCTCGAAGTGCTGTTGATCTTCTCGCTCGCGTACGCGCTCTTCCGGCACCTGCGCGCGGCCGCGGAGCCAGTGCGGTCACGACCGTTGCGGCGGCGGGAACTGCTCGCTTTCGTGCTCGTCCTCAGCGTGATCACCTACGTGTGGAGGATGGTAGTCCCGCATGGCACCGATGAACCGGTGCTCGGACTGCCCAGCCCCGCCTACCTGCCGCAGTACGTGCTGCTCTTCGCCGCCGGGATCGCCGCGCATCGCCGCCGCTGGTTCGCGACGCTCCCGCGGAGATCCGGCCGGTTCGGCGTGCTCCTGGTGGTGGTGTCGTTCGTGCCGCTGGCGCTGGGTGGCTACCGGGGTTTCGGGGCGTCCGGTGTGCTGGCCGGTCACGACCTCGCCCACCTGGCCCTGGCCCTGGCGGAGTCGCTGTTCGCGGTCGGCGTCGTCCTGGTCCTGCTCCGCGCGTTCGAACGCTTCGTCGCCGGTACGTCGCGGTTCAGCCGCTACCTCGCCGACAACACCTTCGCCGTCTACCTCGTGCACGCGCCGGTCATCATCGGAGTTGTCGCTGTACTGCAACGACTCGACGCGGCACCCGTGCCGAAGTTCCTGCTGACACTGGTGCTCGCCGCGGTCGGGAGCTGGGCGATCTCGGGCGCTCTGCGCCGTGTGCCCGCCATACGGGCGGTGGTGTAGCACGACTTGGCTGCACGCGGACGTGAGATCATCGCAGGACGCCATGCTCCTGGCCGGGAGTCCGGCATCGAGGTACTTCCGCTGGAGTCGGGTCGTGGGTGTCGAGGCCGAGTTGCGCGAGGAGTTCGACCGCTGGGAGCGCAAGGAGACCGCGGTCCTGAGGGTGCTCCCGTACCCGCTGCTGGCGGTCAGCGTCGTGTTCGCCCTGCTGCAACCGCTCTGGAACTCGGAGGTGCACCTCCCAGGGGTGCTCGCGCTCTCCGCTCTGCTCACCGCGTGGGTGGTGTGGTTCCACACGCTCCATCCGGAGTCGCACCACAAGAGCCCGCTGATGGGCGTGTACTACACGGGGCTCGTGGCGATGACCGCCTGCCTAGTGCTGCTCACGCCCTGGTTCGGCTTCTTCGCCTTCACCGGTTACGTGCACGCCTTCCAGTACCTGAAGGGCCGGTGGCGCTACGTCGGCGTGGCCGTCACGTCCGCGGTCTCGGCGGTCTCCTACGTGGGAGGGGCGGAGGACATCACGGCCGACGAGTGGTGGAAGTGGCCGGCCGTCAGCGTGCTCACCACGGTGATGGCCACGGCGGCCTTCTACGCCGACGTGATGTCCGACCGGCGCAACCACCGGCAGAAGCGGGCGCTGGTCGAGTTGCACAGGGCCAACGCCGAGCTGGAGACCGCGCTGGCGGAGAACGCGGGCCTGCACGCCCAACTGCTGGTGCGGGCCCGCGAGGCCGGAGTGCTCGACGAGCGGCAGCGGATGGCTCGGGAGATCCACGACACCCTCGCCCAGGGGCTGGCAGGCATCCTCACCCAACTCCAGGCCGCCGAGCAGGCGCCCGCCGAACCGGCGGTGTCGCGTCGGCACGTGGCGAACGCGATGGACCTGGCCCGCGAGAGCCTCACCGAGGCCCGTCGGACGGTGCACGCCGTGGGACCGTCCGCGCTGGCGGAGGCCCGCCTCCCGGACGCGATCCGCGACGTGGCGAAGCGCTGGTCGGAGGTGAACCGCGTCGAGGCGGTGGTGACCACGACCGGTGACGCCCGGCCGATGCACACCGACGTCGAGGTGGCACTGCTGCGGACCGCGCAGGAGGCTCTCGCCAACGTCGCCAAGCACGCACGAGCCGGTCGGGTCTCCTTGACCCTGTCGTACATGGAGGACCTGGTGACGCTCGACGTGCTGGACGACGGCGTGGGTTTCCTGCCCGACGCCGAGCGCACCGGAAGCTCGGCGGATGGGGGCTTCGGGCTCGTGGGCATGCGGCAGCGGGCGCAGCGCCTCGCGGGGCGACTGGACGTCGAGTCCGAGCCCGGCGGGGGCACCGCGATCACGGTGACGGTGCCGGCGATCCCAGTCGGGAGCACGATGTGATCTCGCTGCTGATCGTCGACGACCACCCGGTGGTGCGGGACGGGCTGCGGGGCATGTTCGGCACCGACCCGCGCTTCCAGGTGGTCGGCGAAGCCGGTGACGGCGCGGAAGCGGTCGCGACCGCGGAGCGCCTCCGCCCCGACGTGATCCTCATGGACCTGCGGATGCCCGGAACCGACGGGGTCGCCGCCATCAGGGAGTTGGCGAAGCGCGGGGTGCCGTCACGGGTGCTGGTGCTCACCACGTACGACACGGACAGCCACGTGCTGCCTGCCATCGAGGCCGGCGCCACCGGTTACCTCCTGAAGGAGGCGTCGAGGACGGAACTCGTCCACGCGGTGGAGGCCGCGGCACGCGGGCAGGCGGTGCTTTCCCCCGCCGTCGCGACCCGGCTCCTGGGACAGGTGCGCAAACCAGCCCCGGCACCGCTGTCCCAGCGCGAACTGGAGGTGCTGGAGCTGATCGCCCTTGGCTCGACGAACCGCGAGGCGGCGAAGCGACTCTTCATCAGCGAGACGACGGTCAAGACGCACCTGCTGCACGTGTACGCGAAGCTGGGCGTCAACGACCGAGCAGCCGCGGTGGCCGCCGCGTTCTCCCGCGGCTACCTGGCGTTGCGGGACTGACGGCCGATCCGGGCAGGAACCCTAAGGGTCCAGCTTGAGCGAGCCGTGGCCGACGTTGGTGCGGTCGGCGATGGCGCGGATCAGGTGCAGCAGGTCGTGGTGGAGTTCGTCGGTCATCCGGTCCTCGGCGACGCCGCGGAGGAACATGTGGTTGACGCCCCTGATCGCGGCTCGACCCGCGGCTTCGACCAGGTCGTCGCGATCGGTTCCGTCGAAGGGGAAGCCGGTTCCGGGGGTCCGTTGTGAGACCTCGGCCTCCGCCATGGCGACCACGCCGGGGTTGGCCAGGGCCATGGCGCGGGTGAGTGCGGCTTCCTCTTGGTCGACGTTGTCGCGCAGGTCGTGCCACCACCTGTCCACCAGATCGATGAACTCCACGGTGGGATCCTCTTGGTACAGCGCGATGACCCGCTGCTCGATGGACGCGGGCCATTCCGTGATGAAGTCGAGCTTCGACGGGAAGTAGCCCGTCACGGTCCGCGGCGCGACCTCGGCCACCTCGGCGATGTCGGCGATCGTGGTCCGCTCGTACCCGCGTTCGGTGAACAGGCGCAGGGCCGTGTGCAGGATCAGCCGCCGCCGTCGTGCTTTGGACCGTTCCCGAAGCCCCGGACCGTCACTGGTCACCGTCGCACTCTCCCGCACTCCGTTGATCATCACTCGCGCACGCCTCAGCATACATGCGCCCCATGGTGAAAATGCCCGCTTGTGCAAACTTGCCGTGCATGGCAATCTTTTGCTCGGCGATCGAAGACGATCACCCCCACCGAGTCCGTCGAGCAACGGACCAACGGCCTGAGAGGAACAACCATGAGCACGTCCTACGCGGACGCCGCCGGCCTGCCGGTCAGCGATCCCACCCCCATCGTCAGCTACAGCCCCGTCTCGCTCGAGGTGCCGGGCAGGCCCGTGCCGCTGGAGATCAAGATCTCGGCACCCGTGACCGGGACCGACCTGCCGGTGATCCTGCTCTCGCACGGGCACGGCATGGCCAACTTCCTCTCCTCGCTGCGCGGTTACGGCCCCGTCGCGGACTTCTGGGCCGCTCACGGGTTCGTCGTGATCCAGCCGACGCACCTGGACTCCACCGTGCTCGAACTGCGCGACCAGGACCTGCCGGACGCGCCGCTGTTCTGGCGTGACCGCGTCGTCGACATGCACGTCGTCCTCGACCACCTGGAGGAGGTCCTCGCCGCGGTTCCGGGGCTGCCGGGCCGTGTCGACACCGAGAAGGTGGCCGCGGTCGGGCACTCGCTCGGCGGCACCACGGTCTCGCTGCTGCTGGGCATGCGGGTGTCCGACCCGAACGACCCTCGGGAGAAGGACCTCTCCGATCCCAGGGTCAAGGCAGGCGTCGTGATCGGGGGACCGGGCATCGCCGACGAGCACTTCTCGCCGTGGGCCGCCGAGCACTACCCGATGATGAAGTACCTCGACTTCGGGCAGATGACCGGCGACGCGCTCGTCATCGCCGGAGACGAGGACCTGAACCCCCACTTCTCCTCCCGGCTCAGCTACCGCTGGGACGCCTACACCCACAGCCCCGGCGGGAACAAGACGCTGCTCACCTTCCTGGGCGCGCAGCACCTGTTCGGCGGGATCTCCGGCTACGACGCCGCGGAAACGTCCGACGAGAACCCCGAACGGGTCGCCGCGCTGCGGGCGCTGGTGTGGGCCTACCTGCGTTCCCGGTTGTTCCCCGGCGACCTGTCCTGGGACATCGCCGTGAAAGCCCTGGAAACCCGGAAGTCGCCCCTGGCGAAGGTCGAAACCAAGTAGCCCGCGACGTGCGGTCGCTCGTCGCTCAACCGTCCGAACTACCCAGGGAAGAACCCATGAAAATCGCGATCCTCGGCACGGGCAAGGTCGGCTCGGCACTGGGGACACGACTGACGTCCACCGGTCACCACGTGGTCTACGGATCGCGGACGCGCGCGGGTGAAGCGGGAACGCTCAGCCCGCGCGAGGCCGTCGCGTCCAGCGACGTGGTCGTCACCGCCATCCCCGGCACGGCCGTGCTCGGTGCCTTGGAGGAGATCGGGGATGACGTGCTGGCCGAGAGGATCGTGCTCGACCCCTCCGCCGCTTTCACCCCGCGGATGACGATGGCCTACCCCGGCGATAGCGTGGCCCAGCAGGTGCAGGCACGTTTCCCGCGAGCCCGTGTCGTGAAGACGCTCAACACGATGAACTTCACCATCATGGTCGACCCACTGGCGTCATTGCCCCAGGCGACCGTTTTCGTCAGTGGCGACGACAGCGCGGCCAAGACCGTGGTCACGGGCTTGCTCGGTGACCTGGGATGGCCCGAAAGCAGCGTCCTGGACCTGGGCGGCGTCGACACCGCCCTGGCCACCGAGCATGCTGCCCCCTTGTTCTTCGCGACCGTCAGAGCCCTGGGAACCGCGAGGTTCAACATCTCCATCTCCCGGTGAGGGGTTGACGGATGGCGCGGTGAACGGCTTCCGGAGTTGGACGCGGCCTCATCGCGGTGACGGTGAACCAGGGCCTCGTTCCTGCTCGAACGGCTGGGACCACTCCGTGCGGTGGTAGCCGTTGGCTTGCGCGACGTTGCCCACGGTGGAGTCAGTGTCGGGCTCCACCACGTCAACCTGCTCGGCGGCGGGCAGCTTCCACCACCCCGAGCACCCTTGTACGCAGGGGTGGCTCACCTCGGTCAAGATCATCTTGCCGTCCGGGCCGGGGGAGGGCTGTTGCCAGGTCATCGACCCGCTACCACCGCAGAGGTCGCAGTGGGGGACGGATTCCGAGGTCATGGGGACAGCATCCGTCAGGACGACCGATTTGAGACGGATCGTCACCTTGATAGAGCATGTCGTGGCCGTCCATGTGGGCGACGCCCGTGGGCCCGCGTCAGTCCTGGCGTTCTCGGAGCGCTTCAAGATCGATGGCTAGTCCATGCCCTTGCGTCCCGGGGTCCAGAACGGCTTCGTGAGCACGTTGCGGCGCGGCCAGTTCCGCTCCTCGACCAGGTGGCGGCGCACTAGCTGGATCGTCCGGGCCTCCCCGGCCAGATAGGCCCGGCCCGGCTCGGCGGGCAGTTCCAGCCCGCGGACGGCCTCGACCAGGGTCTCGGAGGAGGCAGCGGAGCGCCCCTGGCGGTAGATCCACTCCAGGTTCGTGCCGGGTCCCAGTTCCAAGCGCTCCTCGGGCGAGTCGACCTCGAGTACACCGAAGGCCCGTGCGTCGGTCGGCAGCGCCCGCAGCATCGGGCCGTACGCGGCCTGGGCGGTCTCCTCCCCGGCGAACAGGTGGTACGGGGCGGGGGTGGTGACGAAGCTGCCCTGCGGTTTCATCATCAGCAGCTCGTCACCCGGCCGGGTGGTTCGCGCCCAGTGGGCACCGGGCCCGTCCCCGTGGTCGAAGACGACGAGCTGCATGGTCTGGTCGTGGTAGCTCCACACCGTGTAGGTGCGCAGCGTGCCCACCAGCCAGTCGACGGCGGCAGGCCCGGCCGCCACCTGCAGCCGCACGTGCTGGCCGGGCAACCAGTCGAGTCCGGCCAGGTCGGGCCCGGTCAGCGTGACCAACCGCAACCGCGGCCCCAGCGACTCGGTCGCGTGGACCTGGGCGGCGACCAGCAGACGGTCGAGCAGACGACTCTTCACGATCGACCCCTCAGCATCGCGGTCAAGGGGGAGCCCTTGCCGATCGACAAGCCGTGCCTTGTCGATCGGCAAGTTATACCCTGTCGCCGTGACCGCCGCCAACCCCACTCCCAAGCCGATGCGAGAGCGCATCGTCGACGTCGCCGTCGACCTGTTCGCCCGGCAGGGATATCAGGGCACATCGCTGCGGCACATCGCCGAGCGGCTCGACGTCAGCAAGGCGGCGGTGTACCACCACTTCCACGCCAAGGACGACATCGCCCGCACGGTCGTCGGCCGGGCCCTGGACGTGCTCACCGAGGCATCCGACCGACTGGTGGTGGCAGGCACCGACCCAGGCGCCTGGCAGCGGGCTCTGCCCCAGATCATCGACATCGCCCTGCGGCACCGGCAGATGCTCGTCGTCCTCGAACGCAACGAGGACGTCTTCCACGCGCTGTTCGCCAACGACCCCGAACTCGGCGCCCGGATGGCGCGGCAGAACACGAAGCTGTCCGTCCTCTTCGCCGATCCGCGGCTCGAACCGCGGGTCCGGGTCCGGCTCGGCAGCACGTTGGGCGCGATCTTCGGGCCGCTGGTCATGCTCTCCGACCACTACGAGGACCTGCCCGCCGATCAGTTGCGCGAACAGCTCATGGAGGTCATCAAGGCGCTCCTGGGCGACCTCTGAATCCAACACGGGCACGGCAGACCACATGATCACCAGGTGCGGCTGGAGTACTGGCCGCTGTCGCGCGGATCGTCGACACGCCGCTAGTGGCGGTAGGCGGTCCGGCTCGGGTACTCGGGCAGCGTGAGACCGTGGGCCGGTTTCGTGGCTTCCCGGAGCGCGAGGCGGCCACCCACACGACTGCTGAGGAAACGGTTGCGCAGGAACAACGTCGTGCGGCTGCCGGGGGCGAGCAGCTTCGCCGCGGACCGTCCGCCTTCCTGGCAACGGGTGGCATAGGGCCGGACGATGTGTTCGTACCGGTCGAACGCGGCGGCGTGATCGCCTCCGGCCCGCTCGAGTTCCCCGGCCAGGACGTAGGCCGCGACGATCGCGGTACCGGTTCCCATCCCGCCGAAGGTGGCGCCGCACGCCGCGTCCCCGAGCAGGGCGACCCGGCCGGAGGACCACGATGGAACGTCCACCCTGGCGATGGCGTCGAAGTACGTGTCGGCTGACCTGGGCAGTGCGGCGAGCATCGCGGGCACGTGCCAGTCCTGCCCGCCGTAGACCCTTTGCAGCACTTGGTGTTGTCGTGGCCGGTCGCCCCTGGTGCCCGGTAGCGGACCAGAGGCGAAGATGGCCAGCACGTTCGCCAGGGCCGGATCACGGACGCTCGCGGACAGCGCGATCGCGGTTCCCGGCCGATTGTGCGCCAGCACCTCGCCACCCAGGTCCCGGTCCCAGGGCATGTCCCACCCGGCGAGGTAGTAGCCCAGCGGGCTGACGAACCGCTCCTCCGGGCCGAACGCGAGGCCGCGGACGCGCGAGTGCATCCCGTCGGCGCCGATCACGAGGTCGAACCGGCGCGCAGGCGCCTTCTCGAACGTGACGTCCACGCCGTGCGGTGACTGTTCCAGCCCGGTGATGGTGTCGCCGAACACGTACTCGACCGTGTCAGAGGTCGTCCGGTGCAGCACTTCGGACAGATCCGACCGGGCGATTTCCAGCTCCCCGCCGGTGAACTCGGCCGGGAGGCGCAGCAACGACCGGCCTCGTCCGTCCACGAATCGGGTGGGGCTGCCGCCGGTGCTGTGGGCGCGCAGCTCGTTCACGATCCCCATGCGTTCCAACACGGTCATGTGCGTCGGGCCGCGGAAGTCCACCACGTACCCGCCCTGTCGCAGCGCGGGCGCCATCTCGACCACCGTGACCTCGAAACCGAAGCGGTCGAGCCAATAGGCCAGCGCTGGGCCTGCGACGCTGGCACCGGAGATCAACACACTTGTCGCCATAACCTGCTCCGGCTCCTCAAACACTGTCGAAGATGACGGCCGACCGGCCTGGTCCCGACCTTGGCGCGTGCCGGGCCTCGCAGCCACGGACTGACGATCAGTGGCTAGCACGCCAAAATGGGCGTCGCCGTTCCTGTCGACCTGGAGTGCAAGGATGACGCCCATGAGGCGACCACTTGCCGAGAACGGTGACGGGCACGGGGAACCGGGTCGCCGTCGGACCGACCCGGTCGAGCTCGGGGACTTCCTGCGCCGACGCCGGGAGGCGTTGTCCCCCGAGCGAGTGGGCACCTCCCATTACGGCCGCCGCCGGACTCCGGGGCTGCGTCGCGACGAGGTGGCGGCGTTGGCCAGCATGTCGACCAACTACTACGAACGGCTGGAACAGGCTCGCGGCCCGCAACCGTCCGCGCCGGTGCTCGCCGCCGTCGCGCGCGCCTTGGACCTGACCGCGGACGAACGCGACCACCTCTACCTGCTCGCCGGACAGACCCCGCCCGTACCGCTCCTCCGGTCGCCTCGGGTCGACCCCGAACTCGTCTCGATCATGGACGCCCTCGTCCCGACGACGATCGCGCTCCTGACCGACGACCTCGGCGGCGTTCTCCGGCAAAACCGGGTCGGCGTGGCCGTGTTCGGCGACTTCGCCGGTCGACCGGGCCGGGCGGGCAACCTGATCTGGCGGTGGTTCACCGATGAGCGGTGGCGGGACGCGCTGACCCCGGCCGCGGACCAGGAGGAGACCGCGCGTTCCTACGTCGCCGACCTGCGCGCGTCGACCTCGGCGCGCGGTCGTGACGAACCCGCGCTCAGCCTCATCCGGGACCTGTCCGCGGTGAGTGCCGAATTCGCCGAGCTGTGGGACCGCCACGAGGTCGCGTTGCTGCGACCCACGACGAAGACCCTGTTGCACCCCAACGGAAATCTCGACGTGAAGTGCGCCGTGGTGCGTGCCCGCGAGGCGGGCCAACGACTGCTGACCTTCCAGCCCGTCCCCGGTACCGGCACCCGATCCCGTCTGCTTCGACTCGGCGAACAGCGCCCTCGTGGTCAGGGCCGCGTCGAAGTCGACTAGCGCCCTCCGGAACCGTGCGTCAGTCACCTGACCGCGCACGACCGGGGTTGGGTGACCGCGAGTGCGGCGCGGGCTGATCTCAGGGCTCGATGTTCTCCAGGTCGTCGAGGAGGCTCGGGTGCTTCGGCACCCATCCGAGGGCCTGCCGGGTGTGCGCGCTGGTCGCAGGCTGATCAGTCGCGAAGCTCGGGCCCATGATGGGGCCGAAGGACTCGGTCGGCATCTGCCGCACCGGCAGGTCGAGGCGACGGCCGATGACCGCCGCGATGTCTCGCACCTGGTCGCCCTCGTCGGCCACGGCGTGCCAGGCGGTCCCGGCAGGCGCCTGCTCGAGGGCCAGCCGGAAGAGCACCGCGGCGTCGAGCACGTGCACGGCCGGCCAGCGCTGAGTGCCGTCGCCGGGGTAGCCGACAACCCCGCTCTGGCGGGCGATCTGGGTCAACACGCCGGCGAATCCGCCGTTGCCCCGGTTGTGGACCGTGCGCGGCAGGCGGATGGCCGAGCTGCGTACCCCGCGCGTGGCCAACTCCAGCACCGCCGTGCTCGCACGCACGCGGTCCCCGCCCGGCCCGTCGGTCGATCCGGGGTCGGCCTCGGTGACGACGCGCCCCGGTACCACGGGCGTGCCCGCGGCGATGACGAACGGGCGGTCGCTACCCTCCAGTGCCGAACCGATGACCTGCTGAGCCGCCGCTTCCTCGGCGATCGACGCGGCGACCGCTTCGGGGCTGCTGTAGTCCTTGCCGAACGCCACGTGGATCACTCCATCGGTCCTGGCGGCCCCGGCCCGGAGGACGTCCACGTCGGCCAGGCCGCCACGGAGGGATTCAGCCCCGGCCTTCTCGGCCGCCCGCGCGGACGCGTCGGAGCGGGCGAGGGCGAGGACGGTGTGACCGTGGCCGAGCAGTTCGGCCACGACAGCGGACCCGACCAGGCCGGTGCCACCGGTGATGAAGACGCGCATGCGAAGCTCCCGCAAGTGATGGGATAAAGGTCCCATCACGGTAGCAGAAGTGACGGGACCAAGGTCTCGTCACCTATGCTGGGCCGTATGTCGCGATGGAAACCCGATGCACGCGAACGCCTCGTCCTGGCCGCGCTCGACCTGTTCATCGACCAGGGGTACGACGCCACCACGGTCGCGCAGATCGCCGAGAGCGCCGAGGTCACCAAGAGCACCTTCTTCCGGCACTTCCCCAACAAACGAGAGCTGCTCGTGGTGGGGCAGGAGGCGTTGAGCCAGATGCTGGCCGAGGGAATCGCCGAGGCGCCCGAAGGCGTCGGCCCGCTCGACGCGGTCGCCGCCGGCCTCGTGCGCGCGTCCGCGTTGATGGGGCCGGAGGTCCGCGAGATCGGTCCCCGGCTCAAGAAGGCCCTCGCTGCCAGCACCGAGCTCCAGGAGCGAGACGCGCTCAAGAGCGTCGCCCTCGCCGCCGCGATGACGACAGCCCTGCTCGACCGGGGGGTGCCCAAGGTGAGCGCGGCCCTGGCTGGCGAGATCGGCGTCCTGGCCTTCAAGCGGGGGTACGCCGCGTGGGTCGAGAACGACCGATTCGACTTCGGCACGCACACCCTCGAGGTGCTGCGGGAACTCCGCGAGGCCCGCGCCGCCTTGTAGCCGACGCGTCCGCTTGGACCAGCAAGTCCCAGCCCGGCCTGGGCACGTGCTCGTGCAGGTTGCTGAGCGCGACCACGTCACGGGTGTGGCCGCGTACGGGCGCTGTGCATCGCATGGCTTGAGTTCTCAATGCGAGCACTGACAATCTTGGTTTGAGCAGGTCGCACGATGGGTGGCGGCACCCGAACCAACCGAGGAAGCGAGCCTGGTGGCCGGGCGGCGGCGGTCACTAATGGAGGGAATGCTGCCCGGTCCGGCTGCTGTCCCGGCCCACGTCGGCTCACGGCCTGGCCATGACCGGCAAGCCCTATTCGCGGTAGCGACTGCGGCTCAGTGAATCGCCCAACCCCCGCATGTCACGGGCCATGCGGTCCATCGCGTCGGTGTGATCGCTCAACGCCGCGGCGTCCGCCTCGACCCGCGCGGCGGCTTGGTCGTTGCCGTAGCGCAGTTCGTGGTAGATGGCCTTGAGCAGATGGACCTGAGCCCAGGCCAGCGAGCCCAGTTCCGCAGGTTCGCCCAACTCCACGTCGTCGGCGTCGGCCAAGTTGCCCTTGGCCAACTCGAACAGTTCCTCTGCCTGGGCACGCTCGGGGTGCACGACAGGCTTGTCTGCGTCACTCACCATGATCGTGACCGTAGCGTTTGGCCACGACCGACGACCGACCTAACACCACTTAACACCCTGACGGCCGCGCACGACGACCTTCGAACCGATGACCTCACCCGCCCGCAGGCGAAGCGCCGCAACGAGCAGAACCTCTGGGTCTACGACGCGCGGATTCCGGCGGAGGTGACGTTGGAGCAGGCCGCGACCGCCCTCGCGGTGGCCGACGGCAGTCCGGCCCGCGCCAGGGCGGCGAAGGACGCCATGCCCAAGGCTTTGCAGGAAGCGGTGCGACTGCTGCTGGCCGGTGAACCGCTCACGCCGCCGCCCGACGTGGTGCGGCAGTGGCGCGAGCGCTTGGTCCAGGATGGGATCTTCCCCGAATCCTGACCTGCTGCTCCCTCAACGGACGTCCGAACGGCCCGACCTTTGCCCAGGTCGAGGCCGTTTCGCGTTCGGGTGGCTCTAACGTCACCCGATTGAATCAGGATTGAACCCTGTTTTTTCGGGGATCGCGTGCTTGCTCAGCGTGAGCGGGCCGGGGGAGTGGGTGAGCACCGTCCGGACTGATTCGGAGCCCGCGACGGCTTGGAGGTCGGCCGTTCCGAACACCACAGCGATTCCACGATCCCCCGGACCGCCGCCGGATCGCGCCGCAGCAGCTGGACGGACGCAGGCCGGTGAACGGTTGGATCATGCAGGGGTCTTCCACAGCGGTAGCGGCGTCCGCTGGCTGTCGGATTCTCGCCCCACCTCCTGTCGGAATCGAAGGCATGCCACCGGCCTTCCGGCTCGCCGACCGGCTCGACAGGGTCATGCTCGATGAACGGAATGCGCACGGAGTCCACGCACTCGTCCGCGAGCAGCACGGCCACGACGCCGCGGCATTGCCCTGCCCGACCGCCGCTCCCGTAGCCGCGCGCGTCGTTCACCCAGGCGGTGCCGTGGCTGGGCCGCGGGTCGAGCACTGGCGAATGAGGTCGTCGATCTCCTCGACCCGGCGCCCGAGCCGCGCGGAGTGCAGTCCATCCGCCGCTGCTCGCGCTTTCTCGATCATCGTGCGCGCCTGGTCCACCTCCCCGGTGCGTGCGAACGACTCGGCCAGCCACGTCCGATAGAGCGCCACCTCGCGGGCGAAGGTCGTGTCGTAGTCGGCGATGGCCGCGGTGAGCAACGGGGCGGCTCTGGCGGGGTCGCCCAGTTCGATGAGGCACCGGCCGGCCATGACGTCGATCTCGCCGCGGCTCATCCAGTAGACCCAGTGCGGTTCCTCGACGCTCGCGGAGCGCGCCGCGTAGGCGTCGTCGACCGCGTCGAGGGCGCGGTGGGTGGCCTGTGGGTCTCGGGAGCGGGCGCTGGCCCAGGCAACGCGCTCCAGCAGGAGCGCTTTCGCGACCGGCGATGCCTCGGGAGCGCCCCTGACCGCGGTCTTGGCCAGAAGTGCCGCGTCGGTCGGGTTGCCCACGGTCGCCATCTGGTAGGACAGCGTCGACAGCAGTTGCGCCGCCAACGTGCGGTCGCCCGCGGTCTCAGCGGCGGCGACACCGCTGAGGTAGATGTTCTGCGCCTGGACGTAGTTGCCCGCGTCGCCGGCGATCCAGCCGACCAGTTGCGACAGTTCACCGACCACGACCAGCAGTCGCCGTCCCGTGGCCTCGGTGTAGGTCGCGGCGTGGACGACATCCTCGACGTCGGCCAGTTCGCGTCGAGCGAGAGGGAGGAGATCCCCGCCGCTGACCGTGTCGTCGAGGTGGCGCAGCCTCACCACGCGCTGCTCCAACTCCGCCACGAGGCTCTCGCCGATCCGGCGACCGGCCGCGCGGTGAACCGAGCCGGGAGTGTCCGCCACCAGCCATTCGTGCGCCACGCGCAGCGGGTCGTGGTGCGGACCGCAGAGCGCGGCGACGGCGACGTCGAGGCATCGGGAGTACGCGATCACATGAGCGGGCAGGACGGCTCGCGTCCCGTTTTCCAGTTGGCTGAGGTAGGGCTTGCTGTAGTGGGTCCGTGACGCCATCGCGGCCAGGCTGACACCGGCGGTGGTGCGTGCCTGCCGAAGCCGCTGACCAAGACCGCCCACTGCGCCCCGCCGTTCTGCAAACCCTTGCTAACGGCCGACCGATTCCTCTCACGCCGCGTAACGGTCAGGCTACCTGGTGAGACCGACCCCGGTCGACGAATGCAAGGAGACTCCGTGACCACCGTCCTGCAGAGCCGCACCGGACAGAGCCTCGTCCCGACGGACCTGTTCGACCGGCTGTCCAACCGGATCGCCAGGGAACACGACATGCCGGTCGACTTCGCCGCGCGGATCGTCGACCAAGCACTGGCCTTCCTGGCCACCTGCGGGGAGCCTCACCAGGTCTCCCTCGCCCGGTCGGAGTTGGTGGACATCGGCTGGCACACCTTCCTCCTCTACACCAAGCCCTACGCCGACTTCTGCGCCGAGGTGGTCGGCCGTTTCGTCCACCACCTGCCCAACGACGACGGCGACGGCGAGACCGACACCGCGGGCGTGATCACCCGTACGAAGGACGCGATCCGATCCGTCGGCTTCGTGGTCGACGAGGAGCTGTGGTTGGCTCTGAACATCCAGTGCACCGACGGCGACGACGGCTGCCGAGCGTCCGGGGAACGCGGGAACGAGAACACGGACTCGAACGGGACCGGCCGATAACCGCGGCCGGCCACCAGAATCAGGGTAGCGACGTGAAGAAGTACGGCTGGAGCGAACTGCCGGACTCGATCCGGCAGGCAGTGCGGACGCACATAGGCGACATCGCCGATGTCCAACCGACGACCACCGGACAGAGCTGCAACTTCTCCGCAACCGTGCGCAGAGGCTCCCGCGAGCCGGTGTTCGTCAAGGCCGTCGTCGGTGTGTCACCCGCGATGCGCTGGCTCCGCAACGAGGCCGAGGCCGCGGGCCTCGCGCCCGGAATCGCTCCAGCCGTGCTGTTCGCCGACGACATCGACGACTGGCTGATCGTCGGCTTCGAACACCTCACGGGACGCCCGGCCAAGCTCGGCCCCGGATCGACCGACCTTCCGCTCATCGCGTCCACCCTCGCCCGGATCAGCGCCGTGACCGCCCCGACACTGCGTCCGCTGACGCTGCGCTGGGCATCGTCCTGGTGGCCTCGACTCGCCGAGGAACGGCCCGACACCCTCGGCGCCTGGAACCTCGACCTGCTGTCGCACTGGGAGCGGCAGGCCCCCGAGCGCGTGAGCGGGGACACGCTCGTGCACTCCGATCTGCACGCGGACCAGTTCATCATCACCGACACGGAGTCCGTGCACGTGATCGACTGGGGGTTGCCCGCGGCCGGCGCCGCCTGGGTCGACCCGGCCTTGCTGGTGATCCGCCTGATCGACGCGGGACACAGCCCCGGCGAGGCGGAGACCTGGGCACGGCAGCACACGCGCTGGGCCGACGCCTCCGAGGACGACATCACCGCGTTCGCCGTCTACGTCGCGGGGCTCTGGACGTACAAGGCCGCCGCCACCGACGAGATCGCGCGTATGGCACGCCGCTACGCGGACTGGCGGCTGAGCACGACACGCTGACGAACCGTCGAAAGCACAACGAGCCGAGCCAGCCCGGCTCGTGCTGTTCTGTCGCTCGCGGAAGCACCCGCTCCGGTGGGTGACGCAGGCGGCGGCACACCACCATGTCGGATCGCCGTGGACGCCGTGCGCTGCCTCGAGCCGCCCCTGACGCCGACCCGGTTCCGTCGATGACTCGACTGGCCGAGCAGGGCACCGTGTCGCCGACATTCGACCGGTACGACGAGGACAGCTATGGCTGCTTCATCGACCCGCCCAGCAGCGGGGTGTGACCGTAGTCGAGGGGTCTCCTCCGTTTGGTGTTGTCGGTGTCCGGACCTGGTTGGCGGTGTCGGCCACGCCTCAGGGTCCGCAACCCTGCTGGGGGAGTGCGGTCGTCCGGCCAGCGATCCTGCGCACGATGTGACGACTTGGGGCCCTGCCGGTGCGACGAACTCGATGCGCGGCATGAAAGGAGCGACCTGCGTTGAAAGACCACCGACCGGCCATTCAAAGTTGCGATTTAGGATGGCCCGAGGAGCTGACGTCGGTGAATCGGTGCCTCGCAGGAGTCGAGTGAACGTCACGGTGTCTCGTCGACAGGTGGGTCGTCATCCGACGACCTGGTTTCGTGGACGTTCAGGTCGCCCTGGACCGTGCCAATCTGGATCACCGTTCCACAGAACTCACCCGAAGCCGTGTTTCGTGCGGAGGTATGGACGTCCGAGGGGCGGGCCCGGGCGGTGAGCTTGTCCTCCAGCGTGCGGGCCGCGATGCATGCCAGCTTGAAGGAGTAGGTCACGAGGAAGACCGACAGGCCCAGGAGGAAGGCTGCGACTACTCCGTAGAGCAGGAGTCCAACCAGTTTTCGGGCAGGCTCATCTGAATAGTTAAGAGGTAGAACAGTGCGTCATGCCGAGCCAACCTGGTCTCATCTCACCTCCGACGCCCTCTGAGTCTGTGGTGTCGTCATGATGGCACACACAGGCAGGTCGCGGCCGAGCGCAAGGCACCCATCCCTCGCACGGCGCCAGGTGAGCAGCACGGGGCTTCCGAGGAGTGTTCGGTTACGCGTCCCGCGTCACAGCTTCTGTCGAACCTCCTGCTGTTCGCGGCACGGCCTCCGCTCGTCACCCGTACCAGCGGCGTTCGTCGGCGAGTCAGTGGGGCAGGCGTTGCGTGTGCAGGCCGACCACTCGTGCGCTGAACTCGTCGGGGTTCTCCTCCAGCACCCGCCCCGGATCCGGGCCCAAGGTGATCAGCGTCGAGTGCTCGGGGTGTTCGCCGATGTCGGAACCGTAGGCGGCGAGGACTTACCGCTCTTGCCCCGGCCGCACTATTGCGGGTGTGACCGCAGTTGGGTCGGGAAAGGTGACGGGGCCCGGAGTGGTGAGTCGCTGCGGGGCAGAATCTTCCCGTGGACCATGAATCCAGGCCGGATCCGCTCGTCGCTCAGCAGTCGGCGGACGCCTCGAACTCCAGCAAGGTCGTCCAAGCGGGAAGGGACGTGGTCGAACACCATCACCACACTGCGGCCGTGACCCGATTAGACGGGCCATCCACCGGCACGTCCAACGCGGCCAAGTCACCTCACGGCCCTGTTGTCCAAGCCGGGGCGATCGAGGGTGGTGTGCACATCCATACCACCACGGGATTGGTCTGGGGTGCGGTGATCGTCGGAATCGTCGCGGTGACGGCACTGGGCGTCGCCGCGGGCATCCCGTTCGGATCGTCGCCCACCGGGTCGGCGCCATCATCTCCGTGGACCCAGCCCTCACCTACCACGACGACCACCTCGAGCAGTGTTCCACCGAGCACCGCACCCTCCGCGGAGGTCACGTCCCCTGGTCCGCTGGCCCGGCTCACGCCGCTGGACGGGCGGGTGCTGAGCGACGAGACCGTCACCGTCGAGAACAAACCCGGCTTCGAGGCCAAGATCGCACACCTGTCCTGCGTGAACGGCGTTCCCGGTGTGCTGGTGGAGACCTACGACCTCGGCGGCTTCTCCGGGAGGCTCACCACGAAGGTCGCTGTGCGCGACACGCCGACCGGAGCGCCGGTCACGTTCGCGGTGATCGCCGACGGCGTCACGGTGGCCTCGATCACTCTCCCGGTGAAGTCGGCCGAGGAACTGGAGGCGAAACTCGCGGGTGTGCGGCGGGTGACCCTGCGGACTTCCGCCGCCGCTTGCGTGGATGTCAGTGGGGCCTGGGTCGAGCCCGCACTCGAGACTCCTTGACGGCGAACGTCTCGCCGGCCGAGAGCCGACTGTGTGGGGTCAGCAAGCCTGCCGCGGCACACCCGAGCACGACCAGTCCGAAGTAGACGTAACTGCCGCCGACGAGCTGTTGCCACAGCGGCCAGGCGAGTTCGACATCGCTGGCGCGCGGGAACCACCAGTGCGGTGCCTCGATGAACAGCACCACCCCGATGGCTCCCAAGGCGAACGGCAGCGCGGTGCGCGTGCGCAGGCCGATCTCGGCGAGCACCAGCACCAGCGGGACGGCCCACACCCAGTGGTGCGACCAGGACACCGGCGAGCAGAGCAACTGGGCGAGCGCGTTGAGCGCCAACGCGAGGCAGACGTGGCCTGCCGCGAACGCCCGGCGCATCCCGATCGCGGCCACGCCGACCACGAGCGCGCTCAACCCGACCCACAGCAGGCCCTGCCACGGCGTGTCGAACCGGGACAGCACCCCCGTGATCGACTGGTTGCCCGCGTAGTTCGGGCCGCCGATCCGGTCGGTGTCGAACAGCACGTCCGCCCAGTAGCGGACGGAATCGGCGCCCGCGAACAGGAAACCGAGCGCGGTGCACGTGACGAACGACAGCGCGGCGTTGCGGATGGCTCGCCGGTCGCGGCTGACCAGGAAGAACAGGATGAACGCCGCCGGGGTGAGCTTCACGGCGGCCGCGATGCCGATCAGCGCACCGCGGTAGCGCGCCGGGGTGAAGCCGAGGCAATCCGCCACGACGAGCACGAGCAGCAGGGCGTTGATCTGGCCGAAATCGAGGGTGGAGGTCACCGGTTCGAACCACAGCGCGATGGGGAGCGCTGCTCCTCCCAGCAGCGGCAAGTGGTGTCCTCGCACGCCCAGCTTTCGGGCTACCAGCACCGTGGACGCCACCAGCGCGGCCACGGACAGCAGGGTGATCGCGGTGCTGGCGGTAGCCAACGACGGGATGGCCAGTGGGGAGAGCACCACCACCGCGAACGGCGGGTAGGTGAACGGCAGGTTGTAGCCGAACGTCAGATCGGGCAGCCGGGCGTACAGGTCGCCGCCGTCCAGCCACACTCGCGCTCCGACTCGGTAGACGTCCAGGTCGAGGAGGTACTTGTCCGGGGTCAGCAGTGCCACCAGCACCACGAGGTCCACCGCGCCCAGCACCGCGAAGAACACGGGATTCCGCGTCCAGCGCGCGTATTTCGACATTGTCGTCGGCTCCTCTTCTCGGCCGGGATCGGCTGGGAAAGAGGTACGCGGGTCGTGTTACGGGGCTGGTAAGTCGAATGCTTATGTGGCGCTTATCCGTGCTGGTCGCGAAAAGTCCGGCTGCCGGTCTGGGGGAGAAGGCACGCGAGGCTGCGCCAGCAGGCCGGCAGCGGCGCAGCCCAACACCGCGAAGGCCCAGTAGGTGTAGCCGCCGCCGAGCAACTGCTGCCACAGCGGCCAGGTGAGTTCGACGTCGCCCGCGGTCGGGAACCACCAGTGCACGCCCAGTGCGAACAGCGCGATTCCACTGATGGCCAACACCAGTGACGGGCGGGTACGCCTGCCCAGCGCCAGCACCAGGGGGACCGCCCACACCCAGTGGTGCGACCACGAGATGGGCGAGCACAGCAGGGGGACCAGGGCGGTCAACGCCAGTGCGAGGGCGGTCTGCCCTTCGGCCAACGCCTTGCGGATGCCGACCACGGCAAGACCGACGGCCAGCGCGCCCAGTCCCAGCCACAGGCCGGTGTGCGGCACGTCGAACCGGGCGAGCACGCCGGTGATGGACTGGTTCGCTGTGAACATCGGGCCGCCGACCCGCTTGGTCTGGTACAGGACCTCCGTCCAGAACCGCCACGAATCCACTGGGGCGCACAGGAAACCGACGCCCGAGCACACGGCGAACGACACAACGACGTTCAGCGCCGCCCGTCGATCGCGCTTGAGCAGGAAGAACAGGATGAACGCGGCGGGGGTGAGCTTCACCGCCGCGGCGACGCCCACCAGCGCGCCGCGGTAACGCGACTGGGGGAGTGCGAGGCAGTCCACGACGACGAGCAGCAGCAGGACCGCGTTGATCTGCCCGGCGGCCAGGGTGCTGCGCACGGGCTCGAACACCAGCACGAACGGGACCGCGGCGACGGTCAGCAAGGAGCTGTACTGCCGCAGCGCGCCGAGCGCACGCGTCACCAGCAGGGTCGACCCGGCCATGGCGACCACGGACACCACGGTGAGCAGCGTGCCTGCCACCCACAACGGCGGCATGGCCAGCGGTGCGAGCACGGCCGCCGCGAACGGTGGGTAGGTGAACGGCATGGTGAACCCGGCCAGGACCGGGAGATCGGCGTACAGGTCGCCGCCGTCCAGCCAGGCCCGCGCCCCGGTCCGGTACACGTCGAGGTCGAGCAGGTAGCCGTGGCCCACCGCCGGGTGGAACGACAGCACGGTCGACACGACCAGTGCGAGGTCGAACGCGAGCAGCGCCGCGAACACCGCGGGGTGCCGGGCCCAGCGGAGAAAGTGCGTCATTTCGTGAAATCCTCTTTTCCGGCCGTTTTCGGCAGGGAAAGAAGTACGCGTCGGGCACCGCGCACCCGATAAGTCGATTTCTTATGCTGCGCTTATCCTCACGCGGGTAGACAGTGCGACCGGAGGTGGAGATGCGGGTTCTGGTCGCCGAGGACGAGCGCAAGCTGGCGGACACCTTGGCGCGCGGGCTTCGGCATCTGGGGATGTCCGTCGACGTCTGCTACGACGGCGACGCGGCGCTGGAGAAGGCGTTGGTGCACGACTACGACGTGGTCGTGCTCGACCGCGACCTGCCGGAGGTGCACGGCGACGAGGTGTGCCGACGGATCACGACCGAACAGCGCGACAGCAGGGTGTTGATGCTGACGGCCGCCGCGACCATCCGGGACCGGGTGGAGGGGTTGGGCATCGGCGCCGACGACTACCTCACCAAGCCGTTCGCGTTCGCCGAACTCGTGGCGCGGATCGGCGCGCTGGGCCGTCGGGTGCGGCCCGCGCTGCCACCCGTGCTCGACCAGGCGGGCGTGCAGCTCGACACCGCGCGGCGCTTCGCCAGCCGGGACGGCCGTCCGCTCAAGCTGGCGCCGAAGGAATTCGCGGTCCTCGGCGTGCTGATGCGGGCCGAGGGTGCGGTGGTCACCACCGAGCAACTGCTGGAGAAGGCATGGGACGAGCACGCCGACCCGTTCACGAACGCGGTCCGGGTGGCGGTGATGACGTTGCGGCGCAAGCTGGGCAGCCCACCGCTGATCCACACGGTCGCGGGCGCGGGATATCGCTTCGGCGACTGATCAGCGAGCCCGCTTCGCTGGCGGGCCGGATCGCCACGCTCGTCCTCGGCAGTTTCGCGCTGGGTGTGGTGCTCTTCCGCCCGATCGTCGACCTGGGCCAGTGGCTCGGCAGGTGGTTCTTGGAACTGCGGTGGTGGTGGGAGGGCTGGAACGAGCCGCTGATGAACGGGCGCGCGGTCTTCGCGCTGCTCGGCATGGTGGCGCTCGTGGCCGCGCCGCTGATCGTGCTGGTGGTGCTCCACCGGTTGATCCGCACGGTCGTCAACGAGGTCACCTTGCGCCCCCTCAAGGGAATTCAGGGCGTCTTGAGCTCCACCGGACCGCAGAATCTGGGCCAACGCGTTCCGACGGCGGGCGCGCCCGACCAACTGAGGGACCTGACCCTCGCCATCAACGACATGCTCGACCGGGTGGCGCTCGGCTACGAGGGCCAGCGGCGGTTCGCCGCCAACGCCTCCCACGAGTTGCGCACGCCGCTCGCCGTGCAGCGGACGCTGGTGGAGGTGGCGATGGTGACCGAGGAGGACAACCCCGGCGTGGACCGGCTCGGCCGGGAACTGCTGCTGGTCAACGAAAGCAGCGAGGCGCTGATCGAGGGCTTGCTGGTGCTCGCGGAAAGCGATCGGGGTGTTTCCGGCGCGATCCCGGTGCGCCTGGACGAACTCGCCGACTCCGTGCTGGACCGCTACACGGATCTGGCCGCGCAGCACGAGGTCTCGCTGCGCCGGGTCCTGCGGGAACGGACCGTGCCGGGCGACCCGTTGCTGCTGGAGCGGATGCTCGACAACCTGGTGCACAACGCCATCAAGTACAACCGCGCAGGCGGCTGGGTCGAGGTCACCGTGACCTCCGACGGGCTCACCGTGCACAACACCGGCCGGGAAATTCTCGCCCACCAGGTCACCCCGCTGTTCGAGCCGTTCCGCAGGCTCGTCGCGGACCGGACGTCGCACCGGGAGGGCGCGGGCCTCGGCCTGTCGATCGTGCGGTCCATCACGGCGGCGCACCACGGCACGGTCGACGCCCGCCCCGGCGGGGACGGTGGCTTGCGCGTGGAGATCGACCTGCCGGCGGGCTAGCGGGAAGGTCGATCTCCGGCACGCACCAGGAAACCGAATCCTGCGACCAGCGCCCAGATCTGGAGGGGGAAGACGGTGACGCGTTCGGCGAAGCCGACACCGATCGCACCCCCGGGGTTCGCGACCGCGAGGATGGTCAGGGCGAAACCCGCCAGGCCGATGACCCCGAGCACCATCGCCGACGCACGGGCCACCGGGCGGTTGCTCGTCGACGCGGACGAGCCTGCGACGACCAGAGCGATGTTGCCGAGGATGAAGATCGGCAGCGCGCCTACCGAGTGGACGGTCAAGTTGACGTCTTCGGGCACGAGGCCGATCGTGATCCACGAAGCGCCCGCCAACCCGACCATGCCCTGCCAGATGCGACGATTCCCCTTGGTGGCCCAGGCATCGGCGGTGAGGATCACCCCGGCGAGCAGGAACACGCCTTGCAGGACGAAAGCGGTGTTCATCCCGGCGTGCAGGGGTGAACAGACGTCGTTGCCGAGCACGGGTGCGCAGCGCACGGCGCCGAGATCGCTGATGTAGTTGGCCCACCAGCTATAGCGGGGGTGGTTCCAGGCGTTCTGGACGACGACGTGCACGACGAAGAACTGCACGGTGCCGAGGGCGAACAGGGAACCGCCGAGGCGGGTCCTCCAGGTCGCTGGTGCCGCGAGGTGTGCGGTGGTCATGCTGAGCGGTCCTCCGAGGGGGAGATGAGCGCGGTGAGAACCGCTCCGGTGAGGAAGACGACGGCCGTCCAGCCGAACGCCGTGGTGTAACCGTGCACGGCCGCCGACGTGTGGTCGGCCTGGTCCGTGGTGGCGTAGGCGGCTGCCGCCGACGCGGCGACCGTGTTGAGGACGGCGACACCGATGGAACCGCCGACCTGTTGCGCGGCGTTGACCGACGCGGCGGCGGCACCGGCGAGGTTGTCGCCCAGTCGCGCGGTGGCGGACGCGGTGGCGGTGGCGATCACGAGTCCGACGCCCGCGCCGATGAGCACGAGGCTCGGCAGCAGGTGCGGGACGTAATCGCTGCGCACTCCGAGCCGGGTGAGCAGGAGCCCACCCGTGCCCGCCGCGGTGAGGCCCACCGGGATGACGAACCGGGCACCGAAGCGCTTGTTCGCAGCGGGTCCGACGATCGCGGCGGCGACCACGAGGGCCGCGGGCACGGGCAGGAAGGCCAGCCCGGTCCGGATCTGGCCGTAGCCGAGGGTGGATTGCAGGTAGTACGGCAGGAACAGGAACGTCGTGAACAGGCCGGCCGAGGACAGTAGCAATGCGATCAGGGCAGCACCCCGACCGCGGTCCGTGAGGATCCGAAGCGGCAGCAGCGGTACCGGGACCCGCGTTTGCGCCACGACGAAGGTCACGAGCAGGACCGCCGCGATGACGAGCGCGACGACCGTGACGGGCGCTGCCCATCCGGCGGTCTCGGCGTTGGACGTCCCGAACACCAGGCTGAACAGACCGAGGGTGACGGTGATGGCGCCGATCAGGTCCAGGCGTTGCCCGCGCCGCGGTTCCGCTCTCGGTGCGAGGACGACCGCTCCGACGATGGCGGGGATCGCGATCACGACGGTGATGAACATGGTCCACCGCCACGACAACGTCTGGGTGAGCGTTCCCCCGAGGAGCAGACCTGCGGTCGTACCGATCATGGACACGGAACCGAACACCCCGAACGCGCGGCCTCGTTGCGCCGGGTCGGTGAAGGTGGTGGACACGAGCGCCAGGGCGGCAGGGGCCAGCAGGGCGGCGAACAGCCCTTGGCCGACACGGGCGCCGACGAGGACCGCGACCGTGGGCGCGGCGCCACCGAGGGCCGACGTGATGGCGAAGCCGGTCAACCCGATCACGAGCAGGCGTTTGCGGCCCCACCGGTCGGCCAGGCGCCCGCTGAGCAGCAGCAGGCTGCCGAACGCGAGCGCGTAGCCGGTGACGATCCACTGCCGGGCACCGTCGGCGAAGCCGAGGTCGGCCTGCACGGACGGAAGCGCGATGGTGATGACGGTGGTGTCGAGGGAGATCATCAACTGCGCCAGTGCGAGCGCTGTCAGCAGCCACCACCGCTTCGGGTCGAGTGCGCCGACACCGATCGGGCCGGTACTCGGGAGAGCGCGGGTCATGCGGATCCTTTCGAGGCGGGCAGCGGACCGGGTGAAGAAGCCATGCCACGACTGTAGATTCGCCTTGTCCCGAAGACATACAGTCTTGTCCATGAAGCAAGAACTGGATGTGGACCATCTGGTCAGGCAGCGGATCAGGGCCCTTCGCCTGGCGCGTGGCTGGTCACTCGACGTGCTGGCGGAACGCAGCTACCTGAGCCCGTCGAACCTGAGCCGCATCGAGACCGGCGGCAGGCGCATCGCGCTCGACCAGTTGATCCCGATCGCCAAGGCTCTCGACACGACCATCGACCAACTCGTCGAATCACCCGACGACGAGGACGTCGTGATCCGCCCCCACCGCGACGAACACCGGGGCATGACGATCTGGACCCTCGCGCGAGAACGCACCCCGAACGACCTCACGGTCGCCAAGATGCGCATCACCACTCCGGCGCCGTCCTTGGAGGAGGCGGGCGTGCACCCCGGCCGCGACTGGTTCACGGTGCTCTCCGGCACCGCGGAACTCCGACTGGGCAACCGGCTCATCCTGGTCCGTGCGGGAGACGCCGCCGAGTTCTCCACGATGATCCCCCACGCCATCGGCGCGCACGGGAAGCGGCCCGTGGAGATCCTCACGATCCTCACCCAGGACGGCCACAAGGCCCACACCCAAGAACGTCGCTCACCGTCGGAAGGGTCCGAGGAGTGATCGGCAACCGGCATGAAGGTGCGGTCACGGCAGCGTGCGTACGACCGTCGGTGGCGGCCATTTCCAGGCGGTGCTGGCGATGACGACGAGGAGCACCACTTCGACGAGGCTGCCGAGGAGGTAGTAGACCCACGTCTCGCCAACGCACGACACGATGATGGTGATCAGGTAGAGGACGCTGACGACGGTGTTGGCGGTTCGGCTGACCCGTGGTGCGAGGAGGAGCGTCAGGACCACCATCAGGATCGGCGGCAGGAGGTAGATCAGGGTGGAGGTCAGGAACACCTGGTCGACCGTGAACGCCGTGTTCGCCATCCTGCCGTCGAGCGCGGCGTCGAGGACGTCGGCGCGGTAGAACCCGAAGATGTCGACGTAGGCGAACACGAAGAGCACCGCGACCCACAGGGCGCAGAGCACGAGCTTCACGTCGACCGGGGTGTCCCGGTATTGCTTTGGCTTCATCACGGGATGTGCTCCTCTGGTCGGGCCGAGGACGTCCAGTGTCACCACGTCGGTTCCGAGGCACACCGGGATGACGGTCAGCGTTGCCCTGACCGATCGGCCAGGGCCGGACCTGCCTCTTCGGTGGATCCGCCGACTCGTCCGAGTCCCTACTCTGTGGCTGGTGAGGAGAACGCCCGGTGAGCCTGACGGTGGGAGTCCACCGGTTCGCGTGTGGCGCGACTGGTTGCTCGTCGCGGGGGTGGCGGGAACGGCGGTGGCGGAGGTCGTCGTTCGCGACGACGTGGTGTGGCGTCCCGTCTGCGTCGTGCTCGGTGTGACGTTGGCGCTCACGATGCTGTGGCGGCGAGTTCGGCCGCTCGCCGCCGTGGGGGTCGGGTTCGGCGGGTTGATGGTGGTCGACCTGGCCGCGGTCTTCGTCGCAGGCGAGCACTTCTCCCTGTACGCGAGCACGTTCGCCGTGGTTCTCGTGTACTCGCTGTTCCGGTGGGGAACCAGCGGGCAGGCGGCGACCGGGTTGGCGATCGTGCTGCTGGAGTGGCTCGTCGCCGTGGTGACCGACTTCCCCGGCGTCGTTGACGCAGGCGGTGGCCTGGTCGTGCTGCTGTTCCCCGCCGCGCTCGGCGTCCTGGTCCGCTACCGGCACATCGTCCGCGTCCAGCGAGTCGAGCGGGTCCGGTTCCACGAGCGGGAAATGCTGGCCCGCGAGTTGCACGACACCGTCGCTCACCACGTGTCCGCCATCGCCATCCAGGCGCAGGCGGGCCGATTCCTGGCCG
Organism: Umezawaea endophytica; assembly: GCF_025061645.1. Classification (GTDB taxonomy): domain Bacteria; phylum Actinomycetota; class Actinomycetes; order Mycobacteriales; family Pseudonocardiaceae; genus Umezawaea; species Umezawaea endophytica. The sequence goes on along the minus strand of NZ_JANYMP010000027.1, from coordinate 47,672 downwards.
GTTCACACGACCTGGACGGGGCGGCCAAGGCTCTGGAGGTCATCGAGGGGGAGGCGTCGCGCACCCTGGCCGAGATGCGCTCCATGGTCGGGTCTTTGCGCCGGGGCGGCGGCACGCCGGAGGTGTTCGCCCAGCGCGGCGTGGCCGACATCGAGGGCCTGGCCGCGGCGGGCGACCAGAGGCCGCGGATCTACGTCGAGCGGCGCGGCGATCTCGACGACCTGCGACCCGCGGTCGAGGCGGCGCTGTACCGGGTCGCCCAGGAGTCGATCACCAACGCGAAGCGCCACGCACGGCACGCGACCAGGGTTCACGTCCTCGTGGACGGCGGTACCGACTCCGTGCGGCTGAGCGTCAGCGACGACGGTGAGCGCGGCCCGTCCAACTCCCGTGTGCCGGGCTACGGGCTCGTGGGCATGGCTGAGCGCGTGACGCTCCTCGGAGGAACCCTCGAAGCGGGCCCAAGCCCCGACCACGGCTGGACGGTCCACGCGGTGATCCCGACGCGAGAGGCCCTCCCATGACCATCCGCGTCATCATCGCCGACGATCAGGACATCGTCCGGGCAGGTCTGACCACGATCATCGACGGCCAACCCGACATCGACGTGATCGGCCAAGCCGCCGACGGCCACGAGGCCGTCGCGCTCGCCCGTCGCCTGCGGCCCGACGTGTGCCTGTTCGACATCCGGATGCCACGCCTGGACGGCGTCGAGGCGACCCGCCTGCTCGCGGGACCCGACGTCGAGGACCCGATGGCCGTCGTCGTCATCACCACCTTCGACACCGACGAACACGTCAGCGGCGCCCTGAAAGCGGGCGCCAAGGGTTTCCTGCTCAAGGACGCCGGACCAGCCTTGTTGGTCCAAGCCATCCACGCCGCGGCCGAAGGAGACGCCCTCATCGCCCCCAGCGTCACCGCCCGCCTGCTCGCGGGCTTCGCCGACTCGGCGACCTCCTCGAAGCGAGCACGACCGCACGTCACGTTGACCGACCGGGAGGAAGAGGTCGCACTGACCGTCGCACGGGGTCGGACCAACGCCGAGATCGCGGAAGAACTCCACATCAGCCTCAGCACCGTGAAGTTCCACCTCGCGAGCCTGATGACCAAGATCGGGGCCCGCAACCGCGTCCAGATCGCCATCTGGGCCTACGAGACCAGACGAGTGCGGCCCTGAAACCCTTGCAGACGATCGCGAGTCGGGCCTATCGAGACGGTCCGTGGCCGTCTGACCGGCAGAAACCGGACGGGACCCGTTTCTTTTCGGTTCTGCCTTCTCCAGCGCGGTGATGGCCGGTTTGCTGGAGGCACGGCAGTCGTCCCCTCGAACCCGCTGTGGGACAACACATCCCGACCGCGGTGCTCTCGCGGGTGGGCGAACTCCGTTTGTTCCCAACATCTAGCACGGACAAGGTGGCCACTTCATGGTGCAAGGAACCTCAGTATTCAGCCGATTGCTCGTAGTCGTCACGGCGGCTGTCGCGTTGACCTCGATCGTGATCAGTCCGGCGTCCGCCGATTCCACGCCGGCCCCACCCGCGCCCCCGGACGCGGCGGTGACCGGATCGTCATTAGTGGTGCCCGGAGCACGGGCCATGGCGGGCCCCGCGAACTCTCAGGCCGGCCTGCTGGCCGCGCCGACGGGTGTCTGCGCCCAGGCGCACATGCAGAATCACGGTTGGCTGCAAGGGCAGTGCGTCCAAGCGGGCGAGGTCGTGGTGGTCGGCTTGGCGGGGGAGGGGCTTCAGATGGAAGCCTTGTCGCTGTGGGTTGATGGGACCAATTTCTGCGTCATGGGGCACGTGCAGGCGATCGGTTGGCAGGATTGGGCCTGTGCGGCCGCTGGTGACGGCGCGACGGTCGGCACCACCGGGCAGGGTCTGCGGCTGGAAGCGGTGGCCTACGGCGTGCAGACGGGGATGATCTGCGGGAACGCCTACGTGCAGGATGTCGGCTGGCAAGGCTGGTACTGCGGGGTCGACGGCGATTACAACGCGGCGGGAACCACGGGGCAGGACAGGCGGATAGAGGCGTTGGCCTTCTTCGTCGAGTGAGCTCGTAACACGCGCTGAGCACGGCCGGGGGGGGGGGGGGGGGGGGGGGGGGGG
>NZ_JANYMP010000027.1:7481-45552 GCF_025061645.1 Umezawaea endophytica | reverse complement strand
CCCGGACTCGGTCGACCTCAGCACGCACCCGGACCTCTCAGGAAGGCTTGTGGGGCGGTGTCCGGCACCGCTAGAACTGATCGACTGCCGGTGATCGGAGAGACCCCATGCGCTTGGCGACACTGCTGCTGTCCACCTTGGTGGGGGCGGCCCTCGCCGCACCGGTCACGGCGACGGCCCATGCCGGACAAGCGGCGGAACCGCCGCACCTGGGGTGGGCGATCACCGGCACGGGGCTGGTGTGGACGGCGACCGCGCCGATCCCGCCGGGCGGCGCGGCGGTCGAGTTCTGGGACGGCGACCGGTTGCTGGGGATGCCGCGACCGTCCGCGGACCTGCGCACCTACACCCTGGACGCGGCGGAGGTCGAGGACGTCGACGCGCTCCAGGTGCGGGTGTCGGGCACGCGCCTGGACGTCGAGGAGCCCGCGGCCCCGTCGGTCGAGGCGGTCGCGGCACTGCCCGCACCCCTGCCCGCGGGGGACACCGATCCCGGTAGCCCCGGTTCGTTCGCCACGTCCACCGGGGAGTACGAGCTCGACCCGATCACCGTGCCCGGCTACGCGGTGCCGTTGGAGATGCGGGCCGTGGTCGTCGCGCCGGTCGGCGCGACCGGCCGCCGCCCGGTGGCGCTGTTCCTGCACGGCAGGCACATCTCCTGCTTCAACGGCACGCAGGTGCTGCTGACGTGGCCCTGCCCGGCGTCCGCCAAGCCGGTGCCGAGCTACCGCGGCTACCTGCGGGCGCAGCGGCTGCTGGCCTCGCAGGGCTACGTGACGGTGTCCGTGTCCGCCAACTCGGTCAACGCCCAGGACGCGTTGGACCTGGAACTGGGTGCGGGCGCGCGGTCGGCGCTGGTGCGCGCGCACTTGGCGCGGTGGGCGGACTGGGCGGGCGCCGGTCGCGGGTCCGCGCCCGAGGTGGTCCGTGCCGCACCGGTCGCCGATCTGAGCCAGGTGCTCCTGGTCGGGCACTCCCGCGGCGGCGAGGGCGTCAACAGGGCAGCGGTCGACACCCTGTCCCCGCCGCGGGGCGGCGACCCGGTGCGCTGGACGATCAAGGGCCAAGTGCTGATCGGCGCGACGGTCTTCGCGCACAACCCGGCGCCGGACGTGCCATCGGTGACGATCCTGCCCGGCTGCGACGGCGACGTGTCCGACCTCCAGGGCCAGATGTACGTGGACGCCACCCGCGGGGTGAGCCGGGGGACCGCGCTGCACAGCGCGCTGTACTTCGTCGGCGCCAACCACAACTACTTCAACACCGAGTGGACGCCCGGCCAGGCGGAGGCCCCGGCGTCCGACGACTTCCGCTCCCCGCCCGAAGATCCGGTGTGCTCGCCGGGGACGGCCACCCGGCTCACCGCCGAGCAGCAGCAGGCCGCGGGCGCGACCTACGTCGCCGCGGCGGCGCGCCTGTTCGTCGCCGGAGACCGGCGGGTGCTGCCGCTGCTGGACGGTTCGGGCGTGCGCGCGCCCTCGGCGGACCCGGCGCGCGTGCTCGCCCACGCCGTCGGCGGCGCGCGCTCCCCGTTCGTGGTGCCCGACGAGGCGACCTCGGCGGGCGGCTCGGCTCGGGTGTGCGCGCAGGTCTCGGCAGACCCGGCCACGGCATGCGTCGACCCGGCCGCCAGCCGCCCGTCGCCGCACTTCGTCCGGTTCAACCGCGTCGTGCCCGAGTCGGGCCGGTTCGCCGTGGCGCTGGGGTGGACCGCCGACGGCCAGGCCGCGACCGCGCGACCCGGCGCGCCGGTGTCGTTGGCGGGCTCGCGGCAGTTGGCGCTGAGGCTGGCCGTGCCGCCGAACAGCGCGACCACCCGCTTCGACGTGGCTGTCACCGATGCGGCCGGGCGCCGCGCGGTGCTGGGGTCGGTGGCGCTGGACGGTCTGCCCGCCACCGACCGGGTCTCCGCCCGCTGGGCGCAGGAGGTGCACGTGCCGCTGCCCGCGGACGGGATCGACCTGCGCCACGTCGCCGAGCTGGAACTGGTCCCGCACGGCGGTTCCGGGCAGGCGTGGCTCGTCGACGCCCACGGGTACGCTCCCGGCCTGCCCGCCCCGCGGCCGGTCGCGCTGCCGCGCGTCGACCTGGGCGCGTTGACCGTCGAGGAGGGCGACTCGGGTGCGAAGACCGTCCGGTTCCCGGTCTCGGTCACCGGGAGCGGCGCGGGTGCGGTGCGGGTGTTCGTCCAGAACGAGGGCGACGCCGCGTACGCCGAGCGGCTGGTGGAGATCGAGCCGGGCCAGCGCGAGCTGGAGATCCCGGTGCAGGTCAACGGAAACACCCGCTGGAACCTGGAGGCGAGGCGCACGGTGCTGGTCAAACCCGTGCGGGGCGCGGTCGTCGGCCGGTACGCGGACAGGCTGACCGTGTCGAACGACGACCCGGAGCCGACCTTCACCGCCACGCCGGTCACCGACGTGGTCACCGAGGGCGGTGCGCTGACGTGGCGGATGACGCTGTCCGCGCCTGCCGACAGGGTCCTCACCGTCGTGGGCAGGCCGACCGTCCCCGAGGGCGCCGAGCTGTCCACCACGGACGTCGACGAGCTGTGGTTCCGCCGCAACGTCGCCCAGGAGGATCCGCTGCCGTCGCGGCCGTTGTCGACCACCGGGGTGCAGCCGCTGGCCGTCATCCAGCGCGGGGAGCTGAGCGGGCTGTTGACCGTGCCGACGGTGACCGACGCGGAGGTGGAGCCGGTCGAGCACATCCACCTGAACCTCACGTCGCTCTCCTCCACCGGGTCTGTCTCCGGCGCGGTCACCGACGGCACGTCCGCCGGGCGGCCCTGAAGCAGTGGCCAGGTGAGCGCCGGGTCTCGGAGTCTCTGTCCATTGAGGACTGCGATGCCTTGCTGATCACCGGGTCGTGTTTCTCCCGCACGCAAGCCGTTGTCAGGGCGAGTCGCAGGTGGGCGCTTGCTGGCGGCGTTCACCGGGATGTACGCTCCAGGGGCATTGATCAAGGAGCAACGGGGGGTTGCCATGTCCTTGTTTCGTCGTGCATTCGTCGCCTTCGCGGCACTCGTTCTCACCCTCGGTCTCACGCCCGCCGTCCAGGCGAAGACCGACGACGTGACCATCCTGGCGTCCGTCAGGATCATCAACCTGCACACCGGCCGCTGCCTCGCGATCCAGGGGGCCAACAACGTCAACGGCTCACCGGCGTTCCAGTACGACTGCATCGGCAGCGCGGCGGACCAGCACTGGAACATCGAGTACATCACCCCTTTGCGGAGCCGGATCCGCAACGCGTACACCGGCAGGTGCCTCGTGGTCCGGGGCGCGAACAACGTCAACGGCGCACTCGCCTTCCAGTACGACTGCGCGGGCTACGAGGACCAGAACTGGAACATCTTCGACGAGGGCAGTGGCGGCCGGTACGTCAAGATCCAGAACTACTACACCCAGCGTTGCCTCATCATCCGGGGTGCCGACGACTTCAACGGCTCGCCGGCGTTCCAGTACGACTGCCTGAACTACCCGGACCAGAGGTGGGTGTTCCAGACGGTCTGAGACAGGAGCTCCGTGGGCGGGCGATCACGTCGGTTCGGCGACGCAGGTGTTGCGCAGCTCGCCCAAGCCTTCGACGACGGTGCGCAGCACCTGACCGGGCTTGAGGTAGACCTGTGGATCGCGGCCGTCGCCGACGCCGCCGGGAGTGCCGGTGGCGATCAGGTCGCCGGGGTGCAGGGTGATGATGTCGCTGACGTAGGACAGGATGTCGGCGACTCCGAAGAGCAGGTCCGCGGTGCGTGAACGCTGCATCACCTCACCGTCGACCTCGCACCGGATCTCCAGGTCGGGTCTCGCGTCGTCCGCGTCCAGCTCGTCGGCGGTCACCAGTTCCGGTCCGACGGGTGTCGTCGACTCGAAGGTCTTGCCGGAGAGGAACTCCCTGGTGCGCCGCTGCCAGTCGCGAGCGGTCACGTCGTTGACGATCGTGTAGCCCGCGACGTGGTGCGAAGCCTCGTCCCTGTGGACGTGTCGGGCTGTCCGGCCCACGACGAAACCCAGTTCGGCCTCCCAGTCGACGCGCTCGCTGACTGCGGGCAGCACGATGTCGTCGCGCGCCCCGACCAAGGCCCCGTCGTACTTGGCGAACAGCGTGGGGTACTCGGGTGTGTCCCGCCCCATCTCCCTGATGTGGCTCGCGTAGTTCAGGCCCAGGCAGATGATCTTGTTGGGGTGCGGGACGAGGGTGGCGTAGTCCACTTCGGACACCGGCACCCTCGCGCCGGTGTCTCGTTCGGCGAGTCGGCGCCAGTCCGGGTCCTTCAGCAGCGTTCCGACGTCGGTGTGCGGGAGCAGCACGTAGGAGTCGCCGTCGCGCCGTGCGGCGTGGGTTCGCCCGTGGTGGCGCAGTGTGGCCAGGCGCATGGTCGTTCGGTCTCCCTCGATGTTGACGCGGCAAGACCCGAATCGTATCGTTGTCCCATAAAACAGTCCACATGTCCTGTTTAACGGGACTCAGGAGGCCGAGATGGCGATCTCCCAGTTGGGGCACACGGGTCTGTGGGTCTTCGACCTCGCCAGGATGCGCGACTTCTACGAGCGCGTGATCGGGTTGACCGTCACCGACGAGGACGCCGAGCTGGGCATCGTGTTCCTCAGCTCGCACCCTGAGACCGAGCACCACGAGTTCGTGTTGCAGACCGGCCGCACCGCCGTGCCGGGCGCGAAGCTCCAGCACCAGATCTCCTGGCGCGTCGAGGAGTTGGAGGACCTCATCCGCTACCACCACCTGTTCGCGGCCGAGAGCGTCGAGGTGCAGCAGGAGGTCACGCACGGCAACGCGTTCGGCATCTACTTCTTCGACCCGGAGGGCAACCGCAACGAGGTCTACCTGCGTCTGGAGCGCGACGTCCGGCAGCCCTTCCGCAAGACCCTCGACCTCGGGCAGTCCCCGGAGGCGATCCACGCCGAGGCCGAGCGGCTGCTCGCCGAGGCCGGTCCCGCCTACCTGCCCGTCCAATGAACCCCAGCGTTCCCACGACGTCGGAGGAGGCGCGCACCCTGACGATCTCCGCGTCCCACGCCCTGGCCGCGGCCGGGCAGGAGGACATGATCTGGGGGCACGTCGCCGTGCGCGACCCCGACGGCCGGGGCGTCTGGATCAAGCAGCCCGGCTGGAGTCTCGCGGAGGTGACCGCCTCCCGGCTCCAGCTCGTCTCGTTCGACGGCGGGGTGCTGGAGGGTGAGGGCGCTCCGCACGTGGAGTGCTTCATCCACCTGGAGGTCCTGCGCGCCGATCCTTCGCGCGTGTGCTCGGTGCACACCCACTCGGCCAACGCGACGACGTTCGCCGCCTTGGACACCGCCGTGTTGCCGCTGTCGCACGCCGGCGCGCTCTTCGCGGCCCGCGGCCTGCCTCGCTTCCGGGCGACCACCGGCCTGGTGCGCACGCCCGAACTGGGCGCGGCCCTGGCGGGAACGCTGGGAAGCGCTCCCGCGGCGTTGCTGCCCGCCCACGGGATCGTCGCCACCGGCCCGACCGTCGGCGCGGCGGTGATGCACGCGGTACTCCTGGACCGCGCGTGCGGCGACCAGTTGGTCGCCATGGCGGCCGGATCGCCGCACGCGGTGCCCGACGAGGAGGAGACGCGCCGCAAGGCCGAGGAGTGCTGGCCGCCGCACCAGCTCGAAGCCGGGTGGCGGTACCTCGTGCGCCGGATCCCCGGATGACCGTCGCGGCGCGGCGTCGTTCCCGCGCCGCGACGGGTTCCTACCGGGCGGAGTCCGCCTGCGGCGGGGTGACCACGGCCATCCAGATCGGCTCCGTGCGGGCCTGCATCCGGGCCAGCGCGGAGCCGATGTCCTCCAACGGGTACCGGTGGGTGATCAGGCGGTCCGCGTCGACGGTGCCGTCACCGACGAGGCGCAGCACGTCGCGGACGTCGGCCCTGGTGTTGGCGCGGGTGCCGACCAGCCGCCAGCACCGGACCATCATCACCGCCATCGGGACCAGCTCGCCGGTGAAGTTGCCTCCCATGTGGACGAACGTCGCGCCGGTGGCCATCGAGTGCAGCGCCTGCGTGCCGAGCACACCTTCCGGCGCGTAGTCGAGCACGGCGTCGGCTCCCCGTGGCAGCAGTCCCCGCAGCACCGCCGTGAGGCCGCCGGTCGCCGCCCAGTCGGGCGGGAGGTCGTCGGTCGCGACGGTGTCGGTCGGCAGGTCGCCCGCCAGCTCGCGGACCGCCGCGAGCCGGTTCGCGTCGCGGCCGACGAGGACCAGCCGCGACACCCCGAACCGTGCGGCGAGTGCGACGGTCGCCGTCCCCATCGCCCCGGTCGCCGCGGTCACGACCACCGCAGCGCCGTCACGCAGATCGGCGCACTTCAACGCGCGCACGGCGTTGGCGAGGTCGTGCACCTTGGCCCCGACCTCGAAGCTGACGGCGTCGGGCAGGGGTCGACCAGCCAGTGCGGGACCCGGACGAACTCGGCGAGCCCTCCGTCGTGGTAGGCGTCGTAGAGCGGTCTCGCGCCCACGCCGAACGCGGCGTGCCCCATCATGGCGTTCTGCTCGCACATCATCTCGCGGTCGGACGTGCAGTAGGCGCACCGCAGGCAGGTGAGGTTGGGATGCACCCTCACCCTGGTGCCGGGGGCGATGCCGGACACCGCCGAGCCGACGGCCTCGACGGTTCCCGCTGCCTCGTGGCCGATCGTGGTGGGCAGGTTCGGGAACGCGCCACCCGCGAGCAGCCGGAGGATGCCGGGGGCGACGCCCGCGGAGGCGACGCGCACCAGCACGTCTCCCGGCCCGACCTCGGGGACCGGGACGCGGGCGAGGACGACGGTGGTCGAGCCGGACTCCACGCGCGCGGCCAGCATGGTCCTGCCGGTGCCGGTCACGACGCGGAACCGTCGCGACGGGCGGCGGCCAGCAGTTCGGGCGCGTACGGCACCGCCACCCGGTCGACCTCACCGATCCGGGGCAGCTCGCGGTTGCACAGGACGCGGACGTGCTCGCCCGGCTCGTGGGCGATGGAGGTGTGGGCGATACCGAGCGGGACGAGCAGGAAGTCACCGGGCCGCAGCTCGACGATCCCGCGCTGGGTCACGACCGTGCGGGTGCCGCTCACCTGGTACTGCACCTCGTCGGCGTCGAGCGTGCGCACGTAGACCTGTCCCGCCGAGGGCGGCGTCGCGGCCATCCCGATCCGGACGTCGTCGTTGCGGTAGAGCCAGGTCGTGCCGGTCCCCGCGCCGCGCAGCACCCGCAACCGTTCTTCTTCCTTGTGCACCTGGTCGAGCAACCGCCGTTCGTCGACGGGGAAGACGGCGACGTCGTGCCCCGGCGAGCCCAGGCACTGGGTGACCGCCTCGTTCGCGGGCTCGGCCTCCCAACCGGGGAAGGGCGGCATGACGGGCTCGGACTCCCGCACCGCGGCGCACTCCTCGGTGACCGGCGCCGGTGTGTAGAACAGCAGGTGCGACTCCTGGCGACCCCAGTTGTCGTGCGCGACGCCGCGGGGGAGCCGGGAGAACTCGCCGGGCCGGTGCTCGACCACCCCGAGTTCGGTCATGAGGGTGCGTTCCCCGTCGATCTGGTAGGAGATCTCGTCGACGTCGCAGTTGCGGTGGTAGAAGGGCTGGCGGTTGTCCATCGTCTGCCATTCGATCCGCAGCCTGTCGTTCTCGAAGACCCCGCGGGGCGGGGCGAACGGCTGCGCGCGGAACTCCACGGGGTGGTGGACGACCTCGAGCGGTGCGTGCTCGCTCCACAGCGCGATCGGGATCAGGGGGTGCGGCCGCGGTTCGGCCAGCAGCAGGTGTTCGTCGCGGTCGAGCACGCGCAGGGGCTCGTCCGCGCCGAACAGCACGAGGTGTTCGGTGACGGTGGACATCGTCGCTCCTCCGGATCGTCCGGTCAGTCGGCCAGGGGCACGTGGTCGGCCAGGAACGCGGTGGTGCGGTCCCAGGCGAGGGTGGCGGCCTCCCGGCGGTACAGGGCCGGGCGCGCGTCGCAGGCGAAGGCGTGTCCCGCGTCGGGGTAGACGAACTGCCGGGCGGGTACCGGGAGGTCGGCGAGCGCGGTGTCGATGGCCGCGACCTGGTCGGCCGGGATCGTCGGGTCGTCGACGCCGACGTGCACCAGCACCGGAGCGTCGATCCGACCCGCGTCGGCGAGTACGGCGTGCGGGCCTGCGGCGATACCGGGACCGTAGAAGACGACGGTCCCCCCGAGTCCCCGGATCGACGTCGCCGCGGTGAAAGCGGCCCGGCCACCGAAGCAGAAACCGACGACGGCGACCCGGCTCGCGGGCAGGCCGTCGTGCGCGGCGAGGTGTGCCAGCACCGCCCGCACGTCGCGGGTGATCGCCCCGGCGTCGATCGCCCCGATCAGCGGCATCGCCTCGGCGTGCTGCTCGTAGCCGAGGACGCCGATGCCGGTGCGGTGGAACAGGTCCGGTGCCACGGCGAGGTAGCCGCTGGCGGCGAACCGGCGGGTGACGTCCTGGACGTGGTCGTTCACCCCGAACGCTTCCTGGAGGACGACGACGGCGGCCGAGGCGGCACCCCCGCCCGCGCGGTAGAGGCCCATCGGGCCGTCCTCGGTCGGGACCGTGCCCCATTCCGTGATCATGCGACCGAAGATAGCACATTGTCCCACAATGCAGGTCTTGTGTCCTGATAGTGAGAAGATACGCTGCGATGGTAGGGGACAGTGCCGCGGCCTGGCGAGCACGACGCCCGCCGCGCGACAGGGGAGGGCGACCTATGCCGAACGACCCGACAACCCGTGTCGTGGTGGTGGGCGCGGGCCCGGTCGGTCTGACCGCCGCGGCGCTCCTGGCCGCTCGCGGCGTGGAGGTCCTGGTGCTGGAGCGCAACGCGACCACCAGCGATGAGCCGAAGGCGATCAGCCTCGACGACGAGTCGTTGCGCACCTTCCAGGCGGCCGGGGTGGTCGACCGGGTGCTCGGGATCATCGTGCCGGGTATCGGCACCCGCTACTACGGCCGCGACGGCCGCGCGGTGGTGCAGGTGCGCGCGGCCCGGCCGTTCCGGCTCGGCCACCCGTTCAAGAGCCCGTTCGCGCAGCCGGACCTGGAACGAGCGCTGCACCGGCACCTGCTCTCCCAACCGGGTGTCGAGGTGCGGATGGGTGCCGAGGTGACCGGGCTGGCCCCGGACGCCGACGGGGTCGAGGTGACCTTCCGCGAGCACGGACACGCCGGCACGTCCGCCACCGTGCGCGCCCGGTACGTGCTGGGCTGCGACGGCGGCCGGTCCGGGGTCCGCACCGCGCTCGGCGTGGGGATGACCGGGCGCAGCCACGCGGAGTCGTGGCTCGTGGTCGACGTCGTCGGCGACCACCACGACGAGCGCTACGGCATGCACCACGCCGACCCGGCGCGCCCGCACGTGATCATGCCCGGACGGGACGGCCGGTGCCGTTACGAGTTCCTCCTGCACGAAGGCGAAGGGGAACCCGGCGGCGAGGTCCCGTTCGACGTGGTCGAGCGGCTCCTCGCACCCCACCGGAGGGTCGAGCCCGACCAGGTCGAGCGCGCGGTGACCTACCGCTTCCACGGCCTGGTGGCCGACCGCTGGCGGATCGGGCCCGTCTTCCTGCTCGGCGACGCGGCGCACATGATGCCGCCGTTCGCGGGGCAGGGCCTCAACTCCGGGATCAGGGACGCGGCCAACCTCTGCTGGAAGATCGCCGCCGTGCTGTCGGGCGGGCTGGGGGAGGAGGTGCTCGACAGCTACGAGTCCGAACGCCGTCCACACGCCCAGGCGACGGTCCGGCTGTCCGAGCGCCTCGGGCGGATCGTCATGACGACCGACTCCCGGCTGGCGCGCCGCCGCGACGCCCACTTCGCCGCCGTGTTGCGGGATCCCGGCACTCGCGCGTTCTACGAGGAGATGCGCTACCGCCCCGAGCACCGCTACCACGACGGCCTGGTCGTGGCGAGCACCTCGGCGGAGGTCGGCGTCATGCTCGGCCAGCCGAGGGTGTTCGACACCGCGACCGGCACGGTCCGCCCCCTCGACGACGTGCTCGGCAGCGGGTGGGCGTTGCTCGGGGTCGGGGTGGGTGCCGACGACCTCGCCGCGGCGGCCGCGGCGGTCGGCTCGCCGGAGACCGCGGTCGTCCGGGTGGCGGTGGACGACCGGTTCGTGACCGGCCGCGCGATCGTCGACCTCGACGGTGGTCTGGACGCCGAGGTCGCGCCTTATGCCGGGCACCTCGTCCTGGTGCGCCCGGACCGCTTCGTCGCCGCGGCGTGGCACCCCGGCCACCTGCCGGGCGACCTCTCCGCCGTGCTGTCGTTCACCGCTCCCGCACCGGCCGGGGCCTGACACGACCGCCGTGCCCGGCCCCGGACGTGGTCACGCGCGGGAGTGGAGCACCTGCGGTCGGGTGCCGAGCCGTTCCGCGCCGCCCTGCCGCACCACGAGCATGTCGCCCCAGCTCACGTCGTAGCTGCGCGCGACGACGCGTCCCGCCGACCTCGGGAACGCCGTCGGCTTGCAGATGAAGACCGCGCCCTCCTCGACCGGGTCGTCGAGGACGGCCTCGGGGGTGTCGTTCGGGATGAACAGCGGGCCGTCGAACCCGCCGTGGAGCAGGAAGCAGATCTCCGAGCCGGTGCCCGCCGCGACCGCCATCGCGGCCGCCCGCACCTCGCGCCACGTCGCGCCGGGCACGAGCGCCGCCCTGGCGGCCTCGAAGGCCGCGATGTTGAGGTCGAACGCGTCCTGCTGCTCCGGGAGGATCCGCCCGGCGATGAAGGGCTCGGCCACCTGCACCACGTGCTGGTATCCGGGCATGATCTCGGCGGCCACGCACAACCCGTCCGCCACCTGGCCGCGGGGGACCGCGACGAGCCGGGGCCGCGGCTTTCCCCACTCGCCGGGGCACCAGGCGATGCTCGGCAGGGCGAGCCCCGGTCGCATCATGGCCGTCATGCCCGCGCGGTAGGCGTCGGCCTGCTCCGCCCCCACGCGGAAGGCCGCTCCGATGGCCCGCGCCCCGGCCTCGGCGACCTCGATGCCCGCCCGGATGTCCGCGACCTCGGCCGCGCTCTTGACGTGCCTCGCCGCCGCCATGACCGGGGCACCGTCGACGACCTCGGCGTCCTGGAGAGCCTCCAGGATCCGGACGACCGTCGAGTGGACGACGTAACCGTCGGCGGACCGGACGTGGGAGTAGTCGTTGCCGTCGAGTCCCGCGATGGCCACGCGCACCGCCCGCGGCCTCCTCCTGCGCAGCTCCGCGGCGACGACCGCGCCGTAGGGGACCTTCGTCGAGCCGGACGGGGTGGCGCTCGCGCGCCGCTCGATCCAGGCCTCCCGGTCGACGGCGAGATTGCTGTCCTCGCCGCCCAACAGGATGAACGGCTCTCCCTCCAGCGGGAACAGCACCGCCCCGGTCTCGTCGGCCAGGTAGCGCGCGTCGGTCGGGTTCGACTCCGGCAGCGCGATCACCAGGTCGATGTCGCGCTTGGTCATCTCCTCGCGCACCCGCGCCCAGCGCCAGTCGCGTTCGTCTACGTTCACGCCAACTCCTCACCAGTGTCCTGACTTACGCTATCTCATTCCTGAAATAGGGAACAGGTGGTGAGTTGGTCGGCGGGGTTGTCGAAGCGGTGGCGACTACGCGTCGAGAACGGCCACCTCGGCGGTGATCCGCGCGGCCGCGGCGAGGACGGCCGTGATGATCTCGTGCTCGAACTGGGTCGACACGCGAGACGCCACGGCCGCGACGCTGATCGCCGCCGTGGCCCTGCCGCTCCCGTCGCGGATGGGCGCGGCGATGCCGAGCACGTCGTGGTCGACCTCCGAGCGCGTGATCGCGTAGCCGTGACGGCGGATGGTCTCCAGTCGGGTCATCACCGACTCGACGTCGACGAGGGTCGCCGGGGTGAACCGCCGCAGCGGCGACGACTCGAGGATCTCCTTGGCCTCGGCCGGTGGCGCGAAGGCGAGGATCACCAGCGCGGACGCTCCCGCGTTCACCGGCAAGGTCGACCCGCGCTCGTAGGAGATGCGCACGCGGTGCGCGTGGGACTCGGCGCGGTCCAGGCAGGTGACCACACCGCCGACCCGGCGGGTGAGCAGGGCCGTCTCGTTGACCGACTCGGCGAGTTCCTCCAGCACCGGGGCGGCGATGTCGGTCAGGTTGTGCGTGCGCCGTGCCAGTCGAGCGAGCTCCAGCACGCGCATCCCGAGCCGGAAGCGCCCTCCCGGAGCCTCTTCCAGGTAGCGGTTCGCCACCAGGCTTTGCAGGTACCGGTAGACCGTCGACCTCGCCACGCCGAGCCGTTCCGCCACCTGCACGGCCGAGACGACCGGCACGTCGTCCTCGAACATGTTGAGGATCTCAAGGGCGCGATCGGCGGTGGAGTTGCGCTCGCGATAGCCGCTCTCGGCCTTGATTTGCTCTGATTGTCCTGACATGCGGGAATCCTAACGATGTCCCCAGTCGGACGCCAACGCACGCCGTCCCACCGACGTGGCCGGTGCGGCGGGAGAGGTGCGGAATGCCCTGCGGTAGGCGGAGGGGGTGGTGCCCAGGGCGTCCCGCATGCGCTGCCGCAGGTTCGTCCCGCTGCCCAGACCGGTCTTCGCCGCGATGTCGTCCACCGGTAGCTCCGTCGACTCCAGCAGATGGCGCACGTGCTCCAGACGCGTTGAGGTGAGCCACGCGGCGGGTGAGAGCCCTGTTTCCTGTCGGAACCGCCGGGTGAACGTCCTGACGCTCATGTGGCAGTGCGCCGCGAGGTCCTCGAGGGACAGCCGACGGTCGAGGTAGTGCGTCATCAGCGTCCGTGCGCCTGCGGTCGATGTCCCCGCGTCCTCTCGGACCGGGTGTTCGACGTACTGTGCCTGCCCGCCGTCCCGCACGGGCGCGACGACGTTGTACCGGGCCACGCGGTTGGCCACGGAACTGCCGTGATCCTCACGAACCAGGTGCAGGCATACGTCGATGGCCGCCGCACCGCCTGCCGAGGTCAGGATCCCGCGATCGGCGACGTACAGCGGGTTGGTGTCGAGTTCGACCGCGGGAAAAAGCCGCCTGAACCGCTCCGCGTAGCCCCAGTGCGTCGCGGCCCGACCGCCGTCCAGCAGGCCCGCGGCCGCAAGCACGAACGAACCCGTGCACAGCGACACCAGCCGCGCGCGCTGCCGGGCCGCGCGCAACGCCTCCGCGACCCGGGGATCCACCGCGCCATCCTTGATCACCTCCGGGCAGTGGGTCCCCGCGACGATGACCGTGTCCGCGTGCTCCAGCAGCGACAGGTCCCCTTGGGGTGTGACGAGGTACCCGTTCACCGTCGGGACTGGGGAGCCGTCCGGGGTGAGGGTGCGCACCTCGTAGGCCGCCTCTCCCGCGTTCGTTTCAACCCCGGCCAGCATCTGGGCCGGGATGCTGAGGTCGAAGGCCACCACTGGTGCGAGGGCGAGAACGGCCACGTGGTGAGGCGTCGCGACAGGCATGGCCCAATAGTTTCAGATAGTGGCCCTCGGGCTACTTCTGCGCCGCTCGTGATCAACAGAGACTGAGGTCGGTTCCGCACCAGCACTGGGGCAACCCCCGGTCCATCCCCTTGGAAGGTGGCTCTCAGCCATGTCCGTTCCCGCTGTCGATCCCGAGATCCAGACCATGCTCGACACCGCCGACACCGGCGTCTTTCCCTTGTACGGTCTGGATGCGGTCCTTGCCGACCCCGAGCGGTACACACTCCTGCGCGAACGCCCGGACACCCCCGTCGACGACGAGGTCAAGGTGTGGGACCTCTACGTGCCCGGCCCCGGAGGACAGTTGCGGCTGCGCGTCTACCGGCCCGACACCTCCGAGAACCTGCCGATGATCCTCTACGTGCACAGTGGCGCTTACACCTACGGATCCCCGGAGGCCGAAGAGGGGCGTTGTCTGCGCTACGCCCGCGACGCACTGGCTGTCGTGGTGTCCGTCGACTACCGCCTCGCCCCCGAACACCCCTTCCCGGCCGCGACCGACGACGCCTACGCCGCTCTGACCTGGATCGCCACCAACGCTGCCGAACTCGGCGGCGACCCCGCACGCATCGCGGCGGCCGGTGGCAGTGCCGGCGGAAACATCGCTGCCTCCACGGTCCTGCGTGCCCGCGACCAGGCAGGCCCGCACGTTCTCTTCCAGTCCCTGACCTACCCGAACCTGGACGGCAGCCTGAGCGCCGCCTCGGTACGGGAGTGCATCGACACCCCGATCCTCACCCGCGGCGCGCTGGAACTGGCCGTGCGTCACTACGCGAAGGACAGCCACACCACCCCGTACGCCTTCCCGAGCCGCGCCGCTGATCTCAGCGGACTGCCGCCCACCTACATCGTCGTAGCGGAGGTCGACCCGCTCCGCGACGAAGGCCGCGACTACGCCGCACGCCTGTCCGCCGCCGGCGTCACCACCGAGCTCGTCCAGGTCCCCGGCGCTGTCCACGGCTTCGACCTCCTCTTCCCCCAAGCCCGCGTCAGCGAACGCAACCTCGCCGACCAGGTACGCGCCCTGCGCGAGGCTCTGCACCTCTGACCGGCCCGGACACGCGAGGGTCCGGTGGTAGGCAGGGTGCTGCGTCCAGTTGGTATCCAAGGCGTATTCAATGGGCATGTTGACCGTCTCTACCTGGCCTCCGAAGGTCGAGCCTGAGTTCCTGAAGTGATTGATCTTTTGACTGCCTATCAGGCAATGCAAATACGTTGTACCAGTCGCCGCCAGCGAGGTGCTCCAGCTCGGCAGGCCCGTAGCAGACGGCGATGCACAGTCCGGAGAGTTCGACCGGCCGCTGTGCGGGCGGTATGAACGGGACGCTCAAGACCAGGTTCACACCCGGTCGGTGTGACCGTCGGGTTGAGCAGGCAGCCCATGCCACGGCGTGCCGGTTCTGGTGGTCACGGGCGAGGTCGACATGACCACCAGCGAGACGGTACGAGACGCTTTGTCGACCTGCCTCAATGCCGCTACATCGGCGCTGGTGCTGGATTTGAACGAGGTGACGTTCCTGGCCGTTGCTGACCATCCATTCCGGCTTGCACCAGGCCATCACGGCAGTTCGTGCCTCGGGCGCGCGAGCTTCGCCCCTGCGCGTGTCACGACCGAGAACGGCTGATTAGGTCGGTTAAAGATGGGGTAACCGCCCGCTACCGTGAGCGCGCGCGTCTACACGGTAGGGCCACTGGTTGCTCGACGGCCCGAGCCGGACCGGCCGGATGTTCATCAAGCAGCATCCGATCCCGGTCCGGCTTCACCAATCGTCGGCGCGGGCGGGGGAGTCCTCGGCGCGATCGCTGCCGCGGCTGCGGCCGTTGTGAACGCCGGGCAGTCCGACGGCGTTTCGGATCACGATTTCGATCGCCCTGCTGGACGGCGTGCTCCTGATCATCGCGGCGACGTGACCCGGTCAGCCGCCCAGGCGCTCGACGGTGAACGCGGTGAGGAAGCCGACCGTGGCGATGAGGCCGGTGTAGACGCCGCTGCGCTCGAACGCTTCGGGGATCATGGTGTCGGCGATCATGGTGAGGATCGCGCCCGCCGCGACGGCCGTGATGACCGCGATGGTCTCCGGTGAGGCGTCGCGCAGCAGCAGGTTGCCGAGGAGGGCGGCCAGCCCGCTGGCGAGGGCGATACCACCCCAGACACCGAACACGTAGCGGGCGCCGCGACCCGCGCGCTTCATGCCTGCCGCGCTGGACAGTCCTTCTGGGACGTTCGAGATGAACACCGCGACCAGGACTCCCATGCCGACACCTCCGCCGCCGAGCAGGGACAGGCCCAGCACGACGGACTCCGGGACGCCGTCGAGCAGCGCGCCGACCGCGATGGCGGCACCGCTGCCCTGCGTCTGGGCCTCGGCCGACTGCTGGTCGCCCGACCGCTTGCGGTGCCGAGCTCCCCTGCGGGCCAGCACGACGTTCGCCAGCACGTACATCCCGGCTCCGCCGAGGAACCCCAGCACCGTCGGCAGGAGCCCGCCCGATTTCTCGGCTTCGTCGACCAGGTCGAACGCCAACGCCGAGATGAGCACACCCGCGCCGAACGCCATGATCCCGGCGACGACACCGCGGGACACCGGGACCCGCCAGGCGACGGCGGCGCCGAGCACGAGCGCACCCCCACCGACCAGACCCCACAGACCCGCTTCCAGCCATTGCGGCACCGCCGCACCTTCTTTCCGCCCCGGTGGTCGGGAACCGCTACCACCGGAAGGTACCCGGAGATCACTACCCCAACCTCGGCTGCCGGCACGGCGTCCACCTTCGTGGGGCTGGCGGTGGGACGGGGAGCCGCCCTTGTCGAGTTCGGACAAGGTCCACGACAACAACTGATTGCACGCGACGATCGTCCGACGTCACCGCGATTACTCCGGGTTGTCGGCGCCGCTTTCGTCGGCGAAGCTGTAGTAGCTGGACCGGCGTGGAGTCAGCAGACCACGCATGAACATCTCGGGTTCCTCGTTGGGCAGGACCGTGCGCCGGTCGTCGTCGACGTCGACACCGTGGTCGAAGTAGTTGCGCGCGACGGTCGCCTCGGTGGGCTCGACGATGGCGAGTTCGACGGTTCCGCTCTGGGTGAGCCGGAACTCGGCGACGCGCACCGGACTGCCGGTACCCCAGGAGTAGAGGGTGACGAAGGTCGGCGCCTTGCCACTCGGTTGGCTGTCGTCATTCACTGACCGCTCCTTCCGATGATGTTCTCGTTCTGATCCGCACGGCGAAGCACTTCCAGGGACGGCAATCGATCGGCAGGTCCGAGAGGAGGATGGGAAACCGGAGTATCGAAACTGTATCCGAAGCTGGACCGAGTGGGAAGTGACTGGGAACGCCATGCATGATCTGAATACGGTCCGAAGATCGGGTTGTGATAGGGGCCGATCCTGTCGTGGCTGACAAATCTTCCGGGCCATTGTTGGCCGGTTATCGCGCCATTCTCCTTGATCTCGTCGAGTCGGGCCAGTGTCCCGGTGATGGCCGGTTCTGATATTCCGTTGGCTTCCAGCGTGGCACGCAAGTCCGCAGGATCCACCGCGTTGATCTTGGCCAGTAATTCTGGGCTGAGTGAAATCTGGCCAATGGCGGCCGCGTAAGCGAATTCAGAGCGAATTCCCATGCGCGGGTCGGGCGATTCAGGGAAGGAGTAGCCGTGGTCGATGGCGACGACACCACCGTCTTCGTTCGTCCGGTAATTGTGCGGATGACGATCGGAGTTGCCGATGACGTAGTCGAGAACAGCCATCTTCTCACGGTCCGAGTCCGAGTACTCCGTGGTGTAGTACTTGCCTTCGGTGGAGGGGACGAACCGCTGGACCGATCCTTCCCCATCCGGGCCGTCAATCATGGTGGTGTGTGGCACCACGTCGAGGCCGAGCAGTTGGTCGACCTCATACGCGGCGACCTCGCGGCCGGCCAGATTGCCGGGAATGCCCTGGCGCATCGAATGGTTTTCGCCGACCACCGGCTTGTAAACGCCTGAGGTGCCGTCGTCGAACGACACCAGGTGTGTGGCGTTCACACCCTCGCTGATCGGCCGACTGCCGGTTATGTGGTCGTTCCCGCCAGGCGGCCACCCGCCCGCCCGCGCGCTACCCGTGGGCGACGAGGCAGGGTTCGTGCCCCCCGGCGAGGGTGCCTGGTTCACCTGCGGTCCGCCCTGCGAGGTCGGTGCCGACGACGCCGGGAGGTTGCCCGCGCCGGGAGGCGGTGTGTACGCCGGGGCCGCTGGAGCTGCCGGTGGGCTTGCGGCGGCGGGAGCAGTGGTGTCCGCGCCGGGAGGTGGGGCCACCTGGTTGACCTGTGGTCCGCCTTGCGGGGTGGGTGCGCTCGCGGGGGCGGTTGTGCCAGGGGCGCCGGGTGGCGGCTGGACCGTGCTCACCTGCGGGCCGGGAGCCGTCGGGCTCACGGCGGGTGCGGGGTCTGTGGTGCCGGGAACCGGTGCGACCGTGCTGACCGGCGGACCGTGCTGGGGCTGCGGTGGTGGCGGGGCGCTGGCGGGAGCGCCAGTAGGGTTCTTCGCGCCGGAGTCCGGGACGATCTTGTCGAACTCGTCGCTGATGAGCTGGTCGGTCTGCGCGTAGACCTTGCCGGTGGCGCCGAGTCCGTCGTGGACGCTGGAGAAGGTGTGGGCGGCGTCGTTGGCGCGGTCCACGGAGTTGGTGTTGGAGTCGTTGAGGCCCGGGACGGCGAACATCCCGATGGGGCCCAGGGCGTTGGGGGCCAGTCGGAGTCCGGCCAGGACGTTGGCTTGCTCGGTGTAGCGGGTTTGGAGGTCGGCGGCCTGGGTTTGCAGTGCCTGGATGGACGATTCGCTGGTGTGGAACCCGGATCCACCGGTGGGTGCGCCCGGTGGCGCGGGTGGTGCCGACGGTGGGGGCGGGTTGCCGGGGTTGCCGTTGGGGTTGGGGTTCGTGCTGGGGTTGACCTTGGCCACGAGGAGGTCTCCGGGTTCGGTGGTGTGGGGTCAGGCCTTGGCGACGGCGTCGCCGACCTTGTCCTGGGCCTTCCACGCCTCGTAGGACACCTCGGCCACGTCGGCGACGTTCTCGAACCGCTTCCAGCCCTTGCCGACCTGCTCGGTGATCTCGTCGAGGTTCTTGATCCGCCCCATCTGCCGGGTCAACGCGGAGACCAGCTTGGCGATCCGGGAGGCGATGTTCACGCCCAGCGCCACGGCCTTGCCCACCGCGAACCCGACGAAGCCGACGATCGAGGCACCGAAGGTGAACACCGCTGCCGCCGCTGCCGCGAGCGCACCGGCCAGCAGCGAGCCGAGCAACTGGGAGATCAGGTCGCGGACGATGTCACGCAGCACCGAGACCAGCACCCCGCAGATCGCGACGATCTTGGCCTTCTTCTCCACCGCGTCGGCCAACGCGTCCAACTCCTGACCGAGGGTGTCCATGTTCTCGGTGAACGCCTCGGCCGACATCCCGGTCCACCCACCGGGCTGTGCCAGTCCCGCGCGGTGGGTGTCCGCGATCGACCGCAGGTTCACCGCCGCGGCTTTGGTGGCGTCGACGTTGGCCTGGATCTCCTCCGGGTCGCCCATCAACTGGTCGAGTGGTTCCTTGAGGAAGCTGACGTGCTCGATCAACCACCCGATCCCCGCGCCCAGCATCGTGCCGAACGGATCGACCGCCAGCATCGCCGCCGACGAGGCGGCGCCGATCGCGGAGAAGGTGATGTCCAGGGCTTTCTCGGTCTCGCTCTCGGCGTCCTTGCCGATCGAGGCGATCAACCCGGCGGTCGACTCGATGAACAACGAGCCTTTGAACTTGTTCTGCTCGGTGATTTCCATGCCAGGTGGTGAATCGACCACGGGACCGACCTTCCTGAAGTTGTGGCGAATTGTTGCCTTTGCGGGAACTGTGATCGCGCAGCGTCGACACCAGGTCCGATGGGCAAGCGTGGAAAGCCGCCCTCGGGAGATGTGCACAATTGGAACACTTGTACCTGCATCGCGGATGACGGTGGTAGACCATCGAAACCCCTGGTCATGTCACTTGCGACTCCGCATGGGTCTGCTCGACAACCACGTGGATCTGCCCGGCTTCATACATTAGAACGTTTGACCCGCGGCGCACTTGAACAAATGCGCCATTCGTGTGGAACATGTGCGTCACACGTCAGCAGTCGAGTAAACATCCGAGGTGACTCGCCAGTCATGAACGACACTGGAGCGGATATCGTCCCACCTCAGCGTGTCGAGGATCTCCAACGCGCTTGGCAGACGGGGTTCGCCGAGGGCTTCCGCGTCGCCACCATCCAGGACGTGGCGATCATCGATGTCCACAGCCGGTCCGCTGTCCGGACCACGGCCCTGACACACTGCCCCGAACACCACGTGCACATGCTGGCGGTGCAGCGCGGATCGTGGACCGTGAGCGGACCGCACGACCGTGACAAGAGCACCGTGTCGGTCGGCAGGTTCATCCTGCGCCACTTCCGCCACCTGGCCCTCGCCGAGACGGCACCGCACACCACGGCGAAAGTCCTGGGGTTGCCGTCCGAGACGTTCACGCCTCTATTCCGGAAGCGGGGCATCGCAGGTGCGACGAACACGGCAGAGATGCGCTTGCTGCTCGCCCACGCGAACATGGTCCAGGCGACCATGGCCGACCTGCACCCGGTCGGTGTGCACGCCGCCCGCGGCACCCTGGTCGAACTGGCCATCGCGGTGGTCCTGGGCAGGGTCGACGATTCAGAACCCCTGCTGGGCCCGGCGCTCGCCCAAGCCGCGAAGGGCATCGCGAACAGTCGCCTCGCCGACCCCGAACTGTCCCCGGCGATGCTGGCGCGTGAACTCAAGATCTCCGTGCGGACCCTGCAACGTGCGTTCGCCGCGACCGGGGAGTCGGTGAACACCTACGTCCGGCACCGGCGGCTGGACGAGGCGCGACGCGCGCTGTCCACCCTGTCCGGGCATTCACGCGTCTCGGAAGTGGCTGCCCACTGGCAGTTTGCCGACAGCAGTCACTTCACCAGGGAGTTCAAGAAGCGCTTCGGCCGGACGCCCACGGACTACGCCCGCTCGACCGAACCGGCTGAGCACTGACTCGACTTCGGAACTCGTCCGGCATGTGGTCGTGTGGCGGACGAGACTGTGCGGCCTCGCCCGCCGACGTCTCACTTCCGGAACGCTTCCGCGACGACGTCCACGATCTGCTGCGGACCATCGACCTTCTCGTACGCCAGCGACAGCTCGACCGCCCTGTCCCGATAGGACGGTGTGGTCAGGATCTGCTGGACGGCGCCTGCCACTTCCTCGGGCGTTGGACGCTGGGTGTGCAGGTCGATGCCGAGGCCGAGCAGTCCGACGCGTGCGGCGATCGCTGGTTTGTCCTCGGTTTGCCCTGCCACCACGACCGGGACGCCCGCGGCGATCGCCTGCTGCGTGGCGCCGTAGCCGCCGTTGGTGACGAACACGTCCGCGTGGGGGAGCAGTCGGTCGAACGGCACGAACTCCTCGATGACAGCGTTCGACGGCACGGGACCGGTCAGTGCGGCAGCCGGGCGACCCAGAGCTGCCACCACCAGGACGTCTTCGCCGTCGAACGCGGCCAGGGTCGGCTCGACGAGTTCGGAGAGGTCGTCGTTGGCCAGCGTGCCCTGCGTCACCACGACGACCGGGCGGCCGCTGTCCAGCTCGGGCCACCAGGCGGGTTCGGTCCAGCCCGCAGGGGCGACCGGCGGCAGCGGCCCGACGAACCGCACCAGGTTCTCCGGCAGGTCGGAGCGGGGGAACTCGAACTCCGGCACGGTCAGTTGCAGGACGTCGTCCGGCTCGGTGTACATCGTGGCGAAGTAGTTCGGCATCGTGAACCCGGTCGCGCCCAGTCCGTCGACCACGCGCTGCAAGTACTCGGCCGCACCGGACAGCGCGGCGGCGAGGCCGGCGTTCATCGCGCGGTTCGCCTCCACCTGGTCGACACCCGGCCCGACCGGTGCCGGGCCGAACGGTGTGGTGTCGTCACTGGGGTAGTAGAGCGGCGAAATGCCGACGCCGATCCAGCGCCGCGGCCGGATGCCTGCGCCGTGGAGCGAGGGCAGGCCGCCGAGGAACATCAGCTCGGCGACGAACACCGTGTCCGGGTCTTCGTCGAGCAACTCCTGGATGAGTGCGTGCTGGTCGGGGATGGCATCGCCGAAGACGTGCGAGACGTCCCAGGTGAGCATCTCCGGGCCGGGGGAGAGCGTGGACCGCTCCGGGAAGGACTCGGCCATCCGCCGGTCGTCGTAGGCGGCCTTGCCGGTCAGCGGCCGAAGGGTGGCGCCGGCCCGCGCGACCTGGTCGGCGAACCGCTCACCGCCGACGAAGGTGACGTCATGTCCGGCGGCGACGAGCTCACCGGCGATCTGGATCATCGGGAACGTGTGGCCTGCCAGTGGACTGGCGGCCACGACAACACGACTCACGGGCTGCTCTCCTGAATTAGGCGTAACGGTGTTCTGGCCAATGCCAGCCTAGACTATCTCGCAAGGGGTGGAAGGAGAAACGTGGCCCGCACCTACCGTTCGCCGTCGCGGGAGAAGCAGGCTGAGCAGACGAAAGTCCAGATCTGCCTGGCCGCCGAGCCGCTCTTCTCCGAGCAGGGTTACGCGGCGACGTCGATGCGCCAGCTCGCCACCGTCGCCGGTGTCTCGATGGACACGATCTACGCGCTGGGGGGCAAGGCCGATGTCTTCCTCCGGGCACTGGAGATCACGCTGAGCGGGTCGATGGACGGCACGCTTCTGTACGCGCGTCCGGAACTGGCCGTGCCACCGCCGGGGGGATCGCTGCGTGACGCGCTCGCGCTCGTCGCCGCGGTGCTGACGGACGCCAACCGGCGCAGCGCCGGCATGTGGTCGGCCTTCGTGGAGGGCGCGAACACGGACCCGGTGCTCGCGGCCGCCTACCGCAAGAGGATCGAGGACATGCGAGAGGAAGGCCGCCGCCTGGTCCACCGGCTGGTGGAGTGGGGGCTCTGCCGACTTCCCGACGACCTCGACTGCACGGTCGACCTGTGCTGGGTCACTGCCCAGCACAGCGCCTACACGTTGCTGGTGCGGGACTGCGGGTGGACTCCGGAGGAATACCGGGAGATGATGCTCGATCGGTTCCTGGAGTTGCTCGACCGCTGAGGGGTCAGGCGGTGATCTTCGGTCTTGGCGGGCTCCGCGAGTCCGTTTGGTGCGGACGGTCGGTCTGGCTGGTTCAGCCGATGGGGCGGGCGAACCGGGTGACCGTGGCGACGATCGAGGCGCGGTGATCGGCGATTCGGTGGGGGTCGGAGCCGTCCGCGCGCAGCAGTCCGGTGGGCGTGAGGTACCACGCCTGGGCGATGGCGTAGATGAAGACCAGCAGGTCGACCGCTGTCAGCGGGGCGCTGTCGACGCCGGACACACCACCGAGGACGTCGAGCACTACGCAACGGCTCACGGTTCGGACGACAACCTGCGCGCGATGTGCGAGCTCTACCGCGCTCTTCCCCTTGACGACTTCGCCGCCGACCGGGCACTCGCGGAATAGCAAGCATTACCCGCGACCTACGCGGCGCACGAGCGTTGGCTACGGGACCGCAGGGGTAGACCGGGCCGGGATGGTCGTCAGTCCGATCTCGTGGACGCGCCACCGCGTCGTCGGGCGATCGTCGTCAGCCTGGGTCACCGCTGCGGTCTCCATCCCTGCGCGAGACTCGATGAACTACTACTTGACTATCTCAACGAGATTTTCAATGATTTGCGGCATGTGCACGACACGAGTGCGGCTGACCGGCGCCGGTGGGCCTGACGTTCTCCACGTCGAATCCGCACGACCTCGATGCCGCACTCCTCGACACCCTGGTCCTCAACTACCTCACGGCGTGGCAGATGTTCCACCGCGTCGCCCGGTCAGGACCTGGCGAGGCGGTCACCACGCTTCCCTTGGCCGAGACTCGAAAACCGTGAAGTGGCAGGCAAGTTGGTCCTGATCACGTGACCACTCAACCTGCTCACCCGTACCGCTAGAAGGAAAGAGGAGTTCGACATGACCGCAGTCTTCGTCCACGGAGTGCCCGAGACGCCGTCCGTCTGGGACGTCGTCCGCGAGCGACTCGACGTCGACAGCGTCGCGCTGCACCTGCCGGGATTCGGCATTCCCCGTCTCCCGCGGTTGACGGACAACGAGGCGTACGCGGCGTGGCTGGCTGATCAGCTCGCCGAGATGACGGGCCCGATCGACCTGGTCGCCCACGATTGGGGTGCCCACCTGGCCATTCGAGCCGTGTCGGCGTACGACGTGCCCGTTCGTTCCTGGGTGTGCGATGTGGCGGAGGCCTGGCACCCCGACTTCGTGTGGCACGAAGGGGCGCAGGTGATCCAGTCCGAGCACGGTCGCGAGTTCCTGACCACGCTGCGCACCTCACCGGAGATGCTGGCCGGATTCCTCGAACCCCGTGGCATCAACGCACACGTGATGGCCGACATCGCCCAGACCGTGGACGAAGTCATGACGGACACCATGTACCTCCTGTACCGCGACGCCACGCCGAACTTCTACGCCTACAAGGACTGGGGACACCGGATGGAACAGGTGTCAGGAGTGCCGGGGCTTGTCGTCGCACCGGAGGAAGATCCCTACGGCGACGTCGAACTGAGCAGGCAGACGGCCGAACGGCTCGGTGCCCAGTTCGTCCGGCTCCCCGGGAAATCCCACTACTGGATGCACCAGGATCCCGATGCCGCAGTCCAGTTGCTGAACACCTTCTGGCGTGGCATCGATCGCCACGGCGGCTGACGGTGCGATGGCGGTCATGTCGCGTCCCCCCGGCTGGCTGCCAAAGCCTCCGGGGGGAGTGTGCTGATGGTCGCGGGGGACTGGAACCCGTTTGCCTGTAGGAAGAACCGGGCACATCTCGTGTGCGGAGAGGACGTGGCCGTGGACGCTATCGCCGATAGTCCTGCGCAGGTACACCAGCCGGATTCGGTTCAGCCCCAAGCGATGGGGAGTGCGTTCACCCCGTTCACGGGCCCGTCGGTCCGGAACGCGAGGTCCGACTGCCGCGCTGCCAGACGCAGGTTCGGCAGCTTCGTGAGCATGGCAGGCAGCACGACCGCCAGTTCCATCCGCGCCAGTTGCTGTCCGAGGCACTGGTGGATGCCGTGCCCGAAAGCCAGGTGTGCCCCGACGGGCCGCGTGACGTCGAAGGAGTCGGCGTCGGTGAGGAAGTTCCCGTCGCGGTTCGCGGAGGGCAGCGACACCACGACCATGTCTCCGGCCGGGATCGGTTGTCCTGCGACGGTGATGTCCTCGGTGACCCGCCGGGGGCTGCCCGTGTGCACAATGGACAGGTAACGCAGGACCTCCTCCACCGCCGTGCGCAGCACGCTCGGGTCGTCGCGCACGAGCGCCAGTTGCTCGGGGTGCTGGATCAGCAGCAGGGTGCCCAGCCCGATCGTGTTGGCCGTCGTCTCGTGTCCGGCGATCAGCAGGATGTTCCCGATTCCCACCAGTTCGGCGTCACTCACCTCGGCGCCGTGTTCGCGGACGAGAGCGCCCAGGATGTCCTCGCCGGGGCTGTTGCGCTGTCGGGTGACGAGGTCGGACATGTAGTCGTTCATCTCACGGGTGTTGGCCATCGCCTCTTCGCGGGTTGCCCGCGGATCGAGCAGGAGGCCGCTGCGCCGCTGGAACTCTTCGCGGTCGTCGTACGGGACACCGAGGAGTTCGCAGATGACGAGGGAAGGCACCGGTAGTGCGAGTGCCTGCATCAAGTCGGCCGGAGGGCCGGTCGCGATCATGTCGTCGAGGAATCCGTGGACGATCTGCTCGACTCTCGGCCGCAAAGCGTTGACGCGCTTGACCGAGAACTCCCGCGTCAGCATCCGCCGGATGCGGTTGTGCTCCGGCGGGTCCAGCGAAAGCAGGAATCCTGGCTGGTCCACCACGAGACCACCGCGGTAGAAACGGTTGCTCACGTGTGGACTGCCGAGCACCTCCCGCACGTCGGCGTAACGGGTGACCAGCCACGCCGTTGACGACAGGCCGGGTCCCATCGACCACTGAACCCGCGGAATCGGCCCGTGTTCGCGCAGGCGGCCGAACTCCGCGGCCGGCTCGATCGGCCTCATCGGATCACGGAACGACGCAAGCGCCGCAACTTCGACGTCGGACATCGACAGCTCCTTAGGCTTTCCCCGGCGGTGGCGCTCTGGCCTGCCGTCCGGACAGGTCATGCAGGTGGCACGGCTCGACGCCCATGCCAACGCTAGCAATACTCATTGAGTTAATCAACTAGATGCCGTAGTGGCACATTGCCGCAGAGGTGTCGTCGCGATGACCTCTATGCTTGATTTATTCAAGCATATGATCAACGATGGCGGAAGAGATCAGGTGGCTGTGCCGACAAGGAGAAGGGATCGACATGCAACCCGAGATCAGCAGCCCTCGTCGTCGACGTGCGGTCCTGGCCGTGGCGGTGGTGCTGGCCACGCTCGCCACGACCGCGCTCGGTCTTTACGGCTATCTGATGTGGACACCCGCGCCCACGGGCGCGGCCTTGTCCGGGCAGGTGGTCGGATCGACCCTGACCGTGGGCGGCCGGGATCGCACCTACACCGCCTACGTTCCGCCGCGGCTGGCATCGGGGGCGCCGCTGCTGGTCGTCCTGCACGGCTCCTTCGAGAACGGCGCGGCTGTCCGCCGCAACACCGGGTACGGCTTCGACGATCTCGCGGACCGGTACGGGTTCGCCGTCGCCTATCCCGACGGGTACCAGGAGGGCTGGAACGACTGCCGTCGGGTAGCCGCGACCCCCGCACGGCGCGAGAACGTGGACGACGTCGGGTTCGTCCGCGCCCTGACCGCGGACATGCACAGGCGCTACGGCGTCGACGACACCAAGTTCTACGCCGCCGGGTACTCCAACGGCGGTCAGATGGTCTTCCGGCTGGCGGCGGAGATGCCCGACCGGCTCGCGGGCATCGCCGCGATCGCGGCCAACCTCCCCGTCACCGCCGACAACTCCTGCCCACCGATGACCGGGGCGGTGCCGGTGCTGATCATGGCGGGCACCGACGATCCGATCTCACCGTTCGCGGGAGGCGAGGTCACGATCTTCGGCTTCTCCTCACGCGGCCGGGTCATGTCCGCCGACGACACGACGAAGATGTTCGTGCGCCTCAACGGAACTACTGACGCACCTGTGACCCGCACGCTCGCCCACCGTGAACCGGCGACGGACACCACCGTTCGGGAAACCGTGTACAGCGAGTCCGACAAGGCTCCCGTCGTCCAGTACACGATCTCCGGCGGCGGGCATGTCATCCCGACCGCGCACCATCGCTACCCCAGGCTCTTGGGACGCACGAGCCACGACGTCGATGCTCCGGCGGCGATCTCGGACTTCTTCGCCTTCGCCCGGAAACAACCGTGAGGACAAAGCCCGATTCGCCATCCCTACGCGGTGTCGATCGCCTTCGCGAGCAGCCCGTGGAGCTGCCGCTGTTCCTCGAGCGTCAAGCCGGCAAGGGGCGAATTCCTCATCACGGCGCCGAGAAGTCGATGCCGCACGTCTTCGCCCGCCTCGGTCAGGACCAACGTCCTGACACGACCGTCGTGGGGGTGCGGGCGGCGTTCCGCCAGACCCCGCTGCTCGAGCTTGGTGCTGAGCAGGGTGACGTTCGAGGGGTCGCAGTGCAGCAGGCCCGCGATCTTGCGGAGCGAGAGCGGTTCGGCGTCCGGCCGCAGCAGCCAGAGGACGTTCGCGAGGGGACCGGTCAGGTCGAGCCGGTCCAACGCCTCCTGCATGCGGCCGGAGATCTGCCCGGCCAGCGACATGGTCTGGTTGAGCACCGACGCCGCCAGTTCCTGTGACATCGGTCCAGCTTAACTCGACTCCTTCCAGGAGAAGCTCATCGAAGGTGGCATCGACGAGTCCTGGTTGTGTCGCCGCACGAGGGTCATCCTGGAGGCGTGGAACGGAACGAACTCGCGGACTTCCTCCGACGCCGACGTGCGCTGCTCCAGCCGGAGAACGTCGGTGTTCCGGCCGGAGGACAGCGTCGGACGCCGGGGCTTCGACGGTTCGAGGTTGCCCAGCTCGCCGACATGTCACCGGACTACTACGCCCGGCTCGAACAGGGCCGCGGCCCGCGACCGTCGGTCACGATGCTCACCGCGTTGGCCCGCGCGCTGCGGCTGACGACCGACGAACGCGACCACCTCTTCCGCTTGGCCGGTCACCACACCCCGCCCCACATCGGTGGTGACGAGCACGTCAGCCGCGGCCTCCTCCGCTTGGTGGACGGGTTGCCGGGCCTGCCCGCCTTGATCGCCTCCGACCTCAACGTCGTGCTCGCCCAGAACTCCATGGCGGATGCGCTGCTGGGAGCACAGACCCAGTTCCGCGGCCTCGCGCGTAGCTGCACCTACCGATGGTTCACCGACCCCGAGATGCGCACGCGTTACCCCGCGGAAGACCACGAGCACGAGAGCCGCGCACAGGTGGAAGATCTGCGTGCGATCCTCGCCGTCCGCCCGGCCGACCCCACCGCCGGCAAGCTGACCGGGGCGTTGCGCGCCCAGAGCACGGAGTTCGCCGACCTCTGGGCCCGGCACAACGTCGCGGTCCGGCGAAGCGACCGCAAGCGCGTCCTGCACCCCGCGGTCGGGCTCATCGAGTTGGACTTCGACATCCTGGCCACAGACCGGCAGGACCAGCGCCTGATCGTGTACTCGCCCGCGCCGGGCAGCGCGGCAGTCTCGCAACTGGAGCTGCTGGCCGTGCTCGGCCAGGAACGTTTCACCCTGTCCGAGAGCGAAGCGCGGTCCGACCGGCATCTGCCGGGCTGATCGCACCACCGGCACTCACCCGACGGCTCCCGCGCGGGCTGCCGGGTGTTCCGTCCTGCCTGGAACATCCCATCCCGCACGACCGAGAGGAAGACCATGTCCTTCTACCGACCCGCCTGGACGCGGCGGCGCGCCGCCACCCTCGGGCTTGTCTCCCTGCTCGCCGCAGCCCCGACCGCGGTCCTGCCCGCCTCGGCGCACCCCGACCATGCTGCCGGCACTCGCCTCGGCGACGTGCGCGTCGTCGCCCACTTCGACCGGGCGGCGGGCCAAGTCGCCGAGAGCATCGCCCTGGAGCCCGGTGGCGGTGTGGTCATCGGCATGATCCCTGCCCGCCAGGTGGTGCGGGTCACGCCGGACGGGGCGGTCCACGCACTCGTCACCATGCCGCTGCCTCCAGACGGTGGCGGTACCACCCCGGTCATCGGGATTCCGGTGGTCACCGGTGTCGCCCGATCGGACAGCGGGCCGGTGTACTTCCTCTACAACTCCGGGCGCGGCGGGCTGACCGGGATCTGGCAGGTCCGCCCCTCCGGGGAGCCCAGGCTCGTCGTGCCGCTACCGGCCGATACTTTCCCGAACGCACTGGTCATCGACCACAAGCGAAGCCGTTTCCTGGTCACCGACTCCACCGGCGGACGCATCTGGCAGGCCCCGCTGCGCGGCGGCGAGGCCTCCGTGTGGTCGGCCGATCCGGCTTTGGCGCCCGACGGCTTCCTCGGCGCCAACGGCCTGAAGATCCACGACGGTGCCGTGTGGGCGAGCAACTCCGACCACGGCACCATCGTCCGCCTCTCGGTGGCCAAGGACGGTAGTGCCGGTGGCGCCGAGGTCCGGGCCACCGGACTGGAGGGCATCGACGACTTCGACTTCACCGGCCGGGGCACCGAGATCCTCGCTGCGATCAACCAGGCCGGCAAGCTCGTGCGAGTCGACGCGAACGGTGCCCAGGGGACCCTGCTGGACGCCGAGGACGGCATGCAGGGGACCACGGCCGTCGCCGTTCGAGGAGACCGGGTGTACGTGACCAACGGCGCCAACCTGGCCGGAAACGACCCGAGCCTCCTGCTCGCGCGGTTGCAGCGGTGACGTGCCTGTACGTCCGCGTCTCATTCGACCTGCTTCGCCAACGGTTCCGACCGATCGTGGTCGCGGGAACTTCGTTGACTCGCAGGACGACCACAAAGGCATGAATCGTCGAACCCTCCTCGGCGCCGCGGCCGCCGCCCCTCTCGCAGCCTTCCCTTCAGCCACTGCCACTGCGGCGGCCCCGAAAGTCCAGGCCTGGTCAGCGGATACCCCCTTGCGCGTTCAGGTGCTCGTCTTCGACGGAGCGGAGGAACTGGACTACACCGGGCCCTACGAGATCTTCGCCGTCGCGGGCCGGATGAGTTCCGGTGCCGTGACGGTGTCCCTGGTGACCGCCGACCAACCCGGCGAAGTCACCGCCTTGCACGGCACGAAGCTCACCGTGGACAGGGGCCTCAGGCACGCCGACGCCGATCTGCTCGTCGTGCCTGGCGGCGGCTACGGCCAGAGGAACGGTCCGGGAATCTGGGGCGAGATCGCCAAGGGCACGATCCCTGCCGCACTACGGGCCGCGCCTCGCCCCGGCCTGACCATCTCCGCGTTGTGCACTGGCACGATCCTGCTCGCCGAGGCCGGACTGCTCACCGGCAGGCCATGCACCACGCACCACCTCACCAGGGCGGATATCACCGAGCGCGGAGGCGTGCTCAAGGACGCTCGTGTGGTGGACGACGGCGACGTGGTCACCGCTTCTGCGGTGACCTCCGGCATCGATCTCGCACTGCACTTGGTGCGACGCGAGCTCGGTGCGGACCTCGCGGTCCGGGTCGAGAACCTGGTGGACTACGAACGCAGGGGCACCGTCTGGCAGCGCTGAGAAACCCCCGTCCCGCCGGTTTCACTTGGTCAAGCCGTCGGGTCGGTAATCAGCGACCGCGCGAAATATCCTCTTTCGCATGGACGAAGAAGTGTAGTTGTGTCGAGATGTTTCGAACAACTTGTTCCGCTGGGCTGATGTCACATCCACCGCGTTCCTCCATCTCGAATGGAGTTCGAAGAGTTCTTTCTTGCCATTGCCATCCGCGCACGATTCCGGAGCATTCGGCAGTGGCGAATTTATGACAAGCAGCGTGCGGTTCGCGCGCAGTGCAAGGCAGACTTCGAACGGAGGCACCCATCGCTGGCGAGACGGTCATCGCTACTGCTCAGCAGTACGAGATCCGTCACTCACGCATACCCAGGAGATCCGCCAACAATGAAGAGTCGACGTTCGGTCGCGACCGGGTCGGGAACGGCAGGCGCGCCAGGCCGGTGGCCTGTTGTCGGCCACGCACCGGCACTTATCTCCAGGCGTCTGGAGTTCTTGTCATCGTTGTCATCCGTCGGTGAGGTCGTCGAGATCCGGCTCGGGCCGATTCCCGCCTACGTCGTCACCGACCCGACCGTCGCCCACCAGTTGCTGGTGCCCGGTGATCGGGATTACGACCGCGGACGGCTCATGGAGAAGGCGAGCGTGTGGTTCGGGGATTCCCTGCTCACCTCCCACGGCGCGTCTCACCAGCAGCAGCGGAGATCCCTGCGGTCGGCGTTCACCAGCGAGCAGGTCGACTCCCACGTCCGGCACGTCCAGGACGCGGCGAGAACGCTCGTCGAGTCCTGGACGGCGGACGAGGTGCTCGCGGTGGACGAGCTCATGAAGGACCTGGCGCTGACCAACACCGCGCAAAGCCTGTTCTCCACCGACCTCACCGCGGAGAACCTGGAGAGCTTCCGGCTCCACCTGCCCACGCTCTTCAAGAGCGTGATCTTCCGGACGGTCCTGCCCAGCGGGATGGAGCGGATGCCGACGATGGGCAACCTCCGCTTCAAGAAGGCCATGCGGAGCCTCAACGGCGTGGTCGGCGACCTGATCGCCGACCGGCGTGCGGGAAGCGGGAACGGCGACGAGCACGGCGATCTCCTCGCCTCGCTGCTCGCGGCACAGGACGACCAGGGGCACGTGCTGCCCGATCAGCAGATCCGCGACCACGTCATGACGATGCTCGTGGCCGGGAGCGAGTCCACCGCCGCGGTGTTGAGCTGGGCCCTGTACGAGATCTTCCGCAACCCGCACATCGCTCACCGGGTGCGCGAGGAACTGGGCGCGATCCCGTCGGGTCATGCCCTCACCGCGGCCGACGTCTCCTCCCTGACCTACCTGAACAACGTGGTCAGCGAAACCCTGCGGCGCTACCCGGTCCCGTTCATCATGCGCCGAACGCTGAAGCCGGTGCGCCTGGGCGAGGTCGAACTCCCCGCCGGGGCTGAGATCGTCTACAGCCCCTACCTCCTGCACCACGACCGGCGCTGGTTCCCCGAACCACATCGGTTCGACCCCGACCGCTGGTCGTCCACGGGCCACGGCTCGATCACGAAGGGCTCCTACCTCCCGTTCGGCGCGGGCGCGCACGTGTGCATCGGCAAGAGGATGGCGCTCGCCGGCCTCACCACGGCCCTTGCCGTGATCTGTTCCCACTGGCGGCTCGAACCGGTTGCCGGACAACGGATTCGCGAGGTGGCGACCGGAACCGTGCACCCGAACCGCATGCCGATGATCCCCCGACGGCTGCCCGCCGACGACCGGGAGCGGGCGGTATGACCCGGACCGACGGTGTTCCGACGCTCTCCCTGCCGTTCGACGGCGGTCGCTTCGAACCGGACGGGGTCGTCCGGGACCGAGTTCGCGCGGTTCGCGAACGCCTGGAAGCCGCGTCGCTGGGACGATACGTCCAGGGCGACGACGTCATGGTCGACCTGATCTGCCGGACGTCACCCCAGGCCGACGCCGACACCATCGGGCCGGTCGCCGAATGGCTGCTGTGGGTGTTCCCCTTCGACGACCTCTGCGAGGAGGTCTTCGCGGCGGACAACACCATCGAACTCCTCGACGCCGACGCCACCGGCCTCGCGAGGCACCTGGTCGCGACCGCGCTGCCGCAGGCCGTGGCCGAGGGGATGACCGGGTTCTGCCGGGACGTCACGGCGCACCGGAGCCCCGGCTGGACCAGCCGGTTCCTCCGGGACCTGGACACCTACGTGCTGCACGCGATCCGGTACGCGGGGACGTCCGCCGACGACCTCCCAGCGTTGGACGAGTTCGTGGTGCTCCGCCGGGAGGAGGGCGCGGCCAAGCCGACCGTCGACCTCGTCGAGGTGGCGGCAGGAGTCGATCTTCCCGAGGAGTTCCGGAATTCACCCTCCTGGCAGCGACTTCACGACGCTTGCGCCGACGTGCTCACGTGGACCAACGACATCTACTCCCACCAGAAGGAGCGGCACGCCGGAAACCGGTTCAACCTCGTCGACGTGCTCGTCCGCCATACCCGCCTGTCCGAGGACGAAGCCCGCGCCCGCGCCGTCGACATGACCAACGAGAAGGCACGGGAGTTCACGGCCGGAGCTGCGGAACTCGTGCACGGCGAGGAGTTCCGCTCCCTCACCGAGCGAACGCGGTCGGACGTGGTCCGCTGCGTCCGGGGGATGGAGCACTGGATGCGCGGCCAGTACGAGTGGTTCGTGATCACCGGTCCGGCCCGCTACCGGGTCGGACCGCGTGGGTAGCCGCCGCGTGCCGGGTCCCGCGACCAACTCCGCGCTCCCCGGCGCGCTGCCAGTGCTCGGCCACCTCCCGTGGCTGCGGTGGCGTCCGCTCGAATTCCTGGAACGGCAGCGGACCTCCGGCGCGGTGACGACCTTCGTGCTGCGCCGCCATTCCGCGTACCTGGTCAACGAGCCCGACCTGGTGTGGAGACTCCTCACGGAGTTGTCCGGCCAGGTCGGTCGCGGGACGACGGGCGACAAGACCCGCGCACTGACGGGCAACGGGCTGGGCAGTTCGGACGGCGAGTTTCACCGGCAGCAACGCCGGTTGGTGCAACCGGTGTTCCACCACGAGCGGATCACCTCTTACGTCCCGCTCCTGCGGCAGGCGGCCGAAGCGCGGACCGCGCGCTGGCGAGAAGGTGAGACGGTCGACCTCGTCCAGCAGATGCTGGTCGTCGCCACTGCGGGGGTGCTCACGAGCCTCTTCGGCACGAGGTCGCCCGAGGCGATGGCGGACGACGTGTCCGCCGCGCTGCCCATCTGCCTCGACATCGCCTCCAGGAACGCGCTCGCGCCGGTGAAGTTGGTGACCAGGCTGCCGACTCCGAACCGCCGTCGCTACACCGCCGCGCTCGCGCGGTTGCACGCGGTCGCCGACGCGCTCGGCGAGCACCGTTCCGAGCAGTCCACCCAAACACACCCCGATCTGCTGGGCTTGCTTCGAACCGCCAGGGAACAAGGGCTGCCGGGCGTGGACGACCAGCAGGTCCACGACGAGATCATGACGATGCTGGTGGCCGGGGTCGAGACGACCGCGACCACGATGAGCTGGGCCCTCCACCTGTTGAGCCTGAACCCGGACAGCGACGACCGCGTGCGCGACGAGCTCGACCGCGTCCTGGGAGGACGGCCGGTCGGGGCTGACGACCTCCCGAAGCTGGAGCACCTCCAGCGAGTCGTCAGCGAAGCCCTGCGGCTGTTCCCTCCCGTGTGGCTGGTCCGGCGGCGGGCGACGGCGTCGTTCGACCTCGGTGGCCACGACGTGCCCGTCGGCGCGTCCGTGTACTACAGCCCCTACGCGTTGCACAGGGATCCTCGCTGGTACCGGGATCCCGAGCGCTTCGACCCCGACCGGTGGCTGCCGGAACGTGGGAACTCGTTGCCACGGGGCGCTTACTGCCCCTTCGGGGCCGGTGTCCACCGGTGCGTCGGTGAAGCCTTCGGGGTCGCCGAGGTCATGACGATCCTCGCCACCGTCATCCCGCACTGGCGCTTCTCGCCCGCTTCGGCGCGGCCGATCCGGCCGAAGGCGGTCGTCACCCTGCGGCCGGAGCGCATGCCGGTCGTCGTGCGCCGTCGGCGCTGAACCAGAACTCCTCACCTCCCCTCGAACCCCAGTGAGGTTTGCGATGCGTCCCATTGCCCAAGACCGCGGCAAACCATGGCAGTCATTGGACTTTCCCGACTCACTCCGGGACGCGACGGCCGGACTGTCCGAATACGTCGTCTCGCACATGGACGCCGACGGCGCGATGCGATTTCCCTGCCACGGGCGCCCGTTGGAAACCGCTCTGCTGCTGCGCCTCCTGCAGAACACCGGGCAGCCGTTCGCCCAGCAGGAGCGCTACTTGCGTTCATTGCCTCCGGAGTCCGACCCTCTCGACGTGGTCATCGCTCAAGCCGCCCTGCGTCGGAGTGGCAAGCTCGCCCCGGAACTCCGGGAGAGCGTCGTCGCGAAGAGCCCCGACTTCACCGGACCGCGCAAGCGCGCCCTGCTGGACGGGGTGTTCGCGATCCTCGGGCAACCCGCTGACGTCGGACCGGAGTCCTATCAGGACACCCTGCGGCGCAACGGATTGCACTCCTGGGCACAGGTGCAGGTCACCGCCTTGAAGGGTGTGCTGACCGGATCGTTGACCGACGAGGACGTCCACGTCCTCGTCGCCACTCAGCGACTCCCTGGGATCTGGGAGGGCAACCTCCTCATCCACCTCTTCACCCTGCACGCCCTGCAACGGTTGCCCGGCACCGAAGCGGTGGTCGCGGAAGGGATCCGCAAAGCCCTCCAGCACGTGCGACCCGACGGCAGCGTTCCGTTCGTCACCGACACCGACACGTGGTGCACGGCGACCGCCGGTGTGGCACTCGCCGCCGCCGATGCCCCGGAGCCGGTGCTGCGTCGCGTCGCCGCACGTCTGGTGGACTGCCAGCAGCCCGGTGGTGGGTGGTCGGTCACCGACGCCGCGTTGCAGACGGACGTGGACGACACCTCGGTCGCCCTTCAGTTCCTCCAGTCCCGCGTCGACCGTTCCAGCGGGCGAGCGGTCGAACGCGGGCTGTCCTCCCTGTCGGCCGTACGGCATCCGCGGGGCGGCTTCCCCACCTATGTCCGCGACTCCGCCGCGGAGGCCTGCATGACGGTCGCCGCGCTCGACGCCTTCACCTTCGACCCGGAGCGACACCGGGAAGTCCTCACCGAGGGGTTGTCCTTCCTCGCCGACGAACAACTCGCGGACGGAACCTTCCCGCCGGACTGGAGCAGCAGCAGGCTCCACACCGTCTTCCGGGCCGTCCTGCTGACCTCGCGGATCCCGGACCACTTCCCGGGCCCTGCCGCTGGAATCGCCGAACGCGCACTGAACTTCGTGCTCCGGAGCCAGAACGAGGACGGTGGGTGGGGACAGGAGGAGGACAGCGCCAGCGATCCGATCAGCACCTCCTACGCGGTGATGGCCCTGTGCGCGCAAGAAGATCCACGGCCCGTCGTGGCAGGGGTCCGATTCCTGCTGCGACACCAACGGGAGGACGGCGGCATCACGTCCGTCAGCGACTCCATCGGCCCGCGCCCCTTCATCTTCCACGTGCCGCTGCTGGCGGACATCTTCGCGCTCATGGCACTCGGCCACGTGAGCAGGCGGTTGGACGGCCACGGGCATCACGTGTCCTAGCGGAACGAGCGGAGTTCCCGCCGCGCGCGGAACCTGCGGGCGGGACGGCCGGTGATGCGCTCGGCGGTGTCGGTGACGCGGTTCTTCGATCTGTCCTTGTAGCTCAGGCGCCTTTCTCCATGATCCGGCCACTCTCACGCGAATCCCTCGTCGAATCGGCGGGCTCGTGCCGCACGCTCCGCATCACCGCTTCGAGGTCGCGCTCTCCTGCGGGGGTTTGCGCGCCCGCACCGAGGGCGTCGCCCATCAACTGAAACGCGGTGGGGTTCAAGAGCGCCATTCCCACCTCGTCCTCGACGACGAGTGCCGCGCTGTGGTCGGCCGGTGGGAGTGCGCGTTTCACGGCCGCGACGACTCCATCGGCAAGCCCGGCGATGTCACTAGCAAGCCGTGCCACGTACTGGTCCAACTCCTTTGCGGGGATAGCGCGGTTGACCCAGCCGTACTGGGCTGCCGTCGCCGCGTCCACGCTGTCGCCACTGAGAATCGCCTCCAGCGCCCGACTTCGGCCGATGCGCTCGCGCAGGTACTGCGTTCCCCCACCACCCGGGATGATGCCCATCAGAGCCTCGATCTGGCCGATGCGGGCGGTCTCGAGTGCGGCGAAGGACAGATCCGCCGCGGCGACGAACTCGGCGCCCCCGCCGCGGGCGATCCCGGCAAGCTTCACGATGGTGACCTGCGGTTGGTGCCGGATGAGTTCGCCCACCGCCTGGAACACGTTCAGGCCCGCCGGTGCGGAAGCAACGAGCGCCTCGAACGTCGTCTTCTCGTCGAGGATGCGCATGTCGACGTGAGCGAGGAAGAACTCGGGGTCGCCGCTCTCGAACACGATGACTTTGATCGCCGGGTCGGCACCTACCTTGGTGAGGAGCTCATGCAACTCGCGCATCATCGTGGCGCTCAGCACATTGACGGGCGGGTTGGTGAGAGTCGCAGTCAGTACGCCGGCATCGGTGCGTGTACTGATGGTCGTGTAGCCGTCGAGAGGCATGGGTGTTGCTCCGTTTGTTCTCGCGTGACATCTAGGTATGCGTGAATACTTACCTTTGTTCAGGCGCCTACCGTCGTCAAGAACGCACTTTCGGATCACCAGGTATGGTCGAGGACACCACCATGCAGAGCCGTTCTTCCGGGCTGATTGTCCGAGTCGGCCGATCTTGGACCCGCCGCTGTCGTACTGCGTAAATTCATCCGAAGCCGCCTCGCTGCATAGAGACCTTCTATGGTGGGCATAGCAATCAACTCTTTGCGTCTATGTCGGTGCCGTGCGTACCGTC
This sequence comes from Umezawaea endophytica, assembly GCF_025061645.1. Lineage (GTDB taxonomy): Bacteria > Actinomycetota > Actinomycetes > Mycobacteriales > Pseudonocardiaceae > Umezawaea > Umezawaea endophytica. The sequence continues at coordinate 8,411 of NZ_JANYMP010000027.1, read as the reverse complement.
CGAATCGCACGACTCACGCAAGGAAACGGAGAACCGATGCGTCTCGCCGACAAAGTCGCTCTGGTCACGGGCGGCGGAGCTGGTCTCGGCCTGGCAATTGCCGCAAGATTCGCGGCCGAAGGTGCCCACGTCTACATCACGGGTCGCCGAAAAGATGTTCTCGACGACGCTGCGGCTTCCATCGAAGGACAAGTCACGACCGTTGTCGCGGACTCCACGTCGTCGAGTGATCTCGACGACCTCGCCAACACCATCAGGAGCCGGAGCGGGCGGCTGGACGTGCTCGTCGCCAACGCGGGCATGATCGAGCGGGCCGATTTCGGCGAGGTGACCGAAGACCACTTCGACCGCACGTTCGACCTCAACGCCCGCGGCACGCTGTTCACCGTGCAAACGGTGCTGCCGCTCATGCCGGACACCGGCTCGATCGTCCTGCTGGGTTCCATCCAGGGGTTCAAGGGACTGCCAGGATCGAGCACCTACAGCGCGACGAAGGCAGCGGTGCGCTCCTACGCACGCGTGTGGGCGGCCGAGTTCGGCGGCAGGGGTCTGCGGGTCAACGTGCTCACCCCAGGGCCGTTCGACACGGCCATCATCGACGGGCAGGCCGAGTACTTCGGGCAGGACCCGGCGGCGCTGCGCGCCCAAATGGCCACGCACGTCCCCCTGGGTCGCCTCGGCCGCCCCGAAGAACTCGCCAACGCGGCGCTGTTCCTGGCGTCGGACGAAAGCAGTTTCATGACCGGCGCGGAACTCTGCGTCGATGGCGGAATGGCTCAGGTGTAGCTCCGCGAAGACTGTGAGGCGCTTTCGAACTTCGGCGGGATGGCCAGGGTGGTCTGACGACGACTCGCCCCTGGGCACGACCACCAGTTGACGGGCGATCTACCTGCAAGAGGGTCGCGGGGGGGGGGGGGGGGGGGGGGGGGG
>NZ_JANYMP010000027.1:0-7469 GCF_025061645.1 Umezawaea endophytica | reverse complement strand
CGCCGCTGATCACGTTGCGGTGGCATCCGGGTAATGATGTCGGGTAACCGGATGTCGGAGCCGAGCTGGGTCACTCATGCGGCGGCCCGCCCGTTCAGGCCGGATGTGAAGTTGCGGACCGCGGAGGCGGCGCTGAGTCCGAGTTCGGCGAGACCGCGAAGACCGGGCCGGTCGAGACGGTCGACACGGGCCAGCCAACGCAACGGCAGCATGGAAAAGCGGATCGCGGCAGGTGCATAACCGGCCATCTCGCGATGGAAACGGTGGGTTGCCAGGGCGATGGTGCTGTGTCCGTCGCGAGCGGCGAACAGCTCGCGGGCGAGGTGGTCCGCGTCGATGATCGCGGTGGCGGCGGCACGTCCGCCGGTGGGAGGCATGGCGTGCACGGCGTCGCCGAGTGCGGTGACCGGTCCGGCAGGCCACGGCGTCAGGTCCGCATCGGGGTCGGCGGCGTAGAACCGGAACCCGGCTGCGGAGCCGGGGTCGGTGGCGGCGATGAGATCGAGCACGGCCGGAGGCCAACCACGAACGGTCGACAGCGCGAACTCGACCAGCTCCGGCCCGGTCATCCCCTGCACGGTGACAGGGGGCAGCACGGCCTCGGTGGCACTCAATCCCCACACCAGGGACGGGGCCTCCGTGATGGCCGGGACGGTGGTGCAGGAGGCCGGATCGATTGCCGGGCCGCCACTCGGGTCATGGACCTGCATGAACACCGACGCTCCCTTGAGGCCCAAGGCGAGCACCGGCCCATCGTTGACGATATCGGGCAGCAGGGCGCGGGTGCGTGCGGTGAGCGGAGTGCGGGCGGCGATGCCCCCGAACCCGATGGGATCGGCCAGATCCCGGCCGGCGAGCGAGGCCACTACCCGTGAGCGGGTCCCGTCAGCGCCGACGAGGACATCTGCGGTGTCGGTACTACCGTCGGCGAAGTGGGCGGTGATCCGGCCGTCGGGCAGAACCTCGTGAGACACGTACTCGGCCCCGAACCGCACCTGATCCTCCAGGCCGTGGGTCAGCAGGGTGCGCAGCGGCACTCGTCCGATCATGAGAGTGTCGGTGCCCTGATCGGAAGGGCGGGTGACCAACGGGCGCAGGTGGTGGTCAGCCCAGGTGTAGCGGCGAAGCGACGCACGGGAGACCGAACTGGCCAACAAGGCGTGGTAGTGCTGCGGGCTGAGGTGGCGACGCAGGACTTCACAGGCCCGATCGTCGAGATGCAGCCGGTAACCGCCGGTAACCTCCACCCTGGGGTCACGGTCGTGGACGGACACCTCGATACCGCCGCGGTGCAGGGCCTGGGCGAGCGTCAGCCCACCGATCCCCGCCCCGATGATCATGACTCGCATGGTGCTCCCTCTTTTAATTACCTGACGTGAAATCAGTCAATGCCGTGCTCGCCACTAACGGCGCCCAGGCGTGACCAGGCGATGACGTGGGCGGGGCGAGGGGGCTGCTGCGGGGCTTTGCGGCAGCCCCCTCGCGGACCGCGCTGTCGATGACCAGGCGGGCAGGCACGCTGGGGATCTCAGGAGAATCGCTACTGGTGCCGACGCAGGCATGTCACTTCGCGGGCACTTTCATCTTGAACAGTCCCTCTGCGTTTCGGAACGCGATCTTTTCCTTGTCTTCGCGTGGCAAATCGACTCCGCGGAACCAGTCGGTCTGCGCCTTGATGTCCGCGAACGGGTAGTCGGTCGCGAACATCACTCGATCCACGCTCACGAACTTCAGCAGGAGAGTGAGCAGTTCGGTCTGAGGGAATGCGCTGGTCGTGATCCAGAAGTTGTCCTGGAAGTACTGCTCGATGGGCTTCTTGAGCGAGTTCTTGGTCGGCTCGCCCATGTCTTCGATGATCCGCTTGTAGTAGAAGGGGAGACCTTCACCCATGTGGCCGATGATGATTTTCAGTTTGGGGAACCTGTCGAAGACCCCGTACGCGATCATCCGAATGCATTGGGTCAGCACCTCTTGGTGCCAGCCGTATCCGGACCCGCTGAAGATGTAGTCCTGGAACTCTTCCGTGTATTCAGACCGTGTGGTGCTGTAGTAAATCTTGAAGACGTCGTCGGATGGGTAGCCGGGATGCAGGTAGATCGGCACGTCGAGTGCAACGGCACGTTCCAGCACGGGCTCGAAGTCGGGATGGTCGAGATACTTGTTCGTGATGTGCCCGTTGGTCAGTGCGCCCACGAAGCCGTCTTCCCGAACCGAGCGTTCCAGTTCGTCCGCCGCCGCCGCGGGGCTCTGCAAGGGCAAGGTGGCGAAAGCCTTGAAGCGTCCCGGATACTTGGCGATCGGCCCTTCTACGAGTTGCCGGTTGAGGCGATAGGCAAAGTCGATGCCCTCTTGCCCTGGGACGTTTTGCACGGACGGTGTATGAGCAGAGAGGATTTGAACGTTGAGTCCCCCCGCGTCCATATCGTCGATGCGGCGTTGGCCTAGATCCGAAAGGCCGGTTTCCTCGAGGAACGCGATGTGATCCTCATTGATGGAGTTCAGCTTCAACAGCTCGGGAGTCGAAAATGTCTCCTCCGCGCCGATGAAGGGCAGGTCCCGGTCTCGCTGGTAAATTTCCGCGGTCTTGTCCGCGTTCTGGTTCGGAGCCTGGCCCGGAGTCTCGTTGTCGCGCACTGCCGAGGCAATGGCATGCGTGGAGAGGCCGGCGCCGATGCCGAGTGCCGTGGCGGCGGTCAGGAAGCTGCGGCGTCCCAAGGGCTTCATGTCAGTCTCTCTTCAGGTGTTCGTGTGGTGTGGTATCCGTACGGCTTCCGTCTGCGACCTGCCCGAGGTCGAGGGACCGCTCACCCGCGTGCGTGCTGTGCGGGCCGGCCGCGGCGGGCCTCGCGTTGTTGTGAGGACGCGATCCACAGGCGGCGACCGGGTCCACCGTCGCCAGAGCCACGGTGGACGCCCCGAGCCTTATTCGCCAGGGCGGCGCTTTCCTTGACGGCGCTGCATCCACTGCCATGACCAGCCTCCTGCCGACGGGTTACTTCGCTTGTCCGACGCCGACTTCGTACCGAGCGAATCTGAGAAGAACGTTAATGTGGTGCTCAGACCGGTTGTCCGAGCCAAGTGCCCGGCGCACGCGTCAGCGTGGTGGACTTCGACGCCTGCCTGACCGCACGCGTCCGGGCCGTTGCGTTCTCGCTCCGGCCTATGTGGAGGCGAGTGCCCGGTTGCGCCCGGACCGGCGGACCTGCTGCGGAAGGGGCGTGTGCTCCTGCTGGGCCTCGTCGACCAGGCGGCGGCGCGGCCGCGTGGACGGGGCGCCTGGCTCGAACGCCCGTCCTGAGCGCCGCTTTAACGATCGTCTCAGGTTCGCTCGGTAGGAAGTCGGCGTCAGATAGGCGAGGTAATCCGTATGTAGGAGGCTAGTGATGGCAGTCGACGCAGCGTCGTCCGGGAAAGCGCCGGGCGGTCGGTTGGCAGGCCGGTGGGTGCCGTGGCTGGTGATCGGCTTGTGGGTGGTACTGGCGGTGTTCATGGTGCCGCTGAGCGGAATGTTGAGTTCGGTCACCACCGACAGCGCCGTGGACGCCCTGCCTGCCAACGCCGAGTCCACCAAGGTCGCGGTGCTGGAGGACAGCCTCCCCGGTGGGGAGGACAACACGTTCGTCTTCGTGTACCGCCACGCGGGCGGCATTACCGCCGCCGACCGCGCGACGGTCGAACGCCACTACGACACCCTTGCCAAGCGGTACCCGCCGAAGACGGCGACGTCCGGCGAAGAGGATGACGACGGTCCCGCGATCAGGCCGTCCACCAACGGCACGGCGATGATGTTCACCCTCGACGTGAGCACGACCTACGGCCCGCCGGAGGAACTCGTCGGGCCGTTGCGCGACGCCGCGAAGGACCGCCCCGCGGGTCTGGACCTCGACGTGACCGGCCCGGCCGCGATCGACGGTGACATGGACGCCGTCTTCGACGGCATCGACCTACAGGTCTTCCTCACCACCGTCATCGTCGTCATGCTCCTGCTCATTCTCACCTACCGCAGTCCGGTGTTGTGGTTCATCCCGCTGATGGCGGTGGGTGTGGCCGCGTTGACGTCGATGGCGACGGTCTACCTGCTGGTCAAGGGCTTCGGCATCGTGGTCGACAACCAGAACTCGGCGCTGCTGACGATCCTGGTCTTCGGCGTCGGTACGGACTACGCGCTGTTGCTCATCGCTCGATACCGGGAAGCGTTGCACCACCACGAGAACGTCCGGGTCGCGATGGTCCACGCGCTGCGCGGCGCGGCGCCCGCCATCATCGCGTCCGCGGCCACCGTGATCGCAGGCCTGCTCTGCCTGCTCGTCGCGGACCTGAACAGCATCAGCGGTTTGGGCCCGGTCGGCGCGGCCGGCATCCTGTGCGCGCTGGTGGCCATGCTGACGCTGTTCCCGGCGCTGCTGGTGGTGCTCGGCAGGCGGATCTTCTGGCCTGCCATCCCGCGGTTCAGCACGGTCGTCGTCGAGGAGAAGCCGGGCCTGTGGGTCCGGCTCGGCGCCGCCATCAACCGCCGCCGGTGGGTGGCGACGCTCAGCTCGCTCGCCGTCCTCGGCGTACTCATCGTCGGGCTGACGGGCAACACCGGCGCCCTGCGGGAGCAGGACCAGTTCCCGTCCCCGCCTGAGTCGGTCACCGGCTTCACCGTGCTGCTCCAGAACTTCCCGGAGCTCGGCGGCCAGCCGATGACCATCTACACGCGGCCGGCGTACCAGGAGCAGGTTCTCGAGATCGCGAAACGCGTTCCCGGCGTGGCACAGGTCGAATCGGGCGAGACCGTCGGAGGTTGGACAGACATCTCCGTGTACCCGACCGACGCGCCGGACACCCCCGCCGAGTACGACACCATCAAGCGGGTGCGCACCGCCGTGCACGCGGTGAATGGTGCGGAGGCGATCGTTGGGGGGCCGAGTGCGGAGAACCTCGACACCGAGGTGACCACCGCCCGCGACGAGAAGTTGGTGATCCCGTTGGTGCTCGCCGTGGTCCTGCTCGTCCTCGGGCTGCTGCTCCGAGCGATCGTCGCCCCGCTGATCCTGATGGCCACCGTGGTCGTCTCGTTCGCGGCGGCCTTCGGCGGCAGCGTGTTCGTCTTCGACACGATCCTCGGGTTCAAGGGCATCGACTATTCGGTGCCGCTGCTGGCGTTCCTGTTCCTGGTGGCGCTCGGCGTCGACTACAACATCTTCCTGGTCAGCCGGGCCCGCGAGGAGACCGTACGCCTGGGCACCAGGCGGGGCATGCTCAAAGCCCTCTCCGCCACCGGTGGCGTCATCACTTCGGCAGGCCTGGTCCTGGCGGCCACCTTCGCCGTCCTCGTCTCCCTTCCTCTGGTGATGCTGATCGAGGTCGGGTTCCTGGTCGCCTTCGGCGTACTGCTCGACGCCCTGCTGGTGCGGTCGATCCTGGTGCCCGCCCTCACCCTGCTGATCGGCAGGCGGATGTGGTGGCCGAACAAGCTGTCCCGACCGGTGGAGATGCCGGACGGTGAACGGTCGCTTGTGGACGATCAGGAGCCGGCGCTGCAACGGTGAGCGCGGCAGCTTGAACGAGATCCGGGACGGGCCTCAGGCCCATCCCGGATCTCTTCCTGGGCCCGGCGCTCAGCGGTATCTCGAAACCCTCGCCGCAGCACAGATCCCACGCATGCATTTTTCGGCTCGGCGCGCAGCCCCAACACTCGACTGTCGCGATAGACACCTCACCGACCGCGTACCGCAAAATCTTCGATCCCGACATGCGATCGATGACGCACTGATCTGCCGCCGATCGTGCACGCGGCCAGCAGCGAGGCATCACGCTCGGTGACGGATCTATTCGCTGACCAGTATTCCGTACTGCTGTAGCCGCGAGCGCGACACCGCCCACTGCTACGAGTCCGGCGGCACGGTGAAGCTCGACTACCTGTTCACCAACGTTGAGGTCTCCCACACTTGTGATCTCCCCGGCTCGCCTGTCGCGTCATCGGATCATCTCCCTCTGTGGATGACGGCGACCTTGTCGGCGGGTTGATTGCCAGGTCGCGCGGTTGATGGGGGAGTTTCAACCAACGCAGTGAGAGACTGCTTGGTCTGAAGGTCGGCGCCTCAACGTGTCATCCATTCAGTCCGGGAGATGTGGTGTTAGTGGTGTGTCGCAGAGAGTTGACCCGGTAACCAACTCGGCCAGGCGGAGAGGCAGGCTTGTCCCGCATGTCGAGTGCGGGAGGTGGGTGTGGCTCGTCGTCCGAGCGTGTTCGTGCGGTCGTTGTCGATGGAGGAGGGCCGGAAACTGCAGTGGTTCACCAGGACCGCGAAGGATCCGGTGCGGTTGTGGCGGGCGATAGTGGTGCTGATGTCGGGCCAGGGGCAGCGCGACAGTGGTGTCGGAGATCTGGAGGACCTCGTGTTCGACGCCGACTGGATCGCCGCCCAGAACCGGATGGAATACCCGTTCGCACTGTCCGACGCCCTCGCGCACAAGTTCGGGTACCGCGACCCGGACCCGGCGGTGGCGCTTGCCCGGTACACCGCGGAAGCCCACAAGTTCAGCCTCGTCGACTCCGGCGTCCTGGACACGCCGTCGTGCAGGCTGCTCGTCATCAACGGGATGGAAGACTCCATCTTCCCGATCGAGGACAGCATCATCGCCGCGACCCGAAGTGCGAACAAGGACCTCCTGGCGCGGGGCAATCGCGGGCACATGGGCAACCCCGGTGCCGAGGAGATCCTCTACGACTGGATCGACGAAGCGGTCGACGGCGTGCTCTAGTGTCCCTGAGTCATTAGTTCGAGTTGCTCGGTCGAACTGGGTCATGCCCAGCCCCAAGCTCGTGCCGGTGGTGTTGTCCGAGCCGGAACGTTCGGTGTTGCCCAGGTGGTCGCGGCGGCGGATAACGTTACAGGCGTTGGCGCTGCGGTCCCGGATCGTGTTGCGGTGCGCCGAGGGCGACAAGATCGGCTAGTAGTGCTGGTTGACCCGCGCGACGTTGCCCACGGCTGAGTCGCCGTCCAACTCCACCAGGCCGGCTTGCTCAGCGGCGGGCAGCTTCCACCAGCCCGAGCATCCGCGGACACAGGGGTGGCTCATCTCGGTCAGGACCATGAGGTCGTGCGGGCCGGGGACGGGCTGCTGCCAGGACATCAATCCACTACCACCGCAGAGGTCGCAGTGAGAGGCCGATTTGGACGACATCCTGACAGCATCCGTCACGAAGCCTGACCTGAAACGAATTACCACCCTGATGGAGCATGGCGGAAACACTCGTGTGGGTGACGGCTTGCCGATCCATTCCGGAACTGGTTCGACAGCCGGACTCGCAACAGACCTGCACGTGTCAGGGTGCTTGCGACGCACGATCTCCTTCGCTGCGGCACCAACCGCCACCATCGCTGCCAGGAAACGCCAAATTCGGCGAACCTCCCCAAGTCACCGCACGCCTCATCCAGGTCTGACACAAGCCACAGCACACGAAACCGCCATCGACCACC
>NZ_JANYMP010000026.1:89512-151107 GCF_025061645.1 Umezawaea endophytica | reverse complement strand
GATGGTGGGTGCGGATGTCGACATCGATCCGTGTGGCGTAGCGGGCCAGGTAGTCGACGACCTCGTCGCGGTGGGGGTAGCGGTCCGGGTCGCCGCCGAAGGCCAGGCCACGCAGCTCACTGTATTTCGCGGGCGAGAACAGGGTGAGGCTGTCGTAGTACCGCGCCCATGAACCGGTTGGACGCTCCCCTGCTTCGAGCACCACTGGACTGCCACCTGCGGCTTTCACGGCATGGGCAGCGGCCAGCCCTGATTGGCCACCACCGATCACGAGCACGTCGATCTCTGTCATGCGCGGCACCATATCGGATATTCGCGATATGACGATACGTTTGCCAGACTAGCTCGGTGACCAGCGATGCAGGAGTCGAACTGGGCGAGACGACGCGCCGGTTCCTCAAGGCACTTGCCAGCGAGAGCAGGCAGCAGGTGATGCTGCAGTTCGGCGGCGGCGCCGAGTTGACCGTGGGAGAGGTCGCCGAACGCCTGTCGATCGCCCAGTCGACCGCGTCCGAGCAGCTTTCTCTTCTGCGCCAAGGGGGATTGCTCGCGTCACGCCGCGAGGGCAAGACCGTGTACTACCGCGCCGACCCGGCAGGCATCACGGCCGCGCTGGCCGAACTGCAGGATCACCTGACCACGTGTTGTCCGCCTTCGATGACCGAGAATCACCTGAGCGAAAACACATCAGCCTTGCAGTGACCACGACACAATCTCCCAAGCCAAGCAATGGCACGCCCCAGGCACAGGCTCCCAATGGACACACCGACATGTTCGGGCGTCGACTGCCGCGCGAAGGTGAGTGATGAGCACCCAATCCGACAACACAAGTGCTTCAGCGACCGAGTGCTGGTGCTGCGGCGGGGAGTACGCGGAGGCCGAGTTGACACGGCTGGGAACACATCCGGAGGTGGGCGTCTGCCGGACGTGCGCGCAGTCGCTGCACCGGCGGGCGGTCGAGCGCTATGACCAGAATCATCCGACGGTCGGAGCCAGGCTGCGGGCGATCGTGGGAACTGTCCGGTCGGTGGTGATCAGGAAGGGCTGGCACGAACGTCGGATTATCGGCGGCGCGCTGCACTGGATCGATCGACACCTGCCGTAGTTGCTGTCGAAATGGCGACGACAGCACTGCGTGCACACGACGTCGCCGGGCACGACGTGCGCAAGGAACGACGGTCCGCTGCCAGCCGGTCCACGAACCGTGGCAGGGTTTTCATTCAACGTCACTTGAGGCTCGTTCACCTCGGTTCACGCCAACGGGTGACATTTCCGCGCTGTTGCGGCGAATCACCCGTTTGGGGTGACCACATTTGCCCGCTGGCAAAAGTCTGGAGCGGCTCGCTCCTTTTTCGCTCCTTCTGCGGCCCTGTTGATGTTGAAAATAGGGTCCGCGAGCGATCATGCGAAGATCGTTATTCGCGCACGAAAAAGCCCGCTGACCTGGGCTTACTACCCAGAATCAGCGGGCTGATTCGGACCGTCGGGACGACAGGATTCGAACCTGCGACCCCTTGACCCCCAGTCAAGTGCGCTACCAAGCTGCGCCACGTCCCGGCCGCACTCCCTTGCGGGGTGCTCGGAAAGCTTAGCGCACCACCATCGTCCCCTTGAAACGACCCCCCACATACCGTCCGACCTGCCGATATAGCAGAGGCCCGCCTTGTGGCGGGCCTCTGCTCCCCTCGGTCCCGATCGGCCCCCCGACCGTCGATCGAACAAGCGCAACTATGCGTTCGCCGGGTTTCGTGCACTACCGCCATAAGTCGAGTCTTTTTGGTCAACTTTCGTCCTACCGGTCGGTAGGGTCGCCTCGACGCTGAAGCCGCCGTCCGGGCCTGGGGTGGCGGTGAAGGTGCCGCCGAGTGTGGTTACGCGTTCTGAGAGGCCGTGTAGGCCTGTGCCGTCGTGGTGCTGGTGAGGTGGGGGGTTTGGGGAGGCGGTGTTCGTGACGGTGATGTGGATGGAGTGGGACTGGCGGGTCAGGTGGATCTGCACGGGGGCGTTGGGGGCGTGTTTGGTGACGTTGGTCAAGGCTTCTTGGACTACGCGGTAGATGGCGCGGCCTACCGCTGGGGTGGGGGTGGTGCGGGCGTGGTTGGTGTAGTCGACCGGTAGGCCTGCTGCGCGGGCGCGGTTGATCAAGTTGGGTAGGTCGAGGTAGCCCTGGGCGGGTTCTCGTGGGGCGTTGAGGAGGCCCAGGGCGGCGCGCATTTCTGTGAGGGTTTCCTTTGCCAGGCCGCGTACGCGAAGTGCCGTGTCCTTCGTGTGCTGGTCGGTGGTGGTGGCTGCCAGTGCGGCTGATTCGACGGCTATGAGGGTGGCGTGGTGGCCGACGGCGTCGTGGATCTCCCTGGCGATCCTGGCTCGTTCCGAGGCCCTGGCGGTGGCCTCGCGGGCTTCCAGCTCGGCTTCGCGGGCCCTGGCGGTTTCGGCGAGGCTGGTTGTCAGGTCCTGTCTGGCGGTGATCAGGGCGCCTATGGCGGCCGGGGCGGCGGACATGAAGAACGTGTAGGCGAGCGTGAGCAGCAGTTGGTTGAGGGGTAGGCGCTCGTTGAGGGCTACGAACGTGGTGGGGACGGCGGTGGCCAGCAGGACGCAGGTCAGGGCGACTCGTGGGGAGCGGGTGTGGCGGCCGGTGCGGTAGAAGGCGATCACGGCCGGGGGCCAGCCCAGGCCGCCGCAGAGGGCCGGTAGGCACATCACGGTGGCCAGCCAGGGCCACCTGTGGCGCAGCGGCAGGGCCAGGCAGGCGGCCAGGGCGGTGGGGACGGACCAGGTGAACGGGTAGGTGCCCGCCATGAGGACCATGGCCGCGGGGACGCCGATGGTCGGCAGTTCCAGGGCCGCGCGGCGCCAGGTCACCACGAGACGCCGTTGGCGCGTTGGGCCACGAGGGCCGCTTGGACGCGGTTGTCCACGCCCAGCTTGGTGAGGAGCGCGGAGACGTAGCTCTTCACGGTGGCCTCGGTGAGGCCGAGGTTGAGGGCTATGGCGGCGTTGGGCTGGCCGTCGGCCAGCAGGGCCAGCACCTGGCGTTCACGGCCGGTGAGGCCTGCCACCTGGTGGTTCTCGCGCAGGCCGGAGCCGCGCAGCCTGGGCAGGAGGCGGGCGGTGATCCTGGGGTCCAGGACGGCGCCGCCCGCCGCGAGGTCGAGCACGGCTCTGATCAGGGCGTCCGGTTCGGCGTCCTTCAGCAGGAAGCCCTGTGCGCCGAGGTCCAGCGCGGTGGCGACGTAGTCGTCCAGGTCGAACGTGGTCAGGACCGCGACCACCGGCGGGTCGGGCAGGTCGCGGAGGCGGCGCAGGGCCTCCAGGCCGTCGACGACGGGCATCTGCACGTCAACCAGCACCACGTCCGGGTGAACGCGGGCGACCACGTCCAGCAGGGCGGCGCCGTCCGACGCCTCGGCGACGACCTCGATGCGGTCGTCGGTCTCCAGCAGGACCTTGAGCCCCCGCCTGAGCAGGGGCTCGTCGTCCGCCAGCACCAATCGCACCACCACGTCGCCCAGGAGACCTCATTCGGCCGCCTGGAGCAACAGCTACTTCTTGCCGCCCTTGCCGCGCTTGTCACCGGGCTTGCCGCTGAAGCCGCGCTTCTCGCGGACGCGCACGGAGACGCGGACGGGGCTGCCGACGAAGCCGAACTCCTCGCGGAGCTTGCGCTCGATGAACCTGCGGTAGCCCGCCTCCAGGAAGCCGGAGGTGAACAGCACGAACGTCGGCGGCCGGGTCGAGGCCTGGGTCGCGAACAGGACCTTGGGCTGCTTGCCGCTGCGGACCGGCGGCGGGGTGGCGGCGATGAGGGCCGTCAGCCACGAGTTGAGCTTGCCGGTCGGGACGCGGGTGTCCCACGACGCCAGCGCGGTGCGCAGGGCCGGGGCCAGCTTGCGGACGGCGCGGCCGGTCAGCGCGGAGATGTTCACCGTCTCCGCCCACGGCACGCGCACGAGGCCGCGTTCCAGCTCGCGGACCATCTCCTTGCGGCGGTCCTCGTCCACGAGGTCCCACTTGTTCATGGCCAGCACGATGCCCTTGCCGGACTCGACGGCCATGGTCAGCACGCGCAGGTCCTGCTCGCTGATCGGCTCGCTCGCGTCGAGCAGCACGATCGCGACCTCGGCCGAGTCGATCGCGGCCTTGGTGCGCAGCGACGCGTAGTACTCGGCGCCGCTGGCGAAGTTCACGCGCTTGCGCAGACCGGCGGTGTCGACGAAGCGCCACACCTCGTCGTCCAGCTCGACCATGGAGTCGACCGGGTCGACGGTGGTGCCCGCGACCGCGTCGACGACCGAGCGGTTCTCGCCGGTCAGGCGGTTGAGGAGGCTGGACTTGCCCACGTTCGGCTTGCCGACCAACGCCACGCGGCGGGGGCCCGCGACGGGCTTGAAGTCGTCGCGCGGGGTCTCCGGCAGGGCGGCCAGGATCGCGTCGAGCAGGTCGCCGGAGCCGCGGCCGTGCAGACCGGAGACCGGCCACGGCTCGCCGAGGCCCAGCGACCAGAGCGACGCGGTCTCGGCCAGCAGCCGCTCGTCGTCGACCTTGTTCGCGACCAGCAGCACCGGCCGCTTGGAGCGGCGCAGGATCTTGGCCACGGCTTCCTCGGTGGCGGTGTAGCCGACGGTCGTGTCCACGACCAGCAGGATCACGTCCGCCGCCGCCATCGCCAGCTCGGCCTGCGCGGCGACGGCGCCCTGGAGGCCGGTCGCGTCCGGCTCCCAGCCGCCGGTGTCCACGACGGTGAACTTGCGGCCGTTCCACAGCGCGTCGTACGCGATGCGGTCGCGCGTCACGCCGGGCACGTCCTGAACGACCGCCTCGCGGCGGCCGATGATGCGGTTCACGAGGGTCGACTTGCCCACGTTCGGGCGTCCGACCACGGCGAGCGTCGGCTGCGGTACGGCGACGCCGTCCTCGCCGTCCCCCGAGCCGTCACCGTCGAACGCCGACCAGTCGGACTCGTCCGTCCACGTGCCGTCCAAGTCCGTCACTTTGCTTCTCCACTCAGACTTCTGTTGCGAAAATCGTCCAGTTCGGCCACCAGTGCGGCCAGGCGGTCGCGCACCTGCCCGGTGGCAACGTCGAGCGCCTGTTTTCCCTTCCCAGGGGGCAGCTCGAACGGCTTTCCGACCAGCACGTCGACCACGGGCAGGAACCTCCGGGTGGCGCCCGGCGGCCGCAGCGTCCCGCGACAGGCCACCGGCAGCACCACGGCGTCCGACGACCTGGCCAGCCACGCGGCCCCGTGCTGCGCGTCGGCCACGTCGCCGCTGCCGCGCGTGCCCTCGGGGAAGACGCCGACCACGCCACCGGCGCGGAGCACCTCCACCGCCGCGAGCAGCGGTGTCCGGTCCGGCACGCCGCGGCGCACCGGGAGCTGGCCGATCTTGCGCAGGAACCAGCCGAGTGGGCCGGCGAACATCTCCTGCTTGATCAGGAACACCACCCGGCGGGGCAGCGCGCCGAACAGCAGGGGCCCGTCCGCCATGGAGCTGTGGTTGGCCACGACCACGACCGCGCCCGTCGGCGGTACGTGCTCACCGCCGTGCACCCGCACGCGGAACGGCAGCGCGTAAGGGTACCGCGCGATCCACCTGCCGAAGTCCGTCCACCCCGCCGACGACCCGTCGGGGAGTTGACCGGTCACCTGGTCACCCGATCCGCCACCCGGAGGCCGCGCCGGTCCACCAGGTCGAGGAGCGCGGCGACGGTGCCCGCGAGGTCGAGCGTCGTCGTGTCGAGCTCGACCGCGTCGTCGGCGGGTCGGAGCGGCGACACCGCGCGCGTCGAGTCGTAGTTGTCGCGCCGCTGCACGTCCGCGAGCGTCGCGTCCACGGTCACCGCGCGGCCCGCGGCGGTGTCCTGCCTGGTGCGGCGCTGGGCGCGCGCTTCGGCGGACGCCGTCAGGTACACCTTCAGCTCGGCGTCGGGCGCGACGACGGTGCCGATGTCCCGGCCTTCCACGACGATGCCGTCCGCTTCGGCGATGATGCGGCGCTGCTCGGCGACGAGCAGTTCGCGGACCTCGCGCACGGCCGACACCGGCGAGACCGCCAGCGTCACGTCCGCGCCGCGGATCTCGGCGCCGACGTCCTGGCCGTCGAGCGTCGTGGTCGCGTGGGCCGGGTCGGTGCCGAGCACCAGGCGCGACGAGCGGGCGAGCGAAATCACCCGTTCGGTGTCGAGGGGGTCGACCCCGGCGCGCAGCACCGCGAGCGTCACGGCGCGGTACATCGCGCCGGTGTCCAGGTACTGGGCGCCCAGGATGCCCGCCAGCCTGCGGGCCACGGAGGACTTGCCGGTGCCGGAAGGCCCGTCGAGGGCCACCACGCCACGCAGCTCACCTTGTCCCACCGCGACTGCCTCCTGATGTCGTTGACGCGGGCCGCCGCCCACGCTCCCATTGTGCCTGGTGTGGAGCGTCACGCCCGCACCAGGCGGGGTTATTCCCCCCGCACGGCCGCGTTCGCCCCAGGCGTCACAACTGCTTCAGGTCGGTCCGCAGCGCCGCCGCGCCCCTCAGGTAGACGTGCCTCACCTCGGCACGGGTCAGGTCCGTCTCCACGTGCGCCATGAGCCGGATCACCCTCGGCATGGCGCCGGGCACCGCGATCTCCGTCGCCGACAGCAGCGGGACGTCGTCCAACCCGGCCTTCCGCGCCGCGTACGCGGGGAACTCGGACACGACGTCCGGGGTCGCCGTGAGGATCACGCTGATGACCTCGTCGCTGGTGAGACCGTTGCGCGCCAACAGCTCCCGGACCAGTTCGGCTGTCGCCTCCAGCACCTGGTCGCGGTCGTCGGCGTCGATCTGGGTCGCTCCGCGAATCGCTCGTACCGCCATTCGAAGGACTCTAGAGGTCAGCCAGCAGCAGACCGCTACGGGGTTTCGGCGTGAAGTAGGTGCTCTTGCGCGGCATCCGCTCCCCCGCCGCGTGCACGGCGAGGACGTCCGCGAGCGGCACGGGAGCCACCAGCAGCACCGCGTCGGCCGCGACCGACCGCCACCGCTCGTCGATCACCGGCCGCACCCGCGGGCTCTCGGGGTCCAGGCCGAGCGCCTTCTCCAGCAGCAGGGATTCCACGGCGGCGTGGTCGATCCCCGGCGTCGGCAGGTCGACGCGCAGCACCCGGTCCGGGCACACCACCACGACCACGCCGGGTTCCGGTGGCCGCACGGCGGGCAGGTCGTCGACCCGCAGCCCGAGCGCGCGCCAGGCCGTGGCCAGGTCGTCGGCGGACAGGCCGGTGTCGACGAGCGCGCGGTGGATCGGCCCGATCCGCAGCGCGGGCCCGGCCGTGACCAGCGCGAGCAGCCCGCTCAGGCCCGCGGCGGCCGCGGCGGCGACCCGGTGGTTGCCGTCGGCGACCAGCAGCGGGTGCGCCCCGGCGACCTCCAGGAGGGTGTCCTGCGCGTCGCCGGGACCGACGAGCCACACGCGGTGCCGACGGCCGCCCGAGTCGACCAGCGACACGGCGGGGTCGTGGTCGAACTCGGCGTGCAGCAGCGCGGTCAGCTCGTCGCGCGGGGCGACCGGCACGAGCATCGCGGCGCTGGTGGCGACGCCGAGCCCGGCGAGCACGCGGGCCCGTTCGGCCACCACGTCGGGGTACACCTGCTCGCTGTGCCGGACCCGGCTGATGCCGTCGGCGTCCACCGCGGCGGGGTCGACCACGCAGAGCAGCCCGCACGCCGTCCCGTCCGGGCCGTCCACCCAGTACGGCGCGACCACGTCGGAGACCGGCCGGTACGCCTGGCGCAGGAGCTGCCCGAGCGCTTCGCGGGCCAGCGGCAGCGACTCCACCAGTCCCGTCCCCGCGGCCAGCGCGGCGGGCGTGCGGTGCGGGTGCTGCACGGCGAGCAGCGTGCCCCGGCCGCCGCCGGGACCGGCCAGTGCGCGGACCACCTGGTCCGGCTCGGCGAACTCGTCCACGTCCGGCCCCGGTACGCGGTCGCGCACGACCCACCCGCGCCGCACAGGCTGAAGCCATCCCGTCATGTCGGCACGGTACTGCGGCCGACGATCCCGTCATCCGACGTGAAGTAGGCTTCAACCGTGAACGTCGAGGTGACGCCGCTACCGGGGATCGGCACCCGCCAGGACTTCATGATCCGCTCGGGCCGCCGGATCGGGGTGATCACCTACCGCGACGGCAAGTTCGAGTTCATCATCTCGAAGACCGACGACCCGGACGCGTGTTCGGCGTCCATACCGCTGACCCCGCAGGAAGCAGGGACGCTGGCCGGGCTGCTCGGGGCGCCGCAGTTGGTGGCGCACCTGGAGAACCAGCACAGCGAGGTCACCGGGATCGACACGAAGCAGTTCCCGATCGTGCCCGGCTCGCGGTACGACGGCAGGGAACTCGGCGACACCCAGCTCCGCACCCGCACCGGCGCGTCGATCGTCGCCGTCGTGCGCGCGGGCGTCGTGCACCCCTCGCCCCGGCCGGACTTCCTGTTCACCGGCGGCGACCTCGTCGTGGTGGTCGGCACGTCGGACGGTCTCGCGTCCTCCGCCGAGATCCTGGGTGGTGGCTGAGCACTCGTGCACACGACAGCGATCGCACTGATCCAACTCGGGGCGGTCTTCTTCGGCTTGGGCCTGCTCGGCCGGGTGGCCTGGAAGATCGGCATCTCCCCCATCCCCCTCTACCTGATCGGCGGTCTGGCCTTCGGCCACGGCGGGCTGATCCCGTTGGACGGCATCGAGGAGTTCACCCACCTCGCCAGCGAGATCGGCGTGGTGCTGCTGCTGTTGCTGCTCGGCCTGGAGTACTCGGCCAGCGAACTGGTCACCGGCTTGAAGAAGTCGTGGACGGCGGGCCTGCTCGACATCGTGCTGAACGCGACGCCGGGCGCGATCGCCGGGCTGCTGCTGGGCTGGGGCCCGGTCGGCGCGCTCGCGATGGCGGGCGTCACCTACATCTCGTCCTCCGGCATCATCGCGAAGGTCCTCGGCGACCTCGGTCGGCTCGGCAACCGGGAAACCCCGGTGGTGCTGTCGGTGCTGGTGTTCGAGGACCTGGCGATGGCGGTGTACCTGCCGATCCTGACGGCCTTGCTGGCGGGCGTGAGCTTCTTCGGCGGCCTGAGCGCGGTGGGCATCTCGCTGGCCGCGATCACCGTCGTCCTGGTGATCGCGTTGAAGTACGGCCGGTTCGTGTCGGCCATCGTGGACAGTCCCGACCACGAGGTGTTCCTGCTCAAGGTCCTCGGCTCGGCGCTGCTGGTGGCGGGCATCGCCTCGCAGCTCCAGGTGTCCGCCGCGGTCGGCGCGTTCCTGCTGGGCATCGCCATCTCCGGTTCCACGGCGGAGAACGCGACCCGCATGCTCGAACCGCTGCGCGACCTGTTCGCCGCGATGTTCTTCGTCGTGTTCGGCCTCAACACCAACCCCGCGTCCATCCCGCCGGTGCTCGGCGTGGCCGTGGCGCTGGCGGTCGTGACGACGCTGACGAAGATCGCGACCGGGTGGTGGGCGGCGAAGAGGCAGGGCATCGCCAAGATGGGTCGGGCCCGCGCGGGCGCGGCGCTGGTGGCGCGCGGCGAGTTCTCCATCGTCATCGCCGGGCTGACGGTCGCCTCCGGCGCGGTGGACGAGAAGCTGGCGGCGCTGGCGACGGCGTACGTGCTCCTGATGGCGGTGCTCGGCCCGGTGACGGCCCGCATCGTGGAACCGGTGGTCGGTCTGGTGCGCAAGCGCCGCGGCGCGCGGGAGGCGGCAACCGCCTGAACCGGTTGCGGCGTTCGGGTGAACCCCGGTATCTGCGCGGTGTGCGGCGTCTCACTACGTGGAGAGGTTGACCGCCGCCACCGTCCCCGAAGGGGGTCGTCATGTCACAGCCGACGAGCACCGAGACCACTGGTCGCTACCTGGTGCTCCTAGAGAACAACTCCACCGCAGCGGGCGTCCGGGAACTGGACCGCGTAGCGGGCATCCAGGTCGCGACCACGGCCGACACCGTGGCCGAGCAGATCGCGGGCGCGGACGGGGTGATCTTCCACGAGCTGGGCATCGCGCTCGTGGACGCCACCGCCGAGCAGCTCCCCGGTCTGAACCGCGCGGTCGACGAGCCCGGTCCGGTGCTCGCCGTGGAGGCCGAGCGGGTCGTGCACGCCATCAGCGCCGACACGGCGACGGACGTCGCCGCGGTGGACGAGAGCGTGTTCACCTGGGGCTTGCAGGCCGTGGGCGCGAACCTGAGCACCGCGTCCGGCAAGGGGATCCGGGTCGCGGTGCTGGACACCGGGTTCACCGTCGCGCACCCCGACTTCGCGGGCCGCACCGTCACCACCAGTTCGTTCATCACGGGCGAGACCGTCGACGACGTGCACGGCCACGGCACGCACTGCATCGGCACGTCCTGCGGTCCGCGCACGCCCGCGTCCGGCCCCGGCTACGGCGTCGCGCACGAGGCGGAGATCTTCGCGGGCAAGGTGCTCAGCAACAAGGGTTCCGGCTCGGACGGCGGCATCCTGGCGGGCATCGAGTGGGCCATCGCCAACGGGTGCGCGGTCATCTCGATGTCGCTGGGCGCCTCCGTCCGGCCCGGCACGCCGCACTCGGCGATCTTCGAGCAGGCGGCGTCGCGGGCGCTGGCGAGGGGGACGCTCATCATCGCCGCCGCGGGCAACGACAGCAGGCGGCCCGGAGCCGTCGCCCCCGTCGGCCACCCGGCGAACTGCCCGTCGATCATGGCGGTCGGGGCGGTCGACGTGGCGCGGGCCATGGGCTTCTTCTCCTGCGGCACCACCGACACCGTCGGCGCGGTGGACGTGGTCGCGCCCGGCGTCGACGTGTACTCGAGCTGGAACGTCGGGGGCACGAAGCGGTTGCAGGGCACCAGCATGGCCACGCCGCACGTCGCGGGCGTCGCCGCGCTGATGGCGCAGAAGCACGGGTCGCGCGGGTTCGAGCTGTGGGCGAGGCTGTCCCAGACCGCGCGCCGACTCCCTTTGCCTTCCACGGATGTCGGTGCAGGATTGGTGCAAGCTCCCTGAGGTCCCGTGGAGGTCGCCGGTGGAGAAGGTCGTGGTATCGATCGCCGACGACAGCCTGGAACGGCTGCCCGCCGTCGTCACCGAGTTGACGGCGGCGGGCCTCGTCGTGGATGACGTGCTGGAAGCGCTGGGGATGGTCACCGGGTCCGCGGAGGGCGGGGCGCTGGCCCGGTTGGCCGAGGTGGACGGGGTGGCCGAGGTGGCGGTGCAGAGGGTGGTGCGGGGGTTCCCGTCGGAGGGGTGAGGCGGCCCGCGGCTGTGCCGTTCTCGGTGGTGGTGAGCGGGGTGGGAAGATAACCGGACGACCGCGGCGCGCTGGGGCGCTTGTCGAGCCTTCACCTTTCGGATCGAACAAGTGTTCTATGCTATGGCCGGGTCGAGCCGGTATTGCTAGAGAGGAAACCAGAACGTGTCTAACACGCTCACGGAGCAGAGTGACCAGGTAGACGCGGTGGAAGCCAAGGTTCCGGCGGCCCATGAGGCCGTTGTGGAGTCGGTTCCCGCGGCGAAGCCGGTGGCGGACGAGGGTGCCAAGCCCGCCGAGGCCGCCGCCGAGCCGGTGGCGGAGGAGGCGCCCGCCAAGCCGGTCAAGCGGGCCAAGAGCACCGCCAAGAAGACGCGGACCGTCGAGTTGACGCTGACGGTCACCGGGACCATGGACGGCGACTGGCAGGCCGACCTGCTGCACGGCACCCAGCGCGTCGTGCAGGGCCTCACCATCCCCGCCATCGCGGTGTCCAAGGCCGCGAAGGAGTTGCACGAGGACATCTTCAGCGGCATCGAGACCGTCCTGGAAGCGGCGCGCGACCAGCACCGCACCCGCATGGAGGAGCTCGAAGCCGAGTTGGCGAAGGTCAAGCAGGCCTTGGCCGAACTGAGCGACTGACGCTGTGACACGACGAAGGGCCCCCTCCGGCAACGGAGGGGGCCCTTCGCGTCGGGGCTAGCGGTTCGGGTCGAGCAGGAGCTTGCCGCTGGTGCGGCGGGCACGCAGGTCCTCGTGGGCTCGGCGGACCTCGGACATGCCGTACTCGCCGCCGGGGACGGCGCGGAGCTTCCCCTCCAGCACGAGGGTGAACAGCTCGTCCATGGCGCGGTGGACGACGCCGCCGGGCAGGCGGAACGCGTGCGGCAGCCACATGCCGATGACGGCCGTGGAGCGCCCGAGGAGCTTGACCGGGTCGACCGGGGACGGCTTCTCGCGGCTGGCCATGCCGTAGAACGCGAGCCTGCCGAACGGGGCCAGCGCGGCGAGGCTCTGGTCCGTCACGGAACCGCCCGCCATGTCGAGCACGATGTCGACGCGGCGGCCGTTGTTGGCCTCCTTCAAGGCGTCCGTCATGTTCTCCTCGGTCGAGGAGATGGCGACGTCGGCGCCGAGGTCGAGCGCGAGCTTGCGCTTGTCGTCGGTGCTGGCGGTCGCGATGACGCGGCCCGCGCCCCACAGCTTCGCCAACTGCACGGCGATCGAGCCGACACCGCCCGCGGCGGCGTGCACGACGACGCTCTCGCCCTCCAGCAGGTTCACGCTGCGGCGCAGCAGCAGCCACGCCGTCGCGCCCTGGACGACGAGGCTGAGCGCGGTCAGGTCGTCCACGCCCTCCGGCACGTCGAAGGTGGTCGCGGCGGGCGCGACGGCCCGCTGCGCGTAGCCGCCACCACCGCTGGTCAGCGCGACGACGCGGCGGCCGTTCGACGTCATGCCCGCGATCTCGCCGCCGGGCACGATCGGGAGTTCCGTCTTCGACAGGTAGGAGTTCTCCGCCTGGTGGGTGTCGGCGTAGTTGAGGCCCGCGCGGCTGACGTCGATCAGCACCTCGCCGGGCCCGGCGACGGGGTCGGGCAGTTCGGTCTCGGTGAGGACCTCGGGGCCGCCGAACTCGGTGATCTGGATGGCACGCACGGGTTTCAGGCCTCCTGTCCGGTCGCGAAAGCGCCGGGGTCGACGGACATGCGCTCGCCCGCCGCGGAGCGCGGACCGGGAGCGTTGCGGAAGGTGAACGGCTGGGACTCGCGGCCCGGCACGACGAACCAGCACTCGCCGGTGCCGTTCGACCCGGCGATGGCCATGAACGCCGTGACGACGTCGGAGACCTCCATGATCGGCATGTTCGTCGATTCGAGCGTCTCGCGGAACGGCGCGATGATGGCGGTGTCGGCGAAGGACGGGCACAGGGCGTTGACCCGCACGCGGTCGCGGACCAGCGACGGCGCGAGCGAGCGCACCAGGCCCACGACGGCGGTCTTGTTGGCGCCGTAGATCGGGTCGAGCGGCGTCGGCGTGATGCCCGCCATGCTCGCCGTCGCGATGATCTGGCCGTGGCTGGCGCGCAGCGCGGGCAGCGCGGCGTGGACGCCGTAGACCACGCCGTCGAGGTTGATCCCCATGACGCTGCGGTAGCGCTCGGGGTCGAAGTCGGAGCCGAGGCCGAAGCCGGTGGAGATGCCCGCGTTGAGCGCGACGAGGTCCAGCGCGCCGAACCGCTCCACGGCCGCCGCGACCGCCGCCTTGCTGTGCTCGGGGTCGCGCACGTCGCAGTGCACGTACAGGCCGTCGACCTCGTCGGCGATCACCTTGCCCCGGTCGCCGTCGATGTCGGCGACGACGACGCGCGCGCCCTCCTCGGCGAGGCGCCGGGACACACCCGCGCCGATTCCGTTCGCCGCACCGGTGATCAGCGCGACCTTGCCCTCGAACCTGCGGTCCTCCACCGGCACAACTCCCTCGTGACTACATTCCGACCAGTCGGTATGGTTCTGGGACCATGCTAGGCCGTCAAGCTGGCGCGAGCCAGTCCGCGCGAGGTACTTTCTAAGCGCTTGCTTAGCTCTCGTTCAAGGAGGAACCAGTGGCCGCAGAAACCGCTTCGCGGGTAGCGATCGTCACCGGCGCGGCACGTGGCATCGGCGCCGCGACCGCGTGGCGGCTGGCACAGGACGGCTTCGCCGTGGCGCTGCTCGACCTCGACGTGGAGAGCTGCGCCGAAGCCGCCGAGAAGATCAACGCCTCGGGTGGCCGCGCTCTCGCCGCCGCGGTCGACGTCAGCGACTCCGAGCAGGTCACCGCGGTCGTCCAGAAGGTCGCCGACGAACTCGGCGCCCCGACCGTCCTGGTGAACAACGCGGGCATCCTCCGCGACAACCTGCTGTTCAAGATGACCGACGACGACTGGGACGCGGTCATGAACGTCCACCTGCGCGGCGCGTTCCTGATGAGCCGCGCGGTCCAGAAGTTCCAGACCGAGCAGGGCTGGGGCCGCATCGTGAACCTGTCCAGCACCTCCGCGCTGGGCAACCGGGGCCAGGCGAACTACGCGACGGCCAAGGCGGGCCTCCAGGGCTTCACCAAGACGCTGGCCATCGAACTCGGCAAGTTCGGCGTCACCGTCAACGCCATCGCCCCCGGCTTCATCGCCACGGAGATGACCGCGGCCACCGCCGCGCGGATCAAGGTGGACTTCGAGGACTTCAAGAAGGCCGCGGCCAGCCAGATCCCGGTCGCCCGCGTGGGCACCCCGGACGACATCGCGCACACGGTCTCGTTCCTGGTCAGCGAAGGCGCCGGTTTCGTGTCGGGCCAGGTCATCTACGTCGCAGGCGGACCGAAGGACTGAGGGGACAGACCATGCGCGTTTTCGCTTCCCTTGACGAGTACACCGCGGCCAAGGGCGAACACCTCGGTCACGGCGAGTGGCACGAGATCACCCAGGACGAGATCAACCTGTTCGCCGACGCCACCGGCGACCACCAGTGGATCCACATCGACATCGAGAAGGCGAAGGCGGGCCCGTTCGGCGCGCCGGTCGCGCACGGCTACCTGACCCTGTCCCTGATCCCCATGCTGGTGAAGGACATCTACACCATCGAGGGCTTGAAGATGGGGGTGAACTACGGCCTGAACAAGGTCCGCTTCCCCAGTCCGGTCGTCGTGGGCTCACGGGTGCGGGCGGGGGCGGAGATCATCGACGTGGTCGACTTCCCGCCGGGCAAGCAGGCCGTGGTGAAGGTGACGGTCGAGATCGACGGCAACCCGAAACCGGGCTGCGTAGCGGAAACCGTGGTGCTCTTCGTGGCCTGAAGGCGCACCCACCCGGCGACGGGGGCGCGCCGAACCGCTCGACGAGCGCGCTCCCCGTCACCCGCGGCCGAGCCCGCACAAATCGGGAAACCCTTGCACACCAACAGAACCGCACTATTGCGGCACCTCGATCCCGGATGAACGACACGCCCGTCCTGGAGATCTGACGGACGGCTTCCACGGGCTAGCCTGTCCACTTCCTCGGAGGTGGCGGCATGCGGTGGCGGAACAACGCCCCTCGAAGCGCTGTCGGTGGAACCGTCCACAACAGCGCCAACGGCAACCTGATCGGCCCGGTCGTGCAGACCGGTGCCGTCCACGGCGACGTCCACGTGACCTCGGCCAAGCGGGGGTACGCCCTGCGGTCCTTCCCCGGCCCCGAGCACTCCGCGCTGCCGGAACCCTCCCGGCGCCAACCCAGCCAGTTGCTGCTGGCCCGCAACGAGGTCGTCGACTTCATCGGCAGGGAATCCGATCTGCGGGAACTCGACCGGTGGCGGCGGGGCGCGGCCAGGATCGACGCCCTGCTGCTGCACGCGCCGGGCGGGTTCGGCAAGACCAGGCTCGCGGTGAAGTTCGCGGCCCGGTCGGTGGCCGCGGGGTGGACGGTCGCCTTCGCCCAGCACGGCAGCGATCCGGGGTTCGCGGCCTGCGACGGGATCAGCCCGACCGGGGCGGAGGGGCTGCTGGTCGTCGTGGACTACGCGGACCGGTGGCCGCGGAGCGATCTGCTGGCGCTGGTCGAGGACGTCAGGCTGCGGCACAACGGGGCCAGGCGGATCCTGCTGCTGGCCAGGTCACCCCGCCGGTGCTGGGACCTCCTCCAGTACCCGCTGCGCAAGCTGGGCGTCAGCGCCGACGCCCGACGGCTCCCGGAGCTCGCGACGGACCTCGCGTCGAGGCGCGAGGTCTTCACCGCGGCGCGCAACCGGTTCGCCGAGGTGTTCGGCGTGGACGCCGAGGGCGTGCGCCCGCTCGGTTCGCTCGACCACAGCGCCTACGGGTCGGTGCTCACCATCCACATGGCCGCCCTCGTCGCCGTGGACGCCTCGGACCGGCGGAGGCTGCCCCCGACCGACCCCGGAGCGCTGTCCGAGTACCTGCTGCACCGGGAGATCGACCACTGGGCGGCGATGCGCGAGACCCGCGCGATCACGTCCGGGCACGAGGAACTGGCGCGCGCGGCGTTCATCGCCACCCTGGTCGGTCCCGTGTCCCACCGCGAGGGCGTCGCGGTGCTCCGGGGCCTCGGCGTCGCGGCGTCGGACTGCGAAGCCGGGCGCATCCTGGCGGACCACAGCGCGTGCTACCCGCCCGCCGACGACCAGACGGTGCTCGAACCCGTCTACCCGGACAGGCTGGGCGAGGACTTCCTGGCCTACTGCCTGCCCACCGGGACGGCGGGTCGGGACGGCGCCACGCGGATGCTCGACCCGTGGACGGTGGACGTCGCCGCGCGGTTGATCGACGAAGGCGTCCCGCACGGCCAGTTGATCACGGTGCTGACCGAGTCCGGCAAGCGGTGGCCGCACGTGGGCGCGCACCTGCGGGACCTGCTGCTCGTGGACCCCGGCCGCGCGGTCACGGCGGGTGGCGCCGCTCTGATGGCGGTCGCGAACGCCGCCGACATCCGGGTGCTCGCCGCCATCGAGCCCCTCCTGCCCGACCACCACGCCGACCTCGACCCGGCCGCGGCGGCCCTCGTGCGGAGGCTGACCGACTACCGGCTGGTACACACCCGGTCACCCGAGGCACGCGCTCGGCTCCTGATCGGCCTGGGGTGGAGGCTCGGCAACGCGGGCGCGTTCGACCAGGCGCTGCGCACGACGGAGCCCGCGGTGCGGATCTACCGCGAACTGGCGGCGGACCACCCCAGCGCCCACGAGCCGGGGCTCGCCCTCTCCCTGCACCACCTCGGCACCCACCTCGCGGGGATCGGCCGCAAGCAGGAGGCTCTGGAGGCGTCGCAGGAGGCGGTGGCGATCCGCAAGCGGCTCGCCGAGGCCGACCCGTGCGCGCACGAGGCCGACCTCGCGTCGTCGCTCAACAACCTGGCCGCGGACCTGTCCGAGGTCAACCTGCGGGAGCTGGCGCTGGCCACGATCGAGGAAGCCGTGGACATCCACCGGCGGCTCGCCGCCCACGACCCGACCGCCCACGAGCCCACCCTCGCGGCGACGCTGAACAACCTCGGCATGCACCTGGCGGGCGTGCAGCGGACCGCGAAGGCGCTCGACGTCGCGGAGGAGGCGGTCCGGCTGTACCGGAACCTCGCCGCCCGCGACCCCCACGTGTTCTCCCCCGACCTCGCGAGCGCGCTGCACAACCTCGGCACGCACAGGGCCGAACTCGGCCACCTCACGGCGGCACTCGACGCGACGGAGGAGGCGGTGCTGATCCGAACGCGGCTGGCCGTCTCCAGGCGGGTCGTGTTCGAGGCGGAACTGGCCGCCTCCCTGCACAGCCTGGCGACGACGTGCGCCGAACTGGGGTTCGGGGACCGCGCGCTGTCGCACGTCCAGAACGCCATCGACCACTACGAGCGGCTGCACTTCACCGCGCCGGAGATCTACGCGCCGAAACTGGCGGCCTGCCTGCACAACCAGGGTGCCCACCTGTCCCGTGCGGGCAAGCTCGACGACGCCGCGGCGGCCTCCCGGCGAGCAGTGGCGATCCGGGCGGACATCGCCGAGGCCGCCCTGTCCCGCTACGAGGAACTGCTGGCGGAGGCGATGCTGCGCCTCGGGGTCCGATTACCGGGGCCCTCGCTGTTGGACGAGAAGCCGTCCCCGGCCGTGAGCAGCCTCCAGAGGTCGGTGAACGCCATCGTCAGGTCGATGGATCCCGGCAACGTGCAGTCGACGAGGAACCTGGAGATCAGGCTGGCCCGAGCCGCCAGGTTGACCGCGGTCGTCACGAGCGCCAGTCCGGTGGTGGAGGGCCTCCTGGCACTGGGCCAACGCGAACTCGCGCGGGTGGAGTGCGGGCTCGCCAGGACGCTCAGCGCCCTCAGCTCACGGCTGGTCGACATCGGCAAGGGCAGCGAGGCGCTGAAGACCTCCGAGCAGGCGGTGTCCACCTGCCGCCGCCTCGTGGCCGTCGACCCGGTCCTCTACCGCCCGGACCTCATCTCGTGCCTGGTCAACCACGGTGTGCGGCTCGCGGAGTCCGGCCACCGGGACCACGCGCTGAAGGCCACCGAGTACGCCGTCAGCCTCCTGGGCTGGCCGTCGGCCATCGACCTCGGGTCGTCGACCGCCATGACCGCCTGCGCGTTGCGGGCCTACGCCTGGGTGCGGCTGAAGGCCTCGCTGGAACTGGAATCCGCCTCGGACGCGATGGAGCAGGCGCACGCGATCTACCGCAGGTTGGCGCGGGACGAACCGTCCGCGTTCGGCGACGCTGCCCTGGCCACCAGGCGGACGATGACCGCCCGGCTCGGCGACCCGGACGGGCTCCAGCCCGACTAGGGACGCAGCGAACCGACCAGCAGGTCCGCGTAGTGCCGCCCCACGTCCTCCGCCGACAGCACCCCGTCCGGGCTGTACCAGGTGGCCAGGTGGTGGACCGCGCCGAAGTAGTAGTGCACCGTCACGTCCGCCGGGACGTCCGCGCGGAACACCCCGGCCGCCTGCCCCTCCTCCACCAGCGCCCGGAACCGCTCGTGGTACCGCCGCCGTTCCGACCGCATGGCCAGCCGCTTGTCCTCGGCCAGGTGGTCCGCCGACCGGAAGTACACCTTCGCCTGGTCGAAGTTGTCGATGCTGGTGACGATCACGTCCGACGCGGCGGCGTGCAGGCGCTCCACGACCGGGCCGTCCCCGGCGGCGATCTTCTCCAACCGCTCCGTCTGCATCCGCAGCACGCTGCCGTAGATCTCGTGCAGCAGATCGTCCTTGGAGCCGAAGTAGTGGTACATCGCCCCCTTGGTGACCCCGGCGCGGTCCACGATCTCCTGCACGGCCACCCGGTCGAAACCCTTGGCCGCGAACAGTTCGGTGGCGGCGCTGATCAGACGTTCGGGGACGGTCACCGTCGAAGCCTACCTATTCCCTGGTGGAACGCAGGATCCCGCCGAAGAGCGCGGCGATGTTCCACGCGTCGTCGTCGCCCCGGTGGTGCGTGCCCTCCAGCGGCAGCCCGGCCAGCGCCAGCGCCTCGGCGAGCCCCACCTCCCGCGGCAGCGCCCGGCTCAGCGCGAACAGCGTCTTCACGTTCACGTGCCGCGGCCCGAACGGGTAGTGCCCCTGGCGTTCGAACTGCTTCCGGTCGTAGTCGCCGTAGCTGGCCCACACCCGGTCGCGGGACCGGAACTCCTTGCGCAGCAAGGCGCACGCCTCGACGTAGGTGACGCCGCCGGACACCTGCTCCGCGGTGAGGGTCGTCAGCGACGTGCAGAACGCGCTGACCGACGACCGTTCGGGCCGCACCAGGACGCTGTGCTTGCCCAGGCGCTCACCGGTGGCGACGTCCAGCTCGCACACCCCGATCTCGATGATCTCCGACGCCTCACCGGGCGGCGGATCGCCTTCCCAGCAGGTCGCTTCCACGTCGACGACCAGCAGCCTGTCCAGTTTCACCCGGTCATCGTGGCACGGGTCCTCATCGGACCGGAAACGGAAAACCCCGCGCACGAAGGACGATCCGTGCGCGGGGTTCCGGAGATCAGCCGCCGATGGAGATGCCACCGTCCACGACGAGCGTGGCACCGGTGACGTACCCGCCCGCCGCGGACGCCAGGAAGACGACCGCCGCGGCCAGTTCCTCCGGGTCGCCCATGCGCCGCAACGGCGTGCGGGCCAGGTTTCCGTCCAGGTAGCCGTCCGGGTAGGTGTCGGTCATCTCGCTGGCGAAGTAGCCGGGCGCGATGGCGTTGACCCGGATCCCCTTGCGGGCGCTCCACTGCGCGGCCAGGTCCCTGGTCAACCCCATCAGCCCGGCCTTGGACGCCGAGTAGGCGGCCTGCGGCAGCCCACCGGACATCAGCCCGAGCACGCTGGAGATGTTGATGATCGAACCGCCGTTGGCCATCGCGGCGGCGGCGGCCTGCGCCATCCAGAACGCCCCGTTGAGGTTCACGTCGATGACCCCGCGGAACTGCTCCGGGGTCTCCCGCGACGCGGGCACGGCCGTGCCCACACCGGCGTTGTTGACCAGGACCGACACGGGCCCGAACCCGGCCGCCTCCTGGGCGATCCGACGGCAGTCCTCGGGCGACGACACGTCGGCCTGCACGATCAGCGCGCGCCGACCCGCGGCCTCGACAAGCTGCGCGGTGTCCTTCAGCTTCTCCGCGCGCCGGGCCGCGAGCACCACGTCCGCGCCCGCTTCCGCGAGCGCCTTGGCGAACGCCACACCGAGCCCGGAGGACGCGCCCGTGACGATCGCGACCTGGCCGTCGAGCCGGAACTTGTCGAGGATTCCCATGTCAGCAAAGCCTTTCCGGGTTGGTGGTCACAGGCCGAGGTCGCGGCCGATGAGTTCCTTCATGATCTCGTTCGACCCCGCCCAGATCTTCGTGACCCGAGCGTCCATCCACGCCCGCGCGACCCGGTACTCGGTCATGTACCCGTAGCCGCCGTGCAACTGAACGCACGCGTCGAGCACCTCGTTCTGCACGTCCGCGCTCCAGTACTTCGCCTTCGCCGCGTCCACGGCGGTCAGCTCACCACGCGTGTGCGCCAGCGTGCACTGGTCCAGGAACGCCTGCGTGACGTCGACCTTCGTCGCCAGCTCGGCGAGCAGGAACTTGTTGTGCTGGAACGAACCGATCGGCTGCCCGAACGCCTTGCGCTCCTTCACGTACTCGATCGTCTCGATCAGGATCTGCGCGGCGTGCGCCAGGTTCGAGATCGCGCCACCGATCCGCTCCTGCGGCAGGCGCTCCATCATGTAGATGAACCCGCGGTCGACCTCACCGATGACCTGCTCCGCGGACAGCCGCACGTCGGAGAAGAACAGCTCGGCGGTGTCCGACTCGGGCTGCCCCACCTTGTCGAGCTTCCGCCCCCGCTCGAACCCCTTCATCCCGGTCTCGACGGCGAACAGCGTGATGCCCTTCGCCCCCTTGTCCGGCGAGGTGCGCGCGGCCACGATGATCATGTCCGCCGAGTACCCGTTGGTGATGAACGTCTTCGACCCGTTCAGGATCCAGTCCGACCCGTCCCGCACCGCGACGCTGCGCAACGCGGCCAGGTCCGACCCACCGGACGGCTCGGTCATCCCGATGCCCGTGGTCATCTCACCGGAGCAGAACCGCGGCAACCACCGCTGCTTCTGCTCCTCGGTGCAGAGATCGACGAGGTAGGGCGCGACCACGTCCCCGTGAATCCCGATGCACGACGCGACACCCGCGCTGAGCCTGCACAGCTCCTCACCGAACACCGCGTTGAACCGGTAGTCACCAGCCGCGCTGCCGCCGTACTCCTCAGGCACCTCGAGCCCCAGCAGCCCCTGCCGCCCGGCTTCGAGCCACGCCTCACGATCGATGAACCGCTGCTCCACGTACTTCTCGTAGTTCGGCCGCAACGTGCGATCAACGAACTCCCGTGCCGATTCCCGGAACGCGTGGTGATCAGCCTCGAACAGCGTCCGCCGCACTGGAGCCTCCTCAAAACGACATACTAAGCGGTTGCTTAGAACTAAGCGCGCGCTTAGATTGCAGTACGATCCACACCCCTGTCAACACGTCCCGGAGGACACATGACCAGCCTGGGTGAAGGCGAGTACGCCCTGCTCGACCAGTCCTGGCACGACGCCATCACCCCGGACGCAGCAAGACGCATGCTCATCGCCGCCGCCCACGCCTTCGCGGACAAGGGCTACCACGCCACCACGACGAGGGACATCGCCGCCAGAGCAGGCATGAGCCCAGCAGCCGTGTACATCCACTACCGCTCGAAGGAAGACCTGCTGTTCCAGATCAGCAAGGTCGGCCACGAACGGTCGTTGAAAGTGCTGACAGCCGTCCAGGACCCGGATCCTAGGGACCGGATGGCAAAAACAGTGGCAGCTTTCGCGCGGTGGCACGCGGAGTTCAGGACAACGGCACGAGTGGTGCAGTACGAACTGGGATCACTTTCACCGGAACACCACGCCGTGGTGGCGGAGTTGAGACGCAAGATCGAGACGCACGTGCGGCAGATCGTCGAGGACGGGGTGAAGGCGGGCAGCTTCGAAACCCCGGACCAGAACGGCACAGCACTGGCAGTGCTGTCGCTGTGCATAGACGTGGCCAGGTGGTACCGCCCGGACGGAAAACGGACACCAGAGGACATCGGCACCCTCTACGCAGACCTGGCACTACGCATGCTCAGCAAGAGCGTTTGAGCCACGACCCACGACCCACGAAACCGGACCTCGCAGACCGCCAGCCACCTACGAGACCGGACGCCGTCTACGCAGCGTGGCCGATTTTACTTGGGGGATTTGCCCCTTAAACTTGCGCCGGACGGCAGCTTCACCTCTGCCCTTTATTGTCCGGCGAAGGGGCAAATCTAGAGGCCCCAAGTCAAATCGGCCACCCCCACGCTGGCACTTCGGTACGGAGCCTGACCACGCCGTGACCTGCGGGTATGTTTTCGAGGGGTTCCCCCGCCACCCCTCTCGCGCAATTATTTCGATGTCTCTTTTGCTTTGTCAAGGCGGGAAAGATGCCTTGACAAAGCAAAAGAGACACGAAGGGCGCTGGGGATGGGGGCGGCGGGGGAAGTGTGTGCCGGGTCAGTTGCGTGCGCCAGATCAAGCGTCGAAGCAGGTCGGCTTTTCACGCAAACACCCGCCACTCCCGTAGGAGGGCGGGCATTTGCCTGCGGCTACGGCTGCGACGACGGCCACGACTGCACCAACCGCCGACCCTCAACCGCAACAACCAACCGCTAGTGAACGCTCCTCTTCCCATACACGCCCGCCGCCAACGTCACCCCGACCGCCGCGATCGCGATCTGAACCACCAACTCGATCCAGTCGATTCCCGGTGTGTCCTCCACGCCGAAGATCCGTGCCACGAACGTCCCGAGGAACGCCGCCGCGATGCCGACCACGATGGTCAACCACAGGGGGATGCCCTGCTTCCCCGGCGCGACCAGCTTGCCGAGCAGTCCGATGATCAGTCCGATGACCAGAGCGCCGATGATGCTGCCGATGCTCACGATGCCTCCTGCGGGTTGGAAAACCCTCGATGAAGCGCCCGGCCCGTGTCCGGGGTCTTCGGCGATCACTATCCCACCGAACGCCTGGTCCGCAGGGTGAACAGCGGGTCTATTCGCCCAGTTCAGTGACCGAACGCGCCGAACGAGCCGCGGCGGCCGGCGATCTGGTCCATCCAGTTGTGGATGATGCCCGCCCAGTCGGCTCCCACGGCCTCCTGGTGGCTCAGGTGGAAGTGGCCGAAGCTGTCGCCGCCGGAGCGGAACATGCCGCCGCGGCGGTCGGCCTCGAGGATCACCCAGAGGCTGTGCGGGTCGGCGACGAAGGTCAGTTCGACCTGGCTGATCTTGGAGACGAACTGCTGCGGGGGCAGGAATTCGATCTCCTGGTAGAACTGGAGCTGCTGCGGCACGCCGTGCAGGCGGCCCGCCTCGTTGTCGGCGCGGGTGAAGCGGAAGCCGAGCTGGACGAAGGCGTTGAGCACGCGTTCCTGCGACTGGAGCGGGTGGACCGAGACCGGGTCGAGGTCGCCGGGGTCGACTGCGCCGCGCACGGCGAGTTCCGTGCGGAGGCCGAGGGTCATGCCGTGGAGCTGCTGGCCGCCCACGACGTTGATCGGCGACTCCAGCGGGACCTGGTACTGGAACGGGATGGACATGTGCTGGCCGGGCGCGACGGTGATGCGCTGGGCGACGAACACCTTGCCGTAGTCGACGTTGCGGATCGTCTCGCTGTCGCTGCCCTCGAACTCGACTCTGGTGACCAGCGAGAGCGCCACGTGGTCGATGTCGGCGGGGTGGTCGCCTCCGGCGATGCGCACCTCCCCCGTCAGCAGCTCGCCGGGACGCGTGTTCGGGTTGGTGAGCACGGTGTCGACCGTGGGCCCGCCTACACCGAACGCGCGCAACATCCTCTTGAACACCACGGGGGACCTCCTGGGGCGGCTGGCGGGTTCACAGTTGGGTGGAAGTGTGTCCCATTGACGCCCGACAGGGGCTTTTGGTTCCACCTGGACGTGGGCGTGTCGCGCTGCCACCATGATGGGCCGACAACATACTAAGCGGTCGCTCAGGAGGTCCCCCGTGCCCGGACTGCTCGTCGCCAACCGGGGTGAGATCGCGGTCCGCGTCCTCCGAACCGCCGCTGACCTGGGTCTTCGCACCGTGGCGGTGCACTCGGCCGATGACGCGGACGCCCTGCACGTCCGGCTGGCCGACGTCGCCGTCGGGCTGGACGGCGTCGGACCGGCTCCGTACCTCGACGTCGACCGCCTCGTGCGGGTCGCGCTGGACCACGGCTGCGACACCGTCCACCCCGGTTACGGCTTCCTGTCCGAGAACGCGGGCTTCGCGCGGGCGTGCGCCGACGCCGGTCTGGTGTTCGTCGGGCCCGGTCCGGACGTGCTGGCGCTGCTGGGCGACAAGAGCCGTGCCCGCGCGCTCGCCGTGGAACTGGGCGTTCCCGTGCTGCCGGGTACGGGCCCCGTGGACGCCGAGGCCGCGCGGGCGTTCTTCGCCGAGCACGGTCCGGTCATGGTCAAGGCCGTCGCGGGCGGTGGCGGTAAGGGCATGCGGCAGGTCCACGACGTGGCCGACCTGCCCGCCGCGCTCGACCGCTGCCGGGCCGAGGCGCTGGCCGCGTTCGGCGACGGCGCGGTCTACCTGGAACGCCTGCTGACGCGGGCCCGGCACGTCGAGGTGCAGGTCGTCGGCACGACCGTGCTCGGCGACCGCGATTGCAGCCTCCAGCGGGACCACCAGAAGGTCGTCGAGATCGCCCCCGCGCCGCGGCTGGACCCGGACCTGCGCAAGGCGCTGCACGACGCCGCTGCGCGGATCGCGGAGGCCGTGGCGTACCGGGGTGTCGGCACGGTCGAGTTCCTGGTGTCCCCGGACGGCGGTTTCGTTTTCCTGGAGGCCAATCCGCGGCTCCAGGTCGAGCACACGGTGACCGAGGAGGTCACCGGTCTCGACCTCGTGCGCGCCCAGCTCCTGATCGCCGCGGGCGAGGACCCGGACCTCGCGCACCGGGAACGCGGCTGCGCCGTCCAGCTCCGCGTCACGCTGACCTCCGCGGGCACGGTCACGGCGTTCCAACCGGCGACGGGCCCCGGCGTCCGCGTGGACACCCACGCCTACGGCGGCTACCGGGCGAGCGACCGCTTCGACGCGCTGCTGGCCAAGCTCGTCGTGCACGCCGACGACCTCGACACCGCGCTGCGCAAGGCGCGCCGCGCGCTCGCCGAGTTCCGCGTCGACGGCGTTCCCACGAACCTCGGGTTCCTCCGCGACCTGCTGGACCGGGACCTGTCCGACACGCACACCGGTTCCCTGGACGCCCTCCCGGCTCCGACCTGCCAGGACGGCCCCCGCTCCCCCGTGGCGGGCACGGTCGTCGCGGTCGACCCCGGCGCGGTCGTCGTGGAGGCGATGAAGATGCAGCACGTCATCGCCACCGGCTCCGGCCGTGCGCTGGTGGCGGTGGGCGACACGGTCGCCGAGGGCGCGCCGGTGGCCGAGGGCGGCGACCTCGCGGAGACCGGGGAGGTCGAGCGGATCGACCTCGACGCCATCCGACCGGACCTCGCGGAAGTGTTGGCACGACACGACTTCCGCCGTCCGGACGCCGAGGCGAAGCGCCACCGGACCGGCCGCCGCACGGCCAGGGAGAACGTCGCGGACCTCTGCGACGACAACAGCTTCGTGGAGTACGGCGGTCTGGCCGTCGCCGCGCAACGCCAGCGCCGGACGTTGGAGGAGCTGGTCGACCGCACGCCCGCGGACGGCTTGGTGGCCGGGATCGGCACGATCGACGGCCACCGGTCCGTCGTGATGTCCTACGACTACACGGTTCTGGCGGGCACGCAGGGCGTCCGCAACCACGCCAAGCTGGACCGGATGCTCGCGCTGGCCGAACAGCGCCACCTGCCCGTGGTCCTGTTCGCCGAAGGCGGCGGCGGTCGGCCGGGCGACACCGACCACGGTCTGGTCAGCGGCCTGGACACCGGCTCGTTCCACGCCATGGCGAAGCTCAGCGGCGCGGTGCCGCTGGTGGGCGTCGTCTCGGGCCGCTGCTTCGCGGGCAACGCCGTGCTGCTCGGCACCTGCGACGTGATCATCGCGACCGCCGACGCGAACATCGGCATGGGCGGTCCGGCCATGGTCGAGGGCGGCGGGCTGGGCGTGTTCCGCCCGGAGGACATCGGTCCGATGGACGTCCAGGTCCCCAACGGGGTGGTCGACGTCGCGGTCGCCGACGAGGCGGAAGCCGTTGCCGTGGCGAGGAAGTACCTCTCCTACTTCACCGGACCGGTGCCAGGGTGGACGGCGCCGGACCAGCGCCTGCTGCGGCACGCCATCCCGGAGAACCGGCTCCGCGCGTACGACGTGCGCGCGGTCGTCGACACCCTCGCGGACACCGACTCGGTGCTGGAGCTGCGCCGGGCGTTCGGCCGGGGGATCGTCACCGCGCTGATCCGCGTCGAGGGCAGGCCAATCGGCCTGATCGCCAACGACCCGGCCCACCTCGGCGGCGCGATCGACGCGGACGCGGCGGACAAGGCGGCCAGGTTCCTCCAGCTCTGCGACGCGTTCGACCTGCCGGTCCTGTCGCTGTGCGACACACCGGGGTTCATGGTCGGTCCGGACGCGGAGCGCACGGCGACCGTGCGGCACCTGAGCCGGATGATGGTCGTGGCGGCCAACCTGGACGTGCCGTTCGGCCTGGTGGTGCTGCGCAAGGCCTACGGGCTCGGCGCGCAGGCGATGGCGGGCGGCAGCCTGGCCGTGCCGGGGTTCACCGTCTCCTGGCCGAGCGGCGAGTTCGGCCCCATGGGGTTGGAGGGCGCCGTGAAACTCGGGTTCCGGCGGGAACTGGAGGCCATCGCCGACCCGGAGGAACGGCGGGCGGCGTTCGACCGGATGGTCGCCGCCTCCTACGACCACGGCAAGGCGCTGAACCTGGCGGGGGCGTTCGAGGTCGACGACGTGATCGACCCGGCGGACACGCGGCGCTGGATCACGACGGGGTTCGACCCGGCCGTCCCGCGCGCCTCGGGCAAGAAACGGCCGTACATCGACACCTGGTAGAGGTCCCCCGTGCGTGAAGGCCCCCCGACGCACACGCTACGGCCGGGGTCCGACAGTTTTGGCGCTTCGAGGTGTGCTGGGGCGGTGCGAACGGGTGAATGCTGGGCCGAACAGCTCAGCGACCTGCGTCAACGGTGGAGGAAGCACCCACCACACCGGGAACGCAACCGCCTTGCCGTACGTTTCGGCACCGTGACCACACTCATGGCACGGCTGAAGCAGCGGATGCGTCGGTTCGCACAACGCCCCGGCTCGGCCGACCTCACGCCCTACCGGACCCTGCTGGCCGCCGTGAACACCCACGAGGAGCGCGTCGGCGCGCTCAGCGACGAGGAGCTCACCGCCGCGGCCGGGGAGCTGCGCGAACGGGACGTGTTCGGCAAGGACGAACTGGTAGAGGTGTGCGCGCTCGCCAGGGAGGCCGCCGACCGCGCGCTCGGTCTGCGTCCGTTCGACGTGCAGATCCTCGGTGCCCTCGGGCTCCTGGAGGGTCACGTCGTCGAAATGGCGACCGGTGAGGGCAAGACGCTGTCCGGCGCCATCGCGGCGGCCGGGTTCGCGCTGCGCGGCGACCAGGTGCACGTGGCGTCGGTGAACGACTACCTCGCCCAGCGCGACGCCGAGTGGATGGGTCCGCTGTACGAGCTGCTCGGCGTGTCCGTCGGGTGGCTGAGCCAGAGCTCGAAGCCGGAGGAGCGGCGCGCGGCGTACGAGGCCGAGGTGACGTACGCGGCGGTCAGCGAGATCGGGTTCGACGTGCTGCGCGACCGGCTGGCCGTGGACGAGGCGGACCGGATCGTCCCGAAGCCGCGCGTGGTGCTGGTCGACGAGGCCGACTCGGTGCTCGTCGACGAGGCCCGCGTGCCGCTGGTCCTCGCGGGCTCGACCGCGAACGAGGCCGCCGACCCCGTGATCGCCGACCTGGTGCGGAGGCTCCGCAAGGACCTGCACTTCGAGGTCGACGACGAGGAGCGCAACGTCTACCTGACGGGCGCGGGCTCCGAGGCCGTGGAGCGCACGCTCGGCGGCATCGACCTGTACTCCGACGAG
Organism: Umezawaea endophytica; assembly: GCF_025061645.1. Taxonomy (GTDB): domain Bacteria; phylum Actinomycetota; class Actinomycetes; order Mycobacteriales; family Pseudonocardiaceae; genus Umezawaea; species Umezawaea endophytica. The sequence continues at coordinate 122,738 of NZ_JANYMP010000026.1, read as the reverse complement.
CACGTCCAGACGACGCTGAGCAAGGTCAACGTGGCCCTGCACGCGCACGTCCTGCTGCACCGCGACATCGACTACATCGTGCGCGACGGCAAGGTCCACCTGATCAACGACACCCGCGGCCGGATCGCCCGCTTGCAGCGCTGGCCCGACGGCTTGCAGGCCGCCGTCGAGGCGAAGGAGTCCGTCGCTGCGACGGACTCCGGCGAGGTGCTGGACTCGATCACCGTGCAGGCGCTGCTGAACCGGTACCCGACGGTGTGCGGGATGACCGGCACGGCCGTCGCGGTGGCGGAGCAGCTCCGGACGTTCTACACCCTGGAAGTCCTGGTGATCCCGTCGAACCAGGAGTGCATCCGGGAGGACGAGGCGCCGCGGCTGTACACGACGCTGGAGTTGAAGGAAGCGGCCCTCGTCAAGGAGATCGCGTCCGTTCACGAGACCGGGCGACCGATCCTGGTCGGGACGCTGGACGTGGCCGAGTCGGAGAGGCTCTCGACGAAGCTGCGCGCGGCCGGGTTGGAACCGGTGGTGCTGAACGCGAAGAACGACGCCGAGGAGGCGACGATCATCGCCGACGCCGGGTCGTTCGACCGGATCACGGTGTCGACGCAGATGGCCGGTCGAGGTACCGACATCCGGCTGGGCGGGCACGACGGTGAGGACCACGAGCGGATCGTCGGACTGGGCGGGTTGTACGTGGTCGGGTCCGGTCGGCACACGTCGAGCCGGTTGGACGACCAGTTGCGCGGTCGCGCAGGCCGTCAGGGCGACCCCGGTGGGTCGGTGTTCTTCGGGTCGTTGCAGGACGAGCTGGTCACGCAGTTCGCGCCGGACCACGACGAGCCGGTCGAGGTGGACGACGACGGGCGGATCACCGACTCGGGGACGCTGCACACGGTCGAGCACGCGCAGCGGGTGGCCGAGGGCGTGCACCTGGAGATCCACCGGAACACGTGGCGGTACAACAAGCTCGTGGAGCACCAGCGGGAACTGCTGATGGCTCACCGGAACAAGGTGCTGACGACGGACGCGGCTTGGGAGGAGTTGGCCAAGCGGGCTCCTGAGCGCGCGGCGGAGTTGAAGGAGGACGTCTCGGAGGAGGTCCTCGTCGGGGCGGCTCGGTTGATCACGCTGTACCACCTGGATCAGCGGTGGAGTGAGCACCTGACGTTCCTGACGGACCTGCGTGAGGGCATCCACCTGAGGGCGCTGGCGCGGCAGAACCCGTTGGACGAGTTCCACCGGGAGGCGATTCCCACGTTCAACCGGATCGTGCCGGATTCCTGGGAATCGGCGGAGGAGACGTTCGCCGAGGCGAAGATCGGTCCGGAGGGGGCGGAGTTGGCTGCGGCTGGGGTCAAGCGGCCGAATACGACTTGGACTTATCTGGTGCATGACAACCCGTTCTCTTCCGGGTTGGAGGAGACGTTCAAGGGGTTGGTGAAGATGGTGAAACGTAAGTAGGGGTTGGTTTCGAGGCGCCTGCTGTCCCCTCTGGGGGTGGCAGGCGTTTTGTCTTTGGCCGGAAGCGTGGTGGCTGGGACGTGACGGACGCACGCAACTGACCCCGGCACAGACCTCCCCCGCCGGCCCCATCCCCAGCGCCCTTCGTGTCTCCTTTTCTTTGTCAAGGCATCTTTCCCGCCTTGACAAAGAAAAGGAGACATCGAAATAATTGCGCGAGCGGGGTGGCGGGGGAACCCCTCGAAAACATACCCGCAGGTCACAGCATGGCTGGGTTGCGTACCGGGGATCCAGCGGGGATGTGGCCGATTTGACTTGGGGCCCCTAGATTTGCCCCTTCGTCGGACCAAAACGGCGGGGAGGTGAAGCCGCCGTCCGACGCAAGTTTAAGGGGCAAATCCCCCAAGTAAAATCGGCCACGCTGCGTAGGCGGCGTCCGGATTCGTAAGTGGTCGGCGGTAGGCGGCGTCCGGCTTCGTAGGTGGTCGGCTGCTGTTGGTGCCGGTTTTGCGGTGGTCGGCGGTCAGCGGTGTAGCCGGTAGAGCAGATGTAACACTCTGTTGCCCTGGATTACCACGTCAGGGTCTTCCAGCAGGTGTTGTGCTTGGGTTGATCCGAAGTAGCGTTTGCCTGTTCCGAGCACGACGGGTACGACGTCCATGCGTACCTCGTCGATCAGGCCTGCTGCCAGTACCTGGCCGCCTACGTCGCCTGCGGCGACCTCGACCACGCGGTCACCCGCCAACTCCTGTGCCTTGGCAACTGCCGCCTCGATGCCGTCAACGAAGTGGAACGGTGCCTCAGGGTTCCAGCCCTCGGGTGCTGGGCGGTGTGTCACGACGACTACGTGGTCGATTCCGCTCGGCGGCTTTCCGTCCCAGCCATCCGTCAGGTCGAAAACATGGCGGCCTGCGATCGTCACCCCGATCTGGTCCCAGTACGGGCGGGTGTAGTCGTACGAGGTCTGCGACACCTTCAGGTAACCACTGTCGTCCAACGGAACGTCGCCACTGGTCAACCAGTCGAACAGTGGACCGGGTTGGTCATTCTCGTTTGCGATGAAGCCGTCCACCGACACCGAGCTGTACATGACCACCTTGCCCACGGGGCTCTCCTCTGTTTGGGGTGCCCGAAAGCTAGCGTGTTGTGAGCTGGTGTTCTTGTAAGAAATCAATCGGTGGGCAGTGGCCAGCCGTCCAAGGCGTGGCCGGGGTGTTCGCGCAGGAATCGTTGACGAACCTCTACGTACCTGGTTGGCGTGAGGCCGGTGAAGGCTCGGAACTCGTGGCTGAAGTGGGCCTGGTCGAAGTAGCCCGCGTTGCCTGCCAGGTCGCTCCAGTCGATCGGTTCGGCGGGGTTGATCGCGAACACGGTGGCGGTGAAGCGGTAGGTGCGGGCCAGTCGCTTTGGTGTGACGCCGATGAGTTGTTTGAACCGCTGTGCCAGGTGGGTGCTGCTGACGCCTGCCGCTGTGCTCAGGTCGCCGATCGACAGCGCCCCCCTGGTCGCTGCGATGACGCTGCTCGTGTGGCGGACCAGGTCCAGGCCTGCGGTTTCGTGCAGTCGTCGCGTCAACTCGTTCTCCAGCAGCGTCAGCATCTCGTGCGGGTCGTTGGCCGTGGCCAGGCGGTCTCGCAGTTCGGCGGTGGCGGGGCGTCCCCAGACCTGTTCCACCGTCACCGGGCGGTCGCGCAGTTCGGTCGCGGGCATCGGTAGAAACGGTGCCAGGCCCCACGGTGTGAAGTGCACGCCTACTGATCGGGTGGGGAGTGGGTAGCCGAACTCCAGTGTGCGGGTGCGGGTGGTGATCACGCAGCCGTCGGTGTAGTCGGTCGGTTTGATGTCGGTGGCCGCGCGGATCTGGAACGGGGCGCCGAGGTTGATGATGAGCAGTGCCGACGGTGCCGGCGGCAGCGTCAGTCGGGCGTACGGCGGTGCGCCCTCCAGGTAGTAGAGGTCGTCGATCAGTCCGTTCAGCGGTGGTCGCGGTGTTCTGGACACGTACTCCACGGGGCACAGCATCGTCGACGTCCCGGCGGGCTTCGACCGCGGGGGACAGCGGCCCCGCGACGCAACCCCCTCACCCGGACGCCGGCCCTACTTCACCCGGACACCAATCGCCCGGTGAACCCCTGGGTCCCCCGGCGGGGTCGCCGCCGGGGATTCGGTCAAGGGAAGCGCACCGCCGATGAGGCGATTCGTTTCTCCCCGGCTGGCTCGGCCTGTCGGGGCATCATCGACTTCGACGTCACCGAGAGGTGGGATTCGGTGAGCGCGCGGATCTCCGCCAGCAGGTCCAGGTGTTCCTGGGATGGCGGGGGGCCGACGAAGTTCGAGTGGTCGTGCGCTGTTCGTTCAGCACGCCTTGCCAGGTGCTGAATCCGTCGAATGAGTACCAGGTCCTCGTCCGAGACCTGCGAGCGCCGTTGCTCCATCACCACAGCAGCGTTCACCTCGACAAGGGGGATGGTCCATCCCCTAGCCGAGGGAACCTCGGACCGTCACTCCAGTACCCGTTCGACCCAATCGTGAAACTGCCCGATGTGGTGTTCCGATGGCACTAGTACACCGCCCTTGGCATACGCGCGTGACGACATGGCGGGCTGGCATCGCTCACAGGCGTCGAAGTCTTGTTCGTTCACCCGGTGGAACAACTCGACCGAGCGGGAGACGTCGCGGCCTTCTGCCACTACCTGTTTCGCGTACAGCCAATCGCACTCCACGATCGTGAGATCCGGCGCCATCGGGTACATCCGGTGGATGATCACGTGATCGGGTACGAGGTTGATGAAGACCTGCGGGCGGATGGTGATGGCGTAGTAGCGCCGGTCCTGGTCGGCGCTGACGCCCGCCAGCTTGTCGAAGCCCTCACTGCCGTCCACGGTGAAGCCGTCGATCTCCGACCCGAATTCGGCGCCATGTCCCACGTAGTACTGAGCGGCGTACCCATCCGCGAATTCGGGCAGCACCTCGGTCAGTTCGGGATGGATCGTGGCGCAGTGGTAGCACTCCATGAAGTTCTCGATGATGAGCTTCCAATTCGCCTTCACCTCGTATCGGATGCGTCTGCCGACCTCTAGTTCGTCGATCTCGTAGCCGTCGATGGCGCTCAGGTCGCCCAGTCGTTCGGTGACGGCGCTCTGCACGGTGTCGGCGAAGGAGGGCGGGTCCTCCGCGAGGGTGATCCAGGCGTAGCCGAGCCATTCGCGCAGGTGCACGGTGGTGAGGCCGTACTCGACGCGGTCGACGTCCGGCATGGACGTGAGGTTGGGGGCGGCGATGAGCTTCCCGTCCAGGCCGTAGGTCCAGGCGTGGTACGGGCACTGGAAGGCGCGTTTCACCGTGCCGGACTCGGTGGTGCACAGCCGTGCGCCGCGGTGGCGGCAGACGTTGAGGAACGCCTTCAGGGAACCGTCCCTGGCGCGGGAGACGATGACGCTCTCGCGGCCGACGGTGACGGTGCGGAAGTCGCCGGGGTTGGGGACGTCCGAGCTCCGGACCGCGCAGAACCACATCTGCTCGAAGATGCGGGCCTGTTCGGCGGCGAAGACGGCGGGGTCGGTGTAGTAGTGGCCGCCCAGCGTGGAGATGAGGCTGCTCGGCTGCTCGGTCGCGGTCATCCGGTGGTCACCTTCTCTTCCGAGCCGGTCAGCCGTGCGGGGTCGAAGAGGGCGATCGGGTGGCTGGTCGTGCCGTTCGCGACGAGGTCGGCGACGATCTCGCCGACGACGGGGACGAACTTGAAGCCGTGGCCGGAGAAGCCGCAGGCGACCACCACCGCCTGGTGGTCGGGGTGGCGGGCGATGACGAAGTGCTCGTCGGCGGTGTTGGTGTACATGCAGGTCGCCGCGCGCAGGAACGTGCCGGGCAGCGTGGGCATCGCCGTGCCGACGAAGTCGGCCATCGCTGCGACCTCGTGGTCGTGCACGGTGCGGTCGATGGTGTCCGGGCTGCACGGGTCGCCGCCGCGGAAGAACGCGACCTTCACGCCGCCGTCGACGCCGTTGTGCGCGGGGAAGCCGTAGAACTGGCGGCCCTCGGGGTTCTCCCAGATGTAGACGGGGTGGCGGTCGGGCAGGAACGGCTCGGCGCCGCCCTCGGGCTCGAACCAGTACTGGACCTGGCGCTCGACGACGAACGGGACGCCGAGGTCGGCCAGCAGGCCGGGGGCCCAGGCGCCGGGGCAGATCACGAGCTGCTCGGCGCGGTACGTGCCCTTCGACGTCACCACCTCGACGCCGTCGTCGGCGGTCCAGGAGAGGACCTCCTCCTCGAAGCGCAGGTCGGCGCCCGCCCTGGCGGCCAGGTCGAGGTGCGCGCCGACGCTGGACTCCGGCACGACCAGGCCCGCGCCCGCCTCGTAGAGGGCGATGTCCTCGTCGGTCGGGCGCATGGTCGGGAAGCGGCGGCGGATCTCGGTGGCGTCCAGCAGCTCGTGCGGCAGGTCCCACTCCCGCGCCGAGCGGAGGCTGCCGGAGACCGTGCGGGAGTCCGGCCGCCCGACCATGATCCCGCCGACGCGGTGGAAGATCTCGCGGTCCGAGTCGGCCTCGATCTGGTCCCACATCTCGTGCGCGCGCAGCAGCAGCGGCACGTACGCGGGGTCCTCGAAGTAGGCCTGCCGGGTGATGCGGGACCCGCCGTGGCTGGAGCCCTGGGTGTGCACGGGCGCGAACTTCTCCAGGCCGAGCACGCGCTGACCGCGTTCGGCGAGGCGGTACGCCGCGGCGCTGCCCATCCCACCAAGGCCGATCACGATGACGTCATAGGTGTCGGGCACGGCGTCAACTCCTCAACCGGGTCATCTTCGGGTCGAACAGGGGCTCTTCGGCGACGACGGCCGCGACGCGTTCGCCGAAGTACTCGACCTCCACGGCCTGGCCGGGCACCGCCACCTCGGCGGGCAGCCACGCGTACGCGATGCCCACGCCGGTCGTGTAGCCGTAGGCCGCGCTGGTGACGTACCCGGCGGGGGCGCCGTTCACGTGCACCGGCTCGTTGCCGAGCACCACGGCGTGCGGGTCGGCGATGGTCAGGCAGGTGAGCTTGCGGGTCTGGGTCCTGGCCGCGAGGGCGTCGCGGCCGACGAAGTAGCCCTTGTCCATCCGGACCGCGAACCCGACCCCGGCCTCGTACGGGTCGTGCTCGGTGGTCATGTCGGTGCCCCAGGCCCGGTAGCCCTTCTCCAGCCGGAGGCTGTTGAACGCGCTGCGGCCCGCCGCGATGACACCGTGGCGCTGCCCGGCCTCCCACAGCGTGTCCCACAGCTCGCGGCCGAGGTCCGCCGTCGTGTACAGCTCCCAGCCCAGTTCGCCGACGTAGGACAGCCGCATCGCGGTCACCGGGACGTTGCCGACGAACGCCTTCTGCGCCTTGAAGTAGCCGAGCCGGGTGTCCACTGTGGAGACCGGCTCGACGAGGTCGCGCGCCAGCGGCCCCCACAGGCCGACGCAGCACGTGCCCGCGGTGATGTCGCGGACCTGGACGCTGCCGCTGCCCGGCAGGTGCCGGGTCAGCCAGTCCAGGTCGAGGTTGCCGTTCGCGCCGACCTGGAACCGGTTCTCCGCCAGCCGGGCCACGGTGAGGTCGCTGCGGACGCCGCCGTCCTCGCCGAGCAGCAGCGTGTAGGTGACCGCGCCGGGTTTGCGGGCGAGGTTGTTGGTGGTCATGGTCTGGAGGAAGTCGAGCGCGCCGGGTCCGGTGACTTCGAGGCGCTTCAACGGGGTCATGTCGAACATGGCCACGCGGCTGCGGGTCACCAGCGCTTCGGCGCCCGCGATCGGCGACCAGAAGCGGGACGCCCACTCGTTGCGGGACGGGATGCCCTCGACCTCGGGCAGGTCCGCGTTGGCCTCGTACCAGTGCGCGCGCTCCCATCCCGCGCCTTCGAGGAACACACCGCCGAGCGCCTGCTGCCGTTCGTAGAACGGGGTGGTGCGCAGCGGGCGCGGGTCTTCCAGGGGCTGCAACGGGTGCAGGACGTCGTAGACCTCGACGAAGTTCTGGCAGCTCCGCTTGCGCACGTAGTCGGGCGCGAGCTGCACGTCCTCGAACCGGTTGAGGTCGGCGTGGTGCAGGTCCTGCTGGGGCTGGCCGTCGACCAGCCACTGCGCCACCGCTCGCGCGACGCCCGCGGAGTGCGTGATCCACACGGCCTCGGCGACCCAGAACCCCTCCAGGTCCGGGTGTTCGCCCAGCAGCGGCAGGCCGTCGGTGGTGAACGAGAACAGGCCGTTGATGCCGTCGTCCACCTTGGACTCCGCCAGCACGGGCAGCAGGTCGACGGCGGCGGTCCACGAGTCCTCGAAGTCCTCGGGCGTGAACAGCCGCTCGGAGGCCATGGACTTGGTGAAGCGCGGGTCGCCGATCTCGCGCGGGTCGATGGGCATCGGCCGGTGCCCGTAGGCGCCGATGCCGAGCCGGTCGCCGTGGCCGCGGAAGTACAGGTCGGCGTCCTGGTGGCGCAGGATCGGGCCGCCGACCTCGCCGGTAGGCAGGGGCGTGGTCTTGGCGTACTGGTGCGCCATCGGCACGAGCGGCACGGTGAGGTCGACCAGGTCGCCGAGCAGCGGACCCCACATCCCGGCGCACGACACGACGACGTCGGCCTTGAACGTGTCGGTCTCGGTCGTCACGCCGGTGACCCGGCCCGCGGCGCGTTCCACGGCGGTGACCTTCTGGTGCGGCACGAACGTCGCCCCGCGGGCGATGGCCTGTTCCGCCTGGGCCTGCGCGGCGGCGACGGGCTTCGCCAGTCCGTCGGTGGGGATGTGGAACCCGCCGAGCACCTTCGCGACGTCGAGCAGCGGGTGCAGCACGACGCACTCCTCGGGTGGGATCAGCGACGTCTCCACGCCCCACGCGGTGGCCCAGCCGTGCCGCCGCTTCAGCTCGGTCAGCCGTTCCGGCGTGGTCGCGACCTCCAGGCCGCCGACGGCGTCGAAGCAGCCCAGTTCGCCGTACTTGCGCGCGGTGTAGCTCGCGAACTCGGTCATGGTCTTGTTGCCCGTGGTCTGGAAGACCAGCCCCGGAGCGTGCGAGCTGGACCCGCCCGTGGCGAACAGCGGCCCCTGCTCCAGGACCGTGACGTCGGTCCAGCCCCGCTCGGTCAGCTCGTCGGCCAGCGCGCACCCCACGATGCCCGCGCCGACGATGACCACCCGTGGTCGACCCGCCATCCGTACCCTCCCACCGGAGTTGCGAAAGGCGCTTGGTGTTCCGCCCTCTGCAACAAATTGCGCTCAGCGCTCCCCGATGTCAATCCCTCCATCCGAGTAGTCGCACGCCGGAAACACGGCGTTCGGCCGCTACCGGCAGGTAATGGGACAAAACGACAAGAACCCCGTCCCACCACGTGAAACGGGGTCCAAGATCGTCGGAGGTCAGCCCGCGAAGTACCCGAGCTGGGCGGACAGCTCCGTGGCGGAGTCCGTCATGGGGGTGACGATCTGCTTCACCCGCTGCCGCGAGAGCCGGTAGGACGGCCCGGAGGCGCTCATCGCCGCGATCACCTCACCGCGCTGCCCGCGGATCGGCACGGCGACCGCGTGCAGCCCGAGTTCCAGCTCCTCGTAGCAGGCCGCGAAGCCGTCGACCGCGATCCGGTCCAGCTCGACGGACAGGTCGTCCGGCTCCACGACCGTGCGCGGCGTGTACCGGTCGAGGGGCTGGCCGAGCAGGCGCTTTCGCTCCTCCGGCGGCATGAACGCGAGCAGCACCTTGCCGCTGGACGTGGCGTGCAGCGGCGTGCGCTGGCCGATCCAGTTCTGCGCGCTGATCGCGGCCGATCCCCTGGCCTGAGTGATGTTGATGGCGACGCCCTGGTCCGCCACGGCGATGTTGACCGTCTCGCCGAACTCGTCCGCGAGCGATTGGCACGTCGGTTGGCCCAACTTGGTGAGGTCCATGCGCCCGGTCGCCGCGCCCGCGAGCCGGACGATCCCGAACCCGATGGCGTACTTGCCCCGTTCGCCGAGCTGCTCGACGAGGCCCCGTGACTCCAGCACGCTCACGAGTCTGGACGCCGTGGACTTGTGCACACCCAGCTCACCAGCGATTTCGGTGATACCCGCCTCGCCGTGCGCCAGCATCTCCAGCACGCTGATGGCCCGGTCCACGGACTGGACCTGAGCCACCGTTCCCCGATCTGCGTCCGAGTTGCTCATGGCGCAACAGTAACCACTGGGTAAATGAGCCATGGTCCAACCAGGCGAACCTCTTGACGGCGGCCCCCGCCAGCCTCACATTGTTGCGTTATCCAGGTCGTGTTCTGCATCGCGCAACGGAGGCGCCCCCATGATCCGCGTCTGCACCGTCATCGACCTCCCCCCTGGCGAGGCGGTCCGCATCCTGGCCCGCGTGCCCATCGCGGTGTTCAACGCCGACGGCGAGCTGTACGCCATCGACGACACCTGCTCCCACCAGGACGCCTCCCTCGCGGACGGCTGGCTGGAGGGCTGCTGGGTGGAGTGCCCGCTGCACGCGTCGTCGTTCGACCTGCGCACCGGCCTGCCAAACGGGCTGCCCGCCAAGAGACCCGTCCGCACCTACCCGGTCGTCGTGGTCGACGACGTCGTCTACGTGAACACCGAGGCCCAGCAGGACGTGGCGTGAGGACCATCGCGGTCATCGGCGCCTCGCTCGCCGGACTCCGCTCCGCGGAAGCGTTGCGGGCACAGGGTTTCGACGGACGGCTGGTCGTCGTCGGCGACGAGCCGCACGCACCGTACGACCGGCCGCCGCTGTCCAAGGACTTCCTCCTCGGCACGGTGGACCGCGAGTCGCTGGCGCTGTCGGACCCGGACGCGCTGGCCGCGCTCGACGCCGACTGGCGACTGGGCGTGCGCGCGGACCGGCTCGACACGACCACCCGCGAGGTCCACCTGTCCGACGGCTCGACCCTCACCGCCGACGGCGTGGTGATCGCGACCGGCGGCGCGCCCAGGACGGTGCCCGGCGCCCTCGCGCTGCGGACGCTGGACGACGCCGTCGCGCTGCGGGCGGCGCTCACCGGCGGCACCGAGCGGCTCGTGGTGATCGGCGCGGGCTTCATCGGCGCGGAAGTCGCGTCCACGGCCCGGAAGCTCGGCCTCGACGTGACCGTCGTGGAGGTGCTGCCGATCCCGCTGGGCCGCGTGCTCGGGCCGGAGATCGGCGCGGTCTGCGGCGAACTGCACCTCGACCACGGCGTGGCGCTGCGCTGCGGCGTCGGCGTGAACGAGGTGTCCGCGGCCGGGGTCGTGCTGACCGACGGCGACGTGCTGCCCGCCGACCTGGTCGTCGCGGGCGTCGGCGCGCACCCGGCCACCGACTGGCTCGCGGGCTCGGGCGTGGCGGTCGGCAACGGCGTGCTGTGCGACCAGGGCGGCGTGACGAACGTGCCCGGCGTGGTCGCCGTCGGCGACGTGGCCCGGTGGAGCGGCCAGCGGCACGAGCACTGGACCAGCGCGGCCGAACAGGCGTCGGTGGCGGTGCGCAACCTGCTCGCGGGCACGACCGCGGAGGTCCACGACCGCCCCGGCTACTTCTGGTCGGACCAGTACGGCGTCCGCATCCAGTTCGTCGGCGAAACCCACCTGTACGACGAGGTCCGGTACGTCGACGGCACGCCGGAGGACCGCAAGTTCGCCGCCGTGTACCTGCGCGACGACGTGGTCGTCGGGGTCGTGGCGATGAACAACGCCCGGCACTTCACCCGGCTGCGCAGGCAGCTCGGCGCGGCCCCACTGTCCACACCGGCACCGTGAGGCCGGCTTGACAGGACCAGCCACCTGCGGGAACGGTGAAACGATCAGTCCATCTCGCAAGGAGGCGAACACCCGTGTCGAAGCTGTTCATCGACGGCCGGTGGGTCGGGTCGAGTAGCGGCGCCGAGCGCGAGGTGATCAACCCCTTCGACCGGAGCGTGGTCGCCACCGTGGCGGAGGGGACGGCGGCGGACGCACTGGCCGCCGTCGCGGCCGCTCGGCGCGCGTTCGACGACGGCCGCTGGTCGGCGACCAGTCCCGAGCACCGCGCGGCCGTGCTGAACCACGTGGCCGACCTGCTCGACCGGTCGAAGGAGGACATCGCCCGCACCGAGACGCTGGACACCGGCAAAACCCTGGTGGAGAGCCGGATCGACGTCGACGACGTGGCGGCGGTGTTCCGCTACTACGGCAACCTCGCGGGGGCGATCCACCCGCGCGTCGTGACCGGCGCGGGCCCGGACGTGATCAGCCGGATCGACTACGACCCCGTCGGCGTGTGCGCGATGATCGCGCCGTGGAACTACCCGCTGCTCCAGGTGGCGTGGAAGATCGCGCCGGCGTTGTTGGCGGGCAACACGCTCGTCGCCAAGCCGAGTGAGATCACGCCGCTGACGACCGTCAAGCTGTTCGAGGTCCTCGCGGAGGCGGGGGTGCCCGCGGGGGTCGCGAACCTGGTGCTGGGCACGGGATCCGAGGTCGGCTCGGTGCTCGTGGAGAGCGACGACGTCGACCTGGTCTCGTTCACCGGCAGCCTGGGCGTCGGGCAGTACATCATGCGGGCGGCGGCGACGTCGGTGAAGAAGGTCGCGCTGGAACTGGGCGGCAAGAACCCGAACATCGTGTTCGCCGACGCCGACCTGGACACCGCCGTCGACTACGCGCTGACGGCCGCGTTCTTCCACGCGGGCCAGGTGTGCTCGTCCGGCACCCGCCTGATCGTGCAGGACTCGGTGTACGACGACTTCGTCGCGGAGGTCGCCCGGCGCGCGGACCTGGTCCGGCTGGGCAACGGTTTCGACCCCGACACGGAGAGCGGGCCGCTGGTGTCGGCCGAGCACCGCGCCAAGGTCGAGAAGTACGTGGAGATCGGGCTGGCCGAGGGCGCGCGGCTGGTGGCGGGCGGTGCGCGGCCCACGTCCCCGGACTTGCGGGAGGGTTTCTTCTTCCGCCCCACCGTGTTCGCGGACTGCACCCGTGAGATGAAGCTGGTGCAGGAGGAGACCTTCGGTCCGATCATCACCGCGGAGCGCTTCAGCACGCGGGAGGAGGCGGTGTTCCTGGGCAACGACACCGAGTACGGCCTGGCGGGCGGCGTGTGGTCGCAGGACCTGGAGAAGGCCCAGTGGGTCGCGCGCAAGCTGCGCCACGGCACCGTGTGGATCAACGACTTCGGTCCGTACCTGCCGCAGGCGGAGTGGGGCGGCTTCAAGCGGTCCGGCATCGGCCGCGAACTCGGGCCCAGCGGCCTGCACGAGTACTGCGAACCGAAGCACGTCTACCAGAACCTCAAGCCCACGGCCCAGAACTGGTTCGCGAGGAGCTCCGATGCCTGAGTACGACTACGTCATCGTCGGCGGTGGCACCGCCGGATCGGTGCTCGCGGCCAGGCTCTCGGAGGACCCCTCGGTGACGGTGTGCGTCGTCGAGGGCGGGCCGAGCGACGTCGACGACCCGCGCGTCCTGGAACTCCGCAACTGGATCAACCTGCTCGGCTCGGAACTGGACTACGACTACCCCACCGTCGAGCAACCGCGCGGCAACTCCCACATCCGCCACTCCCGCGCCCGCGTGCTCGGCGGCTGCTCCTCGCACAACACGCTGATCAGCTTCGTCCCGTTCCCGCAGGACGTCGCCTCCTGGGGGCCGGGCTGGGACTGGGACACGTTCGGCCCGTACTACGACAGGCTGCTCAACAACATCATCCCGGTGGACCCGGCGGACCGGAACCCGATCGCGCTGGACTTCATCGCGGCGGCCAAGGCGGCGCTGGGCGTTCCGGAGGTCGAGGACTTCAACGCCAAGCCGTTCGCCGACGGGACGGGGTTCTTCTCGGTCGCCTACCACCCGGAGACCGGGTCTCGGTCCTCCGCGTCCACGGCCTACCTGCACCCGGTCCTCGACCGGCCGAACCTGACGCTGGTGCTGGAGACGTGGGTCTCGCGCGTGTCCTTCGAGGACGGACGGGCGATTGGTGTCGACACGTCGGCCGGGTTCATCTCCGCGCGGCGCGAGGTCCTGCTGTGCGCGGGCGCGATCGACACGCCGCGGCTGCTGATGCTGTCCGGCGTCGGCCCGGCCGCGGACCTGTCCGCGCTGGGCATCGAGGTCGTGCACGACCTGCCGGGCGTCGGCGAGAACCTGCTGGACCACCCGGAGTCGGTGATCATCTGGGAGACCGACGGCCCGATCCCGCTGAACTCGGTGATGGACTCCGACGCGGGCCTGTTCGTCCGGCGCGACCAGTCCGACCCCCGCCCGGACCTGATGTTCCACTTCTACCAGATCCCGTTCACCGCCAACACCGAGCGGCTCGGCTACCCGGTCGTCGAGCACGGCGTCTGCATGACCCCGAACATCCCCCGCCCGCACAGCGTCGGCCGGATGTGGCTCACCAGCGCGGACCCCACCGTGAAACCGGCGCTCGACTTCGGGTACTTCACCAACCCCGACGGGTACGACGAGCAGACCCTGGTCGACGGGTTCCGGATCGCGCGGGAGATCGCCTCGCAGGAACCGCTGAAGTCCTGGCTCAAACGGGAAATCGCCCCCGGCCCCGAGGTGACGTCCGACGAGGACCTGTCGGAGTACGGCCGCCGCGCCGCCCACACCGTCTACCACCCGGCCGGGACGTGCGCGATCGGGTCCGTGGTGGACCCGTCGTTGAAGGTCATCGGGTTGGAGGGGTTGAGGGTCGTGGACGCTTCAGTGTTCCCGACGATGCCGACCGTGAACCCGATGGTGACGGTGCTGATGATCGGCGAACGAGCAGCGGACCTGATCCGCGGCGCGTGAACCCCGTGGAGCTTCCCCCGCGCGGGGGAAGCTCCACGCCAGTTCAGTCGAGCACTCGTTCACGCCGCGGGGCGGGCACGTCGTCGTTCCACCTCGACAGCGCCTGGTCGACCGACGACTGGAGCGCGCTCAGCCGCGACTCCAGGACGTGCATGCGGAACGCCACCCGCGTCGGCACCTCCTGCCGGACGTTGCGAACGCAGACCGCCGCCCCGACCAACAATCCCAACAACGCGCCGATGAGGAAGACCAGAACCACCATCGCGACCACCCGCCCAATTCCGATCAAGCTATCCGCCATTTTTGCGGACTTGATTTTTGGCCGTTCACCCTGAAGTATGCGTGCTTTGTCGGGCCCGTCAAGAGCCTTCGCAAAGCGTCGCTTCACAGCCGTGAAGCCTTGCTTTACCTTGGAATCGGCCTCCAAGGGTCGATTCCACGTGAAAGCGCGGGTGGATGAAGTGAACGAACGACAGGTAAAGCTCGGACAGACGCTCATCTCACTGATCGAACGCGGTGGGTACAGCAGACATAGACGAGAAATACTCGACGCTCTCGAAATCAGTCCCGCGGCGCTCTCGCAGTACACCCGCGACCAGACCCGGCCCAGCTTCCAGAAGCTGGTGGCGCTGGCGGACTTCTTCGGGGTGAGCCTGGATTACCTCGTGTTCGGCGAAGCGAGCCAACCGGCACCCGACCACACCCTGCTGACGGGCTACATCGAGAACTCCTGGCAGCGCGTCTCGGTCAACACACGACGCCACACCGCACTGGTGGGACGCGTGGGCCGGGTACTGGCCGACCGGGTCGACCAGGTCGCGCGCGAATTGGCGAAATCGCCCACCGCAGGACGCGAAGGTCTGATCCAGGACGACGAGGCGGCCCGGATAGAGCGGTTCTGCCTCTCGGCGGACATCTTGACGCTCAACCTGGAATACGACTTGATCGTCATGCCCGACGGAAGGGCGGTGGCCGGGAAGTTCATGGGCGTCGTGGCGTCGAACGTGCTGGAGGGGTGCGACTACCGCTTCCTGGTACCGGCGTACTCGGGACACGTCGTGGAGCAGTTCCGCGACCTGCTCACCGATCGGGTGGGCCGCGACCTCGTCCGCCGGAACTGCTCATTCCGCCGAGCCACTCAACCGGTGACTTCGGGAACCGCCCTCTACCGACTCGACCTGGACGCACTGGACACCGAAGAACCCGCACTCCTCGCCCAGATGCAGGACTACATCAGCACGAGAGGAGAATTGGGTTATCTGATCAGGCCGAATGAGGATTCCAATAGCGACATGGTGATGAACAAGGAACACCGCGATCGAGCACAGGTCGCGTTCGACGTCCTCTGGGCCGCTGCGAGCAGGGCCTGAGCCTTCCAATAGGATCCCCCGGTGCCCGGTGTCGTTGCAGGGATGGTCATCGACGTCTTCGACCACCCGAATGCTGATTTCATCCGTCTCGCAATAGTCGACATCGGACGTGACAAGGTTCAAATAGTCTTCGGTGGACCGGCCTTGGTCAAGGCAGGCGACTTCGTGCCCGTCGCCCTCCCCGGAACCCGTTTGCCGGGGCGCAGGAAGATGCGGCGCACGAGGTTCCGGGGAGCGGTCTCACACGGGATGTTCTGCAGCAGCACCGAACTCGGCTGGGAGGAGAACGGTCCGGACGAGGTCGCGATCCTGCGTCCGACCGGCTTGGCTCCGGGCACCGGTCTGGACAACGCGGACTGGAGCGCCCTCAAGGCCGACGAGACCGAGTTCCACCGGACCCGGCGTGCGCTCTGGCAGCAACTCCGTTCAACCGTCCAAACCCCACCCGTGCGCCAGGTGCCAGGCGGCGCAGGCGTTCACGTCGAGCACGTAAGCGGTGGCGGTGCCGCATTGTTGGGGGCCGGTGCCGGGGTCGACTGGTTGGCCGTGGCCCATTCCGGTGATGGTGTGCGTTTCGACCGCTGCACCTCCTGAGGTGTTGCGGTACACGGCGTGCGGGTGGCCGGCGACGGTGTCGGTTGTGTCGGCGACTGCGTCGGTGCCGTGGGCGTTCGTCCACTGCTCGACGAGTTCCCGCTGGTTGGCCACGGCGACGGTGTAGTCGGCCGTGCCGTGCCAGATCGTCACGGGTGGGCGGGTGCCGGAGAACGGGGCTGCGGCGCGGACCTTGTCGCCCCACTGCTGCGGTGTGAGGTTCTTGCCGGGGTTCATGCAGGTGTAGGCGTCGATGACGGAGGCGGCGCAGCCGAACGGGAGGCCGGCGACTATGCCGCCGCCGCGGAAGGTCTCCGGGTAGGTGGCGAGCAGGACCGAGGTCATGCCGCCGCCCGCGGACAGGCCGGTGACGTAGACCGGGGTCGCGCCCGTCTTGGTGATCATCTGGGCGATGGACGCCGCCTCACCCTGACCGCGGGTGGTGTCCGTCGTCTGGAACCAGTTGAAGCACTTGTTGAGGTTGTTGGCGCTCTGCTGCTGCGGCAGCAGCACCGTGAAGCGGTAGCGGTCGGCCAGCGCCAGCCAGCCCGACGCGGTGCCGTAGCCCGCGGCGTCCTGGGTGCAGCCGTGCAGGGCCACCACGAGCGGGCGACCGGCGGGGAGGTTGTCGGGGACGTAGCGGAACATCCTGAGGTTGCCGGGATTGGTGCCGAACCCGGTCACCTCGGTGACGCTCGCGGCGCTCGCGGACGGTGTCGTGGTCATGAGCAGGATCAAGACCAGGGCGATGATGCGCATGCGGACCTCCTTGTCCGCACCTCACGGTAGGAAGCGCCCGACCGCGGCGCGATGGAAGGGACAGCCACATCGCGCGGCGCGCGTGTGGTGGCCGGAACCATTACCCGCCAACGGTCCTCGCCCTACCGTCGGGTGCGTGAACATCGTCGTTCCGCTCGTCGCAGCCCTGTTCCTCGTCAACATCACCCCAGCCCAGGCCGAGCAGGCCGGTCGGTGCGGGCCGGTGCGGGTGCCCGGTGCCGAACACCAGGAGGTCCGCCGTGCCGTCGACCTGACCACGGCGGGCGGGGTGACCGATCCGGCGGACTGGGCCGGGTTGACGCCCGCCGGACTGCCCGCGCCGACCGCCGTGCCCGGCACGCAGGTCGACGGGTACTTCCCGGACGACTCGACGTCCAACACCAACCACGGCTGGAACCACGACTCGCAGTTCGTGATCCGGTTGCCCGCGCGGTGGAACGGCGGGCTGGTGGTCTCCGGCTCGCCGGGGGTCCGCGAGCAGTACGCGAACGACCGCGCGATCAGCGACTGGGTGCTCCAGCGCGGGTACGCGTTCGCCGCGACCGACAAGGGCAACACCGGGGTCGGGTTCTACGCCGGTGGGGACGCGATCGTGGAGTGGAACCAGCGCGTGACCCAGTTGACCCGCGCGGCGAAGGCGTTGGTGCGGGAGCACTACTGCCGTCCGGCGAGTCGCACTATCGCGACCGGGCTGTCGAACGGCGGCTACCTGGTGCGGTGGCAACTGGAGAACCACCCCGAGCTGTACGACGGCGGGGTCGACTGGGAGGGCGTGCTGTGGCGGGAGGACGGGCCGAACCTGCTGACGTTCCTGCCGCCCGCGCTGCGCGGTGAGCCGGTGTTCCCGGCCGCGTCGGAGTTCCTGTGGCCGTTCTACCGCCAGCACTACTGGGAGCTGACCCAGCGCATCTACCGGGAGGCGCTGGACCCCGACTACGAGGGTGCGGAAGCGGACTACGACTACGCGAGCAGGCCCGCGGCGCGGCGGGCGGTGCGGGAGATCGCGTTGACCGGTCGGATCGGCAAGCCACTGCTGACGCTGCACGGCACGCTGGACGGGCTGCTGCCGATCGACCAGGACTCCGACGTGTACGCCGAGATGGTGCGGAAGGCGGGGCGGGACAGGCTGTTCCGCTACTACCGGGTCGAGGGCGGCACGCACGTCGACTCGCTGTACGACGCCTTCCCCGACCGGCTCCGACCGCTGACCCCCTGCCACCGCACGGCTTTCGCCGCGCTGGAGCGCTGGCTCGGCGGCGAACGGCCACCCGCCTCGGCCACGGTCGACCGACCGGACACCGTCTCCCCCACCGAGTGCTCGCTGGGCTAGCCGACGAGCAGCAGGAGGCGCAGCGCCAACTGGATCTCCAGCACCCGCTCCGGCGACTGCCAGTCCTCGCCGAGCAGCGTGGCGACGCGGTCCAGCCGCTGCACCACGGTGTTGACGTGCACGTGCAGCTCGTCCTTGGCTCGGCTGAGGTTCGCGCCGCAGGAGAAGTAGACGGCGAGGGTCCGCACGAGTTCCGTGCCGCGCGCGGCGTCGTAGTCCAGCAGCGGTCCCAACGTCGTGCGCACGTACCCGGCCACGTCCGCGCGCTCGCCCAGCAGCACGCCGACGAACCCGAGGTCGGCGGGTGTCCCGCCCTGGCCGCGCCGGTCCAGCACGAGCAGCGCGGACAGGCACCGGGCGGCTTCGGCGTGCGCCGTGACGACCTGTTCCGGGCCCTCCGCCGGGCCGCCCGCGCCGACGGTCACCGGCACGCCCACGGCCTTGCCGAGCACCCGCGCGGTGTCCGTGGCGGCGGGCCCGGCGGCCGTGCCCGGCAGCAGCAGCACGACGTGCTCGCCGTGCACGCCCGCGAGCCCGCGCCCGGTCGACGCGAGGTGCGCCGCGGCGGCGAGGAGTCGATCGCGGGGGCCGCCGTCGGCGACCAGGACGACGTGCGGCACGCCCAGTTCGACGCCGACCCGCCTGGCCCGCGCGGCCAACCCGGCCGGGTCGCGGTCCGGCGCGGTCAGCAGGTCGGTGATCAGCTCGCCGCGCACCTTGTTCTCCGCCTCGGCCACGCTGCGGCGCAACAGCAGGAGCAACGCCGTCACGACGCTCGCGCGTTCGAACAGCCGCCGGTCGGCGTCCTCCAGGTCGGGCCTGCCGGTCAACGTGATGCTGCCCAGCAGCTCCCGACCGGCCAGCACCGCGCACACCCACGTGCCGTCCTGCGCCACCGCCCGCCCGGTCGCGCGGGAGGCGTTCACCGCCGACCGGGGCGGGGTCTTCTTCGTGACGCCGATCCGGGCCAGTTCACCCAGGTCGCCGTCGTGCACGGCGATGGCGCCGCCGAGCACCTTCGCCACGGCCGCCGCCACCTCGGGCAGGTCCGCGCCGCGCAGCACGAGGTCCGCGAGCCGGTCGTGCGCCTCCTCGGCGCGGCGCATGTCCTCGCTCTGCGCGCGGATGACCTCGTTGGCCTCGTTGCGCTCCCGCAGCGCGACCCGCGTCTCCTCCAGCAGGTGCGCGGTGTCCAGCGCGATGGCCGCGTGGTCCGCGAGCGACGACAGCAGCGCCACCTCGTCGGGCGGGAAGCGCCGCGGTGACCGGTTCGCCGCGTACAGGACGCCGATCACCCGGCTGCCCAGCGTCAGCGGCACGCCGAGGATCGCGACCAGGCCCTCGTCCTCCACGGCGGTGTCGATCGGCCTGGTGTGGTTGAAGCGCAGGTCGGCGAAGTAGTCGGCGGTGGCGTACGGCCTGGCCGTCTGGGCGACCAGACCGCCGAGCCCCTCCCCCATGCCGAGCCGGACCTCCTGGAACAGCGCGGAGACCGATCCGTCCGTGACGCGCATGTACGTGCCGTGCGCGGCGGGTTCGTTCATGCTCAGGTACGCCACGTCCGTGCCCAGCAGCAGCCGGGCCCTCCGGACGATCGACCGCAGCACCGCGTCCGGGTCGCGGGCGCCCGCGAGGTCGCTGGCGGTGTCGAACAGCGCCTCCAGCTCGGCCTCGCGGCGGCGGTGCTCGGTCAGCGTGCGCCGGATCTCCAACGCCCACTCCGCGGCCCGCTCGACCCGGTCGAGGTCGGCGCCGCTCGCCCCCGCGGCCCGCGCCGCGGGGAGCACCTGCGCGAGCCGCTCGCTGCCCGCGTCCTGGGCGAGCAGTTCGAGCAGGTGCTCCACCGGGTCGGTCATGGCGTCATGCTGACACTTCCGCGGCCTCATCGGTGTTCTTCTCCAGCGACACGCCCCTGGTTTCCTTCGCGACGACCACGGCGACGACGCTGAGCAGGCAGGCGAACCCGACGTAGAGGGCGACCGGGACGGTGCTGCCGTACGACTTGAGCAGGGCCGTGGCGATCAGCGGCGCGAGCGCACCGGCCACGATGGACGCGAGCTGGTAGCCGACCGATGCGCCCGAGTAGCGGACCCTGGTGCCGAACAGCTCGGAGAAGAACGCGGCCTGCGGGCCGTACATGGCGCCGTGCAGCAGCAGGCCGACGGACGTGGCGAGCACGATGGCGCCGAACGACTTCGTGTCCAGCAGGGTGAAGAACAGGAAGATCCACACGCCGACGCCGACCGCGCCGAACAGGTACACCGCGCGGCGGCCGACGCGGTCGGACAGGGCTCCCCACAGCGGGATCGAGATGAAGTGGATCACCGAGGCGATCAGGACGGCGTTGAGGCCGTACGACTTGGACAGTCCCAACGGGCCGGTGAGGTAGACGAGGATGAACGCGGTGATGACGTAGTACGAGACGTTCTCGCCCATCCTGGCGCCCATCGCGATCAGCACCTCGCGCCAGTGCAGGCGCAGCAGCGTGACGATCGGCGCCTTCTCCGCGACCGGCGACTTCCGCAGTTCCGCCTTCCGCTGCGCCTCCAGGAACACCGGCGACTCGCTGACGGTCAACCTGATCCACAGGCCGATCACGACCAGCAGGCCGGACAGCAGGAACGGCACCCGCCAGCCCCACGCCAGGAACGCCTCGTCGGTCTGCACGGCCGCCAGCACGGCGAGCACCGCCGTGGCGAGCAGGTTGCCGAGCGGAACCCCGGCCTGCGGCCAGGAAGCCCAGAAGCCACGCCGTTTCGCGTCGCCGTGCTCGGACACGATCAGCACCGCGCCGCCCCACTCGCCGCCGAGCGCGAAGCCCTGCACCAGGCGCAGCAGCGTCAGCAGCAGCGGTGCCGCGACGCCGATGGTGGCGTAGGTGGGCAGCAGGCCCATCGCGAACGTGGCCCCGCCCATGAGGACGAGCGCGAACACCAGCAGCTTCTTGCGGCCGATCTTGTCGCCGAAGTGCCCGAACACCACACCGCCCAGCGGCCTGGCCAGGAACCCGATGGCGTAGGTGGTGAACGCCAGCAGCGTGCCGGTCAGCGGGTCCACGCTGGGGAAGAACAGCTTGTTGAACACCAGAGCGGCGGCGGAGCCGTAGAGAAAGAAGTCATACCACTCGATAGTCGTTCCGATCAGACTTGCGGCCACCACCTTGATGATGGGTTTCCTCGGTGCTGCGGTAGTCATGGGGTCACCACTTCGTCGGGGCGGACTTGCGGGGCGTCTACTGGGCGGTCCAGCCGCCGTCGATCGTGAACGTGGAGCCGGTCACGTGCCCGGAGTGCTTGCCGCACAACCAGAGCACGGTCGCCGCGACGTCCTCGGGCTCGATGAGCCGCTTGATGGCGGTGCGCTGGAGCATCACCTCGGCGAGCACGCGGTCCTCCGGGACGCCGTGCGCGCGGGCCTGTTCGGCGACCTGCCCCTCCACCAGCGGTGTGCGCACGTAGCCGGGGCTCACGCAGTTGCTCGTCACGCCGTGCTCGGCGCCCTCCAGCGCGGCGACCTTGCTCAGCCCCTCCAGGCCGTGCTTCGCGGCGACGTAGGCGGCCTTGAACGCGCTGGCGCGCAGGCCGTGGACGCTGGTGAGGTTGACGACCCGGCCCCAGCCGTGCGAGCGCATGTGCGGCAGGCAGTGCCGCATCAGCAGGAACGGGGCGGTGAGCATGACCCGTTGGATCAGCTCGAACCGCTCCGGCGGGAACTCGTGGATCGGCGCCACGTGCTGGAGCCCGGCGTTGTTGACCAGGATGTCGACCTCGCGGGGCAGGTCGCGGGTCGGGTCGGCGGAGGAGAGGTCGACCACGTGCTCCGTACCGCCGGTCTCGGCGGCCACCGCGCGCACCGCGTCGGCGTCCCGGTCGACCAGGTGGACCTTCGCCCCGGCCTCGCTCAGCGCCACGGCGCAGGCGCGGCCGATGCCGCCTCCCGCCCCCGTGACGAGTGCCGTGCGGCCCGCGAGGTCGTCGCCGCTGTGACGGAGCCCACTGTTCATGCCGTCGACGCTAGCGAGGGGCCTCCGGGTCGGCACATGTGTGACCAGCACATAACGCCGTATTGCTTCATGTGTTTAGCCGACAGTTAGCGATGTGACCATCGGCTTACCCAATACCTGGTGATATCAGGGCTCATCCATGAGTACAGTTCGTTGATCCGTTCGGGGGACCACGACGTACTTGGGGGTAACTCAATGTCATTAACGCCGATCTACGACGACCTCATGCGCGAGCTCGACGGCATCATGGCGGCCAGCAAGGCGAAGAGTCCGGCCGAGAACGACGAAAAGGCCGCCGAGCAGGAGCTCGACGGCCCGATCGCCAGTTGATCGACTACTAGCCGGGCTGCTGCAACAGGTCCGCGGGGACCGGTTCGTCCTTCTCCAGCGCGCCGAACAGGCGCAGGGCGTTCTCCCGGTCCCACTGCACGACCGACCCGACGCCGTCGAGCGTCGGC
This sequence comes from Umezawaea endophytica, assembly GCF_025061645.1. GTDB lineage: Bacteria > Actinomycetota > Actinomycetes > Mycobacteriales > Pseudonocardiaceae > Umezawaea > Umezawaea endophytica. The sequence continues at coordinate 99,978 of NZ_JANYMP010000026.1, read as the reverse complement.
GTGCCGCCGACGGGCACGGTCGCCGTGTCCACGCCGCCGCCCATCCCGAACGCGAGCCCGCCGAGGTTGAACAGGCTGTCGTCGTCGTTCACCGAGATGGAATCGGTGCTCGCGAACAGCAGCGGGAACGCGCGGAACGGGTTCAGCAGCGTGGCCGGGCTCGTCGCCCGGTCCGACAGCGCGGACAGGAACTTGCGCTGGTTCTGCACCCGCTGGAGGTCGGCCGTGGCGAAGGCCCGCGTGCGCACGAACCCGAGCGCCTGCGTGCCGTCCAGCTCCTGGCAGCCGGGCTTGAGGTCCAGGCCCGCCAACGGGTCCTGCATCGGCTCCTCGATGCACATGTCGACGCCGCCGACGGCGTCCACGATGCCCGCGAACCCGCCGAAGCCGATCTCCATGTAGTGGTCGAGGTGGATCCCGGTCACGCCTTCGACGGTCTGCGCCAGCAGCGGCGCGCCACCGAGCGCGAACGCGGCGTTGATCTTGTTCTTCCCCTCGCCCGGGATGTCCACATAGGAGTCGCGCGGCAGGCTCACCAGCGTCGACTTCCCGGAACCCGCCGGGATGTGCAGGAGCATGATGGTGTCGGTCCGCTTGCCGCCCGCGTCACCGGTCGACAGCGCGTCCTTCTGCTCCTGGGTGAGGTCGTCGCGGGCGTCCGAGCCGACCAGCAACCAGTTGGTGCCGGGTGTGTCGGCGGGCCGCCCCTCGTAGTCCGGCAGCGCGTTGGAACGCCGCAACGACGAGTCGACGTAGAAGTACAACCCGACCAGGACCAGCAACAGCACGAAGACGATGGCCAGGAACACCCGGCCCTTCTTCACCTTGCGCCGCTGCGGCATCGGCCTGCGCGCGGGCGGTTGCTGGTACCCCTGCTGGTATCCAGCGCTCATGTTCGCCAACCCCGATCTGGATGGATGCTCCGGTCAACCGCTCTTGCCCCTAAGAGACGCGGCGCGAGCGGAGAGGTTGCCACCCTAGTCACCCAGTGGCATCACGAGCGCGGCGAGCAGCCGGTTCACCTCGGCGTCGGGGTCGGTGGTGAACCCCGTGTGCGTGGGCGAGGTCTGGATCACCGTGCTCCGCGGCGCGGTCAGCCACCGGAACCGCTGGCCGCGGGTCGTCCCCGACACCGGACCGGCGTCGGCGGCCCCGTCGCACGACGACCCGAGGTGCCGCAGGGCGGCCTCCAGCAGCTCGACGTCGACGCCGGGGTCCAGCGCCCGCACCCGAGCGACGTCCACGAACGTCCTGGCGCACAGGAAGTCCAGGTCGGGGCAGTACAGGAGCACCCCGACGTTGACGAACTCACCGCGCTCGACGCGGGGAACCGCCCGCAGCACGGCGTACTCAAACACGTGCGGCACGAGCCACCTCCAGCACGTCGACCCACGCACGGGGCCCGGCGAGGCGAGCGGCGAAGTACGCCAGGTACGCCTCGCGCACGGCGTCCGCGCCGTCGAACACCTGGTCCTGCGCCAACCACTCGTCCGGGACCAGCGCCAGTACCTCCCGCAGCAGCTCCGGGGTCACCTTCGCGGCCAGGTCGGCGTCGACGTCCGCCAGCGGGCCGGCGAACGGCAGCATCAGGTGGTCGCCTGCGTCGAACCGGTACTCCTTGGCGGGGAAGCGATCCGCGCGCCAGCCGTGGTGGAAGTACAGCGCGGCGCCGTGGTCGATCAGCCACAACTGCCGGTGCCACAGCAGGGTGTTCGGGTTGCGCCAGCTCCGGTCGACGTTCAGCACCAGGCCGTCGAGCCACAGCAGCCGCGTGGCCGTCTCGACGTCGGGCTCGCGCACGACCGGGTTGTAGTCGAAGGAACCGGGCAGGAAGTCCAGGCCGAGGTTGACCCCGCCGCTGGCCCGCAGCAGGTCCTGGATCTCCTCGTCCGGCTCGGACCGCGCCAGTTCGGGGTCGACGTCGACCAGCACGACCTCCGGCACCCGGAAGTCAAGCCGTCGCGCCAGTTCCCCCACCACGATCTCGGCGATGAGCGCCTTGATGCCCTGCCCGGCGCCCCGGAACTTGAGCACGTACATCCCGAGGTCGTCCGCCTCGACCAGCCCCGGCAGGGACCCGCCTTCGCGGAAGGGGGTCACGTAGCGCGTGGCCGACACCTTCCGCAGCCCGTTCGTTGATTCCACGCCCGCATCATGGTCGGAACGACCGGTCCGGTGCCAACCGGTTAACCCGGAGCCGGTGACTACCGGAGTTCCGCCTCCAGCGCCCGCAGGTAGCCGGTCTGCCCGTTCCGGTTCGGGTGGTAGGAGTCGCGGACGGGCAGCGTGATCGAGTGCAGCCACGGGTCCGCCCCGCAGATCCCGTGCCCGGTGAACGCCTCCCGCACGTCCACGAAGGCCACGCCCGCCGCCTGCGCCGCGGCGGCCGTCGTGGCCGCCAGCGAGTCGGCGCCGCTGTTCACCGCCGCGCGCTTCGCCGCGGACGTCCCGCTCACGCAATCCCCGGACTCGAAGAGCCTGGGGTAGCCGAGGAGGACGACCTGCGCGATCGGGGCCCTGGCCCGGACCTCGGCCAGCAGCCGCTCCAGCCGACCGGGCAGCTCGGTGCGGATCACCTCGCCCGCCTGGGCGACGGCGGCCTCGCACCCCTCGTCCGAGCTGAGCGTGCAGGTCGTCATCACCTCGGTGAACCCGATGTCGTTCCCGCCCACGGTGAGGGTCACCAGGGTCGTCGTGGACGACAGCGACGCCACCTGGCCGTCCAGCACGTCCTGCGTGGTCGCGCCGGTGCACGCGACGAACCGGAAGGCGGCGGGCGAGTGCTCGGCGTTCCACAGGCTCGGGTGCGCGGAAGCGCTCCGGCCGCACTCACCCGAGCTCCCGCTCCCGACACCGGCGGCGTAGGAGTCGCCCAGCGCGACGTACTCCGACGCCACCGGCGCGGGAACCATGACCAAGCTCAAGACCAACGCGGCAGCGATACCCATGGTGATAGCGGTACCACTGTGGACAGTCGGCCCGGAAGGCCGTTAACCCAGCCGGGTGGGCACCACGCAGACCGGGATCGGCGACGACAGCGGCACCCCGGAAGCGGTCAACCGGCCGGTGGCCAGGTCGACCCGGAACGACGTCACCGTGTTCGAGTTCTGGTTGGCGGCGAACAGGAATCGCCCGGACGGGTCGAACGTGACGTGCCGCGGGAACTTGCCGCCGGTGGGCACGGCCTCGACGAACCGCAGCCGCGCGCCGCCCTGCTCGACGGCGAACAGCGCCACGCTGTCGTGGCCGCGGTTGGACAGGTAGACGAACCGCCCGTCCGCCGACACGACGACCTCCGCCGGGTAGTTCCGCGGGGTGGCGGGCGCTCCCACGGGCACGGTCCGCAGCGCCTGGCCGGGGGTCAGCACCCCGCGGTCGGCGTCGTAGGAGGCGGCCACGATCGTGGAGTCCAGCTCGTTCGCGATGTAGGCGAACTTGCCGGTCGGGTGGAACGCGAGGTGCCGCGGACCGGCGCCGGGCTTCACCTTCGCGGTGCCGACGAGCGCGAGCTTCCCGGTGGTCGTGTCGAGCCGGTAGCTGTAGACGGAGTCGGTGCCGAGGTCGACGGCCAGCAGGTGCTTGCCCGCGAGGTCCGGGAGCACCTGGTGGGCGTGCGGGCCCTCCTGGCGTTCGCGGTCCGGCCCGGAGCCCTGGTGCGTCACCAGGTCCGTGCGCGCGCCCAGTCCGCCGTCGGCCTTCACCGGGTGGACCGAGACGCTGCCCGACGAGTAGTTCGCGGACAGCAGGTACCGCCCGGACGGGTCCAGCGCCAGGTGGCACGGGTCCGCTCCGCCGGTGCTCTGCGCGTTGATGATCCGCAGCCCGCCGCCCGCGCCGACGGCGATGGCCGTGACGGACCCGCTGCCCTGCTCGTTCACCGCGTAGAGGGTGCGGCCCGACTCGATGACGAACGACGGGTTCGCCACACCGGGGAACACGCCGGTGGCGCGGAGCTGCCCGGTGGTCTGGTCGTAGGAGGCCAGCCCGATCCCGGTGCCCCCGCCCGGCCACGTCGTGTACGTCCCGAGGTACACGCGGGACTCCGCACGTAGTTGCGCCGCAGCGGCCTCACCGGTCACCAGCATCCCCGCCCCAACACCCATGGCTCCGAGGAACCGTCGCCTGTCGATCGTCACGAACACCTCCGTTGATCCCTGGCGGCAGGACCCACAGTGGCCTAGACCACTGCGCCCGGACAAGGGATGCAACGAAGATTGCGCCTAGCGCAACGGATCCGCCTCGGTCAGCTTGGCCAGCTCCACCGCGGGGTCGTACGCGGGCACAGGATACGTGGGCGCGAGGTCGCGCAGGGCGTGCAGCAGCAACTCGGCGACGGCCCAGTTGCGGTACCACTTGCGGTCGGACGGCACGGCGTACCAGGGCGCGGCCCGCGACGAGCACTTGGCCAGCAGGTCGGTGTACGCCTCCTGGTACCGCGACCACTTGGCCCGCACCGCGAGGTCGGACGGGTTGTACTTCCAGAGCTTCTCCGGCGTCTGGAGCCGGGCGACCAGCCGCTCCTTCTGCTTCTCCGGCGAGATGTGCAGGAAGCACTTCACGATCGTCACGCCGGACTCGGCCAGCTCGGCCTCGAAGTCGTTGATCTGCTGGTACCTGGCCTGCCAGGTCGACGGCGGCACCAGCTCGTCCACCCTCGGGACCAGCACGTCCTCGTAGTGCGACCGGTCGAAGAAGCCGATCTGCCCCGGACCGGGCACCTGCCTGCGGATCCGCCAGAGGAAGTCGTGCGACAGCTCCGCGCGGGTGGGCTTCTTGAACGACACCACGCGCAGGCCCTGCGGGTTCATCAGCCCGGCGACGTGGCTGATCGTGCCGCCCTTGCCGGAGGTGTCCATGCCCTGGAGCACGACGAGCACCCGCCGCCGACCACCGCCGACGCCCTCGGCGTAGAGGTTCTCCTGGAGCTGGTCCAGCTCGACGCCGATGGCCTCCATGGCCTTCGCGGCGTCGGCCTTGTTCGTCGGACCGACCGGCGTGGCGGCCGGGTCGATCGCCGCGAGGTCGACCCCGGCCGGGTCCACCTCCAGCACGTCGCGGACGGAGGGGACGTGAGCCGACTTCTTCGCCATCGTCGCAGGGTAGCCAGGCGGTGATCACTCCGCTCGGTACGCAACGGATCTCCGTCGATCACCCCGATTGCGCAAGAAACCTGACACCTGCGCAACGGCTGACGGATGAAATCGCCGCCATCCGCCCCTTAGCCTTGTCCTATGACCGCCATCGCCGCTCCCACCACAGAGGCCCCGACCAGCGGGGCCGACTTCATCGCGCTGGACGAGCACTGGAGCACGCACAACTACCACCCGCTGCCGGTCGTGATCTCCCACGGCGAGGGCGCGTGGGTGACGGACGTGGACGGTCGTCGCTACCTGGACTTCCTGTCCGGCTACTCGTCCCTCAACTTCGGCCACCGCCACCCCGCGCTGATCGCCGCGGCCGTCGAGCAGCTCGGCCGCGTCACGCTGACCAGCCGCGCGTTCCACCACGACCAGTTCGGCCTGTTCTGCCGGGAGCTGGCCGACCTCACCGGCACCGAGATGGTGCTGACGATGAACTCCGGCGCCGAGGCCGTCGAGTCCGCGATCAAGGTGGCCCGCAAGTGGGCCTACCAGGTCAAGGGCGTCCCGGCGGGCACGGCGGAGATCGTCGTCGCGGGCGCGAACTTCCACGGCCGCACGACCACCATCGTGTCGTTCTCCACCGACGAGGTGGCGCGCGCCGACTTCGGCCCGTTCACGCCCGGCTTCTCGGTCGTGGCCTACGGCGACGAGCAGGCGCTGCGGAACGCCATCACGGACCGGACCGCCGCCGTGCTGATCGAGCCCATCCAGGGCGAAGCCGGCATCGTCGTGCCGCCGGACGGCTACCTGGCCGCCGTGCGCCGGATCTGCGACGAGAACGACGTGCTGATGATCGCCGACGAGATCCAGTCCGGTCTCGGCCGGACCGGCGAGCTGCTGGCGCTCGACCACGCGGGCGTGCGCGCCGACCTGTACACGCTGGGCAAGGCGCTCGGCGGCGGGATCATGCCGGTGTCGGCCGTGGTCGGCACCCGGTCGGTGCTGGGCGTCCTCAAGCCAGGCGAGCACGGGTCCACGTTCGGCGGCAACCCGCTGGCCTGCGCCATCGGGCGCGCGGTCGTGAAGCTGCTGGCCACCGGCGAGTACCAGGAGCGCTCGCGCGAACTCGGCGCCTACCTGCACGCCAGGCTCGGCGACCTCGTCGGCCACGGCGTGTCCGAGGTCCGCGGTCGCGGGCTGTGGGCCGGGGTGGAGATCTCGGCGGGCGGGCCGAAGGGCCGGGAGGCGTCCGAGGCGCTGGCCGCCCGCGGCGTGCTGTGCAAGGAGACGCACGACTCGACCCTGCGCGTGGCGCCCCCGCTGGTGATCACGGCGGAGGAGATCGACCTCGGCGTGGACGCCATCGCCGAGATCGTCAAGCGATAGTCACGATGGGCACGCGGGCACCTCACGATGTGTCATACACGTCGTGAGGTGCCCGTTCGCGTTGCATGATGCCGTTCATGGGTGAACGGGTGCGGGCGGAAGCGGCGGCGGCTCTTGGCCGGTGGACGGAGCCGGAGGAGGTGCACGCGGCCGGACGGGCGCTGCGGGACGCCGTCGGGCACCAGGCGCACCGGAAGGCGCTGCTCGCGGTCGACCGGCCGTCCATCCCGGACTACGTGCGGGCGAGCAACGAGGGCAGGCTGGAAACGCTGGTCCCGCTGCGGATCGGGCGGATGGTCGCGTCGCCGTTCTCGTTCTTCCGCGGCAGCGCGGGCCTGATGGCGGGCGACCTCGCGGTAAGCCCGCGCAGCGGCGTCGACGTCCAGTTGTGCGGGGACGCGCACGCGGCGAACTTCGGCCTGTACGGGACGCCCGAGGGCCAGATCGTGATGGACGTCAATGACTTCGACGAGACCCTCCCCGGGCCGTGGGAGTGGGACCTGAAGAGGCTCGTGACCAGCCTCGTGCTGGCGGGCCGCGAGGGCGGCGTGTCGGACAAGGGCTGCCGCGACGCCGTCGAGGACACCGTGCGCGCGTACCGGGGCGCGATGAGGCACATGGCGGAACTGCCGTTCCTGGACTCGTGGAGCGCGCTCGGCGACGAGTCGGTGCTGAACAAGGCGAAGGCGAACGACCTGATCGACGAGTTCAGCAAGGCCGCGTCCAAGGCGCGCAAGAACACCAGCGCGAAGGTCGCCGCGAAGTGGACCCGCAAGCAGGGCGAGCACTGGCGGTTCCTCGAGGACCCGCCGGTGCTGACCAAGGTCACCGAGCGGACCGCGGCCGAGGTCGTCGCCTCCCTGCCGTCCTACGTGGACTCGCTGCGCGAGTCCCGCCGCAACCTGATCATGCGCTACGGGGTGTCCGACGTGGCCTTCCGCGTCGTCGGCACGGGCAGCGTCGGCCTGCGCAACTACCTGGTGCTGCTGCACGGCAACGGCGACGAGGCGCTGATCCTCCAGGTCAAGGAGGCGCGGCCGTCGGCGCTGGAGCCGTTCCTCGACGTGCCGCCGAGCAAGCACCAGGGCAAGCGGATCGTGCACGGCGCGCGGCTGGTGCAGGCCGAGACGGACATCCTGCTCGGCTGGACGACCATCGACGGCCGCGACTACATCGTCCGCCAGTTCCGCAACCGCAAGGGCGAGATCGACGCGACCACGCTCAAGCGGGACGACCTGGACGACTACGGCCGCTTCGCGGGCGCCCTGCTGGCCCGCGCGCACACCCGGTCCGTCGACCCGCGGCTGCTCGCGGGCTACTGCGCGGACGACGGCGAGGAGTTGGACGAGGCGTTCGCGAAGTACGCGTTCGACTACGCCGACCAGACCGAGTCCGACCACGGGAGGCTCGTGGCCGAGGTGCGGGCGGGCAGGCTGCCCGCGTTCATCGAGGAGGACTGACCCGGATCATCGCCTCGCGGGCGACCAGGTAGAGGACGACGGCGTTCAGCAGGTGCCAGAGGTAGTGGGTGCCCGTCGGCCACCCGGTGCACGCGCTGAGGTCGACGGTCCGCAGCGTCAGCGACACCGCGAACACCACGGCCGCGATCCCGAACGCGCGCCAGTGGTGCCGCGTCCCGTCCGGCCCGAAGAACCGCAGCGCCACGGCCAGCCCCACCAGCGCCACCCCGGCCGCCAGGTACGACCCCGACCCGGCCGGGATCAGCAGCGACACCGGGATGAGCAGCACGCCCAGCAGTGCCAGCGCGGGCGCGAACAGCCACGCCCTCGGCCACGGCAGGCCCCAGAACCAGTGCCCGAAGCAGACCACGTAGAAGAACACGAACAGCGCGATGAACAGCACGTCGAACACCCGCGTCAGCTCGGTGGCCGCCGTGTGGAACGAGAGGCTGCCCAACCCGATCAGCGCCAGCAGCGCCACCAGTGCCCGCATGCTCCGGTCCTCCGGCCGGTAGCGGAACCACAGCACCGCAGCGGCCAGCAGGAACGCGAGGTTGCTGAGCGCGTTGAGCGGTTCGCCCCACAGACCGGGGGCCAACCGCTCGCAGTAGGTGTCGACGTACTGGTTCATGGTGTGGGTTTTAGCGCACGAGAAGTGGGTACGTACCACCGCGTGACGCATCTCGGGTGGATCGGTGTGGTCAGGCACGGGGAGAGCACCGGCGACGTCGCCAGGCAGCACGCCGAGGCCACCGGGCTCGACGTCATCGACGTCCCCGAGCGGGACGCGGACGTGCCGCTGTCGCCGCGCGGCGAGGAGCAGGCCCGCGCCGTCGGGCGGTGGCTCGCGGCGGTGCCCGTCGACCAGCGGCCGGACGTGGTCGTGTGCTCGCCCTACCTGCGGACGCTGGGCACGGCGTGGTTCGCCACCCGCGAGCTGGACTACCAGCCGACGCAGGTCGTGGACGAGCGCCTGCGCGACCGCGAACCGGGGGTCCTGGACCTGCTGACCGCGCGCGGGGTGGCCCTGCGGTACCCGGACGAGCTGATCCGCAGGCAACGGCTCGGCGAGTTCTACCACCGGCCGCCGGGCGGCGAGTCGTGGGCCGACGTGGCGCTTCGACTGCGGTCGCTGCTGGGCGACCTGGAACGCGACCACGAGGGCAGGCGGGTGCTGCTGTTCGCCCACGAGGTCACCGCGTACCTGCTGCGGTACCTGCTCGAAGGGGTGCCGGAGCGGGACCTGCTCGCCGTCGCGCGCGCCTCCGTGGTGGCCACCGGGTCGCTGACGTCGTGGGCGCGGGACGACGGGGGCTTCCGGCTGGTGCACGAGTACTCGACGGCGCACCTCCAAGACCCGGTCCCCGGTTCCGACGACACGACGGTCGAGGTCCCGGTGCGGGCGAGCACCACCCGTTCCTGGTCCTGACCGCTACCCGACCCGCCAGCCCCGTTCGACCGAGGCGCGGCACCGGTCCGGCCGGTCCCCCGCGCCGGTGAACAGCGAGGTCAGCAGGACGGGGCCGTGGTCGAGCGCCTGGTCCGGCAGCGGGCCGGTGGCGACCAGGGACACCAGCCCGTGGCCGACGACCCAGCTCTGGGTGGCCAGGTCGAGCGGGACGACGTCGGCGCGGAAGCGCTCGGCCGCCCGACCCCGGACGACGGCCTGGACCATGTGCTCCAGCGTCGCGTCCGCCGCGCCGAGGTCTTCGAGGTCGAAGTCGGCGTCGAACATGACCCGGTACAGGTCGGGGTGGTCCAGCGCGTTGCGGAGGTAGGCGGCCACCAGCGCGGTCAGGTCCAGCACCGGGTCCGCGGACATCTCCACCAGCGCGAACCGGGCCGCGAGCCGGGTGAAGCCCTCCTGCCGCAGTGCCTTCCACATGCCGTCCATGCCCTCGAAGTGGGTGTAGACGGCCATCGTCGACACCCCGGTCCCGGCCACCAGCGAGCGCAGGGTGATGGGCTGGCGGGTGCGGAGCATGTGCGCGGCGCGTTCGAGGAGCAGGGTGCGGACCGCCGGATCCTTCGTCCTGACCATGGGAGAAGATTACATAGCATTGCACTGCTATGTTCAGAGGGTCCCGCCGTTCTCGCCGCAAGGAGTCAGCATGCCCATCACCCTGGTGAACCCCGAGGGTCTGCCGAAGGTCGACCTCTACCGGCAGGTGTCGGTCGCCACCGGGTCGAGGCTGGTGTTCATCGCGGGCCAGGTCTCGCTCGACGCCGACGGTCGCCACGTCGGCGACGGCGACTTCGCCGCGCAGGCCGAGCAGTGCTACCTCAACGTCGGCACCGCGCTGGCCGAGGTCGGCGCCACGTTCGCCGACGTGGTGAAGTTGACCGTCTACGTCGTCGACTGGACGCCGGAGAAGATGCCCCTGTTCGCCGAGGGGGTCGCCAGGGCCGCCGCGAAGCTGGGCGTCACCCCGATCGCGCCGCTCACCGGCATCGGCGTCGCCGCGCTGGCCGAGCCCGGCCTGCTGCTGGAGGTCGAGGCCACCGCGGTCCTCGACTGACCCGCCGTGGGGGGGCCCGC
>NZ_JANYMP010000026.1:0-89487 GCF_025061645.1 Umezawaea endophytica | reverse complement strand
GGGGGGTCGCGGCCACCGCGGTCCTCGACGGCCCCGCCGTTCGCGGCCGCCCCGGCGCGGGCGGCCTCGAACGCCTAGCTCGCGGGTTCGCCGAGCAGCGACCCCGTGACGTGCAGGACCTCCAGGTGCTGCACGGTCGGCTCCGCCTCGGGCCGGGTCCCGCCGAAGGCCGCGTCCACGGCCGGGTGGATCCGCTCGTCGAACGCCCGCGCGCACGCGGCCTCCGACTCCCACACCTCCACGTACCGCAGCCCGCCGTCGGGCCGCCGCACGCACAGGTGCAGCAGCGATCCGGCGACGGGCTCGGGCCCCAACTCGTCGATGATCCTGCGGTACAGGTCGTCGCCGATGGGCACGTCCTGGATGAAGGCGTAGACCATGTTCCCGCTCCATATTCGTCCGACACTGATTCGGGTGAATATGGGTAAGGTTGACCCCGATGAGCGAGAACGTCAAGCGCCGGTACGAAGCACCCCGAAGGGCTGAGCGCGCGGCGGCCACCCGGAGCGCGGTGCTGGCCGCCGCGCGGGAGCTGTTCGTGGCGCGCGGCTACCCGAAGACGGCCGTCAGCGACATCGCCGCGCTCGCCGGGGTCTCGGTCGACACGGTCTACAGCTCGGTTGGCCGCAAACCGGTGCTGCTGCGGGAACTGGTGGAGACCTCGCTGTCCGGTCAGGACCGGGCGGTCCCCGCGGCGGAGCGCGACTACGTCGTCCGGGTCCGCGCGGCCCCCACGGCGGCGGAGAAGATCGACCTCTACGCGGAGGCCATCACGAGCATCCACCGCAGGCTCGCCCCGGTGTTCCTGGCGCTGCGCGACGCGGCCGTGAGCGACCGGGACTGCGCCGCCCTGTGGCGCGAGATCGCCGAACGGCGGGCGCGCAACATGCTCGACTTCGCCGCGGACCTGCGCGCGACCGGCGACCTCCGCGACGACCTGACCGACCGGCAGGTCGCGGACGTCGTCTGGAGCACCAACGCCGTCGAGTACTGGGTGCTGCTGGTCCACGAGCGCGGGTGGACCCCCGAGCAGTTCCGGGAGTGGCTCACCGACTCGTGGACCAGGACGCTCCTCGCCTGATCAGCGGGCCCGCTGCACCCGCGCCTCGTCCCACACCGGCTCGGCCACCTCGGACACCACGCCGTCCGACCGGAACAGCAGGAACCGGTCGAACGACCGCGCGAACCACCGGTCGTGCGTCACCGCGACCACGGTCCCGGTGAACTCCTCCAGCGCCCGCTGCAACGCCTCGGCCGAGTTCAGGTCCAGGTTGTCCGTCGGCTCGTCGAGCAGCAGCAGCGTCGACCCGGCCAGCTCCAGCAGCAGCACCTGGAACCGGGCCTGCTGTCCACCGGACAGCGACTCGAACCGCTGGTCGCCGCTCTGCCCGAGCCCGTAGCGGGTCAGGATCGCCATGGCCGCGCCGCGGTCCTTGCCGGTCCGCGAGCCCTCGCCGTGCCAGAGGATGTCGACGAGGGTCTTGCCGACCCACTCCGGGTGCTGGTGGGTCTGCGCGAACAGCCCCGGCAGCACCCGCGACCCGGTCTTGCAGACGCCGGTGTGGGCGACGTCGCCGCCACCGAGCAACCGCAGGAAGTGGCTCTTGCCGGACCCGTTCGACCCGAGCACCGCCACCCGGTCGCCGAAGAAGATCTCCGCGTCGAACGGCTTCATCAACCCGGTGAGTTCGAGCTTCTCGCACGTCACCGCGCGCACGGCCGTCCGGCCGCCGCGCAGCCGCGGCGTCACCTTCTCGTCGGTCGGCAGCTCGGGCGGGGGCCCCGCCTCCTCGTACTTCTTCAGCTTCGCCGACATCACCCGGTACTTGGCCGCCATGACCTCGGAGATGGTCGCCTGGATCTGGAGGGTCCGCACCAGCTCCTTGAGCCGGTCGTGCTCCTCGTTCCAGCGCTTGTGCAGCTCCTTGAGGCGGTCGATCCGGGCGGTCCGGGCCTCGTGCCAGGTGCCGAACGAGCCCGCGTGCGTCCACGCGCTGTGCGCCTCGACCGTCACGACCTGGGTCGCGGCGATCGACAGCAGCTCCCGGTCGTGGCTGACGAGCAGCACGCCCTTGTCCGTCTCGGACAGCCGCTGCTCCAGCCACCGCTTGCCGGGCACGTCGAGGTAGTTGTCCGGCTCGTCCAGCAGCAGCACCTGCTCCTGGCCGCGCAGCAGCGCCTCCAGCACCAGCCGCTTCTGCTCGCCGCCGGACAGCGTCTTCACGTCCCGGAACCGGGCCCGGTCGTACGGGATGCCCAGCGCGGCCACCGTGACCGTGTCCCACAGGACCTCGACGTCGTAGCCGCCGTGCTCGCCCCACGCGGTGATCGCGTCGGCGTACTTCATCTGGGTCGGCTCGTCGTCGGTCTCCATCAGCGCCAGCTCGGCGCGGTCGAGGTCGGCGGCGGCCTTGCGCAGGCCCGGTGGGGCGACGGCGAGCAGCAGGTCGCGGACGCTGCTGTCGTCCCGCACCGAACCGACGAACTGGGGCATCACCCCGAGCCCGCCCTGCACCCGCACGCTGCCCGTCGCCGGGGTCAGCTCACCCGACAGGATCCGCAGCAACGTGGTCTTGCCGACCCCGTTGGCGCCGACCAGCGCGACCACCGACCCGCTACCGACCTTGAACGACACATCGCGAAACAGCTCGCGTCCGTCAGCCAGACGGAAGGCAAGACCATTCGCATCGAGGAAACCCACAGTGGGTCATCGTCGTCTGATGGGGGCCACAAGACCAAATCATTTGGTGTATCACCGTGGCCCGTCGTGTCTCTGAACAGAGAGGCGCATCTAGGGGAGGGAGCTCGATGACCCGCATCGAGTCGGCTCGGCTGGTGGCGGCGCAGCTCGGTGTGCTGGTGACGCTCGGCGCGTTGCCCGACCTGCCGGACGGGCCGCGGCTGGACCGCGCGCCGACACCGGTGCACGACGTCAACGGCGAACTGCTGCTGTGGCGCATCGGGTCGAGCTGCGGTCGCGGGTACGTGGACGTCGCCGCCCACCCTCGGCTCGGCGCGCCGCTGGTGGCCGTCGCGCCGGAGGCCGTGTGGGAGCCGGAGATGCTGCTCGGCGAGGCCCGCAGCCTCGACGTCGAGCACGACGAGCTCCAGTTCGTTGCCTACAGCTTCCCCAAGCTGGCCGTCCGGTTCCTGCTCGGCGGCGTCGAGGTCGCGCTGCGCGAGCTGCACACGTGGGAGCAGGTGCCCGAGGTGCGGGAGGACCTGGGCGAACCGCCGGGCGAGTTCGAGCGCTGGTCGTTCCTCGACGAGCAGAGCGCCGAGACCCGGCGGCTGCGCGAGGAGCGCTACCAGCAGCGGATCGAGGCGCTGACCCACCTGGCGAACGTGCTGCACGTGGACGAGCCCGTCGTGCGCCGGTTCGACCGCAAGATCGTCGAGCAGGTGCTGCGCCCCCGCGTGGACGCGCTGGAGCTGCACTACTCGCACAACTTCGCCGACCAGTCGAGCTGCCTCGGCCTGGTCGGGCAGGAGACGAACCGGTGGAGCACGGCGGCGAGCGCGCAGATGATCCTGGACTTCTACCGCTACCGGTACGACCAGGAGCGGCTCGCGGACGAGCTGGGGCTGGGCACGGAGGAGAACCCCGTCGGGCTGCCGCCTAGCCGGGAGTTCGACGTCGTGGTGGCGCTGGAGAACCTGACCGGCAAGTCGCTGTCGGCGGCGCTGTCGACCACGCCGACGTTCGCCGAGTACCGCTCGGAGATCCGGGCGAACCGGCCGGTGATCAGCTTCGTGCCGGGGCACAGCCGGGTCGTGGCGGGCTACACGCGCACGAGTTCGCTGCTGCTGATCGGCGCGAGCTTCGCCGCGTTGCAGGTCAACGACCCGTGGCCGCCCAGAGCCGGGGTGGTGACGCGGTGGGAGAACGTCGACACCATCGTGTGCCGGAGCACGGTGACGGCGAAGGTCACGCTGGTCCCGTAGCGGCGGGAGGCGTCACCGCCAGGTCGTGCCGCGGAGGAGGAGCACGACCGAGACCATCCCGAAGCAGCCGAGCGCGGCGCCGATCACGCCCATCGCCAGGAGGAACGTGCCGATGGCCCCGAAGAGGATCGCGAGCACGGTGCTCGGCCTCGGAGCGGCTCGACCGATCTTCAGTCTGTTGTCCAGCAGGGGCTCTTCGAGGCGGAACTGGTGCTCGATCTCGGCCAGTGACCGCCGCTCGGATTCACTCAGCATCGGGACTCCTCCACATGCTCCAGGCACGGTGGGAATACCCCGATCCCGCGTTCTCAACCGCTTTGTCGGCGGGAAAGCGCGACGAGCCTGGAGACGGCCCGCAGGTACTTCTTCCGGTAGCCGCCGCGCAGCATCTCGTCGGTGAACAGCTCCGACAGCGGCCGACCCGACACCGCGACCGGGACGTCCCGGTCGTAGAGCCGGTCGCCCAGCGCGACCAGGCGCAACGCCACGGACTGGTCGGACGCCGGGCGCACCCCGCGCAGGTGCACGGCGGCGACGCCGTCGACCAGCCTGCCGTAGCGGGACGGGTGGATCCTGGCCAGCCGCGCGCACAGCGCGTCGAAGTCGTCCAGCGTCGAACCGGGGGTCGCCGCCGCGCTGGCGGCCAACTCGTCGTCGGTCATCGGCTCGGGCGCGTCGGGCAGGCCGCGGTGCCGGTAGTCCGGCCCGTCGACGCGCACGACGTCGAACCGCGCGGACATGGCCTGGATCTCGCGCAGGAAGTCCTGCGCGGCGAACCGGCCCTCGCCGAGCTTGTCCGGCAGCGTGTTGGAGGTGGCCGCGACGAACACGCCCGCGCCGGTCAGCTCCTTGATCATCCTGCTGACCAGCGTCGTGTCGCCGGGGTCGTCCAGTTCGAACTCGTCGATCGCCAGCAGCCGGTGCTCGGACAGCCGCCGCACGGCCTCGCCGAACCCGAGCACGCCCGCCAGGTTGGTCAGCTCCACGAACGTGCCGTACGCCTTCGGTCCCGGCACGGCGTGCCAGATCGAGGCGAGCAGGTGGGTCTTGCCGACGCCGAACCCGCCGTCGAGGTACAGCCCGAGCTTGCCCTCCGGAACCGACTTCCGGCCGAACAGCGACCCGAGCCACCCACCGCCGGAGTCACCGCCGACGCGCTTCGCGAACGCGGCGCACGCCGTCACGGCGGCGGCCTGGCTGGGCTCGTCGGGGTTGGGCACGTACGTGTCGAAGCGCACGTCGTCGAACCGGGGCGGCGGGACCAGGGAGTTCACCAGTTCGTCCGCTTCGATCCGGGGATCTCGGTCGGCCAGGCGCGGAGCGGACATGGGGGCAAGGGTATCGGCGGGCGGACCCCGTGACCTCGGTGTGTGTTGGGATGAACTCCATGCAGATCCTCCTGCCGCCGCGCGACGGCGAGATCACCGACGCCGAGCTGGAACGGGTCTACGACTACCCGGCGGGCCTGGACCGCCCGTGGGTGCAGGTGAACTTCGTGTCCAGCGTGGACGGCGCGGTCGCGGTGGACGGCCAGTCCGCGGGGCTCGGCAACGCCGCCGACAAGAAGGTGTTCATGCTCGGCCGCGACCTGGCCGACGTGGTGCTCGTCGGCGCGGGCACCGCCAAGGCCGAGGGCTACCACGGCATCAAGGCGGGCGAGGTGCGGGCGGAGCGCCGGGCCAGGCTCGGGCGGGCACCGGTCCCGCCGATCGCGGTCGTCACGGCCCGCGCGTCGATCGACCCCGCCTCTCCCCTGCTCACCGACACCTCGGTGCCGCCGATCGTCCTGACCACGGCGTCCGCGCCCGCCGAGCGCCGGGCCGCCCTCGCCGCGGCGGGCGCGGACGTCGTCGTGACCGGGGAGGCCGAGGTGGACCTGGTGGCGGCGTTGGCCGCGCTGGACGAGCGAGGGCTGCGCCGGGTCGACTGCGAGGGCGGGCCCGCGCTGTTCGGCTCGCTGATCGCCGCCGACCTGGTGGACGAGTTGTGCGTGACGATCGCGCCCAAGCTCGTCGCGGGCGGGTCGAGCCGGATCGCGCACGGACCGGTGACGCCACCCCGTGACATGGCGCTCGTCTCGGCGCTGCACTACGAGTCCGCGCTGCTGCTGCGGTACCGCCGCGTGCGCTGACCAGCTCGAAGAGGCAGGATGGGCCGGTGCCGCTACCGCTGACCCCGCCGTTGCAGCCGATGCTCGCGACCGCGGTGGACGAGATCCCCACGGGCAAGGACCTGCTGTTCGAGCCGAAGTGGGACGGTTTCCGCTGCCTGGTGTTCCGCGACGGCGACGAGGTGACCCTCCAGTCGCGCAGCGGGAAGCCCCTGAACAGGTACTTCCCCGAGGTCGTCGAGGCGCTGAAGCGCACGTTGCCCGAACGGGTCGTGCTCGACGGCGAGCTGGTGGTCGCGAAGGACGACCGGCTCGACTTCGACGCGCTCGCCGAGCGCATCCACCCGGCGGCCAGCCGGGTCGCGCTGCTGTCCGAGTCGATGCCCGCCGCGTTCGTGGCGTTCGACCTGCTGGCGCACGGCGACGACGTGCTGCTGGAACGGCCGTGCGTTGAACGGCGGGAGGCGCTGTCGGCGCTGGTCAAGCCGGGTGACGGGCTCTACCTGACGCCCGCGACCACCGACGTGGAGCTGGCGGCGCAGTGGTTCGAGCTGTTCGAGGGCGCCGGGCTGGACGGCGTGATCGGCAAGCCCTCGAACTCGGAGTACACGCCGGGCAAGCGGTCGATGATCAAGGTCAAGCACGCCAGGTCGGCCGACTGCGTCGTGGCCGGGCTGCGCTGGCACAAGGACACCGACCCCGGCACGGCCGTCGGGTCGCTGCTGCTCGGCCTGCACGACGACCGGGGCGTGCTGCACCACGTCGGCGTCGTCGGGTCGTTCAAGGCCGACCGCCGCCGGGAACTGGCCGACGAGCTGCGCGACCTGATCACCGAGGCCGACGACCACCCGTGGCTCGGGCCCGACGCCGAGGACGGCCGCAGGCTGCCCGGCGCGATCAACCGGTGGCGCGGCCAGCACGCCTCGTGGATCGCGCTGCGGCCCGAGCGCGTGCTGGAGATCTCCTACACGCAGACCGAGGGCGCGCACCCGGCGCGACTGCGGCACAACGGCCAGTTCACCCGCTGGCGGCCGGACCGCGAGCCCGACTCGTGCCGCTACGACCAGCTCGACCAGCCCGCGCGGTACGACGTCGAGTCGGTGCTGCGCGGCGAGGTCAAGCCCGCCTAGTGCGGGTGGCGCCGACGGAGGCGAGCACCACGCAGCACACGGCCGTCCACTGGATCGGGTGAAGTTCCTCGCCGAGCACGACCAGCCCGGTGAGGGCGGCCATCGCGGGTTCCAGGCTCATCAGGATGCCGAAGACGCTCGGCGGGATCGTGCGCAGCGCCTCCAGCTCCAGCGAGTACGGCACCACCGACGACAGCAGCGCCACCCCCAGGCCGGAGATCAGCACGAGCGGGTGGAACAGCGACGTGCCCGCGTCGGCGAGCCCGAACGGCAGCACGACCAAGCCGCCGCACACCATCGCCAGCGCGAGCCCCTGCCCGTCGGACGACTGGCTGCCCAGCGCCGCGGCCAGCAGGATGTACGCGCCCCAGCACACGCCCGCCAGCAGCGCGAACAGCACGCCGGTCAGTTCGAGACCGCCGTCGGCGCGGGTCAGCAGCAGCACACCGCCCGCCGCCAGCAGCGCCCACAGGCCGTCGACCCAGCGCCGCGACCCGATCACCGCGACCGCGAGCGGGCCGAGGAACTCGATGGTCACGGCCGCGCCGAGCGGGATGCGTTCGATCGCGAGGTAGAAGGCCAGGTTCATCCCGCCGAGCACGACGCCGTAGGCGACGACGGTCACGAGCATCCGCCGGGTGACGCGCAGCGACGGCCGCCAGATCAGCACCAGCACGGCGGCGGCGAACACCAGCCGCAGCGTCACCGTTCCCGACGAGCCCGCGAGGGTGAAGAGCTGCTTGGCGATGGCGGCGCCGACCTGCACGCTGATGATCGACAGCATCACCAGCGCGGGCGGCGGCACCGCCCCCAGCGCGCGGGCCGCTGCCGAGAACGGACCGGAGCCCCCCAGCGGTTGCCCCGGTGTCGGTCCTGCCTGTGCCATCACCACGACGACCATCCTGCCTGTCCGAAGAGGATCGCCGCGCACGGGTATCCACTGGTTGGGAGTGCTGCGCTCACCGAAGTCTCACCTGGCCCGTGCGACCCTTCTGGCCTGTCCGGGCCTTGACCGCCGCCTGCCGAGAGCGAGGAACCACAGTGCCGCGTCGGCGCCACGCCGCCCTTTTGCTTCCGCTCGTGGTGATGACCGCACTGAGCGCGTGCAGCGCGGGCCCCTCGATCCGCCCGGTGATCGCCGTGCTCGGCGAGAGCGGTCCGGCGAGCGCGAGCGCTCCGTCCGGCCAGCAGCCCGTGCCGGAGTTGGAGGAGGGCAAGGGCAGCTCCCTCAACTGGCAGGAGTGCACCGACTCGACCGTCCTGCGGCTGGGCGGGACGGCGCCGCAGACGTCGAACACCTACCAGTGCGCGCGGATGCCGTCCGTGCTCGACGCCCCCAGCCGTCCCGGCCGCGGCAGCATCAGCATCGCCGTGCTGCGGGTGGGCACCGGGAAGGTCCCGCTGCTGGTGGTGGCCGACGCCGACGGCGAGCCCGGCACGCTCAAGGCCGCTCGGCTGGGCGCGTCACTGCCCCCCGAGGTGTTGAGCACGTTCACCCTCATCGGGGTCGACCGGCGCGGGACCGGGAAGTCGGACGGGGTGCAGTGCGTGCCGTCGGCGGCCCGGCTGGACATCGTGGAGTTCGACCCGGCGAAGACGGACCACGCGGAGTTGCGGTCCGCCGTGACGACGGCCAGCCAGGAGTGCGTGCTGGACCTGGAGAACCGGTTGACGGCGATGGATTCGTGGCGGGCCGCGGCCGATCTGGAGAAGTTGCGCGACGTGCTCGGGGTGAACACGCTGAACGCGATCGGGATCGGGGACGGGTCTCGGGTCCTGACGTTGTACGCGAGCCGGTTCCCGACGCGGATCGGGCGGATGGTGTTCGACGGGGCTCCGGATCCGACGCTGGACGTCATCGGGGCTTCCGAGGCCGAGTCCGTTGCCGCTGAGGCGACTTTTGACGCGTTCGCGAAGGATTGTGCTGTTCGTGGGTGTCCGTTGGGGGCTGACGCGAAGGCGTCGTTCCTGGCTTTGTTGGAGCAGTTGCGGAGTAGTCCTGGGCGGTCGTTGGGGATTTCGTTGACTCCGGGGACGGCGTTGCAGGCCGTGTTGGTCGGGTTGGCGGATCGGTCCCGGTGGCCCGCGTTGGCTGAAGCGATCGTGGCGGCCAAGGGTGGGGACAGTGCGGGGTTGACGCGGCTGGTGGAGCCGTTGGTGGCGGACGTGGATGAGAATCCGCCACGGTTGGACGCGGCGTTGGTGACTGGGTGCAACGACAGTGCTACGCGGATTCCGCCGGATCGGGTGACGGTGTTGACGGCGGATTGGCGGGAGAAGCACCCGATGTTCGGGGCTTTGTACGCGCATAGGTTGTTGTTGTGCGCGTCGTTCCCGGTGCCGCCGCCGGTGAAGGTGCCCGCTTTGGTGGGGTCGCCGCCGATTCTGGTGTTGAGCACGGCTGATGATCCTGTTACGCCTCAGCAGGGGACGGAGAGGGCGGTTGGGGCGTTGCCCGCTGGGGTGTTGGTGGGGTGGCAGGGTGGGGGGCACGGGGCTTTGGGGCAGTCGTCTTGTGCTACTTCGGCTGCTGTGGGGTTTTTGGTTGAGGCCAAGGTGCCGGCTAATGGGACTGTTTGTCCGCCGTGAGGTGGGGTTGGTTCGAGTCCCAGCGGGGTCGGTGGGTGCGGGTCGCGTTCCAGCGTGGTCGGCGGGTGGATCGCTGCGGTTCCGGCGTGGTGTGGCCGATTTGACTTGGGGCCCCTAGATTCGACCCTTCGCCGGGCACTAAGGGCGGAGGGTGAAGCTGCCGCCCGGCGAAAGTTTAAGGGTCGAATCCCCCAAGTAAAATCGGCCACGGTTCTAGGGCGGTGGGTGCCGGTTTCGTAGTGGGTCGGCAGGTTGCGCCGGTTCTGTGGTGGGTCGCCAGGATTGTGCTGGTGGGTGGTGGGTCGCCAGTTTGTGCCGGTTCTGTGGTGGGTCGGCGGTTTGTGCTGGCTGTGCTGGTTCCCTCTTTCTGGCCTCGTTTTCTTGTCTTGACGTGCAACAGCGGCCCCGGTCTTGGACCGGGGCCGCTGGTTTTATTGCGTTAACAGCTTGAACAACACCCGCAACCTGGGCCTGTGCAGCCGCCGCAGCAGTTGCAGCCGCCGAGCTGGGCCTGTTCCGCCGTCGTGGTTTCTACCGCCATCATGGCCTCCCCGTGATCTCGCGGACCTCCAGCAGCGAAGGTATTTCGACCTCACCGTCCCGCTCTACCTGCGCGTTGGGGAAGGGCTCTCACCCGATCGCGGCTGGTTAATCACTGGTACGTCGCAGTTGGGGTTCACCGGATCGGGAGTGCTCAGCCGGACAGTTCGTCCAGTGCTCGCTGGGCTGCTTCCAGTTCGGTGCGCAGTTGCTCTACGCGGGCCAAGTGGGTTTCGCGGGCTGCGTTCAGGACCGCGTCCACCGCTGAGGCGACCTCCGGGTGGAGGAGTTTTGCGGCTTGTGCCACGGCGCTCGGGGAGAGGGCCGCTTGCCTTAGCGTGCGCTTGACGCCGACCAGGACCTCGGCCGCCCACTCGCCGTCCACCGTCGACGTGAGCGTGATGGTGACCTCGGCCGGTTTCGCCTGCTTGCGGGCGGGTGAGGAGGCGCGGGTCGGTGCGGCTGGTGCCTGTGCCGGTTTCGGCTTCTCCACCTGGACCGGCGGGGCCGGGGTGTAGACGTGGCCGATTTCCACCGGCTTCGGCGGTTCCGGTTCCTTGACCGGCGGCTTCGGTGCGGGTGCCTTCTTGCGCGGAGGCTTCTCGGTGGTCAGCTCCGCCGGGGAGAAGGAGATCTCGTCGCGCTCCCCCGTCGGGCGGACCTGGATGAAGTCGCCCTCCTCGGGGTCGGTGAACGCGATCACCTTCGCCGAACGCCCGGCCTCCACCCCGACCGCGGCCGAGGTGAACCAGACAGGGGGCTGGCGCCCCTCGGCGAGCTCCGCGCGCAGGTGGTCGAGATCCTGCGGTGACAACGAGCTCTGTGCCATCTGCCCCTCCAAAAACGATCTTGAAATTTCCATCCGGGTGCAGACTGCCTTATGGCACCGACAGTTTCGTCATCGGCATCCGCGAGACCTGGCGGTCGTGCACGCGCCCGAGCGCCAACTGTGCGCCGAGCGCCCCCAGGAGGGCAAGGAGCATGTCCCACTGGCTGTCCCACACATCCCCTTGCGTGCCAAGGAAGTCCTCCGCGGATTCGCCGCCGATGACGGCTCCCGCCCACTCGATCAGCTCGTACGCGGCGCTCACGCCGAGGCAGGTCGCGGTGACGAGGGCGAACAGCCAGCGGCCGGGGCGGAGCGGTGTTCGGCGCAGCAGCAGTTCGCGGACGACGATCGCGGGCACGAAGCCCTGGACGACGTGGGCGAAGCGGTCGTAGGGGTTCCGCTGGAGGTCGAAGAGGTCGCGGACGCGGAAGCCGATCGGGACCTCGGCGTAGGTGTAGTGGCCGCCGAGCGCGAGCACCAGCGCGTGGCCGACGATGAGCCAGCGCGTGAGCCTGGTCAGCGGGAACCGGCGGTGGGTGAACACCAGGATCGGCAGCGCGATGAAGATCGGGGCGACCTCCAGCGCCCACGTGCCGTAGCTCTTGGGGCCGATGGCCGACACGGCGACGGCCGCCACGACGAGACCCACCTGGGCGATCGGTTCGCGTTCCATGCGGGGATCCTGCCCGCACTGGCAGCATCAGGGCCATGGGACTCACCGCGCTGGTGCCGATCGTCCTGCTGGCCGCGACCGTCTGCTCGCCGCCCGCGCCGCGAACCGACCTGGTCGCGATGACCTTCAACGTCCACGCGGGCATCGGGTCGGACGGGGTGTTCGACCTGCCCAGGGTGGCCGACGCGATCCGGGAGCAGCGGCCGGACGTGGTCGGCCTGCAAGAGGTGGACGTGCGCTGGTCCGAGCGCAGCGGGTTCGTCGACGAGGCCGCGGAGCTGGGCCGGTCGCTCGGCATGGAGGTCTTCTTCGCGCCGATCTACGACCTGCCGGGTGAGCCGCGGCGGCAGTTCGGCGTGGCGGTGCTGAGCCGGTACCCGATCCTGCGGGCCCGCAACCACTCCATCACCAGACTGTCCACACAGGATCCGGCGGCGGTTCCGGCGCTCGCGCCGGGGTTCGCGGAGGCCGTGGTGGACGCGCCCGGCGGGCCGGTCGACGTGTTCGTGACGCACCTGGACTTCCGGCCGGACCCGGCCGTCCGGGCGACGCAGGTGCGGGAGATGCTGGCGATCATGCGGGGACACCGGCAGGTCCTGCTGGGCGACTTCAACGCGGAACCCGGCGCGCCGGAGCTGGCCCCGCTGTGGGAGCGGCTGGTGGACGCCGGTGGCACCGCGACTTTCCCGGCCGAGGCGCCTGCCCAGCGGCTCGACTACGTGGCCGCGGACTGCCGCCTGCGCGTGGTGGACGTGCGGGTGCCCGCCACCGGGGCGTCCGACCACCTGCCCGTCGTCGCCCGCGTCGCGGCGAGGTCGTGACGGCCTCGGCACGGGAACGGCCGGTGGATGAGCGCACATCCACCGGCCGTGTCCACTCCCGCTACGCGGGGTTCCCGTCGTTGCCGCACTTGCGGCCGGGGTTGATGCAGTTGGTCATCCGGCGCTGGAGCTCGTTCGGGTCCCAGGCGTTCATGAAGTCGCCGTGGAACGTGTAGCCGGGCGCCGTCGTCGTGTTGACCCCGTTGACCGTCCCGCCGAGCGAGAGGCCACCGCCGTTCACCGGGTAGGTGATCAGCAGTTCGAGCCGGGGCAGCACGACCGGGTGGGTGCTCGGGCAGCTACCCGCCCAGAACACCACGTGGTCGCGGTGGTTGGCGGAGTCCAGGTTCCGGCCGTCCCAGCAGGTCGGGAAGTCCAGGTAGGTCTCCAGTTTGGTGCCCGACGGGCAGTTCATGAAGTCGCCGCTCGACGGGCTCTGCGTGGTGCACGACCACCGCGCGGACGGGTTGTCCGCGGGACTGGTCGCCTTGCTGTTGCCGACCACGTACCTCAGCCCCTGCGGCGGGGCCTTGGCCTGAGCCATGTCGTGGATGCCCTGGTAGTACACGGTCACGCTCTCGGGCGCGACCGGCTGGCCGTTCTTGTACACCGTGGGCACCCAGTACGCCGACAGGTCGGCTGCCGGGTTGCAGTTGGTCGTCGCCGCCTTCAGCGACGTGGTGGTGGAGTTCGCGTTCGTCGACCTGTTGCCGAAGAACTCGTGGACGTGCGAGGCGCCGGTCTGGCCGGGGAAGACGATCGGGTCGTTGCCCGCCCGGTGGCTGCTGCCGCAGGTGACCCGGAACTCCGAGACACCCGCGATCCCGATCTGGCCCTCGATGGCCCGCGCCTGCTGCTGGTCGACGGCACCGGGGTGGCTGCCGTGGTTCGGTCCCGCTCCCGCGGGCTGGTAGGTCACGACCACTCCGATCGCCGCGATGGCGATCGTCGTGGCCGTGACCCCGATCAGTCCTCGTAACCTCCTGCGCATGTCGTGCTCCTCCTCGACTTCACGAGGCGGCGGCGGATTACTGCCCGAACGAGAACCAGTTGACGTTGACGAAGTCGGCCGGTTGCCCGCTCGTGAAGGTCAGGTAGACGTCCTGCTTGCCGGTCAGCGGCGACATGTTCGCCGGGACGGTGCGCCAGCTCTGCCAGCCGCCGGTGTTGGCGATGGCGAACGAGCCGAGCACGGTGCCGGTCGGACTGCCCACGCGGACCTCCACCAGGCCGCTGACGCCGTCCGCGGCGCCGCTGGCGACCCGTGCGCTGAACTGCCGCCCGGTGGCGGAGCCGAAGTCGACTCCCCGGAACAGCGCCCAGTTGCCGTTGCCGAGCCCGGCGATGTTCTGCCCGGCGCCGGTGTCGGTCGTGGTCTCGGTGAGCACGCCGCTCTGGCCGTCGAACGACTCGGCCTGGATGTTCGAGAACGCGTTGCGGCTGCCCGACGGCGGAGTGGTCGTGGTCGTCGTGGTCGTCGTAGTGGTGGTGGTCGTGGTGGTCGGCGGGACGCCGCCGCTGCCGGAGTCGACGCCGCTGCCCGCCGGGCCGCGCCACGCGGTCGAGGCCGCCGGGACGGACAGCGTCTGACCGTCGGAGAAGCTCACCGTGGCCGCGGTGGTGCCGGGGTTGTAGGCCGTGTAGGTCTTCGCGCCGTTCTTGTTCAGCACCGCGTACGTCGGGACGCTGGCGGTGACCGAGTGGTCGGGCGTTCCGTAGGTGTTCAGCGACGTGATCCAGTGGTAGGCGTGCGCCCTGGAGTCACCGGCCTCCGGTTCGAGGCCGCCGCCGTAGTTGGCGAGGGCCTGCGCCGGGTCGGCGATGGCGAGGAACTCGGTGATGACGTCCTTCCACTCCACCTCCGTGCCGCCGTTGGCCTGGCGCATCTCCGCGATGTTCTGGAGGATGTCGGCCTTCCACGCACCGTGGTACAGCGAGCCGCCGGTGATCGGCAGCATGTTGATGCCGTGGATCTCCTCCGGGTTCGCCGTCCACCACGTGCCGTAGGTGCCACCGGCACCCCAGACGATGCCGACCGTGCCGTGGTTGAACCCGGACGGGAAGACCGCGTTGTCCTTGTTGAACCAGTACTGGCCGATGGCGGCCTGCTGCGTCGTGTAGAGGTAGATGCCCGCGTCGCGCAGGCTGTTGTCACCGGTCGCCTGGCCGAACAGCACGGCGGCGGTGGCGAACATCATCGACTCCGAGGAGGACTCCTCGTTGTTGCCGTGCGCGAAGCCCGCGTGGCCCGACGCCCAGTTCTGCCCCGCGTACGCGTCGAACGTGCGCAGGAACGGGAAGCGGCTCTCGGAGCGGTCGTAGTTGTTGGCGTCCTTGACGAGCATCTTGATCATGCCGCCGTAGCGGGCGTCCGACGCCCACGTCGGGTCGTGCTGCGCCACGATCGCCGCGGCCAGGATGTAGTAGCCGTAGTGGAAGTGGTGGTCGTTCAGCTCCTGGTCGGACCCGAACGACGCCGGGTAGCCGATCAGCGTGTCCCACGTCGAGTCGTAGGCGAAGTGCCTGCCCGACTCGCCGGGGGTCGCGGTGAGCCAGTCGGTGAGCCGGTCGCGGACCATCGCGATGAGCCGGTCGCGGCCCGCCGTGTAGCCGATCTGGTTCGCGATGCGGGCCAGGTTCGACAGCCGGTTGAGCGCCTTGCCGGTCCAGTAGGTGTCCGTCGCGCCCTTCCACGGGTCGGCGGCGTTCAGTTCGGCGTCGATCTCGTTGCGCAGCCTGGTGGTGTCGGCCTGGCTCGACAGGGGCAGCGCGGGCAGGACACCGCTGAACGCCTGGCGCGTGGTGAACGACCCGCCCTCGCGCAGCCGCATCTCGCCGCGCGGCGAGGTGTAGCGGTGGGCGGTGACGGCGTCGGTGGAGTTCAGCCACTGGTGGCGGTAGAGCGCCTGGAGCGTGCCGGTCTGCGTGCCCTGCCTGGCGACCGTGGTCGCCGCGTAGGTCGCCGACGACTGCGCCGAGCCCGCGTTGTACGACCACGACACCTTGGTGTCGGTGACGAACGAGAAGGCGTACTTCTGGAACAGGGACAGCGCGTCGCGGGACGGCAGCAGCGCCACGGAGAAGAACGCCGCGGCCGAGGTCGCCTCGGAGCCCGACACGGTCCAGTTCGACGGCGAGAACAGGGCGTACTCGTGGCCGTTGATCGTCACCCCGAGCACGCCGGGGTTGTTGCTCCACACCGTGGCGGTGGCGTTGAACCCGACGCGGGCGTTGCCGCCGGTCACCTCCGCGAAGACGTAGGGCTGGCCGTGGCCGATGGTGGTGCGCAGGGTGCGGCCACCGGCGGTCCACAGCGGACTGACGGTCCAGTCCGACCAGCCGTCGACCGCGACGCCGGGCGCGTTGAGCCCGGCGACGCCGACGAAGAGGTCGTCGCGGTGCAGCATCTCGTAGGCGGTGCCGTTGGAGACGATCGCCGCGGTGTTGGGGTAGCCGACGCCGAGGCCCTGGGCCGCGGCGTGGAACGACATCGGGTGGGCGTACAGGTTCTCGCCGTACGGGTTGCCCGCGTAGCGCTGCCACACCAGCGACGACCACCACTCGTTGGTGGGCACCGGCTGGCCCGCCATGCGCGACGTGACCTTCGGGGTCACGGGGGCGCCGTCGGAGTTGGACGGTCCGGCGGCACCGGCGGGCCGCTCGGTGGCGTAGCTGCCTGCTCCGACCGCGACCGCGTTGGCGGCCGGAGGGAGTATCAGGGTGATCGCGGTGGCCGCGGCCAGTGCGGCGGCGAACGCCGCCAGGCGTGGTCGGGTCGAACGCACAGGGAACCTCCAGCGGAGCAACAGGGACTCACACTGTGAGAGCGCTCTCACATTATCGATACGGTAAACCCGAAGTGTCCGGCTGTCTACGATTTGTTTCGTTTGTGCGTCTTGCTGGAAAACCGGGGACTACTCCCCGGTCTCGTCCTCGGAGTCCCGCAACCGGTACTCGCACCCGTACTCGACCGCGTACTGGAGGTCGTAGTGGTGCACGATTTTCGGCCCACCGTGCAGGTGGACGTGCGTCAAGGTCGGCTTCGGCTCGGCCTGCGGCTCGGCGTGCGAATCCACCCGGCCGTCCAGAGGCCCGCCGACGAAACGCACTACATAGGCATGAGTCATCGCGACCTCCCGTTCCACCACTCCACCGTCCGCACCATCGTACGAGGACGAACCTGTCTTGGCGGCCGTACGCGACCGTTTCCAGCCGGTTGGCTCACTCCTCGGACGTGCCGAACCACAGGTCAGCAAGGCTGTCGAGCGTTTTAGCCCCGCCGGGTGGAATTTCGCGGAGGTACCACGGCAGGTTGCTGTAGACGTGCAGCAGCGCGTACGCGAGCAGCCTGCGCGGCCGTTCCCGGTCGACCTCCCGGTACCCGTAGCCGCGCAGCAGGGCACCGTGCGCCGCGCGGTCGCCGCGCGTCAGGAACACGCCCGTGGCGACGAATTCGTACTCCGCGGCACCCCGCATCGCGGGCTCGAAGTCGAAGAGGCCCGAGAGTTCCAGATCCGGCGTGACGAGCAAATGGGCACCCATCACCTCGGTGTGCAGGAAGACCGGTTTCGGCGCGCCCAGGTCCACCGAGGCCAGAAAACCGGGAATTTGGTTCAACCAATCCGCGTGCAACCCCCTGGCGGCCTGCCTGGACGCACAACCGGCCTTTTGCCGGGTGATGAAGGCCTGCCAGTCGTCGGGCCCCAGTTCCGGTGACGGAACCCCGTGCAGCACGGCCAGCGCCTCCCCGACCCGCGTTGCCACTCCGCACCGCTGTTCCCGGTCCAGTCGCGGCCACACCGCCGCGAGGCTCTCGCCGTGGAGGCGGCGCATCAGCACGTAACCCCAGCCGCCGAACTCGCCGCTCGCCAGGACGCCGGGGGTGGGGATCGGCAGGCGACCGTCGACGGCGGCGAGCACGTCCCGTTCGACCGGCATCTCGTTCAGGTAGACCTGCGGGAAGAGCTTGAGCACCTGCCCGTCACCCACGGCGTAGACCGGGAGGGAGCCGTCGGGGAAGCGCCGGACGTCGGCCGTGGGGAGGCCGAGGTGGTCGCAGAGGGCCAGGACGGCGGGCCGGAGCACGACCTCCGTGACGGCGTCGAACAGGGCTTCGGTGTCGGCGAGAGGGAAGGCCACGCCGGGAACCTAGGGCCGATCACGCGGCGCGTCGAGCGGATTGCGCGGTGGTGGTCACGGGCGGCGGGTGTTCGCCGCGAACCCCGGTGGCGCTACTCCCCCACCCGTTCCCCGTCGTGCGCCTCCAGCACCCGCAGCAGCAGCGATTCGAGCACCGCCCGCTCCTCTTCCGACAGCACGGCCAGTGCCTGCCGCTGCGACTCCTCCGCGATCGGCCGGACCCGGTCGACCAGCGCCTCCCCCTTCGGGGTCAGGACGATCCGGTGCCGCCGACGGTCCACCGGGTCCGGTTCGCGGGCCAGCAGGCCGCGGTCCGCGAGCTTGTCGATCTTGCCGACGAGGTGGCTCTTGTCCATGTCGAGGGATTCGGCGAGGCGCTGCTGGGAGATCGGGCCGAAGTCCGCGAGCGCCACGAGCATGCCGTACTGGGGCAGGAGGAGGTCGTCGGCCGCGAGGACCTCCTTCAGGTGCCTGCGCCCGTACTTCGCCACCTGGTCGCCGACGTAGGAGGGCAGGGCGAGCAGCGAGGGCGGGCGGACGCTCATGTGACGATGGTATCAGCGTTAGACTGTAGCGTAGTGCTACCGTTGACTAGTCAGATACCTACTCGGTGAGGACCGCACCATGCGCGCACTGGTTTCCCACTCGTACGGCCCCGTCGACCAGATCGAGGTCGCCGAGGTCCCCACGCCCTTCGCCGGGCCCGGCCAGGTGCTGGTCCGCGTCCAGGCGGCGTCGCTGAACCCGCTGGACGGCAAGCTGGTGACCGGTGCGATGCGCGAGATGATGCCGGTCGAGCACCCCTTCACCCTGGGGTTCGACGTCACCGGCACGGTCGAGGCGCTGGGCGAGGGGACGAGCGGCCTGGCGGTCGGTGACACGGTCGTCGCCGCCGCGAACGGCACCATCGCCGAGTACGCGGTGGTGGACGCCGCTTCGGCCGTGGTGCACGGGCTCGACGCCGTGCGCGCGGCGGCGCTGCCGGTGGCGGGGCTGACCGCGGCGCAGCTCGTCGAGACGGCCGACCTGAAGTCCGGCGACCGCGTGCTCGTCGTCGGCGCGACCGGGGGCGTCGGCGCGTACGCCGTGCAGCTCGCGGCCCAGCTCGGCGCCGAGGTGTGGGCGACCGCGCGCCCCGAGGAGAGCGAGTTCGTGCTCGGCCTCGGGGCGCGGCACGCCGTCGACTACACGTCCGGCGCCCTCGCCGTGGAAGGCCTCGACGTGGTGATCGACCTGGTCAACTTCGGCGCGGGCATCCCCTCCGCCGTGCTGCGCGACGGTGGGCGCGTCGTGTCGCCGCTGGGCGGTTGGGACGAGACCACGTTCGACCGCGGCGTGACCGCCGAGTACGCGGGCAACTCGGGCAGCGCCGAGGTGCTGCGCGAACTCGTCGACGCCGTCGAGGCGGGCAAGCTGGCCGTGACCGTGGGCGGCACCGCCCCGTTCGACGAGTCCGCGCGGGCGGCGAAGGACTTCTTCACCTCCCACAAGCGCGGCAAGGTCGTCATCACGTTCTGACGTCCTCGGCCCCGATCAGCCGGGGGAACACCGGACTGATCGGGGCGCCGTCGCACTGCGCGACGATCCGGGCCGCGGCCGACGGCAGGAACGGCGCGAGGTGCTCGGCGAGCTCGCGGCACGTCACGAGCAGCTCGCCCAGCACCGCGGGCAGCTCCGGGCTCCCCTGCTTGGCGAGCACCCACGGTTTCGCGGCCTGGACGTAGCGGTTGGCCTCGTCGCCGACGCGCGTCACGGCCTCCACCGCGCGCCGGAAGTCGAAGCCCGCCAACGCCCGGTCGATGGTGCCCGCCGCGTCCGTGCGGGCCTGCCGCAACGCCGTGGCGCCGGGGTCGTCGCCGTGCGCGGGACCGAACTTGGCGATCATGGACACCGTGCGGTTGACCAGGTTGCCGATGTTGTTCGCCAGGTCCTCGTTCGCGCGGGCCACCAGGCGTTCCTCGGTGAAGTCCGTGTCGCCCGCCCGCGCCACCTCGCTGAGCAGCCACCACCGCACCGCGTCCGAGCCGTGCCTGCCCGCGACGTCCACCGGGTCCTCGGCGCCGCCCTCGGACTTGCTGATCTTGCGCCCGCCCGCCGTCAGGTACTCGTGGACGAAGATCGTGGTCGGCGGCGCGATCCCCGCGGACAGCAGCATCGCGAGCCAGTACACCGCGTGGAACCGGATGATGCCCTTGCCGATCACGTGCACGCGTTCGGGGCAGTCCTCCCACCAGTGCCGGAACGCGGCGTCGTCGGTGCCGTAACCGGGTCCGGTGAGGTAGTTTGCGAGCGCGTCGAACCAGACGTACACGACCTGGCCGGGATCACCGGGCACCGGGATCCCCCAGCCGCGGGCGCGGTCCGTGCTCCGGCTGACGCTGAAGTCCTCCAGCCCGGACCGGATGAACGACAGCACCTCCCGCTTGCGCGACAGCGGTTCCACCTTCACCACGTCGTCCGCGACCAGCTCCTCCAGCGCGTCCTGGTAGCGGCTCAGCCGGAAGAACCAGTTGTCCTCGGTCACCTCCTCCGGCACCGTCCCGTGCTCGGGGCACCGGCCCTCCACCAGCTCGTCGGCGCGGTAGAACACCTCGCAGCCCACGCAGTACAGCCCGGTGTAGCTGCGCCGGTAGAAGTCCGCGGCGCACGCCTCCCACAACTTGGCCACGCCCGGCGCGTGCCGCGGGTCGGAACTGGTGCGCACGAAGTCGTCGAACCGCACCTCCAACGCCCGCCCGAGCCCCACGAACCGCTCCGCCACCTTCGCGACGTACTCGGCGGGCCCGATCCCTTCGGCTTCGGCGCTGTGCACGTTCTTCAGCGCGTTGTCATCGGTCCCGCTCTGCGCCCGCACCTCGTCACCCCGCTGCCGCCGATGTCGAGCCAGCACGTCGACCTGGACGAGCTCCAGCGCGTGCCCGATGTGGGGTTTCCCGTTGACGTACGGGATCGACGTGGTCACGGAGTAGCGGCTCATCGCTACCTTCCCAGCCCCTGCTGCACGAGGACGGCCACAGGGGCCTCCTCGTTGGCGGGTCAGGACGTGCGGAGGAGACCGGACGACATCATCATCCGGCCGGACATGCTCTCGTTCCTCGGCACGAGGTCGAGGGTACGCGGGCAGACCAACCGGTTTGCGCAACCTGCGGGAGTTCAGGCGTTCGAAGTACCGTCCCTCATGGCGTCCTACCGAGTTGAACTCCCCGCTGGCTGCACCGAGGTCACGCTCGTCCGGGCCGAGGACGGGTCGGAGACGGTGGTGCGGTTCGGGGTCGACACGGCTGACGGGCCGGTGTTGCGGGATGACGTGGCGCGGCGGTTGAGGGAGTACCTGGGGCGGGAGCCGGGGTCGGAGGCGCCCGCGCTGGTGGACTTCATGGTGCGGCGGCTGGGGTTCCAGGTGGGGCCGTTGGCGGCGCGGGCGCCGATCCGGTTGACGGTGATGGACCGGCGCGCGGTGACGCTGTGGGTCGGTGCTTCCACGGTGGTGAGCGCGAGCAAGCGGCAGACCGCGTTCGCGCTCACGCTGCCCGGCGCGGTGCAGAAGGACGACGCGCGGGTGCTGTTCCGGCTCGGCAGTCCGGGCACGGACGGGCAGGCGGTCGTGCGGGCGTTCCGGGACTGGGCGGGGGCCTAATCGGGTTTGCGGGCCTTCGACGGCTGCACGCGCATCGGTTCGCCCGGCATCTTCGGGTAGTCCGGTGGGTACGGCATCTCGCCGCGGTCGTCCTTCTCGTACCACTCCAGCAGCGTCTCCAGCCCGAACGCCTCCGAGTCGAGCGACGCGTGCGGGTCGCCGTGCTCGGCGTAGTAGCCCGGCACGGTGAGGACGTCGAAGTCGTCCGGGTCCACTGTGGACAACTGGTCCCAGGTGACCGGTGTGGACACGGTGGCGCGCGGGGTGCCGCGGACCGACCAAGCCGAGGCGATGGTGCGGTCCCTGGCGGCCTGGTTGAAGTCGAGGAAGACCTTCTCGCCGCGTTCCTCCTTCCACCACGACGTGGTGGCCTCCGACGGCATGCGGCGTTCGACCTCGCGGGCCAGGGCGATGACGGCGTGGCGGACCTCGATGAAGTCCCACTCCGGCCTGATGCGGACGGCCACGTGGACGCCGCGGCCGCCGGACGTCTTGGGGTAGCCGGTGATGCCGAGTTCGGACAGGACCTCGCGCAGGACGAGGGCGACCCGTGCGGCGTCGCGGAAGTCGGTGCCGGGCTGGGGGTCGAGGTCGACGCGGAGTTCGTCCGGGTGGTCGACCAGCGGTCTGCGGACGGGCCACGGGTGGAAGTCGAACGTGCCGAGGTTGGCGGCCCACGCGATGACGGCGGGCTCGGTCGGGCAGACCTCGTCGGCCGGACGGCCGGAGGGGAACTTGATGGTGGCGGTCTCGACGAAGTCGGGCGCGTTCTTCGGCAGCCGCTTCTGGTAGAACGCCTCGCCGGTGACGCCGTCCACGTACCGCTTCAACGTGGTCGGGCGGTCGCGCAGCACGCCCAGCAACGGCTCGGCCACGGAGAGGTAGTACTCGACGACCTGGCGCTTGGTGATGCCGCGCTCGGGGAAATACACCTTGTCCGGGTTGGACAGCCGCACGGCCCGGTCGCCGTGGGGTCCGGGAACGATCAGTTCCAACGCCTTCTGGGCCACGACGGGCAGCGTAAACGACAATGGCGGCATGTGCCGAAGCATCAAGACGCTCCGCCCGCCGTTCGAGGACGACGTCACGGAGGGCGACATGCGCGCCGCCGCGCTCCAGTACGTGCGGAAGGTGTCCGGGTTCCGGACGCCCGCCGCGCACAACGCCGAGGCGTTCGACCGCGCCGTCGACGTCATCGCGAAGGCGACCGAGGAACTACTCGCGCACCTGGAGGTCCGCGGACGCGCGAAGTAGCTCCAGGCCCTCCACGAACGCGCTGAGGGCCAGTTCGAAGCTGTCCCGGTCCAGTTCCTCCGCGACCGACGGCAGCAGGTGGGCCTTGTCCAGGTGCGGGTAGCGCCCCTGGTACACCGACGCGTCTGTGGAGAAACCGCTGGAGAACGTGCTCAGCGCGGCGCCGAACACCAGGTACATCAGCGACGCCGCGATCATCGTCGCGTGCCTGCGCGGCCAGCCCGCGTCGACCAGCGCGCCGTGCATCACGTCGAGCCGCCGCAGCGACGCGCCCCGCCCGGCGGGGCCGTAGGCGAGGAACGGCACGACGTTCGGGTGCCGCGACAGCGCGGCCCGGTAGGAGCGCGCGCTCTCGACCAGGCCGCGCCGCCAGTCGCCCGCCTCGAAACCGGACACGTCCACCTGTTCCAGCACCTCGCTGGCGACCTCGTGCAGCAGGTCGTCCTTGGTCGCCACGTGCCCGTACAGCGACGGCGCGCGCACGCCCAGCTCGGCCGCGAGCTTGCGCATCGACAGGCCGTCCAGCCCGTCCCGGTCGATGATGTCGAGAGCGACCTCGCGGATGCGGGCGCCGCTGAGGATGGGGACGCTCGGTCGAGGCACATCGACCCCCTTGCACTGGGTTCTCCGACGCGCCTACGTTATACCTAACGCCGTTCGGTTTAGGAGGTCTTGGCGTGGATCTACGCCTGTCCGACGAGCACCAGCAGCTCAAAGAACTGGCCCACCGCTTCACGGAGGAGCGGATCGTCCCGTTCGCCCAGCAGTGGGACCGCGACGAGGCCATCGACCGCGCGCTCGTGCCCCGACTGGGCGAGGTGGGGTTCCTCGGGCTGGGCATCGACGAGGAGCACGGCGGGTCCGGCGGCGACAACCTGGCGTACTGCCTGGTCCTGGAGGAGATCGCGCGCGGCGACTCGGCCGTGCGCGGCATCATCTCGGTGTCGCTAGGCCTGGTCGGCAAGACGATCTTCAAGCACGGCACCGCCGAGCAGAAGGAGCAGTGGCTGCCCGGCCTGTGCGCGGGCACGCGGCTGGGCTGCTTCGGCCTCACCGAACCGGGCACCGGGTCGGACGCGGGGTCGCTCGCGACCAGGGCCGAGCGCGACGGCGACGACTGGCTGCTCACCGGCACCAAGATCTTCATCACCAACGGGACCTGGGCCGACGTCGCGCTGGTCTTCGCCCGCACCGGCGGACCCGGCCCGAGGGGCATCACCGCGTTCCTCGTGCCCACCGACTCCGACGGCTTCCGGGCCAATGAGATCCACGGCAAGCTCGGCATGCGCGGCCAGGCCACGGCGGAACTCGTGCTGGACCGCGTGCGCGTCCCGGACAGCGCCAGGCTCGGCGACGAGGGCGCGGGCTTCAAGCTCGCGATGGCGGCGCTCGACCGGGGCCGGATGTCCGTCGCGGCGGGCTGCGTCGGCGCCGCGCGGGGGGCGTTGGAGGCGAGCCTCAAGTACGCGGCCGAGCGCGAGCAGTTCGGCAAGCCCATCGCCGGGTTCCAGCTCGTGCAGGAACTCCTCGCGGACATGGCCGTCGAGACGGACGCCGCCCGCCTGCTCACGTGGCGGGTCGCGGACCTCGCCGACCGCGGCGAGCCGTTCCGCACCGAGGCGTCGATGGCGAAGCTGTACGCCAGCGAGGCGGCCGTGCGGGTCGCGAACAACGCCATCCAGGTCTTCGGCGGGTACGGGTACATCGACGAGTACCCGGTCGGGAAGTTCCTGCGGGACACCAGGGTGACCACCCTCTACGAGGGCACCAGCCAGATCCAGAAACTGCTCATCGGCCGCGCGCTGACCGGCGTCAACGCCTTCTGAAACGGGGAACAGCATGGACTTCACGCTCGACGAGGAGCAGCGGGAGATCCGCGACTGGGTGCGGACCTTCGTGCGCAAGGAGATCATCCCGCTGGAGCCGGAGGTGCTCCGCCGCGAGCGCGCCAACCAGCCCGGCCTGACGTACGAAGAGCTGGAAGCGTTGCAGCAGAAGGCGAAGACGGCGGGCTTCTGGGGCGTGCAGACGCCGACGGAGTACGGCGGCATGGGGTTGGGCGCGGTGATGACCGCCCTGATCGAGGCCGAGCTGGGCCGGTCGTTCGTGCAGTTCCGCTTCGGCGGTTACGCGGACAACATCCTCTACCACGGCAACGCCGAGCAGAAGGAGCGCTACCTGCTCCCGACGATCTCCGGCGAGCGCAAGTCGTGCTTCGCGATCACCGAGCCCGGCGCCGGGTCCGACGCCAAGGCCATCCGCACCTCCGCGCGCAAGGAGGGGAACGAGTGGGTGATCAACGGTGAGAAGACGTTCATCACCGGCGGCAACGAGGCCGACTTCGTGATGGTCTTCGCCGTGACGGACAAGGAGAAGGGCGCCAACGGCGGCGTCACGTGCTTCCTCGTCGACCGCGACATGGGCTGGAAGTCCGAGCCCATCCCGACCATGGGCCAGTGGGGTCCGGCGGCGCTCGTGTTCGACAACGTGCGCGTGCCCGAGGAGAACGTCCTCGGCGAGATCGGCCACGGCTTCACCCTGGCCATGCAGTGGATCGGCGCGGGCCGGTACATGCTGCCCGCGCGGGCCATCGGCTCGGTGGAGCGCCTGGTGGAGATGGCCATCGAGCAGGCGAACACCCGCGTCACGTTCGGCCAGCCGATCGCCGAGTACCAGGCCATCCAGTGGATGATCGCCGACTCCGCGGTCGAGATCGAGGCGCTGCGCTGGCTCGTGCTGCACGCCGCGTGGCTCGTCGACGAGGGCAAGGACTCGCGCCAGGCGCAGTCGATGGCGAAGCTGTACGGCGGCGTGAAGGCGAACGAGATCGTCGACCGCGTGCTCCAGATCCACGGCGGCATGGGCTACACCCGTGAGCTGCCGATCGAGCGCTGGTACCGCGAGCTGCGGCTGCTGCGCATCTACGAGGGCACCGACGAGATCCAGCGCCGGACGATCGCCCGCAACCTCCTCAAGGGCCACGCCAAGGTCAGCGGTTCCCTGGGGTGAGCACCGTCGTCCGGTCCTGGACCGAGGACGACGTCGAGCGCTACGCGGCCGCGGTCGGCGGAACGGGCATGCAGCCCGGTTTCGCCATCGCGGTCGCGCAGTTCGGCGGCCCGCAGGTGGAACTGGACGCCGACATGACGCGGGTCCTGCACGCCGAGCAGTCGCTGGCGCTGTCGGGTGAACTGCCGCCGTCCGGCACGATCGAGGTGACCCGCAGGGTCGTCGACGTGTTCGACAAGGGCTCCGGCGCGCTGGTCGTGCGCGAGTGGCGCGCGACCGGCGACGCCGACTTCACCACCCGCGCGTCGCTGTTCGTCCGCGGCGCGGGTGGCTTCGGCGGTCCGCGCGGGACCACGGCCCGCCTGCCGGTGCCCGACCGCGCGCCGGACGTGGAGCTGCGCTTCCGCACCACCCCGGACCAGGCCGACCTCTACCGCCTCACCGGCGACGAGAACCCGCTGCACTGGGACCGGGCGTTCGCCGAACGCGGCGGCTTCCCCCGCCCGATCCTGCACGGGCTGGCCACCTACGGCATCACCGCACGCCTGCTGGCCGAGCGGTTGGACGTCCTCGCCGTGGGCGCCCGCTTCGCCAACCCGGTGTTCCCCGGCGACGAACTGCTGGTCAGCGCCTGGCACGAGGCGGGAGAGGTCCGGTTCCGCACGTCCGTCAACCACACGACGGTGATCGACGACGGTAGGGCTACCCCCCGTTCCTAGTTGGGTGCCCACACCATCGATCACGACCAGCAGATGTTCCAGGCTGTAGTCATGCGATCACGACGTGACGTCTTCCAGCTCAGCACCGCGACCGACGCCACCGCGCTCACGAGGCTGCGGATCCCGACCGACGCGGGCACGTTCGACGCGGTCGCGGCGGGCCCGTTGGACGGCCGCAAGGTCCTGCTGCTGCACGGGGTCCCGCAGTGCGGCATCGAGTGGCGCCACCAGCTCCGCGCGCTGGCCGCTGACGGCTACCGGGCGGTCGCCCCCAACCAGCGCGGCTACTCGCCCGGCGTCCGCCCGAAGCGCGTGGAGGACTACTCCGTCGACCACGCCGTCGACGACGTCACCGCCATCGCCGACCAGCTCGGCTGGCGCCGCTTCGACCTGGTCGGCCACGACTGGGGCGGCGTGGTCGGCTGGCTCGCCGCGGCCCGCAACCCCCTGCGCGTCCGCACCCTCACCTCCGTGTCCGCCCCGCACCCCGGCGCGTTCGCCGAGGCGCTGCGCACCGACCCCGACCAGCGCGCCCGCGGAGCGCTCCTCGACTACCTGCGCAGGCCCGAGGTGCCCGAACGCGAGATGCTCGCCAACGGCGCGGCCCGGCTGCGGCAGGGGTGGCCCCCGGTGATCCCGCGCCAGCGGGTCGAGCAGTACGTGCGGCAGCTCTCCGAGCCGGGGGCGCTGACCGCCGCGCTCAACTGGTACCGGGCGAACACCTTCGACGGGCAGTACGCGCCCGTCACCGTGCCGACGCTGTACCTGTGGGGCTCCGAGGACGACGCCGTCGGCCCCGAGGCCGCGCAGAGCACCAGCGACTGGGCGCACGGGCCGTACCGGTTCGAGGTGCTGAACGGCGTCGGGCACTTCGTGCCGGAGGAAGCGGCGGAGCGCACGTCGGCGCTGCTGCTGGAGCACCTGGCCACGCACTGACCGCCGGGCGGCGATCAGCCGTCCAGGCTGGTCAGCATCTGAGCCCGCACCCGTGACAGGTGGCGGCGCATGATCCGGTTCGCCTGGTGGCTGTCCCCCGCCGCGACAGCCACCACGAGAGCGTCGTGGTCGTCCAGCGACGCGTGCTGGTGCGGCGGGTCGTCCTTCAGCCCGCTGCGCAGCAGCACCACCCGCTGCTGCACCAGCCGCACCTGCTCCGCGATCCGCGGACTCCGGGCGGCGTCCAGTAGCGCCTGGTGGAACGCCAGGTCCAGGCGGTACGGGAACCTCATCCCGGCCTGGTAGTCCCGGCGCGACAGCTCGCACACCTCCCGCAGGCGGGTCACGTCGGCGTCCGTCCGCCGACTGGCGGCCAGCTCGGCGGCCGCGCACTCCAGCGCGGACCTCAGCTCGAACAGCGCCTGCACCTCGTCGGCGTCGGCCTTGGGCACGTGGGCCCCCTTGTTGGGCACCAGCACCAGCAGCCCCTCGCTGGACAGGTGCCGGATCGCCTCCCGCAGCGGCCCCCGGCTGATCCCCAGCCGGTGCGCCAGCTCGACCTCGTTCACCCGCTCCCCCGGCGGGATCTCCCCGGTCAGGACCAGCTCCCGGAGCACGTCCACGGTCTGCCCGGCGAGGCTCAGGTGCAGCGGCGGTGTCACGTACATCTCCCAACCTGGCAAAACCGACCAACAGGCTGTTAACTGTCGACAGTTGGCAGTGTAGAGGAGGCGTGTCGTGCACGAGGTCGTGGCCGAGGTCTGGCGTGGCGAGTTCCTGGAATCCGTGCACCACGGTTCGGTGGTCGCGTTCGACGCGTCCGGTGCCGAAGTCCTCCGCAAGGGCCACCCCGAACGGGTGACGCTCCCCCGTTCCTCCAACAAGCCGGTGCAGGGCCTGGCGATGCTCCGCAACGGCCTCGACCTCGACGGCGAACTGCTGGCGCTGGCCTGCGCCAGCCACTCCGGCGAGGACTTCCACGTCGAGGGCGCCCGCCGGATCCTGGCGCTGGCGGGCCTGGACCTCACCGCCCTCCAGTGCACCCCGGACCTGCCGATCGGCGAGGCCGCGCTGGCCGCCCACCTGGCCGCGGGCCGGGGCCGGGCCCCGGAGTACATGAACTGCTCGGGCAAGCACGCCGCGATGCTGCTGACCTGCGTGCGCAACGGCTGGTCGACCGACGACTACCTCTCGCCCGACCACCCGCTCCAGGTCGCGATGCGGACGACCCTCGAAGAACTGTCGGGGGAACTCGTCGGCGCGGTCGGGGTCGACGGGTGCGGCGCGCCGCTGTTCGGGATCAGCCTGAACGGGCTGGCGCGGGCGTTCGGCACGATCGCCAGCGCGCCGGAGGGCACCCCGGAGCACCGGATCGCCGCCGCGATGAACCGCCACCCCGAGTGGGTCGGCGGCACCGGCCGCGACGTCACCGAGCTGATGCGGGCCCTGCCGGGTGCGCTGGCCAAGGACGGCGCCGAGGGCGTCTACGCGATCGGCCTGCCGGACGGGTCCGCGGTGGCGCTGAAGATCGCGGACGGGTCCAGCCGGGCGCGGGCCGTGGTCGTCGTCGAAGCGCTGCGGATGCTCGGGGTGGACGTGGGCGCGCTCACGTCGTTGGCGACCGTCCCGGTGCTGGGCCACGGGCTGCCCGTCGGCGCGGTGAGGCCCGCTCTGGCCTTGGCGGGCTGAGGACCCTCTATTCTCGGGAGCATGGCCACCTTTCCAGGCGCGGAAAGACCAGACGAAGGACCGGCGAAGCGGTTCTCCGACGACCTCATCGGGCTCGATCCGGCGGATCCCGAGGCGAAGGCCTTCGCGGAGCACCTGGACCGGATGGAGCGGGAACGGCCGGGCTACACGGTCGAGGGCTACCTCGACGGCGTGGCGGACTTCGCCGACTCGGCGAACCGCGCCAGCGGGGAGCAGCGCTTCCTCGCGGTGCTGGTGGTGACGCTGATCCTGCTCGGCGTGCTGATCAGCGTGTGGTTCGGCCTCGGCGAGATCATCGGGGTCCTGTTCGGGTGACGTCGGCGCCCGGTCGACGGGCGCCCATCGCTGTTCCGTAAGACACCCGCAACCCACCCCGGCGCCCGAATCGCATTAGCGTGGAGGCATGGAACCTGTTGTCGGCGCCACGCCGAAGGTCGTCCGCTCGGAGCAGGAGTGGCGGGAGAGCCTGACCCCCAGCGAGTACCGCGTCCTGCGCCAGGGCGGCACCGAGCCCGCGTGGGTCGGTGAGTACACGGACACCAAGAAGGTCGGTGTCTACGAGTGCCGCGCGTGCGGCACCGAACTGTTCCGCAGCGAGACCAAGTTCGACTCGCACTGCGGCTGGCCCTCGTTCTTCTCGCCGCTGGCGGCGGACCGGGTGATCCTGCGCGAGGACCGCGCCATGGGCATGGTCCGCACGGAAGTGCTGTGCGGGAACTGCCACAGCCACCTCGGGCACGTTTTCGAGGGCGAGGGTTACGACACTCCTACGGATCAGCGTTACTGCATCAACAGCATCAGCTTGCGATTGGTGGACGAATCCGCGCCCTAATGCGGAATGCGTCTCTCCGGAGTCGTTCGAGCACGCAGCGCAACAGGCGACAATCGGGTCTCCGTGAAGCAGACTGGTGTGGTTGCCCCGGATGACGTCCTTGGGTGACGTCATCCGGACCGGTCTCCGACCTGGGAGGAAGCATGTTCTTGCTCAAAGGAACTGATGGCGAGGGGTCCAGCGGAGTCGACGGGTCGTCGTCCTCCTAAGCAATACCCAACAGCAGCCTAAATTTCGCTCAAGCCCCTTGTCGGGATGTGTTCCAGAGCACACGCTTGCCTCTCGATTGGCGGACGAGTTCCGCCAAGAGCGGCAGGGGGTGGACCGTGGAGCAACCTTGGGGGCTTTCGGGCCCGGAATTCCTGAACATCTACTGGATCGCGCTGGGCATCTCGGTGCTGTTCGCGATCGGTGTGCGGATCCGGATGCGGGCGAGCCGGGTGGGCGCGCCCGCGGGGAGCGTGGACGTCGACGAGTTGGCGTACCTCGCGGGCGGGCCTCGACGGGTGGTCGAGGCCTCCCTGGCCAGGCTGATCGAGGCCGAGGCGCTCCGGTCGACCCGACGCGGCACGGTGGGGCTGATCGGCAAGCCGAAGGCGACCAACGCCGTGGACCGCGCCGTGCTGGCGGACGCGGGCCGCTACAGCAACCGCACGCTGAACCTGCTCATGGCCTCCGTGGTGCAGGCGGACGCGGTGAAGGCGGTCGGGACCCGGCTCAGCGGGGCGGGGATGCTCATCGAGCCCTCCACGGCCAAGCGGGAACTGCGGGTGGGCGCGCTGCCGATGGTGGTGCTGTTCGCCATCGGGGTGGTCCGCTGGGTCAACGGGATCGCGATCGGCGCTCCCGTCGGCTGGCTGACGCTCCAGTTGATCCTCACCGCCGTGCTGGTCGTGCTGCTGACCCGGTCCGGCTCGATCAGGCGCACGGCCGCGGGTGACCGCGCCCTGGAGGGCGCCCGGTCGGGCAGCAGGGCGGCGGCGAGCGCGGGCGGTGTGGCGGGGCTGGTCGCCCTCGGCGGGTTGTCCGCGCACCCCGACCTGGCCCTGCGCACGTCGCTGATGTACACGGCCGCGAGCACGAGCAGCGGCGGCGGTTACGTCTCGTCCGGGACCGGTTGCAGCACCGGCGGGAGCAGTTGCAGCAGTGGCGGAGGAAGCAGTTGTGGTGGGGGCGGCGGCTGCGGCGGGGGTGGCAGCTAGCCGGTGAGGGGGTGCCGAGGCCATCGCGGACGACTTGACGTCGCCGTGGTGGCCTCGGCCTCACAGCGCGGAACGAATGGGCCCGCCGCGGAGTCGGATGGCCATCGGCTTGTGGGAAAGGCGGCGGTCAATGGCTTCCGGGACGGATATTTCGGGCAGAACAGGCATCTCGGTCGAGGAATTCGGCTACCTGTCCGGCGGGCCTGGCCGCGCCGCGGAGGTGGCGGTCGTCCGGCTGCTGGAGGCGGGACTCCTGCGGATCTCCCGTGAGGGGGTGGTGAGCGCGGTGTCCGCGACCTCGCAGGGCGCGGCGACACCGTTGGAGGCGTACGCGCTGGGCGCGGCCCGCACCGGCCGGATGCTGGGCGAGCTGATCAAGTCCACGGCGGGCAGCGGCGCGCTGGACGCGCTGAAGCAGCACCTGGTCGACCGGGGTCTGCTGATCTCGCCCGGCAGGCGCAAGGCGTGGGGCTTCGTCCGGTTCCTCTGCGTCGTCGCCGCGGTCGGCGCCATCGCCGCCGTCGGCCTGGTGGACCTGAACGCCGGGATCGCGATCCTGGTGGTCGTGCTCGCGCTGGCCGTCCGCTGGGTCGCGGGCCGGATGCGCCGTCCGGTGCGCCGGGCGGGCCGCCGCGAGGAGCGGAAGGTCGTGGTCATGTCGAACGACCGGGTCGGCATCGTGGCCCAGCACGGCCTGACGGGACGCATTGGGAATTTCCCGAACATGTACTACGTGTGGGAGATGCTCGGGATCGTGCCGAGCGCGGGCGCGACGCTGCGCCGGGGCAAGCACGCCCGGAACAGGAACGGCTCGGACGGCGGCACCATGTACGGGAGCAGTTGCAATAGCTGTTCCAGTGGCTGCGGCTCGAACAGCGGCTGCGGTTCCAGCAGTGACAGCTCGTCGTCGTGCAGCAGCGGATCGTCCTGCGGCTCGTCGTGCGGTGGCGGAGGAGGTGGGGACTGATGGGTGCCATCGACAGGCTCGGCGTCGGCATCGGCTGGCGCGCGGAGATCGACCTGACCGTGGAACGGCTGCCCGACGTCGACTTCGTCGAGGTGGTCGCGGAGAACCTGCACGTGGAGCACCTGCCGGAGTCGATCCTGCTGCTGCGCGAACGGGGTGTGCCGGTGCTGCCGCACGCGGTGTCGCTCTCGCTGGGCAGCGCGGACCCCGTCGACGCGCACCGGGTCGAGCACCTCGGCTCGGTGGCGGAGGCGCTGGGCGCGCCGCTGGTGAGCGACCACGTGTGCTTCGTCCGCGCGGGCGGGCTCGACTCCGGGCACCTGATGCCGGTGCCGCGCACGCGGGACGCGCTGGACGTGCTGGTGGCCAACGTGAGGACGGCGCAGGCGAACCTGCCGGTGCCGCTGGCGCTGGAGAACATCGCCGCGCTGCTGGAGTGGCCGGACGGCGAGCTGACCGAGGGCCAGTTCCTGGCGGACCTGGTGGAGCGCACGGACTGCTTCCTGCTGATCGACGTGGCGAACCTGCACGCGAACGCCCGCAACCTCGGCACGGACCCGAACCGGTTCCTGGACGAGATCCCGTTGGAGCGCCTGGCCTACGTGCACGTGGCGGGTGGCGTGGAGAACGACGGCGTCTACCACGACACCCACGCCCACGCGGTGCTGCCGGAGGTGCTGGACCTGCTGGGCGAGCTGAGGTCCCGCGTGGACCCGCCCGGTGTGCTGCTGGAGCGCGACGACAACTACCCGTCCGACACCGAGCTGGCGGGCGAGATGGCGGCGATCCGCGCGGTGCTGGCGGGGCGCGGATGACCGACGGGGCGCGGGAACGGCTGGCCAGGGCCCAGGCGGAGCTGCTGACCGCGCTGCTGGCGGGCGGCCCCTCCCCCGGCGGGTTCGACGAGCGCCTGCTGCGCGTGGAGGCACGGTCGCTGCTGGCGAAGCGGCGCGGCATCGTGGCGATGCTCGCGCCGGAGGCCGTCGACGCGCTGGCGGACCGCTTCCGCCCGCTGTTCGACGAGTACGCCCTGGCCCACCCGCGGGTGGCGGGCAGCCGGGCTCGGGAGGACGCCGCGGCCTTCACGGCCTGGGCGCGGGACCGCGGGGCCCTGCCGCCGGTGAAACCGAAGCGCTGGTGGCGCCGGACCGCGTCCTGACGCGAGAGCGCCGCGAACTGATACGGGACGACCGTGGCACATCTCTGCCACGCCCCTGCTCACGCCGTTTTCCGTCACGGAGCGTGGCAGAAGGTCGGCCGGAACTTCGCCCGTCAAGTGGAAGGCACGCTTCTCAAACGTCGATATGTTCGAAAGTGCCGGGGTCTTTCGTCACTTTCGGTACACCGCCGCCACCGTTCGATCGACGCCCCGGTCGTGCGTTCCCGCACGGATTCACCAAACCGGGAGGTGGCTGTTGCGATCAACACGACGACACGGCGCTCTACTGGGAGTGGCCGCGCTCGCGTTCGGACTCGTGGTCGGATCGGCGGGGGAGTCGACGGCCGCGGAGTCCGCGCCGACGAGGTTCCCCGCCGCGGGCAAGGCGGGTTCCGTCACGCTGATCACGGGTGACCGCGTTGTGCTCGACGGGACCGGAGGTGGCTCGGTCGTCAAGGCCGCCGGTCGCGACAACGTTGTCTTCACCACGTCCACCGAGC
Organism: Umezawaea endophytica; assembly: GCF_025061645.1. Lineage (GTDB taxonomy): Bacteria > Actinomycetota > Actinomycetes > Mycobacteriales > Pseudonocardiaceae > Umezawaea > Umezawaea endophytica. The sequence goes on along the minus strand of NZ_JANYMP010000026.1, from coordinate 55,786 downwards.
AGGGGCACGTCTTCGTCGTCCCCGCCGACGCGCGGCGGGCGGTGGCCTCGGGCCGGGTGGACAGGCGGCTGTTCGACGTCACCGAACTCATCGAGTCGCGCTACGACGACGCCCACCGCGACTCCGTTCCACTGATCCTCACGACCGGCAAGGACCTCCGCGCGGCGGGCTCCCCCGTCGGGACAGCGGTCACCGGTGCACTGCCGACCGTGCGGTCGTTCGCGGCCCGCACGGCCAAGGCGCAGGCCGCGAGCGCGTGGAGCGCCCTCCTCGCCGACAGCGCCTACACGAAGATCAGGCTCGACGGCCTGCGGCAGCCGACCCTGGACCGCAGCGTGGCGCAGATCGGCGCTCCCGCGGCGTGGCAGGCCGGCTACACCGGGACCGGCGTGAAGGTCGCCGTGCTCGACACCGGCGTCGATGCCGAGCACCCCGACCTCAAGGGCCGGGAACTGGTGGAGCAGAACTTCACCGAGGACGCCGACAACCAGGACCTCGTCGGCCACGGCACGCACGTGGCGGCCACGATCGCCAGCGCCGGGGCCAAGTACCGCGGCGTGGCACCGGACGCGAAGATCATGGACGGCAAGGTCTGCGTCCTCAACGGGTGCGCCGAGTCGTGGATCCTCGACGGCATGGCGTGGGCGGCCGAGCAGGGCGCCGACGTCGTGAACCTCAGCCTGGGTGGCGGTGACAGCCCGGAGATCGACCCGCTCGAAGAAGCGGTGAACACGCTGTCCGCCCAGTACGGCACGCTCTTCGTCATCGCGGCGGGCAACTCGGGCGGCGCCGAGACCATCGGCTCCCCCGGCAGCGCGGACGCCGCGCTCACCGTCGGTGCCGTGGACCGCAACGACGGCATCGCCCCGTTCTCCAGCCGCGGCCCCAGGGTCGGCGACGGCGCCGTGAAGCCCGACGTCACCGCACCGGGTGTGGGCATCGTGGCGGCGAAGTCGTCCACCGGCGTGATCGGCACCCCCGCGGGTGACGGCTACGTGTCCATGTCCGGCACGTCGATGGCCACCCCGCACGTCGCGGGCGCGGCGGCGCTGCTCAAGCAGCAGCACCCCGATTGGACGGGATCGCGGATCAAGGCGGCGCTGGTCGCCTCGGCGAAGCCGAACCCGGCGCTGACCGCGTTCGACCAGGGCACCGGGCGGATCGACCTGACCAAGGCCATCACCCAGACCGTGACGGCCGAGCCCGCGAGCCTCAGCCTCGGCCTGCACGAGTGGCCGCACGCCGACGACGTGCCGGTCTCCAAGGAGGTCGTCTACCGCAACTCCGGTACCGACGCGGTCGCGCTGGACGTGGCCGTCGACGTCAAGGGTCCCGACGGCAAGCCCGCTCCCGCGGGCCTGCTCACGGCCTCCCCGGCGAAGGTGACCGTGCCCGCGGGCGGCGAGGCGAAGGTGGTCGTCACCGGCGACACCCGGATCGGCTCGGTCGACGGCGCCTACACCGGCACCGTCGTCGCCACCACGGCGAGCGGAGCGGTGCGCAGCCCGCTCTCCATCGTGCGCGAGGTCGAGAGCTACACCGTGACCGTCAACCACACCGGGCCGGACGGCAAGCCCGCCCCGGACAGCTCCACGGCGCTCGTGGCGCTCGACACGATGAAGGCCTACGGCTTCTACGAGGAGGACGGGAGCAGCAGCGTCCGCGTGCCGAAGGGCGACTACTTCGGCACGACCTACATCGTGACCGGGTCCGACTGGGCGGTGCTCACGCGGCCGAAGCTCACGGTCAGCGGGGACACCGTCGTCGACATCGACGCGCGGGTCGCCAAGCCCGTCAAGGTGTCCGTCCCCGAGCCCGCGGCCGAGGGCGTGCTGGGCGAGTACTCCGTGACCAGGCGGTCGGGGCAGAAGAGCACCGGCTACGGCCTGATCTACCTCAGCGACTTCGGCGACACCCTGACGACGGCCCAGCTCGGCCCGGACGTCGCGCCGGGTGACCTGACGGCGCGGATGGGCGTCCAGTGGCGCGGCACCCCGGACGGTGACACGCCGATCAACTACCGGTTCGGCTCGGCGTGGTTGGGGAAGGCGCCCACCGGGCACGTCCGCGACCTGGCCAAGAAGGACTTCGCCGAGGTCAGGACCACGGTCGGCCCGACCCCGGAAGGCCGGACCCACGCGCACGCGCTGCTCGGGACGGACCCCGACGGCGGTGGCGGCTGGTCGTGGATCGCGCCCATGGGCGAGTCCGGCACGATGGTCGACCTCGTCGCCGGTGACAACACCACGTGGGGTGCCCTGTACGACCAGGTGTCGGGCAACTCGCTGGAGACGGAGCAGGTCACGCCCCCGAAGAAGTACAAGCCGGGCAAGAGCTACGAGCTCGCGCCCAACTACGCCGTCTTCAGCCCCGGCTTGGACGGCTACCTGCGGGCGTTGGGCCGGAGCGGCGACTCCATCCGCGCCTCGGTGCCGCTCTTCAGCGACAACAGGGGCGGTGAGGGCTACTCGCTGGTCGACTCGGCCAGGACAACGCTCTTCCGCAACGGCACGAAGGTCGGTGAGACCACCACCACGTACGGCGACTTCACCGTGCCAGCCGAGGCGGGGGCCTACCGCCTGGAGTCCGAGGCGACCCGCAGCGGCGTGTCCGAGTTCAGCACCAGGGTCAGCGCCGCGTGGACGTTCCGCTCGGCGCACGTGGACGGGCAGCAGTCCAAGTCGCTGCCGCTGTCGGTCGTCCGCTTCCTGCCGAAGCTGGACAAGAAGAACTCCGCACCCGCCGGACGGCTGATCGCGGTTCCGCTGCTCGTGCAGCAGAACCCCGGTGCCGACAACGGCCGCGTCAACCGGATCACCGTCGACGTCTCCTTCGACGACGGCAAGACCTGGCGCCACGCACCCGTCATCGGCAGGTCGGCGATCGTCCACAACGGACCCGCCGGCAGCTTCGCCTCACTGCGGGCCAAGGCCACCGACAGCAAGGGGAACTCCGTCGAGAACACCGTGATCCGCGCTTACAAGATCGCGGGCTAGCAGTGGCGGGCCCGTGGCGTTCTCGCGCCACGGGCCCGCTCACCCGACGCGGAGCAACCCGATCGGCCGTCGCTTCCGTCTGGAGCACATGAGGATCATCGCCGTCATCGCGTCGCTGCTCGCCCTCTGCGGGTGCGCCGCGGAACCCAAGGCCTGCACGCTCATCGGCACACGGGTCGGCATCGGCCTGGACGTCGACCTGCCCGGCGTGAAGTCCGCGACGCTGGAGGTCTGCTGGGGTGGCAAGTGCACGAAACCGGCCGTGACGCTGACGCCCGCGACCACGAACGGGCGGGAGACGTGCACCGGCACCGCCCCCACCGACACCTGCGGGGTGTCGGTCGTGCCGACGGGCGGGATGATCGGCTTCGCGGAGGTCGTGGGCCTGCCCTCCGAGCCCGTCACCGTGACCCTGACGCTGGCGGACTCGGCGGGCGCCGTCGTGCTCGACGAGGACCTGACCGTGACGCCGAAGCAGACCTACCCGAACGGCCCGGACTGCGGCGGGGGCGGCGCGCAGGCGGGTCTCGTGGTCTCCGCGGCGGGCGTCGTCACCGAACGCGCCTGACCCCGGCAACTACGCGGGGTGATCGGACGCCGGTCCGGTACTTCGCTCGTTGAGCGGAATCCAACCACTTCCACCGCCGATAGGTTCGAGGCCTCCGGGGGGATTTCGTCACGTTCGGTTCACCGCTGCCGCCGTCCGATCGGCGCCCCCCGGAAGCGCGCCCACGGCGGGCGCGCACACCTCAGGGGGAGGTAGCCAGTTGCGAAGGACACGAAGGCGCGGTGCCCGTTGGAGCGCGTCCCTGCTCGCGCTCGGCCTGGTGGTCGGCTCCGCCCAGTCGGCATCGGCCGCTCCGGGGCCCGTCGACCGGGCCGGGCCGGGTTCCGCCGGTTCGGTCACGCTGATCACCGGCGACCAGGTGGTGGTGATCGGTGACCAGGTCGGCTCGATCGTCCCCGGCCGCGACCGCGCGGGGATCCCGTTCTCGAAGTTCACCGCCGCCGGACACCAGTACGTGGTGCCGGAGGACGCCAAGCCGCTGCTCGCGGCGGGCAAGCTGGACCAGCGGCTGTTCGACGTCACCGGGCTGCTCGCGGCGCGCTACGACGACGCGCACCGCGACTCCGTGCCGCTGATCGTCACGCCCGCGCCGGGTGGGTCCGTCGCTGGCCTCGCCAAGACCGCGGACCTGCCCGTCGTGGGCTCGTTCGCGGCCCGAGCGGCCAAGGCGACGGCGGCGGACTCCTGGCGCGCGCTGGCCGCCGCGCCGGACGGCTACCGCAAGATCTGGCTGGACGGCCTCCGCCAGCCCACGCTGGACCGCAGCACCGCCCAGATCGGCGCGCCGGACGCGTGGCGGGCGGGCTACACCGGGACCGGCGTGAAGGTCGCCGTCCTGGACACGGGCGTCGACGCCGCCCACCCGGACCTCGTGGGCCGGGAACTGGCCGAGAAGAACTTCACCCAGGACCCGGACAACCAGGACCTGGTCGGCCACGGCACGCACGTGGCGGCCACCATCGCCAGCGCCGGGGCGAAGTACCGCGGCGTGGCACCGGACTCGCAGATCCTCGACGGCAAGGTGTGCGTGAACGGCGGGTGCGCCGAGTCCTGGATCCTCGACGGCATGGCGTGGGCGGCCGAGCAGGGCGCCGACGTCGTCAACCTCAGCCTCGGCGGGGACGACAGCCCCGAGGTCGACCCGCTCGAAGCGGCCGTGAACGCGCTGTCCGCGCAGTACGGCACGCTGTTCGTCATCGCGGCGGGCAACTCCGGGCGTCCCGGCACGGTCGGCTCCCCCGGTAGCGCGGACGCCGCGCTCACCGTCGGCGCCGTCGACCGCGAGGACAGGGTCGCGCCGTTCTCCAGCCGCGGCCCCAGGGTCGGCGACGGCGCCGTCAAACCCGACATCACCGCGCCCGGCGTGGACATCGTGGCCGCGAAGTCGTCCACCGGCTCCATCGGCACGCCCGTCGGCGACTCCCACGTGGCGCTGTCCGGCACGTCGATGGCCACCCCGCACGTCGCGGGCGCCGCGGCGCTGCTCAAGCAGCAGCACCCCGACTGGACCGGCGCGCGGCTCAAGGCGGCGCTCGTCGCGGCGGCCAAGCCCACGCCGGGCGTGGGCGCGTACGACCAGGGAGCCGGGCGGGTCGACCTGACCAGGGCGATCACCCAGTCCGTGACGGCCGAGCCCGTCAGCGTCGCCCTCGGCGTCCAGGAATGGCCGCACGAGGACGACGAGCCCGTCACCAAGGACATCACCTACCGCAACACGGGCCCGACGCCCGTGGCGCTGGACGTGGCGGTCGACGCGACCGGGCCGGACGGGAAGCCCGCGGGCCTGTTCACCGTCGCGCCGGCCAAGGTGACCGTGCCCGCGGGCGGTGAGGCGAAGGTCTCCGTCACGGGTGACACCAAGCTCGTGGCGCTCGACGGCGGCTACGCCGGTTCGGTCGTCGCGAGTTCCGGCGCGACCTCGGTCCGCACGCCGGTCGCCGTCCTCCGCGAGGGCGAGACCCACACCCTCACGCTCGACTACACCGACGCCGACGGGGCTCCCGCGACCCAGAACTCCACGTTCCTGGTGGGCCTCGACTCCGGCCAGGCGTTCTTCCTGTCCGAGGAGGACGGGCAGGCGTCGCTCAAGCTGCCCGTGGGCAACTACTTCGCGGGCAGCTCCGTGCTGACCGGTGACGACCGGTACGCGTCCCTGCCGTACCCCAGGCTGAACCTGACCGCGAACACCACCGTGGCGGTCGACGCCCGGCTCGCCAAACCGATCACGCTGACGGTGCCGGACCCGAAGGCCGAGGCCATCGGCAGCATGATCAACCTCTCCCTCCGCCACGGCGAGACCGGGGTCACCACCATCGGGCTGTTCCTCGGCGCGTTCGACGGCGTGACGATCGCCCAGCTCGGTCCGGACGTCGGCGCCGACCTCAGCGCGACCCTCGGCGCGGAGTGGCGGGCGGCGCCCGTCGGGACCACGCCGGTCACCTACCGGTACACCTCCGGGTTCACCGGATCGCTGCCCACCGGGTACGTCCGCTCGCCTGCCAAGCGGGACTTCGCCGAGGTCCGGACCCGGTTCGGGCCGACTCCCGACGGCCGCCAGAACCTGCACGGCATGATGGGCGTCGACGGGAACGGGAGCGGCGGGGCCTGGCTGGTCGAGGTCCCGGCACCGGGTACCGCGATCGGCTACCTCGCGGGCGAGAACATCCGGTGGAGGTCGACGTTCGTCCAGACCCGGCGCACGGGGACGGGCCTGGACTTCGAGGCGACGCTGAGCGGGACGGCCCGCGCGTACCGGCCCGGCGGGGCCTACCGCGAAACCATGAACACCGCCGTCTTCGGTCCCACCACGACGTCGTACTCCGCGCTCCACCGGCGCGGCGACACCCTCACCGTGAGCGTGCCGCTGTTCGGCGACGGCGTCGGCAACCCCGGCGGCTCGATGACCACCACGGCCCGCACGACGCTGTTCCGCGACGGCGTGCGGGTCGGCGAGTCGCCGGGCGCGGCCTACGGGGAGTTCGAGGTGCCCGCCGCGGCGGGGTCGTACCGGGTGGAGGCCGAGGCGACGCGGAGCGTGGTCTCGGACGTGAGCACGAAGGTCTCCGCCGCGTGGACGTTCCGCTCGGCGCACGAGGGCGACGAGGAGCGGAAGCTGCCGCTGTCCGTGCTCCGCTTCCAACCCGAACTGGACGCGGTCAACGCCGCGCCCGCCGGACGGCTCCTGCGGGTGCCGCTCGTGGTGAGGCAGAACGCCGGTGCGGACAACGGGAAGGTCCGGCGGATCGCGGTCGAGGCGTCGTTCGACGACGGCGCGACCTGGCGCCGGGTCCCGGTCGTCGGCGACTCGGCCCTCGTGCTGAACGGCAAGGCCGGCTTCGCGTCGCTGCGGGCGAAGGCCACCGACAGCAAGGGGAACACGGCCGAGACGACGGTGATCCGCGCCTACAAGATCACCGGGAAGTAGCCGGGAGCGGGCCCGCGGCGGCCAGCGCCACGGGCCCGCTCGCGGTCACGGCAGGTTGATGACCAGCTCGGAGGCGGGCACGCGGGTCCCGGTGTAGAACGGGACCTCCTCGCGGACGTGCAGGCGGGCCTCGGTGCCGCGCAGGTGCCGCATGAGGTCGACGATGCGGTGCAGCTCGTCCGCCTCGAACGCCAGCATCCACTCGTAGTCGCCGAGCGCGAACGAGGACACCGTGTTGGCGCGCACGTCCGGGTAGTCCCGCGCTTCCTTGCCGTGGTCGGCGAGCATCTTGCGCCGGTCGGCCTCGGGCAGCAGGTACCACTCGTAGGAGCGCACGAACGGGTACACGCACACGTACTTGCGGGCCTCTTCACCGGCGAGGAACGCCGGGATGTGGCTGCGGTTGAACTCGGCGGGCCGGTGCAGCGCGACCTGGCTCCAGACCGGGGTGGACACGCGGCCCACGGCGGTGCGGCGGAAGCCCTGGTAGGCGGCCTGGACCTGTTCGATCTCCTCGGCGTGCCACCAGATCATGTAGTCCGCGTCGGCCCGCAGGCCCGCGACGTCGTACACGCCGCGCACCACGACGCCCTTGCCTTCCAGGGCGTCCAGGTAGTTCTGCGCCTCGGTGGCCGCGGAGCCGCGGTCGTCGGGGAGGCGGCCGGGTTCGACGCGGAAGACCGACCACATGGTGTAGCGGATGGTGTCGTTGAGCTCGGTGTAGTCCAGGCGGGCCATGGCTCCATCCTCTCACCGCCGGACACGGCCGGGAACGACCGGTGGTACGCGCAACACCGTGATCCACGCCTACCAGATCCCGTGCGGGCGGAGGTGGCGAAAACATGGCGCTCTCACGCCACGTGCTCGTGCAACCACGCACGGCCAGTGGTCGTGGCCGGAAGTGCGGGAGCGCTTCCAGGCGTCCCGCACCAGGTTCACCACACCAGGAGGTGGCTGTTGCGATCACCACGACGACACAGCGCTTTAATGGGGGTCACCGCGCTCACGCTCGGACTCGTGGTCGGGTCCGCGGGCGAGTCGGCGGCCGAGGGCTCCGCACCGCCGAGGTTCACCGCGCCGGGAGCGGCGGGCTCCGTCACGCTGATCACCGGCGACCGGGTCGTGCTCGACGGGGCCGGAGGGGGTTCGGTCGTCCCCGGCACCGGCCGTGACGACATCGCCTACTCGACGTCCACCGAACAGGGGCACCTGTTCGTCGTGCCCGACGACGCCCGCAAAGCCGTGGCGAGCGGCCGGGTGGACAGGCGGCTGTTCGACGTCACGGAACTCGTCGAGTCGCGCTACGACGACGCCCACCGCGACTCCGTGCCGCTGATCCTGACCACCGATGGCGGGGTCCGGGCGGCCGACGCCCTCGCGGGCACCACCGTCACCTACGACCTGCCCGTCGTGAAGTCCTTCTCGGCCAACACCTCGAAGGCAAAGGCCGCGGACACCTGGCGGACCCTCGTCGGTGACAGCTCGTACACGAAGATCAGGCTCGACGGCCTGCGGCAGCCGACCCTGGACCGCAGCGTGGCGCAGATCGGCGCGCCCGCGGCGTGGCAGGCGGGTTACACCGGAACCGGCGTGAAGGTCGCCGTGCTCGACACCGGCGTCGACGCCGAGCACCCCGACCTCAAGGGCAAAGAACTGGCCGCGAAGAACTTCACCTACGAGTCGGACGCGGACCTGAGCGGCCACGGCACGCACGTCGCGGCCACGGTCGCCAGCGCCGGGGCCAAGTACCGCGGTGTGGCCCCGGACGCCAAGATCCTGGACGGCAAGGTCTGCGTCCGGTTCGGGTGCGCCGAGTCCTGGATCCTCGGCGGCATGGCCTGGGCCGTCGAGCAGGGCGCCGACGTCGTCAACCTCAGCCTCGGCGGCGGCGACAGCCCGGAGATCGACCCGCTCGAAGAAGCGGTGAACACGCTCTCCGCCCAGCACGGCACGCTCTTCGTCATCGCCGCGGGCAACTCGGGCAGCGACGCCGAGACCATCGGCTCCCCCGGCAGCGCGGACGCCGCACTGACCGTCGGCGCGGTCGACCGGAACGACGACATCGCGGCGTTCTCCAGCCGTGGCCCCAGGGTCGGCGACGGCGCCGTCAAACCCGACGTCACCGCACCAGGCGTGGACATCGTGGCCGCGAGGTCCTCCACCGGTTCGATCGGCACACCCGTCGGCGACGGCTACGTGTCCATGTCGGGCACGTCGATGGCCACCCCGCACGTCGCGGGCGCCGCGGCACTGCTCAAGCAGCAGCACCCCGACTGGACGGGATCACGGATCAAAGCCGCCTTGGTCGCCTCCGCCAAGCCGAACCCGGCGCTGACCGCGTTCGACCAGGGCACCGGCCGGATCGACCTCACCAGGGCCATCACCCAGACCGTGACCGCCGAACCCGCCAACCTCAGCCTCGGCCTCCAGCAGTGGCCGCACGCCGACGACGTGCCGGTCACCAAGGACGTCGTCTACCGCAACTCCGGCACCGACACCGTCACCCTCGACCTGACCGTCGACGCCAAGGGACCCGACGGCAAACCCGCCCCCGCGGGCCTGCTGACCGTCGCCCCCGCGAACGTCACCGTCCCCGCGGGCGGCGAAGCGAAGGTCACCGTCACCGGCGACACCCGGATCGGCACGCTCGACGGCGCCTTCACCGGCACCGTCATCGCCACGTCGAGCACCGGGGCGGTGCGCAGCCCGGTCTCGGTCGCCCGCGAGGTCGAGAGCTACACCGTGACCGTGAACCACACCGACCTCGACGGCACCCGCGCACCAGGCGAGACCTACCTCGGGGAGATCGGCGGTTCGCAGACGTACTACCTGTCCGAGGACGACGGGAGCGCCCAGATCCGCGTGCCGAAGGGCGACTACTACGCGTGGAGCACCATCGTGACGGGGAAGAGGTTCGCGTTCCTGGCGGCCCCCAGGCTGACCGTGGACGAGGACACCGTCGTCGACGCCGACGCGCGGATCACCAAGCCCGTCAAGGTGTCCGTCCCGGAGCCGACCGCCGTGATCCGGATCAGCGACGTCGGCGCGACCTGGCCGACGGCGACGGGCACCGTCATCCACGGCAAGGCGCTGCCCGACACCTACGAACCGTCGACGGGCCAGATCGGCGAGGACGCCGCGCCGGACCGGATGGCCTCGCGAGTCGGCGTCCAGTGGCAGGGCACGCCCGTGGGCGACATGCCGATCAACTACCGGTTCGCCTCGGCGTGGAAGGGCGAGATGCCCACCGGGGTGGTCCGCGACCTGGGCAAGAGCGACTTCGCCGAGGTCAAGACCACCGTCGGGCCAAGTCCTGATGGCCGCGACCACTTCCTGACGCTGAGCCCGGCCGACTCCCTCGGCGGCGGCACGTTCGCCTGGCGGGCACCCGTCGGCGCGTCCGGCACCGCGACCGACTACGTCGCCGGTGACGGCGTCACGTGGACCTCGACGCACGAGCAGATCTTCGAGAACACCATCGAGGCGGAGCAGAACACGCCGCCGCGGGAGTTCCGAGCAGGCAAGCGCTACGCCAACCTGCCCGGCTACGCGGTGTTCGGCCCGGCGCTGGACGGGTTCGCCTACGCGCTGGGGAGGACCGGCTCGACCCTCCGCGTCACGGTGCCGGTGTTCGGCGACAGCACGGGCGGGACGGGCTACTCGGCGTTCGACAGCGCCAGGACGACCCTCTTCCGCGACGGCGTGAAGATCGGCGAGAGCACCGAACCGGGCAACCTCCGGGGCGACATGTCCTCGCTCTCGGCGTCCTACCGGGTGGAGACGGAGGCGACACGCAGCGGGGTGTCCGAGTTCAGCACGAAGGTCACCGCCGCGTGGACGTTCCGCTCGGAGGAGGTGGGACCGCGGTACACCCCCCTCCCGATGTCGATCATCCGCTTCCGCCCCGACCTGGACCGGCGGAACACCGCCCCCGCCAATCGCACGTTCCCGGTGCCCCTCGTCGTCCAGCAGAACCCCGGCGCCGACAACGGCCGCGTCAACCGGATCACTGTCGACGTCTCCTTCGACGACGGCAAGACCTGGCGCCACGCACCCGTCATCGGCAGGTCAGCACTGGTCCACAACGGACCTGCCGGCAGCTTCGCCTCACTGCGGGCCAAGGCCACCGACAGCAAGGGCAACACCGTCGAGAACACCGTGATCCGCGCCTACAAGATCGCGGGCTAGCAGTGGTGGGCCCGTGGCGTTCGCGCGCCACGGGCCCGCTCACCGCTGGACGCGGCCGAGGAGGTGGGCGGCGACCCGTGCGGCGGCGGCGTCCGCCGTCGCGATGCACGCGGGCACGCCCACGCCGTGCAGCGAGGCGCCGGCCACGGCGACGCCCGGCAGTTCCGCCACGGCGTGCTCGATGCCGGACACCAGGTCGAGGTGGCCGACGCCGTACTGCGGCAGGCCGCCACCCCACCGGGTGACGACGGTGTCGATGGGCGCGGCGGTGACGCCCGTCAGCTCGGCGAGGTCCGCGCGCACGACCTTCACCAGATCCGCGTCGGAGCGCTGGAGCAGCGCGGTCTGGCCGAAGCGCCCGACCGACCCGCGCACCAGCAGCGGGCCGTCGTCGAGGTGCGCCCACTTCCGGCTGGAGAACGTGAAGGCCTTGGCGGTGAACGGGGTCGTGTCCCGGTGGCGCTCGCCCTCGGCGATCAGCACACCGGACCGCTCCGGCAGTTCCGTGCCCGGCGGGAGGGCCATGGCGACCACGGCCATCGACGCGACGTCGATCTCCGCGTACCGCTTCGCCGCGGCGGGCGCCACGTCGCCGAGCAGCTTGCGCGCCGACGGCGCGGGCACGGCGAGGACGATCCCGTCCACGTCGAGGTACTCCGGCGACGACGCCGACCCGATCTCCAGCCGCCAGCCGACGTCGCGCCAGCTCAACGCCCGCACCGGCAGCCCGAGGCGGACCTGCGCCGCCGAGGCGCGCTCCAGCGCGTCGATCAGCCCGGACAGTCCGCCCGCCAGCGTGCCGAACACCGGTGGGCGCTTCGCGCGGGCCTGCGGTGGGGCGGGCATCGTCGTGGCGGCGGCCGCGAGCAGCGACCCGATCCCGGAGTCCAGCGCCGTGGCGAGCTGCGGCATGGTCGCCCGCAGCCCCAACGACTTCGGGCTGCCCGCGTAGACGCCGCCGAGCAGCGGACCGACCAGTCGGGCACCGACCTCGGGCCCGAACCGCTCGTGCAGCAGCGTGCCGACGGCCACGTCGGCGCCGTCGAGGCGAATGGGCGGCAGCGCGGGCTCGGCCTCGACCCGGCGGAACCCGTCGTCGGACAGCACCGACCGCACGGCCTCCGCGGACGCGGGCACGCCCATGAGCGTGTGCGCCGGGATCGGCTTGGTGCGACCGCCCGCGCGGATGGTCGCGGGCACGCCCGTCGGGTGCACCACGGACGCCGAGATGCCCAGTTCCAGGATCAGCTCGGCCGCTTCGGGCCTGCGCACCAGGAACGCCTCGGTGCCGACGTCGTAGGCGTGCCCGGCCAGCTCGACCGTGCTCAGCTTGCCGCCGAGCCGGTCCGACTGCTCGACCAGCGTGATCGTGGCGCTCGGTCCGAGCAGCTTGCGGAGCCGGTGCGCCGCGGCGAGACCGGAGACACCGCCCCCGATCACCGCGACGTGGAGTGGTCTCATCCGGCGGCGTGCACCAGCTCGACCGCCTTGGTGATCATCTCCGGATCGGTGTCCGGCAGCACGCCGTGCCCGAGGTTGAAGATGTGCCCGGCGGCGGCCTTGCCCTCACCGACGATCCGCTCGACCTCGCGCTCCAGCGCGGGCACCCCCGCGAACAGCAGCGCCGGGTCCAGGTTGCCCTGCACGACCGGCACCGGCAGCTCCGGAGCGGCTTCGCGGAGGCGGCGCACCGCCTCGTCCAGCGGGATGCGCCAGTCGACGCCGACGACGTCCGCGCCCGCTTCGCGCATCGCGGGCAGCAGCTCGCCCGTGCCGACGCCGAAGTGGATGCGCGGCACGCCGGAGATCGAGGAGAGCACGCGGGTCGAGTGCGGCAGCACGAACTCGCGGTAGTCGCGCTCGGACAGCGCGCCCGCCCACGAGTCGAAGAGCTGCACGGCCGACACACCGGCTTCGACCTGGGCGCGCAGGAACTCCGCGGTCAGGTCGGCGATCCGCCCGAGCAGCGCGTGCCACAGCTCGGGGTCGCCGTGCATGAGCGCCTTGGTCTTCTCGTGGTTGCGGCTCGGACCGCCTTCCACGAGGTACGACGCCAGCGTGAACGGCGCGCCCGCGAACCCGATCAGCGGCACGCCGCCCAGTTCCTTGAGCAGCAGCCCGATCGCGTCCAGCACCGGCTGCACCTGCTCGACCCGCAGCACGGGGAGAGCGGCCACGTCAGCGGCGGTCCGCACCGGGTTCGCGACCACGGGCCCGACACCCGGCACGATGTCCAGGTCGACGCCCGCGGCCTTCAGCGGCACCACGATGTCGCTGAACAGGATCGCCGCGTCCACGTCGTGCCTGCGGACCGGCTGCATCGTGATCTCGCAGACCATCTCCGGGTCCATGCACGCGTCGAGCATCGCGGTGCCCTCGCGCAGCTTGCGGTACTCCGGCAGTGAACGGCCCGCCTGGCGCATGAACCACACCGGCGTGCGAGAAGGCGTGCCACCGCGCGCGGCGACCAGCAGCGGGGCTTCGGAGAGGAGGGAGTTCGTCATCCCCCCAATCGTCCCACGCCACGGGAAAGCGCTTCGGCGCGGTGTCACCCACTCGGCGTGCCGCAGGCGAACGGCGAACGTTTTGGGCATACAGTCGGTGCCGTGACCGGAATCGCGGCGGAGCCCGAGCTGTTCCGGCGGGCGGTGGCGACGCTCAAGTCGGTGCAAACCCGACCAGAGCTGGAACTCACCGAAGTGCGCCCGCCGCAACGCCTAGCACCTTGGGCCTACGCATTGACCGCCGAAATAACCGGCCCGTCGGACGAACTGTCGACGGGCAGGCTGGTCCTCCTGCACGACCCGGACGGCGTGGAAGCCTGGGACGGCAAGTTCCGCCTGGTCGCCTACGTACGCGTAGAACTCGACCCAGAACTGGCAGCAGACCCCTTGCTACCGGAAGTCGGCTGGTCCTGGCTCTCGGAAGCCCTGGAAGTCTCCGGCGCCCCCTTCACCGCCCTGGGCGGCACAGTCACCCAAACGTCCTCAGCCAGGTTCGGCGACATCTCCGGCCCAGCCAGAACAGACGACCTGGAACTACGCGCCTCCTGGACAGCCCAAGACGCAGAACTGGCAGCCCACGGCACAGCCTTCTTCGACCTGATGGCCACAGCGGTAGGCCTACCCCCCGTAGGCGTAACCATGTTCGGCCAACGAACAGGCCACTAACCACTTTGCCCCCCGGCCTGACCGGCCGCACCCATCCCGACCCACCCCTGACCTGCCCTGCCTTCTTCTGTCTTGCATCTTTCCCTGCTTCGCCCTCCCGGACCCTCAACGCCCCCGAGCGCAAGCACGCAACCAGAGAAGGCAGCCAGACCCAGGCCTGCACCCCGATCCAAAGCGCCCTCGTGCCCGCTTTCGTTTGTCAAGGCATCTTTCCCGCCTTGACAAACGAAAGCGGGCATCGAGACACTTGGCGAGCGGGGTGCCGACCGACCCCACCCACCCCCCACATCCCCCTCAAAGCCCTCACTTTGCACAGTATTAATGCACGTGCATCCGCAAGATCACCCGCACACCCATCCGCACACCCACCCCAAGATCACCATCCCCCTCAACCCACCCCTCAATCCGCCTCCCTCAACACCCGCAACACATTCCCCCCAGCCAACTTCGCCAACTCCCCCTCACTCCACTTCCGCTCCAACAACTCCCCGAACAGGTTCGGATAACAAGACACGTCCTCCAACCCCTCAGGCAGCGCCTTCACCCCGTCGTAGTCCCCCCCAAGCCCGATGTGATCAACCCCAGCGACCTCCCGAGCATGCTCCACATGAGCCACCACATCCTGAAGAGTCACGTGCGGAGGCTCCCCACCCCCAGACCACCCAGCCACGAAGACCCCCCTCTCCTCCAGGTCGTTGTGCTTAGCCCCAACAGCGTCCATCGCGTCCTTCAACCGCGCGTCCCACTCCGCGTACGCCTGGGACACGAAGTGCGGCACGAACGTCACCATGCACACCCCGCCGTTGTCCCCGAGCTTCCCGAGCACGTCGTCCGGCACGTTCCGGGGGTGGTCGGCGACGGCCCGGCACGACGAGTGGCTGAAGATCACCGGCTTCGACGTCACCGACAGCGCGTCGTGCATCGTGGTGGGCGCCACGTGCGACAGGTCGACCAGCATCCCGATCCGGTTCATCTCCCGCACGACGTCCCGCCCGAACGGCGTCAGCCCGCCGTGCACCGGCTCGTCCGTCGCCGAGTCCGCCCACGGGGTGTTCTCGTTGTGGGTGAGCGTCATGTACCGGACGCCGAGCCGCCGCAGCGCCCGCAGCACGCCCAGCGACGAGTTGATGCTGTGCCCGCCCTCGGCTCCGAGCAGCGACGCGATCCGCCCGGAGGCGAACGCGGCTTCGGCCTCGGCGGCCGTGGTGGCGATGGCGAGGTCCGACGGGTAGCGGGCTGCCATCTCGTGGACCAGTTCGACCTGCTCCAGCACGGCGGTCACGGCTCCGTCACCCGTCAGCTTGCAGGGGATCCAGACGGACCAGAACTGCAACCCCACCCGGCCCTCGCGCAGTCGGACGAGGTCGGTCTGGAGCGCGGGCTGCCGGATGGACAGGTCGACCTTCGCCGCCGTGGCGAACACGTCGTCGCCGGGACCGTCCGTTGACTTTTCACTGTTTGGGTCCCTTTCGAAGAACTCCCGGAGGGCCCAAGGCAGGTCGTTGTGCCCGTCGGCGAGCTGGATCCGTTCGAGAAGTGCCTGCGCACGGTCCCGGCTTGTGCTGCTCGCCACAGGAAACTCCTAGATGTCGTTGTGAGTGAGACTCGCGTTACGGCCCCATCCAGTTGTCAGCCGATCGTGTGACAGAAGGGGTCACCAGTCACAACTCGATAGGGATAGATACCCGATTGATCGTCCCGTAGACCCGCTCGGGCGGCTACGCTGCCCCAGACGACACCACTTTCGGTCGATCAGTGGCGCGGCTGATTGGCCGAAAGTCCCGGTGCCGGTCGGGGGGCACGACCGACTCCAGGGAGGTAGTGACGTGGCTGCCGTCGGCTTAGGTCAGGCCGTTCGTACCACGCCAGCCGGCTCGTTGCCGGCGAACATGGTCCCGCACCCGCGGGAAGAGTTGTTCTCAGTGCTGGTGGTCGACGACCACCCACTGCTGAGGGAGGCGATATCCGCTCGGCTCACCCAAATGGGAGCCGGGACAGTGCATGAGGCCGCATCGGTTGCAGAGGCTCGGGCGCGGGCTCTGGCAACCGGACCTTGCGACCTCGCGATCCTCGACTTGGGCCTACCGGATGGCACCGGTATCGACCTGGTCACGGAACTCCGTGCTCAGGGCTGGCCGCGAATCGTGGTCCTCGCATCCTCCGACGACCCCTATGCGGTTCGGTCGGCTTTCCAGGCGGGCGCTCAGGCGTACCTCCTGAAGTCGGCTTCGCCCATGGTGGTCACCGACGGGGTGCGCAGGGTTCTCGACGGCGGGGTCTACGCGGATCCGAGTGTGGCTCCGGTGCTCGCAGCGGGCACCAGGGTTCCGGGCACCGACAACACTCCGCGGGAGCTTTCCGCGCGTGAGGTCGAGGTCCTCCAGTTGGTCGCCGATGGCCAGAGCAACAAGGAGATCGGCGAAGCGCTCAGCCTTTCCGCGCTCACGGTGAAGTCTCACCTGAGCAGGATCGGGCGCAAGCTGGGCACCGGTGACCGGGCTCAGATGGTGGCGCTGGCCATGCGTGCCGGCGTGATCCGCTGAGCTGGTCGACGCACTGAACCGGCCTGATACACCCGCGAGCGGGACGTTCGTCATAGGGTCATCCGTCGTGGACGTACCCGCCGACGAGCCAACCGAACCAACCGGAGCAGATCCGGTGCCGCTGACGGAACCCGCAGAGGGGGTTCCGCCAGTGGTGTCCGACCTGTCAGCGCTCCGGCGAGCAGCTACGGCTCTCGCCGGGGCGAAGGGTCCGGTCGCGGTGGACACCGAGCGAGCCTCGGGCTACCGCTACTCGCAACGTGCCTACCTGGTGCAACTGCGCCGGGAAGGCGCTGGAACCGTGCTGGTCGATCCGATCGCCCTAGGTGGTCGGCTCGACCCGCTGGTCGAAGCGCTGGAAGGAACCGAGTGGGTGCTGCACGCGGCGTCGCAAGACCTGCCGTGCCTCGCCGAACTCGACCTCCATCCGAGCGTCCTGTTCGACACCGAGCTGGCGGGCAGGCTAGCCGGTTTCGAACGGGTCGCTCTGGGCACACTCGTCGAGCGCTTGCTCGGCTACAGGCTGGAGAAGGGGCACGGCGCGGCCGACTGGTCGCGCCGCCCCCTTCCCGCCGACTGGCTGAACTACGCGGCGCTCGACGTCGAACTCCTGATCGAGCTGCGCGACGTGCTCGAGCAGGAGCTCAAACGACAGGGCAAGCTCGAATGGGCGCACGAGGAGTTCGAGGCGGCGCGCAACGCGCCGCTGAGTCGTCCTCGTGCCGAGCCGTGGCGCCGGACCTC
Source organism: Umezawaea endophytica (assembly GCF_025061645.1). Taxonomy (GTDB): domain Bacteria; phylum Actinomycetota; class Actinomycetes; order Mycobacteriales; family Pseudonocardiaceae; genus Umezawaea; species Umezawaea endophytica. The sequence continues at coordinate 38,153 of NZ_JANYMP010000026.1, read as the reverse complement.
CGGTATCCACCGCATCCGCAACCCGCGGCAGTTGGCCGCGGTGCGCGCGTTGTGGGAGACCAGGGATTCGGTCGCCAGGGAACGGGACATCGCGCCCGGTCGAGTGCTGCCCGACGCCGCGCTCGTCGACGCCGCCGTCCGCAATCCCGTGGACGAAGCGGCGCTTCTTGCGCTCCCCGTGTTCCGCGGGCGGGCGCAACGGCGCATGGTGGGCACGTGGCTGGGCGCCTTGCAGCGCGCGGCCGCGCTGCCGCGCACCGAGTTGCCGGAGCCATCACCCCACCACGACGGTCCTCCGCCCGCCAACCGCTGGTCCGACAAGGACCCGGCGGCGGCGTTGCGGTTGGCCGCTGTCCGGGCGGCGCTGACGGCCATCGCCGAGGCGAACACCCTGCCCGTGGAGAACCTCCTGCTGCCGGACCTGGTGCGCCGCACCTGCTGGCAGCCCCCGGAGGACCTCACCCCGGCCGGGGTGGAACGGGCGCTGCTGGACGGCGGCGCCCGGCGTTGGCAGGTCGACCTGACCGCCGACGCCCTCGCGGAGGCGCTTCAGCCGCCGCCACCCCCTACTGAGTGACCCACTACCCCTATCCCTGACCTGAGTGGACCAACGCGCAGGTCAGGGGTAGTGGAAGCGGTGCGGTGCCGATTCACTTGGCGATCGTCGGCCAACTCGGCACTGCGAGGTCGGAATGTTCCGCAAGATCGTCCGGTGGCACCCGCCGCTGATGCCAGTCCTGGTCTCGCTCGCCGCCGCGGGTGTCGTGCCCGCCACCGATCTCCCCACGCGCGCCGAACCCGCCGTCGCGGCGGTCCTCGCCCGTGCGCACCACCTCGTGGTCCAGCCCGAACGCCCTCCCGTCACGGCCAGGGCGCGGGCTCGCGGCACCCGTTCCTTCCGTGCGGCCTGATCTCCTGGGCTCACTCCTCGCCGAGGAGTCGGGCCGACGCGTCGCGCTGGGCGAGCTTGCGCAACGCGACGAGCGCGGCGTCACCCAGGACGGTCGCGATCACCATGCTCTCGAGGACGTCGTCCACCTCGGAGTGCAGCAGCACGTAGTCGAGGTCCTGGCGCGCGATGCCGACGGACGCCTCGGCGTAGGCGTCGAGCTGCGCGGCGAAGCGGTGGTGGCCGAGCTTGCGGGCCGTCGCCACCACTCCCGCGAGCGAGCGCGCGGCCGGGTCGTCCGCCATGGTCTCCCAGCCGCGGCGGGCGAGGAAGTCGCGCACCTCGTCCTGGGCCGCCCGGTCGGCCTCGGGAGGGTCGTCGGAGCCCATGCTGCGCTGCACGACCCCCAGCACCTGGTGGGTGACCACGTCGGAGGCCTCCAGCACGTCGATGACGTCGCCGACCGCGGCGATCGACAGTCCCCCGACGTCCACGAGCGCGCGCACGAGCTTCAGCCTCCGCAGGTGCTCGCCGCCGTAGGCCGCCTGGTTGCGGCCGGTCCGCTCGCCGGAGGGCAGCAGCCCCTCGCGCAGGTAGTACTTGATCGTCGGCACGGGGACGCCGCTGCTCCTGCTCAACTCCGAGATCCGCACGGACACCCCTCTCGCGTAGCCGGCCCAACATGGATAGTCTACCTTCCTGATAGTAGAAAGTGTCACTATCCAGAATGGGAGCCGCCGATGCTGCGCAAAGCCTTGGGCTGGCACACGCCGCTGATGCTCTTCACGCTCGTCATGGTCGCCCTCGTCCCGATCACCGGTCTCGCGATGCTCGTGGACGACCGCACCCTCGACGGCGCGCCGATCTGGTTCAAGCCGTTCAAGTTCGCCGTCTCGTTCGCCCTCTACGGCGTGACGCTCTCCTGGGCGCTCAGCCTCCCCACCAAGGCGCGGAAGGTCGGCAAGCCGCTCGGCACGATCATCGCGGTCACCAGCACCATCGAGATGGTGATCATCGTCGGGCAGGCGGCCCGCGGGCAGCACAGCCACTTCAACGTCAGCACGGCCTTCGACCGCGCGCTGTTCATCGCGATGGGCCTGAGCGTCATGTTCCTGTGGACGTCGACCGCGGTGATCGCGATGCTCGTCGCGTTCAGCAAGTTCGTCGACAAGGTCGCGGGCACCGCGCTGCGGTACGGCCTGCTGATCTCGGTCGCGGGCCTGTCCGTCGGCTTCCTGATGCTGGTCCCCACGCCGGACCAGATCCAGGACATCTCCAAGGGCGTCAACGGCGTCATCGGCGGGCACAGCGTCGGCGTGCCGGACGGCGGTCCGTCGATGGCGGCGACGGGCTGGAACACCACCGGCGGCGACCTGCGCGTCCCGCACTTCTTCGGCATGCACGCCCTCCAGGCGCTCCCCCTGTTCGCCGCGGCGCTCGGGTTCGTCCGCTCCCCCAGGCTCGCCGACGAGCGCACCCGTGCGCAGCTCGTCCGACTCGCGGCCGGGCTGTACGCCGGGCTGTTCGCGCTCACGCTCTGGCAGTCCCTGCGCGGACAGGCCGTCACGAGCCCCGACGCGCCCACCCTCATCGCGCTCGCCGCCCTGCTGGCCGTGACCGGCCTCGGCGTCGTGCGAGCGCTCAAGCCCACTACCGCGGCGGTGCAGGCATGACCCAGTTCCTCTTCTCGATCACCTTCCTGGTCGCCGTGCCGTTCTGGGCGCTGATGATCCTCGCACCGAAGTGGGGTACGACCGCGAAGGTCATCGCGTCGCCGCTGGTCGTCGTGCCGCCCGCGCTCATCTACCTCGTGCTGGCCATCGCGAACCTCCCCGAGCTGTGGGCGGCCGTGTCGGCGCCCGCGCTCGGCCCGCTGGCGGAGTTCCTCGGCACACCCGAGGGCACCGCGCTGGGCTGGGCGCACTTCATCGCGTGGGACCTGTTCGTCGGCCGCTGGATGTACCGGCAGAGCCGTGAGCTGGACATCCACCCGCTGGTGATGGCGCCGATCCTGCTCGTCACCATCCTCGCGTCACCCATCGGACTGCTCCTGTTCCTGCCCGTTCGCGCGCTCTGGGCGCGCCGGGAGGAGCCCGCACCTACGGTGTCACCGTAGGTGTGACGCGATCGACAGTGCCACCACAGTGGTTACTGACCAGTAACGAGGTCTAAAGTCAGTGTTACCGGCTGGTAGCGGCGTGCGTTCCGCCGCCGCGACCGCCGGACGAACTTTCCAGTCAGCTCAACGTGGAGGAGACGCCGTGGCCGCACCAGCAGCGCCGGCACCGAGCGGACACGACGTGGCTCGTGGCGTTCGGAACGTGGTCTTCGTCGAGGGCGTCCGCACGCCGTTCGGCAAGGCCGGACCCAAGGGGATCTTCGCGGAGACCCGCGCCGACGACTTGGTGGTCAAGGTGATCCGCGAACTGCTGCGGCGCCACCCCGAACTGCCGCCCGAGCGCGTCGACGAGGTCGCCATCGCGGCCACGACGCAGATCGGCGACCAGGGCCTCACCCTGGGCCGCACCGCGGCGCTGCTGGCGGGGCTGCCCAAGTCCGTGCCCGGCTACTCCGTGGACCGCATGTGCGCGGGCGCCATGACGGCCGTGACGACCGCCGCGAGCGGCATCGCGTTCGGCGCCTACGACGTGGTCATCGCGGGCGGCGTCGAGCACATGGGCCGCCACCCGATGGGCGAGGGCGTCGACCCGAACCCGCGCTTCATCGCGGACCGGATCGTGGACACCTCCGCGCTGGTCATGGGCCAGACCGCGGAGAACCTGCACGACCGGTTCCCGGACATCACCAAGGACCGCACCGACGCGTACGCCGTGGCCTCGCAGGCCAAGTACGCCGACGCGGTCGCGGCGGGCAAGATCGGCCCCGAGCTCGTGCCGGTGGCCACCCGCTCCGCGGAGAAGGGCTGGGGCCTCGCCTCGGCCGACGAGCCGCCGCGCCCCGGCACCTCGCTGGACGACCTGGCCAAGCTCAAGACCCCGTTCCGCCCGCACGGCCGGATCACCGCGGGCAACGCGGCCGGTCTGAACGACGGCGCGACCGGCTGCATCCTGGCCGAGGAGGAGACCGCCCGCGAACTGGGCCTCCCCGTCGGCATGCGGATGGTCGGCTACTCGTTCCTGGGCGTCGAGCCCGAGGTCATGGGCATCGGCCCGGTGCCCGCGACGGAGAAGGCCCTCAAGCGCGCGGGCCTGACCATCGACGACATCGGCCTGTTCGAGATCAACGAGGCGTTCGCCGTGCAGGTGCTGGCGTTCCTCGACCACTTCGGCATCAAGGACGACGACCCCCGCGTGAACCAGTGGGGCGGCGCCATCGCGACCGGCCACCCGCTGGCCTCGTCGGGCGTGCGCCTCATGACGCAGCTTTCCCGGCAGTTCGCCGAGCGCCCCGACGTGCGCTACGGCCTCACCTCCATGTGCATCGGCATCGGCATGGGCGGCACCGTGATCTGGGAGAACCCCCTCTGGACGGGAGAGACCAAGTGAGCACGCTTTCCCTTGACGAGGCCGCGACGCGGTACCCCGACGAGGTCGTGACGAGCGCCGTCGCCCGCTTGGTCGACGTGCCCGGTGTCCGGGGCAAGGTCGCCGTCATCACCATCGACAACGGCCTGGACCACACCCGCCCGTCGACGTTCGGCGTGCGGGGGCTCCTCAGCCTCGGCGCCGCGTTCGACGAGGCCGCGGCGGCCGAGCCCGCCGCGATCGTCGTCACCGGCAAGCCGCTGATCTTCGCCGTGGGCGCCGACCTGGGCGCCGTGAGCGGCGACCAGCGCGCGGAAGCCGACCTGATTGGCGAGATCGGCCACGCGGTGTTCCGCAGGTTCACCGACTCGGAGGTCCCCACCTTCGCGTTCGTCAACGGCGCGGTCATGGGCGGCGGCCTGGAGCTGGCGCTGTCCTGCCACTACCGGACGCTGGCGTCCAACGCGGCGGCCGTGGCGCTGCCCGAGCTGTTCCTCGGCCTGTTCCCCGGCTGGGGCGGCACGCAGCTACTGCCGAACCTGATCGGCGCGAACGACGCGGTCACCGTGATCTTCGAGAACGCGTTGAACCAGAACAAGATGCTCAAGCCCGCGCAGGCCGGGACGATGGGCATCGTGGACGCCGTCTTCGACTCCGCCGACTACCTGGAGCAGTCGTTCGCCTGGCTGTCGAAGGTGCTCGCGGGCGAGATCACCCCGCCGCGCAAGGAGATCGACCGCGGCGAGGGCTGGGACGCCGCCGTGGCGCGCGCGAAGGCGATCGTGCACGGCAAGACCAAGGGCGCGTCGCCCGGCGCGCTCAAGGCGCTGGAGCTGCTGGAGCTGGCGCGCGAGAACGACCTGGACCGCGGCTACGAGGCCGAGACCAGGTTCATGACCGACGTGCTGATGACCGACACGCTGCGGTCCAGCCTGTACTCGTTCGGCCTGGTGCAGAAGCGGGCCAAGAAGCCCGCCGGCGCGCCGGACAAGGAACTCGCGCGCAAGATCACCAAGGTCGGCGTCGTGGGCGCCGGTCTGATGGCGTCGCAGATGGCGCTGCTGTTCGCCCGCCGCCTGCACGTGCCGGTCGTGCTGACCGACATCGACCAGGCGCGGGTGGACAAGGGCGTCGGCTACGTCCACTCCGAAGTGGACAAGCTGCTCGGCAAGAAGCGCGTGTCGCCCGACGAGGCGAACCGCCTCAAGGCGCTCGTGTCCGGCTCGCTGGACAAGGCGTCGTTCTCCGACGCCGACTTCGTCATCGAGGCCGTGTTCGAGGACCTCGCGGTGAAGCAGCAGGTGTTCGCCGAGGTCGAGGAGCACGTGTCGCCGGAGGCGATCCTCGCGACCAACACCTCGTCGCTGTCCATCACGGACATGGCGTCGAAGCTGGCGCACCCGGAGCGGGTCGTGGGCTTCCACTTCTTCAACCCGGTCGCGGTCATGCCGCTGGTGGAGATCGTGCGCGCCGAGCAGACCGACGACGCCACGCTCGCCACCGCGTTCTCGGTCGGCAAGCAGCTCAAGAAGTCCTGCGTGCTGGTGAAGGACGCCCCGTCGTTCGTCGTGAACCGCCTCCTCACCCGCTTCATGGGCGAGGTCGTGAAGTCCATCGACGAGGGCACGCCGTTCGAGGTGGCCGACAAGGCGACCGAGCCGCTCGGCCTGCCGATGTCGCCGCTGATCCTGTTGCAGCTCGTCGGTTCCGCCGTGGCGCTGCACGTGTCCGAGACGATGCACGACGCGTTCCCGGACCGCTTCAGCGTCAGCCCCAACATGAAGAGGTTCGTCGCCGCGGGCAAGACCGCGGTGTGGCAGTGGGACGCCCAGGGCAACCAGACCGTCGACCCCGAGGTCGCCGCGCTCTGGGAGTTCGGCGACCAGCCGCTGACCGCCGACCAGGTCAAGGCGCGCGCGTTGGAGGGCCTGGCCGAGGAGATCCGGCTCATGCTGGACGAGGGCGTCGTCGCCGAGGCGAAGGACATCGACCTCTGCATGATCCTCGGCGCGGGCTGGCCGTTCTGGCTGGGCGGCATCACGCCGTACCTCGACCGCGAGGGCATCTCGGAGAAGGTCACCGGCAAGCGCTTCCTCGAACCGGGCGTCGCTTCCCTGCCCGCGTAAGGTCGTCGCACGCGAAAACGGCGCCTGGTCCCCACGAGGGGGGCCAGGCGCCGTTTCGCGATTCCTAGTGGATCGACAACGCGTCCACGCAGCCGCCCGCGCGGACCAGGTACACGTCGATGCGCATGGCGCGCAAGGCGTCCGCGGTGTCGGCGAGCAGTTCGCGGTAGCAGACGAAGTCCGGCAGGCCGATGCCGACGATGTCGTCGGGGCAGTCCTGCCGCAGCCGCAGCACCTTCAGCAGGGCGTCGGCGTACCAGCTCTCGGCCTGCTCCATGGGGTGCGGCGGTTTGGAGTCCGATGTGGACTTCTTCGTCGGGAAGCCGCGGGATTCCACGTGCAGGAGCCTGCCGCCGCGTTGCGCCATGACGCGGTCGCCGCGCAGGAACACCCAGCCGTCCATCTCGAAGTAGCGGACCAGTTCCGCGAGGACGTTGCCCTCCCAGTGCCACTCGTGCGCGGCGCTGCGCTTGATGGCGGCGCGCGGCAACTCGGTCACCAGGCTGTTCATCACCGGGCGGCCGAAGTCGTCGCGGTGCAGGATGCCCGCGTCCGCCAGGGTGCGGCAGCGCGAGTTGACCTGGTCGTGGACGACCCGTAGCTGCGACGCGATCTGCGCGTCGGTGAGCCCGTTGGGGAAGTGGCCCAGCAGGGCCACGATCCGATCAGCCAACGTGAAGCCGTCTGTCATGAACCCATTATCGACGGCGAATGATTCGCCGTTACCTCGGCTTCGCCCGGTCAAGGGACGCCAACCGAGCGTGACGACGCACGTCCGGGGGAGCTACGTGGACCGTTCCGGACCGGCGGGTGACGGCGGTTGGTACGGCCGAGTCACAGGGGCACGCAGCCGGGTGAGGTTGTCGAGAACCGGTCAGGACTGTCCGATTCTCGACAGATGGACACACATCGCCGCAGAGTCCGCCGACGAAGCTCCCGGAAACCCGACCCGGTGCGCATGGACGAGTTCGCCGAGTTCCTCGACGCGGACACCGGCTGGCGCGACGAGGTGCGCGTCAGGCTGGTCTCCCGCATCGACCCGAGACTGGTCGAACGCACCTCGTGCCACCGGGTCGCCGAACTGGCGGAGGAGCTGGACACGCAGGTCACCGTGGAGCCGCGGCCGGACGTCACGTTCGACATCGCCAAGGCCGTGCACTGCCGGGTGCCGTTCAAGGGGGTGGTGCGGCTGCGGCACACGGCCCGCAACCTGCGGGTGCTCGGCGTCTTCCTGTGCGCCGAGGCGGGCCGCGACCTGGGCACGTGCCCGTGCGCCGTCGCGCTGGCCGCAGATCCGAGCGACGCGACCGTGCGGCACGTCATCGGCAGCGCCCTGGACCGAGCGGGGTTGTGACGGCCCCACCCGTGCGGCGCTCAGACCGCGACGACCTTCACCGCGCGTTCCAGCCCGATGAAGTCCTTGAAGTTCTGCGTGAGCACGGGCATGCCGTTCGCGGCGGCCGTGGCGGCGATCTGGAGGTCCATCCGCCTCGGTCGGGCGCTCCGGCCGCTGCGGCGCACGAGCGCGGCCAACGTGCCGTAGATCTTCGCCGCCGCCGTGTCGAACGGCAGCACCTCGAACATCTCCAGTGCCGCGTAGTAGCGCTCGGTGCGGGCGAAGCGCTCGACCGGGTCGTCGATGTCCAGGCCGTAGGCCAGTTCGGCGACCGTGACGGCGCTGATCGCGGGTTCGGCGTCCACGAGGTCGCCGAAGTCGATCTCCTCCAGCCTGATGACCACGCAGGTGTCGAGCAGGATCCGGTCTGTCACCGGCGCCACGCGTCTTCCAGCGGGTCGTCGGCGCCGAAGATCCGGTCGTCGGCCAGCCGGTCGGCGTCCCAGCGCGCCACGTCCACGGGCGGCAGCTTCCGGAACTCGGCTTGCAGCTCGCCGAGGGTCCGCCGGTGCTTGCCCTCCTCGGCGGTGTGCGGCACGAGGTCCGCGACCGGTCGCCCGTTGCGTGTCACCACGAACGCCTCCCCCGCTTCGACGCGCCGCATGATCTCGGCGTTGTCGTTGCGCAGCTCCCGCTGCCCGATGGCCGTCTTCATGCCCCCAGCGTAGCGCTTTCGGAGCAGATTGCGCTACAGAGGTGCTACGGCCAGCAGCGGCGCGTCCCACGTCTTCGCGACCCGCTCCGCCGTCTCCACCGTCGACCGGCTCACCGCCACCACGAGGTCCACCACGGGCCAGTCCGCCACCCCGCCCGCGCACGACGCCACGGTCAGGTCCAGCACGTGCCCGCCGTGCGCCCGCACGACCGCCGTGACCGCGTCCCGCGCCTCCCGGCTGGCCCGGTCGAACCCGCGCAGCACCGCCACGGTCCCGTTCGCGGCCAGCAGGTCCGGCTTGACGGCCAGCAGCGACCCGACCGACTCGACCAGCGCGGCGCGGTCGTCGTCGAGGGTGGAGCGGTGGGTGAGGGTGCTGGTCATCGTGGATCTCGCTTTCGCCGCACGGGTTGCTCCTTCCGTACTACCCGCGTTCCCCCCGCCTGCCACTGTTGTTTCGATCACGGCCGAACCGGGAATCAACGCGGGTGTGGGCGACATCAGGATCGGCACCTCCGGCTGGACCTACCCCGAGTGGCGCGGTTCCTTCTACCCCAGGGGTTTGCCGCGCGACCGCGAATTGGAGCACCTGGCGGCGCGGGTCAACTCGGTCGAGCTGAACAGCACCTTCTACGGCCTGCGGCAGCCGAACCACTACCGCTCGTGGGCCGCCCGCACCCCCGACGACTTCGTGCTGTCCGTCAAGGCCCCCAAGGTCATCACCCACGACAAGCGCCTGCGCGACGTCGACGCCGACCTGGCGGAGTTCTTCGCCTCCGGCGTCCATGAACTGGACACCAAGCTCGGTCCCGTCCTCTGGCAGCTCCCGCCGTTCCTGCCCTTCAAGCCCGACCGCGTGACCACGTTCCTCGACGCGCTCCCCAAAGACCTGCGCCACGCGGTCGAGGTCCGCCACCCGAGCTTCGACTCCCCCGAGTTCCTGGACCTCCTGCGCGACCGCGGGATCGCCGCCGTCGTCGCCGACACGGCGGGCCGCTTCCCGGCCGTCGAAGACGCCACCACCGACTTCGTCTACGCCCGCCTGCACGGCGCGGAGGAGCTCTACGTCAGCGCCTACGGCCCAACCGAACTGGACGCCTGGGCGACCAGGGTCCGCGCGTGGGCGGAGGACGGCGACGTGTTCGTGTACTTCGACAACACCCTGAGCGGCGCCGCGCCCTACAACGCGGTCTCGCTCGCGGAGCGCCTCGGCACGGATCGGATTCCGGCCGATCCGCAACGTCCGAGGGGTTCCCACCGATGAGCCCTCGACAGGACCAGGACCCGTTGCCGAGGGAGCACAGTGCCGGGACTCGACGAGCTGAACAGCACGCTCGACACCTATGACAAGCCCGATGTGCGCAAGCGACTGGAACAGGCGGAGGCCGAGCGGCAAGCCGTGCTCTCGAGGTTCCCGCTGGAGGACTGGCCGGACCTGACTCTCGACCGCTACGCGCTCGGTACCTCGACCACGGACGCGTACTGCCGGCTGATCGAGTACTCGACGCCGTACCTGGGCAGCATCAAGGGCGGGAGTGCGAGCAAGCACATCATCTACCAGCGTCGCAGCGATGGTGAGTGGTACCGCGCGGGAGCATTGGCGGACCTTGAGATCGGCGAGGCGTGGAGTCGGCTGCGGAGCCAGTTCGTCGATGCCTTCCAAGCGGCGGGGGAAGATCGACTGGACGACCTCGACGAGCTGACCGCGCTGCACCACGGTCAGAGCCTGGTGAGCAAGTCGATCGCGACTTATGTGCCGGACGCTCTGCTGCCGATCTACTCCGCCCACCACCTGCGGAAGTTCATCGTGCTGTTCGGCGGAGACCCCCAGCCCGGCGCGCTGTCCTGGCAGCTCAACCGCCAGCTCAAGGATTTGGTGTCGGCGCACCCCGTGGTCGGCTCGTGGCTGCCGCTGGAGGTGGCGAGGTTCCTCTACACCCACCTCGACCCGCGGCAGCGGTCGGAGATGATCGTGAAGATCGCGCCCGGTCGGAACGCGCAGTACTGGCAGGAGTGCTTGTCAGCCGGTGTCATCCGTGTCGGGTGGGACGACCTGGGTGACCTCAGCCAGTACGCGGACGTCGACGAACTCAGCACGGCGATGGCGCGGCACTACCCGGACAAGGGCGCACAGTCCCAGCGAACGACCGCCAAGAAACTGATCAAGTACTTCCGCGACCTCGTGCCCGGCGACAAGGTCGTCGCGAACCAGGGAACGTCGACCGTGCTCGCGGTCGGCACGGTCACGGACGAGGGCTACCGCTTCGACGAGGCGCAAGAGGCCTACCGCCACACGGTGTCGGTCGACTGGGACACCTCCTACCAGCAGCACCTCGACAAGGCGGTCGGAGGGTGGACGCAGACCTTCTCCCCGGTGAAAGCGGCGCTGTGGGACGAGCTCCGGAACACCACCACGCCTCAGACAGCGGTGGAGACCGTGACCGAGGACGTCCAACGGGTTCACGACCTCCTCGAACGCAAGTTGCAGGTCGTGCTGCACGGTCCACCCGGTACCGGGAAGACGCGCTTGGCGATGGCCGCCGCACGCGCGCTCGGCGCCAAGACAGTGCGGTTGACGACGTTCCACCCGTCCTACGGCTACGAGGACTTCGTCGAGGGCTACAAGCCCGTGGAGGCAACTCAGCAGGGGCTCGTCCTGAAGTTGACCGACGGCGTGTTCGTACGGCTCTGCAAGGAAGCCGTGGAATCCCCCGACCGCAAGCACGTCCTGGTGATCGACGAGATCAACCGGGCCGATCTGGCGCGGGTGCTCGGTGAGCTGGTGACTTTGCTGGAAAAGGACAAGCGCGGAACCCCGGTATTCCTGTCGACCAGCGGACGCGAGTTCCGGATCCCGAAGAACGTGTACGTGATCGGCACGATGAACACCGCTGACCGAAGCGTCGCGCACATCGACGCGGCCATTCGCCGCCGGTTCGGGTTTCTGGAGGTGCGGCCTGATCCCGACGCGTTGGACGGCGTCGTCAGCGCGCTCGACCTCGGCGCGTTCCTCACCGCGCTCAACGAGCGGGTGCGCAAGCACTTGGGCGTTGCGCACGAGATCGGGCACGCGTTCTTCATGAACGACGACAAGCCCGTCGACAACGAGACCGAGCTGCACTCGATGTTCTTCCACGACGTCGTACCGCTGCTCGTCGACTACGTGATCGACGACCACGGCCTGCTCCGCGAGATCCTCGGTGACGGCGTCTTCCAGGAGGAGATGTCCCCTGACGACCTCGTTCGGGCCCTCACCAAGGAGTTCAAGACCGAGGTGGACCGCGATGCGGCGACGTCATGACCTGGTCGAGCAACAGGACTTCGCGCTCGGCCAGGAGGAGGTGTCGGACGCGGACCTCGAATTGTTGACCGGCAAGGCGGCCAAGGACCTGTTCTCGATGAGCAGGACACGTGAGGGCTGGAGCCTGCGGGTCAAGGGCGTGGCGGGAGTCCTCGTGCTCGACCGGGTCACCCTCGCGATCAGGCCGAAGTTCGACGTCAGCGGTGAGATGCTGCTCTCCTGGCTGAACTACGCCACCACACCTCACAGCCGGGAGGTCGATCGGCGGCGCACCTGGTCACCAGGAGCGTCGGGTCTGGTCGACCTGATCATCACCGCCTTCCTCCACGAGTGCCGGACGCTGCTGCGCGGCCAGTTGCGCAAGGACTACCGGCGACGAGAAACCGTCGACGTGGTGTTGCGCGGCAGGCTGGACTTCGCCAAGCAGGCGACCCGGCGGTTCGGTGTGCTGGACAAGCTGCACGTCACGGCGTTCGACCGCCAGATCGACGTGTGGGAGAACCAGGTGTGCGGAGCGGCGCTTCTTCGCGCGGCGCGGTTGGCGGGCTCGACCGTGCTGAGTCGCGACGCCGCTGACCTCGCCACGCAGTTCCCCACCTGCACCACGACGGCCGCGCGGGCGGCACTGGCTCGAGCCCGGCACCACCGGATGAACCACAGGTACCAGCCCGCGCACGCGTGGGCGGGCATCCTGCTGAACGCGGGAGGCGTGTCCGACCTGCTGGCAGCGGGCTCCCTGACCGCGGGCTCGCTGCTGCTGGACATGAACCGGCTGTGGGAGGCCGTGGTGCGCCGCATGGTCGTCGACGCGGCCCGACTCGCGGGTGCGACCGTCGTCGCGGGCACCGGCGCCAACGCCACCCGTGTGCACCGGCCCGGCCACTCGTCTTCGACGCTCATGCCCGACGTCCTGGTGCGGTCGAGATCCGGCTTGTTGGCCGTTGACGCCAAGTACAAGCGGTTCGACCGGCACGCGGTGCACCGGGACGACATCTACCAGTTGCTGGCCTACGCCTCCGCCTATCGAGCCCCTGGCATTCCACGGGCCGTGATCGTGCATCCGACGTGTGGTGTTCCGGTGAACCAGCGGCAGCGCGTCGAATTTCGCCTGTCGCCCCTCGCTCACATCGACGTGGTCGGCACAGCCGTGGACCAGCACCCGGCGGATGGTGTCCCACGGCTCGCCGAAGCGCTGTTCGGTCAGTCTGAGGTCACCTGAGGAGCCTTCGACGGCACGGCGTCCAGCCCGATGCCGAACAGGCCGCGGTAGGCGTCCAGCGCTTCCGCGTCGGTGAGCTGCCGCTCGGTCCGCCGTCCCGCCTCGGTGGTGATCAGCGTCGACCCGCTGATCGTGACCCGCCCCTTCGCCGTCGGCATCGACGCCAGCGGTTTCCTGGTGAAGTGCGAGTCCGGTGAGGTCTGCTGGTACCAGCACGTGGGGCCGAAGTCGGCGAGGGTGCGGGGGCGGGGGTCGAGGCGGTACTGGGGTTCGCCGTCCTGGAGCAGGTCCAGGTCGCCGTCCGGTGCCTCGACCACGCGGAAGACGCCTTCGGGGTCGTGCTGGTCGTCGCGGACGTCCAGGCGCAGCGGGCGGAGGCTGAAGTCGCCGAAGCCGACGTCCACGAGCGTGGACCCGACCCGCAGGGCGACGTGTTCGAGCGGTGCGCTGAGGCGTTCGCCCAGGAACACCCTGGCGCCCAGCAGGTCGACCTCGTGGCCGAGCGCGCGCAGCAGCGCCGCCAGCGCGCCGTTGAGCTCGTAGCAGAACCCGCCGCGCCGCCGCTCCACGATCTTCGCGACCAGCGCGTCCTCGTCGAGCACGATCCGCTCGCCGAGGTGGACGCTCAGGTTCTCGAACGGGATCGCGCGCAGGTGCAGTTCCTGGAGGTCGGCCAACGCCGTCGTCCGGGTGGCACCGATGCGGGCGAGGTACGCGTCCACCACTTCCGGCTTCATGCCGTGAGCGTCACCCACCGGCACCGCGAACGCCAGGCGATTTCCCGTGCGGCTAGCTCGTACCCGGCTGGGTCAGCTTCTCCAGCGCCGGGAGGATGGACGTCACCACGGCCCACGCGCCGGGGATGAGCAGCAGCGCGGCGACGGTGACGGCGGGGAACATGACCATCGACTCGACCGGGCCGCCGGTGCGGAAGCGCAGCCACTTGGGTGGGCGCAGCTCGTACCAGGTCTCGCCCGCGATGGGCAGCGGGAACAGGAACGGGCAGCCGGAGATGGTCACGGCGTCGCCGAGGCAGTGCACGAAGCAGCCGACGGCCACGGCGATGCCGAGCACACCGGACAGGTCGTCCAACTGGACCAGGGCCGCGTCGAAGCCGAACCGGACGAGCCACCACCCGGCGGCGCCGACGAACACGATCGCGACCCAGTCCCCCAGCGCCGCTTCGGCCAGCAGCACCGCGAAGACGGCGACGCCGAGCACGGCCCACTTGCCGCCCAGCTCCGTGACGCCCGCGGTGAGGTAGCCGAGCAGCACGGCGAACAGGACGGTGTGCGACAGGTGCCGGTGCTCGCCGGTCACCGGTTCGTCGCGCGGTCCCTTCGTGATCGCGTAGATGTACCTCGACGACTTGCGCAGGATGAACGACACGGCCCCGGTCAACGGGCCGAGGTAGCGCGACGCGGTCGAGTGCCGGTGGTCGAAGTCGGGCAGCAGGGCGAACCCCGCCGTCACCAGTCCGACGAGCAGCGCGCCGCCCAGGTCGCCGTGGCCCAGCAGCGGGGCGATCCCCAGTCCCGCACACCACCCGGTGAGCGCGTGCGTTCGTCCCATCACCCGTTCGAGCATCCGGGGCGGACCGTTCAAGGTCAAGTTCCGCAGGCGCGGGCTCCGGGGGAGCATGGCCCGATGGGCGAGATCAGGGTCGGCACGTCGGGCTGGGTGTACCCGCCGTGGCGCGGCGTCTTCTACCCCCAGGGCCTCGCGCGGAAGCGGGAGCTGGACCACCTGTCCAGGCAGGTGACCTCGGTGGAGGTCAACGGCTCGTTCTACTCGCTGCAACGGCCGTCGAGCTACCTGAGGTGGGCCGGGCAGACGCCGGACGACTTCGTCTTCGCGGTCAAGGGCGGCCGGTTCATCACGCACCTCAAGCGCTTGCGCGACAGCGGGGACACGCTCGCGAACTTCTTCGCCTCCGGCGTGCTCGCGCTCGGCCCCAAGCTCGGGCCGATCCTCTGGCAGCTCCCGCCGACGCTCCGGTTCGAGCCCGACCTGCTGGTCGAGTTCTTCGGCAACCTGCCCCGCACGACCACGGCGGCAGCCGCGTTGGCGACCCGGCACGACGAGCGCGTCGACCCGGCGTGGACGACGACCGACGCCGACCGGCCGCTGCGGCACGCCCTGGAGGTCCGCCACCCGAGCTTCACCGACCCGCGCTTCCCGGACCTGCTGCGCGAGCACGGGATCGCGCTGGTCGTCGCCGACTCGGCGGGCAGGTTCCCGCACCTGGAGGACGTGACCGCCGACTTCGTCTACGTCCGGCTGCACGGCGCCGACGAGTTGTACGTCAGCGGCTACACCGACGAGGGGCTCGACGAGTGGGCCGCGAAGGTGCGCGCCTGGGCCGCGCGAGGGGACGTGTTCGTCTACTTCGACAACGACGTGAAGGTCATGGCTCCGCGCGACGCGATGGCCCTGATCCGAAAGGTCGAGTAGCCGCCTCGGCGTGTCGCCCACACAATCGGGTGAACGGCGGGCATCTCCGACGCGGAATTGGGCCGAACGGCCGAGTCTGGACCGGTGCGCGAGCGACGGAGGTTCCCCATGTCCCGAAGCCTGATGACGGCACTGGCCATCACGGCGGGAGCACTCGTCGCGAGCGGTAGCGCCTCCGCCCAGGAGTCCGCGGAGGCGGTGTGCGACCGCGGTGAGTTCTGCCTGTGGGGCGGCGTCGACTACACCGGTCCGGCGAAGCGGCTCGACCTGGAGTCGGCGAACCCCGGCGAGTGCATCCCGCTGCCCGGCGGGCTGGTGGCGCGGTCGTTCGTGAACCGGCTGACCAGGGACGCGAGCGTCTTCCAGGGCGAGACGTGCTCGACGGAGGCCGAGTTCACCACCTATCCGGGCAAGGGCACCTATGTGCCGGACGCCCCTTTCGTGGTGCGCGCTATCCAGGTGTGGGAGCGCTGAGGGCGAGCAGTTCGGCCACGGCCTCCTCGGCGTCACCCGCCGGGATGAGCGCGATGGCGAGCAGCGGCGCCCCGACGCGGGCCCACTCCAGCAGGCGGTCGCCGTCGAGCCCGGCCGCGTCCGCAAGCAGCGCGCACCGGTTCTCCACCCCGTCCAGGCCCGCGCCCGCCAGCACGTAGTCGAAGGCGTCGAAGCACGGGTCGCCGACGCAGACCTTCGGGTCGATGGCGACCAGCCCGCGCGGGCCGCCGTCGAGCACGTTGCCCAGGTGCAGGTCGCCGTGCAGCATCACCCGCGTCGACTCGGTGTCCAGCAGCGCCGCGCACCGCTCGATCGCCAGTGCCCAGGTTCGTTCGCTGATCCGCGCGCCGATCGCCGGTTCCGCCAAGCGCTTGCCGACGCGGGTGAAGAACTCGCCGGACCGGTCGCGCAGGTCGCGCGGCGGGTCGGCGGGCGGCTCCACGGCGTGCAGCGCGGTCATCAGCCCGGCCCACGACTCCGGCGAGGGGTGCCGGTCGAACTCGTCGGCGGCCGTGCCCGGCCGGACCTCCTCCAGCACCACGGCGTCCGCGCGGGCGGCGAGCACGGCGGGCACCCGGCCGGACGGGGCGAACCGGCGCAGCATCGCGACCTGCTCGGCCAGGAACGGCTCCTCCGGGCTGAGCTTGAGCACGGCGGGCGTGCCGTCCGGCCACGCGCAGCGCACCGCGACCGACGAGGCGCCGTCCGGGATCAGGTCGCCCAGCACCAGTCCCCACTCGGCGGCGGCCCGGTCCGCACGGGCGGGCGCGTCCGCGCACCAGGCCGTGACGGACGGTCCGAATCGACGGGTCAGGCGTGCGGTGATCTCCTCGACGTCCACTCGCGAAACCCTCCCAGAACGCGATTCCCCAGGACATCGAATTACTCGCGGGGAATTCGGCGGGTTCGAGCGGTCACCGGGTACGTGACCACGGGAATTCCTTGTCACAGCGGTAACTCTCCGAAATCGGCGTCCCCCGGAAATGACCACACGATCGTGTGAACACCCTTCAAGAAAGTCCGTCGTTCCGCCTACGTTTCCCGCCTAGCCGTGCTGCGTCAGCACGAAGAGGAGACACAACGGTGACGGTGGCCGAGTCCGGGTTGCACGGTTTGATGCTCAGCCGGGTGGAACGTGATCGGGAGTTGACCCCCCGCGCGGCGGAACTGGTGATCGCGGCCTGCCGTGGCGAGTCGGCCTTGAACCGGGTGCTGGACGGCGTGCCCGCCGAGGACGAGCCCACCGCGCACCCCCAGCAGGCGGTGGGCGGTGGGATCTACCTGTCTGGCGTGCGGGTGCGGGGCTTCCGGGGCATCGGCCCCGAGGTCGATCTGCCGCTGGTGAGCGGACCGGGCCTGACCGTCGTGACCGGGCGCAACGGGTCGGGCAAGTCGAGCTTCGCCGAAGCCGCCGAGTTCGCGCTGACCGGCAACAACACCCGCTGGACCAAGTCGCTCAACGAGGTGTGGCGGCAGGGCTGGCGGAACCTGCACGCCCCCGACGACGTCTCGGTCTCGATCACGCTGGTCCGCGCGGGCACCGCGGGCGCGACCACCATCCGGCGGGCGTGGACGGCGGGCGACGACTTCACCCGCGGCACGTGGACCGAGCAGCGGAGCGGGCAGGAACCGGCGGTGTTCGACCAGGCCAAGTGGCGGTCGGCGCTGGAGACCTACCGGCCGTTCCTGCCCTACAGCGAACTCGGGAAGTCGTTGGAGGGCAAGCCGAGCGAGCTGCACGACGCGGTGCACAGCCTGCTGGGGCTGGAGGCCATCACCGACGCGCAGAACCGGCTCGCCGAGCACCGCAAGCGGTTGGCCGACGTGGTCGCGAAGCCGTACGACCGGCGGGCGAAGGTGCGCGAGGAGCTGGCGGCCTCGCCCGACGGCCGGGCGCAGCGCGCGGCCGAGCTGCTGGGGCAGGACCACCCGGACCTGGACGCGCTGGCGGACCTGGCGCTGGGCACGGACGTCGGCGGCGGCGGGACACCGCTGCTGCTCCAGGTGATCGAGCTGCCGCTGCCGTCGGCCGCGGACCTGGCGCGCTGCCTGGAGGAGCTGGACGCGGCGCTCTCGGGCGTGACCGCCGTCGCGACCGACGGCGCGCAGATGTGCTTGCGCACCAGCGAGGTCCTGCGCGTGGCGCTGGAACTGCACGAGGCGAAGGGCAACAAGTCCTGCCCGGTGTGCGGCATCGGCGTGCTGGACCAGCGCTGGTTCACCGCGACGAGGAAGCGCGCGGAGACCCTGGCGGCGGCAGCGGCGGCGCTGCACGACGCGGGCACCCGGCTCGACACCGCCACCGCCGCGGCGCGGTCGCTGTGCGGCCAGGTCCCCGGCCTGCTCAAGGAGGTCGACGGCCTCCTGCACACCGAGGCGGCGCGCACGGCGTGGGCCGCGTGGGCGCAGTGCTCCACCAGCGAGGACCCGGTCAAGCTGCGCACCGAACTGCCCGTGCGGCACGCGGCGGTGCTGGCGGCCGTCGACACGCTCAAGGCCGCGGCGCAGGAGCAGATCGACAAGCGCGACCTGGTGTGGCGGCCGATGGCGCTCGCGCTGTTCGAGTGGCACTCCCAGGCCGAGCGGGCGCTGGCCGACCAGCAGGTGCTCGCCGACGTGACCGAGGCCGAGAGCTGGATCCGAAGAACCGCGGCGCGGCTCCGCTCGGAGCGGATCGCGCCGTTCGCCAAGGAGTCGCAGCGGATCTGGCAGCGGCTCCGCCAGCAGAGCAACATCGACCTCGGCACTGTGCACCTGGAGAGCACCGGCCAGGACAACCGGCGGGTGGAGCTGGACGTCTCCGTTGACGGGAAGCCGAACTCGGCGCTCGCCGTGATGAGCCAGGGCGAGCTGCACGCGATGGCCCTCGCGCTGTTCCTGCCGAGGGCCGTGGTCGACGAGAGCCCGTTCCGGTTCGTGGTGATCGACGACCCGGTGCAGGCGATGGACCCGGCCAAGGTCGACGGTCTCGCCCAGGTGCTCGCCGACGTCGGTCTCACCCGCCAGGTCGTGGTCTTCACCCACGACGAGCGCCTCGTCGAGGCGGTGCGCAGGCTGCGGCTCACGGCGACCGTGTGGGAGGTGTGCCGGGGCGAGAACTCCGTGGTGCAGGTGCGGATGTGCGACGACCCCGTCGGCCGGTACCTGTCCGACGCGCGGGCCATGCGCACCACCGACGACCTGCCGGAGGAGGCCCGCGCCGAACTGGTCGCCTCGTGCTGCCGCTCGGCGCTGGAGACCGCGGGCGACACCAGGTTCCGCCAGGTCCGGTTGGCCCGCGGCCAGTCGCACGCCGAGGTGGAGCAGGTGCTGGAACAGGCGTTGACGACCAGGCAGCGGATGTCGCTCGCCGTGTTCGACGACCTGTCCGAGAACAGGAACCTGTTGACCCACTTGACGAACACGCTCGGCGCCTGGGCCGTCGACGTGCTGAACGCGTGCCGCGCGGGAACGACGTCGCCGTACGACGGCGACCTGCTGACCCTGATCCGGGACACCGAACGACTGACGAACTGGCTGCGAGATGAGTGACGTGACTGATCGGAAAGTGCTCGACCGCCTCGACCACGTGGGCCGGATGCTCGCCGACCCGCGCGGGCTCGACGGGGTGAGGGTGCGGTGCGGCGCCTGGCTGCTGCGCACCACGCTGGAGCGCGCGGTCGTGACGCTGGTGTGCGCCGACGACGAGCACGCCACCAGGTCCATGCACGCGCTGCTGCTGCGCCTGCCCAAGCACGTGGGCGACGACGTCGCGGCGGACACCACACAGCTCTGGCACGTGCTGTGCCGGGCCGCGCACCACCACGACTACGAGATCGCGCCGACCGTGGACGAGCTGCGCGGCTGGCACGAGGACACCCGGTGGCTCAGCGGGGCCCTGCTCGCCGCGCAGCCCACCCTGCTGCCGCTGCCGCGCGTCGAGTCCGCCTCTCGGAGGCACGGGTGAGGCTGCTGCTGTTCGCCGACCTCCACCTGGACGCGTCCTTCGCCGCCGGACCGCTCCCCGCGGGGGTGGCCGTCGAGCGCCGGGCCGCGCTGCGCACCACGCTGGAGCGGATCATCGCGCTCGCGCGGTCGGAGGAGGTGGACGCGCTGCTGTGCGGCGGCGACCTGTACGAGCACGAGCGGTTCTCCCCCGGCACGGCCGAGTTCCTCCGCGACGCGTTCGAGGACGCCGCCGTGCCGGTGCACCTAGCGCCGGGCGAGCACGACCGGTACGGCCCGCGGAGCCCGTACCAGCAGGTGGCGTGGTCGTCGAACGTGCACGTGTTCACCGAGGACCGCCTGGTGCCCGAGGTGCTCGCCGACGGGGTGACGCTGTGGGGGGCCGCGCACCACGCGCCCACGACCCGCGAGAGCTTCCTGACCGGGTTCGAGGTCGGGCGCGGTGGCGTGAACCTGGCCCTGTTCCACGGTTCCGAGGTCGCCGCGCTGTCCACCCAGGAGTCCGGGACGGCGCCGCACGCGCCGTTCGCCACCGAGCAGGTCGCGGCGTCGGGCCTGGACCACGCGTTCGTCGGGCACTTCCACACCCCGTGCGACGCCGAGCGGCACACCTACCCCGGCAACCCCGACCCGCTGGCGTTCGGCGAGCGCGGTCCGAGGGGCGCGGTGCTCTGCACGGTGCACGACGACGGCCGGGTGGACCGGGTCCGCCACGACGTGTCCACCAGCCGGGTGCACGACGTCGCGGTGGACCTGGCGGGCGTCGCGCACGCCGACGAGGCGCGCGAGCGGGTCGCCGCCGCCGTGGCCGGGCTGACGGGGATCGCCAGGGTCACGCTCGGCGGGGACGTCGGCCCGGACGTGGAGCTGCGCCTCACCGACCTCGTGCCCGCCGCGGAGCACCTGGACGCGCTGGTGCCCCGGTTCGGGACCCTCGGCGTGGCCTACGACTTCGCCGCGCTCGCCGAGGAGCCCACGGTGCGCGGCCGCTTCGTCCGCGACGTGCGGGCCGACCCGCGCCTGGACGACCGCACCCGGCGGCGGGTCCTGGTCACGGGCCTGCGCGCGCTGGACGGGCGCACCGCCGACCTTGCCGTGCACTGAGACAGCCAAGACCACGAGGTAGTGATGAGAATCGAGTCCGTGACCGCGCACGCGTTCGGTCCGCTGGCCGAACGGACGCTGGCGCTGGCGCCCGGCCTGACCGTGATCGCCGGGGCGAACGAGTCGGGGAAGTCCTCGTGGCACGCCGCGATCCACGCGGCGCTGTGCGGTCGGCGGCGCGGCCGGGGCGCGGCAACCGTGGCGGAGCGCCGGTTCGCCGAGCAGCACAAGCCGTGGCACGACGAGGACTGGCGGGTCTCGGCCGTCGTGGTGCTGGACGACGGGCGGCGGATCGAGCTGTGCCAGGACCTGGGCGGACGGGGCGGCTGCCGCGCCGTGGACGTCCGGCAGGGGGCGGACGTGAGCGCCGAGGTGATGTTCGAGGGCGCGCCGGACGGGAGCCGCTGGCTCGGGTTGGACCGGAAGTCGTTCGCCGCCACCGCGTGCGTGAACCAGGCGGAGTTGCTGGGGGTGCTGGGCGCGGCCGACGGCCTCCAGGAGCACCTCCAGCGCGCGGCGGCCACCGCGGGCGCCGACGCGACCGCCGTGGCGGCGCTGGAGCGGTTGGAGACGTTCCAGGGCGACCACGTGGGGGCGGGGCTGGCGAACTCCACCAAACCGCTCCAGGTGGCCAAGTACCGGCTCAAGCAGGCCAAGCGGGACCTCGCCCACGCCGTGACCGCGCACGAGAAGTACCTCGACCTCGTGGTGGAGGCGGAGGAGCGCCGGGCCGCGGCGGACACGGCCGCCGAAGCCGCCGAGCGCGCGGACGCCGCCGCCACCGCGCTGGACGGGCTGCTGACCGCGACCCGTGCGCACACCGCCGCCGTGCGCAAGGCCGTGCGGTCACGGGAGAAGGCCGACGACCAGGTCGCCGAGGTCGCCAGGGCCGAGCAGCGGCTCGCGCGGGTCCACGAGCTGGACGAGCGGTTCGGCGGCGTCGCGCCCGCCGGTCTGGTCGCGCAGGAGGAGGCGACCCGGATCGTGCACGCGGCGCTCGCGGCGTGGCGGGCGGTGCCCAAGGCGCGCAAGCTGACCGGGTCGACGGCCGCGGAACTGCGGCAGGAACTGGCCGCCGTGCCGGAGCCGCCGCTCGGTGACACCGAGGTGAAGCCGCGGATCCGCGAGCTGGCGCTGGCCCGTGAACGCGCGCTCGCGGTCGTGGCGGCGCACGAGGGCCACCGGCCCATGGTGGACGAGCAGATCGGCGACGTCCGGCTCACCGCGGCGCTCGCCGTCGGCCCCGCCGCCGTGCGGGAACTGGCCGCCGCGCTGGACACCTCGCCCCCGGTGCCACCGAAACCGCTGCGCCGCAACGCCCTGACCCTCGCGACCGGTGCCGTGGCGGTCGCGGGCCTGCTGCTGATCCTCATCGGCGGCTGGCTGCCGGGGCTGGTCCTGCTGACCCCGGTGCTGTTCGTCGGGATCCTCCGGCTCGTCGAGTCCGCGACGGCCGAGTCCGCGGCCTCCGGCCAGCACGACCGCCGCGAGGGCCCCGTCACCGCGGAGGCCGCGGACCGGTGCGCCACGCTGGCCCTGCCCGCGGAACCGCTGGTGCTCCAGGAACTCGCCACCAGGGCCGAGCGGCAGATCAGCCTGCGCTCCGCCCGCGCGGTCTGGGACGAGCACCAGCGGCAGTACGCGGAGAAGGCGACCCGGCAGACGGAGGAGCTGCGGATCGCGTTGGCGGCCAAGGGTTATCCCGAGCCGGAGCTGGACGTGGGCGAGCTGCTGGCGCTCTACGAGCGGTCCTGCGCGGTCGCGGCCAGGCAGGCCGCCATGGCCGCGCAGAAGGACGTGCTGACGGGGGCCATCGCCGAGCGCGAGCGGGCGGAGGAGACGACCGTCGAGGTGGAACGCCTGCGCGCCAAGGCTTTGGGCCTGATCCGCGAGGCCGTGGTCGTGGTCGACCGGAACTCCACCGCGACCACGGCCCCCGAGCTGCTGGCCGCGCTCGACGAGTGGCAGCGCGGCTGGGAAGACCAGCTCCGCGTGGTCGCCGAGGAGCGCGACGCCTGGACCGAGCTGACCTCGCTGCTCACCGACACCACCCGCGACGGCCTCGCCGCCGACGTGGTCGCGGCTCGGGAGGAGCACGCCGCGCTGGTCGCGGAGGCCGACCAGGACGAGCGGGACTCGGCCACAGCGCTGGCCGATCGCGACGCCGTCGCCGTGCGCGACACGACCACCAGGCCCGCCCGGCTCGACGAACTCGCCGACGGCGTCGGGCGCGAGCCGCTCACCACAGACGCCGCGGAGGTCGAGGTGCTGCTCGCCGAGGCGCGGGCCGTCGTCGCCACCGCCAGGACCGAGGCCAAGCGGGTGGCCAGCGCCGCCGACGAGCTGTGCGGCGCGCTCGCCGAACGCGGCCGCGCACTGCCCGGCGTCCCGGAGGCCGAGGAAGCGCTGGCCACCGCCCAGGCCGCGCTGGCCGACGTCACGAGCCTGGCAACGACGCTCACGCTCACCCGGAAGTTCCTCGCCGCCGCGCAGGAGAGCGTCCACCAGGACATCGCCCCCACCCTCGCCACGACCCTGTGCGACCACCTCGGCGAGATCACCGGCGGCCGCTACACCGACGCCGCCGTCGACCCGACCACCCTGAAGGTCACCGTCCGCGGCCCGTCCGGCCAGTGGCGCCCGGCCGCGAACCTGTCGCTGGGCACCGCGGAACAGGTCTACCTGCTGCTCCGCTTCGCACTGGCCGAACACCTGACCGTCCCCGGCGAGACCTGCCCGCTCCTGCTCGACGACATCACCGTCCAGGCCGACGACAACCGCACCACCGCCATCCTCGACCTCCTCCTCGCGCTGTCCGCGCACCGCCAGGTCGTCCTGTTCGCCCAGGAGTCCGCCGTCCTCACCTGGGCCCGCACCCGCCTCGACGGCGACCGCGACGCCCTGCGCGAACTCACCCCGATCCCGGTGGAGTGACCGGACCGCGTGGCACAGTTGAGTCGTGCAGGTGAGGATTCTGGGCCCGCTGGAGGTGACCGAGGACGGTGTCCCGGTGCCGATCGGCGGCACGCGGCTGCGGACGCTGGTCGTGCGGCTCGCGGTCGGGGTGGGCCGGGTCGTGACCGTGGACGAGCTGGCGGACGCGCTGTGGCCCCGTGACGCGCCAGCCGACCAGGGCAACTCGGTGCGGTCGCTGGTGGCGCGGTTGCGGCGGGTGCTGCCGAACCCGGACGTGGTGCGGTCGGCGACCGCGGGCTACCGGCTCGACCTGCCGGAGTCGGCCGTGGACTCCTACGAGTTCGAACGGCTGGCGCGGACCCCCGACGGCGCGCGGGAGGCGTTGGCGCTGTGGCGC
The DNA here is from genome assembly GCF_025061645.1 of Umezawaea endophytica. Lineage (GTDB taxonomy): Bacteria > Actinomycetota > Actinomycetes > Mycobacteriales > Pseudonocardiaceae > Umezawaea > Umezawaea endophytica. The sequence goes on along the minus strand of NZ_JANYMP010000026.1, from coordinate 13,771 downwards.
GGACCCGCGCTGGCGGACGTGCGGGACGCGGAGTTCGCCACCGCGTACGCGGCCAGGCTGGACGAGGCCCGGCTGACGGCCGTCGAGGCGTGCGCCGAGGCCGACCTGGCGCGGGGCGCGGACGAGCGGCTGGTCGTGGAGCTGACCGAGCTGGCGGCGCGGCACCCGTTGCGCGAACGCCTCCAGGGCTTGCTGGTGCGGGCGTTGCACGGGGTGGGCAGGCAGGCCGAGGCGCTGGCCGCCTACGAGGACGTGCGGCGGCGGCTGGTCGAGGAACTGGGCGCCGATCCGGGGCCGGAGCTGCGCGAGGTCCACCAGTCCGTGCTGCGTTCTGGTGGGCCGCGCGGGAACCTGCGGACCGCGTTGACGAGCTTCGTCGGCCGCGAGACCGAGGTGGCGCGGGTGGCGGCGCTGCTCGGCGAGAGCAGGCTGATCACGTTGGTGGGCCCCGGCGGGGCGGGCAAGACGCGGCTCGCGACGACGGCCGCGAGCCGGTTGCCGAACGGGGCGTGGCTGGCCGAGCTGGCGTCGGTGACCGACCCGGCGGACGTGCCCGCCGCGGTGCTCGGATCGTTGGGGACGCGGAACAAGCGCCTGCAGGACGGCGACCCGCCCCCGCAGGACGTGACCGGCCGACTGGTGGACCTGTTGTCTCGCGGCGATTCCCTGGTCGTGCTGGACAACTGCGAGCACGTCGTGGACGCCGCGGCCCGGCTCGCCGACGAGCTGCTGGGCCGGTGCCCGAGGCTGCGGATCCTGGCCACGAGCCGGGAACCCCTCGGCGTGCTGGGAGAAGCGCTGTGCCCGGTGCCGCCGCTGGCCGTGCCGGACGCCGCGGCGACCGTGGCGCGGGCGAACGGGAGCGCGGCCGTGCGGCTGCTCGTCGACCGCGCCGCCGCCGTGCGACCGGGTTTCCGGGTGGACGAGGCGAACGTGGCCGCCGTGGGCGAGATCTGCCGCAGGCTCGACGGGATGCCGCTGGCGATCGAACTGGCCGCGGCCCGGCTGCGGTCGCTGTCCCCGCAGCAGGTGGCCGCCCGGCTCGACGACCGGTTCCGGCTGCTCACCGGCGGCAGCCGCACCGCGCTGCCGCGGCACCAGACGTTGCGCTCGGTCGTGGCGTGGAGCTGGGACCTGCTCGACGAGCGGGAGCGGACGTTCGTGGAGCGGCTCTCGGTGTTCCCCGGCGCGATCAGCCTGGAGGCCGCCGAGCACCTGAGCCCCGGCACGGCCCTCGACCTGCTCACGGCGCTGGCGGACAAGTCGCTGCTCCAGGTGGTCGAAGCCCCGGAGCCGTACTTCCGGATGTTGGAGACCATCAAGGAGTTCGCCCTCGAACGGCTGGCGGAGCGCGGTGGCGTCGCGGAGGCGCGGAAGGCGCACGCGGCCTACTTCCGCGACCTCGCCGAGTCCGCCGAACCACACCTGCGCGGCCCCGCCCAGATCACCTGGGTGCCCCGGCTGCTCCTGGAGCGCGACAACCTCGTCGCAGCGCTGCACTTCGCCGCGGACACCGGTGACGCGGACACGGCCGTCCGGCTGGGCGCGTCGCTCGGCATGTTCGGCTGGATCCTCGGCACCACCGTCGACGCGGACGCCTGGCTGCGGCGCGCGCTGGACGTTCCGGGCGAGGCCCCCCAACCCGCGAAGGCCATCGCCACCGCGATGTACCTGATCAACAGCGCCCTGTGGAACGGCAGCGCCGACTGGACGGGGTTCCTGGCCGAGTTCCGTGACGCCGTCTCCGCCGTGAACGTCCACAGAGGACACCCGGTGCTCGCGCTGTTCGAGCCGATGTTCGCGGTCTTCTCCGACGACGTCGAACTCGGGCTCGCGGTGGTGGACGCCCGGCTCGACCACCCGGACCCGTGGACCAGGGCGGCGCTGTGGATGGTGCGCGGGATGCTGCGGGAGAACGACGGCGACATGGCGGGCACGCGGGACGACATGACCAACGCCGTCGACGGTTTCCGCGCGATCGGTGACCGCTTCGGGCTGTCGCAGTCGCTGTCGTCGCTGGCCGAGGCGCACCTGGTGTTCGGCGACCACGAGCGGGCGATCACCGCGCTGGAGGAGGCGATAGCCCTGCGCCTGGAGCTCCAGGCCGACGACGACGTCTCGCACGACCGGCTGGTGCTCGCCGGGGCCCGGTCGCACAACGGCGACCCGGAAGGCGCGCGGGCCGAGTACGAGGACGTCGCCAGGTCGCGCAAGGGGGTGCTGTCGGAGCACGGCATGGCGTTCGCGCACCTCGCGCTGGGCGACCTGGACCGGCTGTCCGGCGACCTCGCCGGAGCGGAACGGCACTACGCCACCAGCGCGGAGGCGCTCGACGGGTGGGCGATCATGGCGCCGCAACTGCGGGCGCTGGTGCTCGCCTCGTCGGTGTTCCTCGCGGTGCTGAAGGCCGACCTGGCGACCGCGTGCGAGTCGCTGGAGAAGGCCACCGACCACGCGCTGAGCGCGAAGGACATGCCGGTGCTGGCGAAGGTCGGCGTGGCCGTCGCGGCCGTCCGGGAACACCGCGGCGACCTGGCCGGGGCGGCGCTCGTGCTCGGCGTGGCCGAACGGCTGCGCGGCGCCCCGGACCCGCTGAACCACGACGTCGTCCGGCTGACGACGTCGCTGCGCGAGGCGCTGGGCGGCGCCGCGTACGACGCCGCCCACGCCGAAGGCTTCGCGCTGGACCGCGCGGCCGCGATCGATCAGGTCCGGCGGCGGTAGGCGCCCACCGCGAGCGGCGCGAACACCACGAGGAACCCGACCGACCACACCAGCACCCACAGGACGTCGTTCCCGAGCTGACCGCCGAGCATCAGGGCGCGCGAGGCGTCCATGAGCTGCGCCACCGGGTTCACGTCCACCCAGGACTGGAGCCAGCCGGGCATGGTCTCCTTCGGCGCGATCATGCTCGTGCCGAACGTCAGCGGGAACAGGATCAGGAACGCCGTCCCCTGCACGGCGCCCGGTGACCGCATCAGCATCCCGATCAGGACGAACGCCCAGCTCAGGCAGAACGCGAAGAACACCGTGAGCAGGCACGCCGCCAGGACCTCGACCGCGCCGGTGTGGAACCGGAACCCCATGACCGCCCCGAACGCCAGCAGCGACGCGATGGCCACGACGTAGCGGATCAGGTCACCCGCCACCGACCCGATCAGCGGCGCGGACCGGCCGATCGGCAGGCTGCGGAACCGGTCGAACACGCCCTTGCCGATGTCGGTGTTGAGGTTCACCCCGGTCGCCATCCCGGCGAACATGACCGTCTGCACCATGATCGCGGGCAGCAGGAACTGGAGGTACTCCTCGGTGCTGCCGGAGATCGCGCCGCCGAGCAGGTACACGTACACCAGCACGAAGACGATCGGCTGGAGCGTCACGTCGAGTAGCTGCTCCGGGGTGCGGAGCGTCTTGAGCACGCTGCGCTTCGCCAGCGCGAGGCTGTGCCGGACGAGCCCGAAGGGTCGCGGCGCGATGCGCGCGGGCGCGGTCAGCACCGGCTCGGATCCCGTTTCCGCCAGTGCGGTCATGCCGCGTCCTCCTTGGTGTGGTGACCGGTGAGCGTGAAGAAGACCTCGTCGAGGCTCGGCAGCCGCAGCGACAGCTCGGTGACCGGGATCCGGTCGCGCGCCAGGCGTTGGACGATCTCGGTGAACGCCGCGTCGCCGTCGACCGGAACCGTCAGCACCCCTCGCGCGGGCGACTCCACCTTGCGGCCCGCGACCGCGGCGACGATCGCCCCCGCCGCGTCGAGGTGCGCGGGGTCGGACGGCCGAACCAGCACCGTCTGCCCGCCCACGACCCGCTTGAGCTCCCCCGGCGACCCGTTCGCGATGACCTTGCCGTGGTCGATCACCGAGATGGTGTCGGCCAGCGCGTCGGCCTCCTCCAGGTACTGCGTGGTCAGCAGCACCGTCACGCCGTCGTTCGCCAGTGCCCGGACCATCGTCCAGACGTCCTCGCGCTTCGCCGGGTCGAGCCCGGTCGTCGGCTCGTCCAGGTAGATGACGTCCGGCCGTCCGACCAGGCTCGCGGCCAGGTCCAACCGCCGCCGCATCCCGCCCGAGTAGGTCTTCACCTGCTTGCCCGCGGCCTCGGACAACCCGAACCCGGCCAGCAGCTCGGCCGCACGCGCCTTCGCGTCGGACGTCCGCAGGTCCAGCAACTGCCCGATGAGCACCAGGTTCTGCGTTCCCGTCAGGTCCTCGTCGACCGACGCGTACTGCCCCGTCAGCCCGATCAGCCGCCGCACCTTGGCGGCGTCCTTCACCACGTCCAGCCCACCGACGGCCGCCCGTCCCGCGTCCGGTCTCAGCAGGGTCGCCAGGATCCTCACCGCGGTCGTCTTCCCCGCCCCGTTGGGCCCCAGCACCCCCAGCACCGCGCCCCGCTCGGCCCGCAGGTCGATCCCCGCCAGCGCCGTCGTCTTCCCGTAGCGCTTGACCAGGCCCTCGGCCTCGAAAGCCCACACCATCGACGTTCCCCCTCCGATTTTCGTGTCGAACGGGAATCACCCTGCTCACCGGCCGTGTCAGATCCGGCACAGCCCCGTGTCACGCCCGACCGGGGGGTTCTGGGTGTCCGCCAAAATCGGGTTAACCCGACAGAGGTGTTCGGCCACACGCGGTATCGCACCCAGCCGTTCATCACGCGAGGAATTACACCCGATGGTGTGACAACTCTTCAGTAGGTCTATTTGCGCTCTACGTTTTTCGACATTGGCGCCAACCGGAGGAGACGGTGACCTTGGCGACTCGAACAGCCACCACCACGACGACGATCCAGCACGAGATCGCCGAACGACTCCGCTTCGCGCACGGCCTGCTCACCACCGGCAGGCTGACCACCGGAATCTGGCCGAAGTGCTGCGCCTGGCTCCTGCGCACCTCACTGGAACGCTCGGTGGCAGCCCTCCACCACGCCCACCGCGAACCCAGCATCAGCATGCGAACGGACCTGCTCACCCTCCCCCTCTACGTAGACCAACCCCTCGCCAACCACACCGCCCGCCTCTGGGGCACCTTGAGCGTCGTCGCCAACCACACCGACTACGCCCAGGCCCCGACCGTGGAGGAGTTGCGCGGCTGGCACACCGAAACGTCGACGGTGACCGACAGCCTGCTGACCGCGCTGCCCGACGGGAGGTGAAATGTTCTCAACAAAGGGATGATCTCACTCGAAAGAGTGACCCCTACTATTCAAATTCACGACAGTGCCCACGATCTTTGCGGATTAATCACCGATCCCCTACGCCACCACTCGTGATAACCGCCACCACGGCTCTGGCAATTGCCTAATAGCGTCGCCGCTCCATCACCCCTCCGCTATTGTCCCGACCGGGAGTGGTGCACTCCGAGCGACGAAGCAATCGCAGAGGGTGCACGAGGAACAAGGGGGTTTCGACATGCCGGTGGGGAACCACAACTTCGACGCGCAGTCGCACCAGCAGCTCTACGACAAGATCCACCAGAGCGCCGGTGCCGGTTGGGTGGACGCGACCAACAGCGCGTGGTTGTCGTTCCGCGCCGTCATGGGCAACGCCAAGTCGGACGTCGAGTGGGCCGTCCGGGACGCGAAGGCCGTGTGGACCGGGGCGGCGAACGAGTCGTTCAGCGGTGGCATGGCGCCGCTCGTGCAGTGGGCCGAGAACGCCCGCGTGGCGGGGGTGGCCAGCCACAACGCGTTCCAGGCCCAGCAGTCGTACTACGGCGACACCAAGGGCCGGATGCCCCGACCGGTCGCGGTGACGTCGACCGCGAACGACGACTTCCTGGGCATTCCCGCCGGGTTCACGCACCTCGTCGGCGGCCAGACCGACCAGGACGTCCAGGAGCGGCGGGCCAACGAGGCCAAGCGCGAAGCCGTGCGGATGATGACCGGCTACCAGGGCAACGCGGGCGCGGCAGTGTCCACCGTCGGCACGTTCATCCCACCGCCGATCGTCACCCTCGAGGTCCCACCTCCCGAGGTGGTGCGACCTCCTGTCCCGCCACGGCACGGAGGCGGCTTCAACGGCCGTTCCCGCGTCACCGACACGGGAGGCAAGGGTGACGCGGGAGGCACAGGAGGTACGGGCGCCTCGCCGTCCCCGCCGCCGACCCCGAACGCCGTGACACCGCCTCCCCTCGTGCACTCGGGCGACCAGGGCACGACGCACCTGTCCGACGCGGTCACACCACCGGTGCTGCGACCCGACTCCTCCACCACCAACCCGAACTCGTCCCCCGTGCCGCCCGGCCCGTCCCAGGTCCCACCCGGTACCGCGTTCTCCGTGCCGGGGTCCCGCGGCGGCTCGAGCGGTCGTGGTGTTCCCGGCGCGATCCCCACTGGCGGCGGCAGGTCCGCCGCCGGCGGCGGGCACACCGGCGTCGGCACCCCCAGGGCAGGCGGATCGCCACTTCTCGGCCACCAACCCGGCGGCCAGGTCAACCGCGGCCCGTCATCCAGCACCGATGACGCGCACCTGACCGGCCGTCAAAGCGCGGCCGGGGGCGGCGTTGGCGCGGCGGGCGGCGCTCCTCAACGCGGGCAGGGCGAGGACGACATCGAGCACACGTCCGCCGAATACCTGCGAGGACTCGACGACGTGTGGGGCGACAACGACGTCCTCGTCGCTCCCCCGGTGATCGGGGACGACCGCCGGTGACCCGCTTCGTCCTGTCCCGCCTGGAGTACGACCTGTGCTGGGAACACCTGCGCTTGGGCGAACACCCCACGGCGCTCACCGTCGCGGCCCACGGCGCGACGGTGGACGAACGCCGGGAACTGTTCCACCACACCTGGAAGTCCATGTCCCACCAGGGTTTGGTGGACCGCACCGAACTCCACCCGGATCTGGTCGCCCACCTGCGCGCCCTGGCCCGACCGGAGGTCGAAGTGGACGCACGACTCCGCCTCGACCCGACCGGCCCGCGCTCGAAGGCGCTGGGCGCGGTGGTCCACCGGCACGCCGTCGTCGCGACGCTCACCGCGGAGCACCTGATCCTGGACGCCGCGGATCCCGACGGGCTGGCCACGGCCGTGGTCGGTCTCCTCCCGCCCGCACCCGCCCCGCGGTCCCGGTCGATCACCTTGCCCGCCGACGTCCTGGACCGCGCGGCCACGGCGGCGGACGAGTCACCGACCAGGTTCGAAACCGTCCTGCGCGAGGGCGGACTCACCTCGCAGGACGCCCGCCAGGTCGTCTCGGTACTGGGCGGCGTGGTCGCGATGGGCCAGTTCGGCGCGGCCCACCGCCCACTCCGCCACGGCCACCCCGGCCCCCGCCGCCGAGGCCCGTACGTCGTGTCGTTCTACGACACCCCGGACGGCCGCTGGCAGTTCACCCGCCGCCGAGGCTGGGCGACCCTCGCCCCGGCCGACCACGCCCGCCTGACGACAGCGGTGAACGAACTGCTGGCCGAGACCACCCAGGAGTGACATGTCGGTGCCAACGGGACAGAGCGGTCCGGCCGTGAAGATGACGGTGCTGCCCAAGGAGGTCGTGCACCTCATGATCAAGCTGGAAGCGGTGCGGGACAGCGTGACCGGTTTCGTCCAGGACAACGCGGACGCGCTGCGCGGCAAGCCGTTGGCCGAGGACGACGTGTCGAAGGACGCGGCCGAGGACTTCAAGGCGAACGCGAGTGCCGCCATCGACGCGGCGAGGAAGTTCGCCGGAGAGCTGACCAAGACCATCAACGGCCTGAAAGACGCGGCCAAGACCTACCACCTGGTCGACGAGACCCACGCCACCACCATGCAGCAGCTCACCAAGGACCACTGACACCCATGCGCCGCTACCTGGCTCCCGCGCTCTGCCTGGCCCTGCTCACCGCCTGCACCAGCACCGAAGGCGGGGCCGCGGCACCTCGATCGTCCACCACGGAAGCGACCACCTCGGCGACGACATCCGCGTCGAAGGCGACCTCGCCGAGCTCCAGGCCGCGCGAGATCAACCTCGACGGCAAGAATCCGTGCGACTTGATGACCGCTGAGCAACTGGCCGCCATCGCACCGACGACAGCACCTCGTCCAGGCACCACCGACACGTTCAAGTCACCCAATTGCAGCTTCAACGCCGACGGAGCGTTCTGGCGCGTCACCACGGTCGTGACCGAGGGCATCGACGCGTGGACCAGCGGAAAGCGCGAGGGTCAGCCTGCCGCCATCACACCAGTGGCCGGTTTCCCCGCCATCACGGTCACCTTGCCGACCGACCAGGTGCTCTGCAACATCGCCGTCGACGTCGCCGACGGCCAGTACCTCTACACGGGCTTCGAGGTCAGCGAGGGTTTCGCCGACAAGTTCCCCAAGCCGTGCGACGGAGCACGGGTGGTCGCCGAGGCCGTCGTGCAAAACCTGCTGAAGTAGTCGCCGGCGAGGCCACGCGTGTCCTGGTGGGGCCGACCCGATTCGCCGTGCTGAGCCGGTGGCCCTCCGCCGCGACCGCCGAAAACTGTCGTACCCCCTCGCTACCGTGAAGCCATGACCGAGATCCTGTTCCACCCGGCGACGCCGATGCCGGGTCCTGACGCCCGCCTGGCCGAGCTCGATCTGAAGGTCGAGTACCTGGACCAGGCGATCTGGGCGGGGTTGAACGCGCGGACGTCCGCTCCTCCGCTCGGGCCCACCAACGGGGCCGGGTTGCTCGACTGGATTCATCGCGTGGGGCGGTTGAGGGAGGTGTTGGTCGAGCAGGGGTGGAGTCGGTACGACAAGTGGAACGCCGGGTTGGTGCGGCACCCGAGCAAGCCGGTCGTGCTCGGCGCGTTGCAGGGGAACAGGCATACCGGTGATCCCGGCGCGAAGCTGCGCAGCGACTACACGAAGGGGCCCGCGATCACGGCGATGACGCGGGACAACGACCACGACCAGTTCAGCCTGTTCGCCGATTTCGAGCGGCACGGCGGGTTGAAGCTGTGGTTCCTCGTGACGTTCCCGACGGTGCGGAACGGGCGGTTGGTGGTGCTGCGGGAGGTGTCGCAGCCGGAGCCGACGCCGCAGGGGCAGGTGATCGACCACTGGTCGCACCGGATCACGTTGCCACCCTACGACTTCGGGCCCGTCGCGGACATCACGCCCGACGGACCGGCGGAGATCGACTTCACCGTGTCGCTGCGCTGACCCCGTCTGGCGGCGGGTTGGGAGGAGGTACCAGAATGGCGCCACCATGCTCACACCTTCCCGGCTCGTCCTGGCGCGCAAGCGGCGTGGGCTGACCGCGGCCGAGGTGGCGCGGGCCGTCGGGGTGAGCGCGAGCAGCATCGGCGACTACGAGCACGGCAGGCGGCGGCCCGCGGCGGGGAAGACCGCGGCGCTGGCCGAGGCGCTGGGGTTCCCGGTGGAGTTCCTGGAAGCGCCGGACGAGGCGGAGCTGCCGTGCGAGGCCGTCGCGTTCCGGGCGGCCGCCAGGGTTCCCGTGCCGCGACGGGACGCGGCGGTGGCGGCGGGCAGGCTGGCGATCGGGTTCAACCGGTGGCTGGAGCGGACGTTCACGCTGCCGGTGCCGGACGTGCCGACGGTGGAGCACCCCGACCCGGAGACCGCCGCGACGATGGTGCGCGGCCGTTGGGGGCTGGGTTCCGGTCCGGCGCCGACCATGGTGCACCTGCTGGAGGCGCACGGGGTGCGGGTGTTCTCGCTGCCGGTCGACTGCGCCGACGTGGACGCGTTCTCCTTCTGGCACGCGGGCACGCCGTTCGTGTTCCTCAACCCGACGACGTCCGCCGAACGCGGCCGGTTCGACGCCGCCCACGAACTGGGCCACCTCGTCCTGCACGCGAACATCCGGCCGGAGGACGCGGAACGCCAGGCGAACACGTTCGCCGGGGCGTTCCTCATGCCCCGCGCGGGTGTTCTCGCGTCGGTGCCGCGCGGCCCGGTCACGGAGCAGGTGCTCACCCACCGCACGCACTGGCGGGTGTCGGCGCTGGCCCTCACCTACCGCCTGCGCGACCTCGGTCTGCTCACGGCCGACCAGTACGGCGTCGTCTGCGCCGACCTCAGCCGCCGCGGCTACCGGCTGGCCGAACCCGACGGGTTGACGGCCCGCGAGGGCTCGCTGCTGCTGAGCAAGGTCTTCCGCACCCTCCGCGACCGCGGCACCAGCCCCCAGCAGGTCGCCCGCGAACTGCTGCTCGACCCCGCCGAACTGAACACGCTCCTGTTCGGTCTGGTCGTCACCGCGCTCCCCGGCGAGAGTCAGGCCACGACCCGGCGGGGCAGGCTCACGCTCGTCCTCTAGCGGCCCGGCGCCGCTTCCCCCACAGCGGCAGGATGGGCGGCAGGTCGCCCAGCACCGGTTTCGGCGGTTTCGGGGCCACGTCGCCGTCGTCGTCCCACCCGCGCCCGTACTGGTCGGGCAGCGTGCCCCACCCCCAGTACGGCGTCGGCCCGTCCGGGATGTAGCCGAGCAGCTCCAACGGGTCGACGCGCTCCGCGCCGACCGTGCACACGTGCGCCCACTCGTCGCCGAAGTCGAAGACGTAGGCGAACTGGTCGCCGGGCTTCAGCTTGCCGAACTTGGTCTTGGCGCTGTCCATCGTGCCTTCGGGCTCGTCCCCGTCCCAGTGGTTCAACGCGCTGATGCACGCCCCGCCGAACAGCGTGAACATGTGCATGTGGGCCAGGTCCCACCGGGCGAACGCGATGTCGATCGCTCGCGCCAACTGACCGAACGAGTGAGTCCGGGCCACAACGAAATCACGGCCTGGCCGCGGCCAGAACAGCTCTCCACGACCTTCGACCAGTTCCACGCGTATCGACAACCAGGTGCGCGCCACGGCGACAAGATAGTGGATCTCGAACGGGTGCTAGTCCAACACCAACGTGTTGACTATTCGCCCGTCGCGCCGTCGATGCGTTCACGCAGGAAGTCGGCGTGCCCGTTGTGCCGGGCGTACTCCTCCAGCATGTGCAGCATGATCCAGCGCACGCTCGCGTCGGTCCCGTCCCGGCGCTGGGCGGTGGCGTCCAGCGAGGAGGCGGCGACGATGTCCCGCGACTCCGCGCACGCGGCCCGCCAGGTCGCGAACACCGTGGCGACGTCGGTCGAGTCGAGGTCGTCGAAGTCGCCGTCGGGGTTGTCCGGTTCGCTGAAGTAGAGCGGCGGCAGGTCACGACCACCGACGCGGCGGCCGAACCAGCCGCGCTCGACCTCGGTCAGGTGCCGCACGAGGCCCAGCAGCGACATCCCCGACGGCGGCACGGCGCGGAGCCGCAGTTGCTCGTCGGTGAGGCCCTCGCACTTCAGCGCGAGGGTCTCGCGGTGGTAGTCGAGAAACCCCGCGAGGGTGGTGCGCTCGTCGGCCACCGGGTCGGGATCGGTGCGGTTGTCGGTCACTGGTGCGTCCTCCACGTGGGGTGCGGCGGCTGCCGCTCGCCGCTGAAGGTATCCCCCAACGCCGGCGGGGGCAGCCGGTTTCCCACGGCCCGCAAACGCTCGCGGCCTCGGCGAGGAGCCGACCGCGTGCGCGGTCGTCCACGGGCGGTGTGGTAGCTCTGCGGACCATGAACACCTTGGAAGACCTGCGGGACGCCCTGCGCCGGTTCGCCGCCGCCCGCGACTGGGACACCTACCACACGCCGAAGAACCTGGTCATGGCCTTGTCCGGCGAGGTGGGCGAGCTGACCGACCTGTTTCAGTGGCTGACGCCCGAGGAGGCCGCGGCGGCGATGTCGGATCCGGAACTCGCCTGGAACGTCCGCGATGAGCTGGCCGACGTGGTGCACTACCTGGTCCGGTTGGCCGACAAGTTGGACGTCGACCTGGTGGAAGCGGCGTTCGCGAAGATCGAACGCAACGAGAAGAGGTTCCCCACCGGAGACCTTCGCCCGGTCGAGTGACATGCTCTGTCACTCACACGGCCCATCTCAGGGGGAGAACTTGAACCCGCAGGCGATGAACAGACTCCACATGCACCAGAAGGTCACCCTGATGGTGAACCGCTACGAGATCTTCGCGGATGACGGCAACGGCGAGCCGGGGGCCGTCGTCGCGTTCGTCGAGCAGAAGCGCATGGCCTTCAAAGAGCACGTCACCGTCTACACGGACTCGTCGAAGTCCACGGTGCTGGCGAACTTCCGCGCCCGCAAGGTCATCGACCTGGCGAGCGGGTACGACGTCATCGACGGCAACAACCAGCCGATCGGTTTCTTCCGCAAGGACTTCGGCAAGTCGCTGCTGAACTCCACGTGGCACCTGGACCAGCCCGGCGCGGCCACCGCGACCGGCAAGGAGCGCAGCCAGGGCGTGGCGGTGTTCCGCAGGCTGTGGAACTTCATCCCGTTCCTCAACAACTTCCCGTTCCCGATGCGCTACCACTTCGACTTCGCCCGCGGTGGAGCCCCGGTGTTCAGCGTGGACAAGAAGACCTGGCTGCGGGACCACTACCTCCTGGAGATCCAGGACCCGTACGTCGACCGCCGGGTCGTCATCGCGCAGGCCGTCGCCGTGGACGCGCTCCAGTCGCGCTGATCTAGACGTAGGTGAGCAGCAGCAGGATCAGTGCCACGAGCAGCACGATCCCGAAGAACGCCGCCGCCCAGGTAGGCGGGGCAGGTGCCCTCTCCCGAGCGTGCCTGCCCCGTTTTCTTTTGCGCATCACGTGTTTCCGCACACCGCGCCACCGCACCGGGACCTCCAGGTCGACGTTCATGGTGATCACGTTAGGCAGCGCGGGCCGCCCTGCTCCCGGACTTCACCCGCTCGCAGCAGACTCGTTGCCCGGTCGGCCTCACCGGCCCGGTCAGCCGTGACTGAGCGCCACTCATAGGCTGGTGGACGTGGCCGTAGTAGTGGTGGGAGCGGGAATCGCGGGGCTTGCCTGCGCCAGGTCGTTGACCGAGGCGGGTGTGGCCGTGCGGGTGCTGGAACGCGGCCGCGTCGTGGGCGGCCGGTTGGCGACGAAGCGCTACGACGACAGGCGCACCGACATCGGCGCCGCCTACTTCACCGCGCAGGACGACGACTTCACCGCGCTGGTTTCCCGCTGGCGCGACACGGGATTGGTCCGCGAGTGGACGGACACCCTGTCCGTGCTCGACCCCGACGGCGACCACAAGACCACCGGCCCGATGCGCTGGGCCGCCCCGAACGGCCTCCGCTCACTGGCGGAGGACCTGGCGAACGGCTTGGACGTCACCACCGACCACGCGGTCGAGTGGGTCGAACCGGGCCTCCGCATCGACGGAGTGGACGCGGAAGCGGTAGTCCTGGCCATGCCTGGCCCCCAGGCTCTCCGCATCCTGCACCCGGACCTGACCAACGCCCGCGCCGCGGTGGAGGACCAGCACTGGCTGCCGTCCCTGGCAGTCACCCTCGTCTACCCCACGCGCGACTGGTCAGACTTCCACGGCGCTTTCGTCAACGACCACCCGATCCTGCAAACCGTGTTCGACGACGGCGAACGCCGCGGCGACAACGCCCCGGTACTGGTAGCCCACACCACAGCCGACTTCACCGAGCACTACGTCGCCGACCCCTCAGCCGCGGCCAACGAGGTAGAAACCGCCGTCCGCACCGTCCTGGGCCTGACCACGCACGCCAGCACCACCCACGTACACCGCTGGACCTACGCCCGCCCCACCAAACCAGGCCGGGAATCGTTCTACCTGGGCCAGGACCACATCGGCATCGCAGGCGACGCCTGGGGCAACCCCCGCGTCGAAACCGCCTGGCTCTCCGGCACCACACTCGGCAAAACCCTGGCCACTCACCTGACCTGACAGACAGCCTTCAAAAACTGTCGGACCCCTCGAGTAGGTTATGAATCGGGGGGTCCTCACGAAC
>NZ_JANYMP010000025.1 GCF_025061645.1 Umezawaea endophytica | reverse complement strand
TCGACCACCCACCGCACCAAGACATTCGGACCACCCGAACCCTCAAGCCCCCGAATCATCCGACCGAATATCCCGCCCAGCCTGATGAATCGTACTGTTCTCCGAAGCCACCGCAGACTGGTTCACCGACCGGTTGTGATAAGCCCCAATGGACCCAGCCTGAATAACCGGCCCATGAACCGTCCCACTCACACTGTTATGCACTCCCCCATGCGAAACCGGCGGCGTAGGCACCACCGCCGACCCCTCCGACGGCCCCTCCTCCTGCGCGACCGACGGCACAGCCGGGGGTAAGACCTGCGGCGCCCCGGCTTGCACCTTCAACGCCAACACCACCCCCAACCCGGTGAGCGCGACCACCCCCACCCACGCCCAGGGCTCCGTCATCAAATCCGTGGCCACGTTCACGGCGACTCCCGTCGCCGACGTCACCACTCCGGCCGCTGTTGGCCAAACCCATCTCGCCATGGGGAGCAACGGTAGCTACCCGACAGGGGAAAGGACTACCACCGACCTGGCGACACCGTCCTCGTCCTTCGCCAACGCCACCACATGCCCATCCGGCCCGAATACACCGTACGTACCGTCGAACCCCCCAGCGGACAACCTCTGCCCGTGGGACAGAGCGACGACCTCGGCAGGCTCGATCTCCCGCCGCGGGAACGCCGTGGCGACGGCGGAGTCCAGGTCCAGCGAAAGTCCGGGATCGGCCTCCAACTTCTCCAACGTCCGGGCCACCCGCAGGTCGAACGGCCCAACCCGAGTACGACGCAGCGCGGCCAGGTGACCACCAACCCCCAGATCAGCCCCCAGGTCACGGGCCAGCGCGCGGACGTACGTGCCGGAGGAGCACTCCACCATGACGTCCAACTCGGTCTTGGTGCCCTCACGGCGGATCGAGAGGATGTCGAAGCGGTGGACGGTGACCGGGCGCGGGGGCAGGTCGACCTGTTCGCCGTCGCGGACCCTGGCGTAGGCGCGCTTGCCGTCGACCTTGACCGCGCTCACCGCGCTGGGGACCTGCTGGATCGGGCCGGTCAGCTTCGCGACACCGGCGCGGACGGCGTCCTCGGACACCCCGGAGGCGTCCACAGTGGACAGGACCTCGCCCTCGGCGTCGTCGGTGGTGGTCGACGAGCCGAGGCTGATCGTGGACAGGTAGGCCTTGCTGTCCAGGGCGAGGTGGCCGAGGAGCTTGGTGGCGCGCTCGATGCCGAGCACGAGGACGCCGGTGGCCATCGGGTCCAGCGTGCCCGCGTGGCCGACCTTGCGGGTGCCGAGGATCCGACGGACGCGGGCCACCACGTCGTGGGAGGTCATGCCGTCCGGCTTGTCGATGACGACGAGACCGGGCGGGACGGAGGGGCGGGGCTGGCGAGGAGTTGCGGACACGAGCGAGGATCTTAGGCTGCGGTGTAGGCGTCCCAACGCCTGCGCCGCAACTGGACCGGTACGTCCTCCCCGCGCGCCTCCGCCTCGAAGACCGCCGTGCGGGCCCGACGCCACCAGACCGCGGTGCGCCAGACGCCGATGACCAGCATGACCGCGAGCGCGAGGAACGCGATCCGGTACGCCTGAGCGGGTGGCAGCCAGTCGAACAGGTCGAGCAGGACGCCCACCGCCAGCGCCGAACCGGTGACGGCCGCGAAGCCGCCGACGTTGACGACGCCGGTGGCCGTGCTGACCCGGTGCATGGGGTTGTAGTCGCGGGCCAGCGCGAAGGCGATGCCGGAGATCGGACCGCCCAGCGACAGCACCAGGAACGCCGTCAGCACGATCGGCGCGGGCACGACACCACCGGGCCAGGCGAGCAGCACCGTCCAGACGACCAGCGCCCCGCCCAGGAACCAGCCCGCGATCGGCATGCGCAGCTCCGGTTTGCGGGCGATGACCGAGCCGAGCACGGGACCCGACGTGATGGCGCCGATGACCAGCAGGCTGAGCGTGGAGCTGGCCGCGGAGCGGGACATGCCCTGCGCCTCGACGAGGTACGGGAAGCCCCACAGCAGGCCGAGGACGGCGGGCGTGGACATGGTGGAGAAGTGCGTCCAGAACCCGAGGCGGGTGCCGGGGACGCGCCAGGCGTGCGCGACCTTGCGCAGGACGGTGTTCAGCGGCTCGGGTTGCAGCACCGGCACCACCACCCCGGCGGGGACGTCGCGCAGCCGCCAGAACGCCACCAGGGCGTACGCGGCGGTCGCCAGGCCCGCGACGAGGAACGTCCACGTCCAGCCCGCGCCGCCGAGCAGCAGGGTGAGCGGGACGGTGGCCGCCAGGTTGCCCGCTCCGCCGAGCGCGGCGGAGATGGAGACGATCACCGGGAAGCGGCGGGCCGGGAAGTGGGCCGCCGCGAGGCGCAGCAGGCTGACCCACGTCATGGCGTCGCCGACGCCGAGCACGGCGCGGGACGCGAGGCCGAGCGGGTACGAGTCGGCGATGGCGAACAGGACCTGGCCGGTGCCCATCAGGAGGGCGGCGGCGGTGAGGACACGGCGCGGGCCGAAGCGGTCCACGAGGAGCCCGGTGGGGATCTGCATCAGGGCGTAGAGCCCGATCTGGAGCACCGTGAAGGTGCCCAGTGCGGCGGGGCCGACCCCGAACCGCTCGCTCGCTTCCAGGCCCGCGACGCCGAGCGACGTGCGGTGGAACAGTGCGGCGACGTAGACGACGATGGCGGTGGTCCAGATCAGCCACGCTTGCTTCGTGGCGCGATCGACCGGCAAGGCACGCTCCTCGGTAGTGGGTTTCACCCAGTACATCGAAGAAACTTGCCCAATGGTAACGATTTGGCGTGGTGCTTCCGGACACATCCCACCTATCGGACCGCGCCCACCACCGACCAGTGCTCCGAACGGGTGCGCAGGACGAGCGTGACCAGCCGCAGCACCATGAACAGCGACAGCCCGGTCCAGATCCCGACCAGGCCCCAGCCGAACGCCAGCGACGCCCAGATCAACGGCAGGAACCCGATCCCCGCCGACAGCAGCGTCGCCGTGCGCAGGAACGCCGCGTCACCCGCCCCGAGCAGCACCCCGTCCAGCGCGAACACGACACCCGCGACGGGTTGCAGCGCCACGAAGAACCACCAGGCGTGCGGGATCTCGGCCAGCACACCGGGGTCGGCGGTGAACACCTTCGGCAGCACCCCCGCGACCGCCGCGAACACGATGCCGAGACCGATGCCGAAGACCAGCCCGTACCCGGTGATCTGCCACGCGAACCGACGCGCCTTGACCCGCTCCCCCGCCCCGAGCGCGGCCCCGACGATGGCCTGCGCGGCGATGGCCAACGAGTCCAGCACCAGCGCCAGGAACATCCAGAGCTGGAGCACGACCTGGTGCGCGCCAACGGCCGCAATCGACGTCCGGGCGGCCACCGAGGCGGCGGACACGAAGCAGGCCTGGAACGCGAGGCTGCGGACGATCAGGTCACGCCCGAGCCCCAGTTGGGCGCGCATGAGCGCGGGCACCGGCCGCAGCGCCACGTCCTCGGCGAACAGGGCGCGGAAGAACAGGCACGCGGACACCACCTGCGCGACGACGTTCGCCATCGCCGACCCCTCCAGGCCGAGACCGGCGGGGTACACGAGCACCGGGCAGAGGACAGCGGACAACCCGTTGCCGAGCAACACGTACCGCAACGGCCGCGCGGTCTCCTGCACACCCCGCATCCACCCGTTGCCAGCCAACGTCACCAGGATGAACGGCGCCCCGAACAAGGCGATCCGAATCCAACTCACCGCCGCGTCGGCAACCTCACCGTCCCCCGCGAGCAACCGCGCCAGCGGCCCCGCGAACAACTGCCCCAGCCCCACCAGCAGCACACCGACGCCCAACGCCAACCAGGTGGCCTGAACCCCCTCGGCAACGGCCTCCGGACGACGTCCGGCACCGTGCAACCGAGCAGCACGGGATGTGGTGCCGTAGGCGAGGAACGTGAGCTGCGCCGCCACCTGCGACAGCAACACCCCACCCAACGCCAACCCCGCGAGCGGCAACGCGCCCAGGTGCCCGACCACAGCGGTGTCCACCAGCACGTAAAGAGGCTCGGCGGCCAACACCCCAAGAGCCGGAACAGCCAGCCCGAGAACCCTCCGAGGCGGAACCCGGTCACCGCTCACGAACGCCCGAGCGCTTCCACGATCGAGGCCAAAACCTGCTCAGCAGGCCCTTTCGCGGTAAACCCGGCAGCCCGCCGATGCCCACCACCGCCCAACAACTGAGCCACCTCACGCACATCAACAGCACTGACCGAACGCAACGACACCGACCAGGTAGACGGACGCAACTCCTTCAACACAGCCGCCACCTCCGCCTCCTGCGCAGTGCGGATGAGGTCGACAACACTCTCCACCTCTTCCGGCCGCAGCCCCTTGGCGTCCTCCAACGTCACCACGGCGTGCACCAGCCCAAGACCATTGGCAGCCTCCCGATCCAGCACAGCACGCCCAAGAACGGAAGCAAGCATGTTCAAGTACCCGAACGGGTGACTATCCATCAACGGCCGCGCCACAGCCTCAGCGTCCACACCAGCATCGATCAACCGAGCAGCCACCCGATGGGTATCAGAGCCGGCATGGCGAAAAGAACGCGTATCAGTAACGAGCCCCGCGTAGACACAACGAGCAATCGGCTCATCGATCTCCACACCAAGAACGTCCAACAGCCGCAGCACCACCAAGGCCGTCGCCTCAGCCCGATCATCCACGACGTTCACGGTGCCAAAACCAGGGTTCGACACGTGGTGGTCCAACACCACGACCTGCCCACCAGCCTCGATGGTGGAGGCAACCCGATCCCCCAACGCCCCAAGCCGCCCAACACTGCCGGCGTCCAACGCCACCAACACAGACGGCACAGCAGGAACCTCACCAGCAGGCACCAACAACCCAGCGACGTCCAGCCCCCGCAAAGTCTCCGGCACCTCAGCAGGCGCCCCGAAGGACACCCGCACCACCACACCACGACGATGCAGGGCCAACCCGAGCGCCAACGCACTACCCAACGCATCAGCGTCGGGGTTCACGTGGGCAAGCAGCGTGACATCGGTAGCGGTAGCGAGAACGGCAGCAGCAGCGGCCAACTCAGCAGTCAAGTCTTGGGGCACTGCGACACGTTAACTCCGCCGACCAGGTCAGCGCTCCAAAAAACTGTGCAGGCGGTCACCTCAACCCAACACACGAAGAGCCACCACCAGCCCACCAGCCCGCCTGGGGAAGGGTGACCCACTACAGAACCGGCAGACCAACCGGGTGACCCACTACGAGACCGGCAGACCAACCAGGTGGCCCACTACGAGACCGGCACCCACCGCCCTAGAACCGTGGCCGATTTTACTTGGGGGATTCGACCCTTAAACTTTCGCCGGGCGGCAGCTTCACCCTCCGCCCTTAGTGCCCGGCGAAGGGTCGAATCTAGGGGCCCCAAGTCAAATCGGCCACACCACGCTGGAACGCGACCCGCACCCGCCGACCACCCTGGAACCCGCAGCCACCCACTCCACCGGCCCCACCAAACAAACGGGCCGACCCCCCAAGGGACCGGCCCGTCACCACCATCAATCCTTCAACGACTCGCTCTCACCCTCATCATCAACATCCTCACGAGGCGCCTTGTAAGGATCCGCCTCCCCGGCGGGCTCAGCCCCGATCGCGATCTTCGCGACCTTCTCGTCCCGGTGCCGAGCCCGAGCCAGCAGCTCTTCCATCCGCCGTGCCTCATCCGGCACCGTGTCCGTCATGAACGCCAACGTGGGCGTGAACCGAACCCCGGTCTGCGCTCCGACCATGCTCCGCAGCACGCCCTTGGCGCTCTCCAGCGCCATGGCGGCCCCGGCGTAGTCCGGTTCCGAGTCCAGCTTCTCCCCGAGAACCGTGTAGTACACGACGGCGTCGTGCAGATCCCCGGTCACCTTCGTGTCGGTGATCGTCACCCGAGCGAGCCGCGGGTCCTTGACCTCGTGTTCGATCGCCGACGCGACGATCTGCGAGATCCGCTTGGCGAGCTTGCGAGCCCGTGCCTGATCGGCCACGGCGTTCTCCTCTTTTACTCGTCCTCCGGTCCAAGCAACCGGTGCTTGGCGGAGAGCAGTTCAACCTCGGGTCGACCGGCCACCAGTCGTTCGCAGGAGGCCAGCAGATCCCTGACATGGGAGGCGTCCGCCGCGACGGCCGCCACCCCGATCAACGCGCGGCGGTGCAGGTCGAGATGACCGGCTTCGGCCGCGGAGACCTCGAACTTGCGCTTCAGCTCCGCCACGACCGGGCGGACCACGGAGCGCTTCTCCTTCAACGAGTGGACGTCGCCCAGCAACAGGTCCAGCTCGAGAGAACCTACGAACACAGGGTCACCACACAGGTCACGGGCAAAGGTGCGGGGCCGCCCGGAAGGACGGCCCCGCACCTGCACCCTGGACTATCAGGCGCGGGGCTTCTCGCGCATCTCGAAGGTCTCGACGATGTCGCCGACCTTCAAGTCGCTGTAGTTGCCCAGCGTCAGACCACACTCGAAGCCCTCGCGGACCTCGGTCGCGTCGTCCTTGAACCGCCGCAGCGAGCTGATCGGCAGGTTCTCCTGAATGACGTTGTTGTCGCGCAGCAGGCGAGCCCGCGCGTTGCGACGCATCTCGCCCGAGAGGACCATGCAACCCGCGATCGTGCCGACCTTGGAGGACTTGAACACGTCGCGCACCTCTGCGCGGCCGAGCTGGACCTCTTCGTACTCCGGCTTGAGCATGCCCTTGAGGGCCGCTTCGATCTCGTCGATCGCCTGGTAGATCACCGTGTAGTACCGGACGTCGATGCCCTCGCGGTTGGCCAGCTCGGTGGCCTTGCCCTCCGCACGGACGTTGAAGCCCAACACGATGACGTTGTCGGCGATGGCGAGGTTGATGTCGCCCTCGGTGACGCCACCGACGCCGCGGTGGATGACCCGCAGCTCGACGTCGTCGCCGACCTCGATCTTCATGAGCGCGTCCTCGAGTGCCTCGACGGTACCCGAGTTGTCGCCCTTGATGATCAGGTTGAGCTGGTTCGTCTCCTTCAGAGCCGCGTCCAGGTCCTCCAGGCTGACCCGCTTGCGCTTGGAGGCGTTCATGGCGTTGCGCTGACGTGCCTGGCGGCGCTCGGCGATCTGGCGGGCGACCCGGTCCTCGTCCACGACGAGGAACGTGTCACCGGCGCCGGGCACCGAGGTGAGGCCGATGACCTGCACCGGGCGGGACGGGGTCGCCTCGATGACGTCCACGTTGTGCTCGTCGACCATCCGACGGACACGGCCGTAGGCGCCACCGGCGACGATCGAGTCGCCGACGCGGAGCGTGCCGCGCTGGACCAGGACGGTCGCCACCGGGCCGCGGCCGCGGTCGAGGTGCGCCTCGATGGCGACGCCCTGAGCTTCCATGTCCGGGTTGGCCCGCAGGTCGAGCGAGGCGTCGGCGGTCAACAGGATGGCCTCCAGGAGACCGTCGATGTTGATGCCCTGCTTCGCCGAGATGTCGACGAACATGGTGTCGCCACCGTATTCCTCGGCCACCAGGTTGTACTCGGTGAGCTGCTGCCGGATCTTGTCCGGGTTCGCGCCCTCCTTGTCGATCTTGTTCACCGCGACCACGATCGGCGCGTTCGCCGCCTGGGCGTGGTTGATCGCCTCGACCGTCTGCGGCATGACGCCGTCGTCGGCCGCGACCACGATGACCGCGATGTCCGTGGACGTCGCGCCACGGGCACGCATGGCGGTGAACGCCTCGTGACCGGGGGTGTCGATGAAGGTGATCAGGCGCTCGTTGCCCTCGAGCTCGGTCTGCACCTGGTACGCGCCGATGTGCTGCGTGATGCCACCGGCCTCGCCCTCGTGCACCTTCGTCTTGCGGATGGTGTCGAGGAGGCGCGTCTTGCCGTGGTCGACGTGACCCATGACGGTGACGACCGGCGGTCGGATGACCAGGTCCTCCTCGCCACCGGCGTCGTCGCCGTAGGTGATGTCGAACGTGCCCAGCAGGTCGCGGTCCTCTTCCTCGGGGGAGACGACCTGGACCTGGTAGTTCATCTCGGAGCCGAGCAGCTCCAGGATCTCGTCCGACACGGACTGCGTGGCCGTGACCATCTCACCGAGGTGGAACAGCACCTGCACCAGCGAGGCCGGGTTGGCGTTGATCTTGTCGGCGAAGTCGGTCAGCGAGGCACCGCGGGGCAGTCGGACGACCTCGCCGGAACCCTTCGGCAGGCGAACGCCGCCGACCGAGGGGGCCTGCATGTTGTCCATGTACTCCTGGCGCTTCTGGCGCTTGGACTTGCGTCCACGACGCGCGGGGCCACCGGGGCGACCGAAGGCGCCCGCCGTGCCACCGCGGCCTGCGCCGCCGCCACCGGGACGACCGCGGAAACCGCCGCCACCACCGGCCGGGGCACCGCCGCCACCGCCGGGGCGGAAGCCGCCACCGCCGCCACCGCCACCGCCGCCACCAGCGCCGCCGGGACGGAAGCCACCGCCGCCGCCACCGCCGCCACCGGGGCGGAAGCCGCCACCGGCACCGCCGCCACCGCCGCCGGGACGACCGCCACCGCCGCCACCGCCACCGGGACGGCCACCGCCGCCACCGGGGCCGGGACGACCGCCGCTACCACCGGGACGGGGAGCGGGGGCCGGACGACCGGGCATCATGCCGGGGTTCGGACGAGGGGGCATCGAGCCGGGGTTCGGGCGCGGGCCACCGGAACCGGCGGAACCGCCGGGACGGGGACCGGCCGGACGGCTGTCACCGGGCTTGGACGACGGACGGCGGTCGCCGCCGCCATCGCGCTCACCCTGGTTGCCGCCGCCACCGGGCTGGCCACCACCGGGCTGGCCGCCGGGACGCGGGCCGGACGGACGCGGCGCGGGAGCGCCACCGCCGACACCGAAGGGGTTGTTGCCGGGCCGCGGCGGACGAGGTCCGGCGGGCTTCGGCGACTGCGGCTTCGGCGGAACCACGGACGGACTCTGCTGGGCCGCGGGCTGTGCGGGCTGTTGCTGCTGCGGCACGACGCGCGGGCCCGGACGGGGACCGGCGGGGCGCTGCGGCTGCGAGGTCGGCGCGGGCGCCGACGGGGCCGCGGCGGCTGCGGGAGCCACCGGGGCCTGGGGCTGCTGGACCTTGGCCGCGGGGGCGACCGGAGCGGGCGCGGGGGCAGCGGCAGCGGGCTGCTGCTGCGGCGCGGGCTTCGGGGCGGGCGGCTTCGGGCCGGGCATCGGGCCTGGACGGCCGGGGACCGGACCGGGGCGACCGGTCACGGCGGGCTTGGCGTCGGACCTGGTGTCGGACGTCGACTGGACGGACGGGGCCGGCGCGGGGGCCGCGGGCTTCGGCGGGCCGGGACGGCCTGCCGGCTTCGGCTTCGCATCGGTCTTCGAGTAGGCGTCCCTCAGACGGCGGGCCACCGGGGCCTCGACCGTGGAGGACGCGGACTTCACGTACTCGCCCTGGTCGGCGAGCTTCGTGAGTACTTCCTTGCTGGTGACGCCGAGCTCTTTCGCGAGCTCGTGCACACGGGCCTTCCCTGCCACTGCACTCCTCTGGTGATGAGGCCGGCGGCAGTCCCGTCGACCTCGTCTTAACGTCGCGCGTTCATGTCTTCAGCTTCACGGCTGACTCATGACGGGTCGACCTGCTTCCCTACTCCTGCTGGTCGTGGGGCGATCCCACGACCGTCTTCACATGCTGCTCGACGTGATCACGCACGTGATCGACGGCGAGCGACCCCTGGACCCTGAGGGCCCTGGGGAACGCTCGTCGTCGTTCGGCGTTCGTGAGGCAATCGAGATCAAGGTGCAACCAAGCGCCCCGACCCGGCAACCGGCGGCGGGTGTCCGGGACGAGAGTCCCGTCCGCCACCACCACGCGCAGCAGCTCGGAGGGCGACGTCCGAGCGCGGCATCCAATGCACGTACGAGCTGGGCCGATGTGCGTTGCAACCGATCCCCGACGTTCAACCACTGAGTAGTCTATCCCCTGCGCCTCATTCAGCCGAACCGGATGCGGTCGCTCCGGCCGGTGCGGCACCCGCCGCTTCCGCATCGCTGCGGATGTCGATGCGCCATCCGGTCAGCCTCGCGGCGAGCCGCGCGTTCTGACCTTCCTTGCCGATGGCGAGTGACAACTGGAAGTCCGGCACCACGACGCGCGCCGTCTTGGCGCGTTCGTCGAGCACCGTGACAGACACAACCTTGGCCGGTGACAAGGCATTCCCGACGAAGGTGGCCGGGTCGTCCGAGTGGTCGATGATGTCGATCTTCTCACCGGCCAGCTCGCTCATGACGTTGCGGACGCGCGCTCCCATGGGCCCGATGCAGGCGCCCTTGGCGTTGACTCCGGACACCGTCGACTTCACCGCGATCTTCGAACGGTGACCCGCCTCACGTGCCACCGCGGGGATCTCCACGGTGCCGTCCGCGATCTCCGGGACCTCCAGCGCGAACAGCCTGCGCACGAGGTTCGGGTGCGTCCGGGACAGGGTGATCTGCGGGCCGCGCGCGCCGCGCGAGACGCCGACGACGTAGCACTTGAGCCGTGCGCCGTGCTCGTAGGTCTCGCCGGACACCTGCTCGGCGGGCGGCAGCACGCCCTCGGTGTCCCCCACCTGGACGACGACCATGCCGCGGGCGTTGGCCCGCGCGTCGCGCTGGACGACGCCGCCGATGATCTCGCCCTCCTTCGCGGAGAACTCGCCGAAGGTGCGCTCGTGCTCGGCGTCGCGCAGGCGCTGGAGGATGACCTGCCGGGCCGTGGTCGCGGCGATCCGGCCGAAGCCCTCCGGGGTGTCGTCCCACTCCTCGGCGACGGTGCCGTCGGGAGCGAGGTCCTGGGCCAGCACGCGGACCGCGCCGGTCTTCTTGTCGATCTCCACGCGCGAGTGGGCGTGGTGGCCCTCGGTGTGCTTGTAGGCCGTCAGGAGCGCGGTCTCGATGGCTTCCAGCACGACCTCGAAGGGGATGTCCTTGTCCCGTTCGATCGCGCGGAGAGCAGCGATGTCGACGTTCACCTCGACTCCTCCTTCGGTGTAGTCGGTCCTGCGGGGTCGTTGGCGGTGTCGTCGCTGCCGCCGTCGTGCTGCCCCGGTTCGAGGAGGGACAGCTCGGCGACGGGTGCGGGCTTGAACTCGATCTCCACGACGGCGCGCTCGATCGTGCGGTACTCGACGCGGCGCAGCTCGCCCTTGACCAGCAGCACGACGCCGTCGTCGTCGGACTGGCCGACGCGGCCGAACCACTCGACCGAGTCGGGCTGCTTGACCTTGACGAGCCGGAGCTTCGCCCGCCGCCAGTGGCGGGGCTTCGTCAACGGGCGGTCGGCGCCTGGCGACGTGACTTCGAGCGTGTACGGACCTGCCATCAGGTGGTCGACTTCGTCGAGGGCGGCGGCGACGGCGCGGCTGGCCTGGGCCACCTCGTCCAGTCCGATGCCGTGCTCGGCGTCAACGACCACCTTGACCAGCCTGCGACGCCCAGCCTGATGCACGTCGAGCAGTTCGAGGTCGAAGCCGATGGCCGCGACCGCCTCCTGCACGACGGGTTCTAGCTGCGCGGCGAGGTCTCCGCGCGGCGGGCTGGACATTTGGTTACTCCCACAAGTCTCAGGTGCAGTACACGGGCATGGGAACCCCGGCCGACGCTGCACTCGCCGGTCGTGGTCGCCCAGACTATCTCGTTCGGAGACCTTCCACGGCCACCGCCGATCACGGCGTCTCTGGCAGGATCGCTAGACGTGATCGCCGAATCCCGTGGTCCGCTGCTCAGCCGACGCCGGGTGCTGCTCGCCGCAGCTTCCGCGCCGTTGGCAGTCGCGTGCACCACACCGCCGCCCGCTCCCCTGCCGCCCGACCCGTTAGCCGACTTGGCGGTCCAAGCGCGCGCGGACGCGGCCCTGGCGACGGCCGCGGGGCTCGAAGAGGTGGCCGCGGCCCGCACCGAGCACGCGAAGCTCATCCAGGCCGAGGTGGACCGCGCCCGGCCCAGCGGCCCGTCGTCGTCCGCCTCCGCCCCTCCCGGCACGTCCGCCGCGCCCCCGCCGTCGAGCGGCACGCCGGAGCAGGTCGTGGAAGCGCTGCAAGCCGCTCAGAAGGCGGGCACGGAACTGTTGGCGACCGTGCCCCCACACCGGGCGGGTCTGCTCGGGTCCGTCGTCGCGGGCTGCGCCAGCCTGGTGGAGGTCATGTCGTGAACCGTTCGGCCATGGGCCAGCCCTCGTCGGCCATCGCCCCGTCCGGCGGGAAGCCCACCGGGGACGCCGTGCAGGCCGTGCAGGACGCGCTGGCGGCCGAGCACGCCGCCGTGTGGACCTACGGCCTGGTCACCGCGTTCGTGGAGCAGGGGCCGAGGACCGCGGAGGGCGCGGCGGCGCACCGGGCCCGGCGGGACGCGACCGAGCGGCTGCTGCGCGACGCGTCGGCCGAGCCGGTGCCGCCCGCGCCCGCCTACCTGCCGCCCGCGCCGGTGACCGACGCGACGTCGGCCATCGCCGCGATGGTCGCGGTGGAGATCGACGCGTGCGTCGCGTGGCGCGGGGTGCTGGAGCGGACCGAGGACGCCGACCTGCGGCGCACCGCGCTGGACGCGCTGACCGGCTGCGCCGTGCGGGCGACCCGGTGGCGCAAGACCGCGGGCCTGCTGCCCGCCGGTCTGGCGATGCCCGGCACCGCGGTCGGCTAGCGCGCTAGCCCGCGAGTTCGGCGGCGAGGCGGAAGGCGTCCGTGCTGATCCGCTTCATGAGCTTGTTGTGCTCGGCCTCGTCCGGCCCGTGCTTGACGGTGTCCGACTCGACGATGACGACCTCGCGGTCCTGGAGCTTCGAGGCGAAGCCGCCGGACGCGAGGGTCTTCAGCTCGGGCACCTTCGCCGCGCCCTCGCGGACCAGGTCGTTCACGTTGCCCGTGCCGTCGGTGCTGGTCAGCTCCTTGAACTTGGCCGCGTCCTGGGTGTTGCGCAGGGTCACCACGGACACCGAGGTGTACGCGGTGCGGCCGTCGTCCAGGGTGGTCGTGTAGAGCTGGCGGACCAGCTTCTCGCACGGGTTCGAGGTGAGGAACTCCTTGGTCGCGCCGTAGGCGTGCTCGGCGCACCCGGTCACCTTCAGGGGTACCGGGACCTGCTCGGACTTGGCGAACTCGAACTCGCCCTTCGGCGCGGTGGACGTGGTCGCGGCGGGGGTCGTCTTGTTCTCGCTGCCCATGGCGTCGATCAGCAGCCACACCAGCGCGGCCGCCAGCGCGACGGCGACCAGGCCGAGCGCCTTCACCGGCAGTGCGCGCTGGGCGGGTGGCCGCGGTGGCGGCGGGGGCTGGGTGCCGATGACGTTCGTGGTCATCAGCGAGTCCAGCTTGCCGATCTCCGAACGCCACAGCGGAGCGGTGTCCGTCACCCCTGGAGGGTGAATCCGGGGAAGCTGCTGCGTCACCTCTTCGGGTGACTCCTTGGGGGCCGACACAGGACGAAACGGTATCCGACGACGGTCACGACAGCGCTTTGAGCACGAGGGCGACGTCGTCGCGGGTGGTGTAGAGGTGGCACGCGAGCCGGACCTTCCCGGCACGGACACTCGCCTTCACACCCGCCGCGACCAGGCGTTCCGGCGCGTCGGGCCGGTCGACGGAGACGATCGCGGAGTTCGACGGGGGCAGGTCGAGACCGGCGAGGAGTTCGTTCGCGATCCCGATGTTGTGGTCCCGGACGGCCGCCAGGTCCAGTGACGCCAGCCACGGAAGGGCGACGGACGCACCGACGTGCGCCAACCAGACAGGTGACGTGTCGAGCGCCCGCGCGGACGACGCCAGCCGGAGCGGCAGCCCGTAGACCGACGCCCACGGGTCCTCCCCCGCGTACCAGTTCGCCGTGACCGGGACGGCGGTCGCGAGCGCCTCGGGCCGCGCGGCCAGCCACGCCGAGCCGCGCGGCGACAGCAGCCACTTGTAGCCCGCGGCGACCACCCAGTCCGCCCACCCGACGTCCAGCGGGAGCCAGCCGAGCGCCTGCGTGGCGTCCAGCAGCACCGGGACGCCCGTCGCGCGCAGTCCGTCGAGGTCGGCGACGCGCCCGTCGGCGGACTGCACGACGCTGACCGCCACCAGGTCGTGCCCGCTCGCGGCGTCCACCAGCTCGTCCGGCCCGACCTCGGTGACCACGTGGCCGAGCGCGGCGAACGGGAACGTCACGCTGGTGAACTCCCCGCGCACGGTCAGCACCCGCGAGCCCTTCGGCAGGCTCGCCGCCACGATCGCCACGAGCTGCGACACCGACGTCCCGATGGCCACCTGCTCGGTCGGTGCCCCCACCAGCCGTCCGAACGCCTCCCGCCCGGTCGCCACGGCCGCGTCGAACGACGGCGGCTGGTCGGCCCCGGACGCCCACCGCCGCACCGCCTCCCCCACGGCGTCGGCCACCGCCTTCGGCGGGATCCCGATGCTCGCGGTGTTCAGGTACCCGAGCGGGACGTCGAACTCGCCACCGAAAGCGCTGCGCATGGCTCCGACGCTACCCACGCCGCTCACGACATCCTCAGCACGTTGCGCGTCACCCGTTGGGCCGCGTCCGAGCAGAGGAACGCGATGACCTCGGCCACCTCGCCCGCCTCGGCCACGCTGAACCGGGCCCGCACCTCGTCGTTGATCCAGCCCGTGTCGGTGACGGGCGGGTGCACGACGTTGGACGTGATGCCGTGGCCCTGGAGCTCGGCGGCGGCGGACATGGCGTAGTTCTCCAGCGCCGCCTTGGCCGCGCCGTAGGACACCTCGCCGGGGAAGCCCAGCGGGTCGCCGGACGTGAGGCTGACGATCCGGCCCCAGTTGCCGCCGCGGGCGATGTGCCGCCGGGCGAACTCGGCGATCAGCAGGGCCGTGGCGCGGGCGTCGACGGCGAACTGCGCGTCGAACGTGCCGCCGGTGACCGGGTGCTGGACCCGGCCGAACTGGTCGGTGTCCTCGGTGAGGAAGGTGTCCTGCACCCAGCTCGACGCGTTGTTGACCAGCACGTCGACGGGCCCGAAGACCCGTTCGGCCTCGTCGAACAACTCGGCCGCGGTCTCCGGCCGGGACAGGTCGGCCTCCACGGCGTGCGCGCGGCCGCCCAGCGCGGTGATCGCCTCGACGACCTCGTCGGCGCCGGAGCCGCGGCTGGTGAAGTAGGCCTCGGGGACGCTCGGGTCGGGTTCCGGCTCGAAGCGCAGGAACCCGATGAGGACGTTCACGCCCTGCTTGGCCAGCGCTTTCGCGGTGGCGGCCCCGATGCCCTGGTTCGCCCCGGTGACGACGGCGGTGTGGATCATGCGGGCGATCGTGCCCCACGGAAGTGCCCACCGCACCCGAGTTCCCTACCGTGGACGGGTGCGCAGCGAAGAGATCGAGATCAGGACCGGGTCGGACGAGGTCGTGCACGACCTGACCAGCGCGGCCGAGCGGTTCCTCGCGGACGTGGACGGCGACGGCCTGCTGCACGTGTGGGTGCCGCACGCGACCGCGGGCCTGGCCGTGCTGGAGACCGGGGCGGGCAGCGACGACGACCTGCTGGCGGCGTTGCGGCAGATCCTCCCCGCGGACGGCCGCTGGCGGCACCGGCACGGCAGCCCCGGCCACGGCCGCGACCACGTGCTGCCCGCGCTGGTGCCGCCGTTCGCGACGATCCCGGTGCTCGGCGGTGTGCTGGCGCTCGGCACCTGGCAGTCGATCTGCCTCGTCGACACGAACGTCGACAACCCCGTCCGCAGGGTCCGGTTCAGCTTCCTGGCCGGGTAGGGGTGGTGGCGCCCACCGAAGTCAACGCGGGATGAATTCCGTGGCTGTCGGTGCCGCAAGGTAGGTTCGGGACGTGACTCATCCAGGGGACGGGCAGGGCGGTTGGGGAGGCCAGCAGGGTGGCTGGGGTCAGCCCCAGTACCCGCCGACCGGCGGTTTCCCCGCGCAGCAACCCCAGTACCCGCCGACCGGTGACTTCCCGGCCCAGCAACCCCAGTACCCGCCGACCGGCGGCTTCCCGGCGCAGCAGTCGCAGTACGGCGGGCTCGGCGTGTACTCCGGCGGCCCGCCCGAGCAACCGAAGCGCCCCCGGTGGCCGATCATCGTCGCCGTCGTCGTGCTCGTGCTGGCCGCGGGTGGCGCGACGACGTACTTCCTCACCAGGGAGTCCGACGACCAGGCCGTGACCACGTCCACGTCGAAGTCCGCTCCCCCGACGTCGAGCGCGCCCACCTCGTCCTCCAAGGCCGCCCAGACGTGCGAGCCGCACGCGACCGGGTGGACGTGCCTGCCCGTGCCCGCGCTGTCGTACAGCTACGACACCCCGGAGGCGTGGAAGGCCTCGAAGGCGACCGGTCTGGTCGAGGGCCTGCCGGACCTGAGGCTGACCGGCGTCGCGACGTACGGCGAGTACGACTGCGGCGGCAAGGGGTACAACCGCGGCAACACCGGCGGCGCCGTCGTGAAGCAGGACGACGCGGGCGCGCTGGCGAAGGACGTCGCCGCGAAGCTGTCGGCCCAGTACTACAAGTCCGGGACCGCCACCGTCGCGGTCGGCGAACCGCGCGACGTGACGGTCCCCGGCACGAAGGTGACGGGCGTCCAGGTCGACTCGGTGATCACCACGACCGGCAACGAGTGCCTGGCGTCGAAGGGCGCCATCAAGGTCCTCGTGCTGCGGGGCGACAACGGTCTGCACCTGTTCATGACGAACGGCGACCTGGAGGGCGGGCCCGCGAGCGCGCCGAAGCCGGTCCCCGACGCCGATCTCCAGGCCATGGTCGACTCCGTCAAGCCACTCCGGGGGTGAGCGTGAAAACGCTGGTGCTGTGGGACATCGACCAGACCCTCATCAACGCCATGGGGCTCGGCCACACCTGGTACCAGGTCGCGCTGCACGCCGCGACCGGTGTGCGGCTGCGCCACGTCCCGAGCTTCCCCGGTCGCACCGAGATGGCGATCTCCCGCGAACTCCTGACGCTGCACGACCTCGAAGCCACGGACGAGCTGATCGCCGCCCTGCACCGCGAGCTCGTCGCCGTGGCCGAGCGCGAGCACCCGCTCCTCGCCACCCGCGGCCAGGCGCTCGCGGGCGCGGCGGAGGTGCTGGAGGCGTTGGCGCGCAGGGAGGACGTGGTGCAGAGCGTCGTCACCGGCAACCTGGTGGAGATCGCCAGGCACAAGCTCGCGGCGTACGGCCTCGACTCGCACGTCGACCTCGACATCGGCGGCTACGGCTCCATCTCGGACCAGCGCGAGGCCCTGGTCGTCGAGGCGATCCGCCTGGCCACCGAGAAGCACGGCCACGACTTCCCCGTCGACTCGGTCGTCGTCCTGGGCGACACACCGCACGACATCACCGCCGCGACGCACCACGGCGCCATCGGGATCGGCGTGGCCACGGGCCGCTTCACCGTCGAGGAACTGGAGGCGGCGGGCGCGCGGGCCGTGCTCGCCGATCTGTCCGACACCGAGGCCGTGCTGGCCGCCATCCTCGGGTCATGACGCAATCGAACCGGGAAGACCTGCGCCACACGTTCGGTGAAGATCCGGAGCGCTACGACCGCATCAGACCCACCTACCCGCCGGAGCTGTTCACCGACCTCGCGCCGGGTCCGCGGGTCCTGGAGATCGGCCCCGGCACCGGCCAGGCCACACTCCCGCTGGCCCGCCTGGGCCGCGCCGTCACGGCCGTGGAACTGAGCCCCACCATGGCCGCCGTGGCAGCCCGCAACCTGGCCGACCACCCCAACGCCGAGGTCGTCGTCGCCGCTTTCGAGGACTGGCCCCTGCCCCCGGAACCGTTCGACCTGGTCCTGTCGGCCACGGCGTTCCACTGGATCGACCCGGCCGTGCGCATGCGGAAGTCAGCCGACGCCCTGCGCCCCGGCGGCGCGCTGGCCGTCATCTCGACCCACCACGTCCTGGGCGGCACGACGCGGCTCTTCGTGGACGTCCAGCGCTGCTACGAGCGCTTCGACCCCGACACGCCGCCGAACCTGCGCCAGCAGGAGGCGTCCGACATCCCCAGGGACACGGCGGAGTTCGACGCCTCGGGCCGCTTCACCCCGGTCACCTTCCACGACTACGTGTGGGAGCAGACCTACAGCAGGGACCAGTACCTCGACCTGCTGCTCACCTACTCGAACCACCGCGCCCTGCGCCCGGACCGCCAGGCCGGGCTGCTCAGGTGCATCGGCGACATGATCGACAGCCACGGCGGCAGCATCACCAAGCGCTACCTGACCCAGATGGCCGTGGCGCGGACCAAGCAGGCCCCGTAGCCGACGGGGAGTCGGGTCCGCCCCACCCGCGACCGGGCGGGGCGGACCCGGCGATCAGCTACGCGCCAACTCCACCAGGTGCTGCACGACGGCGTCGACGGACACGTCCGTCCGGTCGCCCGAGCGGCGGTCCTTCACCTCGACGACCCCGTCCGCCAGGCCGCGGCCGACGACCAGGATCGTCGGCACGCCGATCAGCTCGGCGTCCTTGAACTTCACGCCGGGGCTCACCTTGGGGCGGTCGTCGAGCAGCACCGTCAGTCCGGCGGCGTGCAGTTCACCGGCCAGCTTCTCGCCACCGGCGAGCAGCGCCTCGTCCTTGCCCGCGACGACGAGGTGCACGTCGGCGGGGGCGACGTTGCGGGGCCAGATGATGCCCTTGTCGTCGTAGCTCTGCTCGACGATGGCCGCCACCAGCCGCGACACGCCGATGCCGTAGGACCCCATGGTGATCCGGATCGGCTTGTTGTTCGCGTCGAGCGCGTCGAGCGAGAACGCGTCCGCGTACTTGCGGCCGAGCTGGAAGATGTGGCCGATCTCGATGCCGCGCGCGGACTCCAGCACGCCGTGGCCGTCTGGCGACG
This sequence comes from Umezawaea endophytica, assembly GCF_025061645.1. Taxonomy (GTDB): domain Bacteria; phylum Actinomycetota; class Actinomycetes; order Mycobacteriales; family Pseudonocardiaceae; genus Umezawaea; species Umezawaea endophytica. The sequence continues at coordinate 138,514 of NZ_JANYMP010000025.1, read as the reverse complement.
GGTCGCCCGCGCGGACCTCGGCGACGTCGATGACGCCGTCCGGGGTGAAGTCGCGGCCCGCGACCAGGTCGACGACGTGGTGGTCGGACTTGTCCGCGCCGGTCACCCAGGCCGTGCCGCGCACGACGCGCGGGTCGACCAGGAAGCGGACGCCGTTCGCGAGCAGCGCGCCGGGACCGATGTACCCCTTGACCAGGAAGCCGTTGCGGGCGAAGTCGGCCTCTTCGAGCAGGGCCACCTCGGCGGGCTCCAGCGCCGCCTCGAGGCGCTTGAAGTCGACCTCCCGGTCACCGGGCAGGCCGATCGCGAGCAGCGACCAGTCCTTCTCGCCCGGCTTGCGGGTCTTCACGAGCACGTTCTTCAACGTGTCCGCGGCCGTGAACGTCCGGCCCAGGTCGGCACCGTTGAGGTGGTCGACCAGCGTCTGGATGGTCGGCGTGGCGGGCGTGTGGTGCACCTGCGACTCGGGCTTGTCCTCGACGGACTGCTCCGGCGGCGCGGGCGTCGTGACAGCCTCGACGTTCGCCGCGTAGCCGGACTCCGTGCTGCGCACGAACGTGTCCTCGCCGGTCTCCGCGACCGCGAGGAACTCCTCGGACGCCGAGCCGCCCATCGCGCCGGACGTCGCCGACACGATGACGTACTCCATGCCGAGGCGCTCGAAGATCTTGATGTACGCCGCGCGGTGCGCCTGGTACGACGCCGACAGGCCCTCGTCGGTGAGGTCGAACGAGTACGAGTCCTTCATCAGGAACTCGCGGCCACGCAGGATGCCCGCGCGGGGGCGCGCCTCGTCCCGGTACTTCGTCTGGATCTGGTAGAGCGTGACCGGGTAGTCCTTGTACGAGTTGTACTCGCCCTTCACGGTGAGGGCGAACAGCTCCTCGTGCGTCGGCCCGAGCAGGTAGTCCGCGCCCTTGCGGTCCTTGAGGCGGAACAGGTTCGGCCCGTACTCGGTCCACCTGTTCGTCGCCTCGTAGGGCTCCTTCGGCAGCAGCGCGGGGAACTGGATCTCCTGCGCGCCGAACGCGTCCATCTCCTCGCGCACGATCTGCTCGATGTTGCGCAGCACGCGCAGACCCAGCGGCAGCCAGGTGTACCCGCCCGGTGCGACGCGGCGGACGTAGCCGGCGCGGACCAGCAGCTTGTGGCTGGGTACTTCGGCGTCGGCCGGATCCTCGCGCAAGGTGCGGAGGAACAGCGACGACATCCTGGTGATCACGATGGGTACTCCTCGTGGAGAACGGTGTCCGAACAGAGTAGTGAAGACCGTCCGCCCAGTTCCAACGGGTAACGCGTGGCGCCGGTTTCGCGCCCGCCGCGGTCGACGGGAGTCGGGCGGCCCCCTGTCCACGCAGGTCGCGGTCGGGGCGACGGAAATTGTCGGACCCCGCGCCTACCGTCTGCGCCATGACTCTCACCATCGGAATGGTCACGATCGACACGAGCGACCCGCACAAGCTCGCGGAGTTCTGGACCAAGGCGCTCCGCACGACGGTCCAGCACGACTGGGGCGAATTCCTCGTGCTCGCGCCAGAGGGCTCGATCCAGCTCGGCCTGCAACGGGTCGACACCGTCGCCCCCGGCAAGAACCGGGTCCACTTCGACATGCACGCCGCCGACCGCGCGGCCGAGGTCGCCCGCCTGGTCGACCTGGGCGCCTCGGAGGTAGCCGAGCACACCGTCCCCGGCCTCACCTGGACGGTCCTGGCCGACCCGGACGGCAACCAGTTCTGCGTCGGCCAACCCGGCTGACCCCACCGCCCCGGTGGCCGGTCGGCCCTGGGCACGTGAGGTTTCCGCCCGAAGCCGCCGTGGCCGCGAACACGCGGACTCCACGGCCACGGTCGAGGAGTCGCCGGACACCGGGTCCAGCTCCGCGCCCACCCTGCGCGGGTCGGGCGCCCAAGGATGTGCCAATCCACGCGAGATGCCGGGGCAGGTGGCTGGTGGCTGGTGGGCACGCCAGCCACCCACCAGGATTTCGGCCGACCTCTGCGCCCGCTTGGCCGTCGAACGACGGTTGCACCCCGATATCAAGAAATCAGAGCACGGCAGCAATCCGCTCGAGGACAGGAACAGTCCGGTCGCCTGAGACGAGTCGAGCCTCCACGAATGGAAACGGAGCATCCTCGCGCACCGCGTTCAAGACGGCGATGTAACTGGCGTCGGCGGAAAGGAAGAGGTCGCAATCGACCAGGTACGAGCTGTGCTGTTCATCAGCGGGATTGCCGTTGGTGACCTTGCGGTCGGTCTGCATGGTGCGCACGGCCCACCGGGTCCACTGCCTCCGCATGAACTCGATCTGGGCGTCCTCCACCCAGAGCCGGGTGAAGTCCGCGCGGTCGGAACGAAGCTGGGACAGGTCGACGTACGCACCAACCCAATCAGCGACGGTCGCGTCTTCCTTGGTCACCATCGCCGGACCGGCAACGTCGACCAGTTCATGCCAGGAGATGTCTCGCGACTCGATCCGCCAAGGCTCGACGGCGGAGCCGGACCAGCCTGCGATATATGACTCCGGAGCTTCCGGCAGCGCTGTCGCCAGCAACGCCGTCAGCGGCCTGACCTGGAACTGGTCGCGCAGCAACGTCTTCCGCTGCGCTTTCTGCTGCGAAACCATGTAGTCCTGAGCGCCAGGGTGCCGAAGCTGGTAGTTGTACAGCGGCGTGGAGTCCTCCAGCGCCGCCCGCCAGATCCTCTTGGTCCAGAAGCCGTTCAGCGACGCGACTTTCGCGGTGTCCGGCATCCTCCTCATCCACTGCGGGCGAAACTTCCGGATTGTGTCGACCACCTCGTTCGACTCCGACTCCGCTTCAGTCGGCAGCCTATTCTTCGACCCCTTCACCAGCGCGTGGACAATGCGCTGGCGCACTTCGGCTGCGGGAATCCGAACAACTTCCACGAGGGTGCTAGGTGGCATCAACACCTGGAGCGAACACGATCGCATGAGGTCGTTGAACTCGTGGACTACTCCTTCATCCCCGATCGAGGACCAGATGTTGGTGTCGAGAATGATCTTCATCATGACCAATCAATCATCGAGAACAAGACCGAACCGCCGGACAGCCCGCCACACGGTACTCACCAAGGGAGTAGCGGACACCCGACTTTCACGACCGCAGATCGAATCCGTTGTTCCTGTCCCAGTCACGCAGGACTGCCAGCGCCAGCGAACTCAGGGATTCGACGCCGCTGCTGCTCCCCCGGCACGTCCTGGAGCACCACCCCTGACCTACCCTCAGCACGTGCTGGTGCTGCTACCCCCCTCGGAGACCAAGGCCATCGGCGGAGCGGGCGCGCCGCTCGACCACACCGCGCTGACCTGCCCGGACCTCAACCCGGTCCGGGAGAAGATCGCGCACGCGCTGGTCGAGCTGGCGGCCGACGTGCCCGGCAGCCTGGCCGCGCTGGCGCTGTCCGAGCGCCAGGCCGACGAGGTCGCCAGGAACGCCCAGCTCCGGCACTCCCCGACGATGCCCGCGCTGTCCCGCTACACCGGGGTCCTCTACGACGCGCTGGACGTCCCCACGCTGAAGAAGGGGGAACGGGACCGCGCCCACCACCGCCTGGCCATCGCCTCGGCCCTCTTCGGCGTGGTCAGGGGAGGCGACCCCATCCCGGCGTACCGGTTGTCCGGCGGCTCCGCGCTCCCGTCGATCGGCCCGCTCGGCGCCCTCTGGCGCCCGGCGCTGGAACCGGCACTGGCCGCCATCGACGACTTCGTCGTGGACCTCAGGTCCGGCCCCTACGCCACGCTCGCCAGGATCCCGCACGCCGTCACGATCCGCGTGGTCAGCGAGGACGGCGCGGGCGTCCGCAAAGCGATCAGCCACTTCAACAAGGCCCACAAAGGACTGCTGGCGCGGGCCCTGTCGACCTCGCGGGCGGAGCCCAAGAACCTCAACGGCCTGATCAAGGTCGCCGCGGCGGCGGGTCTGCGGGTGGAGAAGACCGGCGACCGGACCGCCGACCTGTTCGCCGGTTAATTCGGTTGCGACGGCCCGACCGGCTTTGGAACACTGAACGCGCGCTACCCGGTGGAGCAGGTCCGCCGGTGGACAGGAGGAGGTGCCCGTGAAGACGACTGTGCGAGACGTGGCACCGGCCCGTCCACCCGCCCCCCTCGGCTAGCAGCGGCTTTCCGCGCGCCCAGGTGGGGTGCAAGCAACCCTCTCTCAAGGAGAACCCCACCAGTGCGCGAGCACGAGTACGACTTCGCAGATTTCGAATCCGCCTACGACGACGTCGACACCAGGATGCGTCGGGGCAAGAAGGCCAAGCGCACCGACGACCGCGACCGCACCGGCCGGTTGACGAAGGAGGAGCGCGCCGCCCTGGCCCGCGTGCGCGAGGACGCGCTGAGCGAGGCCGACAAACCCGAGGGCGCTGACAGGTGGTCCACCTGGGACGACGCCGACCACGGCCCGACCCCGCGCCCGGACTGGGTCATCACCGACCTGGGCGCGGCGGACCGGGAACTGGGGATCATCAAGACCGGCAAGGAAGCCGACGTGTTCCTCGTCGAACGCCGGAGCGCGACGCAGAGCTGCCTGATGGCCGCGAAGCGGTACCGGGGCAGCGACCACCGCATGTTCCACCGGGACGCGGGCTACCTCGAGGGCCGTCGGATGCGGCGGTCGCGCGAGATGCGCGCGATGAGCAACCGGAGTTCGTTCGGCCGCAACCTGATCGCGGAGCAGTGGGCGGTGGCGGAGTTCGCCGCGCTCGGCAGGCTGTGGTCGCTCGGCGCCCCGGTGCCGTACCCGGTGCAGCGCAGCGGAACCGAGCTGCTGCTGGAGTTCCTCGGCGACGAGGACGGCACGGCCGCTCCACGCCTGGCGCAGACCAGGCCGGACCCGGACGAACTGGTCGACCTGTGGACCCAGTTGGTCGACACGCTCACCATGCTGGCCGCCGAGGGCGTCGCGCACGGCGACCTCTCGGCGTTCAACCTGATGGTGCACGAGGGCAGGCTGGTGCTGATCGACCTGCCGCAGGTGGTCGACCTGGTCGCGAACCCGCTCGCGGAGTCCATCCTGGAACGGGACGTGCGCAACGTCTCCACCTGGTTCACCGCTCGCGGGCTCGCGCCGGAACTGACCGATCCGCACGAGCTGATGGTGACGCTGGTGGACGCGGCGGGCCTGAACTGACCGGGTGGCGGGCTCCCGCCCGGAGCCCGCCACCCGGCGGCGGGAATGCGCCGGGGGCGTCCGGCGTTCCCACCTCCGCGGGCACCGCCCGAGCGGCCACGGCCCCCGACACCGTGGATCCCGCTTCCCAGTCGACCGACACCGACCGACCGGCGATCAGCCACAGTGGAGCCCCGCGCTCCCGGCACAGGTTCGCCGTTCTCGTTCCGGCCCCGGCGGGAGCCGCCCCGAGAAGTGTCCCCACCAGCAAGAACACCGTTCGCGGCGGAAGGGTCGAGTGGGCCTGTGCGCAAGAACACGACCCCTAAGCCCCCCTACCCGCGACGCGCACTTCCGATGATCAGCTAGAGTGGTCCTTGCACCGCGCAAATGCCTGCACAACTTCCTGTGCTCGCGAGACCACCTCGGGTCGGTCATCGGTGCTCCTAACAACCATCGGCGCGACAAACACGCGTCGGGCTCGTCCTTGCGATCGGCGCCGCGACCCGCTGCACAACTGCGGAGCATCCCCGAGACGTGCCATGTCCCGGAGGTTTGTTTTGCCACCCACGTCCCAGGGCCGTTCCGAGCGTCCGTCGTTCCGCAAGCCGCGGCCGCGTCGCTCTGGCCAGGGCAACGGCCGCTCCCAGTTCGCTGAGGCCGGTCCTTCCACTGTCGCCGAACACGTCGAGAGCACCGTGCCGGAGGGCCCGCTGCCGACGTTCGCCGAACTCGGCCTCGCCGATGAGCTGCTCCGCGCGCTGACCGCGCAGGGCATCGAAGCCCCCTTCCCGATCCAGGCCGCCACGCTCCCCGACGCCCTCGCGGGCCGGGACGTGCTCGGTCGCGGCCAGACGGGCTCCGGCAAGACGCTGGCGTTCGGTCTGGCGCTGCTGTCCCGCCTCGCGGGCCAGCGGGCCAAGCCGCTCATGCCGCGCGCACTGATCCTGGTGCCCACCCGTGAGCTCGCGATGCAGGTCGAGGAAGCCCTCACCCCGTTCGCCCGGTCGCTCGGCCTGTCCGCGCGCACCGTCGTCGGCGGCACGTCGTTCCCGCGTCAGATCGACGCGCTGCGCCGTGGTGTCGACCTCCTGATCGCGACGCCGGGCCGCCTGTCGGACCACGTCCGCCAGGGCACCTGCGACCTGTCCGACGTGCGCTTCACCGCGTTGGACGAGGCCGACCAGATGGCCGACATGGGCTTCATGCCCCAGGTCCGCGCCATCCTCGACCTGACCCCGCAGGACGGCCAGCGCATGCTGTTCTCCGCGACGCTCGACGGCGACGTGGACAAGCTGGTCCGCCAGTACCTGCACAACCCGGTGACCCACTCGGTCGCACCGCCCACGGGCAGCGTCACCACCATGGAGCACCACCTGCTGCTCGTGTCGGCCGATGACAAGCAGAACGTCATCACCGAGGTGGCGGCCCGCGAGGGGCGCACGATCATGTTCGTGCGCACCAAGCACCACGTGGACCGCCTCGCGAAGAAGCTCCGCTCGGTCGGCGTGCACGCGGGTGCGTTGCACGGCGGCAAGGCGCAGAGCGCCCGCACCAGGGTCCTGGGCGAGTTCCGCGACGGCACCACGCCGGTGCTGATCGCGACCGACGTGGCCGCCCGCGGCATCCACGTCGACGACGTGAGCCTCGTGGTCCACGTCGACCCGCCCGCCGACTCGAAGGACTACCTGCACCGCGCCGGTCGCACGGCGCGCGCCGGGCAGTCCGGTGTGGTCGTCACGATGGTCACGCACGACCAGCGTCGCGCCGTGCAGGGCCTGACGGCCCGCGCGGGCATCCGTCCGGAGTCGACCCGCGTGGCTCCCGGCAACGAGGACCTGATCCGCATCACGGGCGCTCGCGTGCCCAGCGGTGAGCCGGTCGTCGAGCCCGTGATCCCCGAGCGCGGCGGTCGTCGCGGCGGCCCGCGTCGTGGAGGCCCCTTCGGCTCCGGCGGCGGACGCACCTCGGAGTTCCGCGGCGGTCGCGGTCGCAGCGAGCGCGGCGCGAGCGGTGGTCGCAGTGAAGGCGGTTACCGCGGTGGCGCCACCGCGAGTGCCGGTGCGGGCGCCGGTCGGCCCCGTCCGGCCCGCTCGTACTGATCCGAACGCGCAGAAGGCCCCCTCCGGTTCGCCGGAGGGGGCCTTCTCCCGTTCAGAGGTGCGTGGCCAGCCCCGCGACGGTGCCCACCACGATGATCGCGGGCGGCCGGATGTTCTCCGACACGATGTCGTCCGCGACCTTGTCCAGAGTGGACCGCACCACCCGCTGAGTTCGCGTCGTCCCCTCCTGGATCACCGAAACCGGTGTGTCGACAGGACGGCCGCCCGCCATCAGCACGTCCGCGAACGCCCGCGACCTCTCCACGCCCATCAGGATCACCAGCGTCCCGCGCAGCCGCGCCAGCGCGGTCCAGTCCACAAGGGACCGTTCGTCGTCCGGCGCCACGTGCCCGGACACCACGACGACCTCGTGCGCCACGCCCCGGTGGGTCACCGGGATGTCCACCATCGCGGGCACGCCGAACGCGCTGGAGATGCCGGGCACGACGCTCACCGGCACACCCGCCTCGGCGCACGCCAGCAGTTCCTCGAACCCGCGCCCGAACACGTACGGGTCGCCGCCCTTGAGGCGCACCACGAACTTCCCGGCCTTCGCGTTCTCCACCAGCGTGGTGTTGATGAAGTCCTGCGACGCGGCCCGCCCGTACGGGATCTTCGACGCGTCCACGACCTCCACGTGCGGCGGCAGGTCATCCAGCAGTTCCCGCGGCGCGAGCCGGTCCGCCACCACGACGTCCGCCCGCGCCAGCAGCCGACGGCCGCGCACGGTGATCAGGTCCGGGTCGCCGGGGCCGCCGCCGACCAGCGCCACGCCCGCCAGCGGCTCGTGGTGGTCGTCCACCGCGGTCCCGTCGCGCAGCGCGGAGACCAGGCTGTCGCGCACCCGCGCCGACCGCCGGTGCTCGCCCCCGGCCAGCACGCCGAGCAGCAGCCCGTCGTGCCTGCCCACGGCGGGCGTCACGGCCGTGCCGAGGGTCGCGATGTCCGCGCGGACGCAGAAGATCCGGCGTTCCTCCGCGTCGGCGGCGATCCGGGCGTTGACCTCGGTGACCGACGTGCACGCCAGGACGTACCAGGCTCCGTCCAGGTCGCCGTCGGCGTAGCCGCGCGCGTGCCAGGTCACCTCCCCGCTGTCGACCATGCCCTCGACCGCGGGGGTCACCTCGGGGGAGATCAGGTCCACGACGGCTCCCGCCGCCACCAGGCGCGGCAGGCGCCGCTGCGCGACCGTGCCGCCACCGACCACGACGACGCGGCGCCCGGTCAGGTCGAGGCCCACGAGGTAGTGCTGTTCACCGTGCATGCGTCACAGCATCCACATGCGGGCGGCCCCGGCCAACTCGGGCGTTCACATCGCGAGCAGTTCGAAGCCCGCCGCGGGCCGACCGCCGAACCGCTGCCCCGTCATCTCCGCCAACCGGCGCAGGAATCCCCCGGCGTCAGCCATGTCCCCGCTCAATGCGGCCAGGTAGACGGCGTGCTCGCGCAGCGAGGCGACCGACAGGTCCAGGGTGTCTGTGATGTCCACCGCATGCGTCGACCGCGGCGACCCGGACACGGCCACGTACCGCACCCCGCCCCACGGTTCGAGGTCGAGGTCGCGGAACACCCACCTGTTCGCCGCGTCCCGCACGGCGTCGATCGCCGCCTGCCCGACGACCCGGTGGTCCGCCATGTTGAGGCCCCCTCCGTCGAACGTCGCGTGGTGGTTCCCGGTGATCACCACGTCCGGCCGGTGCCGCCGGATCGCCGCCGCGATGTCCCGCCGCAGCGGCAGCCCGTAGGTGATCTCGCCGTCGTGGTGGTCGAGGAACTCGACGGTCGTCACCCCCACCACCGCCGCACTCGCCACCTGCTCCCGCTCCCGCAGCGGCCCGGCCTCCTCGGGAGGCGTCGAGTCGATCCCCGCCTCCCCTCGGGTGGCCAGCAGGTACGTGACCGCCTTGCCCTGCGCGGTCCAGCGGGCGACGGCACCGGACGCCCCGTACTCCAGGTCGTCCGGGTGCGCCACGACCGCCAACGCGGTCGTCCAGTCCTCGGGCATCGGTGCCAGGTCATCCATGCGGGCGAGTGTATTTCCGGACGGTCAAGAAATGCCCGCCGTAATTCTTTGCAGTGAACAATCGGGTCTTTGAGGCTCAAGTGAAGCCGCCATCGCAGCCCCCACCTGCGTCTTCATCATTCATGAACCCGCCAGAATTCCAGGAACGCCACCGGGCCGGCGTGGAGTTCGCGCCGGTCCGGTGGCGGGCGTTCCTAGGGGGCTTCGACGATGGCCGCGCTGGTCGCCAGTGCCTCGTTGGAGCAGGACAGCATGCGGATGCCGTAGCCGCTGGAGATCCTGATCCAGGAGCCTGTCACGGTTGTCCCGTCGTCACAGGCGACTTTGATGGTGAAGGTGCCGCTGCCCTGGCACCAACCGGTGCCGACGGACTGCTTGACCTGGGTGCCGCAGTCGCGCAACTGGCTCGGCGCGGCGACGGCCGTGGTGGGGACGGCGGCGAGGGCGAATCCGGCGATGAGTGCGAGAAGTCGTTGAGGCATGGTTCGACCGAACACCGGCCGTGCCCACGACCGGGTCAACCACCCGGTCGTGGGCGTGCCCGATCAGGAGTTGATCTGGGTGGTGAGCAGGTCGTAGTAGGTGGCGACCCTGGCGTAGACGCCGGGGTAACCGGCCAGGGCGCAGCCGCGGCCCCACGAGGTGGCGCCGATGAGCTTGCCGCCCGCGACGATCGGACCGCCCGAGTCGCCCTGGCAGGTGTCGGTGCCGCCCTGCGGGTAGCCCGCGCACACCATCGACGTGCTGCTGTAGTTCGAGTACGCCGTCCTGCAGGTGGCGTCCGAGGTGACCGGGACGGTGGCCTTCAGCAGGTAGCGCGACGCGGAGCCGCCGGAGGAGGTCGTGCCCCAGCCGAGGATGGTGGTGCTGGTGCCCGCCGCGTACAGCGCCGTGTCGGACGGGGTGGCCAACGGGAGGTAGGCGGAGGTGATGGACCTGTCCAGCGTGAGCACGGCGACGTCGGAACCGCTGCTGGCGCTGGTGTAGGACGGGTGCACCCAGATGCGGGTCACACTGGCGGTGATGCCCGCGGTGCTCTGCTTGTCCTCACGGCCCCACACGACGCGCGTGCTGGCAGCGGACCGGCCGGACACGCAGTGCGCGGCCGTGACGACCTTGTTGCCCTTCACCAGGGTGCCGCCGCAGAACTGGGAGCCGCTGGTGCTCGCGAGGTACACCGTCCACGGGTACTCGCTGATCGTGGCGCGGGTGCCGCCCACGACGAACGGGGTCACGTCCGCCGACGACGGCACGGTGGTCAGCAGGCCGACCACGGCCGCGATGGCGGTCACGACGACGGCCTTCACCAGGCGATGCAGGGTTTTCGCCATTGGAGTCCTTCCACAGAAGGTGCAGGAACTCCAATGGCTACCGGCAGAAAGCCGACCGGGGAAACCCCCGATCGGCTTTGCTGACCGTTTTGACCGTTGACGCACCGCAATCGACTGATTACGGGCAGATGTCCTACAGAATTCCGCGAGCCACGAAAGCGGCCTTGACCTTGGCCGCGACCCGGTCGCCGCACAGCGCCTTCGCCGTGGCGACGGTCGTCTCGGCGGCCTGCGCGAACGTCGTGTCCGGCGTGTAGGAGAACTGGGCCTCCAGCACGATCCGCGCGGACTCGTCGCGACCGAGGGCCTGGTAGACGTCGAAGAGCGCCCGCGACCAGATCTGGCCGTCGAAGTGCACCTCACCCTCGCGGTCGGCGACCGTCAGGTCCGTGTCGACGCGCCGCAGGCAGTGCGGGGCCTCCTCGGTGTACGAGACGGCGTCCCAGTCGCCGATGCACGCGAGCGGCGCCGCGGCCGAGTCCTTCTGCACCGGCACCGACATGATCATCGCCCACCAGTCGCCGAAGGCCTCGCCGATCGACCCGCCGTCGAGGCTCTGCCCGAAGTTCGGCACCTGCGCGTCCTGGATGGCGTGTCCCAGCTCGTGCCAGATGATCTCCGCGTCCTCGGCGTCGTCCACCCCGCCCGTGCCGAACGTGATCTGGTCGGTCGACGGGTCGTAGTACGACTGGTCTTCCTCGAACCCGATGGTCGTGACGTCCTGGGCCTCGTTGTTGACGTCCCGGAAACCGAGCCGCTGGATGTACCTCTGGGCGTCGGTGATGCCGTGGTACGCCATCACCTGCTCGAACCGGTCGTCCGAGCGGGTGTACTCGAACCTGCGGTTCTTCGCGAACGCCAGCTCGTTCGTCGGGCCGACCACCTTCGCGTACTTGCCCGTCAGGTAACCGGAGGTGTCCAGATCGGACAGGCGCACGGACTTGTACGCCCTCTTCGGCACCGCGGCGTCGGCGTCGTCCTGGTCGGTCAGGGTCGCGTCCTGCAACGACGCCACCGGGTTGGGCGAGAACACCTTCCCGGTGCCCTCGGCCCGCTTCACGATGTCCTCGGTCTTGATGACCTCGCCGGAGGCGGCGTCGACGATCGTCCTGACGGAACCGCGGTCGGTGCGCGACACGACCGCGTAGACCAGCTTCGACTGCGCGCCGGGCAGGACGGACAGCTCGGTCGCGGCCCGGTCGCCCGCCACCTGCTGGTCCACGGTCGCGTCGGCGCGCTCGGTGGCCACGGACGGCGTGGTCGACGCCAGGCCCTCGACCTTGATCCGCCCGTCCTGGACGGTCTCCTTGCGGGTGCGCTTGTCCACGTGCTTCGCGTAGTAGCCGCCGAGGACGGGCTTGCCCTCGAACGTCTGCGCGTACCAGTAGTGCTTGGCCAGCAGCGAGTCGCGCGTGGCCACGAGCTGGAGGTCGGCGGGGGTTTCCGGTGCGGCTTGGGCGACTCCGCCGAACAGGGATACCGCACTGGCACAACAGGCCACGGCGACTAGGCGACGCAGGCGCATAGATGCTCTCCAGAAACGCAGGGACCCGGAACGGATCGGGCCGTGTGCGGAGCGACGCTAGTCGGCGCGCGCACGCGGAAAACCAGCCGAAGGTAGGAAAACTGGTGGGGATCCACCACCTGGGACGCTCGACGCAGGCGGTTTGGCCGGGGAAGTCCGCTTCGCTTTCACCCGAAGGTGTGACGTTCGGGGGTCAGCTCGCGGCGACGCCCGGTACGCGAACCGTTTCCACGTCCCGGCCCGCGGGAGGGGCGTCGGGGCCCGCGCCCGAAGCGATCCACGCGACCGCCAGCCCGGAGGACGCCAGTTCCACCGCGCCGTGCGTGTGGATCCCGGTGCCGGGCCGGAGGAGGTGCCTGACCTGGTCCACCGAGTCGGCGCTGCCGACCACGAACGCCGCCCGGCGCAACTCCGCGTCGGCCTGCGGGGTCCGCTGGTCGGCTGACCCCGGCCCCAGCCCGATCAGGGCCAGTCGGCCACGGGGCAGCACCCGCGCGGCGGCCACGGTCACGTTGTCCCCCTTGACCTTCTGCGCCGCCAGCTCGACGGGACCGCCGCAGGCGAGGTCCGCCGCTCCGCGCAGGGCCGCGGCTTCCGCGACGCTGGCCGTTCCGACCAGGGAGTCGACCGACGAGCTGGGGTTGGGCACGGGGACGGCCGCCAGCACCTCGGCCGAGAACGTCAGCAGCGGCGCGGACGTGTCGCCGTGCCAGAAGCCCCAGTCCTCCACGGCCTCCAGGATCCCCTGCTCCCCCGCCTTCCGGTCGGCGGTGGCGAACGCCCTGACCGCGCGGAGGTCCAGGCCCCCGGCTTCCAGCTCCGCCAGCGCGGACGCCACGGCGGACGTGGACACCCCGCTGCCGGAGCCGACGCCGACCACCAGCGTGCGGGGCACCAGGCGCACCTCGTGGTCCGCCCTGGTGGCCGCCGGGAGACGGTCGTCGATCACGATCTTCCAGTCCGCCTCGCCGTGCGACAGCACCGTGTCCGGCAGCGCGGGCAGCGGGAACCCCAGCGGGTTCACCAGCAGGACGTGCTCCCCCGCCGCCAGTGCGGCCGAGCAGCCTGCCAGGTCCCCGTCGGCCGTGGCGTCCAGCAGTTCGATCAGCTCGTCCAGCGGCCCGTCCTCGCCCTCCGACGAGAGCACCGCCGTGCGGCCGAGGACGTCGGCGATGCGTTCGGCCAACGCGTCCGCGCCGAGCGACACGACGAACTCCCCGGCCACGCACACGACGCCGGGATCGGATCGCTTGTCCCGCAACAGGGGTGCGACCAGGCGGACGGCGGACGACGGGCCGAGGAAGATCACCGCGGCCTCCAGGCGGGGCCACAGGCGGTGCAGGGCCGGGCGCACCGGGCCGTCGGGGACCACGGTGTCCGAGCCGAGGAAGGGCCCCAGCTCCACCAGGTCGCGACGACCGGCCTCGGTGGCCGCGAACAGGCCGATCACCTCTTGGTCCCCCAGAGCACCATCACCGGGTTGGTCGCGGTCGTGACGCTGCCGACGAGCCTGGCGGACGACAGCAGGCTGCCCTCCACGGTGTAACCGGCGTCCCGCAGCACGTCCCGCGACGGCACGGCCCGGTCCAGTTCCGGCATCGCCACGACGATCCGCTTGGCGCCGACCCTCGCGCACGCGGCCACGGCGGCGGGTCCACCACCACCGACGAAGATCGCGTCCGGCCGGGGCAGGCCGACGATCACGGCGGCCAGCTCCTCCTCGACGATGCGGACGTCCACGTGGTGGGCGGCGGCGTTCGCGATGATCCGGACGACCTGCACGGGGTCGCGCTCGACGGCGAGCACGGCGGCGCCCAGGCGGGCGCACTCGATGCCGACCGCGCCGGGGCCCGCGCCGACGTCCCACACCAGCACGCCGGGACGGGGTGCCAGCCGAGCCAGCGCCAGCGCGCGGACCTCGGTCGTGGCGACCATGCCGTCGCGGTTGGCGAACCGGTCGTCCGGGAGCGCCCAGCCCTCCGGCTCGACGGCGAACTCCGTGTCCGCCAAGCACAACAGCTCCGGCGAGCGCCACGGGCGGACGACCGCGTCGGCCGGGTCCACAGTGGACCTCCGTTCGGTCGGGCCGCCGAGGTTCTCCGCCACCACGAGGGTGCGTCGCCAGCCCGCGAGGCCCTGGGCCAGTTCGGCGACGGATGCGTTGCGCACCAACACCGTCGAGCGGGCGCGGCACAGGTTGAGCGCGTGCTCGACCGGGAAACCCTCGTCGAGGACGGTGGTCTTGTCCCACGACCGGCCTGATTCGGCCACGAACCGCTGGAGCGCTTGGAGATCAGCCATGGGTCAGCTCGTGCGCCTGGTCCGCTTGCCCCGCGCCGTCGGCTTGCGCGGCGTGGTGCTGGCCCGGACCGAGGTGATCGGGGTGGCGGCCGCGACGGCGCGCGGCTTCGGGTCGGGAGCGGGCTCCGAGTCGTCGGGAACGACGACGGACACGACCGCCGAGACCGGTTCGACCGCGGCGACCGGCGGTGCGACGGGTTCCGGACGGGGGCGGCGCGCGCTCTCCTGCCAGTCGTGCACGGCCGACCAGGCGGCGGCGGACGTCTCCGACTCCGGCGCGGGCTCGACCACGACCTCGGGCACGTCCACGACCTCGGGCCGCGCGGCGCTCCGGCCGTAGCGCCCGGCCCGCGTCGACCACTTCGACGGCCGGGCCCTGCGCACGGGTTCGTCGGTCGGCTCGGTGAGCCTGTCGGACTTGCGGAACCCGGCGCCGCGCACGCGGCTGGTCGGCTTGAGCACGGACCCGACGAGGAACAGCGTGGTGCGGTAGAGCTTGTGCTCCTTCACGGACGCTTCGAGGCAGGCCAGCGTGGTGTGCACGACCGTCTCGTCCGGCCAGGAAACCTTGTACGCCACCACGATCGGCGTCTCCTCGGCGTACCCGCCCGCGCGCAGCTTCTCGACGAGCTGGCCAGTGCGCGCGGCGGACAGGGACACGGCCATCGTGGTGCCGTGGCCCGCGAACTCCTGGAGGTGCTCGCTGCCCTCGGGGCCGGTGAGGATGAGCGACTGGGCCACGTCGGACGTCGTCAGCTCGCGGCCGATCACCGCCGCGGCGGCGGAGAACTGGGACACGCCGGGCACGACCTCCAGTTCCAGCCCGAGCCTGCCGCACGTGTCGTGGTGCTCCTGGACCTCGCCCCACAGCGACGGGTCGCCCGCGTGCAGCCGCACGACCTTCAGCCTGCCCGCGGCGGCGCGGCGGTAGACGTCGACGACCTCGTCGGCCGGCACGCGGGAGAAGTCGACCAGTTCCGCTTCGGGGCGGGCGTGCTCGCGGACGCACTCGGCGTCGACCACGCTCGGCGCCCACACGACGACGTCCGCTTCCGCGATCCGCTTGGCGCCCCTCAGGGTGATGAGATCGGCGGCGCCGGGTCCGGCGCCCACGAACGAGATCCGACCTGGCATCACGGGTGACTCCTGTGGGGACAGTGTGTGTTCAGGGAGAAGACCCGACCGTACCGTCCGGGCTCGCTCCACTATCGAGTGGCCTCATACGGCATTTCCGCCGTCGCGCACGCCCGGACGAAGCGAACCACCGAATCGGGTGACGCGGCCGGGTGCGTGTGCAGGTATGACGCGTGCACACCTCCCGCCACGAACCCCTCGGCGACCGGACGGCGGTCGTGGCCGCGCCACTGCCACGCGGGCCGCGCGCTGCTCGAAGGGGTGAGCACCGTGCGGTGGAACTCGTGCCCGGTGATCCGCTGCCCGGCGAGCGCCAGCACCGAGTCGACCGGTGCCACGGCGTCGCGGTACCCCAGCGTCAGCCGCGGCGACATCGACCCGTCCGCGTCGAGCACGCCGCACATCGGCAGGCCGTCGAGCGTGCGCGCGAGGTACAGCAGCCCGCCGCACTCGGCGTGCACCGGCGCGCCGGACCCGGCGAGCGAGGCGATGGCGGCCCGCAGCGGGGCGTTCTGCGACAGCAGGTCCGCGTGCTGCTCCGGGAAGCCGCCCGGCAGCACGAGCCCGGACGTGCCCTCCGGCAGTTCCTCGTCGCGCAGCGGGTCGACCGTCACCACGTCCGCGCCCGCGGCGCGCAGCAGTTCGACGTGCTCGGCGTAGCCGAAGGTGAACGCGGCCCCGCCCGCGACGGCGACGACCGGCGCCCCGGTCACCCGCTCCACCTCGGCCGACGCGTTCCACGCGGGCACGGCCATCGCGGGGGCGACGGCGGCGAGCCTGCGGACGGCGTCCAGGTCGACGTGCTTGGCCACGGCCGCCGCGATGGCCTCCACGGCGGCCAGCGCCTCCGGGCCGTGCTCCACGGCCGTGATCAGCCCGAGGTGCCGCGACGGCAGCGAGAACGCCGGGTCGCGCGGCAGCACGCCCATGACCTCCAGGCCGACCTCGGCGCACGCGCTGCGCAGCACCTGCTCGTGCCGGTCGGAGCCGACCTGGTTGAGGACCACGCCGCCGATCCGGACGGTCGGGTCGTAGCCGCGGAACCCGTGCAGCAGCGCGGCGAGGCTGCGGGACTGGCCGCGCGCGTCGACCACGAACAGCACGGGCGCGGCCAGCAGCTTCGCGACGTGCGCGGTCGACCCCACGCCCTCGGTGTCGACCCGCCCGTCGAACAGGCCCATCACGCCCTCGATGACGGCGATGTCCGTGCCGCGCGAGCCGTGCACGAACAGGCTCGCGACCTTCTGCTCGCCCACCATCACGGTGTCGAGGTTGCGGCCGGGCAGGCCGGTCGCGATGCCGTGGTACCCGGCGTCGATGTAGTCGGGGCCGACCTTGAACGGCGCGACCCTGCTGCCGGAGCGGCGCAGGGCGGCCATCAGCCCGGTCGCCACGGTGGTCTTGCCGCTGCCCGACGCGGGGGCGGCGACCACCAGCCGATTCACCACTCGATCCCCTTCTGGCCCTTCTGCCCGTCGTCCATGGGGTGCTTGACCTTGGACATCTCCACCACCAGGTCGGCGGCGTCCAGCAGGGCGGGTGGGGCGTACCTGCCGGTGATCACGACGTGCTGGTGACCGGGCCGGTCCCTGAGCGTGGCCACCACCTCGTCGACGTCCACCCACCCCCAGTGCATCGGGTAGGTGAACTCATCCAGAACGTACAGGCCGTGGACGCCGTCGGCGATCCGCCGGGAGATCTCCCGCCAGCCTTCGAGCGCCGCAGTGGCGTGGTCCTGCTCCGTGCCCTGCTTGCGGGTCCAGGACCAGCCCTCGCCCATCTTGTGCCACTCGACCGGCCCGCCCGCGCCGGTCTCGTCGTGCACCCGGCCGAGCGCCTTGAACGCCTCCTCCTCGCCGACCTTCCACTTCGCCGACTTCACGAACTGGAACACGCCGATCGACCAGCCCTGGTTCCAGCCGCGCAGCGCGAGGCCGAACGCCGAGGTCGACTTCCCCTTCATCTC
Source organism: Umezawaea endophytica (assembly GCF_025061645.1). Lineage (GTDB taxonomy): Bacteria > Actinomycetota > Actinomycetes > Mycobacteriales > Pseudonocardiaceae > Umezawaea > Umezawaea endophytica. Next base: position 120,997 of record NZ_JANYMP010000025.1, on the reverse strand, counting down.
GCCGGTGTGGACCATCAGCAGCGGCCGGTTGCGCCGCTGCCTGGTGGTCAGGCCGTCCTTCGGCACCGACGTCGGTTGTCCTTGGGGCACCGGGACCTCCTAGGCGGCGCGGGCCGCGCGGACGACGCCCGCGACCTGGTCTGCGGACAGTTCTTCCAGGCGCAGGCAGGCCCCGTCGAGCGCGACGGCGACCTTGGCGGCCAGGCCGAGCCGGATCGGGCCGTGCTCGCAGTCGACGACGACGGACGCGGTGCCGTCGGCGGCCAGCAGTCCCGCCGCGCGCAGCGCGTCCCGCATCGGGTCGCCGCCCGCGCCGGTCGAGGTGGCGCGGCCGTCGGTGAGCAGCACCAGCAGCGGACGGCGGCGGGGGTCGCGCAGCCGTTCGACCTCCAGCAGCCTGCGGGCCTTGAGCAGACCGTCGGCCAACGGCGTCCGACCGCCCGTGCGCATCCGGCGGAGGCGGGCCGCCGCCGCGTCGACGGACGTCGTCGGGGGCAGGGCGACCTCGGCGGAGGAGCCGCGGAACGTGACCACGCCGACCTTGTCCCGCCGCTGGTAGGCGTCGCGGAGCAGGGAGATCACCGCGCCGCTGACGGCGGACATCCGCTGCCGGGCGGCCATCGAGCCGGACGCGTCCACGACGAAGAGGACGAGGTTGCCCTCCTTGCCCTCGCGGACCGACAGCCGGACGTCACCGGCCTTCAGCAGCAGTCCCGGACCGCTGCGGCCACGGGAGTTCTGGTGCGGCGCCGCGGCGGCGAGCGTCCCCACCAGGTGCAGCCCCGAACCGTCCACAGTGGACGAGCGGACGACCTGGCCGGTGCGGGCACGGGCGCGCGACCGCCTGCCGGGAGCGCCCTCGCCGACGCCGGGCACCTGGAGCAGCCGGGCGCGGAACGCGGAAGCCGGAACGGCCGGAGGGCGATCCGCGGAACCGGTTCCCCCGCCCTGGGGCTGCTGCGCGGGGTTCTCCGGGTTCTGCGCGTCCTCCGGCCCGGGCTGACCGCCGCCGTCCGGGCCGTCGGGCTCGGGTGGACCGTCCGGTTCGGGCTCGTCGTCCGGCTCCTCGTCGGCGTGCTCGGCCGCCTGCCGCATGGCGTCGGAGAGCTGCTCCTCCTCCAACCCCGGCTCGTCGAACGGGTCGCGGCGCTTGCGGTGCGGCAGCGCGAGCCGAACGGCGGCCTCGACGTCGGCCTCCTCCACGACCTCCGAGCCCCGCCACGCGGCGTGCGCGGACGCGGTGCGGGCCACGACCAAGTCGGCGCGCATGCCGTCGACCTCGAACGCGGCGCACACGGCCGCGATCCGGCGCAGCTCGGAGTCCGGCAGCACCACGGTCGGCAGCGCCGCGCGGGCCGTCACGATCCGTTCCGCCAGTTCGGCGTCCACGGATTCCCAGCGGGCGGCGAAGCCCTCCGGGTCGGCCTCGTAGGCGAGCCTGCGGCGGATGACCTCGGTGCGCGTCGCCACGTCGCGCGACGCGCGCACGGCGACCGTGAGGCCGAAGCGGTCCAGCAACTGCGGCCGCAGCTCGCCCTCCTCCGGGTTCATCGTCCCGACCAGCAGGAACGACGCCGCGTGCGAGATCGAGACGCCTTCGCGCTCCACGTGCGCGCGGCCCATGGCCGCCGCGTCCAGCAGCAGGTCCACGAGGTGGTCGTGCAGGAGGTTGACCTCGTCGACGTAGAGGACACCGCGGTGCGCGGCGGCCAGCAGGCCCGGCTGGTAGGCGCGGACGCCCTCGGTCAGGGCGCGCTCCAGGTCCAGCGAGCCGACCAGGCGGTCCTCGGTGGCGCCGACGGGCAGTTCGACGAGCTTGGCGGGACGGCGTTCGGCCGCGTCGCCGGGGTGCGGGCCGTCCGGGCACCCGGTGTCGACCAGCGGGTCGCAGCCGAACCGGCAGCCCGGCACGACGGCCAGCTCGGGCAGCAGCGCGGCGAGCGCGCGCACGACCGTCGACTTGGCGGTGCCCTTCTCACCCCTGACCAGCACACCGCCGATACCGGGGTGCACGGCGTTCAGCAGCAGGGCCAGTCGCAGGTCGTCGTGCCCGACGACGGCGGAGAAGGGGAAGCGCGAGGTCATGCGGGGAGGTCCTTCCTCGGGTGTCCACGCCCGTGTCCGGTGGTGGTGACTCGGGGGTCGAGTTCCTGACTCCCGGATCTCCTGCCCGGTCACAGTGGCGGGACCGCGCCGGATTCGCACCGGCTTCCTCGCACACCCCTACAGCGTTCGCATCGTCGCATCCCGCGGAGCGCCTACCAACCCCTCGGCGAGTCTGATCACACCCGCGCGCACCCGCTCCACCGACATCCCGCACTGCTCAACCAGGTAGTGGACGTGCTCGGCGCGCAAGTTCGCCAGCAGCGCCTCGCCGTGGAACTCGGCGTCGAGGTCCGGCGCGGCCTCCCCGATCAGCCGGATCAGCCCGTCGCGGATGGGCTCGAACCCGCCGTCGCAGCCGCGCTTGCGCGTGACCTGCTCGAACGCCCGCACCAGCGGCAACGTCTCCACGACGTGCGCGAACAGGGTCCGCGTCAACGTGACCACCCGTTCGGCCGCGTCCGTCGACTCGTCGGCCAGCACGTCGGTCGCGAAGACGCGCCAGCTCTCGCCAGCCTGGAGCGCGAGCGCCTCGACCAGGCCCTCGCGGTCGCCGAAGCGCCGGAACACCGTGCCCTTGCCGACACCCGCCGCGACCGCGACGTCGTCCATGCAGACCGCGTCGATCCCCTGCTCCCGGATCAGCCGCATGGCTGCGGCCAGGATCGCCTCCCTGTTGCGCGCCGCGTCCGCCCGTTCGACCATCCCCGCCCTCCTCGGCTTGACAGAACCGGACTACTGGTCCGTATCGTAGCGCAGACAGAAACGGACCAACGGTCCGCTACAGCGGGAGGCTTCCATGCGCGCGGTGCGTTTCCACGAGTTCGGCGGGCCCGAGGTGCTCCGGGTCGACGAGGTTCCCGACCCGGTCGCCGGGCAGGGCGAGGTGCTGGTCGAGGTGACCGCGATCGGCCTGAACTACGGCGAGACGCTCCAGCGGTCGAGGGCGTCGAGCGAGCTGTACGACTGGTACCCGGAACCGGCGCTGCCGGTGATCCCCGGCGTCGAGGTGACGGGCGTGGTCCGCGAGGTCGGCCCGGAGGTGTCCACCGACCTGGTCGGCACCGAGGTCGTCGGCTTCGCCCTCCGCGGCGCCTACGCGGAACTCGCCGTGCTGCCCGCCGCGGGCGCCGTCCCCGTCCCGCCCGGCCTCGACGCGCGGCAGGCCCTCGCGCTGTTCCTCCAGGGCGTCACCGCGGCGGGCCTCATGGACGCCGCGCGGATCCAGGCGGGCGAACGCGTGCTGATCGAGGCCGCCGCGGGTGGGGTCGGCAGCCTCCTGGTGCAGCTCGTGACCCGCGCGGGCGCGACCGCCGTGGCACTGGCGCGCGGCGACGCGAAACTGGCCGCCGCCAAGGAACTCGGCGCCGACGAGACCGTCGACTACTCCACCCCGGACTGGACCTCGGGGCTGGAACCGGTCGACGTGGCGCTGTCCTCGGTCGGCGGCACCGTCACCCGCTCCGCCTTCGACCTGCTGCGCGACGGCGTCGGCCGGATGGTCGTCTACGGCACCGCGTCCGGCTCGTTCGCCGACATCGCCGTGAAGGACCTGGTGCGCAAGGGCGTCGGCCTCATCGGCCTGCGCAACCTGGCGGGCGACCCCGCGTACGCCGCCGGGCTGCTGGCCGACGTGTTCGCGCTCGGCGCGTCCGGCGAACTCAGCCCCGTGCTCGGCGAGTCCTGGCCGCTGGCCGAGGCCGCCGCCGCCCACCGGGCCCTGGAGGCCAGGACCACGACCGGCAAGACGTTCCTGATCCCCTAGACGACGGCCACGCCGAGCGGGGCGCGGAACGACAGCAGCCCGAGCATCGGCGGGGGTTCGGGCGAGGCGAGGCGGAGGTCGGGGAAGCGGCGCGCGACCGTGCGCAGCACGACCTCGCCCTCCAGCCGCGCCAGGCCCGCACCCAGGCAGAAGTGCCTGCCGTAGCCGAACGCGAGGTGCTTGCGGGCGCCGGGACGGCCGGGGCAGAACGACTCCGGCTCGGCGAACACGTCGGGGTCCGAGCCGGTGCCCGCGAGCATCAGCAGCAGCGGCGCGCCCGCGGGCAGGTCGACGCCGGAGAGCGCGACCGGACGGCTGGTTACGCGCCGCCACGTCGTGACGGGCGGTTCGCGGCGCAGGACCTCCTCGACGCACGCGGCGGCCAGGCCGGGTTCGCCGTCGGCCAGCCGCAGCCACACGTCGGGGTGCCGGAGCACCCGGTCCAGCAGCGTGCTGAGGAGCTGCGTCGTCGTCTCCTGGCCCGCGATCAGCAGGAAGTAGCAGAGCCCGGCGGCCTCGCGGACCGGTGTGCCGTGGGCGACCAGCGCGCTGAACAGGTCGTCGCCGCCGGGCGACGCGGCCCGGATCCGCGCGGTCAGCCAGCGGTGGAATGCGCTCGCGTCGACGGCCAGCTCGTGCTGCCGCTCCGGCGACGGGTTGCCCCAGAACAGCTCCAGCGACGCCGTGCTCCACGCCTTGAGCGCGGGCACGTCGACGTCGGAGATGCCGAGCACCTCCATCAGCACCACGCACGGCAGGTCGCGGGCCAGCTCCGCGTGCAGGTCGGCGGGCGTCCGGAGGCGCTCCTCGCACAGCTCGGCGATCCGGTCCTCGAACGCGGCGACCCGCGCGGGCGTGAGGAACCCGGCGACCAGCCGCCGCAGGCCCGTGTGGGTGTCCGTGCCGTTGTTGGCCAGCGTCGGCGGCAGGGAGAACCCGGCCCGAGCCAGCACGCGCAGCACCGGACGGGAGATCGGCGTCACGGCCGTCAGCGCGTTGTCCGGGCGGAACGCCTCGGGGTCCGCGAGCGCGGCCCGCACGTCCGCGTACCGGCTGACCAGCCACAACCCCGTCGCCGGGTCGTGGTGCACCGGGCTCTCCGACCGCAGGCGGCGCAGCTCCGGGTGCGGATCGGCGGTGAAGTCGGCCCCGAAGAGGTCGAGCTGGGAGGTCCGCACGCCAGGACCGTATCCGGCCGGTGGGAGACTGCCGCCGTGAGCGTGAGCACAGGTGACTCGGTGTTCGACTGGATCGACACCCGCGCGGAGGCCCGCGCCAAGGCCGGACTGACCCGCAGGCTTCGACCGCGACCGGCGTCCTCGACGGACCTCGACCTCGCCGGGAACGATTACCTCGGACTGGCGCGGGACAAGCGCGTGACCGGGGCAGCCGCCGCCGCGTCGATGCGCTGGGGCGCGGGTTCGACGGGGTCGCGGCTGGTCACGGGCAGCACCGAGCTGCACATGGAGCTGGAGTACGAGCTCGCGAACTTCTGCGGCGCGCAGGCCGCGCTGGTCTTCTCCTCCGGCTACGCGGCGAACCTCGGCGCGCTCACGGCGCTGACCGGGCCGGGCACCGCGATCGTGGCCGACCAGTACATCCACGCCTCGCTGATCGACGGCTGCCGGCTGTCCAAGGCCGACGTCGTCGTCGCGGGCCACAACGACGTCCCCCAGGTCACGCACGCCCTGGCGACCAGGGGCAAGCGCCGCGCGCTCGTCGTGACGGACTCGGTGTTCTCCGTCGACGGCGACCTCGCGCCGCTGAACCAGCTCGTCGCCGCGTGCCGCGAGCACGACTCGGCGCTGGTCGTGGACGACGCCCACGGCCTCGGCGTGCTCGGCGACGGCGGGCGGGGCGCGGTGCACGCGGCGGGCCTGGCGAAGTCGCCGGACGTCGTCACCACGGTCACCCTGTCGAAGTCGCTCGGCGCGCAGGGCGGGGCGGTCCTCGGACCCAGCCGGGTCATCCGGCACCTCGTCGAGACGGCCCGCAGCTTCATCTTCGACACCGGCCTCGCCCCCGGCAGCGCCGCCGCGGCGCTGACCGCGCTGAAGGTGCTGCGCGAGGAACCGGACCGGCCCGCGCGGGTGGTCGCCGTGGCCCAGGAACTGGCCGAACGGCTGCGCGCCGCCGGTCTGCGCGCCAGCACGCCCGCCGCCGCGGTCGTGTCCGTGCAGGCGCCGTCCGCCGAGGCCGCGTTCACCTGGGCCGAGGCGTGCCGCACCAGCGGCGTCGTCGTTGGCTGCTTCCGCCCGCCGTCGGTCCCGGACGGCGTGTCCCGGCTCCGGCTCACCGCCCGCGCGGACCTGTCCGACGCGGACGTCGACCGCGCGGTGCGGGTGATCAGCGAGACCGGCGCATCCGCAGGTGCGGTATCCCGTCCTCGATGAACTCGTCCCCCTCGGTCACGAACCCGAACGAGCCGTAGAAGTCGGCGATGTAGGTCTGCGCGTCCAGCACGCAGTCCACCCTGCCGACCTCGCTGAGCGCGGCCTCGACCAGCCGGCGGCTGTAGCCGCGGCCGCGCGCGGCCCGTCCAGTCACGACCCGGCCGATCCGGAACGTGCCGTCGGGCTCCTCCACCAGCCGGAGGTAGGCCAACGGCTCGGGTTCGCCGTCGACCTCCAGCCAGAAGTGGCGGGTGCCGGGTTCGAGGTCGCGGCCGTCGAGGTCCCGGTAGATGGAGGACTGCTCGATCACGAAGACCTCGCTGCGCAGACGCAGGAACGCGTAGAGCTGCGCTGTGGTCAGGTCTGCCGCCCACTGCCTGCGCAGGGTGGCGTGAAACGGTGATGTGCGCACATCCGCCTGGATATCACAGGGCGGGTGGTTCAGAGGCGTGACCGGTACGCGGCCAGTCGCGTGTAGACCCCCGGCTCGCCCGGACGCGCGCAGCCCTTGCCGTAGGAGACGACACCGACGAGCTTGCCTCGGACGACCATCGGACCACCCGAGTCGCCTTCGCACGCGTCCTTCCCGCCCTGCGGGTACCCGGCGCACACCATCCCGTCCGCCCGGAAGCCCTGGACCTCGTTGGCGCAGTCGGAATCCGCCTCGATCGGCACGCTCACCTGGCGCAACGTCGGCGACGGCGCCGCGCCCTCCGCCGTGCGACCCCACCCCAGCACGGTCGCCTCGGTGCCTTCCGCGTAGCTCGCGGTGTCGTCAGCGTCGACCAGCGGCACGGGCGCCTGCGGCAGCGGCTCGCTCAACGTGAGCACCGCCACGTCGTCGCCGCCCGTCACGTCGCGGAAGGCGGGGTGCCGCCACACGCTCGCGACCTTGGCGGACGTGCCCTTGACGCGGAGGTCGGACCGCCCCGCGACCACGCGGATGGACTCCGGCGCCCGACCGCGCCCGCCGACGGCCGACCGCTCGGTCACGCAGTGCGCGGCCGTGACCACGCGGTCCGGCGCGATCAGCGCGCCCCCGCAGAACAACTGCCCGTTCGCGTCCGTGAGCGCGACGGCCCACGGCGTGGCGGGCGCCTCGGTGCCGCCGACGATCGCGTGCGCCGGGGTGGCGGACGCGAACACGGCCGCGATGGCGGCGACCAAGGACGTCGTGGTCCTCATGGAGCACTCCTCTACGGCAAGTGGACGAACGACTACCCACCGTAGCGGCCCACCGGAAAGCCACGCGGCCGGGACTAATACCGCAGATCGTCCTGTTAGAGTTCCATGTTGCCGGAGATTTAACGACGTATCGCACAGATCACAACGGTCTGTCCGGAAATCTGGGAGGTCTACGCGTGTTCCTCGACTTCGGTCAACTACCGGCCTTCCTGATCGCCTGCGCGGTCGTCGTCCTCACCCCTGGCGTGGACGCGTTCCTGCTGCTGCGCACCTCGATGCGCTCCGGCACCCGCGCGGGCCTGTGGGCGCTGGCGGGCATCCACTCGGCCAGCTTCGTCCAGGTGGGCGTGGTGATCTCCGGCCTGGGCGTGGTCCTGGCCCGCTACCCCGTCACACTGGTCGCCCTCCGCTGGATCGGCGCGGCCTACCTGCTGTGGCTGGCACTCACGATCGCCCGCGGCCTCCTGCACCGCCACGACACCGCGGACGAACCACTGGAGGCCGTCGCCGACCGCCCGTTCCGCCGCGGCTTCCTGACCAACATCACCAACCCGAAGATGCTGCTCTTCTCCCTGGCGTTCCTGCCGCAGTTCATCGGCCAAGGCCACCCCACCGCCCAGTTGGCAATGCTCGCCGTCGTCTTCCTGGGCCTGGCGGCACTGTGGGAACTGCTCATCGTGATCGCCGCAAGCCGCGTAGCGGGCAAGCTCAAGCGCCCAGGCGTGACCACCGCACTAGACGCCGTGTGCGCAGCCGTGTTCCTGACCATGTCGGTAGGACTGGTCCTCTAGAACACCCGCCCCCAACGCAACCCGACCGGACGCACGCACCCCACCAGTCACCCACACCCAGGGCGCCACCCCGATCCGAAGCGCCCTCATGCCCACTTTGGTTTGTCAAGGCATCTTTCCCGCTTTGACAAACCAAAGTGGGCATGGAGACAATCAAGCGAGCGGGGTGACGACCGACCCCCGCCCTCCACCCCTCTCCAACCCGCCTTCCCCTCCCAAACCCGAGCCCTCTACCCAGCCTCAACCAACTCCGGCGCCAGCACCGCCCCAAATGCCGCCACCCGCGCATAAACCCCAGGCTTCCCAGCCCGAGCACACCCCTCACCCCAAGAGGTCACCCCGACCAGCCTCCCCCCGGCCACCAACGGCCCCCCGGAATCCCCCTGGCACGTATCCACCCCACCCTCGGCGAACCCGGCGCACACCATCTGCCCAGCGTCGTACTGCGCATACGCCGCCGAGCACTCCTCATCCGACGTCACCGGCACGGTCGCCCCGAGCAGGTACCGCGACGTGCTCCCCTGCTCACTCACGCGCCCCCACCCGAAGATCGCGGCGGACGTCCCCGCCGGGTACACCCCCGGCGCCTCGGCCACCGGCAGCACCCCGTACAGCGAGGGCTTCCGCAGCGTCAGCACCGCCACGTCCTCCCCCTTCTCCGCGGTCACGTAGTCCGGGTGCACCCACACGCGGCTCACCTCGCTCACCACGCCCGCGGTGCTCCGCTTGTCCTCCCGGCCCGCCACCACCCGAAACCCGGGGGCCGTCCGCCCCGTCGTGCAGTGCGCCGCCGTCACCACCTTCGTGGGCGCGACCAGCGTGCCGCCGCAGAACTGGAACCCGCTCGGGTCGGTCAGGTACACCACCCACGGGTGGTCGACCACCGAGACCCGCTCACCACCCACGATCTCCACGTCCGCGGACGCGGGCGGGGCGGCGGCCACCAGCGCCACCGCCCCGACCAGCCCGGCCATCACCACGGCGAAACGTCGTTTGATCTCCCCCACGGGGCCTCCTCGGTGCGATCCGACAACACCCAGGACACTAGGCCAGACGTCCGACAAAACTGGGCCGTTCGGCCCAACATCAGTTGTTCGGGGAGTTCCCGAACTTGCTCCAGACCTTGCCCGCCGTGTTCCCCAGCACCTCGCCGAACTCGTTGAACACCTTCATCAACGGGTCCTCGGACATGTTCATCGAGTCCTTGTACGACTTCGCCGCGGACTTGATGTCGTCGGTGAAGGTGCTGGTCGGCCGGTCGTCCTCGCGGCGCTGGTAGGTGCCGGTCAGGATCTCCCGGTACTGCTCGGACGCCGCCCACTTCTGCAACTCGGCGGCCCGCACGACGGCCAGCGGGTGCGTCAGCGGCCACGTCTTCACCAGCTTGAGCACGCTGTCGCGGATGTCCTCGACCTGCTCGTACTCCTTGGCCTGCTTCAGGAACTCCGCCGTATCGATCTGCGAGGTGTCCATGCCGCCCGCCATCGCCACGTGCACGCGCAGCGCGGCGGCCGGGTCCTGCACGCAGAGCAGGCCCGCGCGGTCGCAGGACAGCTCGGTCTTGCGGTACCACTCGTGCAGCGCGGCGATGACGGCGCGGATCGCCCAGTAGCCCGCGGGCATCCAGCCCAGGCTGTACTGGAGCTGCATCAGCCGCTGGAGGATCGTCTGGTAGAGCGCGTGGCCGGACAGGACGTGGCCCATCTCGTGGCCGATGGCGAACCGCAGGCCCTCGTCGTCCAGCAGCTCGACCAGGCCCGTGGTGAGCACGATGAACGGCTTGTCGATGCCCAGCGTCAACGCGTTCGGCACCGGGTTGCGCTGCACGAACAGCTCGGGCACCGGGTCGACGTCGAGCGTCGCGGCCGCCTCCAGCCTGAGCCGGTCGAGCTTCGGGTACTGCTTGGGGCCGACCCTGATGGACGACGCCAGGTAGACGAGGCGCTCCCCGCGTTCGGTGAACGCGCCCGCCACCGCCTGGAGGACCGGGCCGATGCCCGGCACGGCGCGCAGCAGCGCGAGTGCGCCGCGGTCGGCCGGATGTTCGTACGCCCGTGGACTGATCCCCGCGAAGCGCACCCTGGCCGTCGAACGTTCGATCTCCTCGGTCATCACCCCAGGTTAGACACGATTCGCGCGGCGGCCTGCCGGAACGGGGTTATCAGCGGGCAGACTGCCCCGATGACCGCTGACGTGCTTGGTGCCGATTTCGAGACCCGAACGCTGCCGGTGGGCGGCGCGACCGCGACCCTCGTGCGGCACCGCGCGCCCGAGGCGACCCGCGGGGCGATCCTGTACGTGCACGGCTGGGCCGACTACTTCTTCCAGCGGCACGTGGCCGAGCACTACGCGGCCCTCGGCTACGACTTCTACGCCGTCGACCTGCGCGCGTACGGCCGGTCGCTGAAGCCGGGCGAGACCCCCAACTTCACCACCGACCTGAACGAGTACCACCAGGAGCTGGACGAGGCCGCGCGGATCATCCGCTCCGAGCACGGCCACGAGCGCCTGGTGGTCATGGGCCACTCCACCGGCGGCCTGATCACCAGCCTGTGGGCGCACGACCGCCGGGCCGCGAAGGTCGTCGACGCGCTCGTGCTGAACAGCCCGTGGTTCGACCTCGCCGAGCCGTGGATCATGCAGACCGTCGGCACGACCGTCGTGCGCGGTGTCGGGCGCGTCGCCCCGAAGCTCGTGCTCAAGCCGGGGCTGGGCCCGGTGTACGGCGAGAGCATCCACCGCGACCACCACGGCGAGTGGGACTTCGACCTGACCTGGAAGCCGATCATGGCGTTCCCGGTGCTCGCGGGCTGGCTGCGGGCCATCCGCCTGGCCCACTTCCGCCTCCACGCGGGCCTCGACGTCGGCGTGCCCGCGCTGGTGCTGCGCTCGGACGCCAGCCACCTGCACGCGAAGGCGTTCACCGAGCGCGCGATGGTGACGGACACCGTGCTCGACGTGGAGCACATCGAACGCTGGGCGCCGAAGCTCGGCGGCCAGGTCACGTCGCTGGCCGTGGCGGGCGGCATGCACGACCTGCTCCTGTCCGCCGAACCCGTGCGCGACAAGGCGTTCGCCGTGATCGACGAGTTCCTGGACCGCTAACGCTCGTGCGGCTGGGGCCGGTGGTGGACGTACTCCACGATCGTCCCGTCCGGGTGCCGGGCCGTGAGCCCGGACCCGGTGGGCACGTCGATCCGCGCGTCCAGGATCTCCGCGCCCCGCTCCACCAGCCGCTGCTCGTACACGTCGAGGTCGGCCACGAGCAGGGTCCCGTGCGTCGCACGGAACGGTTCGAGGACCTCCTCCGTGCCCTCGACCAGCAGGAACGCGCCGACGGTCGCGATGTCCAGTCCCTTCTCCGGGTACGGCGTGCGCAGGTCGACCTCCACGCCCTGCAACTCCTCGTAGAAGGTGATCGCGGCGTCGAGCCCGCCGCGGGGCACGAACGCGCGGATGTACGGGCGGGGCGTCTCGCGGGTGGACGAGTCGGGGTCGCGGCGCCAGAGCTGATCGGTCATGGGTCCAGCGTGCGGGCTCGACGTCCACGGGACGAGACAGCGGTTCATGCGGTTACCGGCGGTCATAGGCTCGGGGCGTGGCGAGCAAACAGGAACTGGGCGCGTTCCTCCGCGCGCACCGCGAGCGGCTGACCCCGTCCGACGTGGGCCTGGCGGGCGGGTCCCGCCGCCGCACCCCCGGTCTGCGGCGGGAGGAGGTCGCGGCGCTGTCCGGCGTGGGCCTGGCCTGGTACACGTGGCTGGAGCAGGGCCGGGTGGACACGTCCCGACAGGTGCTGGACGCCGTGTCGCGGGCGTTGCGGCTGGACCCCGACTCGCACGGCCACGTGCTGGCGCTGGCCGGGCTGCGGCCCGTGGCGGACTCGGACGTGGACCTCGCGGCGGTGCTGAGCCCCCTCGTGGACGCGTGGCCCGGCCCCGCGGCGGCGGTGGACCGGCGCTTCGACCTGGTCACCGCCAACCCGGCCTACCTGGACCTGTGGCGGCTGCCGGAGCGCAACCTCGTGCTGCTGCTCACCGACCCCGCCGTGCGCGACCGGGTGACGGGGTGGGAACCGCTGGCGCAGGACGTGTTCCGCCAGTTCCGCATGCACGCCGACCGCCACCCGGACGACCCGCGCACCCGTGAGCTGCTCGACCGGTTCGCGGCGCTGCGGCCCGAGCTGGCGTGCTGGTGGGAGTGCCGGTCCGTGCGGGCGTTCCGCACGACGACCGCGTGCGTCGACGGCAGGCCGTGGACGTTCTCGCTGCTGCGGCCGAGCGAGGACCCGGAAGCGGGTGTGCTGCTGCTCAGCGCCGCCGAGCCGGGCTAGGCCGCGGCAGCAGGATGTGCACGGCGAAGCCCGCCAACGTGGCGAGGACGACCTGGTAGGCGACCGACAACTCCCGCTGCGAGGCGATGAGGAACGCGGCGTCCAGGTCGGTCGACACGAGGCCCGCCATCGTGACCAGGCCGGTGACGTGCCAGCCGAAGAAGCCCGCCGTCCACAGAACCAGCGGCCAGCGGTTGCGGTCCGGGCGGCGCAGCAGCAGGAACGTGGAGAAGCCCGCGGCCGCGTTGAACAGCACGGCGGTGGCGACGAGTTCCGCCGCCAGCGGCGACAGCAGGGTCGAGATCGTCTGCACCACGGCGACGGCGGCGACCAGCCAGCACCCGAATCGCGTCTTGTCCACGGGTCCGGATGCTAGATCACGCCCGCGCGGGCGGCGGCCAGCGCGGCACGGGCCGCGCGTTCGGCCACGGCGACGTCCACGGGTTCGCGGGTGACGAAGACGCGGTAGTAGAGCGGCGCGCAGGCCGTGCGGACCACGTCGACCGGGTCGACGTCCGCGGGGAGTTCACCCCGTTCGACCGCTCGGACGACCACCAACGCCGCCTGGGTCTGGCGGGCGGCGTAGAAGTCGCGGAGGGCGCCGGCAGCACGGGGTGACTGGAACGCGGCGGCAACGACCGCCGTCGGCACCGCGAGGTGGCCGAACGCCTCGGCGACCTCGGTGGTGATGGCGATCAGGTCACCCTCCACGGTGCCGGTGTCCGGCAGCGCCCACGGGGTGTCGCGGGTCTGGTCGAGCGCGTCGGCGAGGAGGTCGTCGACGCTGCCCCAGCGCCGGTAGACGGTGGTCTTGTGGACGCCCGCGCGGGTGGCGACGGCGTCGACGGTGAGGGCCGGGTAGCCGTGCTCGGCCAGTTCGGCGTAGGTCGCGGCCAGCACGGCGTCGCGGACGCGGGCCGAGCGGCCACCGGGGCGGGTGCTCATCGGATATCCAGTTGCGTCGTCGGGGCGGACCTGACCACAATAACGCAACTTTTGTTGCATTAGGGAGGTTGTCCGGATGTCGGACCGACTCGCTCGTTTCACCGCCGAGGCCGAACAGGACCTCGTCGGGGCGACCGAACGGCTGCGCGCCGACCTGGCCGACTCCGGCGGACCGCTGGTCCACCGGCTCACGGACGACACCGTCCGGGTGACGTTCGTCTGGATCGGGCCGGAGCGGCAGGTCTCCGTGCGGGCGCAGGTGTTCGACGACCCGAACGCGCTGTCGCACCCGATGCGGCGGGTACCGGGCACGGAGGTGTGGCACCTCGACGCGGTCGTCCCGTCCGACGTGGTCGCCTGCTACCAGTACCTGGTCGACGACCCGTTCCCCGACGCCGACCGCGACGACCTGGCCGAACTGGGGCGGCTCATGGTCGCGGCGCGCGCCCGGATGTTCGCCGACCCCGTCAACCCGCGCGGCCTGTTCCCGCAGATGGCGTTGGTCGCGGGTGAGCGGACCGCCGACCGGGCGCACTGGGACTCCGTGCTGGTGCTGCCCGACGCCGAACCGGTCGACTGGTTCGACACCCCCGTCGGCGAGCGGGGCGCGCTCACCGAGCACCGGCTCGACGACCGGACCGTCACCGTCTACACACCGCCGGGCTACCGCGCCGCCGAGACGTACCCGCTGGTGGTGCTGCTCGACGGCGAGTGCTGGCCGCTCGTCGCCGACCTGCCCGCCGCGCTCGACAACCTCATGGGCCGCGAGATCGCGCCCGCCGTCGTGGCGATGGTGCACAACTCCGGCGGGATGGCGGCCCGGATGGCCGAGATGGCGTGCGACCCCGCCTTCGCGGCGCTGCTGGCCGACCGCGTGGTCCCGTTCGTCCGCTCGCTGCACACCGTCGCGGACCGGGCCGTCGTCGCGGGCAACAGCCTCGGCGGCCTGGCCGCCGCCCACGCCGCGCTGACGCGCCCGGACGTGTTCGAGGCCGTGCTGTCCTGCTCCGGCTCGCACTGGTGGGGCTACAGCGGAACGGGCTGGGGCAAGGACTCCGAGCCCGAGTGGCTGACCCGCCAGTACGCCGACGCGCCCCTGCTGCCGCTGCGCTTCTGGCTCGACGTGGGCACCCTGGAGACGGGTCCCAGCCCCCTGTCCCCCGGCGTCGACCAGCGCGCCGCCACCCGCCACCTGCGGACCGTGCTGCGCGCCAAGGGCTACCGGGTCGACTACCACGAGGCCCCCGGCGGCCACGACTTCGCCACGTTCCGCCGCAGCACCGTCCGCGGCCTCCGCGCCCTGCTCCCCGCCTGAGAGGACCACCGTGCCCATCGCCCCGAGCCCGGACCAGCTCTACCCGCTCCCCGACCACCCGCGGGTCGTGCTGCTCAAGCCGTTGATCACCTCCCCGACCATCGAGGTCGGCGACTACAGCTACTACGACGACCCGGACGACGCCACGCTGTTCGAGAGCCGCAACGTCCTCTACTCCTACGGCGCCGAGAAGCTGGTCATCGGCAAGTACTGCGCCATCGCCGCCGGCACCACGTTCATCATGGCCGGCGCCAACCACCTGACCAGCGGCGTCTCCACGTTCCCGTTCACGATCTTCGGCGGCCCCTGGGCGGAGTCCACCGTCGACCTCATGCTGGCCAACCCGACGAAGGGCGACACCACCGTCGGCAACGACGTGTGGTTCGGCTACCGCTCGATGATCATGCCCGGCGTGACCATCGGCCACGGCGCGATCATCGCCAGCGGCTCGGTCGTGGTCGCCGACGTACCGCCTTACACGATCGTCGGCGGCAACCCGGCGAAACCGGTGAAGGCCAGGTACTCCGACGAGGAGATCGACCTGCTGCTGCGGGCCGCGTGGTGGGACTGGCCGGTCGACCTGGTGACGGAGCACGTGCGGACGATCATGTCCGGCACGCCCGCGGACATCGGGGGGATCGCACGGGCCAACGGGCTCATGACGGGGTGACCGACCAGTCGCCGCTGGACGTGATCTGGACGATCGCCGGACCGGCCAGCGGCACGGTGCCGTCGTAACCGCCGATGGTGTTGACGGCGAGGTCGACCCTGCTCGCCTTCAGGGACACGACGTGGACGGCGAAGTTGCCGTCCCCGACGTTGCCGATCTTCGCCTTGGTCGACCTGGTGGTGAGGAAGACGACCGAGTCGCCGGTGCCCGTCGCCACGCCGTCGACCAAGGGGGCCAGTTCGAGCCCGCCGACGGTCACCGTCCACGCGCCCTCCGCGCCGACGGTCAGCGTCGTGGTGCGGCTGCCGTCCCTGATGTCCATCCACCGCAGACCGCTGTAGGCACCGATTTCGTTGACCAGCAACGATTCGAAGCCGTCGGACTTGAGCGTGGTGTTGCTCGTGCAGGCGGGGCACTCGAACTTCACGATCTTCAGGCCGCTCGGCCGGTCCAGGGTGAGCACGTCGTCGCCCTGTCCGGTGTAGACGGTCGGTGGAGGTGGCGGCGGGGTGGTCGTGGTGGTCGTCGTCCGGGTGGTCGTCCTCGGTGGTGCGACCGAGGTGGTCGGGGCCTTCGCGAGTTCGGCCGGGGCGGCCGAGGACGATCCCGCCGCGGCGTCCGGTTCCCGCTTCGACCGCAGGCCGTCGTTGGCGGCGCTGATCACCACGAGCACCGCGATGACACCGACGACGATCCACGGCCACCGCTTGGGCTTCTTCGAGCGCGGAGGCGCGGGCGGCGGGCCGTACTGCCCCGGAGGCGGGCCGTACTGGCCTCCCGGAGGCGGCCCCCACTGCGGCTGCTGCCCGTACGGCGGTAGTGGTTCGGGAGGAACTGCGGGGGGCTGCGTCATGGGATCGCCTCCAACGTGGACACACCGATGGTCCGGTCGTCCATTCCGTCGAGAGTCCCGCACGCAGCGTTATCCGCGTGACGCACCACTCACTCGTTCGTGTCCACATGAGACTCGAACGGGCGCAAGCACGTCACGGTTTCCTCCCCACGCCGACGTACGCGCTGATGTACGCGTCGTCCGAGTCCGGACGCCACTCCGGCAGCAGCACCACTCCGGGCTCGACCAGGTCAAGGCCGTCGAAGAAGCGGGTGATGTCGGCGGTGGAGCGCAGGACCAGTTGGGCGTCGGTGCGCTGGTAGACGGCGCGGACGCGTTCGCCGCTGGTGACGCTGTCCTGCGGCATCCCCTCCAGGCTGCCGTGCGAGAGGGCCACGTAGCTGCCGGGGCACACGGCGTCGCGGTAGCGCGCCACGGCCGCGTGCGGGTCGTCGCCGTCGGGCACGAAGTGCAGGACCGAGGCGAGCAGCACGGCGATCGGGCGGTCGAAGTCCAGCACGCCGCGGACCTCGGGGGTGGCCAGCACCGCGTCGGGGTCGCGCAGGTCGGCGCGGACGGCGACGGCCCGGTCGTTGCCGGCCAGCAGGGCGTTGCCGTGGGCGACGGCGACGGGTTCCACGTCGACGTAGACGACGCGGGCGGCGGGGTTGGTCTGCTGGGCGATCTCGTGGACGTTGCCGACCGTCGGGATGCCCGAGCCGAGGTCCAGGAACTGGTCGACGCCCTGGGCGCACAGGTAGCGGACGGCGCGGCGGAGGAAGTTGCGGTTGGCGCGCGCGGCGCCCGCCATGCCGGGGTAGATCTTCTCGATGGCCTTGGCGGTCTCGCGGTCGACCGCGAAGTTGTGCGAGCCGCCGAGGAAGTAGTCGTACATCCGCGCCACGCTCGGCCTGCTCAGGTCGACCGAGGACGGCACCCACAGCTCCACGACGGTCCTCCCCGCACCACGATGTCGATCATCCGATCCAACCGCGCCGCGTCGGGACCTGTCCAGGTGCGGTCAGGTGAGCACGACGCAGCCGCGGCGTTCCAGGTCGAGCAGCCACACCGGCATCGTGAGCCGCTTGTTCCAGCGCAGGTCGAGCTTCTCCAGCGCGGGTAGCCCGCCGAGCACGTCCGGCAGCGTCGACAGGGCGTTGTTCCGCAGGTCGAGGACCCGCAGCGCGGCCAGGTCGCCGATCTCCGGGGGCAGCGCGGTCAGGTGGTTGTCGCGCAGGCTGAGTTCGCGCAGGTCGGTCAAGCCGCCGGTGGACCCCGGCAACGCCGTCAGCAGGTTGCCGCGCAGGTGCAGTTCCCGCAGCCGGACGAGGTCGCCGATCGACTCGGGCAGCGCCGTCAACCGGTTGCCGTAGAGCCGGAGTTCCCGCAGGCCGACCAGACCGCCGATCGTCGACGGCAGCGAGGTCAGCAGGTTGTCGGTGATGTTGAGGTAGCGCAGCTTGACCAGTCCGCCCAACGACTCCGGCACGGACGTGAGCCGGTTGTCGCTGAGGTAGAGGTACCGGTCGAGCGAGGTCAGGTCGCCGAGGGAATCCGGCAGGGCCGTCAGCGCGTTGTGGCCGAGGTCGAGGGTGTGCAGGGTGGTGAGCCCGCTGATCTTCGGCGACAGCTCGCCGATCCGGTTGACCGCGACGTTGAGCATCCGGAGTTCGCCCAGCTCCCAGAGCGGGTCCGGCAGCGCCGTGAGGGCGTTGTCGTACGCGCTGAGCTCCCACAGGTCGGGCGAGAGGTCGGGGAGCTCGGTCAGTCCTTGGCCGTCCAGGTCGAGGCTCTGCATTGCGACACCCTAGGTGCTCGCTCAGAGCGAACGCCGAGAGGAAACATTCGGCGGCTCCACTTGGTTGAGCCAGTCAGACTCAACTTTGGAGGGTGACTTGATGGGCAGGACTCTGGCACTTCCGGTGTTGCCCCTCGACGACGTGGTCGTGCTCCCCGGCATGGTCGTCCCCGTCCGGCTTTCCGGCGCGGACGCCAACGCCGAGGCCCGTGCCGCCGTCGAGGCCGCCACCGCCGCCGCCGAGAGCGGGGCCAAGGCGCAGTTGCTGCTGGTGCCGCGGCTCGACGGCAAGTACGCCAAGGTCGGCACGCTGGCCGTGATAGAGCAGGTCGGCAGGCTGTCCGGCGGCGAGCGCGCGGCCGTCGTGCGCGGCACCGAGCGCGTGCGGATCGGCACCGGGACGACCGGGCCGGGCGCGGCGCTGTGGGTCGAGGCGACCGTCGCCGACATCCCCGCCTCCGACGAGCGCACCGACGAGCTGGCCCGCGAGTACCGCGCGCTGGTGACCACGATCCTCCAGCAGCGGGGCGCCTGGCAGGTCGTCGACTCCGTGCAGCAGGTGGACGAGCCGTCGGCGCTGGCCGACCTCGCCGGCTACGCCTCGTACGTGACCGAGGAGCAGAAGGTCTGGCTGCTGGAGACCAGCGACGTCACCGAGCGGCTGGAGAAGCTGCTGGTGTGGGGCCGCGAGTACCTGGCGGAGCTGGACGTCGCCGAGACGATCCGCAAGGACGTCAAGGAGGGCATGGAGAAGCAGCAGCGGGAGTTCCTGCTGCGCCAGCAGTTGGCCGCGATCCGCAAGGAGCTGGCCGAGCTGGACGGCAAGCCCGCCACGGAGGAGCAGGACTACCGCGCCCGCGTCGAGGGCGCCGACCTGCCGGAGCACGTCCGCAAGGCCGCGCTCACCGAGGTGGACAAGCTGGAGCGCACCTCCGACCAGTCCCCCGAGGTCGGCTGGATCCGCACGTGGCTGGACACGGTGCTGGAGCTGCCGTGGAACGACCGCACCGACGACGCGTACGACATCCTCGGCGCGCGCGCCGTGCTGGACGCCGACCACTCCGGCTTGGACGACGTGAAGGAGCGGATCACCGAGTACCTGGCGGTGCGCCGCAGGCGGACCGACCGCGGCATGGGCGTCGTGGGCGGCCGTCGCAGCGGAGCCGTGCTGGCCCTCGTCGGTCCTCCCGGCGTCGGCAAGACGTCGCTCGGCGAGTCCGTCGCGCGGGCCATGGGCCGCAAGTTCGTCCGGGTCGCGCTGGGCGGTGTGCGCGACGAGGCCGAGATCCGCGGCCACCGCCGCACGTACGTCGGCGCGCTGCCCGGCCGGATCGTCCGCGCCATCACCGAGGCGGGCACGATGAACCCCGTCGTGCTGCTGGACGAGATCGACAAGGTCGGCTCGGACTACCGGGGCGACCCGACGGCCGCGCTGCTGGAGGTGCTGGACCCGGCGCAGAACCACACGTTCCGCGACCACTACCTGGAGGTCGACCTCGACCTGTCCGACGTGGTGTTCCTGGCCACGGCGAACGTGCTCGACACGATCCCGGCGCCGCTGCTCGACCGCATGGAACTGGTGCAGCTCGACGGCTACACCGAGGACGAGAAGGTCACGATCGCCCGCGACCACCTGCTGCCCAGGCAGTTGGAGAAGGCCGGTCTGACGCCCGAGGAGGTCACGATCTCCGAGGACTCCCTGCGGAAGCTGGCGGGCGAGTACACCCGTGAAGCCGGTGTGCGGCAACTGGAACGCGGCCTCGCGCGGATCCTGCGCAAGGTCACGGCGAAGGTCGCGATGGACGAGGACGTCCTGCCGGTCGGCGTCGACGTGCCCGACCTGCGCGGGTACCTCGGCAAGCCAAAGCACACGCCGGAATCGGCCGAGCGCACCTCGGTCCCCGGAGTGGCGACGGGGCTGGCCGTCACGGGAGCCGGTGGTGACGTCCTCTTCATCGAGGCTTCGCTGGCGGCCAAGGACTCCGGCGCCAGCGGCGTCACGCTGACCGGGCAGTTGGGCGACGTGATGAAGGAGTCGGCGCAGATCGCGCTGTCCTACCTGCGGTCGCACGACGACGAGCTGGGCTTCGGCGTCGGCTCGCTCGCCGACCGCGGCGTGCACATCCACGTGCCCGCCGGGGCCGTGCCGAAGGACGGTCCGAGTGCGGGCGTCACCATGACGACGGCACTCGCGTCGCTGCTGTCGGGCCGACCCGTTCGGGCCGACGTGGCGATGACCGGTGAGGTCTCGCTGACCGGCCGCGTCCTGCCGATCGGCGGCGTCAAGCAGAAGCTGCTGGCCGCGCACCGGGCGGGCATCACGACCGTGCTGCTCCCGGCGCGCAACGAGCCCGACCTGGACGACGTGCCCGAGTCGGTCCGCGAGGCGCTGACCGTGCACCTGGTCGCGGACGTCCGCGAGGTGCTGGTCCACGCCCTGGAGCCCGCAGCCGCCGAGGTGACCGTCGCGGCGTAGTCCCGACGTGCGAAGGCCCCGCTCGGTCAGCCGAGCGGGGCCTTCCCGTGCGATATCCAGCGGCTAGACGCCGATGTCGATGACCACCCGCGTCGGGTTGTCCAGGACCGTGACCGACTGCCAGGTCGCCCGGCGGTAACCGAGCCCCACGGTCAACTGGCCCTCGAAGTCACCCGTGATCGCGAACGCCTGGACGTTCGACAACTGCGGGGTGTCGAACTTTCGCGACCCCGTGTACGTCGGGTTGCCGTTGTCGTCGTGCGCGGCGGCGGGCCGGACCACGACCTGGTAGAAGTACGTGCCGGGCAGGTTCACGGGCTTGCCGGAACCGTCGTAGAACAGCTCGGGCACGACGTCCCCGAACACGTCCCCCGGCCTGGCTCCCGCGAAGTCCAGCACGATCCGGTCGTACGTCGCGTGCGCCCCCACCCGGACGTTCGTCAGCAACGGCGTCCCCGACGTCGCGGACGCCGTGGACACCACCGACGCGACAGCGGTCAACGCCGCGAACAGCACGACGACAGCGCGAAAACGAGCTTTCATGGCTACCCCTCCCCAAGCGTGGCCAAAACGCGCTCCGCCCCGAGGAGCGCTTCCCCATTAGAGACGCTGAGCGGTCCCTTTGGTGGCGAACGGCGGAAACTGCGCCGTCCGAGTGCCCCCACTAGGCTCGATCCGACCGATGATCACCAGTGGAGGACCCGATGAGCCTTGAGCGCCCCGTTGCTCCCGACCCCTACTCGCTGCTGCCGGTGGTGCCGTCGTTCAGCGTGACGTCGACCGACGTGCGCGACGGCGAGACGCTGCCGCAGGCGCAGGTGTTCGCGGGCGGCAACACCTCGCCGCAGTTGAGCTGGTCCGGTTTCCCCGAGGCCACCAAGAGCTTCGTGGTGACGTGCTTCGACCCGGACGCGCCGACGCCGTCGGGGTTCTGGCACTGGGTGGCGGTGAACGTGCCCGCGTCGGTGACCGAACTGGCGACCGGTGCGGGTGAGGACGACAAGACGCTGCCGGGTGGCGCGTTCCACGTGCGCTCGGACTACGGCACGCGGGCGTTCGGCGGGGCGGCCCCGCCGGAGGGTGACCCGGCGCACCGGTACTTCTTCGCGGTGCACGCGGTGGACGTGGAGGCGCTCGACGTCGACGGGGACGCCTCGCCCGCCGTGGTGAGCTTCAACCTGGCGTTCCACACGCTGGCGCGGGCGATCATTACCCCTGTCTTTCGGCAGGACTAGTCGGGAATCGCACGGCCGTCCTGCCCGTTTGAGAGAGTAGGACCCTCACCTACCAGGCAGGACGGCATCGTGCGGCACTTCGACCTCGTCATCATCGGCAGCGGCTCCGGGAACTCGATCCCCGACGAGCGGTTCGCGGACCAGCAGATCGCGATCGTCGAGAAGGGCGTGTTCGGCGGCACCTGCCTGAACGTCGGGTGCATCCCGACGAAGATGTTCGTGCACACCGCGGACGTGGCCTCCACGCCGAAGGGCGCGGCGAAGTTCGGGGTCGACGAGCACCTGGACGGCGTGCGGTGGCCGGACGTGCGGGACCGGATCTTCGGGCGCATCGACCCCATCTCGGCGGGCGGGCTGCGCTGGCGGTCCGAGGACAACGCGAACGTGACCGTCTACCAGGGGACCGCGAAGTTCGTCGGCCCGAAGACGCTCGACACCGGCACCGGTGAGGTCATCACCGCCGACCGGTTCGCGATCGGCGCGGGCAGCAGGCCGGTCATCCCGGACGTCGTGGACCTCGACACGGTCGACTACCACACCAGCGACACCGTGATGCGGCTCGAGGAGCTGCCCAAGAGCATGATCATCCTGGGCAGCGGGTTCGTCGCGAACGAGTTCGCGCACGTGTTCTCGTCGTTCGGCGTGCGCGTCACGATGATCGCCCGCTCCGACCTGCTGCTGCGCCACGAGGACCGCGAGATCGCCGAGCGCTTCACCTCGCTCGCCGCCGAGAAGTGGGACGTCCGGTTGCAGCGCAAGACCGTGCGCGCCGAGCGCGTCGACGGCGGCCTCCGCCTGCACCTGGAGGGTCCGGACGGCGCGGAGGTCGTGGACGCCGAGACGCTGCTGATCGCCACCGGCCGCACCCCGAACACCGACCTGCTCGACCTGGGGCAGACCGGCGTGACGACGCACCCGGACGGCCGGATCGTCGTGGACGAGTACCAGAAGACCGTCGTGGACGGCATCTACGCGTTCGGCGACATCAGCTCCGAGTACCAGCTCAAGCACGTCGCGAACCACGAGAGCAAGGTCGTCCGGCACAACCTGCTGCACCCCGACGCGCCGATCGCCTCGGACCACCGGTACGTCCCGTCGGCCGTGTTCTCGTCACCGCAGATCGCGTCCGTCGGCCTCACCGAGGAGCAGGCGATCGAGCGGGGCGTCAGGTACGTGAAGGGCACGCAGGCGTACGCGTCGATCGCCTACGGCTGGGCCATGGAGGACCAGACCGGTTTCGCCAAGGTCCTCGCCGACCCGACCACCGGCGAACTGCTGGGCGCCCACATCATCGGCCCGCAGGCCCCGACCGTCATCCAGCCCCTCATCCAGGCCATGAGCTTCGGCCTGGACGCCCGCACGATGGCCAAGGGCCAGTACTGGATCCACCCGGCCATGCCGGAACTGGTCGAGAACGCCCTGCTGAACCTGCCGCTGGACTAGTCAGACGGTGCGTGGACGGCCCGCGATGGAGCCGAGTGCGGTCATCGAGGCCGTCCACGCACCGCCGCTCGCTCAGCGGTGGAAGGGCGCGTCCAGGTCGGCGCGGAACGCCGCCGAATCGATCACCGGCGCACGAACGGCGGCACGCGCCAGTTCGGCGCGCGGGACGAAGGTCCGGCGACCCGGCGGGACGGACGGCCCGCCGTCGCTGGTCACGACGAACACCTCACCACCCGCGCCGGCGCGGACGATCGCGTCGCGGTCGCTGCGCGGCTCGTGCCCGGTGATCTCCTTGCTCATGCGGCCGTTCTACACCGTGCGTGGACGGCCCGCGATGGAGCCGAGTGCGGTGAGGAGCACGACCAGGCCCGCCAGCACGACCATCGAGGTCGTCCACGCGCCCGTCGAGTCGCGCAGCAGCCCGAACGCGAACGGGCCCGTGGCGGCCAGCAGGTAGCCGATGCTCTGGGTCATCGCGGACAGCCTGGCGGTGTCCGCGGTGGTCGACGAGCGCAGCGACACCATCACGATGGCGAGCGGGAACATGCCGCCCATGCCCAGGCCGACCAGCAGCACCCACAGGCCGGGCAGGGCACCGGGGGCGAAGGCGAGGCCCAGCACGCCGAGCAGGAGCAGCACGCCGAGGACGACCACCATCCCGGTCTGCGAGCGCCAGCGGGCGGCGAGCGGCGGGACGACGAAGCTGACCGGGACGCCCAGGACGACGGTGATGGCGAGCAGGAAGCCCGCGGTGGTGCGGTCGACGCCCGCGTCGCCGAGGATCGCGGGGAGCCAGCCCATCACGGTGTAGGCGAGCAGCGCCTGGGTGCCGAAAAACACCGTCATCACCCACGCCAGCGGGCTGCGCAGCAGCGAACGGCCAGGCGGCGGGCCGGTGACGCGGCCCGCGACGCCGCGGCGGGAGCCGGCCAGCCACAGCAGCAGTGCGGCGAGCGAGAGCAACGCCCACGTGCCGACGGCCAGGCGCCAGCTACCGAAGAACGCCTCCAGCGGCGGGGTGAGTGCGGCGCCGAGGCCCGCGCCCGCGGCCATCGACGCGGTGTAGATGCCGGTGATGACACCGATATTCGTGGGGAACGAGTCCTTCACGACGACGGGGATGAGGACGTTGCAGACGGCGATGCCCGAGCAGGCGATGAACGTGCCGCCGAGCACCACGAACGGGCCGTCGACGACGCGGAGCAGCAACCCGAGCGTGAGCACGAGGAGGGCGCCGCCGACCGCTCGCTTCAGGCCGAGCCGCCTGCCCACCCACGGTGCGGCGAAGGCCGCGGCGCCGAAGCAGAGAACGGGAACGGCGGTCAGCAGGCTCGTCCAGCCCGCCGAGACGCCGAGCCCGGCCCTGACGTCGCCCAGGACCGACGCGAGACTGGTGACGGCGGGTCGCAGGTTCGCTGCCGCGAGGGTGACGCCTGCCGCCAACAGGATGCCCCCGGTGACCGCCACTCGTTGGTGTCGTCCTACGGGTTCAGCCACTCCGTGTACCTGAACCGTCGCGGAAACACCACTATCGGTGGCAGTGTTGTCACTTGACGGTATCGATCGCGGAATCGTCACCCGACTACTGTCCCAGACATGGGATGTTCGGATGAAAGGACTTTGCTGTGCCATTGGCCACTACCCGGCGGGCGGGCCTCGTCGATCAGGTGATCGACCAGATGAGAGGTGCGATCAGCAGCGGCGAATGGCCTGTCGGCCGCCGCATCCCGCCGGAGCCGGAGCTGGTGCAGGCTCTCGGCGTCGGGCGCAACACGGTGCGCGAGGCCGTGCGAGCGCTTTCCCACGCGGGTTTGCTGGAGGTGCGGCAGGGCGACGGCACGTTCGTCCGCGCCACGAGCGAGATCTCCGGCGCGGTGCGGCGGCTGTGCGGCACCGAGCTGCGCGAGGTGCTCCAGGTGCGCCGCACGCTGGAGGTCGAGGGCGCGAGGCTGGCCGCGACGCACCGGACCGACGACGAGCTGCGCAGGTTGAC
The DNA here is from genome assembly GCF_025061645.1 of Umezawaea endophytica. Taxonomy (GTDB): domain Bacteria; phylum Actinomycetota; class Actinomycetes; order Mycobacteriales; family Pseudonocardiaceae; genus Umezawaea; species Umezawaea endophytica. Next base: position 95,720 of record NZ_JANYMP010000025.1, on the reverse strand, counting down.
CGCGCTGCTGGCGGAGCGCGACGCGGCCATGGCCGCCAAGGACTGGGAGCGGATGATCGAGCACGACGCCGCCTTCCACGGGCTGCTCGTCCAAGCGTCGCACAACACGCTCCTCACCGAGCTGTACCGCGGTTTGAACGAAACCGTGCGCGCGAGCATCACGGCGACCGTGGACGAGGACCTCGACCCGCCGGTGTCCCACATGGGCCTGCTGGACGCCGTGCGCGACCGCGACCCGATCCGCGCGGCGGCCGAGGCAAGCGGTTTCCTGGAGGACATCCTGCAACGACACGGCGAGTGAGGTCGCGGACTGGAACAGTCCGCGATCATCCCTATGGTGTGAACCCATGGAGCCCTATCGCATCGAGATCCCGCAGACGCAACTCGACGACCTCCAGGCCCGGCTCGCGAACACCCGCTGGCCCGCTGAACCCGATGCCACCGCCTGGGCAGACGGCGTGCCCGTCGACTACCTGAAGGACCTCGTCGAGCACTGGCGCACGCGCTACGACTGGCGCGCCTGGGAAGCGCGGCTCAACGCGTTCCCCCAGTTCACGACGACCATCGACGGCGCGAACATCCACTTCCTGCACGTCCGCTCCGCCACCGAGGACGCGCTGCCGCTGATCGTCACCCACGGCTGGCCCGGCTCCGTCGTCGAGTTCCTGGACGTGGTCGAGCCGCTGTCCCGCGACTTCCACCTCGTCATCCCGTCCATGCCCAACTTCGGCTTCTCCGGCCCGACCGCGGACACCGGGTGGACCGTGCGGCGCATCGCGACCGCGTGGGCCGAACTGATGGCGCGGCTGGGCTACGACCGCTACGGCGCGCAGGGCGGCGACTGGGGGTCGATGATCTCGCGCGACCTCGGGATCGTGGACGCGGAGCACGTGGTCGGCGTGCACCTGAACTCGCTGATCACGATCCCCACCGACCTGGACGGCCTCACCCCGGACGAGCTGGCCCGGCTCGGCAAGCTCCGGAGGTTCGCCGAGGACATGGCGGGCTACCAGCGCATCCAGGGCACCCGACCGCAGACGCTCGCCTACGGGCTCACCGACTCCCCCGTCGGCCAGCTCGCGTGGATCGTCGAGAAGTTCAAGGAGTGGACCGGATCGGAGGACGCGCCGGAGGAAGCGGTCGACCGCGACGTCCTGCTCACCAACGTGATGGTCTACTGGCTCACCGGCACCGGCGGCTCGTCCGCCCGGATCTACAAGGAGACACTGGGTTCCGTGAACGAGGTCGAAGCGTCGACGACACCGACCGCGCTCGCCGTGTTCCCGGACGACGTCGCGCTGCCGGTGCGGAGCATCGCGGAGAAGACGAACAACATCGTGCGCTGGACGGAGTTCGACCGCGGCGGCCACTTCGCCGCGCTGGAGGAACCCGACCTGCTCGTCGAGGACGTCCGCGCGTTCTTCCGGAGCTCGTAGATGCTGACCACGCGCACGCTCAACCGCACCACGCTGGCCAGGCAGTTGCTGCTGGAACGGCACGACCTGCCGCCCGCGCAGGCGATCGAGCACCTGGTCGGGTTGCAGGCGCAGGCGACCTCGTCGCCGTACCTCGCGCTGTGGTCGCGGCTGGAGGGCTTCGACGCCGACGTGGTGGGCGCGATGCTGGTGGACCGCACGGCCGTCCGCACGACGCTGATGCGCGGCACCCTGCACCTCGTCACGGCACGGGACTGCGTGCGGCTGCGGCCGGTGCTGCAACCCATGCTCACCCGCACGGGCACCGCCAACTTCGCCCGCGGCCGGGAGGACGTCGACCTGGCGGCGATGGTCGCCGCCGCCAGACCCCTCCTCGACGCCCAGCCGCTGACGAACGCCCAACTGGGCGCGGCGCTGACCGAACGGTGGCCGGGGCACGGGATCACCGGGCTGGGCACCCTGCTCCAGCTCCTGCTGCCGCTGGTGCAGGTGCCGCCGCGCGGCGTGTTCGGCCGCGGCGGGGCGCCGCTCAACGCCGTCGCGTCGACGTGGCTGGGCACGGACATCCCCGCGTCGGCCGACCCGGACGAGGCGGTGCTGCGGTACCTGGCGGCGTTCGGGCCCGCGACGGCCGCCGACGTGACGGCGTGGTCGCGGCTGACGAACCTGCGGCCGGTGATCGCCCGGCTGGACCTGACGACCTACCGCGACGAGGCCGGACGGGTGCTGCTGGACGTGCCGGACGGCGTGCTCACCGACCCGGAAACCCCTGTGCCACCACGGTTCCTGCCCGACTTCGACAACGTCCTGCTGTCGCACGCCGACCGGACGCGGATCATGAGCGACGAGCACCGCAAGCGCTGGGGCGCGGTGGCGAACGCCGTGTTCCCGCCCAGTTTCCTGCTCGACGGGTTCCTCAGCGGCACCTGGAAGGCCGACAAGGGCGTCCTCACCATCACGCCGTACCGCAAGGTGTCCAAAAAGGACCAAAACGCGCTCACGCGGGAAGGGTTGGCGCTGCTGGACTTCCTCGCGCCCGGCGAGGAGCACGACGTGCGGTTCGCCGACTGACCGCGCCGGTCACGGAACCACGTCGAGCAGTCCTGGATCGACCTCGCCCAACGCGGTGCTCCGCTGGTCCCAGCACCCCCTGAGCGACGCGAGGGTGGCGGTGATGGCGGGCCTCCTGCTGGCCTGGGCGCGCCACACCGCGAACAGCCTGCGCGTCGGCGTCGGGTGCAGCGGCACGGCGCGCACGGTCGGCGGCAGCGCGCCCCGGCCGAGCCTGGGCAGCAGGCCGACGCCGACGCCGCGCGCCAGCAGGGCGATCTGGGTCTCGTACTCGCCGACCCGGTGCGCCAGGTCCGGTTCGATGCCCGCGCCGCGGAACGTCTTGATCAGCCAGTCGTGGCAGATCGTGCCCTCCGGCTGGCAGATCCAGCGCTGGCCGGCCAGGTCGTCCGGCACGAGGAACGGCCGGTCGGCGAGCGGGTGCGCCGCGGGCAGCAGCACGTCCGCGTAGTCCTGGCCCAACGTGGTGCGGGACAACGACTCCGGCACGGCCAGCGGGGTGTTGACCCAGTCGTGGGTGACGGCCATGTCCAGTTCGCCGCGGGCCACGGCCTCCAGCGCGACCGGCGGGTCCAGCTCGACCGTGCGGACGTCCAGTGCCGGGTGGTGGGCGATCAGGTCGACCAGGACGACCGGCAGCAGGCCGCGCGCGGCCGTGGCGAAGGCGCCGATGGTCAGCGTGCCGACGGCCGCGCCGCGCTGCTCCTCCAGCGTCACCTCGGCCTCCTCGACCAGCGCCAGCACCTGCGCGGCGGTGGCGGCGAGCCCGTACGCGGCGTCGGTCAGCACGACGCCGCGGCCTCGGCGTTCCAGCAGCGTGGTGCGGGTCTCGCGTTCCAGCTTGGCGATCTGCTGGGACACCGCGGAGGGCGTGAAGCCCAGCACGGAGGCCGCCGCGCCAACCGAGCCGTGGGTCGCGACGGCGTGCAGCGCGCGGAGTCTGCCGAGGTCCATCATGTAGCAATGCTAAACCCTTGGGTGAAGCAGATATCGCTAGTGCTTAACGATCGGGGCTCCCAGACTCGGACGGGTGAAACCACGGCACGCCGCTCTCGCGGTCCTCGTCGCGGCCATCTGGGGCGTCAACTTCGTCGCCATCAAGATCGGCCTCCAGAACTTCCCCCCGCTGCTGTTCTCCGGCCTCCGCTTCCTCGCAGCCGCCGTGCCCGCCCTGTTCTTCGTCGGCCCGCCGAGGGTCGCGTGGAAGTGGGTGGTCGCGGTCGGACTGGTCCTCGGCGTCGCGAAGTTCGGTTTCGTGTTCACCGGCATGGACGCCGGGATGCCCGCGGGGCTGTCCTCGCTGGTGCTCCAGAGCCAGGCGATCTTCACCGTGGTGTTCGCGGCCGCGCTGCTGCGCGAACGGCCGCGCCGCACGCAGTTGATCGGCATCGGGGTCGCCTCGGTCGGCATCCTGGTGATCGCGCTCGACTACGGCGTCGGCAGCCCGCTCGGCGCCTTCGCGCTGGTGATCGCGGGCGCGGCCTGCTGGGGGCTGTCCAACGTGATCACCCGCTACGCGAAGCCGCCGGACGCGCTGAGCTTCATCGTCTGGGTCAGCGCGGTCGCCGTCCTGCCGCTGCTGGGGCTGTCGCTGCTGGTCGAGGGCGTCGACACGGACCTGGCCGCGCTGGCGGCGTTCGACTGGTCGGGTGCGGCGACGCTCGGTTTCGTCGCGTGGATCTCCACGCTGCTCGGCTTCGGCCTGTGGGGGTTCCTGCTGCGCGAGTACGACGCCAGCACCGTGGCGCCGTTCTCGCTGCTGGTGCCGGTCGCGGGCATGCTGTCCGCGTGGCTCGTCCTCGGCGAGGCGCTGACGCCGCTCCGCTGCACGGCCGCGCTGCTGGTGATCGCGGGCATGGCGAGCACCGCGATCAAGCCCCGTCAGCGCGAACTCGTGCTCACCTAGTCGCGGCCTCCCTCGCCTGGTTGATCAGCGTCAGCGTCTGCCCGAGCTGGGTGATGGCCTCCTTGAAGCCGTCCACCATCACCTGCGAGTCGCCCTCGCCCCCGCGGTAGATCTTCACGCACTCGCTCGCGCCGGGCACGAGCGCCGCCAGCCCGGCCTTCCAGGTCCTGGCCACCTCGGGGCTTGGCGGTTCGGGGAACGCCGCCGCCTCCTCGGCCCGCGCGCGGGCCCGGTCGCACGTCTCCAGGATCAGCGCGGGATCCTCCGCGGCGAACGCCTTGAACACCGCGTCGTTGGCGTTCACGACCGCCGTGTACCGGTCGAACCCGCCGCCGTACGCCCACGTGTTCACCGCCTCGTCGACGTCGACGACCTGTTCGGGGCCCGCGTCGGGCAGGAGCAGCGCCGCCTGCGGGGCCTTCGGCCACCAGACGACCGCGACGGCCGACACCACCAGCACCAAGGCCACCACGACCCGGCCGGAACCCTCTCGCGGGACGACGACGTCCCGCGAGAACACCGCGCCCACCAGGGCCGCCACCACGCCGAGCACCGGCAGCACCTGGAACGGCCGCGCGGCCAGCACGCTGTCGACCTGCCAGTCCGCCAGGTGCAGCGCCCAGGTGCCCAGGCAGCCGACCAGTCCGACGACCCACGTCGCGAGCAGTGCCGTGACCACCTCGGACCGCCGCGCGACGACCACGGCCACCAACACCTGGACGGCGAAGACTGCCACCAGTTCCCACGCCGCCCGCACCGTCGCGGCCTCCGGCGTGGAGCCCGCGGTGAGCGTCAGCACCACCGCGACCACGCCCCACACCGCCCCGCCGAGCAGCCCGGCGAGCACGCCGAGCCGCGCCGATCCCCGGCCCAGCAGCAACGGCACCAGCCACAGCACCGCCACCGCCGCGGCGGTGAGGACCCGGTCGGAGTTCAGCAGGAACGGCACCACCACGACCCCGGCGACCCGGCCGTACCCGCTCACCAGGTCGTAGGCGACGGCCAGGTAGTCGCGCCACACGACGCCCGCGAGCGTGATCTCCCGGAACCAGCCGAGGAAGCTCACGCACACCAGGACGACGGCGGCGGCCGACAGCGCGCCGCGCAGGCTCCGCACGGCGTCGCCAAGCCGCACCGCGACCAACCCCGCCCACCCGCAGACGAGCACGGTCACCAGCACGAGCACCCCGGCGGCCAGCACCGACAGCGGGCTGGTCGGGGTCAGCACGCCCGCCTGCGACAGCTCCAGCTCGACGCCGACCACCAAGCCCAGCCCCAACCCCAGGCCCGGTCGCAGGAACGTCCACCGCCCGGTGCCGCCCGCCCGCAGGTAGGCGGCTCCGCGCCAGGCGATCACGCACACCAGCGTGGCGACCGCGACGCCCCACACCACCCGCATCACCAGGAACGACTCGTTGCCCGACCGGTACCAGTCGATCTTCGACAGCCCGTCGACCAGGTGCGACCACGCGAGCTGCACGGCGACACCGCTCGCCAGCGCTTCGAGGAACCCGTTGCGCAGCAACGACTTCGGATCGCTCATCGCCGCGTTCCGCGCGGCCAGCGACGGGTGGATCGCCACCCACCGCAGCACGCGGCGGTGGTCCGGTACGGCCCGGAGCGTCCGGTACGGGTCGGCGTCGCCCGTCCACACCGCGACCAGCGCGTCGGCGTAGCGCTCACGGGACCGCAGCACCGCCGTGCGCGCCAGGTAGACCAGCACCACCAGCAGCACGACCCGCACGACGATGCCGGTGGTCACCGGCGAGTCGAGGTTCGAGAAGTCCCAGCCCAGCAACGGGTCCACGACGAGGACCAGGTACGGCAGCAGCACGACGGCCAGCAGCGCGCGCCACGCGGAGAGGGTCGCGTAGGTGGTCGTCACGTCGCCGTTGCGCACGTGCGCCAACTCGTGCAGCACCACCGCGTCGAAGCCCGCCCGGTCGCGATCCAGCAGCGCGACGAGCCCGGCGTCCAGGCACACCACGGGTTTGCGGCTGCTGCCGAACGCCACCCCACCCGCCCGCGAGCTCGCCGCGTCGAGCCGGAACTCCGGCGCCTTCGCCAGTCCGGCCCGCGCGACCAGCTCGTCCAGCGGTCCGCTCAGCTTCGCCCACAGCGCGGGGAACGAGTCGAGCCGCTCCAGCCCCGACCGGCGGATCCGCCACTTCGGCCAGGCGACGTAGACCGCGGTGGCGACGAGCAGGAGCAGCACCACCCCGCCGACCAGCCAGCCGAGCCGGGGCGCGAAGAAACCGGACATGCAGTCCCGGTAGGCCGCCCACTTCGACTCGTCGGGGTCGACGCTGCCGGTCGACGTCAGGTACAGGTCCGCCCGCACCTGGCAGCTCGCGTCGTCCAGGAAGGTCCTTGGCGGCCAGGTCGCGGCGAACGCGCCCGCGACGAACCAGGTGGTCGCGAGCGCGAGCGCCACGAGCGTGCCGAAGCGCAGCGTCGTGCCGGAGGGCGTGCGCAGTAACTCCGGTCTGTCCGTCTCCACTACAGCTCGCGTTCGAGGGTTGCCCGGAGCGTGTCGCCGACCTTCTCGGCCAGGTCGTCGGCCACCCCGAGTTCCTTGGCGCGCTCGATCGCCAGCGCGCGCAGGCCGTCGAGCTGGTCCGCGGTGATCACGGGCGCCTCCTTGGAGCGGCGCAGGCGCTTGACCAGCTTGCCGCCGCGCTCCACGATCGCCTCACCGGTCTTGTCGAGCAGGTGCTCGTACACCGCGGTCGCGACGCCCAGCGCCACCGGCGACAGCAGGGCGATGGCGACGTCGATGCCCGAGCCCAGGATCGCGCCCGGCCGCTCGCGGTCGGACAGGACCTTCTTGGGGTCGCGGAGGTACGCCCGGCTGACGGGTTCGAACAGCGCGAGTTCGTCCGGCGCGAGGTCCTCCACCAGGCTGCGCGCGGTGTCGACGACGAAGTCCTGTCCGGTCATCCCACCTCCTCGGTCGAAGGTTCCTGTCTAGTCCGAGATCAACTCGGGCACACTCGTCCATTGTGGTGATCGTCGATCTCCCGGTGGCGCGATTCGGGAAACTGGTGCGTCACGCGGGCGCGCCGGGCGGCACGAACGGCAGCCCCGCGGGTGCGCCGCTCGCGAGCAGGCGGAGCACGGCGTCGGTGTCCAGGTGGTCCGCGACCAGGTCGCCGAGCAGGTCGAGCTGGGCGGCGCGGGCCGCGGCGAAGTCGACGTCGGCGGCGGGCTTGAAGCCGTCCCGGCCCGACCTGTCCGCCGCCCAGCGCAGGAACGCCCGCCGGAACCCGTCGTTCTCCAGCAGGCCGTGCCAGTGCGTGCCCGCGACCGACCCGGTCAGGACGCCCTCGCCCGTCCCGTCGGGCAGCGTCACGAGGGTGTCGAGGTCACCGCGCCGCGCGACCTGGCCGTGGTGGATCTCGTAGCCGGTGACGGGCTCGTCGAACGCCGTGCCCGTCGGCCGGTGGAGCGTCTTGGCGGGCTCGAAGCGGACGTCGAGGTCCAGCAGGCCGAGACCGTCGACGGTGCCCGCCCGCGACTCCACGGCGTCCTCGATCCGCGCGCCGAGCATCTGGAACCCGCCGCACACCCCGAGCACCGGCAGACCGCGCCGGGCGTGCGAGGTGATCGCGTCGGCCAGACCCGTCGAGCGCAGCCACGCCAGGTCCGCCACGGTGGCCTTGGAACCGGGCAGCACCACCAGGTCCGCGTCCGCGATCCGCGACGGCTCCGTGACGAACCGGACCGACACGCCCGGTTCGCACGCCAGCGCCTCCACGTCCGTCGCGTTGGAGATCCGCGGCAGCCGCACGACCGCGACCCGCAGCCACTGCTCGCCGACGGGTGGACGCGGCCTGCCGATCACGCCGTCCGCGCTGTAGGACAGCGAGTCCTCGGCGTCCAGCCACAGCTCCTCCCGCCACGGCAGCACGCCGTACACGGGACGGCCGGTGAGCGCCCGCAACTGGTGCAGCCCCGGTTCCAGCAGCGCCGGGTCGCCGCGGAACTTGTTGACCACGAACCCGGTCACCAGCGCCTGGTCGGCCGGGTCGAGCAGCGCGAGCGTGCCGAACAGGTGCGCGAACACACCCCCGCGGTCGATGTCGCCGACGACCAGCACCGGCAGGCCCGCCGCCCGCGCCAGCCCCATGTTGGCGATGTCGTTGGCCCGCAGGTTGATCTCGGTCGGCGACCCGGCGCCCTCGCAGACCACGGCCTCGTAGTCGTTCCGCAGCGAGTCCAAAGTGGACAGCACCGTGCGGAGCAGGTCGGCCTTGCGCTCGCGGTAGGACAGCGCGGACACCTCGCCGACCGCGCGGCCCAGCACGACGACCTGCGACGTGCGGTCGCCGCCGGGCTTGAGCAGCACCGGGTTGAACCGGACGCTGGGCTCCAGCCCGCACGCCGCCGCCTGCACGGCCTGCGCCCGGCCGATCTCGCCGCCGTCGGGCGTGACCACCGAGTTGTTCGACATGTTCTGCGCCTTGAACGGCGCCACCCGGACCCCGGTGCGCGCCAGCCAGCGGCACAGCCCGGCCACCAGGACGCTCTTGCCCGCGTCCGAGGTGGTCCCGGCCACCAGCAGCGCACCCGTCACGACCGCACTCCCCCCGTCCACCGGCTCAGACTGACATCATTCCCCCCATGGTCGACGTTCCCGCCACCACGGTCCTGGTGCACAGCCCCTTCCTCGGACCCGCCACCTTCCGGCCCCTCGCCGACGCGCTCACCGCGCACGGCCACCCGGTGGTGCTGCTCGACCTGCGGGTGAGCGTCAACTCCGCGCCCGTGCACCAGCGGATGATCGGCGAGTTCGCCGACGCCGTCGACGACGCGGACGTCGACGGCGAGGTGGTCCTCGTGGGCCACAGCGGTGCCGGTCCGCTGCTGCCCGCGTTCGCCGACGCGCTGGAGACCCCGGTCGGCGCCCTCGTCTACCTCGACGCCCACCTGCCGACGCCCGGCAGGAGCTGGCGCGAGACGTTCTCGCCGGAACTGATGGCGCACATGCGGAAGATCTCCCGCGAGGACGTCATGCCCCGCTGGGACCGCTGGTTCCCGCCGGAGGTGCTGCCCGCGCTCATCCCGGACCCCGCGCAGCTCGCGGAGATCCTGGAGGAGGCGCCAGAGGTGCCGCTGGAGTTCCTGAAGGAGCAGCGGCCGTCCGTGCCGTGGTCGGGCCCCTCGGCGTACCTGAGGCTCAGCGCGGAGTACACCGACGCGGCCACCGCGGCGGCGGAACTGGGCTGGCCGGTCAGCGAGCTGGACCTGCACCACCTGGCGGCGGCGACCCACCCGGAGCAGGTCGCCGCGGCGCTGGTGGCGCTGCTCAGCAGACTGTGAGGATCTCGGCCCCGTCCTCGGTGACCAGGATCGTGTGCTCGAACTGAGCGGTCCAGCTCTTGTCCTTGGTGGTGATCGTCCAGTCGTCGGCCCACGTGTCGTGCTCGATCCCGCCGAGCGTGATCATCGGCTCGATCGTGAACGTCATGCCCGTCTCGATCACCGTCGGCACGTGCGGCGCGTCGTAGTGCAGCACCACCAGGCCGCTGTGGAACGACCGGCCGATGCCGTGCCCGGTGAAGTCGCGCACCACGCCGTAGCCGAACCGGTTCGCGTAGGCCTCGATGACCCGGCCCACCACGTTCAACTGGCGCCCCGGCTTCACGGCCTTGATCGCCCGCATCGTCGCCTCGTGCGTGCGCTCGACCAGCAGCCGGTTCTCCTCGCTGACGTTGCCCGCCAGGAAGGTCGCGTTCGTGTCGCCGTGCACGCCGCCGATGTAGGCGGTCACGTCGATGTTCACGATGTCGCCGTCCTCCACCACCGTGGAGTCCGGGATGCCGTGGCAGATGACCTCGTTCAGCGAGGTGCAGCACGACTTCGGGAAGCCCCGGTAGCCGAGCGTCGACGGGTACGCCCCGTTGTCGCACAGGAACTCGTGCGCCACCGCGTCGATCTCGTCCGTGGTCACACCGGGCACCACGACCTTGCCCGCCTCCTGCAACGCCTGCGCGCCCAACCGACCCGCGACCCGCATGGCCTCGATCACCTCGGGCGGCTGCACCCACGGCTCGTTGCCCCGCGTCGGACCCGGCTTGCCCACGTACTCGGGGCGGGCTATCGAGGCGGGCACGGAACGGCGGGGGGACAGCTCACCTGGCTTCAGGACGGCACGCACGGACATGCCCTCCACAGTACGGCGCGATACCGGACGCGTGTCACGTGGTCAGGACGTCGTCCCACCAGGCGGCAACTACACGTCAGCCCAACGCCCGCAGGAACTTCCCGGTCACCTCCACCGCCGGGAGGGAGGAGTTGGCGCCCAGCACGAGGGTGGCGAAGGCCAGGTCGCCCTTGTAGCCGACGAACCAGCCGTGGGAGTTGACGCCGTCGCCGAACTGGGCCGTGCCGGTCTTGCCGCGCGCTTCCGGCAGGTCGGCGAGGAGTTGGGCGGTGCCGACCTCGACCACCTCGCGCATCATCTGGCGGACCGGCTCCAGCACCGTCGGCGGGATGGTCTCCGATGGTCGGTCGACCTTGGTCTCCTGGCCGCGCAGCAGGGAGGGGACGGGCTGCTTGCCGCTCGCGACGGTGGCCGCCACCATGGCCATCCCGAACGGGCTGGCCAGGACCTTGCCCTGGCCGAAGCCGTCCTCGGCCCGTTCCACCACGTCGGTCGCGGGGGGAACGGACCCGGTGATCGTGGTGATGGCGGGGATCTCGAAGTCGACGCCCAGGCCGAGCTTGCCCGCCGTCTTGGTGAGGCCGTCGGCGGGCAGGGCCGCGGCGATCTCGGCGAACGTCGTGTTGCAGGAGAAGGCGAACGCGCTGTGCAGCGGGATCGTGCCCTTGTCGAAGTCGTGGTCGTTCGGCACGACCCGGCGGCCGTCGATGGTGGTCTTGCCGGGGCACGGCACGGGGGTGTCGCCCTGGACCTTGCCGTCCTCCAGCGCCGCGACCGCGGAGACGATCTTGAACGTGGAGCCGGGCGCGAACTGGCCGGTGAGGGCGATGGGCCCCTGGACGTCGGCGGGCCCGTTCTGCGCCACGGCGAGGACGTCGCCGGTCGACGGCTGGATCGCCACCAGCATCGCGGGTTCCGCCACCGGTTCCACGGCGTCCTCGGCCGCGACCTGGATGGCCTTGCCGAGCGCGGACTTCACCGCCTGCGCGGGCTCGGAAGCCTTCTCGTAGAGGCCTTCCAGCTCGTCACCGCCCGCGGCCACGGTGTAGACGCGGAACCCGGAACGGCCCGCGACCTGCTCCTCCACCGACTTGCGGATGGCGGGGAGGATCTGGGAGCCGAAGTTCTTCACCGGCGGCAGGAGGCTGGTCCTGCTGGTGAACCGGACGCCGGGCAGGTCGTAGATCTGCGGCTTCACCGCCTGGTAGTCCGCATCGCGAAGGGCCGCCACCTGGTAAACCTGCCCCTCTGGCACGCCCGCCGCCCCGTCGGTGATCGACTGCTGGGTGATCGCCTTGTCGAACGGGGTCAACGCGGTGGCCAGCGCCGCGGTGACGGCGGGCAGGTCGGTGGCCTCCTTGCGGTCCAGCAGGACCGACACGACCGCCTCGGGCGCCAGCAGCGGTTCCCCGTCGCGGTCCAGGACGGGCGCGAGGTTCGGGGTCAGCTCGGCGACGGCGAGGCTCTGCTGCGCGGCCAGCTTCGGGTGCACCAGCGACGGCAGCCAGTGGACCTTCCAGTCGTCGTCGTCCCGGCGCAGCTCGACCTTGCTCTGGTAGTTCCAGACGTGGCCGTGGCCCACGTTCCAGTCGTAGGTGACGGTCGCCTCGGCGGTGGAGCCCTCACCGGCGGCGTTGCGGACCTGCTCGACCTTGACGGCCAACGACTCGGGTTTCAGCGCCGTGCGCACCTTGTCCAGGACGTCCTTGGCCTGGCCGGGATCGTCCGTGAGCGCCGCGGCGGCCTGGGTGTCACCGCTGGAGAGGCGGGCCACGAAGTCCGAGGTGATCTGGTCGGGACCAGGCCTCGACTCGAACAGGCCACAGCCGGTCACGACCAGCAGGGCGCTCAACACGACGGTCAACTCAGGGTTCACCCGCACGGCGGCAGTATGCCGCACCGCGTCAGAAGAGCACCGTGGCGTACTGGCCCACCTGGGTGAAGCCGATCCGTCGGTACGCGGCCCGCGCGGCGTCGTTGTAGCCGTTCACGTAGAGGCTGGCGGTCCGGCCCAGCCCCCGGACCAGCCGGTCGGCCACCGTGGCGGTGGCCGCCGTGCCGATGCCCTGACCCCGCCGGTCCGGCCGGACCCACACGCCCTGGATCTGGCCGACCTTGCTGGAGAGCGCGCCGATCTCGGCCTTGAAGACGACCTCGCCGTTCTCGAACCGGGCGAACGCCCGTCCGCCCGCGATGAGTTCGGAGACCCTGGCCCGGTAGCTGGTGCCGCCGTCCTCGGCGCAGGGGTCCACGCCCACCTCCTCGATGAACATGGCGATGGCCGCGGGGAGGTACCGGTCCAGCTCGTCCGGCCGCACCGGGCGCACCAGCGGGTCCGGGGCGACGTCGGCCGCCTTGCCCAGCGCCATGAGCGGCTGGTCGTCGCGGACTTCCCGCGCGGGACCCCAGTCCGGCTGCAACTCCTGCCACAGCCCCAGCACCTGCTCGGCCGGGCCCACCAGGGAGGAGCACATGCGGCCCCGGCGCCTGGCCCGGTCGGCGAAGCTGCGCAGGGCCGAGGGGTTGCCCCTCAGCGGGATGAGGTTGGGGCCCGCGAAGCAGAGGCCGTCGACCCGCGCACCGCGCAGCGCCCGGTGGTCGCAGGCCCACACCTCGCCGCCGAGGCGCCACGGGTCGAGGCCCGCCACTTCGACGCGAGCGGCGACCATGCACGAGGCCACGGGATCGGCCTCCAACAACCCGAGCACTTCGGGCAAGTCCCGTCCGTCCAACAGCCGCGCACCGGCCAACCTGAGCACGTCTCCCAGCCTGCCAGATGAACGGTGGATCGCGCTTGCCCCCGTCTGGTCTCCTGGCGTGCTGACCGGGGCCTGATCACCGTCGACCGGTGTATCGGCGCACCCGCTCCGTGGCGGGTTCGACAGAGGAACGGCCACGCGGGGTGCGCGTGGCCGTTCCGGGACCTACCGTTCCGTCAGCTCACGCTGACCGCGGGCACCGAGCCCTCGACGGGTTCCATGTCCTCCGCGAGGCGCATGGCCTCCTCGATCAGGGTCTCCACGATCTGGTGCTCGGGAACGGTCTTGATGACCTTCCCCTTCACGAAGATCTGGCCCTTGCCGTTGCCGGAGGCGACACCCAGGTCGGCTTCGCGGGCCTCACCGGGGCCGTTCACGACGCAGCCCATGACGGCCACGCGCAGCGGGACCTCCATGCCTTCGAGGCCCGCGGTCACCTGCTCGGCCAGCGTGTACACGTCGACCTGCGCGCGACCGCAGGACGGGCAGGACACGATCTCCAGCTTGCGCGGGCGCAGGTTGAGCGACTGGAGGATCTGGATGCCCACCTTGACCTCCTCCACCGGAGGGGCCGAGAGGGAGACGCGGATGGTGTCGCCGATCCCCTGGCGGAGCAGCGCGCCGAACGCGACGGCGGACTTGATCGTGCCCTGGAACGCGGGACCGGCTTCCGTGACGCCGAGGTGGAGCGGGTAGTCGCACTGCTCCGCGAGGATCTCGTACGCGCGGATCATCACGACCGGGTCGTTGTGCTTGACCGAGATCTTGATGTCGTGGAAGTCGTGCTCGGCGAACAGCGACGCCTCCCACAGCGCCGACTCGGCCAGCGCCTCCGGCGTGGCCTTGCCGTGCTTGGCCATCAGCCTGGGGTCGAGGGAACCCGCGTTCACGCCGATGCGGATCGGCGTCCCGTGGTCCTTCGCGGCGGCGGCGATCTCCTTGACCTGGTCGTCGAACTTGCGGATGTTGCCGGGGTTCACCCGAACGGCCGCACAGCCCGCTTCGATGGCCGCGAAGACGTACTTCGGCTGGAAGTGGATGTCCGCGATGACCGGGATCTGCGACTTCTTCGCGATGGCGGCCAGCGCGTCCGCGTCGTCCTGCGACGGGCACGCCACGCGCACGATGTCGCAGCCGGACGCGGTGAGTTCCGCGATCTGCTGCAACGTCGCGTTGACGTCCGACGTCAGGGTCGTGGTCATCGACTGCACCGACACCGGGAACTCGCTGCCGACGCCTACCGAGCCCACCATGAGCTGCCGGGTCTTGCGACGCTCCGACAACACCGGCGGCGGCAATGCCGGCATACCGAGCATTACGCCGTCAGTCATGGAATAGCACCTCTCACTGGGGAAGCCTGATGGGGTTGACGAGGTCCGCGGTCACGGTCAACAGCGTGATGCCGCCACCGATGAAGATGACGAAGTAGGTGAGCGGGAGGAGCCGCATGTAGTTCACGGGTCCACCGGCGGGCTTGCCGCGGAGCCTGCGCAGCCAGTCTCGCACCCGTTCGTACAGGTTCACCGCGATGTGCCCACCATCGAGTGGAAGTAGCGGCAGGAGGTTGAACACACCGACGAAGAAGTTCAGGCCGGCGAGCATCAGCAGGAAGAACTGCCAGAGGCCCTGCTCGGCCGCGTCACCACCGAGCCTGCTGGCCCCGACGACGCTCACCGGGGACTCCAGGTCGCGCTCGCCGCCGCCGATCGCCTTGACCACGGCCGGGATCTTCTCCGGGAACCGCAGGAGGCCTTCCCAGGTGTTCGCGAACATCGTGCCGGTGAACGCGGTCGCGCCGCCGATCGCGGTGACCGGGTTGTACTCGAAGTTGGACATCCACCCGACGCCGATGGCGCCGACCTCGCGCTTCTCGGTGGAGCCGTCCTTCTTGCGGTACTCGCGGGTGACCTTGGGGACGTCCATCGTGACCTTGAGCTCCTGGCCGTCCCGCAGGACGGTGAACTCGGTCGGCCCGCTGCGCTGCTGGGTCTTCTCCAGCAGGTCCTGCCAGGTCGGCGTGGCCTGGCCCGCGACCGCGACGATCTCGTCCTTCGGCTGGATGCCCGCGCTCTTCGCGGGGGCAGGGGAACCGGCGACGCACGCGTCCGTCGTCGGACCGCTCTGCACGCAGTCGCTGACCGACGCGATGATCGGCTCGTTCTTGAGGTTCGGCAGGCCCATGGTCGCGGCCATCACGTAGAGCACGACGAAACCCACGATGAAGTGCGTGATCGAGCCCGCCGAGAGCACCACGACGCGCTTCCACGTCTTCTGCCTGAAGAAGGCGCGCGGGGCGTCGTCCGGGTGCACCTCGTCCAGCGCGGTCATGCCGGTGATCTCGCAGAACCCGCCCGCGGGGATGGCCTTGAGGCCGTACTCGGTCTCGCCCTTGCGGAACGACCAGATCTTCGGCCCGAACCCGACGAAGTAGCGGGTCACCTTCATGCCGAACGCCTTCGCGGTCAGCAGGTGGCCGAACTCGTGCAAGGCGATGGAGACGCCGATGAGCAGCGCGAACAACACGATGCCCAGGATGTTGACGACCACGTTCAGTCCCTTCCAGACTCCACCGAAGTGGCCACAAGTTCCCGTGCCCGTGCGCGCGCCCAGTCCTCGGCCGCCAAGACCTCGGCGACGTCCGCGGGCTCGTGCGCCCATCCATCCGCCTCGGCGAGCACTCGCGAGACAGTGTCCACGATGGAGGTGAAAGCCGTGTTGCCGTCGAGGAAGACGTCCACCGCCTCCTCGTTCGCGGCGTTGTACACCGCGGGCAGGCAGCCGCCCGTCGAGCCCGCGTGCCGGGCCAGCTCGACCGCCGGGAAGGTGTCGTCGTCCAGCGGCTCGAACGTCCACGCCGTCGGTACTTCGAAAGTACACCGGTTGGCGGCACCGGGGACGCGGTCCGGCCAGCCGAGGCCGAGCGCGATCGGCAGCTTCATGTCCGGCGGGCTGGCCTGCGCCAGCGTCGAGCCGTCGGTGAACGCGACCATGGAGTGCACGACCGACTGCGGGTGCACGACCACGTCGATCCGGTCGTAGGGGATGCCGAAGAGCAGGTGCGCCTCGATCAGCTCCAGGCCCTTGTTGATCAGGGTGGCCGAGTTGATGGTGATCACCGGGCCCATCGCCCACGTCGGGTGCGCCATCGCGTCCGCCGCGGTCACGCCCGCCAGCTCGGCGCGCGTGCGACCGCGGAACGGGCCGCCGGACGCGGTGAGGACCAGCCGGTCCACCTCGTCGGCCCGGCCGCCGCGCAGGCACTGCGCGAGCGCGGAGTGCTCGGAGTCGACGGAGACGAGCTGGCCGGGCTTGGCGGCGTTCAGCACCAGCGAGCCGCCCGCGATCAGCGACTCCTTGTTCGCCAGCGCCAGCAGCGCGCCGGTGTCCAGCGCGCGCAGCGTCGGCTCCAGGCCGCGCGAGCCGGTGATGGCGTTGAGCACCACGTCGGCGGGCGTCGAGTCGATGAGGTCGAGCACGGCGGACGGCCCGGCGAAGACGCGCGGCATCCGGAACTCGCCCTTGGCGTAGCCCCGGCGCTGCGCCTCGGCGTACAGGGCCAGCGTGACGTCCTCCGCCGCCGTGGCGCGGGAGACCGCGACCGCGCCGACGCCGAACTCGATCGCCTGGCGGGCCAGCGCGGCGGGGTCGGCCCCACCCGCGGCGATGCCCGCGACGGTGAACCGGTCGCGGTTGGCGGCGACCACTTCGAGCGCCTGGGTGCCGACCGAGCCGGTCGAACCGAGGAGGAGCACCGAGCGCGGAGCCGTGCTGAGCTGCGACGCCGGTCGTGGGGAGTTCGCGGAGGAGTCCATCACCGTCCATTGTTCCGGAAGCGACCTGATGGACCGCATGGCGGTACTCAGGTAACGGAATGATAAATCAGGAGTGGGTCGATCAGAACCAGGGCACTCCTCCCTCGAACGCCGCGGGGGAAAAGCCCCATCGCGGCCCGCTGGAAGGAGAGCCCCCGTGGGCATCTTGGGCTGGATCGTCCTGGGTCTTATCGCGGGTGCCATTGCCAAGGCGATCATGCCGGGCAAGGACCCCGGCGGCATCATCGTCACGATGCTGATCGGCATCGTCGGTGCCATCCTCGGCGGCTTCATCGGCCGCGCGCTGTTCAACAGCGACATCAACAACTTCTTCGACCTGAGCACGTGGCTGCTGGCCATCCTCGGCTCGCTGGTGCTGCTGGGCATCTACCGACTGGTCACCGGTCGGCGCGCGCACGCCTGACCCCACACACGTGAACGAGGGCCGTCCCCACCGGGGGCGGCCCTCTTCGCGTACCCACCCTCTGCAAGGCCTCAGCCCGCGAGCCCGGCGTCCCTGGCCAGCAGCGCGGCCTGCACCCGGTTCGTCAGCCCCAGCTTCGCGAGCAGCCTGCTCACGTACGTCTTCACCGTGGCCTCGCTCATGTGCAGCCGCTGCCCGACGTCCGCGTTCGACATCCCGAGGCCCAGCAGCGCCAGCACCTCGACCTCGCGCTCGGTCAGCCCCTCCACCTGCCGCTTGGCCTCCTGCCGCCGCGGCTGCCCGGCGTGCGCCACCATCCCGACGACCCGGCTGGTGACCATCGGCGACAGGTACGCCTCGCCGACGTGCACCGCGCGCACGGCCCGCAGCAGTTCCTCCGGCGCGGAGTCCTTCAGCAGGAACCCGGCCGCCCCGTCGGACAGGGCCCGGACGATGTTGTCGTCCTCGCCGAAGGTGGTCAGCATCACCACCCGCACGGACGGCGCCACCGACTTCAGCTCGCGGGCGGCGGCCAGCCCGTCCATCCGCGGCATGCGGATGTCCAGCACGGCCACGTCGACGCGCCGTTCGAGCGCGATCCGCACCGCCTCGCGCCCGTCACCGGCCTCCGCGACGAGCTCTATGTCCGCCGCGGTGCCGAGGATGGCCTTGATACCCGCCCTCATCAGCGGTTCGTCATCGGCGATCAAGACCCGGATCACGCTCACTCAGATCCTCTGCAGGTGGGAGTTCTTCTCGACGACCTTGCCGCCCGCGAAGCAGAACCGCAGGACCAACTGGCCGCCGGAGGTGTACGTCTGCTGGTCCGACAGACGGTATTCGCACGAGGAGCCCGGCGGTTCGGGCGCCGACTTGTTCCGCAGGTCCCCGATCGCGGCGGCCGTGGTCCCGCTCTTCAACTGGGCCCGCACCTCCGCCTCCGGCTGCCCGATGTACACCGAGTCGTAGAACGACCGCTGCACCACGTTCGTCACGGGCTGGATGCCGATCCACGTGTAGCCGCCGACGACGACGAGCACCACCAGCCCGGCGGCGAGGATCGACCCGACCCCCGCCCACTTCCGCACCCCGGACCGCGCCATCGCGCCCTCGGCGACCTGCACCTCGTGGCTGTCGTCCGGCTCCTCGGCCACCGTGGTGTCCTCGTACGGCAGCACGGCCGCGATCCGGAACCCGCCCGCGGGCAGCGGCCCGACGTGCAGCAGCCCCCCGGCCACCCGCACCCGCTCCCCCAGCCCGATCAGGCCAACACCCGGACCGCCGACGACGAACCCGGACCGCGGCGGGTTGTTCCGCACCTCCACCACCAGCGCGTCCGGCTCGTACTTCACCGTCACCTGCACGCTCGCCCCCGGCGCGTGCTTGTTCGCGTTGGTCAGCCCCTCCTGCGCCACCCGGTACGCGGCGTGGCTCACCTTCGACGGCAGCGGGCACGCCAGCCCGCCGCGCACCAGGCTGACCCGCACCCCGGCCCGCCGCGCCCCGTCGACCAGCTCGTCGATCGCCTCGACGGTCCGCCGCGCCAGGTCCTCCTCCGGCGGGTCGTCCCGCCGCAGCACGCCGATGACCCCGCGCAACTCCTCCATGCCGGTCAGCGCGGCGCTGCGCAGGACCTGGACGGCCTCCCGCTGCTTGTCCCCCAGTTCGCCGTCGAGCGCGAGCGCCCCGGCGTGCACGGAGATCAGGCTCAGCCGGTGCCCCAGGCTGTCGTGCATGTCCTGCGCGATCCGGTTCCGCTCCCGCAGCCGGACCTGCCTGGTCAGCATCGCCCGCTCGCGCCGCATCCGTTCCTCGCGCTCCTGGAGCGCGGCGACGAGGGCGTTGCGCTGCGCGATGTACCGCCCGACCAGGAAGGGCAGCGCGACCACCATGCCGTAGACGGTCAGCATCACGAACGAGCCGAAGAACCCGGTGAGGCCGGGGACCCCGCCCTCCCACTGGAGCATGTGCAGCGCCAGGCCGAACACGGCGGTCAGCAGCGCCCGCTGCCACGACACGATCCGGTGGCCCGCGGAGTACGCCACGACCACCATCAGCGTGACGCCGCCGTTGTCGGTGCCGAACACCACGAGCAGCGCGACCAGCAGCGTGAACGCGGGGAACGCCAACCTCAGCAGGTACAGCGCCGCGAACAGCACCGCCATCCCCGCGAGCTCCCACCCGGCGGGGTGCTGGTCGCTCAGCCAGCCGGGCAGCAGGTCGAGCAGCAGCACCCAGGCGAGGCCGAACACCTCGCAGCCGACCCGCCACGGCGTCACCCGCCGAACCCGCTCGGCCGCGTCCCGGAGGAAGGCCACCGGCCACTCCCGAACCCCGACGAGGTCGGGCAGGAAGCGCTGCACAACGGTAGTCACGCCCCCAACGTACGAGATCAGGCCCGCCCTGTCGGCGCTCGTTGGTCGCTTCGCCGCACGACGAAAGTTGACCGATCACGTCGCGGCGCGGCGACCCCGGTCACACTGGCCACCACCTCCGGCCCGACCTGCCCCCGTGTGCGAAAATCCCCCGGTAACACCGGATCAGGAAGGTCGTGGCTGCTGTGTCTTCGTCTTCGGAGCTGGACAGGCGTCCGGCTGTCGACGTCCACGACGAGCCGTCCGCCGAGTGGGGTTGGCACGGGTCGTTCCCGAAGGCCGTCCGCATCGCGGGCTGGGCCTCCACCATCGGCGTCTTCGGCCTCCTCATCGGCAACCACCACGGCCGCACCGAGAACCTGTTCCTGGTCCTCATCGGCGTCGCGATGATCGCGATGCTGGTCCGCGACCAGGTCCGCAGCCGCACCTCCTGGCGCCGCTAGGACTTCCTCCGGGACGGGCCGCGGTGGCCCGTCCCGAGCAGGCTCACCCGACCACGGACAGCACGATCTTCCCGGTGCTGCGCCCGGCCTCACCCAGTTCGTGCGCCTTGCCCGCGTCGGCGAGCGGCAGCACGGCCTCGATCTCGACGCGGATCTTCCCGGCGTCCACCAGCGCGGCGATCTCGGCGAGCGCGGCCCCGTCCGGCTCGACGAGGAACGGCGTCGACCGCACACCCGCCTTCACCGCCGCCTCGGCCACGCCGTCCTGCAAGCCGCTGGGGATCGCCACCAGCAGCCCGCCGGGCTTCAGCGTCTTCACGGACCGGATCGCGTTGTCCCCGCCGACCAGGTCGATGACGACGTCGACGTCGGACACGACGTCCTCGAACCGGGTCGTTCGGTAGTCTACGACCTCGTCGGCCCCGATGGACCGCAGGAACCCGTGCTTCTCGGCGCTGGACGTGCCGATCACGTGCGCGCCCTTGGCCTTCGCGATCTGCACCGCGAGGTGCCCCACACCGCCCGCGGCGGCGTGCACCAGCACCCGTTGACCGGCCTCGACGTGCGCGGTGTCCACCAGCGCCTGCCACGCCGTGAGCACGGCCAACGGCAGCGCCGCCGCCTCGACGTGCGTGAGGGTCGTGGGCTTGAGCGCGAACTGGCGGGAGGGGGCCGTCACGTACTCGGCGTAGGCGGACGCGGCGCGCGGGAACCACGGCATCCCGTACACCTCGTCACCGGGCTTCACCGTCGTGACGCCGAACCCGACCTCCTCGACGACACCGGACACGTCCCACCCGAGCGTGAACGGCGGCTCGCCCAGTACTCCTGCCATGCCGCCGCCCGCGCGGGTCTTCCAGTCGACGGGGTTGACGCCCGCGGCGTGCACCCGGACGAGGACCTCCGTGGGCAGCGGGGTGGGGCGGTCGACCTCCGAGACGACCAGTACTTCCGGACCACCGACCGCCTGCTGCGTGATTGCCTTCATGCCGTTCATCGTCAGCCACCTGGTACCCATTCGCAATCAGGCACCTTTTTCTGCCCTAGGTACCTCTGGGAAACTAGCGATGACGTGGTACAACACTATCGTGGACACACCTTGCACCTCTGACACCCGTGACGTGTACCTCAGGCAGTGCCCGTGCCGCGAAGTGCTGGACATGGTCGCGAGCAAGTGGACCGCGCTGACGATCGGCGCGCTCGAAGACGGGCCGCAGCGGTTCGGCGAAGTGCGGCGGAAGGTCGAGGGCATCACGCAGAAGATGCTCACCCAGACCCTCCGCACGCTGACCCGCGACGGATTGATCACCCGAACGGTGTACCCCACGGTCCCCCTTCGAGTGGACTACGAGCTGACCCCGCTCGGCCGGAGCCTGGTCGCGCCGCTCAGGGCCCTGCGCGACTGGTCGGAGCACCACATCGACCTGATCCAGTCGGCGCGCGTCGAGTACGACGTGACGGC
Organism: Umezawaea endophytica; assembly: GCF_025061645.1. Classification (GTDB taxonomy): domain Bacteria; phylum Actinomycetota; class Actinomycetes; order Mycobacteriales; family Pseudonocardiaceae; genus Umezawaea; species Umezawaea endophytica. The sequence continues at coordinate 73,866 of NZ_JANYMP010000025.1, read as the reverse complement.
CGACGTGGAAACGGTTCCAGTGCGCTGAACTGGTCCTACAGCCCTTTTTCGGCGACTTGTTTCACCTGGTGGGCACTGTTGCGCAGGTGGGCATGGGTCAGTTGACTCGCACCCGTGCAGCAGCAGGAGCTGGAGGCCTTTTGGCCTAGCAGGCGTGGGCGCCTGTTCGACGAGTTCTGTCGGTAGGTCGTGCCCGGAGTCCACTCCCGGCCACGGCCTCTCGCGTGCCAACCGCTCCGGTTGCCGCGGAGCGGACACCCACTCCAGACAGGATGCCCAGCCATGTCCGTCACGGACGAACTCCTGGCCAACAACGCCGCCTACGCCGACCGGTTCACCGGCCCCCTCCCCCTCCCACCGGCCAAGCACCTGGCGGTGCTGGCGTGCATGGACGCGCGGATCGACGTCTACCGGGTGCTCGGCCTCAACGAGGGCGAGGCGCACGTCATCCGCAACGCGGGCGGCGTCGTGACCGAGGACGAGATCCGCTCGCTCGCCATCAGCCAGCGGCTGCTCGGCACGAAGGAGGTCATCCTGATCCACCACACCGACTGCGGGATGCTGACGTTCACCGACGACGGCTTCAAGCAGTCCATCCAGGACGAGGTCGGCGTGAAGCCGTCGTGGGCGGCCGAGGCGTTCAGCGACCTGGACACCGACGTGCGCCAGTCCATCGGGCGGATCAAGAACAGCCCGTACATCCCGGTGAAGGACTCGATCCGCGGCTTCGTGTTCGACGTGGCGACCGGGAAGCTCAACGAGGTCGTGTGACGCCCCGAGCCCGCCCCCGGATCGAGGGCGGGCACGCGGGGTTCAGGGCTTGGTGAGGGCGCAGCCGTGGCGGTCCAGGTCCAGCCGCGTCCCGCGGTCCAGGCAGGCCGCGAGCAGGTGGACCTGCTGGCCGTAGGCGCGGCCCTGGACGGCGGTCGTGGTCCCGTCCGGCCCGACCTCGCAGGGGTTGTCGTCGGTGCACACGGCACCGGCGACGTTGTGGGTGTTGTGCACGCCCACGACCGTGACGCCGTCGGCGGCCAGCAGCGGTGACCCCGAGTGGCCCTGCGACGGGGCGCAGCCCGCGGTCGTGGCGTAGCGGATCGAGCGGGTCATCTCGTAACCACCTTCCCGCAGGCGATCGACCACGGCCTCGGCCACGCAGTCCGAACGGCCGCCGGAGCGCACCAGGGTCAGCGGATCACCCGCGCGCACGGGCTTGGACGTGAGCCGGAAGACCTTGGCGCCTTCGGCCGCGAGCTGGGCGTAGGTCTTGTCCAGCCGGTAGAGCGCGATGTCGGTGCCGGTCATGGTGGCGTACACCAGGCGGTTCGCACGGGCCGTGGCCCGCGGGTACCCCTGTCGATCGGCGATGGCGACCTCGCGGTCCGCGGGCTGGTCGACCAGCGCCGAGCCGGGCGCGGGCCGTTCGCCCTGGACGCAGTGGCCGTTGGTGAGCAGCAGCGCCTCGGCCCCCGGCGCGGCGCCCGGCGGGCGGACCACCGAGCCGACGCAGCCGTTCAGGCCGACCGTGCCCTCCACGTTCGGGATCACGTCGTCCGGCGGCACGTCGGTGCCGGAGACGATGCCGTCGATCCAGTCGGTGTGCCTGGTGACGTCGGTGTACAGCACCGGCTCGCCCTCACCGCTGGGGCCGCTGACCACGCCCGCCAACGTCCACTCGTCCCCGTCGCGGACCAGCGCGGGCCCGCCGGAGTCCATGTTGGCCGCGGCCACCTTGCCGTCGCGGCTGCCCACGCACAGCTCACCGACGGGCGCGGCGGCCGTGCAGGTCGAGAGGGGCTGCACGACGGTGTCGGCCTCGTGCAGCCTGCTGGGGAAGCACTCGGGACCACTGCTGTCGGCGCAGGTCATGCCCCACCCGAGGATGCGCGCGGGCGTGCCGTCCGGCGGGGTGGTGGAGGCGATCCGCACGGGCTTGGCCTTGACCGGCGTGCGCAGGTGCAGCAGCGCCAGGTCCTTGCCCCAGAAACCCCCTTCGTCACCGGAGGTCGCCAGGCGGTAGTAGTGGTCGACCTCCGCGACCTCACCGCCGGAGGTGGTGTCCAACGACCCGATCCGCACCTTCCAACCACGCGGGACCCCGTTCCTCGCCCCGGTCGGGTTCTTGCCCGCGCAGTGGCTCGCCGTCAGGACCCACTGCGGCGCAAGCACTTCCACACCGCAGCCGTGACCGTCGGGCCGCGGCGGCTTCGGGGAGGCCGGCTGGAAGGAACCGGCGAACTCGTACGCCGACGTCGACTCGGTACCACCGACGACGGCGAGCGCGGGCGCGGCGCTCAGGAGGGGCGCGGCCAGGACCGCGACGACCAGCAGGGGTGTGCTTCGCATGGGACCACCGTGCTCGGCCGGTGTCCGCGGGACGCGATGACCGTGCGACGGTTCCGCTACGACTGCTCGAGGACCCAGCCGAACTGGAACTCGACGGTCTGGCCCTCGCAGTCGGCGGCGACCGAGTCGAAGTGGTGAGCGCCCGAGTTGCAGCGGAACAACGGCAGCGAGGGCAGGTCCGTCGGCCGGTCGACCAGGACGTGGCCCAGCAAACCGTGCACGGACTGGCCTTCGCAGTCCGCCGAGAGCGACGACATGCGGTCCTGCGAGTTGGTGATGGCGCAGGAGTACAGCGGTTTCGTGCCGGGGATGGCGTTGGCGAGCAGCTTGCCGATCCCGCCCTCGACGGTGAACCCGGCCGGGGGCGCGACCTTGTCCGTGCCGGAGTAGTGGAAGCCCTCAGCGTTGCGGAAGCGTTGCAGCGCAACGGATTCCGGCGGCGGAACCGGTGTCTCGGTCGTGGTCGGCGGGGCGGTTTCGCTGACGGTCGTCGTCGTGGGCGGTGTCGTCGTGGGCGGTGTCGATGTGGACGGCCCGCTCGACGCCGCCGTGCTCACCGGGCCTGGTGACGCCTCGCGGCTCTCGTCCTTGTCGTCGGGCCGGACCAGGAACAGCCCGGCCAGCACGGCGACAGCCAGTACGGCACCCGCGACCAGGAACACCTTGCGGCGCTTGGGCTTCTCGTCCGCGGGCTCGTCGGGCCACGGCGCTTCCACCGGCCGCGTGGCGTACCCCGTGACCGGCCGGATGAACACCGTGTCCGCCTCACCGGGCTTGCGCAGCAGTTCCCGCACCTGCGCGGCGGACGGCCTGTCGGCGGTCTCGCGCGTGAGCAACCGCGCGATCACCGCGGCGAGCGGACCGGACCCGACCCGCAACACCGGCGGCTCGTACAGCACCGCGTGCACCGTCGCCGCCGTCGTGTCCCGCTGGAACGGCGACCGCCCTTCGACGGCGTGGAACAGCGTCGCCCCCAGCGCCCACAGGTCCGTCGCGGGCGACGGCACCTGGCCGGTGAACAGCTCGGGCGCCATGTAGCCGGGCGTCCCCATCATGCTGCCGGTGGCGGTGAGCCGCGGGTCGTCCATCGCCCGCGCGATCCCGAAGTCCGCCAGCTTCGCACCGCCGCCGGGCAGCACCATGATGTTGCTGGGCTTCACGTCCCGGTGCACGATCCCCGCCGCGTGCGCCGTTTCCAACGCGCTGAGCACGTCCAGCCCGATCGCCACGACCTGCTCGGCGGGCAGGGCACCCCGCCGCCGCATCACGTCCGCGAGCGTCGGAGCCTCGACCAGCTCCATCACCAGGTACGCGACCCCGGCCTCGATGATCACATCGTGGACACCGACCACGCTGGGACTGTTCAACCGCCCAGCCGTCCGCGCCTCGCGCAACACCCGCTCGGCCTCGACGGCCGACGACGTCCGCAACTCCTTCACCGCGACCCGCCGCCCGATGACCACGTCCTCGGCCAGCCAGACGACCCCCATGCCCCCACGACCGAGTTCCCGCAGCGTGCGGTACCTGCCCGCAACCAGCTTCGACGACTCGACCACGGGGCGATGCTATCCCGAGGACATTCCACGTCGGACCATCAAGACGCCCTCAGGACCGGTCACCGAGCCGGAGGACTCAGCCCTCCGCCGCCAACTGCCCGCACGCCGCCGCGATCTCCTGCCCACGGGTGTCGCGCACGGTGCACGTCACGCCCTGCGCCTCGACCCGCCGCACGAACTCGCGTTCCACGGGCTTCGGCGACGCGTCCCACTTCGAGCCCGGCGTGGGGTTCAGCGGGATCAGGTTGACGTGGACCAGCGGGCCCAGGTACTTGCGGAGCTTCTTGCCGAGCATGTCGGCGCGCCAGCCCTGGTCGTTGATGTCGCGGATCAGCGCGTACTCGATGGACACGCGGCGGCCGGTCTTGTCGGCGTACCCGCGGGCCGCCTCCAGCACCTCGGCCACGTCCCACCTGGTGTTGACGGGCACCAGCGTGTTGCGCAGCTCGTCGTCCGGCGTGTGCAGCGACACGGCGAGGCGGACGTGCAGGCCTTCCTCGGTCATCTTGCGGATCGCGGGCACGAGGCCGACGGTCGACACGGTGACGGAGCGCTGGGAGATGCCGAGGCCGTCCGGCGCGGGGTCGCAGATGCGGTGGACGGCCTCGATCACGCGCTTGTAGTTGGCCAGCGGTTCGCCCATGCCCATGAAGACGATGTTCGACAGCCGCCCCGGCCCGCCGGGCAGTTCGCCGTCGCGCATGGCCGCGGCGCCGCGGCGGACCTGGTCGACGATCTCCGCCGTCGACAGGTTGCGCTGGAGGCCGCCCTGGCCGGTGGCGCAGAACGGGCAGGCCATGCCGCAGCCCGCCTGGCTGGAGATGCACAGGGTCGCGCGGTCCGGGTAGCGCATGAGGACGCTCTCGACGAGCGTGCCGTCGTGCGCCTTCAGCAGGGTCTTGCGGGTCGTGCCGTCGTCGCAGGCCACCGAGCGGATCTCGGTGAACAGCGGCGGCATGAGGTCGGCGACCAGCGCGGCGCGCGTGGCGGCCGGGATGTCCGTCATGGCGTCCGGGTCGACCGTGAGCCTGCCGAAGTAGTGGTTCGACAGTTGCGCGGCCCGGAAGGGCTTTTCGCCCAGCGCGGCGACGGCTTCTCGACGCCCTTCGGCGGAGAGGTCGGCCAGGTGGCGCGGGGGGAGGCCGCGCTTGGGTGCGTCGAAGACGAGGGGGAGGGCAGTCATAGCACCTACCAGTGTCCCACGACCGGATGGGTGCCCTGACCGATAATCGCCGTTGCATCGCGATACGTTCCGATATATCGTTAGCTCGTACCTACCGATACCAGTGCGAGGAGCAGTCAGATGCGAAACCCCTTCAACCACGACCACCACGGTCACCGGCACCACCGTTCCGGCGGGTTCGACGACCCGCGCCGCGGCTTCGGCGGCGGCTTCGGCGGACCACCGCCTCCCCCGTTCCCGCCCGACGCCGAGATGCCCTTCCCTCCCGGCCCCCCGTGGGGTCGCGGCGGCGGCAGGCGCGGCGGGCCGCACCACGGCGGCAGGCAGCGGCGCGGCAACGTCCGCGCGGCGCTGCTGGCGCTGCTGGCGGAACGGCCGATGCACGGCTACGAGATGATCCAGGAACTGGGCCAGCGCACGGACGGCGTGTGGCGGCCGAGCCCCGGCTCGGTCTACCCGACGCTCCAGATGCTGGCCGACGAGGGCCTCATCACGGCCACCGAGGAAGCGGGCGGCAAGAAGCTGTTCACGCTCACCGAGGCGGGCACGGCGGAGGCCGCGAAGAGCGAGGGCGCGACCCCGTGGGAGCAGGTCAACGACGAGGTCGACGTCGTCGCGGCGAAGCTCCGCACGGCGTCGCGGCACCTCGGGTCCGCGATGCAGCAGATGGCGCACGCGGGCACCAGGGAGCAGAAGGGCAGGGCCGTCGAGGTCCTCAACGAGACCAGGCGCAAGATCTACGCGATCCTGGGCGAGTTGGACGTCGAAGAGGACACCGACAGCCCCGCAGAGTGACTACCAGCGGTCGTGCACGTGCGGCCGCACCAGTTCGTCGTAGACGGCCGTGACCTCGGCCAGCGCCTCGGGTGTGAGGGGCGCGAGGTCGGCCGCCGCGACGTTGCCCTGGACCTGGTCGGCGTTGCGCGCGCCGGGGATCACGACGGTGACACCCGGCTGGTCCACGATCCAGCGCAGCGCGAACTGCGCGAGCGTCGCGCCCGCGGGTACCAGCGGGCGCAACCGCTCGACGGCCTCCAGGCCCACGTCGAACGGCACGCCGGAGAACGTCTCCCCCTGGTCGAACGCCTCACCGCCGCGGTTGTACGTGCGGTGGTCGTCCTCGCCGAACGTCGTCGCGGCGGTGTACCGCCCCGACAGCAGGCCGGACGCCAGCGGCACCCGCGCGATGATCCCCACGCCCGCCTCGGCCGCCGCCGGGAGCACCCGCTCCAACGGCTTGAGGCGGAAGGCGTTCAGGATGATCTGCACGCTGACCACGTTCGGCCGGGCGATGGCCAGCAGCGCCTCCTCGACCGTCTCGACGCTCACGCCGTAGGCCGCGATCCGCTTCGCCTGCACCAGTTCGTCGAGGCTGTCGAACACCTCGTCCGTCGAGTACACCGGCGTCGGCGGGCAGTGGAGCTGCACGAGGTCGATCGTGTCCACACCCAGGTTCGCCCGCGACCGGTCGTTCCACGCGAGGAAGTTCTCGCGGGTGTAGTTCTCCGGCACCTGCTCGACCCGACGACCCATCTTGGTCGCCACGAAGACGCCGGAGTCGTCCCGTTCCCGCAGGAACCGGCCGACCAGCTTCTCGCTGCGCCCGTCGCCGTACACGTCGGCCGTGTCGAAGAACGTCACACCCGCGTCGGCGGCGGCGTGGAGGAGTGCGATCCCGTCGCCCTCCTCCACCTGCCCCCAGTCGCCTCCGAGTTGCCAGCAGCCGAGCCCGATGACGCCGACGGGGCGTCCGATCCTGTTCGCGTTCCGGTTCTCCACGAACGAAATCCTACGGTCGAACGGCCCGGACGGCCTCAGGGGAGGACGAGACCGGACGGCTTGCGGCGCACGTGCAGCCGGTAGCCGACGGGGAACGACAGACCGGGCGTTTCGTCGATGGCGCGTTGCGCGACCTTCGCGGAGAACTCGATGCGCAGCACCGATTCCAGGTCCTCGCGCCGGGTGAACTCCCACCGCGCCGTCACGTGCCGGACGCTGAACCCGTTGTCCGCGAAGAACTCCGCCACCACGGCCGGGTCGTAGCGGGGTTCGTCGGCGCACAGCCACGGCCCGTACGGGGCCGCGGCGCCGTCGAGGTCGACGACCGCCAGCGCGCCACCGGGCCGCAGGACCCGGTCCGCTTCGCGCATCCCCGGTTCGCAGCCGGGGCCGAAGAAGTACGCCGTGCGGGCGTGCACGAGGTCCGCGCTGGTGTCCGGGAGCGGCAGCCGCTGCGCGGGACCGGCGTGCACGGTGACGTTCGGCAGTCCGGCGACACGGGCCTTGGCCCGCTTGACCAGCGGCGCGTACGGCTCGACCCCGGTGACCGTGCGCGCCGACCCGGCGAACACCGGCAGGTGGAACCCGTCACCGCAGCCGACGTCGACGACGTCCAGCCCAGCCCAGTCGCAGTCCTCGCGCAGCGCGCGCCACAGGTCGCCGTCGGCGTCCTGGGCCCGGTTCTCGACCTGGTAGACCTCCGGCCAGTGCCAGATGTTCGGGCTCGGGAGCACGTCGGCAGGCCGAACGGCCGCCAAAGCCGCACGCACGAATCCCTTCACTCCACGACAATAGAGGGCTCAGGTCGATCGGACGGTGCTATTCCAGCCGACCTCGGCGTAGCGTGATCAAGACAGTGTTTTCTGAGGAGGCGTCCTTGTCCATCACGCCGAACTCCCCCGCTCTCGCCGAACTGCACGCCGGTGCGCCGTGCTGGGTCGAGCTGCCCGTCACCGACCTGGCCGCGGCGAAGGACTTCTACACAGGCCTCTTCGGCTGGCGGTACGAGGACGACGAGGGCTACGCGGTCGCGGTGCTCGACGGCGTGCCCGTCGCGGGCTTGCCGGTCGGCCGCGCGCTGCCGGAGCAGTACACGGACTGGACCCTCTTCCTGCACACCAGACACGCTCGGGCGACGGCCGAAAAGGTGTTCGCGCTCGGCGGGCAGGTGCTGCGGAACCCGAGCGTGGAGGCCGACCACACGCAGACCACCGTGATCAGCGACCCGACGGGTGGTGTGCTCGGGTTCCGGCACGTGCCACCGGACTGGCGGTTCGGCACGACCGGCCACGGGGCGTACGCGTGGGCCGAGCTGAACACGCGCGACGGCGCCACGGCGGACGCGTTCTTCCGGGAGCTGTGCCACTACGACGTGATGCAGATCGGCGACGGGCACACCGTCGACTACACGGTCTGGTCGGTCGAGGGCGAGAGCGTGCTGGGCAGGCAGCGGATGGGGCGCCGCTCGTTCCCGCCGTCCGTGCCCGCGCACTGGATGATCTACCTGACGGCGTCGCCGGAGATCGGCGCGGACTCGGTCGCGAACCGCGTGCTCGAACTGGGCGGGCGGGTCACGGTCGAGCCTTACGACACGCCGTACGGCCGCGTCACCGAGGTGCGCGACCACGACGGCTCGACGTTCTCGGTGGTCGACCCGTCCCGCGCCGTACCGCTGTCCGAGGACGAGATCGGCGCGAACGTGGACGACCCGTACGACGACTGAGCGGCTACGGCACGAACAGGTGCAGCAGCAGCCAGCTCACGACGGCGGACGGCAGCAGCGAGTCCATCCGGTCCATCAGACCGCCGTGGCCGGGCAGCAGCGTGCCCATGTCCTTGATGCCGAGGTCGCGCTTGATGAGCGACTCGATCAGGTCGCCGGTGGTGGAGCTGACCACCAGGGCCGCGCCGAACAGCACGCCCTGCCACCACTGGCCGTCGAGCAGCAGGCTCACCGTGAGCGCGCCGCCCGCCATGCCCGCGACCATCGACCCGGCGAAGCCCTCCCAGGACTTCTTCGGGCTGATGGTCGGGGCCATGGGGTGCTTGCCGAAGAGGACACCCGCGATGAAGCCGCCGGTGTCCGACAGGACCACGCCGAGGATGAACGCGATCACCCGGTACGTGCCGTCCTCCGGCACGACCAGCATCACCGCGAACGCCGCGAACACGGCGACGTACGCGACCGTGAAGATCGACGCCGTCACGTCCCGCAGGTAGCCGTCCGCGCCGTCCTTCAAGCGCCAGACCAGGCACACGAGCATGGTGATCACGAACGCGCTGAGCACACCACCGCGCTCGTACGGCCAGGCCAGCCAGAGGACCGCCTGGCCGCCGACGAGCACGGGCACCAGTGCGACCTGGATGCCCGCGCTCGTCTTCAGCGCACGCGCCAACTCGAAGATCGACACCGCCACCGCCGCCGCGACGACGGCGATGAACACCTGCCGCACGGTGAACAGGGAGATGAGGACCACGGCACCGAGACCGACGCCGACGGCGATGGCCGACCGCATGTCCCGCCCCGCCCGTGACGGCTTCTTGGCGCCGTCCACGCTGCCGGACGGCGCCTGCGCGTCCTGCTCACCACCGCCTGGCACCTGCTGTGCTCCTATCACGACTCCCACGTCACCATCAGACTTCGAGCAGCTCGGCTTCCTTGTGCTTCACGAGCTCGTCGATCTGGTGCACGTACTTCTGCGTCACCGATTCGAGTTCCTTCTCGCCGCGAGTGCCCTCGTCCTCGCCGGACTCGCCGTCCTTCACCATGCGCTCGATCTCTTCCTTCGCCTTGCGGCGGATGTTGCGCATGGTGATCTTGGCGTCCTCACCCTTGGTCTTCGCGACCTTCACCATCTCCTTGCGGCGCTCCTCGGAGAGCTGCGGGATGACGATGCGGATGATCGAGCCGTCGTTGCTGGGGTTCACGCCGAGGTCGGAGTCGCGGATCGCCTTCTCGATGGCGTTGAGCTGGCTCGCGTCGTACGGCTTGACGACGGCCATGCGCGCCTCGGGGATCGCGATGCTCGCCAACTGGTTCAGCGGGGTCGGCGAACCGTAGTAGTCGACGACGATGCGCGAGAACATGGCGGGTGAAGCACGGCCCGTGCGCACGGCCGCGAGGTCGTCCTTCGCCACGGACACCGCTTTTTCCATCTTCTCCTCGGCGTCGAGGAGGGTCTCGTCGATCACGGCTACTCCTTAGTGCGAGCCGGGGCGGGCGCGAAGCCCGGACCCAGCGGGTCTAGAAGGACGGGCGACCACCGGGGGTGCTCACCAATGTTCCGATCTTCTCACCACGCACCGCCCTCGCGATGTTCCCCTCGGTGAGGAGGTTGAACACCATGATGGGCATGTTGTTGTCCATGCACAGGCTGAAAGCCGTGGAGTCCGCGACGTTCAACCCGCGTTCCAGCACCTCGCGGTGCGTGATGTTGTCGAACATCAGCGCGTCCGGGTCGATCTTGGGGTCGGCGGTGTAGATGCCGTCCACCGCCTTCGCCATGAGCACGATCTCGCACCCGATCTCCAGCGCGCGCTGCGCGGCCGTCGTGTCGGTGGAGAAGTAGGGCATGCCCGCGCCGCCGCCGAAGATCACGACGCGGCCCTTCTCGAGGTGCCGCATGGCGCGGCGCGGGATGTAGGACTCGGCGACCTGGCCCATCGTGATGGACGTCTGGACCCTGGTGTCGATGCCGTGCTCGCGCTCCAGGAAGTCCTGCAACGCCAAGCAGTTCATCACGGTGCCCAGCATGCCCATGTAGTCCGCGCGGCTGCGGTCCATGCCGCGCTGCTGGAGTTCGGCGCCGCGGAAGAAGTTGCCGCCGCCGATCACCACGGCGACCTGGGCTCCGGTGCCGACCACGGCCGCGATCTGGCGGGCGACGACGGTGACGACGTCGGGGTCGACGCCGACGTCACCGCCGCCGAACATCTCCCCGCCGAGCTTGAGCATCACGCGCTTGTAACCATCAACGTCTTCGCTCACAGGTCCTCCTCGCGGCGCTGGGGGTCTGGACACGGCGAAGGCGGGGTTGCGATGCGCTGCAACCCCGCCCTCACGCGAATCAGGCCTGGCCGACCTCGAACCGGGCGAAGCGGGTAACCGCTACGCCGGCCTCGTCCAGCACTGCCTTGACGGTCTTCTTGGACTCCTTCACGGAGGCCTGCTCCAGGAGCACGACGTCCTTGAAGAAGCCGTTCACGCGGCCTTCGGCGATCTTGGCGATCGCGGCATCCGGCTTGCCCTCTTCGCGAGCGGTCTCCTCGGCGATGCGGCGCTCGTTGGCGACCAGCTCGTCGGAGACGTCCTCGCGGGTCAGGTACTTCGCCCGCATGGCCGCGATCTGCTTCGCGGTGTCCGCGGCGACGGACTCGTTGTCACCCGTGTACTCGACGACCACGCCGATCGCGGGCGGCAGGTCCGCCGAGCGGCGGTGCAGGTAGGTGGTGACGGTGCCGTCGAACACGGCGACGTTGCCGACCTCCAGCTTCTCGGACAGCTTCGCCGAGTACTCCTCGACCACCGTGGCGACGGTCTTGCCGTCGATCTCGCTGGTCAGCAGGGTCGCGACGTCGTTGGCGCGGGAAGCCTTGGCGGCCGCGAGGACCGTGGCGGCGAACTCCTGGAAGCCGTCGGTCTTGGCCACGAAGTCGGTCTCGCACAGCACCTGGACCATCACGCCGTCCTCGGACGTGACGAGACCGTTGGTGGCGGTGCGGCCAGCGCGCTTGCCGACGTCCTTCGCACCCTTGATCCGCAGGATCTCGACGGCCTTGTCGAAGTCGCCGTCGGTCTCCTCGAGCGCGTTCTTGCAAGCCATCATGCCCGCGGCCGTGAGCTCGCGGAGGCGCTTCACATCAGCGGCGGTGTAGTTCGCCATCGTGCGATTTCCGTTCCTTCTGCGGTCCGATGTCGGCCGGGGCCGACGTGGGTTACGCGCGAGTTGGTGCTGAGCGCGCCACGCCCGTTGTTCACACGGGCGTGGCGCACCCGCTGGATCAGGACTGGACGGGCTGCTCGGCAGGCGCCTCGGCGGTCTCGGCGGCCGGGGTGGCCTCCGCGGCCTCGGGGGTGGTGCTGGTCAGCAGCTCCTGCTCCCACTCGGCCAGCGGCTCGTCGATGCCGGGCTCCGGCTTGTCGTCACCGTCGGCCGCGTTGTTGCGCGCGCCCGAGCGGGCCATCAGACCGGCGGCGGCCGCCTCGGCGACGACCTTGGTCAGCAGCGCCGCGGAGCGGATCGCGTCGTCGTTGCCCGGAATCGGGAAGTCGACCTCGTCCGGGTCGCAGTTCGTGTCCAGGATCGCGACGATCGGGATGTGCAGCTTGCGCGCCTCACCGACGGCGATGTGCTCCTTCTTGGTGTCGACGATCCACACCGCGGAGGGCACCTTGGCCATGTCGCGAATGCCGCCCAGCGTGCGGGACAGCTTGTCCTTCTCGCGGTTCATCATCAGGATTTCCTTCTTGGTGAAACCCTGGAAACCGCCGGTCTGCTCCATCGACTCCAGCTCCTTGAGGCGCTGGAGGCGCTTGTGCACCGTCGAGAAGTTGGTGAGCATGCCGCCCAGCCAACGCTGGTTCACGTACGGCATGCCGACGCGGAGCGCCTCGCTGGCGATCGCTTCCTGCGCCTGCTTCTTGGTGCCGATGAACAGGATCGACCCACCGTGCGCGACCGTCTCGCGGACGAACTCGTACGCCCGGTCGATGTAGGTCAGCGTCTGCTGGAGGTCGATGATGTAGATGCCGTTGCGCTCGGTGAAGATGTAGCGCTTCATCTTCGGGTTCCAGCGACGGGTCTGGTGCCCGAAGTGCACGCCGCTGTCGAGCAGCTGCTTCATGGTGACGACGGCCATAGCCGGGTTCGCACCTTTTCGATCAGGCGCACCGGACCGGCCGGCGCGCGTATTCCGGTTGTCGCGGCGAGCCGGGATGGCACACCGCCCTAGTGCCCTGCCGCCGTCCAGACCCGAAGAAAATTGACCTTTGGGACCGCCGGACGCCGTGACTCGACCACACTCGAAAGGGATCGGATCAGCAGTGGCACGCGAAGTCGTCCCGTACGCAGACGGGGCGTGAAACAAGTGTACGCCGAAGAGGCCCGATCTCCGAACCGGGGCCTCCGGTTGTCCACAGGCCGGGTGGTTGTCCACAGATCCGATATTCGCGCTGGCACCGACACAGCCCACACCGCACCGTGAACCCATGCGCACATCACCCGCCCGCCACCCGCTCGGACCGCTCCAGACTAGGGGTGCGGTGGGGCGTTGTCGGCGCTTGCCGCGAGCCGGGGGGTTGGCGGAGCAGTCAGTGCTCCGGCTCGCCCGGCTACTCGCAGCCCGAACACTCCATTGGCTGACAGGTCGGTCGACGGCCCGGCTTACGACCTCGCCAGCGGTCACGTTGGCGGTCGAGCCACCGCTTCGGCCCGCTCGGCTCCGCAGCACCAGGTCGGCATTTTGGCCAGTGGCCCAGCCAACAACCGGGTTGGCGGATTGGCCAGTGGTCCGGTTCGCACTGTCCAGCACGGTTCACCTGGCAACTCGACTAGCCACCCGACTGACATCCAGCCCGCCTGCCGCACTACCAAGTCGACCAACAGCCAGGTCGGCGCTTCGCCCAGCAACCTGGCCCGCAGCCCAGTCCGACCTGGCTAGCCCGGCAATGTGGCCTGCGGTCCAGTCCAACGTGGTTCGCTCAGCGATGTGTCCTGCGGTCCAGCCCGACGTGGTTCGCCCGGCCATGTGGCCTGCGGTCCAGCCCGACCTGACTCGCCCCGCAACGTGGCCCCCAGTCCAGTCCGACCTGACTCGCCCCGCAACGTGGCCCCCAGTCCAGTCCGACCTGACTCGCCCCGCAACGTGGCCCCCAGTCCAGTCCGACCTGGTTCACCCCGCGACGTGGCCCGCAGCCCAATCCGACCTGGCTCGCCCCGCGACGTGGCCCGCAGCCCAATCCGACTTAGTTCGCTCAGCGATGTGGCCTGCGGTCCAGTCCGACGTGGTTCGCCCACGGCTCGGGGCTCCGGCCAGGCTGCCGACCGGGCCGCTGCCCAACCCTCTGACCAGGCCACTGTCTGGGCCGTTGCCCAACCCTCCGGTCAGACCGCTGACCGGGCCGCTGACCACGTCCGTGCTGCCATCCCCGCTGGCCAGCGTGCTCGTGGCGTTGCTGGCCGGTGTTCTCGTGGCGTCGCTGGCACCCCCGACCTCGGCGCAAGCCCGTCGAGGCGTCTACGGCTGGCCACTCGCGCCACCGCACCCCGTCCTCCGCGCGTTCAGCGCGCCAACAACCCCATATGGTCCTGGCCATCGAGGCGTTGACCTGGGCGGATCCGCAGGTGAGCCGGTACTGGCAGCCGGTGACGGCACCGTGCTCTTCGCAGGGGAGGTGGGCGACCGGCCGGTGGTGTCGGTGGTTCACGGCGGCGGCTTGCGCACGACGTACGAGCCGGTGAGCCCGACAGTCCGCACCGGCGATCCGATCAGGCGCGGCGAACCGCTCGGCACCCTCCTGCCAGGTCACGAGGGCTGTCCGATCCCAGCCTGCCTGCACTGGGGCGCCCGACGAGGCCAGGTCTACCTCAACCCGATCAGACTGGTCTCCCCCGGCCGAATCCGCCTGCTACCACTCCCACCTGCGGCAACACCTGGTCGTGCACCACCACGGCAAGTTCGGCACGTCCAGCTCAACCGAGGACACGATCACGAAGGGTGAGGCAGAACCACGATGTCGAGCGCGACGTCAGTCGCCGAACGAAAGGGTTAAGCGAGGTCGGTCGAGCAGAGGCCTGGTGCGCGACGGGAACTCCGTGGTTCCCGGTGGTGGAGCTGGTCGTGGCCGGAAGTGTGGGCTTCCGGCCACAGTCGACTAGCGGTGATCACCGGAGGTGGTCAGTCCGTCTGCTCGTTGAGCTTGGTGCGGAGGCGGAGCACCGCTCGCGTGTGCAGTTGGCAAACCCTGGACTTCGGTGACGCCCAGTACCTTGCCGATCTCGGCGAGGGTCAGGTTCTCGAAGTAGTAGAGGGTGACCACCACTCGGTCGCGTTCGGCGAGCTGGGCGATGGCGTCGGCCAGTTGGCGGCGGCTGTCCAGGTCGACGAGGGTCGCGACCGGGTCTTCCGCGTGGTTGTCGGGTATTGACTCGGCTAAGGAGGCGCCTGCTCCGGTACCCCCGCGGCCTGCGGCGATCAGTTCGTCCAGCGCGACGACGCTGGTGAGTTGCAACTGGGCGTAGAGCTCGCGCAGTTCCGCGAGGCCGATCTTGAGTTCGACGGCCAGTTCGCGGTCCGTCGGTGTGCGCTGCAACTGGCCGCCGAGGCGTTCCAGCGCGCGTTCCACGTCCCGCGCGCGGGAGCGGACCGAACGGGGAACCCAGTCCTGGGAGCGGAGGTCGTCCAGGATGGCGCCGCGAATGCGTTGCATCGCGTAGGTCTCGAACTTCAGGCCGCGTTCGAACTCGAACTTCTCGATCGCGTCGACCAGCCCGAAGATGCCGGACTGGATCAGGTCGCCGACGTCGACGTGGGCGGGCAGGCCCGTGCCGACTCGGCCGGCGACGTACTTGACCAGCGGTGCGTAGTGCAGGACCAGTCGGTCGCGGACGACCTGCTCGTGCGACTTCCCGTACTTCTGCCAGAGGGCGATGATCCCGGCTTCGACGTCGTCCGCGGTGCGTGATTCGGACGCCGGGTGAGCCGGGCGCTGGGAGCCGTTGCGCGTCGCGGGCGCGAGCATGACGGCATGGCCGTTCGCCACGGCACTCCCGTTTGGGAGGGGGTCACCGTCGATGCGGTGACCGTTGGTCCCCGCCGGGGTGTGCGCCTCCGACGTGGTTCCGACGTGCGCGGCAGTCGGGGAGTTCACGGTTGCGGTCCGCGAACCTCCCCCTGCGACGTCAGGAACGGGGGTGGGTTCGGTCATGGATCGCCTTCAGCCGTTCGACAGTGACGTGTGTGTAGAGCTGAGTTGTTGCGAGCGTAGCGTGACCAAGGAGTTCTTGGACTGTGCGCAGGTCCGCTCCCCCTTCCAAGAGGTGTGTCGCCGCTGAGTGGCGAAGTCCGTGCGGCCCGAGCGGGGCCGTACCTGGTACCGCACCCACTACATCGTGAACAACCCGCCTGGCGGTACGGGAATCGAGACGTCGACCTTGGACCCCCAGGAACAGCGCTTTCGACGCATCGGCGCTGACCAGCGCCGATCGGCCTCGTTCCACCCAACGCCGTACCGCACGTTCGGCCGGAACGCCGAACGGCACGGCGCGTTCGCGACTGCCCTTGCCAAGAACTCGAATCACCCTCAGGGAGTAGTCCACGTCGTCGAGGTCGAGACCGCACAACTCGGCGACTCGAACGCCCGTTGCGTAGAGCAACTCCACCACGGCTTGGTCACGCAGCGCAACCGGATCACCATTCTCCGCTGCAAAATCTGCGACGGTCATCGCAGCTTCGGCTTGGTCCTGGCGCAGCACGGCGGGCAGCGTGCGGTGCGGACGAGGCGCGGAAAGCCGCGGTCCGGGGTCCTCCGCGAGGAGGCCCGCGCGGGTCGCCCAGGCGGTGAACGTGCGGGCAGCCGCAGCTCGGCGCGCCATCGTCGTGCGGCTGGCCCCCGCCGCGAGCTGCGCCGCCAGCCAGGAGCGGAGCGCGGCGAGGTCGATCGACTCGACGGTCGCGTCAGCGGAGTCCCCCGCGGCCACGTGCACCACGAGACCCACCACGTCACCCAGGTAAGCACGCACCGTGTGCGGCGAAAGACCACGCTCCGAAGCCAGGTGACGCTCGTACGAGTCCAGGGCCGCGCGAACGTCCTCGGGCAGCTCGGCACGCGACCGGACGAGGTCGACACGACGAGTCCGTGCGGGCGGCGGCAGGGACATAGGCCATGACGCTGCGCCTTCGGTGGCCCTTGGTCAAGCATCGCCACACCTGTCCTGGGCATGAGAGCGTTTCCACCCGGAATCGACCCGTTCCGCCAGTCCCGCCATCTCCAAAGCGGGCAGCAGAGCGCGGACTGTCGACAAAGCGACTCCGGACTCGACCGCGATCACGTCGGCGCTGTTCCCGCCCACCAGCCCCAAGGCTTCGTGCACCCGAACCGCGTCACCTTGCGGCGGACCGACCGTGGTCTCCGACCGTCGCGTCGACTCGACCAGGTCGACGCCCAGCCGTCCCGTCGACTCGATCACCTCCGCGACGGTGCTGACGGCGATGGCCTCCCCCGACCGCAACAGGTCGTGGCAGCCGGTGGAACTGACGGACGTGACCGGCCCCGGCACCGCCATCAACACCCGCCCCAGCGCGGACGTGGAAGCCGCCGTGTTCTTCGCCCCGCTGCGCCGACCCGCCTCGACGACCACCGTGCCGTCACCGAGCGCCGCGATGAGCCGGTTGCGCGTCAGGAACCGGTGCCGCGCTGGCGTGTGCGTCGGCGGGTACTCGCTGACCACCAGGCCGCGCTCGGGGATGCGCGCGATCAACCCGGCGTGCCCGGCGGGGTAAGCGACGTCCACCCCGCAGGCCAGCACCGCGATGGTTACGCCACCAGCGGACAGCGCGCCGCGATGAGCGCACCCGTCGATCCCGTACGCCGCACCGGACACCACCACGATGCCCGCCTCCGCGAGCCCGTGCCCGAACTCCGCGGCGACGTGCTGCCCGTACCCGCTGGCCGCACGAGACCCGACCACCGCGACCGCCCGTTCGGCCAACTCGGCCACGTTCGCCTTGCCGCGCACCCACAACGCCAACGGCGCCAACCCGCACCGCAACCCTTGCGCGGCAGCGAGCACAAGCGCGTTGAACGGCCACTCAGGCCACTCGTCGTCCTCCGGAACGACCAACCGCCCACCCACCTCCGCGACCCGCCGCAGATCATCAGCCGCCCGATCCTCCGCCCGTCTCGCCGACGTCTGCCCTTCCACGCTCGACGGAACCTTGCCCGCTTTGACCAGTTCAGCCGCCCGGACCGGACCTTCTTCGGCGACGAACGCGGCCAGCGCGGGCGCGGGAGGCTCCGCGACGCGCGAGAGGTAGGCGCGGGCCAGCCGAACGCGATCAAGGCTCATGACGATCTCCGGTGGTGGGTTCTTGTTGCCAGTGCTGGTTGTTTGGCGGTGGGTGGATGGGTGGGAACGGTTGGGGGCGAGGTGTTGGTGAGGTGGGGCGGCGGGGCGGGAAGGCGAGGGGGCGGCAGGGAAAGGTGAGGGGGCGGGAAGGCGAGGTGGGGAGGCGAGCGGGGCGGCGGGGCGAGGAGAGACAGGGCAGCGAGGTGGGGAAGGAAGGCGTTGGCGGATCGTGGGTGGTCTGGTGGAGCTGCGAATGGGGCAGGGGTGAAGGGCAAATGGGGTTGGGGATTGGGCGGCTTGGCGTGGTTGACGCAGATGTGCGGAAACCGTGGTTTGGCGTAGTGCTGGGGATCGTGGGTGGGTTGAGTGGGTGGTGGTTGGGAGGGTCATCTGGCGGGTGGCTTTCGCGACGATTGAGGGCAGTGGTTAGGCGCCGGGGGCGCCGGGGGACTGCTGCCGGATCGGTAGGAAGCCGGGCGACGCGGATGTGGGGGGCCGCGTCGCAGGCTGGCGAGGTACGGGCCGAGAAGGCTAGGGGTGGGTGGGCTCGGCTGGGGCTGGTAGAGCGCAATTAGGGCGGACGAGCGGTGCGGACGTCGCAAGGCCAGCCAGGGTGAGGCCAGGCAGTGCGGCGAGCTGAAGGTGGAGCGGGTTGGACATCGCGAAGCTCGACGGCGGTGCGCTCAGACAGCCGAGCAGCTCAGACGTTCGAACCTAGGCAATGCAGCGATTCGGATGCCTCGAAGTGCGGCGGTGAAGTTGTCAGAGGTGGAGTGGTTGGGGCGTGGTGGGTAGAACGCGGTGGGTTGGCTTGAGTTGGTCGGTGGGATCGGTCGGTGGGCGACTGAAAGTGGTGCTGGCTGGAAAGCGGGATGGTCGGTCGGTGGGGGCAGCCAGTAGCCAGCGATGGTGGTCAGAGGGAATGGCTGGTCGGTGGGGGCAGCCAGTAGGCGGGAGTAGCCAGTTAGGTGGGGATGGCCAGTGGGTGGGGATGGCCAGAAAACGGGAACGGCCAATAGGTGGAATGGCTTGCAGCTGGAGCGGTCGGTAGCCAGAGCAGTTAGTCGGTGGGGCGGTTCGTAGTGGAGCAGCCCGCCATCGGAGCGAC
The DNA here is from genome assembly GCF_025061645.1 of Umezawaea endophytica. GTDB lineage: Bacteria > Actinomycetota > Actinomycetes > Mycobacteriales > Pseudonocardiaceae > Umezawaea > Umezawaea endophytica. Next base: position 54,831 of record NZ_JANYMP010000025.1, on the reverse strand, counting down.
TGGTAGGTGAAGCGGCGGGTGGCCGGAGCAGCAGTAGCTAGCGCGGCCTGTAGTCGGAGCAGTCGGTAGGTGGGCAGCGGTAGTTGGGCAGCCCGTAGGTGGAGCAGCCCGTAGGTGGAGTGGCCGGTAGCCGGAGCGGCGCTAGTAGCTAGCGCGGCCCGTAGTCGGAGCAGCCAGTAGCTGGGACCGCAGAAGGCGGAGTGGCCAGAAGGCGGAGTGGCCAGTAAGTGGAGTGCCGGTAGGCGGGCTGTTGGTTGGTGGAGTGGCCGGTCGGTGGGCTGTTGGTTGGTGGAGTGGTTAGTACAGGGAGCGGCGTTCGCGGAATTCGAGGGCTGCTGCTACGTGGTTTGCGGTTGGGTTGGGGGCTTCTGCTAGGTCTGCGAGGGTCCAGGCGACTCGGATGCAGCGGTCTGCGCCGCGGCCTGTTAGGGAACCTGTGGAGAGGGCTCTGTCGAGTAGGGCTGTGGTGGGGCGGGGTAGGGCGAATTCTCTGCGTAGGGACGGGCCTGGGACTTCTGCGTTGGTGCGCCACGGTTCGCCGTGGGCGGACCAGCGTTCTGCTGCTCTGGTGCGGGCCTTGAGGACGCGGGCGCGCACTACGGCTGTGGGTTCCGGGGTGGTGAGTTCGGCGCCGTTCATGGCTATCAGGGGGCGCATCTTCACGCGTAGGTCGACTCGGTCCAGGAGAGGGCCGGAGAGTTTTGCCTGGTATCTGCGGCGGTCTCTGGGGGTGCAGGTGCAGTCGACCTCCTTCGGTGGGGCGCAGGGGCAGGTGTTGGTGGCCAGCACCAACTGGAAGCGGGCCGGGTAGCGGACCGTGCCCGCCTGCCTGGCCAGGCGGACCTCGCCCTCCTCCAAGGCGGTGCGGAGGGCGTCGAGACCGGTTCTGCTGAACTCGCAGGCCTCGTCCAGGAAGAGGACGCCGCGGTGGGCCTTGCTGGCCGAGCCGGGTTTGGCCAGGCCGGTGCCGCCGCCCACCAGGGCGGCCACGGAGGCGGAGTGGTGCAGGGCGATGAACGGCGGGGCCGCCACCAGCGGTGCCTCGGTGGAAAGCAGGCCCGCCACCGAGTGGATGGCGGTGACCTCCAGGGCTTCCGAGGTGGTGAGGGGTGGCAGCAGGCCGCCAAGGCGTTGGGCGAGCATCGTCTTGCCGGTGCCCGGCGGGCCGCTGAGGAGCAGGTGGTGCCCGCCCGCCGCGGCCACCTCCAGTGCCCAGCGCGCCTCGGGTTGGCCGAGGACGTCGGCCAGGTCGGCCGAACCGGGTGGTGGCGGCGCGTCCGGGGGCGGGGCCGGGTGGAGTGCGGTGTCGTCGCCCCTCAGCCACGCGACCACCTCGGTCAGGCTGGCGGCTCCGCGGACGGTCAAGCCCTCCACCAGCGACGCCTCCGGCAGGGACTCGACCGGGACGACGGCGTGCCGCAAACCCTCCCGCCTCGCGGCCAGCAGGGCGGGCAGCACACCGCGAACGCCGCGCAGCCTGCCGTCCAGCGCCAGCTCACCCAGCAGGACGGTGTCGGCCAAGCGGTCGGCCGGAACGGAGTTCGCGGCGGCCAGTACCACTGACGCCAGCGCCAGGTCGTAACCCGCGCCGCCCTTAGGGAGCGCCGCGGGCGAGAGGCCCAGCGTCACGCGCTGGGTCGGCCAGGTGTGGTCGCTGTTGCGGATGGCCGCCCGGACCCGGTCCTTCGACTCGTGCAGCGCCGCGTCCGGGAGGCCGAGGAGCTGGGTCTTCACGGTGCCCGCGCCGACGTCGGCCTCGATCTCGACCACGACGCCGTCGACCCCGAACAGGGCGACAGACCACGCCCTCGCGAGGCCCATCACAAGCCTTTCAGGTGGTGCAGCCGAACTTCACCCTCCGGTGTCCAGAGGACGGAGATCGCGTCGTACCTGATGGACACCCAGCCGACGCGGTACGCCATCAGCCAGCGCTGGGTCGCCTTGCGGACGCGGGCCAGCTTCTCCGGTGTCACGGCCTCCAGCGGGCCGCCGAACGCGACACCGGATCTGCTCTTGACCTCCACCACGATCAACTGGTCGCCGTCGGTGCACACCGCGTCGAGCTCGCCGTCGCGGCAGGCCCAGTTGCGGCTCAGGACCACCAGGCCCAGGCGCTCCAGGTACTCGCACGCCAGGTCCTCGCCCTGCCTGCCCAGGGTGCGTTCGGCCACGTCCACCATCTGTCGTTCCCCCTCGGTCGTCTGGTTCGACTCTGCCCAGGGGGGCGAGGAGCGGCCAGGGGGAATCCCGGAACTGTGGACAACTACCGGGGCTGTGGACAGGTCGCGATCTTCAACGGCCTGATCAGCGCGAACTGTCGGACGGGTGTGCTAGTGCGGACAGCCTTCAGGGGACCCCTCCACCAGCGGAGGGGTCCCCTGAAGACCGAGGTCGGCGTGCGCCGGTGGATCACGTGTCGAACGGGCCGCCCTCGGGAAGCCGCAGGTCGGGCTTGTCCAGCTCCTCGACGTTCACGTCCTTGAACGTGATGACGCGGACGTTCTTCACGAACCTGGCCGGGCGGTACATGTCCCACACCCAGGCATCGGACATGCGCACCTCGAAGTAGACCTCGCCGTCCGCGTTGCGAACCTGCACGTCCACCGAATTGGCGAGGTAGAACCGCCGTTCGGTCTCCACGACGAACGAGAACTGGCTGACGATGTCGCGGTACTCCTTGTACAGCGACAGCTCCATCTCGGTCTCGTACTTTTCGAGATCCTCTGCACTCATTACGCCTCCGCGCGGGTAATCATCGAATCCGCGCCCCTCCTCGTCGCGAGCCCTGCCGCCCCCGCAACCGGGGGTGCCCCATTCTGGACCACGCCGATCGCGGCCACACTGCGCGCCACACGGTGTGGCGGCTCAAGTCCGTGCCGGATCGCGGCTGACGCCACGTTCGCATACGACCACCGGTGCTCCGCGCTCGGGCCGTGTTCCACCAGCGCGGAGGTGTGCACGGCGGTGCAGTACCCCTTGTGGACGTCGAAGCCGTAGACCGGCAGCTCGCCGTGCAGGCCGGACATGATCCGGTCCCTGGTGACCTTCGCGAGCACCGACGCGGCGGCGACGCACGCGGCCACCCGGTCGCCCTTCACCACCGGCATGCTCGGCGCGGTCAGGCCCGGCACCCGGAACCCGTCCGTCAGCACGTAACCGGGGTGGCCGGACAACTGGGCCACGGCCCGCCGCATGCCCTCGATGTTCGCCACGTGCACGCCGATCCCGTCGACCTCGGCGGCCGGGATCACGATGACCGTGTAGTCCACCGCGCGGGCCAGCACCACGTCGTACATGCGGTCCCTGGCGGCGGCGGTGAGCAGCTTGGAGTCCGTCAGCCCCTCGAAGCGCGCCGCGTCCTTGGGCTTCAGCACGCACGACGCGACCACCAGCGGGCCCGCGCACGCGCCGCGGCCCGCTTCGTCGACCCCGGCGACGGGGCCGAGTCCACGGCGGTCCAGCGCGGCTTGCAGGGCCCAGATCCCGGCGTCCCGCCGGACGACCACGCGGGGTGGGTTGCGGATCACCCGACGACCCTATCCCAGGGTCTTGCGGCGGAACCTGGCCCGCGCACGCTTGCCGAGGAACAGCACCGGCCACGCGAAGGCGATGCCGACGCCCGCGGGGAGCGCGGACTGCCAGGACGGGGCGCCCATGGCGACGACCTGGGACTGCGGGTTGTGGTCCGTGACGCCCTGCCAGCGCGAGGGTGGCAGCACGACGGCGCGCGCCTTGCCCACGACGTTGTCGATCGGCACGAGCCCGCCTTCCCGGCCGTCGCCCTGGCACCGCGAGTCGCACGAGTCGTTGCGGTTGTCGCCCAGCACGAACAGGAAGCCCTTCGGGATCGTCAGGTCGGCGAACGACTCCTGGACGGTGCTCCGGCCCGGTTCCCAGTACAGGTACGACTCGTCGAGGGGCTTGCCGTCGACGGTGACCCGGTTCTTGTCGTCGCAGCACTTCACCGTCTGGCCGCCCACGGCGATGACGCGCTTGACGAAGTCCTCCTGGCTGGCGGAGGGCAGGCCGATGAGCGCGCCGAGCCCCTGGAGGCCCTTCTGGAACGCGTTCGTCGGCTCCGCCGTCACGAAGTCGTTCTGCCAGCTCTGCGGCCCGTGGAAGACGATCACGTCGCCGGGAGCGGGTTCGCTGAAGTCGTACGTGATCTTGTCGACCAGCACGCGGTCGCCGTAGCAGCCGTTGCAGCCGTGCAGCGTCTGCTCCATCGACTCCGACGGGATCATGTACACCCGCGCCAGGAAGGTCTGGATCAGGAAGGCGAGCCCGAAGGCCACGACCACCAGGATCGGCAGCTCTTTCCAGAACGAACCCTTGCGCTTGCCCTTCTGGGCTTTCCGCGCACGCTCCCGCCAGGCCTCGACGGCCTCCTCATCGCTGGAGCGATAGGGGTCTTCATCGGATGGGCCTCGGGAGGGCACTACGTCTACCACCCGCTCAGAGTACCCAGACGTTGTGTGTGAACCCGGTTCAGCGACGGGTGAACAGCCGATCGCGCAGTCGCCGACCCAGGAACAGAACCGGCCACGCCGACGCGATTGCGACACCGGCGGGCAAACCGCGCTGCCACTCCGGGGCGCCGATGGCGATCGACTGGGGGTTGTGGTCGCTGATCCCGCCCCAGCGTGAGGGCGGGATGACGATGACGCGGGCCTTGCCGATGACGTTCGCCTCGGGGACGGTGCCCGCCACGCCGCCGCCACCCTGCTTGCGGGAGTCGGTGGAGTTCGTGCGGTTGTCACCCATCACCCAAAGGTGTCCTTCGGGGACCTTCACGGGTTCGAACGGCTCGTGGTCCTCGGGACCGGTGCCCGGCTGCCAGTAGATGTACGGCTCGTCGAGGGGCTTGCCGTCGACGATCAGCCGGTGCTTGTCGTCGCAGCACTGGACGGTCTGGCCGCCCGTGGCGATGACGCGCTTGACGAAGTCGCGCTCGTCCGGCGGCGCGAGGCCCACCACGGACGCGGCGCTCTGGAGCGCGGCGACGACCGGGTTGTCCGAACGGTTGGACTGGATGTCGTTCTGGCCCCACGAGTCGGGGCCGCGGAACACGACCACTTCACCGGGCGAGATGTCGGCGAAGTCGTAGGTGAGCTTGTCGACCAGCACCTTGTCGTTCACGCAGCCGGGGCACCCGTGCAGCGTTTGCTCCATCGACGCCGACGGGATCACGTAGACCCGCGCCAGGAACGTCTGGATCACGAAGGTGAGCACCAGTGCGGTCCCCGCGAGGATCAGCAGTTCACGCCACAGCGGGGTCTTCTTCTTCGCCTTGGACCTGCCACCCCCGGCCGAGTCCGGAATGGACTCGAACTCGGCCTCGGGGGTTACGGCTGGGTCGCTGACACGATCTTCACCCTGGGGATCTGAATCGTTGCCGTCAGCGGACGAACGCACGGGGTCTGCCACGTAGGCAGGCTACGCGTAGGGATGCGAGACGCTGTCAGGCACCCGGCTTGGCGGTGCGCTTCTCCTTGATCTTGGCGGCCTTGCCGCGCAGATCCCGGAGGTAGTACAGCTTCGCGCGGCGCACGGCGCCACGGGTCGCGACCTCGATCTCCGCGATGTTCGGGGAGTGCACCGGGAAGGTGCGCTCGACGCCGACACCGAAGGAGACCTTGCGAACCGTGAAGGTCTCGCGAATCCCGCCACCCTGGCGGCGAATCACGATGCCCTGGAACACCTGGACCCGCTCGCGCGTGCCCTCGATGACCCGGACGTGAACCTTCAGCGTGTCGCCCGGCCGGAAGCTGGGGATGTCGGAGCGCAGCGACTGGGCGTCAAGAGCGTCCAGGGTGTTCATCGGTGGTCCGTCCTCGTCCTCAATATGTCTCGCGTACTCCCCCAGAGCGCAATGCAGCTTCAGAGTGCGACACCTTGGGGGCGGGCTTGCGGCGCGCGCCGGAACGAATAACCGGCTGCAGCAACCTGTCCAGTGTGCCAGATGGGCACCTCCGGAATGAAATCGACCCTACTCCTCCACCGACCGCAGTCGGTCGAGCAGGGCCCGGTCGTGCTTGTCGAAGGATTCCTCAGGAAGGGCTTCGAGCAGCTCAGGACGCCTGTGCAGGGTCCGTTCGAGCGATTGGTCACGGCGCCAGCGGTCGATCAGCCGGTGGTTGCCCGACAGCAGCACGTCCGGCACCGACAGGTCGCGCCACACCTCCGGACGGGTGTAGCTCGGCCCTTCGAGCAGGCCGTCGGAGAACGAGTCCTCCGCCGCCGAGCGCGGGTTGCCGAGCACGCCGGGCAGCAGGCGGACGACGGCCTCGACCATCACCAGCACCGCCACCTCGCCGCCGACGAGCACGTAGTCGCCGATGGAGACCTCGTCCACGCGCATGCGGGTGGACGCGTCGTCGATCACGCGCTGGTCGATGCCCTCGTAGCGCCCGCAGGCGAACACCAGCCGCGGCTCGGCCGCGTACTCGTGCGCCAGCGCCTGGGTGAACGGCCGCCCCGCCGGGGTCGGCACGACCAGCCGCGGCGCCGGGTCACCGGCGCACACCTGGTCGAGCGCGTCGCCCCAGACCTGCGGCCGCATCACCATGCCGGGACCGCCGCCGTACGGGCTGTTGTCCACGGCCTTGTGCACGTCGTGCGTCCAGTCGCGGAGGTCGTGCACGTCGACGCTGATCAAGCCCTTGTCGATCGCCTTGCCGAGCAGCGCGGCCCTGATCGGGTCGAGGTACTCGGGGAAGATCGTCAGAACGTCAATCCGCATCGAGCAGGCCCTCCGGCGGGTCGATGACGACCTTGCCGCCCTTGACGTCCACGGTCGGCACGATCTGCCGCACGAACGGCACCAGCAGTTCGCCGCCGCCCTCGCGGTTGACGACGAGCAGCTCGGCACCCGCGGTGTGGGCGATCTCCTTGACGGTGCCTACCTTCGTCCCGTCGAGCATCTCCACGACCAGGCCTTCGAGCTCGTGGTCGTAGAACTCGTCCGGGTCGTCGGTCGGCGGCAGGTCGTCCGTGCTGCCCAGCAGCAGCGTGCCGCGCAGCGACTCCGCGACGTCCCTGGTCAGCACCTGCTCGAAACGCACCAGCAGCCGCCCGGAGTGGTTCCGGGCGGCTGCGACGGTGAGGGTGCGCGTCGTCCCATCGCGCAGCTTCGCGACCAGTGCCGAACCGAGCGCGAACCGCGTCTCGGGTGAATCGGTGCGCACGTCAACGGCGAGTTCGCCGGTGATCCCGTGCGCCTTGGCCACGCGGCCGACGACGACGTCCATGCCCTACTTCTGTGTGCTTGTTGTGGCTAGCGGTCGGTGTCGACCACGTCGACGCGAACGCCACGGCCACCGATACCGGCCATGACGGTGCGCAGGGCGGTGGCGGTGCGACCGCCGCGCCCGATCACCTTGCCGAGGTCGTCCGGGTGGACGTGCACCTCGAGGGTGCGACCGCGACGAGTGGTGACCAAGGTCACCCGGACGTCGTCCGGGTGGTCGACGATGCCACGAACGAGGTGTTCGAGGGCGTCAGCCAACAAACTCACGCCTCGTCCTTGGGCGCCTCGGCGGCAGGTTCCGCGTCAGCCTTCTTCGCGGACTTCTTCTTCGGGGTGGTGGCCTCGGCCATCGGCTCCGACGAAGCGGCGGCGAGGGCGGCGGCGAAGAGGTCGGCCTTCGACGTCTTGGCCTCCTTCACCTTCAGCGTGCCCTCTTCGCCCGGCAGCTTCTTGAACTTCTGCCAGTCACCGGTGATCTCCAGCAGGCGCTGGACGGACTCGGTCGGCTGCGCGCCGACGCCCAGCCAGTACTGCGCCCGGTCGGAGTCGACGTCGATGAACGACGGCTCCTCCTTGGGGTGGTACTTGCCGATCGTCTCGATGGCCTTGCCGTTGCGGCGGGTGCGAGCGTCCGAAACGATGATCCGGTAGTAAGGCTGACGGATCTTGCCAAGCCGCTGAAGCTTGATCTTGACGGCCACGGGTACTGGTACTCCTCAAGCTCTCGTTTACCAAGGTGCGGGCGCTCGTCACCCGAGTGGGGCACGGGTGGGAAAGCCCAAAGAACATGGCGCCACAGCACGGTGAGAGGGTCCGGCCTCGGCGAACAACAGTCCATTCTGCCAGACGGCCTCCGCTACGGCCGAATCGGTCGGGCGAAAGCCACCAGATGGACCCCCGCGGAGGTCAGCGCGTCCCGCACCGCACGGGCGTGCGCGACGGCTCCGGGGGTGTCGCCGTGCAGGCAGAGCGACGCCGCGCCGGTGTTCAGGACCGTGCCGTCGACGGCGACGATCTCCCCCCGTTCGGCCAGCCGGAGGGCCCGGTCGACGATGGCCGGGGTGTCCGTGAGCAGCGCGTTCGACTCCCGGCGGGACACCAGCGCCCCCTCGGGCGTGTACCCGCGGTCCGCGAACGCCTCGGTCACGGCGGGCAGCCCGGCGGCCTCGGCCTCGGCCAGCAGGCGCGAACCCGGCAGGCCGAGCACGGGCAGGGCGCCGAACGCGCGGACGCCGTCGACCACGGCCCGCGCCTGCGCCTCGTGGTGCACGGCCGCGTTGTAGAGGGCTCCGTGCGGCTTCACGTACGCGACCGCCGTGCCCGCCGCCCTGGCGCACGCGTCGAGCGCACCGACCTGGTAGAGCACCTCGTCGGCCAGCTCCGCCGGGTCGACGTCGATGAAGCGGCGGCCGAACCCGGCGAGGTCCCGGTAGGACACCTGGGCGCCGACCGACACCCCGCGCTCCGCGGCGGCGGCGCACACCCTGCGCATGGTCGACGGGTCCCCCGCGTGGAAACCGCAGGCCACGTTCGCGCTGGTCACCACGTCGAGCAGCGCGTCGTCGTCGCCGAGGCGCCAGACGCCGAACCCCTCGCCGAGGTCGCTGTTGAGGTCGATCACGCGGGCATCACCCCGACGGCGATGAGCAGGATCGTCAGGCCGGGCAGGAAGTTGTTCACGACGTGCGCGACCACGCTGGCGGTCAGCCTGCGGGTGATCAGCCTGGCGATGCCGATGGGCAGCGCGATGACGATCAGCAGCGACGTGCGGAGCGGTTCGAGGTGGCTGGCCGCGAAGATCAGCGTGGTGAGCAGGAACGCCGCCCACCTGCTCCAGCCCTGGCGCTCGATCGCGCCCCACAGCAGGCCGCGGTAGATCAGCTCCTCGCAGACCGGGCCGACGAAGCACACGTAGAGGAACATCACCACGGCCACCGACACCGGCATCGTGGTGCCGTCCACCAGCTCACCGATCGTGGACGTCGCGTTCTGGTTGCCGACGAACCGCGCCCACACCATCGCGGCGACGTAGGTCAGCACCATGCCGAGCGCGCCCAGCTTGAGGCCGACCTTCACGTCCGCCCAGTTCCACTCCAGGCGGAGGTCGATCAACGGCCCGTTGCCGCGCACGAGGGTGATCACGACGGCCACGGCCGCCGCGAGCACCGTCGGCACGATCGAGCCGATCAGCAGGAACGCCATCGAACTGGAGAGGTCGGCTCCCGATGTGCTGGCGATGGCGGTGATGAACACCGCGCTGAGGATGAAGACGGCCTCGACGAGCAGGAAAGCGCCGAAACCCCAGCGCTGCCCCTCCCGTTCGGGTTCGGGCTCCCGGCTCACCGCGCGGACACTGGCCAACAGCCCCTGCGGTGGGGGTTCGAGCGGTGGGTTCACGAGTCATCACCCTAATCAGGAGGCGCCCGCGTACAGGTAAACCGCTGGGAGCAGGTTGTTCGTGGCGTGCGCCACCATGCTGGACGACGTGCGTCCGGTGATCATCCTCGCCGCGCCGATCGCCACGCCCTGGGCGAAGAGCCCGAGCGTGCGCCACGACTCCTCGTGCAGGAACGCGAAGATCAGCGCCGTCAGGACGAGGATCGTGGTGCGGGGCACGCGGTAGTGCTCCAGCGCCTTCCAGAGGGCTCCCCTGGTGAGGAGTTCCTCGGTGATCGGGGCGCCCGCGAAGACGAAGAGGGCGGCCACGGCCAGCCAGACGGACTTGCCGCCCGAGAGGAGGCCGATGTCCTCCAGGGCCGACCTGGTGTCGGCGGTGTCCCTGCGGACGCTGAGGAGGAGGACGCCGACCACCCAGGCCACCAGGAGGGACAGGCCGCCGCAGGCCAAGCCCACCTTGACGTCGCGCCAGGTGGGTTTGAGGCCGAAGTCCTGGGTGGGTCCCGCGCCTCTGAGGCGGGAGATCACGGCCGGGCCCGCGCCGAGGAGGACGTTGGGGAGGAAGAGGAGGAGCAGGAGGGGGCCCAGGACCGGGGGGCTGCTGACGTCGAACTGCTCGAAGCGGTCGGCTGTCAGGGCGGTCACGGCGAAGGTGGACAGGTAGTAGCCGGCCAAGCCGGTGAAGAAGGCTGCGAACGCCCAGTGGGCGCGTTCGGGGGTTGGTTCCTCCACCTGCACGAACGTACTGGGGGTTGACCTTGGGGACCGAACAGGTCAACCCGGATGGAGGCGGGGGGTGCTTGGTGGGTCGCGTCTGGGTGGGGGGCGGGTTGGGTGAGGGGGTGGCGCCCCGGTCGCGCAATTATTTCGATGCCCGTCAGGCCTTGTCAAGGCGGGAAAGATGCCTTGACAAGGCCTGACGGGCACGAAGGGCGCTGTGGATCGGGGGCACGGGAGGGGTGTGGGCGCTACCCGTGTGGTGCGGTGGGTGGGGGTTGGGAATTAGGGCCGCGAGTTCGTGGGTGGGGCGGTGGGGCTGGTGGCGGTAGTCCGGTGGGGCAAGAGATAGGGGGTGGGACTGTTGGCTAGTGGATGCGACCCCTGAGCATGATCAGCTTGGGGTGCCTCAGGGCGTTTAGGTCTGTGCGGGGGTCGGTGTCGTAGACGACTACGTCTGCTGCTGAGCCCTCGGTGAGGCTGGGGTAGCCGAGCCACGTTCTTGCTGACCACGAGGCTGCTGCGATGGCCTGGTCGGTGGTCATGCCTACGCGGTGCAGGGCTTCGATCTCGTCGACGATCAGGCCGTGGGCTATGCCGCCGCCCGCGTCCGTGCCTGCGTAGACGGGGATGCCCGCTTCGATCGCCTTGGCGACCGTGGTGCTCACGCCTGCGTGCAAGGAGCGCATGTGGGTGGCGTAGGTCGGGTACTTGGCGGCGCTGTTGGCGATGCCGGGGAACGTCTCGATGTTGACCAGGGTGGGTACCAGGGCCGCGCCGGTGCTCGCCATGAGGCTGATGGTGTCGTCGGTGAGGCCGGTGCCGTGTTCGATGCAGTCGATGCCCGCCTTGAGCAGGCCCGGTAGGGCGTCCTCGCCGAAGACGTGCGCGGTGACCCTGGCGCCGCCCTCGTGGGCGACCTTGATCGCCTCGGTGAGGACGTCGTCCTCCCAGAGGGGGGCCAGGTCGCCCTGGGCTCGGTCGATCCAGTCGCCGACCAGCTTGACCCAGCCGTCGCCGTAGGCGACCTGCTCGGCCACGGCCGCCGGGAGGTCGGCCGGGTCCTCGACGTCCGTGCCCAGGTACGGGACGTAGCGCTTCGGGCGGGACAGGTGCCTGCCCGCTCGGATGATCCTCGGGAGGTCCAAGCGCTCCTGGAGCGGGCGGGTGTCCAGCGGGGCGCCGCAGTCGCGGAGCAGGAGGGTGCCCGCGTCGCGGTCCACCTCAGCCTGCGTCGCGGCCTCGGCCAGGTCGACCGGGCCCTTCGGGCCGATGCCCACGTGGCAGTGCGCGTCCACCAGGCCCGGCAGGAGGTAGCCGCCGTCCACGACGGTGCGCGCGCCGGGAACCTCGCGGGTCCTGATGCGGCCGTTGACCACCCACAGGTCGCGCTGGTCGCCGTCCGGGAGGACGACGCCGCGCAGGTGCATCCCGCTCATGCGACGACCGCCGTCACTTGTCGAACTTGAACTTCGACGGGTCGAAGCCGGGTGGCAGGTCGTTCAAGCCGCCGAGGCCCGGAGGCAGTTCGGGGGCGCCGCCCGCGCCGGGGGGCATGCCCGGCATGCCGCCGGGGAACATGCCGGGGAAGCCGCCCTTGATCTTCGGCTGGGTCGGGCCGCGTCCGCTGCCCTTGCCCTTCTTCCCCTTCTTGCCCTTGCGGTTGGTCTTGCCGCCACCGCCGCCCGGCATGCCGAAGCGGCCGGCCATCTGCGACATCATCTTGCGGGCGTCGAAGAAGCGGTTGACGAGGTCGTTGACGTCGCTGACCTTCACGCCGGAGCCGTTCGCGATGCGCAGCCTGCGGGACGCGTTGATGATCTTCGGGTCGTCGCGCTCGGCGGGCGTCATGCCGCGGATGATGGCCTGCACGCGGTCGAGGTGCTTCTCGTCCAGCATCGCGAGCTGGTCCTTCATCTGGCCCGCGCCGGGGAGCATGCCCAGCAGGTTCGCGATGGGACCCATCTTGCGGATGGCGAGCATCTGCTCCAGGAAGTCCTCCAGCGTGAGCTGGCCGGACCCCATCTTCTGCGCGGCGACCTCGGCCTTCTCCTGGTCGAAGGCCTGCTCGGCCTGCTCGATCAGGGTCAGCACGTCGCCCATCCCGAGGATGCGGCTCGCCATCCGGTCGGGGTGGAAGACGTCGAAGTCCTCCAGCTTCTCGCCGTTCGACGCGAAGAGGATCGGCTGGCCGGTGACCTCGCGGACGCTCAGCGCGGCACCACCGCGGGCGTCGCCGTCGAGCTTCGTCAGCACGACACCGGTGAACCCGACGCCGTCGGCGAACGCCTGCGCGGTGTTGACCGCGTCCTGGCCGATCATCGCGTCGACGACGAACAGGACTTCCTCGGGCTCCACCGCGTCGCGGATGTCCTTGGCCTGCTTCATCAGCTCCGCGTCGACGCCGAGGCGGCCCGCGGTGTCGACGACCACGACGTCGTGCTGCGCGCGCCGGGCCTCTTCGATGCCGCGGCGGGCCACGTCGACCGGGTTGCCCACGCCGTTGCCGGGCTCGGGGGCGAACACGGGCACGCCCGCGCGCTCACCGACGACCTGGAGCTGGTTGACCGCGTTCGGGCGCTGGAGGTCGCACGCGACGAGCATCGGCGTGTGGCCCTGGCCGCGCAGCCACTTCGCGAGCTTGCCCGCGAGGGTCGTCTTGCCCGCGCCCTGGAGGCCGGCGAGCATGATCACGGTCGGCGGGTTCTTCGCCAGGTTCAGCCTGCGGGTCTCACCGCCCAGGATGCCGACCAGCTCTTCGTTGACGATCTTGATGACCTGCTGGGCCGGGTTCAGCGCGCCGGAGACCTCCGCGCCCTTGGCGCGCTCCTTGATCTTCGCGATGAACGTCCGCACCACGGGCAGCGCGACGTCCGCCTCCAGCAGCGCCACCCTGATCTCACGACAGGTGGCGTCGATGTCTGCGTCGGACAGCCGCCCCTTGCCCCGCAGATTTTGCAGGACCGAGGTGAGCCGGTCGGAAAGGGTGTTGAACACGGTGCCGCCAGACCTCGCACGTCGTCGGATGGAGCACCGACCAGCGTAGCCGCACGGGATCAGTCGGGTGTCACGGACAGCCGCACCCGGTCCCGGCGGGTCAGGACGGTCATCGAGTGCCACCCGCGCGGCACCCAGCCCTCGGCGAACCGGTCGCGCAGCCAGGCGGCGCGGCGGACGTGCCTGGCGAACGAGCCGCCCCGCACGAGCCTGCCGCGTTCGACCTGGCCCGCCATGGCCTGCTCGGGGGTGGCGTCGAGCCAGAGGAACTGCCGGTGGCGGCCGGTGAGCACGCCGATCAGGACGAGCCACGCCCTGGTCGTGGGCCTGGTCGACGGTTCGTGCACGACCAGCAGTCCGGTACCGCTGATCGCGAGGAGCAGGACCCTCATCCGGTGCACGAGGTGCACCAGGGGGCGGTAGTAGCGGTAGGGCAGGTTCGCCGGGAACGAAGCGCGCAGGCGGGCCCGCACCTGGTCGGAGTCGAGCACCACGACGGGCGCTCCCCCCGATTCGAGGCGCGCCAACAAGGTGCTCTTGCCCGCCCCCGGCAAACCGGCCAGGACAACGAGAGAACGTGGCCGAACCGCGACGGCAGTCATCAGCTCCATAGTAGGAGGACGTTCGTCCTACTAGTCCGGTTCATCCGAAGTTGGGGGCGGCCCAACCCCTCGATGGGCCGCCCCCTCACCGGTGCGCCCCGCACCCCCCTCGGGTCGCAGGTCAAAGCCTGCCCGGTCGCGGGAGCGGCCGGGAGCGTGAGCACCCCGATCGGTTGTGCGCAGAACTACGCAAACTTCACCGGGACGCCGCGAGCACCAGCCGTTCGATCTTCTTGCGCAGCGGCGCGTCCAGGTCGCCGTCGGCGGTGGTCAGGCTGAACGAGTCCACGACCGTGCCGCCGAGCGTCGCGACGCGGGCCCACAGGATGTCGACGCCGCACTGCTCCAGCGAGGCGGCGACGTGGTGCAGCAGCCCGATCCGGTCCGCCGCGCGCAGTTCCAGCACGACGGCGCCGGTGGCCTCGTCGTCGAACCACAGCACCTTGGCGGGTGGCGGGTCCTGCGGCGGGCCGCCGTAGTCGCGTTCCTTGGCGGCGAGCTTGTCCGCCAGGGCCAGCGACCCGTCGACGGCCCTGGAGAACTGCTCGCGCAGGAGGGTGACGTCCGGCAGCGAACCGAACCGCGGCGACACGGTGAACACGTCGACCGCGGACCCCTCGTGCGCCCGCAGCGTCGCCGCGTGCACCTCCAGGGAGTTCAGCGCGAGCACGCCCGCCGCCCGCGACAGGACACCCGGCCGGTCCGGCGCGACCATCGTGACGAGCGCGGCCCCGTCGACCGGCGTGATCAGCACGTCCGGCTTGTCCGACTTGGCGACCCCGGCCGCCAGTTCGAGCTGCTCCTGGTCGAGCGGCTCCGGGGCGGGCAGCGGGTCGCCCGCCATCGCGGTGCGGCAGCGCCGCACCAGGTCCGCGATGAGCGACGCCTTCCAGTCCGTCCACACGCCGGGACCGGTGGCCAGCGAATCGGCCTCCGCCAACGCGTGCAGCAGTTCCAGCAGCACGGGATCGCCACCGAGGGTGTCGACCACGCGGTGCACGGTCGCGTCGTCCTCGACGTCGCGGCGGGTCGCGGTGTGCGGCAGCAGCAGGTGGTGGCGGACCAGCGCGGCCAGCGTCTCCACGTCGTGCGGCCACAGGCCGAGGCGTTCGCCGATCTGCGTCGCGAGCGCGGCCCCGACCTCGGAGTGGTCCGCCTGCCGCCCCTTGCCGATGTCGTGCACGAGCGCGCCGAGCAGCAGCAGGTCCGGCCGCGACACCGTGGTCGCCAGCCGCGCGGCGTGGGCCGTGGCCTGCACGAGGTGCCGGTCGACCGTCCACATGTGCGCGGCGTCGCGCGGCGGCAGGTCGCGCACCGCGCCCCACTCGGGGAAGAGCCGCCCCCACAGGCCGGTGCGGTCCAGCGCCTCCACCACGTCGATGAGCCCGGAACCGCTGCCCAGCAACGCCAGCAGCTCCTCGCGGGCCTCGCGCGGCCACGGCTGGCGCAGCTCCGGCGCGGAGTCTGCGAGCCGCGACAACGTGCCCGCGGCGATCGGGTGCTTGCTGCGCGCGGCGGCCGTCGCGACCCGCAGCAGCAGCGCCGGGTCGCGGTTCGGCATGGCGTCGCGGGCCAGCGCGACCTCGGTGCCGTGCAGCACCACGCCCTCGTCCAGCGGACGGCGGGTGGGCGAGCGGCGCAGCGGCGACCTGGCGAACGCGCCGAGCCCGCGCTTCGGGGCGGCGGCGCGGGCGGTGCGCATGGCGACGTCCACCGCGTAGACCACCGTGCGGGCCGCCGACGAGAGGGCGCGGGCCAGCGCGAACCGGTCCGCGAGCCCGAGCGCGGCGGCGACCTCGTCGCCGTCCTGGGCGCGGAGGACGTCCCGCGGCTTGCGGGCGACGCGGCGCAGCTCGGTCCGCACGTCCAGCAGCAGCCTGCGCGCGTCGTTGACCTCGACGGAGGCGCGGTCGGTGAGCTGGGCGACGGACAGGGCGTCGAGGAGCGTGATGTCGCGCAGCCCGCCGCGGCCGTGCTTGAGGTCGGGTTCGACGCGGTGCGCGATCTCGCCGCTGCGCGCCCACCGGCGCTGCGCGGACTCGCTCATCTCGTCGAGCCGGGTGCGGACGTTCGAGCGCCACGCCTGGCGCGCGCTGTCCGCGAGTCGTTGGGAAACCTCGGGATCACCCGCGAGGTGCCGGACGTCGAGCAGGCCCAGCGCGGTCCGCAGGTCGCCCGCCGCGACCCGGAGGCCCTCGCCGACCGTGCGCACGGAGTGGTCCAGGCCGACGCCGGAGTTCCACAGCGGGTACCAGAGCTTGTCGGCGATCGCGTCGATCCCCTTGTGGCCGTTGTGGACGAGCACCAGGTCCAGGTCGGAGTAGGGCACCAGCTCCCTCCGCCCCAGGCCGCCGACGGCGACCAGCGCCATGCCGGGCCCGGTGACCCCGGCGCTCGCGGCGTGCGCGGTCAGCCAGAACTCGTGCAGGTCGACCAGAGCTTCGCGGAGGAGTTCCCCGGTGAGCCGCTTGCGACCGGGCACCAGCAGTCTGTCGCGGGCCTTCACCAGGTCGTCAGCGGTCACGATCTCCGAACCAGAGTTCGCCTCGGCCGAGACGCTGTCCATCAGGCCTCTTTCCCCGTGATCGGCAAAGACGGGGCACGCGGGAGTACCTCTCCCACGTGCCCCGTCCCGGACTTCATCGTTTTACAGAGCGTCCGACCCGCGCTCCCCCGTGCGGACCCGGATCACCGTCTCGACCGGCGTGACCCAGACCTTGCCGTCACCGATCTTGCCGGTGCGGGCGGCCTCGACGACCGCGTCCAGGACCTTCTCCACGGCGGTGTCGTCGATCAGGACCTCGATGCGGAGCTTGGGCACGAAGTCGACGGCGTACTCGGCGCCGCGGTAGACCTCGGTGTGGCCCTTCTGCCTGCCGTAGCCCTGGACTTCGCTGACCGTCATGCCGAGCACGCCGAGCTGCTCCAGCGACGCCTTGACGTCGTCGAGGGTGAACGGCTTGATGATTGCGGTGACGAGCTTCACGACTTGCTCCCCTCAAGAACCGCGGAGGCGCCCGCGGCCGCACTGACCTTGCCGGCTCCACGGGAACCGGTGAAGCCGCCGAACTCGTACGCCGTCTCCGCGTGCTCGGCCTCGTCGACGCCGCCGACCTCGGCCTCCTCGTCGGCCCGGAAGCCGACGGTGAACTTGACCAGGTAACCCAGCGCCAGGCTCAGGACGAAGGAGTAGAACATCACGGCGAACGCGCCGACGGCCTGGCGCCAGAGCTGGTCGACGCCGCCGCCGTAGAACAGGCCGTCGATGCCCGCGGGGGCCGCCGAGCTGGCGAAGAAGCCGATCAGGATGGTGCCGGACAGACCGCCGACGAGGTGCACGCCGACGACGTCGAGCGAGTCGTCGAAGCCGAAGCGGAACTTGAGGCTGACGGCCAGCGCGCAGAGCGCACCGGTGATCAGGCCGACCGCGATGGCGCCGAGCGGCGTGACCGAGGAACAGGCCGGGGTGATGGCGACCAGGCCCGCGACGACGCCGGACGCGGCGCCGAGGGTCGTGGCGTGGCCGTCGCGGATCCGCTCCACCAGCAGCCAGGCGAGCATGGCGGCGCAGGTGGCGACGGTGGTGTTGATGAAGGTGACACCGGCGGTGGCGTTGGCGCCCAGCGCGGAGCCCGCATTGAAGCCGAACCAGCCGAACCACAGGAGACCGGCGCCGAGCACGACCAGCGGGAGGCTGTGCGGCTTCATCCGGTCCTTCGGCCAGCCGACGCGCTTGCCCAGCACGATGGCCAGCGCGAGGCCCGCGGCACCGGCGTTGATGTGGACCGCCGTACCACCGGCGAAGTCGATCGCGAGGAGCTTGTTGGCGATCCAGCCGCCCGCGCTCGTCACGTTGCCGTCGGCGTCCTTGACGTCGAAGTCGAACACCCAGTGGGCGACCGGGAAGTACACGATCGTGGCCCACAGACCGGCGAACAGCAGCCACGGGCCGAAGCGGGCGCGGTCGGCGATGGCACCGGAGATCAGCGCCACGGTGATGATCGCGAACATCGCCTGGAAGGCGACGAACACGGTGCTCGGGATGGTGCCGAACAGCGATTCCTTGCCCAGGAGACCGTCGAGGCCGAAGAACTCGAAGGGCTTGCCCACGAGGCCACCGCCGACGTCGGAGCCGAATGCCGTGGAGTACCCGAACAGCACCCAGAGGACACCCACGACGCCCATGGCGCCCAGGCTCATCATCATCATGTTGAGCACACTCTTCGAACGGACCATGCCCCCGTAGAAGAAGGCAAGTCCCGGTGTCATCAACAGCACCAGTGCGGCACTGGTCAGCACCCAGGCGGTGTCCCCTGTATCCACGTCGACCTCCACTGCATGTCGGTTGCAGGGAGCATCGAAGTGTCCTGTTTCGCCTGGTTGCGCGCCACGTTTCGCGGAGGTGAACTGTGAAGGGCCTGGTGTTACGGATAGGTTTCCGGCGGTTTATCGGACAAGTTACGGTCACGAACCTGGATTTCCGGCCGTGACTGTGCGCCGGCGGGGTTGATCTGTTCAGGTGTTCCGGGTGTGTCTCGATCGGGGCGTCAGACCTCGGCGAACACCGAGGGTAACGGTGTTACAGGTCGCGGATCGGCTTGCACGGGTTGCCCGCCGCGAGCACGTGGTCCGGGACGCTCCGGGTGACGACGCTGCCCGCGCCGACGACCGAGTTGATCCCGATGGTCACGCCGGGGCAGACGATCACACCGCCGCCCAGCCACGCGTTGTCGCCGATCGAGATCGGGGCGGCCGACTCCCAGCGCTGCCTCCGCTTCTCGTGGTCCTCGATCGGGTGGAGCGCGGTGAGGAGCTGGGCGCGCGGGCCGATGGAGACGTCGTCGCCGATCGAGATCGGGGCGCAGTCCATCAGGATGGCGTCGTAGTTGAGGAAGCTGTTCGAGCCGATGCGGATGAGGTAGCCGTAGTCGCACTGGAACCTCGGCATGATCCAGGAGCCTTCGCCGATGCCACCGAGGAGCCGGGTGAGGACGGCGTGGCGGCCCTCGGCGTCCACGGCGTGGAAGCGGTCCAGGAGGGTCTGGCAGTGCTTGCGCTCGGCGACCAGCTCGGGGTCGTCGTCCCGGTACAGGTCGCCCGCGAGCATGCGTTCCTTGTGCGTGGTCACCGGGTCGATGCTGCCGGTCGTCGACCTCGGCCACGCGGGTGGGGCACCGGACATGGTCGGTGCCCCACCCGCGTCAGCTCAGCGCCCCCAGCCGGGCAGGCCCGGCTTCGGGCCCACGGGCGAGGTGGTGCCCAGCGTGGTCACCTCGGGCTCCGGCGCCGGCTCCACGGCCGGGCACCGCGTCCCCTCGCGGGGAACGGTCAGACCGACCAGGTAGCCGTCCGACGCGGCGCGGGCGCAGTCCGAACGCCGGTAGGCGCCGTGCCCCCAGCCCTCGTACGTCAGCAGCACGGTCTTGGCGCGGCTCTGCCGGTGGGCGTTCGCCGCCCACGCGTACGCGGTCGCGGGGTCGTGCAGGGCGTTCATCATGAGGATCTTCGGCCCGGCAGTGATGCGCAGGTCGTGCTGCGGGTTGTTCGCCTTGGGCGGGTACCCGACGCACGACGCCACGGCGTAGTGGCCGAGGCTGGAACCGCGCATGTGCGGGGCCAGGCGCCTGGCCTCGGCGACCAGCGTCGCCAGCTCGCGGTGGTTCCTCACCCGGTACTGGAAGTCCTGGCAGAAGACGGCCGGGAACGGGTTCTCGGCGACCTCGTCCGCGGCGGCCGACGCCGTGGCGGGAGCGGGAGCGCCCGTGCCGAGTCGGTCGAGCCAGGTCGCCAGGAAGCTCCAGCCGGGACCGTAGAAGGAGCTGAACGCGCGACCGGTGATCTCGTCGGCGGCGATCGACCTGGTCGGGTCGTCGGGGTCCTTCAGCTCGCCGCGGTCGGCCTTGGCGAGCAGGTCATCCCAGTAGGCGGCGACGTCGCGGCCGTGCAGCGCGCACGACCCGGTGCGGTCGCACCACTTCACGAACTCCTGGAACGAGTCCTCGGCGGCGGAGGCCTCGGTGCCGTGGAAGGCCTTCACGTCGAGGCTGTGGTCCATGTTGCTGTCGACCACCATGGCGCGGATCCGGCTGCCGAAGCGCTCGGCGTACTGCTGGCCCATGATCGTGCCGTAGGAGATGCCGTAGTAGTTCATCTTGCGCTCACCGAGCGACCGCCGGATGGCGTCCATGTCGTTGGTGACGGCGATGGTGTCGGCGTGGTCGAAGATCGGGCCGCTCCTGGCGCGGCAGTCCTTCGCCAACTCCTGGTTGTACGCCTTGAGCCGGTCGAACTCGGCCTGGTCCTTGGGGAACAGCGTCGGCTGCGCGTTCAGCAGGTCGAGCGAGCAGGTGACGGGCTGGCTGCGCGCCACACCGCGCGGGTCGAACCCGATGATGTCGAAGCTCGCCTGGACCTCGGGGCTGAAGTAGTTGTTGGCCCCGTAGGCGAAGTCCACCCCCGAACCGCCGGGACCGCCGGGGTTGATCAGCATGATGCCGACCCGCTTGGCCGGGTCGGTCGCCTTGCGCCGGGCGACGGCGAGGTCGAACTTCTCGCCGCGCGGGTTCTTCCAGTCGATGGGCAGGTTGAGCTTGCCGCACTCCACGCCCTCGGGTGCCCAGGGGTCGGTGCACGCGGCCCACGTGATCGCCCCCACGACCCCCTGGAGCTCGGCGTCGTCCTGCTCCGGCGGGGCCGCGCCCGCCACCCCCGCCCCGACGAGCATCGTTCCGGCGGCTACGACGGCGCCGAACGCCCTGATGATCGATCGCACAGGTTCCTCCCTAGATCCTGTCCGTCCGCCGGAGGACCGGCGGACGGACCGAGGCTCGCAGCGGGAGGACGACCGCACAACCGACTGTGGTCGCACGCGATCATCAGCCTCCGGGCTGATGACGACGTATCAACTGGCCCGGTCGGGGGTGTTCCGGTGCGCCGGGATCAGCCCGCGACGAGCCTCGCGTGCGCCGGGGGCAGGAGGTCCAGCCACCGGCGGGTCAGCGCCTCGTGGCCGCTCGCGGTGAGCGCGCCGAACAGCCGCAGCCTGGCCATGCCGCCGTCCGGGAAGATGTCCAGCCGCGCGTGCGTGACCTCGACGTCGCCCGCCAGCCGGAAGCGGTGCCGCGTATCGGGTTGCAGCCTCGTGCGCGGCAGCAGGTCGAACCACGCGTCGGGGTCCTTGCGGGCGTCGCAGCCGAGCACGGACGCCCACGCGGGCGCGTTGCCGCTGAAGTGGCTGGTGTCCAGTTCCGCCAACGTCACCGTGCCCGCCTCGGCGAGCTTCAGCGCGACCCAGTCGTTGCCGTCGTCACGGCGGCGCGCGGTCTCCCAGCCCTCGCCCATCAGGTTCGCCTGGCCGGGGGCGATCAGGTTGCTGGGGGAGCTGTAGAACATGTTGCTGCACCCGGTGACGCTCGCGCCGTTCTCCAGCGCGGCCAGGTCCAGCGCCCCCGCGACCAGGAACCGCGGGTCGGCGACCGGTTCGCCGAACACCCGCAGCCGGGCCACGCCGCCGTCCGGGTGCATGGTCAGCCGCACGTGCGTGTACCGGCGTTCGACGAAGACCTCGAAGTAGTGCTTCTGGTTGCCCCCCAACGGGGACTTCGGCACGAGCACCTCCCACTCGGCCGCCGCCAGCTCGTCCGGGGACGGGTAGCCCTCGACCGACGTTGCCTCCACCGACCCGTGCGGCGGGTAGTTGCCGGTGAAGAACGCCGTGTCGACCACGACACCGCGCACGATCCCCGGCAGGCCGAGCCGGACGACCGCCTGGTCGTCGCCGGGCGACCGGCGCCGCCGCGTCTCCCAACCGTCGTAGACCTGGCCCTTGTGGCCGAACGTGTACGTCTGGTAAGCGGGCTCCGCTGCCCGGATCAGGTTCTCGCGCTCGGCGAAGAACTCGTCGTTGGCCCACACCACGCTCCCGCCGACGGCGCGGGAAGCCAGGTCGGGGAGCCTCGTCCAGCCGGGCACTTCGCTCATGAATCTCCTCTGGTCAGCAACCGCCCGAGCGGGTCGGTTCCGGTGATCTCCTGGCCGCGCAGCCACGTCTGCCGCACGACGCCCGCGAGCGGGCGACCGTGGTACGGCGTGACGGGGTTGCGGTGGCGCAGTTTCGCGCGGTCGACGACGAACGCGTCGTCGGGCGCGAACACGCAGAAGTCGGCGTCCCCGCCGACCGCGACGCGTCCCTTGCGCGCCAGGCCGACCTGGTCGGCGGGGCTCGACGCCATCCACCGCACCACGTCGGTCAGCGCGTGACCCCGTTGCCTGGCCTGGGTCCACACGGCGGGCAGGCCGAGTTGGAGGCTCGCGATCCCGCCCCACGCGGTGGCGAAGTCACCCGCCTTCAGCTCCGGCGTGCACGGCGAGTGGTCGCTGGCGACCAGGTCGATCGTGCCGTCCGCCAGCCCGCGCCACAGGCCTTCGCGGTTGGCGGCCTCGCGGATCGGCGGGCAGCACTTGAACTGCGTGGCGCGGTCGCCGATCTCCTCGGCGGTGAAGGTCAGGTAGTGCGGGCAGGTCTCGACGGTGATCCGGACGCCGTCGCGCTTGGCGGCGGCGATGACGGGCAGCGCGCCCGCGTTGGACAGGTGCAGGACGTGCGCCCGCGCCCCGGTCCGCCGCGCGGTCTCGATCACCTGCTCGATCGCGATCGTCTCGGCCGACGGCGGCCGGGACGCGAGGAACCCGGCGTAGTCCGGCAGCGAGTCGGTGACCGTGTGCGCGTCCTCCGCGTGCACGATCGTCAACGCGTCGAACGACCCCAACTCTTCGAGCGCGGCGCTGAACTCGGCGGGCTGGACCTGCGGGAACTCGTCCACGCCCGAGTGCAGCAGGAAGCACTTGAAGCCGAAGACGCCCGCGTCGTGCAGGCCGCGCAGGTCGGGCAGGTTGCCGGGGATGATGCCGCCCCAGAAGCCCACGTCGGTGTGGACCCGGCCGCGCGCGGTCTTGCGCTTGACCTCCAGCGCGGCCACGTCGACCGTCGGCGGCAGGCTGTTGAGCGGCATGTCGACGATCGTCGTCACACCGCCCGCCGCGGCGGCCAGCGTCGCCGTCTCGAACCCCTCCCACTCGCTGCGGCCGGGGTCGTTGACGTGCACGTGCGTGTCCACGAGCCCCGGCAGCAGCACCTCGTCGTCGGCGAGGGTGATCACGCGGGCGCCGTCGAGCGAGGGCTCGATCGCCGCCACGCGACCGTCCCGCACACCGACGGCGCCCGCGATCTCGCCGTCCGGCGTGACCACTCTTCGAGCGCGGAACACCAGGTCGAAGGTCATGCGGCTCACTCTTCCAGCCAGTCCGCCGCGATGCGACCGGCAAGTCCGACCAGCAGCCGTTCGGCGTCGGCGAGGCAGCGGGTCACGTCCGGTTCGACGTCCAGCAGCGCGTAAGCGGACCGCAGGCCGATCTCGGCGGGGTCGACCGAGCAGCGGCCCGCCACGGCGACCACCGGCACTCCCCCGGACGCCGCCGCCACGCCCGCGGGCGCCTTGCCGTGCCGGGTCTGCGCGTCCAGCGACCCCTCGCCGGTGATCACCAGCCGGGCGCCGGGCAGCGCGTCGGTGAAGCCGACCAGGTCGAGCACCACCTCGATGCCCGGCCGTCGGCGGGCGCCCAGCAGGGCGAGGGCGGCGAAGCCGATGCCGCCCGCCGCGCCCGCGCCGGGGGTGTCGGCGTGCTCGTGGCCGACCTCGTCGGCCCACGCGCGCAGCCGTTCCTCCAGCACCTGGACGTCGGCGGGTGTCGCGCCCTTCTGGGGCCCGTACACCGCCGCGGCGCCGTTCGGGCCGAGCAGCGGGTTGTCCACGTCGCTGGCCAGCACCACGTCGATGTCGCCGAAGTCCTTGCCCGCCAACGCTTCCACCATCCCGCGCCCGCCGTCGGTGCACGCGCTGCCGCCGACGCCGAGCACGATCCGGGTGCAGCCCATGTCCAGCGCGCCGCGCACCAGTTCGCCGGTGCCGCGGCTGGTGGCGGTCAGCGGTGCCAACGGGTGCAGCCCGGCCAGTCCGGACGCCGCCGCGACCTCCACGACGGCCGTGCGGCCGCGGAGGGCGAACGAGGCGGCGACGGGTTTGCCGACCGGGCCGGTCACCCACCGGCCGACGCGGGTGAACCCGGCGGCGACGGCGGCGTCGACCGTGCCGTCACCGCCGTCGGCCACCGGCAGACAGCGCACGTCCAGGCCGGGGACCGCCTCCCGCAGGCCGCGCGCCACGGCGGCGGCGACCCGCGGGGCGGTCAGCGATCCCTTGAACTTGTCCGGCGCCACCAGGACGTGACCGGTCACGGCACCGGCTCGAACTCGCGCACCGCCGCGATGGAGACGCCGTTGGCCGTGTTGCCCTCCCGTTCGATCATGATCTCCACGAGGACCGGGCGGCTGGTGCGGTCGGCCTCCTTGCGCGCCCACTCCAGCGACTCGCGGATCCGCTCGGGCTCGGTGACCCGGACGCCGGAGCAGCCGTAGGCCTCCATGATCTTGACGTTGTCCGACCCGTTCACGTCGTAGTGGATGTCGACCTCGTACTTCATGTCGTAGCCGCCGTGGTCCTCGGCCATCCGGATCAGGCCCAGGTACTCGTTGTTCAGCATGATCAGCACGAACGGCACGTCGTACTGCGCGCCGACGGCGAGTTCCTCCACCAGGAACTGGAACGAGTAGTCGCCGACGATCCCGACCACCTCCGCGCCGGGATCGGTGCGCTTCAACGCCTTCTTCACGCCGATGGCCGCCGGGATCTCCCAGCCGAGCGGACCGGCCTGGCCGCACACCTGGTAGTGGCGCGGCTTGTGCGCCTTCTGGTGCTGCCCGGACCAGATCTGGTACAGCCCGATCGCGGTCACGAAGTACGTGTCGGGGCCGTAGTACTCGTTGA
The DNA here is from genome assembly GCF_025061645.1 of Umezawaea endophytica. Lineage (GTDB taxonomy): Bacteria > Actinomycetota > Actinomycetes > Mycobacteriales > Pseudonocardiaceae > Umezawaea > Umezawaea endophytica. The sequence goes on along the minus strand of NZ_JANYMP010000025.1, from coordinate 29,986 downwards.
TCTCCTTGAACACCCTTGGCGCCTTGACCGGGACGTTCGGGAAGTCCTCGCGGCGGGTCAGGGTCGCCTTCAGCTCCTGCACCCGTGCCACCCACTTCCCCGCCGCCCGTCCGGCGTCACGGGAGCGCGCGAGGTCGATGACCGCCTGCAGGAACAGCTTGGTGTCGGCCACGATCCCGAGGTCCGGCCCGAAGACGCGGCCGATCTGGGTGGGCTCGGAGTCCACGTGGATGAACGTCCTGGTGCCCCGGTACGTCGCGAGGTCGCCGGTGTGCCGGTCGCCGAAGCGGGCGCCGAGCGCGAGCACCAGGTCGGACTCCAGGAACGACGCGTTGCCGTAGCGCTGCGAGGTCTGGATGCCGGTCATGCCCGCGTACAGCGGGTGGTCCTCGTCGACCGCGCCCTTGCCCATCAGGGTCGCCTGGATCGGCATCTGGAGGTACTCGGCCAGCTCCAGCAGTTCCTCGTGCGCCTCACCGAGGATCACGCCGCCGCCCGCGAGCAGCAGCGGCTTCTCCGCCGCCAGCAACAACTCCAGCGCCCGTTCGACGCGCGGGCCGTGCGGCACCGCCCGCGTCACGGGCAGGGGCGCGTCGATCGCGGGGTCCCACTCGATCTCCTGCTTCTGCACGTCCAGCGGCAGGTCGATCAGCACCGGGCCCGGCCTGCCGGACCGGGCGATCCGGAACGCCTCGCGGAAGATCCACGGAGCCTGCGCCGCCTCCTTCACCTGCACCGCCCACTTCGTGACGGGCTTGGCGATCTCGACGATGTCGACGGCCTGGAACGCCTCCTGGTGCAGCTTCGTGGACACGGCCTGGCCGGTGATGCACAGGATCGGCACCGAGTCGGCCTGCGCGGTGTACAGGCCGGTGATCATGTTCGTGCCCGCGGGCCCGGACGTGCCGATCGCGACGCCGACGTTGCCGGTCGTGCGCGACCAGCCGTCGGCCATGTGCGTCGCGCCCTCCTCGTGCCGCACGATCAGGTGCTCGATCGAACCGTCGGTCTCCATCGCCTTGTAGAACGGCAGGATCGCGGCGCCGGGGCAGCCGAACACGGTGTCGATGCCCTCGGACTTGAGGACCTCGATGACGGCCTGCATGACGGGGATCTTCGGCATTACGCCCTCCCGGATAGGTTCTCGATGACCTTGAGCAGGGCGGAGTGGTCGAGGGAGCCGTACCCCCGCGCCCGTCCCGCCGCGATGAGCTGGGCGATCAGCCCCGTCACCGGAAGTGCGACGTCGGCCTGCCGGGCCGCGGCCAGCGCGATGCCCATGTCCTTGTGGTGCAGGTCGATCCGGAAACCCGGCGCGAACTCGCGGGCGATCATGGTCTCCCGCTTGAGGTCCAGGATCCGGTTGGCGGCCAGGCCGCCCGCGAGCACGTCGAGGCCCGCCTTGGCGTCCACACCGGACGCCTCCAGCAGCACGATGGCCTCCGCGACGAGCGCGTAGATGCCGCCGACCATGAGCTGGTTGGCCGCTTTCACGACCTGGCCCGCGCCGTGCGGTCCGACGTGGACGACGGTCTTGCCGACCACGTCGAGCAGCGGCCGGGCCGCGGCGAAGTCGGCCTCCTCGCCACCGACCATGATGGACAGCGAGGCCTGCCTGGCCCCGGCCTCACCACCGGACACGGGCGCGTCCAGCACGCGGATCCCCTTGCTGGCGGCGGCTTCCGCCACGGCCACCGAGGTTTCCGGCCGGATCGTGCTCATGTCGACCAGCAGGGTTCCGGGCGCCGCGAGTTCCAGCACGCCGCCGTCGCCGAGGACGACGTCCTCGACCTGCGGGTGGTCCGGCAGCATGGTGATCACGACGTCCGCGCCCGCCACGGCGTCCGCGACACCGCCCGCCGCCGTGCCGCCCGCCGCGACGAGCTTCGCGACCGAGTCGGCGTTGAGGTCGAAGCCCCGCACGGCGTGGCCCGCCGCGACGAGGTGCCCGGACATGGGCGACCCCATGATGCCGAGGCCGATGAAACCGATGGTGGTCACTGGTCTTCCTCCCTGGTCAGCCAGCCGAAGCTGTCGGCGCTGGGGCCGGTGGGCTTGTACTCGGCGCCGACGAACCCCTGGTAGCCGTTGGCTTCGAGCTGGGCGAGGTACCGCTCCAGCTCCAGGTCTCCGGAACCCGGTTCGCCGCGGCCGGGTGCGTCGGCGATCTGCACGTGGCCGATCCGCGCCGCGTGCTCGGTGACCACGGCGTCGAGGTCGTCGCCGTTGACGGCGAGGTGGTAGAGGTCGGCCAGCAGCGCCACGTTCGGCCTGCCGAGCCGGTCGGCGACGGCGAGCGCGTCGGCCGCCGTGAGCAGCGGGTAGGCGGGGATCGCGCTGACCGGTTCGAGCAGCACGGTCGCGTCGATCGCGGCGGCCGCGTCGGCGGCGAACGCGAGGTTCCGCAGCGCCAGCGCGTCCTGCTCGGCGGGGTCGACGCCCTCGATCCGGTTGCCGTACAGGGCGTTGAACGCGCGGCAGCCCGTCTCGCGGGCGATGCCGATCGCGAGGTCGACGCTCGCCTTGAACTCGCCCTCGCGGCCCGGCCACGACACCAGGCCGCGGTCGCCGCTCGGCAGGTCGCCCGCGAAGAAGTTGAGGCCGACGAGCCGCACGCCCGCGGCCGTGATCGCGCCGACGAACTCCGCGACCTCGCGGTCGTCCGGCTGGGCGACCGCGAAGGGCCACCAGAACTCGACCGCGTCGAACCCGGCGGCGCGGGCGGCGGCGGGACGTTCGAGCAGCGGCAGCTCGGTGAACAGGATCGAGAGGTTGACGTCGTACCGCATGACCATTCCTTCCACAATGCGGAAGTTAGTTTCCGTCTAACGAGAGCGTAGGCGGGTGGCGCGGAAGAGCGCAAGACTGTTGACAGCACTCGACACCGCTCGTACCGTCCCTCACTGCGGAAAAGTAATTCCGCTATGCAGAAAGGAAAGGGCCCTTGCCGGGACTGCCAGGCTTCAACTCCGCACCGGCGGACGACCTCCGACCGCTGCTCGCCGAATGCCTCGCGGTGCCCCGCTGGGTCGACGCCGTCGTGGCCGCCCGCCCGTACCCGGACGTCGACGCGCTCGTCGCGCGGGCCGAGGTCGACCTCGACACCCAGGAGATCCTCGGAGCCATCGCGGGCCACCCGCGCATCGGCGAGCGCGCCCGGCACGGCGGCGTCTCGGCGAAGTGGTCCTCGGCCGAGCAGTCCGGCGTCGACGCGTCGCTCGCGGACCGGCTCGTGGCGGCCAACGTCGCCTACGAGGAGCGGTTCGGCCACATCTACCTGGTGTGCGCGACCGGGCTCAGCGGCGAGCAGGTGCTGGCGGACCTGGCGGCCAGGATGGACAACGACCCCGACACCGAACTCCGCGTGGTGAACCGCGAACTGGCCAAGATCGCCGCCCTGCGGCTGCGCAAGGCCGTCGCGTGACCCCGCCGAACACCAGAAGGAGCTGACCGATGGCCATCATCCTGGGGCCGAACCAGTACGGGAAGGCGGAGAACCGCCTCGTCGCGGTGTCGCGGGAGGGGTCCGTGCACACCATCAGGGACCTGACGGTCAGCACCTCGCTGCGCGGCGACCTCGCGGACACGCACCACACGGGCGACAACTCGAAGGTGCTCGCGACGGACACGCAGAAGAACACCGTCTACGCGTTCGCCAAGCAGGCGCCGGTCGGCGAGGTCGAGGACTTCGCCCTGCGGCTCGGGCGGCACTTCGTGTCCACCCAGGAGGCCATCACCGGCGCGCGGGTCCTCGTCGACGAGCACGGGTGGAACCGGATCGACGCGAACGACCACTCGTTCGTCCAGGGCTCCAACGAGAAGCGCACCACCGCCGTGACGGTCGACGGGTCGGACGCGTGGGTCGTGTCGGGGCTGAAGGACCTCGTGGTGCTGAAGTCGACCGGGTCGGAGTTCCACGGGTTCCCGAAGGACCCGTACACGACGCTGAAGGAGACGGACGACCGCATCCTGGCCACGTCCGTGACGGCCCGGTGGCGCTACCTGGGCACCGACGTCGACTGGGCCAAGAGCTTCACCGAGATCCGCGAACTGCTGCTGGCGACGTTCGCGACCAAGCACAGCCTCTCGTTGCAGCAGACGCTGTACGCCATGGGCGAGGCCGTGCTGGAGGCCCGTCCCGAGGTGGCCGAGGTGCGGATGTCTATGCCGAACAAGCACCACTTCCTGGTGGACCTCAGCGCGTTCGGGCTGGAGAACGACAACGAGGTGTTCTACGCGGCCGACCGGCCGTACGGGCTCATCGAGGGCTCGGTGCTGCGGGACGACGCGCTGGACGCCGGACACGCCTGGGACACGCTGCCCGCGTTCTAGCCGGTTCGGGGGTGGTGGACGGGCCTCCACCACCCCTGACCTGCACCGTTCAGCCATTAGTGGTGCAGATCACTCTTTTGGCGGAATCTCGTGCCTCACAGAGCACCCGACAGTGACAGCAAGATGACGAAAAGGCCGTACTCTCGCAAACATGAGTGATGTCAAACGGGGGCTTTCGCCGGTCACGATGTTCCTGGACGACGAAGCCGTGATCACCGTTTCGGGCGCGCTGGACGCCACGACGGCTCCGGACTTCAAGCGCTTGGTCACCGACTTCTTCGACCTGCCGGACCGCCCGGTCGTCGAGCTGCTGACGCTGGACCTCTCCTCCGTGTTCGCCTGCGACCAGGCCGCGCGCGACCTCGTCCGCTACGCCCAGGCCGTCTGCGCCGACCGCGAGATGGCCCTGCGCGTCGTGCCCAGCGCCCCGGTGAGCCGGGCGCTCACCCGCCACTAGGCCTTCCGGCTCGCCAACGCCTCCAGGTCCTCGACCCGGAGCCCCGTCACGCCCAGCACCTCGGCCTCGTCCAGCGCCCCGCAGTCCACCGCGCGCAGGAACGAGGACGACAGCGCTTGAGCGGTCGCCGGTTCGTCGAGGAGCGCCGACGTGATCTTCCCAGCGGAGGCGCCATCAAATGCCGTGCCGCCCGCCCGTTCCACGTACGCCTTCAACCGGCGCGCGTCGGCCTCGACGCCCTCCAGGTAGAACGCGTGCACGGCCGCGTACCGGGTGACGAGCTGCGCCGGGTGCAGGTCCCAGCCCTGGTAGAAGCCGTGCGCCAACGACCGCCGCACGAGCCCGTAGTGCGTCCGCCAGCCCTCCGCGACGGCGTCGCCGACCGGCAGGACGTTGGTCGAGCCGTCGGACACCCGAACCCCCGCGTTGGCCGCCGACACCTGCATCACGTTGCGCGCGAAGTCGCACGCGCCGTGCGCCAGGTGCTGGTGCGCGGCGCCGAGCCCGCAGCCCGCCGTGTAGTCGTAGGTGCCAAAGTGCAGCCCGGACACCCGACCGCGACCGGCCGCGAGGAACCGCGGGATCGCCAGCCTGCCCTCGGGGTCCACGATCGACTGGGTGGTCTCGACCTGGATCTCGAACCGCAGCGGGATCCCGAACAGGTCGAGGACATCGCCGAACACCTCGACCTGGTCGACCGACGTCACCTTGGGGAACGTGATGACGAAGCCGGGCGGCGGATCGCCCAGCGCGGTCAGGAAGATGTCCAGCGTCCGGATGCCGCGCTCGCGCAAAACCCTGGTGTCGAACGACTTCATCCGCAGTCCGACGTACGGCGGCAGCACGCCGTCGTCCCGCCAGCCCGCCACGATCCCCGCGGTGCGCTCGGCGTCGGCGTCCTCCACCTCGTCGGCCGGAGCCCCGTAGCCGTCCTCGAAGTCGATCCGCAGGTCCTCGACGGGCTCGGCGACGAGCTTGGCCCGCACCCGCTCCCGGATCCTCGGGGCGAGGTCCTCCGGCAGCACGGCGGCCAGCGCGTCGGGGTGCTCGTCCAGCGCGGCAAGCGCTTGCGCGCCCCAGTCGCGGAGGACGTCCCCGGTCACCTTCGACGCGGGGACGTAGCAGGTGTGCACGGGCTGGCGGCCGTCCGGCAGCACCCGGTCCACATCGGACAGCCGCGCGGTGGCGGCCGCGACCGCCACCGCGTCGAGCGAAGTCCGCGCCACGTCAGGGGATCTTGGCGTAGGCGGGGACGGTCAGGAAGTCGGCGAACTCCTCGGACAGCGCGACCTGCTCGAACAGCTCGGCCGCCAGGTCGACGTGCTCACCGGACAACGAGGCCTTGGTGCGCGCCAGCACCTCCCGCACCAGGCCCGCGGTCACCGGGGTTCCGTCGCTGAGCACGACCTCGTTGTGCACCCACTGCCACAACTGGGAGCGGGAGATCTCGGCGGTCGCCGCGTCCTCCATCAGGTTGTGGATGGCGGCCGCGCCGTTGCCGCTCAACCACGACACGAGGTAGCGCAACCCGACGTCCACGGCGGACTCGACGCCCGCCCTGGTCGCCTCGCCGCCGGTGGCCTTGAAGTCGAGGAGCTGCGCGGCCGTCACGGACACGTCGTCGCGCTGCCGGTCGAGCTGGTTGGACTTGCTGCCGAACTGGACGTCGAAGATCTCCCGGCACACGGGGACGAGGTCCGGGTGCGCGACCCACGAGCCGTCGAAGCCGTCGGTCGCCTCGCGGGTCTTGTCGTCGCGGACCTTCGCCAGCGCCCGCTCGGTGACCTCCGGGTCGCGCCGGTTCGGGATGAACGCGGCCATCCCGCCCATCGCGAACGCCCCGCGCTTGTGGCACGTGCGCACCAGCAGCTCGGTGTAGGCGCGCATGAACGGCGCGGTCATGGTGATGCTGTTGCGGTCGGGCAGCACGAAGTCGGCGCCCGCGTCGCGGAAGTACTTGATGATGCTGAACAGGTAGTCCCAGCGGCCCGCGTTGAGGCCGGACGCGTGCTCGCGCAGCTCGTAGAGGATCTCCTCCATCTCGAACGCGGCCGGGATGGTCTCGATCAGCACGGTCGCGCGGACGGTGCCGTGCCGGACGCCGAGCTGCTCCTCGGCGGCGGTGAACACGTCGTTCCACAGCCGCGCCTCGAGGTGGCTCTCCATCTTCGGCAGGTAGTAGTACGGCTTGCCGAGCGAGGCGTTGTGGAAGAAGTGCAGGCCGAAGTCGACCAGCGCGCCGACGGCGGGACGGCCGTCGATCTCCAGGTGCCGCTCGTCGAGGTGCCAGCCGCGCGGGCGGACCACGATCGCCGGACGCTCGACGTCGTCCTTCAGCGCGTAGTGCTTGCCCTCGGGCGAGGTGAACTCGATGGTGCCGCGCGCGGCGTCGTACAGGTTGACCTGACCGGAGACCACGTTCTCCCAGTGCGGGGTGTTGGCGTCCTCCAGGTCGGCGAGCCACACCTTGGCGCCGGAGTTGAGGGCGTTGATCGCCATCTTCCGCTCGGTCGGCCCGGTGATCTCGACCCGCCGGTCCGTCAGCGCGGGCGGGGCGTCGGCGACGCGCCAGTCGGACTCGCGGACCTTCGCCGTCTCCGGCAGGAAGTCCAGCTTCCCGCTCGCCCGGCGCTCGGCGCGGCGCCGGAGCAGGTCGTCGCGCGTGGCGGCGAACGCCCGGTGCAGACCCGCCACGAAGTCGAGCGCCTCCGGGGTGAGCACCTCCTCGTCCCGATCGACCTTGTCACCGATGACCGTGACACCGATGTCGGGCATGGAGGTCCACCTCGTTCCTAGGGCTGACTTTTCTACTTCGCGGACTATAGTTTTTGCATAGCGGAACTGCAATGACGATTAGACTCCACCCGGACTACTACGGGAGTGATCATGGCGCGCGAGTCCTCAGGCGGGGTGCAGTCCCTCCAACGCGCCTTCGACCTGCTCGAACGGCTGGCCGACGCGGGCGGTGAGGCGAGCCTGTCGGAGCTGGCGGCCACCACCGGGCTGCCGCTGCCGACCATCCACCGCCTCATCCGCACCCTTGTCACGCTGGGGTACGTGAGGCAGAACCGCAACCGCCGCTACACCCTGGGTTCGCGGCTGATCCGCCTCGGCGAGAGCGCGGGCCGCCAGTTCGGCACGTGGGCGAGGCCGTACCTGACCGAACTGGTGGACGAGGTCGAGGAGACGGCGAACCTGGCCGTGCTCGACGGCGACGAGGTCGTGTACGTGGCGCAGGTGCCGTCGAGGCACTCGATGCGGATGTTCACCGAGGTCGGCCGACGGCTGCTGCCGCACGGCACCGGCGTCGGCAAGGCGATGCTGTCGCAGTTGCCGCGCGCCGAGGTGCTCGCGCTGCTGGAGCGGACGGGCCTGCCCGCGTACACGCCGAACACGATCACCGACACGCAGGAGCTGCTGGACTCGCTCGGCCAGATCGCCGAGCAGGGCTACGCGCTGGACGAAAGCGAGCAGGAACTCGGCGTGCGCTGCATCGCCGTGCCGCTGGTCGGCGCCCCGACCCTGTCCGCCGTCTCGGTGTCCGGTCCGGAGGGGCGGCTGACCAAGGACGCCGTCGCCCGGATCCTGCCCGAGGTGCTGGCCATCGCGAAGCGGCTGACCGACCAGAGCGCTAATTCCTGACGGTCCACGCGTCCGGCGAGTCCGCGCAGCGCAGCAGCGCCCGGAGCAGCGCGTCCAGCCGGTCCTCCCGCCGGTCGGCACGCAGCACGTCGACCAGGTGCCGGGTGAGGCTGACGGGTGGTGGCGCGCCCGTGGTGACGAGCGTGGGCACACCGCGGATGGCAAGTTGCTCGGCGAGCGCCGACCGCGGGTCGTCCAGCGCGGCCACGGCCCGCTCGTTGAAGCGGCAGTCGAGCACCAGCAGGCGGCGGTGGGCGGGCGCGTCCAGCAGGACGTCCCGCACGTCGCGGAACGGCAGGGCGGTCCAGCGCACCAGCGCGAGCCGGGTGTCCGGCACCGCCAGGAAGAGCCTGCCCCGCGCGTCCAGCAGGCCGTGGCCCGCGTAGTGCACGAACAGCAGCTCCTCGGCCTGCGACGCGGCCTTCTCCAACTCCTCGCCCAACGCCCTCGCGGTCCGGTCGGCGGGCACCGAGCAGCGCAGACCGCCATCGGTCAACGCCGTGGCCAGGTCCGCCAGGTCGCCCCGCACCTCGGGTAACTCCGCCAGGTCCGGATCAGCCGCGAGGCTCGTGCCCATGAGCACGGCACGGGACCGGACACCGCCGGGTAATCGCACGTCAGCCACGCCCCAGTTCGACGACGGACCCGTACGAGGCGATGACCTCCACGCCCACCTCGGACTCCCGTCGCTCGAACCACACCGGCACACCACCCCGCCCCGGCACGACCAGGAGCGGTCGAGACTCCACCCTTCTCCCCGGCCGCGCACCTGGCAAGTCGAGCCTCACCCGATCGTGGAAACCGATCTTCACCACCTTCTCCCCACCCCGAGATCACGCCACTCGACAAAGGCAACCCGTATCAATTCGTTCGGTCATTAGGGGCCAGTCAGGGGTATCCGGCCACACATCGGCTAAGTATTCTTTGGCACGGGTCTTGCCATTCCGCCATATAGCGGTCAGCAACGTGAAGAAGGCGGCCAATTGAGATGAAAGTATTAGTGACGAGCTGCCCTAATCAGGGGCACTTCTACCCGATGATCCCGTTGTTGTGGGCTCTTAGGAGCGCGGGGCACCACGTGGTCGTGGCGATGCCGAAGACCATGGCGGACGTGTCCGCGGCGGCGGGTGTTTCCGCGGTCTCGCTCGGGGACGACATCCCGCTGGCAGGACTCGTGGCGGACCACGCCCACCGGCCCCCGCAGGACGCGGGCGTGCAGTCGCTGGCCGAGCACGTCGCCGACTACTACGGCCCGCTCGCGGAGCGCAACGTCGGACGGCTGTTCGAGATCGCCGAGCGCTGGCAGCCGGACGTGGTGATGCACACCTCCTGGGAGTACGCGGGCCCGATCGTGGCCGCGCGGCTGGGCCTCCCGACGATCAGGCACGGCTGGGGCCTGACGCTGCCGCCCGAGGTGGACGAGCTGGTGCACCAGCGCCTGGCCTACCTGTACCGCGACTGGGGCCTGCACGGCGCGCCGCCGCCCCCGGTCCGCTGGATCGACGTGTGCCCGCGCAGCATGCAGGTCGGCAAACCGCCCGCCGAGTCGCTGCCGATGAGCTGGATCCCGTTCAACGGCTCGGCCGTGCTGCCCGACTGGCTGCTGAGGAAACCGCAGGGCAAACGGGTTGCCGTGACCCTGGGCAACGTGCCGATCCGGGGCAGGCACTCGCAGGTGCTGCACACGACGCTCGAGGCGTTGCGGGAGATCGACACCGAGGTCGTGGTGGCCGCGGGGTGGGGTCTGGAGCACGACGCCGACCTGCCGGAGAACGTCCGGGTGGTGCGCGGGGTCCCGCTGCACGACCTGCTGCCGACGTGCGACCTGTCGATCACCCACGGCGGCGCGGGCAGCCTGCTGGCAGGTGTGGCCCACGGCCTGCCGCAGGTGGTGCTGCCCCAGATGTGCGTGCACTTCCAGCACGGCGACCGGCTCGCGGCCATCGGCGGCGGCGTGTCGCTGCACCCGGCCGAGCAGACCGTGGAGAACATCCGCGAAGCCGTCTGCGGGCTGCTCTCGCACTCCGGCGCGCGGCTCGTCGCGGCCCGCCTGCAACAGGAGAACGACGACCAGTTGTCCCCCGCCTCCGTGGTGAAGCACCTGGAGACCGTGGTGGCACCGCGCACCGAGTGGGCGGTCGTATGAGCCTCGAGCAGGAAATCTTAGAAACAGTCCGGAAATACCATCGAGAGAAATCCGAAACCGCCGAATTTATTCCAGGCGAGACACCGGTCCTCACGGGTGGCGCGGTATTCGACGAGGACGACCGGGTCGCGGTAGTCGAAGCCGCGCTCAACATGCGTATCGTTTCGGGGAAGTCGACCCGTGAATTCGAGACCGCGATGGCCCGCGTTTTTGACCTGCGCAAGGCGTACATGGTGAACTCCGGCTCGTCGGCGAACCTGGTCGCGGTGACCGCGCTGACGTCCCGCAGCCTCGGCGAGCGCAGGCTCCAGCGCGGCGACGAGGTCGTCACGGTCGCCGCCGGGTTCCCCACCACGGTGAACCCGATCATCCAGAACGGCCTCGTGCCGGTCTTCGTGGACGTCCGGTTGGGCACCTACAACGCCACCGCCGAGGCCATCGCGTCCGCCGTCGGCCCCAAGACCAAGGCGATCGTCCTCGCACACACGCTCGGCAACCCCTACGAGGTCGAGGAGATCGCGCAGATCGCCCGCGACAACGGCCTGTGGCTCGTCGAGGACAACTGCGACGCGCTCGGCTCCACCTACCGCGGCAAGCTGACCGGCACGTTCGGCGACCTCGCCACCGTCAGCTTCTACCCGGCGCACCACATCACCACCGGCGAGGGCGGCTGCGTCGCCACCGGCAACCTGAAGCTGGGCAAGATCGTGGAGTCCGTCCGCGACTGGGGCCGCGACTGCTGGTGCGAACCGGCGCACGACAACACGTGCCACAAGCGCTTCGGCTGGCAGCTCGGGACGCTGCCGCAGGGCTACGACCACAAGTACACGTACACGCACATCGGCTACAACCTGAAGTCGACCGACCAGCAGGCCGCGCTCGGCGTGACCCAGCTCGCGAAGCTCGACCGGTTCTCCGCCGCCCGCAGGCACAACTGGCGGCGGCTGCGCGACGGCCTGGCCGACGTGCCGGGCCTGATCCTCCCCGAGGCCACGCACGACAGCGACCCGAGCTGGTTCGGGTTCCTGCTGACGCTCGGCCGCGAACTGCCGTTCCGCCGGGCGGAGCTGATCTCGTTCCTCGAAGGCCGCAAGATCGCGACCCGCCTGCTGTTCGGCGGCAACCTCACCCGCCAGCCCGCCTACCAGGGCGCGGAGTACCGCGTCGTGGGCGACCTGACCAACAGCGACATCATCACCGAGCGCACGTTCTGGCTCGGCGTGCACCCGAGGCTGACCGACGAGATGGTCGACTACGTGACCTCGTCCATCCGCGAGTTCGTCCGCTCGAAGGTCGGCTCGCTCGCCACCGTGTAGGGCGCGGACGAGGTCCTCACGCGTTGTCGGTGAGGACCTCGTCCACGAACCGGTTCAGGTTCGTCACCGTGCGCTGGATCCGCTCGTCGACGCTCAGCGCCTCGGTCGGCTTCGGGCCGGACGCGCTGCGCCTGCCGCGGGTGTACTGGCAGCAGGCCAGGTCGGCGCAGATGTACGTGCCGACGGTGTTGCCGAGCTTGCCCGCCGCCCCGACCCGGCGGGCCGAGAACAGCGACACGTCGGCCTGGCCGTGCACCGTGCAGCAGAACGAGCACATCGACTGCTTGACCCGCCCCTTGGGCTGGGCCGCCGACGACAGCGCGAGCCCCACGAGGCCACCCTCCCTCGGCAGCACCACGTAGGCGTTGTTGACCGCCTTGGGGTCGCGCCAGCCGAGGAAGTCCAGGTCCGACCACCCGACGTCGGCCAGTCTCCCCGGCAGCGTCAGGCGTTTCGCCTCGCCCTTCGAGCAGTTGACGAAGGAGCTCCTGATGGCACTCTCGGCTAGCGCGTCCACGATCCGATCATCCGTTCCGGTTCGGTCTGAGGGCAACCGGATTTAGCCGAGCAGGGCGTCCACGAACGCGCCGGGCTCGAACGGGGCCAGGTCGTCGGCGCCCTCGCCGAGGCCCACGAGCTTGACCGGGACGCCCAGCTCGCGCTGCACCTGGAAGACGATGCCGCCCTTGGCGGTGCCGTCCAGCTTGGTGAGCACGATGCCGGTGATGGCGACGACCTCGGCGAAGACGCGGGCCTGGGTGAGGCCGTTCTGACCGGTGGTGGCGTCCAGGACCAGCAGCACCTCGTCCACCTCGGACTGCTTCTCCACCACCCGCTTGACCTTGCCCAGCTCGTCCATGAGGCCGGTCTTGGTGTGCAGGCGGCCCGCGGTGTCGATCAGGACCGTGTCCACGCCGAGTTCGATGCCGCGCTTGACCGCCTCGAACGCCACGGAGGCCGGGTCGCCGTTCTCCGGGCCGCGCACGGTGTCCGCGCCGACCCGTGAACCCCAGGTCTGGAGCTGGTCGGCGGCGGCGGCGCGGAACGTGTCCGCCGCGCCCAGCAGCACGGTGCGGCCGTCGGCCACGAGCACGCGGGCGAGCTTGCCGGTGGTGGTGGTCTTGCCGACGCCGTTGACGCCGACGACCAGCGCGACGGCGGGCTTGCCGCCCGCGTGGGGCAGGGCGCGCACGGAGCGGTCCAACTCGGGGCGGAGCTTCTCGACCAGCACCTCGCGCAGCAGCGCGCGGGCGTCCTCGGAGCTGCGCACGCCGCGCGAGACGATGTCCGCGCGGAGCTTCTCGACGATCTCCATCGTGGTGGCCGCGCCGAGGTCGGCGAGCAGCAGCGTGTCCTCGACCTCGGTCCAGGAGTCCTCGTCCAGGTCGCCAGCGCCGAGCAGGCCCAGCAGTCCGGTGCCGAACGTGGAGCGGGACCGGGAGAGCCTGCCGCGCAGCCGTTCCAGCCTGCCCGAGGTGGGCTCGATGTCGTCCAGCGCGGGTTCGTCCTCGACGCGCTCGGACCCCGGTTCCGGGGTGATCACCACCTCGTCGGGGATGACCACGTCGACCAGCGGCCGCTTCACCGAGTCGCGCGGCACCGCGGCGTCGTCGCCCACACCGGGTTGGCCGTCGACCTCCGTGCGTTCGGCCACGGGGTGCTCCGCCGGGGCGAAGGCGATCGCGCCTCCGGCCTGGTACCCGGCCGCCTTCGGGGCCTCCTGCTGGTCGGTCAGGCTGATCCGCCTGCGGCGGGCCAGCACCACACCGACGATGAGGGCGACCGCGAGCACGGCCACCACGGCTACAACGATCCAGATCACGGTCTCGGTCGACACGGGCGCCATCCTCGCACGGTGCCCCGTGTGACCCGCCGACAAACCACCGGCGCAGTCGGCGAATCACCCACGAACAGACCTTGCGGTCCCGGCCCGTGTGCAATAGACCACACAACGTGAAGGTCATCGGGGTGATCTCGGGGACGTCGATGGACGCCATCGACGTGGCTCTCGCCGACCTGCGCCTCGACGGCGACACCGTGGTGCTGACCCCGCTGGGGCACGCCGAGCACCCGTTCCCGGACGACCTGCGCACCGGTTCGGCCGCGGAGCTGTGCCGGGCGGACACCCGGCTCGGGCAGGCGTTCGCCGCCGCCGCGCTCGCGATGGGCGACGCAGACCTGGTCGCCTCGCTCGGCCAGACCGCGCACCACTGGGTCGAGGACGGCCGCTGCCTCGGCACGCTCCAGCTCGGCCAGCCCGCGTGGATCGCCGAGGCGACCGGGCTCCCGGTGGTGGCCGACCTGCGGGTCCGCGACGTCGCGGCGGGCGGCCACGGCGCTCCGCTCGCGAGCACGCTGGACGCGCTGTGGCTGGCCGACCTGGCCGCGTCCACCGGCCGTCCCGCCATCGCGCTCAACATCGGCGGCATCGCCAACGTCACCGTCGTCGCGCCCGGCGCGGCACCTGTCGCCTACGACACCGGACCGGGGAACGCCCTGCTCGACGCCGCCGTGCTGGAGCTGTCGCACGGCAGGCGCACGCACGACGTGGACGGCGAACTGGCGCTGCGGGGCTCGGTCCTCTCGGACCTGCTCGCCGCGCTGCTGGCCGAGCCGTACTACGCGCTGCCCGCGCCGAAGTCGACCGGCAAGGAGCTGTTCGACCTCGCCCACCTGCACCGGGCGGTGTCCGGCACGGTCGGCGGCGAGGACCTGCTGGCGACGCTCGTCGAGCTGACCGCGCGGACGATCGCCGACGCCTGCCGGGGCGCGGGGGTCGTCGTCGGCTCCGGCGGCGGCATGCGGAACCCCGCAGTCGTGTCGGCGCTGACCCGCGCGCTCGACGGCGTCGACCTCGTCACGAGCGACTCGCTCGGCCTGCCGTCGGACGCCAAGGAGGCCTACCTCAGCGCCCTGCTCGGCTTCCTCACCTGGCACGGCGTCCCGGCCAACGCGCCGAGCGCCACCGGCGCGTCCGGCCCGCGCCTGCTCGGCTCCATCACACCCGGCCGTGATCCGCTCCGCCTGCCGGACCCGGCGGTCACCCCCGTCACCCGACTGAGGATCAGCACCCCTCCAGGAGGCCCCAGTGCGCGCCCTTGACCTCGCCATCATCGCGATCTTCCTGGTCGGCATGCCCCTGCTGGGGGTGTGGATCGGCGGCAGGCAGCAGTCGTCGACCGACTACTTCGTCAGCGAGAAGCGCATCTCGTGGTGGGTCGTGTGCGTGTCCGTCGTGTCGGCGGAGACGTCGACGCTGACGGTGCTGAGCGTGCCGACGATCGCGTACCTGGCGACGCCGGAAGCGGGCGGGATGACGTTCCTGTCGCTCTCCATCGGCTACCTGCTCGGCCGGATCGTGGTGTCGTTCGTGCTGCTGCCCCGGTACATCGCGGGCGACCTCGTCACGGCGTACGGGTTCCTCGGGAAGCGGTTCGGCAAGGGCCTGCAGAGCACGGCTTCCGTAACGTTCCTGCTGACCAGGCTGCTCGCGGACGGGCTGCGGCTGTTCGCCACCGCCATCCCGGTCAAGGTCGTGCTCGCCAGCTACGGCGTGACGGCGTCGTACTGGACGATCGTGCTGGTACTGGGCATCGCGATGGTGGTCTACAGCTTCCTCGGCGGCGTGCGCGCGGTCGTGTGGGTCGACGCGATCCAGATGCTCTGGTACGTCCTCGGCGCGATCGCGGTGATCGTCGTGCTGTCCGGCAAGCTGCCCGACGGCTGGTTCGGCAAGGCCGTCGACGCCGACAAGTTCCAGGTACTCGACGTCAGCTCCAGCCCGTTGACCAGCCCGTACGCGATCCTCACCGCGCTGGTCGGCGGCGCGGTGCTGTCGATGGCCTCGCACGGGGCCGACCAGTTGATCGTGCAGCGGCTGATGGCCACGAAGGACGTGCGGGCGAGCCAGAAGGCGCTCATCGCCAGCGGCGTCGTGGTGTTCGTGCAGTTCGCGCTGTTCCTGTTCATCGGCGTGATGCTGTGGGCGTTCTACAACGCGGCGAAGCCGGTGCAGGACCTCGGCCTGAACAACAACGACGAGCTGTTCGCCAACTTCATCGTCAACGACATGCCCTCGGGCCTGTCCGGGTTCGTCATCGCGGGCATCCTCGCCGCCGCGCTCAGCTCGTCGCTCGGCGCGCTCGCGTCCTCGACCGTGACGGACGTCTACCAGAACGTGGTGCGGCGGAAGCTGACCGACGCCGAGGTGTTCAAGCACGGCCGGATCTGGACCGTCGTGTGGGCTGGGCTGCTCATCGTGTGCGCCGGCCTGTTCGCCACGGTCACCAAGCGCGGCAACCCGATCGTCGAGCAGGGCCTGTCCATCGCGGGCTTCACCTACGGGGCCCTGCTCGGCGCGTTCCTCCTCGGCCTGGTCTTCAAGGCCGCCACCCAGTCGGACGCGGTCGTCGCCTTCGGCTCGACCGTGGTCGTCATGGCCTTCGTCATCCTCGGGGTCAAGTTCGTCGGCCCCGACCTGGCGCTGACGATCGACTTCAGCGCCGCGAGCAGCACGTCGAAGGCGCTGGCCTACCCCTGGTACACACCGCTCGGGGTGCTGACCACGCTGGTGGTGGGCGGGCTGCTGTCCCTCCGGCACCGGGCACCGGTCGGGTCACGCGACCTTTGACCGGTACGCCACCAGCTCGACGTGCAGCCGGAAGCCGAGGCGCCCGAACATCCGCTCCGACGACTCGTTGCCCGCCAGGATCGACGCCGCGGCCTGCGGTCGTGCCCCGTGCACGGCCGCGAGCTTCCACACCAGTTCGGTGACGAGCGCGGCGCCGACGCCGTGCCCCCGCAGGTCCGGTTCGACGGCCACGAAGTCGACGTAGTACTCCTCGGCCTGCGCCTTGCCGGTCGCGTACCCGAGCACCCGCTCGCCGTCCATCGCGACCACGACGGTCCGGTCGGTCGACCCGTCCACCAGCTTCGCGCCGGACAGGTACGTCCGCGGGAAGCACCGCTCGTGCAGCACGGCCACCGCCTCGTGCACCGCGGCGTCGGTCGGCAGCACCCGCATCTCCCGCGCCGGGCCGGTGCGCGGACACCCCGCTTCACGCAGGAGGAGGGCCCTCAAACCGTCGCCGTCCAGCACGAACACGCTGGACGGCTTGCCCTTGGAGAACCCGTGCCTGGTCGCGAACGCCTCCAGCCGCCGGTGGTCGGTGTGCCCGAAGAGCTCCCGATCGGGCACCGCGTGGAGCAACTGACCCGCGGTCTTGTACATCGCGTCGGCGGTCTGGTCCCAGATCCGGCTGCCCGCCGGGTGGTTGACCGGCACGTCCACGAACGGCCCGTGCAACCAGGCCCGGTTCAGCTCGGGGTCGACCTCGACGCTCAGCACACCGCACACGCGGCCCGAGTCGTCGGTGGCGACCACCGTGCAGGACGGCCAGTCGGGTTCGAACTCGGCCAGCTCCTCGGTCAGCTCACCGAGGGTTTCACCGAGGTAGCCGATGTGGTGCGCGCTGTCGGCCTGGAGGCGGACGAGCAGCGCGAGAACAGCGCTGAGGTCGCCGGGATCGGCGAAACGGGTGTCGTACATGTCTGGAATGGTCACCCTCGGAGCCGACCGAAGCGAGGGAGTTTTCACGCGTGGACACGACCGATCTCCGAGCCGCCGCGGCGGAGTGCGCGGCGTTCCTGGACACGACGACCGCAGCGGACTGGACGACCCCGATCCCCGGCATGGAGTGGACCGCCGCGAAGGCCGTCGCGCACATCTCCGACTGCCTCCTCTGGTACGCCGCCGACTTCGTCGCGGGCACCGCCGAATTGACCACGATGGACCTGGCCGTACGCCCGTCGTCCTCGCCGTCGGAGCTGGTCAGGACGTTGCGGATGGCCGCGGAGGTGCTCGCCAGGACGTTGGGCGGCAGCGCTCCGGGCGACCGCGGGTGGCACGACTTCGGATCGCCGGACGCGTCCGGGGTCGTGGCGATGGCGTGCGACGAGCTGCTGGTGCACACGGGCGACGCGGCAGCGGGCCTCGGGGTGGCCTTCACCCCGTCGGACGCGCTGGTCGAGCGGACCGTGCGACGGCTGTTCCCGGAGGCGCCGGAGGGGCACGAACCGTGGCCGACTCTGCTGTGGGCGAACGGCCGGGTGCCACTGGGTGGGACGCCGCGCAGGGAGAAGTGGACGTGGCACTGCGCACCCCTGGACGGCTGAAGGAGTGGTCGAATCACCGGACGCGGAACCGCGGCCATGTCATCATCGTCTACAGGACTGGGTGTGAGGGGAGCACGGAGTCATGGCACTCATCGGATTTGACGCGATCACCGCGGTCGGCGCAGGCGCGGCGGCCGGCGCTGCCATCGGCGCCGGTCTCGGCACCGGCGGGGGCTCGGCCAAGACGGCCATGCAAGTCGACCTCGACGAGGCGCCCAAGCTGATCGCGGGGCTGGAGGCGGCCATCGAGAAGCTCACCGACGCCTACCAGGAGTCGTACACGATCGCTTCGGCCAAGTCCCCCGGCCAGGACCCCTACAGCGGCGTGGCCACCGAGGCGATCCGCCAGTCCGCGGGCGGGGAGCAAGGCGGCTACGGCTGGGCGAACAAGAAGGCCCGCGAAGCCCTGACCGAGACCATCGCGAACATCAAGACCTCGATGCAGAACTACAGCCAGACCGACGGCGCTGCACACGACTCTTTTAAACCAGAGGGATGAATCTGTTGAGGCGCACCACCCTGGTACTGCTGGCGACGGTCGCGTCGATCGGCCTCGTTTCGGGCTGCTCCGACTCCAACACCGGACGTCCCACCCCGGAGACGGGTGGCCAGTCCGGGAGTTCCGGCACGGCCACCAGTCCGAGCAGTTCGTTCGAAGGCGTCGAACTCGACACGAGCAAGTTCTCCGGCAAGCCCTGCGAAGCGCTGACCTCGGCTCAGCTCTCCACGCTGGGCACCTTCAAGACCCCTGAGCCCGGAAAGAGCGCGCTGGGACCGAGCTGCGACTTCCGCGCCCAGAAGGTGATCGAGGGCGTCACCTACGAGGTCGTCATCGCCAGCAGCGGGAACACGCTGGAGTCGATCATCGAGGGCCTGAGGAGCAGCAAGACGCCGGTCGTCGAGGAGACAAAGGTCGCCGGGTACGCGGCCGTCAACTCGGACCAGACGAACGCCAAGGGCGCTTGCGCGACGGCTGTCGGAACGTCCAGCAAGGACGCGATCTCCGTTCAACTGATCACCGAGAACAAGGCTCTTCCCGAGTACAACGATCCCTGTGGCCAGACCGAGAAGGTGGCCGCCCTGGTCATCCAGAACCTGAAGGGGTAACTGATGGCGTCGTCCGATGTGGGCAACTTCTTCTCCGGTCCGGTCGGCATGTGCGTGAGCGCGAAGGCCGTCTACGGGTGGTTCAAGAACGGCAACCCCCAGGCGATCGACGCGGGGAACGAAGCGTGGGCGAAGGTGTCCACGATGCAGGCGGACATCGGTACCTTGATCAACAAGGCCGTCACGGACTCGGGTGCGACCTGGAGCGGGACCGCGGGCGACTCGATGCGGTCCTCGACCTCTCCGCTGTCGACCTGGGCCGACATGACCAGCAGCAACGCGGACAGCGGCTCGTCGGCCGTCGCGGAGATCGGCTCAGCCTTCCGCACGGCCCAGAACTCGGTGCAGCAGCCCGTCGAGGTGCCGGACAAGCCCTGGTACAACGACTACACGCCGTGGGACACGGACTACGACGACGCGGTCGAGGAGAGCCAGGGCGTCGACGAGGCGAACATGCGCGTGATCAACGCGTACGCCGACCGGACGAACTACGCGGTGTCCACCATGCCCACGTTCGAGGCTCCGCCGGACTCCACGGCCGAGGTCGACGACGGCACGGTGAACAACCCCAACGGCAGCATCGACAAGTTCAACAACAACGAGAGCTTCACCAACAACCAGACCAGCACCAGCAGCACCAACAACAACCCCAACAGCACCACGGGGCAGGTCAGCACGTTCACGCCGCCCGGTGGGAACGACACGGGTGGTAACGACACCGGTGGGAACGACGACACGACGCGGCCCAGTGACGTCGATGACGGGACCACCCGGCCGTCCGACGTGAACGACCCCAACCGGCCGCCGGTCGGGACGCCGGTTCGGCCGCCCGTCGGCACGCCCGGTGGGCTGGACAACCCGTCCGGGTTCGTGCCGTTCGGGCCCAACGATCCGCGCAACCCCGCCAACAAGCTGAACGGTCCCGGTAACCCCGGTGGCGGCCGTGGCGGTGGCGGCGGTGGGGCCGGTGGTGGTCGGGGTGGTGGCCTCGGTGGTGGTGCGGGCGCTGGTGCCGGTGGGATCGGTGCGGGCAAGGGTGGGTTCGGGCCTGGGGCCGCTGCGGCTGCCGGGCAGTTCGGTGGCGCTGCCGGTACGGCCGCCGGTGAAGGCGGGCGGGGCGGGGCCGGTGGGTTCGGGCCCGGTGGCGCGGCCGCCGGTGGGCGTGGTGCGGCCGGTGGAGCTGGTGCGATGGGTGGCGGGGGTCACGGCGCCAGGGGTGAGGGCGGTGACGACCTGGAGCACTCGTCGAAGTACCTGCAACCCAGCGACGAGTACTTCGGTGACGGCACGATGGTCGCGCCGCCCGTCATCGGCGGCTAGAGAACGACTGGCGGGGGACGAACGTGTTGCGCAGCCGAGTTGTGCTGCCCGTGGTGGCGCTCTACAACGCCTGGCAGGCCGAGGGGTTGCCGGAGCTGCACCGGGCGCTGTACACGCGGATCGACTTCGACTCCGACGCGCTCGCCGAGGGTGACCTCGGCGGCGCGCTGGCGTTGTTCGAGAGCGGCTGGGCGACGCTGGAACGGCTCGGGCTCGCCCGCGGCCGGGCTGTGCACCCGGACCTGGGGCGGTCGCTGCGGTTGATCGCCGAGGCGGGCACGGAGTTCTACGCGTACTTCAACAACGGCGACGAAGAGGCGCGGACTGCGCTGGTGGCCGTGTCCGGGCAGGACGCGGTCCGGGTCGTGCTGACGCCGGACAAGCACTTCGTCCTCGAGCCGGTGCGGCCGGAGGAGGCGCCGCAGGCGCTGGTGTCCGTGCTGCCGCAGGCCGGGCCGGGCAAGGGGTCGTTGATCTCGTTGCCCGCGGACGCCCTGAAGCAGCCGCGGCACCAGCGGCAGGAGTCGGACGGGTTCATGCAGCAGAACCGGTACGCGACGACGCCGCAGGAGCAGCAGGTGGAGGCGTTGAAGAAACTGCTGGCCGAACCGCGCATCGGCGGTGGCCAGTTGTACGCGGCGCGCCGGGACCGGTTCGGCAAGAAGGCGCGCTGCCCCAAACCGCTGACCTTCTTCGACACGGCGGGCGGGCGTTATCTTCAGTACCAGGTGTCCAGCAACGGGCAACCGTGGAACACCGTGCAGCCCGCCGATTTCGGGGCCATGACGTCTCGATTGGGCCAGCTCACCTCCACGATTCCGACCGGCTGAGACCTGCACGGGCTTGCAGCCGTTGAGCGGTTGGGAGACCCTTCCAAGGTGAGTGAGAAAACGATCCAACTCGAACTCAACGAATCCGGGGTGGCGGTAGACCTGCCCCTGCCCGCAAATCAGCGGGACGCGGTACAGGGTGTCCCCTACCGCCCGGTCGAGTTCCGCGACGACGATCTGCCCACCGCGTTGGAACGGGCGGCGTCCTGGCTCAGGCAGACGCAGGACTGGCTCGGTGAGCCGGTCGACGTGATCGCCGTCCACCTGGACTACGACGACCGCAAGGGCTCGCCGTACTACGACCTCAAGCTCCTCTGCAACGAAGAGGACCTGGCAGGCGTGCCACGCGCCATGCGCGGCAAGGAGGACACCGCCACCGACGGGTAGTCGGGCCAGCTACCGTTCAGGTCATGTCAGATCGCGTGTACCCCCCGGTGATCGCCGCGGCCAAGCTCATGTTCCGAGTGCTCGACTGTCGGATCAACGTGGTGGGTGCGCACCACATACCCCGCGAAGGTGGCGCGGTGCTGGCGAGCAACCACGTCAGCTACCTCGACTTCATCTTCGCCGGGTTCGGCGCGCAGCCCGCCAAGCGCTTGGTGCGGTTCATGGCGAAGCAGGAGGTCTTCGCGAACCGCTACGCGGGTCCGCTCATGCGGGGGATGCACCACATCCCGGTCGACCGGAGCGCGGGCCTCGCCTCCTACCGGGAGGCGCTGGCCGCGCTCCGGTCCGGGGAAGTCGTCGGGATCTTCCCCGAGGCCACGATCAGCCGCTCCTTCACGGTCAAGGAGCTGAAGTCCGGCGCGAACCGCCTCGCCGCGTCGGCGGGCGTCCCGCTGATCCCGGTCGCGCTGTGGGGCACGCAGCGGCTGTGGACCAAGGGCAGGCCGCGCACCCTCACGAAGCGGCACGTGCCGGTCACGATCCTCATCGGCGAGCCCCTGCACCCGCAGCCGCGCGACAAGCACGACGCGATCAACACCGAGCTGCACAAGCGGTTGCAGGAGCTGCTGGACCAGGCGCAGCAGGAGTACCCGGAGAAGCCGAAGGACGACGAGCTGTGGTGGCAGCCCGCTCACCTCGGCGGCACCGCGCCCACGCCGGAGGAGGCCGCGGCGCTGGACGCCAACGGCCGCGACGACTAGCTCTCCCCCGCCACGCGGGTGTCGCGGCGCACCCGCGTGGCGCGCGGTATTCCACGACGTGCTTCGCACAAACGTGCGATACTGGCTGTCGAGGCGACCCCAGGTCACGTGACCGGGCGCCCGCCAGCCCCTAGCCGATGTCCCGGCGGGGCCGATCCGTCGGAAACGCGCAGTCGACCTGTTCGCGCGTGACCGGCAAGGAAGGTCATCCCATCATCGAGCACACCCACGACGCCCTGTTCTCCGAGACGGCGCCGGACCTGTTCCCCAAGGAGCAGGCCGCGAGCACGCACAAGAGCACGACGTCGGGCCGCGCACTCGGGAACACCCAGTACGAGGGCTTGTTCCAGCAGCCGCCGATCGTCCCCGAGTCCGACTCGTCGTCGAACTTCGTGGTCGACGAGAACGAGAAGCAGCCCGACTCGTCCGAAGCGCCTCGTCAGCGCTCGTCGTCCAGGCGTCGGTACAACTAGCCCTCCGGCAGGGCTCACACCGGTCGACGGTCAGTCGACCGGGGATTCGTCGGCGGTTCCAGCCGCCGGAACGGCCTCAGCGGGCTCGACGACGGCCTCACCAGCGTCGACAGCGTCAGCGGCGGCCGCGTCGGCCTCCAGCTTCGCCACCACGGCCTCAGCCGCCGAGGTGGCGCCCTCGGCGACGGCCACAGCGGCTTCGGCGTCCCGGTCGGGCACCTCGCCGGTCGACTCGATCACCGCGGGCTTCGCTCCCCGGCCGCGCAGGCGCTGCGAGATCACCTGGCTGATGCCGTCACCGCGCATCGAGACGCCGTAGAGCGCGTCGGCGATCTCCATCGTCGGCTTCTGGTGGGTGATGATCAGGAGCTGCGACTTCTCGCGGAGCTGCTCGAACAGCCCGATCAGCCGGTGCAGGTTGGTGTCGTCCAGCGCCGCCTCGACCTCGTCCATCACGTAGAACGGCGAGGGCCGGGCGCGGAAGATGGCGACGAGCATGGCGACGGCCGCGAGGGACTTCTCGCCACCGGACAGCAGCGACAGCCGCTTGACCTTCTTGCCCGGCGGCCGGGCCTCGATCTCGATGCCCGTCGTGAGCATGTCGTCGGGGTCGGTCAGCACGAGCCTGCCGTCGCCGCCGGGGAACAGCGTCGCGAACACCACGAGGAACTCGCGGGCCACGTCCTCGTAGGCCGCGGTGAACACCTCGAGGATCTTGTCGTCGACGTCCTTGACCACGGTCAGGAGGTCGCGGCGGGTGGCCTTGATGTCCTCCAACTGGTTGGACAGGAACTTGTAGCGCTCCTCCAGCGCGGCGAACTCCTCCAGCGCCAGCGGGTTGACCTTGCCCAACAGCGACAGGTCCCGTTCGGCGCGCTTGGCGCGGCGGGCCTGCGTGTCGCGGTCGTACGGCATCGGCTGCGGCGCGGTGACCTGCTCGCCGCGTTCCTTCGCCGCCTCGTACTCGGCGATCTCCGGCGCGGTCGGCGGGATCATCATGTCCGGGCCGTACTCGTTGACCAGGTCTTCCAGGCCGATGCCGAAGTCGTCGGCGATCTTCGTCTCGAGCTGTTCGATGCGCATCCGCTGCTCCGCGCGCAGCACCTCGTCGCGGTGCACGGCGTCGGTCAGCTTCTCCAGTTCGCCGGACATCTCCCGCACGACGCCGCGCACCTGGGTGAACAGCGCCTCGTGCTTGGTGCGCCGCTCCTGGGCGACGTCGCGCTCGTGCACGGCCCGCCGCAGCGACTCCTCGATGCGGTCCAGGGCGATCTCACCGCCGCGCACGACGGCGTTCGCGACGACCGCGCCGTGGGCTCGGGCGGCGTGGGCGCGCTGGGCTCGTTCACGGGCTTCGCGTTCGGCTCGGGCGGCCCGGCGCAGGGCGTCGGCCTTGCCCTGCACGGCGCGGGCGCGCTCCTCGGCGGTGCGCAGCGCGAGCCGCGCGTCCATCTCGGTCTGCCGGGCGCTCGCCAGCTCGGCGGCGGCCTCGTCCCGCTGCGCGGTGTCCGGCTCGTCGTCGAGCGTCTGCTCCTCCTGGGCGATGAGCAGGCGTTCTTCCAGCTCTTCGAGCTGCCCGAGGGCTTCCTCGCGGGCCAGTTCGACCTTGGCGCGCTGGCTGCGGACCCGCTCGACCTCGGCCTCGGCGGAGCGCACGGCCTGCGCGAGCCGGTTCAGCCGCTCGGACGACCTGGCGCGCCGGACCTTGGCCTCGTTCAGCTCCTCCTTGATCGCGGCGACTTCGGCGCGGCGGGCCTGCTGCTCGGCGCGCGCGCCGTCCAGCGCGGCGGCGGACCCCTCCAGCGAGTGCTCGGCGACCGCCAGCTTCTCCTCGGCCTCGTCGACCGCGGCCTGCACCTCGATGACGCTCTGGCTGCGGCCGGAGCCGCCGATCGCCCAGTCCTCGCCGAACAGGTCGCCTTCACGGGTCACCGCGCGCACGTCCGGCGCGGCGCTCACGAGGTCGCGGGCCGCGTCCAGGCCGTCCACGACGGCCACGCGGTCCAGCGCTCGGTGCAGCGCGGGCAGCAGCCCGTCCGGCGCGCGCACCAGTTCCACGGCCCACCGCGCGCCGGGCGGCAGCACGGGCCACGAGTGGGTGTCCACGGTGGACCTGGCCCCGCCGACCAGCACGCCCGCACGGCCGGAGTCGTGCTCCTTCAACAGCTTCAGCGCTTCCAGCGCGTCGTGCCCACCGGCGACGGCGACCGCGTCCGCGATCGGCCCGAGCGCGGCGGCCAGCGCCACCTCGGCGCCCGGCGACACGGTCAGCAGCGCGGCCACGGACCCCAGCAGGCCCGGCAGCCGCGATCCGGCGGCGAGCAGCGCGCCCGCGCCGTCCTTGCGGGTCAGCCCGAGCGACAGGGCGTCCACGCGGGCCCGCCACGACGCGATGTCACGCTCGGCGGTCCGCTCGGCCTTGACCAGCTCCTCGACCCGGTTCTTGGCCGCCTCGTTCGCCTCCACGGCGTGCCGGTGGCGGTCGTCGAGCCCGAGGTCGCCCTCGTCCTCGGTGCCGGTGGTGGCCTCCTGCTCGGCCTGTTCGAGCTGCACGACCTCGGCCCGCTGCACGGCCTCGCCGAGCGCGACCGACATGCGCTCGATCTCCTCGGACGTGGCGTTCGTCTTGCTGCGCAGCGCCTCCACCTGGCCGGACAGCCGGGCCAGGCCTTCACGGCGGTCGGCGATGGCGCGCACGGCGGCGAGGTGCGCCTTCTCGGCGGCGGACACCATGCGTTCCAGCTCGCCGCGGATCTCGAGCGCCTCGGCCAGCCCGATCCGGGCCTCCGTGACGCCTTCCTGGAGTTCCGCCTCCATCTCGGCGGTCTGCTCCGCCTCGGCTTCCAGCTCGTCGGGGTCACGACCGCCGCGGGGGGCCTCGACCGACGCCGACAGGTGCCGGGCGCGTTCCGACGCGAGGCGCACGGTGCCGCGGAGCCGTTCCTCCAGCGCGGACAGCCGGTACCAGGTGTCCTGGGCGCGGGACAGCTTCGGCGCGTCCGCGGCGACCAGTTCCTCCAGCTCGTTCTGCTGGACGGTCGCGACCTGCAACGCGGCCTCGACCTCGGCGCGGCGGGCGCGGGCCGTGGCCTCGTCCTGCTCCTCGCGGGCGAGCTGGGACCGCTGGGTCACGAGGTCGTCGGCGAGCAGGCGCATCCTGGCGTCGCGCAGCTCCGACTGGACGGTCTGGGCGCGACGGGCGATCTCGGCCTGCTTGCCCAGCGGCTTGAGCTGGCGGCGGAGTTCGGCGGTGAGGTCGGTGAGGCGCGTCAGGTTGGCCTGCATCGCCTCCAGCTTCCGCAGCGCCTTCTCCTTGCGCTTGCGGTGCTTGAGGACGCCCGCGGCCTCCTCGATGAAGGCGCGGCGCTCCTCCGGCTTGGACTCCAGGATCGCGGCGAGCTGGCCCTGGCCGACGATGACGTGCATCTCGCGGCCGATGCCGGAGTCCGACAGCAGCTCCTGGACGTCCATGAGCCTGCACGAGCTGCCGTTGATCTCGTACTCGGTCGCGCCCTCGCGGAACATCCGCCGGGTGATCGACACCTCGGAGTAGTCGATGGGCAGCGCGCCGTCGGCGTTGTCGATCGTCAGCGTCACCTCGGCGCGGCCCAGCGGGGCGCGGCCGGACGTGCCGGCGAAGATGACGTCCTCCATCTTGCCGCCGCGCAGGTCCTTCGCGCCCTGGGTGCCCATGACCCACTTGAGGGCGTCCAGCACGTTCGACTTGCCGGACCCGTTCGGACCGACGACGCAGGTGATACCGGGTTCGAAGCGCAGCGTCGTGGCCGAAGCGAAGGACTTGAAACCCTTCAGCGTCAGGCTCTTCAGGTGCACGTGCGCTCGGCCTTCCCGCGTCCTGGTTCGGAACTTATCCGGTGGAGACTACCGGTGGGCGCGCGGCGGACGTGGGAGGCGTGGCCCCTGACCAGCGGATCGATGATCAGCCGGGTGGTCGAAGGGTCACGAGCACCTGCTGGTCGGCCACGACCTCCAGGTGGTCGATGCCGTCCACGTCGAACGACGACGAGCCGGGGATGACCTCGCCCTCCGTGCCGCCGGTGCCCCACCAGCCGCCGATCTCCTTGGTGCCGGTCTTGGCGTAGAGCACGACCATGCAGCGCAGTCCCGGCTTCACG
Organism: Umezawaea endophytica; assembly: GCF_025061645.1. Classification (GTDB taxonomy): domain Bacteria; phylum Actinomycetota; class Actinomycetes; order Mycobacteriales; family Pseudonocardiaceae; genus Umezawaea; species Umezawaea endophytica. The sequence continues at coordinate 2,905 of NZ_JANYMP010000025.1, read as the reverse complement.
TCGGTCAGCTTCAGCCGCAGCTCGGTGCCCCAGCCGTGGCTCACCATCGCCGCGGACGCGCCGACGCCGGTCTTGCCGTCCATCGCCGACCACGTCGGCGGCGGGGGCGCGGTGGAGGTCGGCGTCGACTCCGCGCGCACCGCGTCACCCCCGACCACGCGGGGCAGGAACATCCCGCCGAGCACCAGCAGCACGAGCACCAGACCGGCGCCGACCAGCACCAACGGCCTGCGGGACCTCTTCGGCCCCGGATCGGGCACCGGGCGCACCACGGCGAGCGGCGGCAGCGGCTGGTTGTCGTAGGGGTCCGGGTCGTCGAACGGTTGCTCCAGGTCGGCGAGGTTCACCTGGCCGAGCAGGCCGGGCAGCGGGGCGAGCCGGATCAGCTCCTCGCGGCACACCTGGCAGGTGTTGAGGTGCCGTTCGAACACCGAGCGCTCAGCCGGGTCCAGCGCACCGAGCAGGTAGGCGCCCAGCGACGTGATCTGGAAGCAGCTCACGACTCGGTCACCCCTCTTTCGGCGAGCGCGTCGCGCAGGGCGCGGAGGGCGTAGAAGCTGCGGGACTTCACCGTGCCGGGCGGGATGCCGAGCGCCTTGGCGGCCTCGGTCACGGTGCGGCGGCGGTAGTACAGCTCGATGACGACGCTGCGGTGGTCGGCGCTGAGCGCGCGGAGGGCTTCGGCGACCTGCCAGCTCTGCAACACGTGGTCCACCTCGTCGGCCACCGGCGGGAGGTCGGCGGGTTCGATCGGGATCTCCGTGGCACGGGCGACCCGGCGGCGGTAGCCGGACACCACGAGGTTGCGCGCCACCGTGTACAGCCAGGGACCGGCCTGCTCGGGGCTCAGCTCGTCGGAGTGGCGCCAGGCGCGGAACAGCGTCTCCTGGACGATGTCCTCGGCGTGCTGGTAGTCGCCGCCGACCATTCGGAGGACATAGCCGTGCAACGGTCCGCGCCAGCGACCGTACAACTGCCTGACCACATCTTCACCGGGCTCCACATCGACTTACTACGCCGTTGGAGCAGAACTCGTTCAACGCTCTACGAAACCCACCAGGTTTCCCCTCGGATCGGACCAACGTTCTACCACAGCGTCCACCCGTCCGGGTGAATCTCCTGAACGCAGCGCGACCAGGAGCTGCCTGCACGTGGCCTCCGGGCCCTCGGCGTTCACCTCGACGCGGCCGTCCCTCAGGTTGGACGCCGAACCCACCAGACCGAGTTCGAGGGCACGGGCGCGGGTCCACCACCGGAATCCCACGCCTTGGACCTGACCCCGCACCCACGCCGTCAACCGGACGTCCGGTTCTGCTGAAGACACGGCGACCATCCTGCCGGCCGGAGATACGACACCCCTAAGTTCACCCGATGGTGGTACGGTGCGCGACCGTGAGCGCCCGTTGGAGTGATCAATCCCCTGACGCGGCCCCGCCACACCGTCTCCCCCTCACCGGGTCGAGACCCCGGTCCACCTAGTGGACCAACCCCACCCCGGATCGTGACGAGTCAACCGCCCGCTCGTTCACCCCAAAGGGTCCGCGCTGAGCGCGGGTCCGCCCCCCGACCGCCGAGAGCGATGAAACAGGAGACGGTGTGAACGACGGGCAGTACGAGGCGCCGGTTGACGACAGGTCGTTCGAGGACGGGTTGCTTGGCGACAGGTCTGGTGGCGACAGGTCGGTTGGTGACAGGCCGGTTGAGGACGGTGTGAAGCCGCGTGTCGCGCCGCGGGTGGTGATGGCGTCTGCTGGTGTTGTGGTGGCGACGCTCTTCGCGACGGTGGCTGCGCTTACGTCGGGGGCGCAGGATGAGGCTGCGCCTGCGGGTGGGAATCCGTTGGAGGATGTGGTCTCGAAGAGCACTCTGCGTAGTGCGCCTGTGCTTACGAACACGACCACGTCGGGGTCTGGGAAGGCTGAGGTGGAGGGGTTGTCGTCTGCGGAGGTGCCGCCTACGACGACTACTACGCCTCGGAAGACGAGGGTTACTACGGTTACCAAGCCGGATGGGACTACCACTACTACGACGGTTGATGACACGACGCCTGAGTCGCCTGTGGTGCCGCCGGTTTATACGACTACGACTACTGCGCCGCCGGTGGTGACCACTACTCCGCCGCCGCCGGTTACGACGACCACTGAGGTGACCACCACGACCACTACGTCTCCTCCGGCCTCGTCGAACGAGGGTTGAGGGGTTTGGTGACGGTTCTGTAGTGGGGTGACACACGAAGGTGTGAGAAGTTGCCCGGAAGGTGCGGTTACCAGCGCTTTCCGCCGATGAATCGAACACGGAACCATCCGTCCGGGTTTCCCACAGGGAGATGGCGTGTTCGAGCAAGATCAGTCGGGGTTGTCGCCGGAGCCTGCGGAGTTGGCGTCGGAGCGCGCGGAGCAGGCGGAGGCGGCGGAGGCGGCGTCGGAGAAGAAGATCTCTTCGGTGGTGTTGTTGGCTGCGGGTGGGGTGTTGGTGGCCACCGTTTGTGCCACGTTCGCGTCGATGTTGGCCGCTGGTGGTGAGCCTGAGGCTGGGCCGCCCAAGGCCAAGGCTGAGGTGGAGGCGGATCAGCCCGCCACCACCAGTACGTCGTTGAGCATCGCGCCTGATGGGAGTACGGCTACGGTGGTGGTCACCGTGCCGGGCAAGGCTCGGTCTGATCAGGCTCGGAATGTGGCTGGGCCTGCGGATGGGGAGCCCAGTGCGGATGTTGTGGTGACGCAGACGGTTGTGCCGTCGAGTGAGCAGCAGACGACGAAGGTGCCGCCCAGTGTGCCGCCGTCTGAGCCGGTTAGCAGTGCGCCTGGGTCCAGTTCGGTGGTGCCTCCGGTTACGTCTGTGAGTGTGCCGTCTGGTTCTGGGGAGCCTGGGAAGCCCTGAGGGTGGTGCTGGGGGTGCGCGGGTT
>NZ_JANYMP010000024.1:83876-167575 GCF_025061645.1 Umezawaea endophytica | reverse complement strand
CGGGTGTGAAGGCGGCCCGACGCGCACCCGGCCCGAATTCCCTTCGGCGCCGCGGACGTCTCATGACAGCAGGGGTGCTGTTCACGGTCGCGGCGGTGGTGGGCGGGGTCGTGTACGCCGGTGAGTCCAGGAAACCGCCGGGTCCCGTCCTCGGTGCCGACCCGCGCAACGCCGATCCGTGCCCGCTGATCAGCAATGCGGCTCTGGAGCCGTTCGGCAACCCCAACCCGGTGTCGGACGACTCCGGGTTCAACCAGTGCAACGTCATCGTCAAGAAGCGCGGGAAGGAGGCGAACGTCAAGGCGGTGATCGACAACACTCCCGTCGAGCAGTCACCCGTGCAGGCGCAGGACAAGGGGCGGTACCGCCTCGTGACCGGACCGGCGGGTGTGGGGTCGTGCGTGCGCCGGTTGCTGTTACCCGACCGCTACGAGATCCAGATCGAGGTGACCAGGGCCAACACGATCAACGCCGACGCGTGCGACATGGCAGACGTCGCCGTCCGGAGCGCCGACGCGGTGATCACCAGGGGGCCGATCCCGGAGCGCCTGTCCGACAACCCCGCGTCGTGGCCGGAATCGTTCCGATGGACGAGCGCCTGCCGAGCCAAGGACTCACCGTTGTTCCCCGACCGGGCCGGGATCGACCGCGCGAATCCGGAGGTCGGCTTCGGGCGCTGGAAGTGCACCTGGACCAGTACCACCGACCAAGTCGCCTACGAGTTGCGCTTCGCCCGGTCGAAGCCGTTGATCGACACCGGCGGGACGAAGTCGACGATCGTCGGGCGGTATGCCGTGATCGAAGACGTACCCGGCAAGGACCTGTGCGAGGTCGAGGTGCAGAACTTCCCCTACCTCGACGCTTACGGCGATGACAAGGACGAGGTGTTGGAGGCCACAGTTACCGGCAAGAGCCTGCCGCCGGACGAGCGGTGTCGGCTCGCGACGCAGTTGGCAACCTCCTTCTTTCCACCACGGTGACGCGGGAACCCTCCCGCCAGTCCTGGACAAGCTGACGGGCGCGCTGCTTACCCGAGGCGCCAGGAGGCGAACATGGCGGAAGAACGGCCCAACGAACTTCCGGCGACCCACCACAGCCTCGCCCTCGGCCCCAAGGAGGGGCGGACCGTCCCCTTCGGACGGAGCAGGCCGGACGTGCACGTCTGCGTCGGCGAGGACGACCTGCGCATCAGCCGGGAACACGGGGCACTCACCCACCGTGGCGACCAGCGGTGGATCAGCACACGGGGCCGCCTCCCGTTGGGTAGCACCCAGGGATTCACCGCCACCCCCGGCGGGGAGTCGAATCCGTCTGGGAGCACCGGACAGGAAACCCGGGGCTGGGGTGCACCAGTCTGGCAGGACGACTTCAACGGCACCGCGGTCGGTTCGCAGTGGGGTGTCTACACCGACCCGAGAAGCCGGCACGGCAATCGTCAGCCGAGTCAGTGCCAGGTTTCCGGCGGATCGTTGAAGCTGGCGGAGTCCGATGAGTGGAATGACGGGGAGTACGTCTGGGTGGAGAAGACCGCGGGCGGTAACTGCTGCGGCGGCTTCATGCACTATCCGGGGGATTCCCGACGCCAGGAAGTTCTTCCTCAGAACTCGGCGAGTTGCGTCGGGTCGAACCAACGGCACCACGTGGCCTTCGAGTGGACCGCCAGCAGCCTGAAAGGGTGGGCTGACGGTCGGTTGTGAGTGCGCCATTCCCGCCATGGGCACCCTGACCCGGATGCCGGCTGGCCACGTCACCATTCAGCAGGACCTGTAAACGCAAAGTGTGCTTCAGAAACCAGGTACGGGCCAGAGCCTTAAAGGCCGACCATCAGAGCACTCCAGGAGGAAACTTTATGAGATCGAGGTTCGTTAAAACGTTTTCCATGCTCGCCGCGATCTTCACCCTTGTCGCGGTCAGCGCGATTCCGGCAAGCGCGGAAACGGGATATTATTGGGCACGTAACCGCGCAGGAGACTGCCTGGACTTCTCGGGCCAGTTCGGCTTCCGAGTCTTCCCTTGCAACAGTGATAAGCGCTACCAACACCTTTATTACAAGCGGCCCTACGCCAACAGTCCTGACACCTATCAGATCAGGGGAAACCCCGACTCGGGACGCCCCAACACTTGCATCAGCGCGGGCGAAAGCAGCGATCCGGTCAGCAGCAACCCATGCGCCGCCAACAGCAGTCAGTACTTCAACATTTTGTACGCCGCGAACGGTTGGGCGTACTTTGACAGCGTCCTCCACCCTGGCCTGTGCCTGACCAAGTCGGACGAGCTCTCTGTCGGCGGATTCATTCTGAGATCGGAGCCTTGCGCGGGGAGAAACGAACAATATTGGGTGTTCCTCTAGTAGCGACCGCGCCGGGGGCGGACGCCGGCCGGCGCCGCCTCCGGTTCTCCGAGCGGCACAGGATCTTCCGTCGGGCAGACTGGGCGGGTGGACCACGACACCAGCCGTTCCGATCCGGTCGACATGGACCTGAGCCACGAGCACGTGCGCCGCCGGATGTTGACCGAAGGTCCTGTCGGGGAGTGGAACACCCTGCCCGGCACACACACGGCGCTGATGTACGACTTCGTCCGGTTCGCCCCAGACGGGACTGGCGAGACGTACCGCGACTCCCTGCTCGGCGGCGAAACCTTCGAACACTTCACCTGGTCAGTGGTTGCACCAGGGCACCTCGTCTGCGTCGTGGTGGAGGACTCCGAGGAGGAGGCCGAACCGGAGAACGTCGGCTTCCGATTCGAGGAGCAGAACAGCGATGTCGGCACGTTCTGGGTCATGCGCGACCCGGACTGGGACGGCTTCTGGAACTTCGTCCAGGCCGTGGTGCCACGACGCTCCAGATGAGCGCACGCGCGTTCAGGAACGGCCCCCGGACGAACGCGGGGTGAGGCCTGCCAGCCTCGCCACGGCCTGTGGCGCGTACTCCGGGTGCTCGGACGCGACCACCCGCTCGTAGTGCAGCCGCGCCTCGGTGACGGCGCCCCTCAGGACGAGCGCACCGGCCAGGTTGATCGCCCCGGCGACGCGGGCCTCCGGGTGGTCGGACTCGGCCGCTACCCGGAAGAGCCTCTCGGCTTCGACGAGATCGCGGTCCTGGACCGCGATCAGGCCCAGGTTGAGCCCGGCCGCCCCGGCCGCTGACGGGTCACCGGAGCCGAGAGCGGTCCCGTACGCGCGACGAGCGCCCGCCACGTCACCGCGCTGCTCCAGGAGGATGCCGAGGTTCAGCGCGGCCAAGCCGTGCGCGGGTCGCCCGGTCTCCGCGACCTCGCGGAGTATCCGCTCGGCGCGCTTGGTACGGCCCTGCGCGTGTTCTCGCGTCGCGAGGGCGATCGACAGGTCGTCGGCGTCGTCGACCCGGAAGACAGGGACGCCCGAGCCGACGGCCTCGGCGAGTACGGCGTCCACGCTGGTGTGGCCGACCGCGTCGTTCAGCCGCGCCATGACCGCGTCCGCGCCTGATTGGTCGCCGGACCGGCGCAGCATCGTCGTCAGGTTGCCCGCCGCGTCGGCGCTGCCCCGGTCCACCGCACGCCGGTAGGCCGCCTTCGCTTCCGCGACCTTCCCGAGTTCCTCCCACAGGAACCCGAGCCTGAACGCGCCGGTGGCACTACCCCGTTCGTCGGAGCGGATCAGCGCCGCACGTGCCGCGTCGACCTCACCCCGTTCGAAGAGCAGGACACCCAGGCAGGACGCGCCCTCCGCGCTGCCCTCCGCGTCGGCTCGGCGGTAGGCGTCCTCCGCCGCAGCGAGCTTGCCGCGCTTCTCGTACCGTGCGCCGTCGCGCAGCAGCGCGGCGACGTTCGGGCGTCCGCCCAGCCAACGAGGCCAGCCAACCATTCCGCCATGCTAGCGAAGCAGGGCGGAGGGTGGCCGGATTCCCGGCGATCCGGGGAAGAACCCCGTCACCGCGCGGAAACGCTGACCTATCATCGACACATGTCCGATCCCGGCGAGCTGCGAATCGGGATCGCCGAACGAGAAGCCGCGATCGTCGCGATCGGTGAGCACCTCGCGACCGGACGTCTGGAGCCGGACGAGTACGAGCGGCGAGTCGGTGCGGCGAGCCTGGCGCGGACCTACGCGGACCTGCGCCCGCTGTTCGCCGACCTGCCGCCACCGCACCCGCCGGGACCGCTCGCGAATTCCGGCCCCGGATATCTGCCCGGCGACCTGAGGGAACAGCTCACCGCCGAAGGACTCCTCGTTCTCGCCGAGGATCTCGCCGGGTCGATGACCTACCGCCGGTACCGGGCGCCGGGGCAACGCATCCGCCACCGCGAGATCGGCGTCAGGGGCGCTGTCGCGGTCTCCCGCGTCCGGCTGCTGATCTGGGCTTCGGGGGCCAAGCGGGTGGACCTGCCGTTCGACCACCACCTGTGGCACGCCGTCGAGGTAGCGGTCGACGGCGGCGACTGGCTCCGGGTCACCACCGACGTCGGCGCGTTCCACCACGACCGCTCCGGGCGGATCGTGTTGCGGCTGCACACCTTCGAGGCCACGACCGTGGCCCGAATGCTGGCGACCACCCTATGAGCCTCAGCCCGGTGCGCAGTGGCTCAGGTCGCCGAACTGGTCGAGCGTCGACCAAGATCTGCCGGATCCGCAGGATGCGGGCAACCGAGGCCGGTGGAGCAGTCTCCCGGCAAGGAGTTGACCGGTTCGCCGCGCCGTTGTCGTGAACTCAGTCGTTGTCGCCGGCGGATGGCCAAGTTGCTGATCTAGCGACAGACCAACTTGGTCGACCTGTCCGCGGGAGCACTCACAGTTCGGCGTGGGCTTGACCCGTTTAACGGACATCTGAGATCACAGGGCTCGGCGACCACTCCGGTCGCCGAGCCCTTTCGGTCACCGTGTCAGGGGCGATGGTCAGAAGCCGCCACCATCACCGCCACCAGGTCCGCCGCCCATGCCACCGGAACCCATGCCCGTGCCGCCGGAACTCATTCCTCCACCGCCCATGCCACCGGAGGAACTGCCGCCACCATCGCCGCCGCCGTCACCGCCTCCGCCACCATCGCTGCCGCCGCCGTCACCGCCTCCGCTGTCACCGCCACTGTCGCCGCCGCCCGAGGAATCGCCGCCCATGCCGCCTGAGGAGTCACCCCCCATGCCACTGGAGTCGCCTCCCATTCCGGAGTCGCCGCCGAAGCCGCCGGAGTCGCCGCCCATTCCGGAGTCGCTGGTGCTGCTGTCGCCGGAAGTACCTGGACTGTCACTGCCGCCGAAGTCACCAGTGGCGCCGGCGCCACCGAAGTCCCCGCCACCACCGCTGAAGCCGTCACCGGTCCCACCATCGGAGGTATCGCCGCCGGAAGCGTCCGCATCACCGCCGCCGAAACCACCGGAAGTGTCGCTGCCGTCGCCAAAGCCGCTGTCCGAGTAGCCCGAGTCGGACTCTCCTCCGAGGGTGTCGCTCCCGGTCTCCCCGCCGAGGGTGTCGTTGCCGGAGTACCCCGCGATGGTGTCACCGGCCGGGTCCGTGTTGCTGCTGATCGCCGCGTCCGACAAGGAGTCGGTCGGGCCGTCGTAGCCGGGATCGTCCTGCGATTGACTCCTGGGGCTGTTCATCTGCGATTCGCCCAACGGGTCGGACGGTGAATCAGTCGGACCGTCGTAACCAGGGTCGTCCTGCGCCTGGCTCCTGGGGCTGTTCATCTGCGACTCGCCCAACGGATCGGACGGCGAATCCGTCGGACCGTCGTAACCAGGGTCATCCTGCGCCTGGCTCCTGGGACTGTCCATCTGCGACTCACCTGGCGCATCGGCCGGCGAGTCGGTGGGGCCGTCATAGTCGGGGTCGTTCTGCGCCTGACTCCTCGGACTGTCCATCTGGGACTCGGCAGGCGAATCCGTCGGACCGTCGTAGTCGGGATCGTCCTGCGCCATGCTGCGAGGGCTGTCCATCTGGTCGGGGCCGAAGGGGTTCAGGGCGTCCACCGCCTCCCGCACCGACTGCTGGAGCTTGTCGGGGTCGACCGTGACGTCGAATCCACCCGCGACGCCGAACAGCGGGGAGACCCCGGCGGTGACACCGACCCGGTACTTGCCGTCCTCCTGCTTGCCGAGCCTGATGCCGTAGTCGTAACCCGGACCGGCGAAAGCCGTGCCCGTGAAATCCAAACTCAGCCCCGGGACGCCGATCTTCGCCTCGGCCTTGGCCTTCGCGCCGAGGGAAGCGTGTGAACCGATGTTGAGGCCGTCGGGCGAGACCTTGGCCTTCGCGTCGAAATCAGCACCGACGCCCACCTCCGCCTTGCGACTTCCCTCGAGGAGTCCGTAGTTCCCCGAATCCTGCACGGACGCCGTGCCGCCGATCTTCCCGTTCGCGCTGAGGCCGAAGTCGTTGATCCCGTTGAGCTTGCCACCCACGCCGACCTCGGCGCCGAGGGAACCCTTCCCCTCGAAGCCCGTCTCGCCGTTCTTGGACTTCGCGGTCACCCCGACGGTGCCCTCACCGACGACGGCCTTCCCGCTGATCTTCCCGCTCATCCCGTCCGGGCCGACATCCCCGGTGATGGTCCCCTCCAAGCCCAGCGCCTTGCCCTCGGCCTTTCCGGTGGCCGTGACGCCGTCCTTCTCGGCGCTCCGCGATGCCTCGCCAGGGCCCACCAGCGAGCCCTCGCCACTCACGCTGAAATCGGGCTTCGACTCGACGGAGACGCCGGGCTTCGCCGGAGCCGACTTCGCCGGAGCCGACTTCGGACTGCCGGCGGCCGCCAACGTGCTCATGTCGGTCTGCGCCGAGAGCGTCGTCTCCGTGGCCAGGTCCGCCAGTGAGGTCGGCGTGACCCGAACGGTCTCACCCCGCGCGTCGACCGGGTGGGCGCCGAGGACGTCCCGCACGGCCAGCTCGGTGGAGTTGTAGTCCGCGGCGGTCTGGTCGAACTGCGCGATCGCGGCGTCCTGCTCCGACTCCGTCGTCGCACTGTGGATGGCGTCGATGTTCTCACCGAACCGAGCGCGGAAACCGGCTTGGTCGCCCTGGAGCGACTCGCTCATCTGCCGGTCGACCGCGGCCTTGTCCGACGCGGTGCGCACGGCCGCCGGTGCCGCCGCGACTCGCAGCGCCTGCGTCGAGTACATGCTGACGTAGCCCGCGGGCATGGCCTTGCGGACCACGTCCTCCGCCGCGGCCCTCTCCAGCCGCGACCACGAAGAGGACGTGTCCTCGCCGGGCACCGGTGGGGCAGTGGCGGGTTCGAGCGCCAAAGCCGTGGATTCCCCCGGCACGGACTGCTCGCGCGCGGGAGGTCGACTCCCGACCACCACCTGGTGCTTCTCGTCGGACGGTTGCGCAGGCGGCCGGTCGTGCGGCCCGATCAGGTTCACGCCCGGTGCCAGGCCGTCCACCACCTGGACGACCGGGTGGAGCACGCCCGGCAGGTGGCGCGGGTCGTCCGCCCGCTTCGACCGCGAGTCCTCGGACGACGACCGCCGGTCGTCCCCGTTGTCCCGATCGGGGCGGACGTCGGTCGAGCGGCTGGGGTCGTCGGGCGCCCGGTCCTGGAAGTCGGCGACCGCGTCGCCGTCGCGGTCGGACACGCCGTACCGGACGTAGATGTTCTCCGAGGTGGTGACCTGCCCGTCGCCGCGCTTGGGCGGCGGGATCCGGAGCACCTTCGCGATGCTGTCGGCGATCGGGTTGGCGATCAGCGACGCGCCCTTGCCGTTGGGCAGGAACGGCTCCTGCCGCGCCTGCTGGTCGCCCTGCTCGGTGAACACCGAGTCGGAGGTGTAGATCTCGTGGCCCGCGACCGCTTCGGCGAGGTCGGCGAGGGAGCCGCATGCGCAGATCCGCACGGCCCGGTCGATCGCCTTGTTCAGGTCGTAGCCGAACTTCCGCACGCTGGTCAGCTCGTCCTCGCCGACCAGGCTCGTGGCGTGCGGGTTCTGCGGGTCCGCGGCCAGCGGGTAGGTGGTGACCACGATCTCGGCGTGCGGTGCGCGGGCGGCGACCCCGGCCAGCACCTGGAGCATCCGCGCGACGAGCGTGGGCGCCTGGCCGGGTGGTGACGACTTGGCCTGCTCCAGGTACTCCTCGTCCGACGCGGTCCAGTCCAGCAGCGGGCCGAGTGCCCTGATCTCCTTGTCCAGGGCCGTGTTCGGTCCGCCGGTGGTGCGCTTGGCGTTGGCCAGCACCTCGGCCAGGCGGGCGTCGCCACCGCCGAAGCCGACGATGACCATCTGGGAGTCCGGGCGGACCTGGTCGCGCTGCGGTGGGTTGACGACGCTGTTGTCCTGCCCCGATTGGGCGAAGAAGAAGTCCGCGGTCCGCGCGCCGGAGGCCGCCACGAGGTTCGCGTCCACCCGCAGCCGCGCGTTGTCGCTCCGCACGCGGGCCAGCGCCTGCAAGGCCGGTGCGGTCGCGGACCGGTGTCTCGGGTCGGCGGGATCGAGGTAGGTGTCCTGGAGGCCGTCACCCGCCATGTACGAGTCGCCGACGACGTCCACGGTCACGGTCTGCTCGTAGGTCGGCTCGGGGTTCGCGGACGCGGGCATCACACCGAGCCCGGCACCGATGAAGACGGCGCCGGTGGTGGCGACCGACAGCAGTCGCGGCAATCGCGTGCACGGGACAGGGCCGCGCGCCTTGCGCGCAGGGGTGGACATCGCTATTCCTCCTGTGGCCGAGTGTGTGCCAGGCTCGTTGTCGATCACGACCGCCTGCTCGCCGGGCGGTTGCGAGCCCGCGGTCTCGCATCGATCTTGGCGCGACCCGTTCGAGGCGGTCCATGCCGCACAGGTGCGGCATGGACCCGAGCGAGGTTCGGTGTCAGGCTTGGGGTCGCGTGCACACTCAGGACGGAAAGGCCGAGGTAGGGGCTGTGATGGGTCTGCACCGCCAGGTGCGCGGGATCGTGGCGGCATCGGTGGTGTTCTTCCGGTTGGCCACGTTGGGCATGGTCGCCCTGAGCATCGTCGGCGGTGTGCAGATCCACGCCTACACCGTGGTTCCGCTGGCGGTGTCCGTGTACGCGGCGCTGGCCGTGTGGAGCGCGGTGCTGATCACGCTGGTGCTGAAGCGCGACGCGCTTCCCGGCTGGGTGCTGGCGGTCGACGTCGCGGTCACCGCCACCGGCATGGTCGTGCTGCCGCTGGCGGTGACCAACCAGTTGTTCGACACGCTCGCCAACCCGTACCTGGAGCCGGTCTCGGTCAGCGTCGCGGTGGCCCTCGCGCTGGTCAGCGCTTCTCCTCGGGCCACGGCGGCCGGGTGCGCGGTGCTCGCCGTGGCGAGCGTGGTCGGCCAGATGCCGGTGCTGAACCGGAGTGCCGACATCGCCTCCCAGCTCAACACGATCGGCTGGCAGGTCGGCGCCGCCATCTGCTGCCTGGTGTTCATCCGGCGGTTGCGGCGGGTGGTCCAGCACTTGACCGTCGCGACCCAGCAGGTGATCGCCGCTCGGGAACGGCTCGCCGCCCAACGCGCGTACACCGAGGAGCGCACCCGGCACTTCCGCGAGCAGATCCGCCGCTACCGCGCCCTGCACGACGGCCCGCTGCGGATCCTGACCGCGATCGCGGGCCCAGGCCCCGCCGCCCATCCGGACCCCGTGGTGCGCAGGCAGTGCGCGGTCAACGTCGACGTCCTGCGCGGCGCGGCCCCTGACGACCCCGCGGGCAACCTCACCGACCTGTCCCTGGCACTGCTGGAAGCGGGCGGCGCCAGCGCCGCACTGGGGTTGCGCGTGGAGTACCACTTCGCCAACCTGCCCGAGTCACTCCCGAACAACGTGGTCGACGCACTGTGCCGGGCCAGCGCGGAAGCGCTCAGCAACGTCGCCGCGCACGCCGGAACCACCCGCGCCCGCCTCACCGCGATGGCCCACGGGGAGGCGGTGACGGTGGCGGTCGTCGACCAGGGCGAGGGGTTCGACCCGGACACCACCGAGATGGGTTACGGCATCCGGCACTCGATCGTCGGGCCCGTGGTCGAGGTCGGCGGACAGGCCACAGTGGACAGTCATGTGGGCGAGGGCACCCGCATCGACCTGCGATGGCCGGCATGAGCGGGGCAGGCGGAACGCATCGTCGACGACCGCGCCCACTCGAATCCGGCCGCTCATCGGGCGAGGCGCCCGCATGATCCGCATCGCCGTCATCGACAACGACAAACTCGTCCCCGCCGGTTTGCGCGCCCTGCTCGCCGACACCGCCGACATCACCTTCACCCACACCGCCACCACCGTCACCGACTACCTGGCCGCACAAAGCACCGACCCAGCCGCCGATGTGGTCCTGCTGGACCTCCGCCTGGAGGACGGCACCGACCCAGCCGCAAACGTGGCCACCCTGCACGCCACCGGCGTCTCCGTCCTGGTGTTCTCCGTGCACGGCGACCGCCGCCACATCCGCGCCACCATCCGCGCAGGCGCCTCCGGCTACCTCATCAAGAACGACGACGCCGACAAGCTCGCCGACGCCATCCGCACGGTCCACAACGGACAGTTAGCGCTGACCACCGAGTTGATGACCCTGATCAACGACGACCCACCCGAACTCTCCCGGCAAGAACTCCAGGTCCTCTACCTCTACGGCACCGGCAGCACCCTCGCCGCCACCGCCCGCCGCCTGGACATCGCCATCCCCACCGTCCGCTCCTACCTGGACCGCATCCGCGCGAAGTGGGCCGCCGCCGACGATCCGGTAGACGACATCCGCAGCCTCATCCACGAATACCCCCACCCCGACGGTCCGTTGACGTAGTGAGCCGAAAGGGGTGCTTGGTCGGACGAGCGGCCTGAGGTGATCTTGTCGCGGGTCGTGAGGATGACAACCGGCGAACCCTACTTTTGATGCAAATCTGCCCGTCGAGTGCGGTCTGGGCGCCGCTATGGCCGATGATTGGGTGATCACTGTCCACCGGGCGCCGTCGGGGCTACCTGCGGCGCTGGTCTGAGAGCACGTGAGGGATCCTGCCGGTCAGATCGTGGAGGCCGTTGTGTTCACCCTTTCGCAGTCGGCGCAGCGGTCCGGGCCGTTGCACCCGTGGGCCGCGCTCGGTACCGGTGCGGTCTCGATCGGCATGCTGCTGTTCCTCCCGACCGCGGCCGAGGCGGACCCCGACTTGGCCCCGGTGCCCGCGCTCGGGGACGCCGAGTGGTGGACGGTCGCGATGGTGCTGCTGGTGCAGGCTGTCGCGGTCGCCTGGAGCGGTCGGGCGCCGGGGAAGGTGTTGCCTGGGTTGGCCGTGGCGGCGTTGGTGCTGGTGCGGGTGTCACCTGGGCCGGCGTTCACGTTCACGGCCGTCGCCGTGCTGGTCGCGGTGTTCCTCGCCGTCATCTCCCGGCCGGCGCGACCGTTGTGGAGACCACTGCTCGTCGCGGGAGTGGTGCTGGCCATAGGGCAGTTCGTCACCGCGGGCGCCCGCGATGTTTCCAGCGTCGGTTTGGCCGGGGTCGGCGCGGTGTTGCAGGCACTGCTGGTGATCGGGCTTCCGTTGCTGTTCGGCTCGGGGATCGCGGCGCGTCGGGACGCACATGAGGCACGTCGGCTGGAACTGGCGGCGCTGCGCCGGGAGCAGGACGCGCTGTTGCAGGCGGCGGTCTCGCGGCAGCGCACGGCACTGTCGCGAGAACTGCACGACATCGCCGCCCATCACCTGTCCGGTATCGCGATGATGGCCGCGGCGGTCGTCCGGCAGATCGACACCGATCCCGCCACGGCCAAGCACTCGGTGGCTCAGATACGCCAGCAGAACCGCGCCGTGCTCGCGGACCTGCGACGGCTGGTCGGGTTGCTGCGCGAAGACGCCGACGTGGCCCGCCCGGTGGAAACCCTCGACGCGGTGTCCGCGTTGGTGCAGTCGCGCCGCGCGGCGGGCTCCGAGATCAGCCTTGTCCTACCTGGACAACACGTCGAGGCCGGTCCGCTGGCCCAGCTCGTCGCCTACCGGATGGTGCAGGAATCGCTGGCGAACGCGGCGGTGCACGCGCCGGGGGCGCCTTGCGAGGTCGAGGTCGGCGTACTTCGTGATGGATGGTTCACGGTCAGCGTGCGCAACGGCGTACCGAAAAACCCCGACCCAGGTCCTGGCAGCGGATTCGGCCTGATCGGCATGGCAGAACGGGCCCAACTGATCGGAGCGCACCTCGACTACGGCCCCACTCCGGACGGAGGGTGGGAGGTGCGGCTGAGGCTGCCGCCCGGAGACACGGTCAGCGCGACGGACGCGCTCCCGACGTTTCCGGACCACCTCCGGTCGACGTGACGTCATCGACCGCGGGCCGGCTCGTACACCTTTCGATGGCATCTCACGGCTTCAATCCTTCGCATCTCGGCATCGAGCCGCGTCGACCACAGGATTGCGGCATGACGATCTCGGACCGCCCTCCGTCGCCCACCCCGTCCAGCCACGGGACACCAGGCCTGCGAAGTTCCGGTGGACTGTTCGGGCCGGTGCGCCGGAATCCATTGCTGAGCTTCTTCGTGCTGGCCAACCTGTTGAGCTGGCTGGCCTGGACGCCCTACGTGCTGTCCGAGAACGGGCTCGGCTGGTGGTCCTACCGCTTCCCGGAGGTGCTCGGGACCAGTCAGTTCACCGGGGTGCTGCCCGGCGCGTACCTCGGCCCGATCGTCTCGGCCCTCGTGGTCACCGCGCTCGCGGACGGACGGGCCGGGCTGCGGCGCTGGGCAGGCCGGATGTGGCGCTGGCGGGTCCGGTGGCACTGGTACGCGGTCTCGCTGCTGGGGGTGCCGGGGGCCATGCTGCTGACGGGGCTGGCGTTCTCGGGTGGACAGATCGCGGCGCCCTCGATGATGGCCGTGGCCGCCTACGTTCCCGCTCTCCTGCTCCAAATGGTCACCACGGGACTCGCGGAGGAACCAGGCTGGCGCGACTTCGCGCTGCCCCGGATGCAGCGCAGGTTCGGGCCGTTGGCCGGAACGATGATCCTCGGTCCACTGTGGGCGGTGTGGCACGTGCCGCTGTTCCTGACCGAGTGGGGCGGCTGGCCCGACGCGGATTGGACCCGCCCGGTCGTGTTCGTCGTGTTCTGCGTCGCGTTCAACGTGGTCATGACGTGGGTGTTCAACAGCACCGGGGAGAGCTTGCCGTTGTCGATGCTGTTGCACGTCAGCGTGAACAACTTCGCGTCGATCATGTGGTCGCAGACGTTCCCGACGATCACCGGCGAGCGGCCGATGCAGGCGATGGCAGCAGGCTCCGTCGTCGCCGCGGTCGTGGTCGTGCTCGGCACCCGCGGACGGCTCGGCTACCGCTCACCGACCGGATGACCGTCTGATAGCCGCGTCAGGAACTCGGGCTGGGGACGGCGACGACGTGGTTCTGATAAGCCCACACGACGGCCTGCAACCGGGAGGTCACGCCCAGCTTGGGCAGGATTCGAGCCAGGTGCGACTTCACCGTCGAGAGTTCCACGACCAGGGTGTGGGCTATGTCGTCGTTGGACATGCCCTGTGCGAGCAGCAGCAGTATCTCGTGCTCGCGAGGGGTGAGCAGTTCCTCGGCCCGCCGCCCGGTCACCGGCTGGAATCGGCGGCGGTGCACGAACTCACGGAGAACACGGCGGGTCAGCGTTTGGTCGATCGTGCCGTGGCCCGCAGCCACTTGGCGCACCGCGTGGATGATGTCGTCCGGTTCGGAGTCCTTGAGCAGGAATCCCGACACGCCTGCTTCCAGTGCCCCGAACACGTAGTCGTCGAGGTCGAAAGTCGTGAGCACGAGCACCGGTACCTGCGGGTCGGCATCCGGGGCGCACAACTCCCGTGCGACCTCGATACCGTTGCGGCCGGGCATCCGGATGTCGAGGCAAGCCACATCCGGGACGGTGTCGAGCGCCATCGCGAGCGCCTCGGCGCCGTCCGCGGCCACACCGACCACCTCGATGCCGGGTTCGGCTCGCATCAGCGCCGCCAGGCCGGCACGCACCAGCGGCTGGTCGTCGGCGATGAGCACGCGGATCATCTGTTTCCTCCGGGAGCGACACGGGCGCGCCTACCCTACCGACCGGCATCGCCATTCGAGACTGGTGGCGTGGGGGGCGTGCAACGTGGGCAGCGTAGCCGGTGGCGAAGTCAGACCGTTTTCAGGTGATGTAGCCGCTGGGAACTGATCCACGGTTGTGGCGCCGTAGTGGCCCTGCCGGTTCAACGTCCTCTGTTTCCGTTTCGCGGCAACGGATTCAGCCAATCAGGACGCCGATCACGTTGTCGCCCCTACGGTTCCGACCGCGGCAGGCTCCTCGGGGTCGATGCGAAGCGCGGTCATGATCCGTGCGAGTCCCAGGTAGTTGCCCACGACCATGGACAGCTCGACGACCTCTCGCGGGCCCAGGTGCTCGGCGAGCGCGGCGAAACGCTCGTCGGACACCTCGCCGCCGCCCACCATGTCGGCGGTGTATTCCAGCACCGCCCGCTGCTCGGGCGTGAACGACGCCAGGTCACCGCGGTCGACGGCCGCGATCTGCGCTTCCGTGACACCGCAAGCCAGCGCGATCACCACGTGCTGGTCCCACACGTACGAGGCGGCCAGGTGGCCGACCTGCAAGATGGACAGTTCGCGCAGCAGCGGGTCGAGCGCCAAGTCGGACACCAGCGCGGAGCTGAGGCGCAGCATCGGCACGAACGCCGATTCCGCGTGCGCCAGGAGGGCGTACACGTTCAGGTCCGGGAGGCTGCTCAGCGCTTCCGCGACGGCGGGCGGGGCGGTGGCGGGTTCGACGTACGGAACGCGGGCCATGTCTTGAGACTACTCCGAGGGGCCTGCGCCGGGAACCATGACGATGATCTTCGAGCCCTGGTCGGGATGGACACCGCCCGGTGGCGGCTATCGCCCGTCGAGCCCCAGCAGGAGCCGCGCGTACCGTTCGCGGTCGACCTCGGTGACGAAGGCGGGATGCCGGGTCGCGGTGCCCAGGTCGCGCCAGATCCGCTGCACCGGGCTGGACTGGGCGAATTGGCTCGCACCGCCGACGTCGAGCAGCTTGTCCACCGCCTGGCGGATCTGCCGCGCGGCGAACCCACCGTCCATCCGGGTGCGGGCGATGGCGAGAGCGGACATCCGTGCACCCGTGCGGGTGGCACGGTCGACGGCCTGGGCGGTGCGCGAGGCTTGCAGGATCGCGCTGTCGATGAGCATGGCTGCGTCCGCGACGTTCGCCTGCACGCCGGGGGCGTCGATCGCACGCGGGTACGGCGTCGCCGCGGAGGTCAGCGGGCGGCCGTTGGACAGCTTCTCCACGACGTGGTCGTAGATCGCCATGCCCATCCCGAGCACCGGAGCGGCCAGCGCGCCCATCAGACCCTGCGGTTTGGGTACACCGACCGGCGTCGCAGCCCCCTGATCCCGCGCGGCGGCGTTGGCCGCCTTCGACGCGAGGAAGACCTGCTCCTCCGGCACGAACACGTCGTCGGCGACGATCGTGTCGCTGCCCGTGCCGCGCATCCCGACCATGTCCCAGGTGTCCTCGATGGACAGTGCGCTCATCGGGACGAGCGCGAACCCGCGATCCGGGGAAGGCCCGTCGGCCCCGACCGTCAGGTCGAGGATCGCCCAGGTCGCGTGGTGCGCGCCCGAGGCCCAGCCCCAGCGGCCGCTGAGCAGGTAACCGCCGTCGACCACTCGCGCGGGCACCGAGCCCGCGGAGGAGCCGCACACGGTCGCGTCGGGATCATCGCCCCAGACCCGGTGCCGCACCTGGTCCGGGAAGAGCCAGAGGGCGAGGCTCGCGCTGTAGTACACCGTCAGCACCCAGGACGCGGAGGGGCAGCCCCGTCCCACCTCCGCGGCGATGGCCGTCGCCGCGGACGCGCCCGCTTCGTAGCCGCCGTACACCCGCGGCGTGGCAAGGCGGAACAAACCCTCTTTGCGCAGCGCCGTGATGTCTTCTTCGGGCAGCCTCCCCGTGGCGTCCGCCGTCGCCGCGTTGGCGCTCAAGACCGGCACGAGCGCCCCCGCGGCCGACACGAGCGCCGACTCCTCCGCCGTCAGGTCACCGATGAGCGCGTCCAACCGATCGTTCATGCCACGTCCTTCCAGGCGAAACGCAAAACCACGTCGCTTTTGTGAGTCACGGTATCAGAAGTGACGTGTGGTGCCACGAAACGTGGGCAGCCTGCCGGCATGAACGGAGGGTCGTCGCAACAGCACGGAGTCCGGCCACATCTAGTCCCACAGGTCGCCGGATACGCCGGGGTGTTCTCACTTCAGGCTGGACGTGGCTCCCATGGCGCGATCCAGGATCTGTGCGAGCGCTTGCGGCTCGGCGTTCGAAGCCCATGCGGTCAGGGCCGCTTCGACGCACCCCAGGGCGGAGGCGATCACGGCGTGAGCGCGCGGGTCGGAATCGTCAGCCGGATCGGCCTCGAGGCGACGTGACATCTCGGGTCGGAGGAGCTCCTGCCACCGAGCGTTCTTCTCCCGGTGCCAAGCGGTCAACGACGGCGTGTTCACCATCAGGCGGGTGAGCCGCCAGATGCGTTCATCGTGGGCGTCGTACCGCTCGATCAACGAATCGAGCGCACGTCGCATGGCGACCCAGGGCGATTCGGTGAGCGGCCGAGCGGTGAGCGCCTCGCGCAGGCGCTCACCGGAGTCGGTGTACGTACCGAAGAGGGCCTCCTCCTTGGAGGAGAAGTACCGGAAGAACGTGCTGCGGGAGATCTCGGTGGCCGCGCAGATGTCGTCCACCGTCGTCTCGTCGTAGCCGTGCTCGAGGACCAGCTCCTGGACGGCGGCGGCCACCTCGAGGCGCATGGCCTGACGTGCACGCGCCCGAATTCCGCCCTCAGCCTGGTGCGCACCCATGGCCAAATGATACTGCAAGCCCTATGTGGGACTGGGTATTGCGAATGACCAGGGGTCAGGGGTTCCAGAACATCGTGGTGATCACACGGTCGAAGCGCCACTCGGCCAGGTCCTCGCGTTGGATCGACCAGTGGACGCTGGCGCCCTCCAAGCCTGCGATGTCGAGGTGCCAGTCGGCGAGGAGCACCCAGTCCGCGACGTCGCTCGAGACCGGCCCGTCCATCCGGCTCTTCTCGACCTCCCGCAAGGCGGCGGGCACGGCGTCGGCGACCGGGTCGGTGCCGACGGCTTCCTGGTTGGAGTAGCCCCCGATCTGGAGCGACCCCCAGATGTCGACGTCACGGCAGATGGCATCCCAGGCGTCGACGAGTTCCTCGGCACGAGGATGTCCTGGGAGGTGCCTGATCCTCGGCTTTTCGGGGAAGCGGGCCAGGTGGTGATAGGGCAGCGACATGTCCGCCACGGCCACGAGCGGGCCTTGTGGAATGTGCCTGGTGGTCCCCCGGTACGGGTCGTACTCGAGACCGACGCGCTCCTCCCTCTCCACCACCGTCGCGCCCGCGGGGACGTGCACCACGCTGCCCAGGTTGTCGCTGTTGTCGTCCATGTCCTCGTCGGGGTAGGCGAACAGCAGCAGGTGTCCGTCGGCGGGCAGCGGGAGGTCCGTCACGCCGCTGGGCAGGGCGGCGAGGTCGATGGAGGCGACGAGGGGGTGGGCCGGGTCCGGCGTGTCCTCGGGGAGCAGGAGCGGGCCGCCGAGGCGACCCACGACCGGGCCGTTCTCGTTCAGCACCAGCGTTGCGCAGGGGCGGGCGATGGCCAGCCACCGCTCCACGTCGTCGGCGGGGATGTCCTGGGCGATCGCTCGGTCGTGGAACGCGGCCAACCGGTCCGGGGCTTTGAAGATCATGGCGAATATCCTAGGGGGGCACCCGCGATCGAAGTCCATTCGAGACGTCTTGTGGCGAGCTTTCGCTTGTCCTGTCGGCTTTTTACGCTGTGAGACCGCAGGATGTGCAGGTCGCTCGACGTGCCCGCCCCTCCATGCCGGAGGGATCACGACGTCGGCGTCAGCGGATCGATCCCGTGTCAGGGCCGCAGAGCGCGTGGTTGATGAGGTCGAACCCGAAGTCCGTCGTCGGCAGCTTGATGCCAGGGTCCGGCTTCGTCGAATCGGTGTTGATGGAGACGACGACGCTGCGAGAACCGTCTGGTGTTACCCCGTTGCGGGTTTTGAAGCCGTGGATGTCGCCGCCGTGCGTCCACAGACCACCGCAGGAGTTCGGGACGTACATGATGCCCAGCCCGTACCGCACGCCCGGCAGGATCTTCCGGAAGAGGTCGTTGGTGTCGACGGCGGTGAGCATTTGTGCGAGCTGGGCACGTTTGAGGATCCTGCCGCCCATCAGGGCGCGCAGGAACCGGTTGGTGTCGTCGACGGTGCTGATCATCTCCCCGGCCGCGTTCGCCCACGACGGGTTCATCGCGGTCGCGTCGATCTCGTCGCCGAACTTGGGGTCCTCGGGCGTCGCTCCTTCACCGGGGAACCGTTGGTAGCCGATGGCGTGCGGGGTGGGCAGCGTCGTTTTCGTTCCAGGTATGGAGGTGTTGACGAGTTTGAGCGGCTTGATGATGCGCGCGGTCACCTCGTCGCGCCAGTCGTTGCCGGAGACCTTGCCGATGATCATGCCGGCGAGCAGGTAGTTGGTGTTCGAGTAACTCCACGACGTCCCCGGTTGGAACAGCGGTGCGGACTTCATGGCCAAGTCCATGGCCTCTCGGGGCGTCAAGCTCGTGTTGCGCTCCTCCAGGAACTTCGTCTTGTCGCCGAGCCACGGGATGAAGTGGGTGTAGTCGGGCAGTCCGCTCGTGTGCTGGAGGAGCTGCCGGACGGTGATCTTGGTGCCGTCGTTGCCGTTGCCCGCGACCAGACCAGGCAGCCAACGGTCCACGGTGTCATCGAGCGAGAGCCTTCCCTCGCCGACGAGTTGGAGCAGCGTCGCCGCCACGAAGGTCTTGGTGAAGCTGCCGATCCGGAACTTCGCCTCCCAGGGCACAGGCGTTTTGGTGGCGCGGTTCCCCACCCCGCTGCGGACCTTGACGTCGCCGTCCTCCCGGTCAAGGCCGACCAGCACCCCCGGAGCGCCGAACTTCAACAGGGCGTCGGCGTCGCGTTGTGCGGTGGCGCGGGGAGTGTTGGACGGCGGATGGGGCGCCGCGTCCGAGATCTGGGTTCCGATCGTCAAGCCCGATGCCGCCGCTACGGTTGCCACGGTGGCGAGCGCGAACCTCGTCCTGATCCTGGCCGAGACTGAATTGGTGCGCGGAATCATCGTTCGTCCTCCTTGGAAGTGGATCGCGATTGCTCTTGTTTTCACAGCAGGGCGAATAGTGCTGCTGCGGCGACCGTTGCCGCGGCTCCGGCGAGGAAGCGCGGGTTGCCGAGGTTGACGGTCCAGCCTTTGCCCACCCGGCTGGGTACCAGTACCGCCGGGTCGTTGGCATTGACGTAGAGCAGGCCGGCGGCGACCGTGTGGCGGTCGTCGTCTCGGCGCACGAAGCCGGTTGGCGCCTCTTCTGCGGACGCCTTGCTCGCCCCGCCGCCGACCCGCAAGACCAGGTGCGCGGTCGCTGCGAGCGCCGCGGCCAAGGGGACGCCGACGATTGTCGCCAGGAGCCAGGTGGAGCGGTTCTCGCTCCAGATCGCGGCGGACAGGCCCAGCAGCATGAGGTTCAGCAGAGTGGCTGTTCCGAGGATGGCGCGAGCCGTGCCCGCGAGGTGTTCGCGGTGCCGCTCGGCACTTTCGCGAGGCTGTGCGGCGTCCAGATCGGGCCGTGCGCGCAGTGCCAAGACGACCACGCCTGCCATGAGCGCGGTGAGCAGCACCTGGCCGAAGACCAGGCTGAAGGCGGTCCAGACGGTGGTGGCGTATTCGCGGTAACTGGTTCCCTCGAACGAATGCCGAGGCAGCTTGAGCGTGTCGGGCAGGTCCGGGTACACGACGACGCCAGCTAATGCGGTGACGGCGATGATCAGCGCCGAAGGGGTCGTCCACGACCAGGGGAAGCGGACGGGGTTCGTGCGCAGCGAGGTGTCGGTGACCGCGCCTTGGCGCAGGTGTCCGTACCAGTTGCCCGTGGCCTTGGCTCGGCTGATCGCGCGGTGAGCGCGTGCCCACTGTGCGACGGCGACGAAGCAGAGGACCGCGACACCCACGCTCGCAGGCACCACGCTGTCGAGCAGCGACCCGGCGAGAGCGGCGAGCAGCGACAGCACCGGGGTGGTGACGAGGAGGGTGCTGCCGTACCGGCGGCGCTGCTGGAGGATCACCGGATCGTCTGCCAGGTCCGGAGGTGTCCGGACTCCGAATGCGATCGACGGCGGGCTGAGGCGTGGATGCGGGAGGAAGTGGAGGAGGGCACCCACCATCGCGGTGATGCCGAGGTTGAGGGCTCCGATGACCAGCACGACGTTCACCTGTTTCGGTTGAGGGGAGATCGGGGCACGGCGGTGGGGCGGGGAACGTGGACTGCTTGTCCGCGGCCGCTCCTTGTCGTGATGCTCGGGTCACCGTTCACCCGGATCACCGCCCTGGTCGGGGAACCCGAACAGGGTCGTGCGGACGAATTCCAGGACGTCCGCCTTCGGCAGCCCGCGGACGTCGGCCTCGGCGAGCATGGTCCGGGCACGCCGTTTCCAGTCGGTGTCGGTTCCCGCGTCGCCGGACGGCTGCTTGACGTCCGGCCGGACGACCGCACCGCTCTTCCGGTTGATCCGGATGATCCCCTCGCGGCGCAACAGGTCGTACGCCTTGCTCACGGTGTGGAAGTTGATCGCCAGGTCGACGCCCAACTGCCTGGTCGAGGGGAGGTCGGCACCGGCTTCCAGTTCCCCGTCAGCGATGGCCTCGACAATGCGGTCGCGAATCTGCTGGTAGATCGGTGTCTCGCTGTCGAGGTCCAGTGTCAGATGCACAACAGGAACTCTATCTGATCTATAGCTAGTAGAACAGTGCCTCTTTCGGAGAGGTTCGCCGGACGCCGGCAGGCAGTTGACTTTGCAGCGGCTGCAACGTTGAGGATTGCCCTCATGGACGAACGCACGGACCTGCTCACCATCGGCCGACTCGCACGCCGTACGGGCACCTCGGCGCGCACTCTGCGCTTCTGGTCGAACGAGGGGATCATCCCGTCGGCGGGTCGCACGGCGGGCGGTTATCGGCTCTACGACGCCGCGTGCGTGGCCCGCGTGGAGCTCATCCGCACGCTGCGGGAGCTGGGTTTCGGGCTCGACGACGTACGTCGGGTACTCGACCGCAGGGCGACGGTCGCCGACGTCGCCGAGGCGCACGTGGCTGCGATCGACACGCAGATCCGCGCCCTGAAGATGAGCCGGGCCGTCCTGTCCACCGTGGCGAAACATCGATCCACCCCTGAGGAGACAGCACTGATGAACCGGTTGGCGCGGCTTTCGGCCGCCGAACGAGCGCAGATCGTCGACGAGTTCAAGGCGGACGTGTTCGGCCGCCTCGACATAGCCCCGGAGCTGCGCGAACGGATACGTGAACTCAGCATCGACCTGCCGGAGGACCCCACACCCGACCAGGTGGACGCCTGGATCGAACTGGCGGAACTCGTGCAGGACCCGGATTTCCGCGTGCGGCTGGGAAAGTTCCTGGAACTCAACACACCCGCCCCTGGGCGGGAGGCACCGCCCGGAGGGACCATCTGGTGGGCGCGGCACGTGGTGAACACCGTCGCGCAGGCCAGGGAGGAGGGCAGCGAACCCGGCGACCCGGCCGCGGCGGAGTTGATCTCCACCATGTTCGGTGACGCCGATCTGAACGCGGTACTGGCATCCCTGGAAGCGGGGATCGACGCGGGCGCGGAACGGTATCGCGGGCTCGTCAGTCGCGTGCAGGGGCGGTACGGTGCTCCGGACGCCACAGAAGAACTTCGTTGGCTCGACACAGCTCTGCGGATCGTCATCGAAGGAGGAACGACGTCGAGCCCGGCCTCTCGACGTACTCGTTGATCAGCCCACCGACGGGCATCAGGTGATCGGCCTTATGGAGTACCAGTGACCCTCAACCAGTTGGCGGACCGGGTGGTTCTCGCCGATCCGGCCGCGGTGCTCGTCGGACGGGTCTTCGACCCCGACGCGGACGGGCCGTGCCTGGTCGTCAGACGGGGCGACGAACTCGTCGACATCACCCCGCACGGGCCGACCTCCGCCGATCTGCTGGCCCGGTCGGACGTCCTGGACGTCGCGCGCCGTGCGGAGGGGCGGACTTGGAACCTCCGCGACGTCGTCCACTCGACTCTGTCCGGCGGCCGGGGGAGCGCTTACCTGCTGGCTCCCAACGACCTCCAGGTGATCAAGGCGGCGGGGGTGACCTTCGTCAACAGCATGCTCGAGCGGGTCATCGAAGAACGGGTTGCGGGGGACGCCGCGCGGGCGGACGGCATCCGCGCGGCCCTGCACGACATCGTGGGTACGGCCCTCGCCGTCACGCCCGGCAGCCCCGAGGCCGCGGAGGTCAAGCGGGCGCTGGTCGAGCAGGGCCTGTGGTCGCAGTACCTCGAGGTCGGCATCGGACCCGATCCGGAGATCTTCACCAAGGCTCCCGTCCTGTCGGCGGTGGGGGTCGGCGCGGACGTCGGAGTGCTGTCGGGATCCTCCTGGAACAACCCCGAGCCCGAACTGGTCCTCGTCGCGGATCCGAACGGCACCGCGGTCGGCGCGACCCTCGGGAACGACGTGAACCTGCGTGACTACGAAGGGCGCAGCGCGTTGCTGCTGGGCAAGGCGAAGGACAACAACGCCTCCTGCGCGATCGGTCCGTTCATCCGCCTGTTCGACGCGGGTTTCGGCCTCGCGGATGTCGCGAAGACGACCATCACGACGCGGGTCACCGGCGAGGACGGGTTCGAGGCCGACCACGTGGGACGCCTCGCGGACATCAGCCGCCCGCTCCCCGAACTGCTGGCGGCCACCTGCGGACGCCACCACCAGTACCCCGACGGGTTCGTGCTGTTCACCGGGACCTCGTTCGCCCCGGCGATGGACCGGGGGGAGCAGGGCATGGGCTTCACCCACCACGTCGGAGACGTCGTCGCCATCGAGTCGCCCGACCTCGGTCTGCTGGCGAACACGGTGGTCAAGAGCGAGGACGCCACGCCCTGGACGTCCGGGGTCAGGGCACTCATGCGGAACCTGGCCGCGCGCGGACTCCTCGGTGCTCCGGGTGGTGCCCGATGAGCCCGCGCGTCGCGTAGGCAACGGTTGTCAGGGAACGAGAACGACCCGGCCGATGTTCGTTCCCTGCTCCAGCAGGGCCTGTGCGGAGGCGGCTTCGCTCAGCGGGAGGCTGGTGACGCGCGGGCCGGTGACCGTGCCGTCGGCCAGCCAGCCCATCAGTCGCGCGGCGGCGGCGCCCGCCTCCTGGGGGCGCTCGGTGAACCAGTAGCCGACGTTGAAACCGATCAGCGCGTGACCCGGAGCGGGGTTGAAGAACGAGGACGTCATCGCCGCGGACGGAATCGGGCGGCTCTGGTCGCCGATGGTGCCGTACGTGATCATCCGGCCGAAAGGCGCCAGGGCGGAGAGCGTCTCGCCCGCGTGGTCCGGGCCGATCGTCTCGAGGGCGACGTCGACGCCTCGGCCGTCGGTGAGCCGCTTGACCTCGTCCGTCCAGCCGGGTTCGCGGTAGTCCACGGTGTGGTCAGCGCCTAGTTCGACGGCGATCTGCCTCTTCTCCGCGGTGCTGGCGCCTGCGATGACGGTCGCGCCGAGGGCCTTGCCGATCTGCACCGCGTACCCGCCGAGGCCGCCCGCCGCCGCAGGCACGAACAGGGTTTCGCCCGCCTCGAGCCGGGCCGCGCCGATCAGCATGACGGCCGCGGGCACGGCGACGCCGGTCAGGCCGGCCGCGCGTCCGACGTCCATGCCGGGAGGAACCTGGAAGAGCCCGGCGGCGTTCGCGACGGCCAGTTCGGCGTAACCACCGTTCATCAGCGGACCGACCGCTCCGAAGACCCGGTCACCCACGGCCGCGTTCTCGACTCCGTCACCGAGCGCGACGACGGTACCGGCCGCCTCCCCGCCGGGGACGAACGGCAGCGGCGTCGGAAGATCGAAGGGCACGCCCTTGCGCCGCATGATGTCCATGAAGTTCACGCCCGCGGCCTCCACGCGGATCACTACCTCGCCCGGTCCTGGCTGCGGGTCCGGGAGCTCGACCAGGTGCAACACGTCGAGCGAGCCGGTCTCGCTGATCTGGATCGCCTTCATCAGACTCGACTTCCTATACTACGTGTCCAGCCACCTAATTAGGTGGCTGGACACATAGTTGCGTGGCCGGCCACGCAACGCAAGTGACAGTCATCACGAAGGAGGGTGCTTGTGGCTACTGGCGACAACACCGAGCCGCCCAGGCACCGATCGGCCCTGTCCTCACTGGCACCCATGAGCTTCAGCACCCTCACGCTCTGGCGGGCGCTGCACAACTTCGGCAACGACATGCTGCTCGAGTTGGGGCTCTACCCTGGGCAGGAGTTGATCCTCATGCAGCTCTACGACCAGGACGGCCAAACCCAGACCGACCTCCAGCAGGCCATCCGGCTCGACCACTCCACCATCTCGCGCAGCATCCGACGCATGGAGCAGGCGGGCCTGCTGACCCGACGCCCAGCCGACCACGACAAACGCGCCATGAACGTCTACGTCACCGACAAAGGCCTGGCGCTGCGCCCCGGAATCATCGAACTGTGGTCGACCGTCGAGGCCGCAATGGCCGACGCCCTCACCGACGGCCAGTTGGCCGATTACACCGACTTCGCGACTCGCCTGGAGCAGTCACTGGTGGCCGCCCGCAACCGCCGGAAGCAATCGGTGAACGATCTGAACGTGGAGGCGCGGTTGTCGTGAGTCGTTGGGTGACGAGTTGGTCGAGGCGTTGCCAGGCGGGGCTGTCGATTCCGAGGTGACCGGCGAGGAGTTCGACGACTTCGCGCGGCACGTCGTTGAAGTCCGGTAGATCAGACGGCAGCGTCATGCGCTGGGCGAGATCGGCCGCCGCGTCGGCGAACGCGTCGAGGCGGGGGTCGTCGGGGCTCCAGTCGATGGCGGCGTCGTAGCCGCGGAGCACCGCGACGTAGTCCGGGTCGTCCAGCAGGGCGGTGCGTGAGGTCAGGATGGTCCGGGTGATGTCCGGGGCCAAGGCGCAGGCGAGGATCCAGCCGTCGCGGATCGCGTGCTCGTGGCGTTCGGACAGGCCGAGCGCGCGGAGGCGGGTCATGTACTCGACGGCCTCGGGTGGCAGGCAGAGTCGATCAGGCTGGTCGAGTTGGCGCAGCCGGGTCCGGCGTTGGTTGAGCTGGCGGATGCGTGCGCGCAACTCGGCGTCGATCCGATCGATCTGTTCCGCCGCCTCGTCCGCGTCGGTGTTCAGCACGTCGGGGATGCGGGCCAGCGGAACCCCCGCCTGGGCGAGGGTGACGATGCGGGCCAGGTCGATGATCGCCTGCGCGTCGTACCGACGGTATCCGGAGGCGTCCCGTTCCGGCTCGGGCAGCAGGCCCTTGGCGTGGTA
Organism: Umezawaea endophytica; assembly: GCF_025061645.1. Lineage (GTDB taxonomy): Bacteria > Actinomycetota > Actinomycetes > Mycobacteriales > Pseudonocardiaceae > Umezawaea > Umezawaea endophytica. Next base: position 142,203 of record NZ_JANYMP010000024.1, on the reverse strand, counting down.
GACGCGGATGGCCTTGGTCGACACGCCGGCATGGCCTGCGAGTTGCCCGATGGTCAGCATGCTCCATTATCGTGCTTGACCTTGTCCCAGGGGCAAGGTCGCAGGATGTTCGCATGGCTGAACACGACTTCGACGAAGACACCCTCCGCGCACTCGCGGACGAGGGCAACGAGACCGCGCTGGACCGGCTGGTCGATCTTGCCGACGACCGCGGCGACCTGGACCAGCTCTCCGAACTGCTGGACGAGGGCAGTGAGCACGCCGGCCGATTGCTGACCCGTCGGGCCGTGGAGAACCGCGACCTGCGTGAACTCCAGAGACTTTCCGACGCGGGCAGCAGCGACGCCGAGACGGAGCTGGAACGACTCCTGAGCGCAAGACACCCGTAGCCCCCAATACCGAAAGTCACGGGAAGCCGGCCTTGCCCGCGGCGCTGGGCACCGCGGGCGGCTCGTCGGTCACGCCACGCCGATCTCCTCCAGCGCGCCGGCTCCGGCCGGGGCCTGGCGTTGGCGCAGCAGTGCTGCTCCCACGACCATCAAGCCGATCAGGAACGGGTCGACGATGCCGCGTTCGACCAGACCGACGACGGGGCTGGTGCCGTTGGCGAGGATGGTGCCGTAGCCGATCAGTGACACGAAGCCGAGCAGGCCGGAGAGCACCAGTGCTTTCCCGAGGCCTCGGGAGAAGCCGAGGAGGTGGTGGGACCTGCCGATGAGGATGGCCAGCACGTTGCCGCTGATGAACGCCATGGCGGCACCCAGCGCGTGGAAGTCGGGCGCGCCGTTGGCGGCGTTCTCGGCGGATCCGGGGTAGAGCCCCAGCATGATCCCGCCCGCGCCGAGCAGCACGCCCAGCACGATGGCGGGCACACGACGTCCGGCGGGCAGTCCCCTCAGCAGGATGACGCCGACCATGGTGATCAGTCCGAAAAGGATGAAGCCGGTGTTCATCACCGAGGCCAGTGGGGAGTACATGAACTGGCCGACGGCGGTCACCGGGCCGCGGACGCCGAGGTTGCTGATGAAGTGGTAGGTGTAGCTGTAGGGCGGGTCGGTCCACGCGGCGGCGGTGATGAACTCGCCGGTGAAGTAGACGCCGCTGCCTGCGATGAGGACAGCGCCCGCCGCGCGGTTCCGCGGGCGCGGAAGTCGTTGCTGGGCAGGGGTTTCGAGCGTGGTGTCAGTCATGATGTCCTCGGGAAGTGGGGGCGGTGGCTCAGGCGAACAGCGACAGGTCCACGGAGTCGGCGAGGGCCTGGTACCCCGCGTCGCTGCCGTGCAGGTGGTCACCCGCGTGGAAGTCGTCCCTGATCCGGGCGGGGTGGTCCGGGTCGGCCCAGACGGCGTCGAAGTCCAGCACCGCGTCGAAGGCACCGCCGGTGCGGATCCAGTCGTTGAGGGCCTGGCGCGCGGTCTCGCCTTCCGGCGTGTAGATGTCCGCGCCTCCGAACGGGGCCATCGTGGTGGCGTAGACCCGCACACCGCGGTCGTGCGCGCGGGCGACCATCTGGCGGTGGCCCGCGATGACGTCGTCCACCGTCACCGGGTCGCCGGGGAACATCTTCAGGAAGTCGGCCATCGGGCCCTCGCCGTTGCGCGAGGCGCAGGAGATGGCGATGTCGTTGCCTCCCACGGAGAGCACGACGTACCCGAGGCCGGGGGTCGCCAGCACGTCCCGGTCGAACCGGGCCAGGGCGCCGGTGCCGATGCCGTCGTTGAGCATCCGGTTTCCGCTGATGCCCTGGTTGGAGACGTAGCCGGTCGTTCCCCGCTCGGCGAGCCGCGCGGCCAGCAGTTCCGGCCAGCTCTGGTTGGTGTCCGGGCTGGAGCCCGCGCCGTCGGTGCGGGAGTCGCCGAGCACGACGATGGTCTTGGCCGGGGTGTCGGGGAGCAGTTCGACCGCGGAGATGAGGGCCCGCACGGGCAGGACTTCGGCGTTGTCCGGCAGCGTGGTGGCGGCGACGGCGTCGCCGGGGATGGTCCAGCCGGTGTCCAGGGCGGGATCGTGGCAGGTGCAGGTCTCCACACCGCCCGGCAGGTAGAGGCTGATGGACAGCTTGGCGAGGGCGGGCAGGGGCAGGTCGACCGGATCGCTGAGGACCGGGGCACCCGCGGGGACGGTGACCGTCGGAGCGCCGGCGAAGGACAGCACGCGCTCGCTGCCCGGTTGCACGCCGCCGCCGGGCGTGGCGATGCCGACGCGGGCCGCGCTGATCGTGAAGGGCACGGTCCCGAACTCGTTGGTGAGGCGGACGCGCAGTCGGCGTCCGCCGCCGCTGAGGCGCACGACCTGGCGCAGGGTGACGTCGGCGAGGGGCGGGTAGTGGTCGAGCGAGCCGAGCCCGTCGTGGGCCGCCTGGGGCGAGGCGCCCCAGGTCCGGACCCAGTTGGTGGTGTCGGTCATCTTCTGCCTCCGTTGTCCGTGGTGGTGCGACGGGCGAAGGCTCGTGGCTGCCGCTCACAGGGGACTGACACGGCTCTGACACGGTCGCGGATCTGACGGGGAACCTCACCGCCGGACCCGAACGTATAGGCGATCTAGAGAGCGGATCGCCAAGCTGATCTTCTTCGACCAGCGGACGACCGGAGGGCTGATGCGGAGACCGACGGTGATCGAGTTGTTCGCTGCTCAGGCTTCCCGTACGCCGGATGCCGTTGCGGTGGTCTGCGGTGAGACCAGCCTGACCTTCGCGGACCTGGACGCCGGGTCGGCGCGGTTGGCGTGGGCGCTGGTCGAAAGCGGTGCCGGGCCGGGAGTGGTGGTGGCGCTGCACCTGGAGCGTGGTCCGGCGATGGTGGTCGGGCTGCTCGCCGTGTTGCGAGCCGGGGCTGCTTTTGTGCCGTTGGACGTTGCTCAGCCCGCCGAGCGGCTGCGGTGGGTGCTCGACGACTCGGGCGCGCGGGTGGTGGTGTCGGATTCGTCGTTGTCGGGCGGTTTTGGGGACCGTGTGGTGGTGCGGGCCGAGGTGGACGAGTCGGTTCCGGTGCTGCCGGAGCGTTGGGTTGATCCGGCGTCGGCCGCCTACGTCATGTACACCTCGGGATCTACCGGCAGGCCGAAGGGTGTCACCGTCGAGCACCGCCAGTTGGCCTACGTGTGCGACGTCTGGGCGGAGCTGTACCGCCTGCTTGAGCGGCCGCTGCGGTTCGTCTCGATCACCAGCTTCACCACCGATCTGTTCTTCGCCGACTTCGCGCGGTCCGCTTTGCGCGGCGGGACGATGGTTCTGGCGCCGCAGGAGGCGATCACCGATCCGGTGCTGCTGCTCGATCTCGTCGAACGCACTGGTGGGACGGCGTTGGAGATGTTGCCGTCACTGGCGAAGGCGTTGGGTCGGGAGGCTGTACGGCGGGGTGGTGCGCCGCCGTTGGAGTTGTTGTCGGTCGGTGCCGAGGCGTGGCCCGCGCAGGACGGTCGGGATTTGCTGGCGCTGTTGGGGCCGGGGACCGAGTTGGTGAACGCCTTCGGGACTACGGAGACCACGGCGGACTCCTGTGTGTTCCGGCTGGAGTTGGGGGCGGTGGAGTCCTGGCGTGAGGTGGCGTTCGTGCCGATCGGACGGCCGATTCCTGGGACTGTGCTCCACGTGCTGGACGACCGCTTGGAGCCGGTCGCGGTGGGGGAGTTGTACATCGGTGGGGACGGTGTCTCGCGTGGTTACCACGGGCGGCCAGGGCTGACGGCGTCCCGCTTCGTGGCCGACCCGTTCGTGCCTGGTCGGACCATGTACCGGACCGGGGACCTGGTCAGGCGTCGGGATGACGGTGTCCTGGAGCACCTGGGACGGTCGGACGACCAGCTCAAGGTTCGGGGCTTTCGGATCGAGCCCGCTGAGGTCGAGGGTGTGCTCGCTCGTCATGCCGCGGTGGAGCGGGCGGTGGTGGGTGTGCCCGAGGAGCCGGGCCGTCGGAGGTTGGTCGGGTACTTCGTCCCGGCGGGTGGGCGGACACCCGCGAGGGAGGAGTTACGCGACTTCCTCGCTGCCAGGTTGCCGGAACACCTGGTGCCGACGGCGTTCGTTGCGCTGGAACGGTTTCCGACGTTGCCCGGTGGCAAGGTCGACCGTCGGGCGCTGCCCCCGCCGCCGCAGGTGCCCGCCGTCACCGAGCCGCGCACGGAGGCGGAACGGGTGCTGGTGGGGATCTGGCGGGAGGTGCTGGAGGTCGAGCGGGTCGGGGTCGACGACAACTTCTTCGACCTGGGCGGGGATTCCATCCTTGGCATCCAGGTGGCCGCGCTGGCCAGGGCGCGGTTGGGGGTGGTGTGGCCCTATCGGGCGCTGTTCGATCGGCCGACGGTGGCTGAGCTTGCGGTGTCGCCGACGCTTCCGGACGCCGGGGTGCGGGTTCGAGACGTCGGGTCGGAGGACCAGTTACCCCTGTCTTTCGCTCAGCGGCGGCTCTGGTTCCTGCACACGCATTCGCCTGGTGCGGAGCACAACCTCCCCAAGGCCTTGAGGTTGCGGGGTGATCTGGATGTGGGAGCGCTGCGGTCGGCGTTGACCGCGCTGGTGGAGCGGCACGAGATCCTCCGCACGAGTTTTCACGTCCAGGGGGACGAGCCGGTGCAGGTGGTACACCCGTCGGCTCCGGTGGAACTTGAACCGGTTGATCTGCCCGATCAGCACGCGGCGCTCGATGCCCTGCTGCGCACCGAAATCGCCGTCGTCTTCGACCTGGCGGAACGACCACCGTTGCGGCTGGTGCTGGCGCGGTTGGGGCAGCGGGACCACGTGCTGGTGGTCATCATGCACCACCTGCTGACCGACGACTGGACCAACGAGATCCTGTTGTCCGAGTTGGCGGAGCTTTACCGCGCCGCAGTCTCGGGAGACCCGTCCCGGCTCGCGCCGTTGCCCCTGCGGTACGCGGACTTCGCCCGCTGGCAACGGGAACGGCTCACGCCCGAGGTCGAGGAGCGGCAGCTCTCCTTCTGGCGTGGGAAGCTCGCGGGGCTGCGGCCGTTCGAGCTGCCCGCGGACCGTCCTCGGCCCGCCCGCCGTTCGATGGCGGGCGCGGCGCACGAGGTCCACCTCTCGGCCGAGGTGACCGCACGTGTGGTCGAGTTCGCCAGGGCGCGGCGGGTCACGCTGTTCACCACGCTGCTCACTGCCTGCCAGTTGGTGCACTCCCGGATTGCGGGTGACCAGGACGTGGCGGTCGGCACCGTGGAGTCCGGGCGGGGACAGGCCGAGGTCGCGGGCGTGGCCGGGTTCTTCGTCGGCACCCTGGTGATCAGGTCGACCGTGGACGAGGAGCTGGGTTTCGCCGATCTGGTGGCGGACACGCGGGAAACGGTCCTGGAGGCGATGGACCACGCGGACGTGCCGTTCGAGCAGGTGGTCAAGGCGCTCGCGCCGAAACGGGACCTCACCGGCCTTCCGCTGGTCCGGACCATGGTGGTGTTGCAGAACGCACCGGCCCGGCAGCGCGACTTCCCCGGACTGTCCGCCGAGGAGGTCGACCTGCCGATCACCACGGCGACCTTCGACCTCGTCACCGAGTTCCGGCTGATCGGCGACCGGTTGCGGATCGTCGTCACCTACAGCACCGACCTCTACAACGCGAGCACCGTCGAACGGCACACCGCGCAGCTCGTCGACGTGCTCTCGGCCGTTACCCAGGAACCGGACCGTCCACTGCGGACGATGACGCAGGCCGCGCCGGTGGTGCACGAGCCCGCCGCCGGGCCGTCGCTGCCGGTGGCGCCGGTCCTGTTCGCCGAGGTCGTCCGTCGTCACCACGCCGAGGTCGCGGTGGCCGGAGCGATCGAGCTGACCTACGGGCAGTTGGCCCGACGGGTGGAAGCGCTCGCCGACCGACTGGCCGAATGCGGTGTGGGCGCGGAAACCCTGGTGGGTGTTTGCCTGCCGCGCGGGGTGGACCTGGTCGTGAGCCTGCTCGCGGTGCTCAAGGCGGGTGGGACGCTGGTGCCGATCGACCCGGAGCACCCCGCGGACCGCATCGCTTCCCTGCTGGCCGATTCCGGCGCGTCCCCGGTGCTCGCGGACGCGGCGGGTGTGGACCGGCTGCCCGCCGGGACGTCCGTGATCCGGGTGGACGGCGACCAGCCGGTCGCGCCTCGGCGTCGGGAAGTCGTTCCGCGGCCGGACAACCTGGCCTACGTCGAGTACACCTCGGGCTCCACCGGCGTACCGAAGTCGGTGATGGTCCGGCACGGCTCGCTGGTCAACTGCGTCGCGGACATGCGGGTCAACCTCGCTGTCGGCCCCGGCACGCGGATGCTGCTGCACTCGCCGGTCACCTTCGACTTCGGGCTGTTCCAGGTGCTGACGCCCTTGCTGTCCGGGGCGACCGTCTGCCTGAGCGAGGCGGGGGAGCGGGACGGCACGCTGACGCTGGAAGAACAGGTCCGCCGCGACCGGATCACCCTGCTCGCACTGCCGCCCGCCTTGCTGTCCATAGTGGACCCGAAGTCGGTGCCGGGGGTGGAGCTGGTGGTCGCGGGCGGCGAGCTGTGCCCGGCCGACCTGGCCCGCAGGTGGCTGCCGCACGCCGGTTTCGCCAATTTCTACGGCCCTGCTGAGACCACCCTGCACGCCACCGGTCTGGTGCTGCCCCGTGCCGCTGATCCGGGGCCAGGTGCCTCGATGCCGATCGGCACGCCCATCGCGGGCAACCGGGCCCACGTGCTCGACAGGTACCTGCGCCCGGTGCCGCCGGGTGTCGAGGGCGAGCTGTACCTCGGTGGCTCGGGAGTGGGCCGCGGGTACCTCGGACGTCCCGGCCTGACCGCCGAGAGGTTCGTGGCCGATCCGTTCGGCCCTCCCGGTGCCCGGATGTACCGCACCGGGGACCTGGCCCGCCGCCTGGCGAACGGGGCCCTGGAGTTCCGCGGCCGGGTCGATCGCCAGGTCAAGACGCGGGGCTTCCGGGTGGAGCCCGCCGAGATCGAGGCGGTGCTGTCCCGGCACCCCGCGATCACCGAGGCGGCGGTGGTCGCCGATCGCGGTGGACGGCTGATCGCCTACGTGGTGGCGGGCAGCGGCGCCACGGTCCCGGCGGCCGAGGAGTTGCGGCGGCACACCGCTCTGGTGCTGCCGGGGTTCATGGTGCCCTCGGTGTTCGTCGCGATCGACGAGGTGCCGTTGACCGTGAACGGGAAGCTTGACCAGCGGGCACTGCCCGCACCGGAGGCGAGGTCCGGGACCGAGTACCGCGCTCCCCGCACCCCCGGTGAGTCCCTGCTCGCGCGGGTGTTCGGCGAGGTGCTCGGCGTGGAGCGCGTCGGCGTCGACGACAACTTCTTCGAACTGGGCGGCGACTCGATCCTGAGCATCCGGGTGGCCGCGGCTGCCAACCGGGCCGGTCTGCGGCTGTCCTCGCGCGAGGTGTTCGAACGGCAGACGGTGGCCGACCTCGCGGCGGGTCTCTCCGTCGAACGCGTCGCGGAGGCGGTGGAGAACGGTCCCGTCTCGGGCGAGGTGGACCTCACGCCGATCCAGCGGTGGTTCCTCGACCTGTTCACCGTCCACCCGGAGCAGTTCACCATGTCCCGGTACCTCGAACTCGCCCCGGAGGTCGAGCGGGACGCGGTACGCACCGCGGTCCGAGCGCTGGTCGAGCACCACGACGCGCTGCGCACCCGCGTCCGCAGACAGGACGGGGAGTGGCGGCAGCACATCCCCGCCGCCGAAACCGCTCCGGTGTTCCGGGTCCACGACCTGTCCGAAGTGGACGACGCGGACGCCGAACTCGCGTGGCGGGTCGACACCGCCCGTGCCGACCTCGACCTCGCCGAGGGACCGCTGCTGCTGGCCGACTACTTCGACCTCGGCGCGGCACGGCCGCCGAGGCTGCTGCTGACCGTGCACCACTTCGTCGTCGACGGCGTCTCGTGGCGCATCCTGCTGGAGGACCTCCGCACCGCCTGCGCCCAGGCGGCGTCCGGTGCCGCGGTCGACCTGGGGCCGCGGACGACCTCGTTCCAGCGCTGGTCCCGGTTGCTCCGCGACCAGGCGACGGCGGGCGCGCTCGACCACGAACTGCCTTACTGGGAACGGGTGCACGAGCGCACCGCGCCGCCGCTGCCGCTGGACGGGTCCGGAGTGGACGGACGTGCCGAGACCCTCACCGTCCGGCTGACCGCCGGGGAGACCACCGCGCTGCTGCGCCAGGTGCCCGGCGTCTACCGGACCCAGGCGAACGACGTGCTGCTCAGCGCGCTGTCGGTGGCGGTGGCCGAGTGGACGGGCCAGGACCGGGTGCTGGTGAACCTGGAGAGCCACGGCCGGGAGCAACTGGTCGGCCAGGCCGATCCGTCCCGGACCGTCGGCTGGTTCACCACGCAGTTCCCCGTGGCGCTCGACCTGCCGCGGACCAGGGACTGGCGGGCGGTGCTGAGGTCCGTCAAGGAACAGCTCCGCGAGATCCCCGGCCGCGGGCAGGGCTACGACGCGCTGCGCCACCTGTCCGGCACGCAGTCGCTCGACGGCGGCCACGGCGCGGAGATCAACGTCAACTACCTCGGCCGGTTCGCCGACTCGGCCAACGAGCTGTACCTGCGAGAGTTGCCGGTCGCCGACGGCCCGCACCCCGACGAGGTGCGGCCGTTCCCGCTGGAGGTCACCGCGGTCGTGGTGGCCGGGGAACTGGTGCTGCACTGGGACTACAGCCCCGCCACCCTGTCCGGGGCCACCGTGCGCCGACTGGCCGAACGCGCCGCGGCCGCGCTGCGGGAGATCGTCGAGCACTGCCTGGCCGAGGGCGCGGGCGGCCGCACTCCCTCGGACTTCCCGCTGGCCCGCCTCGACCAGTTCGCGGTGGACGAGCTGGTGGGGGACGGGCGGGCGGTGGAGGACGTCTACCGGCTCACCCCGATCCAGGCCGGGATGCTGTTCCACGCGCTGGCGGGCGGCGCCGAGGACGTCTACGTCCGCCGGATCGAGCTGGTCGTCGACGGGGTGACCGACCTGGACGCGTACGTCGCCGCGTGGCGGCTGGTGGCCGCCGCGGCGCCCGCGCTGCGCACCACCGTGCACTGGGCGGGCCTGCCCGAGCCCGTGCAGGTGGTGCACCGGGGCACGGAGCTGCCGGTGACCCGGTACGACTGGCGCGCGCTCTCCGCGGAGCAGCGTCGGGACGAGGTGCGGCGCCTGCGGGACCGCGACCAGGCCGACGGCGTCGACCTCGCCGCCGACCCGCCGACCCGGCTGGCCGTCGCTCGCCTGCCCCACGGCCAGGTGCGGGTGCTGCTGACCACGCACCACCTGTTCATCGACGGCTGGAGCATCGCGCGCCTGGTCTCCGGCGTCGCCGCCGCCACGGTGGCGCTGAGCCGGGGCGCGACGCCCGACCTGCCGCCCCAGCGGCCGTTCCGGGACTACTGCGACTGGCTCTCGGCGCAGGACCACGACGCCGCGTCGGCCTACTGGGCCAAGGTGCTCGACGGTGTGCGCGAGCCGACCCCGCTGCCGTTCGACCGGCGGCCCGCACCGGGCCACCTCACCCGGCGGGTGGCGAAGAAGGCCTTCCGGCTCACCGAAGAGCGCACCGCCGGGCTGCGGGAGTTCGCCCGCCAGCACCGGCTGACGGTGCACACCATCGTCCAGGCGGCCTGGGGGTTGCTGCTGTCCCGGCACGGCGGCGCGCACGAGCTGGAGGACGTGGTCTTCGGCACCACCGTCACCCTCCGCCCGCCCGAACTCCCCGGCGTCGAGACGATCTTCGGCCCCCTGATCAACACCCTGCCGGTGCGGCTCGCCGTCGATCCGGGCGCCACGGTGCTCGACTGGCTCTCGCGGATCCAGGACGGGCAGCTCGACGCCCGTGAGCACGGGTTCTTCCCGGCCGCCCGCTACCAGGAGTTCACCGAGGTCCCGCCGGGCGTGAACCTGTTCGACAGCGCCATCGCCTTCGAGAACTACGCCGAGGAGCCGTTCGCCGGTGATGGGAACGGACCGCGGGTGGTGGAGGTCGACAGCGCCGAGACGACCAACTTCCCGCTCGGCCTGGTCGTGCTGCCCGAGTCGGCGCTGTGCTTCGAGCTGGTCTACGACGTGGACCTGTTCGACGACGTCACGGCCGAGCGGCTGTCCGCCCGGCTGGTCACCGCGTTGTCCTCGATGGTCGACGCGCCGGACCGGCCACTGCGTTCGGTCGCGGTGCTGCCGCCCGAGGAACTGGAGCTGATCGGCACCTGGAGCCGCTCGCCGCTGGAGCCCGCCCGGCCGCGGACCGCCGCGGAGCTGTTCGCCGACCAGGTGCGCCGGGTGCCGGACGCGGTGGCGGTGTCGGCGGGCACCGAACTCACCTTCCGCGAGCTGGACGACCGGGCGGGCAGGCTGGCGCACCGGCTCGGCGCGCTGGGCGTCGGCCCCGAGTCCGTGGTGGGCGTCTGCCTCGACCGCGGGGTGGACTCGATCACCGCGATGCTGGCCGTTCTCCAGGCGGGCGGCACCTGCCTGCCGCTGGACCCGGCCCAGCCGCGGGAACGACTCCGGTGGCTGGCCGAGGACGCGAACGCGGCCGTGGTGCTGACCGACCGGGGCTCGGCGGGCTCGTTCACGCCCGCGGACCTGCCGGAGCTGCGGGTGGACGAGCTGCGGCTGGACGGCGGTCCGGTGCTCGACCGCGCGTCCCGGCTCGACGACGCGGCCTTCCTGATCTACACCTCGGGCACCACCGGGCGGCCGAAGGCGGTGGTGGTGCCGCACCGCGGTTTGGCGGTGCTCGCGGCCTCGATGCGCCGGACGCTCGGCGTCGACCGGCGCAGCCGGGTGCTGCACTGGCTTTCCCCCGCGTTCGACGCCTCGATCCTGGAACTGCTCACCGGGCTGTTCAACGGGGCCACCCAGGTGCTCGTGCCGCGGGGTACCCCCGTCACCGACCTGGTGGACGTGGTGGTCGCCGGTGGGGTGACCCACGTGATGATGACGCCGTCGGTGCTGGCGGTGCTGCCCGTCGACTCGTGGCCACCGGACATCACCGTGGTCTGCGGTGGTGAGGTGTTCCCACCGCGGCTGGCGGCCCGCTGGTCGACCGGGCGCCGGTTGTTCAATTCCTACGGTCCGACCGAGGCCACCATCTGCGCGACCATGAGCCCACCGCTGTCCGGAGTGGACAGTCCTCCGATCGGCACGCCGATCGAGGGCGCGGTGGTGCACCTGCTGGACTCGGCGCTGCGGCCGGTTCCGCTGGGCGCGGTAGGTGAGATCCACCTCGGCGGTCCCGGACTCGCCCGCGGCTACCACGCCCGGCCCGGCGCGACCGCGGCGAGCTTCGTGGCCGACCCCTTCGGCGAGCCGGGAGCACGGCTCTACCGCACGGGCGATCTGGCCCGCTGGTCCTCGGACGGGACGCTGTCCTTCGTCGGCCGCGCGGACGGCCAGGTGAAGGTGCGCGGGGTGCGGATCGAGCCGGGAGAGGTCGAAGCGGCGCTGCTGCGGCATCCGGGCGTCCGCGAGGCGGCGGTGGCGGCAACGGGGGAGGGGGCGGCCCGGCGGCTGACGGCCTCGGTCGTGCCGCACCACCGCCCCGGCCCGTCGGCCGGTGAACTGAGGGAGCACCTCGCGGCGATCCTGCCCGAGCAACTGCTGCCCACCGAGTTCAGCACGATCGACCGGATACCGCTGACCTCGCGGGGCAAGGTCGACCGGGCGAGGCTGCCCCGCGCGGGCACCGTGCACGGCGGCGAACACCTGGCCCCGCGCACCGAGACCGAACGGCTGGTGGCCCGCGCCTGGGCCGCCGTGCTCGGCCGGGAGGAGATCGGGGTCAGGGAGAGATTCTTCGAGGCGGGCGGGTCCTCGCTGACGCTGGTCCAGCTCGCGGGCGAGTTCGCCCGGCTCGGCCGGACCGAACTGCCGGTGGCGGTGCTGCTCGACCACCCGACCATCGAGGCGATGGCGAAACGGGTCGGCGCGGAGTCGCGGGCGACCGTGGACCACGAACTGTGAGGCGGGGGATGGACACCGAGGCGATTGCCGTCGTCGGGGCGGCGTTCGCGCTGCCGGGCGGCGTGCGCACCTTCGACGCGCTGCACGACGTGCTGGCCACCGGGCGGGACGCGGTCCGCCCACCGGGGCGGGAGCGCGTGGTCAACGCGGGCGGCGAGTCCGGTGTGGACTACGTGCCGCTGGGCTACCTGGACCGGGTCGACCTGTTCGACCACCGGTTCTTCGGCCTGTCGCGCGGGGAGAGCGACCTGGTGGACCCGCACCAGCGGATCAGCCTGCACCTGGTGCACGAGGCGCTGGAGCACGCGGGCCACGCACCGTCCGGTCTGCGCGGCTCGGACACGGCGGTGATCATCAGCGCGCCCGACCCGTCTTACGCCGGTCTGTACACCGGCGAGGACTCCCGGCAGATCCTCGGTTCGCTGCCTGCGGCCGCGGCGGCCAGGATCGCCCACTTCTTCGACTTCACCGGACCGGCGCTGGTGGTGGACACCGCGTGCAGCGGCAGCCTGACCGCGGTCGCGATGGCGGTGGAGCAGTTGCGGGCGGGCCGGACAGGACTGGCCGTCTGCGGTGGTCTCAGCGTGGCGTCGGTGCTGGTGCCCGACCACGACCACGACCCGGTGCCGGGGGTCATGTCCGCCTCCGGCGTGTGCCGCCCGTTCGACGCGGCCGCCGACGGGACGGTGGGCGGCGAGGGCGGCGGTTTCGTGGTGCTGAAACGGCTTTCGGAGGCTTTGGCCGACCGGGACAACGTGCTCGCGGTGCTCCGCGGTGTTGCGGTCAACCAGAACGGCGCCCGCGCGGTGGGCATGAGCGCGCCGAGTTCGTCCGCGCAGGCCGAGGTGATCCGCGCGGCCCAGCAGGAGGCGGGCATCGCCCCGGAGACCATCGGCTACGTGGAGGCCCACGGTTCGGGCACACCGCTCGGTGACGTGATCGAGGTGGCCGGGCTGGCCGAGGCGTTCCCCGCCGGCGTGCCCGCGATCGGTTCGGTGAAGGCGAACTTCGGCCACCTCGACCACGCCGCCGGGATCACCGGGCTGCTCAAGGTGATCTGCGCGCTGCGCCGCGGAACCCGTTATCCCACCGTGCACTTCGATCGGGTCAACCCGTCGTTCTCCGCGCCCGTCGTGGTGCTGACCGAACCGGAGGACTGGCCGGAGGACGGACGACCGCGGGTGGCGGGGCTCAGCTCCTTCGGGCTCACCGGGACGAACGTGCACGTGGTGGTGGAACAGGCGCCGGTGCGACCCGCCGCGCCCGACGACGGCGAGCCACGGCTGGTCACCGTCTCGGCGAAGACCCCGGCGGCGCTGGGCGAGTACCTGCGGGCGCTGGCGAGTTTCACCGAGCGCACCGGGCACCCGGTGGCGCAGATCGCCGCGACGGTGAACGAGGGACGCGACGACCACCTCTATCGCCGGGCCTTCGTGGTGCGCGACGTCGGCGAACTCACGGCGGCGCTGCGGCGGGCGGTGCCTCCGGAGCAGCCGTCGCCCGTGGAGGCACCGGTGGTGCTGCTGTTCTCCGGCGACGGCGAGCACTGGACGCGGCAGGTGGAGCTGCACGGGCTGGTGCGGTCGCTCGGGCTCGACGACACCAGGATGGTCGGCAGCGGCACCGGAAACCTGGCGGTGCGGTTGGTGCGCGGTCGGATCACCCCGGCCGAGGCCGAAGCGGCCGCCGCGGGGCTGTCGGCGGAGGTCGACGCCGACGGCCTGCGCCGGGCGGTGCGCGGGTTCGTCGCGGACGGCGCCGTGCTGCTGGAAATGGGGGAGGACGGCGTTCTCGCCAGGGAGATCGCGGCGCTGGAGCCCGGCCTGCCGATCGTGCGGCTGCTCGGAGCCCGCGGACCGCTCGGTGCTCTAGCCGACCTGTACGAACTCGGCGTGGACGTCGACTGGTCCGCCCACCACGCCACCACGCGGCCACCGCGGATCGAGGCACCGACCTACCCGTTCCAGCCGGTTCCGTGCTGGGTCCCGCACGCCGAGCCCGCCGGGGAACCGCGACGGGCCACCGGGAACCTCGACGAGGCCGTGGCGGCGATCTGGACCCGTGTGCTCAGGGCCACCGACATCGGACCGGACTCCGACTACTTCGACCTCGGCGGCACCTCGATCGCCGGTATCAGCCTGATCCGCGAGTTCGAGGCCGAGCTGGGGGTCCGGCTGGGCTTCACCGAGCTGTACGAGCACCGCACGGTCCGGGCGCTCGCGGCGGTGATCGCCCAGCGGCAGGGAGCCGCTCCGGAGGACTGGACGGTCCCGGTACTGCCGCGCGGGGGACCGCTCCCGGTCTCGATCGGACAGGAGCAGCTCTGGTACCTCGACCAGCTCCAGCCGGGGACCGCGCTCTACAACATCCCCATCGACCTGCGCTACCGCGGCCCGCTGGACCGGGAGGCGCTGCGCGGGGCGCTCGCCGACCTGTCCGTCCGGCACGAGGCCATGCGGACCCGGATCGTGGCCGACGAGAACGGCCGTCCGCACGCGCTGGCCGACGTGCCGCCGCTGGACCTCCGGATCGTCGACCTGACGTCGGCGGGCGAACGGGAACTGGCGGAAGCCGTGCGGCGGGAAGGGGCCCGGCCGTTCGACCTCGGCACGGGGCCGCTGGTGCGGGCCGTGCTGTTCGCACTGGACGAGCACGACCACCAGCTCGTGTGCACCTACCACCACATCGCCTTCGACGGCTGGTCGCCGAAGCTGTTCTTCCGCGACCTCGCCGAGCTCTACGCCGCACGGGTCTCCGGCAGGGCGCCGGTGCTGCCCGAGCTGCCGATCCAGTACCCGGACTTCGCGGGCTGGCAGCGCTCCTGGCTGGACGGGGGACGCCGGGCGCGGGCGCTGGAGTTCTGGCGGGCGCAGCTCGCGGGCGTGCCACGCCTGGAACTGCCGCTGGACCGGCCCCGGCCCCCCGTCGAGTCCCACGCGGGCGCCCTGTTCGGGTTCACCCTGGAGCGCGAGCACGCCCAACGCCTGCGCGAGTTCAGCACGGCGGCCGGGGTGACCACGTTCGTCACCATGCTGGCCGTGTTCGACGTCCTGGTGCACCGTTGGGCCGGGCACGAGGACGTGGTGGTCGGCGCGGCCACGACCGGTCGGGTCAACCCCGCGACCCACGAACTCATCGGCTACTTCAACAACCTGCTGCCGTTCCGCACCCGCCTCGGTGGCAGGCCGAGCTTCCGCGAGGTGGTCCGGCGGTGCGCCGAGACCGTCGCGGGCGTGCTCGACCACGAGGAGCTGCCCTTCTCCGACATCGTGGCCGACCAGTGCCAGAAGCGAGACCCGTCGCGCCACCCGCTGTTCACCGTGGCCTACACCCACCAGAACACCGAGACCCATCCGGCCGACCTGCCCGGACTGGAGACCAACACCCCGGAGGAGGGCGGCTACGGCATCGCCTCCGGGACCTCGAAGTTCGACCTCACCCTCGGTCTGTCCGATCAGGACGGTGGACCGATGCGCTGCTACCTCGAGTACGCCACCGACCTGTTCGACGAGTCCACCATGCTCGCGGTTTCCGAGCTGTACCAGCGGATCGTGATCGACGCGCTGGACCACTCGGATCGACCGCTGGACGAGCTGGCGCGCGTGGACCACCGGCCGGTCAGCGTCGCGACGGCCGGGGACGCGGTCGACGACGGGGCACTGGTGCACGACCTCGTGCTGGAGCACGCCGAGCGCGGGCCGGGCCGGCTCGCGGTGGTCGACCGGGACGGTGGTCACACCTACCGCGAGATCGTCCGCGCGGCGGCGGCGCTGTCCCGCCGGTTGGTCGCCGCGGGCGCCGGGCCCGAGGTCGCGGTGCCCGTGATCACCGGCCGGGGAGCGGGGCTGGTCATCGCCTGGCTCGGCGTGCTCGGCGCGGGAGCCGCCTTCGCGCCCGTCGACCCGGTCGTGCCCGCCGCGCGGCGGGACGGGATCGTCGAGTCGCTCGACCCGCCGGTGGTGGTCGCGGACGTCGGGATCGACGCCGGGACGAGGCCGGTGCTGGCCCCCGGCGAAGCCGTCGACGGGCCTCTGGCGTTCCCCGGCGGTGCGACGAGTCGCAACCTGGCGTACGTGGTGCACACCTCCGGGTCCACCGGGCGTCCGCACGGCTGCGACATCGAGCACCGGAGCCTGCTCCACCTCCTGCGCCGCTACGGCGGGGAAGTCGGTCTGTCCGAACAGGACCGGGTGGCCCAGTTCTACGCCCCCGGCTTCGACGGCGCGATCATGGAGGTGCTCTCCGCGCTGGTGCACGGCGCCACCGTGCACTTCGTCCCCGACGTGTTGAGCACGCCCGCCGAGCTGGCCCGCTCGTTGACCGAGGACGGCATCACCGTGGCGGCCATGCCCACCGCGCTGGCGGAACTCCTCATCGCCGAGCGACCGCACCTACCCCGGCTCCGGGTGCTCGGGGCGGGCGGCGACCGGCTGCGCGCCCGGCCCCCGGCGGACGCCCCGTACCGGATGCTGAACCTGTACGGCCCCACCGAGTGCACGGTCCTCACCGTGTGCGGCCCGGTGGCCTCCACGGGCGCGGAGCTGCCGGTGCTCGGCCGTCCGCTCACCGGGACCACCGCCCACGTGCTCGACTCCCGCGCGGAGCCGGTGCCGGTCGGCGTGGTGGGGGAGTTGTACCTCGGTGGAAGCCAGGTCGGCCGCGGCTATCACGGAATGCCAGGGCTGACGGCCGCGCGGTACGTGCCGGACCCGTTCGGTGCCGTGGGCTCCCGGATGTACCGCACCGGGGACCTCGCGTCGGTCCGCCCGGACGGCACGATCGCCTTCCACGGCCGCGCGGACGACCAGCTCTCCATCCGCGGGCACCGGGTGGAACCGGCCGAGGTGGAACGCGTGCTGACCGCCCAGCCCGGAGTGGCGGAATCCGCGGTGGTCGCCGACGGGCGCGGTGCCGTCGTGCCGCGGCTGGTGGCCCACATCGCCGGGAGCGCGCTGCCGGACGACGGGCGGCTGCTCGCGGCACTCCGCGCGCGGCTGCCGCACCACCTCGTGCCCGCCCGGATCGTGCGGCACCGCACGCTGCCGAGGACTGTCAACGGAAAACTCGACCGCGCCGCGCTGACCGGCGACGAGGGAGACTCGATGAGCACGCCCACCGACACCGAGCGGGTCCTCCACGGGATCTGGGCCGACCTGCTCGGTCGCGAGTCCATCGGCCTCGACGAGGACTTCTTCCGCATCGGCGGCGATTCCATCCTGAGCGTGGGGGTCGCGGCCCGCGCGGCACGGGCGGGCGTGTCGGTCACCGCGCAGGACGTGCTGCGGTACCCCACCCTCCGCGAGCTGGCCGCCGTCGCGTCGCCCGCCGTGCCACCCGCGGACCGGCCCGCTGCGGCCGTGGACACCGGGCCGATCCCGCTCACCCCGCTCATGCTGGACCTGCTGGACGCGGCCGAGCCGTTCTCGCCGGGCGCGCCCGACTTCGTGGTGTCGGAGGTGCTGGAGGTCGCGCCGGGTGTGCGCCCCGACCGGCTGCGGGCCGCGTTCGCCGAACTGGTCCGGGTGCAGGAGCCGCTGCGGTACCGCTTCCGCCGCAACCGGCTCGGGTGGCGGATCGAGATCGCCGAGGCCGGTTCGGAGTCCGTTGTGGACACGAAGGTGCTGCCGCTGATGGACCACGACGAGGAAATGGCACTGCTCAGCGCTGACGCCGTCGAGCTGGTCGGTGACCTCGACCTCGCGCGCGGGCCGCTGCTGCGGGCCCGCTACTACGACCGGGGCGCCAGCCGTTCCGGGCTGGTGCTGCTGGTGGTGCACCACTTCGTCCACGACGAGGTCTCCACCGTGCCGCTGCTCGAGGACCTCAACGAGGCCCTGACCGGTGGCGGTGCCGCGCCGGTGCGGCCGGCGGCGTGGCGGGACTGGACCCGGCTGCTGAGCGGTCTGGCGCAGAGCGACGAACTGGCGGGCGAGTGCGACTACTGGACGAGCGTGCTGCGCCGGGGTGCCGCCGGGACGCTGCCCGCGAGCGTGGAGGGCGATCCGGGGGTCGTCGTGAGGGTGGTGGAGGGCGAGCGCCTGGCGGCGCTGCTCTCGGCGCCGGGGCCGTCCAGCCGGGAGGCCTCGCTGTGCGCGCTGGCCTGCGGCTGGTCCCGCTGGCGCGGCGAGCCGGGCGCCTACCTGGCGACCATCGGCCACGGTGCCCCGAACCCGTTCCGGCCGGAGGACCGGTCGCGCTCGGTCGGCTGGTTCACCAACGCGTTCCCGGTGCACCTGCCGGTCGACCCGGCGACGAACGCCGCGGACGCGCTGCCCGAGGTCGTCGAGGTGCTGCGCTCGGTGCCGAACGACGGCGTCGGCTACGGGATGCTGCGCAGGCTGAGCCCGCCGACGCCCGCGGTGCGGGAGTTGCGCTCGCTGGCCGAGCCGGTGGCGCTGGTGGAGCACACGGCCAGCGGGATGCACCCGATCCGGCTCGGCGGACCGCTGTCGATCCGGTCGACGCCGATCCCGCTGCCGCTGCCGAGCCTGCTGGAGCTGCACCCGCTGCTGCTGTCCACCGGCGTGGTCGACGGGCGGACGGAGGTCCGCGTCATCCACAGTGGACGGTTCAGCGCGAAGGAGGCCGAGGTGCTCGCCGACCGGATGGCCGAGGCCTTCGCCGAACTGGGCGCGGGCGCGTGACCGCGCCACTGGCGGTGCGCGCGATCACCGACTTCCGGCCGGACCGGGTGACGGAGCTGTCCGACCTGCCGGAACTGGCCGAGCTGTCGGAGGACCGACGGCAGGCCTGCCTCGGGCTGGGGATCGACCGGGTCCGCGCGGATCCGCGGTACGACGCGGTGGAACTGGCGGCGACCGCGGCCGGGAAGCTGCTGGCGGAGACCGGGGCCACCCCCGGCGCCCTGCTGGTGATCGGCTCGCGCGCGCCCGAGCGGCTGATGAGCTCGGAGGCCACCAGGTTGCAGGCGCTGCTCGGCCTCACCGACGCGCTCACCTTCTCGGTGGGCGGCCTCGGCTGCGTCTCGCTCACCCCGGCCCTGCTCACCGCACGGGGCCTGCTGGCCGCCGATCCCGAGCTGGACCAGGTGCTGGTCGTGCACGGGAGCAAGCCGCCCACGCCGCGGCGGTACCGGCACCCGGTCACCGTCAGCGGCGACGGGGGACAGGCGGTGCTGCTGTCCAGGACCGGGCCCGTGCGGGTGCTCGACATCGCGCAGGCCACCAACGGCCACTACTGGGACCTGTACACGGTGGACTTCCGGGATCGGGCCCAGGCGGACTGGAGCGAGGAGTGCGCCGACCCGCGGCGGTACTCGTTCCAGCTCGCGATGGAGGGCCGGACGCGGCTGCGTGACCTGTACCGCGAGCTGCTGGACCGCAACGGGATGACCGCGGCGGACGTGACCTGCCACGTCAGCCAGAACCTGTCGGCCGGGGCGTTCCGGTTCACCGAGGAGGCGCTCGACGTCCGGCTCTCGCCGGTGTGCGCGAAGAACCTCGCGTCGTACGGCCATCTCGGGCCGAACGACGTCCTGCTCAACCTGTACACCGCCATCGCCGAGGGGGAACTGCCAGCGGGGTCGCGCGCGGTCGTGTTCAACGCCAGCCCGGTCGCGGCCTGGAGCCTGTTGCTCGTCGAACACGGCGGCGGCGAAGCGGAAACGCACTACCTGTAGGAGGAACGATGCGGAACGGTCTCCCGGCCGACGAGGTGCGCGGCCAGTTGCTGGCGTTCGTCACCTCGCTGGTCGATGCCGAGCCCGGCCCCGACGAGGACTACTTCGAACTGGGACTGGTCAACTCGCTGGCCGCGCTGGAGCTGGTGACCTTCGTGGAGCACCGGTTCGGGATCACCGTGCGGGTGGAGGACCTGGACCTGGACAACTTCCGCACGGTGAACCGGCTGACCGGGTTCGTGCTCGGCAAGACGGCGGGCTGAGGTGCGACCCGACGAGTTCGACGCCTCCGGCTGGGACGAGCGCGGCGTGCTGCCCTTGGAGATGCGCGAAGCCGCCGCGCGGGCGGGGTGGTTCGGCGTCGACCTGCCTGCCGAGCACGGCGGTAAGGGCGGTACCCAGGCGGAACTGGGCGAGTTGTGCGCCGAGATCGGCGCCGTGTGCGGCTCGGTTCGCGCGCTGATCACCGTGCAGGGCATGGTGTCCGCCGCGATCACCCGCTGGGGCACCGCCGAGCAGCGCTCGACCTGGTTGCCCGCGCTGGCCGCAGGGGAGCACCTCGCCGGGTTCGCCGCGACCGAATCGGGTGCGGGCACCGAACTGTCCGCTGTGGACACCCGGTTCGAGGTGACCGGCGGCGCGATCACCGTGACGGGCGAGAAGCGCTGGGTCACGTTCGGCCAGCAGGCCACCGCGTTCCTGGTGCTGGGCAAGCTCGACGGCCGCCTGGCAACGGTGCTGGTGGAGGCGGGGCCGGGGGTGAGCACCGTCCCGGTGCGCGGGCAGCTCGGCCTGCGCGCCGCGATGATCGCGCACGTCCGCTTCGACGGGGTGCGGGTGCCGATGGGGAACCTGGTGGCGTCACCGGGTTTCGGCCTGTCCCACGTGGCCGCGACCGCGCTGGACCACGGCCGCTTCACCGTCGCGTGGGGCTGTGCCGGGATGGCCGCCGCCTGCGTCGCGGACGCGGCCGAGCACACCGTGCGGCGACGCCAGGCCGCCGTCCCGCTGGCCGCGCACCAGGTGGTGCGTTCGACGCTGGCCCGGATGGCGGTGGACGCCACCGCGGCGCGTGGGCTGTGCGTGGCCGCGGCCCGTGCCCGCGACGCTGGGGAGCTCGACGCGGTCGCCGGCACGGTCATGGCGAAGTACGCGGCCGCGCGGGCCGCCGCCTCGGCGAGCCAGGACGCCGTGCAGCTACTCGGATCGGCCGGGTGCGCGTCGGACAGCCGCGTCGGCCGGTTCTTCCGCGACGCCAAGGTCATGCAGATCATCGAGGGCTCCGACCAGGTGTCCGAACTGCACATAGCCGATCACCTGCTGCGCAAGTACAGGGTTGGGGGGATGACATGACCCGGCCGGTGAAGTGCCTCGTCTGGGACCTCGACGACACCCTGTGGCGAGGGGTGGTGCTGGAGGGCGATCGGGCCGCGCCGTTCCCGGAAGCCGTCAGGACGCTGCGGGAACTCGACGAACGCGGCATCCTGCACGCGGTCGCCAGCCGCGGTGAC
Source organism: Umezawaea endophytica (assembly GCF_025061645.1). Classification (GTDB taxonomy): domain Bacteria; phylum Actinomycetota; class Actinomycetes; order Mycobacteriales; family Pseudonocardiaceae; genus Umezawaea; species Umezawaea endophytica. The sequence goes on along the minus strand of NZ_JANYMP010000024.1, from coordinate 121,133 downwards.
GAGGCCACCGCCGTCGCGCACCTCGACCGCCTCGGCCTCCGAGACCTCTTCACGGTGGTGCGGGTCGGCTGGGGCGCCAAGTCCGCCTCGGTCCGCCGCGTCGCGGACCTGCTGAACCTCGGCCTGGACAGCTTCGCCTTCGTCGACAACGACCCGGTCGAACGCGCCGAGGTCGTCGCGGCGCTGCCGGACGTCCGGGCGTACACCGCCGAGGAGGTGGGCTCGCTCCCGGACCTGGCGGAGTTCCGGCCGGTGACGCGAACCGCGGAATCGGCCCGGCGCAGGCAGATGTACCAGGTGGAGGCGGGCAGACGGGCGGCGGAGCAGGAGCACGACGGCACCGCGCCGGAGTTCCTGGCCTCGCTCGACCTCACCATGGTGGTTCGCCGCGCCACCGCCGGTGACCTGGCCAGGGCCCACGAGCTCACCGTGCGCACCCACCAGCTCAACACCACCGGCCTCACCTTCGACGAGGTCGACCTGCGCGGGCTGTCCGCCTCACCCGACCACGAGGTGCTGGTCGCCGAGCTGACCGACCGGTTCGGTCCGTACGGGGTCATCGGGCTGGCCGTGACCGAGCGGGACGCCACGAGCACCACGATGAAACTGCTGCTCACCTCCTGCCGCGTGGCCTCGCGCGGTGCGGGCGCGGCGTTGATCGAGCAGGTCGTGCGCCGGTCGCTGGCGGCGGGGCTCCTGCCGATGGCGGAGTTCGTGCCCACCCCGGTCAACCGGATCATGCTCGTCACGTTGAGGTTCAGCGGTTTCGAGGCGGAGCGCGACGACGGGGACCGGGTGCTGCTCGCGCACCGGGGCGCGCTGGTGTCGCGTTCCCCGCACATCCGGGTGCTCACCGATGCCGTTCACTGACCGCGACCCAGGGGAGGAACCGGAGATGGAGAACTACGCGGTGCTCGGCGGCGGGACGATGGGCTGCGGTGTCGCGCAGTGCCTCGCCGCCGCGGGGCACACCGTGGCGGTGTTCGAGCCCTCCGCCGCCGCGCGCGAAGCCGGGCCGCGGCGCGTGCGCGACGGGGTGCGCCTGGCCCGGATGCTGCGCCGTACCGACGCGGACCCGGACGAGGTGCTGGGCCGCATCCGGTGGACCGACCGCTGGGAGCTGTTGGGGTCACCGGGGTTCGTGGTCGAGTGCGTGCCGGAACGACTGCCGCTCAAGGAACAGGTGCTGCGCGCGGCCGACGAGCACAGCGCGCCCGACGCCGTGCTCGCCTCCTGCACGTCGGCGATCCCGATCGACCACCTCGCCCGCTGGATCGGCGACCCCGGCCGGATGATCGGGACCCACTTCATGAACCCCGCCCCGCTCAAGGACACCGTCGAGGTGGCTTGCGGCCCCCGCACCTCCCCGGACACCCTGCGCCGCACCACGGAACTGCTCGGTCGCCTCGGCAAGGAGGCCATCGTGGTCGGCGACGGACCGGGGTTCGTGTCCAACCGGGTGCTGATGCTCACCGTCAACGAGGCGGCCGCCGTGCTGGCGCAGGGCACCGCCGACGCCGCCACGGTGGACGCGGTGTTCGAGCGGTGCTTTGGGCACCGGATGGGACCGCTGCGCACCGCCGACCTGATCGGCCTGGACACCATCGTCGACACCCTGGCGGTGCTGCTGGAGTTCACCGGCGACCCGCGGTTCCGACCGACCCCGCTGCTCGCCGAACTGGTGTCCGCCGGGCGGCTCGGCGAGAAGACCGGCCACGGGTTCCACGTCTCGGTGCGCGGCCGCGTCCTCTCCTGATCGGGGTGGTCCGGGTTCACCCGTCGTGGCGGGCGCGGGCGATGCGGATCAGTTCGGACCGGCGGCGGTGGCCGAGCTTCCCGCGGATGTTCTCCAGGTGGCGGTTGACGGTGCGCACGGTGATGTCGAGGTCGTCGGCGATCTCGCGGTTGTCGTAGCCCTTCGCCAGGCAGCGCAACACCTCCCGCTCGCGCGCGGTGAGAGATCTGCTCTCCTGCCGCAGTTCACCGATCAGGTGCGCGGCCAGTTCGGCGGGCAGCACGGGCCCGGTGAGCACGTCCGCGACGGCTCGCGCCAGCTCCGCGGAGGTGGCCGCCTTGCTGACGCAGCCGTGCGCGCCCGCGCGGATCGCCGCCACCATGTCGGCCGGACCCGCTTGGGAGAGCACGAGAATCCTCGCGGTGGGCAGGTGCAGGTGCAGGTACCGGATCACGTCAACACCGTGGCCGCCCGCGTCCAGTCGCAGGTCGACCACGGCGACCTCGGGGCGCACCTGCTCGGCCAGCCTGCACGCGGTCCGGGCATCGGCGGCCTCGGCCACGACCAGCGCCCGGCCGTCGCGCTCGAGTCCTGTTCGGACACCGTCGCGGATGACCGGATGGTCGTCCACCACGAGCACCCGCACCGTGGCTAGCCCTTCCTGCGCGGTCACCTTTCCCCGCCGACCGCCAGCGCAACCGGGACGCGCAACTCCACCTCGGTGCCCCGGCCGGGACCGCTGCGGATCCGCGTCCGTCCGGCCAGGCGTTCCACCCTGGCGCGGACGGACAGCCGCAGGCCGAGACCGCCGGTTTCCCGCTCCGGCACGAAACCGACGCCGTCGTCCCGGACGCTGACCACGATGTGCTCCCCGTCGTGCAGGATCGTCAGCCACACCCGCCGCGCCCGCGCGTGCTTGACGACGTTGGTCAGCAACTCCGCGACCACGGCGCCGATCTCGTCCACCACGTCCCCCGGCAACCAGACCGCGCCGCTCGCGACCAGCCGAACCGGTATCCCCTCGTGCCGTTCCGCGAGCCCGGCCAACCGGTCGCGCAGCGACGCGCTGCCCGGCTGTGACGTGCTCGGCCCGGACAGCGCCAGTTCCCGCAACACCGTCTCCTGCCTGGCGATCCCCTCCGCGACGGCGCTCAGCGCGGGCCTGTCGGACAACTCCCCGATCCGCGCGCGGAGCCGGGCGAAGTCCTGGAGCACGTCGTCGTGGATCCGGGCGACGAGCCGCTGCCGCTCGGCCAGCCGCGCCGCCTGCTTACCGCTGCGGGCGATCTGTCGGTGCAGCCCGTCGAGTTGTCCGGCGGCCACCCCGACAGCGCCGCCCAGCAGCACGTAGGACAGACCCCACCCGATCATGGTCAACACCTGGAGGAACGACAGGCTCGTCATCGCGACCTCGTTGGCGGCGTAGGCGAAGGGCAGGAAGAGCCCGAGCAGCGCGCCCGCGGCCGCCCCGCCGGGAAGCCGGTGGACGACCCCGCACGCCGCGACCGCCGCGGTGGGGTAGGCCCCCATGAACGAGGGATGATCGGTCAGCACCGCGTCCGGCGGGTACACGTGGCCGTACGCCACGATAAGCACGACGGCCAGTGCGAGGTCGACGGCGAGCACGTACCCCATGCGCCGCACCGCCGCCAGCGTGAGCCAAGCCGTCCAACACCCCGTGACCACTAGGACGACGCCCGCCTCGACCGGTCGCTGGATCTGCCCGCTGAGCACCGCCACCACCAGCATCCAGCCGAACGCCAGCCACCTCAGTGCCAGCACCAGCAGCATCGGCGCGGGATGCCTCAGGCTCTCTGGGGGCATCTACCCGACCCCGACGGTCACCGGGTCGGACTGCCAGGTGCACAGGGAGCGGCGCAGGAACCGCTTGTGGCAGGCCGAGACCTCCAGCACGTACACCGTCGACGGCCGTGGGTCGGGCAGGGTGAACTCGTACCCGGCCACCTCTCGTCCCGCCATGAGCTCCGGTTCGCCTCGCGGCCACCAGGCGACGTTGAACGCGTCGGCCATCCCGTGGTGCCAGCCGAGGTGGATGCCCGCCGCGTCGGCGTACGCCTCGGTGACGCAGGGTCGGTCATGCGGTACGCAGGCGCTGTCCGGCGCACGGGAATGGGAGTACTCCTGCCCCAGGTGGACCTTCGGAATCCCGCCGGTGTGCGCCACGACAGCACCGCCGCGGAAGTTCATGTAGGCGACGAGGTCGTTGGTCGCCCCACCGACGGGCTGTCCCAGCTCGCCGGAGGGGCCTCCCGAGGCGGCCCACACGGCGAAGATGGCGGTCGGCAGCAGAAGCGGTCCCTCCGGCGCGACGTAGACGACGTTGTCCAACTCGCGCCCGGTGAACCGCTCGGTCGTGGTCCACGGCGTGTAGCGCAAGCCCGCGGCACCGACCAGGGTGTCGCCCGCCGGGCAGCCCGCCGGGTCGCGTCGCCACCAGTCGAGCACCGGTGGGTCGACGGTGAACCGCGGGCACTTCGGCCAGGATGAGCGCTCGTGGGCAGCGGCGACGACCAGGGTGGCGGCGGCCGTCACGGCGGTGAGCAGCGTCGCCAGCGCGCGGACGGTCAAACCCCGTGAGGACAACCGTTCCGGTGTGCTGCCCGCGTCCGGGTCCAGTCGGACGAGCGACCTGGCGCGCCGTGCCTGCCACGAGGCCCAGGCGGTGGCCAGCGGAACGCCCCCGGCCGTCGCCACGCTCAGCGCCGTCAGCTCGTCGACCTCGGCCAGTCCGCTGGCCAGCGCGGCGAAGCACACCATGGCGAGCACCGTCACGCCGGTGCCGAAGAGCAACCGCCACCACCGCGGTGCGGCCAGCCACTGCCCGGCCCAGCCCACGGCCACGCGCCACACGTCCGGTTCAGGAAAGCGCGTTCCTCGCCTGGCCGCCCTCAACACCTCCCGCCGGACCCCGAAACCGAGCTGCCACCACGCGATCTGCGCCCCCAGGATCTCCGCCAACACATGATGTCGAGCGCCGTTGTCCGAGATGTCGATCGACCGCACAACGCCAAGTCTGGGGTGTCCTCAGCCTGATGGCACTCGCCCGGACGGCTGCACGGCCGCATCCGCGATGGGCAATTCCACCCATGCGCCCGTGGGCGGGATTGGACGCTTACCCGACTACCTCGGCATCGGTCAGGATCGACTCGCGGGGTGACCGCGCTACCAGGGAGACGAGGACATGGTCAATTTTCGTCGTTATTCGGGCGTTTTCGCGATGGCACTGGCGATGGTGTGCACGGGTTTGTTATCTGGTCAGGCAAGTGCTTCACCGGACCGGCCGGTGACAGCGTTCGCCGACCAGTACTACGAGATCCGATCGCAGCTCACCGGGAGATGCCTGGACGTGCGCGGTGCGGGCAACGGCGACGGGGTTCCGGTCGACGTCTACGACTGCTGGGGCGGAGCCAACCAGAAGTGGCGGCTCGCCGCGGTCGGCAACGGGTTCTACGAGATCCACCCGCTCAACAGCCAGAGGTGCCTCGACATCGCCGGGCCGGGCGGCGACCTGGGGGCTCCCGCCATGCAGTGGAACTGCTGGGGCGGCACCAAGCAGCACTGGCGGCTCGTCGACGCGGGCTCCGGCTACGTCGAGATCCGGAACCGGTTCATCGACAGGTGCCTGGACATCGCGGGCAGCGGCCTCGACATGCCCGCCCCCGCGATGGTGTGGGACTGCTGGGGTGGTGCCAAGCAGCACTGGATCTTCAGGCCGGTCTCCGCGTGACCGTCGTAGGACCTTCCGCTTCGGGACCTGTTCGTGCCACGAGGGCAGCCGTTCCGACCCGATGACCCGCTGCCCACCGCGTCAAGAACCCCTGGTAGCTAACCGGTCCTGGAGGGCTGCCCTGCTGCCAGGGGCTTCGGGGAGGTCGTGCTCAGCAGGCACCGGTTCCGTTCGGGTGTTCGGCTTCCAGCAGTGCGAGCAGTCCGGGGAACCTGCTCTCGACGTCCGTGCGCCGGAGGCGGATGCCCTTGCGGTTGCCGTAGTCGATCTCGTCGATGAGGCCCGCTTCGCGCAGGACCCGGAAGTGGTGGGTCTGGGTCTGCTTCGAGATCGGGAGGGCGAACGAGTTGCAGCCGCGTTCGCTGTCGGTGTGGTCCGCGGCCAACTCCGTCATCACCGAACGGCGGTGCTCGTCGGCGAGAGCGCGGAGCACCACGCCCAGTTCGAGCGCGTCGACCTTTGGGCCGACCGGGTTCGTCCTGGCCACGACACCTCCTTCAGGTACGTCTTGCATCGTACCTGAGTGGCGTGATCTACTCGAGTACGAAATCCATCGTACCTAGGCGGCCGGGACCTTGGTCGTCTCTTTCGAGAGGTCGTGTCATGAAGAAGCCCGAGGTGCTGGTGGTCGGCGCCGGAATCGCCGGGCCTACGCTCGCGTACTGGCTCGCCCGGAACGGCTACCGGCCGACCGTGGTCGAGCGCGCCCGGCACCTGCGCTCCGGTGGCAGCGCGATCGTCGTGAAGGGGCCCGCGATACCGGTCGCCGAGCACATGGGCGTCTTGCCGCGGCTCCGCGAACTCGCCACCCGCAACCGGTCGCTGACCCTGCTCGACCCGGCAGGTACACCAGTCTTGCGACTTCCGTCCTCCTCGGGAGGGGCGCCGGCGGTCGAGGTGACCCGCGCCGACCTGTCCGAGGTGCTCCACCGGTCGGCGCGGGGCGATGTCGAGTTCGTGTTCGACGACACGGTCACCGCGCTCGACCAGGACGACGGCGGGGTCGACGTCACCTTCGGCCGGTCCGCGCCACGGCGTTTCGACCTGGTGGTCGGCGCCGACGGGATGCACTCCACCGTACGGCGTCTGGTGTTCGGGCCCGAGCGGCAGTTCGTGGGCGACCTGGGCCTCTACGGCGCGACCGTCCCGCTGGACCCCGACGCCGTCGACGACCCGACCGAACTGACGATGCTGACCGCGCCGAACCGGATGCTGGTCGTCCACCCCTCCCGAACCACGCCGCTCGCGATCTTCACCTTCCGGGCCGCACTGCCCGCGCCCCACGACCGCAAGAACGTCGCTCTGCACAAGCAGACCGTGGCCGACGCGTACGCCGACGTGCGGTGGCGGGCGCCAGAACTCGTGGCGGCCTACCTCGCCCACCCCGCCCCGTTCTTCGACCCCCTGACGACCGTCCGGATGCCCTCGTGGTCCCATGGCCGGGTCGTGCTGCTCGGCGACGCGGCGGCGGCCACGGCCCTGCTGGGCGACGGGTCCAGTCTGGCGATGGCGGGGGCGTATGCCCTCGCTGAAGAACTCGCCTCCCACCACGGCGACCACTCCCGCGCCTTCGCCGGCTACGAGTCCCGGCTCCGCCGCGAGGTGCGACCACGGCAGCGACGCGTCGGCCTGCTCGCCAGGCTCATGGTGCCCAGCACCCGATCAGGCCTCGCGGTGCGCAACGCGGTGGGCCGCGCGATCGGTCGCACGAACCGGATCACCTCTCGTGAAATCGCGGACAGAAAGACCGGGTAGTAGCCGGAACCCGGCGCATCGCACGTGGTCGAGCCGGGTTCGCGTCAACGTCACCTCGGGGCGGTGGCTGGTACGCCGCCAACCACGCATACGCAACGGTGTGAAGCACCGCGCAGCGAACGGTGGCCATAGACAGCGGCTATCGAGCACGACGGTGACTGGTCTTGGACACCCCCGGACCCGCCGTTCGACACTGGCTCCCGGCACGACGCGGGAGTGAGGAGCTGCTGATGGCGGTGATCGCCGAGGTGATGCGGGCGGCGGTGCTGGCCGAACCGGGGCGGATTCGCGTGGGTGAGTTGCCGGTGCCCGAGCCGGGGGTTGACGACGTGCTCGTGCGGGTTCGCCGGGCGTCCCTGTGCGGCACTGATCTCAAGATCCGCAGCCGGGCGTTCTTCGCCGACGGTGGGCCGCCGCCCGGTACGTTCGTGCCCGGTCACGAGTACGCGGGGGAAGTGGTGGCGGTCGGTGCCTCGGTTGACGAGTTCCGTGTCGGCGACCGCGTGGTGACCGAGGCGCACCGGGGCTGCATGCGTTGTGCCAACTGCCTTTCCGGGTCGTACACCGCGTGCCTCAACAGCGGCCGCCGGGACAAGGGGCATCGTGCGCAGGGCATGACGGTCAACGGCGGGTTCGCGGACTACGCGCTGAACCACGTGTCGACGCTGCATCGTCTGCCGGACGGGGTCGGCTTCGACGCCGGTGTGGTGCTGACGACCGTCGGCACCGTCATGCACGCCTACGACGTGGTGGGTGACCTGCTCGTCGGCGCACGGGTCGCCGTCCTCGGTCCGGGGCCGATCGGACTGCTGGCCGTCCAGGTCGCGAAGGTCCTGGGAGCGGACCTGGTCACATTGTCCGGCACGCGGGAAGAACGCCTGGAGCTGGGGCGGGCCTTCGGTGCGGATGTCGTGGTGGACGCTCGCGACGGCAACGGTGTCGAGCGCGTTCTGGACGCCACCGGTGGACGGGGTGCCGATGTCGTCCTGGAGTGCTCGGGGGCGCCCTCCGCCGTGGATGACGCGCTGCGGCTGGTCAAACGCGGTGGTTGTGTCGTGCTGGTGGGGTTTTTCGACAGGCCGGTGACCGCCGACCTCAACCGCGCCGTGATGAACGGCGTGACGCTGCGGACGGTGCGAGGGGAAGGCGCCGGCTCGGTCGCGCGTGCGGTGTCGTTGGCCGGTCAGGGGCGGCTCGTCACCGAAGGTCTTGTCACCCACCACTTCCCGCTCGAAGAGGTGGGCGCGGCGTTCGACACCTACGCCGAGCGCCGGGGTGGTGCGATCAAGGTCATGCTCGACATCGCGGACGCGTGAGCCCTGTGACCGGGACCGAGCGCTCTGCCGTCGAGGACATGACCCGCTGCGCCGAGGAGTTCCTCGATTCCCTGGGACCGGCGGCACGCGCTCGTGCGCAGCGGGTTCCGGTGGACTCCCCCGAGGTGGCGGCTGAGCGGGTCCGGTGGTTCTACACCCCCACGGACCACGGCGGGATCCCGCTGCGGGAGCTGTCGCCCCGGCAGCAGGGCCTGGCGATGCGGCTGCTGGCGAGCGGGTTGACCCGGCAGGCCTACGTGACCGCCTGTCTGGTGATGGGCCTGGAGAACGTGCTCGACGAGGTCGAGGGGTGGCAGGTCGACTGGGGCCGGGAACGCGGCCGGGACCCAGGGCTCTACTGGGTGCGCGTGTTCGGGCGGCCGGGGGAGGCCACGTGGGGCTGGCGCGTCGGTGGCCACCACCTGTCGGTGAACCTGCTCGTGCGGGCCGGGCGGATCGCCGCGGTGACGCCGTCGTTCTTCGGCGCCGATCCCGCCACATCACCCCTGCTGGGTGGAACCCTGCGCCCGTTGGGCGGTGTCGAGGACCTCGCACGCACGGTGCTGGCCACCCTCTCGACGGACGATCGCGCCAGGGCCCTGCTGCACCCGCGCGCCGTCTCCGACATCGTCTCGGGCAACCGTCCCCAGGTCCGGACGGGCGACCGGATGATCCACATGCCGGAGCTGTTCCGCGGCCCGTTGCCCACGCCTCGCCTGGCGGATCTCGTCGACCGCATCGACGAGGCCGCCGAGAAGGGCTCCGGCTACACCGACGCCGATCACGCGCGGCTGGCCCTGACCCGCGAGCCGCGGGGGATCGCCGCCCGCGACCTCTCGGCCGAGCAGCGCCGGCTGCTGCGGGACCTGATCGCCACCTACACCGACCGGTCGCCCGGACCGATCGCGGCCGCGCAGCGCCGCCACTACCGCGACGACCGGAACCTCGACCTCGTGCACCTGGCGTGGGCAGGCGGACTGGGGGCGGGGGAGCCGCACTACTACCGGCTCACCGGCCCGCGCCTGCTGGCGGAGTACGACAACACCCAGCGGCAGGCCAACCACGCCCACTCCGTGTGGCGCGACCCGCTCGGCGACTTCGGGCTCGATCCGCTCACGGCGCACCGGGCGACGACCCCGCACTGACGCAGTCGCCCGCTTAGAAGACGAGCGCTCCCGGCGGCAGGTCGGCTCGTGCGACGAGTGGGAGTTCGGTCTCCTCCAGCAGGTCGACGAACCGGCTGGCGAGCTGCACCAGCGGACCACGGCCGTACGCGGTCAGCTCCCGGTACAGCGGGGGTTCCGTCGTGCGCACGTGGGCGGCCCACCCTTGCGGCACGGCGTTCGCGGGCACGATGGTCAGGCCGACGCCCTCGACGGCGAGCCGCAGGGCCGCGGCGACCTGGCCGACCCTCGCGACCACCCGCGGCGTGAACCCGAGCGACCGGGCCGCCCAGTCGAGGACCTCCGTCATGCCCTGCTCGGCCTCGAAGTGGACCCAACCGGCCGCGCCGAGTTCGGCGGTCGAGGCCCGCTCCGCGGCGAACGGGCCCTGGCCCGACACCACCATGCTCTCGAACCCGAGTGAGATCACGTCGCCGTCCCAGTCCCGCGGCCGCGGCCCGACGGCCAGGTCACCACGGCCCGCGCGCATCGCGGCTTCCAGGTCGCGGCGGTGCGAGTAGTCGTGCAGCCTCAACACGGTCGTGGGGTGGGATTCGTACCAGCGCACCACGCCAGACGGCAGGACCCCCGAGGCCACCGAGCGGACGGTGAGGACGTGCAGTTCACCCACCAGGCCGCTCACCAGGTCCGCCACGGCTTGGCGGCCCGTTTCGACGGCGGCCAGCGCCGCCTGGGCCTGGGGGAGGAAGAGGCGCCCGGCCGCGGTCAGCGCGACGCCCTGGCGGCCGCGTTCGAGCAGGTCGGCCCCGAGTTCCGTTTCGAGCGCCTTGATCTGCTGGGACAGCGAGGGCTGCGCGACGAGCAGTTCGTTGGCCGCCGCGCTGAAGGAACCGGTTTCGCAGATCGCGATCAGGTACTCGAGCTGGCGCAGGCGCACAGCAGCGACCGTAGCAGATAGGCCACGCCTATGCGCACAGGTCAGAACTGATATTGGACGCCGCTCGCCGCTGAACTCAGGATGAGATCGCGAAGTCCGATGGCGACTCGCGCCGCACCGGAAGGAGCACTCGCGATGACCGCACAAGGGGAGGTGACGCTCGTGGAACCACCGCCGGTGGTGAACCGGGAGCACACCGGACGGCGTGCCGAGACCGAAGCCGACCTCGCCGCGCTGGCTCCCGAGGCGCAGGCGGCGCTGCGCCAGTTCTCGCTCGACCGCACGACGGGCTACGGCGTGGACCACGCCGACGCGGTCGAGCTGCGGGCCCGCGTCCTCGGTGGCCAGGACTGGCAGTCGGCCGCCGTCGAACTCGCCGAGGCGACCGCGCGGCGAGCCGACGGGGACGGCGTCACCCCGACGACGCGGATCGCCCTGCTGCGCCGGTCGTCGGCCCTGTTGCGGATGGGCCAGATGATGATCCTCACCGACACCGACGACCGTCGGGCCCTCTTCGCCGAAGCCGCCCAACGCTACGCGCGGGCGGCGGAGCTGGCCGGAGACCGCGAGCGGGTCGTCCTCGACACCGAGGGCGGGCCGGTGGTGGGCTGGCTGGTCCCGGCGACCGGCGTCGCGGTGGCCTCGGTCGTCGTCATCGGCGGCGTCGAAGGCTGGGCCATGGACTTCGACAGCCTCGGTGACGCCTTCTCCGCCCGCGGGATCGACGCGCTGCTGCTGGACGGGCCGGGGCAGGGCGAGACGCGGCTCAGCCACCACCACTACCTCACCGCGGACTGGCGTGCCGCCTACTCGCGGGCGGTCGACTTCCTCGACGCGCGCGCTCCGGGCCGTCCACTCGGGATCGTCGGCAACAGCATGGGCGGCAGCTTCGCGATGGCGTTCGCCGCGGCGGACCAACGGATCCGCGCCTGCGTCGACAACGGCGGCATCCCGGCACCGTGGGCGGTGCCGCCCTCCGGCACGTTCTTCACCAAGATGCTCACGTTCTGCGGCACCGGTGAGGCAGAACGAGGGCTCGCGGCGTGGCGCACGGTGACCCCGCTCGCCCGCGGGGTCAACACGGACTACCGGCTCCTCGTCGTCCACGGTGGCGCGGATCCGCTGGTGACCGACGACTGGGCGCGCGAGCTGCTGCGGGACGCACCGGCCGGTGGCCGGGAGATGGTCGTGTTCTCCGACGGCGACCACTGCGTCTACAACCACAGGAACGACCGGGACGCGTTGATCACCGACTGGACGCGGCAGCGGTTGACGGCTCGATGAACCGCCCCGAACGAGCAGGAGAACCCATGACCGACCACACCACCACCAACCCGTCGACGTGGCCGGGCCGCACGGCGATCGTGACGGGGGCCGCGGCGGGTATCGGCGCCGCCGCGGCGCGCGACCTCGCCACGCGGGGCGTCGCCGTCACCGTGGCGACGTTGAAGCCGGGCGAGGGCGGCGAGGAGGTCGTCGAGCGGATCACCGCCGCCGGTGGCCGCGCCCGGCTCGCCTTCGGGGACGTCTCCGACGCCGCGGTCGTCGAGGCCCTCGTCGCCGAGGCGACCGAGGACTTCGGCCCACCGGACATCCTCGTGCACGCGGCGGGCGGGTTCACGACGCTCGCCCCGACCGCCGAACTGGCCGTCGAGGACTGGGACCGCATCGTCGCGGTCAACCTGCGTTCGGCGTTCCTCCTCGTGCACGCCGTCCTGCCCGCCATGATCGAACGCCGCTGGGGCCGGATCGTCACCGTCGCGAGCGAGGCCGGGCGCATGCCGACCCGCGTGGGCGTCTCCGCCTACGCGGCGGCCAAGGCGGGCGTGATCGGCCTGACCAAGCACGTCGCGCGCGAAGTCGCCGCGCACGGCGTGACGGTCAACGCGACCGCGCCCTCCACCACGCTGTCCGACCGGATCCGGTCGCTGTACCCCGACGGCGGCGCCGCGGCCGGTGCGCAACACCCGATGGGGCGGCTGGCCGCGCCGGAGGAACAGGCCGCGGCCATCGCGTTCCTCTGCTCGCCCGAGGCGAGCTACGTCAACGGCGCCTGCCTCGACGTCACCGGCGGTTCCGTGAACATCTGACCGACCACCCCAACGGCGAGGAGACCCCCATGCGTTCACCCGGCGTCCTCCGGGGCAGGCGGCTGACCTACTTCGTCCCCGCGTTCTGCTGCCTGGTCATCATCTTCGACGGCTACGACGTCTCGGTGTACGGCACCACGATCCCCGTCCTGCTCGAGTACGAGCCCTGGGGCCTCGACGCGGCGGGCGCCGGGCTCATCGCGAGCCTCGCCCTCGTCGGTCTGCTGCTCGGCTCGTTGCTGTGCGGCTTCGCGACGGACGTGCTGGGCCGCAAGCGCATGCTGATCCTCTGCTCGAGCTGGTTCTCGGTGTGCATGCTGGTCTGCGCGGCCGCACCGACGCGCGAGCTGTTCGCGCTGTTCCGGTTCCTGGGCGGGCTCGGCCTCGGCGGGGTGATCCCGGTGTGCATCGCCTTGACCGTCGAGTTCGCCCCGCCGGGGCGTCGGTACCTGTTCACCGCGATCGGCAACGCGGGCTTCGCCGTGGGCGCGGTCATCTCCGCGCTGCTCGGCATCGTCATCACCCCGGATCTCGGCTTCCGACCGATGTACGCGATGGCGGGCGTGCTGCTCCTGCTCATGCCGGTCGCGATGGTCCTGCTGCCCGAGTCGGTGGACTTCCTGGTGGCCAAGGGCAGGGTGGACGAGGCCCGCGCCGTCGCGCTCCGCTACGGCCTGCCGATGCCCGACGTCGACAGCACCCCGGCACCCGGTCGATCTGCCCGGCGCGATCTCACCCGGCCGCCGTTGCTGCGCCACCTCGCCCTGTTCGGGCTGGCGGGCTTCGGCGTGCAGGTGTTCATCTACGGGCTCAACACCTGGCTGCCGCAGATCATGCGGGCGGCGGGCTACGGGCTGACGTCCGCGTTGGCCTTCCTCGCCGCGCTGTCGGCCGGTGCGATCGTCGGCAGCCTCGTCATGTCGTCGTTCGCCGACCGCTTCGGCCCGCGCCGGGTGCTGTTGTCCGGGCTCGGCATCGGGGTGGTCGCACTGGCCGTGCTGAGTTCCGGCCCGCCGACGGCGGTCGGGTACGGGGCGGTGGTCCTCGCGGGGGTGGGCGGGAGCGGAACAGCGGTGATCTTGCACGTCTTCGCGGGTACGTGCTTCCCGCCTGCCGTGCGGGCGTCCGCGGTCGGCACGTACCTGGCGATCTCGCGGGTCGGGAGCGTGGTCGGGCCGCTTGCGCTCGGCTGGATCGTCGCGGTCGGCCTGGCCGTCCAGTGGAACTTCTACGCGCTGATGGTTCCGACCGTCCTCGGCGTTCTCGCGGTTCTGCTGCTGCCCCGGAACGCCCCGAGCGAGTCCACCACGGACGTCAGCGGCCACGATCCAGCGGCGGGCGCCATCGCGCACCGGGCCGCGTGACGAGAGGCAAGAGCATGCACAACCCCGTTTCCGGCGACTACCCCGAGGTCGGTACGGCCTCGGTCGCCGACGCGCTGGACGAGCTGGGACTCGACGGTGTGGTCGACGGGCCGCAACGGATCATCGGGTCCCGGCGGTTCATCGGACCGGCCGTGACCGTGCGACTCGAACCGGGGCAGCCCGGTCGTGACGACGGCAGGCGTTTCTGGCAGGCCGTCGACACGGCGCAGGCGGGCAGCGTCCTCGTCGTCGCCGCCGGTGGGGCCGCGATCAGCGCGCTCGGCGGGGTGATCGTGGGAACGGCGGCCGCGCGCGGGCTCGTCGGTGCGGTGACCGACGGGTTGATCCGCGACGCCGACGAGATGGCGGGCTACGACCTGCCGGTGCATTACCGCCGCGCCCATCCGCGCGCGATCCGGCCGTGCTGCCCGGCGATCGGCGGGCCGGTGCGGTTCGGCGCGGTCGAGGTCGCGCCCGGCGACCTCGTCGTCGCCGACGGGGACGGCGTCGTGAGCGTCCCGCTGGCGCGGGCCGACGAGGTCCTCGACCGCGCGTGCCGGATCGAAGAGCTCGAACGCCGGTGGGTGGGCCAGGCCAGGGCTCACCGGTCCATCGCCGCCGGGTTCGAGGCGGTCGGGGACGAGTTCGGCCCTTCGCACTGAACCCGTTGACAACACGAAGAAAGGACCTCCGGTCTTGCGCGCACTCCTCGTCGATCCCGCGGCGCCTGGTTCCCTGCGGCTGGGTGAAGCCGACGATCCCCGGCCGTCGGCGCACCAGGTACTCGTCCGCGTTGCCGCCGTTTCGTTGAACTCGGGCGAGGTCAAGCGCGGCCTCAGCACCGCCGAGCCGGGCACGGTGCTCGGCTGGGACGCCGCGGGCGTCGTGGAGCGAGCCGCGGCGGACGGCACCGGTCCCGCGGTGGGCACCCCGGTCGTCACGCTGGGCGCGCAGGGGGCCTGGGCGGAGCTGCGGGCGGTCGACGTCGACCTGATCGGAGTGGTCCCGCAGGGGGCCGACCCCGGAGCCGTCAGCACCGTGCCGGTCGCGGGCGCCAGCGCCCTGCGCGCCCTGGACCGACTCGGGCCCGTGCTCGGCAGGCGGATCGTGGTGACCGGCGCGACCGGCGGTGTCGGCCGGTTCGCGGTTCAGCTCGCCCGGCGCGGCGGTGCCCACGTCATCGCGTGCACCGGTGATCCGGACAGCCACGGGCCGAGCCTCACGAGTCTCGGTGCCCACGAGGTCGTCACCGACCCCGGCCGGATCGACGGCCTCGTCGACGGAATCGTGGACACGGTCGGCGGCAGGCAGCTCGTCGACGGCTTCGCCCGGTTGACGCAGGGCGGCACCGTCGTCCACATCGGACGCGCGGCACCCGGACCCGTGTCCTTCCCCGATGGCGCGTTCGCGGGCGCACCCGCCGGACACGACCGCGCGCTCGTCACGTTCTACCTCCTGGGATGTCACGGCCTCGGCCGAGATCTCACCGTGCTCGCCGGGATGGTGGCCGCGGGGGAACTCGAACCGAGCATCGCCTGGCGTGGTCCGTGGGACGACGCCGCGTCGGCGGTCGAGGCGCTGCTGGACCGGCGGCTGCACGGGAAAGCGGTGCTGGACCTCAGATGACCCCGAAGCGACCTCTTCGGCGACCGCTAGCGAAACAGGAGACAACAGCGTGAACCAGCACCAGACCGGACTCGTCGAGCACCGGACTTCCTGGTCGTACACCGATCTGCCGCTTCGAGCACGGGAGGCCATCACCGCGTTCGCCCCCGCGCCGGAACTCGTCGCCGACCGCCTCGCCCAGCTCGGCGAGGTGCCGCCGCGCGCCGCTGATCGGGAAGGCGACGTCGAAGTCCTCGACGGCGTCGCCTTCACCCACCACTTCACCGACGCGCCCGGTGACCACGAAACCGTTCGCTGGCACCACGTCGAGGCGGGCGAGGGCGAACCGGTGGTGTTCCTGCACGGCATGCCGGACTCGTGGTTCCTGTGGCACCACCAGATGGCGGCCATCGCCGACGGGTACCGGAGCATCGCCATCGACCTCAAGGGGTACGGCCAGTCGGAGAAGGGACGCGGCGACTACACGCAGCGCGGTGTCGCGGGCCAGGTCGTGGCGTTGCTCGACGAGTTGGGGCTCGACGCGGTCACGCTCGTCACCCACGACCGCGGCACGGTGCTGGGCGACCACGTCGTCGCCGGGCACCCCGAGCGGATCCGGCACTACGTGCGCGGCGAGCAGCACCTGGCCCACTTCCACCCGGACCTGGCCCCGCAGGACGACCTGCTCGCCGAGGCACCGTGGACCGGGCTGATGGAGGACCCCCGGCGGTTCGTGGTGTGGGCCTACGCCGTCATGGGCGTCCGGCAGGTCTCCGAGGCGGACCTGCGTCGGACGGTCCAGGAGTTCTCCTACCCCGGAGTCGTCCGCGCGGTGCCGCGCTACAGCATGAACTCGACGTTCCGCAAGGAGTGGATCGAACGCCGGGCCGACCTGATGCCGCGGTGGCGGTGCCCGATCACGGTGGTGCAGGGACACGATTCCCGCAGCCAGCCACGGGAGTTCTACGAGGACGCCGCCGAACACCTGCCGCAGGTCCCGAGCGTCGACCTCCGCCTGGTGCCCGGTGGTCACTTCTGGCCGTTGGAAAGCCCCGCGGAGGTGAGCGCGGCACTGCGCGAGGTCCTCGACAGCGCCGCCGGTCGAAACGCCTAGAACGCGGCGCCATCCGGTTCCGAAACGACGCGCCCGCACTGCCCGCCATCTCGAACGAGGAGAAGTGATGACCAGCGGACTCGAAGGCCGGACCGCGATCGTGTGCGGCGCGTCGTCGGGGCTCGGCCTCGCCACGGCCGAACACCTGCGCCGTGCGGGTGCGGACGTGGTCGCCGTCGCCCGCAGAGCGGAGACGCTGGAACCCGCGGCCGAACGCATCGGCGCGTCACCCCTGGTCGCCGACCTCGCGGAGGACGGTGCCGCGGACCGGGTCGTGGAGCACGCGGTCCGCCTGTTCGGCGGCCTCGACGTCCTGGTGTGGAACACGGGCGGCCCTGCGCCGGGCCCTGCCCTGAAGGTCGACGAACACGCCGCCGACGCCGCGTTCCGCGCGATGGTGCTGCCGCTGCTCCGGTTGGTCGGTGCGGCCGTTCCGCACCTGAGGCGTAGCCCGGCCGGGCGCATCGTCGCGATCACCGCGTCCACGGTGAAGGAACCGACCTCCCAGGTCGCGGTGTCCAGCCTGGTCCGGCCCGGAATCGCGGGCTACCTCAAGACCTTGGCGGGCGAACTCGCCCCGGACGGGGTGACGGTCAACTGCGTCGCCCCTGGCCGGATCCACACCTCGCGCGCGTCCCTGCTGTACCCGGACGGTGTCCCCGCGTCGGCCATCGCGGACATCCCGATGGGGCGGCTCGGCACGCCGGAGGAGTTCGCCGCCGTGATCGGGTTCCTGGTCTCGCCCGCGGCTTCGTACGTCACCGGCACGACCATCGCGGTGGACGGGGGACTCAGCCGGTCGATCTTCTGACGGCGGTCGCACCGCTTCCCGCGAGGCCTGCGTGGTAGAGCCTGCTACACCATGTTTTCGGGCGCTCGCTGTATCGGCTGGGGCCAGGGCGGTGCCTAGGTTTGTCGACATGAACAACGAGTCGAAGTCGTCCCCGTCCGGCAAGCTGGTGACCCTCTGGGCGGTCGTCGTGGTCAGCCTCGCGGCCAACGTCGCGGCCCAGGCCATCGGCCTCGGCGTCTACGTCAGCGCCGCCTTCGGGGTGGTCGCCGTGGTCGCAGGCGTCGCGCTGTACTCGAGCTACCGCAAGAGGCGTGCCGACGGGCGTGGGTGAGTCGCCCGACGAGCTGACCCGCGCGTCAGGGTGTCGCAGGTCAGCTCGCGGCGACGTCAACGGAAGTGCAAGTAGAGGGAGCGGTCCAGTGCTTGTTCGACCACGCGTCGCCGCTGTTGCTACTCCACGACGTCGTAGGGGCTGTACCGCTCTCCGTGCGCGAGGCTCCAGGACGTGAGTTCGGGGTAGAGGCCGACATGGTCGCCGCGGCCCCAGATCTTCGTGGGAGCGTTCCTCTCGCCGGTGAACCGCGGCCAGCCGGGGCTGCCGGTGTGGGCGAATCGAGTCCACGCTCTCCGCACCTCGGTGCCCAGCCTGTGGTCCTCGTCCGTGGGTGGGTTG
The DNA here is from genome assembly GCF_025061645.1 of Umezawaea endophytica. Classification (GTDB taxonomy): domain Bacteria; phylum Actinomycetota; class Actinomycetes; order Mycobacteriales; family Pseudonocardiaceae; genus Umezawaea; species Umezawaea endophytica. The sequence continues at coordinate 102,879 of NZ_JANYMP010000024.1, read as the reverse complement.
GCGAAGACGAGGCTGTAGGTTCCCGGAACCCAGTTCCCGAAGACGAGTGGGACGTCGATGCCGTGCAACGAGGCGCGGATGCCACCAACGCCGACGGCCTCGTGGACGAACTCGTAGAAGTAGGTGCGTCCACCGGCTCTCGCGTGCGCGGTCGCGAGAGCCATGTTGGGCATGCGGAACAGCCAGTCCGACCGGACGATCTCGTACAGTTCCTCGTCCGTGGCTCCGGGGAAGGCGTTCTGGTACGCGACCGGATCGCCGTGCGGTGCGAAGATGTTCAGCGCTTGTTCGAGTTGAGTGGGACCGATCTTGCCGACCTGTCCGGTCAGAGCCGTGAACAGGCGGTTCTCATCCCTGGTGTGTCCGACGATCAACTCGATATCGCACGCCGCGCCGTCGGCCAGTGCCCGGTACGGGTCGACGGGTAGCACCACGCCGTCGACGACCGGGCCGTACACGCCCCCCACCGCCGCGACCTGTCCCCAGCGGTCGATGAAGTCGGGCGTTCGAGCCTGTAGCCCGGCGCCGTGCTCCGCCAGGGTCTGCGCGGGCACCCGTGCCATCTCTTCTCGGGAGAACCCCACCCCGGCCGAGGCGGCGATCTCCCCGCCGATCTCGTACGCCAGTCGGGCTGTGACGTAAGGACGGGGCATGCTCTGCACGATCGCCCGTCGGAGAAGTCCTCGGGCCGAGGGCATCGCGAGCAGCGCGGCAACGCAACCCGCTCCGGAGGACTCGCCGAACACGGTGACGTTGCGGGCGTCGCCGCCGAACGCGCCGACGTTCTCGCGCAGCCAACGCAGGAGTGCTACCTGATCGAGGAGACCGCGGTTGGCCGGAGCGCCGGGAATGTGGCTGAACCCGTCCACGCCGGTGCGGTAGTTGAACGTCACGACGGCGACCCGGCCCTCGCGGGCCAGCACCGAGCCGTCGAAGGTCGGCTCGTCCGCGCTGCCGCTCGCGTAGCCGCCACCATAGATCCACACCATGACGGGAACCGGTTTGTCCGCACCCGGCGGCAACCAGATGTTGAGGGTGAGCCAGTCGTCGCCCGCGGGTACGGCGGTGTTGGGCGGGACCTGGGGAACCGCGGGACCGAAGGCAACCGCGTCGCGAACGCCGGTCCAGGGGATCGGGGGAGCGGGTCGTGCCAAGCGCAGGTCGCCCACAGGGGGCTGGGCGTAGGGGATGCCCAGGAAAGCGCTGCCGCCGCCACTGGTCCGCTTTCCCCGGACCTTGCCGTGCCTGGTGGTCGCCTCCGGTGCGGACGACTCCGTCCGGGCGTCTGCGGTCGACCCGGCGCCGGTGGCCGAAGCAGAGCCGAGTCCCAGCGACGTCGTGGTCCCGATCATGGTGAGCGCCCCGAGCACGGTTCGTCGACTGACCTGGGAGGATCCCGAATCGTTCATCGTCACTCCGATGTGGTGGTTGGAAGCAGGGAGTTCTGCCGGGTGTGGACGCCGGCATCCGGCGAGCAGTCCTCCGGGCGTTTGCGGCGCTGTTCAGCGGCAAGAGTTCAAGCGGAGATCGGCTTGGTCTTCGGAGTGGTCATCCGCCCCATGATCTGGACGATTCGCCGCCGGGGCAGCACACGGTGCATGACGGCGGCGACGACGCGGTTCATGCGGCCGGAAGCCATGCTCGGCGGCGTCCGCTTGCGACCCAGCGCCGCGAGCGCGTTCTCGACCACCTCGACGGGGGACCGCAGGGTGGTGCCACCCGCGGCGTCCTCGGTGCCGACGACGTCGAAGAACTCCGTCCGGGTGGCGCCAGGGGAGAAGGCCATGACCCGGAGGCCGCTGCCTCGGGACTCCTCCCACAGGGCTTCGGTGAAGTTGAGCACGAAGGCCTTCGCGGCACCGTAGACGGCCATGCGGGGGTTGGGCTGGTAGGCGGCCATGCTCGCCACGTTGAGGAGAAATCCGTGGCCCGCCGCGCGAAGCTGCGTGATGAACGCCCTGCTGATGTCCACCACCGCCATCACGTCCAGAGCGATTTCCTGGCGCAGCCGCTGGGGATCCTCCTCGTGGAACAGGCCGTAGGTGCCGAACCCGGCGTTGTTGATCACGCTGGTGACCCGGACTCCCGCCCGCGCCAGGTTCTCGGCCAGAGCCGCTCCGGCATTGGCCTGTGCGAGGTCGATCGCCACCACGTGCACCCGCACGCCGTGCGCGGCGCGGAGTTCCTCGGCGAGGCGCTCCAGGCGGTCCTCTCGTCGAGCGACGAGCACGAGGTCGGACCCGAGCGCGGCCAGTCGACGACTGAACTGCTCCCCGATACCGGCGCTGGCGCCCGTGATCAACGTGGTCTGCGCGCGGTAGTCCACTGCGGCCATCTCGACTCCCTCTCGACGTGCTGTGATGGCACGCTATGTCGATCAGGCAGTGACTGTCAAGTTTGCATAAACTGCCAGCTTGTCACCGGTCAGCTATAGTGACCGCATGGTGCACAAGCCGTCGACCTTGTGGGACCGGTCAAGGCAGTTGGCCGTGGAAACGATTTTGGACACCGCGGTGCGCCTTTTCATCGCACAAGGTTATGAAGAGACGACGATTGCCCAGATCGCCAAAGAGGTGGGGATCTCCCAGCGATCGTTGTTCCGCTACTTCGGTTCGAAGGAAGACCTGGTGTGCGGCGACCAGGAGCAATTGGGCGCGCTGCTGTGCCGGACGGTGGAGGAAGCGCCCGCGGACATGTCGGCCTGGGATGCCGTGCGCATGGGGTTCGCGGTGGTGGCCACGGCCAACCACACTCCGGAAAGAGCGCTGGAACTCACTCGGCTGATCTTCGGCACCCCCTCCCTGCATGCCCGCTACCTGGAAAAGCGCCTGCTCTGGCAGGCTGATCTGCTACCGATCGTCGTGGCCCGCACCGGAGACGCCGGCCAGGACGGGCACGTACGCGCTCGTGCGCTGATCGCGACCACCTTCGCCTGTCTCGACGTCGCGACGCAGATGCGCCTCGACGGCGGCGAAGCGATCGACGGAGCCGACGTCTACGACCGGTGCATCGCCTCGGTCCGCTCGGGCGGGCACATTTGATCGCTTCGGTGGAATAGGCCGGAGCACACCCGTGTGCGCTGCCTACGTCAACGGAAGTGGAAGTAGAGGGAGCGGTGGTAGTTCCCCTTGGCGACGTTCGGTGCGCTCTCCGGCCCCAATTGGCCGACGGCGTGGAACTTGTTCCCGATAGGGGGGACGCCGTCCAGGAACGACAGGGCACCGGGCGGATACGGGGCGAAGGCCTGTTGCGGGTTGGCGCCGACGGTGGGGGTGAACAGCCGGAGGAACAGGCCCTCTTCGGCTGACACGACGGTGATGGCGCCCTCGGAGGTGGTCAGCACGGCCCAGCAGACGTTGGCGTGGTAGCCCTTGAACTGGGGGTACTCCCAGCCGTTCGCGCCGACGGTCGTGTTGTTGTACGCCTTGGTCCAGACGTCGGGCGTCGCACCCCTCATCCGGTTCTTGTAAACGCCGTGCGGGCCGTCGCCGAGCCAGGTCAGACCGCGCACGTTCGCCTCGGGGTAGTCGAAGCTCACGCCGAGGAAGTCGTGGTTGCCGGTGCGGTGGTAGTCGTACTCCAACCGCAGCCAGCCGTTGGCGTCCAGGCGCCACCGCACCGAGGTGAGGTCACCGGTGTAGTCGGCCTGCACGACCCACCCGGTGCCGTCGCGGAAGTGGCGGAAGCCGGACAGCTCGGCTGTGCCGACGGCCAGTGCGGGGCCGTTGGCCAGTGACACCGCGGTCCCGTCGCGGGTCACGCCCACCAAACGTCCGGTCGCCTTGCCGATGGTGATCCGGGTGGTCCCGGCGGTCATCGTCACCGTGGTGGAGTCCTCGGTCCCGGTGACGCTCCCCGGCTGGGGGAGCACCAGCCTGGCGGCGTGGTCCGCGGCCTTCTTGATGCGCCACGTCCACGTGCTCACCTCACGGCCGACCGCGTCCGTCGTGGTCAAGCTCAGCGCGTCAGCTTCTGCCCAGGTGGCGGGCAGGTCCAACGACAGGACCCCGTTCGCGCCGGGGGCGATGTCGGGTCCGGCGAAGGAGCCCTCGGCCACGACGGTGTGGCCGTTGCCGGAGCCGGGGGAGACGAACCTCAGCAGCCGCCAGGTGAAGCGGCACCGGTTGACGTTGGTGAAGTCGTACCTGTTGACGATCTTGACGGTCTGGTCGAACCCCGCGGGGAAGGCCGACGCGTAGTAGCCGGGATTGGTCAACTGGACCGGCGCCCAGATGTCCTTGATCGTGTGGAAGCTCGCCTCCTTCTCGCGGAACGGGCCGAGGATGCCGTCCGGTGCGAGGTTCCCCGCCGTGTCGATCGCACCGCCGCGGTCGTCGCGCACGACGCCCTCGTCGACGAACGACCAGATGAACCCGCCCGCGGACCGCTGCGCGCCGCCCATGACCTTCCAGTAGTCGTTCAAGCCCGCACCCGAGCCACCGTCGTAGAGACCGTGCAGGAACTCGGTGGGCATGAAGACCGTGCTACCTGCCGCTTTCGCGACGGTGCTGGAGTAGGTCTGGTAGTGGCTCGTGTCGACGCCGCCGAAGGTCGTCCACGGGTGCAGCACCGCGCGCTTCTGCGGGTCGTACAGGGCGAAGTCGTCGTCCAGGGCGGTGTTCCAGCCGCCCTCGTTCCCGTTGTCCCAGAACAGGATGGACGGGTGGTTCACGTCGCGCTTCACCGTCGCGGCCACCAGCGGCGCGCCGACGCCCTCGTCGTAGCGCTTCTGCCACCCCGCGAGTTCGTCCAGGACGTAGAGGCCCAGTTCGTCGCAGAGGTCGAGGAAGTAGCTGTCCGGCGGGTAGTGCGACATCCGGACGGCGTTCATGTTCATGTCCTTCATCAGCCCGATGTCCTGCCGGGCGAGCCGGGGGCTGGACGCGCGCCCCAGCGTGGGCCAGAACGTGTGCCGGTTGGAGCCCTTGAGCACGATCCGCTTGCCGTTGACGTAGATGCCGTCACCCGCGCGGACCTCGACCGTGCGGAACCCGAACCGCACGGTGCCGGTGTGCAGCGGCGAACCGCCGCCATCGGTGAGCGTCAGGTCCACCTGGTACAGGTTCGGCGTTTCGGCCGTCCACAGCAGGGGTTGATCGGCGGTGGTGGTGATGGTCGCCCTGGTCGCGTTCGCCGGGACCACCGTCGAGAAAGGACTGCCCACGGCGGAACCGTCCAACCGCCTGATCTGGCCGACGATCCGGCCTGCCGAGCCGACGCCCGCGAGGGCCACCTCGGCGGTGAACGTCCCGTCGGCCCGCGCGTTGACGGCGACGTGGTCGATTCGCGTGACCGGATGGGCTTCCAGCGTCACGGGGCGGAAGATCCCGCCGAAGTTCCAGTAGTCACCTCGACGTTCGGCGTTGTTGACGGAGTTGTCCGCGGACTCCTTGCCGACCGTGACCTCGAGCAGGTTGGGTTGGCCCGGCTTCACCAGGGACGTGACGTCGTAGCGGAAGCGGTAGAAGCCGCCCTGGTGCGTCGGTCCCGCGGATGCCCCGTTGACGCGCACGTCGGTGTCCGTCATGGCCGCTTCGAAGACCAGGAAGATCGGCCTTCCCGTCCACGATGCCGGTGGGGTGAAGGTGAGCCGGTAGTCGCCCTTCTCGTCGGGCACCAGCGATGATCCGTAGTTGTAGCTGCCGAAGCCGTGGAACTCCCAGTTCGACGGGGTCGGGATGGTGCTCCAGACCCCGCTCCGGCGACCCGCGGTGACCCGGAAGTCCCAGTCGACCGTGTGGTCCGCGTCGGTGCCGGTGAGGAACATCGTCTCCGTCACGGGCGCGCCGGGGGCCGCGGCGGCGGGTCCCGCGAGGGGGATGCCGATCGCGGACAGCCCTGCCGTGCTCACACCCGCGGCCAGCAGACTGCGCCGTTTGATCTCCACGTCGAGACCTTCCGTAGTTGTTGTCCCGGTTGTGCTGAAACAGGTCACGGTGCCGGACTTCGCGCGGGCTCGCGGGATCGTCAGCCGAGAGCGACGTGCAGGATCTTCTCGTTGCTGTTGTTGGGGGTGCTGTCCTTGTCCCCGAGGTTCGAGGTCGTCAGCCACAGCCCGCCGTCCAGCGCGGGTTCCACCGTGCGCAGCCGTCCGTAGGTGCCATTGAAGTACACGTCCGCGGTGGGCAGGCCGTCGCCGCTGATCACTTCGCGGTACAGCCGGGTGCCGCGTTCGCAGGCCACGTACAGCACGTCGCGGACGACGGTGATGCCGGAGCAGGAGCCGTCCGCCGTGGGGTAGGTGCGCTTCGGCGCGATGAAACCGGTGGTGCCGCAGGAGCCCGACGTGCCCTCGCACGCGGGCCAGCCGTAGTTGCCGCCCTTCGTGATGAGGTTCGTCTCGTCCATCAGCGAGTTGCCGAACTCCTGCTCCCACAGCCGTCCCTGCGAGTCGAACGCCAACCCCTGCGGGTTGCGGTGGCCGTAGCTCCAGACGTAGTTGCCGAACGGGTTGTCCGAAGGCACGCTGCCGTCCGGGTTGAGCCGCAGGACCTTGCCGTTGAGGCTGGTCTTGTTCTGCGCGTTGTCGCCGTTCTGGGCGTCACCGGTGCTCGCGTAGAGCTTGCCGTCGGGTCCGAAGCGCAACCGGCCGCCGTCGTGGAACTTGTTGCGCAGGATGCCGCTGAGCAGGACCTGCTCGGTGGCGGTGTCCAGCCGGTCGTTCTCCAGCTTGATCCGCACGATCCGGTTGTCGTTGGCCGACGTGTGCATGATGTAGAGCCAGTGGTCACTGGCGAACGTGGAGGAGACGGCCAAGCCCATCAGCCCGCCCTCACCGTCGGTGCCGGACACGCCGGGCACGGTGCCCACGGTTGTCTTCGCCCCGGTGGTGGGGTTGAGGCGGACGATGTCGTGCGCGTCGCGGCGGCTGTAGAGGACGGTGCCGTCGGACAGCGCGACCAGCCCCCACGGGATGTCGGTGTCGGTCCCGACCTGCGTCACGGCGCACACCGGGTTGGCGCATCCCGCGCCGGTCGTCACGGCCGCGGTGCCGCTGCGCGCGGACACGTTGGCCTGCCCGTCGCGCGCCGTCACGGAGTACCGGTACCCGGTGTTCGGGGCCAGCCCGCTGTCGATGAACGACGTGGCGGGCGGCACGGTGGCGGTGCCGGTCACCGTGCCGACCTTGGCGTCGTCGCGGTAGACGTCGTAGGCGCGGACGCCGATGTTGTCGGTGGACGCGGTCCACGACAACGTCACCGTGGTGCCGGAAGCGGTGCCCACGAGTCGCGTCGGCGCGGTCGGCGGCTGGGTGTCGGCCTGGCACTGCGGGGGCGTGATCGGCACGGTGGTACTGGCCTGGGAGACGTTGCCCGCCGCGTCACGCGCGTTGACGAACAGGCCCCAGGTCACGCCCGCGACCACGGGGAGGCTGGTGGACAGGGTGGCGCCGTTGACCGACTTCATCAGTTGGCCGTCGTGGTAGACGTCGTAGAACACGACTCCGACGTCGTCCGTGGAGGCGTTCCACGCGAACGTCACCGAGTCGCACACCAGGTCGCTCACCCTGGGGTTGCCCGGCACCGTCGGGGGTTGGGTGTCGGCGCTGCCGCCGGACGTCCGCCACTTCTGGTTGTCCTGGCCGTTGCAGGTCCACATCGCCACCGGGGAGCTGTTGGCGGTGTTCTGCCCCGTCACGTCCAGGCACAGACCTGACTGCACGCCGACGATGGAGCCGTCGGACCTGAGGGTCCAGCGCTGGTTGGCCCCGCCGGTGCAGGTGTAGACCTGCGCCGCGGCCGGGGCGGTCGTGCTCTGACCGACCACGTCCAGGCACAGGGTGTCGTCGTACACCCTGAGTTCCCCGGTCGAGGTGAGGGTCCACGCCTGGTTGGCCTGCCCGTTGCAGTCGTAGATGTTGACGGCGGTCTTCGGCTCCCGGACGTTGCCGACCACGTCGAGGCAGCGGCCAGAGGCCACGCCGACCACGGTCGTGGCCGCCGCGGCCGACGCAGGCACCGCGCCCGCCACGGACAGCACTGCCAGGACGGCCAGGACGGCGGCCGGCAACCGTGATCGCTTGCGGTGGACCCGTGCGAGCATTCACAACTCCTAGGACTGGGAACTGCCGTAGGTCAGAGCGGACGATGCTGGGCAGCCGGCGAAAGCGCGGTCGTCGAAGAGTCACGCCAGGGTGTGGCACGGCACCGCGGCCAGGGCGGATGGCTGCGGGGCCGGGGCGGTGAGAGCCCGTGAAAGCGCTCTCACGTGTCCCGTGATCACTGTCCCAACGGTGTGCTCCTTCGTCAACCGAGGATGTTGTCGCTACGCCGCGCAGGCGTGTGGAACGGCCAAGCCGCTCAGATCGACTTGAGCACCCGGACGCGGTCGGCGATGGCGCGCTTGGCGACGTCGGAGGTGAAGGCGATGGAGTCGAACTCGTGCGGGGCTCCGGGGTGCAGGTGGAACTCCACGGTCACGCCCGCTTGGCTGAGCTTGGTCGCGTAGGCGGTGTCCTCGTCGCGGAAGGCGTCGAGTTGGCCGACCTCGATGTAGGCGGGCGGCAGGCCGGTGGCGTCCTCGAGTCGGGCCGGAGCTGCGGTCGGTGGGACGTCGGGGCCGCCCGCGGCTTCGCCGAGAAGCGCGGGCCACGCGGTGCGGCTGTCGTCGTAGGACCACAGCAGGTAAGGCTCGATGTGGGGGTCGGGTGTGGTGGTGCGGTCGTCGAGCATCGGCATGATCAGGATCTGCTGGGCGATGTTCGGGCCGCCGCGGTCGCGGGCGAGGATCGACAGCGCCGCGGCCAGACCGCCTCCGGCGCTGTCGCCCATCACGCCGATCCGGTCGGGGTCCACGCCGAGTTCGGTGGCGTGTTCGTGCAGCCAGCGCAGTGCGGCGTAGGCGTCTTCCAGCGGCGTCGGGAACGGGTGTTCGGGGGCACGGCGGTACTCCACTGACAGCATCGGCACACCGCTGGCGGAGACGTAGCGGGAGACCGGTCCGTCGAACAGGTCGATGTGGCCGAAGATGTACCCGCCGCCGTGGAAGAACAGCGAGGCCGGGCCGGGTGCGGCGTCGTTCTTGGTGTACCAGCGGACCGTGATCTGCGTGCCGTCGGCTGTCGTCACCTGGTGGTCGGTCGTGGTGACGTCGGCGGGGATCGGTTGGGCTGTTCCCGCGGCGCCGATGATCGGTTCCCACAGTGCGCGCCGCGCCGCGACGTCACCCACCGCGGGCGGGGTGGCCTCCGCCATCGCGCCCGCCATCGGGGCCAGTGCTTCGGCGATCTCGGGGTCGAGGTTCAACGACATGACCGGATTCCTTCTCGGAGCTGTGAGGTTGGGGTGTCAGGCGCCGGGCACGAGGACGACGACCTTGCCCGGCAACGCGCCCGTGGCGGCTTGTGCGTGGAGTGCGGGCAGGTCGGCCAGGGGCACCCGCTGGGCGATGTCGACGTGCAGGTCGCCGCTGTCGACCAGTTCCACGAGCTTGGCCAGTTGGTTGGCGTCGCTGCGGACGAAGAGGTTGATGCCGCGCACGCCGCGGTTTTCGTCGGTGGGTGCGGGCATCCACACCGTCGTGTTGACGACGACACCGCCGGACCGGACGAGGGTGGTCAGTTCGGCCAGTTGCTCGGGGGCGACTGGTGCGAGGTTGAGCACGACGTCGACCGGTTCGGTCACGGCGGTGGTCAGCGCGGTGGTGGTGTGGTCGACGATCTCGTCGGCGCCGTAGGTCTTGGCGCGCTCGCCGGTGCGCGGGCTGGCGGTGGCGATCACGTGCGCCCCGGCCCACCTGGCCAGTTGGATGGCGTAGCCGCCGACCGCTCCGCCCGCGCCGTTGATCAGCACGCGCTGGCCGGTCGTCAGGCCGCCGTGGTCGAAGAGCGCCTGCCACGCGGTCAGGCCCACCAGCGGCAGCGCGGCGGCGTCCGGGAGAGGGATGCTCCGGGGCGCGGGCGTCAGGAGTTCGGCCGGGATCAGGATGTACTCGGCGGACGCGCCGTCGTCGGTCATCGGCAGGAAGCCGACGACCTGGTCGCCGACCGCCAGGCCGTCCACGTCCGAGCCCAGTGCGTCGACCGTGCCGGCGACGTCGCGGCCGGGGGTGTGGGGCAGTGCGACGGGCATGGGGCCTTGCATGTTGCCTGCGCGGACGCCGGCGTCGATGGGGTTGAACGAGGTCGCGGCGACGCGGAGGCGGACCTGTCCGGTGCCTGGCGTGGGGATGTCGACGTCTTCGTAGTGGAGGACGTCGGGGTCACCGAAACCGTGGAATCGCACTGCCTTCATGGGAGGGCCTGCCTTCGTTCGAGTGGGGCTTGCTTCGAGTTCGAAGCATCTGAGGGTTAAGCTACCACTTGCTTAGAATTCGAAGTAAGTGGTGTCCGTCACCGGCGGCGGCCTGGTCGATGCGCTCACGCGGGTGCCCCACGCCGTCGTCAGCCGATTTCCGCTGGTCTTCGACGGCTCATGACTGCCACCGTGCGCCACACCGGTGTCCGGTCTCCACGTCCTGGAGTGCTCGCCGGTGTCCAGCGCTGCCCACCGACGGGATGTCGGCCCGGTCAGCCGCCTTCGACGAGGTTCGCGTCGTGGGCCAGGATCGCCGCCTGGACCCGGTTCGACAGGTCGAGCTTGGTCAGCAGGCGGCTCATGTGCGCCTTCACGGTGGCCTGGCTGTTGTGCAGTCGCTCGCCGATCTCCGTGTTGGACAAGCCGCGGCCCACGAGCGCGAGCACCTCGCGTTCCCGGTCGGTCAGCACCTTGAGCCGGTTGCGGGCGTCGTCGCCGACGGGGGAGTCGCGTTCGACGAACGCCGAGATCAGGTTCCGGGTCACCGACGGCGACAGCATCGCCTGGCCGTCGGCCACCACGTGCACGGCCTTGATCAGGTCACGGGGCGGGGTGTCCTTGAGCAGGAAACCCACCGCGCCCGCCCGCAGCGCCGCGTGCACGTACTCGTCGAGGTCGAACGTCGTGAGCACGATGACCTTCGGCGGCTCCGGCAGCAGGGCCAACGCCTTCGTCGCGGTGAGCCCGTCCGACTGCGGCATCCGGATGTCCATCAGCACCACGGTCGGCCGGTGCGCCCGCGACTCGGTGACGGCCTCGTCGCCGTTGCGCGCCTCCGCGACCACGGTGATGTCGTCGTCGGCCTCCAGCATCGTGCGCAGGCCGACGCGCATCAGCTCCTCGTCGTCGGCGATCAGGACCCGGATCATCCGGCGGGCACCGCGATCGGGATCCTGGCCGCGATCCGGAAGCCACCGGTGTCCAACGGGCCGGACTCGAACTCGCCGCCGACCAGCGTCAAGCGCTCCTTCAGACCGGCCAGCCCGTGTCCGCCGCTGGGCAGGTCGATGCCGGTCGACCGGCGCGGCGCGTCGTTGCGCACGCTCACCTCGAGCCGGTCGGGCAGGAAGCGCAACGAGATCTCGGTGCGCGCCCCGAACGCGTGTTTGTGCACGTTGGTCAGACCCTCCTGGACGATGCGGTAGGCGGTCCGCTCCGCCACGTTCGCCAACCGCCGCCTGCCCTCGACGCGGTAGTCGACCGGCACCCCGGCGCTGCGCGACTGCTCGACCAACTCCGCCAGGTCGTCCAGGGTCGGCTGCGGGGCCAGCGGCGCGGTGTCCCCGACGTCGTCGACCTTGAGCACGCCGACGGCCTGCCGCAACTCGCCCAGGGCCTGCCTGCCGATGTCGGCGATCCGGGTCGCCGCCTCCGCGACCGCGACGGGTTCCCGGTCGGGTTTCATCTCCAACGCCCCCGCGTGCACGACCATCAGGCTCACCCGGTGCGCCACGACGTCGTGCATCTCCCTGGCGATCCGGGTGCGCTCCTCGGTGCGGACCTGCTGAGCCAGCAGCCGTCGCTCCCGTTCCAACCGCTGTGCCCGTTCCCGCAGGGACGCCATGAGCCCGCGCCGGGCGTTCATGTACAGGCCCAGCACGATCGGCAGCACCACGGCCACCAGCACCAGAACCCCGGTGAAGCCCAGGACCAGGTACAGCGCGGCGGTGCCGGGTATGTCGGTCCAGGACCACGGCTTGAGACCCGCGACGACGGCCAGCAGGCCCCCTCCGGCGAGCACGACGCGGGACGTCCCACTCGCGGCGAGGGTGTACAGGGCGATCGACAGGCCGAGCAACGTCGCGTGGCCGAACGCCTCCGCGACGACGACCACCAGCAGGACGACCACGGGGAAACGGCGGCGTGCCACCAGTGCGAGGGTGAACGCCGACCCCGCGAGGTGGCTGAACAGCCCGGCGACCGAGACGACCTGCGGTGTGGTGGCCGGTTGACCGGTGGCGGCGATGGTCGGCAGGAACGGCGCCGTCCACGCGGCCAGCAGCCACGCCAGCACCGGCACCGCCGTGACGACGAGCGCCAGCGCGATGTCGAACGCCGCACCGCGCCGCGTCCTCCACCAGCCGAAACCAGGTCCTTCCTGTGCGCTGTCCACGGCGATCAGCCTAAGCCGGTCGGGTCGGGGCCGCAGTTGGCCAACTGGCTACTCGCGCGGTCCGGAAGTCGTAGGTCGCGCTGCCCGGATCACCGACTTCGGGAGGGGGTGGCGACCGCTCGCGGGCCGATGCGCCGGGCAGCGGGTCGACGACACGATTGGCCGCAGTCCGGCGAACGGCGCTCGGACCCGGCGGAAGAAGGAAACCATGGACACCGGCCTGCCGAAGGCCCCTCGCGTCACCGCTGCCGCGGACCCCGCCGACGGGCCCGTGCCACCCGAGTTGCGGACGGTCTTCGTCCTGCTGTTCACGAACCTCGGCCTGAGCGTGGTGCTGACCGTCCTGGTGTTCGTCTTCCGCGACAGCCTGGTCGACTACCAGTTGGCGCACACGGTCCTCCAGCCCGGCACCGACGTCGAGCGGTTCCGCGCGGTGCTGCACCAGCAGGTGTGGTTCCGTGTCGCCGGGGTGCTCCTGGTGTCCGCCATGTACCTGCGCGTCGGCTACCGGCTGCGCCGCGGGCACCGCGCCGCCTACCGCAGGGTCGTCTGGATCTCGATCGGCGGACTGCTCGGCCTGCTGTCGTTGCTGCTGTCCGACAGCTATCCGTGGTGGATGCGCGTCGAGCAGGTCGTCCAGGGAGCGGTTCTGGCCGCGCTGCTGTGGTTCGTCACCCGGCCCGCCATGCGCGCCCGGTTCGCCGCGCCGAAGAAGCCGAAGACCGGCTTCCTCCGCCGACCGTCCACAACGGACCGGTAGTGGACGCGTGGTGGTGCGCCTACGGTCAGCGGTCGATGGCGGCCATGTTGTCCGCGTCGTAGCGCTCGCCGGAGGCCGGGGGCAGGGCGTCGAGGCGGGCGACGTGGCCCGCGGTGAGGTCGATGTGGCCCGCGGCGGCGTTCTCCTCCAGCCGGGCGACCCGCTTGGTGCCGGGGATGGGCGCGATGTCGTTCCCCTGGGCGAGCAGCCAGGCCAGGGCGACCTGGGCGGGCGTGGTGCCGGTCTCGGCGGCCACGGCGCGCACCTCGTCGACGATGCGCAGGTTGCGTTCGAGGTTGCCGTCGGCGAAGCGGTGGTTGGTGCGGCGCCAGTCGTCGGCGTCGAGGTCGTCGAGGGAGCGGATGTTCCCGGTCAGGAAGCCGCGGCCGAGCGGGGAGTACGGCACGAAGCCGATTCCCAGTTCGCGCAGGGCGGGCAGGATCTCGGCCTCCGGGTCGCGGGTCCACAGCGAGTACTCGGACTGGACCGCGGTGATCGGGTGCACGGCGTGAGCGCGGCGGATCGTGTCGGGTCCCGCCTCCGACAGGCCGATGTGGCGGATCTTGCCTTCGGCCACCAGTTCGGCCAGTGCGCCAACGGTTTCCTCGATGGGCGTGCCGGGGTCCACCCGGTGCTGGTAGTAGAGGTCGATGTGGTCGGTGCCCAGGCGCTTCAAGGAACCCTCGACGGCCAGGCGGGTGTTGGCCGGGGTGCTGTCCGGGGTCGAGCCGCCGGTGTGGGAGATCAGGCCGAACTTGGTCGCCAGCACGACCTCGTCCCGGCGCCCCCGCACGGCCCGGCCGACCAGTTCCTCGTTGATGAAGGGGCCGTACCCCTCGGCGGTGTCGATGTGGGTTACTCCGAGGTCCAGTGCGCGGTGGATCGTGTGGATCGACTCGTCGTCGAACCGGCCCGCGCCGCCGTAGAACGCCGACATCCCCATTGCTCCCAGGCCGATGCGCGAGACCTCGAGGCTGCCGAGCGAAGTGGTCTTCATGGTGAGGACTTCCCATCCCGTTAGATAAGTACCGTTCGGTACTGAACTCTAACACATCGGGACCGGTCGGTACTTATATGCGGTTCGAACGTCTGGGTGGGGCGAAAATGGCTGGTCGGCGCATATCTGTACCGAGGGGTACACTTGTGGTATGGGTGACGCTGGCAAGGCCGTCATGGGTCGGCCGCGGGAGTTCGACATCGACCAGGCGCTGGAACGCGCGATGCGGGTGTTCTGGGCGCGGGGTTACGAAGGTGCGAGCCTCGCCGAGTTGACCGGCGTCATGGGGATCACCAAGACGAGCATGTACGCGGCCTTCGGCAACAAGGAGCAGTTGTTCCGCAAGGCCCTCGAGCGCTACGGCGCGGGGCCCGCCGCCTACGTCACGCGCGCACTGGAGGAGTCCGACGCGCGGGCTGTGGCCTTGGCGTTCCTCTGCGGGGCGGTCTGCGCCACGACCCCTCCCGGCGGTCCCTCCGGGTGTCTGACCGTGCAGGGTGCGCTCGCGTCGAGCGACGAGGGTCGGGCCGTCCGCGACTTGCTCGTCGACTGGCGCAACGCCGCGGGGGTTCACCTCGAAGAGCGCTTCCGGCGTGCCGTCGACGAGGGTGATCTTCCGAGCGGCGCCGACCCGCGTCGTCTTGCCCGATTCATCATGACGACGGCTTTCGGCATCGCGGTGCAGGCCGCCAACGGCCTCGGTCCCGCCGAGCTCGAGGAGATCGTCGACACGGCGATGCTCGGCTGGCCCGCGTAGCGGCTGTTCGTGCCGTGGCACGGCGAAGGTGTGGTAAAACTTCGGTACCGCTCGGAACAGAAGTGGGAGCGGTGACACCTCACCCAGCCGAGAAGGGGATCATGTCCGACACCGACCTGCGCGAGTTCTACCTGCGCTACATCGAGGCGCTCAACGCCCACGAGATCCACCGCATGGCCGAGTTCATCAACGACGAGACCACCCTGAACGGCGAGCCGGCCACCAGGGACCAGGTCGTCGCCGTGCTGAACGGCCTCGTCGACGCGGTCCCGGACTTCCACTGGGAGCCCACGGAGATCGCCGTCGACGGTGATCGCCTGGCCGCCCGTCTGACCAACACCGGCACACCAGCCAAGGAGTGGCTCGGCGCGGCTCCCACCGGCGCCTCGTTCGAGATCGTCGAGTACGCCGTCTACCAGGTTCGCGACGGGCGGTTCGTGCACATGACGGCCCTGCACGACGCCGAGACCCTGAAGCGGCAGCTCGGTGCCTGATTCACGCAAGCCGATCGGCGTCGGCATCGTCGGCCTGAGCGCCACGGGAGGCTGGGCGGCCGGGGCCCACCTGCCCGCGTTGAGCGCCGTGGACGGGATCGAACTCCGCGCGCTGGCGGCGAGTTCCGAGGCCTCGGCCCAGGCCGCGGGAGCGGCGTACGGCGTACCCGCGTACACGTCGGTCGAGCAACTCGCCGTCGACGAGGACGTCGACCTCGTCGTCGTCGCCGTCAAAGTGCCCCGGCATCGCGAACTCGTGCTGCCCGTGCTGAAGGCCGGCGTGCCGGTGCTCTCCGAGTGGCCGCTCGCCGTCGACCTGCGCGAGGCCGAGGAGATGGCGCGTGCCGCCGGGACGACGCGCACCTTCGTCGGTCTTCAGGGACGCTCCTCGCCCACCTTCCGCTGGCTGGCCGACCTCGTGTCCGACGGCTTCGTGGGGGAGGTGCTCTCCGCCACCGTCGTGGCGTCCTCGACCGAGTGGGGCACTCCGGTGTCCCCGAACATGGTCTACACGCTGGACCGCGAACTCGGGGCCACGATGCTGACCATCCCGTTCGGACACACGATCGACCTGGTGTCGATGGTCGTCGGCGAGCTGCGGGACGTGGTCGCCACGACCGCGACCCGGCGCAGCCAGGTCCCCCTCGGGCGTACCGGGCAGGTCGTTCCGATGACCGCCGAGGACCAGATCGCGATCTCGGGCACCCTTGCGGGCGGTGCGGTCCTGTCCGTCCACCACCGCGGAGGCGCGGCATCGGGCGCGGGGTTCTCCCTGATCATCGACGGCACGGGGGGAAGGCTCGAGATCAGCGGCGCCGAGTTCCCGCACATCGGTCCGGTCACGGTGCGCGGCACGCGCGGCGGCGGTCGGCCCGCGGAACTCACGCTGCCCAGCGGCTACGACGACTACCCCGCCCTGACCGGAACGGTGGTCCACACCCTGGCGCACGCCTACGCCGCGATCCGGGACGACCTCGTCCGCGGAACGGCCGTCGCCCCGGACTTCACCGACGCCGTCGAGCGCCACCGGCTCCTCGACGCGATCGTCCGGTCCGCCGCCACAGGCCGACGACAAGCCGTCGACCCTCGTGCGGAGTAGCTGATGGTGCGCGGGGGTGTCAGCGCAGGGTGGCTTCGAGGATCGCGTAGGGACTGGGGGTGTCCAGAACCCGGTCGAGGGTGAAACCGGCGCTCTCCAGCAGATCCCGGTATTCCTGTTCGGTGCGTTCCTTCCCGCCGAGGATCCCGAGCATGGCCAAGTCGAGTGCCTTGGTGGGGTGGGGCTGGTCGCCGGGCGGAACGATCCCCTCCAGGATGATCACTCTCGCACCGGGGTTCGCGGCAGCGGAGATGGAGCCGAGAACGCGCAGGGCGTCCTGGTCGCTCCAGTCGTGCAGGATCCAGCCGAGCAGGTAGATGTCCGCCGTGGGGACGGCCGTGAAGAAGTCGCCCGCCACGAACTCCAGGCGGTCGGCGAGTTCGGTGGCGGTCGGTGAGGTGCGCGCGGCCTGAATGGTCGCGGGCAGGTCGAGGACGATGCCGCGGCGGGCCGGATCGTCGTCGTGGTCGAGCAGTCGGGCCAGCATGGTGCCGTCGGATCCGCCGATGTCGGCGATGGTCTTCCCCCGCGGCAGCCGGTAGCCGTCGAAGATGCCCGCGCGCAGAGTGGTGGCGAAGGTGGCCATCGCTTGGCTGAACAGGCGGGATCGGGCGGGATCGGCGGCGAGCCAGTCGAAGTAGGGCATGCCGTAGTACTTGTCGGCGGCGGGTTGGCCGGTGCGCAGCGTGTGCCGCAGTTCGGTGAAGGGCAGGTAGTGGAACTGCATCCCCGCCCTGGCGACGCCGAGCAGGGAGTGCGGGTGGTTCTCCGACAGCGTGGCCCCGAGCGGGGTGATGCTCACCTGGTCGCCGTCGGTGGTGAAAACCCCGAGCGGCGCGAGGGAGCGGACGAGCCTGCGCAAGGCGTCGGGGTTCGCGGCCGTCCGTTCGGCCAGAACGGCCAGGGGCGTGGGGCCTTCCTGGTCCAGGATCGTGGGCACCCCCAGATCCGCGATGGCGAACAGCGCTTGGGACACCTGGAAACCGTCCAGCAATCGGGCCATCACCGCGAACGGCGGCGGAGTCGGTGTGTCCTTCTGCTCTGCCATTCCGCCACTTCCGTTCCGCGTCGACGTCAAGATGCGCCGGCTACCTTAGTACGACGACGACAGGTGGTGATGTTGCTCCCCGTGGTGGCCGATTCGGGCGCGGGATCGCCTGCTCGACAAGCCCGCGACAAGGTCGGTGCGCGAGCCTTGGCACCCGCGAGCCGTGACCGGTGGCTCCGGAGTTCGGGGAGGGGACATCCGTGACCTGTGGGGAGTCCACGGCGGGCGGCGAGCTGCTCGGAGCGGGCTGGAGCGAGCGTGAACTGGACCTGCTGCGCGGCCTCGCCGACGGTCTCGCCATCGACGAGATCGCCGCGCGGATGGGCTACTCCGACAGCACGCTGAAGAACGTCCTGCACGAGATCACGTCGCGGCTGGGGGTGCGCAACCGCACGCAGGCCGTCGCCCACGCCATCAGGACCGGTGCCATCTGACCGTCCCGGCTCCCGATAACATGCCTCCTCGCGGGTGGGACGCCTGATCCGTCGCCGCTCGGTGGGGTCGGTGTGCGGGAGGACTACGAGTGGCCGTTCTGTTCCGACTGCTCGGTGACGTGGACGCGCAGGTGGACGGGACTTCGCTGGCACTGGGCCCTTCCCTGCGCCGAACGGTCTTCGCCGTGCTGGCGGTCAAGGTGGACCAGGTCGTCCCCGTCGACGTGCTGATCGACCGGGTGTGGGGGACGGGCGCGCCGCCGCGGGCGCACAGTTCGCTGTACAGCTACGTGACGCGGCTGCGCGCGACGCTGGCGGGCTCCGGCGCGGACATCGTGAGGCGCGGCAACGGTTACCTGCTCGCCGCCGATGAGATGTCGATCGACCTGCACCGGTTCCGGGACCTGGTCCGCCAGGCCCGTGACGAGGACGACGCGCGGGCGGCGAAGTTCTACGAGGAGGCGTCGGCGCTGTGGCAGGGCGATCCCTTCGCCGGGCTGGAGTCGTCGTGGCTGGCCGAGCAGCGCGCCGCGCTCGAACAGGAGCGGCACGCCGCGTTCCTCGACTCGGTGGACGTCCGGATCCGGCTCGGGCGGCACGCCGAGGTGGTGGCCGAACTGTCCGACGCTGGCGCGGAGCACCCGTTGGACGAGCGGCTGGCGGCGCAGGCGGTGCTGGCCCTGCACCGCGGCGGGCAGCGGGCCGACGCGCTGCGGCGCTACCGGGAGATCAGCGACCGCCTGCGCGACGAGCTCGGCGTCGATCCCGGTGAGGCGCTGCGTTCGCTGCACCACCGCGTCCTGACCGAGGACCCGGAGCTGACGGCCCACCCCGTCCCGGCGGCGCGGGTCGTGGTGCCGCGCCAGCTCCCTCCCGCGCCGCGCCACTTCGTCGGGCGGGCCGACGAGTTGCGCGCGCTGTCGGCCGCGCTCCTGCCGGACGAGGCGGAGGGCACGCCGATCGCCCTGGTCAGCGGAACGGGCGGGCTCGGCAAGACGTCGCTGGC
>NZ_JANYMP010000024.1:0-83864 GCF_025061645.1 Umezawaea endophytica | reverse complement strand
GGGCCCCCCGCAACGCCCACCGGTTCCCCGACGGCCAGGTGTTCCTCGACCTGCGGGGGTTCTCGCCCACCGACGAGCGGCTGCCGCCCCAGGTCGCGCTGCTGAGCCTGCTGTCCGCGCTCGGCGTCGCACCCGGTGACGTGCCGTCCCAACCGGACGCCCAGATCGGGCTGTACCGCAGCCTGGTCGCGGACCGCGGGCTCCTTTTGGTGCTGGACAACGCGGGGGACGTCGGCCAGGTGACGCCGCTGCTGCCTGGCGGCTCGTCGGCGGCGGTCCTGATCACCAGTCGGGACAACCTGAACGGCCTGGCCGCGACGCACGGCGCCACGTCCGTGACCGTGCCCTCGTTGAGCCGCGCGGAGAGCCGGGAGCTGATCGCGACCCGGCTCGGACCCGAGCGGCTGGCCGCCGAGCCCGCCGCGGTCGACGCGCTGACGTCACTGCTGGGTGGGTTGCCGCTGGCGCTGAGCATCCTGGCGACCCGTGCGCGGGAGCACGCGCGGTTCTCGCTGGAGTCGCTGGTGTGCGAGCTGCGCGACGAGACCGCGAGGCTGGCCGCGCTGGACGTGGGCGGGGCGGTCAGCGTGCGGGCGGTGTTCTCCTGGTCGTCCGCCGCGCTCCCACCGGACCTGGTGCGGGTGTTCGGGCTGCTCGGCCTCGCGCCCCAGGCGGACCTGAGCCTCGCGGCGGCGGCGAGCCTGGTCGGTCTCGGCACGGGCGAGGCCCGCGCGGCGCTGTCGGCGCTGGAACGGGCGTCGCTGGTCGAGGAGCACCAGCCCGGTCGGTACCGGATGCACGACCTGGTCAAGCTGTACGCGTTCGAGCGGGCGGCCGACCTGCCCGTGGCGGAACGGGACGCCGCGCTGCCGCGGTTGACCGACTTCTACCTGCACAGCGCGTGCGCGGCGCAGAAACCGCTGGACCCGACCGACCCGACCAGGCCGTGGATCACGATCGATCCGCCGGAACCGGGCTGCGTGCCGCTGGGGTTCACCACGCCGAAGGAGGCGCTGGACTGGTTCCGGGCCGAAGCGGCCTGCCTGGTGACGGCCCAGCACGAGGCGGTGGCTCGTGGGTGGCACGGCGTCGTGTGGCGGCTAGCGTGGGCGCAGACCGCCTACTACCAGCAGGTCGGCCACCCGCACCTGCTCCACGAGCTGTGGACGGTGGGCCTGGCCTCCGCCCGAGCGCTGGGCGACGGCGAGGTGCTGCTGCTGGCGTTGCGCAGGCTGGGCAACGCCAGCCGACGCATCGGCGGTTTCGCGGACGCGGTCGAGCTGCTGGAGGAGTCCGTCGCGCTCGCGACCGTGGTGGGCTCGCCGTTCGACCAGGTCCTCTGCCTGCTGACCTTCGCCGAGTGCCTCCAGACCGTGGGGGACTCGCAGGGGGCGCTCGACCAGTGCGACCGCGCCGAGGCCATCAACCGGACGCTGGACGACCCCTCGCTGACCCTGCGCGTGCTGGCGAGCGTGGCCTGGTACGCGGCGGGGTGCGAGCAGTACGAGAGGGCGGAGGAGGCGGCGCGAACGGCCGTGACGCTGGTCGTGCCCGGCGATTTCCACGCCATGACCGCGATCCTGGACACCCTGGGCCACATCGCCTGCCGGACCGGGCGGCTGGACCAGGCCGCGGACCACTACGACGAGGCGTTGGCCATCGCCGTGGAGAACGACGACGAGTACTCGATCGGCGACACCGCCGAGAACGTGGGCTGGGTGTACGCGATGCGCGACGACCTCGATCGGACCACCAGCAGGTGGAACCAGGCGGTCCACTCCTACGTCGTGCAGCAGCGCGCCGCGGACGCCGCGAGGGTGCTGGGCCTGCTCGAACGCCTGCGGCAGGCCGAATCGCCCGCCGCGCTCGTCGCCGAACGGGACACCGCCGCACACCCGTGACACGTCCACAACGGACGGTCAGAGGACTCCGGCGCGCAGGGCGTACGCGACCGCCTGCGTCCTGTTGCGCAGTCCGAGCCGCGAGGTGAGGCCTGCCAGCACATTGGTCACGGTGCGCTTGGAGTAGCACATGCGCGCGCCGATCTCGTCGAGGCTCATGCCGTCCGCGAGACCGCGGAGCAGGTCGAGTTCACGGGTGTCCAGCCCGCACGCCAGCATGCCGCGCTGCTCCAGCACCCGCTGCGCCACGCGCATCTGCCTCAGCGCGACGGCCTGGATGTCGAGCGGGAACACGGCCCCGCCCTTCGCGACCACGTCCAGCGTCCTCGCCAGACCACCCGCGCTGACCTTGCCGCGCGGAACGATCGCGGCCAGCCCGAGCCCGACGGCGGTGAAGAGGTCGGCGGTCCACGGCGAGCCGAGGATGACGACGACCCGCGTGCCGCCCTGCTCGTGCACCGCGCGGAGCGAGCGCACGAAGTCGACGTCGCCCGACTCGCTCGACACCAGCACGACGTCGGCCTCGCGCATCCGTTCGCGTGCGACGATCCTGAAGCCGCGGTTGTGCTGGAGCATCTCGGTGGCGGCCGCCGCGGTCAGCGGTTCGGGCACGCACACGGTGGTGCGACTCCCGCTGGACGACTCTGGGGTCTTCACGGTGAACCTCTCCCGGCTGGGTGCTGTGCCGGGAAGACTGGCCGGAGTGGCTTGCGTCGACCTTGTCCGCCGCTTGTCCGCGACGGCCGCCGTGAGGTCCGGCCAGGTCAGCCCTCACGCCTGTCGAGACCGTAGCCGGGGCAGGTGGGGCATTCGTGCGCCGTGCTCCCGTGCGGGATCGGGTTGCAGGAACCGTTGAGGCCCTTGAACAGCGGCTCCACCGCGGCGCCGAGGCACAACCGCGGCGCCGGGTCGGCGGGTCGTGCCTGTGCGGTGCCGACGAGTGCCAGACCGAGCACACCCGCGGTCAGGACCAGACTGGTGACTACGCGCAAAACCGCTCCTTCGAAGTTCGGTCGGGACGGACGAGCGGTCGCTCGTCGACGGCGACGGTAGGGGCCGCCGAGGTCCGGTGGGGCCGATCTGCGTCGGTCGCGCAGGGTTTTGTGCCGTTCCGGCCTTCACCGCGACCGGTGTGGACACGGCGCGGTGAGGATGGCCGCAGTCGAGGTGCGGACGTCGTCCGCCCGGTCGAGCGGTGAACGAGGAGAAGAATGCGGCGGGTTGGTGTGGTGCGCGCGTCGAGGACCGGCAGGGCGCTGGTGGCGGCGCTCGTCGTGGTGATGAGCACGGCCGGGACCGCGGGCGCGGCCGAGGGGCCCGTGCTGACCTACGTGGTCAACGCGGGGCCCGGCGGTTCGGTGGAGGGCGTGCGGGAGGCCGTCGTCCGGGCAGGTGGGACGGTGACGGCGGGCTACGACCGGATCGGCGTGCTGGTCGCGAGGTCCGACAACCCGGACTTCGCGGCGACGCTGCGGCCGGTGCCCGGTGTGGCCTCGGTCGGCGCGACCAGGACCGCCCCGCTCACGGCCGCACGGGACGCCGAGGCGGACGCCGCCGGGGAGCGTCGGACGGCACAGGACCCGCTGGAGCCGCAGCAGTGGGAGATGCGGGCGGTCAAGGCCGACCGGGCGCACGCCAGGACGCTCGGACGTCGGGACGTGACGGTGGCGGTGCTCGACGTCGGGGTGGACGACACGCACGTGGACATCGCGCCGAACTTCGACCGCGAGGCCTCGGCGAACTGCGTCGGCGGCAGCCCGGACCCGTCGGAGGGGGCGTGGCGGCCGCCGCGTCCGACCACGTCGCACGGGACGAGCGTGGCCGGGATCGTCGCCGCAGCCAAGAACGGCGTCGGCACGGTCGGTGTGGCGCCGGGAGTCCGCGTCGCGGGCGTGAAGGTGGCCTCCGGCGGGATGTTCTACGCGGAAGCCGTGGTGTGCGGGCTCGTCTGGGCGACCGACCACGGCGCGGACGTGACGAACATGAGCTTCTACTCCGACCCCTGGTACTTCAACTGCGTCGACGACCCCGACCAGAAGGCGCTCCTGGAGGCGGTGAACCGCGCCGTCCGCTACGCCGAGTCCCGCGGTGTGGTGAACGTGGCCGCGGCGATGAACGACAACTTCGACCTCGCCGCGCCGACCATCGAGGACCGGTTCAGCCCCGGTGACAGCTCGCCGGTCACGCGGGTCGTCGACCGGTCGCGGTGCTTCGTCTCGCCGACCGAGGCGCCGGGCGTGATCGCGGTGGCCGCCACCGGCGCCCACGACCTGAAGTCCTCGTACTCCAACCACGGCCTCGGGATCGTCGACGTGGCCGCGCCTGGCGGCGAGGTCGAGGACTACCAGCAGCCGTCCGCACCCGCGGAGAGCAACCAGATCCTCGCCCCCGTGCCGGGCGGCTGGCAGCACACGGTCGGCACCTCGATGGCCGCTCCGATCGTCGCCGGGGTCGCGGCGCTGATCAAGTCCGTCCGGCCCCACGCCACCCCCGCCCAGGTGAGGTCGCTGCTGTTCCGCGGCGCGCGCCCCCTGCCGTGCCCGCCGCACTACGACTTCGACCACGACGGCACCGCGGACGCCGTCTGCTCGGGAACGTCCTCCTACAACGGCTTCTACGGCCACGGCCTGGTCGACGCCCTCACGGCGGTCACCCGCTGACGCGACGGCGAACCCCGATCGTCCACGCCCGTCGAGGAAGCGGAGTCCAAATTGGACGACCAGTACGTCGAGCACTGCCTCGCCGACCCGGTGTTCTACGACGACCCCGGCAGGGCGGAAGGCTTGTCCGCCTGGTTCAAGCCCGCCACGACCACCCTCCCGGCAGGCTGGCGACGAGAGCACCGCGGGCCGTGGGTGACCCTCTTCCAACCGGGGGCGCTCGCCGTGGAACAGGGGTGGAAGGTCCACCTATCCGCCTCGGCGAACGATGTGGAGCGGGTCGTCGACGTGGCGGTCGAGTACTGCCTCGCGCACGGGATCGCGCTCAAGTTCCTGCGCGACCCCGTGCTGGCGGCGCTGGCCAACGGCAAGTACGCGAACCGCCGGTCCAGCGGCAAGCTCGTGACGATCTACCCGGCCGACGACGAACGGCTGCTGGCCGTCCTGGTCGACCTCGCCGACCTGCTGGCCGGGGTGTCCGGGCCGTACGTCCTGAGCGACCTGCGGTGGAACGACTCGTGCCTGTTCGTCCGCTACGGCTCGTTCGTCGAGCGGTACTGCGAGAACGCCGCCGGTGAACGGGTTCCCGCGCTGCGCGGCCCGGACGGCGACCTGGTGCCGGACGTGCGCGGCACGGTCTTCCGGAGCCCGCCGTGGGCGCCGGTCCCCGACTTCCTCGCCGAGCACGTCGAGGCGCACGGGTCGCAGGTCGCGGACGTCGACGAGTTCCCGTTCGAGGTGGTCGAGGCGCTGCACTTCTCCAACGGCGGCGGGATCTACCGGGCGGTCGACCTCCGGGACGGTCGCACGGTCGTGCTGCGCGAGGCCCGCCCCCACGCCGGGCTGGACGCGGCGGGCCGGGACGCCGTCGAACGGCTCTCGCGCGAGTGGTCCGTCCTGGAGTCGTTGGCGGGTCTGGACTTCGTGCCGGAGGTGTACGAGCACCGCACGGTGTGGGAGCACCACTTCCTGGTGGAGGAGTTCATCGAGGGCGAGCGGCTGGAGGACGTCTTCACCCGGCGGTGCCCCCTGGTGCACCCGCACCCGACCGCCGAGGTGTTCGCCGAGTACACCGCGTGGGCGCTCGACGTGCTCGACCAGCTCGACGCCGCGCTCGGTGCGTTGCACACCAGGGGAGTGGTGTTCGGGGACCTCTCCCCGCACAACGTCCTCGTCCGCCCCGACGGCCGGTGCGCGCTGGTGGACTTCGAGGTGTCCTTCGCCGTCGGCGACGACGAGCCGTTCTCCCTCGGCACGCCGGGGTTCTTCTCGCCGAGCGCCCGCCGCGGTGCGGACGTGGACCGCTTCGCGCTGGCGGCGCTGCGGCTGTACCTCTTCCTGCCGTTGAACACGATGCTGCACCTGGACGCGTCCAAGGCCCCTCTCGCCGCGCGGACGATCCACGAGCTGTACCCCGTTCCCCTCGAGTACGGCGCCGCGGTCGTGGCGGACCTCGCCGCCGCGTCCGGAGGTCGGCTGCCCACGGGGTCCCTGGGATCGGAGTCGGCCGACTGGCCCTCGACGTCGTGCGAGGACGCGGGGAGGTGGCGGCGGGTGATGGACTCCCTGGCCGCCGGGATCGTGGCGAGCGCGACCCCCGAGCGCGACGACCGCCTGTTCCCCGGTGACGTCGAGCAGTTCGCGTCACCGGGGGCGGCGCTGGGGCTGTCCTGCGGGGCGGCGGGAGTGCTGCACGCCCTGACCTCGTGCGGGTACTCGCCGCCGAGCGACCTGGAGTGCTGGCTGGTCGACGCGGTGACGTGCCGCGACGACGTCGGAATCGGCCTGTACGACGGGCTGACCGGCATCGCCTGGGCGTTGCAGCGCGGCGGGAACACCCGCGACGCCCTGCGCGTGCTGGACCGGGTCGTGGCCGCGCCGGACCTGCCGGGAGACCCCGGACTCCACTCCGGCCGGGCCGGGGTCGCCTACGGGCTGCTGCACTTCGGCGTCACGACCGGGGACGGGCACCTGGTCGACCGCGCGCTGCGGATCGGGCACGCGCTGAGGGGCCTGGTCCAGGACGGCGCCGGGCCGCGGGCCAACGGGCTCATGCACGGGCGGACCGGTCTCGGCGCGCTCTTCCTCGCCCTGCACCAGCACACGGGGGAGCGGGACTGGCTCGCCGCGGCGGAGAGCGCGCTCCTGGGCGAGGTCGCCAAGGCCGACTTCCGCAACGGCGCGCTGCACCTCCGCGACGACGGGGAGAACCGCCTCGTGCCGTACCTGGCCGCGGGCGGCGTCGGCACCGGCCTGGTGATCTCCGCCCACCCCGGCGCCGCGGCGTCGCCCGACCTCGTCCGCGCGCTCGCCGCGGCTGATCGCGCGTGCTCCGCACGACTGGTCGCGGCGCCGGGGCTGTACGAGGGCCGGGCCGGGATGATCGTCTACGCGGCGTCGCGGCCTGCCGGCTTGGGCACGGAGGTGCTGGACCGGCACCTGCGCGACCTGTCCTGGCACGCCGTGCGCTACCGGGGTGACCTCCACTTCCCCGGCAGACGGCTGCACCGGCTCTCCGTCGACCTGGCCACCGGTTCCGCGGGCGTGCTCGTCGCGCTGCACGCGGCCACCCGATCGCCGGTCCCCCTACCAGGGATCGGACCTCCGTGCCCCACCGGCACGGAGCCGACCGACCTCCGACCCGGAAGGAGGTGAAGACATGACGTCCATCCTCGAACTCCAGGAACTCAAGCCCGAGTCCGCGCCCGCGGCCGCGCTGGTGAGCAACTGGAGCAGCATCGGGCACCTGGCGGTCGCACAGCCGATCACGTCCGAGTAGCCCCGTCCAGGCCCGAGCCGGATATCTCCCTCCCGGCTCGGGCCGCGCGCGGACACACCAACAGGGAGATCGCGACCACGCTCCACGTCACGACCAGCACCTGACGAAGGCCTGAACGTCACCCGGCGAGTGAACCTGCCCACCGTCCCGCAGCCGCGTCGTGAACGCACCGCGCTTCCCGAGGAGCGATCCTCGGGAAGCGCGGCTTCCGCCCGCGATCGGGTCAGCCGAGGGCGACCGTCAGCACGTCGAGAGGGTGGGCGGGATCGAGGTGAAGGCACTGGACCGCACGAAGCCGGTCTGCGACCCGTTCGTGTTGAAGATGGCCATCCAGCGGACGGAGGACGCGTCGAACATCTGGCAGTACATCCGCAGGTTGTCGAACGGCGCGGCGTCGCCGACCACCGTGCCGCAGCTCGAGCCCGCGCACGACCTCATGTCGGCGTCGTTCTGGACCTGCCCAGCGGTTCCGCCGCTGAAGCAGTTGGCGCCCTGGGTCTCGTTGACCAGCGCCGACCTCGGGACGAACCCGAAGCGGTTGGCGCCCGCGCTGTAGATCAGGGCGTTCGAACCGACAAGGCAATAGCTCCTGACAGCGGTGTTCCGCTGCGCCGTTCCGACCACGGTCCCGGACGAGACAATGCTGGCCGAGGCCTCCATCGTGGTCACGACCCGTGCCGCACTGGCCGGTAAGGCGGTGAGCAGGAGCCCGGCCACGCCGAGCCCGACAGCCACCGTCACCGTGACGAAGCGTTTCAGCAGTTTTTCCACAGTTCCTCCTGTCAAGAAGGGTTTTGACAGGGGGAGGTTGGCACCGGTGGTTCACGAAAACGGCATCGATCCGTTCATCGACCCGGATCATGTGCGCGTGGATCGACCGGTGACCGGGCCGAGGCCCCGGCGCGTGGCCGGGGCCTCGGTTTTCCGTCAGATCACGGTGTGGATGTTGTTGATTTTGTGCCGGCATTCGAAGCGCTGGGTCGACGAACCGTCGATCACCCACTGCCTGCGGTGGATGTCGGACTGGTTGTCGCAATCCGCGTACACGTCCGAGAACGTGTAACGGCCGCCGGTGCTCGTGCAGGTGATGTTGCCGACGGTGTGCCATAGGTTCTTCGTGCAGTTGACCGACGCGGCATTCGCGACGGCCGGTGAGGTGATTGAAGCGGCGAGTACGACCGCTCCGAGCAGAACCGCTGCCTTCATGACGACTCCTCTGGTGGAGTGGACTGGACGGCACTGAGGATGCACGCGTTCCGAGCGGGTGGACCAGCCGTTCGGGGTCGTCGGGTTGTCGGGGAAATGTCCCCGACAGCTCCTACACTGCGTGATCGGTTGAGCACTCAGTGGAGGCGATGTGAACACCAGCGAGGCCGCGACGGTGGCGGAGTTCGGGGCCGCGCTGCGTGAGCTGCGCGGGCGCAAGACGCAGCAGAACATCGCCGACCACGCCCAGCGCAACCACTTCTACCTGCACAGACCGGACCTGTCGGCGATCGAGCGAGGTCATCGGCTGCCTACCGCGAACGAGCTGCGGGCGATCTTGCACGCGTGTGACCGGGCGGATCTGGTCGATGAGTTCATCGGGTTGCGGGAGCGACTCGTGAACCCCGCGCGGGCGAGCAGGCCCGCTTGGCCGTGGAAGTGGGTCGCCGTGGCGGCGGCGGTCGTCGTGGTCGCCGCCGGGGTCTGGTTCGTGGCGACGCCGGGGGACACGAACGCTGTTTACCATCGGCCGGTCGTGATTCGGCACAGCGATTCCGATCTGCGGCTGGCGGTGGTGGAAGATCCCGGTGACAGGGGTGCGCACGTCGTGTCGGTGGAATCGTCGTCACGCGAGCTGGGAATGTGGCGGATCGGTGATCCGCACAAGTCCGATGGGAATTTCTTCCAGGTGCGGGCGTTGGGTCGGCCGTCGCTGTGCCTGGAGGCGTTCCAGGAAAGCGTCGCCGAACAGTCGTACGTCGTGCAATGGGAATGTCTGGGCCGGGAACACCAGTTCTGGCGGTTCGAACAGGTGTCCGGGGGACTGCGGATCGTGAATATGCACAGCCGGTTGTGCTTGGGCGCGCCAGGGCCAGAGGTGCGCGGCGGTGTGCGGATGGTTCAGCGCGACTGCGATGAAGCCCAGCGGTGGATCACCGTGCCCGAGTGATCAGCCGCCGAACGGTTTGAATCCCACCCGCACGATCGCCGAGTTCGTCGAGGACGCGGGCCTTGGCGAACTCGGCGGCGTGCGAGGAGGTGTGGTCAGCCCTGGAACGCGGCGGTCAGGATCGCGAACACGGCACCCGGACCGGCCAGTACGACGAGCCCCATCACGCCGTACATCGGCTTGTCCTTGACGAGCATCGCCGCCAGGAAACCGATTCCCACCAAGATCACGGCGACGAACAGCACCAGCACAACAGCGAACATGGTCCAGCCCTCCGGGCATTTTCGGCAGCGCTGAGCACGCGTCGACGACCGCCGTCGGTCCGGGGACCTGTGGCGGTGGGACATGCGTGGCGCAGCGGAGAAGTACGAGGCGAATGACGTGCGAGCAGGTCGCTACCGCGGTGCGCACCGAGACGGGTGCGACCGGGACGGCTCCCTTGTGGGGATCAGACCGAACGCGGGGGCGCCCGGCCCGACTGCTGCGTCGAAATCGCGGACGTCGTCCCCGTGCAACCGACGTCGCCGATGGGCAGGCGTCCACTCGGGACGCTGGTGCCGATCGCTCGTGGGCACGTGGCCCACCAGGTGTCCGGCAACGGCGCCGCCTGCGCGGCCCGCGCCACGGCGAACAGCCGCACGCGGTCCTGCACGCCGTCGTACATGGTCGGGGTGGTCGACGCCGACCCGAACCCCGACGCCGGACTCTCGTCGCCGAGGTGCGACGCGGTGGGTGCTCGCACTCCGAGCAGCACCAGCAGCAACGCGAGCAGGAGCCCGAACCGGCCCGCTCTCGCCACTACGCGCACCCGCTTGGCTCCTTACCGCACCCGAGGTAGGCCACACCCTAGTCCGTGCGGTACACGTACTCCTGAGCGATCCGGCGAGTTCGCGAGGTCTCGTCCACGGCCGCACGCTAACGCCCGGCACCGACAGTTCCGGGTCGTGGTCGCCCAGCGCGGCGTAGGAGTGGCCTGGGCTTCGCAGGGAGACGGACCAAGCGCGTCACAGCGGTCAGCCGAGTGCTCGCCCCTCGGTCGCCTGCTTCTCCTGGCCGGCCGCCCACGACGCCAGCACGGCCAGGCCGTCCGCGGTCGCCGTGCCCGCGGGCGCGGTGTAGATGTTCAGGATCAGGCCGGGTTCGGCGGGCATCTCCATCGACTCGACGTCCAGGTCGAGCCTGCCCACCACCGGGTGGTGCAGGCGCTTGCGTCCGGACCGGTGGAGCCGGACGTCCTGGGACGCCCACCGCTGCCTGAACAGTTCACTGCGGGTCGACAGTTCACCGACGAGCGCTATCAATCCCTCGTCGTGCGGATGACGGCCGGCTTCCATGCGCAGCTTCCCGGCCACGTCGCGGGCGATGCGGTCGTAGTCGACGAAGAACGCGCTTGCGGCTTCGGGATCCAGGTACACGAAGCGCGCGGTGTTCGCCGGTCGTCGCGGGTCGGCCAGCACCGGTGAGTACAGCGCGCGGGCGAGGTGGTTCACGGCCAGCACGTCGTAGCGGCCGTTGCAGATCCACGCCGGCGCGTCGGTGATGGCGTCGAGCACCCGCTGGAGCGTCGGGCGCACCGTCACGGCGGGGCGCCTGCGGCGTGGGGCGTTGGGCGTCCTGGACCGCCGTGCGAGGTGGAACAGGTGGTCGCGCTCGGCCTCGTCGAGTTGCAACGCGGAGGCCAGCGCGTCGAGCACCCCGTCGGAGGTGCCCGCGAGGCTGCCGCGCTCCAGGCGCACGTAGTAGTCGACCGACACCCCTGCCAGCAGGGCCACCTCTTCGCGCCGGAGACCTTTGACCCGGCGGTTGCCGCCGTAGGCGGGCAGCCTGGCCTGTTCGGGCGTGATCCGCGCGCGACGGGAGCTCAGGAACTCCTTGATCTCGGTGCGCAGATCGGTCGTGGTCACCCCGTCACGGTAGGCGCTGTCCGCGGGCGGAGGGAGGTCCTGCTGGTACCCCCGTGCCTAGGTCCCCGTCGCGGTCGTGGCGATGCCGCCGTCGACCGGGATGACGGTGCCCGTGAGGTAGGACGCGGCCCGGCTCGCGAGGAACACGGCGACGCCCGCCATGTCGTCGTCGCGGCCGAGCCTGCGCAGGGGGGCCTTCGCCGCGATGCTGTCGCCGATGGCGTCGAGCGTGGAGGCCATCATGTGCGACGGGAACGGTCCTGGGGCCACCGCGTTCACCGTGACGTGCTGCGGGCCCAGTTCCCTGGCGAGCACCCTGGTGAGCTGGTGGAGCGCCGCTTTGCTGCTGGCGTAGGAGTAGTTGGGCGACGCGGCGACGTGGATGGCGGCGATGCTGCCGATGTTGATGACCCGCGCGGGGTCATCGGCGGTGCCCGCCCGGCGCAGTGCGGGGAGCAGCGCCTGCACGAGCCAGAACGGCGACTTGAGGTTGAGGTCGAGCACCTCGTCCCAGGCCTCGTCCGGGAACGTCTCCAGCGGCTCGCGCCACATCGCTCCCGCGTTGTTGACGAGGATGTCCAAGCGCTCCGAGTCGCCCTCGACGAGATCGGCGAGGCGACGGCACTCGTCGTGCCTGGACAGGTCGGCGGGGATCGCTCGGACGTCGCCGAACTCGGACAGCAGGTGCTGTGCCTTCGCGCAGTTGTCCGCGTCGCGCGAGCTGATGACGACGCGGGCGCCCGCTTGCAGGAGACCGCGGGCGATCATGATCCCGATGCCCTTGGTGCCGCCGGTGACGAGCGCGTGCTTCCCACTCAGGTCGAAGAGACCTGCGTGAGTGGTGAACTGGTTGTCCGCCATGGGTTTTCGTTCCTTCTGTCGCGGAAGCCGGGAGCCAACTCGACCAGGCTGGCAGGCGTCCGGGACGTCCGGGAGATCCTGTCGGTACAGGTACTGCGAGATCCCCTCTCGCGGGTTTCAGGTGTCGGTGGCGCGTTGGCGGGCGCGGTAGGCGGCCGCGTGGGTGCGGTTGCCGCACGCGGTCGAACTGCAATAGCGCCGTGATCCGTTGCGGGAGAAGTCGACGAAGACGTTCGAGCAGTTCTCCGCGGAGCACCGGCGCATCCGGTCGTGGCCCCCGCTGGCGATGAGGGACAGGAGTGCGGCGGAGGTGGTGGCGGCGACCCGGTCGGCGATGCCCGCGTCCGGCGGCGCGTAGTGCCAGTGCCAGTGGCCGTCGTGCTCGGTGAGCTGGGGGAGGGCCCGCAGAGCGGCGAGCGTGTGGTTGAGGAGGTGGACCGCCTCGTGCTCGGTGGTGCTGTCGAAGGCTTGTCGGAGGGTGTCGCGGTAGCTCAGCAGGCGCGTGAGGTCGGCCTGCGAGGGAGGCGTGGGCACGACCCAGCCGCGGTGTCCGAGCAGCTCCGCCACCCGGTCGGCGTCGTGCAGGTCGTCGTGGCCGGAGTCGGTCTCGCCGGTGTTGACGATGTCGATCGCCGTGAGGACCGCACGGCCTGCATAAGCACCTATGTTCACTTGACTCCTGACGTTACGGGCTCCTACCGTCATGACCATCGACGACTTTACTACTGACGCGGAGGCTCGGATGAACTCCAACGCCACGGTGCTCCCGGTCCACTGCGACTGCGAGGTCCTGCCGCCGCCCGCACTGGTCCAGGAGTTCGTCCCGGTCCGCGAGGTGGCGTTCGGCGAGCGGACCGAGTTGCGCGACGGCACGCTGACCGTCGCCGGGAACGTCAGCGCGGACATCGCCGTCCCGCTGGTGACCTCGGTGGTGGTGGACGTCGTCGCTCCAGGCGAGCGTGACGTGCGCACGGACACGGTCCTCGACGCGGTGCCGCTGGCGGTCAAGGTCGAAGGAGGCCTCGGCGAAGGTGTGACGCGGCTGGCCACCGGCGTGGTGCTGGTGGTGACCGGGGTGGACGCGGACGGGACGCAACTCGGCGAGGCGGGCAACTCCGCCGGTGTGCTGTCCGAGCGGATGTCCGACGCCGCTCCCGGAACGCCGGACCCCGGCGACTGGATCATCCGGATCGCGGTCACGATCGAGGCCGGGCGGCGGATGGAGCGGCCGGGGCCCGCGGCGGCGCACCAGGCCGCCGACGTCGTCGCGGACCGGCTGCGACGCGCGCTGCTCGACGCCCCGCCCTCCGACCGCCGCACCTTTGAGGAGCCGTCGGGACCGGGCCCGCGCGTCGCGCTGGTGAAGCTGGTCATGGGGCAGGGCGCCATGCACGAGAACCTGGTGTTCCCGGCGGAGCCGGGCGGTGTGCGCGGCGCCGTCTCGCTGATCGACCTCGGCAACCTGCCGCAGCAGCTCCGGGTGAACGAGGTGCGCGACGGCGCGCTGCACTCCCTGTGCTGCGTCGGGCCGTCCAGCAAGGAGACCACGCTGCACTACTACCGCGACCCGCTCGTCGCCGCTCTCGCCGAGGACACCGAACTGCGGCTGACCGGCGTGATCGTGGTGGGCAGCCCGCCGCAGGAAGCGGACAAGCGCTTCGTCGCGCGGCGGGTCGGCGCGATGGTCGCCGCGGCGGGCGTGGACGGTGTGGTCGTGGCCACCGAGGGGTTCGGCAACAACCACATCGACTTCGCCGCCGAGATCGAGGAGATCGCGAAGTACGGGACGCCGACCGTCGGTGTGTGCTGGTCCGCCGCGCGCGGTCTGGTGTCCGGCAACGAGTACATGTACGCACTGGTCGAGGTGAACAAGGCCGCCAGCGGCCAGGAGTCCGATGTGCTCGGTGAGAACACTGCCGACGCCACGGACGCGCGCCGGGCGATCGCGATGTTGAAAACGCTGCTGTTCGGTGCGGACCCCCTGCCGTCGCCGCACTCGTGGGACCCGGAGGTGTTGCGCGGCAACCAGGAACTCGTCGAGGCCGCGGCGGCGGATAACAACGGTCGACCGACGCTGACCGAGGGGATTCGCAGCGAGGTCCCCGTTTCCGCCACCGCGCCGACGCCGCTCGCCTCTCTGGGGCGGCCGCTGTCCGGGGCCGTGGTCGCGCTGGTGTCGTCCGCGGGCGCGCACACCGTCGGTGATGTGCCGTTCCGCCCCTACGCCGATTACAGCCTGCGGGAGATCCCCGCGACGGCGACCGACGACGAACTCACGTTCGCCTCGGGCAGTTACGACAACAGCGACGTCAACGCCGACCCCAACTGCCTGTTCCCCCTCACCCGGCTCCGCGAACTGGCCGAGGACGGCGTGCTCGGCGGCGTGAGCCCGACCCACTTCGCCATGCAGGGCGGCGGCACGGAACTCGAGCTCGTGAAGACCCGCACCGGCCCGGACCTCCTGCGGCGGCTGGAGGAGGTCGACGTCGACGCCGTCGTGCTGATCGGCGCGTGCGGCAGTTGCCACCGCTCCGCCGTCGTCCTGCAACGACTGGTCGAGCAGGCGGGCATCCCGACGGTCATCATCGCGTCCCTGCCCGCCGTGGCCGCGCAGCTCGGCGCACCCCGGATCGCGGCGACCGACACCCCGATGGGCGCGGCGCTCGGCGCACCTCACGACACCGCGCAGCAGCGACGGGTCCTCACGGCGGCGCTGGACCTGCTGGTGCGCGCGGACGAAGCCGGGGCGGTCGCGCGGCTCCCGGAGCGGTACCGGAGCTGAGCACGCCAGGCGATGAGATCGGCGCGTGAACGTGACAGCCGCCTGCGGCTAAGTACAGGTGTGATGACCGTGATCAGCAGTAGTTCGCGGGACGGAGTCCCACCCCCGCCCGACGAGAGCTCTGGCGTCCTGGAGACCTTGGAGGGGGAGGACTTCACAGCTCTGTTCACCCGCCACGCCGACGAGTTGCACCGCTACCTGGCCAGATGGGTGCCGATGGCGGCCGACGACCTGGTGGCCGACGTGTTCGTCTCGGCGATCCGCACCCGTGCGCGCTTCGACTCCTCGCGCGGCTCGGTGCGAGCGTGGTTGTTCGGCATCGCGACCAACCTCCTGCACACCCACCTGCGCGGACGCAGGCGGGAACGGGAGGCGTACGCGCGCGCCGTGCAGAGCCACGAGAGCGACAGCCACGAGGGCCGGGTGGTCGACAGCGTGGACGCCCAGGTCAAGGCACGTCAGTTCGCCGTGGCGGTCGAACGGCTCAAGCAACGTGATCGCGACGTGCTGCTGCTGATCGGGTGGGCGGGGTTGGACACGACCGAGGTGGCGCAGGTGCTGGGCATTCCCGTCGGCACGGTGCGCTCCCGGTTCCACCGCGTCCGACAGCAGTTGCGTGCCGCGTGCCCCACCATCGTCCTGGAGAACAACGATGACTGAGAACATGTGGACCGAAGAAGAACTGGACCGCGCTATC
Organism: Umezawaea endophytica; assembly: GCF_025061645.1. Taxonomy (GTDB): domain Bacteria; phylum Actinomycetota; class Actinomycetes; order Mycobacteriales; family Pseudonocardiaceae; genus Umezawaea; species Umezawaea endophytica. The sequence goes on along the minus strand of NZ_JANYMP010000024.1, from coordinate 68,125 downwards.
GCGGATCAGCCCGCGGGGCCGGTGTTCACGGCCGAAGCCCGTGAGCGCGCCCTCGCCCGCATGGTGGCCGCCGGTGAAGCACCTCGGCCGGTGAAGCGCTGGCTGGTCGCCGCGGCGGCGGTGACGCTCGTCGCCGGAGCCCTGGTCGCCGTGCCGGCACTGTGGTCGGACGACTCGGGTCCCGCCGCGAGCGCGACGGAGACGTTGCGCCGGGCGGCCGCCGCCACGACCGGGCAGACCCGGCCGTCGGCGGGCCAGTACCAGTACGTCGTGACCCATTCCTGGGACTTGGGCAGCGCGACGACCGGGGCGGGGAACCCCATCTCGGCGCTGTTCCACAGCGTCAGGGAGCAGTGGATCCCCGCCGACCGCTCCGCGGAGTGGCTGGAGCGGCGGGCCACGCTGGACAGGAGGTGGTTGGTCGGGAGTGACGAGCAGGCCAAGACCGAAGGTGACGGAGGCCTGTTGCAGGAGGACACCTCGACGAAGGAGCGGCGCGGTCCGTGCGGCGACTACCCCGACGTGAACGAGGAACTGGGCGGTGACCCCGACTGGGGCAAGCCCTGCGCCGAGCGCGTGGGCAACTGGGGCAACCTCAACCCGAGGTTCCTCTCCTCGCTGCCGACCTCGCCGCAGGCGCTGTACGACCGCTTGTGGAGCGACTCGATGGGCCACGCGGAAACCGCGCTGTCCAACGCCGCGGGCGTTCTCGCGTCACCGGAGGCGTCACCGGAGCTGAGGTCCGCGCTGTACCAGGCGTTGCAGAACCTGCCGGACTTCCAGGTCACCGAGGCCACCGCGAACCTGAACGGACAGGTCGGCACGGCGCTCGGTGTGCACGGCGACGTCAACCGCTACGACATCATCATCGACCCGGAGACGGGCCGCTACATCGGCACCCGGTGGGTGCTGCTCAAGCCTGGAACCGACATGTGGGAAGGCCTGCCCGCGGGCACGGTGGTCTCCTTCTCCGCGGTCGACTTCGCCGTGGTCGACCGCGCCGGTGACGAACCGCCGACGAAGTGACGTGACATCGACGCAGGAGCCGAACGCGGGTGTGTTCGGCTCCTGCGTCGTCAGCTCGTCTCTCCGGTGCGACTCACTTGCGGTGGCGGATGCCGGCGTAGGCGAGTACGCCTCCGGCGAAGGTGAGGGCGAGGCCTGCCCAGCCGCGTTGGTCCGCGGCCAGCGCCGACTCGTACTGGTCCTCGGTGAGTTCGCGGACGACGACGCCGTCCTTCGATTCCTGGTACTTCCCGTTCCGCTGCTCGAAACTCCCCGCGGTGGTGTCGGTCACCAGCGGGTACGCGAACAGGAACGCCCCGCCGAAGAACGCGATCACCGCCACCGCGACGGCCCACTTCGGCAGCGTCGGGTTGTCGAAGTTGAACCCGCCCCTGGTCAACACCACCGTTGAGGCCATGAGGGCCAGGGAGATCACCGTCAGCACGACGTTCGCGGACCGCGGCAGCAACGCGCTGCCGGTCACGAACCCGGCGAGGATGACGACGGCGTCGAGGGAGATCACGACGAGTGAGGCCTTCTGCAACGGCACCAGTCCCATGATCGACCACAGTAGGGCCTGACCCGCTCACTTGACCATGGCGCCGGGGGCGACCAGCTCACCCCCGGAGGAACGCCAGCACGGCGAGGACTCGGCGGTCGCCGCTGTCGTCGTCGTGCGGCAGGTGGAGCTTGGTGAAGATGTTGCGGATGTGCTTGTGGACGGCGCCGTCGGTGACCGTGAGCCGGGAGCTGATCGAGCTGTTGCTGAGGCCTTCGGCCATCAGCGCCAGCACGTCGCGTTCGCGCGGGGTCAGGGTGTCGAGCGGGCTGCCCTTGGTGCGGAGCAGCATGAGTTGGGAGATCACCTCCGGGTCCATGACGGTGGCGCCGTCCGCGACCCGGCGCACCGAGTCGAGGAACGACTCCACCCTGCCGACACGTTCCTTGAGCAGGTAGCCGATGCCGCCGACGCCGTCGGCCAGCAGTTCCGACGCGTAGCTGTCCTCGACGTAGGAGGACAGCACGAGCACGGGAAGGCCGGGGTGGATTCGCCTGGCCTCGGCCGCCGCGCGGATCCCCTCGTCGCGGAAGGACGGCGGCAGCCGCACGTCCATCACGACGACGTCGGGCCGGTCCCGCGCGATGACCGCGAGGAAGTCGGTCGCGTTGTCGACCGCCGCGACCACCTCTTCGCCCTTGGAGGCCATCAGCAGCACCAGACCTTCGCGCAGCAGCGCGTCGTCCTCGGCGATCACGACCCGCACGGCAGCTCCACCCGCAGCGTCGTCGGTCCACCCGGTGGGCTCGACAGCACGACCGTCCCGTCGAACGCCTCGGCTCGCCGCCGAATGCCCGTCAACCCACTGCCCTCCTCCTCGACCGCGCCACCGCGACCGTCGTCGTCCACCGTGATCACGAGGACGTCGTCGCCGGTCCGCAGCCCGACCGAGACCCGCCGAGCGCCGGAGTGCTTCGTGACGTTGGTCAACGCCTCGGCCACCACGAAGTACGCCGCCGCTTCCACTGCGGCGGGCTGCCTGCCCACGCCCTCGACGTCGAGTACGCACGGAACCGGACACCTCGCCGCCAGCGCCGTCACCGCGCCCGCCAAGCCGCGATCGGACAAGACCGGCGGGTAGACGCTGCGGACCACGTCCCGCAGCTCGGCCAACGCCGAGGTCGCGGTGTCCTGCGCCTTGCGCAACAGGGACAACGCCGCCGCCGGATCGTCGCCGTACATGCTCTCGGCGATCCCCAACTGCATGATCACCGCGGCGATCCTAGCCTGCGCACCGTCGTGCAGGTCCCGTTCTATCCGCCGCAGCTCGGTTCCGTGCGCTTCCAGCGCGGCCGCGCGCGACGCCGTCAGCTCGGCCACCCGATCACTGAGCACCACACCCGCCGCGGGAGCCAGCAGGTGTCGCGCCGCCAACGACTGCCAACGGGCGAAACGCGGGAACTGCCACACGACGACCCCGTACAGGACACCGATGGGAACGCCGAGCAGCGCCGAACCCCACGAGTCGACGCGGTACCCGGAGACCAGCACACCCTCCGGCGCCGCCCACCAGTACACCGGAGCCGAGACCAGCGCCACGGCGCTCACCGCGACACCGATCGCCACCAGGCCGATCAGGAAGCCGGTCGCGGAGTGCGCGACGAGCCACAGCGAGTCCCGCCAGGTCGCCGGGTCCGCGACCAGCGTCCTGATCCGTTGCGGCAACGGGCCTTCCACCGGCCGGTACGGCACCGGGACGACACGACCCAGCAGCTCCCCGACCCGGCGCCGTTCGACGTCCACCAGGTGCCGCACCGCTTGTACGACACCTGGGAGCACGGGCAGCCCGATACCCACCACGCACAACGGCACCAGGACCGCCAGCACACCTACCGCGACCAGCGCGGCGAGTGAGGTGCACGCCCCGACAGCCAGGTACCCCAAGGCGCCGAACGCCGAGCTGATCCGCTTCCGCGAGAAGACCTTCATGGAGATGACGGCGGCCGACGCACTCCGCACCACTCCCTTCCGGTCATCCGGGCACCGCGGGTCACCGGGTTGGCTCGGCTGGGACGTCCCGACCCAGCATCCCGCACGCGGCTTCCGCCAGCAGCGCGTGGTGCGCCTCGGCGAGCGCTCGCACCCCGAGCTCCTGCTGTTCGGTCACGACCACGACGGCGCTACGGGTGCCGGTGACGTCGGTGAACATGTCCGAGCGGTATCCCGGAATGCCGCCGGAGTGCCCGTACACCGGGCCGCACGGCGTGGGGATCTGCCCGATGCCGAGCCCGTAGGCGCCTGCCGCGGGGTTCGCCGGATCGGCCGGGACCATGGTCAGCATCTGCTCGAGCTGCGCGGCGGGCAGGAGCTTGCCGGACATCAGCGCCTCCAGGAAACGGGACCAGTCCTTGGCCGTCGACACGACCCCACCCGCCGCCCCGGCCCAACTCGGGTCCAGAGCGGTGACGTCGACGTGGTCGTCGCGTTCGACACCGGCGAAGTGGAACTCCGGGGGCAGTCCCGGCACGGCGGCGGGCAGGTGCGCGGCGTCCGGCTCGTAGCCGTGCGCCAGGTCGTCCCCGTCCCGCGAGGTCGCGTCGGTCGCCAGGTAGGTCTTGGTCAACCCCAGCGGTCCGATGACCCGGTCGTTGAGCAGCGACGACAGGTTACGTCCGGTCGCGCGTTCCAGCACGAGGCCGAGCGCGACGTAGTTGGTGTTGCTGTAGAACCACTTCTCGCCCGGCGCGGCCACCGGGGGCTGCCCGGTCCCCGCCGCCAGCAGGTCCCGCGCCGTCCACGACCGCTCGTCCAGCCCGAACACCGAACGCAGGACCTGCACGTCGTCGGTGTTGTTGGCCAACCCGCTGGTGTGGTTCAGGAGCATCCTCACCGTGATGTTGCCGCCGTCGGGAACCATCCCCGGCAGCCACTTCTCCACGGGATCGTCCAGTCCGATCCGGCCTTCGGCCACCAACTGGAGGACCACCACGGCGACCATCGTCTTCGTGTTCGACCCGACCCTGACCTGGTCTCCCGCCCTGAGCCGGTGGGCGGGCCTCGTCCAGTCCGCCTGCTTGGCCAGCGAGACCACCGGACCCGTGCCGTTCTCGACCCGGACGAGAGCCGCGGGAATCCCCGCCTTCACCGCCCGCTTCACCGCGTCCGCGATCGGACGGCTGTTCGCCGACGTTCCACCGTTGAACTCGTCGACCTCCTCGGCCGCGCGCACCTGGCTCTTGGTCTCGACCAGGGCCGACGGCCCTCCGACGCCACACCCCGACGCCGCCGCGGAGACCCCGAACGCCAACAACACCGCCGCGCCTCGACGACCCCTGCCCGTTGCGATCATCCTTCAACCCCTTGTTCTTCAGGTCCGATCCGTACCAAGAGGACGCTGTCAAACGGCGGGCCGACGAACCATCCCGGCACCACGACGATCGTTGGTAGCGCACGCTGTACCACTCACCCTCCGCGATGAGAGGTCGACGTTCTGTCACGGAATGCGGTCTGGCCGGAAAGTATCACCATGTGACGCTTCGGCCACTGCTGTTCGACGGCGGGCACGACCACAGTGACTCCAACGCACCACGCCCTTTTGGGAGGGTCACATGGACGACGCGACCACCACGACCAGCACCGCCGACTGGAGTGCGGTCCACACGCGACCCGACTTCGTCGCGCTCCGCCGAGCCCAGCGGCGGTTCGCCTTTCCGGTGGCGGGGCTCTTCCTCGCCTGGTACCTGCTCTACGTCCTGCTGGCCGACTTCGCGCACGGGTTCATGGCCACGAAGCTCTTCGGCAACGTGACCACCGGCCTGGCGCTCGGCCTGCTCCAGTTCGCTTCCACGTTCGCCATCGCGGCCCTGTACTCCCGTTACGCCAACAACACCCTCGATCCGCTCGCCGAGCAGATCCGCTCCCGGATCGAGGGGGACCGGGCGTGAACGCCGGGAGCAGCCCCGCGCTGAACATCGGCATCTTCGCGGTGTTCGTCGTGATCACGCTGGTGGTCGTGTTCCGGGTGAGCCGGGGCCCGAAGACCGCGACCGACTTCTTCACCGCGGGCCGGGCGTTCACCGGCAGACAGAACGGGGTCGCCATCGCCGGGGACTACCTGTCGGCCGCGGCGTTCCTCGGCATCACCGGCGCCATCGCGGTGTACGGGTACGACGGTTTCCTCTACTCGATCGGCTTCCTGGTCGCGTGGCTGGTCGCGCTCCTGCTCGTCGCGGAACTGCTGCGCAACACCGGCCGCTTCACCATGGCCGACGTGCTCAGCTTCCGGATGAAGCAGGGACCGGTGCGCACCGCGGCGGCGATCTCCACCCTGGCGGTCACCTTCTTCTACCTCCTCGCGCAGATGAACGGCGCCGGTGGACTCGTCGCGCTGCTGCTCGGGGTGACCGGCCAGGTCGGACAGGCCGTCGTGGTGTCGGTCGTCGGCGTCCTGATGATCGTCTACGTCCTGGTCGGCGGGATGAAGGGCACGACCTGGGTGCAGATCATCAAGGCCGTCATGCTGATCGCGGGCGCACTCGTCATGAGCGGGTGGGTGCTGGCGCGCTACGGCTTCGACTTCTCGGCGCTGCTCGGCCGGGTGGCCGACCGCGGCGGCGACGCCATGCTCGCGCCCGGCAAGCAGTACGGCGCGACCGCGCTGTCCAGAGTGGACTTCCTGTCGCTCGGCCTGACCCTGGTGCTCGGCACCGCGGGCCTGCCGCACGTGCTGATGCGGTTCTACACCGTCCCCAGCGCCAGGGAGGCCCGCCGCTCGGTGCTGTGGGCCATCGGCCTCATCGGCGGTTTCCTGCTGATGACCACGGTACTGGGTTACGGCGCGGCGGCGCTGGTCGGTGCCGACCGGATCACCTCGGCTCCTGGCAAGGCCAACTCCGCGGTTCCGCTGCTGGCACTGGAACTCGGCGGACCCGTGCTGCTCGGGCTCATCGCGGCGGTGGCGTTCGCGACGATCCTCGCGGTCGTCGCCGGGCTGACCATCACCGCGTCGGCGTCCTTCGCGCACGACGTGTACCTCAACGTGGTCAAGAAGAACTCGCCCGCCGCCGTGGCGTCGCAGGTGAAGGTCGCCCGCTGGGCGGCCGTGCTGATCGGCCTCGTCTCGATCGCGGGCGGGATCGCGACCAACGGCCAGAACGTCGCGTTCCTGGTGGCGCTGGCGTTCGCGGTCGCCGCGTCGGCGAACCTGCCCACGATCCTGTTCTCGTTGTTCTGGCGGCGGTTCACCACCACGGGCGCGCTGTGGAGCATCTACGGCGGCCTGGGCACCACGGTGGTGCTCATCGTGTTCTCACCGGTGGTGTCCGGGGCCACGACGTCGATCCTCCCGGCCGCCGACTTCGCGTGGTTCCCGCTGTCGAACCCCGGCCTGGTGTCGATCCCGTTGTCGTTCCTGCTGGGCTACCTCGGCACGGTGCTGTCCACCGAGCCCGCCGACCAGGCCAAGTACGCCGAGATGGAGGTCCGCGCCCTGACCGGCGCGGGCGCGGAGAGAGCGACAGGAGAACCCGCATGACCCTCGACCGCCCACCAGCCCCCGACCCTTACGAACTGCTGCCCGCCGTGAGCGGCTTCGAGGTCACCTCGAAGGACGTCGCGCACGGCGAGCCGATGGACCCGTCGCACACGTTGGACGGCGGCAACACCTCACCGCACCTGAGTTGGCACGGATTCCCGGAGGGCACGCGGAGCTTCGTCGTGACGTGCTTCGACCCGGACGCCCCGACCCCGTCCGGCTTCTGGCACTGGCTGCTCGTCGACCTGCCGGTCACGACCACCGAACTGCCCGCGGGCGCGGCGGACGAGCCACTCCCACCCGGCGCTTTCCACGCCCGCAACGACTTCGGCGCGATCGGGTACGGCGGTGCCGCGCCACCGCCGGGTGACGGCGAGCACCGCTACTACTTCGTCGTGCACGCCGTCGACGTCGACGTGCTCGGGGTCGACGCCGCCACGAGCCCCGCCGCGATCAGCTTCGCGCTCGCGTTCCACACCCTGGCCAGGGCGGTCGTCACGCCCGTCCACGCCACCACCAGTGAGAAGTGAGGTCACATGATCCCGCACGACACCCACCTCCGGATCGGGTCGCTGCTGTTCGAAGGCCTGGACCAGATCGACCTCACCGGCCCGTTCGAGGTCCTGTCCCAGATCCCCGACTCCACCTACCAGGTCTACGCGAAGACGACGGAACCCGTGCGCGACATCCACGGGCTCCGACTGACGGCCGACGCCGTCCTGGCCGACGCGCCCGCGCTCGACGTGCTCCACGTGCCAGGTGGGTTCGGGCAGGAAGCCCTGATGGAGGACGAGGAGGTGCTCGACTGGATCCGCGCGCAGGCGGGCGGCGCGGTCGCCGTGTTCTCCGTCTGCACCGGCGCCCTGCTCTGCGGCGCCGCGGGCCTGCTCAAGGGGCGGCGTGCCACGACCCACTGGTCCGCCTTCCACCTGCTGCCCTACTTCGGCGCGATCCCGGTCGACGAGCGGGTCGTGGTCGACGGGAGCTGGGTGTTCGCCGGGGGAGTGACCGCGGGCATCGACGGCGCGCTCCGGCTGGCCGCCGAGCTGCGCGGAGTCGAGGTGGCACAGGGGATCCAGCTCGCCATGCAGTACGCGCCCGAGCCGCCGTTCGACAGCGGCACCCCGCGCACCGCGCCCCCGGCGGTGCTGGACCGCGCCCGCCGCACCGTCGAGGACATCACCGCACGACGGGAGCGGACCGCGCGCCGGGTCGCCCAACGCCTCGGCGTCGAGGTCCCCGTGGGCTGAGGTCCGGTGCTACCGCCGCGCGGCCGTGCCGCGGAACGCGCGGCGGTAGTCCGTGGGAGCCAGGTGCAGCAGTTCGCGGAACCGGCGGCGAAAGGCCACAGTGGACTCGAAGCCGCACCGCTGGGCGATCTGCTCGACCGTGAGGTCCGTGGTCTCCAGCAGTTGCTGCGCCCGGACGACCCGCCGCTTCGCGACCCACTTCCACGGCGACGTCCCGACCTGCGCCTGGAAGTGGCGGCCGAACGAGCGGGTGCTGTACCCGATGTGCTCGGCCATGTCGGCCACGCTGAGCGGTTGGTCCAGTCGCTCGTCCAGCCAGTTCAGCAGTGCCGCCATGTCCACGGTGGTCGCCGTGGGCGTGGCGTGCTCGACGAACTGGGCCTGGTCGCCGGAGCGGTGCGGCGCCACCAGCGTCCGCCGGGCCACCTTCGTCGCCACGTCGGCGCCGAAGTCCTCGCGCACGATGTGCAGGCACAGGTCGATGCCCGCGGCGACCCCGCCGGAGGTCAGCACCTGACCGTCGGCCACGTACAGCACGTTGTCCACCACTCCGACGGCGGGGAAGAGGCGCTGCAACTGGTCGGTGACGGCCCAGTGCGTCGTCGCCTTGTGGCCGTCGAGCAGCCCGCTGTGCCCGAGGGCGAACGCGCCGGTGCAGATCGACACCATGCGGGCACCCTTGGCGGCGACCCTGGTGAGCGCGGCCGCGGTGCCGTCGGGCAGGGGGTCGGCGATCAGCTCGTAGCCGGGGACGATCACGGTGTCGGCCTCGTCGAGCAGTTCCAGCCCGCCGTGCGCGCCGATCGGGACCCCACAGCCGGACGTGACCGGCAGGCCGGTCGGGGAGCACACGCGGAACTCGTAGTGCTGGGGCTCGGGATCGCGGTGGCGGTGGCCGAAGAACTGGGCCGCCGCGCCGAAGTCGAGCAGCACTACGCCTTCCAGGACGAGGACCACCACCCGGTGCATGGCTGGAATGTATCACCGGATGTCGGGCGCGCCACTGGTTCTTCGCGGGCCGATGCCGGAGGATGAGGACCATGACCGAAGTCCTTGGCCTGACGCGGGAACTCGTCGCACTCGACACCGCCGGACGGGCGGAGGACGACGCCATCGCCCTGCTCGCCCCGAAACTGGAGGACGCCGGGTTCGCGCTCGACGTCGTGCGCCTCGACTCGGGTCGGTCGACCCTCATCGCCGAGTGGCGCACCGACCTGGACGTGCCGCCGCTGTGCCTGTCCGGGCACCTCGACACCGTGCCGCTGGGCGCGGCCCGGTGGTCGTTCGACCCGTTGCGCGCCGAACCCGACGGCGACCGGCTGTACGGGCGCGGCACGAGCGACATGAAGGGCGGGGTGGCGGCCATCGTGCTCGCCGCCATCGCCGCCGCCACCGGTCGACCGCGCCGGTCGGGCCTGCGCCTCGTGCTGACGGCCGCGGAGGAGACCGGCTCGGCCGGTGCGGTCGGCGCGGCCGCCCGGTTGACCGGCAGGCCCAGCGGACCGCTCGTGATCACCGAGCCGACCGCGAACGCCGTCGCCCACGGCCACAAGGGCGCGCTGTGGCTGACCGCGCGCGCCACCGGCGTCACCGCGCACGGGTCGATGCCGCACCTGGGCGACAACGCGATCACGAAGCTCGCCGCCGCCACCACGCGGCTCACCGACTACCGGTTCCCGGACCGCCCGCACCCGGTCATGGGCGCGCCGACGCTGAACGTCGCCACGTTCCACGCCGGCCTCAACACCAACTCGGTCCCCGACCTCGCCGAGGCCACCGTGGACGTCCGCACCGTCGCGGGCCAGGACCACACCACCGTCCTGGCAGATCTCGAGACGTGCGCCGGACCGGCGGTGACCCTGGCTCCGCTCGTCGACCTCCCTCCTGTGTGGACGGACCCGCACCAGGAGTGGGCGGCCGCCACGACGGAAGCGGTCGGCGAAATTACCGGCGCCTTGGCACGGGAACCGCTCACGATGACGTTCTTCACCGACGCCTCCGTGCTCACGCCCGCCTTCGGCGGCGTCCCCACGCTGATCTGCGGGCCCGGCGAGCCGTCCCAGGCGCACGCCACCGACGAGTGGTGCTCGATCGCCCGCCTGGAGGAGTCGGTGGCGGTCCTGGAACGCCTCTGCCGCGACTGGTGCGGCCTCTGACCGCGGTCGTATGGCCGCCGGTCACCGGAGCATGGTCTCCGCGGCTGCCCAGCGGTTGCATGGACGCGTCGGAACTCGACCGGCGCGTATTCAGGAGGACAACCGCGGTGCCCGCACAACACGTCACACCTACCAACGTCATGAGGCTGCTGGCCGGACTGGTCGATCGGTTGCTCGCCCCCGTGGAAGGGCTGCCGAGCGGCTCCCACGTCATGCAGTTGGCCTGCGGCACCGGCGAGCTGAGCCTTGAGTTGGCCCGTCGCCGTCCGGATCTGCGGATCACCGCGATCGACGTCGATTCCACGGTGCTGGACGCCGGGAGGGCCGCCGCGGTCGAGCGGGACCTGTCCGTCGAGTTCCGGACGATGTCGATGGCCGGGCTCGACCTCGCCGATGGCGGCGTCGACGCGGTGATCTCCCGGATGGGGATGTTCCTACCGGGAACGGCTCCGTTCGACGTGGTGGCGCGAGAAGCCGCCAGGGTCCTGCGGCCCGGCGGGCCGTTGAGCATCGCCACCTGGAGCGATCTGGCAGGCAGTCCGTACACCCGGATCGGGCTCTCCGTGCTGCGCCGCGTACTTCCGGCGGGTGCGGTTCCCGACATGGAGAGCTTCTTCAGCGACTCGGCGCGGCCCGGCGCGTTCGAGGGGCACCTCGCGGACGCGGGTTTCCAGGACGTCGAGGCCGCGTGGTTCCGCTGGGACACCGAGTACCCGGACTTCGAGGCGTGGTGGCGGTTCGTCGCGGAGTTCGGCGCGCTCAAGCCGTTGTTCGACTCGCTGGACGCCTCCACGCGGGCCACCGCGCGTGACGTGATGGAGTCGACGATGGCGGAGCACGGGACCGGGTCGGGCGGGTACCGCCTGACGGCGACCGCGCGCGTCGTCACCGCTCGGCGCTGACGGGCAGGTCGTCCGACGATGGCCTGCCCAGTGCGCGGAAGCGGCCGGGAGGGACGCCGTACTGCCGACGGAAAGCGTGGCTCAGCGCGAACTCCGTGGAGTAGCCGACTCGGCGGGCGATCGAGGCCAACGGGGCGTCGGTCTCGCGCAGCAAACGTGCGGCGCAGGACAGCCGCCACCCGGTCAGGTACCGCTTCGGCGGCCTGCCGACCGCGGTGGTGAACCGGGCGACGAAGGCCGTCCTGGAGAGCCCGACGATCGCGCTGAGCTCCGCCACGGTCCACGGGTGGCTCGGGGCCGCGTGGATCCGGCGGAGCGCCTCGGCCATCGCCGGATCGGTGGTCTCCGGCGACTCCTCGCCGCGGTTGTCCGCCAGCCACTGCTTCAGCAGGTGGGTCAGCACCAGGTCGAGCAGCGCGGGCCGGGTGACGCCCGCGCCCGGACCGGTGTCGACGAGGTTCGCTCGCACCAGGTCGAACAGCGGCCGCAGGTGGGGGTGGCGATCGTGGTCGGGGGAGACGGCGATGACGTCCGGGAGCGAACGCAGGTAGGACGGCACCGGGTGGTGGTCGAGCCAGTACGCGCCGCAGAGGAACTCGACATCGGCCTGGGCGGGCTGGGGGAGGTGGTCCTTCGCGACGGCCCGCGGCAGGGCGGACAGCGTGGCCGGAGCGTGGCTCAGGCCGTGCTCGCCGCCCGCAGGTGTGAAGACGACGTCTCCCGGCGCCAGCCGTCGAGGTGGCTCGTCGGGCGTGAGCAGCCAGGCGTCACCGCTGATCACCCAGTGGAACCCGCTGCCCGCGAACGCCGGGTACCGCCAGCCCCACGATCCGGCCTCCCGCACCGTGCAGGCCTCCGCGCGCCCGATCCGGACGTTCGCGAGCGCTTCGCCGAGGACGTCCATGCGGCAACGCTACCGCCGGGGGAACGGGCGCCCCAGGATCAGGCGAGGTCCGCTGGTCGTACCCGCAGCTTGGCGGCGATCCGCGCCAGTGCTTCCTGGTCCTCGGTGGTGAGGAGGTCGAGGACCAGGTGTCGGACGGCGCGCACGTGGGTCGGAGCCGCGGCGGCGACCACCTCGAAGCCGCTGTCCGTGAGGGCGGCCAGGGTGTAGCGGCCGTCGTCGGGGTCAGGGGAGCGGTGCGCCCAGCCGCGCTGTTCGAACCGCTTGACCACGTTCGACAGGCGGGACAGCGAACCGTTCGCCAGGTAGGCGAGTTCGCTCATGCGGAGGCTCCGGCCGGGGGCCTCGGAGATGTGGCTGAGCGTCAGGTACTCGAAGAGCGTCAACCCGGAGTCGCTGTGCAGGGGGGCTTCCAGCTTTCCCGGCAGCAGGAGGATCAGCGACACCAGTCCGGTCCAGGCGTCCTTCTCCGCGGGCGACAGCCAGCGTGGCTCGTCTTCGCGCCCCGAACCGGGCTCCGGGGAAGCGGTGGTGGCCATGGCGGGACCCTACCTGGGCCATGATCACTTCACGCGTGAAGTTATTTCGTGCTAGCTTGACTTCAAGCATGAAGTGATCGAGGAGGGACTTCCATGGCTCAGCCGCAGTTCTTCGCCACCCCTGGGTACGGCGACACCCAGTTGGCGACCATGCACTACCAGCAGGCGGTCCTCGTGGGCGACCGGATCGACACGTCGGGCCAAGGCGGGTGGGATGACGACTTCACCTTCCCGGAGTCGCTGGAGGACGAGATCGTCCGAGCGTTCGACAACGTCGAACGCACCCTGGCCACCGCAGGTGCGACGTGGCGCGACGTCATCGCCGTCGACTCCTTCCACGTCGCGAGCGCGGCGGATTCCATCGGTGACGCCCACAACCGGGTGATGGTCGAGCAGTTCCGCGAGCGGATGGGCGACCGCGCCCCCATCTGGACCCAGATCGGTGTCACGGTTCTCGGTGCACCGGGGATGCGCGTCGAAATCCGCGTCACCGCCCTGGTGGGCCGCACGGACTGAGTCGTGCTGGAGCACCGGTTCAGCGGTGAGGGAGCGACCGCTTGGCTTCAAGCACGGTGATCCGGTGCCCGCATTCCTGCGTCCTGCTCCTGAGCGTAAATGGAGGGAGTTCTGGCTTACGGGAGTTTTAACCTGATCGGGTGATTTTTCGGCTGGTGCGCGGTTGTCGGGCCTGACAGTTGGTGACGAGTCGAAATACCCGCTGAACCGACCCTGACCTGGGCTTCAGGGGCTGTTCGCACTCGTGCTGACGCATTTTTGCGGTTTGTAACGGGTTGCCTCCTTTCGCGGATAGTGCTCACGACGAGCACTATGCTAAGGGGAATTCGTGGCGAATCCTGCGTTTCTCGGTGTCGGCGCGCTGCTAACGCTCGTGCGAATGTTGATCCGTCGCCCGCGGTTGTTCGAACGCGACGGAGACCTGGACCGGCGCGGTGACCTGCCGCTACCCCTTGTCTGCTTGATCCGCGAGCCAGGGGCGAATGGCTTCCTGCTCACCCTCGACCGCGCGCTGGCCGCCAAGATCCCCAAGTCGCCGCACGTCCTGGCCACCCCGGCCGACGCGGCCAAGCACCAGGACGCCGTGCTGCCGTTGCTGCACGCGCTGCACGAGAAGTTGCGCGGTGGGCAGTTCGGCCGCACCTCCTTCAAACGCTTCGACCACTACGAGTTGGCCCACCACCTGACCGCCGTGGGGCTCACGCCCAAGCAGGTCAAGTTCGACCGGCCGATCGAGGGCGTCCTGCGTTCCTGGGGGCGGCACCGCATGTTCGGTGCGGCGGACGAACTGGTCGACAAGGCAGGCGATCGCGCTCAGCTCCTGATGGCGTCGACCAAGTTCGTCGGCAGGCTGTTCGGGCTGTACTGGGGCCGCGACCGCGTGCCGGGCTTGGGCCGGGAACGACGGTGGTTCATGCGCCAGCCGTACATGGTCCCCCGCCACTCGTCGGACTTCTTCTCTTTCGCCGAACGCCTCACCGGGGATCGGCGGGACTCGGAGAACCCCGAGCAGTTGCGCAAACTGCTGGTGCACGCGTTCCTGGAGGACCTGCGCGTCGCCTACCGGCGCACCAGGGCCGGGTTCTTCCCGCGACGCCACGCGTTGCGCCGGACCACGTACGTGCCCGTGCTGCTCAACGACGTCGATCCGGCCGGGTGGGAGTTGCTGCGCCTGGTCAACGAGGTCCGCAACGAGACCGGCGAACTCGACCCGCTGCTGTTCGTCACGGCCAGCGCTGAGTTCCCCGCGGAAATGGCCCAGCCCAGCACACCGATGACGCCGAACGTGGCGGAGGAGGCGTTCAGCACGTGGAAGGGCAGGTTGCCGCGCCGTCGCCAACTGCTCGCCGAGGACGCCCGTTACCTGTTCGTCAGTCTGCCCGCGTCCGCTCCGGAGGGAACGGCCCTGCCCGGCCGGGACCGGCACGCGTGGGAGGTGGAGTCGGGGGAGAAACCGCGCCGCGAGCCGTGGCTGGCCCGCCGTGGCATCGGCGAGATGCTCACGGTGGTCGTGCTGCTGGCCGCCTTGGCGTGGCCTGCGCGGTCCTGGTGGCAGCACTGGCAGGCCGACTGCGCGTTCTTCGACGCGGCGGCGGAGGGGATCGCGACCAAGGTGGTGCCGATCGACGGCCAGGACCAGTGCGTCGGCTACAGCGACAACGCGGGTCAGGTCTTCGGGAAGAACCCGCGGCTGCGCCTGGCCCAGGAGAACGTCTTCGCGCAGAACGCCGAAGCCGCGCGACTGCACGAGTCGTCGCCGAACCGCAGCTACTTCAGCCTGGTCTACTTCGCGGGTCTGACCTTCAACGAGAGCCTGCCCGCCTCCGAGCAC
Organism: Umezawaea endophytica; assembly: GCF_025061645.1. Lineage (GTDB taxonomy): Bacteria > Actinomycetota > Actinomycetes > Mycobacteriales > Pseudonocardiaceae > Umezawaea > Umezawaea endophytica. Next base: position 52,990 of record NZ_JANYMP010000024.1, on the reverse strand, counting down.
TCGGTCGCCGAGGAACTGGAAGGCCTCGTCATCCGTCAGCGCGACCTGAACAGGGCGAACACCGGCAACGAGCCACTGCTGCGGATCGTCGTGGCCAACGGCGGCCGGAAGATGCAGGACGCCCACGCCGTGGCGCGCGACCTGCTGGTGCCGCTGTTCGACGCCGATCCCACGATCCTGGCGGTGATCGGCCTCGAACGCAGCGTCTCCCAGACCGAGAAGGCGATAGCCGTGCTGGGCGAGCACGGGATCACCACCCTCGGCACCAGCCTGACCAAGGTAGGACTGGACAAGCTCTCGCCGCTGTACTTCCAGTTGGCCCCGGACAACGACATGCAGGCCGAACTGCTCTGGATGTACGCGCAGAAGATCGAGGCCACCAAGGTGACGGTGTACAGCAGCGGGGAGTCGGACGCGTACGTCAGCTCCCTCGTCAAGGCCGTGCAGGCGAAGTCGGCGGAACCCGGCAAGGTCGTCTCCGACGACTGGTGGCGATCGGCACCGGTGCTGTCCCAGGTCTGCCTCGACGGAACCGACAGGAGGACGGAGATCGCCTTCTACGCGGGTAGGGAGGACGAGTTCGGCGAATTCGTGCGGGTCCTCCGCAACAACTGCAAAACCCTGACGACGTTGCCCGGCATCGTCGCGGACGACGCCGTGTCGCGGTTCGTCGCCCACACACCTGGTCGCACGGCCTCGGAGTTCAGCGGCGTCTCGATGGCGTACGTCGGGATGGGCGCGTCCGTCGTGCTCGCCGGCGCGAGTTGCGTCGCGGGCAAACACGAGGCGTTGGCCCAGTTGAAGGCCTTCTGCTCGGGCTACCGCGCGTTGCGGGAGGAGCACAGCACCAAGCTGACCGGTGACGACAAGCCGGTCGCGCCGTGGCCCGGCGAGCGGGTCGGAGGGCTCTACGACACCGCGAGCCTCTTCGGCGACGTGGTGAAGAAGTTGCGGCCGGACGGCGGACCCGCGCCCCACCGGGCCGCGGTCGCCCAGCGGCTCCGCGAGCAGCCCTTCGAGGCGGCTTCCGGTCGGATCGACTTCCGGGATGACCGGATCGCCAACAACCGGAGCCTCGCGATCCTCAAGCTCCAGGACATCCACGACATCACGGGACCGCAGGGGATCCCCACCTGTGAGCTGATGATCGCGCGCTCCCAGCGTTCCGGTCCCACTGAGGTTCGCGACTGTCCTGCTCAGGGCTGAGGTTCCGGTGGGTGGCGTCCGCCAGGGTCATCGACGTCGCCTCGTGAGTCGGCTTGTCCGCCTGATGCGCCAGGTCGCGGGGACTCCGGCGTTCTGGCGCACCGGTTCAGTGGCGATAGGTGGAGAGGAAGTCGCCGATCTGCTCGACGGCCCGCGTCAACTGCTCCACGGAAGGCAGGGAGACCAGGCGGAAGTGGTCCGGGTGCGGCCAGTTGAACGCGGTTCCCTGGACGACCAGGATGTGCTTCTCCAGCAGGAGGTCCAGGACGAAGCGCTCGTCGTCGTGGATGGCGTGCACCTCGGGGTCCAGTCTGGGGAAGAGGTAGAGCGCGCCGCTGGGCTTGACGCAGTCGACCCCCGGTATCGCGTTCAGCAGTTCCCAGGTCCGGTCGCGCTGCTCCAGGAGTCGGCCTCCTGGCAGGACGAGGTCGTCGATGCTCTGGTAGCCGTCGAGGGCCACCTGCACCGCGTACTGGGACGGGACGTTGGGGCACAGCCGCATGTTCGCCAGGATGTCCATGCCCTCCAGGTAACTGGCGGCGTGCTCGCGCGGGCCGGACACGGTGAGCCAGCCGGTGCGGAAACCCGCGACCCGGTAGGACTTGGACAGGCCGTTGAAGGTCAGGCAGAGCACGTCGGGGGCGAACGAAGCGGTCGAGAAGTGCTTCACGCCGTCGTAGAGGATCTTGTCGTAGATCTCGTCGGAGAGCAGGACCAGACCGTGCCGCCTGGCCAGTTCGCCCATGGCCACCACCACCTCCGAGGGGTACACCGCGCCCGTCGGGTTGTTGGGGTTGATGACGACGAGCGCCTTCGTGCGCGGCGTGATCAGCGACGCGAGGTGCTCCAGGTCCGGCGCCCACTGCTCGCGCTCGTCGCAGCGGTAGTGGACGGGCACGCCGCCGCACAGTCGCACGGCCGCGGTCCACAGCGGGTAGTCGGGGGACGGGATGAGCACCTCGTCGCCGTCGTCCAGCAGCGCCTGCATCGACATGGTGATCAATTCGGACACGCCGTTGCCGACGTACACGTGATCGGCGTGGGCGTTGGCGATGCCTTTGCCCAGCGCGTACCTCGTGATGGCTTCGCGAGCGATCGGCAACCCCTTGGAATTGCCGTACCCGTGCGCCTGCGAAAGGTTGGCCGAGATTTCCCGGATCAACGACTCCGGCGCTTCGAATCCGAACGGAGCCGGATTCCCGATGTTCAGGCGAAGGATGTCCCGTCCTTCTCCTTCCAGTCTCCTGGCGTGCTCGAAAACCGGGCCACGAATGTCATAGCAGACGTTCGCCAGTTTTTGGGACTGGTTGATTTGCATGGGGATATCCTAGCAACCGGCCGCGCCCCGTTCGAAAGCGTTCCGCTGGTCATTCACCAGATCGGTGGATGGCGTGACGGCCACTTCAACTCCTGTTCCAGTTGGTGCACCAATCCCAACAACGTGCCTTCCTCTCTCGCGCGCCCCGCGAGCATCACGCCGATGGGCAGGCCCTCCTCGGACCAGTGCACCGGAACGGTCACGGCGGGCTGGCCGGTGAGGTTGTACAGCGGGGCGAAGGGGTTGAAGGCCGCCTGCCCGTCCAGTTCCACGTCCGGGTGCTCGTCGTTCCGGAAGAACCCGAGCGGAACGGGAGGCAGGGCGAGCGTGGGACTGAGCACCACGTCGTGGTCGGCGAAAGCCGCGACCGCCCGGCGCGCCATCTGCTGGGCGGTCGCGATGGTCCTGGTGAGCTGGGTGGCCGAGACGGTCTCACCCTGGCCGCGCAGCCACCTGGTGAGCGGCTGGAGGAGTTGTTCCTGCGCGGGATCGAGCGGAACCGTGGCGACGGAGACGGAGAACAACGTCCGGAAGACCGCCTCGACCTCGGGCGGGAACGGGCAGTCGACGTCCTCCACCCGGTGGCCCAGCGACTGGAGCGTCGCGGAGGCGACCTCCCAGGCCTCGACGCACTCCGGCGCGACCGCGACACCCTCCTTCACCGGACGGGCGAACCGGGCGACGCGCAGCGGCCGGGACAGGGTCGCGGTTTGCTCCGCGAAGCCGGTCCCCGGAGCAGGGAGCGCGAACGGGTCACCGGGCATCGGCACGGCGAGCGCGTCGAGCATGGTCGCGGTGTCGAGCGCGGTGCGGGCGAGGACGCCGTTGGTGAACAGGCCGATGATCTCGCCGCTGAACGGGCCCGCGCTCACCCGGCCGCGCGACGGCTTGAGCCCGACCAGGCCGCAGGCGCTGGCGGGGATGCGGATCGACCCGGCGCTGTCGCTGCCCTGCGCGAGCGACACCAGGCCCGCCGCGACGGCCGCCCCCGCGCCGCCGCTCGACCCGCCCGCGGACTTCGTGGTGTCCCAAGGTGTTCGTGCGGGTGGTGCGACCGCGGTCTCGGTGTAGCAGGCCGCGCCGAACTCCGCCGTCGTGGTCTTGCCGAGGATCACCATGCCCGCGGCGCGCGCGAGGCTCGTGACGTTGTCGTCGACCTCGGGCACGAAGTGCGGGATGGCCGCCGACCCGAACGCGGCGGGCATGCCCGCGGTGAAGTTGAGGTCCTTGATCGCGGTGCACACGCCGTGCAGCGGGCTCAGGTCCGAGCCGTCCAGCACCGAGCGCTCGGCGATCTCGGCGGCGTGGAGGGCGGCCTCCGGAGCGACCGCGGCGAAAGCCCCGACCAGTGGATTGATCTTTTCGATGCGGTTGAGGTAGTGCGTGGTGAGTTCCACCGGACTGACCTCGCGCCGACGAATCGCGGCGGCTTGTTCGATGGCCGTCAGATCGTGCAAATCCGGCATCTATCCCCCTGGGTGCAGCCGCGGGAATAGCGATTTCCTGCGGCGTCTTCCAGGTCTACCCATGTCTCGGGAGCGATGTCAAGCCGAAATTCCCATCTGGTGGGAATCGGCTCGTTATGGGGCCATTGGAGATCATCGCGGGAGATTGCGGGTTGAACCCGTCGGCATTCGCACGTAGTCTACGGAGTGGCGGATCCGCTTGGGGGTGGGTGCGCAACAGGGGTGGGGGGCTTTATTTTTCTTCTCTGATTATTTCGAAATCCAAGCCGCTGCGCTTTGCGCCGTGCGGTTCGTCGTGCTGTGTCGACTTTGTGGGGTTGTCGACGTGATGGCGTTGTTTGGGGGGCTTTGGTGAATGACGACCAATCAGGTGAATCTTCCGGGCTGATCGCGCGTGACTGGCCGGACCCGACCGGGCCGCTGTCCGGCGCGCAGCAACGACTGTGGTTCTTGACCCAGGTCGATCCGACCGCGGTGGCGTACAACCTGTCGGTCGCGCTGCGCGTGCGCGGGCCTCTGGACGTGGCCCGGCTGCGCGGTGCGCTCGACGACGTCGTCGCACGGCACGAAGCGCTGCGCACCACCTTCCACGCCACGGCGGGCGTCCCGTACCAGGAGGTCCGCCCGAGCGCGCCGGTGGACCTGCGGACGGTCGAGCTGGACCCGGCCGACACGTCCGTGCTGGATCGCGAGCTGCGCGGCCTCGCCGCGACGCCGTTCGACATCACCGAGCAGGTCGTCCGGCTGACGTTGCTGCGCGTCGCGCCCGACGACCACGTCCTGTCGGTCACCCTGCACCACCTCGTGGCGGACGGCTGGTCCGCCCGGATCTTCATCCGCGACCTGGAAGCGTCCTACCGGGACGGTCGGATCGACGGTCCGAAGCCGCTGGTCGGACCGAGGGACCACGCCGTGCTGGAAGCGGAGTCGCTCGACGCGCGGGGCGGTAGCTCCGCCGACTTCTGGCGCGAGCACCTGCGCGGCGCACCGCTGGAGTCCCGCGTCCCCGGCGCCACGGTGCCGTTGCACGGCCGCCGGAGCGCGGGCGCTCGCATCCCGTTCACGGTGTCGCGGCAGACGTTCACCGCTGCGAAGGCCCTCGCGAAGTCCGTCGGCGCCGGCCCCTACAGCTTCCTGGTCGCGGTCACCCAGTTGCTGGTCGCGCGACTGTCCGCGCAGGACGACGTCGTGATCGCCACACCGATGGCCAACCGGGGCGAGCACGGGGCCCGACACCTGGTCGGCATGCTCGCGAACACCGTCCCGATGCGCGCCGCGTTCACCGGGACGACGACGTTCCGCACGCACCTCGCGCACGTGCAGGGGGTCGTGGAGGAGGCCAAACGCCACCAGCACGTGCCGTTCAACCGGATCCTCGAGCACACCGGCGCGGCGCGCGACGCCGGGCAGCAGCCGCTGTGCCAGGTGATGCTCAACCTGCTCGGCTCGCCGATGCCCGCCCCGAGGATGGCCGGTCTGGACACCGAGCTGCTCGGCCGGATCGACACCGGCGCCGCGCAGTACGACCTGGCGCTGCACCTGGAAGTCGTGCGCGGCCAAGGCCTGGACGGGTGGTTGGAGTACCGCACCTCCTGCTATGGGCCGGAGTGGGCGGAGGCCATCGGGCAGCGCCTGCACACGCTCATCGAGTCGGTGCTGGCCAACCCGGACCTGCCGGTGCACCGGCTCGACGTCGTCCCGGCCGCGGAGCGCGCCGCGTTGTTCGAGTTCACGAACGTGGTCGGCGAGGAGCCCGGTACGCGTCGGCTCGGGGATTTCGTCCTGGACCAGGCGCGTCGCACGCCCGATGCCGTCGCGGTGCGCGACGAGCACGGCGAACTCACCTACGCCCGACTGGTCGAGCGCTCGCGTTCGTTGGCCGGTGAACTCAGGTCCCACGGCGTCGGTCCTGACATCGTTGTCGGTGTTTGTGCGCAACGGTCGACGAAACTCGTGGTCGCGTTGCTGGGCATCCTCCTCGCCGATGGCGCGTACCTGCCGCTGGACGTCGAACACCCGGCGCGCCGGATCGCCGCCATCGTCGAGGAGGCACGGCCGCGCGTGCTGCTCGCGGACGACGACCGGATCGCCGCGTTGAGGGCGGCCGTCCCCGGTCAACTCGTGCTCCCGCTCACCGGGTCCGGTTCCACGGGCGACCGCGGCGGGCGGGCCGACCCGCCGAACGAGCTCGACCTGGCCTACGTCATCTACACGTCGGGTTCGACAGGCAGGCCCAAGGGGGTCGCCGTCCCGCACCGAGGCATCGTCAACCGGCTGGTGTGGATGCAGGAGCGCTACCGGCTCGGCGCCGACGACGTGGTGTTGCAGAAGACGCCGTACACGTTCGACGTCTCGGTGTGGGAGTTCTTCTGGCCGTTGATGTACGGCGCCAGGCTGGTGATGGCCAGGCCGGACGGGCACAAGGACCCCGAGTACCTCAGCGAGGTCATCACCGCCGAGGGCGTCACCACGGTCCACTTCGTCCCGTCGATGCTGGCGGCCTTCGTCGACGAGCCTTCGGTGTCGCGCTGCTCGTCGCTGCGGCGGGTGGTGTGCAGCGGTGAGGCACTGCCGTCGGCTCTGGTCGGCAGGTTCCGCACGGTGAACACCGCCGAGGTGCACAACCTGTACGGGCCTACCGAGGCGTCCGTCGACGTGACCCACTGGACGTGCCGCGACGACGACACGGCCCCGGTGGTCCCGATCGGCAGGCCCATCGCGAACACGAAGACCTACGTGCTCGACAGCACCGGCGGGCTGGCACCCATCGGCACGCCGGGCGAACTGCACCTGGGCGGCGTCGGACTGGCGCGGGGCTACCTCGGACGACCGGACCTGACCGCCGAGCGGTTCGTGGCGGATCCCTTCGCCTGCACCGTGGACGGTCGCCTGTACCGCACCGGCGACCTCGCCCGCTGGCACCCGGACGGCTACCTGGAGTTCCTCGGCAGGCTCGACCACCAGGTGAAGCTGCGCGGCCTGCGGATCGAACTCGGGGAGATCGAGGTGGGGCTGCTGGAGCACGCCGCGGTGACCGAGGCCGTGGTCGTGCTGCGCGAGGACGTCGGTCCCAGCCCCAAGCTGGTCGGTTACTTCGTCGCCGACCGGGCCGTGGAGGTCGAGCACCTGCGCGGCCACTTGACCGAGCGATTGCCCGAGTACATGGTCCCGGCGCACCTCGTACAGCTCGCCGTGATGCCGTTGAGCGGCAACGGGAAGCTGGACCGCAAGGCGTTACCCCGGCCGGAGGCGCGGCGGCGTGGGCAGCGGGCCGCCGCGGCGTTGGACAGCACCGCGCTGGTGCTGCGCGAGGTGTGGGCCGAGGTGCTGGGCGCGGACGCGGAGTCCTTCGACGCGGACGACAACTTCTTCGAACGCGGCGGCGACTCGTTGCAGTCCATCAGGGTGCGCGCCCTGCTGCGCGACCGCGGCCACGACATCGATGTGCAGGACATGTTCAAGGCGCAGCACCTCGCGGTGATGGCGCGGAAAGTCCGGCCGTCGGCCGAGGTGCGGTCGCGCACCCCCGTCGACCTGCCCCGGCCCGCGGTCCTGCCGGACGACGTGGTCGACGCCTACCCGCTCTCCTCGCTGCAAGCGGGCATGATCTTCCACTCCGAGTACTCGCCGGACGTCGCCGTGTACCAGGTGACGTTCAGCCTGCACCTGCGGATCGCGTTCGACCGCGAGCTGTTCCAGGAGTGCGTCGACGTGGTGGTGGGGCGGCACGACATCCTGCGCACCCGGTTCGAGGTGGGCGGTGTGGACGGCGCGTTCCAGTACGTGCAGCGGTCGGCGTCGCTGCCGGTGCCGGTGGAAGACCTGCGGGCGCTCCCGGAGGATGAGCGGCGGCGCCGGGCGCGGGAGGTGTTCGACACCGAGCAGGTGAAGCCGTTCGACCTCACCGCGCCCCCGTTGCTGCGCGTCGTCGTGCTGCGCCACGCCGAGGACGTCATCGATCTCGTCGTGTCGTTCCACGACTCCATCTTCGACGGGTGGAGCGCGGCGACGTTCCTGACCGAGCTGTTCGACACCTACCTCGCGCGGGTAGCGGGCACTGCGCCCGCACGCGGTGTCCTGCGGACGCGGTACCGCGACTTCGTGGCGGAGGAGCAGGCCGCGCTGGGCGACGCCGGCTCACGGCACTTCTGGATGGAGCAGCTCAAGGACGCGGTGTTCCTGCGGTTGCCGCGTCGCGATCGCGTCGAGGACGGCGCGCCCCGCAGCATCGACCTGCCGGTCCCCGTGCGGACCGAGCTGTTCGACGCGGTGAAGTCCCTCGCGGGCGATATCGGCGTCACCACGAAGGCCGTGCTGCTCACGGCGTACGTGGCGGCGCTCGCCAAGCACGGCGGGACCAGCGACGTCCTCACCGGCCTGGTCAGCGGGGGCAGGCCCGAGCTGGTCGACGCCGAACACGTGCTCGGCCAGTTCCTCAACACCGTGCCGTTCCGCGTCCGGGTGGACGGGGCGTGGACCGATCTCGCCCGTGCCGTCTTCGCCAGGGAAGCGGAGGTCTTCGAACACCGCCGTCACCCGGTGGCGGCGCTCCAGCGCGGCCACCAGGGAAAGCCGCTGTTCGAGACGGCGTTCAACTACATCCACTTCCACGTCTACCAGCGCATCACCGGCCGTTCCGACCTCGTCTACCTCGACGGCCGCTTCACCGACCCGTTCCACTTCCCGCTCACCGTCAACGCCCGCGTGCACCCGCTCACCGGCGACCTCGCGATCGTCGCGAACTACAACACCGATCAGCTCGACGAGCAGCAGGCGCTGAACTTCGCGCACGACGTGGTCGACGCGTTGCTGGCGATGACGAGCGCGCCGCACGCGCGGTGCGGCGCGTGGACCGGTCTGGGCGCGGACGAGACGGGATCCGCCGAGGCGATCGAGGCGGGCACGCGGGTGGCGGTGCGCGGTGACCGGCAGGAGGCCGGTGCGACCAGCGCGCTGGAACGCGAACTGCTCGACGTGTGGGAGTCGGTCCTCGACGTCGACGGCGTCGAGGTCCACGACGACTTCTTCGACCTCGGGGGCGACTCGATCCTCAGCATCCAGGTGTGCGCCCGGCTTCGAGTGCTCGGACACCGCGTCCGCCCGAAGGACCTCTTCGAGAACCCGACCGTGCGCCTGCTCGCGGAGCACGTCGGACGTGTCGCCGACGCCACGCGGTCAAGCCGGTCCACCGACGGGCCCGTGCCGGTCTCGCCGGAGCAGTCGTCCGTGCTGTCCGGTCAGGAGGACCGCGACTGGGACAACGTCTCGTTGGTGCTCCGGTTGAGCGCACCGCTGGACCGGACGGCACTGGGCAAGGCGGTCGCCGCGGTGTTGGAGCGGCACGAGTCCCTGCACACCTCGATCGACGCCCACACGTGGTCGCAGACCGTGCGGCCCGTCGCCGTCGACGACGTCCTCTCCCACGGCGAGGACCAGGATTTCGGTGCCTGGCTGGAGACGCTGCACCGGTCACTCGAACTCGCGACGGGACGAGTCGTGCGCATCGGCCTGCACGACGGCGACCACCCACGGCTGGTCCTCGTCGCGCACCACGCCGTCGCCGACGCCGCGTCGCTCCAGGTGGTGCTCGCCGACCTGGTCGAGGCCTACGCGGGCGCACTGGCGTTCGGGGACGCGCGACTCGACCCCGGTGTGCCGATCTCGGCGCTCGCCGGTGACGACGGCGCACCAGGGGCCGACTGGGCGGCCGTGCTCGCGAGGGGTGCTCGTTCGCTGGTCCCGGACCTGCCGGGTGGTGTGAACGACAGAGCGGGGGAACGGGTGGTCGAGCACGTGCTCGACACGGACACCACCGGACGGCTGGTCGAGCGCGCCCGGAGCGCGCGGCTCAACCCCCTGCACCTCCTGCTGGTGTCGATCGGCGACGTCCTGCGAGCCCGCTCCGGAAAGGACGCCGCGGTCGTCGACGTGATGACCGGCGGGCGATCCGACGTCGTGCTCGCGGACGCGGTCGGCTGCCTGGCCGCACCGGTCCCGGTCGTGGTCGAGTCCGGTGATCCGCTGGCCCGCGCCCGCGTGGTCGAGAGCGCGCTGCGGACGTCGCGCGAGGACGTCCGGGCCTACCTGCGCCTGCGCCGCGAGTCCGAAGTGGACCTGCCGGACGTGCTGGTGAACTACCTCGGTCGGTTCGACGACGCGCTGCCCGATCCGCTGGTGGCCGTGGAGTTCGACCACGGCGGTGACCGAGGCCCGAACCGGCCGCGGTCGCACGAGGTGGAGATCGTCGCGCTGGTGGTGGGCAACCGCTTGCGGCTGCGAGCTTTCTACAGCGAAGGGCTGCACCACGAGGTGACGTTGCGCGCGCTGCTGGACGACCTCGTCGCGCATTTGGCGACGTGGGAGACGGAGGAGCCGGTGGCCGCGCAGGTGGCCGACTTCCCGCTCGCCGGTCTGGACCAGACCGACCTGGACGAGCTGATGCGGCAGTTGTCCACCGCCGACGGAGAACCTGGGGGCCACCTGTGAACGGGTATCTCGTGCTGCGCAACGACTCCCTGCACCGGGAGGTGGCGAGGTGAGCGCCGATGTCGAGGACATCTTCCCCCTGCTCCCCGGACAACTCGGGATGCTCGTGCGCACGCTGCGCAGTCCCGGTGCGGGCGTGTACATCGAGCAGCGCACGTGCACCATCGAGGGCGAGGTGGACGTCGAGCTGCTGCGCCGGTCGTGGCAACTGCTGGTCGACCACCACGCCGCTCTCCGCACGAGCGTGCACTGGAGCGGTCTGCAACAACCCGTGCAGGTCGTCCGCCGCACCGCGGTCCCCGTCGTGCGGGTGCTGGAGGAGGGGGAAGACCGCGCGGAGGTGGTGCGCCGCGACGCGGAGGAGGGCTTCGCGCTCGACCGGGCGCCGTTGTTCCGGCTCACCGTGCTGCCCGAGGGACCCGGTCGCTGGTTCCTGATGTGGACCGTGCACCACGTGATCCTCGACGGCTGGTCGGCGACGATCCTGCTCCAGGAGTTCTTCAGCACCTACAGCGCGTTGGCGCGCGGGGTGACGCCGCTCCTCCCGCCGCGCCCTCGGCAGCGGGCGGTGGTGGAACACCTGCTCGGCCTGGACCCGGCGGCGGCACGGGAGTTCTGGACCGGGCACCTCGCCGGGTTCGGCGCCGCCGCGACGATCCGGTTCCCCGGCGCGCACGACGAGCACGGCTACGAGCGGTCGAACCGGCCGTTGCCCGCCCGCACGAGCGAGGCCGTGCGCGAGTTCGCCGCCCGGCACAGGGTCACGGCCGCGTCGGTGTACTTCGCCGCGTGGCAGTTGCAGCTCGCCGCGTACAGCGGCGCCGACGACCTGGTGACCGGCGTGGTGTCCTCGGGACGCGGGTCCGCGTTCCCCGGCGCCGACCGGGTGGTCGGCCTGCTGCTGAACACCCTGCCGGTCCGCACCACCATCGACCCGGACGTCGACCTGGCGAGCTTCGTCCGGTACTGCCACGACACGATGGCCGCGTGCGCCGAGCACGACCGGACATCGCTGATCGACGTGCACGACTGGTGCGGGCGGCCGAGCGGCCTGCCGCTGTTCGAATCGCTGTTCGTCGTGCAGAACTTCCCGTTCGACCGGGCGATGCTCGAACGGCACGACCGGTGGCGCATCTCCGACCTGGACTTCGTCGAGATCACCGACACGCCCCTCTGCATGATGATCGTGCCCGGTGGGCGCATCGGTGACGACGGCGTGGTCTACCTCTCCTACGACACGGCGCACGTGCCACCGCGACTCGCGGGCGCGGTCATCGCCGACTACGAACGGCTGCTCGACCGGGTGCTGGCCGCACCGGCGGGCACGGCGCTGCGCGACGTGCGGGCGACCGCCGCTCCGCTGCTGCTCGGCGCCGCGGCGGACTCGGACGCGCGGCCCGTCGCGGTGGTGCGGGACGAGTTCGACTCGGACACCGAGCGGGGGCTCGCCGCCGTGTGGAGCAGGCTGCTCGGGTTCCCGGTCACCTCACCGGACGCCGACTTCTTCGACCTGGGCGGGCAGTCGCTGCTGGCGATGCGCATCGTTTCGGGGGTGCGCGGGGCCTTCGGCGTCACGCTGCCCGTCGAGGTCGTCTTCCAGGCGTCCCGGCTGGCGGACTGCGCGAAGCGGATCGCCGAACTCGTGGACGGCGGATCGCCGTCCACCACCCGGATCCGAGCGGCAGCGGTGCGCTCGGAGCCGAACGGCTCGTCGGTCTACCGGGTCTCGCCCGCGCAACTGCGGTTGTGGTTCCTCGACCAGTTGTTCCCCGGCGGCACGGCCTACGCGGCGTCCGTCGCGGTCGAGATCAGCGGACCGCTCGACGACACCGTCCTGTGGGAAGCGATTTCCACGCTGACCCGCAGGCACGACGCGCTGCGCAGCACGTTCACCGACATCGACGGCATCCCGCACGTGGTGGTGCACGAGGACGTGACCGTGCCGCGGGAAGTGCGCCACGTCGACCCGGCGGGGCTGCCGAAGGCGCTGACCGAGGAAGCACGCAGGCCGCTGGACCTGCGCACCGGTCCGCTGCTGCGGGTCGTGTGCTACCCGCTCGAACCGACGCGCACGGTCGTGCAGTTGTGCCTGCACCACATGGTGTCCGACGAGTGGTCGATGAAGGTGATGCTCGACGAACTGGTCGAGCTCTACGAAGCGGGAGCGAGTGGACGGCCTCCGTCGTTGCCCGTGCTGGCCAGTCGTTACGTGGACTACGCGCAGCACCAGTGGGACCGGGCGGCCGCACTGCCCGAGGAGGTCACCGGGTACTGGCGTGACGTGCTGCGCGGTGTCGTGGTCGACCTCGCCCTGCCCGGTCGACGGCCCCGTCCGGCGGTGCCGTCGTTCGACGGCGGCAAGGTCGCCTTCGAACTCGGGGAGCAGGACGTCGAACGGTTGCGCGGGTTGGCCGACGAGCGCGGCACGACGCTGTTCGTGGTGCTCGGGTCGGCGGTGGCGATCGTGCTCGCGGCGCGGACGGGCACCACGCGGTTCGCGCTCGGCACACCGGTCGCGGACCGCCCGGAGACGGAGTTCGAGCCGCTGGTCGGGCTCATGGTCGACACCGTGCCGTTCCCCGTCGACGTCGCACCGGGGCTGCGGGTCGCGGACCTCGTCGACGAGGTCGGATCGTCGGTGGTCGGAGCGCTCACGCACGCCCACGCCGGGTTCGACCGCATCGTCGACGCGTCGCCGGACAGCCGGTCGTCGGCGACCAACCCGTTGTTCCAGGTCCTGGTGTCGCTGCACGAGATGCTGCCGTCCGCGCACGAGATGCACGACCTGGCACTGCGCTGGCTCGACGTGGACACCGGAAGTGTGCAGTTCGACCTCGGCGTGCGGGCGCGCGTGGACGACGGCGCGTTGCGCGGCGTGGTCGAGTTCGCCCGCGACCTCTACGACGAGCACGTCGTCGAGGGGATCGCCGCCGATCTCGTCTCGACGCTGCGGAGCCTGCCGGACCGGCTCGGTGACCGCGTCGACGAGCTGTTCGCCCCCGAGCCGGTACCGGGCACGACGATCGCGGACACGGTCACCGCGGTGTGGCGAGACGTGCTCGGCGCGGAGGACGTCGACGCCGAGGACGACTTCTTCACGCTGGGCGGCGATTCGATCAGCCTGCTCAAGGTGAAGTCGCGACTCGCCGCCGCCGGGCATCCGGTGTCTCTCCAGGTGTTGTACAGCGCACCGAGGCTCGCCGACCTGGCCGCCGCCATGACCTCCGCTCCCGAGGCGTTCGGAACTTCTGCGAGCGACGAGCCGTCGCCGCCGACGGGGACCCAGCGGTACATGCTGGACCAGGCGACGGCCAATCCCGACACCGGCGTCTTCCTGGTGTCGGCGGGCTACGCGGTCGACCTGCCGTTCGACGTCGGGGCCATGCGGACCGCGCTCGCGCAGGTCATCGCACTCCACCCTGCCCTGCGCACCTCCTTCCACCGCGACGACCTCGGCGGTTGGACGTACCAGGTGCACGACAGCGCGCCGCTGAGGTTCACCGAGGCCGACCTCTCGGCCCTGCCCGAGCCGGAGGCGGTGCGGCGTCACGAGGACTGGCTCGCGGCGGAACAGCTCACGGGGTTCGCGGTCGACGAGCCCGGTCTCGTGCGGTGGAGCCTGACCCGGATGTCCGATCGCGAGACCAGGCTCGGGGTGGTGATCCACCACGCGGTCATCGACGGGATGTCGCTCGCCTCCCTGGTCGCGCAGGTCCTGACGCGCTACCGCGACGAGTTGAACGGAGTCGTGACGGCCCCGCCGACCGAGGATCCGGTCTTCCCCGCCTTCACCGGCCGGACGCGTCCGGAGCGGACACTCGCCGACGCGCTGCCGTTCTGGCGCGCCGAGCTGCACACCGCCAGGCCGCACCGCCTGCACGTCGGTGGTAGTGGGCACACCGTGCTCGAACACCCGTTGCCAGACGAGGTCGTCGGACGGCTGCGGGACCGGGCCGGGCAGCTCAACGTGTCGCTGCGCCTGCTGCTGCTCGCCGCGCACATCAGCGTCGTGACCGCCACACCCCTCGCGACGCCGTGCCGCGGCGACGCGGGGCGCGTGGTGACAGGTCTGCTCCTGCACAGCAGGGACGAGGACGTGCCGGACGACGCGGTCGGCAACTTCCTCAACCCGGTTCCGCTGGTGCTGCGCGGCGAGCAGCGGAGCTGGCGGGAGCTGGTGCGGGCGGCGCAGGTCGCCGAGGCGGCGGTGTTCCCGCACCTCGGCTGCCAGTTCCCCGACGTGCAAAGGGCTTTGGGGCTGGCCGACCCGTTCGCCGCCCTGTTCAACTACGTGCGCTTCCGCCACGCGGCGACCGAGGAGGACCGCGCCGGTGTGCGCTTCCTCCCCGGTCGCGACCTGTTCCCGCACCCGGTGGTGGCGCACTTCCGCGATGACCGCGACGTCGTGCTGGCACTTCAACTCGGCGCGGGCGCACCGCTCGACGTCCACGGCGTCGCCGCGCTGTACACCGCCGCGCTGACCCGCCTTGTGGATGATCCGGAGGACACCCCGTGGTAGTGGCGACGAGGAGCGGTGCGGCGACGATCAGCGACCTCGTGGCCCGGCACGCCGTCGCGGGGGCGTGGCGCACCGCGTTGGTGTGGCAAGGCGGTTCCGTCTCCTACGGCGCGCTGGTGGACAGGGCGGCGCGGCTGGCGAACTCGTTGGTGCGACGCGGTGTCCGCGAGGCGGACTCGGTCGGCCTGTGCGGGAAGATGAGCGCAGACCTGGTCGTCGGCCTGCTCGGGGTCATGCGGGCGGGGGCGGCGTACGTGCCGCTGAGCCCGGACGACCCCGCCGCGCACCGCGACCACGTGATCGCCGACAGCGGCTGCCGGGTGGTGGTCGCGAGCCGTGCGGACGCGGAGTTGCTGAGGGGGTCGGACGTCGAAGTGGTGCTGCTGGACGGCGACCACTCGGCGGACGGGATCGCGCCCGCGCCGAGGTTGCGCGGCGACCACCTCGCGTACGTCATGTACACCTCGGGTTCGACCGGACAGCCCAAGGGCGTGCGGATCGAACACCGCTCGATCGTCAACCTCGTCAGCGGTGGCTTCGCGCCCACGGGTGTCGGGCAGACCTACTGCGCGATAGCGCCACCGACGTTCGACGCGGCCACGTTCGAGATCTGGGGCGCTCTCTGCAACGGCGGCACGCTGGTGGTGCCGCCACCGGGTCTGCTCGACCCGTACCGCATCGCCGATCTCGTCGCGCGCCACCGGATCAGCGTGCTGCACCTGACCAAGGGGCTGTTCAACGTCGTGGTGGACGACGCCGTCGACGGGCTCGCGGGGGTCACCAGGCTGATGACCGGGGGAGACGTCCTGTCGCCGCCGCACGTGCGCGCGGCGCTCCGGAGCCTGCCCGGCACCACGGTCTCGAACTGCTACGGCCCGACCGAGGCCACCACGTTCACGACGATCCACCAGGAGATCACCGAGGCCGACACCGAGGGGCAGATCCCCATCGGACGGCCGATCCCCGGCGCGTACGTCCGCGTCCTCGACGGAGACCTGCGTCCGGTGCCGGACGGGGAGGTGGGGGAGTTGTTCATCGGTGGCGCCGGACTCGCCCGCGGGTACACCGACCACCACCTCACGGTCGAGCGCTTCCTGCCGGACCCGCTGGCGCAGGGCGCGCGGGTGTACCGCACGGGCGACACCGTGCGCAGGCGACCGGACGGGGTGCTGGAGTTTCTCGGCCGCTTCGACAACCAGGTGAAGATCCGCGGGTTCCGCGTGGAGCTGGACGCCGTCGAGATGGCACTGCTGGAGACGCCCGGTGTCCGCCAGGCGTGCTGCCTCACGCACACCGATCCGACCGGCGAGAAGTGGCTGACCGGATACGTCGTGTTCGACAACGGGGGCACGGTCGCCGCGGTGCGCGAGCACCTGCGGCGCGTCCTGCCGCCGTACATGAACCCGACGTGGTTCGTCGAGCTGCCGAGCCTGCCGCTGAAGAGCAATGGGAAGATCGACCGCAGGTCGCTCCCGACTCCCAACCCGACAGTCCACTGACGAGGAGAGGCGACTACCGCACCATGAACGCTCCGGCCGAGGTCTCGCTCTGGCGGCTCACCCCACTCGTCGTGGGCGCGTTCGCCATCGGCGTCGACGCTTCCGTGCTGTCCGGCATCCTGCTGGCGGTCAGCTCCGACCTCGGTACGGATCCGAGCACCGTGGGACAGGCGCTGGCGGTGTTCCCGCTGGTGTTCGCCATCGGTGCCCCGATCGTCGCCAGTCTGGTGGCCGGGCAGTCGCAACGCCGGATCGGTATGGCGGGCCTGCTGCTGTTCTCCGCCGGGAACCTGGTCGCGATGTCCGGCTCGGTCGCGATGCTCGTCGCGGGCAGGCTGATCGCCGCGATCGGCGCGTGCGCCTACCTGCCGAACGCCACCGCCACCGCGGGCGCCTCCGTGCCGAGCGCGCGCAGCGGACGGGCGGTCTCGCTGGTCCTGTCGGGAGTCACGGCGGCGACGGTGATCGGTGTTCCGCTCGGTGTCCTGGTCTCCTCGCTCGTGGGGTGGCGCTGGGTGCTCGTGGCCATCGCGGTGATGGGGGTCGTCGCCGCGCTGCTGCAAGGCCGCGGCGGGCTGGCTGACCCGAGGACCCAGCCGGTGCCGATCCGGGAAAGGCTGCGCCTGCTGGGCCAACCGGGTCTGCTCGTCGTGCTCGCGCTGACGTTGCTCGCGGTGGCGGGGGAGTACGTCGTGTACTCCTACCTCGCGCTCGTGGTGCGGGACAACGTAGGCGCGGGCACGGAAGTCCTGATGCTGATGCTCACCGTTCTCGGTGTCGGCACGCTGATCGGGACCATCGCGGGCGGGGTGCTGTCGGACCGGTTCCGCTGGCGTCCGCTGTTGGCCACCACCGTCACGACGGTCGGCCTGCTGCTCCTGGTCCTGCCGGTCGCGTCCGGACTCGTGGCGACGCTGGTCGTGCTGTTCGCCTGGGGTGTGGTCGGCTGGACCATCGTGCCGACCCAGCTCAAGCGACTACTCTCCGTCTACCCGTCGGCCGGGACGCTGGTCGTGTCGCTCAACTCGTCGTCGGTGTTCCTCGGCGCCGCGCTCGGCGGGCTCGTCGGCGCACGGGTGATCGACGGGTACAGCACCACGGTCTTGTGCGTGGTCGGCGCGGTGGGCGTGTGGTGTTCGTTGATCTTCTTGTTCGCGGCCGCGCGAACGGGTGCGGACAAGTCGCCCGGACGGGACCGCTCGACGGTCTAGCAGGAGATAGTGCATTCGGGTTCCACTCTTTCGGGGTATGTCCGAGTGGTATGCCCTCGTGCATATCTGAATTCTCTGCGAAAGGGAATTTCCTATGAATACTGTTAAATGGTCAATAGTGATCTGCGCCACATGTAATCTGGTTGACACCTGATGGTAAAAGGAAGTAACTTCGGTAGCGTCGATGCTCGGGGGGCTTCTCATGGGGTGAAAAAAGGCCCGTATTCTGATTCCTTCTATACTTGACGCCGGACTCCTGTGTGCCTGGGTGTAGTGTTTTCGCACCGTTCCGGTGGTGATTGCCTCTCACTTTTTGCCATTCCTATTCTTGATGATCGCAGATTTACCGACGTGCGCACCGAAGGTCGTGGCAGATCGAATCAAGCTTGCACTTGTTGATGGATGGACATCCCTGTGGTCAAGTCAGACGAGAACACCAAGCTGATCTCCCAGACGTGCATCGATGACGCGAGAGGATGGCATCGTGTTGCTTTCGACGAGGTCGAGTCCAGACTTGTCGACCCTGATTTCCCGTGTGTTTTCTCGAAGAACGCCTTCCGGAAGAAGATCGTCAAGTTCATCTTCGTCGAGGACGCCGGGAGTGACGGTGTCCGCCACCTGGCGGAGGGCCTGACGGAGTACGTCGAGCTGTCCCGGCAGTGGGACGGCCGTCTGGACACGGCAAGTCCGCTGGTAGTGGCGTTCTCGCTGGACGCCGTGAAGGTTCGGACCGTCGACGACTACCACGCGTTCGGCTGGCGGGTGCTCGCGGCTCTGCACGAGGTCGACCCGGCGCCGTGGCCGGAAGGGGTCGGCAGGGACCCCGATTCCGAGGCCTGGTCCATGTGCTTCGACGGTATGCCGTTGTTCTTCAACATGAGCAGTTTCGCGCATCGCGTTCGACGTAGTCGAAATCTTGGCGAGTATTTCAAGCTGATCGTCAACCCGCGCGAGCGGTTCGACGTCTTCGCCGGCGATACTCCCAGCGGGCGGCGGGTTCGGACGAACATCCGCAATCGCATCGAGCGTTACGACGGCACGCCGCACTCGTGGCAACTGGGGTCATATCACGGCGGCGCGCTCGAATGGCAGCAGTACGGATTGGTCGAGGAAAATGCCGATCGGGCGGACAAGTGTCCATTTGCTTTTCCTGGTGCGTGAGTGCTTTTTGTCGGCGAAACAGATACGGAGTTCCGTTCGATGATTGATCTTATTGTCTCCCAGGGGCGGGTGGCCGACCGGGCGGCGCGAATGATCGAGGGTGCGGCTCGCACCGCTCGGGCGTTGGAAGACCGCTACGGGATCAAAGGTGAATTTATCGGAGAACCCGCGCCCGCGGTCGTGGACGACTGGACCGTCAGCCTCGCTCAAGCGGAAAAGACACTGGTGGGACTCCAGCAGGCGGTGACAGCCGCCTTCGAAGCCGGGAATACACCGGTGATGGTCGCCAACACCTGTTCCGCGAGCCTGGCCACGTTGCCCGTCGTGGCTCGGGAGCACCCGGACGCGGTGGTGCTGTACATCGACGCGCACGGCGATTTCAACACACCTGAGACGAGTTCGGGATACCTCGGCGGCATGGTGCTGTCGGCCGCCTGCGGGCTGTGGGACAGCGGGCACGGGGCCGGGCTTCGACCGGAGCAGGCCGTGCTGGTCGGGACGCGGGACATCGACCCGGCCGAGCGCGAGCTGCTGGACGGGGCGGGCGTCCGGGTCATCCCGCCCGCGGAGGCGACCGCGGAGAACGTCATGAAGGCCGTCGGCGGATCGCCGGTGTGGGTGCACATCGACTGGGACGTGCTCGACCCGCAGTTCCTGCCCGCCGACTACGTGGTCCCGAACGGCATGTCACCCGCCCAGATCCGGGCGATCTTCGAGGCCATCCCGCCCGGCAGGCTCGTCGGCGTCGAGGTCGCGGAGTTCAACGCGCCGGTCGACGAGAAGAGCAGCGCCGAGGGGGTCGCCACGATCCTCGGCATGCTCGGACCCGTGTTCGAGGCCTCGGCAGGCCATCGATGAACGTCCTGCCGTTCACCAAGATGCACGGTGCGGGCAACGACTTCGTCGTGCTCGACCTGCGCGACGCGAAGGACCCCTCGCCGGAGCTGTGCCGCGCCCTGGCGGACCGGCACTTCGGCGTCGGCTGCGACCTGGTCCTCGGCGTCAAGGCACCGCGCACCGAGGAAGCCGTTGCCTCCTACGAGATCTGGACCGCGGACGGCGACCCTTCTCCGCAGTGCGGCAACGGGGCCCGTTGTGTCGCCGCCTGGGTCGTCCGCGCCGGTTTGGCACGGGGCCCCCGGTTCTCGCTCGACAGCCCGTCGGGCACGCACGAGGTGGACGTGCTGGACGGAGGTGCCTTCCGCGTGGCACTGGGGGTGCCGCAGTTCGCGCCGGACCGGGTTCCGCTGTTCGGCCTCGACGACGAGCAGGACCTGTACGAGACCGAGGTGGGTGGGGCGCGAGTGCGCTTCGCCGCCGCGTCGGTCGGCAACCCGCACGCCGTGATCGAGGTCGGCGACGTCGACACCGCGCCCGTCGCCGAGGTCGGACCAGCACTGCAAGGATCGGGCCTCTTCCTGCCGACGGTCAACGTCGGTTTCGTCGAAGTCGTTTCACCCCAACGCGTTCGCCTGCGCGTCTTCGAGTACGGCGCGGGCGAGACCCTGGCCTGCGGCAGCGGTGCCTGTGCCGCAGCCGCGGTGCTGATGAGGCAGGGGCGGGTCGAGCGCGACATCGCCGTCTCCCTGCCCGGCGGAGAACTCCGCATCGAGTGGCCGGACGCCGCCGCTCCCATCCTCCTCGCAGGCCCAGCCACGTTCTCCTTCGAAGGGCAGTTCTCCCATGCCGCTGTATGACAGCATCCTCGACACGATCGGCCGCACGCCCATCGTCAAGCTCCACCGGCTCGCACCCGACCACGTCACCGTCTACGTGAAGGTGGAGTCGTTCAACCCCGGCGGTTCGGTCAAGGACCGGCTCGCGCTCGCCGTCATCCTCGACGCGGAGAGGAAGGGGCTGCTCAAGCCCGGCGACACGATCGCGGAGTGCACCTCCGGCAACGTCGGCATCGCGCTGGCGATGGTCGCCGCGGCGCGCGGCTACCAGTTCGTGGCGTTGATGGGCGACACGTACTCGGTGGAGCGGCGCAAGCTGATCCGCGCCTACGGCGGCAAGGTCATCCTCTTCCCCGGTGCGGAGGGCAGCGCGGGCGGGAACCGCAGGGCGGACGAACTCGCGGAGAAGCACGGCTGGTTCCGCGCCAACCAGTTCGACAACCAGGCGAACCCCGCCTACCACCGCGAGACCACCGCGTCGGAGATCCTGGCCGACTTCGCCGGGAAGCGGCTCGACTACTTCGTCACCGGCTTCGGCACCACCGGCACGCTCACCGGCGTCGGCCAGATGCTGAAGCTCGCGCGACCCGAGGTGCGCGTCATCGCCACCGAGCCCGACAACGCCGCGGTGCTGGCGGGCAAGGAGTGGAACGTCCACAAGATCCAGGGCTTGGCCCCCAACTTCGTGCCGAGCCTGCTGGACCGGACCGTCATCGACGAGCTGCACACCATCGACGAGGAGACGGCGCGCGACACCACGCGACGTCTCGCGGGCGAGGAGGGGATCTTCGCGGGCATCTCCGCGGGCGCCACGCTCGCGACGGCGTTGCGCGTCGCGGAGACCGCGCCGGAAGGCTCCGTGCTGCTCTCGATGCTGCCCGACACCGGTGAGCGCTACCTGTCCACGTACCTGTTCGACGGGGTGAACGAAGGCTCCGACGACGAGTGGTTGGCCTCGCTGGAGCCCGCGCCCCGCGACGCCTGACCGAAGACCCGCCCTGACCGAGGACCTGCGCAGAACGGGAGTAGACGCGTGGGAGAGTTCGTTCCCCCGGCGACTCGTTTCGTGGACCTGCCTGCCGGTTTCGCGATGAAACTCGGCGGTGAGCTGCACGGCGCGCGCATCGCCTACGAGACCTTCGGCGAGGTCAACCCGGCACGTGACAACGTCGTCCTGATCCTCACCGGGCTGTCGCCCAGCGCGCACGTCGCCGCGCACCCGGACGACCCCACCCCCGGCTGGTGGGACGCGATGGTGGGGCCGGGCAAACCGATCGACACGAACCGCTGGCACGTGGTCTGCGTCAACTCGCTGGGTAGCTGCATGGGGTCGACCGGGCCGCCGTCGTCCGACCCGGCCACCGGCGGGCCCTACCGACTGGGGTTCCCCGACCTGGCCGTCGAGGACATCGCGGACGCGGCGGCGTGGACGGTGCGCGCGTTGGGGTTCGAGCGCCTCGCCTGCGTCGTCGGGGCCTCCATGGGCGGCATGAGCGCGCTGGCGCTGCTGGCCCGGCACCCCGACCTGACGCGGAACCACATCAACATCTCCGCGGCGGTGCACTCGCTGCCGTTCGCCATCGCGGTCCGCTCCCTCCAGCGGGAGGCGATCCGGTCCGACCCGCGGTGGGACCAGGGCCGCTACGACGAGGAGAACTATCCCGACGAGGGCATGCGCACGGCGCGCAAGCTGGGCATGATGACCTACCGGTCGGCGGAGGAGTGGGAAGTCCGATTCGGACGGTCACGGGTGCGGTCGGAGCCGCCCACGGGGTCCGCGCGGTTCGGCCTGGAGTTCGAGGTGGAGCTCTACCTCCACCGCCACGCCCACCGCTTCGTGCGCCGGTTCGACCCGAACAGCTACCTCTACCTCAGCCGTTGCGTGGACTGGTTCGACCTCGGGGAGTCGTGCGGCGGTACCGAGGAGGAAGCCTTCGCGTCGATGCGCCTGGAGAAGGCGCTGGTGATCGGCGTGCAGACCGACCTCCTCTTCCCACTGCGGCAGCAGGGTCGGATCGCCGACGGGCTGAGCGCGGGCGGCGCCGACGTCGGGTTCCTGGCACTGGAGTCGCAGCAGGGGCACGACGCGTTCCTGGTCGACACCGCCCGTTTCGGACCGCCGGTGTCGAAGTTCCTGTCCGAGCTGTGACCCCTCAAGACGTGGAGAGTCGGAATTGACCGCACACCAACCGAAAACAGCACTCGTCACCGGCGCCAACCGCGGCATGGGCCTGGAGATCGCGCGCCAGCTCGCCGGTCACGGGATCCACGTGCTGCTCACCGGGCGCGACCACGAGGCCGTCGTCGAAGCGGCGCGATCGTTGGGCGCCGAGGGCCTCGACGTCGAACCGCTCGTCCTCGACGTGACGAGCACGGAGAGCATCCGGGCCGCCGCCGAGGACGTCACGCTCAGGCACGGCAGCCTGGACATCCTCGTCAACAACGCGGCCATCCGGATCGAGGAGTACGGCAAGAAGCCGTCGGAGCAGCCGCTCCGGCAGTGGAGGGAAACGTTCGACACCAACCTGTTCGGCGTGGTCGAGACGACCATCGCCTTCCTGCCGCTGATCCGCAGGTCGCCCGCCGGGCGCGTCGTCAACGTCTCCAGCCTGCTCGGTTCGCTGACCAGGCACAGCGACACGACGTCGTACACCTACAGCGACACGTTCAAGTCGTTGCCCGCCTACAGCGCCTCCAAGAGCGGGGTGAACTCGTGGACCGCGCACCTCGCGTACGAACTGCGCGACACCCCGATCAAGGTGAACGCGGTGCACCCCGGCTACACCAAGACCGACATGAACGAGGGCGAGGGTGACCTCGAGATCCCGGTCGGCGCCAGTACCAGCGTCAGGATGGCCCTGCTCGACCAGGACGGACCGACCGGCAGCTACGTGCACATGGACGAGGTGGTGCCCTGGTGAAGACCGTCGCGCTCGTGACCGACCAGGTGAGCCTGCCCATCGACTACGACATGCCACCGCTGCTCGCCGCGTGCCGGGAGGTGGGCCTCGCACCGGAGGTGTGCGACTGGAACGACACTTCCGTCGACTGGTCGCGGTTCGACGTCGTGGTGCCGCGGTCGCCGTGGACCTACGTGGACCGGCTGCCGGACTTCCTCGCGTGGTGCGAGGCGGTCGAAGCGTCGACGCGCCTGCTGAACCCCGTGTCGATCGCGCGGTGGGTGCTGGACAAGCACTACATCGCCGATCTCGCCGCCCGCGGCGTTCCGGTCGTGCCGACCAGGTACGTCCACCGCGACACCGACCGGGCCCAAGCGGTGCGCGAGTTGCTCGCCGAACACCCGGAGGCGAAGGAGATCGTCGTGAAACCGACGATCGGCGCCTACTCCAAGGACGTCCAGCGGTTCGCGCGGTCACTGGCGGACGAGGCCGTCGGCTACGTGGGCAAGCTGCTCGACAACGGCGCCGAGGTGATGCTCCAGCCGTACCTGGAGTCGGTCGACCGCCGGGGGGAGACCGATCTGACCTTCTTCAACGAGGAGTACAGCCACGCCATCCGCAAGAGCGCGATGCTCATGCCGGACGGCACGGTGAACGTGCCGACGCTGGACACCCGCGCGGCGCGCGTCGCCGACCCCGACGAGCAGGAGGTCGCGTTGGCCGCGCTCGACGCGGCGGCATCGCACCTCGGCATCGAGCGGCCGTTGCTGTACGGGCGCGTCGACCTGATCCGCGATGACGACGGTGGACCGGTGGTGCTGGAACTCGACCTCTGCGAACCGTCGCTGAACCTGCCCTTCACCGACACCGGTGCGACGCGGTTCGCCCGTGCCCTGCTGAAGCGGTTGGAGGTGTAGGGCCCTGTCACTCCTCCGCCACGAGACGGGCCAGGCGACGCACCGCGTCGTCCACCTCCGCGGCGGAGGGGGCCGCCACGTAGCTGAGCCGCACGTGCGGAGCGCTGCCGCCGGTGGTGGGGTAGAAGTTCTCGCCAGGGGTCAGCGCGACGCCGTGCGCCAGTGCGGCGGCCTCGAACTGCCTGCTGTCCAGGTGGCCCGGCAGCGACAC
The DNA here is from genome assembly GCF_025061645.1 of Umezawaea endophytica. Lineage (GTDB taxonomy): Bacteria > Actinomycetota > Actinomycetes > Mycobacteriales > Pseudonocardiaceae > Umezawaea > Umezawaea endophytica. The sequence continues at coordinate 28,420 of NZ_JANYMP010000024.1, read as the reverse complement.
CCACAGGTGGTAGGCGCCGCGCGGCCGGACGGCGAGGGCGTGCGGGCCGAAGGTCGCCGTCACCGCGGTGACGGCGACCTCCCGGCGGTGAGCCAGAGCGGAGCCGAGCGTGGCGAGGGACCGCTTCCAGCCCGGCGCGGTCACGACCTCCAGCGCCGTGTACTGGAGGGGCGCGGGCACGAACATCGTTTCGACGACGTGCGCGGACCGCAGCCTCGCCATGACCGGGCCCCGCGCGGCGAGCGCGCCGACGCGGAGGTTCGGCGAGGTCACCTTCGTCAGCGACCGGATGTGGACCACGGTGCCGTCCGGGTCGTCGGCGATCATCGGCGGCGGCACCGGTCCGGCGTCCGGGTGTGCCATGTGGCGGGCGAAGTCGTCCTCGACCACGAACGCCGCGTGCCTGCGGGCGATGGCGAGGATCTCCTGCTGCCTGCTCGTCGTGAGGCTCGCCCCGGTGGGGTTCTGGAACAGCGGCTGGATGACGACGATTCGGGCACCGGTGCGGACGAGTGCCTGTTCGAAGTAGTCGGTGCGGAGCCCGTCGCCGTCGAGCGGGATGGGGATCATCCGCAGTCCCGCGGCCTGAGCCGCCGCGATCGTGCCCGGATAGGTGGGAGACTCGATGATGACGGGATCACCCGGTTGGCCGAGCGCGCGCAACGCGGTCGCCAGCGCGCTCTGCCCCGCGCTGCACACGAGGATGTCGTGACGGCCGAGGCCGCCGCCGATGTCCGCCGCGAACCAGTCGCGCAGTTCGGGCATCCCGCCCACCGGAGGCCGGTCCCACGACTCCGCGCGCCGGGCGGCGCGGGCCAGTGCGGTGCCGAGCGCCTTGAGCGGTTGCAGGCTCGGGTGGAGGTAGCCGCCGTTGAGGTCGGCGACGTCCGGTCCCGACGGCGAGAGCGCGTGCAGCAGTCCGGGTGTCTTGAAGCCGCGGGGAGTGCTGGTCGGCGAGCCGATGTGGTTGGACAGTTCGAGCGCCGCCTCCTGCCACGACGTGTCGCCCGCCCGCGTCACGGGCCGCACCTCGGTGCGGTAGGTACCGGCGCCGGGGCGAGAGGTGATGAGCCCTTGCTGCGTGATGATGGCCAGCGCCTGCGAGACGGTAGTAGCGCTCACCCCGAAGCGTCGCACCAGCTCGCGGTGAGTGGAAATGCTTGTCCCGGAAGGAAGAGCTTCGATCTCCCTCGCGAGGAGCGAGGCGAGTTCCTGCGAACTGCTACGGTGGACCATGAAGAGTGATAGTAGCGCTACTACTGCCGCGCCAGTATCGCCACTGCCGAACGCCAACGGCACGCTGTTCGCCGCGCTCGGCGTGCTGACCTTCTCCTTCAGCTTCCCCGGAACGGTGTGGGCGCTCGACGGGTTCGGTCCCTGGAGCGCCGCGGGTGTGCGCGGTGTCCTGGCCGCGCTCATCGCGGTCGTCGCGCTGCTGGCGACGCGCGCCAAGCTCCCGGCGCGCTCCGACTGGCCCGCCCTCGCGGTGGTCGCGGGCGGTTGCGCCGTCGGGTTCCCGCTGCTGACGACGCTGGCGTTGCAGACGTCCTCGACGGCGCACTCGGCGGTCGTCATCGGCGCGCTGCCGATGGCCACCGCGGTGATCTTCGCGCTGATCACCAAACGCTACCCGTCCAGGCTGTTCTGGGTCGCGGCCGGGACCGGCGCGGCCACCGTCATCGTGTTCACCCTGTCGCAGAACCACGGCCTGCCAACGGTCGCCGACGTCTACCTCTTCGCGGCCCTGATCGTCTGCGCGGCCGGGTACGCCGAGGGCGGGCGGTTGTCGGCGCACATGCCGGGCTGGCGGGTCATCGCGTGGGGCGTCGTCCTCGCCGCACCCGTGAACCTCGTCGTGTCGGCTTTCGCGCTCGCGCACGAACCGGTGCACTTCACGACGAAGGCCCTCGCCGGGATGGCCTACATCGCGGCGATCTCGCAGTTCGGCTCGTTCGTCGTCTGGTACCGCGGGATGGGACTCATCGGCGTGGCGAGGGCCAGCCAACTCCAACTCGCCCAACCCCTGCTGACCCTCGTGTGGTCAGTCCTGCTGCTCGGCGAAGACCTCAGCCCCGCGGTCCCCGTCACGGCGGTCATCGTGCTCGCCTGCATCGTGGTGACGCAGCGGACGAAGGCCTCGTGAGCGGGCGGTTCGATCAGACGATGTCGAGCCGAGGAGCTGCCGAGGCGAACTGCGCCGCGTGGGCCACGGCCTGCGCGTCCGAGAGGTTGCCCACGCGAACGGCCAGAGCGGGCACGGCGCGCTTCGTCGGTTTCACGGTGTAGACCGCGAAGATCCTGGTGTTCCGGTCGTAGGTGACGCCTTTCGCCTGGTTCCAGTGCACGTGCAGGAACTGCCTGCGCAGCAGGCCGACGAAGAGGAAGAGCAGCCGCTGGTCGGTGCAGGCGAGCACACCGATGCCCTCGCCCTGGGCACCGGTCAGCGCCAGTACCCGTTCCTCCGGGCCGAGGTAACCGCCGAGGAGGTTGACCTCTTTCATCGACCCGACCAGCGCGCCGCGCACGCGTTCCAGGGCTTGGGCCACATCGGGTCGCAGTGTCGGGGTCACGGGCGGTGGCGCGGCTTGGACGACCGGTCGCACCACTTCGACCTGCCGCACGACCGTGTGGAACGTCCAGCGGAAGCCGTCCCAGTAGCGCAGCAGCGCGTCGTCCAGCGGATCGGGCAACCACGTGGCGGGGCGAGGCGCCGTCATCACTCACCACCGTCGTCGGACAGGTCCCCGTCAGCGTCGACCTGCGCCCCGACAGTGCCCGACCCGCCGCGCCGACCGGGGTCCGACGCCCGCCACTCGACCGCTTCGGCGATGTCGTTGTACTCCAGGACGTGGTCGTTGCCCAGCGACACCAGCAGGTCCCGGACCTCCGCGGGTGTGGCGTAGAAGAACTCGCGGCGCGGGTTGACCAGGTTCAAGCGCCGGTGGCTCAGCTTCTGGTGCAGGCTGGTCTCGAGGGCGACGGCGTCCTCGGAGAAGAACAAGGCGTGGGTGTCGAAGCGGAACGGCACCGACGCGTCACCGAGTTCACGGACCCGGTCCATCGGCTCCAACCTGCGGGTCATGCCGATCTTGACCACGTCGGGGCCGAACGCGCCGATGTTGGAGATCACGTAGACGTACCCGGCACGCACGTTCGCCGCCCGCTGCTCGACTCCGGCGATCGCGCTGTCGACCGACGCCAACTGCTCACGCGCCCGTTCCAGCCCTTCCAGGTCGCCCTTGGCCTCCAGCCTCGCGACGATGGTCGTGTAGTGCGTGCGCTCCTTCGCCAGCCGCGCCCGTTCCCGCTCGATCTCCTTGGAGACCTTGGCCTCCTCGCGCAATCGTTCGCGCTCGGCCCTGGCCTGCTCGCGCTCGGCCTCGACCTTCACCAGGTAGTCCGACGTCAGGTCGATCTCGCGCAACCGCAACCGGTGGTAGTCCGGCGAGATGACGATCCGCATCAGCACACCGAGCCTGCCGACCGTGTCCCGCGTCGTCGTCAGCCGCTTCTTCACGGCCTCGCGAGTGTGCGGCTTCACCGCGCGCACGGCGTTGTCGGCCTCGGCGTTGTAGGCGCGCAGCATCAGCTTCGCCATGTCCCGCCCGAGTTTCTGGCCTTCCTTGAGCGACCCGTTCACCGCCCAGTCAACCTGGCAGGTCACCGCGTCGCCCTTGGCCGCTTCCTTGATCCGCTGCTTCAGGGCCGCCAGGGAGTCCTTGTACGCCAGGGCGTCGTCCAGGGGATGTGCGTACTCGTAGACGCCGATCTCCTGGAGCAGGGCCAACTCCCGCGTCTCCACGAGCTGCGCGCGCCACGAGTCGACCTCGCTCCGCACCTGCTGCTGCTCCGCGGCGAGTGCCGTCCGGTCGCTCTTGGCCTGCTCCACCGACGACCGCAGGTGCCGCAGTTCAGCCTCCAGCGCCCCGGTTTCCGCGCCGCGCAACTGCCCCACCCACCCGCGCAGTTCGGCGATCGTGGAGTGCGCGGCCGCCACCTGCTGCTGGAGCGCGACGACTTCCGCGTTCTCCTTGCCACCGAACAGAGCCACGGCTGGTCCTTCCCCCTGCCCCGTCGACGCCGACGGGTCGTGTCCCCCTACGTCGGGCGGTCGGCCGTCCGCGTTACATGATCAGGACGGGATCGCGTTGTCGATGAGCACGGCGGCGATGGTGGCTGCGGTGGGGAAGGAATCGGTGTCGAGTACTCGGGTGCGGGCTGAGGCGCCGTCGATGAGCAGTGCGAGTTGTTCGCCGAGTTGTTCGGGGTTGGTGGCGCCTGCTTTGCGGGCGGTTTCGGTGAGGCGCTTGGCGATGGCGGTCTTGTAGTCGCGCGCGTACTGGGACGCGGGGTGTGCTGGGTCGTGGAGTTCGACGGCCGCCGCGATGTAGGGGCACAGGGGGGTGGTCGCGGGGATCTCGAAGGCGGCGAGCAGGCGTTCGCGGGGGGTGAGGTCGGGGCGGTCGAAGACTCCTGGCATGACGTCCGGGTCGAAGCGGCGCAGGTATTCGGTGACCAGGTCGTCCTTGGTGGCGAAGTGCTGGTAGGCCGTGCGCTTGGACACCTGGGCCTCGGCGCAGAGCTGGTCCATGCCGGTGCGGTTGATGCCCTTGTCGCGGAACAACCGCTGTGACGCGCTGAGGATGCGCTCGCGTGCGCCCCTGCCGCGGCGCTGGCCCAGCGGGCCCTTCTCCAACTCCGTCATACCCCGAGCATAGGCCGTTGGGTACGGATCGGTCTACATAGCTTGCGCCCTCGAGCACCCGTCGCGTACGTTACGTACACAGTCTGGTGTACATAACCATCAAGTTACGGAGTGGTCGTGGGAAAGCTCGATGGCAAGGTCGCGGTGATCACCGGCGGGTCCACGGGGATGGCGCTGGCGGGCGCCAAGCTGTTCGTCGAGGAAGGGGCGCACGTCTTCATCCAGGCCCGGCGGCAGGAAGCGCTGGACGACGCCGTCGCGCTGATCGGCCGCGACGTCACCGCCGTCCAGGGTGACGCGGCCGACCTGGACGACCTGGACCGCTTGTACGACACCGTCAAGCGGGAGAAGGGCTCGATCGACGTGCTGTGGGCCAGCGCCGGGATGGGTGAACCCGCCGCGCTCGGCGAGATCACCGAGGAGCAGTTCCACCAGGCCTTCTGGCTCAACGCGCGCGGCACGCTGTTCACCGTGCAGAAGGCGCTGCCGCTGATCAACGACAACGGCTCGATCCTCATGACCGGGTCGAACGCCTCCCTCGGCGCCTTCCCCGGCTGGAGCCTCTACGCGGGGAGCAAGGCCGTCCAGCAGGCCTGGGCCCGCGTCTGGCTCAACGAGCTGCGCGACCGCAAGATCCGGGTCAACGTCCTGACCCCCGGCCAGGTCGCCACCGCCAAGCAGGAGGAGCTGTTCGACGAGGCGACCAAGGCCGCGTTCGAGTCCCTCATCCCGCGCGGGGAGATGGGCCGTCCCGAAGAGATCGCGACCGTCGCGTTGTTCCTCGCCTCCAACGACTCCAGCTACGTCAACGGCCTGGAACTGGTCGCCGACGGCGGCACCACCGCCATCTGAACCACGCCTCGCTCAAGAACAGGAACCTCATGAACAGCATCACGCTCATCGGCACGGGGAACATGGCCCGCGCCATCGGCACGCTCGCGGTGGCGGGCGGTTACACCGTCGAGGTCATGGGCCGCGACCAGGCCAAGGTCGACGACCTGGTCAAGGCTCTGGGCGGCGGCACGACGACGGGCAAGTGGGGCGCCGTCCCGAACGGGGACATCGTCATCACGGCCCTGTTGTACAACGGTGTCGTGCCGGTCGTCGCAGAGTACGGGGACGCCCTCGCGGGCAAGGTCGTCGTCGACATCAGCAACCCCTTCAACGCCACGTTCGACGGGCTGGCCCACAGCGAGGAGACCTCGATCGCGCAGGAGGTCGCCAAGGTGGCCCCGGCGAGCGCCAACGTGGTGAAGGTGTTCAACACCATCTTCCGCGGCGTCCTGGAGAAGGGGCGCCCCACCGCCTTCATCGCGGGCGACGACGCACAGGCCAAAGTGGACGTCGCGACGTTCGTCGAGAGCCTCGGGCTGCGGCCGCTGGACGTCGGCGGCCTGAAGATGGCGCACTGGCTCGAAGGACTGGGCGTGGTCACGGTGGGACTCGCCAACAACGGGGTCGGCCACTGGGACTTCGCCCTCGGCGTCGACGAGTTCACCGGCTGAACCCCGGACGTCGAACACCTACGACGGGAAGACGGCTCGGATGGCGGCCGAGATCGGGTCGAGGTCGGCGGCCAGGAGTTCGAGTTCGTCAGGGGACAAGGCGTTGTAGGGCGCTTCCGCGAGTCGGTCGGTCGTGGCCTCGACCCGTTCCTTCGTGGCGTGCCCGGCGGCGGTGAGCCAGCCGTCGGTCCCGATCAGGCCGCGGGAGCGCATGCCGTCGATGACCGCGGTCAACTGCGCCGAGGGCAGGTGGCCGACTCGGCCGAACTCCTTGGCGGGCATGGAGACGGACAGGGCGTGCAGCACGTGGGCTTCGGTCCCGCCGATGTCCTCGGTCAGCAAGGCGGCGTTGTGGCCGTCGCCGCGGTGCTCACGCAGCAACGTGGCCGCGTGCCACAGTCGGGCCACGGGCTCCCGCGGTACCGGGAGGGTGCGCAGGGCGGCGTAGAGGACGCGTCCCTGCACCGGTGCGCTGGTCGCCGCCGTCAGCAGGAGGTCACCGGCGCGTGCGACGCCGGGGGCGTCGGCGCGGTCGCCCAGGATTCGCCGCAGGCCCGCGACGCAGCCCCGTTCGCGGGCGGCCAGTGCCGCCTCGGGCGTGGTCAGGTCCCAGACCCGCGGGAGGTGGCGGGCGACCTCGCCGGGGGCGAAGTTGTAGAAGACCGCGTGGACCACCTCGGCGGGCACCGTGCGGCCGAGCGGCGCGGCGCGTCCGGCGAAGTAGGCGTCCCACGGGTTGCGCAGACCCAGCGCCATCAGGGCCTGGTCGGACTCGTCGGCGAAGTAGGGCACCAGGCCGATGGGTTCGACCAGGTCGTACATGCGGCGGGCCACGGGCTGCGGGTGGGACATCTCATCTCCTGCGATCACCGGAACGCCCTCGTGGCGGCCCGCTCACCTCCTCCACGAACGGCTCGGGCCGGATCCGACACCGACCTCGACACGATTTTCGGATGTCTTGATCCGCCTCGTCGCCACCCGTCACACTCGGGGTGTCCAGCTAGCTGCCAAGGGGATGCGGACGTCGTTGAACGAGTGGTGGAGCGCCCAAGCGCGGAGGGGTGCCCGGCGGAAGCACGCCATGGCGGTGGTGGACTTCGCGTTGGCACGTGGACTGCTGGACCAGGATCGCTACGAGGATCTTCGGCAGGCGGTGGCGAAAGCCGACTACCAGGACCTGCCCGCGGTGGTGGCCGACCTGCCCGCGCCGAGGTGGGACGCGGTGCCCGTCACCACGCCCGTCGACGACCTCCAGCGCGAGTTCGCGATCACCCTCCTGGACATCGCCGCGCAGTACGACGTGCTGAGCGGCGCGGACCGCAAGTGGCGGACCGCGTTCGCGGCCAGAGCGCGAACCGCGGCCGATCTGCTAGTGCTGTTCCTCGACGTCGAACCGCACCTGCGGCGGCGGCGGAACGATCCCGCGATGCTCGCGGGCCTCGAACGGCTCGCGTTCGTGTCGGAGATCCTCCAGGCCAGGGGCCGCGGCGGGCTCAGCAGGGAGGGGTTCGACAGCTTCCTCGACCGCGCGGCCTTGGGGGAGGACCTCGACACCCTGCGCGCCGAGTTGGACAGCCCGAATCGGGACGACCAGCCTCGCACCGCGCGCCCGGCAGGTCTGGTCTTCACCGGCCCCGCGGTCGCCGATCCGCCTGCGCTCGACCTCGACCGGGCCCGGATCGCCAAGTACCTCGAACAGGCGTTGTCCGAAGGACGACTCGGTCCGGGTGAGCACGCGGCCCGGACCATTCTCGTGTGGTCGGCCACCACGGCCCGCGACCTGGCGAAGGTGGTGGTCGACCTGCCCCTGCCCGCCGACGAGCCGCTGCGCGACCCCTCGTCCAACCAGCGAGCCGACCACCTCGTCAGCCCGGTCGAACGCCAGACCGCGTTCGACTGGCTCGACCGCGCGATGGCGGGCGGCGCGCTCACCCTGTGGGAGTACGAGACCCGGCTGGACGTGGCGGTGCGAGCCCGTACGGTCCGGGAGCTTGCGCGGGCGACGGCCCACCTGCCACCCGGCTGACCTGCTGAGACGGGGAGTTGCCCGTTCGCTCGGCCGTGGGTGAAGGTTCCGGCGGTGGTCGAACCGAGTGGGAGGAGCCCGTGTGCTCTGCGACGTCGTGACGAGGTGGGCTCGGCACGCGCCGGATCACGTGGCGGTGGCGGACGGCGCCGCCACGGTGACCTACCGCGAGTTGGACCGCAGGACCGACGGCCTCGCGGCCGCTCTGCGCGCGGAAGGCGTTGGGCCGGGTCACGTCGTCGCGCTGGTGGTCGATCGGGGACTTGAGCACGTCGAAGCCGTGCTGGCCGTGTGGAAGGCGGGCGCGGCGTTCCTGCCGCTCTCGGACTCGTACCCGCGGGATTGGTCGCTGGCGCTCGCCGAACGGGCGGGCGTCACGGCGGTGCTCGCGGGGACCGCGGTCGGCAGGCTGCCCGGACTGCCCCACCTGGACCTCGCCCGCCTCGACGCGGTGCCGGGCGCCGGGGACCTGCCCCGACCCGCGCCGGAGGACCTCGCCTACGTGATGCCGACGTCGGGCACCACCGCCGAGCCGAAGCTCGTCCTGGTCGAGCACGCGGGAGTGCGGAACCTGGTCGACGTCCAGCGCGAGCACTTCCCGGACCTCGGGCCCGGCGCCCGCGTGCTCCAGTTCGCCTCCCCGGCGTTCGACGGCGCGGTGTTCGACCTGGTCATGGCGCTCGGGCACGGTGCCCGACTCGAGGTGCCACCGCGGGAGGTCGTGGCGGGGGACGACCTCGCGACCACGCTGCTCGACCGGCGGGTGAGCCACGCCGTGCTGCCCGCCGCGGTGGTCCGGACGCTGCCCGACCAGCCGTACCCGGACCTACGCGTCCTCGTCAGCGTGGGGGAGGTGTGCTCGCCGTCCACGGCCGAGAGGTGGCGGGACCGGGTGGCCTTCGTCAACGGCTACGGGCCCACCGAGACCACGGTGTGCGCGACCCTGCACACCGTGACCGCCGCCGACCCGGCCGCGCCCGAGGTGCCCATCGGGCGTGCCGTGGCCGGGACCACGGCGCTGGTGGTCGACGAGCACCTGCGGCCTGTCGCCGACGGCGAGGTGGGGGAGATCGTGCTCGGAGGACCGCACGTGGGCCGCGGTTACCTCGGTGACGCGGCCCTGACCGCTCGGCGGTTCGTCGCCAACCCGTTCGGTGCGGGGAGGCTGTACCTGACGGGAGACCTGGGCCGTCGCTCGCCCGACGGCGTGCTGACCTTCCTCGGTCGCGGCGACGACCAGCTCAAGGTGCGGGGTGTCCGGGTCGAACCGGGTGCCGTGGAGCACGCGCTGACCGCGCTTCCCCCGGTCCGCGAGGCGGTGGTGTCCGGGCGGAGCACGACCGAGGGCACGACCCGGCTGGTCGCGCACGTCGTGCTCGACGACGGCCCGCCGGTGACCGGCACCGCGATCCGGGTCGCGCTGGCCGGGGAGGTCCCGCGCCACCTGGTGCCGGACGAGGTGCACGTCCTGCCGCGGCTGCCCCTGACGGCCAACGGCAAGGTCGACCGCTCGCGCCTGCCCGTTCCGGTGACCGACGACATCGCCCGCACCACGACCGAGCAAGCGCTGTCCCGGATCCTGGAAGGGCTCCTCGGCGTGGACGGCGTCGGCGTGCACGAGCACATCCTCGACCTGGGCGGGCATTCGCTGATCGCCACCCAGCTCGTGGCGCGGTCGCGCGCGGCCTTCGGCGGCGTGGTGGACCTGAAGCTCGTGCTGGGACGGGGCACCGTCGCGGCCATCGCCGAGGCGGTCGACCGGGCGCGTGCCACGTGACCGTCCCCGAGGTGCTGGAGGACCGCGCTCGTGAGCCGGGGCGTCCGGCGATCCGGCAGACCGACGGCACGGTGCTGACGTTCGGCGCGTGGCACGCGAGGGCGATGTCGTTCGCCCGCAGGCTGCGTGCTTCGGGCGTCGGCGCGGGGGACCGGGTGGGGCTGCTGTTCGGTGAGGACGAGTGGACCGACTACGCGGTGGCGTTCTGCGCCGTGCTGATCGCGGGCGCGACGGCGGTCCCTCTCTCCACGCGCGTCCCGGACGTGCTGAGGAACGCCCTGCTGACCCGCTGCGAGGCGCGAACGCTGGTCCACGGCCGGACGGCGGTGGAGTTCGCGGGCGGCACGACGACGGAGGCGGCGGACGGGCCCGCCGCGGAGTTGGACGTCGTCCCGCCCGAGGCCGCCGCGCAGGTCCTGTTCACCTCCGGCACCGACGGGAGTCCCAAGGGTGTGGTGGCCACCCACGCCAACCTCATCCACGGCTACGAATCGCGGCGACGGTCGTGGGGGCGTTCGCGGTACTTCGCCCACGCCTTCCCGATCGGCACGAACGCGGGCCAGACGATGCTGCTCAACGCCCTGACCGCGGAAGCGGCCGCGCTGGTGGCGGCGCGCCCGGACGTGGCGGAGCTGTGCGCCGCTGTCGAGCGGTACCGGGCGGGCTCGCTGTTCCTGGTGCCCGCGACCGCCATCGAGCTGGTCAACTCCGCGGCGTGGTCGCGGCACGACCTCACGTCGTTGGCGCTGGTGGGGTCCACCGGGGCCGCGTTGCCGCCCGCGGTCGCGCTGGAGCTGTCCCGTGCGCTGCCCGACGCCACCCTGGTGAACTACTACAGCTCCACGGAGGCAGCTCCCGGCCACGTCGCGATGGCGTTCGACCCGACCAGGCCGACCGCGCTGGGCACGGGTGACGTGCGGGTGGTCGGGGAGGAGGTGTGGTTGCGCGCACCGGTGGCGCCGCGAACCCCCTTGCACGACAACGGTTCCCCGGCTCCGGTCGACGGGTGGATCCGCACCGGGGACCTGGGGCGGCTCGACGACGACGGGTACCTGCACCTGATCGACCGCGAGTCCGACCTGGTGAAGGTCGGCGGGCACCGGGTGTCCACCCTCGCCGTGGAGGCGGCGCTGCACGAGCATCCCGGTGTGCTGGACGCCGCGGTGCTCGGACTGCCCCACCCGAGGTCCGGCACGGTGCTCGCCGCCGCGGTCGTGGCCACGGCGGCGGACGTGGTCGAGGGGCTGCGGGTGTTCCTGGCCGAGCGGCTGTCCCCGGCGGAGGTGCCCGCCCGGTTGCTGCGGGTGGACCTGTTGCCGCGCAACGCCGCGGGCAAGGTGGTCAAGCGCGACCTGGTCGGCCTGTTCGCCGTCGAGGCGGTGCTGCCGCTGACCTCGCCGGTGGAACGCGCCCTGGGGCGGGTGTGGAGCACGCTCCTGGGCCTGCGCGAGGTGCACGCCGACGATGACTTCCTCGCGCTGGGCGGCGATTCGCTGCTGACGCTGCGGCTGGCCAAGCTCTGCTCGGAGGAGTTCGACGTCGACCTGTCCGCCGCGGCCCTCTTCGCCACCCCGGTGCTGGCCGAGCAGGCCCGGTTGGTCCTCGACCGCCTCTCCCCGCAGGACGTGCGGTGGAGGTGATCGGGCGACCCGCCACCGCCGCGGAGGCGGGCGTCTGGTTCATGGAGCAGGCGGGTGTCGCGGGCCTCGCCTACACCCTTGGTCTCACGGTCTCGTTCGGGCCCGGCCTCGACGTCAACGCGCTCCTGTCGGCCTGCCGCGCGGTGCTCGACCGCCACCCGGTGCTGCGCGGCGCCATCGAGGACCGCGACGGACTGCCGTGGCTGGTGCCCGCACGGGAACAGCCCGTGGTGCGGCACGTCGAGCGCGTATCGGCGGTGGAGGAGATGGCCAGGGGGTTCGCCCTCGACACCGGACCGCTGTGCCGGTTCGCGGTGGCCACCGGTGAACGGCCGCTGCTCGTGTTCACCGCCCACCACTCGGTCTTCGACGGGCACTCCAAGGACGTGCTCGTGCGAGACCTGGCCGCGTTCTACCGGAAGACGCCCCTCGCCCCACTCCCGGAGCCCCGACGGCCGCCGCCCACGGCCGCGCGGGAGTTCCGGCGGACGCGTCCGCACCGTGCCACCGAGTTCGTCGCGGGGCCGGGGGAGGAGTGGTCGGGCGTCCTGACCCGCGAGGCCTCGGCGCGGCTGGACGTGGTGGCGGACGGCTTGGGGGTGACGCGGTTCGAACTCCTGCTCTCGGCGTTCCGCTTCGTCGCGGGCGGTCTCGGTGACCTCACCATCGCCCTGTCCACCAGGACACCGGGCGAATCGGACCACATAGGACTCTTCGTGAACGAACTCCCGCTGCCCTGCGCGACGCCGCACGACGTGCCCGTGCTGGACCAGGTCCGCGCGGTGCGGCGGGACCTGCGCGCGCTCTACCCGTTCCGGGCCACGCCGTTGAGCGGTGCGCGACCGTCGTTGTCACCCACGGCGATCTCGTTGAGCTACCGGCGTCGAGTCGAACCCCCGTCGTTCGCGGATTCGCGCGTCGACTGGACGACCTCTACCGGCATCGCCCGCAACCTCCTGCACTTGACCGTCGTCGACGGTCCTACGACGGTGGGGAAGATGCTCCACCCCCGCGGGACCCGCGCACCCGTGGAGGAGTTCACCGAGGCGCTGCGCGACGCGATCGGCCTGAACTCCGCGGAGCCGCTGTGGACCTGAGCCTGTTCTACTTCACCGCCGACGCGGGGGAACAGTCCACACCGGACGCCTACCGGCTGCTGCTCGAAGGCGCGAAGTTCGCCGACGACAACGGGTTCGACGCGGTGTGGACGCCGGAGCGGCACTTCCACCCGTTCGGCGGCCCCTACCCCAACCCGTCGGTCACCAGTGCCGCCATCGCCGCGGTGACCACGCGGATCGGGATTCGCGCGGGCAGCGTCGTGCTGCCCCTGCACGACCCGCTGCGCGTCGCCGAGGAGTGGGCCGTGGTCGACCAGCTCTCCCGCGGCAGGGTCGGGCTGGCGTTCGCCTCGGGCTGGCACGCGGTCGACTTCGCCCTGGCGCCGCAGGCGTTCGACAACCGGCGACGCGACTTCGTCCGGCTGCTCGACGAGGTGCGCACGCTGTGGCGGGGCGGAACGGTGCGTCGGGTCGACGGGCGCGGAGCCGAGGTCGACCTGGCCGCCTACCCCCGTCCGGTGCGACCGGACCCACCTGTCTGGATCACCAGCGCGGGCGACCCGGCCACGTTCGAGCTCGCGGGCAGGCTCGGGGCCAACGTCCTGACGCACCTGCTCAACCAGGAGGTCGACGACCTCGCGGCCAAGATCCAGCGCTACCGGACGACGCGCGGTGCCGGGGGCCGGGTGACCCTCATGCTGCACGCGTTCGCGGGCCCCGACGACGCCTCCGTGCGGGACGTCGTGCGCGACCCGATGCGGCGGTACCTGCGGCGCTCGCTCGACCTGTCGGCCCGGTTGGTGGGCAGGGACCTCGACGAGGACGACGTCGACTTCCTGGTCGACCGGGCGTTCGAGCGCTACCTCACCAGGGCGGGCCTCTTCGGCGGACCCGAGACCTGCCTGGCCTTCCTCGACCGGCTCACCGGGATCGGCGTCGACGAGGTCGCCTGCCTGATCGACTTCGGCGTCGACACGGCCACCACCCTGCACGCGCTGCCGCACCTGGCCGCCGTGCGCGAGAGGAGTTCCCGGTGAACGCGCCCGCTTTCCCCTTCCCGTCAGGCAATCGGCTCGCGCCGGCCCCGGAGTTCGCCGAGCGCCGGAAGACCTGCCCGTTCGGCACGGTCACCCTGCCCAGCGGGGACGAGGCGATCCTGCTGGTCCGGCACGAGGACGTCGCCGCGGCGGCGGCCGAGCCGAGGTTGTCGCGCAACCACGTCCTGCCCGACGCGCCGCGGAACAGCGCCGAGCCGAACTTCCTCTACGACCCCGAACTGCTGATCAACCAGGCGGACGAGGCGCACGACCGCGTGCACCGGATCGCAACGCAGGCGCTGAACAACACCCGCGTGGCGCGGTACGTCCCGGTGGTCGAACTGGTGGCGGGCAGGCTGCTCGACGCGATGGGGCCGACCGCGGACCTGGTCGAGGAGTACTGCGCCAAGCTCCCGCTGCTCACGATGTGCTCGCTGCTGGGCATCCCCGAGGCCGACGCGGACCGCGTCCGACGGTGGTCGGGCGCCTACACCCTGGCCACCCCGGTGCCACCCGACGAGCGGGCCGCGCTGGTGGCGGAGTTCACCGCGTACCTGCGCGAGGTCGTCGCCGCACCACGCCCGGACGCTCCGCTGCTGCTCGACCTCGTCACGCCGCCGGACACCGACGCGCGGCTCGACCGGGACGAACTGGTCAGCATCGTGCGACTACTGGTGTCCGCCGGGGTCGAGGCCCCGAGCGGGGTGCTGGGCCGGTCCGTGCTCGCCCTGCTGAGCGACGACGCGGCGCACTGGACGGCGCTGGTCGAGAGCAGGGAGTCCGTGCCCGCGGCCGTGGACGAACTCCTGCGCCACGTGCACATGGGCAACGTCGCCGCGCTCCGGGTGGCGACCGCCGAGGTCCACCTGCCGTCCGGCACCGTCGCCGAGGGCCAGGCCGTGCTGCTGGCGTGGATCGCCGCCCTGCACGACCCGACCGCCTACGACGACCCCGACGTGTTCCGGGTGGACCGGCCTGCCCGCAAGAACATCGGGTTCGGCGGCGGACGGCACTACTGCCCCGGCGTCGGCTTCGCCCGAGCCCTGCTGGCGGTCGCCCTCGACGCCCTGCTGGACCGGGCACCGGGACTGCGGCTCACCGTGCGACCGGACGAGATCGTCTTCGCCGAACGCGACATCGGCACCCTCGTGACGTCGCTCCCGGTCCGGTTGGGGTAGCGGGCGTGAGCCGGTCCACTCACACTGGTTGCCCGGCGGGCAAGGTCACCGGACCGCCCGAAAGTCGCGTGAGGACGGCACGAGCGCGGCCGCGGCGGGGGCGGTGAAGCAGATGGCCGCGCAGATCGCCAGCACGGGTTCCGGGCCGAAGTGGGAGATCGCGGGGGCGATCAGGGCGAGGCCTACCGGGGCGAGGCCGTAGGACAGCAGGAAGTCCAAAGAGGACACCCGTGCCAGCATCCTGGGGTCGACCTCCCGCTGGGTGGCGGTGAACCACGGCACGTTGAACAGTTCGATGCCCACGCCCGCCAGGACGTAGGCGGCCACGACCACGACGGCCGGGACGGGCAGTAGCAGGCTCAGCGGCGCGAAGCCGTAGCAGGCCAGGCCCGCGAGGGCGGTCCACCCCTGCGCGCGGGGCGTCCAGCGCGCGACGAGGACCGCGCCGACGAGCGCGCCGAGGGTGTAGGCGGTGAGGGCGGCGGCCAGCACGGCCTCGGTGCCGTAGCGGTCCCGGCTCACCAGCGGCAGCACCACACCGGTCGCGGAGTAGCCGGTGGCGATCACGGCGGTGAGCGCGCCGAGACCGGCCAGGAACCACGGATGCCTGCGGGCTTCGCGAATCCCGTCGAGGAAGTCCGCGGTGAAGCGAGTCCCGGCCCCGTCCGTTGTGATCGGGGTCCGGCCCGCGCCCGCCGGGGGGATGAGCGCCGCGCCCAGCCACAGCACGCCGGTGGCGATCAGTAGGACCCTCGTGTCGACGACCACGGCGAGCAGCGCGGTGAGCCCCGGCGCGACGAGCGTGGTGACCCGCACGGAGAGGGTGAGCGCAGCGTTCGCCTGCTGCCGCTGGTGTTCGGCGACGACCTCGGCGGTCAGGGCCTGGAACGCGGGACGGCAGGCGCCCTGCCCGGCGCCGACGACCGCGGCGGCCATCGCCATCACGACGACCGATCGGCCCATGCCCAGGGCGATCACCGGTGCCGCGAGCGCGGCGACCAGGCCCGCCCACAGGACCACCCGGCGCCGGTCGTGCCGGTCCGCCAGCACCCCGGCCACGGGGACGGCGGCGAGGAAACCGGCTGTGCGGGCGGCGAGCACGATGCCCAGTTCCACGGCGGTGACGGACCGTTCGAGCACGGCCAGGCCGAGGATGAACGGCAGGGACCAGGTGGCGACGCCGGACGCGGTCGTCCCGGTCCAGAGCCGCAGGAAGGACAGGCTGCGGAACACCGACGCCGATCGCGCGTCAGCAGGGGTGACGTGGGGCACCACACGAACTCCTCTTCACCGGGGGGCTTGATTTGGTAATGATAATCATTCAAGGTAACGGCATCGATGTCGAGCAGTGGAGGGTTCATGTCTCGTTCCGCCCGGTTGGTCCCCGTCCTCGCGGCGGCGGTGCTGGCCGCCGCGTGCGCCACACCGGAAAGCGCTCCGAGCACCCCCGCCTCGTCCGGCGCGGTCGCGATCGATAGCTGCGGCAAGCGACTCACCTTCGACGGCTCGCCTGGACGGGTGGTGGCCCTTGACCAGTCCTCCACGGAAACGCTGCTGGCGCTGGGCGTCGGCGACCGGCTCGCGGGCACGGCCAACCTCAAGACCAAGGTGTCGCCCCAGTACACCGAGGTATACGCGAAGATCCCGGTGCTCTCGCCGAAGGTCCTCACCGCCGAACCGCTGCGCGCGGCCAACCCGGACCTGGTGGTGGCCTCGTTCAAGGAGCTGTTCACCGCGGACCGCGCGGGCACCCGCGACGAACTGGAGCAGCTCGGCGTGCCGACGTTCGTCAGCGCGGTGAACTGCCCTGACGGCAAGACCGAGCCGTTCGAGCGGATGTTCCGCGACTTCGAGGACCTGGGCGCGGTGCTGGGCGTCCCCGACCGTGCGGGTCACCTGGTGTCCGAGCAGCGGGCGGTCCTGGACCAGGCCCGCGCCGCGGGG
Organism: Umezawaea endophytica; assembly: GCF_025061645.1. Lineage (GTDB taxonomy): Bacteria > Actinomycetota > Actinomycetes > Mycobacteriales > Pseudonocardiaceae > Umezawaea > Umezawaea endophytica. Next base: position 11,550 of record NZ_JANYMP010000024.1, on the reverse strand, counting down.
GAGAAGCGCCCCGACGGGCTGAAGGTCGTGTGGGTGTACTCCGTGTTCAACGGAATCCCTTACGTGGCGGGCAAGAGCGGCATGGCCAGCCACATGAGCCGACTGGCGGGTGTGACCAACGTCTTCGACGACGTGGACCAGGAGTGGCCGGAGGTGTCCTGGGACGAGGTCGCCAAGCGCCAGCCCGACGTCATCGTCGTCGGTGACCTGTCCGAGCGCGGCAACCCCGGCGACAGCGCGGCGGAGAAGCTGGCGATGATGCGCGAGCACCCGGCGGTGTCGCAGTTGGCCGCCATGCGCGACGCGAAGATCATCCAACTGCCGGGCATCGAGATGGACCCCTCCGTGCGCACGGTCGACGCGCTGCGCACCCTCACCGGCAAGCTCGACGAGATCGCTCCCCGTGGCTGATCCGGTGGCGCTGCTGGACCCCGCGGTCGAGCCGGTCGTCGCGCCGTCCTCCGCCGACGAACCCCGTGACGCCGGCGGACGCCGGGTCGTCGTGCTGCTGTTGTGCGTCCTCGTTTTGTTGGTGTCGTTGGTCATCGCCCTGCGCGTCGGTCTCGGCGGCGGGATGGGGTGGGCGGAGATCGGCCGTTCGGTCGGCACGCGGTTCGGCCTGCCCGTGCAGCCGCTGCCCCGACTGGCCGACTCGTTGATCTGGGACCTGCGCGTGCCGAGGGTGCTGCTGGCCGCACTGGTCGGGGCGGCGCTGGCGGTGTGCGGCGCGGCCTTGCAGAGCGTGACCCGCAACGCGCTGGCCGATCCCTACCTGCTCGGCGTGTCCTCCGGCGCGTCCACCGGCGCGGTGGTCGTGGTGCTCCTGGGTTTCGCCGGTTCCCAGTTGGGGATGACCGGCGGCGCGTTCCTCGGTGCCCTGCTGTCCTTCGCACTGCTGATGCTCCTGCTGCGCCGCCGCGGCCTGGACTCGGTGCGCATCGTGCTGACCGGTGTCGTGGTCGGACAGTTGTTCACCGCCATCACCTCGCTGGTCCTGATGTCCTCCGGCGACGCGGACAGCACCCGCGCGCTGACCTACTGGCTGCTGGGCTCGATGGCCCCGGCCCGGTGGCAAGCGGTCGTGCTGTGCGCCATCGCTTGCGGGGTAGGTCTCCTGGTCGTCTGGCTGCATTCGGCGGCACTGGACGGGTTCGCCTTCGGCGTGGACACCGCGGCGTCGCTGGGCATCGACGTCCGCACGGTGCGGATGGTCCTGCTGGTCACCACGTCCCTGCTGACCGCCGTCGCGGTCGCGGCGGTGGGCGCCATCGGGTTCGTGGGCCTGATCGTGCCGCACGGCGTGCGGTTCCTCGTCGGGCCGCTGCACCGGTTCCTGCTGCCGCTGTCCGCGGTGGTAGGCGCGACGTTCCTGGTGTGGACCGACGCGCTGGCGCGCGTGGCGTTCGCGCCGCTGGAAGTGCCGGTCGGTGTCTTCACCGCGTTGATCGGCGTTCCGCTGTTCCTGCTGATCCTGCGCGAACGAGGGGAACTGTGAGGATCGAAGCACGACACCTGTCCTGGGGCGTGCCCGGCCGGACCATCGTGCGCGAGGTCGACCTGGTCGTGGAACCGGGCCAGACGGTAGGACTGTTGGGCCCCAACGGATCAGGCAAGTCCTCGCTGCTGCGGTGCCTCGCCGGGCTGCGCTCGCCTACCGCGGGACACGTCCGTTACGACGGCGCCGACATCGCCGGGTGGCCCGCGCGCACCAGGGCGCGGCACGTGGCGTTCGTCGAGCAGACCGCCGACACCGACAGCGACCTGACCGTCGGCGAGGTGGTCCTGCTCGGCCGCACCGCTCACGGTTCGCCGTGGCGTGGACCGGACGCCACCGACCGGGCGGTCGCCGCGGCCGCGCTCGACCGCCTCGACCTGGCCGCGTTGGCCGACCGGCCGTGGAAGCAGCTCTCCGGTGGCGAACGGCAGCGCACCCACCTCGCCCGCGCACTGGCGCAGCGCACCTGGGGCCTGCTGCTCGACGAACCGACCAACCACCTCGACGTCCGCCACCAGCTCGAACTGCTGGAACTCGTGGCCACCACGCGGCAAACCGTGGTCGTCGCCCTGCACGACCTCACCCTGGCCGTGCGCTACTGCGACCGGCTCGTGCTGCTCCAGCACGGAGTGGTCGTCGCGGACGGCTCCGCCGAGCAGGTGCTGACCCCGGAGCTGCTGCGCGAAGTGTTCGAAGTGGACGCCGATGTCGGCCGTGACGACGTGGGTCGCCTCGCTGTCGCCTATCGGGGTCCTGCTCGCTGAGCCGACGTCGTCACCACCACTCATCAGGAGGATCGCGTGAAAGCTGTGTCCACAGTGGACGAACTCGTGGATGCCGTGCGTGCGGGTGAACACGGACCCGACCCGCACGACACCGCTGCCACCAGTGTGTTCTGGGTGCACCACGGCACCCGGTTGGCAGGCGGTACCACCACCTACCGCAACCAGTACGTGCTGGCCCGTGTCGGCGGTGCGATCGGCGGTTGCGCGTTCGCCGACGGTGAGGTCGATCCCGCGGTCTGCGCCGAGGCCTCCGGTGCTTCCGTGGCCGATCTCCTCGTGACCGCACCAGGTCCGGTCCGCGTCGCGGTCCTCGACGCCTACCTCGCCAACGCCCGCCCGCACCGCGCCAGCGATGCCGAGCAGGTGCGCCTGCCCGCCGGGACACCGGAGAGCAGGGCCGTGGCCAGGGACACCGCGGTGGCCGGGCTGCTCGACGTGCCGTCCGGTGCGAAGGTCGCGCTGATCGGTGTGGTCAACCCGCTCGTGGCGGCCATCCGGGACCGCGGCGCGGAGTGCCTGCCGTGCGACCTGGTGCTGCGCACCACCCAGTGGGGCGACCCGGTGACCACCGACATGCGCCAGGTGCTCGACATCGCCGACGCCGTCGTGGCCACGGGCATGACCATCGGCAACGGGACGTTCGACGAGATCCTGACCACCTGCCGAGACCGCGGCGTCCCACTGGTGGTCTACGCCCAGACCGGCAGTGCCGTCGCCCGCCACTTCCTCGGCGCGGGCGTGACCGCGCTGTCCGCGGAACCCTTCCCGTTCTCCCAGTTCAGCGCCGAGGAAACGGTGCTGTACCGCTACCGCGCCCACTACTGACGGACCGAGGTACGACGACGTGGACGACCACATCACCGACGCGCTCAGCCGTCCGGCCCTGCTGCGCCTGGACGAGCACACCACCTGCGTGCGCTTCGAGACCATGAAAGTCGCCTCGGCGCTCACCGCCGTGCGGCACCTGCTCGACCGGGGCACGATCACACCGGGCGACACCCTCGTCGACAGTTCCAGCGGCATCTACGCGCACGCCCTCGCGCTGGCCTGCCACCGCCACGGCCTGCGCTGCCACATCGTCGCGTCCACCACCGTCGACACGACGCTGCGCCTGCAACTCGAGGTCCTCGGCGCCACCGTGGAACCGATGCCGTCGACCCCCAGCCTCAAACTCGACCAGAACCGCCGCGTGGCGCGCGTCCGGGAGATCCTGCGCGACAACCCGCGCCACCACTGGATGCGGCAGTACCACGACGAGACCCACTACCTCGGCTACCGGCCGATCGCGACCCTGCTCCGCGCCGAACTGGCCACGGCCCCGCTGACCCTCGTCGGCGGCGTCGGCACCGGCGCCTCGACCGGCGCCCTGGCCCGCTACCTCCGCGAGACCGATCCCGACACCGCGCTGGTCGGCGTCCAACCCTTTGACAGCGTCACGTTCGGCAGTGAACACGTGTGCGACCCCGAGATCATCATCGCGGGCATCGGCAGCTCGATCCCGTTCGCCAACGTGGACCACACGCTCTACGACACCCTGCACTGGGTCGGCTTCGACGCCGCGCTGACCGGCAGCATCGCCCTGCTGCGCGACCACGCCGTCTTCGCCGGCCTGTCCGCGGGCGCGGCCTACCTGGCGGCCCGCTGGGAACGGCGCTCGCAGCCCGACCGCCACGTCGTCTTCCTCGCCCCCGACACCGGCCACCGCTACGTCGACGCCGCCTACTCCCGCCACCAGGACGCGCAACCCCTGAACCGCTTGCGCCCCCACCAGATCGAGGACCTCGACGACATGTCCCTGCCGTGGTCCCGCATGCCGTGGAACCGCGCCCCGGCACCACCGGCGGCCGTATCCGGTCCTGCCGCGGCCTGTGCTTGACTCAGGGGGTCTCCTGGAAGTGTTCGAGGGCCTTGCAATCACACGAGCACAACACCTTCACTGCGGATCGGGACGACAGCGCCCACGACAGGCCTCGGGCTTCGATCCACTCGCGGGTGGCGGGGAAGGTGAACCGGTGGTCGCAGTCCCTGTCCGCCAGGCGTTCTCGTAGGTGTGCCACCAAGGCACGGCGGTCGTTCCGGTCCAGGTCGAGTCGTCGGTCCGCACGCCGCTTCCGGTCCGCTTAGAACTCGTTCCGGCGGGTGCGGGCGGTCTCGTCGGTCAGCCCGGCGGTGCGCAGTCGGGCTTCGAAGACCTCCACTCGGAACCGTTCGAGTGAGCGGATGGTGGTGAACTGACCGTTGGTGGGCAGAACAGCGATCTCGTGCCCTTCCCGGTGGAACCGCTCGTACACCTCGTCCAGCAGCACGTCGACCCCGACCGGGACCGCCGGGCCCACATCCTCGAACCCCATCGCCTCGGCCGCCATCTCGGCCAGTCGGGGGTGCGGCCACAGCGGGACCAGGGCGTTGTCCTGGTCGTCGATCTCCAGCAGTCCGGTCTCGAAGTCCCACGCCCACACCGTCGCGCTGACGGCGACGGCGCTGAAGAAGTACTCATCACGCTCGGCTCGGCTACTCGCCCACAGACGCTGAGCCTCGTCCTCCGACAGCGTGGTCATCGGACCGTGCTCCTCGCCGCTCGCGGGTGTCGACGAGGAAGCCTAACCGGCAGGCAACGACGAACTCCGCCGAGTCGGCTTGGTTCGTTCACTCATGACAGGCACGACCCGCGGCACGGCCGGATGTTCGGTTGGTCTCGAACCGGTGATATCCGCAGTTGTGCGTTGTCGTGGGGCGGTGGGGTCGGTTTGGTGGCGGTCGGCTGGAGGGCCGGCCGTTGAGGCGTGGGGTGGGTGTTGGTCGATTCTGAGTCTGATGGTGTGCCGGGCCCGGTCACTCAGGGTGGCACGGCCTCGGCTGGAGGGCACGTTTATCAGGCGGCGGGGGATCTCACGGTGAACACCGTGCCGGTATCACCGCGAAAGAAGTCGGTGTCTTGGACCGCGGTGGTTTCGTTGGCCGCGGTCGCGGCGCTCGCGATTGCCCTGCTGGCCTGGCTCAATCCTCAAGCGCCAACGGGATCGCCTCGCGGCAATGAGTCAACCAGTCAGGCCCAGACGAGCGTCGCGCCCATGGTGTCGCTGCTCGACGACGAGTGGAAAGGCGCAGACTTTCACCAGCCATCCGGAACGGTCAACGGGCAGAGCTATCCGCGCGCGATGTCGGCGAAACTGGGCTGCGTGCGAGGGCTGAACATTTCGCACCAACTCCCTCAAGGGCATCCCCCGTATTTCAAAGCCTCCATCGGAATCGTCGACCCCAAACCCGGAGAAATAACCGGCGTCACCTTTCGGTTTGTCGTGGACGGTCAGGGGCGTGAAGGCTCGACCGCCAGCTCGGGCCAGCCGCCGACGCTAGTCACGATTCCGGTCGACTCGGCCACCTTGCTCACCATCGTGGCGACCACGAGCAACGGCAAGTACTGCGAGTCGGTGACGGTGGCTCTCGTCGATCCGGAACTGGCCCATTGATCGCAATCCGGCGTTGTCGCTCCTCACCAGGTGACCGGAAGTGTCGTCACGCCGTAGATGTCCGCTCCTTCGCGCAGCACGACGTCGTCGGCGGGGACGGCCAGGCGCAAGCTCGGGAATCGCTTGGCCAGTGCTGGGAACGCGACGCGCATCTCCACGCGGGCCAGTTGGTGGCCGAGGCACAGGTGCGGGCCGTGGCCGAAGCCGATGTGGCCGACGGCGTCGCGGCGCAGGTCCAGAGCGTTCGGATCGGGGAACTTCGTCGCGTCGCGGTTGGCCGCCGCCATCGCCAGCACGACCGTGGACCCGGACTTGATCAGGTGGCCGTCGAACTCGACGTCCTCGAGTGCCACGCGCGCCAGGGTGGGAACGATGCTGAGGAAGCGCATCAGTTCCTCGACCGTTGGACCGACCGAGTCCGGATCCGTGCGCAGCGTCGCCCACTGTTCGGGATGCCGCAGCAGTGCGAAGGTCCCCAGCGCGATCATGTTGGCGGTGGTGTCCAGGCCCGCCGCGAGGAGAAGTCCGCCCATGGCGGCGAGTTCGTCGTCGGTGAGGTCGCTGGTGGTGAGTTCGCTGAGCACGTCGTCGGTCGGGTCGGCGCGCTTGGCCGTGATCAGCTCTCGGACGAAGGAACTCAGCGCCTCGAACGCCTCGTACTTCCCCACGGGGGTGGTGTTGGGCCCGAAGAGCTTGGCGGCGTCGGCCTGGAAGCGGTCGCGGTCGGAGTAGGGGACGCCGAGCAGTTCGCAGATCACCATGGCGGGGATCGGCAGCGCGTAGGCGGCGACTAGGTCTATCGGTCCGCCGTGTCGCTGCATCGCGTCGAGGTGTTCGGTGGCGATCAGTTCGATCCGCTCGGTGAGTTGCGCCATCCGGCGCGTGGTGAACTTGCCCGCCAGGAGTTTTCGGTACCGGGTGTGGTCCGGCGGGTCCATCTTGAGGAAGTCCCCTGGCTGCGCGGGTGGCGCCGTCATCCCCGCGTGTTCCGGCAACGGTGAGTGCTGGAGTTCGCTGCGATTGCTGAAGCGCGGGTCGGCCAGCACGCGGCGCACGGCGGTGTAGCCGGTGGCCAGCCACCCCTCGTGCCCATCCGGGAAGCGCAGAGGGGTCAGCGGCGCGTCGGCGGTCAACCTGGACAGGTCCGCGGGCGGGTCGAACGGACGGCCGGGAGTGCGTTCGGTGGGGAGTTCGACGGTCATGCTGGTACCTCGCTTGTTGGTGGGAGGTCGCCGAAAACCGTTGTCCGGCTCCCTGATTCGAACGTTAGGCGGAGCCCGAAACCGGGGGCAATCGACGCGGGGTCGATATGGCGCCGTTCGCGCTGGTCAAACCCATGATCGACGATTGCAATGAGGGTGCTGGTTAATGCACGCGGAAGGGCAGTGCATTGCAACGGTGGACGGCAGGCACGCATACTGCGCGGCAAGACGACGAAGCGGAGGAGCCGGAGGGATGCCGGGACGCAGGCTGACGGGAGCCGATCGGCAGCGGATCGCCGCGGGGTTGGCGCAGGGGCTGGATTTCGCCGAGATCGCCCGGCGTCTGGGACGTCCTACCTCGACGGTGGGCCGCGAGGTCGCGCGCAACGGCGGGCCGGGCCACTACCGCGCGGAACTGGCCCAACTCGCGACCACCCACCGCGCCCGGCGCAGGCCGCGCCCGCAGGCAGCGGCGCGGTCGGTCAGCGATGTCGATCTCACCGCGACCGCCCCGTTCGTCACCGATCTCACCCTCGCGCTCATCGAGACCGGACTGCCGCGCAGTGCCGCCGGTGTGATGGCCTGCCTGCTCACCTCGGAGACCGGCAGCCGTACGGCCGTCGAGTTGGCGCGACACCTCCAGGTCAGCCCGGCGACCATTTCGCTCGCGGTCGGCCTCCTCCAGGAACAGGGCCTGATCCGCCGGGGCCGTGACGAGCGGAGCAGGCGCCACCGGTACTTCATCGACGAGAGCGCGGGCTTTCGCTCCGCGGTGGTCGGGGTCCGCGCCAACCAGCGACTCGCAGCCACAGCACTGCGCGGAGCCGACCTCTTCGGAGCCGACACCGCCACCGGAGCCCGGCTCGCGGCAACGGGCGACTTCCTCGAACGACTCGGCCACGACATCATGCGCTCGGCAGAGGAGCACTGGCGCGCCACGACCAGCGCGGGTCTCGCGGACTCGCAGGACGAGCACGCGTCGACAGCGTGATCACGTGAGCGGATCAAGAGTTGGCGGTGCTGGTGGCCGCCGGAGCGCGGTGCTTTTTGAGGAAGTGACGCTGTTCAGCGGCGGCTTCCCGGTCTTCAGGGCTGTCGCCCCCGAACCCGCCGTGCGGCATGGCCTCGAACACGTGCAGTTCGGCCTCCACGCCCGCGCCGCGCAGGTTGCGGTGCAGGCGGACGGTGTTGGAGAGGAACAGGTCGCGGGTGCCGCTCCGCAGGAACGTGGGTGGGAAGCCGGACAGATCGCCCAGGAGCGGGGAGAGGTACGGCTCCCGCACATCAGCTCCCGCCGCGTAGAGGGCGTTCGGCTCGCGCAGGCTGCGGAGGACGTTGTCCACGCCCGCGAGGGTCTGGAAGGTGTCGCCCGCCTCGGTGAGGTCGACCTGCGGGCTGTTGAGCACCAGGGCCGCGGGCATCGGCAGCCCGGCGTCCTTGGCGCGCAGCAGGAGGGCCGTGGCGATGTTGCCTCCCGCGGAGTCACCGCCGACGAACACCCGCGACGGACCGCGCTCCCGCACCAGACGTCGGTACACGGCAATCGCGTCGTCGAGCGCGGCCGGGTACGGGTGCAGTGGTGGCAGCCGGTAGTCCAGGCCCCACGTGAGCACGCCCGTGGACAGCGCGGTCCTGGCCGTCGTCGCGCGGCACGCGTCCCCGCCGCCGACCAGCAGCCCTCCGGGGTGCATCCAGAGGAACACCGGCTCGTCCGCCTCCTCCTCGACCTCGTGGGGCCGCGCGGCGTACACGGTGGCGCCGTCCACGTCGAGGTCTTCGACGGTGACCGGCAGCTCGGCGATCGGGAATCGTCGGACCGTGGACCGGTTCGCCTGCTCGGCCATCGCGAGCCACGCCTCGGTGTCCTCGGCGGCCGGGTAGGTCAGGTCGCCGCCGTCGAAGGCGAGCCAGGTCCGTGCCTGCTCGCTGACCGTGGACGGGGCGGGGAACGTGCGCTCGCCCATGTGCTGCTCTCCCCTCGGTCGACGCGGCTCGCCGGGGCCGCGTCGACCATCATGTTCGTGGCGTGGTGCTGGACCGAGCACTAGGTTAATGGACTAAATTTAGTCACACAAGAGAGTGATGGCTCATGCCCAGAACCAGCGAACGCGGTGGCCCGAAGACGCGCGCACGGATCCTGGAGGTCGCGAACCGGTTGTTCCTCGAGCACGGGTACGAGGCCGTCACCGTCGCCGAGGTCGCGCGCGAGGCCGGGGTCTCGAGCGTGACGGTCTTCAACCACTTCCCGCGCAAGGAAGACCTCTTCCTGGACCGCGCGGCCGACGCGGCCGATCTGCTGCGCTCGACCGTCCGCGACCGCGCGCCAGGCGTCGACGTGCTGACGTCCTTGCGGGACACGAGTTCCCGCCTCCTCGACACCCGACACCCGCTCTCCGGGGTCTCCGACCGTTCCGTGCCCTTCTTCAGGACGGTCGCGGGATCACCCGCGCTCATCGCCCGCGCGCGGGCCATCACGTCCGAACTCCAGGGGGAGTTGGCCGAGGAACTCGATCGCGACCCGACCTTCGAGGGCGACGCGGTACTGCTCGCCGCGTTCTTCATCGCCGGTTACAGCGCGGTGCTGGTGGAGACCGCCCGCCGCCGCATCGCGGGCGAACCGACGGACACCGTCGTGCAGGGCCATCGCGTGCGCCTCGAGCGGCTGTTCAGCGCGCTGCGCGACGGAGTCATCGGGAGGTCGTGATCCAATAGACAGGCACGAGCGGGGAAAGCTCCCACCGTGAGGTCTCAGCCGTCGTGGTCGAGGACGCGTAGGTCCGGGGGTACGAGGGTGGTGCTCTCCAGGAGTTCGCGGATGAGGTTGTGGTTCAGCGTGTTGCCGATGGGTTCGCCCACCTCCTCGCGGGTCAGGCCGGAGACGCCGTTGCCGCTCAACCGGTTCCGCACCTCGGTGACGACGCGTTCGACCTTCTTGTGGTTCCAGTTGTCGTCCGGGCGGATCTCGTTGAGGTGTTCCGCGACCTGGCGCCAGGACAGGGGGATCGGGTGCATCTCGTGCAGCAGGTACCGCTGGGCCAGCACGACGATCACGCGCTTCTCCGCGGGGCTGAGGTGCCAGGTGCGCGGTGGTCGGGTCGGGGCGTGGTGGTCGGCTGGTGGGCGGTCGCCGTCCTTGGGCTGGACGTGCACTTCGAGCAGGTGCAGTCGGTCGTGGGAGCCGCGGACGAACAGCGGGGTGTAGCCCGTTCGGAGCGGGATCGGGTCGTCCTGGCGGAACAGCAGGCGAGATTCGGGCAGGCGCAACGGGAGGCGGCCCAGCGTGCTGATCCACCACTGGTCGCCGCGGCGGGTGAGCGCCCCGTGTTCCCGGCTGATGCGCAGGTCGTCCTCGCCGACGCAGACGTGCACGTCCGGCCTGCTCCGTCCGAAGAGGACGGTCCGCCCCTCCTTGGGGCCGAGGGTGATGCCGCCGGTCGCCGCCAGCACGTGCAGCATGCCGGGCGCGACGCCCGCGGAGACGCCGAGGGCGAGGCTGTGGTGGGTCGCCGGGAGTTCGTCGGGCCGTTCTTCCGCCATGTTCGCCTCCTGGCGCCTCGTGCGGGCAGCACGCCCGTCAGCCTGTCCCAGACCCGCGGGAGGGTTCCCGCGTCACCGTGGTGGGAAGAAGGAGGTGGCCAACTGCGTCGCGATCCTGCACCGCTCGTCCGAGGGCAGTCCCTGGCCGATGACGTTGGCCTCCAGCACCTCGTCCTTGGGGTAGCCGTAGGCGTCCACGTAGGTCAGGTTGTGCACTTCGACCTCGCACGTGTCGTCGCCGGGCGCGTCTCCGGGGTAGCCGATCACGGCGTACCGGCCGTCGATGGTCAGCTTCGTCGCGCCGGACTTGTTCAGCGGCTTCGCCCTGGTGAAGCGCAACTGGTAGACGATCCCGTTCGCGGTGCCGGTCCAGGTGCACTTCCACCGCCCGAAGCCGACCTCCGGATTCGCGCGGTCGATCCCGGCCCGGTCGGGGAACGACGGCGAGTCCTTGGCCCGGCACGCGTCCGTCCCGCTGAACGAGTCCGGCCGCAGCGTCGGGTTGTCGGGTCGGCGCTCCGGGATCGGCCCCCTGGTGATCACCGCGTCGGCGCTCCGGACGGCGACATCGGCCATGGTGCACGCGTCGGCGTCGATCGCGTTGGCCCTGGTCACCTCGATCTGGACCTCGTAGCGGTCGGGCAGCAGCAACCGGCGCCTGCACGACCCCTCGCCCGCCGGTTCGGTCACCAGCCGGTACCGCCCCTTGTCCTGCGCCTGCACGGGTGACTGCTCGCCAGGGGTCTTGTCGATCAACGCCAGGACGTTCGCCTCCTTCCCGCGCTTCTTGACGATGACGTTGCACTGGTTGAACCCGGAGTCGTCCGACACCGGGTTGGGGTTGCCGAACGTTTCCAGCGCCGCGTCGCGAATCAGCGAACACGGATCGGCGGTGCGCTGGTCGGCGCCGAGCACGGGCCCTGACGGCGTCGTGGGCTCACCGGAGAACGCGGTCCAGCTCACCACCGCCGCGACCACGACCAGCACCCCGGCGGCCACGAGAAGTCCGCGGCGCCGTAGGGAGTTCGGGCCGGGTGCGCGTCGGGCCGCCTTCACACCGG
>NZ_JANYMP010000023.1 GCF_025061645.1 Umezawaea endophytica | reverse complement strand
TCCGAGGTTGGCCAACCGGTTGGACTGGTTGTTGAGGCTGGTGGCGAGGTCGGGGAGGAACGCGTCGGGTCGTGCCTCGGCCAATTCACGATGTTCGTGAACCAGACGTTCCCCAATTCGCGCCGCCCACTCCGCAAGACGATGACTCGACAGCGGCAAATGATCAGCCAGCAGCATGAGGGTCGCGAGATCGGTGGCATTGTCATCACCGATGAGTTCCAACGCCTGCATCAACGGCCGCGGTGACTCCACCTGGGTAGCTACCTCGATCGCCACTGGACCCAGCTCCGAAACATGCCGCGCACACAACGACGTCAACCCGTCATCCAGCACACCACCGAATACCCGATGCGACGCCGCACGGCAGTAAACAGTCAGCAACCGCTCCAACCGTGTTCCGTCGATCCCCACGATAAGACGATCCACCATTCCCGGACGCTGCCGCACGTGACGGCCCACGAAACGCTCCGCCAATCGATCCGGCTGGATCGAACCGAACGGAATGTCCCCCAATGCCGGATACAGACTGGCAACCCACTTCAACACCGAATTCCGGCGGTCCCGAGGCTGATCCTCTAGGCCCTCGATCCTCCGCAACAAGTCATCGGCCGTGTCCCTGCTATCCGCCCCGAGCAGAGCTACAGCGGCCATCACGTCGTGCAACGTCGACTGCTCGAACACCACAGACGGGGTCCGCGTCTCGGCCGCGGTTTGCCAATACCGCTGCTCATGACGGAGAAGGCGATCCTCCACCTCCTCGGGCGCGCCGCCTGCCGCCACGCGCACCGTGGCTGTTTCCTGAAAAGGCGCAGCCGCAGAGTCCAGCAGGTCCGCCAATGCAGTCATGTGCAGTGTCAGCGCACCCTCTAACCCCAGTCGGGTCGGTGCCGGGTCCGGGAGACCGGATGCGATCACTGTCCAGGGGTACCCAGCTTGTCCGTTCACCTTCGGCAACGCACCCGCGAACCCCCGCACCGCTTCCCGGTAGGCAACCGCCCGTCCCTTGGCCTCGGGCTCCAACTCCTCCAGCAGCCGGACACCCGCACGTGCCAACAACATCGACGCCGCATCCGACGACGAGCCCAACCGTTCCCACCACTCCCCGGCGGTTCGGGCCAACAGGAGCACCTTCATCGGCACTGCACCACCGTGCCGCACGCACATTCGAAGCATTGCCTTGACCTGGGGTGTTCGAGTCTCGGCGTAGTCCACGACCACCACTGTCGGCGTTGCAGAATCGGACAACACCTCCAACTCCGCCTCCGTGCGGTGCGGGTCCAACCACACCGCCGCCCACCTATGGTCAACCAGTTCGTCGACTACCTGATGGGCCAGTCGCGTCTTGCCCTGTCCACCCGATCCATGCAGCAAAAACACTCCAGCACCGTCGGTCCCTGCCCAGTCGTTCAGCTCGGCCAACAGTTCCGAACGACCACGGAACGGCACCACCTTCAACCCCGCGACCAGCAACCAACCGGGGGACGGCAACTCACCGAGCAGGACCGCAGAGGGAGCCTCTGTCAACGACTGGAACTCCACTGGTGCCAGCACCATGGTCTGGCTATCGGTGTGCTCGGCCAGCACATCCCGGAATCCCTCTGCCTGGTGTAGCGCATACGTCGGCACCACCACCAACCGCGAGTGCCCGCCATACTCTTCATCCGCCGTGATCACCCCTGTTAGAAGGTCACCGCAGAACAACGCCCCACCTGACAACCCGCCCCACGGCGAGCGGCCGTCCTTCAAGGGCGTCGGCGGGTGCCCGTCCACCGCCATCACATACCGGTTGGCCACTTCTCGATCACCGGGATTGAGCTTTCCCGAAGGATGCGCGGTCTCCACTGCGGCACCGGGGCGCTGGTCCTTGTCCGGTACACCCCACGTTTCACACGGGATTCCCGTCCTGGTGGTCACCAATTGCCCCCACGCGACGGGTCGACTGCGCGGCGGCACCCACTCCGGGGAGGTGTGGACGCGTACCAGGGCCGCGTCATCGACACCATCAGGTGTTCCACACCACACGACAGTTCCCGTGAACAAGCCGGAACGGCCGGGGAAGAACACTTCTACCGTCGAGTCCAGCGCACCGACCACATGGGCCGATGTGAGAACCAAGTGTGGGCCGACCACGTATCCCGAGCCTGGACGTCCAACGGCGGCGACCCCGACTACCCGATCCCTCTGCACCTCGGCCTCCGGCCCCTGATCAGTCGGTCAGATCACGGCTGGATACGACCGGACACATCACCAGGCCCCGCCGCCCGAGGCGCTGAACCATGTACCCGCAGGTCCCCGCCGCTCTTGTCCTTCGGCGTCAGCGACACCTTCACCTTGTGCGTCGTGCCTCGCGAGACACCAGCCCCCACATCGGCGGACACCACCCACGCCTTGAACTTCCCCGCGACCTTTACGTCAGCTTTCAACTCCACCGCGAACTCCAACTCGATCGGCCCCACCACGAACCCGATCTCCTGCCCCAGCCCATAGGTCACGGCTTCCAGCAACTCGTTCCGCACCGCAGCCACCGCGTCCGCCAACTCGATCTCCATACCCAACTGTCGCGCGGTGGACCGATACCGCTACAGCGACCAGTTGAGGGCAACTCCCGTGACGATCGGTAGACGGGACGAGCGCACCCAGGTCGACCCGATCGGTGGCCAGGGGCGCTCGGCTGCCGCACCCGTGAACAGCTCAACGCCTTGGCGGCGTCGACCAGCCCACAGGCTTGCCCTCGAAGATCTTGGCGGGGCTACGGAACATGCACGGAACAAAAGCCATCTTCAAGTAGCCACTTGAAGTCAAAGGCGCAGTTCAGTGGCATTCTCTGCTGAGAGACTCAGTTCCGCACGATGGAACTGAGGGGCTGATTCGTCACTCTCCGTAGATGCGCTAAAGTGCTGGTGACGGGCCTGAAAGTGCCTCCTACCAGCGAAGGTCAGAGATCGAGTGTCACCAGGAGTCCGTCACTGTCTGGCACCAGAAGGCAGTGATTGTCGGGCTTTACGGGACAGTCACGGGACAGAACAGGCCCCCGGCGAGGTCATCGTGGTGTGCCGTCCAGCCTGACCGATCGTGCTCGGGCGGACCTTGTAAGGACTTTCTCTACTTGTTCAAGGCGGCCCCTATAGGGCCGCTCGGCCGCACTCTGCTGATCCTGTCCGGCAGGGTCTTCACGGCCCCGTTCCTGTGTCGCTCGGGCAAGCGGGCGGGGCCCTGCCTTCGGCCACCCACCCGCGCCCGGCGACGGAGAGGCAGGGCCTAACCCGGCCGGACGGGACAGCGGCCGACCAGCCCCACAGGGTCCGCAGACGCAGAAGGACGTGTCCTCGCCGGACGGCAGGTCTCCGAGATGGTCGAAGCCGTCGGCAGTTCGCGTTCGGTGGTGGGACCGGGGATCGCGCCATCTCGTCGACCTCCACGAGGGCAACCACACGCGTCAAGGGGGCAGACCCAGCTCAGCGATCCGGCGCGACTGGATGAGCCCCCTTGACCCGCGCGGTTGGGGCGGGGCCAGGTCGACGAGATGGTGCGAAGCCCTCTGCTGAGTACCTACGATCGGCAAGTATCGAGGGTGGCAGATATGGACCTCTCAGCAGTGAGAATGCCAAAGGTCGCGAACCCTAAATAATCTCCAAAATATCGACCGTAGCTTCTACGGGGTCAACAGTATAAATGATTCGATATTGCTCGCGCTTAACGACGAGGTGCCCCTTGAGTCTGCCGCTAAGTGGCACGCCGATCGTTTCTGGATATTTTCCGAGTTTTTCGCGAATAAAATTAGCAACCGGAGTGGCAACGCGGGCAGGCAATCGACTAAGCCTTGCCATGGCCTCTGGGGCGAGCCGAACCTGGTAGATCACTTCGCGCAATCCTTCCTGTTCAGCATAGCCTTGAGTGGATCATGGCGATCACCTTGGGTGAATTTCAAGAATTTCGATCATGTCGGGGTTGCTGGTAATTCGGTAGACAATTCTGAACTTCTTGCGCTTGGCCGAGTACTTGCCTGTAAGGGCGCCATGGAGCTTGCGCCCATAGTCGCCGTACTCGGTCGGATCGCTGGGAAGATCGTTCCAGATGAAACTCATTGCCGTGTCTGCAAGTCGCTCTGGACGCAACTGCTTGAGACCCTTTTCTGCTTGCTCAGACATGCGCACGCCGTAAGCGGAAGGAGAGGCGTCATGGTTGAGTTTCGTCATGATGCGCTCACTGTAGCGTCAGATGCCCCGCCAGCGCTAGTGGCACAAGCAACAGGCGCAAGAGAGGGCGTCACCGTGTACATACCTATGTACACATGACGGTCAGGTGCGCTGCTTGAGGGACGTGATGAGGTCGTCCAGGCTGGCGATCTTGCCCGCTGCCAGATCTTCCTCTGCTTGGCGGATTGCGTTAAGGACCTCGCTGTGAGAGTCGCCTCGCGACAAAATCTCGATCGTCTCCTCCAGGCCCTCCAGTTCTGCAGGTGCCATGAGCACTGCAGCATCGACTCCATGCTTGGTCAGGATGATCCGTTCATGACTGCTTTCCACCTGGGTCACAAGGTCGGAGAGCTGGTTGCGTGCTGCGGCTAGCGAGATTCGGGTGGTCATAGGCAAAATTCTAGCCATAATTCCGTCGATATGCGAGATTTTTCGACATGTCATGGCACTTGACCAGCGGGTTTGCTATAGGAAAGTGCGCCAGTGATGCCTGGAGTCCAGCGCACGTCAGCTCAACGGCTTCCTCGTTGTAGAGGTCAAGCTCCGGGACGGGCGCGGGACAGAGTTGCAAGTTGCTCGGTGCTGATTGGCATAAGTGCAGGTAGATCGCCTACTCGCTTACGCCCCAAGCGCTGCACGATGAACTCCGGGACTAAGCCTGCCGCGTAGCCCTAAAGCAGTTCCGCCAGCAGCGCACGCACGCGCCTATCGATGTCGTCCCGGATCAACCGCACGGCGTCGACGCCCTGACCGGCGGGGTCTTCCAGGTCCCAGTCGAGGTAGTGCTTGCCGGGGTACACGTGGCAGGTGTCGCCGCAGCCCATGGCGATCACGACGTCGGCGGCTTCGACGGCATCGGTGGTCAGGGGTTTGGGGTGTTCGCCGGTCAGGTCCAGGCCCAGTTCGGCCATGGACTCGACCACGGCCGGGTTGAGGGTGTTGGCTGGGGTTGAGCCTGCTGAGCGGACTGTCAAGCGGCCGGCCGCGTGGTGGTGGAGCAGTGCGGCGGCCATTTGGGAGCGGCCCGCGTTGTGGACGCAGACGAAGAGGACTCGGGGTTCCCTCGTCGAGGTCAGTGGGGCGCAGCAGCCGCCGCTGGTCACCGTAGGCGCGTCGAAGACGCCCGCGCCGCCGTACACGCCGGTCACGGGCAGCGTCAGCTCGACCCGCGAAGCCGACCGTCGGTGCCTGGAGCACCGGGTCCAGGTCCAGGCGCAGTTCCGACAGCCAGGTCAGGTCCGGGCGGGACCCGGTCAGCGCGACCACCTCGTCCACGGGCGCCAAGCGGTGCCCGTCCGACGACACCAGCACGATCCGGCCGTCCGCGGCCTCGACGGCGGCCGTGCGGAACCCGGTGACCACCTCGACTCGCCCGGCCCGCGCGGCCTGCCGGGCGCGCAGGCCCAGGGCGCCGCGCGCGGGGAGCTGGTCGGCGTCCCCGCCGCCGAAAGCGTCGCCGCGGCGCAGCAGCCATATGACCTCGGTGCCCGCGAGTCCGGTCAGCGCCACCAGTGCGGTCAACGCCGAGTGGCCGCTGCCCGCGACGGCGACGCGCTTGCCCGCGTACCGAGCGGCGACGACGGGGTCCAGCAGGTCCGGGACGCGGTAGGAGATGGCTCGCCGACCGCGGGCAGGCCGTCGCCGCCGAGCGGGTTGGGGTCGCCCCACGTGCCGGACGCGTCGACGACCGCTCGGGCGGTGACGCGCTCCTCCGTGCCGTCGTCGTGCAGGACGTGCACGGTCAGCGGTTCGGTGTCACGTCCGGAGTCCACGGTCCGGTCATGTCCGCGCCGGGCGACGCCGACCACCCGCGCGCGGAACCGCACCCGGTCGCCCAGGGCGTCGGCCAACGGCTCCAGGTACTCCCGCGCCCACTCCGCGCCGGTCGGGAACCTGTCGCCAGGACGCCGCCAACCGGTCGGCTCCGGCAGTCGGACGCCTGCCGGGTCGACCAGCTCGGGCCACGCCGAGAACAGCCGGACGTGGTGCCACCGCCGCACCGCGGCGCCCGCCCGTGCGCCCGACTCCAGCACCACCGGGCGGAGGCCGCGTTCGGCCAGGTTCGCCGCGGCGGCCAGACCGACCGGCCCCGACCACGACCACCGGCAGGACACCGTGTTTCTCGAATGCCGCCGCGCCAACTAGTCCGGGCGAAACTTCCTGTACCCAAGACATGGATAGTGCTACATTCCATTATGGCGAGTGAGGCTATCCATTAGAGGGGGAACGACCATGAGGGCTCTGTCCGCGATGACCGCCAGAACCGCGGGGTGGAACCGGCCGATGCTGGTCACGGCGTGGGCGATGGTGCCGGTGGCGCTGGTCTGCCTGGTCGGTCTGGCCGTCGACGACCGGATCCTGGTCGGGGCGCCGATCTGGTTGAAGCCGCTGAAGTTCGCGGTCTCGATCGCGGTCTACGGGATCACCTGGGCGTGGCTCATCTCGTTGCTGAAGATCGGCGAGCGGCTCGCGCGGCGGGTCTCGGTGGTGCTGGCCGCGGTGATGTTCGTGGAGCAGGCGCTGATCCTCATGCAGGTGGTGCGGGGTCGGGGTAGCCACTTCAACGTGCTGACGCCGTTCGACTCGACGGTGTTCGGGGTCATGGGGGTGTCGATCGCGGTGCTGTGGACCGGCACGCTCATCCTCACGGTCCTGGTGCTGCGGACGCCGTTCGCCGACCGGGCGACGCGCTGGGCGTTGCGGATCGGCGCGGTGGTCTCGCTGGCGGGCATCGGCACGGGGGCGCTGATGACGTCGCCGACGTCGACCCAGCTCGACTCGATGAAGGACGGGACGTTCAAGGGGGTCATCGGCGCGCACACGGTCGGGATGGAGGACGGCGGCCCGGTCATGCCGGTCACGGGCTGGAGCACGACCGGTGGCGACCTGCGCGTCCCGCACTTCATCGGCATGCACGCCCTCCAGGTGCTGCCGCTGCTGGTGCTGGTCCTGGCGCTGCTGGCGACCCGCGTGCCCGCACTGGCCGACGGCGCCGTGCGCGCCCGTCTGGTCGTCGTGGCGGGCGTGGGGTACGGGCTGCTGTTCGGCCTCGTGCTGTGGCAGGCGGAGCGCGGGCAGCCGCTGCTGGAGCCGGACGCCCTCACGCTCACCGCGGCGGCCGCGATCGTGGTCGGCGTGGTCGTCGGCTCGGTCGTGGCCGTGACCGCCCGGACCAGGGTGGCCGCCTGATGAGCACCGAATTCCTGTTCGACATCACGTTCTACCTCGCGGTGCCGTTCTGGGCGCTGATGATCTTCGCTCCCACGTGGCGCGGGACGGCGCGGGTCATGAGCACGCCGTGGGTCGCGGCGGTCCCACTGGTCGTGTACTTCGTCCTCGCGCTCCCGCACCTCGGCCAGCTCTGGGACGTGGTCAGCAGGCCGAACCTCGGTACCCTGATCGACTTCGTCGGCGAGCCGTACGGGGCTGCGGCGATCTGGGCCCAGATCATCTCGTTCGACCTGTTCATCGGCCGCTGGATCCACCTCGAAGCCCGCGAGCTCGGCCTGCACCCGCTGGTCGTGGGCCCGATCCTGGTGTTGACGATCCTGCTGTCGCCGTTCGCGCTGGTCGTCTTCCTCGCGCTGCGGACGGTCGCGGCGAAGCGGAAACTGGACGCGGTGGGCCCGGCACCAGCGACGGCGTAGAAACCTACACCGATCCGACACCCGATCTGCTCTGGTCATCTGTCTGGGTTCACCCAGAGGGCTGATCGGTCTAGCGTCGAGCACCCCCTCGATGCTCCGATCGACGGCACCTGTTGTCGACCAGGTAGGGAGCGTGCCCGTGAACGACCTCGACGCCCAGGGTCCGTCGCCAGTGCAGGAACCCGCCGAAGAGCAGGTGAAGCCCCAGGCGCCGCAAGCGCAGCGGCCGAAGAACGGCCTGGAGTGGTTGGTCAAGCAGGCCGAGCGCAAGCGTCCCGGCCAGGCACAACCCGAGTAGGCAGACACCACCGCGCGAGGGCCACCCGTCACCCCGACGGGTGGCCCTCGCGGCGTCCGGCCACCACCGGGTCTAGCCCGCTTCGGCTTGGAACGCCGCCCACAGCAGGTTCAACGGGTGGTCGGCCGGGAACTTGGCCCGCTCCTCCTTGCGCGCGAACACGCCCACCAGCCGCTCCAGCACGGGCTCGCGGTCGTTCTTCAGCTCCACGACCCGCAGCCCGGTGCCCTCGCGCAACTCCTGGTTCGCCGCGACGACGCCCAGCCCGGACGTGACGATCATGCAGCCCTGCACGAGCCCCGACCGCAGCAGCGACATGCCGTACTGGATCTCGTCGATCTCGGCCGCGATGTCCAGTTCGTTGCGGTAGTCGGGCCCGAACCAGCCGCGCAGGAACTCGGCGATCAGCCCGTCACCCGGCACCACGAGCGGCAGCCGCGGCAGTTCGCCGACGCCCGCGCTCTCGCCGAGGCGCTTCTCCGGCAGGTTCGTCAGCAGCGCCAGCCCGCCGCGCCGCCACTCGATGACGTCGAACTCGTCGAGGTGCCCGGTGCGGCCCGCGTGCGTCACGACGCTGCCGCACACCACGTCCACCTCCTTGCTCTCCAACTTCGTCCAGATGTCCCGCGTGCGGATGTGCACGACCTTCAACTCGACATCGCGCTCCTTGAACTCGTCGGCCACGTGGTGCCACGCCTTGGCCAGCGAGTCGAGCATGAAGCGGGTCGTGCCGACGGTGAGGGTCGTGCCGAGCTTTCGCCTGCACTCGTGAATTGAGTCGAGCCAATCGCCCAGCGTGGTGCGCGCCAATTCCACCAAGGCTTCGCCGGTTTGCGTGATGAGCACATCTTTTCCGCGACCCTGCTTGACGACGAGAGGTTCGCCGCACAGCGATCGGAAGTTCCGGTTCAACGTGTCGATCTGCTTCTGCACGCTCGACTGCTCGCGGCCGAGTACCCGCGCCGCCCGGAGCGCTGACCGGGTCTCGTGCACGGCGAGCAACGTCCTGAGCTGGTCCAACGTCGTGTCCAGCAGCGCGTTCGGGGAGTGCAGGAGTCTGCTGAGCTGGTTTCCCGCCGGAAGCAGAAGCTGTGCCGAGCTGGACATGGAGGCCTCTCAGGTCGTCGCGTCGGGCCGCGAGATGTTCTACCGATCAGTTGTACTGAACCTGACCACAGTTCGGCTACAAATAACCCTTAGATTCTGACCCATTTCCCTGGACACGTATAGGCGTTCCGTAAGAGACTTCCAACGCAACCAGCGCCAGTTCGCGGGATGCAATCCTATGGGGGGATTTGGGGGGTTGGGGGCTCGCCGGGCGGAAGCCAGGCGGGCCCCCACGTATTAGCCTTCCGGACCGTGACCGTTTCCACGCCCGCCGAGCGCGGGCCGCGCCTCGACTGGGGCACCACCTACCGGATCACCGTGCTGGACCTCGGGCTCGCGTGCTGCGGCGTCGAGGTGATGGCCGCCTTCGACGGCCGTGGTGCCGCCGATCTCGCGGCGCTGGGGGTCGACCCGGTGCGCGACGGGGGAGAGGCGCACGTGCTCATCGTCTCCGGCACGGTCACCGACGTCATGCTGCCCGCGGTGATCGCGACCTACGAGGAGATGCCGGAACCGCGGTACGTGCTGTCCGTGGGGGCGTGCAGCAACACCGGCGGCCCGTACTGGGACTCCTACAGCGTCACCAAGGGCGTCGACCAGGTGCTGCCCGTCCACGTCGCCGTGCCCGGCTGCCCCCCGCGCCCCGAGGCGCTGCTCGAAGGCCTCGCGGCGCTGCACCGGCTGGTCTCCTCGTGAGCGCCGCCTCCGCGGAGCTGGCCGCGCTGGTCCCCGACGCCGTGGTGAAGACGGCGTTCGGCCAGAGCACCGCGCACGTCCCGCTGGACCAGTGGTCCACGGCGGCGCGCTTCGCGCACGACGACCTCGGCTGCCTCGCGTTCGACTGGCTCGGCGTCGAGGACGCCGGTCGTCCGGGTGCCAGCGGGGTGCGGCACGCCGTGCTGCTGCACGTCCTGCGCCCCGACACCGGGAACGGGCTGCTGCTGCGCACCGAACTGGGCGCGGACGAGGTGCTG
Source organism: Umezawaea endophytica (assembly GCF_025061645.1). GTDB lineage: Bacteria > Actinomycetota > Actinomycetes > Mycobacteriales > Pseudonocardiaceae > Umezawaea > Umezawaea endophytica. The sequence goes on along the minus strand of NZ_JANYMP010000023.1, from coordinate 164,875 downwards.
CCGAGCGTCGCGGGCCTGTGGGCGGGTGCCGCGTGGCACGAGCGCGAGGCCGCCGAGATGTTCGGCGTCGAACTGACCGGGCCCACGCCCCACCTGCTGCTGCCGGACGCGTTCGCGGGCCACCCGCTGCGCAAGGATTTCGTGCTGGCCGCCCGCGTCGTGCGGCCGTGGCCGGGCAGCCTCGAACCGGGGGAGGACTCCACGTCCTCGCCGAGCCGCCGCCGCACGCTGCCGCCCGGCGTCCCCGACCCGTCGACCTGGGGCCCACGACACGAGGAGGACCAGCGGTGACCGCCGAACTCCCGCCCCGGACCCGCGGCGTGATCGCGCTGCTGGAGTCCAACTGCACGGTCTGCATGATCTGCGCCCGCGAGTGCCCGGACTGGTGCATCCACATCGAGTCGCACACCGAGACGGTCGAGACCCCCGGTCACGCCCGCCCCCGCGCGCACAACGTCCTCGACCGCTTCGCGATCGACTACGGCCAGTGCCTCTACTGCGGCATCTGCGTCGAGGTGTGCCCGTTCGACGCCCTGCACTGGGCCCCGGAGTTCGGCTACCCCGGCACCGGGAGCGCCGACGGCGACGGCGCGGTCGCCGAACTCGTCCACGAACGCGACGTGCTGGGCACGTGGGCCGCCGAGGTGCCCCCGCCCCCGCCGCTGGACGCCGCCGCCGACCCCGCGCCGGAGACGACCGCCACACGTCCGGTACGGGGCGGTTCAGGAACCGCCGGCAGGCCGGGAGCGTTGAGGAGGAGGACGTGAACCCGGAGGCGAACCAGCGTGCACAAGCACTACAACGGGTTGAAGACCGCGCTGCTGCTCGGCGCGATGGGCGGCCTGATCCTCTTGATCAGCTCGTTCTTCGGGCGCACGGCGCTCTACTTCGGTCTGCTGCTGGCGCTGGGCGTCAACGCGTACGCGTACTTCAACTCGGACAGGCTGGCGCTGCGGGCGATGCGCGCCAGGCCCGTGTCGGAGGTCGAGCAGCCGTCGATGCACCGCATCGTCCGCGAGCTGTCGATGGCCGCCCGGCAGCCCATGCCGCGCCTCTACATCAGCCCCACGCAGGCGCCCAACGCGTTCGCCACCGGCCGCAACCCGCGCACCGCGGCCGTCTGCTGCACCACGGGCATCCTGGAGCTGCTGGACGAGCGTGAACTGCGGGCCGTCCTCGGGCACGAGCTGTCGCACGTCTACAACCGCGACATCCTCATCTCGTGCGTCGCGGGCGCGCTGGCGTCCGTCGTCAGCCTGGTCGCCAACATCGCGATGTTCGCCGGGATCTTCGGCGGGAGCGACGACGACCGGCCGAACCCGCTCGCGCTGCTGCTGATCGCCCTGCTCGGACCGGTCGCCGCGGGCATCGTGCAGATGGCCGTCAGCCGGTCCCGCGAGTTCCAGGCGGACGCCTCCGGCGCCGAGCTGACCGGCGACCCGCTGGCGCTCGCGTCGGCGCTGCGGAAGCTGGACCTCGGCACCAAGGCGGCCCCCCTGGCGCCGGAGCCCGCCGTCGTGGCCCAGTCCCACCTGATGATCGCCAGTCCGTTCCTGCCAGGCGAATCCCTCAGCAGGCTCTTCTCCACCCACCCGCCGATGGCGGAGCGCATCCGGCGGCTGGAGGAGATGGCCGACCGCCGCTAGACGGTCGCGCCCGCCTCTCGTGCGACGTTCATCACGTACTGGCCGTAGCCCGACTTCGCGAGCGCCGAACCGAGCCGGTAGCACGCGTCCGGCGTGATGAACCCCATCCGCAGCGCGATCTCCTCGAGGCACGCGATGCGCACGCCCTGCCGGTGCTCCAGCACCTGCACGAACTGGCCCGCCTCCAGCAGCGAGTCGTGCGTCCCGGTGTCCAGCCACGCGAAACCGCGGCCGAGGTCCACCAGGTTCGCCCGACCCTGGCGCAGGTAGGCGAGGTTCACGTCGGTGATCTCCAGCTCGCCGCGGGGCGACGGCTCCAGCTCGCCCGCGATCGACACGACCTGGTTGTCGTAGAAGTACAGGCCGGTGATCGCCTTGTTCGACTTCGGCTTCGCGGGCTTCTCCTCAATGGAGATCAGCGTCCCGCCCGCGTCGACCTCGCCGACGCCGTACCGCTCCGCGTCCTTCACCGGGTAGCCGAACAGCACGCACCCGTCGAGCTTCGCCACCTGCTCCTGGAGCATCCGCGAGAAGCCCTGGCCGTAGAAGATGTTGTCGCCCAGCACCAGCGCCACCGTGTCGCCGCCGATGAAGTCCGCGCCGATCACGAACGCCTCGGCCAGCCCGTTCGGCTCGGCCTGCTCGGCGTACTCGATGCGCAGCCCGAACTGCGACCCGTCGCCGAGCAGCCGCTGGAACTGCGGCAGGTCGTTGGGTGTGGAGATCAGCAGGATCTCGCGGATCCCGGCGAGCATCAGCACCGAGATCGGGTAGTAGACCATCGGCTTGTCGTAGACGGGCAGCAGCTGCTTCGAGACCGCTTGCGTGATCGGGTGCAGCCGTGTGCCGCTGCCGCCCGCCAGGACGATGCCCTTCACGCCGCTACCGGTAGTTCGTGAACTGGAGGGCGATCCCGAAGTCCGAGCCCTTGAGCAGCGAGATGATCTCCTGGAGGTGGTCCTTCTTCTTGCCGGAGATCCGCAACTGGTCGCCCTGGATCTGCGCCTGCACGCCCTTCGGGCCCTCGTCGCGGACCTTCTTCGCGATCTCCTTGGCCTTCTCCGACGTGATGCCCTGCACCAGCGTGCCGGTCACCTTGTAGACCTTGCCGGAGATCGACGGGTCCCCGATCTCGAACGCCTTCATCGAGATGCCGCGCTTCACCAGCTTCTCCTGGAAGACGTCGATCGCCGCCCGGCACCGCTCCTCGGTCTCCGACTGGAACGCGATGGCCTCCTCGCCGGACCACGACACCTCGGTACCGGTCCCCCGGAAGTCGAACCGCGTACCCAGCTCCTTGGCCGCCTGGTTGAGCGCGTTGTCGACCTCCTGCCGATCGACCTTGCTCACCACGTCGAATGACGGATCTGCCACGTGCTCGGTACCTCCGCGTAGATGGGCTTTTGACGAGCCACGATGTTACCGGGGTATCCCGGTTGCGAACCCCTCCACGGGGTTATGTAGTCTCTTGTTCGCACCCGGCACCACCGGGCGCAAGGCGGGTTGCCCGAGCGGCCAATGGGAGCGGACTGTAAATCCGTCGGCTTACGCCTACGTAGGTTCGAATCCTACACCCGCCACATTTGGGTAACACCCCGTGACCTGGGAAAACAGGTCACGGGGTGTTTTTTGTCCCGGTGTTGTCACATTCGTGTCCCGCTGTGCGCGCCATTCCCGCCAGGGCTGACGCGTTCGGCCGCCTAGCGCTCCGAGGCCAGCGTTCCGCCGATCGCCCAGTTCTCCGGTTCGACCTCGCGCAGCACCACCCACACGCCTTCGGGCTTGGCGTCGCACGTCCGCACCATCGCCTCGGTCAGTTCGCGCACCAGCGCGCGCTTCTGCTCCGCGGTCCGGCCGGGGAACATGTCTACGGTGATCATGGGCATGCACGGACCTTGAACTGGACGAGGCCTGCGCGCAAGGGCTTCCTCTCCCTTGCGTGCAGGCCTCGCGCGAGCAGCATAACGCATGTCGAACACATGTTCGACTGGTCACGCCGCTCCGAGTGCCGCCCTGCCCTCGTCGGTGAGCTCGGCGCGCACCCGCAGGCCCCACGCGACCACCGAGGTGGGGCGGAGGAGGCCTGCGTGGACGAGGTCGTGGGTGACGGTCTGGTCGCAGCAGGGGAGGCCGTCGACGTAGAGGTCCGGTTCGCGGGCGCTGGTCAGTTCGGCGCGGCCCGCGCCGACCGCGCGCAGCGTCGCGAGCGCTCTGCCGGACAGTTCTCGTGTCGTGGTGGTCATCGGGTTCCCCCTGCTCTACCGGTCGTGCTCCCTGTTCGATAGGAGGCAGGACCTGCACCGCGAAATACCTCCGCGGGTCGCGCGCTCCCACCTTGCTCCGGTCGGGCGTCCGGATCATGTCGCCACGCCGATCGGCCGGGCTGTTCAGCCCAACCGAAGTTCGGCGACCGGCCGGCGCTCGGTTCGGACCCGTTGCCGCGCGAGGGGGCCGTGAGCCGGTGCCCGCTGCCGATGACCGGGACATGAGCGAAATGCTGATCGCACTGGCCGCCCTCGCCGCCGGGGTGCTGCTGGGTCTGTTCCTGCGTCGGCCGCGGCCCCGCTCAACCCCGCTCCCCGGACCGCCCCGGCCGCGTTCCGCCCACCGGGAACTCCTCAACGCCGCGGACGACCTCGGGTACGCCCTGGACACGATCCGGAACTTCGGCCCCCTCTGCGCCTCCGAGCTCCGCAACGTCGACCTGCCCGCGAAACTCGACCGGCTCGCCGCGGCGGGCGCGCCGCCGGACGTGTTCGCGGAACTGCGGGGGAGGACCGAGCAGATCGCGTTGCACCCGTTCCCCGAGCAGCGCGAGCTGGTGTCGGCGGTGCGCTCGGACGAGCAGCCGTCGCCGCTGTCGGCGGTGTGGCTGCTGATCCGGGAGGCGTCGGGCAGCGGTGCGGCGCAGCACCTCGCCGCCGGGCAGGCGAAGACGTGCCTGGACGCGCTGAGGCTGGAACTGGCGCGGAACGCGCCCGAGGACGAGCCGGTGCTGGTCTAGCCTTGAGCCGCGTGGAGATCTTCGTGGTGGACGCGTTCACCGACCGCCCTTTCTCCGGCAACCCGGCCGGAGTCGTCCTGCTCCCCGAACCGGCCGATCCCGCGTGGATGCAGTCCGTCGCCGCGGAGATGAAGCACGCCGAGACCGCCTTCGTGGAGGTCGGCGGCGCCGACCCGCTGCCGCTGCGCTGGTTCACCCCGACGACCGAGGTCGACCTGTGCGGCCACGCGACCCTCGCGACGGCGCACGTGCTGGGCGGCTCGGCCGTGTTCAGCACCCGCAGCGGGTTCCTCACCTGCAAGGCGGGGCCGGACGGCTGGGTCGAGATGGACTTCCCGGCCGACCCGCCGGTGCCCGTCGAGGCGACGCCGCTGCTGCGCGCGGCCCTCCCCGGCGTGACGGTCAAGGCCGTCGCCCAGGGCGTGTCGGACGTGCTGGTGGAGGTCGGGTCGGCCGAGGAGGTGCGGTCCCTGCGGCCGGACCTCGTGCTGCTCGCCGACGTGCCGGGCCGGGGCGTCGTCGTCACGGCGCGCGGCGACCGGCCGGACGTCGACGTGGTCAGCCGGTGCTTCTACCCGTCGTTCGGCGTGCCGGAAGATCCGGTGACCGGATCCGCGCACTGCACGCTCGCCGCGTGGTGGGCCCCACGCCTCGGCCGAGTGTCGTTGCTCGGCGAACAGGCCTCCCCACGCGGCGGACGTGTCCAGATGACGCTGCGTGATGACAGGGTCGGATTGGCGGGTCAAGGTGTCACCGTGTTGCGCGGAGAGCTGACCGTGTGACCGGTTTCGTCACTTCCCGTGGTATATGCCTCGTCGACCTGCCATTTCATCGCCCAACCGAGGTACATTGATGCTCTTAGAGGGGTCCTGGTCACTGTTCGGGACCCCTCAGTCACGCCGAGTTCGACGGCCGCGACCCGGCCCACCGACACGAGGGCCGACGAGGAGGCTGGATGTCCGACCGCGCGTCGGCCACGCTGTCGGACTCGGCAGTTCGCGGGTCAGGCAGGTCCGCCAACAGGTCGTTGAACTTCAACCTCTTCGCCGCCGTCCTCCTGGTCGCCGGGGTCGCCTCCGCGGTCGCCGTCGGCGGCTGGCTGCCCGACCACCCGGTCGACGCCCGCCTGTTCTGGACGGGGCCGCTGCTCGTCATCGGCTTCCTGCTCGCCGAACAGCTCGCCATCAACGTCGACGTCCGCAGCGGCGTCGCGTGGACCATCTCCTTCACCGAGATCCCGCTGGTGCTCGGCCTGCTGGTGGCGCCGTTCGAGGTCGTGCTCGCCGCGCACGTCGTCGCGGGCGTCGGCACGCTGCTCGGCCGCCGCGTGCTCAACCGCGTCGCCTACAACGCGGGCCTGATGTTCATGGAGATCTCGGTGGCCTTCGCGGTCGCCCACGGCGTCAAGCAGTTCCTCGGCCCCGAAGGCCCGTTCTGGGCGGGCCCGTTCCTCGGCACGATCGCCGTCCCGCTGCTGGCCAGCGTCCTCGGCCTGACGGCGTTGCGGATCATGGGCAAGGGGATGCGGGTCACCGCGAGCCTCCGGCTGGTCGGCCAGACCCTGATCGTCGCCCTGCTGAACACCTCCGCGGGCCTCGTGGCCTACGAGATCGCGTCGACCACCCAGTGGGGCGGCCTGCTGATCGCGCTGGTGTTCGCGGGCATCACCGCCATCTACGTGGCGTACTCGTCCCTCCTGCGCGAGCAGCGCGACCTGGAGGCGCTCAGCGAGGTCTCGCTCCGCGTCGCCCGCTCCGGCCAGAACGCGACCGGCCCGCGCAACGCGCCCGGCCAGGACGAGGACGGCGACGAGGACGACGAGTGGCAGCTCATCGCGGACCGCATCCGCGAGCAGCTCAACGCCAACCGCGTCGTCCTGCGGCTGCGCACCGACCCGCAGGAGCCGATGCGGACGCTCGTCGCCGGTGAGCCGCTGCCGGACGGCATGCGCGAGGCCGACTCCCGCGTGGTCCGCGAAGACCCGATGCTCCAGCTCCCCGGCACGCACGTCCGCTACTTCCGGGTCGTCGACTCGAACGAGGACGTGACCGAGGCGCTGGCCCGCCGGGACGCGCAGGAGGCGCTCGTGGTGCCGTTGCGCGGCGCGACGCAGCTCCTCGGCGCCGTCGAGGCGCACGACCGGCTCAGCCGGTGGCGCGGTTTCGGCAAGGCGGACATCCAGCTCCTGCGCACCCTCGCGAGCCACCTCGCCACCGCCGTCGACAACCGCAGGTTGCTCGCCCGCCTGCGCCACGACGCGTACCACGACCCGCTGACCGGCCTGCTCAACCGCGCGGGCTTCCGCGAGGCCGCCGCCGAACCGCTGCACGAGCACACCGGCGCCGTCGTCCTGCGGATAGACCTCGACGTCCTGTCGACCGTGTCCGACGCGCTCGGCCAGGCCTGGGGCAACCGGATGGTCGTCGCCGCGGGCCGCAGGCTGCGCGACGAGCTGGGCCCGGAGGTCTCCCTCGCCAGGCTGGAGGGCGGCATGTTCGCCGCGCTCCTGGTCGACCGCAAGGCCGAGAAGGCCCAGGAGATCGCCGAGGTGCTCCGCTCGGCCCTCTCCGTGCCGTACCCCGTCGACCGCCTCACCGTCGAAGCCAGCGCCGTCGTCGGCTACGTCTCGACGGACGAGTCCGAGGACGACCCGGACGTCGACGTCCTGCTGCAACGCGCGGACGTCGCCGTCCGCGCGACCAGCGAGGCCGAGCCGGTGCGCTCGTACGCGCCGAGCATGGGCCAGATCTTCCTGCGCCGCTTCCAGCTCGTCACCCAGTTCCGCCAGGCGCTGGAGAGCGGCCAGATCTCCGTGCACTACCAGCCGAAGGTCGCGCTCCCGAGCCGTCAGGTCGTCGGCGCGGAAGCGCTGGTCCGCTGGAAGCACCCCGAGTTCGGCCGCGTCGACCCGGACGAGTTCGTCCCCGCCGTCGAGGCCACCGGCCTGGTCGACGTGCTCACCGACTTCGTCATGGACAAGGCGCTCGAACGCGTCCGCGGCTGGATGGACCGGGGCCTGCGGATGTCCATCGCGGTCAACCTGTCCGTGCGCACCCTCGCCGACGAGGAGTTCCCGGACCGCGTCGCGAAGGCGTTGGAGCACCACGACGTGCCGCCCCAGCTCCTCACGTTCGAGCTGACCGAGTCCGGCGTCATGGCGGACCCGGAACGCGCACTCCCGGTGCTGCGCAGGCTTCACGCGCTCGGCGTCGTGCTGGCCGTCGACGACTTCGGCACCGGCTACTCGTCGCTCGCGTACCTCCGCCAGCTCCCGGTGGACGAGGTCAAGATCGACAAGAGCTTCGTCCTCGGCATGGGCACCGATCTCGGCGACATGGCCGTCGTCCGCTCGATCGTCGAACTCGGCCACTCGCTCGGCCTCACGGTCGTCGCCGAGGGTGTGGAGGACGACGCCGCGCGCGACCAGTTGGTCAGCATGGGCTGCGACATCGCCCAGGGCTACCTGATCTCCCGGCCGCTGTCCGAGGAGCGCTTCGAAGCGTGGCTGGGAGCGCGAACGGTGCAGGTCAGGGGAGCCCGCGATGAGACGGTGCTCACCTTGGTCCACTAGAGGGACCCCCCGATTTCCCTTGGGCGGCACCCATTGTGTAGAGTTCTTCTTGCCCCGCAAGGAGCAAGTGCCCCAATAGCTCAGTCGGTAGAGCGTTTCCATGGTAAGGAAAAGGTCTACGGTTCGATTCCGTATTGGGGCTCCACAACCCGGCCGCGGTGCAGAGCAGTAAGCACCGCGGCCGAGTCGTGTAAAGCGGTGTAGCTCAGTTGGTAGAGCAAGCGGCTCATAATCGCTGTGTCGCCGGTTCAAGTCCGGCCACCGCTACACAGTTCCTCCCAGCCAGGCTCGTCCTGGATCCACAGCCGGGCGACTGGGCGCCCGGACCTCGCCGCGGGGGTAAGCCCTCCGCGGAGTCTTCGAGGCGAAGCGAGCTCTAGAAAGGCAAGGCCGTGGCTGCAACCGACGTACGTCCGAAGATCACTCTCGCGTGCGAGGAGTGCAAGCACCGGAACTACATCACCAGGAAGAACCGTCGGAACGACCCTGACCGCCTGGAGATCAAGAAGTTCTGCCCGAACTGCAAGACGCACCGCGCGCACAAGGAAACCCGCTGACACCAGCGTTTCCCCGAGTTCACGAAGAGGCCGTCCCCGTCCGGGGGCGGCCTCTTCGCGTAACCTGCCCCGGTGGCACTGGACCAATCGTTCATCGGACGTTCCTACCCCCCGTCACCCGCGTACGAGGTGAGCCGGGAGAAGATCCGCGAGTTCGCCGACGCGGTCGGCGAGCGGAGCGAGATCCACCGCGACCCCGAAGCGGCGAAGGCCGCGGGCTACCCCGACGTGATCGCCCCACCGACCTTCGCGATCCTGGTGTCGATGAAGGCCAACGAGGTCCTCGTCATGGACCCGGAACTCGGCCTCGACTACACCCGCGTCGTGCACGGCGACCAGACGTTCGCCCACCACCGCCCCATCCAGGCGGGCGACCGCCTGGTGGTGACGACCCACGTGGACGCCATCAACTCGCGCATGGGCAACGACATCGTCTCCGTCCGCGCGGAGATCAGCACGGAGGACGGCGAACAGGTGACCACCGCCCGCTCGACCCTGGTCGCCAGGGGCACCGCAGCTACGGAGGACCAGGCGTGATCCGCGCGGCGGACGTCACCGCGGGCGACCAGCTCCCCCCGCTGACCCTCACCATCACCCGAGCCGACCTGGTCCGCTACGCGGGCGCGTCGCTCGACTTCAACCCGATCCACTGGAACGAGCGCTTCGCCCAGGAGGTGGGCCTTCCGGGCGTCATCGCCCACGGCATGCTCACGATGGGCATGGCGGCGCGGGTGGTCACGGACTGGACCGGCGACCCCGGCGCGGTGGTCGAGTACGGCGTCCGCTTCGGCAGGCCCGTACCTGTGCCCGACGACGCCGAGGGCGCCCGCGTGGAGGTCACGGCCAAGGTCGCCAAGGTCCTGGACGACGGCACCTTCAAAATCGCGATCACGGCCGCCTTCGAGGGCAAGTCGGTGCTCGGCGGCGCGACCGCCCGCGTTCGCCTACCGTAGCCGGCACCGCGCGGCGGCCACCGGGTGGCCGCCGCGCCACGGCGGTGGGCGCCCGTCAGAACCCGCTGCACAGGGCCGTGCTGAAGGCCCCGGACCCCGTGGCCGACTTCTTCTCCACGCCGTCCACCGTGATCCGGCAGGCCACGGCACCGCCCTCGGCGGGCGAGGTCACCGTCAGCGTGCCCCCGCCCAGCAGCCCCTTCACCGTCATCTCCTTCTTCCACGGCAGCGACGTCACGGTCTCCTGGTTGGTGGACCCGCCATCGGCCCCGAACGTCGAGTACGTGATCGACGCGCCGACCGCGTCCCCGGACACCTCGTAGACGACGAGGTGCTCTTGGTCCGCCTGCTTGTCGACCTCGGTGGCCACGGCGCCGAACAGCGCCGTCCACAGCACGCACACGACCAGCCCGATCACCGACAGCACCGCTCCGGCGATGGCCAGCCCGCGGTTGTTCGCGATCCCCTTGGACGCCCTGGAGAAACCCACGAGCGACAGCACCAGGCCCACGATCACCAGCGGCCAGGCGATGACGCCGATGATCGGGACGAAGCTGAAGAGGAACCCGAGCAGCCCGAGCACGAACCCGGCGGTCCCCACCCCGTTGCGCGGTTGGACGACCAGTTGGGGCTGAAAGATCGGCGCGCTCATCTACGTCTCCCTCGAACCGGCGATACGACTGAACAGACCATCGCGATGGTCCGTTAGGCGGTTACGCCATTCACCCGTTCAGGGAACGAGGGAGACTCCGTGTGGGCTACTCGACCTCACCCAGGAGCGCGGCCATCCGGGTCACGCCCTCGACCAGGTCCTCGTCGCCCAGCGCGTACGACAGCCGCAGGTACCCCGGCGTCCCGAACGCCTCACCGGGCACCACCGCCACCTCCGCGTGCTCCAGCACCAGCGCCGCCAGCTCGGCCGAACTCCCGATCACGGCACCCCGCAGCGTCCGCCCGACGAGCGCCTTGACCGACGGGTAGACGTAGAACGCCCCGCGCGGGGTCGGGCACTCCACGCCGGGGATCCCCGACAGCAGCGACACGATCGTCCGCCGCCTCCGGTCGAACGCCGCGCGCATCTCGTGCACCGCGTCCAGCGACCCCGAAACGGCCTCCAGCGCGGCCCGCTGCGACACGTTGGCCACGTTCGACGTCAGGTGCGACTGGAGGTTCGCCGCGGCCTTGACGACGGCGGCGGGCCCGATCAGCCACCCGACCCGCCACCCGGTCATCGCGTACGTCTTCGCCACCCCGTTGACCACGATCGTCCGCTCGGCGGCGGCGGGCACAGCGGCGGGCAGCGACACCGCCTCCGCCCCGTCGTACACCAGGTGCTCGTAGATCTCGTCCGTCACGACCCAGAGCCCGTGCTCGACGGCCCACTCGCCGATCGCCACGACCTGGGCGCGCGAGTACACCGACCCCGTCGGGTTCGACGGCGAGCACAGCAGCAGCACCTTCGTGCGCGGCGTCCGAGCCGCCTCCAGTTGCTCCACCGTCACCAGGTAGTCGGCCGACTCGTCCGCTGTGACCTGCACCGGGACCCCGCCCGCGAGGGTGATCGCCTCGGGGTACGTCGTCCAGTACGGCGCGGGCAGCAGCACCTCGTCGCCGGGGTCGACGATGGTCGCGAACGCCTGGTAGACGGCCTGCTTGCCGCCGTTGGTGATGAGCACCTGGCTCGCCGAGACCTCGTGGCCGGAGTCGCGCAGCGTCTTGGCCGCCACCGCCTCGCGCAGCTCGGGGAGGCCCGCCGCGGGCGTGTAGCGGTGGTTGCGCGGGTCGGCGCACGCGGCCTGCGCGGCGGCGACGATGTTCGCCGGGGTCGGGAAGTCCGGTTCGCCCGCCCCGAAGCCGATCACCGGACGGCCCGCGGCCTTGAGCGCCTTCGCCTTCGCGTCGACCGCGAGGGTCGCGGACTCGGCGATCCCGCCGATCCGCCTCGACACCCCGGAAGCGGGAGAAGTGCTGGTCGCGGTGGTCGTCTCAGGTGTTGGCATGACTCCCATCGTGGCAGACCGCGCCGTTTTCGAGGCCCTCGGCGGCACGCCTTCCCGAGGTGTGGGTAGGCTGTCGCTCGACAGTCCAGTCAGTGCGCTGACCGGGGCAGTTGGAGTGTGCGGGTGTTCGTGCCGTATGCTTCCGGACTTGGAAGTCCAACCAGGTGCCCCATGGGTAGCTATGGGGAGGCTGGAAGGCGTCCAAAGCCAGGGGCAGTGGTCGGGTCCCAAAGGGGCGTAGCTCAATTGGCAGAGCAGCGGTCTCCAAAACCGCAGGTTGCAGGTTCAATTCCTGTCGCCCCTGCGTCGAAATGCACGGCGAGTGGAGGACGGCATGAGCGACGACCGCGAGCAGGATCAGCCGGAGGAGCGCGAGAGCGCGGCTCGGCCGGTCACCGCTGCGGCCCGGCGTGAGCGTCGTGCTTCCGCCCGTCCGGCTTCCCGCAAGGACGACGCCAAGAAGGTGTCCAAGTCCGAAGAGGACGAGGATGCGGCGTCGAAGAAGGGCCGTGCCACGCGGGCTCGGGACGCCCAGGAGAAGCGGCCTTCGCTGATCTCCAGGGGTTTCCGCTACATCCGCGAGGTCGTCAGCGAGCTGCGCAAGGTCATCTGGCCGACGCGCAAGCAGCTCGTCACGTACACCGGGGTCGTGCTGGTCTTCGTGACCTTCATGGTCGCCCTCGTGTACGGACTCGACGTTGGCTTCGGCTGGGCCGTGTTCGAGCTGTTCGGCTGAGCCGAGCAGCGACGGCCCCCGGTGAGGTGGCCGAACACGTGATGCACGAAAGGAAGCGAGACCCGCAGTGACCTCCGAGAACGGCGTTGACGCCCACGAGCTGACCGACCTGACCGACGAAGAGGTGTTCGCGGCCGCTCAGGACGGCGACTCCGTGCACGTCGAGCCGGTTGGTGAGCTGGAGGACACCGAGGAGTCCGCGACCGACACCGTCGACGGTGACGAGCCGACCGACGTCGAGCCCGAGTCGGGTGGCGACGTCGAGTCGGTCGAGGGTGACGAGGCGGCCGCTGCCGAGCTGCCGGACATCCACGCCGAACCCGCCGACCCGGTGGCCGAGATGCGCGACGCACTCCGTGCGGCGCCCGGCTACTGGTACGTCGTGCACTCGTACGCCGGGTACGAGAACAAGGTCAAGACGAACCTCGAGACGCGCATCCAGACGCTCGACATGGAGGACTACATCTTCCAGGTCGAGGTGCCGACCGAGGAAGTCACCGAGATCAAGAACGGCCAGCGCAAGCAGGTGCAGCGCAAGGTGCTGCCCGGCTACATCCTGGTCCGCATGGAGCTCAACGACTCGTCGTGGAGCGCGGTGCGCAACACGCCTGGCGTGACCGGCTTCGTCGGTGCGACGTCCAAGCCCTCCCCGTTGACCATCGACGAGGTCCTGAAGTTCCTCCTCCCGCAGGTGGAGCCGAAGGCGGCCGAGGGCAAGAAGTCGACGTCCGGCCCGGCCAAGTCCACCATCGAGGTCGACTTCGAGGTCGGCGAGTCGGTCACCGTCATGGACGGCCCGTTCGCGACGCTGCCCGCGACGATCAGCGAGGTCAACGCCGACGGCCAGAAGCTGAAGGTCCTGGTGTCGATCTTCGGTCGCGAGACCCCGGTCGAGCTGTCGTTCAGCCAGGTTTCCAAGATCTGACCGATCCCCTCGGGGATCGTCGGCCACGCTGCGGCTGGCAGGGCCGCGCGCGGACACTGCAATAACAGGAAGTATTGAGATGCCTCCCAAGAAGAAGAAGCTTTCAGCGATCATCAAGCTCCAGATCAAGGCCGGCATGGCGAACCCCGCCCCGCCGGTCGGCCCCGCGCTGGGTCAGCACGGCGTCAACATCATGGAGTTCTGCAAGGCCTACAACGCCGCGACCGAGTCGCAGCGCGGCACCGTCGTGCCGGTCGAGATCTCCGTGTACGAGGACCGCACGTTCGACTTCAAGCTCAAGACCCCGCCCGCCGCGAAGCTGCTCCTCAAGGCCGCAGGCGTCGAGAAGGGCTCGGGCGAGCCGCACCGCGTCAAGGTCGCCAAGGTGACCATGGCCCAGGTCCGCGAGATCGCCGAGGGCAAGATGGTCGACCTCAACGCCACGAACGTCGACCAGGCCGCGAAGATCATCGCTGGCACCGCCCGTTCCATGGGCATCACGGTCGAAGGCTGATCCACCAAATACATCGTTGTACGTGGGAGAGCTCAGCGCAGCTCGCACCACAACTGATCCACTGAGTTAGGGAACAGACATGAAGCGCAGCAAGGCCTACCGTCAGGCCGCCGAGCTGGTTGACCGTGAGCGGCTGTACTCGCCGCTGGAGGCAGCCAAGCTCGCCAAGGAAACTTCCAAGGTGAAGCTCGACGCGACCGTCGAGGTCGCCATCCGCTTGGGCGTCGACCCTCGCAAGGCCGACCAGATGGTCCGCGGCACCGTGAACCTGCCGCACGGCACCGGCAAGACCGCTCGCGTCATCGTTTTCGCGACCGGCGACAAGGCGACCGAGGCTGAGGCCGCGGGCGCCGACGCCGTCGGCTCGGAAGACCTGATCGAGCGCATCCAGGGCGGCTGGCTCGACTTCGACGCCGCCATCGCGACCCCCGACCAGATGGCCAAGGTCGGTCGCATCGCCCGCATCCTCGGCCCGCGTGGCCTGATGCCGAACCCGAAGACCGGCACCGTGACGCCCGACGTCACCAAGGCGGTCCAGGACATCAAGGGCGGCAAGATCAACTTCCGTGTCGACAAGCAGGCCAACCTGCACCTCGTCATCGGCAAGGCGTCGTTCGACACCGAGAAGCTGGTCGAGAACTACGCGGCCGCGCTCGACGAGGTCCTCCGCGCCAAGCCCTCCGCGGCGAAGGGCCGGTTCCTGAAGAAGGTCACCGTCTCGACGACGATGGGCCCCGGCATCCCGGTCGACCCGAACCGCACGCGCAACCTGCTGGTCGACGAGGTCTGATCGACCCGCAATTCTGACGAAGAGCCCCCGGCGACCTCGGTCGCCGGGGGCTTCGTCGTTCAGGGGCCGACGCAGTCGGCGGGCTCGGCCTCGTAGTCGGTGATGATCCAGGCACCGCTACCGGTCTGCTTGGTCAGCACGAACTTCCCCAGCAGCGGCCCGCCCTTGACGATCAGGTCCTTGCAGGAGCTGATCTCGGTGGTGGTCGTCAGCGGTTCCTTCAGCATCGTGTCGGGGAAGTACGGCTGCTCGTAGGCCGCGACGTCCCGCACCTTCCCGCGCAGTTCGCGGATGGCCGCTTCGCAGTCCGGCGCGGAGAACGCCGTCGTGAACTTCTGCCGCGCCCGCCCGTCGTCGGCGAACAGG
Source organism: Umezawaea endophytica (assembly GCF_025061645.1). Taxonomy (GTDB): domain Bacteria; phylum Actinomycetota; class Actinomycetes; order Mycobacteriales; family Pseudonocardiaceae; genus Umezawaea; species Umezawaea endophytica. Next base: position 149,813 of record NZ_JANYMP010000023.1, on the reverse strand, counting down.
TTGCACGCGCGCCCGTCCGACCCCTGCGACACGTGCTTGTAGAAGATCCCGACGGTGCCCTGGAGGCCGTAGGCGTTGGTCGGGGCGATGACGTTCCCCTTGTTGCCCCCGCTGTCGACGGCCTTGTCACCGGGATCGTCGCCGCCGCCGAACCACCTGTTGTAGCCGTAGTTCGCCAGCAGCAGCAGGATCACCAGCATCACCAGCCACCGCACCAGCTTGCTGCCCAGGATGATCTGCCACACCGGCTTCGGCGCGGGCTTCACGTAGATCGTCTGCCCCGGCGGCAACGCGGTGGGCGGAACCTGCCCCGGCGGCAATGCGGGCGGTCCGGGCACGCCACCGTTCTGGCCTTGGGCGGCTTGGAACTTCTGGTACTCCTGGAAGCGCTGGAACTCCTGGAACTGCCGCAACTGCTCCGCGTCGATCTCCGCGGGCGGCTGCGGTCCGCTGCCCGTCCCACCCGTGCTGCCAGTGCTGTCCGTCACCCGTACATCATGCCGCCTCGATTTGGAGCCGCGACCGCCCATCAGCTACCTTTGACGTGTTCCACCAAAGACCGCCGGTCTTCCCGCAAGGGAACGAAGGCCCCGTTGCAATGGGGGCGGCCCGCGCAGGAGGACGAGGAAGCATCCCGGTCGCGGTTCGCCGCGTCTGAAGATCCACGCCCCGTGCCCGTTCTGCGCCGGGGCGTTTTTGTTGTTTCGGGACCTCTCAGGCCGCGGTAACACCCAGCCCAGAGAGGAGGCGATCATGGCGAAGCCCACCAAGGTGTCGGCCGTCGCCGAGATCACGGAGAAGTTCCGTGGCAGCTCGGCAGCAGTCATCACCGAGTACCGCGGCCTCTCCATGGCGCAGCTCACGACGCTGCGTCGCGCTCTCGGCACGGGCGCCACGTACACCGTCTCGAAGAACACGCTGGTCAAGCGTGCCGCTCAGGACGCCGGCGTGGAGGGCATCGAAGCCCTCCTCATCGGCCCGACCGCCATCGCCTTCATCGATGGCGAGCCGGTCGACGCGGCCAAGACCCTGCGCGACTTCGCGAAGGACAACAAGGCCCTGGTCATCAAGGGCGGCTACATGGATGGCCGCTCCCTCTCGGTGGACGAGGTCACCCGCATTGCGGACCTCGACTCCCGTGAGGTGCTGCTCGCCAAGCTGGCGGGCGCGATGAAGGGCAACCTGTCGAAGGCTGCGGGCCTGTTTGCCGCCCCCGCCTCCCAGGTCGCTCGCCTGGCCCAGGCACTTGCGGACAAGCGCGCCGCGGAGGGGTCCTCGGACACCGCCGCTCCGGCCGCCGACGCCGCAGAGCCCGCCGAGAGCTGATCACACACCCAAGCACTCGCGTCCCCTAACCGGGACGTGGTTACCGAAAGGACCGCCACCATGGCGAAGCTCAGCAACGACGAGCTGCTCGACGTCTTCAAGGACATGACCCTCCTGGAGCTGTCCGCGTTCGTGAAGCAGTTCGAGGAGACCTTCGAGGTCACCGCCGCTGCCCCCGTCGCCATCGCGGGCCCCGCGGGCCCCGGCGCCGCGGCAGCCGAGGTCGAGGAGCAGGACGAGTTCGACGTCGTCCTCGAGTCGGCTGGCGACAAGAAGATCCAGGTCATCAAGGTCGTCCGCGAGGTCGTCTCGGGCCTCGGCCTGAAGGAGGCCAAGGAGCTCGTCGAGTCCGCTCCCAAGGCCATCCTGGAGAAGGTCGCGAAGGACGCCGCAGAGGCCGCCAAGGAGAAGCTGGAAGCCGCTGGCGCCAAGATCACCGTCAAGTGATCTAGCAGCACACCAAAAGCGGGTGTCCCACGGGACACCCGCTTTTTTGCTGCAACAAAAACCCGACCACCACAGACCTCAGCCTCACCGCAGCGCCAGGGGGCCCGGCCGCAACCCGCCCTCCCGGACCTACCGCAGCCGCTCGTTTGGGCCCCCGGCCGCAACCTGCCCCCGGACCTACCGCCGCTTGATCGGCCCCCGGCCGCAACCCGCCCCGGACCTACCGCCACCGTTCGTTGGGCCCCCGGCCGCAACCAGACCCCGTCCCAAGTCTGGCTACCCACCGCTTTTCCAAACCCTTCCCCCGGCCGGATCCCGATTCTTAGCGCACGTCGTGCCTCTTTTGCTTTGTCAAGGCATCTTTCCCGCCTTGACAAAGCAAAAGAGGCATCGAGACAATCGCGCAATCGGGGTTCGACCGACCCACCCAAACCAAAACCGGGGTCCCCCGGCCGTGAGAACCCCCCGATTCACACGCTAGACCAGGGGTCTGACAATTCCTGAAACTCGCCGCCATGTGACCTGACGACGCAGGTCACAGCCCTGTCGAACGACGAGCCGCGGCCCTGCCTGAGCAGAGCGGCGGCCAGGCAGAGCGGAGTGGTGACCCTGTCGAACGCGATGCTGACCTTGGCGTGGTCGACGACGCTGCTATCCAAGGACGGCCGACCTCGACGCAACTAAGGCACAAGACGGCCGGACGCAGGACGGCTAACCGCAAAATGGTCCACCGCAAACCGGCAAAAAACCAGTGCGACCGAGCACCGGACCTAACAACGGCAACCTCGCACATATCCAGACTCAAACCCAAACCCGCCCCACCCAACCCACCCCAACCCACCCCCCCGTTACCGCTCCGCAACCCCACTAGGCCAACTGGTGAGTAACCTCCCCGCCCCACACTCGTTGCACCTGTGTGCCATAACCCGATCCGGGAGGTGTGATGGGCGTCGAGGTGGTCGTCGAAGGTCTCACGAAGTCCTTCGGCAAGCAGACCATCTGGCGGGACGTGACGCTCAGCATCCCGCCAGGCGAGGTCAGCGTCATGCTCGGCCCTTCGGGCACGGGCAAATCCGTCTTCCTCAAATCCCTCGTAGGTCTCCTGAAGCCCGAACAGGGCAAGATCGTCATCAACGGCACGGACCTCGTCCGCTGCTCCGAGCACAAGCTCTACGAGATCCGGAAGATGTTCGGCGTCCTCTTCCAGGACGGTGCCCTCTTCGGCTCCATGAACCTCTTCGACAACGTCGCCTTCCCCCTCCGCGAGCACACCCGCAAGACGGAGGCCGAGGTCCGGCGGATCGTCCTCGAGAAGATGGAGATGGTCGGTCTCGTCGGCGCCGAGAAGAAGCTCCCCGGTGAGATCTCCGGCGGTATGCGGAAACGAGCGGGTCTGGCACGGGCTCTCGTCCTCGACCCCGAGATCATCCTCTGCGACGAACCCGACTCGGGCCTGGACCCGGTGCGCACCGCGTACCTGTCCCAGCTCCTGATCGACCTGAACGCGCAGATCGACGCCACGATCCTCATCGTCACCCACAACATCACCGTGGCCCGCACGGTCCCGGACAACCTCGGCATGCTGTTTCGCCGCGAACTGGTCATGTTCGGCCCCAGGGAAGTCCTCCTGACCAGCGACGAACCGGTCGTGGAGCAGTTCCTCAACGGCCGCAGGATCGGTCCGATCGGCATGTCGGAGGAGAAGGACCAGGCGACGATGGCGGCCGAGCTCGCCCACCGCGACGCGGGCCACTCCGACGGGTCCCCGGACGAGGACGTGCGCGGGGTGGTGCCGCAGATCGAGCCGACCCCCGGTCTGCCGAACCGGGACGCCGTGCGGCGGCGCAAGGACCGGGTCATGAGCATCATCCACACGCTCCCGCACGACGCCCAGCAGGGCATCATCGCCAGCCTCACGCCCGCCGAGCAGAGCAAGTACGGCGTGCTGGCGGGCGCCCCGAGGACGCCGACCCCCTACCCGCGCGGCCAGGACACCGAGTGGCAGCGCCGGGCGGGTGACCTGTGAGCAGCCCCGTCTCGTTCCCCGGCGCGGGAGCCCTGCGGGAGACCGGGAAGCTGTTCGCCCTCGGCATCGACGTGACGCGCAGCGCCTTCAAACGCCCGTTCCAGCTACGCGAGTTCATCCAGCAGAGCTGGTTCATCGTCAGCGTCACGGTCCTGCCGACGGCACTGGTCTCCATCCCGTTCGGCGCCGTCATCGCCCTCCAGCTCGGTTCGCTGACCAGGCAGATCGGCGCGCAGTCGTTCACCGGCGCCGCCAGCGTGCTGGCGATCATCCAGCAGGCCAGCCCCATCGTGACGGCCCTGCTGATCGCGGGCGCGGGTGGCAGCGCGATCTGCGCGGACATCGGCTCGCGCAAGATCCGCGAGGAGATCGACGCGATGGAGGTGCTCGGCGTCTCGCCGATCCAGCGCCTCGTCGTGCCGCGCGTGCTGGCCGCGATGCTGGTCAGCGTCCTGCTCAACGGCATGGTCAGCGTCGTCGGCGTGATGGGCGGCTACTTCTTCAACGTCGTCCTCCAGGACGGCACGCCCGGCGCGTACCTGGCGAGCTTCTCCGCCCTCGCACAGCTCCCCGACCTGTGGATCAGCGAGTTCAAGGCGTTGATCTTCGGGTTCATCGCGGGCATCGTCGCCGCCTACCGCGGCCTCAACCCGGCCGGTGGCCCGAAGGGCGTCGGCGACGCCGTGAACCAGGCCGTGGTCATCACGTTCCTGCTGCTGTTCTTCGTGAACTTCGTGCTGACCACGATCTACCTGACGGTCGTCCCGGCGAAGGGGAGCTGAGGTGGCCATCGACTTCCGCAGGGCCGCGGGTCGTCCGCTCCGGGCGCTGGACGGCTTCGGCGACCAGCTCTGGTTCTACCTGCGCGCCCTCGCGTGGACGCCGCGCGTGCTGCGCCGCTACCTGCGCGAGACGCTGCGGCTGCTGGCCGAGGTCAGCTTCGGCAGCGGCGCGCTGGCGGTCATCGGCGGCACGATCGGCGTGATGATCGGCCTGTCGGTGTTCACCGGCACGGTCGTCGGCCTCCAGGGCTTCACCGCGCTGAACCAGATCGGCACGTCGGCGTTCGCGGGCTTCGTCAGCGCGTACTTCAACACCCGCGAGATCGCCCCGCTGGTCGCGGGCCTCGCCCTGTCGGCGACGGTCGGTTCCGGGTTCACCGCGCAGCTCGGCGCGATGCGGATCTCCGAGGAGATCGACGCGCTGGAGGTCATGGGCATCCCGTCGATGCCGTTCCTGGTGACGACCCGGATCATCGCGGGCTTCGTCGCGATCATCCCGCTGTACGTGATCGGCCTGCTGACCAGCTACCTCGCCGCGCGCACGATCACCGTGCAGTTCTACGGCCAGTCCGCTGGCACGTACGACCACTACTTCAACCTGTTCCTACCGCCGATCGACGTCCTCTGGTCGTTCGGCAAGGTCCTGGTGTTCGCCGTCGTGATCATCATGACCCACTGCTACTACGGCTACCGCGCCAGCGGCGGCCCGGCGGGTGTCGGCGTGGCCGTCGGCCGCGCGGTCCGCACCGCCATCGTCACCACGAGCCTGCTCGACTTCTTCCTGAGCCTGGCGATCTGGGGCACCACCACGACGGTGAGGATCGCGGGCTGATGATCAGGCAACGGTTGCTCGGCGTCGTGTTCCTCACCGTCATCGTCCTGTTCCTGGCGCTCACGGTGGCGTTCTACGACAACGCTTTCACCAAGGTCGTCACGGTCACGCTGAAGACCGACCACGTCGGGAACCAGTTGCTCACCGCGTCGGACGTGAAGGTGCGCGGGCTGATCGTCGGCGAGGTCCGCGAGATCCGCAGCACCGGCGACGGCGCCGAGCTGGAACTGGCGCTGCAACCGGACAAGGTCGACCTGATCCCGAAGGACGTGTCCGCGCGGCTGCTGCCGAAGACGCTGTTCGGCGAGCGCTACGTGAACCTGGTGCTGCCCGCCACGGCGGGCGCGGGTCACCTCACCGAGGGCTCGGTCATCGAGCAGGACCGGTCCAGCAGCGCCATCGAGCTGGAGCAGGTGCTCAGCGACCTGATGCCGGTGCTCCAGGCCGTGCAGCCGGAGAAGCTCGCGACCACGCTCACCGCGGTGTCGCAGGCGCTGGACAACCGCGGCAAGCCCCTCGGCCAGACCCTCGTGCAGCTCGACGCGTACCTCGGTGAGCTGAACCCGCAGCTCCCCGCCCTCAAGGAGGGCATCAGCAGGCTCGCCGACGTCAGCGACGTCTACTCCGACGCCGCTCCGGACCTCGTGCAGGCCCTCACCGACGCGACGACGACCAGCCGCACCATCGTCGAGCAGCGCGACAACCTGCTGGCGATGTACGGCGACCTGACGACGACCGCGCGTGACCTGGACAGCTTCCTGACGGTCAACAAGAACAACATCATCGGGCTCGCCGACACCAGCCGTCCGACGCTGGAGCTGCTCGCCAAGTACGCCCCCGAGTACCCGTGCCTGCTCAAGGGGCTCACGGAGTTCGCACCGGTGATCAGCGAGGCGTTCGGTGCCGGCACGAGCAAACCCGGCCTGCACATCACCATGGAGATCACCGCGAACCGCGGCAAGTACCTGCCGAACCAGGACGAGCCGGTGTACGGCGACAAGCGCGGCCCGCGCTGCTACGACATCATCCCGCGGCCGAACCCGTTCCCGCAGTACCCGCCGGAGGGACCGCTGGTCGACGGCTCGAAGCCGCCGCCCGCCGCCCGCAGCGCGAACGACGGGATCCTGCCGCCCGCCACGGCCGCCAACGGGGGCACCACGAGCCCGTCGGCCGTGTCGGCCACGAGCCTGGCGAACTCGCCGGAGGAGCAGCGGATGCTCGCGGTGCTGCTGAGCGCCGAGGTCGGCGTGCGCAGCGACCAGATGCCCAGCTTCACCAGCCTGCTGCTCGGCCCGCTCTACCGCGGAGCGGAGGTGACGGTGAAGTGAGAGGTCTCGTCGCCCCGCTGGTCAAGCTGATCGTCTTCGCCGTCGTCACGATCCTGGCGACCACGCTGCTCGCGGTCACGATCGCCAACGTGAGCCTCACGAACGCCACCGGGTACACCGCGCGCTTCACCGACGTGACGGCGCTGAACCAGGGCGACGACATCCGCATCGCGGGTGTCCGGGTCGGCCAGGTCGAGGACATCCGCGTCGTCGACCGGCGGCTGGCCGAGGTCGAGTTCAGCATCGACGGCGACCGCGCGCTGCCCGCGTCGACCACCGCGACGATCAAGTACCGCAACCTCGTCGGCCAGCGGTACATCGCGCTGGAGCAGGGCGTCGGCGACGTGGGCGCGGTGCTCGCCGAGGGCGGCGTGATCCCGGTGGAGCGCACCAAGCCCGCGCTCGACCTGACCGTGCTGTTCAACGGGTTCAAGCCGCTGTTCCAGGCGCTCAACCCCGAGGACGTCAACAAGCTGTCCTACGAGATCATCCAGGTCCTCCAGGGCGAGGGCGGCACGATCGACAGCCTCCTGCGGCACACCGCCTCGCTGACGTCGACGCTCGCGGGCAAGGACCAGGTCATCGGCGAGGTGGTCGACAACCTCAACTCCGTGCTGGACACGGTGAACTCGCGCGGCGAGCAGCTCTCGACCCTCGTCACCACCGTGCAGCAACTCGTGTCCGGCCTGGCGCAGGACCGGCAGCCGATCGGTGACGCGATCACCGCGCTCGGCGACCTGACGAGCACCACCGCCGGGCTGCTCGACCAGGCGCGGCAGCCGTTGAAGGACGACATCGCCGCGCTCGGCCTGGTGTCGAAGAACCTCGCCGACAACGAGGCCGTCGTAGAGGGCGCGATCCAGCGGCTGCCGAACAAGCTGGAGACGATCACCCGCACCGCGACCTACGGCTCGTGGTTCAACTTCTTCCTCTGCGAGGGCACCGGCCAGGTCGCCGTGCCACCGGTGATCCCCAACCCGATCCCGATCACCGCACTGCCCGTGACCCAGCAGAGGTGTCGACGATGAAGCCCGAACGGAACCCGATCACCATCGGCGCCGTCAGCCTCACGCTGATCGGGCTGCTGCTGGTCGCCGCGTTCTACTCCGACGACCTGCCGATCATCGGCGGCGGCACCACGTACTCCGCCGAGTTCAGCGAGGCCGCGGGCCTGGTGTCCGGCAACGAGGTCCGGGTCGCGGGCGTGAAGGTCGGCAAGGTCACCAAGGTCGAGCTGGACCGCGACGTCGTGCGGGTGTCGTTCAAGGTGAAGGACGCCTGGGTCGGCGACCGCACCACCGCGACCATCCGGATCAAGACGCTGCTGGGCCAGAAGTTCGTGGCGCTGGACCCGCAGGGGTCGCTGCCGCTCGATCCCGGCGACCCGATCCCGAGGAACCGCACCCTCGCCCCGTACGACGTGCAGGAGGCGTTCAACGGCCTCGCGACCACGGTCGGGCAGGTCGACACCAAGCAGCTCGCCGACAGCTTCGACGTGCTCTCCCAGACGTTCGAGGGCTCGTCGGACAGCGTGCGCGGCGCGCTGGACGGCCTGTCCGCGCTGTCGAAGACGATCTCCTCGCGCGACGAGCAGCTCGCGAAGCTGCTCGGGAACACCAGGGCCATCACCAAGACCCTGTCCGACCGCAACGAGCAGTTCGAGAAGCTGCTGTCCGACGGCAACCTGCTGCTGGGCGAACTGCGCAAGCGCAAGGACGCCATCTCGTTGCTGCTCAAGGGGACCCGCGACCTGTCGACCGAGCTGACCGGGCTGGTGGCGGACAACGGCGCGCAGCTCCGGCCCGCGCTGGAGCAGCTCGAACGGGTCACCACCATGTTGCAGCGCAACCAGGACAGCCTCGACAAGGGCATCGCACTGATGGCCCCGTTCTACCGGGTGTTCGCGAACACCCTGGGCAACGGGCGCTGGTTCGACGTGTACATCTGCGGCCTGCTGCCCCCCTCGGTGAACCTCGGCGTGGTCGGGTTCAACGAGGAGGGCTGCCTGCCCCCCGGCGTGCAGAGGGGGAAGTAGTGGCGACCACGAAAGCGGGCCGCGACCTCGGTCGAGCGCTGGCGATGGCGTGCGCGCTGGTGCTGGTCGTGACGGCGGCGCTGTGGTGGACCTTCTCCGGCGTGAACGAGCGGAAGGTCACCGCGCTGTTCGGCGCCGCGGTCGGGCTCTACCCCGGCTCGGACGTCCGGGTGCTCGGCGTGAAGGTCGGCTCCATCGACGACGTCACGCCGGAGGGCAAGCTCGTGCGGGTCGTCATGACGCTGGACCGCGACGTGGAGGTGCCCGCCGACGCGCAGGCCGTCGTCGTCGCGCCGAGCGTCGTCAGCGACCGCTACGTGCAGCTCGCCCCGGCCTACACCGCCGGGCCCACGATGGGCGACAACGCCGTGATCCCGCGCGAGCGCACCGCGACCCCCGTCGAGCTGGACGAGCTGTACGCGAGCCTGGACAAGCTCACCACGGCGCTCGGCCCGAACGGCGCCAACCGGGACGGCGCCCTGTCGGACCTGCTGACCAGCGCCGCGAAGAACCTCGACGGCAACGGCCAGGCCCTCAACGACACCATCAAGAACCTCGGCGACGCCACCAGGACCCTCTCCGGCTCGAAGGAGGACCTGTTCGCCACCGTCGACAACCTGTCGAGCTTCACCGCCATGCTGGCGGCCAACGACAGCCAGGTCCGCGACTTCAACGTCCAGCTCGCGGAGGTGGCCGGGTTCCTCGCCGACGAGCGGGAGAACCTCGGGGCGGCGCTGACCGAGCTGGCCACCGCGCTCGGCCAGGTGCAGGGGTTCATCAAGGACAACCGGGCCGTGCTCAAGTCCAACGTGGACAAGCTGGCGTCGATCACCGGCGTCCTGGTGAAGCAGCGCGCGGCGCTCGCCGAGACCCTGGACGTCGCCCCGCTGGCGCTCGGCAACCTCCAGAACTCCTACAACGCCGCGTCGGGGACCCTCGACACCAGGGCCGACATCAACGAGCTGAACCAGCCGCCGATCGTGCTCGTCTGCAAGCTGATCCAGCAGGTCGAGCCGGGCAGCGTCCCGCTCGCGCTGTCGCAGGTGTGCTCGCAGCTCGAACCCGTGCTGACCGGAGCCCTGCCGCTGCCCACGCCCGCCGAGGCGCTCGGCTCGCTCAGCCAGGGCAAGCTGCCGCTCCCGCTGCCTCTGGGAGGTGTGCCGCAGTGAGGTCCCTGATCACGGTCCTGGCCTGCGCCGCGCTGCTCGCGGGCTGCGGGTCCGGCGGCTTCGACGGCGTCTACACGATGCCGCTGCCCGGCGGCGCCGACCTCGGCGACCGCCCGTACCGGGTGACGGTGCGGTTCAAGGACGTCCTCGACCTCGTGCCGCAGGCGGGCGTGAAGGTCGACGACGTCGCCGTCGGCAAGGTGGAGAAGATCGACCTCGCCCCGGACGGCTGGACCGCCGAGGTCACCGTGGCCGTGAACGGCGACGTGGTGCTGCCCGCGAACTCCGTCGCGAAGCTCCGCCAGTCCGCGCTGCTCGGCGAGAAGTTCATCGAGCTGGCGAAACCCGCCGAGGGCAAGGGGGAGGGCAGGCTGTCCGACGGCGCCCTCATCCCGATCGACCGCACCAACCGCAACCCCGAGGTCGAAGAGGTCTTCGGCGCCCTGTCGCTGCTGCTCAACGGGGGTGGCGTGGCGCAGCTCCAGGACATCGCCAAGGAGCTGAACGCCGCCACCGAGGGCAACGAGCCGGAGATCCGGTCGCTGCTGGCGAACCTGGACACGCTGGTCACCCAGCTCGACGGGCACAAGGCCGAGATCACCAGGGCCCTGGACGGCGTGAACCGGCTCGGCGGCACGCTCAACGCCCAGCGCGACCAGATCGGGGGAGTGCTCGACACCCTCGAACCGGGCCTGAAGGTCCTCGCCGACCAGCGCACCCAGCTCGTCACGCTGCTCCAGGCGCTGGACGAGCTGTCCGGCGTCGCCGTCGACACGGTCGACAAGAGCAAGGAGGACCTGGTCGCCGACCTGAAGGCGCTGACGCCGACGCTCCAGAAGCTCGCCGAGGCTGGCACCAACCTGCCGAACGCGTTCGAGCTGCTCCTCACCTACCCGTTCCCGGACGCGGCGGTCGACGGCATCAAGGGCGACTACACGAACCTGTACGCGAACATCGACCTGGACCTGGGCAACATCGTCGACAACCTGGGCTCGTCCCGGCAGGGCCTGGTGCCCGGCATCCCCGGCCTCGACGGCAAGCCGCTCCCGTCGCTGCCCCTGCCGCTGCCGAACCTCCCCGTGCCCGGCATCGGCACGGGGACCGGTCTCGGCGACCTGCTCGGCGGACTGCTGGGAGGTGGCCGGTGATCCCCCGCAGGATCAAGCTCCAGATCGGCGCGTTCCTGGTGATCGCGCTGGTCGGCGTCAGCTTCGTCGGAGCGAAGTACGTGGGGCTCGGCAGGCTGGTCGGCTCGTCCGGCTACGTCGTGACGATGAGGCTCGCCGACTCCGGCGGCATCTTCAGCAACGCCGAGGTCACCTACCGGGGCGTCGCGATCGGCCGGGTCGGCGCGCTGCGGCTGGCCGCGGACGGCGTCGAGGTCGACCTGGACATCGACCCGGACGCGCCCCGCGTCCCGGCGGACCTCAACGCCGTGGTCGCGAACCGGTCCGCGGTCGGCGAGCAGTTCGTGGACCTGCGCCCCAAGAGCGACGGCGGGCCGTACCTGGAGGCGGGCGCGGTCATCCCGCGCAGCGCCACCAAGACGCCGCCACCGGTCGACGACCTCCTCTCCAACCTCGACGCGTTCGCCAAGTCCGTGCCGACGGACGCGCTGCGCACCGTCGTGGACGAGCTGGACATCGCGTTCAGCGGCACCGGCCCCGACCTGCAAGCCCTGCTGGACAGCACCCGGTCGTTCACCCAGACCGCGACCGACCACCTGCCGCAGACGAAGGCGCTGCTCCAGGACGGGGTGACCGTGCTGACCACCCAGGCCCAGCAGGGGAGCGCGATCAGGTCGTTCAGCGGAGACCTGCGGCTGCTCGCCGAGCAGCTCAAGAAGTCCGACGGCGACCTGCGGAACCTGATCGCCGTGAGCCCGCAGGCCGCCGCCCAGGTGTCCGCGCTGTTGCGGGAGAGCGGCCCCAACCTCGGCGTGGTGGTCGCGAACCTGCTGACCACGTCGAACATCCTGGTCAGCAGACTGGACGGCCTGGAGCAGATCGCCGTCACCTACCCGGTCGTGGTCGGCGGCGGGTTCACCGTCGCGCCCGGCGACGGCACCGCCCACTTCGGCCTCGCGATCAACGTGTTCGACCCCGCGCCGTGCACCGCGGGCTACGAGGGCACGCCGATCAGGCAGGGCACCGACACCACACCGGTCGCGTTGAACACCCAGGCGTACTGCGCGCTGGCACGGGGCAGCGCCACCACCGTGCGCGGAGCCCAGAACGCCCCGTACGGTGGCCAACCGACCACTCCCCAAGGCGGCGTGACCACGCAGCCGGGGCAGGAGCAGACCGGGACCGCGGCCGCCGCCGCGCCCGTGCTGACCAGCCTCGGCCAGTTGCTCGGCCTGCCGGGCTAGGAGGACGCATGACCACCGGAATCCGCCGCTGGGCGCTGCCGCTGAGCGCGGTGCTCGTGGTGCTCGCCGCGGGCTACGCGGCCTGGGCCGGGGTGTCCTGGCTGAGCGGGTCGACCGGCGACGGCGTCGAGTACGCGCGGGAGCGCGACGAGGTGCTGCGCGTCGGCCAGGTGGGCATCGCGAACTTCACCACCCTCGACTACCGCAAGGTCGACGAGGACCTGGCCCGCTGGACGGACTCCTCCACCGGCGACCTGCACCAGGAGATCGAGAGCGGCAAGGACACGCGGAAGAAGCAGATCCAGGACGCCAAGACGGTCACCACCAGCCGGGTGCTCGACGCCGCGGTCACCGAACTCGACGACCGCGCGGGCCAGGCCCACCTGATCGCCGTCGTCGAGACCACCGTGACCCCCGACGGCGGCCAGTCGGTCAAGAAGGTCAACCGCTACCAGACGGACCTGACCCGCACGGACGCCGGTTGGAAGCTCAGCGCGCTCGGCCCCGTCGCGGCCGGCGGCGCCTGATCAGATTGGACTCCCCAGTGCCCCCGCCGCCCCGCCGCCGCCCGGTCCCGTCGACGCCCGCGCACCGCCCGAAGGTCGCGGGCCTGCACCGCCCGCCGACCTCCGAGCCGACGCCGGGGGAGCGAGCCGACCGCCAAGCCCCCGCGAACACCACCGCCGAAGCGCGGGCGGTCGAGGAGTCCGCGCAGGTCACGACCCCGGACGCGACCGCCGTCACCGCCGCTCCCGAGCCGACGGCCGACCCCGAGACCGCGGACCTCGCCGAGCCCACCCCGGCCGAACCCGACACCGCGGACCCCACCGAGCCCAGGACCGCCGCCCCGGCCGACCCCGACGGCACGTCCGACCCCCTGGCCGACCCTGGCACCCCGGCCGACCTCGACGGCACATCCGACACCCTGGCCGACCCTGGCACCCCGGCCGACCTCGACGGCACGTCCGACACCGGTGCCGAGGCCGCTCCCAAGCCGACCGGCCGCAAGCGCACCTCGACCAGGGTCCCGTCACCCGCGCCCAGGAAGACCGCCACGCCCGCCGCCACCACCACCGACGTCGACGCCGACGCCGAGTCGGACGCGGCGGACGCCGCCGACGAGGAGTCCGAGGCCGCCGCAGAGGCGGGCCGGACCCGGTCCCCGCTGCTCCTCCCGCTGGTCCTGGTGCTGGTCGCCGCGGTCCTCGGCGGCCTGGGCCTCTGGTTCCAGACCCGGAACCGGGACGTCCGGCTCAACCAGGCGCTGGTCGACACCGGTGCCACCACCGAGGTCAGCGGGCAGGCCCGCGAGGCGGTGGAGAAGGCCTTCTCCTACAACTTCGCCGACGTCACCGCCACCGAGCGGGCGGCGAACGAGCTGCTGGTCGGCAAGGCGAAGTGCCAGTACAACGCGATCTTCGGCCCGGTCCGGACCCTCGCTCCCGAGCAGAAGCTCGTGGTCACGGTCAGGGTCGTGAGCAGCGGCGTCACGTCGCTCGAAGGCGACCGCGCCACCGTCCTGCTGTTCATCGACCAGGTCACCACCCGCACGACCGACAACCAGACCGGCGGGGGCATCGCGATGATGCGCGTCGGCGCCCAGCGCTCGGACGGGCGCTGGAAGGTCGACAACATGGAGATGTTCGGCCAGACGGGCGACCAGTCGACCGAGATGGCCAAGTGCGCGGGGTAGACGTCCTATCAGTGGATCAGGCTACAAGGGCCCTGCAACCGTTCACAGAGACGAAGAAGATCCACTTCAAGCCCCTGAACGCGTGACTCCGGCCACACTTTTGGGCAAGTTTCTGTCCATGGTGTACCCGGTCCGGTGGGGCTGTTCCGGACAGCGTTGTTGATCACTGACGCTGCTCCGCTCGTGTTTGTGCTGGTCAAAGAGGTTACTTCCGGTAAACATGGCTTGCGCCACCGGAGTGATCGGGGCGTGGCATCTTGACTGTGGGCGCAGGCAGGGTCACTCTGTTTCCGAACACGAGAAAGGTCCTTCCAGGTGCCTCTCGACAGTCGCCGTGTGTGTGGCTAGACTGCTCCTTTGCGCTGCCCTCATCCCGTTTTGCCCCCTTGTTGGGCCCCTCCTCGCCGGGAGGAAGCCTGTCGAGACCAGGATGCGCACGGCGGCGCCGCACCCTTGACAGCCGTGCTAGTCCGCTGCTAGCCAGCTAATTAGTCCCTGGAAGGACGCATCTTGGCGATCTCTCGCGCGACCAAGGCCACTGCTGCGACCAACTCCACGTCGGGGATCCCTGGAGCGCCCAAGCGGGTCTCATTTGCGAAGATCCACGAACCGCTCAAGACGCCCAACCTGCTTGACCTGCAGATTCAGTCCTTCGAATGGCTCACCGGTGATGAGGCGTGGTTCCAGCGCCGCATCGACGCCGGTGACGAGGCGCCGACGGGCGGCCTCGAAGAGGTCCTCAACGAGATCTCGCCGATCGAAGACTTCTCGGGCTCGATGTCCCTCTCCTTCTCCGACCCGCGCTTCGACGAGGTCAAGGCCTCGACCGAGGAGTGCAAGGACAAGGACATGACGTACGCCGCCCCGTTGTTCGTCACGGCGGAGTTCACCAACCACACCACTGGCGAGATCAAGAGCCAGACGGTGTTCATGGGTGACTTCCCGATGATGACCGACAAGGGCACGTTCATCATCAACGGCACCGAGCGGGTCGTGGTTTCCCAGCTCGTCCGATCGCCCGGCGTCTACTTCGACACGAACGTCGACAAGACGACGGACAAGGACGTCTTCAGCGTCAAGATCATCCCCTCGCGGGGTGCTTGGCTGGAGTTCGACGTGGACAAGCGCGACACCGTCGGTGTGCGCATCGACCGCAAGCGCCGCCAGCCGGTCACCGTGCTGCTGAAGGCGCTGGGCTGGTCCACCGAGCAGATCCGTGAGCGCTTCTCGTTCAGCGAGACCCTCCTCACGACGCTTGAGAAGGACCACACCGCGGGCACCGACGAGGCACTGCTCGACATCTACCGGAAGCTGCGCCCCGGCGAGCCCCCCACCAAGGAGAGCGCGCAGGCCCTTCTGGAGAACCTGTTCTTCAAGGAGAAGCGCTACGACCTCGCCAAGGTCGGCCGGTACAAGGTCAACAAGAAGCTGGGCCTGGCCAGCCCGATCAGCACCGGTGTGCTCACCGAGGACGACGTCGTCACGACGATCGAGTACCTCGTGCGCCTGCACGCCGGCGAGACGACCATGCAGCCCGGCGAGACCGAGGTGCCCGTCGAGGTCGACGACATCGACCACTTCGGCAACCGTCGCCTGCGCACGGTCGGCGAGCTGATCCAGAACCAGATCCGCGTGGGCCTGTCCCGCATGGAGCGCGTGGTCCGCGAGCGGATGACGACCCAGGACGTCGAGGCGATCACGCCCCAGACCCTGATCAACATCCGTCCCGTCGTGGCCGCGATCAAGGAGTTCTTCGGGACCTCCCAGCTCTCGCAGTTCATGGACCAGACCAACCCGCTCGCGGGCCTGACCCACAAGCGCCGCCTGTCGGCGCTGGGTCCGGGTGGTCTGTCCCGTGAGCGCGCGGGCATGGAGGTCCGGGACGTCCACCCGTCGCACTACGGCCGCATGTGCCCGATCGAGACGCCGGAAGGCCCGAACATCGGCCTGATCGGCTCGCTGTCCTCCTACGGGCGGGTCAACCCGTTCGGCTTCATCGAGACGCCGTACCGCAAGGTCGTCGACGGTCGGGTCACCGACCAGATCGACTACCTGACGGCCGACGAGGAGGACCGGTACGTCAAGGCGCAGGCGAACGCCCAGATCGACCTCGACGGCAACTTCATCGAGGAGCGCGTCCTCGTCCGCAAGAAGGGCGGCGAGGTCGAGCTGATCCTGCCCGAGGACGTCGACTACATGGACGTCTCGCCGCGGCAGATGGTGTCGGCCGCGACCGCGATGATCCCGTTCCTCGAGCACGACGACGCGAACCGCGCCCTGATGGGCGCGAACATGCAGCGCCAGGCCGTCCCGCTGCTCCGCAGCGAGGCGCCGCTGGTCGGCACCGGCATGGAGCTGCGCGCCGCGGTCGACGCGGGCGAGGTCGTCGTCGCCAAGAAGACCGGCGTCGTCGAGGAGATCTCCGCCGACTACGTCACGGTGATGGCCGACGACGGTTCCCGCCAGACCTACGGGATGCACAAGTTCCGCCGGTCGAACCAGGGCACCTGCATCAACCAGAAGCCGATCGTCCACGAGGGTGACCGCGTGGAGCAGGGCCAGGTCCTCGCGGACGGCCCCTGCACCGAGAACGGCGAGATGGCCCTCGGCAAGAACCTGCTCGTGGCGATCATGCCGTGGGAAGGCCACAACTACGAGGACGCGATCATCCTGTCGCAGCGCCTCGTGCAGGACGACGTGCTCACCTCGATCCACATCGAAGAGCACGAGATCGACGCCCGCGACACCAAGCTCGGTGCCGAGGAGATCACGCGGGACATCCCGAACGTCTCCGAGGAGGTCCTCGCGGACCTCGACGAGCGCGGCATCATCCGCATCGGTGCCGAGGTCCAGCCCGGTGACATCCTGGTCGGCAAGGTCACGCCCAAGGGCGAGACCGAGCTGACCCCGGAGGAGCGCCTGCTCCGCGCGATCTTCGGCGAGAAGGCGCGCGAGGTGCGCGACACGTCGCTGAAGGTGCCGCACGGCGAGTACGGCAAGGTCATCGGCATCCGCGTGTTCAGCCGCGAGGACGACGACGAGCTGCCTCCGGGCGTGAACGAGCTCGTCCGCGTGTACGTCGCGCAGAAGCGCAAGATCCAGGACGGCGACAAGCTCGCCGGGCGCCACGGCAACAAGGGCGTCATCGGCAAGATCCTCCCCGCGGAGGACATGCCGTTCCTGGAGGACGGGACGCCGGTCGACATCGTCCTGAACACCCACGGCGTGCCGCGTCGTATGAACATCGGCCAGGTTCTGGAGACCCACCTCGGGTGGATCGCCAAGCAGGGCTGGAGCATCGACGGCGAGGCCGACTGGGCGAAGAACCTGCCCGAGGACCTCTACCACGTGGAGCCGAACACGAACACGGCCACGCCGGTGTTCGACGGCGCGCAGGAAGAGGAGATCACCGGGCTGCTCGGCTCGACCATCCCGAACCGCGACGGTGAGCGGATGGTCAAGCAGAACGGCAAGGCGCAGCTCTTCGACGGTCGCTCCGGCGAGCCGTACCCGCACCCCGTGTCGGTCGGCTACATGTACATCCTGAAGCTGCTGCACCTGGTGGACGACAAGATCCACGCGCGCTCCACCGGCCCGTACTCGATGATCACGCAGCAGCCGCTGGGTGGTAAGGCGCAGTTCGGTGGCCAGCGCTTCGGTGAGATGGAGTGCTGGGCGATGCAGGCGTACGGCGCCGCGTACACGCTCCAGGAACTCCTCACCATCAAGTCCGACGACGTGCTCGGCCGCGTGAAGGTCTACGAGGCCATCGTCAAGGGCGAGAACATCCCGGAGCCGGGTATCCCGGAATCCTTCAAGGTGCTGCTCAAGGAGCTCCAGTCGTTGTGCCTCAACGTCGAGGTGCTGTCTTCGGACGGCGCCGCGATCGAGATG
This sequence comes from Umezawaea endophytica, assembly GCF_025061645.1. GTDB lineage: Bacteria > Actinomycetota > Actinomycetes > Mycobacteriales > Pseudonocardiaceae > Umezawaea > Umezawaea endophytica. Next base: position 131,910 of record NZ_JANYMP010000023.1, on the reverse strand, counting down.
CGCGACGGCGACGACGAGGACCTGGAGAGGGCTGCCGCCAACCTCGGCATCAACCTCTCGCGGTCCGAATCGCCGTCAGTCGACGACGTCGTCAACTGACCTCGCCGGTCATCGGTCGGGAGCCTGCCTCCCGCGGGCTCCCGACCGAGTGACCCGACCCACACTCCTGAGTAGCAAAACAACCGAAGGGGAGAAGAGAAGACGTGCTCGACGTCAACTTCTTCGATGAGCTCCGCATCGGTCTCGCGTCCGCCGATGACATTCGCCAGTGGTCGTTCGGCGAGGTCAAGAAGCCCGAGACCATCAACTACCGCACGCTCAAGCCTGAGAAGGACGGCTTGTTCTGCGAGAAGATCTTCGGTCCCACGCGGGACTGGGAGTGCTACTGCGGCAAGTACAAGCGCGTGCGCTTCAAGGGCATCATCTGCGAGCGCTGCGGCGTCGAGGTCACTCGCGCCAAGGTGCGTCGCGAGCGGATGGGCCACATCGAACTGGCCGCCCCGGTCACGCACATCTGGTACTTCAAGGGCGTTCCCAGCCGGTTGGGCTACCTGCTCGACCTGGCCCCCAAGGACCTCGAGAAGATCATCTACTTCGCCGCCTACGTGATCGTGGGCGTCAACACCGAGCTGCGCCACAACGACCTGTCCACGTTGGACAGCGAGATGCAGGTCGAGCGCAAGCGCGTCGAGAACAAGCGGGACGCCGACGTGGAAGGCCGGGCGCAGAAGCTCGAGGCCGACCTCGCCGAGCTGGAGGCCGAGGGCGCCAAGTCCGACGTCCGCCGCAAGGTCAAGGAGGGCGGCGAACGTGAGATGCGCCAGCTCCGCGACCGCGCCCAGCGCGAGCTGGACCGGCTGGACGAGATCTGGTCCACGTTCACCAAGCTCGAGCGCGCCCAGTTGATCGCGGACGAGATGCTGTACCGCGAGCTGTACGACCGCTACGGCGACTACTTCACCGGTGCCATGGGCGCGGAGGCGATCCAGCGACTGCTGGGCGACTACGACGTCGACGCCGAGGCCGACGTGCTGCGCGAGACCATCCGCAGCGGCAAGGGCCAGAAGAAGCTGCGCGCGCTCAAGCGGCTCAAGGTCGTGGCCGCCTTCCAGGCGACCCGCAACAACCCGCAGGGCATGGTCCTCGACTGCGTCCCGGTCATCCCGCCGGACCTGCGCCCGATGGTGCAGCTCGACGGTGGCCGCTTCGCCACGTCGGACCTGAACGACCTGTACCGCCGCGTGATCAACCGGAACAACCGCCTCAAGAGGCTGATCGACCTCGGCGCGCCCGAGATCATCGTCAACAACGAGAAGCGGATGCTCCAGGAGGCCGTCGACGCGCTGTTCGACAACGGCCGCCGCGGTCGCCCGGTGACCGGGCCGGGCAACCGCCCGCTCAAGTCGCTGTCCGACCTGCTGAAGGGCAAGCAGGGCCGGTTCCGCCAGAACCTGCTCGGCAAGCGCGTCGACTACTCCGGCCGTTCGGTCATCGTGGTCGGCCCGCAGCTCAAGCTGCACCAGTGCGGTCTGCCAAAGCAGATGGCGCTGGAGCTGTTCAAGCCGTTCGTGATGAAGCGGCTGGTCGACCTCAACCACGCGCAGAACATCAAGTCCGCCAAGCGGATGGTCGAGCGCGCGCGCCCGGCCGTGTGGGACGTGCTGGAAGAGGTCATCACCGAGCACCCCGTGCTGCTGAACCGCGCACCCACGCTGCACCGCCTGGGCATCCAGGCCTTCGAGCCGCAGTTGGTCGAGGGCAAGGCCATCCAGTTGCACCCGCTCGTGTGTGAGGCGTTCAACGCCGACTTCGACGGTGACCAGATGGCGGTCCACCTGCCGCTGTCCGCCGAGGCGCAGGCCGAGGCGCGCGTGCTGATGCTGTCGTCGAACAACATCCTGTCGCCCGCGTCCGGCAAGCCGCTGGCCATGCCGCGACTCGACATGGTGACCGGTCTCTACCACCTCACCCGGCACAAGGAGGGTGACCTCGGCGAAGGCCACGCGTACTCCTCCCCGGCCGAGGCGCTGATGGCGTTCGACCGCAAGGTCCTTGGCCTCCAGGCGATGGTGAAGATCCGCGTCACGGACAAGAACCCGCCGAAGAACGAGACGCCCGAGGACTGGGAGCCCGGTCAGCCGTGGCTGGCCACGACCACCCTGGGTCGCGTCCTGTTCAACGAGGTCCTCCCGCAGGACTACGCGTTCATCAACGAGGTCATGCCGAAGAAGCGGCAGGCCACGATCATCAACGACCTGGCCGAGCGGTACCCGATGGTCACCGTCGCCCGGACGCTGGACAAGCTGAAGGACGCCGGTTTCTACTGGGCCACCAGGTCCGGCGTCACCGTCGCCATCTCGGACGTCCTCGTGCCCGCTGCCAAGCAGGGCATCCTCGAGGAGCACGAGAAGCTCGCGGAAGCGGTCGAGAAGCGCTACCAGCGCGGTCAGCTCTCCTACGTGGAGCGCAACAACGAGCTGGTCAAGGTGTGGACCAAGGCGACGGAAGAGGTCGCCGAGGTCATGGAGGCCAACTTCCCGGACGACAACCCGATCCGCATGATCGTGAAGTCGGGCGCGGCGGGCAACATGACCCAGGTCCGTTCGCTGGCCGGTATGCGCGGTCTGGTGACGAACCCGAAGGGCGAGTACATCCCGCGTCCGATCAAGGCCTCGTTCCGCGAGGGCCTGTCGGTGCTGGAGTACTTCATCGCCACGCACGGTGCCCGCAAGGGTCTGGCCGACACCGCGCTGCGCACCGCCGACTCGGGTTACCTGACCCGTCGTCTGGTGGACGTGTCGCAGGACGTCATCATCCGCGAGGTCGACTGCGGCACCACCCGCGGCGTGACCCTGCCGGTCGGTGAGAAGGTCGGCGACAAGGTCGTCATGCACGAGTTCGCGCAGACGAGCGTGTACGCCCGCACCATCGCGGACGACCTGAACGACCACAACGGCAACCTGCTCCTCAACCGCGGCGACGACCTGGGCGACCCGGCCCTGGCGAAGCTGGTCGAGGCGGGCATCATCAAGGTGAAGGTCCGCTCGGTCCTGACCTGCGAGACGCCGGTCGGTGTGTGCGCGAGCTGCTACGGCCGCTCGATGGCGACGGGTCAGCTCGTCGACGTCGGCGAGGCCGTCGGCATCGTCGCCGCGCAGTCGATCGGTGAGCCCGGCACGCAGTTGACGATGCGCACCTTCCACCAGGGTGGTGTCGCAGGTGACGACATCACGACCGGTCTGCCCCGTGTGCAGGAGCTGTTCGAGGCTCGTGTGCCGAAGGGCAAGGCGCCCATCGCGGACGTCGACGGCCGGGTTCGCCTTGAGGACGGCGACCGCTTCTGGAAGATCACCCTCATCCCGGACGACGGGTCCGAGGAGATCGTCTTCGAGAAGCTGTCGAAGCGCCAGCGGCTCGCCAACACGCCCACCGGCCCGCTCGCGGACGGCGACCACGTCACCGTCGGCCAGCAGCTCCTGGAGGGCACGCCCGACCCGCACGAGGTCCTTCGTGTCATGGGTCCGCGCGAGGCCCAGCTCCACCTCGTGGACGAGGTGCAGAAGGTGTACCGCGCACAGGGCGTGGCGATCCACGACAAGCACATCGAGGTGATCGTCCGGCAGATGCTCCGCCGGGTCACGATCATCGACTCGGGTGCCGCGGAGTTCCTCCCCGGTTCCCTGGTCGAGCGCGCCGACTTCGAGGCGGGCAACCGCAAGGTCGTCGCCGAGGGCGGCGAGCCCGCTGCCGGCCGTCCGGTGCTGATGGGCATCACGAAGGCGTCGCTCGCGACGGACTCGTGGCTGTCCGCGGCCTCCTTCCAGGAGACCACCCGAGTCCTGACCGACGCGGCCATCAACGGCCGTTCGGACAAGCTCATCGGTCTGAAGGAGAACGTGATCATCGGTAAGTTGATCCCGGCTGGTACGGGCATCAACAGGTACCGCAACATCCAGGTCCAGCCGACCGAGGAAGCGCGGGCCGCGGCCTACGCGATCCCCTCGTACGACGACGGGTACTACACCCCCGACGTCTTCGGCACGGGCACGGGTGCGGCGGTGCCGCTGGACGACTACGACTTCGGTCGCGACTACCGCTAGTCGAGTTTGTGCGAAAGGCCCCGTGGACCTCGGTCCGCGGGGCCTTTCCGCGTTCTGCCACCGATCTCCGGTTCTGTGAGAATCGGGGTATGGACGCGCTCTTGGAACAGGACGCCTTGCAGGCCGAGTCGGACGCCGTCGTGGACGCGCTGGGGTTGAACCAGTCGTTGGCCGTGGTGGGGGAGCCCGTGCGGGTGGGCAGTTCCGCGCTCGGGCTGCTGGTGAAGCGCGACATCGACATCACCGTGGTGTGCCAGGAACTGGGCAAGTCCGTCCACGAGGCCGTGGCGAACCTGGGCGCCGAGCTGGCGCGGCACCACCGCGTAGAGCGGGTGCTGTTCCGCAACGACACCGGGTCGTGGAACACCGACGCCACCTACCCCGACGGGTTCTACCTCGGCGCCACGTACCGGTCCGCCGCGGGCGACGACTGGAACCTGGACATCTGGTTCGTGGACGAGCCCGAACGCCAACCGGACCTCGACCACGTCAGGTCGATGCCCGCCCGGCTGACCCCCGAGATCCGCGCGGCGATCCTGGAGATCAAGAAGGCCTACCTCGGCAGGCCCGAGCACGGGAAGTCCGTGAACGGCTACGAGATCTACCGGGCGGTGCTGGACGACGGCGTCCGCACGCCCGAGGCGTTCGAGCTTAACCGCGTTAAGGACCCGCTTAACGCCGATGGGCGAACGACGCCAACGCCGTCCTGATCCGCTCGCTGAACTCCGGGCTGCCCTTGTGCCCGGCGTCGGCGACCGTGTGCAGCTCCGATCCCGGCCACCCCCGGTGCAGCCGCCAGGCGGCCTCCACCGGGCAGCTCAGGTCCCGCAGCCCGTGGACCAGCACACCGGGGATGCCGTCGAGCCCGCCGACGCCGCGCACGAGCGCGTCCTCCTCCAGCCACGACCCGTGCCGCCAGTAGTGCGAGCAGATCCGCGCGAACGCGACCGCGTCCGACGGGGGCTTCCCGCTGAACTGGTCAGGTCTCCCGTGCGACTCCAGCGACAGCACGGTGTCCTCCCAGAGCAGCCACTCCGCCGCCGCCCGCTCCCGGACCTCGCGAACGGGATCGGCCAGCAGCCGCGAGTAGCCCGCGAACAGGTCGTCCTCCTCCGCCGCAGCCCGGAACCGCTCCCACGCCTCGGGGAAGAACCGCCCCACCCCTCGGTACAGCCAGTCGTTCTCGGCCCGCGTGCTCGTGGTCACGGCGACCAGCACCAGCTCACCGACCCGCTCCGGGAACCGCTGCGCGTAGGCGAGCGCCAACGTGGACCCCCACGACCCACCGAACACCAACCACCGCTCCACCCCGAGGTGCTCCCGCAACAACTCGACGTCACTCAGCAGGTGGTCGGTGGTGTTCACGCCCAGGTCCGTGGCCGGGTCGCTGGCGTGCGGCGTACTGCGCCCGCACCCCCGCTGGTCGAACAGCACCACGCGGTACTCCGCCAGGTCGAAGTAGTGCTGGGTCTTCTTCGGACTACCGCTCCCCGGACCGCCGTGCAGCACGACGGCGGGCTTGCCGTCCGGATTGCCGAAGACCTTCCAGTAAACGGAGTTCCCGTCACCCACGTCCAGGAAGCCCTCGCCGTACGGCTCGCTCGTCATGCACCCGAACCTAGCGCCGCCGGTGGTGTGGCCGGATTCCTTGCTATAACCTTGGCGGTGTCGCCGGTCTGCGGACTCGGTTGAAAGTGAGCCCGGATGTGCCTGCGTTGTCGTGGGACTCCGGGCTTCGCGCTGTCAGGGGAACGTGAGTACATCCACCGCGTGAGCTGTCGTGATCAGCTCCCAGGGCTCTGGCTGGTCGTGGTACCGCGCCGCGAAGTACGCGCCGGCGACGAAATCGGGAAGCCAGACCAGTGCTGACTCGCCCTTCTTGACGTGGTCCATGCGCAGTTCGGCGGACACGACACGTGATCTACGCAGCCTGTCGAGGGTGCGGCGGTCGTGCCGGTCGGAACCTGATCGCGACTCGAGCACCACGTGGCGCACGTGCTGCTCGTGTTGCAGACGCGGCAGCAGTTGGGACAGCAGTCGCGTCCGTGCTCGTTCTTGGCGTTGAGCGGTCGTGGTTTCCATGACGATGAGCGCGCCGTCGAGCGGGAGTTCCGAGATGATCTTCGCGATCATCAGCCTCCGATCGCTCGTTTCGTCGTAGTGGTGCAGGTAGGTCCGAGTCGGCAACAGTGTCGACGTCAAGGCGTCAGCGATGATCGGATGGGTATCCGTGCAGGTCAGGACGGCCGCGATGCCGTACATGCTGATGTTGTTCCCCAGGTGCACGCTGGTTTCGTCGACGTGTGCGACCTCGGTCGGGCTGAAGCGCCCAGGCGAGTCGATCACTTGATCGTCGCCAGTCGATTGATCAACTGCTCGACCAGGTCGGTGTCGTCCTCGTTGAGCTGATCTATCCCGTGAGCGAGCCGCGCTACCCGTGATGAATGGCCCGAAGTCTGGCCGACCTGGTACCAGTCCTGGGCGACCATGGCGCTGACGCGTTCGGTCGTGGTGCCGAACAACTTGGCGATGCCCTGGATGGCTTCGGGTGTCGGCGGGCCGACCCTGGTCTCGCCTGGCCCGTTCCACGGTCCGAACTCGACGACGTTGCGCCACCAGCCGTGCGAGCGTGCCCGATCGCTGTGCACGGACATGCTGATGTAGTCCATCCGCTCGGACAGCCTGCGCGCCGTATCCCTAAAAGGGGTATCACTCACTTGTTCATGATACTAAAAAGGATGATTCATCCACAAAACATGCTAGCGCCGCCGCGCCCTCGTGATCGCTCGGGCGCGGGCCACCAGGTCGTCGATCAGGTCCGCGTCCACCACGGGTGGTGCGCCGGTCTCGTCGTCGCAGCAGCGGGGTTTGGTGCGCTTGTCGCCCGTGCGCGGCCGGACGCCCGCCAGTTCGTACAGCGCGTCGTACAGGTTGCGGCCGGGGTCGTCGTCGTGCGGGCCGACCAGCAGCACCCACACGGTTTCCGGTGCGGGGAACGCGACCACGACGCGGTCCGCGCCGCGGAGGTGCTTCACGCACAGGCGGGGGAGTGGTTCGGGGCCGGTGACGCGGTAGCCGAGCGCCGCGCAGCCGCTGTGCGCGAGCTCGTCCAGGAACCGGTCGTAGGCCTGGCGGGCGGGCCCGCGCAGGCCGGACGCCTGGGAGCTGGCGACTGGGGTTTCGACGACCTGGATCAACCGGTGCGGACCACGCGTCCTTCGCCCCGGTGCATCTGCTCCAGGCTGGCGGCGAGGTCGGTGCGGTCGAGCAGGGCCAGGTCACTGAGCCTGCGGTGGACCTCGTCGAGCAGGCCGCGGCTCTTGCCCGCGCGGCGCAGGTCGGAGACGAGGTGCAGCACCTCGTGGAGGCGTTCGGCGTCGAGCAGCATCCGCGGCTCTTGGCTGCTGATGGCGAGCACGCCCTCACGCGCCCACGCCTTCACGGTCTTCTCGGTGAGGTCGAGCAGTTCCCCCGCCACGACGGGCCGGATGGGCGGCGCCTGTCGCAGCGCTCTGGCGACGACGCCCGCGAGCTTGTGCCTGCGCACGTCGTCCTCGTGCAGCGTCAACGCGACTTCCTCGATCTCCTCGATCTGCTCGAACAGATCGCGGATCTGCGCTGCCTCGGTCGCTACGGACATGACGACCTCCCCTCAGTCACTACCAAGTATCAACCACATTCTCGGTAGTCGCAACCGCTGAGTGGCGGGGGCCCCCCCCCGGGCCCCCCCCCCACCACGGGTGGATCAGGAGGAGTAGAAAAGACCTGCCAGGCCGCCGTGCTTCCGACGGTGGCCGTGGTGCCCGTAGTGGACCTGCGGCGCGCCCCACGCGGGAGCGGGCTGCGCGTAACCGGGCGGCGGGTAGGCGGCCGGCGGCGCGACGGGCGGCGGGGTCGCCATCTGGGTCTCCAGCCGCGTGATGGCTTCCAGCTCGCCGTAGTCGAGGAACACGCCGCGGCAGCCATCGCACTGGTCGATGTGCACCCCCATGCGGTCGTAGGTGCGCATGTTCGCGTGACACTTCGGACACTGCATCGTGTGGGCCTCCTGCTCGTACACGCCCCTTCGGCGATACGTCCGATATTAGCCGCGAGCCATGTGTGGATGTGCCGCGACGATCCGATCGCACGCCTCCAGGAGCGCTTCCTGCGCTTCGTCCAGCACCTTTTCGTCGCGCTGCGCAGCCACCAGCGCACGCGCCGCCATCTGGATCACCAACGCCCGCGCGGGCACGTCCAACGCCACCCACGGATCCCGAGCGTCAACAGCCACCCCACCCGCGGCCACGTACGAGTCGAGGAACCGCCCCCAAGTCTCCGGATCCAGCACCCCCGCCGCGTACAGCGCGGCAGGCCGCGCCAAGTCCCAAGCAGGATCACCGAACCCCAGGTCGTCAACATCGATCAACCGCCACCCCCCGGCCAAAACCATCTGCCCGAGATGCCAGTCCCCATGACAAACCACCACCCGCGCAGGCGCCTCCACCAAGGGCAAGGTCCCAAACGCCCGCAACACCACGTCCGCCCGCCTACCAAGCCCAGCACGACGCAACTCGTCAACCGCACGCACCATCCGCTGAGGCGCCCCGGACACCGGCCCAACCCCACCAAAATCCGCAGGCCCAAACCGGTGCAACGCCGCCAACAACCGCCCGGCTTCCTCAAGCGGCGCAGAAACCGGATCCCGCTCAGGCACAGGCACCCCCAACGGCCAAACGGTCACAACCCGCCCCTCAACCACCGAGGGAGACACCGACAACGGCGGCAACACCAGTTCCCGCAACCGCAAATCCCCGGCCAACCGCAACCGAGCAGACAGCTCAACAACACCAGCCCCAGGCTCATGCGCCTTGAGCACAACATCCCCAACCCGCACAACCACAACAGCCCCACGCACAGCCAACACCACCGGCGCCACCCCACCAGGCACAAGCGCGGCCATACCGGCAACAAGATCTGAGGTCACCACCCCAGTCAATCACCCAACCAAGACAAACCGGAGGTCCCCCAGAAGTGAGGACCCCCCGACACACACGCTACGACGGGGGTCCGACATTTTTCGAAACACACAACCGCCACACAAAATTCAGCACCACATATCCAGAACCACGGACAGCCACCGACCTGCCGGGCAAAGCCGCACACCACGCGCCCAACTTGCCAAAGCCTCGCAACAAACCTGGGGATCACCACCAACCAACCCATGCCAGTAATCAGCAGGAGCACCCCACTTGACCTGGCCATACGCAACCGTGGCCGGTTTTACTTGGGGGATTTGCCCCTTAAACTTGCGTCGGACGGCGGCTTCACCTCCCCGCCGTTTTGGTCCGACGAAGGGGCAAATCTAGGGGCCCCAAGTCAAACCGGCCACCCACGCTGGAACCCGCTGCCCGTGCCCCCACCCAAACCGCCAGCCGCCCACCCACCTCGAATTCGCCTCACCACCGCGAACCCCAGGACCACCACAAACCAGAGGTCCCCCGACCGTGAGGACCCCCCGATACACACGCTACGACCAAGGTCCGACAAAAACCGACCACCGACCGGCCCGACCGGGCAACTGGCCGGCCGACCAGCCAACCCGACTGATCAACCGGCTCGGCTGACCGACCCGACCGGCCGACTGATCGACTGGGCCGACCCGACTCGACCTGCTCGACCGACCAGCCCGACCCGACCGGCCCGACCGGCCCGACCGGCCAGCCCGCAGCCTGCCTCGACCGACCAGACCTACGGGACTGACCTACCGAACTGACCGACCAACCAACCCGACTGCCCAGCCGACTGAAACGCCACCTCTACGACCCACACGCCCAAGCCGGAACCCGTGGTCCGCGCGGACGACTTCGGCCCGATGAACCTGACGCCACCCAACAGCGAAGCAACAACAGCCGCCCACACCACCACGCCGAGCCACACACCACCTACAGCCGCCGCGACAACGCGAACTACACGCACCGCGCTCAACCCGCCCCCAAATCCCATCCCGCCACAAGCCCGCCACCCCCACCCAGCCCCTCACCCAGCCGTTACCCCATGGCCAACCTCACCCCACCCACCCCCCACCCACGAGCAAAGATGGCCCACGTGCCACCCCGCCCCCACCCCCCAACCCCCCTCACCACAGCAGCCATCACCATCGCCCTCCTGGCCGTCTCCTCCTCCGGCCCCTTGATCGCCTTCGCCGCCGCCCCCGCCCTGGCCCTGGCCTTCTGGCGCAACACCCTCGCCGTAGCCGTCCTAACCCCTTTCACCCTCACCAGCCCCACCCGCACCACCGAACTCCGCTCCCTCACCACCACCCGCAAACGCGAAGGCCTCCACTGCGTCCTGGCGGGCATAGCCCTGGCCGCCCACTTCGCCACCTGGATGCCCAGCATCCAGCTCACGAGCGTCGCCACCGCCACCGCGCTGGTGGCCACCCAACCCATCTGGCAGGCCCTCATCGCCCGCCTCCAGGGCCACCGGGTCCCCATCACGACCTGGCTGGGCACCGTCCTCGCGGTCGCCGGGGTGGTCATCGCCACCGGCGCGGACCTCACCGTCGGCGGCCCAGCTCTGGCGGGTGACCTCCTGGCCCTCGCGGGCGGTGCCTGCGCCGCCGTCTACACCGCCTTCGGCGAACGCGCCCGCACCGCCGCGGTGACCACGACTACCTACACGCTCGTCTGCTACTCGGTCTGCGCCGCGCTGCTCCTGGCGGGCTGCCTGGTGTTCCGCGTCCCGCTCGTCGGCTTCGACGCCACCACCTGGCTCGCCATCGCGGGCCTCGCCGTCGGCGCGCAGCTCCTCGGCCACTCGATGTTCAGCTACGCGCTGCACAAGGTGTCCGCGAGCACGGTCAGCCTGCTGATCCTGCTCGAGGTCCCCGGCGCGGCACTGATCGCGTGGCTGTGGCTCGGTCAGGTCCCGCGGCCGGAAGCTCTGCCGGGCCTGGTGCTGCTGCTCACGGGCATCGCTGTGGTGGTCGTCACGAGGTCGCGGGCGAACCGGGTGGCGGCCGTCCCCTCGTAGTCCGCATCGCGAGACCTCGCACGTGGGAGCGGGGGAGCGCGGGTACCCCCGTTTTGACCCCGGTCGACGAAGCGAGGTATCTTTGATACTCGTGCCCGACCCATGTCGGGCCGCTCCGTGTGCCTATGCAGCGGCAACGCCCTCTCGTGGCGGTGCCGGTTTGCCTGAAGCACCGGTGTCCTCCACTCGCTGGAACACCTGCGGTGTTACCCGCGGACCTTGGGATCCGGGCGACACGCCCGACCTCGGGTGCAGAGAGGGATCAAGTAAACAGAGCTCGCCAGCACGTGTGACGAGACGCAACAACGGAAGAAGCAGCCGGCGTATGCCAACGATCCAGCAGCTGGTCCGCAAGGGCCGCACTGACAAGGTCGCCAAGCAGAAGACCGCGGCCCTCAAGGGGAGCCCGCAGCGGCGCGGTGTGTGCACCCGCGTCTACACCACGACCCCGAAGAAGCCCAACTCGGCGCTCCGCAAGGTTGCCCGCGTGAAGCTGACCAGTGGCATCGAGGTCACCGCCTACATCCCCGGCGAGGGTCACAACCTGCAGGAGCACTCGATGGTGCTCGTGCGCGGCGGTCGTGTGAAGGACCTGCCGGGTGTTCGCTACAAGATCATCCGCGGTTCCCTGGACACCCAGGGCGTGAAGAACCGCAAGCAGGCTCGCAGCCGTTACGGCGCGAAGAAGGAGAAGAGCTAATGCCCCGCAAGGGACCGGCCCCGAAGCGGCCGCTGATCTCCGACCCGGTCTACAGCTCTCCGCTGGTGACGCAGCTCATCAACAAGGTGCTGGTCGACGGCAAGCGCTCGGTCGCCGAGAAGATCGTCTACGAAGCGCTCGAGGGTGCTCGCGAGAAGACCGGCACCGACCCGGTCGTCACGCTGAAGCGCGCCCTGGACAACGTCAAGCCGACCCTCGAGGTGCGCAGCCGCCGTGTCGGTGGCGCCACCTACCAGGTGCCGGTCGAGGTTCGTCCGTCGCGCTCCACCACGCTGGCGCTCCGCTGGCTCATCACCTTCTCCCGGCAGCGTCGTGAGAAGACGATGGTCGAGCGCCTGATGAACGAGCTGCTCGACGCGAGCAACGGCCTCGGCGCGAGCGTCAAGCGTCGCGAGGACACGCACAAGATGGCCGAGTCCAACAAGGCCTTCGCTCACTACCGCTGGTGATGTGATGCCCGGCCCGCACTCGCGGGTCGGGCTCTCCCAGCCCTAGCGAGCACTGCTACCAGCTGCTCAAAGACAGGGGAAGACACCCGTGGCACAGGAAGTGCTCACCGATCTGGCCAAGGTCCGCAACATCGGGATCATGGCGCACATCGACGCGGGCAAGACCACGACGACCGAGCGAATCCTCTTCTACACGGGGAAGAGCTACAAGATCGGCGAAGTGCACGACGGCGCTGCGACGATGGACTGGATGGAGGAGGAGCAGAAGCGCGGCATCACGATCACGTCCGCCGCGACGACCTGCTTCTGGAAAGACCACCAGATCAACATCATCGACACGCCGGGCCACGTGGACTTCACGGTCGAGGTCGAGCGTTCGCTGCGCGTTCTCGATGGCGCTGTTGCCGTGTTCGACGGCAAGGAAGGCGTCGAGCCCCAGTCCGAGCAGGTCTGGCGGCAGGCGACCAAGTACGACGTGCCCCGCATCTGCTTCGTCAACAAGATGGACAAGCTGGGCGCCGACTTCTACTTCACCGTGCGCACCATCCAGGAGCGGCTCGGCGCCAAGCCGCTGCCGATCCAGCTCCCCATCGGCTCGGAGAGCGACTTCATCGGAGTCGTCGACCTGGTCGAGATGCGCGCCCTCACGTGGCGCGGCGAGGTGGAGAAGGGTGAGGACTACACGGTCGAGGAGATCCCGGCCGACCTCGCCGACAAGGTCGCCGAGTTCCGCGAGAAGCTGATCGAGGCCGTCGCGGAGACCGACGACGACCTGATGGAGCTGTACCTCGGTGGCGAAGAGCTGTCGGTGGAGCAGATCAAGACCGGTATCCGCAAGATCGTGACCAACAGGTCCGCGTACCCGGTCCTCTGCGGTTCCGCGTTCAAGAACAAGGGCGTCCAGCCCATGCTCGACGCGGTCATCGACTACCTGCCGTCCCCGCTGGACGTGCCGCCGGTCGAGGGCACCCTCCAGGACGGCGTCACGCCCGCGTTCCGCAAGCCCTCGAAGGAAGAGCCGTTCGCGGCCCTCGCCTTCAAGATCGCGGCGCACCCGTTCTTCGGCAAGCTGACCTACATCCGGGTCTACTCGGGCAAGCTCTCCGCGGGCACCCAGGTCATCAACTCGACCAAGGACCGCAAGGAGCGCATCGGGAAGCTCTTCCAGATGCACGCCAACAAGGAACAGCCAGTGGACGAGGCCCAGGCGGGCCACATCTACGCGGTGATCGGTCTCAAGGAGACCACCACCGGCGAGACCTTGTCGGACTCGCAGAACCCGATCGTCCTCGAGTCGATGACGTTCCCCGACCCGGTGATCCGGGTCGCGATCGAGCCGAAGACGAAGGCCGACCAGGAGAAGCTGGGCACGGCGATCCAGAAGCTGGCCGAGGAGGACCCGACCTTCCAGGTCCAGTTGGACGAGGAAACGGGTCAGACCATCATCGCGGGCATGGGCGAGCTGCACCTCGAGGTGCTCGTCAACCGCATGAAGTCGGACTACAAGGTCGAAGCCAACATCGGCAAGCCTCAGGTGGCGTACCGGGAGACCATCCGCGGAACCGTGGAGAAGTACTCCTACACCCACAAGAAGCAGACCGGTGGCTCCGGCCAGTTCGCCAAGATCCTCATCACCCTGTCGCCTCTGGAGAGCACCGACGGTGCGCTCTACGAGTTCGACAACAAGGTCACCGGTGGCCGCATCCCCAGGGAGTACATCCCCTCGGTGGACGCGGGCGCCCAGGACGCCATGCAGTACGGCGTGCTGGCGGGCTACCCGCTGGTGGGCATCAAGCTGACCCTGCTCGACGGTGCGTACCACGAGGTCGACTCCTCCGAGATGGCGTTCAAGATCGCGGGTTCCATCGCGCTCAAGGAAGCCGCTCGGAAGGCCAACCCCGTGCTCCTCGAGCCGGTCATGGCGGTCGAGGTGACCACGCCCGAGGACTACATGGGCGACGTCATCGGTGACCTCAACTCCCGCCGTGGTCAGATCCAGGCCATGGAGGAGCGCAGCGGTGCCCGCGTCGTCAAGGCGTTGGTCCCGCTGTCGGAAATGTTCGGGTACGTCGGCGACCTGCGGTCTCGCACCCAGGGTCGCGCGAACTACTCGATGGTGTTCGACTCCTACGCCGAGGTTCCGACCAACGTGGCGAAGGAAATCATCGCGAAGGCGACGGGCGAGTAACCCAAACCGGAGCACCGCAGTTCTAGCGGGCTCTCCGGGGGTCTCCCTGGGGTCCGCACAATCGACCCTGACGTGTAGTCCGGCGGGCGCGAAGCCGCCCGCCGGACAAGCAATACGAAGTCCAGGAGGACAATCCAGTGGCGAAGGCGAAGTTCGAGCGGACGAAGCCGCACGTCAACATCGGCACCATCGGTCACATCGACCATGGCAAGACCACGCTGACTGCTGCTATTTCCAAGGTTCTGCACGACAAGTTCCCGGACCTGAACCAGGCGTCCGCGTTCGACCAGATCGACAAGGCGCCGGAAGAGAAGCAGCGCGGCATCACGATCTCGATCGCGCACATCGAGTACCAGACGGAGAAGCGCCACTACGCGCACGTCGACTGCCCCGGTCACGCGGACTACATCAAGAACATGATCACGGGTGCGGCGCAGATGGACGGCGCCATCCTGGTCGTGGCCGCGACCGACGGCCCGATGCCGCAGACCAAGGAGCACGTGCTCCTGGCCCGCCAGGTCGGCGTGCCCTACATCGTCGTCGCGCTGAACAAGTCCGACATGGTGGACGACGAGGAGATCCTGGAGCTCGTCGAGCTCGAGGTCCGCGAGCTGCTCTCCGAGTACGAGTTCCCCGGCGACGACCTCCCCGTGGTCCGCGTCTCCGCGCTCAAGGCCCTCGAGGGCGACGCCGAGTGGGCCGAGAAGCTCATGGGCCTCATGGACGCGGTCGACGAGGCCATCCCGGAGCCGGAGCGCGAGGTCGACCGCCCGTTCCTCATGCCGGTCGAGGACGTCTTCACGATCACCGGCCGCGGCACCGTGGTGACCGGTCGCATCGAGCGCGGCATCCTCAAGGTCAACGAGGAGATCGAGATCGTCGGTATCCGCGAGACCTCGCGGAAGACCACGGTCACCTCGATCGAGATGTTCAAGAAGTTCCTCGACGAGGGCCGCGCGGGCGACAACGCCGCGCTGCTGCTCCGCGGCATCAAGCGCGAAGACGTCGAGCGCGGCATGGTCATCGTGAAGCCCGGCACCACGACTCCCCACACGGAGTTCGAGGCGCAGGTGTACATCCTCTCGAAGGACGAGGGTGGCCGCCACACGCCGTTCTTCAACAACTACCGCCCGCAGTTCTACTTCCGCACCACGGACGTGACCGGCGTCGTTGACCTCCCCGAGGGCACCGAGATGGTCATGCCGGGTGACACCACGGGCATGAGCGTGAAGCTGATCCAGCCCATCGCCATGGACGAGGGCCTGCGCTTCGCCATCCGCGAGGGTGGGCGCACCGTGGGTGCGGGCTCGGTCACCAAGATCATCAAGTAAGTGATCCTGGTCTAATTCCAGACCCCGATTTGGATCGCCGCACACCCGTGTGGCATCCTTAACGGGTTGCTCGTCGGGGCGGCCGCGTTCGTAAGAATTCGGCCGCCCCGTCACGAGCGGTCCGCGCCCTGAGTCATTGGACATCGGTTAACCCCGCTGGCTGATCAGGGTGCTGCGGGTCAGGCAAGACCCATCCCACGGAGTTATCTCAGTGGGACCGGCTTATGCATCGGGCGCGACACGCCCGACCGCGTGGACCGGGCACCGTGACATTTGAACAGGGGCGGAGCGCGCCAAGGGTCCCCAGTGACCCCCATTAGGCACCGCACCGCAGCGGTACGAGAAGCAGAGGAACGGCAAGCCACTATGGCGGGACAGAAGATCCGCATCCGGCTCAAGGCCTACGACCACGAGGCGATCGACGCGTCCGCGCGCAAGATCGTCGAGACCGTGACGCGCACCGGCGCTCGGGTCGTCGGGCCTGTGCCGCTGCCCACTGAGAAGAACGTTTACTGCGTCATCCGCTCGCCGCACAAGTACAAGGACTCGCGCGAGCACTTCGAGATGCGCACGCACAAGCGTCTGATCGACATCCTCGACCCGACGCCGAAGACGGTGGACGCGCTCATGCGCATCGACCTGCCGGCGAGCGTCGACGTCAACATTCAGTAAGTGGACGCGGCAGTGTTGATCCCATTTGGGGCGGAGAGTAACGAGACCCATGTCTGACAGGCAGGTTAAGGGGCTCCTGGGCACCAAGCTCGGCATGACTCAGGTCTTCGACGAGAACAACCGGATCGTTCCGGTTACCGTCGTCAAGGCCGAGCCGAACGTGGTCACCCAGGTGCGAACCCAAGAAATCGACGGCTACACGGCTGTGCAGCTGGCCTTTGGCGCTATCGACCCGCGCAAGGTCAACAAGCCCGTGACGGGCCACTTCGCCAAGGCAGGCGCGACTCCTCGTCGCCACTTGGCGGAGCTGCGCACCACGGACGCGACCGAGTACCAGGTCGGCCAGGAGCTCACCGCTGAGGTGTTCGAGGCCGGCGCTGTTGTCGACATCATCGGCACCAGCAAGGGCAAGGGCACCGCGGGCGTCATGAAGCGACACGGCTTCAAGGGCCTCGGCGCGAGCCACGGCACCCAGCGCAAGCACCGCTCGCCGGGTTCCATCGGCGGGTGTGCCACTCCTGGTCGCGTGTTCAAGGGTGTCCGCATGGCTGGCCGCATGGGCCACGAGCGCGTGACCACTCAGAACCTGACCGTTCACCGCATCGACGCCGAGGCGGGGCTGCTGCTCATCAAGGGCGCTGTTCCCGGTCCCAAGGGCGGTGTGGTGTTCATCAAGAGCGCTGCGAAGGGTGGTGCCTGATGACGAACACCGTTGAGGTGCACACGCCGGACGGCAAGACCGACGGCAGTGTCGAGCTGCCCGCCGCGATCTTCGACGCGCAGGCGAACATCTCGCTGCTGCACCAGGTCGTCGTGGCCCAGCGGGCCGCGGCTCGCCAGGGCACGCACAGCACGAAGACCCGCGGCGAGGTCTCCGGTGGCGGCAAGAAGCCGTACCGGCAGAAGGGCACCGGCCGCGCCCGTCAGGGCTCGACGCGTTCGCCCCAGTTCGCCGGTGGTGGTATCTCGCATGGCCCGCAGCCGCGCGACTACACCCAGCGGACGCCCAAGAAGATGAAGGCCGCCGCGCTCCGCGGTGCCCTCTCCGACCGGGCCCGCGCCGGCCAGCTGCACATCGTGAGCGCTCTGGTGAACGGGGACACCCCCTCCACCAAGACCGCCCGCAAGCTGCTGGAGTCGGTGACGGAAGCACGTCGCGTTCTGGTCGTGCTCAACCGCACCGACGAGGTTTCGTGGGTCAGCCTGCGCAACCTCGACCGTGTGCACGTGATCGCGCCCGACCAGCTCAACACCTACGACGTGCTGGTCAACGACGACGTGGTGTTCACCAAGGACGCGTACGACGTGTTCATCGCCGGACCGGCCCGTGGCCGCTCCGCGAAGGCCGTCGCCCGCTCCTCCGAGGTGTCCGAGGAGGCCGAGAAGTGATCCCCGACCACAGGGACATCCTGCTCGCGCCGGTGATCTCCGAGAAGTCCTACGGACTGCTCGAGGAGAACAAGTACACCTTCGTGGTGGCGCCCGGCTCGAACAAGACTCAGATCAAGATTGCCGTTGAGAAGGTCTTCGGCGTCAAGGTCGTCAGCGTCAACACGCTCAACCGGCAGGGCAAGCGCAAGCGCACCCGGTCCGGCTATGGCAAGCGCAAGGACACCAAGCGCGCCATCGTGACGCTGTCTGCCGAGAGCAAGCCGATCGAGATCTTCGGCGGCCCGGCCGCCTGATGACGACGAGGACTGCGTAGAGATGGGCATTCGCAAGTACAAGCCGACGACCCCCGGTCGTCGCGGTGCGAGCGTCTCCGACTTCGCCGAGATCACTCGGTCGACGCCGGAGAAGTCGCTGGTCCGTCCGCTGCACGGCAAAGGTGGCCGTAACGCGTCGGGCAAGATCACCACGAGGCACAAGGGTGGCGGTCACAAGCGGGCATACCGCTTGATCGACTTCCGCCGCACCGACAAGGACGGCGTGCCGGCCAAGGTCGCTCACATCGAGTACGACCCCAACCGCACGGCGCGCATCGCACTGCTGCACTACTTGGACGGCGAGAAGCGCTACATCATCGCCCCCGAGAAGCTGCGCCAGGGCGACATGGTGGAGAACGGGCCCAAGGCTGACATCAAGCCGGGCAACAACCTCCCCCTGCGCAACATCCCGGTCGGTACGGTCATCCACGCGATCGAGCTCCGCCCCGGCGGCGGCGCGAAGATCGCCCGTTCCGCGGGCGTGAGCGTTCAGCTCGTCGCCAAGGACGGCCCCTACGCCCAGCTGCGCCTCCCCTCGGGTGAGATCCGCAACGTGGACGTCCGCTGCCGCGCGACTGTTGGTGCGATCGGCAACGCCGAGCACAGCAACATCAACTGGGGCAAGGCAGGCCGCATGCGCTGGAAGGGCCGCAAGCCCACGGTGCGTGGTGTCGCCATGAACCCGGTCGACCACCCGCACGGTGGTGGCGAGGGCAAGACCTCCGGTGGTCGCCACCCGGTGAACCCGGCTGGTAAGCCCGAAGGCCGTACCCGCCGCCGCAAGCCAAGCGACAAGCTCATCGTCCGGCGTCGTCGCACCGGTAAGAAGCGCTGAGCAGGAAGGGAGTGAAGGATGCCTCGCAGCCTTAAGAAGGGCCCCTTCGTTGACGACCACCTGCTCAAGAAGGTGGACGTTCTCAACGAGTCGGGCAAGAAGACCGTCATCAAGACCTGGTCCCGCCGGTCCACGATCATTCCGGACATGCTGGGGCACACCCTCGCGGTGCACGACGGCCGGAAGCACGTCCCGGTGTTCGTGACCGAGGCC
Organism: Umezawaea endophytica; assembly: GCF_025061645.1. Classification (GTDB taxonomy): domain Bacteria; phylum Actinomycetota; class Actinomycetes; order Mycobacteriales; family Pseudonocardiaceae; genus Umezawaea; species Umezawaea endophytica. The sequence goes on along the minus strand of NZ_JANYMP010000023.1, from coordinate 112,681 downwards.
ATGGTTGGGCACAAGCTGGGCGAGTTCGCCCCGACGCGCACCTTCAAGGGCCACATCAAGGACGACCGGAAGTCGCGCCGCCGCTAGGCGACGAACTAGGAAGAAGCTAAGGGGAAGCAGCGATGAACGCCCGCAACGATGCCAGTGCGCCGGAGTACCCGCGCGCCGTGGCTCGGGCTCGCTACGTCCGCGACACGCCGATGAAGGTGCGTCGCGTGATCGAGCTCATCAGGGGCCGTAGCGCCAGCGACGCCCTGGCCGTGCTCCAGTTCGCGCCTCAGGCGGCAAGTGAGCCGGTCGCGAAGGTGCTCGCCAGCGCCGTGGCCAACGCCGAGAACAACCTCTCCCTTGACCCGACCACCCTCTGGGTGTCGAAGGTCTACGTGGACGAGGGGCCGACGCTGAAGCGTTTCCGTCCGCGGGCCCAGGGCCGCGCGTACCGGATCCGCAAGCGCACGAGTCACATCACCGTCGAGGTCGAGTCCCGTCCCAAGACGGAAGCCCGTCCCAAGGCGGTTCGCAAGACCAGCGCGAAGGGAAGTAACCGGTAGTGGGTCAGAAGATCAACCCGCACGGCTTCCGGCTGGGGATCACCACTGACTGGAAGTCCCGCTGGTACGCCGATAAGCAGTACGCCGAGTACGTGGCCGAGGATGTCAAGATCCGCAAGCTGCTCGGCCGTGGCATGGAGCGTGCCGGCATCTCGAAGGTGGAGATCGAGCGCACTCGTGACCGCGTTCGCGTCGACATCTTCACCGCACGGCCGGGCATCGTCATCGGTCGTCGTGGCGCCGAGGCCGACCGCATCCGCGGTGAGCTGGAGAAGCTCACCAAGAAGCAGGTGCAGCTGAACATCCTCGAGGTCAAGAACCCCGAGTCGGATGCGCAGCTCGTTGCCCAGGGTGTGGCGGAGCAGTTGTCCAACCGCGTCGCCTTCCGGCGCGCGATGCGCAAGGCCATTCAGTCGGCCATGCGCTCCCCGCAGGTCAAGGGCATCCGCGTGCAGTGCGGCGGTCGTCTCGGCGGTGCCGAGATGTCCCGTTCCGAGCACTACCGCGATGGCCGAGTGCCGCTGCACACGCTGCGCGCGGACATCGACTACGGCTTCTTCGAGGCCCGCACCACGTTCGGCCGTATCGGCGTGAAGGTGTGGATCTACAAGGGTGACGTCGTCGGTGGTCTGAACGCCAAGCGTGAGCGTGACGCCGCCCCGTCGGCCGACCGCGCGCCTCGTCGCGACCGCGATGCCCGCCCGAACCGGGCCCGTCGTTCTGGTGCCAGCGGCACCACGCCGACGAGCACCGAGGCTGGGCGCGCCGCGGCCGACGCACAGGCCAGCGAGACGCCGGCAGCCCCGGCCGCTGAAGAGAAGACGGAGGGCTGAGTCGTGCTCATCCCGCGGAGGGTTAAGCACCGCAAGCAGCACCACCCCGGTCGGTCGGGTGCTGCCAAGGGCGGCACGAGGGTCACCTTCGGTGAGTTCGGCATCCAGGCTCTGGAGCCGGCCTACGTGACCAACAGGCAGATCGAGTCCGCGCGTATTGCCATCAACAGGCACATCCGTCGTGGTGGCAAGGTCTGGATCAACATCTTCCCGGACCGCCCGCTGACGAAGAAGCCCGCCGAGACCCGCATGGGTTCCGGTAAGGGTTCTCCGGAGTGGTGGGTGGCCAACATCAAGCCGGGTCGGGTGCTCTTCGAGATGAGCTTCCCGAACGAGGCCGTGGCCCGCGAGGCACTGCGCCGCGCGATCCACAAGCTCCCGATGAAGTGCCGCATCGTTACGCGTGAGGGTGGTGAGTTCTGATGGCAGCGGGTACCACCGCTTCCGAGCTGCGTGAGCTCACCGAGGAGGAGCTCGTGCTGCGCCTGAAGGAGGCGAAGGAGGAGCTGTTCAACCTCCGCTTCCAGATGGCCACCGGGCAGCTCGACAACAACCGTCGTCTGCGGACGATCCGGCACGAGATCGCCCGGATCTACACCGTGATGAGGGAGCGGGAGCTCGGTCTCTCGGTTTCCCCCGACGCGGTCTCCACTGGTGAGGGTGCGGCATGACCGAAAGCAACGAAGCCACGACCGAAGACCGCAACGACCGCAAGGTCCGCGAGGGTTACGTCGTCGGCGACAAGATGGACAAGACGATTGTGGTCGCGCTCGAGGACCGCAAGAAGCACCGCCGGTACTCCAAGGTCCTGCGCTCCACCACCAAGGTGAAGGTGCACGACGAGGAGAACACGGCCGGTGTGGGTGACCGCGTTCGCCTCATGGAGACGCGTCCCCTCTCCGCCACCAAGCGCTGGCGGCTCGTCGAGATCCTCGAGAAGGCCAAGTAGTAGTTCGTTGGACCGAGCCTGTCAGGTCGGAAATCTGGCAGGCCAGGAATGGTCAGGAGTTGTAAGTGATCCAGCAGGAGTCGCGGCTGCGCGTCGCCGACAACACCGGTGCGAAGGAAATCCTTTGCATCCGTGTTCTCGGTGGCTCGGGCCGCCGCTACGCGGGTATCGGGGACATCATCGTCGCGACGGTGAAGCAGGCCATCCCCGGTGCCAACGTGAAGAAGGGCGATGTCGTCAAGGCCGTCATCGTTCGGACCGTGAAGGAGCGCCGTCGTCCCGACGGTTCCTACATCCGGTTCGACGAGAACGCCGCCGTGCTCATCAAGCCGGACAACGAGCCGCGGGGTACCCGCATCTTCGGACCGGTCGGCCGTGAGCTGCGCGACAAGAAGTTCATGAAGATCATCTCGCTGGCACCGGAGGTGCTCTAACCATGAAGGTCAAGAAGGGCGACACGGTCGTCGTCATCGCCGGCAAGGACAAGGGCGCCAAGGGCAAGGTCATCCAGGCCCACCCGGACACCAACAAGGTCCTGGTCGAGGGCGTGGCCAGGGTCAAGAAGCACACCCGGATCTCGCAGACCCAGCGTGGTGCGCAGTCCGGTGGCATCGTGACCCAGGAGGCCTTGATCCACGTCTCCAACGTGATGGTCGTCGACGCGGACGGCAAGCCGTCGCGCATCGGCTACCGGACGAACGACGAGGGCAAGCGCGTCCGCATTTCCCGTCGTAACGGGAAGGACATCTGATCATGACCACTGCTGAGAAGATCATTCCGCGGCTGAAGACCCGCTACCGCGAGGAAATCGCCGCCGAGCTGAACAAGCAGTTCGACTACGCCAACGTCATGCAGATTCCGGGCGTGGTGAAGGTTGTCGTCAACATGGGTGTCGGCGACGCCGCCCGCGACGGCAAGCTGATCGAGGGCGCCGTTCGCGACCTCTCGATCATCACCGGCCAGCGTCCCGAGGTTCGGCGCGCTCGCAAGTCCATCGCGCAGTTCAAGCTCCGCGAGGGCATGCCGATCGGCGCCCGCGCGACGCTGCGTGGCGACCGCATGTGGGAGTTCCTGGACCGGCTGCTGACCATCGCGCTGCCGCGTATCCGTGACTTCCGCGGCCTGTCGGGCAAGCAGTTCGACGGCAACGGGAACTACACGTTCGGTCTCAACGAGCAGTCGATGTTCCACGAGATCGACCCCGACGCCATCGACCGCCCGCGCGGCATGGACATCACGGTCGTCACCACCGCGACCACCGACGAAGAAGGTCGGGCGCTGCTGAAGCTCCTGGGCTTCCCGTTCAAGGAGAACTGAGTCGATGGCCAAGAAGGCATTGATCAACAAGGCTGCCGCCAAGCCCAAGTTCAAGGTGCGGGGTTACACCCGTTGCCAGCGCTGCGGGCGTCCCCACTCGGTGTTCCGCAAGTTCGGCCTGTGCCGGATCTGCCTCCGGGAGATGGCGCACCGCGGCGAACTGCCGGGTGTCAGCAAGTCAAGCTGGTAAGAAGCGTTTCCACTTCGCTGTAGGCCTGCCCGCGACCGTGAACTCGGACCCTGGGCTGGGGAACCGCAGTGAGAAAGGTTGACTAGGTCACCATGACGATGACCGATCCGATCGCAGACATGTTGACTCGTCTGCGCAATGCGAACTCGGCGTACCACGACAAGGTCGTGATGCCGCACTCGAAGCTCAAGGCGAACATCGCGGAGATCCTCAAGCGCGAGGGCTACATCTCCAGCTACCGCGACGAGGCGGGTGACGTTGCGAAGAACCTGGTGGTCGAGCTGAAGTACGGCCCGAACCGGGAGCGCAGCATCGCGGGCCTCCGCCGGGTGTCCAAGCCCGGTCTGCGCGTGTACGCGAAGTCGACCAACCTCCCCAAGGTGCTCGGCGGCCTTGGCGTTGCCATCATTTCGACCTCTGGCGGTCTGCTGACCGACCGCCAGGCCAACAAGCAGGGTGTAGGCGGAGAAGTTCTCGCCTACGTCTGGTAAGGGAGGGGGACCGCATGTCGCGCATTGGAAAGCTGCCGATCACCGTTCCCTCTGGGGTCGACGTGAACATCGACGGCCAGGACGTGAGCATCAAGGGGCCCAAGGGCACCCTGAGCCTCACGATCGCTGAGCCGATCGTGCTGGAGAAGGCCGAGGACGGCACCCTCGAGGTGAAGCGTCCCGACGACGAGCGGCGCAGCCGTTCGCTGCACGGCCTCTCCCGCACCCTGGTCCACAACATGGTCATCGGTGTGACCCAGGGGTACGAGAAGAAGCTCGAGATCCACGGGGTCGGCTACCGCGTCGCGCTCAAGGGTTCCGACCTGGAGTTCGCGCTCGGCTACAGCCACCCGGTGAAGGTCGAGGCCCCCGAGGGCATCACCTTCATCGTCGAGAACCCCACGCGTTTCTCCGTCAAGGGTATCGACAAGCAGCTCGTGGGCGAGGTTTCCGCCAACATCCGCAAGCTGCGCAAGCCCGACCCGTACAAGGGCAAGGGTGTGCGGTACTCGGGCGAGAAGATCCGCCGCAAGGTCGGAAAGACGGGTAAGTGACATGAGCGAGTCGACTGCTACGAAGCGCAAGCCGGTGGGCAAGGACATCTCGACCACGCGTCGCATCGCCAAGGCCCGTCGTCACTTCCGCCTGCGCAAGAAGGTCAGCGGTACCGCCGAGCGTCCGCGCTTGGTCGTGCACCGTTCCTCGAAGCACATCACCGTGCAGATCGTGGACGACCTGAAGGGCCACACCATCGTGTCGGCCACCTCCCTGGAGGCGGACGTGCGCGCGGTGGACGGCGACAAGAAGGCCCGTGCGGCCAAGGTCGGTCAGCTTGCCGCGGCTCGCGCCAAGGACGCCGGGATCACGGCGGTCGTCTTCGACCGCGGTGGCAACGCGTACCACGGCCGCATCGCCGCTCTGGCGGACGCGGCCCGCGAGGCGGGGCTGGAGTTCTGACAATGCACATCACCGGAATTGAGAGGGACGCCTGATGCCAGGACGCACGCGTCGCGAAGGCGGCGGGGGCGAGCGCGGAGAGCGCCGCGACCGTCGTGACGGCGGCCGCGGCGGCGCGGCCCAGGAGAAGACCCCTCACCTCGAGCGCGTGGTTGCGATCAACCGCGTGTCCAAGGTGGTCAAGGGTGGTCGCCGCTTCAGCTTCACGGCCCTCGTGGTCGTGGGCGACGGCGACGGCATGGTGGGCGTCGGCTACGGCAAGGCCAAGGAAGTTCCCGCGGCCATCGCCAAGGGTGTCGAGGAAGCGAAGAAGAACTTCTTCCGCGTTCCCCGCATCGCGGGCACCATCCCCCACCCGATCCAGGGTGAGAAGGCCGCTGGCGTCGTGCTGCTGCGTCCGGCTTCGGCCGGTACCGGCGTCATCGCCGGTGGCGCCGTTCGCGCGGTGCTGGAGTGCGCGGGCGTTCACGACGTGCTGAGCAAGTCGCTGGGTAGCGACAACGCCATCAACATCGTGCACGCCACCGTTGCGGCCCTCAAGGGCCTGCAGCGTCCCGAGGAGGTCGCGGCCCGCCGCGGCCTGCCGCTCGAGGACGTCGCTCCCGCCGGAATGCTGCGCGCTCGCGCGGGTCAGGGGGTGTGACCACCATGGCACAGCTCAAGATCACGCAGGTGAAGAGCACGATCGGTACCAAGCACAACCACCGCGAATCGATCCGCACCCTCGGGCTGCACAAGATTCGCCAGTCGGTGGTGCGTGATGACACCCCCCAGGTCCGCGGTCTGATCCACGCCGTGCGCCACCTGGTGGTCGTCGAGGAGGTCAACTCATGACCATCAAGATCCACCACCTCCGTCCTGCCCCCGGTTCGCACACCGCCAAGACCCGCGTCGGCCGCGGTGAGGGTTCCAAGGGCAAGACCGCTGGTCGCGGTACGAAGGGCACGGGCGCTCGCAAGAACACCCCGGCGCGCTTCGAGGGTGGCCAGATGCCGCTGCACATGCGGCTCCCGAAGCTCAAGGGCTTCAAGAACCCGTTCCGCACCGAGTACCAGGTCGTGAACGTCGGCGACCTGGCCCGCCTGTTCCCCAAGGGCGGCACGATCGGTGTCGACGAGCTCGTCGAGTCGGGCGCGGTCCGCAAGGGCCAGCTCGTCAAGGTGCTCGGCGACGGTGACATCGCGGGCGTCAAGCTCGACGTCACCGCGCACAAGTTCTCGGGCAGCGCCGTCGAGAAGATCGCCGGCGCCGGTGGCACCACCACCGCGCTCTGACGACTGCTCCAACTGAAGGGCCCCCCTGAGCTCCGGCTCCGGGGGGCCTTTCGCTGTGCCAGACCGGATCCGGTGCGCCGGGGCGGTTTTCCGGCCCTCAGAAGGGCGCGGGTGCCCAGGGGGATGTCCACCATGCGGGCGGTCCTTGTCCGCCCGTAGCGAAGTCCTCAGGCGCCACCACGGCGTCCGCACCCGTTGTCCCCGAACCGTCACCGGGCGGCGTGGTCACGGTGCCCCGGCTCCGTCTACGGTGGTCGTGAAGTGGAATTTCCCCGTGGTCGCGAGGCAGGTCCGAGCGGTCGCGCGGGCGCTGTGTTCAGCTCAACCGGTTGACCCATCAGGCCCATCCGGGCCCAAAGATCAACCGTGCTGCAAGGTGTGAACGACGACTGGCTGCGGAGTTGCCCCCGATGACTGTTAAAGTCGCGGGCTGAACCCGGATGTCCTCCGGGTCGGTGGCGGCTACCTGCTGCGACCGGTCGAAAACCGTCGGCAATTCGCCCGTCGGTAAGTCAGTGCCGGCGGACGGCCGGTACCGCTCGATGTCGGCCCTGGGCCGACAACGCTCAGGAGGTTCGCGTGCTCGGCGCATTCCGCTCGGCTCTCGCGACGCCGGACCTACGGAAAAAGATCCTCTTCACCCTGGGGATCATCGTGGTGTACCGGTTGGGCGCGACTCTGCCCGCGCCGGGCGTGTCCTTCAAGAACGTCAAGCTCTGCGCGGAACAGATCGACCAGCAGGGGATCTACTCGCTGATCAACCTGTTCAGCGGTGGCGCACTGCTCAACTTGTCGATCTTCGCGTTGGGCATCATGCCCTACATCACCGCCTCCATCATCATCCAGTTGCTCACCGTGGTCATCCCGCGGTTCGAGCAGTTGAAGAAGGAAGGCCAGGCGGGCCAGGGCAAGCTCACGCAGTACACCCGGTACCTGACGATCGCGCTCGCGGTCCTCCAGTCCACCGGCATCGTCGCGCTGGCCGTGCGCAAGCAGCTCTTCCCGAACTGCGCCGAGCCGGTCGTCCCGAACGACACCATCTTCACGCTGATCGTCCTGGTCGTCACGATGACCGCGGGCACCAGCGTCATCATGTGGCTCGGCGAGATCATCACCGAGAAGGGCATCGGCAACGGCATGTCGTTGCTGATCTTCACCGGTATCGCCGCCCGCATCCCGGCCGAGGGCTCGAACATCCTGGCCAAGGGTGGCCTGACGTTCTTCCTGGTCATCGTCGCCGGTCTGATCATCATCGCCAGCGTCATCTACGTGGAGCAGGCCCAGCGCCGCATCCCGGTCCAGTACGCGAAGCGCATGATCGGTCGCCGCATGTACGGCGGCACCTCGACCTACCTGCCGCTGAAGGTGAACCAGGCGGGCGTCATCCCGGTCATCTTCGCGTCCTCGCTGCTGTACCTGCCCGACCTGATCGCCCGGCTGACGGCGTCGACCGACCCCGGTGCCACGCCGAGCTGGTGGGCGACCTTCGTGGCGACGCACCTGGTGAGCCAGTCCAGCCCGGTGCACATCGCGCTGTACTTCCTGCTGATCGTCTTCTTCACGTACTTCTACGTCGGCATCACGTTCAACCCCGACGAGCGTGCGGACGAGATGAAGAAGTTCGGCGGGTTCATCCCCGGCATCCGTCCGGGACGTCCCACCGCCGAATACCTGCGCTTCGTTCTGGGCCGCATCACGCTGCCCGGCTCGCTCTACCTCGGCATCGTGGCCATCCTCCCGAACATGTTCCTGGAACTGACCGGTGAGGGTCAGAACCAGAACTTCCCGTTCGGCGGCACGGCCGTGCTGATCATGGTGGGCGTCGGCCTCGACACCGTGAAGCAGATCGAGAGCCAGCTCATGCAGCGCAATTACGAAGGGTTCCTCCGCTAGTGCGACTCGTTCTCGTTGGCCCGCCTGGAGCGGGCAAGGGCACCCAGGCCACCGTGTTGAGCGAGAAGCTCGGCGTGCCGCACATCTCCACCGGGGACCTCTTCCGCGCGCACATCAGCGACCAGACCGAGCTCGGCCGGGAGGTCCAGGAGTACCTGGACTCCGGCGAGCTCGTCCCGGACGCCGTGACGAACGAGATGGTCCGCGAACGCCTGGCCCAGCCGGACGCCGTCGAGGGCTTCCTGCTGGACGGCTTCCCGCGCAACGTCGCACAGGCGGGTGTGCTCGGCGAGATCCTCGCCAGGGACGAGCAGAAGATCGACAACGTGCTGGAGTTCAAGGTCGACGAGGACGTCGTCGTCGAACGCCTGCTCGCCCGCGGCCGGACGGACGACAAGGAAGACGTCATCCGCCACCGCCAGCAGCTCTACCGCTCGGAAACCGCCCCGCTGCTCGACTACTACGACAAGATCGTCGTCAGCATCGACGCCGTGGGCGACGTCAACGAGGTCAGCGAGCGCGCCTTGCGTGCCCTGCGCGGCGAGCGGTGAGCGGTGGAGTCCTCGATGTCCTTCGTCGCTTCGTCCCCGGTGGCCGTGAACGCATGATCGAGATCAAGTCGCGCGGCGAACTGGAAGCCATGCGCGCCGCAGGCCTCGTGGTGGCCCGCACGCTCGCCCTGGTGTCCTCGCACGCCAAGGCGGGCATCAGCACCCACGAACTGGACGAGCTGGCAGAGCAGAACATCCGTGAAGCGGGCGCCATCCCGTCCTTCAAGGGCTACAACGGCTTCCCGGCCAGCATCTGCGCCTCGGTCAACGAACAGGTCGTCCACGGCATCCCCAGCCGCACCCAGGTGCTGAAGGAGGGCGACCTCATCTCCATCGACTGCGGCGCCATCCTCGAGGGCTGGCACGGCGACTCGGCCCTCACCGTCGCGATCGGCGAGGTGACCCCGGCCGAGTTGTTGCTGTCGGAGGCGACCCGCACGTCGATGCTCGCGGGCATCGAAGCGGCGGTGGCCGGTGGGAAGCTGTCGGACATCTCGTTCGCCATCGAAGCGGAGACGATCGCGGCGGGGGAGCGGGACGGGTTCGAGTACGGGATCGTGGAGGGGTACGGCGGTCATGGCATCGGGACCAAGATGCACATGGAGCCGTTCCTGCCCAATTACGGGAAGCCGGGTAAAGGGCCTCGGTTGAAGCCCGGTATGGCTATCGCGATCGAGCCGATGTTGACGCTGGGGACCGAGCACACGGCTGAGTTGGATGACGGGTGGACCGTTGTGACCACTGATGGGTCGCGCGCGGCTCACTGGGAGCACAGCATCGCGATCACGGAGGATGGTCCTTGGGTGCTCACGGCGCTTGAGGATTGAGGGTTGGTTGACGGTTGAGGGCCTCACCTGCGGGTGGGGCCCTTTGTCGTTGGGTCTTTGGTTCGGGGCTCGGGTGGCTTGGGCTCGGTTGGTGCGGTGGGCGGGCAGGGCGGGTTGTTGGGGGTGGGGTTGGCCCTCGCGGGGGTGCGGTGGGTGTGTTCGATTTGACTTGGGGCCCCTCTTTTTGGCGCTAGTCGGGCCAAAACGGCAGGTGGAGAGCTTGCCGCCCGACTGAGTTTAGCGCCAAAAACCCCAAGTAAAATCGAACACGCAATGCGCCCGCGTTCCGTCCTTTGGTTCTAGACTTTAATGCTCAAAAACGGGACGCCGCCTACGCAGCGTGGCCGATTTTACTTGGGGGATTTGCCCCTTAAACTTGCGTCGGACGGCAGCTTCACCTTCTGCCCTTTATTGTCCGACGAAGGGGCAAATCTAGGGGCCCCAAGTCAAATCGGCCACATCCTCGCTGGTACTTCGGTACGGCACCCGACCCCGCCGGAAGCCGAAGCCACAGGCCCCCGACCACGCTGCCAGCCGCACCCACCGTTCCCGCAGCCACTCGACCCACGACACCAAGATCCGTACCCAACCACCCCCAACCCCGAACCCTCACCCGCCCTCCCCACACGCACGGGGGCTAGCCCCATGTACCCCAGCCCTCAACCAAGCCACCATGGACGACGTGAGCGACGACACGCCGACCATGAGGGCCGCTGACAACGATCGTGAAGCGATCGTGGAGTTGTTGACGCGCGCACAGGCCGAAGGGCGTCTCGACCTGGCCGAGTTCGACCATCGGGTTCAGCTCGCGTGGTCGGCGCAAACGTATGCGGACCTCTCCGCCCTCATCGCCGACCTGCCACCTGACGACGAGTCCTCCTCCAGGTCTCCGCACCGTCCTGAGCAGCAGGTCTACCAGCACCAGACCTACCACCCACCGGCCTACCAGCCGCCCACCTACCAGCACGCCACGTACCTCCCGGAAGTCCGCCAGTCGAACAAGGCCGCGCGCTTCCTCTTCCGGGCCTGGGTCGCGGCCAGCATGATCAATTTCGTCATCTGGGCACTGGTCAGCGTCACGACCCTGGAGTGGGCCTACCCGTGGTGGATCTGGGTCGTGGGGCCCTGGGGAGCGCTCATCCTGGCGGGTCGGATGACCCGATTTGGGCAACAGGGCTGAACTGCGTACTATGGGTAGGTGGCGCACACGTCGCGCCGGTTCCGTCATGCCTGTGATGGTGGCCAGAGATGGTCGAGCTCCAGGTGATCAGTGGTTCGCAAGGGCCCGTCGGAGTCGGGGAGGCGCGTGTCCACATCCGGGAATACCACCGTCACGAAACGCGGAGGACATGGGCAAGAAGGACGGGGCCATTGAGGTCGAGGGCCGCGTAGTCGAGCCGCTCCCCAACGCGATGTTCCGAGTCGAGTTGGAGAACGGTCACAAGGTCCTGGCACACATCAGCGGCAAGATGCGTCAGCACTACATCCGCATCCTTCCTGAGGACCGGGTTGTCGTGGAGCTCTCGCCCTACGACCTGTCCCGAGGGCGCATCGTCTACCGCTACAAGTGACCTCCACGGTGGCCGGGGCAGCCGCCTCGGGCACGCGGCAAAGCAGGAGAGCTCAGGCGTGAAGGTTCAGCCGAGCGTCAAGAAGATCTGCGACAAGTGCAAGGTGATCCGCCGTCACGGGCGAGTCATGGTGATCTGCGAGAACCTGCGCCACAAGCAGCGTCAGGGCTGATCAACCCCTCCGCACTTCGTCGTGGTCCTCAGATGGACGCGACAAAGTAGTAAGCCTCCTCGTACCTGCCAGGCGTTCCGACGCCTGGCGCACCCCCGGACTCCAGGCCGGGGCCGGGACACCACGTGTGAAAGCACGCGGAACGGCACAGCGAGTCAGTCCCGGAACCGGACGAGGAGCAGACCTGGAGCGACACCTGTTAGGAGCAAGCGCCGTATGGCACGACTCGCTGGCGTCGACCTCCCCCGCGAAAAGCGGATGGAGATCGCGCTGACCTACATCTTCGGTATTGGTCGCACGCGCTCGAAAGAGCTGCTGACCGCTACCGGGATCAGCTTTGACCTCCGGGTCAAGGACCTGGGTGACGACGACCTCGCGAAGCTGCGCGAGTACGTCGAGACCAACTTCAAGGTTGAGGGTGACCTTCGCCGCGAGGTTCAGGCCGACATCCGCCGGAAGATGGAAATCGGCTGCTACGAGGGTCTGCGCCACCGTCGCAACCTGCCCGTCCGCGGGCAGCGCACCAAGACGAACGCGCGTACCCGCAAGGGGCCGAAGAAGACCGTCGCCGGCAAGAAGAAGGCCGGAAAGAAGTAAGACCTCGCGTCTTTAGGTAGGAGATCACCGAAGTGCCACCCAAGTCCCGCACGGGCGCCGGGGTCAAGAAAGTCCGGCGCAAGGAAAAGAAGAACATCTCGCACGGCCAGGCTCACATCAAGAGCACGTTCAACAACACGATCGTGTCGATCACCGACCCGACCGGGAACGTGATCGCCTGGGCGTCTGCCGGACACGTCGGCTTCAAGGGCTCTCGCAAGTCCACGCCGTTCGCCGCGCAGATGGCTGCTGAGAGCGCTGCCCGCAAGGCCGCCGAGCACGGCATGCGCAAGGTGGACGTGTTCGTGAAGGGCCCCGGTTCCGGCCGGGAGACCGCGATCCGTTCGCTGCAAGCCGCAGGCCTCGAGGTCGGCACCATCCAGGACGTGACCCCGCAGCCCCACAACGGCTGCCGCCCGCCCAAGCGGCGCCGGGTCTGAGGCACGGGGAGGAGTAAGAAACCATGGCTCGTTACACGGGACCAGCAACGCGCATCTCGCGCCGGCTCAAGGTCGACCTCGTCGGCGGCGACAAGGCGTTCGAGCGTCGTCCTTACCCGCCCGGCCAGCACGGCCGCGGTCGGATCAAGGAGTCCGAGTACCTGCTTCAGCTCCAGGAGAAGCAGAAGGCTCGCTACACGTACGGCGTGCTGGAGAAGCAGTTCCGCCGCTACTACGAGGAAGCGGTTCGTCGCCCCGGCAAGACCGGCGAGAACCTGCTCCAGATCCTCGAGACCCGTCTGGACAACGTGGTGTACCGGGCCGGTCTGGCCCGCACCCGTCGGATGGCCCGCCAGCTCGTCGCTCACGGTCACTTCATCGTGAACGGCCAGAAGGTCAACATCCCCAGCTTCCGGGTGTCGAAGTTCGACATCATCGACGTGAAGCCGAAGTCGCTGCCGACGCTGCCCTTCGAGGTCGCCAAGGCCACCTTCGGTGACCGTCCGATCCCCGGTTGGCTCCAGGTCGTCCCCTCGACCCTCCGCATCCTGGTCCACCAGGTTCCGGAGCGGGCGCAGATCGACACGCCGGTGACCGAACAGCTCATCGTCGAGCTCTACTCGAAGTGATCCTCCTCCGGCCGGTCACCACCAGGTGGCCGGCCGGAGTCGGGTCCCACGGCGGCGCGAATGGTGTGCCGCACGTGTTTGCCGGTCTCCGCGACCGGCGTTTCCTTCGGCGTCAAATAGCGGTCGTCGATGAGATGAAGGAAGAACCCAGTGCTTATTTCCCAGCGCCCCTCGCTCGGCGAGGAGTCCGTCAACGAGACCCGCTCCCGGTTCGTGATCGAGCCGCTCGAGCCGGGCTTCGGCTACACCCTCGGCAACTCCATCCGCCGCACCCTGCTCTCCTCGATCCCCGGCGCAGCCGTGACCAGCATCCGCATCGACGGCGTGCTGCACGAGTTCACCACCGTGCCCGGTGTCAAGGAGGACGTCACCGACATCATCCTGAACCTCAAGGAGCTCGTCGTCTCCTCGGAGGAAGATGAGCCGGTGACGATGTACCTGCGCAAGCAGGGCCCCGGTGCGGTCACCGCAGGCGACATCGTGCCCCCGGCCGGTGTCACCGTGCACAACCCCGACCTGCACATCGCCACCCTGAACGGCAAGGGCAAGCTGGAGATCGAGCTCGTCGTCGAGCGCGGTCGCGGCTACGTCCCCGCCGTCCAGAACAAGCAGGCCGGTGCCGAGATCGGCCGCATCCCGGTTGACTCGATCTACTCGCCCGTCATGAAGGTGACCTACAAGGTCGAGGCCACCCGTGTCGAGCAGCGCACCGACTTCGACAAGCTGATCCTCGACGTGGAGACGAAGCCCTCCATCACGCCGAGGGACGCGGTTGCTTCCGCTGGCAAGACCCTGGTCGAGCTGTTCGGTCTCGCTCGCGAGCTGAACATCGACGCCGAGGGCATCGAGATCGGCCCCTCGCCCGCCGAGGCGGACACCATCGCGGCGTTCGCGATGCCGATCGAGGACCTCGACCTGACCGTGCGGTCGTACAACTGCCTCAAGCGCGAAGGCATCCACACCGTGGGCGAGCTGGTCTCGCGCAGCGAGGCGGACTTGCTGGACATTCGCAACTTCGGTGCGAAGTCGATCGACGAGGTCAAGATGAAGCTCGTTGGCCTCGGCTTGGCGCTGAAGGACAGCCCCCCTGGGTTCGACCCGTCGGCCGCTGCGGCCGACTACCCGGCCGAAGGCTGGGCGGACGGCGGCGTGGACACCCACGACGACGGTCAGGACTACGCGGAGACCGAGCAGCTCTGAAGGCCGTGAAAACGGCTGGGCCGGAGCAGAGGATCAGAAAGTAATCCGAGGAGCAAGCGATGCCCACCCCCACTAAGGGACCCCGTCTCGGCGGGTCGCCGGCCCACGAGCGGCTCATGCTGGCCAACCTGGCCACCGCGCTGTTCACCCACGGCCGGATCACGACCACCGAGGCGAAGGCGAAGCGGCTGCGGCCGTACGCCGAGAAGCTGATCAGCAAGGCCAAGGTCGGTGACCTGCACAACCGTCGCGAGATCCTGAAGGTCATCCGCGACAAGGACATCGTCCACAAGTTGTTCGCGGAGATCGGCCCGTTCTTCGTCGACCGCAACGGTGGCTACACCCGCATCACGAAGACGCTGGCGCGCAAGGGCGACAACGCCCCCATGGCCGTCATCGAACTGGTGCAGCAGAAGCTGGTCGCCACCGAGGCCGAGGCGGCCCGGAAGACCAAGTTCGCCAAGGACGAGAAGGCTGAGAAGCCCGCCGTCGTTGCCGACGACGCCGAGGTCAAGGACCAGGACGCCGACGCGCCCGAGTCCGCGACCAAGGACGCCGCCGAAGCCCCCGCCGAGGGTGCTGACGAGGCTCCCAAGGCCGAGGACAAGGTCGAGGACAAGAAGGACGAGTCCTGACGGACCCGCTCATCGCAGACGAGCCCGTTGCCCCCACTGGGGACGACGGGCTCGTTCGCGTCCGCCTCGACCTGGCGTACGACGGCACGGACTTCTCCGGCTGGGCGCGGCAACCGGGGCGCCGCACCGTGTGCGGTGTCCTGGAGGACACGCTGTCGATGGTGCTGCGCGAGGACGTGAAGCTGACCGTCGCGGGCCGCACCGACGCCGGGGTGCACGCCACCGGCCAGGTCGCCCACGTGGACCTCCCGTCCACCGTGGACGTCGACGGCCTCCCCAAGCGCCTGTCCCGCGCGCTGCCCGCGGACGTCCGCGTCTTCCGGACCCGGATCGTCCCGCCGGAGTTCGACGCCAGGTTCTCCGCCATGCGCAGGCACTACGAGTACCGCGTCACCGACGCCGTGGCGGGCGCGCACCCGTTGCGCCGCCTGGACACCCTGTCCTGGCCCCGCCCGCTGGACCTGGACGCCCTCACCGCGGCGTCCGCCCTCCTGCTCGGCGAACGCGACTTCTGCGCCTTCTGCCGCCGCCGCGAAGGCGCCACCACGATCCGCGAGTTGCAGCGCCTCGACTGGACGCGCGCCGAGGACGGCGTGTTGACCGCGTACGTGTCCGCCGACGCGTTCTGCCACTCCATGGTCCGCAGCCTCGTAGGGGCGCTCCTGGCCGTCGGTGAGGGCCGCAAACCACCCGCCTGGCCCGCCTCCCTGCTGACGTCGACCGAACGCTCCAGCCAGGTCACCGTCGCACCCCCGCACGGCTTGGCACTCGTGCGCGTCGACTACCCACCGGATTCGGAACTGGCCGCCCGCTCCGCCATCACCCGGAACGTGCGCGTGCTGGGTTAACGGTTATCCCCACACCAAAGAATGAGTTCCGTGTGGACGGACGATCCCTACGCTTGTCGATATGACGGAAGCTTTCCGACCCACGGCCGCCGAGCGCGCGATAGGGCGTGAATTGGAGCGGTGGTGCCGTTCCCGCGACCTGAGCCTGGTCGAACTCGGCCGCTTGGTCGGCTGCTCGAACGCCAAGCTGAGCAAACTGGAGAACGCCCTGTGGCCCGTCGCGCCGGGTGACGTGGTCGCCATCGGCATGGCGTGCAGGATCGACGACGACGAGCGCAACGCGCTGTTCGACCAGGCCACGTGGACCAGGCGCCAACGTTTGCTCGGTGCCGACACGGTCATCTTCGACGCGGCCAGGGACTACATCGAGCTGGAGTTCGAGGCGAGCCTGGTGCGAACCTTCCGGATCGACCTGATCCCCGGACTGTTCCAGACACCCGACTACATCCTCGCGTCGGCGAGGGCCGATGACCCGGTGCGCGCCGAGGTGACCGCGCTCCAGCAGATATCCATGCGAGCGGCCAGGCAGGAAAGATTGACCAGCAAGGACCCGCTTCGAATCGAAGCGGTGTTGACCGAGGCGGTCATCCGCACCCCATTTGGTGGGGCGAAGACCATGAAGGCGCAGTTGCTGCACCTGCTGACATTGGGCGAATTGTCGAATGTCACCGTTCAGGTGGTGCCATTTGTGGCTGGTGCGTATCCGGCGCCGGCTTCGCCTTTCAACGTGCTTTCATTCGCCCATGTTCTGCACGACGATGTCGTCTACACGGAGAACTTCCAAGCGGGTCGATATATCGAGAGCCCGGAGGAGCGGGCTGGGTATACGCTGAGATTCGCCCGCTTGCAAGACCTCGCGCTCAGCCCAGAGGCTTCGTTGGAGCTGATCGCCGAGGTGGTGGGCGACTGACAGCGACCAGCAGGGGAGTGCTCGCGATGAGCCAGTGGCGGAAGTCCACCTACAGCGTCCCCAATGGTGAGTGCGTGGAGGTGGCCTACCTCGGTGCGATCCGGGACTCCAAGAACCCCACCGGGCCCGTCCTGTCGGTTGGGCGGTCGGCGCTCGAGGCGTTCGTCGCCGCCGTCAAGGCCGGGCGCGTCTAGGCGTCCAGCGCACCCAGGTAGGCCTCGACGACCTCGACGAACTCCTCCCGGCTGAGCACGGTTTCGTCGTCGGTGTACTCGTTCACGACGAGCACGTCGTCCTGCCGCACCACGGCGGTCGTGCAGTCGCCGCCCCAGCGCTGGTCGTCGCCGTCGTCCGGCACCTCACGCGCGGCGTCGGCGGCCTCGACGAGGTAGCGGCGGGGCACGTCCTTGAGGAAGTCGTACAGGGCTGTGGCGTCGTCGTCGGGGTAGATGGCGACGGTGCCGTCGTCCTTGAGCGCGAACCGGACCTTCACGGGACCTCCCTTGGCGCGTACACCGGCCACGCGGTGCTCACGTCGTCGAACGCGGCTGTCCGTGAATCTTGACCGGCGGTCACGAAACCGCGGATCAGGACACCCCGGTAGCGGCCTTCCCACTGCGACAGGGTGGGTCTGCCGTCGTCCCGCACGACAGGGGTCCTGCCCTCGAAGGCGCAGCGGATGGCGTGCGCCACCTCGTGCCTCGACCAGTGGTCGGGGAAGAAGGAGCTGTTGACCTTCGCCGCGGTGCGGCCATCGGGCAGCACGTGCTCCAGCCGGGCCTCGTAGACCTGGCGGAGGTCGGGGGTGGTGCGGCCCAGCAGGTCGATCCCGCCGCCGGAGTGGTGGTGGTAGCCGAGCAGCCTGAGCCTGCGGCGGTGGCCCTCGAAGATGTGCGTGTGCAGCGGATCCGGCATCGGGTGGCGCGGCAGCGTGAACGGCTCCGTGAGGCCCGGCGGCACGGGGTACACGGGGGCGCCGGACGGTGTGAGGCCCACGTGGTCGCGCACGGCGGTGGCGACCGTCTCCTCCAGTACCGGCGCGACGTCCGCCAGGTCGGCGAGCGTGCGCAGCCGCGCGCCGAGGTCGGCGGTCATCCCGATGACCTCCTGGCACACCTTGGCGATCTCGTCGAACGTCGACACCTCGACCCCCTGGTGCGAGGTTAGCGAAAAGGGCCCCGTCGGTGACGGGGCCCTTTTCGTCCAGGAGTGCCTAGATGTCGAGCGACCAGCTATCGATCAGGCCGGTGTCCTGCGCGTACACGTCCTTCGCCTGGAGCTTCCACTCGCCGTTGGCGTTGTCCGTGGACACGTCCACCGTGTAAGTGGCGTTGACGTCGTCGGCGCTGTCGCTGCCGTTCGACACCTTCAGCGTGCGCACCGCGCCGCTGGGGGTGATGAGCGCCAGTTCCACGTCACCGCGGTAGGTGTGCTTGACGTGCACCTCGACCTTGGTGGCCGTGGAGGCCTTGCCCGCGCAGCCCGAGACGGTGATGGAGCTGGTGACGCCGGCACCCTTGTCCGGGATCGCGACGTCGGTGTCGTTGGTCTGCGCGGTGCAGCCGGTGGGCGGCGGGCCGGTGGGGCCGCCGACCAGGTACAGCAGCTTGTTCGGCGAACCGGTGCCCGCGTCGGGGATGGCGTTCGACGTGGCGCCGTCCACCAGTGCGTCGCGCACCTCGGCGGGGGTGGCCGCCGGGTTGCTCGCCAGGTAGACCGCGGCCGCGCCGACCACGTGGGGCGTGGCCATCGAGGTGCCGCTGATGGTGTTGCTGGCGTTGTCGTCGGTCAGCCACGACGACGTGATGTTCGTGCCGGGGCCGAAGATGTCCAGGCACGGGCCGATGTTGGAGTACGAGGCGCGGGCGTCGGTGATCTCCGTCGCGCCGACCGTGATGCCGTTCGGCGTGCGCGCGGGCGACGTGTTGCACGCGTTGGCGCCGAAGCTGTTGCCCGCCGCGAGGCCGTAGGTCACGCCGGAGGCGATGGAGTTCGTGACGGCCAGGTCGACGGTGTCGTTGGCGCCACCGCCGAGGCTCATGTTGGCGACCGCCGGGCCGGGGTTGGCGATGTGGTGCTGGGTGACCCAGTCGATGCCCGCGATGACGCCCTCGAAGGTGCCGGAGCCACCGCAGTTGAGGACGCGGACGCCGACCAGCTTGGCGGCCTTCGCGACGCCGTACCTCGTGCCGCCGACGGTGCCCGCGACGTGCGTGCCGTGGCCCGCGCAGTCGGTCGAGTCGTCGTCGTTGTCGACGGTGTCCCGGCCGGAAACGGCGCGGCCACCGGCGAATTCGCTGTGCGTGAAGCGGATGCCGGTGTCGATGATGTACGCCGTCACCCCTTCACCGCTGTTCGGATAGGTGTAGGAGTTGTCCAGCGGGAGTGCGTGCTGGTCGATCCGGTCGATACCCCACGACGGTGTGGGCGTCTGCGTCTCAGAAATGCTGACCTCGGCGTCCTGCTCCACGTAGGAGACCGACGGGTCCGCGGCGAGCTTGCGGGCCTGCGCCTCGGTCATCGTCGCGGAGAAGCCGCGGACCGCGCTCTGGTAGGTGTGCTTGACCTGCGCGTCGTACTTCGCGCTCAGGCTCGCGGTCTGCGCGCTGACACCGGTGGAGCCGGTGTCCTTCAAGACCACGATGTAGCTGTCCTTCAACGCTTTCGCGGCGCCGAAGCCGCGAATGTCGCCCTCAGGGGCCGCGCCGGCCGAGGCTCCGGTCAACGCCGCGGTGATCGCCACCGCGGTACCGGTGGCCAGTCCGACGACGGCCACCCTTCTGGCCCAAGATGCCCGAACGTCTCCCATATCTGGGTTCTCCCTCGTCGCAGGGTGTACACGGAGCGTGTCCTGCCCGATCCGCTCCGTGCCCTACGGCAGTTGATAGTTCTTTCGCCTCCTACAGCGCAAGAATTTCCCGGAATATGGCTGCGGACAAATTGTCCACAGATTTGCCGCGGCTGTGAATGAATTGCTTCGCGGAGCCGATCGACACGCGCATAAAATTGTGCCCCGGTCCTGATTGGTCCGGGGCACAAGTCTTTCCGAATAATGGGAACGTCAGTCGCCGCGCCGAACAGCCCCTAGGATCTGCGTCTCGCCGGGCGTGGTGACCAGGCGCAGGGGACGCCAGAGGTTCTGGCCGAGCGCGATCACCTGGTCGTCCTTCAACGTCGTCAACTGGTGCGCCATCTGCGGCGGCAGCCGCCAGATCTGGCCCGCGAGCTGCGCCTGCCCGACCGGCAGCCGCTGGACCAGCACGAGGTCCGCGGAGGACGCCGTGCTCGTCGCCTGCGGGTGCAGGTAGGGGAGCACGTACATGGTCGTCTGCCACGGCGACCGCGGCGGGAACAGCTCCTGCGGGACGTGACCGCCGTCGTGCACGACCAGCAGCGGCGCGTCCTCCGACGGCCTCGGCAGCTCGACGGGGCTGAGCCTGCGGATCTGCGCCAGCGGCGACGGGCGGCCGTCCTGGCCGGTGCCCGCGGCCCGCGTGATCGGCTGCCACGCGGCGGGCCTGCCGGTCGAGATGGTGATCCACGCGCCGGTCGCCATCGCCCGCAGCGCCACCTGGCGGGCCAGGTAGAGGCCGCCGACGACGACCATGCGGGTCGGCGCCGACCGCAGCACGGAGATCGTGAGCGGCTCGCCGTTCAGGCCGGAGCCGAGCACCATGCCGCCGCGGTCGCCGCTGGGGCTGACCACGTCCAGCATGCTCGGCGACACCAGGAACTCGGGCGCGATGCCCTTGCCCCGGCTCTGCGCGTCCAACAGCCGTGAACTGCTCATGCCACGCCTCCCAGCGGGAGCGTCGCCGCGAGACCCGCCACCTGCAAGCCGCGCAACGGGGTCAGGGTGATGTCCAGCTTGTCGCTCAACGCCTTGAGGCGGTCGTCCGCCTTGTCCAGCTCGGTCGGCGTCCGAGCGCTCACGCGCACGAGGCCGCGCAGGCCGATCTGGCCGTCCTCGCTGCTCGGCGAGATCGACATGGACAGCGTCGACGACAGCGCGCGCACACCGGTCAGCGAGTTCAGGTTGTCCCGCATGCCCTTCGAGGGCCAGCTCGTGATCGCGTAGCTGGCGTGACCAACGCCACCCACCGTCACACCGGACCACTTCTCCCGCAGCGTCACGGGGTTCGTGCCCGCCGCGGCGGCCGACAGCTCGGCGGCCGAGATGCCGGCGCGGATCAGCTCGTCCGGGTCGAGCGGGCGGATCGTCACGCCAGCCGATTCGAGGGCGTTGCGGACGCGGGACAGCGCACCGATGAGGGCGCGGTGCGCGCCGACCACGCCGCCGCCGCGCTCCCGGATCGCCGCGGCGCAGCGGCGCGGGTCGAGGCGGACCGCGATCCACGTGGTGCGCCGGGCCGCGGCGGGCAGCGGGCCGAGCACCTCCAGGTACGACGCCAGCGCGGGTGAACCGGGCGGCAGCGCGGCGCTTCCGGGGTAGCAGTGCCAGATCACCGAGATGGCGTCCAGCACCACACCGCGGTCTTCGAGGCACGGCGCGAGCGCGCCCAGCGGCAGGCTCGGCGCGCTGCCGACCGGCGAGATCAGGCCGGGCGCCGGGTCGACCAGCAGCACGGCCGTCCACGCGCCCTGGTGCCACGCGAGGCCGAGCGGCCTGCGCTCGTGGTCCTGGCCGTGCGCGACGACGAGGTCCGGCACGGCGAGGCGCAGCAGCGCGACGCGCGGGTCCTCCTGGCCGATGACCGAGGTCTCCTCCTCCGACGGCGGCTTCATCTCCGTCGGGGCGTCTCGTTTGGCCGTGCGGCTGTGCGAGCGGAAGTTGTAGCGGGCCGTCAGGCCGATCCACTGGGTCAGCCAGCGGCCCCGCCTGCGCGCGAACGCGAGGACCAGCGCGACGAACGCGATGCCGCCCGCCACGTACAGCAGCTTGATGTCGATCGCCAGCAGCACGAGCCCGATCGCGATGCCGACCTCCAGCACCACCAGGTTGGCGACCGGCAACGCCCCGAGGCTCGCGCCCGCCGCGCGACGTCGGGCCCGGCCGACGGGACGGGCCGCGGCGGCGGGAGGACCCGAGGGCTTGCCCTGCGGCGGAGGCCCTGGCGGGCGAGCCGTGCCGGGGTTGGGCGGGCCCGGATGTGGAGTGGTCACGGACATCCGTTCTGGTCTCTTTCGCCTCGGTGTTCGGTGCGCCTCGGACTACGAGGAAGATGTCCTTGGAGAGCGTTCGGATCGGGTCTGGTCAACCCGCTCACGGAGCGGCCCTCATCGGGATATCCTGCCGAACCGTACCGCGACCGGGAGAGCAGCGAGCCGCTAATGGCATCAACACCCACCACCAAGTCACAGGTCCAGGCATATCGCTTCGTGCTGCGCCGGATGCAGTCGGCCCTGGTGCGCAGAGACGCGGTGATGCTGCACGACCCGATGCGCAACCACTCGCGCGCGACGCTCGTGGGCGTGGTCCTCGGCGCCGTCGGGATGATCGGGTTCCTGATCTGGGGCCTCTTCTCGCCGGACCCGAAGCTCGACGACGAGACGCGGATCGTCATGAGCAAGGAGAGCGGCCAGATCTACGTGGTCCGCCAGTCGGCCCAGAAGCAGCTCATCCCCGTGTTCAACCTCGCGTCCGCGCGGCTGCTCCTGCTCAGCGAGTCCAATCCGGACAAGGGGCAGACCGGTCAGGGCGGCGGTGACGCGGCCGCGAGCCCGTCGTCGATCAGCGGTGGCGAGCTGAAGATCGTCAGCGAGAAGGCGCTCGCGAAGATCCCGAAGGGACGCCTGACCGGGATCGTCGACGCGCCGGACATGATGCCCGGCAGCACGGACCAGCGGATCGGCGCCGAGTGGTCGGTCTGCGACCAGGCGACGCTCGACCGCACGCAGAACAACCCCGAGGCGAACACCAAGATCAAGACCACCGTCCTCGCGGGAATCTCGGGCGGCGGCCGCAAGCTGGACGGCAACCGCGCGGTGCTCGTGACGACGGACAAGACCAGCAAGAAGGCGTTCCTGGTCTACAAGCGACCGGACAACAGCAGCCTCACGTCGACGAGCACGGTGCGCGCTCCCGTCGACCTGTCGAACGTGAAGCTCGTGAACGCGCTGAACCTCCAGGGCAAGACCCCTCGGCCGATCAGCGCGGGCCTGCTCAACGCCATCCCGCAGGTCGGCGACCTCAAGGCGCCCGACATCCCCGGCCAGGGCGACCCGGTCGAGTACGTCCAGGGCGGCGTCGTGGTCGGCGACATCCTGGCGGCCCACCGCACCGGCGAGAAGGACGTCTACTACGTGGCCCTCAGGGAGGGCATGCAGGAGGTCCCGGTCGCCGTGGCCGACATGATCCGGTTCGCCATCCGGGGCGGTGACTCCAAGCCGAAGGAGATCGTCCTGTCCCAGGTGAACAAGGTGGTCTCCTCGCTGAACCTGGAGAACTACCCGACGGACATCCCGCAGGTCGTCGACCTGAACGAGGACAACGTCGTGATGTGCCTCGGCTGGCGCGCGGACAACGTGACCGCGGACAACAAGTCCGAGCACACCGAGGTCACCATCGCGCCCACGTTGCCCGGCAACAAGAACCTGGTCCCGGTGGAGATCAACCAGGTCGGCGCCACCGGCGAGGTCGTCAGCCAGTTCGTCATGGCCGAGGGCAAGGTGGGTGTGGTGCGCAGCGCGACGTCGACCGAGAACTTCGGCACCGGCCCGATCCAGTTGATCACCGGCCGCGGCGTGAAGTACGGCATCCCGGACGTCCTGACCAGCGGCGCGCTCGGTCTCGGCAGCGAGGGCTTCATGCCCGCGCCCGCCAACATCGTCGGCCTGCTCCCGGACGGTCCGCAGCTCAACCGCAACGACGCCACCCGCAGCTACGACTCCGTGCCGTCGCCGAAGGGCGTGCTGCCCGAGGACGCGGCCAAGCAGAACACCGCGGGCGGCTGACCCCTCGGGGGAACCGCGCAGAGCCCGGCGGCGTCCGAGCGGGTGGTGCACGCCAGTCGCCGGGAGGCACGTGATGAGTGATGTGGTTCGACGCCTGGGCAGCGCCGGGAACACCCCGGCGCGCTCGGGCGGCGTCTCCGTCGACGCGCGGTGGCTGGAGTTGTACGCCGAGCGCGTCGACGACGCCGCCGAGGAGCTGACGCACGCCCGCTCCGAGCTGCGGGACAGCCCGTTGCGCCCGCAGAGCTTCGGCGAGATCGGCAGGACGCTCCGCAGCGCCGAGGCGTACGGGCGCGCGTCGAGGGCGATCCAGCAGCAGCTCGACCGCGCGTGCGACGTGCTGGCCGCCGCGGGCAAGGGGCTCCACGACGTGGCGGGCCACTACGGCGGCGCAGAGGACGAAGCCGTGCAGCAGATCAAGAAGGCCGACCGCCGGTAGGGGAACCACATGCGAGGCAAGGACGGACGGCTGATCGAGTCGGAGGTCGGGGCCGAACTCGACTACCTGTCCCAGATCAGCCGCCGCCTCGGCGTCGCGGACCTGGTCGAGGACTACTTCGCGCCCGTCGTCGGCGACTGGAACGACCTCCACGACGAGGCCGAACGCTGGCGCGCGGCCGGACGAGCCGCGGAGAACGTGACCAAGGACCTGCTGAAACCGTTGGGGCGCTTGGACTCCGCGTGGCAGGGCGCGTCGGCGGACTCCTTCGTGGAGCACATGCGCAAGGTCGGGCTCGCGGGGAACGACATGACCGACGCGATGACCGCGATGGGCGACGCGCTCGACGAGACCGCCGAAGGCCTCCGCGGGATAGTGCAAGACATGTCACACGTGTTCCGGGACACAGCCGACGTGGTGTCCGGCGCGGCCGGGCTGCCGCTGGACGGCGACGCGCGGATCATCGGGCACCTCGACGAGCTCCGGGAGCCCGCGAAGGAGATGTACGAGTCGGTCCGGGACGTGCTGGAGGCGTTCCTCCGGCTGTGCGACGGGTTGAGCGGTGAGGACGCCGAGTTCGCCGGACCGAGGATGGAGCACCGGTACCCGGAGGAGAACTGGGCGTTCGCCGCGCCCGCCACCACGCCGCAGGCGGTGACCGCCGGGCCCGGTGTGGGGGCGGTTGCGGCCGCGGGTGGCGGTTCGATGAGCGGGACGCTGCCGACCGGCGGTGGTTCGGCGGGTGGCGGTTCGGTCGGCGGTGGCTCTGCGGGTGGCGGTTCGGTCGGCGGTGGTTCGGCCGGCGGTGGTTCGGCCGGCGGTGGTTCGGTTGGTGGCGGCTCTGCGGGTGGCGGTTCGGTCGGCGGTGGCTCTGCCGGTGGTTCGGTGGGTGGTGGCTCGGTCGGCGGTGTGGGGAGTGCCCCTGCGGCGGCTGAGCACGGCCCTACGCAGTCCGGGGGGTTCACGGCGGTGCAGGAACCCCACCCGGCGGACTCCGGCGCTGTGAGGCCCGCTGCGGCCGCGGCGGGCGGCGGTGGCGGCGCTGCCTCCGGCGGCCAGCCGATGGGCGGCGCGATGATGGGCGGCGCCCCGATGGGCGGCGGCGGCCAGCAGGGCGGCGACAAGGAGCACAAGTCCAAGGTCCGCCTCGCGGGCTCCACCGAGGACGTGCTCGGCAAACCGAAGAAGAGCGCCCCGCCGGTGCTGGGGCAGGACTAGACCGGCCGGTAGCGGACAGCGGAACGGGCGGTGTTCGGCGGATGTCACCGCCGGGCACCGCCCGTTCTCGTGCTGGTGGGGTCAGCCGCGGCGGACGACCGAGCGGCCGCGGGTGCGGCCCATGGTGTGGACGATGAACAGCGTCAGCAGCAGCAGTCCGACGCCGATCCCGGTGCCGGACAGGGCCACCACGAGCTGCGTGTTGTCCTTGTGCAGGCCGGGACCGAGGTCCGTGTTCAGCGGGGCGATCTGCGGGACCACCGCGCCCTCGGCCTCGGCGGGCAGGTCGGCCGTGAGCGCGGCGATCGGGTTGATCATCCCGGCGCCGACCTTGTGGTCGCGGCCGGACGGGTTGCCGGGGTGCTGCGCCGTCGCCGTGAGGCGGTCCATCACCTGCCGCGCGGTCAGGTTCGGGAACTTCTGCCGGACCAGCGCCGCGACACCCGCCACGTACGGCGAGGCGAACGAGGTGCCCTGGATCGTCGTCAGCGCACCCTGCTCGTCGGCGTTGGCGTTGGTCAGGCCGGTGCCCTTGGGGTCGATGGTGGTGATGTCCTCGCCGGGAGCGGCGATGCTGACCCACGGGCCCCACACGCTGAACGTCGACGGCTCGCCGAGCTTGTTGATCGACGCCACCGACAGCACGTCCTTGCTGTACCAGGGCGGGGACGCGATCACCTTCACGGTGTCCGGGTTCTGGTTGTCGTTCTGGTCCTTGCAGCCCGTCCCGTCCGAGCCGATGTTGCCCGCGGCGGTGACGATGACGGTGTCCATCTTGTTCACCGCCCAGTCGATGGCGGCCTGGAGCTTCCGCTCGCCCGCGCTCGGCGCCTTCGGCGAGTCGCACGACGTGAGCGAGATGTTGATGACGTCCGCGCCCTGGTCGACGGCCCGCACGATGGCCTGCGCGAGCGTCGTCACCTTGCCCGCGGACTTCCGCACGTCGGCGCCGGTCTTGTCCTTGAACTCGTACCGGTCGCTGGTCTGCCGGATCGCCAGGATCTCCGCGTCGGGGGCCGCCCCGACGAACCCGGTGTCGGGGTCCCGGCTGGCCGCCGCGACACCGGCGACCTCGGTCCCGTGCCCGTCGCAGTCGGTCGTGCCCTTCTCCGCCGTGACGACGTAGTCGCCCGTCGCCCTGACCCGACCCTTCAACCGCGGGTGCTCGGCCTCCACCCCGGTGTCGATGATCGCGATCTTCACGCCCTGGCCGGTGGCGAACTCGTGCGCCTCCTCCAGCCGCAGCACCATCTGCGCGCGCGGCTTGGGGACGAGCGCCCGGTTGCCGGTGCTGGAACCGATGCAGGCCTTGTTCGTGCGGGTGTACTCCACGTCGGACTTGGGCTCGGCGGGCGCGTCGAGCACGCTCGGGTCGACCGGCGGCGGCACCGAGTTCGGCGTGGTCTGGGCGACGGCGACGGGGCCTGCCAGCGGCCCGGTCGCGAGCAGCAGCGCGACGGCCGTCGCGGCGGCGGCCTTCTTGACGGTGCGGGAAACACGCATGGTGGGAGGTGTCCTCGCGGTCAGGGCGCGATCAGTTGGCGCATCACGATGTAGAGGTCCATCACGGCGAGCGCGAGCGGCAGCACGGAGGCGATGAGGATGCCCTCCAGCACGTCCACCGTGCGGCGGAGCACGGGCGAGAACTTCTGGTTCGGGAAGATCACGCCGAGCACCAGCGCCACGGCCGCGACGACGACCAGCGCGCCGAACACGTACAGCAGCCGGGTCGCGGGGGAGGAGTCCATCATCCAGCCGAGCAGCACGCCCGCACCCGCGACCATGCCGCTGGCGAGCAGCGCCACGGCCTGCGCGCCGTTCGCGTAGGCCCGGCCGCGGAGCAGCAGCACGAGGGTCACGGCGCCCGCGAGCAGCGGACCCCAGATCGTCCCGTCCGACGCGGCGATCACGGCGGCGACCGCGGTGACCGCGCCGCTGCCGATGATCATGCCGGTCATGTACTCGTGCGCCGTGGCGGTGCGCCGCTCGATGACGGCGTACTCCGGGAAGCCGGTGTCCTCCTTGAGGTCCTCCGCGCTCCCCGGCACGATCGGCAGCGGCAGCTTCGCCAACTGGATCGTGATCCTGGGCAGCACCGACAGCGCCGCCAGCGACACCGCCGCGGTCGCCGCCGCGATGCCCGGCGACGGGTGCGCGATCAGCGACGCGAACAGGAACGCGATGGCCCCGAGGCCCGCCGCGGTCGCGGCGGCCACGAACACCGTGATGCCCTGGCCGATCAGCAGGATGGCGGCCGACGCGAAGATCAGCACCAGCACGCTGCCCAGCAGCAGGTTCGGCCGCCCGAGCGAGCCGGGGACGATGTAGAGGCCGGACACGAACGCCATCGGGAGCGCGCCCGCGGCGACGACCAGCACACCGGTGTCGACCGCGCTGTAGGAGCGGGCGACGACCGCGCCCGCGGCGAGCGCCGCGACGGCCGTGACACCGGCGGTGATGGCGACCGGGAGGCTGCTGCCGCCCATCAGGCTGCCCGACATCAGCAGCGACACCGCGGCGGCGATCAGCGCCAGCGCGCCCGCGATGTGGCCGTAGCGGCGGGCGGTGTCCTTGGTCCACGGCCGGAAGCTGTCCGGGTTCGACTCCGCGATGGCGTCCACCACGTCGTCGAACAGCGGCGGCGGGGGGTTCTCGTTGCGCCTGCGGAGCTGGAGCAGATCACCGTCGACCACGCCGAGCGACGCCAGCGTGCGGCCGGGGTCGAGAGGGCTGTCGCCCAACCTCGCCAGGCACCAGCCGCCGTGCCGCACACCGCCGTCCGGAGTGGCCTCCTTGGCCATGTCCAGCAGCATCGGCAGCAGGTCGGCCACGGCGACGTCGGCGGGCAGAGCGACGTCGATGCGCGTCCGCGGCGCAACCACGGTCACCCGGCTGAAGACCGTCGTACCGGTTGCCACCAGTACCTCCTGAGTTTCTGTTTCGCTCGTTCCGCCGAACGGACACACCGGCCCGGCGAGCGACCCTAGTATGGCCGTACCGGTCACGTGCGCACCGGCGGTTCGGGGAAGACGTCCCACTTGGTCCTCCGCCGACCCGCGTGAGCCTCGCGGACACGTGAGCCCTAGTGTCCGGAAGTGCTGGTGGTGCGCCCGTGAAGCGGCGCAGTGGGGTTGTTCGACAAACGACTTGAAGAGGTGCCTGTCAGGTGAGCACGCTGCAGTTCAAGCGAACGCCACGCCTCGCTGCCCCGCGGCCGCCCGGTGGCGAGGTGCACCTCGAACCACCGCCCGAGGTGCCCCGGATCATCCCCGGCAACATCATGATGAAGGCGCTGCCCGCCGTCATGATCGCCTCTTCGCTCGGGATGATGGCGCTGATGTTCAGCACCGGCTCCAGGGCTCCCGCCGCGATGATCATGCCGGGCATGATGATGATCTCGACCGTCGGCATGATGGCCGGCGGCATGGGCAGCGGCAAGGGCCAGAAGAAGGCCGAGATGAACGAGGACCGCAAGGACTACCTGCGGTACCTCGGCCAGATGCGGGACCGCGCCCGTGAGGCAGCCGACGAGCAGCGCGCGGAGCGCGAGTGGGTCCACCCCGACCCGCAGATGCTGTGGTCGCTCGCCACCACCCGCCGCATGTGGGAGCGCCGCCAGAACGACCCAGACTTCTGCCACCTGCGCGCGGGCCGCGGCTCGCAGCGGCTGGCCACCCGGCTCGTGCCGCCGCAGACCGGCCCCGTCGAGGAGCTGGAGCCGATCGCGACGCTGGCGCTGCGCCGCTTCGTGCGCGCCCACTCGCTCGTGCCGGAACTGCCGATCTCCATCGCGCTGCGCGGGTTCGCCGCGGTCGGCCTGATCGGCGACACCGAGATCAAACGGGGCCTCGCCAGGGCGCTGCTGGCCCAGCTCGCCACGTTCCACTGCCCGGACGACCTGCTGATCGCCGTCGTCACCACCGGCCGCACCAAGGCCCAGTGGGAGTGGGCGAAGTGGCTGCCGCACGTGCAGCACCCGACGATCGTCGACGGCATCGGCCAGATGCGGATGATGGCGGGCTCGCTCGCCGAGGTCGAGCAGATGCTGGACGAGCAGCTCCGCGACCGCCAGCGGTTCACCCGCAACGCGCCGCCGCCCGCCGACCAGCCGCACATCGTGATCGTGATCGACGACGGCGACGTGACCCGCGAAGAGCAGATCCTGCTCGAAGAGGGCCTCGTCGGCGTGACGCTGCTCGACCTGTCGGAGTCGCTGGGCAACCTGACCGCCCGCCGCGGCCTGCGGCTGGTGATCGAGGACGACAAGCTTGGCGCCCGCAGCGCCAGCGGCGTCGAGTGGTTCGGCCGTCCCGACTGGCTGAGCCTGGTCGAGGTCGAGGCGCTCGCCCGCCGCCTCTCGCCGTACCGGGTCGGCGGCGTCGACACCGGTGGCAGCGAGGAGGACCCGCTGTCGATGAGCAACAACCCGCCGCTGCTGGAGTTCCTGAACATCCCCGGCGACCCGATGACGTTCGACGTGCAGCAGGCGTGGCGGCCGAGGCCGGTGCGCGACCGCTACCGGGTGCCGTTCGGCATCGGCGAGTTCGGTCAGCAGGTCGAGCTGGACATCAAGGAATCCGCGATGGAGGGCATGGGTCCGCACGGCCTGTGCATCGGCGCGACCGGTTCCGGCAAGTCGGAGTTCCTGCGCACCCTCGTGCTGGGCATGCTGGCCACGCACTCGTCGACCTCGCTCAACATGATCCTGGTCGACTTCAAGGGTGGCGCGACGTTCCTGGGCCTGGACAAGGCGCCGCACGTCGCCGCGACGATCACCAACCTCGCGGGCGACCTGACGCTGGTCGACCGCATGAAGGACGCCATCGCGGGTGAGGTGTCGCGCCGCCAGGAGGTGCTGGCGAAGGGCAACTACAAGAACGTCTGGGACTACGAGAAGGCGCGCGAGAACGGCGCCGACCTCGACCCGCTGCCCGCGCTGTTCATCTGCATCGACGAGTTCTCCGAGATGCTGACGGCGAAGCCGGACTTCATCGACATCTTCCTCCAGATCGGTCGAGTCGGCCGCTCGCTCCAGATCCACATGCTGCTCGCCTCGCAGCGCCTCGAAGAGGGCAAGCTGCGCGGTCTGGACACGTTCCTGTCCTACCGGATCGGTCTGAAGACGTTCTCCGCGGCCGAGTCCCGCGCGGCGATCGGCGTGCCCGACGCGTACGAGCTGCCGCCCATCCCCGGCTCCGGCTACCTGGGCATCCAGGGGTCGCCGCTGGTGCGGTTCAAGGCCCTCTACGTGTCCGGCCCGTACCGGCCCGCCGGTCTCCAGGCCGCTGGCCCGTCCGCCGCGGTCAGCGGCGACAAGCGGCCCCGCTACTTCGTGCCGGACTACATCGAGATCCCCAAGGAGCCGATCCGGCCGATCGCGCCGGTCGTCGAGGAGAAGAAGGAAGACAGCAACGAGCCCAGCCAGCTCGAGGTCATCGTCAACAAGCTCGTCGGCCAGGGCCCGCCCGCGCACGAGGTGTGGCTGCCCCCGCTGAACGAGCCGCCGTCGCTGGACACGATGCTGCCCCCGTTGCAGCCCACCGAGGACCGCGGCCTCACGTCGCCGGGCTTCGTCACCAACGGCAAGCTCCAGGTCGCCATCGGCGTCGTGGACAAGCCGTTCGAACAACGCCGCGACCTGCTGTGGGCGGACTTCTCCGGTGCCGCGGGCCACGGCGCGATCGTCGGCGGCCCGCAGTCGGGCAAGTCGATGATGCTGCGCACGCTCATCACGTCGATGGCGCTCACGCACACCCCGCAGGAGGTGCAGTTCTACTGCCTCGACCTCGGTGGTGGCACGCTCGCCGCGCTGGAGCGGATGCCGCACGTCGGTGGTTTCGCCAGCAGGCTGGACGTGGACAAGTCGCGCCGCATGGTCGCCGAGCTGACCGGGTTGATCTCCGAGCGCGAGCAGCGGTTCCGCGCGCAGGGCATCGACTCGATGGTCGAGTTCCGCAACCGCAAGCGGCGCGGGGAGATCAAGGACGACGCCTTCGGCGACGCGTTCCTGATCGTCGACGGCTGGATGAACTTCCGCCAGGAGTTCGACACCCTCGAACCGCTGGTGCAGCAGTTGGCGGCGCAGGGCCTGTCCTACGGCGTGCACGTCGTCATCGCCGCGAACCGGTGGGCCGAGATCCGGCCTGCCATGAAGGACCTGCTGGGCACCAGGTTCGAGCTGCGCCTCGGTGACCCGAGCGAGTCCGATGTGGACCGCAAGGTCGCCGTCAACATCCCGCCCGGCAGGCCCGGTCGAGGGCTCTCCCCGCAGAAGCTGCACTTCCTCACCGCGCTGCCCCGCATCGACGCCTCGTCCGACCCGACGAACGTCGCCGCCGGCATCGCCGACCTCATCGGCAAGGTCAACCAGGCGTGGCGCGGCCCGCACGCCCCGGCCGTCCGCCTGCTGCCCGACCTGCTGCCGTACCCGCAGCTCATCGCCCAGGCCGACCAGGTGAGGCCGAACCGCGGCCACATGGTCCCGATCGGCGTGGACGAGGACGAGCTGGCCCCGGTCTACCTGGACTTCGACAACGACCCGCACTTCATGTCGCTGGCCGACGGCGAGTCCGGCAAGACCGGCATGCTCCGCGCGATCGTGCGCGGCATCATGACGCAGTACACGTCGTCGGAAGCCCTGATCCTGCTGGTGGACTACCGCCGCACGATGCTCGGCTTCATCGACACCGACCACCTGCTCAGCTACGCGGTCTCGTCCGCGCAGCTCGTCGACCTGGTCAAGGACGTCCGCGGCTCGATGGTCGGCAGGCTCCCCGGCCCGGACGTCACCCAGGACCAGCTCCGCAACCGGTCCTGGTGGAAGGGCCCGGAGCTGTTCGTCATCGTCGACGACTACGACCTCGTCGCCCCGCAGGGCGGCCAGAACCCCTTGCAGCCCTTGGCGGAGTTCATCCCGCAGGCCAAGGACGTCGGTCTCCACATCGTCGTCGTCCGCCGCATGGGTGGCGCCTCGCGCGCCATGTTCGACCCGATCATCGGCAAGCTGAAGGAGATCGCCTCGCCGTTCATGATCGGCAGCGGCTCCAAGGAGGAGGGCAACCTCGTGGGCAACCTCAAGGCGTCGCCGCAGCCTCCCGGCCGGGGCACGCTGGTCACCCGCAAGAACGGCCAGCAGCGCGTCCAGTTCGCCTGGGTCGACCCGGAGTAGAGCACCTCGACACGACGAGAGGCCCGCGGCGCACGCCGCGGGCCTCTCGTCGTCCGCCGACCTGTCGACGAACGGATCCCGCGGGCCGGACCGGTGGGGGAGCACCGGTCGGATCCGCGGGATCGGTTCCCCAGCTCGTCACCGCAATGCTCCCGAAGCGTGGGAACCACCCCCCTTGGGATTCCCGCCGCCCGCTCGCACCCCCACCGGAGAACCGGATCCCCCCAACCTCGGCAACCGGTGTTTCCGCTGGTGGCAACTCTGCCGCGGTGAACGAACGCCACTCTGCCCGGTGCCGCTCACGCGGCGCTCACACTCCGGCCACACCGCGACCGATTGCCATATGCTGGGCGGGCGCGGGGGGAGAAGCGTTCGGTGAGGGTGGGGTTCGGAGTCCTGGGGCCGCTCGACGGTGATCCGCGCGTCGCCGTCGCCCGTGCGAACTTCGAGGCACTGGGGAGACCGTGAACCGGCCGGTCACCGAGGTCGTACCGTCTGGAGGACGGGCTGCGGCACGCTCCCGGACGGCATCGGGTATGCATGTGTCGCCCGGCTGTCCTGCCGGATGAGGGGATTCGGATGAGCTTGCACGTCGCGGTCGACTTCGGCACGTCCAGCACCTGCGTCGCGATGTCGGTGCACGGGCGGGAGCCGCAGGTCGTCGTGTTCGACGGTCAGCCGCTCGTGCCCTCCGCCGTGTTCGCCGCCGCCGACGGCACCCTGTTCGTCGGCCACGAGGCCGAGCGGCAGGCCGCCGTCGACCCGTCGCGGTACGAGCCGAACCCGAAGCGCCGGATCGACGACGGCGAACTGCTGCTCGGCACCAGCGTGCTGCGGGTGTCCGACGTGGTGCGCGCGGTGCTGGGGCGCGCGGTGGGCGAGGCCAGGCGGGTCGCGGGCGGGATGCCGGTGGACCTCCTCGTGCTCACCCACCCCGCCGACTGGGGTGCCGTGCGGACCCGCGTGCTGCTCCAGGCCGCGAGCGGGCTCGCCAACGACGTGCGCCTGGTGCCCGAACCGGTGGCCGCCGCGGTGTTCCACTCCGCGGGCCACGCCATGGCGGAGGGCGCGACGCTGGCCGTGCTCGACCTCGGGGCGGGCACGGTGGACGCGACGGTGATCAGCCGCCAGGGCGGCGCGTTCCGCGTGCTGGCCACCAAGGGCGACCAGAGCTTCGGCGGCGCGGACGTCGACCAGATGCTGCTGGAGCACCTCGGCTCGCAGGTGCCGCCCGGCGACCGCGACGGGTGGCGGCAGCTCGTGGAGGGCCAGGCGCTGGCCGACCGCCGTCGACGGCGGGTGCTGCGCCAGGACGTGCGGGGCGCCAAGGAGACGTTGTCGCGGCACGCGTACACCGACGTGCCGATGCCGCCGCCGTTCCCCGACGCGCACGTCACGCGCGGTGACCTGGAGCGGCTGATCA
This sequence comes from Umezawaea endophytica, assembly GCF_025061645.1. Taxonomy (GTDB): domain Bacteria; phylum Actinomycetota; class Actinomycetes; order Mycobacteriales; family Pseudonocardiaceae; genus Umezawaea; species Umezawaea endophytica. Next base: position 78,683 of record NZ_JANYMP010000023.1, on the reverse strand, counting down.
GCGCCCCGCTCAACCGGGCCGTCGCGCTGGTGCTCGGCGCCGTCCGGAACACCGGGCTGAACCCGCGCCAGCTCGCCGGGATCTTCCTGGTGGGCGGGTCGAGCCGGATCCCGATGGTCGCCAGGCTGGTCATGGAGCAGTCCGGGGTCGTGCCGACGAGCATCGACCAGCCGGAGACCGTGGTCGCCAGGGGCGCGCTGCGCGCCGTGAACGTGGAGCAGGCCCAGCCGCCGAAACCCCTTCCACCGGAGGACGACACCCGCAAGATCACCCGGCGCATCGGCGCTGCCGAGAGCTTCCGCGGCGCATTCCCCCCGACCCCCGCGCCGGGATTCCCGCAGCAGTCCGTCGTCCAGGTGGTCAAGATCCCGGCCAAACACCGGTCGCGCGTTCCACTGCTCGTCATCGGCGCTGTTCTGCTGGTCGCGGTGATAGGCGCTTCGGTCGCCTATGCGCTCACGAAGAAGGACACGCCGAATTCCGGTGGAACGAGTAGTTCACAAACCGCGCCATCCGGTAAACCGATAGCGATGTACGACTACAGCTTCACCGCGCCTGCCGAATGGAATCAGAGCGGCGGCGATCCCGCGTCCCGCAAGGTGCAGTTGCGTCCCAGTGGTGGGGAATCGTCGAAGGACGTCATCGCTGTGCAAGAGCAAAAGCTCACCTACGACGCCTCGGCTGATCGCGACCGGGCCGTGGGTGAACTGCGGGCGGCGTACGAAAGTGCACAGAACCTTGCCGATTTCACCCCGTCGACGCGCTTCGCCGACAAGGATGTCGTGTACTACAAGGAACGGCCGCAGGGCGTGACCATCGACTGGTACATCGTGCTCAAGGGTGACGCGCAGGTCAGCGTCGGCTGTCAGTACACGCCCTCGGGCGAGGAACGGGTCCGCGCCGCGTGCGAGCAGGTGGTCCGCACGATGACCGTGACCAGTTGATCCACCAGGAGGGTTGGGCATGACCTCGGAAGCGTTCGCCCGGTTCCGCGCGGACCTCGCGGCGGCCGTCACCAGGGGGCGTCGGGCCGCGTCCGACGCCGGTGTGCGCAACGACGCGGCCCGCGCCCGCACCCGTGAACTGGCCCAGCGGGCCAGGGAGAAGAAGGCCGAGCCCGGTGTGCCCGCCACGTCGCCGGACGTGCGCCGGGTGGCCGGTGGGTTCCGCGAGGAGCGCGGGCTGCCGGTCGAGGAGTTCCCCGAGACGGGTGAAACGTTTGCTCCCGAAAAGACGACCGACGCGAATGCAAATACTCCGCCGACCACTCCGAGTTCACGTCCCGCACCCGGCCCGAGGGGTCAACTACCCCGTCGGAGCGACGATGACGAGGACTTTTCGCAAGGGCAAATCCTCTACTGACCGTGATGGGCCCACCCGGCGCCGTTCACTAGAGCAACTGTTTCGAAGGAATCCGCGACAAGACGGAACCGGCATGGCACTGTGTCCGTCGTAGGGGCAGTGCAAGCCGAGATCGTGCGGCCCGAAGAGTGACTACGTAGGGGGTTTTCCCAATGGCCAGGCTTTCAACCGGTAGCCAGGAACTGCTGACCGCTGGTCAGGACATCGTCAACACAGGCGATTCCATCGACGGCATCCTGAAGAGCCTCAACGGCATCATCGACAGCATCGGCGCCCAGTGGCAGGGTACTGCCAAGGACGCGTTCATGACGCTGAACACCCGGTTCGACGAGGACGCCAAGAAGCTGAACCAGGCGCTGAAGGAGATCGCCGAGCAGATGACCGGTGGCGCGAACCTGTACATCCAGCAGCAGGAAGAGCAGTCGCAGGCGATGAGCAGCGTGGCGAACCGCCTCGGCGGCAACTGATCTCGCCCGTTCGACATCTGTTCGACCATTCCGTTTTTTCACCGCTGAATAGGACTTGGGGAATTTCATGAACGACCAGCAGATTACAGTCGACTTCGGCCACCTGGAGGGTCTCGCGGGGGACATCAGCTCCCAGGCGAGCACGCTCGACAGCACGCTCGAGGACCTGAAGAGCCGCATCGCCCCCGTCGTGGCGCAGTGGGAAGGTGGCGCCGGTGAGGCGTACACCGCCGCCCAGCACAACTGGGACACCGCCGCGGCCGACCTCCAGCAGGTGCTCGCGCAGATCGCCACGGCCGTTCGCGCCGCCGGTGAGTCCTTCGCGCAGGGCGAGCAGCAGAACACCGCCCGCTGGGGCTAGAACTTCCGTCACCCAGCGTGACCTCGCGGGCTCTGGAACCCTCCGGTTCCGGGGCCCGCGCACGTTTTGCCCGCCGGTTGGCGGGGGCCGTTTTGACCCGGCCACGACCCAACCGGTATCTTCCTACGTTGTTGTGCGGTATCCGGTGCGACATTGCGCGCCGCGTGTGTTCTGGTCCACTTGCCCAGCTCGTTCTCGAGGGGCAATGCGGCCTGGAGCAGCCGCCGCAATGTCCACCAGACGCAAGTGACGACGAGGTAGATCCGTGCGCACGTACAGCCCGAAGGCCGGCGAGGTGACCCGCGCCTGGCATGTGATCGACGCCCAGGACGTGGTGCTCGGTCGGCTCGCCACCCAGGCCGCGACGCTGCTGCGCGGCAAGCACAAGCCGACTTACGCCCCGCATGTCGACACTGGCGACTTCGTCGTCATCATCAATGCTGACAAGGTTGCCCTCACCGGCAACAAGCGGGACCAGGAGTTCGTCTACCGCCACAGCGGTCACCCGGGCGGTCTGCGCAAGCAGTCGTTCGGTGAGGTGCTTGACACCCGCGCTGACCGGCTCGTCGAGAAGGCCATCAAGGGCATGCTGCCCAAGAACCGCCTCGGCAGCGTGATCGGCAGCAAGCTGAAGGTCTACAGCGGCCCTGAGCACCCCCACGCAGCGCAGCAGCCGCAGCCCTTCGAGATCACCAAGATCGCCCAGTGACCGGCGACGAGCACACCGAGGAAGTCACTGTGACCACCCCTGAGAACGAAGTCGAGGCCGTCGAGACCGACGCCGTCGACGCCGTTGAGGCCGACGACGCCACCGAGGTCGACGCCACCGAGGTCGAGGCCGTCGAGGCCGACGCCGAGGAGACCGACGCCGAAGAGGGCGACGACGAGGTCGTCGCGCCCGTCGTCAAGCACTCGCTGAACGGTGCCCACCACCTCGCGCAGACCGTTGGTCGGCGCAAGGAGGCCATCGTCCGCGTGCGCCTCGTTCCCGGCACCGGCAAGTTCACGCTCAACGGCAAGAGCCTCGAGCAGTACTTCCCGAACAAGGTGCACCAGCAGCTCATCCGTGAGCCCCTGGTCACCACGGAGAAGCCCGAGACGTTCGACGTGCTCGCCACCCTGCGTGGCGGCGGCACCACCGGCCAGGCCGGTGCGCTCCGCCTCGCCATCGCGCGTGCGCTGATCGCGATCGACATCGAGGACCGCCCGGTCCTCAAGAAGGCCGGCTTCCTCACTCGTGACCCGCGGGTCAAGGAGCGCAAGAAGTACGGTCTGAAGAAGGCCCGCAAGGCGCCCCAGTACAGCAAGCGCTGATCGAGCCCTCACCCAGCTTCACCCCTGCGGGAGCAGCCAGTTCTTCACCGAACTGCTGCTCCCGCAGTGCTTTCCGGCCCCATTTGCTGTGCGGTTGATCACGGAGGACCCTCGGATCATGGCTCGCCTGTTCGGCACCGACGGAGTACGCGGTCTCGCCAATGCGGACCTCACCCCCGAACTGGCACTGTCCGTGGCGGCGGCCGCGGCGCGGGTGCTCGCCGAGCACGACCGAACCCACCGCCCGGTGGCGCTGGTCGGTCGTGACCCGCGGGCCAGCGGCGAGATGCTGGAGGCCGCGGTCGTCGCCGGTCTCAGCTCCGCGGGCGCCGACGTGCTGCGGGTCGGTGTCCTGCCGACGCCCGCCGTCGCGTTCCTGGTGGCCGCGCTGGGCGCGGACGTCGGCGTGATGATCTCCGCGTCGCACAACGCCATGCCGGACAACGGGATCAAGCTGTTCGCCGCGGGCGGCCACAAGCTCCCGGACTCGGTCGAGGACGAGATCGAGCAGAAGATGCTCACCCACGACGGCCGCCCGACGGGTGCCGCCATCGGTCGGGTCCGCGACGTCGAGGACGCCGAGGTCCAGTACGTCGAGCACCTGCTCAAGATCACCCCGCACCGCCTCGAAGGCATCAAGGTCGTCGTGGACTGCGCGAACGGCGCCGCCTCGATCGCCGCGCCGGACGCCTACCGCCGCGCGGGCGCCGAGGTCGTGGAGATCAACTCCACGCCGGACGGCCTGAACATCAACGACAACTGCGGATCGACGCACCTCGACGTCGTGCGCGCCGCGGTCCTCGAACACGGAGCCGACCTTGGCATCGCCCACGACGGCGACGCCGACCGGTGCCTCGCGGTGGACGCGCGGGGCAACGAGGTCGACGGCGACCAGATCATGGCCGTCATCGCCGTCGCCATGCGCGACGCGGGCGAGCTGACCGACAACACGCTCGTCGCGACGGTGATGAGCAACCTCGGCCTGCACATCGCCATGCGCGAGCAGGGCATCGCGCTCCGCACGACCGGGGTGGGCGACCGGTACGTGCTGGAGGAGCTGCGCTCCGGCGGTCTCGCGCTCGGCGGCGAGCAGTCCGGCCACGTCGTCCTCCCGGCGCACGCCACGACCGGCGACGGCCTGCTGACCGCGCTGCGCCTGATGGCGCGGATGGCGGAGACCGGCAAGTCCCTCGCCGAGCTGGCGGGCGTGATGAGCAGGCTCCCGCAGGTCCTGATCAACGTCCGCGTGTCGGACAAGGCCGTGGTGGCGAAGGACACATCGGTCAGCGACGCCGTCGCGGAGGTCATCGCCGAGCTGGGTGACACCGGCCGCGTGCTGCTGCGCCCGTCGGGCACCGAGCAGCTCGTCCGGGTGATGGTCGAGGCCACCAGCCACGAGGTCGCCGAGTCCGCCGCGCGCAGGCTCGCCGGTGTGGTTTCCTCGGTGCACTGATCCGGAGTTGGGGGCGGGCATGGTCAATCTGGTCCTGGGGTTCATCGTCGGTGTCGCCGTGGGCGCTGGTGGCTTCTTCGCCATCACCAAGGCCAAGGCGGGGCAGCGGCAGGGGTTCCCGCCCCCGAACCAGGGATTCCCGCCCCAGCAAGGTTTTCCGCCTCCCAACCAGGGCTTCCCGCCTCCCCAGCAGGGCCCGTACCCGCCCCAGCAGCAACAGCAGCAGGGGCCGCCGCAGCAGTGGTGATCCGCTGCCGTCCGGGCGCGGTCGTTGTTTACTAAGGCAACCGACTGCTCCAACCGGCCTCCCCGAGGCTGGTGAGCTGGGATTCTTGTGCGGAACCCGGAAGGGCAGGGCCGCGTCTCACCGGGGACTTATGGGGAGGCAGGAGCACATGGCGGGCTATCAGGCCAATGCGGGCGAGATGATGTCGTCGGCGACCACCATCCAGGGTGTCGCGTCCGACGTCGAGGAGTACAAGGCGAAGGTCACGGCCAGCGCCGTGGGCGCGGGCGACTTCGGTCGCGCGCACCAGGCGGGCGGGTCCCGCTACCTCGCGGGGCTGCCGAAGATCGCCGAGGCGGTCGCCGCCCACTCCGCCGCCCTCAAGGGCCTCTCCGACAAGCTCCGCAACTCCGCCAACGGCTACGACTGGTCCGACACGGCGAACGCGCAGAACCTCGCGAACACCGGGGGCAAGTGATGGCCACTCCTTCCTGGGAAGACGTCAAGAAGGTCGTCGACAACCCCGCGGTGTCCTACGAGGACAAGAAGGCGCTGCTCAACGCCTACTACGCGAACGACGTCAAGACCGACATCACCGGTACCCACAACGACGAGTTGGAGGAGTACCTCGACGACTACGACATCTCGTGGGGCGACGGGCAGTGGCAGGCCACCAAGGACTCCATGCCGTGGGCCGACAGCTCGGAAGACCGGCTGAAGGACGCCTACGAGAAGGGCAAGAAGGCCGCCGACGAGGGTGACGCCCGCAACGCCCAGCACGAGAAGGACAAGAAGGCCGGGCAGGACGCGCTGGACGCGTCGGCGCAGCGCGCGTCCGACGGCGGCGCGGGTGTCGGCAACTCGAACGACCTGCTGAACGCGGGCGCGCCGGGCCTGAAGTACTTCGAGAACTTCCTGCCGGTGTACGAGTACGCCAAGAAGATCATCGACGGCGGCTCGGTCGTCACCGACGTCGGCAAGATGCGCGAGCGCTACGACGAGCAGCGCGACATCGACTTCCACAAGATCGACATCGACATCGTCGAGCTGCGCCAGGTCGCCCAGGACTCCCGCGACCGCCAGGGCGACGCCGAGAAGTCGATGAGCAAGCTCTGGTCCGGGTGGGACGGCAAGGCGGCGGACGCCTCCCGCAAGTTCGTGACGGACATGTCGCAGCGGGCCGCGACGCACGCCGACGCCGTCGACCACATCGCCGAGGTCACCAGGGCCGCCTGCCACACCGTGTCCGGCCTGGTGAACACCAAGGCCAGGACCGTCCTCGAAGGCGTCCGCAACGTCAACGACATCGCCGGTCTGAGCCCCGACCAGATCAAGGAGGTCGTCGACGGCTGCACGGCTGAGGACGAGGCGAAGCTGCGCCGCGTCGCCGGGTTCGTGAACTACACCATCGACGACAGTTGCGGCGACGGCGACGAGTGGAAGCGCCTGGTCCGCGACGAGGCGAACAAGTGGATCCGCGGCACGTTCAAGGCCGACGTGGACGGCAAGTGGAAGGTGTTCGACACCATCTGCACGACCACCAAGGACTCCGTCGACAAGGCGTGGGAAGAGGTCGGCAAGCAGGTCGACGCGTTCAACACCAAGCCGTTCGACCCTCCCAAGGAGACCCCGGCGGAGAAGCCCGCGGAGAACACCGGCAACGGGAACGGGAACGGCAACTCCGGCAACACGGGCAGCAGCGGGAGCGGCAGCACGGGGTCGGGGAGCAGCGGGAGCGGCGGGGGTTCCGGTAGCGGCGGTGGCGGGTCGGCCCCGGCCACGCCGTCGATCCCGGAGATGCCGAAGCCGGAGAACCCGCTCGACAAGGACGGCGACGGCAAGCCCGACGACGCCAACGGCGACGGGAAGCCGGACGACGCGGACGGCGACGGCAAGCCGGACACCCCCGGTGGTGAAGGCGGCAAGCCCGGCGAGGAGAAGAACCCGGAGAGCGTCACGATCACCAGTGGCGCCAACGAGATCAAGATCACCGAGCCGGACGCGCGCGGTCACGTGAAGGTGACCGTCGACACCCCGAACGCCCCGCCGAAGACGTACGACCTGGACTTCAGCAAGAACCCGGACGCGGCCAAGGCCCTCATGGCGCAGAACGGCGCCGCGGGCCTCGCGCAGGCCCTCACGGGCCAGGCGAGCGGTGGTCAGGCGGGCGGCGGCCAAGCGGCGGGCACCACCCCCGGCGCGGCCCCGACCCCCGGCGCCCCCGGTGCCGGTGGCGCGATCCCGATCGAGGCGGGCGCCGACGGCAAGGCCGTGATCGAGATGGACGGCCTGTCGATCACCGCGGAGGTCGACCCGCTGACCGGTGAGATCAACCTCACCGTCGACGACGGTGAGGGCGAGCCCCAGCAGTACGGCGTCGAGTTCGGCGAGGACGAGCCGGAGGTAGGCGGCACGCCGGGCCGACCGGACGTCACCACCATGCCCGCGTTCGCGGAGGGCGACCAGAACTTCACCACCATGCCCGCGTTCGCCGACGGCGGCCAGGGCTTCGGCACGATGCCCGCGTTCACCGAGGGCTTCGTCGAGCCGGGCCAGGGCGGGGGCGACCAGGCGTTCGCCAGGGACCTCGGTGGCCAGGGCTTCGCGGAGCCCGCGTTCGCCGAAGCACAGGGCCTCGGCGGTCAGGGCTTCACCGAGCCGGGCCTCGCGCCCGCCTACGGCGAGTTCTCCGGTCAGGGCTTCACCGAGCCGAGTTCCAGCGCTCCCGGTTCCGGTGGCCAGGGCTTCTCGCAGCCCGGTTTCACCGAACCGGTGGCCGCCCAGCCCGCCGGGTTCACCGCGCCCGGCTTCGCCCAGTCCGGTGTGGACCCGGTGTTCCGGGAGGCGTCCCAGGAGGGCACCACGTCGACGTCGGGTGCGTCGGCGGTCGGCGGCGGCTTCGACCGCGCCGACTCGGTCCTCGGCCCGCAGGTCCCGTCGGGCCCGGCGGACTCCGCGGTCGGCCCGCAGATCCCCGGCTCCACCGCTGACCCCATGTGGGGGCCGCCCGCTCCCACCGGTGAGGCCGGTCTCGCCGACACCAACGCGTCGCAGGCGGGCGAACCCGGTTCGGCGTCGCTGCCGTCCATGCAGGACGGTGCGCACTCCGGCCAGCCCGCGGGCGGCATGATGGGCGGCGGCATGATGGGCGGGCCCCCGCCCGGTGGCGGCGGCCAGCAGGGCAGCGGCGACACGGAGCGGGGCGCGAGCCAGTGGCGCACGACCGGCTCGCTGTTCGACGACGACGCCAGCCTCGGCCGCGTTCAGGGCGCGCTCGGGGAGGAGAACGCACGATGACCGGGGTGAGGGCCGATGGCTGAGTTCGAGTCGTTGGAGAGCGTCAAGAGGAAGCTCGAAGGCATCAGGTCCGAGCACTCGGCGCGCATGGAGCTGGCGAGCCGCAAGTTCGAGGAGACGGACAAGGCCACCGCCCAGAGCCACAAGGACTTCGTCGACAAGTCGAAGCGCCTCGTCGACCGCCTCCGCGAGATGGCGAAGGCCCAGCGCGAGGGCCCGGTCAAGAAGAAGCCGAGCGAACTGGCCTTCGGCATCGAGGACGACGAGCAGGGTCCGGACGAGTTCGCCGACCAGGTGGCGGCGGCCGAACGCGCCAGGCTGGCGGCCGCGTCCCACACCGTGGAGGGCTCCTTCCTCCAGGGCGCTCCCCAGGCCGCCCCGAGCAGGTGGACCCCACCACAGCCCACCCCGGAACCGGCTCCCCAGCCCCCGGTGCGGCCCCTGCCCCCGACCCGCCGCCCACCGCAGCGCCCGGCGGCCGACGACGATGACGACTTCGGCAACGCCAGCTACCTGACGTGACACGAAGGGCCTCCCCGCCGCGGCGGGGAGGCCCTTCTCACACCGGGATACCTGAAGTGACATGACGAAGGCCTCTCCTCAGCCGAGGAGAGGCCTTCGTCGTGGTTCGGGGACCGGTCAGCGGTGCGGAGGGCCGGGAGGTGGTCCGTAGCCCGGTGCCGGAGGTCCGTACCCGGTGGGCGGCGGCCCGTACCCCTGCTGCCCCGGCCCCTGCTGGCCCTGTCCCTGTTGGCCCTGGGGCGGCCCATAGCCCTGGGGTGGCCCGTAGCCCTGCTGCGGGCCGGGCTGCCCGTACCCCGGCCCCTGCGCGGCGGGGCGTGGTGCGCTGCGCAGCGCGGTCATCGTGGGTGGCAGGACGGTCAGGAGCGCGGCGAGGACGCCGAGGACGACGGCGGTCATCTGGGTGCCGTCGACGCTGACCCCGGTGAAGCCGAAGTAGTTCTTGTACACGATCTCCAGCACCATCGGGGCGATGGCGAGCAGCGCTCCGATCCAGATCACCAGCACGCCCGCGACCTTGCGCGCCAGCAGGAGCACGGCGGCGAAGCCGAAGAGCAGCACCGGCAGGAACTGGCTCCACTCGGAGACCGCGCCGAGCAGCGCCAGCGTGTCGCGGTCGCCGCCGGTGGCCTTCATCTGGACGTCGACCAACTGGGGGTTGGTGTCGACCTCGTCGGCGTGCAGGACGCTGATCAGGCCGAGCGCGGCCCAGAAGACCGCGACTCCGGCCGCGGCGACGGCGGCGATGACGACGAAGGCCGTCGAGCCGCCGCGCGGTGGTGGCCCGTAGCCCGGCGGTGGTTGTTGCTGTCCTGGCATCACGGGCTCGACGGTAGCGGGAAGTGCCCGCCGCCACTGCCGGGTTGGCGCAGGTCTACCTGGTCAGTGCCGCGCGCTGGTAGGTCAGGTCCGCGCCCTTGACGTCGTTGTCCAGCAGCGCGTCGTACGTCTTGTCGCCGGTCAGCGTGCGCAGCAGGAACGCGGTGGTGAACGCCTTCGCGAGCTTGTTCGCGGCGCGTTCCCCCTTGCCGTCCAGCAGGAGTTCGCTCCAGTGCCTGCCCTCGGCGAAGCCGAGGTGGCCCACCTTCGGCAGGGTCCGCACCTGCACCGGCCCGAGCCACGCCTCCGCGATGGCCTCGGAGTGGCCGACGGGCGGGGCGATGCGGTCCTCGCCCGCGGCGAGGTGCAGGCCCGGCACCGCGACGCGGCGGGCGGCGTCCAGCGCGGACGGTCGGGTTTCGGTGGCCGCCAACGTGATCACCGAGCGGACGCGGTCGTCGTCGGCCGCGGCCAGCACGGCGGCGCCGCCGCCGAGCGAGTGGCCCGCGACGGCGAGCTTGGTCGGGTCGACGCTGATGGCGCCGTCGCCGAGCCGGACGCCCGAGCAGATGTCCAGTGCGGTGCGGAGGTTCGCGGCGTGCAGCCGCGCGGACAGCAGCGGGCCGCGCTGGGTGTTCGGGGCGGCGGCGACGATGCCCCACGACGCGAGGTGGCGGAGCAGGCCGACGTAGCGGCCGACGGGCTGGAGCCAGCCGTGGCCGAACGCGACGGCGGGCAGCCCGTAGCCGGACGCGGGCGTGAACACCGCCCCCGGCAGCCCGACGAGAGCCAGCTCGCCCCGCAGCACCTCGTGCTCGCCGGGCTTGCTGAGCTGGTCCAACGCCTGCTTCGCCGAGTAGCCGCTCACCCCTGGAACCGTAGTGGATGGCGGGGATTCGCGAGACTCGCGCCACACGGCCGCATTGGTCTACACCAAAGTGGCCTGTGACCTGCGCAAACCGCCGCTCGTGACACTTTCGGGTTATGGCCGTGGTCTAGCTACTCTGTCCGGGTGTGCGGAATCGTGGGATACGTGGGTCACCGGTCGGCGCTCGACGTCGTGCTCGACGGACTGAGGCGGATGGAGTACCGGGGGTACGACTCCGCCGGCGTCGCCGTCCTGGACGGCGAGGGCGGTCTGACAGTCGAACGCAAAGCGGGCCGCCTGGCCAACCTGGAGGCCCAACTCGACGTGGTCGGGCGCGAGTCCTTCGGCGGCACGGCGGGCATGGGCCACACCCGGTGGGCGACGCACGGCGCGCCCGTCGACCGGAACTCGCACCCCCACCGGGACTCGACCGGTCGGGTGGCGGTCGTCCACAACGGCATCATCGAGAACTTCATCGCGCTGCGCACGGAGCTCGAGGGCTTCGGCGTCGAGATGACCAGCGACACCGACTCCGAGACCGCCGCCCACCTCGTCGCGCGGGCGTACGCCGACGGCGAGACCGCCGGTGACCTGACCGCGAGCGTCCGCGCCGTGGTGCGCCGCCTGGAAGGCGCGTTCACGCTGGTCGTGACGCACGCCGACGTGCCGGACCAGGTCGTGGCGGCCCGCCGTTCCTCCCCGCTGGTGGTCGGCGTCGGCGAGGGCGAGCACTTCGTCGCCTCGGACGTGTCGGCGTTCATCGAGCACACCCGCCAGGCCGTGGAACTGGGCCAGGACCAGATCGTCGTGATCACCGCCGGGGGCTACGAGGTCACCGACTTCCACGGCGAGCCCGCCACCGCGAAGCCGTTCACCGTGGACTGGGACCTGTCGGCCGCCGAGAAGGGCGGCCACGACTACTTCATGCTCAAGGAGATCGAGGAGCAGCCGGAGGCGCTGGCGAACACGCTGCGCGGGCACTTCGACGGCGGCCGGATCATCCTGGACGAGCAGCGGCTGTCCGACCAGGACCTGCGCGACGTCGACAAGGTGTTCGTCGTGGCCTGCGGCTCGGCGTACCACTCCGGCCTGGTCGCGAAGTACGCCATCGAGCACTGGACGCGCCTGCCCGTCGAGGTCGAGCTGGCCAGCGAGTTCCGCTACCGCGACCCGGTGCTCGACCGCGACACGCTCGTCGTCGCCGTCTCGCAGTCCGGTGAGACGGCGGACACCCTGGAGGCCGTGCGGCACGCCCGCGAGCAGAAGGCCCGCGTGCTGGCCGTGTGCAACACCAACGGCGCCCAGATCCCGCGCGAGTCCGACGCCGTCCTCTACACCCACGCGGGCCCGGAGATCGGCGTCGCCTCCACCAAGGCGTTCCTCGCCCAGATCGCGGCGAACTACCTGGTCGGCCTGGCGCTGGCGCAGGCCCGCGGCACCAAGTACCCGGACGAGGTCGCCCGCGAGTTCCGCGAGCTGGAGGCCATGCCGGACGCCGTGGCGAAGGTGCTCGGCACGACCGAGCAGGTCCGCGCGCTCGGCCGCGAGCTGGCCGACTCGAAGGCGGTCCTGTTCCTCGGCCGCCACGTCGGCTACCCGGTGGCGCTCGAAGGCGCGCTGAAGCTCAAGGAACTGGCGTACATGCACGCCGAGGGCTTCGCCGCCGGTGAGCTGAAGCACGGTCCGATCGCGCTGATCGAGGAGGGCCTGCCGGTCGTCGTCGTCATGCCGTCGCCGAAGGGCCGCGCGGTGCTGCACTCGAAGATGGTGTCGAACATCAGCGAGATCCAGGCCCGCGGCGCCCGCACGATCGTGATCGCCGAGGAGGGCGACGAGACGGTCCGGCCGTTCGCCGACCACCTCATCGAGATCCCGGCGGTGCCGACGCTGCTCCAGCCGCTCATCTCGACGGTGCCGTTGCAGGTCCTCGCCGCCGAGATCGCCCGCAGCCGCGGCTACGACGTCGACAAGCCCCGCAACCTCGCCAAGTCCGTCACGGTCGAGTAGGCCGCCCTAGGCTTGGTCCATGCGCGGTTTCTGGAGCACCGAACACGTCAAGGCGGCCGAGGACCGGCTGCTGGCCCGCACCCCGGAGGGCGCGCTCATGCGGCGCGCCTCCTTCGGGGTGGCCACGGTCGCGCTGGAGCTGCTCGGCGGGCGCAGGCGGGTGGGCCTGCTGGTCGGGGCGGGCAACAACGGTGGTGACGCGCTCTGGGCCGGGTACTTCCTCCGCCGCCGGGGCGTGGCCGTGACCGCCGTCCTGCTCGACCCCGACCGCGCGCACCCGGCGGGCTTGGCCGCGTTCCGCAGGGCGGGTGGCCGGGTCGCGTCCGAGCTGCCCGAGGTCGACCTGGTCGTCGACGGCGTCGTCGGCCTGTCCGCCAGCGGCCCGCTCCGGCCCGCCGCCGCCGCGCACGTCGCGAAGGTCACCGCGCCCGTCCTCGCCGTGGACCTGCCCAGCGGCGTGGACCCCGACACGGGTGTCACCGGCGGCCCGTTCGTCGAGGCGCACACCACCGTCACGTTCGGCTGCCGCAAACCCGTGCACGCCCTGGCCGACTGCGGCGACGTGCGGCTGGTCGACATCGGTCTCCAGCCCGAGCTGCCCGGCCCGGACCTGATGGAGCTGGAGGACGCCGACGTGGCGTTCGCCTGGCCCGTCCCCGGAGTCGGCGACGACAAGTACAGCCAGGGCGTCACGGGCATCGCGGCCGGGTCGGCCACCTACCCCGGCGCCGCCGTGCTCTCCACCGGGGCGTCGGTGCTGGCCACGTCCGGGATGGTCCGCTACGCGGGCCAGGCGGCCGACGCCGTTCGGGCCCGCTGGCCCGAGTCGATCTGCACGGGCTCCATCACCGACGCGGGCCGCGTCCAGGCGTGGTCCGTCGGGCCTGGTCTCGGCACCGGTCTGAGCGCCGAGAACGTCCTCCGCTACGTGCTGGACGCGGGCGTGCCGGTCTGCGCGGACGCCGACGCCATCACGATGTTCGCCAACAACCCGGACCTGTGGGACGCCCGCGACCCGGACACCACCGTCGTCCTCACCCCGCACGACCGCGAGTACGCGCGGCTGATGGGGGAGGAGGTCGGCACCGACCGGGTGGCCGCCGCGAAGCGGGCCGCCGAGCGCTTCAACGCCGTGCTGCTGCTCAAGGGCAACACCACGATCGTCGCCGACCCCGGCGGCGCGGTCGCCGTGAACCGGTCGCGGTCGGCCTGGCCCGCCACGGCGGGCTCCGGTGACGTGCTGTCCGGGATGATCGGCTCGCTGCTGGCGGCGGGCGTCTACCCGCTGCTGGCGGCGGCCTGCGCGGCGCACGTGCACGCGCTGGCGGGCGAGCTGGCCGCCGACGGCGCCCCGATCCCGGCGTCGTCGCTGATGGCCGCCATCCCGGACGCGATTCGTTCCGTGCGGGCTGTGACACCATGATTGGCCTCATGGCTGCCTCCACCCCCCGCGCCGAGCTCGTGATCGACCTCGCCGCGTTCCGCCGCAACGTCGCCGTGCTGGCCGGTCTGGCCGATCGCACCGGCGCCGCGACCATGGCCGTGGTCAAGGCCGACGGCTACGGCCACGGCGCCGTCGACATGGCCCGTGCCGCCCTCACGGCGGGCGCGACGTGGCTGGGCGCCTGCTCGCTGGCCGAGGCGCTGGTCCTGCGCGAGGCGGGCATCACCGCTCGCGTGCTGTCCTGGTTGGACCTGCCCGGCGAGGACTTCGCCGCGGGCGTGGCGGCCGACGTGGACATCTCGGTGGCCTCGCCCCGGATGCTCCGCACCGTCGCCGAGGCCGCGCGCGCCGTCGGCGGACGGGCCCGGATCCACCTCAAGATCGACACCGGGCTGAGCCGCAACGGCTGCCAGCCCGCGGACTGGCCCGCGCTGGTGGCGGAGGCCGCCGACACCCCGGACGTCCAGGTGGTCGCCATCTGGTCGCACCTGGCGTGCGCGGACGAGATCGGCCACCCGTCGATCAGCCTCCAGGCTGAGCGCTTCGACCTGGCCTACCGGCAGGCGCTGGCCGCCGGCCTGCGACCGCTGCGGCACCTCGCGAACTCCGCGGCCCTCATCACCCGCCCGGACCTGCACTTCGACCTCGTCCGCACCGGCATCGCGACGTACGGGCTGAACCCGGTGCACGTGCCGCTGGACCTGAAGCCGGTGATGACGTTCCGCGCGGGCGTGGCGCTCACCAAGCGCCTCCCGGCAGGCGAGTCGGTGTCGTACGGCCTCACCTGGACGACCCCGCGGGACACGACCATCGCGCTGGTCACGGCGGGCTACGCGGACGGCGTGCCGCGCAGCCTGTCCGGGCGGATGGAGGTACTGGTCGCGGGCAGGCTGCTCCCCGTCGTGGGCCGCGTCTGCATGGACCAGATCATGGTCGACTGCGGCGACCTCGACGTGCGGGAGGGCGCCGAGGTCGTCCTCTTCGGCCCCGGCGACCGCGGCGAGCCCACCGCGCGCGACTGGGCGGACAAGACCGGCACGATCGACTACGAGATCGTCACCGGCATGCACCGCCCCCGGCTGCGCCGCACCTACGTGGGCGTCCCGGAGCTGGTCGAGACGTGAACTCGCTCTGGAAGACCATAGGGCTGGCGACCGGTGTGATCGGCGCCGCCGCGACCGGTGCCGCCGTCGGTGCCGCCGCGCACCGCAAGAAGGTGTCGCAGGAGCGCAAGGCCAGGGATCCGCTAGCCGACGAGCCGCTGGGCGAGCTGCCCGCGGACCGCGAGTCGACCGTCGCGGCGGACGACGGCGTGCCCCTGTTCGTGGAGGAGGTCCTCCCGGAGGACGGCGGCGAGCCCGAGCTGACCGTCGTGCTGGTCCACGGGTTCGCCCTGGACCGCCGCTGCTGGCACTTCCAGCGCCGCGACCTGGCGAAGCTGACCGAACCGCGGGTCCGCGAGGTCCTCTACGACCAGCGCAGCCACGGTCGGTCGGGTCGGTCCACGGCCGAGAGCAGCACCATCGAGCAACTGGCCCACGACCTGGACGCGGTGATCCGCGCGGTCGTGCCCGACGGGCCACTGGTCCTGGTCGGCCACTCCATGGGCGGCATGACGATCATGGCGCTGGCCGAGCAGAAGCCGGAGCTGTTCGCCGACCGCGTGCGCGGCGTCGCACTGGTCGGCACGGCCGCCGGGGCCGTCGGCGGCGCGGGCCTGTCCAAGTCGGTGCTGTCCCGCTACAACCCCGTCACGCTCGGGATCGGTCGCCTGGCGGGCATCCAGCCGGGCTTCGTCGAGTGGGCGCGGCGGCGGGCGGACAAGGTCACCTGGGGCGGCATCAGGGTGCTGGCGTTCGGCGACCGCAAGGTCAGCCCGCTGCTGGTCGACCTGATGGAGAAGATGATCAACCAGACCAGCGTCAAGGTCCTGACGGAGTTCCTGGAGACCCTGGGGACCCACGACCGCTACCGCGCGCTGGCCGGACTCCGCCACTGCGAGGTACTGGTCATCAGCGGCGACGCGGACCGGCTCACCCCGTTCTCCCACGCGGAGCGCATGGCGGAGGAGATGCCGGACGGCGAACTGGTGCGCGCGCCCGGCGCGGGCCACATGGTCATGCTGGAACAACCGGAACTGGTCACCGGGCACCTGATCGGTTTGATTCGGCGGTCCGCCGTCGAGCAGGACGAAAGTCGACGGCGATGGTGGCGACGAGCGTGAACAAGACCTTGGAACTCCCCCGCGTGGAGGACACCGAGGCGTTCGGTGAACGGCTGGGCAAAGTGCTCCAGGGCGGTGACCTGCTGCTGCTGGCGGGGCCGCTGGGCGCGGGCAAGACGGCGCTGGTGCGGGGCCTCGCCGTGGGGCTGGGCGTCACCGGCCGGGTCAGCTCGCCCACGTTCGTCATCGCGCGGGTCCACGAGCCCGCCGAGGGCGGCCGGGGCATCACCCTGGTCCACGTCGACGCCTACCGGCTGGGCGGCGACCTCGAAGAGCTGGACGACCTCGACCTGGACACCGACCTGGTCGACTCCGTGGTCGCGGTCGAGTGGGGCGAGGGCGCGGCCGAACGCCTCTCCGAGGACCACCTGCTCATCCGCCTGGAGCGCCGCGAGGACGACGTCCGCCTGGCCCACCTGCTCCCGCACGGCTCGTGGGTGGACCGCGAACTGCCCTAGGGTCCGGCGATCCCCCTGACCACGCCCAGCTCCACCAGGTCCTGCGGGCGCAGTTTCAACTGGTCCGCCGTGGCCCTCACCTGCGCCGGGTCGCGCTTCAGGATCGCGGCGGCCAGTTCGGGCGCGATCACGGAGAAGTAGGCGTCGGGGGCGATCCACGTCTGGTCGGGTGACGCCAGCGCCAGTGCCCCGCCGGACCCGCCCTCGCCGACGACCAGCGTCGTGACGGGCACCCGCGCGGCGGCCAGCGTGCCGAACAGCTCGGCGATGGCGGGTCCTACCCCGGCGCGTTCGGCCGCGGCGTCGTTGGCCGCTCCCGGCGTGTCCACCAGCGTCAGCACCGGCAGCCCCAGCCGTTCGGCGAGCCGGACGACCCGGCTGGCGGTGCGGAACCCGGCGGGCGTGTTGGCGGTCCCGGTCTGCGCCGCGTAGACCACGGACCGGCCCTCGTGCAGCCCGATCCCGCAGAGCATCCCCGGATCGACCCCACCGGCCCGGTCGCCGCTGAACGGCACCCGCGCGGAGAAGTAGTCGTCGAGGTAGGCCTGCGCGCGTGGGCGGCGCGGGTCCCGCGCCCGTTCCACGGCCGACCACCCGTCGGCGGGCAGGTCCGTCGCGCCCAGCACGCGGGGCACCGAGGCGGGCCGCAGGTCGCCGCCCATCAGCAGCGGCAGCAGCGCCCCCAGCACGCCGCCCAGCTCGGCGGGCTCCACGACGAGGTCCACCGCGCCCGCCGCGAACTGGCCCTCGCTGGTGTACGCGGGGTCGTCCAGGTCGGCCTCCGGCCGCACCCGTGAGCCCGCGAAGCCGACCTGGGCGCCCGGCACGGCCAGCACCACGTCGGCGCCCGCCCCCAGCGAAGCCCAGATCCCGCCGGTCGTCGGGTCGCACAGCACGGACACGTGCGGCAGCCCGACCTCGGCGTGCCGCGCGCACAGCCCGGAGATCCGCTGCAACTGCCGCAGCGACGCCATGCCCTCCTGCATCCGGCTGCCGCCGGTCGCGATCACCGACACCACCGGCAGGCCCTCCGCCCCGGCCTCGGTGAACGCCTCCTCGATGAGGTCGCCGGTGGCCGTTCCGACGGAGCCGCCGAGGAACCGGAAGTCGAACGAGATCGCCACGGCGTCACCCCGCCGCTCCCACGACACCGACTCGTCGCCGCCGGTCTTCGACCGGGCCCGCCCGAGCTGGGCGCCGTAGCCGGCCCACCCGAGGGGGTTCATGCGCCAAGGGAACGCTTGAGGACCTTGCCCATGTCGTTGCGCGGCAACGCTTCCAGGAACCGCACGACCCTCGGCCGCTTGTGCGGGGACAGCAGCTTCGCCACGTGGTCGGCCAGCTCGGCCTCGCTCGGGAACTCGCCGGTGGCGGGCACGATCCACGCCACGACCCGCTCACCGAGGTCCTCGTCCGGCTCCCCGGTGACGGCCGCCTCGGCCACCCCCGGATGTTCCAGCAGGGCGTTCTCGATCTCGCCCGCGCCGATCTTGTACCCGCCGCTCTTGATCAGGTCGGTGGCCCGGCGGCCGACGATCCGCACGTACCCGTCCGGGTCAAGCACGGCCATGTCGCCGGTCCGGAACCAGCCGTCCACGAACGCGGCGGCCGTGGCGTCCGGCCGGTTCAGGTACTCCAGGAACAGGTTCGGCCCGCGCACCTCGATCTCGCCGATCCCGTCCTCCTCGCCGGAGAGCCGCACGTCGACGCCGTCCAGCGGCAGCCCCACGGTCCCCGGCCTGCGGTCACCGGACGCGCGGACGCTGGTGTTCATCAGCGTCTCGCTCATCCCGTACCGCTCGACGACCTCCTGACCGGTGGCCGCCGTGATCCGCGCGTGCACCGTCGCGGGCAGCGCGGCGGACCCGGACACCAGCAGCCGGGCCGCGGAGAACCCGGCGGCCAGCGTCGGGTCGGCCTCCACCTCGGCGGCGATCCGCGAGTACATCGTCGGCACGCCGAACATCACCCCGCTACCGCCCAACGCCTCCGAGGCGGCGGCGACGGAGAACTTCCCGAGGTGCTTCACGGTCCCGCCGCGCCGCAGCGGCCCGAGCACGCCGAGCCCCAGGCCGTGCACGTGGAACAGCGGCAGCGCGTGCACGACCACGTCCTCGGCCGTCCACCCCCACGCGGTGGCCAGCGAGTCGAGGTTGCTGCTCAGTGCCCGGTGGGGGAGCACGACACCCTTGGGCGGACCGGTGGTCCCGGACGTGTAGATGATCAGTGCGGGCGTCTCGGGGCCGAGCGACCGCACCTCGACCGGCGGCCCGGACGGCAGCGTCCCGTCCAGCACCAGGTCGGGCGAGCTGTCGGACATGATGTGCGCCAGCTCGCGCTCACCGATCTTCGGGTTGATCGGCACCACGGGCACGCCGGCGAGCAGCGCGCCGACGACGGCCACGACCGTCTCGACGGTCGAGTGCGCCCACACGGCCACCCGCGACACCCCGGCCAGCCCACCGGCGACCGACCGCGCCTCCTCGGCCAGCTCCCGGTACGTCAGGGTCCTGCCGGGGAAGTCGAGCGCGATCTCATCGGACGGCGAGGCGAGCGCGGGGATCAACATCTGCTGAACGATGCCGGCCCCCGCGCCCGCCGTGCATCACAAGTGTGGTTCGAGCCACGCCATCAGGTGCGCCTTGGGCTTGGCGCCCACCGCTTGGGCCACCAGAGCACCGTCCTTGTACAGGTGCAATGTCGGCGCGGCCATCACCGCGAGGTCCCGCGCGGTGCGGGGGTTGGCGTCGATGTCGAGCTTGGCCACCGTCAGCGCGTCGCCCTGCTCGACCGCGATCTGCTCCAGCACCGGCTCGACCATCCGGCACGGCCCGCACCACACGGCGCTGAACTCGACCAGCACCGTCCCCTCGCCCACCGCGTCAGCGAACGTCTCATCCGTCAGCGTCCTCAAGTCCACTCCCACCACTCGTCGCGCACACCGGTGTGGAGAAGGGCACCTCGGCCAGCGCCAACTGGTCGCGCAGCCGGTCGCGCACCGCCGTCATCCGGTCGATCAGGTCGTCGACCTCGGCGAGCTTGCGCCGGTAGACCGCGACCGACGCCGGGCACGAGTCACCGGTGGGGTGCCCGTCCCGCAGGCACTCCACGAACGGCCGGGTCTCCTCCAGGGCGAACCCGATGCCGGTCAGCGACCGGATCTCGGTGACCAGCCGCAGGTCGGACAGGTCGTAGGACCGGTAGCCCTTGGCGTCCCGCCGAGCGGGCAGCAGGCCCTGCGCCTCGTAGTAGCGCAGTGCCCTGGTCGTCGTCCCGGCCAGCTCGGCCAGTTCCCCGATGCGCATGGCGACCCCGTTCGATGCTCGGGCCCGGCAAGTGGCCCTTCGTCCTCCGCGGGCGATGCTCCACCTTGACGCCGACGTCAAGGCAAGGGCGGGTGGCGACCACCCGTACCCTTGACAACCGTGCTCGTCCTCGCCATCGATACCGCCACACCCGCGGTCACCGCCGGTGCAGTCGACCTGACGGCCGATTCGCCGCCCCGCCTGCTCGCCGAGCGGGTGACGCTCAACGCGAAGGCCCACGGCGAACTGCTCACCCCGCACCTCCAGGCCGTCCTCGCGGAAGCGGGGAAGACGTTCGCCGACGTCGACGCGATCGTCGTCGGCGCGGGTCCTGGACCGTTCACCGGCCTGCGGGTCGGCCTGGTCACGGCCGCCGCGCTGGGGCAGGCGCTCGACCGCCCGGTGTACCCCGTGCCGACGCCCGACGCCGTCGCGCTGGCCGCGGGCACGGGTGAACCCCTGCTCGTGGCGACCGACGCGCGTCGCAAGGAGGTCTACTGGGCCGTCTACGACGCGGCGGGCCGCCGGACCGCGGGGCCGGGCGTCGACCGGCCCGCCGACCTGGCCGAACGCGGCTTGGACGTGCGCGCGGCCGTGGGGGAGGGGGCCGTGCTCTACGCGGACGTCCTCGGCTTCCCGGTCGTCGAACCGCACCACCCGACCCCGCTCGCCCTGGTCCGGGCCGCCGCGGCCGAGCTGCTCGCGGGCGCCGAGCCCGGCCCGTTGACCCCGCTCTACCTGCGCAGGCCCGACGCGGTCGAGCCGGTCGGCCGCAAGCGGGTGACACGGGCATGAGCCGCGCCAGTCTGGTGACGATCGCGCCGTTGCGCCGCGAGGACGTGCCGCGCTGCGTCGAGATCGAGCACGAGCTGTTCCCCGGCGACGACCCGTGGAGCGCGACCTCGTTCCTCTCCGAGATGGCGATGGGCAACCACTACCTCGGCGCGTACCTGGCCGACGGCACGCTCATCGGCTACGGCGGGCTGGCCGTCACCGGCCGCGACCCGGACTTCGAGGCGAGCGTCCACACCCTGGCCGTCGACCTCGGCTACCAGCACTCGGGCATCGGCAAGCGCCTGCTCCGCGCGCTGCTGGAACGCGCGGACGAGGTCCACGCCCCGGTGTTCCTGGAGGTCCGCACGGACAACGTGCCCGCCATCAGCCTCTACGTCGCGCACGGCTTCGAGAAGATCGGCCTGCGCCGCCGCTACTACATGCCATCCGGTGCCGACGCCTACACGATGGCCCGACCCGCTGTTGTGAGGGAAAACCCGTGACCGACAGGCTCATCCTCGGCATCGAGAGCTCGTGCGACGAGACCGGTGTCGGCATCGTCCGCCTCGGGCCGGACGGGTCGCTCGAACTGCTGTCCGACGAGGTCGCGTCCAGCGTCGAGCAGCACGCCCGGTTCGGCGGCGTCGTCCCCGAGGTCGCCAGCCGCGCCCACCTGGAGGCGATGGTCCCGACCATGCGCCGCTCGTTGGAGATCGCGGGCGTCGAGCTGTCGGACATCGACTCCATCGCCGTCACCGCGGGCCCCGGCCTGGCGGGCGCCCTGCTGGTCGGCGTCTCCGCCGCCAAGGCCTACGCCGCCGCGCTCGGCAAGCCCCTCTACGGCGTCAACCACCTCGCGGGCCACGTCGCCGCGGACACCCTGGAGCACGGCCCGCTCCCCGAGCGCTGCCTCGCGCTGCTGGTCTCCGGCGGCCACTCGCAGCTCCTGCTGGTCGAGGGCCTGGCCCACAAGATCACCGAACTCGGCTCCACCGTCGACGACGCCGCGGGCGAGGCCTACGACAAGGTCGCCAGGCTCCTCGACCTCCCGTACCCCGGCGGCCCGCCGATCGACAAGCTGGCCAGGACGGGCAACGGCTGCGCCATCGCGTTCCCGCGCGGACTCACCGGCCCGCGCGACGCGAAGTACGACTTCTCCTTCTCCGGCCTGAAGACGTCCGTGGCCCGCTGGGTCGAGAAGGCCGAACGCGCGGGCGAGGAGATCCCGCTCGCCGACGTGGCCGCGTCGTTCCAGGAGGCGGTCGCCGACGTCCTCACCATGAAGGCCATCAGGGCCTGCGAGGACCTCCGCATCGACACCCTCGTCATCGCGGGCGGCGTGGCGGCCAACTCCCGCATCTCCGGCCTCGCCGCCGAACGCTGCGCCGAGGCGGGCATCACCCTCCGCGTCCCCCGCCCGAAGCTCTGCGGCGACAACGGCGCCATGATCGCCGCCATCGGCGCCCACCTGGTCGCGGCAGGCGCCAAACCGTCCCCCATCGACCTCAGCACCACCCCCGGCCTGCCGGTGAGCACGATCCAGGTGTTCTGAGGTCAACTCGCCTGGCGGTGGTTCGCCTGCTGCTTCGCCAGGGCTCGGAGCGCCGGGTTCGGCGGACGCCTGCCCGATCGCGGCCGTGCTCTCCGAACGGGTGCCGAGTGCTCGGCCACGGCCTCCTCGATCCTGGTGAGGCGCTGGTTGATCATGGCGAGTTCGTCGTACTCGGCCGCCCGTGTGCCGTTCACGGCTTCTTCGATGATCTCCCTGACGAACGCCGTGTACCTGAGACCACGGCCCTGGGCGAGGGTCTTCAAGGCGTCGACCACGTCCGACGGCAGCCGCAGCGAGGTCGTCCGCATCGGCCGCGGATCCACCCACTCGCCCTGTTCCATCTCCGACGACGTGTCGTGGGTGTCGTAGTACGCCGCCAACGCCTCCAGTTCCTCAACCGGGCGTGGCAGGTGTTCGTTCTGCTCGGTCATCGTCATCGCGCCTTCCTCTGGAAGGTCTTCTTCTCGCCGGGGGTCATGTCACGTGCGGTCACGATGAACGCCTCACCGTGGTTCTCGGTGGCCACCACCAGCAGGTAGCGGCCTCGGTAGGTGCGGCACGAGCGTATTGCGTTCGCATTATCATGCTACTTCGAGGGTCTTTTCGACAGCGTTCACCTGTCCTGTCACGCCTGCGCCGAACAGTCCAGCCGCCCCTCCGTTGAAGCGTTGGCACTCAAGTGGGTAGAGTGCTAATCACACGGCGCCAGTACCGCCCCGACCCCCGCGACGGCGGGGTGGCAGGTGCCGTACCCACCTGCCAACGCTTTCAATGACCGTGGAGGTCAGCCCGGTGAGCGTGAACATCAAGCCGCTCGAGGACAAGATCGTCGTCCAGGCCAGCGAGGCCGAGACCACGACCGCTTCCGGCCTCGTGATCCCGGACACCGCGAAGGAGAAGCCCCAGGAGGGCAAGGTCATCGCGGTCGGCCTGGGCCGAATCGACGACAAGGGCAACCGCGTCCCCGTGGACGTGGCCGTCGGCGACGTCGTCATCTACTCGAAGTACGGCGGCACCGAGGTCAAGTACAACGGCGAGGAGTACTTGATCCTCTCCGCCCGCGACGTGCTGGCCGTCATCAACTAGTCGTTCGGCTGACACGCAAGCGCCCCGGCGACCCCTACCCGGGGCTACCGGGGCGTTTCGCACAAGAGAGGCTAGGCAATGCCCAAGCAGATCAGCTTCGACGAGGACGCTCGTCGGGCACTCGAGCGCGGCGTGAACAAGCTGGCCGACACGGTCAAGGTCACCCTTGGACCGGCAGGTCGCCACGTCGTCCTCGACAAGAAGTTCGGTGGCCCCACGGTCACCAACGACGGTGTCACCATCGCTCGCGAGATCGAGCTTGACGACCCGTTCGAGAACCTCGGCGCGCAGCTCGCGAAGGCTGTCGCCACCAAGACCAACGACGTCGCCGGTGACGGCACGACCACCGCCACGGTGCTCGCGCAGGCCATGGTGCGCGTGGGTCTCCGCAACGTCGCCGCGGGTGCGAACCCGACCGCGCTCGGCCTCGGCATCCAGGCCGCGGCCGACGCCGTCGTGGACGCGCTCAAGGCGAAGGCCACCCCGGTGAAGGGCCGCGAGAACATCGCGCAGGTCGGCACCGTGTCCTCGCGCGACGAGTCCATCGGCGCCCTCCTCGGTGAAGCCATCGAGAAGGTCGGCGAGGACGGCGTGATCACCGTCGAGGAGTCCTCGACGATGCTCACCGAGTTGCAGATCACCGAGGGTGTCCAGTTCGACAAGGGCTACATCTCGGCGCACTTCGCCACGGACCTCGAGGCCCAGGAAGCGGTCTTCGAGGACGCCCTCATCCTGCTGCACCGCGAGAAGATCTCGGCGCTGGCCGACTTCCTGCCGCTGCTGGAGAAGGTCGCCGAGTCCGGCAAGTCGCTCGTCGTGATCGCCGAGGACGTCGAGGGCGAGGCGCTGTCCACCCTGGTGGTCAACGCCCTGCGCAAGACGCTCCGCGTCGTGGCCGTCAAGGCGCCGTTCTTCGGCGACCGCCGCAAGGCGTTCCTGGACGACCTCGCGACCGTCACCGGCGGCCAGGTCGTCGCCGCCGAGGTGGGCCTCAAGCTGTCCGAGGTCGGCCTTGACGTGCTGGGCTCCGCCCGTCGCATCGTGGTGTCCAAGGACAACACGACCATCGTCGACGGCGGCGGCTCGAAGGCCGACATCGCCGGTCGCGCGGAGCTGCTGCGCCGCGAGATCGAGTCGACCGACTCCGACTGGGACCGCGAGAAGCTCCAGGAGCGGCTCGCGAAGCTCTCCGGCGGCATCGCCGTGATCAAGGTCGGCGCCGCCACCGAGACCGAGCTCAAGGAGCGGAAGCACCGCATCGAGGACGCGGTCGCCGCCACCAAGGCAGCGGTCGAGGAGGGCATCGTCCCCGGCGGCGGCTCGGCCCTCGTCCACGCGGCGAAGGTGCTCGACGGCGGCCTGGACCACACGGGCGACGAGGCGACCGGTGTCGCGATCGTCCGCGAGGCCCTGTCGTCCGCCCTGTTCTGGATCGCGACGAACGCGGGCCTCGAAGGCGCCGTCGTCGTGAACTCCGTCCGCGAAGGCGAGTGGGGCTACGGCTTCAACGCCGCCAAGCTGGTCTACGAAGACCTGCTGGACGCGGGCATCATCGACCCGGTCAAGGTGACGCGCTCCGCGGTCACCAACGCCGCGTCGATCGCCCGCATGGTGCTCACCACGGAGAGCGCCATCGTGGAGAAGAAGGAGCAGGAACCCGCTGCCGCGGGTGGCCACGGCCACGGGCACGGCCACTAGCTCCACCTGTCAGCGAGAAGGGGCGGCACCAGATCCTGGTGCCGCCCCTTTCACGTGCCCGAACCGCCGTTCGGGGTCGACTCCCTCGACAAGTCGACCGCGTCCCGGCTCCCGGCGCCGAACGTTCCGGCGCCTCGGATCAGGTCAGCGCCAACTGCCGCTTCCTCGACTTGATGATGTTGTCCCGTTCCGATTCCGACAGGCCTCCCCAGATCCCGTAGGGCTCCTGCACGGCCAGCGCGTGCCGCCTGCACATCTCCAGCACCGGGCAGGCGAGGCACACCGCCTTGGCCCGTGCTTCCCTCCGGGCCCGAGCCGGGCCTCGTTCCCCGTCCGGGTGGAAGAAGAACGCGCTGTCCATTCCGCGACAAGACCCGGTCATCTGCCAGTCCCACACGTCGGCGTTGGGTCCGGGGAGCCTTCGGGTGTCCGCCATGTCGAGACCGCCTCCTTGGCCCACTTTGCTGTGGACTGCTCCATTCGGCTTAATGTTGATCCACCGTAGAACCGCGCCAAAACTTGTTCAAGAGGTCTGGCTCGAGAAAGCCCGTTATTCAACCGATGGGTGATCACCCCGTGCCTGGGCATTCACCCCCCGGAGTTGCCGCGCGGGCTCCGCGACCGGACGATGGCCGCGTGATGACGCATCCGGAACACCCCGCCGCGCCGACCGGCGGTGAACGGGAAACCGGCGCGGCAGAAGAGGATCCGGCCGCCCAACTGGTGCTGTCGGTGGCGGCGGTGGCTCGTCGGCTCGGAGTCGCGCCCGCCACCCTGCGCACCTGGGACCGCCGGTACGGCCTCGGCCCCAGCGATCACACGACCGGGCGACACCGCCGGTACGCGCCGGGTGACATCGCCCGCCTGGAGCTGATGCAGCGGGCGCTGCTGCGGGGCGCGTCGTCGGCGGAGGCCGCGAAGTACGCGCTGGCGTCGCGGGTGCCCGTGCCACGGGCCCTGCACCCGCCGTCGCCCGCGCCGCTCCCGGTGCTGACCGGCGGCGAGGTGGAGGCGGGCACCGGCGGTCGCGGGCTGAGCATGCCGGGGGCGAGCCGTCGGGCGAGGGGGCTCGGCCGGGCGGTGCTCGCGATGGACTCGGTCGCCGCGCAGCAGATCTTGGCCGACTCGCTCGGCGAGGACGGCGTGGTCGCGACGTGGGACGAGGTGGTCCGCCCGCTGCTGGGCGCGATGGCCGCGCGGTGGGAGCACTCGGGCGCCGGGGTCGAGGTCTCGCACCTGCTGAACGAGTGCGTGCTGGCCGCGATGATCCGCGTGACGCCGGTGGTGACCACTCCGCGTAACCACCGGCCGGTGCTGCTCGCGTGCATGCCGGACGAGCGCCACAACATCCCGCTGTACCCGTTGGCGGCTGTCCTGTCGCAGCGCGGAGTGGGGATTCGTCAACTGGGGGCGGCCCTGCCCGCGGAAGCGCTGCGGTCGGCCGTGCGCCGCGTCGCGCCCGCCGCCGTGGTGCTCTGGGCGCAGCTCCCGCGCTACGCCGATCCGGGGGCGCTCGCGGCGTTGCCACGAACGAGGCAGCGGGTGCGCCTGTTCGTGGGCGGTCCCGGCTGGGAGCGCGGTGTCGTCCCCTCGACGGCGGAGCGGATCGATGACCTGGGCACGGCCGCCGCGGCGGTCGAACAGGCCGTCTGCTGACTGAGTCGTCCGGGAGCGGCACGATGTAACCGTGGAAGACCAGTTGAGACGTGCGGCGTTCGGGGACGAGCCGGGGACACCCGTCTGGAGCACCCTCCGGGACGGCTCGGCGCGCGAGCGCTGGCTGGCCGCGGTGGTGCTCGGCGGGCAGGGCCACTACGCGGCCGCGGCGACCGTCCTGGGCGCCCTGCTGCACGACCGGGACCGGGTGGTCGCCTCACTGGCCGCCTCGGCGTTCGCGTCGCACAGGCGCCAACTGGGCGGCCACGCGGTGGCGAGGGGGCTGGACGCCCGAGCGCTGGCGACCGCTCCGACCTCCGGTGCGCCCGACCCGGACGGGGTCGACGCGGCCGGTGCCCGCGCGGACGCGCTGCTCGGGTTGGCGGCGGACGCCATCGGCGCTGGTAG
Source organism: Umezawaea endophytica (assembly GCF_025061645.1). Lineage (GTDB taxonomy): Bacteria > Actinomycetota > Actinomycetes > Mycobacteriales > Pseudonocardiaceae > Umezawaea > Umezawaea endophytica. Next base: position 51,382 of record NZ_JANYMP010000023.1, on the reverse strand, counting down.
GACGGGCGAGGCGCGGCGGCTGCTCGCCGCGGTCGAGCCCCGCTGCTGGCGGACGGAGGTGCGCCGGGGGTGGGTGGCGGCGGAGATCGAGCTGGCGGAGGGTCACGCCGAGGCGGCCGTCGCGCCCGCCGAGGCCGCCGTGGAGGTCGCCCGCGAGGCCGGGGCGGTCCGCCACGTCCTCAAGTCGGAGGTCGTCCTGGGGACCTCTCTGGTCGTGTGGGGGACCGCCGACGGGGTGGCTCGCGGGGTTGAGCTACTAGAGTGTGACCTAAATCACATTACCAAACGAGACCTGTGGTCGTTGATCTGGCCGACGGCACTCGTGCTCGTCGACCACGACCCATTTGCGGCGGGTAAACCTCCCGTACGGGCTACCGAGGCTCTGAGCTGCGTGTTGCGCAGGGCTGACCCGATCGGTCGACGGCTGGCGCGGGACTCCCCCTGGGTGCCGACCGCGCTGCTCCGTTCCGGGGAACCCCCGAACGCAGACCCCCTGTCGAAGTTCTTGACGGATTAAGCACCGGATCGTGTCAAGGTTGGGCCTCCAGCGTCCGATAGGGGAGATGAAACGTCACTCGGCTGCAGGAAGGAGTCCCCGTGACTACGGTCCTTATTTGCGACGACCGGCGCAGCGTGCGGGAGGGCCTCACCCGTGTCATGTCGGCCGTCCCCGGGGTTAGTCGCATTGACTGCGTAGCGCACGGTGACGAGTTGTTGGCTCGCTTTTCACGCCAGCCAGTCGACGTCGTGCTGGTCGGTACCCAGCGCGCCGTCCCGACCGGTGTCGAAGCGACCCGGCGACTCGTCTCGGCCAACCCGCAGGCCAACGTCATCGTGTTCGGTGCCCCGGACGACGCGGGCAGCATCGCCGCCGCGATCGCGGGTGGCGCCCGTGGTTACCTCCGCTGGGACGCCTCGCGCCCCGAGTTGGTGGCCGCGCTGGCCCACACCCTCGCGAGCACGTCGGTGCCTGCGCCCCGTCAACCCTCGGACCCCGGCGTCCAGCTCACGGAGCGCGAGCTCCAGGTGCTGCGCGGCATGAGCCAGGGCAAGAGCAACGGTCAGATCGGGCGCGAGCTCTACCTGTCCGAAGACACCGTGAAGACCCACGCGCGGAGGCTGTTCCGCAAGCTGGGTGTCCGCGACCGCGCACAGGCGGTCGCCCACGGCTTCCGTCGCGGTCTCGTGTCCTAGATCACGCCCGCGGGTATCCTCATCCAGCCCGGTGACTTGTCGCCGGGCTGGATTCGGTTGTGCGTGGAGCAGGTCAGAGGGGTCTTGGTGCCCCTCCCTCCTCCATTTGCCCACGTGGCCGGTACCGTGTGGGTCACCAGTACGAGTGACGTCGAACGTCGTGTGCTGTTTGCTGTCGAGACGCCGAGGCGTAACACCGGGACTGCTGTCCGCGATGACCAACTTGGGGGACGGACTGGACGCCGAAGTAGGCGCGGCCGTCGAGGGCGACAGGGCCGCCGTTGAGCGCCTGTTGGCCTCGATCCGTCCCCTGGTGGTGCGGTACTGCCGCGCCAGAGTCGGAAGGCAGGAGAGGTCTTTCGCTTCGGCGGACGACGTGGCCCAGGAGGTGTGTCTCGCGGTGTTGACGGCCTTGCCCAGCTACCGCGATCAAGGTCGCCCGTTCCTCGCCTTCGTGTACGGCATCGCCGCGCACAAGGTGGCCGACTCCCACCGGTCCTCTTCCAGGAACCGGTCCGAACCGGTCGCCGAGGTTCCGGACGGTCCCGAGACCGAGGCCGGTCCTGAGCAGCGGGCCATGCAGGGCGAACTCACCGGGCAGATGGCCCAGCTCTTGCGCGTCCTGCCCGAGAAGCAGCGGGAGATCCTGCTGCTCCGGGTGGTGGTCGGGTTGTCGGCCGAGGAGACCGCCGCGGCGGTCGGGTCGACCGCCGGAGCGGTCAGGGTGGCGCAGCACCGCGCGCTGTCCAGGCTCCGCAAGACGTTGGCAGCCGAGGAGGTGGTCTGAGTGGCCGACCAGCACGAGAAGGGCTACGGAGAAGTCGTGCGCGGACAGAAAGGGAGAGCCCAGCTCTCCTCCGACGACCAGTCGGCGGACAGCGGTGACGTGTTCCCCGGCGACCTGACCGGTATCCAGGCCGACGACGCGCTGCTCGACGCGCTGGGCGGCAAGGACCCGGACCGCGTTGGCGACCTCGTCCACGACGACCTCAACGCGCTGCTGCTCGCGTGGCGGCACGACGTCGACAGCCAGGCGATCTCGGACCTGGTCGACACGGACACCGCCGTGGCGACGATCGCGGCCGCGAGGCCGAAGGCCCCGTCCCGGCACCGCTTCCTCATCCCGCTCGCCAGCGCCGCCGCCATGATCGCCATCGCGTTCACCGGCGTGAGCCTGGTGGCCCGCGACGCCCAGCCCGGCGACGCGCTGTGGGGCCTCACCCGCGTCCTGTACGCCGACCACGCGCAGTCGATCGAGGCCGCCGTCGCCGTCAGCTCGGACCTGGAGAACGCCCGCGCCGCGCTGCGCGAGGGCAAGGTCAACGAGGCGAAAGACGCGCTGGAGAAGGCGGGGGTCGCACTCCCGAAGGTGTCCGCCGACGACGGCCACGTCGACCTGTCCCAGAAGCACACCCAGCTCCTGGACGAGCTGGTGAGCACGACGGCGACGACCGCGAACCCGTCGAACCCGACCTCGGACACCACGACGACGGTGAACAGCACCGGCACCGGCTCGTCGACCAGCAACCCGCAGACGACCTCGTCGACGGCCTCGTCGACGACGACGCCCGCGCCCACGACCAGTTCGTCGCAGCCGACGCAGAACTCGTCGAGCGTCGCTCCTCCGCCGCCCCCGCCGGAGGAGACCGACGAGCCGACCGAGGAACCCACCGGCGGCGTCTCGCCGAACTCCAGCGGGACGACGGCGACCTCCTAGATCAGCAGCAGGTGTGACGAAGCCCGCCCCCGATCGGGGGCGGGCTTCGTCACACCATCAGCGCGCGTCCTCGGTGGCGGTGACGCCGTCGGCGTACCCGCGGCAGTACTCCCACGTGACGTACGACGACGGGTCCGGGTCGTACGCGGGTTCGTGCGGACGCATCCGGCCGTCGTTCAGGAGCTGCTCCAGACTGGCCCGCAGCAGCGCCCAGTCGTGGAAGTGCGGCTCCTCGCACTCGCCGCAGTCCACCACGATTCCCCGTACACCACTGGGTTCCAGCAGCGCTTGGTACACCGCGAGGTCGCTGAGGTCACCCACGAGTTCGGCGCGTTCCTCATCGCCCATCTCGGGGTGCTCGTGGTCTTCTTCTGGCTCGACCATGGCCTTCGCGGGATCTTCCGGATCCTCGGCGAAGGGGTCTGGCGGCAAGGCGTCGTGCGGCACGACCCCGCACGGTACCGGGCGGAGGCCGGTGACCGCCCAGATACCATGACGTGAACGCCCCAGACCTGTCCGCGGGGTCGAGAATCAGATGCTGCCCCCAAGCGGAAACCCGATCCGCTCGCGGTGGGACCGCAGCACGACGGAAGGCTTGTCACCCGCTATGACCAGCGAGCTCAACGTTGACGGAGTCCCGAGCAAGTTCGCGATGCTGGGACTGACCTTCGATGACGTCCTGTTGCAGCCTGCGGAATCCGACGTCGTGCCCAGCAACGTCGACACCAGCACCAGGATCTCCCGCAACATCACGCTGCGCATCCCGCTGGCCTCCGCCGCGATGGACACCGTGACCGAGGCGCGGATGGCCATCTCGATGGCCCGCCAGGGCGGCATCGGCGTGCTGCACCGCAACCTGTCGATCGAGGACCAGGCCAGCCAGGCGGAGACGGTGAAGCGCTCCGAGGCGGGCATGGTGACCGACCCGGTGACCTGCACGCCCGAGGACACGATCGCGCACGTGGACGACCTGTGCGCCCGCTACCGGATCTCCGGCGTCCCCGTGACGGACCCGTCCGGCAAGCTCGTCGGCATCATCACCAACCGCGACATGCGCTTCGAGGTGGACCACAAGCGCAAGGTCAGCGAGGTCATGACCAAGGGCCCGCTGGTCACCGCGCAGGTCGGCGTGTCAGCCGAGGCCGCGCTGGGCCTGCTGCGCCGCCACAAGATCGAGAAGCTGCCGATCGTGGACGGCGACGGCAAGCTCCGCGGCCTCATCACGGTCAAGGACTTCGTCAAGACCGAGCAGTACCCGCTGGCCAGCAAGGACCCCGACGGCAGGCTGCTGTGCGCCGCCGCGGTGGGCGTCGGCGACGACGCGTTCGCGCGCTCGATGGCGCTGGCCGACGCGGGCATCGACGTGCTCATGGTCGACACCGCTCACGGCCACTCGCGCGGCGTGCTGGAGATGGTGGCGAAGCTCAAGAAGGAGCTGGGCGACTCGGTCGACGTCGTCGGCGGCAACATCGCCACCCGCCTCGGCGCGCAGGCGCTGGTCGACGCGGGCGCGGACGGCGTGAAGGTCGGCGTCGGACCGGGCTCGATCTGCACGACCCGCGTGGTCGCGGGCGTCGGCGTCCCGCAGATCACCGCGATCCACGAGGCGTACCTCGCGTGCCGCCCGGCCGGTGTGCCGGTGATCGGCGACGGCGGCATCCAGTACTCCGGCGACATCGCCAAGGCCATCGCCGCCGGCGCGAGCGCCGTGATGGTCGGCAGCCTGGTCGCGGGCACGGCCGAGGCCCCCGGTGACCTGATCCTGGTCAACGGGAAGCAGTTCAAGACCTACCGCGGCATGGGTTCCCTCGCCGCGATGTCCGGGCGGGGCGACACCAAGTCGTACTCGAAGGACCGCTACTTCCAGGACGACGTGCTGTCCGAGGACAAGCTCGTGCCGGAGGGCATCGAGGGCCGCACGCCGTTCCGCGGCCCGCTCGCGCAGGTGGCGTACCAGCTCGTCGGCGGTCTCCGCATGGCGATGGGCTACACCGGTTCCCGCACGATCCCGGAGCTCCAGAACGCGCAGCTCGTGCGGATCACGGCGGCCGGTCTGAAGGAAAGCCACCCGCACGACATCACGATGACCGTCGAAGCCCCCAACTACACCACCCGCTGAGAGGATCAAAAGTGCGCGATCTGGTCGAGATCGGCATGGGCCGGACCGCGAGGCGGGCCTACGAGCTGGACGACATCGAGATCATCCCCTCCCGGCGGACTCGTTCGTCGAAGGACGTCTCGACGGCGTGGCAGATCGATGCCTACCGCTTCGACATCCCGCTGATCACCCACCCGACCGACGCCATCGTGTCGCCGGGCACGGCGGTGGCGGTCGGTGAGCTGGGCGGTCTCGGGGTCCTCAACGCGGAGGGCCTGTGGGCCAGGCACGCCAACGTCGAGGAGGCCCTGTTCCGCCTCGTCGAGGCGACCGAGGACACGGACGACCCCGGCGCGCCCGTCAAGGTGCTCCAGGAGTTGCACTCGGCCCCGGTCCGGCTGGACCTGGTCGCGGCGGCCATCAAGGAGGTGCGCGACTCCGGCGTCACGGTCGCGGTCCGGGTGAGCCCGCAGCGCGCGGCCGAACTGACCCCGGACCTGCTGGCGGCGGGCGTGGAGATCCTGGTCGTGCAGGGCACGATCATCTCCGCCGAGCACGTCCTCCGCGACGGTGAGCCGCTGAACCTCAAGTCGTTCATCGCCGACCTGGAGGTCCCGGTGATCGCGGGCGGTGTCGGCGACTACCGCACCGCGATGCACCTCATGCGCACCGGCGCGGCGGGTGTCATCGTCGGCTACGGCTACACGCCGGGCGTCACCACCACGGACTCGGTGCTGGGCATCGGCGTCCCCATGGCCACCGCCATCGCCGACGCGGCGGCGGCCCGCCGCGACTACCTGGACGAGACCGGTGGCCGGTACGTCCACGTCATCGCCGACGGCGGCGCGCAGACGAGCGGCGACATCGCCAAGTCCATCGCCTGCGGCGCGGACGCCGTGATGCTGGGCGAGCCGCTGGCCTCCGCCACCGAAGCCCCCGGCCAGGGGCTGTACTGGACGGCGGCGAGCGCCCACCCGTCCGTGCCGCGCAGCTTCGTCTCGCCCGGCGTGGACCAGGAGGTGGACCTCCGCACGCTGCTCTTCGGCCCGTCCGTCGACCCGCGCGGTGTCACCAACCTGTTCGGCTCGCTCCGCAGGGCCATGGCCAAGTCCGGCTACTCGGACCTGAAGGAGTTCCAGAAGGTCGGCCTCACCATCCGCGGCTAGACCGGGGTGGACCTCTGTGGGCGCTTCCTCCGGGAGGCGCCCACAGCCGTGCCCGCTCACCTGGCCTGCCACACCCGACCGCGGCTCGGGGCGACCGACCGGTCGACGGTGGACACGCCCCCGGCGGCGAAGCCCTGAGGAACGAGGTCGGCCCGGTGAGCCGTGGCCGGGGCGGGTGTCACGCTGGTCGCCGCCGAACTGGGCGCAGAAGACCCGCCTGTCCCCTTCGGCGTGGAGCACGCGGCGACCAGCGCCAGTCCGACGGCGGCGAGGGCCCGGAGCGTCCGGGCGGTGGTGCGCGTGGGGTGGGGCATCGGCGGCCGTCCTGCGTGCTCGTCTGTCGATGGGGATCTCACGAGTCCACATCGGGCGCCCGCCGACGCCGTTACCCCGTTCACCCGGTGGGGTGAACCCCACCCGCGAAGGTCGCGGAGTCCTATTTCCGCTGCTCAGCGGCCCTTCGGCGGAGGTTCCCCTCGGCTTCGAGCAGTTCCGGGGTGAGGTTGTCGCCGAAGTCGGCGGCCTCGAACACCTGGCGGATCTCGATCTCGGACTCCTGCCCGTCCGGGTTGGGGACCTGCCGCACCCACTCGACCGCCTCGTCCCTCGACTTCACGTCGAGCATCCAGAACCCGGCGATCAGCTCCTTCGTCTCGGTGAACGGCCCGTCGACGACCGTCGTGCCCGACGCCGAGAACTTGACCCGCGCGCCCTTCGAGCTGTCGAGCAGGCCCTCTCCCGCCAGCAGCACACCGGCGTTGACCAGCTTCTCGTTGAACGCGCCCATCTCGGTGAGCAGCCGCTCGCTCGGCAGCACACCCGCTTCGGTCTCGGGCGTGGCCTTGATCAGAACCATGAAACGCATCTTCGAACTCCCTGGTGGTCCGGGTGGCTTTCACCGACGCGTCGAACGGGCACCGGCCGGATCGACACGGGGAGCAGAATATTTCCGCCGGACCCTTCCCACCCGGTAGCACGCCCGACCGCGCGGCCCACCACCCGCTAGATGATCTTGCGCCGCGCGCCCCTCGGTAGACTGCGCGGCGGGACTGGACCAAAACCGAGGAAGGGCTACGTGGACGACCTGGTCGAGCTGGGACTGGCTGAAGGCGACACCGACACCGAGGCGGACGCGGAGGCGGGGCACGACGAGCCGTCAGCGGCGAGGGACAGCCGCGCGGGCTTCGCCGGATCGGTGGTCGCGCTGGTCGTGGCGGCGGTGGCCGCCGTCGCGCTGCTGGCCTGGCTGGTGCTGTTCTGGCTGGCCCCGCCGCTGTTGGCGTGGCTCGACAGCCACGGGCTCTGAACCGGTTCGGATCTAGGCGTTACCGGAGGTAACCCCTACTCTCGGGTACATGGGTGAACTCGCCGGTAACAACGTGGACTTCGACGTCGTCGTGGTCGGCTCCGGGTTCGGCGGCAGCGTCGCGGCGCTGCGGCTGACGGAGAAGGGCTACCGGGTCGCCGTCGTGGAGGCCGGGCGGCGGTTCGCCGACGACGAGTTCGCCGAGACGTCGTGGGACCTGCGCAAGTACCTGTGGGCGCCGAAGCTCGGCTGCTTCGGGATCCAGCGCATCCACCTGCTCCGCAACGTCATGGTGCTCGCTGGCGCGGGTGTCGGCGGCGGGTCGCTGGTGTACGCGAACACGCTGTACCGGCCGCTCAAGCCGTTCTTCGCGGACCGGCAGTGGGCGCACATCACCGACTGGGAGGCCGAGCTCTCGCCGTTCTACGACCAGGCGAGCCGGATGCTGGGCGTCGTCACCAACCCGACCACGACGCCCGCCGACGTGGTCATGCGGCAGGTCGCGGCCGACATGGGCGTGGCCGACAGCTACCACCCGACGCCGGTCGGCGTGTACTTCGGCGAGCCGGGGGTGAAGGCCGCCGACCCGTACTTCGGCGGCGCCGGGCCGGAGCGGACGGGCTGCACGGAGTGCGGCTCCTGCATGTCCGGCTGCCGCGTCGGCGCGAAGAACACGCTGGTCAAGAACTACCTCCACCTCGCGGAACGCGGCGGCGCGAAGGTGCTGCCGATGACCACCGTCACCGGCGTCAAGCAGGTCGGCGACACCTGGGAGATCAGCACCCAGCGCACCGGGACGACCCTGCGCAAGGGGAAGCGCACGATCACCGCCGGCCGGGTCGTGCTCGCGGCGGGCACCTGGGGCACCCAGCAGTTGCTGCACCGGCTGCGCGCCGACGGGACGCTGCCCGCGCTGTCGCCGAGGCTGGGGGAGCTGACCAGGACGAACTCGGAGTCGATCGTCGGCGCCGCCCGGCCGACCGTCGACCCGGACCGCGACTTCACCAGCGGTGTGGCGATCACGTCGTCGTTCCACCCGGACGCGATCACCCACATCGAGCCGTGCCGGTACGGCAAGGGCAGCAACGCGATGGGCCTGCTCCAGACCCTCGCCACGGACGGCGCGTCCGGCACGCCCCGATTCCTCCAGTTCCTCGGCCAGGCCGTCCGCCACCCGCGCCGCCTGGTGCGGCTGCTGTCGGTGAAGCGGTGGAGCGAGCGGTCGCTGATCCTGCTGGTCATGCAGAGCCTCGACAACTCGATCACCACGTTCGCGAAGCGCGGCCTGTTCGGGCGGCACCGGCTCAGCTCCCGCCAGGGCCACGGCGAGCCGAACCCGACGTTCATCCCGGCGGGCCACCGCGCGAACGTGCTGACCGCCGAGCACATCGGCGGCACCCCCGGCGGCACGTGGGGCGAGCTGGTGAACATCCCGCTGACCGCGCACTTCATCGGCGGCTGCCCGATCGGCGAGGACGCCGAGCACGGCGTCATCGACCCGTACCACCGCGTCCACAACTACCCCGGCCTGTCCGTGGTCGACGGCGCGGCCATCTCGGCGAACCTGGGCGTCAACCCGAGCCTGACCATCACCGCCCAGGCGGAACGCGCGTTCGCGCTGTGGCCCAACAAGGGCGAGACCGACCAGCGGCCGGAGCAGGGGGCGGACTACCGGCGCCTCGCGCCTGTCGCACCGCGAACGCCCGCCGTTCCGGCGTCGGCGCCCGGCGCGCTCAGGTTGACCGTCGTGCGGGTCGATTCTCGCTAGCCTTGGCGCATGGGTACGAAGCCGTTCGCGTCCAGCACCGACCTGGCGCCGAAGGACGAGGAGTTCGTCACCCTCGCCGACGGCGTCCACGCGCTCACCGCCGAAGGCGACCCGAACGTGGGAGCGGTCGAGGCCGAGGACTTCCTGGTCTGCTTCGAGGCCCGAGCGACCCCGGCCGCGGCCCGGTCCTGGCTGGCCCGGTTGCGCGAGCGCACCGGCAAACCCGTGCGCTACCTGGTCCTCAGCCACTACCACGCCGTCCGGACGCTGGGCGCGAGCGCGTTCGACGCCGACGTGGTCATCGCCCACGAGCGCACCAGGGCGCTGATCGCCGAACGCGGCAGGCAGGACTGGGACAGCGAACTCGGCCGCATGCCGCGGCTGTTCCTCGAACCGGACACCATCCCCGGCCTCACCTGGCCCACCATGACCTTCTCCGACCGCCTCACGATCCCGCTGGGCGGCGACCGCGGCGACCTCGAACTGAGGTACCTCGGCCGCGGCCACACGGCGGGCGACATCGTCGGATGGCTTCCCCAGCAACGGATCCTGTTCGCGGGCGACCTGGTCGAGTCCCGCGCCGCCCTCTACACCGGTGACGCCTTCCACGACGACTGGGCGACGTCCACTTTGGACAACGTGGCCGCGCTCGGCGCCGAGGTGCTGGTCGGCGGCCGGGGCGCCGTGGCGCGCGGGCGGGCGGAGGTGGACGCCGCCATCGCCCAGAGCAGGCACTTCCTGAACGAGCTGCGCCGCACCGTCGGCACCGTCCACGGCCGCGGCGGCACCCTCCAGGAGGCGTTCCGGGCGGCCCACGCCGCTCTCGCCCCGCGCTTCGGCGGCTGGCCCATCTTCGAGCACTGCCTGCCGTTCGACGTGCAGCGCTACTGGGACGAGTGCGACGGCGTCGACTGGCCGAAGATCTGGACCGCGCAACGCGATCGTGAGGTCTGGGCGGCACTCCAATGACCCCGGTGGTCGTCGTCGGCGCGGGCCCGGTGGGTCTCACCGCGGCACTGCTGCTGGCCAGGGCGGGCGTTCCGAGCGTGGTGCTGGAAGCGGCCGAGGAGCGGACCGCCGCGGGCAGCAGGTCGATCTGCGTGCAGCGCGACGTCCTGGATGTCCTCGACCGCGTCGGCGCGGGCCGGGCCGTGGCGGCGGCGGGCGTCACCTGGTACCGGGGCCGCACCTTCCACCGCGACGAGGAAGTGCTGACCACCGAGTTCCCCGAGTCGACCGGTGACGACTTCCCCCCGTTCGTGAACACCCCGCAGACGGTCGTGGAGCGCCTGCTGGAGGAGCGGGTGCGCGCCCAGCCCCTGATCGACCTCCGCTACGGCGCGGAGGTGACGGCGCTGACCCAGGACGGCGCTGGCGTCCACGTGTCCACTGTGGACTGTACGGTCACCGGAACCCACTGCGTGGCAGCGGATGGCGCGCACTCGACCGTCCGGAAGCTGCTGGGCATCAGCTTCGACGGCTACTCCTTCGACGACCGCTTCCTCATCGCCGACGTGGCCGTCGACCTGTCGGACGGCCCTCCGGAACGCCGCTTCTACTTCGACCCGCCGTGGAACCCCGGCCGCCAGGTGCTCCTGCACCCGCAGCCGGGCGGTGTCTGGCGCATCGACTGGCAGGTGCCGCCGGGCGTCGACCTCACCGCGGACCACGTGGAGGCCATCGTCGGCACGCGCGAGTACGAGGTCGTGTGGCACTCCACCTACCGCTTCCACCAGCGCAGGGCGGGCACCCTCCGCCAGGGCCGGGTCCTGCTGGCGGGCGACGCGGCCCACGTCATGAGCCCGTTCGGCGCCAGGGGCCTCAACTCGGGCATCTGCGACGCCGACAACGCCGCCTGGAAGATCGCCTTCGACCGCAGGGGTGAGGCGGGCCCGGCCCTGCTGGCGTCCTACGACCGGGAACGCGGCGCCGCGGCGGACGAGAACCTGCGGGTCACCGGGAACACCATGCGCTTCCTGGCACCGAGGACACCGGAAGAACGCGCCCACCGCGCGAGAGCACTGGCGACGCGCAAGGACATCGACTCGGGCAAGCTCTTCACCCCGCACGAGTACCGGGACTCACCGCTGACCACCCCGGACTGCGACGGCGCGCTGCAACCGAACAGCCGCTGGTGCGGCCCGGACTTCACCGCACTCCCCGACGGCACCCTGCTCCGCCCGGACGGCCACCGCGCCGCCCGCACGGCCACCCCGGCAGCCCACCGCCGCGCCACCGGCTGGGCGTAGGACACCAGCCCGACCGGTCGCCGGAGCCGGCCGGGAAACCCGGCTTCCCGGCCCCGCCGGTGAAACCGGAGCGCCACCCGGCCCGCCCAACCCCGCCGCCGGAACCGGTGCGCCAACCCGGCCCGCCCAACCCCGGCACCTACAACTGGATCCCCGTCAGCACCATCGTCCGCTCCTCCGTGAAGTCCTCCATGGCCGACTTCACCCCTTCGCGCCCGGTCCCCGAGCCCTTCACCCCGCCGTACGGCATCTGGTCGGCCCGGTAGGACGGCACGTCCCCCACGATCACCCCGCCGACCTCCAGCTCGGCCGCCGCGGCGAAGGCCACCTTCACGTCCCGCGTGAACACCCCGGCCTGCAACCCGTACTCCGAGTCGTTGGCGGCGGCGAAGGCCTCGGTGGTCCCGTCGACCACCGACACGACCAGCACGGGCCCGAAGACCTCTTGGCGCCACACCGCGGCGTCGTCGGGGACGCCCTCCAGCACGGTCGGTTCCACGGTGGTCCCGGACCGCCCGCCGCCGACGTGCAGCTTCGCGCCGAGGGAGATCGCCTCGTCGATCCACTCCTTCACCCGCACGGCGTTGTCCTCGTCGATCAGCGGCCCGACCTCGACCTCGGGGTCGTGGGGGTCGCCGGTCTTCAACGCCGCCACGGCCGCCACCAGCTTCGGCACGAAGTCGTCCGCCACGGCCCGGTCCACGACCACCCGCTGCACGGCGATGCACGACTGCCCGGCCTGGTAGTTCCCGAAGGTGGCGATCCGCGAGGCCGCCTGGTCCAGGTCGTCCCAGTCGGCGCACACGATCGCCGCGCTGTTCGACCCCAGCTCCATCACCACGTGCTTGCGCGGCGCGGACTCCATCAACGACCACCCGACCCCGGTGGACCCGGTGAACGAGATCACCGGCAGCCGGGGATCGGTCACCAACGACTCCATGTCCCCGCCCTTGACCGGCAGGACCGAGAACACGCCGTCCGGCAGGTCCGTCTCGGCCAGCAGCTCACCCAGCAGCAGCGCGGACAGCGGCGTGGCCGAGGCGGGTTTCACGATCACCGGCGCCCCGACGGCCAGCGCGGGCGCGACCTTGTGCGCCACCAGGTTCAGCGGGAAGTTGAACGGCGCCACGGCCAGCACCGGCCCGCGGGGGACGCGGCGGACGAGCGCCATCCGCCCGACGCCGTTCGCGTCGGTGTCCAGCCGCTGGAGGTCACCACCACCGCGCCGGGCCTCCTCCGCGGCGAACTTGAACACGCTGACGGCTCGCCGGACCTCGATCTCGGCCCACTTCAGCGGCTTCCCGTTCTCCGCGGTGATCGTCTCGGCGATCTCCTCGATCCGCTCGCCCAACGCCCGCGACACGTGCTCCAGGGCGGTGGCCCGGACGTGCGCGGGTGTCTGCCGGAACTCCTTCGCCACGGCGGCGGCCGCCGCTACGGCGCGTTCGACCTGCTCGGGACCGGGAACGGCGACCGTCGCCACCTCCGTCCCGTCGTACGGGTGGTGCACGGTGATCTCCCGCACACCCTGTTCGGGGTGGCCTGCGATCCAGCAGGGCCGGGGCTGAGGAGTGATCGCGTCCATGCCGTCAACGGTATGCCAGTGCGGCCCGACTGGCGCGGACGTGCTCCGCGTGGGACAGGTAGTGCTCGTCGTGCCGTTCGGCGCGCTGGACGTGGAAAGCCGGGTCCTCCCTGATGGCCCGCACCATGTCCGCCAACCGCTCCAGCACGTGGTCGGCCAGGCCTTCACTCGAACAGCCGTACTCCGAGCAGAACAGCGAGGCCCGCCGCCACTGCTCCGCGGGCGTGCCCCACTCGGGTGAGAACGGTGCCAGGCAGTAGACCGCGTAGGCCACGTCCCACCACCGGGGCGCGGGGTGGGCGGTGTCCCAGTCGATCACCCCGACGGGCAGGCCGTCGGCGAACACCACGTTGTACGGCGCGAGGTCGCCGTGGCAGACGACCTCCGCGGGCTCCCGCGCGGGGAACTGCCAGCCCGAGGTGCCCACCAGCGGCACGGACGCGTCGTGCAGCCGCCGCAGCATCCGCGCGTAGGCGACCAGCGTCGCGTCGCCCCGCAACCCGACGGGGATCGGCGGGTGGCCAACCTCACCCGGCAGGTACGACAGCACCTCCCGACCCTGGGGGTCGATCCCGTGCACCTCCGGCACGAACCCCAGCGGTGCCAAGCGCCGCAACAGCTCGTGCACCCGCGGGGCCCACGGACCGGCGGGCCTGCGCACCGTCGAACCGATCCGCACGACCTCGTTCAGACCGCCTCCGGTCAGGAGTTCTCCGTCCACGTCTGACATCCTTGCGCCGTGTCCGAAACCAGCAACCGGCCGGTACTCGTCGTCGACTTCGGGGCGCAGTACGCGCAGTTGATCGCCCGTCGAGTGCGCGAGGCCCAGGTCTACTCCGAGGTCGTGCCGCACACCGCGAGCGTGGCGGAACTGCTCGAACGCGACCCGCTCGCGATCGTCCTGTCCGGCGGCCCCTCCAGCATCTACGAGGAGGGCGCTCCGCAGGTCGACCCGAAGCTGTTCGACGCGGGCGTGCCCGTGTTCGGCATCTGCTACGGCTTCCAGGCGATGGCCGTGGCGCTGGGCGGCACGGCCGAGCACACCGGCACCCGCGAGTACGGCCGCACCGAGCTGGGGGTGACGGAGGGCGGTGGCAGGCTGCACGACGACCTGCCCGGCCACCACCCGGTGTGGATGAGCCACGGCGACTGCGTGACGAAGGCCCCCGAGGGCTTCACCGTCACGGCCACCAGCGACGGCGCGCCGGTCGCCGCGTTCGAGGACACGACCCGCCGGTTCGCGGGCGTCCAGTACCACCCGGAGGTCGGCCACTCGCCGCACGGCCAGGAGGTGCTGCGCCGGTTCCTGCACGAGATCGCGGGCGTGAAGCCGCAGTGGACGACCTCGTCGATCGTGGACGAGCAGGTCGAGCGGATCCGCGAGCAGATCGGCGACGGCAAGGCCATCTGCGGCCTGTCCGGCGGCGTCGACTCCGCGGTCGCGGCGGCCATGGTGCAGCGCGCCATCGGTGACCGGCTGACCTGCGTGTTCGTCGACCACGGCCTGCTGAGGGCGGGGGAGCGGACCCAGGTCGAGCGCGACTTCGTGGCCGCGACCGGCGTGAAGCTGGTGACGGTCGACGAGCGCGAGCGGTTCCTGGAGGCGCTGAAGGGCGTCACCGACCCGGAGCAGAAGCGCAAGATCATCGGCCGCGAGTTCATCCGCGCGTTCGAGCAGGCGGCCCGCGACCTCCAGGCCGACGGCGACTACGACTTCCTCGTGCAGGGCACGCTCTACCCGGACGTGGTCGAGTCCGGCGGCGGCACCGGCGCGGCGAACATCAAGAGCCACCACAACGTCGGCGGCCTGCCGGACGACCTCCAGTTCAAGCTGGTCGAGCCGCTGCGGGCGCTGTTCAAGGACGAGGTGCGCCGGGTCGGCACGGAGCTGGGCCTGCCCGAGGTCATCGTGCAGCGCCAGCCGTTCCCCGGTCCCGGCCTCGGCATCCGGATCATCGGCGAGGTCACCGGCCCGCGGCTGGAGATCCTGCGCCAGGCCGACGCCATCGCCCGCGAGGAGCTGACCTCGGCGGGCCTGGACCGGACCATCTGGCAGTGCCCGGTCGTGCTGCTCGCGGACGTGCGCAGCGTCGGCGTCCAGGGCGACGGCCGCACGTACGGCCACCCGATCGTGCTGCGCCCGGTGTCCAGCGAGGACGCCATGACCGCGGACTGGACGCGCCTGCCGTACGAGGTGCTGGAGCGCATCTCCACCCGCATCACCAACGAGGTGGCGGACGTCAACCGGGTCGTGCTCGACGTGACGAGCAAGCCGCCGGGCACCATCGAGTGGGAGTGATCCCCCGCTGACCACGAAGGCCGTGACCCCCGAGGGGGTCACGGCCTTCCGCGTGAGTGGCGGGACTCCTAGCGGCGTTGGCGGAACACCGATCCGGCCAGCAGGGCCAGTCCGACGACGATCGCGCCACCGGCGATCACCCACCGCAGGTCGAAGAAGTCGGGCCAGTTGTTCCCGCCGGTCAGCACGAACGCCGACACCAGCGCGGCCCCGAGCCCGAACACGAGCGACACGACGTCGAAGCCGCCGCGCGACTCCACCTCCTGGTCAGCCACGGTTGACCACGACCTCTCCCAATCCGGCGTGCGCGTTGAGCACGATCTTGAGGCCTCCGTCGGCCTTGTCCTCGCCCTCGGAGGTGAACTCGAACGCGGGCGCCCGCCCGTCGCTCTGCTTGCCCAGGCATTGCACGGACCCGACCTCGGTCTCGCAGCGCACCTCGACGTCGGCGTTCTTCGGCACGGTCACCTGCACTGCGCCGACGGCCGCGTAGACCTCGGTCTCGACCGTGCCCGAGCTGGGCAGCGCGGTCAGGTCGATCTCGATGGTGCCCGCCCTGGTGTCGTACCGCTGCTGCACCTGCTCGATCGACGCGGGCTTGTCGGTGAAGTCGCCGATGCGGTCGCTGCCGCCGAAGTCGTCGAAGTTCGCGATCGTGCCGAACACCGCGACGAGGCTCAGCGGGATGACCAGGCCGATCAGGCCGCGCCCGCCGCGGCTGAACGCGCCGGCCACCAGCCCGAGCGCCATGACGCCGATGACCAGGCCCAGGGTGTGCAACGGGCTCAGCCAGTCGATGTAGGGGCCCGCGATGACGGCTCCGGCCACGACCAGCAGCGACACGCCCAGCGTGATGCCGGTGATGGGCGACCGGTGCCGTGACCTCCGCGCGGGAGGGGCCTCGGGCGGCTGAACCATCCCCTGGCCGGGTTCGGGCAGGTCCCACGCGAAGGGCGCGGCGCCCAGCGGGTCCCAGGCCGGAGGGGTGTCGGCCGTCTTCTCCTGGCCCGTGCCCATGGTGGTCACCTGATCCGTGGTCGAGGTGGTCGTGGTCATCGGGGCGGGCCGGTTCTGCGCGCCCCGGTTCTGGTGCAGGAGGTAGATGGCCCCGACGGACAGCAGCACCCCGGCCACCATCGTGAAACCACCGTCGAAGAAGAACCCGGTCGCCGGGAACAGCGCCAGGCAGAGCAGCACCGTCAGCGGGATCGGGGTCGAGCTGCGGCCCTTCCCGATCAACGCCTCGACGGGTGACACCTCGTCGTCCTCCTGGGGCAGCCCGAGCCAGCCCAGCAGGTAGATGAACACGCCGGCACCGTTGCACAACGCCATCGCGACGAAAGCGACCCGCACGATCACCGGGTCGATCCGGTACCGCTCCGCGATGCCCTCGGCCACACCGGCGATCTTCCGCCCGCGGTGCGGCCGTCTGGGCCTGCTGACCCAGAAGTCCTTCAACGTCTCCTCGACGTTGGCTGCTGTCACGTTCCCACTCACGTCACCGAGTTTGCGGCTTCGCGGCGCTCGGCACATCGGGGGTGCACCCTGAACACCGACTCGGGTGGAACCCTGATGATTCACGTCCGGGCACGTGTGACGATCGGGTGGTGAGTTCGCAGGTGGAGTTGGCAGCAGGGGCGGACCTCGCGGTCCGCAGACGCCGCAACGGGCGCGTGGTCGCGGGGGTGGCGGGCGGGATCGCCGACCACCTCGGCGTCGAGGTGTTCTGGGTGCGCGCGGTCTTCGCCGCGCTCACGGCGCTGAACGGCGTCGGCGTGATCGCGTACGGCCTGCTGTGGATCTTCGTGCCGCAGCGGGTCACCGGCGAGCCGGGGGAAGCGCCGCTGAAGCCGAGGGAACGCCAGCAGGCCGTCGGTCTGCTGGCGCTGGGGCTCGGCGCGGCGGTGCTGGTCACGCTGCTCACGGGGGCGGTCAGCGGGTGGATCGTCGGTCCGATGGCGGTGGCGCTGGTCGGCGCGGCCGTCGTGTGGCGGGAGGCGGACGAGGCGCAGCGCCGCCGCTGGCGCGACGGGGCGCGCAGCGGGGTGCTGGGCAAGAGCGGCCGGTCGACGCTGATCCGGATCGCCGCCGGGGTGGCGCTGGTCGCGCTCGGCATCGGGGTGCTGGTGGTCACCACCTACCAGCTCGACCAGATCCAGTTCACGCTGGTCGCGGTGCTCGCGACGCTGGCGGGCGTCGCCCTGCTCACCGTGCCGCTGTGGATCAAGCTGGTGAACGACCTCGGTGAGGAGCGCAGCGCGCGCATCCGGACCGAGGAGCGGGCGGAGATCGCCGCCCACCTGCACGACTCGGTGCTCCAGACGCTGGCGCTGATCCAGAAGCAGGCCGAGGCACCGCGCGAGGTCCGCAGGCTCGCGCGCGGCCAGGAACGCCAGTTGCGGGACTGGCTGTACGGCCGCGACGTCGGCGACACCGCGCGGCCGACCACGGTGTCCGCCGCCATCGCCCTGGCCTCGGGGGAGGTCGAGGACACGTTCGCCATCTCGGTGCAGCAGGTCGTCGTCGGCGACTGCGCGCTGGACCACAACCTGCTCGCGATGGTGCAGGCGGCGCGCGAGGCGATGGTCAACGCGGCCAAGCACGCCGGGGTGGCCGAGATCAGCGTCTACGGCGAGGTGGAGGAGGACGGCGTCACCGTCTTCGTGCGCGACCGCGGCAAGGGTTTCGACCCCGAGTCCGTTCCGGAGGACCGGCATGGCCTAGCTGACTCGATCCGGGGGAGAATGGTCCGGCACGGTGGGGAGGCCAAGTTGCGCACGAGCCCTGGAGAGGGCACGGAGGTGCACTTGGAGATGCCGAGGAAGCAGGAGGCCAGGTCGTGACCGAAGGCAAACGGGTCAGGGTGTTCCTGGTCGACGACCACGCGCTGTTCCGCGCGGGGGTTCGGGCCGAGCTCGATTCGATCAGCGACGAGATCGAGGTCGTCGGCGAGGCGGGCTCCGTCGGCGAGGCGGTCGCCGGGATCGGCCACCACCGGCCGGACGTGGTGCTGCTCGACGTCCACATGCCCGACGGCGGCGGTGCCGCGGTGCTCGCCCAGGTGCGGACCGCGCTGCCGGACGTCGTGTTCCTCGCGCTCTCGGTCTCCGACGCCGCCGAGGACGTCATCGCGGTCATCCGCGCGGGCGCCCGCGGCTACGTGACCAAGACGATCTCCAGCCAGGAGCTGGTGCGCGCGGTCGTGCGGGTGTCCGACGGCGACGCGGTGTTCTCGCCGCGGCTCGCGGGCTTCGTGCTGGACGCGTTCGCCGACCGGCCCGGCGCGGCCCCGATCCGGGACCCCGAGCTGGACCTGCTGACCCCGCGCGAGCGGGATGTGCTGCGGCTGCTGGCGCGCGGCTACGCGTACAAGGAGATCGCCTCGGAGCTGTTCATCTCGGTGAAGACGGTCGAGACGCACGTGTCGAGCGTGCTGCGCAAGACGCAGCTCTCCAACCGCTACGAGCTGTCCCGCTGGGCCTCCGACCGCAGGCTGGTCTGAGTTGACCCAGCGCACGTCACCACCGGTTCACCGCTTGGCCCGCTTCGCCACCGAGGTGCTCGCACCGTGGGTGTGGGTGCTCACGCTGCCGTTCGCCGTGGCCGCCGCCGCGACCCGCGAGCTGTGGCCGACGGTCGCGTGGGGGCTCGTCGTCGCCATCACGGCGTCGGTGATCCCGATGGTCGTCATCGTGAAGGGCGCCCGCAGCGGCCGCTGGGACGGCCACCACGTCACCAACCGCGAGGGCAGGCTGGTGCCGCTGGTCGCGGCGGGCGGCTCGCTCGCCGTCGGCACGGCCGTGCTCGTGGTGGGCGGCGCCCCGCACGAGATGCTCGCGCTGGCGGGCAGCATGTTCGCGTCGCTGGTCGTCAGCATGGCCATCACGTTCGGCCTGAAGTGGAAGGTGTCGCTGCACGCGGCCGTGGCGTTCGCCGCCGTGGTCGTGGGCGCGGTCGTCTACGGGCCGTGGTTGCTGGTGCTGGTCGTGCCCGCCGTGCTCGTGGCGTGGTCGCGGGTGGAGCTGGGCGACCACACGGCCGCGCAGGTGCTCGTCGGCTCGCTCATGGGCGTCGTCGTGGGCGGTGGCGGGTACGCGCTGCTGGAGCTGGCGCTCAGATCTTCGACGAGCTGACGATCTTCCGCGCGCCGTCGACGACCTCGACGCCGACCCGGTAGGTCTGGACGTCCAGGCTGCTGCCGAGCACGAAGGTGAGCTGGACGTCCACGGTGTAGGAGCCGTTCGGCCTGGCGGACACGGTCAGGATGTCCGGCTGGACCTCGTCGTACTTGGACCAGAAGCCCTCGTACTCCTCCAGCGTCGGCCGGAAGCTCTCGGTCAGGTTGTTCCACGCGGTCGTGGGGTCGGAGGCGGCCTGGCGGTAGTGGTCGCGGACGAAGTTCGCCGCCGCGTCCACCGGGCTGAGGGCGTCCACCGGGACGTTCGGGTCCTGCCCGGTCCCCGACTCCTGCACGGTCACGCTCTCGTCGAACGTGAAGACCAGGTGCTCGTCGACGAGGGGCAGCAACCACACCAGCCCACCCACCACGCCCCCGGCGATCAGCACCAGGGCCGCGACGACGGGCACGATCCACCGGGGAGCCCTCCTCGGCTCGACGGCGGGACGCCGGAAGACCGAGGTCGGCCCTTCGTCCGACGCCAGCAGGTCGACGGCCTGGGCGGCGGTCGGCCGCCTCGCCGGGTCGTTCGACAGCAGCCGCTTCAGCGGACCGGTCAGCGTTCCGGCCCGCGACGGCGGGTCGATCTTGCCGGTGGCCGCCCGGTAGATGAGGCCGAGGTTGTTGTCGGTCGCCCCGTACGGCGACCGGTCCTCGGTCATCGCGTACAGGGTCGCGCCGAGCGAGAACACGTCCGACCGCGCGTCCGGTGCGTCGCCGCGGGCGATCTCGGGCGCCAGGTAGGCGGGGGTGCCGGAGATCATGCCCGCCTCGGTGAGCGTGCCGTCGCCGACCGCGCGGGAGATGCCGAAGTCGGTGAGCTTCACGGTGCCGTCGTGGCCGATCAGGACGTTGCCGGGCTTCACGTCGCGGTGCGTGATGCCCGCCGCGTGCGCCGCGGCCAGCGCCGCCGCGATCTTGCCGCCGATCCGCGCCGCCTCGACCGGGTGCAGCGGCCCGTTCTCGGCCAGCAGCGCCGCGAGGCTGCGGGACGGCAGGTACTCCATGACCAGCCACGGCAGGTCGTCCTGGACGACCACGTCGAACACGCCGATGGCGTTCGGGTGCTGGAGCCGGGCCGCGATGCGCGCCTCGCGCATGGCGCGGGTCCGGGCCATGTCGGTCGCCACCGGGTCCAGGTCGGGCAGCTTGAGCTGCTTGACCGCCACCTCGCGGTGCAGCAGCTCGTCGTGGGCCCGCCAGACGACACCCATGGCGCCGGCACCGATCTGCTCCAGCAGGAGGTACCGCTCGCCCACCGCGTTCACCACGACGAGCAGGTTAGCTGGCTGCCGGGTCGCCGGTGGCGAGTCGGACGTCTCAGATGGCGGGTGTCCCGCTAGCCCTCCTGCTGGAGCCTCGGGCGACCCTCCACGAGCAGGACCCTGAACCGGTAGTCCTTGGTGGTCGGCACGCCCTTCGTGACGACCTTGACCTTCCCGATCACCAGGAAGTCGTCACCGCTGCGCACCACCTCGGGGTTCGCCAGCGGGATCAGCTCGTCGAACGCCGCCGTGCTCTCCTCGTAGTCGGCGTACGACTTCCGGGAGGCGTCGGTCAGCTTCTCCCACGAGCCGCGCGTCTCGTGCTTGACGGAGCGCAGGTAGCCGAGCACGAAGTTCGACGCCACCTGGTCGGTGAGCTGGACCGCCTTCGGCGTGGTGGTGGTCGAGCTGGACGAGGACGGGGCGTCGTGGTTCCGCCCGCCCAGCGGCAGGAACGCCCTGGCCGCCGCCGCGCCGCCGAGGAGCAGGCAGACGACGAGGACCGGCACGAGCCAGCGGGGCCGTGCTCGGGGGGCCGGGGTGCTCGGCGGCGGCGCCTGTGGGCGCGGGGGGAGGTGCTGGGTGGGCCGGGCCTGCGGGCGAGTCTGCTCGGACGGCGTCTGGGCGGGGGGAGGGGGCGCCTGTACCGGGATGCCCTTCGGAGTGGGGATGACCTCGGTCGGCAGCACCTGGAGGAGCGCGGTGGCCTGGGTGGCGGTGGGGCGCTGGGCCGGGTCGACGGCCAGCAGCAGTTCCAGGGGCCGGGACAGCGAGCCCGCGCGGACGGGGCGTTCCAGCTTGCCGGTGGCGGCCCGGTAGAGCAGGCCGAGGTTGTTGTCGCTGTCGCCGTACGGGGACCGGTTCTCGACGGCCGCGTACAGCGTCGCGCCGAGGGAGAACAGGTCCGACCTGGAGTCGGGCGCGTCGCCGCGCGCCACCTCGGGCGCCAGGTACGCGGGGGTCCCCGCGAGCGCGCCTGCTTCGGTGATGGTCACGTCGCCGGTCGCGCGGGAGATGCCGAAATCGGTGAGCTTCACGGTGCCGTCGTGGCCGATCAGGACGTTGCCGGGCTTCACGTCGCGGTGCACGATGCCCTTCGCGTGCGCCGCGGCCAGCGCCGCCGCCACCTTCTCGCCGATCCGGGCCGCCTCGGCCGGGGTCAGCGGACCCCGCTCCTCGACCAGTGCCGCGAGGCTGCGGGACGGCAGGTACTCCATGACGATCCACGGCAGGTCGTCCTCGACGACCACGTCGTAGACCACGATCGCGTTCGGGTGCTGGAGCCGGGCCGCGATGCGCGCCTCGCGCATGGCGCGGGTGCGGGCCACCTCGGACGCCGCCGGTGCCAGGTCTGGCAGCTTGAGCTGCTTGACCGCCACCTCGCGGTGCAGCAGCTCGTCGTGAGCCAGCCACACCACACCCATCCCGCCGCTGCCGATCTCCTCCTTGAGGACGTAACGGCCGCCGACAGCGTTCACGTCGAGCAGGCTAGCGGTCCGCTCAGCTCGAGGCGACGAGCTTGGCCAACTCCCGGTCGAAGTCGATCCACAGGTCCTCTTCACCGGGCTGCACGACGTCGTACGTGAGGTCGAGGAACTCGGCGATGTGCTCGGCCTCGGCCGACAGGATCGCGAAGCCGGTGGGGGCGTTCAGCTCCAGCAGGACGCGCTCCGGGTCATCCGCCGCGGGCCGCACCATGATGTCGCCCTCGCCGGACGGGGTCAGCAGTCCGTCGGCCAGCAGGTCGCGCGCGAACATCCACTCGACCTTGCCCTGCCCGGTGTGGAACAGGACGGCGACCGCGTACGGGTCTTCCGGGTTGTACTGGAGCTCCGCCTCCACCGGTGCCGGCGCGATGCCGGGGACCAGCAGATGGAACGTGGTGCCGGCGGTGATGATCGTGTTCTCGGACATCTTGTTCATCCCTTCCCTACCTGCGTTGTTCACGCTCTCATGGGAAGAGACGTCCGAGACAGCGCTCCGAGACGCTATTCGCCCGACAACCACGCTATCGGGGGAGACGTGGGTCTCATTCACGCCTGTTTGGCCTGTTGGCTCGTCTCAACTGGCTTTCCAGGCGTCGCACGCTCAGTAGTTGTTGATCACTTCAGAGTCACGGGCTGTACCGGTCGGGTGTCGACGGGCGCGACCGCCGTGACGGGGCGGCGGCGGGTCAGCGCGATGCCGAACAGCACCACGACCATGCCCGCGACGACCCGGACGCTCAGCGCCTCGCCCAGGAACGCGGCGCCCAGCAGCACCGACACGACGGGCAGCAGGTAGCCGACCGTGGTCGCGTTGGTGGGGCCCTCGTCCTCGATCAGCCGATAGTTGATGACGAACGCGACCCCGGTGCCGAAGACGCCCAGCACGACGACCGCGATCACCGCGGCGAGGTTCAGGTGCACCGGCTGGAGGCCCGCGACCGGCACGACCAGCGCCGTGAGACCGGTGCCGATGACCAACTGGGTCGAGGAGAGCTGCATCGACGTCAGGCCCTGCCCGGACAGCGTGCGGCCGATGTAGACGTACGCCACGGCGTAGCTGGCGGCCGCCGCGAGGCACGCCAGGGCACCCCAGCTCGCCAGTCCCGAGTGCTCCCACGGCGCGAAGATGAGCAGGGTCCCGACGAAGCCGAGCACCAGCCCCGCCAGCCGCGCCCCGCCGCGCTGCTTCTCGAACCCGAGGAGCAGGCCGATCGCGAGCGTCCACAGCGGGGTCGTCGAGTTGATGACGCCCGCCACACCGGAGTCCACGCTCTGCTCGCCGACGGCGAACAGGATGAACGGGATCACGTTGCCGAACAGCGCGGCGAACGTGAGGTGGCCCCACGCCTTGCGCGACCGCGGCAGCCGGTGGCCGCGTGCGTACACGAGCGCGACGATGACCGCCGCGCCCAGCGCCGTGCGCACGACCGCGATCTGGACCGGCGACAGGCCGGTCAGGGCGATCTTGATCCACAGGAAGCTCGAACCCCAGACGAGGGCGAGGACACCGAACCTGATCAACGTGCCGGGCTTGTTCACAGGTCTACGATCGTGCCGACGAAGCGTCAGCACAAGTGAAAAGAACTGCATGACCTTGTAGCAGGACTGAAAGGTTGGGCCATGCTCGACGTACGCCGGATGCAGGTCCTCAGAGCCGTCGTGACCAGCGGTTCCATCACCGCCGCCGCCACGAACCTCGGGTACACGCCGTCCGCCATCAGCCAGCAGGTGGCGGCGCTGGAGAAGCAGGTCGGCATGGCGCTGCTGGAACGCGTCGGCCGCGGCGTCCGGCCCACCGAGGCGGGCAAGCTCCTCACCGAGCACGCCGCGGGCATCACCGACCGCCTGGTCGAGGCCGAGTCGGCGCTGGCGGACCTCAGGGCGGGCCGCACCGGCAGGCTCCGCGTCCGCTACTTCGCCACGGCGGGCGCGGCGCTCGTGCCGCCCGCGGTGGCCCGGTTCCGCGCCGAGCACCCGTCGGTGAAGCTCGACCTCAAGCTGACCGAGCCGCTGGACCCGATGGTGGAGATCGTCGCGGGCCGCGCCGACGTGGCGATCGTGGTCCACCCCCGTGACGCCGAGGTGGCCCCCGGCGTCCAGTTGGTGCACCTGCTGGACGACCCGTACGTGGCCGTCCTGCCGCGCGGCCACGACCTGGGCCGCAAGCGCGTGCTCGACCTGAACGACCTGGCGGGAGACCCGTGGGTGGACTCGGCGATACCGCCGGGGGCGTGCCGCGACATCGTCCTCGACGCCTGCGCGGGCGCCGGGTTCGCGCCGAACTTCGTCGTCGAGTCCGACGACTACCCGACCGCGCAGGGCTTCGTCGCCGCTGGCCTGGGCGTCACGATCGTGCCGAAGCTCGGCCTCGGCGTGACCCACCCCGGTGTCGTCGTCCGCCGCCTGCGCAGGCCGGAGCCGCACCGGGCGATCTACGCCGCGTTCCGCGAGGCGGGCGCCGTCAACCCGGCCGCGGCGAGCCTCCTGGACGCGCTGAAGGACGCCGCGGCGGCGAGCTGACTAGTAGGTGCCGAGCCGCTGCTCGCGTTGCAGCAGCACCACGGAGCCGGACCAGTTCAGCACGATGAGCTTGCGCTCCTTGGTGACGGTCTTGTCCTTCTCCGTGTACTTCAGGTCCACCACGAACGCGAAGGGCTCGTTCATGGTGATGTTCTCGACCTCGGCGGACTTGATCGTGGACCAGAAGCTCTTGTAGACCGAGAGGCCGCCGCCCTGGGCCTGCATCTCCGGGAGGAGCCACTGGAACGCCGCGTCGGGGTCGCCCGGCGCGAGCGCGAAGTAGTCCTTGATCATCTTTTCCTGCGTGGCCTGGTCGGGACCGGACCCGCTGGTGATCTTGGGGGGCTGCTTCGAACCGCCGCCCGAGTCCGGCGCGTCGGTGGCCTCGCTCGGCTTGTTCTGCGGGTTCGACTGCGTGACGGACGAACCGGGCTCGGCGATCTTGTCCGTCGAGTCGTCGGTGTCCGACAGGAAGCTGGCCAGCATGATGCCGACGACGGCCGCGGCCACGATGGCGAGCGCGGTGACCATCGTCGACCGCTGCTTGCCCGAGCCGGGGCCGGTGCCCGCGGCCCCGAACGACCGCTTGGGCGGACGCTGCCGCGGCGGCGCGGCGGCCGGGCGCTGCTGCTGGTAGGGCTGTTGGTACGACTGCTGCTGCGGCGCGGGCTGGTGCTGCTGCGGCGGGCCGGGGCGGACGTCGATGCGGGTGCCGGGCGGCGGTGTGTTGACCGCCGCCTGCGGCGACATCGCGCGGGTCTGGAGGTCCGACGACACGGGCGTGCCGCGCCACGACGGCGGGCTCACCTGCGGGGCGGCCATGGGGAACTCGGGGGCGGCGCGGCCCGCGGCGACGGCGGCCAGCGCTTCGCGCGCCTCGGCCATCGTCGGGCGGTCCTCGGGCTCCGGGCGCAGCAGGCGCATCAGCAGCGCGGTCAGCGGACCGGCCTGCTTCGGCGGCGTGACCTTGCCGGACGCGACCTGGTGCAGCAGCGCGATCGTGTTCTCGTTCAGCCCGAACGGCGGCGCGCCCTCGATCGCGGCGTACAGCGTGGAGCCCAGCGAGAACACGTCCGACGGCGAACCGGGGTCGTAGCCCTTCGCCACCTCCGGCGCCAGGTACGCGGGGGTGCCCGCGAGCATCCCGGTCGCGGTGACCGTGACGTCGCCGGTGGCCCGCGAGATGCCGAAGTCCGTGATCTTCACGACGCCCTCGTCACCGAGCAGGATGTTGCCCGGCTTGATGTCGCGGTGCACGATCCCGGCGTTGTGCGCGGCGGTCAGCGCCGACGCCACCTGCTCGCCGATCGAGGCCACGTCGCGGGGCGACAGCGTGCCCCGCTCGGACAGCACGGTGGAGAGGCTCTTGGACGGCAGGTACTCCATGACCAGCCACGGCTGGCCGTCGTCCTCGGCCACGTCGTACACGGCGATGGCGTGCGGGTGCTGCAAGCGGGCGGCGATCCGCCCCTCGCGCATGGCCCTGCGCTTCGCCTCGTCCGTGTCCGCGGCGGCCAGGCCGGGCTGGAGCAAGAGCTGCTTGACCGCGACGATGCGGTGCAGGCGCTGGTCGTGCGCCTGCCAAACGACGCCCATCGCACCGCTACCGATTCGGGTTCCCAATCGGTAGCGGCCTGCGACCAGGCGACCATCGTCGGTCACGGCTGCTCCCATGAGTGATTGCGGTGTCTTCGTCAGTGGCGACCCAACTTCGGGTTACCGCCACTAGGGCACAAACGTAGCGACACGGGGTTGGGTTCGATTTAACCCGTCCGTGTGTGGGTCCACCTTACGAGCTACGACAACCGGCTACGCACTCACACGGTGGGTTCGGCGCTTGAACTCGGCACCGAGGGCTTCGTGGTCGTGGTGGTCGTTGTGGTGGTCGTGGTGGTCGTGGTGGTGGTCGGAGGGGGCTTCGTGGTGGTGGTCGTGGTCGTCGTTGTGGTCGTCGTCTCTTCCGTCGTTTCTTCCGTCGTCTCCTGGGTCGTAACCACTGGGGGCTTCGACGACGTGGTCGTCGGGACGACCTGTGAGGACGAGCTGGGCAGAGGAACGAGTGGCGTCTTCTCGTCCTTCTTGTTGAACACGCCGAGCACGATCATCAGACCACCGATCAGCAGCAGCCCGACCAGCACGGCCGCCGCGATGGCGAGGGGCTTGTTGCCCCCGCTCGGCGGCGGCGAGACCGGGCGGGACGGGCCCACGGTGCGCGGGTGCGCGTTCTGCCCGGTGCGGTACCCGGTGCCCGCGCCACCAGCCGACACCACGCGGGTGCGGTTGGGGTCGAGCACGGCGGTGGGACCGGCGACCGGCAGCACGCCGGGGGTGCTGGCGGCCCGCAGGCCGGTCAGGCTGGGGTTGCGACCGGCGGCCACGGCCGCCAGCAGGTCGCGGGCCTGCCCCATCGTCGGCCGGTCCGCCGGGTCGACGTTGAGCAGCCGCAGCAGCACGTCGGTGAGCGGGCCGTCCTGCGACGGCGGGTTGATCCGCCCCGCGGCGACCGCGTGCAGCACGCCGAGGGTGTTCTCGCTGAGTCCGAACGGGGGTTCGCCCTCGGCCGCCGCGTACAGCGTCGAGCCGAGCGAGAACACGTCCGACGCGGGCGTCGGGTCCGAGCCCCTGGCGATCTCCGGCGCCAGGTACGCCGGGGTGCCCGCGATCAGGCCGGTCTTGGTGACCGTGATGTCGTCGGTGGCGCGCGAGATGCCGAAGTCGGTGATCTTGACCAGGCCGCTGTCCGCGATCAGCACGTTGCCGGGCTTCACGTCGCGGTGGACGATGCCCGCCGCGTGGGCCGCGGCGAGCGCTGAGGCGGCCTGTGCGCCGATCCGGGCGACCTGGAGGGGGTCGAGGGCGCCGTACTCGGAAAGCGTGTCCGCGAGGCTGTAGGACGGCAGGTACTCCATGACGAGGCACGGCGCGCCGTTCTCCTCGACCACGTCGTAGACCGCGATGGCGTTCTGGTGGTGGAGCTTCGCCGCGATGCGGCCCTCGCGCATGGCGCGCTGGATCGCCTCGTCGTGCTCGCGCGTGTCCATGCCCGCCTGCAACAGCAGTTGCTTGACCGCGACGATCCGGCCGAGCCGCTCGTCCTGCGCTCGCCAGACGATGCCCATGGCGCCGCTGCCGATGCGGTCGAGGAACCGGTAGCGGTCGGCGATCAGTTGACCCTCGCCGCTCACCTGGCCACCTCGCGCGGGTGCTGCGGGACCGCGGCAGGTGCAGCAGGTCTCACGCTGGGGCTCCTCGTCATGCGCTCCGGTTGGCGGATAAGGGTAGGGCACCGCTCATCGCCGTGTCGGGCTGTCGTTGCCCGCAGAGCCTACCCCGGCCGTGACGGCGGCTTTCGGACCGTTGTGCAGGTCACGCGCCGTCGAGCACGGATCGCGAAGGGATACCCGATCCCGGTCCGCGCCGTCACCGGTTCACGCGAAAAGTCTTCCGAATTGGGCTGAACGGTCTAGCCGCGAGCCGCTAGGCCTCCGCGAAGAAGTCGAACCCGCCCAGCTTGACGCCGAGGTCGAGCCCGAGGCCGGTGCCGAGGTCGATGCCGGTGGACGGCGCCTCGGAGGACGGCGGGGTGCTCGACGAGGGCGGCGTGGTCGAGCCGGAGGCGGGCGGCGTCGAGGTCGAGGGCGACGTGCTGGTGCTCGGCGGCGGCGTCGTCGTGCTCGGCGCCGTGGTGGTGCCCTTGTCCGTGGTCGGCTGCTGCGTCGTCGACTCGGTCGTGGTGGTCGTCGTCTGCGTGCCGGGGGTCTGCGCCGCGGGAGCCTGCTGCTGGGTCTGGTTCTGGGCCGTGCGCTGCTGCGTCTGCTGCTGCGTGGCCTGCTGCTCCTGCGTCTGCTGCTGGGTGGTGCTGGTGTCCGTCGTGGACGGGCTGGTCGTGCCGGGGAGGGCGAGAGCGCCGATGCCGCCGGTGTTGTTCGAGTTGCGGGCCGCGGGACGGTCGTCGAAGCGCACGTCCGCGAGGGGGCGCTCGTCGGGGGAGCCGAGCCACGACGAGACGCCGAAGGCGACGGTGCCCGCGAGGACGACGCCGCCGCTGGCGATGGCGACGAGCTTGCTGATCTTCAGGCCGCCGCGTTCCTCGTCGGCGGGGCGGCCTTCGCGGCGCAGCAGCTCGGCGACGTGCAGCTCGCGGCCGGAGAGCGACTGGCGGGAGATCTGCGCGGTGGCGAGCGCGGCAGGAGGGGTGACCGGCTTGAAGCGGACGGTGTCCTCTTCGACCTCGCGGTAGACCGGGATCTCCTGTGTCTCGGCTTCACGCCGGGCGAGGAGCTCCGCTACCGAGAGCTGAGCGGTCGATCCATCTCGCCGACGACGTTTGTCCTCGTTCGACACCGCGTGTCACACCTTCCCGGCAACTGCACTGCGTTCACTGACCGGGAACATGGATACCGAATCGTGACCCCGCTTGTAACCCCTTTGGGGGATTTTCTCGGGTTAAACCTTATTTAAGGAAACTCTGAGTGAGCTTTTAGGGGGTGTCCACTACTCAAAGTCATCTTAGCTGTGCTGAGAGGAGCTCGGTGGCGATGATCTTCGGCGTGGACGTGTCGGCGAACCAGAACCGCTGGAGCACCCTCAGCCACCGCCCGTCGAGCTCCTGCATCGACACCTCGGCCAGCACGCTGCCCTCCGGCTGGAGCGTCGTGCTCTCGACCGTGATGGCCCTGATCGTGCTCCACGACCGGATGAAGTCGAGCGTGTTGCCACCGACGAGGTCGGCGGTCAGCAGCCGCGACGCCTCGGCCGGGTTCGCGGGCAGCAGGTCGTAGAACCCGCGGACGACGTCGATCTTGGGCTGCGAGGTGGAGGGCACCGTCGGCGGCGCCGCGGTCGTGGCGGGCGGCGTGCCGGGATCGCGCTTCGGGTCGGCGGCGAGCGGCGCGTTCGGCACCGGGACGGCCGACGGCGAGGTGCCGGGGGAGCCGGTCGC
The DNA here is from genome assembly GCF_025061645.1 of Umezawaea endophytica. Classification (GTDB taxonomy): domain Bacteria; phylum Actinomycetota; class Actinomycetes; order Mycobacteriales; family Pseudonocardiaceae; genus Umezawaea; species Umezawaea endophytica. The sequence goes on along the minus strand of NZ_JANYMP010000023.1, from coordinate 21,609 downwards.
GGCCGCTCCGGGGACCGGCGCCGGGTCGTTGCCGAGCCGGGCGCTGAGCAGGTCGGGGCGGAGGGCGGTCGAGCCGCTCAGCTCGATGGGGGCCGCCACGGGCTGCTCCTCGGGCCCCTGCGGCCGCTTGCCCGCCAGGATCGACGCCGCCGCGACGGACGCGAACAGCACGAGCGCGCCGGTCATCAGCCCGGCGGCCTTGGCCGCCCGGTTCGGTCTGCGCCGGTGCGGCGACTCCTCCAGACCAAGCACGTCCACGACCAGGACGTCGGTCTCGGCCTCTTCCCGCGAAGGGATGCGGACCGGGCTCGGCTGCTTCCTGATCAGCTCTGCCACGGTGATCGATCCGACGCGGTTGTGCCGTCTGCCGGTCGTCGTAGGGCGCTGCACTGGCGGCTCCTCCGTACCTTCGTGGTCGCCAGAACTCGTACCGTGATTGACCTGCTCAAAGCCAGTTCGACTCGCGCATTCACCTTTTCGTGGCGTTCAGCGGTCGAACCGGGTCACTCGGATGGAGTAGTGGTTACCGCTTGGCGTCGGGCTGTGCGTTCGCTAATGACCGCTAGCCGATTGCTGCCAGCCGTTCGGCGTTGATCAACGGGTTGCCACTCAAGGTGAAGGTCAACTCGCGCTGCTCGGTGCTGGCCGTGCCGTCCTTCCTGGTGATCTGGAGCGTGCTGATGGTGATCCCCTTGCTCGGGTCCACGCTGATCTCCTTGACCTCGATCAGCGACACGTCGGCGAACCGCTGCTCCAGCAGCGCCTCGGTGTCCGACCGGAACGCCTCGGTCGTCAGCGCCATGGCCGTCTCGGTGTTGGCCGCCAGCTCCTCGTAGAACTTCTCCGTCCGGCCGGCTATCGCCGTCGAGTCGACCAGCGGCTGCTCCTGGCTCGGCACCGTCGTCACGGTCGGCGACGTGGTGCTCGGCGCGCCGGGGGACGTCGCGGTCGTCGGACCCGCGCCGCCGGACGTGCTGCCCGACGAGCTGGCGCTGCTGCTCGGCGCGGCACCGCTCGACGGCGCCGCCGCCGTCGTGGACGCCCTTCCGGGGGCCTGGGGCCTCGTGTCCGGGGCCGGGGAGCCCGCGGAGGGCGTGGACGTGCGGGTGCCGAAGTCGGTCACGATGGGCACGGCGGCGGGGTACTCCGGCATCCCGATCCGCTCGACCGGGCCGCTGCTGCCGACCAGCTTCGCCGCGGCGATGGCCAGCCCGACGAGGACGCACCCCGACGACGCGACCGCGAACCAGGCCGCGCGCTTCCACGTGCGGGGCGGTGTGACGGACGCCGGGACGAGGCCGATGTTGAACTTCCGCAGCCCGCTGCCGTCCGAGTCGACCAGCGGGTCGGGGACGGGCCTGCCGCCGCGCTGCGCGGGCACCTGGCCGGGGCCGGCGCTCGGCCGGGTGTGCGCGGTCGGCCGCGGCTCGCACTCGGGGTGCGGCCACCCCGCCACCCGCTCGTGCAGCCGGTGCTTGCCGCTGTCCGCTGATCCCGCCCAGTCGACCATGCTGTCCAGACCCCTCCCGCCCTAGCGCTGTGCGGGGGGACGGGGGCGAACGAGGTGCCCGTGAACACCCACACCTACCTGAGGGTAGGTGCAGGTCCGGGCCGTAGCTCTCCGGGTCCACCTTGTGACGCGGGGTGACACCCGTAAGTGTGAACTTGCTGGACTTGGCGGCTGTTTAGGTCATCCGCCGCTGTTCAGGCGCTTGCGGCTGCTCTGGAGCGCGCTCGTCGCGGCCAGGCCGCCGCCGCCCGCGATCAGCGCGCCGATGATGTCCGAGCCGGTCCCGTCGCCCGTGGTGATCAGCAGGCCGATCAGCGCGACCACGGTCGTGACGCCCGCGATGGTGTACCGGCTGCGGACGTACTGCGCGATCGGGGCGCCCGAGGCCGCCTTGTTCTTGGCCGCCGATCCGAGCATGGCGAGGTAGCCGTCGTGGGCCAGGGCGGCCAGCACCCCGACGATGGCGATGATGCCTGCGATGAGGCCGATGACTGTTCCCATGCGTCCAGTGTGCCTGGACATAACCGCTGGACCATCGGTGATCCCCCTGATATCCCCAGCGGGTGGAGATCTTCTGGCACGACGCCTGCCTGGAGCACGACGCGGGCGAAGGCCTGTGGGAGCTGCCGGGCGACCGGGCCTGGCTCGACGTCGCCGAGCCGCACCCCGAGAACGCCGCCCGCCTGCGCACCTTCCGCCACGCGCTGCGCCACGGCCCGGTCGCTGAGCACCTCACGTGGCGCACCGGCCGGTTCGCCACCGACGAGGAGCTCGAACGCGTCCACACCCCCGCGTACCTCGCTTCGCTCCGCGAGGCCTGCGCGGGCCCCGACAGGGTCGCCCTGGAGGTCAACACCGTGGTCGGCCCCGGATCGTGGGACGCGGCCCGAGCCGCGGCGGGCACCGCCCTGGCCGCGCTGGAGTCCGTCCGCGGGGGCACCCCGATCGCCTACGCGCTGGTCAGGCCCCCCGGTCACCACGCCCAGCCGACCATGGCCGACGGTTACTGCCTGGTCAACAACGCCGCACTGGTGGCGGAGACGGCCCGCCGCGCGGGCCTGAGGGTCGCCGTCCTCGACTGGGACGTCCACCACGGCAACGGCACCCAGGAGGTCTTCCTGTCCGAGCCCGACGTCCTGGCGGTGTCCCTGCACATGCGCCACGGCGCGTGGGGCACCAACCACCCGCAGACCGGTGCCCCCGACGAGACCGGCGTCGACGGCCGCAACATCAACGTCGAGCTGTCCCTCGGGGCTGGCGACCAGGCCTACCTGCGCGCACTGGACGAGATCGCCCTCCCGGCGCTCCAGGAGTTCGCCCCGGACCTGGTCGTGTGTGCCTCGGGGTTCGACGGCAGCGCCTTCGACCCCAACGGGCGGCACAACCTCACCGCCGACGGCTACCGGCGGATCGGTGGGCGCGTGGCCGACCTCGGCCTCCCGCTGGTGCTCACCCAGGAGGGCGGCTACCTGCGCGGGTACAGCGCCCTCTGCCTGCACGCCCTCGTGGAGGGCCTGCTCCGCCTCCCGGAACCGCTGCTCGACGACCCGCTGGCCTACGTGCCGGACGACGCGCAGTGCACGGACGCCGACCTCGACAAGGCCCGCGCTCCCCACGCGCGGTACTGGAAGGTGTTCGGCGGAGGTCTCGCGGACCCCTCCTGACCGGTGCTCCCGGCGGGGCCGCGGCCGTGCGGGGCTCGAACGACCCCGCAGGCCCGACCCGCCCCGGCGCGGTCCTCAGCGCCCCATCGCCCCGCGGCCCAGCCTGAGCAGGATCATCGCGAGGTCCTTGCCGTCCGGACCCAGTTCCCTGTAGCGGTTCAGCACGTCGATCTCGCGGTTGTGCACGATGCGCGTCCCGCCCGCCGCCATCCGCGCCGCGCCGATGGTCCTGGAGACCTCGGCGCGCCTCTTCACCAGCCGCAGCAGCTCCTGGTCCAGGAAGTCGATCTCCTGGCGCAACTCGTCGATGTCCGGTGCCGCCTCGGGAGCGGCGGCCGCGGGGGTTTCGGTGGTGCTCATGGTGTGACCTCTCGACTCTGCTTGAGTCCCGGACCCCCGAAGCGACGAAAGCCCCGGATGTCCGAGGACTCCGGGGCTTCAGTGGTTGTTCGCGCGCTAGGCGACCACGGGAGCCGGAGTCCGGATCCCGTAGAAAAACTCGAAGTGAGTCGCACGCACACCCACATAGTGCCACAGCGCCCGCTCGCGGTGCGACCACGTCCCAACGCGTGGGCGGTCCCGCCACACCAGCGCGCGGTGATCGTCTTCCGGACCGTTTCCGCTGTGAGCAACCGGTTCCGCCCACCGCGTTGCCCGGTGAGCGGAACCGACCGCCGCACGGGGCGGGTAACGTGGCCACACGATGAGCGCCTTGTTCGACTTGCCCGCGAGTCCCCCGTCCCCCCGGCCGTCCAGGTTGCTCGACGACCTGAACCCCGCCCAGCGGCGGGCGGTGGAGCACACCGGCTCGCCCTTGTTGGTCGTGGCGGGAGCGGGCTCCGGTAAAACGCGGGTCCTCGCCCGCCGCATCGCCTACCTGCTCGCCGAACGCCGGGTGCACCCCGGCGAGATCATGGCGATCACCTTCACCAACAAGGCCGCGGCCGAGATGAAGGAGCGCGTGGCCGACCTCGTCGGTCCCCGCGCGCGGTCGATGTGGGTGTCGACGTTCCACTCGATGTGCGTGCGGGTGCTGCGCCGCGAAGCCAAGACGCTCGGCATGTCGTCCAACTTCTCGATCTACGACTCGGACGACTCGCGCAGGCTGATCACGTTGGTGGCCAGGGATCTCGACCTCGACCCGAAGCGCTACCCCGCGCGGACGCTCGCGATCCACATCTCCAACCTGAAGAACGAACTGGTCGACGCGGAGACCGCGGCCGCGCAGGCGGCGAACGACCTGGAGCGCCGGGTCGCCGAGGTCTACACGTCGTACCAGCGGCGCCTCGGCGAGTCGAACTCGATGGACTTCGACGACCTGATCATGCGCACGGTCGAGCTGCTGCAGAACTTCCCGGCCGTCGCGGAGCACTACCGCAGGCGCTTCCGGCACGTCCTCGTCGACGAGTACCAGGACACGAACCACGCGCAGTACACGCTGGTGCGCGAGTTCGTCGGCACCGGCGCGGACGACGTCCCGCCCGGCGAGCTGTGCGTCGTGGGCGACGCGGACCAGTCGATCTACGCCTTCCGCGGCGCGACGATCCGCAACATCGTGGAGTTCGAGCGCGACTACCCGCAGGCGACGACCATCCTGCTGGAGCAGAACTACCGGTCCACGCAGAACATCCTGACGGCCGCGAACGCCGTCATCTCCCGCAACCCGGACCGCCGCGACAAGCGCCTGTGGAGCGATCTCGGCGAGGGCGAGAAGATCGTCGGCTACGTCGCCGACAACGAGCACGACGAAGCGGCGTTCGTCGCGGGCGAGATCGACAAGCTGGTCGACGGCGGCGACGCCACGAACGGCGAGATCGCCGTCTTCTACCGCACCAACAACCAGTCGCGCGTGTTCGAGGAGATCTTCATCCGCCTCGGCCTGCCGTACCGGGTCGTCGGCGGCGTCCGCTTCTACGAGCGCCGCGAGGTCCGCGACGCGCTCGCGTACCTGCGCGCGCTGGCGAACCCGGACGACACGGTTTCCATGCGCCGCATCATGAACGTCCCCAAGCGCGGCATCGGCGACCGCGCCGAGGTGTGCGTCTCGAACCACGCCGAGAAGTACCGGATGAGCTTCCACGCGGCGCTGCGCGACGCCGTGGCGGGCAAGGTCGCGTTCCTCAACCCGCGGTCGCAGCGGTCCATCGGCGGGTTCATCGACCTGATGGACGAGCTGGGCAAGCTGGTGGAGCGCGGCGACGACGTCGCGGACATCCTCGAAGCGGTGCTGGAGAAGACGGCCTACCGCGCGGAACTCGAGGCGAGCGAGGACCCGCAGGACCACACCCGCGTGGAGAACCTCAACGAGCTGGTCACCGTCGCCCGCGAGTTCGGCGACCTGACCGCGTCGGCGCCGGTCTCCTCGGACGCCGAGGCCATCGAGGTCGTCGACATCCCCGCGGAGGACGAGGGCCTGCCGACCGAGAGCTCGCTGGCCGCGTTCCTGGAACGCGTTTCCCTGGTGGCGGACGCGGATTCCATCCCGGACGCGGACTCCGACGGCATGGTCACCCTGATGACCCTCCACACCGCGAAGGGCCTGGAGTACCCGGTCGTCTTCAGCACCGGGTGGGAGGACGGCATCTTCCCGCACATGCGGGCGCTGGGTGACCCGCAGGAACTCGCGGAGGAACGCCGCCTCGCCTACGTCGGCATCACCCGCGCCCAGCAGCGCCTCTACCTCTCCCGCGCACTGGTCCGCTCGGCGTGGGGCCAGCCGAGCGCCAACCCGGCGTCCCGCTTCCTCGACGAGATCCCCGCGGACCTGATGGACTGGCGCCGGGTCGAACCGGAGCGCTCCAGCCCGGCCGCGGCCACCACTTGGCGCAGGGGTGGCGGCGACTCCGCCCAGGCGGGCCTGGCGGCCAGGGGCATGCGCACCTCGCAGTTCAAGGGCTGGAACGAGGCCCCCGCGATCACCCTGGACGTCGGCGACCGCGTCACCCACGACAAGTACGGCCTCGGCCGCGTCATCGCCGTGGACGGCTCCGGCCCCCGCGCGACGGCCACCATCGACTTCGGCGGCGCGGGCACGGTCCGCCTCATGCTCATCGGCGGAGTCCCCATCACCAAGCTCTGACAGCACGAACCACCCACGCCGAACGCCGCCGCCCACCAGGGCAGGCGGCGTTCGGCGTTGTGGCACAACGAACCGACGACCAGCCGCCACGAGGCAGGAGAAGGCCGTCCACGCCGTCGGGGGCACCCGCCGTCCATCCAGGACTCCCCAGCCGCTCCACAGCGCCCTGAGGCCACCACGCGGCGGTGCGGTGGCACGCGCCCGCTCGACCCGATTCATCGGTGCGTCGGGAAGCCCTCACGACCATTGGGCCCTCTATTTCCGGCGCTCGCCAGTTCCATTTATCTGCCCGCCGCCCTCCGCGCCCGCCCCCATTCCAAATGCCGTGAAAAAACTCCTCAACCCGTGTGCAACCTCCCCAACCGCCACGCGTCTTAGTGGTTGTCGGAAGCGGTCTGGACCCCCATTTCGGGGTGGGGGACCAGGGGGAACCCGCGACCGGCGGAGGGGATCAGAGCACTCCGCTCGGGGGCGGCGTGCTCGTCGCAAGGGGGAGAGGTACAACCGGGGGACCGGCCGGGTCGCGTCAGCGACCCGGCCTTTTCCGCAGGTCGAAGCCCATCCGACCAAAAATTGTCGGTGCTGCCTGCTTACCTGGCCCCTACGCGATCACGAGCCGCACGGGCTCGGAAGTGGGGGTGCTCGGTGTGGACGAGGTCTTGGCTCGGTTGCTTCACGAGCGTGTGGTCGGTTATCTCGACGCCGTTGACCGCCTGGCGGCGCTGGAGGAGTCGCGGACTACCGCCTTCGAGGCCCGCAGGCTGGCCGCCGCCTGGCGGGCCCTCCTCGCGCTGCACGACCTCACCAACGGCTGCAAGGCGTGCGCCAGGGGCCGTCGCCTGTGTTCGGTCTGGCGGGTGGCGTGCGGCTACTTCGTGCACCGGCTCCCGTGGGAGCGCCGCCGGTTCCGCGCCTGATCAAGCTCCGCCGCGCGTGGCGCACGGCGGAGCGGGCCCGCTAGAGGGTGACGCCGCGCTCGTTCAGCCAGGGCAGCGGGTTGATCTTCATGCCACCCGCGTTCCACACCTCGAAGTGGAGGTGGGGGCCGGTGGAGAAGCCGCGGTTGCCGACCTCGGCGATCTGCTCGCCCGCGCGGACCTTCTGGCCCTTCTGCACCGAGAAGCTGTTCATGTGGCCGTACACCGTGACGGTGCCGTCGGAGTGCTCGATCCGGACCCAGAGGCCAAATCCGCTTGCCGGACCGGCCTCGATCACGACACCATCGGCGACGGAGTAGATCGGGTCGCCGATCGGGCCCGCGATGTCGATGCCGTAGTGCATCTCGCCCCACCGGCCGCCGTAGCCGGAGGTGAAGATGCCGGGTGCGGGGCGGACGACCTTGGGTCGCTTGGCCTCGATCTCGTCGGCTTCGCGCTTCTCCGTGATCCGCTGGCTCTTGGCGAGCTTGCTGGCCTCGGCGGATGGGTCGACGAGCTTCGCGACGGGCAGCACCTGCGGGGCGGCGGCGGGGGCTGTGCCACCGACGCCGAACGCGGCCGCGCCGTCACTGGCGCTGGCCAGCGGCGTCACCTCGTCGGAGGAACTCGCGCCCACAGCTTGCAGTGTCTGACCCGCGCCAGCCGCGGCGAAAGCACCGACGGCGACAGCGGCGACGACGATCCGCCCGCGAAGGGCGGAGGGTGGCGGCGGCAGGCGGTGAGTGCTCACCACTCGGGTCGAGGCACGGGAAACAGCCTCGTCGAGCACATCGGTACCTGCTTGGCCGCCGGAGGAGCGGTGTTGAGACAAAGCCGGGCCTTCCGTGTTCCGGGGAGTCCAGTCGGACCCGGGCGGGGGATCCCGGAGAGCCGGTCGGGGGTTCCGACTCTGTGTCCTTGCATGTGACCAGACCGTGACAACGGACCGGGGGAACATAACGGGACGGGCGTCCCGTCGGCAATCCCCGCTGTCGATGTCTACCGAATAGCGGTTCGCGTGAAGGCTAGGAGCATGAGTCGTGACGCTCCGTCATGCCCGCGTCGGCAAACCCGGCGCGTCCAGGCGTGATGCGTCGAGGAGGGCTGTCATCCGATCGAGTGATTGCCGTGACAACCGTGTGCAGAGTGCGTGGGTCAACAGGGAGTGACAGGTGACCTGAATCACGTATCTGGTGCTCCTCGACGAGCAACCCCGGGTGGGTGATCCGGGCATTTCGCTGGGGCAGGATCACCTGGTCCATCTCGCTCCACACGACCACGAACCGGGTGCGGCAGGTCTTGCCCTGCTCGGCCAGCTCGGTCAGCAGGTCCGACCCCGGCCGCAGTTGCCGGGTGAGAGGGGTGGGCAGGAGGTAGGCGGCCAGCGTGCCGCCGTGGGGCGTGCCCAACGTGACCAGCGTGCGCACCCGCGCGTCCCCGTGCAGCCGCTGCACGTAGTACCGCGCGATCAGTCCGCCGAGCGAGTGCCCGACGACGTGCACCTGGTCGGACCCGGTCTGCTCGCAGATCCGCTCGATGTGAGCGCCCAGCAGCGCGGCGGACCGGCGGACGTCGCCGGTCAACGCCGTCAGCACGCTGTAGTTCACCGCGTGCACGACCCCGAAGCCGCGCCTCCGCAGAGCCCCCGACAGCACTGCGAAGGCGGACCTGTTGTCCCCGATACCGTGGACCAGCACGATGGGGGTGCCCGCCGCGTCCATGGCCGAAACCACCAAGCCGCGCTGCCGGGGCGGCAGGAGATCGGTCCGGTAGTGCCGCAGGTGCCCCTCGGGCCGGAACTGCTGCGCGACGGCTCCCCACGGGTAGAGCACCGCGTGCGCCGCCAACCAGGCGGTTTCCACCGCGACACCGCGCAGACCGCCGACGGTGGCGACGGCCTTCAGCGCGCTGACGGTCTGCTCGGACACCTCTCGAACCGCGTGCGCCCCGGAATCGGCGCGGCGCAACAGCTCATCCGTCAGCCGCCGCAGCCCGAGATTCCCCATAAGGGTGAAGGTAGGTCATCCCCCTGACGGAGAACGAGCGCCCACTTCGGTCATTCCAAGGTCGAGCGGACACGAAAACCGGCAACGCGGGAGCCGGGACGTCCACGAAGAAGCCCCGTCACGCGATCAGCACCGTCACGAATGCGCGTACTCGTCCGAACGGCCCACCGCGCCGCCCGGTTCGCCACGACAACCGGAACGAGAATCACGAACGAGTCCAGCTCGCCCACCAAATCCATTCCGAAAGCCGACCCGCCGTATCTCCGGGACGACTACGGCACGCCGTCCCAACCAGCCCGCGCCTGACCCGCGACATTCCCCTCGGCCGTTCTTCCCGCCTTTCCTCCATTCAGCCCAGCCGCCCTCCGCGCACCGCACGTGCCCGCACGCCCGTTCCCCGGACTTGCTAGCGTCGAGCCGATGACCCGAACCACCCGTGACACCGTCGTGGCCGGCGCTGATCCGGCGTTCCCGGCCTCCGTCCGGCTCCGAGTGGCCTTCGGGCTGGCCGTCGCGGGGGCGCTCCTCTCGGCCGCCGCCCCCCTCGCGGGCGTGGTTGGCGAGGACATCGCGCCCGCGTACACCGCGTGGCCGCTCCTCCTTCTCCTGGCGCTCCTCCCGGTGGCACTGGCGGCGACGTTCCTGCGCGCTCACCCGACCGTGGCGGCGGGGGTACTGGCCGTCACGGCGTTCTTCGCCCCCGGCCGCCTGCTCGTCGACCTCCAGATCACCGTCGACACCACGTACACCACCCGCCCGGAGCTGTTCCGCCCCACGAGCCTCACGCCGCTGACCCCCGGCACCGGCCTCTGGCTGCTGGTGGCGGGCCACCTGCTGGTCCTGGCGGCGGGCATCGCGGCGGCGACCACCCCGTCGGACGACGGCGAGGCCGACCAGGCGAGCACCCGCAGGTTCCTCGGCCTGGTGGTCACGGCGGGAGCGCTGGCCGCGGTCGGCCTGTTCATGGCCCCGATCACCTCCACGGACCCGCTGGTCCCCACCGGCGGGCCGTTCGACGCGCCCGCGCTGGCCATGGTCGGCGGTCTCCTCCTGGCCGCCGCGGCGCCCGCGGCGGGCGTGCTCGCCGCCAGCAACCCCGACCCGGAGAACCGCCGCGGCGGGCTACTGGCGGTCGCGGCGGCTCTCGCGGCTCTGGCCCTGCCCCCGCTGGTCGCGGGTCTGGTGGCGGAGGACCTGGGCGTTTCCGTCGGCTCGGTGCTCGTGCTGCTGGCCGCGGTGGCCCACGCCGTCCTGGCAGGCGTTCTCGGCCGGAGCCAGGCCCCCACCGAGCAGAAGGCCGTGGAACTCCCCGGCCTGCGCCGCCTGCACCTCATCGCGGGCGTCCTGGGCCTCCTGGCCGCCGCGGCGGCGCTGGGCGGCGCGCTCAGCCCCCAGCTCGAAGTCCCGGACGGCCTGCCGCTCCCGGTCGGCTACGCCGAACGCCTCCTCTGGCCCGCGCTGGTCGCCGTGGCGGTCCTCTCCGCCGCCGTGGTCGCGGGCCGGGCCCGTCCCGCGTTCACCGTCGCGCTGGCCGCGCTCCCGCTGGCCGCGGGCAGCGCGCTGGACTCCGTCTTCGCCGCCACCCAGATCGGGTCGGTCAAACCCGGCAACGGCATCTGGTTCACCGTCCTGGCCGTCGTCCTGGCCGTCGCCGCCGCGATCACCGCGGCGCTGGCGGGCGCACTCGAACGGGAGGAGGCGGAGCCGCACAAGGCGCAGACGCCGCTGCCCACGGTCGCGGTCACCCTGATCGGCGGCCTGCTGGCGCTCGGCGCGTTCGCCCTCCCGGTCCTGACCGGCCCGGACTTCCACCCGGTCGGCCTGCTGGACTTCCGCGTCGGCTCGTGGGGCCTGCTGGCCGGGCTGCTGGCCGTCGTGGCCGCCGCCGGGCTCGCGCTGGTGTCACGCTCGTCCCACGCGGCGGCGCTGCTGCTCGGCGCCGCGCTGGTGACGGCCGTGCGGGCGCTGGAGTACCCGCTCACGTCGGCGCGCGTCGAGGACGCGGCACCGGGCCCCGGACTGTGGCTCGCGGTCGCCTCCGTGGTGGCGCTGCTCGCGGGCGCGGCCCTGTCGGCTTCCCGCCGCTGAACCGCCGGCCTACTCTGCGGACGCGGGCGATCCCCGCGACGACGAACGGGAGACAGCCATGAGTGGTCGGATCCGCGTGGTGGTGGCCAAACCAGGACTGGACGGCCACGACCGCGGTGCCAAGGTCGTGGCGCGCGCGCTGCGCGACGCGGGCATGGAGGTCGTCTACACCGGACTCCACCAAACACCCGAACAGGTGGTGGAGACCGCTCTCCAGGAGGACGCCGACGCCGTCGGCCTGTCCGTGCTCTCCGGGGCGCACATGACCCTGTTCGCGCGGGTCATCGAGCTGCTCAAGGAGAAGGGCGCCGAGGACGTGGTCGTCTTCGGCGGCGGGATCGTCCCGGAGGAGGACCTGCCGGTGCTCACCGAGATGGGTGTCGCCAAGATCTTCACCCCCGGCGCGACGACGACGGAGATCGTCGACTGGGTCCGCGAGCACGTCTCGCAGCCCGTCTGAGCGGGCCCGGCGGTCCTGCCGGACGTGGCCGCGCAGGCGTGGTGACGACGTTGTCGTGATCGACCTCACCGCCGTTATGACGGACCTCACCGGGTACGGCGTGCGGACGGTCCACGCAGGTCGATAATCTCTTGCGCAGCCGCGTCCAGCCGGTCCTCATCACTGCTCAGCCGGCGTTCCAGGTGGTACCTGGTGCGTGTGAGCGCCTGAAGACCGTGCCCTGGGTTCCACCTGGAGCGCCGGACCTTTGAGGACCACCCCCCAGGACGCGGTGTCCGACACCGACGTCGCAGGAGACCCGAGTGGACCTGTACGAGTACCAGGCGAAGGATCTCTTCGCCGCCCACAACGTTCCGGTACTTCCGGGCGATGTGGCCAGCACCCCGGCCGAGGCCAAGGCGCTCGCCGAGCAGTACGGCACCACCGTGGTCGTGAAGGCCCAGGTCAAGACGGGCGGCCGCGGCAAGGCCGGTGGCGTCAAGCTCGCCGAGACCCCGGACGAGGCGGAGGCGAAGGCCGAGGCCATCCTCGGTCTGGACATCAAGGGGCACATCGTCCACCGCGTGCTGGTGACGACCGCGTCCGACATCGCGGAGGAGTACTACTTCTCCTTCCTGCTCGACCGCTCCAACCGCACCTTCCTGGCCATGGCGTCGGTCGAGGGCGGCATGGAGATCGAAGAGGTCGCGGCCACCAACCCCGACGCGCTGGCCAAGATCGCCATCGACGCCATCAAGGGCGTCGACCTGGCGAAGGCCCAGGAGATCGTCGCGGCCGCGAAGTTCCCGGCCGAGGTCGCCGACCAGGTCGCCGACGTCATCGTGAAGCTCTGGGAGACGTTCGTCTCCGAGGACGCCACGCTGGTCGAGGTCAACCCGCTCGTGCGCGACCCCGAGGGCAAGATCGTCGCCCTCGACGGCAAGGTCACGATCGACGAGAACGCCGCGTTCCGGCACCCGGAGCACGCCGCGCTGGTCGACGAGAAGACCGAGGACCCGCTCGAGGCGAAGGCCAAGGCCAAGGGCCTCAACTACGTGAAGCTCGACGGCCAGGTCGGCATCATCGGCAACGGCGCCGGTCTCGTGATGTCCACGCTCGACGTCGTCGCGTACGCCGGTGAGAAGCACAAGGGCGTCAAGCCCGCGAACTTCCTCGACATCGGCGGCGGCGCGTCCGCCGAGGTGATGTCGAACGGCCTGGACATCATCCTGAACGACCCGGACGTGCGCAGCGTCTTCGTGAACGTGTTCGGCGGCATCACCGCCTGCGACGCGGTCGCGAACGGCATCGTGCAGGCGCTGGAGATCATCGGCGACGCGGCGACCAAGCCGCTCGTCGTCCGCCTCGACGGCAACAACGTGGAGGAAGGCCGTCGGATCCTCGCCGACGCCAACCACCCGTTGGTCACCGTCGTCGACACCATGGACAACGCGGCCGACAAGGCCGCCGAGCTCGCAGCAGCGGGGGTCTGACCGATGGCCATCTTCATCAACCAGGACAGCAAGGTCATCGTCCAGGGCATGACCGGTGCCGAGGGCACGAAGCACACCAAGCGGATGCTCGCGTCCGGCACGAACATCGTCGGCGGCGTGAACCCCCGCAAGGCGGGCGAGAAGGTCGACTTCGACGGCAACGTGCTCCCGGTCTTCGCGACCGTGGCCGAGGCCATCGAGGCGACCGGCGCGAACGTCACGGTGATCTTCGTCCCGCCGAAGTTCGCCAAGGACGCCGTCATCGAGGCGATCGACTCGGGCATCGGCCTCGCCGTCGTGATCACCGAGGGCATCCCGGTGCACGACACCGCGAAGTTCTGGGCGCACGCCGTCGCGACCGGCAACAAGACCCGCATCATCGGCCCGAACTGCCCCGGCCTCATCAGCCCCGGCCTGTCGAACGCGGGCATCATCCCCGCGAACATCAGCGGCGCGGGCAAGGTCGGCCTGGTGTCGAAGTCCGGCACCCTGACCTACCAGATGATGTACGAGCTGCGCGACTTCGGCTTCTCCACCGCCATCGGCATCGGCGGCGACCCGATCATCGGCACCACGCACATCGACGCGCTGGAGGCCTTCGAGGCCGACCCGGAGACCGTCGCCATCGTCATGATCGGCGAGATCGGCGGCGACGCCGAGGAGCGCGCGGCGGCCTTCATCAAGGACAACGTCACCAAGCCGGTCGTCGGCTACGTGGCGGGCTTCACCGCCCCCGAGGGCAAGACGATGGGCCACGCGGGCGCCATCGTCTCGGGCTCGGCGGGCACCGCGCAGGCGAAGAAGGAGGCCCTCGAGGCCGCGGGCGTCAAGGTCGGCAAGACGCCGTCCGAGACCGCCGCCCTGATGCGGGAGATCATGCAGTCCATCGGCTGATAGAGCCGCTGCGCTGACGCGAGGGCCGGGCCCCGGTACGGGGGTCCGGCCCTTCCGCGTCCACGAATCCCCACCTCGCCTGTGGACGGGGTGACGGCCTGTGGACAACTTCCCCGAGCCTTGCCTCAATCGGGCGTACAGACCCCTGGTCCGCCACGGTCCGTGATCTACTGGCACCCTCAAGTGGCGGAACCAATCCGATCCGGTCATCGTCTGACTACTCGGATCGGCTAGCGTTTTGCTGCCGCTCGTCGTCCCTCGCTGGAGGAGGAACCTCACCATGTCCGTCCCGTACGGCGCCCCTCAGCAACAGCCGGGGGCACCCGGCCCGGCGCAGCCGGCGATGGGCCTGAACCTGGGCTTCGTCCTCCCGCTGGCCGCGGCCGGTCTCGGGTTGATCGCGTTCCTGCTCGCCTTCGCCGACGACGTCCCGCTGTTGAGCGCGGTCGAGTACATGTACGCGGTCGGCGTGCTCGCGGGCCTGTCGGTGCTGCCGAAGGCCCCTCGGCTGCTGTACGCGGCCGCGCCGCTCTCGATCGTGTCCACGCTGGCCATCCTCCAGGGGATGATCAAGAGCAGCGCGGACATCCAGGGCATGCAGATCGTGCTGTTCATCGTGTCGCTGCTCCAGACCGCCGCGGTCGTGGGCGGCATCCTGGTGGAGGCGGGCATCCTCAAGTTCGAGCCCAAGCCCGCGAACCCGTTCGCCCAGCAGCCGCAGCCCGGTACCTGGAACCCGCAGACCGGCGGCTTCCCGCCCCAGCAGCAGCCGCAGGCCCAGCAGCAGTACGGCCAGCAGCCCCAGCAGCAGCAGCCCCCGACCGGCGGTTTCGGCGCGCCGGTCCAGCCGCAGCAGCCCGGTGCGCAGGCCCCCGGCCCGACGTCGTACCTCTCGCAGCCCGGCCAGTTCGGCCAGCAGCAGAACCCCGGCACGCCGCCCGGCGGCTTCGGCGGTCCGCCGCAGCAGCAGGGCTGAGCCGACAGCTCAGAACGGAGGGGTGGTGCCGGGATCATCCGGGGCCACCCCTCCGGCACGTCCGGCGTGCCTCACCCGGTTGGCCGAGCGCGACTGACAGAGTGGAGCGGTGCCGGTGCTGCAACCCTCCACGCACGGCGGAACCGACGTGCGCCCACCCGAGTTCTCCCGTCCGGAACGCGTCCGGGTCCTGGTGATGACCGCGGCGGGGTCCGTCGTGATCGGCTACGCCGCCGTCGCCGCCCTGCTCGCCCTGATCGCCGCGACGGCCACGAACGCCGCGTTCTCCACGACCGGTGTGCTCACGGCCGCCGCTCCCGGCTGGCTGGTCGCGCACCACGTGCCGCTGCGCTTCGAGGGCTCCGCCCAACTGGGTGTGCTGCCGCTGCTGCCGACCGCCCTGCTGATGCTGCTGGCGGGCCGGGCCGCCGCGGGGGCCGCCGACCGGCTCGGGCTGTACGAACCGCTCCAGGCCCGCGGTGTGGTGTTCTGCATCGCCGGGGCGCACGCCATCACCGGCGGCACGATCGCGCTGCTGATGGGGGACGGGCCGGTGCGGGCGACGCCCGCGGTGGCGTTCTTCGGCTGCGCCGCGGTGTCCGGTGTCGCCGCGACGATCGGCGTCGCCCAGCGCTGCGGGCTGGTCGAGGTGCTGATCGACCGCATCGACCCGGTCGCGCGCCGCGGGATGCGGGCGGGGCTGCTGGCGCTGTTCGTGCTCGGCGGACTGGGGTCGCTGCTGGTGGCGCTCGGTCTGGCGTTCTCCTGGACCACCACGAGCGGCCTGTTCGCGGGCGCGGACTCCACGTTCGGCGTCGGACTCGGGCTGTTCCTGCTGTGCCTCGGCTACCTGCCGAACGCGGTGGTCGCCGCGCTGTCGTACGTGGTCGGCGCGGGCTTCTCGATCGGCCCGGTCTCGATGACGCCGACGCGCTTCGTCGGCGGCGACGTGCCCGCGGTGCCGCTGCTGGCCGCGCTGCCCGAGGCGCGACTGGGCTTCCTGTCCGGCCTGCTCCTGCTGCCGCTGGTCCTCGGCGGCGTGGTGGGCTGGTACTGCCGCAAGATCTCCGACCGGCCGTCGACCCGCCTGCGCGCGGTCCTCGTCGCGGGCGTGACGGTCGCGGTGGTCTCGCTCGTGCTCGCCGCGACCGCGGGCGGCAACCTCGGTGACGGCCCCTTCAACCCGGTGACGGTGCCCGCGGGCCTGCTCTCGGTGCTCGTGCTGGGCTGGATCGTGGTGCCGGGGTCGTTCGTCGCCTGGTTCGCCGGCCCGCGGCCGAAGCGCGCGCCCGCCGCGGAGGCCCCGGCGGTCGAGCAGATCCCGGACGAGGACGAGGCCGTCGCGGAGGACGCCGAAGAGGGCGAGGACTACGACGAGTACGAGGACTACGAGGACGCCGACGAGGAACTCGCCCTCGAGGACGAACTGGCGGAGGAGTTCGAGGAGTCCGAGGACGACTACGACGAACTCCTCGACGAGACCGACGAGGCGGCCGAGGACGAGCTGGACGAGGACTTCGACGACGACCCGGAGGACGCCGTCGACGAGACCCCCGCCGACGTCGAGGAGACCGGCGAACCGGACGTCGAGCCCGACGACGACCCGGACGACGGGTCCCCGGAACCGGACCTGACCGGCAAGGCCCGTTAGGCAACGCCTACGCTAGGTGCTGAGCTGCGGCGATGGTCTGAGTCCTCGCCCGGCTGACGTTCCCGCACCGGCCCGCCAGGAGACCACGCTGAACGCCGTTGAACCCAGCACCCTCAGGCTGCCCGTGCCCGCGAGGGTGGTCGTGCTCGTCTCGGGCTCCGGCACCCTCCTCCAGGCACTGCTGGACGCCGCGGAGGAACCCGGCTACCCCGTCGAGGTGGTCGCGGGCGCCGCCCGCGACGGCATCGAGGGCTTGGCCCGTGCCGAACGCGCGGGCGTGCCCGCGTTCTCGGTGAAGCTGCGCGACCACGCCGACCGCGCCGCGTGGGACGTGGCGCTGACCAAGGCGGTCGCCGAGCACGAACCGGACCTGGTGGTCTCCGCCGGGTTCATGAAGATCATCGGTGACGGCTTCCTGGCCCGCTTCGGCGGCCGGATGCTGAACACGCACCCCGCACTGCTCCCCGCCTTCCCCGGCGCGCACCCCGTGCGCGACGCGGTGGACTACGGCGTCCACGTCACCGGCGCGACCGTGCACCTGGTCGACGCGGGCGTGGACACCGGGCCGATCCTGGCCCAGGAGGCGGTGGCGGTCGAACCCGGCGACGACGCCGACAGCTTGCACGAGCGCATCAAGGTGGTGGAGCGGCGACTGCTCGTCGACGTGGTCGCCAGCCTGGCCCGCGAGGGCTGCACCGTGACCGGACGAAAGGTGAGCATTCCGTGACCACTCCTGCCGAGAGGCGACCGGTTCGCCGGGCCCTGATCGGGGTGTCCGACAAGTCGGGGCTGCTGGAACTGGCCACCGGCCTGCACGCGGCCGGAGTCGAGATCGTTTCGACCGGCGGCACCGCGAAGGCACTGGCGGACGCGGGCATCCCCGTCGTCCCGGTCGAGCAGGTGACCGGGTTCCCGGAGAGCCTGGACGGCCGCGTCAAGACGCTGCACCCCGGCGTGCACGCGGGCCTGCTCGCGGACACGCGGCGGCCCGAGCACCTGGCGCAGCTCGACGAACTGGGCATCAAGGCGTTCGACCTGCTCGTGGTGAACCTGTACCCGTTCGCGCAGACCGTCGCGTCCGGCGCGTCGGTCGACGAGTGCGTCGAGCAGATCGACATCGGCGGCCCCGCGATGGTCCGCGCGTCGGCGAAGAACCACGCCAGCGTCGCCGTCGTGGTCGACCCGAGCCGCTACGGGTGGGTGCTGGAGCAGGTCGCCGCGGGTGGTTTCACGCTCGCGGACCGGCAGTCGCTGGCGCTCGGCGCGTTCCGCCACACCGCTTCCTACGACGTCGCCGTCGCGTCCTGGCTGGGCTCCGCGCTCACCTCGGACGACGAGGGCACCGGCTTCCCCGGCTGGGTCGGCGCGACCTGGAACCGCTCGAACGTCCTGCGCTACGGCGAGAACCCGCACCAGAAGGCCGCGCTGTACACGCAGGGCGACGGCCGCACCGGGCTCGCGACCGCGCAGCAGTTGCACGGCAAGGAGATGTCGTACAACAACTACCTCGACGGTGACGCCGCCTGGCGGGCCGCGTGGGACCACGAGCTGCCGTGCGTCGCGATCATCAAGCACGCCAACCCGTGTGGCATCGCGGTGTCCACAGTGGAGGGTCCGGCCGCCATCGCCGAAGCGCACCGCAAGGCGCACGCGTGCGACCCGACCAGCGCGTTCGGCGGCATCATCGCGGCGAACCGCGAGGTCACCGTGGACATGGCCGAGCAGGTCGCGGAGATCTTCACCGAGGTCGTGATCGCCCCGTCGTACGCCGACGGCGCGGTGGACGTGCTGTCCCGCAAGAAGAACGTCCGCATCCTGGTCGCCGAGCCGCCCGTGCGGCAGGGCGTCGAGCTGCGCCCGGTGTCCGGCGGCCTGCTGTTGCAGGGCAAGGACGTCATCGACGCCGAGGGCGACGACCCCGCCAAGTGGACCCTCGCCTGCGGCACCCCGCTCTCCGAGCAGGAGCTGTCGGACCTGGCGTTCGCGTGGCGCTCCTGCCGCGCGGTCAAGTCGAACGCGATCCTGCTGGCCAAGGACGGCGCCACGGTCGGCGTCGGCATGGGCCAGGTCAACCGGGTCGACTCCGCGAAGCTCGCGGTGACCCGCGCGGGCGAGCGGGTCGAGGGCGCGATGGCCGCCTCCGACGCGTTCTTCCCGTTCCCGGACGGCCTCCAGGTCCTGCTCGACGCGGGCGTGCGCGCCGTCGTGCAGCCCGGCGGCTCCGTCCGCGACCCCGAGGTCATCGCCGCCGCCGAGGCGGCGGGCGTCACGATGTACCTGACGGGGACGCGCCACTTCGCGCACTAGCGGCGACCGGGGGCCGGTGGACGTCCACCGGCCCCCGGAACCGGTCAGCCGCCGAGGAACTCGTCGCCGCGGGTGACGGCGGCGAAGGCGTTGACGACGCCGTGGCCGTAGAACCCGTTGAAGGCCAGGTCCCCTTCGCACGTCGCGTTCCACTCGGGCGTGCGACCGGTGTGCTCGTAGGACACCGTTCTCGGTGTGGGGCACGGGATCTTGTCGGCCGTGCCCTTCAACACCCGCTCCACCACGTCCGGCGCCAGCGTGAGCGTGCCGGGGTGCGCCGGGTCCGCCTTGCCGTACTGGCTCACCACGAGCGCGGCGGTGCCGGAGACGTGGGGCGCCGCCATCGAGGTGCCGTCCAGGAAGATGTAGTACGCGCACCTGGTGCCCGCGCAGTGCTTGAGCATGTGGTTCCGCTCGCCCTCCGGCGTGATGTCGCCCGCCGCGTCGATGAAGCCCTTGGCCAGCGAGGCGCCGCGCGGGTACGCGGAGAGGACCCGGTTCTCCCTGGTCTCGTACCAGGGCGTGCCGAAGTAGTCCTTGAGGTACCCGCCCGGCGCGGACAGGTCGACCCGCTCGACCCCGTAGTCGGAGCGGTCGGACTTCGCCTGCGACGGGCCCAGCGCGGTGACGCCCAGCACGTGACCGGCCTCCGCGGGCATCTTGGAGCAGGTCGCGTTGTCCACCGGCCGCGAGTACTCCCCGCTCTCCGGGAAGTTCGGGCTGGTGGTGTCGGGCCGGGGCCTGCCGAGGTCCTCGTGGTTGTTGCCCATCGAGCTGACCAGCGTCACGCCCTTGCCGTGCGCGTAGTCCAGCGCGCGCTGGAAGGCGGCGACGATCGTGCGCTGCTCCGTCCGGAACTCCGGGCTGTCGTTGGGGTTCGCCGCGCAGTTGTACCGCCACGGGTCGACGAAGAACGACATGTTGATCACGTCGAGGCCGATGTCGGCGCCGTAGGTCAACCCGTCCACGACGGGCTGGAGGAACGCCGACCCGCTGTCCTGGGTCGCGCGGAGGTTGACGAGCGTGACGTTCGGCGCGACGCCCGCCGTGCCGAACCCGTTGGCGGCGGCCGCGATGATCCCCGCGACGTGCGTGCCGTGCCCGTCGTCGTCGGCGTCGACCGGGTCGACGCAGCTCGCGACCTCGCACGGCCCGTCCACGGCCGGGACGTCGCGGGTGAAGTTGCGGGACAGCCCGCGGTCGAGGCGCGCCGCCAGGTCCGGGTGGCTGCCGTCGATCCCGCTGTCCAGCACGCCGACGCGCACCCGCGGGTCACCGAGCTGCTTGTCCCTGGCCAGGTCCGCGCGCACCATCCGCAGCCCCCACTGCTCCTCCTCCAACGGGTCGGCCGCCTGGGCGGGCGGGTCGGCGGGCGGGTCGGCGGCCGGGCCCTGCGCGGCGGTCGGTGCCGCGGTGGTCTCCGCGACCGTGAAGTCGCGGGCCGCGCCGAACACCGCGTCCGACGCCGAGACCTGCTGGATGAACCCCGCCTTCGGGGCCATCGCGCTCATGGTCCCGACCGCGGTGTTCTCCTTGATCACGGTGCCGCCCGCCGAGCGGATCGCGGCGATGGCCGCGTCGCGGCTCGCGCCGGTCTCGACGAGCACGGTGTAGCCGCTCAACACCTCCGCTCGCGCCACCGCGACACCTGACGACAGCAGCAGCGGCGCCAACAGCACCGCCGGTATCCACCTGTTCCCCATGGTCCCCCCTCGGGTTCGATCCTTCGAGGTCGAAGACCTACCGGGATCCGGATGTTCACGGTCGGGGCCGGGTGGGTTTTCAAACAACCGCGAAGAACGGGCACGGGTTCCCGTCACCCGAATGGTCCCCCGGCATTGACACCGGGCAGGCCGAACCCGATAGGATCGACCACGTCGTTCGAACACCTGTTCGATAGACAGGCAAGCCGCCGACTTCCCACGGCGGTCCGTGTTCAGGGGTGCTCACGGACGGTGGGAGGAGGCTGGGTGTCCAGGTCGGCAACGGCGATGTCGGTCGCGCTCGGGGTAGACGCGACCGGCGGGCTGACCATTCCAGCCACCGAGATCACGGGGCGGGTCCTGCCGGTTCGCGGGGAACTCGCGGACCTGCTCCCGTGGGGCGGCTTGAGGCGCGGCAGCACGGTGTCGGTGCGCGGATCGACATCGTTGCTGCTCGCGCTGCTCTCGACGGCGACGGCCGAGGGCTGCTGGGCGGCCGTGGTCGGTTTGCCAAACCTGGGCGTGCTCGCGGCGGCGGAACTGGGGGTCGCCGTGGGCCGCCTGGCACTGGTTCCCAAGCCGGGCAGCGATCCGGCGGTGGTCGAGCGCACGGTCGCCGCCCTGCTGGACGGCATCGACCTCGTCTCGGTGGCCGTGCCCGTCGCACCGCACACCGCCCGCAGGCTCTCCGCCCGCGCCAGGCAGCGCAAAGCGGTCCTCGTCCCGTTCGGCACGTGGCCGGGGGCGGACGTGGAACTGCGCGTCGGCGAAGGCCGCTGGACCGGCCTCGGCACCGGCCACGGCGTTCTCGCGGAACGCGAGGTGACCGTCCACGCGGGCGGCAGGGGCGCCGCGTCCCGACCGGTCCGCACCGACCTCCTG
>NZ_JANYMP010000022.1:86071-179351 GCF_025061645.1 Umezawaea endophytica | reverse complement strand
ACCCCCGTTCCCACCCAGGGTGGACGTCACGGTGTTGACGACGCCACCGAGGCCGAGCGGTCCCGCGTTGTTACCCGTGTCGGCGCTCGCCATGGTCTGGCCGAGCAGGACGAACCCGCCGGACAGGACCGCGGCGAGCAAGCCGCGTTGGACGTACTTGTGCATGTCGAACCTTCCTGGCAATCAAGCTTGGTGATCTGTCGGCTTGGTCGTCAGGTCGGGTCAACTGGGATGGTGAAGGCCGTAGTCGTAGAACCACGACCCGCGGGCCGGACCATCGGCGGGAGCGCCAACCGATCCCGTGTACGGCGTCGCCCTCGGCGAACCGGGGACCACGGCCGACGCGGGGGCGTTGAGGCCACCGGCCGACGCCGACGTCGTCATGCCCTGCACGACGAACGGCACATCACGCGGCAACGCGGGCACATCGCCCTGGTACCACGGTGAAGCAGGTGCGGCCTGAACCGCCGGAGGTGTCTTCGGGAGTCCCACGGCGGGGACTGCCCAGGCCTCCCTCGCGGGAGAGATCGCCACCTCCGTCGGAGCCGGTGTCGGAGACGGCACCGACGGCACCGATGTCACCGGCACGACCGGGGCCACGGGCGCCACGGGGGCGTCCGCCCGGCCGACCAGAAGCGGTTCGGTGACCGGCGCGAGAACCGGTGTCGCCACCGGGAGCACCTCTTCGGTCACCTGGACCACCGGGGCCAGCAGGGGCTCCGTCACGGGGGCGAGCGGTTCGAGCACCGGGGCGACCACGCGCGTCACGTCGTCGACGGTCGGCGCGAGCTGGTCGACCACGGGTCGCAGCGGCTCGGTCAGAGGCCGAACCGCTGTGGTCACGGGTTCGAGCACCGGCTCGGCCACCGCGGTCACCCCGCTCACCACGGGTGCGAGCTGCCCGGTCACCGGCGACAGCGTCCGGCTCACCCCGTTCGTCACGGGAGCGAGCTGGTCCGCGACCGGCGTGACGACCTGCGAGAGGCCGCCCAGCAGGCCCGAGGAGTGGTCTTCATCGGCGTTCGCCGTACCAACAGCGAGCACGCCGAACCCGACCACGAACCCGGCGGAAATGAGCATCCGTCGGATTGTTGTGGAAATGGTTATCTTCATGGAATCACCTCCCTCCGAGAATCAGCACCTGTACGTGGAAGGGTTCGTTGACCCATCCGTGCCGGTTCACACGAAAGTGGAGGAAAATTCGTTTTCGCAGCTCAGAGCTGTGAAAATAATTCTAAACTCCAACCCGGAAATTACTCTACGGCGCAGTAGCGTGGCCCAGCGCAAACGCAGGGTGATTATTCAGTCGAGCGCCAGCGCGCTGGCCAACGACGTGCGCGGGGTGGTCCGGAAGCGCAGGGAGAACTCCTCCGCCCAGCGCACCAGGACGGCCTGCTCGCCCGGTCGGTCGGCGTCGTCCACCAGCACCGCGGCGCCCGGCGCGAGCACGGCCCGCAGCACGGGCAGGGCGGGGTACCGGGCGTCGCCCAGCGACGGCCCGTCGACCAGCAGCAGGTCGACCAGCCCGAAGCGGTCCACGAACGCCGACACCTCGTCGTGCACCAGGCGGGGCGCGTACCAGGTGGACGTGCCCAGCGCCGCCGGGTGCGCGTCCAGCGGCGCGTAGACGACCCTGGCGACGTGCCCCAGGCCCTCGCGCCGGAGCTGGCTGGCGACGAACGCGGCGGTCCGCTCGTCGTGCTCCACGGACAGGAGGTGGCCGAAGCCGCGCTTCGCCAGGAAGCGGGCGAGGATCACCGAGGACGAGCCGCAGCCGCACTCGACGAGGACCGTGCGGGAGCCGAGCAGGATCTCGTCCACCACGGCGGCGAGCGCCGCGGGACGCAGCTCCTGCGCCGTGTTCGGCAGGTAGTGGGACATGATCGGCGCCAGTCGCTGCAACGCCGCCAGGTCGGCGATCTCCCGTGCCAGCGAGTCGTCCACCCCAGGCCTCCCCGCCTCTTACCCCAGCTCGGCGACCGCCCGCACGAGTTGATCCACTTCTACCGCGTTCGTGTAGTGGGCGAGACCCACCCGGATCGCGCCACCCACCTCGCCGACGCCCAGCACCGAGAACACGCCGTGCTGACCGGGGTCGGCGAAGGCGCAGACCCCGCGTTCGGACAGGTGCTCGACGCCTTCGGCCGCCTTGACCCCGGCGATCGTGAACGCCAGGGCGGGGACCCGCCGCATGGCGTCGCCGATCACCATGACGTGGCGGAGCGAGCGCAGTTCGTTGATGAGATTAGCCAGCAGACCGGCCTGGTAGGCCTTCACCGAACCCAACGATGTGAGCACGCGTTCGCGGCGCGGGCCGATCGCCGCGTCGTCCAGGCCCGCCAGGTAGTCGACGGACGCGACGAGCCCGGCCAGCAGCGGGTAGGCGTGCGGGCCGAGTTCCAGCCGTTCAGGGCCGCGCGCGCCCGGTTCGACGGAGCACGACGGCAGGTGGTCGAGCACCGACGCGTCGCGGAAGACGAGCGCGCCGACCGGCGGGCCGCCCCAGGTGTTCGCGGACACGGCGACCACGTCGGCGTCCATCGAGGTGATGTCCAGCGGCACGAACGGCGCCGCGGACGAGGCGTCCACGACCACCATGGCGCCGCGCCTGCGTGCCGCCTCGGCGATCTTGCGGAGGTCGGGGCGGGTGCCGACGGAGCCGGACGCGGCGGTGACCGCGACGAGCTTGCAGCGGTCCGTCACGAGGTCGTCGTACTGCCAGCCGGGCAGCTCGCAGGTCTCGATGTCGACCTCGGCCCAGCGGACGACGCTGCCGGTGCGCTGCGCGGCCCGCTGCCACGGCGCGATGTTCGACGGGTGGTCGAGCCTCGACACCACGACCTCGTCGCCGAGGAACCAGCCGTCGGACAGGGCGTCGGCGAGCCGTTGGAGGAGCACCGCGGAGTTCGGCCCGAGCACGACCCCGGCGGGGTCGGCGCCGACGAGGTCCGCGATGGACCGGCGGGCGGCGTCGACGATCGCCTCGGCGCGCTGGGAAGCCGGGAAAATTCCACCCGGACCGGAAACCGGGGCGCGGAGGGCGGTGGACACGGCGGTGGCCACCTGTTCCGGCACCTGCATGCCCGCGGGTGCGTCCAGGTGGACCCAGCCGTCGCCGAGAGCGGGGAAGAGACCCCGGACCCGAGCGACGTCGAACGCCATGCCCCACACGGTACGGAGGTGGACGGGTCAGCCCAAACCAGGGGCACGGACCCGGTTCACCGCCGACGGGCGGATCGGGCGAGGATGGAGGCATGAGCGACGCAGGCGAGAACGAGCGGCACGTCGTCGTGGTCGGGCCGGACGGAACCCCCGTGGGCACCGCCCGGATCCCCGCCGACGCGGACACCAACGGAGGAGGTCAGGACGTGTCGGAACTCGTGGAGCAGCCGGCGAAGGTCATGCGGATCGGCACGATGATCAAGCAGCTCCTGGAGGAGGTGCGGGCCGCGCCGCTGGACGAGGCGAGCCGGGCCAGGCTGAAGGAGATCCACAAGCGCTCCATCGAGGAGCTGGAGGACGGCCTCGCGCCGGAGCTGCGCGACGAGTTGGAGCGGCTGTCGCTGCCGTTCACGGAGGACGGCATCCCGTCGGACGCCGAACTGCGGATCGCGCAGGCACAGCTCGTCGGCTGGTTGGAGGGTCTGTTCCACGGCATCCAGACGGCGCTGTTCGCCCAGCAGATGGCGGCCCGCGTGCAACTCGAGCAGATGCGCGGTCGCGCCCTGCCCGCCGGGACGGGCGGTCTGGAAGCTCCCGAGGGTCCGCACATCTCAGGGTCTGGCCAGTACCTCTGAGTTCGGTGCAGACTGCGCCTCTCACCATCGACGGTGACGGGGACCACCCTCCCCGACGTGACGAAGCGGCGACCCCCGTGCGCCGAGAGGAGAACCCGACGTGCTCGACCGAGTCCGCCGCGGCCTGCGAGCCGAACAGATCCGCCGTTCCCTCAGGGCCAAGGTGACGCGAGCGATCGACGACGTGGTCGGCCCGTACCACCGGGCGCAGACCGAGCGGATCGACGCGCTCCAGCGCGAAGTGGACGGCCTGCGCGAGGACGTGCGGCACCAGTCCGACCGGATCGTGGAGACGAGCAGGCAGTTCGAGATCCGCGCCCGCCGCGACCTGGTGTTCGCGGGCGAGCGGGAAGCGGCGTTGCAGAGCGCGCAGTTCGTGCGCGACAACATGCCGACGGTGCCGCAGTTCGGCCACCCGCACCAGACGCTGGAGCACGCGCTCGGCCTGGTCACCCAGGACGGGCTGGCCCTGGAGTTCGGCGTCTACACCGGCAGCACCCTGAAGATCATCGCCGCTTCGCGCGGCGAGGAGGACGTGTACGGCTTCGACTCGTTCGAGGGCCTGCCGGAGGACTGGCGCAACGGCTTCCCCGCCGGGATGTTCAACGTCGAGGGCCTGCCGGACGTGCCGGGCGCCGAGCTGGTCGTCGGCTGGTTCGACGACACGCTGCCGGGCTTCCTGGAGGAGCACGAGGGGCCGGTGACGTTCCTCCACGTCGACTGCGACCTCTACTCCTCGACGAAGACCGTGCTCGACCTGGTGGGCCCGCGGCTGGTGCCCGGCAGCATCGTGGCGTTCGACGAGTACTTCAACTTCCCCGGCTGGGAGCAGCACGAGCACAAGGCCTGGATGGAGTACGTGGAGAAGTCCGGGATCCGGTTCAGCTACGAGGGGTACACCTACGACCACGAACAGGTGATCGTGAAGGTGACCAGCGTGTTGTCGGCCCCCGAGGCCGGGTAACCGCTCCGTGACCGACCGGCGGCAAGTGGTCCCACCTGCCGCCGGTAGTCTCAGCTCTCGTGCAGCCCACCAGTACGGCCGACCGAGCTGAAGCACCCCCCGCGTCCAACTCGCGCACCTTCGCGCGCGCGTTCGCCGATGTGCGAGACGCGTGGCAGCACAGGGAGCTGTGGGGGCACCTCGGCTGGCAGGACATCAAGCAGCGGTACCGCCGGTCGGTGATCGGTCCACTGTGGATCACCATCTCGATGGGGTCGACCGCGCTGGCGCTCGGCCTGCTGTACTCGACGCTGTTCAAGCAGGACCTCGCGACGTTCCTGCCGTACGTCACGGTCGGGTTCATCGTCTGGAACTTCATCCTCGGCGTGATCACCGAGGGCACGGACGTGTTCATCGCCAACGAGGGGCTGATCAAGCACCTACCTGCGCCGATGACCGTCCACGTGCTGCGGATGGTGTGGCGGCAGCTCCTGTTCTTCGCGCACAACCTGGCCGTCTACGTGGTCGTGCTGATCGTCTTCTTCCCGGCGCTGACCAAGCCGTACCACATGGAGGGCGACACCTTCACGCATCCGGGCATCACCTGGAACATCCTCCTGGTGATCCCCGCGATGGCGCTCCTCGTGGTCAACGCGGTGTGGGTCGCGCTGCTGTTCGGCATCATCAGCACCCGCTTCCGGGACATCCCGCCGGTGATCAACAGCTTCATCAACCTGATCTTCTTCATGACGCCGATCGTGTGGCACACCGGCGTGCTCAACACGGTCACCAACGGCGAGGGCAACTGGCGCATCCTGATCGCGGAGCTCAACCCGCTCTACCACTTCGTGGAGCTGGTCCGGGCCCCGCTGATCGGACACGTGCAGTCCTGGCACCATTGGGTCGTGGTCGGTGCGTTCACCATCGGTGGCTGGGCATTGGCATTCGTGGCGCTGCGCAACTACCGTGCCCGCGTCTCCTACTGGGTCTGAGTGAGGCCGCACAACATGGTCAGCATCGAAGTCTGGAACGCATCCGTCGACTTCCCGATCTTCGACGCCAAGTCGAGGTCGCTGAAGAAGCTCGCCCTCGGCAAGGTCGGCGGCAAGATCGGCTCCGAAGGCCGGGTCCCGATAATCGAGGCGCTGCACGACATCACCCTCTCCATCAAGGAAGGTGACCGGGTCGGCCTCGTCGGCCACAACGGCGCGGGCAAGTCGACGCTGCTGCGGCTGCTGGCGGGCATCTACGAGCCCACCAGGGGCAGTTCGCGCATCACCGGCAAGGTGGCGCCCGTGTTCGACCTCGGCGTCGGCATGGACCCGGAGATCTCCGGCTACGAGAACATCATGATCCGGGGCCTGTTCCTCGGCATGACCCGCAAGCAGATGGAGAAGCGGGTCGACGACATCGCGGAGTTCACCGAACTCGGCGACTACCTGTCGATGCCGCTGCGCACCTACTCCACGGGTATGCGCGTCCGACTGGCGCTGGGCGTCGTGACCTCGATCGACCCCGAGATCCTGCTGCTGGACGAGGGCATCGGCGCGGTCGACGCGGCGTTCATGGCGAAGGCGAGGGACCGGCTCAGGGACCTCGTGCGGCGCTCCGGCCTGCTGGTCTTCGCGAACCACTCCGACGAGACGCTGATCGAGTTCTGCGACTCGGCGATCTGGATGGACGAGGGCCAGGTGAAGCAGCAGGGCTCGCTCCGCGAGGTCCTGACCGCGTACAAGGGCCACGACCCGTTCGAGTACCTCAGCCCGGAAACCCTGGCCCGCATCAGCGGCGAGCCCGTGCTCAGCACGAATGGTGGCGAGTAGACCGTGATCGAGGCACTGCCCAAGGGCTCCGTCGTCGCCGTCGTCGTGACCCGGCACCGCCGCGAACTCCTCTCGGAGTCGCTGAAGGTGCTCGCGTCGCAGACGAGGGTGCCCGACCACATCGTGGTCGTGGACAACGGTCCGGACCAGCCCGTCGAAGACCTGGTCGACCAGTGCCCCATCCCGTCGACCTACCTGGCGTCCCACCGCAACCTCGGCGGCGCGGGCGGGTTCGCGCTCGGCATGCTGCACGCGCTGTCGCTCGGCGCCGAGTGGCTGTGGCTGGCCGACGACGACGGCAGGCCCGCGGACGAGACGGTGCTCGCGGTGCTGCTGGAGGAGGCGGAGAAGCGGAAGCTCGCCGCCATCTCGCCGGTGGTGTCGAACATCGAGGCGCCGGACAAGCTGGCGTTCCCGCTGCGCCGCGGCCTGACGTGGAAGCGCAACACCCAGGACCTGGGCACCGACTTCCTGCCCGGCATCGCGTCCCTGTTCAACGGCGCGCTGTTCCGCGCGTCCACGGTCGACGTCATCGGCGTCCCGGACTACCGGCTGTTCTTCCGCGGCGACGAGGTGGAGATCCACCGGCGGCTGGTCCGCACCGGGCTGCGCTTCGGGACGTCCCTCAAGGTCGCCTACCTGCACCCGGACGGCTCGGACGAGTTCAAGCCGATGCTCGGCGGCCGGTTCCACGCGCAGGACCCGGAGAACCCGATCAAGCGCTACTACACCTACCGGAACCGCGGGTACCTGCTGTCGCAGCCGGGGATGCGGAAGCTCGGGGCGCTCGAGGTGTTCCGCTTCGGCCTGTACTTCGTCGGTGTGCGAAAAGACCCGAAGGCTTTCCTGGAGTGGATCAAGCTGGTCCAGCTCGGCAGGCGGGAACGATTCTTCCGCAAGTGACCACCGGCCACCCGGCTCCGGTTGACCGGGGCCGGGTGCGGTCGAGCTCGTCGCGGCCGACCGGCTAGAGTACCCGGCAAAGTTGTTTCAGCCGGGTTGCTGCGACATTTCTTGGACAGGCGCTCCGAATGATCCACCGCAGGCCGATCACTTACCGCTCGCGTCCACTCCGGGCAGTAGCGGTATTCGGTCTTGCGCAGATCGTGACGAACCGCGGAACGACAGCGATGAACTCGTCACGGCATCGACACCGCCACTCGATGCGCACGAATCCCACAGCCCCCTCGACGATTGCCTGAGATGAGTGCAGCGACTGTGAGTCCCGCGGTGGACAGCGAAGAAACAAACGCGGTGCAGGAGGAGAAACCTTCTCTGCGCAAGCGTCTGACCCCGCCGCTGGTGATGGTGGGCCTGGTGCTCCTCGGCGCCGTGATGCCCCTTTACCGCAACCACATCTTCTACTACTGGGACGACACCGCGGCCGCGGCGGTCCCGGTGTGGCAGCGGGTCGGCGAGGCGATCAGCCAGGGCCGCCTGCCGCTGCTCGAACTCGACATGTGGCGCGGCGGCAACTTCGCGGCCGAGGTCGCGACCGGGATGTGGAACCCCGTCGAGGTCGCGCTGGCCGTCGGCACCCAGTGGATCGACAACGTCGCGCTGGCCATCACGATCGTGAAGCTCGCGTTCATGGTCATGTTCTCGGTCGGCACCTACCTGCTCGCCCGTGAGTACGGCGTGCGCCCATGGGTCTCCGCCGCGATCGGCGCCGCGCTGCCGCTGTCGGGCTACGTGCTCTTCATGGACGGCACGTCCTGGATCAACGCGCTCGTGACCTACGGCTTCATGCCGTACGTGTGGTGGACCGCCCGGCGGGCCGCCCGGTCCGGCAAGTCGATGATCTGGGTCGTGGTCACCGGTTACCTCGCGTGCACCACCGGCAACCCGTACGAGCTGGTCAGCTTCGGCCTCTGCATCCTCGCCGTGATGCTGGAGACCTGGCTGGTGTTCGACCGCAAGCGCGTCTGGAGCCTGATGGGCGCGGGCGCGGCGGTCATCCTGATGAACGTCATCGTGTACCTGCCGTTCGCGCTGACCGCCTCGGTCAGCTACCGGCGGGACAGCAAGACCCTCAACGACGGGTTCCTCGCTCCGCAGTTGCAGGACTTCATCGGCATGAGCAACCCGTCCATGCAGCCGTTGGTGAACATCTGGAGCGGGCTGACCCCGACGTTCCCCGCGCTGTACCTGGCCTGGTTCATCGTCCCGCTGGTCCCGTGGCTGCGCTGGCGGGTGCTGGTGGAACGCCGCCGCGAGCTGATGGGCCTGTACTTCTACACGGCCGTCTACGTGCTGCTGGTGCTCGGCCCGTCGCAGCTCAGCGTCTTCCGCTGGCCCATGCGGCTGGTGCCGTTCCTGTTCCTGCCGCTGATCGTCATCTGGGCCATCGTGGCCAGCGAGGGTCTCCAGCGGACCAAGGCGCGAGCCCGGATGGCCACGTCCATGGCGCTGATCGCGTTCGGTGCCTACCTGGGGTGGGCGGCGCTGCCCACCACCGACCGCAGGCAACTGCT
The DNA here is from genome assembly GCF_025061645.1 of Umezawaea endophytica. Taxonomy (GTDB): domain Bacteria; phylum Actinomycetota; class Actinomycetes; order Mycobacteriales; family Pseudonocardiaceae; genus Umezawaea; species Umezawaea endophytica. Next base: position 170,314 of record NZ_JANYMP010000022.1, on the reverse strand, counting down.
CACCAACGCCATCCTGGCGATCATGGTCGTCGTGCTGGTCAAGGTCGGCGTCGAGAAGGCCAAGGGCTTCGCGGTCATCGCCGTCGGCACCATCGGCTTCCTCGCCTGCCAGCTCTACTGGTTCCCGGCGAACTACAGCGTCACCGACTACAAGTTCCCCACCAGCGAGAAGCTGCTGGAGGAACGGTTCTCCGGGCGGTACGAGGGCATGACGGTGCAGATCGCCAACCTCGGCAACGTCGCGGGCAACGACCGCTACCCGGACGGCGCCTACAAGGACCTGACGTTCGGCACCAACTTCAGCCTCGCGGGCGTGGAGACGCTCACCGCCTACAGCGGTGTCGGCTTCAACGCGATGGACAACGCCACCTGCACTCTCTACCAGGGTTCCACCTTCTGCCCGGAGGCGTGGAAGTCGCTCTGGACGCCGCCGCCCGGCGCCACCGCCCCGCTGGCCGACCTCCTGCGCGCGCAGACCGTGGTCGTGCAGAACTCCCTGATCGACACCCGCCGCGAGCCCGCTCCCGAAGGCTGGCGGCAGGCCGAGTCGACCGACCGCGTCGTGGTGTGGAAGCGGATCGACCCGCTCCCCTACCCCGGCGGCCGGGTGTCGTCCACGCCGAACGGCCTGCGGGTCGACTCGGACCGGATGACCGGCGACGTCAGCGAAGAGGTCAAGTTCAGCGGCGCGAACGGCGGGTCCGTCGTGTTCGCCAGGCTGGCCTGGCCCGGCTACGAAGCCAAGATCAACGGCAAGGACGTCCCGGTTCGGCTCGGCCCGGCAGGCCTGGCCACCGTCGACCTGCCGAAGGACGTCTCCAGCGGAACCCTGGAGATCACCTGGGTGATGCCCGGTCTCGGGATCGGCATCGCGACCGGCGCGGCAGGCCTGCTCATCACCGTGGTGCTCGGTTTCGTCGACTGGTCGCAGCGCCGCCGTCGACGCGTCGAGGGCGCCGCGGACGAGCCGGTGAGCCCCAACCTCGACGACCAGAAGCTCGTGACCGCAGGAACAGGAGAGCGGCAGTGACCGGCCAACGAGAATCGAAGGTAGACATGACCGATCCAGCACGCCGCCCGCTGGTCTCCATCATCGTGCCCGCCTACGACGAGGCACCGAACGTGACCGGCACCGTGGCGCTGTTCCACGAGATCCGGCGCTCGCAGCCCGACGTGGACTTCGAGATCGTGCTCATCGACGACGGTTCCACGGACAACACCGCAGACCTGTTCATCGCCGCGCTGGGCGAGGACGACGTGGCCCGCGTGGCCTCGTTCTCCCGCAACTTCGGCTCGCACGCGGGTCTGAGCGCCGGTTTCGCGCTGTGCCGCGGCGACTGCGCCATCACGCTCAGCGCGGACCTCCAGGAGCCGATCGACGTCATCGACCGCTTCCTGGAGGAGTGGCGCGCGGGCCACGACATCGTGTGGGCCATCCGCGCGACGCGCTCGGTGCCCAAGGGCATCGCCAACAAGCTCGCGCTGAAGTTCAACGACTTCTTCGCCAAGCACGCCGACCTGCCGTCGACCTTCCCGAAGGAAGGCCCGTCGCAGATGCTGGTCGGCAGGCCGGTGCTCGACGTCGTGAACGCCATGCCGGAGCTGAACCGCAACATCCTCGCGCTCGTCGCGTGGTCCGGCTTCCGCCAGACGACCGTCGCGTTCGAGCAGAAGCCGCGGCTCGCCAACGACAGCAAGTGGACCACCAGCAAGAAGATCAAGCTGGTGTTCGACTCGTTCGTCGAGTTCTCCGCGATGCCGGTCATGCTGATGCTGGTGCTCGGCACGCTGTTCACCGCCGTCGGCCTGCTGGTGGCGCTGGTGATGCTGGTCATCGCGCTGGTGACGCTGTCCGCGCCGAGCACGCTCGGCCTGATCATCGCGGCCGTGCTGTTCGTCGGCGGCGTGCAGATCGGCTGCGTCGGCATGATCGGCCAGTACGTGTACCGGGCGGGCGACGACGCCCGCAAGCGCCCGCTGTACGTGACGCGCTCGGTCCGCGACATCAACTCGCCCGCCTCCTCGGCGCCCTCGGCGTCGTTCGACATGGAGGCGCTGGCCAACCTGAACGGGAGCCGCACGGCCGCAGGCCGCTCCTGAGTCCTGTACACCCGGTGGTGCGCTCCGACCAGGGGCGCACCACCGCTTGCTGAACCAGGTCAGGAGCGCGCCGTGCTCGACACGTTGTTGGAGTTCCGTCCGTCGACGGTGCTGCTCCTCGTCGTCACGGCCGTCCTCCTGTGGACGCCCGGCTCGCTGCTGGCGGCCGTCCTCGGCCTCCGGGGCTGGCTGCTCGCGGGCACCGCACCCGTCGTCACGATGGGGCTGGTCGGGCTCGGAGCGCCGCTCGCGCCCGCCATCGGCCTTGGCTGGAGCACGTGGTTCTTCCTCGGCTGGACGCTGCTCGTGTGCCTGGTGGCGGCCGGTGCCGTGCTCCTGCTGCGCCGCCGTGGCCTGGTGCTGGTGCCGCCGACCACCGGGTGGTCGCGGGCGGGCACGCTGACCACCGTCGCCGCCGTGGTGATCGCGGCGGGCGTGGCCGCGCTGACGATCCGCACCGGCACCTCCGGGCTGGGGTCGCTGCCGCAGGGCTGGGACGCCCCGTACCACGGCAACGGCATCCGCTTCATCGCCGAGACCGGCAACTCCGGCAACCGCGCGTTCGGCTGGATCGACGTGCCGGACTCGCCGAACGGGGCGTTCTACCCCAACGCGTACCACGCGTTCGAAGCGCTGGCGTACCGGCTGACCGGCGACACCATCCCGACCGTGATGAACAGCGGCATGCTGGTGACCGCCGCGCTCGGCGTGCCGCTCGGCACGATCGCGATCGTCAAGGCGCTGCACGGCAGCGCGGGCCTGGCCGCCGCGTCGGCGCTGGTGTCGACCTCGTTCGCCTCCTACCCGTTCGACCTGTGGCAGTGGGGGCAGCTCTACCCGTACGCGGCGGGGCTGTCGCTGGTGCTGCCGTTCCTCGCGCTGCTCGTCCGGTGGCTCGACAGCGGTTTCGACCGGATCGGCGTGCTCGTCGCGCTGAGCACCGTCGCCCTCGTCGCGACCCACTCGGCGATGGCCTTCGTCGGCGCGATCCTCGGGCTCTGCTACCTCGTGCAGCGGGTCGTCCAGGCCCCGTCGCGGTTCGTCCGCCGGGACCTGCCCCGGCTCGCGGTCCTCGCGGTGGGCGCGGTCGCCCTGTCCGGCGTCTACCTCCTCGGCGCGCTGACGATGGCGGGCCGGACCGCCGCCTACAACTGGCCCGCCGTGACGACGTCGTCGAAGGCGTTCGGCGACGCGGTGCTGCTCGGCCATGACGCGCACTGGCCGCAGTGGCTGCTCGCCGCGATCACCGTGGTCGGCGGGTACCTGCTGGTCAAGGTGCCCGCGTGGCGCTGGCTGCTCGTCGGCTACCTGATCTTCCTCGGCCTGTTCGTCGTGGCGGCGGCGCTGGACACGCCGTGGTCGACCGCCATCACGGCGCCCTGGTGGAACGACCGGTGGCGCTTGGTCGCGGTGCTCGTGCTGCCCGCGACCATCGCCGCGGGGTGGGCGTTGCAGGCCGCGGCGCGCCGGATCGTCCGCGGTCGCGCGGAGTCGCTCGGCGCGCTGGCGGTGGTCGGAGCCGTCCTCGCGGCGGGCTACCTGGGCCTGACCGGCGGCTACGCGGAGCGCAACGGGCAGCGCATGCAGTGGGACTTCGCCGGTTCCGTGGTGTCCGACCAGGAACGCGTCGGATTGCAGGAACTGGGCGCCATCGTGCGGCCCGGTGAGCGGGTGATGAACGACGGCGTCGACGGCACCGTGTGGACCTACGCGCTCAGCGGGGTGGAACCGATCATCGGCCACTACCCGAACCCGGCCACGCTCAGCCCGCGGCGGAAGCTGCTGCTGGAGCGCTTCAACCAGCTCGACACCGACGGCGCGGTCGGCCAGGTCGTCCGCGACCTCAACATCCGCTACGCCGTCGTGACGACCGGGTTCATGGACGGTTTCCGCCGGTCGCCGGGGCTCGCCGGGCTCAGCGGGTCCCCCGCGCTGCGCGTCCGCTACAGCAACCCGGACTTCACCCTCTACGAGGTCGACTGGACCAAGCTGGCCTGAGCCCGCCCCCGGCCTATCTCATTTGTGCACGGAGCGGAGTCGGAGTAGTACGGAACGTGTGAACTCTGGGGAGATCAGCCGTCGTACCGTCCTGAACGCCACCGGAGCGGCCGCGCTGGCGAGCCTGCTCGCCGCCTGCGGCTCCAACACCGGCCGGGGCGGTGGTGGGGGCCGGGAGATCCAGCAGTGGTACCACGCCTATGGCGAGGCGGGTGTGCAGCAGGCGGTCGAGCGGTACGCCGCGTCGTACGACCGGGCGGCCGTGCGGGTGCAGTGGAACCCCGGCGACTACGACTCGAAGCTGGCCACCAGCCTGCTGTCCGGCGGCGGGCCGGACGTCTTCGAGTCCACGTTGCAGATCAGCGCGGTCCGCGCGGGTCAGGTCGTGCCGCTGGACGACCTGATCGGCGAGGTCAGGGACGACTTCACGGACACGATCCTGGCCGGGCACACCGTCGAGGGGAAGGTCTACGGCATCCCGCAGGCCGTGGACATGCAGATGTTGTTCTACCGCAAGAGCATGTTCGAGAAGGCGGGCGTGCGACCACCATCCACGGTGGACGAGCTGATCGACGCCGCGAAGCGGCTGACGACCGGTGACGTGAAGGGGCTCTTCGCGGGCAACGACGGCGGCGTCGGCGTGCTCGGCGGCCCCGCGCTGTGGTCGGCGGGGCTCGACTACGTGACGCCGGAGCACCGGGTCGGCTTCGACGACCCGGCCGCGGCGACCGCGATCGGGAAGCTGCGCGAGCTCTACACGAGCGGCAGCCTGCTGCTCGGCGCGGTGAAGGACTGGGCGGAGCCGGACGCGTTCACCCAGGGCCTGGTCGCGATGCAGTGGACGGGGCTGTGGACCGTGCCCGCCGTGCAGGAAGCGCTCGGCGACGACTTCGGCGTGCTGCCGTGGCCCAAGCTCACCGCGAACGGCAAGCCGTCCGTCCCGGTCGGCGCCTACGGCGCGATGGTCAACGCCAAGAGCGAGCGCGTCGACGAGGCCAAGGCGTTCGTCAAGTGGCTGTGGATCGAGCGCACCGACTACCAGGAGGACTTCAACCTCGGCTACGGCTTCCACATCCCGCCGCGCCGCAGCCTCGCGGCGCGGGCCGACAAGCTGAAGACCGGCGTGTTCTCCGACGCGGTGAAGTTCGTGCAGGACAACGCGAAGTCGTCCAACCCGCCGGACTGGACCTCCGTGATGAGCACCGCGTTCAACGACGCGGTGTCCAGGGCGGTCCGCGAGGGCGCGGACGCGGGCACCGAGCTGAAGGCGGCGGCCGCGAAGGCCGCCGACGAGCTCAAGCGCCTGTACGGATGACCCGGTCGAACACCCGCGCGTTCTGGTTGTTCGTCGGGCCGTTCGCGGTGGGGCTGCTGGCGTTCGTCTACGTGCCGATCGGCTGGAGCGTGGTGCTGTCGTTCTTCGACGCGCGCAACACGGTCACGCCGACGGACTTCGTCGGACTGGACAACTACGCCGACATGCTCGGCGACACCGCGTTCCTGCGCAGCCTCGGCACGTTCAGCGCGTTCGCGGTGTTCATCGTGCCGCTGACCGCGGTCCTGTCGCTCGCGCTCGCGCTGCTGGTCAACCAGATCACGGTCATGCAAGCGTTCTTCCGCTCGGTGTTCTTCCTCCCGACGGCCTGCTCCTACGTGGTCGCCTCGCTGGTGTGGAAGCTGTCCATCTTCAACGGCGTCCGCTACGGCCTGGCGAACACCGTGCTCGGCTGGTTCGGCGCGGACCCGATCGCGTGGACCGCGTCGACCGACCCGCCCTGGTACTGGCTGGTGCTGGTCACGTTGAGGCTCTGGCTGCAACTCGGCTTCTACATGGTCCTGTTCATCGCCGGGCTCCAGCGGATCCCCCGGCACCTGTACGAGGCCGCGTGGATCGACGGCGCGAAGCCGGGCTGGCAGACGTTGCGGCACATCACGTTGCCGCAGTTGCGAACCACGACCGTCGCCGTCCTGCTGCTCAACCTGGTCGCGGCCTACCAGGCGTTCGACGAGTTCTACAACGTGCTCGGCACGGCCCGCGGCTACCCGCCGTTCGCCCGGCCGCCGCTGGTCTACCTCTACTACACCTCGCTGGGCAGCGGCGGCCAGGACTTCGGCCACGGCAGCGCGGGCGCCGTGCTGCTCGCCCTGCTCATCGCCGCGGTGACCCTGGCGCAGGGCAAGGTGATCACCCGATGAAGGCGGTGCGCTACCTCGCCCTGTCGATCGCCGCGGTGTTCTTCCTGCTGCCGTTCTACCTGATCGTCCGCAACGGACTGGCGACCGAGGCGGAGATCACCGCCCAGGACTGGACGCTGTTCCCCGACTCGCTCCGCTGGGAGAACGTCGGCGAGCTGTTCGCCGACCCGGCCGTGCCGATCCTGCGCAGCCTGGTGAACTCCACCGTGGTCGCCGTGCTGCAAACGGCCGGGCAACTGCTGTTCTGCTCGCTCGCGGGCTACGGGCTGGCCCGCATCCCCTACCGGCACGCGAACAAGGTCTTCTACGCCGTGGTGGCGACGCTGATGATCCCGGCGGCGGTGACGTTCGTGCCGACGTTCGTGGTCGTCTCGACGCTGGGCTGGGTCAGCGACCTGCGCGGGCTGGTGATCCCCGGCCTGTTCAGCGGGTTCACCGCCTTCCTGTTCCGCCAGTACTTCCGGAACTTCCCGAGGGAGTTGGAGGAGGCCGCCCGGATCGACGGCCTCGGCCACTGGGGCACCTACTGGCGGGTGGTGGTGCCGAACTCGCTCGGCTTCTTCGCCGCGCTCGGCGTGATCGCGTTCCTGACGAGCTGGAACCAGTTCCTCTGGCCGCTGGTCATCGCCCAGGACCAGGACTCGTGGACCGTCCAGGTGGCGCTGTCGGTGTTCCTCACCGCGCAGAGCGTCAACGTCCACGAGCTGTTCCTCGCGGCGGCCGTGTCGATCCTGCCGCTCGTGGTCGTCTTCCTGGTGCTGCAACGGTTCCTGGTCCGCGGCGTGACCGAGACCGGGATCAAGGGGTGACTCATCCCTTGCGCAGCAGCAGGAAGATGCTCGGTCCGAAGTAGACCTTGGCGAGCAGCGGTTGCAGGAGTCGCTCCAGCGCGACGCGGAACCGGTGCGGCATCAGCTTCTTCAGGGTGGTGCTGCGCAGGTTCGACACGGACAGCACGCGTTCGGTCCGCAGGCCCGCGGCGGCGAGCTGCTCGATCACGACGCGCGGGTTGTGGTTGACGAACGGGATCTCCTCGTCGTGGCGGTTCTCCGCCGACCGGATGTCGACCGGCTCGGTCGGCATCGGTTCGCGCCGCAGCAGGTACCTGATCCTGTTCCGCGCGTGCGCGAGGTTCGCGACCTCCACGATCGCGGTGCCGCCCGGCGCGAGCACCCGGCTGATCTCGGCGAACTCCGCGGCGGGGTCGGGAAGGTGGTGCGACACCCTGATCATCGTCACCAGGCCCGCCGACGCGTCGGCGAACACCAGGTCGTCGGCCTGCGTCTGGACCCGGTCGATGGTCGGGTCCTCACCGAGGAAGCGGTCCGCGATGTCGAGTTGCCGCCTGCTCGGCTCGGCCAGGGTCACGTGGTCCGCGAAGTCCTTGAGCAGCAGGCAAAGCCTGCCGTAGCCCCCGCCGACGTCCACCGCGCTGGCGAAGTGCCTGCCCTTGAGCAACCGCCGCATCGCCAGTTCCTCAGCGGCCTGCTCGTAGTCCCGCCCGTCCCAGTACCGCAGGTAGTCGTGCGCCGGACCGTCGTAGAAATCTGCTCGTTTCTTCTGCCCCATGCACCAAGTACGCCCGACCGGGCGAACTCGTTGCCCTCACGACGAAGGCCATCCCGACGACGGGAAGTCGCCGGGATGGCCTCGGTGTCAGCGGTACCGCGTCAGTTCTCGAAGATCTTGCGCCACGACTCGACGGAGGTCAGCTCCGGCAGCGCGTCGCGGTAGACCTTCTTCATCCGCGGCCACTCCTGGGCGAGCCTGCGGTAGTTGCGGGCGGAGCGCGCCATGAGCTGGCGGAACTCCTTGGGGTCGCGCTTGCGGAACGCCACACCGCTGCCGTCGGCGTTGGACACGGTCGCGCTGTCCAGGTTGCCGAGGAGGAACCAGCGGGCGTTGGTCGCGGGCACGTTGATCTGCGGGCGCTCGGTGGTGGAACCCTCCGGGTCGCGCAGGTTGTGCAGCAGGGCCTTCGACGCCTTCGCCGCGATGACGGCGGGGTTGACCGGCGGCTTCAGCATCTGCTCGGCGCGCACCATGTCGTAGGTGGGAGGCGGGAACTCGCGGGCCGACGTGAGGATCTGGGCGTCGGAGTACTGCTTGCGCATCTGCTGGATCTCCGGCAACGCGGTCCGCAACGAGTCGAACAGCTTGCTCGGGCCCGCGAGGAAGTCCTCGATGGCCCGCTGCTGCACGGCGACCGTCGAGTACTCCATCGACAGCAGGTGCCGCAGGGTCAGCTTGAGGCCCTGCTTCAACAGCGTCGAGCGGATGTCGTACGGGCTGTGCAGCGCCGCCATCACCAGGCGGTTGCGCGTGTGGAAGTACGCCTGCCAGTCGGTGGCGTCGTTCTTGTCCGTCCACGGCATGTGCCACACGGCGGAGCCGGGCAGCGACACCGTCGGGAAGCCGCGCTCCAGCGCGCGCAGCGAGTACTCGGCGTCGTCCCACTTGATGAAGAGCGGGAGCGGGTAACCGGTGCGCTGCACGACCTCGCGCGGGAACAGGCACATCCACCAGCCGTTGTAGGTGGAGTTGATGCGCAGGTGCAGCTCCTCGGTCTCGCGCAGCGAGTCGGTCGAGAAGTCGTGGTCGGTGAGCGCGCCGGGCGCCGCCCGCCAGTTGCAGGTCGCCAGGTCGACGACCTCGCCGAAGCTGTGCAGGCGGGCGCGGGCCTGGAGGTTCAGCATGTGGCTGCCGACGATGACCGGCTGTGCGCAGGCGCGGGCGAACGCGTTGGAGCGCAGCACGGCGTCCGGTTCGAGCCGGATGTCGTCGTCCATGAGCATGATCTGGGCGACGTCGGTGTGCTCGATCGCCTCGTACAGGCCGCGGGTGAAACCACCCGAGCCGCCGAGGTTCTCCTGCTCGATGATCTCCAGTTTGTCACCGAGGAGCTTGCGCGCCTCCGCGTAGCCCTGGGTGTCCTTGACCTTGACCGCGCCCTGGTCGGCGACGAAGACCTTCTGCACGACGTCGAGGACCGCGGGGTCCTCGCCGAGCGCCCGCAACGCGATGACCGCGTCGACCGGGCGCATGGTCGTCATGCCGATGGCGACCTTCTGCTCTGGCAGCGGCGTGTCCGTCGTCCACGCCGCTTCCTTGATCTCCAGCGGGGTGTCGTCGGTGAACACGTCGAACCAGATCCAGCCGCCGTCCTCGAACGGCTTGAGGCTGACGCGCAGTTCGAGGTTCGTCCACGCCTTCGGGCTGCGCACGGCGTGGCCCTCGAGGTGGATGTGGTCGCCGCTGGGCTTGGAGCGGTACACGTCGACGCGGCCCGCGCCGCGCACGGACAGGCGCAGCACGACCTCCTCGACGGTCGTCCAGCGCTTCCAGTAGCTGGCGGGGAACGCGTTGAAGTACGACGCGAACGACACCTTGGCGGAGGCGGGGACCGTCACGGATCGACGCGAGACCACGTGGCTGTGCACGTTCGCGGGCTCGTCCAGGTACAGCGGACGCACGTCGAGCGGGTCCTCGTCGCGGGGCAGGATCACCCGCTGGAGCACCTGGTTGGGGTTGATGCCCGCTCCCTTGGCCCCGACGCGGACCGAAGCCACGTCGCTGACCTTGCTGTCCGGAGCGGTCGTCTCGATCTTCGGGGCGGCGGCGCTAACGGCCTTGGCCTGCTCGGTCACGTGCTTCCTCCGGCGAACCGCCATCAACGCGGTTTCGGGTTCAGAATCGAACGTTCGACGTGTGGTCATGGCGTGCTTCGCCGCACCGCGAACGCCACGAGTCGTGGATCAGGTGCGGCGGCGTTGCCCTCATACTACCTACGAGCCCGTTCAACGCCCGTTCGGGCGTTTCGCGTTCCACCGTGTTCACAAATGGTGATCGCCCGGTAGGAAACCTGCGTCCCACCGGGCGATCACCATCGGGTCTTGATCAGATGCTGCCGTCGATCGGCGTGCCCTCGGTGAGGTGCGGCGCGATCTTGTTGTCGAACGTGCTCAGCGCGGCACCGATGGCCATGTGCATGTCGAGGTACTGGTAGGTGCCCAGTCGCCCGCCGAACAGCACGTTGCGCTCCGCCGCCTCGGCCTTGGCCAGCTCGCGGTACCGCTCCAGCATGACGCGGTCCTCGGCGGTGTTGATCGGGTAGTACGGCTCGTCGTCCTCCTTGGCGAAGCGGGAGTACTCCCGGACGATGACCGTCTTGTCCTTCGGGTAGTCCCGCTCCGGGTGGAAGTGCCGGAACTCGTGGATGCGCGTGTAGGGGACGTCGGCGTCGTTGTAGTTCATGACGGACGTGCCCTGGAAGTCGCCGGTGTTGACGACCTCGCGCTCGAAGTCCAGGGTGCGCCAGCCCAGGCGGCCCTCGGAGTAGTCGAAGTAGTGGTCCAGCGGCCCGGTGTAGACGACCGGCGTGCCCGCCGGGATCTCGTCCTTGACGTCGAAGTAGTCCGTGTTCAGCCGGACCTCGATGTTCTCGTGCTCCGCCATCTTCTCCAGCCACGCCGTGTAACCGTCGACCGGCAGGCCTTCGAAGTCGTCGTTGAAGTAGCGGTTCTCGAAGTTGTAGCGCACCGGCAGCCGGGTGATGTTGGCCGCGGGCAGGTTCTTCGGGTCCGTCTGCCACTGCTTGGCGGTGTAGCCGCGGATGAACGCCTCGTACAGCGGGCGGCCGATCAGCGAGATGGCCTTCTCTTCCAGGTTCTGCGCGTCGGCGGTCTTGATCTCGCTGGAGAGCGTCGCGATGAGCTCGCGGGCCTCGTCCGGCGTGTGCGACTTGCCGAAGAACTGGTTGATCAGCGCCAGGTTCATCGGGAACGAGTAGACCTGGTCCTGGTACTTGGCGAACACGCGGTGCTGGTACCCGGTGAACCGGGCGAACTGGTTGACGTACTCCCACACCCGCTTGTTGGACGTGTGGAACAGGTGCGCGCCGTAGCGGTGCACCTCGATGCCCGTCTCCGGCTCCGCCTCCGAGTAGGCGTTGCCACCAATGTGCTCACGGCGTTCGAGCACCAGGACCCGCTTGTTCAACTGGGTCGCGGTGCGCTCGGCAACCGTGAGGCCGAAGAATCCGGAACCGACAACGACGAGGTCATAACCAGCGAAGCTCACGGCGCCCGAGGATAGCGGTGCACGCATCGTGATCCCCACTTGGCCCTGGTTTCCCTTCACGAGGCTTGATCAGCGGAAACGTCCGCCGCCCGGCGGCGGCGGATCACCAGGAGCGCGCTGAACCCGAGCGCGCCGAGCAGCCCGAGTGCCGCGGCGGCCAGACCCGGCACGAGGCCGGGCGCGCTCCAGGTGAGCTTCAGCTCGCCACCGTCGCGGACGTCGACCAGCACCAGACCCGCCGGGCCTTCGCGCACGTCGACGGGCTTGCCGTCCACCTCCGCGCGGTAACCGGGCCAGGCCAAACGGGCGAACGCGAGCGTGCCCGAACCGGTGAACCGGACGGTTTCACTACGGTCCGTGGAGACGTCCGAGGAGACGTTCACGTCGGTCCAGCCGACTCGACCGTCCGGCCACGCCAGCGGCGTCCCGCGCCGCAGCACCGTGACGAGATCGTTGCGCTCGGTGACCTGCCAGCCCGGCGGCACCTGCGGGTCGCGGTTCACCGCGCGCTGCACGACGACCGTCTCCACCCTGAGCAGGTCGAGCAGCGTCTGCCCCGCCAGGTCGGTCGGCTTGAGCAGCTTGTCCAGCGACTGCGGGCACGTGGTGCCCTCGTAGTTCAGGCAGGTCGCCTGGTTGAACTTCCTGTTGCCCATGCCGGTGTACGAGCTGACCATGTGCGCGTCGAGCAGCAGGCCGTTGTTGCCGATGACGACCGAGCCGACCTGGAAGGTCGTGCCCTGGTAGTCGTGCATCGCGCGCCGCTCGGAGACCTTGTTCGGCAGCCCGTAATCGGCCACGTCGGCGTTCTTCGGGAACCACGCGGTCTGGAGCGCCAGCACCGCCGCGACACCCGCCACGAGCACGACGTACAGCCCGCGCCCGCGGGACAGCCGCACCGCCAGCGCCGTGCCGACGGCGAGCACGACGAGCGACACGGCGTGCCGCCTCCAACTCCAGGCGTCCGCCGAGAAGCTCACGTAGGCGGTGAACAGCAGCACGCCCGCCGTGATCAGCGCGCGGGACCGCAACCGGTCCTTGCGCAGGCCGCTGCTCAGCAGGACCGCGAACACGATCCCGACGGCGAGGAAGACCACCTCGACGTGGCGCAGCGGGAAGCGGAACATCCACATGTTCGACGGCCCGGTCGCGAGCAGCAGGTAGCCGCCCATCACGACGAAGACCCCCAGCAGCTCACGCCACCGGCGGCGCAGCACGCCCCAGTCCAGCCAGGGCAGCAGCGGCACGACGAACCAGGCGAAGTACATGCCCGGCACGCTGAGCCGGAGCGGGTTGCCGAACGTCCAGATCATCGGTAGCTGGCTCGGCGTGCTCAGGCTCAGGAAGTCCGACAGCGCGGGCACCAGCACCCCGTTGCTGGCGAAGCCCTGCCCGGCCCGGTCCGTCACCGCCGAGGTGCCCAGCAGCGGCAGGTAGACCAGCGGCACGACCAGGCCGATCAGCACACCGACGACGAACACCCTGATCACCGCGGCCCGGTCGCGGGCGAACCACGACTCGACCAGCAGCGCGAACAGCACGGCGCACACACCGAGCAGGCCGTACGGGTTGCCGGTCGTCACCGCCAGCGCGCCGAAGAGGAACGGCCACAGCGGGCTGCCCGCGCCCCTGGCCACCCGGCGGGCCGACCACCAGGTGAACGGGATCCAGGCGAACGCCATCAGACCGGCCGCCCAGGACGCCGCGTCGTAGTAGAGCGTGAACCCGCCGAAGGGCAGCGCGACGGCGATGGCCGCGGCCGCGCCACGGCCCGCCCCGTACTCCCGGACCAACAGGTAGGTGCCGAGCGCGAGCAGCGCGAGGAACTCCGTCTTCACCACGAGCGCGGCGAGCGAGAGGTCGTCGAACCGCGAGACCAGCACGTAGTTGGCGACGTTGACCGGGTTCCACAGGCCGAACAGGGCCTCACCGGCGAAGTTGCCGCCGACCCAGTTGTCCGGGGACATCAGCTTCGGCCAGTCCCCGGCGACGAACTGCTCACCCAGGTAGTGCCACGAGGGCAGGAACTGCGCCGAGCTGTCGTCCCAGACGTAGAAGAACCGGTTGCGCAGGAACGGGAGCTGGGCCAGCAGCACGACGGCGAGGCACACGCCGAAGGCGACCACCCCACCGTGGAGCGGCCTGCGGGCGACCGAGTTCAAGACTTGAGCTCTCTTTCGACTTCGACTTCGACGCTGCGGTCGATGAGCACGAACTGGGCGACCACGAAGGTCAGCGGGATCGCGGCCGCGGCGGCGACGAGGGGCGCGACCTGCTGGTTCATCCCGAACCAACCGACGAGCACGTACAGACCGACCGTGCTGATCACGAAGTTGGTGGCGTTCGACAGCGGGAAGAGCAGGAACTTCTTCCACGTCGGACGCGTGCGGAAGGTGAAGTAGCAGCTCAGGAAGTACGACCCGACCATCGCCAGGCAGAACCCCAGCACGTGGGCCGCGAGGTAGGGCAGCACGAGCTTGAACAGCAGGTACAGCCCGTAGTAGACGGCGGTGTTGACCACTCCGACCAGACCGAACCGGATGACCCGCCCCAGGGTGGACTTCCCGATCACGGCGCCGACCGCTCCAGGAACTGGCCACCGGCCGAGTCGCGGCCCAGCGGCACGGCGACCGGCACCTCACGGGGACCGCTCGACTCCTTCACCAGGAAGTGCGGCCGCTGCTTGGACTCGTAGTAGATCCGGCCGAGGTACTCGCCGATCACCCCGAGGAACAGCAGTTGCAGGCCGCCGAGGCCGAGCACGCCGCACATCAGGGTCAGGTAGCCGGGCACGGCCACGCCGTCGCGCAGCGCGTAGACGAGCAGCCACGCGGCGTACCCGAATGACAACGCTGTCACCAGCCCGCCGAGGTAGATCGCCAGGCGCAGCGGGCGGTTGTTGAACGACACCACGCCGTCGATGCCGTAGTTGAGCAGCTTGCGGAACGTCCAGGTGCTGTCGCCCGCCTGCCGGAGCACGTTCTCGTAGTCGACGATCGCGGTGTCGAAGCCGATCCAGGCGAACAGGCCCTTGGAGAACCGGTTGTACTCGCCGAGCGACAGCAGCGCCTGCACCGCGCGCCTGGTCAGCACCCGGAAGTCGCCGACACCGTCCTCCAGCTCGACGTCCACCACCTTGTTGATCACGCGGTAGTAGAGCTTCGAGATCATCTTCCGCAGCACCGGCTCGCCGTGCCGGGTCCGCCGCGCCACCACCTGGTCGTAGCCGTTGGACAGCAGCGACGTCATCTGCCCGAGCAGCTCGGGCGGGTGCTGGAGGTCGGCGTCCATGATCGCCACGACCTCGCCGCGCGACTGGCTCAGACCGGCCAGCATCGCGGCTTCCTTGCCGAAGTTCCGACTCAGCGCCAGGTAGGTGAACCTGGGGTCCGACTCCGCGAGGGCGCGCAGCTCCCGCAGGGTGCCGTCGGAGCTGCCGTCGTCGACGAGGATGACCTCGAACTCCTCGGCCACCCCCGGCAGCACCCGGCTGAGTTCCTCGTGCAGTTGTGCCAGACCGCGCTCCTCGTTGAAGCACGGGATGACGACCGACAAACGCATGGGTTCCTTTCCGGTCGGTTCGTGCAACCCACCCGACCCCCAGGACGTCTGGGATGACGTGTGCGTTGCCCAACCCACCTCGGATCACACCTGTTTGGATCCGTCGTCGTACCAACGGATAAACTACGCGCTGTCACGAGGGCGGACTGCTGCCCCTCGCTTCACCACGGCACCACCAGGGCGGACATGTGCGGACCAACGACAGCTTGCCCTCGTAAGCGCTGTGCCACGACTCAGGGTGTTCGCGGCGCTGATCCTCACGGTCTTCTTGCTGGCCTGCGCGCCGAGGCCCGGTGAGCCTCCGCGCGATTCCAGCCCGTTGTCGCTCCAGGTCGTCGCCCACCAGGACGACGACCTGCTGTTCATGAACCCGGACGTGCGCGACGACGTGCGCGCCGGACGGGCCGTGGTGACAGTCTTCCTGACCGGTGGGGAGGCCGCCGCCTCGGACCCCGCCGAGTACATCGCGGGCAGGCAGGCCGGTGTCCGGGCCGCCTACGCGGCGATGGCGGACGTGGTCGACGACTGGGTCGGCGAACCGCTGCGGATCGACGCGGACCACCAGGTCGAGCAGTACTCGCTGCGCGCCCGCCCGTCCATCAAGCTGATCTTCGTGAACCTGCCGGAGGACGGCACGCGCACGGCGCCGGGCGGCGGGCACGCCCTGCGCAGGCTGTGGGCCGACCAGAACGAGTCGGTGCGGATCCCCACCGTGCAGCCGCGCGGCTCGCGGATGGCCAAGGCCTCCACGTACCGCCGGTACGAGCTGCTGGACATGCTCCAGACGCTGATGGAGCGGTTCCAGCCGACCGTCATCCGCACCCAGGACTCCGAGCCGCGCAAGGACTACCCGCACTGGAAGCCGTTCCACGACCACCCCGACCACCTGATGACGGCCAAGTTCACCGAGGCCGCGGCGCGGAACTACCGCGACTCCGCGCGTCGGCCGGTGTTCCTGGAGTTCGGCTACCGCGACTACAACATCGAGCAGTCGCCGGTGAACCTGCACCCCGCCCAGCAGCAGCAGAAGCTCGCCGACTTCGAGCGCTACAAGGAGCACGACCCGCTGATGGGCAAGCAGGCCAGCTACGACAACTGGCCGCGCCGGATGTACCAGCGGTGGCCGCGCGGGGTGTCCTGGGCGGGCCGCGACGAGAGCGGAAAGCCGTGGGCGTTCGCCGTGCTCTCGGGCAGGCTGCGGTCCTGGAGCGGCGACTCCTGGGAGCACGCGGACCTCGGCGACCCCGGCGGACCACTGGTGCCGGGCGTGTCCGTCGCCACGGGCCGCCACGGCCTGGAGGTGTGCGGCCGCAGGCAGGACGACGACACGATCGCCTGCTGGCGCGGAGGCCGGTGGACCGGTCTCGGCAGCCCGGACGGCTCCGACGGGGTGTCCACGCCGACGGTCGTCGCGATGGCGGACGGGCGGCTGGCGCTGTTCGTGCTCAACGGCTCGGACGGGGTCAGCAGGCTGGAGCAGGACGGCTCCGGTTCGTGGCAGGACAGGTGGACCGACCTCGGCGGGTCGGGGTTCCGCGACGGGCTCGGCGCGGTCAGCGGACCGGACGGCGTGGAGCTGTTCGCGATGGGCCCCGACGGGCTCCAGCACTGGCAGGGCGGGTGGCGGCCGTTCGGCTCGGTCAAACCCGCGGGGGCTCCCGTGGCGATCGGCTCGAACGCGCTGGCCTACCGGGTGGCGAACTCCGGCGAGGTCGCGGTCAGCGAACGGGGCCCGACGGGCTGGTCCCCGCCGGTCACCCTCCCCGGCCCCGGCGGGTCGGGTGACGTCGCGGGGGTGTCGCGCGACGGCCGGTTGACGCTGGTCGGCCGGGACGACAGGGGCAAGGTGGCGATCACCCGCGAGCGCGCGGACGGCGGGTTCGACCCGTGGTCCGGCATGAACGGCGACACCGTCGACTCCCCGACGGTGCTGACCGACGTGAAGTCCTGCGCGATGGTGCTGGCGATCGGCCCGGACGCGCGGCTGCGGGTGAACGCGCAGACGCGCACCGACGCCGAGTTCAGCGGGTGGCGGTCGGCGGGCTAGAGGAGGTCAGCTCGGGGAGGACGTCCGCCGCGACCTGTTCGAGCACCGACTCGCGGCCCGCGTAGACGCCGTCCTCCCGCGGCCAGTGCGCGACGGCGTCGGTGAAGCCCAGCTCACGGGCGCGGCCGACCGCGTCGCGGAAGCGCTCGACGCTGCTCAGCGAGTACACCGGCGCGGAGTCGAGGTTGAGGTAGCGGTCCGCCGTCCAGCGCTCGCGACCGATCGCCGCCAGGGTGTCGTCGAACCTGGCCGCGATCTCGGCGACACCGCGCCACCAGGCGTCGTCGTCCTCCGTCGGCGGCCCGGTGGTGACCCAGCCGGTGCCGTAGGCCGCGGCGACCTTCATCGCCTTGGGGCCGTTCGCCGCGATCAGGAACGGCAGCCTCGGGCGCTGCACGCAGCCAGGAGCGCCGCGGGCCTCCTCCGCGGCGAAGTGCTCTCCGCGGAAGGTGGTGCGGTCCCTGGTCAGCAACTGGTCGAGCAGTTCGACGAACTCGCCGAACCTGGCCGTGCGCACCGCGGGCGCGACCGGCTCGGCGCCCAGCACCGTGGTGTCGTAGCCCGCGCCGCCCGCGCCGACGCCGAGGGTGAAGCGGCCGTCGGAGACGTCGTCGATCGTCAGCAGTTCCCGCGCGAAGGGCACCGGGTGCCGGAAGTTCGGGCTCGCCACGAAGGTGCCGAGGCGGATGCGCGACGTGACCATCGCGGCGGCCGTGAGGGTCGGGATCGCGGAGAACCACGGGCCGTCGACCAGGCTGCGCCAGCCCAGGTGGTCGTAGGTCCACGCGTGGTGGAAACCGAACTCCTCAGCCGCCCGCCACTTCGGTTCAGCCACCCACCAGCGGTGTTCGGGCAGGATCACGATGCCAATGCGCACCCGCAGACAGTAACGAGGTCGTCGACCGGAGGCGAAGCGGCGTTCACCGACCACTCCTGGTGACAAGGCACTATGGGCAGGTGGAAAGACCTCGGCTGGTTGCCTCGGACGTTGACGGAACCCTGCTCGGACCGGGCGAGCGGGTGAGTGCGCGAACAGCGTCCGCGATCAGCAGGGTGCAGGCGTCGGACATCCCGTTCGTGCTGGTCACGGGCCGCCCGCCGCGCTGGGTGCCGATGATCGCGGAGGCCGCGGGGACGACCGGCTACGCGGTGTGCGCCAACGGCGCGGTGCTCTACGACATCGGCGCGGACCGCGTCGTGTGGCAGACCGGGCTCGACCCGGTGCGGCTGGCCGACCTGGCGAGCGCGCTGGACGCCGCGCTCCCCGGCTGCTCGGTGGCGACCGAGCGCGTGGGCACCACCGCGGTCAGCGAGGACGTCCAGCCGTTCGTCGCCGAGACCGGCTACCGGCACCCGTGGCGCGACAGCGACCACCGCGCGGTGACCAGGGCGGAGGTGCTGGGCCACCAGGCGATCAAGCTGCTGGTCGGGCACGAGAAGATGACGAGCGCGGAGATGGCGCTGGCGGCGAACGCGCTGCTCGGCGACGAGGTCGAGATCACCTACTCCAGCAACTCGGGGCTGATCGAGATCTCGGCGCCGAACGTGACGAAGGCCTCAGGCCTGTCCGACGTGGCCGACCGGTTCGGCGTGGACGCGGCGGCCGTGATCGCGTTCGGGGACATGCCGAACGACGTGCCGATGCTGTCCTGGGCGGGCCACGGGGTGGCGATGGCGAACGCGCACCAGGAGGCGCTGGACGTGGCCGACGAGGTGACGGCCTCGCACCTGGAGGACGGCGTGGCGCTGGTGCTGGAACGCTGGTTCTGACCGCGGGTGGCGGCTTCCGGCTCACACCGTGGAAGCCGCCACCGCGATCACAGCGGCAGAGGGGCTTCGCTCGACGCCAGCGGCTTCGCGGGTTTCACGTCGAACCACCAGGTGAACGCCTCCCGCAGCTCCTCCGGGAGGTCGGCGGGCACCAGCAGCTCGGCGTAGGCCGCGGCCAGCAGGCGCACCACGTCCTCCCCCATGCCGGAGCGCGTCATGCCGACCGCGTTCACCCCGTTCAGCCTGGCCGGGTTCCCGTAGGCCATGGCGAACGGCGGCACGTCCTTGGTCACCGCGCCGCCCATGCCGACCATCGCGCCCGGCCCGATCACCCGGCGCTGGTGCACCACGGCGTTCATCCCGACGTTGACCCGGTCGCCGATCTGCACGTGGCCGCCGAGGCTGGTCCCCGCGGACAGCGTGACGCCGTCGCCGACCTGGCTGTCGTGCGCGACGTACACCCGGTTGAGCAGCCAGCAGTCGGCGCCGACCCTGGTCGGGCGGTAGCTGCCCTGGTGGATGGTGCTCAGCTCGCGCACCACCGTGCGCGGGCCGATCTCGACACCGCTGTGCGCCAGATCGCCGTCCCACGCGCGGTTGTGCGGCTCGCTGCTCAGCTCCGGCGGGGTGCCGATCACGCAGCCGGGACCGATCCAGCAGTCGTCACCGATCTTCGCGGGGCCGAGCACGACCGCGTTCGGCCCGATGGTGACCCGCTCACCGAGGACTACTCCGTCACCGATGACGGCACTGGGATGAACGTGGCTCACGCTGCTCCTCGGGATCCGACGACGTCGGTCGGCCAGTTTACGGGGCGGCCGGCGCACCCCGTGCCACCGCACCTGGTCCGGGAAAGCACGAGGGCCGGTGCGCTGGAACGCGCACCGGCCCTCGTGGTCAGGGGACGTCAGCCGCGCGGGGCGCCGCCGTTGATCGAGATCTTGGTGGCCTCGCGGCGCACCTGCTCGATGTCGGGCTTCGCACCGTCCACAGCGGACTTCGAGGACTTCGCCGAAGCGCCGTTGTAGTCGTAGTAGCAGACGTTCTCGTTGTAGTCGCAGAGCACGTAGCCGTAGTCGAACTGCTGGTAGAACTGGGCGTTGCCCCAGCTCTGGTAGTCGGACGACGCGTAGCCGAGCGGGCTGCTGGTGCCGCCGAGGTACCACCACACCTCACGGAAGTCCCACCCGAGGGTGACCGTGGAGCGGCCGTTGCCGTCGAAGATCGTCGCGGCCTGGAACTGCTGGAACTGGTACGGGCCAACAGGACCGACCTCGGTCATCGGCAGGCCGTAGTCGGCGACGTCACCGTCGGCGCGCAGCTTGGCCAGGTACTGGTCGCGCACCAGGAAGGCACCGGTGTTGGCGCCCCAGAGGATCACCTTGTTCGGACCGAACAGGACGTACAGGCCGTCCCGCCCGTTGGTCGAGTACTGGTCCGACGTCGGGAAGCCGAGCGAACCCGTCACGCCGCCGAGTGCCTCGAACTTCGCGCGCAGCGCACCGCTGATCCAGTGCGTGCCCCTTGAGTCCGAGTGGAAGACCGTGACCTGGGTGGTGAAGTTCGCGTACTGGCCGTCGCCGACCTTGCCGACGTCCGCGAGCGGGTAGCCGAAGCGACCGTTGGGGCCGCCCTCGGACCAGAACTTGCTGTTGATCGGGCCTTCGAGCCGGACAGCGGACGTGCTGGGCGACCAGTAGATGGTGCCCGTCTCGGTGCCGACGTACCAGCCGGAACCGGCGCTGGCCGTCTGGTCACCGGTGAGCATGCCGTTGAAGCCCACCGGACCGTCGACGGAGAGGTACTTGTCGCGCAGGGCGCCGCTGATCCAGTAGGCCACGCCGCTCGGACCCTTGAAGAGGGCGACCGCCTCGCTGAAGTTCTGGGACGTGATCTGGGTCGGGCCCCCGTTGTTGTCGGCCCAGGCGTTCTCCACGGCGGTCGGCCAGCCGAACGTGCCGTTGACGCTGCCGTACGCCCAGTACTTCTGCCGCATCGCCCCGCTGATGGGGAATGCGCCGTAGGCGTCGGAGTAGTACACGGACACGCCGTTGCTGAACGCGGACGCCGCACCCCCCTGGAAACCACGCGAAACGGGGACCTGGTCCATGGTCGCCACGCTGATTGCGCCGTCCGGACCATTGGTGGTGCCATTCCACACGCCCGCGATGGCACCGGAGAACCAGTGCGCGCCATTCGCGGCGTCGTGGGTGATCGTGACGTTCTTGGAGAACCTGGCGTAACGAATGCCGTTGGCCTGGACGACCTCGGTGCCGACCAGGTCACCCGCGAACGCGGCGCCGCCGAGCTGCTGCCACTTGGTATAGACCGGGGACTGCTCCCACGGGTCGTCGGCGGCGGCGGCCTTCAGGGCCGCCTCGGGGGCGACCGCCTCGGCCTTGGCGGGCGCGGGTGCCTCCGAGCTGGAGGTCGGCGTCGAAGCCGAGGTCTCCGCAGGTGGCGTCGCGCTGGACGGCGCGGGCGGTGCGACGCTGGACTCCGCGGGCGTGGAGACCGCGGACGACGACGAAGGCGTCGAAGTCGGGTCCGCGCCCGCTACTCCGGCCAGAGCAGGCAGAAGACTCGCTGTGGTCGCCAAAATGGCAGCGACCAGCGAGACAGAACGACGAGAAGACATGCTTGTTCCAACCCCCCGTGGTGATGAATGGTGACGCGAGGCAATCCCCACCGGCACTCGCGTCAGCAGATCCGAGATCGAGTCTGCCCGAAAAATCTTCACTTGAAAAGCAGAATCTGGAGATCAGCGGCGAACATCCACAGTTCATTGAGGACTTTCGAAAACACGGCCGACTTCACGTCGAACGGTGTAACGAAACCAAACGCCGCACCGATGGTGTTGCCCGGCTCGTCTTTGGACGGAAATTCGCGTCCACGACGGACAGCGCCCCCCGAGCACGTGTGCTCGGGGGGCGCTGGAAGAGCGGGACGAGGAGCGTCAGGCCGCCTGCGGCGCCCGTGCGCCCGGAGCGGTACGGCGGCGGAAGGCCGCGATGGCGGCGGCCGTGCCCGCGGTGACCACGTCGGCGACGATGAACATCAACCGCGACGCCACCGCGAACGCGAGGCCCTGCACCGGGTCGATGCCGCTGGCGGCCAGCACGGCCACGATGACGGCCTCCCGGACACCCGCGCCCGAAGGCAGGAAGAACGCGAACAGGCCTGCGGTCATGCTGATCGCCATGGCGCCGATGCACAGCAGCAGGCCGCTCACGCCGGGAGCGCCGACCGAGTTGGCCAACAGCCACATGTGCGAGCCGAAGGCCGCGTACGCGAGCAGCGAGAAGCCGAGCACCTTGCCGATGGTCGACCACTTGAGCTGGTGGTCGAGCGGCGGGCGGCGCAACGTCTTGAGCACCAGCGAGGTGCCCCAGGTGAGGATCTTCGGGTGCAGCGCGGCGAGACCGACCGGCAGCAGCGCGAACAGCCACAGCGCCTGCGGGGTCTCCGCGAAGATCACCGGCAGCGCGATGATGCCGAGCAGCAGGGACGCCACCGTCGCGATGCCGAGTTGCACCAGCGAGCCGGTGAAGATCCGCGCGCGCGGCAGGCCCGCCTTGCGGCCGAGTTCCATCTGGAGCAGGTACGCCCACACCGAACCCGGCACGTACTTGCCGAGACCGCCGACGAGGCAGATCTGGGCGCCCCGGAAGATGCCGATCGGCTTGCCGAGGTCGTCCACGATGGTCTGCCAGGCGATCGTGTTGAACAGGATCGCCGCCATCACGGCGAGCTGGCTGAGCAGGCTCGACTGCCAGGCGACGGCGGCCAGCGTGTGCCAGACCTCGTTCCACTTCGTGACCAGCGCGTAGCCCGCGAACGCGATCACGACGACCACCAACAGCCTGCGGGCCCAGGTGATGATCAACGCCTTGGTCGACTTCTGCTCTGCGGCGGCCTCGGTTGCTGGGACCTCGGCTTCGGCGGTCGTCATCTGCTCTCCAGGAGAGTCGCTGGTATTGCCATGTGCGGCAGGGACTTGCGGCGGCACGGGCATCAGGCTCAGACGCTGACCGTGGTGAGCCTGCTGAACTCGGACAGCAGATCGTAGCCGTCCCAGACAGCGGCGAAGCTGAGGGCGGACCCGAACGGCACGATCCGGTCGATCCCGCGCCCCGCCACGGTGTTCGCGAAGTCGACGAGCTCGTCGCGGGAGAAGCCGAACGTGCTCAGCGTCTGGTCCTTGCGCTGCACGATCCCGGCGAACTCGGCGAGGCTGGTCAGCGCCGCCTGGGGGAAGGTGCCGACGCCGAGCCACTCCCTCGGCACGGCCGACGGGTCGGCGAGTTCGAGGGTCGCCACGGCGTTGCCGTCGAAGCGGATCTCGGTCGCGTGGCCCTGCGCGGCGACGCCGTAGGCGGACACCCGCTTCTGCACGGCCATCGCGGGTTCGACGACGAAGTTCTTGCTCGCCACCACTTCGCCCAGCAGGCCGCGGAACTCCTCGCGGCCGAGCCGCGCGGCGGCGTCGTCGCCGACCCAGAACAGCGTGCGCGGGGACGAGCAGGCGGCCTGGTCGAACCAGTACGAGTCGTTGTAGAAGCCGATCACGGCGTCGCGCCGCTGCTCGGCTGTCGCGGCCTGCCAGCCCGCCACCGAGATCGCGGCGAACGACGCGCGGTCGGGGAAGGTGAGGTCGCGGGCGTTCGGCGCGAGCGGGTGCTTGCGCAGCTCCGCAACGGACCGGTCGCCGCCCCAGATCACCCGCAGCTCGCACGCGGCCGACAGCGCGGCGGTCACCGCGTCGTCGCGGCCGTAGGTGACCATGCGCTGGGTCTCCGCGATGATCGGGTGCGCGTCCGCGAGCGCCTCGTTGAGGGCTTCGATCACGGTCTCCGCGGCACCGGCCGAACGGGACGAGATGCGCACCACGTTGGGGTTGCCCGCCAGCGCGGACAGCGCCCACGAGTAGACGAAGATGGTGTCCACGTTGGCCGGTGGCACGTGGAAGACGAGGCCGCGCGGGAACCTCAGCGCGTCACCCCTGGTCTCCATCGTGGACAGCGCCTTGGCGATCTCGCCCCGGCGCAGGAAGAACCCGAGCGAGGCGAGTTCCGGGTAGCGCCGCGCGGTCGCGGGCGCGAGCAGCTTGCGCGCGAACTTCACCAGGAAGTCCACGACCCGCTCGTCGCCGACCTTCAGCCTGCCGCCCGCGGGCTCGCCGGACAGCTCGGCGACGAGGGTGTCGACCTCGACGTCCGGCCCGGCCGGGAAACGCTGCTGGACCTTGCTCACGCCGCTCCTCCGCTGAACGTGTCCGAACACCCGCGGGCCTCGGCGCGCGGCAGCCTGCCGAGCACGGAGAAGCGCTTGCCCGGCCAGTCGCCGTCGTCGATCCCGTGCACCACGCCGAGGTCCTCGGTCAGCAGCGCGTGGCCGGGGTAGGAGCGCGGCACCGTGCTGACCACCTCGATCACCCCCGGCACGCCCACCGGCTGCTCGGCCCAGGTCTCCGGGTCGCGGATGACGACGTCGGCGAAGTCCGGGCAGTACAGCGAGTTCCCGGACGGCCCCTCGACGAACACGGTGCCCAGTTGCTCGACCATGCCGTAGTAGTTGTGGATCCGGGTCAACCCGGTGTCCTGCGCGAATCGGCGCCGGAACTCGGTGTTGTCGACCGCGCGGTCGATCAGCTTCTTCCAGCCGCCCGAGTGGATCAGGATGCCGTTGGACAGGTCGAGCCGGTGCTCGCGGGCGACCTCGTAGAGGTACTGCCACACCATGAAGGTGAAGCCGAAGATCAGGAACGGCTCGTCGCCGTGCGCGGCCAGGAAGCCCTTGATGGCCTCGACGTCCGGCTGGTCGTCCTCGTCGAGCGCGTAGACGTGCTTGCGGCCGAAGTTCGCCATGCCCAGCACGCCCGCGCCGCGGGCGGAGAACGAGCGCCGGTTCTTGATGATGCCGATGGTGTCGACCATCAGCATCGGCAGCCGCTTCTCGCCGAGCACGGCTTGCAGCGTGCGACCCAGGTACCGGGGCTGGTCGGCCGCGGCCTCCTTGTCCAGGTAGATCCGGGACACCTCGGCGCCGGTGGTGCCGGACGAGGTCAGGACCTTGAAGACCTGGTCGTCCGGCACGCTCTTGAGCACGTGGTGCTTGAACATCCGCACCGGCAGCCACGGCACCTGCTCGACGGACCCGAAGTCGGCGCCGCGGGCGTGGCCCAGCGAGCCGAGGATCCGGTCGTACGGCTCGCAGTGCGCCCGGTGGTGCTCGGTCAGCTCCGTCAGCGCGGGCAGCAGCGCCGCCTCGCGCTCGGACTGGCCCAATCCGAAAACACCCTCAACGATCGCTGTCACGCCCGTCCCTCCAGGGAGCGGTAGTCGACCTTGCCGCTGGCGAGCAGGGGCAGGGCGTCGACCTCCCGCACGTCGAATCCGGACACGTGCATGTGCAGCCTCTCCGCGAGTTCGCGGGCGACCGCCTTGCGCGTGTCGGCACCGCGGTCCTCCAGCCAGACGACGACCTTGTCGCCCGCGGGCACCGCGGCGACCACACCGGTGTCCAACCCCGAGGCCCGCACCAGTTGTTCCAGGTCGTCGAGGTTGACGCGGTTGCCGAACACCTTGCCGATGCGCTTGAGCCTGCCGGTGATGAACAGGTAGCCGTCCTCGTCGAGCCTGCCGAGGTCGCCGGTCTCCAGCACGCCGCCGCGCGAGTCGCCGTCGGCCAGCTCGGCCTCCGACTCCGCGTAGCCCATCATCACGTTCGGCCCGCGGTAGAGCACCTCGCCCACGACGCCCGGCTCGGTCGTCTCGGCACCGTCCTCGGTGCGGATGGCGAACGCGCCACCGGGGAGGGCGGGGCCGGCGGACCCGAGCTTCTCGGCCAGCTTCCCGGCGGGCACGGTGGCCATCCGGGGCGCGGCCTCGGTCTGGCCGTACATGACGAACATCCGCCCGCCCGCCGCGACCATCTTGTCGTTGAACTCGGTGACCAGGTCCTCGCGCAGCTTGCCGCCCGCCTGCGTGATCGTGCGCAGGCTGGGGTACTTGGCCGGGTCGAAGCGCAGGCGCTTGAGCATCTCGTAGTGGTACGGGACGCCCGCCAGCGACGTGATCTTGTGGTCGGCCACGGCCTGCCAGAACGGCCTGCCCATCACGCCGGTGGCCTCGACGACCACGGTCGCGCCGCGCAGCAGGTGGCTGTTCAGCACCGACATGCCGTAGCTGTAGTGCAGCGGCAGGCTGGTCGGGGCGACCTCGGCGGCGTCGACGTCGAGCACCTCGGCGATGGCCTCGGCGTTGCTCAGCACGGCCGCCCTGGACAGCCGGACGAACTTGGGGTTGCCGGTGGACCCGCTCGTGGGCAGCAGCACGGCGAGGTCCGGGTGCGGCTCCACGCCGTCGGCGGCCTCGCGCACCCAGGCCGGTCCGCCGACCTCGCCGGGCCGGTAGCCGTCCGGCGCGTCCCCGTCGGCGCCCAGCACGGCGGCCGGGCGGAAGGCCGCGACCAGCGCCAGCAGCACCTCGCGGTCCTGGCCCGCGTCCAGCAGCGCGACCGGGCGGCCCGCGGTGAACGCGCCGAGGTAGCGCAGCACGCTCGGCACGTCGACGGCCGTGCGCGCGAACACCACGCCGACGGGCAGCGCGGACAGCTCGGCGGCCAGCCCGGCGACCCGCGTGCGCAGGTCCTCGCCCGCCAGTTCCGTGCCGTCCGCCGCGTCGACCAGCCGAGCGCCGTCGCCGAGCAGGCTCACAGCACGAGCCCCCCGTCGACGCCGAGCACCTGGCCGGTCACGAACGACGCCTCGTCGCTGACCAGGAAGCGGATCACCCGCGCGACCTCGTCGGCTTCGCCGAGCCTGCTCAGCGCGGTGTCCTTGACGACCCGGTCGAGCACGTCGTCGGACTGCCCTGCGGTGAGGTCGGTCTTGATCACGCCGGGGGCCACGGCGTTGACCCGGATGCCGTAGCGGCCCAGCTCCTTCGCCGACGACCTGGCGATGCTCGCGACCGCGGCCTTGGTGGCCGCGTACACGAGCTGGCCCGCGTTGCCGCGCTCGCCGACGATCGACGCGAGCAGCACGATCGACCCGGTCTTCTTGCGCATCATGGCGCGCGCCGCGGCCTGCACGGTCGCGATGGTGCCGCTGACGTTCGTGGCGAGCATCCGGTCGACGTGGTCGTCGCCGATCATCCCGATCAGCGCGCCCTCCAGCACACCGGCGCTGGCGACGAGCGCGTCGACGCGCCCGTGCTCCTTCGCGATGGCCCGGAACACGTCCTTGACCGCGGTCGGGTCGGTGACGTCCAGCGCCAGGCCGCTGACCGCGGCCCCGTGCCGTTCGGCCAGCTCGCCCGCGCGCTGCTTCGCCACGGCCTCGTCCCGCCCGGTCAGCACGACGGTCGCGCCGGACGCGGCGAGCGCGTCCGCCGTGGCCAGCCCGATGCCGCGGGTGCCGCCGGTGACGACCGCCACCCGGCCGGACAGGTCGATCCGCGCGTCAGTCACCGGCACCCAGTACCCGCAGCATGTCGAGCGCGACCTTGAAGCTGCTCATGTCGATGACCTGGTCGGTGTCGAACTGGACGTCGAACTCGTCCTCGATCGCCGCGACCAGCGCCATGTGGCCGACCGAGTCCCACTCCTCGATCTCGCGGTACTTCAGGTTCTCGACGTCGACGCCCTCACCGAGCCCGAGGGCTTCGACGAAGGTGCTGCGCAGCCGTTGCTGCAAGTCCATCTGAGTTCTCCCGTGTCCTGGCCTGCGACGTCCAGCGCGGGTGCTGGCACCCGCGAGTCGGCGGCCCAGAGTACGAGGGTAGCCGGTGCTCGGCACCCGCAGAGCCGCGGTGGCGGGCGCGCGGGCGCGAGTGGCCGGGTTACGCCCGCCCACCCCACGGCATTTCCTGCCGGTGAACGCGGGTAGCCTGCCACGGTGCTCGCTGCGCTCATGTGCTAGCAGCTCCCTGACCTGCTGCTGAGCCAGACCGGACCGGTCTGTCTCCACGCGGCCCCGCCCGATGGGAAGACGGAGAATGATCCCAATCACCGTTGTCGACGTGCGCGACGCGGAGCCGTACGTGCTCGAAGTGCTCCGCTCGGGAGTCATCGCCCAGGGCCCGATGGTGAAGCGTTTCGAGGACACCTTCGCCGAGATCTCGGGCGTGAAGCACGCGGTCGCCGTGAACAACGGCACCACGGCGCTGGTGGCCGCGATCCAGGCGCTGGACCTGCGACCGGGTGATGAGGTCGTGACCTCGCCGTTCACCTTCATCGCGACCCTCAACGCGATCCTGGAGGCGGGCGCCACCGCGCGTTTCGCGGACATCCGCGAGGACGACTTCTGCGTGGACCCGGACGCGATGGCGGACGCCATCGGGCCCCGGACCAAGGTCCTCATGCCGGTCCACCTGTACGGGCAGACCGCCGACATGGGCAAGATCGCCCCGCTCGCCGAGGAGCGCGGCCTCGCGCTCGTCGAGGACGCGGCGCAGGCCCACGGCGCGAAGTTCGACGGGCGTCCGGCGGGCAGCTTCGGCCTCGGCTGCTTCTCGTTCTACGCGACGAAGAACATCACCACCGGCGAGGGCGGCATCATCACGACCGATGACGACGCCGTCAACGAGAAGCTGCGGATCCTGCGCAACCAGGGCATGAGGCAGCGCTACGAGTACGTGATGGCGGGCCACAACTACCGCCTCACCGACCTCCAGGCCGCGGTCGCCATCCCGCAGCTCGCGAAGATCGAGCAGATCACCGCGAAGCGCAAGGCGAACGCCGCGACCCTGTCCGAGGGCCTCGCGGGCGTGCCCGGCCTGGTCACGCCGACCGAGCTGGCGGGCCGTTCGCACGTGTGGCACCAGTACACCGTGCTGCTGACCGCGGACGCGGCGCTCACCCGCGACGAGTTCTCGGCCAAGCTGACCGAGCGCGGCATCGGCAACGGGATCTACTACCCGAAGCTGGTCACGGACTACGCCTGCTACCAGGACAACCCGAACGTCATCGCGTCCGAGACGCCGGTGGCCAAGCGCGTCACCGAGCAGTGCCTGTCGATCCCCGTGCACGCGGGTCTGACCGACGACGAGCTCGCCACCATCGTCGGCACCATCCGGGAGGTGTTGGGCGCGTGACCGCACGTCCTCGGATCCTGCTCGTCGGGACCGGCACGATGGGCTCGCTGCACGCCCGCGTGCTGTCCCAGTCCGACCGCTGCGACCTGGTCCGCGTGGCCGAGCCGCGCGAGGAGGTCGGGCGTTCGGTCGCGGACCGGTTCAACGCCTCCTGGTCGCCGGAGATCGGCGACCTGTCCGACGTCGACGCGGTCGTGCTCGCCTCGGCGACCGAGTTCCACCACGGCCTGGCGCTGGACGTGCTGGCGCAGGACAAGCCGCTGCTGGTCGAGAAGCCGGTGTGCGACGGCCTGGCCGCCAGCGAGGAGGTCGTCCGGATCTCCGCCGAGCGCGGCATCCCGTTGATGTGCGGTCTGCTGGAGCGCTACAACCCGGCCGTGCTGACGGCGCTGTCGCTGGTCGACAGCCCGGTGCACGTGGCGGCCACGCGGCACTCGCCGTACGCGCCGCGGATCCGCACCGGCGTCTCGTGGGACCTCCTGGTGCACGACGTCGACCTGGCGATCCGCACGTTCGGCGGGGTCGACCCGGTCAGCGTGCAGGGCAGCTTCGGCTACTTCCACCCGACGTCGGTCGACGACGCCGAGGACATCGCCGAGACCGTGCTGCGGTTCGACGGCGGCGGCCTGGCGACGGTGTCCGCGAGCCGGGTCGGCCAGCGCAAGGTCCGGTCGCTGGTGATCACCGAGCTGGACCGGCTGATCGAGGCCGACCTGCTGCGCCGGGACGTGACCATCTACCGGCACGTGTCGAACGACGCCGCGACGCCGGACGGCCGCGGCTACCGCCAGCAGTCGATCATCGAGATCCCCGAGCTGGTCTCGGCGCGCGAGCCGCTCGCCGCCCAGCTCGACCGGTTCCTGGACATCCTGGCCGGAACGGTCGACGCGGACGAGGAGCGCGACGCGATCCTGCCGTCCCACCGCGTGGTGGCGCAGGTGTTCGAGAACAGGAAGGCCGCCCCCGCGGGCGTCTGACCAGCAGCGAGATCGCAGGGGGTGTGCTCCGTCACGGAGCACACCCCCTGCGCCATTCAGGTGATCCATGTCACAGCAAACGTCCCCTTGGCGATACATCCCACGTATCAAGGGGAGGGGTTCACCGTGGCATACGACCAAAATCAACGCTTCGTCCGGCTCGTACCGGGGGGTACCGGGATCGTCTACGCGATCCAGGCCGACGGGGTCCTGCTGTGGTACCGGCACTCGGGTTGGCAGACCGGCGCGGCGTCGTGGAGCAACGGCGGCGGGCTCGCGATCGGCAGCGGGTGGCAGCAGTTCAAGACCGTGCTGGCCGCCGCGGACGGCCAGCTCTTCGCGATCGGCGAGGACGGGTCCATGCGCTGGTACAAGTACCAGCTCACCGATCCGAACACCGGGGCGGGGACCTGGCACGCGGCGAGCGGGTCGGTGATCCGCACCGGGCTCCAGGCGTACCCGCGGATCTTCGGCGGGTGGAACGGCGTCTTCTACGCCATCGACACCAGCGGCAACCTGCACTGGTTCCGCTACCTGGCGGGCAACGGCACCAACGGGGCGGGCGCCTGGCACGCCAACAGCGCCGCCGTGATCAGCGGCGGCTGGAAGCAGTACTACGCGGTGTTCGCCGACCCGAACGGCGTGATCTTCGGCATCGCGCAGGGCGGGAACCTCCTGTACTGGTGGCGCTACCTGGCGGGCGACGGCACCAACGGCGTCGGCGCGTGGACCAACGGCGGTCAACCATGGGTGATCGGCAGCGGGTTCTCCGACGACGCCAACAAGTCCTGGTTCTCCAACACCGCGGGCACGGTCTACCTGGTGTGGCTGGACACCGCGACCACACCCGGCTACGACGACAAGCTGAACTGGTTCCGGCTGGTCAACTCGGAGACCATCAACGGTGACTGGACGGGCGCCTGGGTCAACGTCGGCGCGCCGCTCCAGATCGGCGCCGGGTTCTCCGTCGAGTCGACGGCCGCGCTCCAGGGGTACGCGAACGACCTGAGCCCGCGCCCCGGCTACACCCAGGGCTTCCCGGTCTCCAGCACGTTCACCACGGTCGAGGCGACCATCGAGCGGCTGGCCGTGAGCGGGCAGTCGCCGGGCACCGTCGTGTGGGGCCCGGTCAGCCAGCCCGGCCGCCTCCAGCCGCTGCCCGGCGGCTACCGGGCGACCGGCTGCGGCTGGACCCCGGACTTCTCGCTCACCATCCCGGCGACGTGGCGGTCCGGGGTGTACGTGTGCAGGCTGCGCGGGGTGCTGAACGGCGTGCAGCACCTCCGGTTCGACATCCCGTTCGCGGTGAAGCCGACCGCGCCGTCGTCGCCGATCGCGGTCATGCTGCCGACCAACACCTACAACGCCTACAACACCTGGGCGGGCCACAACGCGTACAGCAGCGCGGGCCAGTCCGGGGTGCAGCGGACGATCGCGTCGCTGCGGCCGAGCGACAGCGTGTGGACCGACGACCGGGCGAACCTCAGCCACACGTTCTACTCGGACCAACTGCTGCTGCGCTGGCTGGTCACCAAGGGGTACTCGTTCGACTGCTACCAGGACGGTGACCTGGACGCCGACGGCACCTGGCTCGGGCAGTACAAGGCGCTGGTGCTCGGCAGCCACGCGGAGTACTGGTCGCAGACGATGAAGGACCGGGTGAACACCTACCTCGGCGCGGGCGGGCACGTGATCGCCACCGGCGGGAACACGATGTTCGAGAAGGTGTCCTGGTCGGCGAACGGCGACTCGGTGGTCTTCCGCACGACGAGCGGGCTGCGCGAGCCGATGTGGTTCGCGAACCTGGGGCAGCCGACCTCGGCCGTGCTCGGGTCGGACTGGGACGGGTCGGAGTTCATGACGTTCGCCCCGTACCGGGTGGCGAACACCGCGCACCCGTTCCTCGCCGGCAGCGGGCTGGTGAACAACGACACCTTCGGCGCGCAGTCGTACAACCTGGCGGCCAGCGGGTGGGAGGTCGACCGCAGGCCGGTGCCGTCCCCTCCCGGCGCCCAGCTCATCGCCGTCGGGCAGAACAGCGGCGGGGACAACGGCGCCGAGATGATCCAGTTCACCCGGCCGGGCGGCGGCTGGGTGTTCAGCACCGGCTCCATCGCGTTCAACGGGTCGCTGGCGCTGGACGCCACGTCGTCGCTGGTGCTGAAGAACGCGCTCGACGCCGCGATCGTCTAGCGGACCGCCACGCGGGTGCCGTGCGCCTGACGGCACCCGCGTGACGGGTCAGGGCTTGTCGAACTCGCCCGCGGGCGCTCCCCAGACGACGGTCTCGCCGCGTTCCTCGGCCAGCTCGCGGCGGCGCTTGTTCTCCGCGCGCACCCGCTCGGCCTCGCCCTGGATGTACTCGTCGTCGTAGCGCTGGAACACCCTGGCCGGGTTGCCCGCGACCAGGCTGCGCTCGGGCACGTCCTTGGCCACGACCGACAGCGGCTGCACGGTGGCGAAGTCGCCGATCGTCACGCCGGGCATGATCACGCTGTTGCCGCCGATGAAGCAGCCCTTGCCGATGCGGACCGGCTTGCGCTCGATCAGGTCGGTGCCCGAGTGGTTCTCCAGCATCATGTTCGCGAGCCAGCTCGAGTGCGTGAAGACCAGGCAGTTGAGCCCGATGCTGGTGTGCTCGCCGATCTCCATGCCGCCGCTGGCGTCGAGCACGGCGCCCTCGCCGATCCAGCAGTGGTCACCGATCTTGAGGCGGTCCGGGCTGATCACCTTCGCGCGCTCGCGGATGCGGGTCGTCTCGGGAAGGCCGAACAGCTTCGCCCGCTCCTGGTCGTTCATGAACTGGCCGACCAGCTCGGTCAGGATGTGCGGCCGGAGCCGGTTGCTGCGCTCGTCGTCGAAGAACATTCAGTGCTTCCCTGCCGGGGTCGAAGCGGACATCAACTCGAACACGTCGAGGTGCTTGCGGGTCACCGTGTCCAGCGTGAACCCGTCCAGCACCACGGCGCGCTGCCTGCACGCGATCCGCCTCCGCTCCTCGGGGTCGGCCAGCAACCTGTTCAGCGCGGTGACGAGGTCCTCGGTGTGGTCCGGCCGGACCAGCACGGCGTTGTCCCAGTTGCGCAGCTCGACACCGGGGAAGTTGGTCTCGCGCACGGCGCAGATGGTCGCCCTACCGGCGGCCATCGCCTCCAGGCTCGCTGTGCCACAGCCTATGCCCTGGAGGTCGTGGGCGACGACGTCGGCAGCGGCCAGGTAGGAGGGCACGTCCGCCCTTGGCACGGCGCCGGTGCTGAGGAACGCGTGCGCCACCCCGAGCCGTTCCGCCCGGCGCAGGTACGCGTCGTAGTACTGGTGGCCGACGACGAGCACCTTGGTGTCGGGGTGTTCGGCGAGCACGCCCGGCATCGCGTCGACCAGTGCCGTCCGGTCGCGCAGCGGGATCACGTGCCCCAGCGACACGACCAGCGGCCCGGTCCCGATGCCCAGCTCGGCCCGCACGTCCCTGGTCGGCGGCTGCGCGCACCACTCGGGGTCGACCGCGACCGGGATGTGCTCGAAGCGCTCCTCGCCCGCGCCGTACCGCGCCGCGCAGTAGGTGGCCGCGAGCTCGTCCATGATCACGAAGCGGGGACGGGCCAACCCGATCAGCGGCCGGACGAGGAACCGGTCGAGCGCGCGGAACAGCAGCGAGTAGGCCCTGTTCCGGCTCTCCAGCCTCGTGTGCACCGACAGCAGCACGGGGATCCCGCGCTTGCGGGCGTACCAGCCGGTCAGCCAGCTCAGGTCGAGGAACTGGCCGTGCTGGTGGATGACGTCCGGCCGGAACTCATCGAGGACGCGGAACACCCGGCGCAGATTGCTCGGCCGGGTGGTGAAGGTGATGTCGAAGTCGATCGACAGGCCGAGCTGCGGCATGCCGAACGCGGGCAGCCGGTGCACGCGGTAGCCCCGGACGACCTCTTCGGCGGGCGCGTCGTGGTACGCGGCGGTGAGGAGCACCACCTCGTGCCCCTGCCGGACGAACCTCTCGGCGAGCGCCGAGGCGAGGTGCGCGCTGCCCCCGACCCTCGGCGGGAAGAAGTTGTTCACTACCGCGATGCGCACCCGGCGACCCCCTCGGCCGTTCGCGGACGACGCGGCCCCTGCTCGGGGCCGCGTCCGCAGGTCCGCTGGGTCAGGTGGTGGCGGTGAGCTTGACGAGCTCGTTCATGCCGTCCTCGACCGAGATGGTGGGCTCCCAGCCGAGCACCTCCTTGGCACGGGTGATGTCCGCCGCGCGGCGGGACACGAGCACGTCGCGCGGGTTGAACGTCGGCTCGACGTCCACGCCGACGGCGTTGATCAGGATCTTGGCCAGGTCCGCGACCGTGGTGTCGATGCCGGTGCCGATGTTGACCGGCACGTTGGCCTTCTCCGACTCCAGCGCCGCGACGACCGAGCGGGCGATGTCCGTCACGTGGATGAAGTCCATCGACTGCTCGCCCTTGCCGTCGATGACCGGCGGCAGGCCCTGGCGCAGGCGGTTCACGAAGTGGTTGATCACCGAGGTGTAGTACGCGGTGGTCTTCTGGCCGGGGCCGTAGACGTTGAAGAAGCGCAGGCCGACCCAGGACAGGCCCTTGGTGCGCTCGTAGAAGCCGAGCAGGTCCTCACCGGAGCGCTTGGCGATGCAGTACGGCGTGAGCGGCGCCAGCTCGTCGTCCTCGTGCATCGGCAGCTTCTTCGGGTCGCCGTAGACCGAGGCGGACGACGCGTACACGAGCCTGCGCACACCCTGGTCGGCGGCGGCGGCGAACACGTTGTGGTTGCCGACCATGTTGATGTCGACGCTCTCGTACGGGTCCGAGACGCTCTTGTTGATGGAGACCGCGGCGAGGTGGATGACGCTCTCGCAGCCCTTCATCGCGTTCTGCACCGCGCCGCCGTAGCGGACGTCCTGGTCGATCAGCTCGACGTTGCCGGTCGCGACCAGCTCGGCGACCTTGTCGCGGTCACCGCGGAACATGTTGTCGAAGATGCGGACCTTGTAGTCGCGTTCGAGCAGCATCGGCACGACGTGCATGCCGATGAATCCGGCTCCACCGGTGACGAAGACCGTGCGCTGGGACGAGGACATGCGGGGTGACTCCTGTGGTCGAGGCTCTCGGGTACGTGCTGGGTGAACGCTCAGCGGACTTCGCTGAGCACCTCGCGGAGCGTCTTGGCGACTCGCTCCACCTGGTCGTCGGTCAGGTTGGCGTGCATCGGGATCGCCAGGTGCCTGCGGAACAGGTCCGCCGACACCGGGCACGGCGTGGTCTGGCCGTAGACCGGCTGGACGTGCGAGGCGTACGTGCCGAAGTTGCACTGCACTCCGCGCTCGCGCAGGCGGATGGCGACCTCGCCGCGGTCGACGGACGGGTCGAGGGTCACCACGTAGGACTGCCACGGGTGGACCCGGTCGGGCAGCTCGACCGGCAGGGTCAGGCCGTCGACGCCGTCGAGCAGCTCCTGGTAGCCCTTGGCCGCGCGGGCGCGGTTCGCGAGCAGCGTCGGGAGCCGGTCGAGCTGGGCGAGCATGATGCCCGCCATGACGTCCGACATCCGGTAGTTGTAGCCGGCGACGTCGAACGACGGCACGGGCAGCTCGCGCGCGCCCTCGCGGCTGAGCGCGGGCTCGATGCCGTAGGTGTGCAGCTTGCGGGCCTTGGCGGCCCACTCCGCGTTGTTCGTGGTCAGCGCACCGCCTTCACCGGCGGTGATGCCCTTGCGGCCGTGGAAGCTGAAGGTGGCCGCGTCGGCGAGCCCGCCCGCGGGCCTGCCCTTGTAGCTCGCGCCGGATGAGCAGGCGCCGTCCTCGATGAGGAACAGGCCGTGCTTGTCGGCGATGGCGCGCAGCTCGTCGTAGTCGGCGGGCTGGCCGAACACGTCGACGGCGAGGATGCCGACGGTCTTCGGCGTGATGGCCGCCTCGACGGCGGCCGGGTCGACGCTCCAGATGTCCGGGCGCACGTCGGCGAAGACGGGCTTCGCGCCTGCCCACATCACCGAGTGACCGGTCGCCGGGAACGTGTAGTCGCCGACGATGACCTCGTCACCCGGCTGGACGCCTGCGACCTCGAGGGCCAGGTGCAGCGCCGCGCCGCAGTTGTTCGTGGCGAGCACGTGCTCGGCCCCGGCGACCTCGGCGAACCGCTCTTCGAACTTCGCGCAGGTCGGTCCGGCCCCGGAGAGCCAGCCTGTCTCGAAGACCGCGGCGACGGCCGCGAGCTCTTCCGCGCCGACGGTGGGTTGACCCAAAGCGATGGTGTCGGACATGCCACTCCCAGTATTCGACCGCGGGTGAGTCTATAGGTGCCTGACCTGCACCCCCGGTCACCCCCGTAACCTCGGGGTCACACGAACGAGAGGGCGAGACGTGCAGCACATCGTGGTGATCGGTGGGGGGATCGTCGGACTGGCGACCGCCGCCGAGCTCGCCGACCGCGGCAACCAGGTGACCGTTCTGGAGAAGGAGTCGCACTGGGCCGCCCACCAGACCGGCCACAACAGCAATGTGGTGCACGCGGGGCTCTACTACAAGCCCGGATCGCTCAAGGCGCGGATGTCGGTGGCGGGCAACGCCTCGATCATCGACTTCGCCCGTGAGAACGGCGTGCCGTTCGAGGTCTGCGGCAAGCTCGTCGTGGCGACGGCCGAGGAGGAGCTGCCGAGGCTGATGGCGCTCGCCGAGCGGGCGGAGGCCAACGGCGTGCCCGCCAAGCTGATCTCCGCGGCCGAGGCCCGCGAGTACGAGCCGGAGGTGGCCTGCGTGGCCGCGCTGCGGGTGGAGAGCACCGGCATCATCGACTTCCCCGCCGTGTGCTCCGCGCTGATCAGGAAGCTGGAGGCCCACGGTGCCGACCTGCGCCTGAACAGCCCCGCGCTGGCCATCCGCCGGGCACTGGCCGGTGGCGGCGTCGAGGTCGCGACCCCGCAGGGCGTCGTGCGGGCCGAAGCGCTGGTGAACTGCGCGGGCCTGCACAGCGACCGGGTCGCGAAGCTGGCGGGCCTCACCCCGGCCGCGACGATCGTGCCGTTCCGCGGCGAGTACTTCGAGCTGCGCCCGGACCGCCGCGACCTGGTGCGGGGCCTGATCTACCCGGTGCCGGACCCCACGCTGCCGTTCCTCGGCGTGCACCTGACCCGGATGCTGGACGGCAGCGTCCACGCGGGCCCGAACGCCGTGCTGGCCCTGCGCCGCGAGGGCTACCGCTGGCGCGACGTCTCGCCGAGCGACCTCGTCGACGTGGCCAGGTTCCCCGGCACCTGGAAGCTGGCCCGCAAGTTCGCCAGGACAGGTCTGGAGGAGGTGCTCCGCTCCTTCTCGCGCAAGCGCTTCGCCGCGAGCCTGGCCAGGCTGGTGCCCGCCGTCCAGGAGGCCGACCTGGTCAAGGCCGAGGCGGGCGTGCGCGCACAGGCGATGCTGCGGGACGGCTCGCTGGTGGACGACTTCCTGATCGAGAGCGCGCCGCGCCAGGTGCACGTGCTCAACGCGCCGTCACCCGCCGCGA
Organism: Umezawaea endophytica; assembly: GCF_025061645.1. Lineage (GTDB taxonomy): Bacteria > Actinomycetota > Actinomycetes > Mycobacteriales > Pseudonocardiaceae > Umezawaea > Umezawaea endophytica. The sequence continues at coordinate 132,993 of NZ_JANYMP010000022.1, read as the reverse complement.
CGGGCTCGCTGGAGATCGCGAAGCACGTGGCGGACCTCGCGGTGGCGCACCTCGACTAGGCGGGTGCCGCCACCGGCTCAGCGGGTCCGGTAGTACGTGTAGACCAGCCCGCTCGCGAAGGCGCGCTCCTCGACCAGGTCGAGGTCGAGGCGCACGCCGTCGGGGAAGAACCGCTTGCCGCCGCCGACCACGCTCGTGGTGGTGAACAGGTGGTACTCGTCCACCAGGCCCGCCGCGATGGCCTGTGCGGCGAGGGTCGGGCCGTCGACGGTGAGGTCCGCCTCGGCCTCGGCCTTGAGCAGGCGCACCGCGTCCGGGTCGAAGGTCCGCTCGATCCTGGTCTTCGCGCTGGTCACCGACTCCAGCGTCGTGGAGTACACGACCTTCTCCGCGGCCTGCCAGTCGCGGGCGTACTGGAGGATGTGCGGCGGCGCGTCGGGCGCGGTGTGCGCGGTCTCCCAGAAGACCATCGTCTCGTACATCCGCCGCCCGTACAGGTACGTGCCGACGGGGCGGAACAGGTCGTTGACGAAGGTGTGCACCTCCTCGTCGTCGGCTCCGGTGCCGAGGCCGCCCTCCGCGGCCTCGGCGTAGCCGTCGAGCGAGGTGATCATCGAGTAGATGAGCTTCGCCATGCTGGTCCTCCGGGTGTCGGCATCGGTCCTACCTGCTCTGACCTCCGCGCGACCCGGAACTCATCGGTCGTCAGCGGGCGGCGACCGGCTCCAGGACCTCGCGACCGCCGAGGTACGGGCGCAGCGCCTCGGGCACGCGCACGGAACCGTCCGCCTGCTGGTGGTTCTCCAGGATGGCGACGATCCAGCGGGTCGTCGCCAGGGTGCCGTTCAGCGTCGCTGTGATCTGCGACTTGCCGTTCTCGTCGCGGTACCGGATGTTGAGCCGCCGCGCCTGGAACGTCGTGCAGTTCGACGTCGACGTCAGCTCGCGGTAGGCCTGCTGCGACGGCACCCAGGCCTCGCAGTCGAACTTGCGGGCCGCGCTGGTGCCCAGGTCGCCCGCCGCCGTGTCGATGACCCGGTACGGGACCTCGACGCGGGCCAGCATCTCCTCTTCCCAGCCCAGCAGGCGCGCGTGCTCCGCCTCGGCGTCCTCGGGGCGCACGTAGGAGAACATCTCGACCTTGTTGAACTGGTGCACGCGGATGATGCCGCGGGTGTCCTTGCCGTAGCTGCCCGCTTCGCGGCGGTAGCACGACGACCAGCCCGCGTAGCGGCGCTCGCCGTCCAGGATCTCGTCCGCGTGGTAGCCGGCGAGCGGCACCTCCGACGTGCCGACCAGGTACAGGTCGTCGTCGCGGAGGCGGTACACCTCGCTGGCGTGCTCACCGAGGAAGCCGGTGCCCGCCATGATCTCCGGCCGCACCAGGGTGGGCGTGATCATCAGGGTGAAGCCGTTCTCGGTGGCCAGCGACGCGGCCATGTTCAGCAGCGCCAGCTCGAGCTGCGCGCCGACGCCGGTGAGGAAGTAGAAGCGCGAGCCCGCGACCTTCGCGCCGCGCTCGGTGTCGATCGCGCCGAGCTTCACGCCGAGGTCGAGGTGGTCCTGCGGCTCGAAGTCGAACGCGCGGGGCTCGCCGACGTGCTTGAGCACGACGTAGTCGTCCTCGCCGCCCTCGGGGGCGTCCGGGTGCACGATGTTCGGGATGGCGCGGTGCAGCTCGGTCAGCTCCGCCTCGGCGGTGTGCTGCTCGGCTTCCGCGGCCTTCACCTCGGCGGCCATCTCCTTGCCCTTGGCCAGCAGCGCGTCGCGCTCCTCGCCCTTGGCCCTGCCGACCTGCTTGCCGAACAGCTTCTGCTCGGCCCGCAGCGCGTCCGCCCTGGAGATGGCGGCCCGTCGGCGCTCGTCCGCGGACAGCAGCGCGTCGACCACGGACTCGTCCTCACCGCGCGCTCGCTGCGACGCACGGACGGCTTCGGGGTTCTCGCGCACTGCCTTCAGGTCGATCACGAGGGGTAAGGGTAGTCCTCCACCCCTCGTGATCTCGCCCGGATATCCACTAGCTGATGGCGACGGCCACCACGAGGCCCAGCGCCACGTGCGCGCTGGCCACGACGACGCTCGCCGGGGCGAACTTCTCGGACTCGATGAGCCTGCCGATGTCCAGGCGCGTCACCCACTCCAGCAGGCGGACGGCGAGCACCTGGACGATGATCCCGACGAAGCCGAAGATCAACGAGTAGAGCAGGCCCTCGGTCAGCTTGCCCTCGGAGCTGTAGATCGCGACGACGATGATCAGCGCCATGCTGAACAGGCCCGCGGCGGTCACGATGACGGCGTTCGGCTTGCCCGTGCGGACCAGACCGCTGAGCTGGCCGGGCGTCGTGAAGTCGATGGCGTAGAAACCCACGACCATCAGGATCAGGCCGACGACGGCGTACAGCGCGATCGCGCCGATGCCCCGACCGATCGTCGAACCGAATCCGGGGTCCAACGCGAGTTGGGTGATCACTGGTCCTCCATGTGCTGGTGCTTCATTCGACAATCCGGTGGGGAACGAAGGCCGCGCCGTCATCGGTCACGAGACCGGTGGTTTCGCGGATGCCCAGGCCCGCGGCCTGGTCGCCGACGACCCACGCGCCCAGAGCGGGCCGGTAGCCGTCGAACTCGGGCAGGGGGTCGAACAACTGGTAGACGAAGCCCTCCTTGCCGTAGACCCCGCCGGTCTGGGTCTCGTAGCCGGGAGCGACGATCTGGATGTTCGAGCCCTCGCGGCCCAGCCGCGGCTTGCGCACGTACTCCGTGAGCAGCCCCGGATCGTCGAGGTAGGCGGGCAGCAGGTTCGGGTGGCCGGGGTACATCTCCCACAGCACCGCGAGCAGCGCCTTGTTCGACAGCAGCATCTTCCACAGCGGCTCGACCCACAGCGTGCCGGGCAGGCTCTCCACCGCGTGGCGGCCGAACTGCTCGTCGACCACCCACTCCCACGGGTAGAGCTTCACCACGGTGCTCATCCGCTCCTCTTCGAGGTCGACGAACCTCTTGAGCAGCGTGTCCCAGCCGATGTCCTCGATGGACAGGCCGACGGTGTTCATGCCCGCCTCGGCCGCGGTCTCCTGGAGGTAGGCGAGCGTGATGTGGTCCTCACCGGACGTGTCCGCCGACGACCAGGTGAAGTGCAGCTCGTTCGACGGCAGCAGCGCGCCGATCTCACCCCAGCGCTCGACCAGCTTCTCGTGGATCGAGTTCCACTGGTCGTCGTCCGGGAACACCTCGGTCTTCCAGTACCACTGGAGCACCGCCGCCTCCAGCAGCGAGGTGGGGGTGTCCGCGTTGTACTCCAGCATCTTGGCCGGACCCGACCCGTCGTAGCGCAGGTCGAACCGCCCGTAGACGTGCGGGTCGCGCCGCTTCCACGACTCCGCGATGGCGGGCCAGACCCACTCCTGGATGCCGAAGTCGCGGTAGCGCTCGGTGAGCACGACGTTGTCCACGGCTTCCAGGCACATGCTGTGCAGCAGTTCCACGTCGGCTTCGAGCGAGAGGATGTCGCTCATCTCGAAGACGTAGTGCGCCGATTCGTCCCAGTAGGGGCGCTCGACGCCGTTCACGCCCCTGGCGGGCGCCCCGAACACGAGACCCTGTTCCGAGACCGTCCGCTGCCAGTTCGGCCGCGGCGGGGATGTCCCTCGGCGCAACTCAGCTCCCCCCGCTCTTGCTGCCACCGCTGGACACGCCGAACCCACCGCGCTGGATGCTGGTGCCCGACCTGGTCGAGATGCTCGCCTTCGGCGGCTTCACCGTCGTACCGCCGGAGATCTTCTGCCCGACGACACCGGTGCCGCCGTAGTTGTAGCGGTACTGGCTGTAGCCCCCGCCGACGATCGGCATGTAGATGAAGCCGCCGGACGAGTACCCGCCGTGCGAACGGGCGTAGTTCTCGTCGCAGTTGTTGTCGTCGGCGACCACCACGTCGTCGCTGGTCGTGCAGGTGGCGGTCACGTCGTCCGGGCTCAGCGCCGCGTACCCGATCGCGACCAGCGCGACCACGCCGACCGTCACGCCACCGCCGATGAGCAGCCGCTTGCGGACCTTCTTCTTCCGCGCGTACTCCGCCTCGCGGGCCTGGTCGGCCGCGACCAGGTCCCGCTGGGCCTGCTCACGGGCGCGCTGCTCGGCCAGTGACGGCGGACGCGGCTTGGTCGACCCGTCCTGCTGCCGGATCCGGCCTCGCGGGTTCGACGGCTGCTGCGGCGGTTGCTCGGCCGCGGGCACGTAGGGCGGGGGCGTCGAGCCCCCCGCGGGCGCGCCTGAACTCGGCCCGCCGCTCTGCGGTGTCGGTGCGTTCTGTCCGGTCTCGGGTGTCCCAGAGGTCCCGGACCTGTCGTTCTCAGTCATCAGCCACTCCCGGCGGGGACGGTACAGAGATCAGCCGCCGAACGGGTGACGAGTGTCCGAAAAGCAACACTCCTCCCCCACGTCGAGGGCCTCTCGGTCGGCACAGGCATCATGGAGTAGATGTCAGCGAGCGCTCAGCGGTTTCGTCGTGGTGGCCACATTCGCGGTACGCGGGTGGTCATGATCGGCGCGTCCGTGGGGGGGTTCCTCCTCCTCGGGCTGAGCGCGTTCACATCCTGGCCGGTCAGCGGCAGTGGCCTGGTAGGTGGGGACACCGCGAAGCCGACCGTCAACCCAGCTTACGAGTCGGAAGCCGCGGACTGCCTGAACTGGGCGAAACCCGACCTGTCGGACGTCAAGAAGGTCGACTGCGGCAACCAGCACCTGTTCGAGGTCACCGGGAAGGTGGACATCTCCGCCGAGTACGCGAAGGAAGCGAAGTACCCGGCGGCCACCGACTGGGCGAAGATCAGCCTCGACCACTGCACCAAGCCGTCGCTGGACTACCTGGCCGGCAAGTTCGACCCGTTCGGGAAGTACACCGTCGGGCCGCTCAACCCCGGTGAGCAGGAGTGGAACGCCGGTTTCCGCACGTTGCGCTGCGGTCTCCAGGTCGTCGGACCGGCGGGCGGGCTGCTGCCGTCGTTCGGCACGGCGAAGAAGCAGGACCAGTCGGACGTGTACGACCCCGGCGTGTGCCTCGGCCTGAACGGCAAGTCCGTCGGCGACCCGGTCGACTGCGCCCAGCCCCACACGTTCGAGATCGTCGGCGTGGTGGACCTCGCCGCGACGATCGGCGCGGACTTCCCGGCGCCGGAGAAGCAGGACGAGGTGCTGCCCGCCACCTGCGACGCGATGGCGGCCGACTACTCCGGCGGGGCCGACCTGAAGAGCAAGGGCCTGGTCGTGACCTGGGACAACCGGCTGCCGGAGAGCTGGGCCGCCGGGTCGCACAAGGTCAACTGCAAGATCGGCGCCGTCCCCGCGGACGCCTCGGGGCTGACGGCGTTCGCCGGTTCCGTGCGCAACCCGAACGCGCCGCCCCTGACCACGTCGAACCCGCCCCAGACCACGGCCGTCAGCCAGGCGGAGGCCACCGGCGCCCCCCTGCACTCCGAGGTCCCGTCGGGGTCGAACGCGCCGTCGTCGAGCCAGAACCCGAGCGGGTCGGCGACCAGCACCACGTCGGTCACGACGACCTCCAAGACGTCGTGACGGTGGAGATGACGCGCGACCGGTTCGAGGAACTGGTCGGCGACGCGCTGGACCTCATCCCGCCCGACTTCGCGGCGGCGATGGACAACGTCGTCGTGCTGATCGAGGACCGCAACCCGGACGAGCCGACGCTGCTCGGGCTCTACCACGGCGTGGCGCTCACCGAGCGGACTTCGGACTACGGCGGCGTGCTGCCGGACCGGATCTTCATCTACCGCGACGCGCTCCTCGACTTCTGCGAGGACGAGGACGACGTCGTGAACGAGGTGGCCGTCACAGTGGTGCACGAGATCGCCCACCACTTCGGCATCGACGACGCCCGCCTGCACGAACTGGGCTGGGGCTAGCCGGTGAACAGGGGTTCGACAGCTATTCTCATCAGCCCGTTCGGAACAAGAACGCCATTAGAGCGCGACTCGCGGGATCACTTGACGGTGATTTTCCACAATGCACGATAATACTGCTCCGTCAGATCACGTACCGATCACACCGGAGACCGTGACCATGGAGCCGCAGTTTCGCCAGACGACGATCGACCCCTCCGGGCGATTCCTGCACGCCGAGAACGACAGACTCAGGGCCAAGGGTCCGGCGACGCGGGTAATGCTCCCCGGCGGTGTGTCCGCGTGGTCGGTGACGAGGCACGAGGTCGTGAAGCGGCTCTGCGCGGACCCCAGGGTGTCCCGCGACCCGGTGCGCCACTGGCCCGCCTACGCGGGTCTGCCGACCGACTGGCCGCTGCGCTCGTTCATCTCGACGGTGAACGCCTTCACCACCTACGGGGGCGACCACCAGCGGCTCCGCACGATGATGGGCAGCGCGTTCACGCCGCGCCGCGTCGAGGGCGTGCGGGGGCGCGTGCACGCGACCGTGGGCAGGCTGGTGCGGGACATGAGCCGCGCCCGACCCGGTGAGGTGCTGGACCTGCGTCGCGCGTTCACCGACGTCGTGCCCGCCGAGGCGCTGTGCGACCTGGTGGGCATACCCGACTCGTTCCGCGGCCGGGCCGTGCACAGCATCCAGGCGATCAACCGCCCGGCCACGGACGACCGCGACTTCATGGACCTCACGTCGTGCCTCGGCGCGCTGGTCGCGACGAAGTACATGGTCAAGGGCGACGACCTGACCAGCGACCTGATCAACGCCCGCTACGGCGAGGACCGGTTGACCGAGGACGAGGTCAACACGGCGCTGCTCCTGATGATCGGCGCGGGCAGCGGGACCACCGCGAACCTGCTGTGCAAGGCCGTCACCGCGCTGCTCACCCACCCCGACCAGCTCAAGCTGGTCAAGGCGGGCGACGCGACCTGGATCGACGTGATCGAGGAGACGCTGCGCGCGGAGGGCCCGGTGCAGCACCTGCCGCTGCGCTACGCCGTCGAGGACGTCGACCTCGGCTTCGACACCGTGATCAGGGCCGGTGAGCCGATCATGCTGGCGTTCGGCGCCGCGGGCCGCGACCCCGTCGCGCACGGCCGCACCGCGGACGAGTTCGACCTGACCCGAACGGACAAGGACCACCTCGCGTTCGGCCACGGCGTGCACCACTGCATCGGCGCGCCACTAGCCCGAATGGAGGCATCAATCGCGCTGCCCGCCCTGTTCGCGCATTTTCCGGACATGGAACTCGCCGTGCCCGCCGCCGAACTCCAGCCATTGCCGACGTACGTCTACAACGGTCTCGTCGAATTGCCCGTGAGGCTGCGGAAATAGTGAGCCGCGCTAACAGGTTTCAGTCGACCGGGATGTCCACACCGGACCACGCGGTGCAGCGCCACCCGTCGCCGTCCGATTCCAGGACGACCCGGCCGGTGTTCGGCAGCAAACCCCCCGCGGCCAGGCCCGCCGTCACGTTCGGGGCGAGCGCCTGCCCCGTCAACCGGATGGCCCCGCCGTGGCTGACCAGCACGACCGTGCCCTCGGTGACGCCTTCGGTGATCCTCGCGATGGTGGCGAGGCAGCGGTCGACCACCTGACGGCCGTTCTCCCCGCCCGGCAGCGTCAGGTCGAGCCGCCCCTCCGCCCACTCCGCGGCGGTCTTGACGAAGATCCCGTACGCCTCGCGGTCCGAGCGGCCTTCGAGCTCGCCGCAGAAGATCTCCTGCACCCCCTCGACGACCTGGACGGCCATCCCGTGCGCCGCCGCGACGGGCGCCGCCGTCTGCTGCGCCCGCACCGCCGTGCTGGCGTAGACGGCCACCACGGGCTCGTCGGCCAGCGCGGCGGCGAGGAGGTTCGCCTGCTCCTGGCCGAGGTCGGTCAGCGGGGGCCCCGGCGGCAGCGAGTCGAGGGCCATCTTCAGGTTGGACGCGGTCTCACCGTGCCGCACCAGCATCAACCTCACGCGCCCACCCCTCGTCGCACCGCGGCGACCCAGTCGGCGGCCGCGGTGAAGTCCTCGTTGCTCGCGGCGACCGGTTCGCCGCTCACGGTCGGTTCGGCCTGCGGGTAGGACCCGAGGAACCGGACCTGCCTGCAATGGCGGTGCAGCGCGGCCAGGGCGTCGCCCACCCGCGGCTCGGCGACGTGGCCGAGCATGTCGATGTAGAACCGGTACTCGCCGAGGCGGCCCTTGGTGGGGCGGGACTCGATCCTGGTCAGGCTGATCCCGCGCAGCGCCAGCTCCACGAGCAGCTCCGACAGCGCGCCGACCCGGTCGGCGGTCGTCACGACCATGGACGTGCGGTCGGAGCCGGTCGGCTCGGGGAGCGTGCCGGGGCGGCGCAGGTAGAGGAACCGGGTCTTCGCGTCCGCCACGTCGGCGACGTCCGTCGCGAACTCGCTCAGCGGGTAGTGGTTGACCGCGACCGGGGCGCTCACGGCGGCGTCGAACTCGCCGCGCTGGACGGCGACGGCCGCGGCGGCCGTGGACGTCGTCGACACGACCGAGGCTTCGGGGAGGTTCTCCTCCAGCCAGTACCGGACCTGCGCGAGTGCGTGCGGGTGGCTCGCGACCGTGCGCACGGCCCCCACCCCGGTGCCCGGCCGGACCAGGACGCTGAACCGCACCGGCAGCACGGTCTCCGCGACGGCGACCAGCGGCTCGCCCTCGGCGAGCGCGTCCATCGTCGCGGGAACGGCGCCCTCGACGGAGTTCTCCACCGGCACGCAGGCGGCGTCCACTTCGCTCCTGCGGACGGCGGCGAGGGCTTGCGGCACGGTCTCGTACGGCACGAGTTCGTCCCGTCCGGGGTGGACGAACCCGATGGCGGCCTGTTCGGTGAACGTCCCTTGTGGCCCGAAATATGCGATGCGCGGCACGGGCCAACCATACGAGGGTGACCTGCGGTGACCGACGTTGAGTCGAGGATCACGCGACAGGTCGGTGCCCAACCCGGTTCCGAAGAGGGTGCCGCAACTGGAATGCTTGTCCGCGTGTCCCCCGATGCGGAGGGTGAGATCAACACTCCGGCAGCTCCCCAGATCGTGTTGTGCGCCGTCGACGAGCCCTTGGCCACGGCCTGGCTCTCGGTGGCGGAAGGTCGAGCGGGGATCCGGGTGCACCGGGGCTCCGTTCTCGACATCATCGCCGAGGCCGTGGTCAGCCCGGCCAACTCCTACGGCTGGATGCGCGGCGGCATCGACGCCGTCTACGCGCGGGCGTTCCCCGACGTGGAGGCGCAGGTGCGCAGCGCCGTGCTCGCGCTGCACGGCGGTGAACTGCCCGTCGGCGAGGCGATGCTGGTGTCCACCGGCGAACCCGAGCCGCATTGGCTGATCAGCGCCCCCACCGTTCGCCACCCCGGCGAGCGGCTGCCGGAGGACACGGTGCACCCGTACCTCGCGGCGAGGGCCGTGCTGCGCCTGTGGCAGGACGGGCGGTTGGAGGACGGCAGGCCGGTGCGCGACGTCGTGCGCACCATCGCCATGCCCGGCCTCGGCACCGGCGTCGGCGGCGTGGCGCCCGAGACGTGCGCGCGGCAGGTCGCCGCGGCGTGGGACGAGGTCTTCAGCCCGTTACCGAGACGTTAGCCACAGGTTGTGCACAAACCTGTGGACAACCTTGGGGAAAGCCTGTGCACAACTAGCGGATCGAAACGCGTCTTTCCAGGTCCAGCTCGTCCGTGATGGGGATGCCGTAGTCCCCGACCACGGGGATCTCCGGCTTGAGGCGGCGCGATTCGCGCACCGCGTCCGGCCGCAACGCCGCCAGCTTGAACCCGCGCCGCTGGTAGAAGCGCATCGCGTCCAGGTTGTCGTTCGTCGTCGTCAACCGGATGCGCGAGCACCCGAGTTCCCGCGCGCGCACCACCGTCGCGTCGACCAGTGAACTGCCCACCCCGCGGCCCCGGCGGAGCGCGTCGATGGTGACGATCTCCAGCACCGGACCGCTGGTCGTGTAGGTCAGCAGGCCCAGGACGCGGTCCTGCTGCTCCACGAGGAACCCCGGAAGGCTCGCGGGGAAGAACACCTCCCCGTGCGCGACCGCCGTGTGGGCGCGTTGAAGCTCCAGTACCAAACGCCCGACCACTATCCGGTCGGCTTCCTCGATGGGGCGAACGACCATCCTTGAACTGTGTCAACACGAGCGGCCCTCGTGAACCGGCATTCGCCGTACGGTTGTTTCGTGCCGGTGCGCGTGTTGCTAGTGGACGACCACGAGGTGGTGCGCAGAGGTCTGCGCGAAATGCTGGACGACGAGGACGACATCCAGGTCGTCGCGGAAGCGGGAGGGGTGGCCGAAGCGGTCGCCAGGGCGTCGTCCGCGATGCCCGACGTGGCCGTGGTCGACGTCCAGCTACCCGACGGCAACGGCGTCGAACTCTGCAAACGCCTGCGCGCCCTCCCCGACGGCCCGCGCTGCCTGGTGCTCACCGCGTTCGACGACGAGGAGGCGCTGGTGGGCGCGATCATGGCGGGCGCCTCCGGCTACCTGCTGAAACAGGTCCGCGGCCAGGACCTGGTCACCGCCGTCCGCGAGGTAGCCGCAGGCCGCTCCCTCCTCGACCCGGTCACCACGGCCCGCGTACTGGCCCGCATGCGCCGCCCGGTCGAGACCGACGCGCTGGCGTCGTTCACCGACCAGGAACGCCGCGTGCTGGACCTCATCGGCGAGGGCATGACGAACCGGCAGATCGCCGAACGGCTGTTCGTGGCGGAGAAGACCGTGAAGAACTACGTCACGTCCGTGCTCGCCAAACTGGGAATGGAACGCCGCACCCAGGCCGCCGCGTGGGTGGCGAGGAGGTCGCGCTAGACGCGGAGGCCGTCGACCTCACTGCTGGAGACGGTCACCTCGTGGTCGTCGAAGTCGGCCACGATCTTGAGGCGGCCACCGAGGGCGGCCACGTACCGGTCGACCGTGTCGACCTCCAGCGCACCCAGCTCGCCCTTCTCCAGTTGGCTGATCCGGGGCTGGCTCACCCCCATGCGCACGGCCAGCTCGGTCTGGGTCACCCCGGCCCGCTCCCTGAGCACCGACAGGCGGAAGCCGACGACGTAGGCGTGGGTCCGCGCACGAGCCGCCGCCCGCACCTCGACCACGTCACGCCCAGCCCCGACGTCCAGCCGCTCCTTCTCCGCCTTGACCTCCCGCCAGGAACGCCCCATCCCTCAGCCCTCCTTCACGGTCGTTGCCGCCAGGTGTTCGACGTAGCGGCGATCGGCGATCGGAACGTTCACGCGGTACCAGTCCTGCCACTGCCCCGCCATGACTACCGGCCACCAGTCACAACGGCACCTGCCACGTGATCGTCGTCCCGGTGCGCGGTGACGACGTCACCTCGGACTTCCCGCCTGCCGCGAACGCCCGTTCCTCCAGGTGCCTCAGCCCTCGGCGGGCGACGCCGCGGGGGATGCCGCAGCCGTCGTCGGCGACCCGCAGCAGCAGCCGGTCCGGTTCGCGGTGCAGGGCGACCGCCACCGAGTGCGCGCCGGAGTGCCGGACCACGTTGGACAGCGCTTCGCGCAGGGCGGCGCGGGCGTGGTCGGCGAGTGCGGCGGGGACGTCGTCCGGGTCGCCTTCGACGTCCAGCACGGGGTCGAAGCCGAGGAGTTCGCCCGCTATCCGCACCTCGGCGCGCACCGAGTCCACCAGGTCGCGGTCGGCGGCTTTGCCGGGTTCGGCGCGGCGCAGGGCTCGGACGGTGGCCCTGACCTCGGCGATCGTCTCGTCCAGTTGGTCGACGGCCTCGACGAGCCGGGCCGATTCGCGGGCGTCCAGTTGCTTGCCGAGCCGTCGTCCGAGCAGGTCGAGCTGCACGCCGGTCGCGTACAGCCGTTGGATGATCACGTCGTGCAGGTCGCGGGCGATCCGTTCGCGCTCCTGGTAGACGGCCACCCGCTGCCGCGCGGTCGACCCCTCGGCGAGCACCACGGCGAGTCCGGCCTGCGCGGCGAACGCGGCCAGCAGGTCGACGGTGTCCGCTTCGAACGGTGGCGCTCCGCGCTTGCGGTACACGGCGAGTGCGCCGATCTTGCGTTCACGGGTGCCGAACGGCGCCACGGCGAACGGCCCGTACCCGCGCAGCGACTTGGGCACGAACGGCGCGGTGCGCGGGTCGGTGGTGACGTCGGCGGCGACCACCGGCACCCCGCCCCTGGCGGCTCGGGCGGCGGCGGAGCGGGCGGACAGCACCGAGCCGACGGGGTCGCCGTCGAAGCCGAACCCGTGGGACGCCTCGACGACCAGCCGCCCGTCCTCGGCCGTGAGCATCGCCAGGCCGAGGTCGGCTTCGGTGAGCGCGGCGGCGGAGCGCACGACGAGCGGCAGCACCGCGTCGGGGTCGTCGCCCTCGAGCGCGGCTGACGTGATCTCGGTCGACGCGGCGAGCACCTGCCTGGGGTCCACGACGCTCAACGGTAGGCCCGCTCCCGCACGTGCCCGTCGGCGACGTCCAGCACCAGGTCGGCTCGCGCCGCTTCCTCGGGCCGGTGGGTGATGTGCACGACGGTGCGGCCGCGCAGCGCGACCTCCAGCCGGTCGAGCAGCGCTCGCGCGGTCGGCTCGTCCAGGTGCGCGGTGGGTTCGTCGAGCAGCACCAGGTCGGCGTCGTGCAGCAACGTCCTGGCCAGCGCGACCCGTTGCGCCTCCCCACCGGACAAAACACCGTTACCGATGAGGGTGTCGAGCCGGTCCACCCACTCCGGCAGGCCCGCGAGCAGCAGCGCTTCCCGCAGCCGGTCGTCGTCGGCGTGCGGGTCGGCCATCCGCAGGTTCTCCCGGACGGTCGTGGACACGAGCTGCGGCTCCTGCGGGCACCACGCGATCCGCTCCGCCGCCGCGGGCCGTCCGAGGAACCCCAGCAGGTGCGCGAACAGCGTCGACTTGCCCGCGCCCGACGGTCCGACGACGGCCGTCCAGCCCACGTGCAGGGTGAGGTCGACGTCCGCCAGCACCGGTTCGCCGCCCGGCCAGCCGATGCCGTCCGCCCGTTCGGGCTGGACGTCGCCGTCGATCACCTCGGTCAGCCGCCGGTGCGCCTGGCGCAGCGCGGCCCGTTGCTGCGCGGCGGCGGGCAGTCCGGCGAACGCCTCGGCCAGCGCGAGCGGCACGAGTCCGAGCACCGGGACCAGCAGCGGGTCGACGGTGCCGACCGCGAGGACCGTGCACACCAGCGAGGCGAGACCGGTGGTCAACTGGAGGACGGCGGTGGCCGCCCCCGCGCCCAGCGCCTGCCTGCGGGTCTGCCGGACGAGTTCGGCGTCGTGGCGCGCCACCTCGGCGCGCTTGCGCTCGTGCGCGCCGAACGCGATGAGGTCCGGCGCCGCGTCGAGCAGGGTGAACACGTCCGCGCCGAGTCGTCGGCGGCCGGTGGCGAGCACGGTGGTGGCCCGCCGTTCGACCGCGAGCGCCACCGCGGGCGCGGCCAGTCCGCCGACGAGCAGCGCGACCGCCAGCGCCACCCCGGCCGCGGGGAGGATCAGGCTGAACAGCACCACCGCGCCCGCGCCGACGCCTGCCGCCACGATCGGCGGCAGCAGCACGCGCGGCACGAGGTCGCGGACCGTGTCCGTGTCGTCGACCAGCCGCTGGAGGGTATCGCGCCGCACCCGCGCGGGCCCGAGCCGGACCAGCGCCTCCCACAGCCTGGTTCGCAGATCACCCGCCAGCCGGAACGCGGCCTCGTGCGACACGAGCCGTTCCAGGTAGCGCAACACGCCCTTGGCCAGCGCGAACGTCCGGACGCCGACCACGAGCACCGACAGCGTCAGGATCGGCGGCTGTTCGGCGGCGCGGGCGATCAGGTACGCGGCGAACGCGCTCAGCGCCACGCCGCTGCCCAGTGCCGCGATGCCCAACAAGGCGCCCGCAAGCGCTCGCGCGGTCAGCAGCCTGCCCGTCTTGGTGCGGTTCTCCGCCGTCTCCGCTCCTGCTCGGACGGTCGTCCGGTGCCGCGGCTCGTCCGCCGCCTCCACCACCCGGTGCGTGGCGAGCACGACCGCCACCCCGTCGTCCGCGGCCCGGTGGACGGCGGCCATCACCAGCGCCGCCGTCGGCGGGTCGAGGTGCGCGGTCGGTTCGTCGAGCAGCAGCACCCGCGCCCCCGCGCGGACCTTCAGCAGCGCCCTGGCCACGGCTACTCGCTGGCGTTCGCCTGTGGACAGATCGTTAACCCGCCGGTCACAAAGGTGGTCGGCGGCGACGTCGGCCAGTTCCGCCGGTTCCGGCCGCCGTCCGATCGCCAGTTCCAGCTCGTCGGCGACCGTGGTCCCGGCGAACGCGGGCCGCTGCGGCACCCAGGCCACGTGCCGCCGCCACGCCGCCGCATCCACAGTGGACAGGTCGTTCCCGCAGACCAGGACCGTCCCCGCGTCCGGCCGAACGAAACCGAGCAGCACCGCGATCGTCGTCGACTTGCCCGCGCCGCTCGGCGCGTCCAGCCGATGGACCTCGCCCGCGCGGACCGTGAAGCTCACGCCGTCGGGCGCGTCCCGGTCCCGCCTGCGAACGCGCAGGCCACGGACGTCCAGGACCACATCACCCGTTTGGCCGCAGGTTGTCCACAGGTCTGACAGTTGTCCACAGGCAAGATCGACATCCCCTTCCCGACCGGGTGAAGCCGATAGACTGGTGCTGGGACGCCCCCCAGTGGCGGGCGGGGGCTGTGTGGGTCCAGGGGCGGTGTTCGAGGGTTTCCGAACTGGGGTTTCCTCGGTGATCTCCGCGACCCGGCGTACGGCTTCGAGGCCGTCCTCGCTGGCGTGGTGGGCCGCGCCCGCCGCTCTCAGCGGCAGGTAGCACTCCGGGGCGAGGATCAGGACGACCAGGCCGGTGAGCAGGGTCAGTTCGCCGGAGACCAGTCTGAGGCCGATGCCGACGGCGATCAGTGCGACCGACAGCGACGCGGCGATCTCCAGCACCAGCGCCGACAGGAACGCGACGCGCAGCGTGCCCATCGTGGCCCTGCGGTGGCGGTCGCCGACGTCGCGGACGGCCTTGGCCTGGGCGGCGGCTCGTTTGAACGCGGTCAGCACCGGAAGGGCGCGGACCAGTTCCAGCAGGTAGCCGGAGAGGCGTTCGGTGACGTCCGCGGCGTGCGCGACCTGCCGTTGGGTGAACAGGCCGATGAGGATCGCGAACACCGGGATCAGCGGGATGGTGGCGGCGATCAGCAGCGCGGACGTGGGGTCGGTGAGCAGGATCCAGGCGCCGACGAGCGGTGGGACGACGACGGTCGTGACCAGTGCGGGCAGGTACCTGGTGAAGTAGGCGTCGAGGGCGTCGAGGCCCTTGGTGGCGAGGACGGCGAGTTCGGCGGGGCCGCGGGCGGTGATCCAGTCCGGGCCCAGTGCGAGCGAGCGGTCGAGCAGCGCGGCCCGCAGTTCCTCCTTCGCGCCCGCGGCGGCTCGGGCGGCGACCGACTCGGTCACCCACGCCAGCACGGCGCGCGCGACGACGGCCGAGGCCAGGAGCGCCCACGTCGAGCCGCCGGTGAGGGCGGTCGCGAGCGCCACGGCCTGCACGACCGTGGCGACGGCGGTGCCCGCGGCGAGCACGGCGCACCAGACCAGCGCCCACCTCGCCGAGCGGGATAGCGCGGGGAGCGCGCCGAGCGGCCCCTTCACGACGACGGGACGTGCACGGGCGGGATGTGGCGGGTGCCGATGCGCTTGCGGAACACCCAGTAGGTCCACCCCTGGTAGACGAGCACGGCGGGCGTGCCGAACGCGGCGACCCAGGTGATGACCGTGAGCGTGTACGGGCTGGAGGCGGCGTTCGCGACCGTCAGCGAGAACGCCGGGTCGAGGGTGGAGGGCAGGACGTTCGGGTAGAGCGCGCCGAACAGCGCGGTGATGGCGGCGACGATGGTCAGCCCCATCAGCGCGAACGCCTGCCCCTCGCGGCCGAGTGCGAGCCTGGCCATCGCCGCGAACGCCGCCAGCGCGACCAGGATCGCGGCGCCCCACGTCCACACCGAGCCGGACCGCACCTGCACGACGAGCAGCAGCACCAGCAGCGGCAGCAGGGCGAACGGGGCGATCCGCAGCGCCAGCGCGCGGGCCCGGACCCGGATGTCGCCCTCGGTCTTCAGCGCGGTGAACACCGCGCCGTGCACCAGGGCGTAGCCGGTGATCGCGGCGGCGCCGAGGAGGGTGTCCCAGCGCAGCGACGCGAACGGCGAGCCGACCCGGTTGCCCGCGGCGTCGATGGGCAGGCCGAGCACGGTGGACGTGATCAGCAGCCCGACGGTCAGCGGCGCGAGCCACGAGCAGACCACGATCGCCTTGTCCCACCGGGCGCGCCAGCGCGCCGAGTCGACCTTCCCGCGGTATTCGAAAGCGACTCCCCGGCCGATCAGCGCCAGCAGGAACACCAGCACGGGCAGGTACACCGTGCTGATGAGCGACGCGTACCAGCCGGGGAACGCCGCGAACGTGGCACCGATCGCGACGATCAACCACACCTCGTTGCCGTCCCAGACCGGCCCGATGGTGTTGATCATGACGCGACGTTCCTTCTCGTCGCGTCCCAGCACGGGGAGGAGCATGCCGACGCCGAAGTCGAAGCCCTCCAGGAAGAAGTAGCCCAGCCAGAGCAGGGCGATCACGCAGAACCAGAGCGTTTCCACGGCGGTCCCCTCTCTCAGTAGGCGAAGGCGAGTGCGTCGGTCTTCTCGGCGTCCGGCGGTGGCGCGGGTGGCAGCACACCCGCAACGCCCGCCCGGACGTAGCGCCGGATCAGGAACCCCTCGACGACCGCCAGCACGCCGTAGACCAGCGTCAACGAGATCAGCGACGTGAGCACCTCGCCCACCGTCGACGACGACACGGCTCTGGCGGTGAACATCCAGACACCGTCCACACCGGACGGGTTGGGCACGACGACGAACGGCTGGCGGCCCATCTCGGTGAAGATCCAGCCCGCGCTGTTCGCCAGGAACGGCGTCGCGACGCTCGCGAGCGCGGCGATCGGGAACCACCGGCCGCGCGGCACCCGGCCGCCGCGGGTGAGCCACAGCGCGAGCACGCCGGTGGCCACCGAGATGCCGCCGAACCCGATCATCAGCCGGAAGCCCCAGTAGGTCACGGGCAGCACGGGCACGTAGTCGATCGGCTTCCCGGACAGCTCGCCGAGCTGCGGGTCGACCGGGTAGTTCGTGCCGTACTTCTCCTGGTACAGCGGGACGAGCTCGTCGATGCCCTTGACCTCGCTGGTGAAGTCGTTGTGCGCCAGGAAGGACAGCAGCGCGGGGACGGTGACGTTCTTGACGCTCTCGCAGTCGGAGCGGGTCAGGTCGCCGATCGCGAACACCGAGAAGCTCGCCGGTTGTTCGGTGTGGCACAGGGCTTCGGCGGCGGCCATCTTCATCGGCTGCTGCTCGAACATCAGCTTGCCCTGGAAGTCACCGGTGACGGCGACGCCCGCGAACGCGACCACGCCGACCCACGTGCCGAGCTTCAACGACGAGCGCCACACGGGCTCCTCGTCGGACTTGCGCCACAGGTGCCAGGCGGCGATGGCGACCAGGAACGCGGCGGCCACCATGAAGGCGCCGAAGATCGTGTGCGGGAACGCGGCCAGCACGGTGTTGTTGGTCAGCACGGCCCAGATCGACGTGAGGCGCGCGCGGCCGTCGACCAGTTCGACGCCGACGGGGTGCTGCATCCACGAGTTCGCGGCCAGGATGAAGTACGCGGAGGCGATGGTGGCCAGCGAGAACGCCCACACGCAGGCGAGGTGGACCTTCTTCGGCAGCCGGTCCCAGCCGAAGATCCACAGGCCGAGGAAGGTCGACTCGACGAAGAACGCGACCAGGCCCTCCATCGCCAGCGGGGCGCCGAACACGTCGCCCACGAACCGCGAGTACGCGCTCCACGTGAGCCCGAACTGGAACTCCTGCACGATGCCGGTCACGACGCCCATGGCGAAGTTGATCAGCAGCAGCTTGCCCCAGAACTTGGTCATCGCGTAGTAGCGCCGGTCGCCCGTGCGCACCCAGGCGGTCTGCATGCAGGCCACCAGCAGCGAGAGGCCAATCGTCAGCGGCACCATCAAGAAGTGGTAGACGGTGGTGATGCCGAATTGCCACCGCGCGAGATCCAGTACTTCCACGCTTCGAACCTAGGTCCGCCGCACCCGCCGTGATCAGGTGCGACAGTCCTCCGTTCGGGTAGGACCTAGGTCCCGGCCCGGCCAGGACTGTGCTGTGGTCGACATCGTCGGTGGCGCATGCGACCTGTATCGTGGGTGGTGCCAGAGGGGAGTAGTTCCCGCTGCCACCAGCGCTCGTCAACGGCTGTGGCGCGGCGAGGTGATCGACATACTGATCCGCCAGTCGTGGGATCCGGTCCCTCACCCACCTTGTGTGGGCGAACGAGACCTCCGGCCGGGTAGTGCAACACGCCCGGTCGGGGTCTGTTGCGCCTCCGTCCGGGTCCGATGCGGACTGGAGACTCGTGGCCACCTCATTCATCGCCCTGGCGACCACCTTCGCCATCATCTTCCTGGCTGAGCTGCCGGACAAGACGATGGTCGCCACCCTCGTGCTGACGACGCGCTACCGCGCCTGGCCGGTGTTCGTCGGTGTGGTCTCCGCGTTCGCCGTGCAGTGCGTCGTGGCCGTCGCGTTCGGCAGCGCCATCACCCTGCTGCCCGACCAGCTCGTCGCCGCCGTGGTCGCGGTCCTGTTCGGCGTCGGCGCGTTCATGCTGCTCCGCGAGGGCTTCTCCAAGCCGGACGACGACGAGACCGACGCCTCCCGCTCCGGAGCCGCCGCCACCCCGTTCCTGCGGTCCGCGCTCACGTCGTTCGGCGTCCTGTTCGCCGCCGAGTGGGGCGACGCCTCGCAGCTCGCGACCGCGGGTCTCACCGCCCGCTACGGCACCCCGATCGCCGTCGGCCTCGGCGCGTGGCTGGCCCTGACCGCCGTCGCCGGGATCGCGGTGCTCGTCGGCCGGAAGATCGCGGGCCGCATCCCCACGCACCTGATCCAGCGGGTGGCCGGTTTCGTGTTCGCCGCGTTCACCCTCGTCGCGCTGTGGGCGGCGGTCTTCGGCTAGTCGAGCTGGTCGACGCGGACGGTGAGCGGGAAGGGCTCGGAGGTGGTGAATTCCCCGGTCACCGCAGAAGCGTCCTGATAACCGAAATCGCCTGCCAAGTGGCAGGCGACCAACGACACGGGTGGCTCCAAGTCGATGATCCAGTAGTTCGGAATTCCGGCATCGGCGTACTCAGCCCGTTTGACCGTGTAATCCGTTCGTCGAGACCCCGGCGAAACGATCTCAACAGCGAGCACGACCTCGGATGCCCTGAGCAAGCCCTTTCCACCAGCGACCCTGCGAACCGCATCGCGCCGGACGACTACCAGGTCAGGTCGTCGAACGAACCCTGGCTGATCCGATTCCGCGAGTTCAAGGTCGACATCGATGTCCTGGATCGCCCGGAAACCGGAGGGGAGCTGCGGGACGAGCTGGAGGAACAGCTCGCCGAACGCGATGTTGTGGTCCACCGCCGGACTAGGCGACATGAGGAGATGTCCTTCTTGCAATTCGGCGTAGCCCGACTCGATCTCACCGAGGGCGGCATATTCGGCGACGGTGAACAAGTGCGGTACCGGCATCGCAGTCACAACTACTCCTCACGTCACCATCAGTGTCTCACGGGTCTACTAGCACGAAAGATATCCCAGAGCAACCGGAATGGTGACTCACAGTCACTTCAACGCCGCTGCGACGTCCTGTGCGGCCCGCAGCACCTGGGGGCCGATGGACTCACCGTCGAGCCGTTCCAGGGCCACCACGCCCACGCTGGCCCGCAGTCCGGGCACTCCCCGCACCGGCGACGCGACCCCGTACGCGCCCGGTTGGAGTTCGCCGGTCGACTGGACCCACTGGCGGACGTCCGGGGGTAGGCCGATGGCCTTGCCCGCGGCGCCCCGGTGGACCGGGTGCCTGCTGCCGACGCGGTAGGCGACGTGGAACGCCGTCCACGACGGTTCGACCACGGCGACCGCTTGGGCCTCGCTGCCGTCGGCGACGGTGAGGTGGGCGGTCGCGCCGACCTGGTCGGCCAGTTCGCGCAGCGCGGGCTGCGCGGCCATCCGCAACTGCGGCAGCACGTTCGCCGCGAGCCTGAGCACGCCCAGCCCCAGCCGCACCTTCGACCCTTCACGCCGCACCAGGCCCCTGGACTGGAGCGGTACGAGCAGCCGGTAGACGGCGGCGCGGCTCGCGCCGATCGCGGCGGCGAGTTCGCTGATGCTCGGCGCGTCCGTCTCCGCGTCGGCGACCGCCTGGAGCAGCGCCAGACCCCGTTCCAGGGTCAGCGAGCTCTCCTTGGACACCGTGGTGGGCACGGGGAGGCGTCCCCGCGGGTCCGACTGCGGTCTGACCAAAGTGCCCTACTTCCCGTCGGCGGGCTCGATCGTGCCGACCACTTCGGCCAGGCCGACGAGCGAGCCGTCCTCGCCGGGGGCGGTGGCGGTGATGCGCACCGTGTCGCCGTCCTCCAGGAAGGTCCGCTCGGTGCCGTCGGACAGGGCGACCGGGTGTTGGCCGCCCCAGCTCAGTTCGAGGAACGAGCCGCGCTCGTCGCGTTCGGGCCCGGAGACCGTGCCGGACGCGATGAGGTCGCCCGGCCGCACGGTGGCCCCGTTGACCGACAGGTGGGCGAGCTGCTGCGCGAACGTCCACGACTGCTCGCGGAACGGGGGCCTGGACACGACGGTGCCGTTCCACTCGACCTCGATGCTCAGGTCGAGCCCCCACGGCTGGTCCTCGACCAGGTAGTCGTGGATCGGGTTGGGCAGCGGCGGCGGGGTGATCCTGGCGACCGCGAACGCCTCCAGCGGGGTGATCCACGCGGAGACGGAGGTGGCGAAGGACTTGCCGAGGAACGGGCCGAGCGGCTGGTACTCCCAGGCCTGGACGTCGCGGGCGGACCAGTCGTTGAGCAGGACCGCGCCGAACACGTGCTCGACCGCCCTGGACGTGGACAGCCGGGACGCGACCGGGCCACCGCAGACGAAGCCGACCTCGGCCTCGACGTCGAGCCGCCTGCTGGGCCCGAACTCGGGGTGCGGCTTGCCGTGGCGCTGGCCGTGCGGGCGGACCACGTTCGTGCCGGACACGACGACCGTGCCCGCGCGGCCGTGGTAGCCGATCGGCAGGTGCGTCCAGTTCGGCGGCAGGGCGGCGTTGTCCGGTCGGAAGATCTTGCCGACGTTCTCCGCGTGGTGCCGCGACGAGTAGAAGTCGACGTAGTCGGCGACCGTGAACGGCAGGACGGCGCCGTCGATCGGCACGAGGGACGCGCCGCGCGGGGCCGCCGTCAGGGCGACCATCTCCACGAGCCGGGCGCGCAGTTCGCTCCACGCAGGCCGCCCGGCCCGCAGCAGCGGGTCGAGCGTTGGCGCGGTGACCAGGTCGGCCAGCCGGTCGCCGAGGAAGCCCGCGAGCGGGCGCAGCGGCACGGCGTGGTCGCCCACGCGCACCGCGACGCCCGCGTCGACGACGCCGTACGGCAGCGTCTGCGGGCCGAACGGCTCGTCGCCGGTGAAGGCCGGGTCGTCGATCCAGGTCACAGCAGGTCCAGCGCGTCGAGGTCGGCGATCGGGTCCGCGAGCGAGCACGAGCCGTAGGACGCGAAGACGCCGCGGACGGCGTGCGCGGCCGGGTCGGCCAGCTTGCTCGCCTCGGCCGCGAGGGCCGCGCCGTCGGTGCTGGCCAGCGCTTCCCGGACGTCGCCGCCCGAGAGGGACCGGGCGGTCGCGACCAGCAGGTTGAGGAACCCGTGGTGGGTGACGCCGGTGGCCTCGTCGGTCTGCCGCACGGCGTGGTGCAGACCGGCGGTGGCCTTGAAGGCGACCCCGCTGTGGGTGACGACGGCGAGGAAGTCGGCGACCTCGTCGACGCTGGGGAAGTTCTCCTTGCTGACGCCGCCGCAGCGCAGCTTGGGCCAGCTCCCGTGCTCGATGACGCGGCGCACGCCGTCGAGCCACTCGGCGCCCCCGCGCCTCGGCTCGACCACGCGGATCACGTCCTCGGGCACGAACTCCGACACGCGTTCGAGCCACACCTCGTCCACGTCGGACGGCGCGGGCATCTCGACCATGCGCAGGGCGAGCAGCTCGCTGCGGGACTCGACGATCGACACGGCCTTGGGGACACCGCCGAGGCCGGTGTCGATGACCAACGACAGGGCGATCGGCTTGACCGGCTTGACCTTGATCAACTCGGTGATCAACTCAGCCAGACGTGACGCTGGACACAGGAACAGGCCGATCGCTCCCGCCCACTCGCCGACGCGCGCGTCGAGGTGCCCGCGCACCGCGTCGGGCATCGACGCGTTGCCCGGGGGGAACAACGCGGCATCGTCGACAAGCCTTGCCAGCAGGGGCGGAGTACCGCGTGGACCTGGCGCACGGAGTTCGAAGGCGCTTGACACGGCTGACACGCTAGTGGCGTATCGGTCAATGAACAAAGATGTCCGACTATCGAACGCCCGGAGTGATCATGGCGTACTACCGCCAAGTCGGTGAGATCCCCCGAAAGCGCCACACCCAGTTCCGCGATCCGGAGGGCGGGCTGTACGCGGAGGAGCTCATGGGCGTGGAGGGCTTCTCCGCCGACTCCGCACTGCTCTACCACCGGTTCCTGCCCACCGCGATCGTGGACGCGCGGACCGTCGAGGACACCCGCGGGCCGACCGCGCCGAACCTGCCGCTCAAGCCGCGCCACTTCAAGACACCGGACCTGACCTGGCCGGACGGGGGCGCCGACGCCGTGACCGGCAGGCGCACGCTGTTCGGCAACCCCGACGTGACGATCGGGTTCGTGGTCGCTTCCGCGCCGAGCCCGCTCTACCGCAACGCCGCCGGCGACGAGCTGCTCTACGTGCGCAGCGGCGGCGGGACCGTCGAGACCATCTACGGCGCGATCACCGTGGGCGACGGCGACTACGTCGTGATCCCCACTTCGTGCACCTACCGGGTGGTTCCGGACGAGCCGATGGACATCCTGGTCCTCGAGGCCACCGGGCACGTCGGGCCGCCGAAGCGGTACCTGTCCGGCAAGGGCCAGTTCCTGGAGCACTCGCCGTTCTGCGAGCGCGACCTGCGCGGCCCGGTGGAGCCGCTGCTGGTTGACGGCGAGGACGTCGACGTGCTGGTGCGGCACCGCGCGGGCCTGACCAGGTTCACCTACGCGAACCACCCGTTCGACGTGGTCGGCTGGGACGGCTGCCTGTACCCGTGGGCGTTCAACATCCGCGACTTCGAGCCGATCACCGGGCGCGTGCACCAGCCGCCGCCGGTGCACCAGACGTTCGAGGGCCCGAACTTCGTGGTGTGCTCGTTCGTGCCGCGCAAGGTCGACTACCACCCGCTGTCCGTGCCGGTGCCGTACAACCACGCCAACGTGGACTCCGACGAGCTGATGTTCTACGTCGGCGGGGATTACGAGGCCCGCAAGGGGTCCGGCATCGGGATCGGGTCGCTGTCGCTGCACCCCTCCGGCTGCACGCACGGGCCGCAGCCGGGCGCGGTGGAGGCGTCGCTGGGCGTCGAGTACTTCGACGAGACGGCGGTCATGGTCGACACGTTCCGCCCGCTGGAACTGGGTGAGGCCGCACTGGCGACCGAGGACCCGAAGTACGCGTGGTCCTGGGCCCGAAGGGGTCCCGACCTGGATTGACCTGTTTTTGTCGGTGCTCGCCGATAACTTCTCGACCATGGACGCGCAGGCAGTGCTGGAGCTGGCGCCGGACAGCCAGGTGGCGAGCAGCGCCACCCGGTTGGCCGGGGCCGCGGGGTGGGCGGGCCTCGGTCGGACCGCGCAGGTCCTGTGGGGTTCGTGCCCCGGTAGCGGCAAGAACCCGTACCGGGTGTGCGTCGACCTCGGCGACCGGGCGACGAAGTGCTCGTGCCCGTCGCGGAAGTTCCCGTGCAAGCACGCGGTGGCGGTGCAGCTCCTGCACGCCCGCGGCGAGGTCGCGGTCGAGGAGGCGGTGCCGGACTGGGTGTCCGAGTGGGTGGCGAAGCGGCACGCGGTCGCGGTGCCCGCCGACACCTCGCCGGAGGCCGTGGAGCGGCGGGCGCGCGCCAAGGAGAAGACGGCGCACAAGCGCGAGGAGGCCGTGCGCGGCGGCGTGCTGGCGTTGCGCGACTGGCTGAGCGACCTGGCGGGCTCCGGCATCGCGGGCCTGCCGGGGCGGGACGCGGCCTGGTGGCACTCGATCACCGCCCGGATGGTCGACGCCCAGGCGAAGGGTCTCGCCACGGCGATCGGCGAGCTGCACGCCATCGTGGCCGCAGGGGGCCCGCAGTGGGCCGTGGACGCCGCGGATCGCCTCGGGGGCCTCCACCTGCTGGCGCGGCTCTCCGAGACCGCTGAAGGCCCGCTGAGCGACGTCGTGCGGGCCCGGCTCGGCTTCTCCGTGACGGAGGAGCAGGCACGGTCGGCGCCCGCCTGGTCGGACCACTGGGTCGCGCTGCTGCGGCTGGAGACCGAGGACGGGCCGCTCCGCACGGTCCAGCAGTGGATCTGGGCCAGGGACCGGGCCGAGTGGGTCGTCGGCGTGAAGCACTCCGGCACCGGCGCGAAGCCGCCGCCGCTGCTCCCCCACGGCTCCGAGGTGACGGGCACGCTGCACCCGTACCCCGGTGTCCCCCCGCGCCGCGTGGCCGCGGGCGAACTGGTCGGCAAACGCCCGGCGGACGCGATCCCCGTACCCGCGACGTGGCGCGACGCGCTGGCGGGCCTCGAACCAGCCCTCCGCGCCGACCCGTGGCAGCGCCTGCACCCGCTCGGCTGCGCCGCCGTCCGGGCCAGCGCCGACGTCCGCTTCCTGGTCGACGCGGGCCGTCGTGGTCTCCCGGTGCGCGGCGACGTGGCCCTGGACCGGGCGCTGGCCGTGACCGGCGGCGAACCGTTCGACGCCTGGGGCGTCTGGGACGGCCACGGCCTGCGCCTCGGCGCGGTCGCGGAGCCCGGCAAGGCCCCGGAGGTCGTCGCGTGACCAACCCGAACCCCTCGACCGGAGGTACCCCCGTGACCAGCCAGCCCGTGTGGGACGACGTTCTCCGCGGCCTCCTGACCGTCCCGTCGCGGCGCTGCGTGCCCGCCCGCGGCACCGGTCGGACGCTCGTGGGCCGGGAGCGCCGGGTCGTGCCCGTGGCCGCGCCGGGGCGTGCGGTGTGAGCGTTCAGGCGGCGTGGGAGGACGCGGTGCGGTCGCTGCTGGTCGGCGCGCACCGCGGTGGTGGGGAGCCGCAGGCGCTGCTGGACGACTGCGCGGCGGGTGGGCTCGCCGCGTTCGGCGCGGCGCTGCCGGTGGTCGTCGAGGTGGCCGGGCTCGAGCCCGCGCCGAGGACGGAGGAGCGGGTCGTCGGCGTGGCGGCTCGGGAGGTGTTCACCCAGATCGCGGCGGTGGACGACCAGGTGCTGCTGACCGAGTGGTGCGGCAAGGCGCGGGCGGCGGGGGTGGTGGCCGAGCACCGGTCGCTGCCGGAGCTGCTGGCGCTGGGCACGAGCCACCCCGGCCTGCGGTCGGCGGTGGCCGCCGTGCTGGGGTCGCGCGGCCGGTGGCTGGCGGGGACGCGGCCGGGCTGGGCGTGGGCGACCGGCTCTGGGGCGTCGGCCGACCTGGTCGACCTCGACGAGGTGCTCGACCTGCCGGGCACCCAGCGGCTGGCGGCGCTGCGGCGGGCTCGGCGGGCCGATCCGGTGGGCACGCGGGCGTTCCTGGTCGAGCAGTTCGCGGCGCAGCGCCGGGCGGTCGACCGGCAGGCGCTGGTGAGCGCGCTGGAGACCGGGCTCGGTCCCGAGGACGAGGAGCTGCTGGAGTCGGCGCTGGACGACCGGGCGATCGGCGTGCACGACGAGGCGGTGCGGCTGCTGCGGCTGCTGCCGGGGTCGGCGCTGGCCGCGCGGGCGGCCGAGCGGCTGGACCGGGGTCTGCACCTGGTCGGCGGCGGGTTCGACGTGCGGGCCGACGAGCTGTGGGCCGAGGCGCTGCCCGGTCAGGAGGAGGCGCGGGACCTGCTGCGCGACGGGTCCGAGGTCGGCGTCGCCGGCCGGTTGCGGGCCGCCGCGGCGAGCGTTCCGACGGCGCACTGGACGGCCCGGCTGGCGACCGACGACGAGGGCGCGGCCGAGGTGCTGAGCCGGGGGCCGTGGGCGGCGGCGCTGCTGCGCGGGGTGGCGCAGCGGGTGGCGCGGGCCGTCGACGCGAGCCCGTGGGCGGTCGCGGCGACGCGGACGCTGACGGGCATGGAACAACTGGAGATGCTGGCGTCGCTGCCCGCGGAGCTGTCCGCGCGCACGGTGATCGCGGTGTCCCACCAGTGGAACTACGACCTGCTCGACCACGCGTGCTCGCAGTTGCCCGCGCCGTGGTCGGCGGAGTCGACGGCGGCGCTGCTCGACCGCTACGCCGCGATGCGCGACCCGAGGTGGCGGGCCGGGCGCCCGCCCGCCGTGCTGCTGGCGCGGGGCGACGCGGAGGTGCTCGGCGCGAACTGGGCGCGCGTCACCGAGCGGTGGCCGGAGCACTCGATCGAACTCGAGGTGCTGCGGCTCCGCATGAGGCTCAGTCAGGCTTTCGACCGGAAGGAACCCGTCCAGTGACGACCGAAACCGTGCTGCGGCCCGCCGCGGAACAGCAGTACGCCGCCGAACTGGCCGCGCTGGCCGCGGCGGACGACCGGCCCCGCCCGCCGCGGTGGCGCATGTCGCCGCAGGCGGTGGTGACGTACGTGCTGGGCGGCACCCTGCCGGACGGCACGGTGATCACGCCGAAGTACGTGGGCAGCAGGCGGCTGGTGGAGGTGGCCGTCGGCACGCTCGTGACGGACCGGGCGCTGCTGCTGGTCGGCGTGCCGGGCACCGCGAAGTCGTGGCTGTCCGAGCACCTGGCGGCGGCGGTGAGCGGCGACTCGACGCTCGTCGTGCAGGGCACGGCGGGCACCAGCGAGGAGTCGGTGCGGTACGGCTGGAACTACGCGCGGCTGATCTCCGAGGGGCCGAGCGAGGCCGCGCTGGTGCCGAGCCCGGTGCTGCGGGCGATGCAGACCGGCGCGGTGGCGCGGGTCGAGGAGCTGAGCCGGATGCCCGCGGAGGTGCAGGACTCGTTCATCACGATCCTGTCCGAGAAGGCGCTGCCGGTGCCGGAGCTGAACCTGCACGTCCAAGCCGTGCCGGGCTTCACCGTGATCGCGACGGCGAACGACCGCGACCGCGGCGTGAACCAGATGTCGTCGGCGCTGGCCCGCCGGTTCAACACCGTCGTGCTGCCGCCGCCCGCGACCGAGGACGACGAGGTGCGGATCGTGACGGCGCGGGCCGCCCAGCTCGGCCGGTCGCTGCAACTGCCCACCGAGCCACCCGCGCTGGACGAGGTGCGCCGGGTGGTGCGGATCTTCCGCGAGCTGCGCAACGGGTCGACGGTGGACGGGCGGACGCAGCTCAAGAAGCCCAGCGGCAGCCTGTCGACGGCCGAGGCGATCTCGGTGATCGCGGGCGGCATGGCGCAGGCCGGTCACTTCGGCGACGGCTCGCTCGGCGCGGACGAGCTGGCGTCCGGCCTGCTCGGCGCGGTGGTGAAGGACCGGGTGTCGGACAGCGCGGTGTGGCAGGAGTACCTGGAGGCCGTGATCAAGGAGCGCGTCGAGTGGCGCGACCTGTACCGGGCCTGCCAGGACCTGGACACGTCCGGCTACACGGTGAGCGGCGCCTGATGGCTCCTCGCGACCCGGTCGGACGGGACCGGGCACTGCCGGACCGGGTGGTGCTGCTCGGCATCCGGCACCACGGGCCCGGCTCGGCCCGCATGGTCGCCGCCGCGCTGGAGGCCGTGCGGCCCGAGGTCGTGCTGATCGAGGGTCCGCCGGAGGGCGACGCGCTGCTGGAGCACCTGCCGTCGCTGGTCCCGCCGGTGGCGCTGCTGCTGCACGACGAGGCGGAGCCGTCGGCGGCCGCGTTCTGGCCGTTCGCGGAGTTCTCGCCGGAGTGGCGGGCGCTGACGTGGGCGCGCGCCAACGCCGTGCCCGCGCGGTTCTTCGACCTGCCCGCCGCCGCGTCGCTCGGTGCGGAGCCGTCCGAGCCGCGGGCGGTGGTCGACCCGCTGGGCGTGCTGGCCGAAGCCGCCGGGTTCGACGACCCCGAGCGGTGGTGGGAGGACGTGGTCGAGCACTCGGCGGGCGCCGACCCGCGCGCGCTGGCCGGTGCCGTGGCGGAGGCGATGACGGCGCTGCGCGAGGAGTTCGCCGACGAGGTGGACGAGCGGACGCTGCGGCGCGAGGCGCACATGCGGCAGTCGCTGCGCAAGGCGTTGAAGGAGACCGAGGGGCCGGTCGTCGTGGTGTGCGGGGCGTGGCACGTGCCCGCGCTGGGGGCGCTGCCCCCCGCGACGGCGGACGCCGCGCTGCTGAAGGGCCTGCCGAAGCGCAAGGTGTCGGGCACGTGGGTGCCGTGGAGCCACGGGCGGCTGGCGTCGTCGTCGGGCTACGGCGCGGGCGTCGACTCGCCCGGCTGGTACGCGCACCTGTGGGAGTGCGCCGAGCGGGGTGACGCGGTGCCGCGCTGGTTCGCTCGGGCGGCGTCGGTGCTGCGGGCGGAAGACCTGCCCGCGTCGACGGCGAGCGCGGTCGAGGCGGTGCGGCTGGCGGACACCCTCGCGGCGCTGCGCGGCAGGCCGTCGCCGGGGCTGTCGGAGGTGAGCGAGGCCGCGTTGGCCGTGCTGTGCGGCGGCGACGAGGTGCCGCTGAGGCTGGTGCACGAGAAGCTGGTGATCGGCGAACGGCTGGGCGAGGTCGGCGAGGGCGTGCCGCGGTCGCCGCTGGCCGCGGACGTGGCCCGGTGGCAGCGGAAGCTGAGGTTCCCGCCGAGCCTGGAGGGCAAGCCGTACAGACTGGACCTGCGCAAGGACAACGAGCGGGAGCGGTCGAAGTTGTTGCGCAGGCTGGAAGTCCTGGGTGTGCCGTGGGGCCGCCCGGACACGACGTCGAGCCTGGGCACGTTCGCCGAGATGTGGCAGGTCCGGTGGGATCCGGGCTTCGCCGTGGCGCTCGGCGGCGCCGCGCGGCACGGCACGACGGTGGAGGCCGCGGCGGATCGCGTGCTGTGCCAACGGGCGCGGGACGCGGACCGGGTGGCGCCCGCCGCCGAGGTGCTGTCCACCGCGGTGGGCTGCGAACTGCCGATCGCGGTGCTCGCGGCCCGGTCCGCGCTGGACCGCTGCGCGGCCGCCGCGACGGACGCCGTGGAGCTGCTCGGCGCGCTGCCCGACCTGGCGACGACCGTGCGGTACGGCTCGGTCCGCGGCACGGACCCCGAACTGCTCCGGGTCGCGCTGCACGGCCTGCTGGCCCGTGGCGCGGTCGGCCTTCCGTTGGCGTGCAAGGGCGTCGACGACGAGACGGCCGAGCGCGCGCTGGTCGCGGTGAACGGCGCGGACGACGCGGCCAGGCTGGCCGCCGACGAGGAGCACCAGGCGGTGTGGCGGCGAGCGCTGCGGTCGCTGGTGGGGATGCCGGACGCGCACGGCCTGCCGACCGGGCGGGCGACGCGCCTGCTGTGGGAGGCGGGTGAGCTGGACACCGCGGCGGTGGCGGCCCGGCTGCACCGGGCGACGTCGTGGAACGGCGGCACGGCGAGCGGCGCGACGGCGTTCGTCTCGGGTTTCCTGCGGGGTTCAGCGTCGCTGCTGGCGGCGGACGCCCGCCTGTTCGACCTGGTCGACGAGTGGCTGTCCGGTCTGGCGCCCGCCGACTTCGACGACGCGCTTCCGTTGTTGCGCAAGGCGATCAGCGACTTCAGCCCGGCCGAGCGCAGGCTGCTGGGCGACCGCGTGCTGGGCTCGTCGGCGTCCTCGGGCGTGGTGTCGGGCGAGTGGGACGAGGCCGTGGCGGAACGGTTGGCGGCGCACGTCCGTGCGCTGCTGGCGGGGGTGTCGGCGTGAAACGCGTGCCGCGAACGATCGGGACCACGGTTGAAGGGGGCGGGGGCGCATGACGGGGGCGACGGACGCGGAGCGGGTGCGGCGGTGGCGGTTGCTGCTGGGCTCGGCCGCCGAGGGCATGGGTGAGCTGGGTGAGGACGACCAGCGGCGGGACGCGGCGCTGACCGGCCTGTACGGCGGCGGCGCGGGCGCGCGGACCGTCGGCGACGCGCCGAACGGCGGCACGCGCACCGCGGGGCTCGGGTCCAGCGCACCGGTGCTGCACCGCTGGCTGGGCGACGTCCGCAAGTACTTCCCGACGTCCGTGGTGCAGGTGATGCAGAAGGACGCGGTGGAGAAGCTCGGCCTGCGCCAGTTGCTGCTGGAGCCGGAACTGCTGTCCAGCGTGGAGCCGGACGTGGGTCTCGTCGGCACGCTGGTGTCGCTGTCGTCCGCGATCCCCGCCCGCACCCGCGAGACCGCGAGAGCGGTGGTGCGCAAGGTGGTCGAGGACATCGAGCGCAGGCTGGCGGACCGGTTGAGGGCCGCGGTGCACGGGGCCGTCGACCACTCGCAGCGCACCCGCAGGCCTCGGCCCGCCGACGTGGACTGGCCGACCACGATCAAGGCCAACCTCCGGCACTACCAACCGGATCAGCGCACGCTCGTCGTGGAGTCGCTGGCGGGTCGCAAGCGCCGCAGCCGGTCGGCGGCGCTGCGGGACGTGATCCTGCTGGTCGACCAGTCGGGGTCGATGGCCGACTCGGTCGTCTACTCGGCGGTCATGGGCGCGTCGCTGGCGTCGCTGAAGTCGATCGACACGAAGCTCGTCGTGTTCGACACCGAGGTAGTCGACCTGACCGAGACCCTGAACGACCCGGTCGACCTGCTCTTCTCCACGCAGTTGGGCGGCGGCACGGACATCAACCGCGCCGTCGCGTACGGCCAATCGCTGGTGCGCAGACCGACGGACACCGTCCTGGTGCTGATCAGCGACCTGTACGAGGGCGGCGTGGCGCACGAACTCCAGCGCCGGGTGCGGGAACTGGTCGCGGGCGGCGTCACCGTCGTCGTGCTGCTCGCGCTCTCCGACAGCGGCACGCCCGCCTACGACCACGAACTGGCCGCGAAGCTCTCCGACCTTGGCGCTCCCGCGTTCGCCTGCACCCCGGACCGCTTCCCAGACCTGCTGGCGACAGCGCTGCGGAGGGAGGACGTGGCGACCTGGGCCGAGCAGTCGGGCATCGCGGTCGGCCGGTAGCGACCCCGCGGCCGACCCGCCGACGGCTCGGGGTCGAGCACGTCGGCGGGTTCGCACCGCGGTCGTGGGCCTGGAGTTCAGTCATGGCCCAAAGTGGCGGAAGGATTGGGCAAGTGCAGCGCGAGACTCAGCGGGCGGTCACGCCGCTGAAGTGCGTGACGAGCCGCTCCTGCTGGTCGTCGGTGCCCTGGACGAGCGCCAGGGAGGTGTCGCCGACCTCGATGACGACCTGCTGCACCCCGGTGCCCGCGAACCACGCGCGGACGCGTTCGGCCACCTGGTTGGCGACGTCGGCCTCCGTCACGGCCTGCACGACCACCATCCCGACCTCGACCTTCTCCGCGCCGACGGGCGGTTGGCCGGTGCGCAGGCGGGTGGCGTCGAGGTGGAGTTCGAGGAGGTCGTCGAGCAGCTTGTGCAGGGCCTCGTCGAGCTGGGTGTCGGTCAGCGTGTCGTCGACTACGCGGAACACGATCTCGTTCACTGATTGCCTTTCCGTGGTCCTCAGTCCTCAGCGGATCACGATGCGGCCGAGGATCAGGTAGAGGTGCCGTTCGGTGATCACGGCGGTGCGGCCGCCGTCGTCCGGGCCCGCCATCCACAGGCGGCCGGTGGTGCGGACGTGGTCGCGGACGCGCTCGGGCATCTCCGAGACGCGGAGGTAGCTGCGGTCGGAGCCCGCGATCTCCAGGAACGCCTGCCTGCCGATGCGGGCGCGGCCGGGGACGAAGCGGGCGTTGACGGCGTGCCAGGTGTGGTCGCGGACGAGGCGCTTGACCTTGGGGCGGTCGATGAAGTGGCGCAGGCCGGGGACGGCCAGTTCCACGCACAGGGGGAAGAGGATCAGGACCCACTTGGAGTCGAGCGCCATCCACAGCGCGACGACGAGGAGGGCGGTGCCGATCGCCAGGGACAGGTAGCCGAGGGCCCGGTGGTCCGCGCGCGCCAGGCACCGCGCGGTCCACTCGTCGCTGATCGTCTCCGCGGTGCTCATGTCACCTCTACAGATACCCCATCGAGATGATCAACCAAACACCCGTGTCAGCACCTTGGCCGGGAAGAGCTTCGGGACCCCGCGGAACGCGACCACCGTGCGGCCCTCCTGGTCCGGGTCGACCAGCCAAGCCCGGCGGTGGCGGCGGACCCGGCCGCGGAGGAGCGGGCCGACGCCCTGGACGGCGAGGACGACGGGTCTGGTGCCCGCGACGACGAGGTAGCGGCCCTCCCAGCGGACCTGGACCTGGTTCCACGGCTCGTTCCCGAGGATCATCCCAACGGGTGGACGTCTTCGGAGGATGAAGACGAAGACGACGGCCGACGCGACCAGCAGGAACACGGGCAGGATCGACGCCGTGCCCACCTGGTAGACGAGCAGCAACTGGGCGACGAAGGCGAGCACGCCGATGAAGGACCAGGTCAGCGCCTTTCGACTGGCGCGTTCCAGGCAGCGTCGGGTCCACTTGTCGTATCGGGCCGCACCTTCGGTGGACGGCTTGTTCGGCACAGCCACAGGCCACCTCCGCCTGACGACGAAGAGGTTACGACGGGTGAAGGTCTTCCGTCTCCAGGCAACTCCAAGTTAGGCTCACCTAACTTTTGGAGGTGAACGGTGACCGAGCACCGACGTCCGCCTGCCCCCCACGCGGCCGAGCGCGCCCGCACGATCGCCGCCCGTGGCGGCCGAGCCGCCGTGCTGCCCTCCGCGGGCGACACCACCGACGGCGTGCGGATCAGCCCGCTGCTGCACCACGTGCACGCGAACGGCACCGCGACGCTGCTGATGCCCGACGACCACCCGCTGGTCGCGTCGGCGTGGCAGGCGCCCCGCGCCGAGGTGACGGCGATGCTGGAGGTCGCCGACCACGCGCCCGTGCAGTTGCGCGAACCGGTCCGCGGCCTGCTGTGGATCACCGGCTGGCTCCGGGCGCTGGACGGCCAGGAGGCGCGGGACGAGGTGCTCGCGGTCGCCGACCAGAAGGCGGACCCCCGCCTGCTGGACGCCGGTCACGGCGCCACGGTGCTGCGGCTGAGCCCGGCGTCCATGGTGATCGCCGACGCCGAGGGCACGAGTTCGCTGCGGCCCGAGCAGTTCGCTGCGGCGACGCCGGACCCGTTCTGCGCGCACGAGGACCACTGGCTGCGGCACCTGGAGCTGTCGCACCGGGACGTGGTGTCGATGCTCGCGAAGCACCTGCCGGAGGAGTTGCGCGGTGGCCACGTCCGCCCGCTGGGCCTCGACCGGTTCGGGTTGCGGCTGCGGGTGGAGGCCGCGGACACGGACCACGACGTGCGGATCGCGTTCTCCCGCCCGGTCGAGTCGTCGAAGGAGCTCTCGGTCGAGCTGCGCCGCCTGGTCGGCTGCCCGTTCCTGGCCCAGACCGGCACGGCCTGACCTGCGACGACAGCACGAGAACGCGGACGCGGCTAGCTTGCACAGGTGAACTGGCTGTCACCCGAACGCCCCGCGTTCCCCGAAGTGCTCCCGAAGGAGCAGCACCGCGGCTACCAGGTCGAGCTGCTGATCGTCTTCAGCGTGACCCTCGGCCTGTCCGGGCTCCGGAGCCTGGTCCGGCTGCTGGACAGCCTGCTGCGACCGATCCCGCTGAGCCAGCAGTCGGTCGCGCTGAACGTGCAGCAGGCGCGGTTCGACCTGCTGGACCTGCTCGCGCAGCTCCTCAGCGTGCTGCAACTGGCCGCGTGGGGCGGGCTCGGCCTCTACCTGCTGTGGCGCGGCGGCATCAAGCTCGGGATGATCGGCCTGGACCGGACCCGGATCGGGCCGGACGCGCTGGGCAGCCTCGGGCTGGCCGCGGTCATCGGCATCCCCGGCCTGGTGTTCTACCTGGTCTCCTACAACCTGGGCTTCAACCTCGCCGTGCAGCCGTCGACGCTGGACGACACGTGGTGGCGGCCCGTCGTGCTGATCCTCGCGGCCGCGGGCAACGCGTGGGCCGAGGAGGCGCTGGTCGTCGGCTACCTGCTGACCCGGTTCCGGCAGTTCGGCTGGTCGGAGAACAAGGCGCTGCTGGCGAGTTCGGTCCTGCGCGGCTCGTACCACCTGTACCAGGGGTTCGGCGGTTTCGTCGGCAACGTGGTGATGGGTCTGGTGTTCGGCCGGGTGTGGCAGCGGACGAACCGGCTGTGGGTGCTGGTCCTGGCGCACACGATCCTCGACGTGGTGGCTTTCGTCGGTTACTCGGTGCTCCGCGGCCACGTGTCCTGGCTGCCCTAGCACTCGAACAACGATTCGCTTGCCCAAACCCCGATCTGCTGAACAATTCACTACTTGCAGGCGTTCTTACGATCGACTTCACGCAATCTGGGCCACTTGGCGCAGATTATTTCTTCGCGAACGGGTTACCCTCCGAAATGTGACTGCGCACATCGCTGAGACGGAAGCCATCGACGGTTCACCGCACCCCGCCCCCAGGGTGGAGAGCGAGGTCGGGCCGCTGCGCACGGTGCTGCTGCACCGCCCCGGCAACGAGCTCAAGAGGCTCACGCCGCGCAACAACGACCAGTTGCTGTTCGACGGCGTGCCGTGGCTGGCCCGCGCGCAGGAGGAGCACGACGCGTTCGCCGAGGTGCTGACCTCGCGCGGCGCCGAGGTGCTGCTGCTGTCGGACCTGCTGGAGGAGGCGCTGACCGACCAGCGGGCGCGGATCGCGGGCATCCGCAGCGCGGTCAACGAGCGGCGCCTTGGCATCGACCTGGCGGACGCGTTGCGCTCGCACCTGTCGACCCTGGCCCCGGAGCCGCTGGCGCAGGCGTTGATGACCGGCATGACGTTCGAGGAGCTGCCCGCCGCCGAGGGCGCGTCGCTGGTGCGCAAGATGCACCACCCGATCGACTTCGCGGTCGACCCGCTGCCGAACCTGCTGTTCACCCGCGACTCGTCGGTGTGGGTGGGCGACCGGGTCGCGATCACGTCGCTGGCGCTGCCCGCGCGCGACCGCGAGACGGCGCTGACGGACCTGATCTACGCGTACCACTCGCGCTTCCGCAAGACCGGCCGCGCGTACGGCGCGCACTCGGCGCCCGTCGAGGGCGGTGACGTGCTGCTGCTCGCGCCCGGCGTGCTCGCGATCGGCGTCGGCGAGCGGACCACCCCGGCGGGCGCGGAGTCGTTCGCCCGGTCCGCGCTGGCCGACGGCCTGGCGCACACCGTGCTGGCCGTGCCGATCGTGCAGGAGCGCGCGACCATGCACCTGGACACCGTGTGCACGATGGTCGACCGCGACGCCGTGGTCATGTACCCGGCGGTGCGCAACACGCTGTCCGCCTTCCCGGTCCGCGCCGACGGCAGCGGTGGCGTGGTCGTGGACGGCCCGGTGCCGTTCCTGGAGGCGGCGGCCGAGGCGATGGGCATCGACCGGCTGCGGGTGATCGACACCGGTCTCGACCCGGTGACCGCGGAGCGCGAGCAGTGGGACGACGGGAACAACACGCTCGCCGTCGCGCCCGGCCTGGTCGTCGCGTACGAGCGGAACGTGGAGACCAACGCCCGACTGGAGGACGCGGGGGTCGAGGTGCTGCGGATCAGCGGCTCCGAACTCGGGTCCGGCCGCGGTGGGCCGCGCTGCATGTCGTGCCCGATCGACCGGGCCGCGCTGGTCTGAGATCGTCATCACAGCGCGCGGTGCGGATCGCATTGCGACATTCGGTCCACACCGCGCGCAAACGTTTGTCCGAGGTGATTCGTAGGTTTGCCTAAGCTTTGTTTGGATAACCTCGCCAAACGAACAGTAGCCTTACCTGCAATGCATTCTTACCACCATTGGGTTACCGTCGCAGCATGGCTCTCAACGTGAAGAAAATCGGCACGAAGACCAACAAGTTCCACGACCTCCTGCAAGCCCAGGTGCGCAACGAGTTCACCGCCTCGCAGCAGTACATCGCCGTCGCGGTCTGGTACGACAACGCGGACCTGCCCCGCCTGGCGTCGCACTTCTACAAGCAGGCCCTCGAAGAGCGCAACCACGCCATGATGATCGTGCAGTACCTGATGGACAACGGCCTCCCGGTGACCATTCCGGGCGTGGACGACGTCCGCACCGAGTTCGCCGCCGCCCGCGAGCCCGTCGCGCTCGCGCTCCAGCAGGAGAAGGACGTCACCGAGCAGATCGTGGTGCTGGCGAAGACCGCCCGCGACGAGGGCGACTACATCGGTGAGCAGTTCCTCCAGTGGTTCCTCAAGGAGCAGGTCGAGGAGGTCGCGTCGATGAGCACGCTGCTCACCGTGGTCGACCGCGCCGAGGGCAACCTGTTCCACGTGGAGAACTTCCTCGTCCGCGAGTCCGTCGGCGAGGACGGCGACTCCAACGCTCCCCGCGCCGCGGGCGGGGCTCTCTGACGTTCCACCCGCCCACCTGAGCGCCTGCGGCCGGCGCCCGTCCCGAGGTCGGGGCGGGCGCCGGTTGGGCGTCAGTCGAGGAAGCACTCCGCGCCCAGGAGCTGCGTCCGCACCCGCTGGACCACGTCGGTGTCGAGGAACGGGCTGCCTTCGCCGCCGAGCAGGAAGACGAAGTACCCCGTCGACTCGTTGGACGGGAAGAGGGTGAACCCGAGCCGGTTCTCACTCGCCTTGACGTAGGTGTCCCGGATGTCGCCCGCGGTCGAGCCGACGCCGATCCCTTCGAGCGTGCGGTACGAGCTGGGATGCGTGATGCGCGCGAGCCCGCTCGTCGGGCTGATCACCACGGCCCTCTCCGTGTCCGGGAAGGTCGTGGTGGAGTAGGTGTGGCAGCCCAGGTAGTCGTCGCTCCCGCGGGTCGTGAGCAGTCCGGTCGCCAGGGCTTCCTCCTCGCTCATGCCCAGTCGGAGTTCGCCCGTCGCCTCAGCCTTGCCCGCCTGATCGTGCTTGACGGCCTGCACGACCGGAGCCGCCGTCTCGATCGCCGCGGGCGTGACCGGAGCGGGCGTCGACTCCGACCTGGACGGTGGGACGGACGACGACGCGCCAGTGGTGTTCGCGGTCGTCGTGACCGGGGTGGTCGCCGCGACCGGGCTGTCGTTCCCCCCGCCGATCGCGATTCCACCGCCGATCGCGGCGACCAGCACCAGTGCGGCCCCTGAAATGATTGTCGCGGACTTGCGTTCGAACTTCATGTTTCTCCCCCGTGCGATGTCGGACGTCCAGTACACGCACGAGGGGGTAAACCGGTTGCCCCGTCAGGTGAGAAAGCATTCCCGCGTGTCGAGCTGCATTCTTATCCTCGTCACCGCTTCGGACTCGACGAGGAAGACGTAGACCCATGAAGGCGTGCCGTTCGCGGTGACGGTGAATCCGAAGTCGTGTTCGACGGCCTTGGGGTACCGCGCTTTCAGATCCGCCACGCTCGCGCCGACGCTGATGCCCATCGACGTCTTCGCGTCGTCCGGGAGGGTGATCCGGACGACGCCCGCCGTCGGGCTGATGACCACCGCGCCCACCGCGTCCGGGTGCCCCTGGGTGAAGTACGTGTGGCAGCCCAGCGAGTCGTCCGGCCCCCTGGTGAGGAACCCGGTCGAGACCGCGTCCGCCTCGGCCATCCCCAGCTTGAGCACCCCGTAGCCGACGGAGCCGCTCACGGGGGTGCTCGGCTCCACCGAGACGGTCTTGGTGACCGTGGACGGGGCCGGGCCCGCGGGGGGCATGGACGTAGGCCCGCCGAGACCGGCGAGCGCGACACCTCCCGCCACCAGCGCGGCCACCGCGAACGCGCTGCCGGCACTGGCCAGCGCCCTGCGCCTGCGCCGCACCCGGCGCGCGCCGGTCACGACGGCGTCGTCCGCACCCGGTTTGACCGGGATGTCCAACCTCTGGTCCTGGAACAGCCTGCGCAGCTCGTCGTCGAGGTCCACGGTCATTCCCTCCTTTCCACGAGCCACCCGAGCTTCGTCCGCAACGTAGCCATCGCCTTGCTGTTCTGGCTCTTGACAGTGCCCTTCGTGACCCCGAGCGAGTCGGCGATCTCCGCTTCCGACAGGCCCTCGTAGAACCGCAGGACGACGACCGCGCGCTGCCTCGGCGGCAGTTCGCGCATGGCCTGCCACAGCGGTTCGTGCTCCAGCCGGTCGACCTCGGCCTGCGCGGGCGAGTCGGGGAAGTCCGCGACGAGATTCTCCCTGCGCAGCCTCCGCCACCGGCTGACGTGCCCGTTGGCCATCGCCCGCCGCACGTAGGCGAGCGGGTCGGGCCCTTTCCCGAGCACGGACTGCCAGCGGGAGCCGACCTTCTCCAGCACCCCCTGGACGAGGTCCGCCGCGTCGTGCGGGTTGCCGGTCAGCGCGTGGCCGTACCGGAGCAGACCGGGCAACGACACACGGACGAACTCAGCGAAGTCCTCCACCACCGCTCTCTCTCCGCTGAACTCGGCGGTCACTCCGACGCCGTGCCCCGCGACCCCGACGTGCACTGGTGCGAACACCGCACGCCCCCCTCCCCGACAGCCCCCACGACTGCCAACGGAAGGCACACGCCTGAGGAGCCGCACCGGTTGCCAGTGTCGGGGCAAGTCGGAAATCACGCACGGGTCGGCGAATGGCACGCAACCTGCACGCGTGTGGAACGTCCTTGGTTGCCTCGGACCGTCAGATCGACGTCGGCGGCACGAACTCGCCGTCGGGGCCGGGCGCGAAGTCGAGGACGCGGACCACGGAATCCACCGGGATCGGCCCGTGGACGTGCGGGAACCAGATGCCGGTCGAGTGCTCGGGTTCGCCGGGTTCCCACTTCACCGGCAGGCCGGCGGGGTCGACGACCAGCAGCAGCAGGTCCGTGCGGCCCGCGAAGAGGAGGTTCGCGGGCAGGTGGACGCTGCCGGGGTCGGAGCAGTGCACGAAGCCGACGGTGGCGAGCGAGTCCGGACGGACCTCGCCGCGCTCGCGGCTGGTGGCCCACTCGGCCACGCTGGTGATGTGCAGGATCACTTATCCACACCCCCTGTGGACAACGTTGTGGACAACCTCGGGGAGCATGGACCGCTCCCCGAGGTGTCGGCTAGCGAAGGGTGATCTGACGGCCGCGCAGACCCTCGCGGGCCCGCCGCTCGGCGTCGGTGATCGGCTCGGCCTCCACGCTGGCCAGCGCGTCGAGCAGGCGCTTGCCCAGCGCCTCGGCGGGACCGGCCCACTCGGAGGAGTGCAGCTCTCGGTCCAGGTCCCACACCGGCACGACCAGGCCGTGCGCGCGGAACGAGCCCGCGTAGCGGGAGCCCTCGCCCAGGTCCAGCTCGCCGCGCACGTGCAGGCGCGCCATCGCGTTGAGCAGCTTCTCCTCGGCCTCCGGGCGGACCCAGCGCAGGTGCGCCTTGTCGCCCGCGTCGACCCAGTAGGCCGCCTTCACGCCGGGGGCGTCGACGCGCGCGGTCGGCAGGATCGCCGAGTTCGCCCGCTCCAGCGACAGCGCCACCTCGCCGGTGGGCTGGTTGTCCGGCGGCATCCACCAGGCGAAGTCGTCGTGCAGCTCGGGGCTCAGCTCGGCGTCGACGTCCAGGATGTCCTGGAGGCGGCCGGGGTTCTCGCCGTTGTCGGGGCCGACGACGGACAGCGCCTCACCGACCTCGGCGGCCTCGGCCCACTGGATGGCGCGGGCCAGGTCGCGGCTGATGTCGCCGGACCTGATCTGCACCTGGAGGCCGACGAACGCCGTGCCGTCGCCGCGCACCAGACCGGCCGCCGCCATCGGCAGCACCGTGGCGAGGGTGATCTCGCGGTCGCCCTTGACGAGCGGCAGCTTCACCGTCGCCGCGGGCACGAACTCGCGCAGCGCGATGAGCTCGCACTCCGAGGCCAG
This sequence comes from Umezawaea endophytica, assembly GCF_025061645.1. Lineage (GTDB taxonomy): Bacteria > Actinomycetota > Actinomycetes > Mycobacteriales > Pseudonocardiaceae > Umezawaea > Umezawaea endophytica. The sequence goes on along the minus strand of NZ_JANYMP010000022.1, from coordinate 93,067 downwards.
TCCCTCGAACGGACGGGACACCATCACGTCGCCGGGGCCGCCTTCGGAGCCGTGGCAGGCCTTGTACCTCTTGCCGGAGCCGCACGGGCACGGCTGGCGGGGGTTGACCCCGTCAGTCGGCTTCGCAGCGTTCTTCACGGCCGTCCGCTTGGCCACCGTTGGCCCTCCTCGCGCTCGCAGTTCAGTGCGCAAAGTTATCCGACCGCGACCTGCTCATCCGAGTTGGGCGGAGCTTTCCCCCTCGCCCGCGAGGTGCTCACGGGTCTTGATGGGCGAGTTCGTGGCCAGGAACCGCACCCCGAGGTCGCGGCACAGCTCGACGTCCTCCGGCGCGTCGACCGTCCAGACGTACGTGTCGTGCCCCTGGGCGCGGCAGCGCTCCACGTAACCCGGATCGGCGCGCACCAGGTCCACGCCGGGCCCCGCGTAGTCGGCCCACGGCGGCAGCCAGCCGTCCCGGCCCTGCTTCCCCATGTTCTCGATGAGCTGCACGGTCGGCAGGCGCGGCGCGTACTCGCGCAGCTTGCGCACGGCCAGCGTGGAGAACGACATCATCACCACCCGCGCGTCGTCCTTGGTCTCGGGCTTCGACAGCCCGTACCTGCCCAGCGTCGCGGCGACCTTCCACTCGATCCGGCCGGGGAAGCGCGCGGGGTGCTTCGACTCCACGAACAGCTTCAGGTCCGGGCGCGAGGACGTCACCAGGTCGAGCAGCGCGTCGAACGTCAGCACGCGCTGCGGCTCGTTGTCGTACCAGCTCCCGAAGTCCAGTTCGGACAGTTGCGCCAGGGTCATCTCGCTGACCCGGCCGGTGCCGGAGGAGGTGCGGTCCACGACGTCGTCGTGGATGCAGACCAGGTGGCCGTCGGCGGTGAGCCGGACGTCGCACTCGATCCCGTCCGCACCCTGCTCGATCGCTAGTTCGTAGGCCGCCAACGTGAGCTCGGCCCTGTGCGCTGAGGCGCCGCGGTGCGCGACGACGAGAGGTGACACGAGGAGAAACTGTCCGTGACCTGCGGCTCGCGGTCAACTCGTAGCAGGTGAACCGGACGATAACTATTTGAGCTGACAAGCACATCGCGTGGACTATCGCAGGTCGACGACATAGCGTTCCGGTCGTGACCAGTGTCGTATTCGACCAGCGGGACCCGGCGTTCATCGCCGACCCCTACCCCGTGTTCGCCGCCCTGCGCGAGCGCGGCGAGGTGCACTGGCACGAGGACATGGGCATCGCGGTCACCGTGTCGCACGCCGCCGGTTCGGCCGTGCTGCGCCACCGCTCGCTCGGCCGCGTCTGGTCGGACGTGAAGCCCGTCGAGGCGTTCACCTCGTTCAACCTCCTGCACCGGAACTCGCTGCTGGAGAACGAGCCCCCGACCCACGGCAGGCTGCGCAGGCTGGTCGCCGCCGCGTTCGGCCGCGGTCACGTGGAGCGGCTGAGACCGTGGATCGCCGACCTGGCCGACCGGCTGGTCGACGAGCTGTGCGCGCAGGTCGAGGACGAGGGCTCGGCGGACCTGCTGGCCCACGTCGCCGCGCCGCTGCCGGTCGAGGTGATCGCGGAACTGCTGGGCGTGCCCACGTCCGAGCGGTCGCTGCTCCAGCCGTGGTCGAACGCGATCGTCAAGATGTACGAGTTCGACCTGCCGCAGGACAGGAAGGACGCCGCCGAACGCGCGTCCACCGAGTTCGTCGCCTACCTGCGCGAGCTGATCGCCCTGCGCCGCAGGAGCCCCGGCGCCGACCTGGTCAGCGACCTCGTCGCGGTGACCGACACCGACGGCGGCAAGCTGACCGAGGACGAGCTGGTCGCCACCGCCGTGCTGCTGCTCATGGCGGGCCACGAGGCCACCGTGAACGTCGTCGGCAACGGCGTCCTGGCCCTCATGCACCACCCCGACCAGTGGCGCAGGCTCCTCGCCGACCCGTCGCTGATGCCCACCGCTGCCGAGGAGCTGATCCGCTTCGACTCGCCGTTGCAGCTCTTCGAGCGCACCGCGACCGCCGACGTCGAGATCGCCGGGTACCGGTTGCGGGAGGGCGACAAGATCGCCGCACTGCTCGGCGCCGCCGCCCACGACCCGCTGGTGTTCGCCAAGCCCGAGACGCTCGACATCGGCCGCTTCCCCAACCAGCACCTGGGTTTCGGCGCCGGCATCCACTACTGCCTCGGCGCGCCGCTGGCCCGCATCGAGGTCGAGGCCGCGCTGAGCGCGTTGGCGCGCAAGCTACCCGGCGCGGAACTGGCCGCCGAACCGCGCAGGCGCGCGGAGTTCGTCATCCGCGGCCTGCACGAGCTGCGGCTCACGGGTACCGGCGCGGGAGCCTGAAGCCCCGATCGGACAGGACTTCGCGGAGGCGGTCCGGGTAGTCGGTGATCAGGCCGTCCACGCCGTCGTCGATCAGCTTGTTCATCGTCGCCGGGTCGTTGACGGTCCACGGGATCACCTCGAGGTGGGCGCGGTGGGCCTCGTCGACGAGGGCCTTCGTGGTGAACGGGACGTAGTCCGGGTCGCCGACCTTGCCGCCCTGCGGGTTGCCGTGGACCGGCGAGAGAGCGCTGGCACCGAAGCTCTTCACGGCTTTGACGGGACTGCCGCCGAAATCGGCTAGGTCGAGGCCGCCGAGCCACGGCGAGCCGGGGCGCAGGAACTCCGGCTGGGTCAGGGCCACCAGCGCGATGCGGGGTTCCACCTGGCGCATCCGCATCAGGGCGCCCCAGTCGAAGCTCTGCACGGTGACGTTGCGCAGGTAGCCGGAACGCCGGATCTCGCGGGCGGCCACCTGGACGAACTGCTCCCGCGGCGCGGTTTCCTGCGGTGCGGCGGCTTCGACCTTGGTCTCGATGTTGAAGCGGATGTCACGCGCGTGGTGGCGGCGCGCGAGGTCGAAGACCTCCCGCAGCGTCGGCATCCTCGCGCCGGGCGACAGCTCCTGGTCCGGGTACTGCTCCCAGCGGCGGGACCCGCAGTCGAGCGTGCGGACCTGCGCGAACGTCAGGTCCCGCACGTACTTGCCCGCGTACGGGAACGCCGGGTCACCGGGCGTGGCGGGCGCCGTGTCGACGCACTTCGCCGGGTTGGTCTTCCGGTCGTGCGTCACGACTTCGCGGCCGTCGGAGGTGATCTGGATGTCCAGCTCCAGCGTCGTCACACCGACGCCAAGCGCCTTGTCGAACGCCGCCAACGTGCTCTCGACGGTCAACCCGATCCCACCCCGGTGGGCCTGGAGGTCGAACGAACGCCCGTGGGCGTCCGCGACGCCGGGAACCAGCAAACCGATCACGACAGCCGCCACGAGTGCCCGCATGGACCCACCGTGGCAGACCGAGGTGGCCGCGGGGTATCCGCGAGTTGGACGCTAGATGTGCTTGAGGAACGCCGACCAGGAGGACTCGGGGAACGCCAGGACACCAGTAGCGATGTTCTTGGAATCCCGAACGGCGACCATGGGACCGGTGAACGCGACCTCGACGCAGTTGCCGTTGTTGCCGCCGTTGCTCCGGCTGCTCTTGCGCCAGGTCACTTCGACACAAGCGCTGTTGTTGGCACCGCTGCTCCGACTGCTCTTGCGCCACACCGCACCGGTGAAGTCCACAGTAGACACTGTGATCACCTCTTTCACTCGGGGCCGAAGCGCTCGGCAAGCACCCGTTCGATCAGCGCGACCGACTTGTCGGGATCCAGCGCCTTGGATAGCAGGTGTTCGAACAAAAGTTTAGCAGCGTTGACCTCTGCGTCTGCCTCGATGTGCAGTGACCCGGTGACGTACTCGGTGTAGAGGACCTCGGGATCTGACTCGGGAAACCCCAGCACGATGAACGCGCCGTTCATGCCGTGATGGGCGCCCAGGCGATCAGGCAACACCCGAAGGGTCACTGAAGCCAACCGGCTTGCCAGCAGTAGGTGGTGCAACTGGCCGCGCATCACGCTGACTCCGCCGACTTCCTTGCGCAGCACCCCCTCATCGATCAGTGCTACCAGTTCCAGCGAATCCTCCGAGTCGGTGAGCCGCAACTGCCGGATCAGCCGCACCTTGACCTGGTTCTCGAATTCCCGGTCCGAGCGCTGGAGGTGGTGTGCCTCGAACACGGCACGCATGTACGCATCGGTCTGGAGAAGACCTGGGACATAGCTCAGGCAGAACTCCCGCACGTGCGATGCCTCGGTTTCCACGTCGATGTACCCCGTGTCCTGCAAGCCGTACGACACCCACCAGCCCGGTTTCGCGGCGCGGCGGGTCTGCTCGACCAGGTCGGGTTCGTACTGGTCGTAGAGGTCCATCATCGAGCGGACCAGGTGGATGTCGGCGCGGGTTTCGCCCTGCTCGACGCGGTGCAGGGTGCTGCGCGTCTTGTCCAGGGCCGCCGCCGCGTCGTCGAGGGTCATCCGCGCCCTGACCCGCATCGCCTGGAGTCGAGCCCCGAGTCGGCGGCGGCGAAACGGCGGTCGCGTCGGCATCACCCGAGTATGGCCACGGGAAATCCAGAAGCGGGATTTCCACTTTCCTTCACCGGATCGAGTGGATGTCCCGAGTGGACGATGGCCTCATGGAGGCAACCCTTTTCGCGTTGGTGACCGATGAGGCCACCCTGTTCGCGTTCGGCATGCGGATCACCGAGGGCGACGAGACCGACGTCGTCGTGTACCGGCGTGATCCGGAGACGCGCAAGACGATGTTCGGGGTGCACGACTCGGTCGAGCGGGCGGTCCGGCACTACTCGCGGATGGTCCCGGTGGACGTGCTGTGGGCGCCCGACGACTGGGAGAACGAGGTGGTCTAGCGGGCCGAACCGGCGTAGCGCTCGGCGCGCAGCGGCGGTTCGGGCGCGTCCTTGACGCCGACCACGCGCATGAACCGCACCGCCGACGGGTCGACCGGCAGCAGCAGCGTGGTGATGCGGCGGACGACCAGGATCGTCGTGATCGCGACGGCGGCGGCGAGCAGGTCGGCGAACGCGTGCAGCAGCACGCCGTCGGCCAGCGCCTGCACGCTGGAGCGGAACGTCCAGACCAGGGTGAAGGCGACGAACAGGCCGGTGATGACCCACAGGCCCCACCAGATCCGCAGGAGCCTGGACGGGTTGGGGCGGCGGTCGGCCGGTTCGCGGAGGGCGGCGTGCTCCAGTTCGGCCGCGACCGATCCGGGCACGACGAGGTTCACGCCGGGCACCACCAGGCCGATGATGACGTGCAGGTCCGAGCGGGACGGGGCGTAGCCCGCCGCGTCGGCCGCGGCGTCCCTGGCCCGGCGCAGCCACAGCAGCGTGAGCACGATGGCCAGCGCCGACGCGACCCAGGACACGACGGCCGACGAGACGACCATGGCGTCGGACAGGCCGACGGTGGTGGGTGACAGGGCGCCGTACCGGCTGAGCGCGAGCAGCACGTACCGCCAGACCTCGCTGCCCGCGGCCCAGATGGCCGTGAGGGCGGCGAGGCTCAGCGCGTTCGCGGCGGCGCGGGCGCGGGTGCGGACCTGGTCGACCGAGACGGGGACCGCCGCGTCGCCCATGACCGACGTCGGCCAGCGCCACGCGAGCAGCGGGAAACCCCACCTCGGCGGCACGGGGTACGACGGCGGCCCCTGGTAGCGGGGCGTGAACCGCCGCAGCCTGCGCTGGTAGGCACCGGGAGGCGGGGTCGCCACCCAGTCCACGCGCATCGGCTGCAACGGCTGCATGATCAGATGACCTCGGGGTCCGCGCCGCCGACGCCGCCCACGAGCGGGCGGTCCTGGGCGGACCAGTGCTGCATGCCGCCGTCGACGTTCACGGCGTCCCAGCCGTTCGCGTTGAGGTACTGGGTGACGCGGGCGGACCGGCCGCCCGAGCGGCAGATCACGTACAGCTCGCTGTCGGCGGGCAGCTCCCCGAGCCTGCTTGCCAGCTCGCTCATCGGGATGTGCAGGGCGTCGGGCGCGTGCCCGGCCTCCCACTCGTCGGCTTCGCGCACGTCGAGCAGCACCTTGCCCTCGGGCAGCTCGACGGGGACCTCGGACACTTCGACGTTCGGCACGGTCACGCCCGTCATCGTGCCACGTCGTCAGGTCGGGCGAGCGTGAGGAACCGCCTCGGCGAACGCGATCCCCGCCTCGGCGAACCGGCGCTCGTCCAGCGGCAGGGTCTCGCGGCCGGGTCCGACGCGGCTGTACTTCCGGGTCATGGTGCCGTTCAAGGCGCTCGCGCCGAAGTTGCGCATCTCCACCTCGTAGCGCATTCCTCCCGGCGTGTAGACCCGGATCGTCTGGGTCAACGACGCGAAGGGCTCGCTGGAGTGGACGGGGTAGAGCTGGAGCACGGTCCCGTCGGGCCGGACCAGCCTCCGAGCCGGGGCGCAGTCACCCGTGGCGTTGGCCTCGTGGTCCGCCACCGCGACCGGCGTGCCCTCGAACGGCCCTCGGAGGACCCGGAACTGCCCGCTCCCCGCGGTGTCCAAGAAGTCGACCGTGTACTCGTAGTAGCCCTCCGAGGTGCTGTTCGGTCCGACGACGAAGGTGTGACCGGGGTTCACCCTCGCCCACCCCGCGACGCCCCGCACGGCGTCGACCAGCGGGAAGACCGGATCTTCGAGACCTCTGGTGCTGAACTCCCAGCCCTGCCCCGGCGTGCACGGCACCTGCTGGGCGACCCAGTCCGGGCCCGCGCTCCCGCGGTCGGCGGGAGGGCTTCCCAGCGGAGGTTCGGAGGACTCCGCAGCAGGCGTGCGCGACAGCAGGAGGCCCAGGCCGATCAGGGAGGCGATCACGCCGAGGAGCAGGGCGACGCGCCGCGGTTTCACCGGGTGGACCATGACCGGGATGGTTCCAGGTGGGCGTGCGCGAGGTGGGCGGTTCCACGTGGATTCGGCCGACCGGCCGCGCTGTCACGGTCCTTTGAGATTTCTTGAAGGTCCCCGGCCCACTCTTCCACCGGGGGCGGAATCCCGGCGCTGGAGGGGTGCGCCAGGAGTCCACAGTCGCGAAACCCCCCACCGCTGGAGATCCGGTGGGGGGTTT
>NZ_JANYMP010000022.1:0-86046 GCF_025061645.1 Umezawaea endophytica | reverse complement strand
GAAACCCCCCACCGCTGGAGATCCGGTGGGGGGTTTCCGCGACTGGTTCGACCAGGTGCGGCTAGTGCGCGGTCGCCTTCTCGGCGCCGACGCCGGTGAGGGCGCGCACCTCCATCTCCGCGTACTTCGCCGAGTCCTTCTCCTTCGAGAGGACCGTGCCGAGGTAACCGAGGATGAACGAGAGCGGGATCGACACGATGCCGGGGTTCGACAGCGGGAACAGGTCGAAGTCCGCGGTCGGGAACATCGACGAGGCCTTGCCGGACACGGCGGGCGACAGGACGATCAGCAGGATCGTGACCGACAGGCCGCCGTAGATGCTCCAGAGCGCGCCGCTGGTGTTGAAGCGCTTCCAGAACAGGGAGTAGAGGATCGTCGGCAGGTTCGCGGACGCGGCGACCGCGAACGCGAGGGCGACGAGGAAGGCGATGTTCTGGCCGTTCGCGGCGATGCCGCCGACGATGGCCACGACACCGATCACCACGGCGGTCCGCCTGGCGACGACCACCTCGGCTTCCTTGTCCTCCATCTCGCCCTTCTTGATGATGTTGGCGTAGATGTCGTGGGCGAACGACGCCGACGCGGTGATCGTCAGGCCCGCCACCACGGCGAGGATCGTGGCGAACGCGACCGCCGCGATCAGCCCCAGCAGGACCGGGCCGCCGAGGGCTTCGGCGAGCAGCGGGGCTGCCGAGTTCGCCTTGCCCGGTGCGGCGTTGATCTTGTCCGGGCCCACCAGTGCACCGGCGCCGTAGCCGAGGACCAGGGTGAACAGGTAGAAGAGGCCGATCAGCCAGATCGCCCACACCACGGAACGACGGGCTTCCTTCGCGGTCGGGACCGTGTAGAAGCGCATCAGGATGTGCGGCAGACCGGCGGTGCCGAGCACCAGCGCCAGGCCGAGCGACAGGAAGTCGAGCTTCGACGTGCCGGTCGCGCCGTACTGGAGGCCGGGGCCGAGGATCTTCTCGCCGAACTTCGGGGCGTTGTCCACGGCCGCGCCGAGCAGCGTCGACAGGTTGAAGCCGTACTTGGCGAGCACCCAGACGGTCATGACGCCCGCGCCGATGATCAGCAGCACGGCCTTGATGATCTGCACCCAGGTGGTGCCCTTCATGCCGCCGATGAGCACGTACGCGATCATCAGCGCGCCCACGACGGCGATCACGATCGCCTGGCCGCCCTTGCCGGTGATGTTGAGCAGCAGCGCCACGAGGCCGCCCGCGCCCGCCATCTGGGCCAGCAGGTAGAAGAAGGACACGGCCATGGTCGACGTCGCCGCCGCGGCGCGCACCGGGCGCTGCCTCATGCGGAACGCCAGCACGTCGCCCATCGTGTACTTGCCGGTGTTGCGGAGGAGTTCCGCGACCAGCAGCAGCGCGACGAGCCACGCGACCAGGAAGCCGATGGAGTAGAGGAAGCCGTCGTAGCCGTTCAGCGCGATGGCGCCCGCGATGCCGAGGAACGACGCGGCGGACAGGTAGTCGCCCGCGATGGCGATGCCGTTCTGCGGGCCGGTGAACGCGCGACCGGCGGCGAGGTAGTCCGCCGCGGTCTTCTGGTTGCGGCTCGCCCGGATGACGACGACGAGGGTGATGGCGACGAACACGGCGAAGATGCTGATGTTCAGCACCGGGTTGTTGTTCACGCGTGGCCGCCTTCGAGCTCGTTGCGGATCTTCTCGGCCGCGGGGTCGAGGTGCTTGTTGGCGTGCCGCACGTAGAGCGTGGTGATCGCGAACGTCGACACGAACTGGAGGAGGCCGAAGATCAGCCCGATGTTGATGTTGCCGACGACCTTGGTGGCCATGAAGTCGTGCGCGTAGTCGGCCAGCAGGACGTAGAGGAGGTACCAGACCAGGAAGAGGCCTGCCATGGGGAAGACGAAGCTGCGCAGCCTGCGACGCAGTTCCACGAATTCGGGGCTCGACTGGACGGCTTCCCAGTCGTGTTCGCCAACGGGATTCGACTCTGCTGGGGGGTGCTCAGCAGTGCTCACAGTCCCCTCCTCGCGTCCGTGTCGTAGGTGTCAGCAACGTGACGGGCACGTAATGCCTCCCTGAGGTGCTTCAGGTACGCGCTGCACCGTAGAGACCTGCGGCTACTGGCTGTAAGTCCCCGTTGGGTTCATTGCGCCCAACTGTCGAGTGATGCGATGAGCGGTCCTGCTGCTGAGACGAATAGCCCTTCATCGGACAAACCTCACCGTTAACCAGATCGATACACCACGGCTCACCCGTTTGAGACCTTGGTAACACTCAGCCGCGAAGTGCGCAGGTCAGGGACGGGGTCCGCCGGTGCCCCGGTGCTTCAGGTCGAGCCGCGCCTTCTCCTCGACCGAGCCGAAGCGCGCGACGTCGCGGTCCTGGATGAACCCGAGCGGGTCCGGGGCGTGCAGGCGCAGCAGGATCTGGTTCACGTCCTCCGGCCGCCGCCGTCGGGTGCCCTTGCTGACGACGATCATGGTGATGAACGCGATGGGCACCGTGATCAGCGCGGGCTGCGACGCGACCGACGGCGCCCAGTGGCCGGTGTAGCTGCTGGCCACGGTGATCCCCTGGGCGATGATCACCAGACCGCCGCCGACGACCAGCCCGTAGACCGCGCCGACCCACGTGAGGCCGCGCCACCAGATGCCGAGCACCAGCATCGGGCAGAACGTCGACGCGGCCAGCGCGAACGACATCGCCACCGTGAGCGACGCGTCGCCGCGCGGGAGAAGCAGCGCGAGCCCGATGGCGACCGCGCCGGTCAGCACCGTCGCCCACCGGAAGTCGCGCACCTTGCCCGGCAGGATGTCCGTCGACACGACACCCGCCACGCTCACGACCAGGCCGGACGAGGTCGACAGGAACGCGGCGAACGCCCCGGCCGCGACGATCGCGCCGAGGATCTGGCCCCCGAGGTTGGGCAGCATGGTGTTCGGCAGCATCAGCACGGCGGCGTCGGTCTTCCCGGTCACCAGGAGCTGCGGCAGGAACTGGCGGGAGATCACGCCCAGCACCGTCGGGAAGATGTAGAACAGGCCGAGCAGGTACAGCACGTGCAGCGCCGTCCGGCGGGCCGCCGTGCCGTCCGGGTTCGTGTAGAACCGCACCAGCACGTGCGGGAGGCCCATGGTGCCGAGGAACGTCGCGAAGATCAGCGAGTACGTCTCGAACAGGCCGGAGAGGCCGCTCCGCTGGGGTTTCAGCCAGCCCTCGTTCGTCGTCGGCACACCGTCGACCACGGGGACCGCGCTGCCCGCCTGGACGCCGAGCACCGTCTCCGCGCCGAGCGTGTAGACGCCCTTGTTCCACAGCACCGGGCCGTCGGTCGGCGTCCCGTCGACCACACCCCGCACGTCGAGCATGATCGGCTCCGACACCCGGATCCGCACCGGGTCGCCGGTGGTGAACGTGATGTCCTCGTGGAACCGCAGCAGCCCGTTGTCGTCGATCGCCTGCGCGCCGTTGCTCGGACCGCCGAGGAACACCACGAACAGGACGAACGTCGGCGCGGCGATGGCGAACAGCTTGCCCCAGTACTGGAACGCCTGGACCAGCGTGATCGCGCGCATCCCGCCGCCGAGCACGTTGACCACCACGATCACCGTGACGACCGCACCCCCGAGCCACGCGGGGAGACCGGTGATGGTGTTCAACGTCAGGCCCGCGCTCTGCAACTGCGGCACCAGGTACAGGACGCCGATGCAGACCACGAAGAACGTGCACACGTGCCGCAGGCCGGTCGAGCCGAGACGGGCTTCGGCGAAGTCCGGCAGCGTGTACGCGCCGGACCGGCGCAGCGGCGCGGCGACGAACAGCATCAGCGCGAGGTAGCCGGCGGTGAAGCCGATCGGGTACCAGAGGGCGTCGATCCCGTCCTTGAGCACCAAGCCCGCGACGCCGAGGAACGAGGCGGCGGACAGGTACTCGCCGGAGATGGCGGCGGCGTTGCGGGTCGACGGCACCGCGCGGCGGGCGACCAGGAAGTCCGGGGTGGAGTTGGCCCGGCGGGAACCCACGTAGCCGAGCAGGAAGGTGACCACCGCGACGACGACGACGCCGGACAGGCTCCACAGGTCCTTGGTCATGTCAGCGGTCGACCATGCTCACGAAGTCGCGCTCGTGGCGCTCGGCGGTGCGGCGGAACCAGAACCCGATGCAGTAGAACAGCGGGAACGGCAGCAGCGCCAGGATGATCCACGGCAGCCGCACGCCGACGACCTGCACCTCGGAGATCGCGGGCACCCACAGGAACAGCGCGGGCAGCAGGCAGAGGAACAGCAGGGTGCTGCCCCCGAGCAGGAACGCCGTGCGGAGCTGCTGGTTGATCAGGTCGCGCACCAGCTTCTCGCCGACGCTGGTCTGCTCCTCCAGCTCGACGATCGTCCGCGTCACCTTGCTGCGGCCCTTGCTGTCGGCCAGCACGACGCGACGGCGGCGCTGCTTGCGGCCGGACACCTCCAGCCAGGGATCGCGCTCACCCGGCTGCGGCTGGTCCGGTTGTCCGGGCGGACCGGACCCGACGTCGTTCCTGGTCATCCCCAACTGCTCTTGGGCGGACGAACGATGCGCTCCTTCAACTCCCGCGTATGCCTGCGGCTCACCGGCAGCTCCTTCGCGTCAGCACCGCTGCCGATGACGACCGCGTAGCCGTTCGACGTCATGCGCAGTTCGCTCACCAGGGGCAGCGCCACCAGGTACGACCGGTGGATGCGGACGAAACCCGCGTTGGCCCAGCGCTCCTCGAGCTGCGCCAGCGGGATCCGGACCAGGTGGCTGCCCTCGGCGGTGTGCAGGCGAGCGTAGTCGCCCTGCGCCTCGACGAACCGGACGGTCGCGCGCGGGACCAGCTTGATCGTCCCGCCCAGCTCGACCGGGATGACCTCCTCGTCCGTCGGCTCGACGTACGCGGGCTGGCTGTCCGGCGCCACGACGGGCGTCTGGTTGACCCGGTCGACGACCCGCGCGATGGCCTTGTTGACCCGGTCGTCGTTGATCGGCTTGGTGACGAAGTCCAGCGCGCCGACCTCGAACGCCACGACGGCCTCCGAGTGCTCGACCCCCGTCACGAACACCAGCGCGGGTGGCGCGCGGAACGCGTTCAGCACCCGCGCCAGGTCGGTGCCGCTCAATCCGGGCATGTTGATGTCCGCGAAGACCGCGTCCACCGGGGGACGCCCGTCCTTCGAGCGCTGCATCACCTCGTCGTCGTAGTCGCCGCGCAGTATGCGCAGCGCCTCAGCGGCGTCGAAGGCGGTCAGCACACGGCGGATGTGCGGGCTGCTCTCCAGCAGGAACTTGATCTCGCTCAGACCGGGCGCCTCGTCGTCCACCGCCAGGACGAGGAGGCCGGTGTTGTCTTGGATGCTCACTGTGTGCGCATCTTGCCCATCCGCGAGGGGTCGTGTCTACGCCGCCGACCAGCCGTTGGGGAACCTTGATCTCACAATCCGAATCGGGACCAGCGAGCACGTTCTTCCAGCGCCGCCAAACCGTCGAGGACAAAGTCCCCCGATCGGGTGGTGGCTCCGGCCAGTCCGAGCCTCGCGAAGAGGTTCTTCTTCGGCTCGGCGATGGCGATCTCGGCGTCCGGGAAGCGCTTCGAGATGACGCTCCGAACGGTGCCGATGCCGTCGACGAGGCCTAGTTCGACGGCCTTCACCCCCGTCCAGACCTCCCCGGTGAACAGCTCGTCGTCAGCGGCGGTGAGCTTCCCGCCGCGGCGTTCCTTCACCCAATCGATGAACTGCGAGTGCAACTGGCCGTGCAGGCTCTTGAGCCATTCCACGTCCTCCGGCTTCTCGGCCTGGAACGGGTCGAGGCGGACCTTGTTCGCGCCCGCCGTGTACACGCGGCGGTCGACGCCGTAGCGCTCCAGGAGGCCGTTGAGGCCGAACCCGGCGCTGACCACGCCGATGGAACCGACCATGGAGGTGCCGTGGGCGTAGATCTCGTCACCCGCGCAAGCGAGCCAGTAGCCGCCCGAGGCCGCCAGGTCCTCGCAGAAGGCGAGGACGGGGACATTCTTCTTCGCCGCCAATTCTCGGACGCGTTCGGCGACGAGCGCGGACTGGGTCGGGGCGCCGCCGGGGGAGTTGATGAGCAGGGCGACGGCGACCAGGCGGTCGTGGTCGAACGCGCGGGTGAGCGCCGACTCCAGGTTCTGGAGGCTGATCGAGTTGCGGGCCATCGGGGTGGGCGTCGGGGTGATCACGCCGTGCAGGCGCACGGCGGCGACCACCGGAGGCCGTTCGCCCCGGTCACCGACGATCTTCGGGAGGCGGGCCGCGATCTTGTCAGTCACGCTGCTCATGACGACGACCCTACGTGCGGCGAGGTGGGGTGCGCGCGGTTAGCATCGGGGTCCGGCGAAATCACGCGAGGTCGCGCATGACGTTCAACCCGATCCGATGGCTGGAGCGGTACGTCGAGTGGTGGGATGAGCGGGGTCGGCAGGGGGCGGAAAGGCCCACGCCCATGGGGATCTACTGGATGTGGATCGTGTGGGCCGTGTGTGGGGTGATGTTGGTGTTTACGTTGGCTGTGGCGGCTCGGTAGGGCGTTTTAGGGCTGCGCGGGTTTGGTGGTGGGTGGCCGATTTGACTTGGGGCCCCTAGATTTGCCCCTTCGTCGGACAATAAAGGGCAGAGGGTGAAGCTGCCGTCCGACGCAAGTTTAAGGGGCAAATCCCCCAAGTAAAATCGGCCACGGTTTTGTGGGGCGTGTTACGTTTGTGGGTGGTTCGGTTTTTTAAGCGCGGATTACTGGTTGTTCGCTGGTGTCTTCGATTGTTGGTTGTACCAGGGTTAGGTTGGTGCGTACTCCGCGGCTGTACTTGGGGATCTTTAGGATGATCTTCATGCCTGCGTCCGGTGCGGTTTCTACCACCAGGGCGTATTCGTCGCCGAATACTGCTCGCATGCGGTCGTTGATGTTGCCCAGGCCCACGTGGGCGCCTGTTTGGTGGGCGTCCTTCAGGTCGTCGAAGAGGCGGTCTGGGTCCATGCCAACGCCGTCGTCTTCTACGCTGATCAGGGCTTCCGCGCCGTTGTCCTCGGCGATGATGGTGAGTAGGCCGCCGCCTGGTTTCTTGGCGATTCCGTGCCTTACCGCGTTCTCCACCAGTGGCTGTAGTACCAGGAATGGCAGTACTACCTGCAAGACCTCGGGGGCGATTCTTAGTCTGACGTTCAGTCTTGGGCCGTACCTCGCCTGTTCGATGGTGAGGTAGCGGTGGATGTTGGTCAGTTCGTCCGCGAGGGTGGTGAAGAAGCCGTCCGTCCTGAAGGAGTACCTGGTGAACTCGGCGAACTCCTGGAGCAGTTCCCGTGCGTGGGCCGGGTCGGTGCGGATCAGTGAAGAGATGGTGTTCAGCGCGTTGTAGACGAAGTGCGGTGAGATCTGGGCGCGTAGGGCCTTGACCTCGGCTTGTGCCAACGCCTGTCGGGATTTCTGGAGTACTTCCAGTTCCAACTGGGTGGAGACGAACCTGGCGGTTTCCTCGGCCATGCGGATTTGGCGCTTGTTGGCCACCCCGCTGATGACGATCAGCGTGCCCGCCACGTCGTTCTCGACGACCAGCGGTACGACGACCGCGCTGTGCAGCGAGCACGGGCCGGGTAGTTCGCAGCCGAGCTTTCGGTGCTCGACGTGTTCCTTGTGGCCCTCGGTGATCGCTCGGGCGATGTACTCCTGGAGGAACTCGTAGTGGTCGTTCGCGCCGCCGTCCCACGACAGCAGGGTGCCCTCGTGGTCGGTGATGCCCACCGCCACGCACCTGAGCATCTCTCGCAGGTGGGGTGTCGCCTTGTCCGCGGCCTCCTGGGTCAGGCCCTCGCGCAGGTCGGCGGACGCCTTGGACATGCGGTGCAGCATGTCCATGACGGCGTCTTCCACGGAGGTGCTCACTCGGCGAGCACGGCAGAGCATCACGAAGAGGCCTAGGACGGCCAGGGTCGCGATGACGCCGAGCACGGTCCGCTCGGCCAGGAGGTCACCCACGGGGTCCATGCTGTGCTGTCGGGTGCCCTCTCGGCAAGGGCCTCATGTCCTCAACGCCCGTACGGTCCACCGGTTTGGGTAGACATCCGATGTCCTAGCGGGAAAAGTGGCGCTGTGCAGAAGGTTGTCGAGAAGTCGCCCAAGGTCGCTCTGTTCGCGACATGCCTGACTGACACGTTGTACCCGGCGACGGCGCGGGCCGTCGTGACGCTGCTGGAGCGGCTGGGGTGCTCGGTGGAATTCCCGCTCGACCAGACGTGCTGCGGTCAGATGCACTTCAACACCGGCTATCCGGACCACGCCCGCGGGCTCGCGGGGTCGTACGAGCGGACGTTCGCGGGCTACGACGCGGTGATCATCCCGTCCGGGTCGTGCACCGGGATGGTGCGCGACATCCACCCGCAGCTCGGGGCGGAACCCGCGCCGACGTACGAGCTGTCGGAGTTCCTGGTCGACGTGCTGGGCGTGACGGACGTGGGCGCGTACTTCCCGCACCGCGTCACCTACCACCCGACGTGCCACTCGCTGCGGATGCTCGGAGTCGGCGACAAGCCGCTGTCGCTGCTCAGGGCGGTGCGCGGGCTGGACCTGGTGGCGTTGCCGGACGCCGAGTCGTGCTGCGGGTTCGGCGGCACGTTCGCGCTGAAGAACGCCGACACGTCGACGGCGATGCTGTCGGACAAGATGAGGCACGTGCTGGACACCGGGTCCGAGGTGCTGACGGCGGGCGACAACTCGTGCCTCATGCACATCGGCGGAGGGTTGTCGCGGCTGCGGACGGGCGTGCGGCCCGTGCACCTGGCCGAGATCCTGGCGAGCACCGAGGAGGACCCGTGGGCACCCGCAACCCGGTGACGTGGCTGGGCAGTCCGAAGTTCCCGGACGCCGCCCGGACCGCGCTGGCGAACACGCAGCTCCGCAGCAACCTGCGCAAGGCGACGGGCACGATCCGCGGACGGCGCGCGGCGGCCGTGGACGAGATGCCCGACTGGGAGGACCTGCGGCTGGCCGGTGAGGCGCTCAAGGACGAGGTGCTGGCGAACCTCGACGTCTACCTGGAGCGGCTGGAGAAGTCCGTGACCGAGCGCGGCGGTGTCGTGCACTGGGCGCGGGACGCGGCCGAGGCGAACGAGATCGTGCTGCGGCTGGTCCGCGAGACCGGGTCCGACGAGGTGGTCAAGGTCAAGTCGATGGCCACCGCCGAGATCGGGCTCAACGAGGCGCTCGAGGCCGGTGGTGTGACGGCGATCGAGACGGACCTGGCCGAGCTGATCGTGCAGCTCGGGAACGACCGGCCGTCGCACATCCTGGTGCCCGCGATCCACCGCAACCGCTCGGAGATCCGCGAGATCTTCCGCCGCGAGATGCCGGACGTGCCGGAGGGCCTGACCGACGAACCCCGTGACCTGGCCGAAGCCGCTCGTGCCCACCTGCGGCGCAAGTTCCTGTCGGCGAAGGTGGCCGTGTCCGGCGCGAACTTCGCGGTCGCCGACACCGGGTCGATCGTGGTGCTGGAGTCCGAGGGCAACGGCCGCATGTGCCTGACGCTCCCGGAAACCCTGATCACCGTGATGGGCATCGAGAAGCTGGTGCCGACGTGGTCCGACCTGGAGGTGTTCCTCCAACTCCTCCCCCGGTCGTCGACCGCGGAGCGGATGAACCCGTACACCTCGGTGTGGACCGGGGTGACGCCCGGCGACGGGCCGCAGGCGTTCCACCTGGTGCTGCTCGACAACGGCCGCACGTCCACGCTCGCCGACGAGGTCGGTCGGCAGGCGCTGCGGTGCATCCGGTGCTCTGCCTGCCTGAACGTGTGCCCGGTGTACGAGCGCACGGGCGGCGAGTCGTACGGGTCCGTGTACCCGGGTCCGATCGGCGCGATCCTCACCCCGCAACTGGTGGACGACCCGCACGACAAGCAGGCGGCGTCGCTGCCGTTCGCGTCGTCGCTGTGTGGCGCCTGCTACGAGGTGTGCCCGGTCCGGATCAACATCCCCGAGGTCCTGACCCACTTGCGGGCGCGGTCCGTCACGGCTCGCGGCCGGTCGCCGGAGTCGATCGCGATGGCCGCCGCCGCGTGGGTGTTCTCCTCCCCCAGCCGGTACGAGCGCGCGCAGAAGCTGGCCACGTTCGCCAAGCTGATCAGCCGCAACGGCCGCATCACCCGCCTGCCCGGCCCCGGCGCCGCGTGGACGTCGTCGCGCGACGCGCCCGTGCCCGCGAAGCAGTCGTTCCGCGCCTGGTGGAAGGAGAACCGTGGCTGACGCGCGCACCGAGGTCCTGGCCCGCATCCGCAAGGCGCTGGGCGACCGGCCGTCGCCCGTGGTCGTGCCCCGCGAGTACCACCGGACCGGACCGGGGTCGCTCGACCTGTTCGCCGAGCGGGTCGCCGACTACCGCGCGACCGTGCACCAGGTGGCGCCGGACGGCCTGGTCGACCTGATCACGTCCCTGCTGGCGGGCCGCCGGATCGTCGCCCCCGCCGACCTGCCGCCGGACTGGCTGGTCGACCAGGTGACGTGGCTGACCGACTCGCCGCCGCTGACCGTCGAGGACCTGGACGGCTCGGACGGCGTGCTCACGGGGTGCGCGGTCGCCATCGCCGACACCGGCACGATCGTGCTCGACGCCGGGGTCGCCCAGGGCAGGCGCGTGCTGACGCTGCTGCCGGACTACCACCTGTGCGTGGTGCGCGCGTCCCAGGTCGCGGCCACCGTGCCGGAAGCACTCGCCCGCCTGGACGCCGTGCGCCCGCTGACGTTCATCAGCGGCCCGTCCGCCACCAGCGACATCGAGCTGAGCCGGGTCGAGGGCGTGCACGGCCCCCGCACGCTGGAAGTGGTCATCCTGCGCGACTGAGCCGTTCGGCCGACACTCGGAGGATGAAGAAGGGCGACAAGGTCTCCTGGTCCAGCCACGGGCAGCGCGTTCAGGGCGAGGTGGTCGAGGAGATCACCTCGGACACCGAGGCCGCGGGCCGGACCGTGCGGGCGTCGGAGGACGAACCGCAGTACCGGGTGAAGAGCGACAAGACCGGCAAGGACGCGGTGCACAAGGCGGACGCGCTGCGGAAGAAGCCGTGAGCGGGTTCAGCGAGGCCGTCAACATGACCGCCTCGGAGCTGGAGCGCTGGCTGGACACGGACGAGTCGAAGTCCGTCGGCCAGTCGAACGGCGGCGAATCGGTCGGCCACCACTCCGGGCGGCGGATCGTGGACATCCTCGGCAAGAAGAAGGCCGACCTGACCGACGCCGACGAGAAGCACATGGACAAGGTCGTGGGCTACGTCCACCGCCACCTCGCCCAACGCCCGTCCGGCGACGTCGAGGACACCCGGTGGCGGTACTCGCTGATGAACTGGGGCCACGACCCGCTGAAGTCCTGACCGTCACTTCAGCAGGCGGGACATCCTGCGGTCGGCCAGCGGTTTGCCACCGGTCTGGCAGGTCGGGCAGTACTGGAACGCCTTGTCGGCGAACGAGACCTCGCGGACGGTGTCTCCGCAGACCGGGCACGGCAGGCCGGTGCGGGCGTGCACGCGGAGACCGGAGCGCTTCTCGCCCTTCAGGGTCGCGGCGGACTGGCCGACGGACCGCGTGACGGCGTCGGTGAGCACGGTCGTCACGGCCTCGTGGAGCAGGTCGAGCTTGTCGTCGGCGAGCTTGCCCGCCGTGGCGTACGGCGAGAGCTTCGCGGTGTGCATGATCTCGTCGGAGTACGCGTTGCCGATGCCCGCGAGCAGCGTCTGGTCGGTGAGCGCCGTCTTCAGCCGCTCGCCACGGCCTTCGAGCAGCGACGCGAGGTCGTCACGGCTCAGGCTCAGCGCGTCCGGGCCGAGGCGCGCGATGCTCGGGACCTCCGCCGGGTCGCGGACGATCCACGCGGCCAGGCCCTTCTTGGTGCCCGCCTCGGTCAGGTCGAAGCCGGGCCCCTGACCGGGTGGACCGAGGTGGACGCGCAGCGCCAGCGGACCGCGCCCCGGTTTCGGCGGTGGCGCGGACATGGTCTCCGACCAGCGCAACCAGCCCGCGCGGGCCAAGTGCACGATCAGGTGAATCCCGTCGCAGTCGACGTCCAGGTGCTTGCCGTGCCTGCCCGCGCCCGTGACGGGACGGCCGACCAGCGCCGTCCACGGCGGGTCGAACGTCTTCAGCACCTGCATGGACGCGACGTCCACGCGGTGCACCGTCCGCCCTACGGCGTGTTCGCGCAGGTGGTGGGCCAGGGCCTCGACCTCTGGTAGTTCCGGCACCAGCCCAGTGTCACCCGCGAACGCCGATCAGTCGACCGGTTGCAGCGGCCCCTCGACATCCGGCAGCGAGTACATCTCGATGTTCCGCGACACCTTGGACGCCTCCTGGCGCACGGTGAGCACCCCGCGCACCTGGCCCATCCACAGCTCCGGCGGCTGCTCGTCCGCGGTCGCCTTCGACTCCGCGACCAGCGTCCACGGCCTGCGCAGGCTCCAGCGGACCGGGAAGAACATGAATAGGAAGATCAGCGCGAGCACCAGCCACGCGGGCACGACGACCTCCGCCGGTGTCCACGACACGAGGATCACGCCCATCACGATGACGATCAGCATCATCATGACGCCGGGACCCTGGCCCCCGCTCACGTCGTGCTCGAAGTCGCCGTCGGGGGACGGGTTGCGCCACTCGATCCGGCTGCGCACCGTCCACATCCGGCCGTCCGCACCGCGCACCAGCCGCGTCATCACCGTCTCCTAGGCCTCACGAGCGATCACTCAGCGTTGGTTAACGCTACCCGCAAAGCGCTGCACCCGGCGGGTGAACCGGCGGGGCCTCGTCGTGGCGGGGAGTGATCGCGAATTGTGCCAGTCACTCGGCGCGGTAGGCCGTCCCGTAGGTCGGGATCGGCGGCGGTGTCGACGTCGGCCGGATGATCACCGTGGTGGGGGTCGGGGAGCCGCTGGACGCCGCCGTGCTGGACGAGCTGGCGAGCGACCGCGAGGGGACCACCGACGTGGTCGCGCCGGACTCGGACGTCTTCTGCTCCGTGACGTCGCCGGACTCGAAGACCTCCTCCACCGCCTGCTCGTCACCCTCGCCAGGGGGCAGGTCCGGCTGCCCGGTCCGGGAGACGTGCGAGTCCTGGACGTGGTCCGACGCGGAGTCGACGTGGTGGCGCACCGGCGGCGGCGCGGCCACCTCGTGCTGGCGCACGGGCCGCTCGTCCTCCTCGGTCCCCGGCAGCTCGGTGATCGCGCTGGGCGGCAGGCTGCTCGTCGTGGTGTCGCTGGTGGTGATCACCAACTGCAAGCCGTGCGGCGCGTCCTGGTCGGCGCGGATCACGCCCGGCCCCGGCGAACCGGTGAACAGGCCCGCGAGCAGGCTGAACACCCCGACGGCCGCGGCGGACGCGGCACCCGCGAGCACGAACTTCACCCGACCGCCGAGCCACGCGGCCTTGCCCGCGACGGCGACCGGCACCACCTGGGCGCCGACCAGCGCCGTCACGGCCACCGGGACACCGAGGTGCGCCGCGTGCGCCCGCAGCGCGGAGCACACCTCGGTCAACTCGACGTGCAGCGCGGTGCAGCGGGCGCACGTGCGGAGGTGCTTGCGGATGCGGCGCTGCTCGGCGCCCTGGACGCCACCCGCCGTGAACGACCCGAGCTTGACCAGCACGGACGCGCACGACTCCTCGCCGTGGTCCTCGGCGAGGTGCGCCTGGAGGTACGCGGCGCGCAAGCCCTCACGGGCGCGGCGGGCGAGCGCGGACATGGCGTTGGCGCTCAGGCCGAACAGCGGCGCGACCGCCGACGGCCGCTCCCCCTCGACCTCGACCTGCCACAGGACCGTGCGCCAGCGCTCGGGGAGGCTGGTGAACGCGCGGCCGATCAACGTGTACTCGGCGCGGTTCGCGGTGGCGTCGGCGTACGGCTCGACCCGCCTGCTCAGCTCCTCGTCGTCCACCGGGACGTCACGGCGGCGACCGCTCCACTCCCACGCGACGCGGCGGGCGACGGTCAGCAGGTACGTGCGGACGTGGTCGGTGGGACCGGTGCCGCGGCGGATCGCCTGGAGCACCCGGAAGAACGCCTCGGCGGTCAGGTCGTCGGCCTCGGCGGGCTCGCGGACGTGCCTCAGCGAGAACCGGCGCACGGCGTCCGCGTGCCGCGAGAACAGCTCGCCGTAGGCGGCGTCCTCACCGGCGCGGACCCTGGCCAGCAGATCCCGGTCGACCTCGGTGCCGTCGGTGCCATCGATGTACTCGGCCATCCCGACCCGACACCTCCACCCGGCCACGTGCTCCCAGGTCAACATGCCACAAACCGGTCCTGGCACCCGAGGAAGAAGCCGAGCCGGTACTGAAGACCAGCCGGTCGGCGTGGACCGTTCGGCCTAGCCGATCCCCCCTACCGCTGATGACGACCCGATCACGGGTCGGCGTCGGGTGGTCGCGCAGAGGTCACCGGGGAGGCCGTGAACCGGTAATCTTCCGCCGTGTGGCCGACTGGCGTACGAGAGCAGCAGCTCTGCTCCCCGAGCTGAGCGATGTCGTCGAGCACGAGTCGTGGTCGTGCCACGTGTACTTCGGCGAGGTGTGGCACCTCGCGCTCGAAGCCCACCGCGCGGCGGACGAGGACACCCTGCGCCGGGTCTACGGCTTCGCGCACTGGTGCTTCCAGCAGCCGGAGCAGTTCCTGACCAACGCCATCATGGTCAGCTTCTACGAGCACGTGTTCGACGACTGGGACCTCCGCGACGACGTGGCGCACCGCCTGCCGCCCGAGGTCGTGGTCAAGGTGCGGCCGCTGTGGGAGTGGCGGATGACGACGGAGCGGTTGGCCGAGGTAGACGACCTCTTCGCCGATCTGGGACCCCCCGGTCGAAATGCCGTTTGAGACTGGGCTATAGTTACCTCGCACCAAGGAAAACCCGGTGCGGACGTGGCGCAGCTGGTAGCGCATCACCTTGCCAAGGTGAGGGTCGCGAGTTCGAATCTCGTCGTCCGCTCGTTGAAAGAGGCCAGTGCTCATTCGAGCACTGGCCTCTTTTCCTATGCCCGTGGCGCGTGGTTCACGGCCCGCGATTAGGTTTGGCCCCGTTGGGAAGACACCTCTTCGAGACGGAGCTTTCAGATGGCCACCACGCGCAAGGCGACCACGCACTGGGAAGGCAACCTGCTGGAGGGCAAGGGCGCTGTCACGCTGGAGTCGTCCGGCATCGGCACCTACGACGTAAGCTGGCCCTCCCGCGCCGAGGCCGCCAACGGCAAGACCAGCCCGGAAGAGCTGATCGCCGCGGCGCACTCGTCCTGCTACTCGATGGCGCTGTCGCACGGTCTCGCGGGCGCGGGCACCCCGCCCACCGCGGTCGACACCTCGGCCGAGGTGACCTTCCAGCCCGGCACGGGCATCACCGGCATCCACCTGACGGTGCGCGCCTCCGTGCCCGGCATCGACGCCGCGGCGTTCGCCGAGGCCGCTGAGGGCGCGAAGAAGAACTGCCCGGTCAGCCAGGCGCTGGCGGGCACGACGATCACGCTCGACGCGACGCTGGTCTGATCCACCGACGGGTACCGGCTCGGCCGACACCGGCCGAGCCGTTCCTGTTGACACGCGGGATTTGACCCGATCGGGTGATCAAGATAGGCAGACCCGGTGAGCTTGGGGGATCCGGGGAGAGTCGCGGTGGGCGCGGTGGCGGGCGCCCTCTTCGCCGCGCTGTTCACCACGAGCCCCGCCGCTGAGCCGATCCGATCACCCAGCGGTACGCCGAACGTCGTCGTGGTGACCGCGTCGGACGCGCAAACCCGGCTGAAAACGGCCACCAGCGCCCCCAGTTCGGACTCGTCGACCCCGGTTTCGACCCCTACGTCGACCACTGTGACGACAACGTCGACGGCCACCACGACCACGACGACCGTCACGACGACGACCACCGCCGTGACGACAACGACGCAGGTCCCGCCGCCCACGACGACCACCACGACGGTCCGGCCGACCACCACGACCACGACCAGGAGGCCCTGCGGTCTGCTGTCGTGCTGATCTCTCCCCCTGGAACTCACCGCGCCGGAGCCGGCAGAATCCGAGTCGTGACGTTGAGCCAGGAGCACAAGCAGTTCACACCCGGTAACGAACCGACGATCAAGTTCCAGAGCGACGCGACGGTCAAGTTCCAACCGGTCGGCCCCCCGCCACCGTTCGTCCCCCCGCCCGCACAGCCGGTCCCACCGCCCGCTCCCGCGGCGACGACTCCCCCGGCCGAGGCGACTCCCCCGCAGACCGCCCCTCCCGCCGCCGCGGCTGCGGCCAAGCCCGCGGCGCAGAAGCCGTACGTGCCGCGCAGCGCGGCCCGCCGCCTCGCCCGCAAGATCCTCGGCCCGACGCTGATGACCAAGAAGGGCTAGATCGCCTCGACCTTGAACGGATCGTGCTCGGCCAGGAGCTTCTCCAACCGGGCCTGGTCGACCCGACTGGCGAGGTACTGCTCCTCCTGGCGGTCCCGGATGCACTTGGCGAGCGTGAACGCCGACGTGACGGTGAACAGCAGCCCCAGCGCCAGGAACGCGCGCACCCAGCCGTCCACGGGCAGGTAGGCCACACCGAGGCCAACGGCACCGAGCGAGACGACGAACGAGATGACGGCCTGCGCGTAGAACGCCGTCGAGGTCGGCGTGTGCTTCTTGGTCGTGGTAGCCATGCCGGAATTCTGCGGTGGCCACCACGCGCTGTCTTGAGTACCGCTACTCAACTTCCGCAGGTCGACGGCGGGATCACGCCGCCGAGGTCCGGGGCGACAGCCGCACGACGAGTTCCGGTTCGAGGGCGTGCGCGAGACGCTCCAGAACGGGAATGGTGGGAACCGTGCCGCCCGCTTCGAACCTGGCGATGGCGGGTTGGGTCATGCCTGCCGCCTCGGCGAGCTGCGCCTGGCTCCAGCCGCGCGCCTCCCGGACTGCCCGAACGTCGTGTTCGCGGAGTCCACCAGCGGTGTGCGGGAATTCCGGTCATCGGCGTGATGCCGAAGTCTTCCCGTTGCGACCCATCTCACCTGGGGATTTGCCCAGTTGGCTGATCGGTGCGCCGGTAGTCGGTCAAGATAGGCTCGGCTGGCTTGGCCACTGGTGTCGACATTCCCACGGCCACGACACGGACGTCCGAGCAGTGACGGGCAGATCGCCGAGAGGGATTTCAGATGGGCTGGCAGGAAGAGCTGAGCGCTCTGGACGAGGCGCTGGCGGCCGGGCGGATCACCGCGGACCAGCACCGGTCGCGTCGCGACGAGCTGCTCGCCGCCGCGTCCGGCGGTGGGCCCGCGCCCGCGCGGTGGCGGGCCAGCCAGCCCGTCGACCCCGAGACGACGAACGTCATCAGGACGAGCGACTTCGCCGACCCGGAGAAGACGCAGCAGGTGCGGCCGGTCGGGTTCCCGCCGCCCGCGCCGAACTCGGCGTCCACCTCCCAGCCGCTGCCGGTGTTCCCGCCGCAGCAGCAGTTCGGCCAGCCGCAGCGGCCGGTCCCGCCGTGGGAGGACAAGGGTTTCGGCGTCACGCCGAGCACGGCCGCCGTGCACGGCTCGGAGGTGTTCGACTCGGGCGCGGGCAAGAGCCCGCGGGTCGGGATCTACGTGCTGATCGGCGTGCTGGCGTTCATCGTGATCGGCGGCGGCGTGTTCTGGTTCGGCCTCAGCGGGGGCATGGGCACCGACAGCGCCGCGCCACCGCCACCGCCGACGACCGCCGCGCTGACGAGCGCACCGGATTCGAGCGCGCCGCCCACGACGACCACGCCGCCGTCCGGCCTGGCCGCGGTGCCGGACCCGCCGGGCTCCCCCTACCCGAAGAACGGCGAGTACACGCTGGCCGCCGCCGACGAGGCCAAGATCATTCCCGCGGGCGACCTGGAGGCGCTCCAGAAGGCCGGGGTCGAGAAGGTCTTCGAGAAGTCGAGCGGTGACGGCGACCTGGCGTACGCCATCGCGGTGTACGTCGCGAAGGACGAGGAGTCGGCCAAGGTGCTGTCGGCCGCGCTGGTGGAGAACAGGGCCGTCCCCGGTACGTCCACTGTGGAGCTGAACGACGTGCCGAAGTCGGTCGCGATGACGAAGTTGGCCACTTCCAACCAATTCCTGTACCGCGGCATCTACACGTCGGGCAAGATGACGGTGCGCGTCGCGACGGCGGGCCCCACCACGGTGGCGGACCAGGACGTCGGCGCCAAGTTCACCGACTTCATGCGCAAGGTGATCGGCTCGATCCGGGTCGGCTGACGCCGATCCCCACCCTCTGCGCGGATCCCGGAAGCGGACTCGGGCAGGATGGTGCAGCCCGATCGGGCGGGCTGAGCGACACGTGAGGTGCTGGAGATGGACTGGCAGGAGAACCTGCGCCAACTCGACGCGCGACTGGCGGGTGGTCACATGACCCGCGCCGAGTACGTCAAGGAGCGCGACCAGATGCTCGTGCGGGCGGCCGCGCCGATCTCCGGTCCGCCGGTGCTGGCCCCGGTCACACCGCAGGTCGCGGTGGTCGCCGAGACACGCCCGCCTCCCGTCGAGCGCAAGCCGCGGAAGCGCAGGGGGATCGCCGTCGTGGCGGTGCTCCTGGTCGCCGCGCTCGCCGGGAGCACGTGGTGGTTCACCCGCGACAGCGGCGCGTCGAACACCGCGGTGGCCAGCAGCGGGTCGACGGTTCCCGCGCTGCCCGGCGCGGGCCAGACCGAGAACGAGATGGACGTCGTCCGCGCCCTGGACCTGAAGTTGCTCTCGCCGCAAGAAGCCGGGCTGCTCAACGACAACGGCGTCAACCGGTTCCACTTCGCCACGTCCAACGACAACACCACGTCCTACGCGCTGATCGTCGTCGACGCGGGCTCGAAGCAGGAGGCCGCGCAGATCTCCTCGGGGTTGACCGGACAACTGCGGTCCGCGGGCTTCGTCGACGTCAGCGACGGCCGCTTCGTCCTCTCCGGGCAGGACAAGGCGGTGCTGCGCGTCGTCTACACGTCCGGCGACAAGGTGATCCGCGTCGGTGTCGCGCAGGGCGCGAACCCGGACATGGCACGGCTTTCGCAGGACCTGGTCGACGTGCTGGCGACCGTTCAGGCGGCCCTGCCGCGCGGGTGATCAGATCTTGACGGGCGCGAACTCGACGGTGGGTGCCGAGTGCGGCGGCACGGGCGGCTTCGGCTTGCGCCGCAACAGCACCCGGCGCAGCTTCAGCGCGGGCTTCTCGACGAGGTTCCACGACAGCAGCCCGAAGCCGAACGCGATCGGCACCGCGACCAGGCCGACCACCAGCGCCGAGGTCGCGCCCAGGTGCACGGCGAGCTGCTCGACCGGGAACCCGTACAGGTAGACGCCGTAGCTCGCCGCGGTCACGGACACCGGCAGCCGCATCTTCACCGGCAGCAGGAGCGCCGCGGTCAGCGCGATGTACGGCACCGTCACCAGCCTCGTCACCTCGGCCGGTGGCAGGCCGAACATGACCGCCTCCACGCCGACGGCCAGCGCGACACCGGCCCACGAGAACCGGATCCGGTCGCGGTACAGGTAGGCCGCGACCCCGACGCAGTACATCGTCAGGCACTGCACCAGCGGCTTCGTCGGCATCAGCAGGAACACCTCGGACGGCGTCCACTGCGCGGTCACGATCCGCTGGAACATCACGGCGAGCGCCAGCACGACCACGAGCACGATCCACCGCCGCCGGAGCGCGCCCACGACGCCGAGCACGGCGATCAGCAGGTAGCCGACCACCTCGACGGTCAGGCTCCACAGCGACCCGTTGACCGCGTTGGGGTACAGGTTTTCGGTGAAGACCCCCGGCAGCGCGTACCTCTGTGGGAAGATCAGCAGGTTGTCGTAGAGGTAGCTCCACGTGGCCGGGTGCTCGAAGTACGCACCGGTGGAAAGCGTTGTCAGCACCGGGCCGAGCACCAGGGCTGACAGCACCAGCACGACGAAGAGACCGGGCATGATGCGGAGCGCGCGCTTGACGAAGTACCGCCACGCGCTGGGATCCCGTTCCCAGCTCTGGACCACCTGGTAGCCGCTCATGGCCATGAAAGCCGACAGCGCGACCGCTCCGAGGTCGACGTTGGTCCACAGCGGCAGGACCGATCCGCCCGAGTTGGTCAACGGGGCCGTGTGGTCGATGATGACGCAGAACGCCGCGATCAGCCGGAGGGTCGCGAAGCCGTCCACGGCCCTCTTGCGGTCGTTCGGCGCATCGCCCTCGGAACGGCGATTCGGCCAGATGCCCATCGGGGGCTCCTCTCTCCGACCTTCCGCCGTCGGACCGTAGGATAGGCGAACCGCGATGGCCGGGGTTTTCCGTGCGCACGTGCAGAGATTGACCACGAGGGAGGACCGCGGTGACCTGGCAGGAACAACTCCGACAGCTCGATGCGGCGTTCGCTGCGGGGAAGGTTTCGGCAGACGTCTACCGGCGTCAACGCGACGACTTGCTCGCCAGTGCGCAGAGCGGCCAGAGCGCCACGCCCCAGCCGCAGCCGCCGCAGCAGCAGACCGGACCGGACTCCAACCCGTTCCCGGCACCGTTCAAGTGGAGCCCCCAGCAGCCCCAGCCGCAGCAGGGGTCCTCTTCGGAGCCGACCCAGTTCATCAAGCCCGTCGGCGCGCCGGAAGAGGCGGACCGCACGCAGGTCGTACCTAACAGCGGTCAGCCGCAGAGCGGTGACGCCGGCGAGCGCACGCAGGTCGTGTCGAACGCCGACCGCACGCAGGTCGTGCGCGGCCAGCAGCAGCAGGGCGCGCCCTGGCAGGCCCAGCAGGGCACGCCGTGGGGCGGCGGCGACCAGAGCGCGTACTCGCCGCCGTGGGCGGGTGGCGACCCCGAGCAGCAGCAGTGGAGCGGGTTCAACACCCAGGGCCCCGAGGTGTTCGACGAACGCGGCGGCGGCAAGGGCAAGGTCTTCGCGATCGTCGGTGTCGTCGTCCTCGTGCTCGCCATCGCCGCGGGTGTCTACTTCTTCGTGATCAAGCCGGGCGGCGGTGAGTCGGTCGCCGCCAACCCGTCGTCCTCGTCGGCGGCGGCGCCCACGACCACCACGAAGCCCAAGCCGAAGCCGTTCGGCACGCTGTTCGTCCCCGAGGGCAACTCGGCGGGCCCGAAGACCTACACGGCGGAGGAGCTGGCCACGGCCAAGCCGCTGCCGACGCCGGACCTCTTGGTGCTCAAGCAGGTCGGCGTGACCGAGGCGCGCTCGGTGATCGTGGTGGACAACGAGATCACCTCCAGCCTGTGGGCGTTCAAATCGGGTGACGCCGCCGCGCTGCTCGAGGCGATGGACACCGACCAGAAGCGCTTCGGGTTCGTCGAGGACCCGACCGCCAAGCAGGGCGCCGTCGTGCCGTCCAAGTCCGTGCAGACCAGTGGCGAGAAGTCGATCACGGTCTTCCGCGCCCACTACGTCGCGGGCACCGAGGTCATCCGCACCGAGGTGTTCGCCGTGGACGAGGCCAGCGCCCGCAAGCGCTTCGACGAGGTCTTCACCGAGCAGCTCAAGCACACGGCTCCCACGAAATGAGTTCTCCGTCGTCCGTGCGGGTCGCGGTCGTGCTCTACGAGAACCCGCTCGCCGAGGTCTGGCGCTGCGTCCGCGCCCTCAACCGGTCGGCGCAGCTCGCGCTGGACGCCCCCGAGGTCGGGCTGAACAAGGTGGTCCTGGCCATCGGCGACTGCTCGGACGTGCCGGTGATCGGCGAGGGTGACCTGCGGGAGCTGCGCGCGGGCGCCGACCCGCGCGTCGAGTTGGAGCACACGTTCTTCCAGGCGAACCTCGGCCACAGCGCGGGCTCCAACGCGCTGGCCGAGGGCGCTCTCGAGGACGCCGTGCTGTTCCTCAACCCGGACAGCTACGTCGCGCCGACGCTGGTGCGGCACCTGGTGGAAGCCCTGCGGGACCCCGAGGTCGTCGCCGCCGACGGCAGGCAGATCCCGTGCGAGCACCCGAAGCACTTCGACCCGCGGCTCGGCGACCAGAGCTGGGCCAGCGGCGCGTGCCTCGTGGTGCGCAGCGCGGACTTCCACGCCGTCGGCGGGTTCGACGCGCGGTGGTTCCCCTCCTACGTCAACGACGTCGACCTGAGCTGGCGGCTGCGGATGCGCGGCAAGCGGGTCGTGCACCAGCCGAGGGCGGTGCTGTTCCACGACAAGCGGCTGGACGCCAAGGCCGGGGTGCGCACGACGGCGATCGAGCCGTACGAGGGCATCCTCGGCAGGTTGATGCTGGCGACCAGGTTCGACCGGCCCGACATCGTCACCGAGACGGTCGAGGTCCTGGAGGTCCACGGCAGCGACGAGCAGCGCCGTGCGCTCGAGGAGTACCAGCGCAGGCACTCCGGTGGCGACCTGCCGCCGGTGCTGCCCGACGCCGCTTCGGTGGCCGACTTCATCAACGGTGAGTACGGCCGCCGCCGATTCTGAGGGATGCACCCGTGGGCAACTACGAATTCGACTTCAACGAAGCGGGCCCGTACGGCTCCGCCGTGCGACTGCTGTCCACGAGCGCGCCCGAGGGCCGCGTGGTGCTGGACGTCGGGTGCGGCGCGGGTGCGGTGGCGGGCCCACTGGGTGCGCTGGGCGCGACCTACGTCGGCCTCGACCTGGACGAGGAGTCGGTGGCCGCGCTGACCGAGCGCGGCGTCGAGGCGCACGTGCTCGACCTGACCCGCCCTGACCTGCGGGAAGCGCTGGACAAGGTGGTGAACGGCCGCCGGGTCGCCGCCGTGCTGTGCCTGGACGTGCTGGAGCACGTGCCCGACCCGAAGTCGGTGCTGGAGGTGCTCGCGAGCCTCGCCGCCGAGCAGTCGGACGTGGAGCTGGTGGTCAGCGTCCCGAACGTCGGCCACGTGGACCTGGCGCGGCAGTTGCTGGCAGGCCGCTGGGACATGACCGAGTCGGGCCTGCTGGACCGGACGCACGTGCGCTTCTTCACCGAGCGCACGCTGACCGAGCTGATGGTGTCGACCGGCTGGTACGAGGCCGCGCGCGAGGACTTCGTGCTGAACCGGTCGGACCAGAGCCGCGCGGGCCACCCGCTGTTCGAGCCGAAGTCGACGCTCGGCGCGCTCGTGGACCAGGTGCGGTCCGGCGCGGACGAGCACGGCAAGGTCAACCAGTTCGTCCGCCGCTACCACCGCGGCGCGGCTCGGGTCGCGGTCGCCGTCGAGGAGGAGCAGCCGTTCCTCACCGTGGTGATGCGGACCCAGGGCAAGCGCCCGGACACGCTCGTCGACGTCCTGTGCTGCCTCGGTGCGCAGACCGACCTCGACTTCGAGGTCGTGATGGTCGTGCACGACTCCTCGATGGAGACGGAGGTGCGGGGCGTCGTCGACCAGTTCGAGGGCAACCTCGCCCACCGCGTGACGGTCGTGCCGTGCGACGGCGGCACCCGCGGCAGGCCCGCGAACGCGGGCTTGGCGGCGGCGCGCGGCGAGTACGTCGTGTTCCTGGACGACGACGACCTGGTGACCGCGAACTGGGTGGAGAACATCAAGTCGGGCGCGCGGACCTCACCGGGGACGCTGGTCCGCTGGTGGGCCGCCGAGCAGCACCGCGAGTGGGCGCCGAACGGCCTGCTCGCCACGCACACCGCGACCGGTCCGCTGACGCCCACGTACGCCACGCGGTTCGACATGGTCAAGCACATCCGGCAGAACGAGACGCCGTTCCACTGCTTCGCGTTCCCGCGCGTGCTGGTGGAGATGGGTTTCCGGTTCGACGAGTCGCTGACGGTGTGCGAGGACTGGGAGTTCCTGGTGCGCGCGGCGTCGTTCTGCGGCGTCCACGACACCGAAGAGATGACCTCGATCTACAACAAGTGGTCGGAGAAGTCGTCCTCGCACGCGGTGGCCACCGACGAGTGGCTGGTGATGCGGTCGATGGTGCACGTGGCGCTGGACGAGAAGCCGCTGCTGCTGCCGCCGGGGTCGGTGCGGTCGCTGGACCGCCGGTTGGAGCGCGAAGAGGTGCTCCAGCGCCGGATCGACGCGCTGGAGGGCGAGTTGGCGGCGGTGCGGGCCCAGTTGGCGCATACCGAGCAGGTGTCGACCAACGCGCACTTCGCGCTGTCCGAGCTGCGCGCCTCCACGTCGTGGAAGGTGAGCGCGCCGGTGCGGCTGGCGGGCGCGGTGGCGAAGAAGGCGCGGGAGAAGCGCCAGTCCTAGCGGCGGCGCTTGGCCAGTTCGGTCTTCACCTTCGCGATGACCTGGTCGGACACCATCGGGTTGATGCCCGCCGTGAGGCTGCGCTCGACGGCTTCGAACACGACGACGTCGCTGTTCACCAGCGTGCTCACGACCTTGTCGACGTCCGTGCCCGCCGTGTCGCTGTGCACCACGGTCAGGTCGGCGAACCCGCCGCTGAGGTACGGGACGGCGGGCAGCGTGAACGAGTCGGCGATCATGCCGACCTTGGTCCGCACGACGCCCTTGCCTGACGCGCTGGGCAGCTTGAGCGGATCGCGGAACGCCTTGTCGACCGCCTTGCTCTGCACGGTCTGGCCGTCCGCCGCCAGGTCGTAGGTCTGCAACGAGAACTCGACGGTCTTGCCCAGCAGCGTCGGCAGGTCGCCTTCGCGCTGGACGACGGTCGCGGGCGTCGCCTTCCACGTCGCGGTCACGCCCGGCTGCGCCGCTTCGGCGATGAGGCGCGTCATCGCCAGGCCGCCCTCGTGGGTCCAGTGCGTGTCGATGTCCGAGTAGACGGGGGCGCCGCGGCGGTCCGCGGCGACGCCCAGCGCGGGCCGGACGTCGAGCACGCCCGCGTCGGACACGGCCCGCTTCCAGAAGTTCTCGCGCGCCTCGGTCGAGCAGGCCTTGCCGATGTACTCGGCGGGCAGGTGCTCGGGGACCATCGTGGTCTTGTCCGGCGCGACGACCAGGACGAACTTCCGCCCGGACGACTCGACGGCTTCCCGAAGCTTCTTCATCCCGCCGATCACGTCGTCGACCGAGCGCTCGGGCAGGCACGCGCCGAGGACGTCGTAGCCCAGGTAGAGCCAGCCGCTCGTGCCTTCGATGACCTTGGGGAACCCGCTGGCGCGCAGCTTGTCGCGGTCCTCGTCGGACGCGCTCGGCGTCTGGACGGGTGCTTGCACGGGGCCGACCACGGCGGGCTTCTGCCCCAGCGGCGGCGGCTCGCCGAACAGGCCGCGGCTGATCGAGTCCTCGGCCAGGACCGCCTTGTCGCGCAGCGGCAGGTGGTCGGTCGCCCACTGGTCCAGGCCGGTGAAGAGCCCGAAGCCGTCGGTGATGGACGGGAAGTCCGCGAGCTTCCGGTTCTCGAACTCGGGGGCTCGCACGCCCACGACCAGCAACAACAGCGGGACGCAGAAGAACACGAGCGCGGCGACGCGGGCCGTCGTCTGGCGGGCCCCGTGCCTCGGCCGGTGCAGCGGGTGCTCGCGCGGGAGCCACGACTCGGCCAACGGCGGCAGGCCGGGACCACCTCCGGGTGGTGTCGGCGCGTCGAGCCGGTTGGCGGTCACACGATCAGGGTATCCAGGGCCGCCTCGGTCGGTCAGATGGATCTGCAACCTCACACAAGTGCTCCACGTCTATACGGGTGGGTCGCGCCCATCCGGACCCCCGATCACTCGACGGAGGCCGTGATGTGGTTGCATGTGACCGTGGTCACTTTGGCAAGTGTCGCTTTTCTGGCACGAACCTTCAGAGTGCTCAGAGCCGCGCCCAAGAAGACAAGACAACAACAGGACAAGATTCTCCCCGCTTCCCCGATTGAGACATAGATACAACCCACAGGTCTATGTCGGATTCCCCGGCTTGCCGTACGATCCATTCCAGTTGATATTGGGATCGGTCTACGCCCGACCCGGGACCTCACAGAGGTAGGTGCGTCATGGATCTCGCACTGAGCAAGGTCATCGAGTTGCGCGAAAGTGGTTTCCAGTTCCTGCACCTGCGGGACGGCGAAGGCGAACTCGACCGGATCATGGCGTTCAAGCAGCGCAGAGGGTTCATCGACTCGATCCTCTTCTGGTCCGAGACCGAGGCTCGCGCAGGCCGTCTACCTGCGGTTCGTGACAGCACACGACCCGCGCAGGCCGTCTGGATCTACGAGGGCCAACTGGTCGAGGCCGTCGACCGCCTGCTCCACCTGCCGGAGCCGGGCGCTCGCAACGCGCCCACGTTGATGAAGAGCACGGCCTCGGATCTGGCTGTCGTCACGACGTTGCCGTTCAAGCTGAACCTGCCGCCCGGCGCTATCGCCTAGTGCACAAATGGTCGCGCTGCGTAAACAATGGCAGCGTGACCAATACGACCAATACAGGCGGTAACGGAACTCATGAATTACTCATAATCTTCTAGGGGTTACGAGTCCCGATTCATAAGCGAGTACGACGAGTTGCGCGCGGTCCCGAGCGGATATCTTCGTCATGATGCGGCTGACGTGCGTCCTGGCCGTCGCAGGGCTGATGACCAGGTGTTCCGCTATCTCGTCGTTCGACAGCCCGCCCGCGACCAGCGCCAGAACCTCTCGCTCACGATCAGTGAGCTCTCGCAGCGCGGACGGGTGAAGGCGACGATTCTCCGGCCGGGACGCGTACTCCGCGATGAGTTTCCTGGTCACGCTCGGTGCAAGTAGGGCATCACCCGCAGCGACCACCCGCAGGGCGTGCAGCAGCTCCACCGGCTCGACGTCCTTCAGCAGGAACCCACTGGCCCCACCCCGCAGGGCGTCGAAGACGTACTCGTCCACGTCGAACGTCGTCAGGACCAGCACCTTCGTGTCCCCCAGCTCCGGGTCCCCCGAGATCAGCCTGGTCGCCTCCAGACCGTCCGTTCCGGGCATCCGGATGTCCATCAGCACGACGTCCGGCCGGTGGACCTTCGCCTGCACCACGGCCTCGGCCCCGTCACCGGCCTCCCCGACGACCTCGAACCCGTCCTCGGTGTCCAGCAGCAGCCGGAATCCCGCCCGGACCAGCGCCTGGTCATCGGCCACCACGACCCTGATCACGCTTCTCCCCCTCCGACCGGCAGCACGGCCCGCACCTCGAACCCGCCGCCCTCCACTCCTCCGGCCACGACCGTCCCGCCGAGCGCTTCCGCCCGTTCCCGCATCCCGGCCAACCCGGTGCCCGCCCCGATGCTCGGCATCGAGGTCCGCCCGTCGTCCCGGACGACGATCTCGAGCCGACCACC
This sequence comes from Umezawaea endophytica, assembly GCF_025061645.1. Lineage (GTDB taxonomy): Bacteria > Actinomycetota > Actinomycetes > Mycobacteriales > Pseudonocardiaceae > Umezawaea > Umezawaea endophytica. The sequence continues at coordinate 58,893 of NZ_JANYMP010000022.1, read as the reverse complement.
GGTCCGCTCGAACTCGACGGTGATCCTGGTGGCGTCCGGCGCGTACCGGAGGGCGTTCGTCACCGACTCCTGCACGATCCGGTACGCGGCCACGTCCACCGGCGCGGGCAGATCGCCCGGTTCACCACGCACGTCGACCGGTTTGCCCACCGGCGCGAGCAGTTCGTCGAGCCGCGCGAGGCTCGGCGCGGGAGCCGTGCCCTCACCGCTCCGCAGCACGCCGAGCGTCGCCCGCAGGTCGACCAAGGCCGCCCGGCTGGCCTCCTTGATCGCCAGCAGCGCCTTCACGGCCTCCTCGGGCTTGCGGTCGGCCACGTGCGCCGCCACCCCGGCCTGCACGTTGATCATCGCCAGGCTGTGCGCCACCACGTCGTGCACCTCGCGCGCGATCCGCAGCCGCTCCTGCTCCGACCGGTACCGCCGCCGCTCCACCGCGCGCCGCCGCCCGAGGCCGAACACCGCCAGCGCGGGCGCCGCCACGAGCGGCCCCCAGTGGCCCGTCACGTAGTACAGCCACGTCGAGGCCCCGGTGAGCGCGATCGTCGCCACCGGGTACCGCTTGCCCAGGAACAACAACCCGAAGGTCGCCGCGAACCAGGCGTAGGGCAGGAGGAACACGCTTCGACCGTACGGGAGCGGACCGGGGATCGGCGTCGGCGCTGAGGCGGCAGCGGGACGTACGTCAACGGCGGTAGCGGAGGAGCTGTACGACGCGGACAGCCCCCCTCGCGGGTGAATCCGGTAACCCAGGTGGACTACGCGCCTTGCTCTGAACGCCCGGATGCGGCACCTTCGCGCCCAGAGGAACTCGGGAAGATCACCGAGAGCCCCCCAGAGCCGGAACGGCCCCGGTCCCCTCCCCCCTCGGGCTGGGGCCGTTCCACTTCTCCCGGCTAGCGGCCGACGGCGTAGCCCTGGCCGCCGCGCGGGTTGGCGGCGGCGCGGAGCAGCCCGTCGCGCGAATCCCGTGACACGGCGGACATCCGGCCCAGCGCCCACTCGCCCGCGTCGACCACGGTGTGGCCGCGGTCGGCGAGCTCGGCCACGGCCGCCGCCCCGATCCGGGACTCCACGACCAGTTCACCCGGCGTCCACGCGCGGGGGAAGAAGGAACTGGGGAACGCGTTGCTGTGCCACGCCGGGGAGTCGATCGACTCCTGGAGGTTCAGGCCGCCGGTGGTGTGCGCGAGCCAGAACCCGAGCTGCCACTGGTCCTGCTGGTCGCCGCCGGGCGTGCCGAACGCCAGCGCGGGCAGGCCCTCGCGCAGCGCGAGCGTCGGGCTCAGCGTGGTGCGGGGGCGCTTGCCGGGGGCGAGTGAGTTCGGCAGGCCCTCGTCCAGCCAGAACATCTGCGCGCGGCTGCCGAGGCAGAACCCGAGCGACGGGATCACCGGCGACGACTGGAGCCAGCCGCCGGACGGGGTCGCGGAGACCAGGTTGCCCCAGCGGTCCACGACGTCGACGTGCACGGTGTCGCCCTTGGTGGTGCCCGAGCGTTCGACCGTCGGCTCACCGATGGCGCCGCCGAGGTCGGTCACCGCGCTCGGGCCGCGCCGGATGTGCGCGGCCAGCCGGGGCTTCAGGTCGTTCGGCGAACCGGGGCGCAGGTCCAGCGAGGCGTTCTCGTCCACCAGCTTGCGGCACACGTCCGCGTACTCGCGGGACAGCAGCACGTCCAGCGGCACGTCACCGGAGTCGCCGTACCAGGCCTCGCGGTCGGCGAACGCGAGCTTCGCGCACTCGACGGCGAGGTGGACCGTCTCGGCGGTGGGCGCGCCGTCCACGTAGGACAGCCGGTCGGAGAAGCCCTCCAGCAGCCGGAGCTGTTGCAGCAGAACGGGTCCCTGCGACCAGGCGCCGCACTTGGCGACCGTCCAGTCGCCGAAGTCGGCGGTGACGGCGTCCTCGTAGGTCGCCTCCCACCCGGCCATGTCCGCGCCGGTCAGCACACCCGCGTGGTCGCGGCCGGAGTCGTCGCGGAACGCCGTGCGGCAGAAGTCGTCGATCTGCGCGGCCACGAAACCCTGCGACCAAGCGCGGCGAGCAGCTTCGATCTGCGCCTCCCGGTCGCCGCCCGCGGCCTCACCGGCGGCCAGCAGCCACTCCCACGTCTCGGCGAGCTTCGGGTTGCGGAACCGCGAGCCCGGCTCGGGAACCTGCCCGCCGGGCATCCACTGCGCGGCCGACGTCGGCCAGTGGTCCCGGAACAGGTCGGAGACCCTGGAGATGGTGAACGACACCCGCTCCAGCACCGGGAACCCGTCGCGGGCGTAGCCGATCGCGTAGTCGAGGACCTCCCGCAGCGACTTGGTGCCGTAGTCGCGGAGCAGCGTCAGCCAGCCGTCCCACGAGCCGGGCACGGTGGCCGCGAGCAGCCCGCTGCCGGGCACCAGGTCCAGGCCGAGGCCGGTGTAGTGGTCGATGGTCGCGCCCGCCGGGGCGACCCCCTGGCCGCACAGCACGCGGGGCGCGGTCTCGTTGACCGACGAGAAGACGATCGGCACCTCGCCGCCGGGCCCGTTCAGGTGCGGCTCGACGACCTGGAGCACGAAGCCCGCCGCGACGGCGGCGTCGAACGCGTTGCCGCCCGCCTCCAGCACGGCCATTCCTGCCGACGACGCGAGCCAGTGGGTGGACGCGACCATGCCGTGGGTGCCGACGAGTTCCGGCCGGGTGGTGAACACGGGGCCAACTTACGCGGTGCCGACGATTCTGGTTACCCCCGCTAACGAATGGGCCGCAAAAATGTCGCTCACCGAGGTGTAGCGGAGCGTGACACCGGGTATCCCCTGAGTGCACGCAGACAACCCCTCTGCCGGACGACGCGGAGGGAGCACCCAGGGGAGCACTGTTCACCACATGGAATTGCTGGTCATCCTCGGCCTGTTCGTCGGACTCGCGGCACTGGCCGCTGTGCCCTTGGTCGCACTGCTGCACTTCTCCGACCACCGGGGCAAGGGCTGGCGCTGAACGAGCGTTAACCTGGGCCGCATGCAGATCACGGGTACCGCGGCGATCGTGACAGGTGGTGCGTCGGGCCTCGGTGGGGCGACCGCGCGCGCTCTGGCGGCGAAGGGCGCGCGGGTGTTCGCGCTCGACCTGCCGTCGGGCATCGAGAAGGCCGAACCCGTCGAGGGCGTGACGTACCTGCCCGCCGACGTGACCTCCCCCGAGGAGGTCCAGGCCGCGGTGGACACCGCCGCGGGCTCCGGCTTCCCGCTGAGGATCGTCGTCAACTGCGCGGGCATCGGCCCGTCGAGCAGGACCGTCGGCAAGACCGGCCCCCACGACCTCGACCTGTACCGCAAGGTCGTCGAGATCAACCTCGTCGGCACGTTCAACGTGCTCCGGCTGGCCGCGGCGGCCATCGGCAAGACCGAGCCGCTGGACGAGGGGCAGCGCGGGATCGTCATCAACACCGCGTCCATCGCCGCCTACGACGGCCAGATCGGCCAGGTCGCCTACGCGTCGTCCAAGGCGGCCGTGGTCGGCATGACCCTGCCCGCCGCCCGCGACCTGTCGTCCGTCGGCATCCGCGTCATGACCATCGCGCCCGGCATCGTGGACACCCCGATGCTCGCGACCGTCTCCGACGAGTTCCGCGCAGGCCTCGCCTCCGGCGTCCCGTTCCCCAAGCGCCTGGCCCTGCCCGCGGAGTACGCGCAGCTCGCGCTGACGATCGTGGAGCACGACTACCTGAACGGCGAGGTCATCCGCATGGACGGCGCCCTCCGCATGGCGCCCCGCTAGCCACCGGCCGCGGGCGGCCTCACAGGTCGCCCGCGAACGGCAGCCGCTTGATGTCCTCGGACGACATCCAGTTGCGCAGCGCGTGCGTGGCGCGGACGTCGTCCTCGTTGTACTCGACCAGCCGCTGCCGCTGCGCGTCGTTGGGCGGCAGGCCGTCCATGCCCACGGCGTCGCGGTACCAGCGCATCGAGTTCTCGCCGCCCGCCTCCGGGTCGCGCCAGGTGAAGCCCGCGACCGGGGCGATCGTCTTGAGGCCCTTGCCGTGCGCGCACAGGAACTCCTCGCGCACGATGCCGAACAGGTCCACCCAGGCGTCCGACTTGATGAACTCGCGGACCTGCGCGATCGGCGGGATGCCCGGCATCCCCTTGAACCGCTCCGCCGACCCCAGCAGCCAGCGGTTCTCCGCCAACTCGTTGTAGCAGTACGCGCGGAAGCTCAGCCCGCGCGCACGGGCCCGCAGCCGGACCGCCGTGAGCCAGGTCCAGAACTCCGCGAACGAGCGCGCCTCGTCGTCGCTGGGCACCGGGTCCCACGTGGCGAACGCGCGGTAGCCGGGCTCCTCGTCGACGTTCTCGCCGGACAGCCAGCAGCCCCACATGTACGCGCCCAGGTCGCCGAAGCTCTCCATGTCGACGTCCACCTCGACGTCCGCCCTCGGGACCGCGAAGGTCTCCGACCGGCGCACGACCGTGAGGTCCCGCAGCCACGCCCGCGCCAGCACCACCGCGTCGTCGAACGGCATCCCCACGAGCTGGAGCAGGGGCGTGCCGCCGACCTGCTGCTCGGCGAGCTGGTCCACCGTCGACACCCCGGCCTTGCGCAGCGCCACGGCGTCCTCGCCGCGGGCGACCAGGCTCACGTCGCGGGTCGCCTTCAGCTCGTCGTCGCAGACGGGCCACCACGGGCACGACTTGCACTCGACGATCCGCGACGGCTTCGCCAACGGCTCGTCACCGCGGTTGGCCGCGCCCGCCACGGCGAGCCGGTCGGAGAACCGCGCGTCGTACTCGGACAGCGCCGTCCGCCCGCCGGGCCAGGTCGGCGCCTCCAGGTCGTGCCACACCACGGCGTCCGCGTCCATGCCGATCACGCCGCCCATCGCGCGGCCGTGCTTGGCGAACCCGGCGGCCTGGAGCTGGCGCTGCGCGTGCGCCAGCCTGAGCTGGTCGCGCGGCTGCGGCCGGACCTTGCGCACCGGGTCGACGCGGGCGCCGTTCGGCTGCGGGTGCGACAGCGGTGACGTGCGGGCGCCCTGGCCGGGGTCGCTGGTCTTGTGCCGGACGACCAGCACCGGCACGTAGCCGGTGGTGTCCTTGACCAGCAGGTCGATGCCGCCGCGGCGGCCACCGGTGGGGTCGCGCGGCAGCGCGGCGCCCCAGATGTACGGGGTGCCCATGCGCATCGCCGCGAGCGTCACCCGTTCCCGGTCGGCCGTGCTGATCTCCGGCCCGTGCGGGATCTCCATGAGTTCGGACCCGAACACCTTGGCCAGCGTCGACGCCACCTGGCGACGGTGTTCGACCGCGTCGGCCTTGCGCTGCTCACCCGCCGGGTCCACCGGGGACCTGGCGACGTCGCGCATCGCCGGATCGTTCTCCAGGTGCACCCGCCGCCGACAACGAGTGACCACGCCGGCGTCTAGCTGCACCTGGGAAGTCACCGGTGAAGGGTATGCCGCGCCCCGCCAGGACGTGCGCGCAACCTGCGCACTCCTGTGGATCTTTTGTGCGGCGGGCGGGTCTCGGCTCTACTGTTCCGGGTAGGAGGTGGCGCCACCATGGCACGCAAAGCACTCGGTCCCCGGCTCACGCCCGCCAAGGCGAAGAACCTGCTTGGCGTGGCCAAGGTCGTCGGTCCCGTCCTCATCCCGGTGCTCGCGCCGTTCGCCGCGAAGGCGGCGGGCCTGGTCAGCGACCGGTACGACCACTACCGCGCCCGCAGGCTCGGGGTGGGCGTCGAGGACCTGACCAAGTACACCGGCAAGGGCGCGCGCCTGCACGCGCGCATCGCGGGCTTCGCGCAGGCGCTGGACGAGCTGCGGGCGAAGGACGCGGACTACGTCACCGAGACCGAGTCGCGGCTGGTGAAGCTGGCGGCGGCCGTCCGGGCGGCCGAGCGCATGCCGACGCCCCGGCGCAAGGCGGCGCACCGCGCGGTGGGCGCGGACCTGGACGTCCTGGAGAACGAGCTGCTGCGCCGACTGGGCGTCTCCTGAGCGGTGCCGCCCCGGCGTCCGGGGCGGCACCTCGTCAGGTCAGCGCTTCGCCGTCACCTGTTCGACGGCTCGGAGCGCGGCTTCTTCCGGACCGAGTTCGGCGGTCGCCTTCTCCATCGCCTCCGCGACCCGCTCCTCCCGCCTGATCAGCGGGTCGCTGCGCAGGTCCTTCGCCAGCGACACGCACAGCCCGATCATGATCACCAGGAACGGCAGCGCGGCGATGATCGTCAGGTTCTGCAACCCGGTCAGCGCGTTCGAGCCGCCGACCAGCAGCATCACCGCCGCCACCGCGCCGGTCAGCACACCCCAGAACACGACCACGCGCTTGTTGGGCGTGATCGAACCCCTCTGGGACAGCGTGCCCATCACGATCGACGCGGCGTCCGCGCCCGAGACGAAGAAGATCGCCACGAGCAGCATCACGACGACACCGGCGACGGCCGCGAGCGGGAAGTTGTCCAGCAGCGCGAACAACTGCCCCTCGGGTGTGGCCTGGCCCGCGAGGTCCACGCCGGACCGCTGGGTGAAGATCGCCGTGCCGCCGAGGATCGCGAACCACACCACGCTGACGCCGCTGGGCACCAGGATCACGCCCGCCACGAACTGGCGGATGGTGCGGCCGCGGCTGATCCGGGCGATGAACATGCCGACGAACGGCGTCCACGAGATCCACCAGGCCCAGTAGAAGATCGTCCAACCGGACAGCCAGGCCTCCGTCGCGTCACCGCCGGACGCGGCCGTGCGGCCCGCCATGTCGGCCATCTCGCGGATGTAGTCGCCGAGCGCCGTCGGCACGAGGTTGAGGATGAACACCGTCGGGCCGACCACGAAGATGAACGCGGCGAGCACCACGGCCAGCACCATGTTGATGTTGGACAGCCACTGGATGCCCTTCGACACCCCGGACACGGCCGACGCGACGAACGCGGCCGTCAGGACGGCGATGATGCCGACCAGGATCCCGTTGCCGACCTCACCGGCCCAGCCCGCGACCTCCAGGCCGCTGCCGATCTGCAACGCGCCGAGCCCGAGCGACGCGGCCGACCCGAACAGCGTGGCGAAGATCGCCAGCACGTCGATCGCCCGACCCGCCGGGCCGTTCGTCCGCTTCGTCCCCAGCAGCGGCGCGAACGCCGCGCTGATCAACTGGCTGCGACCGCGGCGGAAGCTGCCGTACGCGATGGCCAGCCCGACGACGGCGTAGATCGCCCACGGGTGCAGCGTCCAGTGGAACATCGTGGTCGCCATCGCGGTCTGCACCGCCTGGTCGGATCCGCCCTCGACGGTGCCCGGCGGCGGTTTCACGAAGTGCGTCAGCGGCTCGTTCACGCCGTAGAACATCAGCCCGATGCCCATGCCCGCGCTGAACATCATCGCGACCCACGAGATGGTCCTGAACTCCGGCTGCTCGTCGTCCTGGCCGAGCGGGATCCGGCCGTAGCGGCTGAACGCCAGCCACAGCGCGAACACCACGAAGCCGGACGCGGACAGCACGAACGCCCAGCCGAGATTTCCGATGATCCACGTCAATGAGGTTTTGGACGCCGAAGCCAGGGAATCCGTGGCGAGGACGCCCCAGGCGACGAAGCAGAGGGTGATGGCGGCGGCAACACCGAACACCACCTTGTCGGTGCGAGCAGGCCGATCTGCGCGTTCGGCAGACGGCTCGCCGGGAAGGGGTCGTTCGAGCGGCGTGGTCACACGTGGCCTCCTGAGCCCTGTCCTGATCCTGTTGCGAGACTGCATCCGGATAGCCGGTACCCGCTGCTCCGAATGCTCAAACATGGCGACTTACGCCCGTCCGGGTCGTTCTCCTACTCTCATGGAGTGACCCCCAAGCCCGCCAGTACCCGCGTCGTTCGCGGTCTGCTGCTGGCTGTCACGTCCGCGGCACTGAGCGTCGCCGCCCACGGCGCGGCGGGTGGGAGCCTGTCCGGGTTCGCGCCCGTGCTGCCGCTGGTGCTGCTCGTCGCCGGTGCGGCGACCGCGCTGGCCGATCGCCACCGGGGCCCGCTGACGATCCTCGCGGCACTCGGGGTGGCCCAGTTCGCCCAGCACGAACTGCTCGACCTCGTGCACCACCACCGGGCGCCCGCCGCGGGCCTCGGGTTCGACCCGGTGCAGATGACGACCGCGCACGTCCTGGCGGCGCTGGCCACCGGCCTGCTGCTGGCCAAGGCCGACTCCGCGCTGGTCTCGCTGGTCGACGCGGTGTCCCGGCTGCTGCCGAGGACGTGGGCTCCCGGCCCGGTCCCCGGTCCCCGGTCCACCGCGATCCGCGCCGCCGGTGGTCCTCAGCTCATCGAACTGCTCCTGCGAATCGTGAACGGCCGCCGCGGGCCGCCCGTAGTCCTGGTCAACCGAGTCCCCTAGACACTCCGGTCTATCCCAGGAGCTACCTCAACATGTCGACAAATCGATTTGGCGTGCGCACGCTGGCCCGCGGCGCGGCCGTCCTCTCCGCCGCGGGCGTGATCGCCCTCAGCACCGCGGGGCTCGCGTCCGCCCACGTGACGGCCTCCACCCCCAGCCCCGCCACCAAGGGCGGCTACACCAAGGTGACCATCCGGGTCCCGAACGAGCGCCCCGACGCGGGCACGGTGAAGCTCCAGCTCACCCTGCCCCCCGAGTACCCGCTGGCCTCGGTCAGCAGCAAGCCCGTGCCCGGCTGGAAGGTCGAGGTCGTCAAGGCCAAGCTGCCCAAGCCGATCACCAGCCACGGCAAGGAGGTCACCGAGGCCCCCAGCACCGTGACCTGGACCGCGGACGCGGGCGTGCAGATCGAGCCCGGCCAGTTCAACGAGTTCGACCTGTCCGTCGGCCCGCTGCCGGAGGACACCGACCGCCTGCTGCTGCCGACCACGCAGACCTACAGCAGCGGCGAGGTCGTCGCGTGGGACGCTCCCCCCGCCGCCGAGGGCGCCGCCGAGCCCGCGAAGCCCGCCCCCGTGCTGAACCTGGTCGCCAAGGCCGGTGGCGCGGACGCGCACAACGCCTCCGCCACCGCCGCGGGCAGCGACGAGCACTCCGAGACCACGACCGCCGCCGCGGGCACGGACACCACCGCCCGCTACCTGGGCGGCGCGGGCCTCGTGGTCGGCGCGCTCGGACTCGGCTTCGGCGCGGGCGCCGTCCTGCGCTCCCGTCGTGGCAGCGGGAAGCCCGCGGCATGAGGCGCGGGTTCTCCTTGCTCCTGGCAGGTCTCGTCGCGGGCGGGATGATGCTCGGCTTCGCGGGCCCGGCGCTGGCGCACAACGTGCTGGTCGGCAGCGACCCGCTGGCGGGCTCGTCGGTCGAGGCCGGACCCTCGACCGTCTCGCTGACGTTCGACCAGCCGGTCAACGGCGGCCCCGGCCTCAACGCGATCTCGGTGACCAGCCCGGACGGCGGCCACTGGGAGGGTGTCGGCGAACCGACCGTCAAGGACAACGTCGTGTCCCTGGCGCTGCGACCGCTCGGCCCGGCGGGCGAGTACACCGTCAGCTACCGGATCCTCTCGGCCGACGGCCACCCCGTGGCGGACTCGCTGAAGTTCACCCTCACCAAGGCGGGAACGGGAACGCCCGCCCCGGCCGACGAGGTGGCGGCCAACCCGGCGACCACGCCCGCGGAGGGCAGCACCACCGAAACCGGTGGTGGCGTGCCGATCTGGGTGTGGATCGTGGGAGCCGTGGTGCTGCTCGGCGGCGGTGTGTTCCTCGCGCTGCGCGGCGGCGTCAAGGAGGACCAGCACCAGTGAGGACGGACTGGACCACCTCTCCCACCAGGTACTCCGTGCTCGGCGGCCTCGTCGCGGGCGGGGTGGCGGGCGTGCTGCTCGGCCTGGCGCTCTCGACCACGACGACCGTGGTCGGGATCGCCGAGGCGGGACCGGTGGTCCAGTTCCTCCACCCGCTCGTGCGGGTGCTGCTCGACCTGTCCGCGACCGTCGTCGTCGGGCTGAGCCTGCTGCCGAAGCTGCTCGGCTTCAGCAGGCCGACGGTCACCGAACCGGTGCTGCGTATCGCCCGGCCCGCCGCGGTGGTCGCCGCTGCGGTCTGGGTGCTCACCGCTCTGCTGTCCATCGTCATCCGGGCCTACCAGGTCCGTCCGGGCCAGCCGCTCACGATCAGCAGCGTCGTCGACTACGTGCAGCGCGTCGCCGCTGGTCAGGGCCTGCTGTTCAGCGCGGTGTGCGCGATGGCCTACGTGTGGGTCGGCTCGCTGGCCGCCCGCAGGGGCGAGAGCGTGCCCGCCGAGCTGCGCATCCTGATCGCCATGTTCGGCCTGCTGCCGCTCCCGGTCACCGGGCACGCGTCGAACTGGCAGTTCCACGACTACTCGATGATCTCGATGGAACTGCACGTCCTCGGCGCCGCGGCGTGGACCGGTGGTCTCGGCGCCCTGATCGCGCTGGTCGCCCACCGCAAGGGCCTGCTGGCCGAGGCGCTGCCGAAGTTCTCCAAGCTCGCCACGCTCAGCCTGGCGCTGGTGACCGCGACGGGCCTGTTCAACGGCCTGCTGGAACTCGGCCTCAACCCGGTCGTCTCGCTGCCGGGATCGCTGTTCACCACGTCGTACGGCCTGCTGCTGATCGGCAAGGCCGTGTGCGCGGGGGCGTTGGCGCTGCTCGGGGCCAACATCCGGTGGCGGCTCCTGCCGCACATCGCCAAGCACCAGCCGACCGCCGTCCTCGCCTGGGCGGCCGTCGAACTGACCACCATGGGCGTCGCGTTCGGCCTTGCCGTGGTCCTCGCGAGCGCCCCGGTCGCCTGACCAGGCGGGACTCGAGGGTCATCCGAGAAACAGCAGGTGAACAGGGGCCAACTGGATGATCACACTCGCCAAGCGGTAACCCTGGCGCGCTGAGCTGCGATTCCGGGGTCAGTCGTTGATCAGTCGCGCGGTCGGGTCCTCACGCAGCCTGCTGAGCTGCTCGATCGCCAACTGCCCACGCCGGTCGAGCTCCTTGGCGTCGATCCAGCCGTCCGCGAAGTACCGGTAGTCCTGGGCGAGCTTCACCAGTTCGGCCAGGTAGTCGGCCGAACGGCGGCGGCGCTCCTCGCTGAACGCGGCGAGCAGCGGCAACTGCGTGTCGACGACCTCGTCGAGCAAACGGGCGGACCTCAGCGCACGACGCGCACGCCACCGCCTCATCCCCATCCGAGTCACGATCTCACGCATCGGTGGCTACCTACCTCGCCATCAGAACCGCACCGGGTACTCCGGGGCGCCGCAAAAATGCGCCCTTCCCTGCCAACGTCGGAAACCGACGGGCGGGCGTTACCGGTTCGTGGCCCAACAGACAGGTTCTCAGCGGTAGGGCGACCACCTGGACGTGGTATCGCCGCGGCGCAGCGCGGTGAGGCGTCGCCGCAGCTCAACCCGCACGCCGGGGTGGCTGCGCAAGATCGGCAGCGCACTCGTGGTGAGTTTCAGCTCACGCAGGTCGCGGAGCACGGGGAACCCGTCCCACCTGGTCACGTCGAAGCGGTAGCCGCGGACGAGCTGCCGCTGCCACCTTGGCGAGTGGCCGAACCTCGCCACACCGACGGGCAGCGAACTCAGGTCCCACTCGCGCGGGCCGGTCGCCGTCGAGTCGAAGTCGCACAGCACCGGGCCGGACGGGCTCGCGATCAGGTTGCCGAGGTGCGCGTCGCCGTGCAGGACGCCCGTCGGCAGGGCGGGCCGCAGCCCGGCGAGCCGTTCGTCGAGCGAAGCGCAGCGTTCCTCCAGGAAGGAGCGGTCCGAACCGGACAGTTCTTCCGCATCGGCGAGTCGACGCCGAACGTCGTCGAGCGGTGCCCATTCGGGCAGTTCGAACGGCGGAGCGGGCAGCTCGTGCAGCCTCCGCAGCACCCGAGCGAGGTCTCGGCCGTCGAGGGCGCGGGCCGGTTGAGCTGTGCCGGGGACGTGGTGCCAGAGGGTCGCGAGGTGGTCGCCCACGACCACCGGCAGCGGGAAACCGGTCAGCAGGCGGACGGCGGGAACGTCGTGCTCGGCCAGCCAGGTGGCGACCCGGACGACCTTGGCCGCGCGGTGCCGCAGCCGCGTCGAGCCGACGATCCGCACCACCGCCCGCTCGGCGGGGAGCTCGAAAACGGCATTGCTGGTGAACTTCAGGAGCCGCGCGCCGCGGTGGTCCAGACCGTGCTCGGCGCACAGCCTCCGCAGCGCGTCAGCCAGCTTCTCCCTGGTGAACCGACCGTCGAGGGTGACCGCCGAGGACATGAGGGAGACCGGTCTCACGCCGCGGTATCGCTGCCGGTGAACTTGGCAAGGCGGTCCGCCAGCTCACGGGCATCGGGGTTGTTGCGGCGCTTGTCGGCCTCGCGCAGCAAGGGCTTCATGCGGTCCTTGGTGCGGATGGACTTCAAGCCCTCGGACAGGTCGACGGCCTGGCGGCCGACCTTCGCGCCGTGGTCGACGTCGCCCTCGATGAGGTGGTTGATCGACAACGAGGTCAGGTTGAACGACCGGTTGCGGGTCATGTCCTCGCCGAACCCGTTGACCGCCTTGGACAGCGCGGGGATCGCGGTCCGCGTGTACTTCACGTCCACCGTCTGGGCCAGCTCCGTGTGCACCGTGCCGATCATCGACGACAGGTCGATCTCGGTGAAGAACTTGGCCCACGCGGGCGCTTCGCCGACGTTCGCCCTGGCGAACTCGTCACGGGCGCGACCGAGCAGCTTGATGGCCTGGTCGTCCGAACCCATCTTCGCGTAGGCCCACGCCTCGTTCGCGCAGAGGATGCCGACGGCCAGTTCGGAACCGGAGTTCTGCGCCGCCAACTGGCCGAGCTGGAACACCTTGAGCGCGTCGTCCGGGGCGTCCTGGTGCAGGTACACCCGACCCATGCGGTAGAGGATGTTCGCCACCAGCGCCTCGTTGCGACCCTGCTTCGCGAGGTCGAGCGCCTGCCCGAAGTGGTTGCGGGCGGAGTCCATGAGACCGGTGTCGAACGACGTCCACCCGGCCAGGTTGTGCAGGTCGGCGAGAGCCACGAAGAGCCGCTCCCGCACCAGGTCCGTCGCGTTCGCGCCCAGCATCTGCTGGCCCCACGACAACTGGGCCACCACTGCGTCGCGACAGGAGCCGCCGCCGTACTGGTAGTCCAGCGCTCGCAGGGCGCGCGTGGCCGCTTCCACCTGGCGGACGTCGGTCATCCCGATACGTCCAGGGGCCGGAGTCTGTGTGGGGTTCGAAACCCACGACCCGGAGTCCGTACCGAGCACGGCCGCGCCGACTGTCACGGCGGCGGCGTGCGCGAGGAACTTCCGACGCTTCACCGACTCGTCCTCCTCAGAATTGGGTGAGTCCGCGGTCGCGGCCACCCGTACTGCCGTTGCCTCGTCGTAAGCGAGGCCCATGTACCCCCTGGGTACGCCCAGGCCCATGGCGATCCGCGTCAGGACGTCGTAGGCCATGACCTGACGACCCTTGAGGATCTCCGAGACCTCGGACTGCGACTGGCCCGTCAGCGCCGCGATCTGGCGCTGCGACACACCGTGGCGGCGGAGCAGCCGGTACACCGAGCTGATCTCCCGCCGAGCAAGCGCGTCCCGCATCTCCTGCTGGTCCCAGACCTCGGAACTCACCGGAGCACCTTGCGAACTCATGGTGTTCAATTTCGCCGCCTCACAGTCCTTTGGGCGTCAACGGCAGAGTAGGGGCACTCCCCCAACTGCGAGAAGTACCGATCGGCGGAGCTGATCGGCTCTACCGAACTCCACTGACCGCTCATCGTGGCACTTCCACCGGCCAGCGTTTTGACGTCCCGATCCGGGATGAATCATCGCAATCTAAGTTCCGGTAAGCGAGTGAGCACGGAGAGGAACACCCAGTGGATCTGATCGAGCGGGCGGTGACCACCACACGTGGTGGCTCGGCAGAGCCTGCCGTTCCCACGACGGTGTCCTCTTCGTCTTCCCTGACTGTCCAGGAGTCGAACGACCTTGGCTCCGGATGGCGCGGTTCGACTGGGCAACGTCGTTGGTGGCGGATTCGTTGCAGCGACGTGGTCGACCGTGAGCGCTGCCTCACCGTTGTGGTGGACGAGGACCGCGTGGTCCTGGTCGGCCCTCCCGGTGAGACCGCGGTGCTCTCGGCTGACCAACTCGTACAGCTCAGGGCTGCGCTACGCGAAGCCGCCGAGCAGGCGGAAAGGTGACGGTGACGTTTCGATGGACGAGATCCTTGGACAAGTCCTCCGCAACGCGGTGTGGGAGCGACTGGACCTGCTCACAGAGCTGGCCAGTCAAGCCGACGCCCCGTCCCTGCTCTCGGTGGCTCGATCCGAACTCCCCCGGCTGACCGAGGGATGGCGAGCGCTGCTGGCCGCACACGAGCCGGACGAGAAGGGCAACTGCCCTGAGTGCTCCAGTCGGTGGCGGCAGCAGAAGTCTCCTTGTTCGGTGTGGCGCGCCGCGTACGAACACCTGGTCGCGGGCGGTTTGGCCCCGCGCCCGGCTCGCCACCTGCGCGCAGCCCCGGTGACCCCTCCTGTCACCAGGTCTCGCCGCGCGGTGGTCAGAGCCCACTAACGGGCGGCCCCGGCCGTGTCGTTCCCCCGACACGACACGGCTGGGCCACCGCCTACTGGCCGGCGATCCGGGACGTGCGACCCCCCGACCGCGACGAACGGATCGCCGGCCAGCTTCTCCAACTGAATGACAAGACTTCCGCGGACTGGTGTTGTGCACCTTCCTCCCCGACCGATGCCGGTCCGCGGACTCCACCTCGGCCCCGATGTGCGCACCTCCCGCGCGTGCATCGGGGCCGATTTCACTGTTCAGCGATGGGTGCCGGTCTTCCAGGCGAGGTAGTGCGTCAGTCCGGGGAACAAGCGTGATCCGACCTCAAAAGCCTTGAGCTGCCAGGGGAACACGAGTTCCGCGCGGTCCTTCTCGATCACCGAGGCGATGGCGGCGGCGACCTGTTCCGAGGTCACGTCGGGGATCAGCTTCGAGATGCTCGGCATCCGGTCCTCGGCGCCGGGGTTGTTGACCCAGTACTGGCTGTTCACCTTGCTCGGGATCACTTCGCTGATCCCGATCCCGGTGCCGCGCAGGTCCAACCGGAGGGCCGCGGTCAACCCGCGCAACGCGAACCGCGCCGACGTGTAGCCGGTCGCGCCGGGGATGGGCATCCGCGAGATCGGCGAGTTCACCACCACGATCCGGCCGGTTCCGCGTTCTCGCATGGCGGGCAGCAGTTCGCGGGTCAGCCGGGCCGCCGCCAGGTACGGCACCGCGGCCATCCCGGTGAGCTCGTCCTGGTCGGTCTCGTCCAGGAACAGCCACCGGCCGACGCCCGCGTTGTTGACCAGGACGTCCGGCGGCCCGAACTCGCCGAGAACGCGTTCTGCCAGCGCGACGATCTGGGCGCTGTCCGCGAGATCAGCGGCGCGGACGACGGCACGCCCACCTGTCGCGGCAATCCGTTCGGCGTGTTCGGAGAGCCCTTGAGCGCTGCGGGCCACAAGTATCACCAGCGCACCCCTGGTGGCGACGAGTTCAGCGGTCGCCGCGCCGATCCCCTGGGAAGCCCCGGTGATCAGCACCGTCTTGCCGTCCAACCGCACGAACTACCTCCAGCACCTAGGAAACGGACCTGACTCGGCTCACCAGGAACCCGGCGAGGAGGGTGGCGAGCGCCGACACGGCGAACAGCCCGCGGTAGCCGCCGAGGTTGGCGAGCACGACCGTGGTCAGCAGCGGGGCGACGACCTGCGGCAGCGCGTTCGCGATGTTGACCACGCCCAGGTCCTTCGCCCGGTCCGCCGCGGCGGGCAGCACCTGCGTGAGCAGCGCGAGCGCCACGGCCATGTAGACGCCGAACCCGACGCCCAGCAGCGGGGCGGCGATCAGGGCCGCGGTCCACGTCTGCCAGACGACGAGCAGCAGGGCGGCGGCGGCCATGACCGCGACCGCGAGGTAGACGAACGGCTTGCGCTTGCCGGTGCGGTCCGACATGGAGCCGAACACGACCGCGCCGACGACGAGCGCGGCGCCGTACAGACCCATCAGGATGAGGAGCCCGTCTTCGGGCGACGGGTAGTGGACCACGTCGGCGAGGAAGAACAGCAGGTAGAGCGTGCCGAACGCGTTACCGAGGTTGATCATGAAGTGGCAGCCCCACGCCCAGGTGAAGTCGGGGTGCGCCTTCGGCGAGATCCACATCTCGCGCAGCACGAACGACGGCCGCAACACCTTCGGCAGCCGGACGTCCGGCGTGATCACTACGAACAGCAGCGCGCCGACCACCACGATCGCCGCGCACGCCAGGTAGCCATTCATCAGACCGGTCACCAGCAGCGTCACGACGACCGCGCCGAGCACCGTGCCCAGCATCTGGCTGATCCCGACCAGACCGCCGACCGTTGCCCGCTGGCCAACCGGGACCTGGTCCGGCACCACCGAGGTGAGGCTGGCCAGCATCCCGTTCAGGCCCGCCTGGACGAGGCACCAGCCGATCGTCATCACGGTGATGCTCGGCGCGTTGGCCAGCACGACGAGTCCGGACGCGCCGATCAGCGCACCCGCGAGCGTCCACGGGTGGCGGCGGCCGAACCTCGACGTGGTGCGGTCCGACAGCAGGCCGATGACCGGGTTCGCGAGCAGCGCCGCGATGGCGCCCGCTCCCGTGACCAGGCCGAACACCAGTTCCTTGTTGGCCTGGTCGAACAGTTCGGCCTGCTGCGGGAGCAGCACCTGGATGGGCGCGTAGATGCCGAGCCACAGCCCGAGGTTCGCGAGGAACAGCCACGTCATCCAGCTCCGGCGAACCGGGACGACCGGTTCGCCGAGCGCCTCAGTTGTCGCCTGCGATGACATCGCGGTACCAGCGGTACGAGTCGCGCGGGGTCCGTTCCTGCGTCTTGTAGTCCACGTGCACCAGGCCGAAGCGCTGGGAGTAGCCCGAGTCCCACTCGAAGTTGTCCATGATCGACCACACGAAGTACCCGCGGACGCCCGCCGCGCGCGCCGCGCTGAGGTGGCTGTCGAGGTAGTCGATCCGGGCCTGGTCGGCGAGGTCCTCCGGATAGCTGCACCCGGATTCGGTGATGTACACCGGGGGCAGGCGGTCGCCGTAGCGGTCCTTGAGCGTCGTCAGCATCTCGGTCAGGCCTTCCGGCACGACCGGCCAGCCGAAGGAGGTCTTCGGGTACTCGTCGATGTCGATCCGCTCGAACGGCAGCGGCTCGCCCTCGGTGGTCGCCTTGAGCCGGGTCGGGTTGTAGTAGTTGACGCCGTAGAAGTCGAGCGGTGCGGCGATCTTCTCCAGGTCGCCGTCGACGATCGGCAGGAACGGCGCGGCCTCCTCGGGGTAGGCGCCGGTGAGCTGCGGGTCGGCGAACAGCCAGTTGTGGATGGTGTCGTAGAACCCGGCGGCGAACCGGTCCTCGGGGGAATCGGTGGCGGGCCACGCGGGCGAGTGGTTGTTCGCCGTGCCGACCGCGTTCGCGCCGTTCGCCCGCAGCGCTTCGACCGCCAGGCCGTGCGCCAGGTTCAGGTGGTGGGCGGCGGGCAGCGAGCCGAACAGGAGCGACTTCCCCGGCGCGTGTTCGCCGATCGCGTAACCCGAAAGCGTGACGACGACGGGTTCGTTGATCGGAATCCAGAGTTTCACCCGATCGGCGAGCCGATCGGCGACGAGCGCCGCGTACTCGGCGAACCTTCCGGTGATGTCCCGGCCCAGCCAGCCGCCCTCGTCCTCGAGGACCTGCGGCGTGTCCCAGTGGTAGAGGGTCGCGACCGGGTCGATCCCGGCCTCGACGAGACCGTCGACCAACCGGTCGTAGAAGTCGAGGCCCGCGCTGTTCGCGGGGCCCTTCCCGGTCGGTTGCACGCGTGGCCAGGCGATGGAGAACCGGTAGGCGCCGACGCCGAGGTCCTTCATCAGGGTGATGTCGTCCGCGTACCGGTGGTAGTGGTCGCACGCGATCTCGGCCGTGTCGTCATCGACAACGGGCGAGAACTCGTCCCACACTGAACGTCCACGGCCGTCCTCGGTGAACGCACCCTCGATCTGGAAGGCGGAGGTGGACACACCCCACAGGAACTCGTCAGGCAACGTCATGCAACGCCTCCGGGTGGTTTTTCCTGGTCCAGAACGTGAAACAGATTCGGATAGTAAGCGTGTTGCGCTTCACAGGGAAGTGCGAAACGCGTCGAGCAGGCACTATGGGAGTCCCAACGTCGTCGCATGGAGTCGCCGTGACCAGTTCCACCCCGCTGCGCCGTCAACCGGTGCAGCAACGGAGCGCCAAACGCGTCGAGCGGATGCTCGAAGCGTGTGCCTCGCTGATCGAGGAAGTCGGCTACGACGGGGTGACGACAACACTCATCGCCGAACGCGCGGGAGTTGCCGTCGGCTCTCTCTACCAGTTCTTCCCCGACAAGCGCGCGGTGGTGCAAGCACTCACCATGCGCAACCTCGACAAGTTCATGGAGACGATCACGGCGCGGTTCGGGTCGACACCGCTGGAGCACTGGTGGGACGCCGTGGACACGATCTTCGACGCCTACGTCGGGATGCACCGGGACGTGCCCGCGTTCAGCAAGGTCCGCTTCGGTGACGCGGTGGACATGCGGTTGCTGGACGACAAGCGGGACAACAACGCGGTCATCTCCGATCGGATGGTGGAGTTGATCGCGGCGAAGTTCGGGATCCCGTTGGACGAGCTCCAGTTGCCGATCGCTGTGGCTGTTCAGGCTGCGGACGGGGTGCTGGATCTGGCGTTCCGGATTGATCCGAACGGGGAGCAGAGGGTGCTGGATGAGGCCAAGTCGTTGATTCGCGGGTATTTGTCCACGCGGTTGCCCAAGTAGGGGCTTGGGTTCAGAGCCCAAGCACACCCCGATCGCGTGAGTGTCTCGATGACTCCTTCGCTTTGTCAAGGCGGGAAAGATGCCTTGACAAAGCGAAGGAGTCACGATGTGCGCGGAAAATCGGGGTGCGGTTGGGGGGTGGGGTGGGTTGAGGGACGGAAAGTTGCGGTGCCGTTGGATGCGGGGGGCGGCCGGGGGCCCAAGGGCGGGGAGGCTGCGGGGGCGTTCGGGGCGGGTGGCGGCCGGGGGCCCGAAAGGCAGGCGGGGGGCTGCGGTCGCGTTCGGTGCGAGGTGCGGCCGGGGGCCCAAGGGCGAGGAAGGGTTGCGGTTGCGTTCGGTGCGGGGGGGGGGCGGCCGGGGGGGGCCGAAAGAGGTGGGCTGTGTGTCTAGTTGTCCACAGGCTGTCCACAGGGGTTGTCCACAGGCTTTGAGGCTTGGTCTAGCCCTAGTGGGTGGTGGTCGGGTTGACCACTAGGGATAGACGTCCTCCTGTTGTCCACAGGGTGAACTGGACCACTGTCCGCAGGTCAGGGTGTTAGCCGAAGCTTTGGCCTTCGCCTCTGTAGGTGGGGATGGTGCGTTCCACGTCGTTGCCTGCCAGGAGGTGTACGTGGGTGAAGCGCTCTGCTAGTTCGCCTGCTTTTGCGTGACGCATCCACACCCTGTCGCCCAGTCTTAGTGAGTCCGCCGCTTTGCCCACGACTGGGGTTTGGACCTCTCCTGCGCCTTCCAGTGAGAGTGTTGCCAAGCCCGCTGGTAGGTAGGGGCTTGGTTGGCGGTCCTGGGTGGCTGTGCCTGAGGCGATGTAGCCGCCTGCGAACAATGTCGCGGTGTTCTTTGCCGGGCGGCGGACTACTGAGAGGGCGTAGAGGAACGCTGGTTCCGGGTGGAAGGTTCGGTAGGCGTCGAAGAGGGTTGGGCCTACCAGGCCTGAGCCTGCTGCAAGTTCTGTTACCGACGGGTCGGAGCCGGTTACTTCCAGGCTGCCTGTGCCGCCGCCGTTGACGAATTCCAGGTCCACGACTGTTCTGACCGCTGCTACCGCTGCGCTGCGGCGTTCGATGAGTTCCGCTGCGCTTCGTTTTTGCATCCAGCGGACCGCTGCTCCGCGGAAGGGTTGGCCTGGGGGGTTGTCGCCCAAGCCCGCGATTTGGCCTTCGTAGGCCATGACGCCCACGAGGGTGAAGCCCGTGCGGCCGGAGATCTTGCGGGCGAGTTGGCCCGCGTCTCGGGCGCTGTGGATCGGTGACCTGCGGGAACCCACGTGCAAGCCGGGTAGGGGGCGCCAGGAGACGTCCAGTTCCAGGCAGATGCGGATGGTGGGGTGGTGGGCGCCGAGTGCGGCGTCGATCAGGTCCAGGTGGGCGAGGGAGTCGACCACCAGGGTTACCCGGCTCAGTGCGGTTTCGTCCCTGGCCAGCGTGCGCAGCGCGCCGTGGTCGACGGTGGGGTACGCGACCAGCAGGTCTTCGCTGAGGTCGTGGCTCGACAGCCAGAGCGCCTCGGGGAGCGAGTAGCACATGACGCCGGCGTAGCCGGGCTTCGCCAGGACGCGTTCCAGCAGGTCGCGGACGCGGACCGACTTGCTGGCCACCCGGATCGGTTTGCCGCTCGCGCGGCGGACCAGGTCGGCCGCGTTGTGGTCGAACGCGTCCAGGTCGACGATCGCGAACGGAGGATCGAAGTCCTTCGTTGCCGTGTCGAGGCGGGTTCGGCGCTGCATGGCTTTACGGTACGTCCTCAAGCCTTGAAATGTGAATAGCTTTCACCTACGGTTCGTATCGTTCGTCACAGTCCGAGGAGGGGCGTGCATGAGGGCCCAGTGGACCAACTGGGCGGGCACCGCGTCCGCCTCGCCGCACCGGGTCGAGCACCCGGCCAGCACCGACGCCATCGCTCACGCGATCACCTCCGCTCGGGCTGACGGGAGGTCGGTTCGCCCCCGCGGCAGCGGACACTCGTTCTCCGAGATCGCGGTCGCTCCCGGTGTCGCGCTCGATCTGAACGCGTGGACCGGGATCATCTCAGCCGACGGCGAATCCGGCCTGGTCAAAGTGCGGTCGGGCACCACCGTGCGGCAGTTGAACGCGGGTCTCGAACGGCTCGGGCTGGCGATGGCGAACCTCGGCGACATCGACGCGCAGACGATTTCCGGTGCCATCTCGACCGGGACCCACGGGACCGGCGCGAAGCTCGGCGGGCTGTCCGCCCAGGTCGAGTCGCTCGAACTCGTGCTGGCCGACGGCTCGGTCACCTCGTGCTCGGCGAGCGAGAACCCCGACCTGTTCAACGCCGCCCGGCTCGGCCTCGGCGCGCTCGGCGTGATCAGCACCATCACCCTGAAGTGCGTGCCCGCGTTCGTGCTGCACGCCCGCGAGACCACCGGTCACCTCGACTGGATCCTCGCGGAGTTCGACGACCTGACCGCGGTCGAGGACCACGTCGAGTTCCACTGGTTCCTGCACGGCGACGGCGTCCTGGTGAAGCGCAACAACCGGGTCCCCGCCGACCACGAGGCGAAGCCGCTGTCGAAGCTGCGGCAGTTCTACGAGTACGAGGTCATGGAGAACACCGTGTTCGGTGTGGTGGCCCGGCTCGCGCGGGCGGTCCCGGCGACCGCTCGGCCGTTGAACAAGCTGTGCGCGGCGGCGTTGTCGGAGCGGGTCTACAGCGACCAGTCGCACCGGGTCTTCGTGTCACCCCGGCGGGTCCGGTTCGTCGAGTCCGAGTACGCGGTGCCGCGCGAAGCGCTGCACGAGGTGGTCCGGGAACTGCGGGCCGCGGTGCGGAAGCTCGACCACGGCGTGATCGTGCCGGTCGAGGTCCGCACCGCGCAGGGCGACGACATCTGGCTGTCCACCGCGTCCGGCCGGGACTCGGCCTACATCGCGGTGCACCAGTTCCTCGGGATGCCCTACCGCGAGTACTTCGACGTGTTCGAGCGCATCGCGGCCTCGGTCGGCGGCAGGCCGCACTGGGGCAAGATGCACACGCTCGGGGCCGAGGTGCTGCGCGAGCGCTACCCGCACTTCGACGACTTCCGCCGCGTGCGGGACGAGGTCGACCCCGAGCACGTCTTCACGAACCCGTACCTTGACCGGGTGCTGGGCGCCTAGATCGGCGCGTCCCCGCTGATCACCTCGAGGGTCTTGCCGACCGTCTCCGGCCTGTCGATCAGGGCGAGCACGACGGCGGCGACGTCGGCGCGGGGGATCGAGCCCCTGATCACCTTCTCGGCCAGTTCGACGCGGCCGGTGGCGGGGTCGTCCGTCAGCGCTCCGGGGCGCAGGATCGTCCAGTCGAGATCCCGCGCCCGCAAGTCCTCTTCGGCCGCGCCCTTCGCCTTCAGGTAGACGGCGAACTCGGGCGACACCGACGGGTCGTCGGCCTTGTCGATGCCCGTCGAGCTGATCTGCACGAAGCGCCGCACACCCGCCTGCTCGGCGGCTGCGGCGAACAGCGCTGCCGCGTCCCGGTCAACGGTCCCCTTGCGGTCCGGCCCGCTTCCGGGCCCCGCACCAGCGGCGAACACCGCGGCGCCCGCACCGGTCAGGTACTCCGCCACGGCGGCGACGTCGGCCGCTTCGAGATCACAATGAACAGGTACCGCTCCAGCCGTCCACACGTCGCTGAAGTGGTCGGGGTTGCGCACCAGCGCGGTGGCCGAATCCCCTCTGGCGGCGATGAGCCGCTCCAACTCCAACGCGATCTTCCCGTGGCCGCCGGCAATCACTACTCGCATGCTCCGACGGTAGGTCAGGAAGCGGTTGCGAGCACCTGCTCGTAGACGAGTTCATTCACCCAGCGCGTGGTCGCGGTGTCCTCGACCGGCACGTACTCGTTGCGGCCGGTGACGTCCGTGGTGACGTTCGACTCGGCGTCGGCCATCAGGACCGAGACGCCGTAGCGGCGCACGCGGGGCAGGCAGTTGGTCAGGTAGTCGTGGGTGAAGGCGACCGACGTGGGCAGGACGACCGCGGCGTTGCCGTAGCGGGCGAACGGGACGGCGGACGCGAGCGCGGTGCGCCAGTGGCGGGCCACGGCGAGGACGCCGACGATCTTGACGGCGGACGGGGGGACCCGGCCCTCCATCTCGGGCCACACCCAGGTGGACACCGTGGTGCGGTCCGCTTCGGGGCCCGCTCCGACGCACACGCGCTCGGCGTGGGCGTCGGCCATCAGCTCGGCGACCACCACGACTCGGCGACCCATCAGGACCATCTCGGGCAGCACGACCCCGTGCCACCCCAATCGGATGGCCGCGGACGCGGCGAGCTCCTCGGTGGTGCCGGGGAGTTCGGGAACCGGAACAGCAGTGGCCG
This sequence comes from Umezawaea endophytica, assembly GCF_025061645.1. Taxonomy (GTDB): domain Bacteria; phylum Actinomycetota; class Actinomycetes; order Mycobacteriales; family Pseudonocardiaceae; genus Umezawaea; species Umezawaea endophytica. The sequence continues at coordinate 35,788 of NZ_JANYMP010000022.1, read as the reverse complement.
ACGGCGCCCGTGTGTCACCGGGTACCGCGATCCGTGCTGGTGTGCTGCTCACGCCAGGGCCTCCCTCGGGAATCACGGTCGGGAAGTTCCGCCGTGTTTCGACTCGTGCTCTGGATAATTGGTAGCAGGAGGACCGGGCCGTGCCTCCAGGCCGAAAGGGGCCCTGCGATCGGCGGCGTCGAGCGGTCGGTGACCGGTAGATAGCACCCTCGGGGAGTTCAGCCCGACGGTGCCGCCGTCCGGGTGATGCCGGTGTGGGCGGTCGGGCCGAAAGGCGAGCTGACAGTAGGCGTGGATCGCCTCCGGGATTCCGCTCGTCGAGGGGCGCCCGGACGGCCGCCCGACCGCTTGTCGACCGTTCAGCGCGCCAAATCGACCGGACGACCCGAGAACCACTGGTCAGACGACCGGAACGGTCCTGTCCCCCACCGCGGCGCCGACCGCGCGACCAGCGCGTCCACAGCGCCGGTCGGGCCGACGACCAGCTCGGCGGGTCCCCCCTCGACTCCTGGGGCCTCCACGGGCCCCACAGCGGCCTGCCCGGCGGTCGGGAGAAGGTCGGCGCGGACCGTGTCGTTCGCCCACCAGGTCCCTCGACCGCCCCCGCGCCCGTCGACGCCCGGAACCAGCGGGAACGCGGGTCGCGGGGAGTCGTCACCGCGCGGTGACGACCTCGTGGCGCGAGCCGGTTCACCCCAGCGGTCGCGAGCCGGTCGAGTACATCTCCGGGACCCCGTACCGACTTGGGGGTTCGGTCGACCCCGGCGTTCCGCCCCGGATTCGACGACCGTGACGACCCGCACATGTCCTCCGTCACTCGACCGGGTGACTGAGATCACCCATGCCGGAACCGAATCAACGGCGGGGCGGACGATCAACGAACTGGCGGCCGTCCGCAGTGGTGGCGGCGCTCGCGAATGGCCCAACCAGGACAGACCAATCACCGTCACGGGCCACTCCCGCCGTCCGCGGGGCCGACCGCTCCCGGCGATCACCGGGCGGGCCAGGTCGAAGATCGCTGGTGGCGGTCGGTGGAGCGGGTCGGTCGTGAATGCCAGAAGGCCCTTGACCGCGTACTCTGCGGTCAAGGGCCTTCTGGGTAAGGATGGGCGAGGGGGGAGTTGAACCCCCACGTCCTTTCGGACACACGGACCTGAACCGTGCGCGTCTGCCATTCCGCCACTCGCCCGGAGCGACGTGGTGAACACTAGCACGCCCTCTGGACGGGTTACCAATTGGCCCGTGTCCCACCACGTCAGCCCGGATACGATCGGGGTCGGAGTCAACCGAGTCGGAGGGTGTTGCCGTGGGCCTCGTACAGCGCTTCGAGCGCCGTCTCGAAGGCATGGTCGGAAATACCTTTGCGCGCGTGTTCGGCGGAAACGTCGTGCCGCAGGAAGTAGCGCAGGCGCTTCAGCGTGAGGCCGAGAGCAACATCCGCGAGCTCGCGGGTGGCAGACTCCTCGCGCCGAACCACTATGTGGTCCTGCTCGGCCCGCAGGACCACGATCGGCTTGCCGGTGACGGGCAGGATGAACTACGCATCACCCAACTCCTCGGGGACTCCCTCGGGGAGCACCTGGCCGAGTTTGGGTGGGATACCTATGGTGACGTCGTAGTCTCCCTGGAGCGCTCCGACGCGCTGCACACCGGACAGTTCCGAACCAGCTCGTCCGTCGACCCCGATGTGAAAGTTGCCAGCCGACGGTCAGCACCACCTCGCACCGCAGGAGACCGATCCATGAGCCAGCCTCCCGGCTACGGACAAGGACAGGGCCAGCCCGGCCACGACCCCTATGGGCAGGGCGGTTACGGCCAACAGCCGCCACAGCCCGGTTACGACCAGGGCTACGGCCAACAACCGCCGCAGCAGGGTTATGACCAGGGCTACGGCCAGCAGGGTTACGACCAGGGCTACGGCCAGCAGCCCGCGCAGGGCTACGACCAGGGTTACGGGCAGCAGCCCGCCCCCGGTGGCTACGACCAGGGTTACGGCCAGCAGCCCCAGGGCTACGACCAGGGTTACGGCCAGCAGCCCGCCCCCGGCGGGTACGACCAGGGCTACGGGCAGCAGCCCCAGGGCTACGACCAGGGTTACGGCCAACAGGGCTACGACCAGGGTTACGGCCAGCAGGGCGGCTACGGGCAGCAGGGCGGTTACCAGGACCCGGCGGCGGGCTACGCGCCCCCGGCCGTGCAGTCCGGACCCCGCACGCTGAACGCCACGCTGCACCTGGACGACGGCTCGAACCGCACGTATCCCCTGAAACAGGGGGGCAACGTGGTCGGTCGCGGGCAGGAAGCAGACTTCCGCCTACCCGACACAGGAGTCTCCAGGAGGCACCTGGAGATCACGTGGGATGGGCAGAGTGCAATGCTCGCGGATCTCGGTTCGACCAACGGCACGACAGTGAACGGCACTCCAGTGCAGACTTGGCAGCTCGCGGAAGGCGATGTCGTCCGCATCGGCCACTCCTCACTGGTGTTCCGCACGCAAGGCTGAGGTCGATACGGGCGTCGGTGACAGCACTCAAGGCAGGAGCGGTTACAACCGGTGCCAGAGCTGGTGATGCAGCTGACCAGAGCAGGTTTCCTCGTCCTGCTGTGGTTGTTCGTGCTGGCCGCACTTCGGGTGGTCCGCTCCGATCTCTACGCTGCCTCGGGGTTGCGGGTCTCAGTCCCCGGCTTCCGAAGAAACGCGGAAAAGGCCGCCAAGGGGAACAAGGCCCCCCGGCAACTCGTGGTCACTCACGGGGCGCTGACGGGTACCCGGATCTCCCTTGACGGCAGGCCGATCCTGATCGGCCGCGCAGACGATTCGACGCTCGTGCTGGACGACGACTTCGCGTCGACCCGGCACGCGCGCATCTCGCTGCGCGGCACTGACTGGTACGTGGAAGATCTCGGTTCCACGAACGGCACCTACCTAGACCGGGCGAAGGTCACGGCACCCCTCCGGGTCCCGCTCGGCTCTCCGATCCGAATCGGCAAAACGGTGATCGAGCTGCGCTCATGACCCTCGTCCTCCGATATGCGGCCCGCAGCGACCGGGGCCTGGTGCGCAACAACAACCAGGACTCCGTGTACGCGGGCCCCCGCCTGCTCGCACTCGCCGACGGCATGGGTGGCCATGCTGCCGGTGAAGTCGCGAGCAAAGTCGTGATCGCCGCCTTGGCCCCGCTGGACGACGACGAGCCGAGCGACGACCTGCTCGGCCAGTTGCGCGAAGCGGTCATCGCGGGCAACGGCGCCATCTCCGAACTCGTCGCCAGCGACCCGGACCTGGACGGCATGGGCACGACGCTCACCGCCGTCCTGTTCGCCGGGAGCAGGCTGGGGATGGCCCACATCGGCGACTCGCGTGCCTACATGATGCGAAACGGTTCGTTCTCGCAGATCACGCACGACGACACGTTCGTCCAGTCGTTGATCGACGAAGGCCGGATCACCGAGGAGGAAGCGGCCACGCACCCGCAGCGGTCACTGCTGCTGCGCGCGCTGACCGGCCACGAGGTGGAACCACGCCTCATGGTCCGCGAAGCGCGTCCGGGCGACCGCTACCTGCTCTGCTCGGACGGCCTCTCCGGTGTGGTCAGCCTGGAGACGCTCGACGAGGCGATCCGGATCCCCGATCCGCAGGCGTGCGCCGACCGGATGATCGAGTTGGCGCTCAAGGGCGGTGGGCCGGACAACGTGACGGTCATCGTCGCCGACGTGGCCGACATCGACTTCGGCGACGACGCGCCGATCATCGGCGGTGCCGCCGGTGACGGCAGCGCCGACCCGCCGCCACCGGACTCCCCCGCCTCGCGGGCGAGTTCGATCACCGGTCCGCGGCCGATCCCGGTGCGCGCCGAGGCTCCCCCGCCCCCTCCGGACCCCAAGATCAAGCGGCGACGCAAGGTCAAGGCGGTCCTGCTGGTGTTCTTCCTGCTGCTGCTGGTCGCGGCGGCGGGTCTGGGCACCCGGTGGTGGGTGATGCGCCAGTACTACATCGGCGCCACGGACGACGGCCAGGTGTCGATCTTCCGCGGCGTCAGCGGCAGCTTCCTCGGCCTCTCGCTGCACGCGGTCGCCGAGGGGTCGTGCCCGCCCGGCTCCGAAGCCGCGTGCGAGCCGATCACGATCAACGACCTCCGGGTCTCCTCGCGTGACGTCGTGCGCAACGGCATCACGAAGGGCGGCCTGGAGGAAGCCAGGGAAGGCATCCGCAAGCTCCGCACGGAGCAGGTGCTGCCGCCGTGCGCCGACGCCTCCAAGCCGTCGACCTCGGTGACGCCGACGACCACCACCACCGTGCCGCCGTCGGGGGCGACGACGACCACCGAGACGTCCCAGGCGACGACCAGCTCGGAAGTCACCCCGTTGCAGACCCCCACGCAGACGCCGGGCACGGACTGCCGACGGAAGGGCCAGTAGTCGATGGGTTCGCCGGTCCCCACCGGGGAGGCGCCGCTCTCCGCGGCGACCAGCACGTCGCCAGGCTTGAGGCCGCCCACGAGGCGGGGTACCGAACTCGTCATGCTCGGGTTCGCCTCGGCCCTGGTGACGGCTGCCCTGATCCTGGTGGAGGCGAACCAGGAGCAGGCACTGACGATGCAGATCGTCTACTACGGCCTGGCCTACATGGCGTTGTTCGCGGTGGCGCACCTCGCGGTTCGGAAGTGGGCCCCGTACGCGGACGCGGTGATCCTGCCGTGCGTCGCGCTGCTCAACGGCCTGGGCCTGGTGATGATCCACCGGATCGACCTGGCGTTCGAGGGCAAGGTCATCCAGGGCGAGCTGTACTCCGCGAAGGCGCCGAAGCAGGTGCTGTGGACGGCGGTCGCGCTGGTCCTGTTCTGCCTGGTGCTGAAGTTCGTGAAGGACCACCGGACGCTGGCCAAGTACGGCTACACCGCGGGTCTGGTCGGCCTGGTCGCGCTGATCCTGCCCGGCATCCTGCCGAGCTTCATCGCGCCGGAGATCAACGGCGCGAAGATCTGGCTGACGTTCGGCGCGTTCTCGATCCAGCCGGGTGAGTTCGCGAAGATCCTGCTGATGGTCTTCTTCGCGGCCTTCCTGGTGTCCAAGCGCGACCTGTTCACGGCGGCGGGCAGGCGGTTCCTCGGTCTCGACCTGCCGCGGGCCCGCGACCTCGGTCCGCTGGTCGCCGCGTGGGCGGTCGGCGTGAGCATCATGGTGCTGCAGAAGGACCTCGGCAGTTCGCTGCTGTTCTTCGGCATCGTGCTGGTGCTGCTCTACGTGGCCACCGAGCGCGCGGCGTGGGTGGTGATCGGCCTCGTCCTGTTCTCCGCGGGCGCGATCGTGGCGTGGAAGCTGTTCAACCACGTGCAGCAGCGCGTGGCGAACTGGGTCGACCCGCTGGCGACCTACAACGACGCGGGCGGCGGCTACCAGATCGCCCAGTCGCTGTTCGGCCTCGGCACCGGCGGCATTTTCGGCGCCGGGCTCGGCGCGGGCAGGCCGGACCTGATCCCCGAGGCGAACACGGACTTCATCACGTCCGCGATCGGCGAGGAGCTCGGCTTCGTCGGCCTGTCCGCGATGCTGCTGATCTACGCGGTGTTCGCGCTGCGCGGCCTGCGCAGCTCGATCGCCGTCCGGGACAGCTTCGGCAAGCTCCTCGGCGGCGGGCTCAGCTTCGCGCTGTGCTTCCAGGTCTTCATCGTCGTCGGCGGTGTCACCAAGCTGATCCCGATGACCGGCATCACCGCACCGTTCCTGTCCTACGGCGGCTCTTCGCTGCTGGCCAACTACGTCCTCGTCGCGCTGCTGCTGCGCATCTCCGACGCCGCGCGCGGCCCGAAGGTCACGCCGAAGCCGAAGCCGCAGCAGCCCGCCATCGCCGACCAGTTCACTGTCATGGTGGAGCGTCCGAAATGAACACACCGCTCCGCCGCGTCGGCATCGCCATGATGGTGATGATCCTGCTGCTCATGGGCAACGCGACGTACGTGCAGGTGATCAAGGCCGACGACTACCGCAAGGACGACCACAACCGCCAGCGCGTGCTGCTGAACGAGTACTCGCGGGAACGCGGCCAGATCATCGCGAGCGACGGCACCCCCCTCGCGAACGTCAAGGGCACCGGCGACTCGTTCAAGTACCAGCGCGTCTACACGAACGGCCCGGCGTACGCGCCGGTCACCGGCTACTACTCGCTGATCTACGGCAGCGGCGGCATCGAGCGGGTCGAGGACGACCTGCTCAACGGCTCCGACGACCGGCTGTTCGCGCGCAGGCTGTCCGACGTGATCACCGGTCGCGACCCCAAGGGCGCGAGCATCCAGCTCACCGTCGACCCCAAGGTCCAGCAGGCCGCGTACGACGAGATGACCAACCGCGGTTTCACCGGTTCGGTGGTCGCGCTCAACCCCCAGACCGGGGCCATCCTCGGGATGGTGAGCACCCCGTCCTACGACCCGAACCGGCTCGCCAGCCACGACGGCGACGAGCAGGAGACGGCGTGGAAGGAGTACACCGCCGAGGACGGCGACCAGCCGACCATGAACCGCGCGGTGCGGGCGACCTACCCGCCCGGCTCGACCTGGAAGGTCGTCGTGTCGGCGGCGGCGCTGGAAGAGGGCAAGACCAAGGACACGCCGCTCACCGCGGCCGGGTCGATCACGCTGCCGAACACCAACACGCAGCTCCCCAACTTCAACGGGACGCCCTGCGGCGGCGGCGAGACCGCGACGCTGGAGGAGGCGCTCGCGAGGTCGTGCAACACGGCGTTCGCCGAGCTGGCCGGTGAACTCGGCGACGCGAAGCTGACCAAGCAGGCCGAGAAGTTCGGCATGAACGACAACAGCCTGACGATGCCGCTGACGGTGGCGCAGTCCACCTACGGCCCGGTGCCGGACAAGGCGGCGCTCTTCCAGAGTGGCATCGGCCAGCGCGTCGTCGAGATGACCCCGATGGAGAACGCGGTCATCGCCGCGACCATCGCCAACGGCGGTGTGCGGATGAAGCCGTACCTGGTGCAGAAGCTGATCGCACCGGACCTCGAGGTCATCGAGGAGACCAAGCCGGACGAGGCGGAGTCCGCGGTCAGCGCGAACACCGCCAACACCCTGCGCGACATGATGCTCAAGTCGGAGACGAACACCGGCGGCGAGGGCAGGCTGAGCGGCGTGAACATCGCGTCGAAGACCGGTACCGCCGAGCACGGCGTCGACCCGGCCGCGGTGCCGCCGCACGCCTGGTACATCGCGTTCGCGCCCGCGGAGAAGCCGACCATCGCGGTCGCGGTGATCGTCGAGAACGGTGGCGACCGCGGTCTGGGCGCCACCGGTGGCAAGGTCGCCGCTCCCGTCGGCAGGGCGGTCATCGGCGCCTACCTGGCTGGCCGCTGATGCTCATCACCGGCCAGCTCCTCGCCGAGCGGTACCGCCTCAGCAGGCGGATCGCCGTCGGCGGCATGGGCGAGGTCTGGGAGGCCGAGGACACCAGGCTCGACCGCAACGTCGCGGTCAAGGTGCTCAAGGCCGACCTCAGCGGGGACGCCGAGTTCCTCACGCGCTTCCGCATCGAGGCGCGGACGACCGCGTCGCTGAACCACCCCGGCATCGCCGCGGTGCACGACTACGGCGAGACCGCGTCCATGCCGGACGGGCCGGAGGACACGGCCTACCTGGTGATGGAACTGGTCGAGGGCGAGCCGCTGGCCGCGATCATCGCGCGCGGCAGGCTCACCGTCGACCGCACGCTGGACGTGCTCCAGCAGGCCGGGACGGCGTTGCAGGCCGCGCACGAGCGCGGGCTGGTGCACCGGGACGTGAAGCCGGGCAACATCCTGGTCACCCCCACCGGCAAGGTGAAGATCACCGACTTCGGCATCGCGAAGGCGGCCGACGCCGCTCCGGTGACCCGCAACGGCATGGTGATGGGCACCGCCCACTACATCGCGCCGGAGCAGGCGCTCGGCCACGACGCCGAACCCGCGAGCGACGTGTACGCGCTGGCCGTGTGCGGCTACGAGTGCCTGACCGGGCACCGGCCGTTCCGGTCGGAGAACGCGGTCACGGTCGCGATGATGCACATCCGCGACATCGCGCCGCCGCTGCCGCCGGACGTGCCGGGGGGTCCGCGCGCGCTGATCGAGGCCACGCTGGTCAAGGACCCGAGGAAGCGCTACCGCAACGGTGGCGAGTTCGCCGAAGCGGTCGCCGCGGTGCGGTCGGGCAGGCCGCTGCCGACCCCGTCCGGGCTGGCCATGGCCACGGGACCGGTGATGACGCACCCCGGTCTCCAGATGTCGCACCCGTCGTCGCAGCCGGGGTTCCCGCCCGTGCAGCAGGTCATGCAGTCGGGTCAACACCCCATCCAACACAACACTCCGCACACGGGTACTTTCCGTCCGTTGCCGAATCCGCCGCGGCCTCAGGGGAGAGCGAGGGCCGTTTTGTGGGTTATGGTCGGTCTCCTGGTCGTCGCGCTGATCGTGCTAGGGGTCTTCGTGCTGCGCGCGGTGTTGAAGGACGGTGGAGACGCCGGATCGAGTCAGAGCACCACGGGAGCCCGTCCTGTGCAGGAGTCCCAGCCCAGCGCGGCCGGGGACCTGAGTTCCGCGGACAAGCTCCCCGGCACGCCGCTGGTCCGGATCGAGAAGTCGGACTACCTGGACCTGCCGGTGAACCAGGTGACGGAGAAGTTGGCGAGCAGGGGGCTGCAACCCGAGTCGCAGACGAACCAGGGCGGGCAGCCTCGGGACCAGGGCCGGTGCATGGTTTCCGACGTGTCGCCGGTGGGTGAGGTTGCGATCGGCTCACGGGTGAGGGTGACCTGTGTGCCTGGATGACCGGAACGCGCCAGGCTGGGCGAGCACGAAACCGAACTGCTAGACACGATGGTTAGACCGTTGACGAGGAGCGGGACGACGCACTGATGAGCACTCCGCGACTGCTCTCCAACCGCTACGAACTGGGTGAGACCCTCGGCTACGGCGGTATGTCGGAGGTCCACAAGGGCCGCGACGTTCGTCTCGGCCGTGACGTGGCGATCAAGGTGCTTCGAGCCGACCTCGCCCGCGACAAGACCTTCCAGGAGCGCTTCCGCCGGGAGGCCCAGAACTCGGCGGCGCTGAACCACCCCGCGATCGTGGCGGTCTACGACACCGGCGAGACGCAGACGGAGTACGGCCCGCTGCCGTACATCGTCATGGAGTACGTCGACGGCCGGACGCTGCGCGACATGGTGAAGACGCAGGGCCCGCTGTCGGGCAAGCGCGCCATGGAGGTCATGGCGGACGTGTCGGCCGCGCTGGACTTCAGCCACCGGCACGGCATCGTGCACCGCGACGTGAAGCCCGCCAACGTCATGATCACCCGCTCCGGCGCGGTGAAGGTGATGGACTTCGGCATCGCCCGCGCCGTCCACGACGGCCAGGCCGCCGTGACCCAGACCGCGGCCGTCATCGGCACCGCGCAGTACCTCTCCCCCGAGCAGGCGCGCGGCGAGGCGGTCGACGGCCGTTCCGACGTGTACGCGTCGGGCTGCGTGCTGTTCGAGCTGCTCACCGGCGAGCCGCCGTTCACCGGCGACTCCCCCGTGGCCGTGGCCTACCAGCACGTGCGGGAAGACCCGAAGTCGCCGTCGTCGCTGAACCCGAACGTGACGCCCGCGCTGGACGCCATCGTGCTGAAGGCCATGGCGAAGGGTCCCGCGAACCGGTACCAGTCGGCCGCCGAGATGCGCGCGGACCTGGTGCGCGTGCTGTCCGGCCAGCGCCCGTCGGCGCCCGCCGTGATGACACCGGAGGACCGCACCGCGGTCCTCAACCAGACGCCGCGCACCGAGGTCGTCTCGTCCGGCAGGCACCGCCCGTCGGCGCTGCGCGACGAGCAGAACGAGTACGACCCGCTGGCCGAGGAGGACGCCGAGCGCCGGGCGAAGCGCAAGAAGGCGACCATGGTCACCCTGGTCGTGCTGCTGTGCATCGCCGTGATCGCGCTCGCCGCGTGGATCACGTCGAGCCTGCTCGGCGACAACACCAGCGCGGGCTCGGACAAGGTCCCGGTGCCCGGCGTGACGGGCAAGACCCTGGCCGCCGCGAAGGCGAGCCTCGACGAGGTCGGCCTCAGGTACAAGATCGACCCGGTGCCGTGCCAGCCCGGCGAGAACGGCGCGGCCCCGCGCTGCACCGCCGACGACATCGACAAGGTCTTCGCGATCGACCCGGCCCCTGGCACCTCGGTGCCGAAGCTGACCGAGATCACCCTGACCTACGGCACCAGCCCGGACCAGATCGCCGTCCCGGACGTGGCGGGCATGACGCCGCAGGAGGCGCAGGCGAAGCTGAGCGCCGACGGCTGGGGCTTCGTCCAGGGCCAGGAGACCGTCGAGGTCGAGGACAACGCCAAGGTCGGCAAGGTGGCCCAGCAGAACCCCCAGGCGGGGGTGAAGGCCGCGAAGGGCGCCGTGGTCACGGTCCTGCTCGGCAAGGGACCGGACACCGTGCAGCTCGCCGACGTGACCGGGCAGTCGGTCGGCGACGCGACCTCGACGTTGCAGCAGGCCGGGTTCAAGGTGACGACGAAGGAAGCCGACAGCGACCAGGACCAGGGCCAGGTCGTGGGCCAGACCCCCAACCCCGGCCGGGTGGCCAAGGGGTCGACGGTCACGTTGACGGTGTCGAAGGGCAACCAGATCGTCATGCCCGACCTCACGGGCATGACGGAGGCTCAGGCCAAGAACAAGCTCAACCAGAGCGGCTGGAACGGCGAACTGGTCGTCACGGACAAGCCGGCCACCACGGACATCAGCAAGAACAACAAGATCCAGGGGCAGGACCCGAAGGCGGGCGCTCCGATCGTCAAGAACCAGCGGGTCGGCATCTCCGTCGCCGAGTTCAAGGTCGGCGGACCGTCCAGCTAGGTTCGGACTACCGCAAGGGATTGGGCTTTCGCGGCCCACATCCCAGACGGAGAAGGCCCCCTCGACGAGTGTCGAGGGGGCCTTCTCCGTGAACGGGGTCAGGGCCGGCTAGGCCTGGCGGGCGGCGGAGGCGAGGGTGCGCATCCCGTTCTCCAGGGTGGCGACGGTCGACTCGGGCACCTCGTGGCCGCACGCGGCGAGCCAGTTCGCCAGCATCCGGTGGCCGCCCTCGGTGAGCACGGACTCCGGGTGGAACTGGACGCCCTCGACCGGGAGTTCGCGGTGCCGGATGCCCATGACGATCCCGGTGTCGGTCTTGGCCGTCACCTCGAACTCGGCGGGGATCGTGTCCGGGAGCACGGTCAGCGAGTGGTAGCGGGTGGCCGTGAACGGGTTCGGCACGCCCTTGAGCACGCCTTTCCCCGTGTGGTGCACCACACTGGTCTTCCCGTGGAGCAGTTCGGGGGCGAGGTCGACGGTGCCGCCCCACACCGCGCCGATGGCCTGGTGACCCAGGCAGACGCCGAGCACCGGGACGCCGTTCGCGGCGCAGTGCCGGATCACGTCCATGCTCGCACCCGCCTTGTCGGGGGTGCTCGGACCAGGGCTGACGAGGACTCCGCCGACGGTGTCGATCTCGGCGAGGTCCACCTCGTCGTTGCGCCGGACGACGCACTCCACACCGAGCTGGGCCAGGTACTGGACCAGGTTGTAGACGAAGCTGTCGTAGTTGTCGACCACGAGCACGCGCATTCCCACAGCGTAGCCGTGACAATGCTCTCGTTAGAAGTGAGGTTAGGCTCACCTAAACTATGCTCATGAGCCGTTCTCTGCGAGTTGCGATCGTCGGCGCCGGCCCGGCGGGCATCTACGCCGCCGACACCCTGACGAAGTCCGACACCGAGGTCAGCATCGACCTCTTCGAGCGGCTCCCCGCCCCCTACGGACTGATCCGCTACGGCGTCGCCCCCGACCACCCGCGCATCAAGGGCATCGTCAGCGCGCTGCACCGGGTGCTCGACCGCCCGCAGATCCGGCTCTTCGGCAACGTCGAGTACGGCGTCGACCTGAAGCTGGGCGACCTGCGCGAGTTCTACGACGCGGTGATCTTCTCCACCGGCGCCGAGAAGGACCGCGAGCTGGACATCCCCGGCATCGACCAGCAGGGCAGCTTCGGCGCCGCCGACTTCGTCTCCTGGTACGACGGCCACCCCGAGGTCTCCCGCACCTGGCCGCTCACCGCGTCCAGCGTCGCCGTCCTCGGCGTCGGCAACGTCGCCATCGACGTCGCCCGCGTCCTCGCGAAGACCGCGGACGAGCTGCTCACCACCGACATCCCCGACAACGTCTACCAGGGCCTCAAGTCCAGCCCTGTCACCGACGTCCACGTGTTCGGCCGACGCGGCCCCGCCCAGGCGAAGTTCACCCCGCTCGAGCTGCGCGAACTCGACCACTCGCCGAACGTCGAGGTGGTCGTCCACCCCGAGGGCATCGAGTTCTGCGCCGCCAGCATGGCGCTGATCCGGTCGAACAAGCAGGTCGAGATGGTCGTGAAGACGCTCCAGGAGTGGGCGATCCGCGACCAGGGCTCCCGGCCCCGCAGGCTGCACCTGCACTTCCTCCAGTCGCCGGTGGAGGTGCTCGGCGACGGCGAGGTCACCGGGCTGCGCACGGAGACGATGGAGCTGACCGGTGACGGCGGCGTCCGCGGCACCGGCGAGTTCACCGACTGGCCGGTCCAGGCCGTGTACCGGGCCGTCGGGTACCTGAGCACGCACCTCGCCGAACTGCCGTTCGACCACACCACCGGGACCGTGCCGCACCAGGCGGGCCGCGTGCTGGACATGGACGAGCAGGCGCTGCCCGGCGTCTACGTGACGGGGTGGATCAAGCGCGGGCCGGTCGGCCTGATCGGGCACACCAAGGGCGACGCGCTGGAGACCGTGACGAGCCTGCTGGCCGACGCGCCGCTGCTGGCCGCGGCAGCGCGGCCGGAGCCCGACGCGGTCGTGCGGTTCCTCGACCAGCGCGGGATCCGCTACACCACGTTCGACGGCTGGCGGCAGCTCGACGAGCACGAGCGCGAGCTCGGTCGGGCCGAGAGCCGGGAGCGGATCAAGGTCGTCGACCGGCACACGATGGTGTCGGTGTCGCGCGGCTGAGCGCCCGAAGCGTTCCGAGGGGCCTTCCGCGGTTGCGGAAGGCCCCTCGGCGTTTCTACGACGGGGTCGTGACGTTGTTGAACGGCAGCAGCGGCTCGGCCCACGGGAACACCACGAACATCAGCAGCGCGATGATCCCGAGCGCCAGGACGAGCGCCTCGACCACGCGGACCGGCGTCGGGCCCGGCAGGTGCCGCCAGATCCAGCCGTACATCACTGCTCCTTCAGCTCTGGCGGCACGAAACCGTTGGCCTTCGGGTAGCTCATCGTCAGCACGGCGTGCACGATCAGCCGCTGCTTGTCGGAGAACCGCGGGTGGCACGTGGTCAGGGTCATCAGCGCGGCCTGCTCGGCGACGGGCAGCTCACCGGCGAAGTGCGGCACCGGGCTGATCACCTCGCCCTGCTGCGGCGTCACGATCTCCTGGCCGACGGTCTTCGAGTACGGGCCGCTCGCGGGGTTCGACGAGTCCTTGAGCGGCGCGACCTTCGCGCACTTCGGGTTCTTCGCCTTGCCCTCGGCCCACCCGGCTTCCTCGCCGGAGGTCGGCAGCATCCGGTAGACGACCCACGTGGTCTGCGTCTCGACCACGATCGCGTCGCACGACGACAGCAGGTCGAGGTCGTTGAACGGGGCTCCCTTGCCGACGCGGTGACCGGCCACGGCGAAGTTGCCGGGGTTGCCGGGCAGCGCGGTGCCGACGTAGTGGCCCGGCCCGACCTCCAGGTGCTTGTCGGTGGTGCCCTCGACGATCGAGAAGTGGTAGTCCGGCCCGAACACCGGGATGTACATCTTGGCGAAGGCCTTGCCCTCGATCAGGTCGTACTGGACCTGGCGCTGGGGGTCGACCGGGGCGACGGTGTTCGACTCGTTCCACTGGTCGTCGAGCGCGGTCGTCGCCTCGTCCTGCTTGCCCGCCGAGATGAGGTCGGTGACGTACACCTCGTAGACCACGAACAGCAGGATGACCAGACCGGCCGTGATCATCAGCTCGCCGAAGCCCCGAACGGCCTTGCGGGCGACTCCGTCCGGCGGTGCCGGACGCGGGATCTTGACCGTTTCAGGCTCGGTCTTGGGGAGCACGTCCTCGTGCTTGTGCACAACCCTGGGGAGGACCTCCGTCGCCGCTTCCACCGGGCGTGGGCGGGGTGGTGGCCGCATCGGGCGCCGACCGGCACCAACGGGCGCCACAGGGCGCTGACCAGGGACGGGCCTGCCACGAAAGGGCTCCTGAGAGGCCGGGTATGGCCTGGGGCGGGGCGCGTGTGGCGGCTGGCCCGGACGGCCGCCTGGCGGCGGTGGCGGGTCGTAGCTCACCGAGAAACCTCCCGAGCCGAGGTGAATGCGAAAGACGCCGATCCGCAGAGCACTTCGCGGACCTGCTCGGTTACGTTAACGTGTTCCTCCAGCAGTGGACGTAAACTCGCGCCACTGGAGGCAATACACCAGGCGAGGACAGAATGCCGAAGTCCAAGGTCCGAAAGAAGGCCGTTTACACCGCGCCTACCGATCGCCGCACGCCGGTGAAGGTCAAGGCAGCCGGGCCTTCGCACCCCCTCTACATCGCCGTCATGCTGGGTGTGATGCTGCTCGGCCTCGCTTGGCTGGTGGTCAACTACATCGCCGGTGACAAGATCCCGGTGATGATGGACCTGGGGTCCTGGAACTTCGGCATCGGCTTCGCGCTGATGATCGTGGGCCTGCTGATGACCATGAAGTGGCGCTGACCACTTCGACCACGCGTCCCCACCCGGCCCGGACCACCTCGGTCCGGGCCGGTGCGCGTCCGGCGCTCACCGGGCGTCATCACCCGTCCTGGTGACCGCAGGTCCAAAAGTAATCCCCATTGGGGACAACCCCTGTGGACAACTTTGCGCCATTTTGCACAAGCCCCCGGTAGCGGGCTCCAGTTGTCCACAGGTTCCGTACGGGAGATCTACCGCCCGTGCGGGACACTCGACCCCGTGACACCACTTCCGTCGGCCGAGCCGACCACCCGGAGCTGGGCCCCGCTACCCGGCGTCGTCGCGCTGGCCTGGGGATTGGCCGCCGTCGCGCTCCTCGCGGCCCTGCTGGCGGGGGAGAACACCGCCCGGCTGCTGATGGGTGTGGCGGCCGTCCTGGGCGCCGCGCTCGGCACCTACGGGGCGGTGGTGCGGCCGCGGCTGCGTGTGGACGACTCCGGCCTGCACGTGCGGACGTTGACCGGGGTGCACGACTTCCCGTGGCACGAGGTGAAGGTCCGGCCCGTCGTGACGCGCAGGCTCGGCCGCGAGTCGCACAGCCTCGAACTGGACTGGGAGCGCGGCGAGGACGAGCACCTGGTCGTGCTGACGTGGCTGGACCTCGGCGCCGACCCGAGGGACGTCGCCGAGGTCCTGCACGCGTTGCGGCCCTAGAGCCCGATCTGGGTCGAGCCCACGAGCACCAGGCCGATCAGCACCAGCGTCGTGGCCGCGACCAGGCCGCCCTGCCACAGCTCGCGGCGTTCCCGCGGCGCGTAGATCAGGCCCGCGGCCAGACCGGCGCCGACGGCGAGGCCACCGAGGTGGCCGACCAGCGAGATGCCGGGCAACGTGAAGCTGAGGACCACGTTCAGGCCGATGACGGCCAGCGCGGTGCCGGGGTTGAGCTTGAGCTTCAGCACCGCGACCAGCATCGCGCCCATCAGGCCGTACACGGCCGTCGAGGCGCCCGCGGTCAACGCGTTCGGCGAGCCGAACAGGAACACCGCGACGTTGCCGCCGAACATGGACACCAGGTAGAGCGCCAGGAACCGGACCCGCCCGAACGCGGGTTCCAGGTCCCGGCCCAGCACGTACAGCGCGAGCATGTTGAACACGATGTGCGTCGGTCCGTAGTGCAGGAAGCCCGCTCCGAGCAGCCTCCACCACTCGCCGAACAGGGCGACGCCCTGCGGCCAGAGCACCAGCGCCTCGAACACCTCGGAGCGCTGGTTGTTCAGCGCGCTCTGCGCCTGGACGGCGGTGAGCACGAACATGAGCACGTTGACGACGATCAGGACCGGCATCACCAGCGGACGCGTACCGACCTCGGCGCCCACGAAGGTGCGGGGACGGCGGACCGACCCCTGCGACTCGCGGACGCAGTCGACGCACTGGTAGCCGACCGACGCGTCGCGGAGGCACTCCGGGCACGCCGGACGTTCGCACCGCACGCAGCGCAGCCTGGTCTGCCGATCGGGATGCCTCACGCAGACCGGGATTTCCGGCTGCGCACCGATCGGCTCACCAGGCGGCGGAGGAACTGCCGAGTTGCTCACCGGAACGGGTCAGTACCGCTCGATGGCCACGGAGTTGATCACCACGTCGGTGGCGGGCTTGTCGCCCGCCAGGGTCGGCGCGGCGCCGATCTTGTCCACCACCTGCTGCGACTCGGTGTCGGCCACCTCGCCGAAGATGGTGTGCTTGAAGTTGAGCCACGTCGTCGGGCCCACGGTGATGAAGAACTGGGAGCCGTTGGTGTTCGGCCCGGCGTTCGCCATCGCCAGCAGGTACGGCTTCGTGAACTGGAGCTCGGGGTGGAACTCGTCCCCGAACTGGTAGCCGGGACCGCCGCGGCCGGTGCCGGTGGGGTCACCGCCCTGGAGCATGAAGCCCGCGATGACGCGGTGGAAGATCGAGCCGTCGTAGAAGGGGCCCGAAGCTTCGCCCTTGGCGTTGGGCTTCGAGTACTGCTTCGTCCCTTCGGCCAATCCGACGAAGTTGGCCACCGTCTTGGGGGCGTGGTCGGGGAAGAGGTTGATGCGGATGTCGCCCTGCGAGGTGCGCAGAGTCGCCGTCACCTTGGTCCCGACGAAGGATTCGTTGCTGTCAGCCACCACACCATCGTGCCATCCCGGGCGCGGATGTTCAGGAACGGGCAGGATGGGTATGCCTAGTGCATGACTGACCGACAGCTACTGGAGCGCGATATGGACGAGGTGCAGGCCATGACCAAAGCCGGTGAGTCGGTCGGGAAGGCCGTCGGAACCGGTTTGCGCGCGGCGCGCCGCGGCGCGGTCCGCGCCGGGCACGTCGGAGCGGAAACGGCGGTCCAGCTTGCCGGGAAGGCCGAGACCAAGCTCGCCGAGCGCGGCGTGACGGCCGACCAGCTCCGCGGCATCTTCGCGGAGACGGCGGACGTGCTGGCCACGAAGGCCGAGGAGGTCGAGAAGTCGACCCGTCGGACCAGGAAGAAGCTGGCCAAGCAGCGCAAGCAGCTCGCGAAGCGCGGCGGCCAGACCCGCGCCGACCTGATGGGCAAGGCCGAGGTCATCCGCAAGGACGTCGCCAAGGCCGCGGTCCGCGCCCGCAAGGACGCGAAGGTGCGCGCCAAGGACGTCCGCAAGGCCGCCAAGCAGGCCCGCAAGGACTTCGCCCGCGAAACGCCGAAGAGCCACCGCCGCTGGCCGTGGATCCTCGGCATCCTCACCGCGGGCGCGGTGGCCGGGTACGTGGCGCTCACCAAGCGCCCCGAGGAGGTCCACCTCCACGAGGAGCCCACGACCACCACGACACCGCCCACCCCGGCAACCACCACCCCGGTCCCGACCCCGCCGCCAAGCCCGACCGACACCACCCCGCGCGGCACCGACGCGGACCACGCACGCAACGGCCAGGTGGCAGACCGCAAGGCCTGACCCCCGACCCACGCCGCCCAGCCTCGACACCGATCAGTCGGCGTCGGGGCTTCGGTGTGTCCGGGTACCGATCACGTGCGCAACCACCGGACGCCCAGGTCAGGCACCATCCGCAGCGGCTCGCCGCACCAAGCACCACCACGCGCGCCGTGGCGACGTGAAGGACGACCGACGGGCCCCGACCGCGCGGAGGTCGCGGGGGAACTGGGCGTGGCGAGGACGCTCGGGAACGGCCGCGCGCGCTCGTCCTGAAACCCACCACGCCCAGGTCAAGCGCGAGCACCACCAAGATGAAGTACGACCCGGCCAGCCCGAGGCGTCTAACCTCCACCGCGCCCAGGTCAAGCCCGAGCACCGCCAACTGAAGTACGACCGGCCAGCCCGACCCGTCGAACCTCCATCACGCCCAGGTCAAGCGCGTTCGACGGCAGCGACCCCACCTCTCGCCCGAGCCCCGTCCTACGAGCACGCGGACGTCGACCGGCCGGGCTCCAGCGCACTCCCTCCCAGGGAGCCTGAACGCCACTGCCCGCTTCCCACCGTCCGCGTGCCCGACCAGACCGCCACCTACGGCTCCGCGCACCCGTGAAACGCGACCCGGAACCGCCACGCCCCACCCACCGTGCGGTACCCCGAACCCCCCGCTCGCCCACATGGCCGTACGCGTCAGGCCCCACCACGACGAATACCCATCAGTGGCATCTTCACGCCGTTCCCATCCGGGCGTGTCGAGACGCCGTACGCCCGTTGGAACACCACCCGAACGAGTTATCCACAGCCCGCCCAGACCTTCAAGAACTGTCGGACCCCCGCCGTAGCGTGTGCGTCGGGGGCCCTGACCGACGGGGGACCTCCGCTCCAGCGCGCCCAGCGGTCTCCCCGCTCAGCCCAGCCCGAGGTTCGTCACCACGGTCTCGGTGATGCGGCGGGCCTTGATCGTCTGCTGCTGGTTGCTGGTGACAACAACCGCGTTCGCGCCCTTCGCGACGGCGTAGACGGCGCCGGTGTCCGAGGTCAGCGAGCCGCCGTTCCAGCCTTCCGGCGCGGTCGCCGGGCTCGACCCGGCGATCGGGGCGGCGCGGTCGACGATCGCCTTGGCGATCTTGGCGTCGCCCTCGTAGACCCAGACGCTGAGTTGGACGTCCGTCGAGTTCGCGTAGAAGAAGCACGCCGGGTTGGGCTTGTCCTCCGACAGCCGGACCTTGCGCACCAACTGTCCGTTGGACTCCTGGACCTCCCCTGTCGAAAGATAGGGGCATTCACCGTCAGTAACCGGCTGGGGTGCCCCTGGCGCCTCTTTTGGCGCAGTGGTGGCAGCTTGCGCGGCGCTGGTCTTGCTCCCCGTAGTTGATGTTGCACTCGGCTGCTCCGTGCCGCAACCAGCCAATACTCCGATCAGCAGCAGGGAAGGTACTGCGTACGACACAAGACGATTCACCTTGCTGAATCCAATCAGTTTGCTGTCGATGATCGATAAGTTGCGGACCTAGTCACGCAACGTCATCGGCGTTAGCTTGTCCTTACCCTGCCGGCCGCCCTGCTAGTGAGGACAACGAATGAGCATTATCGACCGCGGTCGAGACCACGCACTGGCACTGTTCAGGATCGTGGTGGGACTGCTTTTCGCGTGCCACGGAGCCCAGAAGCTGTTCGGGTTCCTCACCACCAAACCCCCGGTGTCGATCACCACGTGGCCCAGCGGGCCGAGCGGTGTGATCGAGATCGTGGCTGGGGTGCTGATCATGGTTGGTCTCGGGACCAGGATCGCCGCTTTGATCGCTTCGGGTTCGATGGCCTACGCCTACTTCACGGTGCACCAGCCGAAGGCGTTGATGCCGATCGAGAACACCGGAGAACTGGCGGCGATGTACTCCTGGGTGTTCCTGCTCCTCGTCTTCACCGGGCCTGGGGCCTGGGCTTTGGACAAGGTGCTGGCGTCTCGGCGGCAAGTAGCGCCGGAGCTGCAAAACGCCTGAGCGGGGATGAGATCCCGCCGACAACGAACAAGCCCCTGCTCGCAGCGCGGCGAGAAGGGGCTTGTTCGGGACTACTTCGGTGGAGACGAGGGGAATCGAACCCCTAACCCCCGCCTTGCAAAGGCGGTGCTCTGCCAATTGAGCTACGTCCCCTCTCGGGGGCGGTAGACGAGCGCCCGCCCTCACAAGGTTCAGTCGGTGGGTGCGGTGGCCTCGCGCCAGAGGTCGGCGTCAGCCTTGGCGGCCTTGTTGCGCTTGACGAACAGCAACACGGCGCCTGCGACCGCAACCAGAGCGATGATCTTCTTCATGGAAGCTCCCGTTCGATGACCCGATGGTCGACCACCGGGGGTCCAGGGGGCGTGCCCCCTGGCGGGGGTTTGGGGGTTCAATCCCCAATGTTATAACGAATCGGTGAAGGCGGGCGAAGAACGCCCGCACCGTTCACCTAATCGATCGTGGGCCTAGGAGGACTCGAACCTCCGACCCCTTCGTTATCAGCGAAGTGCTCTAACCGTCTGAGCTATAGGCCCTGATTGGTGCAACGACAGGAAGATTACCGTACCGCCTGCCGCTGCCCCAAATCGGGGGTGCCTTGATCATTCACGCTCGGAGAGCGTGAGCTCCAAGCCACCCGCGAGATCCGCCGAAACGTTGTAGACGAACGCGCTGACCGTGGCCAACGCGGTGAAGAGGACGATGTTCACCGCGCCGATGATGGCCGCGACGCCGAACACCCGACCCGCGCTGATGAGCGGGTCGCCCGACTGCTCGCTGCCGGACAGCAGGTCCTGCGCCGTGTTGTTGATCTTGTCCCAGACGCCCATGCCGTTCAGCACGCCGTAGAGAACGCCGATCGCCACCAGCCACACGAAGAACAGCGCCACGCTGAGCACCAGCGCGAGCTTCAGCACCGACCACGGGTCGACGCGCTTCACCTGGAGGCTCGCCCGGCGCGGACCGCGACCGGGACGCCTGGCGCTGGGCGCCGCCGCTCCTGGACGGGCGCTGGACGTGCCCAGGTTCACCGACGTGCGGCTGCCCGCGGCCTGCGCCGCCGCCGAACCCGGCGGAACCGGCCGCGCGACGGCGACCGTGTCCGGGTCCTGCGCCGGGTAGGCGGGCTGCTCGGCGGGCGCGGGTTCGACCGGGGTCACGGCCTCGCTCGTCGGGTAGCCAACCGTTTGCGCCTCGGCGTACTTCGCGTCGCTGGTCACCCGCTGCCAGGGCGGCGGCGCCGCCGCGACCAAGTCGAGCCCCTCGGGGCGCTCGGCAGGCACCTCCGGCAGGGGTTCGGCCTTCGTCGGGACGACGGGCTTCGACGCGGGCGCCGCAGGCTTCACCGCGGGCGCGGCAGGCTTCGACGCGGGCGCGGTGGGCTTCACCGGCGGCGCGGCAGGCTTCGACGGCGGCACGACGGGCGCCGACTGCACCTTCGCAGTCGGCTCCGCCGTGGACTGCTCCGCGGCTTTGGCGGACGCGGGCGCCGGAGCCGCCACGGCCGCCTTGGCCTGCGACTTCGAGATCTCGACGGTCGCACCGTCGGGGACCTTCGAAGGCTCGGCCTGCGCGGCCACCTTCGGGGCGGCCGACTTCTCCGCACCGTTCGAAGGGGCGCCCTTGTCGGCGCCCTTCGCCTTCGACCCCTGGTCAGCACCACCCTGCAAAACAGGTTTGGTGATCACCGCCGTCTTGTCCGCGTCCCGATTCTCCGGGTTCTCGGATGAAGTCACGAGCAGTCCTCAACCTCTCGTCCGCGTTAGTTGGCGGGCTCAGCCTCGTCCCCATCAATGGGGACGTCGGAAGGCTCATCGGCGTTGCCTGCGACGGCGATCAAAGTGGTGCCTTCGCCTAGGTTCATCAGCCGGACCCCCTTGGTCTGCCGCCCCGCCTTGCGAACCTCCTTGGCGCTGGTCCTGATGACCCCGCCGGTAGAGGTGATCGCGTAGAGCTCGTCGTCGACGTCGACGATGAGCGCTCCGACAAGCCTCCCACGTCGGCGGTCGTGCTGGATGGTCAGCACACCCTTCCCGCCACGTCCCTGGACCGGGTAGTCCTCCAGGGGCGTCCGCTTCGAGTACCCACCGTCGGTGGCCACCAAAACGAACTTGCCCTCTTCGACCACGCCCATCGACAGCAGCTCGTCACCGCCGTTGAAGCGCATGCCCAACACGCCTGACGTGGCACGACCCATCGGGCGCAGTGCTTCGTCGGTCGCGTGGAAGCGGATCGACTGGCCGTCGGTGGAGACCAGCAGCAGGTCGTCCTCCGCGGAGCACAGGACGGCACCGACCAGCTCGTCGTCGTCGCGGAGGTTGATGCCGATCAGACCACCCGATCGGTTGGAGTCGAAGTCGGACAACTTGGACTTCTTGACCAGACCGGTCTTCGTGGCGAGCACCAGGTACGGCGCCACCTCGTAGTTCTTGATCTGGATGACCTGGGCGATCTCCTCCTCCGGCTGGAACGCCAGGAGGTTCGCCACGTGCTGGCCGCGGGCGTTGCGGTTGGCCTCGGGCAGCTCGTACGCCTTCGCCCGGTACACCCGGCCCTTGTTCGTGAAGAACAGGATCCAGTCGTGCGTGGAGCACACGAAGAAGTGCGCCACGATGTCGTCCTGCTTGAGCTGCGCGCCCTGGACGCCCTTGCCGCCGCGCTTCTGCGCCCGGTACAGGTCGGTCTTGGTGCGCTTCGCGTAGCCGGTCCGGGTGATCGTGACGACCACGTCCTCGACCGCGATCAGGTCTTCCATCGACACGTCGCCGTCGAACGGGATGATCTGCGTGCGCCGGTCGTCGCCGTGCTTGTCGACGATCGCCGTCAGCTCGTCGCGCACGATCGCGCGCTGGCGCTCCGGCTTGGCCAGGATGTCCTGGAGGTCCGCGATCTCCAGCTCGATCTCGGCCAACTGGTCGATGATCTTCTGGCGCTCCAGGGCGGCCAGGCGGCGGAGCTGCATCTCCAGGATCGCGTTCGCCTGGACCTCGTCCACGGCGAGCAGCTCGATCAGGCCGGTGCGCGCGATGTCCGGGGTCGACGACCGGCGGATCAACGCGATGACCTCGTCGAGCATGTCCAACGCCTTGACCAGGCCGCGCAGGATGTGCGCGCGTTCCTCGGCCTTGCGCAGGCGGAACCGCGTCCGCCGGACGATGACCTCGATCTGGTGCTTCACGTACTGGCGGATCATCTGGTCGAGCCGCAGCGTGCGCGGCACCTGGTCGACCAGCGACAGCATGTTCACGCCGAACGAGTACTGGAGCTGGGTGTGCTTGTAGAGGTTGTTCAGCACGACCTTCGCGACGGCGTCGCGCTTGATCGTGATCACGATGCGCATGCCGCGGCGGTTGTTCGACTCGTCCGCGATGTTCGCGATGCCGGTCAGCTTCTGGTCGCGCACGAGCGCCGCGATGTTCTCGACCAGGTTGTCCGGGTTCACCTGGTAGGGCAGCTCGGTGACGACCAGGATCGTGCGGCCCTTGGCGTCCTCGTCGACCTCGATGACGGCGCGCATCTTCACCGAGCCGCGGCCCGTGCGGTACGCGTCCTCGATGCCCGAGTTGCCGAGGATCAGGCCGTAGGTCGGGAAGTCCGGCCCCTTGATCCGCTCGATCATCGCTTCGAGGGTCTCCTCGTCGGAGGCCTCCCAGTTGTCCAGCGCCCACACCACGCCCGACGCGACCTCGCGCAGGTTGTGCGGCGGGATGTTCGTCGCCATGCCGACCGCGATGCCCGAACTGCCGTTGATCAGCAGGTTGGGGATGCGCGCGGGCAGGACCTTCGGCTCTTCGATCCGGCCGTCGTAGTTCGGCCGGAAGTCGACCGTGTCCTCTTCGATGTCGGCCAGCATCTGCATGGCCAACGGCGTGAGGCGGCACTCCGTGTAGCGCATGGCGGCCGCGGGGTCGTTGCCCAGCGAGCCGAAGTTGCCCTGGGGGTCGATCAGCGGGTAGCGCATCGCCCACGGCTGGGCCAGCCGCACGAGCGCGTCGTAGATCGACGAGTCGCCGTGCGGGTGGTAGTTGCCCATCACGTCGCCGACGACGCGCGCGCACTTGTTGTAGCCGCGGTCCGGCCGGAAACCGGAGTCGAACATCGAGTAGAGCACCCGGACGTGCACGGGCTTGAGCCCGTCGCGGACGTCCGGCAGCGCGCGACCGACGATGACGCTCATCGCGTAGTCGATGTAGGAGCGCTGCATCTCCTGCTGGATGTCGACCATCTCGGTGCGGTCGTGGTCGGGCCCCGGAGGCAAGGTCGTCTCGGTCAAGGTTCTTCTTTCCTCTTCGCCAGGCGAGCAGGTCTACAGGTGGACGGGCGGCGTCACACGTCCAGGAAGCGGACGTCCTTCGCGTTGCGGGTGATGAAGGAGCGGCGCGCTTCCACGTCCTCGCCCATCAGCACGCTGAACAGCTCGTCCGCCGTCGCGGCGTCGTCCATGGTCACCTGCATGAGCAGGCGGTGCGCCGGGTCCATCGTGGTTTCCCACAGTTCGGAGGCGTTCATCTCGCCGAGACCCTTGTACCGCTGGATGTTGTCGTCCTTGCCGAGCTTCTTGCCCGCCTTCAGGCCTTCTTCGATCAGCCCGTCGCGCTCGCGGTCGGAGTAGGCGAACTCCGGGTCGATGCGCTGCCACTTGATCTTGTACAGCGGCGGCTGCGCGAAGTACACGTGGCCGTGCTCGATCAGCGGCCGCATGAAGCGGAACAGCAGGGTGAGGAGCAGCGTCCGGATGTGCTGGCCGTCCACGTCGGCGTCCGCCATCAGCACGACCTTGTGGTAGCGCAGCTTCGAGATGTCGAACTCGTCGTGGATGCCGGTGCCGAGCGCGGTGATGAGGCTCTGCACCTCGTTGTTCTTGAGGACCCGGTCGATGCGGGCCTTCTCCACGTTGATGATCTTGCCGCGGATCGGCAGGATCGCCTGGAACATGGAGTCCCGGCCCTCCTTCGCCGAGCCGCCCGCGGAGTCGCCCTCCACGATGTAGAGCTCGCACTCCTCCGGGTTGGTGGAGCGGCAGTCCTTCAGCTTGCCGGGCAGGCCGCCGATGTCCAGCGCGCCCTTGCGGCGGACCAGTTCGCGCGCCTTGCGGGCCGCCATCCGGGCCTGCGCGGACGAGACCGCCTTCGTCACGATCGTGCGCGCCTCGTTGGGGTGCCGCTCGAACCAGTCGGCCAGGTGCTCGTTGGTCGACTTCTGCACGAACGACTTGGCCTCGCTGTTGCCCAGCTTGGTCTTCGTCTGCCCCTCGAACTGGGGCTCCTGCAACTTCACCGAGATGATCGCGGCGAGACCCTCGCGGATGTCGTCACCGGTGAGGTTGGTGTCCTTCTCCTTGAGCAGCTTCTTGTCGCGCGCGTACTCGTTGACCACTCGGGTCAGCGCGGCGCGGAAGCCCTCCTCGTGCGTGCCGCCCTCGTGGGTGTTGATCGTGTTGGCGAACGTGTACACCGACGCCGTGTAGCCGGTGTTCCACTGCATCGCGACCTCGACCTCGATGCCGTCACCCTTGGCGTCGAAGGCGATGACCTTCTTGTGGACCTCTTCGCGCGTGTGGTTGATGTGCTTGACGAAGTCCTCGAGGCCGTTCGGGTAGTGGAACGTGCGCTCCTTGACCCGCGCGACGTGACCCTCGGCGTCGGCTTCGGCGTCCGACTCGACGACCCGCTCGTCGCGCAGGACGATCGTGAGGCCCTTGTTGAGGAACGCCATCTCCTGGAGGCGGCGGGAGATCGTCTCCAGGTTGTAGGTGGTCGTCTCGAAGATCGTCGGGTCGGCCCAGAACGTGATGATCGTGCCGGTCTCCGTCACCGGAGCGCCCTTGGTCAACGGGTGCGCGGGCTTGGTGCCCTCGTAGCGCTGGTTCCACGTGAAACCTTGGCGCTTCACCTCGACGTCGACGGCGGTGGACAGCGCGTTCACGACCGAGATGCCGACGCCGTGCAGACCACCGGAGACGGCGTAGGAGTCGCTGTTGAACTTGCCGCCCGCGTGCAGCTTGGTCATCACGACCTCGAGGGTCGGGACCTTCTCCACCGGGTGGATGTCGACCGGGATGCCACGGCCGTCGTCGATCACCCGCACACCGCCGTTGGCCAGCAGCGTCACGTCGACGAAGGTGGCGTGACCCGCCATCGCCTCGTCGACGGAGTTGTCCACGACCTCCTGGATCAGGTGGTGCAGACCGCGCTCGCCGGTCGACCCGATGTACATGCCGGGGCGCTTGCGAACCGCCTCCAGGCCCTCGAGGACGCTGATTGAGGACGCGCCGTACTCATTCTTGTCTGCCACGGGCCTGGTGTCTCCTCGACATGAAGCGACAGGACGTCGCCGAGCGGCGACGCTGATGGTCATGCTCACCGATTATTCTACCGGTCGGGTGCGACCAGGATGCACCAAGGACACCCCTGATTTGCCCTCAGAGGCTCTCAAGTCGACCCGGTCGGGTTGGATCGGCTGACCCAGGTGGTCAAATCGGCTGGTGAGCGCTCAGTGCGCCACAGGATCGCCGCTGAACGATTATCGCGCGTCAGCCGTAGGTATCACGTGGGCCGCGTCCTGGAGCGTGCCTGGGGCCGAATCGCCAGTTGGGAGCCTGGGGACCCTGCACCTTCAGCTTCTTCACCACGCCGTCACCCACCCCGGCGGCGATGCGCTTGATGAGTTCGCGCTGCAACAGCCTGAGCTGCGTCGCCCACGCCGTGGAGTCCGCCTGCACCGTCAGCTCGCCGTCGCTCAGCGTGATCGGCTTCGCGTGCTCGGCCACGTCCTCGCCGACCAGCTTGGCCCACTTGCCGAAGACGTTGCCGCCCGCGAGCCGCTCGGCCCACCCGTGCTCGGTGGCGACGCGCGAGGCCAGCCTGCCCAGCGGCTGGGGGTCGCGGTCGTCCGGGCCCGCGCCCGACCAGCGGCGACGCTTCGACCGGTTCGCGCCACCCGCCCCGCGACGGCCCGGCTGCTTGGCACGGCTCTTCGCCGACGCCCGCGCGGCCTCCAGCGCGGCCCGCGCGAGGTCGGGGCCCCGCAAGATTTCACCGTCCGCTGGGGATAGAACACCCTGTGGAGTGACATCGCCTGTGGATATGTCCGCAATTTGTGGCGAGTTATCCACACCATCCACAGGGTTGTCCCCAGTTGTGCGACTTGTCACACCCGTTCGAGGGACATCGTCAGACACTGTGCACCTCCCCATGGCGAACCTCAAACCGAGCGCCCGCGAGCTCCTCCGGCACGTCCTCGGCGACGGCCGCGGTGATCAGGACCTGCTCCGCACCCGCCGCGACCTTCGCGAGCTGCCGCCGTCGGCCGCGGTCGAGTTCGGCGAACACATCGTCCAGCACGAGCACCGGTTCGGTGCCGTCGACACGCAGCAGCTCGTACCCCCCGAGCCGCAGGGCCAGTGCGAACGACCATGACTCCCCGTGACTGGCGTACCCCTTCGCGGGCAGCTCGCCGAGCGCCAGCTCCAGCTCGTCGCGGTGCGGACCGACCAGGCAGACACCCCGGTCGACCTCCTGCGAGCGGACGCGGTACAGCTCGACGAGCATCGCGTCCTCCAACTGGCCCCGGTCGGCCCGCGGCCCGCCCGGCACGCCGAAGCCCTCGGGCTGCGACTCGCCGAGGCTCGACCGGTACCGGATCTTCGCGGGCCGCGACTCCGGGGCGACCTCCGCGTACGACGCGGCCACGTGCGGCGCGATGTCCGCGACGAGGTCGAGCCGCGCGGCGAGCAGTTCCGCCCCGTGCTTCGCCAGGTGCCCGTCCCACACGTCCAGGGTGCTGAGGTCACCGGACCGCCCGGCCCGCTTCGCCGCCCCCGCCGTCTTCAGCAGGGCGCCGCGCTGCTTGAGCACCCGCTCGTAGTCGCTGCGCACCCCGGCGTACCGGGGCGCGCGCGCCACGAGCATCTCGTCGAGGAACCGGCGACGTTCACCGGGATCGCCGCGCACCAGCGCCAGGTCCTCCGGCGCGAACAGCACGGTGCGCAGGATCCCCAGCACGTCCCGCGGACGGGGAACCGGGCCGCGGTTGATCCGCGCCCGGTTCGCCTTGCCCGGCGTGATCTCCAGTTCCACCAGCAGTTCGCGGCCGTCGTTGACGACCGCGGCCCGCACCACCGCGCGGGGACTGCCGTGCCGGATCAGCGGCACGTCGGTGGCCACCCGGTGCGACCCGAGCGTGGCCACGTAGCCGAGCGCCTCGACCAGGTTCGTCTTGCCCTGGCCGTTCGGCCCGACCAGCACGCTGACCCCCGGCTCGAACGCCAGGTCGGCGCGCTCCCACGAGCGGAAGTCGCTGACCTGGAGGTGCCTGACGTACAACGGCGGGCGTCAGCTCTGCGTGCTACCGCTGCCGGACGTCGGTCCGGCGGCTTGCACGGCGTGACCACCGAACTGGTTGCGCAGCGAGGCGACCGCGCGCATGGCGGGCGAGTCGTCCTGGCGCGACGCGAACCGGGCGAACAGCGCGGCGGAGATCACCGGCGCGGGCACCGCGAGGTTGATCGCCTCCTCGACGGTCCACCGGCCCTCGCCGGAGTCCTCGACGTGGCCGCGCAGGTCGTCCAGCTCGGGGTCCGAATCGAGCGCGCGGACCAGGAGGTCGAGCAGCCAGGACCGGACGACGGTGCCGCGCTGCCACGCCTTGATGGTCGCGGGCACGTTCTCCACGAGCTTGGAGGCCTCCAGCAGCTCGAAGCCCTCGGCGTACGCCTGCATCAGGCCGTACTCGATGCCGTTGTGGATCATCTTCGCGAAGTGGCCCGCGCCGACCTGACCGGCGTGCGCGAAACCCTCTTCGCGGGGACCTTCGGGGCGCAGCGCGTCGAAGATCGGCATGGCCTTCTCGACGTCCTCGGCCGCGCCGCCGACCATCAGGCCGTACCCGTTGTCGAGACCCCACACGCCACCGGACACGCCCGTGTCGAGGTAGCCGATCTCCTTGCCCGCCAACAGTTCCGCGTTCACCTTGTCGTCGGTGTAGCGGGAGTTGCCGCCGTCGATCACGAGGTCGCCGGGGGCCAGCAGCTCACCGAGGTCCGCGATCGTCTGCCGGGTGATGTCGCCCGCCGGGACCATCACCCACACGACGCGGGGGGCTTCCAGCTTGTCGACCAGGTCGGCGAGCGAACTCGCGTCGGTGACCTCGGGGTTGCGGTCGTAACCGACAACCTCGTGGCCCGCGCGGCGAATCCGCTCGCGCATGTTGAAGCCCATCTTGCCGAGGCCCACAAGTCCGAGCTGCACGGTGCTGACTCCCCTGTTTCGAGTTGACGTTTAGCCGGGCAGGCGAACGGGCATCAGCAGGTACAGGTAGCCCGGCGCCACGCCGCCCTCATCATCGACCGGCTTCAACAGGGCGGGCCTGCTGGGGGTCGTGAAGGACAGGTGGGCCTTGGCCGTGCGCACGGCGTGCACGCCCTCCAGGAGGTACGTGGGGTTGAACGCGATCGTGACCGGCTCGCCGGTGTACTCGACCGGGAGCTCTTCCTCGGCGCTGCCCTCGTCGTCGCCGCCCGCCGACAGGCGCAGGCCGCCGTCGACGAACTCCAGCCGGACCTGGGTGCCCCGCTCCGCGACGAGCGAGACGCGCTTGATCGCCTGGACGAGGGAGTCCACCTCGATGATCGCGGCGGCGGAGTGCTCGCTGGGGAGGAGTTGGCGGTACTTCGGGAAGTCCGCGTCGAGCAGCCGGGTCGTCGTGCGCCTGCCGTTGCCCGAGAGGCCGAGGAGCCCGTCGTTCGCCGCGAGCGACAGCTCGACCTTGTTGCCCGAACCGCCGAGGGTCTTGGCCGCGTCGGCGAGCGTGCGCGCCGGGACGAGCACGGCGGTCTCGCTCAGGGTCTCGTTCGGCTCCCACGCGAACTCGCGCATCGCCAGCCGGAACCGGTCCGTGGCGACGAGGGTGAACTTGCCCTCGCCGATCTCCAGGCGGACACCGGTCAGCATCGGCAGCGTGTCGTCCTTGCCCGCCGCGACGGCGACCTGGGCGACGGCCTCGCTGAAGACCTCACCGGCCAGCTCGCCGGCGAGCTGCGGCATGTTCGGCAGCGCGGGGTAGTCCTCGACCGGCATCGTCGGGAGGCTGAACTTGGCGCTGCCACAGGTGATCGTCATCCGGGAGCCGTCGACGGAGATCTCGACCGGGTGGTTCGGCAGCGCCTTGGTGATGTCCGCGAGGAGACGACCGGAGACGAGGGTCTTGCCGCCGTCCGCGATCGTGGCCGGGACGCCGACCGTCGCCGAGACCTCGTAGTCGAAGCCCGAGACGGTGAGCGAGTCCCCCGGCGCGCCGTCCGGGGAACCGGCGTCGAGCAGGACTCCACCGAGCACCGGAACGGGCGGCCTGGACGGCAGGCTGCGCGCGACCCAGGCGACGGCGTCGGCCAGGCCGTCGCGCTCGACGCGGATCTTCATGAGCGTCCTTCCTCAAGTCGGCACGACCGACCGGGGCGACGGTCGGTCCAACGTGGCGATGCGTTGTGAGCTGTGGGGGTGAACCGCTGGGAAGCGGACCGCGTTCGCCTCAGGTGGGTCGAGCTCGGGCTCCAACCTCCTGGCGTGGTTGCTCCACCGTAGAGCGTCCGGAGCCCTCACGTCATCTCGGGGCGGGGAGCGCGGGAGGGCCGTCCGGCCGCTTGTCCCCGGGTTTCGCCACCCCCTGTTTTTCTTTTGTTCTTCTCTTCAAGAGAGAACAACAGCAGTAACAGTAAGGGTTGTGGATTGTGTGGACAACGCGTGTCCTCGCAGGTCAGCGCCCCTTCCAACCTGTGGGCAACTGGGGGGTCCCACCCGGGGACAACTCGGCGCCCCCGGGGACAACTCCGGGACTGCTCCGTTTGGTCCACAGGCAAGCCGACTTGTCCCCGGGTGCATCCCCGGGTGTGGGTGCAGTTGTACCCGGGTGCTGCACAGGGTTCGGAGCCCAAAACTCCCCCGTTCGGACAACATTTCTGAGGTTGTCCACAGGTCGTGACCGGCGGTCAACGAGAAAAGTGGCGACGTCCCGACCCTCGGGCGCCGCCCGACCCACCCGTTCTCGGGGGTCCGGAGTCGCGGCGCGGGGGCTCTGGGAAAAGTCCGACGAGGGCGCGCGGGGGCCGTTCGACGGGCGCTGGGTTTCTGATCGGGTGCTCGCCGGGAGTCGGGGGCGTCGTCGGAAAGGACGCCGCGCGCGACCGGGAGGGCGGGGCAAGGGTCCCACGGAACGAAGCGGGCGGGACCACCTCCGTGAGGTGATCCCGCCCGCTTCGTCGTCGGCCGTACTAGACGGTGTGCCGGGAGCGCTGCTTGATCCGGGAGGTGAGCTCCTGGACCTGGTCGTAGATCCGGCGGCGCTCGGCCATCTCCTTGCGGATCTTCTTGTCCGCGTGCATGACGGTCGTGTGGTCGCGACCGCCGAACGTCTGGCCGATCTTCGGCAGCGACAGGTCCGTCAGCTCGCGGCACAGGTACATGGAGATCTGCCGGGCGTTCGCAAGCGCTTTCGTCTTGCCCTTGCCGCACAGGTCGTCGATCGTCACGCCGAAGTACTCCGCCGTGACCGCCATGATCGTCGGCGCGGTCACCTCGGGCGCGTGCGAGTCCGGGATCAGGTCCCGCAGGACGATCTCGGCCAACTGCACGTCGACCGGCTGCCGGTTGAGCGACGCGAACGCCGTCACCCGGATCAGCGCGCCTTCGAGCTCGCGGATGTTCCGCTCGATCCGGGCCGCGATGAACTCCAGCACCTCGGCGGGCGCCGCCAACCGGTCCTGCGCCGCCTTCTTGCGGAGGATCGCGATCCGGGTCTCCAGCTCGGGCGGCTGGATGTCCGTGATCAGACCCCACTCGAAGCGCGTCCGCAGCCGGTCCTCCAGGGTTTCCAGCCGCTTGGGCGGCCGGTCCGAGGACACGACGATCTGCTTGTTCGAGTTGTGCAGCGTGTTGAAGGTGTGGAAGAACTCCTCCTGCGTGCCCTCCTTGCC
This sequence comes from Umezawaea endophytica, assembly GCF_025061645.1. GTDB lineage: Bacteria > Actinomycetota > Actinomycetes > Mycobacteriales > Pseudonocardiaceae > Umezawaea > Umezawaea endophytica. Next base: position 4,165 of record NZ_JANYMP010000022.1, on the reverse strand, counting down.
CTCCAGGAACTGGATGTCGTCGACGAGGAGCACGTCGATGTCCCGGTAGCGGCGCTGGAACGCGACCTTGCGGTCGTCGCGCAGGGAGTTGATGAAGTCGTTGGTGAACTCCTCGGTCGACACGTACCGCACGCGCATGCCGGGGAACAGGCGCTGCGCGTAGTGGCCGACCGCGTGGAGCAGGTGCGTCTTGCCGAGCCCGGACTCGCCCCAGATGAACAGCGGGTTGTAGGCGCGGGCGGGCGCCTCGGCCACCGCGACCGCGGCCGCGTGGGCGAACCGGTTCGAGGCGCCGATGACGAACGTGTCGAAGTTGTACTTCTCGTTCAGCCGGGTCTGCGACGTCGGCGGGTTCGCGGGCCGGGTGAACGGCGTGCCGCTGACCGGGGCGCTGCCGCTGAACGTCGGCCAGATCTCGTGGACGGTCGCGAGCGCCTCACGGGCCTCGCGCTCCTCGTCGACCTCGTCGCTGTCGGACTCGCCGTCGCCGTCCTCGCCGGTCGGCATCGACAACTGCTGCCCCGGACCCGGCACGGGCTGGCCGGGCATCGGCTGCGCGGGCATCGGACCGGGCAGGTGGTTCGGCAACTGGCCGGGCATCGACTGGTCGAGCAGACCGATCGGCTGGCTGATCCCGTTGCCGCCGGGCACGCCGTGCGCGACCGGGATGGGAGTCGTCGGGGTGTTCACCGGTTCGGGTGAGTCGACCTTCACGGCCAGCGACACGGCCCGGCCGAGGCGGCGGGACAGGGCGGCGGTGATGGGTTCGCGCAGCGCGCGCTCGATGGCTTCCTTGGCGAAGTCGCTCGGCGCGGCCAGCAGCGCGGTCCCGTCGAGCAGACCGATCGGCCTGGTCACCCGCATCCAAGCTCGCTGCTGCGGGGACAGGGTGCTGGCGGCCAGTTCCGCGACCACCTGCTCCCACACGAGACCGAGATCGGTCTGGTGGTTGGACACCTGCGCGCTCCCCTCCCCTCGACGTGCTCCCCCCGTGGAGCTACCCGCTTCACGGTGTGGACTCGGAGAATAGAGGCATCCACAGAGTTATCCACAACTGTGCACGAAGGTGCGTCGGGACGCGGCGGATCCCGACGGCGATTCAGCGCACCGTGGGGGCAGTTTCGGCGACATCCAGGTGCGCCTCGAAATCCGCGGGAGGGTGCACGCTAACAAGGCTCGCGCCGTGCCACAAGGTGGGGTGGCGGGCAAGCACCGCCGTGTCGCCGGTGTGTCGCGGGGCGTGTTCAGCGCCACCCCGATTTGAGAACAGGGCCCCCGCCTGCGTACCCTCGGTGAAGTCTCCCGCGAGCGACGGGTGCGTTTGGCGCGCTCTTGCCGCGACCGTCCTGCCCAGGTGCCGGACGGCGCCGGATTGTTGATCGGCTGGGGACGCCCACAGACCTGCTTGGTAGTCAGCACCGGGAGATCCAGCCGTGAGCAAGGGTAAGCGCACCTTCCAGCCCAACAACCGCCGCCGCGCCAAGACGCACGGCTTCCGGCTGCGCATGCGCACCCGCGCCGGCCGGGCCATCCTCGCAGCGCGGCGCACCAAGGGCCGCGACCGCCTGTCCGCCTGATAACAGCAGCGCCGTGCTCCCCGCGGCCGCCCGGCTGACCCGCAGCCAGGACTTCGGCCTGGTGGTTCGCCGAGGCCGCCGTGCAGGACGGCCCCGGCTGGTCGTGCACGCCCTGGTGCGGTCGTCAGGGCAGCAGACATCTACTGAATCCTCGGCGCGGCCCACCTTGGACATGTCCAAGGTGGGCTTCGTCGTGAGCAAGGCCGTGGGCAACTCGGTGGTCCGCCACCGGGTGAGCCGCAAGCTGCGCCACGTCGTCCGCGACAGGCTGGCGCGGCTGCCCGCGGGCACCTCGCTCGTCGTGCGCGCGCTGCCCGCCTCAGCCGAGGCGTCCAGCGCCGAGCTCGCGGCCGACTTCGACGCCGCCCTGCGCAGGCTGTTGCGATGACCACCACGCAGTCGAGTCCCCTCGCGCGCGTGCTCATCCTGCCGGTGCGGCTCTACCAGCGGTTCATCTCGCCGTTCCTACCGCCGAGCTGCCGCTTCTACCCGAGTTGCAGTGCCTACGCGGTCGAAGCGTTGACCGTCCACGGTGCGCTGCGCGGTACCTGGCTGACCCTTCGCCGGCTGGCCCGCTGCGGACCCTGGCACCCTGGAGGCCTGGACCCCGTTCCACCGAGGAGACCTCGCCAGGAACAGGTCCCCGACACATCCGCCGAGGAGTAGCTCAGTGCTCAACTTCATCTACTACCCGGTGTCCTTCATCCTCTGGTGTTGGCACTGGGTTTTCGGCCACGTCCTCGGCGAATCCAGCGGACTCGCGTGGGCTCTGTCCGTGGTCTTCCTCGTCTTCACCCTCCGAGCCCTGCTCTTCAAGCCGTTCGTCGGCCAGGTGCGCTCCATGCGGAAGATGCAGGAGTTCGCGCCGGAGATGCAGAAGATCAAGAAGAAGTACCCCAACGACCGCCAGCGCCAAGCGGCCGAGATGCAGAAGCTCCAGTCCGAGCACGGGGTCAACCCGCTCGGCGGCTGCCTCCCCATGCTGGTCCAGATCCCGGTGTTCATCGGTCTGTTCCACGTGCTGCGCTCGTTCAAGCCCGGCTGGGGCGAGGTCTACTTCTTCGACGCCAAGGGCGTCGAGTCCTTCGTCCAGGCGAAGCTCTTCGGCGCGAACCTGTCGACGTTCATCACGATGCCCGCCGACCAGCTCGCGGCGTTCAGCACCCAGCGCAGCGCGGTCATCATCGTCGCCATCCCGCTGATGATCATCGCCAGCATCGCGACCCACTTCACCGCGCGCCACTCGGTCGCCAGGCAGACGCAGTCGGCGATCGACAACCCGCAGACCGCGATCATGAACAAGCTGACGCTCTACATCTTCCCGCTCGGCGTGCTCGTCGGTGGCCTCTTCTTCCCCATCGCGATCCTGCTGTACTGGCTGAGCAACAACGGCTGGACGCTCGCGCAGCAGCACTTCGTGTACCGGCGCATCGACCGCGAGGAAGAAGCCAAGAAGGTCGAGGCGATCAGCCAGCGCAAGGACCTCGCGCCCAAGCCCGGCGCGAAGCCGAACGCCCCGCGCGCAGGCCAGAAGCCCACCCCCGGCGTCCGCACCGGCAACGCGCGGGCCATGGGCACCGCCAAGGGCAAACGACCCGCCACCCGCGCCCAGGACACCCCGCCCACCGCGGCGGACCTGACCCCTGAGAGCAACGGCAGCAGCGCGTCGGCCAACACCGAGATCCCCGGCCTGATCACAGGCCGATCCCCTGGCAAGAAGCAGGGCAACAAGAAGCGTCGTTGACCGGGCGCTTGCCCTGGAGAGGAGACATCGTGTCGGAGACGTTGCAGGCGGCCGAGGTGGACGCGGCGGAGGACGCCGTCGAGGCGGAGCCGAAGACGCGTGGCAGTTCGGAAGACCTGCTCGTCCAGGAGGGCGACATCGCGGGTGACTACCTGGAGCGCCTGCTCGACCTGCTCGACTACGACGGCGACATCGACCTGGACGTCGAAGCCGGTCGGGCGATCGTCAGCATCGACGGCGGCGAGGACCTGGAGAAGCTCGTCGGCACCCGCGGCACCGTGCTCGAGTCGTTGCAGGAGCTGACTCGACTCGCGGTGCAGCAGGAGACCGGCGTGCGCAGCAGGCTCATGCTGGACGTGGCGGGCTGGCGCGCGGGCCGCCGTGCCGAGCTGGCGGACCTCGGCCGCACCACGGCCGAGAAGGTGCTGTCGTCGGGCGAACGCATCCGCCTGCACCCGATGACGCCGTTCGAGCGCAAGGTCGTCCACGACGCCGTAGCCGCCGTCGCAGGCGTCCACAGCGAAAGCGAGGGCGAAGAACCCCAGCGCCGAGTGGTGATCCTGCCGCAGGCTTGATACCCCGCCAGACCCCAGCGCGGCCCGCTCCCCTGTGGAGCGGGCCGCGCTTTTTGTTTGCCACGTTTCACGTGGAACAACTCCCCCGCATCCATCCACCACCACCGCCCCAACGCTGAGCCGCCAGACGACGTGCACCACTCCGCAGTCGACAACGGCCAGCACGCCTCCACCGCCGACCCTCCGGAACTCCTCCCCCGCCCGCTTCCCTCGAACACGCCTCTTGGTTCGGACGACGCACGCGAACAAGCGGGCGCAGCCCGCGAGTG
>NZ_JANYMP010000021.1:80493-180511 GCF_025061645.1 Umezawaea endophytica | reverse complement strand
TTGCGTAGGCGGCGTCCGGCTGCATAGGTGGTCGGTGCTTGTGGGTGCCGGTTTTGTGGGTGGTCGGTGCTGGTGATGCCGGTTTGGTGGGTGGTTAGCGGCGTTCTAGTGCTGAGACTAGGCGGGGGAGTGAGCTGCCTAGGCCCCATTGCTTGCCCAGCTCCGCTACGCGGTCGGGGTCGATTGGGGCTGTGGGTACCTTGTCTGGGCGGTCCAGTACTACTGGGGCGTCTACTGCCACGTTGACCACTGTTGGTGCGGCTGCCAGGTAGTCCTCTGCTGCGATGAGGCTGTTGCGGGCCCTGGTGGTGAGTTTGCGGTCTCGTGGGTCTGTGACTGCTGCCAGTACGGCTTCTAGAGAGCCGAATTCGGTGATGAGTTTTGCTGCCGTCTTCTCGCCGATGCCTGCTACGCCCGGTAGGCCGTCTGAGGGGTCGCCTCGCAGTACTGCCATGGCTGCGTAGGCGGATCCTGCTGAGTCGGCCGGGAGGCTGTACTTCTTGGCCAGTTCTTCTGGTCCTAGTAGTTCTGCTTTTGCCCAGCCGCGGCCCACGTAGAGGACTTTGACCTCGGTTGGGGTGTTGCGGACCACCTGGAAGAGGTCGCGGTCGCCTGTGACTACCTCTACGTTGTCTGTTTTTTCGTGGTGGGCCAGTGCGCCGATGACGTCGTCTGCTTCGTAGCCGGTGGCTTCGGCGGTGCAGATGCCCACTGCTGCCAGGACGTCCATGATGATCGGGATTTGTGGTGTGAGGGTGTCCGGGACTTCTTCGGAGCCGTCCGTTGCTTCCGCTGCTACGCGGTGTGCTTTGTACGACGGGAGGGCGTTGGTGCGGAAGTCCGGGCGCCAGTCCGCGTCCATGCAGGCGACCAGCCTGTGCGCGTGGCGTTCGGTGATGACTCGGGCGATGGTGTCGATGAAGCCGCGCACCGCGTTGATCGGGGTGCCGTTCGGCGCCGTCATCGATTCGGGGAGCGCGTAGAAGGCGCGGAAGTACAGGCTGGCGGAGTCGAGCAGCACGAGGGGTTGGGCCACGGCGGCAAGACTGCCAGACGGCGGGCCACTAGGCTCGGCGACATGTCGACGAGTGTTGGCCCCATCGATGTTGACGCGCTGCGTGGGCGGCTGGACCGTGCGGGGGCGGTCGCCGCAGCGGCTGGCGTGGACGCGTTGTTGATCTCGCCCGGTTCGGACCTCGCGTACCTGCTGGGGGTGGGTGGGACGTCGTTCGAGCGGTTGACGTGCCTGGTGCTGCCCGTCGGTGGGTCGCCGGTGCTGGTCGTGCCGAAGCTGGAGGCCCCAGGGTACGCGGGGCTGCCCACCGGTGAGCTGGGTGTCGAGGTGGCGACGTGGGTCGACGGTGAGGATCCGTACGAGCTGGTCGTGCGGGCGTTGCGCGAGTCCGGGCGGGTCGCGGTGGCGGACATGATGCCCGCGTTGCACGCGTTGGCGTTGCGCGACGCGATCGGTGGGGAGCAGGTGCTCGCCGGGCCGGTGCTGCGGGAGCTGCGGATGCGCAAGGACGCGGTGGAGGTGGCCGCGCTGCGGAAGGCCGGTGCGGCGATCGACCGGGTGCACGCCCGTGTGGGTGAGTGGTTGCGGGCGGGGCGCACCGAGGCCGAGGTGGGGGCGGACATCGCCGCCGCCATCGTCGAGGAGGGGCACACCACCGCGGAGTTCGTGATCGTCGGGTCGGGGCCGAACGGTGCCAGTCCGCACCACAGCCTGTCGGACCGGGTGATCGAGGTCGGTGACGTCGTGGTGGTCGACATCGGCGGGCCGGTGGCCGAGGGCTACTGCTCCGACTCGACCCGCACGTACTCGGTCGGTGAGCCGCGGTTCGACGACGTGCGGTCGACCTACGCGGTGCTCCAGGCCGCGCAGCAGGCGGCCGTCGACGCGGTTCGTCCTGGGGTGACGGCGTCCGAGGTCGACGCGGCCGCGCGGTCGGTCATCGCCGACGCGGGCTTCGGCGAGTACTTCGTGCACCGCACCGGGCACGGCATCGGCATGGACGTGCACGAGGAGCCGTACATCGTGGGCGGCAACGACCTGGTGCTGGAACCGGGCATGGCGTTCAGCGTGGAGCCGGGCATCTACCTGCCGGGGCGGTGGGGCGCCCGGATCGAGGACATCGTGATCGCCACGGAGACGGGTGTGGAGAGCGTCAACAACCGTCCGCACGAGCTGGTGGTGCTCCCCGCGTGACGAACCTGGAACCCATCGACAGGGCCATCCTCAAGCAGTTGGCCGCCGACGGCAGGTGCAGCTTCACGGACCTGGCCGAACGGGTGGGCCTGAGCGTGTCGGCCGTGCACCAGCGGGTGAAGCGGCTGGAGCAGCGCGGGGTCCTGCTCGGCTACCGGGCCCGGCTGCACGGTGACGAGATCGGGTTGCCGCTCAGCGCGTTCATCTCGATCACGCCGATCGACCCGGCCGCGCCGGACGACTACCCCAAGCGCCTCGAGCACCTGCCGCAGATCGAGGCCTGCTACTCCGTGGCGGGCGACGCCTCGTACGTGCTGCGGGTGCGGGTCGCGTCGCCGGGGGCGTTGGAGGAGCTGCTGCGGCAGATCCGCGAGGCCGCGAACGTGTCGACGCGGACGACCGTCGTGCTGTCCACGCCGTACGAGGACCGGCCGCCCGCGGTGTGACGGGCCCGTGTCACACGCCGGTCAGCGCCGGGTAGTCGGCCAGCTCGATCCGGGTGGCGAAGCGGTCCGTCAGCCACAGCATGGACCGCAGCAGCGGCCGGGACTGGAACAGCAGGTTCCGCGCCCGGATGCCGCGTCGGGTCCGGGGTGCGAGGAACTGCCCTGCGTTGCCGTTGCGGGAAACCCTGGCGTAGGGCCGGAACTTCTCCTCGTAGCGGGTGAACGCCGTCCGGTGGTCGCCCGCCGCCGCCGCGAGTTCGCCCGCCAGCACGTACGCGCCGACGACCGCGAGCCCGGTGCCGAACCCTCCCAGCGTGTTGCCGAACGCGGAGTCCCCGAGCAGCACGACCCGTCCCCGCGACCACCGGTCGACCTCGACGCGGCTGATCGAGTCCAGGTACACGTCGGACAGCCCGTCGACCACCTCGGGCATCCGCCAGCCGCCGTGCTGGAAGGCCTTGCGCAGCAACGCTTTCTGCTGGGCGGGGTCGTACCGGTCGTAGTCCAGCGGTTCGGACGCGAACACGAGGAACGCGTCCGCCTTCGGGCCGCCGACCGCGACCATCCGCCCCGGCTCGTTGTACATCACCGCTTCGTCGAGTGACACGTCCGTCGAGGCGAGCGCGTAGTGGTAGCCCAGGAACCGGACGTGGTCGGCTTCCGGGCCGAACACCAGCCGCCGGACGTTCGAGTGGATGCCGTCCGCGCCGACCACGAGGTCGAACGTGCGCGGCGGGGCGTGCTCGAACGTCACGTGCACGCCGTCGGTGGTCTCCGTCAACGACGTGATCGTGTCGCCGTGCACGTAGTCGCACCCGGTCGTCCGCTCGTGCAGCAGAGCGGCGAGATCACCCCGGCGGATCTCCACCTCGCCGCCGGTGAACTCGCCGGGGATCACGGTCAGCGCCCGGCCGTCGGCGTCGATCACGGTCTGGTCGCCGCCACCGGTCTGCCGCCGCCGCACCTCGTCCAGGATTCCCATCCGCTCCAGCACGGCGAGGTGCGTGGCCCCCTTGAAGTCGACGGCCTGCCCGCCGGAGCGCGGACCGGGAGCCTTCTCCACGACGGTGACGCGGCAGCCCGCGCGGTCGAGCCAGTAGGCGAGCGCGGGACCGGCGATGCTCGCGCCGGAGATGAGGACGGTGGTGTTCTTCATGGGGAGCAGCGTGTCCGGCCGCCCTGACAACCCGTGAGCAGTCCGCTGACGGTCAGCCGTCCACCACTGTCAGCGCCTCCTCGCGGGACAGGCCCGCACCCCGCGCGAACGCCGCCGCGAACCCGGCCGGGCCGAGCGAGGCCGTGGCCGCGCGGGCGATCCTGGCCACGTCGGGGTCACCGGTCACGGCCGTCCCGCGCACGGCCACCGCCGCTCCGAGCAGCAGCGCGGCCCGTTCGGCCCGCCCGGTCACCAGCGCGGCGTCGGCCTGCCCCTCGACGGCCGCGGCCAGGTCCGCCAGCGGTGACGTCCGGGCCGCGGCCAGTGCTCGGGTGTGCAGGTCCACGGCGGTGGCGGGGTCGGCGAGACGGGCGAGCGCGGTGAGCACGGCCGCGTCGGTCGGTGCCGGGGCGAGGTGGCGGCGGGCCTCCGTGAGGTCGCCCCGCAGCCGGGCGACCTCGGCGAACCCGAGGCGCACGGCCGCGGGGACGTCGGCGTGCCCGGCCTCGGCGCTCAGGGTGGCCGCCAGCCGGTAGTCGGCGGTGGCGGCGTCGAACTCGCCCTGCCGCACCAGGCACCCCGCGCGGCGGCACAGCACGTCCACGCGTTCCTCGGGCGCGCCGAGCTGCCCGAACGCTGGCAGCGCCTCGGCCCACAGCGCGTGCGCGCGGTCCCAGTCACCGCGCCAGCTCGCGACCTGCGCCAGCCAGTCCAGCGCCTGCGCGGTGCCCCAGCGCTCGCCGAGCGCGCGGAACCGCTCCAGCACCGCGAGCAGGCGGCGTTCCCCCTCGGCCGGACGCCCGTGCAGCAACCGCACCAGCGCGATGCCCAACTCACCCAGCGCGGCGTTCCACGGGTCCGCGCCGGGCAGCGGCTCGTCCTCCGGTGGCGGACCCCACGGCCCGACCGCCATGCCCCACCTGGCCACGCCGAACGGGTACCGCACGGGCCACCCGAGCCCGTGGACGACCCGCAGCGCCCGTTCCCAGTGCACGGGGGAGGCACGCGGCACGGCGTGCACGACGCACGCGACGTACTCCTCCTCGAACCCGGCGGGCACGTCCTCCAGCAGCGTCGCGGCGATCTCGCCCACCTGACTGCTGCGGCCGGTGAACCACCAGTACGCCGACAGCGTCGCGACCAGCCGGTAGGCGGTCTCGCGGTCCTCCCGCGCGGCCCACCGGAGCGCGGCCACCAGGTTCCCGTTCTCCGCCGACAGCCGCGCCAGCCAGACGAGCTGGTCGGCGCCGCGCAGGAACGGGTCCGCCCGCCGGGCGAGGTCGAGGTGGTAGCGGGCGTGGGCGCGGCGGAGGTCCGCTGCGTCGGTCAGCCGGTCGGCGCAGAACAGCCGGATGGTGTCGAGCATCCGGTACCGCTCGCCGTCGGTCTCCACGAACGACCTGTCGACCAGGTCCGCCAGCACGTCCTCGGAGCCGCCGCAGACCGCCTCCACGGCGGCGAGCGGCGCGCCGTCGGTGAACACCGCGAACCGCCGCGCCACCTCGCGCTCCTCCGGCCCGAGCAGGTCCCAGCTCCATTCCACGACCGCCGTCAGCGTGCGGTGCCGGGCCGCCGCCGTGCGGTCACCCCGTGACAGCAGCCGGAACCGGTCGTCCTCGCGCAGCCGCACCGCGATCTCGGCCGCGGTGAACTGCCGCAACCGGGCGGCGGCCAGCTCGATCGCCAGCGGCAGCCCGTCCAGCGCGGCGCAGATCGCGACGACCGCGTCGGCGGTCCCCGCGTCGACGGCGAAGCCGGGCCGCACGGCCGCCGCCCGGTCGGTGAACAGCCGGACGGCGGGCGTGGTGTCCAAGGGCGCCAACGGGAGCAGCACTTCCCCGGTCAACCCGAGCGGTTCCCGGCTCGTCGCCAGCACGGAGAGCGAGGGGCACTCGGTCAGCAGCGTCCTGGCCAGCCCCGCGACGGCGTCGACCACGTGCTCGCAGTTGTCCAGCACCAGCAGGTCCCGGTCCAGCGCCGCCACCAGCACGCGGTCCGGCGGCACCGAGCCGGAGCGCAGGCCGAGCGCGGTCAGCACCGCCCACGGCACCTGGTCGCCGTCGGTGAGCGGCGCCAGGTCCACGAAGCACGCGTCCCGCCCGGCCACCGATTCCACGGCCAGCCTGGTCTTGCCGATCCCGCCGGGCCCGGTAATCGTGACCAGCCGCGCGTCCCGCAGTTCCCGCAGCCGCGCCAGTTCGGCGTCCCGCCCGGTGAAGCTGGTCAACTGCGCGGGCACCCGGCGCCGCGCGGGCCGGTCCGCGCGCAGGATCTCCAGGTGGGCCGCGGCCAGCTCGGGGGAGGGGTCGGCGCCCAGCTCGTCGGCCAGCAGCCGTCGAGCCGACTCGAACTCCGCCAGCGCCTCACCCCGGCGCCCCGCGGCCTCCAACGCCCGCAACAGCCGCGTCCGCAACCGCTCCCGCAACGGGTGCGCGGCCACCAACGCCCGCAGTTCGGCCACCGAGCCACCACCCGGCAACGCCGCGGCCAGGTCCTCGACCGCGGTCAGCCGCAGCTCCTCCAGCCGCTCGGCCCGAACCGGGTCGCGGGGCAGGTCCACCAGCGCGGGCCCGCGCCACAACCCCAGCGCCTCCCGCAGCACCACGACGGCCTGGGCGTGCGCACCGGCGTCGAGCAGCCGCCGCCCCTCGGCAGCGAGCCGCTCGAACCGCGACGCGTCCACGTCGTCCGGGTCCACGTCCAGCCGGTAACCACCACCGTGGAACCGCACGGGCACCACCCGCCGCAGCCGCGACACCTGCGCCTGCACCGCGTTCGCCGCCCCGACGGGCGCCTCGTCCCCGTACTGCCCGACGACGAGCCGCTCCACCTCCACCACCCGACCCGCGTCGAGCAGCAGCATCACCAGCAGCGCCCGCGGCCGGGGCCCGCCGACGTGGACCAGCTCACCGTCGGCGGACCACACCTCCAGGGGACCGAGCACGCCGAATCGCACGCCGGTCAGCCTGGCACACGGCTCCCCTCCCGTGAGCGGAGCCGTGTGCCGGGGTGTCAGCAGCCGTCGAGCGTGATGATCACGGCGCTGCCCGCCGCCACGTCGACGCCGAGCCTGCCGTCGCGGGCCCGGACCTGCTCCGCCCGCCCCGGCCTGAGGTGGCCCTGGCGGTCGACCGTGGAGCCCTGCACGGCCGTCGCCACGCCCGCGAGGCTGTCCCCGGTGAGACGGAGGACCTCGGCGCCGCGCGCGTCGACGGCGATGTCGAGGCGCACGGGCGCGGCGGTGGTCTCGTCCTTCTGGACCACGGCGATCCTGGTGCGGCCGTCGTCGCCCTTCACGGCGTACGCGGTGACGTTGCGGTCGGTCGACAGGGTGAGCGGCAGGAACCTGCCGGACTTCATCTGCCGGGCCATCCACAGGCCGTAGTAGATCGGCATGGCCCGGTACACCTTGGCCTGCTCGTCGGCCGCGTTGGCGGCGCAGAGGGGCGTGTAGCGCTGGAACTTGCCGTTCCAGATGGGCTCGTCGCACACACCGAGTCCACCGTGGACGTTGATGCCGTCCACACCGGCCTGTGCCATTTGCAGGCTGTAGTCCAAGCCCCACAACGCGGACGCGTACCTGTTGCTCACGCCGTCGACACCGCCGCTGTAGGCGGAGTTGGCCTCGTCGACCCGGAAGGCGAGCCCGTTGGCCTTCGCGGCGGCGAGGTTCTTCGACACGGCCTTGAGCTGGTTGGTCACGGTCGTCGGCGACAGCAGCGTCGCGATCGTGGCGTCCGGGCCGCCGCTGTACTGGTGCACGGTGACCATGGACATCCGGTCCTTCTCGTCCGCGGCCAGCGAAGCCGCCCACGTCGACGAGGTGCCCGCGGTGTCGGGACCGGCGATGCGCGTGCTGCCGACGGCGGCGGCGCAGCGCTCCCAGTCCGTGCGGTAGTCCGCGTAGGCGTACCCGGCGGGCCGGAAACCCTTGCCCACCCACTGGTCCGGCTCGTTGCCGCACTCGGCGGCGACCAGCTTCCGCCCCAGGATGGAGGACATCGACCTGGCCTGGTCCCTGCCCAGCGCCTCGTCCCAGCGGCCCAGGTTGATGCCCACCATGGTGTCCCAGCCGGTGACGGACAGGAACCTGTTGAGCCGCTTGATGTCCGTCGGGGTGACGACGTCGTTCACCCACTCCGGCAACGGGTTCGGCGGCTGCTGGCCCTGCGGGACCCAAAGGGTGTCGCGGTCGAGGGTGTTGCCGGAGATGCGGACGTTGCTGCGGCCCAACGTCTTGAACAGGGCGGCGGCGTTGCCCTTCGCGGCGTCGAGGTTGCCGATGCCGAGTTCCCGCATCTCGAACGAGAGCCCGACGAAGTCGGACGCCAGCCGTCCCGCCGGGTTGGCCGTGTCGATCGTGATGGTGGCCGTGGACGCCGGGTCCGCGGTCGCGGTGGTGGTGCCGGTCAGGGTGGCCACCACGGTGGCCGCACCAAGGGCCGCTCGCCAGCCGGTGCTGATTTTGCGCATGCCGATCTCCTCGTACGCGGAAAAGGACCGGCGGCGGCACCCTTGCGAGCGAGCTACAGCGATCAAGCGGTGCCACGGTACGTCGGCGCGGCGCACGCGGGCAAGATCATGCGGAGATACCGGTCGTCGACGAAAAGGGAGACCGAACGATGAGCGTGGTGCACCGCCTCGGTGACGGGCTGGTCAACTTCTACCTCGTCGACACGGGCGAGGGCCTGGTGCTGGTCGACGCCGGTCTGCCGGGCCACTGGACGGGCTTCCTGGCCGACCTCGACCGGCTGGGGATCGCCCCGTCGGACATCACCGACGTCCTCGTGACGCACGGCCACCCGGACCACATCGGCCTCGCCGAGCGGCTGCGGACCGAGGCGGGGGCGCGCGTCCACGTGCACCGGGCCGAGGCCGCGCTGGTCGCCGCTCCGCTGCGGCCCGCCGCCGACGCGCGGCCGGAGAAGTCGATCGCCGGGTACGCCCTGCGGCGGCCGAGCGGCCTGCGGACCCCGTTGCACCTGCTCAGGCTCGGGGCCCTGCGCACCCGGCCGGTGGTCGAGCCGGTCCTGTTCGCCGACGGCAGGCTCGACGACGTACCGGGCCGCCCGCTCGCCGTCCACACCCCCGGCCACACGCACGGGAGCACGGTGTTCGTGTTCGCGGAGCAGGCGTTCACCGGGGACGCGCTCGTCACGCGCGACGAGATGGTCGGCCACGTCGGGCCGACGCTGCTGTGCCGGGCGTTCACCAACGACGGCCGCGCGGCGCTGGAGTCGTTGCGGGCGCTGGAGTCCCACGACGTCGCCACGGTGCACCCCGGCCACGGCGACCCGTGGACCGACGGCCTGCCGTCCGCCGTCCGAGCGGCGGTGGCCGCGGGCGTGCGGTGATGGCGGAATACGAGGGGCATGTGTCGTTGCCGTCCTCATCGGGCTCCACCACAGTGGAGGAGTGCGCGAGGTGGTGGTCGTCGGCTACGACGACGTGGCCCTGATGGACGTCGCCGGGCCGGTGGAGGTGTTCGAGGGGGCGGGTGGTTACCGGGTCCGGCTGGCCACGGTCGGAGGTGGTCCGATGCGGGCGACCGCCGGTCTCCGGGTGCTGGCCGAGGACCTGGCCGACGTCGACGGCCCCGTCGACACGCTGCTCGTGGTCGGCGGGTTCGGTTTCGAGGCGGCGGCGACCGACGAGGTGCTGATCGGCCACGTCCGGCGGCTGGCGGCCGGTGCGCGGCGGGTCGCCGGGGTGTGCACCGGGGCGTGGCTGCTCGCGGCGGCCGGGCTGCTCGACGGCGGCCGGGCGACCACGCACTGGGCGTTCTGCGCGAAGCTGGCCCGGCTGCACCCGACCGTCGAGGTGGTGCCGAACGCCATCTTCGTGCGGCACGGCCGGATCACCACGTCGGCTGGCGTAACGGCGGGGATCGACCTGTCGCTGGCTTTGGTCGCCGACGACCACGGCCAGGACGTGGCCCGCGAGATCGCCCGCTGGATGGTGGTGTTCCTGCAACGGCCGGGCGGGCAGTCCCAGTTCAGCGTCCGCTCCAGCGTTCCGACGGTCCGGTCCGAGGGGCTGCGGGTGCTGCTCGACGCCATCGCGGCCGACCCCACGGCGGCGTGGACGGTCGCCGACATGGCCCACCGCGCCGCGATGAGCACCCGGCACCTGGCACGGGTGTTCCCGCGCCAGGTCGGCCTGCCACCCGCGCAGTACGTCGAACGGGCTCGCGTCGAGTTCGCCACCGGACTGCTCGACTCCGGCGACGAGGCCCTCGACGTCGTCGCCCGCCGGAGCGGGTTCGGCTCGCCCGAAACGCTCCGAAGGGCTTTCCAGCGCGTGATCGGGGTGTCGCCCGGCGGCTACCGATCGCGCTTCCGCACCACCGGCTGAGGAGATCGAAGTGGACATCGCTTTCGTGCTCTACCCCAACATGACCGCGCTCGACCTGGTCGGCCCGTACGACGTGCTGTCGCCCGGACCGGACGTGACCGCGCACCTCGTCGCCGCGACCCCGGACCCGGTGCTCGCGGGCTCGGCGATGCGGCTGGTCCCGACCACGACGTTCGACGAGCTGGACCACGCGGACGTCATCGTCGTGCCCGGCGGCGAGCCGTACGACGTGCTGGCCGATGGGGCGGTCGCGGCCTGGCTGCGCAAGGTCCACCCGACCGCGACCTGGACGACCTCGGTGTGCACCGGCTCGACGCTGCTGGCCTCCGCGGGCGTACTGGAGGGCAAGCGCGCCACCACGCACTGGGCGCTGCGCGACCTGCTGGCCTCGCTGGGGGCGGAGGTGAGCACCGACCGGGTCGTGCGGGACGGATCGGTGCTCACCGCCGCCGGCGTCTCCGCGGGCATCGACATGGCGTTGACGCTGGCGGGAATCCTGTGGGGCGACACCGTCGCCCAGGGCATCCAGTTGGCCATCGAGTACGACCCCGAACCGCCGTACGACAGCGGTTCGGTGGAGAAGGCGGCACCCGAGGTGGTCGACTTCGTCCGGGGCGTCATCGCCAGTGGCTTCAGTGCGGATAAGGACGAAGCTGCGACGGCCTGACAGCGGCTGCTCGTGGTGAGGTAGTCGGTGCTGGTGGAGGGCGCTTCGACATGCAGGCGGTGAAGGTATTCACCAGGCAATATCGCCGAGCCGATCGGTGGAGCACCCTTCGCTCCGAAGAGATTTTCGGACCCACGTGGGATCAGGCAGGCGTGGCTCCGGTGGCGGCAAACAATGTGTGGCCTCCGCACCCAGCGTGTTGTGAGCCTCGGTCATAAATGGGGCCGCCCGGTCGAGTCGACGTTCCGTCAGGACCTCTTGGGCTCCTTCGGCCTGTTTCGTAACGGTGTGGTGTCGGCTGTATCGCCACATGTCCTGTCGGCGATGAGCAGCTTGATCAGTTTGGTGGTGAGGAAGGGGGACGACTGTGGCGGACAACGGCGCTGTTCCGAATCCGCAGGGTGCTGCGGTTGACAGAGCGGTACGGCTTTTCGAGTTCCTCGCGCGGAGCCAACAGCTCAAGTCGAACTCGCCCCGCACCACCGACAGCTACGACTCGGTGCTGTGGTTCGGCCAGTTGCCCGACCACCCCTCCGTCCAGGCCGCACATCGTGAGGAAGCACCCGAGCCCGGTGGCCCTTTGCTCGTGGTCGACCGGGTCTCGCACCAGGAACCGCCTGAACCGGAAGCGGACCTGCGGCCCTGGTTGGCAGGGGAGTGGGACGACCCGAGTGCTCCGCCGCGTCTCCGAGAGTCGATCGGTGAAGAGGGGCAGCGCACTGCACTCGATGACGCGCCCGAAGTCCGCGACGCCCATGCCGAGTGGGAGGCGCGTTGGTCGGCGTGGGCCGAGCGCGAGCGGAGCGATCGACCTGCGCGGAACGTCTACAACGACCTGTTTTCCGCTTACGTCACCGCGACCGGGCACGCCGAGGAACTCGAACTCGTCGTCGGCGTCGGCTGCCTGTCATGGTCGCCTCCTGGCCACTACGTCGTGCGGCGGCACCTCGCCACCGTGCGCGCAGCGATCCACTTCGATGACGCCACAGGGCGCCTCACCCTCCAGCAGGCCGAGGTCGCAGACGGATTGAACGTCGAGTTGGACATGCTTGATCCAGGTCGCGTGGCCAATCCGCCGCACGTCGTGCAAATCAGGAATGAGGCCCGTGAGGTCACCGCCGCGGTACTGCACCGCGAAGTCGTGGGCGGCGTGCTGCGGCGCTTGGTCCACGCCCTCGACGGCGACGCGTCCTACCTGGACGAGGACGAGGCGCAGAAGCCGGGCACGCACGCCGTGGCGGCGTTCGCGCCCGCCGTCATCCTGCGCAGGCGCTCACGGCAGGGGATCGTCGACATCCTCGACTCGATCGCCGTGCAGCTCGGCGAATCGGGCGTGGTCCCGGACGGGCTGCTCCCGCTCGTCGACCCGGACCACCGGCCGACCGCGGAACGCTCGCCAGAGGCCGGCGCTCTGGTGGAACTCGACGCGGACCTCTTCCTACCGTTGCCGGTCAACGACCGGCAGTTGCGTGTGCTCACTCAGGTCGACGGGAAAGCTCAAACCCTCGTTCAAGGCCCGCCCGGAACGGGCAAGACCCACACTGTCGCCGCTCTGCTCTCCCACCTCCTTGCGCAAGGCAAGCGGGTGCTCGTCACCGCGCACACCGATCGCGCACTGAAGGAGGTGCGGGCGAAGCTGCCCGAGGCCATCGCACCGCTGGCCGTCTCGGTCGTCGGCTCCTCGCGTTCGGATCTGGCGGACCTCAAGGTCGCCGTGGAGCGGATCAGCCATGTATCCGGTGAGTACGACGCCGAGGCCGCACACCGGGCCATTGAGGACCACGTCGCGGCGATCGAAGAACTCCGCCTGCGCCGGGCGGGGCTGTACCGGCGCCTGCTCGACGCACGCGGTGATGAGGTGGCCGAGCACGAGGTCGGCGACTACCGGGGGACGCTCGCCGCCTTGGCACAGCGCGTGGAAGCGGAGCGGGAGCGGTTCGGTTGGGTGGCCGACCTGACCACCGTGAGCGGTGTCGTCCCATCTCCGGTCCCCGCGAGTGACATCGCTGAGTGGCATCGAAACGTCGTTGACGACGCGTTGAACGCCGATGAGCCCGAATCGCGGCTCAAGCTGCTGCCCATCGCGGAGGTGCCCTCCCCCGAGGCGTTCTCCGCGCTGGTGACCGCAGAGCGGCAGGCCATCTCAGCGGAGGAAGGGCACGGCAACCTCACGCAGCACACAGCCTTCGACGCAGTCCGCCGCCTGGACCAGTCCACGCGGACGGTGCTGCGGCGACGGCTGAACGGCCTGGCGCGGGAGGCCGAGGACCTGTCGCGGCGGCGCGAACAGTGGATGAACGAAGCGCTGTACGACGTGCTCGTAGGCCGGGCGAACCACTGGCGGTCGCGCGGGAGCCAGGTCGACCAGCTCGTCGGGCGCGTCGGTCCCCTCGTGGACCGCCTCGGCCCGCTCACCGACGTGCGGGTCGGTCCCGCCGACATGGGCGTGCTCGTCGCCCTGGCTGGCGCGCTCCGCGCGCACATTGGAGACGACGGCAAACTCAAGATCAACCCGGACGGCTCGCCCAAAACCGGGACGTTCGCCCCGAAGGCAGTGAAGCAGGCCCAGCCCTTGTTCCAAGCGGCAAGGGTAAACGGTCTCCCGCCCACCAGTGCCGACCACCTCGACGTGTTCTTGGTGTGGGCCGACGCCAGCAGGACGCTGGACGCGCTGGACCGAGCATGGCCCGACTCGGTGCACATCCCCGCCGAGGACACGTTGAACGAGCGGCTGCAGTGGCACGTGACCGAGCTGAAGCAGTTGCGCCGCGTGCTGGCGCTGGGAGAGGCTCTCGAAGAGGAGGAGCGCGGACTGGCGGGACTCGGCCTACCGCGTCCGAACTGGACCGACCTCGACGCGGTCCAGACCTACGCCCGACTCGTCGACGCCGCCGCCGCGTCCGACGCACGCACCGCCGCGACCGTGCCGCTGCTGGAGGTCGTGCGGACCATCGCCGAGGTGGCGCAGTGGGCGGAAGCCGCGCCGTGCGTGAAGCACCTGGCGCAAGCCGTCTCAGAACGCGACCACGAGTCGTACGCCGTCGCGCACCAAAGGCTGGTTCGGCTGACCGAGGTCGTCGGGCTGGCGCGTCGTCGGGATGAGGTCGCGGCGACGCTGGCAAGCCGGCTGCCGCGGTTGTACGAGGCGGTGTCGGCGGAACCCCGGAACCCGACCTGGGCGGAGAAGTTGGCCGACTGGGACGCCGCGTGGGCGTGGACCGTGGCACGGTCGTGGGTGCTGGGCAGTGGTGTCGAGGATGTCAACGCCCTCCAGGGCGAGGTGTTGCACGTCGAGGAGCAGGTGCGCGGTCAGGTCGAGCGGCTGGCCGCCGAACGTGCTTGGGGACACGCCGTTTCGCCGGAACGACTGTCCGGCAAGGCTCGTGCCGACCTGCTCCAGTACGCGCAGCTGGTCAAGTTGCTCGGCAAGGGCACCGGTGTCTACGCGAACCAGCGCCGGGCTGACATCAAGGCGGCCATGGACCGTTGCCGTCCCGCGGTGCCGGTGTGGATCATGCCCGTCTACCGGATCGCCGAGCAGTTTCGCGTCCAGCCGGACATGTTCGACGTCGTGATCGTCGACGAGGCGTCCCAGGCGGGACTGGAAGCGACGTTCCTCCACTTTCTCGCTCCCAAGATCGTGGTTATCGGCGATGACAAGCAGGTCTCGCCCACGGCCGTGGGCACCGATCAGCAGCAGTTGCGCGACCTCGCCGAGCAGTACCTGTGGGACGACCCCTATCGCGCGTCGTGGCAGGACCCCAAGCGCAGCCTGTTCGACGAGGCGAAGATGCGCTTCGAGGGCATGACCACGCTTGTAGAGCACCGCCGTTGCGTGCCGGAGATCATCGGTTTCTCGAACCGGATCGCCTATGAGCCCGACGGCATCCGGCTGGTGCCCGTTCGCCAGTACGGCGCGGACCGCCTGGAGCCGATCAAGCCGGTGTTCCTCGACAACGGCTACGAGCGCGGGGTGACCGACAAGGTCAACCCGGCCGAGGCCGACGCCATCGTCGACCAGATCGAGAAGTGCATTGCCGACCCGAGGTACGACGGCATGACGTTTGGCGTCGTGTCGCTGCTGGGCCGCGCCCAGGCGAAGAGGATCGAGAAGCGTTTGCTGGAGCGCATTCCTCCGGAGGAGTGGAAGGCCCGCGACCTGCGGTGCGGCGACTCGGCCGATTTTCAGGGCTCCGAGCGCAACGTGATGTTCCTGTCCATGGTCAAGGCTGCGGAGCCCGGCAAGCGGATTGGCGCGCTGACCCAGGACCTGTACGTCCAGCGCTTCAACGTCGCCGCGTCCCGCGGCAAGGACCAGATGTGGGTGTTCCACTCCCTGCGCCTGTCCGACCTCGGCAACCCCGAGGACATGCGGTTCCAGTTGTTGGACTACTGCTACGCGTTGTCCGGGCACGTGGACGGCGTGGACGACGCCAGGAACACGGCAGTGCCCGAGGACCGGAAGGTGGAGCCCTTCGACTCGCTGTTCGAGCAGCGGGTCTTCAACCGCCTCGTCGACCGCGGCTACAGCGTCGTACCGCAGTTCCCGGCCGAGGGTTACCGGATCGACCTGGTAGTCGTGGGCGGCAAGACCAGACTGGCGGTCGAGTGCGACGGCGACGCGTGGCACGGGCCCGACGCGTACGAGCGCGACATGGCCCGGCAGCGCGACCTGGAGCGGTGCGGCTGGACGTTCTTCCGCATCCGCGAGTCGGAGTTCTACGCTGACCGGCCTGCGGTCATGGCGCGACTCTGGGACGCATTGCAGGAGCTCGACATTCACCCCTCCGGGTGGATATCGGACCGCAACGACCCGTCGGCCGTGGTGGCGAGTTCACCTGTGCCAGCCGCAGTGCACACTTCGGTGACGACAGCGCCCGAACCGGGTGTCGCTGAGCCCACGG
Organism: Umezawaea endophytica; assembly: GCF_025061645.1. Taxonomy (GTDB): domain Bacteria; phylum Actinomycetota; class Actinomycetes; order Mycobacteriales; family Pseudonocardiaceae; genus Umezawaea; species Umezawaea endophytica. The sequence goes on along the minus strand of NZ_JANYMP010000021.1, from coordinate 164,775 downwards.
TTCCGGCGCAGGTCGTGCGCACCCCCGTTGTGGTCGATGCCGTCGTGGTGCCGGAGTTCGTGGTGCCCGTGAACCTCCCAGAACCGTTCGTACCGGTGGCCGTGGAGCACCACGAAGAGCTGCCACCCGTGGTCGTCGAGAAACAGGCGCTGGGTTCCGCACTTGCCGCATACGGAACGTTCACGGGGACCGTGGTCCAGGTAGCCGAGGCATCACGACGGGATCTGCTCGACGGACTTGTGCGTCTCGTCGAAGCCGAAGGGCCTGTGCTGGGCAGCCGGCTGCACACCGCCTACGTCCGATCCTCGGGCTCCATCAGGGTCACGAAACTGGTCGCGGGCGAGTTGAACAAGGCAATCGCCCAAGCGGTGCGCGAAGGGCGCCTTCTTGAGGACAACCCCCTCGGTGAGAGCGGTGTCAAGCCACGCACGTACCGGTTGCCCGGCCAGCCGGAGGTGCGGATGCGCCACGTGGGACCGAGGTCCTTCGAGGAAGTCCCTCCGAGCGAGCTGGCGGCGTTGCTCCACCTCGTCGCCGAGCGGGACGGGCAAAGGGGCGAGGAGGCACTGCAGCGCGCCGTGCTGGAACTGCTGGGCCTGAAGCGACTCACCGACAACGTCAAGAACCGTTTCGCCGCTGTTCAGGCGCTGCGATCCTGATGTCGTGACACCAGGCGAAGGTGGTCTGGGTGACTGATGTCGGCTGTTGCGGTGCGGGCCAGGAGGCGGCTTCAGATCCACTCGGAGACCGTGGACCGCTACTCCTGCTGACCGCCGATGCGGGCCGCGAGGCCGTCGAGCACGCAGTCCAGGCCGAACGCGAACTCGGCGTCCGGTTCGGGTTCGTCGGCCTCGTGCACGCGGCGGGCGAGCATCGGGTGGTCACCCGCCGCGATGACCTCCCTGACGTACGGACCCATGCTGTGCTGCCACTGCTCCTTGGACAGGCCGGTGCGCTGCTCCGCGCGCAGGGCGGCCAGTTGGGCGGCGACCGAGCCCAGCACGTACGCCCGCACGAGGCCGACGGCCTGTGAGGCCAGGGTCATGTCGGGCGTGAGCGCGACGGCGGCGCGCAGCGCGGATTCGGCCCGGCGCAACGAGTTGGGGCCGAGTGACGGCCTGCCCGTCAGTTCGCCCGCCAGCCACGGGTGCCGGAGCAGGGCGGCGCGCAACCCGTGTGCGACGGCGCCGAGGTCGGCTCGCCAGTCGGCCGCGGCCGTCGGGAGCGGGTCCTCGCCCTGCGCCGCGTCGACCATCAGGTCCAGCAGTTCGTCGCGGTTGGTGATGTACCGGTAGAGCGAGGCCGTCCCGGAGCCGAGGTCGGCCGCGACTCGCCGCATCGACACCGCCGCCAGGCCCTCCGCGTCGGCGACGGCGAGGGCGGCGGCCACGAACTGGTCCACCCCCGGCGCACGGCGGCGCGGTTCGGGGCGCGGTCGGGTCCACACCGACGGCGGGGCGGGGTCGGTCATCGCGGCGGTTCCTCTCTCGTTGACCGGCATCCTACCTTCTGGCTACGGTGTATCCATGACGGAAACGGCGTATCCAGAAGTGCTCGTGGTCGGGGGCGGCAGCGTCGGGCTGCTCACCGCGGCCCTGCTCGTCCACCACGGCGTTCGCGCGGCGCTCGTCGAACGCCGGGCCGGGCCGTCGGTCCACCCGCGCGCCACCGGCATCGGGCCGCGCACCGTCGAGGTCCTCTGCGAACTCGGGCTCGACGCGGCCGTCGACGCCGTCGCGGTCGACCTGCGGGGCTCGGCGGGCAAGGCGGTGGCGCGGACCGTCGTCGAGATGGGCGCGGGCGACGTCGTGACCGTGCCCATGCCGGTCCCGTCCACCACCGAACTCGACGTGACGCCGTTCCGGCTGCGCGGCGTCTGCGCGCAGGACCGGCTCGACGCCGTCGTGGCCGACGACCTGGCGCGGCGCGGGGCTGACCTGCGCTGGTCGACCCGACTGGTCGGCCTCGCGCAGGACGCCGACGGGGTCGACGTCGAACTGGACGGGCCGGACGGCCGCTACTCCGTGCGCTGCGGGTACTTGGTGGCTGCGGACGGCGCGCACAGCACCGTGCGGACCGCGCTCGGCATCGGCACGTCCGGGGCGGGCGACCTGGGCAAGTCGATGATCAACATCCTGTTCCGCGCCGACCTCCGGCCGCACCTGCGGGGGATGTCCTTCGCCACCTGCACGATCACCACGCCGGACGCGCCCGGCCTGCTGGTCACCGTGGACGGCGAGACGAATTGGGTCTTCCACGTCGACGCGGGCGAGCGCCCCGAGGACTTCACCCCCGAGCGCTGCGCCGCGGTCGTCCGGACGGCGGTCGGCGATCCTGACCTCGACGTCGAGGTGCGCAGCGTGCTCCCCTGGCGTCCCCGCAGCGCGCTGGCCGACCACTTCACCGAGGGGCGCGTGTTCCTCGTCGGCGACGCCGCGCACACCGTGTCACCCCTGGGCGCGTTCGGCCTCAACACCGGGGTCGCCGACGCGCACAACCTGGCGTGGAAGCTGGCCGCCGTCCACCACGGCGAGGCCGGTGCCGCACTGCTGGACACCTACGCGCAGGAACGGGAGCCGGTCGCCGCGGCGACCGTGGACCAGGCGATGCGCAGGCAGTCGGACCCGGCGCTGCACTGGGGGAGAGGACCCGAAGCCGATGCGGCGCGGGCGGCTGCGGGGGTGTGGGCCGCGCCGGTCGTGCACCTCGGCCAGCGCTACGACTCGGCCGCCGTAGTCGACCCCCGGCCGGAACTCCCGTCCACTGTGGACCTGGTGCTGGACGGATCGCCCGGATCACGGGTGCCGCACGCGTGGGTCGACGGGGTCTCCACCCTCGACCTGGTCGCGTCCCGGTGGACCCTGCTGGCGGGCGGGCACTGGCTCACCGCCGCGGCGGAGGTCGGCCTCCCGGCCCACCGCGTCGCGGTCCCGTGGCTCCCCGAGGAAGGGGCCGTGCTCGTCCGTCCTGATGGGATCGTCGCGATGCGGACCACGACCCCGAGCCCGGACCCGGCGCGGTTCCTGGCCGGGGTCCTGGACCAGGTGCTGGCCAGGACCCCGGTCGGGACACCGGGTCGGGGCTGAGGATCAGAGCTTCGTCGTGCTGACCTTGAAGTTCGAGAAGTACGCGTGCACTTCCTTCTTCGGGCCCCAGCTCGTCTCGTGCCCGCCGAAGAACGTCGAGAAGAACACGCCCTTGAACGGGATCCCGGAGATGCCGGGAGCGGACTTGCTCGACAGCACTTGAGCGCCGTCGTACCAGACGGTGATCTGGCCCGTGGACCTGTTCACCGACTGCTGGACGGTGTGCGTCTGCCCGTCGGGCGCGAAGTTCCACGACCCGAGGCCGATGTCCTTGCCGTAGCCGTCACCGGCGGGCGTGTAGACGTAGACCTCGCCCTTGCTGCCGTTGCGGAACATGAACCGCGTCGACCAGGCCTGCCCGTGGTTGCCGCCGCTCGCCTCGCCGGGTTTGCCGCCGTAGAGGCCGGGCAGCTTGCCGCCGAGGCCGAAGTCGAATCCGCTGGGAAAGCGGAGGTCGTACTTCAGGTAGAGCGTGGTGGCGTTGCGCAAGTCGGTGTGGCCGTTCTTGCCGAGGTCCTGGTAGAACTGCCCGCCGCCCGACGTGGGGCAGTTGGTGCACGACGGCGCGGACGAACCCTTGCCGTACTTGACGTCCAGCGTGCTCCCGTTCGCCTTCATGTTGCCGAAGCCGAACTCGCCGCTGCCGTCGATCCCCCAGGCGCCGCGCCACGAGGAGGAGGGGAACCCGGAGAACGTTCCCGACCACGGGGCGGGCGCGGCGGCGGCCGTTCCCGTGGCGGACGAGAGCAGCCCGGCCGAGACGGTCACCGCGAGCAGGGCCTTGAGCAGCCGAGAAGTCAGATTTCCCATCCGTCTTCCTTCCGTTGGGGTGCGGGCTCCGTTGCCCGTGTCCGGCGGCGTGGGAGGAAACGTAAACGGTCTAGACCACAAGTTCAACACCGTGATTCAAGTTCATGAATGTGAACCGCTGGATCGGGGTGATCGGGTCTGCCACGGTGATGACCATGCGCGGGGACGCCGGGGGCGGCTTTCGAGCGGCTTTCGCCGTCGCCGAGTTCCGCGTGCTCTGGTTCGCCTCGCTCGCGTCGATCGTCGGCGACCAGCTCGCCCGGCTGGCGCTGTCGATCCTGGTGTTCCAGCGGACCGGCTCGCCCGCGTGGACCGCGCTGACCTACGCGCTCACGATGCTGCCCGGCCTGCTGTCCGGGGTGCTGCTCACCGGGCTCGCCGACCGGTACCCGCGCCGCACGGTGATGGTGTGCAGCGACCTCGTCCGGGCCGCGCTGGTGGCCGTGATGGCCCTGCCCGGATCGCCGTTGCCGCTGGTCGCGGGCCTGCTGGTGCTCGTGCAGCTCGCCGAGCCGCCGTTCGCCGCCGCGCAGGGGGCGCTGCTGCCGCTGGTGCTGGGCGACCGGCGGTACGAGGCGGGCCAGTCGATCCACCTGATCACCCACCAGGTCGGCCTGCTGGTCGGGTTCGCGGGCGGCGGGCTCGTGGTCGCGGGACTGGGCACGTCCGGCGCGCTCGCGGTCGACGCCGTGACGTTCGCGCTGTCCGCCCTGCTGCTGCGGTTCGGCTTGCTCGCCCGCCCCGCGTCGCTGACGCCGTCGGACCGGCAGGCCGCGGGGCTGTGGTGGACGCAGGTGCGGTCGGGCGCGGGCCTCGTGTGGCACGACCGCAGGCTCCGCGTGCTGATCGCGCTCGGCTGCCTGGCCACGTTCAGCGTCGTCCCGGAAGGGCTCGCCGCACCGTTCTCCGAGCACGTCGGCGCCGGGGTCGCGGGAGTCGGCGTCCTGCTGGCGGCCGACCCGATCGGCATGGTCGTGGGCACGCTGCTGCTGCGGTTCGTGCCGCCGGGCACGCGCGTGCGGCTGCTCGGCGTGCTCGCCGTCGGCACCGCGCTGCCGCTGGTCGGGTACCTCGCGGCACCGGGGTTCGGGGTGGCCGTCGCGCTGCTCGCGCTGTCCGGCGCGTTCAGCGCGTACCAGGTCACGGCGGGTGCGACGTTCGTCCGCCTGGTCCCGGACCGGCAGCGGGGGCAGGCGCTCGGGTTCGCCCGCACCAGCCTGGTCGCCGCGCAGGGGCTCGGCGTGGCCGGTGGCGGGCTCGTGGCGCAGGGGAGCGGGACGATCGTGGGCACGATCGCCGCCGCGGGGGCCGCGGGAACGGTACTCGCGCTCGCCGCGGCCACCTCGTGGTCGCGTGTCGGGCCTGCTGTGACGACTACCGAGGGTTGACCGGGTCACCAGATCTTGTCGCGCATGTCGGCCCACCTCCCTGTTTTCCCTGGCACACGGCTCGGGCGGGGTGGGGGATCACCAGATCTTGTCGCGCACGGTCATCACCTCCCGTCGTCGTGTCACCCCCGCAGCGGCTGACATCGCCCCTGGTCACGATTACCGTCACGGTCCGTTGGTCCTGGTCGCCGCCAGGACTACGCGTCGTGAGGTGGCAACGGGCATGGGACATCGCGCGGACGCTCCGGCCGAGGCCGGGGGTGCTAGGCACGTCGCGCGCTGGTCACTATGGTCCCTGCCCGCACGGGCATTGGCGTACGTGCTACTGGTTGACCTGGGCGCGGCAGTAGGGGTTTTCCTGTGCGCCCTGAGCCCCGTGCCCGCCCGTTCGTGGGTCATCGCGGGTGTCCTGGCCGCCTGCGCGACCGCGCACCTGCACTTCTCGCGCTGGATCGAGCGCATCCGCCGCGACCACAGCCACCTGCCGCACGTTGACCTGTGCAGCATCTGGATCTTCGCGGGGGCCCTGGTCCTGCCGCCGCTGCCCGCGGTGCTCCTGGTGATCGTCATCTACCTGCACCGGTGGTGGGTGGTCGGCCGCTGGGACGCGTCGCGGCCACCGCACCGGTGCGTGTTCACCGTGTCGATGATGATCCTCGCCGCGCTGGCCGCGAACGGCGTCTCCCACGCCTCCGGCCTGCGCGAACACCTGCTGGCGGGCACGCCGTCCGGCCTGCTGGACCTGGTCGGCATCGTCGGCGCGGCCGCCGCGCAGTGGGGCGTGAACTCGCTGCTGGTCGGCGTCGTCATCGCCATCACGGTGAAGCTGCGCAAGATCGGCGAGGCCCTCGGCAGCGGGGCCGACAACCTCCTCGAAGTCGGCCAGCTCGCGCTCGGCGCGTTCGTGGCGCTGGCCGTGGCCTGGTGGCCCGGCTTCGCGCTGCCGATGGTCGTCGCGGCCGTCGCGCTGCACCGCACGGTGCTCATCCACCAGTTGGAGCTGGCTGCCCGAACGGACAACAAGACCGGGCTCCTCAACGCCGAGTCGTGGCACCTGCAAGCCAGGCTGGAGCTCCAGCGCACCCGCGACCGCCAGACCCCGTCGACCATGGGCCTGTTCATGATCGACGTCGACCACTTCAAGGACATCAACGACCGCTACGGCCACCAGGTCGGCGACACGGTCCTCCGCGAGATCGCGTCGACGCTGGCGGGCTCGGTCCGCCGCGGCGACTCGGTGGGCAGGTTCGGCGGCGAGGAGTTCGCCGTCCTGCTCCCCATGGTCGAACGCGCCGAAGCACTGGCCATCGCCGAACGCGTCCGCGCGCAGGTGTTCGGCCTGGTGATCGACGACTGCCTGGGCGGCACCGTCACCGGCCTCGGCGTCAGCATCGGCGTGGCCATCTGGCCGGAGATCGACGAGGACACCCTGGAAGGAGTCCTGGCCGCGGCCGACTCCGCGCTGTACGAGGCGAAACGCCTCGGCCGCGACCAGGTGCAACTCGCGGGCACGCACCGCAGGCTCCGCTGGGCCCCGTCGGCCCGCAAGACGCACGCGGTGGACTGACCGCGCGGCCGCGATGAGTTTCGCGGTGTTCGAGGGTCTAGCTCCCGACAGTTGTGACGACCTCACCGGGAGTTGGACATGGGCTTCATCCAGATCGAGATGTTCGCGACCCTCGACCTCGTCGGGCAGGCGCCGGGCGGGCCGGAGGAAGACCCGGACGGGTTCCCGTTCGGCGGCTGGCAGGCGCCGCTGATGGACGACGTCGCCGGCGCCCAGATCGCGGCGGCGTACGAGGGCACGGACGCTCTGCTGCTGGGCAGGCGGACCTACGACGTGTTCGCCGGCTACTGGCCGCACCAGGACGACAGCCAGGCGGGCGGGATCGCCGAGCTGTTCAACCGCGTCCCGAAGTACGTGGCCTCCCGCGGCACTCCCGACCTCTCGTGGGCCGGGTCCCACCACCTCGGGCCGGACCTGGTCGAGGCCGTGCGGGAGGTCCGCGACCGGCACGAGAACGTGAAGGTGGTGGGGAGCCTGAACCTCGTGCAGACCCTGCTGCGGGAGAAGCTCTTCGACCGCCTCGACCTCTGGGTGCACCTGATCGCGCTCGGCGTGGGGAAGAAGGTGTTCGGCGAAGGCGCGGTGCCCGCGAACTTCACCCTGCTCGAACCGCCGGTGGCCACCCCGACGGGCACCGTGCACCTGCGGTACGGGCTCGCCGACGGCACACCCGGAACGGGGGACATGAGCGAGCCTGACCGCGGTCTCGGGCACGAGGGCTGAGGCCGTGGACTAGGTGTAGAAGCCGTCCACCACGGCCGACGCCTCGTCGAGCAGCGCGGGGCCGTCCTGGCGGAAGCCGGGGAACCCGCCGCCGGGTTTGAGCGCCAAGAGCTGCTCGGTCGAGAGGGCGTAGACGACCCGGCCCAGCCCGGACCGGTCGATCGCCCCGGCGCACATCCCGCACGGTTGGCAGCTCGTGAACATCGTGGTGGCCGCGGCCGTGGCCGGGTCCAGTTCACGGGCCGCCCACCGGGCCAGCTTCAGCTCCGGGTGCGCGGTGATGTCGCCGTCGGACAGGACGGTGTTGCGCTCCTCGGCCAGCACGGTGCCGTCGGCCGCCGCGAGCAGCGAGCCGAACGGCGGGTCGCCCGCTTCCCGTGCCGCGCGGGCCAGGCCGATGGCCTGTCGGAGGAGGTGTTCTTCGCTGGTGTCCACCACACCAGGCTAGGTTTCGCGGTCGCGGCGGTGAAGAGGTGATCCCCGGCGTTGGACCCTCTTCGCCGGGGATTCCCCGGTAGGTTCGCGCCATGGCCGAGACCCTCGACGCGACCGACTGGCTGATCCTCGCGGAACTCCAGCACGACGGCCGCGTGCCCCTCACCGAACTGGCCAGGCGGGTCAACCTGGGCGCGTCCGCGACGACCGAGCGCGTCAAGCGCCTCGAGGCGGCCGGGGTCATCACCGGCTACCGCGCCACCGTCGACCTCGACCGCCTCGGCTACCCGGTGCTGGCCGTGGTGCGGCTCAAGCACTCCGGCAGCAGGCACGAGCCGTTCCACCGGCTGCTGGAGGAACGCGCCGAGGTGCTGGAGTGCCTGCGCACCACCGGTGACGACTGCTACGTGCTGAAGGTGGCCGCGACCTCGATGCCGCACCTGGAGCGGGTCGTCAACGCGCTGTCGTTCTTCGGCGACACCAACACCAACCTCGTCTACAGCCAGACGCTCCCGTTCCGCGGCCCGCGCGAGCCGTGACGCTCAGTCCTCCCACACGTCGCTCGCGGGCAGCCCGCGCGCCTCGCGCTCCCGGTCGATCAACCGCTGGATCAGCGCCGTCTTCCCCTTCGTGTAAGCCAGTCCGTCCGATTCGGTGGCCGCCAGGACGCGCTTGAGCTCGCCGTACTCCGCGGCGGCCTCCGGGTGGGCCAGGAGGTGGTCGCGCAGCAGGCGTTCGTTGCGCGTGTCCCAGCCCTCGGCCGGGACGACGTGCAGGTGGTGCGTGCGGACGCCGTCGGTGTCGCGGCCGTAGAACAGCCGGTTCCGCATCCCGGTCTCCTCCCGCACGTAGCCGAGCGCGGTGAGGGCGTTCTCGTCGACGGTTGCGAGGTCCGGTGTGGACGCCATCAGGTCGATCACGGGTTTCGCGGCCAGGCCGGGGACCGCGGTGCTGCCGACGTGCTCGACGACCGGGAACAGCGGCCGCAGCTCGGCCGTGCTCCTGGCGGCCTCGGCGGGCCAGGACGGGTCGGGGTCGGAGAAGTCGATCGGCATTCCGGACAGCCTAGTAGGTTGCGGAGGTGGTGAAACCCGACTTCCCGATCACGACCGAACGCCTGGTGCTGCGCCCGTTCACGATCGACGACCTCGACGCGGTGCACGCCTGGCAGTCACTGTCCGAGGTCGCGCGGTACCTGTACTGGTCGGCGCGCACGCGCGAGGAGAGCCGGGTCGCGCTGGAGGCGAAGATCGCCGTGCCGTGGCCGACGGCGGTGGGGGAGTCGTTCACGCTGGCCGTGCAGCGGCGCGACACCGACGAGGTGATCGGCGAGGTGCACGTCGAGTGGCTGCACGAGGAGTGGCGGCAGGGCGAGTTCGGCTTCGTCTTCCACCCCGGCCACGGCGGTCGCGGGTTCGCGACCGAAGCGGCCGGGGTGGCGCTGCGACTGGGTTTCACGAACCTGGGGCTGCACCGGATCATCGGCCGGTGCGACGGCCGCAACACACCGTCGATCAAGCTCATGGAACGGCTGGGGATGCGCAAGGAGGCGCACTTCCGGCACAACGACATCTTCAAGGGCGAGTGGGGCGAAGAACTGATCTACGCCCTGCTGGAGGACGAACTGCCCTAGTCGACCGGGACCCCGGCGAACACCTCCCCGAACCGCTCCAGCCGCACGTCCCCGGTGGCCAACTCCTCCGCCAGTGCCTCGAAGGCGAACAGGAACGCGCGGATGCCGTCCGGTGGGAGCAGGGCGGTGTCGGCCATCAGGGACAGGCGCATCCGATCCGGTGTCCCGCCGGTGTCCAGGTACAACGCCATGTCCTCGTGCGCCGTTCGCTCCGGCCACGCGACCGTGGTCTCCGCGGTGGACGTCGTGCGGGCGCGGGGCAGGGTGGACCACATGTCGTTGACCTGGCAGCCCGGCGGCAGGTGGACGTCGCGGAGCACCTCCGCCGCCAGCCGGCCGTCGTAACGGGCGTGGCGCTTGGCCGCGACCATCGTCGCCGCGGACCGGCGGAGCACCTCGTCGAAGTCCGCGGCGTCCAGGTCCACCACCGTCTTCACGGCCTGGTTCAGCGTCGTCACGGCGGCGAACAGGTCGGGGTCCAACCTGTTGCTCTGCATGACGTCCAGTCGGTACACCGGGCCGGTGCAGAGGTGGTGGAGCAGGCCGGTGGTGATCGACAGCAGCACGACGGACGTGGTCGTCCGCAGTCGCCTGGCCGCCGCCCGGACCGCCACCGGGAGCGTGCCGGACTCGATCTCGCCGCGCACGAAGCGCGGTTCCAGTGGAACGGCCCGCGCGGGCTCGGGTGGCGGCATCCGCGCGACGTGCTCGCGCAGGTGCCGCATCGCCTCGACGTTGAGCAGTTGGCCGTCCGGCGAGTTCTGCCGGGTGGCCAGGTCCACCGGCTGCACCGACGGTTTCGGGGCGGGCACGGGCTTCCCGTCGGCGCGGGCCTGGAGCATGGCCGTGAGTTCGGCGACGAGCAGTTCGGTGCCGGTGTGGTCGGCGGCCATATGGGAGACGCCGAGGACGACCAGCACGGGGATGCCCTCGTGCAGCGCCAGGGAGATCCGGATCGGCAGCTCCTGGTCGTGGTCGAACGCCGTGGCGCCCGCGCGGACCAGGCAGTCGGTCACGATGTCGGTGAAGTCGACCGGGTCGTCGGCGGGCCGGTCGAACACCGCCACGTCGAGGGCGCCGGACGCCAGCACCTCCTGCGTGGCGTCGCCGCGCGGTGACGCGTGGAACAACGTGCGCAGGGATTCGTGGCGCAGCAGCAGTTCGCTGATCTGCTCCAGCACGTCGCCGACCGACAGCAGCAGCGGCACGGGCAGCCAGCGGGTCAGCACGAAGAACGGCTTCACCTGCGGCAGCCACTCGTGGATGCCGTCCCACGTGCCCTGCTGGCCCCACGTCAGCGGGCCGACGCGGGAGCGCCCGCCGTGGAACTCGGCCTGGACGGTGCTCTCGGTGATCACGACGCGCCCTTCAGCTCGACGGCGGGACGCGCGAACAGCACGTCCCGCAGGCAGTGCACGGTGTAGGTCAGGCCCGCCGTCCAGCCCGCGACCACGGCCCACATGACGGCGTCGATGCCGAACGGGCCGTTGAGCAGGTAGGCGAACGGGACCTGGACGACGACGAACGCGATGAGCGTGCAGACCAGCGGCGCGGTCGTGCGCCGAGCCCCGTTGAGGTACCCGTGCAGCACCACCATCACCGTGTACAGCACCAGGAACGGGTAGATGATCAGCACGTACCGCTCGGTCAGCTCGCGGGTCGCCGGGTCGGCGGTGAACAGCCCGGCGATGGGCCCGCGCGCCAGCAGCACGACGGCCGAGACGACCGCCGTGAGCCCGACCGTGAGCCCCAGCGTCTGCACGAGACCCCGCCGCGCGCGGTCCCGGTCCGCGCCGCCCAGGTTCTGCGCCACGAACGCGGTCACCGCGCCGGAGAAGTCCAGGAACAGCATGCCGGTGAACAGTTCTAGCCGGGACACCACGGTGAACGCCGCGAGCACGACGGTCCCGTAGGACTGGATGATCCAGACCAGCACCATGATCCCGACCGCGAGGATGATGTGCTGGCTGGCCAACGGGAACCCCAGCCGCACCGCGTCGACCAGTTCGCGGCGCACGGCGGGCTCGGACTGCTTGCGCCCCAACGGGTAGAGCCGCCGAGCGGCCAGGAGCCCGACGAGGAGCGCGACGGCGCTGGCGATCACCGTCGCCAGCGCCGCGCCGCCGATCCCCAGGCCCAGCACGGACAGGAAGAACCAGACGAGCACGATGTTGACCACGTTGCCGAAGCCCTGCACCCACATCGCCGCCCGCGAGTCGCCGAGCCCGCGGAGGTAGGCGCTGACGGCGGCCAGCCCGAACATCGCCGGGAAGCCGATGGACAGCGTGCCGAAGAACAGCGCGCAGTCCTCCGCCAGCTTCCCGTGGATGCCCATCGCCGACAGCACGGGACCGGCCAGCAGCGTCGCCAGCGCGACGCACCCGGCCGACCACACCGCCGTGACCAGTGCCAGCGCGATCACCACGCCTCGGCGCTCACCGTCCTGCCGAGCGCCCCGCAGGTGCGCGAGCCGGATGGTGAACGCGGTGCCGAGTCCGATGAACATCGCGTTGAGCAGGTAGAACATCGGGCCCGCCACGCCGACGGCGGCGAGGCCGTCGACGCCGACGTAGTGCCCGACCAGGATGCCGTCGATCAGCACGTACCCCTGCTGGAGCAGGTTGGCAGCGGTCAGGGGCAGCGCGAAGCCGACGATCCTGCGCAGCTCGGGCCCCGTGGTCATGTCGGTCATCAGGCGACGTCTTCCGCGAACTCGGCCAGTTCCTCGACGTGGTAGGCGATCTCCGAGATCGTGCGGTCGGCCAGCAGGTCCGCGACGTCGTAGTGCACGCCGTGGCGGACGGCGATCGTGCTCGCCACGGAGGCGGCCATGATGGAGTCGCCGCCGAGTTCGAAGAAGTCGGCCTCGACGTCCAGCGCGGGGTAGCCGAAGGCGAGCGCGAGGCACTGCGCCACCGACTGCTCGACGTCGGTGTACTCGCCGTTCTCCCGCCCCTTCAGCTCGACCTGCACGGCGGCGACGGTGGCCTTGATCTTCTCCGACGCCTTGAGCAGCCGCTCCTCCAGCGCGTGCATCTCGCGCTCGACCTTGGCGTCGATGTCGGCGGACAGCGGCACGTCGTAGGAGCGCAGCAGGTGAATCAGCTCGCCCCGGTAGTTCAGCTCACCGGCGAACAGCCTGGACCTGCGCGACCGCAGGGCGGCGTCCACGACGTCGAGCCCGACGGACGTGGGGAGGGCCTTGAACATGGTGTCGCCGTTGGTGCCGTGGTCGACGGCCATGCCGATCTCCTTCCACGCCACCCAGTCCAGCGCGACGACGTGGCACGACCCGCCCGCCTGCGAGCGGGCGAGGTTGTCCAGGTAGTAGTTGCCCGCCGCGTAGTCGGCCTGGCCGGGCGCGGGGAACACCGAGGCCACCGACGAGAAGTGCACGACGAAGTCGGGTCGGTCGTCGCGGGTCAGTTCGTCCAGCACGAACGCGCCGTGCAGCTTCACCCGCACCACCTCGTCGAAGTCCTCGCGCAGGCGGAACATCAGCGTCGCGCCACCGGGCAGCCCGGCGGCGTGCACGATGCCGTCGATCCGCCCGTGGTCCTGCTGGATCCCGGTCACCGCCGCCGCGAGCGCCTTCGGGTCGCCCGCGTCGGCGGAGCGCACGAACACCTTGGTACCGAGCGCTTCCAGGTCGCGGACCGTGGTGATCCGCTTGGTCGCCGTGCCCGCCGCCAGCAGGTCGTCCCACTCGTCGCGGGGCGGCATCCCGGACCGGCTGAGCAGCACCAGCGTGATGTCGGGCCGCTTCTCGGCGAACGACCGCGCCACCGCGAGACCGAGCGCGCCCGTGCCGCCGGTGATCAGGTAGGTGCCGCCGGGCTTGAGGTAGGTCTCCGGGCCGTCGGTGTCGACGTCGGGCACCTCCACGAACACCTCGCGCGACCTGTCGGGGCCGCGCAGCAGGAACAGGCCGTGCTCGCCGGAGAACACCTCCGCCGCCAGCGCCGGACCGGGCACCGCGGTGTCCACGTCGAGGTGCTTCACCTTGATGTACGGGTACTCGCGGCCGATGACCTTGCCGAACCCGACCAGCGCGGCGTTCTCGGTGACGGCGGTGGTGTCGCCCTCCTCGGCGCACACCGCGGTCCGCGTCAGCACCACGAGGTCGACCTTCACCCCCGCCGCCATCAACGCCTTCGACAGGTGGAACAGGCTCGTCAGGTTCTTCGCGGTGCGCCGCTCGACCTCCTCGACCTCGGTGGCGGGCGCGGGTTCGAACGCGAGGGCGTGCACGACGTGCGTGACGTCCTCGTCGACGACGAGCCGGGCGACGTCGTCGAACGACTCGGCGGTGAAGTCCTCGCCCAGCCGCAGCACCCGCGCCGCGCCCAGGTCGGCCGTCGCGAGGAACGCCTCGGCGTCGGTGTCCGGGTCGACCAGCGCCAGCACGGACGCGCCGTCGGGGACGCCGGTCCTCGGCAGCGCCGGGGTGGGCTGGAACTCGACGTCGTGGGTCACCGGGTGGCGCTCGTCGTTGGTGGCCAACGACAACTGCGCCCGCCAGGTGTCCGGGAACTCCATCCAGGCCAGCGTCTCGTCGAAGGCGTAGGAGGGGAGCCGGACGATCCGGGGCGCGCGGTCCTCCGGCGGGGCGCTGTCGACCGGACCGCCCGCGAGGTACGCCTTCGCCCGCGCGGCCAGCGGACCGGTGATCGGCCGCTGCCCGTTGACCAGCAGTTCCGCCAGCCCTCGGCGCAGATCGTCCACATCGGACGCGAGGACCGCGACGCGGTGCCGGTGCGAACTGCGCGAAACCCGTGTGGTGTAGGCGATGTCGGCGATGTCAGCGTCGGCCAACCCGCCGCCGTCGATGAACCGGAGGTACCGCTCCACCAGCCACGTCAGCGAACGCGGGGTGGCGGCGGACAGCGTGACCAGGACCTCGCCCTCCGACGGCACCGGCCGTTCCCCGGACGTGTGCTCCTCCAGCACCGCGTGCGCGTTGGTGCCGCCGAGCCCGAACGCGCTCACGCCCGCTCGGCGCGGACCGTCGGACTCCCACGGGCGCAGGGTCGTGGGGACGTAGAGCGGCCCGGACGAGAAGTCGAGCTTCGGGTTCGGGGTGGCGAAGTTCGCCTGCGGCGGGATCATCCCGTTGCGCAGCACGGCGATGGCCTTGATCAGGCCGATCACGCCCGAGCCCTCGAACAGGTGCCCGACGTTCGCCTTGACCGTGCCCACCGCGCAGAAACCGCGGTCGTCGGTGTGCTTCGCGAACGCCCGCTTCATGCCCTCGTGCTCGATCGGGTCGCCCACGCGGGTCGCCGTGCCGTGCGCCTCGAAGTAGCCGATGCTGCGCGGGTCCACGTCGGCGTTGCGCCACGCGGCGAGCAGCAGTTCGGCCTGCGAGTCGGAGTCGGGGTTGGTGATGCCCTCGGTGTTCCCGTCGTGGTTGACCGCGCTGCCCTTGAGGACCGCGTAGATCTGGTCGCCGTCGGCGAGCGCCTGCTCCATCCGCTTGAGCACGACCGCGCCCGAGCCCTCGCCGAACCCGGTGCCGTCGGCCGCCTCGTCGAACGTGCGGGTGACGCCGTCCGACGACTCGATGCCGATGTTGGAGTGCGGGTGCTTCACCGGCGCGAACACGATCCGCGCGCCGCCGACCACGGCCAGGTCGCAGTCGCCCACCAGCAGCGCGTTCTTGGCCTGGTGCACCGCGACCAGCGTCGCCGAGCACGCGGTGTCCACCACCAGGCTCGGGCCGCGCAGGTCCAGCAGGTGCGACAGCCGGTTCGCCAGCATCGTCGGGATGTTCCCGGTGATCGCCTGCTGGCCCACCGTCGGGTCGATCCGGCAGATGTAGTCCAGGTACGTCGAGCCGGGGTTGACCGCGAACCCGACGAACACACCGGTCCTGCTGCCCCGCAACCGGTCCGCGGAGTACCCGGCGTCCTCGAACGCCAGGAACATCGCCCGCATCACCATCCGGTGGTGCGGGTCGGTCAGCGTCGCCTGCCGCGGGTTCATCCCGAACGCCGCGTAGTCGAACGTGTCGACCTCGTCGAGGAACGACCCGTTGTGGTAGTCGATGTCTGGCTCGTTCAACGGGTCGATGCTGGTGGCGCGCAGGTAGTGGATGTACTGGTCGAGCTTCTGCCGCCGGTCCTGCGGGAACGGGCGGACGCTGCTGGAGCCCGTGCTGATGATCCGCCAGAACGCGTCGAGGTCGCGGGCTCCCGGCACGTCGACCGAGACGCCGACGATCGCGATGTCCGTGTTCATGAAAACCCTTCCTCAGGCGATCTTGCCGGCGAGCGAACCCAGGGTCGTGCCGTTGACCTCGTCGAACGCGGTGACGCCCGCCGCGCGCAGCGTCGTGACGGCGCGCACCCACTCGACCGGCGACGAGAGCTGGCGGGCCAGCAGGTCCGGGCCGTCGAACACCTCGCCGGTGACGCCGGAGACCACGGGCACGCGGGCGGGGCGGAACTCGAACCCGGCCAGCACCTCGCGGAACCGGGCCTCGGCGGGCGCCATCAGCGGGGTGTGGAACGGGCCGCTCACGTTGATCGGCACGACCCGCGCGCCGGGCAGCGCGGCGATGGCCTTCGCCGCCACCGCGACCTCCGTGCGGTCGCCCGCGATCGTGGTCTGGGTGTCGGCGTTGAGGTTCGCGACGAACACGCCCGTCAGCCCGGTCTCGATCAGCGCGCGCCGCACGAACGCCACCGGCACGCCCTGCACGGCCGACATGCCGCCGCCGGTGATCTCCGACATCAGCTCGGCCCGCCGCCGGACCAGCCGCAGCGCGGCCTCCAGGTCCAGCACGCCCGCCGCGACCAGCGCGTTGTACTCGCCGAGGCTGTGCCCGGCGTAGAAGTCGTGACCGGTCTCGACGGCGAGCCCCATCAGGGCGTTGACGAAGAACACGGCGGGCTGGGCGTAGCGGGTGTCCCGCAGGCGCCGCTGGGGGTCGCGGACGCACAGCTCCTCGATCGAGTAGCCCAGTACCTCGTCGGCGAGCGCGGTGGCGTCCGGGAAGCGGGCGAACAGCTCCGCCCCCATCCCCTTCCGCTGCACGCCCTGACCGGGGAAGAGCAGACAACGCATGGCGGTGCTCCTAACGGGCTCGGCGGGAGAACTGCTGGACGGACTCGAAGCGCACGGGACGGGCGTCGGCGCGCAGGCACTCGCGGGTGAACCGGCGCGCGCCGGGACCGGGACCGCAATCCACCACGCGTTCGACCCCGGCGTCGCCGATCGCGTGACCCGCCGCCAGCTCCCACTCGATGGGCCGCACCAGCACCTGGTCCAGGAACTCCTGCACCAGGTCGGTCGACCCCCGCAGGTCGCGGGGCGCGTCCGTCGCGTACACGGGCACCTTCAGCGCGTCCGCGCCGGGCATCGGGCCGATGAACCCCAGGTCGTCGCGGACCCGACGGGCGGCGGGCGCGAGCTTGGAGCTGTGGAACGGGATCGAGTTCGACAGGAACGCCCAGCTCACCCGCTCGCGCGTGAACACGTCCTCGTGGGCGAAGTAGAAGTCGAGCAGGTCCGCGGTCGACCCGCTGAGCACCTGGGCGGTGGGGGAGTTGACCAGGCTCACCGAGAGCCCGCCGTCCCGGTCGAAGCGGCGCACCGCGCTGGTCAGGTCGTGCCGCGACATGCCCGTGAGCGACGCCATCGGGCTCGGCGCCCGCCCCTTGCCGTCCCGTGCCAGGTACCGGCTCACCAGCTCGGGACTGGCGACCCGCGCCTCGTCGAGCTGGTGCCCGCGCACGAGGCTGAGCGCGACGAGCTTGAGCGAACTCGCCGCCAGCGCCAGGAACTCGTCCAGCCGCCTGACCCGCATCCCCGCGACGACCGCGGCCTGGAGCCCGATGCTGTGCCCGAGCGCCCCCACGACCACGTCGTCCGCGCTCCACCCGGTCGGCTGGAGGTGGCAGACCTGGCACACGTGCACGCAGATCCCGGCGACGATCGAATTGCGCAGAGCGGCGGCGGGGAAGTCCGAGTCGAGCCATTGTTTCAGGGAGATTCCGCTAGGTAACACCGCGTCGCGCGTATCGTTTCCGATGTATTTCAGGACGTCGTCCAGAACGGTGAACACCGTGTGGAAGTAGGCGGCGTTCTCGGGTCGGGAACGGAGTTCGCGAAGCGCGGCGACCACGGTGTCGTTCGTGCCACCGAGACCGTCGAAGAGCAGCAGGGTACGCATGACCTCGACCTCTTCAGGGGGTCCTGACCAGGGGTGGCCGCGACGATGAGGCCGTGGTGCGAGTTCCTGTGAACGGTTGCACACGCCCGGCCGGGGCGGCTAATAGCGATATCCACATGACCGGAGGACTGGTTGCGACGAAAGGCGGAAGGAGTACCGGACCGCTGAGAAGTTTCCATCCGAATGGCGGGCGGAGTGCGGGATTCCGCATTTTTCGGAGCGGCCATCCCGTTCGGGCAGTTCACCGCGGGTGCGGAAGTCCGCACGGCGCGGCCGTCGACGGGGAACGGCGCGGGCGAGGTCTGCGGCCGTTCGGCACAGCCCGTTCCCCAATGGCCGCGACCCCGACCCCTATCGAGCGGGCGCGGATCGCTTCGTGTTCGCGAAGCGGGCTAGTCCGCCGTCGGGTTCGTCTCGGCCCTCAGATCGCCCTTGTCGTCGGCCACGCAGGTGGCGGTCCTGGCGCTGGTGCCGAGGAAGTCCGTCAGGCACCGGCCCACCTGCTCGTGGCCGCGGGCGTTGGGGTGGAAGGACTCCTGCAAGGCGTGCGAGGCGCGGGCCTCGTCGCGGAGACCGTCGAAGTCGACCGTGAGCCGGGTGAACCACTCGCTCTCCGGCTTGGGGCCGCCCGTGCACGCCTCGTGCTTCGCGCCAGCCTGCGTGAGGTCGAGGTAGCGGGCGTCGACGCGGGTCGCGGCGGTCCTGATGCCCTTGGCCAGCACGCCGACACCCGTGTCGCGCACCCAGGCCATGTCGGCGGTCCGCAGCGGGCAGCCCGCGAGGTTTTGCAGGTCGCCGGGTACGCCGGGGGCGACGGGGGAGGCGTAGGACTGGACGACGAGCGAGTACGAGCGCTCGGTGTAGCCCTCGTCGTCCATGACCTTCCTGATGTCCCGCAACGCCTTCTCGACCTTCGGCACCATCCGGTCCACCCGGTCGCGCCAGTCGTCGGACAGCGTCGCCGTGCAGTCCAGGCCGCGTTCGAACCAGGCCTGCACGCACCGGTTGAGGACGTCGGAGAACCGCGGGTCGTCGTTCGCGCCGACGGCCACCACGATGACCGCGACGCGGTTGACGCGGGCGATGGCGGCGAGCCGCTTCGCCTGGGACTGCTCGGTGTTCTGCAACTTGTCGGTCAGCCCGACGGCCTCGGAGTTCGCGCCGGAGCAGGCCAGGTTGAACGTCCGGTCGATGCCCGCCACGACGGTCTTGTTGATCGTGGCCTTGCGCGAGCGGTGGCACCAGTCGCCGTTCTCGCCGTCCGTGCCGGGCTCGTAGTCGCCCGCGCCCTCCCCGGACATGGTGCTGTCGCCCATGGCCACCATGGCCGTGGGCGCGTCGCGGGCGGGCCCCGGAGGTGCCGCGAAGCGGTGGTCGCTGACCACCGTGAGGACGGCGAGGAGGGGCAACACCACGAGGAGGGCCAGTGACCGGCGCGCTAGCGGATGCATCGGCGCCTACTCTACGGAAATCCGGCCCGCTTCGAGGACGAGCGTGCGGTCCGCCGCCTCGTGCACGAGGTCGTGGTGCGTGGCGATGAGCACGGCCGATCCGGCGTCCGCGGCCCGGCGCAGCACCCGCACGGCGGCGGGCGCGCTGTGGTGGTCCAGGTGCGCGGTCGGCTCGTCGGCGAGCAGCACCTTCGGTCCGGCGATCACGGCCCGCGCCAGCGCCGTCCGCTGCTGCTGGCCGAACGACACCTCCGCCGGGTAGCGGTCACCGAGCCCGTCGATGCCCAGCTCCGCCATCAGCCCGGCCACCGCGTCGGCCACGGGCTCGCCGCGCCGCTCGGGGTCCAGGCGCAGCGGCAGCGCGATGTTCTCCGCCAGCGTCAGCTCGCCCGAGAGCCCCAGCGCCTGCGGCAGCACGGCGCACAGCCGCCACGCGGGGGGAGTGGCCAGCGACCGCCCGCACACCGCCACCGTGCCCCGGTCGGGCTGGTCGAAACCGCACAGCAGGGTGATGAGCGCGCTCTTGCCCGACCCGGACGGGCCGGACAGCGTCACCAGCTCACCCGGCTCCACCGCGAGGTCGACGCCGCGCAGCACGTGCACCGCGCCGCTCGGGTGGTCGAACGAGCGGTGAACGTCCTCGGCTCGCAGGCTCACGCGGGGGCTCCGTCCGCGACCAGGGTGCCGTCCCGCAGCGTGAAGCACGTGTCCGCCAACGCGATCAGCCTCGGGTCGTGCGAGGCGACCACGACCGGGATGCCGCGGCGGGACAGGTCCACGAGGGTCTCCAGGACGAGGTCGGCGGAGGCGCGGTCGAGCTGCGAGGTGGGTTCGTCGGCGAGCACCACCGTGGCGCCGCGGGCGAGCGCGCAGCCGAACGCGAGCCGCTGCTGCTGGCCGCCGGACAGCGCCGTCACCTTCCAGCCCGCCGTGCCGGGCAGCCCGAGCTGGTCCAGCACCTCGTCGACCCGCTCGGGCCTGCCCGCGGACTGGGCGGCGGCGCGCAGGTTGTCGCCGACCGACAGGTGGCCGATCAGGTTGTCGCCGGGGTTCTGGAACACCAGCGCCACGTCGGTGCGCCGCAACGCCCGCCGAGCCCGGTTCGGCAGCCTCGTCGTGCCCGCGCCGCGCAGCTCGACGTTGCCCAGCGTCGGCCGCTCGACCAGGCTCAGCACGCGCAGCAGCGTCGACTTGCCCGACCCGGAGGGACCGGCCAGCACGGTGACGCCGCGCGCCGGGACGTCGAGGCTCACGTCGGACACGGCCGTCACCGTGCCGCCGGGCGTCCGGTAGTCGACGCCGACCTCCACCAGCCGCAGGACGTGGTCAGCCACGGATCAACTCCCCGATTCGAGCGGACCTGGAAGCGCGCAGCGCGATCCACGCCGCCGCCACGACGACCAGCGCGCTGCCGAGCACCGTGGTGGTGAGCAGCGGCAGCAGGTTCGGCAGGACCGGGCCCGGCGCGAGGCGTGGCGCGGGATCCAGGCGCGGCACGGCGAACCCGGTGCCGATCGCGCCCGCCGCGCTGCCGACGACGACCGCGAACCCCGTCAGCGCGCCGAGTTCCACCAGGTGGCTGGACAGCAGCGTCGCCGGGCTCATGCCCATCCGGGTGCTCAGCGCGCCCGCGACGGCGTTCTGCCGCCTGCGCACCTCGATCGCGAGCAGCAGGGCGATGGCCGCCACGATCGCCAGCACCCCGCCGATCGCGGTGACGAAGGTGAACGTCCACTGGATCGTCAGGAACGGCAGCCCGGAGATCGCCTTGGAGCGCTCCTCGACGTTGCGGTAGCCGATCTCGGCGGCCTGGAGCGGCCGGACGAGGTCGATCGCGGACCTGGAGGACCACAGGTACCAGGTGTTGACGTCCTTGACCGACGTGATCCGGTCGATCGGCACCACGTACCCGGAGGTGCCGACCTTGGGGAACGACGGGAGGCCCGCGGTGGGGTTGAGCGGCGGCAGGCCCGGTAGCTGGACCGCGCGGTTCGGCGTCGTGCCGATCCTCAGCGGCTCGGTCAGCCGGGCGCGCAGCTCGTCGGGGTCCACGGCGCCGAGGTAGGCGCCGTCGGTGAACGTCGCGGGGTCGACCACCAGCGCCGTGCGCTCGTACTGGCTGCTGACGCCGACGATCGTGGTGGACCCGCGCAGTTCCGCAGGCAGCTCCCGAGCGCC
Source organism: Umezawaea endophytica (assembly GCF_025061645.1). Taxonomy (GTDB): domain Bacteria; phylum Actinomycetota; class Actinomycetes; order Mycobacteriales; family Pseudonocardiaceae; genus Umezawaea; species Umezawaea endophytica. Next base: position 143,328 of record NZ_JANYMP010000021.1, on the reverse strand, counting down.
GGTGACCAGGTCCGTGCCGATCTGCACCACGCTGTTCGCGCCCGTGTAGAAGCCGGACTTGTCGTCCAGCGACGCCTTCTGCGCGCCCGCCACGGTGCTGCCGACGGCGATCGTGCCGATGGCCAGGACACCGACGAGCAGCACACCCGTGACGGGACCCGCGGTCGCGGCCAGCCTGCGGACGGCGATCTGCGCGGCGGGCAGGTGCCACAGCGACATCCGGTGCGACAGCCGCAGCAGCACGCGCAACACCCGCGCCGCGAGCAGCGCCGTCGTCAGCACGACCAGGAGCGGGAACGCGAGCGCGGCGGCGTCGATCCGCGGCAGCCCGCCGATCTTCACCGGCGTGGACAGGCCGCTCTCGCGCAGGCGCTGCCAGGCGAGGACCGCCAGCACACCGGTCGCCAGCTCCCACGGGACCGCGGCGAACACCCGCCGCGCCCGGCCGCTCGACGGACGGCCCTGGAACGCGCGGTGCGTGCGGAACGCGGCGACCAGCCACGTCACCACCAGGCTCGCGAGCACCACGACGCCGACCGCAGCCGCGGCCGTCGGCACAGTGCCGGGCTCCAGCGAGGTCGACGGGGCGTAGACGGGCAGCAGCAGCCAGGCCACGCCCAGACCGGCGATGCCGCCCAGCAGCAGCGGCAGCCCCAGTTCGAGCACGGCCCGGCCGCCCAGCGCCGCGGGCCCTGAGCCGCGGCACCACAGCATCCGCAGCTCGGTGTGGCAGCGCTGCACCCAGCCCGACGTCACCGTGGCGACGCCCGCGAGCCCGATCAGCAGGCTGATCAGGGTCAGCGGCAGGATCGCCGAGCGGACGTTGCCGATGGTCGCCCGCGCGTTCTCGACCGGCAGAGGCAGCACGACGTTGCGGCGCAGCCCCAGGTTCGCCCGGTCCAGCACCGCCGTTCCGCGCTCCAGCAGGGCCTGCGCCTCGGCCGCGGTGGCCGGGGCCTCGGTGGGGAAGCGGACGGTCATGCCGACGCCGCCCGCGGTGACGCTCTCCGGCAGGTCGAGGAACGACTGCCTGCTGGGCATCCACACCACGGCGCTGGTCACGTCGGTGTTCTTGTCGATGATGTTCGGGATGACGAACTGCCGCTCGGTGCACCACCACTGGTCGAGCGGGTCGTTGAGGTCGGCGTAGACCGCGGTCACCGGGGGCAGCCGTCCGCCCATGCCGCGCTGCCCGAGCTGGAAGCCCTCCACGGTCTTCGTCAGGCTCAGCGGCACCCACAGCCCGTCGCGCGACCCGCCTTCGAGGACGCGCAGGCGGTCGACCGCGCCCTCGCGGTAGCCGAACTTCGCGAACGTCGCCGCGCCGCCGAAGTCGGCCCTGCGCACCTCGGTGTACGTGCCCGCCAGCACCTCGCCGCCGCCCGCCGCCTTCGTCGCGATGTCGACGACCTCGTTCACCGACTTCGTCGGCACGCCCTTCTTGGCGTCCAGGCCGGGGTGCAGCAACTGGTCGCAGAGCCGGTCCTCCTGGTAGGCGATGGCGGCGCTGCCGGACGCCGAGGAGTGCAGGACGGCGGCGGCCACGACGAAGCTCAGCAGCAACGCCGTCACGACGCTCACCAGCAGCGTGAGCGGACTGGAAAGCGCTGCTCTGGGGGCGGCGCGCCACGGGATCTGCACCTCCGCACGCTATACGTCGGACGTTCGGCCGGGGAACGTTTTCGCCTCGAACCTTGACAGTGGGTAGATGGTCTAGTCCAATTCCCGGAAGGACCACCTGGAGGCCGCCACCACTAGGAGGACGAATGTCACGAGTGCTGGCCGCCAGGGTGGCGGCGGTGGTGACGTTGATGCTCGGAGCGGTGCTGGTGAGCCTCGCGCCCGCCTACGCCGCGGGTGTCACGGCCACCTTCACCAAGTCGTCGAGCTGGGAGACGGGCTACACCGCCCAGTTCGCCGTCAAGAACGACACCAGCTCGACGGTGACGAGCTGGAAGGTCGAGTTCGACCTGCCCGCGGGCACCACCGTCGGCGCGTACTGGGACTCGTTGCAGACCAACAGCTCAGGCCACTACACGTTCACCAACCGCGACTACAACGGCACCGTCGCGCCCGGCGCCACGGTCACGTTCGGCTTCAACGCCTCGGGCACCGCGAGCCCGGCCAACTGCAAGATCAACGGTGCCGCGTGCACCGGCGGTACGACGCCGCCGACCACGACCAGCAGCACGACGACCACCACGACCACGACGACGACTACGACCACCACCACCACCACCACCACGCCCGCGACCGGCCTGCCGAAGCGGGTGCTCGTCGGCTACCTGCACGCGAGCTTCGCCAACGGCTCCGGGTACATCCGGATGAAGGATGTCTCCGACGACTGGGACATCATCAACCTGTCCTTCGCCGAGCCCACGTCCGCCACGTCCGGCCAGCTCCGGTTCGCCCAGTGCCCCGTCGCCGAGTGCCCGAACGTCGAGTCCGAGGCCGAGTTCATCGCGGGCATCCGCGCCAAGCAGGCGGCGGGCAAGAAGGTGCTGATCTCCATCGGCGGCGCCAACGGCCAGGTCCAGTTGTCCACGACGGCCGCGCGCGACGCGTTCGTCAGCTCCGCGTCGGCCATCATCGACAAGTACGGCCTGGACGGCCTCGACGTCGACTTCGAGGGCCACTCGCTGTCGTTGAACGCCGGTGACACCGACTTCCGCAGCCCGACCACGCCGGTCATCGTGAACCTGATCTCCGCGCTGAAGACGCTGAAGGCCCGCTACGGCAGCAAGTTCGTGCTCACCATGGCGCCCGAGACGTTCTTCGTCCAGGTCGGCTACCAGTTCTACGGCGGCCAGGGCGGCGCCGACAGCCGCACCGGCGCGTACCTGCCCGTCATCCACGCCCTGCGCGACTCGCTGACCCTGCTGCACGTGCAGGACTACAACTCGGGCCCCGTCACGGGCCTGGACAACCAGTACCACTTCATGGGCGGCGCCGACTTCCACGTCGCCATGACCGACATGGTCCTCGCGGGCTTCCCCGTCCGCGGCGACACGACCAAGTTCTTCCCCGGCCTCCGCCAGGACCAGGTCGCCATCGGCCTGCCCGCGAGCGTCAACGCCGGCGGCGGCTTCACCTCCGTCGCCGACACGCACACGGCGTTGAACTGCCTGATGAAGGGCACGAACTGCGGCTCGTACCAGCCGCGGGGCGTGTACCCGAACCTGCGCGGCCTGATGACGTGGTCGATCAACTGGGACCGGTTCAACGGTTTCGAGTTCTCCAAGGCCAACCGGGCGTTCCTGCCCCGATGACCGCCACTGCCGGGTGGTCCCCCCACCCGGCAAGGGCACGCCGACCGGGGAGCGCTCAGGCGTTCCCCGGTCGGCGCTCGGTCGCGTGGCGCAGCATCGATCGCACGACGACCGCGTGCACCGCCCGGACGGGCAGGAAGTAGAGCCTGCCGAACAGGTTGTGGAACCGCACGACGGTACCCACCGTCACCAGCCCGCGACCGGGATCGACCCGCACCCCGACCCGGAAGTCCAGGTGGAGATCATCCACCCCCAGCACGACCTCCTCCGCGGTGCTCAACAACTCCGGGAACGACCCCTTCTTGAGCCCAGCCGTGCCGACCAGCCGGTCCCGCGCGCCCATCAGCAGGCGGAACGTTCGGGGTGGGTTGGAGAACAGGCGGGTGACCCAGGCGTGGGGGTCGGTCGGGGCGTCTTCGGGGAGGGGGGCGGAGTGGGCGTCGGCGTAGTCGACGTGGGGGAGGGAGTCGTGCAGCGCGGAGCTGGCGGGGGTCGGCACGGGCACGGCTCCGTTCGCTGGTGTCCAGGTCGGTGCGGACGGTAGCCGTCGGGGGTGCGGGTCGTGGCGGGAGGTCGGGTTGGGGAGGGCGGGTTGGGGGAGGTCGGGTGGCTGGGGGCGAATGGCGGGGCGGCCGGGTGGATAGGCCGGGGTGGTGGGTGGCCCTGGGCAGTGGGAAGGCCGGGGGAGGGTTGGTCGGGTGGTGAGGTGGTCTGTTTGGGGCGGCTGGTTTGTTGGGCGGCCAGGTGGTGAGAGGACGGCTGGTAGGAAGCGCGGCCTGGCAGGGGGAGGTCGGGTGGTGAGGCGGCCCATTTGCGGGGTGGCCAGGGGTGTGAGGCCGGTCGGTAGGAAGCCGGGGTGATTGGCGGTCGGGTAGGGCAAGGCCGGGTGGCGAGGAGGTTGGTTGGTGGGCGGCCGTTCGGCGAGGCGGCCAGGTGGTGCTAGCCAGGGGGATACCAGGCTGGGTGGTACAAGTCTGAGTAGTGCAAGTCTGGGCGGTATGAGGCCGGGTGGTGGAGATCGGGTGTTGTGGCTGCCCTCGCCGGCTGTCGCCGCTCGATGCTGTCTGGTCCCTGGTCCGGGCCTGTCCGCGGCTGTCCGGTCCCTATCCGCGCCTGTCTGGCTTTGTCCGCGGCGATCGTGGGGCTCGCGCGGGTGTTCGCCGGTGCGGCAGCGGACACCCGCGCGAGTGTCTCAACGCGACAGTGCGATGGCGGTCGGCGCTGTCGTGGTTCGGTCGGGTGGTCTGGCGCGGTGGGGAACGGCCACCTGTGGTGCGCCTGACGTTCTTGGTCACCCCCCGACCGGGGTGTGGAAGCGCTCTCATCGTCGTGGGGTGGTGGGTGTGGGTCAAGGGACCGTTCGGCACCCTGTGGTGCGAAGCTGTGGTGGGTGGAGTTGGGGTGGGTGGAGCTGTGGTGGTTCAGGACGCCTTGCGGACTGCCTTCTCCAGGTCCGCGCGCTTCATCTTGGAGCGGCCGGTGATGCCCAGTGCCTTGGCCTGCTTGTCCAGGTCCGCCTTGGACAGGTCGGAGAGGTCGGCGGTCTTCTTGCGGGTGCCCTCCACACTGCGGCGCAACGCTTCCATCAGGTTGACGACCTCGGTCGCCTCCGGCGGTTCCTCGGCGCTGACCGTCTTCTTGCCCGCCTTCTTGGCTCGCATCAGCTTCTCGACCTTGGTGGTGTAGGTGTCGCGGTAGTCCTCGGGCTTCCACGGGCCGCTCATGGACTCGATCAGCGAGGTCGCCATGGCGACCTCCTTCGGCTTGGCGCGGTCGCCGGTCGGGAGTTCGTCGAGGACGTCCGCCGGGTCGCGGATCTCGTCGGCGAAGTACAGGGTCTCCAGCGCCAGCAGGTCGCCGTCGGCGCGGATGGCGGTCAGGTACTGCTTGCCGCGCATGACGAACGTGGCGATGCCCGCCTTCCCGGTCTTCGCCATGGCGCGCACCAGGAGGCGGTACGGGCGGGCGTACTCGGACTTCGCCGGACCCAGCCAGTAGCTCTTCTGGAAGTAGACGGGATCGATCTCGTCGAGGTCCACGAAGGTGTCGATGTCGATCGTGCGCGACCGTCCGGGCGCGATGTCGTCCAACTCCTCCTGCTCGACGACGACGTACTCGCCGCCACCGACGTCATGGCCCTTCACGATGTCGGAGTACTCGACCTCGTCACCGGTCCGCTCGTTGACCCGCTGGTAGCGGATCCGGTCGGACGTACCGCGCTCGAACTGGTTGAAGTGCACGGTGTGGTCGTGGGTCGCGCCGTACAGCGCCACCGGAATCGTGACCAGCCCGAAGCTGACCGCTCCACTCCAGATCGCCCGAGCCATCGCCACACCCTCCAGATCGCCGAAAGACGCTGGTCGGGTACCACGCGCGGCCAGTCCTCAACCCCCCGAGCAGGGACCGGAAGACCATCGACCCGGTGAGCCGCCAGGCATCCACCCACCCCCCGAGATGCTTCAGCCCGAACGGGATGGCAGACTCGTCCCACCGGGCAGCCGTGGTCTCGTGGCCGACCGCGAGCGCTTTCCGCGCAGGGCAGCACGAATCACCGCCCCGCTGGGCAGTAGGCGCAAGGTCGAGCCTGCCGTAGCAGCCGGATTCCGGGCATGCCAAAGAAAGCCTCGGCCCGCGAAGACCCACTGACAAGGCGCCGTTCAACTTCCGGCGTACCCAGTCCGCAGACCACCCAGGCGACCAGCACCAGGACCACGACCGTCCTCACCGACCAGTCGGCCGACGAGCACCAAGTCCACCGCTCTCACCACCGGCCACCGTGCCGGCTCTACCTCACCTCACTCACCACTGAACCTCACTCACCGCTGACCACCGGCGACTGTGCCGGCGCTATCTCACCTGACTCGCCACCGGTCACCGCCGACTGTGCCGGCGCTACCTCACCGCTCTCGCCACTGACCAAATCCCCACCGGCCAACACCGTGGCGCCACCTCACCTCACCCTCCCCGGTCTCATCACGCCGCACGCCGGATCATCACCTGCCCCGACCCGCAGTGCGCGCACACCGTGCGCGGCACGACCCGGTCGACCAGCAGCCGCCGCGAGTCCTCGAACGTCGGCACCGCCTTGCCCGGCACGAGCAGCGAGTCCAACGCCTCGCGCCAGCGCTCGGCCTTCGCCCGCGACCGCTCCACCGGATCGCTGAGGTGGGCCCGAGCCCGCGCCAGCGACTCCTCGCGCGCCTCCCGGCCCGCCTGCCCCAGCGGCGCCGTCTCCCGCGGCTCGTACAGCCGGGCGTTGCGCCGGTTCACCCGCCACCACTGCCCGAACGGCACGCCCGGCACCGGCGGCTTCGCCCGCTGCCCCCCACTGCCGGACCACGCGCGCAGCCGCGCTCTCAGGAACTCGTGCGCCTCCTGGTCACGCCCGCGCGGCCTGCCCTGCCACGACCCGTCCGGCCGGTGGTCGACGGCCTTGAGCACCGCGTCCACCGACCACTCCTCGGCGAACCACGGCACCAGCACCGCGCGGATGGACTGGCGGTCCGCGTCCGCCCAACTCGCGCGCAAGCACACGGCTTCGACAGCCGTGTCGATCTCGGAATCGGTCTCGGGGATGACACGACCGGGCCACTGCCTCGGATCCAGCCTCACCCGCATCGCACGCTCCTCTCGGCTCGCAACACCCAAAACGAACACCTGTTCGAGATGGTGCCGGTGAGCACCGACAAAAACGGGACCGGCGAACGGCCCGCGAGCCCTTGTCAAGCTCGACACGCGGGTCGAAGGTCCCGATCTGACCTTCTGAGCTGCGGTTTTGTCGCGCAAGCCCTGGCGAAGAATTTTTTCAAGATTTTTTAGACCAGGTCGATCAACCCCCATCCGCAAGCCCCCGGGGGTCATCCCCGATGTGCGCGTCCGCCCCGCCTGCCACCGTCGTGGGCAGCGACCCGCGCCGAGGAGGTCCCCGTGAAGGCGATCGTTCAGCACAGGTACGGCTCCCCGGACGTCCTGGAGCTCAAGGACGTTCCCCAGCCGGTTCCGGGCCCCGGTGAGCTGCTCGTACGGGTGCGCGCGGCGGCGGTCAACGCCTACGACTGGCACTTCATGCGCGGCGACCCGTACCTCGCCCGGCTGTCGATGGGGTTGCGCGGGCCGAAGGAGCGGGTTCGGGGGCGGGACTTCGCCGGGGTGGTCGAGGCGGTCGGGGACGGCGCGGTGCGGTTCGCGGTCGGGGACGAGGTGTACGGCGAGGTGGACGGGACGTTCGCCGAGTACGTGCGCGTGTCCGAGCTGGCCGTGGGGGTGAAGCCCGCGGGCCTGACGTTCGAGCAAGCCGCCGCCGTGCCGCTGGCGGGCAACACCGCGCTCATCGGCGTGCGCGACCTCGGCCGGGTCACGGCGGGGCAGCGGGTGCTCGTGAACGGCGCGTCCGGCGGGGTGGGCACGTTCGCCGTGCAGATCGCCAAGGCCCACGGCGCCGAGGTGACGGGCGTGTGCAGCACCCGGAACGTCGACCTGGTCCGCGAACTGGGCGCCGACCACGTCGTCGACTACCGGTCGGAGGACTTCGCCCGCTCCGGGAAGCGGTACGACGTCGTCCTCGACTTCGTCGCGAACCGGTCGCTGGCCGACCACCGCCGCGTGCTCACCCCCGGCGGCACGCTGGTCCTCGCGGGCGGCGGCGTGTCGGAGGGCGGGTCCTTCCTGGGGCCCATCGCGCTGCTGCTCAAGGCCCTGGTGGTGCGGCCGTTCATGAGCCAGCGCGTCTGCCCGCTCACCGCGGTGAACAGCGCGGAGAACCTGGCCGTGCTCGGCGAACTCGTCGAGTCCGGCCAGGTCACCCCGGTCATCGACCGCGGGTTCACGCTGGAGGAGGCGGCCGAGGCGATCCGGTACGTCGAGGTCGAGCACGCGCGGGCCAAGGTCGTCATCACGGTGTGATCAGCCCGGCTGGAGCCCGGCGGACTCGTAGTCGCAGGCCGCGTTCCACAGCAGGAACGACTTCGCGCCCGCCTCGGTCGAGCCCGCGATCTGCGCCTGGACCTCAGTGGGGCCGTACGACTTCGCCAGCGAGAACGACTGGAGCCACGGGATGACCGCCGCGCCGGAGTTCTCGGTCACCGCGACGAAGTCGGCGACCGAGGCCTTGACGATGTCGTGCGGCTGCCCCTCCGGATCGGCGACGCCGTACTCGCCCGGCCCCCAGTGGGACGGGTACACCATGGGGGCGATGTAGTCGACCTGCGCGGCCATCGCCGGGATGTCCTGCGCCACGTCCGACCCGCTGCGCGCGGCGATCCCGAACACCGACGCCCCGACGAACGCCCCCCGTGGCCGCACCGCTTCGCGGGAGTCCCCGAGGAAGTCCGCGATGGACTGCTCGGGGGACGTGGTCAGGCCGGGGAACGTCATCCGCGCGAGCGGGCCGTCCGGGCGGCGGATGTAGTCGTAGAGGATGTCGTCGAAGCCGAGCGACGCGGCCTCGACCGCGAGTTCGACGTTGTAGGCGCGCACCTCGGGGTTGGCGAAGTTGGTGAACGCGAAGCCGCCGTACCCGCCCGACCACGGCGACCCGCTCTCGTCCTGCACCACCAGGTCCTTCGCGCCGCTCCGCCACGCGGCCTCGGCGAGGACGGGGTCCCGGAACGCGACCAGCCTGCCGACGACCCGTACGCCCGCGCCGTGGAGCTGGTCGATCACGGCCCGCGCGTCGTAGTTGTCCGTGCCCGCGCCGAGCTTCTTCGCCATCGGCACCTGCGAGTCGTAGCCGATCTCACCGCTCTCGTCCTTGATGTCGAGCTGCACGGTGTCGATCCGCTTCTCCCGGATCAGCCGCAGCACCGGCTCGCGCAGCGCCTCGGACGCCCACGCCTGCGCGCTCATGTGCACCGCCCGCATACCGGGGTGGTGGGCGCGCACCTCCAGGTCCTGGTGGCCGGAGTTGCCCGCCGCGTCCGTCGCCTCGACGCGCACGCGGCCGGGCACGGCGGCCAGTGACGCGCTGAAGGAACCGTTGGTGTCGACGGGGAAGCGCTGCTCGCCGATCAGCACCGACTCGGCTCCCGCCACCGTCCCCTCGACGGTCACCGGATCGCGCAACGACACCGCGTCGACGGCGTCGGCCAGCACCGTCGGAGCCGTGTCGTCGATGGTGAACACGCGCTCGGTCGACGTGCCGGGCAGGAACGGCACGCTGTTGTCCACGCGCACGACCAGTTCGTGCGCGCCGTCGGCCAGGTCCACCGGCTCCGCGGTCAGCCGGTCGCCGTCCCGCCGCGTCGGCACGACCACGCCGTCGATCACCACCTCGACCGAGTCCAGCGAACCGGCGTCGGCCGAGCTGATCGCGAGCCTGTTGACGTCCACGGACCGCACGACCGCCCCGTCCTCGATCCCCTGGACCACGAGCGCCGTCCCGCGCGAGTGGGCGACGCTGATGGACGTGGCGGCCACGGCGGTGGCGGCCATGGCCACCGCGACGATGACCATGCCCCGAGTGCTGACGGACGGTGAAACGGTCATCGTTGTCTCCGGGTGCTCCGAGAAAACCGGACCTGTCGTCATTCGTCGGGGATTACCCCGATTTTCTCCAACGGGAAACCCTGGCACCCGCGATCAACCGTGCCGGGTGACGGAGCCGGGAAAAGTGTTCACCGTCGGTATAAAACGGCCCCGCCGAAATTGTTCCAACGGGTGATCGTCCACGACCGGCCCAACGACTCGTGAACCATCGCGAAGCCGTTGCGCCGGTACGAATCTACACGCTGGGTAGTCGCGGAGTCGAAATGCTCCCGACCACCCACCGACCAGGTGCCGAAAACCGCTTTTCCAGTCGTGGCGGCGGCACCGAAAAGGGTGGCGGGCCATTTTCCGGGATTGCCTTCCACGTTCGCAGGTTATTCCTCATCGGGAACGGATGGCGGCCTACCGCGGAGGGGATGACCCGTGAAGGAGATCAGCTCGACGTGGCAGGTGACCGTGCGCGGTTCTCCCGCCCCGGTGGCGAGTCGCGCGGACCTCGGTTCCGCGCCGACACCTTGAACCGCCCGACCCGATCCGGCACCACCGCTAGTTGACCACCGTGTTCGAAGTTCGTTGTCACGGAAGGAAGACCATGCACAAGAACATCCAGCGCGGCCTCTTGGCCGCGGTGATGTCCGGCGCGCTCATCGTGCCCGGCACGTGGAGCGCGAGCGCAGGCGTCGCCCACCCGACCCACTCCGGGTCCGACATGGGCGACTGGGGAGGGCCGTCGCACGACAGCGGCCCCCAGGTCGCGGTCGGCGGCGACGGTGGCGACTCCGGGCACGGCGGTGACGCCGAGAGCACCAACGTCGCGGTGTCGGGCGACTCCGGTGACTCGGGCGACTCGGGTTCGACGGGTGGCAACTTCACCTACGTCTACTGCCCGCTGGGCGGGTGCAACACGTACGTGATGACGGGCGACTCCGGTGACACCACCACGGGTGACACCGGCGACGCGACCATCGCCAGCGACACCACCGCCGGTGACACCGGCGCGGGTGGCGGCGGCGGTGACGCCGAGGTGGAGGCCACTCCGGCGGTCCACTCGTTCGCGGCCGACGACTCCGAGGAATCGGTGGCGGTCGCGGGTGACGGTGGCGACTCGGGCGCCGGTGGCGACGCCGAGAGCGTGAACGTCGCGGTCAGCGGTGACTCGGGCGCCTCGGGCGACTCCGGTGACACCGGCTACAACGCGACCCTGACCACCGCCGAGGACGAGTGGAACCACGACGAGTGGAACAACAACGACTGGAGCGACAACAACAACAACTGGAACGACGACAACGACAGCGACTGGAACGACGACTGGAACGACGGCGTTTGGGAGCACGGCGCGGTCAACGACGACTGGTGGGGCTCGTGGGACTGGGACGACGACTCGTCCACCGTGGTGACCACGGGTGACTCCGGCGACACCACGACCGGCGACACCGGCGACGCGTCCATCACCAGCGACACCTCCGGTGGCGACTCCGGCGATGGCGGCCACGGCGGCGACGCCGAGGTGTGGAGCTCGTTCATGGACACCGTCGAGGTCTGAGGAAATCGTGCGCGGACCGGGGCGCCCGCCCCGTCGGTGACGGGGAACGCCCGGTCCGCCGCGTAGGGGAAAGGGGGAGCCGCACACGCGAGGTTCCTGGCGGCGTGGGTTTTCGCACCGCCGCCAGGAGCTGTGTGCGGCTCCGTCTCCGAACGACCGGGAAGAGGTGGGCATGACCCAGGAGCAGGCGGATCCTCCGCCACCCCGATTCCGCGTTCGCCTGCGCGGGTACGACCGGCGTTCGGTCCATGCGGAACTCGCCGCGATCGACTCCGAGACCGCCGCCGCACGCGCGAGGCACGACGACGCGCTGGTCCGCGTCAAGCGCGCGGCCGCCGAACTGGGGCGCGGCTACGGGACGTTGCACGAGTACGAATGGCTGCACGCCGAGAACCCGACCCGCGACCCGCTCGCGTGCTTCGTGCGCCACCTCCTCTTCACGGCGATGAACGAGGCCCGTGCCATCGAGGCGGACGCGCGAGCCAGGGCACGCGCGCTCGCCGAGGAGGGCGAACGGCTGCTCGGCGCACGGCGCGAGGAGCTGTCGGAGGCCCACCGGGAAAGCGTGCGCAGGCTGGAAGGCGCCGCGGTGCAGGCGGGTCGGCTGGTGGACGCGATCGTGCGGGAGGCGGAGGGGCTGGCCGACGACCTCGCCGACCAGCGGGACGCGCTCCAGGCGCGGATCGCGAGGACGGGGTCGTGAACGGGACGCGCGGCGAGTGGCCGACGGCGTTGCAGGAGGTGTTCACGGCGGCGCGGCGGGTCCTCCCGTCGCGGTTCCGCGGTTATGGCCGCCGGGAGGTCGACGAGGTGCTCCGGGAGGCCACCGGGCGGTTGGCGGCGGCCGTCGAGGACGCCGACGCCTACGTCGAACTGGCGGCCGTCCTGGACGAGCAGGTCCTGGTGATGCGGTCGCTCCTGGACGAGTACGACCGGCTCCACTCCGGTGACGAGGTTTGCCGCGAGGAGGACCCGGCGATCCGCGACGTGGTCACGCGGGCGCGGCACGACGCGGCCACCGTCGTCGCGGACGCCCGCGGCCAAGCCCGCCTCGCCCTCGACCGGCAGGAACGGACCATCGAGTCGGGGATGGCGGCGCTGGAGGACGCGGGGCGGGAGGACCGGCGGCGGTTGGCCCTGTCGACCACCGCGGCGCTCGACGTCGTCCGGGACGCCAGGAGCGGCTGCGAGGAACTGCTCGCCCGCCTCGTCGGTCGGGAGCGGGTGATCGAGGAGTGGACCCGCGAGTTCGCGGACCTCCTCGACGTCCTGCCGTCGTTCCACGGGACCGTCGAGGTGCCGCGGAGCAGGAGGCCGGAGGAGGTCGGCGTACCGCGGCCGCGTGCCGCCGAGACCACCCCGACCGCGGTCGAGACCGGGGTGAGCGCCGCAGGTGACGGCGGTGCCGCGGAAATGATCATGTGACGAACCGGTATTCGCCCTTCTCGGCGAGTTCGACGGATTCCTGTTCGAGGAGTACACGATCGTGTAGCCGGCTTGGAGGTCGATAGCGGAGGGCGGTAATTTCGCTCGCGGCCACCGGTGGGCGAGGACTCGGGATATCCGCTGCCGTGATTCCGGCTGGCCACGTCGCCTGGAATACTATCGAAGGAATTCCGTTGCTGAAGAAGATCGGTACCGTCGTCGCCGCCACCGCCACGGGTTTGGTCGTGCTGGGTGGAATGGCCTCCGCCTCGGAGGCAGGCTGCGGCGCCACCTGCCGCGCCGATGACGCCATTGGCCAAGGCGACAGCGTTCACCAGGGCAAACACCGACAGGTGGGCCTGGTCAACGTGAACGACACGAGCGTCGCGGAGAACGTCAACGTCGTCGGCGCCGTCTGCGACAACAACATCAGCGTGCTCGGCGTGCAGGTGCCCATCGAGGACGTCGCGAACGGGATCACCGTTCCCGTCGGGTCGCCGGGCCACACCGAGGCGATCAGCGCTTCTCCCGACTTCTGCTCCATGTCGGGGATCATCCACCAGTAATTCCGCCGGTTGGTTTTCACCGGATTTCGTGGGTCCGGTGGAAATCGGCGACAGCGGTGAAAACCGCCGCCCCGTGAACGTCAGGGGTGGGGCCAGGGATTGGGCTCGCACACCTTGCCGTCGGTCGGCACCACGGCCTGCTGCGGGTTCTCCCGCGTGAGGCGCGCGAGTTCGTCGTTCGCGGTGCTGAACGTCTGCTGCATCATCACCGGCGCGGGTCCGCCGTCGACGTCGCACGGCTCGTGCGAGTGGCCGAGGAAGTGGCCGACCTCGTGGTTGACCAGGTACCGGCGGTACTCGCCGAGGTCGTCGAACGCCTTGGCGCCGCGCACCCAGCGGGCCGCGCTGAGGTAGACGGCGTCGTCGATCCGGCACGACGTGTCGTACGGCAGCTCGAACCCGCACAGCGCGCGGGCCGTCTCCTGCGAGGTGAGCCTGATCCGCAGGGCGGGCTCCTCGACGTCGACCCGGCGCAGCGCCACCTCGCCGTCCGCCGTCCAGCCGCGCGGATCGCCCAGCGCCTGCTCCACGGCGCGGCCGAAGGCCGGATCGCCGTCCGCGGGCCGCACCCCGTCCTCGACCTCCACCGAGAAGGTCTGGACGAGCCCGTCCCCGACCGCCTCACCGCTGCCGGGGACCACGTGCCACGTGCCGTAGCCGAGCCTGGGGACCGGCGGCCCGTCGGGCAGGTCCGCGGTGGAACCGCGCGCTCCCGTCAGCCGATCAGGGCCGGTGGCCGACGTCGGCGCGGGGTTCGCCCTGACCGTGATCAGCGCGTTCTCCGGTAACGACCACGGCTTCGCCTCCGCGGTGGTCCCCGCCAGCCGCACGGTGGTGATCGCGACCAGGGAAACCGCGCAGGCCGCTGCCGTGCCCGCGATGGTCCGGACCCGTGACTTGCCGAACACCATGAATGAACTCCCCAGGGCAGCAACGCATTCGTTCTGTCCACTCATTCTCCCGAGGCGGGGAGGTGAATGGGCGATTCTCGGGACTTGTTCACCTGTAAGGGAATTCCCGAACGCGGAAGGTGGTCGTCAGGAGGGTGAACGCCCGGAAGTGAGACCCGAAACGGTGGTTTTCCCCGACGGGAACGCCTTTCCGGGCGAGACCGGCCGAATGGGCGGGCCGCGCGCCCTCCCGCGAAGTACGGTTTCAGCATGGTCGCGTACCTCAGGGTCTACGAAGTCCCTTTCCTCGTCGAGTGCGAGGGTGTGACGGTCGCGGAACTGGCGGACGCGGTCCGGGTGTGGAGCCACCGGGCCGAACCGGTCGCGTTCACCGTCGGCGACGGGTTCACCTTCGTGATCAACTTCCACCTCCTGCCCGTCGTGCTCGTCACGGACGAGACCGGGATCACCAGGGACGAGGACGGCGAGCGAGCACCGGTCGTCCGGGTGGTGCTGCCGCTCCCGTTCGTCGAGAACTGCCGAACCGCGCTGAACGGCGAGCACCTGGTGTGACGCCGTGCGGCGCGCGGAAACCGAGGAGTACGCCATGCGGAGGTCACCCCGACGACGCCGGTGGGCCGTGATCACCACGGCCGTCCTGTTCTCCGCTCCAGGTTGCGGCACGGGTGGGTCGCCGGTGGTCGAGGCCGTCGGGTCCAGCGCCCTCCCCGGCCCGAGCGCGACGTCCAGCTCGCGGGCACCCGAACCCGCCGAGGTGGGCGCGAACGAACTCGGGGAGGTGCCGGTGCTGATGTACCACCGCGTCGTGCGGAACCCCGCGTCGGTGTACGACCGCGACCCGACGGAGTTCCGCGCCGAACTCCGCCGACTGGCGACCGAGGGGTACGTGCCCGTCACCGCCGCCGACTTCGCCGCGGGGGAGATCGACATCCCGGCGGGCGCGCACCCCGTCGTGCTCACCTTCGACGACGGCGACCCCAGCCAGTTCGCGCTCGGCCGCGACGGCGCCCCCGACCCGGACACCGCCGTCGGCATCCTGCTCCGGGTGGCGGCCGAGCACCCCGGTTTCCGGCCCGTGGCGAGCCTCTACGTCAACGCCGAACCGTTCGGCGGCACGTCCATGACGTGGTTGCGGGACAACGGTTTCGAGATCGGCAACCACACCCACGACCACGCGGACCTCTCCGGGCTCGACGGCGCGGGGGTGCAGCGGGAGATCGCTCGGGGGCAGGCCGCGATCGAACGGGCGGTGCCGGGGTACCGGGTGTCCAGCCTGGCCCTGCCGTTCGGGTCCGCGCCGCAGGACCCGGCGCTGGCCCTGCGCGGTGCCTCGGAAGGCGTTTCCTACGACCACCGCTGCGTCTTCCTGGTCGGTGCGGAACCGTCGCCGTCGCCGTACGCGCAGACCTTCGACCCGTCGGCCGTGCCGCGCGTCCGGTCGCAGGGGCCGACCGGTGAGGACGCGGCCTACGGTTCCTCGGTCCGGCTCGACGAACTCGCGTCCGACCCCGGCCGCCGCTACACCTCCGACGGACGGGCCGACCGGATCTCCTACCCGCGGTCGAGCGGGGTCGTCCCGTCGGCGCGGTTCGCCGGGCGGGCGGTCGGCTACTGAAGGGCCGGGACGCCCGTGCTCAGTGCGACGAGCCGGTCGTACGAGCCGTTGAACAGGTTCTGGTCCAACGGGGTCGACGTGTGCTGCCAGATCGTGTGCACCGTCCACGCGTGCGGCAGTTCACCGACCGAGTCGGAGTACCTCGCCACCCACAGCGGGTTCGTGGCGCTGAAGTCCCCGGTGTTGCCGGTGCACTGGGCCCACCAGCGCGTCGAGGTGTAGATGACCGGCCACCGACCGGTGAGCTCGGCGTAGGTGTCGCTGAAGGACAGGATCCAGTCGACCATCGCGGTGCCGGACATCCCGTAGCAGGTGCTGCCGTAGGGGTTGTACTCGATGTCCAGCACGCCGGGGAGGGTTTGGCCGTCGGCCGACCAGCCGCCGCCGTTGGCGACGAAGTACTGCGCCTGTGTCGCGCCGTCCGACCGGTCCGGCAGCGCGAAGTGGTAGGAGCCGCGGATCATGCCCACCTGGAAGGAACCGTCGTACTGCTGCTCGAAGTGCGGGTTGAGGTAGTCGGTGCCCTCGCTCGCCTTGACGTAGGCGAACCGCTTGCCCTCGGCCCAGTGCGCGGCCCAGTCGATCTCGCCCTGGTGGCTGCTGACGTCGATGCCCTCGACCCCGCCCTCCCCGGACGGCGCGGACCGCTCAGAACCGCCGGTCCCCTCGTGCTTGGCGATCTGCGAGCCCGCGTAGTGGTCCGCCGATCCCTCCGGCAGCCGCGCCTCGGCGGTCGCCTGGACCTGGGTCGAGACGAGCCACCCGAGCACCACCGCCATGACCGTGGTGCGTTCTGCCCACCTGTTCCGTCCGCGTCGTGTCGACATGCTTCCCCTGCCCTCGTGCGTCCCGCCAAGGCGTTGCGGCGATTGCTTCCGAGCAACGGCTACCCCTGTCCTGCCACGGGGAAAACGCGGGTTCGGCCGTGCAACCCGTGCGGGGAACAAATGCCGAAGAGCCTTCACACCCGGTCACCGTGAGCTGCCGACGCGCGGGGTCCGACCGAAGAGGACGGTCGCGAACGGGTGCCGTGGTCACCTAGTGCGAAGTAGGCAGGCTCAAACCTCATCGGCCGCTTTCCCCGCTCAAGAGGTGAATCCCCGTGCGCCCCGGCTCTGCCCGGTCCTGATCGGACCTACCGTGGAAAAGGTGCGAACCTGGGAATGCGTGGGGAAGTTGGCCGTCCTGTCCGTGCTGGGCGGGCTGGTGCTGGCCGGGATCATGTTCCCCGCGGTGGGCGCGGTGGGCACGATCTCCAACCGCATGACCGAACAGGTGGACAGCATCTCGGCCGAGCTGGTCAACACCGACCCGCCCCTGATGACCACGATCACCGACCGCGACGGCGCGCCGATCGCGTACCTGTACGACCAGTACCGGGTGCTGACGCCCGCGGACAAGATCTCCCAGAACGTCAAGGACGCGCTCGTCGCGGTGGAGGACCGCCGGTTCTACGAGCACGCGGGCGTCGACTGGCTGGGCACCGTGCGGGCCGCGGTGACGAACCAGGCGAGCGGCAGCGTGTCGCAGGGGGCCTCGACGCTGACCCAGCAGTACGTGAAGAACTACCTCGTGCACGTGCTGGGGCGCAACAACAAGGCCGACCAGCAGGCGGCGCAGGAGCAGACCATCGCCCGCAAGATGCGGGAAGCGCGCATCGCCATGCAGTTGGAGCGAGCGTTCACCAAGGACGAGATCCTGGCCCGCTACCTCAACGTCGTGCCGTTCGGCTCGACGATCTACGGGATCGCCGCCGCGTCACAGGCGTACTTCGAGACCACACCGGACAAGCTGACCGTCCCGCAGGCCGCGGTGCTGGCGGGCATGGTGAACAGCCCGTCCGCGCTGGACCCGGAGGCCTACCCGGAGAAGGCCTTCAAGCGCCGCAACGAGGTCATGGACAAGATGGTGGAGACCGGCAAGCTGGACGGCGGCGAGGCCGAGGAGATGAAGAAGCAGCCGATCGTCCTCCAGCAGCCGGTGCGCACGCTCGCCAACGGCTGCGTCGGCGCCGGGCCGGAGTACGGCTTCTTCTGCTCCTACGTCGTGAACCACCTCGTCACCGCCGGGTTCAACCTCGAACAGCTCAAGACCGGCGGGTACACCGTCCAGACCACGCTGGACCGCACGATCACCGGTCAGGCCAAGGCCGCCGCCGAGGCGGAGGTCGCCAAGGACACCGAGGGCGTCGCGAACACGATGGCCGTCGTGCGGCCGGGCAAGGACAAGCACGAGGTCGTCGCGCTCGTCGCGAACCGCGACTACGGCCTGAAGGCCGACCAGCACCAGACCCAGTTCGACCTGCCGAGCGGGGTGGAGAACAAGTTCGGCGCGGGGTCCGTCTACAAGATCTTCACCGCGGCCGCGGCGCTGGAGAAGGGGCTCGGGATCGAGAACGTCATCCCCACGCCCAACTCCCACGTGTCCAAGGTGTTCAAGGGCGGCGCCGGGGGGTGCCCGCCCACCGGCGAGCCCGACACCCGCTGGTACTGCCTGAGCAACAACACCGACCGCTACCCGCCGCAGATGACCCTCCAGGAGGCGCTCGCCACCTCCCCGAACACCGGGTTCGTCATGCTGGAGGAGCAGGTCGGCCTGGACGCCGTGGTGGACATGGCCGGACGGCTGGGGATGCGCGAGACCATGGCCACCTCGATCTCGGGCGTCCGACCCGACCCGACTTCCTCCGAGAGGGAACTCCGCGTCAGCCAGGCCGAGCACTACAAGTCGAACGCCAACGCGTCGTTCACCCTGGGACCGGCCCCGGTCAGCACCCTCGAACTGGCCAACGTCGCCGCGACGATCATGAGCGGCGGCACGTGGTGCCCGCCGTCCCCGGTCGGGAAGGTGGTGGACCGCAACGGGAAGCCCGTCGCGCTCACCACCGCGCCGTGCGAGCAGGTCGTCGCCGAGCCGCTGGCGAACGCGCTCGCGGTGGGCATGAGCAAGGACGACCAGGCCAGCGGCACCTCCGCCGCGGCGGCGCGGCAGGTCGAGTGGAACCGGCCGATGCTCGGCAAGACCGGGACCACCGAGGACTACAAGTCGGCCGCGTTCGTCGGCGCCACCCCGGACTTCGCGGGCGCGGTGCAGACGTTCAACGACGGGCCCGCGCCGCGGGGCATCTGCGTGAGCGGGGCGCCCCGGCTGTGCGACGAGGGCAACATCTACGGCGGCACCATCCCCGCCCGCACCTGGTACGCCACGATGACGCAGGTGCACGCGGGCCTGCCGGTCAAGCCGATGCCGCAGGCGGAGGAGCGCTACGTCAAGGGCGGGCCGGAGATCCGGATCCCCGACGTCGTCGGCCAGGGCGTCGACGGCGCGACCGACGCGCTGAAGAAGGCCGGGTACGAGGTCGCGACGCACACGGTGAACTCCGGGCAGGCCAGGGGGATCGTGGTCAGCCAGACCCCGCGCGGCACCGGGTTCCCCGGCACGCTGGTCACGCTGTCCGTCAGCTCCGGGTACGTGCCGCCACCGCCGACCGCCGAGCCCAGCGAGCCGAGCGAGGTGGCGACGACGGCCCCGCCACCGGCCCAGACCACGCCCACGACCGCCCAGCCCCCTGCGGAGCCGACGTCCTCGGCCGCCCCGCCGGAACTCGCGACGACGGGCTGACGGGAATCGCGCACGGCGGGAGCGGGGGGTCGAATTCCGATTCGGGTTTCCCGGTGGCCACTGTCGGATGAAGCGCGGCGCGATCCCGGATCGGATTTCGAAGCGGTGCGACTCACGCCAGGAGAATTCCCGAACGGGTGAACGGCGGCGGGATAAACATCGATGTCCCGGCATTCGGTCGCGGCGCGGGTCGTTTCGCGGTGGGGACCGGTGAGCCGTCGATCGTCGGAGCGGGCGTCGGAACGGTTTCAGCGGCGCTGGTCGCGGGGCTGGGGGATCGGCGACGGGGCCTCCAGGCACGCTCGGGCGGCCAGCAGCTCCGCGCGCCCCTCCGCGAGCCCGTCGTCGGCGCAGAAGTGCCCGAACGCGCGCCGCACGTGCAGCAGCGCTTTCGCCACGGCGCCGTGCGGGTCGGCGTGGGCCAGCGCGGCGAGCTGGGCCTGCACGGGCTTCGTGGTGCCGACGAAGACCCGCAGCACCCGGTTCACCGCCTCTCCCGGAACCGGTCGCGGACCGGTCGGGTCGTCGAGGTGCCGCAGCGGCGAGACCGCCGCGTCCAGCGCGGCCCCCAGCACCTCGACGGGATTTTCGGTTTTGGTGGCGCACTGCGTGGTTTCACGGTTCATGTGGTCAATATTAGGTGTGTTTCGCGCCGACGCGATTCGTGCGGAATAGTGGAAGTCGACCGGTGGTCACCGCCGGTCAACGAGTCACACAACTCGGTGAAATCGTCGAAGTCGGCGGTAGGAACCTTGTGGTGGGGGTAGTCCGCGCTTAATGTCAGCAGATCGACCACGGCGTAATAAGGAGACGGCGAGGATTTATTCGGCTGGTTCGCGGAATGTTTCACAGGGGAGGTCCGGGATGGGCGACGCGATGTCGACAGGGTGTTCGCTGACCGTTCGCAACGGCGGTGTCGTGGTGCTGAGCGTCGTCGAGGAGGTCGACATGGCCACGGCGGGCGCGGTGCGCAGAGCGCTGCACGACCTCCTGGACGAGCGTCCTGACACGCTGGTGCTCGACCTCCGGCGGGTGGCCTTCTTCGGGTCCAGCGGGATCTCCGCCCTCGTCGGCGCGGCGCACCGGGCCGACCGGCTCGGCGTCCGCCTCGTGGTCGCCACCACCAGGCGCGGGGTGCTCCGCGCGCTGGAGATCACCGGGGCGGCCGACCTGGTGGCCGTGGTCGCCAGCCCGGAGCAGGCGGTGGCGTCGTCCGTCCCGGAACCCCGTGACGGCGCGCGGATCCGCTTCACGCAAGGGGTGGGGTAGATCGCCGTCACCGTGGACGGCGGCCCGGAGGAATCGCCGCCGCTGACCGTCCGGTGCGACTTCCACGCGGGTGCCGTGGTGGTCGCGGCCTCGGGTGAACTCGACCTCGACACCGTTCCGGACCTCGAACGCCACGTCGTCGCGGCCGTCGAGGCCGCCACCGCGTGCACCTCGACCGCCGTCGTCGTGGTGGACCTGACACTGGTGTCCTATGTGGACTCTTCCGGGCTGAACATGCTGGTGCGCTGCCACGAACTCGCCCTGCGGCACGGGCTCGGCCTGCGGGTCGCGGCGTCCGACCGCAGGGTCCTGCGGCCGATCGCGGCCACGAGCCTGGAACGCGTGCTCGACCTCTACCCGACCACCGCCGAAGCGCTGGTCCTACCGACGGCCTGACCGCGTCACCAGCGCCCACGCGGACGCGCCGCCGTCCGGGTCGGGGAGCACGCCCCAGCCGGAGCTCAAGCCGTCGAGCAGCGCGCACGCCCGGCTGGGGCAGGGCAGCGGCGAGCACAGCAGGGCGGGCGCGGAATCCGCCTGGCCGACCTCCACGAGCACCCCTCCCCGGACGAACGACAGCCGCAGCACCCTCGGCCCCTCGGTGTGCGCGTAGGTGTTCGCGACCAATTCGCTCACCACGAGCAGCAGGTCGTCGAGGAGGCCGCCGAACACCGACGGGCGGCAGAACTCGCGGACGGCGCGGCGCACGGCCCGCGCGGTGTCCTGGTCGGCTATCCGCAGTTCCCACGGCGAACGGGACCCCACCGGCCGTCCCTCAGGCAGTCGCACGTCCACGGCGCACCTCCCACGGCAGAAGCCTGCCCCACCGGGCGGGTACCCGCCGTGGACGACACGCGAAAGCCTCGATCGGGTGAGTGCTAGGCCTCGGGCTTCCAGCCGAGCGCCGGACCCAGCTTCTCGGCGATGTCGGTGAGGATCTGCACGTAGTCGTCGTGCTCGAAGGTGAACGGCAGGGCGAACGCGACCTCGTCGACCTCCTGGAACCCGGCGTGCGCGTGGAGGCGTTCGGCGATCTCCTCCGACGTGCCCACCAGGTCGGGGGCGAACAGCATCCGCGCCGGGCCCAGCGGGGAGGCGGTGCGGGGCAGGCGCTTGGCGGCGTACTCCTCGTACCTGGCGCGCTGATCCGATGTCGCGCTGTCGGTCGGGATCACCACGAGCCCCTGCGAGACGCGGGCCCGGTCGCCGTCCGGGTGGTGGGAGCGGAACGCCCGCACGTGCGAGCGCTGGATCTCGGCGAAGTCCTCGGACTCCTCCGCCTTGACCACGCTGCTGGTCAGGAAGTTCATCCCGTTCTCGCCCGCCCACCGCGCCGAGCGCAGGCTGGCGCCGCCGTACCACATGCGGCGCCCCAGACCCTCGGAGTGCGGCTGCACGCGGTGGGAGAACACCTCGAACCCCTCGACACCGCCGAAGTCGGTGGCGGGCTCGCCGCGGACGAGGTCCAGCAGCCGCCGGACGCGCTCGTAGCTGAAGTCCTCGACGTCGGCGGTGTCCGGGTACAGCGCGTGCTTGACCTGCTCGTAGTGCATCGGCGGCCCGACGCTGACGCCGGGGTTGAGCCTGCCGCCGGACAGCACGTCGACCGTCGCGAGGTCCTCGGCCAGCCGCAGCGGGTTCTCCCAGCCGACCGGCGTGACGGCCGTGCCCAGCGCGATGCGCGACGTGCGCTGGGTGGCCGCCGCGAGCACGGCGACGGGGGAGGAGACGCCGTACTGGAGGTGGCGGTGCCGCACCCAGGCGCTGTCGAACCCCAGCCGCTCACCGAGTTCGATGATCTCCAGTGTCGACTCGTGGCCCTTGCGCGGATCGGCCTCGTCGAACAGGCCGATGGTCAGGAAGCCCAGCTTCCGCAGCGGTTCCGAGATGGGTGGCACGGAAGCTCCTTCGTCGTCCGGCGAACGTCGTGATTGTCGCAGGCGGACGGTCGGAGGTCCGGTGACGCGGCGCTCCGCGTCCACTGGTCGGGAACGCCGACGTCGTCAGGGGATCCGCGACCCGACGGCCGGTGTCCCACCGGGGTGGTGGCACCGGCCGGTCGGCGGGGGCGTCAGGTGGCGAGGGTCGCCACCGGCTCCAGGTCGTACGTGCGGGCGTAGCCGTTCTCGATGCCCACGAGCAGGTCCACGACGGTGAAGTAGCGGTCCCAGAACGGGGTCTCGCGCAGCGCGTCGATCAGCAGCCGGTAGGCGTCGTGGTCGTCCGCCTCCCAGACCCAGACGTCGGTGACCCGCGCCGAGTAGAACTCCGTGTCGTAGAAGCGGGAGCGGACGCCGCGGGTGCGGGCCTCGACCACCGGGACGACCTGAGTGGTGAAGGCCTGGACGCGGTCGGCCACGGTCATCGCCAGCCACTCGGGCGTGGTCTTGACCAGGATGAACGCGGTGATCGGCGACTCGGTTCGCTCAGCGGGCATGGGTTGCCTCCGGTGCGGTGAGGATGGCGGGCTTGAGGGTCTGGGCGCACCACTGGGCGAACCCGGTGGCCGGGCCCGCCTGCGTCGAGCGGTCGACGCCCGAGTCCAGGCCCTGGTCCTTGGCGCGCTTCATGTCGACCACGCCCTCGACGAACGCCTCGTCGAGCCCGTGGCCGAGCAGGTCGGACCGCAGCTCGTCGAGCGTCTGGCGCCGGTAGCGGACCGAACGGCCCAGCTCCTCGGTCATGATGCGGGCCAGGTCGTCCGGCGACAGGTCCTGCGGGCCGAGCACCGGGACGCTGCCGACGCCGGTCCAGGAGCGGTCGAGCAGCAGCCCGGCCGCCGTCGCGGCGATGTCGGCGACGGCCACCAGCGGGGCCGGGCGGTCCGCCGCGACGGTGTCGGTGAAGACGCCGTGCTCGCGGATCGAGTCGGCCTCCTCCAGCAGGTTCTCGTAGAAGGACGGGTTGGCCAGCGCCCGGTAGGCGACGCCGGAACCCGCGATGAGGTCGTCCACGGCCAGCGAGGCGGTGACCAGCCCGGCGTGGGCGGCCTGCGGGGTGCCGCGGCCGAGCGCCGAGACGCCGACCACGTGGCCGACGCCGTGGGTGGCGAACGCCTTCGCGGCCGGGCGGGTGAAGCCGCTGAACCCCTCGTCCGGCGTGACCGAGCCGTCCGGCGGCACCAGCCAGAACACGGCGTCGGCCCCGTCGAAGGCGCGCTCGACGGTCGCGGCGTCGCCGTGCGAGCCGGTGACCACCTCGACCTGCCCGCGCACGGCCTCGGGGAGCCGGGCGGGATCGCGGACCACGACGCGCAGCTCCTCTCCGCGTGCGGGCGCGGCCTCGACCAGCAGGGACAGCAGTCGCCCGCCGATGTTCCCGGTGGGAGCGGTGATGACGATCATGGAACCTCGCGGTCTGTGTCGGATCGGTGTGACTCCTCCATCGTGTGGACCCGGCCCGTGTTGCCACAATGGGAACTTCAGCATCAGATCATTGCCTGGAACGGAATAACTTCGATGAGCAGCTCTTCTCCGAGGCTCGACGCCAACCTCGCCGTCGCGCTGGACGCCCTGCTGACCGAGCAGAGCGTCACCCGTGCCGCCGCGCGGCTGCACACGTCCCCCGCCGCGATGAGCCGCGTCCTGGCCAGGCTGCGCCGGGTGCTCCAGGACCCGCTGCTGGTGCGGGCGGGGCAGGAGATGGTGCCCACGCCCCGCGCCGAGGAACTCCGGGACGAGGCCGCCGCGGTGGTGCGCGCGCTGGGGGCGCTGCTCGCCCCGAGCGGGGGGATCGACCCCGCCGCACTGCGGCGCACGTTCACCGTGCAGGCGGCGGACGTGGTCGGCGCGGCGCTGGCACCGGGCCTGCTCGCGCTGGCCAGGCGTCAGGCGCCGGGCGTCTCGCTGCGGGTGCTGGCCGAGGAGTGGGAGGCGGGTCCCGCGCTGCGCGAGGGCCGGGTCGACCTGGAGATCGGCGTCATCGACCACGTCGACCCGGAGACCAGGGTCGAGGAGCTGGTCACGCTGCGGATGGCGGCGGGCGTCCGGGCCGCGCACCCGCTCGCCGGGCGCACCCCGACACCCGCCGACCTGGCCGCGGCCGAGCACGTGGCGGTCAGCCGCCGGGGCCGCTTCACCGGCCCGCTGGACGCGGCACTGGCCGAGCAGGGGCTCAGCAGGCGGGTCGGCGTCGTCCTGTCCGGGCACCTGGCGGCGATGGCGCTGGCCGCGGTGGAGGACGTGGTCTGCCTGGTGCCGACCGCGCTGCCGGGCGAGCCGCCCTCGCCGCTGGGCGACGCGGCGCGCTCGCTGGGACTGAGCCTGCTGGACATCCCGCTGCCGCTGCCCCCGCTGGTGATCGGGATGGCCTGGCACCCGCGCCACACCGCCGACGGGGCCCACCAGTGGCTGCGGGGCGCCGTGCGTCGGGTGCTCCGGCCGTCCGGAGGGGCGGGCACCGGCCAGCCGCCCACCGCTAGGTGAACGGTGCCCGCCGGTGTCGGGACAGCGTGGCGCAGCCCGTCCACGACGGTCGTCCGAGCCGACACCGGCTCCTTGCCCGAATCGTGATCACCAGCAGGAAGCTAGTGAGATCCCCATCAGTTCGGTGAATACCGCCGTCGAGCAGCGAGAGGAGCCGGAAGACCAGGCCACGCGGGGCCCTCTGGCGGGCAGGAGGTCGGTAAACCCTATTCGTCCAGGTGTGAAAGACGTTGACGGGCGCTGGGTTAAGCCCTTAACCACGCCGCCGAATGGGGCAAACGGCCCACGATGACTCACCTGGGCGGCCGACTGGCTGAACCGGTTGACCTCGATCATCCGGCCCACCCCTGTTTCGGCCGGATGGCCTGCGGATGACGGTATCGCGGCGCAGGATGTGCGGTGTCGCCTGTGGACAGGTACCCACCTGCGGCGATCCCGACCACGAGTGCCAGGAGGTTTCCCCTTGACGCAGCCGGACCCGCACCCGATCTACACCTCGCTCGTCGCCAAGCACGGCGACCCCGCCGTTCAGGAGCCGCACGAGCCCGCCGACCGCCGTCCCGAGCACCAGGAGTCGCCGCGGTCGAGATCCGAGAGAGCCGAACGCCGCGCTTAGGCTGGTCCGTTCGCACCATTGACAGCGCATGTGACGCGTAGCACACTCCCTTACGCCTGATGATTGAAACGTTTCATCACGTACCGGGAGTCGTGTGTGGACCTGCCCCAGGAGCAGCCGCTCGTCGTGCTCGACCGCGTCTCGAAGTCCTTCGGCGCGGTCGCGGCCCTGACCGATGTCACCCTCGCCCTAGCCCCCGGCGAGGCGCACGCGCTGCTGGGCGAGAACGGCGCGGGCAAGTCCACCCTCATCAAGACCCTCGCGGGCGTGCACCGCCCCGACAGCGGACGGGTGCTGGTCGACGGCGCGGAGACGCGGTTCTCCGGACCGGCCGACGCCAGGGCCGCCGGGATCGCGGTGATCTACCAGGAGCCGATGCTCTTCGGGGACCTGTCGATCGCGGAGAACGTCTACACCGGCCGCCAGCCCCTCAAGACCGGGCGGCGCATCGACACCAAGGCCATGCACGCGCACACCGCCGCCCTGTTCGACCGGCTCGGCGTGGCGCTCGACCCGGTCCGCCCGGCACGCGGCCTGTCCATCGCCGACCAGCAGGTCGTCGAGATCGCCAAGGCGCTGTCGTTCGACGCGCGGGTGGTCGTGATGGACGAGCCGACCGCCGCGCTGTCGGCCCGCGAGGTCGACCGGCTCTTCGATGTCGTCAAGGTGCTGCGCGCCCAGGGCACCGCCGTGCTGTTCGTGTCCCACCGGCTCGACGAGGTGTTCGCGCTCTGCCAGCGGGCGACCGTGCTGCGCGACGGCAAGCACGTGTGGGACGGGGCCCTGGAGGGCGAGACGCCGGACGGGCTGGTGCGCCGCATGGTCGGCCGCGAGCTGTCCGCGCTGTTCCCCAAGCAGGACACCACGGCGGGCGAGGTGCTGCTCGACGTCCGCAGGCTCACCAGGGAGGGCGTGTTCACCGATGTGTCGTTCCAGGTCCGCGCAGGCGAGATCGTCGGGCTGTCCGGGCTGGTCGGCGCGGGCCGCAGCGAGGTCGCCCGCGCGGTGTTCGGCATCGACTCCGTCGACGCGGGCGAGGTGCGCGTGAACGGCAAGGCGCTCAAGCTCGGCTCGCCGACCGCCGCGATGGCCTCCGGCATCGGCTTCGTCCCCGAGGACCGCCGCCAGCAGGGCCTGGTCGTGGACGCCTCGGTGGAGCGCAACGTCGCACTCGCCTCGCTCGGCCGCCTGTCCCGCTTCGGCCTGCTCTCGCGCGGCGCCGAACGGCGGCTCGCGCAGGACTGGGCGATCAAGCTGAGCATCAAGACCGCGCGCCTCGGCGCGCCCGCCGCCACGCTGTCCGGCGGCAACCAGCAGAAGGTCGTGCTCGCCAAGTGGCTGTCCCGGCGGCCGTCCGTGCTGATCGTCGACGAGCCCACCCGCGGCATCGACGTCGGCACCAAGGCCGAGGTGCACCGGCTGCTGTCCGAACTGGCCGGGGAGGGCGTGGCGGTGCTGATGATCTCCTCGGAGCTGCCCGAGGTGCTAGGCATGGCCGACCGGGTGCTCGTCATGCACGAGGGCAGACTCGTGGACGACATCCCCCGTGCGGACGCGACCGAGGAACGGGTCGCGCTGGCCGCCGCGGGCAGGCCGGGGGTGGTCTCGTGACCACCGTCGCGCCCTCGCGCGCCCGCCGGATCGCCGACCTGGTCGGCCGGGCCCGTGAACTGGGCATCGTCGTGGCGCTCGCGCTGGTGATCATCCCGACCGCCTTCGTCAACCCGCGGTTCGTGGAGGCGCAGGGCATCCGCGACCTGCTGCTCAACGCCTCCGTCGTGGCCGTCCTCGCGGCGGGCCAGACGCTCGTGGTGGTGACCCGCAACGTCGACCTGTCCGTCGGCTCCACGCTGGGGCTCTCGGCGTTCCTGACGGCGCAGACGTTCGCCGACCACCCGGACACCCCGATCGTGCTCGGCCTGCTCGTCGGCGTCGGAGTCGGCCTGGTGTGCGGGGTCGTCAACGGCCTGCTGGTCGCGGTCGGCAGGGTGCCCAGCCTCGTCGTCACGCTCGGCACGCTCTACGTCTTCCGCGGCGTCGACTTCGCGCTGGCGCAGGGCACGCAGATCAACGCGTCCAACCTGCCGGACGAGCTGCTGGACCTGGGCAACGGCAGGCTGTTCGGCGTCCCGGTGCTCGTCCTGATCACCCTCGCGGTGGTCGCGGCCGCCGCGCTGTACCTGCGCTCCTACCGCTCCGGCCGCGACCTCTACGCGATCGGCTCCAACCCGGAGGCCGCCGTGCTGGCGGGCATCCCGGTGCCGCGCCGGGTGTTCACCGCGTTCCTGCTGTCCGGCGCCGTCGCGGGCCTGGCGGGCGCGCTGTGGGTCGCCCGCTACGGCACGGTCGACGCGGCGGCGGGCACCGGCCTGGAACTCCAGGTGGTCGCGGCGGTCGTCGTCGGCGGCGTGGCGATCTTCGGCGGCTCCGGCACGGTCGTCGGCGCGGCGCTGGGCGCGCTGCTGCTCGGCACGATCGCGAGCTGCCTGGTCGTGCTGCGCATCCCGGCGTTCTGGCAGCAGGCCATCAGCGGCGCCCTGCTCATCGGCGCCATCACCGTCGACCGGCTTCTGGCGCTGAGGCTCGCCAGGGAGCTGCGCGGAAGGAGTGACCACGATGCTTGAGCGGTTCGCCCGCTGGGAGACCGCGCTGGTCGCTCTCCTGGTCCTCGTGGCGGTCGTCGGCCAGATCCGCACCGGTGGTGCGTTCCTCGACGGCGGCAACCTGTTCTACCTCGGCCTGGACATCGGCGAGGTCGCGCTGATCGCGCTGCCGCTCACGCTCGTCGTGGTGTCCGGCGAGATCGACCTGTCCGTCGCGTCGGTGCTGGGCCTGTCCAGCGCGGTCATCGGCGAGCTGTGGGACGCGGGCTGGACGCTGGAGGCGATCCTGCCGACGGTGATCGTGCTCGGAGCGGTGTGCGGCGCGGTCAACGGCCTGCTGGTCACCCGGCTCGGCCTGCCGTCGCTGGCCGTCACGATCGGCACCCTGGCGCTGTACCGCGGCCTGGCGCTCGTCGTGCTCGGCGACCGGGCCGTGGCCGACTTCCCCAGCAGCTTCACCGATTTCGGCACCACCCCCGTCCCCGGCACCTGGCTGCCGTGGCCGATCCTGCTGTGCGCGGTGCTCGCCGTCGCGTTCGCGGTCATCCTGCACAGCAGCTCGTTCGGCCGCTCCGTCTACGCGATCGGCTCCAACGAGGAAGGCGCCCGCTTCTCCGGCATCCGGGTCAAGCGGGTCAAGCTCACGCTGTTCGTCCTGACCGGCGCGATGTCCGCGCTGGCCGGGATCGTCTACACGTTCCGCTTCTCCAGTGCCCGCGCCGACAACGGAGTCGGCCTGGAACTCGCGGTCGTCGCCGCCGTCCTCCTCGGCGGCGTCTCCATCTTCGGCGGACGCGGAACGCTGGGCGGTGTGCTCGCCGGAGTGCTCCTGCTCGGCGGGCTGCGCAACGTCCTCATCCTCGACGACGTCTCCACCGAGATCCTCACCGTCGTGACCGGCCTGCTGCTCCTGGTGAGCGTGCTCGCGCCGGCGCTGACGGCCCGCGTTCGAACGTCAAGCACAGGAAGGCGATCACCATGACCCCACGCCCCGCGGTCACCACGCTGGTGCTGCTGCTGTCCGGCGCGGTCGCGCTGGCCGGGTGCAGCGGCACCAGCAAGAACAGCGCCCAGTCCAACGCCCCGGCGGCGGGCAGCACCGGCGCCGCCGACCCGAACGCGAAGATCAAGGAGGGCTTGAAGATCACCTTCCTGCCCAAGGCGGTGAACAACCCGTACTTCACCGTGGCGCAGAAGGGATCGGACGAGGCCGCGTCGGCGATCAAGGCCGAGCTGAAGGCGACCGGCCCGTCGGAGGCCAGCGCCTCCTCCCAGGTCACCTACATCAACACCGCCGCGCAGCAGAAGCAGAACGCGCTCGTGCTGTCGGCCAACGACGCCAACGCCGTCGCGCCCGCGTTGAAGACCGCGCGGTCGCAGGGGGTCAAGGTCGTCACGTTCGACTCCGACGCCGCGCCCGACGCGCGCGACGTGTTCGTCAACCAGGCCACCACGCAGGAGATCGCCACCATCCAGGTGAAGATGATCGCCGACGCGACCGGTGGCCAGGGGGAGATCGCGATCCTGTCGGCGACCCCCAACGCCACCAACCAGAACGCCTGGATCGAGATCATGAAGACCGAGTTGGCCAAGCCCGCCAACGCGGGCCTCAAGCTCGTGGAGACGGCCTACGGCAACGACGACGACCAGACCTCGTTCCAGAAGACGCAGGGCCTGCTCCAGGCGCACCCGAACCTCAAGGGCATCATCTCGCCGACCACCGTCGGTGTCGCCGCCGCGGCCCGCTACCTCAGCTCCTCCGAGTACAAGGGCAAGGTCGCGCTGACCGGTCTGGGCACGCCGAACCAGATGCGCGACTACGTCAAGGACGGCACCGTCAAGTCGTTCGCGCTGTGGGACCCGAGCAAGCTCGGCTACCTGGCCGTCTACGCCGCGGGCGCGCTCGCGTCCGGCCAGATCACCGGCGCCGAGGGCGAGAAGTTCAAGGCGGGCGACCTCGGCGACTACACCCTCGGGGCCAAGGGCGAGCTGGTGCTCGGCCCGCCGACGGAGTTCACCGCGAGCAACATCGACCAGTTCAACTTCTAGCCCTGGGGGCACGATGACGGAGACCACGGACCGGGTGAAGGCCGCCCTGCGCGCACAGCGGATCGAGACGCCGTCGTGGGCGTACGGCAACTCCGGCACCCGGTTCAAGGTGTTCACCCAGCCCGGTGTGCCGCGCACGCCGTTCGAGAAGATCGACGACGCCGCGCAGGTGCACGCCTTCACCGGCGTCGCGCCGACGGTGGCGCTGCACATCCCGTGGGACACCGTCGACGACTACCGGGCCCTGGCCGACCACGCCGCGGAACGCGGCGTGGCGCTGGGGGCCATCAACTCCAACGTGTTCCAGGACGACGACTACAAGCTCGGCAGCGTCACGAACCCCGATCCGCGCGTGCGGCGGAAGGCGACGGACCACCTGCTGGACTGCGTGTCCATCATGGACAAGACGGGGTCGCGCGACCTCAAGCTGTGGTTCTCCGACGGGCTGAACTACCCCGGCCAGGACAACCTGGCCCGGCGGCAGGACCGGCTGGCCGAGGCGCTGCGGGAGGTCTACGACCGGCTGGGCGACGACCAGCGGATGCTGGTGGAGTACAAGCTCTTCGAGCCCGCGTTCTACGCCACCGACATCCCCGACTGGGGCACCGCGTTCGCGCACTGCGTCGAACTCGGCCCCAAGGCGCAGGTGGTGATCGACACCGGTCACCACGCGCCCGGCACGAACATCGAGTTCATCGTGGCGTTCCTGGTGCGGCAGAAGAGGTTGGGGGCGTTCGACTTCAACTCCCGCTTCTACGCCGACGACGACCTGATGGTGGGGGCCGCCGACCCGTTCCAGCTCTTCCGGATCATGCACGAGATCGTCCGGGGCGACGCGCTGAAGCCGGAGGCGGGCATCGCCTTCATGCTCGACCAGTGCCACAACATCGAGGCGAAGATCCCCGCGATCATCCGCTCGGTGCTCAACGTCCAGGAGGCCACGGCGAAAGCGCTGCTGGTCGACGTGGACGCGCTCGAAGCGGCTCAGGACGCCGGTGACGTGCTGGAGTCCAACGAGGTGCTGATGGACGCCTACAACACCGACGTCCGTCCGCTGCTCGCCGAGCTGCGGACCGACATGGGGCTCGACCCCGATCCCGTCCGGGCCTACCGCCGGTCCGGTTACGGCGATCGGATCAGCGCGGACCGCGTTGGCGGCGACCAGGCCGGGTGGGGCGCCTGACCAGATTCTCCCAGACGAGTCGTACGACGAGGGGAAACGATGAGCGGCGGGGTCAAGCGGCGGGACTTCCTGGTGGGCACGGCGGTGGGGGCGGGAGCGTTGGCACTTCCGACGGGCACGGCGACGGCCGACGTCGAACCGGCGGGCGGACTGCGGGTCGAGTCGACGACGGTCGAGTACGCGGAGACGCTGCTGGGCACGGACGTCGCGAAGCCGCGGCTGTCGTGGGTGCTGGCGGCGGACGGTGAGGGAGGCGCGCAGACCGCGTACCAGGTGAAGGTGGAAGGGGTGTGGGACACCGGCAAGGTGGTGTCCGACCGGAGCGTCGGGATCGTCTACGACGGTCCCGCGCTGAGCCCCCACACCCGGTACACCTGGCGGGTCCGGGTGTGGGACCAGCGGGGGCGGGCGTCGGCCTGGAGCGCGGCGAAGTGGTGGGAGACGGCGTTCCTCGGGACGGCGTGGACCGCGAAGTGGATCGGCGCCGCGCCGCCGGTCGCCGGGTTGTCGTTCGACCCGGCGTCGTGGATCTGGTCACCCGGCGGCACCCCGTCCGGGGCCGTGCCCGGTCCGCGCTGGTTCCGCGCGGGCCTGGACGTGCCGTCGGACGTCACGCGGGCACGGGTGATCGCCACGGCCGACGACGACTTCACCCTGTTCCTGAACGGGCAGCAGGTGCTGTCCTCGCCGGAGCAGGTCGACGGCTGGAAGCTCGGCAAGTCCGCCGACGTCACCGCCCGGGTGCGCGCCGCCGGTGGCCGGGTCGTGCTCGCGGCGCTCGCCACCAACCGCGGCAACGTCTCGGTCAACCCCGGCGGCCTGCTCGTGCGGCTGGTGGTCGAATCCGGCTCAGGACAACGGGAACTGGTCACCGGGACCGGGTGGAAGGTCGCCGAGACCGAGCAGGACGGCTGGCAGCAGAAGGGGTTCGACGACTCGGCGTGGGTCGCGGCGACCGTGCTCGCGCCGTACGGCCAGGGCCCGTGGGGACGTGGCGTCAGCCTGGTCGTGGAACCCCCGGCACCGGTGCTGCGCAAGGAGTTCACCCTCGCCAAGCCGGTCAAGAGCGCCCGGCTGCACATCGCCGGTCTGGCCTACTACGACGCCCAGCTCAACGGCGGCAAGGTCGGCGACCGGGTGCTGGACCCCGGCTTCACCGACTACGAGGAGACCGTCCTCTACGCCACCCACGACGTCACCGCGCAGCTCGCGAAGGGCGCGAACACCCTGGACGTGGTGCTGGGCCGCGGTTTCTACGGCATGACCACGCCGAACGTGTGGCGCTGGGAACAGGCGTACTGGCACGCCGAGCCGAAGCTGCTGGCACAGCTCGAGGTCACGCACACCGACGGCTCGCGCACCACCGTGGCCACCGACGCGGGCTGGCGGGTCGCGGAAAGCCGGACCGTCACGAACTCCCTGTACGCGGGGGAGTCCTACGACGCCCGCCGGGCCGTCGAGGGCTGGAGCGAGCCGACGCTGGTCGCCGCCCCGACCGGGACCCTGCGGGCCCAGCAGCACGAGCCGATCCGCGTGGTGGAGACCGTGCGCGCCACCGCCGTCACCGAACTGCGGGCCGGCGTCTACGTGGTGGACCTCGGTCGGACGATGGCGGGCTGGTCGCGGATCACCGTCACCGCGCCAGCGGGCACGGTGGTCCGGCTGGCCCACGGTGAACGCCTCAACGCCGACGGCAGCGTCCTCAACACCAACGGCCACGTGCCGGGACGCCACCAGGTCGACGAGTACACCTGCTCGGGCCAGGGCGCCGAGACGTGGGAACCCCGCTTCTCCTACAAGGGTTTCCGCTACGTCCAGGTCACCGGGTTCCCGGCGAAGCCGGGACTGGACGACGTGGTCGGCCGGGTCGTGCACAGCGACGTCCCGGAGACCGGGACGTTCCGCTGCTCCAAGCCGTTCTTCGAGCAGCTCGACCGCGCGATGAAGCGGACCCTGCTCAACAACCTGCACGGCATCCCCACCGACACCCCGATGTACGAGAAGAACGGCTGGACCGGTGACGCGCAGCTCGGCGCCCCGGTGATGGCGTACGCGTTCGGCGTGCAGCGGTTCCTGAGCAAGTGGATCGGCGACCTCGCCGACAGCCAGACCGGTCCGGGCGCGCTGCCGGTGATCGTGCCCAGCGGCGGCTGGGGCTACCAGGAGGCCGCGCCCGCGCCGGAGTGGACGACGGTGTACCCGTTCCTGGTCCGCGAGATGTACCGGGTCTACGGCGACGAACGCCTGGCGGCCGACCACTGGTCGACGTTGACGAAGTACCTGGACTGGGAGATCGGCCGCCTGCAAGGAGGTCTGGCCTCCACCGCGCTCGGCGACTACCTGCCGCCGGGCTACGGCGGCAACCCGCCGGAGGACACGCGGCTCACCGCGACCGCGTACCTGCACCGGGCCCTGATCGCCACGGCGGAACTCGGCGACCTGCTGGGGCACGCCGACGTCTCGGCCCGCTACCGCACGACGGCGAACGCCTGCCGCGACGCGCTGAACGCGAAGTTCCTGGTCGACGGGCACTACCGCAGCCCGCAGGACCCGGACTTCCGCCAGACGTCGCAGGCGATCCCGCTGATGTTCGGCCTCGTCCCGGCCGGTCAGGTGTCGTCGGTCGTGGCGGCGCTGGTCGCGGACGTCCGGCGGCGCGGCGACCACCTGAACACCGGGGCGCTGGGCACCAGCGTGCTGCTCAGGGTGTTGACGCAGCAGGGTTTCCCCGACGTGGCGCACGCGCTCGCGGTGCAGCGCAGCTTCCCGAGCTGGGGTTACTGGTTCGACAACGGCGCCGACACGATGTGGGAGATGTGGCCCGCGGACTCGCGGTCGCGCGACCACTACTTCCAGGGCACGGTCGTGCAGTGGCTGTACGAGAACGTGGCAGGCCTGCGTCCCGGTGACGCCGGGTACAAGACGTTCGTCGTGCGGCCCGACGCGCGGGTCGGCGTGACCTGGGCGCAGACGTCGATCCGCACCGTGCGCGGCACCGCCTCGGTCGGCTGGTCGCTGGTCGGCACGGCGGTGCAGCTCACCGTGGAGGTCCCCGTCGGGTCGACCGCGGAGGTGCACGTCCCGGCCGCGTCGCGCGAGGCCGTCACCGCCCCGACCGGCGCGGAGTTCGTGCGCGCCGAGCCGGGGTACGTGGTGCACCGCGTGCCGTTCGGGACCTGGAGGTTCGCCGGACGGCAGTGAATCGTTCCAGCAGAATCGTCGTCCGACGAATAGGATCGCGCGATGGCGCCGAGCATCAAGGACGTGGCGGAACGTGCCGGGGTCTCCCTCGGCACGGTCTCCAACGTGCTCAACCGGCCGGACAAGGTCTCCGAGGCCACCAGGGAGGTCGTCCTCGCGGCGATCGCGGAACTGGGTTTCGTGCGCAACTCCCAGGCCGCGCAGTTGCGCGCGGGCACCAGCCGGTCGCTGGGCCTGATCGTGC
The DNA here is from genome assembly GCF_025061645.1 of Umezawaea endophytica. Classification (GTDB taxonomy): domain Bacteria; phylum Actinomycetota; class Actinomycetes; order Mycobacteriales; family Pseudonocardiaceae; genus Umezawaea; species Umezawaea endophytica. The sequence goes on along the minus strand of NZ_JANYMP010000021.1, from coordinate 108,306 downwards.
TCGACCTGGCCAACCCGTTCTTCCACGACATCGCCAGGGGCATAGAGGACGTGGCCACCGAACTGGGCTACGCGCTGGTGCTGTGCAACTCCGACGAGCAGGCCGCCCGCGAGGACCGGTACCTGCAACTGCTGGAGGAGCAGCGGGTCAGGGGCATGCTGATCACCCCGGTCGGGCCGATGTCCGAACGGCTCGACGCGCTGCGCCGCCGCGGCACGCCGACCGTGCTGGTCGACCGGCACGACCCGCGGGTGGACTGCTGCTCGGTCGCCGTGGACGACGTGGCGGGCGGTGAGCTGGCGGGGGAGCACCTGGTCGGCGCGGGGCACCGCCGGATCGCCTACGTCACCGGGCCGTTGTCGTTGCGGCAGTGCAAGGACCGGCTCACCGGGCTGCGCCGCGCGGTGGCGGGCCTCGACGTGACGATCGACGTGATCGAGGTGCCCGCGCTCAAGGCGCGCCACGGGTACGAGGCCGCGCGCGAGCTGTTCGACGGCGGCGGGCGGCCGACGGCGGTGTTCTGCGCCAACGACCTGCTGGCGCTGGGCGTGCTGCGCGCGGCCGTGAGCACCGGCCGCCGGGTGCCGGAGGACATCGCGCTGCTGGGCTACGACGACATCGAGTTCGCCGCCGACGCGGCCGTGCCGCTGTCGTCGGTCCGCCAGCCGACCCTCCACATCGGACGGACGGCGGCGCGGCTGCTCGTGGAGGAGTGCGACCACCCCGAGTCGCACTCCCACCAGCAGATCATGTTCCGACCGGAGTTGGTCGTCCGCGAGTCGACCAGGGTCGCCTAGGCGGCCGAGGTGGTGGGCCGCTCCTCCGGGAAGTGCGGGCGCAGCGAGTTCGCCAGGACGCGGTCGAGCACCCGGTCCGGGAGGACGCGCGACAGGCGGGTGAGCACGGCCGCGTCCCGGCCGATGGTGTAGCGGGCGCGGGGCCTGCGCGCCGTCACGGCGTCGGCGATGACGAGGCCCGCGGCGTCGGCGGGCAGTCCCGAGGCGGTGAACCCAGTGGCCTGGTTGATGATGGCTCGCATCAGCCCGCCGTAGCGCCCGCGCTCGGTCGGCGACAGCGCGGCGATGGTGTCGTTCGCCCGCTCGATGCCGTGGCCGGTCATCTCGGTGCGGACACCGCCGGGTTCGACGACCACCACCTGCACGCCGTGCGGTGCGAGTTCCCGGCGCAGGGCGTCGCTCATCGCCTCCATCGCGAACTTGGCGCCCGCGTACGCCCCGTAGGTCGGCATCGCCACCTTGCCGCCGACGGAGCTGATGTTCACCACCCGGCCGGAACTGGCGTGCAGCGCGGGCAGGACGGCCTTGGTGACCGCGACGTGCCCGAAGAAGTTCACCTCGAACTGGTGCCGCCACTCGGCCATCGACAGCACCTCGACCGGCGCGTTGATGGCGATGCCCGCGTTGTTGACCACGGCGCGCAGCGGTCGCCGCGCCGGGTCGTCGGCGACGCGGCGGCCGACGGCCTCGACCTGTCCCGGATCGGTGATGTCGAGGAGGACCGGCTCCACGTTCGGGGCGCGCAGCGCGTCGGCGTCGGTCTCCCGCCGGACGCCCGCGAGCACGTGGAACCCGCGGCGGGCCAGCTCGCGGGCGGTGGCGGCGCCCATCCCGGTGGAGGCGCCGCTGATGAGGACCAGCTCTTCATGTGACGTTGTCATATGAACGAGGCTAGCACTTCACCTGACAGCGTCAAGTGAGTGGGATGACAATGTCAGGTAGGTTGTGCGCATGGTCAGCAGGGTGGAGAGCGCCGCGGCGACGCGGCGCGCGTTGGTCGACGCCGCGGCCGAACTGCTCGACGAGGGCGGCCCCGACGCCGTGACGCTGCGCGCGGTGGGCGCTCGCGCGGGCGTGTCGCGCAGCGCGCCCTACGGCCACTTCCCGGACAAGGACCACCTGCTCGCCGCGGTCGCGGCCCAGAACTGGGACGCGGTCGGCGAGCGGCTCGACGAGCTGATCGCGGACGGGCGCAGGTCGCCGTCGGAGCGCCTGGAACGGGCGCTGGCGGAACTCATGGCGGTCGGCCGGGGACACCCGCACGCCTACGCGCTGATGTTCACGGCGCCGACCGCCGAGCACGCCGACGCCGTGGCCGCTGTGTCGCGCACGCACGACCAGTTCCTGGCCATCGTCGCGGACGTCCTCGGCGACGGCGGCGACGCCCGGCCGATCGGCGCGCTGCTGATGACGAGCGTGCACGGCATCATCACCATGGCCAACAGCGGTCACCTCACCGCCGAGAAGTGGCACACGACGGCCGACGAGCTGCTCGGGACGCTGATCGCCCGCGTCACCCGGACAGCGGGTCCCGCGGGCTGATCGGCTGGTGCGGTGACCGGTCTACGGCGCCGTGTTGAGCTTCCCGGCCAGCGGCAGGTCACCCGCCGACGGACCCGCCAGCAGCGTGATCGTGCCGCTCGCCCGCCGCCACGCGCGGTCGGGCACCGACCACCGCCGCAGCGCCTCCGCCTCGATCGGCACCCGCACCCACACGGCCTCGCCGGGAGCGGCGTGCACGGTGGTGTAGCCGACGAGCCGCCGGTCCTCGCCCTCGGCCTGGTAGACCTGCACGACCTCGCGGCCCTCGCGCGTCCCGGTGTTGCGGACCCGCACCCGCACGTCGAACCCGGACCCGGCGTCCACGTTGTCCCGCGCGGAGAGCCCCTCGTACGTCCACGTCGTGTAGCCCAGGCCGTGGCCGAACCAGTACGCGGGCGCCACCGGGTGGACCGCCCACGCCCGGTAGCCGATGAGCGGACCCTCGGTGTAGGGCAGCACGCCGTCGACCGGGGTCGTGTCCAGCACCGGCACGTCCGCCGTGCGCGCCGCCCACGTCGTCGGCAGCCGCCCGCCGGGTTCCGCCGCGCCGAACAGCACGTCGGCCAGTCCGTCACCCGCCTCCTGGCCGGGGAACCACGTGACCAGCACGGCGGCCACCTCGTGGCGCCACGGCAGCTCCACCGGACCGCCCGCGTTGACGACCACGACCGTGCGTGGGTTCACCGCGGCGACCGCGCGCACCAGCTCGTCCTGCCTGCCGGGCAGCGCCAGCGTCGTGCGGTCGAAGCCCTCGCTCTCGATCTCGTCCGTCGTGCCGACCACGACGACCGCCACGTCCGACGTCCGCGCGAGGGCCACGGCCGCCGCCAGCTCGGCGTCCTCGTCCACCCTCGGCGGGTCGGCGGCCAGCGCCACCGCGTTGCCCTCGCCGGGCGTCAGCCACCGCCGGGCGCGCACCAGCACCTCGCGGCCCTCCCGCACGGGCCGCACGGCCTCGCGGAACGACGGCGCGACGTGCACGTAGGTCGGGTCGTCCGACTCTGGCACCACCAGCTCGTCCACGAGCACGTGACCGTCGACCTCCAGCAGCACCCGGCCGAGACCGACCACGGCGAACCGCCAGTCACCGGACGACGGCGGGCGCAGCAGCGCGCTGACCTCCACGGAGTCGGCCTCGACGTCGATGGACGGGTCCAGGATCCGGCCGCTGAGCCGGTGCTCGGCGTGGATCACCTCGCCGTCGGCGTCCAGGTACCGCACGAGCACGCCGGGTTCGCCGGTGACCGGGTCGCTGGTGTGCTCGGGCTTGAGGGGCGTCGGGCGGGTGTGCAGGACCGCGCCCGCGCGGTGCACCACCTCGGCCCTGCCCGCGAGCGCGGACCGGATGCCGTCGACGGGGGACACCACGGCCGCCGGGAACACCCCGGCGCTGCCGCCGCCCTGCACCCGCGCGTCCACGGCGTTCGGGCCGAGCACGGCCACGCGGGTCAGCGCCGCGGGGTCCAGCGGCAGCAGAGAGGAGCTGTTGCGCAGCAACACCGATCCCGCCGCCACGGCCCGCCGCAGCCTGCCGCGCGCCTCGTCCGGGGTGATGCGCGGCGGGGGAATCGACGCAGCAGGGGAGAGAGCCCCGACCCGCTGGGCCAGCAGCAGGATCCGCCGCAGCCGGTCGTCGATCTCCGACTCGCGCACCCGGCCCCGGCGCACGGCCTCCTCCAGCGGCTCGGCGCGCAGCTCGTGCGGGCCGGGCATGGCGAGGTCCGTGGTCGACTCGACCGAGCGCACCGCGCCCCAGTCCGACACCACGACGCCGTCGAAGCCCCACTCGCCGCGCAGCGGCTCGTCCAGCAGCGGGCTGTCCGACATCGACGTGCCGTTCACGCCGTTGTAGGCCGACATGACGACCCACGCGCCCGCGCGCACGGCGGCCTCGAACGGCGCCAGGTACACCTCGCGCAGCGTGGCCTCGTCGACGCGGGCGTCCAGCGTCAGCCGTTCGGTCTCGGACTCGTTGGCCACGTAGTGCTTCGGGGTCGCCGCGACACCGCCGGACTGCACGCCGCGGACGTAGGCGGCGCCGATCCGCGAGGTCAGCAGCGGGTCCTCGGAGAAGCACTCGAAGTGCCTGCCGCCCAACGGGGAGCGGTGCAGGTTGAGGTTCGGCGCGAGCAGCACGTCCACGCCCTTGCGCCGGGCCTCGGCCGCCAGCAGCCTGCCCAGCCCGCTCACCACGTCGACGTCCCAGGTCGCCGCCATGGCCGTCGGCGACGGCAGGGTCAGCGCCGTGTCGCGCTCGTCCCAGCGCTCGCCGCGCACGCCGACCGGGCCGTCGGAGAACACGATCGCGCGCAGCCCGATGGACTCCTCGGCCTGGCCGCGGAACGTGCCGCCGCCGGACAGCAGGCGGATCTTCTCCGCCAGCGTGAGCCGCGCGAGGAGCACGTCGAGGTCGGTGCCGGGTCTCTGCGTGGTCGTCATGGGGCGATCACTCCTGGAGTCATTGGAGAGCGCTCTCCGACTGGGGACACCCTCGCGTGTCGGTGTCGGGCGTGTCAAGTGATGCCCACTACCTGGTCTTCACGGTGGGTGCGGGAACGAATTCCACCCTTCCCGGACAGGAATGACGACGGCCGGGGGAAACGCCTTGGAGAGCGCTCTCCAAGGCGTCGGGAAAGCCGTGCCGGTGCTACCGGTGGGAGCACCGGGTGTCGGCGTTCGGGCGCCGGCTCGACCGGTTCGTGACCTGGAGAGCGCTCTCCGCTGTGTTATAAAGCGTTCATGAGCGCAGCGTCCCAGGCACGTCCTCCCACGTTGGAGGACGTGGCACGGGTGGCAGGGGTGTCACGGGCGACGGTGTCGCGCGTGATCAACACGACCCGCAACGTCGACCCGGTCATCCAGGAGACCGTGCGGCGGGCCATCGCCAAGACCGGCTACACGCCCAACACGGCGGCGCGCTCACTGGTCACCCGCCGCACCGGCACGATCGCGCTGGTCGTCTCCGGCGCGGGCGACTTCGGCGGCGACATCCTGGTCGACCCGTTCTTCGGCCGGGTCGCCAGCGGCATCATCAGCGCGCTGCGACCGCGCGGCATCTACCCGCTGCTGATGTTCGCCGACACGCCCGAGACCCGCGCGCACGTGGTCGACCACCTGCGGCAGGGCAACGCCGACGGCGCGCTCGTCGTCGCCATCCACTCCGCCGACCCGCTGCCCGCGATGCTCGTCGCCGCCAACGTGCCCTCGGTCCTGTTCGCCCGCCCGACCAGGCCGCTGCCGATCAGCTTCGTCGACCTGGCCCACCGCGAAGGCGGGCGGCTCGCCGTCGACCACCTCGTCGCCCGCGGCTGCCGCCGCGTCGCGACCATCTCCGGCCCGCTCGACGTGCCCGCCAGCCAGGAGCGCCTGGCCGGGTTCCGCGAGGCCTGGGTGGGCCACGGGAATCCCGAGGCGCCGTTCGTGGAGGGCAACTTCACCCTGGACAGCGGCGAGCGCGCCATGGAACGCCTGCTCGCCGAGCACCCCGACGTCGACGGCGTGTTCGCCGCCAACGACCTGATGGCCTCGGGCGCCCTGCACGTGCTGCGCGACCACGGCCGCCGCGTGCCCGACGACGTCGCCGTCATCGGCTTCGACGACAGCAGTGCCGCCACCGCCAGCCGCCCCGCCCTCACCACCGTCCGCCAGCCCGTGGAGGACATGGCGGCCGAGATGGCGAGCCTGCTGCTCGACCGCATCGGCAGGCAGGACCGCCGCGTCACGTCCGTGGTGTTCGAACCGACGCTGGTGGTCCGCCAGTCGGCGTGACCGGCGGCAGGAGGGGCTGGACCGGCTGAACAACACCACTCGGGTGGGCGACGTGCGTTGCGTTCACCGGCGGGTCGAACCACAGTGCCTGACCATGAAGCCGCTTCTGCGACACCGGATCGACGCGACGTTCGCCCACTACGACGTCGACGGCAACGGCGTGATCGAACTCGCCGACTTCTACGCGCTCGCCAACCGCCTGCTCAAGGCCTTCGGCGAACCCGCCTCCTCGGAGCGCGGGCGAGAACTGGTCGAGGCCTACGACGGGTTCTGGGACACCCTGGTCGAGCACTGCGACGCCGACCGCGACGGCCTGATCTCGCCGCGGGAGTACCAGGAGGCGATGGTCGTGGCGTTCGCCGACGGCGGCGCGTTCGACGTGGTGTTCCCCGAGGTCGTGGCGTCGCTGCTGGCCATCGCGGACACCAACGGCGATGGCCGGGTCGACGCGGCGGAGTTCGGCGTGCTGCTGAAGGCGCGCGGGCTGAGCGAGGCCGAGTGCGGGCTGGCGTTCACGCACCTCGACACCGACGGCGACGGCGCGGTCAGCGTGCGGGAGTACGTCGCGGCGGTGAAGGACTACTACACCAACTCGTCGCAGGACACACCCGGTAGCTGGCTCTACCCGGCGTCGCTGCAACCGGCCTGACCGCACCGGTGGGGACGGGCGCCGCTCGCCGTCGTGCGACGGTGCCGACCGCGATCGGCCCGCCCGGCACCGGGTGATCCGCTACGAGCGGCCGACCTCGAGCGCGGTGAGCCAGTACTCGGTGCCGGGGGCCTCCTCCACCGCGAACCGGGCGTTCGGCACGTAGAGCCGGTCGCCGTGGCGGGCGACCGCGGTCGGCACGTCGAAGTCGCCCGAGGTCAGCGTGTTCACGACCGCGCCGCTGGTGCCGGTCCGGTCGAGGTGGACGGCGGCGATCGCGTTGATGGCGTTCTGCACGGCGTACAGGGTGCGGCCCTCGCGGAGCAGGCCGTCGGGGTGGGTGAAGGACCGGCCTCCGAGGTCGACCTTGGTCGCCTGGCCGTTCTCCTCGACGCGGTAGAGGTCGCCGGTGGTGGAGTTCACGACCAGCAGGGCCCGGCCGTCGGGGGTGGTCGTGATGCCGTTGGCGTTGTACTCCGTCGTCTCCACCCACTCGCCGCGCAGCGGGACGTGCTCGACCTGGCCGTCCCGGACCCGGTGGAGGGTGTCGTGGACCGAGTCGGTGAACACCGCCCCGCGCTCGGTCAGGAGCACGTCGTTGACGAACGCCGGTGTGCCCTTCGGGACCAGTTGGTAGGAGGCCACCACCGCGCCGGTGCGCAGGTCGACCACGCGCGCGTCGCCGGACACTCCGCCCGCGACGTACAGCCAATGGGTGCGGCTGTCGATCGCCAGCCCGAGCGACTGCGTCCCCGGACCTCGGCTGATCACCCGGCCCTCGCCGGTGGCGAGGTCGAGCGCGTAGATGTCGCCGTTGGCGCGGGAGCCGAGGTAGGCGGTCCCGCCGTCGATCGCGATGGACTCGGGCGGGAAGCCGTCGGGCAGGTCGACGTGGGTGGAGACCTCGCCGCCGTGGTGACCACGCCCGGCCCCGGCCGAGGCAGGGGAGAGGGAGGAGGCCGCGAGCACGGCGGCCGTGGTGATGGCGGCGGCACCGAGGGCGGCGCGGCGGAGCGGTGTGGTCAAGGTGGAGCCTTTCGGATGAGGTGCTCCGTGACGGTGGTGTCCGTCCGCCTGCGGGCGGGAGCACGTGGTCGAGCGTGCCGATCGGCGACCCGGTCCGCCAACGCGGATCGGGCATGCGGGCCATGCGCGTGACGCATGGCGGTCCCGGCTCGCGGATGCTCGACGGGGCAGGGCGGCAGCGGGACACTTGGTCGGTGGCGGCGGTTCCGCGCGGCGTGGTGGTGGTCGGACCGCGGAGGAGCGGGGAATCGGCCGAGGTCGTGATGACTTGCCCAGGGCGCAACTTCGTCACCCTGAGGATCACCACCGACGACGGTCTCACCGGGTGGGGCGACGCCACCGTGAACGGGCGCGAGCCTGCGGCGGTGCGCGCCGAGTTCGGGCCGGAACTGCCGCTGCTGCACCCGTCCGACGCGCCGGGGCTCGGCGTGGAGGTCGACCAGGGGGTGGCGGCGCGGTTCCCGTACCGCGCCGCCTACCTGCCGGTGAACCGCCTGGCCGATCGGACCCCGCACGACTGGTGAGCTCCGCCGGTCAGGACAGGTCGGACAGGTCGAGGACGAAGCGGTAGCGGACGTCTCCCCGTTCGAGGCGGTCGAGGGCCTCCACCACGCGGGCGGACGGCAGGACCTCGACGTCGGCGGTGATGCCGTGTGCGGCGCAGAAGTCGAGCATGGCGGCGGTCGCGGGACGGCCCCCGCTGCCCGCCGAGCTGAGCTTCTTGCGGCCGACGAGCAGGTCCATCGCCTCGACGGTGATGGTGCCGAGGTGACCCAGGTGGCTGAGCGTGCCGTCCACGGCGACCAGCCGCAGGTACGGGCCGACGTCGTGGGGGACCGGGATGGTGTCGATCAGGACGTCGAACCGGTCGCGGGCGGCGGCCATCGCGTCGGGGTCGCCGGAGTCGACGAGGTCGTAGGCGCCGAGCTTGACCGCCTCGCCCGCGCGGTCCGCCGACCGGCTGACGACCGTGACCTCAGCCCCGAGAGCGTTGGCGAACTTCACCGCGAGGTGGCCCAACCCGCCGAGGCCGCTCACCGCGACGCGGCTGCCCGGTCCGACGCCGAGCGCGCGCAGCGGCTCCCACACGGTGATCCCGGCGCACATCAGGGACGCGGCTGCGGCCGGGTCCAGCCCGGCGGGCAGGGGGTAGGCGAACCCCTCCCGGACGACGTGCTCGCGGGAGAAGCCGCCCAGCGTCGTGGTCCCGTCGTGGCGGTCGGTGCCGCCGTAGGTCAGGGTCGGGAACTCGCGGCAGAAGTTCTCCTGCCCCGCCGCGCACATCACGCACACGCCGCAAGAGTCGACGATGTTGCCGACGGCGACGGGATCGCCGACGCGGAAACGGGTCACGTCCGGGCCGGTCTCGGTGACCACGCCGGTGAACTCGTGGCCCGGTACGAGCACGTCGTCGCCGTCGTGCGCGCGGACGGCGTGCAGGTCGGTGTGGCAGACGCCGCAGAAGTCCACGCGCACCGCGATGTCGTCGCGACGCAGGTCGCGGCGGGGGATCGACACCCGCCGCAACTCGGTCGTGCCGTGGGCCTGCCAGCCGGTGGTGCTCCTCATGACGCTCCTTAAACAGACTGTTCGGTTTGTTTCGAGGCTAGGCCGGTGTCCCCGATAAAGCAAACCGACTGTTCTGTCTGTAGGCTTGGACCATGTCCGACCAGCAGTTGACCGCTCGCGGAGCGGCCACGCGGCAGCGCATCATCGACGTCGCCACCCGCGAGTTCGCCGAGCACGGCATCGCCGGGGCCCGCGTCGAGCGGGTCGTCGCCGCGGCGAACACGAACAAGGCCCAGCTCTACGCCTACTTCGGCAACAAGGAAGGGCTGTTCGACGCGATCTTCTTCGGCTCCCTGGAGCGGATCGTGAACGTCGTCCCGATCGACGCCACCGACCTGGCGGACTGGGCCGTGCGGCTCTACGACGAGTACCTCCAGCGCCCCGACCTCATCCGGCTCGCGACGTGGGCCCGCCTGGAGCGGCGGTCCAGCGGTCACCTCGTCGAGGACGCCGACCGCCTCGACGACGGCAAGCTGCGGGCCATCGCCGAGGCCCAGGCCGCGGGCGTGATCCGCGACGGCGACCCGTTCGACCTGATGGCCGTGGTCATCGCCCTGTCGATGGCCTGGTCCCCGGTCAGCAACGTCTACGCGGCCACCGCAGACGAACCCGCCGAGGTCCACGACCGCCGCCGGGCACTGCTGCACGACAGCGTTCGCCGCGCGGTGGCGCCCACCGCGTGAGTCGAGGGGTGTCACGGGCGTGCGCGGGCGAGGTGTGCCACCGATCGACCCGCCACGTGAGACCGGCGCCTAGCCCGTTCGAGTGGTTGCCCTGTCTGCCGGTGGCATGTTCCCGCCGGATCCCCGGCACCACGCGTCGGAGTTGTTCGCGATATCGGCTCCCGCCCCGGTCCCGTCTCACAACGACGTCACACGAACAGCCTCGAACCATTCAGTCGAGTGCTGCTCTGGACGGCTCAGTCGCCCTTGAGCGCTATATCACGGGTTCTGTTGCGATTATGATTCGTCGATTTGACTATATGTTAACCGGAGCCGCTGAAACTTCTACGCCTATCAGGTGGTCGGTCAGCGGGTGATATACCGATTGTAATCCCCTTCCCAGTAGGCCGTTAATTCGGTAGAGGTTGACCGGAACAGCTTTGGTGAATCCCTGACAGGTTCGACGGGTGAACGGGGACCTCAGCGTGCCGAAGATCATCCACCAGCTTTCGCTCAATGAAAACTTCGCCCCTCCACTGCCCGGAGTCAGGGAAGCCGTGATCGACGCCGCCGATCACCCCCACTTGACCCTGGACGCGCTCGCCGGTGGACTCACCGCCGCGCTCGCGGTCCACCTCGGAGTACCCGCCTCCGACGTGATGGTAGGAGCGGGCTCCGGTGCGGTGCTCCAGCAGTTGCTCACCGGGATAGCCGGGCCGGGCGCCGAGGTCGTGCACGCCTCGCCCTCGTTCTGGGGGTACGGGCCGCTCGTGCGCAACACCGGTGCCACGCCGATCGAGCTGCCGCTGGAAGACGGCTACGGCACGGACGTCGACGCGATGGCCGCCGCGGTGACGTCGCGCACCAAGGCCGTCCTGTTGTGCAACCCGAACAACCCCACCGGCGCCGTGCTCGGCCACTCCGAGGTGCGGCGGCTGCTCGACGCGCTGCCACCGGACGTGCTGCTGATCGTGGACGAGGCGTACCGCGAGTTCTGCGACCCCGGCGAGATCGCCGACGCGCTGGCGCTGTACCGGGAGGACCCCCGCGTCGTGGTGGTCCGCACGTTCTCCAAGTCGCACGGGCTGCTGGGCCTGCGCGTGGGCTACCTCGTGGCGGCGGAGCAGGTCGTCACGCCGCTGCGCGGCACCGCGCCGTTCTTCCGCGTCAGCACGGTCGCGCAGGCCGCGGCCATCGCCGCGCTGGCCGCCGAGGAGGAGATGCGCGCGCGGTGCGCGGCGGTGTGCGCTGAGCGGGAGAGGCTGCGGGCCGCACTGGTGGACCACGGGTTGTCGGTGCCGCCGAGCGCGGGCAACTACCTGTGGCTTCCGCTGGGTACCGAAGGCCGCCCGCTGGTGGAGTTCCTGTCCGGGCACGGGATCGCGGTCAGCGAGGTGGACGGCCTCGGCATCCGGGTGACCGTGGGGACGCGGGAGGCCAACGACGCGGTGATCGCCCTGGTCGCGCAGTACACCCGCAAGGGCTTCTCCGCCGCCGCGGAGGCGGTCGTGGCCCGGCTGCGCGAGGCGCTGCACGGCGAGTGGCCCGCGCGGCACGACCCGGTGCTCGACATCGCCCGCTACGCGCTGCTCGCGCCGGGCAAGATGCTGCGGCCACTGCTGCTCACCGCCGCGGCGGGCGCGGTGGGCGGGGACGTGGAACGGGTCGTGCCCGCCGCGCTCGCCGTGGAATACCTGCACGTCGGATCGCTGGTTCACGACGACGTGATCGACGACGACGAGACCCGTCGGGGCAGGCCTTCGGTGCAGCACCGCTTCGGTGTGTCCGACGCCATCGTCACCGGTGACGCGTTGATGCTGCGGACGTTCGGCTCGGTGGCGGAGAGCGTGGAACGCGGTGTGCCGGAGGCGGCCGCGTTGGAGGCGGTGCGCGCGATCTCCGACGCCGGGGTGGACGTGTGTCGCGGCCAGGCGTTGGAGGGTGTGATGACCGCCGACCCCTCGCGTCCGCTGTCGGAGCACCTGGAGGTGATGGCGCTCAAGACCGGGGCGCTGTTCCGCGGCGCGTGCCGGGCGGGCGCGGTCCTCGGTGGCGCGGAGCCGGCCGCGGTCGACGCGCTCGGCCAGTTCGCCGAGCACCTCGGCCTCGCGTTCCAGATGTACGACGACCTGCTGCCCTACCTGGCCGACCCCGCCGTCACCGGCAAGTCCGGGTTGAGCGACCTGCGCAACCAGCGGCCCACCTACCCGGTGCTGCTCGCCCACGAGACGGGCACGGCGGAGCAGCGCGCGAGGGTGGTCAGCGCGTTGAGCGGCGAACTGGCGCCGGATGAGGCGTTCGCGACGCTTCGGGACGTGTTCGACGAGGCGGGAGTGCTGAAACGGGGGCTGGAACACGCCGAGGCCGAGATCGCACTCGCGAAGTCCTACCTGGTCGACCTGCTCCCCAACGAGTACACCGCGATGCTCGCGGAGGTCGCGGACATGTCGGTCGACCGGAGGCGGTAGCCGTGGCGACCTGGCGGGGAATCGTCGAGGCGCACGTTCAGACGTGGCGCCCTTACACGCTGCTCTACCCCGGCGCCGTCGGATGGGCGGGCGCGTCAGTGGTGGGCGGCGCACCAGGGGCAGGGCACCTCGTCGCGGCGGTGGTGATCCCGGTGCTGGTCTGGCTGGGCGGCCACTACCTGGGTGACTGGCTCGACCGCCACCTGGACGCGATCGACAAGCCGCAGCGGCCCATACCGTCGGGGCGGCTCAGTCCGCGCACCGCGCTGATCTCGGCGGTGGTGTGCGAGGTGTGCGCGGCGGTGGTGGCGGTGGCCGTGGGCTGGCGGCTGCTGGTGCTCCTGGTGGTCGGTGTCGTCGGGATCGTCGTCTACAGCCGCGTGTGCAAGGGGCGCGGCATCTCCGGCAACCTGGTGCGCGGTGCGCTGACCTCGCTGGCCGTGCTCGCGGGTGCCACCTGCGTGCCCGGCGGCCACCTGTGGACGGCGGTGCCGTTCGCGGTCGTGTTCCTGCTGCACGACGCCGCGTCCAACCTGGTCGGCGCGGTACGCGACGTGGAGGGCGACGAGGCGGGCGGGTACCGGTCCGTGCCGGTGCTCCGAGGTGTCGCCCACGGCGCGCGTCTGGCGCAGTCCCTCTACGGCCTGGCGCTGGCCGCGGCCGTGGCGTCCGTGCTGGTGCCGTTGCCGGACCACACCTCCTACCTGGCGCTGTTGGTGGTGGCCACCGCGATCGGCGCGTGGGTGTTCGGGGGGCTGCTGACCCAGGGGGACGGCATCACCCGCGAGTCGGCGTTGCGCGCCCACGAGGTCCTGGTGGTCGAACGGCTCGTGCTGGCGTGCGCGGTGGCCGCGGCCGGTGTGGGCGTGTCACTCGCGGTGGCGGTGCTGGTGCCGATCGTCGCGTTCAGCGTGATCACCCAGAACACCATGCGGACCAGGTACGAGATCCCCCCGTCCGGACTTCGGAAGGTGATCGCCCCATGACGCGCGTGTCCTCCTGTGCGGGCCGTCCCGACCGGGAACGGGGTGGTGCGTGAGCACCGACGTGGACGTGGTGGTGTGCGGGGCCGGGGTCGCCGGGCTCGCGGCGGCGCACGCGCTGGGCGGACTCGGCCTTCGCGTGCTGGTGCTGGACAAGCAGCGCGAGATCAGGTCCGTGCCGAAGGGCGAGCTGCTGCAACCCGGCGCGACGGGGGTGCTCGCGGAGTGGGGGGTCGCCGACGCGCTGGACACCGACGGCGCGCTGCGCCTGTCGGGCTTGGTGGCGCGAGACCCGCACGGCGCGGTGTTGATGACCATGGACTACGGGGCGCTGCCCACCGAGCGGCCGTGGCTGCTCGTGCACGACTACCACGTGATCCTGGGTGCGCTGATCCGCACCCTGCCGGTCTCGGTCGAGTTGCGGCGCGGGGTGCTGGTGCGGGAGCTCGTGCGCGACGAACGCGGTCGCACGACGGGTGTGCGCACCGACGGCGGAGACCTGACGGCAGCGCTGGTCGTGGCGGCCGACGGGGTGTCCTCGCGGTTGCGCCGCGGCGCGGGGATCGAGGTCGCGCGCGTCGACTACGCGCACCGGCTGGCGGCGTTCGAGTTGACCGACCAGGCGTTCGGCGACCACGTGTCCACCTACGCGACCCCGCGGGGCCTGGCGATGAGGTACTCGCTCCCCGGTGACCGGGCACGGCTGTACGTGCAGGTCGGACCCGACGAGCTGCGGGGTGTGGGCGCGGGTGGGGCGGGTGGGTGGATCGACGGTCTGGTGCGCGACGTCCCGGCGTTCGCCCCGCTGCGCGAGGACGTCGCACGGGCGTGGTCGACGCGGCAGGTGCTGCCGGTGGGCCGGGCGCTGGCCACGTCGCTGACCGCCGACGGGCTCGTCCTGATCGGGGAGAGCGCGCACGCCGTGCACCCGGCGGCGGGTCAGGGCATGAACAGCTCGATCCTGGACGCGGCGGGCCTCGCCGCGCGGTTGCGCGCGCTCGACGGCGACCTGTCACCGGACCTGCTGGCACCGCCGCTGCGCGAGTGGAGCACCGAGCGCAGGCAAGCGCTGGCGCACGTCGGGACGACCAGCCACAACGCCACCCGCATGATCAGCGACCTGTCGCCGCTCGTCCGGGTGCTGGGCCGCCGCGCACTGCGCAAGACCGGCGGCAACCAGCGGCTGCGGTACACGATCATGCACAACATGGCGGGCCTGGGACAGCACTCGCTGAGCCCGCTGGACCGGCTGCACCAACTCGGCGTGCTGCCCGACCCGAGGGGCGGTCGGCTGCCGGGTTGGGCGCGGTCGCGGTGACCGCGCACCGGTCTCGGGGATCCGCGCCGCGGGTCGCGTGCCCGTCCGCTCCGGGGGAGCCGCCCGGCAGGCGGCGGCCGACCGCGTTCGCGCCCCCGCGGACGCCTTCACCCGGTCTTGCCGAGCACGTGATCGCGGAGGGCCCGGACGGGTGGAGTCGCCCGGCCGGGCACACCCGTGGGGCTCCCGGCTCAGAGCCTGCACTCCACGACGAGCAGGCCGCTGTCCCAGCGGCGGGCGGTGGCGGTGGCGAACCCGGCGCGCTCGGCGAGGGCCGTGAAGTCGTCCTCCGTGCGCTCCCGGCCGCCGAGCAGGGCGAGCGACTGGAGGTCGAACGACGAGTTGTTCTTGGCGTGCTCCGGTCCGGCCAGCACCTCCACGACCAGCACCCGACCGGTGCCGACGGCCTCGGCGGCGCGGGTCATGATCCGCAGCGCGTCCTCGTCGTCCCAGTCGGTGATGACCCGCGAGATCACGTAGGTGTCGTAGCCGGTGGGCAGCGGGTCGAAGAAGCTGCCGGGCACGAACGTGGCCCGGTCGGACAGCCCGGCCTCCTCCAGCGCGGTGGTGGCGTCCGGTTCGACCGGAGGCAGGTCGAGAACGGCGCCGGTCAGGTGCTGGTTGCCCTTCAACACCTCGGCCAGCAGCGCGCCCACGCCACCGCCGACGTCCAGCACCCGCCTGCTGGACGCCCAGTCGCACTCGGTGGCCAGGACCGGACCGGTCTGCCAGGCGTGGACGGCCATGACCTCGCCGAAGAAGATCCGCAGCTCCTCGTCGGCGCCGTAGTCGTCCCAGAACGGGACGCCGTGCACCGCGCCGTAGGCGGACTCGCCCGTGCGCACCGAGTGCGCCATGCCCGCGAAGGCGAGGTCCATCCTCGCTCCCGGCCCCTCGCTGTCGAGCCACCGCCGCGCCGCGCGGTGGTCCTCGCCGAGGAGCACGCGCGACACGTCGGTCAACGCGTAGGTGCCGGGCCCCGGCTCGGCCAGGAACCCGATGGAGGCGAGGTGGTGCAGCAGCCTGCGCAACGCGTCGGGGTCGGCTCCCGCGGCGGTGGCGAGGTCGGCGAGCCCGGTGGTACCGCTGTCGATCAGCTCGGGCAGGTGCAGGGTGACGGCCACCCGGACCGCGAACGGCGTCGCGAGGTCGATCATCTTCGCCAACTCGTCCTGTGCGGTCATTCCGATGGATTCCCCTCGGTAGCGCGAGAAACAATTTGTCCACGAAGATCCTGACATCGTTCGACGAGTGTGGTCAAGAGTGGCTCGAAGCGTTCCTCTATTCGTGTCGACCGTATCGCACAATGCGTGTGCGGAATTCCGCCATGCGCGTGAGGAGAAAGGTGTACGACATGCCATTGCAGGTTCGCCCGATTTCCGGTTCGCTCGGAGCCGAGGTGTACGGCGTCGATCTGGGGTCAGTCGACGACGAGCAGTTCAAGGAGGTCCATGACCTGCTCATGCGCCATCTGGTGCTCGTCTTCCCGGACGCGGGCGGCCTGACCCCGCAGGCCCACGAGGCGTTCGGCAGCCGGTTCGGGGAACTGGAGGTGCACCCCTTCCTGCCCAAGCTGGCAGGGCACGAGAAAATCGTCGTGCTGGACTCCGACCAGGGCGCGCGTGCCGATGTGTGGCACACCGATGTGACATTCTCCCAAAGTCCGCCCATCGCTTCGGTCCTGCAACTCACGCTGACGCCGGAATCAGGCGGTGACACGATGTGGAGCAATCAGTACCTCGCCTACGAGGCACTGTCGGAACCGATGCGGGAATTGCTGGAGGGGACCACGGCAGCGCACCTGTTCGTCCACCCGAACGGCACGTTCCGCAGTGAGGCGGAGCACCCGGTGGTCCGGACGCACCCGGTGACCGGCCGCAAGAGCCTCTACGTGAACCGCATGTTCACCCGTCGCGTCCTCCAACTCGCCAAGGGCGAGAGCGACGCGCTGCTGGAGCACCTGTTCGCGGTGTCGGAGAGCCCACAGCGCACCTGCCGCTACCGCTGGGTGGAGGGTGCGGTGGCCCTGTGGGACAACAGGGCCACCCAGCACTACGCGGTGAACGACTACGCGGGGCGCCGCGTGGGGCGGCGCGTGACCGTGATGGGTGACGAGCCGCGCGGGGCGGAGCCGCGCTGGGGCAAGTTCCAGGAGGCGGGGATGTCGGCGACGACGGTGAAGGAGTGACACGGGGCGGGGCCGCGGAGGAGTACCCGCTGCCAGGCCCGGCGACCGGCCGCAGAACGTCGAGACGACAGGTTCGTCGCGGCGGACCGTGGCCGGTCACGGGGGAGGCGCGTCGTCGGGTAGGACCGGATCAGTGGTGTGCCCGCCCGATCGGGAAGGCACGTGGGCCGAGCACGACCGGGAACGTGCGTGGGGCGTGCACGTGGACGCTGCGGCGGAACGTCAGGTCGGCGGGGTCGGCTGCCACGCGCAGCCGCGGGAAGCGGGTGAACAGGGCGGACAGGCCCACCTCACCCTCCAGGCGGACCAGGGCCGCGCCCAGGCAGCGGTGGATGCCGTGGCCGAAGGCCAGGTGACCCGCGGTGTCGCGGTCCGGGTCGAACCTCGCAGGCGCCGGGAACTGTGCCGGGTCACGGTTGGCACCGCCTGTGGACAGCATCACCGACGCTCCCCTGGGGATCGGGACCCCGCCGATCTCCAGGTCCTCGGTGGCGAAGCGCAGCGAGGCGTTGATCGCGGGCGAGAGCCAGCGCAGCAGCTCCTCGATCAGGGACGGGGCCGACGAAGGCGAGGCCAGGCGGTCCAGTCCGGTCGGGTCGGCCAGCAGGGCGCGGACGCTGTTGGTGATGAACACGGCGGTCGTCTCGTGGCCCGCCATGAGCAGCAGCATGGCCATCGCCACGATCTCCAGGTCGGAGAGCCGGTCGCCCTCGTCCGATGCCGTGATCAGCGCGGACAGCAGCGCCTGGTCGGGGTTCGCGCGCTTGGCCGCGACCAGGCCCTCCAGGTAGTCGGCCATCTGGGTGGAGGCGAGGACCAGTTCCGGTTCGGGGCACTCGTCGATGAGGACGGTCGACAGCCGGGCGAACTCCTCGCGGTCGATCTCGGGAACGCCGAGCAGTTCGCAGATCACCACCATCGGCAGGATGATCGCGTACCGGGCGACGAGGTCGACCGGCTCGTCCTCGGGCAACGCGTCGAGCAGTTCGGCGGCGACGGCCTCGACCCGTGGGCGCAGTTCGGCGATCCGGCGGGCGGTGAACGCCTGGACGACCAGGTTCCGCAGTCGGGTGTGCTCCGGTGGGTCGAGGGAGGTCAGCATGTGCGACATCGGAGCGGGCAGTCCCGGAGGCGCCGAGGCCCGTTCGTCCTCGGGCAGGCTCGACCGCCAGTCCTTGGCGAGCCGTGCGTCGGTGAGCCCGGCACGCACGTCGGCGTAGCGGGTGACCAGCCAGGTCGGCCCCGTCTCGAACACGACCTCGCGGACAGGGCTGCTCTCCCGCGTCCTGGCGAGGGTCTCGTGCGGGTCGCGCCAGTAGTCCTCGGTGAAGGAGCCTTCGTCCGTCGCACGGGTCATCGGGGTTCTCCGCTTCCTGGAGCGTCCTGGTGGGAGTGCCTGGTCACGACGTCGAGCGCCGGATCGCCGTCCGGTAGCGGCCGAGTGCGCGCAGCGCCATCCCGTTGGCGAACGCGGGGTTGGTGTACCGGCTCACGAAGCGCACGTACTCGTGCACGTTCTCCGCGGGCCACCCGCCGCCGGGCTGGTGCCTGCGCTCCAGCAACCAGTCCACGCCGGAGCGCACGGTGGCCGGGTCGGCGCCCGCGGCCACCAGGGCCGACACCGCCCATCCGGTCTCCTCGACCGTGCCCGGAGCACCGGCCCCGTCGCCCCACGACCCGTCGGGCAGCCGGGTGGCCTCCAGCCACGCCACCGCCTTGCGGGCGGGCTCGTCACCGGCGCGTCCGACCCTGGAGAAGGTCTCCAGCACGGCCGCGGTGGCCATGGTGTGGTGCCGATACCACACCGACTCGAAGGTGCCCTCCGGGCTCTGGACCTTGGCGAGCCAGCCCAGCGCACGACGCACCCGGCGATCGTCGGCCGGGACGCCCGCGTCGAGCAGGGCGTCGACGGCCTGCACCGTCGTCATCGGGCAGGGCCCGCTGTTGGCCACCCTGGTGTTGCGCACGCAGAGCCCCCACGACCCGCGGGTGTCCTGCACGCGGGTGAGCCAGTCGACGCCCCGTTCGACCGCGTTCGCCTGCTCGTCCCCCGGCAGCCTGCACAGCACGGAAAGGATCTCCCCCGTCTCCAGCGTCGAGGGCCAGCCCTCGGTGCCCGCCCACCCCCAGTAGCCCGGTGGACATCCGAACGCGAGGAACGGGCGGTGCTGCTGGAGGCGCACGAATAACCGGACCGAGGCGGTCAGCCGCGGGTCGTCGGCGTAACCCGCCTCGGCGAGACCGCGTGCGGCGTACATCGTCCAGGCCGCGTCGAGCGGGCCGGTCTCCCACGAGCCGTCAGCCGCCATGGACCGGTGGAACCACCCCACGGCGGCGGCGACCATGTCCGGTGCCAGGCCGGCACGGGCCAGCCCGGTGCAGACCAGTCCGGTGACCCACGCGTTCTCGCACCAGGCCCCGGTCGAGCCCTCGTGCTCGTAGACCTGCCGGATCACCTTCAGCGCGTTCGGCTCCGCCCAGCGGGCCAGCACCCGCTGCACCCTGGTGAGCGGCTTGTGCCTGGCCTGGGCGAGACCGAGCGCCGAAGCCATCGGCAGGCGCAGGTCGAACAGCTTGCGGTACAGGCTCGGCACCAGCGCCAGTTCCAGCGGGAAGCGGCGCATGTCCTCCTGCGCGAGCCAGCCCGCGAAGCCGTAGTACTGGCGGCACCAGGAGACGACCTCGGGATGGGGGATCGCGTCCAGGCCACCGTGGTCGTCCATCCAGCGCTGCCCGGCGGCCACCCGTGTCGCGCTGCTCTCCGGGTCGACGAGGTGGAGGACGGCGGAGGCGACCGCCGTCGGCCCCGCCTCGCTCGACAGGCCGGGGACCATCGCCCAGCCACCGTCGTCGTTCTGGGTGCGCCCGAGCCACCCGGCGCCCGCGGCGATCAGGTCGGCGCTGCCGGCGGGGTCGGCGAAGTGCAGCGCGGACACCGCGCCGACCGTGCCCAGGGTCGAGGTCAGGCTGTCTTCGCCGTAGTCGAACACGCCGTCGGGTCGCTGGGCCCGGAACAGGGCTTCGGCCCCCTCGGTGATCGCGTTCCCCAGCACGTCGGTGAAGGGATCGGGATTGATGTGCACCGAAGTCATGCGCGTTCCTCTCACCCGGCAGGAGGACCGGGAACTGATCACGGGTGGAGATCGCGGACCGGGCGCGGCACCCCCGACAACCGGTCGGGGTGCCCCGATCACCCGTCGTTCGTCCCGGCCGACACCGTCCGCGATCCCGTGCGGGGCTCGGTGGCGAACCGACCCGCCGCCCGCAGGACGGCGTCGTTGGCCTCGGGGGTACCTGTGCTGACCCTGACCCCGGCGCCGTTCGCCAGCACGCGGACCGCGATGCCCGCGGCGGCCAGGTGCGCGACGAACCGCTGGTTGCGCGCACCGAGTCGCAGCCACAGGAAGTTGCCGCCGCTGGGAAGCACGTCGAGGCCCAGGTCCAGCAGCCCCGACCGGACGCGGTCGCGCTCGGCGGCCACCCGTTCGCACTGCTCCCGCATCTCGGGCTCGGCCTTGAGCGCGGCCAGGGCCGCGGTCTGGGCGACGGTCGGGACCCGGTAGAACGGCGTGGTGAGGCGCAGCGGCGCGACGACCTCCACCGCCCCCACCAGGTACCCCACGCGCAGGCCCAGCAGTCCGTGGGACTTGGAGAACGTCCGGACGACCGCCACCCGGTCGTCGGTCCTGGCCAGTTCGACGGCGTCGGCGATCACCTCCGGGTCGGCGAACTCCCGGTAGGCCTCGTCGACGAGCACGAGCACGTGCGGCGGCAGGGCGTCGAGCAGGTCGCGGAGCCGGGCGGCGTCGAGGACCTCGCCGGTGGGGTTGTTCGGGTTGCACAGCAGGACGATCCTGGTGTCCGGGGTGACGGCGGCGACCACGGCGTTCAGGTCCTGCCGGTCGTCGGGGCCGGACACGGAGACGGGCTCGGCCAGGGCGTTGCGGATCAGCAGGGGGTACATCTCGAACGACGGCCAGGTGTGGACGACCGTCGAGCCCGCCCCGGCGTGCGCCGTGAGGAACTGCTGGAGCAGTGCCCCTGACCCGGCTCCGGCCACCACCCGCTCCACGTCGAGGTCCAAGCGCCCGGCCAGCTCCGACGTGAGGCCGTCGGCCAGCGCGTCAAGGGTGAGGTGGACGTGGTCCAACGAACTCGCCAATGCCTCGTGCACACCCGGCAAGGGCGGCGAGTGGTTCTCGTTGAGGGAT
This sequence comes from Umezawaea endophytica, assembly GCF_025061645.1. Classification (GTDB taxonomy): domain Bacteria; phylum Actinomycetota; class Actinomycetes; order Mycobacteriales; family Pseudonocardiaceae; genus Umezawaea; species Umezawaea endophytica. The sequence goes on along the minus strand of NZ_JANYMP010000021.1, from coordinate 87,125 downwards.
AGCTGATGGACGATCCGGGTCACGTGACCAGCCTTTCCCGGTGAGGCGAACCGCATTCGGTCAGACTTTGCGCCGATCAAATCGAGGAAAACGTTAACGATTACGCGCTGATCACGTCAAGGTCTCCGTCTCAACCAGGAAATCGTTCCCCCTTAACCGGACGGTAACCGATATTCACCATTTCAGCGGTTGACCGACATCGGATTACCTCTGGAAGATTCCCGGCTGGTGGCCTGCCGCCATCCCCTTTGCGTCAACCGTGACCGCGAGTCCCACCTCTTCCAAGCGCCCGCGAAGGAGAAACGGAATGAGCGTCGACGCCCCCACGACCGGACCGACCGGGACCACTCGGTTCGGCAGGCTGGCCGCCGCGCTGCTGACGTCGCAGTTCGGGGTGTACATCGCGATCATCACCCCTCTGCAACTGCTGCTGACGCTGCGCCTGACCGACCTGACCGACGACACCGGGGCGGCGACGGACGCGTTCGGTCTGGCCACCGGTCTCGGCGCGGTCGTCGTGCTGGTGTTCACCCCGGTCGCGGGTCGGATCAGCGACCGCACGACGTTCGCGCTGGGCCGCAGGCGAACGTGGATCCTCTTCGGGGCGCTCGCCGGCGCGGCCGTGGTGGTCGTCCTCGGTGAGACGTCGGCGGTGTGGGAGGTGGTCCTGCTGTGGTGCGTGGCCAAGGCCCTGTTCAGCTTCCAGCAGTCCGCCACGGTGGCCGTGCTCGCCGACCAGGTGCCCCCGCGGCGGCGTGGCCTGGCCTCCGGGCTCCTCGGCCTGGTCATCCCGCTCGCGCCGCTGCTGGGACTGGCGGTCGTCACCGCGCTGCCCGCCGGATCGGCTCTCCAGTGGCAGGTCGTCGCCGCCATCGCCGCCGTCGCGGGCGTGGTGTCGGTGCTGCTGATCCGCGAGGGCAGGCCCGAACCGCGCACGAACGAGCGCGGCGGGATCCGCTCGGCGCTGCGGACGTTCCTGCTCGATCCGCGCCGGTACCCCGCTTTCGGCTGGGCGTGGCTGGTGCGGTTCCTCATCACCGCCACCTACGCCGCGGGCAGCTACGTCTCGCTGTACCTGATCCAGCGGTTCGGGGTGAGTCGGGCCGACGTCGGCGGGCTCGTGCTGGTGTGGTCGATGATCCTCGTGCCCACCGCGATCCTCGCGAGCCTCGGTGCGGGGCACCTGTCCGACGTGGTGCGAAGGCAGAAGCCGTTCGTGGTGGTGTCGGCGTTCATCGGCGTGGCGGCGATGGCGCTGCTGGCGTTCGCGCCGTCGCTCGCGGTCGTGTTCGTGGCGGCGGGCGTCATGGGCCTCGGGATGGGCATGTTCCTCGCCGTGGACCTGGCGATGTGCGTGCGAGTGCTGCCGGACGGTGCGAACGCGGGCAAGGACCTCGGCATCGTCAACATCGCGAACATGTTGCCGCAGTCGCTCGTCCCGCTGTCCGCGCCGCTGCTGCTCGGCCTCGGTGGGTACACCGCGTTCTTCGGTTTCCTCGCGCTACTGGGGATCGCGGGCGCGCTGGCCGTGCGGCGGGTGCCGGAGATCGGTCAGGAAGGCGGGGCACCGGGCGTCGCACCCCTCCGACGGGAGTAGACCCGACATCGTCCCCCTCGGACCAGGTGCGCGTCGCGTGGCCTGATCACGTCGTGTCGATCGTGATCGCCTTGTGCGACGGAGCGGTGCCTCAGCCCGTCTCGCCCCGACGCGGCTCGCCGCGCAGCGCGTTGAGGCCGCCGCGCGCGTCTTCGAGGACGATCTGCTCCGCCTCCACCGAGTCGCCCGCGCGCAGGGCGTGGACCAGCGCGCGGTGGCTGGCGTAGCGGTCGAGGCCGAACTCCTTGTCGACGGCGACCCGTTCCAGCAGGCGCGTGCGGCGTTCCGACGGGGAGAACACCCTGGTCTGCTCCAGCAGCCGGACCAGGACCGAGTTGGCGGCGCACGCGTTCACGCCCTCGTTGAACCGCTGCATGGTGTCGAGCAGCGTGTCCAGGTGCTTGTCGATCGGCTTGCCGTCGTCGTACCGCTTGCGGATGACGATGTGCAGGTCGTCGGCCTCGTCGAGGATCGCGTCGAGCCGGTCGAGCTGGTCCGGGGTGGCGTGCCGGGCGGCGAACCGCGCGACCAGGCCGCGCAGGCCGATCTCGACCTCGGCGAGGTCCTGGCGCGCGGTGTCGCCGATCGTGGCGACGACGACCGTGCGCGGGCCGGTGCGTTCGATGAGCCCGTCCTGCTCCAGCCGCCGGATGGCCTCGCGCACCGGGGTGGGGCTGACCGACAGGCGTTCGGCCAGACCGCGTTCGGTGATCTTCTCGCCGGGGCGCAGCTCGCCGGAGCCGATGGCGTCCCGGACCGCCCGGTACGAGCGGTCGGCCAGCGTGTCGGTGGTCAGCGTGCTCAAGGTGTCGCGGGACATGCCACCACGATAGTGCACGTGCGATTGGTTAAGTCTTAAGAAACTTTTGACAACCTTGCTATAGCATCTTACGGTGTGCCGCACGCCACTCCTGACTCATCCGACTCCAGCGAAGGACCACGAATGACGTCGGTAACCACCCCCGTGGACCGTGCGGCCGCACGCGGGATCACGTTCTTCTGCGCCTTGGCGGTGTTCGCCCAGGAGTCGATGTGGACCTTCTACGACGCGCAGGTCCCGCCGCTGCTGCGCGAGCACGTCGGCAGCGCCGCGGTCGTGGGCCTGCTGATGGGCATGGACAACCTGCTCGGCATCTTCATCCAGCCGTGGATGGGCAACCGGTCCGACAACACCCGGACCAGGTGGGGGCGCCGGATGCCCTACATCGCCGTGGTCATGCCCCTCTCGGCACTGCTCTTCCTGCTCATCCCGCTCTCCTGGTCGTTCGCGTCGCTGGTCGTCGTGATGTTCCTCTTCGCGTTGGTGGGCAACAGCTTCAAGCCCGTCGTCGAATCGCTGATGCCGGACTTCGTCGAGCCCGAACGCCGCAGCCGCGGCAACGCGGCGGTCAAGATCGCCTCCGGCCTCACCACCATCACGACGGCGGTCATCAGCGTCCTGCTGGTCGACGACCACCCGACGCTCGCGTTCGTCGTCCCGTCCGGGATCGCGTTCCTCGTCGTGGCCGTGCTGGTGTGGAGGGTGCGCGACAACCGGTCCAGGGCGTACCAGGCCGCGCTCGTCGAGGACGCCGCCGACGTCGAGCACGCCGCGAAGAACCCCGAGGCCGCCGTGGTCACCGGGGTGCGCATGCGCCAGGTCGTGGTGGGCATCTTCCGCGACGTCGACCGCAGCCAGTTGCTCCTGCTGGTCTCCGTGCTGCTCTTCGGCGGGGCTTACGCGGCGTCGCGGTCGCTCATGACGCCGTACGCCATGGAGGCCGTCGGCCTGTCCCGCGGTGACGCCGGCGGGCTCACGCTGCCCGCGGGCGTGGCGTTCCTGGTCGTCGCCTACCCCGCCGCGCTGCTGGCGGAACGGATCGGCCGCCTGCGCACGATGGCGATCGGCATGGCGATCTTCGCCGCCGCGATGGTCCTGGGCACCGTCGTGCAGACCTCGACCGCGACCATGGTCGCGCTGGGCCTGGCCGGGGTCGGCGCCGCCGGGTTCATCATCAACGCCGCCGTGGTGCTGTGGAACCTCGCGCCCTCGATGCGCGTGATCGGCACCTACACCGGCCTGTACACGGTGACCTGGCAGTTGGGAGGGCTGGTCGGCCCCACCGTCGTCGGCGGCATGGTCGACGTCACCGGCTGGCGGTTCATGCTGCTCGACGCGGGGCTGCTGGCCGCGTTCGCGGTGGTCGCCGTGCTGCGGATCCAGGTACTGGCGCGCCGCCGGACCTCGGGCGTCGGAAGGGTGCTGTGAAAGGCATGTCCCTGGTCCTGATCACCACCGACCACCTGCGTCCCGGCGACGAGGTCGACGCGCTGCTCACCGCGGCCGGGCACCGGACCCGCCACCTCCGGCGAACGGGCGTGCGGGTCGTCGACGACCTCGTGGAAGCGCTGGACGGCGTCGAGGGCGCGGTCATCGGCAACGAGCCGATGACCGCCGACGTCCTGGGCAAGGCGACCTCGTTGCGCGCCGTCGTCCGCTCCGGCGTCGGCTACGACTCGGTCGACGTCGAGGCCGCCACCCGCCTGGGCATCTCGGTCAGCAACCTGCCCGGCGTGAACGCCAACGCCGTCGCCGAGTACACCCTCGGCCTGCTGCTCGGCGCCGCCCGCCGCCTGGTGCCCGTCGCGGTCGGCGTCGCGGAGGGCCGCTGGCCGCGCGAGGGCGGTCGTGAACTGCGCGGCGCGACCCTCGGCCTGGTCGGCTACGGCGCGTCGGCGCGCGGGGTGCTGCCGCTCGCCCGCGCGTTCGGGATGACGGTGCTGTGCACCACGAGCGTTCCCGACGAGCACCCCGACGTGCGGTTCGTCGACCTCGACACGCTGCTGCGCGAGTCCGACTACGTCTCCCTGCACACCGCGCTGACCCCGCGCACGAGGCACCTCATCGACGCGGACGCGTTCGCGCTGATGAAGCCGACCGCCGTGCTGGTCAACACCGCGCGCGGCCCGCTCGTGGACGAGGCGGCGCTGGTGCGGGCCGTGGCGTCCGGGCGGATCGCGGGGGCCCAGCTCGACGTCGTGGACGTCGAACCGCTGCCCGCCGAGAGCCCGCTGCGCGGTGTCGACGGCATCACCGTCTACTCGCACCTGGCCGGCCAGACCGTCGAAGCCCGGCTGGCCGCCGGGGTCGGCGCCGCCCACGAGGTCATCGCCGCGCTGGATGGAAAGCCGCGGTCCTCGGTCAACGCCCACCTGATCGGCCGGTAGGCCACCCCGATCGGGGCAGGGCCACTGGTGATCGTGTTATGCTATAGCAAAAGTCAAAAGCAACTCATCAAGGGTTCAGGGGAGTGCGGATGAGCAAGCCGGACGAGGTAGTCGACGAAGTGCGGATCCTGGTGCCCTCGGGGATGCTGGGCGCCGGGTTCGACGTGGCCGCCGTCGAACGCGGCCTCGCACTGGGCGCCGACGTCATCGCCGTCGACGGCGGCTCCACCGACTCGGGCCCGTACTACCTGGGCTCGGGGAAGCCGAAGACGGCCGCCGCCGCGGTGTCCCGCGACCTGCGGATCCTGCTCGGCGCCGCCGCGACGGCCCGCATCCCGCTGATCGTCGGCTCCTGCGGCACGAGCGGGACGGACTCGGGCGTCGACTGGGTCGCGAAGATGGTCGACGACATCATCGCCGAGGACGGCCTCGACCTCGCGGTCGCGACGATCCACGCGGAGCAGACGGCCGCGAGCCTCGTGGAACACCTCGACGCGGGCCGCGTGCACCCGTTGGCGCCCATGGGGGAGCTGCGCGCCGAGACGTTGGAGAGCTGCACCCACATCGTCGCGATGATGGGCCACGAACCCATCGTCGCCGCGCTCCAGGGCGGGGCGGACGTCGTCCTCGCCGGCCGCGCGACCGACACCGCCGTCGCCGCGGCGTACCCGTTGATGATGGGCATGCCCGCCGGACCTACCTGGCACGCCTCGAAGATCGTCGAGTGCGGCGGGCAGTGCACGACGAACCCCCGCTCCGGCAGCGTGTTCGCCACGATCGACCGGACCGGCTTCGTCATCGAATCGCTCGACGAGTCCGTCTCCTGCACCCCGCACTCCGTCGCGGCGCACATGCTCTACGAGACGGCGAACCCGTTCCGGATGCGCGAACCGGCGGGCACGCTCGACGTCACCGACGCCGTCTACACCGCGCTGGACGACCGGAGGGTCCGCGTCGAGGGGTCGCGGTTCGAGATCGCCGACCAGCACACCGTGAAGCTCGAAGGCTCGCGGATCACCGGCTACGAGACCATGTCCTTCACCGCTATCCGCGATCCGCTGATCCTCAAGGACATCGAGGGCTGGGCCGAGTTCCTGCGGCAGGTCCTCACCGGCCGGGTGACCCAGACGCTCGGCCTCGAGCCGGCCGACTACGCGTTCGACATCCGGCTCTACGGCCACAACGCCGTCCTCGGTCACCTCGACCCGGCGACCACGCCCGCGCGCGAGGTCGGCGTGATGCTGCTCGTCCAGGCCGCCGACCAGGAGACCGCGACGGCCATCGCGAAGGTCGCCAACCCGCTGATGCTGCACCTGCCCGCGGTGGACATGGCCTACCTGCCCAGCCTGGCGTTCGCCACGTCCCCCGCGGAGACCGAGCGCGGCGCGGCCTACGAGTTCGTCCTGAACCACGTGGTCGACACCGACACCCCCACCAGCATGTTCCGCACCAGCATCCGAAAGGCCGCCGCCCATGTCTGACACCGCCCGTCCGACCCTCGGCGACCTGGCGCTGGAGGTCCGGTCGAAGAACGCGGGCCCGTTCTGGGTCACCGTCGAGCTGTTCATGCGCGACGACGCGGGGTACGCGATCGTCGCCGACGAGGAGTTCCTCAACGAGTCCGTCGTCGCGCGGCTCTACGACGTCCCCGCCGACGGCGTGCAGATCTTCCGCATCCCCTCGCTGCACGTCGTGAAGATCTCCTACCCCCGGCCGATCAGCCAGGGCAGCCTGCTCGACCGCGACATCCACGCGGGCCAGCACCACGTCCCGCTCGCGGTGCTCGTTCCCTGACCGTCGTGGTGGTGTTCCCGCGCCGGGAACACCA
>NZ_JANYMP010000021.1:0-80468 GCF_025061645.1 Umezawaea endophytica | reverse complement strand
TGGGGGGGGGCGGCCCCCCCCCCCCCCCCCCCCCCACGACGAGGAGCTGATCGGTGTTCTCCCGCCACAAGGCCGTCCTGTCCTGGGTCCTCGTCGTCACCACCACGGCGCTGTCCGCCGTGCTGCTCACCTGGCTGGAGGTGCCCGCCGCCCTGCTGTTCGCGGGAGTCCTGGGTGGACTGACGGCGGCGTTCACCGGCCGCCGTGAACCGAAACCGACCCGGTTCGCCGGAACGGTCGCGCAAGCCGTGCTCGGCGCCTCGATCGGCGCCATGGCCGACCGGATGATGCTGGTCGAGGTGGCCAGGCACTGGCTCGCGATCCTCGCCGTCGTCACCGCGACCCTCGTCCTCAGCATCGGGATGGGCCAGGTCCTCCGCCTCCTGCCCACCGTGAACGGCCGCACCGCCGTGTTCTCCTCGGTGGCAGGGGGAGCGGTCGGGTTCATCACCGGCGCGCGCGAGGCCGGAGCGGACGAGCACGTCGTGATGGTCGTGCAGTACCTGCGCGTGCTGCTCATCCTCGTCTCGATGCCCGCCGTGGTCCTGTGGCTCGACCCCGGCGCACGGGTCGTCGGCGACCAGGTGTCCGCGAGCACGGCAAAGTCCGCGCTGTTCGCGCTCCTCGCCGTGGTGGCGGGCCTGATCGCCAACCGGCTGCTCAAGTTCGCGGGCTCGGCGCTCATCTGGCCCATGCTCGCGGCCTTCGGACTCGCGTCGAGCGGGCTCTTCGAGGACCCCGCGATGCCGACGGCGGCACTCGGCGCCGCGTTCCTGGTCGTCGGCCTCCAGGTCGGGTTCTCCCTGTCCCTGGACAAGATCCGCGCCGTGGTGCGGGTGCTCCCGTTGGCGGGCGTGCAGATCGTGGCGACCGTCGGTGCCTGCGCGCTGGTCGGCTACGGCCTGAGCAGGCTCACGTCCATCAGCGCCTACGACGCCTACCTCGCGTCCACGCCGGGCGGCCTGTCGGCGGTGCTGGGCCTGTCGCTCGCGACCGAGTCCAACACACCGCTGGTGATGGCCTTCCAGGTGACGCGGCTGATGGTCTCCCTGCTACTGCTGCCGGTGTTCGCCACCGTCCGCCGCCGCTGACCGGCCCATCCCCCACTGCCGGGCGGTTTCCAGGGCCAGGTAGAGCTGGGCGGCACCCCGCGGATCGGTCAGGCGGAACGACGTCAGCTCCTCCAGGCGCCGCAGGCGGTACCGGACCGTGTTGCGGTGGCAGAACAACGCGCTCGCGGCCTGGTCGGTCGACCCGCCCGCGGCGAACCACTCCCGCGCCGTCGCCAGCAGGACGTCGGCCTCCTGGACCGGCAGCGCGAGCACGCGGCCCAGGACGCGGTGCGCGAGGTCCTGCGCGGTCCCGGAGTCGCTGGACACCAGGGTGGCCACCGGATCGGCGCCGTAGTGCCGGACCCCGGCCTCGCCGAACGGCAGCGACCCGGCGGCGATCCGGGCCCGGTGCAGGGCGAGCGCGGCGTCACCGACCTCCTCGAAGAGCGGGCTCACGCCGGTCCTCGCACCCTCCACACCGGACAGCGCGTCGGTGAGGTCGTGGCGCTTCCCGAGCGACAGCAGGGCGATCCGCTCCTCCGGGGACACCCGCCACGCCGAGGTGATCCCGCGTCGGGTCAACTCGGCCTCGCACTCCCGTCGGGGAGCCCGGTCCAGCACGGCGACCAGGAACCGGCCCTGCCTCGGCAGCCGCAACGCGTCCGCCGCCTCCCACCGCCTGCCCACCTCGGCGCCGGTGACGCCGAAGAGGACGTCCAGCCGCTCGTTGCGCTCCGACCGCAGCAGGCGCGTGCGCGCGGCGTCGGCCTCGCCGTAGGCCCCGCGCAGCTCGGCGGAGTGCTCGTCCAGCACGACCCACAGCGCGCCCGCCTGCGCGAACACCGTGTTGGCCGTGTCCCGGTCGGTCGACTCCACCCAGCTCACCAGGTGCTCCCACACGAACTGCCCGCCGATGCGGAAGGTGTGCAGCACAGCGGAAAGCGGCACGCCCTGCTCGGCGCGGCGGCGGCCGAGCGCCCGCACCGCCTGCCCGTCGAGTGGCGCGAGACCCGCCAGGTACCGGTAGAGGTCGGCCAGCACCTCCCGGCACGACCGGCGGACCTCCTCGACCGGGATCAGCACGCCGACCGCGAGGTCCTCCTCCTCGTCGACGACCCGCAGCGCCAGTTCCGCCGCCAGATCGTCGACGTTCGCCAGGGAGTCGAGCGCGAACCTCGCGATCTCAGCGGCCATCCCCGCACAGTAGTGCGGCGGCGCGGGGTTCAGTCGAACAGATCCGGCTCGCTGCGGGAGATCTGGTCGAACAGCGGCTGGAACTGGAACCAGCCCGCGAGCTCGAACCCGACCTGGCCGTGGGTGAGCTTGGCGCTCTCCGGCGTGATCAGCTCGGTGTTCCCCGCCGCCTTCGCGATCAACTGGGCCTGCGCCGACCGCTCCATGGTGATGAACCACCACGCCGCCGAGTCCACGGTGGTCCCGACCGTGAGCAGCCCGTGGTTGCGCAGGATCACCGCCTTGTTCGAGCCGAGCGCCACCGCCAGCTTCCGGCCCTCCTCCGTGTCGTTGACGACGCCCGTGTAGTCCTCGAACACGGAGTGGTCGTCGTAGAACGCGCACGCGTCCTGGGTCAGCGGCTCCAGCACCTGGTCGGTCGACGACAGCGCCTTGCCGTAGAGGGAGTGGCTGTGCGCCGCCCCGACCGCGTCCGGACGCGCCTTGTGCACCTCGGAGTGGATCGCGAAAGCGGCCCGGTTCACCTGGTACCGCCCCCGCACCACGTTGCCGTCGTGGTCGACCAGCAGCAGGTCGCTGACCTTGACGTGCTTGAACGACACACCGAACGGGTTGACCCAGAAGTGGTCGGGGAACTCGGGGTCGCGCGCGGTGATGTGCCCCGCCACCCCCTCCTCGAACCCGAACCGCCCGAACAGCCGCAACGCGCCCGCCAACCGCTCCTTGCGGTGACGGCGTTCCCGCGCGGGGTCGTCGAACACCGGCGGACGGCGCAGGACCAACTCCTCCACCGGGACGGGCGTGAGGTCGGCGAGGGCCAACGGCTCCCTGTCAGTGCTCATGGGGACGGGTCCTTCCAGGTCCGGAGTGGACGGTCGACGTGCAACCACCAGCATCTCCGCTCCACCGCCGCCCGGTCGACGTGCCCGTGGCGCGGGATGGCGAGTTCCCCTTGTGCACCGGCACAACCACGTCCGGTCGGCCTGGTCACCCCGCGGTGTCCTCGGAACCCGCCGACGCCTGGAGCAGCACCTCCGAGCGGTGCAGGACGTCAAGCTGGGCGGAGTTGTACAGCTCCACCAACGCCTTCCCGACCGTCTCCTCGATGAAGTCCGCGCTGTGCGGCGCGTCGGAGTGCCGCGTCCTCAGTCCGGGGTGTTCGGCGCGGAGCCGCCGGATGTAGGGGACCATGCGTTCGGCGACGTCCCGGCGGGTCGCTTCGTCGGCGTCGTCGGGCAGGTCGTCGAACTCGTCGGCCACGGGGTCGCCGGGGAGGTTGCGCAGCAGGTCCGCGTAGCTGCGCAGGCCCTGCGGGCCGAGGACCCTGGTCAGGACGACGATGAGGGACCGGTCGGCGTCGGACAGCTTGGCCCCGGTCGCGGCCGGGGCGATCTCGGGCGGCAGGTCGGTCGGGGCGGCCTGCCGCAGGATGAGGCCGAGTTCGACGCGGACGCGCTGGAGCCGCTCGATGGTGGCGGCGAGTTCGGCGTCGAGGGTGCGCAGGGCTTCGGCCGGGTGGTCGTCGGAGTCGCCCATGGCGGCGATCTGGGGCAGGGAGAACCCGAGGTCGGCGAGGCGTTTGATCCGCAGGACCCGGACGAGGTGGGCGACGCCGTACTGCTTGTACCCGTTGGCCCGCCGCTCGGGTTCCTCCAGCAGGCCGACCTCGTGGTAGTGCCGCACCGCCCGCAGGCTCGTGCCCGCGAGCTCGGCGATCTCACGGGTGCTCCAGGCCACGACCGCCACCTCGTTCCGGAGAGCTGGTCCCGTTCGGCGCGGGCGCGTCGAACGGGTACTGGCCACAACCATGCCGTCGCGGCGGGGAGAGCGAAAACCGGGCGATCACCTCCGGGGAGTCGGACCAGGAGAAACCGTGCCGCAGCGGCATGCTCAACCCCGATGTGACGTGGACCACGGGTCAGGTCTCGACCTGCGAGATCGGCAGATCGGACCGAACTCCGGTGGACGCCCGCCAAACCATGATTCGACTCACGCCCACCAGGGGTTGAGCATGCCGTCGCGGCCGGGTGTCTCCTGGGTGCCGAAGTGATCACCACCGTCCACGGCACCACCTCGAAACCCCTGGAGGAGCACGTGAAGAGGTCCCGCAAGGCCGTTCGGACCGTCCCGGCGCTCGTCACCGCCTGCCTGCTGACCGGCACGCTCGTCGGCCCCGCCGCCGTGGCGGAGCCGGGGGCCGCGGCGGTCGCGACCGACACCGTCCCGGTCACGCACGAGCAGAACGACCGCGTCCCGGAGGGCGCTGCCTGGACCCAGCACTACTTCCCGTCCTCGGACGGCTCCGACACCGAGCTGCACGCCGACGTCCTGCTGCCGAAGGGGCTGCCCGATGGCGACCGGGTGCCGGTGATCCTGTCGGTCGGCTCGTACTTCGGCCACAGCGGGCAGTTCTACCCCGAGGGCTTCACGCACACCGGTCCCTCGAACCGCTTCGCCGACTTCATCGAGGGCACCGACCTGTTCGCCCGCGGCTACGCCTTCGTCATGGTGGACGTGCGCGGTTTCGGCGGTTCCTCCGGGTGCCTCGACTTCGTCGGGCCCGGTGAGCAGGCCGACGTCAGGGCGGCGATCGACTGGGCGGCGAGCCGGCCGTGGTCCACCGGCGCCGTGGGCATGTACGGCAAGTCCTACGACGCGATCACCGGTCTCGTCGGCAACAACCTGGACCAGGACGCGCTCAAGGCCGTCGTCGCCCAGGAACCCATCTGGGACCTGTACCGGAACATCCGCTCGAACGGCGTGCCGCGCACGACCACCGTCGAGGTGCCCAACGCCTACAACGCCAGCGCCGCGAGCCCCCAGATGCCTGATGACGACCCCCGCTACCTGGCCAACGCCGCCTACGAGACGACCCACCCGGAGTGCCTCCGGCAGAACGCGGCCGGGTACCGCGTCGCCGACCCGCGGTCGGAGTACTGGAAGGCCCGCGACCTGGCGGACCTGGCCAAGGGCAGCGACACCCCGCTGTTCGTGACCCAGGGCTTCCTGGAGTGGAACACCGAACCGGAAGCGATCCAGGAGTACCTGGAGAACCACGAGGGCCCCCAGCGCGGGTGGCTCGGCCAGTGGGACCACAAGCGGGCAACGACCGCACGGCGGACGGACGCCTGGAGATGGGCCGTGAGGGCTGGTTCGAGGAGACGATCTCCTTCTACGACCAGTACCTCAAGGGCGTGGAACCGCCGGTGGCGTACCCGGCCTACGCCGTCCAGGACAGCACCGGCACCTGGCGCGCCCAGGACACGTGGCCGGTCGTGGAGGGCACGGCCACGGTGCGGCTCGGCGGCGGGTCCTATGTGGACGATGGTGGCGAGCGCGGGCCGGGCACCGGCAACAGCTTCACCGCGTCGTCCACGCCGCTCGACCAGACCACCCGCGTCACCGGTACACCTCGGGTCTCCCTGAACGCCAAGGGGGACGGCAACGTCATGGTCAGGTTGTACGACGTCGCGCCGGACGGCGCCGCCGCCATGTTCGACGAGCAGGTCTCCCTGCTGAGCCCTGTTCAGACGAGCTTCGACCTCAAGTCGACCGATTGGACCCTGGCGGCAGGCCATTCGCTGGCAGTCGAGATCGGCACGGTCCAGCCCGAGAGCGGCCCCGTCGACCCGGCGTTCGGACCCGGCGGCGACTGGATCGCCACGCCCTCCGGCAGGACGATCGAGGTCACCGACGCCGAACTCGCGCTGGCACTGGACAACCCGGCGGACGACACGCCCACCGCGGGCGCCCGCTCGCCGTACCTGGACGTCTACCTGGCGCAGCGGACGAAGACCCTGCCCGGCGGACCGGCGACGTTCACGGTGCCCGCCGCCAACCGCTGATCCGACAACACCATCAGCGCCGACACCGCCCGACCGCGACCCGGCGGCGTGGATCGCGGTCAGGCGGCGACCGGTGTTCAGGCGTGCTCGGACAGCCTGCGGGCCACGTCGTGGGGTGATGGCATGGCGGCCACCTCGGCGGCCATCGCCTTGGCCGCCCCGAGCACGGCCTCGTCGGTGAGCAGACGCCGGGCCTTGGTCGTGATCACCTCGGCGGTGAGGTCGGCGGGGAGCACGTGGTCGCCCAGGCCCGCCGCGGTGACCACGTCGGCGTTGCTGAACTGGTCGGCGCCCTGCGGCAGGACCAGGTGCGGGACGCCCGTGGCGAACGTGCCCATCGTGCCGCCCGCACCACCGTGGTGCACCACGAGGTCCGCGTGCGGCAGGACCTCGGCCTGCGGCAGCCACGGCCGCACGACCACGTTGTCCTGCACGTCGCCCAACGACCCGGCCGCGACGCTCGGGCCGGTGGCCACGAGCACCATGGCGTCCAGCGCGGACAGGCCCGCGATGGCGGTGCGCAGCACACCGGTGTCACCGAACGCCGTGCCCAACGTCAGGTACACCAACGGCTTCCGGTGTTCGGGCACCCAGGACGGCAGATCGCCCGGTTCGGCGAACGGCACCGGCCGCAGTGGGATGACGGTGGTCGGCGAGATCGGGAACGCCGGGTCCTGCACCGAGGGCGGGCAGATGTCGAGGTAGGGGTTGCCGAGCGGCATGGGGTCGCCGTCCGGCAGGTCGACGCCGAGGTCCGCCGCGACCTCGGCCAGGTTCGCCCGCAAGGCTTCCGTAGTACCGGTGGGCCGCCACATCCGGCCGAACGAGTGGCACACCGCGGGCACGCCCGCGGCCCTCGCGGCCAGTCCCGCGCCGGCGTTGGCCAGTTCGTGCACGACCAGGTCGGGTTTGCGGTCGACGATGACCGGTGCCATGGCCGCGGCGTAGCTGCGCGGCAGGATCGAGCCGAACACCTTCGAGACCCGCTCCGGCCGGAAGTCGGGTGCCTTGCGGGCCGCGGGGCCCGCGTTGGCCTGCTCGAACGCCGAGAGCATGTCCATACCGCCCGCGACGTGGTCGATGCCGCACCTGGTCAAGGTGGCGGCGAACGGGGCAGTGGTCACGAAAGTGACCTCGTGGCCGACATCGCGGGCTGCGACCGCGAGCGGTAACAGGGGATAGGTGTGTCCATGGGCGCCAAGGCTGGAGAAGAGGATTCGCACCGGCAAGAACGTAGCGAGTTCCTTCCCGCACAAGGACACCACCCCTGGGGCCGACACCGGCCCCGCCGCGACTTCCGCACACGCGGGAACTTCCGGGCGTCTCAACACGACCTCCGCCGCGCTCGACCGCGTGGTCCCCGACCGGGAACCAGAGCGGCGATCGGACCGACTACACCTCCGTGCACCCCCACTCACCCCCAGCCCGCGACCACCGTCGCCGCAAGCGCGTCGTCGGCGCGGTGGCCGTGGCCCTGTCGGTCCTCTCGCTGACGGCGGCCTGCGGTCAGGGCAGCACCGCCACGTCGGCCGCGTCGCCGACCAGCTCGCTGATCCCGGTCACCGCCGCTCCCACCGCCTACCCGTTGACCATCGACAACTGCGGTCGGCAGGTCACGTTCGACAAGGCGCCCAGCCGGGTCGTCCTGCTCAACGGGACGTCGGTCGGGGAGGTCGAGAGCTTCATCGCGCTCGGGATCGCCGATCGCGTCCTGGCCAACAGCCAGTCCTACGGCGTGTCCGACGACCCGGCCATGGTCGCCAAGGTGTCTGCGGTGCCGACCGGCGGGCTCACCCTCAACCAGAACTTCGAGGTGCCCAGGGAACAACTGCTGGCCCTCAAGCCCGACCTGGTGATCTCGACCTGGGCGGGTGGTTTCGACGAGAAGATCGGTTCGGTCAGCCGGGACCAGCTCGCTGCGGCCGGGATCAACAGCTTCGTGACGCCGGTCAACTGCGCGTTCGGCGATCCGGCGCCGCGCCCGGAGGACGAGGTCCGGTACAAGGCGCAGTCCGTCGAGTCGTCCACGGAACTCCTGCTCCAACTGGGACGGATCTTCGACGTGCAGCAGCGGGCCGCCGACCACGTCACCAGGTCGCGCGCCGACATCGCCGAGGTCACTGGGCGGGTCGCGGGCAAACCGGCGAAGAGCGTGCTGGTCGTCTACCCCGGCATGTCGGTGATGAACAGCAACGGCCTGCCCGCCGTCTTCGGTGGCGGCGTCTACGACGACGTCATCGCGAAAGCCGGTGGCACCAACCCGTTCGGCGGCAAGTCCTTCGCCGAACTCGCCGAGGTCAACATCGAGGCGCTCGCCTCGGCACGGGTCGACGTGCTGGTGATCGGCCTGTTCCAGGCCACCGAGAACGCCGAACTGCTGGCCGAGGACCTGTTCAAGAGGTTCCCGCAGTGGGAGGCGTCGAGGAGCAAGAGGTTCACCTCGGTGTCGGACAGCATCTACCTCGGTCCGCTCAACGCCGTCGCCGTGAGGAAGATCGCCGATGCGGCCCACGGCGCGCAGTAGCCCGCACCTGGTCTCGGGCACGGGTTTCGCGGTGCTCGTGGTGGCGCTGGTGGCGGCGTTGGTCGCCGCCACGGCGTTCGCGATCGGCGTGGGCACCGTCGACGTGCCGGTCGGCCGGGTGGTCGCCGTCGTCTGGAGCCACCTGAGCGGCGGCACGGCGGTGCAGGACCCGTTGACCGACCAGATCGTCTGGGAGTTCCGCACGCCCAGGGTCCTGCTCGCCGCGCTGGCGGGCAGCGGGCTCAGCCTCGCCGGGGTGTGCTTGCAGACGCTGGTCCGCAACCCGTTGGCGGACCCGTACCTGTTCGGCGTCTCGGCCGGTGCGTCGTTGGGCGCGGTCATCGCGCTCACCAGCGGAGTCGGCCTGGTCGCCGGGCTCGGGGTGGCCGGGGCCGCGTTCGCGGGCTCGCTGATCAGCCTCGTGGTCGTGTTCGTGATGGCCCAGCGCGGAGGGCGGCTGATCGGCAGCAGCCTCGTGCTGGCCGGTGTCGCGGTCGCGTACCTGGGCACCGCCATCACCAGCTACATCCAGTTGCAGGCCAACCCGGCCGAGCTGCGCGGCGTCATGTTCTGGCTGCTCGGGTCGGTCGCGGGCGCGTCGTGGGACGACCTGGGCGTGCTCGCCGCGGCGACCGCGGTCACCGCGATCTGGTTGACCACCCAGGGGCGGTCGATGAACGCCCTGTCGGTGGGGGACGACACCGCCGCGGGGCTGGGCGTGGACGTGCACCGGCTGCGCGTCCTGCTGCTGGTGGCCGCGTCGCTGCTGACCGCCGCGGTGGTCAGTGTCGCGGGGGGCATCGGGTTCGTCGGCCTGATCGTTCCGCACGCCGTGCGCCTGGTGGTCGGTCCCGACCACCGCAAGGTGTTCCCGGTGTCGCTGCTCGCGGGCGCGGTCTTCCTGGTGCTGGTCGACCTCGTCACCCGCACGGTCGACCGGCCGAACGAGGTGCCCATCGGCATCTTCACCGCCGCGCTGGGAGCGCCGTTCTTCCTGGCGCTGCTGCGCAGAAGGAAGAGGGCGCTGCGATGAGGGTGCGGATCGACGGTGTCTCGGTCGTCATCGACGACACCACCATCCTCGGCGGGGTCGACCTCGTCGCGGAAGCCTCGGCCATCACCGGCGTCATCGGCCCGAACGGGTCCGGCAAGAGCACGCTGCTGCGGTGCGTCTACCGAGCGCTCAAGCCGACCACCGGGGCCGTCCACATCGGACAGGACGACGTGTGGCGGTCCAGCGCGCGCCAGGCGGGCCTGAGGACCGCCGTCGTCGCGCAGGACCACGACCTGGACAACGACTACTCGGTCCACGAGATCGTCACGATGGGCCGCAACCCGCACAAGGGCGTGCTGGACCGGGAGACGACGGCCGACCGCGCCATCGTCGACCGGGCACTGGAACGGGTCCGCATGGACTGGGCGGCGCACCGGGTCTTCGCCACGCTGTCCGGCGGTGAACGCCAACGCGTGCTCGTGGCCAGGGCGCTGACCCAGGAGACGCCGGTCCTGCTCCTGGACGAGCCGACCAACCACCTCGACATCGGCGCGCAGCTCGAACTGCTCGACCTGGTGCGGGAGTTGGGCCTGACCACCATCGCGGCGCTGCACGACCTCAACCACGCCACCGCGTACTGCGACCGCCTCCTCCTGCTGCACGCGGGCCGCGCGGTGGCCGAGGGGACACCGGCCGAGGTGCTCGACGCCGACCGCGTCGCCGCGGTGTTCGGCGTGCGCAGCGCCGTGGTGCCCCACCCGCTGACCGGCCGTCCCCACTTCGTGACGGCGTCGATCACCGGTTCGGCCGAGGAGGAGGTGCCCTCGGACCCGACCTCGACCGGCCGGAGGTGACCGCGTCCGGCGACCTCGGCACTGCACCGGGACCGCCGACCCGGAATACTCCACTCAGCCGCACCGACGACGTCTGGGGGACCGATGCCACCGACGTCGCCCACCGGCGCCGTCGAGACGGGCTTCCGGTCGGCCGTCGGCAGGTTCGCGGGCCCCGTGCGGGGCATCGGGCTGGCGGTCATCAGCGTGTTCGGCGTGCTCGCCGTCCCGGACGAGTCCGTGCCGCTCGGCCTCGCCCTCCTGGGCCTGGCTCTGGTGGGCGCGGTCGTCGACGGCGTCCCGGACACCCGCGGCACGTGGGTCGCCCTTGCGCTGACCGTCGTCCGCGCCTGCGCGATCTGCGCGACGCAGGCGTCGACGGCGTCCGGGCCGAACCTGTGGGCGCTCAACGTCCTGACCATCACCGCCATCACGGTTCAGTGGGAGTGGCCGCTCGAGGTCGCGGTCCCCGTCACGGCCGGGCTGCTCGCCGTGTTCCTGGTGGCCGGCGGGCCGCCGACCGCGATCCTGCGCGTGGTGATCGAGTGCCTGCTCGCGCGGCTGGCGTTCCTGCTCCTGGTCCGCTCGGCCCGCGGCGTCGACGAGCTGCGCGCCCGGCAGGCCGCGCTGGAACGGGCGGAGGTGCTGGCCCGCGAGCGGCGGCGGCGGGAGCGCGAGTACCTCGCCCTGCTGCACGACACCGCGTCGGCGACGTTCCTGCTGGTCGGCAGCCGCACGTCGGACCCGGCCGAGGTCGCCGACTTCGCCCGCCGCGACCTGGCGGTGCTGACCGGCTCGACCGGCGGGCCGGGGCTGGACGACCGGCTGGTGGACGTGGAGTCCTCGCTGCGGTCGGTGGTCGAGCAGAGCCCGCTCGCCGTCGACGCGCGCTGGGGGCACGTGCCACTGCTGCCGGTCCCGGTCACGTTGGCGCTGGTCCGGGCGGTGCGCGAGGCGATGACGAACGTCGAGCGGCACGCGGGCGTGCGCGAGGCCGTCCTCAGCGTGACCGCGTCGGGCACCGGCCTGGTGGTGGCGGTGACCGACGCCGGGCGCGGGTTCGACACCGCCGCCGTGCCGGAGCACCGCCGGGGCGTCCGCGGCTCGCTGGTCGAGCGGATGGCCGCCGTCGGTGGCCGCGCCACCGTGGACTCGCGGCCCGGCGACGGCACCACCGTGCGGCTGGAGTGGCCGCGTGGCTGACGACGACCGGCTCTTCGCCAACATCAGGATCGTCCTGCTCGCCGTGACCGCCGTCGTCCAGACCGGCCTGAACGCCCCGCCGCTGCTCCGGCACCAGGCCGACTACCGCCCCGCGTGGGCGGAGAACGCCGCGTTCGCCGTGCTGGCGCTGGTCACGGTCGTGTGCGCGGTCTGGCTGCTCCGCCGCAGGCCGCTGCCCACGCCGGTCGCGCTCGGCGGCGCGGTCGTCGTGCTGGCCGCCTCGGTCGTGGCCACCGCCGCCCAGCCCGCCGACGGCTACTTCCTCGACGTGCACTGGTCGTTCGGCCTGGTCGGGTGGCACCTGATCGTGCTGCTGGTGGACCGGGTCGGCGTGCTGGTCGGGGCGCTCGCCGCGCACGTCCTGACGAGCGTCACCCAGTTCGTGCTGGTCGGCGACCACGACCGCGCGGAGGTCGGCGGCGCGGGCGTCGTCGTGCTCAGCGTCCTGGGGTTCCAGTCCGCGATCGTGGTGATCACGCTCGTGCTGCGCAGGCAGGCGAGGCTGGCCGCGCTGGTCGCGGCCGACCGGGACCGGATCGCCACCCGCGCCGCGCTGGCCGAGCAGTGGGAACGCGACCGGCGGCAGACGTTCGCGGGCCAGCTCGGCGCCACGCTCCCGCTGCTGGCCGGGCTCGCCGACGGCGCGCTCGACCCGTCCGACGAGGGCACCCGCCGCCGCTGCGCGCTCGCCGCGACCCAGTTGCGCAGGCTGTTCGCCGAGAACGACGACGTGCCCGACCCGCTGGTGCACGAGGTCAAGGCCTGCGTGGACGCGGCCGAACGGCGGGGCGTGGAGGTGTCGCTCGCGGTCAGCGGCACCGCCGTGGCCATCCCGACGGTCGTGCGCCGCGAGCTGACCGGGCCGCTGGTGGTGGCGCTGTCGCATGCCCGCACCCGTGCGCGGGTCAGCGTGCTGCGCACCGACCAGGAGGTGCGCGTCGCCGTGCTGGCGGACACCGAACCCGGCGACGGGATCGTTTCGACGTCACCGCTCGTCCAAGTGGAGAGCGGCACCTACGGACCGCGGACGCGGATGGAGGCGAGATGGAAGCCCAACTGACCGCCGTGGTCGTGGACGACCACCCGGCGGTGCGCGCGGGGGTCGCCTACTGGCTCGGCGCGGGCACACCGCCGATCACGGTGGCGGCCAGCGGCGAGGACGTGCGGGTGGCGTGGATCGGCGACGGCGCGACCGCCGACGTCGTGATCCTCGACCTGCACCTCGGCGGCCCGACCCCCGCGCTGGGCGACCTGCGCCGACTCGTCGAGGCGGGCAGGCGCGTCGTCGTGTACTCGATGCGCGCCGACGACGAGACCGCGCTGACCTGCCTGGAACTGGGCGCGCTCTGCTACCTGACGAAGGCCGAGGGCGAGGAGCACCTGGTCGAGGCGACGCGCGCGGCCGGGCGGGGCGACCCGTACACGCCGCCGTCGCTGGCGGGCGCCCTCGCCGGTGACCGCTCCGACCACCGGCCCGCGCTGTCGGCGCGGGAGACGGAGGTGCTGGTCGAGTGGTTCCAGTCCGAGTCGAAGGACTTCGTCGCGCAGCGGCTCGGCATCACCGCGAGCACGGTCAACTCCCACCTGGAGCGCATCCGGGTCAAGTACGCCCAGATCGGCCGCGAAGCGCCCACGAAGGCGGCGCTGGTGGCCCGTGCGATCCAGGACGGGCTGATCGGCGTCGAGGACCTGTGACCCAACCGTCATGACCTTGTGGTGCGAACGACCGACAACGCCCGACCTCGATCGCGGATAGCTTTCGGGCAGACCGCACGGTCCCTGTCGGGCCGGAGGTCCATCCGCACCTCCTCGCCGGCCGCCGTCCGGCGAGGGTCTATCGAGGAGTTCCATGAAGCACGTCCGTGGCCCCCTGCTCGCCGCCGTCGGCGCGACGACCGTCCTGCTGCTGTCCGCGTGCGCCAGCGAGACCGCCGGCACCGCGGTGCAGTCCACGTCGACCGCGCCGATCACGGCGGCCACGAGCGCGGTCAGCCCGTCGGCGTCGACGGGGGCCACCGCGTCCTCGGCGTCGCTGCCCAAGGCGGCCTCGGGCGACGTGACCAAGCCGGGCTCCGAGCTGAAGGTGGGCGACCGCGCCGTCGTGCCGTTCAAGTACGGCACCGACAAGAACGGCACCATCGCCATCACCGTGACCGCGATCGAGAAGGGCGAGAACGCCGACCTGGCGAAGTACGGCGACAAGGCCAAGGGCCTGATCCCGTACTACATCAGGGTCTCGATCGAGAACGTCGACGGCAGCGACCTCGCGTACAGCTCGGTCAGCCTGCGGGCCATCGGCACGGACGGCAAGTCCACCGGCGTGATCATCACCGGCGAGACGGACAAGTGCGAGTCCGAGACCGCCAAGAAGGACTTCACCACCGCCGGCGCGAAGTACGAGACCTGCGTCCTGCAAGCCTCGCGCGAAGGCCTCGAGGTCGCCGGTGCGACCTTCGACAAGGGCGACGACTACCTGAAGTCGCCCATCACCTGGAAGAGCTGACACCGCTGGGGGTGTGAAGCGGGGTGCGGCATGCGGAGCCGCGCCCCGCTTCGTCTACCGGGCCGTGTTGCCGGTCTGCTGGCGGATCCAGTCGACGATGACGTCGACCCGCGCGATCACCTCGTTGCCGGGCTGGGGGCAGTCGGGCCCGGTGCTCTCGACCGCCACCAGCACGCCGGTGTAGTTGTCCTCGGTGATGAAGAACGGCGCGCCGGAGTCCTGCGGGCAGGGGCTGTTCTGCACCGTCCGGGGCGCCACGGGCTGGGCCTCCAGGTTGATCGCGTCGATCGCCGAGACGGTGAACTCACCCCGCTTGAGCCGGTCGGTCGGCGTCATGACCGTGGCCGACAGGGAACCCCACCCGGCGAACTGCAACTTCTGGCCGATCGGGGGCGCCGCGGCGGGCAGGGCCAGCGGGACGACGTCCACCACCGGGACGCTGAGCTTCGCGAGCGCGAGGTCGTTGACCGGTGACTGCCGGACGTCCACGACCTCCGCCGTCTGACCCCCCTCGTCCGCGACGTTGAGCTTCCCGATCGTCACCACGGTCGTGTACGGGGGTTTGCCGCTGATCGGGACGTTGTTGCCGTCGTGGAAGCAGTGCCCGGCCGAGACGATCCACTGGGGTGCGATCAGCGAACCGCTGCACCCGCCGCTGCGGACCCCGCCGGTGGCGACGGGGATGTCGTTCGAGGTCAGCTTCGCGTTGAACGGCAGGATCGGCTTGGGCGGCGGGGGCTTGGTCGTGGTGGTGGTCGTCGTCCCGGAGCCCGAGCCGTCGGCGTTCAGCAGCACGTTGCGGGTGGACTGCTCGGCCTGGTTGGCCAGCGTCGCCGCCTTCAGCTCGCGCAGTGCGACCGAGGCGAAAGCGGCACCCGCTCCCAGGACCAACGCGACCGCCAACGTCCCCAGGCGCAGGACAGGGCGTCTTCGTGAACTCGTCCGCACTCCCGTAATACGGATGAACGATCAAGACGGTTGAAATGGATCTTGAAAAGTGTACGAACGGGCAGCGGGGGCTTCCCGATCCGCGCGGCGCCCACCCCTGCCGAGCGCGACCCGGACCACGCCGCCCGTCCACGCGAGCAGCACCAGCACACCCGCCCACCACGGCAGTGGGTAGTAGCCCATCGCGGGCACGTAGTGGGCCACGACCTGCGGAAACTCCTCCGCGGTCTGCTGGACGGCGAAGCCCGCGGCGGGGGTGACGCGCAGCAGCCAGCGGGACACCTCGTCGGGCAGCAACGGCAGGACACCCATCGCGTAGGGCAGCAACACCGCCCCGACCACCACCAGCACGGCCGCCCACGCCCGGCGCAGCACCGTGCTCAACGCGAGTGTGAGGACGGACACAGCGGCGGCCAGCACGCCCACCCCGACGACGACCCGCAGCTCCACGAGCAGCGGCACGGGGACGAGGGCCCCGCCGTTGGCGCGCAGGATCGCCGAGCCCACCGGGATCACCACCGCGGCGGCGACCAGTCCGGAGAGGAACGAGACCGCACCGACCACGACTGCCCGGCCCGGCAGCGCGCCGGGGTCGTTCCGCGGAGCGAACCGCGCGGCCACGACGGCCAGCACCAGCAGCCCGAGGACCAACCCGACGAGCAGGCCCTCCGGCGACCGACCGCCCACGGTCGCGGCGGGGGAGACGTCGCCGGAGCCGCTGACGGTCACCGTTCCGCCCGACTCGACGACGCCCGCGGCCCGGTGGTCCTTCTCCCAGTCCGTGGTGCCCGACTCCCCGACCTGCGTGCCGGTCCAGCCGGTGACGGGGGCTCCGTCCACCTCGACGCCGTCGAACACACCGGTGGCCTGGGTGAAGCGGCTCTGCCCGGCACTGGCCCCGAGCCCGGTCGGCACGAGCGTCAGGTTGCCGGGCGAGGTCACGAGCAGCCCGACCCGCACGGTCTCCGGGAGCCCCGGCAGCGCGGCGGTGCCGACGGTCGTCCACCGCCGCCCGTCGGCCGACTCCTCGCCGGTGACGACGTCGCCCGAGCGGGTCAGGCGCAGCCAGCGCGGCGCCGACAGCGGACCGGGGCTGCCCGCGGTGTCGTGGATATAGTCGTGCTGCATCCGCACGCCGTGCTCACCGGTCATCACCAGCGCGGCGTAGGACGAGCCGGGCGCGGTGCCGTCCTTGATGACGAGACCGGCCTTCGCCCACGGCACGAGGCCGTCGACGATCTCGTCGTGGTTCGGCGGCGGGTAGGTGATGACGCCGGTCATCGACGTCAGCCGGGCGGTGATGGTCCCCTCGCGGCCCAACGGCCGGTGCGCGAAGGTGAACCGGTCGCTCACCGAGGTGCCCTGGGGACCGACGGGGTCGGTGGGGCACTCGACCTCGACCTCCCCGGCGCTGCACGACGACCGGTCGGCGAACGCGAGCACCAGTCCCGGTAGGACGGCGAGCACGGTGGCGGCGGCGGCGACGGCGATCCGGCCACGGGCGCGGAACTCGCTCCAGGGTGTGGTTGTCATGGCGGGAGTTCTACGGAGCGGGCGGTGACACGGCCCGAACCGGCGCTGTCACCCCGCTGTTAGGTGCGGCGGGGCATCCTGGGCGCATGGACCAACCACGACACCCGGCGCTGCGGGTGCGGGCGCGCTTCACGGTGCTGTACGCCGTGCTGTTCCTCGCCTCGGGGATCGGGCTGCTGGCGCTGACCTACGCGCTGTCGGGTGGGAAGGTGTCCGTGCCCGCCGGGTCGGGGATCGCGCCCCCGCTGCCGGAAGAGGTGTGGGGGCGCCAACTCCTGGTGGGTTCGCTGCTCGCGCTCGCGGTGATGGCCGTGCTGTCCGTGCTGCTGGGCAAGGTCGCCGCCGGACGGGTGCTGCGACCACTGCTGTCGATCACGGCGGCGACGCGCCGGATCACCGCCGACAGCCTGCACGAGCGGCTGGCCGCGCCGGGCCCGGCCGACGAGGTGAAGGACCTGGCGGACACCATCGACGGCCTGCTGGAACGGCTGGAGACCTCGTTCTCCGCGCAGCGCCGGTTCATCGCGCACACCTCGCACGAGTTGCGCACCCCGCTCGCCACGATGCGGGCGTCGCTGGACGTGGCCGTGGCGAAACCCGAGCCGCAGGCGCAGACCGTCGCGCTGGCCGGCCGGTTGCGCACCGAACTGGACCGGGTGGACGACCTGTTGGAGGGCCTGCTCGTCCTGGCCCGCGCGCAGCACGGCGTGCTCGCCGACCGCGTCCGGGTCTCGCTCGCGGAGTTCGCCTCCGACGCCCTCGCCGCGCGTGCCGAGGCCTTGTCCGCCAAGGGACTCGTGCTGGACGTCAGCGGGGTCACCGGCGCGGCACCCGCGGTCGGCAACGCGGCCCTGCTGGCCCGCATGGTGGAGAACGTCGTGGACAACGCCGTCGTGCACAACGTCGACGGCGGCTGGATCCGCGTCACGGCCGGGACCGGCGCGCGGCTCGTCGTCGAGACCGGCGGCCCCGTGCTCGACCCGGACCACGTCGCCCGGCTCGCCCAGCCGTTCCAGCGGCTCGGGGCCGACCGCACGGGGTCGGACACCGGCAGCGGCCTCGGCCTGTCGATCGTATCGGCCATCGCGGGCGCGCACGGCGGCAGGCTCGACCTGCTCGCGTTGCCCGAAGGCGGCCTGCGCGTCACCCTGTCGCTGCCATGAGGGTCCTGGTGGTGGAGGACGCGCGGGCGCTGGCCGCCGTCGTCGCGGAAGGCCTGCGGGACCAGGGGATGGCGGTCGACATCGCCCACGACGGCCTGGTCGCCGCGGCCAAGCTGGACGTCAACGCCTACGACGTCGTCGTGCTCGACCGCGACCTGCCGGGCGTGCACGGCGACGTCCTGTGCCAGATGATCACCGAACGGGACGACCGCGCGATGGTGCTGATGCTGACCGCCGCCGGGTCGCCCGGCGACCGGGTCAGCGGCCTCACCCTCGGCGCCGACGACTACCTGGCGAAACCCTTCCACTTCCCCGAGTTGGTGCTGCGCGTACGCTCCCTGGCCCGCCGCCGCCCGTCCGCGCTGGGGCGGACGCTGCGCGCGGCGGGCGTCGAACTGGACCCGGTCCGCCGCACGGCGACCCGCGACGGCACGCGCCTCGACCTGTCAGTGAAGGAGTTCGCGGTCCTGGAGGCCCTGCTCCACGCGGCCCCGGCCCACCTCAGCGCCGAAGCCCTGCTGGAACAGGTCTGGGACGAGCACGCCGACCCGTTCACCAACACCGTGACCGTCACGATCGGCCGCCTGCGCCGCAAACTCGGTGCCCCACCGGTCGTCTTCACCACCGCGGGCGTCGGCTACCGCGTCGGGGACCCGGACGGTTAGCCGGTGGGTGGTGGTCTGGGACCGGTCCGCGGTTTTTTGTCGGACCCCTCCGGCACACTCACCGCCATGGACATCGACCGGTTCTGGGCGCTGATCGAGGCCGCCCGTGCCCGAGCAGCCGACCCCTCCGACGCGGAGGCGGTCGCCGCCGAGGCGAGCGCGCTGCTCGCCACCTACCCGCCCGAGGAGATCGTCGCCGCCTACCAGGTCTTCTGGGAGATCATGGCCGGTTCGTACCGCAACCCCCTGTGGGCGGCGGCGTACCTGATCAACGGCGGCTGCTCCGACGACGGCTTCGACTACTTCCGCGGCTGGCTGGTCGCCCAGGGCCGCGAGGTGCACGACCGGGTGGTGGCCGACCCCGACTCGCTGGCCGACGTCCCCGCCGTCATCGCCGCCGCGGGGGAGGGCGACGAGGTGGAGGGCGAGGACGTGCTCGGCATCGCCTGGAACGCGCACGTCAAGGCCACCGGCGCAGAGCTGCCGCCGGACTCGGGCACGATCAGCTACCCCGACCTGGACCCCGACTGGGGCTTCGACTTCGACGACCAGGCCGAGATGGCCAGGAGGCTGCCCCGACTCGCCGCCCTCCACGAGGGCTGACCACCCGCCGTCGCCCGACCGATGACTTTCCCCGCCCGTCGCGGTCTACCACCGGAAGACCGCGACGATTGGAGCCCCCGTGACCGACCTGATCGACTTCAGCCCCGCCGTCCGCCGGCTGGCGACCCTGCTGGCGGGCGTGACCGACGCCCAGCTCACCGCCCGCACCCCGTGCACCGAGTACACCGTCGGCGACCTGATCGACCACATCGACAACTTCGCCCAGGCCTTCACCGCCGCCGCCACCAAGGACTTCGGCGACCAGACCACCGCGGCCCCGGCCCCCGGCGCGGCCAACCTCGGCCCGGACTGGCGCACCCGCGTCCCCGCCCGCCTGGAGGCGCTGGCCGCCGCCTGGGCCGAGCCCACCGCGTGGGACGGCGACACCCAGGCGGGCGGCGTCACGCTCCCCGCCGCCGTCATGGGCAGGTTCGCCCTCGACGAGGTCGTCGTCCACGGCTGGGACCTCGCCCGCGCCACCGACCAACCCTTCACCTGCGACCAGCCGTCGCTCGACGTCCTCGAACCCCTCGTCACCCCACAACCCAACGGCGACCCCAGCGGCCCCTTCGGCCCAGCCGTACCGATCCCCGCCGACGCCCCCCAACTCGACCGCGTGATCGCCTACACCGGCCGCGACCCGCGCTGGACGGCCGCCTGACCCGTCACCGCGCGAACAGCGCCGCCACCAACGCCTCCGGCGCCAGCGTGACCGGCCGGTCGCTCACCTGGCCGTCACCCAGCTCGACGACCCGCCACACGCCGTCGGCGCGCAGGACGAGGTCGACCGTCACGAACGGCAACCCGGACTTCGCGACCACCGGTGCCACCGCCTCCACCGACGGCGTCCCGACCACGTCGTGCGGCGTGTCCGGGTGCGCGCCGACGAGCACGCACTCCCCGCCGACCCACCACGTCCGGACCTCGGCCGCCGTGAACTCCTCGAACCGCCGCAGCACGAACCCACCGGTGAACTCGTCGTCGCGCAGCTCCAGGAACCGCCGGGCCACCGCCCACGCCGCGTCGCCGTCCGCCAGTTCCGGGATGAACGCGGCCTCGTGCCAGTGGTGCTTCACGGACTTGGTGTAGTCGCGCAGCACGGCGGGCCCGGCGCCCAGCTCGCGCCGGGCCACGTCGAACCCCGCCCGGTCCGGCCCCGAGGTCCACACCGCCTCCGGCGTCACCTCGGCCAGGTCCGCCCACCAGCCCGGCAGCTCGTGCGCCCGCCGGTACTGCTCGGCGCTGGTGCGCGCCACGGCACCCCGCCGCGCCAACGCCCCGACGAACCCGGCGTAGTGCTCGGCGCGCAGCATCCACCCCCGGTACACCGCGTCCTCGTCCGCGGGCACCCCGGCGACGGCCCGGTCCACGTCACCACCGCGGGCCAGCACGTCGTGGTCGACCACCGCGACCACCACCCCGGCCTCGCGCGCGGCCCGCGCCTCCGCCGCGAAGTGCTCGTCGGGACGTCTCGGGCGCAGGGGATCGGCGGGAACGAGCAGCAGCATGCCCCGAGGCTAGGCGGTGCCAGCCGCCGACGCGTGGGGGAGCGGTCCCGGACGTCGTGTCCGGGACCGCCCGGACCACTACTGGAAGTACGGCGCGACCCAGTAGTTGCTGTCGTGCCAGGTGTCCGTCGGGAACCCGCCGCCGTCCCCGTAGTGGTAGACACCCGCACCGCTCACCCCGTTGTGAGGCGCGGAGAACGGCGTCGAGACGACCGTGCCGGTGAAGAAGTCCTCCGTCGACGCGTAACCGCCCGCGGGCGTGTAGTACGACACGACGTAGTCCGCCCCGGCGGTCACGGGAACCGGTGCGTCGAACAGGATCCGCGTGCCGGTGGCGACCTTCTCGGCCAGCAGGTCACCCGCGCCCGACCACACCCGTGCGGTCACCGGGCCGGGGTAGGTGCCGCGGCGGAAGGCGATCCCGGTCACCGAGCCGTTCCGGTCGAACCTCGTCCGCATCCCCAGCTCGACCGCCTCCGCGTCCTGGTCGTTGACCACCACCCCGTCCGGTAGTTGGAAGTAGCACGAGCAGAGGACCGGTAGCGGAGTCGCCGCACCGCCGACGTGCACCGTGATCGGACTGGTCCACGCCCCGGTCGTGGACGCGGTGGACGCCCGGCTCACGATCGTCACGTCACCGGCTTCCGGTGGCGTGTAGGTGTAGCGCCAGCTCTCGGTCGTGCCCACCTCGAACCACGTGTCCCCGCCGTCCACGCTCAGCTCGACGGACACGATCCCTCCCGCCTCACCGTTGTGGGCGATACCGGTGATCAGCAGCGGGACACCGACCTCCACACCCGCCCCGGTCGTGGGTGTGGAGACCACCGACATCGGGTTGTCCGCCGCGTACGCGGTTCCGGACAGGACCAACCCCAGCGCGGCGACCACCGCGACCAGCCTGGGTAACCAGGACATGCGCCCTCCTCGGCGTCGACGGGGCGGCCGTCCCGCCCCTGGGTAGATCGCGACTCGGAGGCCACTCGCTACGCGGTCGTGCCGGTCAGCCCACCGGCACCGGGTTCGCGTAGTACTCCTGCACGCGGGTGATCCAGTAGTACCCGTCGGTCGGCGCGTCCACCGGCACGGCGGGGGTGTTGGCGGGCTGCGGCACCCCGCGGGTCGCGGTGCCGACACCCGCGCCCATCAGGATCGACACGACACCCGCGTCCGCCGCCTCCTGGAAGTGCGAGCCCCACGTCACCGTGCTGCCGCTGACCGTCAGCTTCGGATCGCGCCACTCGTTGCGGGTGAAGTACTCCAACCGCCCACCGGTCGCCGTGAACGTGTCGCCGAAGAAGAACGTCGACGCGGAGTCCTCGCACCGCTGCGACTCGTTCGGCAGGGCCGGGAACGTGCCGGACGCGTTGTACTCCGCCGGACTGGGGCGGGTGGTGCCGTTGATGTGGCCGACCGGGACCTGCCACAGCACCACCGGCAACGACAACGTCTGCTTCAACGTCTTCGCGAACAGCAGGTAGTTGTTCCACAGGTCGTTGTTCCAGAACCACGTGGCCCGCGCCGGATCCGCCGCCAGGCTCGGCTCCGCGCACATCGCGTCGAGCCCGTACTTGTCGATCGACACGAACTCCGCCGCGTACCCGACACCCGCCTTCAACGCGAAGCCGGCGTTCGCGCGGGCGTTGTCGACGATCCGCTGCTTGCCCGCCTCGAACCCGAACGCCTCGGTGGAGTGCACGATCCCGTTGCCCGGCGCGCCGGACGCGGCCCACAGGTTGAGCTGCCAGCCCAGGAAGCTGTTCGGCGTGTGCTTCTTCAGCGAGTGGTTCATCGCCTTCACGAACCCGGTCAGCGTGTTCGGGAAGTCCGGGTCCACGCCGCGCACCAGCGCGCCGGAGTCGTAGGCCCCGCTGGTCGCCGCGGGCATCCGGTCGGGATCGCCGCCGTAGCCGGCCGCGTACTGCTGGAGCAGGTACCCGAGCGTGTCCGGCTCGATCACGTACCCGACCTTGCCCGACCCCATGATGTTCGTCGCGGTCTGCGCGATCTCCTTCAACCCGCCGAACACCTGGTTCACGTACGAGGGGCTCTGGAGGTTGGACCACATCACGCTCGGCTGATCGCTGTTGCCGCCCATGGCGTACACCACGAACACCGGCGTGAGCCCGTTCGCCTTGCTCTTGCCCGCGAGCCGCTCGGCACGCGACTTCCACTCGCCGATCTGCTGGCCGCCGTTGAGGTACAGGTACCCGTAGTCGACGTTCTTCCCCGCCGGGAAACGCGGCTTCACCTTGGTGAAGAACCGGTCCGTGCCGTCGAACGGCTCGTAGACGGTGCCGACCGACAGGTACGACGGGTGCCACCCGGCAGGCGGCTGACCACCCGCGTCGGTCTTCACCACCACCGCCGCGCTGGCAGCCGACAGGTTCCCCGCGGCGTCCTTGGCGCGCACGGTGAACGTGAACGACGTGTCCGGCGCCAGCCCTTCCACGGTCGCGGTCGTGCCCGTCACCGTCGCCGCGGGCAGCCCACCCCGGTAGACCTCGTAGCCCGTCACCCCGACGTTGTCCGTGGAGGCGTTCCACGCCAACGACACCGTGTTCGCCGTCTTCGCCGTGGACCGCACGTTCTGCGGCACGGACGGCGCGACCGCGTCCTCCGGCGTGGTGCCGTCACACGCCTTCCCGTTCAGCTTGCAACCGGACGGCACCGCGGTCGCCCCACCGGGCGCCCCGTTGAACCCGAACGACGCCGACTGCCCAGGCGCGAGCGTCCCGTTCCACCCCTTGTCGGTGAACGTGAAGTGCCCGCCCACCTGCGTCATGGCCGCGTCCCAGAAACTCCCGATCGCCGAACCCGCTGGCAGGTCGAACTCCACCTTCCACCCGCTCAACGTCGTGGACCCGGAGTTCAAGACCGTGTACTCCCCGGAAAACCCGGTACCCCAGTCCGACACCTTGCGAAACGCCGCGGACGGCCCAGCCGCGACAGCCGACCCGGCGGACACCAACAACCCGGCCGCGACGACCGCGGCCGTCCCCAGGGCCAACAAGGAGAATCTGCCCATCATCCCTCGATCCGGTCGTGGCGGCGGCCAGGTGACCGGAAGTGTGGTCTAGACCTCTAGGGCGCGCAAGGGGGTGACCTCACGTGGTCCTCGTGCCGGACCGGTTTCGGTTCCGCGTGAAAACGGGCTCCGGTTCCGGGCCGGGTTCTCGCGCTTCGACGAAGACGCCGCGCCGCTGCGCTGGGAGGCTTCGACCCTGCCCGCGTGAACGCCATCCCGACAAGGAGAAACGTGACCGGATCAGTGCTCGGACGCCTCGGCGCGTCGCTCGGCGTGACCGCCGCCATCGCGGCCTCGATCGTGATCGGCGGTTCGACCGCCGCCGCTCAGCAGACGACCTCCTCGCCCGCCGCGGTCCAGGAGGTGGGGATCGCCAGCCACCGCACCTGGGCTTGCACGGTCCCGGCCGGCTACACCTGGTCGTCCGTGCGGGTCAACACCAACTGCGCGTTCCGCTACGAGTACTTCCTGCTCGACGCCGTGAACGTCAACCTGACCGGCGTGTGGGCGTGCGGGATCCCGTCCGGCTACACGTACACCGCTTCGCGCCAGGGCAGCAACTGCTCGGCCTCACCGGGGTCCTCCCCCTACGAGTACCGGCTCGCGAAGGTCTGACGAGTCGAGGAGGCCCTTCACCGGTTCCCGACCCGGTGAAGGGCCTCGCCCTGCGTTACTGGCGGTCTCAGCGGCCTGCCAGGACCCGCGACACGACTGTGCTCAGCACCCGGATCCCGTGGGTGCCCGCCGGGTCGATCCCGGCCAGCTCGTGGACCCTTCGGAGCCGGTAGTCCAGGGTCCGGGGATGGATGCGCAGCGCCGTGGCCGCCCGTACCCGGTTCAGGTCGTGGCGGTAGTACGCGTCCAGGGTGCCCACCAGGTCGGGGCCGCCGGTCAGGCGCCGCGCCAGGTGGTGCAGCCACCGGTCGATCTCCGGCAGGTCCGCGGCGCCGAGTTCGAGGAACACGTCGGCCGCGGTGTGCAGGTACCCCGGCGCGGTCTCGACGCGGGTCACCCGGCTGACCCGCCGCGCCAGCGCGAAGGCCTCGGAGAGCGCCGCGGCCGGACCGGTGGCCGTGCCCGTGGCGAACGGCCGACCGGTGATCTCGGCGAGGTCCCTGATCAGCCCGGCGGCGTCGGTCTGCGGCTCGACCGGGACCAGCGCCACGAACTCGTCTGGCGCGCACCAGGTGGCCGGGACGCCGTACCGGTGCCAGACGGCGTGGACGACCTCGGCCGACGTCTCGGCGTCCACGTCCGGGACTCGTGCGACGACCACCTGGTACGAGTCGGGCACGTGGATGCCCAGGTCCCGACCGCCGGCGAGGGCGGCGGCCTCGCCCGCGAGCACCATCTCGGCGAACTGCCGCACCCTGGCGACGACCGGCAGGAAACGCTTCTGCCCCTTGAGGAACCCGAGGGTGTACGCCTGCTGGGCAGCCGCTCCCTGCGGTCCAAGCCAGCCGAGCACGCGCATGGTCACGGGGAGGTCGTGGGGACCGGACGCCTCCTGGATCTCGTTGAGGGTGGCGCTCGCGTGCAGCGCGAGCAGGCGGCGCAGGGCCGTTCGGGACAGACCAGTCTCACCACGTCGTTCCCCGGTGGCCGCGACCACCGCGAGGTCGTCATCGGTCAAGGGCTCGTCGCCCGCGACGAGGTCGATGGTGCGCCGCCGGATGAACACCGCGAAGTCGAGCATGTCCGCGTACTCGCGGGGGTCGCTCGCGGCGGCGGCGTACTCCGGCAGGTCGTCGGCGCAGATCTCGACGACCCGTCGGGCGTTGGCGGGCACCCGTCGTCCCAGCAGGCCGAGGAGATCGCTCACAGCCCCTCCTTCAGCCGGCCGCGAGGACGCGGGTCACGGTGGTGCTCAGGACCCGGACACCCCGTACCGAGGCCGGGTCCAGTCCGGTGAGGTCCTGGACGCGCCGCAGCCGGTACTCCAGCGTCCGGGGGTGGACGCCCAACGCCGCTGCCGTCCTCGTCCTGGCCATGTCGTTGCGGTAGAAGGCGTCGAGCGTCGCCACCAGGTCCGGACCGGCGGCGAGCCGGTCCGCCACCTCGCGGAGCCACCGGTCGACCGGTGGGATGCGCGCGGCGCCGACCTCGGCGAACAGGTCGGTCAGGTGGTGCACGGTGTTCGGCCCGCGCCGGACGGGTGCGGCCCGGCTGACCTGCCGTGCTCGCGCGAACGTCGCGGCGAGCCCGCCGGTCCGGCCTCGCGCGGCACCGACCGCGCACGGGAGTCCCACGCCGTCGGCGAAGTCCTGGACGACGGCGAGGTCCTGGGACCCGCTGTCCGGTACCAGCGCGACGAACTCGCCGGGTTCCTCCCAGCGGACCGGTGTCCAGTGGCGTGCCAGCAGGTGGTCGAGGACGTCCGTGCTGGTCGGGTGTCCAGGGGGGATCCGCACGACCACCACGACCCAGCGGTCCGGCACGTCCATGGCCAGGCTCCTGGCCATCTCCGCGGCGACCGGGTCGTCGGTGAGCAGCGTGTCCGCGAGCATCCGGACGCGGTCGACGACCGGCACCACCGCTTCCTGCCCGGTGAGGAACCCGCGGGTGTAGGCGGTTTGCGCGGCCAGTCCCTGTGGAGGCAGCCAGGCGAGCGTGTGCATGACGTCGTCGAGGTCGTGCGGATCGGCCGCCTCGTGCACCTCCTTCAAGGTGAGCGAGGTGTGCAGGAGCAGGACGTGGCGCTGGGAGGCCAGCGAGAGCCCGCCTTCGGCCCGAGCACGTCCGGCCGACGCGAGGAAAGCCAGGTCGTCCTCGGTGAAGGCCTTGTTCTCGGTCGCCAGCGCGACCGTCCGCTCCCGCAGGAACACGGCGAAGTCCACGATCGCGGCACGGGCCCTGGAATCGTCCGCGATCTTCCGGAAATCGGGGAGTTCCCGCGTGTAGACGTCGACGGCACGCCTGCTGTTGGTGTCGATGCGATCTCTCCACAGGGTGAAGAGGTTGCCCATGCAGTCCCCCTTGGCCAGCGGTCGCCCAGAAGGACATGGTGCTGGGCGAGCACGACGAGGAGTACCGCCATGGGGCCGCCTTCGACCCCGTGCTCAGGAGACGTGGTCGCGTTCCGGTCGTGGACCCACGGGGGTGAGCACGGGGCGTTTCGCGGTGCGCCCGTCGCTGGAGGAACGGCCGAAGGCGCGCCGGACGAGCCACGGTCCGACGAAACCCGTCGCCCACCGCAGTTCGGTTCCCGCACGCCGCCAGGACGTGGGTCGCTCCAGCGGGTCCAGGGGATTCGACCACGCGACGTCGCTGCCGGGCAGGTCGAGCGCGTGGGCGACGGCGGCGGCGAGCACGGAGTGGCCGAGCGCGTTGAGGTGCAACCGGTCCGCGCTCCACAGCCGGGGGTCCGTGCAGACCGGGTGCGCGAAGAGGTCCACGACGGTGGCGCCGTGCCGGTCGGCCGCTTCCCGGACGCGGGCGTTGAGCTCGTGCGTCCGCCTGGTGAGCCAGCGCGCGGCGGGTACCAGGAGGCCGGGGTCGGGAAACCGGAAGGTGACGACGTGGGCGCCCTGGCCGGTGAGGGCCTCGAAGATGTGCTCGTGGTGACGTGCCACGGAGGTGGCGTGGAACCGGGGCCGGAGCAGGTCGTTCATCCCGATCATCACCGTGGCCAGGTCGGGTCGCAGGTCCAGCGCCACGGGGAGTTGCTCGGCACGCACTTGGTGGGCGGTCCGGCCCCGCACCGCGAGGTTGGCGTAGCGCACCCGCGGGTCCGCGGCGGCGAGCTGTTCGGCCAGGCGGTCCGCCCAGCCCCGGTAGCCGCCGGTGTCGTCGCCGTCGTTCATGCCCTCGGTCTGGCTGTCCCCGAGCGCCACGTAGCGCAGGTAGGTGCGTGTCACTGCTCGGCCTCTTCCTGGAGCGGAGGTGGTGCGGTGACCGAGACTTCCAGACGGGTGGCGCGTTCCGCACCCGCGGCACGCCGAAGACCGGCGCCCCGCCGCCTGCGCTTGCGGCGGGACCCCGGTCTCGGCGTGACGATCAGGAGGAGTGCGGGCAGGTGTCCCGGTACTCCGCGATCGTCAAGCTCGTCGACGGTGCCGGGCAGAGGAACTGCTCGTACCGGGTGTCGTTGTCGATGAAGCGCTTGAGCCACGAGATGCTGTACTTCGCGATCGTCGTGTTCGACGAGTTCGGCGTGAAGTGCGAAGCGCCGCGCAGCTCCAGATAAGCCTTGTCCAAAGTGGACGGAAGGCTGTTGTAGAACGGCGACGAGTGCGAGGCCACCGGGGCGATCGTGTCGCCGTCGGCGCCGATCACCAGGGTCGGCACGCGGACGTCACCCCACGTCTTGTCGGTGTGCCAGCCGGTCAGCGGGATCGCCGCTTGCAGGGCGGGGCGCTGGGCGGCGGCGCGCAGGGTGCCGCCACCACCCATCGAATGCCCCATCACGCCGAGTCGCGTGGAGTCGATCCGGGTGCGGACCGTGCTGCGCTGGGTCAGGTAGTCCAGCGCCGCCAACAACTGCGAGGCCCGGCTGTCCGGTTGGTCCAGCGTGGTGTTGGTGTCGATGGTGAACACCACGAAGCCCTGCGAGGCGAGCCGTGGGCCCAGCCAGGAGATCGAGGA
This sequence comes from Umezawaea endophytica, assembly GCF_025061645.1. Lineage (GTDB taxonomy): Bacteria > Actinomycetota > Actinomycetes > Mycobacteriales > Pseudonocardiaceae > Umezawaea > Umezawaea endophytica. Next base: position 52,270 of record NZ_JANYMP010000021.1, on the reverse strand, counting down.
CTGGGTGCCGGTGTAGCCGGGGGAGATGGCGACCGCGCCGAACGTGCCGGAGGCCGTGCTGGTCGGGTAGTAGATGGTGCCACCGCCGAAACCGGTGACGGACAGGGACGACACCGACGTCGAGGAGGTCGCGAACGAGCCGCGGGACGCCTCGATGCTCGAGTTGGTCGGTGCGGGGCCGCGCTCGTAGGGGTTTTCCGCGGCACTGGCAGGGGAGGCCGTGACGGCGGCGCCGAGTAGCGCCGCTGTCAGGGTCACCGTCGTGAAAACGCTGCGAAGCTGCACGTCGTTGTACACCCCGAATCGTTGAGGAGGGACAGTGCCGGTAACTCGTTGTGCCACAACGGTTACCGACACGTGTCATCCTGCTGCCCCGATCGAGGGCCCCGCATCGGTGGAACCACTAGCCCACCAGTTTGACCTCCTGCGGGGTGGGCCTCTTGTCGTCGACGGCCTTCACCTCACCGGATTCCGTGTCCGTGGTCATGGCCTCCTCCAGCGTGTTCACGCTGCCGTCGGCGGCGATCTGGAACACCAGCGCGCCGGTGTACCCGGCGTGGTCGTCCTTGCTGTAGGCGAACGGCGTGAGACCGGGGCCCTTCAGCTCACCGGAGGACATGGCGTCGAGGAGCTTCTGCCGGGTCAGGTCCTTGCCCGCGGCCTTGAGCGCCTGGCTGAACGTGTACGCCTGCACCATCCCGTAGACCATCGTGTCGGTGAACGGCTCCTGCGGGATGTACTTGTCGTGGATCCCCTTGAAGAACTCGGTCCACGGGTCGCTGGCGCCGCGCACGCTCGGCAGGTACCGGGTGCCCATGATGCCGGTCAGCAGCGCCCCGCCGGACACCTGCGTGCCGCCCTGCTTCGCGAACTGCTCCACGAGCCCGGTCAACGTCGCCGGGTCGGCGCCGATGCTGCTCACCATGAGCTGCGGCTTGTAGCCGATCTTCAACGAGGTCAGGATCGTCAGCGCCGTGAACGCCGGGATGCACTCGCACACCACGACCTCCGCGCCCGCCGCCTGCAACGCCGAGATCTGCGGCGTCACGTCGGTGTTGGCCGGGTCGTAGGTCTTGCGCTCCACGATCTGGTCCTTGATGAACTGGTCGAGCCCCTTCTGCGTGTCCGTGCCGATGTCGTCGTTCTGCACCAGCAGCCCGACCTTCTTGCCCGCCAGCTTCTCCTTGATGAACTTGCCCTGGATCTTGCCCTCGCGGGTGTAGTCGAGCTGGTAGCCGAAGGTGTTCGGGTGCTTCTCCGGCGCGTTCCACATCAGCGCGCCCGAGGACACCAGCACGTCCGGCACACCCTCGGTGGTGAGGTAGTCCAGTACCTTCGAGTGCGTCGGCGTGCCCAGCCCGCCGACGATCGCGAAGACCTTGTCCTCCAGCACCAGCTTCTTCACGACCTCGACCGTCTTGGTCGGGTTGTAGCCGTCGTCCTCGACCTTGTAGGTGATCTTGCGGCCGTTGACCCCGCCGCCGTCGTTGATGTAGTCGTAGACGGCCCTGGCACCCACGGAGATCTTGCTGTAGCCCGGCGCGGCCGGACCCGTCAGCGGGTGGTGCGAGCCGATGACGACCTCGGTGTCGGTGACGCCGGGCGCGGGTTCACCGCTCTTGGCGCCGCCGTTGTTGGCAGGCGTCTCGCCCGCGCCGCCGCACGCGGCGAGCACCAGCGCGGAGGCCAGCGCGACCGCGGTGACGGATCGACTGCTTCTCATGATGCTTCTCCTCGTTGAGAAGGGACCGGGCGTCGTACCCGGACCCACAACTTGCGCAGCCCGCCTTGGATCCCCGCCGGGAAGGCGAGGACGACCACGATGAGCACCACGCCGTACAGGGCGAGCGGGAGGTTGTCGGAGATGTCGCTGCGCAGGCTCAGCACCTCGGCGATGTCGTCGGTCCACACCTGGAAGTAGACGAGCGCGATGGCGCCCCACAGCGCGCCCCACAGGCTGCCCAGCCCGCCGAGCACCAGCGCCGCCAACAGGCTCAGCGACAGCGCCACGGTGAACGAGCCGGGCGCGGCCGTGCCGAGCAGGAACGCCTGCAAGCCGCCTGCGAGCCCGCCGCACGCCGAACTCACCAGGAACGCCAGGATCTTCGTCCGTCCCACGTGGACACCGGCCAGTGACGCGGCGACCTCGTCGTCGCGCACCGCCCGCAGCGTCCGGCCGAGCTTGCCGCGCGCCAGGTTCGCCAGCACGACCAGCGCCAGCAGCACCGCCAGCCACACGATCCAGGCCTGCCACTGGGTCGACGGGATCGTGCCGACCAGCCCGGCGGGCTGGCTGTTGACCGTGAAGCTCAACCCGTTGCTGCCCGCGAGCAGTTCCGGGAACCGCTGGGTCACGGCGGGCAGGCCCACGGCCAGCGCCAGCGTCGCGCCCGCCAGGTAGGGCCCGCGCAACCGGGCCGCCGCGGCGCCCGCCAGCAGTCCGGCGACACCGCCCGCGACCGTGGCCAGCAGCAGGTCGGCCCAGATCGGGAACGCGGGCACCCGCTTCACCAGCAGCGCGACCGTGTACGCGCCGATGAACATGAAAGCGCCGTGCCCCAACGACACCTGCCCGTTGAACCCGGTCAGCAGCGCCAGCCCGGCCACCGCGATCAGGTAGTAGCCGACGGTCGCGATCCGCAGGTTCGTGAACGGGTCTGCGGCGAACGTGAGCAGCACCAGCAGCACCAGGCAACCCAGCGCCGCCAGCAGGTGCACGACGACCGGGGGAAGTTTGTTCAGCATCAGACCCGCCTTGCCGTAGCTCGACCGAACAGGCCCGCCGGCCGCACCGCGAGCACCGAGACCAGGATCGCCAGCGCCGCCAACGGCACCAGCTCCGGACCCAGCAGCCCCGCCACGTACGACAACCCGATCCCGAGCGCCAGCCCACCGACGATCGTGCCGAGCGGGTTGTCCAACCCGCCGAGCACCGCCGCGGTGAGCGCGAACACGAACACCTCGTCCAGCACGGTCGGGGAGATGAACGGCGGCACGGCCAGCAGCCCCGCCAACGACCCGACGGCCGCGGCCAGACCCCAGCCGAGCGTCAGCATCACCCCGACCCGAACCCCCAGCAGCCGCGCCACCTCGGGGTTGAACGCCGCAGCCCGCATCCGCAGGCCCAGCGACGTGAACTTGAACAGCAGCAGCACACCCGTCGCCGTGACCAGCACGGCCAGCACGGCGAACAGGTCGGCGGCGGAGAACCGGCCGCGGAAGTCGAACGCGTAGGAGAACGCGTGCGGCTCGTTGGACCAGATCATCCCGGCCACCGCCTGGAGCACCAGCAGCAGACCCATCGTCGCGATGATCGGGCTCAGCTCGGGGGCGTTGCGCAGCGGCCGGACGAGCAGCCGCTCCACCGCGATCCCCAGCACCGTGCCCACGACGATCGCGGCGGCGAAGCCGAGCCAGTAGCTGCCGGTGCCCTTGGTGACGGAGTACGCGACGTAGCTGGAGATCAGCGCGAGCGCGGGCTGGGCGAAGTTCACCACGCGGGTCGCGCGGTAGATGATCACCAGTGACAGCCCCAGCGCGGCGAAGACCGCCCCGCTGGACAGGCCTGCCAAGGTCAGGTTGAAGAACGTTGTCATCGGCCCCCCTTCCGATCAGAAGCCGAGGTAGGCGTGGCGGAGCTGGTCGTCGGCGAGCAGCGTGGCCGCGTCGTCGGAGGCCACCACCTCGCCGAGCCCCAGCACGAATCCGTAGTCCGAGATGGACAGTGCGCTGCGCGCGTTCTGCTCGACCAGCAGCACGGTCAGCCCGGTGTCGGCGCGCAGGTCGCGCAGCACCGCCATGATCTTCGCGGCGACCAGCGGCGCCAGGCCGAGCGACGGCTCGTCCAGCAGCAGCATCCGCGGTCTGCCCATCAGGCCGCGGCCGATGGCCAGCATCTGCCGCTCGCCGCCGGACAACGTGCCCGCGGCCTTGCTCCGCCGGGGTGCCAGCGGCGGGAACAGCTCCAGCACCTCGTCCAGCGCCCTGGCCCGGTCCGCGCGGTCCGGCCGCCACAGCGCGCCCAGCCGGAGGTTCTCCTCCACGGTCAGCTCGGGGATCACGCCGCCGCCCTCGGGCACGTGCGCCACCCCGGAGCGGGCGATCCTGTCAGTGGGCATCGCGGTGATGTCCTCGCCGAAGGCGGTGACCCGCCCTCCGCTCGCCCGCACCAGTCCGCTGATCACCCGCAGCAGCGTCGTCTTGCCCGCGCCGTTGGCGCCGAGGATGGCGGTGATGCTGCCCTCCTCGACCTTCAGGTTCACCTCCGACAGCGCCCGCACCGGCCCGTAGTGGGCGCTCAGGCCCTCGATCTCAAGCACTCGGCAGCTCCTCGGGTGCGGTGCCGAGGTACGCGTCGGCGACGGCGGGGTCGACGCGCACCTCGTCGGGGCTGCCCGACGCGATGACCTCGCCGAAGTCGAGCACCACGACCTCGTCGCACACGCGCATCACCAGGTCCATGTGGTGCTCCACCAGCACGACGGCGGTCTTCTCGGTCAACGCCCGGATCCGGTCGGCCAGCTCGTCCATCTCGCCGGTCGACAGCCCGCTCGCGGGTTCGTCGAGCAGCAGCAGCTCCGGCTCGGACACCAGCGCGCGGGCCAGCGCGACCCGCTTGCGCACGCCGTAGGGGAGCGCTCCCGGGTGCAACTGGGCCACGTGGGCGACGTCGAGTTCGGTCAGCACGGCCATGGACCGGTCGCGCAGCTCGCGCTCGTCCCGCGCCGACTTGCCGGTGCCCAGCAGCGACGCCAGCGAGCCCGTGCGCGCCAGCCTGCCCGCCCCGGTCATCACGTTCTCCAGCACGGTGAGTCCGCCGAACAGCCCAAGTCCCTGTAGTGTGCGGGCGATCCCGAGACCGGCGAGCTGGTCGGGCCGGTGCTTGCGCAGCGGCCGCCCCTTCCAGCTCAGGTCGCCGGTCTCCGGTCGGATGAAGCCGCACACGACGTTGAACAGCGTCGTCTTGCCCGCCCCGTTGGGCCCGATGACGCCGACCACGGTTCGCGGTCGGATGGTCAGTGAGACCTCGCTCAGCGCCACCAGCCCGCCGAACCGGACCGTGACACCGCCTACGTGCAGCAACTTCTCGTGGGAAGTGATCGACATTGGTCTCGTTTCCACGAACGGTGATGATTCGCAGCAGTCTGTGCTGATCACTCGTGCGCGGCATCGGTGGAATCACCAGTCGTGGAGTCTCAAAACTAACGTTGGTAGGTAAATTCGGCCGTAGGCCTTCCCCATTTCGTCACACCCGCGCGACACTGTCCGGTATGGCTTCCGAGGTCGTTTTGCGCGGTCGGCAACAGGAGCGCGCGGCCGTCCGGGACCTGCTCGACACCACGCGCGCGGGCCGCGGATCCGCGCTGGTCGTGACGGGTGGGCCCGGTTCCGGCAAGACCGCGCTGCTGGAGTTGGCGCGCACGGCGGACTTCCGCGTGCTGACCGCGCACGGCGTGCCCGACGAAACCGACCTCGAACCGGCCGGTCTGCACCGCCTGCTGCACCCGTTGAGCGATCGGCTCCCCGAAGCGCTGAAGATCACGATTGGGCTCGCCCCCGGCGTCGCGCGGCGGAGCTTCCCCCTCAACGCCGAGGTCCACCGGCTGCTGTGCGACGTGGCCACCCAGCGCCCGCTGCTCGTGCTCGTCGACGACGCCGGCCTGCTCGACCGCCCGTCGCTGGAGGCGCTGGCGTTCGTGGCCCGCCGCGTCGCCGACCACCGCGTCGCCGTGCTGTTCGCGCTGGAACCCCACCGCGGCGACAACCCCCTCACCGGCCTGCCCGTCCTGCCCCTGCGACCGCTCGACGACCCCGCCGCGATGGCCCTGCTCGCCGACCACAACCCGCTGGGGGTGTCGGAGGACTTCGCCGAGGGCGTGCTGGACCTGGCGGGCGGCAACCCGCTCGCGCTGACCGAACTCGCGCGCACGGGTGAACTGGCGCCGGACAGCGTGCTGCGGGCCCGACTCCGGTCCCGCTTCCAGGCCCTGTCGCCGGACGCGCGACGGCTCGTGCTGCTCGCCGTGGCCGACGAGGACCTGGAGCTGGACACCGTCGTGCGCGCCGAACTGGAACTGGACGCTTTGGAGGAGGCCCGCGACAGCGGCCTGCTCGTGGTGCGCGGCGAGCACGTCGGCGTGTCGACCACCCTGACCCGGACCGTGCTGGCCACCGAGGTGCCGATCAGCGAGCACCGCGGGGCCCACGAACTGCTCGCGGGCGTCCTGGACCCGGACCAGCACCGGTCGCGCTGGCTGTGGCACCAGGCCGCGATGACGCGCCGCGTGGACGACGGCCACGCGGCCGAACTCGGCGCGGCGGCCGAGCGGGCCAGGCGCGCGGGCGACTACGCCGCGTCCTCCCAGGCCTACCAGCGCGCCGCCGCGCTCACCCGGTTACCTGAGGCGAAGGCCGCCCACCTGATCTCCGCCGCGGCCGACCACTGGTCGGTCGGCAGGCCGCGCCAGGCGCGGGCGATGCTCCGCGAAGCCCGCGCGCACACCCGCAGCCGCGAACTGCGCGGCATGGCGGACTACGTCCGCGGCGGCGTCGAACTCGGCGACGGCGTGCCCGGCACGGCCGTCCGCAGCCTGCTGAAGGCGTCCGACGGCCTGCTGGAGTCCAACCGCACGCTCGCTATCACCGCGCTGGTGTTCGCCGCCGAGGCGGGCAGCATCGCGGGTGACCAGGCCGACCACGCCAGGACCGTCGCCCGTGCCACGAGCCTGCGCCGCCCGGACGAGCCGCCCGTGACCCAGTTGATGCTCGACCACCTCGAAGGCATGGCCGCCACGTTCGCGGGCCGCCACCAGGTCGCGATGCCCGCGCTGGACCGGGCCATGCGGCTCGCGGCCGGGCTGTCCGACCCGCGGTCCAAGATCTGGGGCAGCCAGGCCGCCTACGTGCTCGGCCACGCCACCCGGTCGCTGGAACTGGCCACCCAGGCCGTGGCCTCGGCGCGGGACAGCGGCATGGTCGCGCTCGTGCCGTGGGCGCTGGTCTACCGCTCGCTGGCGGCGCTCCTGCTGGACCAGCACTCCATCGCGCTGGACAGCTCGCTGGAGGGCGTCCGCGAGGCGACCTCGATGGGGCAGCCCAACACCGTGGTCGACCACCTGACGATCCTCGCGCTCATGGCGGCGTTGCAGGGCAACAAGGCCACCGCCGTGCACCGCCTGCACCTGGCCGCCGCGGACGTGGCCCGACGCGGCCTCGGCAGGCCGAGCACGTTCAGCTCGTGGGCGCTGGCGTGCGTGGACCTGGTCGACGACCGGCCCGTCGACGCGCTCAACCGGCTGCGGCTGCTCGCCGTCGGCACCGGCCGCGTCCACCCCGGCATCAAGGTCATGACCGCGCCCCACTTCGTCGAGGCCGCCGTGGCGTGCGGCCAGCAGGCCAAGGCCACCAACGTGCTGCGCCAGTACGAGGGCTGGGCGGTCAGCACCGGCTGCCCGGCCAGGCTCGCGCTGTCCCACCGCTCCCGCGCACTGCTGGCGGGCTCCGACCCCGTGGCCGACGAGCACTTCCGCGAAGCCATCCGCCTGCACCGCGCGGGCGGCACCCCCATGGAACTGGCCAAGACCGAACTGTTCTACGGCCACCGCCTCCGCCGCGGCAGGCAGCCGAAAGCCGCGAGGGAACACCTGCGCGACGCGCTGAAGATCTTCCAGCAGTACGACTCCGAGCACTTCGTCAACCGCGTCCGCGCCGAACTCCGCGCCTCCGGCGACACCATCGTCCCCACCCGCACCGCCCCGAGCACCGCGCTGACCCCGCAGCAGTCCCAGATCGCCAAGCTCGTCGCCGAGGGCGCGACCAACCGCGAGATCGCCGCCCAGTTGTTCATCAGCCACCGCACCGTCGAACACCACCTCCGCAACATCTTCGCCCGCCTGGAAGTCCGCTCCCGCGTGGAACTGACCCGCCTGCTCGGCTAGCGGGCGCGGCGCCCCGGTTCCGACGTCGTGGGACGATGCGGGGATGGATCTCCTGGCCGACGCCCTGCGGGTCTCGGGTGCGCGGGGCTCGCTCGGGGTGCGGCTCGAAGCGGGCGGCGCGTGGGGGGTGTGGCTGAGCACGTTCCCCGGAGCCGCGTTGCACGCCGTGTCCGAGGGGACGGTGTGGCTCGACGTCCCCGGTGAGCCGCCGCGGAGGCTGGACGCGGGGGACGTCGTGCTGCTGCCCCCTGGCACGGAGCACGGGCTGTCGAGCCTGCCGGGCGTCCGGATGGGGCCTTGCGACCGGGAAGCCGCGATCGAGGCCCAGACGAGGGGCGACGTCCTGCGCCTGGGGACGCCGGAGGTGGACACCCGGTTGCTGACCCTGCACTACGAACAGGACCCCGAGGTGAGCACGCTGGTGCTCGCGGCGCTCACCGTGCCGATGCACCTGCCCGCGCGGGAGAACTCGTCGCTGGACGGGGTGATCCGGTTGCTGACCGAGGAGTTGGCCCATCCCCGGATCGGGAGCACCGCGACCGTCAACAGCGTCATCGACCTGCTGCTGGTGCGGTTCGTGCGCGCGTGGCTGGACAGCCATCCCGCCGAGCGGTCGGGCTCGTGGCTGGGCGCGGTGCTCGACCCGGTCGTGCGCGACGCCCTGTCGCGCATCCACGAGGAACCCGAGCGGCCGTGGACGACCGCGACCCTGGCCGAGGCGATCCGCGTGTCGCGGGCGACGCTGTCGCGCCGCTTCCCGGCCGCGCTGGGGCAGACACCCGGCGCGTACCTGACCCGGTGGCGGATGGACCTCGCCGCGCTCCGGCTCCGCGACACCGACGAGCCCATCGACGTGATGGCGGGCGCGGTGGGGTACGCGACGCCGCAGGCGTTCAGCCGGGCGTTCCGCCGGGCCCGCGGGCTCGCCCCCGGCGAGTACCGCCGCACCGTCCGCGCGCGATAGCCCCGCGAGGCAGACGGCCACACAACTGATCGTCCCGGACCTGGTCGGCCGCGGTGCCGTGCCGAAAGCTCGTCGTCACGTGCCACCCCGCTGACGAGGAGATCACCATGCGCGCACTGGTCGTCGAACACGGCGATGACGGTCCGGTCCGGTTCGCCGATGTCGAAGAACCCCGTCCCGCCGCGGACGAGGTGCTGGTGGACGTCCGGCACATCGGCCTGAACCTCGGCGAGCTCAAGTACGCCGACCAGTGGCCCGCGGGGGTGATCCACGGGCACGACGCGGCCGGTGTCGTGGTCCGGGCCGCGGCCGACGGCTCCGGACCGGCCGAGGGGGCGCGGGTCGTGCTGGGGATGGCGCCGTACGCGTGGGCCGAGCGGGTCGCGGTCAGCCCCGCCTGGCTCGCCGTGGTCCCCGACGCCGTCGCGCTGGACGACGCCGCCGCGCTCGGCGTCGCGGGGATCACCGCCCTGCGCGTCCTGCGGACCCGGTCGCTGCTGGCCCGCCGGGTGCTGATCACCGGTGCCAGCGGGGGAGTGGGGCACTTCGCGGTCCAGTTGGCCTCGATCGCCGGTGCCCACGTGACGGCCGCCGTCGGTGGTCCCGACCGGGCGGCGGGGTTGCGCGAACTCGGCGCCGGTGAGGTGGTGACGGATCTGTCCACAGTGGACGACCGGTTCGACCTCGTGCTCGACACGATCGGCGGGGCGCACCTCGCCCGGATGTGGGCCCTGCTGGCCGAGGGCGGGGCGATCCACCTCGTGGGCTCGGCCTCGGGGGAGAGCACCACGTTCGAGGCGGGATCGCTGTTCGCGTTCGGCGCCCCGAAGACGATCAACACCTTCGGGGACGTGACCTCCCCGGTCTCGGGAGAACTGGCGGACCTGCTGGGACTGGTCGCCGCCGGGAGGTTGTCGGCGCAGGTCGGGTTGCGCGGCGCGTGGCGGGACGTCGACGACGCCGTCCGAGCCCTGTTCGCCCGCGAGGTCCACGGCAAGGTCGTCCTCGACGTGTCCTGACGGCGGCTGAACCCGCTGGACGCCGCGCCGACCCGTTCCCTACGGTGCGGCGATGATCAGCTACGAATGGCGCGGCCGGTTCGACAACACCGCCGTCAACGCGTTGCACGCGGAGGGTTTCGACCACCGGGTCCTCGACGACGACTGGTGGGCGCAGGTCAACCGGCACAGCCTCGGATGGGTGTGTGCGAACCGGGGGAGCGAGCTGGTCGGGTTCGTCAACGTGGCCTGGGACGGCGCGATCCACGCGTTCATCCTCGACACGCTGGTCACCGCTTCCGTGCGACGGCAAGGCGTTGGGGCCGCACTCGTCGCCACGGCCGTCGAACACGCCCGCGCCGCCGGGTGCGAGTGGCTCCACGTCGACTTCGACGACCACCTCACGCCGTTCTACCTCGACACCTGCGGGTTCACCCCGACGAGGGCGGGGCTCATCGCCCTGTGAGCTAGCGGCCCGCCCCGATGGCGGCCGCGAACTCGTCGAGCTGCCGCTGGAGACCGGGCAGGTCGGCCGAGGCCACGCAGCCGGTGAAGACCTCGACGTGCAGGCCGGACACCAGGGGGATGTCGACCGCGACGTCGGACGTCCGGCGGTCGAGCGTGAAGAGGTACTGGTCGGGGTCCATCCCGATGTCCTGCCTGATGCGCGCCTCGATGGCGTCCGCGGTGGCGGGCGGCACGTCCCTGCCGACGACCTTGAGGTGCAGGTCGACGACGTCCGGCGAAGGCCCGAGCAGCAGGTCGTTGTTCCGGGCGCAGGGCCAGGAGTAGTACTCGGCCCGCACTCCGGGCAGCGGCTCGTACCCGGTCAGGTGCGAGGTCGCCGAGCGCAGCGCGGACGAGGTCGCCGCCACCGGGACGGGCTCGTCCACCGTCGACCGGTCGAGCAGTTGGAGGCCGGACCAGCCCGCGAAGAACCCCCACAGCAGCAGGCCCGCGCAGAGCAGCCCGCCGCCGACGGACATGCGGGGCGAGAAGTCCCGCGCCGGGCTGTTCCCGTCCAGGCCGTACCGCGGCTCCAGGTCCGGCCGCGCGGCCCGCACGGCCTGCACCAGTTCGTCGTGCCCGGAGGCACGCCGCCACCGCAGCCGCGCACGGCCGTTCTCGGTGGCGAACTCGACGACCTCCCGGTTGTACGACGAGGCGCTGGTGAACGCGACGATCAGCCCGACCACGAGCGAGGTCGGCAGCCAGAACGCCAACCAGAACGGCTTCGCCGACACGTCACCCAGCCGGATCTCGGTGATCGCCTCGAACCGGATCCGCTGCCGCAGCAGCACGATCCCGCCCGACTCGATGTCCGCGTACCGCGGCCACTGCCGCCCCAACCAGAACGCGATGGCCGCCACCACCAGGTCGGCGAACGTCATGAACCAGAAGAACGTCCGCTCCGGCGTGACGAGGATCCCGAACCCGTGCCACACCGCCAGCACCGCCGCGACCCCGGCCACGCCCCAGACCAGTGGTGCGGCCGTGGACAACCGGACCCGCCGTGTTTGGCTCATGCCGGTACGACGTGGCCGCCCGCGCTCCCGTTCCGGCGGGCGCGGTCAAGGTCTTCGCCCCGCCCGCACACCAGGAGGACCCGCATGCCGCAGACCGTTCGAGACGCGCTGGCCGCTCTCGCCGCCCTGCTCGCGCCCGGCGAACCGGACGTCGCGGAGCGGGTGACGAGCGCGCACGACGACCCCGACGCCTACCTGCTGGCGCACGCCGACCGGCTCGACGAGCGCGGCATCGACGAACCGATCCCCACCCTGGCGTGGATCGCCCTCGTGGACGCCCTCGCCGACCACGACCTGCTCGCCGAGGTCGACTGGAAGGAGGAGGCGGAGGAGGTCATCGCCCAGCTCAGGGCGCTGCGGTCGAACCCGACCAACGCGGGGGCCTGGGTCTGGCTGGACGAGGCCGACGTCCACGTCGCGACGCACGAGTTCCTCGACCTGGCGGGCACCGGACTCGGTGAGGGCGGCACGACCCTGGCCGTCCTGGACATCGAGTCGGACTGCTACCCGCTTGTGCTGGTGCCGAACAGCCGCCGCGCCGACCTGGTCGACCTGGCCACCGCGGCGGGGTTCACGGCGGGCGTCTTCGGCGCCCTGGACGGGTGATCCTCGACAAGCGTCCCGCCGTCGTCCATGCTCGTGACCTCCCTCCCAGCACGTCCTCGATGATCGACACACCCGTCGAGCCGTGGAATCGTCGCGGGGGAAGCCGAACGAAGCACGGAGGGCCAGGTGGAAGAGTCCGCCCAGTGGCACGGCGAAGAGGTCGTGCTGAAGCTGATCGCGCTCGCCAGTCGCACCAGCACCGTCTGCTTCCTGGCCGCGGTCTGGTCGATCATCGCGCCGCTCGCGTTCGACCGATCGGTCCTCAGCGAGAACCTGGCCGGGTTCTGGGTGGTGGTGTCGATCGGCGGCGCGGTGCTGGTGCTGTCCATGGTGCGCGCGATGGCGCCGCTCGACGCCCCGTGGCTCAGCGTCGTCACGGCGGTCCTGGGCGTCGCGTCCATCGTCGAGACCCTGCGCAGCTACAGCCTCGCCGACGGCCTCCCGATCGCGCTCAGCGGTGTCGTCGTCGGGTCGGCGATCATCGCCGCCGCGGCCACCAGCGCCGCCGCTTCCTACCGCGCGCTGAAGATAACGGCCGGGTAACGTTCTTCCGTCTCGATGAGCCGACCGCAGGCCGCACCCGTAGATCCACGCGTTGGCGCCCAACGGCATCCGGCCGGAGGAGGACGAGCGTGGTGGCCCTTCGAGTGGTTCGAGCGACGGTGCTCACCGGCTTCCTGGCCGTCGCCTTCTTACTGCTGGTCGTCGTGGGCAGCGCGAGCGCGACCGACGACGTCGCCGTGTCGCCCGCGTACTCCACGTCGCCCGCCGGGATCACGCTCGTCGGGAACGTCACCGTGGTCGCCGCGCAGACGGACGTCAGCACGCCCCCGGCGCAGAACACCGGCGCGGTCGTGCAGAAGACGGGTCCCGCGGCCGCCGCCACCGCGCGCACCATCGACATCATCGTCGTGGCGTCGCTGGCCGCGCTCGCCCTGTGGGTGTGGGTCCGCAACGCGTCCACCCGCAAGGGCCACTAGTCCGCGTCGATCCCCGCCGAGTGGGCGAGCAGCGCGAGGCGAACCCTGTTGTCCAGCCCCGTTTTCGTCAGCAGCGACCCGACGTGCGTCTTGACCGTCGTCACACCGAGGTGCAGCCGTTCGGCGATGTCGGCGTTGCTCAACCCGTGTGACAGCAGCACGAGCACGTCCCGTTCGCGCGGGGTCAACGGCGGCAGCACGTCCTCACCCGCGGGGGCGGGGCGGTGCCGTTCGGTCGCCCGGCCGACGACCCGCCGCAGCACGGCGGGGCTGAACGGCGGCTCGCCCGCCGCCGCCCGGCGGACCGCCGCGAGCAGGTCCTCGGGCGCGGAATCCTTGAGCAGGAACCCGAAAGCGCCGACGGACAGCGCCCCGTAGAGGTTCTCGTCGTCGTCGAACGTCGTGACCACCACGACCCTGGTGTGCCGGTGCCGTTCGAGGATGCGCGCGGTCGCCGTGACACCGTCCATCCCCGGCATCCGCAGGTCCATCAGGACCACGTCGGGACGGTGCTCCTCGACCGCGCGCACCGCCTCGTGGCCGTTGGCGGCCTCGGCCACGGTCTCCACGTCCGGCGCGGAGTCGCAGAGGATCCGCAACCCGGCCCGCACCAGGTGCTGGTCGTCGACCAGCACGACCCGGATCACCGGTGGACCGCCGAGCCCGCACGGGGGAACCGCGCGGCCACGCGCCACCCGGTCGGCGTCGGACCCGCGCTGAACGTGCCGCCGAGCACGGTGACCCGCTCGGCCATACCGATCAGTCCGTGCCCCGACGGCCCGTCGACCCGGCGGACCGGGGCGCCGTCGTTGAACACACCGATCTCGACGTGGTCGGCCGTCCCGCGCACGTCGACCTCGACGGTGGAACCGGGACGCGCGTGGCGCATCACGTTGGTCAGCGACTCCTGCACGATCCGCAGCACGGCCAGCCGCCGCACCGAGTCCAGACCGCCACCCCGCTCGGAGATGGCGTCGGTGACGTCGAACCCCGCCTGCTCACACCGTTCCACCGCCTGCCGCAACGCCGGGTCCAGGCCGTCCGGGCTGAGCAGCGCCACGTCCGACGCACCGGGAGCGCGCAGCACGGACACGAGTTCGCGCAGGTCCCTGAGCGCGTCGGTGCCCGACTCGTGCACGTCGTCCAGCGCCGCGCGGAAAGCCTCGGGATCGGGCGGGACGTGCCGGGCCACACCGACGCGCAGCACGATGCTGGACACGTGGTGCGCCACCAGGTCGTGCAGCTCACGGGCGATGGACGTGCGCTCGGCCTCCCGCGCCGCGCGGACCTCGGCGTCCCGGAGGCGCACCGCGTCCAGACCGTCCCGGCGGTAGCGCTGGGCCAGTTCCCGCAACGACCGCAGGTGCCGCCCGGCCAACACCGGGCCACCGACCATGATGAGCACCCGCAACACCGTGGGCACCGGCTCGGCGTCGGGCTGCGAGGCCAGGTAGAACGCCCCCACGCCGCAGGCCATCGCGGTCCCGCACGCCAAGTAGGGCAGCCACGGCCGTCGCACCGCGAGTTCCCCCAACGCCGCCCCGGCCAGTAGCTGGGTGATCCCGATGCTCGGCGGAACCGCGACCACCGACACCAGCAGCAGACCCGACTGGGCGAGGCTCACGGCCAGCGGCCACCGCCCGCCGGGGACGACCAGCGCGCCGCCCACCAACGCCACCACCCAGACCCCCGGCGTCAGCACCCCCCGCGGCTCGAACAGGAAGAGCAGCGCGACCAGCGCCACCACCAGCGGACCGAACCGGATCGCCCACCGCGCCGCCGTGGGCCACGTCGTGTCCTCCGTCGTCACGACGACCGAGCCTAGGCACTTCGACCGGGCCCCGCTTCCTCCTTCGGGAGGAGGCGCTTCCTCCCGAAGGCCGGCGGATCGGCACCTTCGAACGGTCCGCGACCCCGGCCGGCTCACCACCATGGTCGCCACCACCCCTCGACCTTGGAGTTACCGTGATCTGGTTCCACTCGCCGTCCAGGGCGATCCTGGCCGTCAGGCTGCTGCTGTCAGCCGTGTTCCTGTTCTACGGCAGCGTGAAACTCCTGGGAGGCCAGTACCACTACGGCGACTGGACCATCTCGAAGTCCACAGCGGACGGCACGTCGCTGGTGTGGGCCTTCTACGGGTACTCCCCGTTCTACGGGCGGGTGACGGGGCTCTTCGAGTTCCTCCCGGCGGTCATGCTCCTGTTCCGCCGCACCACCTTCCTCGGCGCGGCGGCCCTCTTCGCGGTGAGCCTCAACATCACCCTGATGGACTTCGCCTTCCATTACCCGTTCGTCAAGTACCTGGCCGCCACCTACACCGTCCTGTGCGCGGTCCTCGTCCTGCACGACAAGCCCAAGCTGACCGCCGCACTCCACGACCCGGCCGCCGACGCGTGACGCACCAGGGCTCAGCGGCACTCCTGGGCCACCAGCAGCCGCACCTGCGCGTCCACCCACGTCCGAGCGCTCACCTCCTCCCCGAACGCCGTCACCGCGGCCGCGGACCCGTGCAACCCCACCCGCCGCAGCCCCGCCGCCGCCTCACCGAGCCGCGCCCGCACCCCCGGCGCGAGGTGCCGCAGCCCCCGGTGCGCGGCATCCGCGCACACCGCCAACGCCGCGTCCACCGCCGCCCCGATCAGGTCCGACCCCGACTCGCGGTACCCCGGCACCACACCGACACCCCGCACCGGGGCCAGGTCGAGCACCACCACCCCCGACCCCGTCAGCACCGCGAGCGGATCGATCACGACCACACCCCCGACCCGCCGCAACGACCCGCTCACCATCACCGGATCGGACTCCAACGCGCCCGCCAACGCGTCCAACGCGCCAGGAGCCTCCCCCCGGTGCGTGGCCGAGATCCTCGCCGTCGCACCGAACTCGTCCGCGACCACCGCGTCCAACCGCTGCGCGCCGGGGGAGTACCCCACCGACCGCACCTCGCCGATCGCCACGACCCGCACCAGCTCGGCCTCGACCCGTGCCCGCACCAACCGGGGCGGCAGCCGTTCCAACGCCGCCGCCTCCGCGGCGAGCGACCGGACCAACACCGGCTCGGACAACCCCTCCCACGCCCGCCCCACCGGCGTGATCGACGTCTTGGACACCCGCCCCGCCGACACCTTCAACACCCGGCTGGCGCTGCGCGACGCCGACTCGGACACGATGTTCGACGCGGCCAGCGCCCCCAACGTGGTGCCCGCGACCCGCCGCGACACCAGGTCGTGCCCCGTCGGCGACTCGCCTTCGCCGATCGCCCACCGGTGCCGCAGCACCAGCGTGGTCGGGCCGCTCGCGAAGAACACCTCCGCCGTCCGGTCCTCGACCGTCCCGCGGATCCGACACCCCAGCGCCGTCACCCGCACCCGGTGCAGCGGCGTCTCGGCGGGCACGTCCGTGCCCAGCACCTGCGACCTCGCCCCGGTCGCCCGGTGCCGCGCGTGCAGCTCCGCGACCAGTTCGGCGAACCGCTCGGCCCGGTAGTGCGCCGACCGCTCCCGGTACGCCCGCAACTGCCCCACCAGGTCGTCCACCGCGGCCGCGGGCCAGTGCAGACCACGGTCACCCAGCTCGACCCGCGCCCGCCGCAACCCGGCGTCCAGCACCGGATCGGCGTGCGCCGCGCCGTCGAGCAGCACCCGGTCGGCCAGCTCCAGCACACCCGCCAGCCCCGCCCGGTCCGGCCCGGCGCTCCCGCCGACGTCGAACCGCACCACGTCCTCGACCAGCCCGCGCTCGTCGGCCTCGCGGAACGCCCACACCGCGTGCGCCACGAACTCGTCGCGCCGCGCGGCCGTCGCGTCCGCGTGCACGTACCCGAGTTCACCCGGTACGAGGAACCGCACGGTGCACGACGGCAGTTCGGCGCTCGCGGCCGGATCCGCCGCCGTCGGCCGCCGCAGCCGCACCGGGTACCCGGCGGCGTGCGACCGCCGAGCCGCCGCGAGCCCGCGCACGCCCAGCAGCCCGGACAGCGCCTCGTCGTCGATGGCGCCGGGGGACCACGCCGTGAACACCGGCGCGGCCTCGCCCGACCCCTCCCGCTGGTAGGCGAGCACCACCGCGATCCGATGCCTGCACACCCCCTGCGCGCCGCACGAGCAGGCCGCAGCCCCGAGCGCGACCCCGACGGGCAGCTCGACCTCGACCCCGTCGGGGAACCGGCCGCGCACCGTCCCACCGTCGACCTCGACGGTGGGACCCGCGCCCGCGTCGAGGTCCTTCGTCGCGCGCTTCAGCAGACCCCGGTTGGCCAGCGCCGCCAACGCGTCCGACGTCAGCGCGAGCAGGTCGTCCCGCATCAGCCGATCCTCTCCGCGACGAACTCGGCCAACCGGCCCGGCGTCATCGCCCCGACGTGCGCGCCCACGTTCGCCAGCCGCTGCGCGAGGTCCTTGTCGTAGTCGGGGTTCGCGTCCTCGTCGAGCGCCGCGAGCCCCAGCACCTCCGAGCCCTGCTCGACGAGCTTGCGCACGGTGCGCACCAACTGACCCGCGTCGCCGCCCTCGTAGAAGTCGGTGATCACCACGACGATCGCCCGCCGGGGGTTCTCCACCAGGCCCTCGGCGTAGGTCACCGCCTTGGAGATGTTCGTGCCACCACCGAGCTGCACCTTCATCAGCAGCTCCACCGGGTCCACCACGTCCGACGTCAGGTCGACCACCGACGTGTCGAACGCGATCAGGTGCGTCTTGAGCCCCGGCAGACCCCACAGGCACGAGGCCGACACGGCCGAGTGGATCACCGATCCCGCCATCGACCCCGACTGGTCCACCACCAGGATCAGTTGCCACCGCTCGATGTGCCGACGGGTGCGCGAGGAGAACATCGGCTTCTCGATGTACACCCGCCGCTCGGCCGGGTCGTAGTGCGCCAGGTTCGACCGGATCGTCCGCCGGAAGTCGAAGTTGCGGGCCTGCTTGAAGTTGCTCGGCCGCCGCGACCGAGTACCGCTCAGCGCCAGCTTGACCTCCTTGGCCAGCTTGCGCGTCAGCTCCGCGACCACGGCGTCCACGATCCGCCGCGCCATCGCCAGCACCTCGGGGTTCATCAGGTGCTTGGTGCGCAGCACCGCCCGCAGCAGCGCCGCGTTCGGCTCGACCCGTGCCAGCACCTCGGGATCGGTGACGATCTCGGTGATGTCGTAGCGCTCGACGGCGTCGCGCTCCAACCGCTCGATGGTCTCCTTCGGGAACAGCCGGTGCACCTCGTCCAGCCAGTCCACGGTCTTCAGCACCGACTCGCCCTGTCCGCCGCGCCGCACCCCGCGGTTCTCCCGATCCGCTTCACGGCCGTACAGCCACTCCAGCGCCGTGTCCCGGCCAGCCCCGGCGCCCTCCAGCCCACCGCAGTGCGGCTCGGCGGGTTCCCCGAGGATCAGCCGCCACCGCTCCAACTCCGTCACGCCAACCCCTCCCGAGCGAGCACCGCGTCGACCTTGGCCTCCAACGCCATCCCCGCCGCGACCACCGCCGGGTCCACGTCGGCCCGCAGCAGCGGCCCGACCGACCCGCGCACACCCCGCGCGATCATCACCCGCTCCGCGATCGTCTCCCGCTCCGACGGCGGGAAGTACGCAAACGCTTGCCGCAGAGCGGGAAGCGCGATCAGGAAGTCCTCTTCGGACAGTGCGTGCACGAGTTCGTCCAGCAGTTCGACCACGGCCTCCGCCGACAGCACCTCCTCGCGGGCCACCGCGAACAGCCCCGCCAGCCAGTCGCCGATCGTCCTCGGCCCGGACATACCCCGTACGGCCCGCTCCACGTCACCGCCGTCACCCAGCGACCAGCAGAACCCGAACGCGGCCCCGCGCAGGTCCGGCGGCCCCTGCGGGTCGGCGGCGACCCGCCGCAGCACCGCCACCGCCGCGTCCCGCCCGTTCTCCAGCACCGGCTCGGCGTGCAGCACCGCGTCCCGCGCCGCGGCCACCGCCAGCAGCCGCCGGGGATCAGCGGGACCCGCCCCACCGTGCAGCCCTTCCACCAGCCACAGCAGCCGCGTCACGGCCCCGTCGATCACCGCGGCCAGCACCGGACTGCCCGCCGTCCCGAACAGCCCGTCGTAGCGCCACAGCCCCACCACGGTCGCCAGCACCCGCCCGAGCGCCCCCACGTCCGCCACCCGCGCGACCCGACTCCGCAACGACGCCACCACGCTGCCGCTCACCGCCGTGATGCCGCACAGCGCCGCGTCGAACAACACCCCCGCCAACTCGTCGACCCCCGCGTCCGGCACCCGCTCCCGCAGCACCCCCGCCGCGGCCTCGTCCGGCGTCGCCCCGTACGCCGCCGCCTCGATCAGCGCGGGCAGCCTCCTGTCGGACGGCGTCAGCAGCCACCGCTCGGTGTACACCGGATCACCCCCGCCGCTGGGCCCGGACAACCGGTGGAACCCGACGACCTCCAACACCCGCAACCGGTGCAACACCCGACTGCGTCGCAACCCCAGCGAGTCGGTCAGGTCGACCCGAACCTCACCCGAGCCGTCCAGATCCAGGGCGAACAGCTCCGCCCTCACCGCCTCCACCAGCGGGGGAGACGGCGTCTCCGGGTGCAGCCGCCCCACCCGTTCACCGCTGAGCGCCGCCACCATCTCCACCACCGCCGGATGCGCGCCCGCCCGCAGCGGCCCGCGCACCGTCCACGGCGTCGGCTGCGACAGGTCCTCCGACACCAGCGCGCCGACCAGCCCGTCCAACACATCAGTCCGCGACGGATGACCGTGCCCACGCAACCGCGCCAACCCCTCCGCGAGCGTCCGCGCCGCGATCAGATCTGCCGTCGACACCGCCTGCTTCCGCCGCCGCAACCGCCCCACCACCGACTCGACCAGCCCCGCCGCCGCACCGGCCACCCCGTCAGTCCACAGGCGCTGGTAGTACTCCGGCGACGGCATCCCCGACTGATACCCGGTGAACGCGTCCAACCGCCGAAACGAGTAAGGCACCAAATAACTGGCCCCCACCGCCTCCACAGGCGGCTCCGGCACCGCAGGCCACCCCGCCCCCACCCATTCCCGCCCCGCCGACGCCCCCGCCCACCCCTGCTCCACCGGCGGTGACGTTCCTGCCCATTCCTGCCCAGACCGCGGTGGTGTTTCCGCCCACCCCTGCCCAACTGGCGGCGACGCCTCTGCCCGTTCCTGCCCAGGCTGCGGTGGTGTTTCCGTCCGTTCCTGCCCCAGCGGCAGTGGTGCCTCCGCCAACTCCTGTCCCGCCGCTGCCGCCGCTCCTGTCCAATCCTGACCCGCCCGCGCCGCCGTCCCTGCCCACTCCCACCCCGCCGCAGGCCCGGCGGTCATCGCCCGCAGCGCGGGCGTGTGGAACCCACCCGTCACCACGACCACCGGCCGATCACCCGCGTCCGCCTGCGCCGCCCTGATCCACGCCGCCATGTACGCCTCGCGCTCCACGTCGGCGTGCTCGGTGGAAGCCTCCCCGCGCAGCACGTCGAAGTACGCCGTCAACCGCTCCGCCAACCCGTCAGCGGGCTCCACCTCGAACAGGTGGTCCCACAGCACGTCGACGTTGTCGACCGCGAACTCCCGGCACAGCCTGTCCGTCACCTCCGTGTAGCGCGCCTCGGCGTCGGCGTACCGGTTGCCCCGCCCCGCGAACGCCGGGTGCCACGCGGGCAGGTCGATGAACCGCACCTCGGCCCCGCTCGCCCGTCCCGCGGTCAGCGCGACCCACTCGGGGGAGTAGTCGCAGAACGGCGTCCACGACGCGTGCGACCGCTCCCCGTCGCGGTAGTACGTGTAGACCGCGACCGGCAGCTCGTGACCGAGCAGCAGCTCGTCGAGCCTGCCGTTCATGTCGACCGGCCCCTCCACCAGCACGTACGCCGGCCGCAACTCCTCGATGGTCGCCGCCACCAGCCCCGCGCACGCCGGGCTGTGGTGCCGAACCCCGATGAACGTCGTCGCCATCAGCCGGGCAGCAGGTGACGAGCCCGGTGCAGCGCCTGCCACTGCTCACCGCGCCGCTTCGACGCCTGCTGCTCCAGGTACCGCCGCAGCCGGGCCAGGTCGTCCGCGTTGTCCTTCGCCGCCGTCCCCGCCAGGCACTCCACCAGATCCGCCGGGGTGCCCGCCTCGCCCCGCAGGAACCACCCCCGCAGCCCGACGGCGTGCGCGACCGACACCGCTTCCGCCGTGCTCATCACCGTCGTCAGCCGGTCCATCGGTTGTCCCGACGACGTCACCCCGTCGCGCAGCTCGCGGAACGTCGTCACCAGCACCTCCAGCACGTCCCGCCGCGGCTGCACCCCGACCCCCGAGCGCTCCAGCAGCGTCCGCGCCTCCTGCTCCACCAGGTCCAGCTCGGTGGCGAGGTCGGCGATCGGGAACACCGTCTCGAAGTTGAACCGCCGCTTGAGCGCCGCGCTCATCTCGTTGACCCCGCGGTCCCGCGTGTTCGCCGTCGCGATGACGGTGAACCCGTCGTTGGCGAACACCATCCCGTCCGGCCCGGTCAGCTCCGGGATCGCCACCACCCGCTCGGACAGCAGCGACAGCAGGCTGTCCTGCACCTCCAGCGGGCACCGGGTGATCTCCTCGAACCGCACGACCTTCCCCTCGGCCATGCCCCGCAGCATCGGCGCGGGCACCAGCGACCGCGGCGACGGCCCCTCCGCGACCAGCAGCGCGTAGTTCCACGAGTACTTGATCTGGTCCTCGGTCGTCGCCGCGCCGCCCTGGATCGTCAGCGTCGACTCCCCGCACACCGCCGCCGCGATCAGCTCCGACAGCAGCGACTTCGCCGTCCCCGGCTCACCCACCAGCATCAGCCCGCGACTGGTCGCCAACGTCACCAGCGCCCGGTCGATCAGCGACGGGTCGCCGACGAACTTGCGCGTGATACCCGCCCGCTCGTCGCCGATGATGAACCGCCGCGCCCCCTGCAAGCTCAGCGCCCACCCCGGAGGCCGGTGCGCGGTGTCGGACTCGCGCAGCCGCGCCAACTCGTCGGCGAACCGGATCTCGGCCGGTGGCCGCTGGACCTTCGTGTTGTCGGACAACGGATTCCTCAGTTCGTCAGGGACGTCAGTTCGGTCAGGACCTCGGACGCGGTGATCGGGTCGAGCTCACCGAACGTCCGCGCCCCGTCACGCCGCCACTCGCTGCCGCGGTCGTTAAACCAGACCCCGGACAGCGTCTGGTTCTCGAACAGGGTGACAACACCGACCGGGATGCCGGGATCCAGGTTCACCACGATCGACCCGCCGCCGGGCACCGGCCGGGTGATCCAGCACTCCACGCCCGCGTCCTGCGGCTCACCCCGCCGCCAGCCCTTGTTCGTCAGCCCCAGCACCTTGCCGACCGGGACCGTGACGTTCTGGAACCGCTTCAGCTCCGACGCCGACCGCTCGTCCTCGGCCAGCGCGTGCACCGGTCTGCCCAACTGCGGGAACGGTTGCAGGATCTCGTAGTCCGCGAACACCCCGGCCCAGTCGGCCACCGAATCCGCCAGGTCCAACGGGTGCGCGATCCCCACGACCGCGTCCTCCTGCAGCTCCACCGCGTCGTCGTTCACGTCGGCGATCGTGCGGTCCTCGGCCAACCTGAACGCCTGCCCGCCCTCGGTGATCCACACCAGCCGCCGCACGACGTGCCACAGCAGCGGGTGCTCGGCGAACAGCGACCGGAACTCCGAGGCGGGCCACCGCCGCCGCGCCACCATCGCCGCCTCGAACCGGCGGATCTGGTCCGCCGCGACCGTCCGCACGTCCTTCTTCAACACCGCGAACCGCTTGTGCTCCGCTGTCGCCAACTCCTGGTCGTCCTTCGCGCCGGGCTTGGGCAGCGCGGCCCGACGTTTGCCGTCGCCGTCCACCACGTACGGCTTGAGCTGCTCGTCGAAGCCCACCACGAACTGCCGCGGCCCGTAGTCGACCACCAGCGTCGCCGCGTCGTCCAACCCGAAGTCCGGCACCAGCCGGTCCGCCAACTGCTCACCGGTCAACCCGAGCCCGGCCGCGACCTCGTCGATCTTCTCCCGCGCCCGCGCCTTCAACCCGCCGAACTGGGCCTTCTGCGCGATCCCGTTCAGGTGCAGCAACGCCACGTCGCTGCCGATCGCCGCCAGCACGTCGAGCCCGACCACCGCCTTCGAGTGCCCGCCCTCACCCGGCCACACCCGGATCACCGGAGCCAGCGCCCGCACCGTCTCGTCGTCGCCGAACAGCCCCTGCGCGGGCAGCACCCACCCGTCCTTCGGCGGCGTCCCGTTCGCCCGCCACGCCTCGAACGCCGCCCACACGAACCGCGCCAGCGACTCCGGGTCGCACAACTCCCGCACCACCTCGACACCCGCGTACACGTCATCCGGTTTGGACATCGCCAGCATCGTCACCACGTGCCCCGCCGCCGCGACGGGCAACGCGTGCTCCCTGTCCCGCAACAGGATCCGGGGGAGCAGCACCGGATCAGCCCAGTCGCCGACCACGGGCATCTTCGCCGGGAGGTGGTCCAGCGGATCCGTGGTGATGAGCGACTCCGCGGCCTCCTCCACCCGACCCCCGTGCTCCGCAGCCACCCGCCGCACCACGTCGGCGTGCCCGCGCGCCGCGACCAGCCGCAGCGCCGCCTCGGCCTCGCGCCGCGCCTTGCCCGGCTTCACCAGCGCCACGGGCAGCAACGCCCGAACCGCCGTCTCCGGGTGCCGCAGCAGCCACGCGACCGCGACGCCGTGCACGGACTTGAGCCGCCCCAACCAGCCCGCCATCAGCCGCGCCACCTCACCGTCCGCGAACGGCAGCAACAGTTCGGCGCCAGACGTCGGATCCGCCTTCGCGATCCGCACCGCGACCGGGAGCGCGTCGATCTCGAAGCGCGCCACGAACGGCCTCGCCCAGTCCATCGCCGACCACATCTCCGGCCGCCAGTCCACGAGGTGGCGCCGCAGCAACTCCTTCGGGGCTTTCAGGACCAGTGCGGGCTGCATGTGGTGGGGGATCTTGCCCGCCAGCAGCCGGGCGACCGCCACCGCCCACTCGGGGAACGTGGCGTCGGCCCAGTAGTAGCCGCCGAACGCCTCCGACCACTCCTGCCGCTCGCCCGGCTCCCACCGGATCTCCCGCACCGCGGCCGACTCCAACCCGTCGACGACGACCGGCTTGACCGCCGCGCGACCGACCGTCCACGGGGGAGCCACCAGCACCCGCGGCAGCAGTTCGTCGGGCGCGTCCGGCGCGGCCCCCTCCTCGGCGGCGGCGTCCTCGACCACCACCCGCAGCTCGTCGTCCAATTCCGCCACCGCCACGAGTTCGGGATTGGCCCGGACGTGCCCGACCAGCAACGACCTCGCCGCCGCTGACTCGCTCGCCGCCAACACCCGCAACGCCCGCGCCGGGTAGCGCTTGACCGCACCGACCACCGCGGACATGACGAACTTCTCGTCCAGCCGCGCCACCAGCAGGCCGAACGCCTCATCGGTCGGCGTCCACGCCAGCGCGTCGACCAGGAGCTTGCGCGCGTCGTCACCGGAATCCCCGTCGAGCAGCCGAGCCAAGACCGGCGCGATTCCGGCGCCGACAGCGCAGACCACCGTGGGCAGCACGTCGCTCTGCGGCAGCCAGTACCGGTACTCCTCCCGCGCGTACACCGCCTCCACCTGCTCGACCGTCCCCAGGGAACCGAGGAACAACCGGTGCTCCTCCACCAGCCTGGCACCCGGCAACACCTCGGCGACCAGTTCGTCGACCCAGTCCTGCCGCGTCGAGGCAAGGTAGGCGGCGATCGTCCGGGTGAGCACGGTGTCGCGCCGCGCCGACAACACCTCGACCGCGGCCAGGTAATCGGCCTCGTCGGCACCGGCCAGCAGCACCCGGAGCCGCTCCACGACCTGGCGGTTGGCGTAGGGCCAGGTCTGGTGGTCGTCGGTGCGCCGGCCCACCGCCGCCGTCGCCTTGCCGGGAGCACCAGCCCAGAAGACGCTGATCCGCCCGAGGTCGCTGACCGCCTGCGCGGCGAACGCGAACCCGTGCTGGACGACCCACACGTCCGCGAGCGTCGCGACGTCCTCCCTGCCGTAGTACCGCGATGCCTCGCTGGTCAGCGTCGCCCCCACGACAGCCGCTCCCAGCGGCGTCCCCCGACCGTCCAGGTAGGCCTTGGCCGCCTCGACCAACTCCGGCTCCGAGCCGCGGTTGACCAGCGCCGCCGCCAACTGCGCGGGCAGCCGCTCCACCTTGGACCGCAGGTACGCCTCGGCGTCCCGAGAGGACTTGGCCGCCCGCCGCCCACCCTGCCCACGCCCAGGCCGTGCCACATTCCGCCACGACGGCGGCACCACGAACGTCGACTCATCCGGCCGCTCGACCACGGACTCGTCGACCCCAGCGGCCACTGGTCCACTCGCGACAGGGGCACCGACCTCCCCGTACCCCTTCTTCTCCTTCTCCGCCAAGAGCTTGTCCACGTGCGCCACCGCCAACGCCTCCGACGCGAAGTCCTTGACCTTGGTCTGCCCAGCCGAACCGAGCCGCCCGTACCGCACGGTCACCCCTGTGCCATCCCGCCCGACCTCCCAGAACTTCGCGGAGCCATCGGCAACGAGTTCCCACCTGCGCACGTCGTATCTCCCAGTTCGGCTCGACTGGGAGGAACGGTAGAGGCAGGGTCCGACAATTCCGCGCGCGACCCCTCTGACCAGGCAAGACCATCCGGAGGTAGGGCGAACCGCACCCCGGTCCGACGTGCTGGCCGCAGTGACCCGGACCCGCGCGACTGCGACCGTTGACCTCGCCGCCGCCGGAATGGAGCCCCCCTCATGATCACCACATCCCCGCCCGCCCGCGCCCTCGAACCCCGAGTCCACTGGCACCGACCGCTGATCGCGCTGTCGGCCGCCATGGTCGCCGTGGTCCTGGTCTCGGCCATCGGCCTCCTAGTCGACGACCGCCTGATCAACGGCAGCCCGGCGTGGTCGAAGCCGCTCAAGTTCGGCATCTCGTTCGCCCTCTTCGGCGCCACCCTCGCCTGGATGCTCACCCTGTCCAGACGGGCCAGACGCACCGGCTGGTGGGCGGGCACCGTGGTCGCCGTCATCTCGATCGCCGAGATGGCGCTGGTCCTCACGCAGGTAGTCCGCGGCAAAACCAGCCACTTCAACACCGAGACCGAGTTCGACGACACCCTCTTCAACCTGATGGGCCAGATGATCCTGATCCTCTGGATCGCCACCTTCGTCGTGTCGGTCGTCGTTTCCCTGCAACGCCAACAGGAACCGGCCACCACGTGGGCCATCAGGTTCGGCCTCGGCCTGTCACTGATCGGCATGCTCCTGGCGTTCTTCATGACCGACGCCACCCCCGAGCAACGGGCCGAGCTGAACGCCAACCGCCCCGTCACGGCCATCGGCGCGCACAGCGTAGGCGTCCCCGACGGCGGCCCGTCCATGCCCGTCACCGGCTGGTCCACCACCGGCGGCGACCTGCGCATCCCACACTTCGTCGGCATCCACGCCCTACAAGCCCTACCCCTGCTCAGCCTCCTCCTGGTCGCACTCGCCGCCAAACACCCACTCCTGGCCAAGGCCAGCACCCGCCTGCACCTAACGCTGATCGCCACCGCCGGCTACACCGCCACCATCGCCCTGCTGACATGGCAGGCCCTACGCGGCCAAGCACTCCTCCACCCCGACACCACCACCCTCACCGCGGCGGGCACGCTGATCGCCGTGCTGGCCATCGCGACCACCGCCGTCCTCAGCCGGTCAGCGAGGTCAGGTCGGCCAGCACCTCCGACGTGCTGACCGAATCGAGGCCCTTCTTCTCTTTCTCCGCCACGAGCTTGTCGACGTGCGCCAGCGTCTCGGACCCGAAGCCCTTGACCTTGGTCTGCCCCACCAACCTCAGCCGCCCATAGCGCACGGTCACACCCGCACCGTCCCGCTCGCCTCCCAGAACTTCGCGGAACCATCGGCAACGAGTTCCCTGGTCAAGGCCTCACCTGCGCTGCGGCGGCAGGCGCCGGAATCGTGTGACGTCCATCAGCGGCGAGTGATCATGGGGTCGCTTGATCACCTCGGGTTGGGCATTTTGACCATTCATGGGAAATTTCACCAGCGACCTCGCCTGACGCAGATCGGCACAGAGGTGGCGCGATCCACCACCCCCGCGGCCCGCGATGGCGAATACCGTGAGACCGCCACCGACACCAGGAGGGCAGACGTGGACAGGTTCGCGCTCGACCCAACCGCGGGCGCCCTCCTGCACGACCTCGGCATATCCCTGCCGAACGTGCTCCGCCGAGCGGGCCTGCCCGCCGACCTGCTGACCCGCGGACCCATCACCCTCGAACCGGGGGAGTACTTCGCGCTCTGGGAGGCTGTGGAAGCCGAGGCCGACAGCCCGGACCTCGTCGTGCGCATCGGGCGCTCGCTGTCCCCAGAAGTGTTCAACCCACCCATGTTCGCCGCGCTGTGCAGCCGCGACCTCGACATCGCCGCCCGCAGGCTCGTGGGCTACAAGGCGCTCACCGGACCCCTGCGCCTGAACGTGACCACCGACCCGGAAGGCCTGACGCTGACCTGCCGTTGGCCCGACAAACCCACACCACCACCCGTCCTCGTGATCGCCGAACTCGTGTTCTGGGTGGCCCTGGCACGCATCGGCACCCGCCACGACGTCCGCCCGCTCCGTTTCGCCGTGCCCGACGTCCCCCAGGACACCAGACCGTTCCTCGACTACCTAGGCATCGACGTGGACAAGGCGCCGCTGCCCACGATCACGTTCGCGGCGGCCGACGTCCACCGCCCGTTCCTCACCGCCAACGACCTGATGTGGCTGTACTTCGAACCCGAACTCCGCAAACGGCTCTCCGAGGTCACCCGCGAAGCCTCGACCACCGAACGAGTCCGTGCCGCACTCCTGGAACTCCTCCCCGCCGGCCAGGGCACGGCGCAGGGCGTCGCTCGCTCGCTGGCCATCAGCACCCGCACACTGCAACGCAGGCTGCTGCACGAGCGCACCACGTTCCAAACCGTCCTCACCGACACCAGAACCACGCTGGCGCACCAATACCTGCGCAACGACGACCTCACCGTGGACCAGATCTCGTTCCTGCTCGGCTACGACGACCCCAAGTCGTTCTACCGGGCCTACCGCACCTGGACCGGCAGCACCCCGGCCCAAACCCGGCTGGCGCACATGGCCACCACGACGGCGCCCCACGCTACTGCCGCCGCGGATTTCCCTTCCTAGGGTGGAAACCAAGTCGAACCCCTCCACCCGAAACGAGCCACGATGTCCCAGACCGTCCTGATCACCGGCACCTCCTCGGGCATCGGCCGCGCAACGGCCCTGGCGTTCCACGCCCGCGCTGGAACGTCGTCGCCACCATGCGAAACCCCCACACCGAGCAGGAGTTGACCTCCCTGGACAACGTCCTCGTCACCCGCCTCGACGTCACCGACCAAACGTCGATCGACGACGCCGTCGCCTCCACCGTGGCCAAGTTCGGCGGCATCGACGTCCTGGTCAACAACGCGGGCTACGGCGCCTACGGCCCACTCGAAGCGTTCACGACGAGCCGCATCAGGAAACAGTTCGACACCAACGTGATCGGCCTGCTCGCCACCACCCAAGCGGTCCTACCGCACCTCCGTGCCAACCGCTCGGGCTCCGTCGTCAACATCAGCTCCATCGGCGGCCGGGTCGCGTTCCCCCTAGGCAGCCTCTACCACGGCACGAAGTTCGCCGTAGAAGGCATCTCGGAGTCCCTGCACTACGAACTCGCCCCGCTGGGCATCAAGGTCAAGATCGTCGAACCCGGCGCCATCGCCACCGACTTCACCGGCCGCTCACTCGACTTCGCCAACGACGAGTCCCTCACCGACTACCAACCCACCGTGCGGAAGGTCTACGCGGGCTTCGAGAAGGTCCTCACCACAGCAGCACCACCCGCCGCCGTGGCCGACGTCATCGTCACCGCCGTCACCGACGGAACCGACCAGCTCCGCTACACCGCCGGAGACGACGCCAAAGCCGCCCTCTCCTCCCGCGCCACCACCGACGACACGGTCATCGCGGGCGTCAAAGCCCAGTTCACCCTCTGACCGAGACCCGGCGCGCGGGCCGGAGCGCGACGTCCGCGCCCCGGCCCCCCGGCGTCAGGAGTTCCGCAGGAACCGCTCCAACACCCGCACTCCGAACTTCAACGCGTCCACCGGCACCCGCTCGTCCACCCCGTGGAACAACCCCGAGAAGTCCAGATCCGCGGGCAGCTTCAACGGCGCGAACCCGAAGTTGCGAATCCCCAACTGCTGGAACGACTTCGAGTCCGTACCACCCGACAACATGTACGGCAGCACCCGCGCACCGGGATCCTCAGCCGTGATCGACGCCGCCATCGCGTCCACCAGCGCCCCGTCGAACGTCGTCTCCACCGGCGGCAACCCGACCCACTCGCGCTCCACGTCCGGCCCGAGCAACTCCGCCAGCTCCCGGTCGAACGCCTCCTCCCGCCCAGGCAGGATCCGGCAGTCCACAGTGGCCTGCGCCACCGACGGGATCACGTTCGCCTTGTACCCGGCCGACAACATCGTCGGGTTCGCCGTGTCCCGCAACGTCGCCCCGATCATCCGCGACAACGCCCCGAGCTTCCCCACAGCCCCTTCGAGGTCCTCCTCGGGGAAGTCCCACCCGGTGATCTCCGTGACCCCGTCCAGGAACTCCCGCACCGACGGCCGGACCACCAGCGGGAACTGGTGGTTCCCCAGCTTCGTCACCGCCTCGGCCAACTTCGCCACCGCGTTGTCCCGATGGATCATCGACCCGTGCCCAGCGGTCCCGCGCACCCGCAACGTCAACCACCGAATCCCCTTCTCGGCGGTCTCCACGAGGTAGGCCCGAGCATCGTCCTTCAACGTGATCGAGAACCCACCAACCTCACTGATCGCCTCGGTGACCCCTTCGAACAGCTCCGGCCGGTTCTCCACCAGCCACTTCGCCCCGAAGAACCCACCGGCCTCCTCATCCGCCAGGAACGCGAACACGATGTCCCGCGGCGGCACGATCCCATCCCGCTTGAACCGCCGCGCCACCGCCAACGACATGGCAACCATGTCCTTCATGTCGACAGCCCCACGCCCCCACACGTACCCGTCCTGCACAGCCCCGGAGAACGGGTGCACAGACCACTCGGACGGGTCAGCAGGCACCACGTCCAGATGCCCGTGCACCAACAACGCCCCCCGTGACCGATCAGCACCGGCCAACCGGGCGACCACGTTCCCCCGCCCCTTCGCCCCGGACTCGACGTACGTGGTCTCGTACCCCACCTCAGCCAGCTTCTCAGCCACCCACTCAGCAGCAGCCCGCTCCCCAACCACAGTCGCGGGGTCCCCGGTGTTCGTCGTATCGATCCGAATCAACTCACTGGCCAACCCCACGACCTCGTCCTGCGCCAGCAGCAGCCCCGCACCATCTCCCAAGTTCTCCACGCAGCCTTCCTACCACTGCTTCCACCCCTTGAGAGCCCCGAAACACCCCCCGATTTTGGCCCACGGGAACGATCATGTAATCTATGCACACACCACGGCGAGAGCCGAAAGACCGGGTGGCGGAATGGCAGACGCGCTAGCTTGAGGTGCTAGTGCCCGAAAGGGCGTGGGGGTTCAAGTCCCCCCTCGGTCATGAGCATTATTCACACGGCCCACGGGTTTGATGATCACATCAGCCTCGTGGGCCGTGTGCGTATACAGAACTTGCAGGTCAACGGACTGGTAGAGCGCCGCGAGTGTCTCCGTTTTCGCTTCCTTCAGCACAGCGCCAACGTCACCCAATGAGTCGATGGCCGCGTATATCTCAGCGTCGCTGACCGTGTTCGGTGCCGGAGTGCCTTCCAGTTCCGCTCGCGCAGCCGCCCGTGCCGCTTGCGCCTCGTTCATCGCCTCCACCAGCGCGGCCGGATCGATGCCTGCCTTGATGGCCTCCTGGAACCTGTTCATGTGAGCTTCCGCCGTAGCGAGCCGCTGCTTGGCCGTGTCCCGACCGTTCTGCGCGACGGCCGCTCCTGGTTGGGAGGCAACAACTTTGGCCACCGTGCGATCCACATTGGCCGGCGCGAACACCTCGCCGAGCCAGTCGTTCACTGCGTCCTGGATCACGTCTTCGCGGAGGTAGATCGCTGGTGGGTGTGATGCCAAAGCGGGGGAGCCGGGAGCCAAAGTGCGTGCCGGACAGCGGTAGTACATGCCGTGCTTGCGCGGGCTCGCCTCCATTTTCCGGCCACACACCGAGCACCGGATACGGCCACGGAACAAGTAGGTCTGCTTCGTAGGCCGCTCCGCACGCTCAGTTTTCCGCGCTGTCTTCAAGCCACCCACAGACTTCGACCTCCGAAGCAATTGAGCTTCGGTGAACACCTCGACCGACACAATCGCCGGGTGCGCGGGCTGCCGTGACCGGATGACCTTTTCGGGGCTGGTCTTCCGGAACCGTGTGACATATCCGGCAGCCACGTCGTCCGGGTCGAGCAGCAACTCATGCCGGGTCCACCGGCCGAAGAACGCGTAACCGGTGTAGCGAGGGTTGTCCAGAATCGCCCGGACCGTGCTGCCCTGCCACCCATCACCCGGCCGATGCCGGTTCTGGTCCGGACGTCGCGCAGAGGGGCAGGGAATCCCGTCACGGTTGAGCCCAGTGGCAATCGCCCGATCACCCCGGCCACTGATGTACTCGGCAAAGATCCGCCGGACCGCCTCAGCGCACGGCTCGTCAACTTCCAGGATGCGCAGGTGGTACCCCTCAGCCGCCTTTCGCGGATTGGGGTGCTGCCCACCGTCGACCACGGTGTACCCGTAGGGCGCACGTCCGCCCTGGTGACGCCCCTCGTTCACGACCTGGGCATCCATCGCTGCACGCACGCGAGCCTGAACGTGTTGCCGCTCGGACTCGCTCATTCCGCCGAGCACACTCATCAGCATTTTGTGCGACGGATTCCGCGGATCGAACTTCCCGCCCAGTTCCGGCACCCACAGGTCAACGCCGTACGCCGCGAACCTCGGAGCGATCAGCGAGAACTGATTGCCGAACCAACACCGCGTGCCCTCACCGACCACCACGGCGTTCCACCCGCGGTTCGGGTCCTTCAGAGCGGCGAGCAGCCGCGACGCCTCGTGACGCCGCTCCCACGGCACCGACCGCGACTGCCCGATGTCGAAGAACTCCTCGGTCACGACACCGCCAAGCGGCCCGACGAACTTCCGGGCGTTCCCGAACTGCCATCCGCGAGAGGTCTCCGGGTCCTGGTTGTCCTCGGTCGAGCAGCGTCCGTACCCCGCCATCGGCCCGATGCCCTCATCGATGGTCTCCACGACCTCGACACCGAGCATGTTGTCCAGCGTTGCCCACGGGTTCCTGATGATTTCAACAGTCACTAGTACCCCCTCCCTGAGGTCCGTCCAAGACCTCGACTTCGGTCAACTCAAGCAGTATGGCAAGCAGTATGCGGCAGGTAGCAGGCGTAAGGGGCGGAAGTTCGTCCGGCACGCGCACAGTGACCCTCTCATCAGGGCTCATGGCTGCTCGACGTTGGTAGCGCCGATTTCATCAACCGCAGCTCGGATGTCCGCCGTCATGTAGCCGCGCACCCGCCGAGTGGCGTCGCCCTCGGGGACGTACTGCCGGACCGGCTTGCACCCCAGCTCGCCCATCTCCTTGCCGAACATCGTCGGCTCGACCTTCAACGCCTCCACCAACTCGGCGGTCGGCACGAACTCGCGCTTGTCGAGTTGGTCCCCGAGGTAGTCCACGACCGCCGCCAACGGCTCCGGAAGCTCGACAACCCACCCCTCAGCGGCTCCCGTTCCCAGCGCCTTGACGACCGCTACTGAGTCGATCGCGCGCACGGCGTCATCACCCACCGCATGACCGGCCAGCGTCCCCGCAGCCTCCCGCAGCGCACGGCCACGCGCGCAGATCACCCGCCACTCAGCGTTCGGCATGTAGTACGTCCGAACCGTCATCGCGAGCATGTCCGCTCCCGCGTCGGTCTCACCGTCCGGCCGCAGGATGCCGACCCCCTTGTGACTCGGCAGCAGCGTCGACGCGTCATAGCCGCGCGTGTTCATCTGCTCGCCGAGCACGATGTTGGAGTCCCGCCAGTCCATCACCCGCAGCGCGAACCGCGACCCGAGCACCGCACGCAACCGAGATGGGATGGTGTTCGAGTCCGGCCGTTGCGTGGCCAGGATGACCACGATGCCCGCCGCAGGCCCCTTCCGAACGAGGTAGGCGAGCAGGTCCGCGATGTACGCCCCAAGCGTGGTCTTCTTGCCGCCCACCTGTTCGCGCGTCGGGTTCTCCAGGAACACCTGAACCTCATCGATGATCACCGCAGTGATCGGCATACCGAGACTCGGATCTCGCGAGATGGCAGGCGTGATCTTCGACTCCGGGCAGACCTCATCATCCAATGTGGCCATTCGTGCGTACCGGGATTGAACCTCTGCAACAAGTTCCACCAAGTGATCGCGCACTGCCTCGACGTGCTCCAGCTCGTCCCCGCATACGTACCGGAAGGCGATCTGCTCGGCGGAATCCCAGTCCTTGCCTCCCTTGCCGTCGTACACATAGAGCCGCGTATAGGGGTCGAGGATCAGCCCAGCGGCAGCAAGCCGAGTCGCGAAAGTCTTACCCTGCCTAGGAATCGCTCCCACCAGCAGCGACGTCCACACCAACGGAAGATCGATCCGCCGGTTCCGCGCGTCCCGCCCGAACGGCACCGGCCGCCACGCGTCCCACCACTCGACGTCGAGCAGGGGAGTGCGCAACGGGGGACCGGCGTACGGGTCCTCATCAGCCACCCACAGGAACACCCGGCCCGCGTGCCCGCCCTTCCCGCGAACACGCTCAACGATGAGCTGCACCTCGTCCACGGCCAACGCCGAAGCAAGCGCGTCCCGGTTCTTGATGACGTCCGCGGCCTTCCGCGTGGCAGGCAGGTCCACGGTGACCGCCCACCCATCACCAACACGCGCGGCGCGCTCCACCAGGCGCAAGGTCTCGTCCTTGCCCACAAGCTTCGCGTCCCGAAACGCGTCGACCAAGACCTGAGGGTCCATCGTCCAAGTCAGCGTCCGCGGCCCCGCAAGCACCGCCTTCCGTCCAGGCGAGCCATCCTTCCGCCGTCCGACGACCGCGAGCACCACGGACGCAACCCCGGTCACACCCCACAACGCCAGCCCGCCGAACATCACGTAGCCCACGGCCAACACAGCCGAGACGACCGCACAAACCGCCCCTGTGACCTTCCACCGGAACAAGGTCAACTCGCGAATCTCAATGAACTTGTCCGCCAACTTCTCCGACTGCTCGGCAGCCTCCCGGTAGTCACGCACCCGCACCCATCGCCGCCACCCACGCCCCGCGACCACGGCACCCCGCACAGTTCCGCTCAGGAACCGCAATGGCGCTCTCACCAACCACGCGACCGCGTCCCGCACCGCGTACCCGAGCGCCGCTCGGGACCTGAGAACGGCTGGAACGAACCGCGACCGCTGCCAGATGTCCCCGAACCGCCGGACCACCTTCGGCGGCTCATCAACCAACTCGCCGTCGTACACAGGCGCGGCAGGCACCACATCACCGTTCACGGCCGCACCTCCTGCTCAGCGAGAGCAGCGGCCAGCCGCGACGACAGGCCACGCGAACACCCCGTTACCTCGCGCACCCACGCGGGCGTCACCTTCACGTCACGGGTCCGCGCGGCCTGGGCTACAGCGAGGTATTCCGCGAACGACGTCCGCGGCGTAGGCGCGGCCGGTTCGGGCGCCGGACCAGCTACCGGCACAACCAACTTGTCCCGCAGTTCGGTGACCGCCTCAGCCGCTACGAACACGACCAACGGCGGCACCGAGTGCAGCACCACCAACGCAGCCGACCCGGCCATGAACGCACTCCAGGTGTTCATGACGTACGTGGCGGCGAGCGTGAACCACTTCGCCGCACGGACCCATCCACCCATCCGCACGCCGTGCTGAGCCGTGACCTGCTCGGCCCGAAGAATCGCCAGCAGTACCAGCGACACCATCGGGTCGAGCAGCCACGCCGCACACCAGGCCAAGGACCACGGCAACGAGCCAGCAGCCGCGAACTGCTGAACGTTCGTCATCGTGAACGCCAGCCCCAGCAGAATCCCCGTCCAACACAACCGGTCCACCTGCACCGCGACCCGCTCAACCGATTCGCTCATCGCCGCTCACCCCGTCGACTCTGGGGAGGCTCGTAACTGGTCACGGTCAACGCCTTCGTCAACGTGTACGAGGCGAACAGGGCAGGTACGCCGAGCACCGCCAACAGCAGCCACGGCCCTTCCCGGTGGGTGATCACCACCCACTGCACGACGACCACGAGCGCGGCGTTGAACAACACCCGGCCAGCCATCGACACCAAGTGCACACGAGCCCGCGGTGCTTTCGCCCGACGGGCACCGACCCGCCAGAGGAACAGCGGGACGACCAGCACACCCAAACCGATCATGATCTGAGTCGCGTTCATGGCCTCGACCACCGTTCACCGCGCCGCAGCCAATGCGAGTGCAGGTCGCGCCGGTCGCCATCCGGCAACCCGCCGAAGACACCAACCGTGTCTTCGCCAGCCGTGCGCAACTCCAGTTCCAAGCACTCGTCCTGGACCGGGCAGCCCGCACACAACCGCGCAGCCAACGCGCGATCGGTCAGCACCTCGTCACCACACGGCGGCTGTTCCGCCGTCACCTCCATGCACAAGCCGTCGCGCTGCACGACGTCCACAAGCGTTTCGCTCGGAGTCCAGCGCAACCGATCCAACCGCCACGCGATGTTGATCAACCTCAGGTCGTTCACGGCGTACCCCCGGACATGGGGTCACCGAGCAGCCGGATCAACGCGCTTGCGGGAATGGCCACCTGGCCACGCCGCCGCACCGTTCGGACCTGGCCGAGCCGGATGGCACGAGCGAAGTTCGAGGGGGCAACACCGAGCACCCCGGCCGCTTCGCGAATCGAGTAGTGAACGTTCGACAGAGAAGTACGCATGAGAAAGCCCTTCGAGAAGTATTCGATGATTTCAGCAATAGAGTGCCGATTTCAGCGCTAATGAGACCGCGCGAGATCCCACACGGGGCAAAAGCCGCCGTGTCACATCACCAATGAGCCGAAGTTGGCTAATCTCAGCGCTGAGGCGGAGCGCGGAGGAATACGTGTCGGAGGATTGGGCGGCAGTCGCCAAGGCCATCAACGAGCGCGTGAATGAGCTGGGGTGGCGTCAACGAGAACTCGCCGAGCGCTCGCACGTCTCGCAAGCGATCGTCCGCGAGGTCCAACACCGCACCGTCGAACGCCGCCGCAGCCCGCGGACCCTGGAATCCTTGTCCACGGCCCTGGGCTGGCACCCGCAACACCTCGACGCCGTGCTCCACGACCGACGGCCGCCGCAACTCGACGAGCCCCTTGCCAACCCGGCCGACACCCTGTGGTCGCGCTTGGACGGCTTCGAACAGCGCCTCAACGACATCACCGAACGCCTCGACGGCCTGAAAACCGATCTCTCGACCGTCATCGAGCACGTTCGCGATAGACGCTAGTTCGGGACGTTTTCCCTGGTGGAGCCGGTTGTTTTCCATGCACTAATTCCACTGCGGAACGGCGTCCGAACCCATGCAGTTCCACTGCACATTCACCGCACAACCAGTGCAGGTTCACTGCACATCGCACTTGGGGGAGTAGCGACCAATGAGCCTCGCGAACGGCTGGACAGGCCAAACCGCATCCGCTTTACAGGCCGCACTGCGGCTCAGCCACGAGGCGTTCGCCGAGCACCTGGGCGTCAGTGCGCGAACCGTCGCCGCCTGGCACCAGAAACCGGATCTACGGCCAAAGTCCGAGATGCAACAGCTCCTCGACACGGCTCACGACCGGGCACCCGCAGACGTGAAGACCCGGTTCGCCATCCTGGCCAACGAGGCACCGGTACAACTCCCCGAAGGCGCGGCGGAAGACGCCGAGATACGGCTCAGCGCAGACCCCAACATGGTCGCGGCGCTCGACTGGCTCGACCACCACACGGGATGGGAGCCAGGCACAGCCAGGCGCAACGTAGCCACACGACTCGCCCACCTGAACGTCAACGACCTCCACGACCGGGGCATCCGCCGCGGACGCGTCAACCAACGCGACGTCGCACAAGCCCTCACCAACTACTACGGCACCGTGACCACCGGCCACGGCACCTACACGGCCAGCTTCGGCAGCGACGCTAAAGCCGTGACGAGCGTGCTCACCCACCCCGACTGGCTCGACCTCGATTGCCCCCTGGAGGCGCTCAACGACCGCCTTCGCCTCACCGGCGCCACCCCGGACGACACCATTGCATTGGACGAGACGAGTGCGGGCCTGGCCGCTCAACGCCTGGCCGAAATGCTCGCGATCGGCATCCGCTTCGCGAACATGCCGCTCTACCGCCTCCTCGACATCGCCATCGGCAAGCACACCATCGGCGGCGCGGTAGGCCTCACGACGTTCGCCAGCTACGCGGTCACGATGGACCTGCTCGAAGGCGAACTGATCGACGCACTCGGCAACGGCACCACCCCACGCCCAGGCTCGCAGCCAGTACGCGACAACTACATGCCAACCCTGCCAACCGTCCTCGACGTCAACGACCGGCTCTGCGCAGGTGGCACACTCGCCCTCACCGCGATTGCCCGCCCGGCCAGCTCGTACCGCGGCCGACCGGACTACCTACTCCTCGTCCAGGAACGTTCCGGCCACGTCATCAACGCCGCCCGCCGCCTGGCCGTCATCCCCAAGGGCTTCCACCAGCCACTGACGGACTACCGGGCTGACGCACAGGTAGGCGCGACACTGCGCCGCGAGATGGAAGAGGAGCTGTTCGGCCGCCACGACATCGACAACACGGCGACCGACCAGCGCCATGCCGACCCCATGCACCCGAGCCTTCTATCTGCCCCAATGCGCTGGCTCACCGAACAGCCCGACCGCTTACGCATGGAGTGCACAGGCTTCGGCCTCAACCTGGTCAGCGGCAACTTCGAGTTCGCCAGCCTCATCGTCATCGAGGATGAGGACTTCTGGCCGCAATT
The DNA here is from genome assembly GCF_025061645.1 of Umezawaea endophytica. Classification (GTDB taxonomy): domain Bacteria; phylum Actinomycetota; class Actinomycetes; order Mycobacteriales; family Pseudonocardiaceae; genus Umezawaea; species Umezawaea endophytica. Next base: position 14,171 of record NZ_JANYMP010000021.1, on the reverse strand, counting down.
CGGCGGCCAGGTGCAAACCAACTGGGAAGCCTCCAACCTGCGCCAGTACTCCAGCCTCGACACCGACTTGCTAGCCGACCTGGTGCGCGACGTAGCGTGGAGCAACGAAGGTCTGTTCGCACTCCTGCAAGGTCTTCGCCGACTGAAGCAGATCGGCGGGAGCCGCGTGGACCTGCCTACGATCGATTGGGAGATTCGTTGACCGCCACTTGGAGCCACGGAAACGCCGAAGAAGCGTCGAGCGACACCCGCGGGTGGCTCATCGGACACTTCATCGACCCGTCCGAGGGCGTGCGGTCCTCCAAGGACGTAGAGGTGAAGTGGGGCACCCACCCGGCAGGGGACAAGCGTCCGGAATGGACCTCGGACGACCAGCGAACCACCCTGGTTCTGTTGGTACAGGGCAACTTCCGCGTAGACCTCACCGAGGGCAGCTCCACCATGATCCGCCAAGGCGACTACGTCATGTGGGGTCCCGGCATCGACCACACGTGGGAAGCCAACGAGGACTCGGTGGTCATCACCGTCCGCTGGCCGTCCCAGACCTGATCACCCGCCAACCTCCACCTCGACGGCAGGCAACTCCATCCGCCCACCGCCGATCTCCCGCAACCGCCGGAGCCCCTGGAGCAACGCAAACAGCCCTTCGTTGCTCCAGGCCTCCTGCCCAACCAGTTCCTCGACCAGTTCACCATCGAGACTGGAGTACAGCCGCAGCCCAGAGGCCTCCCAGTTCGCCTCAACCTGCCCACCGAACCGCCGCCAGAACTCCTCATCCTCGATCACTACCAGGCCAGCGAACTCGTAATTCCCGCTAACCAAGTTCAACCCGAACCCCGTGCACTCCACCCGCATCCGCCCAGGCTCCGCAATCAGCCACTTCATCGGCTCAGATGCCCGCCCAGGATGCATCGGCACCGCGGCCCGCCCATCACCAATGGTCAAGTCGACGTCGCTACGCCCGAACAACTCCTCTTCAAGCTCCCGCAGCAACGTCGCTCCCACCCGCGCATCAGCCCGGACATCACTCATCGGCTGGTGAAACGCCTTCGGGATCACCGCCAACCGCCCACTCGCGTTCAACACGCTCCCAGACCGCTCCTGAACCAAGAGCGCGTAGTCCGGCCCACCGCGGAACGGATCACCCGGTCGCGCGATGGCACAGAGCGCAAGCACACCACCCGCGCACACCCGCTTCGGCAGGTCGAGCACACTCTCAGCACTGGGCAAGTACAGGTCCCGAAGCGGCAGAGCGCTCCGACCAGCCGCCACGGCGTCCAGGAGTTCGCCTTCGAGTAGATCCATCGTCAACGCATACTCCATGAACGGAACCTGACCAACGGTCCCACTGAGCGCATCACCGATCTCAACGCCCAAGAGCCGGTAGAGCGGCAAGTTGGCGATCCGGACGCCGAGCGCCACCGATTCCGCGAGACGGTCCACCGCAGCATCTGCTCCCACATGGCCGAGAGCGGCCTCAGGAACGAACTCTCCAGCAACGAACCTCACGCTGTCCCGATCGGCCATCAACGCGCAGGCCATATCAAGCCACTCAACCCGCGTGACAACACTCGTCACGACCGCCTGGCCCCCGCAGCGAGCCCGGTACATCCCGTACCCCGCCTTGAACGGCCCGTAGTAGTCCGCCAACGCACTGGCCACCTGAGCCGGCCCGACCCTGCTCCGCCGAGCGTTTCGATCGAGCAATCCGCCAACGCCAAGATCCCCAGCCAGCGTGCCCACCTTGCGTCGACCAGTGCCAGACACCCACCCAGCACGCCGATCAAGCCACGTCAACGCGTCAACCAGCTCACCATCGGCCCGCGCAGGCGACCCACCACCAACAATCTCGGGCGCCTCGATGGGCTCTCGCGCAGAACCCAGCAACACATCGATCCTGACCCCGAAGATCCTCTCCAACAGCCGAGCAGTCGACGGCCGCACCGGACTCAGCGGCTCTCCAGATGGCTTACGCCCAGCCGCCAGCCGCTGAAGATGGCGTACCCCAACGCTTCCAGGCTCCCTGTGCTCACGAGCAAACACCTCCGCGAACTCGGCAAACTCCTCAAAGGTCTGCCTCCGCTCCCAGATCTTCCGCTCAAGCACAGTGCGAAACACCCGCTCCGACCGTCTTGCCTTCACCACAGGTCGTCGCATGTCGCCTCCAGGTCGTTCCGCTGATCAAGCGCTGATGAGAGCCTGATTTCAGTCTGCCACGAACTGGCGAAGTACGGCTGCACCAGTCGCTCGATGTCGGCGGCCCATCTCTACGGGTTTCGCTGAGCACTCGAAAGGTTCTAGAGAGGACGGGGGTTCCTGAACGCCGTTGTTATGGACACATGTCCAGTCTCGACGCGGCTGCCAGTGCCAGCGGGCGAATTCGGACTGATTGACTGCGCACCGCGAAAAAATGCGAGTCGTCGCGATGGTGGGGAGTTCTCTGTTGTGACAGCTCTGATCGTTATTGCATGCGTGTCATGCGTGCTGATCTGGACATGGGTAATTGGCGACATTTTCGACTGGTGGAAACGTCTTGAGTTCCGGAGACTGGTTCGACGTCATCGATAGAAGGTTTTCCCGCAGTGCACGCTCGCAACGATCGGACAGATCAGTGGTTAGTCCAGAAGATATTGCAGAAGAGTGGTTGTCTCGTTCCAATGAGGAGCGTGATGATCTGCTCGATTCGCGCAGAAGGCAGCAGCTCGAATGTGGGAACAATGAACTGCCAAATTCGTCAGAAAAATCTGAATCGTGATGCCGCGAGTGCGAATTGAGGACAGTTCGAGCTACGGTGATTGTCCTGCTGATGCCCTCGCTTCACGTGCGAGCACTGCACAGAGTCGTGAGATCGGAGAAGAGCTGCGGCGGGTTCGCCAGTACGCGGGGTTGAAAACTGCTCGGGTCGCGGGAGAATTGGGCTGGTCTTTAGCCAAATTGAGTAAGTTAGAGAAGGGATCGCGTGCTACAAGCAGCTGGGACATTGGCGCACTATTGGGCAAGTGCGGTGCCGAAAAGGTAGACCGCGACCGAATTATGCATTTGGTGCAAGAAGAGCACCTCGGGCATTTCACGCGAACTCACCAAGTAGGGTTCCCAGATACTCTGCTATCGCTGGAAATCCATGAACGCACAGCAGTCAAACTCACCAGCTATGACCCGGTAGCTATCCCGGCACTCGTGCAGGCTGAGGCATACGCGCTAGCGTTGCTGTCAACGGGTGCTGGCTCAAAAGAAACAAACATCGAAATGGTAACGAGTCGGATTGATCGCTCGACTCGTGCGTGTGGCGAGAGTATTCCATCGTCGGTCTTCTATATTCATGAGAATGCGCTTGAGCTCAGGGTCGGAAGTATTGACACCATGCACGACCAGATGATGTGGCTGACCTTTTTGAGTGACTGGCCGCAAGTGAGCTTGCGTGTCATTCCGCGGAGTGCTGGAGGACATGTCGCGCTACTCCGGCCCGTGACACTGTTGACATTCGACGATGCGGCCTCGTTGGCGTACACGGACGCTGACATGTCCACTACATTCCTGGAAAGCAACCATGCCATCGAGTTCTATCGCCGGAAGGTAGATGTACTGGACTCGATGGCACTGGACGTGGATAAATCACGGCAACTGCTTGAATTGCATGCAGACACATACGATCAAATCTACGGTGATGATCACTAAAGATGATTATTAATAGGTGAATTGATCGTCTCTGTGTGAATAAAACTGCCGCACCCAGGGTTGCCGGTCGGCTTCGACGGCTGACAACCCTGGCCAGTATTCTTCCTCGTGAGGAATATTGAGTAGTTCCCGCCAACCTGCGGTCAGATCATGAGGCTGAATGACAGGCGACGGTGCGCTTCAGCAGCTACTCTATCGGCATGCCCATCGACGTGGTGACGTATCGAGTCTTCATAGCTTCCCCTGGAGGCTTGTCGGCCGAACGCGCAGCTGTACGTGAAGAGGTCGAGAAGTTTAACCAGATATACGCGACTGATTCAGGATTTGCTTTTCGCGCTCAGAGTTCGGAAGACGTTCCGGGCGGAGCTGGGAGGCCTCAAGGGCTCATCAATGAGCTTGTTGGACGTTGTGACTATATGATTCTAATTCTTGGGCCTCGATGGGGCTCTCATTCGGCAGTTAATGGAAAATTTACCTCGGGAACAGAAGAAGAATTTTTCCTAGCGAAAGAATGTATCCCGCGAACTGATTCCCCGATGTTGGATATTCTTGTGTTGTTCAAGGGTATTCCTGAGGATCAGATGAGCGACCCAGGCGATCAGCTAAAGAAAGTTCTCGATTTCAAGGTAAAGTTGGAAGAATCGAAGGAGCTGCTGTACAAGACATTCGACAATTTGGAAAGCCTCCGGCAGGAGATTAATGCGCGCCTGCGAGGGTGGATGAGTCAAAAGAGTAGTCGCGAGACACCTGTTCCCGTTGAGGTACCTGTACCTGTACCTGTCGAAGTCGCAACTTCGCCAATATACACAGGCGTTAAAGTGGGTCAAAAACTGAGTGCGCGATCAATTACGGGAGAGGTACAGGAGATTTCACCTGGCGGATCAGCGCTAGCGTCTGCGGAGGCTCTTGAAGCTAAGGGACTTATGACTCAAGCTGAGGCGGCGTACGCCAAAGCGATTGTTGAATCCGATGTGGCTAGTCTTGAGAAATATGCGAGATTTTTGCGGCGCACGGGGCGTTTCGCGAAATCCCTGGAAATTAACCGGCAAGTGCTTACGCGACTGGTGGGCTCTGGAGAATCAAAAGATACTGTCGTGGAGCGTGCGCGAATTCTGGTGAGCATCGGAATAGTTGAGCGCAAGCTTGGGGATCTGCGAAATTCGCGGTACTCGTTGAATGAGGCCGTACAAACAGCGCGTATGGGTGGTGTGGATGCGCTGGACGTTCTGGCCTATGCGCTGGATAATCTAGGAATTACTGCGAGTCGGACTGGTGACAATAATCAGTCTTTGGAGTGTTATCAGGAGGCGCTATCTGCGCGTCGCGAGTCTGGCGACGAGATAGGCCAGGCTCGGACCTTGACCAATCTGGCGCGCTGGTACAAAAAGTCAGGCCAAACAGAAATGGCGAAGGAGAAGTGCGCGGAGGCTATTGAGATTCTTGGCAAACTCGATGACCAGTCAGCATTGGCCTCTGCTCATGCAACAATGGGCGAAATTTTGGAGGTTGAATCCGACTTGGTTGAAGCAGAGAAATCCTACAGGACTGCACTGCAAATTAATGAGGCTTCCGGCATGCCTGATAATATCGCCATGAGCCTAAATCAGGTTGCGCGCATTCTGTTCGAACGAGGAGACCTTGCAGTTGCTGAAAGATTCGCGCAGCGCTCGCTTGATGAGAATGAGCGTACCTCTAATCGAGAAGGAATGGTTTCTTCTAGTCATCTACTCGGTCGGATCTTCGGTAAAACGAGCAGGGAAATTCTGGCGATTGGCCTACTGGACGAAGCTGCAACGGCTTATGCCGAAATTGGAAACCCTAATGGCGAAGCCTGGGCTCGATTTCATCTCTCTGAGGTACAGCTCAGCGTGGGTAATAGAGCGGAGGCCTTGCAATCGCTCGGGAAGGCCAACTCTCTAGTTGCAGTCACCGGAAACGAGCAACTCCGATCTATTGTGGAAGGCGTTATCGAAGAAACCTCATAGCCTTTATGTATGTTCTAGACTTTATGGCCCGAGTCATCTACTTGGACGAAGTCTCTCGTAGGCCAAAAAAGGCATGTCAGACGCCCTCCAGGAAGCGTTCCACAGCCTGTGTCTATAGCAGCCCAATCTTGAGTAATTTTAGGTATGAAACTAGCTTGCGGAACATGCCCGAACGCGTGAAATAGAACTCCCTTACCCGGTTTGAGGGAGTTCTCGGCATCGTGCGTTACGAGTAGGCCATTATCGAAATATCGTGGTTGGAGGTTGTGTAGAAAATTTTTGTGCTCCACCGACACGCTTCGCCGCAGCTGAGAAAGCACATCTGGTTCCGGGGCCTTGATGTATGAGTTTATCGTTGCAGCGCCTCCTATCATGAGGAATTCAGAGAGTTTTCCGTCTTCGAGACAGTTTAAAAAAGCGAGATCATGATTACCTGCAACGAAGGTCATTTTTGAATTTTCGCTTGCGTTATCGACTAGTATTTGAATTACATCGGCACTACCTCGCCCTCGATTTATGTAATCTCCAGCAAATATTAGGCGATCGTACTTTCCATCTATTGTGCGTAGTAGTCCAAGCAGTGCTTGAACGTTACCGTGTATGTCGCCAACTATTCCAATTGTTTCGCTCAAAGCAGTACCTTTGGGAGATCCGAGTAATTAAGGGTTGCTTTATCTTCTGACATAGCTCGGACTGCGAGTGCAGCTAGATTTCGATCCGAGTCCCAGGCGCTAACTGCGATGGCTGAAATAGAGCCATAAGTGTTTTCTGGGAATGGGCCTATGTTCTCGATCAATCGGCTCGTAAGTTCTTCAAAAAGTTCCTTAGAAGGTTTTCCTGTTACTTGTGGATCAGAGGCCAAGATCGTTGACAGTTCGGGATCATTGAATCTTTCGGCTAATTCTCGAACCGAGAAGCAAGGTGAACCTGAAAGCATCGCCTTTGCGTATATCGCTGTTCTTAGTAGATATCGGGCCAGGCGAACCAGTCCGGAAAGATATCGGCGCTTTTCCTTGTCTGACTGGTTGAGAATAATGCTGTAATGATGAACTGTTTCGAGCAGAGTCTGAGGATCAGCTGGTTCGAGACTTTCGATAATTTGAGCAAGTTCTCCGTTTGGATCGAAAATAACTCGTCCATCACGGATGATATGAGTTCCAAAGAGGGTTCGAGTAGCGCTGGACAGTTGTTCTGGTGTGTATGAACTAACAGATACTCGATCAATTTTAAAGGTCGAAAATGGGAATTTATTCAGTTGAAGCAAATCGAAGTCTGATGTCGAGATGTGATCCCCTCGGGCCCTGCTTCCATATATCAGCAACCCTTGTGTATCTTTTGAAATCCTTTCTAATAGGGCTGATTGCTCGCTGCTGTTTAGTTCTAGTTGGCCGATTGCTATTTTCAGCTCGTGCGCGAACTCTGTCATATATTCCTCTTAGCTATTCTGAAAATTGCACAAATGTGCTTGCTTATGCTGTGGCCAGAAATGCGGCTAGTTCGAGCATATCAACTTTCTCGCTGTCATTGGGATGGATGACGATGGTGAGTTGACGTGTGACAACGCTGGTGCGTGTGCGGGCGATGAACGAGAGGATTATGAGCCGGATGAGGCTAGCACGGTCTAGGGAGTCGACCTTGGCGAGTTCGGAGCCGATCACAGCTATCGAGACCGGCTCGCGATGAGCGTGAGTATAGATCGAATCCCATAGTGCACTAAGGCTGTTCCAGATGTCATCGACTGTGCCGCGGGCAACGAGATCGTGCCCCATCCTGGCGTATGCGAGGCAAAATGCCAAATGGTTCCCGACGTCTAGGACGGCTACGCTTCCAATTGGGTAGCGATTAGTGTTTCCGTGGGTTTTGGTGATGTCGCATTGCGGTGTGATATGCGAAAGAGTCGAAGTAAGGGCACGACCTAGAGCGATGCTATCGGGATAGTATCGCTGTTGAAACTGTGCCTGAATGCTACGAGGGTGGATGACTCGTGGGTCTGTAGTGTCGGTGTCGAAGGTATCAGTATAGCCGATCACTAGGTGGCTATCCTGGTTGAAGAGGTCGCCAATGGTGATTTTGATGGTGGCGTCAGGTTGACCTAAGTGACGGAAGAGAGTGTCTCTGGGCCAGGCACGTGTGAGTCCAACTGTGATGGGGAGAACACCTAGGAGCACGGCCATCACTAGTGGACTGTAGGTTGCCTTCGGCGTAAGGACATCGTAAATCTGCACCGATCCGCCGAGAACACCGAAGGTGGCGAGTGAGTCCCTGGCCAGGATGGTCAGGCCACGCTTGGTAGCAAGCGTCGAACGGAGGTTCCGGTGGAGTCGCCGCATGCAGGTCTCCCTTGGGGTGGTGCGTTGGACAGGGGAACTCTATCTGTCGTCCTGGATCCAGGCTGGATGTTGGTGTAAACGCGAGTTCCTGGTGAGTTCGCTCGTTCGTAGGTTGAGCACGTTCACATGCTTGGTGAGAGGCGTTGTAAGTGCCAGTCTGAACGTGGCAGTGGACCCAGGATGCTCCCGCGTGTTGAGCCCGTATGTGGCGATGCGGGCGATGCACTGCCTGGTCACGCTGGCTCGATGGTTCGGTCTGTCTCGGCAGTGCTTCATCGCCACCTGGGGCACCAACGGGATGCTGTTCCAGTTTAATCTGGCGGCAGTCCTTTCTGATCGAGTGTCTTGTCTTTCGTGTCCCACAAGTTTGTTTTGTCTGGGCTGATAGGTGAGACTTAGCAACCAAATTGGATATGGGTAGTGCTCGGTGACTGCGCTGCTTTCCAGGCGTCCCGTTGGCTTGCCGTTTTCTACCGTGCATGTGAGCCCGGACAGGGGCCTATCAGGACAGGTCGTGTCCTAGGTGTCCGGCGTCCCATCTCGACGTTGCCGCTGGTAGAGCTGCCTAAGCCAATGTAAGAGGCCCGTCCCGCGTGACCATCGCGGGACGGGCTTCAGGTGAGAATCGGGACAGGTGGACCTACTCAGGGCTCGGAAGAACCACGCGGGTGAGTAGTGCGCAAGTCCGGCCTCGGTCACGTTTTTACCCCACGGATCCGGATCGCACTTTTGCGGTCCGGATTTTCGTATTTTCAGGACTGGTTTCCGATGGCGATACGGTCGGTGTAGCAGGTGACTGTCAGCGCGTTGACGTGCAGGAACGTAGCAATCTCCGCAGGAGTGGGTCGATCCTCGTGATCTTCTTGGGCGAGGTGAACGCCGATCCTGGTGATGAGTAATTCCTCGCGAAGGTACAGCGGCAGGGGAGTATCCGGCGTCCGGGTCCGGCTGCTCGAATGTCCGTGACGACACCGGTAACCGGCATGCCCATGCACCCAGTGTGAGTCCATTCGACGATCGCAGACACCGCACCGCAGCAGCCCTGACAGCTGGTAGGTGCGGATGCTACCGTCGCCGGTCGGGCGCGCTGATCGCATGCCCTGGACCGCGACGAAGTCTTGTTCGCTGACCAGGGCGGTGTGGGTGCGTTGCTTGGACACGACCCAGTCCTGCCGGATGGTCCGCTGATGAACGACCCGTCGCCGATCGGTGGACGCGTCGTGGTCGGCGCTGTGCCGATTCCACACCTGCCAGCCGGTGTAACGCGGATTCTCCAGGATCGTCGCCACCGACCGCACCGTCCACAACACCCCACTGCGATGAGCGTTGCGCGTGGGATCGACGGTGGAGGGACACGGCACGTTCTTCTCGTTGAGGGCCCGCGCGATTCCGGCGACGCTGCGACCGGACCGTCGCTCGGCGAACATCCACCGCACGTGGCGGGCGGTGTCGGGATCCTCGGCCAGGCGGCGCAGGCGCCGTCCCCATTTCGCGTCGGCCTGGTTCGGGTGCGGGCCCGCGTCGACGAGCTGGTATCCGTAGGGCGGTCGACCGCCGAGGTAGCGGCCTTGGTCCGCGACCTGGATGCGCATCGCCGCCAGTGCTCGGTGACGGGCTCGCAGGACCTCGCGATGTGATTGGGCGCCGAGCACGGTCACGAGGGCTTGGTGCATGAGACTGCCCGGATCGACAGGCCCGTTGGCTTCGGGTAACCAGATTTGGATGCCATGGCGGCGGAACAGCGGGGCCATGCGCTGGAACTGGTCGGCGGCAAAGGCCCGTTCGTACTCTCCGACCACGATGGCATCGAAGCCCCGGTCCGGATCCGCCAACGCGGACAAGAGTTCCGCGGCTTGGGGTCGGTGGCGCCAGGGGAGACGGCGTGAGCTGCCGACGTCGAAGTACGACGCCACGATCCGACTGTGTCCGGCGATCAAGTGCTCGGTGGCTTCGCGTTGCCAGCCCTCGGATGTCGCCGGGTCTTGGTGCTCGACGGTGGAGGCTCGGCCGTAGAAGGCGAACCGAAGTTCCTCCGACGCACGACGACTCGCACGCTTGCGTGTCTTGGGGGTGTCACGTCCGATCCACGTGCTGAACGAGTTGTCGTCGTGCAGGGCCGTGGTCATGTTGCTCGCCTTCGCTGGGGGACCGTCACCGTCAGGACAGCGGTGGTGATCGGCGATGACGTCACTCCTGTCGCACCTCACCCAGGTGGCGCAGTCTCGACCGTCATCTGGTGGTCCGAACGTGCGCGATGTTCAGTGGAGGCGGCGGATCCGCAGCATGTCGTCGTCTGCGGTCCCAGCCTCACCGACGGGCCCTGTGCGTTCACGCGTGACCACCTTGTCGACGTCCACCGCCCATGTTCCCCGTGTCGCTCGTACCCAGCCGAGTATGAGGTCCTTGGCCTTCCACCGGAACAGCGTCGCCGGCGAGATGCCGGTGTCGGCGGTGATCTCGGCGACGGGCTCACCACCGAGCAGTCGCAGACAGACCTGGCGGCGCACCGACGAGGAGTACTTTGTGGGCACAGTGACCTTCTGATGATCACTCTGCCTCAACTCTCACAACCGTGGATCAGTTTCCAGGGGCCACATCAGCAGCACCTATTCGCTCTATTCACGGCAACTTTTGAGTGGTTCTTCAACGGGCTAACTCTGCCAGTGACAGGATCAGGTGCGCCGATTCGGGGTGGAGGATGTCGGCGTGGGCTCCGGCGGGGTTGAGGAACCGGCCTCGGCGGAAGCAGAGGTTGGCGTCGACGTTGACCAGCGTGCTCGTGAAATCCCCCGCGGTGTAGTTCTGGGTCATCGGTCGCAGGATGATCGACGAGATGTGTTCCCTGGGTTCGGTGGCACCGCGGTGGCCGACCCCGGTCCGCCGCTCGGCCAGTCTGTGCCACAGCCCGACCGCCCGGTCGAACCGTGAGTGCGTGAACACGGCAGGCCCGCCGATCGGGGCGTCGTGAAGCAGCCGGGGGAATCCGTGGGCGATCAGGTCGTGCGGGTACGCCATCTGGAACATCAGCAGGGTGTCGGCGGCGTATGGGTACCGAGGGTCGGAGCGGTCCCAGCCCAGGACGTCCGGCCTGCTGTCGGCGGCCCACTGGATGGCCTCGGCGAGGAACCTGCAGCCGAACGAGTGGCCCACCAGATGCAGGTATTGACCGGCCTTCGTGCGCAGCGTGCCGCGCGGCCGTTCGCGGTGGGCGTTGAGGTAGCCGAGCAGGTGGGCCAGTGCTTCCGGGGCGCGGCCGGTGGTGGACATCAGGTGGGCGCGGTCGCGGATGCGGCGGTAGCCGTGGAGGAACGGGTTGCTCGCCGAAGGCCACCGCACCACGACGTAGTGGCTGTTCCAGGCCCCCAAGGCCGGATAGCGAACGGGGTCGTAGGTGGTGGTGACCAGGTCGGCGAACCGGTGGGCGCGGTGGAACGCGGTGGCTTTCGTGTTCCGCCAGCCGTGCACGAACACCACGATGTCGGTCGCGGATTCTGGGACCTCCAGGTGTCGGGCGAGGAACCCTTGGACGTCTGCCACCGGCTGTTGGGTCGCGGGGTCCAGGGGATTGCCGTCAGCGTCGAGGTCCAGCACGACCAGGCTCATCGGACCGCCAGGTGGACATCGATCCCGCGGTGCAGCGAGAAGATCAAGCCGAGCGGGTTGTGGTGCTTGTCCAGGAACTCACGGGCCAGCTGCCGGACGATGTCACCGAGCCTCGTGTTCGGGGTGAGGAACGCGTCGAACAGTCCTGTGGCGTACTCGCGGGCGAACGCACGGGGCAGGTCGATCTGCGGCCCGATCAGGCAACGCGCGCCCCGGTGCAGCATGTGGTAACCGAACGCCGGGTAGAACATCGACGCGAGTTGCCCTCCTTGGCACGCGCCGACGAACACCACCGGCCTTGTGGACAACCCCTTGGACAGCCACGCCATGACCTCGGTGCTGTAGATCTTCTCCCCATCACCGAGCACGAGATAGGCGCGCTGGTCCTTGGTACCGGCCTCTCCGTGACAACCGAAGTAGACGACGTGGTCGGCGAAGTCCGGACTCTGGAACGCCACTGCGAGCTCGGCCTTGCGCGTGCGCACGGTCGTGGCGGCCCTGGCGGTGAAGAAGTCGATCAACGGGCTGACGTACGGCGTGGGCGGGTAGCCGACATCGACCCGTTCGTCGACGTTCATGCTGACCGCGAGGCCGGAGCCGGGAAGCGTGATCCGACTGTCGAAGCCGGGGGAGCGGGAGAAGCTGTGCTCGAGCAGGTGGCGGTAACCCCAGAAACCTCGAGGGTCCCACTGGTAATCGTCGTCCCACAATGATTCGTGGCCCTCGAGCGGGATGTAGAGCATTCCCCACGGTACGAAGAGGTCGTCGCCGTGTGGAAGTCCAGGGTCCGAGCCGTGGTGGCCACCGGATAGCGGCTGATCCCGCGCGTGGCCGCGGTCGTGCACCATGGCGGCGCGGCATCACCGGTGCTGCTCTCGCGTCCGGCCGTCCACAGGTGGTGTGAAAGTTCGTAGCCGACCAACCGCACTTGGCCACTCGCATGCACACCATGGACGTCACACCCGAACCATTGCGGCAGCAGGACCTCACAGCAGACCGACTCGCCGACCGGCTCACACAGGTAGCAGGTGACGGAGCACTTTGTGAACACGCCGCACGGCTAGGCGAGCGGATCCGTGCGGAAGACGGTGTGAACGCTGCCGCGAACGTCCTTGAACGCGTCGTCTGAACGTGAGGTCCCGCATCGGACACCGTGCGGGGGTATGCCGGTCCGGATGCCAATTTCACGTGGGCGCTCAGACCCGAACTGTGATCGCGCAACGCTTCTAGGGGACAAGCGTCCGAGTGGACAGTTGCCGGACAATGCCGGTGGTGCGTTCTGCCAGGGGATTTGCGAGGCTGGACCCATGCGCCGCTTCCTGTTCGACTCCGATGGAGTACTTCGCCCGATCGTGCTGATCGCGCTGCTGATCATCGTCCCTGTCACCGTCCTGGCGTTGGCCTCATGGGGCGGGTGGGCCGGAATGGCCGTGATCGCCGTGATCATCGGATCGGTTCTGGTCGGCGGAATCCGCATGGGCTGAACTCGAGTTCACCTCACCCGAGAGCCAGGGCCCTTTATTCTCCGAATTCCGAGGTACACCGATCGCCTTCGTGGTGGTCGTGTTGTGGACCACAACTCGACCGCTTCGTATGATCCCCACTTCGATGTCGAGGAGGTTCACTCTGCCGACGGCTCAGGTCTATGCTCTGAACCAGCAGAACCCATTACGGACAGGAAATGCCGCATGTGCCGCTCCTGGTCCTGCCCGCCGTAGTCACGATAGTCTGAGGCTCACACACCACTTCTCAGGGTCACGCCCGAGAACTGACGCACCTATGTGGACAGGTTCCCGCGCGGCTGTCGCCCTCGAAGTACTCCGCGCGGTCCTCCAACACGGGACTGCGCCCAATCACGACAGAGTTGTTCTTGACCGCTCAACGGTTTCTCCCGCGTCGCTGCTCGCCTGCCTGGGCTCCACCCGGATGACCCTGAACGTGCTGCGCGGCGAAGTGCTGGCCGGACTGGTGGTCGCGCTCGCACTCATCCCCGAGGCGATCTCGTTCTCCATCATCGCCGGGGTCGATCCCAGCGTCGGGCTGTTCGCGTCCTTTACCAAAGACCGTGGAGATCATCGACCTCAACGATTACAGCGCCAGGATGCACTCGGCGCTCACCGGTGAACTCACCAACCACTGAACCGTGGGTCAGTCCTCGCGCTGGTGCACGTCGGGAATCCCGTCCTGATCGACGTCCAAGGATTCCTCGGCGCAGATCCGTCGATGGGCACGGTTGCGGGCACGCAGGATGACCGTGGCGATCAACCCGGCGAGCAGGGAGCCTATGAGGATCGCGACCTTGGCGTGCTCATCGCTCTCGCTGCCGGCGCCGAAGGCCAGGTCGCCTATCAGCAGCGACATGGTGAACCCGATTCCGCCGAGCACGGCCAGGCCGATGATGTCGGTTCAGGCGAGGTGTCGTGCAGTTCCGCGCGGGTGAACCGGGCACCAGGTAGGTCGCGCCGGTGATGCCGATGGTCTTGCCCAGCACGAGCGCCAGCACGATGCCCAACGCGACCGGGTCGGCGAGCGAGGTGATCAGCCCGCCGAATCGACGTCGACATCCGCACCCGCCACC
>NZ_JANYMP010000020.1 GCF_025061645.1 Umezawaea endophytica | reverse complement strand
GGGTCCAGAAGTGCCCTGTGAGGGGTGGTTCTGGGTTGGTGTGCCTACGGTAGGTAATTTCATAGTGTTTCCGCGGTCATGGCGGAGGGGAAACACCCGGTCCCATTCCGAACCCGGTAGTTAAGCCCTCCTGCGCCGATGGTACTGCACTGGTGACGGTGTGGGAGAGTAGGTCACCGCGGGACAATTATTCCCTGAAAGGGCTTGTGATGGGGGCACATCTTATGTGCTCAAATCACAAGCCCTTTTCGGCGTGTTCAGGCGTGTCCATAGGAGGAATCAGGTGTCCAGGTTCGGGGAACGTCCCGGCGACCGTCAGCGTGGCCAGGGAGACCGACCGCGCCGTTCCGATGGTGGCCCAGCCCAGAGCGACCGCAAGCCGTCCACCGGCGGCCGGGCGACCGGTGCCGAGCGTGCGGCGGGGTATCCGCGTCGTGATGACAAGAACACCAGCTCGGCCGATCGGCCGAAGCGGGACCAGCGCGGGTCTTCCAGCGGTGGTGAGCGTCGGGACTTCAAGTCCCGTGACGACCGTCCGCGCTACGACAAGCCTCGTGGCACCGGTGGCAGCAGCTCCGGGAGTGGTGGCGGTTACCCCCGTCGCGACGACCGTGCGGGCAGCGGCTCCGGCGAGCGCCGCGAGTACAAGCCCCGTACCGAAGGCAGCGGTGGGTACCCGCGTCGGGACGACCGTCCCAGCACGGGCGAACGGCGTGAGTACAAGCCGCGTGACGACCGTTCGGGTGGCGGTGAGCGGCGCGAGTACAAGCCGCGCGATGACCGTCCCCGCTACGACAAGGCACGTGACGACCGCGGTGGCAGCACGTACCGCAAGGACGACGCCCCGCGCAGCGGCGGCTACCAGCGCAGCGACCGGCCAAGCGGGTCCGGTGGGGGCAGCACCTTCAAGTCCCGCAACAGCGGCACCCACCAGCGCGACAACCGCGACGGCCGCCCCGACTTCCGGCCCCGCGTGACGGGTTCCGGCAGCAGCTTCAAGCGCGACGACCGCGCCGGTGGTGGCGAGCGCCGCGAGTACAAGCCCCGCACCGAGGGCAGCGGCAGCTACCCGCGTCGGGACGAGCGCGGTGGTATCTCCAGCAACGGCAACAGCCGCTACCGCAGCACGGACGACAAGCCGCGCTACGACAAGCCGCGCGACGACCGCTCCGGCAGTGGTGACCGTCGGGACTTCAAGCCCCGCACCGGTTCCAGCGGCTACCAGCGCGACGACCGCCCCCGCTACGACAAGCCGCGGGACGACCGTTCCAGTGGCGACCGTCGCGAGTACAAGCCGCGCGAGGACCGTGACAGCGCTCCGCGCCGGGACGACAGCGGTGGCAGCGGTTACCAGTACCGCGACAGCAAGTCCGCGGCTGGCGAGCGGCGTGAGTACAAGCCGCGGGACGACCGCGGTGGCGAACGTCGGGAGTACAAGCCCCGTACCGAGAGCAGTGGCGGTTACCCGCGTCGTGACGATCGTTCCGGCAGCGGTGAGCGCCGTGAGTACAAGCCGCGCACCGAGGGTGGCAGCGGTTACCCGCGTCGGGACGACCGTCCCAGCACGGGTGAACGGCGTGAGTACCAGCCGCGCGAAGACCGTGGTGGCGAGCGTCGCGAGTACAAGCCGCGGGACGACCGCGGCCCGAGCAGCTACCAGCGCGACGACAAGCCGCGCTACGAGCGTGCGGGTGGCGAGCGTCGGGAGACCTCGTCGCGGGAAGACCGTCCCCGCCACGAGAAGCCGCGGCACACGAAGGCGCCTCGCGCCGACGTCCCGCGTGACGATCCCGGCAAGGACGACAAGCGCGAGGAGCGCAGCCGTCAGCGGGCCGCCCGGTTCCAGGAGCGCACCCCCCAGTACGGGTCCGGTGAGGCCACCGGGTCGGCGGACGAGCCCGTTGTCGACGTGAAGGCCGACGCCGAGACCGTTGACGCCGTCGAGGCGCCCGAGCAGGAGTCCGCTCCGGCCGCTCGCGACGCCGAAGAGGGCTACCAGCGGGCCCGTGCGCCCGAGCTGCCGCCCGAGGCGGACATCTCGGCGCTCGACCCCGAGATCAAGGGCGAACTGCGCGGCCTGCCCAAGGGCCTCGCGGAGATCGTCGGCAGGCACCTGGCCGCCGCGGGCCTCCTGGTCGACACCGACCCGGTGCTCGCGCTGGAGCACGCCCGCTACGCCCGCGGCAAGGCCGCGCGCATCGGTGTCATCCGCGAGGCCGCGGGCCTCACCGCGTACCACGCGGGCGAATGGGCCGAGGCGCTGTCCGAGCTGCGCGCCGCGCGTCGCATGTCCACCGGCACCGGCCACATCGCCGTGATGGCGGACTGCGAGCGCGCGCTGGGCCGTCCCGAGCGGGCGCTGGAACTCGCCCGCGAGGTCCAGGGCCAGCCGCTGACGCCGGACGAGGCCGTCGAGCTGCGGATCGTCGCGGCGGGCGCTCGTCGTGACATGGGCCAGTTCGACGCCGCCGTGGTCGCGCTCCAGGGCGACGACCTCGACCCGAAGCGCCGCGACCCGTGGAGCGCCCGGCTGTTCTACGCGTACGCGGACAACCTGGAAGCGGCTGGTCGCGCCGAGGAATCCGTACAGTGGTTCCTCCACGCGGCGGAAGCCGACGACGAGAACGAGACGGATGCCGCCGAGCGCGCGTTCGGGCTCGGGATCATCGAAGAAGACGATGACGAGGAGACCGCGGAGCAGTGACCGAGACGTTGTTGGCACGTTACGACGCCCTGCTGCTCGACCTCGACGGCACCGTGTACCGGGGCAAGGAACCGGTACCGGGCGCGGCTGACGCCGTGGCCGTCGCGCGATCCCAGGGTGTCGGCATCAGGTTCGTGACCAACAACGCTTCGCGGGCTCCGCAGCTCGTGGTGGACCACCTCGTCGAGATCGGCTTCCAGGCCGCTCTCGACGAGGTGAGCACCAGCGCGCAAGCGGCGGCGGCCATGCTGGCCGAACGCCTGCCCGCCGACTCGGCGGTGTTGGTGCTCGGCACCGAAGCGCTCGCGGACGAGGTCCGCACCGTCGGCCTCCGCCCCGTGCGCGAGGCCACCGACGAGGTCACCGCCGTCGTGCAGGGCCTCTCCCAGGACCTGGGCTGGCGCGAACTCGCGGAGGCCTGCGTCGCCATTCGCCGCGGCGTCCTGTGGGTCGCCTGCAACGCGGACGTCACCCTCCCCACCGAACGCGGCCTGCTGCCCGGCTGCGGCGCGCTCGTCGCCGCCCTCAAGGCCGCCACCGACCGGGAACCGCTCATCGCGGGCAAACCGGCGACCCCGCTGCTCGAACAGGCGGCCAAGTCGCTGGGCGCGGAACGCCCCCTCGTGGTCGGCGACCGGCTGGACACCGACATCGCGGGTGCCGTCAACGCGGGCATGGACTCCCTGCTCGTGCTCACCGGCGTCTCCACCGAAGCCGACGCACTCGCGCTGCCCGCGGACCGCAGGCCCACCTACATCGCCGCCGACCTCTCGGTGCTGCTGACCTAGACGGCTTGAACGCCGGGGTCCCGATCACGGCTCACGACCTCTGCCGCGTCTCGAAACCGAGGCGCGGCAGAGGTGTTTTCGCCTGCCCCCACCTCGTGGCTCGGCACGGCCGGAACCAGAGGTCCCCCAGGCGTGAGGGCCCCCCGAATTCGAAGCTACGGCAGGGGTCCGACAGTTTTTGGGGGTTGGTGGTCGGTCTGGTGACACCTTCCGGTGAAATCCTGGGGGTTTGCTGGGGAGTTCCGCTTGTGCGGTCGGGTTTTCCGGGGCTGTCCACGTGGTTCGCGCTTGGTTCCCAGCGGGCGCCCAGGAAACGTCCAGGGTGGCGCGATGTGGCGCGAATACGTTGCGTCCCATGGGAAACGGGGCGGTGCGGGGTGGTCTGGGCGGTGTGGTGATCGGGGGTGCGGCGTTCGTCGCGATGGGGGTCGTGGCCGCTGTCGGGGTGGCGTTGTCGGGGTTCGGGTCGGTGGTCGGGCGGGCGGTCGCGGTGGTGGCGGCTGCTGTCGGGGTGCCGTTGACGGTGGTGCCGGAACTGCCCCAGACCGCGTCGGTCGACGTTCGGCTGCACGTCGTCGCGACCGGCGTCACGGCGGTCGGTGTGCTGGTCCTCGTGTTGGGGTTCCGGCGGTGGCCGGGGGTTGAGGTGCTGGCCGGTGCGGCCTGCGCGTTCGCGGTGCTGCTGGGGACCGCGATCGTGGTGGCCGGTGGGGGTGGGGTGGTCGCCGAGCCGTTGGTCGCGGTACTGGCTGCGGTGCTCGGAGTCGTCGCGGTGTGGGGGCTCTGTCGAGTGCCTGCCGTGCTGCGGCCCGCGTTCTCCGCGACGGTGCTGGTGTTGGGCGTGACGTTGTTGGTCGTCACGGCCGCCGGTGCCGTGGTCGCCCAGGTGCAGGACGGGCGGGTCGTGGGCGCGGTGTTGTTGTTGGCGCCCAGCGCGTTGTTCGCCGCGATCACGGCGGGGATCGGTGTGCCCTGGGCGGTCGACGTCGATCCGCAGGTCGTGAAGATGCTGGGCGGGGTGCTGCCCGAGTTGCCGTCGGTGGACCTGCCGACGTGGCCGTTCACCGTGCTGGCGGTCGTGCTGCTGCTGGTGTGCGGAACGCTCGCCGCCGCCCGGACCGCCGTCGAGGACGCGACGGACCTGGTGCTGCGCAACGCCGCCGCGTCGGGGCTGGTGTTCGGGGTCGTGTCCGTGGTGATGGTGCTGCTGGCCTCGGCGAGCGCGGACCTGAGGCTGGCGGTGCGGGGGTTCGTCCTGCTGGAGACCAGCGCGGGCGTCCGCGGGTCGGTGTGGACGGCGGTGCCGCTGGGGCTGGTCGCGGGAGCGCTGGCGGGTGCCGCGGGTGCGTTGCTGCTGCTCGCCGCCCGCCGCGTGGACGGTACGTACGCTGGTCGGACCGGTGAGGGGGGAGCTGCGGATGGCGTCCAGGGAGCACCACGGGCGGGCGGTTCGGCTGCTGGTGGTCGAGGACGACCCGACGCTGCGGGAACTCCTCGCCGCGAGCCTGCGGTTCGCGGGGTTCGAGGTCGGGACCGCGGTCGACGGTGAGGCGGCGCTGGAACTGGCCGAACGGGAGCCGCCGTCGCTGGTGGTGCTGGACGTGATGCTGCCCGACATCGGTGGTTTCCAAGTGCTGCAACGGTTGCGCCGCGCGCACGGCGAGGACCTGCCGGTGGTGTTCCTGACCGCCCGCGACAGCCCGGACGACAAGGTCGACGGGCTGTCGGCGGGAGGTGACGACTACGTGACGAAGCCGTTCCGGCTCGAAGAGCTGATCGCCCGCATCCACGCCGTCCTGCGGCGCTCCGGCCGGTCGTCCGGACGGGCCGCGGGCGCCCCGCTCGTCGTGGGCGACCTGGAACTCGACCCGAACGCCCACCTCGTGACCCGCGGCGGCGCGCGGGTCGAGCTGTCGCAGACGGAGTTCAAGCTGTTGCGGTACCTCATGGAGCACGCCGACCAGACCGTGGCGAAGTCGCGGATCGTGCGGGACGTGTGGAACCACGACTTCGGTGGCGACCCGAGCATCGTCGAGTCCTACGTGAGCTACCTGCGGCGGAAGGTCGACCGCGGTGACCGGAAGCTGATCCACACGGTGCGCGGCGTCGGCTACGTCCTGCGGACACCCCGGTCGTGACCGCGGTGGGCCGCCTCCCCCTCAGCGCCCGGCTGCTGCTGATCACGGTGGTGCTGCTGGCGATCGGGCTGGTCGTCGCCTGCGCGCTGGTGCTGGCGTCGCTGCGCGCGCCGCTCGTCAAGCGCGTGGACAACCAGTTGTCCGTGGCGACCGAACTGGTGTCCCGGTTCTCGCCGGAGACCGTGGCGGCGCTGCGACCGGGCGCGGAGCCCGCGGCGAACACCGCGCTGGACCTGGTGACCGACGTCCACGTCGTGTACTCGTTCGCGGACGGGAGCCCGGACCGGGCTTTCCGGATCGGACCGCCCGGCGACCCGGTGTCCGTCTTCGACCCCGACGAGTGGCGGGTCCGCGTCGTGCCCGCGCGGTACCCCGGAGGTGACGGCGTCACGCTCACCGTGGCCGCGTCCCTCAAGGACGTGGACGCCGTCGTCGATCGGGTGCGGGTGAACTGCTACCTGATCGGCTCGGTGCTGCTGGCGGTCCTCACCGCGCTGGGGTACTTCGCGCTGCGCGCGGGGCTGCGCCCGCTGAGGCTGGTCGAGGCGACCTCGGCGGCCATCGCGGCGGGTGACACCGGTCGGCGGGTCCCCGAGGTGGCGGCGCCCAGCACGGAGGTGGGCAGCCTGGCCGTCACGTTCAACGACATGCTCGACCGGCTCGACGAGGCCGCGGCGGCGCGAGCGGAGTCGGAGGCCCGTGCCCGGCGGTTCGTGGCCGACGCCAGCCACGAGCTGCGCACCCCGCTGGCGGGGATCAGCGGGTCCACCGAGCTGTACCGCATGGGGGCGCTGCCGGAGCGCGCCGACGTCGACCGGATGATGGACCGCATCGAACGCGAGTCGCGGCGGCTGGAGCGGCTGGTGGACGACCTGCTGCTGCTGGCCCGGTTCGACGAGGCCGCGCCCGCGCCGCGCCTGGAACCGATGGACCTGCGGGCGGTGGCGGTGGACGCGCTGCACGACCTGCGGGCCCTGGACCCGACGCGCCCGGTGGCGCTCACCGGTCCGGGCGGTGGCCCGGTCGGTCCGGCGCCGGTGCTGGGGGACGAGGCGCGGCTGCGGCAGGTCGTCACGAACCTGATCGGCAACGCCGTCCACCACACCCCGGCCGGGACGGCGGTGCGGGTCGGCGTCGGCATGGTGGACGGCTGGGGCGTCGTCGAGGTGGCGGACTCGGGGCCGGGGTTGACCGAGGAGCAGGTCGGCAGGGTGTTCGAGCGGTTCTACCGGACCGACGGGTCCCGCAGCCGGGTGGACGGCGGCGGGTCGGGGCTCGGGCTGGCCATCGCCAGGACGCTGGTGGCCGCGCAGGGCGGACGGCTGACGGCGACCAGCGGTCCGGGCGCGATCTTCACCGTGGCCCTGCCCGGAGCCGAACCACAGGAGTAGGACCGCGACCACGGCCGGGCAGCGCGACCCGCCGGGACCGAGCGGTCCTCGCCCGCCGGGACACTCCCCGTGGTGACTTACAGCGCACCCGATCCAGCGAATCCGGCGGCTTTCGACCGTCGGAACGCGCCGCGCCTCCCCGGCTTCCGGGAAATGCGCCCCGCCGGAACCGGGTGGCCCGCGACCGTGGGAACGCTCCCGCGCCACGCTGGCTCCTGGAGGGCGCGGCGCAGCGGAACCGGGGTGGCCCGCGACCGTCGGAACGCTTCCGCGCCACCCCGCCTCCCGGAAGGCACGACCCAGCGGAACCGGGTGGTTCGCGGCCACCGGAACACGGCTGGACGCCCCGCGTCCACACCGTGGTCACGCGGGGTCCACCCAGGCTTCTACGTGGGTCGCGCCCGGTCGGTTCACCCCTGGCGCGGGAAGCGCGCTACGCCACTCTCGCGCGTGTTCCCGCACGCCGATCCGCTACCGTGAACCCGTGAACGTCGACGTTCCCCTGCCCGGTCCGCCGGTCGATCCCGTGGTGGGCATCGACTCGGCCCTCGCGGGCCTGGAGGGCTTGGAGCACCTGGAGATCGTGGACCACGTGGCGAGGTTCGACATCGCGCACACGGCGCTGACCGCCGCCCTGTCGAGCATCGACAAGGTCTGATCCCGTGCCTCGTAGGTCTCGGCTCGACGCCGAGCTGGTGCGGCGCGGGCTCGCCAGGTCCCGTGAGCACGCCAGCCAACTGGTCACCGACGGTCGGGTGACGGTGCGCGGCACGGTCGCCACCAAACCCGCCACCGCCGTCGAGATCGACGCCGCCGTGGTGGTGCGCGCCGACGTGGACGACCCGAACTGGGCGTCGCGCGGGGCGCACAAGCTGGTGGGCGCGCTGGAGGCGTTCTCCGACATCGAGGTCGACGGCGCGCGCTGCCTGGACGCGGGCGCGTCCACGGGCGGGTTCACCGACGTGCTGCTCCGCAAGGGCGCCCGTCAGGTGATCGCGGTCGACGTCGGTCGCGGGCTGCTGGACTGGCGGCTGCGCACCGACGAGCGCGTCGTCGTCAAGGACAAGACGAACGTCCGCGCGCTCACCCCCGAGGACGTGGGCGGAACGGTCGACCTGATCGTGGCCGACCTGTCGTTCATCTCGCTCAAACTGGTGCTGCCCGCGCTCAAGTCGTGCCTCGACCCCGCGGGTGACCTCGTGCCGATGGTGAAACCGCAGTTCGAGGTGGGCAAGGAGCGGCTCGGCTCCGGCGGGGTCGTGCGCGACCCCGAGCTGCGGGCCGACGCCGTGCTCACGGTGGTCGCCTCGGCCGCCGAACTGGGGCTGCGCCTGCACGGGGTCATCGCCAGTCCGCTGCCCGGCCCCTCGGGCAACGTCGAGTTCTTCGTCCGGCTCCGGCTGGGCGACCCCCTGGACGCGGAAGCCGCCGCCGCGCTCGTCCGAACCGCTGTCGCGGAAGGGCCCCAATGACCGATCGGGAAGTGCTCCTCGTCGTCCACACCGGGCGGCAGAGCAACATCAAGCTGGCCATGGAAGTGGCGCTGCGCTTCGCGGAAGCGGGTGTGCGGCTGCGGCTCCTCGACGAGGAGGCCCCGCAGCTCTACCCGTGCTGCTCCATGAGCATCGTGCCCGCCGACGACAAGGCGGCCGAGGGCACCGAGCTCGTGTTCGTGCTGGGCGGTGACGGCACGCTGCTGCGCGCCGCCGAACTCGCCCGCGCGGCCGCGGTGCCGGTCCTGGGCGTCAACCTCGGCCGGGTCGGGTTCCTCGCGGAAGCCGACTCGGACATGCTGCACGAGGCCATC
Source organism: Umezawaea endophytica (assembly GCF_025061645.1). Taxonomy (GTDB): domain Bacteria; phylum Actinomycetota; class Actinomycetes; order Mycobacteriales; family Pseudonocardiaceae; genus Umezawaea; species Umezawaea endophytica. The sequence goes on along the minus strand of NZ_JANYMP010000020.1, from coordinate 177,030 downwards.
ACGCACGTGATCGAGCAGGACTACCACGTCGAGGAGCGGATGACGGTCGACGTGACCGCGTCCGTCAACGGCGTGGAGCTGGTGAAGACGTGGGCGCTCAACGAGGCCAGCGTCGAGAAGTCCTCCCGCGAACGCATCCTCGACGTGGTCGTGGAGATCGACGGCCGCCCGGTGTCGGCGTTCGGCACGGACGGCGTGCTGTGCGCGACGCCGACCGGGTCGACCGCGTACGCGTTCTCCGCGGGCGGGCCGGTGGTGTGGCCGGACGTGCAGGCGCTGCTGGTCGTGCCGAGCAACGCGCACGCCCTGTTCGCGAGGCCGCTCGTCGTGTCGCCGCGGTCCACCGTGGCGTTCGAGGTCGACCCGAACGGCCACCCCGCGGTGCTGTGCTGCGACGGCCGCCGGACCTACGACCTGCCCGCCGGGACGCGGGTCGAGGTGGCGGGCGGCGAGACGCCCATCAAGCTCGTGCGGCTGCGGGAAGGACCGTTCGCCGACCGGCTGGTGGAGAAGTTCTCGCTGCCGGTGCAGGGCTGGCGCGGGCCATCGGTCGGCTGACGGCACCGCTGGGACACGCGGTCGTGACCGGATTCGCCTCCCGAGGAACCCCACTGTCGGTGCGTGCGGCTAGGGTTCGCCCTGTGTTGGCCGAGATGCGCATCCAGGGCCTCGGTGTGATCGATGAGGCAACCCTAGAACTCGACGCCGGATTCACCGTGGTGACTGGTGAGACCGGTGCGGGCAAGACCATGGTCGTGACCGGGCTCCACCTGCTGGGTGGTGGTCGGGCCGAGGCGTCGAGAGTGCGCACCGGTGCCGACAAAGCCGTGGTGGAGGGCCGGTTCAAGGCACCCGCAGGCAGCCCGGCCGCGAAGGTCGCCGACGAGGTCGGCGGCGAACCGGACGAGGACGGCACCGTGATCGCGGTGCGCACGGTCGGGTCGGACGGCAGGTCGAGGGCACACCTCGGCGGCCGTTCGGTGCCGGTCGGCGTGCTCGCGGAACTCGCGGAGCAGCTCCTCGCCGTGCACGGGCAGAACGACCAGTTGCGGCTGCTGCGGCCGTCGGAGCAGCGGGCGGTCCTCGACCGGTTCGCGGGCGACGACGTGTCCGAGCCGCTCGGCCAGTACCAGCGGCTGCGCGAGGAGTGGCTGCGCGTCGCGAACGAGTTGACCGAACGCTCCGAGCGGTCGCGCGAGCTGGCCCGCGAGGCGGACCTGCTGCGCCACGGCCTCGGCGAGATCGAGGCGGTCAACCCCAAGCCGGGGGAGGACGTCGAACTCGTCGACGAGGCCCGCAGGCTCGCGGACGCCGACCAGTTGCGCGAAGCCGCCACGGGCGCGCAGTACGCGGTCAGCGGGGCGGCCGACGGCGACCCGGACAACCCCGGCGCGCTGGGGCTGATCGGCGAGGCCCGCAGGCGGGTCGCGACGTCGGAGGACCCGGCGCTGCGCGGGCTGGAGGCGCGGCTGATCGAGGCCGCCGCCGTCCTGGCCGACGTGGGCTCCGAGATCGGGTCGTACCTCGACCACCTCGACGCCGACCCGAACCGCCTCGAGACGGTGCTGGCCCGGCAGTCCGAGCTGAAGCACCTGACCCGCAAGTACGCCGCGGACATCGACGGCGTGATCGCGTGGGCCGAGACCGCGAACGAGCGGCTGTCGACGCTCGACACGTCCGACGAGGCGCTGGCCGCGCTGGCGGCCCGTCGCGACGAGCTGGCGGCCGAACTCGCGGTGTACGCGTCCCAGGTCTCCGAAGCGCGCGCGAGCGCCGCCGAGGAGCTGGGCAAGGAGGTGTCGGACGAGCTGACCGGGCTCGCGATGCCGCACGCGAACATCGAGGTCGCCGTGCACGCTCGCGCCGCCGAGAAGGGCGACGCGCAGGCGTTGCAGGTCGGCAAGGTCGTGCTGCACGCGGGCGCCAGCGGCGTGGACGAGGTCGAGCTGCGCCTCATCGCGCACCCCGGCGCTCCCGCGCTGCCGGTGCACAAGGGCGCGTCCGGCGGTGAGCTGTCACGGGTGATGCTTGCGCTGGAGGTCGTGCTCTCGCACTCCGACCCGGTGCCGACGCTGGTGTTCGACGAGGTCGACGCCGGGGTCGGCGGTCGGGCCGCGGTGGAGGTCGGCAGGCGGCTGGCCCGCCTGGCGCGCAGCCACCAGGTCATCGTCGTCACCCACCTCCCGCAGGTCGCCGCGTTCGCGGACCGGCACCTGGTGGTGGACAAGACGGCGGACGGGATCCTCACGCGCAGCGGCGTCCGGGTGCTGGACGAGTCGGAGCGCGTGGTCGAGCTGGCCCGCATGCTCGCGGGCATGGACTCGACGGACACCGGCCGCGCGCACGCCGTGGAACTGCTCGCGGCGGCCAAGGCGGACAAGGACAGCGCCCCCGTGGTGAGGCGCAAGACGCGTAAAAAGGTCACATGAATCCAGCCGGGATGAACCGACGCCTGATCGGCGCGGTCGCGCTGGCGGTGGGCGCGGTCGCGACCGCGGGCGGCGTCCTCCTACCGCTGTACCAGGAGACGCGGACGTTCCCAGGGCAGAACTCGACCCTGGTGGTGACGGCCTTCGGCAGCACCGGGGCGGGGGCGTCCACACCCGGTTTCGGCGTGCCGCTCGTGCTCGCCGCGCTGCTGATGCTCGTCGCCGCCGCGCTGGTGTTCCGCGAGACCCCGTCGACGCCCCTCGGGCGGATGACGGCCATCGCGGGCGCCGCCGTGCTGCTCGGCGCCGCGTGGTCGGTGTACCTGTTCGTCACGAACCAGTCCGCCGTCGCGGTCGTGTCCGTGCCGCCCGGCGGGCAGCTCGTGCAGACGCTCGACCTCGGCCTGATGCTGCTCGGCGGCGGCTGGGTCGTCGGCACGCTCGGCGCCGTCCTCGTGCAGGAGTTGCCCGAGCCCGACACCTCGCGGGACGAGTGGCGGGAACGCGCGGAACGCGTGCGCGAGACGGTCCGGACCAGCGAACGCGTCCGCGTCCCCGACCGCGGGGAGTCCGTGGTGCCGGAGCGGGTCCGCGAGGAGATCCCGGTCCCCCAGAAGTCCCGCGCCGCGGAGCGGACGCGCAAGACACCGCCCGCCACCGACGCCCCGTGGGAGGACCAGCCGCAGCCCGCCCCGTCCGGCGGCAAGCGGCGGCGCAGGCACGCGCTGCGGGAGTCCGACGAGGAGCCGGAGAACGACGAGGCGATCATCTACCAGCTCCCGGACGTGGCCGTCGACGACGTCGCCACCCCGCCGCTGGGGTACCCGGCCGCCGAGTTCGGCCCGCCGGAACCGGAGTCCTACGGCTTCCCGCCCGAGGAGTTCGGCCCGCAGGGGCCTGATGACGAGCCGGAGCAGCAGACCACCCGCGTGACCCTCGACCCGGTCGACCCGCCCGGCCGCTCATGAGGCAGCGGCTCGGCGTGTTCTCGCTGCTGGCCGGCGCGGTGCTCGCGCTGGTGGGCTCGCTGCTGCCGCTGTACCGCCAGGCGTACCGGCTCGCCGAGCAGCTCGAACTCGAGGTGACGGCGTGGAACGTCCGCACCATCACCGGGCCGCGGCCGGAGAGCGACGAGTTCCGGTCGTCGGTGCAGTACGGCGTGCCGCTGGCCGTCGCGGCGGCCCTGCTGGTGCTGGCCGCGCTGTTCCTGCGGAGCCGCCGGTTCGGCGCGGTGGCGAGGTTCCTCGCGGCGGGCGTGCCGCTGATGCTCGTCGGTGCCGCGTGGGTCGTGCTCCAGGTGTACCTGCGGCTGGCGGAGGGCAACCGCCGCGTCGACCCGATCACCCTCACCACGCCGGGTCTCGGCCTGTGGGTGCTGGCGGTCGCCTGCGTCGTCGCCCTCGCCGGAGGTGTGCTCGTGCAGCACTGGCCGGACCGGGAGCCCGCGCCGGAACCGGAACCGGAGGGCGCCGTCGTCCACCGGCTGCCCGACGCCGAGGACCACGAGCAGGTCTCCTAGCCCGGTGGTCGTTCGGACAGGGTGGGTGGTGGGCCGATCGACTTGGGGGAGCGGTGGAACGGGCGAGCGTCGACGAAGGACCCCGGCCGGGGCGCGTGAGGCGCGTCGTCGGCGGGATCGCGCTGGGCGCGGGCGCCGCGCTCGCGGCCGTCGGGGCGACGCTGCCGGTGTTCGTCCAGGTGCTCTCCTTCACCGGGGACCAGGAGACGTTCACGATGACCCTGTGGGGCTTCGAGTCGTCGGTGGACGTCCAGATCGACGACGTGGGCGGGGTCCGCTACGGGGTGCCGGTGGTCGTCGCCGCGGTGCTGCTCGCGGTGTCGGCGGTGCTGGTGCTGGCCGCGCCCCGGCTCCCGGCCCGGTTCGCCGGGCCCACGAGCGTCGCCGCGATCGGTTCGGCCGCCGTCCTCACCGGTTCCGTGTGGACCGTTGGTCAACTCGTGCTGGTGGCGTCCTCGAGGGAGGACACCACCGCCGTCACGTCGTCCGCCGGCTCGGGCATGGCGACGCTCGTGGTCGCCTGCGTCGTCGCGCTGGCGGGAGGCGTGCTGGCGCAGCACTGGCCGGGCCAGGCGTCCGTCGCCCGACCCGAGCCGACGGGCGTGGTCGTCTACCGGCTGCCCGACGAGGACCTGCCCGAGGACCCCGAGGGCACCGGAGGTGGTGGCTCGTGAGGCGGGTCGTGGGGGTGACCGCCCTGCTCGCGGGCGCGGTGCTGACGGCGGCGGGCTCGAGCAGGCCGCTGTACGAGACGACGCGGATCGACAGCGGGTACCGGTCCGCGTACCGGGTGACCCTGTGGGCCAGCGAGTACACCACTCCCGACGGGGTGACCGCGACCGAGGACGCCAAGGTCCTGTTCGGCGTGCCCGTGGTCGTGGCCGCGGCTCTGCTGGTGCTCACCGCGGTCCTGGTGCTCGCGTCGGCCCGGCTCCCGGCTCGGGTGGCGCTCGCGGCACGGGTGGGCTCGGTCGCGGCGGCCGGGCTGCTCGTCGGCGCGGTGTGGTCCGTCGGGCAGAACGTCCTGGCGTCGACCGAGACGAGCGACCTCGTCGGGGGGAAGCTGGTGGCCACCGCGGGCAGCGGGATGTGGCTGCTGGTGGTCGCGGCCGTCGTGGCGGTGGCGGGGTGCCTCCTGGTCCAGCGACGACCGGAGGAGCCCGTCTACCAGCTTCCGGACGACGACGACACCGATACCCCTCCGATGGGTATCCCGATTCACCCATCAGTGTCCACAGAGGAATCATCACCCGGCTGAGCTGCTCATACCGGTCGGCGTGGCACCCCGTCACCCGCCGGTGGATCAGCCACCATCGGACGCATGAAGCTCTCCGGGTTGCTCAGCCGCACGAACCACGACCTGCCGGGCGTCATCGGCGTCGCTCGGGTCGATCGCCGCGCTGGCGACCTGCTGAGGCGGCTGAGTCCGGGCGACGTCGCGGTCCTCGACCAGGTCGACATCGACCGCCGCACGGCGGAGGCGCTCGTCGCCGCCGAGGTGGTCGGGGTGGTGAACGCGTCGCCGTCGATCTCCGGCCGGTTCCCCAACCTGGGGCCGGAACTGCTGATCGAGGCGGGCATCCCGCTCATCGACAACGTCGGCAGCTCGGTGCTGCGCGACGTCAAGGACGGCACGAGGCTGCGGCTGCTCGACGGCGTCGTCTACGCGGGCGAGACCGAGGTCGCGCGCGGCGACGAGCAGAGCGCCGAGTCGATCGCCGACGCCATGATCGAGGCCAAGGCGGGCATGGCCGCGCAGCTCGAGGCGTTCTCCGCCAACACGATCGAGTTCCTGCGCCGCGAACGCGCGCTCGTGCTCGACGGCATCGGCGTGCCCGAGCTGTACGTGCCGATGCGCGACCGGCAGGTGCTGGTCGTCGCGGGCGGGCCGAGCCACGCCGTCGAGCTGCGGCGGCTGCGCAAGTACATCCGCGAGTACCGGCCGGTGCTGGTCGGCGTCGACACCGGCGCGGACACCCTGTTCGACGCGGGCTACCAGCCGGACGTCATCGTCGGCGACCCGGACGGCATCGGCACCGCGACCCTCAAGGCGGGCAAGGAGGTCGTCGTGCCCGCGCAGACCGACGGCCACGCGCCCGGCCTGGAGCGCATCCAGGACCTCGGCATCGGCGCGGTGACGTTCCCGTCGTCCGGCAACGCCGAGGACCTCGCGCTGCTCATCGCGGAGGCCCACGGCGCGAGCCTCGTCGTGACCGTCGGCGTCCAGGCGGGCCTGCGGGAGTTCCTCGACCGCGGCCACTCGGGCTCCAACCCGTCCACGTTCCTCACCCGGCTCAAGCTCGGCAGCAAGCTGGTCGACGGCGAGGCCGTCGCCACCCTGCACCGCAGCCGGGTCTCGTTCGGCGTGATCCTCCTGCTGGTGCTGGCCGCCGTCCTCGCGATGGTCGCCGCGGTGGCCGTGTCCGGCGTCGGCCACGTCTACGTCGACATCGCCGTCGACGCGTTCCGCACCGTCACCGACTGGTCGAAGGGGTTGTTCTCTTGATCTCCTTGCGGTACCACATCGTCTCGATCACGGCCGTCTTCCTGGCGCTCGCGGTGGGCGTCGTGCTCGGGTCGACGGCCATCAGCAGCAGGCTGCTGTCCGGGCTGAGCGACGACAACGGCGCGCTGGGCAAGCAGGTCGTCGACCTCCAGGCCGAGCGCAACGGGCTGAACGCCGAACTGGTCGAGGCGGACCGCTTCGCCACCTCGGTCGGCCCGCTGTCGGTCAAGGGCCAGCTCGCCGACCGCACGGTCGTGCTGGTCACCACCGCCGACGCGCGCCCCGGCGACCGCGACTCGCTGGCCGCGCTGCTGCGGGCCGCGGGCGCCACCGTCACCGGCGAGCTCCAGCTCACCGACTCCTTCGTCGACCCGCACAAGGCCGACCAGCTCCGCGACCTGGTCGCCCGCCTGCAACCCGCGGGCACCCAGTTGCCCACCGCGTCCGACCCCGGCACCCGCGCGGGCGGCCTGCTCGGCACGCTGCTGCTGCTCAACAAGGACACCAACGAGCCGCAGGCCAGCGCCGACGAGATCGCCTCCGCGCTCGGCGGACTGTCGGGCGCGGGTTTCGTGAAGCCCGGCCAGGGCCTGCGGCCCGCCCAGCTCGCGGTCGTGCTCACCGGCGGCGACGTCGTCGGCGACTCGGCCGGTGACCGTGCCGCCACGATCGCCAGGTTCGCCATCCAGCTCGACCGCTCCGGCGCGGGCGCTGTGCTGGCGGGCGGCGAGGGCTCGGCGAACGGCACCGGCGGCATCGGCGTCGTCCGGGCCGACACGGCGGCCACGTCGGTGCTGTCGACCGTCGACAACGTCGACTCGGCCGCGGGCCGCGTCGTCACCGTGCTCGCGCTGCGTGAGCAGCTCGACGGCAAGGCCGGTCGCTACGGCGTCGCGGGCAACGCCGAGGCCCCGTCACCAGGTCAGTCCGGCTGATTAAGCCATTCGAGTGATGTGCTTGCGTGGTGCGTGCGGCGGGTTCCGGTTCGCGCATGTTAGCGTTGTGGCCCGTGGACAGGGGTTATCCCCTTTCGGAAATCTTTCAGACCACGGGAGCCTCGTTGGTGCTTCAAGCACGTACCACCAAGCACGTCTTCGTCACCGGAGGCGTCGCGTCCTCCTTGGGCAAGGGGCTCACGGCTTCCAGCCTCGGCCAGTTGCTGACTTCCCGTGGTCTGCGGGTGACCATGCAGAAGCTCGACCCCTACCTCAACGTCGACCCCGGCACGATGAACCCGTTCCAGCACGGCGAGGTGTTCGTCACCGACGACGGCGCCGAGACGGACCTGGACATCGGCCACTACGAGCGCTTCCTCGCGCGTGACCTGTCCGGCGAGGCGAACGTCACGACCGGCCAGGTGTACTCCGAGGTGATCGCCAAGGAGCGGCGCGGCGAGTACCTGGGCGACACGGTGCAGGTGATCCCGCACATCACGGACGAGATCAAGCGCCGCATCCGCGCGATGGCCGAGCCGGACGCCGAGGGCCTGGTGCCGGACGTCGTCATCACCGAGGTCGGCGGCACCGTCGGCGACATCGAGTCGCTGCCGTTCCTGGAGGCCGCGCGGCAGGTGCGCCACGACGTGGGCCGCGACAACGTGTTCTTCCTGCACGTGTCGCTGGTGCCCTACCTGGCGCCGTCCGGTGAGCTGAAGACCAAGCCGACGCAGCACTCCGTCGCCGCGCTGCGCAACATCGGCATCCAGCCCGACGCGATCGTGTGCCGGGCGGACCGCGAGATCCCGGACGCCCTCAAGCGCAAGATCGCGCTCATGTGCGACGTCGACACGGACGCCGTCGTGGCGGCCGTCGACGCCCGGTCGATCTACGACATCCCCAAGGTCCTGCACGGCGAGGGCCTCGACGCGTACGTGGTCCGCAGGCTCGACCTGCCGTTCCGCGACGTCGACTGGACCGTGTGGGGCGACCTGCTGGACCGCGTCCACAACCCCACCGAGACCGTGCGGGTCGCGCTGGTCGGCAAGTACGTCGACCTGCCGGACGCCTACCTGTCGGTCACCGAGGCCCTGCGCGCGGGCGGTTTCGCCCACCGCGCCAAGGTCGAGGTCGTCTGGGTCCCGTCCGACGAGTGCGAGACCCCGCAGGGCGCGTCCCACGCCCTCGCGGGCCTCGACGCCGTCCTCGTGCCCGGCGGTTTCGGCGTCCGCGGCATCGAGGGCAAGATCGGCGCCATCACCTACGCCCGCACCAGGGGCATCCCCGTGCTCGGCCTGTGCCTGGGCCTCCAGTGCATGGTCATCGAGTCGGCCCGCAACCTCGCGGGCATCAAGGACGCGGGCTCGGCCGAGTTCGAGGAGGGCGGCACGCCCGTCATCTCCACGATGGCCGACCAGCAGGACGTGGTGTCCGGCGAACGCGACATGGGCGGCACGATGCGCTTGGGCGCGTACCCGGCCAAGCTGATCCCCGGCTCGGTCGTCGCGCGGGCGTACGGCGTGAACGAGGTCTCCGAACGCCACCGCCACCGCTACGAGGTCAACAACGCCTACCGCGACAAGCTCTCCAAGGCGGGCTTGGTCTTCTCCGGCACGTCCCCCGACGGCCGCCTGGTGGAATTCGTCGAACTACCCGCCAAGGTCCACCCGTTCTTCGTGGCAACCCAGGCACACCCCGAACTGAAGTCCCGCCCCACCAAGCCGCACCCGCTGTTCGCGGCATTCGTGCGCGCGGCACTCGACTACCGCCTGGCCGACCGCCTCCCGGTCGAACTGGCCGAAATCACCACCGCGGGCGCGAAATGACGGCCGCGGGCTCCCACGAGTTCCGCACGGTTTCCTCACGCGACGTGCACATCGGCCGAGTCGTCGGCCTCCGCGTCGACGAGGTGGCCATGCCCGGCGGCGGAACAGCACTACGCGAAGTCGTGGAACACCTGGGCGCGGTCGCCGTCGTGGCCTTGGACGACGACGGCCAGGTCGTCCTGATCCACCAGTACCGACACCCCCTCGGCCACCGGCTGTGGGAACTCCCCGCCGGTCTGCTGGACTCGCCGGACGAGGTACCGGTGGAGGGCGCTCGGCGGGAACTGGCCGAGGAAGTCGGATTGGACGCTGCTCGATGGTCCACTTTGGTCGATGTCGCGGCTTCGCCGGGGTTCACGGATGAAGTGGTGCGGGTGTTCCTGGCCCAGGGGTTGTCCACTGTGGAGCGTGAGTTGCAGGGGGACGAGGAAGCCGATCTGGTGATCCGCCGCGTGCCGTTGGCTGAGGCTGTGCGGATGGCTTTGGCCGGGGAGATCGTGAACGGGGCGGCGGTGGGTGGGTTGTTGGCGGCACAAGCCGTTGTGGCGGGGGCAGAAGCCCGGCCGGCGGACGCGCCTTGGCCGGACCGGCCGCATACGTTCGCGGCTCGATCTACGTCGTGAGAGGACTCGGGGCCGTTCGGTAGGGCGGCCCCGAGGCTCGCGGTGGTTCTTTTTTGCTCTTGTTGCCTACCACCTACGAAGCCGGACGCCGTCTACGCAGCGTGGCCGATTTTACTTGGGGGATTTGCCCCTTAAACTTGCGCCGGACGGCAGCTTCACCTCTGCCCTTTATTGTCCGGCGAAGGGGCAAATCTAGGGGCCCCAAGTCAAATCGGCCACATCGCCGCTGGGAGTTCGGTGCGTTGCTGTACCACGCTGTGACCCACGGGTATGTCTTTGAGGGGTTCCCCCGCCACCCCGCTCGCGCAATTGTTTCGATGTCTCTTTCGCTTTGTCAAGGCGGGAAAGATGCCTTGACAAAGCGAAAGAGACACGAAGGGCGCTGGGGATGGGGGCGGCGGGGGAAGTGTGTGGCGGGTTAGTTGGGTAGGTCCGGTCCGGTTGCGTGCTTCCACGGTGAGGGGCAGGGACAAGGCCGGGTTGCGAGCGTCCACGGTGAGGGCAGTGGCAGGTCCAGTTGCGAGCGTCCACGGTGAGGGCTGCGGCAGGTCCAGATGGATGCGTCCACAGCGAGGGCTGCGGCAGGTCCGGGTGAGTGCTTCCACGGTGAGGGGCAGGTCCAGCCAGGCGCTCCCACATCGAAGTGCACCGCCAAGCCCACCCGCGAGCCCCACCACTCCCCGCCCGCCCTCCCAATCCCCACCCCACTAAGCCAGACTCATCCCCGAAAGGGGTGTCATGACTGTTGTCGCGCGGTTGCGGAAAGTCGTCACCGGCCCCATCGGAGCCCTCCTGGCCGCCTCCGGGGCAGCAGCCGCGGTGTACTTCACCGACCCCACCCGCCCCGGCTCCTGGCTTCCCCGCTGCCCGTTCAACTGGCTCACCGGTCTCGACTGCCCGGCCTGCGGCTCCACCCGCATGGTCTACTCACTTCTCCACGGCGACCTCGCCGCCGCCTGGCACTTCAACCCCGTGATGCTCATCGCCGGGCTCCCGCTCTTCGCCTGGCTCTGGCTGAGGTGGTTCCAGGCGGACCGCCGGAACACCAAACCACCCCAGGTCTCCCCGCGCGTGGGTCAGGTCGTGATCGTGGTCGGGCTGGTCTGGGGTGTGGTGCGGAACCTAGTCGCGTAGGCGTCGGCCCTGGGCGTCCGTGCCGCCGTTGACCAGCAGCAGGATGCCGTCGACGAGTGCCCAGATGCCGCAGCCGCCGCACGTGAGGAGCTGGGCGATGCCGATGGTCGTGTCGCCCATGTAGAAGCGGCCCACGCCGAAGTAGCCGACGAACAGTTGCAGCACGCCCGCGACGACCTTGGACTTGTCCGAGAGCGGGTAGCCGGTCAGCGGGTCGATGCCGTACGGCGCGAACGGCACCTGGTAGCCCGGTGCCGTGCCGTAGCCCGGTGCGGGGCCGTAACCCGACGGGGGCGTGTACGCGGGTGGGGGTGCGTAGGCCGTGCCGTACTGCGGTGGGGGTGGGGCGAGCAGGAACGGGGGGTGGGGTTGGGGCAGGTCGGCGAAGAGGGAGCCCAGTTCGGTGATGGTCTGGGCGGCCGACGCGTACGCGACGCGCTGCTCGTACTCGCCGATCTCGATCCGCCCGGCGGCGAAGTGGTCGTTGAGGGCGCGGATGGCTTCTTCGCGCTGCTGGTTGCCGATGCGCACGGGGTTCGGCTCGAAAGGTCCTGACACGGCCGGAACGGTAACCGATGACGTGCGGTGGACCGTGCCGGAACGCGCCGGAACACCACGTCCGGCCTACGCTGGACGAGTGCTGGTCGGGATTCCACCTGAGCTGGAGAACCACGCGAACCGGGTCGCGGAGCGGGTGCGGCACGGCCGCCGAGCGCTGCCCCGACCAGTGCCCGTGGGCGCCGCGATCGACCACGGCCCGCGACCGGCAGCGGACCCGCCGTTGGCGCGCAAGGGTTTGCGCCAAGCCACCCACAACCACCCAGCCGTGCACGACCGCCAAGCCGCCCACCACCGCCCAGCCGTGCTGCCCAACCACCCATCCACCCACGCCCGCCCGGCGGTGGACCTGTGACGCTCGCGAGCGTGGTGCGGACGTACCTCGACCACCTGGCCGTCGAACGCGGCACCGCGCGCAACACCCTGGAGTCCTACGGCCGCGACCTCCGCCGCTATACCGAGCACCTCGAGTCGCGCGGCGTCACGGACCTCGCGGCCGTCACCGAGGCGCACGTCGGCGATTTCCTGGCCACACTGCGGGAAAGCGGCCTGGCCGCGTCGTCGGCGGCCCGCACGCTGTCCGCTGTGCGAGGTTTGCACAGGTTCGCCCACCGCGAGGGGGTCGTGCCGGGCGATCCGGCCCGCGACATCGCACCGCCGACGCCGCCGCGGCGCCTGCCGAAGGCGCTGCCGGTCGACGACGTGCTGCGGCTGCTGGATTCCCACCCCGGCGACGACCCCCGTTCGCTGCGCGACCGGGCGCTGCTGGAGCTGCTGTACTCGACGGGCGCGCGGATCTCCGAGGTGGTCGGGCTGGACGTCGACGACGTCGACGCGGGGGAGCGCACCGCGCTGCTGGACGGCAAGGGCGGCAAGCAGCGGCTCGTGCCGGTCGGCAGGCCCGCGCTCCAGGCGCTGGAGACCTACCTCGTGCGGGCCCGGCCCGGTCTCGCGGCCAAAGGTCGTGGCACGCCAGCGGTTTTCCTCAACGCCCGCGGCGGTAGGCTGTCGCGCCAGACTGCGTGGCAGGTCCTCAAGACCGCGGCCGAGCGCGCGGGCATCACGGCGGTGGTCTCGCCGCACACCCTGAGGCATTCCTTCGCCACCCACCTGCTCGAGGGCGGGGCGGATGTTCGCGTCGTGCAAGAACTCCTCGGCCACGCGTCGGTGACGACGACGCAGGTGTACACGCTGGTCACGGTCACCACGCTGCGCGAGGTCTACGCCACCGCGCACCCCCGTGCCACTTCGTGACAATGAGGGTTTCGTGAATATGAGCGATCATTCGGCAGCCGCGGGTACGGTGTCCGCACCTGAGTCCCACCGGAGCGGGAGGTACCGCGAACCGTGCCGAACCTGGACGAGCCGGAGGCCCCGGCCATCGAGCTCTCGGCGGTGCTCCACGCTCTGAGCGATCCCACCAGACTGGCCGTGGTCCGGCAGATCGAGGCCGACGGCGAGCGCCTGTGCGGAGCGATGGCCGTGGACGTGGCCAAATCCACGTTGTCCCAACACCTGCGGGTGCTGCGGGAGGCCGGGATCACCCGGACCCGGTGCTGCGGCAACCAGCGCTGGGTGTCGCTGCGCCGCGATGACCTGGAGCAGCTCTTCCCTGGGCTGCTCGACGTGGTCCTGTCGGCCGCCGCCCGGATGGAGGCGGGTGCGCGGATGGAGGCGGTCCACTGAGCCGTTCGGCTCACGGTAGGCGGAAAACGGTGCGCGGCGCTACGGCGAGGCGCGTTGCCGCTGCCCAGTCACGGCCTTAGGCTGCGCCCAGGTCGAGGACTACGAGGAGTTAGGTTGCGATGTCGACACCGGAGCACGTGGAGGGCAGGGCGTACGACGCTCCGCCGCCGCCGTCGCCCGGTGTCCCCCGCGCGTCCGTCGAGCTGAGCCTCGCCCCGCACGCCGCGCCGCAGCACGACGAAGACGGTCCGGACCAGCAGGCGGGCGAGATCGGCCCGACGGGGAGAGCGCTCCGCTTCACCCCGGACCCGGTGCCGGTCGCCCAGCACGGCCCCGCGAAGATCCTGGCGGTCTGCAACCAGAAGGGCGGGGTCGGCAAGACCACGTCCACGATCAACCTGGGCGCGTCCCTCGCCGAGTACGGCCGCAAGGTGCTGCTCGTCGACTTCGACCCGCAGGGCGCGCTGTCCGTCGGGCTCGGCATCCACCCGCACCAGCTCGACAACACGATCTACAACGTCATCATGGAGCGCGCGGTCGGCGTCCAGGACGTCATCATGGAGACCGGCGTCGAGGACATGCACCTGCTGCCGAGCAACATCGACCTGTCGGCAGCCGAGATCCAGCTCGTGTCCGAGGTCGGCCGCGAGCACACGCTGGTGCGCACCCTCCGCCCGGTCATCGACCAGTACGACTACGTGCTGGTGGACTGCCAGCCGTCGCTCGGCCTGCTCACGGTCAACGCCCTCGCGGCGGCTGACGGCGTCCTCATCCCGCTGGAGTGCGAGTTCTTCTCGCTGCGGGGGGTCGCCCTGCTCATCGACACCATCGAGAAGGTCAGGGAGCGGTTGAACCCGAAGCTGGACATCACCGGCATCCTCGCCACCATGTACGACCCCCGCACCCTGCACTCCCGCGAGGTGATGGCGAGGGTCGTGGAGGCGTTCGGCGACATCGTGTTCGACACGGTCATCAACCGCACCGTGAGATTCCCCGAGACCACGGTCGCGGGCGAGCCGATCACCAAGTGGGCGCCCCGCTCCGCGGGCGCCAAGGCCTACCGCGCGCTGGCGCGCGAGGTGATCGCCAGGTGACTCGTCGCGCCTCTTTGCCCGGCGCGTCCGAACTGTTCCGCCCGACCAGTCTCGTACGCCCTGTCGACCCCGAACCAGCCCCGCCCGCTCCCGCCGCCGTTCCCGACCGGCCGAGCACCGGCAGGCAGAAGCACGACACCAAGATCACCGTGTACGTGTCCGACGAGGAGCTGCTGGCGCTGGAGCACGCGCGGCTGTCGCTGCGCGGCGCGCACGGGCTGGCCGTCGACCGCGGCCGGATCGTGCGCGAGGCCATCGCGGTGCTGCTCGCCGACTTCGAGGAGCACGGGGAGCGGTCGCAGCTCGTCCGGAGACTGCGCCAGAGGTGACCACCCCCGACACGACCCGACAGGAGCCGGCCGAGCAGGACCCCGCTGGGCAGGACCCGGCCGAGCAGGCTCCGGTCGACCCCACCCCCGCCGAACCCGACGCGGGCGACGGCAAGTTCCGGGTCAAGCTCACGAACTTCGAAGGCCCGTTCGACCTGCTCCTCCAGCTCATCTCGGCGCACACGCTCGACGTGACCGAGGTCGCCCTGCACACCGTGACGGACGACTTCATCGCCTACATCCGGGCGATGGGCGACGCGTGGGACCTGGACGAGACGACCGAGTTCCTGGTCATCGCCGCCACCCTGCTCGACCTCAAGGCCGCCCGGCTGCTGCCGCAGGGCGACGTGGAGGACGAGGAGGACCTGGCGCTGCTCGAAGCCCGTGACCTGCTGTTCGCGCGGCTGCTCCAGTACCGGGCGTACAAGCAGGTCGCGGCCCTGTTCGGCGAGCTGGAGAAGGGCGCGCAGCGCCGCTACCCGCGGTCGGTGGCGCTGGAACCGCGCTACGAGGGCCTGCTGCCCGAGGTCATGCTCGGCGTCACGCCCAAGCGGTTCGCCGACATCGCCGCGTCCGTGTTCCGGCCCAAACCGCCGCGCACGGTGTCGCTGACCCACCTGCACGTCGCCAAGGTGTCCGTGCGCGAGCACATCGACTCGATGCGCGCGCTGCTGATCGCGGCCGGTCAGCTCACGTTCAGCGAGCTGGTCAAGGACTGCGAGGAGACACTGGACGTGGTGGCCCGGTTCCTCGGGCTGCTGGAGCTGTACCGCGAGACCGTGCTGGCGTTCGACCAGCCCGACCCGCTCGGTGAGCTGGTCGTCCGCTGGATCGGCGACGAGGACGCGCCGGTGGTCGAGTTCGACGAGGATGAGGAGTACGGGTGACCGAGCCGGTCGTCGCTGAACCGGACCTCCCGGAGGAGGCCGACGCCGAGGTCGTCGAGGTCGGGCCGGACCTCTCGGACGACGCCGAGTTCGAGGGCGCGCTGGAGTCCGTGCTGCTCGTCATCGACTCGCCCGCGAGCGAGAAGCTGCTCGCCGACGTGTTCGGCCAGTCCGTGAAGCGGGTCACCCAGACCCTCAAGAGGATGTCCGCGAGGTACACCGAGTCGGGCAGCGGCATCGACCTGCGTAGAATCGGTGACGGCTGGCGGTTCTACACGCGAGACCGGTACGCGCCCTACGTGGAGAAGCTGCTGCTCGACGGGCAGCGCGCCAAGCTCACCAGGGCCGCTCTGGAGACGCTCGCCGTGATCGCCTACCGGCAGCCGGTCACCAGGGCGCGCATCGCCGCGGTCCGCGGGGTCAACGTGGACGGCGTGATCCGCACGCTCGTCGCACGGGGTCTGATCAGCGAGATCGGTACCGACAGCGACACTGGTGGCATCCTTTACCGCACGACCGAACTGTTCCTGGAGCGGTTGGGCCTGTCGTCCCTGGCGGACCTGCCCCCGATCGCTCCCCTGTTGCCCGAAGTGGATGCGATCGACGATGTCTGAAACCCGTTCCGCGCGACCCAACCCCAACGACGAGGGGATCCGGTTGCAGAAGGTGCTCGCCAAGGCGGGCATCGCCTCGCGGCGGGTCTCCGAGGAGTTGATCGAACTCGGCCGCGTCACCGTCGACGGCGAGGTCGTCACCGAGCAGGGCCGCCGCGTCGACCCGGAGACGGCCGTCGTGCACGTCGACGGCGTCCGCGTGGTCCTCAAGGACGACGTCGTCACGCTGGTGCTGAACAAGCCGCGCGGCGTGCTGTCCACCATGCACGACGACCAGCACCGCCCGTGCGTCGGCGACTACCTGCACGAGCGCCGCGAGCGGCTGTTCCACGTCGGCAGGCTGGACGCGGACACCGAGGGCCTGCTGCTGCTCACCAACGACGGCGACCTCGCCCACCGGCTGATGCACCCGTCGTACGAGGTGCCGAAGACGTACATCGCCGAGGTGCAGGGCCCGGTCGCGAAGGACGTCGGCAAGCGCCTGCGCGCGGGCGTCGAGCTGGAGGACGGCTTCGCGCGCGTCGACTCGTTCAAGCTTGTCGACTCCATGCCGGGCAAGGCGCTCGTCGAGGTGGTCCTGCACGAGGGCCGCAAGCACATCGTGCGCAGGCTGCTGGACCACGTCGGCTACCCGGTCGCGAGCCTGGTGCGCACGCACATCGGCGAGGTGCAGCTCGGCAACCAGCGACCGGGCTCGATGCGGGTGCTGAACCGCCAGGAGGTCGGGTCCCTCTACAAGCTCGTGGGGCTGTGACGGGTACCCACCCCTGAATTCGCCGATCACCGAGAACCCCCGGTTCTCGGTGATCGGCTTTTTTCTTGGCTGGAATATTCGCGAGTGGGTGTGATCACCGAGGAAGATCTTCCAGCCAACGGAATTCTTCTTGACGTGGAACGGCGTGAGACCCGTTGCGCCCTTCCGCCGACCCGCGGTTGCGTCCGCCGCAGCAGGGCGTTGCGGCAATCGGCTCAGCGTGAGCGGCGGAACACCGCCCGTGGCCGAAATCCCGCCGTTCGGCGCCGATCAACGGCGACCCAGTACAACCGTGTAACTTTGCGAAGTTTCCTCGCCACTCATTGTGGCCCAGGGTCTTAAGTCTCTAGATTGGTCCGGGTCGTCCCGATGATGATCAATTGGAGAGGCGTTCGGCGTGCGTGCCCTCACCCGAGGTGTGCTCGGCGTGGTCGGGTTCCTGCTTGTCTGGGAACTGTTCGGCCGGTCCGGGCTCGTCTCCGCGGAATACCTGCCGCCACCTAGTGTGGTTCTCGGCGAGCTCGGCAAGTTGTTGGGTGATCAGCTGTTCCTGCGCGACGTGCTCGCGACGGTACTGGCGCTGCTGATCACAGTCGGTGTGTCCGTTGGGATCGCGGTCCCGCTCGGCCTCATCCTCGGGAGCGTGCCCGCTGTGCGGTACGCGACCCGTGCGGTGGTCGAGTTCCTGCGCCCCATTCCTTCCGTGGCCATGATTCCGCTGGCCATCGTGTTCCTCGGGATCGGCCCCGAAACGAAGATCGTGCTCGCGGTGTACGCGGCGATCTGGCCGATCCTGTTCAACACGATCTACGCGCTCGACGAACTGGACCCGCTACTGGTCGAGACCGCCAAGGTCTTCGGCACCGGCCGGGTCCGGGTGCTGTTCTCGGTGGCGCTGCCCAGCGCGCTGCCGTTCGTGCTCACGGGCATCAGGCTCGCCGCCACCACGAGCCTCGTGGTCCTGGTGAGCGTGGAGCTGCTCGCGGGCGGCAGCGGCGGCCTCGGGCAGTTCATCATGCTGGCCCGCAGCGGCGCCGGTCGGATGGACCTCGTGCTCGCGGGCACCGTGGTCGCCGGTGTGATCGGTTACCTCGTCAACGAGGGCCTCGAACGGGCCCAGCGCCGGTGGGTCGGCTGGAACGCGGCCACCGGAGGTAGGGCATGACCAAGTTCTTCAAGCGGTGGATCGTGTTCGCCGGTCTGGTCGTGGTGTGGCAGATCGCCACGGTGCTGGCCGACGACCCGTTCTTCCCGCCCCCCACGGAGATCGCCGAAGCCGCGCGGGAGCTCTGGCTCTCCGGTCCGCCGGACCAGCTCTTCCTCACGGACATCGTGTTCGAACACCTGATCCCCAGTGTTTCCAGGCTCATGGGTGGCTGGGCCATCGCCGCGGCCATCGGCATCTCGCTCGGTGTGGCGTTGGGACGGTCGCGGACGGCACTGGAGTTCGCCGGTCCGCTGCTGACCTTCATGCGGTCGATCCCGCCGCCCGCGCTGGTCCCGGTGTTCCTGCTGCTGTTCAACGTCGGTACCTCGATGCAGTTGGCCACCATCGTTTTCGGTGTCCTGTGGCCGATCCTGCTCAACACGATCGACGGAGCCCGGTCCGTCGACACCCTGAAGTACGAGACGTCCGCCGTGTTCCGCGTGCCGAAGTGGCAGTGGGTGCTCGGTGTCGTGCTGCCGTCGGCCGCACCGAAGATCTTCGCCGGACTGCGGGTCTCGTTGTCGTTGTCCCTGGTGCTGATGGTGGTGTCCGAACTGGTGGGCACCGACAACGGCATCGGGTCGCAACTCCTGGTGGCACAACGGGAGTTCGACTTCCCGAACATGTGGGCAGGCATCGTCCTGCTGGGTGTCATCGGCTACGCGCTGAACACCGTGCTGCTGGCCGTCGAGCACCGGGTGCTCGGGTGGCAGCCCAAGCAGGAGCACAGCAAGCCCGTACAACTCGCGACGGCAGGGGACTGACATGACCGCCATGCTCGACGTGGCCGGACTCGGCCACACCTACCAGGCGAAGGACGGGGCGCACCGCGCCATCGACGGCCTGACGTTCACCGTCGGCGCGGGAGAACTCGTGTGCGTCGTCGGTCCCTCCGGCTGCGGCAAGTCGACGCTGCTGAGGACCATCTGCGGTCTGGTCAAGCCCACCGAGGGCGGGATCAGCTTGC
The DNA here is from genome assembly GCF_025061645.1 of Umezawaea endophytica. Classification (GTDB taxonomy): domain Bacteria; phylum Actinomycetota; class Actinomycetes; order Mycobacteriales; family Pseudonocardiaceae; genus Umezawaea; species Umezawaea endophytica. The sequence continues at coordinate 157,962 of NZ_JANYMP010000020.1, read as the reverse complement.
ACGGCAACAAGATCGACGGTGTGCCGGAGGACCTGGCCGTGGTGTTCCAGGACTACAGCCGCTCGCTGTTCCCCTGGCTCTCGGTGCAGCGCAACGTCGAGTTCCCGTTGCGCCGCAGCCTCGGCCGCAAGCAGCGCCGCGCCCGCGCCGCCGAGGCGCTGGAACTGGTCGGTCTCGCCAAGGCCGTCGGCAAGTACCCGTGGCAGCTCTCCGGGGGCATGCAGCAGCGCGTCTCCATCGCGCGGGCGCTCGCCTACCAGCCCGCGCTGCTGCTGATGGACGAGCCGTTCGCCTCGGTGGACGCGCAGACCAGGTTCGAACTGGAAGACCTGCTGCTGAAGGTGAAGCGGGAGCAGAACACCACGGTCCTCGTGGTCACGCACGACATCGACGAGAGCGTCTACCTCGGCGACCGGGTGCTGGTGCTGTCCAACTCGCCCGCGTCCGTCGTGGCCGACCTCAGGGTCGACCTGCCCGGTGTGCGGGACCAGATCACCACCCGCGAGTCGGACGCGTTCGTGACGCTGCGCGGGGAGGTGGCCCGGCTGCTCAACGTCGGCAGGCCCACCGCGCAGCGCAAGGTCGCCGCTGAGGCCGCCGTGGCGGCGAAGTGGGCCGAGGCGGAGCGCGCCGCGCTGCGCGAGGCGCACGCGGAGGACCACGCGACCAACTGAGTTCCACCGGTAGCGCCGAAAAACGGGCGCCCCTGGTAACTCCCGCTCTCGGGGGTCCAGGGGCGCCTGCGGCGTTTCAGGGCTTTTTCCTTCTCCTGTCGGGGTTCCACGCGGCCTCTGGATAGATCAAGCCGCGTCTCAATTGGTGACTTTCGGTTTTTTCGACGAAATAGTCGCGACCTGGAATGTCCGGACGGCCACGTGGCCCAGGGTGGCGCCGAGGGCCTCCAGAGTGTGACCAGATCGTGTTCTTGCTTGTTCAGAAGGCGATGAGGGGGCTTCGGAGGCGTCCCCCGTTCGGACGCGCGTGCCCGGCTCTATTCCGGTGCGGTGGTTACCGAACGTTGCCGGAGACTGTCCGGTCCTCCGGAATTCCAGGTCGTTGTGGACACTCCGAGTGGCCGTGTCCGGTGTCCCGGAACGCGATCCGCCGGACCGCATGCTCTTGCTCCCGACTGTCCACAAAGGCCTTGGGCGGCCGTGGCCGGTCGTGCCGGGAAGTCGGGGATCAGGGGCGCGGAGAGGGTCGCGCGACCCCCTGAGGTTTGCCAGGGGCCCGTTCGGGGAACTCCGGGGGAGAACTGGCGCGGAGTGCCGGACGTGACCGGAAAACGCTTCCTGGGGCGCCTTGTCGACGATTAGCGATCCGGTTCGGCGACGATCCCGCGAGAGTGCTCCGAGGCCGGCGCCGTGCGACGCCGTGCGACCCGGTCCGCACTTCTCCCGCGACCTCCTCCGCGCGGCACCGATCGATAGCTCGTCAATGCATCGGCCGCGATGAGGGGGTCGGGTGGGAACTCGGGGCCTTCCGGCAAAGCGGAAGTGGATCGCGGTTCGGGAAATCGACACCGATTCACCGCTGTGGCAAATCCACGACCAGGGCGTGAATCAGAACCTGCGCCTCGACCCTCGGACACCGTCGAAGTCCTGTTTGAAAAACAGACGAACGACCCTTGCGCGGAGACGGATCGAGCCCCCGCCCACCGCGGTGGGCGCCGCGGGAGCCGGGGGCTCGACCTTCGGTAAATATCGGCTCACCGCGTGCGCCGAATTTGTGTTATTCGCGAGATGAGACAATCCTTTTCGTGCGTCGGAACGGTCAGTTCGCCCCGACGTACATGTGGGCGAACGAGGCAGCCGCCTCGCGCGACTGGATCAAGTGCTGCAACCGGGCATGGCCCAATCGGCTCAAGAACGGCTGCTCGTTACGGTGGACCAGGTCCACCATCCACTGCGAGAACTCCTGCGCACGCCACACGCGCCGCAGGCAGACGGCCGAGTAGTCGTCCAGGCCCGTGGTGGACTTGTGGTGGTAGTAGGAGGCGATGGCGTCGGCGAAGACCTCGGCGTCGTTGAGGGCGAGGTTCATTCCCTTCCCGCCCATCGGGGTGATGATGTGCGCGGCGTCGCCCAGCAGGTAGAGGCGCCCGTACCTCATTGGCTCGACCACGTGCGAGCGCATGTCCAGCACGCGCTTCTCGATGATCTTTCCTTCGGTGAGCGTCCAGTCGCTGTCGCGCAGCGCCAAGCGCTTGTGCAATTCGCTCCAGACCTTCTCGTCCGGCCAGTTGTCGACGTCCTCGCCGACGGGGACCTGGAGGTAGAAGCGGCTGACCGTAGAACTGCGGAGCATGTGGCCCGCGAATCCGTCCGCGTGCAGGGCGTAGATGACCTTCTCGGTCGACGGGGGAGCCTCGGCGAGAATGCTGAGCCAGCCGATGCCGTGCTGGTGGGTGAATTCCTTCACCGCACCCGCCGGAATGCTCTTCCTGGTCACGCCGTGGAAGCCGTCGCACCCCGCGATGAACGAGCAGTCGAGCTGTTCGCGCGTCCCGTCGGACGATGTCCACGACACCGACGGCGTCTCTTCCAACTGGTCCTGGAGTTCGACGTCGGAGACCTCGAAACGGATGTCGCCGCCACCGTCGAGGTACTGCCGCAGCAGGTCGGTCACGACCTCCTGCTGCGGGTAGACGAAGTGGGTCTTGCCGTCGGACAGCTCGGAGTAGTTCAGCTCGTGGGCTTTCCCGTCGATGCGGAATTCACACGCAGTGTGAGTGTCACTTTCCGTGAGCATTCGGTCGGCCAAGCCGTGCCGTTCGAGCATCCGCGCGGACCGGTCCTCCAACATTCCCGCGCGAGGTCTCGTTTCGATGTACTCACGCGTTCCCCGCTCCAGGACGACGCACGGCACGTCGGCCCGCTGGAGGAGGTTGGCGACCATCAAACCCGCTGGTCCGGCGCCGATGATGACGACGGGAAGCGCTGTGCTCTGAATGGTCCATTCGAGATGAGCTTGTCTCACCGTGTACCCCTGCCTCTGGACGGCCTGTGCAAAGATGCTCACCGAAGGTAGTGGATACAGCCTTCGAGTGTCGGTCGACCGGGGTCCTAGTGAACCGCGAGTGTCACTTTGAGTGGTTTTCGCCGCGTTCTGGTCGATCGAGAATCCCCCGCAACGAACGCCCCCGCTCCAACCAGGAGAGTGCTTCAGATGACTCGAAGAGTCGGCCGCCACGCCCGCATGATCGTCGGCGGTTTGTCCGTCCTCGCGCTGCTCGCCTCCGTCGCAGGTTGCGGCGCTCTGGGAGGCTCGACGGAAACCCCCGCCGCCGAGAAGCCCGCGACCGGCAAGCTCGAGAAGAGCAAGATCACCCTCGGTGTCCTCCCGATCCTCGACGTGGCCTCGGTCCACGTGGCGTTGCAGAAGGGCTACTTCAAGGAGGAGGGTCTCGACGTCGACCTGAAGGTCATCCAGGGTGGCGCAGCGGCCATCCCCGGCCTGATCAGCGGCGACCTCGACATGAGCTTCGGCAACTGGGTGTCGTTCTTCGCCGCCGAGTCGAAGGAGGCCGCGAAGGCCGTCGACGGCCTCAAGCTCGTGTCGGACGGCTACCAGGCCAAGCCCGACATGTTCCTGATCGTCACGACCGCCGACTCGCCCATCAAGTCCCCCAAGGACCTCGCGGGCAAGACCATCGCGATCAACACCTTCAAGAACATCGCTGAGCTGACGGCGAAGGCCACGCTCGAGGCCAACGACGTCGACCCGAAGACGGTCACGTTCAAGGAATTCGCGTTCCCGGACATGCAGGCCGCGATCGAGAACAAGACCGTCGACGCCGCGTTCATGGTCGAGCCGTTCATCACGCGCGCCCAGCGCGCCATCGGCTCCGTGACCGCCCTGGACGCCGCGAGCGGCCCGACGGCGGACATCCCGATCGCCGGCTACGCGACCAGCGGCAAGTTCGCCAAGGAGAACCCGAACACCGTCGCCGCGTTCCAGCGGGCCATGGCCAAGGGGCAGAAGGACGCCGCCGACCGCCCCACGGTCGAGCCGCTGCTCCAGGAGTACGCGAAGGTGGACAAGGAAACCGCCAGCCTCGTCCACTTCGGTGAGTTCCCCACCACTTTGGACGCCACGCGCCTCCAGAGGGTCGCGACCCTGATGAAGACCTACGGTCTGCTGGAGAAGGAGATGGACATCAAGCCGATGCTCATCACCTCGGGTAGCTGACGAATCAGACGACTGCGGGGAGAGTGTTCGGCTCCCCGCAGTTGTTTCACACCGGTCTCAACGGTGAATATGTCGTGAACCACCCCTGTTAGTGAGTGTTTAGTGGCCTTCTCACATGGAACAGTCATACTGGTTGATTTGTGAACTATCGACCAAGTCCGCCATATGGCGGTATGACTTCGGCCGCTTTTACCCGAAGATCCACCAGGTTTGAACAGAAGTTTCCTTTCATCGGCTTGGAAGCTGGGGAGTGTGCTGACGGTGCGCGGTCACGGTGACCCCGCGTCCGGATCCGATCCGGAGCGAGCCCGACAAGAGTCGGATTCCGAGAGCGGTAGACCCGCCTACTCGGTTCCGACCGCGAATTCCGCGTCATCCCGTCCCGCTGCCGGCGGCCGGGATGCTCGCGCAGACACGGATGCCATGGCTGCGCCAGGTGGCATCCGACGATGGCGCCTCACCAACTGGCGCCTGCGCAGCAAACTGGCCGTGGTGCTGCTGGTCCCCGCGCTGAGCACGCTCGCGCTCGCGGGACTGCGGTTGAACAGCCAGCTCGACGACGTGGCGCTGTTCGGCAAGGTGCAGCGCGAACTCGCGCTCAGCGCCCAGGCGGCGTCGGTGGCCGACGCGCTCCAACTCGAACGCGACGCGGCCGTCCACTTCGTGGCGGGCAACCGCTCGGACAACGGCGCGGAACAGGTGACCCGCGCCGCCAAGGTCGACGTGGAGGTCGGCAAGTACCGGGACGTGGCGGTCTCCACCGAGGGCATCGACCCCGCGGTGGCCGACGCGTTCCAGAAGTCGTTGCAGTCGCTGGACAACCTGAGCTCCCTGCGCAACACGATGCTCACCACGCGCTACCCGGACGCCTCGGTGCTCAGCGCGTACAGCCAGATCCTCACCGCCGTGAACCAGGTCCACCGGATCACGGCGGGCAGCGTGAGCAACTCGAGCCTGACCCCGCTGTCGTCGGCGAACCTCGCGCTCTACAGCGCGCGGGAGCAGATGGCGCAGCAGAACGCGATCCTGTTGGCCACGGCCAAGCGCGGCGAGTTCGCGCCCGGTCAGGTCAACGCGCTGCGCGCCGCCCAGTCGAGGCTGGACGCGGCACTGCTCGACTTCGCCGGTTCCGCCTCGCAGGAGAACCGGCAGCGCTTCCAGGACGTCGTGTCCGGTGGCGCCGTCGACGGTCGCAACCGGCTGGTCCAACTGGCGCTCGTGCAGCAGGAGATCAGCCAGGAGGAGGACGACGACCAGCGGGTCACGATCTCCGACGCGGAGGTCCTCCGCCTCGGCGAGGACACCGCCGGTCTGATCAGCACGGTGTCCCGCGACATCGAGGGCCAGATCGTCGTCGCGTCCAACAAGCTGATCGACGAGGGCCGCGCGGGCGCCTGGCGCGACGCCGCCCTCGTGCTCGTCGCGCTCATCGTCGCCTTCGGCCTCATGGCGATCGTCGCCCGCTCCATGGTCATCCCGCTGAGGGTCCTGCGCCGCACCGCCCTCGACGTGGCGCGCAACCGGCTGCCGGAGGCGATCCAGAGGATCCGCCAGCACCGCGACCCCGAGCTGGCCGCCGAGGAAGCCCTCTTCCGCGTGCCCATCAACACGACCGAAGAGGTCGGCCAGGTGGCCCGCGCGTTCGACGCGGTGCAACGCGAAGCGGTCCGCCTCGCCGTCGAGCAGGTGGCCCTCCGCGCGAACGTCAACGACATGTTCATCAACCTGTCGCGCCGCAGCCAGGCGCTCGTCGAGCGCCAGATCGGCGTGATCGACCGGTTGGAGCAGGACGAGCAGGACCCCGACCAGCTCGCCAGCCTGTTCGAGCTGGACCACCTCGCGACGCAGATGCGCCGCAACAGCGAGAACCTCCTGGTGCTCTCCGGCACGACGGTCAACCGCCGCGTCACCCGGCCCGTCCCGGTGTCCGAGGTGCTCGGCGCCGCGGTGTCCGAAGTGGAGAAGTACGCCCGGATCCAGATCGCCCCCGGTCCGGAGATCAAGGTCCAGGGCCGGGTCGTCAACGACCTCGCGCACCTCATCGCCGAGCTGCTGGACAACGCGACCGCGTTCTCCAAGCCCACCACCAAGGTCACGGTGCGGGCGACGGAGACCCGGCGCGGCGAGATCGCGATCCGCATCCACGACCGCGGTGTCGGCATGCAGGAGGACGACATCGACGAGGCCAACCACAAGCTCAACGAGCCGCCGGAGGTCGACGTCTCCGTCGCCCGCGAGATGGGGCTCTACGTGGTCGGCCAGCTCGCCAAGCGCCACGAGATCCGCGTGACGCTGAGCAACAACGACGACATCGAGGGCGGCGTCACCGCACAGGTGGTCCTGCCGGTCTCCTTGCTGCACAAGGGCATCTCGCAGCTCCCGCCCGCACCGCCCGCCCGGTCGGCGGCGTCGAGCTTCGAGGACCACCTCTCCGGCCAGGTCGAGCAGACCGGCGTCGGCGTCATCGCGGGCGTTCCCAAGTGGACTCCCGGACAGCTCGAACCCGGTCAGTCCGGCCAGTTCCCGCAGGTGTTGTCCTCCCCCGACGAGGACCCGCACGCGGAGCACCTGGTCGAGCGCACGTCGACCGAGGGCCTGTTCACCGCGACGATCCAGGGCATGAAGCCCGTCCAGCCGGACGGCGTCGACCCGATCGACTACTCGTACCCGCCCGCCGCCGAGCGCACCGCGCTGCCGCGCAAGCCCGCGGCGAAGCCGAAGGTCGAGCCGGTCACCGAGCGGCTGCCGATCTACGAGGACGTGCTGTCGCGCTGGTTCCAGGGCGGCGACGCGGCCGACGCGCCGAGCAACGGCCACACCAACGGCAACGGGCACGCCAAGGTCGCCGAGGCGACCGAGATGTTCCCGCCCGCGGCGGCCGAGCCGCCCGTCCAGCGGACGGCCTCGCCGCAGCTCCCCAAGCGGGAGCCCGCCGAGGCCACCCCGCCCGCCCCGGCGCGCAAGAAGTCGCCGAAGGCGGACTGGGGCGTCGCGGACGAGGGTTGGCAGACGGCCAACAAGGTCCTGAAGTCCGCTGTGGACGACAAGACGACCGCTGGGCTCCCCAAGCGGGTCCCCAACGCGCGTCTCATCCCCGGCTCGCCCGCGAAGCAGGGCTCCGCGCCCGCCAAGCAGGCGCAGACCGGCCAGGGGGGCGGTCAGACCGCCTCGGTCGCGACGGCGGTCGCGCCGCCGCGGCGGCGGTCCGCCGAGCGTCTGCGCCAGCAGTTCGCGACCTACCAGCGGGGCGTGCAGTTGGGACGCGAATCCCTCGACGACATCGAGTCGTGGGACAGTCCCTTGTTCGGCAGCACCTCAGGGGACATGAGCGCAGAGAAGGAGCAGCAGTGACCACCACGTCCGAAGAACTGGACAACTTCAGTTGGCTGGTCGAGGATTTCGTCAGCAGGGTCGCCGGAGTCGCGCACGCCATCGTGGTGTCCGCTGACGGCCTCCTCCTGGCGGGATCCGAGCGTCTCCCGACCGACCGTGCCGAACAGCTCGCCGCGGTGGCCTCGGGCCTCGTCAGCCTCAACCTCGGAGCGGCGCGCTGCTTCGAGGCGGGCGAGGTGAAGCAGACCGTCGTCGAGATGGAGCGGGGCTACCTGTTCCTCATGTCGATCAGCGACGGCTCCTGCCTCGCCGTGCTGGCCGCGCCCAACTGCGACATCGGGCTCATCGGCTACGCCATGACCCGCCTCGTCGAGCGGGTCGGCATCCAGCTCACGCCGGAGATCCGCTCGCAACTGCACGTGTCGATGCGCGGCTGACCAACTACTCAAGGGAAAGCAGACCAGCGATGAGCTCTGGTGCTCTCGGACGACCGGGGTCGCCCGCCAAGCCCACCATGTCGACGAAGATCGTCGTGGCTGGTGGATTCGGCGTGGGCAAGACGACCTTCGTCGGGTCGGTGTCCGAGATCGTGCCGCTGACGACGGAGGCGGTGATGACCGAGGCCAGCGTCGGCATCGACGACCTGTCGGCGACGCCGAACAAGGTCACCACCACCGTGGCGATGGACTTCGGCCGCGTGTCACTGGACAGCGACCTGATCCTGTACCTGTTCGGCACGCCGGGCCAGCACCGGTTCTGGTTCATGTGGGACGACCTGGTGCGCGGCGCGATCGGCGCCGTCGTGCTGGTCGACACCCGCAGGCTCGACGACGCGTTCGCCTCGATCGACTTCTTCGAGGACCGCGAGCTGCCGTACGTGGTGGGGGTGAACTGCTTCGACGGCCTCATGCACCACCGGGTCGAGGACATCCGCGAGGCGCTCACCATCGAGCAGTCCGTGCCCATCGTTCCCTGCGACGCGCGCAACCGCCAATCGACCAAGCAGACGCTCATCACTTTGGTGGAACACGCGCTGCGCCAACCGACATACGCCTGAATTAGCTACTTCTTCAGGTGGTGTACACCATTTTTCTCCGCTATTCCGAGAACGTTGGCCCGTTGGGTCAGCGTTCTCGGATGGACGGAGATCAACGGTGGAACGTCGGAACTTCCTGAGGGTCGCGGTCGTCGGAACGGCGGCCGCGGCCTTCGGCGGCGCCTCGTGGGCGGAAGCCTTCGCCGCGGGCGCCCAACCGGGACCGAGCCCCTACGGGCCTCCCCAGGCCGTCGACGCGAGCGGGTTGATGATCCCCGCCGGGTTCACCAGCCGGGTCGTCGCCCGCAGCGGCCAGAAGGTCGCGAGCACCTCCTACACCTGGCACCCCGCCCCGGACGGCGGCGCGTGCTTCGCCGACGGCGGCGGGTGGATCTACGTGTCCAACAGCGAGGTGTCCTCGACCGGTGGCGTCGGGGCGATCCGCTTCTCCTCCACGGGCGACATCACCGGCGCGTACCGGACCCTGTCGGGTACCAACGTGAACTGCGCGGGCGGCGCGACGCCGTGGGGGACCTGGCTCTCCTGCGAGGAGGTGGACCGCGGGCGGGTCTTCGAGACCGACCCGTGGGGCGTGACCGCCGCGGTCGCCCGGCCCGCGATGGGGCGGTTCAAGCACGAGGCCTGCGCGGCCGACGCGGACCACGGCTACGTCTACCTGACGGAGGACGTCACCGACGGGTGCTTCTACCGGTTCAAGCCCACGACCTGGGGTGACCTATCCACCGGGACGCTGGAGGTGATGGTCGGCGCGACCTCGCAGACCTCCGGGCCGGTGACGTGGAAGGTCGTACCCGACCCCGACGGCAGCCCCACCGCGACGCGCTCGCAGGTGTCCGGCGCAAAGCGGTTCAACGGCGGTGAGGGGTGCTACTACGCCGGTGGGACGTGCTGGTTCACCACCAAGGGCGACAACCGCGTGTGGGCGTACGACGCGGGCGCGAGCACGATCAGCCTCACCTACGACGACTCGCTGGTGACCTCCGGGACCGCGCCGCTGACGGGCGTCGACAACATCACCCGCTCGACCTCCGGGGACCTGTTCGTCGCCGAGGACGGGGGCAACATGGAGATCTGCCTCATCACGCCGAACGGTGTCGTGGCGCCGTTCCTGCGGGTGCCGAACCAGACCTCGTCGGAGATCACCGGACCCGCGTTCAGCCCGGCGGGCGACCGGCTCTACTTCTCCTCGCAGCGCGGCACGAGCGGCAGCAGCAGCGGCGGGATCACCTACGAGGTCACCGGTCCGTTCCGCCGCTGAATCACATTAACCGTTCTTGCGGTCCTGTCCGTTCCGTCGTTACGGTCGAATTCCCTGCATGATTTTCCCTGCAACGAGGAGAATTACCGTGCTACGCAAGATCACTGGTGCGCTGGTGGTCGCGATCGGGCTCATCAGCCTGCACGCGCCCGCCGCTTCCGCATCCCCTGACGTCGAAGTAGCCGCTGTTCGAACCCTGACCTACAACGCCAGCGGCGCCGCCGAGTTCAAGGCCGCCGTCGACCAGGGCGCCCAGATCTGGAACTCCAGCGTGGTCAACGTCCGGCTCGTGTCGACCACGTCCAGCTCCGCCAACATCCGCGTCGTCGCCGACGACGGCTGGCCGCGCGCGCAGACGACCAGCCTCGGCAACGGCCGCGTCTGGATGGGCCGCCAGGCCACCGACCAGGGCTACAACGCCATCCGGATCGCCGCTCACGAACTGGGCCACATCCTCGGCCAGCCGGACCGCAAGCCGGGCCCGTGCACCAGCCTGATGTCGGGCAGCAGCGCGGGCGTGTCCTGCACCAACCCGTACCCGAACGCGCGGGAGAAGTCCGAGGTCGAAGCCGCGTTCAGCACCGCGAAGCTCGGCGTGAACGCCGAGTGGGCGTACGAGTTCGTGGACTAGCGAACACCCCGGCCCCGGCACCTCGTCCTTCCTGCGGACGGGGTGCCGGAGCTGTTCCGCCGACCGCGCCGATGATGGTCGGGTCGCTAGTACTCGTCCGCCGCGGGTTGGTCGGGTAGCAGCAGGTCGACGCCGATCGACCGGAACCAGTCGTCCTGCTCCGCTGTCGTCCCGTCGGCGATCACCAGCGCCCCGGCCGCGCGCAGCAGCGGGACCAGCGCGGTCGTGGTGGCGCGGGCGAGCGGGCTGTCCGGCACCGGGGCGAGCGCCACGGCGTGCGGCCTGCCGAACTCCACAGTGGACAGTTCGGTCACGCTGCCGGACAGGTCGTGCAGCAGCACCTTCACGCCGAGGTCGGCCAGCACCGACAGGTTGTCCTGGCCCTCCTCGTTGTCCAGTCCGCGCAACGACAGGCTGAGCCACAGCCGGTGCGGTTCCAGGCCGGTGGTGGACAGCGCTCGGCCGACCACGGCGGTCAGGTCCGGGTCGCGGGAATGGTCGGGGGACAGGCGGACGAGGACCGGGAGGTGCTCGTCGGGGTCGGCCGCCCTGGCGCACGCCTGCTCCAGGAGCGCGTTGCCCAACGGGATGGTGTGGCCCAGTTCGTCCCCGAGGCGCAGGACCTCGTCGTGCGCCACGACGGTGTCGTCCTGGAGTTCCCAGCGCAGCCTCGCGGCCAGCACCACGCCGTCGACGGACTCGAACTCGGTGTAGACGTCACCCGCCGCCAGCGCGCCGGGCAGGGTGGCGACGAGTTCCAGCCGCGGCCGGTCGAGGTCGTCCTGGTCCCGGTCGTAGTACGCCCACTGGCGCTTGCCCTTGGCCTCCGCGCGCCGCAGGGTGCTGTGGGCCTGGCGCACCAGCGCCAGCGCGTCCACGCCGCTCGCGGAGGTGCGGACGAAACCCATGCCCGCGGACACCGCGGTGGTCCTCGTCGAGTCCACCGCGACCGGTTCGGCGAGACTGGCGTCGAACCGCGCGGCCCACTCGGAAATGCTTGGTGCGGCGGGGGAGTCCTCGATCAGCACGACGAACTCGTCGCCGCCCGCCCTGGCTACCATCGCCGTCTCGCCCGCCACGACGGCCGTCAGCCGGTGCGCGACGGCGGTGAGGAGCCGGTCGCCCGCCTGGTAGCCGACGCCGTCGTTGACCAGAGCCAGGCTGTCCACGTCGAGGTAGCACAACGTGACGGTGTGCGGGGAGCGGAGCTTGCCGAGCACCTTCTCCAAGTGGGGTAAGAAGCTCTGCCAGTTCGGCAGACCGGTCAGCACGTCGTGCAGCGCCTGGAAGCGCAGGTACTCCCACAACTGCCGCTCGTCGGTGACGTCCTCCATCACGGCCACGAAGTACTTCGGCTGCTCGTCGCTGTCGCGCACCACGGACAGCACCACGTTCGCCCAGATCTCGTCGCCCGCCGGACCGGTGAACCGGCGCTCGGACTTGGCGTCCTCCTCCATCGCCTCGAGGAGCCCGTGGCTCGACTCCCGCAGCGCCAGCAGGTCCGCGGGGGCGAAGACCTCGTCGGGGGCGTCGACCTGGTGGCCCAGCATGTGCGCCAGCGCCGGGTTCGCCTCGACCAGGTTGCCCGCCAGGTCCAGGATCGCGATGCCGACGGCGGAGCTGGAGAACACCTGCCGGAAGCGCGCCTCGCTGTCGTGGAGGTTCTGCTGGGTCTCGCCGAGGGTGAGCAGCAGCGAGTTGCGGACCCGTTCCTGCTCCTCGAAGATCTGCTCCCGCACGGCGTTCGCGTAACCCGCGGCCAGCGCGCCGAGCACGAACACCACGCGGTCCGCCAGGTTCGGGACGCCGAGCAGCTCCGGGTGGGTGCGCAGGGCGGGACCCAGGACGTCGACGGTGGTCTGGAGGCTGCGCTGGCCGGTGTAGCGGGCCGCAACCAGCCACGCGCCGATCGCGTGCGCGGGTTCGGCGGTGAAGTCGGGTGCCTTGAGCAGCGCCACGAGCGCGGCCACGTGCGCGTCCACGTCCCGGCGGATCTTCCGGCGGGACGTGGGTGAGTACGCGGTGCGCGCGAGCGCCTTCGTCCACCGCTCACCCGGCGTCGGGTGGGCGGGGCCGACCTCGGGCGGGGGCGGACCGTCCGAGGGCTGAGTTGCCCCTGGGATCTTGCTCATCGTCGTTTCTCGGTGGACGTCGACCAGACCTGGCGGTGTGGAACGGCCGCGCTTCAGCGCTTCCGGCCGACCACCGCGTAGAGGTTGGCGCGACCGGGGTCGTCGCCCACCTCGTCAGGTGACTCGGGACGCCACTCGGGCGTCATCACCAGACCGGGTTCGATCACGTCGAAGCCGTCCATCATCCGCAGCACCTGCTCGGCGGTGCGCGGGGTGATCGGCTCGGCGGTGTTCTTGAAGACACCGGCGCCCGCGGCCATCGCCTCGGGCATCCGGTCCGGGGTGAAGTGCGACAGCGCCAGGTAGCTCCCGGAGCTGAGCGCGTCGCGGTACCGGCGCAGGACGGCCCACGGGTCGTCCTCGTCCGGGATGAACTGGAGCACGCCGACCGCGAGCAGGCCGACCGGTTTGTCGAAGTCCAGCATCCGCCGCGTTTCCGGCGCCGCCAGCACGGTCTCCGGCGAGCGCAGGTCGGCCAGGATCGCGGTGGCGTTCGGGTTGTCGGCGAGCAGCAGCTCGGCGTGCGTGATCGCGACCGGCTCGAAGTCCACGTAGACCACGTGGCACGTCGGGTCGGCCTCCTGGGCGACCTCGTGCACGTTGCCGACGGTCGGGATGCCCGAACCGAGGTCGAGGAACTGGCGGACGCCGAGGTCCACGAGTTCGAGCACCGCGCGGCGCAGGTACGCGCGGTTGAGGCGGGCCATGTCCCGCACCGGGAGCACCCTGATCAGCTCCTCGGCCGTCTCCCGGTCGGCGGCGAAGTTGTGGCCGCCACCGAGGAGGTAGTCGTAGATCCGCGCCGAACTGGGCAGATCGACGTTGACCCCTTCCGGTACCCAGCTCACCCGGTCGACCATCGCGCACCAGCCCACTTCCGAGACGTCTTCGCTGAACGGAACCACCCTACTGAGCAACGCCATCGACCGAACGGCTCAGGGACCGGTTCACCCTTCTGCGAGGCGGTTCCCGGCCGGAGCGGTCCGGGAGGACGGCAGCCCCGTCGCGGACCGCGGGGGAACGCGACGGGGCTAGACGCAGATCCAGTCGGTCTGCACGGTGGTGCCGTCGACGGTGCAGCGCAGGCGGATCGGACCCGGCGGCGGCGGGCCCAGCAGGAACGAGCCGAACTCGTCCGCCGTGGTCTCCTCGGCGTGACCGCCGGGGGTGAGCAGCGCGACCACGGCGCGGCCCGGCGGCATGAGCTGGCCCGCGATCCCGGCCTCCGTCACCTCCACCTGCAACGAGAAGCCGTCCGCGTCGAACACGAGCTGCCTGGCGGTCAGCACGGCCCGCGCCCGGCCCGCCAGCTCCGTGTCGAGGATCGAGTCGTAACTGGTGAGCAGCAGCAGTTCCTCGTCGATCGTCCGCCACGCGAACGCGGCCCGCCCGGCCTCCAGGAACGAGGCGGGGACGGAGGCCGCTTCGGTCAGCGCGGCGCCGAGTTCCCCCAGCAGGCGTTCATCGCTGTCCCAGTGCTGCACCGAGCACACCTCCCTCCGGGGCGGCGCCCGTGAACGCGAGGATCGCGGGCGTCCTGCGCAACTTGTTCAGGCAGCGGATCCTGGTGGGCCCGATGCTGCCGATCGGCATGTCGAGCTGGGAGCTGACGTCGGCGTAGCTCGGCGGCGGGTCGGCCATCAGCTTCGCCAGCAGTTCCCGGCACTGGTCGGACAGCATCCGGAACCCGTCCCGCAGCGCCTGGCGCCGTTCGGCCGCCAGCAGTTCCGCCTCGACGTCGGTCTGGTCCACAGCCACCGCTTGCTCGTCGGTCGCCTGGGGGTCGAACGGCTGGGTCCGCTGCTGGAGCTTCAGCATGCGCAGGCACTCGTTGCGGGTCGTCGTCGCGATCCAGCCGGGCAGGGCGTCCGGGTCGCGGAGCCTGCCGATCTGCTCCACGAGACGCAGCCACAGCGTCTGGTTCACGTCCGCCGCGTCCGCCGGGCGCAGCCGGTGCTGGTAGACCACCGACAGGACCAGCGGGGTGTAGCGGTCGACGATCTCGTTCCAGGCACGCTGATCGCCCGCGCTCGCCGCCTCCACGAGCGCGGCGATCGGGGTCGCATGGGTCACGTCCCCTCCTCTTGTTCAGCAGGGACTGACGCGCTTGTCTGACCGCGGGGTCCACCGTCGGTGCCGTTCCGAATGCTGCCACAAGGGTCGGAGCGTCCAGGGGCCCGCCAGATACACGTCGGAGTGGATTTTCCGGTCGCTCAGGGGACCTGCACGCCGTAGCCGGGGTGGAATTCCGGGCCGGACAGCAGCAGGTCACGGGCTTGTGGCGCGCTGATCCCGTTCGACGTCATCAGCGCGGCGATGGTTCCCGCCACGTGCGGGGTCACGAAGGACGTGCCCGCCCAGTAGGCGTACCGGTCGAACGCCTCGGGCGCGGGCTCGCCCGGTAGCTGCCACTCGCCCTTGAGGTAGGTGCTGCTGCGGTTGCCGACCGCGCACAGGTCCACCCAGTGGCCGTGGTTGCTGTAGCAGGCCGGGACGATCGTCCCGTCGCCGTTGAGGGCCAGCGCGGCCACGCCCACGACGTTCGCCAGCGCGCCGGGCCAGCTCGGCCGCTCGGTGCCCTGGTTGCCCGCGGAGGCGACGACCACGACGTCCTTGGGCAGCAGGTTGACCGCGCGCCGCACGGGCTCGGACGCCACGTTGTCGAGGGTGAAGCAGCCCAGCGACATGTTGACGATCTGGACGCCCTTGGCGAGACCGGTGATCGCGGTCGCGAGCGCCTCCTCGTCGCCGAGGCCGTTCGGGTCGAGCGCGACCTCGGGGTCGAAGCGGACCCCCGGCGCGGCCTGCCGCGCGACACCCGCGACGAACGTGCCGTGCCCGCCCTGGAGCGCGAAGAAGTCGCCGTGGTCGTACGCGGTGTCGACGTCGTCGGCCTGCGGGGTGTACCACCCGGCGAGCCAGTCCGGGTGGTCCGTCGCGGCGGTCGCCGAGATGCCCGTGTCGATCACGCCGATCGTCACGCCCTTGCCCTTGTCCGGCTTGCCGGGCTTGGGCAGCGGGTCGGTCGGGCGGGGGCGGTCGCCGGGGCAGCCGTGCATGTTGCCGCCGTGCCCGACGGTGAGGTGGTGCGGCTGGACCAGCGGGATCCGCTCACCGGGCCAGGTCTTGGGGTCGCGCAGCAGCCGCACGATCCGCGGAATGTCATCGCGATTGTTGGGCAGAATCACCCGTTCCAAACCGAGGAATCCCTTGCCCAATTCGAACCGGAAACCGTTTTCGCGGAGTTTCGCGATTACCCGCTGGAGGTCTTCGGCGGTGACCAGCAGTTGGCCGGGTCGGAACAGGAACTCCCGGCCCGGCTCGGCGTGCAGCCGAATGCGGTCGTCCCTGGCGATGAGCTGGTCAAGTGCTTTCAGGTAAAGCTCGGCGCGGTCCGACGATTTTGACACCAAAGCCTCACAACAACGTCGCGGAGGTGGACATGCGGCTACCGAACAGCGTGATCAAGCTACCACAACGACGTTCCCAAACCGGGCCCGATAAAGTGCACAGGTGGCCGACGTTTCCGCCGCTGATGCGCTGGACGCACGACAACGTGACCCGCACGCGGCAATCGAGATGGGCCGTTCGGCGCTGCGTCGCGCACGAGCGGGGGGCGACGCCGAGGAGGCGTCGCTGGCCGAGCGCGCCATCGGGCTGTCGTTCCGCGAACTGCACGACTTCGACGCGGCCGAACGCCACCTGCGGAGTTCGATCCGGATCGCGAGGAATGCGGATTCGGCGCGGTTGACGGCGTTGGCGCGGATGAGCCTGGCGTTCGTGCTGTCGAACACCGGACGGCACGTGCAGGCGCTGCGCGCGATCACCGCGGCGCTGCCGGACCTGCACGGCCAGGACGCAGGGAGCGGCCGGACGACGCGCGGGATCGTGCTGCACTTCCTGTGCCGCTACGACGAGGCGCTGCGCGAGTACAACGCCGCGGTGGAGGTGGTCCGGCGGTTCGACGACCGGCTCACCGAGGCGCGGGTGCTGAACAACCGCGGCCTGCTGCGGGCGTACACCGGTGGTCTGCGGGCCGCGGACGAGGACTTCGACCGGGCCGCCGTGCTGTACCGCGAGCTGGGGCAGGACCTGGCGGTCGCGGACGTGCGGTGGAACGCGGGCATCTCGGCGGTCCGGGCGGGCGACATCCCGCGGGCGCTGACGATGTTCGCCGAGGCCGAGCAGGAGTACCGGCGGCTGGAGGTGCCCCGGCCGCTGCTGCTGATCAACCGGCTGGAGCTGCTGGTGTCGGTGCCGCTGGTGGAGGAGGCGCGGGCCGCCGCCGACCGGGCGCTGGCCGAGATGGCGGGCCGCAACCTGGTGCTGGGGCGGTCGGAGGCGCTGTTCTACCGGGCGCGGATCGCGCTGCTGGAGGGTGACCTCGACCAGGCCGTGGAGACAGCGGCGTTGGCGCGCAAGGGGTTCCGGCGGGAGAAGCGCGAGGTGTGGGAGGCCAACGCGCGGCACGTGGAGCTGCACGCGGCGTACCTGAGCGGCCAGCGGTCGCGCAGGTTGGGCACGGGGATGGCCCGCGTGGCGGATCGGTTGGACGAGCTGGGCTGGCGGACGCCCGCGCTGGAGGCGCGGGTGGACGCGGCGTTGATCGCGCGTGACCTGGGGGACTCGGCGTTGGCGCGCGAGCACCTTGAGGTCGCGGGTGCGGCTCGGCGGGGTGGCACGGCGGTGAACCGGGTGCAGGGCTGGTACGCCGAGGCGTTGCGCCGGGAGCTGGACGGCAACGCGCGCGGCGCGCAGACGGCGCTGCGGCGCGGGCTGGCGCTGCTGGACGAGTACCGGGTGTCGCTGGGTGCGGCGGAGCTGCGGGCGTTGAGCGGGGCGCAGGGCAAGGAGCTGGCGCTGGCCGGGCTGCGGAGCGCGGTCTCCACTGGGCACGCGGCGAAGGTGCTGAGCTGGGCGGAGAGCTGGCGCGCCAGCGCGTTGCGGATGACGCCCGCCCGGCCGCCGGAGGACTCCGCGGTGGCCGACGCGCTGGCCGAGCTGCGCGCGGTGACCGCCGACCTGGAGGGCGCGCTGCTGGCGGGCAAGGCCTCGGGAGCGCTGCGGCAGCGGCAGGTGAGGATGGAGCAGCGGGTCCGCGACCTGAGCCGCCAGGTCAGCGGCGGCGGCGCGATCCACCGGCCGCCCGCCGTGCGCGACCTCGCGTGGGCGCTCGGCGACGCGGCGCTGGTGGAGTACGTGAACTTCGACGACGAGCTGCTGGCCGTGGTGGTCGCGGGCGGCCGGGCGTCGCTGCACCGGCTCGGTGACGTCGAAGGCGCGGTGCGGGAGATCCGGCTGCTGCGCTTCGCGCTGCACCGCATGGTGACGCTGCCGACCTCGGTCGACCGGTCGCACCTGCGGTCCACGGCCGCGCACGCCGCCCGGCGGCTCGCGGACCGGCTGCTCACGCCGTTGCGCGGGCGGATCGACGGGCGCGCGCTGGTGCTCGCGCCGACCGGCGTGCTCAACGGCCTGCCGTGGTCGGTGCTGCCGGGCAACGAGGGCCGTTCGGTGACCGTGGCCCCGTCGGCGACGGTGTGGCTGAGGGCGGCGACGCAGTCGCGCGTGCCGCGGCCGTCCGACCGGTCGGTGCTGGCCGCCGGACCGCGGCTGCCCGCCGCGCCGACGGAGATCGCCGCCGTGGCCGAGCACGTGCCGGGTGCGCGGGTGCTGGTGGATTCGTCGGCCACGGTGGACGAGGTCGCCGCGGCGATGGACGGGGCCCCGCTGGCGCACGTGGCCGCGCACGGCTCGTTCCGCGCGGACAACCCGCTGTTCTCGGCGCTGGAGCTGGCCGACGGGCCGCTGACCGTCTACGACCTGGAACGCCTGCGCACCCCGCCCGCGCGGGTCGTGCTGTCGGCGTGCGACTCGGGCATGTCGGCGGTGCGTCCCGGCGACGAGCTGATGGGCTTCACGGCGGCGCTGCTGGGGCTGGGCACGGCCACGCTGATCGCGCCGGTCATGCCGGTGCCGACGGAGATGACGACACCGCTGATGGTCGACCTGCACCGCAGGCTCGGACAGGGCGTGTCCCCGGCGGTGGCGCTGGCTCAGGCGCAGCGGGAGCACTCGGCGGGCGGCGACGACATGGCGTACTCGGCGAGCGTCGGCTTCGTCTGCTTCGGCGCCGGATGAGCGCTAGCGTGAGCCGATGGACGAACGGGGAATGCTCGCGGTAGCCGTCGAAGAGGCCAGGGCCGGGCTCGCGGAAGGCGGGATCCCGATCGGCGCGGCGCTGTTCGACGCGAACGGGACGCTGCTCGGCCGCGGCCACAACCGGCGGGTGCAGGATGGCGACGCGTCCACGCACGGGGAGACGGCGGCGTTCCGCGCCGCGGGCAGGCGGGCGAGCTACCGCGACACGATCATGGTCACGACGCTGTCGCCGTGCTGGTACTGCTCCGGGCTGGTGCGGCAGTTCGGCATCCCGCGCGTGGTGATCGGGGAGGCGACCACGTTCTCCGGCGGCCACGACTGGCTCGCGGAGCACGGAGTCGGCATCACGATCCTGGACGACCCGGAGTGCGTGGGGCTGATGACGGACTTCATCGAGGCGCGGCCGGAACTGTGGTTCGAGGACATCGGCGAGGACATCGGCAAGGACTAGAAACACCCCGTAACACGCCGGGCCGCGCCACGACACGTCCCGGACACGTGCCGGCTTCAAGATCAACCGGCATGTGGCAGCAGCAGGTCGACGCGCTCCTGTTGGACGAGGGTGTGGTTGCGGTGGAGGTGCCCGCCGGGTGGGCGGGTGAGGTGAGCCACCAGCTCACGTTCGCCGGGCCGCTCGGGCCGATCCTGGCGGCGGACCGGTCCCGCTGGCTGTTCCTCGCGAACCCGGAACCTGGACCGCCGCAGCGCTACGTCCTGCCGCCCTCGGTGCGGTGCTGGGACGGGCCGCGGCGGATCGAGACCGGCGCGGCCCGCTGGGTCGTCGAACCGGGGCGCAGCGCACTCCCCACGGTGGGGGCGGTGCGCTGCGCCATCCGGACGGTCAGGCGCTCGCTGGTCTAGCCCGCGTGCTTCGCCGAGGCTTCCTCGACGGTGCTGACCAGGGTGAACACGGAATCGAGGCCGGTGGCCTCGATGGGGCGCAGCGCAGCGCGGCTGGACGCGACGACCACGAACGCGATGCCGAGCTCGGTCGCCCTCTGCTGGCCGACGACCAGCGCCTCCAAACCGGCCGAGCCGAGGAAGCGCACACCACCGAGGTCGACGACCACGGTCTTGTTGGCCTCGGTCAACTGGTCTTGCAGCGGCAGGGCGAGCTCCTGGGCGCTCGTGGTGTCCAGTTCGCCGGACACGTGCAGCACGACCAGGCCGGGCTGCGCGCTGTTCAGCCGCACGGAAGCCAGGACGGCGGGCTGAGGCGCGGTCGCTCCCGTCGCTGTGGGATCGGGCACACCGGTCTCCTCTCTGTTCGGACCGCCGGCTCCGGCGGTCCACCTACGGTAGCCCCGCCGGAGGCGGGCGGTCATCACTAGACCAGCGTCCACTCGACCAGTTGGTCCACCAGTGCTCGCGGGTCGCTGTCGCGCTTCAGTGCGCTCCGCTGCCTGGCGGCGGCGGAACCGTTGGCGCGCAACCAGGCCAGGTGCTCTTCCACAGTGGACAACTGCCCCGTTCGGCGCAGCGCGTCCGCCGTGTACGCGACGAGGTGCGCCGCCTGGTCGAACGCGGGCACCAGCTTGCCAGTCCGCAGGTCGACACCCTGCCCGTCGATCCCGTCCCGCGCGGCCCGCCACGACGCCGCCCGGAGCAGAACCGGGTCCGCGGGCTCGTCGCGCGGCGGGGAGTCGGCGGCGGTGGCCGCGAGCGCCCGGACCAGCTCGGCGAACACCGCGACCTCCTTGACGGTCAGCGGCAGGTCGGCGACCCGCACCTCCACGGTCGGGTGATTGGCGGACGGGCGGATGTCCCAGTACACCATTCCCTTGTCCAGCAACGCTTCCGAGGAGATGAGCGCCTGCACCAGCCGCTCGTAGTGCGCGGCCGACGCGAAGTGCGGCGGCGCACCGGCCCCCGGCCACCGCGACCAGATCATCGCGCGCCAACTCGCGTACCCGGTGTCCTCGGTGTCCATGACGGGCGAGTTCACCGTCAGCGCGAGGAGCGTGGGCAGCCACGGCCGGATCGCGTTGGAGATCAGGATCGCAGTTTCCGCGTCCGGCACGCCCACGTGGACGTGGCACCCGCACACGCCCTGCCCGCCGAGGAGCTTGCGGTGCGAGTGCTCCATCAGCCGGTAGCGGGGGTCGTCGGACTCGGGCGGCGGGCCCGCCTTGCCGAGCGGCGGGATGGCCGCCGCCATCAGCCTGCACCCGACGGCCTTCGCGGCCTTGGCGAGGTGCTCACGGCCCGCCCGGATCTGGTCGACGAGTTCGGCGGGCGTTTCGCAGACGGGCGTGGCGACCTCGATCTGGAACGGCGTGAGCTCGCGCTGCACGTCGTAGGCGTCACCGGCCTCGGCCACCACCTCGGGCGCGAGCGGAACCGGGCGTCGGGTTTCGGGGTCCACCAGGAACAGCTCCTGCTCGACGCCCACGGTCCAGGGGGAGGTCATAGGTGCCCTTTACCCGTTGGTGGAGTGCCTCAACCCCGGATCCGGGTTTGGATTTCCGTCCGCGGGGCATCAGGCGGGCATGAGACTCCGTCGCAGTGACGTGGCCGGGCCGGGGTGGCGGCGCACCAGGCACGGCCGTGGCTTCACCTACCGGGACGCGTCCGGCGGGGTGGTGGACGCGGCCGACCGGGAGCGGGTGAAGGCGCTGGCGATCCCGCCCGCTTGGCGGGACGTGTGGATCTCGCCTTACGCGAACGGGCACATCCAGGCGGTGGGGACCGACGACGCCGGGCGGCGGCAGTACCTCTACCACGCTCGTTGGCACGAGCAGCGGGACGTGGAGAAGTACGCGCGGGTGTTGGGGATGGCCGGGGTGCTGCCGGGGTTCCGGGAGGAGGTGGTGCGGTCGATGTCCGCTTCCGGGTTGGGGCGGGATCGGGTGTTGGCCGTGGCGTTGTTCTTGTTGGACCGGGGGGTTTTTCGGGTGGGTGGGGAGAGTTATCAGCAGGACAACGGGTCGCACGGGGTGGCTACGTTGCTGCGGTCGCATGTCGTGGTGCGGTCGGATGTGGTGGATTTTCGGTATCCGGCCAAGAGCGGGATTGAGTTTGATCGGTGTGTGGAGGATGTGGGGTTGGCTGGGGTGGTGCGGTCGTTGAGGAGGTCGCGGTCGGGGTCGGATCGGTTGTTGGTTTATCGGGAGGGGAGGAGGTGGTGTGAGGTTCATTCGGAGGAGGTGAATGAGAGGTTCAAGGAGATGGTGGGGGAGGGGTATTCGGTCAAGGATCTGCGTACTTGGCATGGGACGGTTTTTGCGGCTGTGGCTTTTGCGAAGGTGGTTCTTGAGAAGGGGGAAAGGCCGGAGTCTGGGAGGGGGGTGAGTCGGGTGGAGGCGGCGGTGATGAGGGAGGTGGCTGAGGAGTTGGGGAACACTGCGGCTGTGGCTCGGAGGTCCTATGTGGACCCTCGGGTGGTGGAGGGGTTTGAGGAGGGGAGGACTGTGGTTCGGGCTTTGAGGAAGGTGGAGGGGGAGTTGGGGTCCGAGGAGGCTCGGAGGGTGGTGGAGAGGGGGGTGGTTCGGTTGTTGAAGGGGAAGTGAGGGTGGGTTGGGTGGGGGGTCGGGTTGGGTGCCGGGCTCTTGGTGGTGGGGTGGCCGATTTGACTTGGGGCCCCTAGATTTGCCCCTTCGTCGGACAATAAAGGGCAGAGGTGAAGCTGCCGTCCGACGCAAGTTTAAGGGGCAAATCCCCCAAGTAAAATCGGCCACGGTTGCGTAGGCGGCGTGGCGGGGCGTAGGTGGTCGGCGGCTGTGGGCGCCGGTTTTGTGGGTGGTTGCTCAGGCTCGTAGTAGGGCGCCTGTGTCTTCGTGGAGGGTTAGGCGGTTTCCTACCAGGATGATGTCTGCCTGGGTGGCTACTGCTGCGTGGGGTAGGACTTCGTCTGCTCGTTGTTTTATTAGGCCTGTGTGTGGTGTTGCGGAGATTTGGTTGCCTGTTGGGTCTACCCACAGTGCTCGTTCTCCGACGACTGTGTCGCTGAGCAGCAGGGTGTCCACCGCGCCTGCGCTTAGGGCGGCTGAGACGGCTCGTAGGCCGTGTACTGCTGTTCCTGTTAGTCGGCTGGACTCGTCTCGGAAGCGGTCTACGACTGTTCGTTGTTCGTCGTGGTTTCTGCGGCTTGCCAGGTGGTGGACTACGTGGTCGAGGTTGGTGTCGCCTGATCTTGGGGTTGCCTCTACCTCGACGATGATGTGGTTGTGGCCTGCCGGTAGGGCGTTGCGCAGGGTGCGGCGGGCTTTTAGGGGGCCCGCGAGGATCAGTAGTGGGGCGTGTAGCCAGTTGACCAGTCTGATTGCTTCCTCGGTGATGTCTGACAGCTCTGCTGCTCGTAGGCGTTCTCCTGTTGGTGGGAGTCGGCCGCCTACGGTGGCCACCGCTACCGGGCGGCCGGAGTGGTCTACGCCGCGCAGGTCCGCGCCCAGGTGATCTAGGTGGACGATCACGTGGGGGACCATTGGTTCCGCCAGGTCTACCAGTGGTAGCAGGTACGGGAGTGGGGAGAGGCGGGCCGTGTAACCCGCTGGGGGGACTGGGAGGTAGCGGTCCAGGACTATGCGGTTGTCCGCGGCTATCAAGGCGCGGCCTGCCAAGCCTGGTGGTGGGGTGGCGGTCAGGATGGCGTTGGTGAGGGTGGCCAGTGTTTCGTCGTTCGTTGATTGTGCTTCCAACTGGTCGCGCATGGCACGCCAGCGCAGGTCCACGAGGCTTGACGCGTCGTAGTAGACGGATGTGAACGGTCCGGTGCCGTGGGCCAGTGCTCGTAGGTCGCCGGTCTCCATGGCGTTTCCCCTCAGGTTGGCTGCCGGTAGGCGTACCCCGCTGGGGGGTTGTTCACGCGTGGTGGTGGCGGTTGGCTTGTTCCACGCGGACGCAGGCCTGGGCGATGACCACCGCGGCGAAGCCGATCAGGAGGTGGACGAAGCCCGCGGCGCTGTTGGCGTTCAGCGGGCCGGTGCCCGCGACCTCGCCTGACGGGGCGCCGATGGCGAACACGACCAGGTAGACGGGGGCCATGAGGGCGCCGAAGACGCGGGTCGAGCGGGGGCGCCAGCACATGGTGAGACCGATCAGGCCGGTGGCGAGGTAGATGGTGTTCTGCAACGGGTTGACGCGCAGGCCGAGCACGTAGTCCGGGCCCGCACCGACGAAGTCGTCGAAGCCGGTGACGGCGAAACCCGCCAGGCCGAACAGCGCGAGCAGGACGCTGAGGGCCAGCGCGGCGCGCTGAGGCCACGCCAACTCGGTCAACCGGGAGTTCGCCACGGCCTACCACCCCATCTCGGAGGACGATCCCCAGTCCTACCACCAGTGGAGCACTAGCGCTCACCCTTCTTCCAGCAGATTTCGCAGCCTCTCCAGCGACTGGGCCAACAACCTGGAGACGTGCATCTGCGAGACGCCGACGGTGCGGGCGATCTCGGTCTGCGTCTTGTCCTCGAAGAAGCGGAGCACGACGATCCGGCGCTCGCGCTTGGGGAGGCCGCGGAGCATGGGGTTGAGGGCGTGGTGGAGTTCGGCGATCTCCAACTCGTGGTCGTCCTCCTGGAGCTGGTCGTCCAGTTCCTCGTCCGGCAGGTCGTCCAGCGACAGCAGGTGGTACGCGCTTCCCGCGTGCAGTCCCTCGTAGACCTCCTCGACGCTGACGCCGAGGTGCCGGGAGACCTCGCTCGGGGTCGGTGCGCGGCCGAGGTGTTCGCTGAGGTCGGCTCTGGCGGCGTCGATGGCGAGGCAGAGTTCCTTGAGCTTGCGCGGGACGCGGACGGTCCAGCACAGGTCGCGGAAGTAGCGGCGGATCTCGCCGGTGATGGTCGGCACGGCGAACGCCAGGAACTCGATGCCGCGGCCGACGTCGAACCGGTCGACCGCGTGGATCAGGCCGACGGCCGCGACCTGCCGCACGTCCTCCGGGTTCTCGCCGCGGTCGGCGAAGCGGTCGGCGATGTGGTCGGCGACCGGCAGGTGGGAGGTGACCAGCAGGTCGCGCAACTCCTGGAACCGGGGCCGCGCGGGGTCCGTGGTGGCGAGTTCCTGGAAGACCGGCTCCATCGCGGGGTACTGGATCATCGCAACGCCGCTTCCCGCCGCCGCAGCTCGATGTGCAGCATCCCGTCCGAGTCGACCATCGTGGACGCCGAGTCGGCGAGCGAGCTGATCACGCGCCAGCAGAACGAGGTCGTCTTCGGCACCCACGTGCTGGGCGACGAGACCTGCGCGCGGAACAGCAGGACGTGGTGTTCGACGGCGAAGTGGCACGTGAGCCGAGCACCCTCGGTGGCTCGGCGGATGAGCAGCGAACAGGCTTCGTCGACCGCCAGCACGAGCTCGGCGACGATGTCGGCGTCGAACGACGCCCGTTCCGCCATGCCCGCCGTGACGATTCGGATGCTGGGGAGATGAGCGGGCCCCGCTGGGACGCGGACGTCGAGGTCCGAGGTCGTCGCGGGGCCCTGCTCCTGTGCGTTCATCACGCCATGTGCTGCCCGTGGTCGTCGACGCGGTGTTCTCGGTGCTCGCCCGCGTGCGGCGAACCCGGTCCGCGCCGGCTCCCGGACCCGGCGTCGTTGTGCGCGACGGCATTCGGCTCCGTGCCGACCATCACCATCGGGTTCACCTCGGCGGTCCGCTCGGCAGGTCGGTTGGACGTCACGACTCCGTCGTGCGGCGTGTCCTCCTCGGTGTGCCCGGCGGTGCTCGCCGAGCCCCGGACGCCGACCGATTTCTCGATGGTGGTCACT
Source organism: Umezawaea endophytica (assembly GCF_025061645.1). Lineage (GTDB taxonomy): Bacteria > Actinomycetota > Actinomycetes > Mycobacteriales > Pseudonocardiaceae > Umezawaea > Umezawaea endophytica. The sequence continues at coordinate 132,494 of NZ_JANYMP010000020.1, read as the reverse complement.
AGAACCTCCTGGGATTCGGTTGCCGTCGGGAGCTGAGTACCCAGTGATCTCGGGTCTACACATCGGCGTGGCGCGGTCCACACAGGACGTGACGTCGGTGTCCGCCGTTCCTGCGGGCGTTGTGGACGGGTGTGGTCGGGGGAAAGTCCAGGTCAGCGGCGAATGGAGGTTGGTGGGCAGACTGGGTGGATGGACACGACAGGGGTTCTGGCACACCGGGGTGGGTTCCTGGTGGAACGGCCGGAGGTCGGCTTCCCGGAGGCGGTCGTCGCGGTCGAGTTGCCCGACCGGGGGACGGTCGAGCGGCCTGACTTCCCGCTGTGGACTGCGGGGTCTGGGGGCGGTTCGCTGTCGCACGGTTGAGCGACACCACCGGTCGGGTTCGCCGGGCAAGGTGGAGGGATGGAGCCGATCGAGACCCTGGGAGTCGTGGCGCACCCCGGCGGGGTGTTGGTGAGGCGGCCCGAGTTGACCGTCGGGGTGGTGCGGGCGGTGGCCAGGCCGTCGGGGCTCGCGGTGGAGCTGCTCTCGCGCACGCCTCGGGAGGTCGCCATTCGGCCCGCGGTGGCGCCACGGCGCCTGCTGCCCGCCTACGACGAGGGGATGAACCTGCGGGTGGGGTGGCTCGAGCCCGACGGTCGTGCGCGGTGGGAGTACGTGACCACCGAGCGTGGCCGTTCGTCTCCCACGGGGCCGACGGAGCGCTGCGGTGTCTACCTGCTGCCGCCGTTGTTCGACGAGGTGTCGCTGGTGCTCGCGTGGCCGGAGATCGGTTTCGCGGAGACGGTCCTCCCGCTGCGACTGCCCGCGCGGGACGAGGTGGAGGCGGCGGCCACGTCCGTGTGGGACGCGCCGCGGCTGGGCGTGCCCGTGACCGAGGAGTTCGACCGCCACGTCTCGGACTTCGGCCCGCTCGACCTGGCGATCGAGGAAGGTGTGGTCCTGGCGGGGCCGACGGTGCTGCACGGGTCCGCCGACGCGGTCGTGGTGCTGACCCGCGCGACCGCCGTCGGGACCGCGCTGTCGGTGGAGCTGCTGAGCATCGCGAGGGGAGCGCTGGCGGCCGTGTTCGACCAGGGCTTCCCGCCGCCGCGCGATGAGTTCCTCTGCCGACAGGCCGCCATCGCCGAGGTGCGCGGCCGGGACGCGCACCAGCTCCGGTCGATGGCCGCGACGTTCAGCGGTGGTGGGGGGAGTGGGGGTTTCGGCGGTGGTGGCGGTGGCCACGGTGGTGGGGGTGGGGACGACGGTGGTTTCGGCGATCGGCACCTGGCTAGTGCCGAGTACTCCCTGCGGCTGCCCGACGGTGGTGTGCTCGACCTCGTCGTCTCGTGGTCCGCCGTCGGTCTCGACGAGGTGCGGGTTCGGGTGCCGCTGAACGGATAGCGCGTGGCTTTGCCAGGACCGCCGTCGTGAGCCCGTGCCTTCGCGAAGGCGGGGGTTCCGGCGCCGCCTGAGCGTCTGCGGGTGGGAGAAGTGGGGGCGCGGAATCGCGCGGGAGGGGCGGCGGGCAGGTCTGCGGCTGCGTGGTGGTGGGTGTGGTGTTCAGTGGGCCAGTAGGTCTGCTGCGGAGCGGGTGTTGATCACTCGGTCTGGGGTGATGCCGGTGGCTTCCGCGCGTTCGCAGCCGTAGACGAGCCAGTCGAGTTGGCCTGGGGCGTGGGCGTCGCTGTCGATGGCGAAGTCGCAGCCCAGGGAGGCCGCTAGCTGGAGGAGGCGGGTTGGTGGGTCGCGGCGTTCGGGGCGGGAGTTGATCTCCACTGCTGTGCGGTGTTCTCGGCAGGCCTCGAAGACCGCGTCGGCGTCGAACGTGGACTCGGGGCGGCCCTTGCCGACCACGAGCCTGCCGGTGCAGTGGCCCAGGACGTCGACGTGCGGGTTGGCGACGGCCGTGAGGAGGCGTTCGGTCATCTCCGGCTCGGCCATCCGCAGCTTCGAGTGCACGCTGGCGACCACGACGTCGACCCGCCCCAGCAGCTCGTCGGTCTGGTCCAGCGCGCCGTCGTCGAGGATGTCCACCTCGATCCCGGTGAGGATCAGGAACGGCGCCAGCTCCACGTTCAGCTCGGCCACGACCTCCAGTTGCTTGCGCAGCCGGTCGGCGGTCAGGCCGCTCGCCACGGTCAGGCGCGGCGAGTGGTCGGTCAGCGCCACCCACTCGTGGCCCAGGTCGCGGGCGGCCTCGGCCATCTCGCGGATGGGGCTGCCGCCGTCCGACCAGTCGGAGTGGGTGTGGCAGTCGCCCTTCAGCGCGGCGCGCAGTTCGTGGCCACCGGAGACGGGCGCCGGTGCGCTCACCTTGTCCAGGTACGCGGGTTCCCGGCCCTGCACGGCGTCCACGATCACGCCCGCCGTGGACTTGCCGATGCCGGACAGGTCGGTCAGCGTGCCTGCGGCGACCCGGCGCTCCAGTTCGCCCGCGGGCAGCGCGGCGACGACGTCCGCGGCCCGCCGGAACGCCCGCACCCGGTAGGTGGGTTCGCCCGCGCGTTCGAGCCGGAACGCGACCTGCCGCAGTGCCCAGAGGGGATCCACACCCCCAGTGTCCACCCGTTCGGCGGCAGCCCGCACCCGTTGCGGGCAACATGCCCGAAACGTGCGAGGCGGACAATTGGTCCCGTGAGCCCGTCCGAGGAGCTGGAGTCGTCGATCGCCGCGGCGTTCGACCTGTCGGCGCGCGGCCACGACCGCTTCGCCGTCGACCGCTTCCTCGCCATGGGCTCGGTCCTCGTGCAGCGCGCAGGCCTCCGCGAGGGCGAGCACGTGCTGGAGGTCGGCTGCGGTCGCGGCTCGACGCTGCTGGCGGCGCTGGACGTGGTGGGGGAGAACGGTTCCGTCATGGGCGTCGACGACCGGCCCGGCATGGTGCAGCTCGCGGGCGCGCGGGTCCGCGCCCGGCACGTGAACGGGTCGGACGTGCGCCTGGACGAGGCCGACAAGCCGAACTTCCAGCCGGGGTCCTTCGACGTCGTGCTGGCCAACCTGATGATCTTCCAGTTGGCCGATCCGGCGGCGGCGCTGCGCCACTACGCGACCCTGCTGCGGCCAGCCGGACGGATCGCGTTCAGCACCGTCGCCGCGCCGGACCCCGCGTTCGCGAGCGCGCTCGTCGCGATCGGCCGGTTCGCCCCGAAGCTGAGCGCGCAGCGCGGCCCGTTCCGGAGCGAGGCGGCGATCCGCGAGTTCCTCGCCGAGCACGGCTACGAGCGCGTGGCGATCACCGAAGACGTGCAGGAGACCAGGTTCCGCGATCCCGAGCACTGGCTGGAGTGGGTGTGGGCCAACGGCGGCCGCGAACTGCTGGACCGCGTGCCCGCCAAATCCCTGCCCCTCGCGCGGGCCGCGGCGTTCGACGAGATCGAGGCCGCACGCACCCCGGACGGCGACCTGGTGCTCTCCACGGCGGTCCGCTTCACCGTGGCCGCACCGAAAACACCGGCGCGCGTCTGACTCCACACAGGAGCCCTGTCCGTCTCCTTTGGCCGCAATAGGGCTTCTGAATCGAACGTGCTGGTGAAATCGTTGCCGCACCGCGACGAGTGGACCAGGATGGCCGCCATGCCCCCACGCACACCGGTGCACCAGGTCGCGTCCAGGCGCAAGCGCAGCAAGGGCGACCTGACCTCGCAGGCGATCCTCGACACCGCGGAGCGGCTGCTGGAATCCCGTTCGCTCGACGAGATCGCCGTCGACGAGCTGACGTCGGGCGCGGGCGTGTCCCGGTCGACGTTCTACTTCCACTTCGAGTCGCGTGAAGCGGTGCTGCACGCGCTGTCGGAACAGGTGGCGGTCGAACTGCACGAGTGCGCCGCACTGTGGCTGCGGCGCGGCAGCGAACCACCGGAGGACGCCATCCGCCGCGCCCTCACCGCCACCGTCGCCCTGTGGCGCCACCACGGCCCGGTCCTGCGAGCCGCCATGCGCGCCCGCGACGTGAACCCGCAGATGCAGGAGTTCTGGTCCACCGTCGGCCGCCGCTTCATCGACGCCGCGGCCGAACAGATCGACCGCGAACGCACCGCAGGCGTCGCCCTCCCCGGCCCACCGGAAGCAAGACTGCTGGTGACCGTGCTGGAACACATGAACGAACAGGCCTGCTACACCCAGTCGCTCTCCCGCCGCTCGCCGGCAAGGGACCGGAAGCTGGTCGACACGCTGACCACGGTCTGGCTGCGAACGATCTACGGCATCACCTCACCGAAGAGCCAGTAGGAACGCCTCCCACTGGACCACCGGGAAAGCGAGAACGGGCCCGGACGGGTTCTTGGAGTCCCGCACGGCCACACGCTGGGCGGGAAGCGCTACTTCGACGCAGTTGCTCTCGTTGCCCCCGCTGTAGCTGCTCTTACGCCAGACCAGGCCCTTCGACATCGCGGTCCCCTCGACGGTCGTAGGTGTCCGCCCATCGGGCGAACAACGACCGCGATTGTTCCGCATTCAGGGCACGATCATCGAGTGCCCTCTGTTTGTGCTGGTAGATCTCGATCGATCTCCGGTCTTCGGTGAAGACCGTGGCGACATCGGTCTCGCTGTAGGCGACCGGCGTGATCGGCTTGGCGAAGGTCATCGAGGCGAAGGCGTGCATCAGCGCCGGGTGGCCTCCGCGCGACATCGGAACCACCCGGATGGTCAAGCGGCCCCACCCGCACATGAAGGCGAGTCGCATCATCTGGTCATGCATGACCTGGTTGTCGCCAACCACCGCGTGCAAGGCGACTTCATGGATGTAGAAGGTGGCCTCTGGTGACCCCAACCCGATGAGGACGGTCTGGCGCTCCAAGCGGGCGTTGGTCTTGAAGGTGAGTTCCTCGGGGAGGAAGCCCCCATCGGGATCGATGACCGCTCTGGCGTAGGCCTCGGTCTGGAGCAAACCAGGGATGAAGGTCGTCTCGTAGTGGCACATGGTCGTCGCCGCGCGTTCGTGGATCATCAAGCACAGCAGGTTGTCCGACAGCAGGCCGTGGTGCGGGCGGAGGAAGTGGCCGGTGTCCTGCTCTGCCACGATGAGTTGGATGCGTTTGCGGGTCGCCTGGTCGGCTCCCAGTTTGCCCAGCAGGGTGCCGTAGTCCCAGTCGCTGGTGCTGCGCCAGCCGTGTTCCAGTTTGCTGAGCTTGCCGAGCGACCAGCCCAGCTCCTCCGCGACCGCTGTCGCCTTGAGGTTCGCGCGTTTGCGGGCCAGCCGGAGTTCCTGGCCCAGTTCCCTGGTTCGCGCGGTGGCCGGGCGCGAATGGTGGTCTTCCTCCATGGGGTCGACGGTAGTGGTCTTGTCGGGGAAAAGCAGTGGTCAGAGCGGTTTTCCACTCCAAGGGATCACGGGGTTGGTTTCTTGCCCGGTGGTCAAAAAACGTCGGCCAGGCGCACGAGTGAGCGTTCCATGCCTCGGGCGATTTCCTTGCTGCCGAACAGCTTGATCAGCAGGCCGCGCACCGCCGACGCGGGCTCCTGTACGGATCGCAGGCGTACCAGCGTTCCCTCGCCGGAGGGTTCCAACTCGATGCGGAAGACCGTGCTGGCCGCGAACACGGGCGCGGGTTTGCCGTCTAGGCGTTCGGCGAGGTGGCGCCACGCCAAGACCAGGGGTCTGCGGTACTCGACGATCTCGACGTCGACCTCGGACCGCCTCTTGCCCCACCGGCTGTACTGCCGCCACCGCTGGCCGCAGCCCGCGCCGCTGATCACCTCCACGCTCTCCGCGGAGTTGAGCCACTCCGGAGCGCGTTCCGGCTTGGCGACGACGTGCCACACGCGCTCCGGCGACGCGCCCACCTGCCCGCTCCGCACGACTTCGATCACCGGGATCACCGCCTCGGCGCTCATCGTACGAGCCCGTAGGGTGGGACTGCCCGTCAGCGGAGCTGGGAGGTGACGTCGTCGTGCCCTCGATCTTCGGTCGGGAAACGGAGCTCGCGGCGCTGCTCGACGCCGTCGACCAGGTGCCCGCGACCGGCGTGATCGCCGTGCTGGTGTCCGGTGAGGCGGGCATCGGCAAGTCCAGCCTGCTCGACGAAGCCGTCCGACGGCTGCGCGCGGCCGACCGTCGGGTGCTCGCGGCCGAGTCGGACGACCTGGGGCAGCGCATCCCGTACGCGGCGCTGACCAGCGCGTTGCGCGCGCTCGGCGACCTCCCTGGCAGCTCCGGCGGTCTCGGAGGCTCCAGCGCCTCCGGCGGTCCCAACGGCTCCGGCGGTCCGAACGGTCCTAGCACCTCCGGCGGCTTTGGCGGCCCCAGACGTTCCGGCGGCCCTAGAGCTTTCGGCAGCCCCGGCGGTTCGAGCGGCTCTGGCGGCTCCAGTGGCCCTGGCGCCTCCGATGGCTCCGGCGGCCCTGGCGCCTCCGGCAGCCTCGGCGGTCCCAGTGGTCACAGCAGTCCCAGCGGCTCGGGCAGCCCCAGTGCCTCCGGCGGTCCCAGCAGTTTCGGCGGCCTTGGCGGCTCCAGTGGTCTCAACGGCTCCGGTGGCCCTAGCGCCTTCGGTAGCCCTAACGGCCCCGGCGCCTCCGGTGGCTTCGGTGGCTCCAGCGGTTTCGGCGGCCCTGGCGGACCCGGTGGCCTCGGCGGCCCTGGAGGCTCTAGCGCCTCCGGTGGCGCTGGCAGCTCCGGCGGCTTTGGTGACCTCGATGAGGTGCGGCGGGCCGCGCTGGCGGCGATGGATCTGACTGAGCCCAGTACGTTTGGTCGTTCGTGCGAGTTGGTCGCTCGACTGTTGACCGGGTTGACCGCCAGCGGGCCCGTGGTGTTGGTGTTGGACGACCTGGACCACCTGGATGACGACTCGGTGGCGCTGCTGGCCGTGGTGTTGCGCAGGCTGGCTGCGGCGCCGTTGGCGGTGCTCGCCGCCGCCCGGTCCTACGACCGTTCGGAACTCGCGGACCGCCTTGAACGGCACGCCGAGGTGCGGCGGATCGCGTTGGCGCCGTTGTCGGACGACGACATCGGCCACGTCGTGCGGGAGGTGCTGGACTCGCCGGTGGACGAAGCGCTCGCGCGGGAGGTCCGGCTGCGTGCGGACGGCAACCCGTTCTTCGCCACGGAGATCGCCAGGTCGTTGCGGGAACTGGACTTCGTCGCGATCGACGGCGACCGCGCCCGGCTCACCGCGCTGCCCGACGCCATCCGGCTCACCCGCGCGGACGCCGTGCTGCGCCGGGTCGCGCCGCTGGAACCGGACGCCCGCGCGGTGGCGCGGGCCGTGTCGATCCTGCGCCGGGTGCGGCTCGACCAGATCGGGCTGCTCGCGACCGTCGCGGCCCTGCCGGACGCCACGGTCGCGACGGCCTTCGACGACCTGCTGCGCGCGCACGTCCTGGTGCGCGACGACGACCGCGGCTACCGCTTCTCCCACGCCCTGGTCGGCGAAGCCCTCTACCAGGAGGTCGGACCGGCGCAGCGGAGGCGACTGCACGGGCTGGTCGGCGCGCGCCTGCTGGACGACCGGGAGAAGGGCCTGCCGGTCGACCTCCTGCGGCTCGCCTGGCACCTGGCCGAGTCGGCGGAGCCCGGTGACGAGTTGGCCGTGCGGGTGCTCACCGAGGCGGCGGCGCTCGCGCGGACGACCGCGCCGGAGACGGCGGCCTCGCTGTGCGAGAGCGCCCTGCCGCTCGTGCCCGAGGGCTCGCCGCGGCACGCCGAGCTGCTGGCACTGCGCTGCCGGGTGCTCGCGCGGGCCTCCCGCCCCGCGGCGGCGGTCGAACCGGGGCTGGCCGCGCTCGCCGTGCTGCCCGCCGGGCCGGACCGCGACCGGGTCACGACCGCGGTGCTCAGCAGCCTGTTCGCCGTCGGCAGGCTGGACGAGGCCCTGCGGCTGGCCGACGACGAGATCCGCGCGGGCGCCGGGTCGCCCGCCGTGCTGGCGCAGCGGGCGCTGCTGCTGGTGTTCACCGGCCGCTACGACGACGCGCTGGCCGAGAGCGAACGGATCGAAGCCCTGCCCGCGTTCGCCCCCGCCGAGGGGGTGGTCGTCTTCGAGCAGTTGGCGATGGTCGCGTCGATGCTGTTCCAGCACGAGAAGACGGTCGAGTACGCGAACCGCGCCCTGCGGTCCAGCGACGGCCAGCCCGCGTTGGAACTCCAGGCGCTCGCGGTGTGCGCCTCCACGGCTGCGCTGTCCGGGCTGGTGCACGACGCGACCTGGCGGCTGCGCCGCGCCGAACTGCTCGTCGACGACGTCGGCGAGACGGCCTTCCGCGGCGAACTCCAGGTCACGAGGGTCGCGCTGGACTGGCTCGGCGGCCGGTGGGACGCCTGCGTCGACCGGCTCGGCCGGGCCACCGCGGAACTGGGCACCCGGCAGGAACTGATGCTGCTGGAGGGCGTGCGGGCCATCGAACTGGAGATCAGGACGTGGCGCGGTGAACTCGACATCGCCGCCCGGCTGGCATCGACGGCCGCGCCCGTCAGCCCGACGATGTCCCGCCTCTACGCGATGGCGCTCGCCGGCTACCTGGCCGCGCGCGGCGACGTCGACGGCGCGCGGCACGTGGTCACGACGGCCGTCGACGAGCTGGGCAAGGCCGCGTATAGCTGCGTCCTGCTCGGCCGGATGATCGAGATCGACCTGGCCCGCGGCGACACCGACCGCGCGCGGTACGAGTCCGACCGGTTCCGGGAGGTCTACGAACTGCGCGGAGCCCCCTGGACGCGGGCCACGTACCTGCGCGTCACGGGCATGGTCGAGCAGGACGCGGACCTCCTGCGGAGCGCGGTCGACGAGGCGGCGACGGGCGGCCTGGAGTTCGAGAAGGCCCGCGCGCAGCTCGCGCTCGGCCTGGTCGACGGCGGCGCCGTCGACCACCTGGCCGAGGCCTACACGACCTTCCAGCGGCTCGGCGTGCACGGCCAGCGCAGGCAGGCGGGCACGCGGCTGCGCGAGCTGGGCGCGAAGGTGCCGAGGGCGCGGGCGAAGGCGCCCGGCCTGCTGACCCCTGCCGAGGACAACGTCGCCCGGCTGGTGCAGCAGGGCATGCGCAACCGGGACATCGCCGCCGCGCTGCACTACAGCCCCCGGACGATCGAGGTCTACCTGTCGAGGATCTTCGGCAAGCTGCACGTCTCGTCCCGCCTCGAACTCGCCCGCGTCCTGGACTCGATGCCCTGACCGGCGCAGCAGCCCGAGCAGGTGGCGCACGGCCGAGGCCGCCCAGCGCAGCGGCCTCGAACCGCCCGCGAACCCGCCGGTATCGATCTGTTCCATGGTCGTCTCCTTCGTCCTGATCACCGTGGGCCTTCCTCCAGGGGGAAGGTCAAGTCACTCCTTAGTTGTCGTGTTCTCCGTACTTCACCGTGGCGCCGGTCACGCGGTTGGCTCGCGGGATGGGTGCGACACGGGCGACGCTGCCCGGCCACGAGGTGGTCCGGGTCGACCTGGCGGGGCCGTGCGGCGTCGTCGGGACCACCTCCGACGGCCGCCGGGTCGTCGCCCTCGGCGTCGCGGCGGAGGACTCCCACCTGGTCAGCGCGCCGGAACGGCTGCTGTTCCCGGTGCCCGCCGAGATCACCGACGCCCAGGCGCTCGTGCTGGCGGGCCCCGGCGTGACGGCGTGGCACCTGCTCCGCACGTGCGCCCACCTCAGACCGGACGAGGCGGTCGTGGTCCACGACGCGGCGAGCCAGGTCGGCGCGCTGGCCGTGCAGCTCGCCCGCAGCTTCTGCGCGGGCCAGGTCATCGCGGTCGCCGACACGGCCTCGCGGCGGAAGTACGCGACGACGGTCGGCGCGGACGTGGCCGTCGACGCCGACCCGGACGGGCTGTGCGACCGGCTGCTGGCCGTGAACGGCGGTCACCCGGTCGACGTCGTGCTGTCCCCGGTCGGCGGTGTCGCGTTCCCGCAGTCGTTGGCGGTGCTTGCGCCGTTCGGCCGGATGGTCGTGCACGGGGAGTCGCCCACCTCCGTGGCCGTTGGGCCGATCGAGGGGTCCCGCGCGGTGGTGAGCTTCTGGTTGGGCGATTGCCTTGGGCGACCTGAGATGGTGGCCCGCGCGCTCAGTGAGCTGATGGGGTTGACCTCGGCCGGGCGCTTGCGGCCACCCGTCGGCGACGAGTACCCGTTGTCAGTAGGCGCGCGGTCGAACCGCGCCCGGAGTAGTGGAAGGCCCCGATGACCACCCGGACCGCACTGACCACCTGCCCGTTGTGCGAGGCGACCTGTGGCCTGGAGTTGACGATCACCGACGACCGGATCACCGGCGTGCGCGGCGACCGCCTCGACGAGTTCAGCGGCGGGTTCCTCTGCCCCAAGGGCGCTTCACTCGGCGCGCTCGACGCCGATCCGGACCGGCTCGCGACCCCCCTGGTCAAGCGCGACGGCGTGCACGTGCCGGTGAGCTGGGCCGAGGCGTTCGAGGTCGTGCGGCAGCGGTTGACCGCGATCATCGCCGAGCACGGCCGCGACGCCGTGGCGATGTACCTCGGGAACCCCATGGTGCACTCGCTGGCGGGCGGACTGTACGCGGGCGCGCTGCGCCGGGCCTTGGGCTCCCGCAACGTGTTCACCGCGTCCACCGTGGACCAGATGCCGAAGCACGTGTCGTCCGGCCTGCTGTACGGCGGCATCTACACGATCCCGGTGCCGGACATCGACCGCACGGACTTCCTGCTGCTGCTCGGCGCCGATCCGTACACGTCCAACGGAAGCCTGTGGACCGCACCGGACATGCCCAAGCGGCTCAAGGCGTTGCGGGCGCGCGGCGGCTCGTTCGTCGTCGTGGACCCCCGCCGCAGCCGGACCGCCGCGGCGGCCGACCAGCACGTGCCGATCACGCCGGGCACGGACGTGTTCCTGTTGCTGGCACTGGCCAACGAGCTGTTCGCCGCCGGATTGGTCGACCTCGGCGACCTGGCGCCGCACGTGAACGGCCTCGCGCGCGTCCGGGCGCTGGTCGAGCCGTTCACCCCCGAGGCGGTGGCGGACCGGTGCGGGATCGACGCCGCGACCATCCGCGACCTGGCCCACCGGTTCGCCGCCGCGCCGAAAGCCGCCGTGTACGGCCGGATCGGCACCACGACCGTCGACTTCGGCACCGTGGCGAGCTGGCTGGTGGACGTCCTCAACATCATGACCGGCAACCTGGACCGGCCGGGCGGCTCGATGTTCCCGCTGCCAGCGCACCTGGGCAGGGGTCGGGGATCGGGGCAGGGCTTCACCACCGGCCGCTGGCACAGCCGGGTCCGCGGGCTGCCCGAGGTGGCGAACGAGTTCCCGGCCGTGACGCTGGTCGACGAGATCGAGACGCCGGGCGAGGGCCAGGTGCGGGCGCTGGTGACGATCGCGGGCAACCCCGCGCTGTCCCTGCCGAACTCCGGCAGGCTCGACCCCGCACTGTCCACGTTGGACTTCGTGGTGTCCGTCGACCCGTACCTCAACGAGACCACCCGGCACGCCGACGTGATCCTGCCGCCCCCGCCGCCGAGCAGGCGACCGCACTACGACATCGCGTTCCTCGGCTTCGCCGTCCGCAACGTCGCCAAGTTCTCCCCGCCGGTGATCCCGCCGGACGAGGGTTCGGTGCCGGAGGCGGACATCCTGCTGCGGCTCACCGCGATCCTCAACGGCGGCGACCCGGACGTCGACCTCGACGCCGTGGCCGACCAGCAGCTCGAGGCCCAGATCACCAAGCTGGTCGAGCACCCCAAGAGCCCGTTGCACGGCCGCGACGTCGCCGAGCTGCGGTCCGCGATCGTCGGCGAGACCCGCGAGGAACGGCTGCTGGACCTCAAGCTCCGCACCGGTTCCTACGGCGACTGGTTCGGCGCCGTGCCCGACGGCCTGTCCATGGCGAAGCTGCTGGCGAACCCGCACGGCGTCGACCTCGGCCCGCTGGAGCCGCGGATCCCCGAGGTGCTGCGCACCCCGTCCGGCCGGATCGAGCTGTGCCCCGACCTGATCGCCGACGACGTCCCGCGCGTCCTCGCGGCGCTGCGGGAGCGGCACGACGACCTGCTCCTGGTCGGCCGCAGGCACCTGCGCACCAACAACTCCTGGATGCACAACGTGCCCGCGCTGGTGAAGGGCAAGGACCTCTGCACGCTGCTGGTCAACACCTCCGACGCGCGGCGGCTCGGACTGGTCGGCGGCGGGGTGGCACAGGTGGCGTCACGGGTCGGCAAGGTCGAGGTGGCCGTGGAGGTCACCGACGACATCGCCGAGGGCGTCGTGAGCCTGCCCCACGGCTGGGGCCACGACCAGCCCGGCACCCGGCTCACCACCGCCACCGCCCACGCGGGCGTGAACGTCAACCTGCTCACCGACGACCTCAGGATCGACCCGCTGTCCGGAACCGCCGTGCTCAACGGCGTTCGCGTGACCGTCAGCCCCGCCGCACACCACTAGGAGAAGACATGTCCGTCCCCACGGTCGGTTCCGCGCGCGTCGTCTCGGACCTCCCGTTCGTGGCCGCCGAGGTCCACCAGGACCGCGTGGCCTGGCGCTACCGAGCGGACGACTCCTGGCAGGAGAAGACCTTCGTCGAGGTCGCGAAGTCGGTGGGGGACCTGGCTTCCGGCCTGGTGCTCGCGGGCGTCGGGCTCGGTGACCGGGTGGCCGTGCTCGCCGAGACCCGGTACGAGTGGTCGACCGCGGGGCTGGCGATCCTCGCCGCGGGCGGTGTGGTCGTGCCGATCTACGCGAGCAGCTCTCCCGAGGAGGTCGCCTACATCCTCGGCGACTCCGGCGCGGTGCTGCTGGTCGCGGAGAACGCCGCGCAGGCCGCGAAGGTCGACGTGGCCGCGATCGAGGACCTGCGCGAGGTCGTCCTGATCGAGGGCGAGGGCCGGACGATCGCCGACCTCGCGGCGGAGGGCCGGGCCACCCCCGCCGGGGAGGAGTTGGAGACGCGGCGCGCGGGACTGTCGCCGGACGACCCCAGCGTGATCATCTACACCTCGGGCACCACCGGGCCGCCCAAGGGCTGCGTGCTGACGCACCGCAACTGGCTGGCGATGTGCCACCTGACCGAGGAGCTGTCCTACGTCGTCGCCGACGACACGGTCTACCTGTTCCTGCCGCTGGCGCACGTGTTCGCGCAGATCACCCAGTTCTCCGCGCTGTACATGGGCGCGACGCTGGCGTTCTACGGCGGTGACGCGAAGCGGATCGTGCCGGAGCTGGCCGAGGTGAAGCCGACGTTCCTGCCGTCCGTGCCGCGGATCTTCGAGAAGATCTACACCATCGCCACCGCGGGCATCCCGGCCGAGCAGTTGCAGCAGGCCGTCGGCGTCGGCCTGAAGCACCGCGCGCTCGTCGCGGCGGGGCAGCCCGTCCCGCCGGAGCTGGCCGCCGCCTTCGCCCAGGTGGACGCCGTGTTCGCCCGCGTGCGCGGGGTGTTCGGCGGCAGGCTGCGGCAAGCGCTGTCCGGCGCCGCGCCGATCTCGCCGGAGGTGCTGAACTTCTTCCTCGCCGCGGGGGTTCCGGTGCTGGAGGGCTACGGCATGAGCGAGTCCACCGGAGTCGGCACCACCAACACCCTGGCCAGGTTCCGCATCGGCTCGGTGGGCGCGTTCGGCGTGGGCGGCCTCGACATCCGGATCGCCGAGGACGGCGAGATCCTGATGAACGGCCCCCACCTGTTCGCCGGGTACTGGCGCAACCCCGAGGCCACCGCCGAGGTCCTCCGCGACGGCTGGCTGCACACCGGCGACCTCGGCGAGGTCGACGAGGACGGCTTCGTCCGGATCACCGGGCGCAAGAAGGACATCATCATCACCGCGGGCGGCAAGAACATCGCGCCCGCCAACGTCGAGAACCAGCTCCGCCAGTCGCGGTGGATCTCGCACGCCGTGATCTTCGGCGACCGCCGCCCGTACCTGGTCGCGCTGATCACGCTCGACGCGGAGGAACTGCTGCCGTGGGCGGAGAAGCAGGGGATCGGCGGGAGCTACGCGGAGCTGGTCCGGCACCCGGACGTCGTCGCGCTGGTGCAGGGGATCGTCGACGAGGCCAACGCGCACTTCGTGAAGGACTCGCAGATCAAGCGGTTCACCATCCTCGACCGCGACCTGTCCCAGGAGGACGGTGAGCTCACGCCGACGCTGAAGGTGAAGCGCAAGGTCATCCACACCGTCCACGAAGGCCTGTACCAGGACCTCTACTCGTAGGCCGTCGCTGGGCGCACCCGCGGGTGTGCCCAGCGTCACCGTTGTGCGAAGTTGATCAACGCGGCATGCTCGGGTGTCCGCGCGTCCGGGGGGACGCGCGCCGAACACCTGGGGCTGTTCTTGCTGTTCTCCGCGCACGACACGGGTACGGTCGCCTGACCATGCCCGACGACCTGACCGAGTTCCGCCGCTGGATCCTCGCCGTCCTCGACGGCGTCGCCGCGGACTCCATCCGCCAGATCCGCTACCTCCGCTCCGTCGGGGTCGGCGTCGACGAACTCGTGCTGGAGCTCGACGACGCCGTCGTCACCGCGCAGGCCAAGTACCGGGAAGGCCTGCTGGACGAGGAGGAGCTGGCGCTCGTCGAACGCGTTGGCGACCACGTCGACGCCATGCCGCCCAGTCCCGGTCCACTGTGGACGGAGGCCGCGCTCGGCGAGGCGGCCGAGTGGCGCGAGCTGCGCGAGGCCGCGGCCGAGGCCCACGACGCGCTGGCGAAGCTGTGGGTGGACCGCTAGGGCCGCTCTACGCCCCGCCCGGTGGCGGCGCGGTCGTGCCGCGGACGATGATCTGCGTCGGCAGGGTGATGTGCGGAGCCGGTTCGCCGGTCGTGTCGAGCCAGTCGAGCAGCATGTTCACCGCGGTGCGGCCCGCCGTCGCGAGCGGCATGGCGACCGTGGTGAGCGCGGGGGCCGTCAGGGACGCGTAGGTCAGGTCGTCGAAACCGGTGACGCTGACGTCGTCCGGTACGGACACGCCGCGGTCCCGCAGCCGGGCCAGCACACCCAGGGCCATCACGTCGTTGTACGCCATGATCGCGGTGACGTCGGCGGCCAGCGCCAGGTCGGCCGCTTGCAGGCCGCCCTCGTAGCGGGGGGCGAACGGACCGAGTTCGACCAGGTCGACGCGGTGGTCCGCGACGGCCGCGGCCAGGCCCCGGCGGCGTTCGGAGTTGGCCCACGCGGTGCGCGGCCCGGTGAGGTAGGCGATGCGCGAGTGCCCGAGCGCGACCAGGTGGGCGACGACCTGGCGCAGGCCGTCCGCGCCGTCCATCACGGTGCTGGGGACGCCCGCCAGGCGGTGGTTCAGCAGCACCAGTGGCGCGGTGTCGGCGGCCAGGACGATCTGCGGGTCGGTCACGCCGGGGGAGCACAGCAGGAGGCCGTCGACCTGCTTCGCCATCGCCCGCACGAGTTTCGCCTCGGCCACCGGGTCCTCGTCGCTGTCCGCCACGAACACCGCGTAGTCGGCCTGGGCCGCGCGGGTCTGCACGGCCTTCAGGATGCCGGTGAAGAACGGGTTGTCGAGGTCGGGAACGACGATGCCGATGTTGCCGGTCTTGCCGGTGATGAGGCCTCGGGCGGCGCGATTCGGCTGGTAGCCGAGTTCCGTGGCGGCGGCCAGCACTCGTGATCTCGTGTCGGGTCGGACGAGGTCGGGGGAGGACAGCGCGCGCGACACCGTCGCCACCGACACGTGAGCTCGGCGTGCCACATCGCGGATGGTGATCGTCACGGTGGCCAATTGAACCTTAATTGTGATGAAAGCTCGTGATTGGGGTGCCGTTGAACCGATTTCGGGGGAGCCCCGTTTCCAGATGCAGGTCACGTGGAACCGCGGGCCTCCCCAAACGTCCAGGAGGGCCGGCCATGACCACCAACCGCGCACTACCCGTCCGCGCGGCCACCGCGATCGATCCGGGTCATGGCCGCTGACGTCCGCGTGCCGCCGTGGTCACCACAGGAGTTCGAGCTGAACGAGACGACGATGCACCGAGAGTTCGACCTACCCCCCGAAGCAGCCCTCGACGGCCGTCCCGAGGGCGGTGACCTGCTGCTCCAGCGCACCCTCGGCCGGGTCCGGCACGAGAAGGCGCGCGAGGGCAGACGGCGCCAGAGCTTCGCCGTCGTGGTGTCGACGAGCCTGCTCGCCGCGGCCCTCGCGGGCGGCGTGGTGATCGGCAGGCACCTGACCGGCGACTCCGACGAGTTCGTCGTCGGCGCCATCTCGAACGGCGCCAGCATCAGCGCGGTGGTCAGTCCCGCCGAAGGCTGGTCGCGGCTGCGGGTGAACGTCAAGGGCGTGCGCGCGGGCGAGCGGTGCTGGCTCGTGGTCACCGACGTGCACGGCGGCCGGTTCGTCGTGGGTAGCTGGATCGCCGGGACCGGCGAACCCGGCCGCGGCGTCACGCTCGACGGCGCCGCACTCGTCGCCGCCGACGACCTGGAGGCGGTCAACGTCGAAACGCTCGACGGCCACGTCCTGGTGTCCGCTCCCCACTAGGTCCCGCCGATCTTCCGCGACAGGGGTAGTCGACACGTCGACGCGGGGGGTTGGTTAGCTGTCGCCGTGCTCCGAACGATCCCGCTCGCGGCCGTCGCCCTCGTGGCGGCGTGCACGACGCCGGGCGCGACCCCCGCGGACGACCTGTTCGTCGGCATCGACCAGGTCCAGGTCTCCCCAGGCGACCCCGCGCCGAGCCCCGACGCGTCGACGGGCGTGGTCACGTCCTCGTGCGGCCGCAACGCCGAGCGCCACCTCAACGCCGACAACGCCGTCATCTCGCCGGGCCTGGCCAACGGCGCGCACCACACCCACGAGTACGTCGGAAACCTGTCCACGACCGCGTTCTCGACGCCCGAGAGCCTCGCCGCCGCGACGAGCACGTGCGCGAACGGCGACCTGTCGTCCTACTTCTGGCCCGTGCTGCGGCTGACCGACGTCGTCGGCCACGACGCGCACGCGGAAGGCGGGGGCGTGCACGGCAACACCGGCGAGGTGCTGTCGCCGGACTCGGTGACCGTGACGTTCACCGGCAGCCCGGTGGGCAAGGTCGTGCCGCTGCCCCGGTTCCTGCGGACGATCACCGGCAACCCGTCGGCCGCCACCAGCGGCGGCCTGAACGCCAACGCCAAGTGGGGCTGCTCCGGGTTCGCCGACCGGTTCACCGTGAAGTACCCGCGCTGCCCGGCGGGCAGCAAGCTGCAACGCACGTTCGACTTCCCCAACTGCTGGGACGGCCGCAACGTCGACAGCACGTCGCACCGCGACCACATCGTTCCCGCCGCGGCCAACGGCGCGTGCCCGCCGACGACGTTCCCGGTGCCGCGGCTGCGGCTGGTGGTCTCCTACGACGTGCCCGCGGGCAGGCCGTTCGCCGTCGACAGCTTCCCCGACGAGCACCGCGACCCGATCACCGACCACGCGATGTTCGTGAACGTGTTCCCCGACGAGGTCATGGCCCGGTTGGCCGACTGCCTCAACGAGGGGCGGACCTGCGGTTGAGGACATCGGTGGAAGTACTTCGACACTTTCGTGAACCACCGCGGCCCCGGAGCCGTGTGTGCCTGGACAGGTTGATGAGAGGAGTGGGTGGATGGCGGCACTGTGGTCCCGCAAACGGGAGGCCGCGGCCGACGAGGCGCTGATCCGATCGCTCTACGAGGAGCACGGTCGGGCTCTGCTCGCCTACGCGACGCGGTTGACCGGCGACCGGGCGGCTGCCGAGGACGTGGTCCAGGAGACCCTCCTCAGGGCCTGGCGCCACCCCGACGCGCTCGTCAACGGGAAGGGTTCGGTGCGCGGCTGGCTGCTCACC
Organism: Umezawaea endophytica; assembly: GCF_025061645.1. Lineage (GTDB taxonomy): Bacteria > Actinomycetota > Actinomycetes > Mycobacteriales > Pseudonocardiaceae > Umezawaea > Umezawaea endophytica. The sequence goes on along the minus strand of NZ_JANYMP010000020.1, from coordinate 114,809 downwards.
GTCGCCCGCAACATCGTGACAGACCGGGTCAGGGCCAAGGCGGCCCGACCGCAGGAGGTCGCGGAGTCGCCGACGACCCCTCCGATCGAACGCGATCACGCCGAGTCGGTGGTGAACTCCGTCGTGGTGCTCGAAGCGCTCGACCAGCTCTCCCCGGACCACCGCGACGTCCTGCGGGAGATCTACTTCAACGGCCGCAGCGTCACGGAGGCCGCCGAAGCGCTGGGCGTGCCACCGGGCACGGTCAAATCCAGATCCCATTACGCCTTGCGCGCCCTGCGCGAGACGTTCGCCGGACAACAGGTGGCCTTGAAGGGGGTGGCCGGATGACCACGCAGCACGATCCACAACTGCTGGGCGCCTACGTGCTGGGAGCCCTCGACGAGCAGGAGGTGCGGTCCGTGGAGGAGCACCTCTCCCGCTGCCCGGAGTGCCGGGCCGAGCTCGACGAGCTGCGGACCATGGAGGCCTACCTCGGCGACGTTCCGCCGGAGGCGCTGCTCGACGGACCGCCGGAAGGCGGTGACCTGCTGCTCCAGCGCACGCTGCGGCAGATGCGGTCGGAACGCGGTGGCGCGGTCCGGCGCAGGCAGTTCGCACTCGGCGCGGCGGCCGCCGTCGTCGCCGCGGTCGTGCTCGGCAGCGGTGTCGTGGTCGGTCGGAGCACCGCGCCCGTCACGGAAGCGCTGCCCGGACCGACGTCGTCGGCCGCCACTCCACCCGCGGGCACGAAGGTCGCCACGTTCGCGGACCCGAACACCGGCGCGCGGATGACCGTCCAGGTCAAGCCCGCCGCGGGCTGGGTCCGGGTCAACGCGGGCATCGGCGGGATCCCGCAGAACGAGAAGTGCCGGTTGTTCGTCGTGGCGAAGGACGGCCACCGCGAGGAGATTGGTAGTTGGCTGGTCTCGAAGGCCGGGGAGGCGGACGGCACGAACCTCGACGGTTCGGCCCTCATCGCCCCGGACGACGTGGCGGCTGTCGAGGTGGAGAACTTCGACGGCAAGAAGTTCGTCAGCGTGAAGGTCTAGGAGCCACGTGTTCACCGCTTCTGCAGGGGAAGCGGAGAACACGCCACCCGCACCCGCTGGGGTGCGGACACCCGGTGCGCGTGCCGCTTTCGCAGGGGAAGCGGGACGCGCACCGGGCTCTTTCACGGCTTGAGCAGGTCCGGCCAGTCGTAACCGGTGCGCCGCGAGCGGTGGGCGGTCCTCTCCACGAGGGCCAGCCGGATGTTGCGCCGCACCCGTTCGTCGAGGTCGGGTTCGTCGAGCAGCAGGGTCATCCCGTGCCGCAGTTCGGCGTGCCGCCGGGGTTCCAGGTGCAGGACGACGCTCGCGGCGAACTCCTCGTCCAGGTCGCCCCTCAGCGCGTCCAGGACGGCGAGGTGCTCGCCCGGTTCGGCCCCGGCCAGCACCTCGGCCATGGCCGGTCGCCAGCGCACGGCCGTGTCCTTGCACGCCCGGCGCGGCGCGTGCCGGAGCCGCCTGCCGAAGTCCAGCAGGAACGGCAGCCCCGCGGCCCCGTGCCGCACGAAGCCCGACACCTTCCCCAGGACGGCGGACTCGACGGGTTCGCGAAACGCGAGCCGCAGCAACTCCTCGGCGTCACCCGGCGCACCCCACCCGGCCAGCAGCACCACCAGGAGCGACCGGGCCTCCAGCGCGTTGGCGGACGGCGCCCCCTCCGCGGGGTCCCAGTCCGCCCGCGGTGCCAGGACGCGCCGCACGTCCGCCGCCGGGTAGTGGCCCGAGGCGAGTCCCAGCCCCAGCACCTGCACCAGCGACTTCCGCACCGACACCTCGCGCGCCGCCCCGAGCCACCCCTCCACGGTGCTCAACGCTGGTGGCACCAGCCCGTCGCGGCGGACCAGCGCGACCAGCAGGCGCGCCCCGTCGCGGCGGTCGGTCGCCCGGTCGGACCCCAGACCGGACTCGACCAGCGTTCGCAGCGGCCCGCTCCGAGCGCGGAGCGGGTAACCGGCCACGTCGGGGTGCCGTTCGAGAAACTGGTGGAGGTGCCCGCACCCGCGGCGCTCGATCAGCACGTCGAGCAGCATCCGCTGCTCCTCCGGGGAAGCGGTGCCGCGCAACGACTGCTGGATGAACGTCCGGATCGCGTGCGGCGCAAGCTCTTGCCCCGCCGCGATCCCGGCCACCGCGGCCCGCGCCCCCGCCGAGCCGACCCCCGCGCCCCGCACCACCAGGCGCAGCAGCACGTCGGGGTCCAGCCACGGCGCGACCTCGTCGTCGGACAGGCGGCGGGAGGCGGCTTCCGCGACGCCCACGGCGACCACGGGTTCCACGTCCTGGCGCTCCAGCGTGCGCCGAACCGTGTCCGCCCACCGCTGCCGCGCCCCCACGGGTTTCTTGTGGGACGCGGGCAGCCCCTCGGCCAGCCAGTCCGCCCAGCGGTCGAGCATCCGGTTCGGCGCGCGGCGGGTGTAGCCCACCAGCCAGCCGCGGTTGATCTCGGCGTGCACCTGGGGTTCGTCGTGCCCGCGCAGCAGGAGCGCGACCACGTCGACCGTCTCCAGCGGACCGTCCGTGGCGAGCGCGGCCAGCACCCCGCCGAGCAGCGCGCCGTCGCGCGAGGCGACCTTGTCCGCCGCGGCGACCGTGGCGAGCGCGGTCTTCAACTCGACGAGCAGGAGCGACCACCCGTACCGCTCGGCGAGCCGCGTCGCCGCGATCCGGTGCGCCTCGGCGTGCGCCAGGGTGACCGCCTGCCCGCGGGTGGCCGTCGCGCCGACGACGCCGTCCGCCCACGTCGCCAGGTCGACGTCCGGCAGGTCCGCCTCCCGGTCCAGCACCGGGCGCAGGATCGTGACCAGGTGGTGGCCCGCGCTCCTGAGCGCGGTGAGCCTGCCCAGCTCCCGCAGTTCGGCCAGCGCGAACTCCGGGTCGACGGTCAGCAGCCCGGTGAACAGCCTCGGCAGCTCGGCGCGGAACGTGGCCAGCCCCGCCGCCCGCTTCGTCAGCTCCAGCCGCCGCGCGCCGACGACCGCCAGTTCGGGATCGCGCTGCGCCAGGCGGGACAGCACTCCCAGGACGCTCACCCACGCGGCGTCGGCTCGGTCCGCGCACGCCTTCAGGACGTCCACGTCGTGCTCGGTCCACCGGCGCTGCGGCGGGGGCATGAGCGCCAGGCAGTCCCGCGCCACGGGCAGGCTCGCCCGCGCCAGCACGTGGCCGAAGGGCTCCCAGCACTCCTCCGGCACGTCCGGGCTCTGGGCGAGCACCGAGAGGATCGTGCGCTGGAGCGCGTACGGGAACGGATCGCCCGCGCGGTCGGTGAACGTCCGCGAGAGGTCGGCGAGCATCCGCACGGCCAGGTTTCTCGCCGCCGAAACCATGGAGTCGTCGCGCCACGCGCACAGCCACGCCTGCTCGAAGACGGCCAGCAGCAGGTAGTCGTCCGGCCTGCCGCGGATGCGGTCGTGCAGGAGCGCCAGCGCGTCGGCTCGCCTGGCGTGCAGCAGGGCCTGCGCGGCGGCGAACTCGAAGAAAGTCTGGTGGAAGAAGCGGAACGCCTGCCCGGAGGAGCCGACGACGAGTTCACCCACGCCCCGCTGCACCAGGAGGTCGACCTCCCGGCGCCGCTCACCGGGGTCGAACGAGCGGTCCGGCGCGACCTCGGGGATGCCGTCGCGCAGCATGGCCACCGCGAGCTGCCGGACCGACCCGGCCAGGTCGACGTCGTCCGACGACTCCTCCGCCGACCCGACGCGGCGGTCGCGGACGACCCGGTCGCGCCAGAACTCGTAGTACAGGTCGGTGATGTCGACGTTGTCGGCGATGGCCGACGGCGCGTAGAGCTGGAAGAGCATGCGCAGCGTCAACGGGCGGAGGCACAGGGAGCCGAGAGGGCGTTGGCGCGCCACGGCGGAGATGATCCGGGCCGCCATCCCGCGGGCGTTCTCCGCGCTGTGGCAGTAGAAACGGCTGTGCGACGCCACCGCGCGCTCGAACTCGCTCGGCGAGCCGTCCGTCGCGTAGTCGGTCAGCTCCACGACGACCCAGTCCTCCGGCAGGAGGCCCGCTTCGTCCGGACGTGAGGTCACGACCACGGACGCCCCGCCGTCCGCCGCGGCGTTGACCGCTTCGACCAGTGCGAGGTGCCCGGCCTCGCCGGTGACCACCAGGTCGGCGGTGTCGACGAGCAGAGTGCACGCTTGGCCCGCCCGTTCGACGGCCGCCGCGATCATGCCCGCGTCCACCAGCGCGGGCCGGTCGCCGACGCCGCGCAGCCAGGTCGCCTTGAGCAGGAACACCTCGTGCCCGTCGCCCGCCAGCAGGCCGTTCGCCAAGCCCCACAACAGGCTCGTCTTGCCGGTGCCGGGACCTCCGACCAGCAACTGCGGCGCGCTCGTTCCGTCGAGCAGGCGGCCGAGCACCTCCGGCGCCACGTCGCGTTCGACGTAGAGGCCCTTGCCGAAGTCGCCCGACCGGAGCCCGTGGGGCACCTGGCCCGCCTCGGACCGGGCCAGGCCGCTCAGCACCCGCAGCCGGGGGAGCGCGTCGTCGGTCTGGTGGAGGACGCGGCGGGGCGGCGCGGGCGCCTCCTTGATCAACCGGTCGACGGACCGGAAGCTCCGGTGCTCGGCCGGGGTGAGGCCGGGGAAGCTCGGCGTGAGCGCGGGCTTCTCGCGCAGGCCCAGCGCGGTGAGGAGGCGGTCCGCGGCGGCGGACTCGGACCGGAAGTCGTAGAGCGGCACGGGGATGAGCGGTGACAGCGGGCCCGCGTCGCCGGGGCGGACCAGCAGCGGGGCCACCAGCCCGCGCTTGCCGGTGGGGTCGCGGTGCACGGCGCGCAGCCACTCGCTCCGCGTCACCTCGTCGGCGAGGCTGGCATCGCTGACCACCGCGAAGACGCGGTAGCCCTCCTCCAGCATCCGGTCGAACTCGTGGACGCGGTTGCTGCCCGCGCGGTAGTCCAGGTGGACCGGAAAACCGAGGTCGTCGACCTGGTAGGCGATCCACTCGGCCCATGATCGATCCGCCTCGACCCAACTGATCGCGATGCCGGCGGACACCCCCGCAATCCTGCCTTGCCCGTTCCGGAACGGGTAGTAGCGTCGCGGCGTGGCGGATCGACTCGACTTCTTCATCAGCTTCGGCGGTCCGGACGAACCGTGGGCGGAGTGGATGGCCCACGTCCTGGAGGCCGAGGGGTACACGGTGCTGACCCAGGCGCGGGACATGCGGCCGGGGCGGAACATCGTGCACCTGACCCAGCAGGGCGTCCAGGCCGACCGCACGATCCTGGTGCTGAGCCCGGACCTCTTCGACCGCGACTTCCCGGCCGCCGAGTGGTACTCGGTGTTCTTCCAGGACCCGGTCGGCAGGGCCCGCAAGCTGGTCCCGGTGCTGGTGAGCGACTGCGAGCTACCCGGACTGCTCGCCCCGATCGTCTACATCAAGCTGCTGGACCTGCCTCCGGAGCAGGCGCGCGAGGTCCTCCTCGACGGCCTCTCGCCAGGCCGCAACGTGCCGAGGACCCCGCCGCCCTACCCCGGTGTCACGGCTTGAGCACGACCTTGCCCACGGTCTCGCGGTTCTCCAGCGCCCGGTGCGCCCGCGCGGCGTCGGCCAGCGGGAACGTCGAGCTGACCACGGGAGTGAGCCTGCCGGACGCCGCCGCCGCGAGGGAAAGTTCCTCGAACTCCCGCAGCCTGGGGAACAGGCGCGGGCCCAGCGCCACGGACGCCGACAGGGTCCGGGCGAACAGTTCGTCGCTGGTGAACTTCGTCGGCTCGGTGCCCAGCGCCCACCCGAACAGCACCACCCGGCCGCCGGGCACGAGCAGTTCGAACGCGGTCCGGCCCGCCGCTCCGCCGACGGCGTCCAGCACCACCGTGACCCCCTCGATCCCCTTGTCCCAGCCCGGTTCCCGGTAGTCGACCGCGAGGTCCGCGCCCAGGCTCCGCACCAGGTCGACCTTGGCCGCGCCACCCGCCGCGCCGATCACCCGCGCGCCGACGGCGTGCGCCTCCTGGACGGCCAGCGCGCCGATGCCGCCCGCCGCGGCGAGGACCAGCACGGTGTCGTCCGGGCGGAACGCGGCGGCCTCGAACACGCCCATCGCCGTCCGTCCGGTGCCGATCATCGCGACCGCCACGTCGTCGGACACGTGGTCCGGCAGGGAGTGCAGCGCGGAGACGTTCGCCACGGCGACCTCCGCGTAACCGCCGCTGGCCTGGCCGAGGTGCGCCACGACCCGGCCGCCGAGCCACACCGGGTCGACGTCGGCGCCGAGCGCGGTGACGACACCCGCCACCTCGCGTCCGGGGGTCATGGGGAGGGCGGGCAACGGGAACGGGCCCCTCTTCAGCCCGGACCGGATGGTCGTGTCGACCACGTGGACCCCGGCGGCGGACACCGCGATCCGCACCTGGCCCGCGCCGGGCTCCGGATCGGGGACCTCCTCGAAGGCCAGGTTCTCGGCGGGGCCGAAGGTGTGCTGGCGGATGGCGTGCACGGGCGTCTCCTCGGTTCGGTGATCAACCGAACGTAGGAGCTGAGGTTAGGTGGAGGTCAAGACCGTGCTTCCGGATCACGCCGCACTGAGGACACCCACGCGGCGGTTCGTGGTGAGGGTGCTGTTCGGGGTGCCGTTGTAGCTGCCGGACGTCGGCGGCACGTCCGCGTAGTCCCGGCCGGTGGCGACGGTGATGTACTCCGCGCCCGCCCGCTTCCCGTTGCACGGGTCGAACGGGATCGCCACGGCGGCGTCGCCGTCGGGGACGACGGCCTCCATCCAGCCGTGGGTGCCGCCCTCGCCGAGCAGGTGCCCGGACACGTACCGCGCGGGCACGCCGACCAAGCGGCACAACGTGATCATCACGTGCGCCGAGTCCTGGCAGACGCCGCGACCACCGGACAGCGCCTCGGCGGCGGTCGTCTCGACCGACGTGACGCCGTACTCGTAGTGGACGGCGTCGTGCACCAGCGCGCAGATCCGTTCGGCCCGCTCCAGCGGCGAACCGCCGCGCACGCCCGCGGCCAGGTCGCGCAGGCGATCGTCCGGTGTGGTCAGCCTGGTCGGGCGGAGCAGGCGCTGGTCGCGCAGCGCCGACGCGGGCAGGTGCACGGGGCCGTCGGCGCGGACGCGTTCCAGCAGCGCGACGACACCGAACCGGACACCCTCCTCCACGCGGTCCGCCCGGACGCGCACGACGGTGTTGCCGTGGCCGTCCAACCGCGACCGCCTGCGGACGGCCGCGCCCTCGACGTCCAGCCGGTGCGCGCGGCGGTGCTGGTTCCCGTGCCGGGCCAGCGGCACGACCACGAGCCGGTGGTCGAGCTGGTCGATCGGCTGGTCGTAGCCGTAGTGGAAGCTCTGCTCCAGCACGTAGGTGACCCGCTCGGCGCCGTCCAGGTCCACGGCGGTGTGGTCCAGCAGCGGGCGGGACAGCAACTCGGGGCTCAGCGTCACGGTTGTGCCTCCTCGGCGTGGACCACCATCGAGTGGAGCGTAGGGCCGCCGAACGTCGTGGCCATCGCCACGTCGGACGCGTCACGTCCGCGCCCCACGACCACGCGCCCCTTGAGGCGGCGGTTGTTGCGCGGGTCGAACGTCCACCAGCGGTCGCCGAGCCAGACCTCCATCCACGCCGCGAAGTCCATCGGGTCCGGCGAGGGCTCGGTGTCCAGGTCGGGCAGGTACCCGAAGACGTAGCGGGCCGGGATGTTCAGCGCGCGGCAGAACGAGATCGCCAGGTGGGTGAAGTCGCGGCACACGCCGTACCCGGACGTGTAGACGTCCAGCGCGGTCGACGTGGGCAGGCTGCTGCCGTAGCTGAACGTGAGGTGGTCGTGGACGTGCTGGGTGATCTCCTGGACGCGCCGGTAGCCGGTCGGCGTCGAGCCGAACCGGGACCACGACTGGTCGGCGAGCATGTCCGGCAGCACGTACCGGCTGGGCAGCGTGTAGATCAGCACGTCGTCGGGCAGCCGCTCCGGCACGATCTCCGGCGCGTCCTCGTCGAAGTCCTCGACCGCGTCCGGCACCACCGCGAGCGCCTCGTACGTGAGCGTCGACATGCCCTGCGGCAGCACGACCCGCAGGCACGGGTTGTCGTAGAGGTCGCGGTAGCCGTGCGAGTCGACCTCGGGGTCGATCCGCCACTCCTCGGACAGCACCTTCACCCGAGGCTCGTCGTTCGCCTGCACCTGGAACACCGTGGGCGTCCTGATGGCGGCCTCGTACGTGAACTCGCACCCGATGCGCAGCCGTCGGTCTCCCATCACCTGATAGTGGTCTACTCCGGTTGCTTCCGCGTAACGCCTGGTCGCGTCGAACTCGAACGGTCTAGTGGTCGACCCCCCACGGCAGCCCCAGCACCACCACGTGGGGGCCCTGCCAGGCGAGCGCCTCGGACAGGTCGTCGCGCACGGTCGAGGGGGTGCTGCCGGTCGCGGGCACGCCCAGCGCGTGCGCGATGCCGAGCAGGTCCGCTTCGCCGTCCACCACCAGCCACGTCACCCGCAGGTCGTGCCGCCGGGCCGTGGCGAGTTCCCGCAGCCCCAGCGCGGCCGTGTCGCCCCCGGACACCGCCAGCACCGGCACGTGGTCCCCGAGCGCGACCGCCGCCCCCAGCGCGGCGGGCAGGGCGTAGCCCACGCCTTCGGGCCTCCCGCCCATCGCGGAGTCCCGCGGATCCCACGCGCACCAGGGTCTGTCCCCGAACACGGTCCGGTCCCAGAAGGTCGGCGAGTCGTCGGGCACCGCCGCCCGGATCGCGTCCAGCTCGGGTTCCGGGCGGCGCACCAGGTCGAGCAGGGCGTGGACCGCGGCCTCCCCGGCGCCCGCGGTCCTGGGCTTCACGGTCTCCGCCAGGTCCGCCAGGACGAACCGCGCGTCGCCGTGCACGCCCCCGTCACCCACCTTGTCCGCGTCGGCGTCCACCCGGACGACGTTGTCGCGCGGCGAGTCCAACCCGGACCCGACCACCAGCAGCAGGTCGGCCTCCTCCAGGAACCGGGTGGTGTGCTCGTCGGACAGCCACGACTGCGCGGACAGCGCGTGGTCCCAGGGGAACGCGCCCTTGCCGCCGAACGTCGTCACCACCGGCGCGCCCAGCTTCTCCGCCAGCGCCAGCAGCTCCGCCCGCGCGTCCCCGCGCACCACGCCGCCGCCCGCCACCACCACCGGGTTCCGGGCCTCGTCCAGCCGCTGGGCCACCGACTTGACCGATCGGGGTTCGGGGATCACCGCGTCCGGGCAGGACACGATCGCCGCGACCGACGGGATCGACGCCCGCCCGCGCAGCACCTCCTCCGGCACCCGCACCCACACCGGCCCGAACGGCGCGGTCGCGGCCACGTCCCACGCCCGCGCCACCGCCTCCGCGATCCCGGCGGCGTTCGCGACGGTCTCGCTGTGCTTCACCGGCACCGTCGCGTCCCGCACGCCGATCGCGAGCACCGCGGCCGACCCGCTCAGCTCCCCGACGACCCCCGGCGCCAGCAGCGGCGTCACGTCCCCCGTGACGCGGGAGTGCCCGTCGGCGGTGAACGCCGGGTCCGGGCAGTCCACGTACCGCAGCTTCGACCGCCCGATCGCGTCGAACGGCCCGAGCACCAGCGGCCCGAACACCGTGCGGGCTCCCAGCGCCACCAGCGCCTCGGCCAGCAGGTCCCCTCCGGTGCGCTCGCTCACCGGCACCTCCCCCTCTCGTTCAGCGCCACCAGCGACACCAGGTCGTAAGCGACGTGCGCGGCCGCGACCGACGTGATGTCGGCGTGGTCGTAGGCGGGCGCGACCTCGACGACGTCCGCGCCGACCAGGTTCGCCCCCGCCACCCCGCGCAGGATCTCCAACAGCTCCCTGCTCGTCAGCCCGCCCGCCTCCGGGGTCCCCGTGCCGGGGGCGTGGGCGGGGTCGAGCACGTCGATGTCGACCGACACGTACAGCGGCCGGTCGCCGATCCGCTCGCGCAGCGCGTGCGCGACCTCGTCCACGCCCCGGCGCATCACGTCGGCCGACGTGACGACACCGAAGCCGAGCCGTCGATCCTCGTCCAGATCGCCCCGCCCGTACAGCGGTCCGCGGGTACCGACGTGCGACAGGGCCTCGGTGTCCAGCAGGCCCTCCTCCACCGCGCGGCGGAACGGCGTGCCGTGCGTGTACGGCTCGCCGAAGTAGGTGTCCCACGTGTCCAGGTGCGCGTCGAAGTGCAGCAGCGCCACCGGACCGTGCCTGCGCGCCACGGCCCGCAGCAGCGGCAGCGCTACGGTGTGGTCGCCGCCGATCGTCACGAGCTTCGCGCCGGTGTCCATCAGCCCGGACGCCTGCAACTCGATCTCGGCGATGGCCGCGCCGATGTCGTAGGGGGTGCACGCGATGTCGCCCGCGTCGACCACCTGGCACTCCGCGAACGGCGACACGTCCAGACCGGGGTGGTAGGGCCGCAGCAGGCGGCTGGCCTCGCGCACGGCCGTCGGCGCGAAGCGGGCGCCGGGCCGGTAGGAGACGCCGGTGTCGAACGGGACGCCGACGACGGCGATGTCCGCGTTCGGCACCTGGTCCAGGCGCGGCAGGCGGGCGAACGTGGCGGGCCCGGCGAACCGGGTGGTGACCGAGGAGTCGGCCGGGCCCAGCGGGGGCCGCGCCGTGCCGTGCACCGGAACCACGTCGCAGTCCTCCCCTTGAACCGTTGTGCTCCAGACCATAGGAAGCGCACGCTGAAGCGGTAAGTGGACCATTCGCACAACGCGGAGCCGTCCGTTGTGCACTTCGGAGGAAGCCATGGTCATGCGCACCGTCCCACTCGCCGCACTGGTCGACCGGGCCGACCTCGGGCTCACCGTGCTCGTCGGCGAGGACGCCCTCGACCGCCCGGTGTGCTGGGCGCACGTCAGCGAACTCGTCGACCCCGTGCCCTACCTGCTGGGGCAGGAACTGCTGCTCACCGCGGGGGTGACCCTCCCGGACGACCTCGACGCCTACGTGTCCGGGCTGGTCGGGCGGGGCGTCTCCGCGCTCGGGTTCGGGGTCACGCCGGTGCACAACGCCGTGCCGACCGACCTGGTCGACGCCTGCCGCGCGCAGGGACTGCCGCTGGTCGCCGTGCCACCGGGGACGCCGTTCCTGGCCGTCAGCCAGGCCGTGGGCACCGCGCTCGCCGAGGCGCAGAACGCCGAGCTGCGGCTGCTCGCCGACAGCCAGCGGGCGATGACCAGGGCGGCGGTCCGGCCCGGTCCGGTCGACGGCACGCTCGCCGCGCTCGCCGACGCGCTGGACTGCTGGGCGCTGCTGCTCGACGCCGACGGCGAGGTGCTGGCCAGGACCGGGGGCGCGCCCACCCCGTCGGACGACCTGCGGGCGCTGGCCGACCGGGTCGGCGCGGGCCGGGGGCCGCGCAGCGCGGGCACCAGGGTCGACGGCGACCACGTCGTGCTGACGCCGGTCGAGCACATCGGCAGGCGCCCGTCGGTGCTGGTGATCGGCCGGGCCCGCTCGCTGTCCGTCGCGGACCGGGCCGTCGTCGCGGTGGCGCTGGCGCTGCTCGCGCTGCTGCGCCAGGACCCCGACCCCGCCGCCAGGCTCGCGGCCAGGCTGGTGTTCGGCGGCGACCCGGCCGACCTGCTGGAACGGCTGGTCGGCGACTCGTCGTTCCAGGTCGTCGCGGGCGCGGGGGAGGAGCACTACGAGCGGCTGGCGGAAACGCTGGGCACACCGCTGGTGGACGTGCTCGCCGAGGGGTTCCGCGCCGTCGTGGCCGCCGGGTCGGTGACCGCACCGGACCTGGTCGTCGGCGTCAGCGCGCCCGCGACCGCGGCCGAACTCCCCGCGGCGGAACGGGAAGCCGCCGCACTGCTGCGCCGCGCCCGCGCCACCGGCCGGTCCACCTGGGCGGAGGAGGGCACCGGCATCGCCACCCTCGTCGACCCGGCCAGCGCCCAGCGGTTCGCGTGCAGGCTCCTCGCGCCGCTCGCGGAGCAGCGCTCGCCGTCCGCGGGCGAACTCGTCGAGACGGCCCGCGCGTGGCTCGCGCAGCACGGCAACTGGGACCGCAGCGCCGCCGCGCTCGGCGTGCACCGCAACAGCGTCCGGCACCGCATGGCGCACGTTGAACGCGCACTCGGACTCGATCTCTCCTCGGCCCAGCACCGCACCGATCTGTGGTGTGCGATCAACTGGCTGCCACCCGGTTGGCCGGTGCCGGAACAATCCGAATAAATGCTTTGCCGATAGTGCGGGAGTCGTTCATAGTTGTGCCAACACGGCGAACGGGAGGAGGGGATCATGAACCAGCGCGGAGAAGAGTGGACCGGTGCGGCGACGCGATTCCGGCATCTCGAACGCGATCGGCGCTTCCGGTCGTGACCTGCGCATAGGTCACGACGGGGAGCCGTCGATCGGGAAACCGGTCGGCGGCTCTTTTGCGTTTGTGTCAATTCGGATATCCCAGTAGCTCAGGTGGACAGAGCACGGCACTACGAATGCCGGGGTCCCTGGTTCGAGTCCAGGTTGGGATGCTGCCGACGAGTTCGGGGAAGGGGCGAGTGCGTTATCAGCCGTTCCTTCTTCGCGAGTTCGGCGACCAGGCGTGTTCGTCCAGTGGTCAGGACGTCGGATTCTCACTCCGGAAACACGGGTTCGACTCCCGTACGCGCTGCTGCCCGGCCTTCATGGGGTGGGTCGGGTACACCTCGGCACGGCGAGGTCCGCTGGTTGAACTCCTGTCCGGTACCGGCGGGGAACGGGTCCGTGGTCACCCGTTCCCCGTCCGGCCCGAACCTCTGTAGCCCTACGGGAGGGGCACCGGGTCCAGACCCGGCCGGAGCGCGTTCGACTCGCGCCGGAGGTGCTGAGATCGATCCCGAAGTGGACGAGGGGCCGGGTCGTGATCCCGGTGCAAGTGGGTTCGAGTCCCACCGATCTCCCCAACGCGGCGCTGAACACCGATTTCACTCAATCTCACCCTGCGCGTTTGCTCTGTGTGTGATCCGGGTAACCGCCCGTCATGAGGAACTCGACTGCTGGGCGTGTCAAGGTCAAGGTCGCCGGCCTGCAACCGGCACAGGTGTTGGTGGCGCTCGTGTCCCTGCTGTTCATCGCAGCGGGCGTGGTGGGCTTCCTTCGCACGGGTTTCGGCGACTTCGCCGGGGACGAGCACGCGATGGTGCTCGGGTTCGCCGTCAACCCGCTCCACAACGTCATCCACCTCGCCTTCGGTGTGCTCGGCCTGCTGCTGGCGGGTAGTTCCGCCCTGGCCCGCACCTACGGCTGGGTGCTGTTCATCGCGTACGGCGCGGTGTTCATCTGGGGTCTGATGCTCGCGGGCGTCATCTCGTCCAACCCCGTCTCCGGGATGGGCAACCCGCTGGCGCTCAACAGCAACGACAACTGGCTGCACCTCGGCTTCGCCGCGGTCGGTCTGCTGATCGCCGTCCTCCCGGCCCGGCGCAAGATCATCGTCGACGAGCCCGAGCTCGTCGAGCAGCCGGTCGTCGAGCCCGCGCACGAGACGGACCACCGGATCGTGCCCGAGCGGACGAGCGACGTGAACGAGCCGACCACGCGGGACCGCGACGTCGTCGAGCCCCACACGACGACGCCCCTGCCCGCGCAGCACACCCCCGAACCCCGCACCGGCGACGTCCCGGCCCAGGCGCAGGAGGACGTGAAGCGCCACCGGGTGGGTCATTGACCCGGCTGGGTGCCTCGGACGTGGCTCGACTGGAAGCCGCGACCCGCACCCTCAGGGCGTTGGACTACGAGCACGGCGGAGGCGCATGCGTCTCCGCCGTGCTCGCCCAGCTCACCACCGGCCGCCGACTGCTCGGCGACGCCGTCTCCCCCGACGTGGCCGCGCGGCTGCGGCTCGCGCTGGCCGACCTGCACAACCTCGCGGGCTGGATCTCGTTCGACCTCGGTCGGGCCGAGTCCGCCCAGGCCCACTTCCGCGCGGCGCTCGACCTCGCCGACGCGGCGGACAACCAGTCGCTCGCGGCGAACGTGCGCTACCGGCTCGGTCGGGTCCACCTGCACCACGGCAGGCTCGACGAGGCGCTGCACGAGTTCGACGCCTCCGCCCACGTGGCGGGCGCGGCGGGCTCCGAGCTGGAACTGGCCATCGTGGACGCCAACCGCGCCTGGGCGCACGCCAAGCAGGGGGACGCCGTGCGGGCGGAGCGGTTCCTCGCCGCCGCGCACGACGGCTTCGCCGCGGCCGACCCGGAGGCGGCCCCCGACTGGGCCCGCTTCTTCACCGCCGCCGACCTGACCGGCATGACCGGCACCGTCCACGCGAGCCTCGCCGAGGCGGGCGACGTCCGGCACGTCGAACAGGCGGTGCCCGCCCTGCTCGAAGCCATCGAGGGCTACGGCGAGTCCATGGCCCGCAGCCGGGCGTTCGGCACGATCGAACTCGCGGTCAGCTCCCTGCTCGCGGGTGAGGTGGACGCGGGCGTCGAAGCGGGGCACGACGCCGTCCGCCAGGCGACGCCGATCCGCTCGGTGCGCACGGTGGACCGGATGCGGCCGCTGCGCCAAGCGGCCAACGCGAGACCCGACCACGAGGGCGCCAGGGAACTGGTGCGGCGCGTGGAGGCGTTCAGCGCGGGGTCCGGCTAGACCGATCGCGGTCCATAGGACAGTCCTATCCCCACTTCCGGGAACGCGGCGACGCCGTCCGCGCCGCTTACTGTGACCGGATGACCGTTGTCGACGACGTGCGCTACTGGCGGCACCCCGCGGTGTCCGGTGTGGACCTGATCCGCGCGCACTACGTGACCCACGGGTTCGGCAGGCACAGCCACGACACGTTCGCGATCGGCGTCGCGACCACCGGCGTCGAGGAGCTGCGGCTCGACGGCGAGGTGCACCGGGTGCTGCCCGGCGGGCTGGTGATGATCAACCCCGGTGTCGTGCACACCGGCCGCCCCGCCGTCGAGGGCGGGTGGGCCTACCGGGCGTTCTACCCGGACGTCGAGGTGGTGGCGGAGGTCGCCGGTACCGCGAGCCCGTGGTTCACCGAGCGGATCGTCTACCACGCCGACGCGGCCGCGGCGGTCGTCGCCGCGCACCGGGCCGCCGAGTCCGCCGACCGGTTGGCCGCGAGTTCCCTGCTGGGGCAGGCCCTGTCGGCGCTGCTGCGGGCGTACGGCGGGAAGCACGTGCCACCGCCGCCACCCGGTGGCGGCCGGGACGTGGAGGCCGCGCGGGAGATCCTGCACGAGCGGCTGGCGGAGCCGCCGAGCCTCGCCGAACTGGCGGCCGAGGTCGGCACGGGACAGTTCGCTCTGTTGCGGGCGTTCCGCGCCCGGCACGGGCTGCCGCCGCACGCGTACCTCAACCAGCTCCGCGTCCGCCGGGCGTGCGCCCTGCTCGACCTGGGCACGCCCGTCGCGCGGGCGGCCGTGGAGGTCGGGTTCACCGACCAGTCGCACCTGGCGCGGCACTTCCGCCGGATCGTCGGCGTCGCGCCGGGGCACTACCGGCGCAAGAACGTACAAGATCGGCCCTGACGTCCCGACCTAGCCTGCCGCCATGTTGGAACCGGACCGGGAGACCCGGCGCGAGTGGACCGACGCCGTGGGCGCGTTCGTGGAGGACTTCGTCGCGGGCCTGGCCAAGGCGCCCGCGAGCGAGCCCGCCCCGGCGGACCTGACCGAGTTCCTGGCGGAACCGCCGGAGCGGCCAGGCACGTTCGACGACCTGCTGGCGACGTTCGGCCGGGCGGCGGGCTACGCCGTGGAGACGGCCGGGCCCGGCTACCTCGGCTACTTCCCGGCGGGCGGGCTGCTCAGCTCCGTGCTCGCCGAGACGCTGGCGCAGGCGGTGAACCGCTTCACCGGCGTGGCCGACACCGCGCCCGCGCTGGTCGCGATGGAGCACGCGGTGATCCGCTGGTTCTGCAGGCGCTTCGACCTCCCCGACGGCGCGGGCGGCGTGATCACGTCCGGCGCGTCGCTCGCGACCCTGGCCGCGCTGACGACCGCCCGCGAGGACCGGCTCGGCGGACCCGACCCGCTCGGCACGATCTACGTCACCGAGCACACCCACTACTGCGTGGCGAAGGCCGCCCGGATCGCCGGGTTCACCTCGGCGCAGGTGCGCGTGGTGCCGGTCGACGACGACCTGCGGATGGACCTGGCCGCCGCGGAGGCGCTGATCGCCGACGACCGGGACCGCGGGCTGAGGCCGTTCTTCCTGGTCGGCACGGCCGGGTCGACCAGCACCGGCACCGTGGACCCGCTGGACGCGCTCGGGGCGCTGGCGGCGCGCGAGGACCTCTGGTTCCACGTCGACGGCGCCTACGGCGGCTCGTTCCAGCTCACCGACCGCGGCCGGGCGATCCTGCACGGGGTGCACCGGGCCGACTCGATCACCCTCGACCCGCACAAGAGCCTGTTCCTGCCCTACGGCACCGGCCTGCTGCTGGTCCGCGACGAGGCCCGGCTGCGGGCCGCGCACGCCGCCGACGGCCACTACCTCCAGGACCTCGACCGCGAGCACGACCTGCCCGACTACGGCGACCTCGGCCCCGAGCTGACCAGGGAGTACCGCGGGCTGCGGCTGTGGCTGCCGCTGCACCTGCACGGCGTGGCCGCGTTCCGGGCCGAACTCGACGAGAAGCTCGACCTCGCCGCGCTGGTGCACCGGGAGCTGTCGGCGGAGGGGAACCTGGAGGTGCCGCTGGTGCCCGACCTGACGGTCACGGTGTTCCGCTCGCCGTTCGGCGACGCCACCACCGAGCGGCTGCTGGAGCGCATCAACGGCACCCGGAGGATCTTCCTGTCCAGCACCCGCCTCGACGGGAAGCACACGCTCAGGCTGTGCGTGCTCAGCCACCGCACCCACCGCGCGCACGTCGAGGAGGCACTGGACATCGTCCGCCGGGCCGCCCGCGAATCCTGACTGGCAGTATTGGTGCGGTGCCGACGTTGACGGAGTTGTGGGACAGGCCGGACGCCGCGGTCGTGCTCGGGTCGGCGCTGGTGGCCATGGTGTTGGTGCTCAGCCGGGGGATCTGGCGGGTCAGCCGCAACGTCGTGACCATCGCCCACGAGGGCGGTCACGCGTTGTTCGCGCTGCTCAGCGGGCGCAGGCTGTCCGGGATCACGTTGCACTCCGACACGTCGGGCGTCACTGTGTCGCGGGGCAGGCCGACCGGGTTCGGGATGATCCTCACCGGGTTCGCGGGGTACGTCGCCCCGTCGCTGCTGGGGCTGGGAGGGGCCGCGCTGGTGGCGGCCGACCAGATCCGCCCGCTGCTGTGGGGCAGCACCGCGCTGCTGATCGCGATGCTCGTGATGATCCGCAACGTCTTCGGCGTCATCTCCGTCGTGGTCACGGGCGCGATCGTGTTCGCGGTGTCGTGGTTCGCCACCGTGGAGGTCCAGAACGCCTTCGGCTACCTGTTCTGCTGGTTCCTGCTGCTCGGCGGCGTCCGCCCGGTGTGGGAACTCCAGCGCAAACGTGTGCGCGGCCGTGCCCCCAGTTCGGACGCCGACCAGTTGGCCCGCCTGACCGGCGTCCCCGGCACGCTGTGGGTGCTGGTGTTCGGCGCGATCTCCCTCGCGTCCCTCTACTTCGGCGGACTGCTCCTGCTCGCCGTGTGACGGACCGGGATCGCCGGGTACCCCCTCCGGACACCACCGAGGAGGACCCATGGCCGAGAAGGTCGCCGACTACCTGCTGGAACGCCTGAGGGACTGGGGCGTCGAGCAGGTGTTCGCCTATCCCGGCGACGGCATCAACGGCATCGTCGCCGCGTTCGGGAAGGCCGACAACCGGCCCGCGTTCATCCAGGCGCGGCACGAGGAGATGTCGGCCTTCGAGGCCGTCGGGTACGCCAAGTTCAGCGGCCGGGTCGGGGTCTGCATGGCCACGTCAGGGCCGGGCGCGATCCACCTGCTCAACGGGCTCTACGACGCGAAGCTGGACCACGTGCCGGTGGTGGCGATCGTCGGCCAGACGGCCCGCACCGCCCGCGGCGGCAGCTACCAGCAGGAGGTCGACCTCCAGGCGGTGTTCGCCGACGTCGCGAGCGAGTTCCTGGTCGAGGTCACCGTGCCCGAGCAGCTCCCCAACGCGCTGGACCGGGCGATCCGCACGGCGCTGGACCGGCGCGCGCCCACCGTGGTGATCATCCCCGCGGACGTGCAGGAGCTGGACTACTCGCCGCCGCGGCACGAGTTCAAGCACGTGCCGTCCAGCCCGCCGAGCCACCCGGTGAGCGTGGCGGTCCCGCCGGACGAGGACGTCGCCCGCGCCGCCGAGCTGATCAACGCGGGGGAGAAGGTCGCGATCCTCATCGGACAGGGCGCGCGCGGCGCGGCCGACGAGGTGCGGGCGCTGGCCGACCTGACCGGCGGCGGCGTGGCGAAGGCGTTGCTGGGCAAGGACGTGCTGTCCGACGAGCTGCCGTACGTGACCGGCTCGATAGGACTGCTGGGCACCCGGCCGAGCTACGAGCTGATGACCGGCTGCGACACGCTGGTGGTCGTCGGCTCGAACTTCCCGTACTCGCAGTTCCTGCCGGAGTACGGGAAGGCGCGCGCCGTCCAGATCGATGTGGACGGTCGGGTGATCGGGATGCGCTACCCGACCGAGTGCACGCTCGTCGGCGACTCCGGCGCCACCCTGCGCAAGCTCCTGCCGCTGCTGACGCGCAAGGAGGACCGCTCCTGGCGCGAGGAGGTCGAGCGGGGCGTCGCGCGGTGGTGGGAGGTCGTGGAGGGGCAGGCGATGGTCTCGGGCGACCCGGTCAACCCGATGCGGATCGTGTCGGAGCTGTCCAGCCGCGTGCCGGACGACGCCATCATCACCGCCGACTCCGGCTCGTCGGTGAACTGGTACGCCCGCCTGCTGCGGATGCGCGGCACCATGCGCGGCTCGCTGTCCGGCACCCTAGCGACGATGGGCGCGGCCGTCCCGTACGCGATCGGCGCCAAGCTCGCCCACCCGGACCGGCCCGTGATCGCCCTCGTCGGCGACGGCGCGATGCAGATGAACAACATGGCCGAGCTGATCACCATCGCCCGCTACCGGCACGAGTGGCCCGACCAGCGGTGCGTGGTCTGCGTGCTGCACAACAACGACCTCAACCAGGTCACGTGGGAGCTGCGCGCGATGGGTGGCGCGCCGAAGTTCGAGGAGTCCCAGGTGCTGCCGGACGTCGACTACGCCGGGTTCGCCAGGTCCGTCGGCCTGGAGGGCATCACCGTCGACGACCCGGACGACCTGGGTCCGGCCTGGGACCGCGCGCTGACCGCGGGCAGGCCCGTGGTGCTCGACGTGCGCTGCGACCCGAACATCCCGCCGATCCCGCCGCACGCGACCGTGGAGCAGATCCAGTCCGTCACCGAGGCCGTGCTGCGCGGCGACCCGGACGCCTGGGACCTGGTGGACAAGGGCCTGCGCACCAAGGTGCGGGAGTTCTTCGCCTGAGGTTGGGTGGGGAGGACGAAACGATCAAGCACGTGAGGAGCGTCATGACCGACCCGAACGAGAACCCGCTGGACACGACCGAGGAGACCGACGAGGACGAGCTGGGCGCGGACCCGCTCGACGAGGGCTACGAGGCCCCTGACCACTGGTCGGGGGCGAACAAGTTCGGGACGACGTCGGCCGAGCAGCGGGCCGGGGAGCCGTTGGACGAACGGCTCAAGCAGGAGGAACCGGACGTCGGTCCGTAACCCGATCGGTGGGAAGCGGGAAAAAGCGGTATGGGACAGGTTTGCGCCCCGCGCGAAGCCGGGTAGTTCAGGGTCGCCGAACAGTTACCGCTGAGGAGACCGTGATGACCTGCACCACCCGCTTGCCCAAGCCGGTCGCCGACGTGTGGGACTGGCAGATGGAGGGCCACTGCCGAGGCGCCAACAGCGCCATCTTCTTCCACCCGGACAACGAGCGCGGCTCGGCCCGCTCGGCGCGCGAGGACCACGCGAAGCGCATCTGCGCGGCGTGCCCGGTGCTGGAGCAGTGCCGCCAGCACGCGCTGGAGGCCCAGGAGCCGTACGGCGTGTGGGGCGGGATGGGCGAGGACGAGCGACGCAAGATCATCGCGTCGGCCCGTCGTCGCCTCCGAGTCGCCTGAGCTACTCCTGCAAACCGTCGCGGAGCTGGCGGAGCGTCTTCGCCAGCAGTCGCGACACGTGCATCTGCGAGATGCCGATCTTATCGGCGATCTGCGTCTGCGTCATGTTCCCGAAGAACCGCATCACCACGATCTTGCGTTCCCGGTCCGGTAGCTGTTCGAGCAGCGGGTGCAGAGCCTCCCGCTGCTCGATCACCTCCATCTCCGGGTCCTCGGCGCCGAGCGTGTTGCCGAGCGAGATCGAGCTGTCGTCCGCCAGCAGCATGTCGTCGAGCGACGCGCTGTGGTAGGCGTTCCCCGCCGCCAGGCCCTCGTGGACCTCTTCACGGGTCAGCCCGAGGTGCGCGGCCAGCTCGCTGGGCGTCGGCGCCCTGCCCAGCGTCTGCGAGAGTCGTGACGACCCCGCGTTGATCGCCAGGTGCAGCTCCTTGAGCCGCCTCGGCATCCGCACCGACCAGCTCGAGTCCCGGAAGTACTTCCGGACCTCGCCCATGATCGTCGGCACCGCGAACGACAGGAAGTCGCTCCCGCGCTCCGGGTCGAACCGGTCCACCGCGTTGATCAGCCCGACCGTGGCCACCTGCACGAGGTCGTCGTGCGGCTCGCCGCGGTTGCCGAACCTGCGCGCGATGTGCTTGGCGACCGGGAGGTGCTCGGTCACCAGTTCGTCGCGCAGCCGCTCCCGGCGGGGGTCGTCGGCGGGCGTCGCCGCCAGCTTGACGAACAGCGGCGCGAGGTGGTCGTAGTCACCCCGCGTGCTGGACGACGAGCTGGGAGCCTCCGCCGTGGAGGTCGCCGTGGTGGCGGCCTCGGTAGTGGTCTCCGCGCCGGTTTCGGTCACGCATCCACCAATCCGCGCTTGACCAGGTCGATGTGCACCACGTACTCGTCATCACCGGCCTGCGGCGCCACCCACGTGGTCACCGAGTCCACCAGCGCGCTCAACACCCGCCAGCCGAAGCTGTCGCGGTCCGGCGGTGACGACCGCTTCGACGCCACCTGCGTGGACACCTGGACGACGCCGTCGGTCACCACGAACCGCGCGCTCAGCACGGCCTCCGGCGCGGCCAGCGCGATCAGCGTGGAACACGCCTCGTCCACGGCGAGCTTGAGGTCCTCGATGGAGTCGAGGTCGAAGTCCTGTCGCATCGCGATGTCCGCGGCGACAGCGCGCACGATCGACAACTGCGTCGGGTTCGCCGCCATCCGCAGCTCGACGCCCTGGAGGGTGCTTTCCGACTCACCGCGGTGCGGCTCCGTTTGCGACACGCTCACCTCGTAGTCCGTCCTGTTGTTCTGGCCATGGTCCTAGCACTACCCGAAACCGACCCGTTTCACACGTGTAGAACCGGTCAGTCGCGGGAAGTCCGTTCTGATGAGCGCCCTACCGCCCGCCGAGAGCTCCGGGACCCACGTGGAGCGCTTCACCCTCGACTTCCGGACGCACTCGACCAGCCTCGCGGAGATGCGCCGTTCGTTCGACTCCTGGCTGGTCTCCGCGGGCGTCGACGACGACGTCGCGTACGACCTCCTCCTGGCCGTCAACGAGGCCGTGTCCAACTCCGTCGAGCACGCCTACCCGCCAGGCGCCGACGGGAGGGTGCTGATCAGCGCCCACCTGAAGGCCGACGGCACCCTGTGCGCGGTCGTGTCCGACGACGGCCGGTGGCGCGTGCCACCCGCCGCACTGTCCGGCCGGGGCCGGGGCCTGCTGCTGATGCGCGAGAACGTCGACCAGGTCGTCGTCGACCGCACCTCGCGGGGCACCACGGTCAGCCTGTGCCGCTCGCCGCGCACCCGGCGCTCCGAAGCGCTGGACGACCGGCAGGACGGCCACGAGGTGCTGGTCGAGGAACGCGACACCGGGGTGCTCGTCACCGTCCGCGGTGACGTGCCCGCGGGCACCGGGGCGGCCCTGCGCCGCTCCCTGCTCACGGCGGCCCGCGGCGGCGCGGTGCCGGTCGTGGTCGACCTCGGTGACCTGGGGGACGAGACGGCCGGAGCCGTGCACGCGGTGTTCGCGGTCGCCGATGCGGCCTCGGCGGCGGGCAACCGCGTAGTCGTGCTCGCGAGGCCGGACACCCCGGCGTGGGACGCGCTCACGGCGTCCGGGGTGCCGCACGTGGCGGACGTGGTGTCGCCCATCGGGTGAGGACGCGTCAGCCGATCGCCTCGTCGAGCGTCCTGTGCACCGCGAACACCTCGCCGAGCCCGGTGGCCACGATCGGCCTGGTCACGGCTCGGTCGGCGGCGACGACGCGGAACGCGACCGCCCTCGTTCTGCTCTCCTGCGCGGCTTCCACCAGCACGGCCAACCCCGCGGAACCGAGGAACGACACCCCGGTGAGGTCGAGCACGAACGTGCCCTCGTGGACGAGGTTGGTGGTGACGTAGGTGCGCAGGGCAGGTGCCGACAGCATGTCGATCTCGCCCGAGACCGACACGACGGTGACATCCTGCGTCGGGTGGCTCACCGCGAGGCCGATGGCCTGCTCGTTGCGGTTCGCGTCCACGACGTTCGGATCCTGGACCGTCACGTGGGATCTCCCTCTTGTTGTGCCCGTGGATGTGGTGGGGAGTCCTGGAGGGCACGACGAGAAGCCGCGACGCGTGCGTGCAGCGAAAAAAGGCCGTGCGGGCCCGCCGGAACTCCCCGGCGCGGCTGTTGGCTCAACCGCTGCGAGACCTACCGTACGTAACGTGATGAACCATCACAAGGACCGGGGTACCCGCGAGTCCTGTGTGGTCAGTGCGCGGTCCGGGTTCCGCGGCCTGAGCTGGAAGAAGTTCGTCTGCCGTTCCGTCTCGCTCACCTGGTAGACGAACTCCAGGTCGCGGGCGTCGAACTCGGCGAACCACCGGTCCCACGCGATCGGGTCGATGTCGTCGTCGTAGTCGGGGAAGTCGAACCCGAGGCCCTCCGCGCGGTGCGCGATCGGCGCGGCTTCCCTGCTCTCCGCCCAGCGGCGGATCTCCAAGTGGTCGGTCGTGCTCAACCGTCTGACACCGGTCACCCAGCACCTCATCAGCCTGACCGCGGTCCGCACGGGGGACGGCCCCGTGTCCAGCGGTCGAACCCCACGGTAGCCGAGGTCAGTCGGCCGAGCCCCGGCTCAGGAGGTGCTCGCGCGCCGCCGCGTCGTGCGGACCGGCCCGTTCGGACAGGTGTTCCGCGATCCGCGCGCGGACCTCGGGCGACTTGTTCCCGCCGTACTTGAACTTGGCCTGCACGTCCCGAACGGTCAGTTCGAGCCCGCGGATGCCGGGTAGCTGCCTGCGGTCCGCGTCGACCTCTTCGGACACGTCGGTCCGCCCGCCCGGCGGCTCGAAGTGCGCCAGTTGCCGGGTCAGCAGGTCCGCTTTCGCCGCCGGGTCGTCGATCACCACCGCCGTGCAGACCAGGTGCACGGCCGCGTAGTACGAGGTGGGGACGTCGGTGCCGCCCCAGGCCGCGGGCACGTAGTCGTAGTCGTCGACGACGGCGAGCAGGACGTTCGGGTTCTCCGCCAGCGCCGCCCAGATCGGGTTCGGTCGGGCTAGGTGCACCCGCACGGTCGTGTCGCCGTCGAACAGGAAGTGCGTCGGGACGACCACGGGCAGGTCCCGGTCGCGGCCGGACGCGATGAGCTGGCCGAAGTCGCGCACGGCCAGCCACGGCCGCCACTCGGCCTCGCTCGCGGTGTCCCAGGGGTGGATCAGCACGAGGTCAGGATCACGTCCGAGTGGACTGCTGAACAGATCCATTCGGCCACTGTGCTGAGATGCCACTTTCGATCAGCCGGGTCGCCGCAGCGGATCTACCCTCGGCACATGCCGGAAGCGACGCGCCAGGAGCACGGACTGACGTCGGAACAGGTGCGCGACCGCGTCGCGGACGGCCGGACCAACGACGTGCCGACACAGGCCGGGCGCACGCTCGGCGACATCGTCCGCTCGAACGTCCTCACCCGCTTCAACGCGGTGCTCGGCGCGCTGTTCGCCGTGATCGTCGTCGTCGGGCCGCTCAAGGACGGCCTGTTCGGGCTGATCATCGTGGTCAACAGCCTGATCGGCATCGTGCAGGAGTTGCGCGCCAAGCAGACCCTGGAACGCCTCGCCATCGTCGGCGAGGCCAAGCCCGTGGTGTGGCGCGACGGCGCGAGGACCGAGGTCGGCGCGAGCGAGGTCGTGCTCGACGACGTCCTCGAACTCGGGACGGGCGACAACGTCGTGGTCGACGGCGTGGTCGTGGGCGCGGACGCGCTGGAGGTCGACGAGTCGCTGCTGACCGGCGAGGCCGACCCGGTCGTGAAGCACCCCGGCGACCCGGTGATGTCCGGCAGCTTCGCCGTCGCGGGCACCGGCCGCTACCGCGCCACCAGGGTCGGCCGCGACGCCTACGCGGCGAAGCTCGCCGAGGAGGCCAGCCGGTTCACCCTGGTCAGCTCGGAACTCCGCGCGGGCATCGACCGCATCCTGCGGTTCGTCACGTGGATCCTGCTGCCCGCGGGCGCCCTCATCGTCTACAGCCAGTTGCACGGGAACGAGGACCTGCCGTCCGCGCTGCGCGGAGCCGTCGCCGCGCTCGTGCCGATGATCCCGGAAGGCCTGGTGCTGTTGACCAGCGTCGCCTTCGCGGTCGGTGTCATCAGGCTCGGGCAGCGGAACTGCCTCATCCAGGAACTGCCCGCCATCGAGGGCCTGGCCCGCGTCGACGTCGTGTGCGCGGACAAGACCGGCACGCTGACCGAGAACGGCATGCGCCTGACCGAGGTGCGGCCGCTGTTCGCCGGGTTCGAGGCGGCCGAGGTGCTCGCCGCGTTCGCCGCCGCCGACCCGCGCCCCAACGCGAGCCTCCAGGCCGTCGCCGAGGCCCACCCGAACCCACCCGGATGGCCGGTCACGGCGTTCGCCGCGTTCTCGTCGGCCCGCAAGTGGAGCGGCGCGAGCTTCGGCCCGCACGGGAACTGGGTGCTCGGCGCGGCCGACGTGCTCCTGCCTGCCGCTTCCGCCGCGCTGGCCGCCGCCGAGGAACTCGGCGCGCAAGGCCTGCGGGTGCTGCTGCTGGCCCGCGCGTCCGTGCCGGTCGACGCGGCGGGCGCGCCCGGCGAGGTCGAGCCGATGGCGCTGGTCGTGCTCGCCCAGCGCGTGCGGCCGGACGCGGGGGAGACGCTGGAGTACTTCGCGGGCCAGGGCGTGGCGGTGAAGGTCATCTCCGGCGACAACGCCGTGGCCGTCGGCGCCGTCGCCGCGTCGCTCGGACTCGTCGGCGCCACCGCCCCGGTGGACGCGCGGCGGCTGCCGTCGACGCTGGGCGACGAGGTCGAGGAGGGCACGGTGTTCGGCCGCGTCACGCCCGCGCAGAAGCGCGACATGGTCGGCGCGCTCCAAGCCCGCGGCCACACCGTCGCGATGACCGGCGACGGCGTGAACGACGTGCTGGCGCTGAAGGACGCGGACATCGGCGTCGCCATGGGCTCCGGCAGCCCGGCCACGCGGGCGGTCGCGCAGATCGTGCTGCTGGACGACCGGTTCGCCACGCTGCCGTTCGTCGTCGCCGAAGGGCGGCGGGTCATCGGCAACGTCGAACGCGTCGCCGCGCTGTTCCTCGTCAAGACCGTCTACTCGGTGCTGCTGGCCGTCCTCATCGGCGTGGTCGGCTTCCCGTTCCCGTTCCAGCCGCTGCACCTGACCCTCATCGGCGGCCTCACCATCGGCATCCCCGCCTTCTTCCTGGCGCTTGCGCCGAACGGCGACCGCGCCCGCGACGGCTTCGTCCGCCGGGTGCTGCGGATGGCCGTCCCGGTGGGCGCGGTCGCCGCCGTGGCGACGTTCGCGGCCTACTGGACGTCCCGCGCGGTCGACAACGGCACGACCCAGGCACAGGACAGCACGACCGCCGTCATCACCCTCTTCGTCATCGCGCTGTGGGTGCTCGTCCTCGTCGCACGACCACTCGTCTGGTGGAAACTCGCGCTCATCGCGACCATGGCGGCGTTGTTCCTGGTCGCCCTGCTGGTCCCGTTCGGACAGTCGTTCTTCGAGCTCGACCCGACCAACGCCAGCTCCGTCTCGACCGCCGTGGTGACCGCGCTCGTCGCCGTCGCCGCCATCGGGTTTGTCCGCCGCTTGCTGCCTTGAACTGCGGTTATGGCGAAGTTGATCAGTGCGGGTGTAGTTCGTCGGACGACGTGCGGCAGCCCCCGCACGGTGAACGGTTGTCAGCTCGATCAGTCTGTGGACGGCCCGGCGTACTCGCCCGACAGCTCAGCGCCGACAGGTGCTCGGTTGGCGCGCGACCCCCGATTTCGGACGGTGTTCCCCACCACAGTCCCGCAGAATCGATGAGACGTGGATAACGCCGAACACCACGTCGACGACAGTCCCAGTGGAGGGATACACATGAGCACCACCACGGAAACCAAGCCCGAGCCCGCGATGCCGAGGGCGGCGCGCACGACGAGCACCAGCGCGCTGCCCACCGCACCGTGCAGCGTCGTCTGGAGCAAGGGCCACGCCTACGTGCTCGAAGGTTTCCGCGCCCGCTGGGTAGGCGTCGACGACCGAGGCCGCCCGCAGGCGTTCACCGGCGCGGACCTCCAACGCCGCGGCTGGACGTACACCCGCTCCGCCTGACCGGTCCGCCGGGCGGACCGCTCGTCGACGCGCTGTCGATGGGGGTCGACGTCGTGTCGATTCGGGTTGGGTGGGGTTCTTGGGTATGGCGTTTCGGGCGCGACCGGTGGCGTGTCGCGCCGTTCCGCTCGGCCGCGTTCGTCGGTGGCGGATCGGTCGGTCCACCCAGAACGGACTCGCGTGTTCGAAGCGCGGTGGAAACAAACCGGCGTTGACCGGATGTCGCGGCGACCGGCCACCGCACTTCAGCGGCCGAGTCGGTCCGTGATTCCCGCGCGGCACACACCCCGGCGCCAAGCAGCCAGGCTTTCGAAGCCCTGCCAGGTCTTCGAAGCCAGCCTGGCTTTTGGAACCGGCAGGCTTTCAGCGCCGATCAGGTCTTCGGAAGCTTCCCAGCGTTCGCACCCCCGGTCTCCGAAAGCTGCCCGGCTTTCGAACCCGCCCCGGTCTCCGGAACCCGACCCGGCCTTCGAAGCCACCCTGGCGTTCGATGCCGACCTGTCTTTCGAAACCCGCCGGACCCTCGAACCCGTCGTGCCTTCAAAACCTGCCTTGACCAGTCTTGACCCGAGGTCCCCCGCCTGGGTGGGCCCCCGGATTCGAGACTACGGCCAGGGTCCGACAATTTCGGGTGGTTGCCCCTTCGCAGCAGCTCACGCCGTTGGCGGGCCTCGGTCGTTCACCCGCTCGAACCGCCTCGCACCACCTGAGACCGACATGGCCGGGTGGGGGCGGACCTGCGGCATTAGCATTCCCGCGTGACCGCCTCGTTCGGGCGGCGCTGACGGGGAGTGTGAGGGACGTGGCCGAGGCAGGTCAGGATCCGGGTGACCGGTGGGTGACCGTTCCGAACGCGTTGAGCGTGCTGCGCCTGCTCGGGGTGCCGCTGTTCCTCTACCTGCTGCTCGGTCCGCAGGCCGACGGGTGGGCCGTGGTGGTGCTCGCGGTCGCGGGCGCGTCCGACTGGCTGGACGGCAAGCTGGCGCGCTGGCTCGACCAGACGAGCAGGCTCGGCGTGCTGCTGGACCCGGCGGCGGACCGGCTGTACATCTTCGCCACGCTGCTCGCCTTCGTGGTGCGCGACATCGTGCCGTGGTGGCTCGCGGCGGTCCTGGTGGGCCGGGAAGCGCTGGTCGGGGTGTTCCTGCTGATCCTCCGCCACCACGGCTACGGGCCGTTCGAGGTGAACTACCTCGGCAAGGCGGCGACGTTCAACCTGCTCTACGCGTTCCCGGTCCTGCTGCTCGCGCAGGGCGCTTCGACCGCGGCGCAGATCGCTCGCCCGATCGCGTACGCGTTCATGCTTTGGGGTGGTGCGCTGTACCTGTGGTCCGCCGGCCTGTACCTCTGTCAACTGGTGCTCGCCGTGCGTCGCTCCCCAGGGGTGGTGGCTGCCTGAACGGGTGAGCCGCGTGGGAAGATCCCGCGTGCGAAGATCACCCTTCGACATGACGGACTCGTCCATCCGGGCGAGCGGGGAAGACCACCATGAAGGAGCGCGCCGCGGTGATTCCCGAGGAGCTCAAGTACACCGAGGAACACGAGTGGGTGCAGCGCACAGGTGAGGCCACCGTGCGCATCGGCATCACGGACTACGCCCAGGAGCAACTGGGCGACGTCGTGTTCGTCCAGCTCCCCGAGCTCGGCGAAACCGTCGACGTCGGCCAGACGGTCGGCGAGGTCGAGTCCACCAAGAGCGTCTCGGACATCTACGCGCCGCTCGCGGGCGAGGTGGTCGCCCGCAACGACTCGCTCGACCAGCAGCCGGACCTGGTGAACACCGATCCGTACGGCGAGGGCTGGATGGTCGAGCTGCGGTTGGCGGACCCGACGGCGGTCGACGACCTGCTGGACGCGGCCGCTTACCAAGAGCTGGCGGCGGGGGAGTGACGACGATCTTCCGACGTCTTCTCGGCCTGTTCGGGAGCCGCTCCTCACGTGAGGAATCGGGCACGATAGGTTCTAGTGGTCTCGACGGTTCCAGCAGCAGGAGGAGAGCTCAGGTGAGCACGAACGACGGGCCAGGCGTTCCGCCAGAGCAGTCCCCGGAGCGGACCTCCGTTTTCCGGGCGGATTTCCTCGCCGACGTGGAGGGCGCCGAGGCGCCAGCGCCGGAACCTGCGGTAGCGGGCGTCGACGCCCTCCCCGCCGGGTCAGCCCTCCTGGTGGTGAAGCGCGGCCCCAACGCGGGGTCCAGGTTCCTGCTCGACCGCGACACCACCAGCGCGGGACGGCACCCCGACAGCGACATCTTCCTCGACGACGTGACGGTCTCCCGGCGGCACGCCGAGTTCCGCCGTGAAGGCGGGGAGTTCGTGGTGATCGACGTGGGCAGCCTCAACGGCACCTACGTCAACCGCGAGCCGGTCGACCAGGCCGTTCTCGCGAACGGCGACGAGGTGCAGATCGGCAAGTTCCGCCTCGTGTTCCTGACCGGTCCGGGAGCCGGGGGCCAGGGGCTTCAGTGACGGCTGCCGGGCGGCCACAGCGCGGTGGGTTGAGCATCGGGGCGGTGCTGGCACAGCTCCGCCCCGAGTTCCCCGACGTGACCATCTCGAAGATCCGATTCCTGGAATCCGAGGGGCTGGTCCGCCCGGCACGCACTGCTTCGGGCTATCGGCAGTTCACTTCGACGGACGTCGAGCGCCTGCGCTTCGTCCTGGCCGCACAACGGGACCACTACCTCCCGTTGAAGGTCATCAAGCAGCAGCTCGACTCCGCGGACGAACCGCCGAGACGGGCGCTGATGGCCGTCGAGGGCGTTCCGACGGTCGAGCACTTCGAACAGCCCGCGTCGACGCCACGGCTCACCCGTGAAGAACTCCTGGCCCAGGCGGGCATCAGCAAGACGATGCTCACCGACCTGGAGCAGTACGGGATCGTGCGTTCCGGCGCCGCGGGCTTCTTCGACCCCGAATCGGTGCTGGTCGCGAAAACCGTGCGCGCGATGGCCGAATTCGGCATCGAACCCCGACACCTCAGGGCGTTTCGGGCATCCGCGGATCGTGAAGTCGGTCTGCTGGAGCAAATCGTGACGCCCCTCTACCGGCAACGCGATCCGGACGCGCGCGGCCGGGCCGAGGAAGTGCTCCGGGAATTGGCAGTGCTCTCCGTCACGTTGCACACACTGCTGGTGAAGGCCGGGTTGCGCGGTGTCGCAGGTGGATAGGGATTTCCGCCGGATCGCGGCTGTTCGCCCCCGGTGTCCGCATCGTGATGTCCATGTGGACGCCAATGGGGCACTGGGCCCGCTTGGCGGGTAGCGTCGGAGATGTACGTGGAGGATCCTCGTAGTCGTACGGGGACGCCGTGGTTCAGCGCGCTGAGGGAGGCGATACCCGATGAGCGAAATGCGCGTCGTGGGAGTGCGGGTGGAACTGCCCGCCAACCAGCCGATCCTGTTGCTGCGCGAAACCGAAGGTGAACGGTACCTGCCGATCTGGATCGGCTCGGTCGAAGCCACCGCCATCGCGCTGGAGCAGCAGGGCGTGCGGCCCGTCCGTCCCCTGACCCACGACCTCCTCAAGGACGTCATCGGCGCACTGGGCCGTCAGCTCGAACAGGTCCGCATCACCGACCTGCAAGAGGGCACGTACTTCGCCGAGCTGGTGTTCGACGGCGACGTGCGGGTGTCGGCGAGGCCCAGCGACTCGGTGGCGCTCGCGCTGCGGGTCGGGGTGCCGATCCACGCCGACGAGTCCGTGCTGGCCGAAGCGGGCCTGATCATCCCGGACGAGCAGGAGGACGAGGTCGAGAAGTTCCGCGAGTTCCTCGACTCCATCTCGCCGGAGGACTTCCGCGGAGCGGATACCTGAGTCCCGCGACCTGAACGTGCCGAAGGGCCACTCACGAGTCTGGTGAGTGGCCCTTCGTGCGTCCGGGGTAACGACGGAGCGTGACGGCGCTTGTCGAGACCGCACTCTTGGGGGTCCCACGGGCGCGCTACTCAAGGTCATCAGCGTTGGGCTAAACGATCACTAAACGTCACTCGAAAGGGTTATTCGAGCGCTTTCTCTCACCCTCTGGTTGAGGGTGAGGAAATTCGTGTACCGCGCGTCGCGTTGACCTGCCCCCAACCCGGTCCTACCGTCGAACTCAAGTGAATTGCGACGGTGTGATTCCACAGCGTGGCCCTTCACGGCCGGTGTTCCCCGACCACGGGAGCGCCGGTCACGGTCGCCGGTCGTGAGGCCGGCCGAGGGGAGGCAGGCGTGGCAGAGGAAGCGCCCATCCGGGCCGGATCCGGGGAACAAGGTGAGCTGTTCCCGGACTCCTCGCTGCCAGACGAGTACGTCGGCTACCGCGGGCCCGCCGCGTGCCAGATCTCCGGGATCACCTACCGCCAGCTCGACTACTGGGCGCGCACCGGACTGGTCAACCCGACGATAAGGAGCGCGCAGGGGTCGGGGAGCCAGAGGCTGTACTCGTTCAAGGACATCCTCGTCCTCAAGGTGGTGAAGCGGCTGCTCGACACCGGTGTCTCGTTGCAGAACATCCGGGTCGCGGTCGACCACCTCCGCCAGCGCGGCGTGCAGGACCTGGCCAGGATCACGTTGTTCAGCGACGGCACGACGGTCTACGAGTGCACGTCGCCGGAGGAGGTCGTCGACCTCTTGCAGGGCGGCCAGGGCGTGTTCGGCATCGCGGTGAGCGGTGCCATGCGGGAGATCAGCGGCACCATCCACGAGTTCCCCGCGGAGCGCGCCGACGGCGTGGAGATCGAGGCCATGAGCAACGACGAACTGTCCCAGCGCAGGCGCAACCGCGCGATCGGCTGACCCTCCCGAACCGTCCGTCGCGGTCGGTTCAGGCGTCCGCGCGATCGGCCTGTCCGTCGGTCGTGGTGGGCTCGGGGAGCGGTTGCCCGCCGCGTGCTCGTGATCATGGTCGTGGCGCTCCTCGACGCCGCGGCGCGCTCGTCCCGGAGGGGGCGGTCGGCCGGAACGCGGTCGGCCGCGGGTGGTTTCGTCACGAATCGAACGCTCGCCTTGCCCCTTCGCGTCCGCTGACGCAGCGGAGTTCTTCCGCTTCGCGGAAACAACGCCCCCGTTCCGCTCCGCGCTCGCCGTCACCCGCGGCGGTGCGGCCGAGCACGTCGCCCCCTCCACCACCCGCGACCCGGCGCCCTCCCGACGAAACCCGACTTCGGGGCGTGACGTGCGGTGATCCGCGTCGCGCCCGAGGTACCCGAACGAGGCCAGGCGGGTACGATCGTCGGGTAGTCGCATGACCCCGTGCGGGAGAGTCCGAACCCGGCGAGGTTCGGCGCCGAAGGAGCAAATCCTCCCCGGAACCTCTCAGGCGCAAGGACCGCACGGGATAGACGCCTCTGGAAAGTGGGCCGGTTCCGGTCCCGCCGACGGTGAAAGCCCGGTCCCGGCCGGGTGAAGCTCTCAGGCGCCCGCCGAGCGGGTTGGAGACAGAGGGGGAGGGCAGACGGCAGAAGTGTGTCCGTAGCCCAACCCTCGCCGGAGGCGCCTCCATGACGCAGGACCGCATTCCTCTCGCCGCTCTCGAACACGGCACCCCGTTCGCCGATCGGCACGTGGGCCCCCGGCCCGCCGAGCTGGCCCGGATCCTCGACGTCATCGGTGTCGGCTCGCTGGAGGAGTTGGCGCAGCGCGCGATCCCGCCGTCGATCCGCGAAGGCGACCTGGTGCTCGACCTGCCCGCGCCTGCCACCGAGACCGAGGCGCTGGCCGAGCTGCGCGAGCTGGCCGGGCGCAACCGGCCGATGACGCAGATGATCGGGCTCGGCTACTACGGGACGATCACGCCGCCGGTCATCCGCCGCAACGTGCTGGAGAGCCCGGCCTGGTACACGGCCTACACGCCGTACCAGCCGGAGATCTCGCAGGGGCGGCTCGAGGCGCTGCTGAACTTCCAGACGATGGTCGGCGACCTGACGGCGCTGCCGCTGTCGAACGCGTCGATGCTGGACGAGGCCACCGCCGCCGCCGAGGCGATGACGCTGGTGCGCCGCGCGGGCAAGTCGAAGTCGAAGAAGTTCGTCGTCGACGCCGACACGCTGCCGCAGACGCTGGCCGTGATCGAGACCAGGGCCGAGCCGCTGGACATCGAGATCGTCGTCGCGGACCTGTCGCAGGGCATCGAGGGGCTCGGGCTGGGCGGCGACTTCTTCGGCGTGCTCCTGTCCTACCCCGGCGCGTCCGGCGCGGTGCGCGACCACGAGTCCGTGATCGCCGAGGTGCACAAGGCGGGCGCGAACGCCGTCGTCGTGGCCGACCTGCTGGCGTTGACGCTGCTGCGCCCGCCGGGCGAGATCGGCGCGGACGTCGTCGTGGGCACGACCCAGCGCTTCGGCGTGCCGATCGGGTTCGGCGGGCCGCACGCCGGGTACATGGCGGTGCGCACGGGCCTGGAGCGGCAGCTCCCCGGCAGGCTGGTCGGGGTGTCCGAGGACGCCGACGGCAACCGCGCCTACAGGCTGGCGCTCCAGACGCGCGAGCAGCACATCCGCCGCGAGAAGGCGACCAGCAACATCTGCACCGCGCAGGTGCTGCTCGCCGTGATCGCCTCGATGTACGGCGTCTACCACGGCCCAGAGGGCCTGCGGGCCATCGGCACGCGCGCCCACCGCATGGCCACGGTGCTGGCCGCCGGACTGCTCGAAGGCGGCGTGGACGTCGTCCACGGCGAGTTCTTCGACACGGTGCAGGCGCACGTGCCGGACCGCGCGGCGGCGGTCGTCGAGGCCGCGCGGGCGCTCGACGTCAACCTGCGGCTGGTCGACGGCTCGACCGTCGCCATCGCGTGCGACGAGACCACGACCCGCGCGAACCTGGTCGACGTCTGGCAGGCCTTCGGCGTCCAGGTGCCGGACGTGGACGCGCTCGACGCCGACACGGCCGACGGCATCCCGTCCGAGCTGCGCCGCACGTCGGAGTTCATGACGCACCCGGTGTTCCACCTGCACCGCTCGGAGACGGCGCTGCTGCGCTACCTGCGCGCGCTGTCCGACAAGGACGTCGCGCTCGACCGCAGCATGATCCCGCTCGGCTCCTGCACGATGAAGCTGAACGCCACCGCCGAGATGGAGCCCATCACCTGGCCCGAGTTCGCCGACCTGCACCCGTTCGCCCCGGCCGAGGACGCCGAGGGCCTGCTGGCGCTGGTCAAGGACCTGGAGGACTGGCTCGCCGAGGTCACCGGGTACGACGCGGTCAGCATCCAGCCGAACGCTGGCAGCCAGGGTGAGTTCGCGGGCCTGCTCGCGATCCGCGCCTACCACCGCGGGCGCGGTGAAGCGGCTCGCGACGTCTGCCTCATCCCGTCCAGCGCGCACGGCACCAACGCCGCCAGCGCCGTCATGGCAGGCATGCGGGTGGTCGTGGTGAAGTGCGACGACAAGGGCAACATCGACCTCGGCCACCTGCGCCAGACGGTCGACGAGCACCGCGACGACCTCGCCGCGATCATGATCACCTACCCGTCCACGCACGGCGTGTACGAGGACACCGTCCGCGAGGTCTGCGCGCTCGTGCACGACGCGGGCGGCCAGGTGTACGTCGACGGCGCGAACCTCAACGCCCTCATCGGCCTCGCCCAGTACGGCAAGTTCGGCTCGGACGTCTCGCACCTCAACCTGCACAAGACGTTCTGCATCCCGCACGGCGGCGGCGGCCCCGGCGTCGGCCCCATCGGCGTCCGCTCCCACCTCGCCCCGTACCTGCCCAACCACCCCCTCCAGCCGTTGGCCGGTCCCGCGACCGGCGTCGGCCCGATCAGCGCGGCCCCCTGGGGTTCCGCGTCGATCCTGCCGATCTCCTGGGCGTACGTGCGCATGATGGGCGCCGACGGCCTCCGCCGCGCCACCCTCACCGCCGTCGCCGCCGCCAACTACGTCGCCCGCCGCCTGGACGAGCACTACCCGGTCCTCTACACCGGCGAGGGCGGCTTCGTCGCCCACGAGTGCATCCTCGACCTGCGCGGCATCACCAAGTCCACGGGCGTCACCGTGGACGACGTGGCGAAGCGCCTCGCCGACTACGGCCTGCACGCCCCGACCATGTCGTTCCCGGTTCCGGGCACGCTCATGGTCGAGCCGACGGAGAGCGAGGACCTCGGCGAGATCGACCGCTTCATCGACGCGATGATCGCGATCCGCCACGAGATCGACCAGGTCGCCTCCGGCGAATGGCCCGCCGACGACAACCCGCTCCGCAACGCACCGCACACCGCGGCCTCCGTCACCCGCGAGTGGAACCACCCGTACAGCCGCGAGACCGCCGTCTTCCCGGCAGGCGTCGACGCCCCGAAGATCTGGCCACCGGTGCGCCGGATCGACGGCGCCAAGGGCGACCGCAACCTGGTCTGCTCCTGCCCTCCTCTCTCGGCTTACAGCTAGGACACGACGTCGACGTACTGCTAGGACACGTACAGCTAGAACACGGGTGACGGGCCGCTCACGGGCGGTCCGTCACCGTTGTGTCGAGGGTGGCAGGCCTGCTCGTGGCGGGTAGGTCGGTTCGTGCGGGTGGTTCGGCGCTGGGTCGCCTCCGGTGGGCAAGCTTGTGTCGGCTGTCAGGCAGCGACCAGCCCTGCCCGCAACCAAGCCCCGCCCGTCACCAGCCGTCAGCCGTAGGTCGGGTGCTGCGGCCAGCCGTCCGGTGAGTCCTCCCAGTCCTGCTGTCTGCCGTACGGCGCGAGGTCGAGGATGTTGTTGGTGAACACCAGTCTGTCCACGCCCCGGTGGGTCGTGCCGTACGTGCGGTAGACGGCGTCGCCGTCGCGCAGGAACAGGGTCAGCATGAATCCGCCGTCGGCCCCGCAGTCCTGGGCGAACGTGGTGCCGTGCGACGACACGAACGGCAGCGTCCAGCCCATCCGCTCCTTGTACGCCTCGATCTGCGCCAGCGGCATCGTCGACGCGTTCACCCACGTCACCCCGCTGTCGGCCAGCATCCCCCGCCCGGTCGCGGGCACGTTGGCGGTGAACCACGTGCACCCGCCGCAGAAGGCGTCCGGGCCGAGGTCCATGAACTGGTACACGGCGAGCTGGTGGCGGCCCTCGAACAGGTCCAGCAGCGTCTTCGGGCCGTCCGGTGTGTCGAACGGGTAGTCGCCCGCGAACTCGACCATCGGCAGCCGCCGCCGACGGGCGGCGAGCGCGTCCTGGGCGCGCGTCAGCTCCTTCTCCGCGATGAGCAGCTCGTCGCGGGCCTTCTGCCACTCCTGGAGGGAGGTGATCTCCGGTTTTCCCATGCCGCCGATTGTGGACCCGAGCACCGACAAAAACCGATCGTGCCTGGTCGGAGGGCGTGGGAAATGATCGGGCCCCGGCCGTCGTTGACCCAGGGAGGAGCACGACAACGGCGAAAGGCAGCACCAGCCATGGCACGCCCAGTGAAGACCCCCGGCCCCGACCACCCCATCACCGTGACGCCGTCGACGGAGCACGTCGTGGTGCGCGCGGGCGACCGGGTCGTCGCCGACACGACCAGGTCGCTCACGTTGCAGGAGTCGACCTACCCGGCCGTGCACTACATCCCGATCGAGGACGTCGACCAGTCCGCGATCGAGCGCACCGACACCAGCACCTACTGCCCGTACAAGGGCGACGCGTCGTACTACTCGATCACGGGCGACCAGGCGCTGACCGACGTCATCTGGACCTACGACGAGCCGTACCCGTCGGTGAAGGAGATCACCGGGCACGTGGCGTTCTACCCGAACAAGGTGTCGATCTCGGTCGAGTAGGCGCGGGCTTCGGACGGGGGCGCGGTCCGGCGGCCGAACCGCGCCCCGCCCGTGCTCCAAGACGGCGAGGCGGTCACGCGGACAGGACGTAGTCCACGGAGTAGACGCCCGACTGGCCCGCTTCCCAGGTGATCCCGCCGCTGCCGCTCAGGCCCTCCAACTCGCCGGTGCCCGATTCCGGGACCACGGTGAACCCGCCGGACACGGAGCCGTCCTTGTACCGGCCGATGTGCTGGAGCACGAACGTGCCGGTGCGGCCGTCGAGCGTGCCGGTCACCAGTTCCTGACCGATGGTGTAGCAGTTGTTGTCGTCGATGTACGTCATGACGAACCGGGTCTCGCCGGTGGCCTCCAGCGCTCCGTGGTAGACGCCGACCATCGTGCCCGAGGTGAGCTTGGCACCCGAGACCTCGTCGTGCGCCTTGCCGTCCCAGGTCTTCTCTTCCCAGCTCTTCATCTCGACGTTGCCCGCCGCGTGTGTGGTCATGCGGGAGATCCTGCACCCGATACCTGACACCGCCCGTCAGGTACGGGGGGAAACTTGGACGCATGCGCGCGAGCCGACTGCTGTCCCTGCTCCTCCTGCTCCAGTCGCGCGGCCGGATGACGGCGCAGGAGTTGGCCGACGAACTGGAGGTGTCGGTCCGCACGGTCTACCGCGACGTCGAGGCGCTCGGCGCCGCGGGCGTGCCCGTGTACGCCGACCGCGGCCCGGCGGGCGGGTACCGGCTGGTCGACGGCTACCGCACCCGGCTGACCGGCCTGACCACGGAGGAGGCGGAGTCGTTGTTCCTCGCCGGGCTGCCCGGTCCGGCCGCCGAACTCGGGCTGGGCACCGTGGTCGCGGCGGCGCAGCTCAAGCTCCAGGCCGCGCTCCCGCCCGAGCTGCGGTCACGGGCCGGGCGCGTCCGCGAGCGCTTCCACCTCGACACGCCCGGCTGGTTCCGGCACTCCGACGAGACCCCGAACCTGACCACGATCGCCGACGCCGTGTGGCACCAGCGCAGGCTCGACGTCCGGTACCGGCGGTGGGGCGGAAAGGCGGTCGAGGTGCGTCGGACCGTGGACCCGCTCGGCCTCGTGCTGAAGGCGGGCGTCTGGTACCTGGTGGCGCGGTCCGACGGCGACCTGCGCACGTACCGGGTCGCGCGGGTCCTGGAGATCACGACGACCGACGACCACTTCGACCGGCCCGCCGACTTCGACCTGACGGCGTTCTGGGAGGACTGGTCGGAGGGGTTCGAGCAGCGCATGTACGGCGTGCGCGTCACGGTGCGGCTGTCGCCGGAGGGCGTTCGGCGCGCCGGGTACCTGCTCGGCGTCGTCGCCGCCCGCGCGCTGCGCGCCTCGGACGCCGAACCGGCCGCGGACGGGTGGACGACGGTCGAGCTGCCGACCGAGTCGCTCGACCACGCCGAGCCGGACCTGCTGAGGCTCGGCCCGCACGTGGAGGTCGTCGGGCCGCCGGAACTCCGGGAGCGGATGGCGGCCTCGGTGGCGGCCATGGCGAAGGTGTACCCGCCCTGACGCGGTCCCCTGGTCCGCCACGCTACGAACAACCGTTCACCCGTTCGTGGGTAAAGTGCGCACGATTTGGTGATTCCGGGGTCCTCTCACCCTTTCTAGGGGTGTCGGCCGTCACGGTCGGTACTTATCGTTGAAGTATGAACAAGAAGATCGTCATCACCGTCGCCACGACCTTCGACCTGCTCACGCCCGGAGCCGCACCCGCTCCCATCGAGGCCGAACTGCGCTACGACCCCGATGATCCGTACGCCGTCGCCATCAGCTTCCACACGGGGCAGGGTGAGGTGGAGTGGATGTTCGGCCGCGAATTACTGGCCGACGGGCTCATCACCCGCACCGGTGAGGGCGACATCGCCGTCCGCCCCGCGCCGGAGGACCCCGAGCGGGTGCTCGTGGAACTGGACGCGCCCACCGGCTTCGCCGTCCTGTCCGGCCGCGCCGAGGACATCGCCGAGTTCCTCGACCTCTCCTACGACGTCGTGTCCTCCGGTGAGGAGGAGCTCTGGATCGACTTCGACCGCGAACTCGCCAAGCTCGCCATCCAGCGCTGACCGCCTACCTGGTCAGCCCGCCGACAGGATCTGCGCCAGCGCCGCGTCGATCGCCTTGCCGTCCTCCGCCACCGAGAAGGTGCCCCCGGTCGACTGGGTGATCTTGTTCAGCGGATCGCGCTCCGGCGCGGGACCCATGGCGATGACGCTGATCGGGATCGGTCGGTCGTCGCGCTTCAACTCGTCCAGCTTGGCGCGCAGTTCGTCGAAGCCGAGGCCACCGTCGTTGGGGCCGTCGGTCAGCACGACGATCCTGTTGCGCTTGCCCTCCTGGTAGTTCTCCTGCGTGTCCTCGTACAGCGCCAGCAGGCTCGTGTAGAGCTGGGTCGCGCTCAACGGCTTCAGGCCCGCGATCCCGTCGAGCAGCGCCTGCCGCTGCTCCAGGACCGGACCGGTCGGCACGAGCCTCCGGTACGGGCGCTCACCGTCGAGCTGCCGGGAGAACTCCCACAGCCCGACCGAACCGGACAGCGAGCGGTTCACCTGCCCGGACAGCGCGGCCTTGAGCCACTCCATCCTGCTCTTCCCGTCGCCGCCGGACTCCTCCATCGACTTCGACGAGTCCACCAGCAGCGTCACGACCTGGCCGTTGTCGGCCGTCGCCCACGTCGCCGAGATCTGCTGCGCGGTGTTCGCGTCCGCGGGCGCCAGGCCCTCGGTCATCGTCGCCCAGCGCACACCCGGTGACGGCTTCGGGCGGTCCGTCGAGGACGGGACCCGCAGCCCGGACGCGGCCAGGATCTTCTGCTGGGCCTCGTCGGTCAGGAAGTCGCGGAACGCCTGCGCGGCCCGCACCTGCGCCTCGCCGACCCAGTCGCCCGAGAGCGCCACGAACGGGAAGTCCGCGACCGGCGTCGGACCGCCGGGGGTCACGCCGAACAGCGGCTTCAACGGGGCGGTGCCGGTGTCCTTGCCCGTGTTGTGCCGGTAGAGGTCGACCTCGAACACGGGGACCGCGCTGAAGCCCGCGGCGTTCACGGTGGGCTTGTCGGCGAGCAGCGACATCGCCTCCCACGTGGTCGAGGGGGTCTGCGCGGGCTTCGCGGCGACCAGACTCGCCATGGTGTTCTTCACCGGGTCCAGGTTCAGCATGTCGGTGGTGACGGGGCCCTTGCCCTCGGGGCTCGCGCCCGCCAGCGCCGACTGGATCGCCATCGCCGTGGCCGCGTTGACCGTCGGGTCCGGCATGGCGACCTTGAACGGCCCCCACGCCGCCTGGCCGAAGCGGTCCCAGCCCGCGGGCGAGGACGTGACGCCCGGCAGGTCGGTCCAGCGGAAGCCCGACGACGCCTGCACGGCCGTCGCGCCCTCCTCGGGCAAGGCGAGCACCACGGGGCTGGCGGCGATCGACTGCGGGGCGGCGCCGAGCAGCGCGTGGTTCTGCGCGCCGAGCCGGTTCACCCACAGCGTCGAGTCGGTGATCCACGCGTGCGGCCGGGTGCCCAGCTTCTCCTCGTCCCAGCCCTGCGTGAGGCCTTCGAGCACGACCTCGGAGTCGATCGACTGCACCTCGACCCGGATGCAGTGGTCGTAGACCACCGGTCGGGTCGCGCTCCAGGCCTTCGCCACGTCGCGCACCGCGTCCGCCGCGCTCGGCGTGGACGCGATCCGCAGCGCCGCCTCACCCTCGGCGCAGTCGCCCGCCTCGGCGGCCGCCCGGCGTTCGATCACGCCACCGAGCCAGCTCCAGCCGAGGACACCGAGGACGATCAGCGCGACGAG
Organism: Umezawaea endophytica; assembly: GCF_025061645.1. GTDB lineage: Bacteria > Actinomycetota > Actinomycetes > Mycobacteriales > Pseudonocardiaceae > Umezawaea > Umezawaea endophytica. The sequence goes on along the minus strand of NZ_JANYMP010000020.1, from coordinate 74,618 downwards.
GCCGACGACCGCGACGGGCCAGCCTGCCACGCCGCGCCGCACCCGTGTGCGCAGCGTGCGATGTCGAGACATCGACTTCCCTTTCAGCGTCTTCCCGCGGCTCGTGACACGAACGCGTTCGGTACCCGGATTCACCGCCCCGACGACACCTGTACCGGCAACCGTCACGCTAACAGGTGAAGACTGAGGGCTGGGTTAAGTACTTGTGGCTGACTTGGCGGGATATTTACCCGATTGGGTCAGTTTCTCAGGTCTGCTGTGTGACTCAATGTTACTGATAGGTCGAGCAGTGCGGCACGCAAAGGCACAGCTCTCGCGCTGAACGACGCCTGCTGCCGCACGTACTCGGCCCGCCCCTCCGGCGTCTCGATCGCCACCGGCTCGTACCCCAGCGGGGCCAGGTCGTACGGGCTCGCGCGCATGTCCAGCTCGCGCACCTCCACGGCCAACGCGAAGCAGTCCGCGACCAGCTCCGACGGCGTCGCCGGGTCCAGCTTGTACGCCCACTTGAACAGGTCCATCGAGACGTGCAGGCAGCCGGGCTGGTCGAACTCGACCTGCGTCTCCCTCGTCGGCTGGAGCGTGTTGTGCGGCCGCGCGTCCGGCGTGAAGAAGCGGAACGCGTCGAAGTGCCCGCACTGCACGCGGCTCGCGTCCACCACCGCGTCCGTCCCCGTCGACCCCAGCCGCAGCGGCCACGCGTTGTGCCGCACCTGCTCGGGCCGCTGCCGGTAGACCATCGCCCACTCGTGCAGCCCGAAGCAGCCCAGCCGCGGCGCCCGGCGCGCCGTCGCCCCCAGCAGCCGCCGCACGAAGTCGACGGTCGCCCGCCGCGACTCGGCGAACCGCTCGACGTCCAGCGCCACGCCGTCGGCGGTCTCCCCGTACGCGGGCCACCGCAGGAACTCGCGCGCCGCCGCGCCCTCCAGCACGACACCGGGACCGGGGTGCCAGCGCTCCAGCCGCGACGGCCGGTGCGAGTAGTAGGAGAACAGGAAGTCCAGCACGGGGTGCTTCTCCCCGGTCGCCTTCCGCTCGTGGTGCGGACCCGTCCAGCGCAGCACGCGCGCCCGGTGCTCGGCCCGGCGCGCCGTCCACTCGGCCTCGGTCAACACCACCATGCGGTCAGCTTATTCGTGCCGCGCGTTTGTACGGTCGTCCCATGACGCCGGACACCCGAACCATGCGCGAGCGGATGCTCGCCGGAGACCTGTACATCGCCGACGACCCGGAACTCGAGGAGCTGTCCGCCGTCTCCGGCGACTTCCAGGACGCCTACAACGCGACCACGTCCCGCCAGCACGCCGAACGCTCCCGACTGCTCACCGAGTGGCTGGGCGCCGTCGGCGAGGGCACCGCCATCCGCCCGCCGTTCCACGTCGACTACGGCAGGTTCATCACCATCGGCGCCCGCACGTTCGCCAACTTCGGCCTGGTCGCGCTAGACGTCGCCCCGATCACCATCGGCGACGACGTCCAGATGGGGCCCAACGTGCAACTCCTCACCCCGACCCACCCGGTCGACCCGGAACCGCGCCGCGCGAAGTGGGAGGCCGCCAAGCCGATCGTCATCGGCGACAACGTGTGGCTCGGCGGCGGCGCCATCGTGCTCGCCGGGGTGACCATCGGGGAGAACACCGTGGTCGGCGCGGGCGCCGTGGTGACACGCGACCTGCCCGCGAACGTCATCGCGGTGGGGAGCCCGGTGCGAGTGGTGAGGGAGATCTAGTGCGGTGTTGTCTGGGGACCTGACCGCTCAACGTTGTGGTTCTGCCCCGTGCGTCGCTGACGGACGGGGCAGACTCCGCGTGAGTCTGGGGGAGGGTGGACCTGGCCGAGCGATGTTCGAGAGATCGAGTTCCTGTACAGCGGTTACGTCGATCTGCGGGACCAGTGGGCCGCTCTGCTCCTGGACCTACGACACGATCCCGACGCACTTGGATCCACTTGGAAGTCCGCGCCGGAAGGCAGCCCGATCACGGAACGTCAAATCCTGTTCCAGGCCGCCGAGTTGGCCGCCGACGGCGCGGCCGAGAGCACGCTCCACCACGTGCCTTCCCTGGCCAAGGCCTATTTGCCTGGTACGCCGTTGGGTCCGCACCAAGCTTTCTGGGCGCTTGCCCGTCGACGACGCTGATCGAGGATGCCTCTGGTGGCGGAGTGCACAGCCATTCCCGCTGGGGTGAGGCGTCCCACCTGTTCATGGCCGCCGATGTGGCTGATCTCCTGGTTCGTGGCGGCCAAGCCGTCTCGGACTACTGGGGACGTGATGCCAGTGCATTCACCGAGGCTTGCGCGAGCGTGGCGAACACCATGCGGGACGGTGGGACGCAGCTCCTGGACAGGGAGCCGGCGTGATCCGCACCAATGCGCCCAAGCCCTAATCCCCGCCCTGCACCAGCGCCAGCCCCAGTGCCGTTCGCAGCGACACCACCTCCCGCCCCTCCCGGCGGCTGACCGCGAGGCCGGTCGCCCGCAGCACCCCGAGGTGCTGCGAGACCGACCCCGCGGTCACGTCCAGGCGTTCGGCGAGTTCGGACACGGTGCTCGGGCGTTCCAGTTCGTGCAGCAGGCGGGCGCGGGTGGTGCCGAGCAGGCGGGTGAGGGCGGGGCGGGCTGGTGGGGTCGGTCTGGTCCACAGGGTGCCGAAGCCGGTGGCCGGGTAGCAGAGGGCAAGGCGGACGGGGCTGTCGCGGAGGTAGACGTCCGGCCAGATGAAGGCCGACGGGACCAGTACGAGGTCGCGGGTGCCCAGTTCGGTGATGGTGCCTGCCACCTCGACGGCGGTCGGGTGCCAGGTGACGGTGTCGTGCAGTTCGTTGAGCACGGTGGGGCCGCCGTGTTCGGTGAGCCTGCGGCCACGGCGTTCCACGTCGCCCTGGAGGACGCCCTCCAGCCTCGGCCAGAGGGGTTCGACGATCGCGTCGTGGACGGCTCGGACGCGGTCGCGCAGGGCGGTCAGTGCCTCGGTCGGGTCGTCCAGCAGGGGGCGGGCGTGGGGGTCGGCGCCGACGGCGGCGGTGATGCGCTCGGGGGTGGCGCGGAAGAGGGCGTCGACCTCCGTGTCGATGCCGGTGGAGCGCAGACCCGGTGTGGGGATGAGGAACTCGGGCACGACGGGGCCGCGGGTGGCGAGGCGGCGGAGCAGGCGGAACCACGGGTCGTCCGGCAGGCTGCCCAGGCGCGATTCGGCCCACGTGGTCCAGCGCTGGTGGACCGGGGCGCACTCCGGGGCGGCCAGCACGCGCAGGCCGGCGATCGTTTCCCAGAGCGGCGAGACGGCGAAGCGGAGGGCCATCGCTTTAGCCCAGCCTAAAACGTTCGACTTGGCCAGTGATCCGGCCAAGGTGGGTGCATGGGGACTGGGTGGGGGCGGTTGCAGGCGGTCGCGGTCAGCGGGTCGACGGGGGAGGGGCTGCTGCTGACGGCGCTGCCGCTCCTGGCGATCACGATCACGACCGATCCGCGGCAGGTGGCGCTGGTGAACGTGGTGGGGCAGCTCCCGTGGCTGCTGTTCTCGCTGGCGGCGGGGGTGTTGATCGACCGGTTCCGGCGGACGGTGGTGCTCGCGTCGGCGTTCGCCGTGCAGGCCGCGGCGGCGGCCGTGCTCGCCGTCGCGACGTCGACCGGCGTGCTGACCCTGCCGCTGCTGCTGGTCGTCTCGTTCGTCGTCGTCAGCTCGCAGGTGCTCGGCGACGGCGCCAGCGGCGCGCTGGTACCGGACGTCGTCGGCCCGGACCGGTTGGCCGCCGCGAACGCCCGGATGATCGTCATCGACCGCGGGGTCGTGCAGTTCGTGGTGCCGCCGGTGACCGGTTTCCTGCTGGCGTTCGCGGTCGGGCTGCCCGCGTGGCTCGCCTGCGCGGCGGCACTGGTGGCGCTGCTGCTGACCCGTGGCCTCGCCGTCCCGCACGTGCCGAGCCCGCCGGGTCACCCGCTGCGCGACATCAGGACCGGGCTCGCGTTCCTCGTGGGCAGCCCGCTGCTGCGCACCATCACGGTCACCGTCGCGCTCGGCTCGTTCGCCGCCAGCGCGAGCATGCCGATGTTCGTCCTCTACGCGACGCAGATCCTGCACGTCGGCTCGGTCGGCTACGGCGTGCTGATGGCGTGCCTGGCTGTCGGGTGGATCGGGGCGTCGTTCGTGGTGCACCGACTGGTCACCCGGCTCGGCTACGCCTGGTCCATGCGGCTCTCGACGCTGTCCGCCTCGGTCCTGATCCTGCTCATCGCGGTGGAGCCGCCGGTGTTCGCGCTGGTCGCCGGGACGCTGGTGGTGCTGTCGTCCACGACGCTGGTGTGGAACGTGTGCTCGCAGTCCAGCCGCCAGCGGTTCACGCCCACGCCGCTGCTCGGCCGGGTGCTCACCAGCCACCGCGCGCTGGCCTGGGGCCTGACGCCGCTCGGCGCGCTCGCGGGTGGGTTCGTCGCGGCGACGTGGGGGCTGCGCTGGGTGTGGGTGATGGCCTCGGCCGTGCACCTGCTGTCCGCGGTGCTGATGTGGAAGACCGTGTCCCCCAAGGGGTTCGCCGCGGAGGAGGCCCGATTCGCCGCTCGGGCCTCCTGACTCACAGCTCGCGGCTCACGTGGGTGCCGTCGCGGACCGTGCCGACGTACTCCTCGACCAGGTCCTCCATCGCCACGACGCCGCACAGCGCGCCGTCCGCGTCCACGGCCCGCGCCAGGTGCGACTGCGCCCGCCGCAGCGCGGCCAGCGCCTCGTCCAGGTGGGCGTCCACGGGCAGGTCCGGCAGGCCGCGGATGCGGGTGCGGGGCACGGGCGTGCCCGGATCCGCGCCCGCGAGGTCCAGCACGTCCTTGACGTGCAGGTAGCCCAGCAGCTTCCCGTTGTCGCCGCGCACGGGGAACCGGGAGAACCCGGTCTGGGCCACGGACGACTCGACCTCGCCGACCGTCGGGTTGGACGACAGCGTGGTCAGCCGGTCCAGCGGCACCAGCACGTCGGCCACGGTCCGCTCCGCCGACGACAGCGTCTGCGTGAGCCGCCGGTGCTCGGAGTCCTCCAGCAGGCCCTCCTGGCGGGACTGGGCGATCAGCATCGCCAGCTCGTCCGGCGTGTACGCCGTGTCCAGCTCGTCCTTCGGCGTGACCTTCATCAGCTTCAGCACGGCCGTCGACACGACGGTGAACATCCGCAGCACCGGGCCGACGAGCTTGCAGAACCCGTAGTGCACCGGCACGAGCCAGATCGCGAGCTGCTCCGGGTTCGCGATGGCCAGGTTCTTCGGCACCATCTCGCCGAGGATCGTGTGCAGCGCCACCACGATGATCAGCGCGATGGCGAACGAGATGCCGTGCCGCACCGCCGTCGGGACGCCGATGGCGTGGAACGGCGACTCCAGGATCGACGCCACGGCGGGTTCGCCGATCGCGCCGAGCCCCAGCGAGCACAGCGTGATGCCGAGCTGCGCGCCCGCGATCATCAGCGGCAGCTCCCGACCGGCCTTGATCGCCGTGCGGGCCCGGCTGCTGCCCTTCTCGGCCAGCGCCTCGAGCCGGTCGCGGCGGGCGGTGATGATCGCGAACTCGGCGCCGACGAAGAACGCGTTGCCCGCCAGGAACAGGAAGAGGACCAGGATGCTCACTGCGCCGCCACCTGGTCCGCGTCGGCGACCCTGGCCACCCGCAGCTCGGCCGTGCGGTGCCGGTCCATCCGCATCACGGTGATGCGCCAGCCGTCGACCCGGATCTCGTCGCCGACCTCGGGGATGCGGCCGAGCCTGGCCATGACCAGACCGGCCAGCGTCTCGTAGTCGCCCTCCGGCATCCGGAACCTGGTGGCCTCGGCGACCTCGTCGTCGCGCAGCAGCCCGGACACCATCCAGCTCCCCTTGCCCAGCGGGCGGACCGGAGCGGCCTCGCCCCGGTCGTGCTCGTCGCGGACGTCGCCCACGATCTCCTCGACCACGTCCTCCAGCGTCACCAGCCCGGCCGTGCCGCCGTACTCGTCCACGACGAGCGCGGTCTGGAGCCCGGACGCCCGCAGCCGGTCCAGCAGCGCGTCGCCCTCCAGGGTCTCCGGCACGATCTGCACCGGCCGGGTCAGCGCCGACACCGGCGTGGTCCCGCGCTGGTTCACCGGCACGCTGAACGCCTGCTTCACGTGCACCATTCCGCGCACCTCGTCCAGGTCGCCGTTGTGCACGGGGAACCGGGAGAAGCCGGTCTCGCGGGTCTTGGAGATCAGGTCCAGCACGGTCGCGTCGACGCGCAGCGCCTCGACCTGCACGCGCGGCGTCATCAGCTCACCGGCCGTGCGGTCGCCGAAGCGCAGCGAGCGGTCCAGCAGCGTCGCCGTGCCCTGGTCGAGCGTGCCGTGCTCGGCGCTGGAGCGCACCAGGGCGCTCAGCTCCTCCGGCGACCGCGCGGACGCCAGCTCCTCGACCGGTTCGACGCCGAAGCGGCGCACCAGCCAGTTCGCGGTCAGGTTCATGCCGCTGATCAGCCAGCGGAACGTGCTGGAGAACGCCGCCTGGTAGCCGACGACCGCGCGGGCCGTCTCCATCGGCTTCGCGATGGCGAGGTTCTTCGGCACGAGCTCGCCGAACACCATCGACACGGCCGTGGCCAGCGCCAGCGCGAACGCCAGTGCCAGCGGGTCGGCCACCGAAGACGGCACGCCGAGGGCGGTCAGGCCGGGTTCGACCAGTTCCGCGATGGCGGGTTCGGCGATGTAGCCGGTGATCAGGGTGGTGATGGTGATGGCCAACTGGGCGCCGGAGAGCTGGAAGGACAGCGACTTGTGCGCCTTCTGGAGCTTCAGGGCCCTGGCATCGCCCACGACGGCGGCGTGGTTGTCCACGGTGCTGCGTTCGAGGGCGGTCAACGAGAACTCGGCGGCGACCGCGGTGGCGGTCCCGAGGGTGAGAGCGACGACGGCCAGCAGGCCGAGGACGCTCAGGAGTGTTCCGATCACCTGTCGCCTCCGGCGAGGGACGGGATCGAGCTGGTGTGGCAGCCGGGTGTTCGACCCGGCTCAGTACTGAAGCCAGGTGACTGCGCGTCGCGCACGGAAGGAGTCACTCCTCGGTCGGGCATGCTGGTGGAGAGCGGTTCGGTCCAGTTTAGAGGGTATGGCCCTCACCGCAGGCCGGTTCCGGAGGGTGCTCGGGTGCTCGCCCTGAGTACGACCTCGCCCGCGACCTTGACCGTGCGGACCTCGGCGGTCCCCTCGTCCAGCACGAGCCGCGCCGCCCGTTCGCCCAGCTCCTCCAGCGGGAGCCGCACGGTGCTCAGCCCCGGCACCAGGTCCCGCAGCGTCGGGATGTCGTCGAACCCCGCCATGGACACGTCCTCCGGCACCCGCAGCCCGGATTCGCGCAGCGCCGCCATCGCGCCGAGCGCCATCACGTCGTTGACGGCGAACACGCAGGTCGCGCCGGTCTTCGCGGCCAGCAGCTCGGTCGCCGCCGCGTGCCCGCCGTCCCTGGTGAACGCCCCGGTGACCACGGACGCGGCGGGCAGGTCGAGCCCGGCGTCGGCCAGCCCGGCCTTGAAGCCCGCGAGCCGGTCGCGCGCCACCACCAGGTTCGGCGGCCCCGCCAGCACGGCGAACCGCTTGTGCCCCAGCGCCGCCAGCTCCCGCGCCAGCGCGCGGGCACCCGCCCGGTTCGACGGCACGACGGTGTCCGCGGGGATGCGGGACTGCGAGACGCACGCGACCCGCCCGCCCTGCGCGGTGAACGCCTCGACCTCGGCGGCGAGCCTGGCCGTGGCCCCTCGGTCCGTGGTGCGGCTGCCCGCGATCACGACGGCCCGCGCCCGGTGCGCGCGGAGCGTGTACAGCAGCTCGACCTCGCGCTCGGGGTCGCGGCCGGTGGTGCCGAGCACCACGACCAGGCCCGCCTCCTCGGCGATCCTGGTCACGCCCGCCGCGATGCTGGAGAAGTACGGGTCCGAGATGTCGTGCACCACGAGACCCACGAGCACGCTGCTGTTGCGCGCCAGCGCTTGCGCGGCGGCGTTCGGCAGGTAGCCCAGCTCCTGCGCGGACCCGACGACGCGGTCTCGCAGCTCGTCGCTGACCTGCCGCGTGCTGCCGTTGAGGACTCGCGACGCGGTCGCCAGCGACACCCCCGCGTGGCTCGCGACCTCCGCCAGCGTCACCTGCCTGGGAGTCAAACCCGTTCCTCCTCGATAGCTTGCCGGGAGCCTAGTCGTCGCGGACCCCGGACGCGGCACGGTGACCACCGACAACACCTCCCCCGAGCCGATCGGGGAGTGAACGGGTCGGTCGTCGACGGCGGCGACGACCGACCCTGTCCACTAGGTGAGGAGCGCGCAGCTCCTCGGGAAATACGTCACGCGCCCGTCCAGGGCCGGTAGACCTGCGAGAGACGGGGCCTCGGCGCCGGGCAGGTGATCTGCCGGACCGAGTCGAACAGGGTCCTGCCGATCGCCGCGCGCGCCCGCAGCGCCGGGTGCGTGGCGCTGTAGTTGTCGTTGTTGGCGGTCTCGTCCCCGCGGAACCGACCGGACGCGAACAGCGCGAACGTGATCACCGGCTTGCCGTCGGCGTCGAACACGACACCCGCCTCGTTGCGGCCGTCCGCGAACCAACCGGCCTTCGTCGCGACCTGGAGCCGCTCGTTCGACGACAGCTCCAGCCGGACGCCGTCGGTGAACGACGTCAGCGACCTCAGCACCGTCAGCAGGTGGGTGGTCGAGGCGGGCGACAGCAGCTCCTCGTTCACCAGCTTCCGCAGCAGCGTGAACGTCTCGCGCGGCGTCGTCGTCCCGAGGTAGTACCGGTTCGGGTTGGCGACCGGCACGACCTGCGTGTGGACGAAACCCTTGCCCCGCAGGATGTCGTTGATCTCCCGCGCGGGCACGAGCAGGCCGCACAGCCGCACGGCGGTGTTGTCCGAGACGGTCAGCAGCGCCGACAGGACGTGGCCGACGGTGATCGAGCTGGGGTACGCGCCGTCCAGCCCGAAGATCCCGTCGGTGTCGTGGATGACGATGTCCGCCGTCAGCTCGATCCGCTGGTCGAGCGTCAGCAGCCCCCGGTCGACCTTGTCCAGCACCGTGACCGCCACGGCGATCTTGTTGACGCTGTACGCCTCCACGACGGTGTCCGGGTGCTCCTCCACGGCCGCCCGCACGGACCCGTCCGGGTTCGCCACACCGATGTAGGAGGACCAGGTGCCGCGCGCCCTGCGGGTTTCCAGGCGGTACTTGCGGGCGATCTTGCGCCTCGCCACCTCGGCCGTGCGCGGGACCACCGCCTCCAGCTCCGGCTCGGTGTCGACCTCGTCGTCCTGCGCCGCCGCCGTTCCCGAGCCCAGCACCGCCGACGCCGCCGCGGCCGACCCCAAGCCGAGCGCGAACCTGCGTGTGATGTTCATGAAACCCCCTGTTCGGACCAGTGAGATGATCCAATCAGGTGTCACTGTCGTCCCGCTGACGACTTTGGGTAGCGTTCGCGCCATGGGCGACTCGGTCTTCGTGATCACCGGTGCTTCCCGTGGCATCGGCGCTGCCACCGCGGAACTGGCCGCCGCCGCCGGCTACCGGCTGGTGCTGGCCTCCCGGCGCGCGGAGGACCTGGTCAACGCGGGGATGAGGCTGGGAGGGCCCGACCGCGTCTGGGCGGCCTCGTGCGACGTGACCTCGTGGCACGACCTGGCGTTCCTGATGGGGCGCGTCGAGGAGGAGTGGGGCTCGATCGACGTCGTCTTCGCCAACGCGGGCGCCAGCGTCGTCACGTCCTTCACCTCCGACGAGGGCGCCCCGCCCGCCGAGTGGGCGGACATGGTGCTCACCAACGTCTGCGGCCCCGCGTACACCGCCAAGGCCGCCATGCCCGCGCTCGTCCGCAGCCGCGGCCACCTCGTGCTGACAGGCTCGGCGGCGGGCCGCGGCGTCCGCCCCGGCAACCTGTACTCGGCCACGAAGTGGGCCGTCACCGGCCTGGCGCAGAACATCCGCGCCGAGTGCGCCGACACCGGCGTCCGCGTCACCGTCGTCCAGCCGGGCCTGACCGACACCGGCGCGATCCCGGCGTCACGGGCCACCGAACCCAAGCTCGACCCGGCCGACGTGGGCCGCGCGGTGCTGTACGCCGTGTCGCAGCCGCCGTCCGTGGACGTGAACGAGGTCGTGGTCCGGCCGACCGGCCAGGGCCCGTACCGCTAGCGGACCACGGGCAGCACGACCCCCCGCACGCGCGGCACCGTCACGGGCAGAGCCGCCTGACCTCCGCCGCGTGCGACGGGTACTCGGCGGCCAGTGCGTCGGCGTCGCCGAACTCCACCACGTCGTCGGTGTACGGCGGCACGACGACCGTGGTCACCAGCGCCCAGTCGCCGTCGGGCTCGCTCGCCTGCCACACCCCGGCGGGCACCACGACCTGCGGGCGCTGCCCGTCGGCGAGGGCCGAGCCGAGCACCGGTGTGGTCACCGAGCCGTCCGGGTGCAGCAGCAGCATCCGCAGCGGGGCGCCGGCGTGGTGCGCGTACACCTCGACGTTCGTCAGCCTGTGCACGGCGGAGGACTCGCCCGCGCGCAGCAGGTAGTAGATGGTCGACAGGTCCGCGGAGCGGTGGCCCTGCGCGAAGTGGCCGCCCTCCACGGGTAGCGGGGCGAGGTCGAGTGCGGCGATGACGTCGTCGGCGGTCACGCGTGCTCCGGTGCGGGGATCGAGCCGTGGACGACGACCATGCCCTTGCCCAGCCGCTTCGCCGTGTACATGGCGGCGTCGGCCGAACCGAGCATGTCGTCGGCGGACACGGCGGCGTCGTGGGCCGTGCGGTGGGCTATGCCCACGCTCGCGCACACCTCGTGCTCGCGGCCCTGGGTCTGGTGCGGGGACTTGAGCGCGGCCAGGACGCGGTTGCCGATCTCCGACGGGTCGACGTCGCCGCTCTCCACCAGGACGCCGAACTCGTCGCCGCCGAGCCGGGCTACGGTGTCCTCGTCGCGCACGCAGTGCTGGAGCCTGGTCGCCACGATCCGCAGGACGGCGTCGCCCTCGGCGTGGCCGAAGTTGTCGTTGACGTGCTTGAAGCCGTCCACGTCGATGAACGCGAGCACGACCGGGTCGCCGCGGCGGAGCGCGGCGGTGAGGCGCTCGCGGAACAGCTCGCGGTTCGCCACCCCCGTCAGCGGGTCGTGGAAGGCCTGGTGCCGGAGCTGTTCCCGGCTCTCGTGGAGCTGGTCGAGCAGGCGGGCGTTGTCCATCAGCGTCACGAGCTGCCGCACGATCACCAGCAGCACGACGCCGAGACCCGCGTAGATCTCCAGCGGGTTGAACCTGACGCCCGTCGCGGTGCCGACGACGATGAACAGACCGGTGATCAGCATCGGCAGGTACGGCACGAGCAGGTGCAGCAGCTCCCCGGTGCCGAGCCCGCCCGTGCGGACCGGTTTCCCCTTGGTGGGGGCCAACGAGCTGAGCAGGAGCATCACCGGGCACGCCATGAAGCCCACGTCGGCGATCGGTGGGATGGCCTCGGCGCCGTGGCTGACGAGCCAGGCGAAGATCCAGCCGGACGCCGACTGCGCGAGCCCCGCGAGGGCGAGGAACAGCATCGGCAACTGGCGGACGGTGCGGTGGGTCCACGACGTGACCAGGAGCGTCACCAGCAGCACCAGGTACGCGGCCGGGTGGGCGATCACGGTGGCGAAACCGGGCCCGGACGTGGCCCAGGCGCGGGCGATCGACTCCAGCGCCGACACCCAGGTCAGCACGAACAGCGAGCCCACGACGATCAGGCCGTCCAGCACCACCAGCAGCTTGCTGCGGTGGTTCGGCAGCGAGTCCGCCGCGCCGTGCGCCAGCGTCAGCACCGCGCCCAGCGCGAGCACCGGCGTGAGGATGAAACCCAGCGGTGCCAACGTGGACGAGGGCAGCGAGACGCCGAGGAAGAGCTGGCCCCAGATCCACGCGCTCAGGCCGACGGTCAGGCTCGCCGTCGACGCGACCATCCACAGCCGCCAGCGGCGCTCGGTGCCCTGCTCGCGGCGGGCGGCCCGGAGGAAGAGGACCAGCGCGGCGACGGCGGCGGCGAGCTGCGACGTCTTGTCCAGCGCGACGGACGCCTGGTGGCCGAGCACGCCCGACACCACGACACCCACCAGCAGCGCCAGCAGGGTGCAGAGGAAGGCCGTTCGAGCGCAGAATCGCCTCGGCATCGTGGCCTCCCGCTTGTCGCGACCGGGAAGGTGAAGTGGATCAAAGGGACCGCGTCACCGTAGCGAGGTGGTGACTCAGTGTCGACCGCGCACGTCCCCGGTGTCGCCAATCCGTGACTGTCCCCGTGAGGGGGAATCGGCGGTCGCGGACCACCTGGACGGGTGGTCGCGTGTCGCGGGGAGCGGGCGGTGGCCCACCCACTAAAGTTCGAACGGATGTTCGTCTCGGTGGAGGGACCCCAGTGCGCGTGTTCGGCGTCGACCCAGGCCTGACCCGGTGCGGGTTCGGCGTCGTCGACGGTGGCCCCGGCCGCGCGGTGAAGATCGTCGCGGTCGACGTGGTCCGCACGTCGGTTGACGACGAGCTGGCGATCCGGCTGATGCACCTCGCCGACGAGGTGGAGGTCTGGCTGGACCGGTACCGGCCGGAGGTGATCGCCATCGAGCGGGTCTTCAGCCAGCACAACGTGCGCACCGCGATGGCCACGGCCCAGGCCGGTGGCGTGGTCGCCCTGGCCGCCGCGCGGCGGGGCCTGCCGGTCATGTTCCACACGCCCAGCGAGGTCAAGGCCGCCGTCACGGGGTCGGGCCGCGCGGACAAGGCGCAGGTGACGATGATGGTCACCAAGCTGCTCGGCCTGGTCGAGGCGCCGAAGCCCGCGGACGCGGCGGACGCGCTGGCGCTGGCCATCTGCCACATCTGGCGGGCGCCGATGCAGTCGAGGATGGCCCAGGCGCAGGCCAAGGCCGCCGAGATGGCCCGCACCCACAAGCTCAAGCTCGCGCAGGCCGCGAAAAACGGAGGTAGGACCAAGTGATTTCGTCGCTGCGTGGACAGGTGCTGTCCATCGGACTCGATCACGTGGTCGTCGAGGTCGGGGGAGTCGGGTTCGCCGTCCAGGCGACGCCCACGACGCTCGCCGGGCTGCGGCGCGGCGAGGAGGCGACGCTCTCGACCTCGCTGGTCGTGCGCGAGGACTCGTTGACCCTGTTCGGCTTCACCGACGCGGACGCGCGGGAGCTGTTCGGCCTGTTGCAGACCGTGTCCGGCATCGGGCCGCGGCTCGCGCTGGCCACGCTGGCGGTGCTGGAGCCGGACAAGCTGCGGGCCGCGCTGGCCGACGGCAACATCACCGTGCTCACCCAGGTGCCCGGCATCGGCCGCAAGGGCGCCGAGCGGCTGATCATCGAGCTGCGCGACAAGGCGGGCCCGCTGCCGACCGCCGACGGCGTCGCGGACGGCGCTCCGCAGGTGCGCGAGCAGGTCGTGGAAGCGCTGCTGGGCCTCGGTTTCCCGGTCAAGCAGGCCGAGTCGACCGTGGACGCGGTCATCGCCGAGGACTCCGCGCAGACCACCCCGACCGTGCTCCGCCGTTCGCTGGCCGCCTTGGGGCGCAAGAGGTGAATTACGAGGAAGAGGACGAGACCCTCTCGCCGTTGGTCATCCCGACCGAGCGGGACGTCGAGGGAACGCTGCGGCCCAAGGACCTGACCGAGTTCGTCGGCCAGCTCAAGGTCCGCGAGCAGTTGGAACTGGTGCTCCAGGGCGCGATGCGCCGCGGGTCGCCGCCGGACCACGTGCTGCTGTCCGGCCCTCCCGGACTCGGCAAGACCAGCCTCGCGATGATCATCGCGGCCGAGCTGGGCGCGTCGCTGCGGATCACCTCCGGGCCCGCGCTGGAACGGGCGGGCGACCTCGCCGCGATGCTGTCGAACCTCGTCGAGGGCGACGTGCTGTTCATCGACGAGATCCACCGCATCGCCCGGCCCGCCGAGGAGATGCTGTACCTGGCGATGGAGGATTTCCGGGTCGACGTCGTCGTCGGCAAGGGGCCGGGCGCGACCAGCATCCCGCTGGACATCGCGCCGTTCACGCTGGTCGGCGCCACCACCCGGTCCGGCTCGCTGACCGGCCCGCTGCGCGACCGGTTCGGCTTCACCGGGCACATGGAGTTCTACACCGCCGACGAGCTGGACCACATCATCAGGCGCTCGGCCAAGATCCTGGGCGTCGACCTGCGGGAGGACGGCGCGCTGGAGATCGCGGGCCGGTCCCGCGGCACGCCCCGGATCGCGAACCGGCTGCTGCGCCGGGTCCGCGACTTCGCCGAGGTCCGCGCGGACGGCGTGGTCGACCTCCAGGTCGCCCGCGACGCCCTCGCCGTCTACGACGTCGACGAACTGGGCCTGGACCGGTTGGACCGGGCCGTGCTCGGCGCGCTGGTTCGCTCGTTCGGCGGCGGGCCGGTCGGGGTCGCGACCCTCGCCGTCGCCGTGGGTGAGGAGGTGACCACGGTGGAGGAGGTGTGCGAGCCCTACCTGGTCAGAGCCGGCATGCTGGCCCGTACGCCCAGAGGACGCGTGGCCACCGACGCCGCCTGGTTGCACCTGGGATTGCAGCCACCCACGGCCTGACGAGTGATCGGGTTCGATGACCTGGCACAATCGCCGGTGGCACCCAGAAAAATCGGACGTTCCGGACACGGATCGGGCGTTCGGCCGAACGGAGAATGATGAACCTTTCGTCCCTGATGTTCCCGTTGCTGCTGGTGCTGCTCGCCGTGCCGCTGTTCCTCAGCGCTCGCAAGCAGAAGCGCGCGGCAGCCGAGCAGCAGCAGCTCCTGTCCTCCCTGGAGCCGGGTGACCGCGTGATGACCACCTCCGGTCTCTACGCGACGGTCGCCGACGCCACCGACGACGCCACGATCGACCTGGAGATCGCCGACGGCGTCGTCACGACCTGGCTGCGCCAGGCCGTGCGCGAGAAGATCGTCCCGGCCGACGACCTCGACGAGGTCGAGGACGACGAACAGGACGCCGTCGTCGACGAGGTCGCCCCGGCGACCGCCGCGGAGATCGCGCCGCCGCTGGAGCACAACACCAAGAAGTAAGCGCGTCGGAGCGCGTCGGTCCGCGGTTGGCAACGGTCAAAACTGCCAACTGCGGGCAGTGACGTCCAGCTCACACGACGCGGGGTACGCTGCGCCCTCGCCCGGACTGAACACCTTCGGGTGAGGGCGTGCTGTCCTCGTCCCACCAGGACGAGGTCCGCCGACCTGACATCATCTTCCAGTTCGAGGAGACGGACGGACCGTGGCACCTCCGGCCGGGCAGATCCGCCCAGCGAAGTACCTGGGCGCATTTGTCCTC
Source organism: Umezawaea endophytica (assembly GCF_025061645.1). Taxonomy (GTDB): domain Bacteria; phylum Actinomycetota; class Actinomycetes; order Mycobacteriales; family Pseudonocardiaceae; genus Umezawaea; species Umezawaea endophytica. The sequence goes on along the minus strand of NZ_JANYMP010000020.1, from coordinate 59,312 downwards.
ATCGTGGTCGCGCTGTACTCCCTGGTGTTCTTCACCGGGAGCGGCAAGGCGACCCCCAAGCTCGGCATCGACCTCCAGGGAGGAACGCGGGTCACGCTGACCGCGCGAGCCCCCGACGGGAAGACTCCGACGGACGAGGCGCTCAACCAGGCCCGAACCCTCATCGAGACCCGTGTCAACGGCCTCGGTGTGTCCGGCTCCGAGGTCGTCCGCGACGGCACGAACCTGGTCATCACCGTGCCCGGCGCCGACGGCGAGGGCGCGAAGAGCCTCGGCAAGACGGCGCGCCTGGCGTTCCGCAAGGTCGTGGGCTCCCCGGCGCCGAACGCCCCGGTCGTCCCGCAGACGACCGGCTCGACGCCTCCCGCGTCGACGTCCGGCAGCCCCGCCCCCACGTCGGGCTCGGTCCCGCCCGGTGAGACCGCGGGCTCGACGCCGCCGTCCAGCGGTGCCCCGCAGGGCCGTCCGGCTCCCCTCCAGGAGGGCCAGCCCGCCAGCACGGACCCGTCCGCCCCCGTGAGCACGGACCCGTCCGCGCCGCCCGCGAGCGACGCCGCGCAGCCGCCCGCCGACCAGCCCGACTGCCAGGCCGTGTTCAACGGCAAGTACTCGGACGACACGACCAAGGCCATCGCCGAGGCGAAGGCGTGCAGGCAGGACCCGGCGCTCACCACGCTGGACGCGCAGACCGTGCAGCAGGCCCTCCAGGCGTTCACCTGCCCGGTCGACGTCGACCCGCTGATCGGCAACGACGACTTCGACAAGCCCCTGATCACCTGCGACCAGGACAAGGCGAACAAGTACGTCCTCGCGCCGGTGAACCCGGCGGCCGACGACAAGACGGTCAAGGAAGACGACTACTCGCTCTACACCCGCCTGACCGGTGAGGACATCAACAACGCGACCTCGGGCAGCGACCCGCAGGGCGCGGGCTTCGTGGTCTCCCTGGACTTCAAGGGCGACGGCGGTTCGAAGTGGGGCAAGTTCACCACCGCGAACACGCAGCAGCAGGTCGCCGTGGTGCTCGACAGCCAGGTCGTGTCGGCCCCGAACATCAACGAGCCGATCCTCGGCGGCAGCACCCAGATCAGCGGCACCTTCACGCAGAAGGAGGCCGACCAGCTCGCGAACGTGCTGAAGTACGGCTCGCTGCCGCTGTCGTTCGAGGCCTCCGAGGCCGAGACGGTGTCCGCGACCCTGGGCCTCGCCTCGCTGGAAGCCGGCCTCCTCGCGGGTGGCATCGGCCTCGGCCTGGTGTTCCTCTACTGCCTCTTCTACTACCGCCTGCTGGGCATCCTGACGATCCTGTCGCTGCTCCTGTCCGGTGGCATCGTCTACGCCGTCCTGGTGTTGCTCGGCCGCTGGATCGGGTTCACCCTCGACCTCGCGGGCATCGCGGGCTTCATCGTGTCGATCGGTATCACGGCGGACTCGTTCGTGGTGTTCTTCGAGCGGTTGAAGGACGAGGTGCGGGAGGGCCGGTCGTTCCGGTCGGCCGTGCCGCGCGCCTGGATCCGCTCGCGGCGGACGATCCTGTCCGCCGACGCGGTCAGCTTCCTGGCCTCGGCGATCCTGTACGTGATCGCCGTCGGCCAGGTGAAGGGCTTCGCGTTCACGCTCGGCATGTCGACGGTGCTCGACCTGGTGGTCGTCTTCCTGGTCACGCACCCGCTGGTGGCGCTGGCGTCGAAGTCCAAGTTCCTGTCCAACCCGAAGGTGTCCGGCCTCGGCGGGGCGCAGCAGGCCGGTGTCGACCAGCGCGCGCACGCGAGCTCGAAGACCACCGCCGTGAAGGAGGCCTGACGTGGCGAAGACCAAGGGCAACGGAGTCTTCCACCGCCTCTACGTCGGCACTGGCGCGTTCGACATCGTCGGCAAGCGCAAGCGCTGGTACGTGATCTTCGGGATCATCCTGCTGATCTGCATCGGCTCGATCGGGATCAAGCAGTTCAACCTCGGCATCGACTTCGTCGGCGGCACCAAGATCCAGATGCCCGCCGCGAGCTCGCAGGGCGACATCCAGGTCCAAGCGGTCAAGGACAGCTTCAGCAAGGCGCTCGGCGAGGACGCCACGGCGGTGCAGAGCGTGGGCACCGGCGGCACGGCGACCATCCAGATCCGCACCGAGACGCTGAACACGGAGCAGGTCGCCAAGCTGAAGACCGCGCTGAACGACGACCTGAAGCCGTCCGGCGGCATCCAGTCGATCAGCGACAGCGCCGTCAGCGCCTCCTGGGGCGGTGAGATCACGACCAAGGCCCTGATCGCGCTGCTGGTGTTCCTGGTGGCGGTGGCGATCTTCCTGGCGCTGTACTTCGAGCTGTCGATGGCCGTCGCGGCGCTCATCGCCGTGTTCCACGACGTCATCATCACGGCGGGCATCTACTCGCTCGTCGGGTTCGAGGTCTCGCCCGCGACGGTTATCGGTCTGCTGACCATCCTGGGCTTCTCGCTCTACGACACGGTGGTCGTGTTCGACAAGGTCAAGGAGAACACCAGGGGCATCCTGGGCCTGACCCGGCGCACTTACGCCGAGGCGGCCAACCTGGCGGTCAACCAGACCCTGATGCGGTCGATCAACACCTCGCTGATCGCCCTGCTGCCCGTGCTCGGCCTGCTCGTGATCGGCGTCGGCCTGCTCGGCGTCGGCACGCTCCAGGACCTGGCGCTCGTGCAGCTCACGGGTATCTTCATCGGCGCACTGTCGTCCATCTACATCGCGACCCCCGCGGCCGTGGACTTGAAGATGCGCGACCCGAAGTACAAGGCCCAGGCCCAGCGGGTGCTCGCCCGCCGGGAGAGCCTGGCGAAGAAGGCCGCCGCCGGTCAGTCGACCGGTGAGGCCCCCGAGGGCATCGAGTCCAGCGACGAGTCGGTCCTGGACGCCGAACTCCGCAAGGAGAAGGCGTACGCGGCGGCGGCCGGTGTGCCGTCCCGCACGCCGAAGGCCAGCGACCTCCGTCGTGGCCGCCCGACCGGCAAGAAGCAGCGTTGAAGCTCGACAACGCGCTGAAACTCCTGCGTGAGGTCCCGGACTTCCCCCGACCGGGTGTTGTTTTCCGGGACCTCACGCCGGTGCTCGCCGATCCCGACGCCCTGCGCGCCGTGGTGGACGGGTTGCAGGACAAGATCGACCCGGACACGCAGGTCGTCGCCGCGATCGAATCGCGCGGTTTCCTGCTCGGAGCACCCCTCGGGTACGGCTGGCGCTACGGCGTCGTGCCGCTGCGCAAGCCGGGCAAGCTGCCCGCCGTCGCGCACCGCGTGTCGTACGACCTGGAGTACGGCACGGCGGAGCTGGAACTGCCCGCCGATGCCATCCTCCCTGGTCAGCGCGTCGTGATCGTGGACGACGTGCTCGCGACCGGGGGCACCGCCGAGGCCGCCTGCACACTCGTGGAGCGTGCGGGGGCGATCGTGACGGGCATCTCCGTGGTACTGGAGATCACCGCCCTGGACGGTCGTGCCCGACTAGCCGGACGGAACGTCAGCGCGCTGCTCGCCGTGTGAAGTACCCCGCTCGTCGCCCCGCACGCCGTTTTTCTCGGCGCGCGGGGCTATTCTCGGGTCCTAGCCCCTGAGGAGCGTGGTTGAGCCAGGACACCGAACCCGCGGCGACGACGCAGCCCGTGCCCGCACGGCCGCCGTCAGCCACCAGGCGCGTGCGCGCGCGACTCGCGCGACGCATCACCGCACAGCGGGCGGCGCCCGTGAAGCAGGTGCTCGAACCACTGGCCGCCGTCCACCGCGACCTGCACCCCAAGGCCGACCTGGCCCTGTTGCAGAGCGCGTACGACGTGGCCGAGGAGAAGCACCGGCCCCAGCGCCGCAAGTCCGGCGACCCGTACATCACCCACCCGCTCGCCGTGGCGACGATCCTGGGTGAGCTGGGCATGGACACCACCACGCTGGTGGCTGCCCTCCTGCACGACACGGTCGAGGACACCGACTACTCGCTCGAAGCCCTCCGCGAGGACTTCGGCGACGAGGTGGCCCGGCTCGTGGACGGTGTCACGAAGCTCGACAAGGTGAAGCTCGGCGCGGCGGCCGAGGCCGAGACCATCCGCAAGATGGTCATCGCCATGGCCAAGGACCCGCGGGTGCTGGTCATCAAGCTGGCCGACCGGCTGCACAACATGCGCACGATGCGCTTCCTGCCGCCGGAGAAGCAGGCGCGCAAGGCGCGGGAGACCCTGGAGGTCCTCGCCCCGCTGGCGCACCGCCTGGGCATGGCGACGGTCAAGTGGGAGTTGGAGGACCTCGCGTTCGCGATCCTCCAGCCGAAGAAGTACGACGAGATCGTGCGGCTGGTGGCCAACCGGGCCCCGTCGCGCGACACGTACCTCGGCGGGGTCATCACCGAGCTGACCGGCCAGCTCGAGGGCTCGCGGATCACCGCGAAGGTCGAGGGCAGGCCGAAGCACTACTACTCGATCCACCAGAAGATGATCGTCCGGGGCCGCGACTTCGACGACATCCACGACTTGGTGGGCGTCCGCATCCAGGTGGACGAGGTGCGCGACTGCTACGCCGCCATGGGTGTCGTGCACGCGCTGTGGCAGCCGATGCCCGGCCGGTTCAAGGACTACATCGCGCAGCCGCGGTTCGGGGTCTACCAGTCGTTGCACACGACGGTGATCGGGCCGGACGGCAAGCCCCTGGAAGTGCAGATCCGGACGTACGACATGCACCGCACCGCCGAGTACGGCATCGCGGCGCACTGGCGGTACAAGGAGACGCGCGGGACGCACAACGGCAAGGGCGTCGAGGTCGACGAGATGGCGTGGATGCGCCAGCTCCTCGACTGGCAGCGGGAGGCGGCCGACCCCGGCGAGTTCCTGGAGTCGCTGCGCTTCGACCTGGCCGCTCGCGAGATCTTCGTGTTCACGCCCAAGGGTGACGTGGAGACGCTGCCCGCCGGGTCGACGCCGGTGGACTTCGCCTACTCGGTGCACACCGAGGTGGGCCACCGGTGCATCGGCGCTCGGGTGAACGGGCGGCTCGTCGCGCTGGAGCGGAAGCTGGAGAACGGCGAGGTCGTCGAGATCTTCACCTCGAAGGCCGAGGGTGCCGGGCCTTCGAGGGACTGGCTGTCGTTCGTCGCGTCGCCCCGCGCGAAGGCGAAGATCAAGCAGTGGTTCGCGAAGGAGCGCAAGGAAGAAGCGATCGAGGTCGGCAAGGACACCATCGCGAAGGAGGTCCGGCGGGTCGGACTCCCGTTGCAGCGATTGGTGTCGGCCGACTCGATGGGGGCGTTGGCCAAGGAGCTGCACTACCCCGACGTGAGCGCCCTGTACGCCGCCGTCGGCGAGGGGCACACGTCGGGGCGGCACGTCGTCCAGCGGCTCGTGGCCCAGTTGGGCGGGGTCGACCACGCCGAGGAGGAGCTGGCCGAGCGGTCGACGCCGTCGACGGTCACCCGCCGGAGGGTGACCGGGGACGCCGGTGTCGTGGTCAAGGACGCCACGGACGTGTGGGTGAAGCTGGCCCGGTGCTGCACGCCGGTGCCCGGTGACGACATCCTCGGCTTCGTGACCCGTGGTGGTGGGGTCTCGGTGCACCGGACCGACTGCACGAACGCCGACGAACTGCTGGCCTCGCCCGAGCGGCTGCTGGACGTCGAGTGGGCGCCTTCGGCGTCGTCGGTGTTCCTGGTGGCGATCCAGGTGGAGGCGCTCGATCGGCACCGGCTGCTGTCGGACGTGACGAAGGTGCTGGCGGACGAGAAGGTCAACATCCTGTCGGCTTCGGTGACCACTTCGCGGGACCGGGTGGCGGTGAGCCGGTTCTCGTTCGAGATGGGGGATCCGAAGCACCTCGGGCACGTGCTGAAGGCCGTTCGGAGCGTTGAGGGTGTGTACGACGTTTACCGGGTGACTTCGGCTAGCTGAGGGTGTGGGGATAGCCACCCCGCTCGCCAAGTGTCTCCATGGCCCGTTTCGTTTGTCAAGGCGGGAAAGATGCCTTGACAAACGAAACGGGCCATGAGGGCGCTTCGGATCGGGGTGGCGGGGGGAGTGTGGGTGTCTTCTAGTTGCGTGCTGATGTGCGGGGGCGTGCTACTCCAGTAGTAGCTGTAGCAGTGCGGCTGGTCGGTCCAGTGGGATGATGTGGCCGCAGTCGGGGATCACGCGGCCGGTGAGGTTGTCGGCGATCGGGCGTAGTTGTCGTTCCAGGGTTGAGCCGACCGGGTGGGCGCCGATCGTCAGGGTTGGGGTGGTGAGTCTGCTGTGCGCCACGGCGTCGCGGATCTGGCGGGTGCTGGTGGGCATGGCGCGGTAGTGCTCGAAGGCGCAGCGCAAGGAGTCGTGGCCGGTGTAGGCGGTGGTGAACGCGGTTTCGATGTCCGGTGGTACGCCTCGGCCCTGGGTGCCCGCGGTGAGGAAGAACCTGAGGTATTTGGCCTCGTGGCCGGTCAGGACCTGTTCGGCCAGGTCGGGGACCTGGTGGAAGCCGAACCACCACGGTGGGGTGAAAGCCTCGGCGCCTGGTAGGTCGCCCAGCAGGGACTCCATGAGTACCAGGCGGTCGACTCGCTCGGGGTGGTGCATGGCCAGGAGGAACGCTGGTGGGGCGCCCGCGTCGATGCCTACGACGGTTGCGGTTCGTTCGCCCAGTGCGTCCAGCAACGCTTCCGCGTCTTGGGCCAGGGTGCCGGCGTCGTAGCCGGTCTTGGCTCGGGTGGTGCCGCCTAGGCCGCGTAGGTCCGGGGCGATGACGCGGTGGCTCGCGGCCAGCGTGGGAATGACTTTTTCCCAGATGCGCCAGGTGTGCGGGAAGCCGTGCAGGAGCAGGATCGCCGGTCCCGTTCCGGCTGTCGCCACGGTGATCTCGATGCCGTTCGCGGCCACCTCGTCCACGGTGATGTCGGTCATCCCAGCTCCTCTGCGGTTACCATTGGTTACCTGGTGAAGCTAGGTACTCTCGTTCGCCGTGCCAAGACGGCACTTCCGCGTCAGGTGGTGAGGTCCGGGTGACCCGTGGAGACCTGTTCTCGCCCGCGTGCCCCACGCGGCGGCTGCTGGACCGGATCGGGTCCAAGTGGACGTCGATGGCGGTGAAGGTGCTGGCCGAGGCCGCGCCCGGTGAGGTGCGGTTCGCCGACCTGCGGCGGCGGATACCGGGGATCTCGCAGAAGATGCTGTCCGTGACGCTCCAGAGCCTGGTGCACGACGGGCTGGTCGCGCGGCGGGTGGAGCCCGCCGTGCCGGTGCGGGTGCACTACCGGCTGACCGAACTCGGGCTTTCGCTGGAGGTGCCGCTCGCCGCGCTGCGGGAGTGGGCCGAGGCGCACATGGCGGAGATCGACGAGGCGTCAGCGGGGCGTTAGAGCTGTTCGGCAGGATGATCGACAGGTCCCGTGCAGTACCAAGGGGAAGACGCGAAGGGCCCCGGCACGGTGTGCCGGGGCTCTCGTGCGTGGTGGTGCGTGCTAGCCGACGGTGGCCGTCTCGAACTTGACTTCCTTGTTCGGCTTGCCGCCGCCGGGCGACGGGTCGAACGCGCCGTCGTGGCCCGCCTTCGCGACCTCGTCGATCAGCTTCAGGCCGGCCTCGTCGAGGCTGCCGAAGACGGTGTAGTCGGGGGAGAGTTGCGCGTCGCCGTAGACGATGAAGAACTGGCTGCCGTTCGTCCCCTTCTGCGTCTCGGGGTCCGCGCCCGCGTTCGCCATGGCCAGGTACGAGCGGCCGTAGGTCAGCTCGGGCCACACCTCGTTGTCGAAGGCGTAGCCGGGGCCGCCCGAACCGGTGCCGGTCGGGTCACCGCACTGCAACATCTGGAGGCCCTCGGTGCCGATGCGGTGGCAGCTCGACCCGTCGTAGTACTTCTGCGTGACCAGGTTGATGAAGCTGTTCACCGTGCAGGGGGCCAGCGACTTGTCCAGGGTCAGCTTCAGCTCACCGATGTTGGCCTTGATCGTCACGGTCTGCGTGCCGGTGGAGGCGATCCCGGCGCCCTCGGGCGCCTTGATGCCTTCCTTGGCACCGGGCTCCTTGGAGGGGCGGTACTCGCAGGCGACCGGGTCGGCCAACGGGGTCGGGCGCTTCGGCAGTGCCTTGACCTCCGTGGGGATCTGGATCGGCTTCGGCGCCGAGCTGCTCTCACCGGTGGCGGCCTCGGCGTCGCCGTTGCTCCAGTCGTGCGTCGCGAGGAAGTAGACGCCGCCCGCGACCACGATCACGGTCAAGGTCGTCGCTACCAGCGCGGTAAGCCTTCGACGCTTCGCTCGTTGCTGTCGGTTGACGAGCTGACGCTCCAGCTTCCGCTTTGCTTGTTCGCGGCGCTGCTCGTTGTTCGGCACCTGCTCCCTCCCCAGGGATCTCGTGCTTCGCGGGTGGATAGTGCGTGCCGGCAGAGCCGACAATTTGGGCAGTCTAGGGGGCACGTATATAGCTGGTGTGTGCCGGCTAGGCTGGTACAGCGGTTACACCGCGTTCTGTTGCCAATCCGTTGCCGTCGAGAGGTGCCGCCGTGCTGGTGATCGGGTTCCCGACCGGCGCCTTGCAGGCCAACTGCTACCTGGTGGCCACCGGCGAGGGCGAGGCCTGCGTCGTCGTGGACCCCGGCCAGGACGCCGTCGAGCCGCTGGAGAAGGCGCTGCGTGAGCACCGGCTGTCGCCGGTCGCCGTGCTGCTGACCCACGGTCACTTCGACCACTCGTTCTCCGTCGCCCCCGTGTGCGACGGGCACGACATCCCCGCCTGGATCCACCCGGACGACCAGGAGATGCTGTCGGACCCGCTGAAGGGCATCAGCGCCGAGACGGCCGCGTTCTTCGGCGGCAAGCTGGAGATGCGCGAGCCGAAGCAGGTGCGCTCGCTCGACGACGGCGCCGAACTGGACCTCGCCGGGCTGAGGATGACCGTCGACCACACCCCCGGCCATACGGGCGGGTCGGTGATGTTCCGCGCGGGCACCGAGGAGGGCGGACGGCTGGTGCTGTCCGGCGACACCCTCTTCGCGGGCTCGATCGGTCGCACCGACCTGCCGGGTGGTGACCACCGGAGCATGCTGACGTCGTTGCGCCGCAAGGTGTTGACGTTGGCGGACGACACGGTGGTCCTGCCCGGCCACGGACCGACGACCACCATCGGCCGGGAGCGCGTGAGCAACCCGTACCTGACGCAACTGGGCGACTCCGCACCGGCCGCACCGCACCGAGGACTGTGACGTGACTACTTTTTCCGCCCCCAAGGGCGTTCCCGACTACTTCCCGCCGACCGCGGAGTCGTTCCTGGCCGTGCGCGAGGCGCTGGCCGAGCCCGCGCGCCGGGCGGGCTACGGCTACATCGAGCTGCCGATCTTCGAGGAGACGGCGTTGTTCGCGCGCGGCGTCGGTGAGTCCACCGACGTGGTGAGCAAGGAGATGTACTCGTTCGCGGACCGCGGCGACCGGTCCGTCACGCTGCGCCCCGAGGGCACGGCCGGGGTCATGCGGGCCGTGATCGAACACGGCCTCGACCGCGGCCAGCTCCCCGCGAAGCTGTACTACGTCGGGCCGTTCTTCCGCTACGAGCGCCCGCAGGCCGGTCGCTACCGGCAGCTCCAGCAGGTCGGCGTGGAGGCGATCGGCGTCGACGACCCGGCGCTGGACGCCGAGGTGATCGCCATCGCCGACGCGGGCTTCCGGTCGCTGGGCCTCACCGGGTTCCGGCTCGACATCACCTCGCTCGGTGACAGCTCGGACCGCCCGCAGTACCGGGAGAAGCTCCAGGCGTTCCTGGCGAAGCTGCCGCTGGACGAGGCGACTCGCACGCGCGCGGAGCTGAACCCGTTGAGGGTGCTGGACGACAAGCGCCCCGAGGTGCGGGCGCTGATGGACGACGCGCCGCTGATGCTGGACCACCTGGCGCCGGAGACGCGTGAGCACTACGAGACCGTCAAGGGCTACCTGAACGAGCTGGGCGTGAAGTTCACCGAGAACCCGCGGATGGTGCGCGGCCTCGACTACTACACGAAGACGACGTTCGAGTTCGTGCACGACGGCCTGGGCTCGCAGTCCGGCATCGGTGGCGGCGGGCGCTACGACGGGCTGATGGAGCAGTTGGGCGGGCAGCCGCTGTCCGGTGTCGGCTTCGGGCTCGGCGTCGACCGCACGCTGCTGGCGTGCCAGGCCGAGGGCATCACGCCCGGCGACGTGACCCGCTGCGACGTCTACGGCGTGCCGCTCGGCGAGGCCGCGAAGTCGCGGCTGGTCGGGCTGTCCGGTGAGCTGCGGGCGGCCGGGGTGCGGTTCGACCTCGCCTACGGCGGCCGTGGGATGAAGGGCGCGATGAAGGCGGCGGACAAGTCCGGTGCCAGGTTCGCGCTCGTGCTCGGCGAGCGGGACATCGAGGCCGGTGTCGTGCAGCTCAAGGAACTCGCGACCGGTGACCAGCGCGCGGTGCCGCTGGTCGACGTGGTCGTCTCCGTGCGGGAAGCGCTGGGCCGGTGACCGACGACGCCGAGCGGATCCCGCTGGACCTCCTCGACCCGGCGACGGTGCGCAAGCGGGCGCGCATGGTCGCCATCGGGGCGGTGATGGTGGCGGGGTTCTTCGGCGGGGTCCTCGGGCTCATCGCGGGCCGCGTCCCCGGACTGATCGCCCTGGCGATCGTCGCCCTGCCGCTGCTGCTCCTGGCGTGGAGCGAGGCCCGGCGCCGGGTCTGGCTCCAGGGCCAGGTGCTGTCCGTGCGGGCGTTCGGCACGCGGTCGGTCGACCTGCGGGCGGCCGACGAGCTGGACCTGCTCGTCACCGACGTCCGCGGCAGCCGCACGGTGGGGCTGTTCGTGCGCGGCGGCGGCAAGGCGATCAACCTGGCGCTGGCGATCTACGCGGGCACCGGCGGGCGCGAGCAGGGCGTGTTCCCGCTGCGCAGGCTGGCGGACGTGCTGGCGGGTCGCGGTGACCCGAACGGGCTGGTGTTCTCCCAACTGCTCGTCGCCCAGTTGCGGGCCGAGGCGCAGGGCATGGCGGCGGCCGACCGGCCGCTGTACCAGCTCGCCTCCCTCGCGCCCGGCGGACGGCTCGCGCAGAAGCTGACCCCGGACGCGGTCTCCCGGTTCGTCGCCTCACTGGACTGAACGCGTCCCGGCTTGGCCGTCGAGCGGGCGGTGCCGCACACTGCTCGGAGCCGCAGGGGGTTGCGGTGTTCGGGGGAGGCAGTCCGATGCGCTTTTCGCTGCGCGCCGCCACGGCGGTCGCGATGCCGGCCGGGTTCTACGTCCTGCTGCTGGGACTGGCCGCCGGCATCCTCGTCGGCGAGGGGCTGCTGCTGTGGAATCGGCCCCTCACCGGGCTCTTCCTGGCGGTGTTCGCGTTCTCCGCGTTCTTCGCGCTGGTGGGCGCGGTGATCACGATCGGGCGGGCCCAGCGCGAGGACCCCGTCGGCGTTCCGGTCACCGCGCACGACCAGCCGCGGCTGTGGGACCTGGTGAACCGGGTCGCCGCGGTGGTCGGCACCCGACCGCCGGACGAGGTGCGGATCGTCCCGGTGGTCAACGCCGCGGTGTCCGAGCAGACGAGGCTCCTCGGCCTGCGGGTGGTGCGGCGGCGCCTGTACATCGGCGCCCCGCTGCTGGCGTGCCTCACCGAGGAGCAGATCGCCTCGATCCTTGCCCACGAGCTGGGCCACTACGGCAACCGCGACACCCGCCTGGCCGGGATCGTGATGAGCGGCCGAGACGCGCAGCTACGCGTCCTCAAGGGGCTCAAGGGCGACAACCAGGCCCGTGCCGTCGTGGCGGCCCTGATCGCGGAGTACACCAAGCTGTACCTGAAGGTGTCGAGCGCGGTCTGCCGCGGGCAGGAACTCGCGGCCGACGTCGTGTCCGCGCGGGTGGCGGGCTCGGTCACGGCCGCGAGCGCGCTGCGGGAACTGCTGGTGCTCGGCGCGGCGTGGGATGTCTTCGTCGAGCGGCACCTGGCCGTCGCGTCCGCCGCGGGATACCTGCCGAACGGGGTCTTCGACGGCTTCGCCGACCTGCTCGGCTGCGACGAACTGGCCGACTTCCTGGAAGAGGTCAGGCAGGGGTCCGGCGACCGGGAGCAGGACCCCTACGACTCCCACCCGCCGACCTCGGAGCGCATCGCGGCCGTCGAAGCGCTGGCCGCGCAACCGGTTCGGAGCTGGGGCGGCGGTCCCGCGGCCGGGCTGCTGGTGGAGCCGACGCGGGTCCTGGACGCGTCCTTCGCGAGCCCGACGCCCGTCGTGCGCGTGGATTGGGCGGAACTCGGGCACCTCACCGTGCGGGCGCGGACCGCGTTCGCCGCGGACCGGCTGCTCCGGGCGGCGTCGCGGATCTCGGGGCGGCCCGCGACGCTGACCGCCGTCCTGGACGCGTTGGACGCGGGCAGGCTCGTCGACCTCGCCCCCGACGGGCTGCGTCCCGGCAGCGCGTCCGGGGGACCGCGAGCGCGGCGCGAGTTCGCCAGGGGGTTCGTCGAGGAGGACCTGACCGGGCTCATCTCGCTGGCGCACGTCGACGCCGGTCGGGCGCGCTGGCGGCGGGACTGGATCGGCGACGTCGAGTACGTGGGCGTCCCGCCGGAGCACGTCGACGCCGCGGTCGCCGACGGCGGCAGCACGACGGCCCTCCGCGCCGCGCTCGCCGCGGCGGGCATCGCACCCGACTACCGGCCCACTGCCTGAGGCAGGAGAACCCGTTGCCCCCCATGGATCCTCGGAAGAACGCCGACCCGGCCCGGTGGGGCCTCGTGGCCAACGGCGACGTGCGCGAACACTTCCCGGAACGCGAGCCGGCCCTCACCTTCGCCCTGTCCGAAGCCCGGTTCGGGCGGTGGCGGCACGCGGCCGCGGTGGTCGCCGACTCGTGGGGCGACTGGGACCGGCGCTCCCACGTCGTGGGGGCGGTCGCCGACGTCGGTGCGCACGACGACGGGTGGCTGAACCGGTGGCGCGCGGCCCACCCCGATGATCCGCACCTCGCGGTGGTCGACGCCGAGGCGTGGGTGCGGTTGGCGTGGGCCGTTCGCGGCACGGCCCCGGACTGGGAGACGGCGGACGAACACCTCCGGGCCTTCCAGCGCGTGCTGCGCCGGGCGGAGGCGGCCGTCGAGCACGCGGTCGAGGTGGCTCCGGACGACCCGACGCCCTGGTGGTCGTTCACGGAGATCGCCTGCGGCCTGTCCTTCGACCACGACCGGTTCGGCCGGATCTGGGCCGGGCTCACGGCGCGGGCGCCCGCGCACCGCGCGGGCCACGACCGGGCGCTCGGCTACTGGAGCGAGCGGTGGTGCGGTTCCCACGACCTGGCAACCGCCTTCGCCGAACGCGCCGCGAACACGTCGCACCTCCTGGCCGCGCTGCCCTTGCACGCCGCGCTGGAGTCGGCCGCGGACGACCCCGTCGCCTGGCGCACGCCGCTCGTGCACGCCGCCCTGGACGCCGTGCTGGCGCGCGACCACGTGGACGACCGGGCTTCGCGGACCGATCGCGGCTACGCGGTCCTGGCGCTGGTCGACAACCACCGCTACGCCGAAGCCGTCGACCAGTTCCGGTTGCTCGGCCCCCACGCGGACGGCGAGCCGTGGCGGCACTTCCCGGACCCCAAGGAGGCGTTCCTCGACCTGCGGGCGGAAGCGTGCCTGAGGGCGGGCAGGCCGACCCGCACGTCCTGACAGCGGCCAACTGGTCAAGCCGCAACTTGACCAGTTGAGACCGTTTTCGCGTCCGGCCTGGGTGTCAACCGCCGTTCGGTAGATCATCTTGTGGGGTGCTGGTCTGCGGAAACATCTTCTTGGTCTCGATGCTTGACCGGACGATTGGTCTATGCCACCTTCTGGTGCAACAGATCTGGTCTTACCAATGGTCAACATCGCGCCACGAGGTGACTGATGAAGAGCCCCCGCCTGCTCGCCGCCGCTCTCGCGCTGGCGTTCGCCACCGCCGCCTGCGGTTCGTCCACGCCGACGTCCACATCGGACGGTCCCGCGACACTGGACGTCTGGCTCATGAAGGACAGCGTCACCCCCGACTTCCTCCAGCGCTTCCAGAGCGACTTCGAGGCGGAGAACGCGAACATCAAGCTCAACATCCAGATCCAGGAGTGGGGCGGCATCGGGCAGAAGGTCGTCAGCGCGCTCGCGAGCAACGACGCGCCGGACGTGATCGAGGTCGGCAACACCCAGGTCGCGCAGTACGCGGCCAGCGGCGGCGTGGTCGACCTGACGGACAAGGTCGACGAGCTGAACGGCAAGGACTGGATCCCCGGCCTGCGCGATCCCGGAGCGGTGGACGGCAAGCAGTTCGGCATCCCCTACTACGCGGCGAACCGCGTGGTCATCTACAACAAGGACCTGTTCGCCGCCGCCGGGATCACCGCGCCGCCGAAGACCCGCGCGGAGTGGCTGGAGACCACGGCGAAGCTCAACCAGGGCACGACCCAGGGCATCTACCTGCCCGGCCAGAACTGGTACGTGCTGTCCGGGTTCCTGTGGGACGAGGGGGGAGACCTCGCCACCAAGGACGGCGACAAGTGGAAGGGCGGCCTCGGCACGCCCGCGGGCGCGGCGGCCGTGGACTTCTACCGGTCCCTCCAGGCGCTGGGCCAGGGCCCGAAGGACTCCGACGAGGCCAAGCCGCAGCAGACCGACGTCTTCTCGAGGGGTGACGTCGCCCAGTTGATCGCGGTGCCCGGCGCGGCCGGTCTGATCACCAAGGCCAACCCGGCGCTGGAGGGCAAGCTCGGGTTCTTCCCGATCCCCGGCAAGACCGCCGACAAGCCCGGCGCCGTCTTCACCGGCGGCTCGGACCTGATCGTGCCGCAGTCCTCCAGCCACCCCGACCAGGCGTACAAGATGATCAAGGCGCTGACGGGGGAGAAGTGGCAGACCGAGCTGGCCAAGGCGATGAACTACGTGCCGAACCGCACGAGCCTCGCGTCCGCGCTCGCCGAGAACCCCGGCGCGGCGGCGATGGCCGCGGGCGCGGTCAACGGCCACGGCACCCCGCAGTCGCCGAACTGGGCGGCCGTCGAGGCGAAGAACCCGGTGAAGGACTTCCTCACCGCGGTGCTGACCGGCGGTGATCCCGTCGCGGAGGCCAAGAAGGCCGACGACGTGATCGCCGCCGCCCTGAACTCCGGCAAGTAGGCCGGACGTGTCGACCGCTCCCGTGGTCCGCGACGCGGGCCCGCGGCCGACCGCCACCCCGGAACCGCCGCCGCCTCAGCGCCCGAGGCGGCGGCGCCGGGTGTCGATCTGGCCCTACCTGCTGATCGCCCCGACCGTGCTCGGGTCGGCGTACCTGCTGCTGTACCCGCTGGTGCGCAACCTGGTCATCTCGGTGCAGCACTTCCGGCTCGGCGAGCTGATCCGCGGCGGCGCGACCTTCGTCGGGCTGGACAACTACCGGGAAGCGCTGGCGGACCCGGTGTTCTGGGCCGTCGTCCGGCGCACGCTGCTGTTCACGGTGGTCAACGTCGTGCTCATCATGGTGCTGTCCACGCTGGTCGCGCTGCTGCTGTCCGCGCTCGGGAAGTGGTTGCGGCTGCTGGTGATGGGCTGCCTGGTGCTGACCTGGGCGACGCCGATCATCGCCGCGACCACGGTGTTCCAGTGGCTGTTCCAGTCGCGGCTCGGCGTGGTCAACTGGGTGCTGGTCCAGCTCGGGTTCGAGCAGTTCCAGGACTACACGTGGTTCGCGAACGGCAGTTCGACGTTCGGCATCCTCGTCGCGCTCATCGTCTGGCAGTCGGTGCCGTTCGCCGCGCTGTCGCTGTACTCCGCGATGACGACCGTGCCGTCGGAGCTCTACGAGTCAGCGAAGATCGACGGCGCGGGCTCGTGGCGGCTGTTCACCTCCATCACGTTCCCCATCCTGCGCCCCATGTTCGGCCTGATCCTGTCGCTGGAGGTGATCTGGGTGTTCAAGTCGTTCGTCCAGATCTGGGCCATCAGCCAGGGCGGGCCGGGTGACGCCACCACGACGCTGCCGGTGTACGCGTTCCAGATCGCGCAGTCGCTCAACAAGTACGACCTCGGCGCGGCCGTCTCGATGATCACGGTGCTGCTGCTGGTGGTCGTGCTGCTGGCCTACTTCCGCCAGATGTTCAAGCAGGAGGCGGAACTGTGAAGTGGCGCAGGATCCCCCTGACCGCCTCGGCGCTGCTCGTGTGCGTCGTCGCGGTGTTCCCGGTGTACTGGATGGTCCTGACGGCGTTCAAGCCCACCAAGGACATCCAGGCTCCGACGCCGACGTTCTGGCCCACCACGGTCAGCTTCGACCACTTCGCCACGGCCGTCCGGGCGAGCGGGTTCTGGTTGTTCTGGCGCAACAGCCTCGTCGTGTCGCTCGGCGGCGTCCTGCTCGCGCTGGCCGTCGCGCTGCTGGCGGCGTTCGCCGTCGCGCGGATGAGGTGGAAGGGCAGGCGGGCGTTCATCCTGATGGTGTTCGTCGCGCAGATGACGCCGTGGGAGGCGCTGCTGATCCCGATGTACGTCATCGCCCGCGACACGGACATGCTCGACAAGCTGTCCATGCTGACGCTGATCTACTTCATGATCACGCTGCCGTTCACCATCGTGACCCTGCGCGGGTTCCTCGGCGCGATCCCGGTCGACCTGGAGGAGGCCGCGCTGGTCGACGGCTGCACGCGCTTCCAGGCGTTCCGCCGCATCGTCTTCCCGCTGCTGGCCCCCGGCCTGATGTCTACGTCGCTGTTCGGGTTCATCACGGCGTGGAACGAGTTCGCCTTCGCCAACCTGCTGATCATCAAGAACCGCGACGACCGGACGCTGCCGGTGTGGCTGTCGTCGTTCAGCAACACGTTCGGCACCGACTGGGGCGCCACGATGGCCGCTTCCACGCTGTTCATGGTTCCCGTCCTCCTGGTCTTCCTCGCCCTTCAGGGGCGGGTCACTTCCGGTATCACCGCGGGTGCGGTCAAAGGGTGAGGAGAGTGCAGGCGTGATCGTTCCCCCGCCGAAGCAACTGGTGCGGCTTCCCGGCAGCTTCACGATCGGCGGCGCCACCGCCGTCCGCACGGGATCCGGTGCCGCGCAAGCGGTCCACCTCCTGCGCGGCTACCTGAGGCCGTACGGCGTCGCGCTACCGCCCTCACCGGACGGCGACGTGGTGCTGGCCGTCAACCCGGCGCTGGGCCACCTCGGCGCCGAGGGCTACGAACTCCGCGTCGACCAGGGCGGGGTCCGGCTGCGCGCGGCGGCCCCCGCGGGCCTGCTGCACGGGGTCCAGTCGCTGCGCCAACTCCTCCCGGTGGAGCCGACGGGGCCGATCGCCCTGCCGTGCCTGGAGGTCCAGGACGTCCCGGCGTTCCCGTGGCGCGGCGCGATGCTGGACGTGGCGCGGCACTTCATGCCCATCGCGTTCCTGCACCGGTTCGTGGACCTGCTGGCGCTGCACAAGCTCACGGTCCTGCACCTGCACCTCACCGACGACCAGGGCTGGCGCATGCCCGTTCCCGGCTACCCGAAGCTCACCGAGGTGGGCGGCTGGCGCGCCGAGAGCATGATCGGCCCGGCGGGCAGCACCCGGTTCGACGCCAGTCCGCACGGCGGCGCGTACACCACCGCCGAACTGCGCGGCCTGGTCGCCTACGCGGCCGAGCGCGGTGTCACCGTCATGCCCGAGATCGAGATGCCCGGCCACGCCCGCGCCGCGCTCGCCGCGTACCCGCAGCTCGGCAACTTCCCGGACCGCCACCTGCCCGTGTGGACGAGCTGGGGCGTCTCCGAGGAGGTGTTCGGCGTGCAGGAGTCCACAATGGACTTCTGTCGGGCCGTGCTGGAGGAGGTCATGGACGTCTTCCCGTCGCAGCACGTCCACATCGGCGGCGACGAGTGCCCCACGGCGGAGTGGGGCCGCAGCCCGCTGGCGTTGGAGCGCGTCCGGTCGGCGGGCCTGCCAGGCCCGGACGCCCTGCACGGCTGGTTCCTCGGCGAGATCAGCGGTTTCCTGCTGGAGAACGGCCGCACACCGGTCTGCTGGGACGAGGGCGGCGGCGCCGCGTCCCTGCCGCGGGAGACCACGGTCATGGTCTGGCGCGACCCCGTCCACGGCCTGGAGGCAGCCCGCAACGGCCACCCCGTGATCATGACCCCGTGGCGCTCGACGTACCTCGACTACCCGCAGACCGACGCCGCGGACGAACTCGCGGGCCAGCCCGCGGGAGTGGTGACCCTGCGGGACGTCTACGCGCAGGAACTCCCCCCACCAGGCTGGTCCCCGGAGGAGGCAGCGCTGGTACTCGGCACCCAGGCCCAGTTGTGGACGGAATTCGTCCCCGACCCGTCCCACGCCGAGTACCTCGCGTTCCCGAGGCTCTGTGCGCTAGCGGGCAACGCCTGGTCCGGCGGTGACGACTGGCCGGGCTTCCTCGCCGACATGCGCCGCCACGAGGCCCGCCTGGCCGCACTCTCGGTCCGCCACCGACCGTTGGGGGCGACGGGCTGACGCGGGTTGGTGCCGCCCGCTCCTCGTGGCGCCGGGAGCGGGGCGGCGCTTCGTCCTATCTCGGGTCCTGCGAACGTCGTGGTCTCGGCCCGATCTCGTGGGGGCCGATTCGCGCTTCCGGCAGGCGCGGGTGCGCACCCCGAACCGATGCGCTGGTCAACCCGCCTCGCGCATCCTCCTGACGTTCCCGTTCCCGTTCCCGTTGCCGTTGCCGGACGGCCTGCTCGCCCGGTTGTCCGGTCGGTCCGGCGTTCGAGGGGTGCCCGAGCAGAGGTAGCCCGCGTAGTCCTTGTCCTTGGCGGACACCAGGGTAGGTCGGAACCGGTCCGGGGCGAGGCCGTAGAACCGGCTCGCGACGACCTCCTGGTAGAGCTGTTCCGAGACCACGAGGACCAGGTCGGTCGAGGTCTCGTCAGTCAGCGCGTTCCGCGCGTTGTCCGAGTCCAGGAGGCGGCAGGTGATCACCGGGGTGTCGCCCGCGGGCCCGAAGTGCCCCATCGCCACCGTTCCGTGGTGCATCGCTACCCGGATCCGCAGGGCGGGCTCGGTCGAGTTGGCCCGCCTCAGGTCGGCCAGAGCCGTGACGAGCTGCTCGGTGAACTCCGCGACGACCCACGCCACGTCCACGTCCGGTGGCAGCACGGCGAGTTCCCCATCGCCTCGGAGTTGGCGGTGCCACCGGTCTCGCGCCAGACCCGCGTGGCGTGCCGCGAAGTCGAGGACCTCGCTCAACCGGGTTTGGATCAGCGACTGGTCCAGGGTGTCCAACCTGCTGTAGTTCTCGATGTCGACGGCGACGGCCAGTCTGTACACCAGTTGGCCGTGAGGCCCCGCCAGGTCCGATCGACCTCGCCGAGCGGGAAGCGCGACCTCGGCTGTCACCTGCTCGGTGGGATCGAGTCGGCGATCGTCGGGCGGCAGCGGGCACGGGTCCCGCTCCGGCACCGCGGCGGCAGAGCTCCCGGCAGACCAAGCGACGTTTCCCGCGGGCTTGAGCCCCAACCGCCATGTCGATTCCATGCTCGTGGCCTTTCCTCGCTTTGATCGGTGAGTGACGCTCGTTTCCGGCCAACTCCTTGTGCATCGGGATGAGGTAGCTGTGCGTAACTCGCTGTAGATCAGGTGCATGGCGGACGTGGATGCCGGAATCCCATCCCGCCCGTGGCGAGACGTCGGCGCTCGCGTTCGCAGGAGGTCGGCAGGCCAAGCGCCGTGGACGCGCCTCCGGCCGAGGTCAGGGCAGGTCGAGTGCCGTTCGATCGTCGCCGCGTTCGATCGTCGTCCGTCACGGCCTGCGTTCCGCGGGAGGATTCTCCGAAAATCCACCGGCGCGTCTGACCGCTTAAAGGGCATCTTTTTGGCAATAGACAGACCACAGCGGACGGTGCGCGTTCAGGCACACATCGCTCAGGCTTTGCCCTGAGACCGATTCGAGCACTCGAACAGCGGTCTGGTGGCCGGAGTGCGTGACCGGCCGATCAGCCGCCGTTCTTCTTCGTCGCGCCTTCGGCGGACTTCTTCGCCTGACCTGGGTTCTGCTTGTCCTTGCCCCTTGTCGAGCCAGGGTCGTCCTCGGTGGGCGGCGCCCCTGTGTCGGTCGGAACGATCGCGCGATCCGGCGAGGCGTTCTCCGGGGCCGGGACGCCGACGGGGGGCTCGGACTCGGCGGTGACGGCCTGGGCGGCGCTGGTCGTCGGGGTGGGTGCGGTTGACGAGCGGGTCGGGATCGGGTCGGACGTTGGGTGTTCGTGGTCGCCGGTGAAGGCCCACGTGGCGCCGATCAGGCCCACCGCCGCGGCGGCCGTAGTGGCCAGGATCGCCTTGCGGGTTCGGGAACCGGTCGGCGCGTCCGTCCCGGCGCGGAGTGCTTGGGCGCACTGCTGGGCGGTCGGTCGGCGGCGTGGTGTGAGTGCGGTCATCCTGGTCAGCAGCCTGGCCAGGTCCGGGGGGAGGTCGGCGGGGAGGTCGGGTGGGCGGTGCAGGCGCGCCACCGCGGCCTCCACCTCGCTGCCCTCGTACTCGCGGTAGCCGGTCAGGCACTCCAGCAGCACGAGGCCGAGTGCGTATACGTCCACGGGCGGACCTAGGTCCCGGCCGCGTACCTGTTCGGGGGCGAGGTAGGCGGCGGTGCCCATCATCTCGCCGGTGCCGGTGAGGCGCGTCGAGCCGGTCAGCCTGGCCAGGCCGAAGTCGGCCAGGTAGGCGTCGCCGTCGGTGTCGAGCAGGATGTTCGACGGCTTGACGTCGCGGTGCACCACGTCGTTGGCGTGCACGTAGGCGAGCGCGTCGGCCAGTTCGGCGCCGAGCGTCCGCACCTCCTCCGGTGACAGCGGGCCGTCGCCGATCCGGTTGTGCAGGGTCCGGCCGTCCACGAGTTGCAGCACCAGGAACGTCGCGTCGCCGTCCGTTCCCGCGTCGAAGACCGACACCAGACGGGGATGCGACAGGGCCGCGAGCGTGCGGGCCTCGCCGTCGAAGCGGCGGGTCGACACGGCGTCCAGGCGGGCGCGGAACACCTTGACGGCGACGAACCGGCCGAGCTTGGTGTCCCAGGCCCGGTGCACGTCGCCCATGCCGCCGCTGCCCAGCACCCGGCCCAGCCGGTAGCGGTCGGCCAGCAGTGACACGCGCTCCGCACCTCTCCGTCGCCTGGACCGTGCCTTCTTAGGTGCCCCGCACGGTGGCGCGCAAACCTCTGGATCAGAGGTGTTCGGCATCCCGAAGCCGGGAGCGGCGGCGTTCGACGGCGACCGCCGCCATCAGGACGCAGCCGAGCATGGGCACGACCAGCGGCGGAAGCTGCCAGGTGACCACGACGAGCACGCCGAGCGCCACGACGAGCAGCAGCGAGCCGCTCGGGTCCGCCGCGCTCCGGCGGGCGGCCGAGCGCAGCAGCGCCGTCCAGCGCTCGCCCGGCGACCAGTCCGCCGCCGCCCGCAGGACGACGACCGCGAGCCCGACGGCCGCCACCGCGCAGACCGCGCTCACCACGCCTCCACCGGGCAGCGGCACGCGCCGCAGCACGGCCACGTCAGCGGCGAGCGCGCCGAACCCCGCGACCACGCCGGTGGACGGGCCGAGGCCGCCGCGCGCCGCGTCGCGCACGCGGTCGAAGAAGGCGCGGAGTGCGGTGGTCTCGCCGTCGACGTGCGCCTTGACGTGCGCGCAGCCCGCGGCGAGCGCGGGCAGCAGCGTGACCAGCGGGAGCGCGGCGAGCACCACCAGGACACCGGCCGTCAGGCACTCGGCGAACAGCGGGAAGCGCCTCACCCCTTGATCCCGGAGGTCGACACGCCCTCGACGAGGAACCGCTGGAAGAACAGGAAGAACAGGACCACCGGGACGAGCGCGAGCAGCGACATCGCCATCAGCGCGCCGAAGTCGGAGCCGCTGGCCTCGTCGATGAAGAGCTGGAGCGCGAGCGGCAGCGGGTACTTGTCCGGCGTGCTGAGGTAGATCAGCGGGCCGAAGAAGTCGTTCCACGTCCAGATGAACGTGAAGATCGCCGTGGTGATCAGCGCGGGTCTCGCCAGCGGCAGCACGATGTTCCAGAAGATCCGCCACGGCCCGGCGCCGTCGATCTTCGCCGACTCGTCCAGTTCGAGCGGGATCGTCCTGATGAACTGGACGATGAGGAAGACGAAGAACGCCTCCGACGCCAGGAACTTGCCGATCAGCAGCGGCACGTAGGTGTCGACGAGGTCGAGGCGCTGGAACACGACGTACTGCGGGATGATCAGCACGTGGAACGGCAGCAGCAGCGTGGAGATCATGACGGCGAACATCGCCGAACGGCCCCGGAAGCGCAGCCTGGCGAACGCGAAGGCGGCCAGCGCCGATGACGCCACGGTGCCGACCACGGACAGCACGGCCAGCAGCCCGGAGTTGAGGAAGTACCGGCCGATCCCGACCCCGCCGACGCCCTCGACGGCCCGTTCGTAGTTCTCCACCGTGGGGTCGAGCGGCAGCAGCCGCAGACTGCCCACGATCTCGTCTGACGGCTTGAACGTGGCGGCCGCGACCCACACCAGCGGGTACAGCACGACGGCGAGCAGGAGCAGCACGCCCACGTGCCAGGCCACGCGCTTCACGCCTTCTCCCCGGAGTAGTGGACCCAGCCGCGCGCGGAGCGGAACAGGAACGCGGTGACCAGACCGACGCCCAGCAGCAGCATCCAGGCCATCGCGGACGCGTACCCCATGCGGTAGTCGCCGAAGCCCCGGTCGAACAGGTAGACGGTGTAGAACAGCGTCGTGCCCGCGGGCTGTCCGTTCGGTCCGCCGACGACGTAGGCGGACGTGAACACCTGGAACGAGTTGATGGTCTCCATCAGCAGGTTGAAGAACACCACCGGCGAGATCATCGGCAGCGTGATCGACGCGAACCGGCGCCACCGCCCGGCCCCGTCGACCTCGGCCGCCTCGTACAGCTCCCTCGGCACCTGCTTGAGCCCGGCCAGGAAGATCACCATCGGCGCCCCGAGCTGCCACGTGGCCAGCAGCACGAGCATCAGCAGGGAGAAGTCCGGGTTGCCCGACCAGCCGCCGGTGTGGACGCCGAACACCCGCAGGACCTGGTCCACGGCGGCGTCGTCGCTGAACATCGCCTTCCACACGATCGCGACGCTCACGCTCCCGCCGATCAGCGAAGGCCCGTAGAACGCCGCCCGGTACAGGCCCTGCCCCTTGCGCTCGCTGTTGAGCAGCAGCGCCACGGCGAGCGCGACGGCCAGCTTGACCGGCACCGCGAGCACCACGTACAGGGCGGTCACCTGGACCGACCTGAGCCAGCGCTGGTCCTGGAACATCCGCGCGTAGTTGTCCAGGCCGATCCACCGCGGGGTGTCGAACAGGTCGTAGTCGGTGAAGGAGAGGTACAGCGAGGTCGCCATCGGGCCGAGCGTCAGCAGCAGGATGCCGAGCATCCACGGCGACAGGAAGAAGTACCCGGTGATGCCGTCGCCGGAGCGCCGCCTCGCCCCGCGGGGGCCCGGCGCTCCGGGAGGTGTGGCGTCGACGGGGCGGACCGGGGTGACCGTCGCCATCGTCAGTTGCCGAGCGTTTCGTCGGCCTCGGTGAAGAACTGGTCGACCGCCTGGTCCACCGTGATCCGGCCGTACAGCAGTTCCTCGTTGATGCGGATGAACGCCTGCTCCAGCGAGCCCGCGCCCTTGGGCGGTGCGGGCGGGGTCTTGCCGAGCTTGTCCTTGATGCCGTCCTCGTAGGCGGCCACGGCGGCCAGCGGGCCGGTGAGCTGGGCCGCCGAGCGCTGGGCGTTGGTCGGCGGGAGGCCCCGGTTGGCGCCGAAGATCTTGCCGACCTCCGGGTCGTTGATCATGAACGACACCAGCTTCGCCGCCGCGGCGGGGTGTTCGGACTTCTGCGACACGCTCAGCAGCAGGGCCGGTTTGAGGTACTGCCCCAACACCTGCGGGTTGTCGCTCGGGGACGGGGCGATCTTCAGCTCCGCCTTGGTGGCCTTGGAGTAGCGGTCGAGGAAGTTGTCCCACGCGGGCGAGCCCGCCACGAGGTCCGACTCCAGCGCGTGCTTCGGCTTGATCTGCACGCCCTTCTCGACGGGCAGCGCGGCCTTGTCGTCGGCCATCTTTTTGCCCTCGGCCAGGAACGCGGCCAAGCGCGCGCGGTCGAAGCCGAGCCCGCCCTCCTCGGTGTAGAGCGAGCCGCCCTCCTGCCGCAGCCGCAGCTCCAGGTTGTAGTAGGTGTCGATGGGGTTGGAACTGCCGAACACGCCGGTCTTCTCGGTGATCTGCTTGGCGCCCGCGCGGTAGTCGTCCCAGGTCCAGCCGAGCTTCGGTTCCGGCACGCCCGCCTGGGCGTAGAGCGCGGGGTTGTAGACGAAGCCCCAGGTGTTGCCGCCCACGGGCACGCCGTAGAGGCCGCCCTTGATCTCGCCCACCCCCTTGAGCCCGTCGACGAGGTCGCCGAGGTCGAGGTTCTTGCCCTCCTGCTTCTTCAGGTCGTAGAGGACGCGGCGGTCGGCGTACTCCCTCAGGTAGGCGAAGTCCGTCTGGAGGACGTCCGGCGCGTTCCCGCCCGCGGTCTCGGTGGCGATCTTCTGCCAGTAGGCCTCGAACTCCTGGAAGCTCGGCGTGACGGTGATGGTGGGGTTCTTGCTGTGGAACAGGTCGAGTGCCTGCTGCATCAGGCCCGCGCGCTCCGCGTTGCCCCACCAGGAGAACCGCAGGGTGACCGGGCCCGTCTCCTCCTCGCCGCCTCCGCCCGAGGAGCCGCCGCAGGAGGTGACCGTGACGGCCAGCAGCAGCGCGGCCACCGAGGTGACGAGTGCCCTGAATCGTTTCAACTCGACCACGGTGACGCCTCCGGTCGCAATCGTCTTGGCAGGACACGGTTCGCAGCGGCAGTGCCGGGAAGGCTACGAGGGTGTTACGCCACCGTCAATGCCGCCTTTTCCTCTGTGGCAAGGAAAGAGCGGCGGCGGATCGTCGAATTCGTCGAACGGGGCGTCGAACGGCGTTCGAAGCGGGCCGGTCCTGTTGACGACCTCCGGCGTTACCCCTATGTTGACGATCTGGAAAGCGCTTTCCAGTGATCGTCCGCCCGGTTCTCCGGGTGACGGCGCGAACGAGCGCGACCGCTGCCGGGGTCATGCAAGGCGAGGTCTTTCGCCCTCGTCGGTTTCGCATTGTCGTGGAAATCGAAAGCCTGTGCGGAGAATCGGAGCGGCACGATGAGACTGTTCGGCACCAAGGCGGGTCCGGCCCGACGACACCTGCTCGCGCTCGCGCTGGTCGCGTCCTGCGCCTCGGCGGTGGGCGGCGTCGCGGCGCAGGCGCACGCGGAGCCCGCGCCCACCGGCACGACGGAACGCCTCGACAGGGGGCTGATCAGCCTCCGGTCCGCCACCGACGACGGCAACTTCGTGTCCTGGCGGCAACTCCGGACCGACTCGGCCGACTCGGCGTTCAACGTCTACCGCGACGGGACGCTGGTCACCACCACGCCGGTCACCACCGCGACGAGCTACCTGGACGTGGGAGCGCCGCCCGGCGCGAGGTACTCCGTGCGGTCGGTGGTCGACGGCGCGGAGCAGCCCTCCGCGAGCGCCGACGAGGTGACGGCGGCGGCGACCAGCCAGGACGTCCCGCTCCAGATCCCGCCGGGCGGCACCACGCCCAGCGGCGAGGCCTACACCTACACCGCGAACGACGCCTCCGTGGGAGACCTGGACGGCGACGGCTCGTACGAGATCGTCCTGAAGTGGGACCCCACCAACGCCAAGGACAACTCGCAGTCGGGTTACACGGGCAACGTCTACCTCGACGCGTACAAGCTCAACGGCACCAGGCTGTGGCGGATCGACCTCGGCCGCAACATCCGCGCGGGCGCCCACTACACCCAGTTCCAGGTGTTCGACTACGACGGCGACGGCAGGGCCGAGGTGGTCACGAAGACCGCCGACGGCACGCGGTCGGGCACCGGCCAGGTGATCGGCAGCTCGTCCGCCGACTACCGCAACTCCTCCGGCTACGTCCTGACCGGCCCGGAGTTCCTGTCCGTGTTCCGCGGTACCGACGGCGCCGTGCTGGACACCGAGAACTTCGTGGTCGCGCGCGGCACCGTCTCCGGGT
Organism: Umezawaea endophytica; assembly: GCF_025061645.1. GTDB lineage: Bacteria > Actinomycetota > Actinomycetes > Mycobacteriales > Pseudonocardiaceae > Umezawaea > Umezawaea endophytica. The sequence goes on along the minus strand of NZ_JANYMP010000020.1, from coordinate 33,287 downwards.
GGGGCGACAGCTACGGCAACCGCGTCGACCGCTTCCTCGCCGGAACGGCCTATGTGGACGGTTCGTCGCCGAGCATCATCATGGCGCGCGGCTACTACACCCGCAGCACGGTGGTGGCGTGGGACTTCCGCGGCGGCGCGCTGACCCGGCGGTGGACGTTCGACTCCTCGTCGTCCACCAACGGGTCCCAGTGGACCGGCAAGGGCAACCACCAGCTCTCCGTCGCGGACGTGGACGGCGACGGCCGTGACGAGATCATGTACGGCTCGATGGCCGTCGACGACAACGGTTACGGGCTGTGGCAGAACAACACGCACCACGGCGACGCCCTGCACGTGGGCGACTTCATCCCGTCCAGGTCCGGCCTTGAGGTCTACAAGCCGTCGGAGTCGGGCAGCGACCCGGCCGACTGGATCGGTGACGCCCGGACCGGGCAGATCATCTGGAGCGCCGCGTCGTGCGGCTGCGACAACGGTCGGGGCGTGGCGGCGGACGTCTGGGCGGGCAACGCCGGTGCCGAGGTGTGGTCCTCCGCGGTCGGCGGGCTGCGCAGCGCCACCACCGGGGCGCAGGTCAACAGCCGCAAGCCCGGTTCGGCGAACTTCGTGATCTGGTGGGACGGCGACGCCCAGCGGGAGCTGCTGAACGGCACCACGATCGACAAGTACGGCACGTCCGGCGACACCCGCCTGCTCACGGGCTCCGGCGTCGCGTCGAACAACGGCACCAAGTCCACGCCCGCCCTGTCCGCCGACATCCTCGGCGACTGGCGCGAGGAGGTCGTCTGGCGCACGTCGGACAACAAGGCGCTGCGGATCTACTCCACCACCGACACGACGACCATCAAGCGCGCGTCGCTCATGCAGGACCGGCAGTACCGGCTCGCCATCGCCTGGCAGAACACCGCGTACAACCAGCCGCCGCACCCCAGCTTCGCCACTCCCTAGCGGCGGACCGGGCCGCCACCACGACGAGGTGGTGGCGGCCCCGTCGCGCCGTCAGCCGCCGAGCCGCGCGGAGACGATCGGCGCGAGCCGGTCGGCGATCTTGCGGTGCCCGGTGTCGTTCGGGTGCACGTTGTCGACGGTGTCGGTGGCCTCGACGACCCAGCCCGTCGTGTCGACGAACGAGACGTTCGCGTCGCCGCCGTCGGTGAGGGTCTTCACCGCGGCCTGCGTCTCGGCGAGGTAGCGCTTGCGGAAGGTCCCGAGTGCGAACAGGGCCGCGGTCGGGTACTTCTCCCTGGCCCGGCGCAGCAGGGTCACGTAGGCGCTCTGGAACTGCGGTCCCGTCACGCCGTGCCCGACGTCGTTGGTGCCCAGGTTCACGACCACCGCGTCCGCCCGGTAGCGGGAGAAGTCCCACGGCGGCGCGGACTCCGCCAGCCCCGTGCGCAGGAACCCGTCCCTCATGTTCAGGCACCCGTCCGTCGACGGGGACAGGCACGCGCCGCCCACCGCGATCTGCGTGTGCCGCGCGCCCAGCCGCTCGCCGACCAGCCAGCCGTACGCGGTGAGCGCCTGCCGGGACGAGAGTTGGCCGACGGTGATGGAGTCGCCGACGAACTCGACGGTCTTCGACGGCACGGCGGGGGCGAACGTCCGCGCGCCGGTGTCCAGGACGACCCCCTGGAACACCGCGTCGCCCTTGTAGGATCCGGCGATCGGGCGGTAGGAGACGCGCAGCGTGTGGTTGCCCGCGGCCAGCGGTGTCGGCGTGAGGTCGACCGTCCCGCTCCTGTTGGCGTACGCCGTGAAAGGCCCGCCGTCGATGGCGGCGAAGAGGTCGATCGCGTTGCGCTGCCTGAGCTTCACCGTGGTGCCGGTGAAGCCGACGGTGACGTACGCGCCTGCCCACTCGGAGACGTAGGCGCTGGGAGCACTGGTGTTCCACCGTCCGGCGTACCTGATGTTGGGATCGGTGGGCGACACCGTGGTCGCGGCCGCGGCATCGGGCGCGGTGACGAGGCTCGCGGCGAGCGCCACGAGCAGTGCGAGCTTGGTCCTCAAGCGGTTCCTCCTCCGGTGGGGGCGGCGGAAGGACTCGGGGGTCAGCGCCTCGGGACCTCGGCCCAGTCGGTGTCGGAGGCCAGGTAGAAGCCGGGGTACGAGGGCTGGTTGTAGGTGGTCTGCTGCCGGGCGACCTCGACGCGGTACTGCCGGTCCTGCGTGAGCGCGTACATCTTGTGGTTGGTGGGTTCCGTGCTCGTGTAGAACCGCAGCGCCGAGCTGTCCACCGTGCGCACCAGCAGTTCCTCCCGCCAGTCGCCGAAGACGTCGGCGACCAGCGACGGCGTTCCCTTGGTGCCGTTGTTGGTCCGCGTCCCGTCCGCCGTGAGCAGCGTGCCGCGCCGCCAGTCCTCGATCGTCGGGGTCGCGTCGAGCGCCCCGCCGACGATCTGCGTGGTGAGGTCCCCGGCCCAGCGGATGCTCATGTTCGTTCCGGGGGAGCGGTTCTCCAGCAGCCTGCCGTCGGCGCTCCACACCCCGACCGCGCCGGACCCGCCCGGCAGCGACGCCCACGTCTCCAGGCCCGGCACGTCCGGCCGGACGTCGCCGACCATGCCCCGCCCGGTGTCCACGCCCGAGTAGCCGCCGTAGAGCACCTCACCCGTCGCCGCGTCGCGCAGGCCGTAGCCGTACGGCGCGACCGGGCCGCCCTCGTGGACCATGTAGATCTCCAGGCCGGGCCGGTTCGGGTCGATGTCGGTCACGTGCAGGGCGTCGCCGTGACCGAGTCGCTTGCGCGCGCCGGGGTCGGCGCTGCCGGGCGGCAGGATCCCGGTGGAGCTGTACCGGAGGCTGCCGTCGTCGTCGAGGGTCGCCGCGCCGTAGACGACCTCCTGCCTGCCGTCGCCGTCCACGTCGGCCACGCCGAGCGAGTGCGCGCCCTGGGTGGTCAGGGTGGCCCAGCGCGGATCGGTGCCGTCCCGGCCGTGCGGGGAGTCGTTGAAGGGGTTGGACATCGGCACCCAGCCGCTGTCGGCGTACCACCGCTGCTCCAGCCGCCTGCCGTCCCAGTCGTAGGCGATCACGGTGGACCGGGTGTAGTAGCCGCGGGCGAAGATCGCCGACGGGTGCTTCCCGTCGAGGTGGGCGACGCCGGAGAGGAACCTGTCGACGCGGTTGCCGGGCTCGATCCGGTTCATCGCGTAGTCGCCCCAGAGGAGGCCGTCGTCCGTCCGGCCCGGCTTGTACCGGACGGTCTGGAGCTCCCGGCCAGTGGCGCCGTCGAAGACGGTCAGGTACTCGGGTCCGCTCAGGATGAACCCGGCGAAGTTCCGCAGCCTGTTGTTGGCGCTGCGGCCGGGCGCGTAGACGTCGACGAAGTGGTCCACCAGCGCGGCGGCGTCCGCCTCCGACAGCGGGTAGGCGTACCGGGGCGCGAGGCCCAGCGCCTGCTCCAGCGTCGCGGGCCAGTGCCCGGCCACGACCTCGGGGTGCCGGTCCCAGCCCCGGAACACCTCGACCAGGTGCCTGCGGTAGCCCTCGGCGTCGACGCGGTAGTCGTCCTGGTGGGTGTGGCCCGCGAGCACGTCCTCGCGCGGCATGGTGATGTGCCGCTCCCGGCCGTCGCGGCCGACGACCTTCGTCCCCGGCGCCGTCTTGACCATCATCTCGGCCCGGCCGTCGCCGTCGAAGTCGTGCACGAGGAACTGGGTGTAGTGCGCGCCCGCCCGGATGTTCACCCCGAGGTCGACCCGGTGCAGTAGCGTGCCGTCGAGCCGGTAGGTGTCGAGGTAGACCGGCCCGGTGTAGCCGACCTGGGAGACGTCCTTGCTGTTGGACGGGTCCCACTTGACCACGTACTCGTACCGCCCGTCGCCGTCCACGTCGCCGACGCTGACGTCGTTGGCGGAGTAGGTGTAGCTCTCGCCCGCCGGGGTCACGCCGTCCGCCGGCCTGCGCAGCGGCAGGTCGAGGTGGGACGTGGCCCACGGCGTGACCGGGTCGCTCCGCCGGGCCTCCCGGCCGCGCACCACGGCGGCGACCTGGTAGCGCTCGCCGGGTGACGCGTCGAGGTAGGCGGTGCTGTCGGTGACGGTGGCGATCCGCCGCCCGTCCCGGTACACCGCGAAGTCGGGGCCCGCCAGGCCGGTCGCGGTCCAGCCCGTGGTCTCCTCGCGGAGCAGCCGCCAGCTCAGGTGCACGCCCTGGGCCGTTCGGGCGGCGACCAGACCGCGGTCGAGCCTCTCCCAACCGCCGTGGTGGCGCCCGGTGGACGCGGTGATCGGCGGGGCGGTGAGCACGAGAACTGCGGCCAGCGCCGCGGCGTACCTGCTCCTGCGGTGGGGACCCACGGTTCCTCCCGGTGTCGGCCGCGGTAACGATGGACCTCGGAAGGCCTTGATCGCAAGGGTGGATACTGTTGCGCCACAAGCTGGTAAGCGGTTTCCATCTGGTCTCTTGACTGCTGGTCGGATCGGCGCTTAGCTTGGCGGAACCGGTTGAGCGAGGTGGGCGGGATGGGACGGCTCGACGGGCCACCGGCCGTCGTCCTCGTCGGCGCGTCCGGGTACGGGCGGAGCTACCTGCGGGAGATCGTCGAGCTGGAGGCCGCGGGGGAGGTCCGGTTCGCCGGGGTCTGCGAGGTCGCCCCGCTGGACGCCGAGGGCCTGCGGCTGGTCGGCCGCCGCCCGGTGAGCCCCGACCTGCCGCGACTGCTGGCCGAGACCCGGCCGGACATCGGTGTCGTGTCCACGCCGATGCACACGCACCTGCCGCTCGCCCGGCACGTCCTGGCTTCCGGCGCGCACCTCCTGCTGGAGAAGCCGCCGACGCCGACGCTGCGGCAGTGGCGGGAACTCGTCGACCTGACGTCGGGCGTCGCCTGCCAGGTCGGATTCCAGAGCCTCGGGTCCGGCGCGGTGCGGCGGCTCGCCGACCTGGTGCGGACCGGCGAACTCGGTGAGGTGGCGGGCATCGGCGTGCGTGGCGCCTGGTCGCGCGATGACGCCTACTACACCCGCGCGCCGTGGGCCGGGCGGCGCACGCTCGACGGCGAACCCGTGGTGGACGGGGCGCTCACGAACCCGTACGCGCACGCCATCGCGACCGCGCTGGCCGTCGACGGCAGCGACGACGTCTCGTCGATCGAGCTGGAACTGCTGCGCGCGCACGACATCGAGGCCGACGACACCTCCTGCCTGCGGCTGCGGACCGGCAACGGCACCACCGTGGTCGTCGCCGTGACGCTGTGCGCGGACGTCGAGCAGGAGCCCGTGCTCGTCGTCCACGGCAGCCTCAAGCGCGCGGAACTGCACTACACGCGCGACCGGCTGGTGCTCGACGGCGTCGACGAGTTGTTCGACCACGTCTCCCCGTTGCGGAACCTGGTGGCGCACCTCGGGGACCCCTCGGTGCCGCTCCAGTCGCCGCTGGCGGCGTGCGGCGGGTTCATGCGCGTGCTGGAAGCCGTGCGCACGGCGGCGGAACCGGTGCAGATCGCGCGGAAGTGGTTGCGGCGGAAGGGGAGTCGGATGGTGGTGCACGGGATCGACGACACGGTGGTCCGGGCGGCCGACCAGCTCCGGACCTTCGCCGAACTGGGGGCGCCGTGGTCGGTGCTCGGCCGCGCGGCGGAGTACGGCCGGGAAGCCGTCGTGCCGCCCGCCGTCGTGTCCAGGCCCGCGCTGCACCCGGTCCGGACGCTCGGCGGCACGGTCGTCACCGGCGAGCACCCGGCCGACCACCCGTGGCACCGGGGCATCGGGCTGGCGCTGCCCGACGTCGACGGCGTGAACCTGTGGGGCGGTCGGAGCTACCGGCGCGGCCGGGGTTACGTCGAGGGCGAGCTGGGGCAGGTGCGCCAGGCCGAGGACGGGACCGTCGAGTGGTGCGACTCGTTCGGCGTGGTGCTGCTGCGCGAACGCCGTGAGATCCGCAGGCGGGTCGTGTCGGGTGGCTGGGAGCTGTCGTGGACCAGCGTGCTGTCCGCGGACTCCGAGGTGGTGCTGAACAGCCCCGGCAGCCTCGGACGGCCGGGCGCGGGCTACGGCGGGTGGTTCTGGCGGCTGCCGGACGTCGACCCGACGCTCGTGCGGGTGATCACCCCGGACGGCCGCGGCGCGGACGACCTGAACGGCGTCGTCGCGGACTGGCTGGCCGTCGTGGTCGCCGACCCCGTCGCCCCGTGGACGGCGGTGCTGTCCGGCCCGAGCGACCCGTGGTTCGTGCGCGTCTCCCAGTACCGCGGCATCGGCTCGGCGCTGTGCTGGGACAAGCCGAAGCTCATGCGCCCCGGCTGGGACGTGACCGTCTCGGTGGTGCTGCGGCTCTACGACGGCGTGGTCACGCCCGCCGGTCAGCCCGACGTGCGGTCGAAGCGCAAGTGGGACGTGATGCGGTAGCGGTCGCCGCGGTAGATGGACCTGGTGTACTCGAAGACGCGCTCGGTGGCGTCCCTGGTCGTGCGTTCGAACAGCAGCGCTGGCGCGTACTGGGGGACGCCGAGGAGTGCCGCCTCCTCCGGGTCGGTGACCGTGGGCTCGGTGATCTGCACCGCGGTCGTGGCGACGATCTCGTACCGCATCCTGAGCAGCTCGTAGAGGGAGCCGGACTCGAAGTCCTCCGGGTTGATGCCGGGGACCAGGTCGTGCGGGAGGAGGATGCGCTCGATCGCCATCGGGGCGTTCTCCACGATCCTCACCCTGGTGACGGCGAGGAGTTCGTGGCTCGGCGAGACCTCCAGGCGCCTGCCGAGCCGCGCGCCCGCCGGTTCGACCCGGAACTCGACGACCTTGCTGAACCAGGTGCCCTCCGCCGGGGGGACGGCGAGTTCGCCGGGGGTGGTGGGCGTGAGCTCCTGGCTGATCTTCCTGGTGCCGGTGAAGGTGCCCCGGCCGTGTTCGCGGACCAGCAGGCCATCCCTGGCGAGGTCGTCCATGGCCGCGCGCAGCGTGGGGCGGGAGACGCCGAACTCCTCGCTCAGCGCGCGTTCGGACGGCATGACCTCGCCCGGCCGCCGCTGTTGGATGAGCTCGCGCAGACGCTCCCGCACCTCTGTTCGCCGCACCGCTGGCTCCCTCCCGTTGCGCCCTCTGCATCGTAGCAACTGGTGACCCTGTTCAGCCGGTCGGAAAGTGACCAGTGGTATTACCTCTCGGGTGTTGATCGAACCCTCAGAACCGCTGGCAGATAATCGGTCTAGACCTCTTGACTTTACCTGTGAGGTAGACCACTTTGCTGATGGGGGATCTGTTGCTGGACCACTGGTAAAACTGCAACAGGTCACCGGTCGCCGCGGTTCTCCCCATCCCCACCCGAGAGAGCGGACGCTCATGTCGCGATCCAGCAGAACTCGTTTCACCACGGCCGCAGCAGCGGCCGTGTCAGCACTGTCGATGGTCGCGGTGGGCGTCTCCACCGCGTCCGGCGCCCCCGTGGAGGCCAGTGACGTCACCGCCGCCGCGTGCGGCGCGCTGTTCGACGACTTCAACTACGCGTCGCACACCGATGGCGCCCTCGGCTCGCACGGCTGGCAGGTCCGGGCGAACGCCGGTGGTCCAGGCGTGCCCGGAGCCAGGTGGGCGCCGGAGGGCATCTCGTTCCCGACGTCCGACGGCGACAAGGTGCTCCAGCTCGCGTCGTCCACCAACGGGACCGGCGCGGGCACGACGCAGACCGAGATCTACCAGGGCGCCAGGCGGTTCCTCGAAGGCACCTACGCCAGCCGGATCCGGTTCTCCGACGCCCCGTCCAGCGGGCCTGACGGCGACCACGTGAACCAGACCTTCTTCACGATCAGCCCGCTGCGCTACAACAACGACCCGATCTACAGCGAGCTGGACTTCTCCGAGTACCTGCCGAACGGCGGGTGGGGTGAGACCGGCCCGGTCAACTTCCAGACGAGCTGGCACACCTACACGCCGGAACCCTGGTACGCGGAGAACAAGAGCGCCAGCCAGCGGCGCAGCATCAACGGCTGGCACACGGTCGTGTCCACGGTCTCGGCCGGGCACGTGAAGTACTACATCGACGGCGCGCTGGTGGCGGACCACGACCGCAGCGGTCCGTTCGACGTGTACCCGCGCCAGGCGATGTCGCTGAACTTCAACCAGTGGTTCATCGACACGGCGGGCCACAGCGGCGGCACGGCGACGTACCTCCAGCAGGTCGACTGGGTCTACTACGCCAAGGACCAGGTGCTGTCGCCGTCGACGGCCGTCGCGAACGCGGCGTCGTTCCGGTCGAGCGGCGTGCGGTTCAAGGACGACCTCGGGTCGGGTAGCTGCACGACCAGCCCACCGCCGCCGACGACGACCACGCAGCAGCCGCCCGCGAGCGGCACGTGGGCGCCGAACACCTTCTACCCGGTCGGTGCCCAGGTCACCTACGACGGCGCGACCTACCGCTGCCTCCAGCAGCACACGTCCATCGTCTCGTGGGAGCCCTCGGCCACCCCCGCCCTCTGGCAGCGTGCCTGATGGGGCGCGCGACGAAGGTCCGGGTCGCGGGAGCGGCACTGGCGGCGGCCGTGGTGGTCGGTTCCCTGATCACCGCCGGGGGCGCGAGCGGCGCGGCGGCTCCGGCCGCGGCGGCGGGGTGCGGCGTCCTGTTCGACGACTTCAACTACTCCTCGCACACCGACGGGACGCTGGGCCAGCACGGCTGGCAGGTCCGGTCGAACGCGGGCGGCCCCGGCGTGCCGGGCGCGACGTGGGCGCCGGAGAACGTCACGTTCCCCACGGTGAACGGTGACAAGGTGCTCCAGTTGGCGTCGTCGACCGACGGCACCGCGGCGGGCACCAAGCACACCGAGGTCCTGCAAGGGGAACGCCGGTTCCTCGAAGGCACGTACGCCAGCCGCATCCGGTTCTCCGACGCGCCGGTGAGCGGGCCGGACGGCGACCACGTGAACCAGACGTTCTTCACGATCAGCCCGCTGCGCTACGACAACGACCCGCTGTACAGCGAGCTGGACTTCTCCGAGTACCTGCCCAACGGCGGATGGGGTGAGGCCGGGCCGATCAACTACCAGACGAGCTGGCACACCTACCAGCTCGAACCGTGGGTGTCGAAGAACAAGAGCAACAGCCAGCGGTCCAGTGTGGACGGCTGGCACAACGTGGTCGCGACGGTCGCCGACGGCCACGTGAAGTACTACATCGACGGCACGCTGGTGGCGGACCACGACCGCAGCGGTCCGTTCGACGTGTACCCGCGCCAGGCGATGTCGCTGAACTTCAACCACTGGTTCATCGACCTCGCGACCCACAACGGCGGTCTGGCCACGTACCTGGAGCAGGCCGACTGGGTCTACTACGCGAAGAACCAGGTGCTCTCGCCCGCCGTGGCCGTCGCGAACGCGGCGAACTACCGGTCGACCGGTGTGCGGTTCGTCGACGACCTCGTGGGTGAGTGCGGTGGCACGCCGCCCACGACGACGACGACGACCACCACGACCACGACCACGACGACGACCACCACGCCCGGTACGCCGGTCGGCTGCGCGGGCGTGTCCGCGTGGAAGTGGGAGAGCGTCTACCTGGAGAACGCGCGCGCCACGCACAACCAGCGGCTGTGGCGCGCCCGCTGGTGGACCCAGGGGTCCGAGCCGGGCCTGACCGCCCAGTGGGAGGACCTCGGCCGCTGCTAGTCCGGATGGCCCGGCGGACGCCTTCCGCGTCCGCCGGGCCATCTCGCCGACCGGTGTGCCGCCCGCACACGGGGTACGGTCGGGAGCGCCGGTCACTAGCTGGTCAACAGCCATGCGGTGACGGCGTGAAAGCACGTGGAATGGGGCTTCAGGTGGACCTGCTCACCGTCGGGGTGGTTGCTCGTTCGAGCAAGGAGCACGAGCGGAGACTGCCGATCCACCCGCTGCACCTCGACCGGATCGACGCCGACCTGCTGGCTCGGATCTACCTGGAGCACGGCTACGGCGAGCGCTTCGGCGTGTCGGACGAGCGGCTGGCGGCGCAGGTCGCGGGCCTGCGCACCCGCGCGGAGCTGGTCGCCGAGTGCGACGTCGTGCTGCTGGCGAAGCCGCTGCCGCAGGACGTGGCCGGATTGCGCACCGGGCAGGTGTTGTGGGGCTGGCCGCACTGCGTGCAGGACGAGAAGCTGACCCAGGCGGCCATCGACCGGCGGCTGACGCTGATCGCGTTCGAGGCGATGAACCACTGGACGAGCGAAGGCGCGTTCAGCCTGCACGTGTTCCACAAGAACAACGAACTGGCGGGCTACTCCTCGGTCCTGCACGCGCTGGAGCAGGTCGGCTCGACCGGCGACTACGGCAGGCGGCTGCGCGCGGTCGTCATCGGCTTCGGCGCCACCGCCCGCGGCGCGGTCACGGCGTTGAACGCGCTCGGCGTGCACGACGTGCACGTCCTCACCAACCGCGACGTCGCCGCCGTCGGCTCACCGATCCACTCGGCGGTCATGGTGCAGTTCGACCACGACGACGAGGACCCCCGCCGCAGCAACGCGGACACCCGCGACGGCCGCGTGCCGCTCGCCGAGTTCCTCGCCGGGCACGACATCATCGTGAACTGCGTCCTCCAGGACACCGCCGCGCCGCTCACGTTCCTGATCGAGGACGACCTCCCCACCCTCGCGCCGGGCACGTTGATCGTCGACGTCTCGTGCGACGAGGGCATGGGTTTCAGCTGGGCCAGGCCGACGACGTTCGCCGCGCCGACGTTCGTGGTGGGCGACCAGGTCACCTACTACGCCGTCGACCACAGCCCGTCGCACCTGTGGAACTCGGCGAGCTGGGAGATCAGCGAGGCCCTGCTGCCGCACCTGCGCACGGTGCTCGAGGGGCCCGCGTCGTGGGACGCCGACGAGACCGTCCGGCGAGCGATCGAGATCCGCGACGGCGTCATCCTCAACCCGGCGATCCTGGCCTTCCAGAACCGGCCTGCGGAGTACCCGCATTAGGCCGTTACGGGACGTCGTAGTACGAGCTCATGGGCCGGGTCCGCAGCCGGTGCAGGCAGGCGGGGCACAGCACGCGGCCGGGCCCCGCCCGTGCACGGCCGCACTTCGAACAACCCGGCCCCGGTGGCGGATCGTCGTGGGCGGGGTTTGCGCAGGGCGTGCTGCTGGTGGCGGCACCGGCTCGCGTCGACGCGCTGCCTGGCCGGTACTCACCGCTGCGTCCGGTGAGTTCCTCGAACAGCGCCAGGTTCGCGGGTGAGACGAGGTGGACGTGGTCCCGCAGATCGCGCATGGGAACGATCTCCCTGGCGGGGATCATCTCGGCGATGTCGTCCACGGTGAGCCCGCGCCAGGGCTCACGTCGCGGGTGGTGCTTCCCGCACGGGGATCTCCCGCTGGCCGGGCAGGTGCCGAAGTTCGCGACCGTGCACGCCAGGGCGGCGAACCTGCTCGGACCGAAAGCGGTGGCCGAGCCTCGCACGGGCAGCGAACTCCACCGCAACGTGTTGCACCCGAGCGCGGGCACCTGGTGGAACCACGGCGGGGTGTTGTCGGAGTCGAGGAACCAGACGGGGAGCCAGCCGACGTTGAACGACTTCGTGGTGCGTGACTTGACCTGGAAGGTTCCCAGCGTCGAGTGCTGGACCTCGACGCCTGTTCGGCAGGGGCCGTCGATGGCCACGTCGAGGATCGTGTTCGCGTCGGTCCGGTGCTCCTGCCACGCCCGGTAGCCCGCGTGCTCGGCGGCGCGCTGCCAGTAGTCCTTCTGGCGCCGGTGCTCGTCGGACTCCCGCGAGATCTCGTGCCGATCCAGGCCGCAGTCGCCTCCGGGGAAGTGCACCGCCCAGTAGCGGCCGTCGCGGACCCGGACGTGCATCTCGGCCCCGTCCCCGGTCGAGGCGCGCAAGCAGAGCAGGGTCCTGTCCCCGCGACGGATCTGGCGGTGCAGCGACCGGACGAGGGCGAAGTCCTGCCCGTCGAGCCGGGACAGGTCGAGCCTGCGGTTCTGCGGGGTGTACAGGACCAGGGTCGACATCCACGCGCCTCCCTCCCAGTACTTCGAGGGTAGGTGCGGACTGCGCGGTCGACCATCCTGATCACTGCTTTCACCCGCCGCCGATCGGGTGGGGTTCCGCGGCGCCGGGCAGGTGATCACTCCGGGGGCAGGCCCCACGTGCCGGGCGGCGGGCTGGGTGACTGGGTGGCGGTCGCGTCCGTCGTCGGCTTCGCGCCGCCGATGAACTTCTCCACCTGCCGCCCGTGCTCGACGCGGCCGGGGAACGGGTCGCCCGCGGTGCGCCGGACGAGCTGCTCGACGGGCAGTTCGACGTGCGAGCCGAGGATGATCAGGTTGCCGAACCGGCGACCTCGGAGGATGCCCGGCTCGGCGATCACGGCGACGTGCTCGAACACCGCGCGCACGGTCGACGCCTGGGCGCGGGCGTACACCAGCGCGTTGCCGTCGCCGATGTTCGACGCGTAGATCCCGTCCGCGACCATCGTGCGCTCGGCCTCCTGGACGTACTCGAGCGACGTCAGGTGCGCGGGTGTGCGGGCGCCGGAGAACACGTCGCTCACGACGAGGTCGAACGAGTCGCCCGGCGCGCGGGACATGACCTCGCGGGCGTCGCCGTTGCGGATGCGGATGCGGGCGTTCTTGTCCGGCGGCAGCACGCGCCGCAGCAGTTCGATCAGCGCCGCGTCGATCTCCACGACCTGCTGGGTCGACCGGGGCCTGGTCGCGGAGATGTACCGCGGCAGCGTGAACCCGCCGCCGCCCAGGTGGAGGGCCCGCACGGGCTTGCCGGTCGGCGCCATGAGGTCCACGACGTGGGCCAGGCGCTGGACGTACTCGAACTCGATGTTCGTCGGGTCGTCGAGGTCCACGTGGGACTGCGCGGTGCCGTTGAGCCGCAGCAGCCAGGCGTTCGGCCGGTCGGGGTCCGGCGACAGCTCGGCCGTTCCGGAGTCGACCTGCTCGCTGAGCGTCTGCGGGGTGTTCCTGCCACGTGCCACGACACCAGTATCCGCCATGGACCGAGCGGTCCTCACCGCGTGGGCTGCACGAACACCCCTGAATCCGCTGCCCGAAACCCCTAACCGGGCACCGGGGCGAGCCGGAACGCCCGCCCGCTGTCACGATACTGACCGGTAAACGCGCTCAACCCTGGAGGACCCCGTGCAGATCGCGGCGAACATCCTGGTCGGCCTCGTGGCGATCATCCACTTCTACATCCTGGTGCTGGAGATGTTCCTCTGGGACAAGCCGCGCGGGTACAAGGCGTTCGGCCTGACGCCGGAGTTCGCGAAGGAGACCAAGACGCTCGGCGCCAACCAGGGCCTCTACAACGGCTTCCTCGGCGCGGGCCTGCTCTACTCGCTGGTCGTCGACGGCGACCCCTCGTTCCAGTTCGCCGTGTTCTTCCTGGTGTGCGTCATGGTGGCCGGCGTCTACGGCGCGCTGACGGCCAGCAAGAAGATCATCTTCGTCCAGACGGTGCCCGCGACCATCGCGCTCGTCGCGGTGCTGATCGCTCACTGAGGGCGGGTCCACGGACCCTTGTCCCGGTGGTAGCCGGTGTAGATGTCACCGGACAGCCTGGCGGCCGGTCGCCTCCTCCCGAGCGGGGCGACCGGCTCGGGCTCGGGTTCGGGCTCCGGTTCGACGGCGGGCGGTTCCTCCACTGTGGATTCCGCCACCGGCTCCCGCGTCGCCACCAGAACGGCCAGCGCGGTCGTGACCGGCACCGCGGCGACCAGGCCGATGCTGCCCACCAGCGTCCGGACGATCTCCTGGGCGACCTGCTGCGCGGTGAAGATCTCGAACAGCCCGCGCCCGGACAGCGAGAACGCCAGCAGCAGCGGCAACGCCGCGCCCGCATAGGCCATGACCAGCGTGTTGACCACCGACGACATGTGGTCGCGGCCGATCCGCAGGCCCGCCGAGTACAGCTCGCGGCGGCTCAGCGACGGGTTCGCCCTGCGCAGCTCCCACACGGAGCTGGTCTGCGTCACGGTCACGTCGTCCAGCACGCCGAGCGCGCCGATCAGGGCGCCCGCCAGCAGCAGCCCCCGCGTGTCGATGCCGCGGCCCAGCAGCGCGACCAGGTTCGCCGTGTCCTCGTCCAGCCCGGTGAGCTTGCCGAACGCCGAGAACGCCGAGCCGAGCGCGCCGATGATCGCCAGGCTGACCAGTGTGCCGAGCACCGCCGTCGACGTGCGCGCCGTCAGCCCGTGCGTGAGGTACAGCACGACGAACATGATCAGCCCGGCGCCGACCACCGCCACCAGCAGCGGGTCCTCGCCCGCCAGGATCGCGGGCAGCACGAACAGGATCAGCACCACGAAGCTGAGCACCAGCGCGCCGAGCGCCTTCAACCCCTGCCACCGGCCGAGCAGCAGCACGGCTATCGCGAACAGGGCCGCGAGCACGGACAGCGGCAGCCCGCGCTGGAAGTCGACCAGTTGGTAGGACTGGGGGTCCGTCGGGTTCGCGCCCGCGTAGGCCAGCACGACGGCGTCGTCCACGGCGAACTTCGGCGTCGCGGGCTCGTTCGGCACCGGGACGGTGATCGACCGCCCGGACGCCTCGCCCTCGGTCATCCTCACCGTGACCAGCAGGCACTCCCCGGTACCCGCCTGGCCGCCGCACGACCCGGCGACCACGGCCGTGACGTCGGCCTTCACCGGGCTCTGCCGCAGGCCGATCTCCGCGCCGGTCTTCTGGTCGTGGCCGAACGGGTAGAGCAGCAGCGCGCCGACGACGGTCGCCAGCACCAGCGGCACGAGCAGGACCAGCAGCAGCGTGCGGACCTGTCTCGACGCGGGCTCCGCCGGGCCGTGACCGTGACCATGGCCGTGGCCCGTCGTCGGTCGAGCTCGGCGTCGGCGTCGCCCCGTCGGCAGCTTGTCCGTCACGGCGCACATCATTCACGACGACTGGGGTGCCCGACATCCGGACGGTTCGGCGGACAGGGGTTCTCCTCGCCACCCCACCCGAGCCACACTCGAACCGTGACGACGCACTGGACTCCCGACCACGGCCTCGACTTCGACCCCGTGCCGTACCGCCCGGCCCGGCTCGCCTTCGAGGAATCGCTGCGGATCTCGGCTGACCTGCGGGCGCGGATGGACGAACGCCGCACCGTGCGGATGTTCTCCGCGGACGCCGTGCCGGACGAGCTGGTGCTCAACGCCATCGCGGTCGCCGCGACCGCGCCCAGCGGCGCGCACCAGCAGCCGTGGACGTTCGTCGTGGTCAAGGACCCCGAGGTGCGCGCCCGCATCCGGGCCGCTGCGGAGGAAGAGGAGCGGATCTCCTACGCGGGCAGGCTCGGCGAGCAGTGGCTCGACGCCCTCCGTCCACTCGGGACGGACGACCACAAGCCGCACCTGACCGACGCGCCGCACCTGGTCGTCGTGTTCCAGCAGCGGTTCTACCTCGAACCCGACGGCAGCACGCGCAAGCACTACTACGTGGACGAGTCCGTCGGCATCGCGGTCGGGATGATGCTGACCGCACTGCACCTGTCCGGCCTGGCCGCGCTGACGCACACGCCGTCGCCGATGAGGTTCCTCGGCGAGGTGCTGGACCGGCCGCGCAACGAGAAGGCGTTCGCGGTCATCCCGATCGGCTACCCGGCCGACGACTGCGTCGTGCCGAACCTAATGCGCAAGTCGCTGGACCAGGTCGTGGTCACGGTCTAGCCAGGCGGCGGCGCACGCCCCCGGCGATGTCGGGCAGGAACCGGGTGTTGCCGACGATGCTGTGGAAGCACCACAGCTCCAGCGCGTGGTGCAGCGAGTAGACCGCCACGCGCTCGCGCCAGTCGTCCGGCAGCGGGCCGTAGCCCTCCAGCAGACCGGTCAGCTTGGCCTCGACGCCGAGGATCGAGTAGTAGTCGGTCTTGGCGATGTCGATCAGGGGATCGGCGGCGATGGCGTTCTCCACGTCGACGAACCCCGTGACGGCCCAGCCGTTCGGGCCCTCGGCGACCAGCACGTTGCCCTCGTGCAGGTCGTTGTGGCACAGCACGGGCGCCGCGCAGCTAGCGAACAGCCCGACCCGCTCGGCGACGTACGACTCCACGCCGCGGCGCAGCTCCGGGTCGCCGTCGAAGAGGGCGAGGGACCGGGCGAACCGGCGGGTCATGTAGGGGGTGTTGGCGGGCGCGGGGTCGACGACCTCGGTGGTGATCTCGCCGTAGCCGTCCTGGCCGATGTCGTGCACGGCGGCCAGGAACTCCCCGATGCCCCGGTAGAGCCCGCGGTGCTCGGCCTCGTCCATCCCCGCGGAGACCTCGGACATCGGCACGCCGGGAATCCTGCTCAGCACGGTGAAGGCCTCGTCGAGCAGGCCGCCCGCCCGTTCGACGTGCAGCACCTCGGGGACGGGACCGACACCGTGCCGGGCGAGCGTCCGGTAGACGTGGACCTCCTTGTCCTGCCGGTAGTCCCACTCCTCCGGGTAGACCTTGACGATCACCGGTTCGGCGCAGCGCAGCTCGTGGACGCCGCTCAGCTCGCCGCCGGTGCGGCGGATGACCTCGGTGAGCGTCGCCGACGGCGCCACGCGGCGCAGGATCGCCTCGGCGGCCCGGCGGGGGAGTTCGGCGTTCGACATGGTCGCGGACGGTAGACCGCCCGGTCACCCCTGGCGACCGGTTTTCGGCGCCTCCAGGGGTTTCGCGAAGCGGAAGTGCTCGGCGAGCACCTCCTCCACGGCCGTCGCCGCTTGCGCCAGCCGGTCGTCGGGCGTGCCGGTGAGCAGCCGCCACGGCACACCGCGGTCGGCCAGGCCCGCGGTGAACAGGCCCGTCATCGCCTCCCGGAGGTGCTCGCCGTCCCGCCAGCCGTCCTGCTCGAACGGCACCCCGACGTGGTCGGTCAGCAGGTACAGGGCGGGTTTCCGGGCGTCCGGCGCGATGTCGGGGTGCGGCGCGCCGAGGTAGCGGTGGCCCCAGACCGTCGCCGCCCACGGGTCGTTGTCGCACACCAGGACCGGTCCGTCCACGGCCGCGTCCTCGTCGATCCGCTGGCGCACGGCCACGTCCACGAAGTCGCCGACCGTCCACACCAGATCGTCCACCCCGGCGCGGGGGTCGAAGGCCTTGGCGGCGGCCAGCTTCAGCTCCGTGTGCCGCCTGCCGTACTCCGGCACCCACGGCGCGCCCAGCTCGGCGGCCAGCGCGCGCGACAGCGTCGTCGTCCCGGTGCTCTCCGCGCCCACCACGACGATCCGCGCGACGAGCCCGCGCCGCGTCGACGGCGCCAGGTGGTGCCAGTGGGCGGCCGGGTCGGCGCGCACCGCCGTGCCGGACACCGGGAACGCCGACCGCGCCGGGTCGACGGGCACGTGCTCCGCGCCCAGCCGCTTCGCCAGCTCGTCCCCGTAGGCCTCGCTGGAGAACACGGCGTCCACCGGCGCGCCCGTCGGGTCGCCGTCGAGGATCGCCCGACGGGCCAGCGCCGACCGCGTGACGCCCATGTGCAGTTCCCAGATCGCGTCGTCCTCGAAGTCCATCGGGTGGTCGTCGACGTCACCGACGACGACCACGCCGGGATCGTCCGCGTGCTCGGCGGCCAGCCAGGCCACCCGGTCGGCCAGCGGGATCGACTCGACGCTCGCCCCCAGCACGGCGACGGTCGTGCGCTCGCTGCTCGCCGCGGCCGTGCGGACCAGGTGGTGGTGCCCGGCGTGCGGCGGGTAGAACTTGCCGAGCACCAGCGCGTGGCGGAAGCGGGTCACGCGGCCACCAGGTCCCGGCGGTAGGCCTTCGACCAGGACCGCAGGCCCAGGACGCACAGGGCGATGAAGCCGAGGTACAGGACGGCCGTGAGCCACAGGCCCTTGTACGCGTAGAGCGGCACGTAGATGACGTCGGCGGCGATCCAGAGCCACCACGACTCCAGCTTCTTGCGCGTCTGGCCCCAGGTCGCCAGCAGCGACAGGACCGTCGTGATCGCGTCCGCCCACGGCACGGTCGACGACGTGAAGGCCGTCAGGACCCACACCAGGACACCGGTCAGCACGACGCCCGCGACGGCCAGCCAGAGCCACTGCGCCGTCGTCGTGCGGCTGACCGGCAGCGGCGTGTGCTCGACGCCGCCGCGCAGCCAGGACCACCAGCCGTAGAGCGCCAGTCCCAGGTAGACGACCTGCAACCCCGAGTCGGCGTAGAGGCCGCTGGTGGCGAACAGCGCGAGGAACGCCAGGTTGTTCAGGATGCCGATGGGCCAGTTCCAGGTGTTCTGCCGGGCCACCAACCACACGCAGAGGGCGCCCGTCACGAACCCGAACACCTCGCCCCAGGTGGTCGTGGCGCCCGCGAAGGTGAGCGCGGGGGTGGTGAAGAGTGACAGTAGGTAATCCAACGGGTGACTCCGATTGACGCCGGTTCGAACACGTGTTCGAATATTTGCATGCGATGGGACGGGCAGAAGGACGGGGCGGCGCCTCGGCAGGCGCTACCGGGGTTGCCGGGGCTCGTGCGCAGCGTACGAACTCCCGAGTTCGCCGAGGTGGTGTTCCACGAGGTCCACGCCAAGTCCGTGCTGAACAAGGTCCCCGGAGCCTCCCCGATGCCGTTCAAGTGGACGGTCAACCCCTATCGCGGGTGCACGCACGGCTGCACGTACTGCTTGGACGGTTCGACCCCGGTGCTGCTGGGCGACGGGAGGGTTCGGGCGCTCGCCGACCTGGAGGTCGGCGACGAGGTCTGCGGCACTCGTGGCGGTCGGTACGTTCGTACCACCGTCCTCGCGCACTGGCGCACCGTGAAGCCCGCGTTCCGGGTGGTCCTCGAGGACGGTGCGTCCCTGGTGTCCAGTGGGGACCACCGCTTCCTGACCACCGAGGGCTGGAGGCACGTGGCGTCCGGCTCCTGCGACCTCCCGCGGCTGGCGGTGGGTGACAGGCTGGTCGGGTTCGGCGGGTTCTCCGCCGGTCCCGAGCAGGACGCCGAGTACCGGAGCGGGTACCTGTGGGGCGTCGTCCGGGGCGGGCTGACCACCGAGCCCGAGGCGCTGGAGCGGGCCGAGCTGTACGCGGGCCTCGACCGTGACCGGATCGAGTGGCCCGTCGCGCCGGGGGACGGGTGGACCAAGGGGTTCCTCGCGGGCGTGTTCGACGCGGCGGGCCGGTGCGACGGCGGGGTGCTGCGGATCCGCACGGACCACCCCATCGTGGACGCCGTGGTGCTGGGGTTGAAACGCCTCGACTTCGACTGCACGGTCGAGGACGGCGTCACGCGGGTGCGCGGCGGCGCGCCGGAGGCCCTGCGGTTCTGCCACGTGGTCGACCCGGCTCGCAGCTCGTCCCGATCCGTCGACGCCGCGCCGCTCGACGCGGCCGTGGGCGTCGTCGCCGTCGAGGCGCTCGGGGAGGACCGGGAGCTGTTCGACATCACCACCGGCACCGGCGACTTCGTCGCCAACGGTGTCGTGAGCCACAACTGCTTCGCCCGCAACACGCACAGCTACCTCGACCTGGACACGGGCCACGACTTCGACACCCAGGTCGTGGTGAAGGTCAACGCCGTCCAGGTGCTCACCCGGCAGTTGCGGTCGACGCGGTGGCAGCGCGAGCACGTGGCGATGGGCACCAACACGGACCCGTACCAGCGGGCCGAGGGCCGGTACCGGCTGATGCCGGGGATCATCAAGGCGCTCGCCGACTCGGGCACCCCGTTCTCCATCCTGACCAAGGGCACGGTGCTCGCCCGCGACCTACCCCTGCTGACCGAGGCCGCGAAGTCCGTGCCGGTCGGGATCGGCGTGTCCCTCGCCCTGCTGGACCGCGACCTCCAGCAGTCGCTCGAACCCGGCACCCCCAGCCCCCAGGCCCGCCTGGACCTGGTCCGCCGGGTCCGGGACGCAGGCCTGCCCTGCGGCGTCTTCATCGCACCCGTCCTGCCCGCCCTGACCGACTCCGAGGAACACCTGGACGCCCTGCTGGGCGCGGTAGCGGCCACCGGAGCCACCGGCGTGACAGCACTCGCCCTACACCTGCGACCGGGCGCACGGGAGTGGTTCGCGTCCTGGCTGCTCCGCGAACACCCGGACCTGCTGGACGGGTACCGGAACCTGTACGGGTCCGGGAGCTACGCGGACAAGCGGTACCGGAGGTGGCTGGAGACCCGAATGCGGCCGCTGCTGAGACGGCACGGGTTCGTGGGGAGAGGAGAGGCCGGCGTGCCGGGCGACGGCGAGGGCCGCTGGCCGAACGGCGCGCTGCCCGCAGGAGTGCCTACGCAGAGGGGGATTGACCGGGACCAGTTGACGCTGTTGTAGGGGGTGGGTTTGTCGGGTGGTGGTGCGATGGGCTGAGTGCGTCTGGTTTTGGCCGGGTGGTGGTGCGATGGGCTGAGCGTGCCTGGTTTTGGCCGGGTGGTGGTGCGACAGGCTGAGCGCGTCTGGCTTTCGCCTGGCGGTGGTGCGACGGGCTGAGCGCGCCTAGCTTTCGCCTGGCGGCGGTGCGCCTGGCTTTGGCCTGGTGGTGGCCGTGTCCGGCTTTGGTCCTGTGTTGGTGTGCTTGGCTTTCGTCTGGCGGTGGTGCGCCTGGCTTTCGCCGCGTTGCGGTGGGTGACGGGGCCGGTGCTCGGTTCGGGCGGCCTGCCGGTCGGGTCGCGCGGTGTCCGGAACCGCGCTCCTCGATCCCGCCGGTTGGCTGGTGAACTAGCGCTCGGCTCGTGAATCACCTGGCTCACCGCGACCAGCGTCGACCTGGGTGGCGGCGCCCCGGCGTGGAACAGTTCGCGCCGCTCACCTGCCCAACGCTGCCACCCCCACCCGACTGCTGCCTGAATCCGCGCTCTCGGCGCGTCGGGGTGGGCTATTCGGAATGTTGGGGGGACAGGCCGTCCAGCACTATGTCGACCGCTCTGTCCACGACGGTCCGGTCACCCCTGGCGTTGGCCAGCGCTCTGATCAGCAGGTAGACCTCATCGACGGTCGCGTCCGCCCGCACCTCGCCGGCCTGCTGGCCACGGGACAGCAACTCCTCGACGGCGTCGCGCACCATGATGGCCGCGGCCATCACCTCGTCGGTTGAGTCGGTCGGGTCGGCGGGTTCTTCCAGCAACGCGACGAGCGCGAGCTTCGCCGGAGCGCCGGAAACCATCTCGCGGAACGTTTCCCGAAACGCCGCTCCGGCTTCGCCGCCTTCACTGCGCGCTCGCGCTGTTTCGGCTAGCAGCGTGAGGTGTCGAACGATCGTGGCCTTGAGCAGCGCCCGTTTGGTCGGGAAATGCCGGAAAACCGTACCGATACCGACACCGGCGCGCCGCGCGACCTCGTCGGTCGAGCCGGCGTTGCCGGACTCACCAAAAACCTCTTCGGCAGCAGCCAACACCCGGTCCCGGTTAGCCCGCGCGTCACTCCGCATCCCACCATCCTCCCTCCCCAACAGTCTCACTCCCGCCGACCACCCCTTGCTAACCGGAGTTTGAACTCCGTATCATCCGGAGCGAATACTCCGCTTGGAAGGACATACACGATGTCGACCCCTGAAGACGTATTCCGCGCCATCCTCGACGGCGCCTGCCGGTTGCAGAACGGCGACCGCAGCCAGGTGGACAAGCTGGCCGCGTTCTACGCCGAAGAAACCGATGTACGACACCCAATGGCCCCACTCGGCGACACCCCGCTGCTCAGTCGGGAAGCAATCCGGGAGCACTTCGCCGGGGCGGGATCGGCGGATCTGGCGGGGTTTCGTGTTGAGGATGTGTGTGTTCATGGCAAGACAGATCCGTTCACCCCTCCCCCCATTGCTCTAGCCTTCGCTCATGAAGGTCATCGTCTTCGGTGCCAGTGGCATGGTCGGCCAGGGTGTGTTGCGGGAATGTCTGGTCGCGTCCGATGTGGAGTCCGTCCTCTCCATCGGCCGCCGCCCCACCGGCAAATCCGACCCCAAACTCACCGAAGTCATCCACACCGACTTCTCCGACCTCTCCCCCCTCCGAGACCAGCTAACCAACTACGACGCCTGCTTCTTCTGCCTGGGCGTCTCCTCCGTAGGCATGAACGAACCCGACTACACCCGAATCACCTACGACTTCACCCTCGCCGCCGCCCGCCTCCTCTCTGAACTCAACCCGAACTCGACCTTCATCTACGTCTCCGGCGCCGGTACCGACACCTCCGAGAAGGGCCGCCAGATGTGGGCGCGGGTCAAGGGGAAGACGGAGAACGACGTGATGGCGTTGTCACCAAGGGGATACGCGTTCAGGCCCGGATACATCCAGCCGTTGCACGGTGTGGTGTCGCCGCACCGGTGGGCGAATCGTCTCTACAAGGTGTTCGGACCGGCCTACCCGCTGCTGAACAAGCTGTTCCCCAAGGTGACCACCACGACCGAGAACCTCGGCCTCGCCATGCTGGACGTCGCCAGGACGCACCCGGCGAAGAAGATCCTCTACAGCGTGGACTTCAACGCTCGTTGACCGGTTGTCGCCGCGCCCAGCACGGTGACCGCCACCCCGCAGCCCGCGATGATCCACCAGCCGACCGCGCTGCCGGCGAAAGCGCCGATCAGGGCGACGCCCAGTGCCGCGCCGACCTGGCGGCTGGTGGAGGCGATGGCCGCGGCCACGCCCGCCTGTTCGGTGGGCATCCCGGAGACGGCGGTGTTCGTGATCGGTGCGTTCACCATGCCGAACCCGATGCCGAACGCGGTGTACGCGACGACCAGCAGCGCGATCGGTGAGTCGGGGCCGGTCCTGGTCAGCAGGAGGCCCGCGGTGGTGAGGCCGACTCCGGCGACCAGCAGCGGGACCCGTGCTCCCCAAGCGCCTACGAGACGGCCGGACAGGGGAGCGAAGATGGCGGTCATGGCGGCCATGGGCAACGTCAGCAAACCCGCGTGCAAGGCGGAGAAGCCGCGGGTTTCCTGGAGGTAGATGCTGTTGAGGAACAGGAAGCCGCCCAGCGCGGCGAAGGCGCAGACCGCGATCACCGTGGCGCCGGAGAAGGGGATGCTGCGGAAGAAGCGCAGTTCCAGGAGTGGGTCCTCGCGGCGGGGCTCGTAGAAGAGCAGGGCGGCGAGCGCCAGTGCGGCCGCGGTGAAGCAGCCGATGATCAGTGGTGACGTCCAGCCCTTGCCGGGGCCCTCGATGATCCCGAAGACGGTTCCCGCGAGGATCACGATCACCAGTAGTTGGCCGACCGGGTCCAGTCGGCGGGGGTTCGGGGCCTTCGACTCCGGGACGAAGAGGGCCGTGAGGACGATGGCCAGCACGCCGACCGGGACGTTGAGCCAGAAGATCGACCGCCAGCCGATCGTCTCCACCAGCGCGCCGCCCACGAGCGGGCCCGCGGCCATGCTGAGGCCGACCACGCCGCCCCAGACGCCGATGGCCCTGGCGCGTTCGCGCTTCTCGGTGAAGGTGTTGGTGATGATCGACATGGCGACCGGGTTGAGCATGGAGCCGCCCGCGGCCTGGACCATGCGGAACACGATGAGCAGGCCGACGGACGGCGCGATGCTGCACAGCAGCGAGCCGAGGCTGAAGAGGACCAGGCCCGTCTGGAACGTGCGGCGCCTGCCCAGGCGGTCGGCGGTGGAGCCGGACAGCACGAGCAGGGCCGCCAGGACGAGCGTGTACGCGTCGACCGTCCACTGGAGTCCGGTCACCGAGGCGTCCAGCTCCTCGCGGATCGACGGCAGCGCGAGGTTCACGATCGTCGCGTCCAAGCCGACGATGAAGAGGCTCATGCAGCAGATGGCGAGCACGAGCGGTTTGCGTACCGGCACACCACCGACTATTCCATAGCATCGGCAAGGAGTTGGGTCGACGCCAGTTCGCGGTACAGGTCGTCGTCGTCCACCAGCGAGCGGTGCGTGCCCCTCGCCCGCACCGATCCGTGTTCCAGCACCACGATCTGGTCGACCTCGGTCACCGTCGACAGGCGGTGCGCGATCAGGACCACGGTGCAGCGCCGCGCGGCGCTGGTGACGGCGTCCCGCAGGGCCTGCTCGTTGCGGGCGTCGAGCTGCGCCGTGGCCTCGTCGAGGAGGAGCACCTGCGGTTTGCGGAGCAACGCCCTGGCGATGGCCAGCCGCTGGCGCTCGCCGCCGGACAGGGTCACGCCGCGCGGCCCTACGGAGGTGTCCAGGCCCAGCTCAAGACCGTTCACCAGGGTGTCGAGGCAGGTCACGCGCAGTGCCTCGGCGATGTCCTCGTCCGTCGCCGAAGGGGCGGCGTAGAGGAGGTTGTCGCGGATGGTGCCCGCCATCGCGGGAGCGTCCTGCTCGACGTAGGCGATGCGTCGGCGGACCTCGGCGCGGGTCATCGAGGAGACGTCCCGGCCGTCGATGAGGACCGAGCCCGCCACCGGGTCGTAGAAGCGCTGGAGCAGGGCGAACATGGTGGTCTTGCCCGCGCCGGACAGGCCGACCAGCGCGGTCTGGGTGCCGCCCGCGATGGTGAAGGAGACGCCCTGCAACGCGGGGGCGCGGCCGGGGTAGGAGAAGTGGACGTCCCGCAGTTCGATCGACGGCGGGGGCAGGCCGTCGGGGAGCGCCACGAGCGCGGCCACGTCGTCCTCGATGGGCATGTCGCGGACCTCCTCGATGCGGCCCACCGCGCCAAGGCCCTGCTGGAGCTTGCTGGCGCCGCCGATGAGGGAGGCGATCGGGCCCGCCAGGAAGAACACGTAGAGGAGGAACGCGATCAGCGAGGCCACCGACAGGTCGCCGGACGCCACGAGCATCCCCCCGAAGCCGAGCACGGCCAGGAAAGCGCCCTGGATCGACGCGCCGGAGACGACGCTGACGATCGCGGAGTAGCGCGCGCCGACGAGTCCGGCCTGGTAGGCGTGCTCGACGGCGTCCTCGGCGCGGGCGGTCTCGCGGTCCTCCGCGCCGTTCGCCTTCACGGTCCTGGCGGCGCCCAGCGTGCGGTCGAGGGTGGCGCCGATCGCGCCGACCGACTCCTGGGCCCGTGCCACGGCCTGGCGGATGCGGGGCAGCACGAGGGTCAGGACCACCGCGACCGCGAACAGGACCAGCAGCGTCACGCCGAGCAGCCCGAGGTGCAGGGTGCCCATCAGCACGATCGCGCCGACGAGCGTCAGCGCGCCGTTGACGACCAGGATCAGGCCCTCGGTCGC
This sequence comes from Umezawaea endophytica, assembly GCF_025061645.1. Taxonomy (GTDB): domain Bacteria; phylum Actinomycetota; class Actinomycetes; order Mycobacteriales; family Pseudonocardiaceae; genus Umezawaea; species Umezawaea endophytica. The sequence continues at coordinate 8,295 of NZ_JANYMP010000020.1, read as the reverse complement.
CGCGCTCTGGAGCAGGGTGCTGTCGGACGTGACCCTGGCGATCAGGTCGCCCGGCGGGCGCCGGTCCAGCTCGGGGACGCGGAGCCGGATGAGCCGGAACACCAGGCCGCGGCGGACGTCGCGGACGACGCTCTCCGACGTGCGCTGCTGGAGCCACGCCGTCCCGCCGGTCAGCGCGGCCCCCGCGAGCAGCAGGGCGGCGAGCGCGAGGATCGGGCCCGTCACGCCGCCGCCGGTGCCCAGCGCGCTCAGCACGTCCTGCGCCACCAGCGGCTGGGCGAGGCCGCAGGCGCTGGCCAGCAGGGTCAGCGCGAGCGTGGACAGCAGGACCGCGCGGTGCGGCCTCGCGTACGACAGCAGCGTGCCGAAAGATCCGGACATCGGGGTCCTCACACCTTCTCGAGGTGGTCGGCGGCGCGGGTCGCGCCGCCTGCCGCGCGGAACGAGTCGCCGACGAGCGCGGCGGCCTTGCGGTGGCCGTTCGCCTCGTCGAGCACGGCCGTGACGGCATCGGACAGGTGGGTCGAGGTGGCGCGGGAGAAGCGCACCCGCACGCCCGCGCCCGCGTCGACGACCTGGCCCGCGACGATGGGCTGGTCGTCGCGGATCGGCGCGACGACGAGGGGGACGCCGTGCCACAGCGCCTCGCACACCGTGTTGTGGCCCGCGTGGCAGACCACGGCGTCGACGTGGGGGAGCAGGTCGAGCTGTGGGACGTGCCGCCGCACCAGGACGTTGTCGCCGACCTCGGTCAGCGAGCTGTCCGGGTCGACCAGCACGGCCCGGACGTCCAGGCGCGCCAACGCCTGCGCGGCCTGGGCGAGGAAGCGGTGACCGGCGTCGGCGTTCGCCGTGCCCAGGGTGACCAGCACGGTGGGCGCGTCGCGGGTCAGCCACTCCCACGGGAAGTCCGCTGTGGACGGTCGGGGGACGATGGATGGGCCGACCAGCCACACGTCGTCGTGGGGGAGGTCGACCTCGCCGAGCAGTTCCCGCGTGGTGAACGCGAGGACGCCGTGCGGCGACATCCTCGGGTCCGGTCCGCCGTGCCCGCCGCGCAGCGCGTCGATCCGCTCGGCGAGCCACGCCTTGACCTTCGGCATGCCTGCCAACGGGTCCACGAGTTCGGCGGACGTCGTGGCGGACGTGATCCACGGGACGCCGAGCTCCTCGGCGACCAGCCCACCCGCGATGGCCTGCTGGTCGGCGACCACGACGTCCGGCCGGAACGCCCCGATCGCCGTGCGCACACCGGGTTTCATGGCCTCGCCCAGCGGCAGCAGGAACTCCTGCCACAGGAACCGGAACGCCGCCGGGCCGGTCAGGTCCGAGCCGCGCGGCACCAGTTCCGGTGACGCGCAGCCGAACACCCGCGCGTCCGGTCCGACGAGCTTCCCGATCGCGTCGTGGTGGCCCGCCCACGCGACCTCGTGGCCGCGCGAGACCAGTTCCGCGGCGACCCCGATGGTCGGGTTGACGTGCCCGACCAGCGGCGGCACCACGAAGAGGAACCGGCTCACCCGACGCGGCCCAACGCGTGGTCGCGCACCCAGCCCAGGATCGCGTCGCGGGTCTCGTCCGTGCGCTCGATCAGCACCGAGTGGCCCTGGTCGGGCAGCACGACCGTGCGGCACGACGCCAGGTACGACTCGAAGTACGGCACCTGCCGCGACAGCCCCGAATCGGCGCCGAAGATCGCCAGCACCGGGCAGCGGATCGCCGACAGGTCGTCCGCGATCGTGTCGCTGACCGGGATGTCCTCCAGCATCGAGGTCACCTGGAGCAGCCTGCCCGCGGCCCGTGACAGCCGGGCGGTGTGCTTGCCGTTGTTGACCGCGATCCAGTCGATCACCGCGTCCTGGGTGAGCTGCGACTTGGCCAGGTCAAGGCCCTCGGCCATCCGCACGGTCCACGCCTGGACGGGCGGCTCGGCCTCGATGGCGATGACCGTGGCGACCCGCTCCGGGTGCGCTGCGGCGAGGCCGAACGCGATGCTGCCGCCGAAGGAGTTGCCGACCAGGTGCACGGGCCGGGTGATGTCCATGGCGTCCAGCAGCGACACCAGGTCGGAGACGAACCGCTCCAACTGGTAGCCGGTCGCCGGTCGGCCGGACTTGCCGTGCCCGCGCAGGTCGTACATCACCACGTCGACGCCCGCCGCCGCGAACGCGGGCCCGAGGGTGAAGTAGTAGCTCGCCAGGCTGTCGGTGAGCAGGCCGTGGATGAACACCACGACCGGCGCCTCGCCGTCGACCGGGATCGTCGGCGGGAGGCGCTGCACGTGGGTGTCGAGGTCGCCCGCGAGGATCTTCGTCATCCGCGGGCCGCTTCGCGCAGCGACACCACGACGTGGTCGACGAGCTGGCCGACGGTCATCGCGATGATCTCCTCCAGGTCGAACCCCGCGATGAACTCGGCGAAGTTGACCTGGTTGCCGTAGCGCTCCTTGAGGTCGGCGGAGAGCGAGACGAGGTCGATGCTCTCCAACTCCAGGTCCTCGTGGAACTTGGTGGCCATGGTGATCTCGACGTCGTCGAGGCCGTACTCGTCCAGCAGGACGCGCAGCATCCCGGAGATCTCGGCGAGCACCGCTTCGCCGGTGATCTGGTCCTGGGTGACCTGGCCTTCGGTGACCGGCGCGGTGGTTTCGACGCTCATGTGCCCATCTCCTGTTCGTCGTCGGCCGTCCAGGCCACGATGTACTCCCTGCTCGGCAGACCCGGCGGGTTGCCGATCCGTGCGCACCGCACTTCGGGGACCGCGCCGTCGGAGGGTGCGAAGCGCGCTCCGAAAGCTTTTTCCAGAGCCGCACTGCTCGCCTTCGCCACGGCGTCCGGGTCGTCCGCAGGCTCGACGGCGATACCGCAGCGACCACGTCGGGCGATCCCGACGCCGAGTTCCCCGTGATGGGCGACCGACACCGTCAACGGGGGAGCCTCCCGCCCGTGCACGCCCACGACCTCGTTGTCGCGCAACAGGAGTTCGGCCGGGAACACCTCGCCCTCGCCGTGCTCCCACATCCAGCGGCGCACCGCGTCCTTCGCCGCGATCCGGCCCAGCAGCCACTGCCGCTTCGCCCGCGGCGACTGCTGGTCGTACTGCTCGCGCTCGGCGCTGCCGAGCTGGTTGCGCATGATCAGCTCGCGGGTCGCCAGGTCCGGCCACCGCTCGTGCACGCGCGTCCAGCCGCCATCCTCCACAGTGGACAGCGTGTTGCGGCCCGGCGCCCGGTCGTTCGCGCGGATGTTCGGGTCGCTGTCGAACCGGCGGTCCGACCAGCCGTCGAACTCCGCCCACACGCGGCCGCGGCGGACGAGCTGCATGTCCGCGGTCAGGGCGTTGTCGGTCACGGAGGTGATGCGCACCAGGCACTCCAGCTCCTCCCCGGCGGCCGGGTGGTCGCCGTGGAAGCGGATGCGGTGGATCGCGACCGGGAACACCGTCGTGCGGTCCGGCAGCGACGCCATGATCCAGTAGCCGAGCACCTGGCCGACGTTGTCCAGCAGCGCGCCGGGCGCGGCGGGCGTGACCAGCCTGGCGCGCACGTGCTTCGGGCCGATCGCCGTCAGCTCCTCGACCCCCTGGAACCGGGGGCCGTGGAACATCCAGCGCTCGTCGTACAGCTCGCGCGCGGTCAGGTCCGGCTTCCGCTCGTCGGTGAACGTCCAGGGCGCGGGCGCCTGGGCGGGGAACTCCGGCGCCAGTTCGACGACCGCGCGGGAGTAGCCGTCCAGCGAGGCCAGCACCCGGTCGTCACCCGCGGGCACGACGCTGACCGGCACGTCGACCGACGGGATGGCCGTGATCCACTGGCTGAGCCGCACGTCGTGCACCGCGACGGCCCGCTGTCCGGGAGCCGCCTGCTCGGCGAACGCCATCAGGTGGCCGATCACCGTCGTGGCGGGCACGACCGGCCAGCTATCGACGTGGTCGGGCCAGCCTGGGCGCTGCTGGAAGAAGCAGTGGTCCAGCAGGTAGGGCATGGTGTCGACGGACACCGGCAGCACCGCGTCGAGCTTCCGCACCGAGGGAGCGGGGGCGGGCCTGCGTTTCGTGAGCAGCTCGGCCGCCACGTCCGCGGTGTCCTTGAGCAGCAACGACAACTCCGCCGCGAGCGGCGAGCCGTCGACCAGGCTGTCCAATGCGGACGCCTGGCCGGGCACCCGCAGCCGGGTGCGCGAGTCGAGCGTGATGAGCGCACCGCCGAGGTCCAGCCGGACCGGCGCCCGCCGCCGCTTCGCGGACTCGGGGAGCAGCGGCCGGACGTCCGGTTCGGCGCCGTCGACCCACAGCGCGGTCACGACCCGGCGCACCTGGTCGATCCCGTCGCGGTGCGGCGAGTGCGCGGACACGACCAGGGTGTCGTTGCCCTGCACCGTGTCCGTGATCAGCGACCCGGTCTGGCCGACGCCGAGCTGCACGAACGCCCGGAACCCGGCCGCGTGCATGGCCTCGACCATCGGCCGGAACCGCACGGGCTCCAGCAGGTGCCGGACGAACAGGGCGCGCACCTCGTCCGGGTCGGTCGGGAACTCGCTCGCGGTCGTGGCCGACCACACCGGCACCCGCGCCGGGTTGATGTCGTAGGTCTCCGCCGCCCGCTGGATCGGCGCGAGGTAGGGCTCGAGCATCGGCGTGTGGAAACCGGACTGGAACGGCAGCACCTGGCTGATCACGCCGTCGGCGCGGAACCTCAGCACCAGCGCCTCGACGGCTTCGGCCGGTCCGCAGACCATCGACTGGCTGGGCGCGTTGTCGTGGGACAGCACCACGTCGTCCTGGTTCGCGAGTGCGGCCAGCACCTGGTCGGCCGGGGCGCCGAGCACCGCGAACGCCAGGCCGGGCACGCGCAGCGCGTCCGGGTCGAAGGCGCTGAGGAACGCGTCGACCTGGTGCGCGGAGTGGATCCCCCCGGCGGCCATCGCGGTCCACTCGCCGACGCTGTGCCCCGCGACGCCGTCCGGCCGCACGCCGAGTTCGCGCAGCACGGTGTCCAGGAGCCTGCCGAGCTGGAACACGCCCGTGCCGTGCCTGCCGACGTCGCCGACGAGCGCTTCGGAGCGCCAGTCGAGGCCGAACCGGCGGGCGAGCGCGTCCACGGACGGCGCGAAGTCCGCCTCCAGACCGGGGAAGATGAACGCGAGCTTGCCGCCCCCGGTGCCCAGCAGGGGTTTCGGCGCGAACCACACGTCGTTGCGGCCCCGCCAGCCCGCGCCCTTGGCCACGGCCTTGCGCGCCAGCGCGAGGCGTTTCGGGGTGGGGTCGACGATCCCGAGCCGGGTCGGCCCGGTCGCCGCCTCGCGCTCGTCCAGGCTCGCGGCGAGCACGGTCGCGTCGTCGGTGTCGAGCAGCGCGGCCAGGTGGCCGGGGGACGCCGCGGACAGCCGCAGCACCCGTTCCGGTTCCAGCACCACGGCCGGACCCGGCCTGCTGGTGGGGGCCTGCTCCAGCACGACGTGCGCGTTGATGCCGCCGAACCCGAACGCGTTCACGCCCGCCCGCCGCACCTCGTCGACCCACGGCCGGACCTCGGCGATCGGCCGGAACCGGGTGGTCGCCAGCGCCGGGTGCGGGTCCTCGCAGTGCAGGGTGGGCGGCAGGACTCCGTGGTGCACGGCCAGAGCGGCCTTCACCAGCGCGGCGACGCCCGCCGCCGGCATGGTGTGGCCGATCATGGACTTGACCGAGCCGATCACCGGCCGGTCGGTCGCGGACGCGGGCCCGAACACCTCGGCCAGCGTCGCGAGTTCGGCCGCGTCACCGGCGGGGGTGGCCGTGCCGTGGGCTTCCAGCAGACCGATCGAGCCCGACGCGGTCGGATCGGTGCCCGCGGCGAGCCACGCCTGGCGGATCGCGCGGACCTGGCCGCCGGTGTCCGGGTTGACGAGCGACGCGGTGCGGCCGTCGCTGGCGACACCGGTCCCGGTGATCACCGCGTACACCCGGTCGCCGTCGCGCTCGGCGTCGGCGAGGCGCTTCAGCACCACCACACCCGTGCCCTCGCCGATCAGCACGCCGTCCGCGCCCTTGTCGAACGGACGGATGCGCTGGCTCGGTGACAGGGCGCCGAGCTGGGTGAAGACGCTCCACAGCGTGATGTCGTGGCAGTGGTGCACCCCGCCCGCGAGCACCACGTCGCAGCGCCCGTCGGCGAGTTCGCGCACCGCGTGGTCGACCGCGACCAGCGAGGACGCGCAGGCCGCGTCCACGGTGTAGGCGGGGCCGCGCAGGTCGAGCCGGTTCGCCACGCGGGACGCGGCGAGGTTCGGCACCAGCCCGATCGCGGACTCCGGGGAGTCCGGGCCGAGCTGGTCGCTGAACGCCTGCCGCACCTGCTCCAGCTTCTCGTCGCCCAGTTCCGGCATGAGCTGGCCGAGCGTGCGCACGAGCTGGCGCGCTGTCCGGACCCGCTGGTCCAGCCGGGCCAGCGCGGGCGTCAGGTAGCCGCCGCGGCCGAGCACCACGCCGACGCGCTCCCGGTCGACCGGCAGCCGGGCGTCGCCGCCCGCGTCCGCGATGGCCGCCGCCGCGACGTGCAGGGCGATCAACTGGTCGGGTTCGGTGCCCGCCACGGAGTTCGGCATGATCCCGAAGCTCACGACGTCGACCTCGGCCAGCGGGTCTACGAAACCGCCGCGGCGGCAGTAGACCCGGTCGGCCCGGCGTGCCAGGTCGGGCTCGTAGTAGTCGGCGTCCCAGCGGCCGGCCGGGACCTCGGTGATCGCGTCCACGCCGCTGGTGATGTTGCCCCAGTACGTGTCCAGGTCCGGCGCGCCGGGCAGCAGGACCGACATGCCGACGATGGCGACAGGGGTGCTCATCGTCGTCACCAGCCCGATGCCGTGTAGACCACCGAGTCCAGCGCCTCCGGGCCCCAGGCGAGTTCGCGCAGCAGGCTGAGCGCGCCCTCCTCCGGGTCGATCAGCTTGATGCCGCGCTTGGCGTAGGACCGCATCAGCTCCGGCGTCACCATGCCGTTGTTGACGCCGGTCGGCGCCCACGGTCCCCAGTGGACGGTCAGCGCGCGGTAGGAGCACCGGCGCGCCAACGATTCCAGTGCGTCGTTCGCGGCGGCGTAGTCGGACTGGCCGCGGTTGCCCAGCACCGCGGCGATGCTGCCGAAGAACACCGCGAACCGCGGCCCGTTCGGCAGCCCGTCGACGGCTTCGAGGAGCGTCTTGGCGCCGTCGACCTTGGTGGCGAACACCCGGCCGAACGACTCGGCGGTCTTCTCCGCGATCAGCTTGTCCTCGATGACCCCGGCCGCGTACACGACGCCGTCGAGCCTGCCGTGCTCGGTGTGGATCTCCTTGACCGCGCGGTGCACGGCCTCGACGTCCCGCATGTCCACGGAGTGGTAGCGCACCGCGCTGCCCAACTCGGTCAGCCGCCGCACGGTGTCGCGCACCTCCCGCACGGCCTCGATCCGCCCGATCTCCCGTTCGATCTCGGCCGGGACCCGCAGCCCGCTCGCGATCAGCGCGGCCCGCAGGGCGGCGGGGTCGGCCGCCGCCGCGATGGCGGGCGGCTCGTCCTCGGTGGGCAGCGCGGTGCGGCCCAGCAGTTCGATCCGGCACCGGCTCGCGCTCGCCACCGTGGCGGCGAAGCGGGCGGTGATGCCCTTCGCGCCACCGACCAGCAGCACGACGGAGTCGCGGTCGAGCCCGATCGCCAGCGCTTCGGCGGCGCCGTCACCGGCCGGGCCCGCGCCGGAGCTGCCGAGCAGCCCCAGGTCGGTCTCGACCATCCGCAGCCCGACCCGGCCCGCTCCGGTGATCCGGACGACGGGTTCTCCGTCGGTGGCCCCGAGTTCGGCGACCAGCGCGTCCACCCGGACCTCACCGTCGAACTCGACGACCTTCACCGCCGTGTCGGGGTACTCCCTGGCGGCGCTGCGGGTGAACCCGCGCAGGCCTTCGCCGGACCCCACGACGACCAGGTGGCGAGGACCGTTGGCCAGCAACGCCCGGAACAGCGGGAACGCCTCGGGCAGCGCGGTCGAGCGGTCGAGGTGGAACACGCCGTCGACCGTCGCGGCCGGGTCGCGGGTCACCTCCGCGCCCAGGTCCACGAGCCGTGCCACCAGTTCCTCGCCGTCGCCGACGACCAGGAAGCGCCGACCGGCCAACGATTCGGGGGCGGTGGCCGACGGCAGCGCGAACTCCGCCATCACCAGCCGCTGCGGGGCGATCACCACCGCCTCGGCGCCGGTGTTCTCGATCGCCTTCGGCGCCGGTGCCCCACCTCCACCGAGCAGCGCGGTGATGGCGGCGGCGGTGCGGGCTTGGGAGAGTT
>NZ_JANYMP010000019.1:149696-195920 GCF_025061645.1 Umezawaea endophytica | reverse complement strand
GGCCACGCTGCGTAGGCGGCGTCCGGATTCGTAGGTGGTCGTCAGAAAGACAAAAGAACCTAACTGCCGACCCACCTACCTAGCTATGCCCCAACCCCTCGACGTCTTCGTCGATTTCCTCCGGTGTGCCCTGTCCCTTCCTCGGGCGGGCGTCGGCCTCCGGGAAGACCCACTTCTTGTACCCGTACCACCGGAACGCCATGGCGATCAGGGTGCCGATGATCTGGGCGCTGGTGAAGTCGGCGATTTCCTCCGCCAGCCTGCTCACATGTGGTTCTTGCAGGTCGAACAAGTACCTGGAGACGTACAGCGGCAGTGAGTTCAGTGCGATGCCCACGCCGTTGATCAAGAAGAACAGCAGGGCTTCGTGGTGGCGTTCTCTGCCGCCTCGGGTTCTGAAGGACCACTCGCGGTTCAGTACGTACGACACGATCGTTGCGACCAAGGTCGCGATGATCTTCGCGGTTACTGGTTTGTCCGCCAGGATGGTCGACTTCAAGCCGATGAAGATGGCCGTGTCGATGATGAAGCAGGTGCCGCCGACCACGGCGAACTTGAGGAGTTCGCGGTGCTTCAAGGCCAGTGAGCGGAACGGTTCGGGGAACCGGAGAACCATGTTTTCGACTACGGACACCCAAGCAGTGTACGGAGATCGGGTTGCGGTGCAGGTCAGGCGACTTCGCGGTCTTCGGGTTCGGTGACCATGCGCAGTCGTCTGGTCGCTCGGACGACCTCCGGGCGGGCGTCCGCCTGGGGGAAGACCCACTTCTTCATGGCCCAGAACTTGAAGGCGGTGGCGACGAGCATGCCGATGATGGAGCCGCTGACGAAGTCGGCGATCTCCTCCGTGACCAGGGAAACCGCTGGGTGCTGCAGGCCGAGGAAGTGGCGGGAGATCCAGAGCGGTAGCAGGTTGAGGCCGACTGAGGCGCCGCTCACCAGGAAGAAGAGTGCGGCCTCGTGGTGACGTTCGCGACCCCCGCGGGTGTGGAACGACCACTCGCGGCTGAGCACGTAGCTGGCGATGACCGCGACGAGGATGCCGATGGCCTTGGCCGTGACGACCTTCTCCTGGAGCACGGTCAGCTTCAGGGCGTACCAGACGCCGTTGTCGACCAGGAACGTCGTTCCGCCGACGACCGCGAACCTGATGAGCTCGCGGTGCTTGTTCAGCAGGAAGCGGAGGGGTTCCGGCAGTCGGCCCAAGGCCCGGCGTACGGCTGGCAGCACCGGGGCAGTTTACGGATGCGTGATCAACTGACTACGGAGGGGGCGGGCAGTAGCCCGGTAGCAGGTCGCCCAGGAGGGGCGGCCACCACGGCGGGCGTGGTTGGCACGGGGGTGTGGGCGGGTCCGTTGTGGTGGGGGGCGGGGTCGTCGGGTCCGGTGGTGGGGTGGTCGTCGTGGGAGGAGGGGTGGTGGTCGTGGGGGCCGGGGGCTGTGGTTCCTCCTCGGCGGGGGTGGTCGGCTTGGTCGGGTCCGGCGGGACCGTGGTGGTCTGGGTCTGGGTGGGCGGGGTCTTGGTGGTGGTGGTCGTGGGTGGGACGGTCGGGTCGGTGGTGGGGGTGGGTGTCGGGTCCACTGGTGGGTCGACGGGTGGGTGGCCGGGGAAGAGGGTGATCGGTACGTCGACGGTCTTGGTGGCGTTGCCGAGCGTCGCGGTGACGTGGACGGTGCCGTCGCGGAACGGCAGGCCGAAGACCCACGCGGACATCCGGTAGGTGCCGTCGCGCGGGAGTTCCGCCTTGCACTCGATGTGGTGCCTGAGGACCGAGCAGCCCGCGTGCGGTGCGACCAGGACGATGTTGTCGTCGGCCGAGAGGGTCAGCGTCATCGTGCCCGCGTTCGTGCCGGTGTTGCGGACCGTCACGTCCAGGCGGGGGTCCCAGAAGACCTCGTGCCACTTGGTCACGGTCAGGGTGAGGTCGTCGCGGACCGGCTGGACCTCGACGGCGACCGTGACCTGGACGGTCAGCGTGGCGCCCGCGGTGACGACGCCGGTGATGACGCCGCCGAGCGCCGTGGGGTCGGCCTGGAGGTTGAAGACGAACGTGGCGGTGCCGCCCGGTGCGATGCCCTGGGTGGTCGCGCAGGTCACCGCGCCCGCGCCCGCCGGGCAGGTGACCGACTGCTCGGGCGCGCCGTCCAGCGCCAGCAGGCGTGCTCCGCCGAACGAGCCGACGGGGCCGACGGAGCGCACGCCGGGGGGCAGGGTCAGCGCGGTGCTGGCGGGGGCCGACGCGGACTCGCCGGTGTTGCGGATGGTGATCGGCAGGGCCTTGGGGGCCTCGCCGGGGACGAGCGTGAAGCCGCTGGGCACCGTCGGCACGAGGGCGGCCGGTGTCGGTTGCGGCGGCTCGGCCGGTGGGGTGGGTTCCGGGGTCGGCGCGGGTGCCGGGGCCGGGGTCGGGGCCGGTGGGGTGGGTGTCGGCGGGTCCGGCTGCGGAGCGGGGGCGGGTGGTGGCACGACGGGGGGCGCGACGACGGGCGGTGGCACGGTCGGCACCGGTTGCGCGGGCGGTACGGCGGGCTGGCTGGTGACGACGGGTGGCGCTTCGGCGACGGCCGGGACGGTGTCGCTGCCACCGGCCGTGAGGCCGATCGCGACGGCGACCGCGAGCGCGGCGCCCGAGGCGGCGATGCCGAAGAGCTGGCGGGGCAGCGAGCCGAGCGCGCCCGTCGCGCCGCCCGCTCCGGCCGCGCCCGCGACGGCGGCCGTCGCGGCGACGGCCTTGCCCGCGCCTGCGGCGGCCAGGTAGCCGGTGACGCCGATGCCGAGGACCAGCGGCGCGACGATCGCGCGCAGCGAGCCGTTGACGTCGACCAGTTCGGCGGCGAGCGCGCGGCAGCGGTCGCACTCGTCCAGGTGGGCTTCGACCTGGGTCGTCTCGCGCTTGGACAGCCCGCCGCGGGTCCACGCGCCCAGCTTGTCCACGGTGGCGCGGCAGCGGTCGGACGTGGTCTCGGTCAGGTGCACCTGGAGGTAGGCCTGGCGCAGGCCTTCGCGGGCGCGGTAGGCGAGCGCGGACACGCCGTTGGCCGTCAGCCCGAGCAGCGGGGCGACCTCGGCGGGCGACTGGCCCTCGATCTCGGTGTGCCACAGCACGGTCTGCCAGCGTTCGGGCAGCTTGGCGAACGCCTGCGCGGCCATCGACCGCTCGAGGCCCGCGACGGCGGTGTCGCTGAACGGCACGCTCACCGCTTCGGCCGGGACCCCGGACACGGCGGAGACGTCGTCGGACAGCTCCACCTTCTTGTCGCGGCGGGTCTTGTCGTAGGCGGTGTGCCGCAGAGCGGTCAGGAGGTAGGCGCGGAACGCCGTGTCCGGACCCCGCCCACCACGGAGAGTGTCCAGCACCTTGGCGAAGGCCTCGGACACGAGGTCGTCCGCCTCGGCGGGGGAGCGGGTGAGCTGCCGGGCCAGGTTGTAGGCCGCCGATACGTGGCGTTCGTACAGCTCGCCGTAGGCGTCGATCTTCCCGCCGCGCACAGAGCCGATGAGCTCCGCGTCGCTCGGTCCCTGGACGTCAGCAGGAACGGTCGCCACGTATTTCCTCCCTCGCAGCGGCCAGTGTGACTCACGGCGTAGCGCTAAGTCACCTCAAGCCCCTCGACTGGTTGGGTGAAATCCCGTCACGAAAGCCCTTCGGCCGCGTCCCGTGGTAGTGAACCGACCGGGAGGGGAGACGACCCACGTGGGTGTCGCACAGGCGGAACGCGTCTTGAAGTCCAGGTGGCGGACGGCCAGCCTCGCGGCGGGCTGGCCGTTCCCCGGCGACTGGCCGCTGCGGGAGGTCGACGAGGTCTGCGCCGCGATGATCGACCCGGTCGACCCCGACGAAGCGCTGGTCAAGCTGGGTCGGGCCCGCGCGGGGGCGGGTGCGGGGCTCGACGAGACCCTGCTCGACCTGGCCGCGCTGCACGCGGTGCTCGGCGGCGGTGGCGGTCTGGTCGTCCCGAACGTCGACGCCCTGCCCGCCCGGATGCTGCGGCTGACCGCGTCCGGCTGGGCCGAGGTCGTCACCGAGGAGGCGTGCGATCGCGGCGCGGAGGACCCGCTGACCGGTCTCGCCACCCGCGGCTACCTGCGTACCCGGTTGGGTGAGCTGTACCGCGAGCCGACGGCGCCGGACGAGCGCTACGCGCTCGTGCTGGTCGGCCTCGACCTGACCCGCGCCACCGGCTGGTCGCGCGTGGTCGCGATGACCCTGCTCTCGGACGTCCTGCGGGTCGTCTTCGACGGCGGCGAGACCCTGGCCACGATCGGGCCGTCCGTGGCCGTCGTCCTCGCGCGCCGGGACGCGGCGCTGGCGCAGAAGATGTCCAACCTGCGCGTGCTGGCCGCCGACCGCCTCGCCGTCGACCCGCACGTGAGACCCACCGGTCCCGCCAAGGTCTGGTCGGAACGGCTCCCCGCGACCCACCACGACGCCTGCGAGCTGATCGCCGCGCTGGCCCGCTGACCCCACCCGCGGGGGTGAGACCACTCGGGCGCTGAACCCCTGTCCAGCACCCTCCTCCCTGCCCGGACGCCCGTCGCTCCTCGGAGCGGCGGGCGTTCGTCGTCGCGGGCTTGACACGTGGTCAAGTGGTCTAGTTAGCTAGTGTCTTAGTACAGTGACACAATTCAGGGAGGGTGGCGTGGTCGAGTTCCGCATCGACAAGGCGAGCGGACTCCCGGCGTACCTCCAGCTCGCCCGGCAGGTCCGGGAGGCGCTGCGGCTCGGCTGGCTGAAACCGGGGGACCGGCTGCCGACGGTCCGCGACGTCGTCGCGAGCAGCGGCGTGAACGCCAACACCGTGCTGAAGGCCTACCGCGAGCTGGAGCGCGCGGGCCTGCTGGAGGCGCGGCAGGGCTCGGGGACGTTCGTGAAGGCCGCACTGGGATCGGTCGATCCCGAGGTGATGGAGCGGGTGCGCGGGAAGCTCGTCGACTGGGTCGGCGAGGCGCGCGGGGCGGGACTGGAGAACGAGGACATCGACGCGCTGGTCGGGTCGGTGCTCGCCGAGGGGGAGAGGAACGAGGTGCCATGACGACCGCTGTGGTGGGAACCGCAGGCATCGCCGTGCGGGGGCTGGGCAAGAGGTACGGGAAGTCGGTGGCGCTGGAGGACTGCACCTTCGACCTGCCCGAGGGGCGGGTCGCCGCGCTGGTGGGCGCGAACGGCGCGGGCAAGACGACGCTGCTGACCGTCCTTTCCGGACTCCTGCGGCCGGACGCGGGGGAGTTCGCGCTGCGGCCGGACGAGCGGGTGGCGTTCGTGTCGCAGGAAAAGCCGGTGTACAAGCACTTCACGCCCAAGGAGATGCTCCGACTGGGCGCGCGGCTGAACCTGGTCTGGGACCAGGCGCGGGCGGAGGCGTGGCTCAAGCGGTTCGACGTCCCGCTGGACCGCAGGTGCGGCAAGCTCTCCGGCGGCCAGCGCACGCAGGTCGCGCTGGCCGTGGCGATCGGCTCGCGGCCGACGCTGCTGCTGCTCGACGAGCCGCTCGCGGACCTAGACCCGTTGGCGCGCACCGAGGTCACCCGCGAACTGCTGGCCGAGGTCGCCGACTCCGGCACGACGGTGGTGCTGTCGACGCACATCGTGACGGAGCTGGCGGGCGTCGCCGACCACCTGCTGCTGCTGGCGCACGGGAAGCTGCTCGCCGGAGGAGACCTGGACGAGCTGCTCGCCGCGCACGTGATGGTGGTGGGGCCGCGGGCGGACGAGCCGCCGGTGGAGGGGGAAGTGCTGTGGGACAGGCACTTGGATGGCCAGTCGCTGTTCCTGGTGAAGACGCCGTCCACGCCCGCGGTGTCCGCGCCGTGGGTGGTGCGACCGGTGACGTTGGAGGACTACGTGCTGGCGCAGTTGTCGATCACGCGCAAGGGGGATTCGGCATGACCACGGTGGTGAAACCCCGCGTCGGCTGGGGAGACCTGCTCTGGGTCGCCTGGCGCACGCACCGCACGGCGATCCTCGCCATGACGGGCTTGACGGCCGCCGTGGTGGCGGGCGTGTTCGTGCTGATGGGGATGACGGACACCGAGCTGGGCGGATTGCCTGCCATCTACTTCCGGCTGTTCTGGCAGCCCCAGGACACCAACCTGCTCTTCGGGGCGGTGATCGCGGTGTTCTGGGGTGCGCCGCTGGTGGCGCGCGAGCACGAGGCGCGGACGAACCTCCTGGCCTGGGGGCAGGACGTTCCGGCCACCCGGTGGCTGGCCGGTCAGGTGGTGCTGCTCGGCGCCGTCGCGACCTGCCTCGCCGCGATGGTGTGGATGTCCGAGCAGTACATGGTCGACACGATGCGCGAGTTGAGCGAAGGCAGGACCTTCACGCCCTTCACCACTTGGTACGAGGTCGCTCCGCACCTGCAGATCGGCTACGCCCTGTTCGGCCTCGCCCTCGGCCTGGCCGCAGGCGTCCTGGTCCGGCGCACCCTGCCCGCGATGGGGATCGCGCTGGTCGGCTTCGGGGTCGTGCGGGTCGCGGTGATCGAGTGGGCGCGGCCGTACCTCCGGCCGCCGGTGCACACGTTCGAGGCGTGGAACGCGGACTACAAGAACCAGGTCCCCGACTACGCGATGTACGTCGGCAGCGGGTACGCCGACGCGAACGGCGTGCGGATCGACTACCAGGGGAGCTGGGGCTGCGGTGACAGGGTGGGGTCGGCTGGGCAGCTTGACTGCCTGAAGGCCAACGGCGTGGCCGGGCACTTCGCGGAATTCCAACCCCTCGAACGGCTCGGGCTGTTCCAGTGGATCGAGACCGGGATCTTCGTCGTCCTCGCGGCCGCGCTGCTGGCGCTGGCCTGGGCCGGGGTCAAGCGGGCCCGTCGGGTGTAGCCGGTGTCGGGAGTCCACGTTTGTGCAGGTAGAGTGACCGTCCCGTGGACTCCCGTACCGGCCTTCCCGTCGTCGGAATGATCGGCGGCGGCCAGCTCGCCCGCATGACCCACCAGGCGGCCATCCCGCTCGGCCAGTCGTTGCGCGTGCTCGCCGTCTCCGACTCCGATCCCGCCGCGCTCGTCGCTCGCGACGTCGTGCTCGGCACGCACACCGACCTGGACGCGCTGCGCGCGTTCGCCAAGGGCTGCGAGGTGGTCACCTTCGACCACGAGCACGTGCCCGGCGAGCACCTGCGGGCGCTGGTCGCCGAGGGGGTGAAGGTGCACCCCGGCCCCGAGGCGCTGATCCACGCGCAGGACAAGCTGGTGATGCGCCGCAAGCTCTCCGGCATGGGGCTGCCGGTGCCGCCGTTCGCCGAGGTGACCGCCCCGGCCGACGCGTTGGCGTTCGGCGCCGAGCACGGCTGGCCGTGCGTGCTCAAGGCGGTGCGCGGCGGGTACGACGGCAAGGGCGTGTGGATGCTGAACACGCCGCACAGCGCGCAGACCGTGGTCGACGAGCTGCTGGCCGCCGGGACACCGCTGATGGTCGAGCAGTGCGTGCCGATGCGCCGCGAGCTGGCCGCGCTGGTGGCGCGGTCGCCGTTCGGCCAGGGCGCCGCGTGGCCGCTGGTGGAGACCGTGCAGTCGGAGGGCATCTGCGTCGAGGTGCTGGCGCCCGCGCCCGCCGTCGACCCCGGTGTCGCGGAGGCCGCGCAGGAGCTGGCGCTGCGGGTTGCCGAAGAGCTGGGCGTCGTCGGGCTGCTGGCCGTGGAGCTGTTCGAGACCGCGGACGGCGTCGTGGTGAACGAGCTGGCCATGCGCCCGCACAACTCCGGCCACTGGACCATCGAGGGTTCGCGCACCTCGCAGTTCGAGCAGCACCTGCGGGCCGTCCTGGACTACCCGCTCGGCGTGACCGACCTGGCCGCGCCCGCCGTCGTGATGGCGAACGTCCTCGGTGCCCAGAACGCCCCGGAGATGGGCCCCGACGAGCGGCTGCACCACCTGTTCGCCCGGTTCCCCGACGCGCACGTGCACCTGTACGGCAAGGCGGAGCGGCCGGGTCGCAAGATCGGCCACGTGACGCTGCTCGGGGAGCGGATGGACGACGTGCGCGAACGGGCGAAGCTCGCCGCGCACTGGCTGTCCGACGGCGTGTGGCTGGACGGGTACGACATCCACGGAGGGCAGCAGCAGTGACGCAGGTCGGCGTGATCATGGGAAGCGACTCGGACTGGCCGGTGATGAAGGCCGCCGCCGAGGCGCTCGCCGAGTTCGACGTGCCGTACGAGGTCAGCGTGGTGTCGGCGCACCGGACCCCGCAGCGGATGATCGACTACGCGCGCTCGGCCGCCGGTCGGGGCCTCCGGGCGATCATCGCGGGCGCGGGCGGCGCGGCCCACCTGCCCGGCATGGTCGCCTCGACCACCGTGCTGCCGGTCATCGGCGTGCCCGTGCCGCTGAAGTACCTGGACGGCATGGACTCGCTGCTGTCGATCGTGCAGATGCCCGCGGGCATCCCGGTCGCCACGATGGCCGTCGGCGGCGCCCGCAACGCGGGCCTGCTGGCCGTGCGCATCCTCGCCGCGTCGGACCCCGCGCTCCAGGAGCGCGTCGCGACGTTCCAGGCGGACCTCGAGCAGATGGTGCTCGACAAGGACGCGGCGTTGCAGAAGGCGCTCTAGCGGGCGCACGGGTGCCTTCCGACGTGTCGAAAGGCACCCGTGCGTTGGCATGTGAACGCGCGCTAACATCGTCCCAGTAGGCCCTACTGGGAGGTAACAAGTGGACCCGAGCTTCGGCACGTACCAGCTCGCCGAGGAGCACGACGCGCTGCGCGAAGCCGTCCGCTCGCTCGCCGACAAGGAGATCGCACCCCACGCCGCCGACGTCGACGAGAACGAGCGCTTCCCGGTCGAGGCGCTCAACGCGCTGGTCAAGTCCGGTTTCAACGCCGTGCACGTGCCCGAGGCGTACGACGGCCAGGGCGCCGACTCCGTCGCCACCTGCATCGTCATCGAAGAGGTGGCCCGCGTCTGCGCGTCCTCGTCGCTGATCCCGGCGGTCAACAAGCTCGGCACCATGCCGATCCTGCTGTCCGCGTCCGAGGAGCTGAAGCAGCTCGTCATGCCGTCCATCGCCTCCGGCGAGGCCATGGCGTCGTACGCGCTCAGCGAGCGCGAGGCCGGTTCGGACACCGCCTCCATGCGCACCCGCGCCCTGCTCGACGGCGACCACTGGGTGCTCAACGGCACCAAGTGCTGGATCACCAACGCGGGCGAGTCCACCTGGTACACCGTCATGGCGGTCACCGACCCCAAGGCGGAGAAGAAGTCCAACGGCATCTCCGCGTTCGCCGTCCACAAGGACGACCCCGGCTTCGTCGTGGGCTCCAAGGAGCGCAAGCTGGGCATCAAGGGCTCACCCACCCGCGAGATCCACTTCGAGAACTGCACCATCCCGGCGAACCGCCTCATCGGCGACCCCGGCACCGGCCTGAAGACCGCCCTCCGCACCCTCGACCACACCCGCCCGACCATCGGCGCGCAGGCCGTGGGCATCGCGCAGGGCGCGCTGGAAGCCGCCATCGCGTACGTCAAGGACCGCAAGCAGTTCGGCAAGGCCGTGGCCGAGTTCCAGGGCGTGCAGTTCATGCTGGCCGACATGGCGATGAAGATCGAAGCCGCCCGCCACATGGTCTACGTGGCCGCAGCCAAGGCCGAACGGGGCGAACCGAACATCGGCTTCATCACCGCCGCCGCCAAGTGCTACGCATCCGACGTGGCCATGGAGGTCACGACCGACGCCGTGCAGTTGTTCGGCGGCGCGGGCTACACCCGCGACTTCCCGGTGGAGCGGATGATGCGCGACGCGAAGATCACCCAGATTTATGAAGGCACCAACCAGATCCAGCGCGTCGTGATGTCGCGCGCGCTGCTCAAGGGCTAGGGCTTCACGGCCCGAAGGGCGTGGCTCCCGTCTCGGGGGCCACGCCCCTCAGGTCAGCGGTCCCTTGAACGTCAACCGGTTGGTCGTCACGGCACCGCTGACGTTCGCGTGTACCTCGACGGTCAGGTCCTCCGCGTCGACCGGCACCCTGAACCGGGCGGTCGTGGTCGTCGTTTCGGCTGCCGGTGCCTCAGTGACGGAGTTGTTCGCCTTCCACAGCACCTCCTTCGTCCCCACGCGGCCGGAGAACGACAGTCGGGCCTTCTCGTCGGTCTTGTTGTCCGCGGTCACGGGCACCTCGACGAACCGGAACGCCGGATCGGGCTTGCCGTCGACGCCGATGACCGGTTCGCCGACCGCGACCGGCCTGCCCACCTTGACGTGGACGCCGGAACTGGTGCCGTCGCCGTCCCACGTGAGCACGACGGGGACCGCCGGTGGGATCGCGGTGGTCGGTTCGATGCCGGTGGGTCGGCCCTTGCCGCAAGCGGTGACCAGGAGCACCACGGCGGCCAGGAGCAGTGGTGTGCGCATGGTGTCCATGTCGACCGGGAAGCGGTCGAGGGTTACGACTGTCACCCGATCAGGTGACAAACATCGGTGCTGGTGAGCAGTGTCACCGCTTTCGCGTTTCTGCCCGGCGCGCAAACGCTTGCCCAATGCTGACAGCGTTTCGACAGCTCGAATCCATCCGAAACGCCGTTCCGCTTCCTTAGAGTGTCGTTCAAATACGAACGAATCGGGGAGTGTTTCGATGGAGCGCGTGCGGGATTCGGCTGCACTGATCGGACGACTGGGCCTGGGTGCGGTGTTCATCGCCCACGGCTGGCAGAAGTTCTTCGAGTACGGCATGGACGGCACGGCCGCGTCGTTCGTGCAGATGGGAGTCCCCGCGGCCACGGCGTCGGCCTGGTTCGCGGCGGTCGTGGAACTGGTGGGCGGTGCGCTGCTGCTGGTCGGCGCGGCACTGCCGGTTGCGGGGGTGCTGCTGGCGCTCGACATGGCGGGCGCGCTGGTGCTCGTGCACCTGTCGAACGGGATGCTGGCGCCCAACGGCTACCAACTGGTGCTGGTGCTGGGGGTGGGCGCGTTGGCGCTGGGCTTCAACGGCGGCGCGTACTCGGTCGACCGGTTCCTGCTGAGGTCGCGGTCGCGGGAGTCCGTGCCCGCCTGAGGCGACGCCGTGGGGGCCGCGAAGGCCCCCACGGCTAACGTCCGCCCTCGTGAACAGCCGGATCAGGTCGCTGCTGCCGACCCTCTTGCTCGACCTCGCCCTGCCCGTCGGCGGCTACTACCTGCTGCGCGGGTTCGGTGTGAGCGACTGGGTCGCGCTCGCCGCGGGCGGTGCGGTGTCCGGTGTGCTGCTGCTCGCCGGGATCGTGCGGAGCCGCCGGGTCGACGCGGTCGCGGCCCTCATGCTCGGGCTGTTCGCCTTCGGGCTGCTGACGTTGTTCCTGACGGGTGACGCGCGGTTCGTGATCGCCAAGGACTCCCTGATCAGCCTGGCGCTGGGACTGGTGTTCCTCGGCTCGCTGTTCGCCGGGAGGCCGCTGCTGCTGGCGTTCGTGGCGAAGACCGCGCCCGTGGTCGAGGAGCGGTACCGCGAGTCGCCCGCGGTGCGGCGCACGGTCCGCTTCGCCACGCTCCTGTGGGGCGCGGGCCTGCTGTTCGACGCCGCGCTGCGGGTGCCGCTGGCGTACGCGCTGCCGGTCGACGTGATGGTGGTCGGGTCACCGCTGCTGACCGTGCTCGTGGTCGGGGTGCTCGTCGTCGTGACCCGCGCGTACGCCAAGCGCCAGCACGACTAGGCGGCGAACCCGCCGTCGACGTTGATCACCGCGCCGGTGGTGTACCGGGAGTCCGGTCCGGCCAGGTGGGACACGGTCGCGGCGATGTCGTCCGCCGTGGCGTAGTGGCCGAGCGCGGTGAAGCTCCTGATCACGTCGGCCATCGGGCCGTCGGCCGGGTTCGCGGCGGTGTCGGTCGGGCCGGGGTGGACGAGGTTCACCGTGATGCCCCTCGGCCCCAACTCCCGCGCCAGGCCCTTGGTCAGGCCGACGAGCGCCGTCTTGCTCATGGCGTACAGGCTGAAGCCGGGGAACGCGGCCCGCTCGGCCATGTTGCTGCCGATGCTGATGATCCGCCCGCCGCCGCGCATGTGCGGCACGGCCGCCCGTGCCGCCACGAACGGCGCCCGCACGTTCACCGCCACCGTGCGGTCGAACTCCTCGGGCCCCAACTCCTCCAGCGGGGCGAAGTGGAACACGGCCGCGTTGTTGACGAGGACGTCGATCCCGCCGAACTCCTCGACCGTCCGCTCCACCACGCCCGTCACGGCGTCGACGTCGGCGCTGTCCGTCCGCACGGCCAGCCCCCGCCGTCCCGCCGCCTCGACGCGACCCACCACCGACGCGGCGCTGTCCTCGTCGTTCTCGTAGGTCAGCACCACGTCGGCACCTTGTCGCGCCAACCGCACGGCCACCGCGGCGCCGATGCCGCGGCTGCCGCCGGTGACCAGTGCGACCTTGCCCTCGATCTTGTTCATGACCTCAGCGTGGCCGAGCCGAAGTCCTTTGTCCGGCGGGAAAACGACGTGGGGCCTAGGCCGCGCCGCCCAGTTCCACGGTGGTCTTCTCGCTGAGCCTGCGCGCGGGCAGCAGGTCCGCGTTCAGGTTGCTGCACTGCACGAGCGAGCCCCCGCCCGCGAGCACGGCGAGCAGCCCGTTGAGCAGACCGTCCGGCAGGTCCCACTCCACAGTGGACAGCACCCGCGTGTCGAGGCCGATGCCGAGGGTCTCCGCGCGGGTGCGGGCTTCCGCGACGATGTCGTCCACAGTGGACTTGCCGAGCGCGGGCGCGTCGCCGGGGGTCGGGCCGTACGGGGTGAAGTCGTCGCCGTGGACGCGGACGTCGTCGAGGAAGTCGACCGCGCCGCCCAGCTCCTGCCCGCGCAGGCCGAGGCCCATCGGGTGCAGCGAGGCGACGGCCACCACGTCGGCCCCTTCGGCCGCACCTCCCGGCGCCACGAACGCGACCTTGGCGCCGACGGGGTCGTCCACCACGACCGCCCCGCACCACCAGGAGCCCAGCAGGACCCCGGCCGTCTGCCAGTGCGCGGGCAGCAGCACGGCGACCCGGTCACCGGGCTCGACGTCGTGCTCGTCCCGCAGCCAGTTGGCCGTCTTGGCGGCCCAGTTGGCGACGGTGGCCCGCGACAGCTCGACCCGCGAACCGTCCGCGTCGTCGTAGTGGGTGATCAGCGGTCGCCCAGGCCCGGCGGCCAGCAGCGGCGCGAACAGAGCTTCGGTGACGCTCACAGTGGTGCATCTCCTAGTCGACGCAAGGCACTTCCGGCTGGACGACCCGTCGTGCGCCGTCCAGACCGACCACCTTGCCACCCGCCACCCGCTGGGTCGGGCTCGGGGCGGCACTCGGGACCGTGGTCGTGGTGCCGGGCACCAGCGTGGGGCCGAGTAGCTGCCCCACGAACGCCTTCACCGCGGCCACGTCGACCTTCACGATGCTCTGCCCCTTGTCGCTGCGGGCGTTGACGTCGACCACCGGGATGGTGGCGAACTCGACGTTGCCGCCCGCGACGCCCCTCGCCTGCTGGGCGAGCGTCACGAGGTCGAGCTTCTCGTCCACCACGATCGACTTGGTGACCGCGTCCAGCAGCCCGGTGAGCTTGCCCTGGTCGGTGAACGTGCCCGCGGACAGCAGCTCGGTGACGGCGGCCGACAGGAACACCTGCTGCCGCCGGATCCGACCCAGGTCGCCGCCGGGCAGGTTGCGCTGCCGCACGAACGCGAGCGCGTCACCGCCGTCGACCCGCTGCCGCCCCGCGCCGAAGTTCGCGCCGGACGCCGGGTCGCTGGTGCCCGCGTTGAGGCACACCTCGACGCCGCCGATCACCTGGGTGAGCAGGTAGAAGCCGTAGAGGTTGATCTCCGCGTAGTGGTCCACGCGGACCCCGGTCAGCTCCTGCACGACCTGGATGAGCGCCCGCCGACCGGCCTGGTCGCCCTGCTTCTCGCGTTCGGACCGGTCGCCGACGCCCTCGTTCTCCAGCCGCTGCACGGTGGCGTACTTCGTCAGCCCGTACGCCCCGTTGATCTTGTCCTCACCGATGTCCGGGATCGGCACGTAGGTGTCGCGCGGGATCGAGATGGCCGTGGCCTTCCCGCCGTCGTGCGGGACGCGCAGCACGATGATCGTGTCCGTGTTCAGGCCGTCGGACGCCTCCGTGCGCAACTGGCGCAGCACGTCGGCGGGCAGCGGGTTGCCCTGCGCGTCGGTGCGGCTGTCGCTGCCGACGAGCAGGATGTCCGTCGCGCCGTCCAGCACCGGCGGGGCGTTCGGCACTGTCGACAGGTCGGCGAGCACGTCGGTCGTGTTGACGCTCTCCTGCACCCGCTTCAAGGTCGCCCAGCCGTACCCCGAGCCCGCGAGCACGGCCGCCGACAGCAGGGCGACCAGCACGCGCACGGTCACGGTCAGGGCAGCCCTCAAGACGTCCTCCTCGGTGCGAACAGGGGTGAACACCAAGGCTAACCAGCGGGTGACCCCTCAGGTGGACTTCTTGGCCGAACAGAGGCTCAGTTCACGCAGACAAGCCCGCCCGCGGTGATGGCGGGGGGAGCGGCGGACGAGGTCGGCGAGCCGGGGACCGACGTGCCGGGCGTGCCCGCGGGGTCCGACCGGTCCTGCACGGGGTTGTAGTCCGATCCCACGTAGACCGAGAGCTGGTTCCTGGTCTGCGAATCGTCCTCTTCGACCGCCGCGCCCGCGAGTTCCTTCGAGAGCTTCTCCGCGACGGCCTTGTCGCCGGGCGCGTAGCGGATCACCGTCGAGTCGAGGAGCGTCGCGGCCGAGAGCGCCTGGCCGCGCAGGTAACCCTTGCCCACCAACGTGTCCAGCACGGTCGCCGCGAGCCTCGCGGTCCCCGACGCGTTGTACACCTGCACGGTCACCTTGTCGTTCGCCGTGACCGGGGTGTTCGACGCCGAGGTGCCGGGCGCCGCGCTCTCGTCGCTCGCCAGGTTCTTGATGAAGTTCTTCACCTTCGCCGGGTCGACCTGGAGCACGTTGCCGTCACCGTAGGTGTCCATCGTGTCGCCGACCGGGATCGTGCGGAACTCGATGTTGCCGCTCACCAGGCCCTGCATCTGCTCGGCGAACGTCGTGATGTCCCAGCCCGCGCTCAGCACCACCGACTTCTGCACCGCCGAGACGAGCGCGTCGAGCTGGTCGATGTTGGTGAGCATGCCGGTCGACAGGACCTTCTTCGCCAGCGCGCCGATGAACGCCTGCTGCCGGGCGATGCGGTCGAGGTCGCCGCCGGGCAGGCCTTCGCGCTGCCGCACGAACGACAGCGCCAGCGCGCCCTCGATCGTCTGCGGGCCCGCGACGAAGTTCGCGCCGGACTTGTAGTCGCTGGTGGCCTGGTTCACGCAGACCTCGACGCCCCCGATGGCCTTGGTGACCTCGTAGAAGCTCGCCAGGTTCACCTCGGCGTACCGGTCGATGGTGACGGCGCCGCCGGTGAGGTTCTCGATGGTCTTGATGAGCGTCTTGCGGCCCGCGGTCGTGGACTCGGTGTTGATCCTGGTCTGGTCCGCGCCCTGCGCGGCCAGCTCCTCCGCGACGGTGTTCTTCTGCCGGGCGAACGCGGAGTTCAGCTTGTGCTTGCCGAAGCCGTCCGCGATCTCCACGTAGGAGTCGCGCGGGAACGAGAACGCCCGCGCGCGGGTGCCGTCGACCGGGATGTGCACCAGGATCATCGTGTCGGTGTTCATCTCGCCGTCGGCGACGCCACCGCTGAGGAGGTCGAGCACCTCCGGCGCCAGCGGGTTGCCCTGCATGTCGACGCGGCTGTCGATGCCGACCATCAGGATGTCGACCGCGCCGTCCAGCGGCTTGCGCCCGACGCCGCCCGGCTCCTCGCCCACCTGCGCGGCGATCACGTCGGTCGTCGCCGTGCCCTGGTCGAGCGTGCGCAGGAAGTTCCAGCCGTACCAGGTGACCACCATCACAGCGGCGGACAGCAGAGCCAGGAAGGAGCGCCCCGTGATGAGCAGTGCGCGGAGCGTGGTCGAGCGCTTGCGCGCCGGGGGTGTGTCGACCCGTATAGGTCCTGGTCTCTCGCTCGCCAGTGGCGGTCTGCCCTCCACGAGTGGTGCCTCCCCCGTGCGTGGTGCTACTCGACAAAGATTAGTGGGCCAGGTGCCGTCAGCGCTGGTTGTTCCTCTTATATACGGGAGACGCTGTAACAACCTGGTGGGTTGCACGGTTTACTAGGTGACCCACCGCGACGGTTACACCTGTGTAAAGGACTTGGACATGCGCGTTCTGGTGACCGGAGGAGCAGGCTTCATCGGCTCCAACTACGTCCGGGAGTTGGTCGGCGGTGCCTACCCGGCGTTCGCCGACGCCGAGGTCGTGGTGCTCGACAAGCTGACCTACGCGGGCAACGAGGAGAACCTCGCGCCGGTGGCCGACAGCTCGCGCTACCGGTTCGTCCAGGGCGACATCTGCGACCCGACCGCGGTGTCGGATGTCATGGCGGGCGTCGACGTGGTCGTGCACTTCGCGGCCGAGTCGCATGTGGACCGTTCCATCTCCGGGTCCGCGGACTTCGTGCTCACCAACGTGCTCGGCACCCAGACCCTGTTGCAGGGCGCGCTGGACGCCGGTGTCGGCAAGTTCGTCCACGTGTCCACGGACGAGGTCTACGGGTCGATCGACGAGGGCTCGTGGCCCGAGACCCACCCGCTGGAGCCGAATTCGCCGTACTCGGCGTCGAAGGCCTCCTCGGACCTGCTGGCGCGGGCGTTCCACCGCACGCACGGCCTGCCGGTGACCATCACCCGGTGTTCGAACAACTACGGTCCGTACCAGTTCCCGGAGAAGGTGCTGCCGCTGTTCGTCACGAACCTGATGGACGGCGGGAAGGTGCCGCTCTACGGCGACGGCCTCAACGTCCGCGACTGGCTGCACGTCGCCGACCACTGCCGCGGCATCCAGCTCGTCGCCGAGGCCGGTCGTCCCGGTGAGGTCTACAACATCGGCGGCGGCACCGAGCTGACGAACCGCGAGCTGACTGAGCTGCTGCTGGACGCGATGGGCGCCGACTGGTCCTCCGTCGAGATGGTGACCGACCGCAAGGGCCACGACCGCCGCTACTCGGTCGACATCACCAAGATCAGCACCGAACTGGGCTACGCGCCGCGGGTCGACTTCGCCGAAGGCCTCGCGAGCACCGTGGCCTGGTACCGCGACAACCGGCCGTGGTGGGAGAAGCTCAAGGCTCGGGCGAACGGCTGATGGCACTCGCACTGCTGGTGCCCGGTGGCCGGGGGCAGCTCGGCCACGACCTCGTCACCGCCGCCCCGCGCGACGGGCTCGTCCACGCGCCGTCGTCGGCGGAGCTGGACATCACCGACGCCGAGTGCGTCGCGGACGCCGTCGCGGGCTTCGCCGCGAGCGCCCGCGACGGCGGGTTGCGGCCCGTCGTCGTCAACTCCGCCGCGTACACCGCCGTCGACCGGGCGGAGACCGACGAGGACCGCGCGTTCGCGGTGAACGCGCTCGGCCCGGAGCTGCTCGCGGTCGAGTGCGCGCGGCACGACGTGCCGCTGCTGCACGTGTCCACCGACTACGTGTTCCCCGGTGACGCCACGCGGCCCTACGAGCCGTCCGACGAGACCGGTCCGCGCTCGGCCTACGGGCGCACCAAGCTCGCGGGCGAGGAGAGGGTTCTGGCCTCCTGGCGGCGTTCCTGGGTCGTGCGCACCGCGTGGGCCTACGGCGCTTCGGGCGGCAACTTCGTGAAGACCATGGCGCGCTTGGAGACCGAGCGCGACACGGTGTCCGTTGTGGACGACCAGCGCGGCACGCCGACGTGGACGCTCGACCTCGCCACCGGGCTCGTCGAACTCGCAGACCTCGTCACGTCGCGGCGCGAGCCCGCGGACCGCGTGCTGCACGGCACCGGCGGCGGCGAGACCACCTGGTACGACTTCACCCGCGCCATCTTCGAGGAGCTGGGCGCGGATCCGGGCCGCGTGCGGCCGTGCCCGTCGACCGAGTACCCGCGCCCGGCACCGCGCCCGGCGTACTCGGTGCTGTCCGGGAAGTCGTGGGAACGGGCGGGCCTCACCCCGCTGCGCCCGTGGCGGGAAGCGCTTTCGGCGGCGTTCGCCGCCGGTGTGCTCGGACCTGTCGCGATCTAGCGGACGCACGTCCGGGGCCACGCCGTGAACCGGCCGCGCGGTCCGCACGTATGCCCACCTGTACCGGCTTCAGCAGCGAGCAGGGGAGTGGTCACGTGCGGCATGGTGTGGACTCGGATGTGTTCGGCAAGACCGCGCACAGCCCGTCCTTCTTCGAACTGTCCCGCAAGCTGGGTGACGGCGCCCAGCACATGGTCGACTTCTGCATCCCCTGCAACCCGTACTTCCCGACACCGCAGATGTTCGCCACGCTCGCCAACAACCTCGAAGCGATCCTGAAGTTCTACCCGAGCAGCACCGACGCCATCGCCGGTCAGCTCGCCAAGACGTTGCGGCTGAACCCCGCCACCATCGCGATGTCCAACGGCTCCACCGAGATCATCACGTGGATGGACCACCTGTGGATCAAGGAGAGCGTGGCGATCCCGATCCCCACGTTCGGCCGGTGGACCGATCAGCCCATGGAGACCGGCAAGCGCGTCGACATGTTCCCGCTCCAGGAGAGCGAGGGCTTCGAGCTCAACATCGACGCCTACCTGAAGTTCATCCGCGCCCGCGGGTCGAAGGTCGCGGTGCTGTGCAACCCGAACAACCCCGACGGCGGCTACCTGCCCCGCCGGGAGATCATCCGGTTCATGGACGAACTGGCCGATCTGGACCTGGTGGTCATCGACGAGTCGTTCATCGACTTCGTCGAGGTCGAGCGCAACCCGTCCGTCGTCAGCGAAGCCATGATCAGGCCGAACGTGGTGGTGCTCAAGAGCCTCGGCAAGAACTTCGGCCTGCACGGCGTCCGCTTCGGCTACCTGGTCGCGAACCCGGCGCTGGCCAAGCGGATGGCGGCCACGCTGCCCAAGTGGAACCTCAACTCGCTCGCCGAGGCGTTCGTGTTCATGCTCGGCGAGCACCTCGACGAGTACGGCGAGAGCCTCGTCAAGCTGTCGATGGACCGCTACCGCATGGGCATGGAGCTGTCGCGGCTGCCCGAGTTGCAGGTGTACCCGTCCCAGGCGAACTTCCTGCTGGTGAAGCTCGCCCCGGACGTCGACGGCGTCGAACTGCGCGACTACCTGCTGCACAAGCAGCAGATCTTCATCCGCGAGTGCGGCAACAAGCTCGGCATGAGCGGCCAGTTCGTCCGGCTCGTCGTCCGCCCGGAAGCGGACGTGGACCGGCTGGTCTCCGGCATCCGGAGCTTCGGCAACTCCCGCTGGGAGGTCGAACGGCCGTCGCTGGTGTCCTAGGCGTCCTGCCACCGGACGCACGACGGCCGCTGCGCGGTGATCAGGAACTCCTTGAGCGCCGCGGCCAGCAGCCCCACCTGGACCCCGCTGCCCGCCGGGTAGTCGACGTACTCCGACGCGTAGACCGGCGACCCCTCCTCGCCGACCAGCGTCGAGTAGTCCTGGTCGGGGTCCGCGTAGGTGAGGTACCCGAAACCGCCGCTCACCGCCGCGGCCACGTCGTGGTCCGGGATCTTCACCTCGCCGGGCGCGCCCAGCAGGCCCTCGGCGTCGGGGATGAGCGCGCGCTCCTGGTGCTCGATCACCGCCGCGCCCGCACCGGCCTCCGCCAGCCTGGCGAGCAGGGCGTCCACCTCCTCCGGCGTCGTCACGGTCATCTGCTCACCGGACTCGTCGGCGCCCTGGACGGACCACACCGCGTTGAAGCTCATCTCGTTGGCCTTCTCTTCGTTTCGTCGACGAGGCGGAATGGATGCTCTCAGTGAACGACTCCCGCCGCAAACGGCGGTAGCTTGCGCCGATGGGGTGGTGACTGACCGGAGGACTGGATAACGCTGCGCGCTTGCGAGAACCTTTTCAGATGTCCGACCACGGGCGTGTCCCCGCACCCTCCAGCCGCAGCCAGGACGGCGACCGACGCCGCTTCCTCCGCTGCGTGGCCGCCGTGACCGGGTCCCGGCAGGTCTCGCTGACCACGTTGACCGGTTCGCGCGACGACGCGGACGACCGGGCGCCCAGGCGCTAGGTCCCCCGGCCCGCACCGGCGCGGGCCACCTCTACCGACCCGCCGCCCGGTGGTACGCCACCAGGGTGGCTTCGGCGCACCTGCGCCACGTGTAGCCCGACGCGTGCGTCCGGCGAGCGGCCTGCGCGGCGGTGCTGGGCGGCGTTTCCACGGCTTCGAACAGGGCGTGCGCGAGCGCGTCCGCGTCGCCGACCGGGGTGAGCAGGGCGTGGCCGCCCGCGACCTCGCGCAGCGCGGGCACGTCGGAGCAGACGACCGGCACGTTGCAGGCAAGCGCTTCCAGGACGGGCAGGCCGAAGCCCTCGTCGCGCGACGGCAGGACGAGCGCTGAGGCGCCAGCGACGACGCTGCGCAGGTCGACGTCGGCCAGGTAGCCGGTGCGGATCACCCGTCCGTCCACTCCGGACTGACGTGGACCGGCCAGCACCAGCGGCGGCAGCGAGGTGTCCGACGCGTGGGCCTTCAGGAGCGTCTCCAGGCCCTTGCGGGGCCCGCCCGCGCCGACGAACAGCAGGTACTGCGACGGCAGGCCCAGGCGGGCGCGCAGGGCGTCGTTCGGGGGCCGTGACGCGAACCACGCCGGGTCGACGCCCAGCGGCGTCACCACGATCCGGTCCGACCCGATGCCCAGCCGCTCCTCGACCGTGCGGGCGACCGCCTCGGTCGGGGTGCAGACCACGTCCGCGCGCTGGGCGGACTGGCGGACCAGCTCCGGCAGGCGCGCGTCCGACGGGGGCAGGTCACCGGGCGACGCCAGGAACGCCAGATCGTGGATGGTCACGACACCGCCCGCCCTGATCGTCGGCGGCAGCACGAAGTTGGTGGCGTGCATCACGTCCGTCACGCCCGCCAGCAGCTCGACCGGCGGGAACGGGACGCGCAGCCAGCACTGGCGGAGCAGCCGGGCGGACACGGGCAGGCCGCGGGCCTGGACGCCGTGCGGCAGGACCGTCCGCAACGCGCGCCAGCCGCGCAGGGTGAACGCGACCGCCCGCACGTCGACCTCGTCCGGCATGGACGCCAGTTCCTCGGCCAGCGCGGAGGTGTAGCGGCCGATGCCGGTCCGGTGGCCCAGCAGCGGGGTGCCGTCCAGCAGGACGCGCAGCGCTTCAGCCATGTGCGCCGCCGCGCAGCTTCTTCAACACCCGGCCGGTCGCGCGCTTGGCCAACTCCGTCGGTCCTCCCTGGTCGAGGTACTCGCGGACGAGCTTGACGTCGCGGCGCACCTTCGCGGTCGTGGTCAGCGGAGTGTTGCGGACGAGCGGCGCGTTGCCCGGCAGCCGGTCGGCTGCGGGGCGGGGGTTGCGGCAGAACTCGACCAGCGGGGCGAGCACGGTCTCCCAGGTGAAGCGCTCCCCCACCACGGCGATCCGCTCGCGGCAGCCCGCGGCGAACTCCTCGTCGTAGAGCACCTTCTCCAGCGCGCGGGCCAGTTCGTCCGGGTCCTCGGAGCGGACCACGACGCCGAGCCGCTCGCGCTCCACCAGTTCGGCGAACGAGTCGCCCGCCGTGGTGACGATCGGCAGCCCGGACCAGAGGTAGTCCAGCACCCTGGTGCGGAAGGCGAACGTGGTCTCGACGTGCTCGTAGTGCGTGGTGACGCCGCAGTCCGCGTCCAGCAGCCAGTTCTGCCGGTCGTGGTAGGGCACCCACGTCTCGTTGAAGAACACCGAGGAGCCCACGAGGTCGAGCCGCTTGGCCAGCGAGCGCGTCTGGCCCGCGATGTCCATGTCCGGCACCTCGGGGTTCGGGTGCTTCATGCCCAGGAAGAACAGCTTCAGGTCAGGGTGGTCGTCCCGCAGCCGGTGCACGGCGTGGATCAGGGTCAGCGGGTCGAACCAGCTATAGACGCCACCGGCCCACAGCACGACCTTGTCGGTGCTCGCGATGCCCGGCACGACGTCCTTGATGGCCGGTCCGGTGCGCTGCGGCGGCTTGCCGGGCAGGCCGAACGGGACGACGGACAGCAGCGAGCGGACGGTGGGGTCGTTGTCGTACAGCGTCGGCGTGAGCCTGCCGAGCGCGGCGAGGTGGCCGAGCCAGAAGTGCCGCTGCCGCTCGGACGCGCAGAGGAAGAAGTCGCCGCGCTTCAACTGGTTGTTCAGCACCCGCGTCACGCCGACGATGTCCAGCGCGCGCTGCTCGTCGGTGGCGTCCTTGCCCTGCTCCAGCAGTTCCAGGTGCATCGGGTCGTACACGTCGCAGACGACGACCTTGGTGGACGCGGTGCGCTTCAGCTCCGGCACCATCTCCAGCACGTGGCCCTGGAGCACGACCACGTCCGCCCAGCCGATGTGCGGGGCGAGGTCCCGCGGCTTGGAGCCGGTGACGGTGAACGGGGCGTCCGGCGGCGCGCACAGCGGGTTCACCGTGACGAGCCGGACCTCGTGCTCGCCCGCGAGCACGTCGGCCATGTTCCACGCCCGGATGGCCGGGCCCGCCATCTTCTCGGAGATCGCGTCCCCGGTGATGATCAGGATCCGCCGCGGCCTGCCGAACACCTCGTCCAGCGCGAAGACGTCCACCAGCACGTCGTGCGCCGCGAGGTAGCGCGGCAGCGGGTACGCGGGCTCCATCGCCTTGCGCATCAGCGGGACCAGGTCGCGGTCGCTGCGGACGCGCTTGGCCTGCTCGACCTTCCGCGACTCCTGGAGCGACGGCATCAGCTCCACGAACTGGTCGATCGCGAGGAACCCGGCCAGCGCCTTGCGGTCGACCGGGACCGGTGCCGCGTCGTCTGCGACGTCCGCGGGCCTGCGGGTGATCTCCAGTTGGGTCGCGTCGATCTCGCCGCGCGCGGTCGCCCGGCGCACCACCAGCGCGAGCGCGGCTGGCAGCACCTTGGCCAGCGTGTCGTCGGAGAAGTTCTTGTACAGCGCGGCGAGCGCGTTGCGCTCCAGCAGGTACAGCTCGCGGCTGTGGTCGATGGACGACATCGAGGCGTGGTGCTTGTGGAACGTCAGCGACGCGGGTTCGTAGCGGACCCGCCAGCCGCGCAGGTTCATCCGCCAGCCGAGGTCGACGTCCTCGTAGAACATGAAGAACCGCTCGTCGAACCCGCCGAGCGACCGGTAGACCGAGGCGCGGACGAACAGGGCGGAGCCGGTGCCGAACAGGACGTCGCGCGGCGCGTCGTGGCTGCCGTCGTCCGGCTGGCCCGCGTGCCGCTTGTAGCCCATGCCGAACCAGGTGAGCCCGCCGTCGACGAAGTCGATGTCGGTGCCGTCCCAGTCGAGCACCTTGCTGGCCACGGCGCCGACGGTCGGCTCGGTCTGGAGCACCTTCACGGCCGCGCGCACCCAGTCCGGGTGCGGCTTGGCGTCGTTGTTCAGGAACGCGAGCACCGAGCCGGTCGCCGACTCGACACCGAGGTTGCACCCGCCCGCGAAGCCCAGGTTGGTCGGGGACTCGACCACGGTCGCCGACGGCACGGCGGCCCGGATCCGGTCGGCGCCGCCGTCACCGGAGGCGTTGTCCACCACGACGACCTGGAGCTTGTCCGCCGGGTAGGAGAGGCCCTCCAGGGCCCGCAGGCACGTGATGGTGTCCTCGGCGCCGCGGTAGTTCACCACGACCACGGATACGACGGGCAGCACCATCAGTCTCCTCGCTCCACGACGGCTGTGCGGGGTAAGCCTGCCTCATCGCCCCGAGCGCCGTGCGACGAAGGTGCTACTGGCCCGCCCAGGCGCGCCACACGTCACGGCGGGCGACCGTCGAGCGCCGCCCGACGCCCGCTCGCGCGACCAGCGCGGACGGGGCGCGGAGCAGCACCTCGGCCAGGACGCGCAGCCGCAGCCCGACCCGGAAGTTCGCCGCGTCGGGCACCCCGGAGCGGAACGGGAGCAGCGCGGTGATCACCGCGAACCGGGCGGCCTGCTCCAGCGCGACGGCCGCCGGGGCGCACCTGAGCAGCATCAGCAGCCGGTTGCGCTCGTTCCACCGGTGGAACGGGGCCGAGCCGGGCCGCGTGCTCGCGCCGTGCCGGTGCCGGACGCGGGCGGGGCCGACGGACACCACCCGGTACCCGGCCAGCCGCAGCCGCCACGCCGTGTCGGTGTCCTCGTAGTAGCAGAAGAACCCGGCGGGCACGCCACCCGCGCGGAGCAGGACGTCGGTCCGCAGCAGCGCCGCGCCGCCGCAGAAGCCGAACACCTCCCGGCCCGCGAGCACCACGTCCACGCCGTGGCCGTCCGCCGTCAGCGCGACGCCGACCGACTGCGTGGCGCCGTCCGCGAGCACCATCGAGGAGGTGGCCGCGGCGGCCAGCGGGTCGCCGTCGAGCGCCTCCTCCAGCGACGACAGCCACGCCGGGTCGGGGACGGTGTCGTCGTTCAGCCAGGCCACGTACGGCGTGTCCACCTGGTCCAGCACGGCCGCCAGACCACCGGCGTAGCCGAGGTTGCGGGGCAGCCGCACGACGTCCGGCGCGCTCGGGTGGGCGGCCAGCAGGTCGGCCGTCCCGTCATCCGACGCGTTGTCCACGACGAGTGTCCGGTGTGGACTCCTCTGGGCCGCGAGGGCGTCGAGGCACGCCGTGACGTGCTCCCGCCCGCGCCAGGTCACCACGACCACCGTGCTGGAACTGGACACGGCGTGAGACGGTACGGCACGTGCCCCAGCTCGTTGTGCTGACCGAGCAGTTGCTCGCCCCCGTCCCCGGCGGCACCGGGCGGTACACCCGTGAGCTGGCCGCGGCGCTCGCCGCGACCGCGCCCGCCGGGTGGACCGTCACCGGTGCCGTGAGCCGCCACCGCGACGTCGAGGCGGCCGTGGTCCCCGGCGTGGAGGGCCCGAAGGTGCTGCCGCTGCCGCGTCGGGCCCTGATCGCGGCCTGGGAGCACGGGATCCCGTTCTGGCCCGGCGGCGACGCGGTGCACGCGCCGACGCCGCTGGCGCCCCCCGGCGGCCGGGTGGTGGTGACCGTGCACGACGCGGTGCCGTGGACGCACCCGGAAACCCTCACGCGGCGCGGGGTCGCGTGGCACCGGAAGGTGATCTCCCGCGCCACGGCCAAGGCGGGCGCGATCGTCGTGCCCACCCGTGCGGTCGCCGAGGACCTCGCGCACCACGCGCCCGGAGCCGCTCCGGTGCACGTGATCGGCCACGGCGTCACGGCGTGGCCGGACGAGTCCCCGGTGGAGCTGCCCGAGCGGTACGTGCTCGCGATCGGGACGCTGGAACCCCGCAAGGGCCTGGGAACGCTGGTCGAGGCCACGGCTGGAATGCGCATTCCCCTTGTCTTGATTGGTCCTCGCGGCTGGGGGGAGGTCGACGCGGACGCGCCGCACGTGCGGGTGCTCGGTCGTCTGCCGGACGCGGAACTGGTGTACGCGCTGCGCCGCGCGGCCGTGCTCGTGGTGCCGAGCCTGACCGAGGGCTTCGGCCTGCCGCTGCTGGAGGCGATGGCCGCGGGCGTCCCGGTCGTGCACTCGGACGCGCCCGCGCTGGTGGAGGTGGCCGGTGGGGCGGGACTGGTCACACCGCGTGGCGATGTGGGGGCGCTCACAGCGGCGATCCGGTCCGTTGTGGACGATGAGGCCCGCGCCGCGGGCATGGTAAGCGCTGGTCTGCGGCGCGCCGAGGAGTTCACCTGGGAGAAAGCCGCGCGGGACACGTGGGCGGCGCACCTCCGACTCCGTCTACCGCGCGTCACTTGAGCGACGCGCGGTAGATCGGGTGGTCGACGGCACTAGTCTCAGCCCGTGCCCATCGTCGAACCCAGCGTGTTGATCGACGCCACCGCGGTGCCCTCGGACCGGGGTGGCGTAGGCCGGTACGTCGACTCGCTCGTGGCCGCGCTGGACGCCGACGGCGCTCGGCTCAGCGTCGTCTGCCAGCCGCGCGACGCCGAGCTGTACACCCGGATGGCGCCGTCCTCGCGGGTGCTGGTCGCGGCCGAGTCCGTGGCCACCCGCACCGCGCGCCTCACGTGGGAGCAGACCACGCTCCCGCGGATCGTCGCGCGCCTCGGCGCGGACGTGCTGCACTCCCCGCACTACACGATGCCGCTGGCGAACCGGGCCGCGACGGTCGTGACGCTGCACGACGCCACGTTCTTCACCGACCCGGTGCTGCACTCCTCGGTCAAGGCGCGGTTCTTCCGGGGCTGGACGCGCGCGTCGCTGCGCCGCGCCGCCCTGTGCGTCGTGCCGAGCGAGGCGACGGCGGCCGAACTGGAGCGCGTGGCCGGGGCGGACCGCCGGGCGCTGCACATCGCCCAGCACGGCGTGGACACCGACCGGTTCCACCCGCCCGCGCCGGACGAGAGCGCCGTCGTCCGCCGGACGCTCGGCCTCGGTGACATGCCGTACGTGGCGTTCCTCGGCGCGCTGGAACCCCGCAAGAACGTGCCCGCCCTCATCCGCGGCTTCGCCCAGGCCTGCGTCGGCAGGCCGAACCCGCCCGCGCTGATCCTCGCGGGCCAGCCGGGCTGGGACAGCCAGGTGGAACGCGCGCTCGACGTGGTCCCGCACCGGATCAGGGTGATCCGCGCGGGCTACCTGCCGTTCGGCCAGTTGGCGGGGTTCCTCGGGGGCGCCGAGCTGGTCGCCTACCCCAGCCTCGGCGAGGGCTTCGGCCTGCCGGTGCTGGAGGCGATGGCCTGCGGCGCGGCCGTGCTCACGACCCGGCGGCTCAGCCTGCCGGAAGTCGGCGGCGACGCGGTCGCGTACTGCGGCGTCGGCGCGGGCGACATCGCCGCGGGCATCGCGGGCCTGCTCGACGACCCGGCCCGCCGCGCCGACCTGGCCGCCGACGCCCAGGTCCGGGCGAAGGCGTTCACCTGGTCGACCAGCGCCGCCCGCCACCGCCTGGCCTACTCGCGCGCGCACCACGTGCACCGCAAGGGCCGCTAGCGCCCGCTCGACGACGTCCAGGACCCGGACGAACCCGACCTCAGGGTCGGGCGTTTGGTGTGCGCTGCCGAGAACACCGCACCCACCCAGCCGGTCCACACCTTCGTGCAAGTCATGGCGGAACACCTCGCGCCAGGTACCCCCCAGGGGTATATTCACCGGCATGAACGCCTCCTGGTCCACCGCTGTCTCGGCCACGCTGCACTGCCTCACCGGCTGCGCGATCGGCGAGGTGCTGGGCATGGTCATCGGCACGTCCGCGGGCCTGCCCACGTGGGGCACGGTCGTGCTGTCCGTCGCGCTGGCCTTCCTCTTCGGCTACGCGCTCACGCTCCGCGGCGTCCTCAAGGCCGGGATCGGCCTCGGCGCCGCGGTGAAGCTCGCGCTGGCCGCCGACACCGTGTCGATCGCCGTCATGGAGGTCGTCGACAACGCGGTCATGGTCGTCGTGCCCGGCGCGATGGACGCGGGCCTCGCGAGCGTGCTGTTCTGGGGCGCGCTGGCGTTCTCGCTCGCGGTCGCCTTCGTGCTGACCGTGCCGGTCAACCGGTGGCTGATCTCGCGCGGCAAGGGGCACGCGGTGGTGCACCACGTCCACCACCACTGACGGTGCCACAATGTGGCGCGTGACCGAATCCACGCGCTACGGCGACGCACTGGCGGCGGTGACCGTCACCTACTCACCGGGTGAGACCCTCGACCGCTTCCTGGACACCCTGGCGAAGGCCACGACGCTGCCGGTCCGCGTCGTGCTGGCGGACAACGGGTCGAAGGACGGCGAGCCGGAACGCGCCGCCGCCGAACGCGACGACGTCACCTTCCTGCCGACGGGCGGCAACCTCGGCTACGGCGGCGGCCTCAACCGCGGGGTGGCCTCGCTGCCTGACGACGTCGGCTGGATCGTCCTGGCGAACCCGGACGTCGAGTGGGCCGAGGGGTCGCTCGACAAGCTCCTCGAAGCGGCCAAGCGCTGGCCGCGCGGCGGCGCGTTCGGCCCGCTGATCCGCGAGACGACCGGCGAGGTCTACCCGTCCGCCCGGCTGCTGCCGTCGCTCGGCCGCGGCCTCGGCCACGCCGTGTTCGGCAAGGTCTGGCCCGCGAACCCGTGGACCCGCGAGTACCGGCAGGAGAAGACCGAGATCACCGAGCGGCCCGCGGGCTGGCTGTCCGGGTCGTGCCTGCTGATGCGCCGCGAGGCCTTCGACTCGGTCGACGGCTTCGACGCGCGCTACTTCATGTACTTCGAGGACGTCGACCTCGGCGACCGGATCGGCCGCGCGGGCTGGCTCAACGTGTACGTACCGGACGCCGAAGTGGTCCACATCGGCGGCCACTCGACCGCGAGCGCGTCCTCGCGGATGCTCGCCGCGCACCACAGCAGCGCCTACCGCTACCTGTCCGACCGCCACCGGGGCCCGCAGTGGGCCCCGGTGCTGCTCGCCGTCCGGCTCGGGCTCGGGCTGAGGTTGAAGCTCGTCACGCGTCGCCGCTGAGCCGCTGGGCCAGACCCGGCGGTGGCGGCTGGTCGCCGCTCAGCCGCTGGGTCAGGCTCGGCCGCCCGCTCGGCGCCTGCTGCACCGTCGGCACCGGACCCGGCCCGACCCGCTGCACGGGCTCGGGCTGGGTCGGCTGCTGGTGCTGCTGGTAGTGCTGCTGCTGATGTGGCGCCTGCTGGTGCTGCTGCGGCTGTTGCTGCTGGTACTGCTGCTGTTGGGCCTGCTGCGGCCTGCCGCCCGACGCCATCTGCGCGGAGATGACCATCGTCGACTCCGGGTCCAGCTCACGCGGGTCGACCGCGTTCACCACGGCCCTCGGGATCTGCTGCGTCGCCGACGAGTCCATGGGCGACGTCATGTTGTCCGGCGTGACGACGTGGGCGCCACGTGCTCGTGCACGGGCAAGCAGCGCGTCGGCCCGGTCGCGGGGGTCCATTCGGATCTCTCCTGCGTTGCCTAGGGCCGGCTGGGGGTGCCGGCGTTCCCGATTTCTGACACGCGCCCGCCAGGGACCACTGCCCGTCTATCGGATGCTGTCTGCCACAGTATTCGAATCGGTCGTTGCGTGTTAGTGGAGGAGGAAAAACGGGCATGTCGGAGCTGCACGGCGTGGAAGCGGTTGTTCTGGTCGGTGGCAAGGGAACCCGACTTCGTCCCCTGACCCTGTCCGCCCCGAAGCCGATGCTGCCGACGGCGGGCGTGCCCTTCCTGGAGCACCTGCTGTCGCGGATCAGGGCCGTCGGCATCACCCACGTGGTGCTCGGGACCTCGTACAAGGCCGAAGTCTTCCAGGACTACTTCGGCGACGGGGCGAAGCTCGGCCTGGAGCTGGAGTACGTGGTGGAGGACGTGCCGCTGGACACGGCGGGCGCCATCCGCAACGTCGCCCACAAGCTGCGCGAGCGGGACGTGATGGTGTTCAACGGCGACATCCTGTCCGGCGTCGACCTGCGCGGGATCGTCGAGACGCACCGGACGTCCGAGGCCGACGTCACGCTGCACCTGGTCAAGGTCGACGACCCGCGGCGGTTCGGCTGCGTGCCGACCGACGAGGACGGGCGGGTGACGGCGTTCCTGGAGAAGACCGAGGACCCGCCGACCGACCAGATCAACGCCG
Source organism: Umezawaea endophytica (assembly GCF_025061645.1). Lineage (GTDB taxonomy): Bacteria > Actinomycetota > Actinomycetes > Mycobacteriales > Pseudonocardiaceae > Umezawaea > Umezawaea endophytica. Next base: position 166,405 of record NZ_JANYMP010000019.1, on the reverse strand, counting down.
GCTGCTACGTCTTCCGGCGCGAGGTCGTGCTGGAGATCCCGGAGGGTCGGCCGGTGTCCGTGGAGCGCGAGACGTTCCCCGGCCTGCTGGAGCGCGGCGCTCGGGTGCAGGGGCACGTCGACGCCACCTACTGGCTCGACCTGGGCACGCCCGCCGCGTTCGTCCAGGGGTCGGCCGACCTGGTGCGCGGCATCGCGCCGTCGTCGGCGCTGCCGTCCGAGCCCGGTGAGGCGATCGTGCTCGGCGGGGCCGACGTCCACGAGGACGCCCGGCTGTCCGGCGGGACGACCATCGGCGCCAACGCCACCGTCGCGGCCGGTGCGGTCGTGACCGGTTCCGTGGTCTTCGACGGCGCAGTGGTCGGCGAGCGCGCCGTGGTGGAACGGTCGGTCCTCGGCGCGGGCGCGCTGGTGCAGGCCGACGCGGTGCTGAGGGACGCGGTGATCGGTGACGGCGCGGTCATCGGCGCCCGCTGCGAACTGGTCGGCGGGGCACGGGTGTGGCCCGCCGTGGTGCTGCCCGAGGCGGGGGTGCGCTTCTCCGCCGATGTCTAGGACCTGGTCGCCCCCGTTCCCGCTGGACCTCGGGTCGGTGCTGGGCCCGCTCCGCCGCGGAGCGGGCGATCCGACGTTCCAGCAGGACGCGGCCGGGGCCGTGTGGCTGACGGCCAACACCCCGCTGGGGCCGGGGACGTTGTGCGTGCGGCGGCCGAGCGAGGTCGTGGAGGGCACGGCGTGGGGTGACGGCGGCCCGTGGCTCCTCGACGGCCTGCCCGCCCTGCTGGGGGCCGAGGACGACGACTCCGGGTTCGAGGGGCATCACCCGTTGATCGCGGAGACCCGTCGGCGGAAGCCGGGGCTGCGGCTGGGGTCCACCGGGCGGGTGTGGGACGTGCTGCTGCCCTCGGTGCTGGAGCAGAAGGTGACCGGGACCGAGGCCCGGCGGTCCTACCGGGAGCTGTGCCGCCGGTTCGGGACGCCCGCTCCGGGACCGGTGCCGGTCGGGATGCGGGTCGCCCCCACGCCTCGGGCCGTGCTGGGGATCCCCGACTGGGAGTGGCACAAGGCCGGGGTGGACAGCGCTCGGCGGCGCGCGCTGATCGCCGCCGCCCAGGTCGCGCACCGGCTGGAGAAGGCCGTGGAGCTGCGCGGGGAGGCCGGGCGGAAGCTGCTCCGGCTGATCCCCGGCATCGGCGTGTGGACGGCGGCCGAGGTGGCGCAGCGGGCGTGGGGGGACGCCGACGCGGTCAGCTTCGGGGACTTCCACATCCCGTCGGTGGTGGGGTGGGCCCTGCTGGGGAAGCCGTTGGACGACGACGGGATGGCCGAGGTGCTGGCCCCGTACGCGCCCCAGCGGCACCGGGCCGTGCGGTACGTGGAGGCCTCCGGGTTCCGGAAGCCCCGCTTCGCCCCCCGGTTCTCGCCGCGCGACTACCGCGCCATGTGACCGGGGCCCCGTCGTGACCGGAGCCCCGTCCTAGCGCAACCTCGCCAGGGCCGCGTCGATCATCGGCGTCAGGTCGTCCACGTTGCCCGGCAGCGAGTCCAGCGGCCACCACTGGAGGTCCACCGACTCCGCGCTCCGCACCGGCCGCGCCCCCACCGGTGCCCGCACCAGGAACCGCACGTCGAAGTGCCTCGTGGGGATCCCCAGCGAGCAGGTGATCGGGTGCACGTCCAGGTGGATCGGCTGCTGCTCGATCCGCAGCCCGCGGATGCCCGACTCCTCGGTCGCCTCGCGCAGCGCGGCCTCCCGCAGGGTCTCGTCGGCGGGCTCGCAGTGCCCGCCCAGTTGCAGCCAGCGCCCGACCCTCGGGTGCAGGGTCAGCAGCGTCCGCTCCCCGGTGGCGTCCAGCACCAGCGCGGAGGCGGTGAGGTGGCCCGGCTCGCACGAGCGGGCGCAGGCGTCCTCCCGCGCTCCCAGGAAGCCGAGGTACGCCTGCTTGAGCGCCTCCTGCTCCCGGTCGGCCGGGGTCCAGGCGGTCAGCGTGGAGACGGCGTCGGCGTGCAGCGTCACAGTTCCAGGAACCCTTCGTCGAGGTCGCGCGGAGCGCGCGGGACCAGTGGTTCCACGGGGTGGCCCACCGCGACGGCGCCCAGGGGCTCCCAGCCGTCCGGCAGGTCGAGGACCCGGCGGACCACGTCGGCGCAGAAGATCGTCGAGGACACCCAGCAGGAGGCCACGCCCTCGGCCGCCAGCGCGACCAGCAGGCCCTGGACGGCCGCGCCGCCCGCGACCGTGAACATGGTCACCTCGGCGCTCGCGCGGCGGGTGTCGGGGTAGTCGTGGGCGCCCTCGCGGACGAGGAACGGCAGCACGACCTCCGTGGCGCCGTGCAGGAGGTCGCCGCGCTTGACCCGGCGGGCGATCCGCTCGTCGTCCCAGCCGTCCGCGCGGAGGTCCGCCTCCCACCGGTCCCGCATGGCGGTCAGCAGCGCGGCCCGCCGCGAGCGGACGTGCACGAAGCGGACCGGCCTCGTGTGGTGCGGTGCGGGCGCGGTCAGCGCCGCCGCGACGGCCCGGCGCAGCAGCGCCGGGTCCACCGGCTCGTCGGTGAACGCCCGCACGGAGCGGCGCACCAGCACGGCCTCGGCGCGGCCCTGGGCGATGGCCTCCTCCGTCCCCAGGCGGAACAGGTCGTCCTCGATCGGGCGGGTCAGGTCGCGGGCCGTGGAGCCGTCGTCCTCAATGGACAGTCCACGGAGGACGGCGACCGGGGTCGCGCCCAGCTTGCCCTTGACGAGGTCCGCGGCGGCGGCGATCTCGTCCGCCACGGCGACCTCGGTCACCACCAGTTCGTTGCCCTGGCCGTCGACCTGGCCGCGGTAGCGGTGCACGACGGCCAGGCCCGCCGAGCCGATGGCCGCGTCGGTCTGGCCGACGCGCCACGCCCGGCCCATCGTGTCGGTGACGACGACGCCGACCGTGACCCCCAAGCGCGCCAACAGGTCCGCGCGCAGCGCGACCGCCGAGGCGTCGGGGTCGACGGGCAGGAGGGCGATCTCGTCGCCCGCGACGTTCGACGCGTCCACGCCGGACGCGGCCTGCACGATGCCGAGCTTGTTCTGCGTGATCAGCGTGCGGGACTTGCGGGCGAGCACGCGAACGGACTCGGCCTCGACCCACCGCCGCCGGACCGCGTCCCGCTCCTCGGGGTCGGTGGGGACGGTGACGAGCCGACCCTCCACCTTGGACACGACCTTGCTGGTGACGACCACCACGTCGCCGTCCCGCAGCCACGGGGCCGCGTCGGCCAGCGCCGCCGCCAGGTCGTCGCCCGGCCGGAACTCGGGCAGGCCGGGGACCGGCAGCAGCTCGATGCCGCCCGGCGCGGAGTGGTCAGCCAAGGTCGACCCCCGCGAGGTCCAGCGCCGCCGCGGCCATGGCGGCCGTGGCGTCCACATCGGACATCAGCAGCGGCACGGCGCGGACCGCGACACCCTCGACGTCGGCGCGGTCGCCGGTGTGCACGAGCCAGCCGTCCAGCACGCCGTCCTCCGAGCACTTGCGGGAGCCGTAGTGGCGGCCGACGGCCTCCGCGGTCGTCTCCACGCCGATCGCCGTCAGGCACGCGTCGGCCATCCCGCGCAGCGGCTTGCCGCCGATGATCGGGGACAGCCCGACCACACCGGCTTCGGTCTTCCGCAGCGCGTCGCGGACACCGGGCACGCCGAGGATCGTCCCGACGCTGACGACGGGGTTGGACGGGGCCAGGACCACCGCGTCCGCCGTCTCGATGGCGTCCAGCACGCCGGGACCCGGCGTCGCCGTGTCGGCGCCCACGGAGGCGAACGACTTCGCGGGCAGTTCGGCGCGGTGGCGGACCCACCACTCCTGGAAGTGGATCGCCTTCCGCTCCCCGTCCTGCTCGACGACGACGTGCGTCTCCACGCGGTCGTCCGACATCGGCAGGAGGGTCACCCCCGGCTGCCAGCGGACGCACAGCGCCTCGACGACCGCGGAGAGGGGGTACCCGGCCCGGAGCATCCGCGTGCGCACGAGGTGCGTCGCCATGTCCCGGTCGCCCAGGCCGAACCACGTGGGTTCCGCGCCGTAGGCGGCCAGCTCCTCCTTGACGGTCCAGGACTCGTCCTGCCGCCCCCAGCCGCGCTCGGCGTCGATGCCGCCGCCGAGCGTGTACATGCACGTGTCGAGGTCGGGCGTGATCCGCAGCCCGTGCATCCACACGTCGTCACCGGTGTTCACCACCGCGACGACCTCGTGCCCCGCCTCGGCCCCCAGGAGGGCCTTCAGGCCGACCAGGAACCGGGCACCGCCAACGCCACCAACCAGAACGACGACCTTCACGGGGCGCGATCCTCCCACGTGGCCGGTTCCCCCGTTTCGTCAGCGCCAGAACATGAAGTTGAACTGCCCGAAGCCCGCGAGCCGCATCTCACCGCCGATGAGCTCGAAGACGGACTCGCCGAGCACGAAGAACACGCTCGCCACGGCGGGGAACGCGAACAGCGCGGCGAACAGCGCCAGCGGCGCCCACGGCCGGACCTTGGCGCCGAACTCCTGCGCCTTGTAGGGCAGGTACGGCTCCCAGATGCCCCACCCGTCGAGGCCGGGGATCGGCAGCATGTTGAGCACGAAGGCGATGATCTGGAGGTACGCGAGGTACGAGAGCGCCCACGCGAGTGCCACGGACGGGTTGAAAATTGCCACCGATCCGGCGAGGAGCAGACCGAGGACGAGGTTGGTCAGCGGACCCGCGAAGGAGACCGCCGACTGCACCCCCTTCGACCGCAGGGAGTGGTGGTTGATCCACACGGCACCACCCGGAAGGGGGATTCCGCCGAAGGCCAATAGCACCAGCGGTAGCACGATGCTCAGCACTGGATCGGTGTAGTGGCGGATGTCGAGGGTCAGGTATCCCTTGCCCGCGACCGAGTAGTCTCCACCGCGGTAGGCGATGATCGCGTGCCCGAATTCGTGCAGGCACAAGGAAACCGCCCATCCACCGAGGATGAACAGCACGGTTCCCGTCACCGCGAGGGGGCCGGTTTCGACGCCGATGGTGGTGAGCACGGCCCCCGCTGCCGTGACCGCCAACAGACCCAGGAACAGTGGACTGGGTCGGACCGCTGATCGCTTCACCCCATCAGTGTGGCCTGTCCCGCGGAGCGGCCTCTAGGCCGTTGGAGCTGCGGGCATCGCTGCCAGCGTGGGACCAATCACCGTCTGTGCTGCTAGTCAAGGGTTTTGGGGCCATTCGCGGGAATATCCCCCGTCCTGTGGACTCGGCTTGACCCCCTGCTGTGACGCAGGTGTAATCACATCGGTGTCATTCGCTGTTGTGGGACTGCGAGTGGTGTCCGCCAACCGGGGAGAGCGGAAGGCGAGGAGGCGGACTGTATGCAGGAAATCGACGGGGATCGTGGCGTGGACCGGTTGGAGGGCCCGGCGCAGGAGCTGGGAATGCTGACCGAGTTGTACGACCCGACTGACGAGCAGGACTGGCAGGAGCGCGCCCTGTGCGCGCAGACCGACCCGGAGGCGTTCTTCCCTGAGAAGGGCGGATCCACCCGTGAGGCCAAGCGCATCTGCCTTGGCTGCGAGGTGCGTTCGGAATGCCTGGAGTACGCCTTGGCGCACGACGAGCGCTTCGGCATCTGGGGCGGCCTGTCCGAACGCGAGCGGAGGAAGCTCAAGAAGCGCGCCGTGTGAAAGCTCGCCGAACCGGCCTGTCGTGAGGAATGCTCAGCGGACAGGCGAGGCGGCGAGCGGCACGGGAGTGGGCACTTGGTGAGCAGTACCACTCCGCGGCTTCGTACCGCGCCGGTGTTGGCCGTGCTGGTCTGCCACGACGGGGACCAGTGGCTCGGCACCGCGCTGTCAGCGTTGCGCCGCCAAGAACCGAGGCCTCGTCACGTTATTGCGGTCGACACCGGTTCCACCGACCGCACGGCGAAGATGCTCGCGGAGGCCGCCGACGGTCCGGACCGGATCCTCGACGGCGTCCTCGGAATGCCGAGGGGAGCGGGTTTCGCCGCCGCCGTGCACGCCGCCGTCGACCACGCCGTCCAGCGCTGGGGCGACCCCGGCAAGTGGATCTGGCTCCTGCACGACGACAGCGCGCCCGAACCGGACTGCCTGTCCTCGTTGCTGGCCGCCGCCGAACTCTCGCCGGGTGCCGCCGTGCTCGGCCCGCTGTCCCTGGACTGGGCCGACCCGAGGCTCGTCGTCGAGGCGGGCGTCTCGACCGACTCCTCCGGCCACCGGCAGACCGGGATAGGGCCTGCCGAACCGGACTGGAGCCGCTTCGGCTCCGGCGGCTCCGCGCGGTTCGAGCAGAGCACCGAGGCGCTCGCGGTGTCCTCGGCGGGCTCGTTGGTCAAGCGCCGCGTCTGGCAGGACCTCGGCGGCTACGACAAGCGCTTGCCGATGCTGCGCGACGACCTCGACTTCGGCTGGCGCGCCAACCGCGCCGGCCACCTCGTGCTGTGCGTCCCGGTGGCGAGGATGCGGCACGTCCGCGCCGCCTCGCGCGGCCTGCGCAGGCTGGACGCCGTCGCCGCCAGGCCGGGTCCGCTGCTGCGCGGCGTCGACCGGGGGCACGGCCTCCGGACGTTCCTGGCGAACACGTCCACGCCCTCGTTCCTGCTCGGCCTGCCCCGGCTCGCCGTGCTCCAGGTCCTGCGCGCGCTCGGCTTCGTGCTGCTGCGCAGGTGGACGGACGCGCGCGGCGAGTTCGGCGCGCTGCGCTACCTGCTCAGCGGCCGGGCCGGGCTGCTCGCCGCCCGCCGGGCCAGGCGCGGCGGCTCCGGCGCGGTCCGCGGGCTCGTCACCAGCCGCACGACCAGGTTCCGCAACGCCGTCCGCTCGGCCACCTCGTACCTGATCCGCCGCCGCGTCCAGGCGGACGTCAGCCTCGGCAGGCTGCCGGAGGACGAGGGCAGGCCGAGCGGCTGGCGGCCACCGCCGTCCGGCAAGGACACCCGCCGCCGGGTCGTCGGCCCGGACGCCCTGCCCGCGGGCGTGCTCGGCCGGGGCCACCCGGCGCGCGCGACCAGCGGCCTGCGCCGCCCCGCGACCGTGGTGCCGGTCGCGACCGACGCGGCGGAACTCGCGCCCGCGTTGCGGCCGAGCCCCACACCGCGCCCGTCGCCGGTGCCCAGGGGCACGGCCCCGGAACCCGCACTGGTCTTCGTCGAGGTCGACCGGGCCCGCGTCCTGCGGTCGCTGCTGATCGGCCCGCCGCTGCTGCTGGTGCTGGGCCTCACGCTGTTCGCGCTGGTGGCGAACTCGGGCAGGCTCGGCATCGACCTGTCCGGCGGTCGCCTGCTCCCCGTGCAGGGGCTCGGCGAGACGTGGTCCGGCTACCTGGCCGCGTGGAACCCGGTGAGCGGCGGCACGACCTCGCCCGCCCCCGCGACGCTCGCGGTGCTGGGCCTGCTCGGCTCGTTCCTCGGCGGTCCGGCCGCCGTGGTCGCGCTGGTCCTGCTGTTCGACGCGCCGCTCGCCGCGCTGGGCGCCTACGTCGCCAGCAGGCGCGTGCGGGTGCGCCGCCCGGTGCGGGCGGTGGTCGCCGCCGCGTACGGGCTGCTGCCCGCCGCGACCTCCGCCGTCAGCCAGGGGCGGCTCGACGTGGTCGTCGTCCACGTCCTCGCGCCGCTGGTGTTCGCTGGCGTGCTCGGTGTGCTGCGCGGGGCGGGCGGCCGGTCGTGGCTGACGGTGGTGTCCGGCACCGCGTTCGCCACGGCCGTGGTCGGCGCGTTCTCGCCACTGGTGCACCTCGCGGTGATCGTGGGCGCGCTGATCGGCTTCGTCGCCGTCCCCGGTCAGCCGGGGGAGGGCAGGCGCCGGGTCGCCGGGCTGTTCGCCGTCGTCCTGCTGCCGATGGCGCTGCTGCTGCCGTGGCCCGCCGTGGTGCTCCAGCACCCCGTGGTGGTCCTGCACGGCACCGGGGCGGCCGTGGCCACCCCGGAGGTCGGTCCGCTCGACCTGGTCGCCCTGCGGCCCGGTGGGCCCGGCGCGCTGCCGTTCGTGGGCGCGCTGGTGGTGCTGGCCGCGTTCGGCGCGCTCGCGCTGCGGCCGAACCGGGCGATGCTGCCCGGTCTGGGCGTGGTCGTCCTCGGCGTCCTCTCCGGGGCCGCGCTGCTCGCCGTGCCGATGACCCCGCTGACCGGCGGCCCGGCCCAGTACGGCTGGACCGGCGCGCCGCTCGTGCTGCTCGGCTGGGGCCTGCTGTGGGTCGTCCTGGCCGCGTGCGGGCGGGACGGGCCACCCGCCACCGCCCGCGTGCGGCACCTGGTGTCCGTGGCGGGCGTGGTGGCCGTCGTCGGCCTCGCCTGCTCGGGCGTGTTCGGCCTGCGCGAGGGTCCGCTCCGGACCGGGGGCGCCGAACTGCCGTCCACCGTCGCCGCCGAACTGCCGCGCACCGGCCGGGCCGTGCTCGTCCTGGGGGAGCGGACCCGCCAGGTGGCAGGCCGGATGCCGTCCTTCGGCGACGACGACCTCGCGCCGACGTCGTCCAGCCCCGCCCGGCTGAACCGCTGGACCCGCGACCTGACCGAGGGCACCCCCGACGCCGCCCGCCTGGCGCTCGCCCAGGCCGCCACGGCCGGGGTCGCGTTCGTGGTGCTGCCCGACGGACCCGCGGCCGACCGGGTGCGCGCCGCCGTCGGCGACCTCGTGGCGGACGCGCCCCCGATGACGGACGGCCGCCCGGTGCTGCGCGTCCAGCTCGCGGCGGGCAACGCCGTCCTGCTGTCGCCGGAACTCGCCCGCCGCGCCCGCTCCGGTGGTGGCCCGCCGACGGAACTCGGCGTCCCCGGCATCGCCCCGGTCGAGTCCGGGCCGCCGTCGGCCGCCATGCGCGTCTCGGAAGGCCCGGAGGGCCGCGTCCTCGTGCTCGCCGCGGAGGACGAACCGGGGTGGCGGGCGGTGGTCGACGGACGACCGGCCCCGGTGTCCCGCGTCTGGGGCCACCAGGTCGGCGTCACCGTGCCGACCACGGCCAGCGAGGTGCGGATCGAGGCGCCCGGCTCGGTGCGCGAGCTGTTGCTGCTGCTCCAGGCGGCAGCGGTCCTGTTCACCCTGCTGACGGCCATCCCGTCACGGGCGGCGGCTACTCCCCGTCGATGACGTCCGGGTCGAGGCCGAGGTAGTTCGCGACCTGCTCCACCAGCACGTCGTGCACCAGGTCGGAGAGGTCGGCGCCGTCCTTGGCGCGCGCTTCGAGCGGACGGCGGTACAGCACGATCCGCGCCCGCGAAGGCCCACCGGACTTGTCCGACGCGGCGGGCATGAGCCGGGCGAGCGGCACGTTGCCGTCCTCGACGACCCCGCCGTCCTCGCTGTCGGTCGGCTGGACGTCGGGCACGTCGTCGACCGCGACGTCGAGCTGGGTCAGCTCCGTCCGCCACCGCGCCTCGATCGGCTCCAGCGCTTCGAGCACCAGCGCGTCGAAGCGCTCGGCCCTGCTCCGGGCCGCGGGGAGGGTCGCCGGGTACAGCGGGCCGCGCAGGCCTCTTCCGTGCCTGTCGCGATTCCGTCGCCGCGGAGAACCCTGTCGCCACGAATCCCGAGCCATCACCACCCCTCAAGCCTAGTTGTCCTGCTGGGGAGGTGTTCAAACCCGCCCTCCGGACAGGTGGACGAGAGGTGTCCCACGCCAAAACCAGCGTGCCTCCGACACGGCGGCGGCCGGACGCGCTATCGTCCCCGCCGTGCGGAGCGTGAGACGGTGCTCGCGAACCGGGTGCGCTAACCCGGCAGTCGCCACGCTCACCTATGCCTATGCGGACTCCACCGCTGTCGTCGGTCCCCTCGCCACGTACTCCGAACCGCACAGCTACGACCTGTGCGAGGAGCACGCGTTGAGGCTCACCGCCCCCCGCGGGTGGGAAGTCGTGAGGTACCAGGGTGAGTTCGCGGCTCCAGAGCCGACCGTGGACGACCTGACGGCGTTGGCCGAGGCGGTGCGCGAGGCGGGACGGGCCGATCGGCCGCTGGAGGTGCGCGATCTCCAGCGCGACCTCCAGACGGGCAACATACGGCGGGGTCACCTGCGCGTACTGCCTGATCCGCACGAGGACTGAGTCGCCGGGCGGGTCACCGGTAGGCTTCCGGCCGGGCGGTGTCAAGAGCTGCCGAAGCCGAGTGTGTCCAGCCGAGGAGTGTCCGCGTGCGCGATCTGTCCGGCGTCGTCAAGGCCTACGACGTGCGTGGTGTGGTGGGTGAGCAGCTCGACGCCGCCGTCGTCCGCGCACTGGGTGCCGCTTTCGCGCGCCTGGTCGGCGGTCCCGCCGTCGTCATCGGTCACGACATGCGCGACTCGTCGCCCGAGCTGTCGAGCGCCTTCGCCGACGGCGTGACGGCGCAGGGTGTCGACGTGATCAGCATCGGCCTCGCCAGCACGGACATGCTGTACTTCGCGTCCGGCAAGCTCGACCTGCCCGGCGCCATGTTCACCGCGAGCCACAACCCGGCCGAGTACAACGGCATCAAGCTGTGCCGCGCGGGCGCCTCGCCGGTCGGCCAGGACACGGGCCTGGCGCAGGTCCGCGAGGACGCCGAGCGCGAGGTCCCGGACGCCGAGGGCGTCACGCCGGGCACGCGCTCCGAGCGCGACCTGCTCGCCGACTACGCGGCCTACCTGCTCGCACTGGTCGACCTGTCGGGCAGCCGTCCGCTGAAGGTCGTCGTGGACGCGGGCAACGGCATGGGCGGCTACACGGTGCCCGAGGTCTTCCAGGGCCTGCCCATCGAGGTCGTCCCGATGTACTTCGAGCTGGACGGCAACTTCCCGAACCACGAGGCGAACCCGCTCGACCCGAAGAACCTGGTCGACCTCCAGGCCAAGGTCGTCGAGGTCGGGGCGGACGCCGGTGTGGCGTTCGACGGCGACGCGGACCGCTGCTTCGTGATCGACGAGCGCGGCGAGCCGGTCTCGCCGAGCGCGATCACCGCGCTGGTGGCCGTGCGCGAGCTGGCCAAGGACCCCGGCGCCACGGTGATCCACAACCTGATCACCTCCAAGGCCGTCCCGGAGATCGTCGCCGAGCGCGGCGGCAAGCCGGTCCGCACCCGCGTGGGCCACTCGTTCATCAAGGCCGAGATGGCGACGACGGGCGCGATCTTCGGCGGCGAGCACTCGGCGCACTACTACTTCCGCGAGTTCTGGAACGCCGACACCGGCATGCTGGCCGCGCTGCACGTGCTGGCCGCGCTGGGCGAGCAGCCGGAGCCGCTGTCCGAACTGGCCCGCGAGTACGAGCGGTACTCGGCGTCCGGCGAGATCAACTCGACCGTCGCCGACCAGTCCGACCGGATCTCGGCCATCAAGGCAACTTTCGGGGCCCGGAACGGCGTCACCTTCGATGAGCTGGACGGTCTCACCGTCGAGCTCCCCGACGGTTCGTGGTTCAACCTGCGGGCGTCCAACACCGAACCGCTGCTCCGCCTGAACGTGGAAGCCGCCGACTCCGACGCGGTCGCCGCATTGCGGGACGAAGTCCTCGCGATCGTGCGCGGCTGACGAAAGGGAACGACCAATGGCAGTGCAACTCGACGCCCAGTTGCTGGAGATCCTGGCCTGCCCGTGCCCGGAGCACGGCGCGCTGCTGGTCGGCACCCCCGCCGATCCGGGGGCCGACTTCCTGACCTGCTCGGTGTGCCACCGCTCGTACCCCGTCACGGACGGCATCCCGGTGCTGCTGCTCGACGAGGCCGTGCGGCTGGACGCCGACCAGGACCCGACGGACGGGTGACCCGGCGTGTTCGACGACAGCCTGCTGGACGACTCGCGCCGCCTCGGTGACAACGACACCGGTGGCTGGCTGCGCGCCGCCGCGCACGCGGGGGCGCAGGTCCGCGCCACCGCGGAGGTCGCGGGGGAGCTGGGCGTGGCGAGGACGTTCGGGGAACGGCCGCGCGCGCTCGTCCTGCTGACCCGTCCCGGTGTGGGCACGTCGGTCGCGAAGCTCGCGTCCGCGCTGCTGGGCCCGGCCTGCCCGGTGCCGGTGGTCGTCGCGGACGAGCTGCCGCCGTGGGTCGGCGCGCTGGACGTGGTGCTGGCGCACACCGAGGACCCCGGCGACGCCGTGCTGGCCGAGTCGATCTACCGCGCGGGCCGTCGCGGCGCGCGCGTGCTGCTGACCGCCGAGCCGGACGGGCCGGTGGCCGCGTCGGCCGCGGGTCACGCGCTGCTGATCCCGCCGCGGGTGCCCGTGCCGCAGGGCTTCGGGTTCGCGCGGGCGTTCGGCGGCTGGCTCGTCGCGTTGAACGCGATGGGCCTGCTCAAGACGGACGTCGGCCTGATCGCCGACGAGCTGGACCGCGAGGCCGAGCGCGACCACCCGATGCACGAGTCGTTCGTGAACCCGGCGAAGTCGCTGGCGCTGCGGATCGCCGACCGCACCCCGCTGCTGTGGGGGCTCGACCACCCGGCGACGGCGGTGGCGGCGCACGGTGCCGCGATGCTGGCCTGCTACGCGGGTGTGGTGAGCGACGTGGCGGGGTACCCCCAAGCGCTCACCAGGTCGGTCCTGCACCGGCGTGCCGTCCAGTCCACGTCGGCCGAGGACCTGTTCGCGGACCCCGACGACGAGCCGACCGGTCAGGTGAGGGTGCTGCTGCTCGCCGTGCGGCAGGGGCAGCTCGCCGAGATGGCCCGTCGTGCCGCGCACGAGACGTTGCCGGGAGCCGACGTGCTCGAACCGGCGGAGGAAGTGACCGGCGGCGACGCCGTGTGCGCCGCGCTGCTCGCACTGCGGTTCGAGCTGGCCGCGCTCTACCTGGGTCTCGCCGCGGGCAAGCTGGGCGGACCGGGGCTGTACGCACCGGCGGTCTGACGCCGACGAGGGAGTGGACGAGACCGTGGAACTGCTGCACAACGCGATCCGGCCGTACGCGTGGGGCTCGCGCACGGCCATCTCAGAACTGCTCGGCAAGGCCGTTCCCGCACCGCACCCCGAGGCCGAGCTGTGGATGGGCGCGCACCCCGGCGACCCGTCGAAGGTGGTCGGGCCGGACGGCGCCGAGCGGTCGCTGCTGGAGCTGCTGGCGGAGGACCCGAAGGGCCAGCTCGGCGAGGTGTTCGCGACCCGCTGGGGTGGCAGGCTGCCGTTCCTGATGAAGGTGCTCGCCGCCGAGGAGGCGCTGAGCTTGCAGGCCCACCCGTCGGCCGAGCAGGCCGCGTCGGGGTTCGCGGCCGAGGAGAAGGCGGGCGTGCCGATGGACGCCGCGACCCGCAACTACAAGGACCCGTCGCCGAAGCCCGAGCTGATCTGTGCGCTGACGGAGTTCCACGCGCTGGCCGGGTTCCGCGACCCGCACCGCAGCGCCGCCCTGCTCCGGTCGCTCGACGCGCCGGACTTCGCGCCCTACGCCGAACTCCTCGCGGCCCAGCCGGACGCGCAGGGCCTGCGGGCCCTGTTCACCACGTTGATCACGCTGCCGCAGACCGCGCTGGACCTGCTGCTCCCACAGGTGCTGGACGCGTGCGTGCTGCACGTCAAGGAGCGCGGCGAGTTCGACCTGGAGTGCCGAACGGTCCTGGAACTCGGCGAGGCCTACCCCGGTGACGCGGGTGTGCTGGCCGCTCTGCTGCTCAACCGCCTCGTGCTCCAGCCGGGCGAGGCCGTGCACCTGCCCGCGGGCAACCTGCACGCCTACCTGCACGGCACCGGCATCGAGATCCTCGCCAACTCCGACAACGTCCTGCGCTGCGGCCTCACGCCCAAGCACGTCGACGTGCCGGAACTGCTGCGCGTGCTGGACTTCACCTGCGGCGACATGCCCGTGCAGCGCGGCGAGGAGGTCACCCCCGGCCTGGCGGTCTACCGCACCCCGTCGTCGGAGTTCGAACTCTCCCGACTGGACCTCACCGCGGGCGTGGACGTCCGCGTCGACGACGCCGGGCCGCAGATCCTGCTGTGCGTCCGCGGCACCGTGTCCGTCCTGGACGGCGCCGGTGGCGAACTCGAACTGACCAGGGGCCAGTCCATGTGGCTCGCCGCGGCGGACCCCGCCGTGGTTGCCAGGTCCGCGAACGGGGAACCCGCGCTCGTGTTCCGGGCCACCGCCGGGGCTTGAGGCGACCCGGCCGGTTAGGGTTCGGCTCGACAAATCGGACTTTCGACCTCATCAGGGGGCTCACTTGTCAGCAGGGGGCGGGACCAAGGCGATCATCGCCGCGCTCGTGGCCAACGCCGGGATCGCCGTCGCGAAGTTTGTCGGCTTCCTGGTGACCGGGTCGTCGTCGATGCTCGCGGAGTCGGTGCACTCGCTGGCCGACACGTCCAACCAGGGGCTTCTGCTGCTGGGGCAGAAGACGTCGCAGCGCGCCGCCACGCGCAACCACCCGTTCGGCTTCGGCCGCGACCGGTACTTCTACTCGTTCGTCGTGGCGCTGATGCTGTTCACCCTCGGCTCGGTGTTCGCGCTGTACGAGGGCATCCACAAGCTGCAACACCCCGAGGGCCTGTCGTCGCCGATGGTCGCCGTGGTCATCCTGGTCGTCGCCATCGGCCTGGAGACCTACAGCTTCATGACGGCGATCAAGGAGTCCAAGCTGATCAAGGGCAACGCGACCTGGTGGCAGTTCATCCGCCAGTCGAAGGTGCCCGAGCTGCCCGTCGTGCTCCTGGAGGACGCGGGCGCGCTCATCGGCCTGGTGCTGGCCCTCATCGGCGTCGGCCTCGCGACGATCACCGGCGACCCGGTGTGGGACGCGCTGGGCACGATCTCCATCGGCGTCCTGCTGGGCGTCATCGCGATCATCCTGATCATCGAGATGAAGAGCCTGCTGATCGGCGAGGGCGCCTCGCCCGCCGAGCTGGACGTGCTGGAGGCCGAGCTGGCCAAGGGCAAGGTGGAGAACGTCATCCACATCCGCACCCAGTACATCGGCCCGGACGAGCTGCTGGTGGCCGCCAAGATCGCCCTCAACCCCGGCCTGACCGTGGCCGAGACCGCCGAGGCGATCAACGACGCCGAGCTGCGCGTGCGCAACAAGATCCCGGCCGCCCGGCTCATCTACCTGGAGCCGGACCTCGACCGCAGCCTGAGCCAGACGAACTCCGGATCGGCGTCCGAGGGATCCTGATCTCGCCGAGAGGCCCCGGCACGCGTGGACCCCTAGGGTGAAAGGTCGTACTTCACCCTGCAAGAGGAGGACCACCGTGCCGGGGAACGGGCTGTGGCGCACCAAGTCCATCGAGCAGTCCATCGAGGACACCGACGAGCCGGACACCAAGCTCCGCAAGGACCTCACGTCCTGGGACCTGATGGTGTTCGGCGTCGCCGTCGTCATCGGTGCGGGCATCTTCACCGTCGCCGCGCAGACGGCGGGTGACCTGGCGGGGCCGTCGGTCTCGCTGTCGTTCGTGCTGGCCGCCGTCGCGTGCGGTCTCGCGGCGCTCTGCTACGCCGAGTTCGCGTCGACCGTGCCGGTGGCCGGTAGCGCGTACACGTTCTCCTACGCCACGTTCGGCGAACTGGTGGCGTGGATCATCGGCTGGGACCTGGTGCTGGAGTTCGCGGTCGGCTCGGCCGCCGTGGCGAAGGGCTGGTCGTCCTACCTCCAGATCGTGCTGGCGCAGGTGGGGCTGGACGCCAAGACCACGGTCTCCGTCGGGTCGGTCGACTTCGACTGGGGCGCCGTGCTGCTGGTCGTCGCCCTCACCGTGCTGCTGGTGCTCGGCACGAAGCTGTCGTCGCGCGTCAGCCAGGTGATCACGGCCGTCAAGGTGCTCGTCGTGCTGCTGGTGATCGTGGTCGGCATCGGCTACATCAAGGCCTCGAACTACTCGCCGTACGTCCCGCCCGCCGAGACCGGTGGCACGGGCGTCGGGTCCAGTGGGCTGGAGCAGTCGCTGTTCTCGCTGATCACCGGCCAGGAGGGCAGCACGTTCGGCGTGTACGGCATGCTCGCCGCCGCGTCGCTGGTGTTCTTCGCGTTCATCGGTTTCGACGTGGTGGCCACGGCCGCCGAGGAGACCCGCAACCCGCAGCGCGACCTGCCTCGCGGCATCATCGGTTCGCTGATCATCGTCACCGTGCTGTACGTCGCGGTGGCGCTGGTGATCACCGGCATGGTCCCGTACACGGACCTCAAGACGTCCGCCGACGGCACGCCCGCGAACCTGGCGACCGCGTTCGCGAACCTCGGGGTCGACTGGGCGGCGAACGTCATCTCGGTGGGCGCGCTGGCCGGTCTGACGACCGTGGTCATGGTCCTCATGCTCGGCCAGACCCGCGTGCTGTTCGCGATGTCCCGCGACGGCCTGCTGCCCAGGGGCCTGGCGAAGACCGGCAAGCACGGCACCCCCACCAGGGTCACGATCCTGGTCGGCACGCTGATCGCGCTGGCCGCCGGTTTCTTCCCGGCGGGCAAGTTGGCCGAGATGGTGAACGTGGGCACGCTGTTCGCGTTCATCCTCGTCTCGGCGGGTGTGCTGGTCCTCCGCAAGACCCGGCCGGACCTGCCGCGCGGGTTCCGCACCCCGCTCGTGCCGCTGGTGCCGGTGCTGGCGATCCTCGCCTGCCTGTGGCTGATGCTGAACCTGACCGCGTTGACGTGGGTCCGGTTCCTCATCTGGATGGCGGCGGGCGTCGTCGTGTACTTCGCCTACGGCAAGAGCCACTCCGTGCTCGCCCTGCGCGAGAGCGGCAAGCTCACCTCGCCGCCCGTGGCGAAACCGGACGACCGCGCGTGACGCCCGGTGTGGTCGGCCGGGGGGCGCCCCCCCCCCCCA
>NZ_JANYMP010000019.1:52220-149671 GCF_025061645.1 Umezawaea endophytica | reverse complement strand
GTGGTCGGCCTCCCCCGCGGAGGCCGACCACACCGCGCTAGCCGACCTTGCTCCTCAACGCCTTCCACACACCGCTCTCCGGGGCCGGGACGTGCACCAGGATCTCCGCCGCCTGACCGGGGTCCACGCGAGTGATCAACGCCGCCAGCTCGGCGGGCAGCGCGTCGCACGGCAGCCAGTGCAGCCCGTGGTCCTCCTTGACCAGCGCCGAGAGCACCGCGGCCTGCGGCAGTTCGGCGGCGTGCCGCAGGTGCACGCCGACCTCCTTGACCAGCTCCGACCCGTGCCGCCGCGGGCGCTTGCCCGCCAGCAGCGCCAGCGCGAGGTAGTAGTGGGCGTGCAGGTTGCGCGGCTCGTTCCGCACCACCTCTTCGAGGCTCCGCAGCGCTTCCCCGTGGTCACCTCCGGCCAGCGCCTTCAACCCGACCGCGACCCCGTCCCAGTACGGGACACCGATCCGGTCGACCACGGTGTCCGCGTGCCGGAGCAGCCACTGCTCGTCGGGTAGTTCCCGCACGCCGTCAGCCGGTCAGCGTCATGACGACGCCCTCGATCACCGCGACGACCGTCGGCGCGCCCGCCGCGATGTCCTTGGCGTCACCCAGGTCCGCGACGATCCGCGCCAGCCGCGGCGCGGGCAGCCTGGCCTCGGCGGTGGCCGCGTCGACGGCCGCGGCGAGCCGCGTCGCCACCGCCTGGTCCAGGTCGCGCGACTGCACGGCCCGGTCGACCAGCGAGCGCAGGGCGACTAGCTGAGCGGGAGCTCCGGGGTCCAGTTCCCGGTCCTCGGAACGGCTCGGGTCGGCATTCCGGACGACGCTGTCCTGCTCGGTCCCGATCGTGATTTCGGCCATCCGCTGCCGCTCTCCTCGTGCTCGGTGTGTGCTGGGCGGTCGGTTCATCGAGCACGATTGACGCCGTGTTACGGCAACGTCCGCAAGTTGCACCGTTCGGGTAAGCGATCCCCCGAACGGTGGCTAAAGTCCCGTCATGCCGATGGAATCGCACCTCCTCCGGGTACTGGACGACCGGGCTTTGCCTGCGCCGGTCAGGTCACGGTCCCGGTGCCGCCCTTCTTGTCGCGGAGCACCTTGCGGATCACGTCGATGACCTGGCTGATGCCGGAATCGGGCAGTTGGGCCCGGACGGCGGGGTTCTGCGCGTCGGACATGCCGACGACCACCCGGCTCCGGTCGCCGCTGGACACCACGATCTGGAACTCCTTGAGGAGCGTGGTCGAGAAGCTGATCTTCCGCTCCTTGTCCGGCTCGTCGTTGGCGACCTGGAGGTCCGGCGCGCGGTAGGAGTTCGTCGAGACCGCGACGACGTCCGCGTAGTGGTACTCCTGCGTCTCCTCCGACTGCCAGTCGCCGGTCACGAAGTCGATCACACACCGGTGGATGGCCAGGTGGTAGTTGGTCGGGCAGATCACCATCACCTGGTACTGCTGGAACCTCCACACACCGTCGTCACCGATGGCGAACTTGCTCGTCTCGACCGGGCCGAAGACGATCAGGGGCCGCTTCCTCGGCCTGTTCTCGGGCTCCGCCCCGGTGAGGTCCGCGAACGGGTCGTAGTTCGCCGGGTCGAGTTCGAGGTCGTCCCACGTCAGGTTCAGTTGGCGCAGCGCGGCTTCCTCGACCCGGCAGAGGTCGTTGTGGAGCAGGTCGTCCATTTCGCGACCGGTCGGTTTGGGAGTAGCGGCTTCGAGTTGTCGGTAGTAGTCGTTCCTCCGGACCACCGCGCCGGGGACCACGACGAGGGACACCAACGTGATCACGAAGAACCCGGCGACGTGGGTCAGGAAGGCGAAGACGATTCCACCGGGAAGGCCGAGTACCCCGGCGGTCAGGAGGATGTGCGCCAGCAGCAGGGACTGCGAGTCCGGTAAGGGCTTGAAGTACTTGACGACCCGGATCCTGTGGTCGACGTAGGAATGGTGATCAGCCATCAGTTCTCCTCCTTTCTCTCGACCCTTTGTTCCAGCGCGAGCCGGACGCGGCTCTCCCACGTCCTCGTCGTAATAGCGCTTCGCAAGGGTTCTCATGCCGATCGCCAGGTGGTCCCGTTCCGGGATGCCCAGGACGTTGATGATCTGGTCGGCGTTCTGGATGAGTCTCACGTGCTGCGGGCCTGCTACGTCCATGACGCTGGGCCGGCCGGACTCCCGGTCGTCCTCTACCGCACTCCTCGGGTAGGCGTTCGTGGGTGGTGCGTTCATCGAGGCCGTTTGGTATCGCGTTACGAACTGCTCCACCGGTGCGGTGAAGTTGGCCCGTTCAGGTAGAGGTCGTGGTGGTGACCTGGAATCGGCGTAACGGAATTTTCGCAACGTCCGACGTCAATTCCACTGTCTCCGTAGGATTTCCGTCATGCCGATGGAATCGCACCTCCTCCGGGTATTGGACGACCGGGCTGCCGCGTGGATGTTCATCCGGGACTTCGCCGCCGAATGGGTGGCGCCGCTGACCGCCGACGACGGCTGCGACGACGCCGAACTCGACGCGGCCGAGGCCAGGCTCGGGGTGCGGTTGCCCGCCGCGCTCCGGGAGGCGTACCGGCTGTTCGGGCGGCGCGAGGACCTCACGCGCAACCAGGACCGGCTGCTGCCGCCGGACGGGCTGGTCGTCGAGAAGGGGCTGCTGGTCTTCCGCGAGGAGAACCAGTGGGTCGCCCACTGGGGTGTGCCGGTGGAGGACCTGGACCGGGACGACCCGCGCGTCGTGATGACGATGGACCTCGCCGACCCGAACGCCGATCCGCGGGTCGCCTGGTTCGACCGCTTCTCGGTCGCCTGCGTGGAGATGGTCCTGTCCGAGTCGCTGTTCGTGCCCGAGGACCTCGCCACCTCCTACGAACTGACCCCCGACGACGTCGAAGTGCTGGAGCGGTGGGCGACGCCGCTGCCGCTGCCGGAGTACCCGGCGGGCGGGGGCAGCCGGTGGTTCACCGGTCCCGACCTGCTGCTGCGCGAGGACGGGAAGTCGTGGCTCTGGGTCCGCGCCCGGACGGAGGAGGCGCTGGACGAGTTCGTCGACGCCCCGGAGGAGTGGCTTCGTCGGTAGCGTCAGCGCCATGACGACCCTCCTCGTGACCGGAGCCGCCGGGTTCATCGGATCGCACTTCGTCCGCCACTGGGTGTGCGAGCACCCGGCCGACCGCGTCGTGGCGCTGGACGCGCTGACCTACGCGGGCACCGAGACGAACCTCGCCGACGTGCGGGACCTGATCTCGTTCGTGCACGCCGACATCGCCGACGCCGAGCAGGCGCTGCGCGAGCACGCCGTGGACGTGGTGGTGAACTTCGCCGCGGAGTCCCACAACAGCCTGGCCGTGCTGGACCCCGCGAGGTTCTTCCGCACCAACGTGCTGGGCACGCAGGCACTGCTGGAAGCCGCGCGCCAGGTCGGCGTCGAGCGCTTCCACCACGTGTCGACGTGCGAGGTGTACGGCGACCTGGCGCTGGACGCGGAGCACGCGTTCACCGAGGACTCGCCGTACCGGCCGCGGACGCCGTACAACGCGAGCAAGGCGGGCGCCGACCACGCGGTGCGCGCCTACCACGAGACGTTCGGGCTGCCGGTCACGATCACCAACTGCGCCAACAACTACGGCTCGCACCAGTTCCCGGAGAAGGTGCTGCCGCTGTTCACCACCCGCGCCCTGGACGGGCAGCCGCTGCCGGTCTACACGTCGAAGGACAACCGTCGCGAGTGGATCCACGCGCTGGACCACGTGCGCGCCATCGAAGCAGTCCTCGACCGCGGCCGCGTCGGCGACACCTACCACGTGGGCACGGGCGTGGAGGCGAGCGTCGAGGAGCTGGCGGACCTGGTGCTCGACGAACTGGGGCTGTCGCAGGACCTCAAGCACGAGGTGCCGGACCGGCCGGGCCACGACCGGCGGTACCTGCTCGACTCGACCAAGATCACCCGTGAACTCGGCTGGGAACCGGAGGTCCCGTTCGAGCAGGGGATGCGGGAGACCGTCCGCTGGTACGCGGAGAACCGCGACTGGTGGGAGCCGCTGCGCGACCGGTCCCCGGTGGTGGAAAACGCCTGGACTGTCACATAGCCGCTGCTTCGCAGACGGCGGCTCGGCCGCCTGTAGTCGGCACGTCGGCGCCGATTTTTCTCGAGTCGGGGAGGGACTTCGTCACTCCCCGACTCGAGAAAAATGGGAGTCCGACCTACCGACGCGGCCTCGCGTGGGGGCCGGGTCGGGGTCGGTGTGGAGGGAGTTGTGGTCGTCAAGTTTGGGGTTCAGTTCAGGGCTGCTGTGCCGCCCTTCTTGTCGCGGAGGACCTTGCGGACGGTGTCGATCACGCGGTTGATGCCGGAGTCCTGGAGGGTTGCCGAGTTGTCGGGGTCCTCCTCGTCCGAGATGCCCACGACGACCTTGCTGCGGTCGCCGCTGGAGACCACGATCTGGAACTCCTTGAGGAGGGTGCGGGCGAAGCGGACCTGCTCCTCGTCGATGATCGCCAGGATGTCCAGCACGAGGTCCGGCGCGGGGCGGGTGTTGGTGGAGACCGCGACGACGTCCGTGTAGTGGTACTCGTGCGTCTCGACGGACTGCATGCCGCCGGTCAGGAAGTCGAGCACGCAGCGGTAGATCGCCATGTGGTAGCTGGTGGGGCAGATCACCATGACCTCGTACCGCTTGCACCGCCAGACGTCGTCCTCGCCGATGGCGAACCCGCTGTTGACGGCGGGGCCGAAGACCACCAGCGGTCGTCGGCCCTCGTGGGCGGAGGACGCGCTCCCGTGGGCCAGCGCGGCGAACGGGTCGCTGCCCGACGCTTCCAACTGGAGGTCCTCTGGCGTCAGGTCGAGCTGCGTCATCGCCGTCCGCTCGATCTTGAGGAGGTCGTCGAGCAGCAGCCGGTCCATCTCCTTCGCTGTCGGCTTCGGCGTGGACGCCTCGTAGGCGCGGTCGTAGGCGGACTTCCGCAGGAAGCCCTGGTAGCCCAGGTAACCGGCCCCGGCCATGAGGACGACGCCGAAGAAGGCGCCACCACCCCCGAGCAGCAGCAGGCCGATGAACGCGAGCACGCCACCGCCGATCAGGAACGCCAGCGCGATGGTGTTGTCGCTGGGGTTCGGCGTCTTGTGGAAGTACTTCTCGATCTTCTTCTTGCGCGCGGTCGCCGCGGTGTTGACGTTCATGACCCAGTCCCTCGGTTGGTGGTCCTCGACGCGAGCGCGCGCCACACACCGCTCTCCGGCGCTGGGACGTGCGCGACGATCTCCTGCACTTGAACGGCGTTCAACGACCCGATGAGCGCCAGGAGCCTCGGCGGCAGCCGGACGCCCTTGCGCCAGTACAGGCCGTGGTCCTCGTTGACCAGCGCCGCCAGCACCTCGGCGTGGGGCAATTCCCGTGCGCTTTCGAGGTGTTCGCGGATCGTGCGGATGTGGTTGATCGAATGCATGTGCGGACGTTTGCCGTCGAGCAGGGAAAGTGCCAGGTAATAGCGCGTCCGCGCGTTGTCGGGATTGTCGCTCAACGCCTTGGCCAGGCTGTTCCGGGCTTCCTGGTAGTAGCGCGCCGCGAGTGCTCTCATGCCGACCGCGAGGTGGTCGCGTTCGGGGAGCGCGAACTGGTTGATGATGCGGTCCGCGTTCTGGATGAGCAGCGCGTTCTGCCGTTCGACGGAGAACTCGGCCATGGCGTCAGCCGGTCAACGTCGTGATGACGCCGTCGATCGCGGCGGCGACGGCCGGGGCCGGAACACTGGCCGCGATGACCTCCGCATCGCTCAGAGCAGCGAGAACGCGCTCGAAGCGCGGCGCGGGGGCCTGGGTCTCCACGGTCGCGGCGTCGATGGCCGCGGCCACGCGGGTTCCCGTCACCCGATCCAGATCGCGCGACAGCACCGCCCGCTCGACCAGGGTGCGAAGGGCTTCGAGCTGTTCGGGAAATCTCCCGGAGAATTGCCCGGACGGGTTCGGTGGGTGGTGGTTCTGGATCTGGTCGGCATTCTGGATGCTGCCGGCCTGCTGCGTCCCGATCTTGAATTCGGCCATCCGCGACGACGCTCCTCGTGGTAGGAATGCGTAGGCGGTCCGTTCATCGAGGGGGCTTGACGAGTCGTTACGGGATCAGGGATCGGAATGGAAAGATTGGCCCATTCGGGTTTCGCTTTCACCGGTCGCCCGGAATTGGGTAACGAAGCCGCTGGGGAATCCGACATCGAATGCTCGGGTCTCGCTCGACGTGGACGGCGCGAGCCGGCGGCGGGCCACCGTCGTGGAGGCGGCTCGTAGAGCCGTAGGGGCGCCGACTCAGGGCGAGTGCGGTTCCGAGGTCTGCGGGAGGGGCTTCAGCAGGTCCTGCGGGATCGTCGCGCGGCGCGCGGTCGGCAGTGCGGGCATCGCGCCGTTCGCGGGGGCTTCCGGGGAGTCGACCCGGCTGAGCCCGGCGGCGATGGCCACGGCCCGGTCCCACTCGGGGTCGGCGGTGTAGTCGGTGTGGCCGCAGACGCCGGACGCCCAGCGCCTGCCGGGGAACGGTCCGCGCGCCGGGTCCGGCAGCCAGTGGTCGCCGCCGAGCACCAGTGCGCCGTTCGGGCCGCGCACCGCGGGTGGCAGCGCGCCCTCCGTGCCGTCGGGGAGGTAGCCGACGCCGAGCAGCATCCCGTCGAACACCTGCCTGCCCCACGTCGTCACCGCGCCGCCCAGCGGGTCCGTGCCGCGGCACAGCGCCCGCCACCGGCCGTCCAAGCCGCCCGCCAGCGCGGCCAGCGAGCTGTGCGGCACGACGGCGGGGAACGCCCGCGGGTACGCCCACTGCAACTGCGACCCGGCGGTCAGCAGGCCGACGCGTTCGCGGTCCTCTGGCGGCAGCGTCTCCAGCAGCCGGGCGGCGGCCACGGCGACCAGCAGGCTGCCCTGGCTGTGCCCGGTCAGCACCACGCGGGTGCCGCGGTCCTGGAGGTGTTCACGGGTGCGCGCCACCAGTTCCGGCACGACCTTCAGCGCGTAGCAGGGCGGCACGACGGGGTGCGCCTCGCGCGGCCAGAACGACGCGATGTCCGCGATGATCCCGAGCCGCCGCCCGGACTGCGGGCGGCGGGCCGCCAGCCAGACCGCGCGCAGCAGCGTGACCGCGAGCAGTCCCAGCACGACGACCCCGAACGCGGAGAACGGCCTGGTCCACGCGGCGGGCTCGATCTGCCGCAGCCGCAGCGCGATGGCCGGGACGGCGCCCGCGACCAGCACGGCAGCCAGGATCAGCACCACGTGGTGGCCGTGGTTGCGCTCCCACCGGGCCCACCACCACGCCTTCGACGCCTGCTTGACGTCCCGCGCGCGCCCGGAGTGCAGCAGCGACGCCTCGCGCCCCCACTCCTTGTCCCGGCGCAGGGAACTCCAGCGGACCATGCCCGTGGTGGTGAGGACGAGGACCCCGGCCACCAGGCCGAGCACGCCCGCGACGCCCCACAGCAGGGTGATGTAGCCGTAGCCGATGGGCAGCGGCAGCCCGCCGCCGAGCAGCCACCGCGTGGTCAGTGCGACCCCGGCGCCGAAGCCGCCGCCCAGCAGCCCGGCCAGCACCAGCACCGGCGCGGCCATCCAGCCGCCCGCCCACGGTCGCAGTTCGCGCGGCTGCGCGGCCCACGCGGGCCGGGCCAGCAGGGCGGCGGGCACCAGCAGGAGCCCGAACAGCACGCACACCAGCACCAGCAGCGCGGCGAGCACCTGCACGCCGACGTCGACGCCGGGCATCCGCGTCGGCAACCGCTCGACCAGCACCGCGGCGGCCACCAGGAGCGCGCCCGAGCCGAGCATCAGCCCGCGTCGGCGCTTGCGGCCGACGGCGGCGCGCAGCCAGCGGCCACCGCGGTGCGGGGCGCCGCCCGTCGGGTCGTCCAGCAGCATCACGCCGAGCGCGGAGACCGCGACCAGCACCAGTCCCAGCACCCACGCGACGGTGATCGCCGCGCCGTGCCCGCCGGGGGCCACGATCGGGCCGAGCGGGCCTCCGAGCGCGACCACGGTCGTCGCGCCGAGCGCCGCGACGACGTGCAGCGCGCGCAGCGCCGGGGTGTCGGGGTCGGTGGCGACGTGCGCGCCGGGCAGCACGGACGCCTCCGCCTCGTCCCCCGGCTCCGGCCGGTCGATGCGCCAGTCGACGGTGGACAGGCGGGCCAGCACGAACACCAGCAGGGCGATGGGCGCGAGGCCCACGGCTGTTCGCAGCCACGGCACCGTCCGCACCGACGCGGGCACCACGTCGGCCAGGCACGCGGCGCCCGGCGCGAGGCACTGCGCGGCCAGCAGGTCCAGCGTCACGACCGCCGTCTGCGCCACCAGCAGCACCGTGAGCAGCAGCGCGGCCAGCCGCAGCAGCGACCGCAGCCCGATCCCCAGCAGGTGAGCGGCGGTGTTGCGGTCCGGGACGGGCGGCAGCATCCAGTGCGCCACGTTCGCCAGGCTGAACGGGAACAGCACCGCCCACGTCGCCTTCGCCCAGCCGCCGGACGTCATCGCGCCCCACACGTAACCCTCGACCACCCGCGTGACCGGACGCCCCTCCGCCTGGAGCACCGGGCCCGGTCCGGGCCTGCGCAACCGGTCGGCGGGCCGCACGATCCGCCCCAGCCCGTCACCCGCCACGTCGACCGCGGCCACCGCGTCCACGAGCGACTGCGGGGTCGTGCCCTGCACGCCGTGCACCCGCAACTCGACGACCCGTGTGTCGGGGCCTGGAATGAGCATCGTCGATCCTTACTGCTGCTCCGCGTGGTGAGGTCGAAGGGCCATAGTGGGCCATGGGCCACCCGATCACGGCGAACGGAGCGGCCCGGCGTGGCGGCGGTAGGGTCGATTGACCCGTTAGTGCTGCCGTGGAGGGAACTGCGAATGACCGCCGACATCGAGGCCGCGAGGCTCCGAACCAGCAACGGGCTCGACTTCGCCGTCGCCGACCTCTCGCTCGCCGAGTTCGGCCGCAAGGAGATCCGGCTCGCCGAGCACGAGATGCCCGGACTGATGGCGCTGCGGCGCGAGTACGCCGAGGTGTACCCGCTCAAGGGCGCCCGCGTGTCCGGCTCGCTGCACATGACCGTGCAGACCGCCGTCCTGATCGAGACGCTCGTGTCGCTCGGCGCCGAGGTGCGCTGGGCGTCGTGCAACATCTTCTCCACCCAGGACCACGCCGCCGCGGCCGTCGTTGTCGGCCCGCACGGCACCCCGGAGGAGCCGAAGGGCGTCCCGGTGTTCGCGTGGAAGGGCGAGTCCCTCCCCGAGTACTGGTGGGCCACCGAGAAGATGCTGACCTGGCCCGACGGCGGCCCGAACATGATCCTGGACGACGGCTGCGACGCCACGATGCTCGTCCACAACGGCGTGCAGTACGAGAAGGCCGGTGTCGTCCCGCAGCCCGACGAGAACGACTCCGAGGAGTGGCGGGTTGTCCTCGACACGCTGCGCGCCTCGCTGGCGGCGGACTCGTCGAAGTGGACCAAGATCGCCGAGGGCATCCGCGGCGTGACCGAGGAGACCACGACCGGCGTCATGCGGCTCTACCAGCTCGCCGCGGCGGGCACGCTGCTGTTCCCGGCGATCAACGTCAACGACGCCGTCACCAAGTCGAAGTTCGACAACCGCTACGGCATCCGCCACTCGCTGATCGACGGCATCAACCGCGGCACCGACGTCCTCATCGGCGGCAAGGTGGCCGTGGTCTGCGGTTACGGCGACGTCGGCAAGGGCGCGGCCGAGTCGCTGCGCGGCCAGGGCGCCCGCGTGATCGTCACCGAGATCGACCCGATCTGCGCGCTCCAGGCGGCCATGGACGGCTACGACGTCAAGCGCCTGGAGTCGGTGCTCGACGTCGCCGACATCGTCATCACGACGACCGGCAACAAGGACGTCGTCACCGCCGAGCACATGGCGTCGATGAAGCACCAGGCGATCCTGGGCAACATCGGCCACTTCGACAACGAGCTGGACATGGCGGGTCTCGCCCGCTACCCCGGCGTCACGCGGGTCAACATCAAGCCGCAGGTCGACGAGTGGGTCTTCCCGTCCGGCAAGTCGATCATCGTGCTGTCCGAGGGCCGCCTGCTCAACCTGGGCAACGCCACCGGCCACCCGAGCTTCGTGATGTCGAACTCGTTCTCCAACCAGGTGATCGCGCAGATCGAGCTGTTCACCAAGCACCAGGAGTACGACAAGGAGGTGTACCGCCTGCCGAAGGTCCACGACGAGAAGGTGGCGCGCATCCACCTCGCGGCGCTGGGCGGCGAGCTGACCAAGCTCTCCAAGGACCAGGCGGAGTACATCGACGTCGACGTCGAGGGCCCGTACAAGAGCGACCACTACCGTTATTGAGTCGTAGGCGGGGCGGGTGTCCCTAACTCCACTCCACGGAGACACCCGCCGTGCCGGGTCCCACATCGCTGAAGTAGGCGCTCACCACGCCGCCCAGGCCGCACACCAGCTCGTCCACGTCCACCGGTGTCGCCATCAGTCCGCTGCGGAACTGCTTGGTGCACCGGGCGGGCAGGGCCCGTCTGTGGAAGCCGAGCTGGACGAGGTAGCTGCGGCACGGGTCGCGGAACGTGCGGTGGTGGCCGGGTGTCGGGCCGCCGGTGTCGTCCACGACGGTGTAGCTGAAGACGTGCTCCTCGCCCTCGGCGAGCCGCCGGTCGAACAGCAGTTCCACGGCCAGGCCCCGCGACGCGGCCTGCCTGCGCAGCCGTCCCTGCCGACAGCCTTCACCCGGTCGGATGACGGCGCTGTCGATGCGGCTGCCCTCGTCGCCCTGGTGCACGGCCAGGTAGCGGTCGGGTCCGGCCCGCAGCGCCCGCACGACCAGCCGGGTCGTCACGGCGCGCTGCTCGTGCTGGCCGCCGACCAGCACGGCGTCGTGCACGGACAGCATCTCCAGGTCCGCGTTCGACCGGGACGACTCGGGGATGGCGTCGAACTCCGACAGCAGCGGCGCGGTGTCCGCCCAGGCCGATGCCAGCTCGGCGAACGCGGCGGGCGTCGGGCGGACGTGCGGTGGCTGGCGGGGGCCGATCAGCGAGGTCAGGGAGTCGGTCGGCAGCTTGAGCACGACCTCCAGCGCCCGTACGGTCGGGATCGCACGCGGCACCTCCGGGTGGCGCAGCCCGCGTTGCCAGTAGCTGAGCGTCGACTGCCCGACCTGCACGCCGAGCTGCTCGATGTGCGCGCGCAGCCGGGCCAGCGAGAGGCCCCGGTGCGCGATGGCGTCGCGCAGTGCCCGGTGGAACGGTCCGTAGCGGAGCGTTTCGGCAAGTGAGGCGGGCACCTCTCCGATCGGGAGGCCGGTCGGCTCGTCAGCCGGACCGGCGTGCCCGAAGTCCGCGGTCACCGCGGCACCACCTTCCGCACGCCGAAGTGTTGGTTCACCGTAGTCACTCGATCCGGTGACCGGAAGATCCTGTTTCACCCATGTGGGTTACAGGTTTGGGACGGTTACGGCAATCGCCTGCACCCGAAGGTGACTGAGGGCCGCACAACTAGGGTGAGCAGGTGGGAAAGCTCGTGGTTATCGAAGGTCTTGACGGTGCGGGCAAGCGGACCCTGGCGGGTGCGCTGACCGCTGAGCTGGCCGAGCGCGGCGCGAAGGTGGCGACGGGCGCGTTCCCCCGCTACGAGGAGGACGTGCACGCCGAACTGGTGCGCGACGCGCTGCACGGCAGGCTCGGCGACCTCACCGACTCGGTGCACGGCATGTCCGTGCTCTACGCGCTGGACCGGCGGGGCGCCGCCGACCGGATCCGGGCCGACCTGGCCCAGTACGACGTGGTGCTGCTGGACCGGTACATCGCGTCGAACGCCGCGTACGGCGCGGCGCGGCTGGAGCAGGGCGCTCGGGGCGAGTTCGTCGAGTGGGTGCGCGCGCTGGAGGTCGACCGGTTCGGGCTGCCGGTGCCGGACCTGCAAGTCCTGCTGCGGGTGCCGACGGCGGTCGCAGCGGACCGGGCCGCCCGGCGCGAGCGGGCGGACGCCGAGCGCGCCCGCGACCTGTACGAATCGGACGGCGGGCTCCAGCGGCGCTGCTCGGCGGTGTACGACGACCTGGCGGCCGACGGCTGGCTCGGGCCGTGGGAAGTGCTCGACGGCTCGGCAGACGTGAAAATTTCTCCCATTCTAGATCGCCTATATGGTCGCTGAGCGTCACGGAAAGTCCACTCTGACGTGGGATGTTTACCGTGCATGCTTAGGCCGTAAGGGTGGGTTTTTGTCCATGATTCGGCACTTTCGGTAACGAATAGTGAGCGCACCGCGTATTAGTCCGAGACAACCGCTCAGCGGCGCTAACAGGGCGAGGTGGCCTGGTGGAACGACAACACCAGATGGTTACGGATCGAACCCGCGCGACGACCAGCAGCGATGATCGCTGGGCGGTGCGCGAACGGCCGGCCGTCAGTGCGACGATGTTGGGCATGAAGGCACGTGTGCTGGTGGTGGACGACGACCCCGCGTTGGCGGAGATGCTGACCATCGTGCTGAGGGGTGAGGGCTTCGACACCGCGGTGGTGGCCGACGGGGCGAGGGCCCTGCCCGCGCTGCGCGAACTCAAGCCCGACCTGGTCCTGCTGGACCTGATGCTGCCCGGCATGAACGGCATCGACGTGTGCAAGGCGATCCGCTCGGAGTCGGGCGTCCCGATCGTCATGCTCACGGCGAAGAGCGACACCGTGGACGTGGTGCTGGGCCTGGAGTCCGGCGCCGACGACTACGTGGTCAAGCCGTTCAAGCCGAAGGAGCTGGTCGCGCGGATCAGGGCGCGGCTGCGGAGGACCGAGAACGAGCCCGCGGAGACGCTGGCGATCGGCGACCTGAGCATCGACGTTCCCGGACACGAGGTGCTGCGCGAGGGCAAGCCGATCCAGCTCACGCCGCTGGAGTTCGACCTGCTGGTGGCGCTGGCGCGCAAGCCGCGCCAGGTGTTCACCAGGGAGGTCCTGCTCGAGCAGGTGTGGGGCTACCGGCACGCGGCCGACACGCGGCTGGTGAACGTCCACGTCCAACGCCTGCGGTCCAAGGTGGAGCGGGATCCGGAGCACCCGGAGGTCGTGCTGACCGTTCGCGGGGTCGGGTACAAGGCCGGTCCCCCGTGATACGCCGGGAGCGCCGGGGATGACTTGGCGCACGCGGCTGCTCGTCCCCGTCGTCCACAAGGGGCGGTGGGCGGCCGAGCAGGCGCGCCAGCGGTGGCTCGCGTTCGGTGAGCTGTGGCGGCGGTCGTTGCAGTTGCGGGTGGTGGTCAGCACCCTCGCGCTGTCCTCGGCCGTCGTCTTCGTGCTGGGCATGGTGCTCCAAATGCAGATCACCAACCAGCTCCTGGAGACCAAGACCAACGCCGCGATCCAGCAGACCAAGGCCAGCGCCGCGGCCGTGCAGCCGGACCTCCTGGGCCTCAACCCCGGTCCGGACAACGTGCGCACGCGCTTCCTCAGCGCGGTGAACAAGCTCAACACCGCGGGCTCGGGGCAGGACGTCGCCAGCTCGGGCGCGGGCGCGTTCGAACCCGTCTTCGACGACGCGGGCAACAAGGGCGTCGAGGGTCAGCCGAACTCCGTCGGGCCGTACTGGGAGGTGCCGGAAGGCCTCGCCAAGATGGTCCAGGGCGGGTTCTCCGGCAGCCAGATCACGACCGTGGAACGCGACGCGGGCCCCACCACGCTGCTCGTCGTCGGCGTCCCGGTGAGCACGTCGGCCCGCGCCATGCAGCTCTACCTGCTGTTCCCGCTGACCAGCGAGCAGGCCACCGCCGAGGTCGTGCAGAACACCCTTGTCGTCGGCGGCCTGGTCCTCCTGCTGCTGCTCGCGGTGATCGCGAACCTGGTGACCAGGCAGGTCGTCCGCCCCGTCCGGCAGGCCGCCGAGGTCGCCGAGCGGTTCGCCGACGGCAGCCTGGACGAGCGGATGCCGGTCGTCGGGGAGGACGACGTCGCCCGGCTCGCCCAGTCGTACAACGAGATGGCCGAGAGCATCCAGGAGCAGATCCAGCAGTTGGAGGACTTCGGCCAGCTCCAGCGCCGCTTCACCTCGGACGTGTCGCACGAGCTGCGCACCCCGTTGACCACCGTCCGGATGGCCGCGGACGTGCTGCACGCCTCGCGCGAGCAGTTCCCCGGCGGCCTCGCCCGGTCGACCGAGCTGCTGGTGGACGAGCTGGACCGGTTCGAGTCGCTGCTCGGCGACCTGCTGGAGATCAGCAAGCTGGACGCCGGTGTCGAGGAGCTGGCCGCCGACCCGGTCGACGTCCGGGTGCTCGCCCGCCGCGCGCACGACGCCGTGCGGGCCATCGCCAAGGGCAACGGCACCACGATCGTCATGGACATGCCGGACCACGAGGTGACGGCCGAACTGGACTCCCGGCGCGTCGAGCGGATCCTCCGGAACCTCCTCGCGAACGCCGTCGACCACGGCGAGGGCCTGCCGGTCGAGCTGACCGTCCGGGGTGACGGCAACGCCGTCGCGATCACCGTCCGGGACCACGGCGTCGGCCTGCGCGCCGGTGAGGCCGAGCTGGTGTTCAACCGCTTCTGGCGCGCCGACCCGTCCCGCAACCGCCGCACCGGCGGCACCGGCCTCGGCCTGTCCATCAGCCTGGAGGACGCCCGCCTGCACGGCGGCTGGCTGGAGGCGTGGGGCGAGCGCGGGTACGGCGCCGTCTTCCGCCTCACCCTGCCGTGCACGCACGGCCACGAGATCGCGAGCAGCCCACTGCCGCTCCAGCCGACGGACCTGCCGGACCACGACGCCGAGGCGGACGCCGACGACTCGCCGG
This sequence comes from Umezawaea endophytica, assembly GCF_025061645.1. Lineage (GTDB taxonomy): Bacteria > Actinomycetota > Actinomycetes > Mycobacteriales > Pseudonocardiaceae > Umezawaea > Umezawaea endophytica. The sequence continues at coordinate 134,890 of NZ_JANYMP010000019.1, read as the reverse complement.
AGCAGGTCGAGCTGACCACGTCGGAGATCACCTGGCAGCCCGCGCAGCCGGTCGGCGACATCGAGTCGGACGAGCAGCCCGCCGCGCAGGAGCCCGCCGCGCCGCCGCCGTCGTCGTCCTCGGACGACGAGGCGCCGCCGAAGCTCGCGTGGGACTCGGAGAAGGAACCCGCCAAGCTGGCGTGGGACTCCGAGAAGGAACCGGCCAAGATCACCTGGGACTCGGAGAAGCCCGTCAACGGGACCGGTGCCGGTGGTGCGGCGCACCCCGTCGACGGACGCGACGCGGCGGAGCCGTCCAAGCGCGAGGAGGCCCGGTGAAGCGCCGGTCACGATTCCTGGCCCTGCTGGTGGCGCTGCTCCCGCTGGCGGGCTGCGCGGCGATCCCGACGCAGACCTACCCGAAGCCGCTGGGGCCGTCCTCGTCGCGCCAGCCGTCCGGCGAGGCACCCGAGCCCGAGAAGAACCTGGACGCGCTCCAGATCGTCCGCGAGTTCATCCTCGCGTCGGCCAGCCCGGAGGGCGACTACGCCGCCGCGAAGGCGTACCTCACGCCGGACGCGCGGAAGTCGTGGAACACCAAGGGCACGCCGACGATCATCGACAACGCCTTCAACACCGTGCCGAGCACCGGCGACGCGGACCTGCCCCCCGACGCCAAGCAGCGCACGGTCCAGTTGCTCGGCCGCAACGTCGGGCGGCTGGAGCTGGCGGACAGCTCGTTCGTGCAGCAGGGCGGCGACGTGAACGAGCCCGTGCGGGTCGAGCTGGTCGAGGGGCAGTGGCGCATCTCGACGCCCCCGGTCGGCGTGCTCGTCACCATCGCCGACTTCACCCGCAACTACCAGCGTGTGGTCCTGTTCTTCTACGACAAGGACCGCAACGTCCTGGTGCCGGACCCCCGGTTCGTGGTCATCCCGCCCGCGATCAGCATCCCGCAGCGGGTCGTCGAACTGCTGGTCAAGGGTCCGTCGAGCGCGATGCGCGGTGCGCTGTTCAGCGAGCTGGGCCCGGACGCGGGCATCAACAAGCCCACCGCCGAGGCCAACGACGGCGCGCTGGAGGTCGACCTCACCCGGCTCGGCGACCCGAGCCCCGCCGTGCGCAAGAAGATCGTCGCGCAGGTCGTGCGCTCACTGGCGGGTGTCACCAGCAGCCGCGTGCGCGTGCTGCTCGACGCCGACGTCATCTCCACCGAGAAGAGGGACTGGCGGCCCGCCGACGTCCAGTCCGGCGAAGCGCTGATCACGCCGACCGCCGAGGAGCGCGGCATGGTCGCGACCGGCGGCAAGCTCCTCTCGCTGCCGGACGACGCCCAGGTCAAGGGGCCCGCGGGCACCGGCGAGTACAACATCGTCAGCGGCGCCCAGTCCCTCGACGGCTCGCAACTCGCCGTCGTGAGCCGCATCGCCCCGAACGCCGTCCGCCTCCGCGTCGGCCCCGCCGAGGACGCGCTGCGCGAGGTCGAACTGCCCGCCGCCAGCCTGACCAGACCCACCTGGATGCCCGGCAACACCGTCGGCCAGCCCGGCACCGAGGTGTGGACCGTCGCCGACGGCACCAACGTGGTCCGCGTGGTCCGCGGCGAGGGCGGTGCACTGAGCGCCAACAGCGTCAACGCCACCGAGTTGACCGGGTTCGGCCACATCGACGAACTCCGACTTTCCAGGGACGGCACGAGGGTCGCCGTCATCGTCAGCGGCAAGCTCTTCATCGCCGCCGTCGTCCGCGGCGAGGACTCCTCGATCGCCCTGCGCATCCCGCGCCCCCAGCCGACGTCGTTGGACGGCGTGGTCACCACCGTCGACTGGCTCGCCCAGGACGTCCTCGTGGCGGGCACCTCACTGCCCAACAGCCCCGTCGTCCGCCTCAACATCGACGGCCTGAAGATCGAGCGCTACAACACCTCGAACCTCACCGTGCCCGTCACCTCCATCGCCGCCGCCCCAGGCCGCCCCATCCTCGCCCTGGACCGCACCGGCCTGTGGAGCGCGGGCGAGGTCGGCGACGTCTGGCGCAGCAACCAGGTCAAACCCGAAACCACCGGCTACGTCTTCTACCCCGGTTGACCGACAGAACAGCCACACAGCCCCCCGCACACCTGCCCAACCCGCGACTTCCCGTTTTTGTCGGTGCCCACGGGTAGCGTTCTTTATCGGGGGGCCCACCCAACGGGGGGACCCCTGGCCCCGTACGCGAACGACCATCACGCGAGGCCGCGTCGGTAGGTCGGGTCACCATTTTTTCGAGCCGGGCGGGGACGAAGTCTCTGCTCGGCTCGAAAAAATCGGGGCTCGAACTGCCGACTTCTGGCGGCTTCGCCGCCGTCTGCGGAGCAGCGACCACAGATACTGTCGGACCCCACCGGCACCCTCACCTCATGCTCCTCGACCTCCTCGACCTCCTCCTCCCACCCCGCTGCGCGGGCTGCGGCGGTCCCGAGGCCTGTTGCCCCACCTGCCTCTCCGAGTTCGGCGCCCCCACCCGCGTCCCCCTCCCCGGCCGCCCCACCTACGCCTTGGCCGACTACCAGGGCGCCCCGCGCGAACTGGTCCTCGCCTTCAAGGAACGCGGCCGCCACGACCTCGCCACCGCCCTCGGCACCCTCCTGGGCCAAGCCCTGCGGGCCGTTCCCGAGGCCCGGCCCGACCAGGACGGCACCTGGTGGCTCGTCCCGGCGCCATCCCGCCGTTCCGCCAGCCGCCGTCGGGGCGGTCCGCACGTCCTCCGCCTGGCCCGAGCGGCGGCGGCGCGCACCGGTGTCCCGACGGCCGTAGCTCCCGCGCTGGTCCTCGCCCCCGGCACCCGCGACTCGGCGGGCCTCTCCGCCGCGGCCCGGCGCGCGAACCTCTCCGGTCACGTCCGCCCGACCGAGGCCCTGCCCCCGCCGGGCACGCCGGTCGTGCTGCTGGACGACGTGGTGACCACGGGGGCGACCGCCGCGGAGTGCGTCCGGGTCCTCGGGACCGCCAAGATCAAGGTGAACGCCGTCCTCTCGCTCACCTCCGCGGCGGCGCACCGCTGGTGGTCCCCACCGGGTTGACCCGCTCCGCCGACCGGGTAACGGCGAAGGCGCGGTGAATCCCGTTCACTCCCGGCTACGAAGATCCACGCCAAGATCACCGGCTCCGAACCACTCGCAAGAGTGACGTGGGATAAACATCAACAATGGATTGGATCTATTCCCCGCGGTCGGGAACCTGGCGTCCACTTCGGCCGTTGGCCGGACATGACGTCCACCCGGAGCCGGAACACGGCGGTGACTCTGCCGAGTGGTCTGCGGCGCGCGCTGCGCCATCCGGGTGAGTCCGGAGCGTGGCGGACTGCCCGCCGAGCCTCCGGCGGTACGCCCAGTGGCCAGTTTTTGTCACGCAGGGTAACGGGACGTTTTTCTCCGAGTTCCCCCGCCCCGGGGGCTGTCGCTGAGATGAATACCGGGCTAACGTGCTGCGCTATCAGCGTTCCCGGCCCGGTGGGGGAGGAGGCGAAAAGCCCATGACCCTGGCGCCGGAAGACTTGTTGAGGACGACCCTCAGCGACAATCCGCGACAACTGTTCGCGTTTCCGGTGCCGCACTGATCCAAGCCACAGCTCGCAGCAAAGCGAGGGAGGTCGTGTATGGACATCGTCGTTAAGGGCCGCAACGTCGAGGTGCCCGATCACTACAGGGTGCACGTGACGGAGAAGCTGGCCCGGCTTGAGCGCTACGACCGCAAGGTCATCCGCTTTGACGTGGAACTCTTCCACGAGCCGAACCGCAGGCAGGCGAAGAACTGCCAGCGCGTCGAGATCACCGGCAAGGGTCGCGGACCGATCGTCCGCGCCGAAGCCTGCGCGGGCGACTTCTACGCCGCGCTCGACTCGGCGGTCAGCAAGTTGGAGAACAGCCTGCGCCGGTCGCATGACAGAAGGCGCGTACACCACGGGCGACGTGGCCCGACATCCGTCGCGGAAGCGACCAGTGGCCTCGGGGCGGTCGTCACCCCCACCGACACGAACGGGTCCGCGCAGAGCGTGCGGCTCGGGCAGACAGCACTGCTCGAAGCCCCAGACCCTTCTGACGACTACGCGGGCATGGCCGAAGTGCCTGCCCAGCAGCGCTGGGACGACGTCGAGGACAACCTCCCCGGCAGGATCGTCCGCGAGAAAGAGCACCCGGCCAAGCCGATGACCGTCGACCAGGCCCTCTACGAGATGGAACTGGTCGGCCACGACTTCTTCCTGTTCGCGGATTCCGACTGCGGCAGGCCCAGCGTCGTCTACCGGCGGAAGGGGTTCGACTACGGCGTGATCCGGCTCGCCTGACCGGCCCAGTCGCCCATCGACCTTCGACCGAGATCCCCCGGAGCACCCACTTCGGGGGATCTCGGCGTTTTCGCGGCACCAAAGCGGCCCCTCGGCCGTTGTACCTGTCGTGCGCGGCGCTCCGGGGACCTGTCACAGTGCGTTCTGGACCGGTTCCTGCCTGTGTCGGTGCACACAGGTCTCGCTCTTGCCTACGATGTCGGCTAGAGCGGGCTTGTCGAGCCTGGTGGAAGGCGCCCAGAACGGGCGCGTCGCGATGAGGTAATGAGGTCGACCCGGATGGTGCTGTCCCGACTGCTCCGCGCTGGCGAGGGCAAGATGCTCAAGCGCCTGCGCAACATCGCAGCGCACATCAACAACCTGGAAGACGAAGTCGTAGACCTCACGGATGCGGAACTCCGGGAGAAGACCAACGAGTTCCGCAAGCGCTACGCCGACGGGGAGACCCTCGACGAGATGCTGCCGGAGGCGTTCGCCGTCGTCCGCGAAGGAGCGAAGCGCACGCTGGGCCAGCGCCCGTTCGACGTGCAGCTCATGGGTGGCGCCGCACTGCACCTCGGGCAGATCTCCGAGATGCGCACCGGTGAGGGCAAGACCCTGACCTCGGTGCTCCCGACGTACCTCAACGCCCTGGCGGGCGAGGGCGTGCACGTGATCACGACGAACGATTACCTCGCCAAGCGCGACGCGGAGTGGATGGGCCGCGTCCACCGCTTCCTCGGGCTCACGGTCGGCGTGATCCTGTCGGAGCTGACGCCGGAGCAGCGCCGCGTGGCGTACAACGCGGACATCACCTACGGCACGAACAACGAGTTCGGCTTCGACTACCTGCGCGACAACATGGCGTGGAGCCTGGACGAGTGCGTGCAGCGCGGCCACTACTTCGGCCTGGTCGACGAGGTGGACTCGATCCTCATCGACGAGGCGCGCACGCCGCTGATCATCTCGGGCCCGGCCGACCAGTCGTCGCGCTGGTACCTGGAGTTCGCCCGCCTGTCGCCGCTGCTGAAGAAGGACGTCCACTACGAGGTCGACGAGCGCAAGCGCACCGTCGGCATCTCCGAGGTCGGCGTCACCTTCATCGAGGACCAGCTCGGCATCGAGAACCTGTACGAGGCCGCGAACACGCCGCTGGTCGGCTACCTGAACAACGCCCTGAAGGCCAAGGAGCTGTTCACCAAGGACAAGGACTACATCGTCCGCAACGGTGAAGTCATGATCGTCGACGAGTTCACCGGCCGCGTGCTGGCCGGTCGTCGGTACAACGAGGGCATGCACCAGGCCATCGAGGCCAAGGAGCGCGTGGAGATCAAGGCGGAGAACCAGACCCTCGCCACGATCACCCTCCAGAACTACTTCCGCCTGTACAAGAAGCTGGGCGGCATGACCGGTACCGCCGAGACCGAGGCGGCCGAGTTCTTCCAGACGTACAAGCTCGGCGTGGTGCCGATCCCGACGAACCGCCCCGCGCGCCGCTCCGACCAGCCCGACCTCGTCTACAAGACGGAGGAGGCGAAGTTCGAGGCCGTCGCGGACGACATCGCCGAGCGCCACGAGAAGGGCCAGCCGGTCCTGATCGGCACGACGAGCGTCGAGCGCTCCGAGTACCTGTCGAAGCTGCTCGTTCGCCGCGGCATCCCGCACGAGGTGCTGAACGCGAAGCACCACGACCGCGAGGCGCTGATCATCGCGAAGGCGGGCCGCAAGGGCGCCGTCACCGTCGCGACGAACATGGCCGGTCGAGGCACCGACATCGTCCTCGGCGGCAACCCCGACATCATCGCCGACCACGAGCTGCGCGAACGCGGCCTCGACCCGGTCGAGTCGCCGGACGAGTACGAGGCCGCCTGGTCGAAGCTGATCGAGGAGGTCTCGCGCGAGGTCAAGTCCGAGGCCGAGGAGGTCCGCGAAGCGGGCGGCCTCTACGTGCTGGGCACCGAGCGCCACGAGTCCCGCCGCATCGACAACCAGCTCCGCGGCCGCTCCGGCCGCCAGGGCGACCCCGGCGAGTCCCGGTTCTACCTGTCCTTGAAGGACGAGCTGATGCGGCGCTTCAACGCCGCCATGGTCGAGACCGTGATGACCAGGCTCAAGGTGCCGGACGACGTCCCGATCGAGCACAAGATGGTCACCAGGGCCATCAGGAGCGCTCAGACGCAGGTCGAGCAGCAGAACTTCGAGATCCGCAAGAACGTCCTCAAGTACGACGAGGTGATGAACCTCCAGCGCAAGGTCATCTACGCCGAGCGCCACCGCGTCCTCGACGGCGAAGACCTCCGCGAGCAGGTCGAGCACATGATCACCAGCGTCGTCGAGGAGTACGTGGACGGCGCCACCGCCGACGGCTACTCGGAGGACTGGGACTTCGAGCAGCTCTGGACGGCGCTGAAGACCCTGTACCCGATCCAGCTCGACTGGAAGAAGCTCGTCGAGGGCGACGACGACATCACCCGCGAATCCCTGCGGGAAACCCTCCAGACCGACGCGCTGACCGCCTACGAGGCCCGCGAAGCCGACATCGACTCCCGAGTCGGCCCCGGCGCCATGCGCGAGTTGGAACGCCGAGTCCTCCTGTCCGTGCTGGACCGCAAGTGGCGCGAACACCTGTACGAAATGGACTACCTCAAGGAGGGCATCGGCCTCCGCGCGATGGCCCAGCGCGACCCGCTGATCGAGTACCAGCGCGAGGGCTTCGAGATGTTCAACAGGATGTTGGACGCCTTGAAGGAAGAAATGGTCGGCTTCCTCTTCAACCTCCAGGTAGAAGCAGCAGAACCAGAACCGGTAGCAGCCCCGCCCATCCCCGTCTCCTTGAGCAACGGCGCGGGCCCCCTAACCGGCAGCCGCGCCCGCGCCCGCGCAGCAGCAGCCACAGAAGCCTCAACCCCAGCCCCAGAAGCCCCAGCAGGCCCAGCCCTGGCCCAACTCTCCGCAGGCTCAGCAATCCCGCCCGCACTACGCGGCAAGGGCCTGGACGAGCCAGGCAGGCAACGCCTCAGCTACTCGGGCCCGAACGAGGACGGCGAAGCCGAAGCCCACGACGACGACGCAGCAGGCGACGACACCGCAGGCACCCGCAAGGAACGTCGCGCAGCAGCAAGGGCACAGGCAAAGTCAGCCCGAAAGGGCCCCCGCAGGTAAACGCAAGACAGCAAAAGCAACAGCGAAAAGGGCCGCTCCCAACGGGGGCGGCCCTTTTCGCGACAACAACGATGGCCGGCGAACGCGCCACGGGCAACTTGAGATATCGCCAGACGCACCAATACGCGCGCGAGCCGCGACGGCGCGCCATTCACCAAGCGGCATCCATGAGCGCGCAGATATGCACGCTCAAGCCGCACAGCATCCGCAAGCGCGCAAATGCACCCACCAAGCCGCATGGCACCCAAAAGCCCAGCGCAACCCGCGCAACCCAGTTGACCAGCCATACCCGCACGCGAACCCCGTTGACCCGCCACAACCGCACGCAAACCCAATTGACCCACCACAAACCGGACGCCGCCTACCCAACCGTGGCCGATTTTACTTGGGGGATTTGCCCCTTAAACTTGCGTCGGACGGCAGCTTCACCTCTGCCCTTTATTGTCCGACGAAGGGGCAAATCTAGGGGCCCCAAGTCAAATCGGCCACCCCACCAACGCAACCCCGGTACCCAACCCACCCCTCCCTCACTCCAAAACCTTGAAAACCACACAAACCCACCCCCCGTCCAAGTACTCCACCCGAGCCGCCACAGCCCGCACCCGCCCATCCCTCCCCAACGTCCCCGACACCTCCGCCACCCCACCCCCCACCCGACAAACCCTCACCGTCCCCAACCGAACCCGCCCCGCCCCCGCCCCAACCCCCACCCGCAACTCCCGAACAGCTTCTTCCCCCACCACCCCCACCAACTGCCCCAACGACCGCCGCCCCTCCAACGCCTCCACCACGAACATCAACAACCTCCGCGCCTCCCCCTCCGACAGCACCCGCTCCGACAACACCCGCTCCGGCGACACCCGCATCGCAGGCACCACAACCCCCACCACCGGCAACTCCACAGCCCCCAACGCACGCACCTGAACCGCCACACCCAACTCCCACCGCACCGCGCCGCGCCGCACCCGCCCCAACCAACCCCTCCCCAGTACCGAGTCCCCACCCCCACCAACCCGGACCACCATCACCCGATCCAGCGACCGGCGTAGGTTGCTGACTGTGCTGCGCGGACTGGTCTTGGACTTCGGCGGTGTCCTCACCGACTTCGGCGACGACTACGTCGTCGAACCCCCACTCCTCACCGTCGTCCGCGAGGTCAGAAAGCACGGAATCCTCACCGGACTCCTCTCCAACGCGGACGGCCTGTGGGCCCCTCCCACCGAATGGACCGGCCTGTTCGACGCAGTCGTCATCTCCGGCGAAGTAGGCCTGGCCAAACCCTCCACAGCCATCTACCGCCTGACCGCCGATCACCTGCACCTGACCACCGACGAATGCGTCTTCGTGGACGACCTGGCCATCAACGTCCGGGGCGCAGCAGCCGCGGGAATGGTCGGCGTCCACCACACCTCCATCCCCACCACGATCGCCGAACTCGCTGTCCTGCTTGGCTTTCCGCTGCTACCCTGAAGATCAACTGGTTGTAGCCCGACTACCTTGAAGATCAACTCATCGTCACGTCAGGTGGTCCAAGCACGTGCTCAGCGCTCGTTCTGTCCTGGTACTGGTAGAGGTGCAGCAGCGGATCCTCGACATGCCGCTGGCCCCGATCCCCGGCTCGGCCGTGGTGGACGCAGTGGTGCGGCTCAGAGACGCCTTCGACCGCGCCGCCGCCCCGGTAGTGATCGTCAGACACCTGCGCGAAGACGGCGCGGACGACGTGGTCGAACGCCTGGAACCGGGCCGCGGCGAGCACCTGGTGACGAAAACCGGGGTCGACGCGTTCAGCGGCACACGGCTGGTGGCGGACCTGCGGGACATCGGGGCCAAGTCGGTCGTGATCGCCGGGGTGTCCACGAAGCACGGCGTGGGCACGACAGCCGCGAAGGCACTGGCGCTCGGTTTCGAGGTGACGGTCGTGTCAGACGCGACCGCCAGCTCCTCCATCGAAGAACACCAGTCAACCCTGTGGCGCCTGAACGAGGACGGCGTAGCCGTCAAGACCGTCGCAGAACTCCTGGCGCGCTAACCCCGCCCGCCCACTAACGCCGTCCATCCGAGACGCCGTCCACCCACGAACACCGTCCGTCCTATCACCACTGTCGGCGTTCACCGGTACACCCGCACGAACCGCACCACCCTGCTAAGCCCACCCCGCGAGGGCCAACAGCGGTAACAGCCCGCAAGAAAAGCAGGCCCCATCCGGTCATTGTCATTCACCATCGAGCCTGCGTAACTTCGGAATCGCGGCCGCCCCAGCAGCGAACAGCGACCGCCCCGGAACTCGCTGGGCCCGCCGCTGACGAGAACCGCGGCGGGTCCAGTCGACTAAATGGCCAGTCGACTACTGACCGGACGTCCGCCGCCGCACCACCTCGAAGCACAGCACCGCTGCCGCGCTGGCGACGTTGAGCGATTCGACCCCCGCGAACATCGGGATCGACAACCACCCGGTGACGTGCGGGCGCACGTCGTCGGAGATGCCGTTGGTCTCGCTGCCGAGCACGAACGCCGCCCGCTCCGGCAGGTCGGCGGTGTAGATCGACTCCTTCGCGTTCGCGTCCAGCGCGAACAGCGGGTAGCCGTGGGCGCGGAGGTTCGCGGCGGCTTCGGCGGCGGTCGCGCAGCGCAGCATCGGCGCGCGGAACGCGACCCCGGCGGACGCCTTGACGACCAGCGGGTCGATCGAGGCGACGCCCCGGCGCGGCACGACGATGCCGTCCATGCCGGCGGCGGTCGCGGTCCGCAGGATCATGCCGACGTTCGCGGGTGTGGTGATGCCGTCGAGCACGAGGACGCCGCGGGGCAGGTCGGGGCCGTCCAACGCCAGGTCGAGCGGGAGCATTCGGGGAGCGACGACGTCGGCGAGCACGCCCTGGTCGTGGCGGCCGTTCCCGGCGAGGACCTTCACCCGCTGCTCGGTGGCCCGCTGCACGCGCACGCCGCGCCGCTTGGCCGCGTCGAGGATCTCCCTGGCGGCCGCGCCGCGCGCGGTCTCGGCGAGCATCACCTTGTCCACGTCCAGGCGCGGGTCGTCGAGCGCTTCGAGGACCGGTTTGCGTCCGTAGACGGTGACGAACTTGTCCTTGGGGGAGATTTCCACGTCGAGAAGGGTGCCACGCCCGTTCAGGGGCTTGCATTGGCGGCGTCAACCATGATGATCGTCACATGAGCTCGGGCGAGCGCAGCGTTGCGCACCGCGCCCGCCTCTTGGCCAGCGGTCAGGACGCGGACGTCTTCTTGCGGCCGGACGGCCTCCTGGTCAAGCAGAACCGCGACGGCCGGGCCCTGGATCCCGAAGCCGAACTCATGCGCTACCTGCGCAAACGCGGGATCCCGGTGCCGAGGGTCCACGGCGTCGAGGACGACGGCCTGGTCATGGAGTACGTCCCCGGCCCCCGGATGTCGGCCGAGCTGGACCGCAGGCCGTGGCGCGCCGCGGCGCTGGGCCGCCAGCTCGCCGACCTGCACCACCGCCTGGACGACGTCCCGGCCCCCGATTTCCTGCCCGGTTCCCCGCGGGGCGCGCTGCTGCACCTCGACCTGCACCCCGGCAACGTCGTGCTGGGCCCGGACGGGCCCGTGGTGATCGACTGGGCCTGCGCCGCCAGGGGTGACCGCCGCGTCGACCTGGCCCTGAGCTGGCTCGCGATGGCCGTCGGCAAGCTCCGCCCGGTCCGCCGCGCGGCCAGGGCCCGCCTGGTCAGGTCGTTCCTCGCGGGTGTCGACGACGCCGTCCGGCAGGCCATGCCCGCGGCGGCCGAGATCCGCCTCGCCCGCCACGACCGCGACCCCGACGAGGTCAGGGCCGTGGAGGAACTGGTCGAGCGCTGCCGCCGCTCGTGACCTCCGACGTCGCCGCGCCCGAGCGGGGCGCGCGCGGCGGGCTAACCTGATCTCATGCCCGATCGCCTGTCCGCGTTGGACGCCTCGTTCCTGTACCTGGAGGACGCCACGACGCCGATGCACGTCGGTGGGGTCTCGGTGTTCCGCAGGCCGAAGGCGGGGTTCGACTACGACCGCCTGGTCGAGCTGATCGAGCAGCGGCTGCCGCTCGTGCCGCGCTACCGGCAGAAGGTCGTGCACGTCCCCGGCAGGCTGGCCAGGCCGGTGTGGGTGGACGACCCGGACTTCGACGTCACGTACCACGTGCGCAGGTCGGCGCTGCCCAAGCCGGGCAGCGACGCCCAGCTCCACGACCTCGTGGCCCGCCTCATGTCCCGCCCGCTCGACCACACCCGTCCCCTCTGGGAGACGTACCTGGTGGAGGGCCTGAAGGGCAACCAGATCGCCGTCATCACCAAGACCCACCAGGCGGTCGTGGACGGCGTGGGCGCGATCGAGATCGGCCAGGTCATGCTGGACGTGTCCCCGACGCCCCGCAGGCCGCTGGAGAGCCTGTGGATGCCCCAACCGGAACCCAGTTCGCTGCAACTGGTGGCCGACGCCGTGGCGGAGGTGGTGCAGCGCCCCGGCGAGCTGGTGGAGAACGTCCGCTCGGCCGCGCTGGACACCGTCGCCACCGTGCAGAAGGTCGCGGGCGCACTCGGCGGCCTGGCCTCGGCGCTCCGCACGGCCTCCACGCCCGCACCGGGCAGCCCGCTCAACGTCCGCATCTCCCCGGCCCGCCGCTTCGCCGTGGCGCGCGGCACCCTGGAGCAGTTCCGGGCGATCCGCCGCGCGCACGGCGGCACCGTCAACGACGGCGTGCTGGCCGTCCTCTCCGGTGCCATGAGGGCGTGGCTGATGTCCCGCGGCGAGGTCGTCTCGGCGCACACCACCATGCGCGCCATGGCGCCGCTCTCCGTGCGGGACGAGGACGGCGCGAACGGCGTGGCGGCCTACCTGGTCGACCTGCCGGTGGGGGAGCCGAACCCGGTGGTCCGCCTGCACCACGTGAGCCACGCGATGAGGGCCCACCAGGAGTCCGGCCAGTCCGTTGCGGCCGACACGCTGATCAAGGTCTCGGGGTTCGCCCCGCCGACCCTGCACGCACTGGGCGCCCGCGCGGCCAGCTCGTTCTCCCGGCGGCTCTTCAACGTCGTGGTCACGAACGTCCCCGGCCCCCAGGTGCCGCTCTACGCGGCGGGCGCGAGGATGACCGAGATCTTCCCGGTCGTCCCGCTGGCCAAGAACCAAGCCCTGTCGATCGGCGTCACGTCGTACGACGGTGGTGTTTACTTCGGTCTCAACGCCGACAGGGACGCGATGTCCGATGTGGACGTTCTAGCTGCGATGGTCGAGGAATCCGTGGAAGAACTGATGGGGACGGTATCGGCATGAGGGTTTACCTCCCGGCCACCGTGGCCATGCTGCGAGACCTGGTGGACACGGGTGAGTTCCGCCCGGTGGGCGGCACCGCCTTCGCGTTGACGCCTGCGCTCAGGGAGTCGTACGCCGCGGGCGACACGGAGGAGCTGGAGTACGCGGCCATGCTCGACGCGGCCCGCGCCTCCATCCGCCTGCTGGCCGCCGAACTGGGCACGGACGACAAGGCGATGCCGCGCCGCGCGGTCGTGTCGGTGGACGTGGAGGACGTGAAGCTGCGTCCGGACCTGGACTTCTCGGTGGTCAAGGTGTCCGGCCCGGTGCCGATGGACCTGGTGGCCGCGATCCACCTGGACACCTCGGAGGCCGAGGACGCGGTCCGGGCGGCGGCGGAGGTGATCGACGAGGCGGACCTGGGCGACCCGGACGCCGAGTTCACCCTTGGCAGCGCCGAGGACCACGAACTGGCCTGGTACGCGCGCCAGGAACTCCCGTTCCTGCTCGACCTGATGTAGGGGCGGGCCGGGCGCGACCCACCGGGCCGCGCCCGCCCGTCACATCCCTTCGGCGGGCTCCCACAGCTCGATCCGGTTCCCCTCCGGGTCCACGCACCACCCGAACCGCCCGAACTCCGAGTCCTCGGTCTCGGGCAGCACCTCGACCCCCCGTGCCTTCAGCTTCGCCAGCAGGATCCGCAGGTCGTCCACCCGCAGGTTCAGCATGGCCCGCTGGCCCGGTTCGCCGAGGTAGTCCGTGTTGTTCGCGAACAACGCGATCGTGGTCGTCCCCGGATTGTCGTCGGTGGACGAGTCGACCCAGTGGAACGTCACCGTCCCGTGGTCGTTCATGGGCACGCCGAGGTTGTCCCGATACCACCCGGCCAACCGCGCGGGATCCCTGGCGCGGAAGAAGATGCCGCCGATTCCCGTCACCTGCGCCATGGCGCGCAGGCTACCGCGCGCCCCCGTTCCGAGGACATGCGCGGACACCTCGGGGCACCCGAACCGGTTAACGACCCCATCCGTTCATACGAACCGCGATGAGTTCCCGGCGCGAGAACGGTCTGCACCCAGGACAGGGAGGCGTGTAATGGCGGACGACTTCATCCAGCTCTCGGACCCGTTCCGGCGGGAGCTGCTCGCGCACTGCTACCGGATGCTGGGCTCGGTGCACGACGCCGAGGACCTGGTGCAGGAGACGTACCTGCGCGCGTGGAAGGCGTACGACCGGTTCGAGGGCCGGTCGTCGTTGCGGACCTGGCTGTACCGGATCGCGACCACCGCGTGCCTGACCGCCATCGAGAAGCGCGCCCGCAGGCCGCTGCCCACGGGGCTCGGCTCGGACTCCGACCCCGAGGACGACCTGGTCGACGGGAACGAGGTGCTGTGGCTGGAACCGGTACCGGACGAGCTGGTCGGGGCGGACCCGGCGGCGATCGTCACCGAGCGCGAGACGATCCGGCTGGCGCTGGTCGCGTCGCTCCAGTACCTGCCGCCGAGGCAGCGGGCCGTCCTGGTCCTGCGCGACGTGCTCAAGTGGCGGGCCGCGGAGGTCGCCGAGCTGCTGGGGACCTCGACGACGGCGGTCAACAGCATCCTCCAGCGGGCCAGGGCGGGGTTGGCGGAGGTGACCGAGGACGCGGTGGTCGAGCCGTCGAACGCGGCGCAGCGCGAGCTGCTGGACCGGTACGCGGCGGCGTTCGAGGCCAAGGACATCCCGGCCATCGTCGGCCTGTTCACCGCCGACGTCGTCTGGGAGATGCCGCCGTACAGGTCCTGGTACCGCGGGCCGGACGCGGTCGCCAGGCACCTGGAGATCCGCTGCCCCGGTGACATCCGGGTGCTGCCGACGCGCGCGAATGGCCAGCCGGCGTTCGGGCTGTACCTCAGCGGGAAGCCGTTCAACGTCCAGGTGCTGACGATCGGGGAGAACGGGATCGAGCACGTGGTCAACTTCCTCGACCCGTCGCTGTTCGAGGTGTTCGACCTGCCGCTCTCGGTGTCGACGTGAGCCACGTCGACCTGCTCGAACGGGCCGTCGCCTACGCGCTCGGCTGCCTGCACGGGGTCACGCCGGACGCCCTGTCGCGCCCGACCCCGTGCCGCGACTGGGACCTGCGGGCCCTGCTGCGGCACCTGGTCGACTCGCTCGCGGCGCTCCGGGAGGCCGCCGACGACGGGCACGTCGACCTGGAGCCGCCGCCGGTCGACCACGACGACCCGATCGCGGCCACCCGCGACCACGCCAGGCGGTTGCTCGGCGCGTGGACGGCCCGCGACGGCCGTCCCGAGGTGTCCATCGGCGGCTGCCCGGTGACGACGGACATCGTGGCGCGGGCGGGCGCGCTGGAGGTCGCCGTGCACGGGTGGGACGTCGCCCACGCGTGCGGTGAGACCCGGCCTATCCCGCGGGCGCTCGCGGACGAGCTGTACCCGGTGGCGCTGCTGCTGGTCAGCGACGCCGACCGGCCCGCCCGCTTCGCCGCGCCGGTCGAACCGGAGACCCCGGCCGACCGGCTGCTCGCCTACCTGGGCAGGCGGGCGGACGGGCACCGCTAGTCCGGGTACTCCTCCAGGCCCGCGCGCGAACTCAGCAGGCGGCGCAGGGAGTCCAGCCGCCCCTGCGTCGCCACACCCGTGGTGACCAGCTCGTCCAGCACGCAGTCGGGGTCCTCCGGCGCGCCGAGGTGGCCGCAGCCCGACGGGCACTCCTCGGCCATCTCCCGCATGCCGGGGAACGCGGCCACGATGTCGGTCGGCGTGATGTGCGCGAGCCCGAACGAGCGGATGCCCGGCGTGTCCACCGCCCAGCCGCCCTCGGGCAGCGGCAGCGCCACGGTCTGCGTCGACGTGTGCCGCCCCTTGCCGACCCCGCTGACCACGCCGACCGCCCGGTTCGCGCCGGGCACGAGCTGGTTGATCAGCGTCGACTTGCCGACGCCCGAGTGCCCGATCAGCGCGGACACCCTGGTGGCCATCTGCTCCCGCAGCGGCTTCGGGTCCTTGTCGGACCTCGTCACGACCACCACGAGGTCCAGTTCGGCGTACGCGGCGAGCAGTTCGTCCGGGCTCGCCAGGTCCGCCTTCGTCAGGCACAGCACCGGCGTCAGCCCACCCGCGTACGACGCGACCAGGCACCGGTCGATGAACCCGGTGCGCGGCACCGGGTCGGCCAGCGCCGTCACGATGATCAACTGCTCCGCGTTCGCGACGACGACCCGCTCGAACGGGTCCGTGTCGTCCGCGGTGCGGCGCAGCACGCTGCTCCGGTCGGCGACCTTCACGATGCGCGCCAGCGTGTCCGGCTGCCCCGACGCGTCGCCGACCAGCCCGACCCGGTCGCCGACGACGACCGGCGTCCGCCCGAGTTCCCGCGCGCGCATGGCCGTCACCAGGCGTTTCGGGTCGTCGTCCAGCGCGCACGTCCAGCGCCCGCGGTCCACGCCGACCACCATCGCGGGCACGGCGTCCGCGTGCTCGGGACGCTTCTTGCTGCGCGGCCGGGTCCCCTTCCCCGGCCGCACGCGCACGTCGGACTCGTCGAGCCTGTGCCAGTCGCCACGGCTCACGTCAGCGGACCTCGTTGAGCATCGTCGCCCACATTCCTGGGAAGTCGGGGATCGTCTTGGAGGTGCTGCCGACGTCGTCGACCTCGACGCCCGGCACGACCAGGCCGATGATCGCACCCGCGGTCGCCATCCGGTGGTCCGCGTACGCGCGCCACGGTCCACCGCGCAGCGGCTTCGGGTCGATGACCAGCCCGTCCTCGGTCTCCGTCGCCGCGCCGCCGACACCGTTGATCTCGGCGACGAGCGCCGCGAGCCGGTCCGTCTCGTGGCCGCGGATGTGCGCGACGCCGCGGATCCGGGTCGGGCCGTCGGCGAGCGCCGCCAGCGCGGCGACCGTCGGGGTCAGCTCGCTCTCGTCGTGCAGGTCGATGTCCAGGCCCGTCAGCCGCTCCGGCCCGCGCACGGTCAGGCCGCGCTCGTCCAGCACGACCTCGCAGCCCATCCGCCGGAGGATGTCGCCGACGGCGTCACCCGCCTGGGTGGTCTTGGTCGGCCAGCCGGGCACGGTCACCTCACCACCGGTCACGGCCGCGGCGGCGAGGAACACCGTCGCGTTCGACAGGTCCGGCTCCACGTGCCACTCGTGCCCGCGCACCGGGCCGGGTGCGACGGTCCAGGTGTTCGGCTCCCGGTCGTCCACCTCGACACCCGCGGCCCGCAGGACCTCGACGGTCATCGCGATGTGGGGGAGGGACGGGACGGGCTTGCCGTCGTGCAGGACCCGCACGCCCCGCTCGTAGCGCGCGCCGGAGAGCAGCAGACCCGAGACGAACTGCGACGAGCCGGACGCGTCGATCGTCACGTCGCCGCCGCGCAGCCCGCCGGTGCCGTTCAGGGTGAACGGGAGTCCGTCGCCGGTGATGTCGGCGCCCAGGGCGCGCAGGGCGGAGAGGACGGTGCCCATCGGCCGGAGGCGGGCGTGCGGGTCGCCGTCGAAGCGGATCTCGCCGGTCGCGATGGCGGCGGCCGGGGGGAGGAAGCGCATGACCGTGCCCGCGAGGCCGCAGTCGACGTCCGCCGGTCCGCGCAGGTCGCCGGGGGTGACGTGCCAGCTCCCGTCCGGGCCGTCGGCGACGGCGACGCCGAGGGCCTTCAGCGCTTCCACCATCAGCGTGCTGTCGCGGCTGCGCAGGGGGGCGTGCAGCACGGACGGGCCGTCGGCGAGGGCGGCCAGGAGCAGCAGGCGATTGGTGATCGACTTGGAGCCGGGCACGGGCACGGTCGCGCGGACGGGGCCGGTGGCGGTGGGAGCGGACCACTGCTGAGTCATGGGTCGATGATTCCGCATCAGGTCGTCGAGGGGTCGCACCGGTGCCGACGACGTGCGACGATGGCGTGCCCGGAGATGATCTGGGCGCGGAGGTGATCTGGAGTGTGCGGTAGGTACGCCTCCACCAAGGACCCGGCGCTGCTCGCGGCGGAGTTCGACGCGGTGGACGCGACGGAGGGCGAGGCCCCCGGTCCGGACTACAACATCGCTCCGACGAAGAACGTGCTGGCGGTGGTGGAGAGGCACCCCCGTGACGCCTCCGGTGAGGTCGACGAGTCGACCACCGAGCGCAGTGTCCGGGTGATGCGCTGGGGGCTGGTGCCGCACTGGGCCAAGGACATGTCCGGGGCCGCGAAGATGATCAACGCTCGGTCGGAGTCGGTGGTGACCAAGCCGTCCTACCGGGACTCGGCGGCCAAGCGGCGGTGCATCCTGCCCGCTGACGGGTGGTACGAGTGGCAGCCGGGGGAGGGGCGGAAGCAGCCGTTCTTCATCAATCCCGATGACGGGTCGAGTTTGGCCATGGCGGGGATCTGGTCCGTGTGGTGGCAGCCGGATGAGGAGTCGGGGCGGAAGGCTGTTGTTACGTGTGCGGTGTTGACCACTGATGCTGTTGGTGAGATGACGTCGGTGCACCACCGGATGCCGTTGTTGCTGCCGCGGTCTCGGTGGGGGTCCTGGTTGGATCCGGATTTGGTTGATCCGTCGTCGTTGTTGGATTCGGATTTGGGCGTGGTTGGTGCGTTGGAGTTGAGGCCTGTTTCGATGGCGGTCAACAGTGTGCGGAACAACGGTCCTGAGTTGATGGATCCGGTTTCGTTGACTGCTGCTGAGGTGCCTGAGCCGACTTTGTTCGAGTTGTCATGACCAGCAGGTTGGTTGATACGCCGCATGGTCCGGCTCGGGCCGAGTTGCATTGTTCGGCTGAGGGGCGGGCGGCTTTGCTGCTGGGGCACGGGGCCGGTGGGGGGATCGGGGCGCCTGATCTGGTGGCGGCTACTCGGGCCGCTGTGGAGGCCGGGGTGCACGTGGCGTTGGTGGAGCAGCCTTATCGGGTGGCTGGGCGGAGGGCGCCTGCTCCTGCTCGGCAGTTGGATGCTGCTTGGTTGGCTGTTGTTGAGGATCTTGGGGTTCGGTGGTTTGACGGGATGCCCCTTTTGTTCGGGGGGCGGTCGTCTGGGGCTCGGGTGGCCTGTCGGACGTCTGTGGAGGGGTTGGCTGTGGCTGTGTTGTGCCTGGCTTTTCCTGTGCATCCGCCTGGGAAGCCGGAGAAGAGTCGGGTGGGGGAGTTGGCTGGGGTGGAGGTGCCTACGTTGATCGTGCAGGGGGAGGCGGATCCGTTTGGGCGGCCGGAGAGGGCTCATCACCGGGAGGTGGTGGTGTTGAAAGGGGACCACTCGTTGAAGGCTGATGCTGAGGGGTTGCATCGGGTTGTGGTGGAGTGGTTGGGGAGGGTTTTGCGGCCTTTGGAGGTTTGAGGGGGTGGGGGTCCGGTGGGTTTGGTGGGGGTTGGGGTGCGTACCGGAGGTCCAGCGTGGGGGTGGCCGATTTGACTTGGGGCCCCTAGATTTGCCCCTTCGTCGGACAATAAAGGGCAGAGGTGAAGCTGCCGTCCGACGCAAGTTTAAGGGGCAAATCCCCCAAGTAAAATCGGCCACGGTTGGGTGGGCGGCGTCCGGTTTGTGGGTGGTCGGTTTTTTGGTCCGGTTTAGGCTGAGATTTGTGCTACTACTGCGTTGGTTAGTCTGATTAGGTCTGTTGGGGTGATTTCTACTTCTAGGCCTCTTCTGCCTGCGCTGCAGAAGATGGTGTCGAAGTCTTCTGCTGAGGTGTCCAGTACCACTGGCAGTCGTTTTTTCTGGCCTAGTGGGGAGATGCCGCCTGCTACGTAGCCTGTGGCGCGTTCTGCTGCTGTTACCTCGGCCATCTTTGCCTTCTTGCCCTTCAAGGCTGTTGCCAAGGCCTTGAGGTCCAATTGGACTGTGACGGGTACCACGCCTACTGCCAGGTGGCCGTCCAGGTCCACCACCAGTGTCTTGAACACTCGTCCTGGTACCAGGCCCAGTGCTTCCGCTGCTTCCAGTCCGTAGGACTCGTGGCGTGGGTCGTGGGCGTATGAGTGGAGGGTGTGGGCCACGCGCTGCTTGTCCAGCAGGGCTGTGGCGGGGGTCCCGCGTCCGGCCATGGGGGAACGATATCGGGGGGAATGTTGGGACTTGGTAGCGCGTTTGGGGGAGTGTGGTTACCGAGGTGATGGAGCAGCGGCCGGTTGACGGCTCGGTGGAGCAGGTCCGCGTATTCTGGGACTCGTCCCAGCCAGCAGTAGCCGTCGCGCCATCATCGGGTCGGCGGGAGAGGAGCGCGGTGCCCGCCACCCGTTCGCAGGCCAACCCGACGGATGAGACACCCGCGGAGCGGGCCGCTCGGTTCGAGCGCGACGCGATGCCGCTGCTCGACCAGTTGTACGCGGCCGCGTTGCGGATGACGCGGAACCCGGCCGACGCCGAGGACCTGGTGCAGGAGACGTACCTGAAGGCGTACGCGGCCTTCGCCTCGTTCTCGCAGGGCACGAACCTGAAGGCGTGGCTGTACCGGATCCTCACCAACACCTACATCAACGGGTACCGGAAGAAGCAGCGGCAGCCGTTGCAGTCGCCGACCGACGAGATCACCGACTGGCAGTTGGCGAAGGCCGAGAGCCACACGTCGCGCGGTCTGCGGTCGGCCGAGGTCGAGGCGATGGACCTGCTGCCGGACAACGACGTGAAGGAAGCCCTCCAGCGTCTTCCGGAGGAGTTCCGGATCGCGGTATACCTTGCTGACGTCGAAGGCTTCGCGTACAAGGAGATCGCCGACATCATGGGCACCCCCATCGGCACGGTGATGTCCCGGTTGCACCGGGGCCGTCGCCAGTTGCGCGAGCAGCTCTCCGACGTCGCGCGCGAGCGCGGTTTCCTGCGCAACGGTCAGCCCGAGGAAGAGGTGGCGGGGCGATGAACTGCGGTGAACCCCACGACACCGACTGCTCGGAGGTCCTCTCCGAGGTCTGGTTGTTCCTGGACCAGGAGTGCGACGTCAAGCGCAAGGAGCTGCTCCAGAAACACCTGGAGGAGTGCCACCCGTGCCTTGAGCAGTACGGGATCGAGGAGCACCTCAAGATGCTGCTGGCCCGCAAGTGCGGGGGTGAGCACGCGCCCGAGACGTTGAAGGAGCGGTTGCGCGCGCGCATCCACGAGACGTTGGTGCAGCACGGCGCGGTCGAGGTGCGGACGACGACGATCAAGGTGGTCGAGGAGTAGCGCTTCCCGGCGAACGTTCGCGAAGGCCGTCCTGCGGGGCGGCCTTTCGCGTGCGGTGGGAGCGGCACCGTCCACGGCGGACGGAAACGCGGAAGGCCCCCTCGGGACTCGTCCCGAGGGGGCCTTCCGTCGGCCTGGAATCAGGCGTTGGGGCGCTTCCCGTGGTTAGCGCCACCCTTTTTGCGATCGCGGCGCTTGCGGGCACGCTTCGACATGGGTGTCTCCTTGAGCATCAGGTCAACTGCTTCTCCCCAGTGTGACACGGGCTCTCCCGCGCGCTGGAAGCGGTCTGAACCGTGGTTGTATGACGCGTGTCCACCCTCACGGATCTGCTCGCCGAGCACACCAGGCTGTCCGGCGCGGCCGTCGACCACCTGCAACTCGTCGTGGCCGAGTGGCAGTTGCTCTCGGACCTGTCGTTCGCGGACTTCCTGCTCTGGGTGCCGTTGGACGACGCCACGTTCCTCTGCGTCGCGCAGGCGCGGCCGACCACGGCGCCGACCGCGCACCCGGAGGACGTCGTCGGCAGCTCCATGCAGGTCGAGGAGCACCCGCAGCTCCGGCGGGCGATCATCGAGTCGCGGATCTGCCGCGAGGAGGACCCGCTGTGGCACCTCGGGGTGCCCGTGCGGCGCGAGACGATCCCGGTGCGGCTGGGCAAGCAGGTCATCGCGGTCATCAGCCGCAACACGAACCTGGCCGTGCCGCGCGTGCCGAGCCCGCTGGAGATCTCGTACCTGGGCAGCGCGGCGGACCTGTGCCAGATGATCGCGGACGGCACGTTCCCGACGACCGAGCCGTCCCCGGACGTGCACACGAGTCCGCGCGTCGGTGACGGGTTCATCCGGCTGGACGCGGCGGGCGCCGTGGTGTTCGCCAGCCCCAACGCGCTGTCGGCGTACCACCGCATGGGCCACGCGTCCGACCTGATCGGGGTGCAGTTGGCGCCGCTGACGCGGTCGCTGATCGACGACCCGTTCGACGCGACGGAGATCGCGCAGCGGTTCCGGGCGGCGGTGGACGGCAACCCGAGCATGCGCATGGAGGCCGAGTCTCGCCGCGGCGCGTCGGTGCTGTTCCGCGCGCTGCCGCTGCGGCCGCGCGGCAACCCGGCGGGCGCGCTGGTGCTGTGCCGCGACGTCACGGAGGTCCGCAGGCGCGACCGGGCGCTGATGTCGAAGGACGCCACGATCCGCGAGATCCACCACCGGGTGAAGAACAACCTCCAGACGGTGGCGGCGCTGCTGCGGTTGCAGTCGCGGCGCACGAGCAACGAGGAGGCGCGCGAGGCGTTGGCCGAGTCGGTGCGCAGGGTGACGTCCATCGCACTCGTGCACGAGACGCTGTCGATGTCCGTGGACGAGCGGGTGGACCTGGACGACGTCGTCGACCGGGTGATTCCGATGATGAGCGACGTGGCCACCACCGAGACCCAGGTGTCGGTGCGCCGGGAGGGTCCGTTCGGGGTCGTCGCGGCCGAGTTGGCGACCCCTCTGGTGATGGTCCTGACCGAGCTCGTGCAGAACGCCTTCGAGCACGCGTACGCCCCTGGCCAGCGCGGGGAGGTGGTGGTGCACGCCGAGAGGTCGGCCCGCTGGCTCGACGTGGTGATCGCCGACGACGGCAAGGGACTGCCGCAGGGCTTCTCGCTGGAGCGCACCGAGAGGCTCGGTTTGCAGATCGTCCGGACCCTCGTGGAATCCGAACTGAGGGGTTCGTTGAGCTTGCGGCGGAGGCCCCGAGGCGGTACAGAGGCGGTCCTGCGCGTGCCCCTCAGGGGGCGGCGTTAAACTGTGCCCCGTGCACACGTGGCGACCAGCCTCAGCGGCGCCTCGTGGTCATGCGGGAGGGTGTGCAAACGAAAGAACGTAGGGCCCGACACCTGGCACGGTGTCGGGCCCTACGTTCTTCTTCTGTTCTAGGTCGGTGCCAACTGCCGGTCTTGCGACTCAGGCGTTGCTCCGGGCCCGCGTACGGGCGTTGCGGCGCTTGAGCGCACGACGTTCGTCTTCGCTCATCCCGCCCCACACGCCGGCGTCCTGGCCGCTCTCCAGTGCCCACGCGAGGCAGTCGGAGACGACGGGGCAGCGGCGGCAGACGGTCTTCGCCTCGGCGATCTGCAAGAGCGCAGGACCGCTATTCCCCACGGGGAAGAACAGCTCGGGGTCCTCGTCGCGGCAGATTGCGCGGTGGCGCCAGTCCATTGGAACTACTCCTCAGCTAGGCGCGCTCGAAGGCACGCCGATCGTCAGCGGTCGTTTTTGGGGTGCTTGTGAATGCTTTCACGAACGGCGGGGATGTCAAGGGGTTAGCACTAACCCGGTGAGTGAACTCACCCAAAAGATCGACACCGTTCACCAGCGGTTTCACTCTACGAAGTTCGCATCTGGTCGAACATCGCAGGTCGGTCGCAAGATCATCACACGGTGATCACACCGCGACGGTGAGAGCTTCCCGAACGGACGTGAACTCGACCTCGGTGCAATCACCGAGCAGATCGCCGTCGACCTGGAGGTTGACCGGCTCCTTGCTCGTCACCCGAACGTATTCAACGTCGTCGCGCCGCAAGAGGTTCCCGCCTTTGGGATTCCCGTCCCGCACGAGCAGGTGGCCCACGTACCGCAGCACCGTCGGCAGCCCGAGGTCGCGCAGCGCGAACAGGCCGAGGTCGTTGTCGAACGACGTGGACGGGTTGAGGCGGATCGCCTTGCCGCCCAGGTAGGTCCACGGGTCGGTGTTCGACACGAACGCCATCCGCAGGTCCGTGATCTGCTCCTCGCCGGGGATCTGCACCGTGAGCGAGGGCGTGCGCTTGCGCTGGTTGACGTAGCTGGCCAGCGCGGTGCGCGCGTAGAGGGAGGGGCTGGCCTCGCGGCCCTTGGCGCGCTGCGCCTCGACGTCCGCGACCACGTCCGCGTCCCAGCCGACACCGGCGTTGAACGTGAACCAGCGGTCGTTGTCCGAGGTGGTGGACGTGGGCAGGCCGCTCGACGCGACCTTGCCGAGCCCGACGCGGCGGCTGGTGCCGTGCTCGATGGCCTGGAGCAGGCGGTAGGTGGCTTCCACGGGGTCGCGCGGCAGGCCGAGCGCGCCCGCGAAGACGTTCGCCGAACCGCCGGGGACTACCCCGAGCATCGGGAGTTCCGGGGAGAGACCGGCGCGGAGCATCCCATTGACGACCTCGTTGACCGTGCCGTCGCCACCGTGCGCGACGACCATGCCGTACCCGTCGGCGACCGCCTGGGCCGCGACGTCACCGGCGTGGCCCCGGTACCGCGTCTCGACGACGTCGAGCTTCACCGTGCTGGCCAACGCGTGGGCCAGCACGTCCCGGCCTCCGGCCGTGGTCGATGTCGCCTGTGGGTTGACCACCAGAAGTGCGCGCACACTGGAAGAGTAGGACAGCGCGTGACCGCGGACGGCCCGCGCGCCCCTCGTACGAGGGGTCCTGAGCGCGCTGGAGTGGTCCAAATCTCCTTTCGCCCGCGTCGTAGTCCCATCTACGGCAAGTGCACCCCAGCGGACCGCCGGCAAGCCGAAGACCCCTTGATCTTCGCGCCTCCGCCTGCCGGATGGGAGGTCCGGACGGGTGGCCTACGATCCGTGACGACCACAGACCGTTATGCACCGTCGTGAGGGGCTCGCAGGTGGCGAACCAGACGCAGGTCCCCGGCGCCGTGAGGGTGGCCGGGGTGCTCACCGCGCTCCAGGGCCTGGCGGGCATCGCGTTCGCCGTGGCGCTCGTCGTGCGGGCGTTCGGCGGCGCCGAGTCGACCGGCAAGGTCCTCGGCGAGGCGGGCTACTTCACCGTCCTGTGCGCGGGTGTGCTCGCCGCGGGTGTCGGACTGGTCCTCGGCAGGCGATGGGCGCGTTCGCCGTCGATCGTCGTGCAGCTCCTCCTGCTGGGCGTCGCCTGGTACATGTACGGCCCGTCCGGGCAGCAGCTCATCGGGTCGCTGATCGGGATCTACGTGGTCGTGGTGATCGCGCTGCTGTTCACCAACCCGGTGCGGCGCTGGACGCTCGGGGTGGACGAGCCCGACGCCGACGAATAGACCCCTCGGGCTGGTTCCCCCGCCGGAATCGCCCGATTAGTTCGATTAGTGCTTTTGGCTTCCCTCCGAAGGTCGGGTGTTCCGCCAACCATCGGAGGGTGTCCCATGTCACCCGGAAGCGTGACGCTGAGGGAGGTGAATTCACCACTCCCTGCGTTCGTTAGGTGACATCACATGCGATTCAAGCGCACCCTGTCCGCGCTGATCGGTGGAGCCGCGGCACTCGCGGCCTTCACCTCCCTGGCGCCCGTCGCCTCGGCCCAACCGGTGCCCGGCGACGTGACCCCGTTCATCATCGGGGGCGGCACCGCGAGCAACGCCCCCTGGGCGGCCCGGCTCTTCGCCAACGGCCGCGAGAACTGCTCGGCGTCGATCATCGCCCCGACCTGGATCCTGACCGCGCAGCACTGCGTGGCCAGCTCGGCGACGTACACGTTCCGCGTCGGCAGCCTCGACCAGACGACCGGCGGCACGCTGGTCAACGCGGTCAGCATCACCCAGCACCCGTCGGTCGACCTCGCGCTGGTCAAGATCGACCGTTCGGTCTCGACCACGTACGCGCCGCTCGGCACGACCACGGCCGTGCGCAACGGCCAGACCGTGCAGCTCTACGGCTGGGGCGCGACCTGCACCAACCAGCCCGAGATCAACTGCCAGTCGCGCTACCTCAAGGTCGCGGACACCACCGTGACCAACGTCAACGGCCGTGACTACCGCGGCGGCATCGCCGTGTCGGTGCGCCGCGTCAACGGCATCGCGGCCGGTGGGGACTCCGGCGGCCCGATGTTCGCCACGAGCCCGGTGGACGGCCGCCGCTACCAGGTCGGCGTCGCCTCGACGAGCGACCGCGCGAACGTCTCGAACTACACCAACATCACCCGCTACCGCCCGTGGATCCAGTCACTGGCAGGCGTGTAACCCGGTTCACCCGGTCGAGGGGTCACTCCCTCGGCCGGGTGTGGCGCGGGTAGCTTCCACCAGTAATAATCACCCTACGTGTTCACTTTTGGCGGATGGACACGAACGGAGTAGCCGGATACCGTGCGACGAAGAGTTCGCGCTGCTCCGGGACGTTCCAGGGTGAGGTGTGCGGTGCAAGAGGGCCCGAAGCGGGTGTCGTCCGACGGCGATGCCGAGCGCCCGAACGTGGCGCGGCTCTTCGACTACTACCTCGGTGGAGCGCACAACTTCGCGGTCGACCGCGAGTTCGCCGAACGCTCCATCAAGCTCTTCGCCGTCGACGAGGTGGCCCGCACGTCCCGGTCGTTCCTGCGCCGAGCCGTCCGCCTGTGCGCCGCGTCGGGCATCCGCCAGTTCCTGGACCTCGGCTCCGGCATCCCGACCGCGGGCAACGTCCACGAGGTCGCCGAGCGGGTCGACCCGTCCTGCCGGGTCGTCTACGTGGACAACGAGGCGGCGACCGTCGCGCACGGCCGGGCGATGCTTCGCGGCAGCGCCACCGCCGCGGTCGTGCACGCCGACGTCCGCGACCCGGACGCCGTGCTGAACGCCCCCGAGACCGCCGCGCTGCTCGACCTCGACGAGCCCGTCGCCGTCGTGATGGTCGGCATCCTCCCGTACCTGTCCGACCACGACCGGCCCGTCGACGTGGTGGCGAAGTACCGCGAGGCGATGGCGCCGGGCAGCCACCTCGTCATCTCGCACCTGACCGCCGACCTCGAACCCGACCTGATGGTCAAGGTCGCCGACCTCGCGACGGTCAGCGGTGTCACCCTCACACCCCGCCGCGCGGCCGAGGTGGTCGAGCTGTTCACGGGGTTCGACCTGCTCGAACCGGGCCTCGTCCCGACGGGCCGGTGGCACGAGGACGGCGAGGACGCGAGTTCCGCCTCCTGCCTCTCCTACGGGGCCGTCGGCGTCAAGCAGCCCTGACTCGAACTGATCGGTGGAGTTGCCCGAACGTCGAGTGGATCTAGAATCGAGGCAGGTCAGCGCAGTCGGAGCGGGGGTGGCGTGGACTCGACGATCACCCTCAGGCCGCACGTCGTCTCGACACCGGCCGGTCTCCTGTACGCCCTGCTGGCCGCCCAGGCGGTCGTGCAACCGCTTTCCGCCGCCGTTCCGCTGCTGCGCTACTTCGCGGCGCTGCTGTTCGCGTGCACCGCGCCGGTGCTGCTGGTGTGGCTACACCGGGTCCGGCGCAACGCCGAGGTGCCCGGCCGCGTCCACCGCTGGAGCCCGCGCTGGGTGGTCGGCGTGTGGTTCGTGCCCGTCCTCAACCTGTGGGCGCCCTACCAGGCGGTCGCCGACGTCGCCGCCGCCGGGGCGCCGGAGTCCCAGCGCGCCGAGGTGACCCGGCAGGTCCTCGCGTGGTGGCTGGCGTGGCTCGTCGGCCTGGCCGCCACGGGCTCCCGCCTGCTACCGGCGTGGGTCGGGGCGGTGTTCTCCGCACTCGCCTGCGTGCTGCTGATCGCCGTCGTGCGGAAGCTGACCGCGATGCACCCGGCGGACGAGAGGTTGATCAGCGGGATGTGACCTGCCGGGTTTCCCCGCACGTGTTGCCCCCACGTGCGGGGAAACCGTTGGCACGTCAGGCGCGCGCGGCGGCCGGACCCTGGTAGGTCGCGCCGCCGAACCCGAGGATCGCGTACCCGATGATGCTGAAGAACCCGAGCAGGAAGATGCCGAACGCGGCACCCTTGCCGAAGGACTTCGCCACGTCGACGAACACGATGAAGGCGACGACGATGTTCACCAGCGGGATGATGAACAGGACCAGCCACCAGCCCGGACGGCCGGCGATCTTCAGCAGCACGTACAGGTTGTAGATCGGGATGATCGCCGCCCAGCCGGGCTTGCCCGCCTTGGTGAAGACCTTCCACATCGCGACGATGGTCAGCAGACCGAACAGACCACCGATGATCGCGGGCACCACGAGCGCGGAACTGTCCACGGCGGTGGTGGTTTCGTAGTTCACAGGAACTTCCCTCCGAAACCCGTGCAGCGAGTTCGCAGGCGCCTGTCGCCGCGATTCGGGGTCCCACTGCCGGGCACGGCGCCGGACGCTTCCAGAACCCGAACAGGGGCCGGAGCGGATTGGACCTTTCGTGAGCGTTTCGAGACTTTCGGACCGTCCTAGTCGGATGATCCCAGGTCGTGCAGCGCCTTGTCGGTCAGGCGGAACACCGTCCACTCGTCCATCGGCGCGGCGCCGAGCGACCGGTAGAAGCCGATCGCGGACGCGTTCCAGTCGAGCACGGCCCACTCCAGCCGCGCGTAGCCGTTCGCCACGCACTCGCGCGCCAGTTCGGTCAGCAGCGCCCTGCCCAGCCCCGAACCGCGCTCCGACGGCCGCACGTACAGGTCCTCGAGGTAGATGCCGTGCGTGCCGCGCCACGTCGAGAAGTTGAGGAACCACAACGCCATCCCGACCACGGCACCGTCCACTTCGGCCACGTGGCCGAACAGCGCGGGCGTCGGGCGGAACAGCGCGTCGTGGAGCTGGTCGACCGTGAGGTGGCAGTCGGCGCGGGCCCGTTCGTACTCGGCCAGCTCCTCGGCGAGTCCGACCATCACGGGCACGTCCTCCGGACGTGCTCTGCGGATCGGCACTAGTCCCAGTCCCACGGCGGCACGTTGAGGTGGCGCACCTGCGCGTCGCCGCGCTCGTCGCCGAGCACCGTCGTGCCCGCCGGGTCGAGTCCGAAGTGGACACCGTCGCGCGGGCCCAGGCCGAGCCAGGTCGCGATCAGCACGCGGCTGAAGTGGCCGTGGCCGACCAGCACCACGTCACCGCCGAGCAGCGCCGTCCGCACCCGCGCCACGACCGCCGCGGCGCGCTCGCCCACCTCGTCCGCCGACTCGCCGTTGGGGATCGGGTGCGTCCAGACGGTCCAGCCCTCGGTGGTCTTCCGGATCTCCGGGGTCGTCTTGCCCTCGTAGTCGCCGTAGTCCCACTCGGCGAGGTCCTCGGTGATGTCGTCGACCGACAGACCCGCCAGTTCGGCGGTGCGCAGAGCGCGCTGCCGCGGACTCGTCAGCACCAGCGCGGGCGGCACCGACGTGCCCCGCAGCCGCGCGAGCACCGCGCCCGACCGGCGGGCCTGCTGCTCGCCCTTCGCGGTCAGCGGGATGTCGGTGCGACCGGTGTGCTGCCCTGATTCGGACCACGTGGTCTGGCCGTGGCGCAGGAGGTAGACGGAGTAGCGCCCAGTTGTGCTCACCGTGCGAATCCTAGTGCGGCTGGCATGACCAGCGCCTTATGGCAAAAACCACTGTGATGTCACTCGTTCGTGTTTGGGCTGTGGGGCGATGGGTATCCACCTCCCAAGACACATGGAGGTTGTGATGATCGTTCTTGGTTTGATCCTGCTGGTCGTCGGCTGGTTGGCCGGGATTTCGATCCTGACGACCGTCGGCACCATCCTGCTGGTGATCGGCGCCATCCTCGCCGTCCTCGGGGCCGTCGGCCGTCCGATCGGTGGCAGGGCCCACTACTTCTAGACGCGCGCCTTCCAGACCCGCGATCCGCGTCACGCGGGTCTCTGCGTTCGCGCGTTGCCAGGGGCGTCTCCCGAGAGGGGGGCGTCCCTGGTGGCGTTTTCGGGGTCGATCCAGGGGGATGGTCAGTCCAGGGGGATGGTGAGCAGGCTGCGTAGGTAGGCGCGGAGGGAGGCGACCAGGTCTACGTGGGTGCTGTTGGACAGCCATTGGATTTGAAGGCCGTCCATGAGGGCGATGAAGTTCAGCGCTGCTGTTTCCGGGTCCACGTCTTGGTGCAGGTGGCCGTGTTCGGCCAGGACGCGGAAGGAGGCGGTGGCGAAGCGGCGGGCCATTCGGTAGTGGTGCTCGAAGTAGTCGTGGGCCGGGTGGTCGGGGGAGGTGGCTTCGGCGGCCAGGCGGGAGTAGAGGTCGACGATGCCAGGGTGGTTGGCGTTGTGGGCGGCTAGGGCGATGAGTTTGCGCAAGGCGTCCAGGCCTGGGGGGCCGGAGAGGCGGGGGCTGTCGTCTGTGTCGCGTCGTTCCAGGACCGCGGCCAGGAGGGCTTCCTTGCTGGGGAAGTAGTAGAGGAGGCCCGCGTGGGTCATGCCCACTCGTCTGGCGATCTCGCGGAGGGATGAGCCGTGGTAGCCGGTTTCGGCGTAGACGGTGATCGCTGTGGTGAGGATGTCCTCTCGGCGCAACCGGCCCTTGAGGTAGCCCTCGTTGCTCTTGGCGGGATGCACGGGATTCATCATGCCGTAGGGGAAGACGGGAAGGCTGGTGGCGGGAAGGTGGGGAGAGGGTTCAGGGATGCCCTCGCCGGGCGGGCTGGTCTCGGAGATGGTGGGCGGCGTCGTGTGGTCGCGTTCCAGCGGGGTCGGGGCGCGCACCATCTCGTCGACCTCCACGAGGGCAACCACACGCGTCAAGGGGGCGGTTCCAGCGTGTGATGCGCGTGGGGAGGTATGAGCCCCCTTGACACGTGTGGTTGGGGCGAGCCAGGTCGACGAGATGGTGCGAGCCCCTTTGTTTGGGGCAGGGCCCTATAGTTTTGCTGGTGTTTGCGCATGAGGTGGGTTCTGGTACGCCGGTGGTGCTTCTGCATGGGTTTGGGTTGGATCATCGGAGTTTATTGTCGTTGGAGGCTGTGTTCGAGCAGTCTGAGGGGTGGCGGCGGATTTATCTTGATCTTCCTGGTGCTACTGGGTCGCCGGTGGGGGCGATTGGTGGGTCGCAGGGGGTTGCTGACGCGGTTGTTGAAGAGGTTTTGGCGCGTGTTGGTGTCGAGCCGTTCGCTGTTCTGGGTGGTTCGTTTGGTGGGATGATTGCTCGGTTTGTTGCGCATGAGCTTCGGTCGCAGGTGCTTGGGCTTGCGACTGTGGCTGGTGTTTTTGTTGCCTCGCATGGTGAGCGGGTTGTGCCGTCTCGGGTTGTCCTGCGGGAGGAGCCCGAGGTTGTGCCGCTGTTGGGGGCGGCGTTGGGGTCTTATCGGGATGATGCTGTGGTGGAGTCGGTGGATGACGCGCGTGCGTTCTTGCGGTATGTCCTGCCGGGGCTCGAAGGTGCTGATCAAGGTGCTTTGGAGGTGATTTCCGGGCGCTACTCGCTTGATCGTGAGCCCGAGGAGTTGCATCCCGAGCCGTTCTTGCAGCCGACGTTGCACATCACTGGGCGGCAGGACCACGTTGTTGGTCATGTTGATGCGTGGAATCGGGTTGAGCACTACCCGCGTGCGTCGTTCGTGGTGTTGGACGCGGCTGGGCACAACATTCTTTTCGAGCAGGCTGATCTGTGTGCTGCGCTGGTTGGAGAGTGGTTGGGGAGGGTTCGGCGGGGCATGTGATGGGTGTGGGTGTGGTGGAATGCAAAAAGCCGCCGACCAGCGGATGTGTCGCTGGTCGGCGGCTTTTTTGGCTTCCTGGAATCAGGCTGCCTTGGTCTCCCAGAAGATCTTGTCGATCTGGGCGATCAGGTCCAGCAGTTCCTGTCCCTTGGCCGGGTCCATGGAGCCCTTGGTGCCGCTGGCACCGGCTGCCTTGGTGGCGCGGTTGAACAGGTCGTGCAGTTCCGGGTACTTCTCGAAGTGCGGCGGCTTGAAGTAGTCCGTCCACAGCACCCACAGGTGGTGCTTGACGAGCTCGCTGCGCTGCTCCTTGATCAGAATCGCGCGCTCCCGGAACTCCGGGTCCTCGTTCGCCTGGTACTTCTCCTGGACCGCCTTGACCGACTCCGCTTCGATCCTGGCCTGAGCCGGGTCGTAGACACCGCACGGGAGGTCGCAGTGCGCGGTGGCCTCCAGCAGTGGGCGGCGGAGTTGGCGGATGCGCGACAGCAGTCGCATCTTGCCTCCCTGACAGTGAATGCTCCGACGTGGAGGACCCTACTCCGGGCGGAACGGTGCGGCAGGCGGAGGTGATCGTTGGCACCGCATGGTGAGAACCCGTTGCCGCTGCTCCGGGTGCGTGGGCCGTCGATGGTCCCGACGGTCCGGGACGGCGACGTCGTGGTGGTGCGGTACGGGGTCGCCCCCTCGGTGGGGGACCTGGTGCTGGTGAGGTGGGGTGCGCGGCCCGGTCAGTTGTCGATCAAGCGCGCCCACGAGCGGCGAGAAGATGGCTTGTGGCAAGTACTTGGCGACAACGCGTTCGGGTCCACGGACTCGCGGGCGTTGGGGCCCGCGGAGGTGGTGGGGGTGGTGCGGTGGCGGTTGTGGCCGCGGCCGCGGCGGCTCAGGTAGTGCGGAGCTTGGCGTACCAGGCCTGGCACTCGTCGTAGTCCGGGAGGAGGCCGTCGGTGAGCGCCTGCGTGAGGCTGGGGGCGGCGGTGTCCTTCTCGGAGAGGATCGGGGTCAGGTCGGAGGGCCACGGGATGGCGAGTTCGGGGCACAGCGGGTCGAGGCCGCGTTCGCCCGCGGGGTTGTAGCCCTCCGAGCAGAGGTACGCCATCGTCGTGTCGTCCTCCAGCGCGATGATCGCGTGGCCGAGGCCCTCGGAGAGGTAGACGGCGTTCAGCGCGGTCGAGTCCAGCCGGACGATGTCGTGCTGCCCGAACGTCGGGGAGCCGACGCGGAGGTCGACGACCACGTCGAGCAGCGAGCCGCGCGGGCAGTAGACGTACTTGGCCTGGCCGGGGGGCACGTCGGCGAAGTGGACGCCGCGGATGGTGCCGCGCTTCGAGACGCTGTGGTTCGTCTGCGCCAGCCGCAGCGGGTGGCCGACCGCCTCGATGAACGCGGCCTCCTGGAACGGCGCGGCGAACACCCCCCGGCCGTCGGCGAACGCCTTTGGGGTGAATTCCCAACTCCCCGGGATTTTCGTCTCGCTTGCTCGCATGTCTCCTATGGTAAAGCGCGAGCTGATCTTGACCGATTCTGCCTGCGGAAACGGACCGCCCGTTCTAATAAACCGAACGGACGTCTTGGTAAACCCCCTCTGACCTGCGACGGAAGTGTGACGCGCGCCGCAGACACAAATCTTGATCGCTGTCATGCTGACCTGACCGCAGCACCCGACCGGACCGCAAAGCGCGTTCGGTCACACCCATTAAGGCCCCGTGGATCGAGCGTGACAACGCTGGTCGCGGTGCGCCGCCAGGCACGCACCGCAGGAGGATCAGCCGTGACCGCGTTGAACGAGAACCCAGTGACCACCCAGCCGACGGACGACGAGATCTTCGACGCGCACGTCGGCGGGAAGCTCAGCCTCGGCGTGACGGCGTCACTGGCGGACCCCCGCGCGCTGTCCATCGCCTACACGCCCGGCGTGGCGAAGGTCAGCAGCGCCATCGCCCAGGACCCCTCGCTGGCCGCGAAGTACACGTGGGCGCACCGGCTGGTCGCCGTGGTCAGCGACGGCACCGCCGTGCTCGGGCTCGGCGACATCGGCGCGGCGGCCTCGCTGCCGGTCATGGAGGGCAAGTCGGCGCTGTTCAAGACGTTCGGCGGCCTCGACTCCATCCCGCTGGTCCTGAACACGACGGACGTGGACGAGATCGTCGAGACGCTGGTCCGGCTGCGGCCGTCGTTCGGCGCGGTGAACCTGGAGGACATCTCCGCCCCGCGCTGCTTCGAACTGGAGGCCAAGGTCATCGAGGCCCTGGACTGCCCGGTCATGCACGACGACCAACACGGCACGGCGGTCGTGGCGCTGGCCGCGCTGCGCGGCGCGAACACGGTGCTGGGCAAGGACATCGCGAACCAACGGGTCGTCGTCTCCGGCGCGGGTGCCGCGGGCATCGCGTGCGCGAAGATCCTGCTGGCCGCGGGCATCGGCGAGGTCACGCTGGTCGACTCGCGCGGGATCATCCACGCGGGCCGCGACGGCCTGAACCCCGTCAAGGAGCAGTTGGCCGCCGTCACGAACGGCAGCGGCCTGCGCGGTGGCATCGCCGAAGCGCTGCGGGGCGCGGACATCTTCCTCGGCGTCTCGTCGTCGCAGGTGGGTGAGGACCTGATCGCGAGCATGGCGTCGAACTCGATCGTCTTCGCGCTGTCGAACCCGCACCCCGAGGTTCACCCGGACGTGGCGAACCGGCACGCCGCCGTCGTCGCGACGGGCCGAAGCGACTTCCCGAACCAGATCAACAACGTGCTCGCGTTCCCCGGCATCTTCCGCGGCGCGCTGGACGCGGGCGCGCGGCGGATCACCGAGGGCATGAAGCTCGCCGCCGCGGACGCCATCGCGGCCGTGGCCTCGGACGACCTGGCCGCGGACCGCATCGTGCCGAGCGCCCTCGACCCGCGGGTCGGCCCGGAAGTCGCGGCCGCTGTCGCTGCCGCGGCGAGGGTTGACGGCGTAGCCTGATCTTGCAGGAGTAGGGCGAAACTCGGTCCTGGTTCACTCGTCCGTCACATCACGGGAAAGCGCATCCACGTTCGTGGTAGCTCGTTACCCCGTGAAGGGGGTGGGCGATGACGCTCCGAAGCGCTACCGTCCCTCTCCTCGGGTGAATGTCCGAGGAGAGGGACGCGTTCTGCCGCATTCGGGTGCAGCCAGGTCCGCCGGCTGACCGCCCCTGCGCCGCGACAGGCGTCGACGCGGGAAGGGTGGGGCCGTGCCCAAGCGGACCGGTATCGCTTCGGTGGCGCTTGAGCCTGCCCAGCGAACGGCCGTCACACTGGACGGCGTGACGCTCCCCGACGCCCCCTCCCTGCTGTGCGATTCCAAGGGCGTCGTCATGCAGGCGAACCCCGCCGCCGTGGAGCTCGCGCGGGCGGAGTCATCGGACGTCCTGGTCGGCAGGCGGCTCAGCGAACTGCTGCTCGGCGACCAGTCGGACCTCCGGCTGAACCGGTCGACCGGCGCCCCGCTCCCGGTGCGCGTCGTGCGCAACCCCGTCCCCGGCACCGGCCTCCAGGCCGTGCTCCTGGTGGACGTCTCGGACCTCGCGTCCGCCGCCGACGCCCTGCGCGACGAGCAGCGCAGGCTGCGCACCGTGCAGCGGGTCGCGGGGATCGGCTCCTGGGAGTACGACCCTGCCACGGGCGTGACCGTGTGGTCGGACTCCCACTACGAGCTGCTCGGCTTCGAGCCGGGCACCGTCGTGCCGGGCGCGCAGGCCGTGCTGGACGTCGTGCACCCGGACGACCACGAGATGGTCGCCAGCTACTGGACGAACCGCGAGCTGTCCGGCGACGCCATAGACATCGAGTACCGGATCGTCCGCCCGGACGGCGAGCTGCGGCGCATCCGCGGCGTCGCCGAGGCGAAGATGGCCGCGGACGGCAGCGCGCAGCTCATCACCGGCTACATCATGGACATGACCGCGCAGTGGCGGGCGGACCAGGACCTCGCGATCGAGCGGGGCAGGCTCCTCGACGCGCAGCGGATCGCCCGGATCGGTAGCTGGGCGTTCGACGTCGGGACCCGCGCGATGCACCGCAGCGAGGTCCTCGTCGAGATGTACGGCGAGATCGAGTACGAGCCGGGCGCGCAGCTCGTGGAGGGCGTCCACCCGGACGACATGGTCAAGCTGGACGAGCTGCGGGACAAGCTGCTCGCCGCCGTCGACGAGTCGCCCATCGAGGTCGAGGTCCGCAGCAAGTACAACGACAAGGTGTTCATCTGCCGCGCGCGCCCGGAGTTCGGGCACGACGGGAAGATCGAACGCCTGCACGGCACCGTCCAGGACGTCACCGAGGCGAGGCTGCTGGAGCGGCAGCTCCACGAGGACCGGCGCAGGCTCGTCGACGCGCAGAAGGCCGCCCGGCTCGGCGTCTGGGAGTGGGACCTCCAGTCCGACGACGTGGTGTGGTCGGACATGCTCGCGGACCTGTTCGCCGTGCCGCGGGACGAGAGGACGAGCTACCAGACCTTCCTCGACCTCGTGCACCCCGACGACCGGGCCTGGGTGGACGAGCTGTGGCGGCAGCTCGTCGCCGACGGCTCGCCGGTGCAGTGCGAGCACCGGATCGTCCGCCGCGACGGCAAGGTGCGGGTGTTCCGCTCCTACGGCGTCGTCGTCGAGAGCGGGCCGGGCGAACGGTCTCGCGCGGTCGGCACGGCGCAGGACATCACCGAGCAGCGGGCCGCCGAGACGCGGATGAAGAGGTCCAGCCAGCGGTTCGCGGACCTCGTGTCGCTCACGCCGGTCGGCATCGGCCTGTTCGACGAGGCGGAACGGCTGGTCGACGCGAATGACGCGCTGTGCGACCTGCTCGGCATGGAGCTGGAGGAGCTGCGCGGCGTCACCGCGGAGCAGATGACCCACCCGGACGACAACCAGTCGCGGCTCCAGTCGGTCGGGCGGATGACGGCGCTGGGCGCGGACCGGACGCACAAGATCCCGCAGCGCATCCTGATCCGCCCGGACGGCGAGCGGGTGTACTGCGAGCTGCACATCGCGCTGTCCGTGCAGGACGACGGCCGCCGGTTCTGGCTGATCGTGTTCCAGGACATCACCGAACGCCGCCGCACCGCCGAGGCGCTGCGCCACCAGGCGACGCACGACGAGCTGACCGGGCTGCCGAACCGGGCGCTGGTCAAGGAGATCCTGGGCGAGCTGCTGGACGGGCCGGACCGCTCCAAGGTCGCGGTGCTGTTCTGCGACATCGACAACTTCAAGCGGGTCAACGACTCCCTCGGTCACGACGCGGGCGACGAGCTGCTGGTCGCGCTGGCCCGAAGACTGGAGGACGGGCTGCCAGAGGGCTGCACGGCCGCTCGTCTGTCCGGCGACGAGTACGTGATCATCTGCGCCGACCTCGAACAGGCGGGCGGCGTGGACGTGCTGGCCACCAAGGTGGCTGGCCTGCTGCGGACCGCGGTCCCGGTGCACGGCCAGCTCGTCCGGGTGTCCGCGTCGATCGGCGCGTCGGTGCCGAACGGGGCCCGCACGACCGGCGCGGACCTGCTGCGGTTCGCGGACGCGGCGATGTTCGAGGCCAAGAGGCGGGGTGCGGGCCGGGTGTCGCTGGCCAGCGCCGCGCTGATCGCGTCGGCCGACCGGCAGGTGCACCTGGAGGGCCAGTTGCGCGACGCGCTGGCCAACGACGAGCTCCAGCTCCACTACCAGCCCGTCGTCGGCGTCGACGGCACGGTCATCACGGCGGAGGCGCTGGTGCGCTGGCCGCACCCGGATCGAGGGCTGCTGCCGCCGGACGTGTTCCTGCCGGTCGCCGAGCAGGGCGACCTCATGCGCGACCTGGACCGGTGGGTGCTGCGGACCGCGCTGCGCGAGGCGTCGACGTGGCCGACGCACAACGGCCGGTCGGTGTCGGTCGCGGTCAACCTGTCCGGGCTCGTGCCCGGCGACGCGGAGTTCGTCGACATCGTCGCGGACACCATCGCCGAGGCCGGGATCCCGTGGAACAGGGTCGTGCTGGAGCTGGTCGAGACCGCGCTGGTCGACCTGCCGTCACGGGTGCGCCAGTCGATGGACGAGCTGGTGCAGCGCGGCGTGCAGTTCGCCGTGGACGACTTCGGCACCGGCTACTCGTCGCTGGCCCGCCTCAAGGACCTGCCCGCGCAGATCATCAAGGTCGACCGCCGGTTCGTGTCCGGCGTCGGCAACGACTCGTCGGACTTCGCCGTCGCGCGGGCCGTCGTGGACATGGCGCGGGCGATGGGCCGCAAGTGCGTCGCCGAGGGCGTCGAGACCGCGACCCAGTTCCACGTGCTGCGCGGCGTCGGCGTCGACGCCTACCAGGGCTGGCTGTTCTCCCGCCCGGTGCCCGCCAAGGAGTTCCGGGCCGTCCTCGCGCTCGGCCCGCTCCACATCCCGCGCGCGGGCTAGTCCGCCACCGACGCCTCGACCAGCGGCAGCAGCGCGGCGATCCGGTGCCGCGGCAGGTCGACCAGCCGCAGCTCCAGGTCCGGGTGCTCGCCGACGGCGGCGTCGATGCGTTCCCGCGCCTCCCGCTTGGTCAGCTCGCCGCGCGACACGGTGATCAGCGCTTCGCGCCACACGTTGCCGAGCTTGCCGTGGGCGCGCAGAAGCACCTCGCGGACGACCAGCTTGCCCGGCGGCAGCTCACCCGCCAGCACCTGCTCCGCGACCACGACCGTGTGCTTGTTGTCCGGCGTCCCGCGCAGGAACCGGAGGTGGAAACGGCTGTCCACCAACGACGTCAGCTCGTGCTGCCCCTTCTCGCTCGACACGTTGGGGTGGTTGTTCGGCACCAGCGCCGCCAGGCGCGCGGGAACGCTGGCGAGGAGCGTGCGCAGCAGCCACGGGCCGGGGTCGCCGGTGAGGTCGACGGCCAGCGACGCCGCGCCCTTGCCGATCGGCTCGTACCAGCCGGGCTTGCGGGGCTTCGGCGGAGGCGAGGACTCCGGGCGCGGCGCGAGGTCGGACAGCACCTCCAGCGCGGTCCTGCTGGGCCCCGTGCCCTCCAACGACTGCGGGCCGTGGGTGTAGATGCCGGTCTTGCCGTGCGAACTCGCGCCCTTGCGGGACGTCGGGCGGCAGACGTACAGGTCGGCGGCGCTGCCGATCGCCTGTGCGCCGTCGAAGCGGTGGAACGCGGGCAGGATCGCCTCGAACACCAGGCCGAGCCGCTGCAACTCCTGCTGCACCTTCAGCCCCAGCGCGGGCGTGCGGTCGCTGAACCCGTACGCCAGCAGCACCCGGCCGCGCGCCGGGTCGGCGAGGCAGTCGATCGCGCGGCCCGCGAACAGGCCCATGCCCTCCGGCGTGTACGGCGGGTCGCTGAACACGAGGTCGGCCGACTCCAGCACCGACGGCGGCAGCCCGAACCGGAAGTCCGCGTGCAGGCAGCGGACGTTCCAGCCCCGCTCGGACGCCAGCGCGTCGACGAACTCCAGCAGCCGGTCGTCCACGTCCACCACGGTGACCTCGACGTCCGGGTTCACCGCGCAGACCGCGAGCGACGTGAGGTCGTGGTCGCCGAGGCACAGCAGCCTGCGACCGCTCAGGTCGTACGTCGAGTCCAGCCACAGCGCCCGCTTCAACGCCGTGTCGGCCGTGGCCTGCACGTGGTCGAGCGCCGCCAGGGGCGGGGGCACGTTCGCGATGTCCGCCAGGATCGACCGCAGCGTGTCGGTGTGCCGCGACACCAACGTGTTCACCGGGTCCGCGAGGCCCTCGTCCACCCCGAACGCCTCGGCGTACGCCGCAGCCCGGTACGGCGCGAGCCGGTACCGCTCGCCCTGCGTCTCCAGGTCCTCCTCGGCGGCGGCCAGCAGCTCCTGCACCGTGCGCCGCGGCACTGCGGGAAGCCGCACCAGTTCGGCGAGGGTGTGCCAGTCCCGCCCGAGCAGCGTCAGCACCGGTCGCAGCTTGCGCGCGTGCACCCCCCGTTCGGCCAGGAGGGCTCGTACTCGGTCGATCGGCTCGTTGGTACCCACAAACGGAGCAGAGTAGTGAGTGCGCTCCGGAAGGTTACGAGGAGGAGACGTCTGGCCTTCCACGCCTTGGAACGGCCTGCCGATGTCAGCCGTTCGGGCTAGGGTCGATTCTCCTGAACATCGCTTTCTGTGAGAGCGGCCGACCGGCGGCCGTCCCTACCGGAGGGGTCTCGTGTGATCGAGTTCCGAGCCGTGACCAAGCGGTTCGACGACGGGACGATCGCCGTGAACAGCCTGGACCTGACGGTCGAGGCGGGCACGATCACCGTCTTCGTCGGACCGTCCGGTTGCGGCAAGACGACGTCGTTGCGCATGGTCAACCGCATGATCGACCCGACGTCCGGCACGATCTTGGTGGACGGGAAGGACGTGCTGTCCGTCGACCCGCCCGAACTGCGGCGGGGGATCGGGTACGTCATCCAGCAGGCCGGGCTGTTCCCGCACCGGACGGTGCTGGACAACGTCGCCACCGTGCCGCTGCTGCTGGGGTGGTCCAAGGCGAAGGCGCGGTCGCGGGCCGCGGAGCTGCTGGAACTCGTCGGACTGCCCGCCGAGATGGGGAAGCGCTACCCCGCGCAGCTCTCGGGCGGCCAGCAGCAGCGCGTCGGCGTGGCGCGGGCGCTCGCCGCGGACCCGCCGGTGCTGCTGATGGACGAGCCGTTCAGCGCGGTCGACCCGGTGGTCCGGGAAGGGCTCCAGGACGAGCTGCTCCGCCTCCAGGCCGAACTGGACAAGACCATCGTGTTCGTGACCCACGACATCGACGAGGCCGTGCGGATCGGCGAGAAGGTCGCGGTGTTCCGCGAGGGCGGCGTCCTCGCCCAGTACGACAAGCCGTCGGAACTCCTCGCCCGGCCCGCGGACGACTTCGTGGCGCACTTCGTCGGCAAGGACAGGGGCTACCGCAGCCTGTCCTTTGTGGACGCGTCCGGTGTGGAGGTCGGCGCGGTGCCGACGGTCGTCGTCGGCGAGGCCGTCACCGCGGGCGACGGGTGGCGCCTGGCCGTTGACGAGCGGAAGCACCCGCGCGGCTGGCTCCCGCCGGGGACCACTGTGGACGGACCGCTGGCCGAGTCCGTGCTGAAGC
This sequence comes from Umezawaea endophytica, assembly GCF_025061645.1. Lineage (GTDB taxonomy): Bacteria > Actinomycetota > Actinomycetes > Mycobacteriales > Pseudonocardiaceae > Umezawaea > Umezawaea endophytica. The sequence goes on along the minus strand of NZ_JANYMP010000019.1, from coordinate 94,649 downwards.
CCGGCGGCTCGCTGTTCGAGGTGGGGCAGTCGATCCGCGGCGCGATGGACGCCGCCCTGTCGTCCCCGTCCGGCCTCGGCGTGGCGGTGGACCCCGAGGGTGCCGTCGTCGGCGTGGTCACGGCGACCCAGGTGCTCGCCGTGATCGAGGGCCAGCGCGAGAGCAGGGGCTGACCGTGGGCGACCTCGGCAAGTACCTCAGCGACGCGGGCACGCGGGGGGCGATCTGGCGGATGCTGCTGGAGCACGTCTACCTGTCGCTGCTGCCGCTGGTGATCTCCGTGTTCCTGGCCGTCGTGCTCGGCTGGGTGTGCCACCGCTACGGCTGGTTCCGCGGCGCGCTGCTCGGCACCGCGAACATCGTCTACACGGTGCCGTCGCTGGCGCTGTTCGCGATCATCCCGGCGGTGATCGGCACGCAGGTGCTGGACATCAACAACGTGGTCATCGCGTTGACGGTCTACACCACCGCGCTGCTCACCCGCCCGGTCAGCGACGCGCTCGACGCCGTGCCCGCGCACATCACCGCCGCCGCGACCGCGATGGGCTTCCGGCCGCTGCGCCGGTTCCTGACGGTGGAGCTGCCGCTCGCCGTGCCGGTGCTGTTCGCCGGGCTGCGGGTCGGGTCCGTCAGCAACATCAGCCTGGTCAGCGTCGGCGCCCTGATCGGCACCGGCGGGCTGGGCGTCCTGTTCACCGACGGCTTCCGCAGCCGCTACCTCGCGCCGATCATCGTCGGCATCGTGCTGACGCTGCTGCTCGCGCTGCTGGTGGACGGCCTGCTCGTCGCGCTGCGCCAGTGGCTCACGCCGTGGAACAACCTCCAGGGGGTGAAGCCGTGATCTTCGCCGACGCCTTCGCGTGGCTGGTCGACCCGGCCAACTGGAGCGGCTCCAAGGGCATTCCCGTGCGCATCGGCGTGCACCTCCTGTACTGCCTCGGCGCCGTGCTCGGCGCGAGCGCCATCGCCGTGCCGCTCGGCCTGTTCGTCGGCCACACCGGCCGCGGCGGGACGTTCCTCGTCGGCGGCGGCAACGCACTGCGGGCACTGCCGACGCTCGGCCTGGTCACGTTCCTGTACCTGATCGCCGGTGGTGGAACAGGTCCGGTGCTGATCGCGTTGATCGTGCTGGCCGTCCCGCCGATCCTGGCGGGGACCTACGCGGGCATCCAGGACGTCGACCGCGGCGTCGTGGACGCGGCCCGCGGCATGGGGATGACCAGCGGTCAGGTGCTGTGGCGGGTGGAACTGCCCAACGCCCTCCCGCTGCTCATCGGCGGCCTGCGCAACGCGACCCTCCAGGTCGTGGCGACCGCCTCGGTAGCCGCGTACGTGGGCATCGAAACCCTCGGCCGCCCGCTCCTGGACGGCCTGCGGGTGCTGGACTACGGCCAGTTCGTCGGAGGCGCCGTGCTCATCGCACTGGTGGCCGTCGCACTCGACCTGCTCCTTGCGGGCGGGCAGAAGGCCATCGTCCCCCGTGGACTGCGGCTGACAGGCCAACCGACCGGCCCGAAGAAGGGCAAACGCTCGCAGAAGCTGGTGGCAACCGCCGCTCAGCCTGATTCAGGAGGAAGCACGGCATGAAGCGCTCCTTGGCCGTGGTCGTCGCGGCGGCCGCACTGCTGGTGTCGGCCTGTGGTTCGGCGGAAAACCTCAGCGGCAGCGACCAGCAGGCCGCGTCGGGTGAGGTGGTGGTCGGTTCGGCCGACTTCACCGAGAACAAGATCCTCGCGGAGGTCTACGCGGGCGCGTTGAAGGCCGCTGGGCTGAAGACGACCGTGAAGTCCGGTATCGGTGCACGCGAACTGGTCGTGAAGGCGTTGCAGGACAAGTCCTTGGGCGTCGTGCCCGAGTACACCGGCAACCTGCTCAACTACTTCGACAAGACGAACGCCACCACCACGTCCGAGGACGTGTACACGGCGCTCAAGTCCAAGACCCCGTCCGGGTTGTCCGTGCTGGACAAGTCCGCCGCGGAGGACAAGGACGTGCTCGTGGTGACGAAGGCGACCGCGGACGCGGGTGTGAAGTCCGTCGCGGACCTCGCGTCGAAGCCGGACTTCGTGCTCGGCGCGGCGGGCGAGTGGGCGCAGCGCTGGGAAGCGAAGATCAACGAGGTCTACGGCGTGAAGTTCAAGGAGATCAAGACCACCGACGCCGGTGGCCCGGTCACCGTGGACGCGCTGAAGGGCGGCACCGTTCAGGTCGCCAACCTCTACACGACGTCCGCCGACATCAAGGCGAACGGCTTCGTCGAGCTGGCCGACCCGAAGAACCTGTACCCGGCGCAGAACGTCGTGCCGCTGTTCCGGTCCGACGCGCTGGACGACAAGGGCAAGGCGGCGCTGAACAAGGTGTCCGCCGCGCTCACCACGGAGAAGCTGGCCGAACTGGTCAAGCGCGTGGACGTCGACAAGGAGACGATCGCGAACGTCGCGGCCGACTTCCTGTCGAAGGAGAAGATCTGACGCCGTAGCGGAAGGAGGGCCGTCCCGATCGCGGGGCGGCCCTCATTTCGTAGGACGGCCGCCGATGCGGGTGGTGAGCTCGTCGGCGGCGAGCCGCGCGTCCTCGGCGAGTTCCGGCCACGTCTCGTCGCACCCGGCGTCGCACACGTGGCGGAAGGTCACGGTGATGGCCGCGATCGGTCGTTCGCCGTGGTCGAAGACGGGGGCCGCCACGGAGGCGAAGCCCTCGGTCACGTAACCGTCCTCGACCGACCAGCCCTGGCGGCGTTCGACGCCCAGCAGGGCGCGCAGCGCGGGCAACGTGCGCGGGCCGCGGCCGGTGCGGTCCACGAAGCTCCCGGCGGTCGGGAACAGCGCCCGCACCTGGGCGGCGGGCAGCCGCGCGAGCATCGCCCTGCCCGACGCGGTCAGGTGCGCCGGGAGGCGGACGCCGACGTCGGAGACGATCGACTGCGGCTGCCTCGGCTGCTCCCGCACCAGGTAGAGGGCTTCGGCGCCGTGCAGGACGCCCAGGTGCGCCGTGCGGTCGACCCGGTCGACGAGCCGCCGCAGCACCGGCCTCGCCAGGCGTTCCAGCGGGTCGTGGCGGAGGTACGCCGAGCCGAGTTCGAACGACGCCACCCCGAGGCCGTAGAGCCGGTCCTCGGGGAAGTGCGTGGCGAAACCGGCCTCGGTCAGCTCGGCCAGCAGGTGGTAGGTCGTGGACCTCGGCAGCGCCAGCTCACGGGCCACGGCCGTGGCGGAAACCGGCCCTGGCCTGCCCGCGAGGAATTGCAGGACGGCCAGTCCGCGGCGCAGTGCCGGCACGTCGCTGCTGATTCCCATGATCCCGAGGCTAGTTGGTCACTTCCGTTCCGGGTGGGGGAAATGACGGTGCCCGGAACGGGTCACGCCCGCGCGGGGAACGTCTCCCGGATCGCGTGGTCGATCGCCCTCGGCGTCTCGTGCCGGACGAACAGGTCCCGCAGCATGAGGTCACCCAGTCCGGCCGGGTTCATGCCGGACTGCTTGCCCGTCAGGGTCTGCGCCAGCCCGGTGAGGTGCATGGCGGCGCGCAGCACGCCCGCGGGGAGGTCGTGGACCTCGCGGGCGTGGCCCGCCGCCGTGGCGACGCGGCTGATCAGGTCCTTCCAGGTCAGGTTCTCGTCCACCAGCGGAACGTCCTCGCCCGACCTCTCCTCCAGCGCCAGCACGGCGGCGTCGGCGACGCTGGTGGCGGTCGTGGCGGCGCTGCCGCCGGGCGGGGCGAACAGCGGCGAGCGGGAGCGGACCCACCTGTCCAGGCCGCCCGACCAGTTCGGCAGACGGCCGTCCGCGCGGCCGAAGACGAACGGCAGCTCCAGCACGGCGACGGGCAGGTTCGGGCCCGCCGCCTCCCTGCCCGCCCGCGCCTGCTCGACCCGGCTGCGGACGTACGGGTGCGTGACGGCCAGCTCCCACTCGGGGTGCAGGCGGTCGAAGTGCGTGTAGTACGAGCCGAGCACGACCGCGCTGGTGGCGCCCGCCTTCCTGGCCGCCGCCAGCAGCTTCACCACCGGCTCCACGTTGCCCTGGTGGAAGGCGGGGTACGACGGCTTGCGCGGGATCTGCCGGTCGTCCCTGCCCGCCGCGAACACGACGCCGTCGTGGCCCGCGAGCAGCCCGGCCAGGTCCGCCTCGGTGACCGCGGTCGCGTCGAACGCCCGGTCGATGCCCGGACGCGCGGTGCGGGCGACGGCGGTCACCTCGTGCCGCCGGTCCCGCAGCCGCTCGACGACGTGCTGCCCCACCAAGCCGCTCGCACCCACCACCAGAACCCTCATGGGAACGATCATGCCTGCTTCAGAGCTGGCTGAGGATGGTCGGGTCGGTGATCTCCGTGTCCTTGGCCAGCAGCATGGCCTTGCTCAGGATGACGGCCAGCGTGCGGTCGCCCTCGAACGGCAGGTAGGTGTCGGCCTTCTCCGACTTCGGCACGATGCACAGGTACCGGTTGTCCGGCTCGATCATGATGTTGCCGGAGCCCAGGTGGATCTTGTACGTGTGCCGCGTGCCCTTGACGTGCAGGAACCGGTCCTCGACCGCGCACTGGCCGCCGATCGCCAACCGGGGCAGCAGCGTCGTCAGCAGCACCCGGCGGGTCTGCGCGGTCTCGCCGAGCTCGCCGAAGCCGTAGGACGTCCAGTACTCGCGGAACCGGCCCTCCGGACCGCCGTCCTGCCACGTCGGGTCGTTGCCGACGCTCGCGACGCCGACGAACAGGTCGACGTCGCGCAGCACCTCGCTGAGCACCAGCGCGGGCACGTCCGCCAGCGGGACCGGCTCGACGTCCTGCGGCGTGGTGTACCCGCCGCCGCACGCGTGGGCGTCGCTCTGCGGCGCGCCGATCGGGTAGAAGCGCACCTGGTCGGTGCGCAGGCGGAGGTAGCTGCCGGACTCGGTCGTGTCGCTGCCGTAGTCCTCGCCGTCGCCCTCGACCCAGTACTCGGCCCGCAGCCCCCACCCCGGCAGGTCCCGCGTGGCGGGCGGGTACGAGTCGTCCACCATCAGGCGGAGCCTGTTGCGCCAGCCCCGGACCGCGGCGAGGGAGTGGAACTGGTGCTGCCGCAGGACGTGCGCCGCGAACCGGTTCGAGTAGACGCGGGTGGTCCGCTCCGCGTCGGTCAGCAGGTACACCTCGCGGTGCGCCTGCTTGAACGGCTGCGTGATCTCGTGCCGCTCCAGCCAGTCGCGCCACGCGACGACCTCGGCGGTCCCCTTCCCGATGGGGTGCCACAGCTCGACCACACCGCCGAGCGGCACCGGATCGCCTGCCAGGTCGCGCAGAGCGCCGTCGGCGTAGCCGCACGCGACGCCGTCGACCGTCCACAGCAGACGGCGGGCGATCGTCCCGACCATCGGGTGGTCCAGGTACCGCTCGCGCCACGTCTCGAACGCCCACTCGCGCTGCGCGAGGAACTGCCGGTCGAGCCGTTCCGCCTGCGCGGTCAGCATCTTGTCCAGGTCCTTGACCGACGCCTTCAGCTCCTTCAGCTCCTCGGCGTGGTCGCGCTTCACCGCCGCCGGGACGCTCTTGACGGGCTTGCCCGCCGCCGACCGCCACGACAGCACGGCCTTCGGGCCCACCACGGCCAGCACCGCGGTCGCCTCGCCGAGTTCGACCACCGCGCGCCCGACCTCCGAGAGGCCGTACGCGGGAACGGCCAGCTCCTCGATCTCCTCCCGGCTCAGCCCGAGCGCCACGGCCTTCTCCTCCAGCGCCGCGTCGAGGATCTTGAGCGTCCCCTTGAACGTCACGCGCGTCGCGAGCCGGGCCAGTTCGGCGAGCACCGCCTCGCCCTCGACCCTGGCCAACGCCGCCACGCACGCGTTCGCGACCTTCGGGTTGCGCGGCCCGATCCCGGCGACCTTGCGCAGCGACGTCTCGACCATGGCCCCCAGCAGCCGGGCCGTGCTCGGGTGCGGCGGCAGGAAGGACAGCAGCCACACCAGCCCGCGCACGGCGTTCGCGTTGTACGGGTCGAAGGTCTCGTTCAGGTCCGGGCCGTACTGGGTGCGCTCCAGCACCGTCGTCCTCGGCCTGCCGACCAGCGCGAGCCACGGTTGCGCGGTGGCGCGCACGGCCTCCTCGCCGATCTCCGCGATCAGCGCCCGGCCCGCCGCCTCCCACCTGGCGTTCGGCTTCGCCGACGTCGCCGTGGTTGCCAGAGCGACCAGCCGCCGCCACGGCTCGTCGAGCGAGGGCAGGTCCGACAGCACCCGCTCCGACCACTGCTCGCCGACGTTCAGCACCGGTTCGACGAGCAGCTTCGACACCTCGACGGCGTCGTCGTACCGGTACGACTCGGCGGCCGCCCGGCGGAGCATGGCCACCACCGCCGGGCTCACCTCACGGCCTGCCGCCAGTTCCGCCCGGACCAGCGTGGTCGTCCCCAGGCCCTGCCAGAAGTTGCCGTGCGCGGCCCACTCCTCCAGCACCGCCTGCCGCTCGGCCACCAGCAGGTCGATCGCGCGCCCGTCGGAGACGGCCGCGCAGACCAGCAGCACGTCCTCCCGCTGGTCGCCCTTTGGCGAGCTCGAACCGGGCCGGGAGGACCGCCGCGAGCCGCTCCCGCAGCGCCTCCGGCAGCTCGGCCAGGGTCGTGGACAGGGAGTTGTTCGCCGCCGCGGCCCACTGCCCGCGGTTGTGCGCGAGCTGCCGCAGCGCCTGGTCGAGCAGGGCGAGCACGTCGCCGGACTCGACGGCCTTCCTCAGCGCGGACATCAGCCACCCACCAGCGCGACGAGCTTCAGGAACGTGACCTCGACGCCGAGCGGCAGTTCGACCACGTCGTCCAGGTCCTCGACCTGCCGGTCGCCGACCAGCACCACGAAACCGTTGCGCCCGAACGCCTCCAGGGCCAGCGCGGTCTGCTTCTCCGGGTCGATCCGCCGGTGCTCCCGCAGCCGGAACCCGTTCAGCTCCACCTCGGCGTCCGTCGGCCGCACCAGCCCCCGGAACACCGTGTCCGCGCGCGCGTTGAACTCGGCCACCTCCTGGAACACCCGCCGCCGCACGACCTCCCGCAGCGGCAGCCGCTCCTCCACCACGTCGAGCATCCACTGCTCGGTCTTCGCCCCTGATGTCGTCTCGTCGACGACCGTCACCCTCGCCATGCCGACAGGGTAGGGACGGGGTCCGACAAAAACCGGGGCTCAACAAATCGGGCCGCAGGCGCATTGGAGGGGCATGAGCCGAAGTTTCGAGGACTTCGCGGCGGCCGAGGTCACCCCGATGTTGCGCTACGCGACGGTCCTGACCTGCGACGCGCAAATGGCGCAGGACGTGGTCCAGGAGTGCCTGCTGCGGGCACAGCAGAAGTGGGCGCGCATCGGCGGCCTCGACGCGCCTTCGGCCTACGTGAAACGCATGATCACCAACGAGTACCTGTCGTGGCGGCGGCGCCGGGCGGCGAAGGACGTCGCCATGTCGCACGCCGCGCTCGACGTCGTCGGGGGCGCCGCCGTCGACGACGTGGGCCGCTACGACGAGCGCGACGCCATGCTGCGCCGCATCGCGCTGCTACCGCGCAAGCAGCGCGCCGCCGTGGTGCTCCGCTACTACGACGGGTTCGACGACGCCGAGATCGCCGAAGTCCTGGGCTGCGGGCACGGCACGGTCCGCAGCCACATCTCCCGCGCGCTCACGACGCTGCGCGCCGCCGAACGCCTGGAGGAGGCCCGATGAACACCGAAGACCTGGTCCGCGAAAGCCTGCGGCGGCAGGCCGACCGCGCCCCCGCTCCCGGCCCGGTGCTGGCGGCCCTGCACCGGCCGCGGCGCGGGCGGACGCTCGCCATGGCGGTCGCGGCCGTCGTCGGGGTGCTGGTGGTCGCCGCGGGCGTCGTCGCCCTCCGGCAGAACCTGGCCGACCCCCCGCCGCCCGCGGCGCCGCCGCTCCCCGTCGGGTACTCGCCGGGGTGGCTTCCCGACGGCTTCGCCGAGCAGGGCCGCACCTACTCCCCGGACGGCACCGTCAGCCGGATCTGGGGGCGGGAGCCCCTGTTCCCGAAGCAGCAGTCGGGGCCCGTGGCCGATCCGTGGCTGGGGATGAGCACCGGGCCGTACCGGGAGGACCTCGTGCTGGACGACGAGTTCGGCGGAGTCACCGGCAGCCTCTCCGCCATCGCGAAGAGCGGGACGACCACGTTCACCTGGCTGCCCGACCCCGCGGTCGGCACCGTGGTGTCCGCGGTCGTGGAACAGGTGCCGGACGGTCGGGCCGTGCTCGAACAGGTGGTCCGGTCGACGCGGCCGGACTCGGCCACCACGTCGGTCCCGCTGCTGGTGGGCTCCGGTCCGCACGCCGTGCGCGGCACGCCGGACGACTGGCGGGTCGAGGTGTCCGACGCCCGGTGGGAGGACGCGCTGTTCACTGCGGCCTTGACGACGCGGCAGCCGTTCATCGGAGGGAAGCCCGTGGTGGTGCGCGGGGTGTGGGGAATCGTCGGCGAGCATGGCGTGGCCGTCGAGGTGGCGCCCGACCGGTGGCTCAGCGTCCAGCCCGTGCCGGGGATGCTCGGGATGATCCCCGAGGACCGGCTGGTCGCCATCGCGAACATCGCTCGCGTCGACCCGCACCCGGACTTGTCCTGGCTGGGCAAGCGCTGATCCGCAGGGGTGTCATCTGGGATACCAGACGGTGTCCCGTCGTCCGGGGTCGTGGAAACGGCCTCGGGGGGTTGTGATGTGCACATGGTGCAACCCGTGCAACTGGGTCCGAAGCCGCTGACCCGCGAGGACGTGCAGGCCGTCGCCCGACACGACGTGCCGGTGGAGATCCCGGAGGCCACCAGGGAGCTGGTGGCGTCGGCCAGGGCGCACATCGAGCGGCTCGCCACCGCGGAGCAGCCGACCTACGGCGTGTCCACGGGGTTCGGGGCGCTCGCCGTCCGGCACATCCCGCCGGACCGGCGGACGGCGTTGCAGCGGTCGCTGATCCGGTCGCACGCGGCGGGCGCGGGGCCCGAGGTGGAGCGGGAGGTCGTCCGCGCGCTCCAACTCCTGCGGCTGCGCACCCTGTCGACCGGTCACACGGGCGTGCGGCCCACGACGGTCGACGCGATGGCCGCGATGCTGAACGCGGGCATCACCCCGGTCGTGCACGAGTACGGCTCGCTCGGCTGCTCCGGCGACCTGGCCCCGCTGTCCGCCGCCGCTCTCGCGCTGATGGGCGAGGGTCTGGTGCGCGACGCGTCCGGCGACCTGGTCGAGGCGGGCACGGCGCTGCGCAGGGCCGGGATCGAGCCCGTCGTGCTGGCCGAGAAGGAGGGCCTGGCGCTGATCAACGGCACCGACGGCATGCTCGGCATGCTGGTGCTCGCCATCAGCGACCTGCACGCCCTGCTGGACCTGGCCGACCTGACGGCCGCGATGAGCGTCGAGGCGCTGCTGGGCACCGACCGGGTGTTCGCCGCCGACCTGCACGCCCTGCGCCCGCACCCCGGCCAGTCCGCGTCCGCCGCCCGGATCGCCGCGCTGCTCGACGGCTCGGAGATCATGGAGAGCCACCGCGGCCCGGACTGCACCCGCGTGCAGGACGCGTACTCGCTGCGCTGCTCGCCGCAGGTGCACGGCGCCGCCCGCGACACCGTGGCCTACGCCGAGGTCGTCGCGGACCGCGAACTGGCGTCGGTGATCGACAACCCCGTCGTGCTCGCCGACGGCCGGGTGGAGTCGAACGGCAACTTCCACGGCGCCCCGGTCGCCTACGTGCTGGACTTCCTGGCCATCCCGGTCGCGGACGTCGCCAGCATCGCCGAGCGCCGCACCGACCGGATGCTGGACGTGAACCGGTCGCACGGGCTGCCGCCGTTCCTCGCCGACGACCCCGGTGTCGACTCCGGCCACATGATCGCCCAGTACACGCAGGCCGCGATCGTGTCCGAGCTGAAGCGGCTGGCCGTGCCCGCGTCCGTCGACTCGATCCCGAGCTCGGCGATGCAGGAGGACCACGTGTCCATGGGCTGGGCCGCCGCCCGCAAGCTGCGCAAGGCCGTGGACGGGCTCACCACCGTGCTGGCCGTCGAACTCCTCACCGCCGCCCGCGCGCTCGACCTGCGCGCGCCGCTCAAGCCGGCGCCCGCCACCGCGGCGGCCGTGGCGAAGCTCCGCGAGACCGTCCAGGGCCCCGGCCCGGACCGGCACCTCGCCCCCGAAATCGCGGCCGCCGAGGCCCTGATCCGAAGTGGAGCCCTCCGTTGACCGAGATCCGGGCCGCCCGTGGCCTCGACCTGACCGCTCGTAGCTGGTCCACCGAGGCCGCGCTGCGGATGTTCCACAACAACCTCGACCCCGACGTCGCCGAGCGCCCCGAGGACCTCGTGGTCTACGGCGGCACCGGCAAGGCCGCCCGCGACTGGCCGAGCTTCCACGCCATCAGCCGCGAGCTGGAGAACCTGGCCGACGACGAGACGCTGCTGGTGCAGTCCGGCCGCCCGGTCGGTGTCATGCGCACCCACGAGTGGGCGCCGCGCGTGTTGATCGCGAACTCCAACCTGGTGCCGGACTGGGCGAACTGGCCCGAGTTCCGCAGGCTCGAAGCCGCCGGGCTGACCATGTACGGCCAGATGACCGCCGGGTCGTGGATCTACATCGGCACCCAGGGCATCCTCCAGGGCACCTATGAGACGTTCGGCGCCGTGGCGGACAAGCGCTTCGACGGCACCCTGCGCGGCACCCTCACCGTGACCGCGGGCCTCGGTGGCATGGGCGGCGCGCAGCCGTTGGCCGTCACGATGAACGAGGGCGTGGCCCTCTGCGTCGACGTCGACCCGCACCGCGTCCAGCGCCGGTTGGAGACCCGGTACCTGGACGAGGTCGCCGACGACCTGGACGACGCCATCGCCCGCGTGCTCGCGGCCAAGGCCTCCGGCACCCCGCTGTCCGTCGGCGTCGTCGGCAACGCGGCCGAGGTGCTGCCGGAACTGCTGCGCCGCGACGTGGCCGTGGACATCGTCACCGACCAGACCTCCGCGCACGACCCGCTGGCGTACCTGCCGGTCGGTGTCGCCCTGGACGACTGGCAGGACTACGCGGCCACCAAACCGGAGGAGTTCACCGAGCGCGCCCGCGCGTCCATGGCCGCGCACGTCGAGGCCATGGTCGGGTTCCTGGACCGCGGCGCCGAGGTGTTCGACTACGGCAACTCGATCCGCGGCGAGGCCAAGGCGGGCGGGTTCGAGCGGGCGTTCGACTTCCCCGGTTTCGTCCCCGCCTACATCCGCCCGCTGTTCTGCGAGGGCAAGGGCCCGTTCCGCTGGGCCGCGCTGTCCGGTGACCCGGCCGACATCGCCAAGACCGACAAGGCGATCCTGGAGCTGTTCCCGGAGAACGAGAAGCTCGCCCGGTGGATCAAGATGGCCGGTGAGCGCGTCGAGTTCCAGGGCCTGCCCGCCCGGATCTGCTGGCTCGGCTACGGCGAACGCCACCTCGCGGGCCTGAAGTTCAACGAGATGGTCGCCAGCGGCGAGCTGTCCGCGCCGATCGTCATCGGCCGTGACCACCTCGACTGCGGATCGGTGGCTTCCCCGTACCGCGAGACCGAGGCGATGGCCGACGGCTCCGACGCCATCGCCGACTGGCCGCTGCTCAACGCCATGGTGAACACCGCGTCCGGCGCGACCTGGGTGTCCATCCACCACGGCGGCGGGGTCGGCATCGGCCGCTCCATCCACGCGGGCCAGGTCACCGTCGCCGACGGAACCCCGTTGGCGGCGTTGAAGATCGAGCGCGTGCTGACCAACGACCCCGGCATGGGCGTGCTGCGGCACGTCGACGCGGGGTACGACCGGGCCTCCGAGGTCGCCGACGAGCGGGGCGTGCGCATCCCCATGTCCGCCGGTGAGTGACCTGCTCGCCGACATCGCGGATGTCGGCCGGGACGCCAAGCGCGGCGGGTACTCCCGCCACGCCTTCGCGCCCGCGGAACTGGAGCTGCGGCAGTGGTTCACCGCCGAAGCGACCGCGCGCGGCCTGGACGTGCAGGTGGACCGCAACGGCAACCTGTGGGCGTGGTGGGGCAAGCCGGGCCGGAACGCGGTCGTCACCGGCAGCCACCTGGACTCCGTGCCCGGCGGCGGCGCGTTCGACGGGCCGCTGGGCGTCGTGTCGGCGTTGCAGGCGGTGGACGTGCTGCGCGCCAAGGGCTTCATCCCCTCGCGGCCGTTCGCGATCGTCGTGTTCGTGGAGGAGGAGGGCGGCCGGTTCGGCGTGGCCTGCCTGGGTTCGCGGCTGATGACGGGCGCGATCTCGGCGCAGGCCGCGGCCTCGCTGACCGACCCGGACGGCGTCACGTTCGGCGAGGCCGCGCACAGGGCGGGCTTCGACCCGTTGCGGATGGGGCGCGACGAGCGGTCGCTGTCGATGATCGGCGACTTCGTCGAGCTGCACGTCGAGCAGGGCAGGGGGTTGGACGTCCCGGTCGGCGTGGCGTCCTCGATCCTGGCGCACGGCCGGTGGCGGTTCAGCTTCACCGGCGAGGGCAACCACGCGGGCGCGACGCTGATCGAGGACCGCCGCGACCCGATGCTCCCGGCGTCGCAGATGGTCGTCGCGGCCCGTCGTGCCGCGACCGGTGGCGCACGGGCCACCGTGGGCCGGTTGATCCCGAACCCCGGTGGCACCAACGTGATCGCGTCCTCCGTCGACGTCTGGCTGGACGCGCGCGCCGAGGAGGACTCCCGGACGCGCGAGGTCGTCGCCGAGATCACCGAGGCGGCCGAGCAGGCCGCCCAGGACGAGGGGTGCTCGCTCAAGGTCACCGAGGAGTCGTACGGCGACACCGTGCGCTTCGACCCCGACCTGCGCGACTCCCTCGCGGCCGTGCTGGGCGGCGTCCCGGCGCTCCCGACCGGCGCGGGCCACGACGCGGGCATCCTCGCCGCGCACACCCGGACCGCGATGCTGTTCGTCCGCAACCCCACCGGCATCAGCCACGCGCCGGAGGAGTTCGCCTCGGCGGACGACTGCGCGGCGGGCGTCGTGGCGCTGGCGACGACCCTGGAGCACTTGGCGACGTGACGAGCTACTGGTGCGAACAGGCTTGGCTGCCAGAGGGCGTCGTCCCCGGCGTGGTGGTCGACGTGGTGGAGGGCGTGGTCGTCCGGCTGTCCACTTCGGACACGCCCGGCGACGCCGTCCGCCTCTCCGGCGTGGTGCTGCCGGGCTTCGCGAACGCCCACTCGCACGCGTTCCACCGGGCGTTGCGGGGCAGGACGCACGACGACGGCGGCACGTTCTGGACGTGGCGCGAGGCCATGTACACCGTCGCCGCCTCGCTGACCCCCGAGAGTTACCTCTCGCTGGCGACGTCGGTGTACCGCGAGATGGCCGTCACCGGGATCACGGCGGTGGGGGAGTTCCACTACCTGCACGACCGGTCGAACGAGATGGGCGAAGCACTCCGGCAGGCCGCGGCGAACGCGGGCATCAGGCTCACCCTCCTGGACACCTGCTACCTGGCGGGTGGCATCGACGTGCCGGTCCAGGGCGTCCAGGAGCGGTTCACCGACGGCACCGCCTCCGCTTGGGCCGCCAGGGTTTCCGAGCTGCGCCCGGACCCGATGACCCGGCTCGGCGCGGCGATCCACTCCGTCCGCGCCGTGCCGCGCGCGGAACTGGCCGAGGTCGCCGCCGCCTTCCCGGACACCCCGCTGCACGTCCACCTGTCCGAGCAGCCCGCCGAGAACGAGGCCTGCCTGGCGGCGTACGGCATGACCCCGACGGAACTGCTGCACGAGGCGGGCGCGCTGTCCCCGCGCACCACGGCGGTCCACGCGACACACCTGTCCACAAAGGACATCGACCTGCTCGGCTCCACCGGCACCGGTGCCTGCTTCTGCCCCACCACGGAGGCGGACCTGGCCGACGGCATCGGCCCGGCCCGTGAACTGGTCGACGCGGGCAGCCCGCTGTCGCTGGGCAGCGACCAGCACGCCGTCATCGACCCGCTGTTGGAATCGCGGGCGTTGGAACACGGCGAACGCCTGCGAACCGGTCGACGCGGCCGGTTCTCGCCGCGGGAGCTGATGGCGGCGCTGACGAACCACGCGTCGATCGGCTGGCCGGAAGCGGGCCGGATCGGCGTCGGCGCACCGGCCGACCTCGTCGCCATCCGACTGGACTCGGTGCGCACGGCCGGATCACGGCCGGAGCAGGTGGTTTTGACGGCTACCGCTTCGGACGTGGCTACCGTCGTGGTGGCTGGAAGGGTTATCGCCCAAAACGGTGAGCATTTCTCGAACGGGTGATGGGATTCCCAGTTCTGTCAGTCCCGATCGCCATCATGCTTCCATGACGAGGCCACCATTCCGCCGCCGAAAGCTGGGACGCCGCCTGCGCCAGATGCGGGAGGAGGCCGGGATGAGCATCGACGAGGCTGCTCTGGTCCTGGACAAGAAACGCACCTCGATGTACCGCATCGAAGCGGGCGAGTCACGTGTCGACGTCCACCTCGCCCGCTCGATGATGGACGTCTACGACATCTATGCGCCGACCCTGCTGGAAGACGTCCGGTACGCGCTGCAACCCGGCTGGTGGACCACCTTCGGGTTGCAGGAGTTGGGGTACGTCGATGTGGAGACCGAAGCATCGGTGGTCCGGGAGTTCGCGCTGGTCCGACTACCGGGTCTGTTGCAGACCGAGCACTACATGCGCGCGGTCTTCGATGCCAGCTCGCTGAACCGCACGAAGTCGGAACTGCTCAACCAGGTGAAGGTGAGGATGATCCGGCAGCGGCGGCTGGTGGATGAGGAGAAGCCGCTGAGCCTGGTTGCCCTGATCGATGAGATCGCGCTGCGGCCGAACATAGGCGATGCGGAGGTGGTGCGAGACCAACTCGGGTATCTCGTGATGGCTGCGGAGTTGCCGACCGTCTCGCTTCGAGTGCTGCCGAGGAGCGCCGGCGCGCACACCGGCCAGGCAGCGGGTGCCTTCACCATCGTGGAGTTCTCCGATCCGGAGGACAATCCGATGCTCTACGTCGAATACGCCACCGGGGCCATCCACATCGAGGAAGAGGCAGAGGTGTCGCGGGCTAGACTCCTGCACGACCACTTGCTCGGCCGAGCGTTGAGTTCCGAGGACTCGGTGGCGCTGATCGAGCGGATACTGGCCGAGTGAAAGAGGTGCTTGTGGTGGAGTGGCGCAAGAGCAGCTACAGCGGTGACGGCAACAACGGCAACTGCGTCGAGATCGCCTTCGCCGGGCCGGAGGTCGCGGTTCGCGATTCCAAGAACCCCCGTCCGCAACTGGCTTTCCCCGCTCAGGCCTGGAAGCGGTTCGTGCGTCGATGAGCACTCTGATCACCAACATCGGCGAACTCACCACCAACGACCCCGAGGTCTCCGGCACCGCCCTGGTGCTGGAGGGGGACCGGGTCGTCTGGGTCGGTTCCGCGAAGGAAGCGCCCCCGGTCGACGAGAGCGTCGACGTCGAAGGCCGTGCCGTGCTGCCCGGTTGGGTGGACAGCCACACGCACCTGGTGTTCGCGGGCGACCGGACGGCCGAGTTCGGGGCGCGGATGGCCGGGAAGCCGTACACGGCGGGTGGGATCGCCGTCACGGTCGGCGCGACCCGTGCCGCGTCCGACGCCGAACTGGCCGCCGTGATCAAGCGGCACGTCGCCGAGGCCGTCAGCCAGGGCACCACGTACGTCGAGACCAAGACGGGCTACGGCCTCAGCGTCGCCGACGAACTCCGGTCGGCCAAGCTCGCGGCCGAGCACGCCGACGAGGCGACGTTCCTCGGTGCCCACCTCGTCCCCGCCGGGACCAACGCTGACGACTACGTGGACCTGGTGCGCGGCGAGATGCTCGACGCCGTCGCCCCGCACGTGCGCTGGGCCGACGTGTTCTGCGAGACCGGCGCGTTCGACGAGGACCAGTCGCGGGCGGTCCTCACGGCCGCCGCCGCCAAGGGACTCGGCCTGCGCGTGCACGGCAACCAGCTCGGTGAAGGGCCCGGTGTCCGGTTGGCCGTGGAGGTGGACGCGGCCAGCGTCGACCACTGCACCTACCTGTCCGCCAAGGACATCGACCTGCTCGCCTCCTCGGACACGGTCGCCACGCTGCTGCCCGCGTGCGACCTGTCGACCCGCCAACCGCTCCCGGACGCCCGAGGCCTGCTCGACGCGGGCGCGACGGTGGCGTTGGCCAGCAACTGCAACCCCGGCTCGTCGTACACGTCCTCGATGGCCTTCTGCGTCACCACCGCCGTCCTGCAAATGCGGATGAGCGTCGAGGAGGCCGTCCGGGCCGCCACGGTGGGCGGTGCGCGGGCGCTGCGCCGCGACGACGTCGGAGTGCTCCGACCCGGCGCCCGCGCGGACGTCCACGTGCTCGACGCCCCGTCCACGACCCACCTTGCCTACCGGCCGGGTGTCCCGCTGACCCACGCCGTGTGGCGGGCGGGAACGCGCGTCCGCTGATCGGAAGGCCCGGCGGTCACAGGATTTCCAGGCACTCGGTGAGCAGGTTCCTGCCGTAGTGGCACTTCCAGAGCGCCGTGCCCGCCGTTCGCCAGTCCCGGTGCAGGCACAGGCCGCGCACCAGCCAGTACGAGTACCAGGGCGCGCCGTCGGTCAGGTCGTCCCAGTCGCCCTTGGCCGGGAGGTACGACTTGGCCGACGCCAACGCGTGCAGCCGCCGACCGCTGACCCCGGAGAAGAGCGGGGGCAGCTCGTCGGCCATGCCGTGCAGCAGGGCGGTGCCCTCCTCCTCGATCCGCCGCACCTCGGGCATCCACGAGGACAGGCCGGAGAAGTAGGCCCTCGTGATGTCCCCGACGACCTTGGAGACGCTGTCCTCGTTCTCCAGGTGGCGCAGTACCGGTTCCACGATCGCCAGCAGCCGCGCCTCCAACCGGGCGAAGTCGTTCAGCCACACCGTGAGGCGGGCGGCCGCGTCGACCGGGGACGGTTCCCCGTGACGCCGCGGCACCGGGGCGAGCGTGCCGCCCACCCGGTCGACCGGTTCGGCCTCGGCCCTGCGGTGCATCGCGTTGATCGTCAGGAACGCGGTCAGCGCGACCACCGCCACCAGCACGAGCAGGACGACGAAGATCGTCCCGATCGTGCTCACCACGGCGACCACGAAGTCCTGGAACGGCTCGAAGCGCACCAGCAGCCAGACGAAGGCCGCCGCGGACCCGATCCCGAGCACCAGCCGGACCACGCAGCCGCCGACCCTGCTCGCCAGGACCGCGAGCACGAGGCTCAGCCCCAGCGCGACGAGCGGGTCGCGCAACACCTTCAGCACGCCGTCCCAGGTGGTCATGCTCCCTCCCCACCCTGGTAGTCGTCGGTCGCCGCACGAGCGCTACGGACGACCCGCTCCGCCACGTCGAAGACCGGCTCACGTGCGTTTGATCACGTATGGTTCGGCCTTGTGGCGGAGGACTTCGGGAACGCGCTCACGCGTGCGATCGAGGCCAGCGGGCTGAGCCTGGAACGGATCCAGCACCACCTGGCCCGGCGCGGCGCGCAGGTCAGCGTGTCGACGTTGAGCTACTGGCGGCGCGGGCGGAGCAGGCCGGAACGCCCCGAGTCGCTGCGCGTGGTGAAGCTGCTGGAGGAGGTCCTCGCCGTCGACGACCTGCTGGGCAGCCTCGGCCCGAAGCGCCCGCGCGGGCGGTGGACCGAGCAGACCGCCGAGCGCGAGTTGACGCTGGAGGGCATCTGGGACGTCCAGGCCGACGGGCTCAACGAGCTGATGCTCAAGGTCGACCACCTGGAGCCGACGCCGGTCACCTACCTGACCTGGCGCGACGTGATGACCGTCGGGCCGGACGGCCGTGAGGTGGAGTTCCGGTCGAGCGGTGTGCTGCGCGCCGACGAGGACGGCATCGACCGGTTCCTCGCGATCCAGCGGGCCGACGAGGAGGACCGGAGCGTCGGCACGATCTCCGCGCAGGGCGCGTGCCGGGTCGGCCGGGTGCGCACCGAGGAGGAGCACGGGTTCCTCATCGCCGAGGTGCTGTTCGACCGGATGCTGCGAGCGGGGGACACGGCGCTGGTCGACTACCGGATCGCGTCCAACCCCGGCGGGATCAGCTCCGTCACCGACCGCCGGTTCCTGCGCGGGGCGCGGGACTACGTGCTCCAGGTGAACTTCCACCCGGACGCGGTCCCGGTGCGCTGCTACCGGTTCCGCCAGGGGACGTCGCAGGACCCGCCGACCGACGTGCGTGACCTGTGGCTCGGCACGACGCACAGCGCGCACCTGGTCGTGCACGACACCGGGCCCGGCATCATCGGCATCCGCTGGGAATGGGAGTGATGCCGGGCCCGGTGTCCGCGGCTACCTGACGGTCAGCGTGAACGTCGTCGTGGCGCTGTTCACGCCGTCGGTCGCCGTGATCTTGATCGGGTAGGTGCCCGCCGCGGCGAACCCGGTGAACACGGACAACTGCGAGCTACCGGCCGCCGAGATCGTCGTCGGCTGGAAGAAGTACATCGCGCCCTGCGGTCCGCCGGTCGCGGACAGCCTGACGGTCCCGGCGCCGCCCTGGACGGCCACCGTGGTGCTGCCGAACTGGCCGGCGCCGATCGTCTGCGAGACAGGGGAGGTCGCAGCGGTCAGCTTGCCAGCGGGCGGGTCCGGCGGGTTCGGGTTCTGGCCGCCGGACCCGGTGTACAGGAACAGGTTCGGCGAGCCGGTCTTGATGTCGGTCAGCAGGTTCTTGGTGGCGTTGGCGACCAGGGCGTCGCGGACCTGCTTGGGCGTGGCGCTCGGGTTCGCGCCGAGGTAGAGGGCTGCCGCGCCCGCCACACCGGGGCTCGCCATGGACGTGCCGCCCATCTCGGTGGAGCCGGTGTCACTGGAGTAGGACGCCGAGCGGATGGCCGTGCCCGGTGCCCAGATGTCCAGGCAGGTCCCGAAGTTGGAGCTGGCCGACGAGTTCCACACCGACCTCTTCCCCGCCTGGTCGACCGCGCCGACCGTGATGGCCTCCGGGGTGCGCGCGGGCGTGAACTGGCACGCGTCCTGCCCGCTGTTGCCGCCCGCGAGGGCGTAGGTGAAGCCCGCGGTGATGGACTTGCGGACCGCGTTCTCCATGGTGGTGTTGCTGCCGTTGCCACCGAGGCTCATGTTGACCACGGCGGGCTTGACGCCGTTCGCGGTCACCCAGTCGATCGCCGAGATGATGCCCTCGAACGACCCGGTGCCGTCGCAGCCCAGCACGCGCAGCGCGACGATCTTGGCCTTCTTCGCGACGCCGTACGTCTTGCCCGCGACGGTGCCCGCCACGTGCGTGCCGTGGCCCTGGCAGTCCGACGCGTCCGAGTCGTTGTCGACGAAGTCGTACCCGTAACTCGCGCGTCCCTCGAATTCCGAATGGGACTTGCGAATTCCGGTGTCGATCACGTAGGCCGTCACGTTCGAGGCCGTGTTGTCGTAGGTGTACTTCTTGTCGAGCGGCAGTTCGCGCTGATCGATCCGGTCCAGGTTCCAGATCGGGTCGGTCTGCGTGTCCTGGAGCCGGACGACCGCGTCCTGCTCCACGTAGTCGACCGCCGGGTCGGCGGCGAGCCGTCGCGCCTGCTGCTCGGACAGCCCTCGCACCGAGAAGCCCTGGATGACGGAGCTGAACGAGCGGCCGAGTCGGCCCTGGTAGCGGGTGGCGAGCGCGGTCGCGTCGGCCTGCACGCCGCTCTTGTAGACCACCAGGTAGCTGCCGGGCACCGCCTCCGCGCCCGACGCCGTGAGCACCGCCTCCTCCAGTGGTGCGGCCGTGACGACCGGGGCGAACAGGACCGCCCCGGTCAGGCCGAGCGCCGTGAGCACGGCACCTCGACGCAATTGTTCTTTCATCTGGGTCCTCCGCAGGGAATTGGGTTGAACCGAGATGAAACTAACTCCACGACCGGGTGAAATGGCAGTGTCGAATATTCGAGGTCAATACTGTCAAATTTGTGGAAGGCCTTCGGCGGGAACGTCCCGCAGGGTCCGCAGGGGGGACAGCAGCAGCCACAGCACGGCCAGCGCGAGCCCCGAGGCCCCGACCCACAGGCCGGTCCGCGCGTCCGCGACCTCCGCGACCACGCCCGCCGTGATGCCGCCCAACGGCATCGTGCCCCACACGACGACCCGGTTCGACGCGTTCATCCGGCCGAGGAGCCGGTCCGGGCACACGGCCTGGCGGAAGGTCACCTGCGCGATGTTGTAGACCGTGGAACCGAAGCCGACGACGAACCAGCCCACCACGAACAGGCCGACCCGCCAACCGGGAGCGGTCAGCGGCAGCAGCAGCGCGAACGGCTGGGTGAGCAGCAGCGACAGCCACGACGACCGGGCGCGGCCGACGCGGGACACCAGCGCCCGACCCGTGATCCCACCGAGGAAGCCGCCCACCCCGGACGCCGCCAGCACTAGGCCCGTCGTGGCCGTCGAAAGCCCCAGTTCCCGGTTCAGGAACAGCACGTTCAGCGTGATCAGGAACGTCAGGAAGAGGTTGGCGGTCGCCGTGCAGCACGCGATGGCGCGCAACGTCGGCACGCCGAAGACCAGGCGGAGGCCCTCGCCGATCTCGCCGACCAGGTCACGGGTCGCGGGCCGGTCCGGCGCGGGCTCGACCGACGTGATGCGGTTGAGCTGGAAGGCGGACACCAGGAACCCGGCGCTGGTGGCGAGCATCGTGTTCGCCGCGCCCAGCACGCCGACTGCCCAGCCGCCGAGGGCCGGGCCCGCGGTCGTGGCGACGGACTGGCTGGTCTGGAGCTTCGCGTTGCCCTCCAGCAACTGGTCCCGGCCGACCAGCACGGGCAGGTAGGCCAGGTGCGCGACGTCGAAGAACACCGTCGCCACCCCGACGGCCAGCGTCACCACCAGAAGTTGCGCCAGCGTCAGCACTCCGGCCCAGCTCGCGACCGCGATGGTGACCAGCAGCGCCGCCCGGCACAGGTCCATCGAGACCATCAGCCCGCGCTTGCGCGTCCGGTCCACCCACGCGCCCGCGGGCAGCCCGATCAGCAGCAGCCCGACCGTCTGCGCCGCGTTCAGCAGACCGACCTCGAACGGCGTCGCGGCGAGCACCCCGACCGCGAGCAGCGGCGCGGCGACCCCGCCGATCCTGGTGCCGAACTGGCTGACGGCGTTGCCCGCCCACAACATCCGGAAGTCGGCGTGCCCCCGCAGCGTCACCACGTGACGGGGAGCGCGCGCGGCCCGCGGACCGTCAGGCCCAGCTTCCACGGCACCTCGTCGACCGGCACGGCCAGCCGCAGACCGGGCACCCTGAGCACCAGCGCGGTCAGCGCGGCCCGCAGCTCCACCCGCGCCAGCACCGCCCCGAGGCACAGGTGCGGGCCGTGGCCGAACGCCAGGTGGCCCGCGGGCTTGCGGTCGAGGTCGACGCGACCGGGGTCGGCGAACACGTCGGGGTCGTGGTTCGCCGAGGGCAGGGAGGCGAACACGGCTTCACCGCGCCGGATCAGCACGCCGGAGATCTCCACGTCCTCCAGCGCGATCCGGGGAGCGCTCACGCCGAGACCGGACATCGCATAGCGGAGCATCTCCTCGACCGCGGTCGGGACGAGCCCCGGTTCGGCCCGCAGCCGGGGCGCCAGGGTCTCGTCCTCGGTCAGCAGCACCGTGAAGTTGGCGACCGCGTTGGCGACGTTCTCGTAGCCCGCGCCGAGCAGCGAACCGCACAGCGTCACCAGTTCCAGCTCGCTGAGCCGGTCGTCCACGTCCCGCGCGTGCACCAGCGCGCTGAGGAGGTCGTCGCCGGGGTCGGCGCGGCGTTCGGCGATGACGTCGGCCAGGTAGTCGGACAGCTCGTCGACCGCGTCCCGCACCTGTTCCCTCGTGTAGGCGGTGGACGACAGGAGCCTGCTCGCCAGGCCGGTGAAGTGGTCCCGGTTCGCCGTCGGCACGCCGAGCAGCTCCCAGATCACGGTGATCGGCAGCGGCAGTGCGAACGCCTCCAGCAGTTCGGCGGGCGGCCCCTCCTCCAGCATCGCGGTCAGCAGGTCGTCGGTGAGCTGCTCGATCCTCGGCCGGAGCCCCTCGATCCGGCGGGCCGAGAACGCGGGCGCGACCAACCTGCGGAGCCTGGCGTGCTCCGCTCCGTCCATCATGGACAGTGCCGACCCGCCCGCAGGCTCCACCGTCAACCGGGGCACGGCCGGGCCCGCCGCGGCGGCCCTGCTGAACCGGCGGTCGGTGAGCAGCGCCCGGTTGTCGGCGTACCGGGTGAGCAGCCAGGCGTCACCGCCGTGGGGCAGCCGGATCCGGGACACCGGCTCGTTCTCGCGCAGCTCGGCGAAGACGGGGTCGATCGCGAGCCCGACGGGGTCCGAGAAGGGGAACGTCCTCGGTTCGCGTCCGGTCACCGCCACCTCCTGGGGCCCGCTCATCCCGCCGCCACCAACCGAACCCGTTCGACGGCCGCCCGGTGCAGGTCCTCGGGGATGTTCGGGTCGTCCACCAGCAGGCAGGTGCCGATCGGCGTGGTCATCAGGTGCGTGTCGCCGAACTCGTGCAGCTCCACCCGCGACCCGGCCGAAGGCTTGTCGTCCAGCGGGAAGCCGAAGCGCAGCCGGGGGATCGCGGCGGTGCCCGACCGCCGCCGCGCCTTCTCGTCCGCTGCCACGGGGACGAGCGCCGCCTGCACGGCGGCCCACCCGTCCGGCAGGTCCACCCACCGGCTGGTCCTGCGGTGCAGCTTCAGCAGTTCCGGCGCCAGGTTCAGCTCACGGGCGGTGTCCGCGACGAGGTCGGGCAGCCGGTCGCCGAACCGCTCGTCCAGCACCTCGGCCAGCACGACCAGGTCCAGCACGTCCTTGCGCTTGAACCGGCGCTGGAAGCACTCCTCCGCCACCGCGAACAGCGAGCGCACGTCGTCGTCCTCCGGCAGGCCGGCGCGCACCGGGACGTCGGACGTGTTGCCGCAGAACGCGCACGTGGCGATGTCCGCGCCCATCGGCTTGTCCAGCTCGGGCTCCTCGGCGGGCCACTTCATCGCCACGACGACGTGCAGCTCCTCGCGGGTCTGGAGCACGTTGATGCCCTGCGGCACGGCGTCGAAGCGCTCGCGGAGGTCCAGGACGCACCGCCACAGCGACTCCTCGTCGGGCGCGACCACGTCGGTGTCACCGGAATCGCGCAGGAGCCCTGCGGGCATCCGCGCGGCGATGCGGGCACCCTTGATCACCTCGACGCCGTGGGCCCGCGCCAACCGCTCGCCGGTCGCGTGCAGCGCGTCGACGCGGCGCCGGACCCTCGACAGGTGCTCGGCGGCCTGCTCGCCGATCGACCCGCCCCTGGCCACCACCGACGACAGCCACGTCGGCAGCAGGCCCGCCCGGTTCGCCATGTCCGCCACCCGCCAGCGCGGGTAGCCGGGCGGAACACCGAGAAGGTTTTCCACCACGGTGAGTTCGGCCATTCGGCTGCTCCTCGGCCCGGTGATCGCAATCGCGATCGTCAATCCATTCGGCATCGTTCCGGGTGACCTGGTCGGTGTCAACGCCGGTCATTCATTTTGGTAATCGGCGTTGACGCTCGTCGGAAGCCGAGTCTAAAATTCCGCCTCGTCCTCTCGGTAAGGGTTTTTTTGCTGCGGAATTGGAGGGTAATCATGCGTCATCTCGCGACAGCGGAATTTCGAGTGAAGAAGCCCAGCAAGAAGTAGGTGCAGGTCAAGGGGTCGGCCTGGGGGCTCGGCCGCCTGGGTCGGCCTCCTCTCGTGGTGAACGGTCGTAGTTCACGTGGTCCGTTCGGCCGATTCCGTCCCGCGTGGGTTTTTCCGATTTCGTCCAGTTCGGCCGTTATTCTTGGTCGAGGAATGCGGTGTACCCGAGAATTGGCCCGCTGATCGTCCGGGCCACTTCCTGGAGTTGCTCCACGTGGCAGCATCGTGCCGCACGGGGTTAGCTGGGGGCATGGAGTACACGAACCTCGGTCGATCCGGTCTCTCCGTGTCCCGCCTGTGCCTCGGCACGATGAACTTCGGGCCGGAGACGACCGAACCCGACAGCTTCACGATCATGGACCGCGCCCACGAGCACGGCATCAACTTCTTCGACACCGCCAACGTCTACGGCTGGAAGACGGGGGAGGGCGTCACCGAGAACATCATCGGCCGGTGGTTCGCCACCGGTGGCCTCCGCCGCGAGAAGACCGTGATCGCCACCAAGCTCTACGGGAGCATGAGCGACTGGCCGAACGGCAACCTGTTGTCGGCGTTGAACATCCGCCGCGCGTGCGACGACTCGCTGCGCCGCATGCAGACCGACTACATCGACCTCTACCAGATGCACCACGTCGACCGCGCGACGCCGTGGGACGAGATCTG
Source organism: Umezawaea endophytica (assembly GCF_025061645.1). Classification (GTDB taxonomy): domain Bacteria; phylum Actinomycetota; class Actinomycetes; order Mycobacteriales; family Pseudonocardiaceae; genus Umezawaea; species Umezawaea endophytica. The sequence goes on along the minus strand of NZ_JANYMP010000019.1, from coordinate 70,362 downwards.
GGAGGCGTTCTCCGTCCTGCGCCAGCAGGGCAAGGTGCTGTACTTCGGGTCGTCGAACTTCGCGGGCTGGCACCTCGCCCAGGCCCAGGAAGCCGCGCGCGCCAGGCACTTCCTCGGCCTGGTCAGCGAGCAGTCCATCTACAACCTGCTGAACCGCTGGGTGGAGCTGGAGGTGCTGCCCGCGGCCAAGCACTACGGCCTCGGCGTCATCCCGTGGTCCCCGCTCAACGGCGGCCTGCTCGGCGGCGCCCTGCGCAAGCAGCGCGAGGGCGGCGGCGCCCGCAGCAACTCCGGCCGCGCCAAGGAAGGCCTCGCCAAGCACCAGGACGCCATCGAGTCCTACGAGAAGCTGTGCGCCGACCTCGGCGAGGACCCGGCCAACGTTGGCCTCGCATGGCTCCTGCACCAGGAGGGCGTGACCGCCCCGATCATCGGCCCGCGCACCACCGAGCAGTTGGACGGCTCGCTCAGGGCCGCGGAGCTGAAGCTCGACGCGGAAGTCCTCACCAAGCTCGACGAACTCTTCCCGGCCCCCGGCCCGAACGGCTCCAAGCCCGCTCCGGAGGCGTACGCCTGGTAGTGCGGAGGGGGCCCGAGCAGGCCCCCGCCCGTCACTCGTCGTCCTCGTCGTCGCGCGCCAGGAACGTCGCCAGGCGTTCGACCGGGACCTCGAAGTCGGGGTTCAGGTCGACGAACGCGCGGAGGCGGTCGGCCAGCCAGGCGAAGCTGACCTCCTCCTCGCCCCGACGGGTTTCCAGCTCTTCGATGCCGCGATCGGTGAAGTACATCGGGTCCTCCGTGAACGGCCGAGCCGCCGGAACCCACGTGCTCGGTTCCGGCGGCTCGGTGTGGATCAGGTCCTAGTCGAACGCCTTCGTGATGATCTCGCGCTGCTCGACCTCGTGCACCTTGCTCGACCCGGCCGACGGGGCGGCCATCGGGCGGCGGGACACGCGGACGACGCGGAAGCGCTCCGGCAGCAGCTCCGGGAGCGCGAGGCCGTAGAACGGCCATGCGCCCTGGTTCGCGGGCTCCTCCTGCGTCCAGCGGACCTCGGTGGCGTTCGGGTACTGCTCCAACGCCTCGGTCAGCTTGCGGGCGGGCACCGGGTAGAGCTGCTCGACCCGGATCACCGCGGTGTCCTTGGCCGTGCGCTTCTCCTGCTCGGCGGCGAGCTCGTAGTAGATCTTGCCGCTGCACAGCACGACCTTGATGACCTTCGACGGGTCCGGCTTCGTCGGGTCCGGGATGACCGACTGGAACCGCTCCTCGGTGAAGTCCTCGACCGGGCTGGTCGCGGCCTTCAGGCGGAGCATCGACTTGGGCGTGAACACCACCAGCGGCCGGTTCACGCCGTCGAGGGCGTGGCGGCGCAGCAGGTGGAAGTAGTTCGCGGGCGTCGACGGCACGGCGATCGTCATCGAACCCTCGGCGCAGAGCTGGAGGAACCGCTCGATGCGACCGGACGTGTGGTCAGGACCCTGGCCCTCGTGGCCGTGCGGCAGCAGCAGCACGACGTCGGAACGCTGGCCCCACTTGGCCTCACCCGACGAGATGAACTCGTCGATGACCGGCTGGGCGCCGTTCACGAAGTCGCCGAACTGCGCTTCCCACAGCACCAGCGCGTCGCTGTTCGCGACCGAGTAGCCGTACTCGAAGCCGAGCGCGGCGAACTCCGACAGCACCGAGTCGTAGACCATGAACTTGCCCTGGTCGTCCGACAGGTTCTGCAACGGCGTGTACTCCGCGCCGGTCTTGCGGTCGACCAGCACCGCGTGGCGCTGCACGAACGTGCCGCGCCGCGAGTCCTGACCGGCCAGGCGGACCAGGCGGCCCTCCAGCGTCAGCGAGCCGAACGCGAGCAGCTCGGCGAACGCCCAGTCGATGCCGCCCTCGCGGGCCATCTTCGCGCGCCGCTCCAGCACCGGCTTGACGCGCGCGTGCGGCGTGAAGCCCTCCGGGAGGTTGACGTGCGCGTCGGCGATCTTCTCCAGCACCTCGAGGCTGACCCCGGTGGGGAGCTTCGCGGGCACCTGCTGCTCGGACTCGACCGACGGGCTGGCCTTGGCCGGGTGCTTCTCCAGCTCGCGGACCTCGTTGAAGACGTGCTCCAACTGGCTGGAGAAGTCCTGCAACGCCTTCTCCGCCTCTTCGACGGAGATGTCGCCGCGGCCGATCAGCGACTCGGTGTAGGTCTTGCGGACCGAGCGCTTGGTGTCGATCACGTCGTACATGGCGGGCTGCGTCATCGAGGGGTCGTCGCCCTCGTTGTGGCCGCGGCGCCGGTAGCAGACCATGTCGATCACGACGTCCTTGTTGAACGCCTGCCGGTAGTCCACGGCCAGCTTCGCGACCCAGTAGCACGCCTCGGGGTCGTCGCCGTTCACGTGGAAGACCGGAGCGCCGATCATCTTCGCCACGTCGGTGGAGTACTTCGACGACCGCGAGTTCTCCGGTGCCGTGGTGAAGCCGACCTGGTTGTTCACCACCACGTGGACCGTGCCGCCGGTGCGGTAGCCGCGCACCAGCGCGAGGTTCAGCGTCTCCGCGACCACGCCCTGGCCCGCGAACGCGGCGTCGCCGTGCATCGCGACCGGGAGCACGGAGAAACCGTCGCCGCCCTTGTCGAGGATGTCCTGCTTCGCCCGCACGATGCCCTCGAGCACCGGGTCGACCGCTTCGAGGTGCGACGGGTTCGCCGTCAGCGACACCTTCGTCTCGCCGTCGCCGAACATCCGGAAGTACTTGCCCTCGGCGCCGAGGTGGTACTTCACGTCGCCGGAGCCGTGCGCCTGACCGGGGTCGAGGTTGCCCTCGAACTCGCGGAAGATCTGCGAGATCGGCTTGCCCACGATGTTCGCCAGCACGTTCAGGCGGCCGCGGTGCGGCATGCCGATGACGACCTCGTCCAGCTCGTGCTCGGCGGCCTTGTCCAGCACCGCGTCGAGCAGCGGGATGACCGTCTCGCCGCCTTCGAGCGAGAACCGCTTCTGGCCGACGTACTTGGTCTGGAGGAACGTCTCGAACGCCTCGGCCGCGTTCAGCTTGCTGAGGATGTACTTCTGCACGGTCGCCGGGGGCTTCTCGTGCGGGACCTCGACGCGCTCCTGGATCCAGTTGCGCTCCTCGGGCTCCAGGATGTGCATGTACTCGACGCCGACGGTGCGGCAGTACGAGTTGCGCAGCACGCCCAGGATGTCCCGGAGCTTCATCCGCTCCTTGCCCGCGAACCCGCCGACCGGGAACTCGCGCTCCAGGTCCCACAGCGTCAGGCCGTGCGACAGGACGTCGAGGTCCTGGTGGCTGCGCTGGCGGTAGTTCAGCGGGTCCGTGTCCGCCATCAGGTGGCCGCGGGTGCGGAACGCGTCGATCAGCTCGATCACGCGGGCGGTCTTGTCGACCGAGCCCTCGGGGATGTCCGCGACCCAGCGGATCGGCTCGTACGGCAGCCGCAGCGACGTGAACACGTCGTCGTAGAAGCCGTCCTCGCCCAGCAGGAGCTGGTGGATGCGCCGCAGGAACTCGCCCGACTCGGCGCCCTGGATGATCCGGTGGTCGTACGTGCTGGTCAGCGTGATGACCTTGCTGACGCCCATGTCCGTCAGGGCCTGCTCGCTGGTGCCCTGGAAGTGCGCCGGGTACTCCATCGCGCCGACGCCGACGATCGTGCCCTGGCCCGCGGTGAGGCGCGGAACCGAGTGGTTCGTGCCGATCGTGCCGGGGTTGGTCAACGAGATCGTCGTGCCCGCGAAGTCCTCGGAACCGAGCCCGCCGGTGCGGGCCTTGCGGATCAGGTCCTCGTAGGCCTGCCAGAACTGCGTGAACGTCATGTCCTCGCAGCCCTTGATCGAGGCCACCACGAGGGTGCGCGCGCCGTCCTTGCCCGGCAGGTCGATCGCCAGGCCGAAGTTGACGTGCTCGGGCGTCACCACGAACGGCTTCGCGTCGATCGACGCGTAGTGCCGGTTCATGTTCGGGTACGCCTTGAGCGCCCGGACGACCGCGTAGCCGATGAGGTGCGTGAAGGAGACCTTCCCGCCCCGCGTCCGCTTCAGGTGGTTGTTGATGACGATGCGGTTGTCGGCCAGCAGCTTCGCGGGCACCGCCCGCACGCTCGTCGCGGTCGGAACGGTGAGCGACAGCTCCATGTTCTTCGCGATGGCGGCCGAGGCGCCCCGGAGCTGCTTCTGCTCCTCGCCTTCGGCGGGCTTCACCGGCGCGGCCTTCGCGGCCTGCTGCGGCGCGGGCTTGCCTGCCGCTGCCTTCGGAGCGGCGGCGGGCGCCTTGGCGGCAGGCGCCGCCTGCTTCGGAGCGGGAGCCGGCTTGACCACCTGCGCCTGCCCGTTCTCGACCGCACGCGTGGTGGTGGTTGTCGTGGTCGTACCGGACGAGGACGCCGCGACGCCCCCGCTGCCGGCTGCCCGCTGCGTCGGCTTGTAGTCGGCGAAGAAATCGTGCCACGCCGGGTCTACGGACGACGGGTCGGCGAGGAACTGCTCGTACATCTCCTCGACAAGCCACTCATTGGGGCCGAACTGTGACGCAGGACTACTGCTGGACACGGCTGCCGCTCGCCTCTATCCATCTCGCTCTTGGTGTCGACATAACTCCCTGCCAGGTTAGTCCCCCGCGTAAGCCACTTCATACGGAGGATGCACCGGCCAACGAGTGCTCAGTCACAGGATCGATCAGGACCCCGCCAGTGTTGCAGGTACTTGAGCATTCCTTGAGGTGAAGTCACTGCCGACCTGGACCAACCCCGAACCGAGCCCTCCTCACCTGTCGATCCACAGGCCACCGCCGGGGCAACGATGACCGAACCACATCCGGACGAACCGGACGCCACTTCGTGTGTACCCGATGGAGTGGAAACCCACTCGACAGCCCCACAAGTTGCGTGGTCTGGACCTGCACAAGCCTCCAGACGGCAGACAGAGCACCACTACACAACTACGACGACCACACACCAAACCCGGTTCCCACACCTGCGGGGGCCAAGTCCGCAACGGGACCACGACGTCCCCGGACTTACCGGGCCCCCGGCCGCAACGAGACCCACAACCCACCGGACCTTCCCTCGGGCCCCCGGCCGCAACCGCACCACAGCCCTCCGTGACCTACCGGGCCCCCGGCCGCAACCGGGCCCACAACCCACCGGACCTTTCCGGGGCCCCCGGCCGCAACGGGACCCACAGCGCACTGGACCTTCCCTCTGGGCCCCCGGCCGCAACGAGACCCACACCAATCCGGACCTACGACGACCCCGGACCTACCGGGCCCCCGGCCGCCACCGGACCCCCAACGACCCGCACCCACCCACCGCCCTTCAACCCCACCCCCCAGGCCGACCCCGGTATCCAGCGCAAGTCATGCCCGTTTCCGTTTGTCAGGGCATCTTTCCCGCCTTGACAAACGGAAACGGGCATCGACACACTCGCGCCACCGGGGTCCCACCCACCGCCCCCCAAAGGATCAAGCCGCCCTCCCCCCAACCTCCCCAAACCTCCACAACCGGGCATACGTACCACCCACCTCCATCAGTTCACCGTGCGTCCCCACCTCCACAATCCGCCCACCCTCCAACACCACGATCCGATCCGCCCGAGCCGCGGTAGCCAACCGATGAGCCACCACGAACGTCGTCCTCTTCCCAGCCAAATGATCACTAGCCGCCAACACCACGGCCTCGGTAGCCGGATCCAACGCAGCGGTCGCCTCATCCAGCAGCAACAGATCAGGCGCCACCAACTCCGCCCGAGCCAACGCCACGAGCTGCCGCTGCCCGGCCGACAACCCCTGCCCGCGCTCCCCGACCTGCTGCCGGAACCCCGACGGCAACGACGCCACGACCGACAACGCCCCCACGGCCCGGACCGCCTGCTCCACCTCCGCGTCCGAGGCGGTAACCCGCCCGTACCGGACGTTGTCCGCCACGTCCCCGCCGAACAGGTGCGCCTCCTGCGGCACCACCCCCAACCGCTGCCGGAACGCGGACAGGTCGTACGACCGCACGTCCACCCCGTCGACCAGCAGCGCCCCGGACGTCACGTCGTAGAACCGCGCGATCAGCTTCACCAGCGTCGACTTCCCGGCCCCGGTCGCCCCGACCAGCGCCACCGTCTCCCCGGCCGCCACCCGCAGCGACACCCGGTCCAGCGCGGGCTCCTCAACCCCCTGGTACCGGAACGACACCTCCCGCAGTTCGACCTCACCCCGCAACGACACCACCGCCACCGGATCAGCGGCAGGGGGCACGGCACTGGGCGTGGCCAGCAGGTCGCCTATCCGCCGAAGACCCACCCTGGCCTGCTGGTACCCGTCGAACACGCCCGATAGCTGCATCAGCGGCGCGAAGAACAGCCCGAGGTACAGCAGGAACGCCAGCAGCACACCGGGCGTCAACGTCCCGGCCGCCACCCGGTACGCCCCGACCGCCAGCACCGCCGCCTGCGCCACCCCGGACAGCATCGACACGAACGGGAAGTACGTCGCGATGTACCGCTGCGCCCGCAGCCGGGACACCCGGTACGCGTCGCTGCGCTCGGCGAACGCCTCCGCCGACCGGCCCTCACGGGTGTACGCCTGCGCCACCCGCAGCCCGGACACGTTCTCCTGGAGGTCGGCGTTGACGACGCTGACCCGCTCGCGCGCCTCGGTGTACGCGGCCGACGACAGCCGCTGGAAGAAGTACGTCGCCACGACCAGCACCGGCAGCACGGTCAGCGCGACCACCGCGAGCCCCCAGTCGGTCAGCGCGAGCGCGATGGCGATGCCGCCGACGGTCAGCACGCTGATCACCGCCGTCGTCAGCCCGGTCTGGAGGAACGTGGACAGCGCGTCCACGTCCGTCGTCATCCGGGTCATGATCCGACCCGCCATCTCGCGCTCGTAGTAGTCGAGCCCCAACCGCTGGAGGTGCGCGTAGCTCCGGACGCGCAGCACGTACAGCAGCCGCTCACCGACGCGCGAGGTCAGGACGGTGTTCAACGCGGTGCTGAACCAGTTCAGCCCCACCAGCAGCAGCCCGAGGCCCGACGCGATCCACAGCGCCGTGGTCGACGCTTCGAGGACGCCGTGGTCGATGCCGTACCTGACCAGCGTCGGCAGCCCGATGGCCAGGCCCGCGTCCACCACGATCAGCAGCCCCACCGCCGTCATCGCCCACCGCGCGGGCCGCAGCAGGTTCCGCAGTCGGAAGCCGGGATCGGGCGCCGTCGGGTCCTCGCCCGCCAGCCGGGGCTGTTCCACGGCGGGCGGCAACGCCTCGACCTGCGCCAACAACTCCGGTGTCGCGGGCATCCCGCCCGCCAGCGCCGTGGTCGAACTGCCCCGGCCGGCCTGCGTGACGGGCTTGACCGTCCGGTTCTCCGACGCCAGCAGCGAGAGGTCCGTCGGGTCGACCGACGGCCACAGCGACGGCGTCGTGCCGTCCGGACCGGGTTCCAGCGCGGCGTCCGCCCGCGGGGCGACCTGCTCGATCGCGTCCGAGGGCCCGGCCAGCAGTTCGCGGAACAGCGCGCACCGCTCGTCCAACTCGGCCCGCGTGCCCACGTCGACGACCCGGCCCCGGTCGAGCACCGCGATCCGGTCCGCCAGCGCCAGCGACGACCGGCGGTGCGCGATCAGCAGCGTCGTCCGCTCCGCCGTCACGGCCGCGAGCGTGTGGTGGATCGCCGACTCGGTCGCGGTGTCCACGGCGGACGTCGCGTCGTCCAGCACCAGCACGCGCGGGTCGGTCAGCAGCGCCCGCGCCAGCGCCACGCGCTGCCGCTGCCCGCCGGACAGCGTGAGCCCGCGCTCGCCGACCACGGTGTCGTAGCCCGCGGGCAGGGCCAGCACGAACTCGTGCGCCTCCGCCGCCCGAGCCGCCGCCTCGACCTGCTCGTCCGTCGCGTCCGGCCGCCCGTACGCGATGTTCGCCCGCAGCGTGTCCGAGAACAGGAACGCCTCCTCGAACACCACCCCGACCGTCCCGCGCAACGACGACAGCCGCAGGTCCCGCACGTCGACCCCGCCGACCGCGATCGACCCCTCGTGCACGTCGTAGAACCGGGGGAGCAGCAGCGACACCGTCGACTTCCCCGACCCGGCCGTGCCGACCAGCGCCACCGTCTCGCCCGGCCGCACCTCCAGCGCCACGTCCGACAGCACCGGCTCGCTGCGCGTGTACCCGAACGTCACCCCCGACAGCGAGATCCCGACCGGCCCGGCGGGCACGGCGACCGCGCCGGGCTTGTCCACCACGTCCGGCTGGGAGTCGATCAGCTCGTACACCCGCTCGACCCCGGCCCGCGCCAACTGGGCGTTCACCACCAGGCTGGAGATCAACCGCGTCGGCCCGACCAGGTTCGCCACGTACGTCGCGAACGCGAGGAACGTGCCGAGGCTGACCTGCCCGTCCAACGCCATCCACCCGCCGAGCGCGAGCACCGCCACCTGCCCCACGGCGGGCAGCGCCGTCAGCGTCGCCGCGGGCCGCGCGGTCAGCCGGGCCGCGCGCATCCGCTCCGCGAACAGCGACCGCGCCTGCCCCTCCAGCCTGGTGACCTCCCGCGCCTCCTGCCCGAAGCCCTTCACCACGCGCACGCCGGTGACCGTCTCCTCCACGTGCTGCGCGAGGTCGGCCGCGCGCTGCTGCGCCGACCAGGTCGCCGGGAACAGCACCAGCCTGCTGCGGGCCGCGATCCACCCGACCGCGGGCACGATCACCAGCGCGATCAGCGTGAGCAGCGGCGACAGCCACATCATCGCCACCAGCGCCGCCGCCGCGAACACCACCGTGCCGACGGCCAGCGGCACCATCGACAGGAGGCTCTGCACGAGCTGGAGGTCGGTGATCGACCGCGACACCACCTGCCCGGTCCGCAGCACGTCCTGCTTGGCCCCGTCGAGCCGCTGCACCGCGCCGAACACGCCCTGCCGCAGGTCGTGCTGCACGTCCAGCGCCAGCCGCCCACCCAGGTACCGCCGCAGGAACGCCGTGCCGAACGTCAGCAGCTCCATCCCGACCAGCACCGCCACCAGCAGCGCGAGCCGCTCGGTGCGGCCGATCACCGCGTCGTCCACGGCCAGCTTCACCAGCAGCGGACCGGCGGCCTGCAACCCGACGCCGAGCACCGCGGCGACGAGCGACAGCAGCACCAGCGACCGGTGCCGCCAGCAGGCGCGGGCCAGTTTGCGGATCCAGCCCGATGTGTCGGGGACGGAGGTAGTCACGGTCCCCACACTAGGACCGCCCTCCGACAGAACCGGGCCCGCGACGACTTCGTCACGGGCCCGGAGAGGACAAAAGGTGTAGCTGGATCAGGTGATGTCTTTGCGTTGCGTCGCAGCCCAGCCGCCGAGGAAGAACACGGCCGTCCACACCAGGAAGATCAAGCCGCTGAGCCACCAGTCGAACGCGCCGAGCGCGCCCGCGATGCCGCGGATCACCTCGTTCAGCTCGTCCGGCACCACGCCCGCCGTCGACAGGAACAGGTTGGCCGCGACCGATCCCGTCAGGCCGTTGACCGCGCCGTTCGGCAGGAACCCGATGATCGACGGGACGCCCTGCGCGGCCAGCACGAGCTGGATGCCGTTCTCCAGGATCAGCATGTACAGGATCAGCACGATGGTCGTGGCGATCGGGCTGGTCATCAGCGCGCCGACGCCGACGCCGAACATGGTCATCAGGATCGACGACAGGATGCCGACGCCCGCCATCGCGATCCACCCGGCGGCGTCCGGCAGCGCGGCGGAGTCCGAGGTGAACACGATGCCGATGCTGACGGCCGCGACGATGGCCAGGCCGAAGATCGCGCCCCACGCCACGTAGACGAGCAGCTTCGCGGTCAGCGCGGCGACCCGGTTGGGCGCGGTGAGGAACGTGGTGGTGATCGTGCGGCGGCTGATCTCGTTCGAGATGGCCAGCCCGCCGAAGATCATCGGGAACACGGTCGCGATGTTGATGCTGCGCGCCATCCCGAACACCGACACCTGCCACTGCGACGAGTCGATGCCCAGCAGTTCGGTCAGGTTCTCGGCGTCGGAGCTGTTGACCACGTCCATGATGGACTTGCCGATGGCGCCGGTGCCCAGCGCCCAGCCCAGCGCGATGAGCACCGTGGGGATCATGATCCCCCACCACAGGCCGGTCGTGGTGGTCTTGCGGAACTCGGCCTTGACCAGGTTCATCAACATCAGTTGCCGCCCCCGTATCCACCCTGACCCGGCTGCTGGTAGCCCGGCGGGGGTTGTTGCTGTTGGTTGTCCTGCGGCGGCTGCTGGAACTGCTGCTGGTACTGCTGCTGCTGGTAGTCCGGCGGCGGGAACTGCGGCTGCTGGTACTGCTGGGGCGGGTAGCCCTGCTGCGGGAACTGCCCCGACGGCGTCGGCGCCGCGTAGTAACCGCTCTGCTGCGGACCCGGAGGACCCTGCGGGATCTGCCCCTGCGGCCCGGCGAACGGGTTCGGCCCGGCGGCGGTGTACTGGCCGTTGGTGAGCTGGAAGAAGAGCTGCTCCAGGTCGACCCGCTCCTCCTGGATGCCGTAGACCGACACCCCGGCCTTGAGCGCGGCGTCCGCGACCTGCTTGGCGTCCATGCCGCTGACCGCGAGCCTGCCGTCCGGCACCTGCTCGATCCCGGTCACGCCCTCGGCCTGGAGCGCCGCGACGAGCGCGCCCGCGTCCGACGGCTGCACCAGCACCCGGCTGCGCTGCGACCCGCGGAGCTGGTCGAGGCTGCCGTAGTACATGGTCTGGCCGCGGCTGACGATCACCACCTGGTCGACGGTCTGCTCGATCTCGGCCAGCAGGTGGCTGGAGATCAGCACCGTGCGGCCGGCGCGCGCGTAGCTCTGGAGGAACGTCCGCAGCCACGCGATGCCCTCGGGGTCAAGGCCGTTCGCGGGTTCGTCCAGCACCAGCACCTGCGGGTCGCCGAGCAGCGCGGTCGCCAGTGCGAGGCGCTGCTTCATGCCCAGCGAGAAGCCGCCCGCCTTGCGCCCGGCCGCCGCGCCGAGGCCGACGAGGTCCAGCACGTGGTCGGCGGCCTGGTCGGGCACGCCGATGGCGGCCGCGTACACCCGCAGGTGGTTGCGGGCGGTGCGCTTGGGGTGGAACCCCTGCGCCTCCAGCACCGCGCCAACCACCCGTGCCGGGTTGCCGAGCTGGTGGAACGGCCGTCCGTTGATGAAGCTCGACCCCGCGGTCGGGGTGACGAGGCCGAGCAGCATCCGCAGCGTCGTCGTCTTGCCCGCACCGTTGGGGCCGAGGAAACCGGTCACCGATCCCGGTTCGACCGTGAAGCTCAGGTTCTGCACCGCGGTGACCGGACCGAACTGCTTGGTCAGGCCTTGCACCACGATGCGCCCACTGCCGTCGTGCACGCGTCCCTCCCGATGTGCGGGTGTCGTGGCCCCGCTCGGGGTCATCCTGCCCTAGTGGGAACGCGGGCTTCGGGCGATCCGGTCAATCCGGCAGGGCGTGGCGCGGCTTGCTCACCACGGGGGCCCGGTGGACACCGGCGGCGGGCACGACCGGGAGTTCGGTGGTGCGCTCCGACCACGACTCGGGCGGCACCTCGTCGTAGTCCACGTCGGGCTCGGTCGTGGGGAACCCGTGCTCGACGGCGACCCCCTCACCCGTCCCCGATCGGGTGAACGGATTCCGCAGCGGCTTGCGCCGGTCGCGGTGCGCGACCCCTTCGCCGATGAGGTGCTGGTGCGCCATCGTCCAGATCTGGCACGGCCACCTGCGGCGGCGCAGCCAGCCGGGACACGCGCGGCACCGGCTGTCCTCGTCGGGTTGGTGCACGGTCAGCAGCAGGCGCCACCCGTCCGCGAGCCGGTGGATCTCGGAGCGGGCCAACGGGACGAGCGATTCCGCTTCGCCCTGTTCAGCCACCTTGTCGAGCAGCGCCAGCCGTTGCAGAACGGCTTTGCGCAGAGCCTCTTCCACCGCGGGTCACCTCTGCTCGGGAGCTGTGGAACTGGCCGCGGCCCGGTCGAGCAGTTGGTGCAGCCTCCGGGTCTGGGTGGCGGACATCACAGCCGATTCCCCCGGCGGCGCTACCAGCAGAACTCGGTCGTTCTCGACCAGCACGGTCATCGATCGGTCTCTACCGAAGGGGTCGTGGCAGTCGATCCAGCCCTGTGGTTCAGCCATGTGCGCTCCTAACGGAGTGTGCTCGGGCTTCGGGGGGTTACGGGGTGGGAGCGGGTGAATCCGCTGCGTGGCGATGCCGCCCACTGCTAGGTGCATCGGTCGCGGGGGCCTCGGGGAGTACTGCTGATGGGGGAATTCACTCGTTTGTTTGAGGAGCGGACACGGGCAGTGGTCCAGCGGTCCGAAGGTTCACCGTCACGAATCGGTGGGGCAACTGGGCACGGGGGCCGGTTGTTGTCTAAGCTTGTGCCTGGCGGCCCGCTCCCAGTGACCCCCAGGCTGGTTGAGCGGGTCGCTTTTTCATGCCCGGATTCCCCTGTCGGCTTAAGTCGTTGGTCCACGCCCTGCGTTCTCGTACGGTGTACGGCAGTCGTACGACGTAAGGGGGAGAACGTGGAAACTCGCGCGCATCCGCAGCGCTGGCTGGTGCTCGGGGTGCTCTGCCTGTCCGTGATGGTCGTGGTGCTGGACAACACCGTGCTCAACGTCGCCATCCCGTCCATCTCGACCGGACTCGGGGCGGGCACCTCGGACATCCAGTGGATGATCAACGCCTACTCGCTCGTCCTCGCGGGCCTGCTGCTGACGTCGGGCGCGCTGTCCGACCGGTTCGGCCGCAAGCGCGCCCTGGTGTTGGGGCTGGCGGTGTTCGGCGTCGGGTCCGCCGTCGCCGCCTACGCGGGCACCCCGGAGGCGCTCATCGCCGCGCGGGCGTTCATGGGGCTGGGCGCCGCGTTCCTGATGCCCGGCACGCTCGCCGTGCTCGTGCAGCTCTTCGACGAGCGCGAGCGGCCGAGGGCCATCGCCATCTGGGCCGCGGTCTCGTCGATCGGCCTGGCAGGCGGCCCGGTCATCGGCGGCTTCCTGATCGACCACTTCTGGTGGGGCTCGGTGTTCCTGGTCAACGTGCCGGTGGCCGCGTTCGCCGTCGCCGCGGTCGTGCTGCTGGTCCCCGAGCCGAAGGACCCGGCGGTCCGCAGGCCCGACCTGCCGGGCTCGGCGCTGTCCACGATCGCCATGACCTTGCTCGTCTGGGCGGTGATCTCGCAGCCGGAGCACGGGTGGGGCTCGGCGCGCGTGCTCACCGCGCTGGGGGTCGGCCTGGTGGCGCTGCTGGCGTTCGGCTGGTGGGAGCGGCACACCCCGGAACCCATGCTGGACCTGGCCTTCTTCGCCGACCGCCGGTTCTCCGGAGCCGTCACGGGTGGCGTGCTGGCCGCGTTCGGCATGGGCGGCTCCCTGTTCCTGCTCACCCAGCACCTCCAGTCGGTGCTCGGCTACTCGCCGCTGGAAGCGGGCGTGCGGGTCGCGCCGATGGCCGTGGCGGTGCTGGTGGTCAGCAACCTCTGCGCGGGGCTGGGCGCCCGGTTCGGCGCCGGGAACACGATGGTGCTCGGCATGTCCGGGGTCGCCGCGGGCCTGCTGGCGCTGTCGTTCTCCACCGCCGACGGCGGCTACTCCGCGACGCTGGCCGGGCTGGTCCTGATCGGCTCCGGCGTCGGCATCGCGATGCCGGTCGCGGCGAACGCCCTGATGAGCGCGATCCCGCCGGAACGGGCGGGCATCGCGTCCGGCCTGAACGGCACGCTCACCGAGCTGGGCAACTCGTTCGGCATCGCCGTGCTGGGCAGCCTGCTGGCCGCGCGGTTCGCCGCCGACCTGCCGGACGCGCTCCCCGAGGGCGCGGAGCGGTCGATGTCGTCGGCGCTCCAGGCCGCGGCGGGCTCGGAGGAGCTGACGCTGGCGGTGCGCGAGGCGTTCGTGTCGGGGATGTCGGTCAGCCTCGTCGTGGGCGCGTGCGCGGCCCTGCTCGGCGGCGTCCTGTCCGGGTTGATGCTGCGCCGCTCCGAAAAGGTGCCCGCCTAGGATCTTTTCCGTGGTGGACAAGGCGCGGGACCCGGTGTTCGACAGCGTGTGGCTCGCCGAGCGCAAGCCGTCGTCGGCGCAGGCGTCACCGCTGAGCCGCGAGGCGATCGTGACCGCCGCCGTCGAGGCGCTGGACGTGGACGGGCTGGCCGCGCTGTCGATGCGCAAGCTCGCGACCAGGCTCGGCGTGGCGCCGATGTCGCTGTACTGGCACGTGCCCACCAAGGACGCGGTGCTGGAACTGGCGATGGACGAGGTGTTCGGCGAGATCGGCGCGCCGGACCTGGACCGGGCGTGGACCGACGAGGTGCGGAAGCTGATGGGGCAGGTGCGCCTGCTGTTCCAGCGGCACCCTTGGCTGCCGCAGGTGCTGGGGAGCTACCCCAACATCGGACCGAACGCGGTGGCGCTCGCCGAGTCGATGATCACCGTGCTGAGCGGCACCGGGCTCCCGGTCGTGGAGGTGAGCCGGGCGAGCAGCACGGTGATCAGCTTCGTGGTCGGCTTCGCGGCGTCCGAGGTGCGCTGGGCCGAGGAGACGACCGCCCCGAGGAGGCCCGACCAGGAGTGGACCGCCGCGCTGGTCGAGCGGTACCGCGAGCGGTTCCCGCTGTTCACGGCCCAGTTCGACCTGCCGGAGCTGTGGGAGGCCGACGCGCAGTTCGACTACGGGCTCGACTGCGTGATCGCGGGTGTGGAAACGCGAACCGGGCAGCCACGGAGGTAGCTGCCCGGTCCGTCCCGCAGTGGTCAGACGACCTGGTCGAGAGGGGTGTGCGGGAGGTCGAGCGCCTCCGCCACCGGGAGGTTGACGAGCTGGCCCGCGTGCACGTTGAGGCCGAGCGCGAGGGACTGGTCGGCGCGCAGCGCGGGCTGCCAGCCCTTGTCGGCCAGCGCGACCGCGTAGGGCAGCGTCACGTTGGTGAGCGCGTACGTCGACGTGCGCGGCACGGCGCCGGGCATGTTCGCGACGCAGTAGAAGACGGACTCGTGGACCTGGAACGTCGGGTCCGCGTGCGTGGTGGGGCGCGAGTCGGCGAAGCAGCCGCCCTGGTCGATGGCGATGTCGACCAGCACCGAGCCGGGCTTCATCCGCGCGACCAGTTCGTTGCTGACCAGCTTCGGGGCCTTGGCGCCGGGCACGAGCACCGCGCCGATCACCATGTCGGCCTCCAGCACGGCCTGCTCGACCGCGTAGCTGTTGGACGCGACCGTGCGGAGCTTGCCGCCGAACTGGGCGTCGATCTGCCGCAGGCGGTCCACGTTCGTGTCGAGGATCTCCACGTCGGCGCCCATGCCGACGGCGATCGTCGCGGCGTTCACGCCCGCGACACCGCCGCCGATGACGACGACCCGCGCGGGGGCCACACCGGGCACGCCGCCGGGCAGCACACCGCGGCCACCGGAGGGCTTCATCAGCGCGAACGCGCCGACCTGCGGGGCCAGGCGGCCCGCGACCTCGGACATCGGGGCCAGCAGCGGCAGGGCGCCGTTCGCGGTCTGCACCGTCTCGTACGCGATGGCCGTCGTGCCGGACGCGATCAGCGCCTCGGTCAGCGGCAGGTCAGCGGCCAGGTGCAGGTAGGTGAACAGCACCTGCCCGGCGCGCAGGCGGTGGTACTCCGCCGCGACGGGCTCCTTGACCTTGAGCACCAGCTCACCCTCGGCCCACACCTCGTCGGCCGTGGCGAGGACCTTCGCCCCCGCCGCCTGGTACTCGGCGTCGGTGATCGCCGACCCGAGCCCGGCACCGGCCTCCACGAACACGTCGTGACCGCGACGGGTCAACTCGTGCGCACCGGCGGGAGTCAAGGCGACGCGGTACTCGTGGTTCTTGATCTCGCGGGGGACGGCGATCCGCACGGTGACTCCTTCGACATCGGCGAGCGGGAGCTGGACTGTTGGTTCAAAGGTCCGGCACGCCCGCGTGACTGTCATCGTGCTCGTGGCACCAGTGGGTAGGGGTTGGTTTGTCCCGACGGCACAACGCGGCTCGTCGTAGTGGTCCGTACGCGCGTTGACACCCGATCTGCGGCCACATAGCTTTCAGCACGATCGCCAACTGAAGAACGGCCGAGGCGCCCGCGTGGTGCCGCAACCCGAGCGGGAGAGTCCCCGGCAGTCGCCGGGGCGCCGAAGGAGCAAGTACCCCGCACACTCTCAGGCAACGAGAACCGCTCGGGCGAGGCGACTCTGGAAAGCGCGCTTCGTGCGCGCACCCACGGTGCAAGCCGCGTTCGCGTGGTGAAGCTCTCAGGTCCCATGACAGAGGGGGAGTCGGACCGACCCCGAGGTCGGCGTGGTCGACGCGCGCCTGCCGTGAGCCCGTGGAGTGCCGCTGTGGAGTTCCCCGAACACCTGCTCTACACCCCAGAACACGAATGGGTCGACTGGACGCCCGGAACGCAGGAGCCGGTCACGGTCGGCATCACGTCCTACGCCGCCGAGTCGCTCGGCGACCTGGTCTTCGTGCAGCTCCCGGAGGTCGGTGAGCGCGTCAAGTCCGGCGACGTGTGCGGCGAGCTGGAGTCGACGAAGTCGGTGAGCGACCTGTACGCGCCGGTCAGCGGCGAGGTCGTGGAGGTCAACAAGGGCGTCGTCGACGACCCGGCCCTGATCAACTCGGACCCGTACGCGGCGGGCTGGCTGTTCAAGGTGCGCGTCGAGAACGCCGAGGGCCTCCTCACCGCCGCGAAGTACGCGGAACTGACGGGCAGCTAATGGCGATCAGCGTCTTCGACCTGTTCTCCGTCGGCATCGGACCGTCCAGCTCGCACACGGTCGGCCCGATGCGCGCCGCGTCGATGTTCGTCGACCGGCTGCGCTCGCGCGGCCTGCTGGACGGCGCGACGCGCGTGCACGCCGAGCTGTTCGGTTCGCTCGGCGCGACCGGCCACGGCCACGGCAGCCCGAAGGCGGTGCTGCTGGGGCTGGAGGGGTGCAGGCCGGAGGAGGTCGACCCGACGGCGGCCGACGAGCGGTTCGAGGAGATCAAGCGGACCGGGCGGCTGCGGCTGGGCGGCGGGCACGAGATCGCCTTCGTCCACGACAAGCACCTCGTCATGCACCGCCGCAAGTCGCTTCCCGTGCACCCCAACGGGATGCGCTTCGAGGCGTTCGCCGACGACGGTGGGTCCCTCGACCACGCCGTGTACTACTCGGTCGGCGGCGGGTTCGTCGTGGACGAGCACGCCAGCGGCGCGGACAAGATCAAGGCCGACGACACGCCGCTGGCGCACCCGTTCCTCACCGGCGACCAGTTGTTGGCCCGCACCAGGGAAACCGGGCTGTCGATCAGTTCGGTGATGCTGGAGAACGAGCAGTCGTGGCGCGGCGAGCAGGAGATCCGCTCCGGACTCCTGCGCATCTGGCACGTCATGCAGGAGTGCGTCGAGCGCGGCTGCACCGAGACCGGCGTCCTGCCCGGCGGGCTGAAGGTGCGGCGCCGGGCCGCCGAGATGCGCAGGGCGTTGGCGGGCGAGCACTTCGCCACCGATCCGCTGCGCGTCATGGACTGGGTGACGCTGTTCGCGCTGGCCGTCAACGAGGAGAACGCCGCGGGTGGGCGCGTGGTCACCGCGCCGACCAATGGCGCGGCGGGCATCGTGCCCGCCGTCCTGCACTACTACACCCGTTTCGTGCCGGGTGCCTCCGACGACGGCGTGGTCCGCTTCCTGCTCACCGCGGGCGCGGTCGGCGTGCTGTTCAAGGAGAACGCGTCCATCTCCGGCGCCGAGGTCGGCTGCCAGGGCGAGGTCGGCTCGGCCTGCTCGATGGCCGCGGGCGGCCTGGCCGAAGTCCTCGGCGGCACACCGGAACAGGTGGAGAACGCCGCCGAGATCGCCATGGAGCACAACCTGGGCCTCACCTGCGACCCGATCGGCGGGCTCGTCCAGATCCCGTGCATCGAGCGCAACGCGCTGGCCGCCATCAAGGCGATCACCGCGGCCCGCATGGCGCTGCGCGGCGACGGCTCGCACTTCGTGTCGTTGGACAAGGTCATCAAGACCATGCGCGACACCGGCAAGGACATGTCGGTGAAGTACAAGGAAACGGCTCGCGGCGGGCTCGCCGTGAACGTCATCGAGTGCTGACCGGGCGCGCGTGGAGCCGGGTGACGGCTCCACGCGCG
>NZ_JANYMP010000019.1:0-52195 GCF_025061645.1 Umezawaea endophytica | reverse complement strand
GGGGGGCGGGGGGGGGGGGGCCACGCGCGGGCCGGGTCAGCCCATGTGCCACACCTCGGTGGCGTCCGCCCACAACTGCCCCTCCTCGGCTTCTGGCACGGGCACCTGGCACGGGTCGGTGAGGGTCCACCACTCCTGGGTGGTCGGGTCGGCGGCGATGAGGGCCATGTCCGCCTCGTAGTCGTCGCCGACGTACTCGTAGTACGAGATCAGCCGGTCGCCGAGCAGGAAGATCGAGTAGTTCGTGATGCCGCTCGCGGTGAGCCTGGCCTCGACGTCGGGCCACACGACCTCGTGCAGGCGCAGGTACTCCGCGCGCTTCTCGGGGAGCAGTCCGACGACTCGGATGTGCCGTTGAGGGGTGGAAGCCGACATCGCTGCTCCTCTGTCCGTGGGCGTCGCCGCGAGACTACAGACGTCCGATGTGTCGGCGCTCCCCGTGCTCCCGCGTAGGGTCGGGTCCGAGTCGGGGACCACCAACCTGGGAGTGATGGATGAAGCTGCTGGTCACGGGCGGCGCCGGGTACATCGGCAGCGCCACGGTCGTGGCGCTGGTGGCGGCCGGGCACGAGGTCGAGGTGCTGGACGACCTGTCGACCGGGTTCGTGGACAACGTGCCCGAGGGGGCCGTGCTGCACGAGCTGCCGCTCAGTGCGGCGGCGCAGGTGGTCGACTCGACGTTCGACGCGGTGCTGCACTTCGCGGCCAAGATCTCCGTCGGCGAGTCGGTGCGCAAGCCCGACCTGTACTTCGACGTGAACGTGCGCGGCACCATGACGCTGCTGGACTCCATGCGCGCCAACGACGTCAAGCGGCTGATCTTCTCCTCCACCGGCTCGATGTACGCCGACGCGGGCCTGGAGCCGTTGGCCGAGGACTCGCCGATCGACCCGCAGAACCCCTACGCGGCGAGCAAGTCCATTGTGGACACCATGCTGCCGTGGGAGTGCCAGGCCCACGGTCTCGGCGCGGTGAGCCTGCGGTACTTCAACGCGGCGGGCGCCAGCGGGCACCTCGGCGAGCGGCACACGCCGGAGACGCACCTGATCCCGATGGTGCTGGACGTGGCGGCGGGCAAGCGGGCCGAGTTCCTGCTGTTCGGCGACGACTACCCGACGCCGGACGGCACGTCCGTGCGCGACTACATCCACATCGAGGACCTGGCTTCGGCGCACGTGCTCGCGCTGGAGGCGGCCGAGCCCGGCAAGCACAAGGTCTACAACCTGGGCAACGGCCGGGGTTTCTCGATCCGCGAGGTCGTCGACGCGGTGCGCGAGGTGACCGGCCACCCCGTTCCGACGCGCGTCGCGCCCCGCCGCGAGGGCGACCCGGTCGCGAGCGTCGCGTCCGCCGAGAAGGCCCGCACCGAACTGGGCTGGCGGCAGGCGAAGCCGGAGTTGAGGGACATCATCGCGGACGCCTGGGCGTTCCACCGCTCCCGCACGTGACGGGGAGCCCCGCGCAGGGGCTCCCCTCAGCGCGTCACGCGGGCAGGACGGCCTCGATGGCCTTGACGACCCGCTCGTCGTCGGGCTGCGTCGGCGTGCGGAACCGCGCCACGACCTCACCCTCCGGGCTGACCAGGAACTTCTCGAAGTTCCAGCCGATGTCGCCCGCGTTGCCGTCGGCGTCGGCGGTCTTCGTCAGCTCGGCGTAGACGGGGTGCCGGTTCTCGCCGTTCACCTCGATCTTCTCGAACAGCGGGAACGTCACGCCGTACGTCGTGGAGCAGAACGTCGCGATCTCCTCCGAGGTGCCCGGCTCCTGGCCCATGAACTGGTTGCACGGGAAGCCGACCACCGAGAAACCCTGGTCGCCGTACTGCTTCTGGAGCTGCTCCAGCGCCGTGTACTGCGGGGTCGCGCCGCACTTGGACGCCACGTTCACGACGAGGACGGCCTTCCCGCGCAGTGACTCCAACGTGGTCGGCTCGCCGGAGATCGTGTTGACCGGGATGTCGTAGATGCTCAAGTCTTCGCCCTTTCGAATGGACAAGCCCCTTCGCAGCCTACGGCTCCGGGGCGGACGGCGAACTGCGTCATGCGCCACGTGGGCGGAAGATCGTCACCACCACCCGCAACCCCAGCAGGACGCTGACGACCAGCAGGTTGTACCCGAACAGGTGGTGCAGCTCGATGCCCGGCACCACCTGCGGGCCGCCGGTGCCGCCGAGCAGCAGCACGGCCATGACCCCGGCGGTCGCGCCCAGCCCGGTGAGCATCACCTGGTGTAGCAGGCCCGTCACGAACCGGCGGTCGCGGTCGTCGGCGAACAGCCGGACGTTCACGCCGAGCCGCCCCTGCTCCAACGCGCTGGTGATGCGGTCCACCCGCCGCGGCAGGCGGCGCAGCATCGGCAGCACGGAGTGCAGTTCCTCGACGACCGCGCGCCGCATCGACTCCGGCGTGAGGTGCTCGTCGATCTGCGCGGCGGCGAAGGCGCGCGACTCGACCACGATGTTGAAGCCGGGGGCGATGGTGCCGAGCGTGCCCTCCAGCGTCGCGAGCGCGCGGAACACCGCCGCGACCTCCGGCGGGATGCTCAGGTCGTACCGGTAGACGAGCCGGAACAGGTCGCCGAACATCTCGACGTCCGGCCGCATCCCGGCGCTCAGGTGGCGGGCCATGAACTGGCCGAGCGCTCGCTCCAACTGCTGGGCGTCTATCTCGTCCGGTCTGGTCACGAGTTCCAGCAGCGCGTCGCACAGCCCGGCCGGGTCGCCGCGGTCGATGGCCAGCAGCAGCCGCCGCAGCGCCGACCGGAGCTGGGCGTCGATCCGGCCGACCGAGCCGAAGTCCAGCAGTCCGAGACGGCCGTCGGCCAGCAGCATGATGTTGCCCGGATGGGGGTCGGCGTGGAACACCCCGTCCAGCATCACCTGGCGCAGCAGGTACGACAGCAGCGTCGTGGCGAGCGCCCCGCGGTCGGCGCCCCGCTCGTCCAGCACCGGTCCGGCGGCGCGCATCGGCACCCCGGACAGCCGCTGCATCACCAGGACCCTCGCGGTGCAGAGGTCCTCGTGCACCGCGGGCAGGCCGACGTCCTGCCCGACGGACGCGGCGGCGACCGTCGCCAGGTTCCGCGCCTCGACCCGGAAGTCCAGTTCTTCGCGCAGCGCGACGGAAAACCCGGTCGCCAGGTCGAGCACGCCCATCGCCCGACCCCACCGGGTGCGCTCCTGCAACGTCCTCGCCAGCCGCGCCACGATGTCCAGGTCGCCTTCGGCGACCTTCCGCACCCCCGGCCGCTGCACCTTCACCACGACCTCCTCGCCGGTCTTCAACAGCGCGAGGTGCACCTGGGCGATCGACGCCGCCGCCATCGGCCGCTCGTCGAACTCCGCGAACACGGCTTCCGGCGCCTGCCCCAGTTCCTCGACCAGCACCGCCCGCACCTGGTCCCACGGTGCGGCGGGCACGTTGTCCTGCAACAGGGTCAGCTCGTCGATGAAGTCGGGCGGCAGCAGGTCCGGCCGCGTCGACAGGACCTGCCCGAGCTTCACGAACGTCACGCCGCCGTCCTCCAGCGCGAGCCGCACCGACCGCGCCAGTGCGGTGTCCGTCCGCTCCCGCCCGCGCAGGTACGGCCCGAGCCCGTGCCGCACCGCGATGGCCGTGATCCGCGAGTACCGCCGCGTCCGGGCGATCCGCCCGCGCACCGCCCGGAACCAGTCCACCGGCGGCGGGATCGACCCGGTCGGCACGACCACCTCGGCCAGCGCCAGCATGCCGATCAGGAGCAGCAGCGTCACGCCGAACAGGACGGTCGCGAGCGCCGAGCTCGCGCCCTGGTCGTCCGCCAGCGAGCTGAACAGGCTGCCGGTGGACGACATCGCCAGCAGCGTCGCGATCGTCGTCCGGACGAGCCCGACCCGCATGCCGAGGATGCGCCGGGCCGCGAGCGCCATCCCCAGCACCAGGGCCAGGAACGTCACGGGCACGCCGACGGCGTAGAGCAGGAAGTCCTCCACTGTTCCCCCCAACGGAACTCAGGTCGCCCCGACCCTAGCCGGCACGACCTGAGACCGCCTGGAACCGGTCAGAACTGGAAGACCGCCCCGGTGTCGACGCGCATGGCGCACGCGTTCGGGTAGACGTGGTCGAAGTTCCGCTCCTGACCGCGCCAGCTCCCCGCGGCGGTGACGTGCACCGGCCGGTAGTCGAAGGTGCACAGCGAGTCCGCGTCCTGGACCGCCTGCACGTCGCCGTCCGACCACAGCAGGTCGTCGCACGCCGCCCGCGCGTTCGGGTGGGACCCGCCGGGCGGCTCGCAGTGCAGGGTCGCCGACCGCACGCCCGCGTCGGCGGTCGAGGTGGTCAGCACGATCGTGGACGAGGGGACGAGTTCCGATCCGGCCGGGGGAGCGATGTCGGCGACCGGCAGGAAGGGGATCACCGCGGCGAAGGCCGCGAGGAGGGGGAGTGGTGCCATGCGACCACAGTGGCGCGGCGGGCGCCTGCACCACGACCCAACCGGGCGGTAACACCGGATCGGGTGGTTTCGGTGACCGTTGACCACTCCGGACCAGTTCCGCGTTCGTCCCACGGGCGGTGTGCAGAACATGATCGACTCGGCACCCTGGGGTGATGGCGACTTCCGGGGTGCGTCGGGTGGCACTGGCTTCCAGCGCGGGCAACGCGGTGGAGCTCTACGACTTCCTGCTCTACGGCACGGCGTCCGCGCTGGTGTTCGACAAGCTGTTCTTCCCGTCGTTCGACCCGCGGATCGGCACGCTGCTCTCGCTGGCCACGTTCGGGGCGGGATTCCTGGCGCGGCCGCTCGGCGGGGTGGTGATCGGGCACTTCGGCGACCGGATCGGTCGGCGGACGATGCTGGTGCTGACGCTGACCGTGACGGGGGTGTGCACGGCGCTCATCGGGCTGCTGCCCACGTACTCGTCGATCGGCATCCTGGCGCCGGTGCTGCTGATCCTGCTCCGGGTGGTGCAGGGGTTCTTCCTGGGCGGCGAGCAGGGCGGGGCGACGCTGATGACGGTCGAGCACGCGCCGCCGGGCCGGTCCGGGTGGTACGGGAGCTGGACGTTCCTCGGGTCGCCGCTGGGGCTGCTGCTGGCGAGCGGGGCGATGTCGCTGGCCGTGGCGGCGTCCGGACCGGACTTCCTGGTGTGGGGGTGGCGGATCCCGTTCCTGTTCAGCCTGCTGCTGGTCGGGGTCGGGTTGTACGTGCGGCTGTCGGTGCAGGAGAGCCCGGTGTTCGAGCGGGCCCGCGCCGAGGAGGGCACGGTGAAGCTGCCGGTGGCGGTGGTGCTGAGGAACCACTGGCGGACGGTGCTGCTGGGGGCCGGGGTGAACTTCGGGTTCAACATGTTCATCTTCGTGCTGGCCACGTTCACCGCGTCCTACGCCACGCGGCAGCTCGGGATGTCGCGGTCGGTGATCTTGAACGCCACGCTGGTGGGGGCGTTCGCGCAGGCCGTCACGATCCTGCTGTTCGCCCGGCTGTCGGACCGGGTGGGGCGGCTGCCGGTGATGCTGGGCGGGGCCGTGTTCCTCGGGGTGTTCGCGTTCCCGCTGTTCTGGCTGGTGGACACGCGGTCGCCGGGGTTGGTGCTGGTGGCGATGGTGATCGGGTTCGCCGGGTCCGCGGCGATCTTCGGGCCGATGCCCGCCTACTACGCCGAGCTGTTCGGCCCGAAGATCCGCTACAGCGGGGTGTCGTTGAGCTACCAGTTGGGGGCGGTGCTCGGGGGAGGGCTGTCCCCGCTGGTCGCCGCCGCGCTGCTGGGGTTGACGGCCGGGCAGGAGAGCTGGCCGGTGTCGCTGTACCTGGTCGGCGGCGCGCTGGTGAGCGCCGCGTGCGTCCTGGCGATCGGGGAGACGATCAGCGGTCGAGCACGGAGTCGAGTACCCGCCGAACCGTAGCCCCCGGATCGAGGACGAGGTCCGGGCTGCGCCAGGCCACGACGCCGTCGGGGCGGACGAGGCTGGCGCCGCGGTCGCCGATGCCGTAGCGCGTCCCCAGCCGGCCGGACGGGTCGGTGAGGACGGGAACGTCCACCCCGCAGTCGTTCCAGGCCGGGTCGAGGGTGACGAGGACCCAGCCCCGGCCGAACAGGTCCACTGTGGACGTTTCGGAACCGTTGTGCCGCACGGTGACGTGCGGGGCCCGGTAGCCGGGGCGGCCGGTGGAGGTGAACGGGTCCTCCATTGCCGCGTCGTCGTCCTCCGGCAGCACGGCCGAGGAGCGGCAGGGGAAGCCGAAACCCAGTTCCAGGTAGTCGATCGGGGCCGGGACGTCGTCGTCCATCAGGTGGGGGGCGAACCGTTCGACGTAGTTGCGGTACGAGCTGTCGACGACCGCTTGGGCGTACGGGCGCCGTTCGGCCTCGTAGCTGGCGAGGAGGCCCGTTCCGGCCTCGCCCTTGAGCACCGCGGCCAGTTTCCAGGCGATGTCGTAGCCGTCCTGGACCGCCGTGTTGCCGCCGAGGCCGCCGGTCGGCGGGGTCACCTTCGCGGCGTCGCCGACGAGGAAGACGCGTCCCGACGAGAAGCGGTCGGCCATCCACGCCGCCATCTCCCAGCGGGTGACGTCGAGGATCTTCGGGGTCAGGTCGGGGACGTCGGTGGCCGTCCGGATCAGTGCCGTGCAGCGGTCCTCGTCGTAGTCGGCCAGGGACTCGCGGCTGTCGTGCTCGATGGTGAGGACGTGGCGGCGGTCGGTGGTGAGGGAGACGAAGGCGCCGGTGAAGGCCTGGTTGCGGAGGTAGAACAGCGTGGTGCGGCCGGGAGCGGTGTGGAGGGAGAGGTCGGCCTCGAAGATGATGCCGATGTGGCCGGCGAGCGGACCGTGGCCGTGCCGCTCGATGCCGAGGGATTCCCGGATCTTGCCCCTGTGGCCGTCGGCCGCGACGAGGTAGTCGGCCCTCACAGTGGTGAGGCGTCCGGTGGGGACGTCCAGGAGGCGCGCTTCGACGCCGTCCCCGTCCTGGGTGAACGAGACGAGTTCGGTGTGGAACCGGACTTCCGCGCCGAGGTCGCGGGAACGGTCGAGCAGCACCGGTTCCACGTGGTCCTGGGAGGCCATGCCGAAGGGGGCGGGGGACAGGGCGCCGAAGTCCGGGGCGTCTTCGTCGGTGGCGATGGTGCGGAAGACCTCGCCCTGGAGGCTTTCGGCGATCTTGATGGTGATCGGGCCGCCGCTGCCCGCCATGACCTCGTCCTCCACGCCCGCCCGGCGCAGGAGTTCCATGGTCCTGGGGGTCTGGCCGGTGGCCTTGGGGTGTAAGGCGGTGCCCGCGTGCTTGGAGACGGTGAGGACGTCGATGCCCTGCTGGGCCAGGAAGAGGGTGGCCGACAGGCCGCCGAGGCCTGCTCCGACCACCAGGACCTGCACATGAGTGTCTTTCATGGTGAACATCTTAGGTTGAGAGAGGTTTCTTGGGCAAGAGGTATCGGCCGTGCGGCGCCCGGCACCGTCAGTCCAGCGTGACGACCTGCTTGGTGGCGGCCGACCGCATGGCGGCCTCGATGACCTCCAGTCCGCTGACGGCGTCCACTGGCGGTACCGGTGCGGTGCCGCCGCTGATCGCCGCGACGACTCCCGCGTAGAAGGCCGGGTAGTTCCCGTTCTCGGTCGGCACGCGGGTCTCCTCGGGACCCGCCCGGAGCGACCCCCAGTTCTCCGGGGCGTCGACGCCCCAGCCCTCGCCGGGCGTCGCGCCCGACTTCAGCAGTTCCTCCTGCGGGTCCATCCCGAACTTCACGTACGCGGCCTTGTCGCCCAGCACGCGGAACCTCGGGCCGAGGTCGGCCGTCAGCGCGCCCGCCCACAGGTGGGACACGACGCCGTTCCCGTGCGTCAGCGCGAGGAACGCGTCGTCGTCCGCCCGGACGCCTGCTCGCAGGGCGCGGATCTCCGCGTACACGGACTCGGGTCGGCCGAAGAGCGCGATGGCCTGGTCGATCAGGTGGGTGCCCAGGTCGAAGACGATGCTGCCCAGGTCCGCCGGGTCGCCCGATTCCTTCCAGGAGGCCTTGGGTTCCGGGCGCCAGCGCTCGAAGCGCGATTCGAACCGGTGCACCTCGCCGAGGTCGCCGTCGGCCACCAGCCGTCGCACGGTGAGGAAGTCGCCGTCCCACCGTCTGTTGTGGAACGGGACCAGCGTCAGACCGTTGGACTCCGCCAGTTCGGTCAACGCGCGGGCTTCCGCGGAGGTGCCGGAGAACGGCTTGTCCACGACCACGTGCAGGCCGTGCTCCAACGCCGTCCTGGCGTGTTCGTGGTGGAAGCGGTTCGGGGTCGTGACGACGACCAGGTCGAAGCCGCCGTTCCACACGTCGTCCACTGAGGACAGTACTTCGACCGACGGATAACGTGAGCGCACCTCGGTTGCGCGCTCTGGGTTTCCGGTGACGACGGCGCTGAAGTCCAGGCCGGGTGTGGTGTTCAGGAACGGGGCGTGGAAGGCCGAGCCGCCCAGGCCGTACCCGATCAGTGCGGTGCGCATGGGGTTGAAGATAGGCGTCCCACCTCGTGGACGCCCTGTTGCGCGATTGGTCCACGGAGCTAACGTCGCTGTCATGAGTCTGCTCGTGACCAGGCGGCACGTCGACTACGTGCGCGTCACCAGCATGGCCTGTCCCGGCCGCGCTTGATCCACCCCGAAGCCCGCCCAGCCTCAGAGTGACAACCCAGGAGACAGCCATGTCCGCAGACGCCTCCGCCTGGTCGTTCGAGACCAAGCAGGTCCACGCCGGAGCCACGCCGGACCCGGCCACGGGCGCCCGTGCCACGCCGATCTACCAGACGACGTCGTACGTCTTCCGCGACACCGCCCACGGTGCCGCGCTGTTCAACCTGTCCGAAGCGGGCAACATCTACACGCGCATCAACAACCCGACGCAGGACGTGCTGGAGCAGCGGGTGGCGGCGCTGGAGGGCGGGATCGCCGCCGTGGCGTTCGCGTCCGGCTCGGCGGCCGTCACGGCGACCATCCTGAACCTCGCCCGGTCGGGCGACCACTTCGTGTCCAGCGCCTCGCTCTACGGCGGCACGTACAACCTGTTCCACTACACCCTGCCGAAGCTCGGCATCGAGGTCACGTTCGTGGACGACCCCGACGACCTGGAGGCGTGGCGCGCGGCGGCCCGGCCGAACACGAAGCTGTTCTTCGCCGAGACGCTGGCGAACCCCCGCGCGCACGTGCTGGACATCGCCGCGGTGGCCGGTGTCTCGCACGAGGTGGGTGTGCCGCTGGTAGTGGACAACACGGTGCCGACGCCGTACCTGGTGCGGCCGATCGAGCACGGTGCGGACATCGTCGTGCACTCGGCGACCAAGTACCTGGGCGGCCACGGCACGACGATCGCGGGTGTGGTCGTCGACGGCGGCACGTTCGACTTCGGCACGGAGCGGTTCCCGGACTTCAACGAGCCGGACCCGAGCTACAACGGCCTCCAGTACTGGCCCGCGCTGGGGCACGGCGCGTTCGCGGCGAAGCTGCGCGTGCAGTTGCTGCGCGACACGGGTGCCGCCATCGCTCCGCTGAGCAGCTTCCTCATCATCCAGGGCATCGAGACGCTCTCGCTGCGCATCGACAAGCACGTGGCGAACGCGCAAGCGCTCGCGGAGTGGCTGGAGCAGCGCGACGAGGTGGAGAAGGTGCACTACGCGGGTCTGCCGTCCAGCCCGTTCCACGAGACCGCGAAGAAGTACCTGCCCAAGGGGGCGGGCGCGATCGTGTCGTTCGAGCTGCGCGGCGGGGTGGACGCGGGTCGGGCGTTCGTGGACGGCACGGAGCTGTTCAGCCAGCTCGCGAACATCGGCGACGTCCGCAGCCTGATCGTGCACCCGGCCAGCACCACGCACAGCCAGTTGAACCCGGAGGAGCAGGTCACCACGGGTGTCACGCCTGGTCTCGTGCGGCTGTCGGTCGGGATCGAGGGCGTGGAGGACCTGAAGGCCGACCTGGAGGCGGGGTTCCGCGCGGCGAAGTCCGCTCTGTGACCACCGGTGGAGAGACCCCTCGTGCCGCCGGCGGGTGGCGCGAGGGGGACCCCGCTGGGCGTCGGCTCTGGTACTCCCACGACGGGCCGCTCGCCGGGCTGCCTGCCGTGAAGATCGCCTACGAGACCTGGGGGACGCTCAACGCGGACCGCTCCAACGCGGTCCTGGTCGAGCACGCGCTCACGGGTGACAGCCACGTCGCGGGCGTGGTCGAACCCGGCCACCCCACACCGGGCTGGTGGGACGCGCTGGTCGGGCCGGGGAGGCCGCTGGACCCGGCGCACTGGTTCATCGTCGTCCCGAACGTGCTGGGCGGCTGCCAGGGCACCACCGGCCCGCTGTCGGCCGCTCCGGACGGGAAGCCGTGGGGCAGCCGGTTCCCGCTGGTCACCGCGCGGGACCAGGTCACGGCCGAGGTGGCGCTGGCCGACGCGCTCGGCGTCGACGCGTGGGCCGCCGTGCTCGGCGGCTCGATGGGCGGGATGCGGGCGGTCGAGTGGGCCGTAGGCCACCCGGACCGGCTGAGGTCGTTGCTGCTGCTGGCGACGCCCGCCGCCTCGTCGGCCGAGCAGATCGCGCTGGCGTCCACCCAGGTCCACGCCGTCCGCGCCGATCCCGTGCTGGGCTTGGGGATCGCCCGCCGGATCGCGCACATCAGCTACCGCACCGAGGCCGAGCTGGCGGCCCGCTTCGGGCGGGATCCCCAGGGGGACGGCAGGTTCGCCGTCGAGTCCTACCTGGACCACCACGCCGACAAGCTGGTCCGCCGCTTCGACCCGGACAGCTACGTCGTCCTCACCGAGTCGATGAACAGCCACGACGTGGGCCGCGACCGGGGTGGGGTGCGGGCCGCGCTGCGCCGCGTCACCGCCCGCACGATCGTCGCGGGCGTCGACACCGACCGGCTGTTCCCGCTGGCGCAGCAGGCGGAACTCGCCGCGGGCATCACCACCGCCGACGACCTGCGCGTCGTCACGTCGGACTACGGCCACGACGCGTTCCTCATCGAGTCCGACCAGGTCGGAGCGCTCGTGAGGGAACTACTGCCGACACGGGTGCCTTCCGGCGCGTAGCCGGGGGCACCCGTGTCGCAGAGGTCTAGAAACCGGCCGTGATGCGGGAGAACTCCCAGTCGGACTGGGAGATGCCGCTGCACGACGCGTTGACGCCGCCGCCGGGGCAGCCGCGGTCGCGGTTCACCGACCAGAACGCGAGCCGCCCGAGGCCGTTGGACTTCGACCAGTCGCGGATCGCGGTCCACGCTTCCACCGACGTCAGCTCCTGCTGGTCGGACAGCCCGTTCATGCCGGAGATGCCGACGTGGGCGAACGCCACCGAGTCGGACCAGCCGAACGCCGTCTTCAGCTTGTTCTTCAGCCCGGTGGCCGCGGCGATCGTGTCGTTCTGGATGTTCGAGCTGCCGAAGTCGAACGGCATGATCGTGAACACGTCGATGTTCGCGTTCAGCGCCGCCGCCCGCTCGATGAGCCGCCCGCCGTAGTAGTTCGGGCCGGACGTCGTGGTGCCGAACGTGACGATCGTCTTGATGCCGGGGTTGTTCTGCTTGACGATCTTCAACGCGGTCAGGATGCGGTCCTGCACGGTCTCGTTCTCGAACTCGTCGGAGTTCTCGATGTCGATGTCGATCGCCTTCAGGCCGTAGGCGCTGATGACCTGCTGGTAGGCGCCCGCGAGGGCCTCGGGCGTCAAGCAGTTCGGGCCGAGCTTGTTGCCGCTCCAGCCGCCGAACGACGGGACGATGTCACCGCCGTTGGCGCGGATCTCGGCGATGGCCGCCGCGTCGGCGCTGCCGGACAGCGGTCGGCTGCCGTCCCACGCCGGGTTGCAGCCGCCGGAGGACAGGATGAACGCCATGGTGAACCACTTGACGCCGGTCTCCCGCATGACCGCCGCCGGGCTCGGCGGGTTGCCCCAGCCCAGGTAGAGGTACGGGGCGGCGGTGCCGGAACCGGGGTCGCCGCCACCGGGCTTGGTGGTGACGGACACCTGGTTGCTGGCGCCGGACGTGTTGCCCGCGGCGTCGCGCGCCTTGACGGTGAACGTGTAGGCGGTGCTCCCGGACAGGCCGCCGACCGTGGCCGACGTGCCGGTGGAGGTCGTGGCGACCGAGCCGTCGCGGTAGACGTCGTAGCCGGTGACGCCGACGTTGTCGCTGGACGCGTTCCAGGTCAGGGACACGGAGTTCGCGGTGGCGCCGGTGGACGCGAGGCCCGTGGGGGTGCTGGGCGGGGTCGTGTCGCCGCCACCGCCGCCGGTGCAGGAACCGCCGTTGACCTTGCAGTTGACGGGTGAGCCGGAGCCGGTGCCCAGGACGCCGAAGCCCACCTGGCCGCCGACGGGTACCGCGCCGTTCCAGCCCTTGTTGACGGCCACGTAGTGGTCGCCGGAGCGGGTCAGGTCGGCGTCCCAGTGGCTGGTGATCGCGCTGCCGGAGGGCATGTCGAACTCGATGCGCCAGGAGGAGAGGGCGCTCGCGCCGTTGTTGGCGACGGTGAACCGGGCTTCGAAGCCCGTTCCCCAGTCACCGGTCTTGGTGAAGGTCGCGGTGACGCCGTCGGCCGCCGAAGCGGTCGGGGACGTCACGGAAGTGAGGGCCAACGCGCTGAGGCAGAGCAGCGCGCCGAGTCGGAGTTTCATTGTTGCCCCTGAAGTGGAGGTGGCGGGTGCAGGGCGACCACGTCCGACCTCAGGAGGGTCGGGGCTGGTCAGGGACTGACAATGGTCTGGACCAGAGCCCGTGTCAAGGGTGTGAACCGGCCGTGAGCGCATTTGCGCGAGCACGACCGGAACGGTTTCGGGCGAATCGGAAATACTCTGTCGCTCGCGCTTCGGACAATTAGGGAACGGAAATGGTTTTCGGTTTCCCAATTCCGCGGGAAGCGGTCACTCCTCCAGCGACGTGGTGATCCAGTCAGGCACTTCAAGGTCGCGGGTCTGGCACTCCGCGGCCAGCTTCACCGTCCACCTCAGCGCCTGGAGCACGACGGTCGCCAGCTCCTGCGGAGCGCCGTTCGTGAGGGCGATCTCGATCTGCTCGGCCGCCGCTTCCTCGTCGCCGTGCACCTCGGCGAGCAGAGTACGGATCGCGGTCCGCACCGGCGGGTCCGCGTCGTCGATCGGGACCTCCTGGCCGTCCTCGTCGAAGACCTGCATCTTCACCGGCGTCGCCCCGCCCGAACCGAGCGCCGCGACCATGCCGCTGCACTCGGAGAACAGCAGCAGCACGAGTTCCCTGATCTCCTCGTTGCCCTCCGGTGAACCGCTGAGGTAGCCGGTCACGAGGTCGACCGCGACAGCGTCCTCCCCGACCTTGGCCGCGGCCAAGGCCTCGCCCGCCACGGCGGTCAGCCGGGACCAGCGATCCGGATCGTGCTGCGAGGTCATCGCACCATCTTTCAACACGGGACGGCGGCGTGGTTCGCCCGTCCTCTGTCCCCACTGCCTACCGCTTGGTGATCGGGTGCCGCAATGCCTTGCGGCCCTCCGTACGGGGTGATACCGGGGTATGTCACCCCGAGGCGGCACGACCGGCGCCGCCCACCGACCTAGCATCGGCTGGTGATGCGTTCCTTGCTCCAGGTAGTGGCCCTGAGGGACCACACACCCGCTCTCGGCGTGCTCCCGGTCCGCTTCCGGCGGTTCGGCGTCGCTGTGATCATGATCTACTCCGTCGTGGTCGCCATCATCGCGAGCGTGGAGTACGTGGACCTCCACGAACCGGACGGCGTCTGGCCGCTGTACTTCGCGGTCGTCACGGGCTCCTACGGGCTGCTGGTCCGTTCCCCGCTGACCGGGTGGAGGCTCGCGACGGTCGGGCTGTTCGTCGACGTCCTGGTGCACGGCTCGGCCGAACCGGTGATGAGCGGCTGGCAGTGGTGCTTCTACCTGCCCACCGTCCTCGCGGTCGCCCTGCTCTACTCGCGCTCGGTCGTGCGCACGGCGGGCCTCCTCACGCTGGGCCTGCTCGGCTTCGCGGGGGCGCTGAAGGGCGTCAGCTACTACCCGGAGTCCGCGATCGTGCTGGGGCTCGTCCTGCTGGGCGGGTACGCCTTCGGCGCGCGCGGCCGGGCCGAGGTGGAGATCGAGCGGGAACGGGCGGAGAAGGGCGCGCTCGTGGAACGCGCGCGCATCGCGCGCGAGATGCACGACGTCGTGGCGCACCACATGTCGATGGTCGTCGTGCGCTGCGAGACCGCCCCCTACCGCATCGCCGACCTGCCGGAGGCCGGGGTGCGCGAGTTCGCCGAACTCGGCGAGGCGGCCCGCGAGGCGATCACGGACATGCAGCGCCTGCTCGGGGTGCTGCGCAGCGCGGGGCAGGAGGCCGACCGGGCACCGCAGCCGGGGATCGAGCAGATCCCCGACCTGGCAGCCCGCGCGTCCGCCTTCGTCGACCTGCCCCCGCTGGACGTGTCGCAGTCCGTCGGGCTGACCGCGTACCGGATCGTCCAGGAGGCGCTGACCAACGCCGCCAGGCACGAGCCCGGCGGCGCGGTGTCCGTGGTGCTGCGGGCGGTGGACGGCTCGCTGGAGGTGGTGGTGCGCAATACTCGGGGCGGCGCGTCACTGGGTGGCGGCGGCGGGCACGGGCTGACCGGCATGCGGGAACGCGTCGCGGTGCACGGCGGGTCGCTCACCGCGTCGGGCACCGCCGACGGCGGATTCGAGGTCCGGGCGCTGATTCCGTTGGGGGACAAGTGATCAGGGTGCTCGTGGTCGACGACCAGGAGATGGTGCGCGAGGGGTTCTCCGCGCTGCTCGACGCGCAGGCCGACATCGAGGTGGTCGGCTCGGCGGGCGACGGGATCGCCGCGGTGGCCGCGGTGCGGCGGCTGCTGCCGGACGTCGTGCTGATGGACGTCCGGATGCCGGAGATGAACGGGCTGGAGGCCACGCGGCTGCTCGCCGCCGAGCCGCACCCGGTGAAGGTGCTGGTGCTGACCACGTTCGACCTGGACGACTACGTGTACGAGGCGCTGCGGGCCGGGGCCAGCGGGTTCCTGCTGAAGCACGCGCCCGCGCGGGAACTGCTCGACGCCGTGCGGGTGGTGGCGCGCGGGGAGGCGCTGCTGGCGCCGTCCATCACCAAGCGGCTGATCGAGGACTTCGTGAAGTCCCAGCCCGCGCACGGGGTTCGGCCCCGCGAGCTGACCTCGTTGACCGAGCGGGAGACGGAGGTGCTGCGGCTGATCGCGCAGGGGCTGTCGAACGGGGAGATCGCCGGGCACCTGTTCGTCGCGGAGCAGACGGTGAAGACCCACGTCGGCCGGGTGCTGATGAAGCTGGGGCTGCGCGACCGGGCCCAGGCCGTGATCGCGGCCTACGAGAGCGGGCTCGTCGTACCGGGGTAGTGGCTCCGCGGGGTGACGATCCCGCGGGGGTGGTCTTCGTAGTTTTCGGTCATGTCCAAGGTGATCGCCTTCGTGGCCGCGCTGCTGATCGTGGTGTCGCCGGTGTCCGCGGGCGCCGTCGCGCAGACCCGACCCGAGTTCCCCGCCGACGTGCGGGTGCCGCGGTTCGAGCCCGCTGGTCGGGGCCGTCTCGTGGTGGCGCTGGGGGACCTCCAGCGCGCGCGGCACATCGCCGTGGTGGTGCCGGGGTCCGATGTGGACGTTAGGCGGTTCGGGTCGCTGCTGGCGATGGCCCGCGCCGTCCACTCCGCCGCGGGCCGTGACGACGTGGCCGTGGTCGCGTGGCTCGGGTACGACACGCCCGAGGGGCTGGGGATCGACGCCGCCACCGGCGGGCTGGCGCGCGCCGGGGCCGTGGAACTGGCCTCCTTCCTGCGGGAGTTGCCCGCCGCGCACGTTTCCGTGCTGTGTCACAGCTACGGGACGGTGGTGTGCGCGTCGGCCGACCTGAGCGGGGTGGGGGACGTCGTGCTCACCGGGAGTCCGGGCGTTCGGGCGTCGTCGGTCGCGGAACTCCGCACGGGGGCTCGGGTGTGGGCCGCGCGATCGTCCGGCGACTGGACGGGGTGGGTGCCGAAGGTGCGGGTGGGGGACCTGGGCCACGGGGCAGATCCGGTCGCGCCGGAGTTCGGGGCACGGGCCTTCCCGGCGGGCGACGGGAGCCACGACGAGTACTACCGGGTGGGCGGGGTCGCGCTGGCCGAGATCGTGCGGGTAGTGGTGGGGGACGCGCGATGAGGCGCCGGTGGTGGCGTGAGCTGCTCGCGGACGTGCTGACCGGCGTGGTGCTGGCCGCGTACTGGCTGGCGGCGTGCGGGGCGGGCGGCGCGGCGGGCGTTCGGGCGGCCCGTGGTCCGGAGGTGGACGATGAGCGGTCGTGATCCGGTCGTCGACACGGTGCGGGCCGTCGCCGTGGTCGGGGTGGTCGTCGGGCACTGGCTGGTGACCGCGACGGTGGCCGGTGTCGGCGGCGTGGGCGTGGACAGCCCGTTGCGGCTCATGCCGGGGCTCGTGCCGGTGACGTGGGTGCTCCAGACGTTGGGGCTGTTCTTCTTCGTCGGCGGGTTCGCCGCGGCCCGGTCCGGTGCGCCGCTGCTCGGCCGGGTGCGGCGCGTCGTGGTGCCCGTCCTGCTGCTGCTCGGGTTCTGGGTCGTGGTGCTGGGCGGGCTGTGGTTCCGCGGGCTGCCGCAGGTCACGCTCCTGTCCGTGGTGCACTTGGTCACGACGCCGCTGTGGTTCCTCGGGGTCTACCTGCTGCTGTCCGCGCTGATGCCGGTGTTCCGGCTGCTGGACCGCTCGCTGGGCGTGGCGGCCGTGGCCCTGCCGGTGCTGCTGGTCGTGCTGCTCGACGTCCCGGCGGTGAACGTCGTCGCCGTGTGGGGGGCCGCCTGGCAGGTCGGGGTGGTGGTCGCCCGCGTTGGCCTGCGGCGCTCGTGGGGCGTGGTGCTGGTGCTCGTCGGGGTGGTCGGGTTCTGGTCGCTGGTGCGGTACGGCGGCTACCCGGCCAGCGCCGTCGGGACGCCGGGGCAGCGGTCGAACCTCGCCCCGCCGTCCGCGGCGGCACTGGCGTTGGCGTTCGCGCAGATCGGTGTGGTGCTCGTGGTGCGGCCCGCGTTCCTGCCCCGCCTCGTCGCGTGGGTGAACGGGCGGGCGCTGTCGATCTTCCTGGTGCACCAGAGCGCGCTGCTGGTCGTGACGCTGGTCGGGTCCGCCTTCGGTCCGCTGCCGGGGCTGCTCACCACCCCCGACGGGCTCGGGTGGCTAGGCCAGCGCCTTCTCTGGCTGCCGGTGTTCGGCCTGGTGACTTGGGTGCTGCTTCGCGACCGCCGCCAGCAGCGCGAGGCAGATCGTGCTGACGTGCAGGACCACGCCGATGGTGTTCGGCTCCAGGACGAGCAGCGGGGGGACGCAGGCGGTGGCGGCCAGGAGCCACGACGTCCGGCCGTGGCACGTGCCCGCGCGGGCCGCGTGCAGCAGGTACCAGCCCAGCAGGAGGTGGATGAGGTTCTGCAAGGGGTCGACCTGGAGGACGATCAGCGTGGCGCTGGTGCCCGCGAACCCGGTGGCGACGAAACCGAGCACGCCGAACGCGCCGAACGCGACCCCCAGCGTGGCGGCCAGCCGGGAGCGGTGGGACTCCGCTGACGTCCAGTGGAAGACGGGGAACAGCGACGCGTGCCGCTCGAAGCGGTGGAACACGAGCAGGACGGGCAGCAGGAGCAGCACCAGCACCGCCAGCCACCGCGGCCGGGCGAGCCAGTCCGCGACGGTGAACGCGGCGGCGTCCGGCGCGTCCAGCAGCCCCAGTACGCCCACCACGGCCGCGAGGATCGTCAGGTAGCCGAGGTAGACGGTCATCGGGGCGGTGCGGGCGAACATGACGACGTTCCACTGGTGCCTGCCCGCCAGCCACACCGTCGCGCGGTCGCGCAGGACGGTGACCAGGCAGATCTGGCCGAGACCCAGCACCAGCAGGCAGACGGTGGGCGGACTGAGGTTCGAGCCGACCTCGCCCGGCATCGCCATCATCGTGCGCGGGTAGCCGCCGTAGGTGATCAGGCCGAGCAGCGCGGGCACGGTGAGCGACGCCAGCACGCCGAGGACCTTGCGGGACACCCGGCGGAGCGTGCCGTCGGCGTAGAAGAAGCCGAGCTGCTGGAGGAAGAGCGCGCCGAGGAGCAGGTTGAGGTAGCCGCCGGTGCGCCAGTCGAAGACGACCCGGACGCCGTCGACCGTGACCATGGCGACGGTGAGCATCAGCGGCGTGCCAAGGCGGAGTTGGCGGTGCAGCCACGCCATCAGCGGCGTCACGGCCACCGCCACGAGGTAGACGCCGAGGAACCACAGCGGGTACGCGATGAGCCTGCCGAACGCCTCCACGCGGACCTTGGGGACGTCCAGCAGCTCCAGGGGGAGCGGGAGCACCAGCCAGGCGAGGACGAACGCCAGCACCGGGCGCAGCAGCCACGCGATCCGGCTCGACAGGTACCTGCCGTAGCCGCCGTGGTGAGCTTTGATCTCCTGCCAGGCCAGCAGGTTCGCGTGACCGCCCGCGAAGAAGAAGATCGGGACGGCCTGGAGGACCCACGTCAGCAGCCACAGCCAGTTCGCGCTCACGCCCGCCCAGTGCATGACGGTGAGGACGGACTGGCCCAGCACGACCAGACCGAGGCTGGCCAGGCGCAGGAACGTGGCGTAGCGGTCCTGCGCGGCGGGCTTCGGGCTGAACTCCGGGGCGTGCGGGTTGGTCGGCCCGCGCTTGCGGCCGGGGAGGCGGGCGAGCAGCAGGAAGACCACCACGGCGCTGCCGAAGCCCCAGGCGAGGACCGGCTCGTGCCCCGGAGGGCCCCAGCGCTGGCGCCACGAGTTGAAGCTCAGACCGCCCGCGTAGAGCTGGGCGACGGCGTGGCACTGGGTCTCGGCGCCGCGCGGGTTCGCCCGGCACTGGGCGTGCATGTCCTCGGAGAGCTGGACGTCGATCGACTTGCGGGCCGCCGGACCGAGCGGCTGGCCCTTGCTCTCGGCGTAGCGGAGGAGGTCGTAGCCCAGGTCGTGCGCCTTGCAGGCGAGGCTGAAGTCCCACTCGGTCTCCCCCGCCGGGCCGGAGCACTCGCCGCTCGGGTGGATGGCGCGCTGCGCGCCGTCGCGGGTGGTGACGGTGATCGGGTTCCGGCCCTGGACCTGGCCGAAGTCGCTGGGGAAGTCGTCGAGGGGGTTGCGCCGGGAGGGGTTGGTCATGGAGGACACGGCTCTGGAAGCCGCCGCCACGTCCTGGCTCAGCGGCCGGTCGTCCGTCGCGCCCGCGGGGCGGGAGGCGATCACGCCGCAGACGAACACGACGAGGGTCACCACCACGAAGCGGAACCACGCGGGTAAGCGGGAGAGGAGCCGGATGCCCGGCCATCCTCCGGTGTCGTTGTTTGCCGGTGCTTCGCCCATTGGAAAGTTAGGTTACGGAATGACAACGCTTGATGGCCAGTCGGGGGTTTAAGGGCTGGTGGGAGGGGGTGGGTTTGAGGGCTTGTTGGTGGGGGCGGGTTGGGGCGGTGGTTCGGTTTAGGGCGAAATGGGGGGCGGGTTTGTGGTGCGGGTCGGCGGCTGCGGCTTCCAGCGGGGTCGGGTGGGTGGCTGCGGCTTCCAGCGGTGGTGGGTGGGTTGGTGCGGCTTCCAGCGTGGTGTGGCCGATTTGACTTGGGGACCCCTCTTTTGCCCCTTTGATCGGGCCAAAAGGGCAGGCTGAAGACCTACCCGATCATCAATTTTAAGGGGCAAAACCCCAAGTAAAATCGGCCACGCTTTTAGGGCGGCGCCTCGCGTTTGTTGGGCTGCCGGGCTTTCGTGCCTAGCGCCCTGCGGGCTACTACCTACTGCTAGCGGGCGGCGGTGGGTGTCTCTTCCAGGGCTCCCGCTGTGGTCAGGGAGGCCAGGGCCATTCGGCTCAGTAGTGCTGCCATCTGGGCGCGGTCCAGGTGGGCGCTGTGGGGGGTGGAGTTGATCAGGCCGAATACCGCGTGGGCTGCGGCTCTGGCTGTTGGTTCGTCTGCGTTTTCCACTGTGCGTTGGATGGTGTCCACCCAGACCTCTACGTACCGGCGTTGTAGTGCGCGTACTCGGCGTCTGTCTGGGTCTGTCAGGTTTGCCAGGTTTCTGATCTGGACTGTGATCAGTGCTGGGTCGTCCAGGGCGAAGTCGACGTGCCAGCCGACCAGGGCGCGGAGTGCGTCGTCTGGGGTGGTTGAGGCTTCTACTCTTCGTTGGCCGCCGTCCAGCAGGCGTTCGCTGATGGAGGTGAGCATTTCGCCCAGCATGGCGTCTTTGCTGCGGAAGTGGCGGTACAGGGCTGGGCCGGAGATGCCTACCGCCGCGCCGATGTCGTCGATGCCCACGCCGTGGAAGCCGTGGCGGGCGAAGAGTTCTGCTGCCGCGGTCAGGATCTGTTCGCGGCGGGTTGGTTTGGCTGGGTCGGTGTCCGGCACGGGGTCCATCCTAAGACCTCTGGGTTAGCGAACGTAAACCTCGGTGGTGTGGTGGTGGTCTCCGGTTGGGGTTTTCTAGATCAATTTGTGGTTCGTTAACTCTTGACTTGATCTTTTTATATAGAGGTACCAGGTGGTAACAATCGTGTGTTCGGCATCACACCTGTGCTGCTTCTCCTGGGGAGACCTCGATGCGCCCTGTGCGTTTGCTGGCGGTGGCGGGCATGGCCGCTGCTGCTTTCCTGTCCATGGTTCTACCTGCGGCTGCTGCTCCGGCGGCGGTCAACTACGTTGCTCTCGGTGACTCGTACTCGTCTGGTCTGGGTACCGGTTCCTATATTTCTTCCAGTGGTTCCTGCAAGCGCAGCAACTATTCGTACCCGGCGTTGTGGGCTGCGGCGCATTCGGTCAGCTCGTTCACCTTCGTGGCTTGTTCTGGTGCTCGGACGGGTGATGTTCTTTCCGGCCAGGTCGGGTCGTTGGCCGCGTCCACGACGTTGGTGTCCATCTCAATTGGTGGGAACGACGCCGGGTTCACCGATGTCATCACGACCTGCACGTTCGGGTCCGACCAGGATTGCGTGAACCGGACGAACACGGCCAAGTCGTACGCGCAGAACACGTTGCCGGGGCTGCTCGACAACGTCTACGCGCAGATCCGCGGGCGGGCGCCGTCGGCGAAGGTGGTGGTGCTCGGGTATCCGCGCATGTACAAGGTGCCGGGGTCGTGCAACGTGGGGTTGAGCGACACGAAGCGGGCCGCGATCAACTCGGCGTCCGATGTGCTGTCGACCGTGATCTCGGGGCGGGCCGGGGCGAAGTCGTTCACGTACAAGGACGTGCGGACGGCGTTCACCGGGCACGAGATCTGTTCCGGGGACTGGTGGCTGAACAGCCTCAGCTTCCCGGTCGACGAGTCGTACCACCCGAACCGGGACGGTCAGAGGCTCGGTTACCTGCCCGCGTTGACGGCGGCTGCGGGCTGAGGGCGCGGCGGTTCGGTCGCCTGGTCGTGGGCGGCCGGACCGCTGGGGTCCGCAGGGGGCTCGTGGGTCCGGTGGACGGGGTGGTTAACAGGCGCTAACATCGGTGTTGTTAACGGCTGCTAACTACCGTCGCGAGGAGCCCATGGACGCCCCGGTCCTGCGTACCGCCGCCGATCCGTCCGGTGAGGCGTTCCAGCGCTACGCGAAGGAGCACGCGACCCTCGTCGACGAACTGCGGGCGAAGCTCGCGAAGGCCGGGCGGGGCGGGTCGGAGAAGGCGCGGGAGCGGCACGTGGCGCGCGGGAAGCTGCTGCCGCGTGATCGGGTGGACGCGCTGGTCGATCCGGGGTCGCCGTTCCTGGAGCTGTCGCCGCTGGCGGCGGACGGGATGTACGGCGACGAGGCGCCCGCCGCGGGCATCATCACCGGGGTCGGGCGGGTGTCCGGGCGTGAGTGCGTGATCGTCGCGAACGACGCGACCGTCAAGGGCGGCACGTACTACCCGGTGACGGTGAAGAAGCACCTGCGTGCGCAGGAAGTGGCGCTGCACAACAACCTGCCCTGCATCTACCTGGTCGACTCGGGTGGGGCGTTCCTGCCGCGGCAGGACGAGGTGTTCCCGGACCGGGACCACTTCGGGCGGATCTTCTTCAACCAGGCGACCATGTCGAGCCGCGGCATCCCGCAGATCGCCGCGGTGCTCGGGTCGTGCACCGCGGGCGGCGCGTACGTGCCCGCGATGAGCGACGAAGCCGTGATCGTGCGGAACCAGGGGACGATCTTCCTCGGTGGTCCGCCGCTGGTGAAGGCCGCTACCGGTGAGGTGGTGACGGCCGAGGAGCTGGGCGGCGGTGATCTGCACTCGCGCACGTCCGGGGTGACGGACCACCTGGCCGACGACGATCCGCACGCGCTGCGGATGGTGCGGTCGATCATCAGCACGCTGGGGCCGCGCGCCGAACGGCCGTGGGCGGTCGAGCCGAGCGAGGAGCCCGCAGTCGACCCGGCGCAGCTCTACGGGGTCGTGCCGACGGACAGCCGGACGCCGTACGACGTGCGCGAGGTGATCGCGCGGATCGTGGACGGCAGCCGGTTCCAGGAGTTCAAGAAGGAGTACGGCACGACGCTGGTCACGGGGTTCGCGCGGATCCACGGGCACCCCGTGGGCATCGTGGCGAACAACGGGATCCTGTTCGGCGAGTCGGCGGTCAAGGGCGCGCACTTCATCGAGCTGTGCGACCAGCGGTCGGTGCCGCTGGTGTTCTTGCAGAACATCTCCGGGTTCATGGTCGGCCGCGAGTACGAGGCGGGCGGGATCGCCAAGCACGGCGCGAAGATGGTGACCGCCGTGGCGTGCGCGCGGGTGCCGAAGTTCACCGTCGTCATCGGCGGTTCGTTCGGCGCGGGCAACTACTCGATGTGCGGGCGGGCCTACTCGCCGCGCTACCTGTGGATGTGGCCGAACGCGCGGATCTCCGTGATGGGCGGTGAGCAGGCGGCGTCGGTGCTGGCGACGGTGCGGCGCGACCAGCTCGGCGACGAGTGGTCGGCGGAGGACGAAGAAGCCTTCAAAGCACCGATCCGCCAGCAGTACGAGGACCAGGGCAACCCGTACTACTCCACGGCCCGGCTGTGGGACGACGGCGTGATCGACCCCGCGGACACCCGCCAGGTGCTCGGGCTCGCGCTGTCGACGGCGGCGAACGCGCCGCTGGACCCGGTCTCCTACGGCATCTTCCGGATGTGAGCGGCATGTTCGACAGCGTTCTGGTGGCCAACCGCGGCGAGATCGCGGTGCGGGTCGTTAAAGCCCTGCGGGGTATGGGGATCAGGTCGGTCGCGGTGTACAGCGACGCGGACGCCGACGCGCGGCACGTGCGCGAGGCCGACGTGGCGGTGCGGATCGGGCCCGCTTCGGCGCGGGAGAGCTACCTCTCGATCGAGAGGATCGTGGAGGCCGCGCTGTCCACGGGCGCGCAGGCCGTGCACCCCGGTTACGGCTTCCTGGCGGAGAACGCGGAGTTCGCCCGCGCGTGCGAGAAGGCGGGGCTGGTCTTCATCGGGCCGAGTCCGGACGCCATCGAGGCGATGGGCGACAAGATCCGCGCGAAGCTGACCGTGCGGGCGGCGGGCGTGCCGGTGGTGCCGGGGCGCACCGAGCCGGGCATGAGCGACGACGCGCTGGTGGACGCCGCTCGTGAGATCGGGTTCCCGGTGCTGCTCAAGCCTTCCGCCGGTGGCGGCGGCAAGGGCATGCGGCTGGTGCACGAGGAGTCGGCGCTGCGCGACGCGATCGAGTCGGCGCGACGGGAGGCGCGCGGGTCGTTCGGCGACGACACGCTGCTGATCGAGCGGTTCGTCACCAACCCGCGGCACATCGAGATCCAGGTGCTGGCCGACGCGCACGGCGGCGCCGTGCACCTGGGCGAACGCGAGTGCAGCCTCCAGCGGCGGCACCAGAAGATCATCGAGGAGGCGCCGTCGCCGCTGCTCGACCCGGAAACGCGCGCGGCGATGGGGCAGGCGGCCGTGGACGCCGCGAAGTCCGTCGGCTACCTGGGCGCGGGCACGGTCGAGTTCATCGTCGACGGCACGTCCGGCGACTACTTCTTCATGGAGATGAACACCCGCCTCCAGGTCGAGCACCCGGTGACCGAGCTGGTGACCGGCGTCGACCTGGTGGAGTGGCAGCTCCGCGTGGCGTCCGGTGAACCGCTGGACTTCACCGACGTCCCGCTCACCGGGCACGCGGTCGAGGCGCGCATCTACGCCGAGGACCCGGCGCGCGGCTTCCTGCCGACCGGCGGCGAGGTGCTCGCGCTGCACGAGCCGACCGAGGTGCGAGTGGACTCCGCGCTCCAGGTGGGGTTGCGGGTCGGCAGCGACTACGACCCCATGTTGGCCAAGGTGATCGCCCACGGCCGCACCCGCGAGGAGGCGCTGCGCAAGCTGGACGCCGCGCTCGGGCGGACCGTGCTGCTCGGCGTCACCACGAACATCCCGTTCCTGCGCGCCCTGCTGTCCGATGTGGACGTTCGGGCCGGTCGGCTGGACACCGGGCTGGTCGAGCGCAAGCTGGACGAGCTGGTGACGCACGAGGTGCCGGACGAGGTGCTCGCGGCGGCGGCCCTGGAGCGGCAGTTGGTCTTGAGCGGCCGCGGCGCGGACCCGTGGGACCAGGTCGGCGGCTGGCGCGTCGGCGAGCACGCGTGGACGACCCTGCGGGTCGACGTCGCCGGGCGGGAGACCACCGAGGTCCGGGTTCGCGGGGCGGAAGTGGCCGTGGGAGAAGGAGAACCGGTGCGCGCCACGGCCGTGGTCCGCGACGGCGACCTGGTCGTCGGCACGCGGCGGTACGCGATGGCGCGCGACGGTCGGGTGCTGTGGCTCGGGTCCGAGGGCCGCTCGTGGGCGTTGACGGAGACCGAACCCCTCGAATCCGCCGGGAAGCACGGCGGGGGAGCGGCCGGGCCGGTCACCAGTCCCATGCCGGGCACCGTGCTGGTCGTCCGGGCCGCGGCCGGGGACGAGGTCGTCGCCGGTCAGGCGCTGTTCGTCGTCGAGGCCATGAAGATGGAGCACACCGTCGTCGCACCGGTCGACGGCGTGCTCGCCGAAGTGAACGTCCAGGCGGGCCAACAGGTCGCGCTGGACCAGACCCTAGCCGTCGTAGTCCCCCACCAGGAGTGACCGATGTTGGACTTCCGCCTCGATGAGGAATACGAAGCGCTGCGCAAGACCGTCGAGGAGTTCGCG
The DNA here is from genome assembly GCF_025061645.1 of Umezawaea endophytica. GTDB lineage: Bacteria > Actinomycetota > Actinomycetes > Mycobacteriales > Pseudonocardiaceae > Umezawaea > Umezawaea endophytica. Next base: position 27,079 of record NZ_JANYMP010000019.1, on the reverse strand, counting down.
CGCGACGAGGTCGCCCCGGTCATCGGCGAACTCTACGAGCGCAACGAGTTCCCGTACGAGATCGTCGCCAAGATGGGCCGCATGGGCCTGTTCGGCCTGCCCTTCCCCGAGGAGCACGGCGGCATGGGCGGCGACTACTTCGCCCTCTGCCTGGCGCTGGAGGAACTGGCCCGCGTCGACTCGTCGGTCGCGATCACCCTGGAGGCCGGGGTTTCGCTCGGCGCCATGCCGCTGTTCCGGTTCGGCACGGACGAGCAGCGCGCGCAGTGGCTGGAGAAGATGTGCTCCGGCGAGGTGCTCGGCGCGTTCGGCCTCACCGAGCCCGGTGGTGGCAGCGACGCGGGCGCGTTGCGCACCACGGCGAAGCTGGAGGACGGCCACTGGGTCCTCAACGGCACCAAGGCGTTCATCACCAACTCCGGCACCGACATCACCGGCCTGGTGACCGTGGCGGCCGTGACCGGCACGAAGCCCGACGGCCGCAAGGAGATCTCGGCGATCATCGTGCCCTCCGGCACGCCGGGCTTCACCGTGTCGAAGAAGTACTCCAAGGTCGGCTGGAACGCCTCCGACACCCGTGAGCTGTCGTTCTCCGACTGCCGCGTGCCCGAGGCGAACCTCCTCGGCACCCGCGGTCGCGGCTACGCCCAGTTCCTCCAGACCCTCGACGAGGGCCGCATCGCCATCGCCGCGCTCGGCGTCGGCCTGGCGCAGGGCTGCGTCGACGAGTGCCTGAAGTACGTGGGCGAGCGCGAGGCGTTCGGCCACAAGATCGGCGAGTACCAGGCGATCAAGTTCAAGATCGCCGACATGGAGGTGCGCACCTACAACGCGCGCCTGGCGTACTACGCGGCGGCGGCGAAGATGCTGCGCGGCGAACCGTTCAAGAAGGAAGCCGCCATCGCCAAACTGGTCTCGTCCGAGGCCGCGATGGACAACGCCCGCGAGGCCACGCAGATCTTCGGCGGCTACGGGTTCATGAACGAGTACCCGGTGGGGCGCTTCTACCGCGACGCCAAGATCCTGGAGATCGGCGAGGGCACCAGCGAGGTCCAGAGGATCCTGATCGCCAGGGAACTGGGTTTGTAAGGCGACTCCCACGCGAGGCCGCGTCGGTAGGTCGGGTCACCATTTTTTCGAGCAGGGCGGGGACGAAGTCTCTGCCCTGCTCGAAAAAATCGGGGCACGAACTGCCGACTTCAGGCGGCCGAGCCGGAGTCTGCGGAGCAGCGACCAAAAATACAGCGAGCGGGGTTCCGTGGAACTCTGGAACCCCGCCCATTCAGGGTGGTCTTAAGCCACAAACCGCTCGATGTCCGTGCTCAGGTCGGCGAACACGCGGTGGTTGTGGCGGTACGCCCGCACGGACTCGTCGATCACGCGCTGCCGTTCGACGTCGTCCCAGGGCGCCGCGTCCAGGCGTTCGCGGTACACGTCCTTGAACAGCTTGGGCTTCTCGATCGCGTCGAACTCGTAGAACCGCGTGCCCGCGTCCTCCGGCAGGTCGTGGTGGCGGCGGACGGCGGCTCGCACGGCGCGGCCGCCGGACAGGTCGCCCATGTACCGCGTGTAGTGGTGCGCCACGAAACCCGTCGACGACCGCGCGCCGACCTCGGCGATCCGCAGGCAGTACTCGCTGGTCGCGGGCACCGGCGTGATCTCGGCGCGCCACGCCTGCCCGAGCAGGTGTTCCAGGTCGGCTTCCAGTGACGGCAGTCGGACGAGTTCGCCGAACACGAACTCGCGCGCCACGGCGTCGGCGCTCATGAGCTGCGCGGTCCGCTCCAGTTCGCGGTAGATGAAGTAGTGCTGCGCCACCAGCGCGGCGTACCCGGTCAGGTTCAGGCGTCCGGACAGCAGTGCTTGCACGAACGGCGCGGACTGCGCGCCCTCGTGCTCCGCCGCGGTGCCTGCGGCGAGCATCGTCGAGAACCGAGGCTCAGGCATGTAAGTAAGGTTAGCCTTACCTGTATGCCTTTGTCATGTGGCATTCATCGCGGTGGCCAGCAGCCGCCGCACCTGTGCGATCCGCTCCGGGTCGCCGCTGACCACGACGTCCTCGCCGCGGTTGTACAGCCACAGCAGCACCGCGCCCGGCCGGCCGAGCACCGAGGCGTCCGCGTCGACCGAGTCGATCGGCGCCACCTCCACGCCAAGCGGGTGCACGTCCACCCGCCAGTCCGCGACCCGCAGCCAGTGCGTGCCCCACTCGGTCAGGTCGGGCGCGTAGTCCTGCGGCCAGGTGTGCGTCTCGCGCCTCAGGAACACGTCCAGCATCTCGCCGATGGCATCGGCCGCGAAGTCCTCCGGGAACGGCGTCAGCGGGGCACCCAGCGCCAGTTCGGCGTCGAACCGGTGGATCGCCGCCTCCTGCGCCATCCGCCGGATCCAGAACCGGTCCGGCTGCTCGGCGAACGCCGCAGCCAGCGCCGCGTAGGCCTGGTCCAGCGCCACGGGCGGACCGACGTCCTGCGGGTCGGACTCCTTGCCCACCACGGTCCGGAAGCCCCGCGCGACGTGCTCCACCAGGTCGCCGACCGTCCAGCCGGGGCACGTGGGCACGGGCGCGGCGAGGTCGCCGCCCGCGAGCACGCGGAGGCGGCGGACCTCGTCCGCCAGCACGTCCAGCAGTCGACCGCTCTCCACGGTCAAGGCTTCGGCAGCCCGCGTTCGACGATCGCGCCGGTGTCCACGCCGCGGGGGAGCGTGCCGAACGCGAGGCCCCAGTCGCCCGCCAGCCGGGACGCGCAGAACGCGTCCGCGACGGCCGGGTGGCCGAACCGGACGAGCAGGGAACCCTGGAACGCCAACGCCATCCGCTCGACGAGCCGCCGGGCGCGCAGTTCGAGGTCCGCGGTGTCCGACAGGTCGGCGCGCAGCTCGTCGATCGCCGCGTCCAGCCTCCGGTCGGCGCCGCGCGCGGTGTCCAGCTCGGCGAAGAACGCCTGCACGGACTCGGGGTCCCGGCCCATCGCGCGCAGCACGTCCAGCGCGGCGACGTTGCCGGAACCCTCCCAGACCGACATCAGCGGCGACTCGCGGAACAGCCTCGGCATCCCCGAGTCCTCGATGTAACCGTTGCCGCCCAGGCACTCCAGGGCCTCGGCCGCGTGCGCGGGCCCGCGCTTGCACACCCAGTACTTCGTCACGGCCAGCGCCAGCCTGCGGAACGCGCCCGTCGTGCCCGCGAGGTGCATCGCGACCGTGGTCGCCGCCTCGGACTCGACGGCCAGGTCCGCCAGCACGTTGCGCATCAGCGGCTGGTCGACCAGGTAGCTGCCGAACGCCTTGCGGTGCGCCGCGTGGTGGGTCGCCTGGGACAGGCCGAAGCGCATCCCGGACGCCGTGCCGACCACGCAGTCCAGCCGGGTCATGTTGACCATCTCGATGATGGTCCGCACCCCTCGGCCCTCCTCGCCGACGAGCCAGCCGACCGCGCCGTCGTACTCCAGCTCGGCGGACGCGTTCGACTTGTTGCCGAGCTTGTCCTTGAGGCGCTGGAGGAACATCGCGTTGCGCGTGCCGTCGGGCAGGACCCTGGGCAGCAGGAAGCACGACAGCCCGCCGGGCGCCTGCGCCAGCGTGAGGAACAGGTCGGACATCGGCGCCGAGGTGAACCACTTGTGCCCGGTGAGGACGTACGTGCCGTCGCCCGCGGGCAAGGCCGTCGTCGTGTTGGCGCGGACGTCCGAGCCGCCCTGCTTCTCGGTCATCGACATGCCCGCGATGAGCCCGCGCTTGCCCTCGGGGGCGCGCAGGCCGAAGTCGTACTCCGTCGAGGCGAGCAGCGGCTCGAACCGCTCCGCCAACTCCGGGGTGGTCCGCAGCGCCGGGACGGCGGAGTAGGTCATCGAGATCGGGCAGCCGTGACCTGCCTCGGCCTGGTTCCAGACGAACATCTTGGCCGCCCGCGCCAGGTGCGCGCCCGGCCGCTCGTCGCGCCACGGCGCCGCGTGCAGCCCGTGGCCCACGGCGGTCTCCATCAGCCGGTGCCACGCCGGGTGGAACTCGACCTCGTCGACGCGGTGCCCGTACCGGTCGTGCGTCCGCAGCACCGGCGGGTTCTCGTTCGCCTGCCGCGCGAGGTCGTGGGTCTCCGGGAGGCCCGCGAGCCTGCCCAGTTCGTGCACCTCGGCCTCGGCCCACCCCGCCCCGCCGCGGTGCAGCGCGTCGAGCAGCGCGGGGTCCGCGGCGACGTCGTGACCGGACAGCGGCGGCACCTGGTTGGTGACCTCGTGTGTGGCGTGGGTCATGTCGTCAGCCTAGACCGGTTCTACTCGTCGGTAATGTCCGGTTGTTCGTTGCTCGGAGGTTTCGTTCGACCACAGTGTGGGACCACCGCGTATCAGTCGGGTGATTTGGGGATGCCGAGATCGAATGATCGGCCTAACGTCGGACCTGTGAGCAGCCACCCTGCGCAGGCGGCTCCGCCAGGAGCCCACTCCGAGGCCGTAGCGGCACTGCGCGAGCAGTACGCCGCGATCCCCGCGGGCAGTCCCGTGCGCCTCGCCAAGCCCACCTCCAACCTCTTCCGCTTCCGCCAAGACCAGGCGGGCGGGCTCGACGTGGCCCGCTTCAACCGGGTCCTGTCGGTCGACCCAGTGGCCCGCACCGCACAGGTGCAGGGCATGACGACGTACGAGGACCTGGTCGACGCGACCCTCCCGCACGGCCTCATGCCGCTGGTCGTCCCGCAGCTCAAGACGATCACGCTCGGCGGCGCCGTCGCCGGGCTCGGCATCGAGTCCAGCTCCTTCCGCAACGGGCTCCCGCACGAGTCGGTGAAGGAGCTGGAAGTCCTCACCGGCGACGGCGAGGTCGTCGTCGTGCGCCCGCAAGACCCGTTGTTCCGCGGTTTCCCGAACTCCTACGGCACGCTCGGCTACGCGCTGCGGCTGGAGATCGAGCTGGAGCCGGTCAAGCCGTACGTGCGGCTGCGGCACGTCCCGTTCGGCGACGCGCGCGAGTGCGCCGAGGTCATCGCCGGGGTCTGCGCCGACGGCGAGTACCAGGGCGAGCCGGTCGACTTCATCGACGGCACGGTGTTCACCGGCACCGAGATGTACCTGACGCTGGCGAACTTCACCGAGACCGCGCCCGGCACGTCGGACTACACCGGGAATGGGATCTTCTACCGGTCGATCCAGTCGCACCGCACGGACCACCTGACGATCCGCGACTACATCTGGCGCTGGGACACGGACTGGTTCTGGTGCTCCCGCGCGTTCGGCGCGCAGCACCCCGTCGTCCGCAGGCTGTGGCCCAAGCGGTACCTGCGGTCCGACGTCTACCGCAAGATCGTCGCGTTCGACCGGCGGCACGGGATCAGCGACCGGCTCTCGAAAGCGGTCCAGGAGCCGGTGATCCAGGACGTGGAGATCCCGGTCGACAAGCTGCCGGAGTTCCTGGACTTCTTCGAGCGCGAGATCGGCATCAGCCCGGTGTGGTTGTGCCCGGTCCGCCTGCGCGACCGCACCGGGTGGCCCCTCTACCCGATGGACGCGGACACGCTGTACGTGAACGTGGGGTTCTGGTCGACGGTCGCGCTGCGCCCGAGGGAAGAAATGGGCAGCCGCAACAGGTTGATCGAGGAGAAGGTGTCCGAGCTGGGTGGGCACAAGTCGCTGTACTCCGACTCCTACTACGAGGAAGCGGACTTCTGGCGGCACTACAACGGCGAGGCCTACCTGGCCTTGAAGGGGCGGTACGACAGGGGGAGTCGACTCCCCGGCCTGTACGCCAAGTGTGTTCTCCGAAGGTAGAAAGGAGCCGGGGCCCATGCGGTTGGCGGAGGTGTTCCAGCAAGTGGTCGGCAGTGACCAGGCCGTCGAGTTCAGCGCTTACGACGGCAGTCACGCCGGTCCGGAGGGGGCGGGCACGCGCATCGAGGTGCGCACGCCCATGGCTTTGTCCTACCTGGCTTCCGCGCCAGGGGAACTGGGGTTGGCCCGCGCGTACGTGACGGGCAACCTGGAGATCATCGGCGACGTCCACGGTGCCTTGGCGCACCTGTCGGAACTGAGCCTGAGCGAAGTGCCGTGGTCGCAGCGGCTCAACCTGCTCGCCCTGCTCGGCAAGGTGCGGGTGAACAACAGGATCGAGGTGCCCGCCCAGGAACGGCGGCTGCACGGGGTGCGCCACTCGAAGGCCCGCGACCGCGAGGCCATCGCACACCACTACGACGTGGGCAACAAGTTCTACGAGTGGGTGCTCGGCCCGTCCATGGCCTACACCTGCGCGGTCTACCCGTCCGCTGACGCGACGCTGGAGGAAGCCCAGTTCGCCAAGCACGACCTGGTCGCGAAGAAGCTCGGGCTCAAGGAGGGCATGCGGCTCCTGGACGTCGGCTGCGGCTGGGGCGGCATGGTCATGCACGCCGCCAAGCACTACGGCGTGCGCGCGGTCGGCGTGACGCTGTCCCGCAACCAGGCCGAGTGGGCGCAGAAGGCCATCGTCGAGGCCGGGCTGTCGGAACTGGCGGAGGTCCGCTTCCTCGACTACCGCGACGTGCGCGAGGAGGGGTTCGACGCCATCAGCTCCATCGGCCTCACCGAGCACATCGGCAAGGCCAAGCTGCCCGCGTACTTCCGGTCCCTGTACGGGAAGCTGAAGCCCGGCGGCCGGATGCTGAACCACTGCATCACCCGCCCCAACAACCTCCAGCGGGCCCGCACCGGCGGCTTCATCGACCGGTACGTGTTCCCGGACGGCGAACTGGTCGGACCCGGCCACATCGTGTCGCTGATGACCGACACCGGCTTCGAGGTGCGGCACGAGGAGAACATCCGCGAGCACTACGCGCTGACCCTGGCCGCGTGGGGCCGCAACCTCGACGACCACTGGGAGGAGGCGGTCGAGGAGGTCGGCGAGGCCAGGGCCCGCGTGTGGCGCCTGTACCTCGCCGCGAGCCGACTGGGCTTCGACCGCAACAACATCCAACTCCACCAGGTGCTCGGCGTGAAGCTCGACCGCACCGACGCGAAGATGCCCCTCCGGCCCGACTGGGCCTGACCGGGTCTGACTGGGCCCGACGCTCGTCGCGCGGGAGGTGCTCCTACCTCCCGCGCGATGAGTTCCCGGTGCTCCACCGGTCTCACCTCCGACAGCCGGAGCACGTGGAGGAGTCATGGGCAGTGTCATCGTCGACCTCAGCATCTCGCTGGACGGGTTCATCGCCGGGCCGGACGACGGGGCCGAGTTCCCGCTCGGTCGCGGTGGGGAGGGTCTGTTCACCTGGATGAGCGCGGGGCCCGAGGAGAACCGGGTCGAGCGGCGGTTGCGGCCGCCGTCGGCCAGCAAACCCGTGGTGGACGAGTGGATGACCGGTGGCGGCGCGATCATCAGCGGGCGGCGGACGTTCGACATCGCGGGCGGGTGGGCGGACGGGCACCCGATCGACGTGCCGATCTTCGTGCTCACCCACAACCCGCCCACTGAGGGGGAGTGGAGTCCGCGGGTCGTGTTCGTGACCGAGGGCGTCGACCGGGCGCTGGAACTGGCGCAGGAGGCCGCCGGGGACCGGATCGTGTCGGTGTGCGGGGCTGCCCCGGCCCAGCAACTGCTGCGGGCCGGGAAGCTGGACGAGATCCAGGTGAGCCTCGTCCCGCTGCTGCTCGGCGGCGGGGTGCGGCTGCTGGACCACTTCGGGCCCGGTCCGATCGCGCTGGAGCAGACCAGGGTCGTGGAGTCCGACGGTGTCACGCACCTGCGCTACCGCGTGATCCGCTGAGAGCGGAAGACCCTGTCACCGCCGGAGGGGCACGCGGCAAGGTGGGCGGCATGGACCTGGGATTCGCGGGCGAGGTGGCCGACTTCTACGCGTCGTACCGGCGCGGGTACCCGGCCGAGGTGTTCGACGACCTGGTGTCCTCGTTCGGGCTCACCGGCGAGGACACCGTGCTGGACCTGGGTTGCGGCACGGGCCAACTGGCCGTGCCGATGGCCGAACGGGTCGGGCACGTCCTCGCGGTCGACCCGTCGCCGGACATGCTGGCCAGAGGACCCCGCCGCCCGAACATCACCTGGCAGGTGGGGTCCGATGCCGATCTGCCCGCGCACCGGGGGCTCGGCGCCGTCACCGTCGGGCAGGCGCTGCACTGGATGGACCACGAGCGGCTGTTCCGGGCGCTGGACCTCCGGCCCGGCGGCGGCATCGCGGTGGTGACCAACGGAACCCCGTTGTGGCTCCAGGACACCGCGTGGTCCCGCGCGTTGCGCGAGGTGCTCGAAGACTGGCTGGGCACGACGGCCGGGGCCACCTGCGGGACGGCGGACGCGGACCAGCGCCGCTACCGGGCCGCGCTGGTCGCCGCGGGCTACGACGTGTCGACGTTCGTGTTCGAGTACACCGACGACCTGGACCTGGAGCACGTGGTCGGCGGCGTCTACTCGGCGCTGCCGCTGGACCGGCTGCCGACGAAGGACCGGCGGCCGCTCCTGGAGGAGCGGATCCGCCGGTCCCTGGAACCCCACCGGCCCTTCGTCGAACACGTGCGCGTGTCCGTCCTCAAAGGACTCAGTTCGCCGAGGCCGTGAGCTGGTTCGCGATCTGCACGGCCTGGTTCGACGGGATGGAGAAGCCGATCCCGACGCTCCCGGCCTGCTCGGCGCCCGACGCGGGCGAGTAGATCGCCGAGTTGATCCCGATCACCTGGCCCGCCGAGTTCAGCAGCGGCCCGCCGGAGTTGCCGGGGTTGATCGACGCGTCGGTCTGGATCGCCTGGTAGCTCGTGCCCGCGGACCGGCGGGACTCACCGGCGATGTTCACCGTGCGGTCCAGCGCGCTGACGATCCCGGACGTCACCGTGCCCTGGAGGCCTTCCGGCGAGCCGATCGCCACGACCTGGTCGCCGACCTTGACCCTGGACGAGTCCGCGAACGTCGCGGGCGTCAGTCCACTCGCGCCGGTCAGCTTCAGCACGGCGAGGTCGCTGTTCGGGTCGGCGCCGACGACCGTGGCCGCGTACTCCTTGCCGTCGTTGGTGGTCACGGAGACCTGCTGCGCCCCGGAGATCACGTGGTTGTTGGTCAGGATCCGCCCGTCCGCGCTGAGCACGACACCCGAGCCGATGCCGCTGCCCTGCGCCGCGGACACGTTCACCTGCACCACGCTCGGCAGCGCGGACGCCGCGATGGCGCTCACGTCCTCGGTGGACGACCCGGTGGACGTCTTCGCGATGGTGGAACTGGTCACCGACGCGGTCACCGCGGTCGGCACGCTGGCGGCCCCGATGAGCCCACCCGCCGTCCCCGCCACCACGGCGGCGGCGAACGCCGCGGCGGTCAACCTGGTGGAGGTGCGGCGCCAGAACCCCGGCGCCGTGGCCTCGTCGTTCAACGACCCGCTCATGGCGGGGAAATCCTGTCGCGTCTCGGTCATGGCTCCACTGTCGCGCCGCGAGTTGTGAGGAACCTGAGCGAACACCCAGGACTTCCCAAGAGAATCAGCCGCGCTGCGCTCGCAGCTCCGCCAGGGCCTCCGTCATGATCTCGACGACCTGCTCCAGGCTGTGCTCCTCGAACACCAGCGTCACACCGTCGAACAGGTCGAGCACCCGACTGCGCTCGCCCACGCTGATCTCCACCTGGTCGTCCTCGGTCAGCGCGTACCCCACCTGCGCCCGAGGCGGCACGTGCATGTAGGCGTTCATGTGCACGGTGGTATCGCTGACGAACATGGGCTCTCCTGGGTGGTTGACTACCCGAACAGTAGGTGGAGACGTCTACGGTTGAACATCCCTCGTATGAGTGAACACGTCTTCGGGGGTTGCTCGGTAGGATGAGGTCATGTTCGAGGTGTCCGCGCCGTCCGCGCTCCAGTGGTTGATCGGCGTTGAACTCGCCCGATTCCGCAACGAGGCCAAGGTTTCCCTGTCGGAGTTGGCCGAGACCACCGGCATCAGCCGAGCGAAGCTCGGGCACTTGGAGACCGGTCGCTCGATGCAGTACCCGGCCGACATCCGCAAGATCCTCAAGGCCTGCGGAGTCGACCGGGAGCACGTCGACCGCATCGTGCTGCTCTCCGGGAGGGCCGACGAGGCTTCCTGGCTGGGCGACTGGACCGATGTGATGTCCGACTGGCTGCGCACCATCGTCGGCCTGGAGTCGTTGGCGCGTCATGAGTTCGTGTTCGAGCCCATCGTTCTGCCCGGCTTGGTGCAGATCGAGGACTACGCCCGCGAGCTGACGCAGGCTGCGAGCCGCGTCCGTCCTGATCGAGCTGAGCGGCTGGTCGAGTTCCGCATGCAGCGCGCACGCTTGCTCAGCAAGGAAGAACCACTCGAATGCCACGCCATCTTCAACGAGCAGGCCCTTCGGCTGAGGATCGGCAACCAGGATTTGCTCAATGCCCAGTACCGACACCTGCTCCAGTTGGCTGACCAGCCGAACGTCACCATCCAGGTTGTCCGGCCGGAAGCGGGCCCACACGCTGCTCCCAACGGCCAGTTCGTTCTCCTGGACTTCGCCGATGCGCGGTCCATCGCTTACATCGAATTGCAGGATGCGGCGGTCTTCGTCGACGACTCAGCCAGGGTGCGCACGTATACCCTGAGCACACAGAGTCTGGCACGAGTAGCGCTGTCGCCCGGTGAGAGCGCGACTCTGATCGAATCATTGATCAGGTAGGAGTTCGCGATGAGCAGCACCAACTGGCGCACCAGCAGTTACAGCGCTGAGAACGGCACCTGTGTCGCCGTGCGGTTCCCCGAGGCCGGTCCTGTGGCCGTGCGTGACTCGAAGAACCCGACCGGCCCGTCGCTGGCCTTCCCGGCCTCGGCCTGGGCCGCGTTCCTCAGCGCTCGCTGAGCAGAGCCCGGATCTCGGCCGCCGACATCGGTGGGCCGAAGAGCGGGCCCTGGGCGCTGGTGATGCCGAGTTCGACCAGCCTGGCCGCCTCGGTCTCCGAGCGCACGCCGTCGGCCATCAGCGGCAGCTCCAGGACGCCGGACCACTTCACCAGCGCCATCGTCACGCTCTTGTCGATCACGTCCGCGTCGTCGGCCAGCCCGTGCACGACGCGGGCCGCGAACTTCAGCGCGTGCAACGGGATCTGGCGGACGCGTTCGGCGGCGACGTTGCCGCCCGCCAGGTGGTCCAGGACCAACCGGACGCCGCGGCTCGCGAGGATGTCCAGCTCGTCGGCCTGGTCGTCGGTGATGATCGCGGGCAGTGACGCGTGCAGCTCGAACTGGAGCTGCTCGGCGGGTAGGCCGGTGCGCTGGAGCAGCTTGCAGATCTCGGCGACGAGTTCCGGTTCCTGGCAGTGCCTGGCGGTCAGGTCCATGCTCAGCACGGGCGTCGCGCCACCGAACTCGGCGAACCAGCGGCCCGCGTCCTCGCAGGCCCGTTCCACGGCCCAGCGGCTCAGCCGCAGCACCATGCCGGTGCTGGAGGTCAGCGGCAGGAACTGCTCGGGGTCCAGCACGCCGCGGTCCGGGTGGTGCCAGCGGAGCTTCGCCTCGACGGCGACCAGCGACCGGTCCGCCAACGAGTAGACCGGTTGGTAGTCGACGTGGAACTCGCCCAGTTCCAGACCGCCGGGGATGGACGCCGCCAGCACGCACATCTCGCGGTCGCGCAGGTCGCGCTCCCGGTCGTAGAGCGCCCACTGCGCCTTGCCGTCGGCCTTCGCCCAGCCGACCGTGATGTCCGCGCACCGCAGCATCTCCAACGCGTCCACGCCGCGGGACTGGCGGGCGACGACGCCGACGCTGGCCGTCACGCCGATGCCGTGCTCGTCGATGTAGACCGGCTCGGTGAGCAGGTCGAGCGCCTCCTCGACCAGCGCGATCACCGACGGGGTGTCCTTGGGGTCCTTGACCAGCACGCCGAACTCGTCCGGGCCGATCCGGGCGATCTGGCCGACCCCGTCGAACACCGCGCGCAGGTGGTTCGCGAAGCCCGTCAGGATCCGGTTGCCGACGTCGTGGCCGAACGCGTCGTTGACGACCCGGAACCCGTCGATGTCGAAGTGCACCAGCACCAGTTCGTTCGGGCCGTGCGTGCCGGAGGCGGCCTCCAGCCAGCCCAGGTACTGCGCGCGGTTCGCCAGACCGGTCTGCACGTCGTGCAGGCTCTGCCGCACGAGCTGCGACTGGAGCGCCCGCACCTCGTTCATGTTCTCGATCATCGACACGAAGTACGCGGGCTCACCGGCGGGCGTGCGCACCAGCGACAGCGCGAGGAGCGTCTCGACGATCTCTCCGTCGTCGCGCAGCAGCCGCGCCTCGCCGCGGAAGTGCTCCAGGTCCCCGGCCACGATCTGCCGCATGACGAGGGTCATCGCCTCCCGCTCCTCCGGGTGCAGCAGCGAACTGGGCGCGATGGGGCGCAGGGCATCCGCCTCGTACTTCAGCAGGCTGAGGAACGCCTCGTTGAAGTCGAGCAGTTGATCGCCCATGCCGATCACGGCGATGCCGATGGCCGAGGAGTTGAACACCGCCCGGAACTTCGTCTCGCTGTCGTGGCGGGCCTCCTCGGCCCTGCGGGTCGCGATGACGGCGGCGGTCTTGCTCAGCTCCTGCTGGTCGAGGGTGCGGTCGCGCAGCCCGTCGCTGTACCCGGCGGCCAGGCAGCCCAGCACCCGCACGAGCCTGCCGGTCCACTCGGGTGGCAGCCGGAAGTGGGGGATCAGCGAGTCGCCGAGGAACGCGATCGACCGCTCCAGGGTTTCCGACGAGATGAAGTCGTGCTCGACCATCAGCCTGCCGATCCGGCGGCCCAGTTCGGCGACGGGCGGATCGGTGTTCACCGCCCGGACGACCAGCGTGGTCAACTCGGCCAGGGTCTGCTCGAGTTCCGCGCGCGAGACGTTCGACATCACGGTGCCGCTGATCAGCGCCGTCCAGCGGTGCGCGAAGTCCTCGCGGACGAGCGGGAACTCGTCGAGCGTTGTTCGTGGCTCGGGATTCCTCCCCGACTGGTCGACCATCGCCATTCAGACCCGGTGACCATTCGCGGAACGGGTGCCCGACGATTTCGGTGATCGGCGAATGCGCACATCGTGGCTACCGCTCCGCGGGGCGCTGTGCACAGACGCTCCAATTTCACTCGTTCGGGGTCGGGACCAGCGGAGAGGCGGGTAGCCCATCCGCGTCATCCACGGCACACTCCGTCATGGTCCGTTGGCTGCGGGTGAGCTTACTGATGACACGTCCTCAGCCCAACCCGAGCACCCGAATTTCGTCCGGATGCGCGTCAGGCGGAAGAGGAGCCTCCCTACCGGAGGGTAGTGCGCTAACCAAGTAGAACCGGGCCTCCCCAGCGGGGAAGACCCGGTTCTGGGCCGAACGGGTCAGGTGTGCTCGGGCGGACTGATCTGGGACTCCGGGATGGCGGAATCCCGAGTACCCCACTTCTCCAGGATCCGCTGGTAGGTGCCGTCCTTGATGAGCTTGTTGACGGCTCCCTGGAACGCGGGCGTGAGCGGTGAACCCTTCTTGAAGGCGAATCCGACGTCGAGTCGTTTGAATTCGTTCAGGAACACCAGGTTCGGCTGTTCGGAAGCGGCGTGCCGCAGCCCGTTGATGGTGCTCATGATCACGTCGATGTGCTGCTGCTGGAGCCCGAGGTAGATCCCGGCGGTGTCGGAGAAGCTGAGCACCTGGTACTCCGGCTTCCCGGCGTCCGGGCACACGTGCTTCTCCCGCTCCAGGGTCGCCTCGAACGTGGTCCCCGCCCCGGTGCCGATCTTGAGCCCGCAGAGCTGGTCGAGCTTCTTCACCTCCTTGACCCGGTCGTCGCCCTTGCGGACCGCGAAGCCCTGGCCGTCGTTGATGTAGGTGACGAAGTCGATGGTCTTCTTCCGCGCCTCGGTCACCCCGAAGTTGCCGGTGCCCACCTCGTACTTGCCGCTGCTCAGCGCGGGCAGGATCGCCTCGAAGCTGGCGACCTCGCGGTCGATCCGCAGCCCGAGCACCTGGCCGACCGCGGCGGCGATCTCGATGTCGACGCCCTGGACGGTCTTGTTGTCCTCGGCGTAGAAGGACGACGGCGGCGTGCTGCCGACCGACGAGGCGAACTTGACCACCCCGGCCTGCCTGCTCGCCTCCGGCAGCAGCGCGGCGAGGGCGTCGTCCTTGACCACCGAGCCCAGCACGTCGACCGTCGGCGCGGCCGACCCCGACGGACCGCTCCCGGCGCCCGCCGAACCGCACCCGGCGGTGGCGAACGAGATGGCGAAGGACAGCATCAGCAGTGAGTAGAGCTTGCTCCGTCTGGCGCGCACTGTCGTTCTTCCCATCAGCTTGTCGTGTTCTCGAACGGCAGGGACTTCTCGAAGGGCAGCGGACCGATGGTCAGCGGATCGGCCGAGACGTCGAACAGCGGCGTGTACCCGAGCACGAGGTAGAGGGCCTTCGCCTCCGGCTGCCGCGGCCCGGTCGTCAGGTAGAGCCGCCGGTAGCCGAGCGCGACGGCCTCGCGCTCCAGTTCGGCGACGACCCGGCGGCCGAGCCCGCGACGGCGGTGCGCCGAACCGGTCCAGATCCGCTTCAGCTCCGCCGTGCGCCCGTCGTAGCGCTTGAACGCCCCGCCCGCGATCGGCACGCCGTCCTCCAGCAGCAGCAACAGGGTTCCGTCCGGCGGCCGGAACACCTCCGTCGGGTAGCGCGCCATCTCCTGCCGCGCGTCCTCGCCGTAGCGGGTCACGTACTCGTGCGTCAGCTCCGCCATCATCGGGCCGGTGAGCGGGTCCGCCGGGTCGACCCGGCGGACCTCCAACTGGTTGACCGTCATCCGTCGACCGAGATGGATTCGCGCACCGGTTCCTGCGCCTTCGCCTCCGCCTCCGCGCGCGCCGCGTCGCGCTTGGCGACCTCCTCGCGGACGATCGGGATCACGTACCGGCCGAAGTCGATGGCGTCGTTCAAGATGTGGTAGCCGCGGGCGGACAGGATGTCCACGCCGAGGTCGTAGTAGTCCAGCAGTGCCTGCGCCACCGTCTCCGGCGTGCCGACCAGCGCGTTGGAGTTGCCCGCGCCACCGGTCGCCGCCGCCGTCGGCGTCCACAGCGCGCGGTCGAAGCGCTCGCCCTGCTCCGCCAGCGCCAGCAGCCGCTGCGACCCGGTGTTCTCCGGGTTCTTCAACGAGTGCCGCCGGGTCAGCGCGGCCGTGCCGCCCCTGGTGCGCTCCTTGATCGCGTCGACGGTCCGGTAGGCCTTCTCCCACGCCAGTTCCTCGGTGGCGCCGAGGATCGGGCGGAACGCGACCTGGATGCGGGGCACGTCCGTGCGGCCCGCGTCCCGTGCCGCCTGCTTGACGGACTCGATCTGCTCCGCCGTCTGCGCCAGCGGTTCGCCCCACAGCGCGTAGATGTCCGCTTCGGCGCCGCCCGCGCGGTACGCGGCGGGGGAGGACCCGCCGAAGGAGACGCCGATCCTGGGCTGCTGCAAGGGGAAGGTGTCGCTGACGAAGTCGGCGAACCGGTAGTGGGTGCCCTCGTGGTCGAACGGCTCGCGCGAGGTCCACGCCTTCTTGACGATGCCGATGTACTCGCGCGTCCGGTCGTAGCGCTCGTCCTTAGTCAGGAAGTCGCCTTCGCGCTGCTGCTCGTGGTCCGTGCCACCGGTGATG
Organism: Umezawaea endophytica; assembly: GCF_025061645.1. GTDB lineage: Bacteria > Actinomycetota > Actinomycetes > Mycobacteriales > Pseudonocardiaceae > Umezawaea > Umezawaea endophytica. The sequence goes on along the minus strand of NZ_JANYMP010000019.1, from coordinate 11,506 downwards.
AAGTGCACGGTCAGCCTGCCGTCGCTGATCTGGTCCAGCGTGGCGAACGTCTTCGCGGCGAACGTCGGGTAGGAGACGTTCGGGCGGTGCGCCAACAGGATCTGGAGCTTGTCCAGCTTCGTGGCCACGAAGGCCGCGACCTGGGCGGGCTCCGGCGAGCCGGAGCCGTAGGCGAACAGCACGCGGTCCCAGCCGTTGTCCTCGTGGGCGCGGGCCAGTCGGAGCGTGTAGTCCTTGTCGAAGGAGGCGCCGGTGCGCGGGCTCGTCTCCGAGCCGTCGTTGGTGCCACCGATACCCAGAAATTCCACAGGCACGTCGTACTCCCCAGTGGTGGTGCGGAGAAGACGCCCGCGGCGGACGCGGGCGTGCGGGAACCCAGTAGTGGGGTGAAGGGGGAACTGGCCGAGTTCGGGCGTTGAGGGAGACGCGCTCGGCGGTGGGTCTCAGCGCGGACAGGAAGCGGACCACACTCGACCGAAGTCGATGTGGTCTCGGGTGACCAGTCGCAGGCTTTCCACGACCCCAGTGCACCAGCGCTCCGGGCGTACGTCAACGAGACGTGGGATGGGTGTCCAACCCTCGGACAGCCTTGACTTCTGCTCGCAGCGGGCGTTTACCATCGGATGCGGCGTTGAGGGACGCGGCACCCGTTTTCCGTGCTGTCCCTCGTCTTCGGAGACCTTCTGTGAGCGTTTCCACCGATCTCGTGCCGCCTCCGACCGCCCGAACCACCCCCGCCGCCGGTGTGGTGCCGCTGCGCCGACCCGGCCGCTGGATCTCCGCCGTCGTCGTACTGGTGATGCTCGCCGCCGCCGTGCGGTCGGTGATCACCAACGAGGCCTTCCAGTGGAGTGTGGTCGCCGAGTACTTCACCGCTGAGGTGGTGCTCCGCGGTCTTGGCCTCACGCTGTGGCTGACCGTCCTCACGCTGGTGCTCGGGTTCGCGCTGGGCACCGTCCTCGCCGTCCTGCGGCTGTCCGGGAACCCCGTGCTCGTCGGGGTCGCCTGGGGCTACGTCTGGATCTTCCGGTCCGTGCCGATGCTGGTGCAGCTCCTGTTCTGGTTCAACATCGGCGCGCTGTACCCGACGCTGTCCTTCGGGATCCCGTTCGGACCGGACTTCGTGAGCATCAGCTCCACCAACCTGATCGGCCCGCTCGCCGCCGTGATCATCGGCCTGACGCTGCACGAGGCCGCGTACGCCGCCGAGATCGTCCGCGGCGGCGTGATCTCGGTGGAGCAGGGGCAGGTCGAGGCAGCGCTGGCGCTGGGCATGGGCCGCGGCCGGATCCTGCGGCGGATCGTGCTGCCGCAGGCGATGCGCTCGATCATCCCGGCCGCGGGTAACGCGCTGATCGGCACCCTCAAGGGGACGTCGATCGTGAGCGTGCTGGCCGTGCAGGACCTGCTGTTCTCCGTCCAGCTCATCTACAACCGGAACTACCTGATCATCCCGCTGCTGCTCGTCGCGACCGTCTGGTACGTCGTCGTCACGAGCGTGCTGAGCGTGGCCCAGTACTACGTCGAGCGGTACTACGCGCGGGGCGCGGCACGAGCCCTGCCGCCCACGCCGTGGCAGAGGTTGAAGGGACGGCTGCGATGAGCGCCGCGACGGTCGTGCGGATCAGCGACCTGCACAAGAGCTACGGGACGACGCCGGTGCTGCGCGGGGTCGACCTCGAGGTGCGGCAGGGCGAGGTCACCTGCGTGATCGGGCCCTCCGGGTCCGGCAAGAGCACGCTGCTGCGGTGCGTGAACCACCTGGAGAAGATCAACGCCGGTGAGGTCGAGGTCGACGGCGAGCTGATCGGCTACCGCCGTCACAAGGGCCGGTTGCACGAGCTGAAGGACCGGCTGATCACCAAGCAGCGGGCCTCGATCGGCATGGTGTTCCAGAACTTCAACCTGTTCCCGCACCTGACCGTGCTGGAGAACGTGGTCGAGGCGCCGATCGGCGTGCGCGGCCTGTCCCGCGCCGCCGCCGTGGCGCTGGGCAAGGAGCTGATCGCCCGCGTCGGGCTCGCGGGCCGCGAGGAGTCCTACCCTCGGCAGCTCTCCGGCGGTCAGCAGCAGCGGATCGCCATCGCGCGGGCGTTGGCGATGGAACCGAAGCTGATGCTGTTCGACGAGCCGACCAGCGCGCTGGACCCGGAACTGGTCGGCGAGGTGCTGGCCGTCATCGCCGACCTGGCGGAAGCGGGGATGACGATGGTCGTGGTCACCCACGAGATGGCGTTCGCCCGCCAGGTCGCGGACACCGTGGTGTTCCTGGACGAGGGGCGGGTGGTCGAGTCCGGGCCGCCCGCGGAGCTGCTGTCCGCTCCCCGGCACGCCCGCACCCGCGAGTTCCTGGCCAGGGTGCTGTGAGCGCACCGCCGGTGGTGCTCGTGCTGGTCGGTGGCGGGCCGCGAGCGGCCGGGCTGGTCGAGCGCCTCGCCGTGAACGCGCCGGAGCTGTTCCCCGGTGCGGCGCTGGACGTCCACGTCGTCGACCCGCACCCGCCGGGCGCCGGGCGCGTCTGGCGGTACGAGCAGTCCGAGCTGCTGCGGATGAACTCGATGGCGGTGGACGTGACGATGTTCACCGACGCGAGCGTCGTGTGCGACGGTCCGGTGCGGCCGGGGCCGTCGCTCGCCGAGTGGGCCGGGCTGGTGACGTCCGGCGGACTGTCCGGTGTGGACCTCCCCGCCGACGTGCTGGCCGAGCTGGACCGGTTGGAGCCGACGACGTTCCCCAGCAGGCGGTTGCAGAGCGCGTACCTCGCGTGGTTCTTCCGGGACGCGGTCGAGGCGCTGCCGCCGGGGATCACCGTGCACCAGCACCGCACGTCGGTGCGGCGGATCACCGGGTCGCCGCAGGGGCGGCAGAGGGTGTGGCTCGCCGACCGGTCGACGCCGCTGGTGGCGGACGCGGTGGTGTTGACGCTGGGGCACCTGGACGCCGAGATCGGGGCAGAGGAACGGGAACTGGTCGACTACGCCTCCGCGAACGGGCTGGCGTACCTGCCACCGGACTACTCGGCCGACAGCGACCTCTCCTCGGTCCGGGAGGGGGCCGACGTGGTGCTGCGCGGGTTCGGGTTGGCGTTCATCGACCTGATGGTGCTGCTCACGCAGGGGCGTGGCGGCCGGTTCGAGGAGTCCGCCGACGGCCTGCGGTACGTGCCCTCCGGCCGTGAACCGCGGATCCACGTCGGGTCGCGGCGCGGCGTGCCGTACCACTCGAAGACGGGCTACCGGCTGCAAGGCGATCCCCTGCCGCTGCCCAGGTTCTTCGACGGGCAGGTGGTCGACGAGCTGCTGGCCTCGCCCGTCGAGTTCGACTTCCAGGCCGACGTGTGGCCGCTGCTGGCCAAGGAGATCGCCTGGGGGTACTTCCACGAGCTGTTCACCGGGCACCCGGAGCGGGTTGCCCTGCCGTGGAACGAGTTCGCCGCCGAGTTCGCCGGCTTGCCCTGGTACAGCACCGGGATGGCGGCGCTGGTCGAGTCGTCGGTGCCGCTGGTGGAGGACCGGATCGACTTCGAGCGGCTGGACCGGCCGTTGGCGGGGTTGGTGTTCGCGACCGGTGAGGAGTTCCAGGAGCACCTGCGCGCCTACGTCGAGGCGGACGTCGCCCGGCGGTCCGATCCGGCGTTCAGCGCGGACCTGGGGGCGTTCATGGCGCTGCTGTCGGTCTACGGGCAGTTGCCGCGCGTGCTGAACTCGCCGAAGCTGTCCCCGGCGTCGCGGCTGGCGCACGCCGACGGGTGGTGGGGCGGGTTCTTCAGCTTCCTCGCCAGCGGACCGCCGCCGGACCGCCTGGAGGAGCTGCTCGCGCTGTCGCGGGCCGGGATCGTGAACTTCCTCGGGGCGGACGTGTGGGTGCGGGCCGAGGACGGCGCGTTCGTGGCGGGCAGCGCCAGCTCGCCGGACGTCGTGCGCGCCACCGGGCTGGTCGAGGCCCGCCTGCCCGCCCACAGCCTGGGGCGCACGGCCGACCCGGTGCTGCGGGCGTTGCGCGGCGCGGGCGACGTCGTGGAGGAGAAGCTGTCCGACGGCCGGTCGACGGGCCTGGTGCGCGTCTCACCGGAGGACAACCGGCTGATCGAGCGCAACGGCACCGCGCACCCCCGCCGGTTCGCCCTTGGCCCGTTCACGACCGGCCGCGCGTTCGCCGCGTTCGCCCGACCGGGCACGAACGCGCCGGGCTTCCGGCAGAACGACGGCGTTGCCCGAGCCCTCCTGCGCCTGCTGGCCGCCGAGGGCTCGGGCAACGCCGAAAGCGTGGCCTGACTTAATCCACAGACGTATAACGCCCCTGGAACCTCACCAGGGGCGGGGTGCCGCCCGTGTGCTGGACCTCCAAGGGCTCGCCGACCAGCGCGACGTGGTCGCCGACGGCGATGCGCCTCGCCGTGCGGCAGCGGAGCCGCAGCGGGGCGTCCAGCAGGTGCGGCACCCCGTCGACGTCGGACTCCCAGTTGGTCTGGTCGCCGAAGCGGTCCGAGCCCGTCCTGGCGAACAGGTCCGACAGGTCGCTCTGGCCCGCGTGCAGCAGGTGCACGGCGAACAGCGGCGCCGTGCGCAGCACCGGCCACGCCGAGGCGCCGTCGCCGATCCACACGACGATCAGCGGCGGGTTCATGCTGGCCGAGGTGAAGGAGCTGACGGTGACGCCCACCGGCCCCTCCGGGCCCTGGGCGGTGACGATGGTGACCGCCTGCGGGTGGTCGCGCAGGGCGCCCTTGAGCTCGTCCGCGAGGTCCCTCTTCGACTGCCGGGGTACGACGCTCATCCAGACGCCCCTGCCGCTAGTGCCGCCCGCACGACGGCTGCCGTTCCGGTGTCCACCAGGTGCTGCGCGAGGGTGGCGATGAGGGCGTCGTGGTCGGCCAGCACCGCCTCGTTGAGGAAGACCGCCGGGCCGGGGACGTGGGCGCCCAGCTCGACCAGGACCGGGCGCAGGTGCAGCTCGGCGGCCAGCGCGTGCTTGTCCGACGCGGCCACCTGGAGCGGGATGGCGATCCTGCCCTTGAGCCAGCCGCCGGGAGCCTGGTCCAGCACGGCCTTCAGCAGGCCGGTGTAGGTGGCCTTGTAGGTCGGCGAGGCGACCACGAGGACGGTCGACCGCTCCAGCGAGGCCAGCGCGTCCTTGACGCTCGTGGAGCCGGGGGTGAAGACGTCCTGCGCCAGCTCCGCGGCGTCGACGACGGCGCCGTCCTCGGCGGAGGGGAGGACCTGGCGCAGGGCCGCGCGCAGGGCCAGCGCGGCGTTGAGGGTCCTGGAGGCCGGGCGGGGGTTGCCCACCAGCGTGCCGATGAGTGCGGACATGAGGGCTCCTTGCTGGGCAACGGGAAGTCGGCGTGGTCCCTGGGCTACGGACAGCGGCAGGAACACGTGCGCGCGAAGTCCACGTGGCGGCGTCGGGTCAGGAGCTGGGCTCGGTTCACCCCTCCGAGACTGCGGTGGTCGCGCGGTGGCGTCAAGGACGTCCAGGGAGCGGGACTTCGGCACACCACCCGCTCGGCGGGGCTGGGAGACCGTCGGCCGGTGCGGAAGGGGGGTTTCCGTCCGGCCGACGGCGGTCGGCGGGTAGGGGCGCGCCACGAGCGCCTCGGGGGTGGTCCACGCGGGCGAGGGGGCGTCCGCCGTGAACCGGCGCCGGGCGCAGCACCCTGGTGCCGACCTCCTGTAGAACGGGTGGTACCACACGGGTGTTCCCCTTGGTGCTCGACGTCACCCCCGGTGCCACCCCTGAATAGGCGGCATCGGTTGTCACGTCAATTCGTTACCGCTCTCACCGAAGGACGTCGTATTCACCGTTGACATGGGTTGACATTCCCTTCGATCAGCTCTTGACTGGCGCTCAGGTGTGCCAACCGTTATCGGAAAACCGATCTCTAGCCTGGAAAAGGGCTGTTGGCAAGAGACTGTTCAGTCCAATGTGGACTTCATTAATAGGCTGATCGTCCTATTGCCGGTTCGTGCGCGGAGAGATGTGCTTCCAGCATTCTCCCCCCACGAAGGGTTTTCGCGTCGTGATCAGGTCAGGACTTCGGTGGAGACACCGCACCAGTGCGGCCCTGTTGGCCGCCGTGCTGGGTTCGACTGGGTTCGGCTTCGCCGCCACCCCCGCACTCGCGCAGCCGCTGCCGCCCGCCCAGGCGGACAAGCAGCTCGACAAGCAGGACCGCGCCCTCCTCGTCGAAGCGGAGCAGGCGGGCAAGTCCGACGTCACGCTCCTCGTCGCCGCTGAGGCGGGCAAGATCGACGCCGCCACCACGGAGCTCCAGGCGCTCGGCGCCGTCGTCGAGAAGGCCGACCGCGAGGTCGACTACCTCAAGGTGACGCTGCCGCGCGAGCAGGCCGAGAAGGCCGCCAAGCTGAAGTCGGTGGACGCGGTGGACGTCGACGGCCTCGTCGCCGTCGACAACCCGAGGCCCGAGGGCGCCTCGAACCCGCTGCCGCAGAAGGCGCCGGACGCGAAGACCCCCAAGGAAAACCCGTACATGCCGATCGGCGACACGGGCGCCGCCGACTTCACCAAGTCGCACCCCAAGTGGGACGGCCGCGGCACCACGATCGCGATCCTGGACTCCGGCGTCGACCTCGACCACCCGGCGCTCACGACCACGACGACCGGTGAGCGCAAGATCGTCGACTGGTACAACGCCAACGCGCCGACCGAGAACGACGGCACGTGGGTCGCGATGGGCAAGGAGCGCTACACCGGCGCCTTCACTTCGGGCGGCGTGAACTACACCGCGCCCGCGACCGGCGGCCCGTACTCGCTCGGCCTGTTCCGCGAGATCACCAAGGACCTCGGTTCGTCGACGTCGGAGACCGGCGGCGACATCAACCGCGACGGTGACCGGCTGGACACGTTCGCGGTGCTCCAGGACGTCGCCACCAAGGAGGTCCGGGTCGACCTGGACCAGGACGGTGACTTCACCGACCAGGCCGCGATGATCGACTACAAGTACAAGAAGGACGTCGGCTTCTTCGGCACCGACAACGCGGCCACGCCGATCGTCGAGCGCGTCGGCTTCGTCGTCCAGACCGACAGGTCGATCTACGACAACGGCGGCACCGCCTTCGTCAACCTCGGCATCGCGGGCGCCGCGCACGGCACGCACGTCGCGGGCATCACCGCGGCCAACGGCCTGTTCGGCGGCAAGATGACCGGCGCGGCCCCCGGCGCCAAGCTGATGGCCGTCAAGGTCTGCCTCACCTCGTCGTCCTGCACCAGCAGCGGCCTGCTCGACGGCGTCCTGTACGCCGCGCGCAACGGCGCCGACGTCGTGAACATCTCCATCGGCGGCCTGCCCGCCCTCAACGACGGCAACAACGCCCGCGCGGAGCTCTACAACCGCACGATCGCCGAGTACAACGTGCAGATCTTCATCTCCGCGGGCAACAGCGGCGCCGGTGCGAACACCGTCGGCGACCCCTCGGTGGCCACGGACGCGATCAGCGTCGGCTCGTCGATCACCAAGCAGACCTGGCTGTCCAACTACGGCTCGGTCACCAAGCAGTCCGACAGCCTGCACGGCTTCTCCTCGCGCGGCCCGCGTGAGGACGGCGGCTTCAAGCCGGACATCACCGCGCCCGGCTCGGCCATCTCCTCCGTGCCGCGCTGGCAGGTCCCCGGCCCCGTCGCGGGCACCTACGAGTTGCCCGCCGGCTACGCCATGTTCAACGGCACGTCGATGGCCGCCCCGCAGGCGACCGGTGCCGCCGCGCTGCTCGTGAGCGCGTACAAGGCGACCCACAACGGTGAGCGGCCCAACGTCGCGAAGCTGCGCAACGCCATCAAGTCCGGCGCCGACTTCAACAAGGACCTCGGCGCGTACGAGCAGGGCGCGGGCCAGTTCGACGTCAAGTCGGCCTACTCGATCCTGAGCCGCAACGGCGCGCAGGACGTCGTGACCTCGTCCGTCGAGGTGCACACCGCGCTGTCCGCGCAGCTCAAGCCCACCGCGAACCGGGGCGTCGGCATCCACGACCGCGAGGGCGTGACGATCGGCAAGGACTACACCCGCACGTACACCCTCACCCGCACCACGGGCTCGGCGAAGCCGGTCAAGTACCGCGTCGACTGGGACGGCGACACCAAGTCGTTCGACTCGCCGAACAGCGTCACGCTGCCGCTGAACACCCCGGTGTCGTTCGTCGTGAAGGTCAAGCCGAAGAAGGTCGGCGTCCAGTCCGCCGTCCTGAGCCTGGACAACCCGTCCACGCCGGGCGTCGACCTGAAGACGCTGAACACCGTCTTCGCCGCCCAGGAGTTCACCGCGGCCAACAAGTACGCGGTGACCCAGTCCGGTGAGATCGCCCGCAACCAGGTGACGAGCGTCTTCGTGCGCGTCCCCCAGGGCGCCAGCGCGCTCAAGGTCGACATGGTCGCCGGTGGCGACCCCGGCAAGGGTCAGGTGCGCTTCCTGCGCGTCGACCCGACGGGCATCCCGCTCGACCTCACCAGCTCCACGTCCTGCTACAACCCCGACGCGGGCGCGGGCTGCTCGCCGGGCACGCCCCTGAGCCGCACGGTCAGCAACCCGCTGCCGGGCGTCTGGGAGATCGTGGTCGAGGCCCGTCGCACGTCCGACGCCGACAAGGCCCCGTACAAGGTGACCGCGTCGGTGCTCGGCACCACCGTCAGCCCGAACCCGGACACCATCGCGTCCGCCCCGCTCGGCCAGCCGGTCGCGCGGACCTACCAGGTGACCAACTCGCTGTCCGCGTTCAAGGGCGGGCTCGCGGGCGGTCAGCTCACCAGCGCCAAGATCGACAGGCCGACCATCGCCAACCTGGCGGTGCAGACCTACGACATCACGGTTCCCGCTGGTGCCAGCGCGATCAGCGCGACGATCGGCAAGACGAGCGACATCTCCGCCGACCTCGACCTGACGCTCTACAACTGCTCCACGGGCACCTGCGTGGTGTCGAGGACGTCGGCCGACGGCGACTCCGAGGAGTCGGTCATCACGCCGAACCCCGCCGCCGGTCTGTGGCGGGTCGTCGTGGACGGCTACTCGGTGCCCGCGGGCACGACCGAGTACGACTACATCGACTTCTACGCGTCGTCCGCCCTCGGCAACGTGTCCGTGTCCGACCCCCACGCCGACCGGGCAGCCGGCACGACGTGGACGGTCAACGGCACGGTCACCGCGAGCGCCCAGCCGGGCGAGGGGCGCATCCTGCGCGGTGAGTTGCAGGTCGTGACCGCCGAAGGCGCCACGGTCGGCCGCGGCACGGTGGTCGTGCAGCAGGTCGTCTAGTCAGAACCGATCTACGGAACGGCCCCGCGCCCCTCCTGGAGGGACGCGGGGCCGATTCGTATTCAGCGACGGCCCCGCGCTTCTGGGCACGGGGCCGCCGCGCCCGTCAGGGAGTCGGATCCGGGAAGCCGATCTCCTCCTCGACGTCCGCGCGGGACACCCCGTCCAGCGTCGCGGCCTGCGCGGCCACGGCGACCGGCACGCTCGCGCGGACGTAGCCCACGGTCGCGTCGACGGACTCGACCGTCGCGCCGAGGTCCCGCAACGCCTGCGCCGTCGACTCGGCCCGCCCCGCGGCGGTGGAGATCGTGAGCACCACCGACTCCTGCCGCGCCTGCTTGGCCTGGTCGATCAACTCCTTGGCGCGAGGCGAGAGCGCGGGCGGCACCGCGTCCGCCTGCCGTGACGCGGTCGTGGTCGGCTGGACCGGGGCGGACCGCCCGGCACTCACCTCGACCGACGACGCCCCACCCGTCGGCGTGCCGCTCGCGGACGTGCCGCTCGCGGACGTCGCACCCGTGGACGTGACGCCCGTCCCGGACGCCCCGCACCCCGCGACCACCCCCGCGCACATGACCGCCACCACCCCGCTCAGCACCCACCGTCTTCCCGTCACCTGCGTAGACGGACGAGGGGGGCCGTTTGGTTGCAACGGCCCCCCTCACCCGTTCAGCCCGTGGGCGGCGTCCAGTCGGCGGGCAGCCCGGACTGCGCGAGCAGCGTCGACAGGCTGTAGTAGTCCCGATCGGCGCGGATCAGGGTGCCGCGCAACTCGAAGATCGTCGTCATCGGCACCGCGAAGGGCGTCGGCGCGCCCTTGATGTGCCCGGAGTAGGTCGACTCGGCCGCGATCCGGTCGCCGGAGCGGAACGACCCCTTCACCGTCACGTGGGCGTTCGCGATGAGCTGGTCGGTGCCGTACTTCCAGGCGGCGACCCCGTCCCGCCCCGTCGACACCTTGTTCACCCCGAGGTCGGTGTAGACCGCGTCGTGGGTGAACAGCTTCGCCAGCGCTTGCGGATCCGTGCCGTTCCACGCGGCCGCCCACTGCGCCACGACGTCCGGCCTCTGGTGCGAGCCCGTGGACGTTCCGGCCATCAGCACGGCGCTGACGGCGCTGGCGAGCAGGACGGTCAGGCCACGGCGCAGGAAGTTGGTCTTCACGATGACTCCAGTTTCAGGCTTTGGCGTTTGTTATATAGTGTAACCAAAGTATGCGCATATCACGAACGCGCTGTCAACCTGCTGGCCCGACGCCGTGGGTGCGGCTAGCCCCAGGAGGGATCGGCCGGTTGGCCGGATCGTCCGGCGGAGGCGAAATTCCTAGGTTTCTCGCATGGTCAAACACCTGATCTCTTTGCGCCGCAACACGATCACCGTCACCGCCGCCGCACTGCTGGCAGCCTCGCTGGCGGCGTGCTCGACCCCCACCGCGGCGAGCAGCCCGTCCCCCAGCACGCCGACCAGCACGTCCGCGCCGGTCGAGTTCCAGACGCGCAAGGTCACCAACGCCGAGCACGACCTGGTCTTCCACGTCGTGGACGGCAAACTCCCCGCCCTGGTCCTGGACGCGGGCGGTGGCTTGAGCTCGTCGTACTGGAAGGACCTGGCGCCGAAGCTCGCGAAGGCCACCGGCTCGAAGGTCATCACCTACGACCGGGCGGGCGAGGGCGAGAGCGACGAGGTCTCGGGCCCGTGGCGGGTGGAGAACGCCGTGTCGGACCTGGAAGCCGGCCTGAAGGAGTTGGGGGTCACCAAGGACGTCGTGCTGGTCTCGCACTCCATCGCGGGCGAGGTCGCCACCAACTTCGTCACCAAGAACCCCGGCTGGGTCTCCGGCGCGGTGCTCATCGACGCCAACGTGCCGGACTTCTTCACCGACGACATGCTGACCGCGTTCGAACCGGTCATCGAGCAGCAGAAGGCCGACCTGCTGGCCAAGGACTCGACCAAGAAGAACCGCCAACTGCTGGCCGTGATGGTCGACTACGCCACCGTGCACCGCACGTTCCACAAGCTGTCCTGGCCGAACGACGTCCCGGTAACCGCGATCGTCGCGTCGGAAACCCCGTTCGTCGACTCCCCGGAGGCGGCAAAACTGTGGCGCGACGCCCAAGCCCACTTCGCGCAGGCCGGACCGAACCGCAAGCACGTGGTCGCCGAGAACACCTCACACGAGGGCATCGTGACCGAACGCCCGGAAATCATCACCAACGCCATCGAGGACGTGCTGAAGACCATTCG
>NZ_JANYMP010000018.1:174981-211049 GCF_025061645.1 Umezawaea endophytica | reverse complement strand
TCGATTCGCATTGAGTGCGACCCGATCCGGGGCAGGTATTCGGTATTTCGTTTGTGTCTGAAGCTTAGCAACTCCGTTTTCGCCTTGTCAAATCGGCCGTTTCGGACCGTTTCGCTCAGCAGAAACTCGCTTCGCATTCAGTTTGCTATGTTCCAGAAGTTATCCGAACCGCATTTCCCTTGTCAAATCGGCCTCTTCGAGGAATCCGACCCAGCAAGGAACGCTGGTACTTCATGTAGTTCTGGGGTTTTGCCCCGCTCCGTTCCGTTTCCGGCCCGTTCCGCGCTGGCAGAGAGAAACTTACACGGGCCTCCAACGGCTCTTCAACGGGGGGTCCCCTAAAGCTCGCACAACCCGCTGACGTGCGGAATCACCCCCGATCGGGCGCGGCGGAACACCAGGGGGTCGGGATAACGTCGATCCGTGGACGTGATCGTGCTGGGTGGTGGACCCGCTGGGCGGGCGTTGGCGGGCTCCTGTGCGGAGGCCGGACTGGAGACGACGCTCGTCGACCCCCGCCCCGACAAGCCGTGGACGTCGACCTACGGCGCGTGGGCGGATGAACTGCCGAAGGAAACTCCCATCGCGGTGCGCGCGCCTGTGACGCGGGCCATCGGCGTGGAGCACCACGTGCTGGACCGCGAATACGTGGTCCTGGACAACACGCGGCTCCACCTCCTCCCACCCGCGGTGCGCGTGGAGGTCGGCAAGTCCACCAGCATCACGCTCGGCCCGCACCGGTCGTCCGTGCGGCTGGCCGACGGGCGGACGTTGACGGCCGCGCTCGTGGTCGACGCCACCGGGGCGCCGCCGAGTCGGGGCCGGGTGGAGCAGACGGCCGCGGGTGTCGTCGTCACCAAGGAAGAGGCGAAGGCCGTGCTCGACGACGGTGAGGCGCTGATCATGGACTGGCGGCAGCCGCCGGTGACGGGCGTCGAGTGGCCGACCTTCCTCTACGCCGTCCCGCTCGGCCCGGACCGCGTGCTGCTGGAGGAGACGTCGCTGGCGCGGCGGCCCGGTCTTCCCGTCGCCGAGCTGCGGACGCGGCTGGCGTCGCGGCTCGCGGGGCACGGCATCGCGCCGACGACCGTGGAGGAGCAGGTGCGCTTCCCGGTGGACCTGAGCCGGCCGACGCGGTTGACGTTCGGCGCGGCGGCGGCGCTGGTGCACCCCGCGACCGGGTACAGCGTCGCGACGACGTTGACGCTGGCCCCGCTGGTGGCCGAGGCCGTCGCCGACGCGTTGCCGAAGGGTCCGAGGGCCGCGCGGGCGGCGGCGAAGCAGATCGTCTGGTCCCCGGCCGCGAAGCTCGTGCACACGATGCGCCGCCACGGGCTGCGCGCGCTGCTGGCGATGCCGCCGGAGCAGGTGCCGGAGTTCTTCGACCTGTTCTTCCGGCTCCCGGACGAGCTGCGGCGCTCCTACCTGTCCGACCGGGAGGACGTGGCCGGGGCGACGAAGGCGATGGCCGAGCTGTTCCGGCACGCGCCGTGGCGGTTGCGCCGAACGCTGGTGCTGGCGCCGCAGGACCGGTGACACCGGTCGAAGATGTCGTGAACACCTGGTGAACCACCTCGGCAAACGATGATCGACCAGGCACGATCGTCGGGTGCCCGCGTTGCTGGATGACGTCCGATTCGCCTTCCAGCCGCTGTTCAACCTCCACACCGGGGGTGTCGTCGCGGTCGAAGCGCTGGCCCGGCCTCATGACGGCGGCGTGCAGGACCTGCTGCGCATGGCCTACCGCGCGGGGTACCTGACGAACACCGATGTCGCCCTGGCCTGCCGTGCCGTCGGGTTCGCGGCGGACCACGACCTCGGGTTGCCGCTGCACCTCAACCTGCTGGCGATGACGGTCGCCGACCGGCCGGAGTTCCTCGCCCCGCTCTACGGGGCGCTGCGCGACGCGGGCCGCGACCCGTCGACCGTCGTGGTCGAGATCGGCACCCCGTACTCCCGTGCTCGGCGCGGGCTGCTGGTGCGCGGGCTGGAGCGGTTGCGCGCGGACGGGTTCCGGATCGGCCTGGACGGGGTCGGTGAGGGTGACGTGCCGTTGAGCCTGCTCACGGAGGCGCGGCCGGACGTGGTGAAGCTGGACCGCGAGGTCGTGGCCGGGCTGCCGGAGGACCCGTCGGCGGCGGCGCTGGTGCAGGCGCTCCAGCACATCGCCGAGCACACGGACACCCAGGTCGTGGCCGAGGGCGTGGAGTCCGAGCCGGAGCTGGCGGCGCTGCGCAGGCTCGGGGTCCGGCTGGCGCAGGGCAACCTGCTGGCGATGCCGTCGCGAAGACCGAAGGTCGACGCGACCATCTCGGCGGTGTTGAGCGAGGCCAACGACCCGGAGGCGGTGACGCGCACCGGTCCGATCCGGCGGTTGGCCGGGCCTCGGGTGACGGACTTCCTGCACCCCGCGACCACGCTGCCGGAGGACGCGACGTCCGAGCAGGTGCGCGAGGTGCTGGCGGGGCAGCCGAGCCTGAGCGGTGTGGTGCTGGTCGATCCCGACGGGCGTCCGCGCTGGTCGGTGGACCGCAACCGGTTCCTGCTGTCGGTGACCGGCCCGTACGGGCACGCGCTGCACGCCCGGCGGGACGCGGCGCGGCTGGCGGACCGGCCGCACCTGGTCGGCACGGGCACGTCGGCGGTGGAGCTGCTGGAGGTGGTCGCGCACGCCGCTCGGGAGCGGACCAACGATGACCTGGTCGTGGTGGACGCCGACGACCGGTGCCTCGGTGTGGTCCGGGTGGCGGACGTGGTGCGCGGGATCGCCGAGTTGAAGGTGGAGCAGGCGGCGGCGCTGAACCCGTTGACCCGCTTGCCGGGCAGTGAGGCGGTCGAGCGCGAGGTGGACCGGCGGATCATGTCGGGTGACTACTTCGCCGTGGGCTGGTTGGACGTGGACGGGTTCAAGCGGGTCAACGACGGCGTCGGGTTCGCGGCGGGTGACGAGCTGATCCGGGCGATCGGCCGGGCGCTGTCGGAGGCCGCGGCGGAGTGGCCGTCCGCGCAGGTGGGTCACGTGGGCGGGGACGACTTCCTGGTCGTGGCCGGGTTGGACGAGATCGTGCCGATGGCGACCGGCGTGCTGGACGCGGTGTTCGACGCCGAGGGCATGGTGGTCACGCTGTCGTTCGCGACGCTGATCTGCGCGGCGGGCTCGGTGCCGTCGTACCGGGAGGTGTCGCGGTTGCTGGCGCCGTTGAAGGCGCAGGCGAAGTCGTTGCACGGCAGTAGCTGGGTGCTGGGCAGGCCGGGCAACGAGCGGGCGGACGTGCTGCGCGGCAGGCCGGTCGGGGAGACCGGGTCCCCCCGACCGGCGGCGTGATCAGCGGATCGCGACGGACAGGACGTTGCTCCACCGGGCGAAGGCGGGTGCCTGGCCGGGGTCGTCGAGGAACACCCTGAGGAACACCTCCGCGCCGATGGCGTCGGGGACGTCGCGCGGGACCTCGACGTTGACCTGGTCGACGGCCGTGATGCCGGGGGCGGGCCCCGCGTAGGGCACCTGGGCGCCGCAGATGAACGTGCCGGGCCGGTACTCGCCCCCGGAGACGACCCCGCCGAACACGACGCAGGCGTTGCGACCGGGCGTGCGCAGCCTGATGCCCGTGCCGTAAAGCACCAGGAACACGCGGTCACCCGCCGGACCGAGGTCGACGCCCCCGCTGATGGGCTCCTGCGACTGGCTGCCGTCGGCCCGCACCCGCAGGACGTACCCGGCGGGCAGGCCGAAGCCCGTGGAGTCGGCGGAGAACAGTCCGGGGGTGATCCCCCTGATCGGCAGCGGTTTCCTGGACACGGTGTTCCCGTTGGTCGTGTCGACCAGCCTGACCTCGCCGATCAGCGAGTCGTGCGGCACGAACGGGGCGTTCGCGCGCGGCAGGTAGAAGTTGACCTGGCCGAACGACACGAACGTCAGGCACGCGGTGAGCTGGTGGCCCTGGTGGTCGGTCAGCACGACGGCGCGGTTGGCCAGCACCTGCGTGCACGGCGTCGGCGCCGCACTGGCCTGGAACGGCGCGAGGTTAGTGCCGAACGCGACGGCGGACGACTCCAGCGCGACGCCGTCGCGCGACTCCCCGATGGGCAGGTCGGCGGACCTGCCGTACCCGGCCGCGTTGACCACGGCGTCGAGTTGGCCGACCGCCGCCGAGGCGGTGACCGGTGGTGCGAGCAGCACCGCGAGCGCCGCGATGGCCAGTGCGGCGAGATGGTTGCGCATGGCTTCCCTCCTTGTGGCTCGTAGGACGACGCGGGACGCTACGAGTGGCCGGAACCTGTTGGTAGAGCAACGGAATTGCTCTGCCTGGGCCGAACGGCGGAGGGGACGTGATGGCACCTCGTCGACCACTGCTGGGTGATGGGTGGCCGCTGGTCGGGAGGGACGCGCAGTTGCGCGCGGTCGTCGGGGCGGCGGGGGTGGTCGGTGGTGTCGTGCTCTCGGGTGCGGCGGGCGTCGGCAAGACCAGGCTGGCCAGGGAGGCCGCGCAGCGGTTCGCGGCGGGTGGTCGCGCGGTCGAGTGGGTGACCGCGACCCGTGCGACGGCGGTGATCCCGTTCGGCGCGGTGTCGCACCTGCTGCCCGACGACGGCGTGCCGGGCGGGAACCGGGTGGCGGCGTTGCGCGCGGTGGCGCGGCGCTTCACCTCGCGGGCGGACGCGGTGGTGGTCGTGGACGACGGCCACCTGCTGGACGACGCGTCCGCCGCGGTGGTGCTGCACCTGGTGGCGCACGGTCTGGCGTTCGTGGTGCTGGCGCTGCGCGACGGCGAACCGTGCCCGGACGCGTTGACGTCACTGTGGAAGGAGGGGCTGACCGAGCGGATCGAACTGCCGTGGCTGTCGCCGTCCGCTGTGGACGAACTGCTGGACCGCGCGTTCGACGGCGCGCTGGACCCGGTGAGCCGCAGGCGGCTGCGCCGGGTGAGCGCCGGGAACCCGTTGCTGCTGCGGGAAACTCTGCGGTCCGGTGTGGACAGTGGTTCGCTCAGGCGCCGGCGGGGTGTGTGGCGGTGGGCGGGGGTGGCGAAGCCGACCACCCGGCTGGTCGAGGTGATCACGGACCGCCTGCGGGTGGTGGACGAGTCGGTGCGCGAGGTGCTGGAGGCGGTCGCGTGCGGTGAGCCGCTTCCGTTGGCACTGCTGGAGAACGTGGTGTCCCGGCGGTCGGTCGCGCGGGCCGAGCGCGACGGGCTGGTCGTCACCGAACGCGCGGGTGCCCGCCTCGTGTGCAGGCTGGGGCACCCCCTCTACGGCGAGGTGCTGCGCCGGACGACGTCGCCCGCGCGGATCAGGGACATCGCGGGCGGTCTGGCGGACGCCGTGACCCGCACCCCCATGCGCCGTCGCGACGACGCGCTGCGAGCAGGCCTCTGGTACCTGCAAGCGGGGTCGCCGGGGAACCCGGAGGTGATGCTGGCCGCGGCGGAGCAGGCGATGGACCGGTTCGACCTGCCCACCGCCGAGCGCCTCGCGCGGGCGGCCGTCGAGCACGGCGGCTGGCGGGCGGAGCACGTGCTGGCGGAGGTGCTGAACCACTCCGGCCGCTACGACGAGTCCGAGGCCGCGATGCCCGTGGCGCCGGAGGACGTGTCGGCGCGGGTCCGCTGGGCGGTCACCCGTGCCGACGTCCTCTTCTGGGGCGAGGGTGACGCGGCGGGCGCGGAACGCGTCCTGGTCGACGCCGAGCACTGCGTGGCCGAGGCCAGCCGGTCGTGGATCCTGCTGTTCGACGCCCGCTGCGAGGAGGCGCTGCGCGTCGGCGCGGCCGTGCTGCGCCGCCCGGACGTCGATCCCCAGTCCACCGCCTGGGCCGGCACCGCGGCCGGGGCGGCGGCGGGACTGCTGGGGCGGTACGACCGGGCCGGGGCGATCCACCGGCACGCGCTGGCCGTGGCGGAGGCCCACCGGGAGCGGTTCCCGTGGGGGCCCGTGCAGGTCGACTTCGGCTACTGCATGGGACTGCTCGCGGGTGGCCGCGTGGTCGAGGTCGCGGCCATCGCCGAGGACCGGTACGCGGCGGCCGTGGCCGAGGAGATGACCACGCTGGTCGGCGCGTGGGCCGGGATGCGCGGCGCGGCGGCGAAAGCCCGAGGGGACGTCGCGCTGGGCGCGGCGGCGTTGCGCGAGTCGCTCGTACTGCTGGCGGGCTACGACACGTTCCGCCTGGCCGCGCCCAGCCTGGCCGAACTGGCGGGCGCCCACGCGCTGAACGGCGAGCCGCGGTTGGCGGCGCGGCTGCTGGACCGGGCCGACCGCCGCGTGACCCGCCTGTTCCTGCCGTGGATCGCGCTGGACCGGGCCTGGGTGCTCGCGGCGGGCGGTGACGGCCGTGCCGCGGCGGGCACGGCCAGGGAGGCGGCACGAACCGCGGCGGACCACCACCTCCCGACCATGGAGGCGATGGCCCTCTACGACGCCGCCCGCCTGGGTGACGCCGCGGGCGTGCGGGACCGGCTGGCCGCGCTGGCGGAAACCATGGGCGACGGGCTGGTGCACGCGTTCGCCTCCGCCACCGCCGGGCTGGCGGACGACGACCCGGAGCAGCTCGACCAGGCCGGTCTCGTCTTCGCCGCGCACGGCCTGACCGTGCACGCCGCGGAGGCGGCGGCCGTGGCCTCGCGGCTCTACCGGTCGGCGGGCCTGCGGTCCCGCGCCAACGCCGTCGCGGAGCGCACCACGTCGACCGCCCGGACCCCGCTGCTCGACCGGGCCGTCGGCAGCACGCTGACCAGGCGCGAACGCGACGTCGCCCGGCTGGCGGCGGAAGGCCGGTCGAGCAGGTGGATCGCGGAGCACCTCGCGCTCTCCCGGCGTACCGTCGACAACTACCTGGGCCGCGCGTACGCGAAACTGGGCGTCAGCAGGCGCTCGGAGCTGGCAGCCGTCCTGGGGGTTCGAAACTGACGCCATCCGCGCGCACAGTTCGCCAATACGCCGCATGTGCCCCGGGTTCGTCACTCATAGCATTGATCGGACTACCCTGAGCACCGGGAGCCATCGTGGGCACGACCGAGACCAGTCAGCTTCCCCGTCCCCGAACGCTCTTCGACAAAGCCCTCACCGTGGGCGTCGAGGAGGAGTTCCTGCTGGTGGACGCGGTGACGCGGACTGTCGCGCCGCTCGCGCCCGCCGTGCTGGGCACCGAATCGCCGTACGACCTGCAAGCCGAGCTGACGGAGTTCCAGGTCGAGAGCGCCACGCCGGTGTGCCGGTCGATGAGCGAGGTGCGCGACTCCCTCGTGGCCACCCGGTCGGCGTTGAAGAGCATGGCCGCGACCCACGGGGCGAAGATCGTCGCCACCGGCACGCCGATCCTCGGGGACGTGAAACCGGTTCCGCTGACCGACGACCCCCGCTACCGGCGGATGGTGGGCGAGTACGGGAAGCTGGTCCAGGAGCTGACCATCTGCGGCTGCCACGTGCACGTGGGCATCCCGGACGACGACGCGGGCGTGCTGATCAGCAACCACCTGCGCCCGTGGCTGCCGGTGCTGCTGGCGCTGAGCGCCAACTCCCCGTTCGTGGACGGCCGGGACACGGGCTACTCGTCGTGGCGCTACCTGTCCTGGAGCCCGTGGCCCTCCGCCGGGGCGCCGCCGCACTTCGCGTCCGGCGAGGAGTACCAGCAGGCGAGGCGAGGCATGCTGGACAGCGGGGCGGCCATGGACACGGCCACCGTCTACTGGGACGTCCGGCTGTCCGCCAATCACCCGACCGTGGAACTGCGGGTGTGCGACGTGGCCGCGACGGTGGACGAGGCCGTGCTGATCGCGGCGCTGACCCGTGGCGTGGCGGCCATGGCGCTCAGCTCACGCGTGCCCGCGCTCGACGTGGCACCGCACGCCCTGCGAGCGGCGCTGTGGCGGGCGGCCAGGGACGGCGTGGAGGGCACGAACGTCGACCTGCGCACCGGCGCGCTGGTCCGGGCGTCGACGCAGGTCCAGGAGTTGGTCACGTGGGCGCGGCCCGCGCTGGAGGCCGCGGGCGACTACGAGCTGGTGACGGACGGGGTGGACCGGGTCCTGCTGGACGGTTCTGGGGCGGCCCGGCAGCGGAGGGCGTTCCAGCGGCGGGGGGAGCTGGTGGACGTGGTGGACCTGCTGGTGGAGCAGACGGCCGCGGGGTAGTTCGTCGATTCGGACCCGTGCCCGCCGGTGATCGGCGAAACTCGTCGGATGGCTGCTTGGTGGCGTCGACGGACGACCAGAACCCCTCATTCCCACACCGTGACGAACGCGATCTACGGTTCCGCGAAGAACGTCCTCCAGGTGGGCGAAGTCCGCAACGTCGTGTTCTCCGCGTCGGACGGGCCGGGCACGAACGCCCTGCCCGGAGAGCCTGATCACGAGGTGGAGTTCCAGCCGGTCTTTGAGGCGGCGGGCGGCGCCGCGCGTCTCGGTCACGCACTGGGCAGGGTGTTGCGGGAAGGGCCGGGGTGGGTGCAGCACTTCGAGGGCACGCCCGCGCAGCCACCCGTCGTGATCCACAAGCAGCCGGGACGACGGGCGGGGGTCGCCACCCGAGCGCTGTGGGAGGTGCTCGGCGCCTTCGGGTTCCCGGACGGCGGGACGGCGGGAGTCGGTTTCCCGCTGTCGGATCCACGCTCGCCAGGTCGGATCGTCGGTTTGGACGACGACGTCGTCGAACTGGCGGGGGGCTCTTGGAGCCCACGGGGCCAGATGGTTCGCCGGTCGACCGACGAGTGGGTGTGGCGTCCGCAGGTTTCGTTCGACGACGAGGCGTTCCGGATGGGTGACCTGTGGGACACGTCGTCCAGCAGGGTGGATCTTCGACTCAGGGTCGCGGCGAGGGTCCCGTTCGCCACCGACGACCTGAGGATCACCGCCGACGGCCGAGTTCGTCTGGTCGCCGCCCTCGACCTTTCCAGTGCCACCGAGTTCGGCAAGCGCTTGGCCGAGCGGTGGGGACTGGCGGCCGAGGACGTCACCTGGCAGGAGGTCAACGGGCCGCACGACCACAACAACACTCGGTTCAGCGCTCACCAGCTCGCGTTCGTCGGCGAGGACGATCGCCCCGCGCTGGCGCTGGTGGTGCACTCGTGCCTGGCCCCCAACGGATTCAGCGGCGCGGAGATCGTGGTCGACCTTCGAGTCGACTTCGGCGCGATCACGAAAGCGGTGGAGGTGGCCGAGGACCCGCGCTTGACGCTCGACGAAGCCAGGGACTTCTTCACCCACGGGTGGCACGTCTCCACCACGACGGCGCTGCTCGCCTTCACCGAGGACCCCGTCGCACTTCCCCCCGCCGGCGCGCCGCGGTTGGAGCTCTACCTGCAAGGCGAACGTCCCGGAACCAGCGGGGACGAACGGCCGATGACGATCCTGGACATGGTCGACCTGTCGGAGTTCGGTGAACCCCGCACGATCCGGTCCGGTCCGCTGGCCGTCGGCGTGACGACACCGGTAGGCCTGCCGCTGGACGAGGTGAGGACGCACGCGGGTGAAGCGGTGCGGCGGATGGCGGAGACCTACGGGTTCACCGGCGCCTGAAACGCGAAAGGGCCCGCCCGAAATTCGGGCGGGCCCTTCGGCACGTCTTCCGGTCAGACCGTGAACCCCAGCGCGCGGAGCTGCTCGCGGCCGTCGTCGGTGATCTTCTCCGGGCCCCACGGCGGCATCCACACCCAGTTGATGCGGAAGTCGTCCACCAGGCCACCGCCCGGTCCGCCGGTCAGCGCGGCGCGGGTCTGGTCCTCGATCACGTCGGTCAGCGGGCAGGCGGCCGACGTCAGCGTCATGTCGATGATCGCGACGTTGCCCTCCTCCACCCGGAGGTCGTACACGAGGCCCAGGTCGACGACGTTGATCCCCAGCTCGGGGTCCACGACGTCGCGCATGGCCTCTTCCAGGTCGTCGATCGCGGCCACGTCCGCCTTGGGGGACGGCGGCACGGGCAGCCCCTCGACGCCGCGGACCACCTCGGTGTCCTGCTCGCTCATGCCTTTGCTCCTTCGCTGCGGGCGACCGCGTCCTTGAAAGCCATCCACCCGAGCAGCGCGCACTTGACGCGCGCCGGGTACTTCGAAACGCCCGCGAAGGCGATGCCGTCCTCCAGGACGTCCTCGTCGGGTTCCAGGGTGCCGCGGCTCTGCATCAGCTCGACGAACGCGTCGAACTTCTTGAACGCCTCGCCCACCGACTTGCCGATCACCAGGTCCGTCAGCACCGAGGTGGAGGCTTGGCTGATGGAGCAGCCCTGCCCGTCGTACGACACGTCCGCGACGGTCTCGCCGTCCAGCTTGACGCGCAACGTCACCTCGTCACCGCAGGTCGGGTTGACCTGGAACGACTCGGCGTCGTACGGGTCGCGCAGACCGCGGCCGTGCGGGTTCTTGTAGTGGTCCAGGATGATCTCCTGGTACATCTGCTGGAGCTGCATGCGTCATCCCGCCCCGAAGAACCGCTGCGCCTCGCGGACACCGTCCAGCAGTGCGGTCACCTCGTCGAGGTCGTTGTAGAGGTAGAAGGAAGCCCTGACGCTGGCCTGCACGCCCAGCCTGCGGTGCAGCGGCCACGCGCAGTGGTGGCCGACCCGGACGGCGATGCCGAGGCTGTCCAGCACCTGGCCCGCGTCGTGGGCGTGCACGCCCTCGATGTCGAACGACACCGCGCCACCGCGGTCCACGGCGGACGTCGGGCCGATGATCCGCACACCGCGGATCTCGCCCAGCCCGGCCAGCGCGGCCTCGGTGAGCAGGTGCTCGTGCGCGGCGACGCGGTCCATGCCGACGGCGGACAGGTAGTCCACCGCCGCGCCGAGACCGATGGCCTGCGACGTCATCGGCACACCCGCCTCGAACCGCTGCGGGGGCGGCGCGAAGGTCGACTTCGCCATGTGGACCATCTCGATCATGGATCCACCGGTGAGGAACGGCGGCAGCGCCTCCAGCAGTTCACGCCTGCCGTAGAGCACGCCGATCCCGGACGGGGCCAGCATCTTGTGGCCGCTGAAGACCGCGAAGTCCACGCCGAGTGCGTGGAAGTCGACCTTCGAGTGCGGCACCGACTGGCACGCGTCCAGCACGGTCAGCGCGCCGACCCGACGAGCCGCGGCGACGAGTTCCGCCACGGGGTTCACGGTGCCCAGGACGTTGGACTGGTGGGTGAACGCGATGACCTTGGTCCTCGGCGTCACCAGTTCGTCCAGTGTGGACAGATCCAGCCTGCCCTCGTCCGTGACGCCGAACCAGCGGAGCGTCGCGCCGGTGCGCAGGCAGAGCTGCTGCCACGGCACCAGGTTCGCGTGGTGCTCCATCTCGGTGATCAGGATCTCGTCGCCGGGGCCGACCAGGAAGCGCGCGGCCTCCGGGCCCGCCGTGGCGGCGTTGCCCATCGCGTACGCGACGAGGTTGACGCCCTCGGTGGCGTTCTTGGTGAACACGAGCTCGTCGGGCGTGGCGCCGATGAAGTCGGCGATCCGCGCCCGAGCGCTCTCGTACGCGTCCGTCGCCTCTTCGGCGAGCTGGTGCGCGCCGCGGTGCACGGCCGCGTTCGACGTCTCCAGGAAACGCCGTTCCGCGTCGAGCACCTGCGTCGGCCGTTGCGAGGTGGCGCCGGAGTCCAGGTAGACCAGCCTCTTGCCTTCACGAACGGTGCGCGCCAGGATCGGGAAGTCCTCGCGCAGTGCGACGACGTCCAGCGGAGTGGCTGTGGTGGTCACTGGTCCGACGCCTCCTCTCGGTACGGGTCCTACAGGTGCAACAACCTCAGACCTTCGCTGCTTCCGCGCTGCCGGTGTACTTCACGTAACCCTCGTTCTCCAGCACGTCGGCCAGCTCCGGGCCGCCGGACTCGACGATGCGGCCGTTCGCGAAGACGTGCACGAAGTCGGGCGAGATGTACTTGAGGATCCGGGTGTAGTGCGTGATCAGCATGACGCCGACCTCACCGGAGGCCTTGTAGCGGTTGACGCCCTCGGACACGACGCGCAGCGCGTCGACGTCCAGACCGGAGTCGGTCTCGTCCAGGATCGCGATCTTCGGCTGGAGCAGGCCGAGCTGGAGGATCTCGTGGCGCTTCTTCTCGCCGCCGGAGAAGCCCTCGTTCACGCTGCGCTCGGCGAAGGTCGGGTCGATGTCCAGTTCGGACATCGCGCCCTTGACCTCCTTGACCCAGTGGCGCAGGTTCGGGGCCTCGCCGCGGACCGCGGTGGCTGCGGTGCGGAGGAAGTTCGACATCGAGACGCCGGGAACCTCGACCGGGTACTGCATCGCGAGGAAGAGACCCGCGCGGGCGCGCTCGTCGACGCTCATCTCCAGCACGTCTTCACCGTCCAGCGTCACGGAACCGGAGGTCACCGTGTACTTCGGGTGGCCCGCGACGGCGTAGGACAGGGTGGACTTGCCGGAACCGTTGGGCCCCATGATGGCGTGCGTCTCGCCCGCCTTGATCGTCAGGTCGACGCCCTTGAGGATCTCCTTGGGCGCTTCGTCGGTGACGACCGAGACGTGCAGGTCCTTGATCTCAAGCGTGGCCATGCTGCTGTTCTCCCGTGGTCAATCAGGTTTGGGGGACGGCGACGTACACGTCGCCGTCGCGTACTTCGACGGAGTAGACGTCGACGGGCTCGCTGGCGGGCGGTGAGGACGGCTCACCGGTGGTGAGGTCGAAGCGGGAACCGTGCAGCCAGCACTCGATCCCCTGCTTCGTCACCTCGCCCTCGCTCAGCGACACCGCCGCGTGCGAGCACAGGTCGTGCAGCGCGTGCACCCGCTCCCCGTCGCGGACGACGACGACGGGGGTGCCGTCGACGTCGACCGCGAACGGCTTGCGGTCGTCCAGTTCGGACAGTGCACAGGCCTTGATCACACGCCTACTGCTTCCAGCTCGGCCTCGATCGCGGCCTCGAGGCGCTCGCGCACCTCGGGAACGGTGATCTTCAGCAGGATCTCGTGGAAGAAGCCGCGCACGACCAGGCGCCGCGCCTGGTCCTCCGGGATCCCCCTGGCCTGCAAGTAGAAGAGCTGCTCGTCGTCGAAGCGGCCCGTGGCGCTCGCGTGGCCCGCGCTGACGATCTCGCCGGTCTCGATCTCCAGGTTCGGCACCGAGTCGGCGCGGGCGCCGTCGGTGAGGACCAGGTTCCGGTTGAGCTCGTACGTCTCGGTGCCCTCGGCCGCCGCGCGGATCAGCACGTCGCCGATCCACACCGTGTGCGCGCCCTCGCCCTGCAACGCGCCCTTGTAGACGACGTTGCTGCGGCAGTTCGACACCGCGTGGTCGATGAACGTGCGGTGTTCGAGGTGCTGGCCGTGGTCGGCGAAGTACAGGCCGTTCAGCTCCGCGTCGCCGCCCTTGCCCGTGTACGTCACGGTCGGGGTGAGGCGGACGACGTCGCCGCCCAGCGTGATGGCCGTGTGCCGGAAGGTCGCGTCGCGGCCGAGCGAGGCGTGGTGCGACGAGACGTGCACCGCGTCGTCGGCCCAGTCCTGGACCGAGATGACGGTGAGGTGCGAGCCGTCGCCGACCACGAACTCGACGTTGTCCGCGTACGCGCCCGAGCCGCGGTGGTCGATCACCACGACGGCCTTGGAGAACAGCTCCGTGCGGATCTGGAGGTGCCCGTAGGCGACCTGCCCGACACCGGCGCCGGTCACGGTGACCAGCGTCGGGTCGGTGATCTCCGCGTTCTTGCCGACGGTCAGCAGCGTGCCGTCGGTGAAGGACGACCACGCCTGCGCGGCGATCCGGTCGCTGGGGGTGCCCGCGACACCGAGCCGCGCGTCGCCGCGCTGGACGGTCTCGACGGCGACGCCCTCGGCGGCCTTGACCTCCACGGAGGCGGAACCCGTTGCCGGAGCGCCGTCGTGCAGGTTGGCGAGCCGCTTCATCGGGGTGAAGCGCCAGATCTCCTCGCGGCCGCCGGGCACCTCGAAGGCGTCGACGTCGAACGAGGCGAAGTGGTCCGCCCGCGACGACACCGGGATCGCTGCCCCGGCGCCGTGCGAGTGGTCGGACAGGCCGTGCTGGGCCTCTGTTGAAACGGCCATGTCAGCCGACGGCCCCTTCCATCTGGAGTTCGATCAGGCGGTTCAGCTCCAGCGCGTACTCCATGGGCAGCTCGCGCGCGATGGGCTCGACGAACCCGCGCACGATCATGGCCATGGCCTCGTCCTCGGTGAGGCCGCGCGACATCAGGTAGAACAACTGCTCGGCGGACACCTTCGAGACCGTGGCCTCGTGGCCCATCTGCACGTCGTCCTCGCGGACGTCGACGTAGGGGTAGGTGTCCGAGCGGCTGATGTTGTCGACCAGCAGCGCGTCGCACTTCACCGTGGACTTCGAGTGGTGCGCCCGCTTGTTGATCTGCACCAGGCCGCGGTACGACGTGCGGCCACCACCGCGGGCCACCGACTTCGACACGATCGTCGAGGAGGTGTGCGGTGCCATGTGGACCATCTTCGCGCCGGCGTCCTGGTGCTGGCCCTCGCCCGCGAACGCGATCGAGAGGACCTCGCCGTGGGCGTGCTCGCCCATGAGGAAGACCGCCGGGTACTTCATGGTCACCTTGGAACCGATGTTGCCGTCGATCCACTCCATGGTCGCGCCCTCTTCGGCCTTGGCGCGCTTGGTGACCAGGTTGTAGACGTTGTTCGACCAGTTCTGGATCGTCGTGTAGCGGCAGCGGCCGCCCTTCTTCACGATGATCTCGACCACGGCCGAGTGCAGCGAGTCCGAGGAGTAGATCGGCGCCGTGCAGCCCTCGACGTAGTGCACGTAGGCACCCTCGTCGACGATGATCAGCGTGCGCTCGAACTGGCCCATGTTCTCGGTGTTGATCCGGAAGTAGGCCTGGAGCGGGATGTCCACCTTGACGCCCTTGGGGACGTAGATGAACGAGCCGCCGGACCACACCGCGGAGTTCAGCGCGGAGAACTTGTTGTCACCCGAGGGGATGACCGACCCGAAGTACTCCTGGAAGAGCTCCGGGTGCTCCTTCAGCGCGGTGTCGGTGTCCTTGAAGATGACGCCCTGCGCCTCCAGGTCCTCGCGGATCTGGTGGTAGACGACCTCGGACTCGTACTGCGCGGCGACACCGGCCACGAGGCGCTGCTTCTCCGCCTCGGGGATGCCCAGCCGGTCGTACGTGTTCTTGATGTCCTCCGGCAGGTCCTCCCACGAGGTCGCCTGCTTCTCGGTCGAGCGCACGAAATACTTGATCGAGTCGAAGTTGATGCCGGAGAGGTCGGAACCCCACGTCGGCATCGGCTTCTTCTCGAACAGGCGCAGCCCCTTCAGGCGGTGCTCCAGCATCCACCCCGGTTCGCTCTTCTTCGCCGAGATGTCCCTGACGACGTCCTCGTTCAGGCCTCGGCGTGCGCTCGTACCGGCGGCGTCCGAGTCGGCCCAGCCGAACTCGTAGTTGCCGATACTCGCCAGGGTCTCTTCCTGGCTGAGCGGCTCAGACTGCACCGTGGTGGGCGTGCGCTGCTCGGCAGCGGCAGTCATGCGGGCTCCCCTCCATCTGGGGTCTTTGCGGTGTTCGGGATGTGCGTGGTGCACACGGCGTCGCCGCGTGCGATCGTCGCCAGTCGCTGCACGTGGGATCCGAGGAGGTCGGCGAACGTCGCCGTCTCGGTCTCGCACAACTGTGGGAACTCGGCAGCCACGTGGGCGACCGGGCAGTGGTGCTGGCACAACTGCTCCCCCGCGCCCACGTTGCGCGTCGAGGCAGCGTATCCCTCCCTGCTCAGCGCGCTCGCAAGGGCCTTGGCCCTCTCGACCGGACCGGGGAGGGACGCGATGGCGGCGCGGTGCCGGTCGACCAGTGCGGTCATCCGGCGTTCCGCGAAGGCCCGTACCGCCTCATCCCCGCCCTGTTCGGCGAGGAACCGCAGAGCGGCCACGGCGAGGTCGTCGTAGGCGTGCCCGAACCGGGCCCGTCCCGACTCGGTCAGCAGGAAGAGCTTCGCCGGGCGGCCACGACCGCGCTGGCCCGTCCGGGGTGCTTCCCTGCTGGTCGCCTCGCCGTCGGCGACGAGGGCGTCGATGTGCCTGCGCACCGCCGTCGGGCTGAGTCCGAGCACCTCGGCGACTGCCGCCGCGGTGACCGGGCCCTGCTCCAGCAGCAGCCTGGCGACGCCCCGCCTGGTCCGCCCGTCGTGCCCGTGGGGCGCGAAGGGTGCTTCGACACCGCCTGTGGAGGCGGGCGAATCGGTCCCGGCGTATTTCACAACACCAGTGTTGCTTATTTCGGTCGAGGTCGCAAAGATCCGCCCCGGTCGGGTGACCCGAGTCACCCGTCGCACCTGGTCGCTACCCTCTCGACGTGGCGGCAGGCGGAGTGGGGACCAGTGCGGCAGTGACGGCGACCGAACCCGGTCCACTCGACGCGCCCGAACGCAGGCAGCTCGACGTGATCCGGCGGTGGGGCACGGTCGGCGCCCTGCTGATGGTGGTCGGCTCGCTGGGCGCGGGCGCGGCCCCGGTCTTCAGCCCGCTGCCCGGCACGCCCGTGCTCGGTCTGTTCGTGCGGATGCCCAGCGTCGCGATCGGACTCGTGTGGACCGGCGTGTTCATGATCGTCTCGGCGTGGCTGTGGCTGGCCAGGTTCGTCCGCCCCGGCCGGGTCCGGCTGGCCACCCGCAGCCAGGTGGACCGGACCCTGCTCATGTGGACGATGCCGCTGGTGTTCGCGCTCCCCATGTTCAGCCGCGACGTCTACAGCTACCTCGCGCAGAGCGAGATCGCCGCCCGCGGCCAGGACCCGTACGCGCTGGGCCCGGCCACGGCGCTCGGCGTGGAACACCCGCTGACGATGAACGTGCCGAACATCTGGCGCGAGACCCCGGCCCCGTACGGCCCGCTGTTCCTGGCCGGGGGCCGGGTCATCGCGATGCTGACCGGCGACCACGTCCTGCCGGGCGTCTTCCTGCACCGCCTGCTGGCGCTCGTGGGCCTGGCGATGATCGTGTGGGCGCTGCCCAGGCTCGCCCGCCGCTTCGGCGTCCCCCCGGTGGGCGCGCTCTGGCTGGGCGCGCTCAACCCGCTGGTGCTGTTCCACATCGTCATCGGCGTGCACAACGACGGTCTGGCGATCGGCCTCATGCTCGTCGGCCTCGAACTCGCGCTGCGGAAGATGCCGGTCGTCAAGCGCGGGGCCGCGCCACCACCCGTGACCCGCGAGGAGCTGCTGTGGGTCGTCCTGGGCGCCACCATGATCGTGATGGGCGCCATGGTGAAGATCCCGGCGATGCTCGCGCTCGGCTTCCTCGGCGTGATGGTCGCGCGCAGGCTCGGCGCCAGGTTCTCCGACCTCGTGCGGGCCGCCGCGTTCATGACGGTCGTGGCCGCCGCCGTCACCGCGCTGGTCTGCCTCGGCACGGGCTACGGCTTCGGCTGGACGTCGACGCTCAACGTGGCCACCACGGTGAAGAGCTGGATGTCCCCGCCGACGGCGCTCGGCTACCTCGCGGGCGGCTTGGGCATCACCCTGTCTCTGGGCAACCACACCGAGGCCACCATCGCCCTGGCGAGGATCCTGGGCCAGGCGGTGTCGGTGGCGATCGTGGTCACCCTGCTGTGGAAGAGCTTCCGGGGCCGGATCAAGGCGGTCAACGGCCTCGGCGCGGGCCTGGGCGCGGTGCTCGTGCTGGGCCCGGTGCTCCAGCCCTGGTACGTCCTCTGGGCGGCGTTGCCGCTGGCGACCGCCGTGGTGGCCAAGCGCTTCCGCGGCTTCGCGATGACGACGAGCGCCTTCATCGCCATCATCCTGCCCCCGACGGGCTCGACCTTCGACGGCCGCGCCTACGTCGTGCCGCAGGCCGTGACGGGGGCGGTGATCACCTTCGTGGTGTGCGTGCTGGTGGCCCGCAAGCAGCTCTACCCGCTGATGCGCCGGGACCCGCTGCCACCGACCAGCGACTACCGCTGACCGACTCCACCGGAAACGCGCGGTCCGCACCTCGTCATTCCGAGCCGCGGACCGGGGTTTGCCGGCAAGATCGCCCCGTCGTGGCGGTCCGACGGAGGAGTCCCACATGGCCGAGGTGCCCCAGGAGCAGATCAGGTTCGCCGTGGTCCTCAACGGCGGCGTGAGCCTCGCCGTCTGGATGGGCGGGGTGGTACTGGAGCTGGACCGGCTCACCCGGCAGGGCACCACCTACCAGCACCTGCTCCGGATGGTCGGCTGCACGGCGCGGGCCGACGTCATCACCGGCACGTCCGCGGGCGGCATCAACGGCGCCGCGCTGGCGATGTCGCAGGTCAGCCACAACGCCGACCTCACCCGCCTGCGGGACCTCTGGGCCGAGCAGGGCCGCATGGAACAGCTCCTGCGCACCCCCTTCCAGGGCCAACCGGTGTCGCTCCTGCGGGGCGACGAGTTCTTCCTCCCGCGCTTGCAGGAGATGCTCGGCAGGCTCACCACCGACTTCTCCCCCACCAGGCCCGAGGACCGCCCGGTGGACCTGCGGATCACCACCACACTGCTGGGCGGCGTCCCCAAGGTCTCCTACGACGACCTCGGCCAGCCCCTGGTGCAGGTGGCCGACCAGGGCAGCTTCTCCTTCCGCCGGGACGCCTACGACTGGGCGACCCCGCCGGACGAGACCACCGGCCGCGACGACTTCGCCGCGGAGGACCTCCCCCGCCGCGTCCTCCAGATGGCCCTGGCCGCGAGGTCATCGGCGTCGTTCCCCATCGCGTTCGAGCCGTCCTTCATCCCGGTCAACGGCCAGTCGACCCCGACCAAGCCCGACATGGGTGACGTGGCGTCCTGGGCCAGGCACAGCGACGCCGACCGGTCGCGCTTCGCCGTGGACGGCGGTGTCCTGGTCAACACCCCCACCCGCGAAGCACTCGAGGCCATCGACCGCATGCCCGCCAACGGCCCGGTGCGGCGGGTGATGCTCCTGGTCTTCCCGCACGCCGAACCGGAGGGCGCCGAACCGCCCGCGCACCAGCGCAGGGAGGTCCCGAGCACGGTCAGCACCGCCGTGAAGGTGCAGGGCGCGTGGTCGGGGCAGGGCAGCCGCACGTACGTGGAGAAGATCGAGGAGCACAACCGGCTCGCCGCGTGCAGGCGGGGCGGCCGCAACTCGCTGCTGGAACGGCTCGCGGGCGGCCTGGCGAACAACCACAAGGCGCCGACGACCGTCGCGGAGAAGGCCTACGAGCTGGCGAACACCCTGCACGAGCACTACGAGGACGTGCGGATCCGGCTGGCGGCGCGGGACGTCACCACCCGCCAGTTCTCGGTGCGGGGGTCGAACACCGCGGGCTGGTCGTTCGAACGGGTGCGCGCGGCGGCCGAGTCGGCGCAGCGGGAGTGGCGCAAGAAGTACGGGACGCTGCCGTACGTGCCGTCCCGGCACCTGCCGTCGCCGCTGGCCGCGACCGGCTGGCAGTGGGGCGTGACGATGGCGGACACGCTGGCGTCGTCGGCGATGGACCTGCTCAAGCGGATGGTCTGGGTGGTGCCGGACACCGAGGAGGGGCCGCTGCGCGGCGCGTGCGTGCTGGTCGCCGAGTCCCGGACCAGGCTGCACCGGGTGCGGGCGACGCTGCGGCAGCTCCGGGAGAAGATCGACGTCACCTGGACGGGTGAGAACTCCGGGACGCTCAACCAGGCGTACTGGAGCGAGCGGCTCGGCGTCTACGACCAGCGCATGACGTTCGGCGAGACCGGGTCGATCGGCGCCGACGTGCGGGCGAGCGTGATCGAGATCGGGCTGCTGGTCGACGGGGCGCAGAAGATCCTCACGCTGATCGACGACGCCGACCGGCTGGAACTGGGCGGGCTGGCGCCGTGGCGGGCGCTGCTGACCACGGAGCTGACGCCGCGCGAGGCGCGGGCCGGGCTGGTCGCGGGCCCGGAGGTGTGGCTGTCGCGGCTGATGGCGCTGGAGATCTCGACCACCTGCCTTGCCGACGACTCGCGCGCGGGCGTGGACCAGGCCGTGGAGCTGGTGCAGATCAGCCTCCAGACGCGCAACGCGTTCGCCACCAGGAGCACCACCGCCGACGACAAGGCCGGCGGGGCGTCGCTGAGCCGGTTCTCCGGGTTCCTCAAGCGGTCGTGGCGGGTCAACGACTGGATCTGGGGCAGGCTCGACGGCGCCACGATGCTGTGCAAGGTGGTCTTCGACCCGCAGCGGCTGCGCCGGATGGACCTGCTCACCGCCGCGGGCGCCGACGGCCGCGAGGACCCCGGCCGGGCGCGGCAGCGGGCCTACGACCAGGTCGACGACCTGGTGGACGAGCTGTTCGGCGGCGCGACCCCGGAGCTGGCGCCGCCGATCGCGGCGGCGAAGAAGGAGCTGGCCGGGATCTACGCCGAGGACGTCCTCGAAGGCGACCTGCCGCCCACGGCGGGCGCGCTCGCCGAACTGGCGGCGTGGGGCCTGCACGTGCGGATCATCTGCGAGGAGCTGCCCGCGCTGCGCGGCGCGATCCTGGCCGACCGCGAGGACGGCGGCGACCCGCGGTCGCGCGGCGAGCTGTTCCTGGAGGAGCACCGGACGCTGCTGGAGCGGTTGAGCGCGCCGGTGGACTTCGACACGCCGTCGACGCGCGCCCGCAGCGCCGCGATCGGGTTGCAGGCGCTGCGGGCGTTCGACGAGGCGGGCATCGGGCGCGAGCCGATCTCGCAGGAGGCGGGCAGCGACCAGATGATCCGCACGGCCGCCACCGCGGCGGCCGTCGCGGTGACCGTGGCGGACAGCAAGAACTCCGGGCTGGCCGCGCTGAAGCCGGTGACCAGGGTGCTGCGCGGGGCCGCGCTGCTGCCGTACTGGACGATCACCGGGCTCACCAGGGGCGGGAAGCTGGCCCAGTTCCTCGGTTCCCTCGGCTTCGCCGTCGGCGGCGCGCTGCTCGTGCTGGCGCTGTTCAACCTGCTGCCGAACTGGGCGCTCGGTCCGGCGGCGGCGCTGGGCGGCGGCACGCTGATGGCCGCTTTCGGTTACGCCGCACTGCGTTCCGGGACGCTCCTGCACGGACTGGTGCTGCTCTCACCGGTGATCCCGCTGGGAGTCATCGCGATCGACCGGACGCGGGCCGCGCTGAACTCCGGCGCCGCGGGCGAGGACGCCGCGACCGGCATGGTCGCCGTCGGCGGTGTCGCGCTGCTCGTGCTGGCGCTGCTGGTGATCGGCAGCCTGCCCGCGCCGATCCGCACGCCGTTCGCCGTGTTCAAGGACAAGCGCACCTACAAGCGGATCGGCAAGGTGGTGTGGCGGCTGGCGGCCGTCGCCGCCGTCGGGCTGGCCGCGCTGGCCGTGATCCGCTACGAGCTGTACGACCTCGACTGGCTGCGCTCGCCCCTCGCGGTCGTCGCCGCGGCGGCGGCCGTCGCCGTCGGGGCCGCGTGCGCGACGACCGGCGGTCGGTCGTTGCAGCGGTGGCGCAAGCACAACGGCCTGTGGGGCACCGAGAACGCCGAGGCCCCTGCCGCCGCGACCGCGGGCTGGGCCGTCGTCTACGGCATCGGGTTCCTGCTGGTGGCCGTGGTGCTGCTGCTCGGCGGGATCCGCTTCCTCGGCTGGGAGTCGGTGCTCGCCACCTCGCTGGTGTTCGGTCTGCTCCTGGTGCTGGTGACGAGCTGGTGGGTACCGATGCGGGCCCGGCGCGCGATCGTGAAGACCCTGGTGCGGCAGGCCGATCCGGCCCGCGACGGGACGGACGCCGCGGACGCCCTGCTGGTGAAGCTGGAGAACCACGCGCTGCTGTACCGGTTCCTGGTCGACAAGCGCGAGGACGGCGGGCTGGTGCTGAAGCCCGCCGCCCTGCGCGTGGTCGAGACCATCCGGGCCGAGGGTGCTCAGGCCGCCAGTTCGGCGACCGGACGGGCGACCGCGGGGAGCCCGAGCAGCCCGGCGTAGATGCCCTCGAACTCGTCGAGCGTGTCGCCGATGGCGTGGCGCGCGATCAGCTCGCTGCTCGCCGCGCCCATGCGGGCGGTCACCGACGGGTCGGCCAGCACGCCGTGCAGCCGGTCGGCCAGGCCGCGGACGTCGCCGGGCTGGAACAGCCAGCCGTTGCGGCCGGGCCGGACCAGGTGCGGCAGCGCCATCGCGTCCGCGGCGACGACCGGCGTGCCCGCGGCCATCGCCTCCATGGTCGCGAGGCTCTGGAGCTCGGCGACACCGGGCATGCAGAACACGTCGGCGTTCGCGTAGGCGTCGAGCAGGGCCTCCTCGTCGACGAAGCCGCGGAACCGCACGCGGTCGGTGACGCCCAGGTGGGCCGCGAGGAGTTCCCACTCGGCGCGGCACGAGCCGTCGCCGACGATCTCGGCGCGCAGCCTCGGCACCAGCGCCAGCGCCCGCAGCAGCTCGTCGACCCGCTTCTCCTCGTCGAGCCTGCCGACGAACAGCACGGTCGGGTGGTCGTCGACGCGGGTGCGCTCGCGCAGCCGGTACCGGTCGATGTCGATGCCGCACGACACCGGCACCGCACGGCGCGGGAAACCCTTGTCGTGCAGCAGTTCCACCGCTCGGGGCGTCGGCGCGGTGACGGCGTCGGCGACCGAGTACACCTTGGTCAGGTCGCGCCACGCCAGGCGGGACGCCGCCCGCTGGAGCCAGCGCGGGACGTGCGCGTGGCCGAACAGGTTCTCCGGCATGAAGTGGTTGGTCGCCACGGTCGGGATGCCGCGCTCGGCGGCCTGGCGGAGCACCTGGCGGCCGATCATGAAGTGCGCCTGGACGTGCACCACGTCGGGGTCGAGCTGGTCGAGCAGGTCGCTGACCGGGCCGCGCACGTCCTTGGGCAGGCACACCCGGAAGCCCCGGTAGAACGGCGTACGGCGGGACCGCAGGCGGTGCACGGTGATGCCGTCGGCGATCTCGGTCCTGGCCGGGCCCTCGGGGTCGGCGCAGATGACGTGGACGTCGTGCCCGCGACCGGCCAGGCCGACCGACAGGCGGTGCGCGAAGCGAGCGGCGCCGTTGACGTCCGGGGGGAAGGTTTCCGCCGCGATGACGATCCGCAGTGCGCGTCCGTTGCTCACGAGCTTCTCCGATCTGGTGGGTGGTGTTTCTCGACGGGCGAGCACGCAGACGCCGCCGATGGCGAGCGCGGCGCACACGATCTGGGCCAGGGCGGTCCACCCGGTGGTGCGGGCGGACTCCCCCAGCAGTCCGGCCCCGATGCCGACGGCGACCAGCGGGTCGATGACGGTGAGGCACGCGACGGTGAGGTGGGCGGGGCCGCCCGCGTAGGCGTGCTGGATGAACCAGCCGCCGACGAGCAGCGCGACGAGGATGCCGAGCACGGACGCGGCGGACGCGAGGTCGAACGCGCCCTGCTGGACGTCCTGGGAGACGGCCCGCATGAGCACGGACACGTAGCCGTAGGCCACGCCGCCCGCGACGCCGAAGGACAGCGCCCTGATGTGCGGACGTCCGCTGAGGACGCCCAGGAGGCCGGGGACCGCGATCAGGCCGAGCACGAGCAGACCGGCGCTCAACTCCGCCTCGGGCGCGACCTGCGTGGCCGTGGCGCTGCCCGCCGCGAGCAGCACGAACGCGCCGACGCCGAGCGTGGTGAGCGCCACGGCGGGCAGCGCCCGGCGGCGGCCGTCGAGCAGCGCGGTCATGCCGATCGCCAGCACCCCGACGGGCTGCACGACGGTCAGCGGGGCCATTCCGAGCGCCACGGCGTGGACGCCCGCGCCCGCCACGAGCAGGAGCAGGCCGCCGAGCCAGCGCGGGCGGCGCAGCAGTTCGGCGATCCGGGGTCCGCCGTCGCCCTGCCCCACGGCGCTGTGCTGGAGCCGAGCGGCGAACGCGAAGAACGCGGCGCCCACGACGGCCAGCAGGATCGCGATGCCGGTCACGCGGTCACCTCCCCCGTGCGCCGCTGCGGCGCCGTGTCCCGCCAGAGCGCGGCGGCGAGTGCGAACAGCAGGCCGTAGAGGACGGCGAACAGGATTCGTTCGGCCAACCCCAGCAGCACTGCCCCGTCTCCCGGAAAAACAACCGGCACGTGGCTGAGAAGAAATAGGAAACTGGTTATCCCGCTGGCCAACGAAAGACGTCGGACAGTGGTACTCGGGATGAATCTCCGGGAAATGAGCAAACCAGCCAGCGGCAGGCTCACGAACATCACCGCGCCCGCGTAGCGGTGCACGGCGCCGGAGAGGGTAGTGGGGGTTCCGGTGGGGTCGGTGGGGAACACGGCGGCGGTGGTCAAGCCCGCCGCCCACAGGCCCACCAGCACGGTGATCGGCCCACGACGCGGCAGACCCGCCCCGAACAGGGCGATCAGCAGCACGACGGAACCCGCGGCGAGCGACAGCGCCGTCACCGCGAGCAGCCCGGTCCCGTTGGCGACGAAGATGTAGTCGCTGATCGTGTGGCTGATGGGACTAATCTGACCCGCCGACGCCACGTGCAGGTAAACAATCGGGAACAACGACAGGACCAGGCTCGCAACAGCGAGTGGCGCGAGCACCGCCCGCCTTTTTGCCTGAATCTCGGCCATGTCGGAATGATCGCGCAAATATGTTTCCGCAGGTATGGGGAATTTCCCCGAGTCGACCCTGAAGCCACCCCGAGGACCCTGGTGGGGTTGACCCCACCACCGCGTGGCGGGTGGCACGCCCTAGGCTTCCCGGTCGTGACCACCCAGTCCGTGACCTCAGCCGTCGAAGTGTCGGGACTGGTCAAGCGCTACGGCCCGACGGTCGCGGTGGACGGGCTCGACCTCACCCTGCGGACCGGGACGGTGCTGGCGCTGCTCGGCCCCAACGGCGCGGGCAAGACGTCGACCGTCGAGGTGTGCGAGGGGTTCCGCACCGCCGACGCGGGC
Source organism: Umezawaea endophytica (assembly GCF_025061645.1). Classification (GTDB taxonomy): domain Bacteria; phylum Actinomycetota; class Actinomycetes; order Mycobacteriales; family Pseudonocardiaceae; genus Umezawaea; species Umezawaea endophytica. The sequence continues at coordinate 186,276 of NZ_JANYMP010000018.1, read as the reverse complement.
ACCGTCCGCGTGCTGGGCCTCGACCCCAGGACCCAGGGCGACCAGTTGCGGCCCCGCATCGGCGTGATGCCGCAGGGCGGCGGCGGCTACCCCGGCGTCCGCGCCGACGAGCTGCTGGCCCTCATCGCGACCTGCTCGGCGAACCCGCTCGACCCGGCGTGGCTGCTCGACGTCCTCGGCCTCACCGGCGCCGTGCGCACCCCGTACAAGCGCCTCTCCGGCGGGCAGCAGCAGCGCCTCTCGCTGGCGTGCGCGCTCGTCGGCCGCCCGGAGCTGGTGTTCCTGGACGAGCCCACGGCGGGCATGGACCCGCAGGCGCGGCGGCTGGTGTGGGAGCTGATCTCCGCGCTGCGGCGCGACGGCGTGAGCGTCCTGCTCACCACGCACCTCATCGACGAGGCCGAGGAACTGGCCGACCACGTCGTGATCGTCGACTCCGGCCGCGTCGTCGCCCAGGGCAGCCCGCGCGAGCTGACCGCGGACGAGCCGGACGAGCAGCAGCTCCGCTTCCGCACCCGCGCGGGCCTCGACACGACCCTGCTGCTGGCCGCGCTGCCCGAGGGCCTGGAGGTGCGCGAGTCCCCCGGTGGGAGTTACGTGGTGGAGGGGCGCATCGACCCGCAGGTCGTCTCGACGGTGACGTCGTGGTGCGCGCAGCAGGGTGTGCTGGCCGAGGAGCTGATGGTCGCCAAGCGCAGCCTCGAAGACGTGTTCCTCGAACTCACCGGCCGGGAGCTGCGCTCATGACCCGGACAAGCACGATCGGAGATCCGTTGACGTCGTCGGTCAGGTTCACCCCCGGCACGTTCACGCCCTCGCCCGGCCGCGGCAGGCTCGGCAGGATGTTCCTCGCCCAGTCGCGCATGGAGATGCTGCTGACGCTGCGGCACGGCGAACAGGTCCTGCTCACCGTGATCATCCCGGTGGCCCTGCTGGTGGCGCTCACGCTGATGACCGTCATCCCCATGCCGGACCCCAGGGTCGGCTCCGCGACCGCCCGCGTCTTCGCGCTGGCGATCCTCTCGTCGGCCTTCACCGGCCAGGCCATCGCGCTCGGGTTCGACCGCCGGTACGGGGTGCTCAAGCGGCTCGCGTCCGCGCTGCCCCGGTGGCTGCTCGTCGCGGGCCGCGTGACGGCCGCGCTGGCCGTCGTGGCGGTCCAGGTGGTCATCCTCGGGGGCACGGCGCTGCTGCTGGGCTGGCGGCCACCGGTCGGCGGGATCGCGTGGGCCGTGCTGCTGATCGTGCTGGGCACGTTGACGTTCGGCGCTCTCGGCGTGCTGCTCGGCGGGGCGCTGCGGGCGGAGATCGTGCTGGCGCTGGCGAACATCGTGTGGTTCGTGCTGCTGCTGATCGGCGGCGTGGCGCTGGGCGTGGAGTCGCTGCCCTCCGGGGTCGCGGCCGTCGTGCAGCTACTGCCGTCGGCGGCACTGGCGGAGGGTCTGCACGCCGCCGTCGTGGACGGCACCGGGCCGGGCTTCGGACCGGTGGCGGTGCTGCTGGTGTGGGGCCTCGGCGCCGCGGCCATCGCCACCCGCACCACGAAGCTGGACTGAGCCGGGCCGTGACCCTCGGCACCGTCGGCCAGGCGGCGGGCCTGTTCGCCGTCACCAACGTCGACGACATCGTCGTCCTGGCGCTGTTCTTCGCCCAGGGCGCCGGGCACCGCGGGTCGACGCGGGCCATCACCCTCGGCCAGTACCTCGGCTTCGCGGGCATCCTCGCCGTCGCGGTCGCCGCGGCGTTCGGCGCGACCTTCCTGCCCGACGCGGCCGTCCCCTACCTCGGCCTGCTGCCGCTCGCGCTCGGGATCAAGGCGGCCGTGCAGGCGTGGAAGCACCGCCACGACACCGACGAGGAGCGGGCCGCGGGGAACGGCGGGCCGAAGGCGCTCGCGGTGGCGGCGGTCACGTTCGCCAACGGCGGCGACAACATCGGCGTCTACGTCCCCGTCTTCGCGACCGCGGGCCTCGGCGGCACGGCCGTCCACGTGGTGGTGTTCCTGGTGCTGGTCGCCGTCTGGGTCGCGGCGGGCAAGTACTTCGCCACGCGCCCGGCCATCGCGCAGGCGTTGTCGAGGTGGGGGCACGTCTTGCTGCCGGTCGTCCTGATCGGCATCGGCCTGCTCATCCTCGTCGAGGGCGGCGCGTTCGGCCTGTAGGGCGTCCGAGCGGCGGAGACGCCCGTCACGCCGCCCGACCGGCCCCAACCCCGGCCGTCCGGCTCTCAGCGACCCCGTCCTACCATCGACGGGTGTCGGTCCCCCCCTGGTTCACCAACCGCCTGCTCCAGTTCCAGCGCGCCATCGCCGTGGCGCTGGTCATCGCCCAGGGCGGCATCGCCGTCACCGGGTCGATCGTCCGGGTGACCGGGTCGGGGCTCGGGTGCCCGACGTGGCCGCAGTGCGTCGCGGGCAGCCTGACGCCGGTGGCGCACCCGGAGATCGGGCCGCTGCACCAGTGGGTCGAGTTCGGGAACCGGACGCTGACCGGCGTGGTCGGCATCATCGCCGGGCTGATCGTCCTGGCGGCGTGGCTGGGTCGGCCGCGGCGCCGCCGGGTCCTGCTGCTGGCGCTGGTCCAGCTCGGTGGTGTGGCGCTGCAAGCCGTGATCGGCGGCATCACCGTCCTCACCGGACTGCTGTGGTGGACGGTTTCGGTGCACTTCCTGGTGTCCATGGGTCTCGTGTGGCTGGCCGTGCTGCTGCACCGGTCCCTCGCCGAAGGCGACGAGCCCGCGGAACCGCTGCTGCCCAAGGCCCTGCTGCACCTCCAGGTCGTGCAGGCCGTGGTGCTCGGGTTCCTGCTGCTGGCGGGCACCTTCGTGACCGCCGCCGGTCCGCACGCGGGTGACGCGGACACGCCGCGGCTCTCGCTGCCGGTGGACGCGCTGGCGCAGGTGCACGCGGACCTGCTGTTCCTGTTCCTCGGCATGCTGACGGCGCTCGGGTTCGCGGTGCGCGCGTTCTCGACGGACACCGTGCTGCGCCGCCGCTTCTGGATCCTCGTCGGCGTCGTGCTCTCGCAGGGGGCGCTGGGCATGGTGCAGTACTGGACCGGCGTGCCCGAGGTGCTGGTGTCGCTGCACGTGCTGGGCGCGGGCGCGACCGTCGTCGCGACCGCGGGCCTGTGGGTGGCGAGCCGGTCGCGCGGACCGGTGCCGCCCGAGGTGGCGCCTGCCACCCACGACCACGTCGAGGCGCTGGCCGACCAGCCCGCCTAGGCGGTCACTTGGGCGGCGTGGGGCGGCGTTCCCAGAGCGGGGGCAGTTCGTCCGCGAGCCAGGTGTAGAGCTGGTCCACGGTGCGCAGCCGGTGCGCGCGCTGCGGGTCGCCGCTGAGCAGCCGCATCCCGGACTCGGTCAGGTCGCGGACGCTGACCAGCGCGTCCAGCCTGCGCTGCACCATGTCGGCCCAGCGCTTCTCGTCGACGCGGTACTCGGCGGCCTGCCGCCCGCGCCTGGTGCGCTTGGTGACCAGTCCGGCGTTGACGAGGAACTTGAGGTTGGTGCTGATCGAGCCGCTGCTGGCCTCCAGCTCCTGCGCCAGCTCGGCCGCGGTGCGCTCGACCGGTTCGCACACCAGCAGGTAGCCGAGGATGCGGCCACCGATGAGCGGGATGCCCTCCTCGGCGAAGTGCGCGGCCAGCCGTTCGATCCAGGCGGAGAGGCGGGTTTCCCGTCCGACGCTCACGAGGACTCCTTGGTTTCGGTCAACACTGAAGCCATAGTAGCCCGATTATCGATCTTGGCAAGCAGCCCGCAGTAGTGCGGAAGAAATCGATAATCGGCGCGAATAATCAACGCGAAAGAATGAACACGGGTCAAGGTCATCCAGCAACGTCCCGATGAACACCCGACTGTGCCCCGAGCCCCAGACGACAGAAGCCGGACGATGAACCTCCTCCTGAACCAGGCCATTCCCGTCGACCACGGCGGAGCGGTCGTCGACGTCGTCGCGGACATCAGGCCCGCCGGACCGGACGTCGTCCTGCTGCTGCACGGCCTCAGCTCCACCAAGGAGAGCTTCGCGGGCGTCGTGGAGTCCCCCGCGCTGGCCCACCTCACGACGTGCGCGATCGACCTGCCCGGCCACGGCCGCACCGCGCCGCTGGTCACGGGCCCGCACACGCTGGAGGCCTACGCGGACGTGGTCATCCGCGTCGTGGCCCGCCTGGCCCCGCTCCGGCTGCACGTCGTCGGGCACGGCCTCGGCGGGGCGGTCGGCCTGATCGCGGCGCAGGGCAGCACGAAGGGCCTGGTCACGTTCACCAGCGTCGAGGCCACCCTGGTCGGCGAGGACGCGGGCCTGGTCAGCAGGCAGATCGCCGACCTGGAACTGGAGGACTTCGCGGTCAACGAGTTCCACCGGTTCGTCGACTCGCTGCGGTCGGCGCCCGAGGCGGACCTGCGCGCGTGGGGCGACTGGACGGCGACGTGCGCACCCGCCGCCGTCCACGAGAGCTCCCGGTCGCTGGTCGAGTGGGCGGACAGCGGGAAGCTGCTCGGGTGGTACCGGGCCCTGCCGCGCGCCGCCCACCTGTACGGCGCGCTGGGCGACCGGGCCGGGCACCTCGTTCCGCTGCTCGACGAATCGACCACGTTCGCCATTCCGGATTCCGGCCATTTCCCGATGGTCGACAATCCCGGCGCACTCCATTCCGCGCTGGCCGCGATCATCGGCCACTAGCTCACACGAGCGCGATCACCACGAGCACGGCGAGCAGGACCCGCACCACGGCGTCAGTCCTCGGCGACGAGCCCGACATGGCGCTCCACCCGGTCGAGGCGGTCGATCAGCGGGGCGAGTTCCCGGCGCAGCGCGGACGCCACGTCCTCCGCCCCCGTGGGCTGGGCGCGGAGGTGGACGTAACCCGCCAACGCCGCGACGACGGCCGCGCGGGCACCGCGGAGGTCGACCCCAGCGGCGCGCAGGGCTTGACCGCCCACGCCGTCGGGCTCCGCGACCAGGCCCAGGAGCAGGTGCTCGCAGCCGACGTAGTTGTGACCGAGCGTGAGCGCCTCGGTGACGGTCAGCACCAGCGCGTTCGCGGCGTCACCGCCGAAGCGCTCCGGGGTGTTCCCGCCGTCGGTGGGCTCGCGACGGGCCAGCTCGCGCGCCACCCGGTCCGGGTCGACCTCGATCGCGCGCAGCACGTGCAGCGCGAGGTTGGCGCCCTCGGCGAGCATCCCGTGCAGCAGGTGCTCGGTGCCGACGTGCACGGCCCCCTGAGCCCGCGCCCGTGCCACGGCGAGCGCGATGACGTCGCGGGTGCGCTGGGTGAAGCGCGAGAGCTGCAACGACGCGGCGTCGGACGCCAGGTCGTCGAGCACGACGGCCCGGATGGCGGTCACCCGCTTCACCGACTCCTCCAGCGCCCGCTGGCAGACCGCCGAGACGGGCACACCCGACTCCTTGACCGCCTCGGCCAGCTCGTCCGGCAGGTAGACGTTGATCTTCGGCATGGCTGGGAACCCCTTCCCGATCGTGTAACCCCATGAATACCCCCATGTGGGGTTACACGTCAAGGAGGGCAGCCGCCATCGCGGTAGGTCGAGGTGGGTGCTTCAGAGCTTGCGGAGACCGCTGAGGACGCGTTCCATCAGGCCGAGGTCGGGGATGTCGCCGTCGACGACGGCGGTCGCGTGCACGTCGAGCAGGCCGCGCTCGGCCATGTCGCCGAGCAGCACCTTGGCCACACCGAGCGGGATGCCGAGCAGGGCGGCGACCTCGGCGACGGAACGCGGCCCCTCGCACAGGGCCATCACGTCCTGGTACTCGGCTTTGATCGGGCCCGCGTACAGCTCCTCGCCGACGCTGACCATGGTCTCGATCTCCAACTGGAAATCGGACGTCGTACGACCACCGGTCCACGAGTAGGGCCGGACGATCGCCGCGGACTCCTCCACGTCGTCCGACGGCGTGGCCACCGGCTGGGCGGGCAGGCTGATCTTCTGCGCGGCGGGCGTGTCCTTCTTGCCCTTGCGCCCCCTGCGCGAACCGCCCGCGAGGGTGATCCCGTTGAGGAGGTCCGCGAACGACTGCTCGGAGTCCGGTCCGGTCATAACCGCCTCACGCCGACATCCTGGTGGCTCCGTGCAGCTCCGCACGGAGTTCCGGCGTGAGGAGTTGGCCGACCTGGTCCACCACGACGGTCATCTCGTAGGCGACCTGGCCCACGTCGCTGTCCGGCGCGGCGAGCACCGCGAGGCACGATCCGTCGCGGACGGACATCAGCAGCATGATCCCGTGCTGCATCTCGACGACCGAGCGGAGCACGCCGCCGCCGTCGAAGAAGTTCGCCGCGCTCTGCGCGAGGCTGGTGACGCCTGCCGCGATGGCGCAGAGCTGGTCGGCGCGCTGGCCCGGCAGGCCGGAGGACGCTGTGAGCAGCAGGCCGTCCACGGAGATCACGACGGCGTGCGCGACCCCCGGAACGCGCTCGGTGAAGTTGGTGATCAACCAGCCGAACTGGTCCACCTGGCGAGACCGCGGTGAGGTCATGGGTTCTCCTGTGCGGGACGGTGATCGCCGGAATCCCGCACACCTTGCCGGATTCCGGTCTGGTAGTTCGAGAGGAAGCCGCGTGTCGCGTTCGGATCCCGCCGTGCGGGTGCGGCGCCCCCTGGATCCGGACGCCCAGCGACGAGGTTGCCCCTGGGTCTGCGCTTCGGCAAGTCGACCTCGGAGTCCGGTTCCGGGGTCGGGTCGGGCTTGACGCCGTTCGTCCGGGGAGCGGCGGGGTCGGCCGCGTCGTCGAGCCGGTGCCGGGGCGCCTCTCCGGTGGGCAGCTTGCCCTTGAACCAGACGGCACGGGTGGCCGCGGACGGGTCGTCGTCGTCGACGGCCTTGCCGCGGAACGAGGACCACTCCCCGTCGTTGCCGGGTGCCGGTGTGGCGCCGGGCCTCGGTCGGGCGGACGGCACGGCCTGTGCGCGGCGCGCGGCGGGTGAGGGCAGGGCGTCGACCACGGTGGGCGCCGTGGCGCTGGGCTGGCGGATCAGTTCCGGCGGCACGCCGACGACCGCGCGCAGCCCGTCGCGGTGCGGGCCCTGGTCGACCAGCGTCACCTCGACCTGGTGCCGGGCGGCGAGCCTGGCGATGACGAAGTGCCCCATCTGCCTGGACGCGGGGAGTTCGTCGGTGTCCACGGAGCGCAGCCGCACGTTCGCCGCCTCCAACTCCGGTGGTGCCATGCCGACGCCTTCGTCGATCACGTCGATCACGACGCCGCCGCCGTTACGGGGCCGCCCGACGATCACGACGTGGCTGCGGGGCGGCGAGAACGCGGTGGCGTTGTCCAGCAGTTCCGCGATGAGCCGCACGAGGTCGCTGGCGGCGTAGCCGACGACCTCCACCTGCGGCGTGGTCTGCACGACGACCCGCTGGTAGTGCTCGATCTCCGACGCCGCCGCGCGCAGCACGTCGCCGAGCGGGATCGGCTTGCTGAACCGGCGGGTCACGTCGGTGCCGGACAGCACCATCAGGTTCTCGTTGTTGCGCCGCATCCGGGTCGCGAGGTGGTCGAGCTTGAAGAGGTTCGCGAGCTGCTGCGGGTTCTCCTCCTTGCGCTCCAGCTCCTCCATCAACCGGAGCTGCCGCTCCACCAGGCCCTGGCTGCGGCGGGACAGGTTGACGAAGGTGTTGCGCAGGCCGCCGCGCAGCCGGGCCTGCTCGACGGCGGAGCCGACGGCCTGCTGGTGCACCGCGTCGAACGCGCGGGCGAGCTGGCCGAACTCCTCGGTCGTGTGCACGGCCACCGGTTCGATGACGACCTCGCTCGCGCCCTCCTCGCGGAGGTCGGCGACGAGTTCGGGTAGCTGGTGCTGGGCGACGTGCAGCGCGGTGCGCCGCAGGGTCAGCAGCGAGCGGATCATGTTGTTGCCGAAGACGACGCCGACGCCGACGGCGGCCAGCAACGAGGCCAGCAGCACCATCGAGATGAGGCCCGCCTGGTCGCTGGTCTCGTCCTGGAGGGTCGCGACGGTGTCCGCCAGCTCGCCCTCCAGGCTGACGAGCACCTTGTTGACGAGCGTGTCGGTGGCGTGGGAGGCGGTCTCCCAGTCACCGATCGAGACCTTCGTCGCGAGGGCGGGCGGGTCCGGGTCGTCCGCGGTGGCGACGGTGGTGAGGGCGTCCCGCACCATCCGGTCGCGGTCCAGGACGTCGCGGCCGTTCACGGTCTGGGTCCGCAGGTCGCGCTGCCCCGACGTCGCGAGCGCGGCGAAGTCGGCGACCCGGTCCAGGTAGCGGAGCTGCGACTGGTCCAGCATCGTGGCCTCGGAGTCGAGGACGCGGCCGCGGCTCACCCCGGCGAGGAGCACCGCGTGCTGGAGCGACAACTGCTCGCCCGCCATCTGGAGGTTGTGCAGCGCGCCGCCGGTGCTCGCCAGCGTGGCGTCGCCGAACTCGTTGACCAGCGCCTGGTCGAAGTCGAGCATCGAGCGCAGGACGGTCGTGTAGGCGATGACCGAGACCGACACGTCCGAACCGGCGTCGATCGACTGCCGGAGCTGCGGCAGCGCGTTGACCTGGGTGGTGACCTCGGCGAACCGGGCGGAGGCGACCTCGCCGACGGGTGTGCCGGGGTCTTCCGCGAGGCCGCGCACGAGTTCGAACGCGCGGGTCGTGACGGCTCCGCGCTCGTGGAAGGCGTTCGCCTCCGGTGACGCGCCGTCGACGCGGTCGGCCTGGTGGGCCCGCTCGTCCTGGACGGCGGCGACCAACGGGGTCAGCGCGGAACGCAGCGTGACCAGTTTGCCGATGGAGGCGTAGGAGTCGGCGCGCACGACGTAGCCGCGGATCTGGAGGACACCCGTGCCGACGGCGACCGCGACGGGAACCAGCAGCACCGCGGCGACCTTGACCGGAAGTCGCCAATTGCGCCAGTCCACCACGGTGGCCCACCGCCATCGAACACGGTTCTGCACAGTCACCGGATGGACCCCAAGGTCGGTAGTCGAGCGATCACCGCGCGGGTTGGGCGCGGTTAGCTGTTTGAAATCGATGTTGTGTTTCGCTAGCGGGTCGTGATTCGCGGCGGCGATGTCGTCGGATGATGGTAGGCGAGGGTCAGGCCCCCGACAACGACCAACGCGCAAGATTGTCACCGAATGGAGTAGTGGGGAGCAGACCGAACGGTGCGGACGTGGACGATCGGGCAACCCGTACCTGGGCCATCCGGTTGACTCCACGGCTCGCCCAGCTACGCTGTGCGCCGCCGGCTCCCGGTCGTCGCGTCGACCGCTCCCGCCGGAATCCCCGTGGAGGACCACGATGACGAAAGCCGTGCCGCGACCCCTTGATTCGCGGCAGACACCTAATCGCGGGCGCGGGTTCGCCACATTCGACGAACCCTCGAAGCCGTTGTTGGTAGACGACGAAGGCAATCCCGACTTCGTCGCCATCCAACAGAGTGAGGAATTCACGGCGCTGCGCAGGCGGGCTCTCCTATTCATCTTCCCGATGACCGCTCTGTTCCTCGCGTGGTACCTCACGTACGTGATCGCGTCGGCGTACGCGCACGATTTCATGAGCACCAGGGTGCTGGGCGTGGTCAACGTCGGGATCCTGCTCGGCCTGTTGCAGTTCGTCACGACGGTGGCCCTGACCCTGTCCTACGCGCGCTACGCGAAGCGCAGGCTGGACCCGCAGGTCAGCGCGGTCCGCGAGCTGGCCGGAATCGTCGAGGAGTAGCGGTGCGGGTGGACGGGCCAGCCACGGGCGGCAACGTGGCGATCAACATCAGCGTGTTCGCCGTGTTCGTCCTCATCACCCTGTACGTCGTGTACCGCGCGAGCACCCGCAACACGACGGCGGCGGACTACTACGCGGCGGGCAGCAGCTTCACCGGCCCGCAGAACGGGATCGCGCTGTCCGGCGACTTCCTGTCCGCGGCCTCGTTCCTGGGCATCTCCGGCGGCATCGCGGTGCACGGCTACGACGGCTTCCTGTACTCCGTCGGCTGGGTGGTCGCCTGGCTCATGGGCCTCATGCTGATCGCGGAGCGCCTGCGCAACACCGGCCGCTTCACGCTCGGCGACGTCCTCTCGTTCCGGATGCGGCAGCGCCCGGTCCGGGCGGCGGCGGCGAACGCGACGCTGGTGATCTCGCTGTTCTACATGGTCGCGCAGATGGCGGGCGCGGGCGCGCTGATGGCACTGCTCCTCAACGTCCAGGGCCGGGTGGGCCAGGGCATCGTCATCGCCGTGGTGGGTGTCGTCATGGTGCTGTACGTGCTGGTGGGAGGCATGAAGGGCACCACGTGGGTGCAGATCATCAAGGCCGTGCTCCTGCTGCTGTGCGTCAGCTTCATGACCATCTTCCTGCTGGGCAAGTTCGGCTTCAGCCTCTCGGCCATCATGGAGACCGGCTCCCGGAACACCCCGCTCGGCGAGAGCGTGCTGGACCCCGGCGCCCTCTACGGCGGCAGTGAGCTGTCGAAGCTCGACTTCGTCTCGCTGGCGCTGTCGCTGGTGCTCGGCGTCACCAGCCTCCCCCACGTGCTGATGCGCTTCTACACCGTGCCGAACGCCCGCGAGGCCCGCCGCTCGGTCGTCTGGGCCACGATGCTCATGGCCACCTTCTACCTGTGCACGCTCGTCATCGGCTTCGGCGCGCTCGCCCTGGTCGGCTCGGAGACCATCGCGGCGGCACCGGGCGGCGAGAACTCGGCCGCGCCGCTGCTCGCGTTCGAGGTGGGCGGCGCGGTCCTGCTCGGCATCGTCGCGGCGGTGGCCTTCGCCACCATCCTCGCCGTGGTCGCGGGCCTGACCCTCACCGCGTCGGCGTCGTTCGCCCACGACGTCTACGCCAACGTCATCAAGCGCGGCACCGCCGACCCCCGCTCGGAGGTCAGGGTCGCCCGGCTGACCGCCATCGCGGTGGGCCTGCTGTCGATCGTCGGCGGCATCGCGGCCAGCGGCCAGAACGTGGCGTTCCTGGTGGCGCTGGCACTGGCGCTGGCGGCCTCGGCGAACCTGCCGACGATCATCTTCTCGCTGTTCTGGAAGCGCTTCAACACGTCGGGAACCCTGTGGAGCATCTACGGCGGGCTCTCGTCGTGCCTGGTGCTGATCATCTTCTCACCGGCCATGTCGGGCGCGCCGAGTTCCATCTTCCCCGAGGTCGACTTCCACTGGTTCCCGCTGGGCAACCCCGGCATCGTCTCCATCCCCCTGTCGTTCGTCTGCGGCTGGCTGGGCACCCTGTTCAGCCGCACCAAGGCGGACCCGGTCAAGCAGGCGGAGATGGAGGTCCGGTCGATGACCGGCATCGGCAGCGGCCTCACCTGAGCG
>NZ_JANYMP010000018.1:0-174969 GCF_025061645.1 Umezawaea endophytica | reverse complement strand
TCCGCGCCACGGGTGGCGCGGACCGCCCGAGCCCTACAGCGGGCTCACGTCGATCTTGTCGAGGTCCGGCGAGTACCCGCCGCCGCTGTCGAACAGGATCGTGTTGCTCCCCTGCTTGAGGGTCACCACGAGTTCGTGCGCGGCGACCGTCCCCCAGTCCGCCGTGGCCGGGAACTCGCTCCACACGGCGGGCGCGTCGTTCACGGCCACCCCGAACCACCGCGGGTCACCCGAGGTGTAGGACGTGGACAGCCGGTACAGCCCGGCCTTCGCCACCCGCACGGACCGGAACTCCACCGACCCGTTCTGGTACAGGTCACCGACCTTCTTCCCGCCCGAGCACCCCGCGCAGTCCTTCACGGCGGCCCGGCCTGCGAGCTTGCCCGCCTCGGCCTCCAGCCCGCCGACGAGCACGCCGGGCGTCACCTTGAACAGCCGCGACCCGTGCGGGGGCAGCAGCGCCCCGTACCCGCCGGCGAACGTCCCGAGGTCCTTGCGGGCCCACAGGTCCCGCACCTTCCCGGCCCCGGTCATCCCGAGGTCGCTCCACCGCCCCTGCACCGGTTTGGGCGTGGACGCCAGGTTGAACAGCGCCACGGTGTACGACCCGTCGGTGTTCCGCGCCCACCACGTCTGCTGGTCGCCGCCCTCGCGCACGGGCTTGGCGGGCCGCCCCTGCTGGTTGACCGCCAGCACCTCGGGGTTGGTCAGCAGCTTCTCGCCGAGCGCGTCGAGCTTGGTCACGTCGTCGCCGGTGTACAGCGGGGCGGCGGCGATCGACCAGAGCGTCATGTAGCTCTGCCGCTCGTCCGGGTTGATCCCGTCCATCTCGCCGTTGCCGACGTCGAGGGAGTCCAGGTCGTTCCACCCGCCGGGCCCGGCGTGCTGGACCCACTGCGGCAGGTCGGCCCACCGGTTGTCGACCGAGTTCTCCCACGTCACCAGCGTGTCGCAGTAGCACTCGACGTCCGTGTCGATCCGCCAGCCGTTGGTGTGCGCCTTCCACGTGTCGATGGCGGCGATGTCGAGCGACCACGACACCTCGAAGTGGATCTTCCGGCCGGTGGCGTCGAGCGCCTTCCGGTACGCGGCCACCTCGTCGCGGTTGTCGTAGTTCACCCCGGCCTTCCCGGAGCCGGGGCCGACGCCGTCCAGCTTGAAGAAGTCGACGCCCCAGTTCGCGAACATCGTCGCGATCGAGTCGATGTACTTCTGCGCGCAGGGCTTGGCGAAGTCGAGCTTGTACGAGCTGTCCCACCCGTTCGTGGTGCGCAGGTCGTCGTGGACGATGTCGTGCGTGCTGCACGACGGCGCGCCCGCGACCGGGAAGTCGCCCTTGTCGTAGTTGACCTTCTCCAGGCCGACCGGCAGGTAGATGCCCGACTTCAACCCCTTGCGGTGGAGGTGGTCGGCGACGTGCTTGATCCCGCGCGGGAACCGCTCGGCGTTCGTCTTGGGGCGGCCGTTCGAGTCGAAGTCCGGAACCCAGTCGTAGTTCATCCACCAGCCGGCGTCCATGTTGACGTACGTGTAGCCGCTGGGCTTCAGCTTCGCGGCGACCGCGTCCGCCTGCTTGAGGATGTTCGCCTCGTTCAGCCAGCTACCCATGCCCCTGGGGTTCAGGCCGGGGTACTTGCTGGACTGCATGCTCCACGAACTCCAGCCCAGGTAGGGCTTCGCGGCGAGGGGCGCGTCCTGGACGGCGGCCGGTTCCTGGGCCAGTTCCTGGGCCAGTTCCTGGGCCGGTGCCGCCGCGACCGGGGGCACCACCAGGGTGGCCGCGAGCACGGGCAGGACGGCGAGCGCCCTCCGCAGGGTGAGCGTTCTGGACATGGACTTCCCTTCACCGCAGGGTTGTGGCAGGTCAGTGGCGGAACAGGGCCTGGATCGACACGGCGGCCGCGCCGCGCGCCCACTCCTCGAACGGCAGGGGCCGCAGGATCAGCAGGCAGTCGGCGACCGCGCCGAACGCCTGCGCGGTGAACGCCTTCCGCACGTGCTCCTCGAACAGGTCGTAGGCCGCGACCCCTTCGCCGGACACGACGATCCGCTCCGGCCCGACGAGGTTCGCCATCGCCGCGAGCGCCAGACCGATGGCGTGCCCGGCCTCGGCGAACACCGCCCGGACGGCCGGGTCGCCGGAGCGCGCCCTGGCCACGGCTTCGGCCATCGGCATCCCCGCGCGGGCCACGATCGCACTGGTGGACGCGATGGCTTCCACGCAGCCCGTGCCGCCGCAGTGGCACGGCTGGTCGTCGCCCACCGGCACGTGCCCGAGTTCCCCCGCGACCCCGTGGGCCCCGGTGACGAGCCTGCCGCCGATGACGAGCCCGCAGCCGATGCCCGTGCCGACCGTGACGAGGGCGAACGAGGTGACGCCCACGCCCTCGCCGAACCACTGCTCGGCGACGGTGAGGGCTTTGACGTCGTTCTCCAGGCGGACCGCGAGGCCGGTCGCCTCGGCGAGGAGGTCGCCGAGGGGGACGTCGTGCCAGCGGAGGAAGGGCGAGTAGCGGACCACGCCGGTCGTCTGGTCGACGTCGCCGGAGACGGCGACGCCCAGGCAGTGGGCGCGGTCGCGGTACGGGGTGATCAGGTCGGCGACCAGGCTGGTCAGGGCCGCGACCACGTCCGGGACGGCGGTGGAGGTCAGCGGGTGGTGGCGGGCGACCCTGACCTGGGCGCGGAGGTCGCAGACGACGCCGATCAGGTCGTCGTCGGTGATCTTGACGCCCAGGAAGAACTCGCGGTCGGCCTTGATGGCGAGGGGGTTGGCGGGGCGGCCCGCGCCTGGGCCGGTGCGCTCCTCGGAGGTCAGTTCCTCCAGGTAGCCGGCTTCGATGAAGGGGCGTGCCGCCTTGGTGACGGCGGCCGAGGACAGGCCGGTGCGCCTGCCAACCTCGACGCGTGAGACCGGGCCCTGGGTGAGGACGGTGCTGAAGACCGTCGCCGCCGCTGGGCTGGTGATGGGGGCCCGTTGGGGCCTCGTTGCCGCCATGAGGGGATCGTGGGGTAATAAATTAACTTCGTCAAGAAACTAATGGTTTGTGCAGGTGGGTGGGGCGAAGGACGAAGAGCGGGAGAGTCGCCCCGTTCGCTCAAGTATCTCGATCTTCACGCTTGGTTTGTCAAGGCGGGAAAGATGCCTTGACAAACCAAGCGTGAAGCTGAGGGCGCTGGGGATCGGGGCGGCGGGGGGAGTGTGGGCGCCTTCCAGGCGGGTGGGCGCGGCTTGGGAGGGTGGTAGGGAAGGGTGGGTGGGGAGGGGGTTGGTGGGGAGGCTTTATGGGCCGGTTAGCGGGTTGCCAGTGCTGCGCGGATGGCTGAGGCGAAGCGCATTGGGGCGGTGTGGTCGGTTTGGCGGAAGCCCAGGGAGGGTTCTGCCAACTCGAGTTCCAGCAGTAGTGGTTCGCCGTGGGAGCCGGTTACCAGGTCTACCCGTGCGTAGAGGAGGTCGGCGCGGTGTAGGCCCAGCAGGGTTGCGGCCGCGTCCAAGGTGTCCTCGGCTACTCGGCGGTGTGGGGCGTCTGGGGTGGCTGGGGACAGGCGTTCGACGATGAAGGTGCCCGAGGGGTCCAGGCGGGACTCGTCGGTGAGCATGGCGCTCTTGGTGAAGGCGTGGGAGTACTGGCCGCCGAAGTAGACCATCGCGGTTTCGCCGTGGTTGTCCACTGCGGACTGGTAGGGCTGGAGTAGTGCTTTCACGCCAAGGGATTCCCAGTGGGCGTCCGCTGCCGCGTGGTCGCCTGCCGCGACTCGCAGGGCGCCCTTCGAGCCCGCGCCCACCGCGGGTTTCACCACGAATTCACCGGTAGGCCACTGTGGACGGTCGCCGGGGTGCAGGAGGGTGGTCGGGACGATCGGGACGCCCGCGTCCGCCAACTCCACCATGTACGACTTGTCGGTGTTCCAGCGGATGACCGGGAGCGGGTTCGCCAGGTTCGGGACGGTGGCGCACCAGGTCAGGAATTCGTCCAGCCTGTCGGTGTAGTCCCACGGTGAGCGGAGCACGACGAGGTCCGCGCTCGCGAAGTCCGCGCTCGAGTCCCACGGGGCCCATTCGGCGTGGACGCCGACGTCGGCCAGGGCGTCCACCAGTGCGTCGTCGTCGCCGTCGCTGGTGGGGAGTTCCGCGCAGGAGACCAGGTAGGCCTTCACTTCCCGGCCATCTTGTGGCGGTGGGCGGGGCCGATGCGGAGCGCGGCCGTGGTCTCGCGGTCCCACTCGGCCGGTTGCAGGTCGGGGACCTGGTCGACCAGGGCTTCGGCGGTGGCCACGTCGGCCAGCACGACGTCGCCGAGCGCGCCGTCGTCCGCGCCGACGAGCACGACCCGCGCGCCCGCTCGGCCGATGGGTTCCACCACGGCGCGGGAGCCCTTGCCGTGCTTGGCGACGAACGCGGTCGCCGACTTCACCGCCTTCGGGGGGACGGTCGTCTTCTTCTCCGTCGTCTGCTCGTCGTCAGCCACACGTCCACTTTAGAACCCGCGGGTAACTTCCGGGTGGTGACCGCCCCCACGGCGGTGCGGGTAGCTTTTCGCCGTGTGAACGATCACCCGGCACTCCCCGGTCTCGTCGACGGCGTACTCGCCTGGCACTTCGACCGCTTCCCCGGCCAGGCCGCGATCCTGGGCTCACTGGCGCACGACCGGACGTTCGGCGACTTCAGCGCCGCGGGCTTCACCGCCCACGAGCGGGAGGCCGGCGAGTGGCTGGCCCGCTTCGAGGCGGTGCCCGACGACGGGTTGAGCCTGGACGAGGCGGTCGACCGCGACCTGCTCGTGTCGGTGCTGCGGGGGCTGCGGGCGAAAGCGTCCTGGCCCGCGTGGCGGCGCGACCCGTCGACGTACCTGTCGTCGGTGCTGTTCCCGCTGTTCACAGCCTTCCTGCACCGGCCGCGCCCGGAGCCGGAACTGGTCGACACGGTGCTGGCGCGGCTCGCGGAGGTGCCGTCGGTGTTCGCCGCGTGCCGGGCGAACCTGGACCCGGAGCTGGCGTCGCCGCTGATCGTGCGCCGGGCGATCGGGCAGGCGCGGTCCGGCCGGTCGTTCCTCACCCGGTCGCTGCCCGCGCAGGTGGCCGACCCCGACCTGCGGGCGAGGCTGGCGGCCGCTGCGGAACCCGCCGCGGTCGCGTTCGACGAGCTGGCCGCGTTCCTGGACGGCTTCGCCGAACGCGCGCACGGCGACTGGCGGATGGGCGAGGAGCTGTACTCGACGCTCCTGGTCGAGCAGGAGCTGCTCGGCTACGACGCCGCCGAACTGCACACGCGGGGCATCGCCGCGTACGACGCGCTCGAAGCCGAGATGAACGAGCTGACCGCGCCGCACCACTGGCACGACGTGGTGCTGGCGCTCCAGCAGGACCACCCGCCGACGGTGGAGGACATGCGGGCCGAGTACGAGGCGGAGACCAGGCGGGCGCGGGCGTTCCTCGCGGAGCACGAGCTGGTCACGTTCGCCGAGGGCGAGGAGTGCCTGGTCGTCCCGTCGCCGGAGTTCCAGCGGCCGATCGCCGCCGTCGCCTCGTACCTGTCTCCCCCGCCGCTCACCGGCGGGCGCACCGGGCACTTCTTCGTGCCGTACCCGCCGGACGACTTCACGCCCGAGCAGGTCGTCCAGCGGCTGCGCACCAACACCCGCTCGCAGCTCCCGACCATCGCGGTGCACGAGACCTACCCCGGCCACCACTGGCACCTGTCGTGGCTGGCCGCGCAGGACCGGCCGGTGCGCAAGGTGCTGCGCACGCCGTACTTCAGCGAGGGCTGGGCGCTGTACGCGGAATCCCTGCTGCGCGAGCACGGTTACTTCACCGAGCCCGCGCACGAGCTGGCCCACCTGGAAGCGCGGCTGTTCCGCGCGGCGCGGATGATCGTGGACACGGCGCTGCACTGCGGCGACAAGACGCCGGAGGAGGCGGAGGAGTTCATGACCACCAAGGCGTCGCTCACGCCGGGCACGGCGAAGGGCGAGGTGAGCCGGTACTGCGCGATGCCGACGCAGGCCCCGTCGTACCTCACGGGCGCGTTGGAGATCGAGAACATCCGCGCCGACTACCTCGCGGCGGGGCGGGGCACCCTGCGGGAGTTCCACGACACGATCGCGGGCTCCGGGGCGCTGCCGCTGGGGTTGGCGCGCCGCGTGGCGCTCGGCGGGACGGACGAACACGAGAATGGGGAAGTAAATGCCTAAGGCAGTGCTGGTGCGCTCGACAGGTGGTCCGGAGGTCCTGGAGTACACCGACGTCGAGCCCCGCGAGCCGGGGGTGGGCGAACTGGTCGTGGCGGTGGCCGCCGCGGGCGTCAACTACATCGACACCTACCACCGGTCCGGGCTCTACCCGATGGACCTGCCGATCAGGCTGGGTGGCGAGGGGTCCGGCACGGTGACCGCGGTCGGCGAGGGCGTGACCGGGTTCGCGGTGGGCGACCGGGTGGCGTGGCACGACGGGATGGGCAGCTACGCCGAGGAAGCCGTCGTCGAGGCGGCCAAGGCGATGCACGTGCCGGAGGGCGTGGACGAGGAGACCGCCGCCGCGACCCTGTTGCAGGGGCTGACAGCGCACTACCTGGCAGCGTCGGCGTACCCGATCCACGCGGGCGACACCGTGCTGGTGCACGCCGCCGCGGGCGGGGTCGGGCTGCTGCTGGTGCAGTTGGCGAAGTCGCGCGGCGCGCGCGTGATCGGCACCGTGTCGACGGCCGAGAAGGAGGCGCTGGCGCGGGAGGCCGGTGCGGACGAGGTCGTCCGGTACACGGAGGTGGACTTCGTCGAGGAGGTCAAGCGCCTCACGGACGGCGCGGGCGTCAACGCGGTGTACGACGGCGTCGGCAAGGACACGTTCGACGGCAGCCTGTCGGTGCTCAAGTCCCGCGGCTACCTGGTGCTGTTCGGCGGGTCCAGCGGCCCGGTGCCGCCGGTCGACCCGCAGCGGCTCAACGCGGCGGGCTCGGTGTTCCTCACCCGGCCGCGGCTGGCGCACTACGTCGCCGACCGCGAGGAGCTGGAGTGGCGGGCCGGTGAGCTGTTCGCGGCCATCCTGGACGGGTCGCTCAAGGTCGCGATCGGCGGGCGCTACCCGTTGGCCGAGGCGCGCAAGGCCCACGAGGACCTCCAGGGCAGGCGGACCACGGCGAAGCTGCTGCTGATCCCCTGACCCGAACGCGGAGCGGGGCCCGTTCGGAACTCCGGACGGGCCCCGCGACCGGTGGTCCGACTCAGCCCTCGACCTTGACGGCGTCGATGACGAAGATCAGCGTCTCGCCCGCCAGGATGTCGCCCTGGCCGCCGGGGTAGCCCTTGTCCGACGGCACGACGAGCAGGCGGCGACCGCCCTCCTTCAGGCCCACGAGGCCCTCGTTCCAGCCCTGGATGACCGAGGCCTGGCCGACGTTCTCGACCGGGAACGGCTGGTTGCGGTCCCAGGACGACTCGCGGAACTTCTGGTCGCTGAAGGTGTTGAGCACGTAGTGCACCGTCGCCGTCGAGCCCTGCTTGACCTCCGGGCCGGTTCCGACCTCGACGTCCTCGACCACGAGGCCGTCCTGCGGCTTGCAGCCCGTCGGCACGGTGATCGTGGGCTTGGAGCCGAGCGCGCCGGTGACCTTGAACTGGTCCGGCGTGCAGGGCGGGCCGCTGGCGGGCGCCACGGAGGTCGCGCGGGCCTCCGTCTCCGGCGCCGTCGCCGCGGGGGTCGAGGCTCCGCCGGTGGCGGTGGACGGCCGGTCGCTGGGCGTGCAGGCGGCGACGGACAGTCCGGCGGACAACAGGGCGACGAGGGTCAGGGCCGTACGGCCGGCAGTACGCATGGGTGCGGAGCTTAGGTGGAGCGTCCGACCCGACGGCGACCAGGCCCGCTGACGATTCGTCGGCCGCGCCCCTCCCCGGCGCCCGAGGACGCGGGTGGACCGGCCTCCCCCCGAACGGGTGCTCCGCGCTCCCGACACCCGATCGTGACACCGGGACGGACACCGTCCGGCAGGGGTCGGGATGCCGCGAGATGGCGACGAACGGACGCTCCTCGTTCCGCCAGGAGTACTCATGGTTGTCCGATTCCGGCGGGACGTCCGACCGAATGACGCGGGCTCCCCCCACCGGACCAATCCGTTCACCCCGCGCTGCGGATGGTCACGAATCGCGATCGGCGTCCACCCCTAATTGCGGCTACCGTCCGGTCACACCTGCGCGTACAGTAACTCCGCGCACTCGATCGGATACTGAACGCATTCATCCTGTCGGCTGCCCACCAAGGAGGTGACCTTGTGCCCGCGGAGGCCGGAGGCATCCGCAGCAACCTGTTGCAGGAATTGTTCTGGACTCGAACAGGTTTGCTACTGCTGAGTCTCGTCGTCACTTCCGGAATATGCCTCACCGTGTCCAGTGGAATGGATCCGGGTACGTTCAAGAATTTCCTCAACTCCATCGGGACCGGCACCATGATCACCGCGGTGGTCGGTTTCGGGCAGACGCTGCTGACCAGCTCGGCCACGCAGCGGGCCCTCGTGACCCCGGTCGTCGAGGAGAGCCGCAAGGCGCTCCAGGAGCTGACCGCCGAGTACCGCGCGCTCGATCGCGAGTTCTTCCCCAGCCACGTGTTCGAGCCGACCGCCAAACCCGACCCGGCGTTCAACCAGGTCATGATGCAGGACCTCGACCGCACCAGGCTCTACTGCTTTCGCGGCTTCGCGGGCAGGTACGCGGCGTGCCGCCTGCTCATGTCGCGGTCGGAGTGCGAGCTGCGGGCGGTGCTCGCGGACCCGCGCGACGGCAGCGCCATCAGCGGCCGGGCGCGGTACCTGTTGCGCAACGAAGGCGCGGACGGCGACTACGACACCATCCAGTCGCGGCTGCGCGAGCAGATCTCCATCGGGCTGGTGGGCCTGTTCCTCGCGCGGAGCAGGTGCAACCGGATCGACGTGACGATCATTTCCGACCCACCGCTCGACCGGCTCGAACTGTTCGACGACAGCGCGTGGCTCACGCTCTACAGCAACACCAGCGCGGGCGTGGTCCGGCTCTACCCGAGAACACTGCGCTTCACGGAGGGCTCATTCCTCTACGGAATGGAAAGGGCCGAATTCCTCCGCGTCAGCAATTCACGGGCGGGCCAGCACTTCGTGATCCGCCCGAACACCAGTCGCGTGGAATTCCTCGCGCTGTTCGAGAAGATCACCGGTGCGCCGTTGGACGACAGCGGCTATCGATCTCTAGAAGAGAAGTTCCACTCCTTCCGCCGGGAATTCTCGGCCTCTGCTCAGCTGGGGAGCTGATAGCGGTGCTCATCGACTTGGCCGGGACGGCCACTCTGCCCGAACTAGCTTCCGGGATCACCGCGGCCGGGCCCCCTGCCGTCGACCAGTGGTCGATCGGGCCGCTGTTCGAAGGGTGGGCGGCCCAACCGGGGGTTCGCGAGGGTCTGCGGGAGCACCTGCGGACCCTCACCCCCCAGGAGGAGCGGCGGATCGTCTCGCGGTCCCGTGAGACGACCACGCACTTCGCCTGGTGCCTGCGCGACGAGCCGACCGAGCCGTTCACGTTCTGGCTGCACGAGTACAAGCCGCAGCGGGACTGGCGGCACGGGTACGCGGACTCCGTCCACAACCACCGGTACCACTTCAGCACGACCATCCTGACGGGCTCCTACCTGCACGAGCGCTACACGGCACGGCTCGGCGCGGGTGAGCGGTCCATCCTGTCGGCGGCGCTGCTGCGCCGCACCGAGTGCCCGGTCGGGACGTCCGGGACGATGCTCGCGCACGAGTTCCACCGCATCCCACGCGCGGGCGACGACACCATGACGTTCCTGGTCAAGTCCCGTGCGGTCAGCCCGTGGAGCCTGTCGTTCGACCCGGACACCGGCGCCAGCCACCGGCACGTCCCGGTGGAGGCGCGGTTGGAGGAACTGACGAACCAGCTCTAAGGATCTCCAGACGGACCTACCATCGGCCCACCCGGCATGGGAGGGCTCCGATGCGTGTCCGAAGCGCACTTTCGACCAACGTCATGACCGATGTGGAGCGGCGCGTGTGGGAGTTGTGCACGCGCCTCGCTCCCCGGCTCCAGTTCCACGGCTGGCACCACGTCAGCTTCGTCCGCGACAAGGCGGTCCACTTCGCCGAGCGGAACGGTTCCGCCGTCGACGTGGTGCACGTGGCCGCGCTGGTGCACGACGTGAACTACGTGGTGCGCCGCAACTCGTCCGCGGCGGAGGGCAGCGGCCTGCGCCGCGAGATCCTCACCGAGGCCGGTGTGGACCTCGACACGGTCGAGTGGATCGACCGCGTGGTCGACGAGGCGGAGATGCGGACCCGCCACCGCGACATCACCCTCGAGGCGCAAGCGCTGTCCGATGCGGACACGTTGTTCAAGGCGCTGCCCGTCACCCCGGTCGTGCTGGCGCACAAGTACCTGCTGGAGAACGGGATCACGCTCCAGGAGCTGGCGCACAAGATCGTCGGCGAGCAGCAGGGCAAGCAGGACGAGGGCTACTACTTCTACGACCCCGAGGCCGCGGCGACCTACACGAGGTGGGCGACGGCGAACCTGGAGCTGTGGCAGTGCATCGTCGAGTCCCTCGATGACCCGTGCGTCACGGACCTGCTGGCGGCGGTGTCCTAGCGCTGGTCACGGCGGTGGCCCGACCCCGGTGGACGTCAGCACCTCGCGGGCCGCCGCCACCAGCGCGGGGCACGGGTCGCGCAGTTCCCGCAGCAGTTCCCCGCGGAACTCGGCGGGCCGCTCGACCAGTTCCGCCCCGCGGTTCCCGAGCGCCTTGCACGCCAACGCCTTCAGCGCGGCCGACGAGTCCACCACCGCGGGCGATGCCCACCCGGCCTCCCGCACGGCGACCCGTGCCACCAGCGCTTCGACCACCAGTTCAGCAGACCCGACCACCGCGTTCCCCCTCCCGAGACCCCGGACAACGGGACTATCGGGAGGGGACGGGGATCGCTACGGGTAGTCCCCCGAAGGAGTTAGAACGGCCACCCGAGCACGGGCAGGCCGACGACGGCGTCGACGGCGAGGCCGCAGAACACCAGCATCAGGTACAGGTTCGACATGTGGAAGAACTTCATCGTGTTGGTCGAGCCGCCCTTGCGGACCACGTTGTGCAGCTTGTGGGCGAAGACGGCGAACCAGACGCCGGACACGGCGGCGACCCCGACGTAGATCCAGCTCGTGACCGGGGCCAGCAGCAGCGTGCAGACGACGGTGATCCAGGAGTAGATGACGATCTGCCTGGTCACCTGCTGCGCCGTGGCGACCACGGGGAGCATCGGGACGCCCGCTCGCGCGTAGTCCTCCTTGAACTTCATCGCGAGCGCCCAGGTGTGCGGGGGCGTCCAGAAGAAGATCACGCCGAACATGACGATCGCGGGCCAGCTCACCGTGCCGGTGACGGCGGACCAGCCGATGATCACCGGCATGCAGCCCGCCATGCCGCCCCAGATGATGTTCTGCGACGTGCGCCGCTTGAGCACCAGCGTGTAGACGAAGATGTAGAAGAGGATCGTGGCGACGGCGAACACGGCCGACATCAGGTTCGTCGTGATCCAGAGGAACGCGAACGACAGCACGCCCAGCACCACGCCGAAGATCAGGGCGTTGCGGGGTGGAATGGTCTGCTGGGCCAGCGGCCGGGCCGTGGTCCGCTTCATCACCGAGTCGATGTCCGCGTCGACGTAGCAGTTGAGCGCGTTCGCGCTGCCCGCCGCGAGGGTGCCGCCGGTCAGCGTGCACGCGATCAGCCACAGCGGCGGCACGCCGCGCGCGGCGAGCAGCATCGCCGGGATGGTCGTGATCAGCAGCAACTCGATGACGCGGGGCTTCGTCAGCGCCACGTAGGCGCCCACGACCTGCCGGGGCGACCGCGCCGGGGCCTCGGTGACGGCACTCATCGCGACGCACTCCTCTACCAGGTCGGGGATGCCGGAAGCGTAACCGCGAGGTCGTGGCACCACCCGGCCGGGTGTCCGGCGCACCGGGACCTTGGTCCTGAACAGAACACGCGTTTGTTCCGTATGCCCTTGTGCCGACACACACAGTCGTGTCGTTTCGCGCTCAGATCACACATGCGGACCCTCGGGACTAGGCTGAGAGGAGGACGAGGGAACCCGCGGGGATGAGCCGACTGTATCGATGGAGAAGGCCGTTTCCGCCAACGTGAGAGTGGAGCTGTGTCCGTGTCCGTGAGCGACGACATCACCCGGTTGACCGAGGCCCATCTGCCCGATGACTGGACCGAGCTGGACAAGCGAGCGGTGGACACGGTGCGCGTCCTCGCGGCCGACGCCGTGCAGAAGGTCGGCAACGGCCACCCCGGCACGGCCATGAGCCTTGCCCCCCTCGCGTACACCCTGTTCCAGCGCGTCATGCGGCACGACCCCGCGGATGCCGACTGGATCGGCCGCGACCGCTTCGTGCTGTCCGCGGGCCACTCCAGCCTGACGCTGTACATCCAGCTCTTCCTGGCCGGGTACGGCCTGGAGCTGGACGACCTGAAGGCGTTGCGCACCTGGGGTTCCAAGACCCCCGGCCACCCCGAGTACCGCCACACCAACGGCGTCGAGATCACCACCGGCCCGCTGGGCCAGGGCCTCGCGTCCGCCGTGGGCATGGCGATGGCCGCCCGCCGCGAGCGCGGCCTGTTCGACCCGGACGCCGCGCCCGGCGAGAGCCCGTTCGACCACGACATCTTCGTCATCGCCTCCGACGGCGACATCGAGGAGGGCGTGACGTCCGAGGCGTCCTCGCTCGCGGGCACGCAGCAGCTCGGCAACCTCACGGTCGTCTACGACGACAACAAGATCTCCATCGAGGACGACACCGCCATCGCGCTCGGCGAGGACACGGCGAAGCGGTACGAGGCGTACGGCTGGCACGTGCAGGTCGTCGAGGGCGGCGAGAACGTCACGGCGCTCGAGGCCGCGCTCAAGGCCGCCAAGGCCGAGACCGACCGGCCGTCGTTCGTCCTGCTGCGCACGATCATCGGCTACCCGTCGCCGAAGAAGATGAACACCGGCGCGGCGCACGGCGCGGCGCTGGGCGATGACGAGGTCAAGGCCGTCAAGTCCGCGCTGGGCTTCGACCCGGAGCAGACGTTCGAGGTCTCCGACGAGGTCCTGGCGCACGCCCGCGAGGTCGGCAAGCGCGGCGAGCACGCGAAGGCGGAGTGGCAGAAGGGCTTCGACGCGTGGGCCGCCGCCAACCCGGAGCGCAAGGCGCTGCTGGACCGGCTCGTGGCGAAGAAGCTGCCCGAGGGCTGGACCGACTCGCTCCCGACCTACCCGGTCGACGCGAAGGGCACCTCGACCCGCAAGGCCTCCGGTGAGGTCATCAACGCGGTCGCGGGTGTGCTGCCCGAGCTGTGGGGCGGTTCCGCCGACCTCGCGGAGAGCAACCTGACCTCGATCAAGGGCGAGAAGTCCTTCGGGCCCGCGAGCATCTCCACGGACATGTGGAAGACCGACCCGTACGGCCGCACGCTGCACTTCGGCGTCCGCGAGCACGCGATGGGCTCGATCCTCAACGGCATCGCGCTGCACGGCCCGACCCGCCCGTACGGCGGCACGTTCATGGTGTTCTCCGACTACATGCGCCCGGCCGTGCGGCTCGCGGCGATCATGGAGGCGTCGGTCACCTACGTGTGGACGCACGACTCCATCGGCCTCGGCGAGGACGGCCCGACGCACCAGCCGATCGAGCACCTGTCCGCGCTGCGCGCGATCCCCGGCCTGGCCGTGGTCCGCCCCGGCGACGCGAACGAGACCGCGTACGCGTGGCGCACGATCCTGGAGAACGCCGCCCCCGCGGGCCTCGCGCTGACCAGGCAGAACGTGCCGACCCTGGAGGGCACCTCCTACGAGGGCGTGTCGAAGGGCGGGTACGTGCTGGTCGAGGCGTCCGGTGGCACGCCGGAACTGGTGCTGATCGGCACCGGCTCCGAACTCCAGATCGCCGTCGAGGCGGCCAAGGTCCTGGAGGCCGACGGCGTTCCCACCCGCGTCGTGTCCCTGCCGTGCTTCGAGTGGTTCGACGCGCAGGACAAGTCCTACCGGGACGGTGTCATCCCGCCGTCCGTCAAGGCGCGGGTCGCGGTCGAGGCGGGCATCGCCCAGTCCTGGTACCGCTACGTCGGCGACGCGGGCGAGATCGTCTCGATCGAGCACTTCGGTGCTTCCGCCGACTACCAGACGTTGTTCAAGGAATTCGGTTTCACCACCGAGAACGTTGTCGCCGCGGCTCGCACCTCGCTGCGGAATGTGGAGGAGAGCAAGTGAGCAACCCCAACCTCGTCGCGCTGAGCGAAGCGGGCGTCTCCATCTGGCTGGACGACCTGTCCCGCGAGCGGCTCAAGTCCGGCAACCTCGCCGACCTGGTCGCCACCAAGAACGTGGTCGGCGTGACCACGAACCCGACGATCTTCGCGGGCGCCCTGTCGAAGGGCGAGGCCTACGACGAGCAGGTCCGGGAGCTGGCCGCGCGCGGCGCGAGCACCGAGGCCACCGTCAAGGAGATCACCACCACCGACGTGCGCACGGCGTGCGACCTGTTCCGCGACGTGTACGCGTCGACGAACGGCGTCGACGGCCGCGTGTCCCTGGAGGTCGACCCGCGCCTCGCGGGCGACACCGACGCCACGGTCGCCGAGGCGCTCGACCTGTGGAAGACGGTCGACCGCCCCAACCTGATGGTGAAGATCCCCGCCACCGTCGAGGGCATCCCGGCCATCACCAAGGTGCTCGCCGAGGGCGTCAGCGTGAACGTGACGCTGATCTTCTCCACCGAGCGCTACCGCCACGTGATGGAGGCCTTCATCGCGGGCCTGGAGCAGGCCAAGGCCAACGGCCACGACCTCTCCACCATCCACTCCGTCGCCTCCTTCTTCGTGTCCCGTGTGGACAGCGAGATCGACAAGCGGATCGAGAAGCTCGGCACCCCCGAGGCGCAGGCGCTGCGCGGCCAGGCCGCCATCGCCAACGCCCGCCTCGCGTACGCCGCGTACGAGGAGGTCTTCGAGGGCGAGCGCTGGGAGGCCCTCGTCGCCTCCGGCGCGCGGGCGCAGCGCCCGCTGTGGGCGTCGACCGGCGTGAAGGACCCGTCCTACTCGGACACCCGGTACGTGGACGAGCTCGTGGTCGAGAACGTCGTCAACACCATGCCGGAGAAGACGCTCGACGCGGTGGCCGACCACGGCAACATCGTCGGCGACACCGTCACCGGCGGCGGCGAGGAGGCCCAGGAGGTCTTCGACGCGCTGGCGCAGGCGGGCATCGACATCGACGACGTGTTCATCACGTTGGAGACCGAGGGCGTCGAGAAGTTCGAGAAGTCCTGGGAAGAGCTGCTGGAGACCGTGACCGGCCAGCTCGACAAGGCGAAGGGCTGAACCTCCACATGACCGACGTGATCTCCGTGGAGATCGTCCGCACGCCGAACCAGGACCAGGTCGACACGATCGTCGGCGACCTGGTCGCCGACGGCGTGGCGAGCAAGCTCACCGCGAAGGACGCCACGCTGTGGGGTCCGGAGGCCGAGTCCGAGTCGGCCATCAGGCTGTCGTGGACGACGCTGCACGAGACGTCCCGCCCCCTGGTGGACGAGATCGTCGCGCTGCGCGGCGAGCTGCACGCCGAGGGTGTCGACCGGGTCGTGCTCGCGGGCATGGGCGGCTCCTCGCTGGCCCCCGAGGTGATCACCGGCACGGCGGGCGTCCCGCTCGTCGTGCTGGACACCACGGACCCGGCGCAGGTGGCCGACGCGCTCGCGGGCGACCTCCAGCGCACCGTGATCGTGGTGTCGTCGAAGTCCGGCGGCACCGTCGAGACGGACAGCCACCGGCGGATCTTCGCCAAGGCGTTCGCCGACGCGGGCATCGACGCCGCGTCGCGCATCGTCGTGGTGACCGACCCCGGTTCGCCGTTCGAGTCGCTGTCGAAGGAACTGGGCTACCGCAAGGTGTTCCTGGCCGACCCGAACGTCGGCGGACGCTACTCGGCGCTCACCGCGTTCGGCCTCGTGCCGTCCGGTCTCGCGGGCGCCGACATCGGCGGCCTGCTCGACCAGGCGGCGGACGCGGCGAAGCTGCTGGCCACCGACTCGCCGGAAAACCCGGCGATCGTGCTGGCGGGCGTCTTCGGCGCCGCGCACGCGCACGGCGCCGAGAAGGTCGTCTTCGCCGACAGCGGTTCCGGCATCAAGGGCTTCGCCGACTGGGCCGAGCAGCTCATCGCCGAGTCCACCGGCAAGAACGGCACCGGCCTGCTGCCGGTCGCGGTCGAGGGTCCGGGCGCGCCCGGTTTCGTCGACGCGCGCTCCGACACCACGACCGTCGCGATCGGCCCGGCCACCGGGTCGTCGTCGGTGGCCGTGGAGGGCTCGCTCGGCGCCCAGTTCCTGCTGTGGGAGTACGCGACCGCGATCGTCGGCCGGGTGCTCGGCATCAACCCGTTCGACCAGCCGGACGTGGAGGCCGCCAAGAAGGCCGCCCGCTCCCTGCTGGACGCCCCGGCCTCGACGCCGGTCACGCCCGCGTTCGTGGACGGCCCGGTCGAGGTCTACCCGAGCGAGGGCTGGCTGCCGACGGACGTGAAGACGGTGGCGGACGCGATCACCGCGCTCGTCGCCGCCGCGCCGGACCACGGCTACGTGTCGGTGCAGGCGTACCTCGACCGGCTCGACGACGCGTCGTTCGCGTTGCTGCGCCCCGAGATCGCGCGCAGGTCGCACCTCCAGACCACGTTCGGCTGGGGTCCGCGG
This sequence comes from Umezawaea endophytica, assembly GCF_025061645.1. GTDB lineage: Bacteria > Actinomycetota > Actinomycetes > Mycobacteriales > Pseudonocardiaceae > Umezawaea > Umezawaea endophytica. The sequence goes on along the minus strand of NZ_JANYMP010000018.1, from coordinate 158,212 downwards.
TTCCTGCACTCGACCGGCCAGTACCACAAGGGCGGGCACCAGAACGGCGTCTTCCTCCAGATCACCGGTGCGTCCGAAGTGGACCTGGAGGTCCCGGACCGGCCGTACTCGCTCAGCGTCCTGCAACTCGCCCAGGCCCTGGGTGACGGTCAGGTGCTGGCGAGCCGCCGTCCGGTGCTGCGCCTGCACCTCACCGACCGCGTCGCCGGGTTGGCGCAGTTGGTCGAAGCGATCCAGGAGGACGGTTCGTGACGACGTCGACCAAGTGGCGCAACCCACTGCGCGACCCCCGCGACAAGCGCCTCCCGCGCATCGCGGGGCCGTGCGGCCTGGTGATCTTCGGTGTGACGGGTGACCTGTCGCGCAAGAAGCTCATGCCCGCGATCTACGACCTGGCCAACCGCGGCCTGCTGCCGCCGGGCTTCGCGCTCATCGGCTTCGCCCGCCGCGACTGGGCCGACCAGGACTTCATGCAGGTCGTGCACGAGGCCGTGAAGGAGCACGCGCGCACCCCGTTCCGGGAGGCCGTGTGGGAGCAGTTGGCCGAGGGCATCCGGTTCGTGCAGGGCAGCTTCGACGACGACGCGGCGTTCGACAACCTGGCCGCGACGGTCGCCGAGCTGGACCGCGAGCGGGGCACGGGCGGCAACCACGCGTTCTACCTCTCGGTGCCGCCGAGCGCGTTCCCGCTGGTGATCAACCAGCTCAAGCGGTCCGGTCTGGCGAAGCCGCCCGGTGACAACCCGTCGCAGTGGCGGCGCGTCGTCATCGAGAAGCCGTTCGGCCACGACCTGACGAGCGCGAAGCAGCTCAACAAGACCGTGAACGACGTCTTCCCCGAGGAGTCGGTGTTCCGCATCGACCACTACCTCGGCAAGGAGACGGTGCAGAACATCCTGGCGCTGCGCTTCGCGAACCAGCTCTACGAACCCATCTGGAACGCGAACTACGTCGACCACGTGCAGATCACCATGGCCGAGGACATCGGTCTCGGCGGTCGCGCGGGGTACTACGACGGCATCGGCGCGACCCGCGACGTGATCCAGAACCACCTGCTCCAGTTGCTGGCGCTGACCGCGATGGAGGAGCCCGTCTCCTTCGCCCCGGCGGACCTGCGGGCGGAGAAGGTCAAGGTCCTGTCGGCCACCAAGCCGGTGCAGCCGTACGGCGAGACGTCCGCGCGCGGCCAGTACACCGGCGGCTGGCAGGGCGGGCAGAAGGTGCCCGGTCTGCTGGAGGAGGGCGGTTTCTCTCCCGAGTCGAAGACGGAGACGTTCGGCGCCATCACCGTCGGCGTCAACACGCGGCGCTGGGCGGGTGTCCCGTTCTACCTGCGCACCGGCAAGCGCCTGGGCCGTCGCGTGACGGAGGTGGCCGTGGTGTTCAAGCGCGCGCCGCACCTGCCGTTCGACGACACCGCGACCGAGGAGCTGGGCCAGAACGCGCTCGTCGTGCGGGTGCAGCCGGACGAGGGCGTCACCATCCGGTTCGGCTCGAAGGTGCCGGGCAACACGATGGAGGTCCGCGACGTCACGATGGACTTCGGCTACGGCCACGCGTTCACCGAGTCCTCGCCCGAGGCGTACGAGCGGCTGCTGCTCGACGTGCTCCTCGGCGAGCCGTCGCTGTTCCCGAAGAACGACGAGGTCGAACTCTCCTGGGAGATCCTCGACCCGATCCTGGAGCACTGGGCGAAGAAGGACGAGCCCGCTCTGGAGCCGTACAAGGCGGGCACCTGGGGCCCGCCGACCGCCGACGCGATGGTCGCCCGCACGGGGCGCAACTGGAGGCGACCGTGATCATCGACCTGCCGTCGACGACCACCTCACGCATCAACAGCAAGCTCGTCCGGCTGCGCGACGAGGGTGGCGCCGTCACCCTCGGGCGCGTGCTGACGCTGGTCATCGTCACCGACGACGGCGAGAAGACCGAGGAGGCCGTGGAAGCGGCCAACGACGCCAGCCGCGAGCACCCGTGCCGGGTGATCGTGGTGGCGCGCGGCGCCCGCAAGGCGTCCCCGCGCCTGGACGCGCAGATCCGCGTGGGCGGTGACGCGGGCGCCAGCGAGGTCATCGTGCTGCGCCTGTACGGCGAGCTGGCGGACGAGGGCGCGAGCTGCGTGGTCCCGCTGCTGCTCCCGGACACCCCCGTCGTGGCGTGGTGGCCCTTCGAGGCACCAGCGGTGCCCGCGAAGGACCCGATCGGCGTGCTCGCCCAGCGACGGATCACCGACGCCGCCGCCGAGAAGAACCCGATCAAGGCCTTGGAACAGCGCCGCACCGCCTACACACCGGGCGACACGGACCTCGCGTGGACCCGGCTCACGCTGTGGCGGGCCATGCTCGCCTCCGCACTGGACCTGCCGCCGTTCGAGCGGGTCCTGGACGCCGAGGTCAGCGGCGAGGCGGACTCCCCGTCCACCGAACTGCTGGCGGCGTGGCTGGCCTCCGGCTTGAAGATCCCCGTCAAGCGCACGAAGGCGGTACGCGGCGAGGGCATCTGCCTGGTGTCGCTCGACCGCAAGTCCGGCGGCGTGGAACTGTCCCGCCCGGACGGCCGCGTGGGCACGCTAGTACAGCCCGGCCAACCGGAACGCCGGGTAGCACTGCAACGACGTTCCATCCGCGACTGCCTCGCGGAAGAACTGCGCCGCCTAGACCCCGACGAGGTCTACGAGCTGGCCTTGAAGTCACTGAGCAAGGTCGTCCGCGGCCGCGCCACGACCACCAAGCCGGCACCCCGCAAGCCAGCACCCAAGCCCGCAGCAACGAAGGTCCCCGCCTCCGCCAAAGCAGCGGCAAAGGCAGAAGCAGAGGCCAAGGCCGAGCCCTCAGCGAACGGCACGGCAGCAAAACCGTCGAAGAAGCCAGCCAAGGCAAAGGCGGGTTCGTGACCAACCCCCAGGTAGTGGTGCACCGTGACGGCGACCTCTTGGCCGCCGCCACGGCCGCCCGCCTGCTAACCCGATTGGTCGACGCACAAGCAGCGCGGGGAACCGCGTCGCTAGTACTCACCGGCGGCCGCACCGGAACAGCGGTACTGGAGCACCTACGAGCGCTGCCTGGCCTGGACGCGGTCGACTGGAGCAACGTGGACCTGTACTGGGGTGACGAGCGCTTCCTACCGGCAGGCCACCCCGACCGCAACGAAACCCAAGCTCGCACAGCACTGCTAGACCACATCCCGGTAAACCCGGCACGCGTACACGCAATGGAACCATCGGACGGCCGCTTCGGCGACAACCCGGACGCAGCAGCCGAGGCCTACGCAAACGTGCTGACCGCAACTGGCAACGGCTCAACACCGGAGTTCGACGTACTACTACTGGGCGTAGGAGAAGAAGGCCATGTGGCCTCAATCTTCCCCGACTCCCCCGCCGTACACGAAAAGCAGCACCCGGTGGTAGCAGTACGCAACTGCCCCAAACCACCACCCACCCGCATCTCACTAACACTCCCGACCATCCGCCGGGCCCACGAGGTGTGGCTCATGACCACCGGCGAGGCAAAAGCCGAAGCCGTGGCCACAGCCCTGACCGACACCAACGAGGTCCAGTTGCCAGCAGCAGGCGCAACCGGCCAATACAAAACCCTCTGGCTACTGGACACCACAGCCGCAGCCAAGGTACCCAACACCTTCACCCCACCACCGACGTAACTCAAAGGTTCGGTGCCCACCACCCCAGGCACCGAACCCGCCCCACAACGCACCAGCCACAACGGCACCGCACCGGCCTAACCAACAGCCCCACAACGGCAAACGCGCACAAATCCGGCCCACAACGCCCCCGGACCGAACGCACGCAACCAACCCGACACACACCTCCCCCGCCACCCCGATCCGAAGCGCCTTCGTGCCCACGTCGGTTTGTCAAGGCATCTTTCCCGCCTTGACAAACCGACGTGGGCATCGAAACAATCGCGCGAGCGGGGTGTCGGGGGAGCCCACCTCAAACGGACCCGCAGGCCCACCCCCAGCCAGACCTCACACCCGGTGGATCACCGAACTACCAGCCTCCACCACAAAAGACGCCGCAGTCGCAACAGGCGCCTCCCGCACATCAATCGTATCCACCACCCGAACATCCGTACGCCACCGATCACGGTCAACCTCACACCGCAAATACCCGTGCTTCAACCCATCGAAATACCGCACATGCGGATTCAACGTAGGATTAGCCGCCTTGATCGGCCCATCAAACGCCACCGGAAAACTAGAACTAATAGAAGTACCAACAAACTCAGCAGCCACCGGCGCCGCAGCCACATCATCAAAATCAGTCTTCAACTCATTAACCCAAGTAGAGTGAATATCCCCGGCAAGAAACACCGGATTAACCACCCCAGCCTCCGCAACGAACCGAAGCAACCGCTCCCGCTGCGGCTGATACCCATCCCACTGATCAAGATTCACCACCGTAGGCGGAACATGCGGCGGAATCGGATTCGGCAACCGAGTACGCGCCATCATCACCTGCTGAGCAACCACATTCCACCGCGCAGGCGACTCCACCAACCCGGCAGTCAACCAAGCCTCCTGCTCAGCACCGGTCAAAGTCCCCGAGACGTTACCCACCCCAGGCCCCTCCAACCCGATGTCACTCGGAAAACCACCAGGCTGATCAGTCCGATACTGACGCGTATCCAGCACGTTCACCCGAACCAACGACCCGAAGTCGAACCGCCGATAGATCCGCAACCCACTGGACCCAGGCACCAACGTAGCCCGAATCGGCATGTGCTCGTAGTACGCCTGATACCCGGCCGCCCGCTGAACGGCGAACTCCTCCGGAGTCTGGTGCGCCGCACCGGTGTCATCCGCCTCGTCCACCAGGTTCGCGTAGTTGCTCTCCACCTCGTGATCGTCCCAAGTGGACACGAACGGATGGGCGGCGTGCGCGGCCCGCAGCGCGGGATCGCTCTTGTACTGCGCGTGCCGAGCCCGGTAGTCGGCCAGGGTGCGCAACTGACCGAGCCCAGGAGTTTCCGGCATTGTGTGCACGCGATCCGCGAACACACTCCCAGGCTCGTTCTCGTAGATGTAGTCGCCCAGGTGCAGCACCACGTCCAAGTCCTCATCGGACAGTCCGAGGTAGGCGGGCCAGTACCCGTTCTGGAAGTCCTGGCAGCTCACCACTCCCAGCCGCAAACGCTCATCGCACCCGGCGGTCTTGGTCCGCCCCACCGGGCTCAGGTCAGCGCCCGCGCGGAACCGGTAGAAGTACACCCGGCCGGGGCGCAGTCCGCGCACGTCCACGTGCACCGAGTGGGCCAGTTCCGGTCGGGCGAGCGCGACACCCGAGCGCACCACCCGGCGGAACAGCTCGTCCTCCGCGACCTGCCACCCCACCGGAATCGCCCGGTCCGCCTCCACGATCAGCCGGGTCCACAGCACGACCCCGTCGGGCAACGGGTCGCCACTGGCCACACCGAGCGTGAACACCGGCGCCTCAGCGGAAGCGGAGGCGGCGGGCGCCCCCACCAGAGCGGTGCCGACGGCCGCCGCCACCCCCACCAACGCCTGCCGCCTGTTCAGCACGAATTCCGACATCAAGTCCCCCCTTGATCATCCGGCTTTCGACCATAGCCGAAGACCAGCGATCAGGGACGAACCCGGTGCAGCACCTCGACTTGGCGCTCCAGCAGGGCGCTGATGTCGTCCAGGTCCTCCAGCGGCAGCGGGTAGATCAGCAGCCGGTCCACCCCCAGATCGCGGTACCGCTTCGCGTCGTCCTCGGTCACCTCCACCGGGTCCACGGGCATGAAGGTGATCTCCAACGGTCCCAGCGCGGCGGGGCGTTCGACCTCGGTCGCCGCCTTGGCCAAACCCTCCAGGTGGACCGAGAGGTCCGCCGGGCTGCTGCCGTTGCCGATCCAGCCGTGGCCCCGCGCCACGGCCCGCCGGAAGGCGGCCGGGCTGTGCCCGCCGATGAGGATCCGCGGACCGCCCACCGGACGGGGGAACGCGTCGACGTCGGCGAAGTCGACGTACTTCCCGTGGTACTCCGGCTTCTCCGCGTGCCACAGCGCGGTCATGGCATCGATGTACTCGTCCGTGCGCCTGCCGCGGTCCGCCATCGGGACGCCGACCGCGGTCATCTCCGGCTCCAGGTACCCGGACGCGACCCCCAGGTGCAACCGCCCGCCGCTCAGCACGTCCAGGCTCGCCGCCTGCTTCGCCAGCACCAGCGGATTGCGCTGGGGCAGGATCACGATCCCCGTCCCCAACTCCAACCGTTCCGCCACCGCGGCCACGAAGGCCAGGTGCACCAACGGGTCCAGGATCGGGTCCGTGGGCGCCATCGGCGGCGACTCGTGGTTGGTGGGCAGCACGACGTGCTCGCCGACCCACCAGGAGGTGTAGCCGAGCCGCTCGACGTGCCGGGCCAGCCGGGTCGTGGCGTGCGGGCCGGTGGCCGCCTTGGCGCTGAGGCCGAAAACACCGAAGTCCATGCGGTGATACTCGGTCGCGGACCGGCTGACGTCCAAGATCCGTTGTTATAGCGTGCGGTTATGGATGTGCGGGTCCTCGATCTGCGGTACTTCGTGGCGGTCGCCGAGGAGTTGAGCTTCACTCGGGCGGCGGGCGAGCGCCTCTTCGTGTCGCAGCCCGCGCTGAGCAAGCAGATCCGGAGCCTGGAGAAGTCGCTGCGGGTGCGGCTGTTCGACCCCGACCGGCGGTCCGTCCGGCTGACCGCGGCGGGCGCGGCGCTGCTGCCGAGGGCGCGGTCGATCATCGAGCAGTGGGACGAGGCGCGCCGGGAGGTCGGAGCTGCGGAGTCGACGCTGACCGTCGGGTTCCAGACCAGGATCGGCCGGGGGCTGATCCCGTCGGTGACCTCGCGGATGGGCGAGCTGCTGCCGGAGTGGCGGCTGCGGTTCCGGCAGGTGTCGTGGAGCGACCCGACGGCGGGCGTCGGCGGCGGCGAGGTCGACGTGGCCATCGCCTGGCTCCCCCTGCCCGACCGCGGCGACCTGACGTGGCGGGTGGTCAGCACCGAGGACCGGTGGGTGGCGCTGCCGTCCGCGCACCGGCTGACCGCCGCCGAGGTGGTCCCGTTCGAGGAGTTGCTGGACGAGCCGTTCGTCGCGCTCCCGACGTCCTCCGGCGAGCTGCGGGCGTTCTGGCTGGCGGAGGCGCAGCGGCCGCGGCCCGCCCGCGTGGCGACCGAGGCCGCGACGTCGGACGAGACCTTCGAGGCCGTCGCCTCCGGGCTCGGCGTGGTCCTCCTCGCGTCCGGCAACGTCGCGGAGCGCGAGGACGTGGTCTACCGGCCCGTGGTGGGGTTGCCGCCGTCGGAGCTGGCCGTGGTGTGGCGTGCCGCCGATCGGCGGGTGGCCGTGCGGGTGTTCGTCGAGTCCTGCGTGCGCTGTTTGTGCGCTTGACGTGTGCGTCCGCACATTTGTGTCACCTTCTGGCCGGTCGAACGTCCCATTCCTGTGGTCGACTCGTCTCCATCAGTAACGGGGCACGTCAGGTGCGCCGGGGCGAAGGGGCGACCATGCCAACCGTGACACCGGCGCAGTACGGTGAGGATCGGCAAGTGGGTGACTCTGGAGGTCGGGTCCTGGTCGGCAACGCGGTGCGGAGACGGCCGGGAGCCGACGTGCCCGCGATACCCGCGGCGCCCGTCGAGCAGCCGGTTCGCGGGCGGTGGGCGTGGCTCACCAGGCGCAGGCAGTTCCTGCTGGACGTCGCCGCGGTGCTGGTCGGCGCGGCGGACGTGTGGCTCGGCTATAGCTGGAACCGCGACGCGGAGCTGTACTCGCTCGTGCTGTCGGGGGTCGCGGCGGCCGCGCTCGTGCTGCGCCGCCGGTTCCCGTTCCTCACGCTCCTGCTCACCGTGCCGGGGTTCTTCGTCGGCTGGTCCGAACTCGCCGCGATGATCGCGCTCGGCACGGTCGCCCGGCGCAAGGCGCTGGGCTGGCAGACGCTGGTCGGCGCGGCGCTGGTGTGGGCGGCCCGGTTCTTCTGGTGGCCGCCGGACAAGTTCCTCGCCGCCGAGTGGCAGCAGCACGTCCACAACGCCATCTACGGCTTCCTCGTCGCGGGCCTGCCGCTCGCCATCGCGCTGCTGGCGCACGCGCGGGAGGAGCTGTCGAGCCGCATCGCGGAACTGGCCGTCAGCCGCGAGCGCGAACGCTTGCTGCACGCACACGCCATCCGCGCCGACGAGCGCGCGCGGCTGGCCAGGGAGATGCACGACGTCGTGTCGCACCAGGTCAGCCTCATCGCGATGCAGGCGGGCGCGTTGCGGGTGGCCGCGGTCGACCCGAACGCGAAGCAGGTCGCGGGCACGATCCGGATGCTCAGCACCAGGACGTTGGACGAGCTGCGGCAACTGGTCAGCGTGCTCCGCACGACCAGCGGCGACGACTCGCCCCAGCCCGGCGTTGAGGAGCTGCCGCAGTTGATCGCGGGCTCCGGCATGCCCGTGACGCTGACGGTGATCGGCTCGGCCGAGGTGCCCGCGTCCATCTCGGGCGCCGCGTACCGGACGGTGCAGGAGGCCCTGACCAACATCCGCAAGCACGCCAACGGCTCCATGGTGACCGTGCGCGTCGACCTGGACGACGACGAGCTGCGCGTCGAGGTCCTCAACGGCCCACCGCCCGTGCCGCGGTCGTCACCCGCCCTGCCCAGCGGCGGCCACGGCCTGATGGGGCTGCGCGAACGCGCGGACCTGCTCAGCGGCACCTTCGAGGCGGGAGCCACGAACGACGGCGGCTTCACCGTGAAGATGACCCTGCCGACCCTGCGGTAGGGGCACCCACGTCCGCGACCAGGCCGCCGTCCTGGTTGTGAGTCGAGTGCTCGGCGGCCGGGAACCCCGGCCGCCGAGCCGGTTCGGCCCACTACGCCACCGCGGCCCTCCGGGTGGCGATGGCGACGCAGACGGCGGAGATCGCGCCGAGCAGGCCGCACACCAGCGTGGGCAGCAGTGCGGGTTCGTTGCGGAGCAGGACGGTGGGGAGCAGCCAGACCGCGACGCCGAGGCCGAAGCCGAGCGGGGCGGCGATGATGGTCGCGCCGGTGCCCGCCTGGCGGCGGCGCAGGGAGCGCAGGATCGACTCCAGGTACGCGAGGGTGAACAGCAGCACGACGGCGCTGCCGACACCCATGATGCTGAGCAGCGGGTTGGCCGGGGGCTTGAGCAGGTACTCCTGGGTGCCGTCCGCGCCCGTCACCTCGGCGGTGGCCGCGCCGCCGACGATCCAGCGCGTCACGCCCGGCAGGACCAGGCCCGTCACGGGGTCACCGGTGACGTTGGCGAGGGTGACGCCCGCGACCACCAGCTTGAGCTGGACGGGCTGTCCGGCGGGCAGTTCCAGCACCACCGGCCTGCTCAGGTCGCGGGTCAGGACGGGCAGGGCCCGGCCGGTCACGGTGAACGGCAGCGCCAGCATGACGATCGCGGTCAGCGCGCCCGCCAGGCCGAACCAGCGCGGGGTCTTGCGGGCGGGCGGGCCCCCGGCGAGCACGGTGCTGGCCGGGATGAGCGTCTGGTTCTCGATCCGGGTGATCGGCGGGGCGTCGACCACCGTCCCGCGCACCCGGTTCAGCGCCAGCGTCTCGCGCGGCTGCGTCGGGTGCAGCGACGGGCGGGTGCTGCCGGTCGCGACAGCGGGCGACAGGTGGACGCGGACCCCCAGCCGGGTGAGCCAGTCCGGGCCGAACACCTGGGCCGCGGCGCCCGCCAGGTCGATCGCGAACGTCTCCGCGTTGCGGTAGCGGGCGTTCGGTTCGCGCGCCAGGCTGCGCATCACGACCTCGGCCAGCGGAGCGGGCACGGACGGGCCGAGCGGCCGGGGCTCCTGGTAGACGTGCCGCTGGATCATGGCGAGCGCTCCACCGCCGCTCTCGTACGGCAGCGTGCCGGAGAGCAGTTCGTAGAGGACGGTGCCCGCGCCGTAGACGTCGGCGGCCGGCGTCAGCGGGTTGCCGAGCGCCTGTTCCGGCGCGATGTACGCGGGGGTGCCGAGCACCTGGCCCGCGTGCGTCATGAGGGTGGCGCCCTCGCTGACGACCTGGGAGATGCCGAAGTCGGCGACCTTCAGGACACCGGACGACGTGAACAGCAGGTTCTTCGGCTTCACGTCCAGGTGCAGCACCCCGGCGACGTGCGCGGCGTGCAGACCGGACAGCGTCGCGAGGCCGATGGCGCACGCCTGCCCGGCGGTCAGGCCCTCCTCGCTGAACTTCGACCACACCGTCCCGCCGTCGAGCTTCTCCATCACCAGGAGGTGCTCGCCGTTGTTCTGCACGTAGTCGTAGACCGGCACGATGTGCGGGTGGTCGAGCCGGGCGAGCAGCCGGGCCTCGTGCTCGAAGCGGTCGCTCATCTTCCGGTCCTCGGCCAGCAGACCGGGGAGCCGCTTGATCGCGACGGGACGGCCGAGCGGCCGGTGGACGGCCGCGTACACCACGCCCATCCCACCGTGGCCGATCTGCTCACCCAACTGGTACTGCGGCAGCGCGGCGACGACGCTCGGGGCGACGGTCACACCACACCACCGGGCGGGAGCGGTCGGGTGATGCGCTCGGTCAACGGTGCCTCGTCGTAGTTGATGGTGGTGAAGTCGTCGGTCCGGCGTTCCTCGTCCGGGGTGGACGGGCGGGGCGCGTCGCCGTCACCGGGGTGCGGCGTCAGGTAGCCGAGCAGCAGCGCGGCGGCGGCCGACCCGACGATGAACGGGATCTCGGCGGCGGGCGAGGGGGCCATCAGCTTCAGCACGGACAGCGAGATGACCGCGACCAGCCCGGTGCCGATGCCCGCGGGCAGGAAGCGCATCGCGCGCTGCCACCGGTTCACCGGCAGCCTGCGCCGCGCGAGCGCGAACAGGGCGCCCGCCCAGGAGAAGATCGTCAGCAGCAGCACGCCCAGCCCGAACACCGCGTAGACCGACCACATCGACCCCAGGAGGTCACCGGTCGTCTCCACGGACCCCAGCACGTCCCGGTTCTCGTCCAGCACCTCGATCTCCGTCGGCAGCAGGCCGGTCGCCTGCCCGCCGAGGTCCGCGAGGTCGAGTTGGAACGCGCGGGTGACGCTCTCCTTCGCGGGCACGTCGAACGGAACCGTTGTGTCGTAGGCGAAGAACGTCAGCGCCAGCGCGGTGCCGGACAGCCGGACGGTCTTCACTTTACGATCCGCGTCCGTTCCGTTGTGGACGGTCACCTCGACGCGGATCGACCTGGCCGGGTCGAGCACCAGTTCCTCCGCGCCACCGACCGGCTTGCGGTCGACGGTCGCGTTGACCGTCACCTCACCGGGCGCGGCGGAGGCCGCCGGAACCGTTCCCAGGAAAATCCCGCACAGCAGGAGTAAACCCGCACCGCCGGTCAAACGTCTCACGATGCACCTCGAGTTCAGCACGGCGTTCTGCGGGCGGATGCTACATTCCGGCGCCGCTGACAGCGACACATTCAGGAGATGGCCATGCGGGCGACCAGAACACTAGGTGTACTCGGCTTGGCCGTGCTCTCCGTTACCGTGCTCGCTGTCACACCCGCTGTGGCGCAACAGCCACCCGCGGTCACGGCGTCCCCCGGCTCGGGTGCTCCCGGCAGCGGCGTCACGGTGACGTGGACCGGATTCCAGTACCCCTGCAAGGACAACACCGTTTCGGTCCTCTGGGACAACCAGACCCCGATCGGCAGCGGCTCGTTCGGCAGGACGAGGTCGGGTTCGACGGGCGTGACCGTGCCCGCGGGCGCGTCGGCGGGCACTCACACGATCGTCGCGCAGAGCGCTTGCGACGGTCCCCGAACCATCTTCACGGTGATCATCCCGCCGCCGCCCGTCACGACGACCACCCCTCCTCCCCCGGTGGTCACCACGACGACCCCGCCGCCCCCGCCCGTCGTCACGACCACGACGACACGTCCCGTCGTGACGACCACGACCACCGCCACCACGACGACGGAGACCACGACCACCACGACGGACCCCGGTTCGTCCTCATCGGTGCCGACCAGCAGTACGAAGTCGACGGTGAACGCGCTCGACGCCGACGGCGCCCTGACGCTGGACAAGGACAACATCCAGCCCGGCGACCAGCTCAACGCGACCGGTACCGGGTGCGCGCCGGGGTCCGAGGTGCGGCTCAGCTCGCAGGACGAGAACGTCGGCAGGGCGAAGGCCGACAGCTCCGGGCGGTTCAGCTCGCCCGTCGAGTTCGGCACGATCGAACCCGGCCGCCACGTCATCCGGGCGCAGTGCGACATCCTGCTCGTCGGCAACGTCGACGTGTCGTTGACGAGCGGCACCAGCGGGACGTCGTCGACGCTCGTGGTGCTGGTGTTCTTCGTCCTGATCGGGGCGACGATGCTGCGCCGCCAGTTCAGCGCGCTGCGAGTGCCCACCAAGAACTAGTGGATCGGTTTCGCACCGAATTCGGTGCGGAACCGAATTCCGAACCGCCCGTGCGAATGCACGCGCATTCGGCCTAACACACGACGAAGGCCCGCACCTCGAAAGGTGCGGGCCTTCGCGTTGTCGTCCGAATTACGGCACTTCGCGCTGCTTGCGCAGCTTGGTGAGCGCTTCCTGGAGGATCGCTTCGCCGTCGGCGTCGGAACGCCGTTCCTTCACGTACGCCAGGTGCGTCTTGTACGGCTCGTTGCGCGGAGGAGCAGGCGGGGCCTGCTCATCCCGGCCGGCCGGGAGCCCGCAGCGCGGGCAGTCCCAGACCTCGGGGATGTCCGCCTCCATCGCGAACGACGGCCGTGACTCGTGCCCGTTCGCACACCAGTACGAGACCCGATTCCGGGGCGCGGACTCACCGCGCTCCGATTCACCCATCGGACCTGCGCCGACGCGGGTACCGCGAATCGCGTTACCACCAGCCATCGACCCTTACACCCCCACCACGTGGTTGTCCTGCGCCTGATAGACCGAGGTCAGCTGACCTTGATGAGCAGCCCGATCCCGACGATGGCGATGACCCACACCGCGCCGACGAACAGCGTCAGGCGGTCCAGGTTCTTCTCCACGACGCTGGAGCCGGACAGGCTCGACTGCATGCCGCCACCGAACAGCGAGGACAGACCGCCACCACGGCCGCGGTGAAGCAGCACCAGCAGGATCAGCAGCAGGCTGGAGACGATCAAAAGGATCTGAAGGAACAGGATCATTTCTTCCTCGCTGTCAGGCAGTTGACGCCACAGAGTACCGGTTCAACTGCCGAACGTGGACCCACCCTGTGGAAAAAGGGAATGTTGGGGATCAGGGTAGTGGGCCGCCCGCGGCGAGCGCGCACAGCTTGGTGAACTCGTCCGCCTGGAGGCTCGCGCCGCCGACGAGTGCGCCGTCGATGTCCTTCTGCGCGATGAGCTCGCCGATGTTGCCGGACTTCACCGAACCGCCGTAGAGCACCCGCACGACGGCCGCGACCTCCTCGCCGTACTTCTCGGCGAGCTGGACGCGGATCGCCGCGCAGACCTCCTGCGCGTCGGTGGAGCTGGCGACGCGGCCGGTGCCGATGGCCCACACGGGCTCGTAGGCGACGACGACCTTGGCGACCTGCTCACCGGTGAGGTCCTTGAGGCCCTCGACGAGCTGGGTGTTGCAGTGCGCCACGTGGTTGCCCGCCTCGCGGACGTCCAGTTGCTCGCCGACGCACAGGATCGGCGTGATCCCGTGCTTGAGCGCGGCCTTCACCTTGCGGTTGACCAGCTCGTCCGACTCGTTGTGGTACTCGCGGCGCTCGGAGTGGCCAACGGTGACGTAGGAGCAGCCGAGCTTGGCGAGCATCACGCCCGAGACCTCACCGGTGTAGGCACCGGAGTCGAACGCGGAGATGTCCTGCGCGCCGTACTTGAGGAGCAGCTTGTCGCCGTCCGTCAGCGTCTGCACGCTGCGGATGTCGGTGAACGGCGGCAGCACCGCCACCTCGACCTTGGCGTAGTACTTCTCCGGCAGCGAGAACGCGATCTTCTGCGTCAGGGAGATGGCCTCGAGGTGGTTGAGGTTCATCTTCCAGTTGCCCGCGATCAGCGGCAGACGGGAGGCCATCACTGCTCCAAAACGGAAACGCCGGGGAGTTCCTTGCCCTCAAGGAACTCCAGGGAGGCCCCACCACCGGTGGAGATGTGCGAGAAGCCGTCCTCGGGGAGGCCCAGCGCGCGCACGGCCGCGGCCGAGTCGCCGCCGCCGACCACGGTGAACGCGTCGCTCGCGACGAGCGCCTCGGCGACGGCACGCGTGCCACCGGCGAAGGCCTCGAACTCGAACACGCCCATCGGGCCGTTCCAGAACACGGTGGCCGCGTCGGCCAGCTTGGACGCGAACAGCTCGCGGGTCTTCGGACCGATGTCCAGGCCCTCGCGGTCGGCCGGGATCTCGGTCGCGGAGACGACCTCGAACTCGGCGTCGGGCGCGAACTTCGTCGCGGCCAGCACGTCGACCGGGAGCACCAGCTCCACGCCGCGCTCCTCCGCCTCGGCGAGGAAGCCGCGGACCTGGTCGAGCTGGTCGGCCTGGAGCAGCGAGTTGCCGACCTCGTGGCCCTGGGCCTTGAGGAAGGTGTACGCCATGCCGCCGCCGACGAGCAGGCGGTCGACCTTGGACAGCAGGTTCGCGATGACGCCGAGCTTGTCGGACACCTTCGCGCCGCCGAGCACCACGACGTACGGGCGCTTGAGGTCCTCGGTGAGCTTGTGCAGCACCTCGACCTCGGACAGCACGAGGCCACCCGCGTAGGCGGGCAGCTTCTTCGCCACGTCGTAGACCGACGCCTGCTTGCGGTGCACGACGCCGAAGCCGTCGGAGACGAACGCGTCGGCCTTCGCGGCCAGCTCGTCGGCGAGGGCTTCGCGCTCCGCGTCGACCTTGCTGGTCTCGCGGGCGTCGAAGCGGATGTTCTCCAGCAGCACCACGGTGCCCTCGGCACCGGCTTCGGTGCCGATCTCCACCGGCGCCCCGAGCAGCTCGCCCAGCCGCGCCACGACCGGCGCGAGGGAGAACTTCGGGTCCGGCTCGCCCTTCGGACGCCCGAGGTGAGCGGCCACGAGGACGCGGGCACCCGCCTCGGTCAACGCCTTCAGCGTCGGCACCGACGCGCGGACGCGGCCGTCGTCGGTGATCTTGTCGCCGTCGAGCGGGACGTTCAGGTCGGCGCGCACGAGGACGCGCCGACCCGACACACCCTCGGCGAGCAGGTCGCTAAGAGTCTTCACGTGGTCCTCAGAGCTTGGAGGCGACGAGGTTGACGAGGTCCACGAGGCGGTTGGAGTAGCCCCACTCGTTGTCGTACCAGCCGACGACCTTGACCTGGTCGCCGATGACCTTGGTCAGCGGCGCGTCGAAGATGCACGACGCCGGGTCCGTCACGATGTCCGAGGACACGATCGGGTCGGTGTTGTAGCGCAGGTAGCCCTTCAGCGCGCCTTCCGCGGCGGCCTTGTAGGCGGCGTTGACCTCTTCGACGGTGGTCTCGCGACCCAGCGTCACGGTCAGGTCGGTCGCGGAACCGGTGGGGATCGGCACGCGCAGCGCGTAGCCGTCCAGCTTGCCCTTGAGCTCCGGGAGCACCAGGCCGATGGCCTTCGCGGCACCGGTCGAGGTCGGCACGATGTTCAACGCGGCGGCGCGCGCGCGGCGCAGGTCGCTGTGCGGCGCGTCCTGGAGGTTCTGGTCCTGCGTGTACGCGTGGATCGTGGTCATCAGGCCACGCTCGATGGTGAAGGTGTCGTGCAGGACCTTCGCCAGCGGCGCGAGGCAGTTCGTCGTGCACGACGCGTTGGAGATGACGGTCTGCGAGCCGTCGTACTTGTCCTCGTTCGCACCGAGCACGATCGTGAGGTCTTCGTTCTTCGCCGGAGCGGAGATGATGACCTTCTTCGCGCCACCCTCGTCGACGTGCTTGCGCGCGACGGTGGCGTCGGTGAAGAAGCCGGTGGACTCGACGACCACGTCGACGCCCAGGTCCTTCCACGGCAGCTTGCCGGGGTCGCGCTCGGCCAGCGCCTTGATGGTCTTGCCGTCGACCGCGATGCCCTCGTCGTTCACCGCCACGTCGAAGGGGAGACGCCCGAGGATGCTGTCGTACTTGAGCAGGTGAGCCATGGTCTTGACGTCACCGAGGTCGTTGAACGCGACGATCTCGATGTCGTGCCCACTGGCCTGAACGGCGCGCCAGAAGTTGCGACCGATGCGGCCGAAACCATTGACACCTACGCGAACCGTCACGGTACGTCTCCTCGATACTCGACTGGCGGGTGTGCCAGGGCGTACGGATGGGCTTTCAGTCAGCCACGGCCAGCCTATCCCCATCGCTGCGGCCCTGGTCACGTGGACCTACAGGATCTCTTGATCGAACAAGAAAATCCAGGTTGCGCGGGTGTTAATCCCAGAGGCTGAGCATCTGGATGGAGGGTGGGGGTTCGGGTTCAGTGTCGGGGCGGGAGGGGGGAGGGGCAACCGCCAGGTAGGGGGAATCCGGATGGCAGAAGGTTGTTTCCGCATGGTGGATTTTGGGGCGAGTGTCTGTTCCAGCCGGGGAACCAGGGCGGCTGGCGGTTCGGGGGTGGTCGGCAGGGCGACTGGCGGTTCCGGCGCATTCGGCAGGCTCGGTGCCGGTTCCAGCGTGGTGTGGCCGATTTGACTTGGGGCCCCTAGATTCGACCCTTCGCCGGGCACTAAAGGGCAGAAGGTGAAGCCCCGCCCGGCGCAAGTTTAAGGGTCGAATCCCCCAAGTAAAATCGGCCACGGTTCTAGGGCCGCGCATGCCATTCCCGTAGTGGGCCACCACCACAGTTTTGCTTTTGCATTTCTGCCGACCACTGCGGAACGTTTAGGCCGCACGCAACGTGGCCGATTTTACTTGGGGTTTTTGGCGCTAAACTCAGTCGGGCGGCAAGCTCTCCACCTGCCGTTTTGGCCCGACTAGCGCCAAAAGAGGGGCCCCAAGTCAAATCGGCCACCTCCCGGCCGGAACCCGCCGCAGTGCCCGACCCCGCTGGAACCCACGCGATCCCAACCAAGCCGAAGCCACGCCCAAACCCGCACCTACACCTACACCTCAGCCTCAAGCATGTCCGCCGTAACAGCCGACTCCGTATCCTCCATACCCAAATCCTTCGCCCGCTTGTCAGCCATGGCCAACAAACGCCGTATGCGCCCGGCAACAGCGTCCTTCGTCATCTGGGGCTCGGACAACTGCCCCAACTCCTCCAACGAAGCCTGCCGGTGCGCCAACCTCAACGCCCCAGCCGCGGCCAGGTGATCCGGGGCCTCGGCCCCCAGGATCTCCAACGCCCTCTGCACCCGAGCAGCAGCGGCGACAGCCGCGCGAGCCGAGCGCCGCAGGTTCGCGTCGTCGAAGTTCGCCAACCGGTTGGCCGTGGCCCGGACCTCGCGCCGCATCCGGCGCTCTTCCCAGGCCAGCACGCTGTCGTGCGCACCCAGCCGGGTCAGCATCGCGCCGATCGCGTCCCCGTCGCGGATGACGACCCGCTCAGCGCCCCGCACCTCACGGGACTTCGACGCGATCCCCATCCGCCGAGCGGCCCCCACCAGTGCCAGAGCCGCTTCAGGCCCTGGGCAGGTGATCTCCAGCGAAGAAGACCGACCGGGCTCCGTCAACGAGCCGTGAGCCAGGAACGCCCCGCGCCAAGCCGCCTCGGCGTCGCAGACCCCGCCGGACACCACCGGAGCGGGCAGCCCGCGGACCGGGCGCCCGCGTGGGTCCAGGAGGCCGGTTTGGCGGGCCAGCCCCTCCCCGTCCTTCACGACCCGGACCACGTACCGGGTCCCCTTGCGCAACCCGCTGGAGGTGATCGTGAAGACCTCCGACTGGTGCCCGTACAGCTCGTGGATCTCGCGACGCAGCCGACGCGCCGTGGACCCGAGGTCAACCTCTGCTTCCACGACCACTCGACCCGCCACGATGTGCAGGCCTCCGGCGAACCGCAGCAGCGAGGACACCTCGGCACGGCGGCAGCAGGTCTTCGAGACGGCGAGCCTGCTCAGCTCGTCCTTGACCGCCGAGGTCATCGCCATGATTCCTCGCCTCCCCTGTGCTGACTACTCCTGTGGAGCGTTGTACTGGACGCCTGACCGGCGCTTTCACCTGGGCCACCCAACGCGCGGCGGAGACTGGCGGCCAACGCGACGGGGTCGTGGCGTTCCGGTTCGCCCTGTTCCGCGATGGGCGAGAGGTGGGCCGCAGCGCCCAGAGCAGCGGCGGCGCGGCGAAGGCGGTCCGGAACGGGCACCGAGTCGACGTCCGCGATGACGGCGTCGACCTTCAAATCCGGCGCGTGCTGCCACAGGACGTCGAGGTGCAGCTCCGGCGAGAAGCCTTCGGTTTCGCCCGGTTGGGGGACGAGGTTCAGCACCACGACCCGCTTCGCCGTGGTCGCTTCGAGCGCTTCGCGTAGTTCCGGCACGAGCAGGTGCGGCAGCACGCTGGTGAACCAGGAGCCCGGTCCGAGCAGCACGACGTCCGCGCCGAGCACCGCCTCGACGGCCTGCGGGCACCCCCGCGCCCGCTCACCGCCGGGGCCGCGCAGCCTGATCCGCTCGACCCGGCCGGGGGTCGTGGCGACGGCGACCTGCCCGCGGATGCGCCGCACCTGCGCCGCGTCCTCGTCCAGCCCCATCACGTCCGCCTCGATCTGCAACGGCTGCACGCTCATCGGCAGCACCCGCCCGCGAACGCCGAGGAGCTTGCACGCCTCGTCCAGCACGGCGACCGGGTCGCCCAACTGCTCCAACAACCCGGCGAGCACCAAATTCCCGACCGCGTGGCCCGCCAACGCCCCCGTACCGCCGAAGCGGTGGCCGAACAGGCTGGTCCAGAGCTTGCTGGACTCGTCGGAGCCCGCCAGCGCGGCCATGGCCTTGCGCAGGTCGCCGGGCGGCAGCAGGCCGAGTTCACGGCGCAGCCGACCGGACGACCCGCCGTCGTCCGCGACGGTGACCACGGCGGTCACGTCGTGGGTGAGCAGGCGGAGCGCGGTGAGCGTCGCGTGGAGGCCGTGGCCACCGCCCAACGCCACCGCCCTGAGACCCCCGAGGCCGCTCCGCCCGGTGATCGGCTCCGCCGACGGGTCCGTCACTCGCGACCCAGGTCCCGGTGGACCACCTTCACGGCCATGCCGTCCTCGGTGGCCAGCCGCGAGGCCAGCTCCTCCGAGATCGCGACGCTGCGGTGCTTGCCGCCCGTGCAGCCGACGGCGAGCGTCAGGTACCGCTTGCCCTCACGCCGGTAGCCCGCGCCGATCAGCCGCAGCAGCTCGTGGTAGCGGTCGAGGAACTCCTCGGCCCCCTCCTGGCTGAGCACGTAGTTGCGGACCTCGCCGTCGAGACCGGTCTGCTCGCGCAGCTCCGGGATCCAGAACGGGTTCGGCAGGAACCGGACGTCCATGACCAGGTCGGAGTCCATCGGCAGGCCGTACTTGTAGCCGAACGACAGCACCGTCACGCGGGTGCGGGTCGCCGACTCGGTGCCGAACGTGTCCTCGATCTTGGCGCGCAACTGGTGGATGGACAGCGCCGAAGTATCGAGCACCAGGTCCGCTTCCTCGCGCAGCGGCGTCAGCAGGATCCGCTCGGACTCGATGCCGTCCGCGAGCCGCCCGTCCCCCTGCATCGGGTGGCCTCGCCGGACCGCCTCGAACCGGCGGATCAGCACGTCGTCGGTCGCCTCCAGGAACAGCACCTTCGGCTTGTAGCCGCGGGCGTCGAGGTCCTTGATGATGGCGGCCAGGTCCTCGGTGAACGCGCGGCTGCGCACGTCCATCACGACCGCGACCCTGGTGATCGCGCCGCGCGCCTGCGCGCCCAGCTCGACCATGGTCGCGATCAGCTCGGGCGGCAGGTTGTCGACCACGAACCAGCCGAGGTCCTCCAAGCACTTCGCGGCCGTGCTCCGCCCTGCCCCCGACAGGCCGGTCACGACCGCGACTTCGATGCCGGACTTCTCGCCGGCGGGTGCACTCACGATGACTCCCCTTCGGTACTCGCCGCGCCGCTCCCCGTCGTCAGGGACGCGTGCACGGCTTCCGCGGTGCGCCTGCCCACGCCGGGCACACCGCTGATCTCGTCGATGCTCGCCTCGCGAAGCTTTTTGAGCGAGCCGAAGTGCTTGAGGAGAGCGGCCTTGCGGGTCTGCCCGAGGCCGGGCACCTCGTCCAGCTCGGACGTGGTCATCCGCTTGGACCGCTTCTGCCGGTGGTAGGCGATGGCGAACCGGTGCGCCTCGTCGCGCACGCGTTGCAGCAGGTAGAGGGCTTCGCTGGCGCGGGGCAGGATCACCGGGTCGACCTCGCCGGGCACCCACACCTCCTCCAGCCGCTTGGCCAGGCCGACGACGGCCACGTCGGTGATGCCCAGTTCGGCCAGCACGTCCGACGCGGCCTGCGCCTGGGGGCCCGCGCCGTCGACCACGAGCAGGTTCGGCGCGTAGGAGAACCGGCGGGGCTTGCCCGTCTCGGGGTCGATGCCGGGCACCTGGCCGGGGACGTCGTTTGCCGTCTCCTTCAGGTACGCCTGGAACCGGCGCCGCACGACCTCCGCGATCGAGGCCACGTCGCCCTCGTCGGCGGCTTCGCGGATCGCGAAGCGCCGGTACTCGGACTTGCGCGCCAGCCCGTCCTCGAACACCACGAGGGAGGCGACGACGTCCGTGCCCTGGACGTGGCTGATGTCCGTGCACTCGATGCGCAGCGGGGCCGTGTCGAGCCCCAGCAGCTCCTGGAGTTCCTGGAGCGCCGCCGACCGGGCCGTCAGGTCGCCCGCGCGCTTGAGCTTGTGCAACTGGAACTGCTCGACCGCGTTGCGCGCGACCGTCTCCATCAGCGCCCGCTTGTCGCCCCGCTGCGGCACCCTGATCTGCACCTTGCTGCCGCGCAGGTCGGTGAGCCAGCGCTCCAGCACCTCGGCGTCCGCGGGCAGTTCCGGCACGAGCACCTCGCGCGGCACCGCCATCGCGACCACGCCGGTCGATTCGGCGCCCTCGACCTGCTCGCCGTAGAACTGGGTGACGAACTGGTCGACGAGCCCGACGACGTCGACCTCCTCGACCTTGTCGACGACCCACCCGCGCTGGCCGCGCACCCGGCCGCCGCGCACGTGGAAGACCTGGACGGAGGCCTCCAGCTCGTCCTGCGCGAACGCCACCACGTCCGCGTCCGTGCCGTCGCCGAGCACCACGGCCTGCTTCTCCAGCGCCCGGCGCAGCGCGCCGAGGTCGTCGCGCAGGCGGGCGGCGCGCTCGAACTCCAACTCCTCGGAGGCGGCCAGCATCTCCTTCTCCACGCGGCGCACCATCGCGTCGGTCCTGCCTGCGAGGAAGTCGCAGAAGTCGTCGACGATGTCGCGGTGCTCGTCCGCGCTGACCCGGCCGACGCACGGGGCGGAGCACTTGTCGATGTACCCCAGCAGGCAGGGGCGGCCCATCTGGTTGTGCCGCTTGAACACGCCCGCCGAGCAGGTGCGCGCGGGGAACACCCGCAGCAGCAGGTCCAGCGTCTCGCGGATCGCCCACGCGTGCGCGTACGGACCGAAGTAGCGGACGCCCTTGCGGCGCGGGCCGCGGTAGACGTAGAGCCGGGGGAACCGCTCGTGCAGGGTGACCGCGAGGACCGGGTAGGACTTGTCGTCCCGGTACCGGACGTTGAACCTCGGGTCGAACTCCTTGATCCAGTTGTACTCCAACTGGAGGGCCTCGACCTCGGTGCTGACGATCGTCCACTCGACACTGGCGGCGGTGGTCACCATCTGCCGGGTGCGGTCGTGCAGGCCCGCGAGGTCGGCGAAGTACGAGTTCAGCCGGGAGCGGAGGCTTTTTGCCTTGCCCACGTACACCACACGGCCGCCGGCGTCGCGGAACTTGTAGACGCCGGGAGCTTCCGGGATGGTGCCGGGCGAGGGGCGGTAGGTCGACGGGTCGGCCACGGGACAAGCCTACGTGCGGCCACCGACAGTTCTGCGCGTGGCCGACCCATCGGCGCCCTCAGGCCATGACCACCTGGTCGCCGCTGACCTTCACCGGCACCTCGGTGAGCCCCTTCGTCGACGGCCCCTTCTTGAGGGACCCGTCCGAGGCACCGAACTGGCTGCCGTGGTTCGGGCAGGTGATGATCCCGCCCTTTGGCGGGCTGACCGTCGTCCCGGCGTGCGGGCAGGCGGCGCCGAACGCCTTGACGACGTCACCGGTCCGGGTGAGCACCAGCGGCTTGCCGCCGGACTCGACGATCAAGCCGCCGCCGTCCGGCACGTCCGCCAGCGCCGCCAGGCCCGCCGCGCCCGCGTTGCCGGGGGTGCTGCCGCCGGTGTTGCCCGCGCCGGTGGTGCCGCCGCCCGTGCTCGGGTTGGTGGTCGTCGTGCTGCACGCGGCGAGACCGCCGGGCACGACCATCGCGACCGCGAGCCCGCACAGCATGGACCGGCGGGAAGTCAATGGGCCTGCGTTCTCGGCTAGGGAAGTCAAACCGATCCTCCGCGTAGTGGTGGGTGGTGGTTCGGGCTACACCCGACAATTACGCGTTTGGTGGATCAAGGGTTCAGTGAGACGGCAGATTCAGCAGGTCTTCAGGCTAGGACGACGTCCGTTCGGACGACTTCCACGGCGACCTCGACCAGCCCTCCGGGTGCTGGACCAGTGAGGACGGCACCGGTGGCGGGGTCGAAGCCGCTCTTGTGCGTCGGGCAGGTGATCTCGCCCGCCGTGGGCGGGTTGACCGTCGTGCCCTGGTGCGGGCAGGCCGGGTTGAACGCCTTCACGGTGCCCGCCTCCGGCCGGGTGAGCAGGAGCTGACCGCCGCCGGGGGTGTCGACGAGTACCCCGCCGCCGACCGGGACGTCGGCCACGGCCGCGAGGCGGTCGCCGGGCTTGGCGGTGCCGGGACCGGGGGTCTTCCTGGCCGTGGAGGTGGCGCAGCCCGCGACGGGGAGCGCCGCCAGCCCGCACAGGAGGGTTCGGCGGTTCACCCGGCCCAGTCTGCCCGGACCGGGTGACGCGGGTCCCTCGGACCGGTGCGACACGGGATTGGGGTGGTCCAGATCGACGACGGGAAGACGACCTACGACCTGAGCGGCCGGGCGGACACCGTCCTCCAGGCGGGCGGCATCGACTCCGTCTCGGTCAGGTGCTCCTGGTCCACGGCCTGACGGCGAAGCGGCATTGCGAGTTCAAGATCGAGACGACCGTCAACGCGGGCGTCGGCGCCGCGGAGGTCGAGCAGGTGGTCGATGACCGGGGGAAGCCGTTCGAGGTGACCGCGCTCGCCGAGTACTCCGAGCACGGCCGGGTGTACGTCGGCGGGGTCGTGTCCCCGGACGGCAGGTTCGTCGAGGTCGATCCGCGGACCTGCGACCGTTGATCAGGCCGGGCACCTGGTCGCGGAGGTGACCGTGGCCAGGTGCGTCGCGCTTCGGCCCACTGCCCCACCGCGGCGGTCCTGCCGCGGTGGCGTGTGGTCCCGTCCCCCGCACTCGATCCCCGAGAATGGGCGGGACGGGCACCCGACTCCGATGGCGGGTGTTCCGACGTGGGCGCCGGGGCGCCCACCGGAAATCAGCGGTCGTTCGCCGCGGCGCTGCGCGCGAGCGCCAGCACCGCCGTGAACGGCGGGAACCAGTGCCTGCTGTGCGACGGCGGGTTGGCCCAGCGGAGCGAGCCGTAGCGGGTCATGGTCGGCGGGAGCGCGATCCGCTGCGGCGACCGGACGAACTGCACCTCGGGCGGGGCCTTGAGGTGGGTCGGCAGCAGGGCGACCAGCTCGGCCAGGAAGATCCAGTGCTCGCGCGGGCCGGGGATGACGGTGACCGGACCCGCCAGCATGCGGGCCTTGAGGTCGGCCAGCACCCTGGACCCGATCCTGGCGGGCATGGCGAGCGCGGTGGTCGAGGGACCGAGGGGCAGGAAGACGCCCTGCTCGGTGACGGAGACCCGCCACCCGAGGAGCCGGTACCCGGCGATCGCCTCGCCCAATAACTGCTCGTGGACGCGGCTGTGCGGCACTCCCGGTCGCTTGGCGGTCTCGGCGGTGGTTGCGGCGGTGATGCTCATGGGTGGTCGTCCTCCCTGGTCGGGTGGTCGCACTCCGGCGCTTGCTGTCGTCCTCCGGCACGGGGATCAGGCCCGTTGACGGTGATGGGAGCAGGGTGCTGGTCCGGGGAGGCGGACACCACACGCCCGGCGGGTGCGCCTCATGCACCGGATGCATCACCGGCATCCACCACTCGGCGTCACTGAACAACTTTCCCGACCTCAACCGCGACTTATGCACGAAATGCATGGACTCCTGATCACCGCGGCATACACTTGTGTGCACGCTCAGTGACGGGAGCGAAGGCCATGGCACAGATAAGCCCAAGGGCATCCAGTTCCAGGCGCGCATGCCCGTGCGGGGCGTTGATCGCCGCCGACAACACGGATCGGCTCTGCCACCGGTGCAGGCGCAACGCGCGAGCCGACGTGTTCGGGCCACCCGAGCAGCCCTCCGAGTTCTGGGACCAACCGGCCATGGCCGGTGCGCTGACCGCGCGGGACATGGGCGCGGTCCTCGCCGCGTACCGCCACCACCCGCAGCACGTCAGCCGGGTCACCCAGGACCGCATGGCCTCCTGGCTGGGCATCAGCCAGGCACAACTGTCCCGGTACGAGAGCGGTGAGAACCCGATCGACCGGATGGACCGCCTGCGCCACTTCGCGCAGACGCTGGGCATTCCCGGCGACCGGTTGTGGTTCGACCGGTCCGGCATCCAGAGCCAGGCGGGACCGGAAACGGTAACCCCGCCCGATGTGCTCGGCGCGGCGTGGGACGCGTCCAGCATTGCCCGATCGGTCGAGGAGACGGCGAGGAACGACTTGGCGATCAGCAGACGAGCGGCGCTCGCGGGGGCGGCCGCTGTGGCAGTGGGTCCCGCACTGGTCGAACCGCTTCAGCGGTGGCTACATCCGTTGCAGACCATGTCCAGGTGGTCGTCGAGTTCGGCGATCAGCGAGGAGGAGTTGGCGGCGCTGCAGCGCGTCGCGGACGGGCTGCGCGGCTGGGGCGGGAGGGGCGGGTTCGGTTTGGCCCGCAAGGCGGTGCTCGGCCAGCTCGACGAACTGGCCGAGAGGCTGTCGCGCGCGCCGGCGGGCCCGACGACGGAACGGGCCTTCTTCATCGGCGCGGAGCTGTCGAAGGTGGCGGCGAGCATGTCGTGGGACGCGGGGCTGCACGACGCGGCCCAGCGCTACTACGTGCTCGGTGTCCGCATGGCGAAGGCGGGCCGCAACGACCCGTTCGCCGCGCTCTGCCTGGCCGCGATGGCCAGGCAGATGTTCGACCTCGGGCGTCCCGAGGACGGGCTGGAGCTGGTGCAGCTCGCCCAGTACGGCACCCGGCGAACGGCGACGCCGACCCTCCAGGCGCTGTTGGCGACCAGGGAGGCGTGGGCGTACGCCCAGATGGGTCAGGTGCGGGAGTTCGACCGGGTGGTCGGGGTCGCGCAGGACAGCTTCGCGCAGCGCGAGGCCGAGGCGGAGCCGTGGTGGCTGCACAGCTTCGACGAAGCGGAATTGGAGGGCGTGATCGGCGCTCGGACGAGGGACCTGGCGGGGCACGACCCGCGCCAGGCGCCGTCGGCGGAGCTGCACATCCGGCGGGCGCTGGACCTGCGGGACCCGTCACGGGTGCGCAACCGGGCGTTCGACGTGATCGGGCTGGCCCGCACGAAGATGGTCGCGGGTGAGCCGGAGGAGGCGTGCGACCTGATCGGCGACGTCCTGCCGACGGTGGAGCGGCTCTCGTCTGGTCGGGTGCTGCGCAAGCTCCAGGACTTCTCGAAGGAGTCGGAGAGGCACCGGGACCTGCCCGGTGTCCGGGACGCGCGCGACGCCATCCGCGCCATGCGGACGGCCTGATGCGGGTCGGCATCACCGGGCACACGAATCTGGTGCCGGAGTGCGTGGACGCCGTGCACAAGGCGATCCGCGAGATCCTCGTCGAGGAAACGGCGGGCAGGTCATCCCTCATCGGGGTGACCTGCTTGGCCCCCGGCGCGGACCAGCTCTTCGCGCGCGTGGTCCTGGAACTGGGCGGCAAGGTCGAGGTCGTGCTGCCCGCGATGGACTACCGCGCCAAGCTCAAGCCGGAACGGGTGGCCGCGTACGACGAGCTGATCGCGAAGGCGGACATCGTCAGCGTCCTGCCGTTCATGCTGTCCGGGCGGCAGGCGTACGTGGCGGCGAACGAGCGGATGCTCGCCAGCGTCGAGCTGCTGGTGGCGGTGTGGGACGGCCAGCCCGCGGGAGGCAAGGGCGGCACCGGCGACGTGGTCGAACACGCCCGCGCGTCCGGGGTGCCGGTGGTCGTGGTGTGGCCGGGGACGGCGCGGCGGGCCTAGCGCACGCGCAGGCCGGTGAACGCGGTCGCGGCGACGGCGTCGGCCAGGTCGGCGGCGCGGACGTCGCCGTCCGGCCGGTACCACTCGACGAGCGAGTTGACCATGCCGAACAGCAGGCGGGCGGCGGTGGCGGGGTCGATGTCGGCCCGCAGGTCGCCGTCCTCGACGGCACCGGCGACCAGTGCCGCGACGAGGCCGTCGAACTCGCGGCGGCGGGCGAGGGCGGCGCGTTCGGCGGGGGTGTTGCCGCGCACGCGCAGCAGCAGCGTGACGAACGGCAGCCGGTCGACCAGCAGCAGGACGCTGCCGCGCACCAGGTGCTCCAGGCGTTCCAGCGCCCCGCCGTCGTGCTCCTCGACCTCGGCAGCCAGCGCGAACAGGCCGTCCAGCGCCCGGTCGAGCGCCAGTCGGAGCAGGTCGTCGCGGCTCCGGACGTGGTGGTAGATGGCGGACTTGGAGATGCCGAGCCGCCGGGACAGGTCGTCCATGCTGGTGCCGTCGTAGCCGCGTTCGTTGAACAGGCCGACGGCGACGCGCAGCAGCGACTCCAGGTCGTAGCCGGGCCTGCCGCGGCGGGCGGCGGCGGCCGTCACGAGCGCTGGTCGATCACGCGGCGCATCTTGCCCGCCGAGCGCTCCAGCGTGTCCGGGTCGACGACGTCCACGTCGACGCTGACCCCGACGCCGTCCTTCACCCTGGCGCGGATCTCGTCGGCGGCGGTCCGGCGGCGGTCGGCCGTGGTGTCGGGTCGGGCCTCGACCAGGACGGTGAGGCAGTCGAGCCGGTCCGGGCGGGTCAGCAGGATCTGGAAGTGCGGGGCCACGCCGTCGACGCGGAGCACGATCTCCTCGATCTGGGTGGGGAACACGTTCACGCCCCGCAGGATGATCATGTCGTCGGTGCGGCCGGTGACCTTCTCCATCCGCCGGAACGCGGGCCGCGCGGTGCCCGGCAGCAGCTTCGTCAGGTCGCGGGTGCGGTACCGGATGATCGGCAGCGCCTCCTTGGTGAGCGAGGTGAACAGCAGCTCGCCGTCCTCGCCGTCGGGCCTGGACTCCCCCGTGTCCGGGTCGATCACCTCGGGCAGGAAGTGGTCCTCCCACACGTGCAGCCCGTCCTTGGTCTCCGCGCACTCCTGCGCCACGCCCGGCCCCATCACCTCGGACAGGCCGTAGACGTCGACCGCGTCGAGGTCCGCGCGCTCCTCGATCTCCAGGCGCATCTGCTCGGTCCACGGCTCGGCGCCGAAGATGCCGGTCCGGAGCGAACTGGCGCGCGGGTCGAGCCCCTGGCGCTCGAACTCGTCCAGCAGCGTCAGCATGTACGAGGGGGTCACCATGATGACCTCGGGCCGGAAGTCGGTGATGATCTGCACCTGCCGGGCCGTCATGCCGCCGGAGGCGGGGATGACCGTCGCCCCCAGCTTCTCCACGCCGTAGTGCGCGCCGAGCCCGCCGGTGAACAGCCCGTACCCGTACGCGACGTGGATCTTGTGCCCCGGCCTGCCGCCCGCGGCAAAGATCGACCGCGCCATGACCGTGGCCCACGTGTCGATGTCGCGCTCGGTGTAGCCGACGACGGTGGGCTTGCCGGTGGTGCCGCTGGAGGCGTGGATGCGCCGGACGTCCTGCTGCGGCACGGCGAACATGCCGAACGGGTAGTTGTCGCGCAGGTCGTGCTTCGTGGTGGCGGGGAACTTCGCGAGGTCCGCCAGTTCGCGGCAGTCGTCGGGGTGCACGCCCGCGGCGTCGAACTTGGCGCGGTAGAAGGGGACGTTCGCGTAGGCGTGCCGCAGCGTCCACTGGAGACGGTCGAGCTGGAGGGCCCGCAGCTCGTCGACGCCGAGGCGTTCGACGGCGGTCAGGTCGTCCCGCGCGGGGGCCGCGCCGAGCCGCTTCGGCCGGGGCACGCCGCTGTGCGTGGTGGTCACGAGGTCGCCTCTCCCGCGAGATTTACCGACCGAATGGACGGTAATTAGCGGACGGGCTCCGGTCAAGGTCCGGGGCCATCGCGGACACTCGTCGTCCGCGATGGGTGCGAGACTCGTCCCATGCTGGAGACCTCGGCCCGACTGCTGCGCCTGCTGTCGCTGTTGCAGGTGCGCCGCGACTGGACGGGCGCGGACCTCGCGGGCCGCCTCGGCGTGGACGTCCGCACGGTGCGGCGCGACGTGGACAAGCTGCGCAGCCTCGGCTACCCGGTGAACGCGACCTCGGGCGTCACCGGCGGGTACCAGTTGGGCGCGGGCGCCGAACTGCCGCCGCTGCTGCTGGACGACGACGAGGCCGTCGCGGTCGCCATCGGGCTGCGCACCGCGGCCAACGGCACGGTGTCCGGCATCGGGGAGGCGTCCGTGCGGGCGCTGACGAAGCTCGACCAGGTGCTGCCGTCGAGGCTGCGGCGGCGGGTCGGCGCGCTGGCCGCGCACACGAGCACCCTGGCGCCGTTCGGGCCGACGATCGACGCGGGGACGTTGACGACCATCGCGGGCGCGACGCGCGACCACCAGGCGATCCGGTTCCGCTACCAGGCACGCGACTCGGAGGCCGCGCCGCGGCACGTCGAACCGCAGGGCATGGTGCACACCGGCAGGCGCTGGTACCTCGTCGCGTGGGACGTGGACCGCGCGGACTGGCGGACGTTCCGGCTGGACCGCATCGACGGCGAGCCGACGCTCGCGGCCCGCTTCCCGCCGCGCGAACCACCGCACGAGGACCTCGCCGTGTACATCTCGCGGCAGGTGAGCAGCGTCGCCTACCGACATCAGGCGCGGCTGGTCGTGCACGCGCCGATCGAGGTCGTGCAGGAGGAGACGTCGCCGACCTCGGTGTCGCTGGACCCCATCGACGAGCACACCTGCCTCATGACCACGGGCGCCGAACGCCTCGACGTGCTCGCCATCCACCTCGGCGTGATGGGCTTCGACTTCGACGTCCTCGACCCGCCGGAACTGCGAGAGCACCTGCGGGTGCTGGGAGAGCGGTTCATGAAGGCAGCCAGGACTGTTTAGCCTGCCTTAACGATCACCCACAAACCTTCAGTTGTGCTACCGCGTGCCACCGGGCACGGTCGGTCTCATGACCAACGCGTCGTGGGTTCGGATGGTGATGCTCGCCCTGCTCTGGGGGTCGGGGTTCCTGTGGATCAAGCTCGCACTGGCGGGCCTCACCCCCGTGCAGGTGACGGTCGTCCGCTGCGCACTCGGTGCCGCCGTCCTGCTATTCCTGGCGCGCGGGCAGCGCTTCCCGCGGGACCTGACGACCTGGCGGCACCTGCTGGTAGCGGCGTTCTTCTGCAACGCCCTCCCCTTCGCCCTCTTCGCCATCGGCGAGCAGACCGTCGACTCCGGCGTGGCGGGCGTGCTGAACGCGACCACTCCCCTGTGGGCGCTGCTGCTCACCGCGCGGCGGGGCCTCCAGCCCCGTCGGCTCGCGGGGCTGCTGACCGGCTTCACCGGCGTCCTGCTGATCTTCGCCCCGTGGCGGCAGTCCGGACTGGTGAGCTGGGGAGCCGTGGCCATCCTCGGGGCGGCGGCCAGCTACGCGGTCGCGTTCGCCTACATGGGACGGCACCTCGTCGGGACGAGCGCGCCGATGGCGGTGTCCGCGGCCCAGCTCCTGGCCGCCACCGGGCTCAGCGCGCTGGCGTTGCCGGTGAGCGGCACCGGCCCCGCGATCACGGCCGGAGCGGTGGTGGCCGTGGTGGTGCTGGGGGTGTTCGGCACCGGCGCCACGTTCTACCTGAACTTCCGGATCATCGCGGACGAGGGCGCGACCAGCGCGGCGACCGTCGGCTACCTGCTGCCCGTGGTGTCGGTGGCGCTGGGCGCGGCCGTGCTCGGCGAGGAGCTGAGCACGCGCGTCGTCCTCGGGATGGTGGTGGTGCTCGTCGGCGTCGGCCTGGCGCAGGCCCGCGTCAGAGCGGTATCCGGTGCTGGATGACCCTCTGCCGGTCGCGGAGCCGCCGAGCGCGACCGGGCGCTCGGCGGCCCGGAACTCACGCGTTCGACAGCGACCGCAGTGCCAGGGCGGCGCGTTCGAGCTGGGTGAGGACACCCGGCCGCATCTGGGCTAGCTGCCGTTCGGTCCGCGAGTCCGCGACCTCCTGGAGCAGCACCTGCATCGGCGCGGAACCGTCCGATTCGGACACCGCCAACACCTTGAAGGACGTGGCGGGCGCGAACAGGACGCGTTCGTTCACGACGCCCGCGCGCCGGTCGACGACCTCCACGCGCCTGCCGCTGAGCGACCAGACCAGGTACTCGACGCCGCCGTCGAACGACTCCTGCGGGTTGGCGTGGGTGTTGAGGATGCCGTGCTCCACCAGCACCTCGCCGGTGCGGAACCGGTTGCCCACGTTGGTCGGGGCGACGCTCCAGCAGGTGGTGATGCCCTGGTGCAGCGGCAGCCTGTTCAGCCCGGAGACGATGGCGGCCACGTACGGGCGGAGCCTGCCGAGCGTGCCCTTGCGCAGGGTCTCGACGATCATCTCCTCGTCCTGGCCGACGAACGCCGACAGCGCCGCCAGCTCGGTCACGAGGGTTTCCACGGGCACGGTGTCGACGAGCGGGCCGGAGCGCTGCGCGAGCAGCCTGCCGACGGCCGTCGCGTACGACGGGTAGCGCTCGCCGAGGATCCGGCGGACCGCGTCGCGCTCCTGGTCGGTGGTCTTGTGGTCGGCGGCGACGGACTCGCGCTCGTTGTGCAGTTCCTCGCCCCACTTGGAGTTCTTCGGCTCCCACGCGGGCGACGGCGGGGTCGGCACCGGGCCCTCGATGCGCAGCGGCACCTCGGTGTCGATCATGTCCTCGTGCCGCGCGGCCGACTCCTCGACCGACGCGAGGGCCGTGACCTGGGTCGGCACCTCGACCTGGTGCTCGACCACCGGCTCCGGGGCCGGGGCTGGCACGGGTTCGGGGACGGGCCTCGCGGTGACGACGGTGGCGGGCTCGGCGGACAGCGCGTGCGCCGGAGCGGACCGGGCGGGCTCCTCGGGCTCGGAGAACACCGGCGTCGGCTGGGTGCTCTCCTCCTCCACGGCCGTCGGCCACGGGATGTCCGTCTCGATCGCGTCGCAGAACACCAGCCGCAGCAGCTTGCGGACCTCGGGTTCGAGGCGTTCCACCAGCGCGGCGCCCGCGACGGCGACCGCGCCGGGCGTCGACCGGCCGGGGGTGCCCACGGTGAGGCGGGCCCACTCCGGGTCGACCGGCAGGGCGCGCACGTCGGCGCCACCGGCGGCGGTGGCCTCGCGGACCCACAGCCCGGACGCCACGACCTCCAGCACCACGCCGTCGCCGAGGCCGAACACACCGGGGCTCAGCTCGGCCAGGCCGGGCACGGGGTTGCGGTAGCCGGAGACCTCGTTCTCCTCCGCCAGAGCGCGCGGGACGCAGCGCATCTCGGTGACGAACGGGTGCCACGTCGGCTGGCCGCGCCGGTTGACCGCGACCACGACGGCCCCGCCGCCCTCGCGCAGGTTCGACACGGGCAGGCCGGTGTAGATGTTGATCGGCTCGCCGAGCTGCTCGGCCACGAGCTGCGCCTGCTCGGCGCCCGCCTCGATGTCGTACTGCACGAGCCGGACCCGGCGGCGGGCCGCCGACGACAGCCCGTCGAGCAGCTTGCAGACCTCCTCGGTCGGGATCGGCGGCTGGCCGGGCCCGCCGATCACGATCGTCAGCACGTTCTCGCGGCACGGCAGCGCCACGATGGCGCGCGCGTCCGCCGAGTTCGGGTCGAACGGCACGCTCTGCGCGCGCAGCCACAGGCCCGCGGGGATGGGTTCGGCGACGCCGACGTCACCGGTCGGCCACGCCGAGTTCGGGTCGACGGCCTCCCACGCGGGCACCGGGAACCGCCTGCCGAACGGAGTCGGGGACGCGCCGGGCAGGAAGCGGAGCCAACTGCCGTAGCCGGACGAGCCGGTCACGAACGCGGTGCCGGGGACCGTGGTGAGCGCGCCGTCCGGGGCGATGACCTCGGCCTGGATCTGCGACGCCAGCCACTGGGCGGGCGCTGTCGGGCGCATGCTGCCCGCGAACGACACCGCGAGCCGGATCCCGCCGCGCCCGCGCAGGGCGTTCGCGGCGGCCTGCCAGAACGTGCTCTCGCCACCCGACGGGAAGTCGATCACGACCACGGTGCGGCCCCGGTCGGCGGGCAGCGAGCGCGCGAGCGTCAGCGCCGCCTGGCTCGCGCCCTCCGGTGGCCCCACCACGAGTGTCGCTCCCGCGAAGACCACCGAGGCGTTGACCGCGGGTGCGGCGGTCGCCTGCTCTGGTTCGGGGCGTGCTTCTTGCTGCTGCTGCTCCACCGGTGCCACCTGTTCCACCACGATCTGCTGCTGCACGGCGTGTTCCGCTTGCACGGGACGTTCCGCCTGCACCGCAGAGTCCTTACGCACGGCCAGCCAACCCCTCAACCGTCCGAACACCTCCAGCTCACAACCCTCACCGTGCTGTGGCGGCCTTGTGCAACTCCCGCAGCGCCCGAACCGCGGCGACCGCGTGCTCGCGGTCGACGGCCTGGACGGCCATGACCGAGACGTACTCGTCGTCGGGCAGCTCAAGCCTCGCCCACGAAGCGCCGTCTGGGAAGCTCACGTGCAGAACGTCCTGCCACGAGTACCTGCTGGCCGTGACCACGTTCCGCACCTCGACGCCCTCGGCGTCGGCGCGCACGCGCGGCCTGCCGAGCAGCAGCACGCCACCCGCCAGGAGCACCCCCAGGCACACCATCGCGATCTGGTCGGACACCCGGAAGATCACCCCGGTCGGGGTGTCGCCGAGCAGCAGTCCGACCGCGGTGAACACCGCGACGAGCCCGACCGCGCACACCGCGGTGACCCTGCGGATGCGCTTGGGCCGGAACTCCACCGTCTTGTCCACGGCCGTGCTCACCCGGTTCCCCGTTCCGTCCGCAGACCCCGGAGCACCAGCGCGGTGTCCAGGGCGGCGGACGTCGCCTCGACGCCCTTGTCCTCGACCGAGTCCGGGAAGCCGGCACGGGCGAGCGCCTGCTCCTCGGTGTCGCAGGTGAGCACACCGTTGCCGACCGGAGTCGATTCGTCCAGGGCCACTCGCGTCAATCCCGCCGTCACGGCGTCGCACACGTATTCGAAGTGAGGGGTACCACCGCGGATGACGACGCCCAGCGCGACCACTGCGTCGTGGTCGCGGGCGAGCGCCTGCACCACGACGGGCAGCTCGACGGCGCCCGCGACCCGCACCACCGTCGGCTCCTCGACACCGGCCTTGGCGGCGGCTTCGAGCGCGCGCGCCAGCAGGTTGTCGGTGATCCTGGCGTGCCACCGGGTCGCGACGATCGCCAACCGCAGCCCCTCGCTCCGCGGGACCTCGATGTCCGGACGGCCCTCGCCGCTCATGCCCAGCCTCCAAGCTCGCTCATTCGCCGTTCTCCGCGCTCACCACGACGCCGTCGGTGCCCTGCGCCTCGTACTGTTCCAGTTGGTGCAGCTCGTGGCCCATGCGGTCGCGCTTGGTGCGCAGGTACCGCAGGTTCTCCGGGTTCGGCGAGATGGGCAGCGGCACGCGGTCGATCACGCGCAGGCCGTAGCCCTCCAGGCCGACCCGCTTGGCCGGGTTGTTCGTCAGCAGCCGCATGGACTTGATGCCCAGGTCCGCGAGGATCTGCGCGCCGGTGCCGTAGTCGCGGGCGTCGGCCGGGAGGCCCTGCTGGAGGTTGGCGTCCACGGTGTCCGCGCCCTGGTCCTGGAGCTGGTACGCCTGGAGCTTGTGCATCAGCCCGATGCCGCGCCCCTCGTGGCCGCGCATGTAGAGCACGACGCCGCGGCCCTGCGCGGAGACGGCTTCCAGCGCGGCGTCGAGCTGCGGACCGCAGTCGCACCGCAGCGAGCCGAAGATGTCACCGGTCAGGCACTCGGAGTGCACCCTGACCAGCACGTCCTCGCCGTCGCCGAGATCGCCGTTGACCAGCGCGACGTGCTCGATGCCGTCCAGCAGGCTGTCGTAGCCGACGGCGGTGAACGTGCCGTGCGCGGTCGGGATGCGGGCCTCGGCGACCCGGACCACCTGGGTCTCGTGGCTCCGGCGGTACGCGACGAGGTCGACGATCGAGATGAGCGTCAGGCCGTGCTTCTCCGCGAACACGCGCAGGTCGGGCATGCGGGCCATAGTGCCGTCGGCGTTGGCGATCTCGCAGATCGCGCCCGCCGGGTGCAGGCCCGCGAGGCGGGCCAGGTCGACGGCGGCCTCGGTGTGGCCGGGGCGGCGCAGCACGCCGCCCTCCCTGGCGCGCAGCGGGAAGACGTGGCCGGGGCGCACCACGTCGTACGCGGTCGTCGCCGGGTCGGCCAGCGTGCGGATCGTCAGCGCCCGGTCGGCGGCCGAGATGCCGGTCGTGACGCCCTCGCGGGCGTCGACGGAGACGGTGAAGGCGGTGCCCATCCGCTCGGTGTTGTGGGAGACCATCTGGCCGATCTCCAGGCGGTCGAGCGCCTCGGGCTCCATCGGCGTGCACAGCAGGCCGCGGCACTCGGTCATGACGAACGCGACGAGTTCCGGCGTGGCCATCTCGGCCGCGAACACCAGGTCGCCCTCGTTCTCGCGGTCCTCGTCGTCCACGACCACCACGGCCTTGCCGTCCGCGATGTCCTTGATCGCCTGCTCGATGTCGGAGAAGTCCTTCACGAGCGGGTCACCCCCTCTTCGGCGCTGTCCGTGGTCCCGGCGCCGCGCAGGTGCGGCAGCGTGAGGCGTTCCACGTACTTCGCGAGCACGTCCACCTCCAGGTTGACCGCGTCGCCGATCCCGCGCCTGCCGAGCGTGGTCAGCTCCAGCGTCGTGGGGATGAGGCTCACGGTGAACTCGTCGTCGGTGACGGACACGACGGTCAGCGACACGCCGTCGACCGTGATGGAGCCCTTCTCCACGACGTACCGCGCCAGCGACGCGGGCAGTCCGATGTGGACGATCTCCCAGTGCTCGGTGGTCTCGCGCGCCAGCACCGTGCCGGTGCCGTCGACGTGGCCCTGCACGATGTGCCCGCCCAGCCGCTGACCGAGTGCGGCGGCGCGCTCCAGGTTGACCCGGTCACCCGCGGCCACCTTGGCGAGGCTGCTGCGCACCAGCGTCTCGCGCATCACGTCGGCGGTGAAGCCGCCGTCGACGACGTCCACGACGGTGAGGCAGACGCCGTTGACGGCGATGGAGTCGCCGTGCTTGGCGTCGCTGGTCACCAGTGGACCGGACACGGTCAAGCGTGCCGCGTCGGGCAGATCCGCCACTTGGACGATCTCACCCAGTTCTTCGACGATCCCGGTGAACACCGTTCCTCCTCAGCCGTTCAACACCGCCGGAACGGCGGAGATCCGCACGTCCGGCCCGCACATACTGACCTCTTCGACCACCAACCCGACAGCGTCGGTGATGGTCGCCACCCCGGCGTCGCCCAGCGCCACCATTCCCGCGCCCAACAGCTTCGGCGCGGTGTACAGCAGCACCCGGTCCACCCGGCCCGCCGCGACGAACGCCCCGACGAGGGTGGGACCGCCTTCGAGGAGCACGTCGACCACGCCGCGGGCGACCAGTTCGGCGAGCACCTCGTCCGGGTCGTGCGTGCGCACGCGCACCGTCTCGGCCTCGTCGTCGAACACCTTCGCCCCCGGCGGCAGGTCGCCCTCGCCCACCACCACCCGCAACGGCTGGCGGGCCGCCGGGATTCCCCGAGCGGTCAGCCGGGGGTCGTCGGCGCGCACGGTGCCGGTGCCGACCATGATCGCATCGATCCTGGTCCGCAGCACGTGCACCTCCGCGCGCGACTCCTCGGAGCTGATCCACCGGCTGGTGCCGTCCGCCGCGGCGACCCTGCCGTCCAGCGTCGCGGCGTACTTCCACGTCACGTGCGGCCTGCCGGTGCGGGCGAAGTGCAGCCACGCGCGCAGCGGTCCGCGTTCGACCTCGGTCGCCAGCAGCCCGCCCTCGGCGTCGACACCGGCGGCCCGCAGCAGTGCGCCCCCGCCCGAGGCCTTCGGGTTCGGGTCCGACACGGCGTACCGGACGCGCGCCACGCCGGCCGCGAGCAGCGCCTCGGTGCACGGCGGCGTGCGGCCGTGGTGCGAGCACGGTTCGAGCGTCACGACGGCCGTGCCGCCGCGAGCGCGGTCACCGGCTTCGGCGAGCGCGACGACCTCCGCGTGCGGACCACCGGGCGGTCGGGTCGCGCCGACGCCGACCACCTCGCCGCGCGCGTCCAGCACCACCGCGCCGACCGGCGGGTTGGGGCTGGTCGTGCCCCGGACCAGCTCGCTGCTCGCCATCGCGAGCCGCATCGCCTCGTCGAGCATCAGGAACGCGTCGAGTTCGCGGCGGCCAGCGCGCGCAGCGCCTCCAGCGCGCGACCGGGGTCCTCGGCGTCGTAGACGGCGGAGCCCGCGACGAAGCAGTCCACACCGGCCTCGGCGGCGGCGGCGATCGTGTCGGCGTTGATGCCGCCGTCGATCTCGACGACCAGCTTCAAGTGCCCGGTGTCGACCAGCCGTCGCGCGGTGCGCACCTTGTCCAGCACCTCGGCCATGAACGACTGCCCGCCGAAACCCGGCTCGACCGACATGACCAGCAGCGTGTCGTAGTGCTTGAGCACCTCGACGTATGGCTCCAGCGGCGTGCCCGGCTTGATCGACAGCCCCGCCTTCGACCCGGCCGCGCGCAGGTTCTTGGCCAGTTGGACCGGGTCGGCCGCCGCCTCGACGTGCACGGTGACGTTGTACGCGCCCGCCTCGGCGTACCCGATGGCCCAGCGGTCCGGGTCGTCGATCATGAGGTGGCAGTCCAGCGGGATGTCCGTCGCCTTGAGCAGCGACTTCACCACCGGCAGCCCCAGCGTCAGGTTCGGCACGAAGTGCGCGTCCATCACGTCGACGTGCAGCCAGTCGGCGCCGGTGACGGCCGCGGCCTCGCGGGCGAGGTGGGCGAAGTCGGCGGACAGGATGCTGGGGGCGATCATCGGCTGGTGGACCACGGAACAGGAGTCTAGGTACCGCCGTCCCGCCGTGCGGGCCCGGACTACTCGTTTGCGCGGTAACGCCGTTCGCAAAGGCGTGAGCTGCGCTTATGGCGTCGCTGAGGCACTACTCACGCGGGTAGTTCCACCCGCCATCCCGGACGCCTACGGTCGGGACCGGGGGCTCGATCTGGGAGTGGCAGTGGTGAACCGGGAGTTCGACCGCAAGACCGCGGTGGTGACCGGCGCTTGCGGCGCCGTCGGTGCCGAGGTGGTCGCCGCGCTGGCGGCGCGGGGTGCCGTCGTGACGGCCGTCGACCACGACGGCCGTGCCCTCTGCGACCTGGTGGAGCGCCTGCAACGAGCGGGTCTGCGGGTCGCGGGCCGACAGGTGGACATCTCCTCGGGCCCCGCCGTCGAGTCACTGGTCGACCAGGTGGAGCGCGAGGTCGGCCCGGTCGACATCGCCGTGAACGCCGCCGACCTCCTCCGCACCGGCAGGGCCACCGGCCTCACCGACGACGACTGGTCGCGGAGCTTCGCCATCAACACCCACGCCGTCTTCCACCTCAGCCGTGCCGCCGCCGCCCGCATGGTGCCGCGCGGCGGCGGGGCCATCATCACCGTCGCCACGACGGTCCAGACCCTCCAGCCGGGTTACGCGGCCTACACCGCGTCGAAGGCGGCGGCCACCGCCTACGCGAACCACCTGGCGGCGGAGGTGACCCGGCACGGCGTCCGGTGCACGGTCATCACCACGACCCGACCGGAGACCCCGCTGCTCCGCTCGGTGGCCGACTCCGACGCCCACGCCTCCGCGGTCGCGGCGTCGGTGCTGGCGGCCTTGAGCCACCACGCGGACGGCACCGCCGTGGGTGCCTGAGACTCCCGCCGAATCCGCCGGCGGTGGGTGCCTGAGCACTGGGGGTGCTCAGGCGCCGCTCATCGGGACGGCGCCTGCTCGTGCGCCACCCGTGCCAGCTCCACCCGCGAGCTGATCCCCAGCTTCCGGAAGATCCCCCTCAGGTGGTAGTTCACCGTGTGCGGCGACAGGAACAACTGCTTGGCCACCTGCCGGTTCGTCAACCCGGCCCCCACCAGCAGCGCGATGTCCCGCTCGGGCTCCGACAGCCGGTGCCACTCCCGGTCCGCCCCGCCGGTCCCCGCCTCGACCGGCCGAGCCCTCAACCGGGCGACCTCCCCGTCGGCCCCCATCTGCTCGAGGATCCGGGACGCCACCTCCAGGTGGGGCGAGACGTCCTCGCCCCGCTCCCGGCGCAGCACGACCAGGTCCGCGTTCGCGCACGCCTTGGCCCACGGGTGCCGGTGCCGTCCGGCGGCCACCAGCAACGCCTCCACGTCCCGGTCCACCAGCGCACGCGCGTGAGCGGCGGACGTCGACACCGACCCGTAGCCGGGGTTGTTGGCCGCGAGGTCGTCCGCCGCCAGCAGGACCGCCGCGACCAGTCGGCTGTCCCCCACCGCGATCCCCAGCCGCACCAACCAGGGCGCCGCCCCCGGCTCCTCGATCACCATGCGCCGCAACGAGTTCGGGTCCGCCACCCGCTCCCGTGCCAGCTCCGCCGCCCGAGCGGGCCCTCCCAGCGCGTGGGCGAGCAGCAGCTCCACCCAGTCGTACTGCCCGGAGTGCAGCACGGCCTCGCCCCCGGCCAGGTCCCCCCGGTACCGCCGCACGTGCTCGGCCGCCACCTCGTACTCACCGCGGTGGATCGCCACGGTCCCCAGCACCGTGGAAGCCAGCGGCACCAACAACCTCAGCCCCCGGTCGTGCGCCAGCGCCAACCCCGCGCGGGCGGCCGAACGCGCCTCGGCCAACCGGCCTGCCTGCACCAGGACCCTCGACCGGGCGATCAGCCGAGCCGCCCGAGCCCCGCTGGTCACCGCGTCGTCCAGGTCCGGCCCGTCCCCGGCCACCAGTTCCTCGGCCTCGGCGAACTCCCCCAGCGCCGCCAACTTCAGCGCGTAGGCCACCGGCGTGTGCGAGAACCACCACGCCGACGGCCCGGTCGGCGGCCACTTCGTCGACTCGCGTCCCCAGTAGACGCCCTCGGCCAGGTTCCCGGCGTTCCACTCCAGGCACGAGTGCACCGTCGCCGCCATCACGGCGTCGGCGTCGCTGGCGTCCCGATCGCGCACCGTCAGCAACGACAGCGCGTGCTCGCGAACCCGGCTCCCGGTCGCGAAGTACAGCGACAGCAGCCGCCCGGCCGCCGCCAGCCCCCGCAGCGGCCCGGTGGACGACGGGATGGTCAGCGCGTGGTCCGTCTCGACCACGGCGTCACCCGGCCGTCCGTCGGCCAGCAGGATGCCCGCGAGCACGCAGTGCAGTTCCGCCGCGACGGTGGGGGACACCCGCTGCGCCAGCGCTTCCCGTGCCAACGCGATGGCCGACCCGAGCCGACCACCCGCCGCGAGCGTCCGAACGCCCTGCACGACGTCACCGCCCGAACCGCCGGGCAAGGGCGGGTGCGCGGTGGGCTCGACGGTGAACGGCGGTCGCAGCACGGCGACGTCGTGGCGCAGCGCGTGCAGGATCGACCGCGGGATCGACTCGACGACGGCACGCCGCACGAGGTCGCTGGGGAACTCCAGCCGTTCGTGCGCGGGCACGAGCAGCCCGGACTGGAGGACCTCGTCCACGGCCAGCAGCAGCGAGGCCGTGGTCTCGCTCATCATCGTGGCGACGTCGTGCAGCAGGAAGGACCGGCCGACGACGGCGGCGACGCGCAGCAGTTGCGTCGCCTTGGCGGACAGCAGGTCGACGCGGTCGCGCACGAGTGCCGCGACCCGGTGCGGCAGCCAGCCGCCGCGCACGTGCGCCACACCGCCGCGCAGTTCGAGCTGGCCTTCCTCGCGCAGCCCCTCGATCAGCTCGGTGACCAGCCGCGGGTTGCCGCCCGCTCCGGCGATGAGCGCACGCAGGTCGGCGTGCGGGGTCGCGCCCAGCAGGCGGCGGGCGATCTCGTCCACGACGTCGTCGTCCACCGGGCCCATGACGACGACCTCGGCGCACGCCGCGAGGGTCCGCTGCACCTCCGGGCCCGCGGTGGCGCCGTTCATCGTCATCAGCACGGACAACGGCCTGCCGCGCAGCTCCGGCAGCAGCGCCAGCACCCCGGCGGGGTCGAGGTGGGCGTGGTCGACGGCGATCAGCAGCGGGTGGTCCGCGACGAGCGCGGCGGCCACGTCGGTCGACCCGCCGAACAGGTCCCCCGAGGTCGACGCGACGAGCACCACGGGCAGCCCCTGCTCGCGCGCCAGGCGCACGGCCTCGTGCAGGAGGAGGGTCTTGCCGGACACGGGCGGGCCGTCGACGACGAGCACACCACCGGTGCCGGAGTCGGCGGCCAGCAGGAAGCGGCGCACCGAATCCCATTCACGCGCACGCCCGGAGACCATCGACACGGTGCAGCCTGCAACGCCCGTCCGGCGCGTGTCAATTCGCGCGGAATGAATACTTCGAATGGCCGAACGGCCCGGTCAGAGCCGGTCCAGGCGCGCGGGAGCCGACCTCGGCAAGATCATCCCAGCCGGTCGAGTTCGGCCAGCACCGGCTCGGGGCCGCCCTCGGGCACGACCAGCACCCCGGCGGACCGCAGCGTCGCCAGGTGCCCGGCCCACGCGGGGTGCCGCCGCTGGGCCTCGTTCGACTGCGGCTGCACGACCACCGGCACGTCCGGCAGCCCCAGCGCCTCGCACAGCACGGTCAGGGCCTGGTTGTCCGAGATGCCCAGGGCGAGCTTCACCACGGAGTTCGCCGTCGCGGGCGCGAACACGAAGCAGTCCGGCGGCGGGTGTGGCTTGGGTTCGCTGGGCAGCCGGGACGTCCAGCGCACCGGCAGGTCCGTCAGCTCGGCCAACGGACCCAGCTCGCCCGCCTCGTCGAGCCAGCGGGCGGCCGTCGGCGTGAGCGTGACGGCCAGCCGCCAGCCCCGTTCGACCGCGGGCACGGCGAGGCCGGTGCGGAACCACCGCTCGACCCCGCCCGCGCCCGAGGTGATCAGGCCGAGGACACGGGTCACTAGGCGGGCCTGCGCAGCAGGGCGCAGAACATCGCGTCCGTGCCGTGCAGGTGCGGCCAGAGCTGGACGTTGTGCGGATCGCTCAGGTTCGGCACGCCGGGGAAGAACTCCTTGGTGTCCAACCGCTCCGCGCCGGTCCTCCTGGCCACGTCCGCCACGATGCCGACCGTCTCGGACAGGTGCGGCGAGCACACGACGTACGCCACGACCCCGCCCGGCCGGACCAGCTTGAGCGCCTTGGTCAGCAGCTCGCGCTGCAACCTGGTCAGCGGCGCCACGTCCGACGGCTGCCGCCGCCAGCGCGCCTCCGGCCTGCGGCGCAACGCGCCCAGACCGGTGCACGGCGCGTCGACGAGCACGCGGTCGAAGCTCCCCTCCGGCAGGTCGGTCTCGCGGGCGTCACCGACGTGGACGGTGATCGGGAGGCCCTTGGTCGCCTTGCGGACCAGCTCCGCGCGGTGCGGGGCCAGCTCCACGGCGTCCAGCGTGCCGCCGTTCAACGAGGCCAGCGCGCCGAGCATCACGGCCTTGCCGCCGGGGCCCGCGCACAGGTCGAGCCAGCGCTCGTCCGAGCCCTCGACGGGCACGTTGGTCAGCGCGACCGCGCAGAGCTGGCTGCCCTCGTCCTGCACGACGGCGAGGTGCTCGCGCAGCGGGTCCAGGTCGCCGGGGTCGCCGGAACCGGACTCCAGGTGCACGCCGTACGGCGAGTACGGGGCGACCTCGCCGCCCGTCATCGCGGCCAGCTCCTCCGCGCTCACCTCGCCGGGCCGGGCTGCCAGGTGCACCTCGGGACGGGTGTCATCCGCGGCCAGCGCTTCGCGCAGCGGCTCGTCACGGCTGCCCAGCGCCTCCGCGAACGC
Organism: Umezawaea endophytica; assembly: GCF_025061645.1. GTDB lineage: Bacteria > Actinomycetota > Actinomycetes > Mycobacteriales > Pseudonocardiaceae > Umezawaea > Umezawaea endophytica. The sequence continues at coordinate 115,980 of NZ_JANYMP010000018.1, read as the reverse complement.
TTGCGCGATCCAGCGCGGGTGCGCGTTGGCGAGGGCGACGTGGCCGATCGGGTCGGTGTCCGGGTCCGGCGCCAGCTCGTCGACCCAGGACGCCTCGTCCTGCTCGGTGATCCGCCGCAGGACCGCGTTGACGAAGCCCGCGGCGCCGGAGCCCTGCCCGCCGCGCACGAGGTCCACAGTGGACGCCACTGCGGCGTGCGCCGGGATCCGGGTGCGCAGCAACTGGTACGCGCCCAGCCGCAGCGCGTCGAGCAGCAGCCCGTCCACTTCGGACAGCGGCCGGTCGGAGCACGCCCCGATCACCGCGTCCAGCAGGCCCTGCGCGCGCGCCGAGCCGTACGCCAGTTCGGTGGCCAGCGCCGCGTCGCGGCCGGTGATCCGGCGCTCGCGCAGCAGCTTCGGCAGCACGAGGTTCGCGTACGCGTCGCGCTGGCGGACCGCGCGCAGCGTGTCCAGCGCAGCCAGCCGGGCCGGGTCCTCGACGGGAGGGCGCTCCGGGCCCACGCGCCGACGCGGCGGCGCGGGCTTGCGCGGCCTGGACGGCCGAGAGGGTCGGGAGGAGGAATTGCCGTTCATGAGATCCGCTCCCCGGCCTCGACCCGGACGCCGCGCGCCCAGTCGGTCGCGGCCATTCGCTTCTTGCCGGGTGCCTGCACGTCGCCCAGCGCCACGGGTGTGGTGGCGGTGCCGACGAGCACCTGCTTGCGCTGCACCAGGAGTTCACCCGGCGCCAGCTTCTCCTCGGTGTCGGCGGGCAGCACGGGCCCGAGCTTGAGGCGTTCGCCCCGGAACTCGGCCCACGCCCCCGGATCGGGCGTGACCGCGCGGGCCAGCCGGTCGACCGCCGTGGCGGGCGCGGTGAAGTCCAGCCGCGCGTCCTCGACGGTGATCTTGGGCGCGTAGCTGACGCCCTCGGACGGCTGCTCGACCGGGCGCAGCGTCCCGTCGGCGATGCCGTCGATGGTGGCCAGCAGCAGCCGCGCCCCGCGCTCGGCGAACCGGGCCAGCAGCTCACCGGCGGTGTCGCGGGGACGCGCCTCCTCGGTGACCGTGCCGAACACCGGGCCCGCGTCGAGCGGCTTGACGATGCGGAACGTGGACGCGCCGACGATGTCGTCGCCGTTGCGCACGGCCGCCTGCACGGGGGCCGCGCCACGCCAGGCGGGCAGCAGCGAGAAGTGCAGGTTCACCCATCCGTGGGTGGGGATGTCCAGCGCGGCCTGCGGCAGCAGCGCGCCGTACGCGACCACGGGGCACGCGTCGGGCGCCAGCTCCCGGAGCCGGGCCAGGAAGTCCGGGTCGCTCGCCTTGGCGGGCGTGAGCACCTCGATGCCGTGCTCGTCGGCCAGCGCGCCGACCGGCGAGCGTTCGAGGTGGCGGCCCCGGCCCGCGGGGGCGTCCGGGCGCGTGACGACCGCGACGACCTCGTGGTCCGGCGACTCGATGAAGGCGCGGAGGGACGGCAGAGCCGGTTCCGGCGTGCCCGCGAAGATCAACCGCACGGTCAGTTCCCCCCGAAGAGCGGGTGCGGGCTCTGCTTGAGCACGGGGACCCCGCCGTCGAACCACTCGGCCTGGCGGATCTCGCGCATCGCCAGCTTGCGGGTCTCGGCGTCCAGCCGGTCCAGGAACAGCACGCCGTCCAGGTGGTCGGTCTCGTGCTGGATGCAGCGGGCCAGCGTGTTCGTGCCCTCGACCTCGACCGGCTCGCCGTGCATGTTCCACCCCTTGGCCACCACGTTCAGGTGGCGGCGGCAGTCCCAGTGCATCTCCGGGATGGACAGGCAGCCCTCGGGGCCCTCCTGGAACTCGTCGCCGACGACGGTCCAGGTGGGGTTGATCAGGTGTCCGGCGAAACCGTCGACGTGGTAGGTGAACACCCGCAGGCCGACGCCCAACTGGGGCGCGGCCAAGCCCGCGCCGCCCGCCTCGGTCATCGTGTCCCACAGGTCCTTGACCAGGCCGCGCAGCTCGGCGTCGAAGTCGGTGACCTCGGCGGCGGCCGTGCGCAGCACCGGGTCCCCGAACAGCCGGATGGGTTGGACGGTCACGCACTCTCCTAGCACTGGGCAGACGACCAGTCTAGGAGAGTCGTCGGGGTTCAGTGGTCGAGGCCCGTGCCCAGGAAGACGACGCCGACCAGGGCGAGCAGGAAGTGGCCCGCGAAACGCGCGGCGGTGACGACACCGCGGCCCGCCGTGACGACGACGGCGGGGGTGTGCGGCGTGGCGATCGTGGTGGCGACCATGGCGGGCTCCTTCTCGTTGGTGGTGCGAGCATGTCCCGCGCGGCCGTGCGCGCGCGTCCACTCGGAGTAGTGCCGTCCCGTCATCCCGAGGTCGTAGCCGCGGACGCAACACCCGGCCGGGTGGCGGACACGTACTGACCATGAGGCTGATACCGACCAGCCGGCAGGGGGCGACGACCTTGGTCGAGGGATCCGACTCGACCGCGGGGCGCACCGATGCCGAGCTGTGGACGCGGGGCGACGAGGCCGCGTTCGGCGAGTTGTACGACCGGCACGCCGAGGCGGTGTGGAACCACGCCTACCGGCTGACGGCGTCGTGGTCGACCGCCGAGGACCTGACGTCGTCCACGTTCCTCACGGCGTGGCGGCGCAGGCACGACGTCACGCTGGTCAAGGACAGCGCGCTGCCGTGGCTCTACACGGTGGCGGGCCACCTGGCGCGCGGCGAGTTCCGGCGGACCACCAGGTTCCAGCGGCTGCTCCGCCGCGTGCCGGTGGACGACACCGTCCGCGACCACGCCGACCAGGTGGCCACGTCGCTGGACGGCGAGCACCGGCTCAGGGCCGTGCTGGACGCCGTCGCGCGGCTGCCGAGGTCCGAACGCGAAGCCGTCGAGCTGGTGCTGATCGGCGAGCTGCCGGTCGGCGAGGCCGCCGCGGTGCTCGGGCTCGCCGAGGCGAGCGTCCGGTCCCGCGTCTCCCGCGCCCGGTCCCGGCTGCGCGGCGCACTGGAGGAGAAGTGATGAGCGAAACCGGACTGCCCCTCCCCCCGCGCAGGCCGCTGCCGTCCGACGCGCGCGAACGGATGCGCCGCCGGATCACGTCGGCCGAGCCACCCGTGCGGGAGCGGCCGAACCGCCGCGGCCCGCTCGTCGCGGCCGCCGCCGTGGTGCTGCTGGTCGCCGGTGGCGCGGTGGGCGCCCAGCTCACCCGTGACAGCACCCCGGCCGTCGCACCACCGCCGCCCGCGGCCACCTCGCCCGACTGGATGAACGTCCAGCTCGGGTACGGCAAGACGACCGACGCCGACCTCGCGACGTGCGGCCTGGCCGGGATCAAGTCCACCCACACGTTCTCCATGCGGGGCCGTCGCATCGTCGTGGGCGACGCCGACGACGCGGGCAGGCGCCGCTTCTGCGAGATCACCTACACGCGGGTGTCGGTGTCCCTGCCCGACTCGTCGCCGATCCCCGTCGGCGACGGCGCCGTGTCGATCCTCTGGCGCTCCCCCAGCGGCGTGGTCGTCGGCCAGGCCCCCAGGGGTGCGGACGCCATGTCGGTCGACCCGGAGAGCGAACCGGACACCCTCGACGACGTGCCCAGGGTCGAGAAGCTGATACCGAGCGACCTGTTCCTGCTCCGGAGCGTCGCCCCGGTCGAGAACGTCGAGTTCCACGTGCAGGAACCCCCGTCCTACGTCACCGCCCGCGTCGTCAAGTCGGAACTGCCCGGCCCCGAGTGGTCGACGACCAGGGACGCCTACCCGAGCGGCTCCACCGCGGGCGACCTCCCGGCCAACCAGGCCGCCCGGTGCCTGGACCTCTGGCAGACCGACGGCCCGCCCTACGCGGGCAACGTCCCGAAGTCGTTCGACGACCCCGCCGACTGGCGGCCCACGGTCCGCGTCGGCCAGGACAGCGCGGAGGGCCTGCTGGTGCTGCGCGAGGAGGGGGGCGACACGGCGTACTGCACGCTGCGGAACGGCGTCGCGACCGACCTCAGGTGGGCGGTCCAGCAGGCCGACGTGGAGAAGATGTTCCGGGTGCTGGGTGGCTTGGAGTCACCGGGGACCGGCGTCACCATCCTCGCGGGCACCACCACCTCGCACGTCGGCGAACTCGTGTTCACCAGCCCCGGCCAGGCCCCCGTCAGGGCGGAGGTCGCGGACGGCACGTTCGCCGTCCGCCTGACCGGCCCACCCACCACGACCCCCAAGCACCCGAGGGACTTCACCGTGGACGTGAACGACCCGGACGGCATGATCCTCTACCGCGGCCCGGCGGGCTGACCCTCACCCGCGCGACCGCATGATCAACGCGGCGACGTGGTAGACGCACGGCACACCACCCGGATTCGCGTACCCGTGCTCCTGGTCGGCCTCGAAGTAGGCGGAGTCACCTGCTTCGAGCCCGACCACCTCCTCCCCCACGCGCAGCCGGAGTTCCCCGGCCTCCACCACCACGTACTCGTGCGACCCCCGCGCGTAAGCGGGAAACCCCCCGGCGTCACACCCGGCGGGCAGCACCACCCGCACCAACTCGAAGTTCACCCCGGCCACGACGGGCGACACCACGGCCTTCTCCCACCCACCGGGGTGCGAGGACCGGTCCTGCGCGACCCGACGCCGAACCACCAACCGCCGCTCACCGCCGTCCTCCAGCAACGACACCAGCGACACACCCAGCCCCTCGGCGATCCGCGCCAACACCACCACGGTCGGAGCCTTCTCCGCCCGCTCGACAGCGGACAACATGCTCACGCTCACCGAACACCGCTCGGCCAACCCCGACAGGGTCAAGCCGCGGTCGGCCCGGACGCGCTGAACACGACGAGCGAGGTCTTCAAGATCAAACATGACGCTATAGTAGAACAGTGAGCACTATAGTGGAAAACGGTGAGGGACCCCAGGTTCGCGACACCCGCACGGAAAACTTGCCGACCATCGCCGCGATCTACGCCGACTACGTCGACAACACCACCGTCACCTTCGCCGAAACCGCCCCCACGCTCGCCGACTGGCAGGAAAGACTCACCGACACGACGGCACGCGGCCTGCCGTTCCTCACCGCGGAAGACCACGGCGAGGTGGTCGGCATGGCGTACTGCACCCCGTGGAAGACCAAGACGGCCTACCGCTACACCGCAGAGAGCACGATCTACCTGAGCCCCGCGGCAGCGGGCCGAGGCCTGGGCACGACACTGCTCACCACCTTGCTGGACCGCTGCACAACGGCAGGGATCCGCGAGGTCATCGCGGTGATCGCGGACAACGGCAACAAGGCGTCGGAGCGTCTTCACGAACGGTGCGGGTTCACACAAGCGGGCCGCCTGACCGGGGTAGGCGTGAAGCACGGAAAAACCTTGGACACCGTGCTCCTACAACGCAGCCTGCCAGCCTGAGCACACCAACCACCTACGTGCCAGCCACCCACCAGCCCCGCCCGCCCACCCGCGCTCGACCGCCCGGCGACCTGCGCGCAACCACCCACCCAACCACCCGACTACTTGCGCGACCACCCGGCGACCACCCGCTCAACCGCCAAGCGACCACCCACCCAACCGCCCGACTACTTGCGCAACCACCCGCACGACCTCACCCGCGCAACCTCACCCACCCAACCCGCACCCCGACCCAACCCACCCAACCCCCCACGCACCGGAACACGCCGCTCTCAACCAGCCAACACCCACCCCAGGCATGACGTCTTCCGAGCACTCCCCCTCCATCGCCCCGATCCGAAGCGCCCTCCTCCCCGATCTTGGTTTGTCAAGGCATCTTTCCCGCCTTGACAAACCAAGATCGGGGATTGAGACAATCGCGCGAGCGGGGTGAGGGAGACCCACCCCAAACATCCCCGCGGGCCCCACCCTTGACCACAACCCTCACCGAGCAGGAAAAACCACCCGAGCCGCCCCTCCCCCACGCCGAGTCGTCTCAGCAGCAGCCCTCCACCGACCATCCCGCAACAACTCAACCCCAGTAGCCGACCCGATCTCCGCGGTAGACGTGAACCGATGCCCAAGCGCCTCAAGCGCCCCAGCCTCAGGCGTAGCCAAAAAAGCCACCTCAGCCTGCGTAGTAGCACCGTTCCGCTGTGAAGCCCGAGGAGCCGCAATAGCCTTCACCAACGGCAGATCCCGATCGATCTTCCCCGCCAACACCTGCAAAACGGTCGTGATGATGCTCGCCCCACCAGGCGACCCGACCGCCAGAACAGCCTTCCCATGATCAAGCACGATCGTCGGCGCCATCGAGGACCGCGGCCGCTTACCAGGCCCCGGCAGGTTCGGGTCCGGCACACCAGGCGTCACCGGCGTGAACGAGAAGTCCGTCAGCTCGTTGTTCAGCAGGAACCCGCGCCCCGGCACGACGATCCCGCTGCCGCCCTCCTGCTCGATGGTCAACGTGTACGCGACCACGTTCCCCCACCGGTCAGCGGTCGTCAGGTGGGTCGTGTGCTCCCCCTCGTACGGGGTCGGCGAAGCCGCGCCTACCGTCGCGCACGCGGCCGGGTTGCGCGGGTCGCCGGGGGCGACCGGGCTGGTCAGGACCTTGTCCGGCGAGATGAGGCAGGCCCTGCTGTCGGCGAACCGCTGTGACAGCAGCTCGCGCGTGGGCACGTCGATGACCGACGGGTCGCCCACCCAGCGGTTGCGGTCGGCGAACGACAGCCTGCTGGCCTCGATGAACCGGTGCAGGTACTGACTGGAGCTGAGAGCGCCGACGTCGACGCCCTCCAGGATGTTCAGCGCCTCGCCGACGGTCGTGCCGCCGGACGACGGTGGCGCCATGCCGTAGACGTCCAGCCCGCGGTACGACGTCCGGCTGGGCTCGCGCAGGGGCGCCGTGTAGCGGGCGAGGTCGGACCTGGTCAGGTCGCCGGGGCGGACGACGCGCGTCGAGGCGGGGTCGACCGGGGGCGTGCGCACGGTCTTGACCACGTCGTCGGCGATGGCGCCGCGGTAGAACGCGTCCACGCCGCGGCGGCCGAGTTCGCGGTACGTGTCCGCCAGGTCTGGGTTGCGGAAGCGGGTGCCGACGGCCGGTGGCGCGCCCTGCGGCAGGTACAGCTCCCTGGTGGACGGGAAGTCCGCGAAGCGGGCGGCGTTGCCCGCGATCTGGGTGTTGAAGGTCCCGTCGACGATGAAGCCGTCGCGGGCGACCCGCTCGGCCGGGCTGATGGCGTCGCGCAGCGACAGCGTGCCCCACCGCTTCAGCGCTTCCTGCCACGTCTTGGGAGTGCCGGGGACGCCGACGGACAGGCCGCTGGTCACGGCCTGGTCGAACGGGATCGCGACCCCGTTCTCCACGAACAGCTTGTCGGTCGCCGACGCGGGAGCGGTCTCGCGACCGTCCACAGTGGACACCCTACGACTGCGGGCGTCGTAGTACGCGAAGAACCCGCCGCCACCGATGCCCGCCGAGAACGGGTCGGTCACGCCGAGCGCGGCGGCCGTCGCCACCGCCGCGTCGACCGCGTTGCCGCCGCGGCGCAGGACGTCGATGCCCACCTGCGAGGCGTCGGGGTCGATGCTGGACACCGCGCCGCCCCAGCCGGTGGCCTCGGGGGCCCGCGGTGGGGCCTGGCTCGCCTGCGCGGTGCCCGGCAGCAGGACGGTGGACGCGACGAGCGCGCCGACGATCAAACGGATCATGGGCTTATTCGTACCTGACGGGGACACGGTCACAGCACCTCCAGCGGGTCCAACTTCACCCGCACGGGATCGGGGTCCTTGCGCGCGCTGCGCACGCCGAGAGCCTCCGTCAGCACCGCGGCCAACGCACGCCCCTCGCTGCGGGCGACCCGAACCAGCGCGCGTTCCTTCTCGCCCTCCTCGTCCAGCGGCACCGGCCCGAGCACCTCCCCGGTCGGGGGCAGCCGCAGCTCGTCCAGCAGGGCCGCGACGGCGTCCGGCGAGCCGTCGACCGTGGCCATCCGCACCGCGGGCGGGAACCCCAGCTCGGTGCGCGCGGCCAACTCCTGCCGGGCGTGCCACACCGGGTCCCAGCGGACCAGCGCCTGCACCGGCGCCAGCACGGACTCGGCGATCACCACGACCCGCCCGCCCTCGACGCCGGGTTTCGCCAGCGCGGCGGCGGTCATCCACCGGCGCAGCGCCTCCTCGGCGGCCCTCAGGTCGGCGCGGCCGAGCAGCGACCACCCGTCCAGCAGCAGCACGGCCCCGTACCCGCCCTCGGCGACCGGCTCGGCTCCCGGTGTCGCCACGACCAGCGCGGGCTTGCCGGTCACCGACGCCAGCACCTCGTCGCCGCCCGACGTGCGCACGGGAACGCCCGCGAACGCGCGCCCCAACTCCTCAGCCGTTCTCCGGGCACCGACGATCTGCGCGCGGAGCTTGCGCGAACCGCACGCCGGGCACCGGTACGCGGCCTCGGTCGCCCCGCACCACCGGCAGTACGGCGGGCGCGGCAGACCGTCCTCCGACCCGCCGGGCAGCGCCAGCGGACCGGCGCACCGCCGACACCTCGTGGGCGCGCGGCAGCTCCCGCACGCCAACGCGGGCACGTACCCGCGGCGCGGCACCTGGATCAGCACCGGGGCGTTCGCCGCCAGCGCGGCGCGCGCGGCGTCGAACGCGATCGACGGCAGCCGCGCGGACCGGGCCGCCGCGTCCTTGACCTCCTGCCAGTCGCTGTCGCCGACGGCCACGACCCTCGGCGCCGCCGTCCTCAACGTCTCGCGCGCCGCGACCACCTCGTGCGCCCACCCGCTCTCGACCAGCAACTGGGCCTCGGCCGTGCGGGCGAACCCGCCAGCCAGGAACGCGGCCCCGGTCAGGTGGGCGCGCTGCACCAGCACGTCCCGCACGTTCGGGTACGGCATCCTCGGCTCGGAGTGCAGGTCGTCGCCGTCGTCCCACACCACGACCAGACCCAGGTCCTCGACGGGCGCGAACGCCGCCGCCCTGGTGCCGACCACGACCCGGACCGCGCCGCGCCGCACCGCGAGCCACCTCTTGTACCGCTCGGACGGCCCCAGGCCCGCCGACAGCGCCACGACACCGGCCTCCCCCACCAGCGCCGCGCACGCCGCGTGCAACCGGGTCACGTCCCGGTGGTCCGGCACGACGAGCAGCACGCCCTTGCCGGTGCTCGCGACCGTCGCCGCCGCCTCGGCGAGCCGCGCGGGCCAGTCCTCCGCGGGCAGCGCCTGCCACACCGCTCGCGCCGTGCGGCCGGACAGCAGGGCGTCGAGCAGGTTCGGGCCGAACGGGTACCGCGTCCACCCCGCGGCCACCGGGACCTCGGGCAGCGGCGCCGGTTCCGGGGACGCCTGCCCCTCGGCCCGCGCGTGCCTCGGCGGGACCGCCATCCGCAGCACGTCGATCAGCGTCCCGGCGAACCTGTCCGCCACCACGCGGGCCAACTCGGCCACTTCGGGCGACAGCACGGGTTCCGGCGACGTGACCCGCTCCAGGTACGTCAACTTCTTGCCGTACTCGGAACTCTCGACCCGTTCCAGGAGGTACCCGTCGACGAGCTGCCCGGCGAACCGGACCCGCACCCGGCACCCCGGAACCGCGTCCGCCTCCTGGTCCGACGACACCTGGTAGTCGAACGCCCGGTCCAGGTGCGCGAGCGGGACGTCCACACAGACGCGCGCGACCGGCAGCACCTCGGCCGGGGTGCGTTCACCACGCCTCGTCGTCGCTTTGCTCGCCATGCCCGTTGGTCTACCAGAGGGGTACGACAGCGAACCGCTCGGACCGGAATTGTCGGACCCCGTCGCTACCTTGTCGGCAGTACTCGCGAACCACGGGGGGTAGGAAGTGAAACGCACCATGGTGGCCCTGGCCGCCGCGACGTCCTTGCTGATCAGCGCACCTGCGGTCGCCTCGGCCGCCGGGCCGGGCTGGGCAGGTGGTTGGGCGGCCTCGGCCCAACCACCGACCGCCGGGTTCGAGCCGAACTGGTCACTGGCGGGGTTCTCGGACCAGAGCGTCCGGCAGGTGGTCCGCCTCACGGCGGGCGGTCCGCTGATCCGAATACGACTGTCCACAGTGCACAGCGGGCCCGTCTCGCTCGCGGGCGCGACGATCGCCCGCACCGCCGAGGGGGGCGCGGTGCGGCCGGGGTCGTTGCGGCGCTTGACGTTCGGGCACCGCGCGGGCGTGGAGATCCCGGCGGGCCGGGAGATCGCGAGCGACGCCGCCGCGCTGCCCGTCGGCCCGCTGGACGAGGTGACGGTGACGTTGCACTTCGCGAGACCGACCGGGCCCACGACGTTCCACGAGGGCGCCGCGGCGACCAGCTTCCGGGCCGCGGGCGACCACCTGTCCGACCCGTCGGGCGCCGCGTTCACCGAAACCACCCACTCGTGGTACTTCCTGACCGGCGTCGACGTGCTGGACACCTCGCCGCGGCGTGACACGGTCGTGGCGTTCGGCGACTCGATCACCGACGGCGCGGGCTCGACCGTCGACGCCGACAACCGCTACCCGGACGAGTTGGCCGAGCGCTTGCACGGCCGGTTCGGCGTGCTCAACGAGGGCATCGGCGGCAACCGGGTGCTCAGCGACTCGCCCTGCTTCGGGGAGGCCGCGACGAAGCGCTTCGCGCGGGACGTGCTGAGCAGACCGGACGTGCGCTCGGTGATCGTGCTGGAGGGCATCAACGACATCATCGCGAGCGACATCGAGTTCGAGTGCTTCGTGCCGAACCCGGAGGTGACGGCGGCCGACCTGATCGCGGGCCACCGCTCCCTCCTCCGCCAGGCGCACGCGCGCGGTGTGCGGGTCATCGGCGCGACGGTGACACCCGTGAAGGGCTTCGCCGCGTACAGCGAGCGCATCGAGGCGGTGCGCACGGAGCTGAACACGTGGATCCGCACCTCCGGCGAGTACGACGCCGTGGCCGACTTCGACCGCGCCCTGGCCGACCCGGCCGACCCCCGCGCACTGCTCGCCGCGTACGACAGCGGCGACCACGTGCACCCCAACGACGCGGGCTACCACGCCATGGCGGCCGCCGTGGACCTGAGAGCCCTGTAGATGCGCCTGATCCTGCTGTGCGGCCTGCCGGGGTCGGGCAAGACGACCCTGGCCAAGGCCTTGGCGTCGACCCGACCCGCCATCCGCCTGTGCCCGGACGAGTGGCTGGCGGCACTGGGCGTCGACCTGTTCGACGAGCCGTTCCGGGCCAGGCTGGAGGCGGTGTTCCAGCAGCACGCCTGGGCCCTGCTGGCGCAGGGGCTGACGGTGGTGCTGGAGAACGGCTTCTGGTCGCGCGCGGAACGGAAGGAGGTGCTGCGCGGGGGAAGAGCGCTGGGCGCGGAGGTGGAGCTGCGGTTCCTGGACGTGCCGATCGAGGAACTGGCGCGTCGGCTGGAGGCACGCGCCCGGCAGCCGGGGGCCGTGCTGATCACGCGGTCGATGCTGGAGGGGTACGCGGCGCTGTTCGAAGCCCCGGACGCGGCTGAACTGGCGCTGTTCGACCCGATCCGCGACTGACCGCGCGACGAGGAGGCACGCAACGGGACGGGAGGTGGTGGGAAGGGAGGTGGCGAAGGGCTCGACGGGATGGGCGTGGCTCGACGGGATGGACGTGGCTCGACGCCGGGCGGCGAGTGGTGGTCAAAGCCGGGCTGAGCTGGTTGGGGCCAGGCGATGGATGGTGGCCACCAGCGCGGAAAGGTAGTCGGCCGCCGAGCTGAGGTGGTCAGCCGCCGAGCTGAGGTGGTGGCCAACGCCGGCTGGGGGTTGCCGTAGCGCCAGCCGTGAGGCGAGTGGAACGGCTGTCCCGGTCTCTCCCCCTCTACGTGGTGCGTGAGCGGGCTCAAGTCGATCACCCAAGCGACGGGAGCGCTCCCACGCAGAGCGGTGGCCCGAGGGCGGCGGGCTGCCACGGCTGCTCTTCCGGTGCCTGGCGCTGCCGGCCACGATCGGCGGCCCCTCACGTCGTCTTGCGGACCAGGCCGGTGAACCCCGCGACGAACAGCGTGGCGAACGCCCAGGCGAGGGCCTGGAGGAGCCAGGTGGTGATGACGACGAACTGGCCAAGGCCGGTGGTGGTGATGATCTGGCAGCGTTGCTGGGTGTCGGGTTTCACCAGTGGGGTGGCGGCGTTGAGGGCCAGGCCGATCTGCTCGACCGTCGAGCACGGGCCCGTGGTGGCCCTGGTGAGGCCGGACGGGCCCGCTACGGCGACCACCAGGACGATCGCCGCCGTCAGGGTGGCGGCCAGCCAGAGCAGGGCGATGGCCGGGCGGTAGCCGTAGCCGACGGTGGCGCCGGTGACGCGGTGCCAGAGCCTGCCCCAGCGGGTGAGGGTGCCGCGGCGGAGGAGGTCCTTCTGCTGGGCCACGCGGACGCGGCGGACGTCGCGTTCGTTGCCCGCCGCCTGGTGGGCCGCCGCCAGGTGCAGGTACGGCTGGCTGGCGTAGCGCCGGGTGCGGTGGGCCAGCAGGTCCAGCCACTCCGGCAGGGTGGCGTCGCGGGGTACGCCGACGTAGGTGAGGCCGTCGAGGTCGACCAGGCCCTCGGCGACGTCGGTGGCGAACAGGATCTCCATGCCCGCGCGGGTGTGCTTCAGGTCCAGGGCGATGGCGCCGGTGGCCTTCCCGCCGCGCAGGACCAACTGGCCGCCCAGGCGGGAGCCGCGGATGCGGACGGCCGCGAGGCCGGTGGAGTCGGTTCGGGCGTGGAAGCCGCGGCTCAGGAAGAGGTTGTCGTCGACCTGCATGTCGACGCCGAGGAAGGCGGCGTTGGTGGCGGAGTGGATGTGGGCGCCTTCGCCGCGGAGGTTGCCGCCGATGCGGGCGCCGTCGAGCCGGACCGTGCCCGAGGCGCGCAGGTCGGTCAGGAACACCTGGCTGCCGGTGCGGAGCTTGGGCGCGTGCAGGGCGTACTCGATACCGGTCAGGTGCGCGCCGCGCAGGCTGAGGTGGCTGCCGATCTGGGCTTCGGCCAGGTCGACGGCCCACTCGGCGGTGCCGCCGTCGAGCCGCACGTCCTGCATCAGCAGGTAGTGGTCCAGCCGCAGCCAGGCCGCGCTGACGGCGGGTGCGACCAGGCCGCTGAGGTCCACAGAGGACAGGTTGGCGCGATCCAGCAGCACAGGGCTGTCGGTGCGGCAGTCGAGCAGCACCAGCGGGCGCTTCGAGTGGATGTCGGCCAGGTCGAGGGCGCCCTCGACGCGCGCGTCGCGCAGTCGAATACCGCGCGGATCGAGGCGGTCCGCGATGAGCAGATCACGGATCGACGACGCGGCGATCGTCGCGCCTTTCAGGTCGACGAACTCGCCGTCGATGAGCCGTTGTTCAACCCCCATGGGACAAACCTATCGTCCCGCTGTCGAAATAGGACCGTGATTGGGCCGCGGGTCCGCACCCCACCAATGCCGTAGAAATGCGAAAAAGCACGGCGGCCGGGCCGCCGTGCTTTACGCACGAGTTAAACAGGAAAGTCAGGCGCCCGCGGCCGACCTCAGGGCGTCCGCGCGGTCGGTGTGCTCCCACGGCAGGTCGATGTCCGTGCGGCCGAAGTGACCATAGGCGGCGGTCGGCGCGTAGATCGGGCGCAGCAGGTCGAGGTCGCGGATGATCGCGGCGGGCCGCAGGTCGAAGACCTCGGCGATGGCCTGCTGGATCTTCAGCGGGTCGACCGTCTCCGTGCCGAATGTTTCGACGAACAGCCCGACAGGGGAAGCCTTGCCGATCGCGTAGGCGACCTGGACCTCGATGCGCGTCGCCAGGCCCGCGGCCACCGCGTTCTTGGCCACCCACCTCATCGCGTACGCCGCCGAACGGTCCACCTTGGACGGATCCTTGCCCGAGAACGCCCCGCCACCGTGCCGCGCCATGCCGCCGTAGGTGTCGACGATGATCTTGCGGCCGGTCAGGCCCGCGTCACCCATGGGGCCACCGATGACGAAGCGGCCGGTGGGGTTCACCAGCAGGCGCACGTTCGACGCGTCCAGGCCGAGCTCGGCGATCTCCGGGCCGACGACGTGCTCGCGGACGTCCACGCCCAGCAGCTTCTCCAGGTCGATGCCGTCCGCGTGCTGCGTCGACACGACCACGGTGTCCAGCCGCACGGGCTGGTCACCGGCGTACTCGATGGTGACCTGGGTCTTGCCGTCGGGACGCAGGTACGGGACCGAGCCGTCCTTCCGGACCGCGGTCAACCTGCGCGACAGCCGGTGCGCCAGCGCGATCGGGAGCGGCATCAGCTCCGGCGTGTCGGTGCACGCGTACCCGAACATCAGGCCCTGGTCACCGGCGCCTTGGCGGTCGATCTCGTCCGAGGAGTCGGAAACCCGCTCCTCGTACGCGGTGTCGACGCCCTGCGCGATGTCCGGCGACTGCGAGCCGATGGCGACGTTCACGCCGCACGAGTGCCCGTCGAAGCCCTTGGCCGACGAGTCGTAGCCGATCTCGAGGATCTTCTCGCGCACGATGGACGGGATGTCCGCGTACGCCTCGGTCGTCACCTCGCCCGCGACGTGGACCTGGCCCGTCGTCACCATCGTCTCCACGGCGACGCGGGAGCGCGGGTCCTTGCTGAGCAGTGCGTCCAGGATCGAGTCGCTGATCGCGTCGCAGATCTTGTCCGGATGCCCCTCGGTGACGGACTCACTGGTGAACAGCCTGCTCGCGTGCTGGCTCACGGCGCTACCTCAAACCTTCGATATCTGCGCATGGACGTGGTCAAGCTTAACGAGCGTTCGCGTACGACCGTGTCAAGGTTCGACGAGAACTCGGACCGCATCCCACAGAGTGGCACCGAGTTGCGCCTTCGAGCCGTGTGCGATACGGACCTCCGTACCGTCGGCCGACAGCAGCCAGCCCGCGTTGTCCTCGCCCTCGAACGCCCCGCCGTCGCCGACCGCGTTCACGACCAGGAGGTCGCAGCCCTTGCGCTTGAGCTTCGCGCGGCCGTAGTCGAGGACGCTCGTGCCCTCGTCGCCGGTCTCGGCGGCGAAACCCACCACGACCTGGCCCGGACGGCGGTGTTCGACCAGCTCGGCGAGGATGTCCGCGTTGCGGGTGAGCGCGACCGGCTCGGGGTCGCGGTCCGTCTTCTTGATCTTGTGGCCGGTCAGCGACACCGGCCGGAAGTCCGCCACGGCGGCGGCCATCACCAGCACGTCCGCGGTCTTCGCGACCTCGTGCATGGCGACCCGCAGCTCCTCGGCGGAACCGGCTCCCACCAGCTCGACGCCCGCGGGCGCGACCAGGTCGGCGGTGTGCGCCGAGACGAGCGTGACCCGTGCTCCGCGCTGGGCCGCGACCCTGGCCAGGGCGTAGCCCTGCCTGCCGGAGGAGCGGTTGCCCAGGAAGCGGACCGGGTCGAGCGGTTCACGGGTGCCGCCCGCCGACACGGCGACGTGCAGGCCTTCGAGGTCGCGGGGCAGGGCGTCGGACCTGGCGAGCAGGAGCTTCGTGAGCTCCACGATCTCGGACGGCTCGGGCAGCCTGCCCTTGCCGGTGTCCTTGCCGGTCAGCCTGCCGCTGGCGGGCTCGGCGACGACCACGCCACGCGAGCGCAGCAGCGCCACGTTCGCCCGCGTCGCGGGGTGCTCCCACATCTCGGTGTGCATCGCCGGGACCAGCAGCACCGGGCAGCGGGCCGTGAGCAGCGTGTTGGTCAGCAGGTCGTCCGCGAGGCCGTTCGCGGCCTTGGCGATCAGGTTCGCCGTCGCGGGCGCCACGACCACCAGGTCGGCGGTCTGGCCGAGCCGCACGTGCGGGACCTCGGGCACGTCCTCGAAGACCCCCGTGTGCACGGGCTGCCCCGAAAGTGCTTCGAAAGTTGCCGCGCCCACGAACCTCAGCGCCCCCTCCGTGGGGACGACCCGAACGGAGTGGCCGGACTCGGTCAGCCTCCGCAGCACCTCGCACGCCTTGTACGCGGCAATGCCCCCGCCGACCCCGAGGACGACTCGGGGACGAACAGGGGCATCCGGGTGGAGCTGGGACGTCACTCGCCCTCGGTGTGCTCGAGCAGACCCGCGTGGATCTCCCGCAGCGCGATGGAGAGGGGCTTCTCGCGCGGGCCGGGCTCGACGAGCGGGCCGACGTACTCGAGCAGGCCCTCGCCGAGCTGGGCGTAGTAGTCGTTGATCTGACGTGCGCGCTTCGCGGCGTAGATCACCAGCGCGTACTTCGAGCTGACCTGCTCGAGCAGGTCGTCGATGGGCGGGTTGGTGATGCCCTCGGGCGAACCCGTGAGCTGGCCCAGCTCGGTGTGCGTGGTCACTCGTCAACGCTCCTGCGGTTCGTGTATCGGCTGGGGTCGTCCCGCGCCACTCAAGATCACTCTCAGGGCCTCGGGGGCTCTTCGAACGCCTCGGGCTGCGGGCCGACCACCAAGTTTAGCAAATCGCGGGCCGCGGAGCGCACGTCGGCGTTCACGACGACCTCGTCGAACTCCTTCTCGGCCGCCATCTCGTCCCTGGCGATCTCCAGTCGGCGCTCGATCACGTCCGGGTCCTCGGTCCCCCGGCCCACCAGCCGGTCGACCAGGTGCTCCCACGACGGGGGCGCGAGCATCACCAGTTGGGCCTCCGGCATCGTGGCCCTGACCTGGCGCGCGCCCTGGAGTTCGATCTCCAGCAGCGACGGCGTCCCGGAGTCCAGGGCCAGCAGCACGGGGGCCTTGGGGGTGCCGTAGCGGTTGCCCGCGAACTCGGCGTGCTCCAGGAACTCGCCCGCGGCGACCATCCGCTCGAACTCGACGCGGTCGACGAAGTGGTAGTGCTGCCCGTCGACCTCGCCCGGCCTCGGCTTCCTGGTGGTCACCGAGACGCTGAAGTGCACGTTCACCGGTCCCTGTCGGCGCAGCTCGGCCAGCACGCTGGACTTGCCGACACCGGACGGACCGGAAAGTACGGTGAGGCGGGGCCGGGCAGATGAGCCCGACCCCGCCTCGGTGCCACTACTCACTCGCTGCTGAACTCGGCGAGCAGCGCCTTGCGCTGACGGTCGCCCAGGCCACGCAGACGACGGCTGGTAGCGATCTCAAGCCGCTCCATGATCTGCGCCGCGCGAACCTTGCCGACGCCCGGAAGAGCCTCGAGCAGAGCCGACACCTTCATCTTGCCCAGGATCTCGTCGCTCTCGGCGGCCTTGAGCACATCGGTCAGGTTCGTGCCGCCACGCTTGAGGCGCTCCTTGAGCTCAGCCCGAACGCGGCGAGCGGCAGCAGCCTTCTCCAGCGCTGCGGCCCGCTGCTCCTCGGTAAGCTGGGGAAGGGCCACGATATCCTCCGTGGTGTGGGAATTTAATTCTGGGATCTGTGCCGCGACCGTACCGACTGCAATTGCCTGGGTACAACGCGGGTCCGGAAGTTGATGGGTTTTGCTAAGACCCTTGCTTTCAACTTCGGCCCCAACCCAGTCAGGGTTGAGCTTTACAGCGATCAGTTGGTGCGCGGCGAGGGGTAGTAGTACCAACTCGCACCGGCGGTCCCGTCACCGCCTCCGGTAACGCAGTGGCCACGACCTGTGTGGTATGCGCCCCTCGGGCGATCGAGCTGCCGGTGGCGTGGACCGTACCAGGGAACGTTTGCCCAGGTGAGCGGACCTCGGCAAGCGTGTCGGAATCGGACATCCCCGCCTGGTGCCGGGCGACGGTCCGGAACGCCGTTTTCGTTGGCCGGGACCACCCCCGGCGCACCCCGTGGACGAGCAGGGCCGTCCCACGGGCGTTGAGCGCCCGCAGGACGGCCCTGGGGCCCGTTTCCGGGTCTCAGGCCACCTCGTCGCGCACGCGCAGCGCAGCGGCCCGCAGAGCGGCCACGTCGGGGCCGTGCCGCAGCACGTCCCGCGAGGACGAGGGCAGCACGCCGCGCAGCTCGGCCCCGAAGAGGCGGCGCAGGTCCGCCACGCCCGCCCCCTGCGCGCCGAAGCCCGGCGCCAGCACCGGACCGTTCAGCGCGGACAGGTCGACGTCGAGTTCCGCGAGCGTCGCGCCGATGACCAGTCCCACGTCGCCCAGCGGCTCGGCGCCCGCGTTGGCCGCGGCGGCGCTGTCCACGATCGACTGCGCCACCGTGCGCCCGTCGGGCAGGACCGCGTGCTGCACGGTCGATCCCTCCGGGTTGGACGTGCGGGCGAGCACGAACACGCCGCGCCCGTTGGCCCTCGCCGCCTCGATGGCCGGGTCGAGCGACCCGAAGCCGAGGAACGGCGAGACGGTGACGGCGTCGCCCGCGAGCGGCGCCCCCTCGGCCAGGTACGCCGCCGCGTAGGCGGCCATGGTCGAGCCGATGTCACCGCGCTTGGCGTCCACCAGCACGAGCGTGTCGGCGTCCCGGAGGCTCCCGACCACCCGCTCCAGCACCGCGACGCCCTTCGAGCCGTACGCCTCGAAGAACGCCGACTGCGGCTTCACCAGCGACACCTGCCCGGCGAACGCCTCGACGCAGGTGAGCGCGAACCGCTCCAGCCCGGACGCGTCCGCCGGGAGGCCCCAGTCCGCGAGCAGCCCCGGATGCGGGTCGATGCCCACGCACAGCGGGCCGCGCTCGGCGACCGCCTTCGCCAGCCTGGTCCCGAAGCTCACGCGCCCTCCCGCCCGGTGCCCGCGCCCTCAGGCAGGTCGTCCGCCTTCAGCGCCGCCTGGAGCGACTGGAGCGAGCGCACGCCGATGTCGCCGCGGATGGCCGCCTCGATGCCGTGCACGGCCGCCGCCGCGCCCTGGATCGTGGTGACGCAGGGGATGTCCTTCGCGACGGCCGCCGTGCGGATCTCGTACCCGTCCACGCGCGGCCCGCTGTTGCCGTAGGGAGTGTTGATGATCATGTCGACCTGGCCCGCGAGGATGATGTCCACGATGTTCTCGACGCCGTCGAAGTGCTTGCGCACCACCGTGCACGCGATCCCGTTGCGGCGCAGCACCTCCGCCGTCCCGGACGTCGCGAGCACCTCGAAGCCGAGGTCGGCGAGCCGCTTCACCGGGAAGATCATCGCGCGCTTGTCGCGGTTCGCGACGGACACGAAGACCTTGCCCGAGGTCGGCAGCGAGCCGTAGGACGCGGTCTGCGACTTGGCGAACGCCATGCCGAACGACACGTCGATCCCCATGACCTCGCCGGTCGACTTCATCTCCGGGCCGAGCAGCGAGTCGACGCCCTTGCCCTCGCGGGTGCGGAACCGGTGGAACGGCAGCACGGCTTCCTTGACCGACACCGGCGCGTGCGCGGGCAGCTTCGCCCCGTCGCCCGCGGCGGGCAGGATCCCCTCGGCGCGCAGCTCCTTGACGGTCGTGCCGAGCATGATCCGGGCGGCGGCCTTGGCCATCGACACGGCGGTCGCCTTGGACACGAACGGCACCGTGCGGGACGCGCGGGGGTTCGCCTCCAGGACGTAGAGGACGTCGTCC
The DNA here is from genome assembly GCF_025061645.1 of Umezawaea endophytica. Lineage (GTDB taxonomy): Bacteria > Actinomycetota > Actinomycetes > Mycobacteriales > Pseudonocardiaceae > Umezawaea > Umezawaea endophytica. Next base: position 96,667 of record NZ_JANYMP010000018.1, on the reverse strand, counting down.
TTGAGCGCGTACTGGACGTTCAGGAGACCGCGCACGCCGATGCCCTTGGCGATGGCCTCGGTGGAGCGGCGGACGGCGTCGATGTCCGTTTCGCCGAGGGTGATGGGCGGCAGCGTGCAGGCGGAGTCGCCGGAGTGCACGCCCGCCTCCTCGATGTGCTCCATCACGCCGCCGATGAACACGTCGGTGCCGTCGTAGAGGGCGTCGACGTCGATCTCGATGGCGTCGTCCAGGAACCGGTCGACGAGCACCGGGTGCTCCGGGCTGACCTCGGTGGCGCGGGCGATGTAGCCGGCCAGCGACTCCTCGTCGTAGACGATCTCCATGCCGCGCCCGCCGAGCACGTACGACGGCCGCACGAGCACCGGGTAGCCGATCTCGTCGGCGATGGCCTTGGCCTCGTCGAACGACGTCGCCATGCCGTACTTCGGCGCGGGCAGCCCGGCGTCGGTGAGCAGCTTGCCGAACGCGCCGCGCTCCTCGGCCAGGTGGATCGCCTCGGGCGGCGTGCCCACGATCGGCACGCCCGCGTCCGCGAGGCGCTTCGCCAGTCCCAGCGGGGTCTGGCCGCCGAGCTGCACGATCACGCCCGCGACCGGGCCCGAGCGCTGCTCGGAGTGCACGACCTCGATGACGTCCTCGAACGTCAGCGGCTCGAAGTACAGCCGGTCCGAGGTGTCGTAGTCGGTGGAGACGGTCTCCGGGTTGCAGTTGACCATGACGGTCTCGAACCCGGCCGCGCGCAGCGCCATCGCGGCGTGCACGCAGGAGTAGTCGAACTCGATGCCCTGGCCGATGCGGTTGGGCCCGGAGCCGAGGATGAGGACCTTCTCGCGCTCGCGCTGCTCGGTCACCTCGGTCTCGGCGTTCGGGTCCAGCTCGTAGGCGCTGTAGTGGTAGGGCGTCTTGGCGGCGAACTCGGCCGCGCAGGTGTCCACCGTCTTGTAGACCGGCCGCACGCCCAGGCGGTGCCGCAGCGTCCGCACGCCGTCCTCACCGGCCAGTTCGGACCGCAGCACGGAGATCTGCCGGTCGGACAGCCCGGCCCGCTTCGCCTTGCGCAGCAGGGTCTCGTCCAGCACCGGCGCGGCCTCGATCTCGCCGCGCAGCTCGTTGAGCCAGGCGATCTGCTCGATGAACCACGGGTCGATGCCGGACGCCTCGTGCACCTGCTCGATCGTCGCGCCGAAGCGCAGCGCGCGGTCCACGGTGTACAGCCGACCGTCGTGGCCCGCGCCGAGCGCCTTCAGCAGGCCCTCCAGCGTCGTGCCCTCCGGGTCCGGCCGGGTCCAGAAGCCCGCGTCCTTGGTCTCCATGGAGCGCATGGCCTTGCCGAGGGCCTCGACGAAGTTGCGGCCCATGGACATGGCCTCGCCGACGCTCTTCATCGTCGTGGTGAGCGTGGGGTCGGCGCCGGGGAACTTCTCGAACGCGAACCGCGGGATCTTCACGACCACGTAGTCCAGCGTCGGCTCGAAGCTCGCCGGGGTCTCGCCGGTGATGTCGTTGCGGATCTCGTCGAGCGTGTAGCCGATCGCGAGCTTGGCGGCGATCTTGGCGATCGGGAAGCCGGTCGCCTTCGACGCCAGCGCGGACGACCGCGACACGCGCGGGTTCATCTCGATGACGACCATGCGGCCCGTCGACGGCTCGACGGCGAACTGGATGTTGCAGCCGCCGGTGTCGACGCCGACCTCGCGGATGACGTCGATGCCGACGTTCCGCATGTGCTGGAACTCGCGGTCGGTCAGCGTCATCGCGGGCGCGACGGTGACCGAGTCGCCGGTGTGCACGCCCATCGGGTCGATGTTCTCGATGGAGCAGACGACCACGACGTTGTCGTTGCGGTCGCGCATCAGCTCCAGCTCGTACTCCTTCCAGCCGAGCACGCTCTCCTCGATGAGCACCTCGGTGACCGGCGACTCCGCGAGGCCGGTCGCGGCGAGCCGCTCCAGCTCCTCGGGGGTGTGCGCCATGCCGGAACCGAGGCCGCCCATGGTGAACGACGGCCGGATGACGACCGGCAGACCGAGGTCCGCCACGGTCTCGCGGACCTCGTCCATCGACTTGCACACGGCGCTGCGCGGCACCTCGGCGCCGATCTTGCGGACCAGCTCCTTGAAGATCTGCCGGTCCTCGCCGCGGTTGATGGCGTCGATGTCCGCGCCGATCAGCTCGACGTTGTACTTCTCCAGCACGCCGCGCTCGTGCAGCGCGATGGCCGTGTTCAGCGCGGTCTGGCCGCCCAGCGTCGCCAGGATGGCGTCGGGGCGCTCGATCGCGATGACCTTCTCGACGAACTCGGCCGTGATCGGCTCGATGTAGGTCGCGTCGGCGAACTCGGGGTCGGTCATGATCGTGGCCGGGTTGGAGTTCACCAGGCTGACCCTGATGCCCTCCTCCCGCAGCACGCGGCAGGCCTGGGTGCCGGAGTAGTCGAACTCGCACGCCTGGCCGATGACGATCGGGCCGGACCCGATCACCAGGACGTGCTTGATGTCAGTGCGCTTGGGCATCAGCGGGCCTCGTTCATGAGATCGCAGAACTCGTCGAACAGCGGGGCGGCGTCGTGCGGTCCGGCCGCCGCCTCGGGGTGGTACTGCACGCTGAACGCGGGCACGTCGAGCGCGCGGACGCCCTCGATGGTGTCGTCGTTCGGGCAGTAGTGGCTCAGCACGGCGCGGCCGAAGTCCGAGGTGAACTCCTCGCCCGGCTCGCCCTCCAGCGCGAACCCGTGGTTCTGCGCGGTGATGGCGACCTTGCCCGTGCGCACGTCGATCACCGGGATGTTGATGCCGCGGTGGCCGTAGCGCATCTTGTAGGTGTCGCGGCCGAGCGCGCGGCCCAGGATCTGGTTGCCGAAGCAGATGCCGAACAGCGGGATCCGCCGCTCCAGCACCGACTTCGTCAGCTCGATCGCGTGCGTCTGGGTCGCCGGGTCGCCCGGACCGTTGGACAGGAAGACACCGTCGGCCTCGACCGCCAGCACGTCGTCCACGGTGGACGACAGCGGCAGCACGTGCACCTCGATGCCGCGCGCCGCCATCATCCTGGGTGTGTTCGACTTGATGCCGAGGTCCAGCGCGGCGACGCGGAAGCGGCGCTCGCCGACCGCCGGGACGACGTACGGGCTCGCCGTGGTGACGTCGCCCGCGAGGTCGGAGCCCTTCATCGGCGGGCTGTCCAGCACGCGGCCCACGAGGACCTCGTCGTCGGCCAGCGCGTCACCGGAGAAGACGCCCGCGCGCATCGCGCCCTGCTCGCGCAGGTGGCGGGTCAGCATCCGGGTGTCGACGCCCGCGATGCCCGCGACGCGCTGGCGGACCAGCTCCTCGTCGAGGCCGCGGACCGAGCGCCAGTTGGAGGGCACGCGGGAGGGGTCGCGCACGACGTAGCCGGCGACCCAGATGCGCGAGGACTCGTCGTCCTCGTCGTTCCAGCCGGTGTTGCCGATCTGCGGGGCCGTCTGCACCACGATCTGGCGGTGGTAGGAGGGGTCTGTCAGCGTCTCCTGGTAGCCGGTCATGCCGGTGGAGAACACGACCTCGCCCAGGCTCTCGCCCAGGGCGCCGTAGGACTCGCCGCGGAACACGCGGCCGTCTTCGAGGACTAGCGCTGCCTTCGTCACGTCGTAGAACCTCCCTTGGCCCCGCTGGTCTCCAGCGCGGCCAGCCACTCCTCGTACACGTCTTTGTCGTCGCCGCGGAAGCCGGTGTCCACGAGCTGCTCGCCCAGTCGCCACCGCACGACCAGCAGGCCGTCCTTGGTCATGACCTTGCCCGCGAGACCGCGGTCGGTGCGCGCGGACTCGATCGCCGCCGCCGGGATCCACAGCTCGGAGGCCCCGGTGCGCTCGACGCGCACGCCCTGGTCCGTCAGGCGCAGCACGGCCTCGGCGCGGTGGCCGATGTCGCCGACGGCGATCCGGTCCTGCCAGTTGTCGCCGATGGTCGTGCCGATGTACTGGCCCGTCGTCTCCAGCAGCACCGCGCCGGTGTCGGCGGGCACGGCCGGGAAGTCGGCGAGCACGGCGGCCTGGCGGCGAGCACGGCGCTGCCAGCCGTGCCACATGCCGTAGAGGCAGAGCGCGAAGAACGCCAGCACCGCCAGCGAGAGGAGAACCCTGGTCATGCCGGAATCCTCCCCGCCGTGACGCGTCCGCGCAGCAGGGTGGCCGTCACAACGCCCGGCAGCTCCATGCCCTCGAACGGGGTGTTGCCCGCGACGCTCGCCAACTCCGCGCCGCGCACGGTCCAGGTGGCGTCCGGGTCGACCAGCACCAGGTTCGCGGGCTCGCCGACCTCGATCGGACGGCCGTGGTCCGGCAGCCCGGCGATCTCGGCGGGCCGCTCGCTCATCACCCGCGCGACACCGCGCCAGTCCAGCAGGCCGGTCTTCACCATGGTCTCGACGACCACGGACAGCGCGGTCTGGAGCCCCAGCATGCCGGGACGGGCCGCGGCCCACTCGCAGTCCTTGTCCTGCACGGCGTGCGGGGCGTGGTCGGTCGCGACGCAGTCGATCACGCCGTCGGCCAGCGCCTGGCGCAGCGCCTGGACGTCGGTGCCGGTCCGCAGCGGCGGGTTGACCTTGTTGACCGGGTCGTAGGTGCTCAGCCGGTCGTCGGTCAGCAGCAGGTGGTGAGGCGTGACTTCGGCGGACACGTTCGTCCCCCTGGCCTTCGCCCACTTCAGCACGTCCGCCGTGCCCGTGGTGGACACGTGGCAGATGTGCAGCTTCGCCTCGGCGTGCAGCGCGAGCAGGCAGTCCCGCGCGACGATCGACTCCTCGGCGGCGGCGGGCCAGCCCTGGAGGCCCAGCCGGGCCGCCTGCTCACCCTCGTGCGCCTGGGCGCCGACGGTCAGCCGCGGTTCCTCGGCGTGCTGCGCGATGACCACGTCCAGCGCCTTGGAGTACTCCAGGGCCCGACGCATGATCAGCGGGTCGTGCACGCAGTGGCCGTCGTCGGAGAACACCCGGACGTTCGCGGCGGACTTGGCCATCGTGCCCAGTTCGGCCAGCTTCTCGCCCTTGAGGCCGACGGTGACCGCGCCGACCGGGTGCACGTCGACCAGGCCGACCTCGACGCCCCGGCGCCGCACGTGCTCCACGATCACCGCGTTGTCGGCGATCGGGTCGGTGTTGGCCATGGCGAACACGGCGGTGTAGCCCCCGAGCGCGGCGGCCTTCGAGCCGGTCTCGATGGTCTCGGTGTCCTCGCGGCCCGGCTCGCGCAGGTGCGTGTGCAGGTCGACGAAGCCGGGGAGCAGGACCGCACCCGAGCCCTCGACGACCTCCACGTCGTCCGCGGTGACGGACCCGATCTCGGCGATGACGCCGTCGCGGATCAGCACGTCGACCGGGTCGCCCTCGCCGTAGGGTCGAACTCCCTTGAGCAACAAGGGCCTCACGAATTCTCCTCCTCATGGGCAAGCAGGTGGTACAGGACCGCCATGCGCAGGTGGACGCCGTTGCGCACCTGGTCGGTGATGGCCGCGCGCGGGGAGTCGGCGACCGCCGAGGCGATCTCCATTCCGCGGAGCATCGGACCGGGGTGCAGCACGACGGCGTGCTCCGGCATGAGGCCGAGGCGGTTCTCGTTGAGCCCGTAGGCGATCGAGTACTCGCGGGCCGACGGGAAGAACCCGCCGTGCATCCGCTCGGCCTGCACGCGCAGCAGCATGACCGCGTCCAGGCTGGGCAGTTCCGCGTCGAGTTCGTGCGAGACGGTGACGGGCCAGTTCTGCACGCCCACCGGCAGGAGCGTCGGCGGGGCGACCAGCACCACGTCGGCGCCCAGCGCGGCGAGCAGGTGCACGTTCGACCGGACGACCCGGCTGTGCAGGACGTCGCCGACGATGGCGATCCGGCGGCCCTCGATCGAGCCGAGCCGCTCGCGCAGCGTCGCCGCGTCCAGCAGGGCCTGCGTCGGGTGCTCGTGCATCCCGTCGCCCGCGTTGACGACGGACGTCCCCGCCGCCGACAGCCAGCCCGCGAGCCGGTGCGCCGCGCCGGACGCGGGGTGCCGGACGATCACGCAGTCCGCGCCCGCCGCGGCCAGCGTGAGCGCGGTGTCGCGAAGGGACTCGCCCTTGCTCACGCTCGACCCGCCCGCGGACACGTTGATCACGTCCGCGCTCATCCACTTGCCCGCGATCTCGAACGAGACCCTGGTGCGCGTGGAGTTCTCGTAGAACAGGGTGATCACCGTGCGGCCGCGCAGCGTCGGGAGCTTGCGGACCTCCCGGCCGAGCAGCGCGCGCTTGAGGTTGTCCGCGGTGTCGAGGATCGACGTGGCGGCCGCGCGGTCGAGGTCCTCGGTGGACAGGAGGTGCTTCACTTCAGCACCACTCCGTCGCGCCCGTCGAACTCGTCCAGCAGGACGGCCACGTCCTCGGTGCGCGAAGTCGGCACGTTCTTGCCAACGTAGTCCGCGCGGATCGGCAGCTCCCGGTGCCCGCGGTCGACGAGCACCGCGAGTTGCACGGCACGCGGGCGGCCGTGGTCGCGCAGGGCGTCGAGGGCCGCGCGGATGGTGCGACCGGAGAAGAGGACGTCGTCCACGAGCACCACGAGGCGGTCGTCGATCCCCCCTTCGGGGAGTGACGTCGTCTCCAGCGGCCTGGTGGGACCTCTCCGCAGGTCATCGCGGTAGAGGGTCACGTCCAGCGTGCCCGTCGGCACCTCGACGCCGCTGAACTCCGCGATCTTGACGGCCAGTCGGCGAGCGAGTGGCGCTCCCCGACTCGGTATGCCCATCAGGACTACTGCGGGTGCGCTCGGTGCATCAAGAGCGGTCTTCTCGATGATCTGATGGGCCATTCGGGCGACAGTGCGTGCGACGTCACCAGCCGAGAGAAGCTCGCGCTCCCCGGCCGGATCCGTCGCACCACGTTGACGTGGCGCCACGGTTGGACCTCCTTCCCCGCCTCACAGGACGGGTCCTTAAAGGACGTCGGACACCCGGCTTCGACCGGGCTGACCTGCACGGTATCAGGCACGGGGCGCCCACCTGACGGGTGGTGTCGCGGCTCTCGCCCTCATGGACTGACGAGATCAGCTTGACCTGGCGACCACGGAGAGCAATCATTACTCTGCGTATTGAGTCTGACCTCCCCGGCCCAGTCCCCTACCGGCTGACGGGGCGAATGAACGGAGAACCGCCACATGGGCGACTACGCCAAGGCGTTGGGGGCCAAGCTCCGCGCGATCCGGCAGCAGCAGGGCTTGTCCCTGCACGGCGTCGAGCAGAAGTCCGGCGGTCGCTGGAAGGCCGTGGTCGTCGGCTCGTACGAGCGGGGCGACCGAGCCGTGACCGTGCAGAAGCTGGCCGAACTGGCCGACTTCTACGGGGTGCCGGTGGCCGAACTGCTGCCGGAGGGCCGGGTGCCGTCGGGCGCCGAGCCTGCCACCAAGATCGTCATCAACCTCGAACGGCTGCAACAGCTACCGGCCGAGAAGGTGGGTCCGCTCGCGCGGTACGCCGCCACCATCCAGAGCCAGCGCGGCGACTACAACGGCAAGGTGCTCTCGATCCGCACCGAGGACCTGCGTTCGCTCGCGATCATCTACGACATGACCCCCGGCGAGCTCACCGAGCAGCTCATCGACTGGGGCGTCCTCCCGCCTGAGGCCCGCCCGGCCAAGGAGGACTGAGACGACCAAGGCCACCCCGGATCACCGAGGTGGCCTTGGTCCGTCCAGCCGGTGCTAGAGGACGGCGCGCAACTGGTCCGCGATGACCGCGATCCGGCCGAGCACGCCGTTGACGAAGCGCGGCGAGTCGTCGGTGGACAGACCCTTCGCCAGCTCGATCGCCTCGTCGATCGCGACCGCGTCCGGCACGTCCGTCGCCCACAGCAGCTCGTACAGGCCGATCCGCAGCACCGCGCGGTCGACCGCGGGCATCCGCTGCAACGTCCAGCCCTCGGCGTGCTCCGAGATCAGGTCGTCGATGCGCGCCTGGTGCGCCTTCACGCCCTCGACGAGCGTCACCGTGTAGTCGTTCACGGGGGGCACGTCGGCCGAACCGACCCGGCCCGCGACCAGCGTCACCGGGTCCTCGCCACGCAGGTCGGCCTCGAAGAGGATGTCGACCGCGCGTTTGCGGGCCTTGCTGCGCGCACCCACGTCAGCTACTCACACGGCCGAGGTAGCGACCGTCGCGGGTGTCGACCTTGACCTTCTCACCCGTGGTCACGAACAGCGGCACCTGGATCTCGGCGCCGGTCTCCAGCGTGGCGGGCTTGGTGCCGCCGGTGGAGCGGTCGCCCTGGAGGCCGGGGTCGGTGTGCTGGATCAGCAGCTCGACCGAGGTCGGCAGCTCCACGAACAGCGGCACGCCCTCGTGGGTCGCGACCATCGCGTCGGTGTTGTCCAGCATGTAGCCCGCGGCGTCGGCGACGGTCTCGCTGGGCACGGTGATCTGGTCGTACGTGTCGTTGTCCATGAAGACGAAGTCGTTGCCCTCCTTGTAGAGGAACGTCATCGTCCGCTTGTCCACGGTGGCCGTCTCGACCTTGGTGCCCGCGTTGAAGGTCTTGTCCACGACCTTGCCGGACAGGACGTGCTTCAACGTGGTGCGCACGAAGGCGCCACCCTTGCCCGGCTTGACGTGCTGGAACGCGGTGACGGTCCAGAGCTGGCCGTCGAGGTTCAGCACCAGGCCGTTCTTCAGGTCGTTGGTCGTGGCCACGGTGGTGGTCTCTCCTGTTGTCTCAAGGGGCGGGCCCGGCGGAGCGGGCGCTTAGACGACCACGAGTTCCTTCGTGGTCAGGGTGAGGAGCTCCGGCGCGTTCTCACGCACCACGAGCGTGTCCTCGATGCGGACACCACCCTCTCCCGACAGGTAGACGCCGGGCTCGACGGTGACCGCCATACCGGCGGAAAGTGTACCTTCACCGGACTTGGACAGCGCCGGAGCCTCGTGGATCTGCAAACCGACGCCGTGCCCGAGCCCGTGCAGGAACTGCGGCCCGTACCCCGCGTCCACGATCACCTGCCGGGACGCCGCGTCCACCGCGCGCACGTCGACGCCCGGCCGCAACGCCGCCCGCCCGGCCGCCTGCGACCGCGCGACCAGGTCGTACAGGTCCCGCTGCCAGTCCGCCGCCTGGCCGAGCACGAGGGTCCGCGTCATGTCGGAGTGGTAGCCGCCGACCAGCGCCCCGAAGTCCAGCTTCACGAGGTCGCCCGCCTTGAGCACCGCGTCCGTCGGCCGGTGGTGCGGGATCGCCGAGTTCGCCCCGGCCGCCACGATCGACTCGAACGACGGCCCGTCCGCCCCGTGGTCGAGCATCCGGTTCTCCAGCTCGCGCGCGACCTCCCGCTCGGTCCGCCCGACCCGCAGACCGCCGTGCTCGATCAGGTCGACCAGCGCCCGGTCGGCCGCCGCGCACGCCATCCGCAGGGCATCGACCTCGGCGTCGTCCTTCACCAGCCGGAGCCGCTCGACCAGCCCGGACGCCCGCACCAACCCGTCCACCACGCCTGCGAGCCCGTCCAGGCCGTCCACCGTCACGTGCTGGCTCTCGAACCCGACCGCCCGGTGCCCGTCCTTGCCCGCCCTGGCCGCCAGCGCCAGGTCGCACGGCCGGTCGATGACCCGCTCCAGGTCCGGGACCTGCGACCGCGACTGCGTCTGGTAGCGCCCGTCGGTGCAGAACACCGTGCGCTTCTCGCCGTCGGCGGCCACCAGCAGCGCGGCGTTCGACCCGGTGAAGCCCGTGAGGTACCGGACGTTCAGGAGGTCGGTCACGAGCAGGGCGTCGAGGCCCTGGTCCACGAGCATGGCGCGCAGTGCGGCGCGACGCGGTGCGTGCAGCGGCATACCAGCAGAGTAGGGGTATCGGCCGCGTCGCACAGGGCTACGGAAGTCGGTCATCGATCTCACCGGCCCGGTCCAGCAGCGGCCTCGCCTCTGCAGCGAGCCCTTGCTTGCGCAGGATTCCCGCGAGATTCCTCAAGCGGGTCGCGATCGTCGGGTGCACGGGGCCGAACGACGCCTCGTCCATCACGAGTGCGCGCTCGAGCACCATCCGCGACATGGCGAGGTCACCTAGCTTCCCCAGCACCAGGCCGAGGTTGTTTAACCGGGTGGCGATGGCGGGGTGCCCTGGAGCGAGGGTCGCCTCGCCGACCCTCAACGCCTCCTCCAGCAGGCGGCGTGCACCGACCAGGTCACCGAGATCGGTCAAGACGAGTGCCAGGTTGTTCTGGACGATAGCGACCTGCGGGTGAGCGGCCCCGAAATCGGCTTGGTCCGCCGCCAGCGCCCGTTCGAGCCACTCCCGAGCCGCGACCAGGTCGCCCAGGTCGCGTTGAACCAGCCCGAGGTTGTTAAGTATTGAGCCGATCGCGAAGCAGTCACGCCCTCCTGCAGACTCCGCGATGTCGAGCGATCGTTCCAGCAGAGGCAACGCGTCGGCGGGCCTGCTCAGTTCCATGAACACCGCGGCCAGGTTGTTCAGAATCGTCCCGACGTTGCGGTGGTCCGGGCACGCCGCCCCTTCGGCAACCAGAAGAGCACGCTCGAGCAGTTCCCGGCTCTTGTCGAACTCACCGAAATCCTGAAGATGGGCTCCGGCCTGGTCCAGCAGGCGCACGAGCAGGTCGCCGTCCAGCAGCCCGAGTTTGAGATCGTGGCCGAGCACGGTGAGGACGTGCGGAAGCAGAATCCGCCACACTGGCCATGACTCGGGACCTTCGTGGTCTCTGGGTAGTGCCCGCGAAAGCAGGGTCGCGGCACGAACCAGCGGGTGCGGTGATGGCCAGGCCACGTCCTCCGCGTTGCGCCGAGCCGCCAACTGCACCATGCGGTGCATGACCAGTCGATCGTCGACGCGCTGCGCCAGCGAGTAGTCCACCAGCGGCGCGACCGCCATACTGGGCGAACCAAACTCGTCGAACAGGGAGAGCGGGATCGCCTCGGGGCCGAGGTAACCGCAGACCTGCAGCACGGTCGCGGCTCTAGGGTCGAGCCGGGTGAAGCTCATGGTCCACACCGTGGCCAGGGTTGAATCCGACGCCGGACGGTGGCCGTCCACGCCCTGGCCAGCCATCAACTCGGGGTTGCTGCGCAGCAGGTTCAGGTACTCGTCGACCGGCATGCCGGTCTGCTTCAAGTAGGCAGCGGCCTGTTCCAGCCCGAGTGGCAGGTCACCCAGCAGGACGGCCAGGTCATCGGCTCCTCCTTCGGAGATCATGGCCCGCTGACGAAGCAGGGTGATCGATTCGGGCCGGGTGAAGGTGTCGAGATCCAGCACGTCGCCAAGGGCGTCGAACCCAGCCCGCCTGGTCGTCACCAAGACCCGGCACCAGGGCAGGTAGTCCCTGATGTCGTGCACGGATTCGGCGTTGTCGAACACCAGCAGGCAACGGCCCCGGTTGCGCAGGTGGGACAGCAGCAACGGCACAGCGGCCCTGGTATCGGCCGGGAGGTCGAGGCGGAGGGCCTTGCCGAGCAGGTGAAGCTGGTCCGGGATCAGGGCCCGGTTTTCGGCGAAGATCCACCAAACGACGTCGTAGCTATCCGAGTTCTGGTAGCAGTACTCGACCGCCAACTGGGTCTTGCCGACGCCGCCCATCCCGCGAACTGTTTGAACCGCGAGACCGTCGAGCGTGGCCAAGGCGTCCACGCGGCCGACGAAGTTCGGATTGCGGGGCGGAACGTTCCACGCGCCGGTCGGAGGTCCGGCGGCGTAGTTGTTGACCACGACGTCGCGTCCCGCCTGGTTCACCGTCGATTGGCCGGAAGCCAAAGCGTGCTGGCCGTGATCCACCTGTCTCCCTCCGTGCAGGTACTCATGGTCCCACCTGGCACTACCCTGTCCGGCATGGGTGCGTGGCTGGTCCGGGGGTTTTGGATGGGTCTGCTGCACGGCGCCGTGCAGGCGGGGGTCGTGGCGGTGAACGTGCGCAGTCCCGAAGCGGGCTCGTCGGTCCGGGTGATCGCGTTCGGGCTCGTCGTGGTGATCGCGGTGCTGTGGGGCGCGCTGGACGCGTGGCGGCGGTTCGACGGGCGTGGGATGTGCTGGTTCTTCGCCTCGCTGGTGGCGGGGCCGCTGGCCGGGGTGGTGGGGGTGGTCGGCACCGGCGCGCTGGTGGACCAGACCGGTGTCGAGTCGCTGTGGCCCGCGCTGACCGGCGGGGCCGCGTTCACCGCGCTGGTGGTGCTGGCGTCGGCGGCGGTCGGGATGGGCCTGGGGAACGTGGCGCCGCAGCCCAAGGGGTCGCACTAGCCGCGGAGCTTGGTCAGGTCTCCGGCCGGGGTGTACTTGAGGAACTCCGCCCGCGTGGTGTGCCGGACGGGCGAGGAGTTGAGGGCGGCCACGTCGTCCGCGCCGATGAGCCAGAGCTGGTCGTCGTCGACGAGCACGCCGGTCTGGCCGTCGGGCGACCGCAGGACCTCCGCGCCCGCCGGGATGAGCGCGGCCACCGGGAGCTGGTCGACGATCGCCGGGCGGTGGTCGAGCACGGTCCTGGCGAGGCGGTCGGTGACGGAGCGCCGCTCCAGCCGGACGACCTTGCCGCCGACGACCAGGTCCATCGTCCGCTCGGGCGACGGGACGGCGACGCCGTCCAGCACGGTGGCCGCTTCCTTGGTGGCGCAGCCGGGCACGCCCGCGAGGTCCATGCCGAAGTGGGTCAGGTCGGTCGGCGCGCCCGCCGCTCCGTCGACGGTGGCGCGGACGACGTCGATCGGCACGCGGCCGCACGGGTCGTCGGCGGCGACGGGGGCGTGGCCCTCGGACGTGCGGACGAGACCTGGGCCCTCGCGCCACGGGCCGGGCACGGTGACCGGCTCATACGGGGTGAGGGTGAAGTCGGAGTTCCAGAAGGTGATGGTCGTGCCGGTGTCGGTCTCGTGGGCGATGGCGAACGCGTCGAGCGCCTCGACCCACATCCAGTCCGCGCTGAACGCGTCGACCACCGAACGGGCGCGCGGCGAGTTGGTGCCGGACACGGCGGAGAACCCGCGCACGCCCAGCGCCTGCACGCCGGACAGGAACAGCGGGTCCTTCGACCGCAGCACGAACTGGCCCGCGCCGTTCCACCCCGCCGCCGAGCCGGTGGTGTCGGTGAACATCAGGTAGAACCAGCCGTTCAGGTGAAGCACAGCGGGCTGGCCCGCGCCGTAGGTGTTGTCGCGGATGGTGTCGTAGGCCGGGCCGACGATCGGCTGGCCGTTGTGCGCACGCTGCCACGAGATGCCGTCGGTGCTGGTGGCGACGCCGATCGCGTTGCCGTGGGCGTGGTCGCCGGAAGCGCCGGTGTAGTAGAGGTAGTAGGTCTGGCCGACGTGGATGACCGACGGGTCGCAGGTGTGCACGCCGTCGAAGCCGGTGACGCTGCCGCTGAGCACGGGCTGGGCCGTGGCGCCGTTGGGCGCGGTGAACGGCCCGGTCAGCGAGGCGCTCTCGGCGTACAGCAGGTCGTCGCCCGCCGGGACGGCGTAACCGAGCTGGCTGCACCACCACATCCGGTTGCGGCCGTTCTCCACCAGCACCGTCGGCCCGTAGTTGTAGGGCGAGTCGCCGCCGCCCACCGCGATGACACCCGCGCTGCCGCGCGACCGGTCCGACGCGACCGCCACCGGGTCCTTCGGGGTGGCGCGCTGCGCCTGCTTCTGGGGGGCGACCGGCGGCGCGACGCCCCCGGTGCCCTCCGCCTGGTTCATCGTGACGCCCCCGTCGCAGGACGACAGCAGCAGTGCGGCGACGGACGCGGTCGCCACGATCCGGAGAAGCCTCGACATGCGGGAGCTGTCCTCCACTTGGTTGACCCCTCGGCGAATCGCCACCCAGTGTAGAAGATCAACTCACCCGTCCAGGTGACTACTCGCCAGTAGTAGCCACGAGTTCCACCTCGAACCCGTCCTCGTTCTCCAGGTACGCCGCGTAGTGCTCCGGCCCGCCCGCGTGCGGATGCCGATCCGCGAACATCAACACCCACCCGCGCTCCCGCGCCCCCACCACCAACGCCTCCACCGCTTCCACCCCTCCGACGTGCAACGCGAGGTGATTGAGCCCCGGCCGCGTCCGCTCATGCGGCCCACTCCCCATCGCGGGCGACCGCTCGACGACCACGTAGGTCGGCCCGAGCCGCCAACTGACCCCGGCAGACCAACGCTGGTACTCGACCCAACCCAGCTCTCGCAGCAGCCACCCGATGGTGGCTTCCGCACGGGTGACGTCGGGCACCCAGAGTTCAACGTGGTGCAACGCTCCGTGGGTCACGTAGTCCTTCCAATCACTTCGGCCGAGCAGCGGGAGATCGCCAAGTTGCCGCAGTTTTGCGGATCGTGGATGCCTTGGGAGGGCGACGATGTGATCGCGATGAGCACGGTCGATCACCGACCACGGCACCAAGCCTCTCGCACCCATCCCTGGTGGCACGGCACGAAGGTGGTAGATGAACAGCAGCGCGCGCCGAGCGGCACACCGGGGCACCAGCAACGACATGTCGGGCAGTGTCGTCGGGCCGGTGGTGCAGGCGGGAACCATCCATCGGCTCACGCTCCACTCGGCAGGCGGCGGGAGCGGTGGTGGCGGGAGCGGTGACGAGCCCGACCCCGACTCCGACGACAAGAAACCCGCCGCGGGCTTCGTCGGATTCGTCCTCGTCGCCGGGTTGCTCCTCTACCTGTCGCAGGGCGACGGCGGGAACATCGGCAGAACCCCGTTCCCGGTCGAACAGGGAGCACGGCCGGTGGCGTCGAGCACCAAGGCCGTGCTGGACGTCGTGGGGAAGAAGCTCCTGTCCTGCGCGGCGGAGGTGGTCTTGCAGCCCGCCAACTGCCCCCAGGGCTTGGACTCCCCGCTTCCGGCTCACGGAGTCCGGTGGACGTTGGTCGGCGATCCGATCGACGGCGCGGAGGTCGTGTGGAACAACGGCAAGTTCCACGCCCGCGGCAACGCCGTGATGCTGGTCGACTACGAGACGGCCAACGGGCCGAAGCACGACACCCAGGCGTTCCACTTCCAGACCGAACTCCCCTGGCAGGGGGAGAGCACGACGATCGACAACGTGTACCGGGTCGAGGACGCCCTGGCGGGCAAGATCGTGAAGCGGCGTCCGGGGTCGACGGCCCAGGAGGTCTCCGCGGTGGTCCGGGACGAGTTCGTCCGGTGCGCCGGGGCGACGTCGGCACCGATGCCGGTCGGCTGTCCGACGACGAACGCGGTTCCCGTCGTCAAGAACGTGACCTGGGCCTACGAGGGAGACCCGCCTCCGAACGCGAACGCCAGGCAGGACTTCGACCCGGAGTTCGGGATCATCCACGTCGTCGGCAGCTACTCGGCGACCGTCCGGCGGCAGTCCGGCCAGGACGCGGCCAGGCCGTACTTCACCTTGAGCGGCGACTACGCCGCCACGGTGATCGAGCAGGACGGTCGGATCCGGCCGCTGCGGATCATCCACAAGTAGCTGCCCGGTGGGTGTGGTGGCCGTCCAGGTGCCCGTGGACCGCGACCCCGGAGAACTCGTCCGTCTCCGGGGTCGCGCGCGCCTTCACCACGGACTGCCAGTCAGGCCGGTCAGGCCTTGGTGGCCAGCCAGCGCAGTGCGAGGGCGTAGCCCTGGACGCCCAGGCCGAGGATGGTGCCCTCGGCGACGGCGGAGATGTAGCTGTGCTGGCGGAAGTCCTCGCGCTTGTGGACGTTCGAGATGTGCACCTCGACCAGCGGGGCGGTGAGTTGGGAGCAGGCGTCGCGGACGGCGACCGAGTAGTGGGTCCACGCGGCCGGGTTGAGGACCACGGGGTACTGGTGGTCGGCGGCCTCGTGGAGCCAGCCGAGCATCTCGCCCTCGAAGTCGGTTTGGCGGACGTTGACCTCCAGGCCCAGTTCGCGGCCGGTGGCCTCGCACAGCGCGACCAGGTCGGCGTACGTGGTGCTGCCGTACACGTCGGGTTCGCGGGTGCCAAGCCTGCCCAGGTTGGGGCCGTTGAGAACGAGGACCTTCACAGCAGGACGCCTCCGCCCGTGGTCGGTTCGGCGGCGACGGCCGAGTAAGCCGCGGCGATCAGGGACGGGTCGGGGCCTTCGAGCCTGCCGGGCTTGGCCAGGCCGTCGAGCACGACGAAGCGGAGCACGCCCGCGCGGTTCTTCTTGTCCACCCGCATGCCCTCCATGAGCTGCGGCAGCGCGGCCGGGTCGTAGCTGGTGGGCAGGCCGAGCTTGGTCAGCACGGACCGGTGGCGGTCGGCGGTCGCGTCGTCCAACCGGCCCGCGAGGCGGGCGAGTTCGGCGGCGAACACCAGGCCGACGCTGATCGCCGCGCCGTGGCGCCACTTGTACCGCTCGCGGCGCTCGATGGCGTGGCCGAGGGTGTGGCCGTAGTTCAGGATCTCGCGCAGGTCGGACTCGCGGAGGTCCGCGGACACGACGTCCGCCTTGATCTGGATCTTGCGCCGGACCAGTTCCTCCAACACGGTGCCCGCCGGGTCGAGCGCGGCCTCCGGGTCGGCCTCGATCAGGTCGAGGATGACCGGGTCGGCGATGAAACCGCCCTTGACGACCTCGGCCATGCCCGCGACGAGTTCGTTGCGCGGCAACGTGTCCAGCGTCGCCAGGTCGGCGAACACCGCGGTGGGCTCGTAGAACGTGCCGACCAGGTTCTTGCCCGCCGACGTGTTGACGCCGGTCTTGCCGCCGACGGACGCGTCGACCATGCCGAGCAGCGTCGTCGGGACGTTGAACAGCTTCACGCCGCGCATCCACGTCGAGGCGACGAACCCCGCGAGGTCGGTCACCGCCCCCCCGCCGAGCCCGATCACGGCGTCCGACCGGCTCAGGCCGATCTTGCCGAGCACGTCCCAGCAGAAGCCCGCGACGGGGAGGTCCTTGCCGTCCTCCGCGTCCGGGATCTCGACGCGGTGCGCGTCGGCACCACCCGCGGCCAGCGTCTCGCGCAGCGCCTCGGCGGTCTCGACGAGCGTGGGAGGGTGGATGATCGCGATCTTGGCGATGCCCTGCACGGCTTCCGCCATGTCGCCGAGCAGACCGCGCCCCACCACCACGTCGTACGGTCGTTCCGCGGCCACGCGGATCCGCACCGGCTCGCCCATCAGCGTTCTCCCTCGTTCATCAGGACCTCTCCGTGGACATCCCCGGCTTCAGCCGGGGGAAGCGAACTTCGCGCGTGGCGGGCGGACGGCCTCCGCGCCGTGGCGATCACACCGGGCGGCGATCCGCGGAGACCCCGCCCGCCGACCCGAGCAGGACCACCCCGCTCCGGTCCGGGGAGGGGTCGACGTCACGACCATTCGACCACGTTCGGCTCCAGCGCCTGCCCGCCCCACACCGCGGCCAGCAGTTCGGCCTGGTCGCCGAGCGCCTTGCGCGCCTCACCCCTGATCCTCTTCCAGCCCCGCACGTGGAACGTCACCGTGCGGCCGCTGAACGTGTACCGCCAGTCCCCCACCACCTCGCCGTGCACGACCAGCGCGCCCGGACTGCCGACCGCCCGCCACACCCGCTTGGCCACGGCGGCGTCCGGCGCCACCAGCCAGCGTGGGCCGAGCAGGTACGGGTCGCGCGGGAACAACAGCAGCCCGGCGGGCGGCGGTGGCGCCGCGGCCACGGCCTCCACCGCCAGCAGCTTCCGCCCGTCCACCACCACCGACCGCAGGCCGGAAGGCCACTCGGACGGCGGCCCGGCGCCGAGCCACTTCTCCGCGTCCGCCTTCGCGAACGGCCCGACCAGCCGCGCGTAGGCGCGCAGCAACGTCGGCTCACCCTCGGGTTCGACGACGGGCACCGGCCCGACCGGCTTCCGGAACACCAGCCTCGCCCCGACGTGGTCCAGCTCGATCCCGGCCAGCAACGTGCCCAACCGGAACAACCCGTCCATCACGTGGTGCGCCCCGCACGGCTCGCACCACGGCGTCCAGTCCGCGGGCAGCAGCGGACTCACCACGGCCGACAGCTCACCCTTGGTCGCCCGGTCACCGGGAAATTCCCGGTGCAGCAACTCCACCAGCAGATCAAGCCCACCAGGATCAGGCGCGTCGAACCCACCGATCCACGCGGCCCACTGCCGCGGCGCACGCGGCCTCAACTCCCGACGCAACACCGGCAGGTCAGCCGCACGGTGCAGATGCGGCGCACCCCGCAGACTGAGCACCCGAACCAACCGACCCGCGTCCGCCTCGGCAGATCCCGGACCGTCTGCCACCACCCCGCCGAGCCCCGACCGGCCAGGTCCCGGACTGTCCATTTCCGGACTGCCCAACGTCGACTCGTCCGACCCCGGCCCGGCGCGCCCCGGCCTGCCCGGTCTCGACCGGGCGGCACGGCTCTCGTCTGCGTCCGACCAGGAGAACTCCGGTCCGACGCGAACGGCCAGCCCTGCCCCACCCGTCTTCGGCGGGCTGTCGACGAAGCCGAGCGTGAGCACGTCCAGGGCTGCCAGCTCGGCGCCGCCGTGCAGGTCTTGCGCCGCCGCGCGGTGCGCCAGCACTTCGGCGCGGGTCGACTCCACCGTCAGCGCTGGTCGAGGACGGCGTCGACGACCTGGTCCGGGTTGAGGTGGTCCGTCACGACCTCGATCGTCGCGACCTCCCGGTAGAGCGGGAGGCGGGCGTCGAGCAGTGCCTTGAACGTCGCTCGCGGGTTGATGCCGGTGAGCAGTGGGCGCGCGCTGGACAGACCGGTGCGCCGGACACCCTCCGCCATGCCGACGTTGAGGAACACCACGGTGTGCCCGGCCAGGCGTTCCCTGGTCGCGGCCGACAGGACCGCGCCGCCACCGAGCGCCAGCACACCCTCGTGCGTCTTCAGCCCGTCCGCGACGGCCTGCTCCTCCATCGCCCGGAACACCGGCTCGCCGTCGCTGGTGAAGATGTCCGAGATCGGCTTGCCCGCGCTCGCGACGATGTCCTCGTCCACGTCGCGGAACGGCAGCCCGAGCCGTTCGGCCAGCATCTGACCGATGGTCGTCTTGCCCGCACCGGGCGGGCCGAGGACCACGTAGGCGGGAACGCTCACAGAACCGCCGTCCTTCCTGGCAGGAACACTCGCGACACACGACGGCGCGCGGAACCGACAGACCGTGCCACCCCACGCGGACAGCGTCGGCAGGCCAGTGCAGGTTCCACGCGACTGCTGTCGGACGACGGTCGGGAACGCGGTGAGACCACTCCACAGCGGATGGCCGACTTGGGAAGGCTCGGGTCCGCGACCACGGGCACGATGCCCAAGGCCGGGGCGGACCGGGGCCGGAACACGTCCAGAACCACGGACAAAGGGTCCGAAACCACAGCAGGCCGAAGCACAGCCACGACCGGAACCACAGACACCCCGCCCGAAACGGCAGCAGGTCGAAGCTCGGCCACGTCCGCGACCACACTCTCCAGGGCCATCGCGTGCCCTGGACCGGCCACGGCCAGGACCACCGGCACGCCGTCCGAGACCACAGCAGGCTGAAGCCCGGACGCGACCGGAACCACCGGCACGCCGCCCGGAACCACGGCAGGCCGGAGCTCAGCCAGGTCCGGCACCATCGACACGCCGCCCAGAACCACCGCACGGCCTGGCCCAGCTACCTCCGGGACCACCGGCACGCCGCCCGGGGCCGTGGCAGGCCGGAGCCCGGCCGCGACCGCAACCACCGACACACCGTCCGGAGCCGTGGCAGGCCGGAGCCCGGTCAGGTCCGGGATCACAGGCACGCCGCCTGGAGCCGCCGCACGCCCTGACCCGGCTACCTCCGGGACCACCGGCACGCCGTCCAGGGCCGTGGCTGGGCGGGGGTCGGTTGGGGTCGGGATCGGGGGTGGGGTGGTGGGGTGGGGGTGGTTCACAGGCCTTCCCAGCGGGCCTCTAGGGCGGAGAGGTACGCGGCCACGTTGCGCTTGGTTTCGGTGAGCGAGTCGCCGCCGAACTTCTCCAGTGCGGCCTCGGCCAGGACGAGGGCGACGACGGACTCCAGCACGACGCCCGCGCGGGGTACGGCGCACACGTCCGAGCGCTGGTGGATGGCCACGGCGGCCTCGCCGGTGCGGACGTCCACAGTGGACAGTGCTTTCGGGACGGTTGAGATCGGCTTCATCGCGACCCTGGCGCGCAGCGGCTCGCCGTTGGTGATGCCGCCCTCCAGGCCGCCCGCGCGGTTGCTGCGGCGGGTGACGCCGGACGGGCCCTTGCCGCGGTCGATCTCGTCGTGCGCCTGGCTGCCCCAGCGGGTGGCGGTGGTGAAGCCGTCGCCGATCTCCACGCCCTTCATCGCCTGCACGCCCATCAGCGCGGCGGCGAGGCGGGAGTCGAGCCTGCGGTCCCAGTGCACGTGCGACCCGAGGCCCGGCGGCAGGCCGTACGCGATGACCTCGATGACGCCGCCCACGGTGTCGCCCGCGTCCTTGACGGCCTCGACCTCGGCGACCATCGCCGCGGTGCCCTCCGGGGAGAACGCGCGGACCGGGCTCGCGTCGACCGCGGCCAGGTCGCCGGGGCCGGGCACGGGCGCGTCCTCGGGCGTCTTCGCGCCGCCGATGGACACGACGTGGCTGACGATGTCGACGTCGAAGACCTGCTTGAGGAAGTTCCGGGCGACCGTGCCCAGCGCCGTGCGCGCGGCGGTCTCGCGGGCGCTGGCGCGCTCCAGCACCGGACGAGCCTCGTCGAAGCCGAACTTCTGCATGCCCGGCAGGTCCGCGTGACCCGGCCGAGGCCTGGTCAGCGCCTCGTTGCGACCGGTCGACTTGAGCTGGCTCGGATCGACCGGGTCGGCCGACATGACCTTCTCCCACTTCGGCCACTCGCTGTTGCCGATGGTCACGGCGATCGGCCCGCCCTGGGTGAGGCCGTGGCGCACGCCTCCGAGGATGGCCACCTCGTCCGCCTCGAACCCCATGCGGGGGCTGCGGCCGAAGCCCAGCCTCCGGCGTTCCAGTTGGACCGTCAGGTCCGAGGTGGTGACCTCCACCCCCGCGACCATGCCTTCCAGCACGGCGACGAGAGCGGGTCCGTGTGATTCCCCAGCGGTGATCCAGCGCAGCACGGACGAATCCTTTCACAGGAGGAACACCGCTAACACCCAGGTCGAAGCCAGCAGACCCGGCCCGTGCGGAATCCCGCCATCCGGACGGGTGAGCCCGACCAGCAGGGACAGGCCGGAGGCGAGGACGGCCCCGAGCGCCAGCGCCCCGTACGAGACCGCCCCGAGCACCGCCCCCAACGGCACGGCGAGCTTCACGTCGCCACCGCCGAGCGCGCCCGGCGAGAACAGCCGGACCACCAGGTGGCCGACCCCGAAGACCAGGCCACCCACCAGGGCGCGCACGCCCACGTCGAGACCCGCGGGCACGAGGAGCACCGCCAGGACGGGGTACGCGGGGAGCGTCAGCGCGTCGGGTAATCGGCGGTGGAGCACGTCCGTCGCCGTCAGCAGCACGGCGAGCCAGCCGAGCGCGAGCGTCACCGCCAGCCAGTGCGGCGGGGGGTGCCGATGGGCCGCCACGGTCCACAGGACCGAGTTCGGGGTCGCGCACCACAGCCAGTGCACGACCGCGCCGCGACGCAGGCGGCGGAGCAGCCACGCGCCCGCGGCTCCCGCCAGGAATCCCAAGACCGTCCAGTGCATGCCGTCAACGATCCGGCGGGAACTCCCTGTCGCACAAGAACGAGCACCGCCGAACGGACCTTTCACACAGCCCCGGACGGGTGAACCTCGCACGGCGTTCACCGGAACGACCCACACGGGGACTGGACGCCGTCACGCGGATGCCCTTCGATGCGCCACATGCGTCGAAGGGCACCCGCGTGAGATCAGCGCTGCCAGGAGAAGAGCTGGTCGCCGACGGCGACCGTGGCCCCCTCGGAGAACTCCCCGAGCGAGTCCGCCGGGGCGTCCAGCGCCACGACGGGGCAGATGGGCGAGAACCCGGCCGCCTCGACCTCCGCGGGGTCCCAGCTCACGACGGCCTGACCCGCGCGCACGGTCTCGCCCTTCACCACGTGCAGGGTGAAGCCCTCGCCCTTGCGCTTCACCGTGTCGATGCCGAGGTGCACGAGCACCCCGGCGCCGCTCTCGGTGGCCACGACGAACGCGTGGGGGTGCAGCGTCACGATCGTGCCGTCGACCGGGGACACGACGTCCGCGGCGACCCTGTCCGGTTCGACCGCGATGCCCGGTCCGACCATCGCCTGGGCGAAGACCGGGTCCGGCACCTCGGTCAGGGACACGACCCGACCGGCCACCGGGCTCCCCACGCTCAGGGTCACAGGAGGTCCTCGATGTCGCTGGCGATCGTGTCCGCCTCGGGACCGACGATGACCTGCACGACGTTGCCCTGGCGCATGACACCGTGCGCGCCCAACGCCTTCAGGGCCTTTTCGTCGACGACCGAACCGTCTTCGAGCTCACACCGCAGGCGGGTGATGCACGGTTCGATCTCGATGATGTTCGACGCCCCGCCGAGCGCAGCGAGGATCTTCTCCGCCTTCTCGTCAGCCACTTCGTGTCCTCTCTCGACTGGTGACACCGCTTGGCCACGGTCACGTAACGGCGGTTGACACCCGCTCCGCACGGAGAGCATTCTCCCCGCACAAACTGGTCTAGACCGGAAAGTACCAATGAGGTCGGCCGCAAGCGAGAGCGGGGAGGTGCACATGGGCGAGCGGGAGACTCCCACGAGGATCGTGGACGGTCCGAAGCCGAAGCACGCCCAGTTGCGCGACATCCTGCGCCGCCTCGCCGAGCAGGAGCTCCAGCCCGGTTCGCCGATCCCGTCCGAACGCGACCTCGCGGACCGCTACCAGGTGTCGCGCATCACCGTGCGCGCCGCGGTCGGGCAGCTCGTCGCCGAGGGCCTGCTCACCAGAGCCAAGGGCCGCGGCACGTTCACCGCCCGCCGCAGGTTGGACGTCCAGCTCTACCTGGAGTCCTTCACCGACGACATGCGCAAGCGCGGCATGACCCCCGCCACCGAGGTGCTGAGCCTCGACGAGGCGATCCCGCCGGAGGCCGCGGCGAGCGCGCTCGACCTGCCCTCGCGGGAGCGCGCGTACCAACTGGTCCGCCTGCGCAGGGCCGACGGGATCCCGCTCGCCGTGGAACGCGGTTGGTACAACCCCAGGATGGTGCCGGAACTCCGCCGCCACGACCTGTCCACATCGCTCTACACGTTGATCGCGGACACCTACGGCGTTCAGCTCGACCACGCCAAGCAGACGGTGTGGGCCGAGAGCGCCGACGCCGACACCGCGAAGCTGCTCGGCGTCCGCAAGGGCAGCTCGCTCCTCGTCTTCCGCCGCGTCGCCAGCTCGCTGGGCAGGCCGGTCGAGGACATGACTTCCTGGTACCGGGGCGATCTTTACCAGGTAACGATGCAATTGGACCGGACCGTCCCGGATTCCGGCCCGCACTCCGCCAAGGGAGGTACCCGATGAGCGCCAGCGCCCCACAGGCGACCGGCGGTCGCGAGATCAAGGGACTTGCCGCGCTCCAGCGCTTCGGTCGCAGCTTGATGCTGCCGATCGCCGCGCTGCCAGCGGCAGGCCTGTTGTTGCGACTCGGCCAAGACGACTTGCTCGGCAAGGACGGTCTGGGCTGGAACAAGGTGGCCGCGGTCATCGGCGCAGCCGGTGACGCCGTGTTCGCCAACCTGCCGCTGCTGTTCGCGGTCGGTGTGGCGATCGGCTTCGCGCGACGTGGTGACGGTTCGACCGCTCTGGCGGCCGTCGTCGGCTTCGTCGTCGTGCAGGGCGTGTTCAAGGCGCTGTCGCCGTTCGTGCTGCCGCTCGCGGCGGACGCACCAGCGACCGCCAAGCAGGAACTGATCGACTACCGGGTGTTGACCGGCATCATCGTCGGTCTCGTGACAGCGGCCTTGTGGCAACGGTATTACCGCATCAAGCTGCCCCCGTACCTGGCGTTCTTCGGTGGCCGCCGCTTCGTGCCGATCCTGGTCGCCGGTGTCATGATCATCATCGGTGTCGTGCTCGGCCTGCTCTACCCGCTGTTCGACAAGGCGTTGACCTGGTTCGGCGACACGGTCTCGGAGAGCACGATCGTCGGCGCGGGCATCTACGGCACGGTCAACCGCCTGCTGATCCCGCTCGGCCTGCACCACATCCCGAACACCTTCGTGTGGCAGGTCTTCGGCGAGTACGAGGCCAACGGCGTCGTCAAGACCGGTGACATCCCGCGCTTCCTGGCGGGCGACCCCTCCGCGGGCACCTTCCAGACCGGCTTCTTCCCGATCTTCATGTTCGCCCTGCCCGCCGCGGCGTTCGCCATCTGGCAGACCGCCAAGCCGTCGCAGAAGAAGATCATCGCCGGCATCATGGGCTCCGCGGCCCTCACCTCGTTCATCACGGGTGTCACCGAGCCGCTCGAGTTCGCGTTCATGTTCGTCGCGTGGCCGCTGTACCTGATCCACGCGGTGCTGACCGGCACCTCGCTGGCCATCGCCAACGCGCTGGGCATCCACGACGGCTTCTCGTTCTCGGCCGGTGCGATCGACTTCATCCTGAACTGGAACATCGCCACCAAGCCGTACCTGCTCATCGTGATGGGCCTGGTCTACGCGGCGATCTACTACTTCCTGTTCCGCTTCGTCATCACCAAGTGGAACCTGAAGACCCCCGGCCGCGAGGACGACGAGGACCCGGAGGCCGACCCCAGCGTCGTCACCGCTTCCGAGACCTCCACGACCTCCGGCAAGCCGCTGAGGGACTGACTCCCCTCGGGGAGCACCAAGGAAAGGACGGATCATGCCTGAGCGACGGGTCACCGTGGCGAGCAAGGTCGGACTCCACGCCCGGCCGGCGGCACTGCTGGCGAAGGCCGCCGCCGGACAGCCGGTCAAGGTCACCATCCGCAAGGACGACGGCCAACCGGTGGAGGCCGCGAGCGTGCTCGGCCTGATGACGCTCGGCGCGATGCACGGCGACGAAGTGGTGCTGTCCGCGGACGGCGAAGGCGCGGACGCCGCGCTGGAGGCCATCGCGGAGATCATCGCCACGGATCTCGACGAGGGCTGATTCGCCCGAGCCGCACCAACGAGGAGCCCGTGCGTCCACTTCGGACGCACGGGCTCCTCGTGCTTCCGGCCACAGCGCGGGCCGCGTACCAGCGAGCCTCACTAGGGTGCGGGGAGGTCGGACCTCCGACCCCTATTCGAGGAGCACGATTGAGGAACAGGAACGCGCTGTCCCTGCTCGCCGCGTCCGCGGCGCTGGCGGCGTCGACGCTGGCGGTGGTCACGCCCGGCACCGCGGCGGCGGCCACGGCGCCATCGGTGGCGGACTTCCGCCTGGTGCCGTCCAACCTCGCCCAGGGCCTCGTCGTCAACGACCTGGACCAGGAGCTGCCCAAGCTGGGCGTGCAGAACATCCTGATCCAGGCGAACCGCGACGACGCGCCCAAGGGCGAGGACTGCACGTCGCCCGCGCTGAGCACGAACACGATGCCGGTCCTGAGGCAGTTCTGCTTCACCAAGGGCGATGTCGACACCACGCTCTGGGTGCCGCAGGGCGTGACGACGGTCGCCGACGCGCAGGCCGACCAGCTCTGGGGTGACAAGCGGGCCATCCTGGTGAGCTGGTACAACAAGGAAACCTCGCCCGCCAAGGGCGTGCGGGTCTCCTTCCTG
This sequence comes from Umezawaea endophytica, assembly GCF_025061645.1. Taxonomy (GTDB): domain Bacteria; phylum Actinomycetota; class Actinomycetes; order Mycobacteriales; family Pseudonocardiaceae; genus Umezawaea; species Umezawaea endophytica. The sequence continues at coordinate 71,070 of NZ_JANYMP010000018.1, read as the reverse complement.
GACCCCGACACGGGCAACTACCAGCACGTGCTGCTCGCCTACCCGTACATCAACGGCTCCGGCAACCCCTCCTACGAGGCGGTGACCGCGCCCCAGGCGGGCAACGGCGGCAGCGTGCACGCGGGCGGCATCGTCTGGTACGGCAACTACCTGTACCTGGCCGACACCAACCGCGGCGTCCGGGTGTTCGACATGCGCTACATCTTCGACATCAAGTCCGCCGCCAACGGCAACGTCACCGACACCGAGAAGGTCGGCAGGCAGGACGGCACGTACTACAGCTACGGCTACCGCTACGTGATGCCGCAGATCTCCGGCTGGACGAACCCCGGTGGCCTCGCGTCGTTCCCCGCGGACTACAAGTGCCTCGCCTCGGGCCCGCAGAAGTTCTCCTACATCTCGCTGGACCGCAGCACCAGCCCGCACTCCATCACCACCGGCGAGTACTGCGCGGACCAGAACAACGCGGACCTCAACGGACGGGTCGCGCGGTGGCCGATGAACCAGGACACCGGCGCGCCGCTCACCAACGCGGGCGGGCACTGGCAGGCCAGTGAAGCGCTCCGGCTGCACACGCCGAGGGTGCAGGGCGCGGTCTCGACCGGAGGCCTGTGGTACCTCAACAGCACCGGCGGCGGGACGACCGGACCGGGCCACCTCCAGAGCGCCTGGAAGGCGAGCGCCGGGGTGCTGGAAGCGGGGAGTCCGGAGCGCGACGTGGCCATCGGTGTCGAGGACCTGTCCTACTGGCCCGGCCGCGGCGAGCTGTGGACGGTCACCGAGCACGACAAGCAGCGGATCCTCTACGCCACGCCCCTCCCGTAGGGGCGGGCCCCTGCCGGTCGCTCAGGCGATCGGCAGGGGCAGCACGTCGCCGGTGGCGGCGCTCAGCGCCTTCCGCATGGCTTCACGGGGGGCCGCCTGGCCGGTGAACTGCTCGACCTGCCCGAAAGCCTGGTGCAGCAGCATGTCCAGGCCGGTGGCCATCGTGCGGCCCTGGTCGAGGACCGCGAGGCCCAGCGGCGTGGGCCACGGGTGGTAGATGACGTCCAGCAGGCACGGCGCCTTCGCCAGCGACGACGCCACGGGCTCGGTCGCCGACGGCGGCACGGTGCTCACCAGGACGTCCGACGCCGAGGCCAGCGCGGCGAAGTCCGCGGACGCCCAGCTCACCACCGACAGGCCCAGACCGAGCCTGGACGCGCAGGCGACGGCCTCCGCCGCACGGGCCGCGTCGCGGACGACCAGGTCCACTTCGGACAGTCCCAGCGCGGCGAACGCGGCGAGGGCGGCGGTGGCCGTTCCCCCCGCGCCGAGCAGCAAACCCCTGGTACCACCGGAAAAACCGCCCGCGTGCCGGAGCGCGCCGACGACACCGTCCACATCGGTGCAGTCCGCCCGCCACCCGTCCGGCACGCGCACCAGCGTGTTGGCGGCGCCGACGACGGCGGCCCGCTCGGTCACCGAGGTCGCCACGGCCAGCGCGGCGCGCTTGCCAGGCATCGTGACGGACAGACCGGTCCACGAGTCGTCGAGACCCGCGACCAGCGCGGGCACACCGGCTTCGTCGCACTCGACCCGCGAGTACGTCCAGTCGAGGCCCAACGCCTCGTAGGCGGCGTTGTGGAGCACGGGCGACAGGGAGTGCGACACCGGCGAACCGATGACGGCGGCGCGGGACGGCATGGCCTTAGAAGACGCCTTCCTGGATCGCCTTGGCGACGGTCTTGTCGTGCTCCGGGAAGGTTTCGTTGAAGCAGGACGTGCCGTCCTTCTGGCACTTCACGAAGTACAACCACTTGCCGGGCTCGGGGTTGATGGCGGCCTCGATGGCTTCCCGACCGGGCGAGCCGATGGGCGTCGGCGTCAGCCCCTTCGACTCGGCGGAGTAGGTGTTGTACGGACCCGCGGCTTCGCGGTCCGCGTCGCTGGTCCTGATGTTCGGCTTGTCCAACTTGTAGTTGACCGTCGAGTCGAACTCCAGGATCTTGTTGACGGCCAGGCGGTTGTGGATGACCCGCGACACCTTGCCGAAGTCCTTGGTGAGGCCTTCCTTCTCCACCAGGGAGGCGATGGTCAGGATCTCGTACGGCCGGAAGCCGGTGGTCTTGCCGCCTGCCAGCACGCCGTAGCTCTCCAGCCGGGTCACGGACGTCGTGATGACGCTCTTCAGCAGTTCCACGGCCGTGGCGCCGGGCTTGAGCTGGTAGAGGCCGGGGGCGATGAAGCCCTCGAGGCGGTGCGCCTTCTCGACCCTGTTCACGTCCGACAGCGCCCACTCCGGCACGCCGAGGGCGACCGGGTCCGCGGTCTCCGCGGCCGTGCGCAGCTCTTCGGGGCTGACGCACTTCTTGACGCCGTCCAGTTCGAGGCAGCTCGCCTCGGACAGCATCGACAGGATGCCCTTCGTGACCTTGCCGTCACCGCCGGTGATGTCGTGCAGGACGTTGCCGCCCTTGACCTCCAGCGGCGTGATCTTCGTGTTCTTGTCGAGCATCCGGGCGACCGCCGCCGTGCCGGACATCTTGGTCTTCATCAGGTAGAAGCCCGGCTGGATGCCGGTCAGGCGGGCGTCCGTCTTGCCCGCCTCGGTGAACGCGCGGGAACTCGCCGTGACGCCCTGGTCCTTCAGCGTGGCCGCGATGGCGGTGACCGGGTCGCCGTCCTTGACCTCGATGACGACGTCGGTCTCGCCCGCGCCCGCGTAGTCCTCGAACGAGCCGATGCCTGACAGGGTCTGGTAGCCGTAGTAGGCACCCACGCCGCCGAGGCCGAGCACCAGCGCCACGACCGTCCACAGGATGGTGCGTTTGCGCCGGACCTGGGCACGTCGTGCGGCGGCCACCGCCTTGCCCCGCGGACGGCGCTGCCGCTCGTCCGTGTGCACGTCAGGTTCGGTGAACAACCCGAGGTCGTCGCTCACGTGCTGTCCTTCGCTCCGGGGGCTCGATCCTCCTCAGCGGACCGGGCCACGAATCGCGCGCGTGCGTCTAGCCAGGACTGCAAGATCTCCACCGCAGCGGCCTGGTCTACAACGGCACGTTGTTTCTTGCCTCGTACGCCGCTCTGCGCCAGTACACGGCTCGCGACGACGGTCGTCAACCGCTCGTCGGTGAACCGCACCGGCACCGGCGCGATCCGGTCGGCCAAGGCGGCAGCGTACGCGGACGCCGCCTCCGCTGCCGGTCCGTGCCGTCCGGCCAAGGTCCTGGGCAACCCGACCACGACCTCGACCACGTCGTGCTCGACGACGAGTCCGGCGAGTTCCGTCAGGTCCCTGCCGGTCTTTTCGTCACGGACCAGAGTAGCGAGTGGGGTGGCGAGGAAGGGACTCGGATCGCTGATCGCGACCCCGACCCGAACGGACCCGACGTCGACGGCGAGCCGCCTGCCGCGGCCGGGGTCGTCGACGCCGGGTCGATCGGGGCTGGTCAACGGGATTCGACCGCGCGATCGAGTTCGGTGCGCAGCGCCGTGATGGCCGCCGGGATCCCCGACGGGTCGGTGCCGCCGCCCTGCGCCAGGTCGGGCTTGCCGCCGCCGCGGCCGCCGAGGGCGGGCGCGAACGAGGGCACGAGCTTGCCCGCGGCCAGGCCCAGGTCACGGGCCGCGGCGGTGGTCGCCACGACGAAGCTGGCCTTGGCGCCGTCCGGCGCGAACAGGGCCACGACGCCCGCCTTGGAGCCGAGCCGGTTGCGCACCTCGGTGCCCAGCGTGCGCAGGTCGGCCCCCGAGGTGCCCTCAGGCAGCGCGAGAGCGACCAGGGCCACCCCGCGCACGTCCAGCGCGCTGTCGGCGAGCTGACCGGCGGAGGAGAGCAACTGGGCGCCGCGCAGGCGCTCCAGCTCCTTCTCGGCCACGCGCAGCCGCTCCACGAGCGCCTCGACGCGGCCGGGCACCTCGGCGTTCGGCACCTTCAGCAGGCCCGCGACGTTCTGCACCAGCGCCCGCTCCTGGGCCAGGAAGCGGAACGCCTCGATGCCGACGTAGGCCTCGATGCGCCGCACGCCGGAGCCGACGGAGGACTCGCCGAGCAGCGTGACCGGGCCGATCTGGGACGAGTGCTCGACGTGCGTGCCACCGCACAGCTCGCGCGACCAGGGGCCGCCGATCTCGACGACGCGGACGGACTCGTCGTAGGTCTCGCCGAACAGCGCGACCGCGCCGAGCTCCTGCGCGCCGTTCATGTCCGTGTAGACCACCCGGACCGGCAGGTCCTTGCGGACGGCCAGGTTCGAGACCTCTTCGATCTCGCTGCGGGTCTCCTCGGACAGACCACCGGTCCACGCGAAGTCGAGCCGCAGGTAGCCGGGCTTGTTGTACGAGCCGCTCTGCAACGCGGACGGGCCGAGCACCTGCCGCAGGGCGGCGTGCACGACGTGCGTGCCCGAGTGGCCCTGGCGGGCCCCCGTGCGCCACTCCTGGTCGACGCGCGCCTCCACGTGCTGGCCCTCAGCGATCTCGCCGCTGACCACGCGCACCTGGTGCACCCACAGCTTGCGGGCGACCTTCTGGACGTCGACGACCTCCAGCTCGGCGCCGTCGGAGACGATCACGCCCGCGTCGCTCTCCTGGCCGCCGGACTCGGCGTACAGGGGCGTGCGGTCGAGCACGACCTCCACGATGTCGCCCTCGCGGGCGGTCTTGACCCGAGCGCCCTCGCGGACGATGCCGCGCACGGTCGCCTCGGCGGCGAGGTCGGTGTAGCCGACGAACTCGGTCGCGCCCAGGTCCAGCAGCTCGCGGTAGACCGTCTGGTCGCCGTGGCCGGTCTTCTTGCCCGCCGCGTCGGCCTTGGCGCGGGCGCGCTGCTCGGCCATCAGCTTGCGGAAGCCGTCCTCGTCGACTGTCAGACCGGCCTCGGACGCCATCTCCAGCGTGAGGTCGATCGGGAAGCCGTACGTGTCGTGGAGCTGGAACGCCTTGTCGCCCGGCAGCGTCGCGCGGCCGTCGGCCTTGATCGCGTCGGCGGCGTTCTCGAAGATCCGCGACCCGGCGGCGAGCGTCTGGAGGAACGTGTCCTCCTCCGCGCGCATGATCTGCTGGATGCGGACGAAGTTCTCGACCAACTCCGGGTAGGCCTGGCCCATGGTGTCGCGGACGACCTCGGCGAACACCGGCAGCACCGGCTCGGTCACGCCCAGCAGGCGCGAGGAGCGGACGATGCGGCGCAGCAGGCGGCGCAGCACGTAGCCGCGGGCCTCGTTGCCGGGGGTGACGCCGTCGCCGACCAGCAGGACGCTGCTGCGGGCGTGGTCCGCGATGACGCGGAACCGGACATCGTCGACCTTGTCGGCACCGTACTTCCGACCGGAAAGCTCTTCGGCCTTGGTGATGACGGCGCGCACGAGGTCGGTCTCGTAGACGTTGTCCACGCCCTGGAGCAGGAACGCGACCCGCTCGACACCCATGCCGGTGTCGATGTTCTTCGCGGGCAGCTCGCCGAGGATCGGGTAGTCCTTCTTCGCGCCACCCGGTCCGCGCTCGTTCTGCATGAAGACCAGGTTCCAGATCTCCAGGTAGCGGTCCTCGTCGACGACGGGACCGCCCTCGCGGCCGTACTCCGGCCCGCGGTCGTAGTAGATCTCCGAGCACGGGCCGCACGGGCCGGGAACGCCCATCGACCAGTAGTTGTCCTCGATGCCGCGGCGCTGGATGCGCTCCGGCGGCAGGCCCGCGACCTTCTGCCACAGGTCGAACGCCTCGTCGTCGTCGTGGTAGACGGTCGCCCACAGGCGCTCGGGGTCGAAGCCGTAGCCGCCGTCCGCCTGGGACTTGGTGATCAGCTCCCAGGCGAGCCGGATGGCGTCTTCCTTGAAGTAGTCGCCGAACGAGAAGTTGCCCGCCATCTGGAAGAACGTCAGGTGCCGGGTCGTCTTGCCGACCTCTTCGATGTCACCGGTGCGCACGCACTTCTGGACGCTGGTGGCCCGCTCGTACGGCGCGGGGGCCTCGCCGAGGAAGTACGGCTTGAACGGCACCATGCCCGCGTTGACGAACAGCAGGTTCGGGTCGTCCAGGAGCAGCGAGGCGCTGGGCACGACGGTGTGGCCCGCGCGCTCGAAGTGCTCGCGGAAACGCTTGATGATCTCGTGGGTCTGCACGGCGGTGTCCTTCAGGGGGGTGGTGCGGTCGGAGGGGCGCGGGAAGGCGGACGGAGTGGCTCAGCCGTCCGCCCGGCGCGCTCGCGCGCCGGAGGAGCGGCGGGCGGGCTCGGTCGAGTACCTGCCGGGCGTGTACCCGGTCTGGCGCTCGACGCTCTCCTTCAGCTCGTCCTCGCGCTCGGCCATGCCCGCGCGCACCTCGGCCCCGAAGGAGCCCAGCGCGCCCGCGAGCTCGCGGAGCCCGTTGCCGACGTTCTCGCCGATGCCCGCGGGGGTGACCTGGTGGGTCACCTGGCCCACCTTGCGGACGGCGAACACACCCGCGGCGGCACCCGCGGCGAACCAGAACAGCCGGCTCATCGCTTACCTCCACGCGGCCTGCGGCGGGCGTGCTTGTTGGGGGTCTCGGCGGCCTTGCGGCGCGCCCGGACGGCCTTGCTGACGCCGTACGACAACGCGGCGGCCTTGACCAGCGGTCCGCCGAGGGTGGCGGTGAAGAGCGAGGTGAGCGCGGAGACGTTCCCGGTGACCGCTCGGGCGTTCGCGGTGATGCCGTCGACGCGTTCCAACAGCGTGTTCACGTGGGTCAACGTCTGGTTGGCCCCGGTGAACAGCGGGTCGGTGTTCTCGTGCGCCTTGCGGATCGCGATCGTCGCCTCGTCCAACGTCTTACCGAGCTTGATCAACGGAATCGCCAGCAGCAGCACGAGCAGCACGAAAGCGCCTGCTGCTACCAGCGCGGCGATCTGCCCTGGCGACACGGATCCTCCTGGGGGAATTCACGGTGTGGAAGGGCCCCAAGGTTAGCGTGCGTCCCCCGAATGGACCCGATTGGATCGCCGTTGCTCCGACTAGCGTGGTCACCGGCAGTGAAGTGATCGTTACAGCGGACTGGAGGACCGGTGCGGCCGGTGACCAACCTGGACGACTACCGGGCCGTGTCGAGGCCTGGCGCGAACCGTCCACCGGAGGACGCCGACCTGGTCGGCGTGCCCGCTCCCCCGCTGCCGTCACTGGCGGACGGGTGGTCCGCGCGCGCCGTCGACCCGGACACCCTCGACCTCGAACTGGTGCACCGGTGGATGCAGTCGCCGCACGTCGCGGCGTTCTGGCAGCAGGCGTGGTCGCGCGAGCTGTGGGACCGGGAGCTGCGGACGCAGCTCAAGGGAGTGCACTCGCTGCCGTGCCTGGTGGGCCGGGACGGGACGCCGATGCTGTACCTGGAGATCTACCGCGCGGCCCGCGACCAGGTGGCCCGCTGCTACCGGGCGCTGCCGCACGACATCGGCGTGCACGTCGCCGTGGGCGACCTCGCGCTCACCGACCGCGGCCTGGTCCGGTCCGTGCTGCCGGTGCTGACCGAGGCCCTGTTCGAGGCCGATCCGCTGTGCACCCGCGTGCTGCTGGAGCCGGACGTGCGCAACAAGCGGGCCATCGCGTCGTTCCACGCGGGCGGTTTCGAGCCGGTCGGCGAGATCCTGCTGCCGGGCAAGGTGGCCCTGCTGATGATCCACTCACGCTAGGGCGGCCCACTCCGACCTGGTGAGCGCGTACTCGACGTCGCCGTGCTCGCTGCCCTCGATCGGGTGCGGCCAGTCCTGGTGGAAGATCCGGACCTGCCGCAGCCCGGACTTCTCCATGACCCGCCTCGACCCGGTGTTGACCACCATGGTCTCGGCGTAGACGCGCTCGACGCCGAATTCGCGGAAACCCTTGTCGATCAACGCCTTCGAGCCCTCGGTGCCGTACCCGAGACCCCACGCGGCCCTGACGAACCGGTAGCCCAGCTCGACCTGGCCCGGCGGGTCTTCCGGCCGCGGCCGGAAGTGGAACCAGCCGAGGAACTCCCCCGCGCGGTCCTCCGCGACCCAGAAGCCGAAGCCCGCGAACCGCTCGTAGTAGGCGAAGTACGCGGGCAGGTAGTCGGCCACGACCTCGGCGCGCGGCGTCGGCGCGCCGCCGGTGATGTACCGCATGACCTCCGGGTCGCCGTCGAGCGCGACCAGGGCGTCCACATCGGACTCGGTGAACCGGCGCAGCACCAGCCGCTCGGTCTCCAGGAAGGTGGTCACACCCGCGCCAGCGTGAGGTAGGCGAAGCCCAGGACACCGCGGTAGCCGTGCAGCCACGTGTCGCGGTGCGCGTCCACGACCGCGCGGACCTCGGCGGCCTCGGGGTGGTCCGTGTTCTCCAGCAGCCAGCGCTCCCGGCCGGCGCACCAGCGCGACTCGAAGCTGTCCCACTCGTCGAGGCTGGCCGTCGCGAGCGACAGCAGGCGGTACCCGGTGGCCATGGCGAGGTCGACCAGTTCGGCGATCGTGCCGTAGTCGTCCGGCGTCGCTTCGAGGCGGGCCAGGACGTCGGCGCCGGGCGGCCGCTCCCAGAACGCGTCGCCCAGCAGGAGCGTGCCGCCGGGCTTGATCCGCTCGTGCATGGCTTCGAGGGTCTTGCGGGTGTCGCCCCACGCGTGGCTGGCCCCGATGGAGATGGCCACGTCCGCGAGCGGCGCCTCCCACGTGGTCACGTTCGCCAGGTCGAGCCGGACGTGCTCCTGGATGCCGCGCTTCTCCGCGTTCTCCCGGCCGCGGCTGACGCCCGACGCGTCCTCGTCCACCCCGAGCCCCCGCGCGGTCGGCTCCGTCTCCAGGACGCGCAGCAGCAGTTCGGCCCAGCCGCAGCCGAAGTCGACGACCGTCTTCCCCGCGAGCGGTTGCAGGGTGGTGATCAGGCCGTAGGCGCGCGCGTCCGACATCGGGGCGTTGAAGTCGAGGTAGGCGTGGCCGTTCTTGGGGGCGGGGTTCACGGGGCCACGGTGGCAGTTCCGCCCGCCGCGGTCACGCGATTTTCAGTCCTCGCCCCGGACGACCTTGCGCAGCTTCGGCAGGCGTTCGGCCAGCACGCGCTCGGCGCCGCGCGGGGTCGGCTCGTAGTAGTCGCGGCCGACCAGGTCGTCCGGCGGGTACTGCTGGGTGAGGACGCCCTCGGCGACGTCGTGCGGGTACCGGTAGCCCTTCGCGTTGCCGAGCTTCTCCGCGCCCGCGTAGTGGCCGTCGCGCAGGTGCGGCGGGACCGCGCCCGTCGCGCCCTGGCGGACGTCCGCCATCGCCGCGCCGATCGCCGTCGTCACGGCGTTCGACTTCGGCGCCGTCGCGAGGTGGATCGCGGCCTGCGCGAGGTTCAGCGCGCACTCGGGCAGGCCGATCGTCTGCACGGCCGACTGGGCGGCCGTCGCGACCAGCAGCGCCATCGGGTCAGCCATCCCGATGTCCTCGCTGGCGTGGATCACCAGCCGCCGCGCGATGAACCTCGGGTCCTCGCCCGCCTCGATCATCCGGGCCAGGTAGTGCAGGGTCGCGTCCACGTCGGAGCCGCGGAGGGACTTGATGAACGCGCTCGTCACGTCGTAGTGCTGGTCGCCGTCGCGGTCGTACCGCACCGCAGCCCGGTCCACCGTCGCCTCCAGCAGCGGCAGGTCGAGCACCCCGTCCTGCTCCTGCGCGGCGGAGTCAGCCGCCGCCTCCAACGCCGTGAGCGCCCGCCGCGCGTCGCCGCCCGCGAGCCGCACGAGGTGGTCCTCGGCGTCCTGCGAGACCGACACCTTCCCGCCCAGCCCGCGCTCGTCGACCACCGCGCGGCGCACCAGTTCGCGCACGGCGTCGTCGGTGAGGGGTTTGAGCTGGAGCACCAGCGACCGCGACAGCAGCGGTGACACGACGGAGAAGTACGGGTTCTCGGTGGTCGCGGCCACCAGCAGCACGATCCGGTCCTCCACGGCCCCCAGCAGGGCGTCCTGCTGGGTCTTGGAGAAGCGGTGCACCTCGTCGATGAACAGGACGGTCTGCTCCCCCGACCGCACGAGCCGCCTGCGCGCCTCGTCGATCACCGTCCGCACCTCCTTGACGCCCGCCGACAGGGCGGACAGCGCGGAGAACCGCCTCCCGGTCGCCTGCGACACGAGGGTCGCCAGCGTCGTCTTCCCGGTGCCGGGAGGCCCGTACAGCATCACCGAGGCGGGCGCCGCGCCCTCGACCAGCCGACGCAGCGGGGCGCCCGGCCCGAGCAGGTGGTCCTGCCCGACGACCTCGTCCAGCGACGCGGGCCGCATGCGCACCGCCAGCGGGGCGTTCGCCGCGATCCGCGCGGCCCGTTCCTCGGGGGTGGCGCCGAACAAGCCCTCGTCGAACAGCCCTTCGTTCACGTGTTCGAACCTACCGGGGAGGTACGACAGCACGCGAAACCGCACGGTGGGTATTCGCGCGAACGCGGATAGTATTGACGTCCCGGCGGCGTCAGGGGGCCCACATGGTGACGAGCGACCGGGAGCGGTACCTGGCGGGCCGCGAGATGAGCGCCGCGGGGAAGACCGCCGACATCGCGAACCGCGTGGCCGAACTGCGGTCCGTCCTCGCCACGGGCGCCCGCAGGCCCGCGCGCGTCGACCTGCGGCTGCTGCGCAAGCAGGCGTGGACGCCACCCCTCGACCTCGGTGACCTCGCCGAGCCGCGGAACGCGCCCGCGTGGCAGGACTTCGAGCCCGCGCGGGTGCTCGGCCGCGGGCGGCGGACCCGCGCGCTGGAGCAGGCGAGGGCCGCGTTCGACGAGGCCGTCCAGGCGCACGGGGCGCGGGAGGCGGCCCGGCTGCGGCAGGTCGCGGAACTGCGCGCGCGGCACGACGCCGAGCGGGAGTGGACGGCGAAGACCGTCGCGGAGCACAACCGGGACCTCGACGAGTTCGGCCGGGGCCTGGCCCGTCGGGTCCCCGAGGCCGTCGAGCGGTACCTGCGGCTGGTGCTGGCGGTGGTCCCGCTCCCGTCGGGGTTCCCCCGGTACGCCGAGGTGGCGTTCCGCCCGGAGACCGGGACGGCGGCCGTCCGGGTGGAACTGCCGCCGCGCGACGTCGTCCCGCTGGTGCGCGCCTTCGCGTTCGACCGCGACGAGGACCGGGAGCGGCCGGAACCAAGGCCCGCGGCGGAGGTCGGCGAGCTGTACCGGTCGATCGTCGGCCAGGTGGTGCTGCTGGTCGCGCGGGACCTGTTCGACGCCGACGAGCGCCTGGCGACGGCCGAGGTCGACGGCCACGTGCGCGCCACCGGGAACCCGTGCCTGGTCAGGCTGGTCGCGGAGCGGACGGCACTGGCGAGGATCGACCTGCGCAAGATCCCGGCGGCGGTCTGCCTCCGACGCCTCGGTGCCGTGGTCTCCCCGGACCCGTACGGCTACGCGGCGGTCGGGCCTCCGGGCGTGGAGGGCATGCTGTCGTGATGACTCCCCTCACCTTCAGCCACGGCGACGCCCTGATCATCGTGGACGGCCCGGTGCTGGAGGTCTTCCAGAGGAGCGTCGAGGGCTCCAACCGGATCCCGCTGGCCTGGCTCGGCGCGTGGCTCGACACCGAGCGGATGCGGATCGCGATCGGCAGGCGGACGATCACCGGCGGCCCGGTCTACACCGAGCGCCCCCAGTCGCTGATCGGGTTCTCGCGCCTGCCGGTCCAGGCGGAGGCCGTGGCACACCTCCGGGCCTTCTTCGCCGAGGTCGCGGTACTCGCCGGGAGGCCCGCCTAGCCCGCGTTGTGCAAGAATGGTCTTCCGTGCCGTCACCTCCTGTTCACGCGCGCGCCGTGCTGCTCGCGGGCCCCTCGGGCTCGGGCAAGTCCCACCTCGCCGCCCACCTGGGCTGGCCGGTGCTGCGGCTGGACGACTTCTACCGCGACGACGACGATCCGCTGCTCCCCCGTGACGCGACGGGGTTGGCGGACTGGGACGCCGCGGACTCGTGGAACACCGGCGCAGCGCTGGCCGCCGTCGTCGAACTGGCCACGACCGGCCGGGTCGAGGCGCCGACGTACTCGATCGGCGAGAGCCGGAAGACCGGCTGCCACAGCGTCGTCCTGGCGGACGCGCCCGCGTTCATCGCCGAAGGCCTGTTCGCCGACCGGCTGGTGGCGGGCTGCCGCGACGCCGGCGTGCTGCTGGACGCGGTCGTGCTGTCGCCCAACGCCTTCGTGACGTTCGCGCGGCGGTTCGTGCGGGACGTCGTGGAGGCGCGGAAACCGATCCGGGTGCTGGTGCGCCGGGGCCTGCGCCTGCTGCGGGACCAGCCGGACGTGGTGCGCCGCTGCGCGCGGGCGGGGATGCGGGTGGTGAGCCCGAAGCGGGCGCGGGCGGAGCTGGCGGCGATGAGGGCTCCGGCGGCGGTCTGACCACGCGTACCTGCGGAAAGATCCACGTTCGACCATGTGGTGAACGTCCGCCCCCGGTTGTTGCATCGGTATGGCCATAACGGGTGTTTGGCAACTACCGTGGTCGGGTGTCCGAAACCATCGCAATGCACATGAGCGACGGCCTGTTGAATGCGCCGACCTCGCTCCTGTTCGTCGTGGTCGCGGTCGTCGGGGTCGGGGTGGCGCTGGCGAAGGCGCGCGGTGATCTGGACGATCGGACCGCACCCATGGCGGGGCTGGTGGCGGCGTTCGTGTTCGCCACGCAGATGTTGAACTTCCCGGTGCTGCCGGGTGTCAGCGGGCACCTGCTGGGTGGTGCGCTGGCGGCGATCCTGGTCGGGCCGTGGGTCGGCGCGCTGTGCGTGACGATCGTGCTGGTGCTCCAGGCGCTGCTGTTCGCCGACGGCGGGGTGACGGCGCTCGGTGCGAACGTGACCAACATGGCGCTGATCGGCACCGCGACCGGGTACCTGATCGCCGTGTCGCTGCGCCGGTTCGCGCGCAAGGGCAAGGGCGGGATCGCCGCGGTGGCGTTCGTGTCGGCGCTGGTGAACACCGTCGTGGCGTCCGCCGGGTTCGTGGTCGAGTACGCGATCGGCGGCCAGGGCGGCGTGGCGTTCGGGACGGTCGCGGCGGCGATCATCGGCGTGCACGTGCTGATCGGCATCGGCGAGGGCCTGATCACCGCGGCCACCGTGACGGCCGTGACGGCGGTCCGGCCGGACCTCGTGTACCTGCTGCGCGGGGCAGAGCAGAAGTTGGAGCTGAGGGCGTGAAGCGGTTCTTCATCGGGTTCGCGGTCGTCTCGCTCCTGCTGGCCGGGGTGGTGTCGTACTTCGCGAACTCCAACCCGGACGGGCTGGACCACGTGACCGAGGTGCACGGCATCGCGGAGCACGCGAAGGAGAGCCCGCTGAGCGGCTCGCTGTTCGCGGACTACGCGGTGGGCGGCGACGACCGGTTCACCGGTGTGGCGGGTGTTCTGGGCGTGGTCGTGACGCTCGTGCTCGCGGGTGGGCTGTTCTGGTTGCTGCGCAAGCGTTCCCCGCAAGGGAAGTAGGTGGGCGCCGGGCACGGCGTCCTGCACCGCGCCGGTGACTCGCCGGTGCACCGGCTGGCGCCGCAGCTCAAGATCGTCGGCGCCTTCGCGGCGGTGCTGTGCGTCGTGGCGACGCCGCGCGAGGCGTTCTGGGCGTTCGGCGCCTACCTGCTGGCGATCACGGCCGTGTGGTGGGTCGCGCGGGTCCCGGTGAGCTGGTTCGCCTCCCGCGCGCTGATCGAGCTGCCGTTCGTGATCCTCGCGGTGCTGCTGCCGCTGGTCGGCCACGGCAGGCGCGTCGACTTCCTCGGTGTCGCGGTGTCCGTCGAGGGCGCGCTGGCCGGGTGGAACATCCTGGCGAAGGGCACGCTCGGCGTGCTGGTGTCGTTGACGCTGGCCGCGACGACGGCCCCGCACGACCTGCTGCTCGGGTTGCAGCGGCTGCGCACGCCGTCCGTGCTGATCACCATCGCGACGCTGATGCTGCGCTACGGCGAGGTGATCGTCGGCGAGGCCCAGCGGATGCGGATCGCGCGCGTCTCCCGCGGCCACGACCCGCGCTTCCTCTGGCAGGTCGGCGCGACCGCGCGCGGCATCGGCAGCCTGTTCATCCGCTCCTACGAACGCGGCGAGCGCGTGCACCTGGCGATGGTGTCGCGCGGCTGGACTGGCACGATGCCGGAGATGACCGGGTCCAGCAGTCCCCAGCCCGTCCGCGTCGCCGAGACCACGACGCCCGCGCTGCTGGTCGAGCACCTCGCGTACGCGTACCCGGACGGCCACCAGGCGCTGTTCGGCGTCAACCTGCGCGTCCAGCCCGGTGAGCGGGTCGCGCTGCTCGGGCCGAACGGCGCGGGCAAGACCACGTTCGTCATGCACCTCAACGGCGTGATCAGCGGCGGGTCCGGCCGGATCGAGGTGGCCGGGATGCCGGTCGACAAGGCGAACCTGAAGGAGATCCGCCGCCGCGTCGGCGTCGTGTTCCAGGACCCCGACGACCAGTTGTTCATGCCGACGGCCCGCCAGGACGTGGCGTTCGGGCCGGCGAACTTCGGGTTGCGCGGCGCGGAGCTGGACGAACGGGTCCGCGGGGCGCTGGACGCCGTGGGCATGGGCGACTTCGCCGACCGGTCGCCGCTGCACCTGTCCGGCGGCCAGCGCCGGCGGGTCGCGCTGGCGACCGTGCTCGCGTGCGACCCGGAGATCCTGGTGCTCGACGAGCCGTCGGCGAACCTGGAACCGGTGGCCCGCCGCGAGCTGGCGGAGGTGCTGCTCGGCCTGGACCGCACGATGCTGATGGTCACCCACGACCTGCCGTACGCGCTCCAGCTCTGCACCCGCAGCGTCGTGATCGACGACGGCGTGGTGGTGGCCGACGGCCCGACCCGCGAGGTGCTGGCCGACACCGAACTGCTGGCCGCGCACCGCCTCGAACTCCCGTACGGCTTCCGGCTGGACTAGTGGGCGCCGCCGAGTTCGATCAGCAGCACGCCCGCGATGATCAGCACGATGCCCAGCCCCATCACCCTGGTCAGGGGCTCCTTGAACAGCACCCGTGACGCGACGGCGGTCAGCGCGACGCCGACGGCGGCCCAGATCCCGTAGGCGACGCCGACCGGGATGCCCTCGGACAGCGCGAGGGTGAGCATGGTGAACGCGACGAGGTAGCCGACTCCCACCGGGGCGTACCAGAGGGCGCGGCCCTGCGAGGCCATGCGCAGCGACAGGGTGGCGGCGACCTCGGTGACGATCGCGAGCGCGAGGTAGACCCAGCTCATGCGCCGCGCTCCTCGGTACAGGCGTGCGCGGCCTGGGAGCCGAGTTCGACGCACAGCACGCCGCCGATGACCAGGACGATGCCCAGGCCCATCGTGCCGGTGAGCGGGTCGCCGAACAGGACGGACGCGAGCACGGCGGTGAGCGCGACGCCGGACGCCGCCCAGATGCCGTACGCGACGCCGAGGCCCAGGCCCGCGCGCAGCACGAACGTCAGCGCGCCGAACGCGCCCGCGTACCCGATCGCCACCACGGCGTACCAGGCCGCGTGGTCGAGCGCCGCCCGCAGCGCGAGGGTGCCGCTGACCTCCAGCAGGATCGCCGCCACCAGGAGCAGCCACTTCCTCACGGGGCCACCAGCCCGTCCACGACGGCCATCACGGGCCGGTGGTCGCGCTCCGGGACCGGCAGGACGCCGGTGGCGGCGGCCATCCAGTACCCGTCGGCCAGCAGGCGCGCGGCGGTGAGGAGGCCCCGCTCGGCGTCGGGCAGGTCGTCCGGCAGGGTCACCCAGGGTTCGAACCGGCGGCTCCAGACCGTGCCGAGGGTGGGCTGGTAGAACGCCTCCGAGCAGATGGCGAAGTCCGCCCGGTCCAGTTCGCCGGTCACCGCGACCTCGACGTAGGCGCGGATCCGCTGCCGCGGCGAGGCTTCCCCGAACGGCACGGGCAGGGCGTCGAGGAGCATCCGCTCCCAGCGGTCGGCCACGTGGTCGACCACCGCGACCATCAGCGCTTCCTTGGTCGGGAAGTGGTACATCAGCCCCGGCTTCGTCAGGCCCACCCGCTTGGCGGCCGCGTCCAGGGTGATCGTCCCGCCGCCTTCGGCGCGCAGCAGGTCGAGTGCGCCGTCCAGGATCCGTTGCCGTGCGTTCACCGGGCTACTTTACCATCCGGAAGGTAAAGTACCGAGGTGCGTGCGCAGCGTGCGGTGGGCGAACGCGTGGCCGTCCGGCACCTCCCGCAGCACGCCCGCCGCCACGAACGCGTCCAGGTCGTCGGGCAGGACGCCCGCGCGGGTCACGGTCTTCACCGCGAGCCGGTGGCTCCACCAGCCGTGCAGCGACACGGCGAACGCCGCGAGCCACACGCCCGTCGTCGTGGCCAGCATCAGGTGGTGGATGTAGGCCGTGAACAGCCTGTCCACCAGGAGCAGCACGGCGAACGAGAGCCCTAGCGCCAGCGCGAGGCCGAGCACCCCGGCGGCCAAGCGCACGGTGAAGGTCCAGCCGGGGGCGCTCCGACGGGGACGGGCCGCGGCTCCGCTCGGGAGGGTCACCACGCCGACCGCGAGCCCGGCGGCGACACCCGGCAGGGCACCGAGCGCGAGGCCCGCCGCGCCGCCGAAGATGCCGACGGAAGCGCCCATGACCAGGCCCGTCAGCGCGCACGTGGTCAGCGCGGTGAGACCCGCGCGCCAGTCGAGCGTCCACCGCGTGGCCACGAAGTCACCCAGGTCGAGCCGGGACGCGCGGCGGTCGGTGGGGTTGCGGGCGGTGTGCGCCTGCGCGGTCGCCGAACCGGCCAGCACGCCCGCGCACAGCACCGCGAAGCCGACGTCCGTGGCACGGGCGGCGAGCACGACCACGCAGACCGACGCGGCCACCGCCAGCACGGCGTACAGCCACGCGGCGGGTGACCGGACCGGTCGCAGGCCCGCGCGGCGCACCCACGCGAGGTTCAGCGACTCGACGGTGAACACGTCCCGGTCGCCCAGTTCCATGAGCCGCGCCAGTCCGCGCAGGGCGTCGGCCCCGGCGGGCAGGCCCACCTCCCACAGCCGGTCGAGGCCACCCGACTTGAGCAGGCCGACCTCGGTGTCGGTGACGGGGCGGTCGCGGTACCCGTCGACAGCCAGGGTCAGCGCCAGAGGCGTGGCCAGCAGGTCCACCAGCTCCTCGTCGCGCAGGCACGCCTCGCGCAGCGCCGTGAGCCCGGCGTCGGCGAGGCGGGTGTCGACGGTCTCGGCGCTCAGGGGCGGGACCTCCACCACCGCGCCCAGCCCTCCGGGATCCTCGCGGGCGCAGACGACGATCCCGGTGGAGAGCCGCCTCTTGAGCAGGGTCAGCGCTTCGACGCAGCGGCGGCGGTCGTCGGCGTGGCGGATCTCGTCCAGCCCGTCGAGCAGCAGCACGACCGGGCAGGGCGTCTCGCGCAGCCACTCCGCCACCCGCCGCGCGGGCACCCGGTAGAGCCGGGCCACGTCGGTGGCCAGCCAGTCGACGGCGGTGTCCACGGCGTGGTCGACCTGTTCGAGCTTCGCCACGGACAGCCGCTGCGCGCGTTCCAGCGCCTCGGTGTCCCACTCGTCCGCGGGCACGACGTCCTGCGCGCTCGCCCAGCGCAGTCCGCTCAGCCGGTGCGGCTCGACCCGCCAACTGCCCGCGGACAGCGACAGCACGATCGGGACCGGTCCACCGTCGGCCAGCAGGTCGGCGGCGAGGCGGTGCAGCGCGGTGGTCTTCCCCGCGCCCGGCTCCCCCACCAGCACCAGCCCGCGTTCGGTGGTGAGCAGGTCGACCAGGTCCGCCTTCGGCGCGCCCAGTTCCTCCCGGTACGCCGCGGGATCGGGCAGGGTCGCCAGTGCCGCCCGGCGCAGGTCGTCCAGGTGGCGATCGGTCACACCTGAGAATCCCACACGTTCCGCGCGGCGGTGGCCGCCGCCGGGTCGCGCGCTCTCACCTATGATCCGACCTGCGATGACTCTCACCGATCGGCTTCCGGCCACCCCCGACCCCGACCTGCTCTTCGACACGTTCGCCTCCTGGGCGGCGGAACGGGGGCTCCAGCTCTACCCGGCGCAGCAGGAGGCGCTGATCGAGCTGGTCTCCGGCTCGAACGTCATCCTGAGCACCCCCACGGGGTCCGGGAAGAGCCTGGTGGCGATCGGGGCGCACTTCGCGGCCATGGCCGAGGGCAAGCGAACCTTCTACACCGCCCCGATCAAGGCGCTGGTGTCGGAGAAGTTCTTCGCGCTGTGCGACGTCTTCGGGCCCGCGAACGTCGGCATGCTGACCGGTGACGCGAGCGTCAACGACACCGCGCCGATCATCTGCTGCACGGCCGAGATCCTGGCGAACATCGCCCTGCGCGACGGCGCCGAGGCCGAGGTCGGCCAGGTCGTCATGGACGAGTTCCACTTCTACTCCGAGCCGGAGCGCGGCTGGGCGTGGCAGGTGCCGCTGATCGAGATGCCCAAGGCGCAGTTCCTGCTGATGTCCGCGACGCTCGGCGACGTCACGTTCTTCGAGAAGGACCTGACCCGGCGCACCGGGCGGTCAACGGCGGTCGTGCGGTCGGCCGACCGGCCCGTGCCGCTGAACTTCCAGTACGTGACGACGCCGCTGCACGAGACGATCGAGGAGCTGCTGCACGGCCGGGAAGCCCCGATCTACGTCGTGCACTTCACCCAGGCGTCCGCGCTGGAACGCGCGCAGGCCCTGATGAGCGTGAACGTGTCCACGCGCGCCGAGAAGGACGCCATCGCGGCGATGATCGGCGGGTTCCGGTTCACCTCCGGCTTCGGCAAGACGCTGTCGCGGATCGTGCGGCACGGCATCGGCGTGCACCACGCGGGCATGCTGCCGAAGTACCGCAGGCTCGTGGAGCAGCTCGCGCAGGCCGGTCTGCTGAAGGTCATCTGCGGCACGGACACCCTCGGCGTCGGCATCAACGTGCCGATCCGCACGGTGCTGTTCACCGCGCTGAGCAAGTACGACGGCACGCGCACCCGCATCCTCAAGGCGCGCGAGTTCCACCAGATCGCCGGGCGCGCGGGGCGCGCGGGCTACGACACGGTGGGCACGGTGGTCGTGCAGGCGCCCGACCACGAGGTGGAGAACGCCAAGCGGGTCGCGAAGGCGGGTGACGACCCGAAGAAGCTCAAGCGCGTCGTGCGCACCAAGGCCCCCGAGGGTTTCGTGTCGTGGAGCGACAAGACGTTCGACCGCTTGGTGGCGGCCGAGCCGGAGCAGCTCACGTCGACGTTCGCGGTCAGCCACGCCATGATCCTCAACGTCATCAACCGGCCCGGCGACGCCTTTGCCGGGATGCGGCACCTGTTGGAGGACAACCACGAGTCGCGCAAGGCGCAGCTCAGGCACATCCTGCGCGCGATCTCCATCTTCCGGGGGCTCCTCCAGTCCGGCGTGGTCGAGCGGTTGGCCGAACCGGACGCCGAGGGCCGCCGCTACCGGCTGACCGTCGACCTCCAGGAGAACTTCGCGCTGAACCAGGCGCTGTCGCCGTTCGCGCTGGCCGCGATCGAGCTGCTGGGCCGCGAGGAGCCGAGCTACCCGCTGGACGCGCTGTCCATCATCGAGTCCACGTTGGACGACCCGCGGCAGATCCTGTCCGCGCAGCAGTTCAAGGCGCGCGGCGAGGCCGTGGCGGCGATGAAGGCCGACGGCATCGAGTACGACCAGCGGATGGAACTGCTGGACCAGGTGACGTACCCGAAGCCGTTGGAGGAGGTGCTGGAAGGCGCTTTCACCACCTACCGCGGCGGCCACCCGTGGGTCGCCGACCACCACCTGTCGCCGAAGTCCGTGGTCCGCGACATGTACGAGCGGGCCATGACGTTCACCGAGTACGTCAGCTTCTACCAGCTCGCCCGCTCCGAGGGCATCGTGCTGCGGTACCTGGCCGACGCCTACAAGGCGCTGCGCCACACCGTGCCCGAGGAGGCGAAGACCGAGGAGCTCAACGACCTCATCGAGTGGCTGGGCGAACTCGTCCGCCAGGTCGACTCCAGCCTGCTGGAGGAGTGGGAGAAGCTGACCAACCCGCTCGGCGAGGCCGCTCCCGAGGTGCGGATCGACGACCGGCCACCGGCCGTCACGCGCAACGTGCGCGCGTTCCGGGTGCTGGTGCGCAACGCCCTGTTCCGCCGGGTCGAACTGGCCGCGCGCCGCAACTACTACGAGCTCGGCCTGCTCGACGGCGACTCCGGGTGGGACCAGGACGCCTGGGAGGACGCGATCGAGCCGTACTTCGAGGCGTTCGACTCCATCGGCACCGGGTCCGACGCGCGCGGGCCCGCCCTGCTGATCATCACCGAGGAGCCGGGGCGCTGGGACGTGCGCCAGATCTTCGACGACCCCGCCGGGGACCACGACTGGGGCATCTCGGCCGAGGTCGACCTGGAGGAGTCCGACGAGACCGGGACCGCCTCGATCCGGATCACCGAGGTCGGCGCCCTGTAGCGGACCCGCCTTCCGCCGAACGGGGTGGCCGGGGTGGGCCGATCGGGTGATCACGCGGACGCCCGCGCGCCGTCGAGGTGGGCGGGCGGGCCGCGGACCATCGACGGCGAGTGAGTGCCGCTACGGGCCGTTCGGGCACATCCCGGTTCAGCAGGGGTACCTGTGTGCGCGCACGAATACGCACAGGCACTAGACCACTGGCGGATCGCCTTGGACTTGACGGCCGAGGCCGGCTTCGTATTATTCGAGGTCCACACATGTGAAATGGTTGCCAGATAACCGGTGACACAGCTCACGGAACGCAGGAATGGTTGCGGAAAGGGCTTGCACGTACCATTCCTTCTACCGTTGACCTGTGCAAACATCAGCCAATTGAGACCTGGTTGACCATTTCGCCGACCTGGAGCAATATCTCCGGGGACAGACGACGTCGCATTGGGGGTGACGATGAACTCCGACCTGGAAGCGCTGGGTGACCACCTCGCCCGGATTGCCGCTAAACCACCTACGACAACGGGCGAACTAGTCGCCGCCCTGGAGGGTTTGACGAGGTTGTCGAACCAGTGGTCCGAGGTGCTCGAATCCCTCCAGGACCCCACGCGCCGCCTCGTCGGCCCGGCCGCCGCGTCGTCGGTGATCGTCGCCGCCCGCCGCGCCGAGGAGTCGTTCGTCGAGCTGGAGATCACGCTCGGGGACGCGCTGGCCGCCCACCCCAGGGTCGCGGACCACAGGTCCCGCCGCATCGCGGGTTGAGCGCCCGGCGAACCGCCCGACGCTCTCGCGCGTTGAAGAGCACGGACGGGTGCGCCCTTGCTCCCGACCCCTCGACGGGCGACGATGTCCTACTGATGGTCTAATCCCCCGTCGCCGTGGAGATCGGCCGATCACAGCATTGGACTCGACCGGACATGACCGCAGGCCTGCCCTGTCCCCTCTGCGAGGGGCCCGAGCGCCGAGGCGCTCTCGAACGGACGTTGCGCGTGCTCGCGGTCGACGACGAGGCGCCGGCGCTCGAAGACCTGGTGTACCTGCTGCGCTCCGACCCGCGCATCGCGCACGTCGAGGGCGTCACCGACGCGACGACCGCGCTCCGCGGGCTGCACCGCGCGATGGACGCGGGCCAGCCCGTGGACGCGGTGTTCCTGGACATCCGGATGCC
This sequence comes from Umezawaea endophytica, assembly GCF_025061645.1. Classification (GTDB taxonomy): domain Bacteria; phylum Actinomycetota; class Actinomycetes; order Mycobacteriales; family Pseudonocardiaceae; genus Umezawaea; species Umezawaea endophytica. The sequence goes on along the minus strand of NZ_JANYMP010000018.1, from coordinate 49,566 downwards.
CGGCCTGGACGGGCTGGACCTGGCGCGGGTGCTGTCGCGGTTCGCGCAGCCGCCGCCCATCGTGTTCGTCACCGCGCACCAGGAGCCCGCCGTCGAGGCCTTCGAGCTGAAGGCGCTGGACTACCTGCTCAAGCCGGTGCGCGCCGAACGGCTGGCGGAGTCGGTGCACCGGATCGTGCACGAGGTGCTGGACGTGAAGTCCGTCGCCGAACCCCAGGCGCAGCCGGCCCCACCGCCGCGGCCCGAGGTGGGCGAGGAGGTGATCCCGGTCGAGCTTGGCGGCATCACCCGGTTCATCCGGCTCGCCGACATCCGGTACGTCGAGGCGCACGGCGACTACGCGCGCCTGCACACGGCGACGGGCAGCGGTCTGGTCCGGGCGGCGCTGAACGGGCTGGAGGAGCGCTGGCGGTCCGCCGGGTTCGTCCGCATCCACCGCAGCCACCTGGTGTCACTGAGCCACGTCGAGGAGCTGAGGCTGGAGGAGGGGCACCTGAGCGTCAACATCGGCGGCGCGGTGCTCCCGGTCAGCCGCCGCCACGCCCGGCACCTGCGGCAGCTCCTGGTGCGGCGCGCCCGGCCGGTCGTGCAGCACCAGGCCGCCGACGAGAACGCGCGGAACCGGCAGGGCACGTGAGGCCCGAGGACCCGCCCGCGCAGCGCGTGGTGGTGACGAGCCCCCGTACCGGCGCTCCCCGCCCGCGGCGGCCGTACCCGGCGTCGCGGGAGATCACCGAGCAGAGCCAGCTCGGCGAGCTGTACATGCGGTCGCTGATCCGCACCCAGCGCACGCTGGGGCTGCTGGTGGTCGGGCTCGTGGCGGGCGGCCTGGCGACGCTGCCGCTGGTGTTCACGTTCGCGCCGTGGGTGTCCCGGCTCCAGGTGTTCGGCATCGGCCTGCCGTGGGTGCTGCTCGGGGTCGTGGTGTTCCCGGTGTTCGTGCTGGCGGGCTGGTTCTACGTGCGGCAGGCCGAGCGGAGCGAACGCCAGTTCGCCGAGCTGGTCGAACGGTCGTGAACAGCACCTACGGTGTCGTCGCCGTGCTGGTGGTCGCGCTGGGCGCGATGCTGGTCGGCGCGTACGGGCTCCGGGTCTCGCGCACCACGTCGGACTTCTACGTCGCCTCGCGCACGGTGTCGCCGTGGTGGAACGCGTCGGCGATCGGCGGCGAGTACCTGTCGGCGGCGTCGTTCGTGGGCATCGCGGGCCTGATCTTCGCGCACGGCCCGGACATGCTGTGGTTCCCGGTCGGCTACACCGCGGGCTACCTCGTGCTGCTGACGCTGGTCGCGGCCCCGCTGCGGCGGTCGGGCGCGTACACGCTGCCGGACTTCGCCGAGGCCAGGTTCTCCTCGCCGCTGGTCCGCCGGGTGGCCAGCGGGCTCGCCATCGCCATCGCGTGGATGTACCTGCTGCCGCAGTTCAAGGGCGCGGGCCTGACGCTGCACACGGTCACGGGCGCGCCGGACTGGCTCGGCGGGCTGATCGTCGCGGTCGTGGTGACGGTCAACGTGGTGTCGGGCGGGATGCGCAGCGTCACGTTCGTGCAGGCGTTCCAGTACTGGCTGAAGCTCACCGCCATCGCCGTGCCGGTGGTGTTCCTGCTGCTGGCGTGGCAGGCGCACGGCGGCCAGCGGATCAACGGCCCCGAGTACCCGGTGTTCCGCCAGACGACGACGGTGGACTTCGACACCACCACGGTCATCCACGCCGACCACGACGTGGCGTTCTCCGGGCGCGGCCTGGTCGACGGGGCGCGGCTCGAGGGCGACGGCCTGACGTTGACGGCCGGTGAGCACACGATCGCCGCGGGCAGCTCGTTCGTGTTCCCGGCGGGCGCGACCGTGCCGCACCTGGAGTCGTTGCCGCACACCACGAACGCGAACTGGGCGCTGCCGATGGCCGCGGGCGGCGAGTTCCCGCTGTACGCGGTGTACTCGCTGATCCTGGCGACGTTCCTGGGCACCATGGGGCTGCCGCACGTGATCGTCCGCTTCTACACCAACCCGAACGGCCGGGCCGCGCGCCGCACCACGCTGATCGTGCTGGGGCTGCTGGGGATCTTCTACCTGATGCCGCCGCTGTACGGCGTGCTCGGCAGGCTCTACACGCCCGAACTGCTGCTGACCGGCGACACCGACGCGGTCGTGCTGGTGCTGCCCAGCCGGATGATCGAGGGCGTGGGCGGGCAACTGCTGGGCGCGCTGGTGGCCGGTGGCGCGTTCGCCGCGTTCCTGTCCACGTCGTCCGGGCTGATGGTGTCGCTCGCGGGCGTGCTGAGCCAGGACGTGCTGAAGATGCGCGGGGTGCGGGGGTTCCGGATCTCGGCCGGGCTGGCGGTGCTGGTGCCGTTGGCGATGACCGTGCTGGTGGGCGGGATCCCGGTCGCGGACATGGTCGGGCTCGCGTTCGCCGTGGCCGCGTCGTCGCTGTGCCCGTTGCTGCTGCTGGGGATCTGGAGCACGCGCATCACCACGCCCGGTGCCGTCGCGGGGATGCTCGCGGGCGGGCTGCCCGCGCTGGCGGCGGGGATCGTCACGATCAGCGCCAGGACGAACGACCAGTGGTTCCACGTGTTCCTGTCGCGGCCCGCCGCGTGGACCGTCCCGCTGGGGTTCGTGGTGATGTACGGGGTCTCGCTGATGACGCCGAGCAAGGTGCCCGCGAACGTCAACCGGGTCATGGTCCGCCTGCACGCGCCCGAGAACCTCGGGCTGGAGACGAACGAGGAGCCGTCCATGAGCGAGCTCCGCCGGAGAGGCGAGATGTGACGGGGCTGCTGGCGGTGGGGGCGATCCTCCTGGTGGGTGCGGCGATCGTGTTCGTGCTGTGGCGGGGATCGGGTCCGAGGCAGGACTTCCTCACCGAGGCGCAGCGGATCACGTTCGAGACGCTGCACACCGCGTGGTCGGCCGCTCCACCGCTGCGCGCGGGCCTGGTGCCGGAGGCGGCGAAGAAGTCGGCCCGCCACCTGCGCACCCTGCTCGACACCCCGGCGCTCGCGTTGACCGACGAGGTCGAGGTGGTGGCGTGGGAGGGTTTGGGTGGCCACCACTCGGGCGACACCATGCGGTTGGCGCAGGAGGTGTTCAGCACCGGCCGCACGCGGGCGTTCGACATCGGCTGCACGCTGGCCGACTGCCCGGTGCAGATCGCCGTCGTGGCGCCGCTGACCGTCGAGGGACACGTCGTCGGCGTGCTCGCCGCGTACAGCCGCGAGGCGTCGGCCGGTCTCGTGCGGGCGACGAACGAGGTCGCGCGCTGGGCGTCGGGCCAGTTGGAACTGGCCGAGCTGGACCGCTCGCGGACCCGGCTGGTCGAGGCGGAGGTGCGCGCCCTGCGGGCGCAGATCTCGCCGCACTTCATCTACAACTCGCTGAGCGCCATCGCGTCGTACGTGCGGACGAACCCCGAACGGGCCAGGACGCTGCTGCTGGACTTCGCGGACTTCACCCGCTACTCGTTCCGCAGGCACGGCGACTTCACCACGCTGGCCGAGGAGCTGAAGTCGATCGACCAGTACCTGGCGCTGGAACGGGCGAGGTTCGGCGAGCGGCTGACCGTGACGCTCCAGATCGCACCCGAGGTGCTGTCGGTAACCGTGCCGTTCCTGTGCCTGCAACCGCTCGTGGAGAACGCCGTGCGGCACGGCATGGAGGGGAAGGTCGAACCCGGCCACATCCAGATCCTCGCCGCCGACGCCGGGGCCGAAGCGCACATCACGATCGAGGACGACGGCATCGGCATGGATCCCGAGGCGCTGCGGCGGACGTTGGCGGGGCAGGTGGACGAGACCGCCGGGATAGGGCTGGGGAACATCGACGAGCGGCTGAGGCGCTTCTACGGCGACGACTACGGGCTCGTCGTGGAAACAGCGGAGGGGCTCGGCACGAAGATCAGCGTCCGCTTCCCGAAGTACCAGCACGGCCTGCACGCGTAAACCACGCCCACTCGACAAAAGGCCTGTTCAGAGCCTCAGCGACCGGTTCCTGTCGGTGCCCGCCGGTAGCGTTCGGTTCGGGGGGCCTTCACGAACAGGGGACCTCTGCTCGCCGTGGTTCAGGCCGCGACCGTGGGGGTGTCGAAGGCCAGCAGTTCGGCACCGGCGGGGCTGAGGTGGGCGGGGGCCCACTGGCCGAGCGGGGTCGCGGTGGTGGCCGGCTCGATGAGACCCGCGTGGACCAGCAGCCTGGCGGCGGGCTGGTCGCAGCAGGCCAGCTCGTCCACGCGGAAGTCGGGTTCGCTGCTGCACGTCAGCTCGACGCGGCCGGCGGCGGTGGCGCGGAGCAGGGCGAGCGCGCGGTGTGACAGCGGACTGTCGGGGTCGGTGAACATGGGTTCCTCCTGAGGTCTTACCAAGATGAACGTGGTGGGGCTCGGTCCGGTTCAGTACCTCGGCGGGGCCGGACCGGCCTCCACGTTCATCCGACGGTCAGGAGCCCGTCTTCGTTCCGCGGCGCTCGGCCGCCTCCAGGACCGCGTGGATCCACTCGTTCTCGTCCCCCGCCGCCTGGCGGTCCATGGCGGCACGGCGCAGGCGCAGCCAGAGGCCCGCGTCGGTCCACTCCTGGAAGCGGCGGTGCACGGTGGGGACCGTGACGCCGAAGCTGGACGGCAGGTGGCGCCACGCGCACCCGCTGGTCAGGACGAACACGATCGCGGTGAAGATGGCGCGATCGGACACGCGGCTGCGGCCGCCGCCCTGGCGCCGGATCTTGACCGGCGGGATGAGCGGTTCGACCAGGTTCCACAGCGCCGCCGGGACGAGCCGGGCGGCGAGCAGCTCGGTCACGTCGCCGCGCGGGGCGGCGGCCGGGGCCGAGTCGGGGGTCTGGCGCAGCCACGGCTCGGGCCGGGTCGCCTGCGCGCGTTGACGGGTGCGCAGGAGCGTGGACAACGCGGCTTCCTCGGCCGGGGTGCGGCGTCGAGGTGGCGGGTAGCCGTATTGCTGCTGCTGCGCGGTGCGGGTGATCTCGGCACTGACTGTCCGACTGAACGGCGTGGCGGCGCCGCGGACGCCGGGCGGCACCTGGCGGGCCAACCGGGGGTCGGGGGTTCGAGCGAATTGGGACTCGGACATCTGGTCCTCCGCCGGGGTGGTTGCGATGTGATCACCGTAGGAAGCCGGCTGACTACCCGATAGGTGGTTTAGGGGCCCGTAAGGCTGAGCGGACCCGCCTAGCGTTACGCGGTGTAGGGGTATGAGTTCAACGGGCCAAGATCTGCGACGAACGGATGAACGGTCGTTATAAATCGATGAAAACCGCTCCTAGGGGTCTTCGGGGTATCGGAGATGGGCATCGGGAACGGTTAAGGTCGAGTCTGTGACCCGCACGCCGAGACTGCTAGCCACCAGCGATCTGCACGTGACGTACCAGGAGAACCGGGACTTCGTCGCGGCCATCGAGGCCCCGTCCCCCGACGACTGGCTGATCGTCGCGGGCGACGTCGGGGAGAAGTTCCAGGACATCGAGTGGGCCCTCGACCTGCTGCGGAAGCGGTTCGCCAAGGTCATCTGGTCGCCGGGAAACCACGAGTTGTGGACGACGAAGGACGACGCGGTGCAGTCCCGCGGCGAGGTCCGGTACAAGCAGATCGTCGAGATGTGCCGGAGCATCGACGTCGTGACGCCCGAGGACCCGTACCCGGTCTTCGAGGCCTCCGCCACGCCGCTGGTCGTCGCTCCCCTGTTCACGCTGTACGACTACACGTTCCGCCCCGAAGGCACGTTCGACCAGGTCTCGGCGCTCGCGAAGGCCCACGAGGTCGGCGTGGTGTGCACGGACGAGTACTTCCTGTTCCCCGACCCGTTCCCCAGCCGCGAGGCGTGGTGCGAGGCCAGGATCGTGGAGACCGAGCGCAGGCTGTCCGAGGTCGACCCGGCGCTCAAGACCGTCCTGATCAACCACTACCCGCTGGTCCGCGAGCCGACGAGGGTGCTGCGCTACCCCGAGTTCGCGCTGTGGTGCGGCACCGAGCGCACCGCCGACTGGCACCTGAGGTTCAACTGCGCCGAGATGGTCTACGGCCACCTGCACATCCCGCGCACCACCCGCCACGACGGCGTCCGCTTCGACGAGGTGTCGCTGGGCTACCCGCGCGAGTGGAAGCCGCGCGGCTACACCGGGGCCCGCCTGGTGGACGTGCTGCGCGAGGGGGACTCCCGGTGATCACCGACCTGCTGCCGAGCCCCATCGCGGCCGTGAACCGCTTCGACGATCCTGAGGGCGTCGAGCTGTTCCCCGAGGAGCTGGCCCTGCTGGAGAAGTCGGTGGAGAAGCGCCGCAAGGAGTTCACCACCGGCCGCCACTGCGCCCGCACCGCCCTGGCCCAACTCGGCTTCCCCGCCGTGCCCGTGCTCCCCGGACCGAAGCGCGAACCGGTCTGGCCGGACGGTGTGGTCGGCAGCATCACCCACTGCACCGGCTACCGCGCCGCGGCCGTCGCGCGCACGTCCGACTTCCGCTCCATCGGCATCGACGCCGAGCCCAACGCCCCGACGCCGAACGGCGTGCTGGAGGCCATCGCCGTCCCGACCGAACTGGCCAGGATGGACGGTCTGCGCGCGACGAGCGACAAGGTCAGCTGGGACCGGTTGCTGTTCAGCGCCAAGGAGTCCGTCTACAAGGCGTGGTTCCCGCTGACGCGGCTGTGGCTGGGCTTCGAGGACGCGGACGTCACCATCGACCCGGACGCGGGCACGTTCAGCGCGCGGATCCTGATCGATGCCCCGATCGTGGACGGTGAGCCCCTGACCGGGTTCACCGGGCGCTGGCTGGCCAGGGACGGGTTTGTGATCACCTCGATCGCGGTACCCGCCTGACCGTCTCCTGGTGCACAGTGTCCGGGTGCCACGAACTTGAGGAGCCGCCATGGGTGACGACGTAGCCCGCCACGAGTTCACCCGCGAGGACCGCACCAGGTACCGCACGAAGGTCAGGCGCTGCCTGGACGTGTTCGCCAGGATGCTCCGCGAGTCCAGGTTCGAGTTCGAGAAGCCCATGACCGGCCTGGAGATCGAGCTGAACCTGGTGGACGAGCAGGGCGACCCCGCCATGCGCAACGCCGAGGCGCTGGAAGCCATCGCCGACCCGGACTTCGTCACCGAACTGGGCCAGTGGAACCTGGAGATCAACGTCGCCCCGCGCCAGTTGGCGGGCGGCGGGATCACCGCGTTCGAGGACACCGTCCGGTCGAGCCTGAACGAGGCCGAGCACAAGGCGCGCGAGGTCGGCGCGCACATGACGATGATCGGCATCCTGCCGACGTTGCGCGCCGAGCACATGGCCATCGACGCCCTGTCTGTCAACCCGCGCTACGCGCTGCTGAACGAGCAGGTGCTGGCAGCGCGCGGCGAAGACCTCCACATCAGCATCGACGGCATCGAACGCCTCAACATGACGGCGGACTCCATCGTCCCCGAAGCCGCCTGCACCAGCACCCAACTGCACCTCCAGGTCAGCCCCGACCAGTTCGCGGACTACTGGAACGCCGCGCAGACCATCGCGGGCGTGCAGGTGGCGGTCGGCGCCAACTCGCCGTTCCTGCTGGGCAAGGAGCTGTGGCGGGAGACGCGGATCGCGCTGTTCCAGCAGTCGACCGACACCAGGGGCGACGAGCTGAAGGAACAGGGCGTCAGACCGAGGGTCTGGTTCGGCGAACGCTGGATCACGTCGATCTTCGACCTGTTCGAGGAGAACGTCCGCTACTTCCCCGCCCTGCTGCCGATCGTGGACCCGGAAGACCCGTTGCAGGTGATCGACCGCGGCGACACCCCGGCGCTGTCGGAACTGCGGCTGCACAACGGGACCGTGTACCGCTGGAACCGCCCGGTGTACGACGTCGTGAAGGACAAGCCCCACCTGCGGGTCGAGAACCGCACCCTCCCGGCGGGCCCGACCGTCGTGGACACCCTGGCCAACGCCGCGTTCTACTACGGCCTGGTGCGGGTGCTGGCGGAGAGCGAACGTCCACTGTGGTCGCAGATGTCGTTCAGCGCGGCCGAGGAGAACTTCCTGGCGGGCGCCAAGAACGGCATCGACGCGCAGGTGTACTGGCCGGGACTTGGCACGGTCCCGGTGGTGGAACTGGTGCTGCGGCGGCTGTTGCCGATGGCGTACGACGGCCTGGACCGCTGGGGCGTCGACCCGGCGGAGCGCGACCGGCTGCTGGGCGTCGTCGAGCAGCGGTGCCTCACCGGCGTCAACGGGGCCACCTGGCAGTCGCGCGCGTTCCACCGCCACTACGACAACTCGAGCCTGGACCGCGTGGAGGCGCTGCGGCTGATGCTGCGCACCTACCGGGACCTGATGCACACCAACGAACCCGTGCACTCCTGGCCGATCACCTGACGGCCACTGGGGTGGGCGACCGCCAGGCGGACGACTACCTCGCGAAGGCCAAGCCCACCACGGTGGACGAGGTGAGGCCGACGACCTGGCCCCGACCGGTGGCCAGGTCGATCCGGACGATCAGCGAGCCGACGCGCAGGTGCTCCTCCTGCACGGCGGCGACGGCCTGGTAGTCGCCGGGGTTGAAGGTCGCGGACCTGGCCGCGCCGGAGATGTCGAAGCCGTTCGTGGCCGTGACGTCCAGGCCGAGCTTGCCGACGGTGAAGAGCTGGCCGGTGTTCGGCGACACCACGGGTGTGACGCCCGGTGTCGTGCCCTGGGTGACGAGCGCGTCCCGGTTCGCGTCGATGCCGTACAGGGCCGTGCTGGTCGAGCCCGCCACGCTGTTGGTGTAGCCGGCGGCCGCGACCTTCGGCGCCTGGCCCGCGGACCGGTCGGTGGCCGCGTAGGCGAGCACGCCGTCGGTGGCCGCGAGCGCGCCGGTTTCGGGCACCAGCCGCAGGTTCTGCCCGGAGGACGTGACCAGGCGGATCCGGTCCACGGTCGGGTTGAAGTCGAAACCGACCGCCGACCCGTCCAGCGCGATCGGCGCGCCGACCTTCGTCGCGGCGCCGGTCCTCGGGGCCACGGTGTAGAGCTGGCCCGACTTGCCGACGGCGTAGAGCGCGCCGGTCGCCGGGCGGACGTCGATGCCGACCAGCCGGTCGCCCTTCGCCAGGCCGGAGATCCGGACGCGGTCGCCGAGCAGCGGGAGCGCCCGGCTGCCCTTGGCGAGCACGCCGTCCTCGGTGAGCACGTAGAAGTCGGCGGACCCGCCGGTCGCGCTCGCGGTCCCCGGCGCCGTGAGTGCCGCGAGCAGGGCCGCGGCCCCGGCCAGTGCGGCGAAACGTGCCTTGCGCATGACGTCCTCCTGCTTGTCGGTTGTCGACGGTGTCTACGACCGACACGCCGGTGTTGTTGACCGGAGTGAGAAATTCATCGGATTCGGTGAAACCTCAAACGCGGCGGAGCCCGCGGACGTACGTACAGCATGGCGATCACCGGCAGGCGGCGCGGACCAGCACCGTCCCTCGACCTCGGAGCGGAGGACGGGGTGCGCGCGGCGTACGCCGCGCACGGTCCCGAGCTGTACCGTTTCGCACTGCGGCAACTGGGCGACGAGGGCGCCGCGCAGGAGGTCGTGCAGGAGGTGTTCCTGCGGGCGTGGCGCGCGGCGGACCGGTTCGACCCCGAACTCGCCAGCCTGCGCGTGTGGCTGTTCGCCATCGCGCGCAACGTGGTGATCGACGAGACCCGGCGCGACCGGCGGGCCAGTCGGCTGCCCGTCGACCCCGACCCGGTGGACGTGGGGTTCGCGGACGCGGCCCTGGACCGGTGGCTCGTGGAGGAGGCGCTGTTGCGGATCAGCGCCGATCACCGGGCCGCTCTGGTCGAGACGTACCTGCGGGGGCGGTCGTACCAGGAGGTGGCCGCCGAGCAGGGCGTGCCGCAGGCGACGCTGCGCAGTCGGGTGTTCTTCGGGCTCAAGGCCCTGCGGTTGGCGATGGAGGAGATGGGGGTGGAGCTGTGAGCCGCGAGGAGCACCGGGCCACGCGGGAGCAGCTCGGGGCGTACGTCCTGGAGCAGCTCGCGGACGACGAGCGGATCGCCGTGCGCGCGCACCTGGACGGGTGCGCGCTGTGCCGCGCGGAACTCGTCGAGCTGGAGCCCGTGGTGGTCCGGCTGGGCGAGGTGGACGCGGACCGGTTGACCGATCGGCCCGCGGTGCCGCCGGGGCTCGGGGACCTGGTCGTGTCGCGGCTGATGGTGGAGCAGCGGCGTCGGTGGCGGCCGCCCCGGTGGGTGGGGGTGGCCGCGGCGGCCGTGCTGATCGCCGCGGTGGGGGCGTTCGCCGGGTGGTTCGCGTCGGAGTCCGGTCGGCCCTCGGTGCCGGTGGAGTCCGTCGCGGTCGGGCAGGCGGCTCCGGGGGTGTCCGCCTCGGCCGCGCTGGTGCCCCACACGTGGGGGGTGGAGATCAAGCTGACCGCCGCGGGGTTCGGCGAGGGAACGCCGTACCGGGTCGTGGTGGTGGACCGGCAGGGCCACGACGTGGGCGCCGGGGAGTTCGTGGGGACGGGGGCCGCGGAGATGCGGTGCAACCTGAACAGCTCGGTGCTGCGCGGGAACGCCGCCGGGTTCAAGGTGCTCGACCCGTCCGGCGTCGTCGCGCTGTCGTCCTCGTTCTGAGCCGCCGACGGCCCGTCCGGTGTGGAACCGGGCGGGCCGTCGGAGCACGGAGGGCTAGCTGGTCGGGAAGTTGTCAGCCGTGCGCATCCGGTCGCGGATCCACACGCCCGCGGGCTTCAGCGGGCCGGTGCCGGTGAAGGCGTTGCCCGCGCAGGTGCCGGTCTTGAAGACCGCGCCCGACCGGAAGTCGTCCGAGAAGTTCCAGTTGGTCCAGCCGATCTTCTTCTGGGCCAGGAAGTCCAGGTACTTCTGGGACTGGGTGAAGTTGTTCGTCCCGTCGCCCGAGGCCGTCTGCGTGCCGAACTCGGTGATGAAGATCGGGATGCGGTCCGCCGCGCGGGCGAGCGAGTTGAAGTACTCGTCGCCGTGCGAGGCCGCGTAGAAGTGGAAGGTGTACATGAAGTTGGTGGCGTTGATGGGGTTGTTGATGATGTCCGCCTCGGTGCGGCCGTCCGAGATGCCGAACGAGCCCCAGCCGTGGGTGCCGACGAACACGACGCCGTCCGGGTCCTGCGCGCGGATGACCGGGATCATCGTCTCCGCGTAGGACTTGATCCGGGCCCAGCTCACGCCGTTGGGCTCGTTGGCGATGTCGTAGATGATGTTCGTCTTGTCCTTGTGCCGGGAGGCGACCTCGGTGAAGAACGTCCTCGCCAGCGCGGTGTTGGCGTTCGGGTCACCGGGGGTGAGCTGGTGCCAGTCGACCAGGGCGTACATGCCGCGCTTGGTGGCTTCCTCGATGTAGCCGTGCACGAGGTCGGTGTACTTGCGCGGGTCGGACTCGTAGCCGCCCTCCTGCACGTACATCGCGATGCGGAGGATGTCCGCGCCCCAGTCGGTGGCGAGCGCGTCCAGCGACGCGGGCTTGACGCAACTGGCGTACCACTGGATGCCGTGCGTGCTCATGCCGCGCAACTGGATCGGCTTGCCGTACTTGTTGCAGAGCTGGACGCCGCACACCTTCAACTGGCCGTTGATCTCCGCGGGCCGGGTGCCGGTAGGCGGTTCCGACGTGCCACCGGAGTCGACGTCCAGGCGGTCGAAGTTCGGACCGCCGTTGGCGGTCGTCGACGTCGCCTTGATCTTGTTCACGCCCGCGGCGAGCTGCACCGAGGCGGTCTTGGTCGTCCACGTCGTCCACGCGCCGGTCCCGCCGAACGCCAGCTCGTCCACGGCGAGCGCGCCGTTGACGGTGACGTCGACCGGCCTGCTGGCCGTGGTTCCGTTGGCGTACCTGAAGCTCAGGGTCGCCGCGCCCGCCGTGGGCGCGTTGACCGTGAACTCCACGGCGCTGCCCACGGCGTTGTCGACGTTGACGAAACCGCTGCCGGTGTAGCCGGCGTGGTTGGACTCGACGAGTCCGAGGGTGATGGTCGAGCCTTCCGCCTGGTACTCGGTGACGGCGAGCGCGCCTGCACCGTCCGCCACGGCAGGGGTGGCGGGTGCTGCCAGCACGGGGGCCGTCGGTATCGCCAGCGATGCGGCGATGGCCGCGACGCCGAGCCAACGGGGACGGATAGCCACAGGGAGCCTCCCAATCGGGTACGGGTCATCAGGTGGCGACAGCCTGATTGGTTAAGAAACTTTCCTATCAGTGTGCTGTGCATCTCACCATCACCCGCAGGGCTCCGTCAACGCCCAATTCGGACTTAGCGGTCGAACGCGCTGGCCAGATCCGTGTCGACGCTCCCCTTGTTCCACGCCGAGACCAGCTCGGACAGCAGGACCGGCCACGGCACAGCGGCCATCACGCGGCGGTGCACGAACAGCACGAGCTGCCCGGACCGGTCCGGGCCCGCGTCCAGCCACAACACCCGGAACAGCGCGGAATCCGACTCGCGGGACTCGACGGCGATCTCGGCCAGCGCGCGGTCGACCAGGGCCCGGCCGACCAGCCCGAGGGTGGACACCCGCCGCACCCCGCACGTGGCGCCGCGTTCGCGCAGCTCGTCGTGGCGGTCGAACACGTCGCGCACGGCGGCCGTCAGTCGTCGTTCTCCCAGTCCCGCACGGACCTGCACTGTCATGGACTCGAACACCGGGTCACCCCCGAACGGAGAATAAGTTAGGCAAGCCTAACTCACGGTGCGGGGACGTCCACGAAGTGGACCTCGTAGCCGAGCGCGCGGAACATGCCGTCGAGCATCTTGCGGGTGTTCTCCTCCGCCTTGGCCTGCAAGCCGGACTCCTTGGCCGCGTCGGAGATCTTCTGCTCCGCGGCGACGTAGAACGGCTGCTGGTCGGAGGCCTGCACGACGCTGGTCAGCCGGTCGAACAGCCCGCGCTCCTGGGCGAACACGTAGCTGCGCTCGTGGTTGATGTTCGGCTTGTCGAGCTGGGGCTTCGGCAGCGCGATGTCCACCGTCTTGCGCTCCTGCGACACCGTCATCGAGTTCTCCGCGAGACCGCCGAAGTCGACGAACGCGTTGACCGTGCCCGCGGAGACGAACAGGGTTCGCTGCCCCGCCAGGACGTCCGGCACGAACCGCACGTCCTTCTCCAGGTCGATCACGACCTGGTAGTCGCCGGACGCGGCGTGGTACTGGCTCAGGTCCTTGATCGACCGCAGCAGCGCGGGCTGGCTGCGGTCGATCGTGTCGGTGCCGAACGGGTTGAGCTTGGGCAGCACACCCACGAGTTGGAGCGCGGCGGCGGCCACCACGACCAGGGACACCGCCACGACACCGCGGAACACCCACCGCGAACCGGACCGCCAGGGAAGTCTCATACCGGACCGGGTACCCGGCCCCGCCCACGCCTAGACGGGGCCGAACGGGGGTATCAGTAGTTGTCACCGCCGAAGAAGATCTCCTCCAACTGGTCCGCGGTGCCCGCCAGCAGCGACAGCGGCTCGACGAACTCGTGGATGTCCAGCGTTTCCAGCGGGAGCGAGTGCCGCAGCACCACGTGCTCCCCCATGATCGCCGCGCCGGAGGCGATGGACGACCTGCCGACCTCCTCCAGCAGCGCCTTCAGGTCGCAGCGCGCGGCCAGACCGACGGGGGAGGCGATCTGCACCCACTCGTGCTTCTCGTCCAGCACCTCGCGCACCAGGATGACGACCTGCGTGCGCTCGTCCTCCTCGTCCAGGTGCTCGAAGTCGAACAGGATCCGGATCTCGTCGTTCTCCTCGGAGATCACGTCGTACTGGTCGCGGACGTACGCCGCGAGGTCTCCCCACGTTGCCATGGCACGAGTTTAGGGCGGTTCGCGGCGGCCAGGGCCCACAGTCCGGCCGTCAGGACGGCGATCACCTCCGTGAACACCAGCAGCCGTTCGACGTACCCGATCGGGAACACCCGCCACCACGCCGTGCCACCGGAGGCGTGCACCAGGACGGCGTACAGCAGCGGCGAGAACGCCACCACCGACAGGACCCCGAGGCCGAGCGTCCACCGCGCGTGGCCGCCCCACGTCGAGTCCCGCAGCCACGGACGCGCCAGCGCGATGATCGCGATCGGCAGGCTGACGAACGCGAGCAGGCTGGCGGCGCGGTGGATGCTGCCGCTGGACGACGTCGTCGGCTGCGACCAGTCCTGCTTGGGGAACGCCACGACGAGGGCCAGGCCCAGCGACCACAGCGCCAGCGCGACCGCTCCGGTGGAGTACCAGCGGGCGATGCCGCGGTGCACCAGCACCACCGCGATGACCAGCGACCCGGCCGCCAGCAGCGACACGGCGACCTCGAAGACCCACGCGTTGGCGCCGAGCCCGTACTGGCTGATGGTGCGGCGCAGCTCGGTCGGCCGCTCCAGTGCGTTGCGCAGGTCCAGGGACCCGATCATGGCGATGGTCGACAGGACGGCGGTGAGGCCCACCAGGGCGACCACACGGGAGGGGGCGCTCGTTCTCGTCAGCTCTGCGGTCGTCACGACCGGCAAAACGCCCGGACCGGACACCGGGTTCCGCGATTCAGCAAACCATCAGGAACCCCTACCGGCGGGGTCTGGCCATCCCGAACACGACGACGGCCGTCACCGCGAGCGCTCCCGTCAGCCACGGGGCCGACGCGCCGACGGCCAGCGACCCCAGCGCGAGCGCCCCCGAGACCCCGGCCGCGACGGCGGCACGTGGCCCCAGCCGATCACCGTCACCCATCCGCCGCGCCCCCGCTCGCTGATCACCACGGCCTTCACCGTATCGCATGACATGTGCAACAAAGACCATGTTGGGCCGTGCGGCAAGCCCCACCCCCACATGTAGTATCCATCGCGCTGGTGGTTCACCCCCGGTCCAACCGTGGGTGAGGCAAGAGGGAATCCGGTGCGAAACCGGAGCTGCCCCGCAGCGGTGAGCGGGAACGACCGCCGTCATGAAGCACTGGACGCGAGTCCGGGAAGCGACGGCCAGTAGGTCCGCCGGCGAGAGCCGGAGTGCCCGCGAGTCCGAAGACCTGCCACCAGCGTGCGCGCGGCCTGCGCGCACTGCCCGGCGCCCCGAGGGAGGGCGCACGCGGACGCTCCACGGCCTCAGGTGCCGTGCCGCCTCGCGTCGCTCCCCCGACAGTTCGCCGGGTGTCCACCGAGCTCGCGAGGAGAGAGCCGTGAAGTCGCACTCCAGCCCGGACGGCTGACCCTCCACGCACCCCCGTTCACCCGACCGTCGAGCGCTGCTCGCCGGGCGGTGCCGCTCGCCCTCGATCAACTGCGGAGAGTCATGTCCCTGAGTGAAACACCCGTTCAAGTCCCGGTGATCGGCCGGGGCGGAACGGTGTCGCCGTTCGACCCGACGAGGATCGCCACCGCCGTGGCGAAGGCCTTCCACGCCGTCGAAGGCGCGGAGAAGGCCGGGTCGCAGCGGGTGCGCGAGCTGGTCGCCGAGATCACCGGCCAGGTCGAGGAGAAGCTCCGCAGGCAGGCCGGACCGGACCGCGGCGTGCACATCGAGCAGATCCAGGACCAGGTCGAACTGGTGTTGATGCGCGACGGGCACCACAAGGTCGCCCGCGCCTACGTGCTGTACCGCGAGGAGCACGCGAAGGCCCGCTCGGTCGAGCCCGCCGCCGTCGTGAAGCCGTCGCTGACCGTGCGGTACCCGGACGGGCGCGTCGAGCCGCTGGACGACGACCGGCTCGCGCTGGTCATCACCGAGGCGTGCGCCGGGCTGCCCGCCACGTCGGCCGACGCCGTGCTGGCCGAGACCCGCCGCAACCTCTACGACGGCATCAGCCGCGCCGAGCTGGCCCTGGCACCGGTCCTGTCCGCGCGGACGATGGTCGAGGTCGATCCGGACTACTCGCTCGTCAGCGCCCGGCTGCTGCTGGACAAGCTGCGCCGGGAAGCCCTGACCTTCCTGGCGGGCAAGGACGACGAGGCCAACCACGCCGAGATGTCCGTGCGCTACCCCGACTACTTCGCCGACTTCGTGCGGCGCGGTGTCGAACTGGGGCAGCTCGACCCGCTGCTGGAGGAGTTCGACCTGGAGCGGCTCGGCGCGGCCCTGCTGCCCGACCGCGACCTGGCGTTCCAGTTCCTCGGCATGCAGGTGCTGTACGACCGGTACTTCCTGCACAGCGACGAGAACCGCTACGAGCTGCCGCAGGCGTTCTTCATGCGCGTGGCGATGGGCCTCGCCCTGCGCGAGGACGACCGCGAGGCGCGGGCCGTCGAGTTCTACGAATTGCTGTCGTCGTTCGACTTCATGTGCTCCACGCCCACGCTGTTCAACGCCGGGACCACGCGCCCGCAACTGTCGTCGTGCTTCCTGACGACGGTGGACGACGACCTCCAGGGCATCTTCCACGGGATCAGCAACAACGCGCTGCTGTCGAAGTTCGCCGGCGGCCTCGGCAACGACTGGACCCCGGTCCGCGGCATCGGCGCCCACATCAAGGGCACCAACGGCAAGTCCCAGGGCGTGGTGCCGTTCCTGAAGATCGCCAACGACACCGCCGTCGCGGTGAACCAGGGCGGCAAGCGCAAGGGCGCGGTGTGCGCGTACCTGGAGACGTGGCACATCGACGTCGAGGAGTTCCTCGACCTGCGCAAGAACACCGGTGACGAGCGCCGCCGCACGCACGACATGAACACGGCCAACTGGGTGCCGGACGAGTTCATGCGCCGCGTCCGCTCCGGCGGTGACTGGTCCCTGTTCTCCCCCGACGAGGTCCCGGACCTGCACGACCTGTTCGGGGACGCGTTCTCCGCGCGGTACCGGGAGTACGAGGCGGCGGCGGACCGCGGCGAGGTCAAGGTGTTCCGCAGGCTCAAGGCCGCGGACATGTGGCGGCGGATGCTGACCATGCTGTTCGAGACCGGGCACCCGTGGATCACCTTCAAGGACCCGTGCAACCTGCGTTCGCCGCAGCAGCACTCCGGCGTCGTGCACTCGTCCAACCTGTGCACCGAGATCACCCTGAACACCAGCCTCGACGAGGTCGCGGTGTGCAACCTGGGGTCGGTGAACCTGGCCCAGCACACGGGACCCGCGGGCATCGACAGCGCGCGGCTGGAGAAGACCGTGCGGACCGCCGTGCGGATGCTCGACAACGTGATCGACGTGAACTACTACACGATCCCCGAGGCCCGTCGCGCGAACCTGCGGCACCGACCGGTCGGCCTGGGGCTCATGGGGTTCCAGGACGCGCTGTTCGCGCAGCGGATCCCGATGGGCTCCGACGCGGCCGTCGAGTTCGCGGACCGGAGCATGGAGGAGATCAGCTACTACGCGATCTCGGCTTCGGCGGACCTGGCCGCCGAGCGCGGCGCCTACGAGTCCTACGAGGGTTCGCTGTGGTCGCAGGGGATCCTGCCGTTCGACTCCATCGAGCTGCTGGCCGCCACCCGTGGCGACGACCTGGAGCTGGACCGCTCGTCCACCCTGGACTGGACTCCGGTGCGGGACCGCGTGCGCGCGGTCGGGATGCGGAACTCGAACGTGATGGCCATCGCGCCCACGGCGACGATCGCGAACATCTGCGGCGTGAACCAGTCGATCGAGCCGCTCTACCGGAACCTGTACGTGAAGTCGAACATGTCCGGTGACTTCACCGTGATGAACCCCGACCTGATCCGCGACCTGAAGGCCCGCGGGCTGTGGGACGAGGTGATGGTCGGCGACCTGAAGTACTTCGACGGGAGCCTGTCGCCGATCGAGCGGATCCCGGCCGAGCTGAAGGCGTTGTACGCCACGGCGTTCGAGCTGGACTCCCGGTGGCTGGTCGAGGCGGGGGCCCGGCGGCAGAAGTGGATCGACCAGGCCCAGTCGCTGAACCTGTACATCGCCCAGCCGAGCGGGCGGAAGTTGGACGAGCTGTACCAGTTGGCGTGGCTGCGCGGGGTGAAGACGACGTACTACCTGCGGTCGCAGAGCGCGACGCACGTGGAGAAGTCGACGCTGCGCGGGACGGACGGGAAGCTCAACGCCGTCTCGCCGGTCAGCGCACCCGTGGCCACCGCACCGGTGATCGTGGAGTCCGATGGCGCGGCCGTTTGTTCGATCATCGATCCCGATTGCGAGGCGTGCCAGTGAGTTCCGACCTCTCCACCAGTGCCGGTCCCATCGAGGTGGGCGCCGCCAGGGTCAGCGTCGACGACAAGGCGATGATCAACTGCCGCGCCGACGTGAACCAGCTCCTGCCGTTGAAGTACCACTGGGCCTGGGAGAAGTACCTGGCCGGGTGCAACAACGCGTGGATGCCCACCGAGGTGTCGATGCAGGCGGACATCTCGCTGTGGAAGTCGGCCGACGGGCTGACCGAGGACGAGCGGCGGGCGATCAAGCGGAACCTCGGGTTCTTCGCCACCTCGGAGTCGTTGGTGGCCAACAACATCGTGCTGGCGGTGTACCGGCACCTGACCAACCCGGAGTGCAGGCAGTACCTGCTCCGGCAGGCGTTCGAGGAAGCCGTCCACACGCACACGTTCCAGTACATCTGCGAGTCGCTCGGCCTGGATGACGGCGAGCTGTTCAACATGTACCGGGAGATCCCGTCGATCACCGACAAGGCCGCCTGGGCGCTGAAGTACACGCAGCACCTGGAGGACCCGTCGTTCTCCACCGGCACGCCGGAGAAGGACCAGGCGTTCCTGCGCGACCTCGTGGCGTTCTACGTGGTGTTCGAGGGGATGTGGTTCTACACCGGGTTCGCGCAGATCCTGTCGTTGGGGCGGCGCAACAAGATGGTGGGGATCGCCGAGCAGTACCAGTACATCCTCCGGGACGAGTCGATCCACCTGAACTTCGGGATCGACGCGATCAACCAGATCAAGATCGAGAACCCCCACCTGTGGACCGCCGAGTTCCAGGAGGAGATCCGGACGATGCTGGTGGAGGGGTGCGAACTGGAGATCGCCTACGGGCGGGACACGATGCCCCGCGGGCTGCTGGGCCTCAACGCCGAGCTGTGCGAGGTGTACATGCACTTCATCACGAACCGGCGCTGCGCGCAGTTGGGCCTGGAACCGGTGTTCCCACCGGCGGAGAACCCGTTCCCGTGGATGTCGGAGATGATGGACCTGAAGAAGGAGAAGAACTTCTTCGAGACCAGGGTGATCGAGTACCAGAACGGCGGGTCCCTGGAGTGGTGAGGCCCCGCGCGACGGCCTGACGGGAAGCGCGTGAGAGGCATGCGGGGTGCGCCCCGCATGCCTCTCAACCGGCGTTCACAGCCGGATGACCGTCCACCACTGCCGCGTCCGCAATTCCTCGCGTAGCACTGATGAATCGAGCGATGAATAGCTGTCCCAAGGTGCTGACCTGGGGTTCCGTCAGGTCGACCCCAGCCTCGCCAGGTAGGCGGCCCGGCTGCTCTCGATGCCCCTGGTCACGTCCAGGACCTCCGGGCTGCTCCCCGCCGCCAGCTCCGACTTCGCGACCGTCGTCGACTCCTCGAAGTGCGCCCGCAGCAGGGTGCGCAGCAGGTCGTCGAACGCCTGCCCCGTCGCGTTCGTCAGCGCGGCCAGCTCGTCTGCCGTGACCATGCCCGGCATGTCGTGGCCCTCGTGCATGTTCAGGTACGTCCGGCCCGCGTCCGCCAACGCCTTGCGCAGGCGTTCCAGCTCCTGCTGGTGGCCCGTCTGCACCTCGGCCGCCAGGCCCGCCAGTGCCGGGTCCACGCCCTCGCGGGACTTCGCCAGCGCCAGCACCGGCAGCAGCGTCTCGTCCTGGGGGATGGCCAGTTGCACGTAGGCCGCGTCGGTTTCGCTGAAGCCACCCGGTACCGCCGCCGCGCTGCTGCTCGGTGGAGGACTGGGGTGGACGTGTGCTGCGTGGGTCTCCTGGGGAGCGGCGCAGGCCGTCAGCAGGAGCAGGGTCAGCAGGGGTGCTGCCGCGCGGAGCATGTGGTCACTCCTTGATCGGGTCAGGCGGACTGGCGTACCACCAGGGTTGGTTCGAAGACGACCGCGCTGACCGGGCGGTCCGGGCGTTCGATGCGGCCCAGCAGGAGCCGGGCCATTTCCGCCGCCATGTCCTCCACCGGTTGCCTCACCGTCGTGAGCGGCGGATCGCAGGCCAGCGCCGGGCTGCTGTCGTCGAAACCGACCACGGCGACGTCGTCGGGCACGTGCAGGCCGTGCTTGCGCAGCACCGGCAGCGCGCCGTGGGCCATGAGGTCGGACGCGATGAAGACGCCGTCGACGTCCGGGCACTTCACCAGCAGCTCCTCCATCGCCGTGGCACCGCCCTCGTGGGTGAAGTCGGCCTCCACGGCGACGACGTCCGGGTAGCCGCGGTCCGCCATGGTGGTGCGGAAGCCCTTCAGCCGGTCCTGCGCCGCCGTGGTGCTGACCGGACCGGTGATGGTGGCGACGCGGTAGCAGCCGCGGTCCGCCAGGTGGTGGGCGGCGAGGGTCGCCCCCGCCAACTGGTTGACGTCGACGTAGGTGATGGGCGTGGGGCGCACCGGCCTGGCGGCCAGCACCACCGGGAGGTTGTTGTCTATCAGGAGTTTCGGGAGCGGGTCCGCGGCGTGGGTGTGGATCAGGATGACGCCGTCCAGCCTGCCCTGGCGCAGGTCGGACACGACCTGCTGGTGGGTCCCGGTGCCCGCGCTGGTCAGCACGAGCTGCACGCCCAGCGGCTGGGTCACGTCCATGACACCGCTCACCACCCTGCCGAAGTACGGGTCGCCGAGCATCCTGCCCTCGTCCGGCAGGACCAGGCCGATGGCGCCCGCCCGCCGGGTGACCAGCGACCTGGCCGCGCGGTTGGGCGTGTAGCCGGTGGCGACGATGGCGCGGGTGACGAGTTCGCGCAGTTCCTCGTCCACCGTGGAGACGCCGTTGACCACCCGCGAGACCGTCGCGCGGGACACGCCCGCGACGCGCGCCACCTCTTCCAGGGTGACCGGGGCTGGGGTGGCGCGTGGCTCTGGCACGTCTGCCTTTATACCGTTCTTCAAGGAAGCACCGGGTCCTCGTGGCGGGATCAGTCCTGAATGGACGCCGCGCGGCTCCGGGAACCGGGTCCCGGAGCCGCGCGGTGGTCATGACAGGTCTCGCCTACTGGTAGACGCGGACGTAGTCGACGAGCATGCGCTGCGGGAAGACGGAGGTGGCGTCCGGGGGTCCGGGCCAGTCACCGCCCACCGCGTTGTTGAGGATGATGAAGAACGGGCGGTCGAAGACCCAGGGACCCCTCGTCGCCTCCACCGTCGCCTTGTCGATGGTGATGACGGTGATGTCGTCGATGGTGAACTTCATGCCCTTGCTGTCCCAGTCCACCGCGAACTTGTGGAACGCGCTCGCGAAGTCCGCGCCACCGGGCAGCGCGTACTGCTGCCCGATGCCACCGCCGCCGAAGTACGACGGTCCGTGGATGGTCTGGTAGGCGGTGTTGGGTTCGCGGCCGAGGTGCTCCATGATGTCGATCTCGCCGCTGTTCGGCCACGGGGTGCCGTTGTCGAGGATGTTGGCGCCCAGCATCCAGAACGCGGGCCAGATGCCCTTGGTGCCGGACACCTTGATGTTCGCCTCGACGCGGCCGTAGGTCCAGGTGGCCTTGCCGTGGGTGATGAGCCGCGACGAGGTGTACTGGCACGTGCCGCTGCCGCTGACCGGGTCGACCGGGCACGCGGAACCGGGTGTGACCTCACGCCTGGCCTCCAGCACGAGGTTGCCCGCGCCGTCGGTGAAGGCGTTGTTGTTGTTCGTGTAGTACTGGAGTTCGGCGTTCTGGCCGGTGCCGACCTCCGGGCGCCACTTGTTCGAGTCCGGCTTGGTGCCGTTGCCGGTGTTGAACTCGTCGGACCACACGAGCTGCTTCGGGTTGCGCGGGTCCGGCGGGATCACCGGCTGCGGGTTCGGCGCGCCGCCGGTGCCCCACACCTGGAACTCCCACAGCGAGTAGCCGTAGGGCGAGCCGCGGCCGGTGCCGTACATGCGCACGAACCTGCCGCTGCCGTTGACGGTGAGCGTCTGCTTGAAACCGGTGCCCGTCGTCGTGGAGTAGATCGGCGTCCAGTTCCCGGTGCCGTTGGGCGAGACCTGGACCTCGAACGACTTCCCGTACGCCGGGTCCCACTGGAGGACGACCTTCTTGATCTGCGCGGTCGCGCCGAGGTCGACCTGGATCCAGCCGGGGTCGACCCAGCCGACGTCGGTCTGGGTCGCCCACCTGGTGCTCGGGTCGAAGTCGAACGCCTTGTCGACCGTGCAGCCGCCGCAGTTGCCGTCGTTCTGCTGGGTCGACGCGGTGCCGGGCTTCTTGTAGGACAGGAGCACGTCGGTGCCGGGGTCGGGCGGGTTGCCCGTGTCGGTGCTGGTGCGCACCGCGAACTCCCACAGCGAAGCGCCCCACTGCGTGGCGCGGGCCGTCGTGTACACGCGGATGTAGCGGCCGCTGCCGGTGAAGGTGACGTTCTGGACACCACCGGTGCTGGTCGTCGTCGAGTAGACCGAGGTCCACCCGTCGTTGCCGTTGGCGGACACCTGGATCTGGTAGGCCGTCGCGTAGGCGGCCTCCCAGTTCAGCGTGGCGCCGCAGACGTTCTGCGTGCTGCCCAGGTCGACCCGCAGCCACTGCGGGTCACCCGGCGTGCTCGACCAGCGCGTGCCGTTGTCGCCGTCCACCGCGGAGGAGGCGACGAACGGGCTGCCGACCTCCACCGAGGACGCGGTGGCGGGTTTGCCCTGCGCCGCGTTCGCCGTGCCGCACACGGGCGCGGCTTCGGCCGTCACGAGTGGAACTACTGCCGCGCAGGCGGTCAGGACCGCCGTCAGCGCGGCTACCAGCCTGCCGCGGTGCCGCGGGCCGCCGGAAGCGGGTGGTTGCATGACATCTCCATTGATCGTCGCAACAGGACGGACGGCGAGGCTCAGGGTCGGCCGTCGACACCGCACTTGATGATGGGGTTGATGCAGTCGCGCACGCGGCGCAGCATCTCGGCTTCCGGCCAGGCGTTGAAGAAGTCGCCGTGCATGGTGAAGCCCGCTCCGGACGAGAGCCGGAACCCGGCCGGGTTGCCGCTGATTGGGTAGCGGACGACCTGGCGCAGCTTCGGCACCGGCACCGGGTGGGTCGACGGGCAGTCGCCGTTCACCGGGTAGGCCATGTGGCTCTTGTGATCGGCCGAGTCGAGGTCGCGGCCGTTCCAGCACTGCGGGAAGTCCAAGTAGGACTCCAGCTCGGTGCCCGCCGGGCACTCCACGAAGTTCTTCGACGGGTTGACCTGACCGGCGTGCAGGCACGACCAGCGGGAGATGGTGGTCTCGTCCGGCGCGGTCGCCTTGGAGTTGCCCGCCACGATCCGCAGGCCGAGCGGCAGCGGCTGGATCCGCGCGATCACGTCGTCGCGCACACCCTCACCCAGGTAGTAGAAGGTCGGCGGGTCGGGCACGACCACCTGGTTGTTGTTGTAGAAGTCCGGGATCCAGTACGACGACAGGTCGAGGGCCGGGCTGCAATTGCTGTTCGCGGCCAGCAGGCTGTTGACGTCGCTGAACGCGTTGGTCGACGTGTTGCCGAAGAACGCGTGCATGTGCGACCCGCCGGGCAGGCGCGGCGCGACGATCGGGTCGTCCGGCAGGCGGTGGCTGAACGGGCACGACGCGAGGAACTCCGCGACGCGCACGATCGGGCCGTTCGGCGGGGTCGACGGCGGCGCGCCGGAGCGGGTGCCGAAGACCTGGAACTCCCACAGCGAGATGCCCCACTGCGTGGCCCTGGTGATCCCCTCGATCCGCACGTACCTGCCGGAACCGGAGACGGCGTGCGTCTCGATCCCGCCGGTGCCACCGGTCACGGTCTTGAGCGTGGTCCAGCCGTCCGCGCCGTTCGCGGAGGTCTGGAGGCGGTACGAACTGGCGTAGGCGTTCTCCCAGTTCAGCGTGATCTGGCTGATCGCGGAGGTCGACCCGAGGTCCACCCGGAGCCACTGGCCGTCCTGCGCGGCGCTGGACCAGCGGGTGCCTCCGTTGCCGTCCACCGCGGCGGGGGCGAGGGTCCCGCCGTTCTCGGAGGAGGAGGCCGCCGCGGTGGCGCCTTGGGACAAGAGGTCGGGGGCGGCGGTGGCGGATGTCGAGCCGACGTAGAGAGCGGACGCGGTGAGGCCCGCGATGGCGAGGCCGGCGAACAGGCCTCGCAACCGGGTGGGCGCACGGCGAATCGTGAGTGCCACGACTCTCCTTTCGCAGGGGGGAGCGGGGCGTCCTGGGCAACCTGCACCCTGAACGGCCCTGGGAGTGTTACGAGGAAGTTTCGGAGAGCGCTCTCTCAGCGGACGCTAGAACTGGGGTGGGTGGGTGTCAAGGAATACCGGCAGTTCCGGTCCAAGTCCGCGCGTCCGCGGGGATTTGAGGGGTGTGGGGATCAGAGAGCGCTCTCTCGGGTGGGGAGGGGGCGCGGGGGTGGAGCGGGGGCGCGGGCGAGTGGGGGCGGCGACCTGGGGCGCGGAGGCGGCGGGGCACGGGCCGCGAGGTGGGCAGCGGGGCACGCAGGGTCGGGAAGCGAGCGGTAAGGCGCGGGGCCGCGAGGTAAGCCGCAGGGTGCGGGGCGGCGAAGCGGGGCAGGGCGCCGCGGTGCAGGAGGACGTGGGGCCGGGAAGGAGGCGACGACCGGGCCGAAAAAGGGGTGGTGGGGCCTTCTGCGGCGGGGTGGTCACGCCCTAGCGGCTACCGAGAGCCTGGGACTGGGAGTCAGCCGGTCAGGTGTTCAGGGTTTCGATGGTCTTGGTGATTCTGCGTTGGCGGGTTTCGGGGGTTTTGGCGTCGTTGATCGGGATGGTGAGGCGGCGTTTCGCGCTGTAGGAGAGGGCGTCGAAGCGGGTTCTGGTTTCCGGGGTCATGGCTGCCGCCAGGTCTTCCGGGACCTCGACCTCTCGGGGTTCGGTGTCGAGTTCGACCGTGACCTCGATGGAGTCGCCCGCGGCGATCTTGGCGCCCGCGCGCACTTCGGCGCTGATGGGGAGCATGAAGACGCCGGACATGGAGGCGATGCTGCTGCGGTAGGTGTAGTCGTTGATCCGGACCTTGACGGCTGGGCGCTTGCCGGAGTCGAGGGCTGTCACGACCTCGTCGGGGACCTGGACGCCGGTGGCGGTCTTGCCGCTCAGGAGGACGGTGGCTCGGAAGTTCATGAGGGGATTATGCGATGGGGTCGGGAGGGTGGCACGCCGGTGGCGGTGGCCGATTCGACCTGGGCCCCCTCGGTCGAGGGGTCGACTCCCCCAGGGCGAATCAGCCGCTCTCCAGGGCTGCCCCGGAGACCTGCTCGTGGACGCCGGTCAGAGCTTCGCCGCGGGCGGGAGGGTGCTCCCGTCCGCCACCGGCCAGCTCAGCGGGTCCGGGCCGAGGTTGTTCAGCTCCTCCACCTGGAGGCGGCACCACGGGGAGATGTCCCTGGTGCCGTTGAGGACCGACTCCACGAACTCGGCCCACGGGACCCATTCGACGCTGTCCACCTCGGCCGGGTTGGGGGTCGGGGTTCCCACGACCTCGCCCCGGAAGACCGGGCACATCTCGTTCTCCACCACGCCGTTCGGCATCTCCGCCCGGTAGCGGAAGGCCGGGAGGATCAGGTCCACCTGCTTGACCTCGGGCAGGCCCAGTTCGTCCCTGAGCCTGCGCAGGACGCTGTCCGTCATCTTCTCGTCCGGGGCGGGGTGGCCGCAGGCGGTGTTGGTCCAGATGCCGGGCCAGGTCTTCTTGTGCAGCGCTCTGCGGGAGAGGAGGGTGCGGCCCCGGTCGTCGAAGAGGTAGCTGGAGAACGCCAGGTGCAGTGGGGTCTCCGCGTGGTGCACCTCGGCCTTGTCGGCCAGGCCGATCTGGTTGCCCGACTCGTCCAGCAGGAGGACCTGTTCCGTTGTCACGCCGGACACCTTGCCACATCGTCCGGCGGCGGTAAGTCCCTCGAATGGCTGTCACGTGGACCTTGTCCGGTGTCAATCCGCTGATGGTGGCTGATGTGGTCGCCACGGCCGTGACGTGGGTGACCGTCCCTTGTGGACGGTGGCGAACGGCTCGCGCCCCACCTCGGTGAGGCGGGGCGCGAGTGGTGGAACCGGTCCGAGGGCCGCAGAGGAAGCCCGTCGGGTCAGCAGCCGCCGCAGTTGTAGTACGTGACGTCCCAGTGGTTCGTTTCGTTGTAATAAATGTTGCCGGAGGCCGCCTGCCACTTGCCGCCACCGATGGAGGTGAACGTGCGGGTGACGTAGTTGGTGAGGCACGTCGACATGCGGAAGTCGAGCTTGTAGCCGTTCCAGTGGCTGTAGGTGCCGCTGGCGTGGCCGGTCTCGGTGCCGCCGGTGATGTGCAGGGCGCAGCCACTGGCGTTCTTCAGCACGCCCGCGCCCTGGATCGACGCGAGGTTGACCTGCTCGAACGAGGTGCAGGTGGAGTTGTTGCGGTCGCTGCACCCGCCGCTGGACGACCAGGTGATCCCGGCGGAGGTGAGGCGGCTCGCGGCGTTGCCGTGGGACAGCTTGGTGACCTGCGCGTCGACGTCCGCGTAGGCGACGGAGGTGCCGACCAGCAGCGCCGCGACGGCGAACACGAGTGTCGAGAGCATGCGTGCAAGGCGCATGTGCTTCTCCCTGTGGTTGGTTACTTCCCGGCTGCTGCCGGGCTTCGAGGGAGTCTGACGCGCTTGCACGGGTGTGCCCAGGCACTGGGTTCGGGGGTACGAAGGGTTCCGCCCCCGGCTCGTCCAGGGCGAAAAGGCCTTGACCTCGCCTAATCGGAGTGGCGCAGGACGCTCTCCACCTCGGTGACGAAGGCCGCGACGCCGTCCTCGTCCGACGGGGCGCCGTGGGCCTGGAGGATCTCCAGGAGCGCCGCGCCGCTGGTGGACCGGCGGGCCAGCCTGCGGAGGCCGAACGCGGACTCGTACCAGGCGACGGCCACGGCCAGCGAGGCGGCGACGGCGGCCAGGAAGCCCCACATCGGCCTGCGCGTCGCGTCCGCGGCGGCGACGGCGCCCAGCGCCGCCGAGGCGGCCAGCAGCAGCACGGACAGCGCGCCCGTCCAGCGGCGGGACGAGGTGTACTTGGCGCGGGCCCGTTCGAAGCCGTCCAGGCGTTCGCCGACGCGGTGCTTGAGGTAGACGCGGACGAACTGGGCGCGGCGCTCCTCCGCCGAGGGCGGGGCGGCCTTGACCTGGGGCTTCGGCCGAGGCTTCGGCGAAGGTTTGACGGGCGGGGCTTCGGCCTTGGCGGGCGGGGCCGCTTCGAGCCTCGCCTGCACGGCGCCGGTCCTGGCCGACGTCGACGCAGCCGCCGTTGCCGACGCCTGGGGCTTGGCGGGCGCGGGCCCGGTCTTCGCCGGTGCGGCGGCTTCGAGTTTGCCGGGCGCCGCGGGCTTGGCGGGGGTCGTGGCGCCGGTCTTGCCGGGCGTCGGCGCCTCGGACTTGGCCGGTGCGGCGGCTCCGGGCTTGCCCGGTGTCGTCGGTTCTGTCTTGGCGTCGCTCATGAGGTGGTCACCGGTTCGTGGCGGTGCCGCGCGACGGCGTTGACGAGGTCCTGGATCCGGGCCTCGCGTTCGGCGTCGGACACGGGCAGCGGGGCGGCGAGGTGGTCGAAGTACAGGGTGCGGAGGGCTTCCGCGCGGTGCGCGGCCGAGAGGTCGTCCTCGGTGGCCTCGTAGCGGCGGGACAGCGCGACCAGCGCGGCGGCCAGCGCGCCGCTGACGGCGACCAGCACACCGGGCCACGCCTGCGTGGCCAGCCAGGCCTGGAGGGCGCCGAAGGAGATGGTGGCGGCACCCGCGGCGATGGCCAGGACGATGAACAGCCTGGCGTGGTTGCGCTCGCGGTGGGCCGTCTCGTCGACCTCGTGGAACGCGGGCGCGACCACCCGGTTGGCCTCGTGGATCGCGTCGGCCAGCAGCGGGTACTCGACCACGAAGCCGGGGTCGATGATCGGCACGGGTTCCGGGGCGCGGTAGCGCAGCCTCGGCCACACGGTGAGCTTCGGGGTGGGCTTGGTGCCCAACGTCTGGTCGAGCGCGGCCACGACGCGTTCCGGGCCCTCGTCCAGGTGCACGGCGGACACCCGGCCGCTGCGGACCAGCACCGCGAGGTCGTCGTCCTCGGAGAGGGTGCCGCGGGCGATCTCGTCGGCCAGCCCGCCGGTGCCCGCGACGACGACCAGCGGCCGGTCACCGCTGAGGTGCGCGGTCACCTGGGCGCGGGCGATGGCGTCGCCGCCGATCAGCAGCGCCGTGACCCGGCCGCGCTTGCCGGTGACGGCGTCGACGGTCCGGAACAGGGCGGGCGTCTCGTCGCCCCAGTTCTTGCCGGGCACGAGGACGGCCGCGTCGTGGTGGGGGTTGAGGGCTTGCTCACCGTCGGCGGGCTTGTCCTCCCCCGTCACGACCCGGCCGCTCGGCGCGACGGCGACGAACGACGGCAGCTTGCCCTCGACGGCTTCCAGCGCGACCCCGAGCAGGTGGACGACACCGACGTCGGCCCCCGCGGTGATGAAGACCGCGTCCCGACCCGCGACGACGCGGCGGAGCAGCGGGAGCACTTCGGCACCCAGTTCCGTGGTCAGGGGCTCGCCGGAGGAGAAGAGCGCGATCACCGGGCGACCCCGTGGCAGGCCGAGCGACCGTGCTCGGACGTCTGCGTCGGGGTGCGCCAGTCGCTTCACGCGCGGACCATCCGCTGTTGGCATGCGGGGCACCCTAGCCCTGGCTCACGTGAATTTCACCCTTACGGCGACGGATTTCTCACTGGACAGGGCGTCGCCGCGCCGCCGGTAGAGTGCTGCGGGACCCCCTGAGCAGGCGACACACGGACGGTAGTAGGGCATGACGGTGACCGAGTACGAGGCCGCGATCGACTCCGGCGAGGACGTGGCGGGGATCGACCCGGCGCTGATGGCGACCTGCCTGGAGGTGTTGGCGCAGGTCGAGCGGCTGCCGACCGAGCACCCGGACGCCGTCGCGGTCCGCCGCGCCACCGCGGGCATCTTCAAGACCGTCCGCAAGATGCGCCGCACCGCCCGCCGCGCCGCGGAGTCCGCGGCGGACCGCGCCGTGATCGAGGCCACTGCCACCGGGTCGCCGCAGCGCATCGACGACGAGACGCAGGGGATCCTGCTCCAGGACAGCACGCCGGGGGCGAAGGCGGGCACGCTGATCAAGGCGAAGGCCTGCTACACCTGCAAGAACCGGTACACCGAGGTGGACGCGTTCTACCACCAGCTCTGCCCGCCGTGCGCGGCCCGCAACCGGGGCCGCCGCGACGCGTCCGTCGACCTGTCCGGCCGTCGGGCGCTGCTCACCGGCGGTCGCGCGAAGATCGGCATGTACATCGCGCTGCGGCTGCTGCGCGACGGCGCGCACACCACGATCACCACCCGGTTCCCGAACGACGCGATCCGCCGGTTCAAGGCGATGCCGGACAGCGCGGACTGGCTGCACCGGTTGAAGATCGTGGGCATCGACCTGCGCGACCCGTCGCAGGTGATCGCGCTGGCCGATTCCGTCGCCGCGGCGGGCCCGCTGGACGTGCTGATCAACAACGCCGCGCAGACCGTGCGCCGGTCGCCGCAGTCCTACGCGCCGCTGGCCGCGCTGGAGTCCGCTCCCCTGCCGGACGGCC
Source organism: Umezawaea endophytica (assembly GCF_025061645.1). Taxonomy (GTDB): domain Bacteria; phylum Actinomycetota; class Actinomycetes; order Mycobacteriales; family Pseudonocardiaceae; genus Umezawaea; species Umezawaea endophytica. The sequence continues at coordinate 20,008 of NZ_JANYMP010000018.1, read as the reverse complement.
CGTTGCCGGAGCTGATCACGTTCGGGCACACGAACGACCAGCACCCCGCGGCGTTGGAGGGGCAGGTGCACTCCATCCCGACGCCGCACGCGCTGACGGCGTTGGCGCTCACCGCCGGTTCCGCCTCCCCGGCGCGCATCGCGACCGGCACGGCCATCGACGCGGGTGGTCTGCTGCCGGACCTGCACGACGAGAACAGTTGGACCCAGCGGGTGAACGAGGTCGACGCGCTGGAACTGCTCGAGGTGCAGCTCTGCAACATGACCGCGCCGTTCATCCTGGTGTCGAGGCTGCGCGCGGCGATGGCCGCGGCGCCCGCCCGGCGCAAGTACGTCGTCAACGTGTCCGCGATGGAGGGCCAGTTCAGCCGCGCCTACAAGGGGCCGGGCCACCCACACACGAACATGGCCAAGGCCGCGCTGAACATGCTGACCCGCACCAGCGCCGAGGAGATGCTGACCGACGGCATCCTGATGACCGCCGTCGACACCGGCTGGATCACCGACGAGCGCCCGCACCCCACCAAGATGCGGCTGGCGGACGAGGGTTTCCACGCGCCGCTCGACCTGGTCGACGGCGCCGCCCGCGTCTACGACCCGATCGTCCAGGGTGAGCTGGGCGTCGACCTGTACGGCTGCTTCTTGAAGGACTTCGAGCCGTCGCCCTGGTGACGATCCCACCAGGAATCTTTGATCTTTCCCGGTCTTGCGGTGGGATCGTTCCCGAGGGAAGTTCCCTCGGGAACGCTGAACGGCCGGCCTACTCCTCGCTGCTCCGCTGCCGCGTCACATCCGGAGTCGGTCGATCCGGGCGGTGGCGCCGGATGGCAGCCTCGAGTCTGCGGGCTCGGCTGGCGCGGAGGTGGTAGAGACCGGAGTGCAGTACCTCGTCGAACCCATCCGACCACCAAGACCGCCGCCAGCCCTCTTTGAGGATTCCTGTCGGCCGATGCAGCACGCCGGGTGACGACCACCGAACCTTGGCCGAGCAGTTGCCCGCGGTGACCTGCAGCCCCACCAGCCCTGTCGGCGACGAGCCTTCGTTGAGATCCGAACGACCACCGGACTCGACGTACCAGTGCTCCAGGGAACGGCCGTGCGCCAGGTCCACCAGGTCGAACCACACTCCACCCCCTCGTTCGCTCGATCGGACGCTGAACCATCCGCTGAACCGCCAACCGCTCGGCCGCGCGAACGACCGCACGCGTGGCGATGCCGGTGTGGGGGCGAACACCACCAGAACGCTCTCGAAGGGCTTCAGGAACCATGTCGGCCGGGACCTGCCGAAGCGGTACCAGTGGTCGGGAGCGACCGCTTCGGCGGGGATCGTCACCTGAGGGGTGAGCCTGACGCGGTACACCTCGGTAGGCACTTTCGCGGCCACGAGGAGAACGACCACCACGGTGGTGACCACCGCCAGTGGTACCGACCACCACAGCCAGGCCGACACCACCACGTCGATCGCGAGGACCGCCCACGACCACAGGCGCAGGTTCGGGCCCGCCGACCGGATCTCGGCTGGTACGGCGATTCCCTCGAGCGCGTCACGGGCGGCACCACGTCGTTTCGCCTCCGACTCCTCGGCCGGGGTCGCCGAGGACGGCGGGTCGATGTCGACGGCCTCGGCTTCCACATCCGCAGCGGAGTCGGCTGGCTTCACCGCTGGTTCGCCGGTGGTGCGCGCTGGGGCCCATGCGGCGTTGCGGGCGAGAGGAAGTTTTTCGGCGGTGTCCACGACGAGCGTGGTCGGTTCAGGCCGCAGGTGGTCCTGGGGCAGGTCCAGGTGCCGGAACCGGGTGGCGATCTCGGTGTGGAGGTCGTTGAGGGCCAGGTAGGGCCCGGCGCCGGGAATGCCGTCTTGGACGACCTCGGTGAGAACCTTGGTGAAGTAGGTCAGCCCGTCCCCACCGTCCTGGTGAACGGCTTTCTGGGAGGCGCGAGAGGCGGCCAGCGTGTAGGCACCCTCGATCCTGGTGGTCAGGCGGACCTGCTCGGCCAGGTCGGCGCCTTGGGTGTTGCGGGTGGCCAAGCCCGAGAAGCAGCAGTCCAGGATCACGACCTGGACCCGAGCGGGGCAGCGGTACTTCAACTCGTGGCGCAGGTGGCTCAGCCGCAGGGAAGTGGTGTAGCGCATGCGGGGGTCGCGATGGGTGTCGACCAAAGCCATCCCGAGGTCCTCGCCGTCGAGGAGTTGGCCGTGGCCGACGTAGTAGAACAGCAACACGTCGGTCGTGTCGTGGATGAGGGTGGCGATCTGCTGGTCGACACCGTCACGGGTGCGTCTGTTCAGCAACGACGTGACGCGGGATTCCGACCAGCCGCACAGCGGACCGGTCAACAGCGCTTGAACGGCCGCCAGGCTGTTGGCCGCGGCGTCCATCTTCGCCAATCCAGCGGTGTACTCGGAGGTGCCGACCAGGATCGCCCGTGACCGGGAGAAGTCAATCACGCTCATGCCCGGCCGCACGCTCGATCTCACCGGCCGCTCGCACCAGTCGGGTCAACGCTTCCGGATCGGGTCCACGCAACTCCACCTCGGTCTCGCCGATCACGACCCGTGCGTGGGTCACCTTCGACTCGATCCACGTCGCCAGCGCGTTCACCACGACGGTCACCGCGCCGCCGGTGCCGCAAAGCACGCTGAGGAAGTCCCACGCGTCGCCCTGCTCCCCCGGCCGCGACGCGCGCGGCACCGGTTCGACCGAGGCCTCGGGCACGTCGGCCAACCACGTCCGCAACGATCCGATCCCGCCGTTGTCGACGAGGTAGACGCGCAGCTCGATCATCCCTGTCCTCTCCACACGGCCTGCCGGCGCTGGCGGCCCGCAGGACGGACATCCTCGCGTTCACCGCGCTGATGCCCGACCAACGCCACGGCAGGACCAACCGAAAACACCCGGATGGCGCACGACACGCGGCTACGAGCAGCCGACACGGTCCAGGGCCGGATGCTTCGCCACCACCACCACGAAGACGCGGCTGTTCGGTGACGAACCCACCACCCAGCGCGACCCTTCCTCGGTAGAGTTGACGATCTGCCGTCGATGGGGGTTGTGGTGGGGAAGCGCGTGGTGGCCGCTCTCGGCGTCGCTGCGGTCCTGCTGGTCGGCGGTGGGGGCCCGGCGCGCGCCGACGCCGAGGACGACGCGAAGGCCGTGTTCTGCCTGACCGTGAAGTCGGAGCGGAACCTGCGCGACGCGGGCAAGGCGGTCGGCGTCGAGGTGCCGAGCGACGTCCCGGCGTGGCGCGCGGCGAAACCCGCCGAGTTCGAGCGGGTGTGCTCGGCGCTGTACGGGTCGGAGAAGGCCCCGTCGCCGGACTGGTTCACCCAGGCGCTGCCGTTCCTGACCGGCCTGTTCGGCGCGCTGCTGGCGTACGTGGCGACGGCGTGGCGCGACCGGGTCGCCCGTGGCCGCAAGCAGGGCGAGGACCTGCGGGGCGCGCTGGTCGAGTTCGAGAACGCCGTCGCCGCCTACCTGTCCGCGTACGTCGGCGGCAAGCCGGAGGGCCCGGTGCTGACCTCGCGGGCCAAGCTCGTGTCGCAGCTCGCGCTGGTCAAGTCCGAGCACCGGGGCTGGAGCCGGGTCCAGGCGCTGCTCGACGGGCTGCGCGAAGGTCCGCTCGGCGAGTCGCTGACCCAGCCCGCGGGGCAGGGCGACGCCGCGAGGGCTCGGGGCGCCCAGCTCCGGGTGAGGCTGGACGAGCTGCGCGACGAGGTGCTCCTGGTCGCGACGGCGCTCACCCGTCCCGCGCGGCGACACCCGGAGATGAGCCCGCGGTCCCGATGACGAAGCCCTGGCTCAACCCATTCCCGCTGCCCGGCTGGCCGCGCACCCCGATGCGCCCGCTGTGCCCGTGGAAGAACGCGGGCCACCGCGACTTCTACGTCCAGGTCGACGACGCCGACTTCCAGTTCGACGACTTCACCCAGCAGATGGGCGACCTCTCTGCCCTGCTGTCCGAGGGCCGGTTGGTCCTGGTCACCGGCGAGTCCGGGTGCGGCAAGACGGCGCTGGCGCACCGGTGCGCCGACTGGGTCGTCCAGGAGGTCGACCGGCGGCGGGAGGACCGCGAGCTGGGCCCGAACGCGCGCGGGCTGGTGCTGGACCTGACCGGCTGCCTGCCGGACGGGCCCGCGCAGTCGATCGAGCACCGCGCCGCGCACGTGTGCGACGAGCTGTTCGGGCGGCTGGTGGACAACGAGGCCCTGCGGCCCCAGGCCGTGGAGCAGCTCAGCCCCGACCGCGACACGCCGCGCCGGATCTACCCGAGGCTGGGTGCCGCGCTCGCCGAGGACCTGGTGCTGGTGGTGCTGCTGCCGACGCCGGGGGAACTGGCCGCCGAGGTGATCCAGTACGCGCGGGCCTTCGCTGGTCCGAAGGTGCTGTTCGTGGCCGAGTCGGACATGCTCGACCCGGACGAGGTGGCGGACATCGTGCTCCAACTGGAGGCGTGGGTTCCGCCGTTGGCACTGCACGTGGGCGCCCTGCGGGAGGGCGACGCGCGCAGGTTCGTCGAGGACCGGCTCCAGCGCCACTCGAAAGTGGGCGGATACCCACGGATGAGTGATGAGGCCATCGACTTCCTGACCGGCTGGGCGAGGTCGGTCGCCCAGCTCCAGCGAACTTTGCACGGAACTTACGAGAGCCGTCGCGGCCGGGGACTAAGCTGCGGCGAAGGCGATGTCGTGACCGTGGACGACATCGTCGCGTTCTTCAACAACGGTTCCCGGAACGAACTGGGGAAGCAGCGATGAGCGGAAACGGCGAACCGCCCGCACGGGGGAACCCCTTCTCGCCGATGGCGGTCGCGCGCATCACGGACTTCGACTCGCACGACTCGTCGGAGGTGACGATCGAGACGGACGCCATCCGCCAGGCGCGCTCGCACGTCACCGCCTACCTGCGGGCCTCGAACGACCGCGACCACGCGGGCACGGTCATCGCGATCGTCGGCGACTACGGCACCGGCAAGACGCACCTGGCCGTGCAGCTCGTCCGGCACGCGCGCGCCGAGCTGACCGACCCGGCGAACGCCATGTACCTGGACGCGACCGCCGAGAGCTTCATCGAGCTGTACCGCCGGTTCATGCACAAGGTCGGGCTCACGGGCGTGCTCGCGCAGGTCAGCGACTACTACGCGGACGTGGTCGCGGAGTCGTTGCAGAGCACCGGGTTGACCGCGAACACCGTCGAGTGGCTCAACACCCGCGACCTCCAGCCGGAGCAGGTCGTGGAGCGGATGGGCCTGATGGAGAGCGCCCTGCTGCGCAAGGTGCAGGCCGCCCTGCGGGACGTCACCGAGAACAAGGACTTCGGCACAGCGCTGGCGTTGTTGCTGCGCAAGGGTTTCGAGCACTTCGTGTGGGCGTGGCTGACCGGCGGGCAGCCGGACCAGGTGCTGGTCGAGCGCGGCATCTCCAAACCCATCGACAGCGAGGTCGCGGCGCTGGAGGCGATGGGCGTGTTCGCCCTGCTGTTCGGCGGCAGGCGGCGGCGGTTCGTGCTGGTCGTGGACGAGCTGGACAAGATCTTCTCGCTGGACAACCAGCCGCGGCCCAGCACGCTGGCCGCGTTCCAGACGCTGCTGGAGGTGTTCTCCAAGGCGGGCGCGTGCCTGGTGCTGTCCGGGCTGCCGGACTTCCGGACCGTGCTCGGGCCGAGCGTGCGGCAGCGCATCGCGCACACCGTGACGATGGCCGGGCTGAGCAAGGAGGAGGTCGCGGAGTTCGTCCAACTGGCGCAGGGCGGTCCGACGCTCGCCCCGTTCACGATGGACTCGATCGGCTACCTCACGACAGTCGCCAACGGCAACGCGCGCAACGTGATCCGGTTGTGCCACCGGGTGTTCCGGATCGTCGACGACGAGGGCCCGGACGCGCTGGTGACCCACGAGGTGGTGGAGCAGGCGGCGCGCGAGCTGTTCGGCTCGCTCAGCCGGGACGACATCCACGCCGTGGTGCGGCGGCTGCTGGACGCGTCGGGGTACGACTACCACCACCTCTACCTGCTCGGCGCGGGCGAGGTGTCCAAAGCGGACTTCTGGATCACCTTCCCCGGCCGGGAGGGCGGGTGCGCGGTGCTGGTCACGCAGTCCTTGCTGGACAGCGAGAACGTGGCCGAGGTGCGGCGCAGGATCGCGTCGGTGAAGGACGCGGCCGAGGGCGCCGAGGTGCTGGTGGTCGTCAACGGCGTGCTGGTCGAGGGCGCGGCGATCCAGGTGCGCGAGCTGATCGGCCGCGACCCGCTGGTGCACGTCGAGCGCACGTTCGCCGAGGACTTCAAGGCGCTGGTCGGGGCGATCGGCCACCTGCTCTCCGGCCCGGCGGACGGCGACCAGGCCGAGGTGCTGCGGCAGCGGATCGAGATGGTGGCGCGCCAGCAGTCCAGCATCTACGGGTTCATCGAGCAGCTCACCGAGCACGTCGACAGCGCCCGGAACTCGACGGAGCGGCAGCTCGCCTCGATCGAGCACCGGCTCACCACCCTGCCCGGCGCGGGCGGCGCCGAGGAGCAGACGGGGCCGACGCTGCCGCCGGACGTGGAGAAGCTGTTCCGCGACGCGGTGGCCGTGCTCGAAGAGCTGACCCAGCTCGACGCGATGCTCGACGAGGCCTTCGAACCGGCGCCGGACGAGACGCAGGAGGCCGTGCAGCGCAGGCTGCGGTCGATCGACTACCGCGAGGCGGCGGGCCGCGCCGTGCTGATGCAGAAGTCGGTGCGGGTCTTCCGGGAGTCGGTGGCGCGGTGGTTCACCGCCGAGACCGCGGACGGCGCGGCGCTGACCACCGACGCCGAGGACCGGCTGGACCAGATCTGCCGGGCCTACGACGGCATCTCCGAGTACCTGCCGGTGTTCGGCCTCGACCCGCTGTTCGAGCTGCCGCCGTGGACGGCGCGCAACTCGGGCATGGTGGCGGCGGTGAATCAGGCGGGGCGGCGGAAGCGGGTCACGGCGGCGTTGGAGTTCTTGAGCCCGCGGGTGAGGCGCGCCGTGTGGCGGTCGTCGCGCGCGGGTGGCGTCTGAGGGTCGTCGTCCCGGTCGCCGACGGGCGCGGCGAACCGGTCGTACAGGCCGTTGCACAGCGCGTGCAGCACGTTCACCACGATGATGGCGGGCGCGACGACGGCGATCGTGCCGGGGAAGTTCGGTTCCAGCAGCAGCGCCAGGATGATCGCGGTGAGCCCGTTCTGCTGGCCGAGCGCGAGCCGCACCCGGTCGCCCCGCCACACCTTCGGCACGGTCAGCACCAGCGCGACCACGACCTGCGCGGCGTACGCGGCGATCCCGAGCACCACGCCCTCGCCGATCCGCACCCCGCCGACGAGCACCGCGCCGACCGCGACCGCGGCCGTGTACAGGGCGACCTGGGTCAGCCCGTCGAGCGACCTGCCGAGGTTCGGGCGGAAGAACAGACCGATGACGGCGAGCGCGAGCAGCAGCGCGTACTTCACGGCCACGAACCCGCCTGCCAGCAGCAGGAGGATCAGCCCGGTCCGCACGGCCCAGCGGACCGGCCACGGCCGGGGGGCGTCGGACGTGGTGCGCCGCGCCTTCCACACCCGGTGCGCCAGGTAGGCCGCGGCGACGAGCACCGCGTTCCACAGCAGGCTGGTGCCGAACGACGTCAGGCCCGTCCCGACGGTGTCGTGGGCGCCCAGCGCGAACGCGGTGAAGTACGCGGTCAGCAGCACGGTGATCGGGTCGTCGAACGACGCCCACGCGGCGAGCAGCGCCTTGGCCGACTCGGACATCCGGCTCTTGAGCCGCACGGCGGCCACGGACAGCGGGTCGATCTGCGCGAGCGCGATGGCGAGCACGAGGTGGTCGGGATCGCGGTACACCAGGTACAGCACGCCGAAGATGAACGCGACCTTGGCGAGCACGCCGAGCGTCACCGCCAGCACGACCGTGCGCAGGTGCGTGCGGAACTCGTCGATCTCGATGCCGCGGGTGCTCGCGTACAGGCCGAAGCCGAGCAGCGCCGTGACGAAGAACCGGTAGCCCGCGGAGGAGTCGACGTCGTCGAGCCGGAACAGCTCGGCCCCCGCCCACCCCGCGCCCGCCGCCGCGAGCAGCGCCACCGACCGCAGGGCGCCGTTCACCGCAGTTCCAGCGCCAGTGCCGCCATCCGGTCGTCCGCGCCCACGACCCGGTTCTGGTCGATCGTGACGCCGACCAGGTAGTCGCCGGGACCGAGGCGGTAGAAGTAGATCGCGCCCATCTCGATGTCGAGCACCAGCCGCACCAGCACTCCCCCGAGCGCGGTGCTGGTCGTCCGGTTCAGCCGGTGCGCCAACGCCCCCAGCTCGCGGCTGAAGCCCTGGTAGAACCGGCGGCGGCTCTCGACCGCGATCTGGGTGAAGAACGGCGCCAACGACGGGTGGTCGAGGTGGTCGACCATGACCGGCAGCTCGCCCTGGGAGCAGTACGCGACCAGGTGCAGGTCGTCCGGTCGGGCCGCCCGCACGCACGCGGCGAGCAGCCGCTCGGTGTCCTCCCCCGGCCCGGCCAGCACGGTCGTGAACGGCTCCGGCGCCGAGTCGGTGGACGGGACCGGCTCGACCAGGTCGGCGGACTCCCAGCCGCCGGGGTTCAGCGACGGCAACCGGACCTGGGTGCGCAGCGTGCTCGCCAGCTCGGCCACGGCCTGGTCCGCGGCGCGGACGTCCGGCGCGCTCGCCAGCGGGATCTCGCGGTGCTCGGTCGCGGAGCGGTCGACCACGAGGCCGACCACGTTCTCGCTCGGCACGACCGAGTCGCAGAAGACCGCGCCCTCCTCGGTCTGGATCACCGTGCGGATCAGCCTGCCCGTGCGGGCCTCCTGGAGCGAGCGGTCCAGGGTGGTGACGGTGAACCCGAGCTGGCGGCCCAGCCTCTTGAGCTCGTCGCGGCGGGTGGTGCCGGGCAGCGCGTCGGGAGGGGGCGGCGGGTCGCCGAGCGCGTCCAGGCCGAAGTCGAACACGGCGCTGCTGTAGTGCGCGAGGTAGCGCAGCGCGGTGCTCTTGGTCATCGCGTCGTGGCACGCCTGGCGGGTTTCGCCGAACTCGGGCCCGAGGTGGTCCGCGACCTCCTCGTACAGCTCCTCAGGACGTTTGGGGAACGTCGACATCGATCTCCCTCCAGACCTGGTCGGGATCGCCCGCCTGCCGCGCGAGCCGGACGTCGTGCGCCGCGATGACCGTGAACGGGTGCTCGGCGCCGAGGAACTCGACGCAGTCGGTGTGGGCGGTGGTGATCAGGTCGACCGCGCGCGGCACGTCGCCGGAGGCGAAGACCACGCGGGCCAGGTCGACGTCGGCGGCCAGCGTCCACGGGTGCGTCTCGCCCAGCCGGGCGCGCAGGACCTCTTGGCCCGCCAGGACTTCCCTGATCGCCGCGGTCGCGTCGCCCGCCGCGCGCAGCGACAGCCCGAGGCCGAGCCTGCACAGCCCGACGTACGGGTGCTGCTCCGCGAGCCCGACCTCGGTCAGGAACCCGCGCAGGGCGTTGGAGGCGAGTTCCACGGCCAGCGCCGGGTCGCCGCCGACGGTGCGGTGGTCGGCGGCGAAGCTGAGCGAGCACGCCAACGTGTCCGGGTGGTGGGGGCCGAAGATCTCCCGGAGGTCGCGCAACGTCTTGCCGTTGCGCGCTTTCGCGTCCCGCGCGCTGCCCGCCCGGCGCAGCGCGATGGCGTGGTTCCAGCGCGCCATCAACTGCATCGGGTTCAGCTCGGAGCGCAGCGTCTGGAGCTTCTGCATCGCGGTCATCAACGACGTCAGCGCGTTCGGGTAGTCGCCCAGTTCCCGTTGGTAGACACCGATCCGCGACAGCGAGAACCACGTGTCGGGGTCGCGTTCGCCGAACAGCCGCCGCCTGCGCCGGTAGTTGTCCTCCTCCAGTTCGAGCGCTCCGGCCGGGTCGCCGGACAGGAACATCGAGATGGCCAGGTTGTTCGCCGCGCTGCGGGTGTGCGGGTGGTCCTCGCCCAGCGCGCGGCGGAAGCCCTCCCACGTCGCCTGGTCCTCGACCAGCGCCTCGTCGAACAGGCCGAGCCCGCGCAGGTCGCCGCCGCGACCTCGGGCGGTGATCAGCGTCTGCGGGTGGCTGAGCTGGAGCGAACGGCGCTGCTGGGCCAAAGCGGCGTCGTCCAGCCGCAGCGCCTGCAACGGGTTGCCGAGCACGCGGTGGATGTTGGCGAGCTGCGTCGCCAGCCTGGCCCGCAGCGGATCGCCGGTGCCGTGGCGGCTGGTCCACGTCTCCAGGAGCTTCTCGCCGGGGTCGAGCGCGGACCTCCGCACCCCCGTGCCGCCGTCGGTGTAGAGGAACCGCACCTGGTTGACCAGCCAGCGGCGCACCATGTCGTCGTCGCTGTCCAGCGCACCGGACGGGAACACGTGAGTCTGGAGCTCGGTGAAGCGGCTCGCTCGGTCCGGCGCCGTCAGCTCCACTTCGGACGGTGCGTAGGCGGCGAGGCAGGACAGGACCTCCGCGCGGCGGGAGGCGCGTTCCAGCTCCCCCATGCCCTCGCGCAGCGCGTTCTGCACGACCCGGTGCAGCCGCAGCGTGTACTGGTCGCCCCAGTCGACGCGGAACAGGCCGAACCTGGCCCCGGTCCACAGCACGCGGTCGATCTCGCCCGCGTCCAGCCGCAGCGGCTCGGCGTCGCCGCCACCCGCGACCACCAGCCGCGCCAGCAGCGCGGGTGAGCGGATCAGGCCGAGGTCGACGCCCTGCGGCGAGAGGAACGAGCAGAGCTGGGCGAGCAGCACGGCCATGCGCCCGGTCGGGGAGTCGCGCAACGTGCCGACCACGACGGCGAGCACGCGGGCGGTGGTGTCGGTCGGGCCGTTCGGCTGCTGCCCGTCGAGGTGGGCGAGGAACGTGCGGACGGCCCACGCCGCCGAGTCCGCGACGGTGCTGCCCGCTTCGCGCTCGGTGTGCGCCGTCTCCTCCAGCCACGCGCCCGCGAGGTCGAGCGCGAGCGGCAGGTGCCCGGCGGCGAGCGCGACCCCCTCGGAGTCCTCCGGCGACAGGCCGGGCACCCGGTCGGCAAGCAGCCTGGCGCTGTCGCCCGCGCTCATCGGGACCAGCTCGATCGCGGTCTCCGGGGCGTTGCCCGAGGTCACCAGGACGTGGCCGGTGGAGCCGTCCGGCAGCAGCTCGTCGAGCACCGCCAGGTCGTCGGCGTTGTCGTACACCAGCAGGAACCGCTGGTACGCCGGGTCCCCCGCGAGCCGCTCCAGCGCGGACGTGGTGCCGAAGTCGGTGGACCCCGGCTGGCGCAGCCTGGCCGCGAGGTTCGCCAGGCCCACCAGCACGGACTGGCGGTCCTGCGACGACAGCCACCACACCAGGTCGTAGTCGCTGGCGAACCGGTACGCGTACTCCAGCGCCAGCTCGCTCTTGCCGATGCCGGGCACGCCGCCCAGCGTCACGACGACCCGCGCGTCACCCGCCTCGGACAGCCGGTCCCGCAGCTCCTCCAGGTCGTCGTCCCGGCCGACGAACAGCGGGTGGCGCGGCGGGAGGCCGAACACGGCGGGCTCCGCGCCGGGCACGCGCATCCCCACGTCCTGCACGGTGCCGGGCCGGTCGATCAGGCCGAAGTGGGTGAGCAGCCTGGCCCGCATCGACTCGTGGTGCTGGTCGCGGACGGCGACGGTGTTCGCCACGTCCTCCGGGGCGATCTCGGTGTCGGTGAGCAGCAGCCGCAGCACGGTCGGCCTGCCGGTCCGGGTGAACTCGTCCACGGCGGACTGGGCGGCCGACCCGGCCAGGTTCGGCGAGGAGATGACCACCAGGCCCGGCGGGTGGACGGCGTCCGCCCACGACCCGGCCTCGGTCAGCGACCTGGTCTGCGCGCCCGCGCGGTGGAGCTGGCCGCGCACCCAGTCGGCCCACGCCCGGTCCGGCGGCGAGTAGGCGACCAGGACCCGGTCCGGTTCGACGGTGGAGTCCAGGCCGAAGACGCGCCGGTAGCGGGCCCGCAGGGTCGGGGAGACCTGGGCGACCCCGTTGACCTCACCGCCCGTCACAGCGGACGCCAGGCGGCCGTACTGGTGCTCCAGCGTGCCGCCCTGCCGCGGTTCCTCGACCAGGATCGCGAGCAGCGGGTCGAACGCGTCGTACGGCCGGTACGGGATCTCGATCGAGCCGTCGTCCGGCAGCCTGCGGGACTGGCCCGCGAGCAACTCGGCGAACGCCGCGTGGATGGCCGAGCGGATGCGCCGCGCCCTGGACAGCTCGTCCGCGTCGTCGAACAGGGTCGCCACCGGGACGAGGTCGATCCGCACCGGGGCGCGGCGGCGCAGCCGGGTGGCCAGGTCGGCGGCGTCCGAGATCGCCCTCGGTCGCGGGCGGAAGCAGACGACGGCGACCTCGCACAGGGTCGCGATCAGCGTCAGCGACGCCTCGCCCGCGCCCGTCGGCGCGTCGATCAGGACGTGGTCGTAGTCCGCCTCGACCAGCCGGGTGCGCAGGTCCGTCATCGCGCTCGGGTCGCCGTGCTGGAAGTCCGGGAAGAACCGGCCCGCCGCGTCCGGCTCCATCGGGGCGATCACGTCGATGTGGCCCGTGGCGTCCGGCAGGGCGAACCGCTCGGCGGTGGGCTCGTAGCCGTCGCGCACCGGCGTGGACGTGTACGCCGCCAGCAGCCCGCGACCGAGCTGCGTCGGGAACGGCCCGCGGCCGACCAGGAACGGCTCCAGGTACTCGCGGACCCGCGGCACCTCGGAACCCCAGTCGACCACCAGCACGCGCTTGCCCGCGCTCGACAGGACCCAGGCCAGGTTCGCCACGGCGCTGGTCCGACCGGTGCCGCCGGTCGCGGACAGGAACGCGACGACACCTGCTTGACCCGGAACGCTCAGCGGACCGCTCATCACCACTCCAGGCCGGGGACGTGAACTCGTCGAATAAACCAAGTGGAACGGGTTCCGGTGGATCTACGCCCGAAAGGACTTCGTTCGAAGCGCAGATTCACTCGGATGGCGGCAGCCTGGTCGTCGGCTCCGCCGACGGTGACTACAACGAACTCTGGAAGGCCGCGTACTGGTCCGGCATCTCCAGGTCCTCGGCCAGGATCCGGCGCAGCGAGGCCCGCAGAACGGCGTCCGGCAAGGCTTCCAGCCGCGCCAGGTCGATCCCCGTGACGTCGAGGAGTTCGGACTCCAGCACCCCGTCGCTCTCCATGCGCTCGCCCCCTACACCCGAGTCCGCAAAGCCGCGGGTTCCGTGCCTGCCGATCGACCTGGATCCGTTCGCCATCCTAGTGGGCCGACAACTGGTAACGCCCCGAATAGGCCGATCGGACCACCGTCGCGGCCCGCGGGCGTGTTTCATGGCGGAAGGGGATGACATCGGGGGTGCGCGTGCGGCCGTTCCGCCAGTTCGTCGTCAAGGTGCACAGCAGGTGCAACCTGGCCTGCGACTACTGCTACGTCTACGAGATGGCCGACCAGCGCTGGCGGTCCCGGCCGCGGGTGATGTCCCCCGAGGTCGTCGAGCACACCGCCGCGCGGATCGCCGAGCACGCCCACGCGCACGGCTTGGCCGACGTGGAGGTCGTGCTGCACGGCGGCGAACCGCTCCTGGCGGGCCCCGCGGTGATCGAGCACCTGGTCACGGCGGTGCGGTCGCGGGTCCCCGCGCGGTTCTCCGCGCAGACCAACGGAACGCTGCTCGACCGCCGGTTCCTGGAGGTGCTGCTGGGGCTGGACGTGCGGGTGGGCGTGAGCCTGGACGGCGACGCGGCGGCGACCGCGCGGCACCGCGGCGACAGCCACACCGCCGTGCTGGAGGGCCTGTCGGCGTTGCGGTCGCCGGAGTTCCGGCCGCTGTTCGCGGGCCTGCTGGCGGTGGTGGACCTGCGCAACGACCCGGTCCGCACCTACGAGTCGCTGCTGGCGTTCGAGCCGCCGACGGTGGACTTCCTGCTGCCGCACGGGAACTGGAGCTCTCCCCCGCCGGGGTTCGGCTACGCGGACTGGCTGATCGCGGTGTTCGACCGCTGGTACGGCGCCCCCGTGCGGGAGACCGGCGTGCGGCTGTTCGAGGAGGTCGTGCACGTGCTGCTGGGCGGCCGGTCGAGGGTCGAGGGGGTGGGGCTGAGCCCGGCGCTCCAGGTCGTGGTGGAGACCGACGGGATGATCGAGCAGTCGGACATCCTGGCGTCGGCGTTCGAGGGCGCGGCGGTGACCGGCCTGCACGTCGCGCGCGACTCGTTCGACGCGGCGCTGGGGCTGCCGGACGTGCGGGCGCGGCAGGCCGGGCTCGCCGGGCTGTCCGCCTCCTGCCGCGCGTGCGACGTGCACGCCGTGTGCGGCGGCGGGCTGCGGGCGCACCGGTACCGCGAGGGCGCGGGGTTCGACCGGCCGTCGGTGTACTGCGCCGACCTGTACCGGCTCATCAGGCACGTGCGGGGACGGCTCGCGCGCGACCTGGAGCGGGTGTCGTGACACCGTTGCCCGGCAAGGGTTCCGGCTCGTGACGCGTCCGCACTCGTTGACGGTGGCGGACTTCGCCGCGCTGGCCCGCGGTGGCGGCGGGGTCGGGGCGGTGCGGGCGCTCGTGGCGGCGCGGCGCAGCCGGACGCTGCTGCTGCTCCGGTTCGTGGTCGGGGCGGACCCGTCGGTGCGGCGGGCGTTCGAGGTGCTGGTCGAGGCCCAGCGGACCGCGCCCGTCGAGGTGCGGCGGGTGCTGGACCACCCGGCCGTGAGCGCGTGGGCGACCAGGACGGCGGTGGCGCTCAGCCGGGGTGGCGTCGCCCGGCCCGCCGAACTGGCGCACGTGGCCGCCGCGGCGGCGTTGCGGGCGGGCCTCGACGCGGAGGTCGACTTCCCGCCGTCCGCAGGCTTCTCCCTGCCGTCGCTGGGATACGTGGACCGACCGGTCCGGGGGACCGTGCCGGTGGACCGGTTGGAGTGGACGCCGACACCGGAGATCGCCGTAGGCGGCGGGGTGGTGTTCGCGCTGGACCGGTGGAGCGGGGTCCCCGACGCGTTGCTGGTGGACCACCGGATCGACCTGGCGCGGTGGCGGGAGGGGATCACCGCGGGCTGGGAACTGCTGGTCCGGCGGCACCCCGCGGTGGCCGAGGAGTTCCGGGAGGCGGTGGCGGTGCTGACGCCGCTGCGCTCGGCGGCGGGCGGGATGAGCAGCGCGACGCAGGCGGACGCGTTCGGGTGCGTGTTCCTGTCGCTCGGGCCGGACGCGCGGTCGGTGGCCGTGACGCTGGCGCACGAGCTCCAGCACACCAAGCTGGTGGCGCTGATGGACCTGTTCCCGTTGCTGCGGCCCGATCCCGGCCAGCGGTTCTACGCGCCGTGGCGCGACGACCCCCGGCCGCTGGGAGGGCTGCTGCACGGCACGTACGCGCACCTGGGCGTGGCGGGTTTCTGGCGGCGGGAGCGGGACCACGACGAGGGCGGGCACGTCGAGTTCGCCCGCTGGCGGACGGCCGCGCTGGAGGCGACCGCGACGATGCTCGGCAGCGGCAGGCTCACCGCGGTCGGACGGGACTTCGTGACCGGGATGGCCGAGGTGCTCGCCGGGTGGGCGGACGAACCGGTGCCCGCCGCCGCGCTGGAACGGGCCCGAGCGCTGGCCGACGAGCACCGGCGGCTGGCTACAGCCCGGTGAACAGGTCGGACTCGGTGATGCCCGGCTCGGCGCCGACCCGGATGAACCACTCGGTGCCGAACGAGTAGGCGAACGCCTCGTCGGGCTGGGCGAGGAAGAACGACTGCTCGCTGATCTGGCTGGCGTGCGCGCGCATCGCGGCCTTCTTGGCGGGCAGGTACGCCGTGACGTCGACGGCCGCGGTCAGCTCGGCCGCAGGCTTGCCGAACTGCGAGGTGTCCACGTCGGGCACCGGGTGCCCCGCCGCCTCCGCGGCGGCCCGGCCGAGGTTCATGTGGTCGCGGTTCATCGTGGCCTGGTAGACCCGCGGCGTGCCCGCCAGCTCGGCGGCGCGCAGCCCGACCCGGTGCACCTGGATGTGGTCGGGGTGGCCGTAGCCGCCGTTGTCGTCGTAGACGGTCAGCACGTCGGCGGACTCCTCCACCAGGATCGCCGCGAGCCTGGCCGCCGCCTCCTCGACGGAGGCCGTCCAGAAGGTGTTCGGGGCGTCGTTGGTGGGCTCCCCCATCATCCCGGAGTCGACGTACCCGAGGAACTCCACGCGCTTGGCGCCCAGCACCTCCGCCGAGGCGTGCGTCTCCCGGACTCGCCGGTCGCTCAGCAGTTCGCCCTCGGCGAGGAAACCCTCGACCACCTCGCCGACCTCGCCGCGGGTCGCGACGACCAGCACCACGCGGTGCCCCTCGTCAGCGGCTTTGCGCATGACGCCACCGCACTGGATGCACTCGTCGTCGGGGTGGGCGTGGAACGACACCAGGGTTGCCATGCCCCGAACGCTACGTCAGTCCTCCGACGGTCCGCTCCGCTCGGACGGTCGTCCGCCGACACGCGGGGGCCGGGCGTCCACGAGCGCGGCGACCGGGGCCGCGATACTGCCGGTCATGCTCACCACGGAGGCCGGCCTGGTCATCTCGCCGACGGACCTGGTCGACCTGCTGGAGTGCGAGCACCGCAGTGCGCTGAACCACGCCATCGCCGCGAGGCTGCCCGGCGTGCCCACTCCGGACAGCTCCGGCGCGACGTTGATCACCAAGCACGGCGTGGCCCACGAGCAGGCGGCGCTGGCGCGGTTCAAGGAGCGCTTCGGCGCCGGGCTGGTCGAGATCGGACTGCCCGCGCCCCACCACGACGCGCTGGTCGAGGCGGCCGAGGAGACGCGGATCGCGCTGGAGTCCGGCGCGCCCGCCGTCTACCAGGCGGTGTTCTACTCGGACGGGTTCTACGGCCGGGCGGACTTCGTGATCCGGTCGGCGGACGGCTACGAGCCTCACGACACCAAGCTGGCCCGGCACGCGACCCCCGCCGCGGTGCTCCAGTTGACGGCGTACGCCGACGCGCTGCGCCGGGCCGGACACCCGACCGGGCCGTCGATGCACCTGGTGCTGGGCGACGACGCCACGCACTCGTTCCCGGTGGCGGACTTCCTGCCGCTGGTCGACCACCTGCGGGACCGGTTGCGGCGGCGGCTGTCCGTGCCCGCCGCCATGCCCGCCCTGGTGTGGGCGGACGAACGGCCCGCGTGCGGCACGTGCCGCTTCGCACGGAGCTGCTCGACCGGGCGCGAAGCCGCTCGGGACCTGTCGCTGGTGGCGGGGATCAGGACCGACCAGCGGCGGAAGCTGGTGGCCGCCGGGCTGGGGACGATCGACGCGCTGGCCAACGCCACGGCCACCGACCGGCCGTCGGACATGTCGGTCACGACGTTCGGCGCGCTGCGGTCGCAGGCGGCGTTGCAGGTGATCCAGGACAACTCGCGCACCGAGGACGACCCGACCGGGAAGGTCGCGTACGAGGTGCTGGCGCCGGACGTCCTGGCCGCCCTGCCGAGCCCCGCCGACGGGGACGTGTTCTTCGACATGGAGGGCGATCCGTTCGCCCTGGCAGGCGAGGGGCTGGAGTACCTGTTCGGGGCGATCACCTCCGGGGACGTCTTCACTCCGTTCTGGGCGCACAGCCGGGCGCAGGAGAAGGCGGCGTTCGAGGGGTTCGTGGACTTCGCGCTGGCGCGGCTGGCGGAGTTCCCCGGCAGTCACGTGTACCACTACGCGCCGTACGAGGTGAGCGCGCTCAAGCGGTTGGCGGCGTTGCACGGGACCCGCGAGGAGGCCGTGGACACGTTGCTGCGCACCGGGTCGTTGATCGACCTGTACGCGGTGGTGCGCAAGGCGTTGCGGGTCTCGCAGCGGTCGTACTCGATCAAGTACCTGGAACCGCTGTACATGCCGTCCGCGCGGTCCGGGGAGGTGAAGAACGCGGTTTCCAGCATCGAGGCCTACGAGGAGTACCTGACGCTGGTGGAGCTGGGGGACGTCGAGCAGGCTTCGGCGGTGCTGGCGGGGATCGCGGAGTACAACACGTACGACTGCGTGTCGACGGATCGGCTGTACCGGTTCCTGCTGGACGTCCGGGCCGAGGCCGGGATCGAGCCGCTGGTCGTGGAGGAGTCCGAGATGGACGTCCTGATCCGGCGGACCGACGAGGAGGTGGCGGCCGAGCGGCGGGCCGAGCGGGCGGCGAAGCTGGCGGCCGTCGTGGACCCGCTGATGGCCGGGTTGCCGGACAACCCCGCCGACGCGACGCCGGACGAGAAGGCGCGGGCGCTGCTGGCCGCCGCTGTCGGGTACCACCGGCGGGAGACGAACCCGGCGTGGTGGGACTTCTTCCGGCAGGTGGGGGCCCCGTTGCCGGACCTGGAGGTGGACAACACCTGCGCGGTGCCGGTCTCGGTGCGGACGGACGACTGGGTGATGCCCAGCGGGCGGGTGAAGCTGGCCAAGCGCGAGGTGCACGCGCGGGTCGATCCTGATCGGCCGCACCCGTTCAGCGTTCGGGAGAAGGTGCGGTTGCTGTATCCGGGCAACCCCGGCTGGACCCGGAAGGCGGAGGTGCTCTCGGAGTCGGCGAACGGGGTCGTGCTGCTGGAGAGCGTGCAGCCGGACGGGCTGGACTCGGCTCGGCCGGTGGCGATCCTGCCCGGCGATCCGGTGATGCCCACGCCGAAGGACAGCGCGGTGTACGAGCTGGCGGAGGCGGTGGTGGAGGGGCTTCCCGCGTTGCCGCCGCATCCGGGGATCGACCTGCTGCGCCGGACGCCGCCGCGGTTGGTGTCCGGGTCGTTGCCGCAGGGTGAGGATCTGGTCGACGCGGTGATCCGTGCGGTGGACGTGTTGGACGGGTCGACGTTGGCTGTGCAAGGGCCGCCTGGGGCTGGGAAGACGTACCTGGCCGGGCGGTTGATCGCGCACCTGGTTCGGCGGGGGAAGAGCGTCGCTGTGACGTCCACCAGTCACAAGGCGGTGGAGAACGTGCTGTCGGCGGCGAAGGCCGCTGGGCGTGAGTTGGGTGTGGTCATCCCCTGTGCGAAGAAGGCGAAGGACAAGCCGGTCAAGGATTGTGAGTGGGAGCAGCCGCGGGACAACCCGGCGATGGTGCGGTGGCGTGCGGAGCAGGGTGGGGGGCACCTGGTCGGGGGGACGGCGTGGACGTTCGCCAACGCGGCGTTGCGGGAGCAGCTTTTTGATGTGCTGATCATTGATGAGGCTGGGCAGTTCGCGTTGGCGGATGCTTTGGCCGTGTCGGTTTGTGCGCGGAATCTGGTGTTGTTGGGGGATCCGCAGCAGTTGCCTCAGGTGGTGCAGGGGACGCATCCCGCTGGGGCGGATGCTTCGGCGTTGGGGCATCTGCTGGGGGATGCTGATGTGATCCCGCCATCGTTGGGGTACTTCATGGATCAGTCTCGGCGAATGCATCCGGATGTGTGTTTGCCGGTGTCGTTGTTGTCTTACGCCGGGAGGTTGCACGCTCATCCGTCCGCGGCTTTGCGGTCCGTGGCCGGGGTGGAGTCTGGGTTGTACCTGGATTTGGTGGATCACTCGCACAACATCACCAGGTCGGTGGAGGAGGCTGGGGAGGTGGTGCGGATCGTGCGGGAGTTGATGGGTCGCATGTGGACGGATGATGGGGTGTCCCGTGCGGTCAACGAGTCGGACATCCTGGTGGTGGCGCCGTACAACCTTCAGGTGAGGGTGGTGCGCAGGGCGTTGGAGGCTAGTGGGTATGAGGAGGTGAGGGTGGGGACGGTGGACAAGTTCCAGGGGCAGGAGGCGCCGGTGGTGATCGCGACGATGACGTCTTCGGCTGCTGTGGATTTGCCGCGGGGGTTGGATTTTTTGTTGTCTCGGAATCGGTTGAACGTGGCTTTGTCGCGGGCTCAGGCTGTGGCTGTGTTGGTGTGTTCGCCTCGGTTGGTGGAGGCGGATATTCGGGGGGTGGAGCAGATGCGGTTGGTGTCGGGGATGATTGGGTTGATGGGTGGGGCTCGGCGGTGGGAGTGGTAGGGGGTCCGGTGGGGGGCTGGTGGGGAGGCTGTGGGTTCCAGCGTGGGGGCG
>NZ_JANYMP010000017.1 GCF_025061645.1 Umezawaea endophytica | reverse complement strand
CCGCCTCCAGGTCCAGGTCCGGCTCGATCATGTCGATCGGGTAGCCCGTGCGCTCGGCGATGATCTCCAGCACCGACTCCAGGACGCTGGTCGGCGCGGCGACGACCACCGGCACCTGCTCGACCACCACGGGCTGGATCACGACCGGTTGTCGTTGGGGCGCGCGTTGCGCGGGCAGGCGTTCGGCCGTCCCGAGGTAGCCGAGCAGGACGTCCCGCTGCGCGGCGATCATCTCCCGGCTGCCGCGGAGGAACTCCGCGATCAGCGCCTCGTCGGAACCGCCGCCGTGGGCCGCCATGGGGATCTCCTGAACGCGTTCGGCCGGGCGCAGCGCACCGGTCGGGATGACGCCCGCAGCGGTGCGGACGAGGTGGCCGTCGACGGTCCAGCCCGCCGCACGGGTCGTGCGGGGCACAGACGCGTCGACCGAGTCGCGGCCGCGGTGTAGCCACGCCGTGCGCGGGTCCACGCCCGCCACGGCGAGCTGGGCCAGCGCGGTGAGGAAGCCGCGCACACCGTCGTGCCCGAAGGACTCCAGGCCGATCGTCCGGTGTGGACGGTCGCCGAGGGTCGCGGACACCAGGCCGGACAGCACCGAGCCCGGCCCGGCCTCCACGAACACCCGCGCGCCGTGGGCGTACATCGCCTCGACCTGGTCGGCGAACCGCACGGGCGACCCGAGTTGGGCCGCCAGCTCCGCGCGCACGTCATCCGGGTACGTCGTCGCGGTCCGGTTCGACCACACCGGCAGCTCCGGGGCGCGCACGTCGGTCAGCGCCTCGGCGAACGCCTCGCCTGCGGAGGCGACCAGCGGGCTGTGGAACGCGCACGCGACCTTGATGCGCTTGGCGCTGAAACCGTTGGCCCGCAGGGTTTCCACGGCCGCCTCGACGTCGGCGGTCGGTCCGGAGACCACGGTCTGCGTCGGCGAGTTGTGGTTCGCCACCACGACCGACGGGGGCAGCAGCGCCTCGAAGTCGGTGGCGGCGGCCGTCACGGCGGCCATCGCGCCCGGATCGTCGCCGGTCGCCGCGAGGATCGATTCAGCTCGCGCGGCGCTCAGCGCGGGCAGGGATTCCACCGGGAGGGCGCCCGCCGCGGCCAGCGCGACCAGTTCGCCGTAGCTGTGGCCCGCGACCATGTCCGGCTCGACGCCCGCCATCGTCAGCAGGTCGTGCGCGGCCAGCCCGACGATCCCCAGCGCGGGCTGGGCGACCCTCGTGTCGGTGAGCCTGGCCTGCTGCGCGGCGCGCTCCCCGGCGTCGAACGCGGTCGGCGGGTGCAGCACGTCGGCCCACTCCGCGCCGACCTGGAGGTGCCGCTGCACCTCCGGGAACGCCACGAACAGCTCGGCGAACATGCCGGGCCGCTGGCTGCCCTGACCGGGGAAGAGGAACGCGACCTCGCCGGACACGCCGGTCGCCTGGAAGATCCCGTCGGACGGTGAGTCCTCACCGGAGACGGCCCGGCGCAGCTTGGCCGCCAGGTCGTCCACATCGGACGCCACAACGGCGAACCTCACCTCGCCGCGCGCGAGGTCCGCTCGCCTGGCGGCGCTCAGCGCGTAGTCGCGCAGCCGCCACCCGCCCGCCCGGACCAGCGCCAGGAGCTGTTCCGCCGCCTGCACCGCGCCCTCGCCGCGGAACGTGAAAAGCTCGGCTGGCCACTCGTCCAGCCCGTGCGCGGGCGGTGGGGCACCGTCGTAACCCCGCAGCACCACGTGGAAGTTCGTGCCGCCGAACCCGAACGCGCTCACCCCGGCGACCCGGTCGGCGGGCTCCGCCGACCACGGGCGAGGGGTGGCGTGGAAGGTGAACGGACTGGTGTCCGCGACCCACGCCGAGTTCGGCTTGCTCACGTGCAGCGTGGGCGGCTGGACACCCGTGTACAGCGCCAGGGACGTCTTGATCAGCCCGGCGAGCCCGGCGGCGCACTTCGTGTGGCCGATCTGCGACTTGACCGAGCCGACCGCGCAACTCGCGGGCGTGGCGCCGGCCTCGACGAACACGTCGGTGAGCGTGCCCAGTTCGGTGCGGTCGCCGACGACGGTCCCGGTGCCGTGCGCCTCGACCAGCCCGACCTCGGCCGGGGAGATGCCCGCGTTGCGGTAGGCCCGTTCCAGCGCGTTGCGCTGCCCCTCCGGGCGGGGCGCGGTGAGACCGAGTGACCGGCCGTCGCTGGCGCTGCCGACGCCCTTGATGACCGCGTAGACCCGGTCGCCGTCGCGTTCGGCGTCGGCGAGGCGCTTGAGCACCACGCACGCCACGCCCTCGCCGAGCGCGATGCCGTCGGCGGAGCTGTCGAACGTGGCGCACCGGCCGGTGGGCGACAGCGCGTGCACCGACGAGAAGAGCAGGTAGTCGTTGATGCCGTTGTGCAGGTCCGCGCCGCCGCACAGCACGACGTCGCTGGTGCCGCCGGTGAGTTCCTTGCAGGCCACGTCGACCGCGGTCAGCGACGACGCGCAGGCCGCGTCCACGGTGTAGTTGGCGCCGCCCAGGTCGAGCCGGTTGGCGATCCGGCCCGCGATGACGTTGGCGAGCACACCGGGGAACGAGTCCTCGGTCAGCGTCGGCAACTGGTCGCGCAGACCCGGTGGCACCTCGCCGAAGTAGCTCGGCAGCACCGTGCGCAGGGTCATGGCGTTGGACAGGTCGCTGCCCGCCTCCGCGCCGAACACCACGGACGTGCGGGACCGGTCGAACGGCCGCTCGGCGTACCCGGCGTCGGCCAGCGCCCGCGACGCGGCCTCCAGCGCCAGCAACTGCACCGGTTCGATGCTCGCCAGCGACGTCGGCGGGATGCCGTACTTCAACGGGTCGAACGGGATCTCCGGCAGGAACCCGCCCCAGCGCGACGGGGTGCGGTCGCCGTCGCCGTCGGGGGCGTAGTAGACGGCCGGGTCCCAGCGGACGGCCGGGACCTCGGTCACGGCGTCCGCGCCGGACAGCACGTTCGCCCAGAACGAGGGCAGGTCGGGTGCCTGCGGGAACATGCAGGCCATGCCGATGACAGCGATGTCCAACGGCTGGGGCACGGGGAGGTCGAGCCCCGGCGCCGCCAGGCCCAGTTCCCCGGCCCTGGCGGTGGCGAAGGCCGCGGCTCCGGTGGTGACGCTCGCGTGCAGCTCGGTGATCGTGGTGACCTCGGACCGCAGCACGGCCACGTCCCCGGCCATGAACATGCCCTCGTCGAGCTGACGCGATTCGTCCACTTCGGACAGAACGTCGCCGATCCGCTCGATGCCCTTGCTGGCCAGGCGGAGCCTGCCGACGTTGAGCCGCTCCAGCCGCTCCCACGCCTCGCGGTCGGGCACCTCGCGGTCGCGCAGCTCCTGCTTCACGGCCGCGTACTCGTCGGTGAACGGGCTGCTGACGCACCGGGTCGCGTGACCAGGCGCGGTCTCCAGCAGCTCGGTCCGCTCGGCCTCCACCACCTGCCGCTGGAACAGCGGCTGGACGGCCCCGGCCCGCACGGCCTCCTCGGTGAACAGGTACGCGGTGCCCATCAGCACACCGATCGACCCGCCGCGGCTGGTCAACGGCGTCGCGAGCGCGGCCACCATCGCGGCCGACCGCTCGTCGTGGATACCGCCCGCGAACAGCACGTGGACGTCGTCGACGGGGTGTTCGGAAAGCACCGCCAACTGCGCCTCCCACAACGGGAAGCTGTTGCGCGGCCCCACGTGCCCGCCGCACTCGGCGCCCTCGAACACGAACCGCCGCGCCCCGGCCGCGAGGAACTGCCGCAGCAGACCGGGTGACGGCACGTGCAGGAACGTGGTGATGCCGACCTCGTCCAGCGCGGCGGCCTGCGCCGGACGGCCGCCCGCGATGATCGCGTGCGTCGGCCGCAGTTCGCGGATCACGTCGAGCTGGGCGGTCTTGACGTCCTCGGCGGCGAACCCGAGCACCCCGACGCCCCAGGGCGAGTCGCCGAGCTGTTCCCGAGTGCTGGTCAGCACCTCACGGGTCTGCGCGCCGGTCGACAGCGCCAGCGCGATGAACGGCAGCCCGCCGCCCTCGGCCACCGCCGCGGCGAACGCGGGCTGGTCGCTGACCCTGGTCATCGGGCCCTGCGCGATCGGCAGGGCGGTGCCCAGCGACCGGGCGCCGGGGGAGTCCGGGCCGAGCGAGCCCGCGCCGTCGCCGAGCGCGGTCACGACGGCGTCGCGGACTCCGCGGACGGCGGCGCCGACGGTGCCCCAGCGGTCGCGGAAGACGGCGGCGAGGAAGCTGTCCTGGCCGACGGGCAGGAACCGGGTGTCGAGCGGACCCGACAGCGCTCCGGGGTCGGGGAGCGCGGGTGCGCCGGGGCCCTTGCGGAGCAGCACGCGGTGCCCGTGCACGACCGTCGTCTCGGAACCGTCCATCGTGGCGAGCGGGCCGGTCACGTCGGCGGGCAGTTCCGACTCGGCGAGCAGCGCGAGCTGGACGTCCAGCACGACCCCCGCGGCGCCACCGGCCACCGCGGCGGCGGCCGTGTTCGGCCCGATGCCCCCCGCGGCCCACACCGGCACGTCCAGGTCGGCCAGGAGCTGTTGCAGGAGAACGAACGTGGCCAGGTCGCCGATCCGGCCGCCGCTCTCGTGGCCTCGGGCGATGACGCCGTGCGCACCGGCCAGCACGGCGTCGTGGGCCGACTCGCGGGAGGTGACCTCGACCAGCACCCGCAGGCCGGGCAGGTCGGCCGGGCTCAGCGGGGCGTCGAGCGCCAGGACGGCGGTGGACACCTGGTCCGGCAGGTCGGCGGCCGTGAGGCGGCAGCCCGCCGTGAACCGCACGCCGAACGCCCCACCCGCCCACCTCGCGGTGCGGGCGAGCGCCGACCGGGCCGCCCGGCCGCCGCCACCGAGGTCCAGCACGCCGAGGGCTCCCGCCCGTGCCGCCGCCGCCGTCATTCTCGGGGAGGTCGTGGAGAACGGGTTCAGCGCGATCACCAGATCGTCCGCGCCGCTTCCGTGAATCAACCCGCGCATTCGCACTCCAGTAACACTCGAAAGAGTGACAGGGACTACTCGGAGTTAAGCGGTCCCATCCGTTCAGGTCAATGCGTCGACGGGCTGAAAAATTGCAATCCCGCTCACATGTTAATTCCACTCCCGTAACACGAAAAACGCGTTGACCTGCTGTTTTGGCCATCGGTCACGCGCTTGACGCATGATCGTCATGTTCTCACCCGTGCACGGCGAATACCCCTTGGACACGTTCGTCCAAGGGGTATTCGGTAATCGTATGGATCAGCCGGTAATGGCGTTCAGCGGTGCGAAGTAGCCGAACTGGTGACCCTTTTTGTTCGGGTGGAACGACTCGTTGAGCTTGAAGATTTCGAGGGCCGTCAGGTACCAGTCGCTCGTGCAGATCTCGTGACCGCTGAAGGTCGTTCGCGCGTCCAGGAACGTGAAGCCCGCCGCGGCGGCCTGGTTGGCGGTCACGGTCGCCAGCACGTCGGCGGAAGCGTTGATCGCGGCCTGCTTCGGGGCGCTCAACTGGCCGAAGCACGTGCCGCCCGGCTTGTAGATGCGCGGGTAGCCGATGACGATGACGCGCGCCGACGGGGCGTTGGCCCGGATGGCCGCGTAGGTCTTCTGGAGCGCCGGGGAGACGGTCGTGCGGACGACTTCGCTGGCGACCTGGGTGCGGGTGACGCAGTCCGCGTCGGACCCGAAGGTGCAGCCGACGAGCACGTCGACGAAGCCCGCGTCGTTGCCGCCGACCTGGATCGTCACGAGCGAGGTGTCCGGCGTGACGAGCGGGATCTGGGTGGAGAGGACGTCGGTGGTGTCGGCGCCCGAGCACGACGCCTCGGTGAACGCGGTCGCGGGGTGCGCGGCGGCCCAGAGGCGGGGGTAGGCGAACGGTCCGCGACGGCACGGGTCGTTCGGGTCGTCGTAACCGTACGTTCCGACACCGACGGTGTAGGAGTCGCCGAGCGCCACGTACTTGGTGATGGCGCGGGGTGCCGCTGAGGCTGCCGAGGTGGTTCCTACCAGCAGGGAGAGGGTGGCCAGGGCTGACAGGGCGAAAACGCGGAACGCTCGCATTGGTTCTCCGTAGATCACCGGGCAGGGGGGAACGGCGTCCAAGAGTTAGCGGTCGCTCACCCTGAGCGAAAGGGGTGGCGTCCAGAATTCACCGAAGTGCGTACGGTCGGGTCAGTCGTTTCCTCCTTACGCCACCGCAGGTCCTGCGGGGGTCCGCACCACCTGCGGGTATCCGCAACAGCCACTGTGGACCGTCCACGACGGCGGTGGTCCAGCCGGCTAACAATCAGTCTTGACTGTTTGTTAGTGAGCGGCCAGACTCGGCGGCATGGTGGTGGAGGTGAGGCAGCGCCAGGCCGATCGCAGCCGTGGGACCAGGCGCAAGCTGATGGAGGCCACGGTCGACTGCCTGGTCGAACGCGGCTGGTCGGGCACCACGACGATCCTGGTCGCCGAACGCGCGGGCGTCTCGCGCGGCGCGCAGCTCCACCACTTCCGCACCCGCGGCGAGCTGGTGGCGGCGGCCGTCGAGCACCTGGGCGCGGAGAGCGTGCTGGTGCTCAAGGCGCGCGCGGTCGGCGTCGGCCGGTCCCCGGTCGCGGTGGTGGGCCTGATCGCGGACTTCTACGCCAGCGACCTGTTCTCCGCCGCGCTGGAGCTGTGGGTCGCCGCGCGGACCGACCCCGAGCTGAAGACCATCGTGCTGCCGTTGCAGACGAAGATCGGCCGTGAGACGCACCGGTTGGCCGTGGAGCTGCTGGGCGCGGACGAGACCCGGCCCGGTGTCCGCGAGGCCGTGCAGATCACCCTGGACCTGGTCCGCGGCCTGGCGCTGGCCAACCAGCTCGCGGACGACCGCAAACGACGTGCGGGCATCGTGCGGCACTGGGCGACGATGCTCGAAGCTGCCCTTGAGGAGAGCTGATCGTGATCACCGACGTGCTCGACGACCTCCGGGTCGAAAGCGAGGAGCTGGACGACCTGGTCGCCCCGCTGGACGACTGGTCGGTCCCGACCCCGGCCGCGGGCTGGACCATCGCCCACCAGGTCGCGCACCTCGCGTGGACCGACCGGATGTCGCTGGTCGCCGTGCGGGACCCCGACGGGTTCACCGCCGGGCTGGCCGCCTACGACGAGCACACGGTCGACAAGGCCGCGGCCGAGGGCGCGGAGCACCCGGACCTGTTGGCGCGCTGGCGAGCGGGACGTGAACAGTTGGCCGAGGCGTTGCGCGCGGTCCCCGCGGGCGAGAAGCTGGTGTGGTTCGGCCCCCGGATGAGCCCGACGTCGATGGCGACGGCCAGGCTGATGGAGACGTGGGCGCACGGGCAGGACGTCGCCGACGCGCTCGGTGTGGTCCGCGCGCCGTCCGAGCGGCTGCGGCACGTCGCCCACATCGGCGCCCGCACCATCGCGTTCGCCTTCCTGGTCAACAACCTCGCCCCGCCCGCCGACCCGGTGCGGGTCGAGCTGACCGCCCCGAGCGGGGAACTGTGGACGTGGGGGCCGGAGGAGGCGGAGGACCGGATCACCGGGCGGGCGCTGGACTTCTGCCTCCTGGTGACCCAGCGCCGCCACCGCGACGACCTGGACGTGACGGCCGTCGGGCCGGTGGCCCAGGAGTGGCTGCCGATCGCCCAAGCGTTCGCGGGCCCTCCCGGAACGGGCAGGGAGCGGTCGTGATCAGGATCGGCAACGCCTCCGGCTTCTACGGCGACCGGCTCGGCGCCGTGCGCGAGATGCTCGAAGGCGGCGACCTCGACGTGCTGACCGGCGACTACCTCGCCGAGCTGACCATGCTCATCCTCGGCCGCGACCGGATGAGGGACGCGAACCTGGGCTACGCCAAGACGTTCCTGCGCCAGATGGAGGACTGCCTCGGGCTCGCCGTTGAGGGCGGCGTCACGATCGTCGCGAACGCGGGCGGCCTGAACCCGCTCGGGCTGGCCGCCGCCATCGAGAAGGTGGGCGTGGGCGCGAAGATCGGCGTCGTGACGGGGGACGACCTGCGGGCGGACTTCCCGGAGTCGTTGACCGCCAACGCCTACCTGGGCGCGTGGGGCATCGCCGAGTGCGTCCGGGCGGGCGCGGACGTCGTGGTGACCGGCCGGGTGACCGACGCGTCGCTCGTGGTCGGCCCGGCGGCGGCGCGCTTCGGCTGGGCGCGCGACGACTGGGACGCCCTCGCGGGCGCGACGGTCGCGGGCCACGTGCTGGAGTGCGGCACCCAGGCCACCGGCGGCAACTACTCGTCCTTCACCTCGATCGACGCGGACCGGCCGGGGTTCCCGATCGCCGAGGTGCACGCCGACGGCTCGTCGGTGATCACCAAGCACGAGGGCACCGGGGGAGCGGTCACGGTCGACACCGTGACGGCCCAGTTGCTGTACGAGATCGGCGACCCGGCGTACCTCGGGCCGGACGTGGTCAGCCACTTCGACACGATCACCCTGGAGCCGCACGAGCGCGGCGCGCGGATCTCCGGGGTGCGCGGCAGCCCGCCGCCGGACACGCTGAAGGTGTGCCTGAACAGCCTGGGCGGCTTCCGCAACGGCACCACGTTCGTCCTCTGCGGACTGGATGTCGAGGCGAAGGCCGACCTCGTGCGGCGGCAGTTGGAGACCGCGCTCGGGCCGGACGGCCTGACATGGACCCTGGCCCGCACCGACCGGGCGGACGCGGACACCGAGGAGACGGCCAGCGCACTGCTGCACGTGACCATCAAGACCTCGGACCCCAAGCGCGCCAAGGCTTTCTCCCGCACGGCCATCGAACTGGCGCTCGGGTCGTACCCCGGCTTCCACGTCACCGCGCCGCCGTCGGACGGCACGCCGTTCGGCGTCTACCGCGCCGCGTACGTGCCGCGCGACCGCGTCGAGCACCAGGCGGTCCTGCCCGACGGGAAGGTGATCACGGTATGAGGCTGCCACTCGGCACGATCGCCGGAGCCCGCTCCGGCGACAAGGGCGGAGACGCGAACCTCGGAGTCTGGGTGCGCACCGACGAGGCCTACGCGTGGCTCGCGGAGGAGCTGACCGCGGCCCGGCTGAAGGAACTCCTGCCCGAGGCGGGCGAGGTCGTCCGGTACGAGCTGCCGAACCTGCGGGCGCTCAACTTCGTGCTGCCCGGCCTGCTCGGTGACGGCGTGGCGTCGTCCACCCGCTTCGACCCGCAGGCCAAGGGACTCGGCGAATGGCTGCGCTCCCGCCACGTGGACATCCCGGAGGCCCTGCTGTGACCATCACCGCCGACCTGTTCGAGACACCGGAGCGCAAGGACCTGCGTGCCACGGTCCGCCGGTTCACCGAGCGGGAGGTCGTGCCGCACCTGGACTCCTGGGAGCGGGCGGGTGAGCTGCCGCGCGAGCTGCACCGGGCCGCCGCGGCGGTCGGACTGCTGGGCATCGGCTTCGCCGAGGAGGTCGGCGGCAGCGGCGGCGACCTGCTGGACAGCGTCGTCTTGACCGAGGAGATCATCCAGTCCGGCGGCTCGTCCGGCTTGATCGCGGGGCTGTTCACCCACGGCATCGCCCTGCCGCACATCGTCGACGCCGGGAACCCGGACCTGGTCGACCGGTTCGTCCGGCCCGCGCTGACCGGCGAGCTGATCGGCTCGCTGGCGATCACCGAACCGGACGGCGGCTCGGACGTCGCCGCGCTGCGCACCACGGCCGTCCGCGACGGCGACCACTACGTCGTCAACGGCACCAAGACGTTCATCACCTCCGGCGCCCGCGCGGACTTCGTCACGACGGCCGTCCGCACCGGCGGCCCCGGCTACGAGGGCGTCAGCCTGCTCGTGGTCGACAGCGGTATTCAGGTCGTGCGCAGGCTGGAGAAGATGGGCTGGCACTGCTCGGACACCGCCGAACTGTCCTTCGTGGACGTTCGCGTGCCGGTGGCGAACCTGGTGGGCGAGGAGAACGGCGGGTTCGCGCTGATCATGCGCCAGTTCCAGGTCGAACGCCTCACGATGGCCGTCGAGGCGTACGCCACGGCCCAGCGCTGCCTCGACCTGACGCTGGCCTACGTCCGCACCCGCGAGACGTTCGGCAAGCCGCTGGTGAAGCGGCAGTTGGTCAGCCACAAGCTGGTCGAGATGGCGCAGCGGATCGAGCTGGCCCGCACCTACACCCGCGAGGTCGTGGCGATGGTGGCCGAGGGGCGCGAGTGCGTGGCGCAGGTGTGCTTCGCGAAGAACGCCGCCGTCGCCGCGTGCGACCACGTGGTGGACGAGGCCGTGCAACTGCACGGCGGCTTCGGCTACCTGCGCGACGCCGAGGTCGAACGGCACTACCGCGACTCCCGCATCCTCGGCATCGGCGGCGGCACGACCGAGGTCATGGCCGAGCTGGCCGCACGACGATTGGGGTTCACGGCATGACCACGCTGCGCTCGGTGCTGGACACCGGATCGGCGGACTACCGCGACAACCGGGCCGCGCTGCTGGCGAAGGTCGAGGAGTTGGACGCCGAGCAGGCCAAGGCGCTCGCGGGCGGTGGGCCCAAGTACACCGAGCGGCACCACAAGCGCGGGAAGCTGCTGGCCCGTGAACGGATCGAGCTGCTGGTCGACCAGGACAGCCCGTTCCTGGAGCTGTCGCCGCTGGCCGCGTGGGGCACGGACTTCCCGGTCGGCGCCAGCATCGTCACGGGCATCGGGGTCGTCGAGGGCGTCGAGTGCCTCGTGGTCGCGAACGACCCGACGGTGCGCGGCGGCGCGAGCAACCCGTGGACGCTGCGCAAGACGTTCCGCGCCAACGACATCGCGTTCGCCAACCGGCTGCCGGTGGTGAGCCTGGTCGAGTCCGGCGGCGCGGACCTGCCGAGCCAGGCGGAGATCTTCATCCCCGGCGGGCGGGCGTTCCGCGACCTGACCCGGCTGTCGGCGGCGGGCATCCCGACGGTCACGGCGGTGTTCGGCAACGCCACGGCGGGCGGCGCGTACGTGCCGGGCATGTCCGACCACGTCGTCATGATCAAGGAGCGGTCGAAGGTCTTCCTCGGTGGGCCGCCGCTGGTCAAGATGGCGACCGGCGAGGAGTCCGAGGACGAGGCGCTGGGCGGCGCGCACATGCACGGCACCGTGTCCGGTCTGGCGGACTACGTGGCCGAGGACGAGGTCGACGCGATCCGGCTGACCCGCCGGATCGTGGCGCGGCTCAACTGGCGCAAGCTCGGCCCCGCTCCGAAACCGGTGGAGGAGCCCGCGTACCCCGCCGAGGAGCTGCTCGGGCTGGTGCCGACCGACCAGCGGATCCCGTTCGACCCGCGCGAGGTCATCGCCCGGATCGTGGACGGCTCGCGGTTCGACGAGTTCAAGCCCGGCTACGGCACCAGCCTGGTCACCGGGTGGGCCGACCTGCACGGGTACCCGGTCGGCGTCCTGGCCAACGCGCGCGGCGTGCTGTTCAGCGAGGAGTCGCAGAAGGCGACCCAGTTCATCCAGCTCGCCAACTCCGCCGACACCCCGCTGCTGTTCCTCCAGAACACCACCGGCTACATGGTCGGCGCCCAGTACGAGCAGGGCGGCATCATCAAGCACGGCGCGATGATGATCAACGCCGTGTCGAACAGCCGCGTGCCGCACCTGACCGTGACCATGGGCGCGTCCTACGGCGCGGGCAACTACGGCATGTGCGGCCGGGCGTTCGACCCGCGCTTCCTGTTCACCTGGCCCAACGCCAAGTCCGCCGTGATGGGGCCGGTGCAGCTCGCGGGCGTGCTGTCGATCGTCGCGCGGCAGGCCGCCGCGGCGAAGGGGCAGGACTACAACGAGGAGCACGACGCCTCCATGCGGAAGATGGTCGAGGGGCAGATCGAACAGCAGTCCCTGGCCGCGTTCCTGTCGGGGCGGCTCTACGACGACGGGGTCATCGACCCCCGCGACACCCGCACGGTGCTCGGCCTCTGCCTGTCCGCGATCCACAGCGGACCGATCAAGGGCGCCGAGGGCTACGGCGTCTTCCGGATGTGATGGGGACGATGATCCAGACACTGCTGATCGCGAACCGGGGCGAGATCGCCCGCCGGGTCATCCGGACGTGCCGGGAGCTGGGCATCTCGCCGGTCGCCGTGCACTCCGACCCGGACGCCGACGCGCCGCACGTCGCCGAGGCGGACGCGGCGGTGCGGCTGCCCGGCGCGACCCCCGCCGAGACGTACCTGCGGGCGGACCTGCTGGTCGCCGCCGCCGTGAGCGCGGGCGCGGACGCCGTGCACCCCGGTTACGGCTTCCTGTCGGAGAACGCCGACTTCGCCCGCGCGGTGCTCGCCGCCGGGCTGGTCTGGGTCGGCCCGTCGCCGGAGGCCATCGAGGCGATGGGCTCCAAGGTCGCCGCGAAGAAGCGGATGGCGTCCGCAGGCGTACCGGTGCTGGCCGAGCTGGACCCGGACTCGGTCGCCGACACCGACTTCCCGTTGCTGGTCAAGGCTTCCGCCGGTGGCGGCGGTCGGGGCATGCGCGAGGTGCGGTCCCGCGCCGAGCTGGCCGACGGCGTCGCCTCCGCCAGGAGGGAGGCCGAGTCGGCGTTCGGCGACGGCACGGTGTTCTGCGAGCCGCTGCTGGAGGGCGCGCGGCACGTCGAGGTGCAGGTGCTGGCCGACGCGCACGGCACGGTGTGGGCGCTGGGCGAGCGCGAGTGCTCGATCCAGCGGCGGCACCAGAAGATCGTGGAGGAGACGCCGAGCCCGGCGGTGGACCCCGAGGCGCGCCACCGGCTCTACGCCGCCGCCACGGCCGCCGCCGAGGCCATCGGGTACGTCGGCGCGGGCACGGTCGAGTTCCTCTTCTCCGACGGCGACTTCCACTTCCTGGAGGTCAACACCCGGCTCCAGGTCGAGCACCCGGTGACCGAGCTGGTGTTCGGCGTCGACCTGGTGGCGTGGCAGATCGCCGTCGCCGAGGGCGCGGAACTGCCCGCCGAGCCGCCGACGCCGAACGGCCACGCCATCGAGGCGCGCCTGTACGCCGAGGACCCGACCCGCGACTGGCGGCCCGCCAGCGGCACGCTGCACCGGTTCGAGGTGCCCGGCGACGTCCGCGTGGACAGCGGCGTGGAGAACGGCTCGGTGGTCGGCGTGCACTACGACCCGATGCTGGCCAAGGTCATCGCGTGGGCGCCGGACCGCGCGTCCGCGGCCCGCAAGCTCGCGGCCTCGCTCGCGGGCGCCCGCATCCACGGTCTGGTCACCAACCGGGCCCTGCTCGTGGACGTCCTGAGGCACCCCGCGTTCCTCTCCGGAGACACCCATACCGGCTTTCTCGATCAGCACCGCCTCACCGAGGCGCGGGAACACGACCTGACCCCCAGCGCACTGGCCGCCGCGCTCACTCAGGCGGCACGACGGCACACCGGCGCTCTGCCGATCGGGTGGCGGAACCTCCCCTCGCAGTCACAGCGCGTGAGGTACGAGAATGTCGAGGTCGATTACCGGCACACCCGCGACGGCATCGTCACGAGCCTGCCGATCACGGTCGTCTCCGCCGACGGGGAATCCGTCGTGCTGGAACGTGACGGTTTGCGAAACCGTTTCCACGTCAGCGTTTACGACGATTCGGTCGAAGTGGACTCGCCACTCGGCGCCGTGACGCTCCGGACCGTTCCGCGCTTTCCCGACCCGGTGGCGAAGGTGGCGCCCGGCGCGACCGTCGCCCCGATGCCCGGCACGGTCGTGCGGGTCGCGGTCGAGCAGGGGCAGCGGGTCGAGGCGGGCGCGGAACTGCTCGTGCTGGAAGCCATGAAGATGGAGCACCGGATCCTCGCGTCGACCGCGGGGGCGGTCGCCGAACTCCGCGTCACCCGAGGACAACAGGTCGACTCCGGCGACGTGCTGGTCGTCGTGGCCGAAGACGAAGTCGCAGAGGGAGAGCCATGACCGTCAACTTCACCGAGACCGACGAGCGCAAGGCGTTGCGCGCGGCCGTGGCGGACCTGGGCTCCCGCTACGGGCAGGAGTACTTCACCGCCAAGGCCCGCGCGGGCGAGAAGACCGACGAGCTGTGGGCCGAGGCGGGCAAGCTCGGCTACCTCGGGGTGGCCGTGCCGGAGGAGTTCGGCGGGGGAGGCGGGGGCATCGGCGACCTCGCCGCCGTCTGCGAGGAACTAGCCAGGGCGGGCAGCCCGATGCTGCTCATGGTGGTGTCGCCCGCGATCTGCGCGACGGTGATCGCCCGGTTCGGCACCGCGGAGCAGAAGGCGCGGTGGCTGCCCGGATTCGCCGAGGGCACCACGAAGATGGCGTTCGCCATCACCGAGCCGGACGCGGGCTCGAACTCGCACAAGCTCACGACCAGGGTCCGCCGCGACGGCGACGAGTGGGTCCTCAGCGGCGGCAAGTACTACATCTCCGGTGTGGACGAGGTCCAGGCCGTGCTGGTCGTGGCGATCAGCCCGACCGGCCCGGCGCTGATGATCGTGCCGACGGACGCGGCGGGCCTGACCTACCAGCCCATCGAGATGGACATCGTCTCGCCGGAGAAGCAGTTCACGATGTTCTTCGACGACGTGCGCCTGCCGTCGGACGCCCTCGTCGGGTCGGAGGACGCCGGGTTGGCCCAGCTCTTCGCCGGGCTCAACCCGGAGCGCATCATGGCGGCCTCGTTCGCCACCGGCATGGCCCGCCGCGCACTGGACAAGGCCGCCGAGTACGCGCGCACCCGGTCGGTCTGGGGCGCGCCCATCGGCACCCACCAGGGGTTGTCGCACCCGCTCGCCCAGTGCGCCATCCAGGTCGAACTGGCCAGGCTGATGACGCAGAAGGCGGCGGCGCTGTACGACGCGGGGCAGGACAGGGCGGCGGGCGAGTCGGCGAACATGGCGAAGTACGCCGCCGGGGAAGCGGTTGCCACGGCCGTCGACCTGGCCATCCAGGTGCACGGGGGCAACGGTCTCGCGACCGAGTACGGACTCGCTTCGCTGTTGACCGCGTCACGCATTTCGCGAATCGCCCCGGTGAGCCGGGAAATGATCCTCAACTATGTGGCGCAGCACACCTTGAACCTGCCCCGGTCGTATTAGTTGTACGACCATTCCCAGCGGATGCCGAAGATTCCGGGACCGAAGTCGCGGGCCTTCGCGTGGGCGTAGCCCCAGTCGTCCACCTTGATCTCGGTGCCGCTGGCGAGGTCGGGCGTGGAGAACTGCTCGCACCGCGCGGGCACGCACCGGCTGTCGAACCTGACCTCCAGCGCGTACTCCCGGACGGGCAGGCGGAAACGGCGGAAGTGCGAGGTCTCCAGGGCGGGGTAGGGCGCTTCGCCGTGGAGCAGCTCGTACTCCAGCACCAGCGTCTCACCCTGTCTCAGCGGTCTCGGGAACAGGAGTTCGGCGACCAGGATGCCGCTGGTCGGATCCGCTATCAACCGCCCGAGCCTGCACGAGCGGAGCATGCCGATCGTCGGCAGCGGGTTGCCCGGCGCGTCCGTGTCGTAGACCAATACCCACCGGTCCACGCCCCCGCGGTCGGCCCGCAGGGTCTGCCGGGACCGCAGGCGGCGGGTGCCGCCCTCGGCGCCGATCTCGACGCGGTCCTGCTGGGAGACGCGGTTCAGCCCGGTGTCGGAGCTGGTGTCGACGCCCGCGAGCAGTTGGGCGAGCCGAACGTTGTCCCGGCCGACGCCCTGCACCTGGGGCTCCGGCTGGCGGACCCGGCCGCGACCGCGGGGCCGTGGCGGGCCGAGGAGTTGGCTCAACGAGCCTTCCGGCAGGTCGAGCACGTCTTCGAGGTGGCTCAACGCGAGCAGTGAATCCGGTCTTTCCGGTCTGCGCCTGCCCGACTGCCAGTAGCTCAACGCCGTGATGCTGATCGGCGCGCCACGCATGTGCAGCCGGTGCCGAATGCGGTCCAGGCTGAGGCCTTTCGCGCGTATCGCGGCACGCAGTGTTTCGGCGAACTCCTCGGCCGTTTCGGTGGTGTGGCCGACCATTACCCACTCCGTTCAGAAGGAACTTCAGCGGGAGCGACCCTACTGGGCCAAAACAGTGCTCCGGTACAGCCGTTCGGGGATGTTCCTCAGCATTCCGGATGCTGACACTGTTAAAGAAACACTGGATTCTTGAGACTTTCGGCCCTGTTCATTACCGGTACCCGGTCGGAGGTGTACCGCCGAAGGTATGACGACGATCGTCGTGGCCCCGGTGCAGTAGAGTCCACGAGCTGACTGGGGCATCTGGTCTATTTCGGACATCTTGGATCGTCAATAGCCTCGGAAGACGTGGAGCGCCTGCTCAGGGGCGTGACATGCGGTCGTCGTCCCCGTCTTCCCCCGCCCGCGGGTCACTTCGTCGACCGTTCCCTGCGAACGACAGGAACAGACGAATGCGTGAAACACGACAGGTGCGCTGGTTGGCCGGTGCCGGTGCGGTGATCGTCGCGGCGGCGACCATCACCATGGCCGCCGGGACGGCGCAGGCCGCGGAGGGCAGCATCCTGGCCGCCGGGTCGCCCCAGGCCATCCCCGGCAGCTACATCGTGAAGCTCAAGGACTTCTCCACCGCGTCCGTCGACTCCCTCGCGTCGAAGTTCGGCACGAAGATCGACCGCACCTACGAGGGCGGCTTCAAGGGCTTCGCGACGAGCGCGTCGGAGACGCAGGCCAAGCGCCTCGCCGCCGACCCGTCGGTCGAGTACGTCGAGCAGAACCAGGTGTTCAGCATCCAGGCGACGCAGACCAACCCGCCGTCGTGGGGCCTGGACCGGATCGACCAGGCCAACCTGCCGCTCAACTCGTCCTACAGCTACACCACCACCGGCGCGGGCGTGAACGCCTACGTCATCGACACCGGTGTCCGCATCAGCCACCAGACGTTCGGCGGCCGCGCGGTCAACGGCTACGACGCCGTCAGCAACGACAACATCGCCCAGGACGGCAACGGCCACGGCACGCACGTCGCGGGCACCATCGGCGGCAGCCAGTACGGCGTCGCCAAGGGCGTCAAGATCGTCGCCGTCCGCGTGCTCGACAACAACGGCTCCGGCACGACCGCCGGTGTCGTCGCGGGCATCAACTGGGTCACCAACAACCACGTCAAGCCCGCCACGGCCAACATGAGCCTCGGCGGCGGCGCCTCCACGGCGCTGGACGACGCGGTGCGCACCTCCATCGCGCGCGGCGTGACCTACGGCGTGGCGGCGGGCAACAGCAACGCCAACGCCTCCACGTTCTCCCCGGCCCGCGTCACGCAGGCCATCACCGTGGGCGCCACCGAGCGCACCGACGCCCGCGCCAGCTACTCCAACTTCGGCTCCGTGCTGGACGTCTTCGCGCCCGGCTCGGGCATCACGTCGTCGTGGAACACCAGCGACACGGCCACCAACACCATCAGCGGCACCTCCATGGCGACGCCGCACGTCGTCGGCGTGACCGCGCGCTACCTCCAGTCCAACCCCTCCGCCACGCCCGCCGCGGTGTCGTCCGCGATCACCTCGACGGCCACCGCCAACAAGGTGACGAACCCCGGCTCCGGTTCGCCGAACCGCCTGCTGTTCCGGGCTCCGTCCGCGTAGTCCCCGCTCCGTCACCGGTGGCCCCGCCGCGCTTTCGCGTCGGGGCCACCGCCCTGTTCGAGGAAAGGACCTGTCCATGCGCAAGTCGTTGTCCTGCTTGGGAGTCGTGGCACTGGGGATGGCGCTCGCCGCCGCGCCCGCCCAAGCCGCCGAGGGCGTCGTCCTCGCCGCCGGGTCGCCGACCGCGATCCCCGGCAGCTACATCGTGAAGGTCAGGAGCGGGGGCGACCGGCTGGCCGCGTCGCTCGGCGGGCGGTCGCTGTCCGGCGCGTTCCCCGGTTTCGCCGTGACGCTGTCGGAGAAGCAGGCGCGACGGCTGGCGGCCGACCCGTCGGTGGAGTACGTGGAGCAGAACCAGGTCGTGCACTCCACCGCGACCCAGTTGAACCCGCCGTGGGGCCTGGACCGCACCGACCAGCGGGCCCTCCCGCTGGACCACACCTACAGCTACACGTCCAGCGGTCGTGACGTGAACGTCTACGTGATCGACACCGGCATCCGCAAGACGCACGTCGACTTCGGCGGCCGGGCCCGCGACGGCTGGGACTTCGTCGACAACGACCCGATCGCCGACGACCTCAACGGCCACGGCACGCACGTCGCGGGCATCGCCATCGGCACGACGTACGGGATCGCGAAGCAGGCCATCTGCTACGGCGTGAAGGTGTTGGGCCCCACGGGTTCCGGCACGACCGCGGGCGTGATCGCGGGCGTGAGCTGGGTGACCCGCAACGCCGTCCACCCCGCCGTGGCCAACATGAGCATCGGCGGCTCGGCGTCCGTGGCGATGGACGACGCCGTGCGCACGTCGATCGCCTCCGGCGTCACCTACACCGTCTCGGCGGGCGGCAGCAACGCCGACGTCGCCAACTTCTCGCCCGCCCGCGTCGCGCAGGCGCTGACCGTCGGCGCGTCCACGATCACCGACACGAAGGCGTCGTCGTCCAACTACGGCCCCGGCGTCGACATCTACGCGCCGGGCCAGAGCATCCTGTCCGCCTGGAACACCAGCGACACCGCCGCCAACACGCTCTCGGGCACGTCCATGTCCGCCCCGCACGTGGCGGGCGTCGCCGCGCGCTACCTCCAGTACAACCCCGCGGCCACGCCCGCGGAGGTGTCGGCGGCCATCGTCGCCGCCGGAACCCCCGTGCCCTACGGGCGGCTCCTGTACTGGGACCCCGCCCTGTAGACCCCTCGGTTGGGCACGCCCGCAAGCGTGCCCAACCGCTGGAATCGGCTGTCGAAATGCTGTCGAATACCGTTCGGTCCATTCTCGTCAACCACTTTCAGAAGGTGAGAAACCCGAGGTAGAAGCATTTTTTGACACGGTTGCAACAACTGGCAACATTTAGCCCTTTCACCCGTTCGCATTCACTGCCTATGGTCGTGACCATCAGCAACGATGCTGTGGCACTCAGTGAAGTCGATCGCGTGACCAGCACTTCCACTCCCTGCGGACGTGGTGGTCACCATCCGAGAACGGGATCACACGATGCGAGAGTCACGACAGAACCGGTTCCTGGCCGGCGTCGGGGTGGCCGCGATGGCCGCCACGGCAGTCACACTGCTGGCTTCCCCGGCTCAGGCCGCGACGGGCGAAATCCGTTCGGCGGACGCCAAGGAAAAGGTGCCGAACAGCTATGTGGTGAAGCTGAAGGACACCGCTGAGGCCTTGTCGAAGACCGAGACGACGGCCAACACCGTCGCCGCCCGCTTCGGCGGCGCCGTCGACCGCGTCTACGGCAGCGCCCTGCGCGGCTTCAGCGTCAAGCTCTCCGAAACCCAGGCCAAGCGCCTGGCCGCCGACCCGGCCGTCGAGTACGTCGAGCAGGACCAGGTCTTCCACGTCGAGACCACGCAGACCAACCCGCCGTCCTGGGGCTTGGACCGCATCGACCAGGCCAACCTCCCGCTCAACTCGGCGTACTCCTACGCGTCGACCGGCTCCGGCGTCACCGCCTACGTGATCGACACCGGCGTCCGCATCAGCCACCAGACCTTCGGCGGCCGCGCGGCCAACGGCCGCGACTTCGTCGACAACGACGCCGTGGCCCAGGACGGCAACGGCCACGGCACCCACGTGGCGGGCACCATTGCGGGCAGCCAGTACGGCGTGGCGAAGGGCGCGAAGGTCGTAGCGGTCCGCGTCCTGGACAACGCGGGCTCCGGCACCCTCGCGGGCGTGGTGGCAGGCATCGACTGGGTCACCGCCAACGCCGTCAAGCCGGCAGTGGCAAACCTCAGCCTCGGCGGCGGCGCCTCCACCGCGATCGACGACGCGGTCCGCCGCTCCATCGCCTCAGGCGTCACCTACGCGGTAGCGGCGGGCAACAGCAACGCCAACGCCAGCACCTTCTCCCCGGCCCGCGTAACGCAGGCCATCACCGTAGGCGCCACCGAACGCACCGACGCCCGCGCCAGCTACAGCAACTTCGGCAGCGTCCTAGACATCTTCGCCCCCGGCTCAGGCATCACGTCCTCCTGGGGCACCAGCGACACCGCCACCAACACCATCAGCGGCACCTCCATGGCCACCCCCCACGTAGCAGGCGTAGCCGCCAGGTACCTCCAGACGAACACCACGGCAACCCCCGCCCAGGTCTCCGCAGCACTAGTGGCGGCAGCAACGGCCAACAAGGTCACCAACCCAGGCTCAGGCTCCCCGAACCGCCTGCTCTTCCTCTCGCCCACGGCGTAACAACCACACACCATCAGAGGGCCCGGCACACCTGCCGGGCCCTCTTCTTTTTCTCTTAATCTTGTTGCCCACCAACGAACCGCACGCCGCCTACGCAACCGTGGCCGATTTTACTTGGGGGATTTGCCCCTTAAACTTGCGTCGGACGGCAGCTTCACCTCTGCCCTTTATTGTCCGACGAAGGGGCAAATCTAGGGGCCCCAAGTCAAATCGGCCACCCCACCAACGCACCCCCGGCACCCAACCGGACCCCCCACCGAACCCATCCCCACCGAACCCACCCTCACTGAACCACCGGCAACAACACCGGCCCATACACAGCCTCGTTGGCAGGCAACCACTCCACCACCCCGTTCCCCCTCAACCCAGGCCAAGCCCGAGCAATCCGAGGCAACACCTCCTGCAACTCCACCCGAGCCAACCCCGCCCCCAAGCAGTAGTGCACCCCACCCCCATAAGTCACATGCGCCACCCGCGCCACCCCGACATCCAACCGATCCGCCCCAACAAAAACCGCCGCATCCCGATTAGCCGACCCCGTAACAGGCAGCACCCAACTACCAGCCTCCAACAGCATCCCGTTCACCACGATGTCCTCCTTGGCGACCCGAGGCACCCCCAACAACGTCGCAGGCTGAAACCGCACCACCTCCTCCGCCGCCTGCCCCGCCAACGACGAATCACCCCCCAACACCTCCCACTGCTCAGGGAACTCCAAGAACGCGGCCACCGCCCCACCGAGCTGGTGCTGCACCGTCCCCTGCCCAGCGGACAACAACGTGACCACCAACGACCGCAACTCATCCTCGGTCAACGACTGGTCCACCAACGAAGAGAGCAGATCACCCCCAGGCGACCGCCTCCGCTGATCCACCAGATCATCGATGAACTCGTACAAACACCCCAACGCCGCCTCGATCCGAGAAGCGTTCTCCACCACCGAAAACCCGAACAACAACCCCACGGAAGCAGCCCACCCGCTCACCTCCCGCTCCGCATCCTCCGGCACCCCGATGAACCGACACAGCGCCCGCACCGCGAACGGCCGAGCGAAATCGGCCACGAAGTCGAACTCCCCACCCACCCCATCGATCAACTCATCCGCCAGAAATCCAACCGACGACCGAAACTCCTCAACCCGCCGCACGCTGAACGCCCGCCCCACAGCCCGCCGCAACCGCTGATGCGCAACCCCATCGGAGTTCACCAGGAACCCGCGCATCACCTCCACCAGCGGCCCCTCGGTCACCCCTTGCGCGACCAGGAAATCCACCCCAGGCGTCCGCAACGACCACGACGACAACACCGCCTGCACCTCGTCGTACCGCAGCACCGCCGTCCCCAGATCCGTCTCAGCCCACCAATCCGCCTCCCGCAACCCACGCAGCACAGCATGCGGATCCGCCAAGAACGCCGGCCCGCGCAAATCCAGAAACCCGCTCACACCCCGACGATAAGCAACCCGCCACCCCCGAAAACCCCGCTCACCACCACGGCGGAACCGACTCCACCCGGTCAGCCCATCCCCCGACCACTGGATCGATCCCCCTGAACTCCC
Source organism: Umezawaea endophytica (assembly GCF_025061645.1). Lineage (GTDB taxonomy): Bacteria > Actinomycetota > Actinomycetes > Mycobacteriales > Pseudonocardiaceae > Umezawaea > Umezawaea endophytica. Next base: position 203,254 of record NZ_JANYMP010000017.1, on the reverse strand, counting down.
CCCAACTCCCCGCACGACCACCCCCGCCCCCGCAGCCCGCACAAAACGTCATTCGGAATGCTCCGAACGGGCGAAATCACCCCAAGTTCACCTGGCAGGCCCAACCCACCGCCCAGGTGATCGGCGATCGTCCCGGAGCATCTCGTTCATCGTTCACCGTCCACCGCCGCGATCCGGCGAGACGACGACACGACGACACGACTGCGGTAGTCGACCCGTGGAGGGCGGGCATGACGTGGCAGCGGTTCATCCGGGTGGCGCGCACAGCCGCGGTGGTCGGCCTCAGCGCCGTGACGACGCTCGTCCTGCTACCGATCGCGATCAACGTCGGCACCGGCGGAACCGCCCCCGGTTTCCTCGCCCGCTTCCAGGACTGGCTCTGGCCCGCCGTGGCGGTCCTCACCGCCGTGACCGTCGTACTGGGCACCTGGGACCGCTTACGCGCGAAGAGCGAGCCCTACCTCAAGGGCCGCTGGGACCACCCCTCGAACAGACGGGCCGCGCTGAACAGGATCGAGTCGTGGGTGGGCAGCCGCCTGGACAGTTCACTGGGCCGCCGCACGGGTCGTGAACTGGACCTCAAGCTGTCACCGCAACCCAGCATGGTCATCTGCCCGGTCGACCTCATCGAGGACCCGTACGTGGAACTGGGCGAGCCGTCGTCGAACCACGACATCGCCAGGCTCTTCACCGACAACCACAGCGAACTGCTCGTCCTGGGTGATCCGGGGAGCGGCAAGAGCACCGTCCTGCTGCACCTGTGCCAGAAGCTGGTGGAAGAGGCCCGCGAGGACTCGACCAGACCGCTCCCGATCGTCGTCGACCTGGCGTCGTGGTCACCGTCCAGCCAGAACAGCCTGAGGTTGAGCGCACAGCTCAACCCGCTCCCGGAGTTCGAGCCCTGGCTCCTGGCACAGGTGGTCGACCGCTACAAGCTGCCCATCGGCCACGTCAAGAAGTGGTTCAGGGCCGGGCGGCTCGTCCTGCTGCTCGACGGGCTGGACGAGGTGAACGGGGACGACCGGAACAGTTGCGTGGACAAGATCAACGCCCTGACCGAGCAGTTCGGCAACCAGGTGGCCGTCTGCTCGCGGATCAAGGACTACCAGACCCTCAAGGAGAAGCTCAAGCTCTACCAGGCCGTCCGCATCGAACCGCTGGAGCGGCACGTCGTCGAGGACTACCTCGGGGCGGTGAGCCCGGTGCTGGACGGCGTTCGCGGGGCCTTGGAGGACGCGCCGAGGCTGTGGGAGCTGCTCGACTCGCCGTTGATGCTCAACATCATGGCGCTCACCTACCGGAGCGGTGAGGCCGCGGGGGCGCCCGAGCAGGTCGGCGCGCACGAGGAACCCCACCGGCGGCTCTTCGACGCCTACGTCGTGGAGATGCTGGTGCGCCGTCACGCCCCCGAGGCGCCCTTCGACAGCGAGCGCGTCATCCGCGGGTTGCGGTTCCTCGCGCTGGTCGCGAAGAACCCGTTCTGGAACGACCTCGTGGCCCGGCGCAAGCTGATGTACCGGGTGGCGTGGCTGGACTTCGTTCCGGCACAGGCGGTCCACCGCATGTTCACCCGGTTCGAGCCCGCGATGCTCATCGGGATGCTGTCGGCCTTCGGGTTCGCGGTGGGGTCGAGGTTCGGGCTGGTCGAGGCTTCGGTCGTCACCGCCTGCTCCGCGCTGTTCATCCTCGTCCTCGTCGCCCGCGGCAGGTCGGACCGCGTGCCGGTCCGGCCCGAACGGGGTGACCGGCGTTCCTGGCACTGGGGCGCGGCGGGTTTCGCGGCGGGCGCGGTCGGAGCGGGAGTGGCCGTCTGGTCCGCTCGGCAGCTCGGGCTCCTGGTCGGCTCCGGGCCGGACTTCGTCGGCGTCGGTCTGGTCGTGCTCGTGACGTTCGCCGTGGCGTTCGCCAACCTGGTGACGTTCAACAGCTACACGCCGGGGTCCCTCTCGTTCATCGCGTCGCTGGTCCCGGCGGTGGTGATGATCTGGACGGGGCCGTCGCCGGACCTGGTCGCAGGCCTCGCCACGGGCTTCGCGGTCGGCGGTCTCACGGGGACGGTCACGATGAGCTTCTCCAGGCTGTGGGCGACCGCCGACCGGGCGGGGTTCGGGTCACCGGGTCCGAGGGGGAGGTGGGTGCTCCTCGACCTCGCCGTCCTGCTCGTCGGCGCGGGGGCGGGTCTCGGTGCCGCCGGGCTGCTCGGCGCGTCGTTCGACACGTCGGTGCTCGGGTCGCTGACCGGGCTGGCGATCGGGCTGCTGATCGGTCCGGTCACCGCTGTCCAGGCGATCTTCCCGTTCGACGTGACCCACGGCCTGGCGGAGTTGCTCGCCAAGCCCTTGGCGCACGGTGAACTGCCCTGGCGGAGGACGGTCCTGCTGCGGTTCGCGAGCGACCGGATCCTGCTCACCGAGGTCGACGGGGAGTACCGGTTCGTCCACGCGCTGGTCCGCGACCACCTGGCCGCCTGCGACCCGGTTCGACTGGCGGAACTGGTGCGTCGGCGCGTGGCCGCGAAACCCGACGGGGAGTGACCCGCCGTCACCCCTCCACGACACTCGTGAACGTCATCGGCTTGACGGGCTTCCCGTCCTGCGCCCCACCCTCCACACCGCCCGCCACGACGGCGTCGACGAGTTCCATGCCCGACCGCACCTTGCCGACCACCGGGTAGTCCGAGTCGATCTGCGCGGCGCCGTGGACGATGAAGAACTGGCTCCCGTTGGTGCCCGGTCCGGCGTTGGCCATCGCCACGACCCCGCGCACGTACGCGCCGCGGGTGGGCAGCTTGTCCTCGTACCGGAACCCCGGCGTGCCCGTCCCGGTGCCGGACGGGTCGCCGCACTGGAGCACGCCGAGGCTCGGGTTGGTGGTCAGGCGGTGGCACGACGTGCCGTCGTAGAACTTCTTCTTCACCAGGTAGCGGATCGCCTCGACCGAGCACGGGCCCGCGGTCGGGTCCAGGTCGATCGTCAGGGTGCCCTTGTCGGTGGTGAACGTGGCCGTGGTCTTCCCGGTGCCCGGTTTCGAGTCGGGGAAGCCGTTCGAGGGGAGCGCGCCGGGGGAGGTGTCCTTGGCGTACTCGCACTGCCCCGCGGGCGACGGGGAACCCGTGGTGGAGGCGCCACGGGACGTGGTCGCGGTGGTGGAGGCGGCGACGCCCGCGACGGGCACCCCGTTCACGCGGACCGCGCAGCCCGACGTCAGCAGCAGGGCGAAGACGATCACCAGCAGGCGTTTCGGCACCAGCGGATCCTACGGTTCCCGCCGTCACCCACAAGTGAATCGGAAACCTGGTGGGTGTCGCCACGGGGCTGTTGGCTAGCCTTGACTGCCAGCCGCCAGTCGGATAAATGAGCACGAGGAGAGCAGCACCCGTGATGCGCACGCACGAGGCCGGGACGCTCCGGGCCGAGCACGCCGGGCAGTCCGTCACCCTGACCGGGTGGGTGGCCCGCAGGCGCGATCACGGCGGGGTCATCTTCATCGACCTCCGCGACGCCTCCGGTGTCGCCCAGGTCGTCTTCCGCGAGGGCGAGATGGCGGAGCGGGCGCACCGCCTCCGCTCCGAGTTCGTCGTGAAGATCGTCGGCGACGTGACCGCGCGCCCCGAGGGCAGCGCGAACCCCGACCTGCCCACCGGCGCCATCGAGGTCTACGCGACCGAGCTGGAGGTCCTGAACGAGTCGGCCGCGCTGCCGTTCCAGCTCGACGACCACCTGGAGGTCGGCGAGGAGGCCCGCCTCAAGCACCGCTACCTGGACCTGCGCCGCAGCGGCCCGGCCAAGGCGATCCGCGCCCGCAGCGAGGCGAACCGCATCGCCCGCGAGGTGCTGCACGCCGAGAAGTTCGTCGAGGTCGAGACGCCGACGCTGACCCGCTCGACCCCGGAGGGCGCCCGCGACTTCCTGGTGCCCGCGCGCCTGCGCCCCGGCTCCTGGTACGCGCTGCCGCAGTCGCCGCAGTTGTTCAAGCAGCTCCTGATGGTCGGCGGCATGGAGCGGTACTACCAGATCGCCCGCTGCTACCGGGACGAGGACTTCCGCGCCGACCGCCAGCCGGAGTTCACCCAGCTCGACATCGAGATGAGCTTCGTCGAGCAGGACGACGTCATCGCCCTCGGCGAGCGGATCATCTCCGCGCTGTGGAAGGGGCTCGCCGACCACGAGCTGCCGCAGCCGTTCCGCCGGATCAGCTACGCCGACGCCATGTCCAAGTACGGCTCGGACAAGCCCGACCTGCGCTTCGACGTGGAACTGGTCGAGCTGACCGACTACTTCAAGGAGACCCCGTTCCGGGTCTTCCAGGCCCCGTACGTCGGCGCGGTCGTCATGCCCGGCGGCGCGGACCAGCCCCGTCGCACGCTCGACGGCTGGCAGGAGTTCGCGAAGCAGCGCGGCCACCGCGGCCTGGCGTACGTGCTGGTCGCCGAGGACGGCACGCTCGGCGGCCCGGTTGCCAAGAACCTGTCCGAGGCCGAGCGCGAGGGCCTGGCGAAGGCCGTCGGCGCGAACCCCGGCGACTGCGTGTTCTTCGCGGCGGGCGACCCGGACGGCGCTCGGTCGCTGCTCGGCGCGGCCCGCGTGGAGATCGCGTCCCGCGTCGGCCTGATCGACGAGAACGCCTGGTCGTTCGTGTGGGTCGTGGACTTCCCGATGTTCGAGTCGACCGAGAAGCTCAAGGACGGCGACGTCGCCGTCGGCGGCGGCACGTGGACCGCGCTGCACCACGCGTTCACCTCGCCCACCCCGGAGTGGCTGGACAACTTCGAGTCCGACCCCGGCAACGCGCTGGCCTACGCCTACGACATCGTCTGCAACGGCAACGAGATCGGCGGCGGCTCGATTCGTATCCACCGCGCCGACGTGCAGCAGCGCGCGTTCGGCGTGATGGGCATCGGGCCGGAGGAGGCGCAGGAGAAGTTCGGCTTCCTGCTCGACGCGTTCAAGTTCGGCGCCCCGCCGCACGGCGGCATCGCGTTCGGCTGGGACCGGATCGCCATGCTGCTGTCCGGCACGGACTCGATCCGCGACGTGATCGCGTTCCCGAAGTCCGGCGGCGGCTACGACCCGCTGACCGCTGCCCCGGCCCCGATCACGCCGTTGCAGCGCAAGGAGGCGGGCGTGGACGCCAAGCCCCCGGTGGACAAGTCCGCGACAGACAAGTAGGTGCTGCACTTACGCGCGGTCTGCCCGGTCGACGTCACCGACCGGGTGCTGGCCGTGTTGAAGGAACATCCCGGCGCGACGCACGTGGTGCTGCTGCGCGGGGCGGCGATCGACCCCGCGGGCGACGTCGTCGAGGCGGACGTCGCACGGGAGGCCACCGACGAGGTGGTGGCCTCCCTGTGCGGCCTCGGCGTCGACAAGGACGGCGGGGTGACGCTGGAGCAGATCGACACCGCCCTGTCGGACGCCGCCGACCAGGCCCAGGACGCCGCGCCCGGTGAGGGCGCGGACGCCGTGGTCTGGGACGAGCTGCTGTCCCGCACGGGGGAGGAGTCGCGGCTCAACGCGACCTTCCTGGCGTTCCTGAGCATCGCGTGCCTGCTGGCGGCGGTCGGGGTCGTGACGAACTCGACCGTGACGCTCGTCGGCGCGATGGTCGTCGGTCCGGAGTTCGGGCCGCTCGCCGCCATCTCGGTCGGTCTGGTGCTGAAGCGCTGGGACCTGGTCCGCCGGGCCGCGCTGGCGCTGGCTGTCGGGTTCCCGGCGGCCATGCTGGTCACCGTCATCGGGGCGCAGATCGGGTCGTTCACCGGGCTGTTCGACCGGCAGACCGTGATCGACCAGCACGAGTTCGACTTCGTGTACACCGTCGGGCCGTTCTCGCTGATCGTCGCGCTGCTGGCCGGAGCGGCCGGGATGCTGTCGATGACCTCGGCGAAGTCGGCCGCGCTGGTCGGCGTCTTCATCTCGGTGACCACCGTTCCGGCCGCGGGTTACGCCGCCGTCGCCGCCGTTCTCGGTGAGTGGGAACGCTTCGCCCAGTCCACGGGACAGCTCGTGGTCAACCTGGTGGGCATCGTGGTGGCGGCGTCCCTGGTCCTGGCGGTGCGCAGCCGGAAAAACCGGGCGGGCGACACGGGCAGACCGCTGTCAACGGGATAACGGCCCTACATCTCGTATGGTTCGAAGCCGTTACCAACTAGTAGTGGTGGTCATCACCGGTGGAGCACTACCGTCACGATGCCCAGCCGACTTCTGTCAACCAGCACCGCACCATGGCCAACGGAGTAGGGTCGGAGGGGATGAGCGTGGAGATCACGGCCGGCTCACCGGACGTCGACAACGCTGCCACGCCGGAGATCGACGAGGCGGTGGCAGCCGCGCAGTCCGTGTTGAGCGGGCGTTTCGGAGCACAGATCAGGCTTGCCGATCCCGAGGACCTCGGGGGAGCAGGCCGGTCCGTCGTCGTCCGGGTCAGGGTTGCCGCGACGCCGTTCTCCCTCCCGCGCACCCTCGTGGTCAAGCGGTACCCGCCCGCCGCCGCCGATCGCGACCCGTTCGCGCACGAGACCGTCAGCCACCAGTTGCTGACCGCCCTGCCGTCCGAGGAGCGCCTGACCCCCGAACTGGTCGCGCACGACATCCGCAAGCGGCTGGTCGTGCTGGAAGACCTCGGCAAGGCCCCCCGGCTGGCGGACAAGCTCCTCGGCAGGGACGCCCGCGCCGCCGAGCGCGGGCTGCTGTCGTGGGCGCACGCGATGGGCAGGCTGCACGCCACCACCGCGGGCCGGGACGCGGACTTCGACGCGCTCATGCGCCGCCAGGGCACCCAGTGCTGCCAGGACCCGGTCGCCGTGGACGTGCACGCCGCCCTGGAGGGCCTGCCGGACCTGCTGGAACGCGAGCTGGAGGTGGAGACCACGGGCAAGGCCCGCGACTTCGCCGCCCTCGCGGTGAAGGGCTTCGTGTCCTCGCGCCGCCGCGCGTTCAGCCCGTCCACGTCGTGCCCGGACAACCACCTCGTCACCAGCAAGGGCGTCCGGTTCCTGGACTTCGAGGGCGGGTGCGTCCGCGACATCGTGTTCGACGCCGCCTGCCTGCGCGTCCCGTTCCCGTCCTGCTGGTGCGCGTACGGCCTGCCCGCGGGCATGTCCGAGGCGATGGTGGCCGCGTGGCGCGCCGAGGTCGGGTCGGTGTGGCCGGACCTGGACGACGACGCCGTGTTCCTGCCGCGCCTGCTGGAGTCGCAGCTCCTGTGGGTGTGGCTGTCGACGTGGCGGGCGCTGCCGAAGCTGACCGCGACCGAGCAGAGCGGTCACCGGGGCCAGGACGCACCGCCGCGCAGCACGATCCTCACGTCGCGGTGGGTGCGGCTGCGCACCGACGCCGCGTCGCTCGGCGCGACGGCCATCGTGGAGCACGCGGACGCCGTCATCGGCGCCCTGGTCGAGCGCTACGGCGAGAAGGCCACGAACCTCCAGCTCTACCCAGCCTTCCGGTAACCGGAGCCGCTCCAGGTCCGGAAAAGCCCGCCGTACCAGGCGTTCCGGCAGTGCGCACACGGCGTTCGCCACGCTGTTCCCACCCGGTCACCCGGCTGCGCGATGGTGGCGCTCGTGCGAACCCTCGTGGTGCTGGGAGATTCGACCTCGGTCGGCATCGGCGACCCCGTTCCCGGCGGCTGGCGCGGCTTCGGTCCGCTGCTGGGCGCGGCCTTCCCCGACTACCACAACCTCGCGTTCCCCGGCGCCCGCGTCGGCTGCGTGCGCACGCGGCAGCTCCCGCTCGCGCTGGCGGCCCGCCCGGACGCCGTGGTCGTGCTGGCGGGCATGAACGACACGCTGCGCTCCGACTTCGACCCGGTGCGGCTGCACCACGACCTGGACCACGTCGTCGGCGCGCTGCGGTCCGCCGGTGCGATGATCGTCACCGTCCGCTTCCACGACCACGGTCGGGTGTTCCGGCTGCCCGGTGCGCTGCGCCGGGCCCTGTCGGCCCGCGTCGCCGCCGTGAACGAGGTGGTCGACGCCGTCGTGGCGAGGCACGGCATCGGCTGCGTCGACCTCGACCTGCTGCCCGGCGCCTACGACGCGTCGACGTGGAGCGTGGACCGCCTGCACCCCTCTGAGCTGGGACATCGCCGGTTGGCGGCGGCGTTCGCGGAGGTGCTGGGCACGGCTCCGGTCAGCCTGGAGTGCGTCGGGGGAGTGCGCACGACACCCCTGCACCACGCCGCGTGGCTGGTCCTGAAGGGCCTCCCGTGGCTCTGGCGGCGGAGCCGCGACCTGGTGCCGATGGTGGTGCGGATCATGGTCTCGGACGCCGGTCTTGACCGATCCGATCGGACAGGGCACCGGGACGGGGCTACCCTCGGAGACGGTTGAGAGGACAGCCACGGACAAGCACACACTGTCGACCGGTCGGGGAAGCACTGGTGGAATACCCGGAATTCGCGGTGGACGAGCGCCGCCAGGCGGGCTGCGCCGTCGTCGTAGTGCGCGGTGACGTCGACAGCGACACCGCCCCGGACGTCTGGGTGGTGGCTCGCCAAGCCCTGGAGAGCAAACCCGTCTCGCTGGTCGTGGACTGCACCGGCGTCACCTTCTTCGGCTCCACCGGCATCAGCCTGCTGCTGGAGCTGAGCGGCGTGTGCCGCGAGCAGGGCCTCCCGTTCCGGCTCGTCGCCGACACCAAGACGGTCCTGCGCCCGCTGGAGGTCATGGACCTGCTGCGCGAGTTCGTGATCGTGCGGGACGTCGCCGAAGCCTGCTAGACGTGCTGCTCCATGACCAGTATCGCGCCGTTCGGCTCACCGGTGCTCGACCGCAGTGACGTGCACACGACGCGGACGTGCACGTCCCGGCCGCGGCGGTTGACCGCGTCCACCTTGACCTCGGTGGTGAACGAGCCGTCGGAGAGCGCTTGCCGCACGACGGGCCGCAGTTCCGGCAGCGGCAGGCCGATGTCGAGGTTCAGCAGGTGCATGCCCTCGGCCTCGTCGCGCCGCATGCCCCACAGCTCCTCGGCGCCGCGGTTCCACGCCAGCACGCGCATCTCCAGGTCCAGCACGATGACGCCCGCGCGCAGCGACGTGAGGATCGACTCCAGGAAACCGTTGACCTCGTCCAGCTCCCCGCTGCGGTCGCGCAGGGTGTCGTTCATGGTCTGGAGCTCGTCGTTGGTCGACTGGAGCTCCTCGTTCATCGTCTCCAGTTCCTCGTTGGTGGACTGGAGCTCCTCGTTGGTCGTCTCCAGTTCCTCCACTGTGGACTGGAGTTCCTCGTTCGTGGTCTCCAGTTCCTCGTTGGTCGACTGGAGTTCCTCGTACGCCGCTTCGAGCTGGTGGTTCGCCTGCTCCAACTCCTCCAGCAGTCGCCGCGCGGCGCTGACGTCGTGGAAGACGATGGAGACGCCGAGGATGCCGTTCCCCGAGTCCACGAGCGGGTTGACGTGCACCTCGAACCACATCGTGTCGCCGGGACCGCGGGCCCACTCGACGTCCTTGACGCGCAGCGTCCGCCGTTCCAGCCGCGCCTGGTCGACGTAGCCGCGCAGCTCGACCGGCCGGTAGGAGAGGTCGAGGTCGCGCAGCGGCCTGCCGACGTCCTTGCCGGACAACCCGAACGTCGCCTCCGCCTGGTGGTTGACCAGCGCGACCACGTCGTCGCTCGTCACGACGACCTGCGCGACCGGGCTCGCGGAGAAACCCAGTTCGCGCAACTGGTCGAGCCCGCCGATGTCGATCCGCCGGTCCTGCACGAACGCGTGCGTGACGAAGTGCGAGGCGCCGTTGCCGCTCGCGGCCCGGCGGAAGATCCGCCGCTTGAGGTCGACGGCGTCGAAGATGCGGGTGTGGCTGAGCAGCATCTCGGCCTTGCCGAGGAACAGCACGCCGCGCGGCACCAGCGCGAAGTGGAAGCGCCCCAGTATCTTCGCCTGCGTCTCCTGGGTGAAGTACATCAACGTGTTGCGGCAGATCAGCAGGTCGATGCGCGAGATCGGCGCGTCCTGCACCAGGTCGTTGCGGCCGAAGATGACCGTGCGCCTCAGGTCCTTGCGGAACGAGAACCGCCCGTCGTGCGCCTCGAAGTACTTCTCCAGCAGCTCCGACTCCAGGCCTTCCAGCTCGCGGGCGGTGTAGCTGGCCTGCCGGGCCTGGGCGAGGGCCTCGTCGTCCACGTCCGTCGCGTAGATCTTGACCCGCCGCCGGTACGCGTCCGGCCCCAGTGCCTCGGCCAGCGCGATGGCGATGCTGTACGCCTCCTCGCCGGACGCGCACCCCGCGCTCCAGATGCGGATCGGGTCGTCCGGGCCGCGTTCGCCCAGCATGGACGGGATGACCTCGCCGCGCAGGTACTCCCACGCCTCGGGGTCGCGGAAGAAGCCCGTGACGTTGATCAGGATGGTGTTGAACAGCGCGTTGAACTCGTCGGGGTTCAACTGGAGGTAGTCGATGTACTCCGTGTGACTGTCGATCGACACCTGGCTCATCCGGTGCGCGACGCGCCGCATGAGGCTCGTGCGCTTGTACCCGGTGAAGTCGAAACCCCTCGCCTCCTTCAGGTAGGCGAGCACTTCTTCGAAGTCGCGGTCGGGCTCTGGCTGGCGATCGGTCACGGCGGGTAACGCTACTCGCTCGACGGGGAGCCGTCGGTGAGCGGCAGCACCGCCCAGATGACCTTCCCGCCACGGGGGCTGGGCGAGGCCCCCCACGCCTTGCTCACGGCCTGCACGAGCGGCAGGCCGCGGCCGCCCGGCTGGTCCGGGGTCAGCGGCCGCAGCTTCGGCATGGTCGGGTCCTCGTCGTGGACGGCGACCGCGAACTGGCCCGGACGCAGTTCCAGCCGCAGCGACGGCGCGGACCCCGTGTGCTGCACGGCGTTCTCCACCAGTTCGCTCACGACCAGCACCGCTTGGTCCAGGATCTCCGGCACTCCCCACCGCTCGCACGTGTCCCGCACGAACCCCCGCGCGAGCCGCGGCGTCGCCGAGGAGAAGGGGAGTTGGACCTCGTGCCTGCGCCTCGTCCGCGGGGCGCCGATGGCGTCCAGTGCCAGCCGGACCGTGGGGTACTGCGGCACGAACCTGGCGATGCCGCTGAGCGTCAGGGTCGTGCGCATGAGGTCGTCGGCGACGACCATCACCGGCACCCCCGGCCATTCCGACACCCGCATCCACACCGTCGCGAACACGCTCAGCTCAGCGGTCCCGGACGCCTCGAATCCGTCGAGCAGGTGGACGATGATCGCCGTCGGCTCGGTCACCGCGCACTTCAACAGCCCGTCGCGGAACTCCGCGTAGCTCGACAGGTCCAGCCTGCCCGTCGCCTCCACCACGGTCGCGCCCTCCTCGGGCGTCAACCCCAGGGTGATCACGAGAAGCGATTCGCATGGGCCTGCTCGCCGACGGCATCGGACAACAGGTAGCCCCGCAGCACACCAGCGGCGTGCGCGGATTCCTCCTCGGTTCGCGCGTACCTCTCCGCGAGCCTCTCGCCGCCCCGTTTCCGGGCGTCCATCCGCAATTTGCGGGCCAGGCTCACTTTTTCCTCCAATGTGCGCAGCGCGGTCCACAGCGCGCGCTCCAGTGTGCCCGCTTGCGCGTCCAACAGCGCGTCGGCGGTCCAAGCGTGGCCGACTCGACACCGGAACCGCTTGCGTTCGGCGTCGAGTTCCACGAGCGTGCCCGAGCAGTCGGGGCAACTGAAGCCGGACGGTTCGCCGAGGTCGTTCACCTCGACGGTCTTCTGCACCGCGAACAGGGTCTCCATCCGCAGCAGCGCAGGCGGCGCGGGCAGACCGTCGGTCTCGACCAGTTCGCCCGCGTGCCTGCGCACGGCGGAACCCAGGAGCCGGGCGGGCAGCACGTGATCCATCCGGACGTGCCTCATCACGCTCCCCGGCATCCCGCGGTAGAGCGCGTCACCCAGGTCCTGGGCCATCGTCACCCCGCCCCGCGCGGAGATCGCGACCATGCCCGCCGTGCCGTCGTCGAGCGCCCCGGACAGCACGACCCCGATCACGCGCGGCCCGCGCGCCAGCGAGGCGGACCGGAACAGCGCGTCCACGGCGGGCCGATGCCCGTTCTCCGTGGGCCCGCGCGACAACGTCAGCACCCCGTCGTCGACCACGACGTGGTGGTCGGGCGGCGCCACGTGGATCAGCCCGTGCTCCAGTTCCATGCCGTGCCGCGCGCTCACGGCCGGGAGCAGCCCGCTGCGCGCCAGGATCGCCGGCAACGCGCTGTTCCCGCCCGCGGGCAGGTGCAGCACCACCACGACGGCAGCGGGCAGACCGAGCGGCAGACCGGACACGAAGTTCCGCAGCGCTTCGACACCACCCGCCGAAGCACCTACCACGACGAGGTCACGAGGTTCCAGAGCCATCCGCCTCAACCCCTTGTTTGATGGCGGGGTACCCAGTGTGAACCTGGTCAGACCCGAAAGACACCCGTGAACTTCCGCCATACCGACGGTGTGAACGCCAAGGAAGGACCGGCCGCGTTCTTGGAGTCCCGCACGGCCACGAACCGCGAGGTCAGAGCGACTTCACCCTGCCAGATCGGGATCATCGGCCAGTCGTGCGATGAAACGTCGTGAATGTTCGGGCGACAGTGCCCGGCCGACGAGTTCTTCGGCTGACCGCACGTACTTCGCGACCTGTTCTCGCCTCTCCAGGTACACGTTGGCGGTCTTGATGCCGACGACGACCAGGGGTTTCCTCTCCTTGTTGTCGAGCAGCAGGAAAGAGCCGTCCACGCCCGCGTGCATGCCTGCCGAAGTGGGCAGCACTCGGATCGAGACGCGCTTCCACTCGGCGAGGAACGCCAGGTGCATCAACTGGTCGTGGATGACGGCCGGTCCGCCGATCGGCCGTCGGAGGGCGCTCTCCTCGATGAGGAAGGTGGCGAGCGGCGCGCGGGCACCTCGGAGCACCTCCTGCCGGGCCTTGCGTTGATCGACCAGCTCGTCCTGGTCGACAGTGGTGAGCGCCCGGATGTACCCCTCGGTCTGGATCAACCCCGGAATCAGGGAGCACTCGTAGTTGATGATCGTGGTCGCCCGCTGCAACTCGGTCGTCAGCGCGCGAGTGCGTCCACCCGGTCCCTTGCCGAACATGTGCAACCAGGTGTCCTGGCCGGACTCCCGATTCAAGTCCAGGAGCCTGACCATGTTGTCGCCCAAGGCATCGCAAACGGTGAGCAGGGCCAACAGTTCGATGTCCTCGACGCCCTGCTTGCCCTGCTCGATCCGCGACAGCTTGCTCCCTGCCCATCCGAGCTTCTCGGCCACCACCTTCGCGTCCAAGCCTGCGGTCTTCCTGATCCGCGCCAACTCCGCACCGAGTACCTGGCTGCGGGTGGTGGACCTGCGTTCGCCCATGTCGTGGAACGGTATTGCCAAGCCGGGGTCGCTTCCGCCCGTTGATGCCAAGTCCCCTCGAAAGAAGCACGCGCCGGGCTTCCGTTGCGACAGGCGCAATCGGTGCACTGGTTCCATGCGTGAACTGCGGGCACTGGTCGAGCGCGGCTTCTTCTTCCAGCACATCACCGACGACGGCGGCGAGATCGTGGTGGTCGTCGGCTCCTACGGCTGGCACGGCTTCTACGACCGCATCCACATCTGGGGCGAGTCGGAGGCGGTGGCGGCGCGGGAGCGCAGTGACCACCGGCCGTTCAGCGGCAACGTCGTGTGGACCGTGGACGGCACGACGGCCGACGTGGCGCGGGCGGTCCTGGAACTGCCCGCGCCCGGAACCCGTGGGGCGCCGACGATCGCGAAGTGCGCGCCGAACACGCTGTGGTTCCCGCGCCGCGCTACCGGATGAGCAGCAGCGCCCCGCCGAGCAGAAAGAGCGCCGACAACGACGTGGCGACCAGGACCTGACCCCGGTTGCCGAGGTGGCGCAAGGCGATGGCGAGTGGACCGATGGGCAACATCTCGTGGGCCTTCCCTGTGGTGAAGCGGAGTCGGAGGCAGGTCACCGCGATGCCGAGCAGCAGACCCCGGCGGCTCAGGCCGAGTTCGGCGGCGCCGTCGAGGTCGGCCGTCCACTGCTCGCGGTAGCGGGCGCGGACCTCCGGGTCGCGGATGAGGGTGGTGAGGACGGTGATCACCCGGCCGCCTCCGGTCTGCCGGGATTCCACGTGGGGGAGCGGCGGGTGGCGCAGATCCGTTGCGCCTCAAGGGCTCCGTCGCGGGTGAGGACGTAGAGCCTGCGGCGCGGGCCTTTCCGCTCCTCGTCGTCCCACGACGACGTGACCCAGCCCGCGCGTTCCAGGCGGTCCAGCAACGGGTACACGCTGCCGGACGGGCGGCCGGTGGTCTTGATGATCTCCAGGCCCCATCTCGGGCGGTCGCTCTCCAGGAGGACCGCGAGCACGTCGACGGTGGTCCTGCCGATGCGCCCGAGTGGTTCCACGACGGCTAATCTACCTATGTAGTTTAAGCCGCGCAAGGGGGGCCACCCCGCCCGGAGGCGAGGTGGCCCGGAGAACTCAGAAGCCCGAGTTCCCGCTGCCCCTGGTGAGGGTGTAGCCGGTGGAGTTGAGCAGACCGCCCGACGCCGCGCCGGACACGGTCGTGTTGGAGATCGACGCGCTGCCCGCCGCGTTCAGCTCGATCCCGTACGTGCCCGCCCCGGAGATCGCCACGCGGTCGAAGCTGATCCCGCTGATGGTCTTCTGGTAGCTGAGCAGCAAACCCTGGTAGGTGCTGTCGGTGATCGTCATGTCCGACACCACGACCGGCGCGGTGATGTCCTTGGTGTCCGCGTAGATCCACAGCGCACCGAGCCGCGCGTCCCAGTTCGGCTCGTGGCCGCCGGTGCGGATCAGCGTGTTCTGCCGGACGTACGTGGTGCCGGTGAACGGGGTCGGGTTGAACCTGGTGCTGATCGCGATGCCCGCGGAGGCGGTCACCGTGTCGGAGATCAGGTTGTTGTCGGCCCGGTTGCCGGTGCCGCCGTAGATGCCGATCCCGTTGGCCAGCAGCGGGACCTGCACGGTGTTGTGGGTGTACGCGCCGTTGACCACCGGCTGGCCCTCGGAGAACATCGCCAGCGCGTCGTCACCGGTGTTGCGGAAGGACGACTGGTCGATCCGGACGTTCGTGGTCGGGCCGTCCTTGGCGTGGATGTTCACGCCGTCGGCGAACGTGTCGCGGACGCGGATCCCGACCGCGTACAGGCCGTTCGTGCCGGAGTCCGGCCACATGCCGGTCTTGGTGTGCTCGATCCAGATGTCCTGGAGCAGCGAGCCGGTGCCGAAGTTGCCCTCGATCCCGGTGTCCGAGGCGTTGTCCAGCCGGGAGCGGACGTCGCCGTGGATCGCCAGGTCGGCGATGGTGACGTTGCCGCCGTTGGCGAAGAAGCCGCCGCGGTTGGCCGTGCCCTGGACGACCGTGTGCCACGGGCCCGCGCCGAAGATCTTCACGTTGGCGACGCTGATCGCCGCGGTGATCCGGAACGTGCCCGCCGGGATGAACAGCGGCTTGTTCTGCGCCGACGCCGCCGAGACGGCGGACCTGATCGCCGCGGTGGCGTCGGACCCGTTGTTCGGGACGGCGCCGTAGGCGGTGACGTTCAGCGCGCCCGCGGGAGCGGTGGCCGCGGCCGGGGCGACCTCGGCGTCGATCAGGTCGACGTCGACGTACGCGGCCGAGCCGGAGTCCTTCTGGAGCTTGAGGACCGTGCCCGCTGGCAGGTCCCCGACGATCGCGCGGGTCTCGTCGTAGAAGTGGTGGGCGTTGCCCTCGCCGGGGTTGTTCGTGTACGGGTACGCGCCGTAGACCCAGCTATAGGCCGACGTGAGGGTGAGGTCCTGCTTCTTGGTCCCGTTCGCGTACACGGCCAGCGGGGCGGTCTGCCCGGCGCCGTCGGCGCTGTCCGGGATCGAGTAGCGCACGACGATCGCGTTGGCGGGCTTGGTGAGCGTGACGCTGACGGATTGGCCGGTGGTCAAGCGCACCGCGCGCCTGCCGCTGGACTCCGACTGCACGGTCTTGAACGTGCGGTCGGCCGCGAGCACGGTTCCGGTGGTGCTGCCCGCTTCCGCCTCGTACTGCGTGTACGGCACGGTCGCGCCGCGGTTCGCGAGCGCGGTCTCGTTCGCGACCAGGACGCTGTCGACGAGCACGTCCCCACCGTTCCCGGTCAGCGCCAGGGTGTTCACCCCCGCGCGCAGCGGCACGGAGACCGCGGTGGTGCGCCAGCCCGTGCCCGAGGTGAGCGTCGCGGTGCCCGCGTCCCGGCCGTTGGCCGACACGGCGAGCGTCCGCGAAGCCCCACTGCTGTTGGCGAAGCGGATCGTGGCGGTCGCCGTGCCCGCGGCGGGCATCGCGACCGTGCGGACGACGCGGGCGCCGTTCGTGCCGAAGCCGGTGACGTAGCCGGAGCCGCTGAACCCGGACGTCGAGGTGGCCACGGTCGCGCCGCCGGAGAGGAAGGCCGACTCGGCCTCACCCGGTCCGGCGGGCGGTGCGACGACGACCGGGTTCACCGCGAGGCTGTCCAGGTTGACGTTGCCGGAGTCGGTGGCGTCGAACGCGTAGGCGACCGAGTGGGACCCCGCCGACAGCGCCACGGTCTCGGACGCGGTGCCCCAGGTGTCCCAGTTCGCCGTGGCGGGCAGGGACACCTGCCGCAGCCTGGTGCCGTCGACGTGCAGCGAGAGCGTCATCGCCGTTCCGGTCCCGTTGGCGTACCGCAGGTCCAGCGACTGGTCGCCGGACCTGGTGGTCACCTGGAACGTGGTGCGGGCGCTGCCCTTGTTCGCGTCGGTGTAGCCGCCGACGAACCCGGACCCGGTGTAGCCGGGGTGGTCGGTCGCGACGACCGCGCCGCCGGACAGGGCGGCGTTCTCGGCCTCCTTCAGCGAACCGCTGTCGGGGGTGGCCGGGACGAGGTCCAGGTAGTCGATGTTCACGTTGCCGTTGTCGGCCGTGCCGAAGGTGTACGCGATGGAGTGGGAGCCCGCACCCAGCGCCACGCTCGTGCCGGAAGTGCCCCACGTGTCCCAGTTCGCGGTGGCGGGCAGGGAGATCTGGCGGGCCGCGCCGCCGTCGACGGTCAGCGTCAACGTCCTGGTCGAGCCGGTTCCGTTGGCGTAGCCAAGGACCAGCGAGTACGTGCCCGCGGTGACGGTGGTCTGGAAGGTGGCCCTGGCGTTGCCCCTGTTGCCGTCGGTGAAACCGCCGACGAAACCGGTGCCGCTGTAGCCGGGGTGGTCGGTCGCGGTGACCGCGCCGCCCGACAGCGCGGCGCGCTCGGCCTCGACGCGGGTGGTCGCCGCGGACGCGTCGACCACGGGGGAGAGGGCCAGTGCGGTCAGTGCCAGCAGGGTGACGAGGCGACGTCCGCGGCGCCTTGGTGTTTTCACTTTTCGCATCCGTTCCGTTGGGGGCTCAGCCCTTGACCGCGCCCGACAGCGCGCCACCGTTGAGGAAGAGGCGCTGGAAGGCGAGGAACAGGGCGACAGGGATCACCGTCGAGATGGCGAGCGCGGCGAGGAACACGTCGAGCTCGATGAAGCGCTGCAACGCGGGCAGCCGCACCGACAGCGGCTGGACGGCCGGGTCGGGCAGGACGAGCATCGGCCAGAGGAAGTCCTTCCACGCGGCGATGACGGCGAACACCGACACCACCCCGAGGATCGGCCGGGACAGGGGGAGCACGATCGACCAGAACAGGCGGAAGGGACCCGCGCCGTCGACCCGCGCGGCCTCGAACACCTCGCGCGGGAGGTTGTCGAAGAACCGCTGCACCAGCAGGATGTTGAACGCGTTCGCGCCCGCCGGGAGCCAGACCGCCCAGAACGTGTTGATCATCGACAGGTCGACCACAGTCAGGTACAGCGGCACCAGCAGCACGACCGCGGGCACGAACAGCGTCGCCAGCACCACACCCGTGAGCGCCTTGCGGTAGCGCGGGCGCAGCACGGACAGCGCGAACCCCGCGGTCGTCGCGACGAGGAGCTGCACGAGCCACGCGCCCGCCGCGATCCACACCGTGTTGAGGAAGTACTCGTCGATCTTCACGCGGGTCCACGCCGTGGCCAGGTTCGCGAAGTCGAACCCGTTGGGCCACAGCGCGAGCGGGTCGCGCAGCGTGTCCTGCGTCGGCGTGATCGCCGACTTCGCCAGCCACAGCACCGGACCGAGACCGGCCAGGAACAGCAGCACCAGCAGGACGGTGTGCGCGAGGCGGGCCGCGCCGCGCACCCGTCCCCTCCGCCAGTCGAACGACGAGAGCACTCCGCGGTCGGTCATGACGCGCTCCAGGAACGGGTGAGGCGGAAGTAGATCGCCGACAGGACGCCCAGCACCACGGCGAGCATCAGGCTCAGCGCGGTCGCGGAGCCGTAGTCACCGCCGAGGCTGTTGGCGAACGCGTAGTTGTAGATCAGCAGCAGGACCGTCGTCGTGGAGTTGGCCGGACCGCCGCCGGTGAACAGGAACGGCTCCAGGAACACCTGGGCGGTGCCCACGATCTGGAGGATGAACGTGATCAGCAGGACGCCCCGCAGCCGCGGGATGGTCACGTGCCAGACCTTGCCCCACACCGACGCGCCGTCGATCTCGGCCGCCTCGTACTGCTCCGGCGGCACGCTGGTCAGCGCGGCGAGGTAGATGATGACCGTGCCACCGGCCGCCGCCCATGTCGCCTCAATGACCAGCGACACCATCGCCGTGCTCGCGTCCTGCAACCACGGCACCGGGCCGATCCCCACGGCCCCCAGCAGCGTGTTGAACACGCCGCTGGGGCTCGCGTCGTAGAAGAACTTCCACAGCAGCACCGCGACCACCGGCGGGATGACCACCGGCAGGTACGCCAGCGTGCTGTAGAGGCCCTTGAACCGCCGCACCTCGCTCATCAGCACCGCCGCCACCAGCGGGATCGGGTAGCCCAGCAGCAGGGCCAGCACCGCGAACCACAGGGTGTTCCGCACGGCCGTCCACAGCAGCGGATCGGCCAGCACGGTCCGGAAGTTCTCCAGCCCCGCGAACGTCGGCGCGGTGACCAGGTTCGTCTCCTGGAAGCTCATCACGACCGACTGCACGATCGGCGCCCAGGAGAACAGCCCGAACACCACCAGCATCGGCAGCAGGAACACCACCGTGGCCGGCCCGCCGCCCCGCACCCAGGTGACCGGCGACCGTCGAACACGACGGCGGACGGGCACGGCGGGCGGGGGAGCGGCGGTCGTGGACGGCCCCGGACGCAGCGACGGCGGCGCGGTCACTTCTTGTCCAGCAGGGCTTGCGCCTGGGTCCGGACTCCGTTCAGCAGCGAGCCGATGTCGGCGCCGCGGTCGGTGAGCACCGACTGCACGACCGGGTCGAGCAGCGCGTACACCTGCTGGGTGGAGCGCGTCGGCTCGGGCACCAGCGGCTGGCCGAACATCTTGTCCGTGTACGGCGTCATCTGCTTGACGGGGACGTTGACGTACTGCGCGATCCACGTCATCCGCTCGTCGAACGCGGCCTTGTCGAACACCGGCAGCTCCGGCGACCCGACGGCCTGGCCCGAGTCGGCGGTGGTCTTCGCGTCGGCTACAGCCGCGTCCTTGTTGGTCAGCTTCTCCAGGTAGTAGAAGTCGATCCACTTGACGGCGGCGGCCTTGACCGGCTCTTCCGCCTTGGCGCTGACGGCGGCGAGCGTGCCGCCGCCGAGCACCCCGGCGTTCGCGCCGCCGGTCAGCGGCAGGGCCGCGACGCCGTAGTCCTCGGGCTTCATCGCGTTCTGCGCCTTGAGCGACCCGTAGTTGCCGCCACCGGAGACGTACATGCCGATCCGGCCCGCGGCGAAGTCCTGGTTGATGGTGCCCCACTCGTACAGGAAGTTCGCGCCCATGCTGTTGTCGTCCCACCGCATGGCCTTCACCGCCTGGAGCGCCTTGACCATCTCCGGACTGTCCACGGTGGACTTCGCGGTGTCGCCTTCGAGCTTCTCCGTGCGCCCGCCGAACGCGTAGGCGAGCGTGGTCGCGATCCAGCCGCCGGTGTTGCCGCTGGTCATCATCGCGAACCCGGCCTGTCCGGTCTTCTCCGAGATCTGCTTCGCGGCCGACCGGATCTCCTCCCACGACGTCGGCGGCTTGTCCGGGTCCAGCCCGGCCTGGGTGAAGAGCGTCCGGTTGTAGTGCAGCGCCTGCCCGTGCGCGGCGATCGGCACCGCCCACATCTTCCCGTCGTCGGCCGACCCGGCCTTGGCGATCTCCTTGTTGAACTTCCCGGCGTACGGCAACCCGGCCACCTGACCGCTGATGTCCGCGATCTGCTTCCGCTCGATGAGCCCGCGCCCGTCGGTGAACGGCACCGTGAACACGTCCGGGAGCGTTCCGCCCGCGAGCTGCGTGGTGAACGTGGTCGCGTCCCACTTGTACTCGCGCGGCACCAGGTCGATCGACGGGTTCGCCGACTCGAACTGCGCCACGCGGGCGTTGAACGCGTCGATCGCCCCCTGCTCGAGGCCGGGGTCGAGTGACACGTTCACGACGGTCTTCCCGTCGGCGCTCTGCGCGCCACCGCCGGAACACGCGGCCAGCACGGCGGTGGCGACCGCCAGAACAGCGATGGACTTCATCGTCCCTCCAGGGGCGGATTCATCGGGAACGCAGCCAGACGGCTGTGTCGGTGGGCAGGAGTTCGCCGTCGAGGTCGCCGCTGGCGAGCAGGACGGAGGTGTGCGGGGGCAACGGGATCGGGGTCGGACCCAGGTTCACCAGGCAGACCAGGTCTTCGCCGCGGCGGAAGGCGAGGACGCCGTCGGCGGAGTCGAGCCAGTCGAACGCCTCGCCGCGCAGCGCGGGCTCGACCCGGCGGAGCGACAGCATCGCGCGGTACAGCGAGAGCATCGAACCGGGGTCGTCCTCCTGCGACGACACGGAGTACTCGCCCCAGCCCGCGGGCTGCGGCAGCCAGGAGCCGCCGTCGCCGAACCCGAACGAGGACCCGTCGGCGGTCCACGGCAGCGGCACGCGGCAGCCGTCGCGGCCGGGGTCGACGCCCTCGGACCGGAAGTGCATCGGGTCCTGGAGCGCGCCGAGCGGCAGGTCCTCCACCTCGGGCAGGCCGAGTTCGTCACCCTGGTACAGGTAGAGCGAACCCGGTAGCGCGCCGGTCAGCAACGCCGCCGCCCGAGCCCGGCGCCTGCCCGTGGCCAGGTCCGTCGGGATGCCGAACCGGCGCGCGGCGAAGCCGAACGAGCTGTCCTCCCGGCCGAAGCGGGTGACCGGGCGGGTGACGTCGTGGTTCGACAGCGTCCACGTCGGCGGCGCCCCGACCGGCCGGTGCGCCTCCACAGTGGACTGGATGGAAGCGCGCAACTGGGCCGGTTCCCACGGCCGCATCATGAAGTCGAAGTTGAACGCGGTGTGCATCTCGTCGGGCCGCAGGTACCGCGCGAACCGCTGCTGGTCGGCCAGCCAGATCTCGCCGACCAGCATCCGCGGCTCGTCGTAGGAGTCCGCGACCGCGCGCCAGCCCCGGTAGATGTCGTGCAGCTCGTCGCGGTCGACGAACGGGTGCTCGCCGGGCCGCTGCTCGCCGACCAGCGCGGGGAACGAGGGGTCCTTGACCGGCATGGTGGCCGAGTCGATTCGGATCCCCGCGACCCCGCGGTCGAACCAGAACCGCAGCACGTCCTCGTGCTCCCGTCGGACGTCCGGGTGGTTCCAGTTCAGGTCCGGCTGCTGCGGCGCGAAGAGGTGCAGGTACCACTCGCCCGGAGTGCCGTCGGCGTTCGCGGTCCGCGTCCAGGTGCCGCCGGAGAAGCTCGACACCCACTCCGTCGGCGGTTCCGCACCGTCCTCGCCGCGGCCGGGGTGGAACCAGAACCGTTGCCGCTCAGGCGATCCCGGCTCCGCCGCCAGCGCGGCCCTGAACCACTCGTGCCGGTCGGACACGTGGTTGGGCACGATGTCGACGATGGTGCGGATGCCCAGCGCCGCCGCCTCGGCGATCAGCGACTCGGCCTCCTCCAGCGTGCCGAACGCCGGGTCGATCGCCCGGTAGTCGGCCACGTCGTAGCCGCCGTCGGCCAGCGGCGAGGAGTACCAGGGCGTGAACCAGATCGCGTCCACGCCGAGCGAGGCCAGGTAGGGCAACCGGGAGCGCACCCCGGCCAGGTCGCCGGTGCCGTCACCGTTCCCGTCGGCGAAGCTGCGCGGGTACACCTGGTAGATGACGGCGTTGCGCCACCACCCGGTCGACTCGGTGGAAGCGTTGCGCGCGAAGGTCGAGGTGCTGGTGCTCACTTGGCTCCATCCTGAACGACTGGTCACTGTGGACGCTCCAGCCGCTCGATCCGCCGACTAGGTTTAGCGCTCCACCTAGAGGGACGGTAATGTGACCCCCGGCACCCTGTCAACGGTCGAACCGGCCTCGGGCCCTTGAGGGGCGTCGTATCCTGGGTGCCGGACGAGAGGAGTTCGACAGGTGCGGGTCACCCTGCGGGACATCGCCGACGAGGCGGGCGTGAGCATGATGACCGTGTCGAACGTCGTCAACGGCAACAAGGCCCGCGTCTCACCGGAGACGATCGAGCGCGTGCGGCGCATCGTGGCCGAGCGCGGCTACGTGCCCAGCGCGTCCGCGCGGAGCCTTGCGGCCAAGTCGTCGCGGCTGATCGGGCTGCTGGTGCCGGCGGCCGACGAGGACAGCATGATGATCAGCCCGCACAACGTCGCCATCGCGGGCCAGATCGAGCGCGAACTGCGCAAGCGCGGCTACCACCTGCTGCTGCGCGGCATCGCGCACCCGGACGAGGTGACCGAGGCGCTCCAGTCGTGGAGCCTGGACGGCGCCGTGCTGCTGGGTTTCCTGGACGAGGAGCTGGACCGGCTCACCAAGGCGACGATCGGCGCGGTCCGCGTGCTGGCCGTCGACAGCTACTCCAAGAACCGGATCACCACGGGCGTCCGCGCCGACGACTTCGCGGGCGCCCGGCTCGCCGCCGAACACCTGATCGGGCTCGGCCACCGGCGGATCCTGTTCGCGGGCCCGGCGTTCTCCGACGTCGGCGTGGTGCACCAGCGGTTCGAGGGTTTCCTCCAGGCGTTCACCGACGCGGGCCTGACCTGGGCGGACGACCTCATCGAGACGGTCAACACCACCCACGCCGAAGGCCTGGAGGTCGGACGGCGGCTGCTCGCGGCGCACCCGGCCGCGACCGCCGTCTTCGCGACCGCGGACATCCTCGCGATCGGCATCATGGAAGGGGTCGCGGACAGCGGCGCGACCGTGCCGGACGACCTGTCGGTGATCGGCTTCGACAACCTGGACCTGTGCGCGTACGTCACGCCCAAGCTGACGACCATCGCCCAGGACATCGGCGAGAAGGCAGCGACGGCCGTGCGGATGCTGATCAGCTCCATCGAGGGCGGCAAACAGCCCCGCAAACCGGTCACCATAGGCGTCGACCTGGTCGAACGCGCCTCCACCACCCGACCCCGGACGTGAGAACGCGCGCGTTCCTCTTCGACAAGTCGTGGCCAAAAGATGGCCACATCTCCGGTGGGGGTTTAGGAAGGTTCGTGCGGTCGGCGACCTTGTAGTGTTGAGGTGATGATCTCGTGTTGCGAGCCCTTCCGGGAGGCGGATTATGCGTAGGGAAGGTGTTGAATCATCGCAATTGTGGCTGAATACAAGTCGTATTGATGCAATAGCCGCGATTGAGGATCAACTGGAGTTAAGCAGCTTGATCCTGCCGCCGGTCGAGTCTGCTCGCGGTCGCGACAAGAGTTTCAGTGCGAACGAGGAATTTTGGGAAGACGTCGGATCGGAGCGTTTGCGATCCGGGAGCATGGTCACGCTTGAGGAATTCTATCTTTTCGAATGGTTTCCCAGGTCGCCGGGGCTGTTTCATACCGAATCGGCGAGAAGATCCCGTGTCGCGGCGCAAAGATACCTCTTCCACGTGAGTCCTGTGCGGAAGGGTGAGCATCTTCGGGATCTGCCGGTAGATGGTCGTGTTTACGATCTGCATGGCAAAGCGAAAATGTTATACGGGGGATTGGGTTGTGTTCGGCTGACTGACAAGGAGACGGATCAGGGTCGACTGTGGTTCATGTCGGCATCTTCCACTCTGGCGGCACATGAAGGTGTGCCGGTCGGGGTGTCTATGGATCTTTATCAGCGCTACATCAACTATATTTCTGATTATGGCGTGCTTCCCTGCACCTTGATCGGTAGGCTGAAGTTTCTTCCGAAATCGATGATGTCTCTGTATGATACTTCGGTCGGAGTTCCGAGGGTCTACCTCCTGGTCGAGGAGATATTGCCGGCTCGTACTCCGAGGGAAATTATCGGCGGTTTGCCGGTTGCCAGCGGGGCGGTGGTATTTCGCAAGTCGATAGATGATGGATACCCTAAATTTTTTACAGCTTATATTGAGTTTGTTGCGGGCTCCAGGGGTACTTTGGGTACCCGTGTCGAATGGCTGGAGAGATATGTCGAGGACCTTCATGATGGCCGAGTAGTCACCGACTTTGACGAGCAGGCGGGTCACTTTGAAGGGGCGGCTTTTTCGCTGGGCAGGGTCTTCAATGGTCGTATCGACTGGCGAGATGTCGAGGATCTTTCTGAAGGGCTTCGCTACGATGAGCGCAAAAATTCGCCGCCACTGATCGTGCAGATGAACAATTTCATGGAGGTTGTCATGGGTGATCGATTCGAGAATATCGGTACCGGAGCTGTTATCGTCAACCGATCTTCGCTGTCTAATGCTCTTAATTCGATTGATAGCAGAGGTGATGACGTACGCAAAGCTTTGCGCGATGTGGCCGATTTGGTCGAACGTTCAGGAAATGAAGAAGCCGTGGAGAACTTGAACGCTTTCACGGAAGAATTAGAGCTGGCTGAGCCTCGAAAGGCCCGCCTCAAATCGTTCTGGCAAGGTCTGGTCGTGTCTCTGCCCGATGTCGCCCAGCTCGGCGATGCGGCTGGCAAGATCGCGGCGTTGTTCGCCTAACACGGTCGGGTGGTCGAACGCGCCTCCACCACCCGACCCCGGACGTGAGAACGCGCGCGTGGCCCGGTGGCCGCGCGCGCGTTCCTCCGGTGAGCTACTCGCTCAGGTCGTAGACGGTCGTCCCGTCGACCTCCACCGCGGTGAAGTTGGCCTCCACCCAAGTGGCGATCTCACCGCTCCCGCCGCCGCCACCCATGCGGCCGCCGGGCACGTAGTACCCGATCTTCCCGTCGGCGACGTACTGCTGGAACTCGGCGAGCGTCGGCGCCGGGTCGGATCCGCTCCAGCCGCCGATGCCGATCACGGCCTTGCCGGTGGCCAGTTCCAGGCTCGCGGCGCTCTGCGAGCTGACGGTCGCCGCGGCCCACAGCGTGTCCGTGCTCTTCAGCAGCTCGGTCAACGCGCTCCCGGTCGACTCCTCGCCTGGACCGCCCATGCCCCCGCCCATGCCGCCGGAGACGTAGCCCGCCGGGCCCGACACCGGGATTGACCCGTTGTGCGAGGACGCCGCCGTGGCGACCGAGTACGAGACGGTGCCGAGCAGACCGGCCACCAGCACCCCGGTCAGCACGACCTTCTTGGCCTGCGTGACACCCAGGACGATCACCGTGGCCACGACGACCGTCACCACCGCGATGGTCCACCGCACGAACGGCAGCCACTCCGGCACCCGGTTCAGCAGCGCGAAGCTCCAGAACCCGGTCGCCGCGACCATCGCCGCCAACGCGATCCGCGCGGGCGCGTGGGCCCGGCCGCGCCACAGCTCACGGCCGGAGATCGCGACCGTGCCGACGATCCCCGGCGCCAGCGCGACGGCGTAGTACGGGTGGATGATGCCGCTCATGAAGCTGAACACCAGCGCCGTGACGACCATCCAGCCGCCCCACAGGACCAGCGCGGCCCGCGTCCGGCTGGTGCGCGGCGCGCGGCGGGTGAACCACAACCCGGCGACCAGGCCGATCAGCGCGGCGGGCAGCAGCCATGACACCTCGTTGCCGAAGCTCGCACCGAACATCCGGCCGATCCCCGACGCGCCGCCGAACCCGGTGTTCCCGCCGCCACCGGTCATGACACCGCCCCCACCGCCGCCCTGGCCGAACAGCCGACCGAGACCGTTGTAGCCGACCGCCAACTCCCACAGGCTGTCGTTGGTGGAACCACCGATGTACGGCCGCGAGTCGGCGGGCCACAGCTCGACCAGCACGATGAACCAGCCCGCGGACACGACCATCGCGACGGCCGCGCCCAGCAGGTGCAGCAGCCGCTTGCCGATCCCCGTCGGAGCCGCGATGAGGTACACGAGCCCCAGCGCGGGCAGCACGAGCAGCGCCTGACCCATCTTCGTCAGGAACGCGAACCCGATCGCCACACCCGCGAGCGCGATCCACCGAGGACTCGCCTTCTCCAGCGAGCGGACCGTGCAGTACGCGGCGGCGACCATCAGCAGCACCAGCAGCGCGTCCGGCAGGTTGAACCGGAACATCAGCGTGGCGACCGGCGTCAACGCCAGCGCCGCACCGGCGAACAGCCCGGCCACCGGCCCCGACGTGCGCTTCACCGTGGCGTACAGCAACCCCACGGCCGCGACGCCCTCCAGCGCCTGCGGCGCCAGCACCGTCCAGCTAGAGAACCCGAAGATCCGGGCGAACAGCCCGCTGACCCACAGGAACGCGGGCGGCTTGTCCACCGTCAGCACGTTGCCGGAGTCGAGCGACCCGAACAGCCACGCCTTCCAGCTCTGCGTGGCGGACTGGGTCGCGGCGGCGTAGAAGCCGTTGCCGAAGCCCGACGCCGACAGGTTCCACAGGAACAGCACCGCTGAAGCCGCGAGGAGCGCGAGGAACGCGGGCCGGACCCACCGGGGATCGCGCCGGGGTTCCGGAACGGCAGGGGCGACGGTAGTCGCGCTCGGCGCCAACGTCGTGGTCATGAGTTGCTCTCCAGAGGAGTGGGGGTGGGACGGGAGCGGAACACCCAGTTGCGCAGCAGCAGGAAGCGCAACACGGTGGCGATCAGGTTGGCGCCGACGACGGCGGCGACCTCGGCGACCTGGCCGGGATCGGTGGAGCTGTGCAGCAGCGCGAGCGACCCGCTGGTCAGCGCCAGCCCGAGGCCGAACACGATCAGCCCCTCGAACTGGTGCCTGCCCGCGCCGTGCCGACCGCGCACGCCGAAGGTGAAGCGGCGGTTCGCGGCGGTGTTCGCGACGGCGGTGAGCAGCAGCGCGACCAGGTTCGCGCCCTGGGCGCCGAGGCCGCCGCGCAGCATCAGGAACAGCAGCAGGTAGGCGAGCGTGCTGGTCACGCCGATCGCCGCGAACCGGACGAGCTGGCGCAGCAGACCCGTTGGCACGCCGGGGGTTCGGCTCTCCAGCGGTTCCCGGCCGAGCTGCTGGCGGAGTTCGGTGATCGGCAGCTTGCCGGTCGCGAGCGCCCGCCCGAGCCGGGCGACGCCCTTGAGGTCCGCCATCGCCGTGGACACGATGTCGACCCGGCTGTCCGGGTCGTCCACCCAGTCCACCGGGACCTCGTGGATCCGCAGGCCCGCGCGTTCGCCCAGCACCAGCAGTTCGGTGTCGAAGAACCAGCCGGTGTCCACGACGTGCGGCAGCAGCCGCTGGGCGACGTCGGCGCGGATCGCCTTGAACCCGCACTGCGCGTCGGAGAACCGGGTGGCCAGCGTGCCGCGCAGCAGCAGATTGTAGCAGCGCGAGATGAACTCCCGCTTCGGGCCGCGCACGACACGGGCGCCGCGGGCCAGTCTGCTGCCGATCGCGATGTCGGAGTGCCCGGAGATGAGCGGCGCGATCAGCGGCGGCAGCGCGGCCAGGTCGGTCGACAGGTCGACGTCCATGTACGCCAGCACCGGCGCGTCGGAGGCGAGCCAGACCTGGTGCAGCGCCCGACCGCGGCCCTTCTGCTCCAGGTGCACCACGGCGACCTCGGGCAGCTCGTCCACGAGCGCCTCGGCGACCGCGGCGGTCCCGTCCGTGCTGGCGTTGTTCGCGATGGTGATCCGGAAGGGGTACGACGAGGTCCGGACCAGTTCGGCGTGCAGCCTGCGCACGCAGGGACCGAGGTCCGCCTCCTCGTTGAACACCGGTACCACCACGTCCAGGACGGGGGTCTTGGTGTTCGTCGCGATGGGAGTCGCACCGGGCCGCAGCGTCGTGAGTGTCATGAGCCCAACCTCGGGCGCGGGGCTGGGTGCTTCGTGTGTCATCGCTGTGCGCCGACTGTGAGGTCGTAGACGGCGACGCCGTCCACTGTGGACTCGGTGAAGTTCTCCTGCACCCAGGCGGCGATCTCCTGCGCCGCGTCGCTCCCGGTCGACCCGGACATCCCGGCGCCACCGAGGAAGTAGTGGATCCGCCCGTCCGCCACGAGCTGCTGGAACTCGACGAGCGTGGGAGCCGGATCGGTGCCGTTGAAGCCGCCGACGGCCATGACCGGCCTGCCGCTGCCCAACTGGTAACCGGCGGCGTTGTTCGACCCCACCGCGGCGGCGGCCCAGGTCTGGGACCCGCTCCGCAGCAGGGAGACCAGCTCGGCGCCGGGCGTGGGAGCGCTCAGCAGGCCGCCCATGCCCCCGCCCATCCCGCCACCACCGCCGCCGCGGAACCCGCCCGTGCCCGCCGGACCGGCGGAGGGGATGGCCCCCGAGTGCGGCGTGGCCGCTGTCGCGACCGAGTAGGCGCCGGGCCCGAGCAGCGCGGCGACGAGGGCGACCGGCACGAACAGCTTGGGGCTGAAGAAGAAGCCCGCGGCACCGAGGAACCCGAGCACCAGCACGACGACGGCGAACGTGCTGGACCACGAGGTCAGCAGGAGGTAGGACTGCAACGCGGCCAGTGCCACCGCGCCGGACAACCCGGCGAGCGCCATCGGATCGTCCCGCTTGCGCCACAGGGCCGCGGCGCCGATCCCGATGACCGCGCCGATGGCGGGCGCCAACGCCACGGTGTAGTAGCCGTGGATGATCCCGTTCATGTAGCTGAAGACGGCGGCGGTGACCAGCAGCCACCCGCCCCACACCAGCAGCCCCGCACGGGAGGCGCGGTCACCGGCCCACCAGCCCGCGACGAGCAGCACGACGGCGGCGGGCAGCAGCCAGGCGATCTGGGAGCCCATCTCACCGCCGAACAGCCGGGACCACCCGGTGGTACCCCACCCGCCGCCCGCGCCGCCGCCGACGCTGCCGACCTCGTCACCGGTGAGCCTGCCGAAACCGTTGTAGCCCAACGTCAGTTCGAGCACGCTGTTCGTCTGCGACCCGCCGATGAACGGTCGGGAGGCCGCGGGCACCAGTTCGACGACCGCGATCCACCAGCCGCCCGCGACCACCATCGCCCCGAGGGCCGCGGCCAGGTGCGCGATCCGCTGCCCCAGCGTCGCGCGGGCGAACACCAGGTACGCCGAACCGAACGCGGGCAGCACCAGGAACGCCTGCAACATCTTCGCCAGGAAGGCGAACCCGACGGCTGCGCCCGCGAGTGCCAACCACCTGGCGCTCGCCTTCTCGGTCGCCCGCACCGTGCAGTACGCGCCCGCCACCAGCAGCAGCACCAGCAGCGCGTCCGGGTTGTTGAACCGGAACATCAGCACCGCGACGGGCGTCAACGCCAGCACCGCGCCCGCGATCAGCCCGGCCGCCGCCCCGGATGTCCGCTTCACCGCGGCGTGGAGGAGCCCGACACTGGCGACGCCCATCAGCGCCTGCGGCACCAGGATGCTCCAGGCGTTGACCCCGAAGACCCGCGCCGACAGCCCCATGAACCACAGCGCGGCAGGCGTCTTGTCAACCGTGATCGAGTTGGCCCAGTCGGTGGACCCGAAGAACCAGGCCTCCCAGCTCTGCGCCCCGGCCTGGGCGGCGGCCGAGTAGTACGCGTTGGCCCACTCGGAATCCCCGAGCTGCCACAGGTAGAGCACCGCGGTCGCGGCCAGCAACCCGATCAGCGCGGGCCGAGCCCAGCGGGGGTCCCCGGCCACCGGCGGGGGAGGAGCGGGCGTCGCGGCCGGTGCTGGAGCGTGCGTGTCGACAACCGTCATGCGACCGAGGTTCGTGCTCCCGGCTAAGCACGACTTGTGCCTTGCCTGTGCGCCACCTGTGTGGGCCGCGCGGCCCTACCGGCGCGCGGGCAGCCGAACCGTGAACCGGGTCTTCCCCGGCTCGCTGGCCACCCCGACGGTCCCGCCGTGCGCCTCGACCACGGCCGACACGATCGACAACCCCAGACCGGTGCTCCCGGCCGCCCGCGAGCGCGACCCGTCGCCGCGGGCGAACCGCTCGAAGACGTCCGGCAGCAGCGTCGCGGGGATGCCGGGCCCGTCATCGGTCACGGTCAGCTCCACCCCGCGACCGGGCGACGCCGACAGCCCGGTGGTCACGGTCGTCCCCGGCGGCGTGTGCGTGCGGGCGTTGGACAGCAGGTTCGCCAGCACCTGGTGCAGCCGGTCACCGTCA
Organism: Umezawaea endophytica; assembly: GCF_025061645.1. Lineage (GTDB taxonomy): Bacteria > Actinomycetota > Actinomycetes > Mycobacteriales > Pseudonocardiaceae > Umezawaea > Umezawaea endophytica. Next base: position 172,872 of record NZ_JANYMP010000017.1, on the reverse strand, counting down.
CCCCGGACCGTCACGGGCTCGGCGGGCAGCTCCAACTGCCAGTTGTGCCCGTTCCCGGCGATCCGGGCGTCACCGACGGCGTCGAGCACCAACCGGGTCAGGTCCACCTCGGCGTCGTCCAGCGGTCGACCGGCGTCCAGTCGGGCCAGCAGCAGGAGGTCCTGCACCAGCACCGTCATCCGATCGGCCTCGGACTCCACCCGGCTCATCGCGTGCGCGATCTCCGCGGGCACCTCGGCCTTGCTGCGCCTGGTCAGCTCCGCGTACCCCCGGATCGCGGCCAACGGCGTCCGCAACTCGTGCGAGGCGTCCGCCACGAACTGCCGAACCCTGGTCTCGGTGGCGTGCCGAGCCGTCAACGCGGCCCCGATGTGCCCCAGCATCCGGTTCAGCGCGAGGCCGACCTGCCCCACCTCGGTCCGCGGGTTGGCGTCCTGCTCGGGCACCCGAACGGCGAGCGCCACCTCACCCTCGTGCAGCGGCAGCTCAGACACCCTGGTGGCGATCCCCGCCACCCGCTGCAACGGCGTCAACGTCCGCCGCACGATGAAAGCCCCGGCCAGCCCGGCGATGAGCAGCCCCGCCAGCGCCACCCCGCCCAGCACGAACCCCAGTTGCAGTACCGTCGCGTTCACCGACGCCAGCGGCAACCCCGTCACCAGCAGGTCCCGCGACGGCGTCGTGGTGACGACCAACCGGTACTCGCCGAGCCCCTCCAAGGTCACCGACTGCGGAGCGGCGCCGGGTTCGAGGGCGATGAGCTGCGGGCGCGCCGCGTCGGGCAGGACCTCCTGGTCACCCCGGTCGGGGGTCAACCTCAACGCCTGGGTGATCGTCTTGTCGTGGATCAGCGCCGTGAGCGTCCCCGGTGCCTGACCGGGCCCCAGCAGCGGGTTGCGGTCCTTGATCACCGTGCTGGGGAACCTCGGGAGCCCGCCGGGCGGTGACTGGTCCCCGCGGAACTCCGACGCCCGGTCCGAGGCGAACTTCAACTGCTCGTCCAGCTTCCCGATCTGGAAGTCCCGCAGCGCCACCATCGTCACCACGCCGATGATCAGGCAGACCGCCGTCAGCAGCGCCATCTGCTCCGCGATGATCCGCGTCCGCAGCGACCAGGACCTAGGGTGCCGGCTTGAGGACATAGCCCGCGCCCCGCATCGTGTGGATCATCGGCTCGTGGCCGACGTCGATCTTCTTGCGCAGGTAGGAGATGTACAGCTCGACGATGTTCGCCTGACCACCGAAGTCGTAGCTCCACACCCGGTCCAGGATCTGGGCCTTGCTCAGCACCCGCTTCGGGTTGCGCATCAGGTACCGCAGCAGCTCGAACTCGGTCGCCGTCAGCTCGACGGACCGGCCGCCGCGGTGCACCTCGCGCGTGTCCTCGTCCAACCGCAGGTCGCCGACCACCAGCTCCGCGCCCGCCGTCGCCTCGGTCACGCCCGTGCGGCGCATCAGCGCGCGCAGCCGCAGCACGACCTCCTCCAGGCTGAACGGCTTCGTCACGTAGTCGTCGCCGCCCGCCGTGAGCCCGGCGATGCGGTCCTCCACGGCGTCCTTCGCGGTCAGGAACAGCACCGGCAGGTTCGGCTGCTCGGCGCGCAGCCGCCGCAGCACCTCCAGCCCGTCGAAGTCGGGCAGCATGACGTCCAGCACGACGGCGTCCGGCCGGAACTCCCGCGCGGTGCGCACGGCCGAGGCGCCGTCCAGCGCGGTGCGGACCTCCCACGTCTCCATCCGCAGCGCCATCGACATCAACTCGGCCAAGGTGGACTCGTCGTCCACCACGAGCACCCGCACCGCCTGACCGTCCGGACGGCGGAGTTCGGCGTGCTTCTTGCTGGTCGTCACTGCGCGCATGTCCTCATCGTGGGTCGCCGCCTTGGGCCGCTGCTGTGCGAATCCTGTGTACCACCTGTGACCGGGAGCGGCAGGCCCACAGCGGTCGCCCATCCGACGCACAGCGCACGCACAGGCTGAGGAGTGACCGTGGTCTCCACAGCGGGCGAACGCCCGGTGGAGGACCGCAGGAGGAAAGACGATGAGCACCGACCAGAACGCGCCGGCGGAGCAGCCGGGTTCGGCCGTGCCACCGCAGGCCGTGCCGCCCCAGGAACCCGCCTGGGGCGCCGAGCAACCGCAGGGCTCCAAGGTCTCGTGGTCCGGCCGCAAGACCATCGCCGCCGTCGCCATCGCCGTGGGCATCGCCGCCGCGGGCGGCACGGCCATCTACGCGGCCAACGGCGCCGTCGGCGCGACCGAGATGGGCCCCGGCGGCCGAGGCGGACCCGGCGGCTACGGCCGCATGGGCGGACCCGGCATGGGCGGCCTGAGCGGTGGCCCCGGCTTCGGCACGGCCCTGCACGGCGAGTTCCAGGTGGGCACCGTGACCGAGGTGTCCAGCACGTCCATCGGGGTCAAGAGCACCGACGGCTACACGAAGACCTACACGATCGACAGCAACACCGTGGTCGGCGGCGGGGGAGGCCCGAACCAGCAGACCAAGGGCGACCTCAGCAGCATCGCGAACGGCGACACGGTCACCGTCATCGGCGAGACCACCGACGGCAAGACCACCGCCAAGTCGATCGTCGAGCGCGTGCTCGTCCGCAACGGCCAGCAGCTCGACGGGCAGCCGCAGGGCGTGCCGCCACGCCGTGAGGACCAGGGCAGTGGTCAACCGCCGACCTCTTGACCGGAGCGCCTCCGCCGCGGCGCCCGAACTCGGCAGGCTGATAGCCGTGCTCCTGGAGGCCAGGACGCCGCTGTGGCGTTCACTGGCCGCGAGCGTGACCGTCGACCGACCGGTGGTCGTGTGCGTCGCGGTGAGCACCGTGCAGATCGCCGTGCTCACCGCGACGCCCGACCTCGTCGTCGACGGCCTGCTGACGGTGGCGCACGCCGTCGGCGCCCACCGCGTGTACCTGCGCACCCCGCCCGGCATCGGCTCGGTCGCCGTCCGCCGGGCCCTGTCCCGCCGCGGCGACCCGGTGCGGGTCGTCGTCGAGCAGCACGAACGGCCCGGTGACGTCGTCCACGAGGCCGCGGAGTTCGTCCGGCTCGCTCAGCTCGTCAACTGAGCGGACCTCGGAGTGGAAGCGGTCCAGCTCGCCAGCACGGCGAGCTTGTCCGCCGTCCCCGAGCCCGCCACCGGGATGTAGGTCAGCAGGTGCTGGCCGACGTCACCGGGCAGCGCGAACATCTGCCACTCGACCTCCAGCTCGCCCACCAGGTCGTGGTTCATCACCTTGCGGCCGAAGACCTTGTCCTTCACGTCGTGCCGCGCCCAGAGCCGCCGGAACACCTCGTTCTTGATCGACAGCTCGCCGACCAGCGCCGCCAGCCCGGCGTCGTCCGGCCACCGGCCGGCCTCCAGCCGCAGGTAGGCGACGGTTTCGGCGGCCACCCGGTCCCACTCCGGGTAGAACAGGTGCGCGGTGGGGTTCAGGAACGTCTGCCGGGCCATGTTCCGCTCGGCCGCGGGGTGCGCGGAGAACCCGCACACCGCGTCCGCCAGCCGGTTGTAGGCGAGCACGTCCAGGTGCTTGCCCAGCACCGCGGCGGGCACGGTGTCCATCAGGTCCAGCAGTCGCTGGACGGTCGGCGGCACCCGGTTCGGACCGGCGTCCCCGTCGGCGGGCCGCACCAGGTTCCCCAGGTGCGTGCGCTCGACGGCCGACAGGCGCAGCGCGCGGCCGACGGCGTCCAGCACCGAGTCGGACACACCGGCCGTGCGCCCCTGCTCCAAGCGCACGTAGTACTCGACGCTCACGCCGGCGAGGCTCGCGACCTCGTCGCGCCGCAGCCCCGGCACGCGGCGGCGGAGTCCGGCGGGCAGGCCTACGTCGGTCGGTTTGATGCGGGCGCGGCGGGAGCGGAGGAACTCCCCGAGTTCGCGACTCATGTGGACAGTCTGCACCTTCGACCCGGTCGATGGGTGGTTCTCCGGTTACCACCCTTGAGCGGGCCTCCCTCGGGGCCGTCCGCGCTGCCAGTTTCGGTCCCATGACCAACTACGACACCCTCACCGACCGCACCGCCGTCGTCACCGGGGCCTCCAGCGGCATCGGCGAGGCGACCGCCCGAGCCCTGGCCGCGAGCGGCGCGAAGGTCGCCCTGTTCGCCCGGCGCGCCGACAAGCTCTCCGACGTCGCCGCCAAGATCGTCGCCGACGGTGGGCGCGCGCTCGCCGTTGAGGTCGACGTGACCTCCGAGGAGTCCGTCGCCGCTGGTGGAGCCGCTGTGCGCGAGGCGTTCGGCCGGGTCGACCTGGTGGTGAACAACGCCGGCGTGATGCTCGCGGCGCCGATGGCCGACGTCCGCGTCGACCACTGGGCCCGGATGATCGACCTCAACGTCACCGGCGCGCTGCGCGTGATCGGCGAGTTCACCCCGGACCTGCTGGGCGCCGCGGCCGACGGCGGTACCGCGGACCTGGTGGACATCTCGTCCGTCGCCGCGCACCAGTTGTTCCCGGACTACGCGGTCTACTGCGCCACCAAGGCCGCCATTACGCACCTGTCCGCGAACCTGCGGGCCGAGTTCGGGCCCGCGGACGTGCGGGTGACCAACATCGAGCCCGGCGTCGTCCGGTCCGAACTGCGTACCCACCTGGACGACGTCCAAGCCGAGGGACTGGCGTCGTGGATCGACACCGTGGGCCTGCTGTCGTCCGAGGAACTGGCCGACGTGGTCGCCTACGCGGCGAGCCGCGCGCGGCACGTGAACCTGCGGCAGATCGTCGTCATGCCCACCCGGCAGGTCTAGAAGCGGCCGCCGAACAGCAGTTCCGCGACCTCGGTGTCGGTGTCGCGGCCCTCCTGGTAGCCACCCTGGCGGTGCAGGTCGTTCATCACCGCCAGGGTGAACCGCTCGTCGGGGCCGACGAAGCCGACGCTGTTCATCACCCAGCCCGAGTCCTCTTCGGACCAGCCGTCCTTGTTGCCGGGCCGCGCGGCGGGACCGGCACCCCAGACGCCCCACTGCTGCTCGGGACCGACCGCGCGCATCTCCCGCACCAGCAGGGCGCGGTCCTCGGCGGGCACGGCGGTCAGCACGTGGCTCATCAGCCGGTCGAGGTCCTCGGTGGTGCACTTCTGGAAGCCCCAGTACGGGAACGTGGAGGAGTAGCCCTCCTGCGGCGCCAGCGACGTGAGGCCGTAGGAGGCGAACGAGTCGTTGAACGCCCGGTGGTCGTCGCCGGAGTAGAGCCGCCACAGCTCGTCCGCGGCGGCGTCGTCCGAGCTGTGCAGCATGGCCTTGACGAGCGCCTGGTCGTCGTCGGTCAGCGCGATGTCGCCCTCGCGGTCGCGGCGGAACAGGTCCACGACCATCGCCAGCTTGATCGTGGACGCGGTCCACACCAGGTCGGCGGAGTGGTCGTTGTGCCACACCGCGCCGGTCTGCCGGTCGCGCACCACGATGCCGACCGTGCCCGGCCGGGTCTTCACGTACTCCTCGACCTTCGCGAACCGGTCCTGGAAGTCGCAGTCGAACCCGGTGTCGGGGCAGTCCGCCCCGGCCTTGGCGGCCGAGACGCCGGTCGCGGCCTCGGGTCGGGCGGAGCCGCACGCCGAGAGCGCGAGCACGGCCGCGAGCAGGACCGGCAGGGAGCGTCGGGGCATGGGCGGCAGGCTAGCCGCACCCGGCCCGTCCGCCGAGGTCCTGGCGGGGCAACGTCCCAGTCGTCCCATTCGTCACTGCGAGCGACGGCTCGAGTGCCCGCGAATCACCCGGTTCAGCGACCGGGTGGAGGCCGGTTTTTGTCGGTGCTCCCCGCTCTACTGGACCCATGCGAATTCGAAACCCCAGGTCGAACGTAGGTACTGCGGTCAACGGTCAAGACGTACGGTGCCCCGATGACCGAGAATCCAGTTCGGCGTCGCGCCGTGCTCGCGGGCACCGCCGCGGGCGTCCTCGCCGCCGCGGGCTTCCGCCCGGCCGCCGCCCAAGCGGAGACGCGTGGCGTGGACAGGGCGTTCACCCTGACCGTCATGGGCACCACCGACCTGCACGGCAACGTGTTCAACTGGGACTACTTCGCGAACAAGGAGTTCGACGACTCCGGCCACAACGACATCGGCCTGGCGAAGGTGTCTTCGCTGGTGACGGCGGTCCGCCAGGAGCGCGGCGAGCACCGCACGCTGCTGCTGGACGCGGGCGACACGATCCAGGGCACCCCGCTGGCGTACTACTACGCCAAGGTCGAGCCGATCACCCGCCGCCGCGTGCACCCGATGGCCGCCGCGATGAACGCGATCGGCTACGACGCCGCGGCGCTGGGCAACCACGAGTTCAACTACGGCATCCCGCTGCTGCGGACGTTCGAGCGGCAGTTGCGGTTCCCGCTGCTCGGCGCGAACGCGATCGACTCGCGCACCGGGCAGCCCGCGTTCAAGCCGTACGTGGTGAAGACGGTGTGGCGCACCGGCACGGCCCCGCTGCGGGTGGGCATCCTCGGGCTGACCAACCCTGGCATCGCGATCTGGGACAAGGCGAACGTCGAGGGGAAGATGACGTTCCCCGGCCTGGTGGAGCAGGCGGCGGTGTGGGTGCCGAGGATGCGCCGCGCCGGTGTCGACCTGGTGATCGTGTCGGCTCACTCGGGCGCGGACACGTCCTCGTCGTACGGCGACGCCCTGCCGTACCCGGAGAACGCGGCGACCCTGGTGGCCGAGCAGGTGCCGGGCATCGACGCGATCCTCGTCGGGCACGCCCACGTCGAGATCCCGCAGCGCCTGGTGGCGAACAAGAGCACCGGCAAGCAGGTCCTCATCACCGAGCCGCTGTTCTGGGGCAAGCGCCTGAGCCTGATGGACTTCGACCTGTCCTGGGCCCCCCGCGGCGGCTGGACGCTGAAGGCGTCCCGCTCGCAGGTGCTGAACTCCAACACCGTCCCCGAGGACCCGAAGATCGTCCGCCTGCTGACCGAGGACCACGCCAAGGTCGTCACCTACGTGAACTCGAAGGTGGGCACGAACAAGCAGGCGATGTCCGCCGCCACCGCGCGGTACGAGGACGTCGCGGCGCTCGACTTCATCAACTACGTCCAGGCCGTCGAGGTCAAGAAGGCACTGCCCGCCAACACCCTGCCGATTTTGGCGCTGGCGGCCCCGTTCAACCGCGCCGCGGCCATCCCGGCGGGCGACGTCTCGGTGCGCGACGTGGCGGGCCTGTACATCTTCGACAACACCCTGCTGGCGGTCCGCCTGACCGGCGCCCAGCTCAAGGACTACCTGGAGTTCTGCGCCAGGTACTTCAAGCAGGTCACCTCAGCGGGCCCGTTCCCGGCCGACTCGATCACCAACGCCCCGACCTCGACGGCCCCGAACGGCACCCCCGACTACAACTACGACATCGCCGCGGGCCTGGACGCCCCGCTCACCTACGACATCGACATCACCAAGCCCGTGGGCAACCGCATCACCACCCTCGCCTACGCGGGCACGGCAATCACCCCGACCCAGGAATTCGCCGTGGCCGTCAACAACTACCGCCAGTCGGGCGGCGGCGGCTTCCCCCACATCTCCACCGCACCCGTGCTGCTCAACCAGCAGCAGGAAATCCGCCAACTCATGATCGACTGGGTGAAGGAAACAGGCGAAATCGACCCAGCAGTCTTCGCCAAGGTCGACTGGCGCCTAACCGCCAACGGCACCCCAGTGACCATCCAGCCATAACCCCCAACCACACCACCACGTCACCAACGCGGCCCGGCGTCCGACTTTGGAGGTGCCAGGTGCCCACCTGACCCCACCCGGCCGGCGCCGGGCTGACGTTGGACCGGCGAGGTTGGCGTTGGTTCGACGCCGGGTTGGCGATGGTCCGGCACGGGGCCGTTGCCGGGCGGTAGCAGGGTCCCGGCAACCGGCACAGCACCGCGGCGGTCATGGTGGCGGTCGGCTTCGGCCTCGCTGTGGCGGACCCGGTGTCCGGCCACGATGAGTCCTGCACCCGCGCGGATTGGGATCAGCGCTCTCGGCGACTCGGGTTCCTTTGGCGACTCTGGCTGTCCTGAGGACCCAGGCGACCCCGGTTGTCCTGGTGCTTCCGGCTGTTCCGACAGCCTGACCGCTAAAAGACTTCGGCCGCTCTATCCGTCCTGCCCCGACCCCGATCGCGTCCCGGCGACCCCGCCCCGACCCCGGCCGCTCCATCCTTCCCGCCCCGACCCCGGTCGCGTCCCAGCCACCCCACCGCCCAAGCGTGCCCCCACAAGGAGGTCCTACGACACCGGAGTTCCCCCTGCGCGGTCGTGTTCCGCAGGTGCCCCGTGTGCGTCTTGGCGCAGGGCGTGTTCGGTCTTCGCCACGAGCAGTCCCCACCCGTACGCGGAGCGCGTGACCGCTCCCCATTCCCGCATGACCGGCTGAACGATCGGAGCCAGCCCTTGGATGGCGTTCAAGCAGCGCGTGAGCTGTTTCTCGTCCGTGCAGAGCGACACGGCCTTCTGCAAGACCACCTCGATCTCCGTCGACAGGTCGGAGCCGCCCAGGCCGATGATCTTGTCCATCACGGCCACCGGGTCGACCGGGCCGGATGGGTGGGGGATGCGGTTCAGCGTGTGGAACTTCTGCATGAGGTAGCCGCGTTGCCAGGCGACCTTCAGCAGGAACGCGAGTGACTCCTGGAACAGGGGCGGGCCGGACAGGTCGTGTTCCAGGATGAAGCGCGTGCTGGACGTGTCCGCCATGACCTCGATGATCGGGAAGAGCCCGTCGGGGATGAACCGCAGCACGGCTTCCAGGTCGCCGATGTGTTCCAGGCAGGCGTCCAGGTCGGTCACGAACGTGAGGATTTGGTCCAGCGCCGGGGAAGGCGTCACCGGCACGTCGCCCTCGACCACGTTCGCCTGGAACAGCACCGCGAACAGGGTGCCGTCGAACCGGTTGTCGCGTGTGCCGGACGCGTGCGGTGGGTTCGGCGTTCTCGCTGGGTTCAACGCGGCCTCCAGACCAGGTGGACGACTCCCGACCGTGCGCCGATGGTGACACCGGATCCGCTTCGCTACTCCGAATTTTCGCGGATCTTCGCTCATCCGGGCGAGCGGGAATTCCGTCCTCCGCAGGAATGCGGACCGGGGTCGGTGGAGGGCGTCCGCAAGCCCTTTCCCCTCCAGGGCAGTGCGCGCCCGAAGCGGACGAGTTCGCCGTACAGCGCCGGGTCGACCGGATCCGCCAGCACGAAGTCGAGCACGCGCCGGGCGGCTTCGGCGCTGGTGAGGGCGTGGCTGAAGTCGTCGAACCAGGGGCGGGACGTGGGGGTGTCGACCAGGCCGGGGCAGACCGCGGCGATCAGGGTGCCGTTGGTCAGGTCGCGGGCACGGCGTTCGGTCGCGACGGCGCGCACGGCGGCGACCTGCGCGACCTTCGACGGCAGGTTGACCCACTCCGGCCAGCCCTGCCGGGCGGCGGTGCCGTCGTGGACGGCGGCCCGCCACGACTCGACGGCCGCCTCCACCTCGTCCAGCGACACCTCGTCGAACAGGTGGTGCAGCGGGGCGGGCAGGTGGTCGAGCGTGCCGAGCGAACTGGCCACGATGACCAGCCGCCCACCGGGGCGCAGGACCGGGCCGAAGGAGCGCAGCACGGCGTGCGCGCCGCCGTTGGCGACGGCGATGAACTCGTCGGTCTGCTCCGCGTGCCGGTCCGGCGTGATCCGGGTGACCGCGTTGGACACGACCACGTCGATACCGTCGGTGAACTCCGCGGCGAGCTTCGCCACGGCCTCGGAGTCGGTCACGTCCAGCACTCGGCCCTCGACCCGGCCGCGCGTGGCGGGGTTGCGGGCGGCTCGTGCCGCGGCGTCCGCGACCCGGTCCGGATCTCGACCGGTGAGCAGGACCAGGTCGGCGGGTTCCCAGCGGGCGGCGAGTTCTTCGACGAGCGCGAACCCGATGTTCTGGTTCGCGCCGGTCACCAGTGCGGTTCTCATGGGATCCACGCTAGGAGCGGCGAACCCATGCGTCCAACGAGAGTTGGTCATGTCTGGTATGCGTGGACGTCATGGACTTCACCGACGTCTCGCTGGTCGCGCTGCGGGTGTTCCAGGAGGTCGCCGAGCGGGGCACGCTCACGTCGGCCGCCGCCTCGCTCGGCTACACGCAGTCGGCCGTGTCCCGCCAGATCGCGTCGCTCGAACGCGCGGCGGGTGGGCCACTGCTGGAGCGCCGCCGTGACGGCGTCCGGCTGACCGCCGCCGGGCACGTCCTGCTGCGGCGGGCGGCGGTCGTGCTGGAGCAGATCGACGCGGCGGGCCGGGAACTCGCGGGCCTGCCCGCCGACGCGGGGGCCGTGCGGCTCGGCTGGTTCGCCAGCGCGGGCGGGGCGCTGGTGCCCGCGGCCGTCGCCGCGCTGCGCCGCACCCACCCCGGCATCACCGTGACCAGCCGCGAGGGCAGCACCCCCGTGCTGGTCCGCGCGCTGCGGGCGGGCACGCTCGACCTGGTCGTGGTCGCGTCCGCGCCGCCGTTCCGCCCGCCGGACACCGGCTCGCCACCACTGGAACTGCGCACCCTGTCCGAACGGGGCCTGCTCCTCGCCGTCCCCGCGACCCACCCGCTGGCCGCGGAGGACTCCGTCGACGTCGCCGACCTGCGCGGCCAGCGGTGGATCGCGGGCCACTCCGGCGACGACAAGCTGATGGGCGTGTGGCCGGGCCTGGACGAGCGGCAGGAGATCGCCCACACCGCCCGCGACTGGCTGGCCAAGCTGCACCTGGTGGCGGCCGGGTGCGGCCTGACCACACTGCCACCGTCCCTGCTGCCCGTGGTCCCGCCCGGCGTGCGAGTCGTGACGGTGCGCGGCGGTCCGAGCGAACAGCGCCGCATCCTGCTGGCCTGGCTACCGGGAAAACTGACAAAACCCGCGACCCTGCTCGCCAACGCCCTGTCAGCCGTCGGCCCGGCCTGACGAAATCCGCTCGCCGACGCGCGGGTGGCCGGGCTGGATATGCGGGTGCGCTCGCCGATGCCCCACCAGCCCTGTCTGACTGGGCCTGCGGACTTGCTCGCCGACGCGGTGGTGGGCCGTCAGCTCGGTCCAGCGGGACCCACGAACCCGCCGACCGCCGTCAGACCCGCCTGAGCGCGATCACGATGTCCGCCACCGTCGCCGTCTGTCTATTCGGGCCGATCGCTTCCCGTTGCGGCGCACCGAGTCGCTCGACCCGCCACGCCGTCCGGTCCAGGCCGATCTCGGCCAGCGACTCCTCCGGCGTCGGGAACTCGGCGTCCTGGTTCCACGACCACGGGGCGACGGAGCCGTGCTCCACGACCAGCAGGAGACCGCCCGGCGTCACGGCGTTCGCCGCCTTGCGCAGGACCTCGGCGCGCGGGAAGTCCAGCGGTGACTGGAGGTACTGCGCGGACACCAGGTCGAACGTGCCCTCGGGGAAGGTTCGTGCCAGGTCGTGGTGTTGCAGGTCGACCTCGACGCCCGCGTCCACCGCGTGTGCCGCGGCACGTGCCAGCGCGGTGGGGGAGACGTCGGCGGCGGTGACCCGCCAGCCCCGAGCGGCCAGCCAGACGGCGTCGGCGCCCTCGGCGCAGCCGAGGTCCAGCGCCGTCCCCGGCGGCAGCGACGCGACCACGTCGACCAGCACCGCGTTGGCGCGCCCCAACCACACCCCCGCGCGGGCCCGGTAGTGGGCGTCCCAGAACTCCTCGCTCATCGCGCCGCCCGCAGCGCGGCCACGGCGGCGGCCGTCTCCTCCGCGATCAGGTCGGCGTTCACGCCCGCCCCGGCCATGACGCCCGCGGCGGCGGAGGTGACGACCTGCGCGCGCGGGTCGGTCACGTTGCCCGCGACCCACACGCCGGGGACCTCCGTCGCGCCACCGGCGTCCGCCGTGACGTGGCTGCCCAAGACCTGACCGGCCATCTCCCAGTCGGTCGCCTTCACCCCCAGCGCTGCCAGCACGTCCGCGCGGGCGGCTACGTGCGGCATGACGACGACGGCCTCGCGCGCCACGACCTCACCCGACGCCAGCCGCACGCCGGTGAGCCGGTCGTCCTCGACCTCCACCGCCACGACCTCGCCCTCCACCACGGTGATCCCGCGCGCGGCCAACTGCTCGGCCTGCTCGTCGGACAGGGCGGGCGCGGTGTGCCGGAACACCACGACGTCGTCGCTGAGCTGCCGGAACAGCAGGGCGCTGTGCGTCGCCATCGGCCCGGTCGCGAGGATGCCGATGGGCCGGTCCCGCACCTCCCAGCCGTGGCAGTACGGGCAGTGGATCACGTCGCGGCCCCAGCGCTCGGCCAGACCCGCCACGTCGGGCAGTTCGTCCACCAGGCCGGTCGCGACCAGCACGCGCCGCGACCGCAGCGTTCCGCCGTCCGCCAGGTCGACGACGAACCCGCCGTCGCCGTTCGACACGCCCGTCACCACGCCGTCCACGATCCGCGCGCCGTACTTCTCCGCCTCGGCCCGCCCGATCGCCACGAGTTCGCCGGGACTGATGCCGTCCCGCGTGAGGAACCCGTGCACGCCTTCGGCGGGCGCGTTGCGGGGCGAGCCCGCGTCCACCACGACCACCTCGCGCCGCGCGCGCCCCAACACCACGGCGGCGCTCAGGCCCGCCGCCCCACCACCGATCACCACTACGTCGACCACGTTCTCGCTCATGGTCCCGACTGTCCCCGGAGCGGAGAAATATCGCAAAGTAACTTGCCACTATGGCAACATCGGGGGATGGACGACGAACTGGACGCCGTGCTGAGCGCGGTCGGCCCCCGGCTGCGCTCCCTGCGCAAGCGGCGCGAGACCACCCTGACGGACCTCTCCGAGTCGACCGGCATCTCGGTCTCCACCCTGTCCCGCCTGGAGTCCGGCCAGCGCAAGCCGACCCTGGAACTCCTGCTGCCGCTGGCCAAGGCCTACGGGGTCCAGATCGACGAGCTGGTGGGCGCCCCGCCGACGGGCGACCCGCGGATCCACCTGCGCCCGGTGAAGATGGGGCGCATGACCATGGTCCCGCTGACCCGCAGGGCGGGCGGCGTGCAGGCCTACAAGCTCCTCATCCCGTCGCACGGGTCGGCGGAGCCGGACCAGAAGACCCACGAGGGCTACGAGTGGATCTACGTTCTCAGCGGCAGGCTGCGCCTCGTCCTCGGCGACCAGGACCTGGTGCTGACCCCCGGCGAGGCCGCGGAGTTCGACACCCGCGTCCCGCACTGGTTCGGCAGCGCGGACCCCACGCCGGTCGAGGTCCTCAGCCTCTTCGGCAGGCAGGGCGAACGCGCGCACCTGCGGGCGAAGTCGACGGCGGGCCAGGACGGGCGGCGCACAGGCCGTTCCACCCCGCCACCTGATGTTGATCATCAACCTGGCTGATTCCTGTCACCTTGACGAGTGAATTCACGGCCATATCCCGCGTTTTCGGTGCTCGCGGTTCGCAATCGGACGTCGGCATCGGGTACTAACGCCCGGTGTTGAATCCCCGACCCCAACGGCTCTGGCTGCTCGGCGCCGTCCTCGTGCCCGCGCTACTGGCGGCGACCGGCGTGGTGGTCCAGGGCGACCGCATCGAGCAGGACCTGGCCGACCGGGTCGCGCACGCCATCGACGAATCCGGCCACGCCGAGAACGGCGTCACGGTCAACGGCCGCGGCGTCACGGTCACCGGCGTCGTGCCCCGCGAAGCGACCACCGTCCAGAAGCTGGTGGCCTCCGTCCCCGGCGTCACGGCGGTGACGCTCCGCGACGCCGAACCGGGCGAGTTGTCGGTCTTCGTGCGCGCCGACGAGGTCGTGCTCGCGGGCACGACCGCCGACGCCGAGGAGCAGCGGGCGCTGGTGGACGCGGTGCGCGCCCGCGCCGTCGGCTACCGGATCACCGACGTGATGGCGCCCAGGACCGGGACCCGGTCGCCGATCTCGGCGGCGGAGGCCGCGGCGATCGTCGCCGCGGTGGTGGAGAACGGCGTGCACGACTTCAGCGGCGTCGTCCGGGGCGGTGCGCTGACCGCGCGCGCGACGGTCGTGGACCAGGAGAAGGCCACGGCGTTCGGGCGGTTGCTCCAAGCGGCGGCGGGGGAGTTGCGCGTGGAGCCCACGATCGTCGTCGGGTCGTCGAACCACGACCGCGAACTCGACCTGGTCGCGCTCGGCGACTCGATCAACCGCCTCGTCGGCGGCAACGGCGGCATCCGGTTCCAACCGGGGACGACCGCGTGGCAGGGCCACGGGCCCGTGCTGATCGACCGCGTGGCGCGGATGCTGCTGGTCGCTCCGCGCGCGACGGTGACGGTGCGCGGCCACGCGTCGGCGGACTCGCCGGACGCCCGCGAACTCGCCGAGACCCGTGCGCGGCTGGTCCGCGACGTGGTGCTGGCGCAGGGCGTGCGGCCCGCCATGGTGGAGACCGCCATCAGCGTCGACAACGCGCCCGAGCTGACCGACACCTCCCGTCAGGTAGACATCCTCGTTCGCTAGGAGTTCGCTGTGCTCTGGTTGTTCACCCAGATTTTCGTGCTGTGCGCGGGGGCCTTCCTCGCCGGGTCGCTGCTCGTGTGGCTGCCCATGCGCGCCGTCAACCGCAGGCTGCGCGCCGACCTGATCACCGCGCGGCGGCCGGTCGTCGCCCTGCCGTCCCAGTCGGTCGTCGTGGTCCCGGAGCCGCGCGCCGAGGTCTTCGAGTCCGATGAGGACGGTGAGAGGTCCGAAGTGGACCTCCCCGTGAAGGGCAACTCGAAATCGCGGATCTTCCACACGGAGACCTCGCCGTACTACCGGCGGATGAAGGGCGACGTGCGGTTCCGCTCGGTCGAGGACGCGGAGCGCGCGGGTTACACCGCCTGGTCGCCGCGCTCGCGTTCCCAGCTCGCCGGGTCGGCCCAGTAGTTCGGGTCCGACCACTGCGGGTTCCACTCCCAGTGGCTCTCGTCCGAGGCCTTCTCCCGCGTGGCGAGCAGCGCCAGCGCGTTGACCGCGGCCCAGCCGAGCGCGACCGCGACGACCTTGGTGCGGGTCGCCTTGTCCGGCGCGGCCAGGCCGAGCGCCGCGTCACCGAGGTCCATCGCCACGCGCGCCAGCAGCGCGAGCCGGAGCGGGGTCCCGGCGGGCGCCAGCGCGACCGCCAGCCCGGACACGAGGTCGCGCGCGCCGACGGCACGGCTCAACGCGTGGGTGGCCTGGGTGTCGCCGAGTCCCGTCGGAGTCGTCAGAACCTCGGGCCTGGCGACGACGGCGGCGCTGTAGGCGGCGGTCGCCGCCCCGAGCACTCGGGGGATCCAGCTCATGTCCACCACTCCTAGTTCGGCGTCGGAACCCAGGCTGGCCCGGTCCGGCGGTCCCGACAACCCCTGATCGTCCCGGCCGGACTAGGGGTGGTGGATGATGGACCCATGCGCCACGACTTGGCCGCCGCACGGGAGAAAACGCTCCCGGACGTGCTCGCCCCCGGTCTGGACGTCGTGTTCTGCGGCATCAACCCCGGCCTGTACTCGGCGGCCACCGGCCACCACTTCGCCAGGCCCGGCAACCGCTTCTGGCCCGCGCTGCACCTCGGTGGCTTCACGCCGACCCGACTGGCCCCGGCCGAGCAGGACCAGCTCCTGCTGCACGGCCTGGGCCTCACGAACCTGGTCCCGCGCGCCACGGCCCGCGCGGACGAGCTGACCGACGCCGAACTGCGGGCAGGTGCGGTGCGGTTGACCGGGATCGCCGAGGAGTACCGGCCGAAGGTGATCGCGGTCGTCGGCGTCACCGCGTACCGCACGGCGTTCGACCGCAAGAAGGCGGCGATCGGCGAGCAGGCTGACCTGATCGCCGACAGCGGGCTGTGGGTCCTGCCGAACCCGAGCGGGCTCAACGCGCACTACCAACTCCCCGCTCTCGGGGACGCGTTCGCGGAACTCCGCTCGGCCATCGACCGGTAGGGCGTGCGGTCAGGCGCGCTTGTGGTTCAACGAGATCAGCCTGCGCAGCTCGCTCTCGCCGAGACCTCCCCACACGCCGTAGGTCTCCTCGACGGTCAGGGCGTGCTCCCGGCACTCGCGCCGCACCGGGCAGCGGTCGCAGATCTGCTTGGCCCTCGTCTCCCGGCGTTCACGGGCTGAGCCGCGCTCGTTCGGCGTGTGGAAGAAGAAGGAGCTGTCGACGCCGCGGCAGAGACCCCGCAACTGCCAGTCCCAGGACTCGGCGACCGGCGTTGGCAGTCGGGACAATTCGGGCATGTGACCACATCCTCGCTCGGCTGGTGGTCACCACAGTAAATTCGATTCAAAATCGTTTCAAGCTGACCGACCGGAACGGGTGAGGACTTCTTCGACACACCCCCGCAGGGTTTGAACCCGGCGCACGCCGCTGGGCAGCGCGATCCGACCCCAGCCGGGGCCTCCGAGCAGCAGGGTCGTGCTGGTGGCGGCGATCGTCGCCAACGGCGCGAGGCGCGCGTACGCGTGGTCGTGCGCCCACAGCACCACGCACCGCGGCGCGAGGACGTCCAGCGCGGCCAGCAGCGCCGGTGACGGAACGCGCGCGCCCAGGTTCCGCGACGCGCACCCGCGTTCGGCCAGCGCGGCGGCGAGCGCCTCCAACGGCAGGGTGTGCTGCTCGTCCGGCGCGGCGGCCAGCAGCGCGGGCAACCGGCCGCCCTCCAAGGGGTCGCCGACCCGGCGCAGCACCGTCAGGAGGGCGTTGCTGGCGACGTGCTCGACCCCGATGCCACCACCCTCCTCGACGGCGCGCTCACCGAGTTCGACGAGGAACGGCACCAGCACGGACTCCCACGCGTCGATGACGCCCAGCGCGCTGACCAGCTCGGTCGTGAGCCTGCCCAGCCTCGGCGAGTCGAGCTGCGTCGCGGCGCGGATGAAGTCGTGCACGTCGGGAACGGGCCCCGCCCCACCGCGGGCCATGGTCGCCGCGGCGGCGGGCGACACGCCCTGCCCGGTCAGCTCCAGCATCCGCCGCAGCGTCGCCACGTCACCGTCGTCGTAACGCCGGTGCTTGCCCTCTTCGCGGGTGCGCGGGCCCAATCCGTAACGCCGGTCCCAGGTCCGCAGCGTCGTGGGCGAGATGCCGAGCGTGCGCGCCACCGCCCCCGCGCTCCAGCGGGCGCCGTCGCTCACGATGATCACCGCCGGTAGCTGGGCATTACCTCTTCCGGAGGCGAATCATAGGCCGTCACAGGCGACGGAGGCCGTTCAGAACCCGTTCCAGCAGCGCCAGGTCGGCGCGTCCACCGGCCGAGCCGCCGTTGGTCTCGTGCACCGACACGACGCCCAACTCGATCAGGTCGCTCAACAGCACTCGCGCCACACCCAGCGGGATCGACAGGACGGCCGACACCTCGGCCACCGACCTGGGGTTGGCGCACATCTCCACGATCGACCGCTGCTCGGGACTCGTGGCCGACGCCGCCGAATGCGCGCGGGTCTCGTCGACCGAGATCAACGTCTCCAGCCGCAGGTCGACGTTCGCCGTCGTCCGCCCGCCGGTCCACGCGTACGGTCGGACTAAGGACTTGCCCGTCTCCTCGTAGTACGGCTCGTCGTAGTGAGGCTCCGGGATCGGCTCCCGGTACTGGACGGGCGCGGGCATCGGCGTCGTCACCTCGACCGGTTCCGGCGCGGGCTCGTCCTCCTCGATGGCCCGCCGCACGGCGGCTGACCCGAACCGCGCCCCGGTCTGCCCGACCTCACCGCGCAACGACCGCCGGGCCCTGCGCGGCTTCGGCGGCTCGGGAACCTCCAGGTGCGCGGGGACGTACCCGACCTCGTCGTCCTCTTCGAGATCACGCCGCACGGCGGCCGACCCGAAGCGCGCCCCGGTCCGCCCGACCTCACCGCGCAACGACCGGCGCCGCCTGCGCCCACCACCGGTCGAACCCAACTCCGCGCCGTCAACCATGACCACCACGTCGCCACCCAGAGTGCTTCGTCCGTCACGTAACGGTAGACGCAACCCGATCCGGCTCGTTGCGAACAGGTTTCGACTCGGTGTTTTCCTCGTTACCGCGAAGACTTCTTCCGCAACCCGCTCACCGCCAACGTCACCCCACCGATGACCGCCAGCAACCCGATGGCCGTCCACAACTGCTGGCCGGTCATGAAGCTGCCCTTGATCACGTTCAACCCCTGCAACGTCCACACCGAGCCGAACAGGACGAGCAGCACGCCGACCACCACGGACACCCACTTGTTCATGGTCAAGTCGTACCATGTGCGGATGACCAAGCCGCCCATCCGAGACGTGCAGATCGCCGACGACATGATCAGGCTGGGCCAGTTCCTCAAGCTGGCGGGCCTGGCGGAGGACGGCTCGCACGCCAAGGAACTGATCGAGGCCGACGAGGTCACCGTCAACGGCCGCTCGGAAACCCGCCGAGGCGCCCAGTTGCACAACGGCGACGTGGTGGCCGTGGGCGACAACCGCGCCCGCCTCCACGCGACCGCGCGCTAGGACCGCCTCACCGCCTCACCGCCTCACCGCGCCAGGGCGCAAGCCCGTGCTCGCGGCCGCCCGGCCGCCTGGCCCCCGCGTGCCCGCGGCCCTGAACGTCATCAAGATCAATTCTCGCCGACCCCCTACATCTCCACTCCGCCACTCGTCTAGACCACGCATTACCAATCCCCAATTCCACCCCAAGCGTGATCAACATTCGTACTCCCGGCGGATCCCCCGTCCCCATCCCCGCCGCTACGCTTAAAGCGAGCGAAGTTCACATTGCGCCAGGGGGAGGATCGTCATGGGGGCGGATCGGCCGATCGACTCGGCGTCCACTTCCCGCTCCCCGCGCCGTTCACACTCGACCCCGCAACACCGTTCCCATTCATCCCCGCGCGCGAATGCACCAGACCAATGCGAGCCGTGCTCGACTTCGCGCCCATCCCGATCACCCCCGCGCGGAACGATCAAGATCACACCCCGATCACCGCGGTGACGCGAAACATCCCGCGCAAACCGGTCGGATTCACCGCGAGGAACGCGGAACGAACGCGGAACGAAGGATGACGTACGCCACATCCACGGCCTTTCCGGTGATCGTCCGCGTACCAAGCGTTGCGCCAACCGGGCGTCGACGTTTCTTCGAAGGTAACGAGAACGCTATGACCGACTGGTCTGAATAGCTGCCTCCGCTGCGTGAATGGGTGACCACGCGGAGGAGGTGTCCGGATAGGACAAGGGTCTTTTGGCCCATTCCCTGCCCCCGTACGCCAGCAGGGTGAACTCTACTCACAGTGGCTGTAACGGGCCGTCGGGTGTGAACGATATGTCGTGCGACTTGGCTTCTGCGGACACATTTCGTACGTGACGACTAGGCCTTGGCGTCGGTTTGGTCTAACGTGCGTTCAACTGGTATTGGATCGTCACCCGTCGTCACTCGGCGGACCGGCCCGGTCACTTCCGAACATTTCTTCGGTGTGACCAAACTTCGTGTGTAACGCCCACGGGCGGCCGAACGAATGATGGTTTGCAAGCGCCGGTTCATCAAGGGAAAAGGTGCCCTGGCGATGTGCGAAGTGTCGGTCAACCAATTGCCGTACCACGCGGGTCCTCGGGGATGCCCTGCGAACGTGCACGTCCGAACCGGCTGAACCGGGGGAGAACCACGATGAGCGAGCAGGTCCAGCCCACACGACGGAGACCCGTCGTGGGGATCACTCCTACCAACACGATGGAGTCGTCGAGGCAGACGCACCCGCCGGTGGCCGCCTGGGAGTCGCGGTACCGCAAGGGCGTCATCCTCGGGGACATCCTGGCCACGGTGCTGGTCATCGTGGCGTTCGGCGGGCTGATGGCGGCGCGGCACAGCGCGTTCGTGCCGATGTCGATCGCCACCCTCGAACTGCTGACGGTCGCCGTGGTGCTCGGCTCGCTCTACCTGAGCCGGGTCTGGAACGCCAACGTCCTCGGTCAGGGCGCGGAGGAGTTCCGCCGCCTCGGACGCGGTCTGTTCGCGTCCGTCGTCGTCCTCGGTTTCGGTGCGCTCGCGGTGGACATCCCCGGCGCCCGCCTCTGGGTGTTCGTGGTCGGACCGGCCATCGCCCTCGTCGTCTTCCCCCTCCGCTACCTGCTCCGCAGGCCTCTGCACCGCGCGCGCTCCGAAGGACGCTGCCTGCTGCCGGTGCTCGCCGCGGGGAACGTGGCCACGGTAGGGGACCTGATCACCCGCACGCGCAAGGCTCCGCACCTCGGCTGGCGCGTCGACGCCATCTGCACCCTGGACGGCCGGGCCGCGCTCGGCATCGACCTGGAGGGCGTGCCGGTCGTCGGCCGCTTCCGCGACCTCGCCGACCAGGTCCGCCGCGGCGGCTACCGCATCGTCGCCGTGACCCCGGACGCCTACTGGACGCCGCGCAGGCTCCAGCAGCTCGCGTGGGACCTGGAGGGCACCGGCACCGAGATGGTCGTCGCGCCCGCGCTGATGGACTTCGCCGGACCGCGGCTGCACGTGACCGGCGTGCTCGGCATGCCGCTGCTGCGGGTCAGCGAGCCCGCGTTCACCGGCTTCCGCCGGGCGATCAAGGCCAGCGTCGACCGGATCGGCGCCATCGGGCTCGTGCTGGCGTTCGCGCCCCTCCTGCTCCTCGTGTCCGCCGCCGTCATGATCGACAGCAGGGGCCCGGTGTTCTACCGGCAGCGCCGCGTCGGCAAGGACGGCGCCGAGTTCACCATCATCAAGTTCCGCACCATGGTCACGAACGCCGACGCGCTGCGCACCAAGCTGGCGGCCGTCAACGAGGGCTCCGGCGTGCTGTTCAAGATGCGCAAGGACCCGCGCGTGACCAAGGTCGGCAGGTTGCTGCGCCGCTACTCGATCGACGAGCTGCCGCAGCTCCTGAACGTGCTCACCGGAACCATGTCGCTGGTCGGCCCCAGGCCGCCGCTGCCGGAGGAGAGCGCGAAGTACGCCCCCGAAGTGCGCCGCCGCCTGCTGGTGAAGCCGGGACTGACCGGTTTGTGGCAGGTCAGCGGCCGAAGCGACCTCTCGTGGGAAGAGTCGGTCCGACTCGACCTGCGCTATGTCGAGGACTGGTCCCTCGCCCTCGACGCGCTCATCTTGTGGAAGACCTTCCGCGCCGTCTTCGGCGGCCAAGGAGCTTACTGATGGAAAGGGAAGACGTGACGCCGATCGGCATCGCCGTGATCGGCGCGGGTTATTGGGGCCCGAACCTGGTGCGCAACGCCCAGGCGACCCCCGGACTCAACCTGCGCTACCTGTGCGACCTCGACGTGGAGCGCGCCCGCCGCGTGCTCGGCGAGTACTCGACGGTCGCCGTGTCCGGCTCGCTCGACGACGTGCTGGCCGACCCCTCGGTCTCCGCCGTCGCCATCGCCACCCCCGCGGCCACCCACCTGCCGGTGGCGATGGCCGCGCTGGAGGCGGGGAAGCACGTGCTCGTGGAGAAGCCGCTCGCGGCGAACTTCTCCGACGGCCGCAAGCTGGTCGAGGCCGCGGAGAGCCGCGGCCTGACCCTCATGCTCGACCACACGTTCTGCTACACCCCGGCCGTGAGCCACCTGCGCGAGCTCGTGCGCGGCGGCGAACTCGGCGAGATCCAGTACATCGACTCGGTGCGGATCAACCTCGGCCTGGTGCAGCCGGACGTCGACGTCCTGTGGGACCTGGCTCCGCACGACCTGTCGATCTTCGAGGCGATCCTGCCGGACGACGTCCGCCCGGTGGAGGTGTCCGCGCACGGCTCCGACCCGATCGGCGCGGGCCACGCGTGCGTCGCGCACCTGACGATGAAGCTGTCCAACGGTTCCATCAGCCACGTGCACGTGAACTGGTTGTCCCCCACCAAGATCCGCACGATGGTAGTCGGCGGCTCGGCCCGCACGGTGGTCTGGGACGACCTCAACCCGACGCAGCGCCTGTCCGTCTACGACAGGGGTGTCGAGCGCGAGCGCGAGCACAAGATCATCTCCTACCGCTCCGGCGACATGGTCGCGCCCGCGCTGCCCGAGCGCGAAGCGCTCCGCGGCGTCATGGCGGAGTTCGCGGCCTCGATCACCGAGGGCCGCCCGCCGCTGACCGACGGCCGCGCGGGCCTGCGCGTGCTCGCGATCCTCGAAGCCGCGTCGGAGAGCCTGGCCAACGGCGGCTCCTTCGTCCCCGTCCAGCAGGTTGGCGCACCGATCAGCACTGGAGGCACGACCTCATGACCGCACAGCCCATTGCCGGCCAGCGAGCGCTGGTCACCGGCGGAGCGGGCACCATCGGCTCCGCGGTGGTCGACCAGCTCGTCGCCGCCGGGGCGGCCGAAGTGGTCGTGCTGGACAACTTCGTGCGCGGCCGCAGGGAGAACCTGGCCGACGCCGTCGCCGCCGCGGACGACCGGGTGACGATCGTCGAGGGCGACATCAACGACCGGAAGCTGGTCGGGGAGCTGACCGAGGGCATCGACCTCGTGTTCCACCTCGCGGCCATCCGCATCACCCAGTGCGCCGAGGAACCGCGGCTCGCGCTGGAGTGCTTGGTGGACGGCACCTTCACCGTCGTCGAGGCCGCCGCGGCGGCGGGCGTGAAGAAGCTCATCGCCTCCTCGTCGGCGTCCGTCTACGGCCTCGCCGAGACGTTCCCGACCACGGAGCGGCACCACCCGTACAACAACGACACCTTCTACGGCGCCGCGAAGGCGTTCAACGAGGGGATGCTGCGCAGCTTCCACGCCATGAACGGCCTGGACTACGTGGCGCTGCGGTACTTCAACGTGTACGGGCCGAGGATGGACGCGCACGGCCTCTACACCGAGGTCCTCATCCGGTGGATGGAGCGCATCTCCGACGGCGAGTCGCCGCTGATCTTCGGTGACGGCGCCCAGACGATGGACTTCGTCCACGTGCACGACATCGCGCGCGCCAACGTCCTGGCGGCGCGGGCGGACGTCACCGACACCGTCTACAACATCGCCAGCTCGCACGAGACCAGCCTCGCGGGTCTCGCGCTCGCGCTGCTGGGCGCCATGGACTCCGAGCTGCCGCTGGAGCACGGGCCCGAGCGCAAGGTCAACGGCGTGACCCGACGGCTGGCGGACATCTCCGCCGCCGCGCGGGACCTCGGCTGGAAGCCGGAGATCGGCATGGACGACGGCCTGCGCGAGCTGGTGTCCTGGTGGCGCGCGGAGACCGGCCGATGATCCCCGTGATGCGCCCGGTCCTCGGCGAGGAGGAGGCACAGGCCGCCGCCGAGGCGGTCCGGTCCGGCTGGGTCGCGCAGGGCCCGAGGGTCGCGAGCTTCGAGGAGGCCTTCAGCGCCAGGGTCGGCGCGCGCCACGGCGTGGCGGTGTCGTCGTGCACCACCGCGCTGCACCTCGCCGTGCACCTGCTCGACATCGGTCCCGGCGACGAGGTCGTCGTGCCGTCGCTGTCGTTCATCGCCACCGCCAACGCGGTCCGCTACTGCGGCGCCACACCGGTTTTCGCCGACGTGGACGCCACCACCGGCAACCTGACGGCCGAGACCGTGGAGCCGGTGATCACCGACCGCACCCGCGCGGTGCTCGTCGTGCACCAGGCCGGTGTGCCCGCGGACGTGAAGGCGCTCCGCGCGCTGTGCGGCCCGCTCGGCATCCCGGTGATCGAGGACGCGGCCTGCGCCGCGGGCTCGACCTACCTCGGCGCTCCCGTCGGGACGGGCGCGCTGCTGGCCGCGTGGTCGTTCCACCCGCGCAAGCTGCTCACCACCGGTGAGGGCGGGATGCTGACCACCGACGACCCCGAGTGGTCGGTGCGGGGACGCCGGTTGCGCGAGCACGGCATGAGCGTGAGCGCCGCGGACCGGCACAGCGGTGGGGGATCGGTCGTCGAGGAGTACCTGGAGACCGCGTTCAACTACCGGATGACCGACATCCAGGCCGCCGTCGGGATCGTGCAGTTGTCCAGGTTGGACTCCATCGTCGCGCGTCGCCGTGAACTGGCGGCGAAGTACCACGAGATGCTGGCCGACGTGCCGGGGCTGCGGATGGTGCGCGACCCGGCCTGGGGCACGACGAACTACCAGTCGTTCTGGGTCAGGCTGCCGGACGACTGCCCGCTCCCGCGCAACGAGGTGCTGGCGGCGCTCGCGAGCAGCGGTGTGTCCGCGCGGCGCGGCATCATGGCCTCGCACCTGGAACCCGCCTACGCGGGCCACCCCCACGCACCACTGCCCGCCACCGAGGACTTCACCGGTCGGACCCTGATCCTCCCGCTGTTCCACGACATGACCGATGCCGAGCAGCACCAGGTTTCCGAGGCGTTGACCACGGCCCTCTCGGGGGTGGCGGTGTCGTGACCCGTGAGCCCTTGCTGCTGGTCGGCGCGGGCGGGCTGGCCCGCGAGGTGCTGGCGGCCATCCGGTCCGGCGACCGCTGGGAGCCGGTGGGCCTCCTCGACGACCGGCCGTCCGCGGCGGGTGACGAGGTCGACGGCCTCCGAGTGCTCGGCGGCACCGCGCTCGTGCACGACCACCCCGCGACGAAGGTGGTCGTCTGCGTCGCGAACGCGCACCGCCCGGACGGCAGGCGTTCCCTGGTCCGCCGACTCGGGTTGCCGCCCGAGCGGTACGCCACCGTGGTGCACCCGCACGCGTCCCTGGCGCCGGGCGTCGAACTCGGCGCGGGCACCGTGCTGCTCGCCGGTGTCGTGATCACCACGCCGCTGCGCGTCGGCTCCCACGTCCTGGCCATGCCCCAGGTCCTGCTCACCCACGACGACGAGGTCTCGGACTTCGTCACGATGGCGGGCCGGGCGAGCCTCGCCGGAGGCGTGCGGGTGGGCGAGGCCGCCTACATCGGCTCCGGCGCCCTGATCCGCGAAGGCGTGAGCGTCGGCGCGGAAGCCGTCATCGGCATGGGCGCCGTGGTCCTGAACGACGTTCCCCCAGGGCAGACCTGGGCGGGCGTTCCCGCCCGCCCGCTGTCCACTGTGTCCACTCCGCGTCTGGAGGCTTTGTGAACAACCCCATCCCGCTCGTCGATCTCGCCGCGCAGCACGCGTCGGTGGCCGACGAGGTCGCCGAGGGCTGGGCCGCGGTGTTGGCGAAGACCGCCTTCATCGGCGGCCCGCAGGTCGCCGCCTTCGAGCAGGAGTTCGCGTCCTACGTCGGCGTCGACCACTGCGTCGGCGTCGGCAACGGCACGGACGCCCTGGAGTTCGCGCTGCGCGCGGCCGGTGTCGGCGCGGGCGACGAGTGCGTCCTGCCCGCCAACACCTTCATCGCCACCGCCGAGGCGGTCGTGCGGGCCGGTGCCGTGCCGGTGCTGGTGGACTGCGTGGCCGACACCGGCCTCATCGACGTCGACGCGCTCGCGGGCGTGGTGTCCGAGAGGACCGCGGCGATCATCCCGGTCCACCTGTACGGCCAGGCCGCCCAGATCGAGCTGATCCACCCCGTCGCGGAGTCCGTGGGCGCGGTCGTCGTCGAGGACGCGGCGCAGTCCCAGGGCGCGCGCAGGAACGGCGTGACCACGGGAGCGCTCGGCCACATCGCGGCCACGAGCTTCTACCCCGGCAAGAACCTCGGCGCCTACGGCGACGCCGGCGCGGTCCTCACCGGGGACGCGCGCCTGGCCGAGCGGGTGCGCCTGCTGCGCGAGCACGGGTCGCCGAGCAAGTACGTGCACACCGAGATCGGGTTCAACAGCAGGCTGGACACGGTGCAGGCCGTCGTCCTCTCGGCCAAGCTCCGCAGGCTGGAGGACGGGAACTCCGCCCGCAGGCAGGCGGCTTTCCGCTACGGCAAGCTGTTGGAGGAGCTGCCCGGTGTCGTCACCCCCGTGGTGGCCGAGGGCAACGAGCCCGTGTGGCACCTCTACGTCGTCCGGGTCGCCGACCGCGACCGAGTGCTGGCCGAGCTGAACGCGGCGGGCATCGGCGCGGGCGTGCACTACCCGGTTCCCGTGCACCTCACGGGTTCCTTCGCCCCGCTCGGCCACACCAGGGGCGACTTCCCCGTGTCGGAGTTGCTCGCGGGCGAGATCCTCTCGCTGCCGCTGTTCCCGGAGATCACGCCCGCGCAGCAGGAGCGCGTGGTGGACGTGCTGGCGCGGGCGGTCGGCCGATGACGGTCTTCGTGCACCCCAGAGGACTCTGCGAGAGCGACGACGTGGGCGACGGCACACGGGTGTGGGCCTTCGCCCACGTCCTGCCCGGAGCCCGGATCGGTCGGGACTGCAACATCTGCGACGGGGCGTTCGTCGAGTCCGGAGCCGTCCTCGGCGACCGGGTCACCGTCAAGAACGGGACGCTGGTGTTCGACGGCGTCACCTGTGAGGACGAGGTCTTCCTGGGGCCCAACACGCTCTTCACCAACGACCTGAGGCCCAGGGCGGCGATCCGCAAGGGGCCGGAGGACCTCTTGTCCACAGTGGTCCGGCGCGGTGCCACGCTCGGCGCGGGCACGGTCGTGGTGTGCGGCACCGAGATCGGCGAGCACGCCTTCGCCGCGGCCGGGTCCGTCGTCACGAGGGACGTCGCGGCGCACTCGTTCGTCGCGGGGAATCCGGCTCTGCACAAGGGATGGGTCTGCTCCTGCGGGGTGCGGCTCGACGCCGGGCTGCGCTGCCCGGACTGCGGCCGCGCACACGAGAAGTCACCGAGCGGTAGCGGTTTGCGCGCACTGGAAAGGGAACCGATCGCTCAGAGCTGACGGTCCGAGCACGATGAGTGAAAGATCCTTGGGATACGCCAAATCGAGTAACGATGCGAGGTGTATGGCCGAGTACAAGACAAGCAATCGTATGGCGCCCATGGAGGCACGTAATGGATAGACCGGCGCACAGAGCGCGGTGGGGCAGAAGAGCCAGGATCGGTGTGATCGTCAGCTCCTTGGTCGGCGCACTCGCGGTCGTCACGGCGCCGGTGGCGGTCGCCGGTCCCTGCGACCCCCCCAACAACGCCATCGTCTGCGAGAACTCGAAGGCCGGTACGCCGCGCGAGGACTGGTTCATCGAGACGGTCTACGGCGACATCGAGGGCTTCGGCACGCAGGCGAGCGTCCAGCCGGGCGAACGACTCGACTTCAAGATCAAGACTCCGAGCACCGACTACACGGTCGACATCCTCCGGCTCGGTTGGTACGGCGGAACGGGAGCGCGCAAGGTCGCGACGCTGAACCCGACCGTGCCCCTGCCCCAGAGCCAGCCGCAGTGCGGCTACCAGTCGGCCTTCGGCCTGGTCGACTGCGGCAACTGGAAGGTCTCCACCAACTGGCAGGTGCCCAGCACCGCCGTCCCCGGCTTCTACGTCGCCAACTTCGTCCGCAACGACGACTCCGGCGCGAGCCAGTTCCCCTTCGTGGTGCGCAGCGACAGCTCGCACTCGGACATCGTCGTGCAGACCTCCGACCAGACCTGGCAGGCCTACAACAAGTACGGCGACCGCCCCGGCGTCAACGAGTTCAACCTCTACGAGGGCGGCTTCGCCGGGTCCGAGGACGGCCGCGCGTACAAGGTCAGCTACAACCGCCCGTACCGCAACGGCGGCACCGCGAGCTTCCTCAACGCCGAGTACCCGCTGATCCGCTTCCTGGAGCGCAACGGCTACGACGTGTCCTACCTGTCCGGTGTGGACGTCACCCGGAACCCCGCGCTCGTGCGCAACCACAAGGTCTACGTGTCCTCCGGGCACGACGAGTACGTGAACGCCGCGCAGCGCACCGGCATCGAGCAGGCCCGTTCGGCGGGCGTCAACATGATGTTCATGTCGGGCAACGAGTGGTTCTGGAAGACCCGCTTCGAGAACAGCACCGACGGCACCAACACCGCCTACCGCACCCTGGTCTGCTACAAGGAGACCAAGGCGAACGCCAAGATCGACCCGAGTCCGGAGTGGACCGGCACCTGGCGCGACCCGAGGTTCTCCCCGCCCAGCGACGCGGGCAAGCCCGAGAACGCCATCACCGGGACCCTGTTCATGGTCAACGGCTACCGCGCCGACGCCCTCGAGGTCCCCGCGGTCTACGGCCGCAACCGCTTCTGGCGCAACACGTCCGTCGCCAACGCCACGACGAAGACCACCTTCCCCGCGGGCACCCTCGGGTACGAGTGGAACGTCGACCCGGACAACAACTTCCGCCCCGCGGGCGCTGTCCCCCTCTCGGAGACGACGGTCACCGTCGACGACGGCCAGCTCCTGCTGGACAACGGCCACTTCTACGGCGGCGGTCCCGCCACGCACAAGATGACGCTGTACCGCGACCAGACCAGCCGCGCGCTGGTGTGGGGCGCGGGCACGGTGCAGTGGTCCTGGGGCCTGGACGGGGACCACCTCTACCCGTCCGGCGCGCCGACCACGACCCCGACCAGCGTCGCGATGCAGCAGGCGACGATCAACCTGCTCGCCGACATGAGCGTGCAGCCGCAGACCCTCATGGGCGGCCTGTCCCTCGCGGTCAAGAGCACGGACACCACCGGTCCCACCGCGGTGATCACGTCCCCGGCGGCCGGTTCGACGGTTCCGGCGGGCTCGCAGGTCACCATCTCCGGCACGGCCACCGACTCCGGTGGCGGGCGCGTCGGCTCGGTCGAGGTGTCGATCGACGGCGGCACGACCTGGCGCCGCGCGGCGGGCCTGGACACCTGGACCTACGCCTGGAGCCCGAGCACGCTCGGCCCGGTGTCGATCCGGGTGCGCGCCTCCGACGACAGCGCCAACCTCGGCGCCACGGCCAACGCGAACGTCACCGTGGGAGCGCAGCAGTGCCCCTGCACGGTGTTCGGCAACCAGACGCCGCCCGTGGTGGACTCCGGCGACGCCGCGGCCATCGAGGTCGGCATGAAGTTCCGCACCTCGGTCAACGCCATGGTCACCGGTGTCCGGTTCTACAAGTCGGCCGCGAACACCGGGTCGCACACCGGGTCGCTGTGGACCTCGAGCGGCCAGCGCCTCGCCACCGGGACGTACTCCGGTGAGTCCGCGACCGGGTGGCAGACGCTGACCTTCGCCCAGCCCGTGCAGATCAGGACGGGGCAGACCTACATCACGTCCTACTCGACGACGTCCGGGCACTACGCGGTCGGCGCCGGGTATTTCAACGGCAAGGGCGCGGGCGTCGTCCCGGTGACCGCGCCGTCCAGCGCGGACTCGGGCGGCAACGGCGTGTTCCGCTACGGATCGGGTTTCCCCGACTCGTCGTACAACGGCGGCAACTACTGGGTCGACGTCGTGATCACCACCGCGGGCGCGGACAACTCGCCCCCGTCGGTGAACTCGACCAGCCCGGCGGCCGACTCGACCGGGCACCACACCGACCAGGACGTGACGACCACGTTCTCCGAGGCGGTCGACCCGGCGAGCGTGACCTTCACCGTGACCTCCGGCCAGACCTCGGTCCCGGGGACGATCAGCGTCAACGACGCCGTGGCGCGCTTCACGCCGACGAACCTGCTGCTGGCCAACACCGCCTACACGGCGACCGTCAACGCGACGGACGGGTTCGGCAACGTGCTGGCCACGCCGAAGACGTGGAGCTTCACCACCGGGGCCGGTCCGGCGCCGTGCCCGTGCACGATCTTCGGGCAGTCGACGCCGAACAGCGCGGACACGAACGACCCGAGCGACGTCGAGCTGGGCGTGAAGTTCACCAGCTCCACCAACGCCGTGGTCACCGGCGTCCGGTTCTACAAGTCGGCGGCGAACACCGGAACCCACGTCGGGTCCCTGTGGCTGTCCACCGGCCAGCGGCTCGCCTACGGCAACTTCAGCAACGAGACCGCGACCGGCTGGCAGACGCTCACGTTCTCCGAGCCGGTGCAGATCCAGGCCGGCAAGACCTACATCGCCTCGTACCGCACGCCGACCGGGCACTACGCCGCGGACGGCGGGTACTTCGCGACCAAGGGGGCCGGACGGGGCGTCGTGACGGCGCCGAGTTCGATCGCCGCCAACGGGCAGGGCGTCTTCCAGTACGGCGGCGGTTTCCCGGCCAGCTCGTACAACGACACCAACTACTGGGTCGACGTGACCGTCGAGACCGACGGCGCCGACGTGACCGGTCCGCTCGTCTCCGCCAGGAACCCCGCGGCCAACGCCACGGGTGTCTCCACGGGGACCGGTGTCACGGCGACGTTCAACGAGCCGGTCGACGCCGAGTCGGTCAGCCTCACGGTGACCGCCAACGGCGGTGGCCAGGTGGCGGGCACGACCCAGGTCACCCCGGACGGCACGTCCGTGAGCTTCGCGCCGAACGCCAACCTGGCGGGCAGCACGACGTACACGGTCAGCGTCACGGCGACCGACCTGCAGGGCAACCCGATGCTCGCCCCGCACACGTGGTCGTTCACCACCGGTGCCGCCGGAGCGTGCCCGTGCACGCTGTTCCGAGCGGTCGACACCCCGGCCGTGACGGCGATGGACTCGCCGGTGGAGCTGGGCATGCGGATCACCCCATCGCAGAACGGGTCGATCACCGGGATCCGGTTCTACAAGACGGTGAACGACATCGGCACGCACACCGGGTCGCTGTGGTCCACCACCGGCCAGCAGTTGGCCACCGGGACGTTCACCGGCGAGTCGTCGAGCGGGTGGCAGACGCTCACCTTCTCGTCGCCGATCCCGGTGACCGCGGGCACGACCTACGTGGTCTCCTACCACACGTCGGCGGGCAGGTACGGCTACACGTCGCAGTACTTCACGACGGACAGGACGAACGGGCCGCTCACCGCGCCCGCCACGACCGAGAACGCGCCGAACGGCGTCTACCGGTACGGCGGAGGCGGAACGATGCCGAGCGACAACGGCGGTGGCAGCAACTACTGGGTCGACGCCGTGTTCACCAACTAGAGGAGGAAGTGGGCAGTGTCTTCAGTTGACGTGGTGATCCCGTGCTACCGGTACGGCGCGGTCTTGCCGACAGCGGTGCGCAGCGTGCTGGACCAGCCGGGCGTCGACGTCCGGGTCCTGGTGATCGACGACGCCTCCGGTGACGGGAGCGCGGACGTCGCCAGGGAGCTCGCCGCGGCGGACAGCCGGGTCGAGGTCTGGGAGCACGAGACCAACAAGGGTCACATCGCCACGTACAACGAAGGCCTGCTGGGGTGGGCGTCCGCGGACTACTGCGCTCTGCTGTCCGCGGACGACGCCCTCACCCCCGGTGCGCTCAAGCGGGCGGCCGACCTGATGGACGCCCACCCCGAGGTGGGGTTCGTCTACGGCCGCCCGCTGCACTGGGACGGCAGCGACCCGCTGCCGCCCGCCAGGACCGAGTCGAAGGGCTGGCAGGTCTACCAGGGCCGGTCCTGGCTGAAGCGGCGCTTCGAGGTCGGGGACGGGTGCATCACCTCGCCCGAGGTGGTCGTCCGCACGTCGTTGCAGCAGAAGATCGGCGGCTACGACCCGGCGCTGCCGCACTCCGGTGACATCGAGATGTGGATGCGGTTCGCGCTGCACTCCGACGTCGGCTACCTCAAGGGCGTCGACCAGGCGTACTACCGGGTGCACGGCAACAACATGTCGGTGTCCTACTACTCCGCCTCCGGTGTGGGCGACCTGCGGCAGCGCCTGGTCGCCTACACCGCGCTGCTCGACCGCGCCAACGGCGAGTTCCCCGAGGGCCGTCACCTGGAGGTCGGCCTGCGGCGCGTGCTCGCCAAGGACGCGCTGCGCCGCGCGGGCCGCGCCTACGACAAGGGGCAGGCCGAGGTCGAGCCGGTCGAGGAACTCGTCGCGTTCGCCAAGGAGGCGTACGACGACGCGGAGAAGCTCCCGGAGTGGCACACGCTCCGCCTCAGACAACGCCTCGGCGCCCGCGCCGCGAGAGCGCTGCGCCCACTCGTGCTCACCGCCGCGGCTCGCCGCGTGCGGCAGGTGTACCGGGTGAGGCAGTGGAAGCGTGCGGGGGTCTGACCTCCGTCTGCCGTCACTGACAGGGCTGCGCTTCCTGGCCGCCCTTGCGGTGTTCGGATTCCACCTCAACGCGCTGGGGCTGTTCGGCGGAGGGCCCGCCGAATCCGTCGTGGGACTGCTGTTCGGTCCCGGCGCCATCGGGGTCAGCTTCTTCTTCGTGCTGTCGGGGTTCGTCCTCACGTGGTCGGCGCGCCCCGACGACACCGCGGCGTCGACGTGGCGCCGCCGCGCCGCCCGCGTCTTCCCGAACCACGTGGTGACGTGGTCCCTCGCCGTCGTCGGGCTGCTCCTGCTCGGGGTGCACGACGTGTCACCGCTCGCGGTGGTGCTCGGGCTCCTCCTGGTGCAGGCCTGGATCCCTGTGCCGGACGTGTACTTCGCCGTGAACACCCCGGCGTGGTCGCTGTCCTGCGAGGTCGCCTTCTACGCGGCGTTCCCCCTGCTGCTGAAGGGGATCGACGCCGTGCGGAGCAGGTGGCTGTGGCCGCTCGCCTGCGCGCTCGTGCTGGGGGTGCTCCTCGTCCCCGTCGCCGCGATGCCGCTGTCCGACGGCGCGGCCTACTGGCTGGTGTACATCTGCCCGCTCACGCGCGTCCTGGAGTTCGCGCTGGGCATGGTGATGGCCAAGATCGTCCAGCGGGGCCGGTGGATCGGGGTGAAGGCGCTGCCCGCGTTCGGGCTGTTCCTCCTGGCCTACTTCGGGTCCGCCCACCTGCCGGGGACGTTCGGCTACGTCGCGGCGACCATCGTGCCGCTGGCCCTGCTCATCCCGGCCGCCGCCGTGGCGGACGTCGACGGGGTCCGGTCGGTGTGGAGCAGCCGGGTCGCGGTGCGCCTCGGCGAACTGTCGTTCGCGTTCTACCTGGTGCACCACGCGGTGATCCGCACGCTGGCGGAAGCCTTGGAGGAGACCGGCTTCCGGGGGCCGCCCGCGGCGGTGGCCGCGGGCGTCATGCTCCTCGTGTCGCTGGGCGCCGCGTGGCTGCTGCACCGGTTCGTCGAGCGGCCCGCCTACCGGCTGCTCGCCCGCGGGCGCGGTCAGCCGGTCCAGGCGGTGTAGTAGCTGTCCTCGTTCACCAGGTAGCGCACCGTCGGCTCGGGCACGTGCTCGACGACGTGGCGCTTCGCCAGCCGGTGCACGAACTCCCAGTCCTCCTTGGGCAGCGTGGACTTCGTGCGCGGCAGGAGGCTGAACACGACGTCGTCGGAGCGGCGCACGACCAGCGAGTTGGCGTCCACGTAGGGGGTGCCGTCCCGGAAGGTGCGGCGGTCGAACTCCTCGGTCAGCACGTCGAGGACGGATCCGTCCGCACGACGCCGTTCCACCGCCGTGTAGACCACGTCGGCCCCGCGGGACAGCCCGGCCAGCGCGAGTTCCAGGTGGTCCGACCGCCAGGTGTTGTCGTCGTCCAGGAACGCCAGGAACCGGGACCGGGTCAGGCGGACGCCCACGTTGCGCACCAGGCCCAGCACGGCGGTGTTGCGGGACAGGCTCACGGCGCGCAGGCGGGGGTCGTCCGGCAGCGCGGGCAGTCCGGCGCCGTCGTCGACCACGATGACGGTCTGGTCGACGACCGTCTGGGCGAGCGCGGACTCGACGGCGTCCACCAGCAGTTCGGGACGCCGGTAGGTCGGGATGACCGTCGCCACCAGCGCGGTGCCGGGCGTGGGGCCCAGCCTGGCCACCTCCGCGTCCTCGAAGCGCCGCAGGGCGGGCACCTGGCGGCCGAGCGCCAGGTGGTTGCGGGCCTCGTGCATGGGCCACAGGCCGAAGGTGTCGCGCAGGGCCTTGCGGGCGGTCGCGGACACGGGGTTGCGGTTCACGCGGCCACCGCCACGGGTGACCGGCCGGGAAGGAGGGAACGCATCGGGGACACCACCGGGAGGTAGACCGCGACGGCCACGAGACCGCCGACGGCGAGTTGGGCGAAGGAACCGTCCACGAAGGACCGGACGACGAACGCGGACGCCACGACGAGCGCGCCGCCGAGCAGCGGCCTGCGGCAGGCGAGGAACGTGGACCACAGCCGGACGCCGCGGCGTTCGAGCACGACGATGAACGCGGGCAGCACGACCAGGGCCGCCACCCCCAGCAGCGCGAGGCTCGCGCCCCGGATGCCGTCCAGCTTGGTCGCGATCAGCAGCGCGGGCAGCATCGTCGCCAGCCACAGCGCTTGCAGGCCGAGCAGGACGCGGTTCCCGTCGAGCGCGACGAGCAGGTCGTACCCGATGAACAGCACGACCCGGACGAGGCCGAGCACGGCGAGGATCTGCAACGCCTGGGCGGCGGGCACCCACTTCTCGCCGTAGACGAACGACAGCGCGGGCTGGGCGTAGCAGGCCAGCAGCGCGCACACCGGGATCGTGGCGGCCATCAGCAGGCCGACCCCGCGGGCGAGCGACTGCTCCAGTTGCGCCGAGTCGTCGCGCAGCCGGGAGAACCCGGCCAGCGAGACCCGGCGGGCCGCTTCGGAGAAGACCTGGAGCGGGAGGCTGGACTGGTTGAACGCCATCAGGTACAGGCCGAGCGTGACCTCGTCGGTCAGCGCGCCGATGGCGATCTTGTCGAGGTTGGTCACCGAGAGGACGAGCAGGCTCGACGCCGCCAGCGGCAGGCCGAACCTGACCAGGTCCTTGGCGATCGTCGGGTCCCAGCCAGGACGGACCCTCACCGGGCACAGGATCAGGTAGACGGTGACCGACACGACGTTGCCCGCGATCTGGCCGATCGCGAAGCTCATCGCGCCCCAGCCGCCGACCGCCAGGGTGATGGTGATCGAGGTGCTGACCGCGAACGAGCTGAAGTCGGTGAAGAACCGGCGCGCCTGCATGAACTCGCGGTTCAGGATGGTCGCGGGCACGACCGCGATCCCGTCCAGCACCACGGCGAAGCACAGCACCCGCAGGACGCCGACGGCGGACGGGCTGCCCATCGCGTCGCAGAACGCGGGCGCGGCGAACCAGACCACCGCGTACAGGGCGGTGCTGGTGGTCACGGCGATCGTCATGGCGGTCGGCGCGAACTCGCGCACGTCGCGCTCCCAGCGGACCAGCGCGAGGCTCACGCCGAGCTCGTTGAACGCCTGGAGCAGCGTCATGGCGACCAGCGCCACGGCGAACACGCCGTAGTCGGACGGTGACAGCAGCCGGGCCAGCACGATCCCGGACACGAGCACCCCGAGCCGCAGGACGACGTTGTTCAGGAGGCTCCACAACGCTCCACGACCGACCTTGCTGCCGATCGAGCGGTCCTGCTGCCCGGCTGTCATCTGAGCACCTCTTCAGGTCTGGTGGCCCGCTCGTCCCGCACCGCGCGCAGCAGCGCCCCGCTGCACCCCATGAGGAGGAACGCGAACCCGCTCGCGACGGAGAAGGCGAGCAGGTCGAAGGTGGCGGCGGAGATCGCCGGGATGGTGAGGCAGGCGGCGAGCGTGATGCCGAGCTCGCGGGTCTGGGGGTCGTCGCTCAACAGCCTGGCGCGCATGGCCGCGTACCCCGCCGCGAGGAACAGGAAGATCAGCGCGGCGAGGCCGATCAGCCCGGCCATCACCATCGTGCCCAGGTACTGGTTGTCCAGGTAGCCGTACTTCGTCGGCAGGTACGTGCCCATGCCGCGGCCGAGCCACAGGTGGTGGGCTATCTCCTCGCCCGCCCGGTCGATCGCCCTGGTGCGGCTGCCGGTGCTCGGGTCGATGGCGATGTTGGTGAACAGGGCGACGAGCGTGCCGACCAGACCGGGGACCAGCCCGCGCAGCGCGACCAGGAAGACCGCGCAGGCGATGACCGCGCGGATCCTGCGACCCTTGCGCATGTGCGGGATCAGCACCATCCCCGCCACGAACAGGCCCAGCACGGCGGAGCGGGACAGCGACTGCATGGCCGCGACCGCGAGCAGCCCCAGCGACAGCCACCACCGCAGTTGCGGGCCGCCGTAGTCCTTCGCCCGGAACGCGTAGTGCAGTGCGAGGGGCACGGCCATGGCGCAGACCACCCCGAACTCGATGGGGTGCTCCGCCGTGCCCGCGGGCCTGCGGAAGTTCGAGCGCTCCAGCACGAACGAGATGTCGCCCGCGAGCTGGAGACCCGGCAGCATCAGGTACTTGGTGAGGTCGAAGCCCAGCGCGAACTGGAGGATGCCGACCACGGCCATGAACGTCGAGCCGCCGACGAGGACCTTGAGCACGCGGTCGATCCGGACGAGCCCGCGGACGCCGTCGCACACCGCCAGGCCCACGCACACGAACGCCATCAACGTGATGAACGTGCGGTCGGTGGCCTTCAGCTCGTCCTCGGGGAGGTAGCTGTACGTGGCGTAGCCGTAGGTGGCGACCTGCGACAGCGCGAAGAGGAAGAAGGCGGTGCGCACGGCGCTGCGGCCCTTGGCGACGCCCACGGTGTCGACCATCTGCGCGCAGAACCACACCACGCCCATGAGCAGACCGACGAGCATCGCGGGCGTCAGCGCCAGCGGCAGCTTCGCGAAGATGAGCCGGGCCGGGATGAGCGTCATCGCCAACGCGAACAGGCACGCGAGCGTGGCGCCGTCGACCCGCACGGGCGACCGGGTGCCGTCCCGGACGGGGAGCACGGCGCTCACCCCGAGCGCTTGGACCCGGTGGTGGCGGGCTTCATGCGCAGCGTCGGAGCTGCCCAGGGCACCGCGTCGCCGTTCTGCGGGGCCTCGGCCTTCGGCCAGCCGATGGCCTGGTCGTCATCGTCGTCCGGGGGAGGCGGGGGACCGTCCGCCTTGCCCTTGTCGTCCTTCCCCTTCTTCTTGCGCTTGGCCTGCGCCCGGCTCTCCAGGCCGTACACCACGGTCAGCATCGCGGCGAACCCGAGCACGACCGCGGCGCCCGTCGCGCGCAGCTTCCCGCCCCGCTGGGGTTCCGGCTTGGTCGGCTGGATCACCGTCTCGACCTTGATGAAGGTGCCGGGAGGGGCTTGCAGGGCCGCCTGGCGGTCCGCCAGGTCCTTCTGCACCCGTTCCAGCACCCGCGTCACGGTCGCCTTGGCCTCAGCCTCGGA
This sequence comes from Umezawaea endophytica, assembly GCF_025061645.1. Taxonomy (GTDB): domain Bacteria; phylum Actinomycetota; class Actinomycetes; order Mycobacteriales; family Pseudonocardiaceae; genus Umezawaea; species Umezawaea endophytica. Next base: position 136,070 of record NZ_JANYMP010000017.1, on the reverse strand, counting down.
GGTGCTCTCCGCGACGACGTTGATGAACGGTCCGCCGATCTCGGCGCCGCTGATCACGTACGTGGTGTCCTCGCCGTCCGCGCCGAGCGACTTCTGCACGCTCTCGGTGCTGAGGCTCTGGATGATGATGGCCGCCGAGACCCCGAGGCTCATGTCGAACGCCAGGAAGGGGTTCGTGAGCCCCCGCTGCTTGGTCGCCTCGCTGCTGGCGCCCTCGGCGGGCGAGGTGAGGACGACGGTGCCCGTCGACTCGTAGCGCATCGGCACAGCGGCGTACGTGCCCGCGGCAAGACCGAGCGTCACCACGAAGACGGGCACCGCGACGTACCACCGCCGCAGCAAGACGACAATCGTCTTCCACAAGTCCATCCGCGTCCCAACGATGGCAGTTGCCCCACGGCGCCGGACAGCGCAGTGGCCTACTAGATAACGAATCGGCTCGGTCAGCCCGGTCGTTACTCGACGTGACCCCCGCGACTGCTGCGAAGTCCCGAACCCCTACAAGAGATGGTCCGGATGAACCATGACGGGCGGCCTGTCCCGAGAGTACCGTCACGGGCGATTTGGGTGAACAGGACAAGATCGCCACTCTCTGTTCATCCCTGTGGGTGGAATTCGTCATTGTGAGCACGACTTCTCCCGTGATCGCATTGTGATCTTCGGGCCGATCTGCCTAAGGTACCGGCGCCGAAGGGGCAGCAACCCGTTCCTCGGTCGCTGCGGGGGGCGAAATGTTTCCGGCTCGGAAGGATGTCATGTCCGCACGACCTCAGTTGTCCGCGGAGAGAACGGCGTCGCGAAGAACGAGAAAAAGATTCATGCTCGCGATCGTGGCAGGTGGTGCCGTGCTCACCGCGGCCTGCGGCCCGGCCGCGGGCAGACCGGTCTCCTCGCCCGGAACGGATTCCACGATTTCTTCGGGAACCGCCGTGGCCGCAAGTCCTCCGCCGTCGTCCAGCGCGCCGCCCAGTTCGGCGAGCAGCGCGCCACCGGCGCCGCCCGTCTCCCTCCCACCCGTGGTCAGGCCACCAGCGCCCCCGGCACCTCCAGGCGGCGGCTCGGTCGCGCCGGGCACGGTGCCGTCGGCGGGCCAGGTCGGCTTCCGCGGCGATCCGGGATCCCTCACCGTGATCGACGGCCCCGGCAAGGGGCCGAGCGGCACCACGTGGAATTCCGGTGTGCTCCAGGTCACCGGAAATGACGTGACGCTGGACAAGGTTTTCGTGAAGGGCGGCGTCACCTTCCAGGGGAGCGGCACCCTCACCGTCAAGGATTCGATCATCGAGGGCAACCGCAGCGCCCAGTCCGCGGTCCTCGGAATGAAGGGCCACCTCGACATTCAGGACTCCACCATTCGGTGGAAGGCTGGTGAAGGCGGCCCGCAGGACCAGTGGGGCAACGGCGCGATTCACGGCGATTCGACGATGACGATCCTGCGGAACGACATCTCCGGAACTCCGGACGGCATCCAGAACGGGCCCGGTCGGAGCAGGATCGAGCAGAACTACATCCACGACCTGGCCAGGATCGGGTCATACCCGAACAACACTCACAATGACGGCATCCAGAGCTACGGCGGGCCGGACCTGTCGATCAGGTACAACCGGATCGACATCGAGGGCCCGGACGGCGTCGCGTACGACGGCACGCACCAGAACGGCGCGGTCTTCGTGCAGCCGAGCGGGAACAGCTCGCAGAACCTCCAGGTCGTCGGCAACTTCCTCGCGGGCGGCGGCTACATCGTGCGGCTGGAGGGCCCCATGTCCGGGGCGGTCGTGACGGACAACAAGTTCGGCCCCACCACGGGCGGCTGGGGCGAGGTGCTGGTGGACAAGGGCGTCGGCATCGCCCAGTGGTCCGGCAACCTCGCCGCGAGCGGCAAGCCCGTCGACCAGCCCTGACCTGACGACTCGTCCCCGTCCCCGCCTCGCGGTGGGAACGGGGACGAGCTGTTCGTGGGGAACAGGGCGCGGGTCGGGACCGAGCCGATTGCCGGGGCGGTTGCCGGGACCGAGCCCTTCAGGCGAAGGGCGTCACGGCGGGGACGGGGACGAGGCCGACGCGGCGAGCAGCACGGCTTCGCCGGTGCCGTCGGCGGCGGAGGAGTAGATCGCGGGCGCCTCGCCCTGCGGGACCTTCGCGTAGGCGAGGGTCGAGTCGTCCAGCCAGGCCGCCTGGTCGTCCATGCCGTGGCTGTTCGGGATCGGGGTCTCCTTGCCGGAGGCCAGGTCCAGCACCGCCAACTGCCAGGCCCCGAGGGAACCGGCGCGCTTCTTGTACGCCACCCGCTTGCCGTCCGGCGAGAGCGACGGGCACTCGGCCCCCGGCCGGACGGTCTCCATGGTCTTGGCGCGCAGATCGCCCTTGACGAGCCAGTTCTGACTGCCGGAACCGAGCGTCGCGTAGAACGTGTTGTCGTCCTCGGCGACGGTGACACCCCAGTAGTTGACGTTCTCCCGCTGCTCGACCTTGCCCTCGATCGTCGAGGTGAAGTGCTCCAGCGACTCCACGACGGTGCCGTCGCGCAGGTCGATGTAGCCCGTGCGGGTGGAGAAGCCGCCCGGCACGGCGTACGAGTCGCCGACCACGAACACCGTCCAGGACACGATCTTCCCCGAGGCGGAGACGCGCGCCCGGCTGGGCACACCCGGCAGGCCGACGGTCTTCACCGTGGCGCCGGAGGAGTCCAGCACCGCCACCTCGTAGGACGGGCCCAACCCCGCGAGCCGCAGGCAGACGGTCGTGCCTCCCGCCGAGTAGACCCGTTGGCAGCGCAGCGAACCCGCCGTCCTCGACCCGTCGGCGGCCAGCACGTCCACCCGGTTGCGCCCGTCGGTCTGGTCGACGAACCGCAGCCCGGTGCTGCTCTGCCCGCCCGCGGCCGCGGCACCCTCCTTGGTGACGGTCCACAGGACGTACCCGGTGCCCAGCAGGACCACGAGGACCAGCGCGGCGACCCCGGACAGCATGCGCCGCCGGGTCACGACTCGACCTCCGCGCGGAGCATGATGACCCGCACGGCCACCAGCGCCACCAGCAGCGCGCCGACGCCGAGCGCGACCGACGTGGTGAAACCGAGGTACTGCAAGGAGAAGCCGAACGCGATCGAGGACACGAGCCGGGCGAGGGCCTGGCCGGTCTGGACGATCGACAGCCCGCTCGCCCGCAGCTCCTCGGGCACCATCGTGGCGCCGTGGGCCATCAGCACGCCGTCGGTGGCGGCGTAGAACAGGCCGTGCAGCCCGAGGGTGAGGATCACCAGCGGCCAGCCGGTGATCGGGCCGAGCAGCAGGACGTAGGCGGCGAGCAGGACCACGTGGCCCGCGAAGAACACGGTCCAGCGGCCGACCCGGTCGGCGAACGACCCGATCGGGGTGGCGGTCAGCAGGAACACCAGCGCCGTCCCGACGGGCATGAGCGCCAGCCACGTCGGGTTCAGGCCGGAAACGCGTTGCAGCACCACGAAGAGGAACGCGTCGGACATCGTGACCAGGCCGAGCAGACCCGCGGCGACGGTCGTGCGCCGCAGGCCCGCGTGGCGCAGCAGGCCGAGCGACCGGCGGATCGACACCCGCCCGCTCGGGGCGTCCGACCGCGGCTGGCGCACGAAGAAGACCAGCACGATCAGGCCCAGCAGCGCGAAGCAGAAGCTGATGACGAACATGGGCTCCGGGCTCGTGGTGAGCCACGCCAGCACCGCGAACGTCATGAGCGGCCCGATCAGCGCCCCGATGGTGTCCATGGTGCGGTGCACGCCGAACGCCACGCCGAGCGATTCCTTCGGCGTGGCCAGGGAGATCATCGCGTCGCGCGGGCTCGTGCGGAGCCCCTTGCCCGCCCGGTCGAGCGCGAGCACACCGCCGATGCCGAACGCGGACGCGCCGACCACCGGGAAGGCGAGCTTGGTGACCGCGGAGAGGCCGTACCCGGCCACGGCCACGGCCTTGTGCCGCCGCATCCGGTCCGCGACGTACCCGCCCGCGAGGCGCAGGACCGCGGTGGCGCCGGTGTAGATCCCGTCCAGCAGACCGAACTGGAGGTAGCTCATCTGGAGGCTGAAGAGCAGGTACACCGGCATGAAAGCGGTGATCATCTCGGCGGAGACGTCGGTCAGCAGGCTGACCGTGCCGAGGGCGAAAACGGTGCTGGGCAACCGCTTCCGCAATTCCGCGCCGCCCTTGGGGCGGCTGGTGGCGACGTACATGACTAGTGCCCTGTCATCTCGCGGTGCCACACCTCGAGTGAGAGCAGCGTCCAGATCCTCGGTTGTTCGTTGCGCGCGCCCGTGGCGTGCCCGTCGAGCAGCTTCGCGACGGCCGCCCGGTCCAGCGTCCCGCCGACGAACGACGACGGACCGGTCAGCAGGTCGAAGGCCATGTCCCGCAGGCCGTCGCGGAACCACGCGTCCAGCGGCACCTTGAAGCCCGACTTGGGCCGGTCGACGACGTCGGCGGGCAGGTGCTTGCGCGCGACCTCCTTGACGACCCACTTGGTCTTGCCGCCGCGCACCTTGACGTCGCTCGGCAGGCTGAACGCCAGCTCGGCCACGCGGTGGTCGAGGAACGGGGGCCGCAGCTCCAGCGACGCCGCCATCGACATGCGGTCGCCGCGCTCCAGGAGGTTGTCGGCGAGCCAGGTGTGCGAGTCGGCGTAGAGCATCCGGCTCAGCGCGTCGCCGCCGCCGTCCTGGTACGGCCCGAGCACGGAGCGGGTGGCCGGACCGCCGAGCAGCGCGTCGCGCTCGGACGTCGTGAACGGCGCGAACCAGCCGCGCATCCGCTCGGCGTAGCTGGGCTCGCCGAGCGCGCGCACGACCACGCCGAGGCGGGCCTTGCTCGCGGGCAGCGCGCCTTCGAGCCTGCGCAGGGCGGCACCGGGCAACGCGCCCGCGAGCTTGGTCGCCTTGGCGAAGCGGTACTTGGGGTAGCCGCCGAACAGCTCGTCGCTGCCCTCGCCGGACAGGACGACCTTGACGTCGCGGCGAGCCAGCTCCGCGAGGCGGAACACGGCCACGTCCGCGGGCTCGGACAGGGGCGCGTCGCGGTGCCAGCTCAGCTTCGCCCAGCTATCGCGGAAGTCGTCCGCCGTCACCACGACCTCGTGGTGCTCGCTGCCGACGATCCCGGCCACCTTGCGGGCCCAGGTCGTCTCGTCCACGCGCTCGTCACCGAACCCCGCGGAGAAGGTGTGCAGGCCCGCTCCGTCGCGCTCACGGGCCACCAGGGCGGTGATGAGGCTGCTGTCCACGCCACCGGAGAGGTACGCGCCCACGGGCACGTCGGCGATGAGCGCGTCGCGCACGGACGCGGTGAGCGCCTCGTCCACGAGCCGCACGGCCTCCTCTGGGGAGACGTCGAGGACGTCCGGCGCCTTGGGCAGCTCCCAGTACGGCTCGGTGCGGACCGCGCCGTCGGCGGTGACCACGAGGTGGTGACCCTGCGGCACCTTCCGCACACCCTCGATCAGCGTGTACGGAGCGGGCACCGAGCGGTGCGCCAGGTAGTCGTGCAGGCTCGCCCCGTCCACCCGGTGCGCCCCGATCACCGGGAGCAGCGCCTTGATCTCCGAGGCGAACGCGAACACGTCGGCGGTCGCGTAGTAGTACAGCGGCAGGATGCCGAGCCGGTCGCGCACCAGGTGCGTCTCGCCGGTCTTCGAGTCGTGCAGCGCGTAGGCGAACTGGCCGCGCAGCTTCGCGACGCCCCGCACGCCGTGCTCCTCGTACAGCGCCAGCAGCACCTCGGTGTCGCCCTTGGTGCGGAACGGGTAGGACAGCTCCGCGCGGAGTTCCCGGTAGTTCAGGATCTCGCCGTTGAACGTGATGTGCGTGTGGCCGCTCGCGCCCTCCATCGGCTGCGGCGACCCGGCGAGGTCGATGATCGACAGCCGGGTGTGCGCGAAGCCGACCGGGCCGTCGGACCAGAAGCCGCTGTCGTCGGGACCTCGGTGGTGCAGCCGCTTCGCCATCTCCGCCAGCAGTTCGGCGTCGACCGGTTCGCCGTCGAAGCGGCGGATGCCCGCTACTCCGCACATGGTTCGCCCTCCGCGTCGACGTGGGTCCCCTCGGCCAGCGCCATCAGCTCCAGCGCCCGCGAGTCCCACGACGCCGTGAGGACCGCGGCGCGGCGCTCCTCGGGGGTCTTGGGGCCGCCGTCGGCGAGCGTCCGGCGGATCATCTCGATGAACGCCGTGTGGTCCGGGGCGACCCGGATGACGTCGGAGTACCGGGCCACCTCCGGGAAGTCCGTGCTGACCACGGCGAGTCCCAGCGCGAGGTACTCCTTCATCTTGATGGGGTTCGCGTGCTTGATCCAGTCGTTGTCGAGCCACGGCATCAGCGCGACGTCGAAGCCGGAGCCGTACGCGGGGATCTGCGCGTAGGACCGGAAGTCCAGCCAGTGCGCGTTCTGGTACTTCTCGTACCGCTCCATCGAGCAGGTCGCGTCGCCGATCATCACCAGCGAGGCGTTCGGGAACTCGACGGCGACGCGCTCCAGCAGGTCGAAGTCGACCAGGTAGTCGTCCAGGCTGCCGAAGAAACCGATGCGCGGGCCGGGGATCGACGCGAGGTCGGCGGGCAGGTCCTCGGTGCGCCGGAAGTGGTCGACGTCGACGCCGTGGTCGAGGAAGTGGGCCCGGTCGCCGGTGAGGCCGCTCTCCTCCTCCTGGAGCGCGCGGCTCACGTAGAGGACACGGTCCGAACGGGACAGCAGGTTGTCCTCCAACGCGCGGATGGTCGACTGGTCCGACTCGGGGAACGCCGAGTGCCGGTCGGACCGGTTGAACAGCAGCGTGCGCCGCTTCATCGGCTCGACGACGTCCCACGCCGTCGGGATGGTCGCGACGACCGCGGGCGTGCCCATCCGCAGCGCGAGGCACACGGCGCGCACCTGTGCGCGCACGAGCACGGAGTTCAGCTTGCGCAGCCACGGTTTGCCGTAGAACGGCAGCGGGAGCGGGGTCATCACGTGGAAGCCGGGAGTGTCGGGCAGCGGTCGGCGCACGAGCTTCGCGACGCTGCGGGCCTTGCGCAGGATCCGGCGCGCGAACTGCGTGCTGCGGCCCGGCAGCGGCATCCGCAGGCCGATGCTGTTCACCAGCAGCACCTTGCGGTGCTTGGCGACCCGGCGCAGCAACTGGAAGTCGGAGTGCGCCTGGTTGTGGTACCACCAGTCCTGTGCGGAGAAGCAGAGGTAGCTCGGCCCCTCGGCCGCGGCGGTCGCCCTCGGCACCTCGGCGGGCCACTCGGCCATCGTGAGCAGTCCTCGCAACGCGGTGCGGTGGCGTCCGTCCCGCGACCGGAGTCCTTCGTTCAGCGCCACGGCCAGCCACATGGCCGCCGCGGCGACGCGCCCGTGGCGCTCCCGGTGCATCCGCACCCTGTTCGCCGTGAGGATCGACCACAGCCGCGGTGAGGTCTGCACCTCGCCACCGATGTGCTCGGCCACCGCGCTCGGCACGTACCGCACGGGGAACCCGGCTTCCCCCGCGCGGAGCATGTATTCGGTCTCCTCGGAGTAGAGGAAGTACCGCTCGTCCAGCGGGCCCAGCGCGTCGAGGACCCGGCGCGAGACCAGCCAGGCCGCGCCGGTCGCCCAGTCGACCACGTGCGGGCGCTCGTAGTCCTCCGGGCGCAGGACGGTTTCGCCCAGCGGCGGGATCCGGCCCGCCCGGCCACCGCCGAGCACCGCCTCGCCCAGCGCGCGCAGCACGGTCGGCTCGCGGCGCAGCGAGTGGTGCAGCGCGCCGTCCGTGCCGACCAGTCGCGGCACGGCGATGTCGGCACCGGTGGCGCGCAACGCCTCCACGGTTCCGGGGCGCAGCCGGATGTCGGCGTTGAGCACGAGCACGTCGTGGCCCTCGGCCGCCGCGACGCCCAGGTTCACGCCCGCGGCGAAGCCCGCGTTGACCGGGTTCCGCACCACCACGGCGTTCGGGGACGTCTCCTCGACCAGTGCCGTGGTCCGATCGGTGGAAGCGTTGTCGACCACCACCACGAGCACGTCGTCGGGGAGCGACCTCAAGCAGTCGACGATCACCCGTTCGCTCTGGTAAGTGACGATGACCACCGCGACAGGTGACCGATCCACCGCATCTCCTAGCCGAACCACTCGGTTGCGCTTCCGCCCGCTACATCGAGCGCGTCGGGACGTCCGTTACGAGATGGCCCGAGGTGTAACCGATTCGACTTCCGGAACGAGAACACAACGTCGACGTTGTTCGCGAGGAAGAGGATCCCCGGTGTCGCATTCGCCGCACGTGCTCATCATCGTGCAGAACCTGCCGGTCCCGCTGGACCGGAGGGTGTGGCTGGAGTGCCGCGCGCTCATCGCCGCGGGCTACCGGGTTTCGGTGATCTGCCCCAAGGGACCGGGTGATCCCGCTCACCAGTTCCTCGACGGAGTGCACATCTACAAGTACGCACCGCCACCGCAGGCGGACGGCGCGCTGGGCTACGCGTGGGAATTCCTGTACTGCTGGGTGCGCACGGCGTTGCTGAGCGTGAAGGTTCGCCGCAGGGAGCGGTTCCACGTGATCCAGGCGTGCAACCCGCCGGACACCTACTGGGCGCTCGCGCTGCTGTGGCGCCTGGCCGGGGTGAAGTTCGTCTTCGACCACCACGACCTCAACCCCGAGGTCTTCCTGTCCCGCTTCGGCGAGCCGACCGGTCTCGCGGGCAAGGCGCAGTTGCGGGTCCTGCGCTGGCTCGAACGCCGCACGTTCCGCACCGCCCAACGGGTCATCTCCACGAACACCTCGTACCAGCGCATCGCGTGGGAACGCGGGGACGTGCCGAAGGAGCACACGACGGTGGTCCGTTCGGGCCCGGACACCACGGTCATGCGCCCGGTCGAGGGCGTGGAGGCCCTGCGCCGCGGCGGGAAGCACCTCGTGGCCTACCTCGGCATCATGGGCCCGCAGGACGGCGTCGACGGCGTGCTGGAGATCGCCAAGCGGGTCGTGCTCGACAAGGGCCGAACGGACGTCAGGTTCGCGCTGCTCGGTTTCGGCGACTGCCTGGAGGACCTGAAGAAGCAGAGCACCGCCATGGGGCTGGACGACTACGTCGAGTTCACCGGGCGGGTCGGACCGGAGCAGATCACCCGCTACCTGTCGACCGCGTCGGTGGGCCTCGGGCCGGACCCGCTGAACCCGCTCAACGACGTCTCCACGATGAACAAGACGATGGAGTACATGGCGTACGCCGTTCCCGTGGTCGCCTACCGTCTCACCGAGACGGTCGTGTCGGCCGCCGACTGCGCCGTCTTCGTGGAGCCCGGCGACGTCGACGGGTTCGCCGACGCGCTGCTCGACCTGCTCGACGACCCGGAGAGGCGGGCGTCCCTCGGCGTCGCCGGTCGGCAGCGGTGCGAGCAGGTGCTGGACTGGCGCCCGCAGGCCGAGAACTACGTCGGCGTCTACGACGAGCTGCTCGGCTTCCCGTCGAAGGGCCCGTTCCCCGAGGGGCCGCCCGCCCTCGACGGCGCGCTGGTCGACAAGTGGGGCAACCGCGTGATCGACCTCCAGGACGAGGCGGCGCTGCTGGCGTTCGCCGCCGACCGGACCTCGCGCGTGGGCGCCCACCGCGACGATTCGCCCGAGCGGGGGATCGGCTAACGCACATCGATCTTCCGACGATGTCGCGAGTGGGTCGGGTAAGCGCCAGGAGGCACCACATGCCAGTGCTCGATCGTTTACGTACTCAGTCGACCTTGGTCGGCGTGGTGGCGCTCGTCACCGCGTTGGCCGCGGCGCCCGCTTCGGCGGCGCCCGCGGGCCGGGTGTTCGGCTACATCGCCAACAACGGCGGTGGGGTTTCCGTGATCGACACGGCGACCAACGCGGTCACGTCGACCATCACCGACAGCGGCGGCAGTTCGCCCTACATGGTGGACGTCGCCTTCGACGGGACGCGCGGGTACGTCACGAACATCCGCGACAACACGCTGACGGTGATCCACGCGCCGACGAACACCGTGGACGCCAGCATCCCGGTGGGCTCGCGCCCGGCGGGAGTCGTGGTGGCGCCCGACGGCGGCCACGTGTACGTGACCAACTACGGCGACGGCACCGTGTCGGTCGTCGACGTCGCGACCCTCGCGGTCGGGGCCACGATCCAGGTCGGCCCCAACCCGGACGGGGTCGCCATCGCCCCCGACGGCAGGTCCCTCTACGTCACCCACGACGTCGCGGGCCCCGGAACCGTGTCCGTCGTGGACACGGCGACCAACGCGGTCGTCGCGGACGTGACGACCGGCAACACCCCGACCGCGGTGGCCGTGACGCCGTCGGGCGCGCGTGCCGTGGTCGTCAACAAGCTTTCGCACAACGTTGCCGTGCTGGACACCTCGACGAACGCGGTGCTCGGTACCGTGACCGTCGGGTCGACGCCGCACGGCGTGGCCATCTCGGCGGACGGGGCCCGCGCGTTCGTCACCAACAGCCAGTCGGCGTCGGTGTCCGTTGTGGACATCGCGTCGATCTCCGTGGTCGGCACCGTTCCGGTCGGCGCCCGGCCGATCGGGGTGGCGTTCACGCCGGACGGCGCGAGCGCCTACGTGACCAACTTCAACAGCAACACCGTTTCCGTCGTCGACACCGCCTCGCTCGCCGTCACCGCGACGGTGGACGTGGGGTCGCAGCCGGTGGGCGTGGCGATCCACCGCGTGCCTCCCGCCGAGACCACGCTGACGGCGGGGGCGGCGAGCTTGCAGGTGCGCGTGCTCGGCTTCACCGTGCGCAGCGTCGACGCCAAGCTCACGCGGACGCACGACGGCGCGCCGGTCCAGGGCCGCCAGGTCGTCTTCCGGTTGGTCAACGGCGGGCCGTTGTGCACGGCGACCACCAACGCCTCCGGTGTCGCGAAGTGCGACGCGAACGTGCCGCTGCTGGTGGGCGTCGGCGCACTGCTCCAGGGCTACACGGCGAGCTTCGCGGGCAACGACGACTACACGTCGTCGGTGTCCCACGGTGGGATCGGGCTGCTCTAGGGAGGGGTCGGGGGCGCGGTCGGTGTAACGGGGACGGCGCCCCCGGACGACAAGAGGACGTAGGCCGCGAAAGGTGCCACGGCACATGGGCGCGAGCCGGGAACAGGGGAGTGACGCAGGTGTTCATCCGACGGATCGCAGTGATCGGGACCGGGTATGTCGGCCTGACTACGGGTGCCTGCCTGGCTTCCCTCGGTCACCGCGTCGTGTGCGCCGACGTGGACGTGGAGAAGGTCGAGCGGCTCACGCGCGGTGAGGTCGACATCCTGGAGCCTGGGCTGCCCGAGCTGGTGGCCGAGGGCATCGCGTCCGGGCGGCTCTCGTTCGTCGTGGGTGCGGCCACCGCGGTCGGGGCGCACGACGGTGGTGCGGAGGTCGTGTTCCTGTGCGTGCCGACGCCGATGGGGGTCGGTGGGCTGGCCGACCTGAAGGCTGTCGAGTCCGTTGTGGACGAGTGCCGCTCCCTGTTCGCCGAGGGCTGCGTGATCGTCAACAAGTCGACGGTGCCGGTCGGCACCACGGTGCTCACGTCGGAGCTGCTGGGGCGGCCCGACATCTCCGTCGTCTCGAACCCCGAGTTCCTCCGCGAGGGCTCCGCGGTGAAGGACTTCCTGAACCCCGACCGGATCGTGGTCGGCTGCGACGACCAGGACGCGGCCGAGCGGGTGGCGGCGCTGTACTCGCGGCTCGGCGCGCCGACCGTGCTCACCGACGCGGCGAGCGCGGAGATGGTGAAGTACGCGGCGAACTGCTTCCTCGCGATGAAGCTGTCCTACGTCAACGCGGTCGCCGAGCTGTGCGAGCGGTTGGGCGCCAACATCTCCGACGTGACCGAGGGCATGGGCTACGACCGCCGCATCGGCCAGTCGTTCCTCTCGCCCGGTCCCGGCTGGGGCGGTTCGTGCCTGCCGAAGGACACGCACGCGATGCTCCAGGTGGCGGACGCGGCGGACTTCGAGTTCCGGCTGCTGCGCGCGACGATCGACACCAACGACCGGCAGCGCCAGCGGATGGTCGACAAGATCCGGCTCGCCGTGACGGGCAAGCGCAACGGATCCCTGTCGCACGTGCGGATCGGCGTGCTGGGCTTGACGTTCAAGGCGGGCACGGACGACCTGCGCGACTCGCCCGCGCTCGCGGTGGCCGCGCTGCTCAAGCAGGCGGGCGCCGACCTGGTCGGCTACGACCCGGCGATGGGCGTGGGCTCGTCGGCCGCGGTGGGCATGGACGTCGTGGACGACCCGTACCTCGCCGCGAAGGACGTGGAGGCGCTGGTCGTGCTGACCGAGTGGCCGGAGTTCCGCACGCTTGACTGGGCGAAGGTCGCCGGGCTGGTCCGCCAGCCCGTCGTCGTCGACACCCGGAACCTGCTCGACCCGGACGTGCTCAGCCGGGCGGGCCTGAAGTGGACCGGACTGGGCGGTCACCGCTAGGTCCTCGAAGCTCGGGGAGTCCACGCCACTGCAGGGGTGGCGGGGACACCCCGAAACCCGGAGGGGTTCTCGCCGCGGCAGGGGCGGCGGGAGTCCCACCGAACCCGGAGGGGGTTCACGCCGCGGCAGGGGCGGCGGCGGGAACCCCCTCCGTCCTACGTCGTGCGGGGGCGGGCCAGCAGGAGCAGCACGAGGCCCGCCAGGGACATGGCCAGCGACATGCCGTAGGCGGTGCGGTACGTCAGCACCTGCGCGAGGGCGAGCAGCGGCCCGGCGAGCATGGACGCGACCGTGGCCGAGTTGGTGAACATCGTCGTGGCGTAGCCGGGGCGGTCCGGTGACAGGCTCTGGAAGTACGAGATGCCGATGCCCATCACCGCCGAGATTACGATGGCGTTGAGGACCTGCGCCGCCGCGATGTGCCACGTGGTCGAGACCAGCAGCATCGCGCCGAAGTAGCCGAGGCCCACGACGGCGCCGACGAGCACCAGCACGCGCTGGTCCACCCGCGACGCCAGGACGCCGAAGCCGATCATCAGCGGGATCTCCAGCCCGGCGCACAGGCCCATGATCAGGCCGACGTCGGTCGTGGTGCCGCCCACCTGCTCGGTGACGAACAGCGGCAGCGTGACCACGCCGAGGGAGATCGCGCCCTGGAGCAGCACGAACGCGAGCACCGACAGCGCGAACCGGGGCCGGGGACCGGGCGCCACCGGTTCGACGTCCTCCTCCACGGGCGGTGCGGCGGCGACCTCGGGCAGGCGGAGGGTGAGCAGCGCGACCACGCCGAAGACGAGCCCGGTCGCGGCGAACAGGCCGGTGAACCCGGTCTGCGCGACGAGCAGCGCGGCCAGCGGCGGGCCCGCGACCCAGGCCAGCGAGATCAGCGTGCGCAGACCCGTGATGATCAGCGGGGCCCTGGTCGAGCCGCCGCGCTCCAGCACCTGGCGGGCGTAGGCGAACATCTGCGGCAGCAGCGACGACGCCACCGCGACCAGTGTCGTCGACACCAGCAGCAGCACCCAGTAGTTCCGCAGCACCGCGAACAGCCCGTAGCCGAGCGCGCCCGTCACCGCGCCCACGATCAGCAGGGTGCGGCGCACCGCCCGCGCGTCCGACAGCCTGCCGAGCAGCGTGCTGGCGACCAGTGACGCGAGCGGCGTGATCAGCAGGAACGTGCCGAGCGCGAGGGGGCTCGCGCCGACCTCCGCGCTGAGGAACAGCGACATGAACGGGAAGGCGAGCGCGGCGCCGAGCCCGACGGCCGCGCTGACCAGCGACAGGGGGACCAACGACCGCACGCGGAAGGGCACAGGGAGTTCAGCCGTGACAGTCACCCCATCATCCTCTCAGCGCGTGCCAGGACGGTGGAATCGATTAAGCCCAGGAAGTGACCGATTTCTCGTGCTCCATCACTATAGTTTCAGTGTAGACCGAAATAAGTGGTGATCACGGGTTTCACCAGCATGAACACCCGCCGGACAGTGGCTGAAAATCGCAGGTCACCACGAACAGGTGGTCGATCCCTCTACTCTGGAAGTGCCGACGGCATGAGGGAGGAAGTACAGGTGCAGCCACTGCCCGTGGACGGGCCGCAGCGCATCGGGGACTACGTGCTGCTCAGAGGGTTGGGCAAGGGCGCGATGGGGTCCGTGTACCTCGGTCGCTCCCGCGGCGGGCGTCCGGTCGCGGTGAAGGTGGCCCGCGCCGAACTCGCCGAGAGCCCGGCCTTCCGCGAACGCTTCCGCCGCGAGGTGGACATGGCGCGCTCGGTCGGCGGCTTCTGGACCGCCGCCGTCGTGGACGCCGACCCGGACGCCGACCGCCCGTGGATGGCCACCGAGTACGTGGTCGGCCCGAACCTCCAGCAGGCCGTCGAGACGCACGGGCCGCTGCCCGAGCAGTCGGTGCGCAGGCTGGCCGCCGGACTGGCCGAGGCGCTGGTCGCGATCCACGGCGCGGGTCTGGTGCACCGCGACCTGAAGCCGTCCAACGTGCTGCTGGCCACCGACGGTCCCCGCGTGATCGACTTCGGCATCGCCAGAGCGCTGGAGCACTCCGCGCTGACCGAGGCCGGTGTCGTGTTCGGCACGCCCGGCTTCCTGTCGCCGGAACAGGTCATCGGGACCAAGATCGGCCCGCAGAGCGACGTGTTCGCGCTCGGTGCCGTGCTGGTCTACGCCGCCACCGGGCGCGGCCCGTTCGGCGACGGCTCGACGGCCTCGCTGGTCTACCGCGTGGTGCACCAGGAGCCCGACCTGACCCACGTGCCGCCCGCGCTCGTGCCGCTGATCGTGCCGTGCCTCGTCCGCGACCCGGACCACCGCCCGACGCCCGCCAGGCTGCTCGCGACGATCGACGTGCCGCACCTCGACGACACGTGGCTGCCCGCGCCCGTGCGGACGCTCGTGGAGCAGCGGCACACCGAGCTGAGCGCGCTGCCCGCCGCGAACGGCAAGCCCGCGACGCGGATGATGGCCGAGGCCGCGCCCGTCGTGGCCGCCGCCGCGGCGAAGCAGATGCAGCGCGCGATGCAGGTCGTCGTGGAGAAGGCCAAGGCCCTCGAGGCGAAGGCCGTGATGGCCAAGGCGATGGAGCCGAGGGCGATCGAGAAGGTCGACAAGGCCGACAAGGCCGACAAGGCCGACAAGGTCGAGAAGGCGCCGAAGAAGGCCAAGCCCGCGTCGGTCGCGCAGCCGAAGAAGCCCGTCGGCGTCCGGTTCAAGGAGTCGCGCGCGTCGGACATCGGGTGGGGGCTGGTGACCGGGTTCATCACTCTGGTCGCGCTCGCCTTCCAGGGGACGGACACCGCGGGCCGGGACGTCCAGTACGTCGCGCTGATCACCGCGCTGGTGTTCTCGCTGTGGTCGATCCGGCTGCTCGTCGGGGCGCTGCGGCCCCGGCTGGGCCTGGAGATCGGGCCGGACGGGCTCACCGTCTCGTGCGGCAGCCGTGAGCGGAAGCTGCCGTGGTACGCCATCTCCAGGAGCAAGATCATGTACCGCCGCGGCAAGCCGTGGCTGGTGGTGTGGCTCGTCGCCGCGGCGGGTGAGCCGCAGTCGCTGGGGCACGGGACGTTCAAGCCGTACAAGGGCGGCTACCGCGCGTACCCGGTGTCGCACGAGAAGGCCAAGGCGCGGCAGGGTCAGGACGTGGGCGAACTCCGCTCGGCCCTGGCCTGGTACGCCGCGTCGACGTTCGACCCGCGCTGACCGCGTTGCCCGGTCGTGCCCGGTCGGGCGCCCGGTTCAGCGTCCGGTGAAGGTCGCCTTGCCGGGTCCGTCCGCCAGGAACGAGCGGACGGCGTTCGGCAGGTCCTCGGTGTCGAAGAGGGCGGCGGCGATCGTGGTGACGTGGGCGTTCGCCTCCGGCACACCGCCGCTCTGGAAGTGCTCCAGCACCTCCTTGGTCGCCGCGTGCGCCCGCGTCGGGCCTGCCGCGAGGGTCGCGGCGAACTGGCGGGCGGTGTCGTCGAAGCCGTCGTCGGCCAGGACGCGGTTGACGACGTTCCACCGCTCCAGCGTCGCGGCGTCGTAGCGCTCGCCGGTCATCACGAACTCCTTGGCGCGCCCGACCCCCGCGCGCGCCGCGAGGCGCTGGGTGCCGCCCATCGTGGGCGTCAGGCCGATCACCTTCTCGACCAGGCCGAACTTCGCGCGGGCCGCGGCCAGGATGATGTCGCACGCCACGGCGACCTCGAACGCCCAGGTCAGCGTGAGGCCGTGGGCGGCGAACACGGTCGGGAACGGCAGCGCGGCGATCCGGTCCGGCAGGTCGAGCATCCGGTCGAACAGCACCTTGGCCTCGTCGGGCCCGGTCTGCGCCGCGAACAGCGACACGTCGACGCCGCCGCTCACGACCTTGCCCTCGGCGCGGATCAGCAGCGCGCGGGGCGCGTCCTCCTCGACCTCGGTGATCGCCGAGATGAGCTGGTCGTGCAACTCGGCGGTGTAGAGGTTCAGCGGGGGAGCGTCGACGGTCAGGACGGCCAGACCTGCGGCATCACGTTCGAGTTTCACCACCTCGCCACCTTCTCACGGCAATCGGGTCTTGACACTGTCGCAACAATGGTCACAATCGGAGGAGAACGGGCGTCAACCGGAGGGAACCGGGCATGTACGCGGCGGAACGGCACCAACTGCTGGCACAGCGCTCACGCCGCGACGGCCGCATCGAGGTCGGCGACATGGCGGCCGAACTCGGCGTCGCCCCCGAGACGATCCGCCGCGACCTCGGGGTGCTGGAACGCCAGGGCCTCGTCCGCCGCGTGTACGGCGGCGCCGTCACCGTCGAACGCCTCGACTTCGAACCCGGTGTGGCGCAACGGGACCAGACCAACGCCGCCGAGAAGGACCGGATCGCCCGCGCGGCGCTCGACGAGATCCCCGAACGCGGCACCGTGCTCATCGACGCGGGCACCACCACCGCCAGGCTCGCGACCCTGCTGCCGACCGACCGCGAACTGACGGTCGTCACCAACTCCGTGCCCGTGGCCGCGATCGTCGCGGGCCGCGCCGCCACCACGCTGCACCTGCTGGGCGGCCGGGTGCGGGGAATCACCCTGGCGGCCGTCGAGTCGTGGACGCTGACCGCGCTGGAAGGACTGCTGGTCGACGTGGCGTTCCTGGGAGCCAACGGCTTCTCCCTGGCACACGGCTGCACCACCCCCGACATCGCCGAGGCGGCGGTCAAGGCGGCCATGGTCAAGGCCGCCCGCCGCCGCGTCGTGCTGGCCGACTCGAGCAAGCACGGCGCCGACCAGTTGAGCCGCTTCGCCCGCTGGGCGGACATCGACCTGCTGATCACGGACACCGGCCTGGACACGGGCGTGATCCCGGAACTGGAAGACGCCGGAGCACGGGTGGTGCGGGCATGACCAGGAACTGTCGGACCCCTGTCGTAGTGTCGAATTCGGGGGGCCCAGCCTGCGGGGTAGGGCTTGGTCGGCGCGCGTTCGGTCCGGTGGGCTTTGCCCGTGGGGCTGGGCTTGGACGGCGTGGGTTCGGTCCGGTGAACCCGGCCTGCGGGGTGGCGCTCGGCCGTGCGTTCGGTCCGGTGGGCCGCGCCCTGCGGGAAAGCCCTGCCCGCGACCGTTTCCCGAAACTGTCGGACCCCTGTCCTACTGTCGAATCCGGGGGCCCATCCCACGGCCATGGGCTTGGTCGGCGTGTCCGGAAGTCGTGGGTGGCGTTGTGATCGTCACCGTGACGCCCAACCCGAGCGTGGACCGGACCGCCACCCTGGAGGACTTCCGCCGGGGTGGGGTGTTGCGGGCGTCCTCCACGCGGCTCGACCCCGGTGGCAAGGGGGTCAACGTGGCGCGGGCTCTGGCCGCCGCGGGGACGCCCACCGTGGCGTTGCTGCCCGCGGGTGGGCCCGAGGGGGATCGGTTGGCGGAACTCCTGGCCCCGGAAGGGGTTCCGGTGGTCGCGGTGCCGATCGCCGGGTGCACGCGGAGCAACATCGCGCTGGTCGAGCCGGACGGGACGACCACCAAGATCAACGAGCCCGGTCCCGAGCTGTCGCTGTTCGAGCTGGCGGCGCTGGAGGCGCGGGCGGCGCAACTGGCCGAGCGCGCGGACTGGCTGGTGTGCTGCGGCAGCCTCCCGCTCGGTGTGCCGTCGGACTTCTACGCGCGGCTGGTCCGACTCGCCCGCGGGGCAGGGGCGAAGGTCGCCGTCGACTCGTCCGGCGCGACGCTCGCCGAGGCGTGCGCGGCAGGACCGGACCTGGTCAAGCCGAACCTCGACGAGCTGGTCGAGCTGGCCGGGCACCCGCTGCCGCGCCTGGGGGACGTGCTCGACCACTGCCGCGTGCTGGTCGGCGGTGGGGTGGGGGCGGTGCTGGTCAGCCTGGGCGCGGACGGGGCGCTGCTGGTCGACCAAGCGAACGCGTGGCACGCGCGGGCGGAACCGGTGGAGGTGCGCAGCACCGTCGGCGCGGGGGACGCGGCGCTGGCCGGGTTCCTGCACGCCGGGGCCCGCGGTGAACGCGCGCTGCTGACGGCCGTCGCGTTCGGCACGGCGGCCGTGGCGCTGGAGGGCAGCCGGATGCCCAAGGACGTGCACACCGACGCGGTGCGCCGCATCGACGTCGACGAATCACTCAACCTCAGTGGAGCCGCGGCATGGACGCCGAACTGATCACCACGGAACTGGTCGACCTCGATCTGGCCGAGCACGATCGCCGGGACGTCGTGCGCTCGCTGGCGAAGCGGCTCGTGGCCGCGGGGCGGGTGACCGACCTGGAACTGTTCCTCGCCGACGTCGAGAAGCGCGAAGCGCAGATGGCGACCGGCCTGGAGGGCGGGATCGGCATCCCGCACTGCCGGTCCGCCGCCGTCACGGCGCCGACGCTGGCGTTCGGCCGCAACGCCGGGGGCGTCGACTTCGGCGCGGACGACGGTCCCGCGAAGCTGATCTTCCTGATCGCCGCGCCGGAGGGCGGTGGGGCGGAGCACATGACGATCCTCGCCGCGCTGGCCCGCAGGCTCGTGCGCGCCGAGTTCAAGCAGACCCTGACCGCCGCGACCGATCCCGCCGAGGTCGCCGCGTACGTCCGCCAGGAGGTGGCCCCGTGAAGTTCGTCGCCGTCACCGCGTGCCCGACGGGCATCGCGCACACGTACATGGCCGCCGAGTCGCTGGAGCAGACGGCGAAGGCGAACGGGGACACCATCGAGGTGGAGACCCAGGGATCGGCCGGGTCCGCTCCGTTGGACCCGCAGGTCATCGCCGACGCCGACGCGGTGATCTTCGCCGTCGACGTGGCGGTCCAGGGCCGGGAGCGGTTCGACGGCAAGCCGGTCGTCGAGGTCGGCGTCAAGCAGGCCATCAACGGCGCGGCCGGGGTGTTCGACCAGGCCAGGGAGGCGGCGAAGGCGGGCCCGTCGAAGCCCGCGCTCACCACCAAGGTCGGCGCGAACGACCGGACGGGCACCAAGGTCCGGCAGTGGCTGATGACCGGTGTCAGCTACCTGATCCCGTTCGTGGCCGCGGGCGGGCTGCTGATCGCGCTGAGCTTCGCGCTGGGCGGCTACGAGATCGTCGACGCCCCCAAGGTGACCGACCAGTTCGACGCGGGCTCGCTCCAGGGCTGGGCCGCGCTGATGTTCCAGATCGGGTCGGCCGCGTTCGGGTTCCTGGTGCCGGTGCTGGCGGGCTTCATCGCGTTCGCCATCGCGGACCGGCCCGCCATCGCGCCGGGGTTCGTGGGCGGCGCCATCGCCGTCACGGTCGGCGCGGGCTTCCTCGGCGGCCTGGTCGCGGGCCTGCTGGCGGGCGGGGTCGTCAGCGCGCTGAAGCGGATCAGGGTGCCGCGCCCGGTCGCGGGCATCATGCCGGTGGTGGTCTACCCGCTGCTCGGGTCGATCGTGGTCGGCGTCCTGATGTACGTCGTGGTCGGCAAGCCGATCGCCGCGGCCACGACCGGCCTGACGAACTGGCTCACCGGGCTGAGCGGCACGAGCGCACTGCTGCTGGGCGCGCTGCTCGGGCTGATGATGGCGTTCGACATGGGCGGCCCGGTGAACAAGGCGGCGTACGCGTTCGCCGTCGGCGGCCTCACCACCGGCACCGGGACCTCGTTGCAGATCATGGCCGCGGTGATGGCGGCGGGCATGGTGCCGCCGCTCGCGCTCGCGCTGGCGTCGACCGTCCGCAAGGCGTTGTTCACGGAGGTGGAACGGGAGAACGGTCGGGCCGCGTGGTTGCTCGGGGCGTCGTTCATCACCGAGGGCGCGATTCCGTTCGCTGCCGCCGATCCGCTGCGGGTCATCCCGAGCATCATGCTCGGCTCGGCCACCACGGGCGCGTTGTCGATGGTGTTCGGGGTGACGCTGCGTGCTCCTCACGGAGGTATCTTCGTGCTACCCCTGATCGGGAAACCGTTGCTGTTCGTGCTCGCGCTGGCGATCGGGACGGTGATCTCCACGGTCGCCGTGATCCTGCTGAAACAACTGAAGGCAGGTGTTCCGGAGAGCGCCGGGACGACGGCGAACACCGCCGCCGTGAGCGCGTGATTACCTGATCGGGAAGAGGGTCCGGTCACCGATGATTAGTTCTTCCGGACCTCTACCGACGCGCTCGTTATAAGAGTCATATGGGTTTGGTATATGTCATGTGATCTGCATCACTTGACTAGACAAAATCATCCCAGTTAAGTAGGGAGGTAGTTATCGGCCGCTGAATGAAATGGGGATCAACCAGTGGCTTTCATCATTGAGATGATTTTCCGAGACGCTGGCGACGTGCGCAGATCGATTCATGTGGCACATCGTGATTACTGGAAGCGTCTTGCCGATCAGGGAGTCCTGATCGGCGGCGGGTTGGTGGGTGACGGCTCGGCGGCGATGCTGCTGTGCCAGGCCTCGGACGAGCAGGCGGTCCGCGAGCTCATCCGCGCCGACCCGTACATCAGGTCGCACGTGATCGCGGAACTCCGCGTTCGCCAGTGGCACGTCCTCATGGGTGTGCCGCAGGTGGAACGACCGGAGCCCGCGCTGGTGCGGCCGCGTGACGGGCAGGCGGTCGACGCGATCGACCACGACCCGCTCACGCCGCACGAACGGCGGATCGCGCTGATGATGTTGGAGGGCAAGACCAACCGGCAGATAGCCGAGCACTTCTCGGTATCCACCCGCGCGGTCGAACTCCACATCACCCGCATCTACCGCAAACTGGAGATCGGTCGCCGCGCGCAGCTCGCCGCGGCGATGTCCTGGGGGCAGGGTCAACGGTCCTACCTGTAGGCGCGACGGCGCTCTCCGATCTTGGGGGGCGCCGTTGGTCATATTCCACGCGGGGTACGGTGAGTGGGCGTCAATAGTTCATCCCGGTGGGTCACATCACATTAACACCCACTAACACCATATGAGATGAATACACTGCTACCAGTTGGTAACTTACTGGTGGGAGTCTGTCTTGCGTCGTCGTGCCCTGGCCGCGGTCCTCACGGCTGTCGTGGCCACGTCTGCCTGCGCCTCCTCCGCCGCGCCCACCGTCAAGTCCGGTCCCGGCGTCACCGAGAGCACCATCTCCCTCGGTGTCCTGACCGACATGAGCGGGCCGTTCGCACCGACCGCGCTCGTCCGGATCAAGGGCTACGAACTGTTCATCGGCGAACTCAACGCCCGCGGCGGGATCTGCGGCCGCAAGGTCGAGCTGACCACCAAGGACCACGGCTTCACCGTCCAGCGAGCCCTCGACGGGTACTTCGACCTCGAACCGAAGGTCCTCGGCTTCCTCGACATCACCGGCGCCGCGATGACCGCCGCCATCGCCCCCGACCTGATCCAGACCCGCGCGCTCGCCGCGCCGGTCTCCTGGTCGGCGGCGCTGCTGGGCAACCCGCACATGATGATCGTCGGCGGCACCTACGACATCGACGTGATGAACGGCCTCGACCACCTCAAGCGCGACGGGGTCATCGCCGACGGCGACACCATCGGGCACGTCCACGTCGAGGGCGACTTCGGCACCAACGCGCTGGAGGGCAGCACGTTCGCCGCCCAGCAGTGGGGCATGACGCTGGTCGAGAAGCCCGTCGCGGAGTCCGCCGACGACCTGGGCGCCCAGATCGCCGCGCTGAAGGCGCAGAACGCGAGGGCGGTCGTGCTCAGCACGAGCCCCGCGCAGACCGCGCTGGCCGTCGCCGCCGCGGCGGCACTCGGCTGGGACGTCCCGTTCCTGGTCAACGTCGCGGGCTTCGACCCGGCGATCCTCAAGTCGCTGGCCGCCCCGGCCGTGATGAAGCAGGTGCAGGTCGTGTCGCCCATCGCGCCCTACGGCGCCGACGCGGCGGGCCCCCAGGCCGTGGCCAAGGCGTTCGAGGCCCGCTACCCCGACCTGGAGGCCAACGGGGCCGTGAACCACGGCTACGCGGTCGCCATGGCCTTCGCCGCCGTGCTGGAGAAGGCCTGCGCCGAGAAGGACCTGACCCGCGACGGCGTGCTGCGCGCGTTCCAGGACACCAACGGCGTCGAGACCAGCGGGCTCACCGGCCAACTGCGCTTCTCGCTGGCGGGCAGGCCGTCGGCGACCCAGTCGTACATGGCCAGGCCGGACGACAAGGTCAAGGGCGGCCTCGTGGTGACCGAGAAGCTGTTCGAGTCCGAACTCGTGAAGGCCAAGGGCACGCGGGCCAAGTAGCCGGTGGGGCCGGACGGAACTGCGGGGCGGCTGGTCGGCATCGGTTCCGCCCGGCCATCAACACAGACCGTCCGGTACCGGGTCCGCGAGGCAGCTAGTTGTAGACGGCTCGGTTCAACGTCCGGATGAGCGCGCCGTAGCCGCCGCCCGCCCAGCCGTCGCGGGCCAGTGCGGCGCGGGCCGCGTTCGCGCCCGGCGCGCCGTGCACGCCGCCGCCCGGATGCGCCGACGAGCCCGCCAGGAACAGCCGGTCGATCGGTGTGTCCGCCCGCGCCAGGCCGGGCACCGGGCGGAACACGAGCTGCTGGTGGATGCCCGACGTGCCCGCGTTGATCGCGCCGCCGACCAGGCTGGCGTTGCGCTGCTCCAGGTCGGCGGGACCCTGCACGGACCGGCTCACGACCAGGTCGCGGAAGCCGGGCGCGTGCTGCTCCACGACCTGCTCGATGCGGTCCACCCGGCGCCGCAGCCGGTCCGCGGACCAGTGCTCGCCGCGCGGCACGTGCGTGTAGACCCACGCGGCCTCGGTGCCCGCCGGGGACCGGGTCGGGTCGGTGGTGGTCATCTGGCCCAGCAGCAGGAACGGCGTGCGCGGCGTCCGGCCGCACGCCAGGTCGTTCGCGATGCCCGCGAGCCCGTTCACGTCCGGTCCGATGTGAACGGTCCCGGCCAGCCGGGCGTCCGGGGACGTCCACGGGATCGGACCGGACAGCGCCCAGTCGACCTTCATGGTCGCGTCGTCCCACTCGAACCGGCGCAGGTCGTCGATCAGCCTGGGCGGCAACGAGTCCCGGCCCACCAGGTCGAGGTAGAGGTTCGGCGCGGGCACGTCGGCCAGCACGGCCCGCCTCGCCCGCACGGCGGTGCCCGACACGTCGCGCACCCCCACCGCCCGGCCCCGCGCGTGCAGCACCCCCGTGACGCGCCTGCCGCACTCGACCCGCCCGCCGCGGCTGGTCAGCCTGCGCACCAGCGCGCTCGTCAGCTCACCCGCGCCGCCCTCCGGCACCGGGAAGCCGATCTCCTGGCCCAGCATGGTGAGCAGCCACGCGAACACCCCGCCGCCGGACTGGTCCGGACCGAGGTCGGTGTGCATCGTGTTGCCCGCGAACAGCAGCCGCGCGCCCTCACCCGCGAACTTCTCCGCGCCGACCGCGCGCACCGGCTGGGTCAGCATCCTGGTCAGCCGCAGCGCTTCCGCCGGACCGAGCGACCGCAGCAGCCCGCGCCCCGCCCTGATCGGCGGGAACGGCCGCAGCACCGCGTCCAGCACGTCGTCGCGGATCCGCTGCCACAGCGCGAACTCCGCGCGCCACGCGTCCCCGTCGCCCGGCGCGAACGCGCTCACCGACTCCGCCGTGCGGTCGAGGTCCCGCGACAGCAGCACGGACCGGTCGTCGGGCAGCACGTGCGCCAGCACCTCCGGCGCGTGCACCCACCGCAGCCCGTGCTCCTCCAGCCCCAGCCCCCGGATCACCGGCGACCCGGCGCCCATCGGGTAGAACGCGCTGAACACGTCGTTGCGGAAGCCGGGCGCGGTGATCTCCTCGGTGCGCACCGCGCCACCGGGCGTCGCCGCGCCCTCCAGGACGAGCACGGACCAGCCCGCGTCGGCGAGGACGTTGGCCGCCACCAATCCGTTCGGGCCGGATCCGATGACCACCGCGTCGACGTCGTCCCCACCCAAGGCGGGCCGGTCCATGCTGCCTCCTGCGTCGGGGACCTACTTGCCGAGTCCGGCGCGGCGCAGTGCGTCGGCCATCGCGCCACCCGCGGGCGCGCGGTCCTGGCGCTGCTTCTGCTGCCCGCCGCCACCACCGCCGCGCTGGCCCTGCGGCCTGCCGCCGCGGTTCTGCTGCTGCTCCTTGGGCTTGCCCGGCTCGTCCTGCAACCGCAGCGTGAGGCCGATCCGCTTGCGCGGGATGTCGACCTCCATGACCTTCACCTTGACCACGTCACCGGACTTCACGACGTCGCGCGGGTCCTTCACGTAGTCGTTGGACAGCGCGGAGATGTGCACCAGGCCGTCCTGGTGCACGCCGATGTCGACGAACGCGCCGAACGCGGCCACGTTCGTGACGACACCTTCCAGCACCATGCCGGGACGCAGGTCGCCGAGCTTCTCGACGCCGTCGGCGAAGGTCGCGGTCTTGAACGCCGGACGCGGGTCGCGACCGGGCTTCTCCAGCTCCCGCAGGATGTCCGTGATCGTGGGCAGGCCGAACGTCTCGTCCACGAACTTCTCGGCCCGCAACGACTTCAGCAGCGCCACGTTGCCGACGACGGACTCGCCGCCGACGGCCTGCTGCATGCGCCGCACCACCGGGTACGCCTCGGGGTGCACGGTCGAGCCGTCGAGCGGGTCGTCGGCGTTCGGGATGCGCAGGAAGCCCGCGCACTGCTCGAATGCCTTGGGGCCGAGGCGGGCCACGTCCTTGAGCGCCTTGCGCGAGCGGAACGGGCCGTTGGAGTCGCGGTGCAGCACGATGTTCTCGGCCAGCCCGGACGTGATGCCGGAGACGCGGGTCAGCAGCGGCGCGGACGCGGTGTTCAGGTCGACGCCGACCGCGTTCACGCAGTCCTCGACCACCGCGTCGAGCGACTTCGACAGCTTCGTCTCCGCCAGGTCGTGCTGGTACTGGCCGACGCCGATGGACTTCGGGTCGATCTTCACCAGCTCCGCCAACGGGTCCTGCAACCGGCGGGCGATCGAGACCGCGCCGCGGATCGACACGTCCAGGCCGGGCAGCTCCTGCGACGCGAACGCCGACGCGGAGTACACCGACGCGCCCGCCTCGGACACCATCACCTTGGTGAGCTTGAGGTCGGGGTGCCGGGAGATCAGGTCCGCGGCGAGCTTGTCCGTCTCGCGGGAGGCGGTGCCGTTGCCGATCGCGATCAGCTCGACGTCGTGCTTCTTCGCCAGCCCGGCGAGGGTGTGGATCGACTGGTCCCACTTGTTCGCGGGCACGTGCGGGTAGATCGTCTCGTGCGCCACGACCTTGCCGGTCGCGTCGACCACGGCGACCTTCACGCCGGTGCGGAAACCGGGGTCGAGGCCCATCGTGGCGCGGGTGCCCGCCGGGGCGGCCAGCAGCAGGTCGCGCAGGTTCGACGCGAACACGCGCACGGCCTCGTCCTCGGCGAACTGGCGCAGCCGCGACCGCAGGTCGATGCCGAGGTGGATGAGGATGCGGGTGCGCCACGCCCAGCGCACGGTGTCGTTGAGCCAGCGGTCCGCCGGACGGCCGCGGTCCGCGACGCCGAACCGCTGCGCGATCCGGACCTCGTACGTGCTCGGGCCTTCCTCCGGCGCCTCCTCGGGCTCCAGCACCAGGTCGAGCGCCTCTTCCTTCTCCCCGCGGAACATCGCCAGGATCCGGTGCGACGGCAGCTTCGTGAACGGCTCGGAGAAGTCGAAGTAGTCGGAGAACTTCGAGCCCTCCTCCTCCTTGCCGTCGCGCAGCTTCGACACCAGGCGACCGCGCGTCCACATCTGCTCGCGCAGCTCGCCGATCAGGTCGCCGTCCTCGCCGAACCGCTCGACCAGGATCGCCCGCGCACCGGCCAGCGCCGCCGCCGCGTCCGCGACCTCCTCGGTCACGAAGCCCGCCGCCAGCTCCTGCGGGTTGTGCGACGGGTCGCCGATGAGCTGGTCCGCCAGCGGTTCGAGGCCCTGCTCGCGCGCGATCTGCGCCTTGGTGCGGCGCTTCGGCTTGAACGGCAGGTAGAGGTCCTCCAGCCGCGCCTTGGAGTCCGCCGCGAGGAGCTGCGCGTGCAGCGCGTCGTCCAGCTTGCCCTGGGTGCGGACCGAGTCGATGACCGCGGCCCGGCGCTCCTCCAGCTCGCGCAGGTAGCCGAGGCGCTCCTCCAGCGTGCGGAGCTGGGTGTCGTCGAGCGTTCCGGTCACCTCCTTGCGGTAGCGGGCGATGAACGGCACGGTGGCTCCGCCGTCGAGCAGCTCGACGGCCGCTGTGACCTGCCCCGCGCGTACCCCGAGCTCGTCGGCGATCCTCTGGTCAATGGAAGTCGTCACGGTCAGGCATTGTGCCCGCCCTCACGCCCCCGCGGTCGGTCGGGTGCCGCGACCCCCCGCCGGTTCCACTGGGCCGTTGGGCGTAATCGGCGTCGCTGTCGAGCGACTCCGGCCGTGGGGAGTTGACGGATCACCACCCGACGCTAGATAACCGGAGTAATTCTCACCTTTCCTAGGAGCAGCGCGTGCCGTCGTCACCCACCCGCAAGTTCGCCGAGATCAGCACACCGACCCCGCCCACCCGCACCGACGTGATCATGCGGAGGGCCGTCGTGCTCGGCGGGAGCATGGCGGGGCTGCTGGCGGCGCGGGTGCTCAGCGACCACGCCGACGAGGTGCTGGTCATCGAGCGGGACGGTGGCGCGGCCGACGGCGGCCCGCGCTCCGGCGTGCCGCAGGGCGGCCACGTGCACGCACTGCTCGCCGCGGGCAACGTGCAGCTCGACCGCTGGTTCCCCGGCTTCACCGAGGCCGCCGTCGCCGAGGGCGCGGTGCTCCCGCCGCGCGGCGGCGTGAAGTTCCACAGCAACGGCGAACTCCGCATCGGACCGCCGTCCAAGCACGACCCGGCGCTGCTCAGCACCCGCCCGTTCCTGGAGGGCCTGGTGCGCGCCAGGACCGGTGCCGTGCCCAACGTCAAGTTCGTCACGGGCCGCGCGCAGGGCCTGGTGTTCGACGACGACCGGGTCGTCGGCGCCCGCTACGTCCCGGAGGGCGCGACCGAGGAGGTGGTGGCGCCCGCCGACCTCGTGGTCGACGGGATGGGCCGGTCCAGCAGGCTCGGCGACTGGCTCGGGGACAACGGCTGGCAGCGCCCGCCGATGCGGCGGATGCCCATCAAGCTCAACTACGCCACGGCGGTGTTCAAGCGCGACGACGCCGTCAGCGACACCTGGGTCTCCGTGTCCACCGCGGACTCCGTGCCGGAGGAGGGGAGGGTCGCGCGGATCGCGGGCATCAACCGGGTCGAGGGCGACCGGTGGACCATGCTGATCTCCGGCTACGACGACGACCGCCCGACCCGCGACGTCGAGGACTACCGGACCCGCTGCCGCCGCGACTTCCCCCCGGTCTACGGCGACATCGCCGAGCGCTGCGAGATGATCGGCGACGTCATCACCTACCACCAGGCCGACAGCAGGCGCCGCGACTACCACCTGGTCGACCGCCTGCCGGGCGGTGTCGTGGCCACCGGCGACGCCGTCGCGTCGTTCAACCCGGTCTACGGCCAGGGCATGACGTCCGCGGCGCTGCACGCCTCCTGCCTCTCGGCCTACCTGCGGTCCAACCCGGACCTCGGCGCGCCCGCGAAGACGTACTTCGACGACGTGCGGGTCGTGGTCGACGCGGCCTGGCAGGTCTCCACCCTCGCCGACCTGTCGCTGCCGCACGTGGACGGCCCGTACCCGCGCGGCTACCCGGTCATCAAGTGGATCGGCGGGCTGGTGTTCAAGGCGTCCTCGACCGACCCGGTGGTCGCCGAGCGGATGAACGACGTCACCGCGATGCTCGCGCCACCGGCCGTCCTGGCCAGGCCGAGCACCCTGCTGCGGGCGATCGTGGTCGGGCTGCGCCGGAAGGTGTCGGCCCGGCGATCAGGCGCTTGAGCACGCGGGGCCGTCGCGCCAGAGCGCGTCGGCCGTCCCCGCGGCCAGGTGCTCCTCGTAGAGGGACACCTTGGCCTTGATGACGTCCAGCGCCTCGTTCAGCTCCTCCACCTGCCTGGTCACCCTGGCCTCGTGGCCGCGCAGCAGGTCGAGGCGCGCGGCCTCGGTACCGGGGCCCTGGCGGACCAGGTCGGCGTAGCGGCGGATGTCGGCCAGCGGCATGCCGGAGGACCGGAGCTTCGTGCAGACGCGCAGCCAGCCGACCTCGGAGTCGGTGAAGACGCGGCGGCCCGCGCTGGTGCGCCGCACCGGCTCCACGAACAGGTGCTCCTGCTCGTAGAACCGGAGGGTGTGCGTCGACAAGCCGGTCAGTGCGCTGACTTCGCCGATCGTCAGCGTGGTGCTGGAGGCTGTGGTCATACCCCCCACTGTAGGGAGGTTGACTTCGAGTCGCCTCTAACTCCTAGCGTCGGTGGCAGCCACGAGGAAGGGAAGACCCATGAGCAAGACCTGGTTCATCACCGGCACGTCGTCGGGCTTCGGCCTGCTGCTCACCAGGCGGCTGCTGGAACGCGGCGACCGGGTGGCGGCGACCCTGCGGCGCCCCGAGGTGCTCGACGGGCTGCGCGCCGAGCACGGCGACCGGCTCTGGGTGCGGCGCCTGGACGTGACCGACACCACGGAGGTCCGCGCGGTCGTGGACGCGGCGTTCGCGGAACTCGGCACGGTCGACGTGGTCGTCAACAACGCCGGTTACGCGGTGTTCGCCGCGGTTGAGGAGGCGACGGACGAGCAGGTCCGGCAGGTGGTCGACACCAACCTGATCGGGTCCATCTCGGTCATCCGCGCCGCACTGCCGCACCTGCGGGCGCAGGGGCACGGCCGCGTCCTCCAGATCTCCACGGCGGGCGGGCAGACCACGTACCCGAACTTCGGCTACTACCACGCGTCGAAGTGGGGGATCGAGGGCTTCTGCCAGACCGCCGCCCAGGAGATCGCCCCGTTCGGCATCGGCCTGACGATCGTCGAGCCGGGGGCGTCACCGACCGGGTTCGGGGCCGCGCTGGCCACCGCGCCGATCATGCCCGAGTACGACGCCGGGCCCGCGGGCGACGTCCGGCGCGCCATCGCCAACGGCGACTTCCCGTTGGCCAACGACCCGGAGAAGATCGCGGGCGCGATCGTCGACCTGGTCGACAGCGGCGAGGTCCCGCTGCGCCTGCCGCTGGGCCCGGACACCTACCAGGACGTCCGCGCGTCCCTGGTGGCCCGCCTGGAGGAGCACGACGCCCACCGCGAGACCGCGCTGTCCGTGGCACGGGACGAGTTCGCCACCCGGTAGCACGGCTCCGGGGCGGGGCGCGGCCCGCCGGGTTACCGTGCTCGCCGGAGGTCAACGATGCGAGCTGGGGTTGTGCTGCCGTTCTTCGACGCGCCGGACGTCGCCGAAACCGCCGTGCTGGCCGAGGCGCACGGGTGGGACGGGGTGTTCCTCGCCGAGGCCGTGTGGGGTGTGGACGCGTGGGTCTCGCTGACCGCGGCGGCCATGTGCACCCAGCGGATCCGGCTCGGCACGATGCTCACCCCGTTGGCGCGCTTCAAACCGTGGGACGTGGCGTCCAAGGTCGGCACGCTCGACCGCTTGTCCGGCGGTCGGGTGCAGCTCTCCGTCGGCCTCGGCGCGTTGCACCCCGGCTGGACGGCGTTCGAGCCGGACACCGGTCGCGCCGAACGGGCGCTGCTGCTCGACGAGGGGCTGGCCGTCTACGACGGGCTGATGCGCGGCAGGCCGTTCTCCTTCGACGGGCGGCGCCACACCGTGCGGGAGACCGACTTCTTCCCACCGCCGCCCACCGTGCAGCGCCCGCGGGTGCCGGTGTGGGTCGTCGGCGCGCACCCCTCCCGGAAGTCGCTGGGCCGCGCCGTGCGCTGGGACGGCCTGGTGCCGAACGTGTTCGGCCCGGAGGGTGCGCGCGGTCCCGAATCGCCCGCGGAACTGGCCGAGGTCGTCGGCGCGGCGCGGGAGCTCCGCTCGGACCTCGGCCTGCCGTGGGAGGGGTACGACGTCGTCGCCGAAGGCGTGACCTCGCCCGGCGACTCCGTGCGGGAGTGGGAGGACGCGGGCGCGACCTGGTGGGTCGAGTCCAACTGGGACACCACGCCCGAGGCCGTGCGCAGGCGCGTCACCGCCGGGCCGCCGTCGTGATCGCGCTGCCCGGTCCCGTCGGGTTCGTCCTCGGAGGCGGCGGCAGCCTCGGCGCTGGCCAGGTCGGCATGCTGAAGGCGTTGGCGGAGCACGACATCACCCCCGACCTGGTCGTCGGCACGTCCGTCGGCTCGGTCAACGGCTCGCTGCTCGCCCTCGACCCGGACAAGGCCCCCGAACGGCTCGCGCTGATCTGGGAGCACATGACCCGCCCGCGCGTGTTCCCCGGCGGTCCGCTCGCCCAGTTGCGGACGTTGCGCGCCCACAAGAAGTTCCTGTTCCCCAACACCGGTCTTGCCACGGTGATCGAGCAGGGCTTGGGTGGTGCCGACGACTTCGCCGACCTGCGCCTCCCGTTCGGCGCGGTCGCGGTGGACTCCACGACCGGCCAGGCGGTGCTCATCCGCACCGGCCCGCTCGTCCCGGCCATCCTGGCCAGCAGCGCCATCCCCGGCGTCTACCCGCCCGTGCACCTGGACGGCCGCGTCCTCTACGACGGCGGCGTCCTGGCCAACGTGCCGATCCGCCAGGCGCTCGCGATGGGCGCGAAGTCGTTGGTGGTGCTGGACTGCGCGTTCCCCGGCCACCTGCCGACCGTCCCGGAGACCCTGGCCGAGACGCTGCTGTTCTGGGCCACCCTGAGCATGCGCAACCAGGCCGTCCTGGAGGTCGAACTGGCCTCCGCGGACGTCCCGGTGCTCTACCTGCCCGGCCCGCCGGTCCAGCCCGTGACACCGCTGGACTTCAGCCACACGGCCGAGCTGATCGCCAGCTCGTACACGGCGTCGACCGCGTTCCTGGACACCGTGCGGGTCGACGGACCGGGCCTGTACGGCGCTCCTGGCGGGCCGCCGGTGGAGACGATCTAGGTGTGTCACAGCTCCACTACCGGTAGGTAGCTTCAAGCGACATACTGGTCGGTATGACTGCGATGAGCGTGGCGAACTGGGGTGGGACCAGCCGTTATGCCGACCTGGACGGCCAGGTGCACTACGTCGACTTCGGCGGGCCGGACGATCCGGACGCGCCGACCGTCGTACTGGTGCACGGGCTCGGCGGGTCGCACCTCAACTGGTGCCTGCTCGCGCCCCGGCTGGTCGGGCACGCGCACGTCGTGGCCGTCGACCTGGCCGGGTTCGGGCTGACGCACCCCGAGGGGCGGCGGACGACGGTCGCGGCGAACGCGCGGCTGCTGGACCGGTTCCTGCGCGAGGTCGTCGGCAAGCCGGTCGTGCTGGTCGGCAACTCGATGGGCGGGATGATCTCGATCCTGCACACCGCCGCGAACCCGGACACGGTGACCGCGCTTGCGCTGGTCGACCCGGCCCTGCCGCTGGTCTTCGGCGTGCGGCCGGACCCGCTGGTCATGTCGACGTTCTTCCTCTACGCCCTGCCGGGGCTGGGGGAGCGGGTGCTCGCGAAGGCGCGGTCCGGGCAGACGCCGCGCCAGCAGGTGAAGCAGGTGATGAACCTGGTGTGCGCCGACTCGAAGGTCGTGCCGGAGGAGTTGATCCTCGCCTCCATGAGCCTCATCGAGCAGCGCGCCGAGGTGCCCGGACTGGACACGGCGTTCCTCGCGGCGGCCAAGTCGATCGTCCTGGTCAACGCCCGCCGCGGCGCCTACTGGCGGGCGATGAAGAACATCAGGGTGCCGGTGTTCCTGATGACCGGCGACAAGGACCGGCTGGTCCCCGTCGGATCGGCCAAGGCGACCGCGGCGCGCAACCCCGGCTGGCGGTTCGACGTGTTCGAGGGCATCGGCCACGTGCCGCAGATCGAGGTCCCGGACGTCGTCGCGGACCGGCTGCTCGACTGGCTCGGATCACGCTGACCGCAGCAGCCGCACCAGCTTGGTGAGCGGCACCCGTTCCCGCCACTGCTCGGAGCGGGCCGTGACGACCACCTCGCCCGGTGCCGTCTCGACCCCGGTCAGCCGCAGACCGCCGGGCAGCGCGGGCACCGGGACCTGCCTGCGCAGCGGCAGGAACCCGGTGCGGACCCACAGCTCGCCGTCCCGCACGGACGGCACCAGCGGCACGACCCCCCACCGCAGCACGCCGTCCGCGCCGATGTCGAGCTTGCCGACGTCCTGGGCGCCCAGCACCAGTTCGACCTCGACCGGCGCGGCCACCAGCGTCGGACCGGGGTTGACGTGGACGTTCACGCAGCTCACCGCGAGCCTCCTGGCCGTCCGCCCGGACCACTCGACGTCCTCGACGACGATCCGCACGTCGTCGAACTGGCCGAGCGCCAACCCGAGCGCGCCCAGCGTGCAGTCGACGTCGGCGACCGTCATCGTCGCGTCGGCCTCCCCGACGCGCACGGTCACCCGCCGGTCCGTCAGCGGCCGGGTGGCGAGCTGGAGGACGGAGTGGACGAGACCGGGGATCACCCTGCCGGGGTCGCGGCGACGGCCAGCAGTTCGTCGAAGCCCGCGCGGATGCCGTCGGCCAGCACCTGAACGTCCGGCACGCCGTCGAAGTCCGCGTTGATGCCGAAGGTGATCTGGTCGAGGTAGGAGAAGATGCCGATGGAGATCCGCATCGTGCTGGCGATCGGCACGTAGGGGTAGATCTCCTTCAACGCCCGGCCGAGCATGAACAGCGGCACGCGCGGGCCGGGCACGTTCGTCGTCACGGTCTGCAGGAGCTGCTGCGGGAACCGCATCGCCGTGCGCGACCCCAGCGCGAGCAGCGTCGGCGCGGCGAAGTTGCCCGCCTTCGTCAGCACGTCCGCGCCCGCCGCCTGCCTGCTGCCCTTCAGGTCGTCCATCTGCTCGCGGATCGAGGCCAGCCGCTCCAGCGGCTCCAGCGTGCTGACCGGCAGGTTCACCAGCACCGCGCTGACCCGGTTGTCCAACCGGTCGTGCTCGTCCGCGGCGCGCATCGACACCGGCACCATGGTCCGCACGACCTGGCCGTCGACCAGTTCCCCGCGCTTGGCCAGCAGCTCGCGGAACCCGTGCGTGATCGCGGTCAGGATGACGTCGTTGACCGTGCCGCCGACCGACTTGCGGATCTTCTTGACCTCCGCGAGGTCCGCCTTCGCCCACACCCAGCGGCGGTGCGGCCCGATCGGGCCGTTCAACGAGCCCGCGGTCGAGGAGGTCAGGCGCTTCGCCGTGCCGGGCAGGCTGCCGAGGACGGCGCGGCCGATGTCCAGCAGCTCCGACCCGCTGCGCAGGCTCCTGGCGAACGCCGGGATGGCGGCCAGGTGCTTGACCGGCGTCCACACGGCGTCGCGCACGCCGTCGACCACGAGGTCGAGCTGCGACGGGCTGGGCTGCGGCTTCCACTCCTTGGGCTCCGGCAGTTCCGCCTCCTCCCGCCAGTCGAGCAGGAGCTGCATCAGGTCCGTGCCCGCCACGCCGTCGATCATGCAGTGGTGGACCTTGGAGATGATCGCCCAGCGCCCGTTCTCCAGGCCCTCGACGAGCCAGACCTCCCACAGCGGCTTGCTCAGGTCGAGCCGCTGCGCGAACAACCGGCCCGCCAGGTTGCGGAGCTGGTCGTCGCCACCCGGTGAGGGCACGGCGGTGTGGCGCACGTGGTAGAGGATCTGGAAGTGGTCGTCGTCGACCCAGACGGGGCGTCCGACGTGCAGCGGGAGGCTCTTCACGCGCTGCCGGTAGCGCGGCACGCTGTCCATTTTCGAGAGGAAGAGCCTGATCACGTCGCCGTAGGAGGGGGCTGGTCCCTCGAACACCAGCACCGATCCGACGTGCATCGGCACGTTCTCGTCCTCGACGAAGTAGAAGCTTGCGTCCATCGCGCTCATCCGGTCCACAGTGGAGACCGTAGGACTCCCGGTCTGCCGCAGTCCAGGACCACTGGGGTGAGAGCGCGCCCAACCGAGACGTTCTAGGGGTGGCGCAATTCACTTTCAGGAAACATCATGGACACATGCAGTAGCGGATTTGCCGACGGAACGGGGGATGGCGATGACAGCCGTACCTTCAGACGCCTACTTCCCGCTGCCGGACGAGCCTCCTCTCCCGCTCGTCGAGGGTCAAGCCCCCAGTCTCCTGTGGTACCTGACGGAACCGACGAGAGCCGCCGTCGACATCGGCCAGTTCGCCGCCACCAGGCAGCTCCTGCGCGCCGCGCCGAGCGGTGACGGCCACCAGGTGATGGTCCTGCCCGGCCTCGGCGCCTCCGACGGCTCGACCTCCGTGCTGCGCCGCTTCCTGGCGAAGCTCGGCTACGACGTCCACGGCTGGGGCCTGGGCCGCAACATCGGTCCGACCGTTCCCGCGGTCCAGGGCATCCGCGCCCAGCTCCGCGAACTCGGCAGGGCAGACAAGGTCAGCATCATCGGCTGGAGCCTGGGCGGCATCTTCGCCCGCGAGATCGCCAGGGAACACCCGGAGCTGGTCCGCCAGGTCATCACGCTGGGTAGCCCCTACGCGATGACCGACATGAAGCACACCAGGGCGAACCCGGCCTACCAGTTGCTGTCCCGCTTCTACACCGCGGGCGCCGCCCACCCGCCGCCCGAGCACAGCCGTCCGGCGTTCCCGGTGCCCGCGACCTCGGTCTACTCCAAGACCGACGGCATCGTCCCGTGGCAGGGCTGCGTGTCGGACCCCGGCCCGCGGGCGGAGAACGTGGCGGTCTCGTGCAGCCACCTGGGTTTCGGCTACAACCCGTCGGTCATGTGGGTGGTGGCCGACCGGCTCTCCCAGCCGTACGGCTACTGGCGTCCGTTCGCGCCCCCGCCGGGGATGGCGAACATGTACCCGAAGGCCGCGTAGTCCCTCCGTCGAAGCCCGCCCTGATCCGTCGGGGCGGGCTTCTTCGTCGTGGGCCTTGCTCGCAGCTAAGTGTATCTTTACACTCAGGACATGGCTGAATTATCCTCTTCTCCGGGTGATCCCCTCCTCACCGAGGAGGAACTGCTGGCGCTCCGGTCGGTCGGCAGGGTCATCCACCGGCAGGAGGGGCACGTCTTCATCAGCCAGGGCGAGGAGACGGACTTCGCGCTGCTCATCCAGAAGGGGCACGTCAAGATCGTCGTCGGCACGCCGCCGAGGATCGTGGCCATCCGCAAGCCCGGTGAGATCGTCGGCGAGATGGCCGCCATCCGGCAGAGGCCGCGCTCCGCCAGCGTCGTCGCGCTCGACGAGGTGGAGATGCTCTACCTGCCCGCGGCCGAATGGCTGAAGTTCCTCTACGACCACCCGCGCGCGATGCGCGCCCAGTTGTTCGCCGCCGACGAGCGGCTGGAGCAGGCGACCCGCAAGATCGTGGAGTCGGACCTCGCGGTCGAGCAGCGCCTGGCCAAGGCCATCGTCGAACTGGTCGACAGCGGTGTCGGCACCCCCGGCGACGGCGGCACGCTCCTGCGCTTCAGTCAGCAGGACCTGGCGACGCTGACCGGGGCGTCGCTCGACTCGGTCAAGAAGATCATCCGGACCTTCAAGGACGAGCGCCTGGTCGACACCGGGCGGCAGACCCTGCTGATCCGCGAGATGGCCGACCTGGCGCAGATCGCCGACGGCAACCGCACCGCTCTGCTGTGACCGCGGGGAGGTCGTCGATGAGCGCGAGCCTGCTGACCGAGGCCGGATCCCTGATCGCCGCCGCGGTCGTGGCGATCCCGTCCACCGCGTGGGCGCTGGTGTCCTTCGGCAAGACGGTGGTGCAGGAGCGGTCGCGCACGGCCCGCCTCACCGCCGTGCTCAAGGACAGCGCGCCCGCGGAGCGGAGCGAGATCATGCGCGCCTGGGGGCAGTGGGAATCGGGGCGGCCCGCCGAGGTCGTCGCCGAGGCGCCAGAGGCGGAGCGGCCCGCGTGGATCAGGCGCGTGCTCAGGCGTGGGACCGATCCGGGCGGGGAGTAGACCCTTGCCGCCGCCCGGCGACCTCCTCGCCCACCCCCTCATCGCCCGTCTCGTCGAACTCGGCCTCGACCGCGACGACTTCGTCCTGTTCGGCAGCGCGCCCCTGCTGGCGCACGGGTTGCGCGCCGAGATCCGCGACCTCGACGTGGTGGCGCGCGGCGACGCCTGGCGGTACGCGTGGCAGCACGGGGTCCAGGGGGTCGGCGGCATCAGCGGCGACGAGGTCGCGCAGTTCTGGGGTGGCCGCATCCAGTTCTCCCGCCGGTGGATCCCGCCCGCCAGGAGCGCGGACGAGTTGATCGACACCGCCGACGTCGTCGACGGGCTGCGCTTCGCCCGGTTGACGGATGTCCTGGCGTACAAGCGACTCCTGCTCAGGCCCAAGGACGTGGTGGACATCGGCGCGATCGGCCACGCCTAGCGCCACCCGTCGCGATGTAAAGCAATCTTGACACCATGTCAGGGCTGCTTTACATTCGGTCGCATGGCATTCGAAGAGAAGCGCGCTTGGATGATGGGGTTGGTGACGGTGATCGCGTACGCGGTCTACGTCGTCGTCATCCTGGGGCGGTGGGATGGCGGTCCGATCGTCGACGTCCCCTACGTGGCACCTGTCCTGTGGACGATCGGCGGCGCGATCCTGGCGACCGTCGTGCTGCACACCGCTATCGCGACCTTCTCGCCCGACGACGCCGACATGAAGGACCAGCGGGACCGGGAGATCTCCCGCTTCGGTGAGCACTCCGGACGGTCGCTGGTCGTCGTGGGCGGGATGGGCGCGTTCGCGATGGCGCTGCTCGACGTCGACCAGTTCTGGATCGCGAACGCGCTCTACCTGGCCTTCGCGCTGTCCGCCGTGGCGGAGTGCGTGGCGAAGGTCGCGGCCTACCGCAAGGGTTTCTGGCCGTGGTGAAGGCGACTCGGGTCACGAACTCGATCAGGGCGCTGAGGTTCTCGCACGGGGAGATGACGCAGGCCGAACTGGCCGCCGCCGTCGGGGTCAGCAGGCAGACGGTGATCGCCATCGAACAGGGGCGGTACTCGCCCTCGCTGGAGATGGCGTTCCAGATCGCGGAGGCGTTCGGGGTCTCGCTCGACGACGTTTTCCAGTACACCAAGGAGGAGAAACCGTGAAGGCGATCGTGCAGGACGTGTACGGCTCGGCGGACGTGCTCGGGTTCCGCGACGTCGACAGACCGGCGGTGGGGGACGGCGAGGTGCTCGTGCGGGTGCGGGCCGCCGGGGTCGACCCCAGCGTGTGGCACATGACCAGAGGGCTGCCGTACCCGCTGCGGCTGGTGTCCGGGCTGCGGAAGCCGAAGGCGAAGGTGCCGGGGCTCGACGTGGCCGGGCACGTGGAGGCCGTCGGGGCGGGCGTGACGCGCCTGCGGGTCGGCGATGAGGTGTTCGGGTCGTGCGACGGGGCGTTCGCCGAGTACGCCGTGGGCCGTGAGGACCGGTTCGCGGTGAAACCGCCGGGCCTGTCGTTCGAGCAGGCCGCGGTGGTGCCGGTGTCGGCGTGCACGGCGCTCCAGTCGTTGCGCGACGCGGGGAAGGTCGCCGCCGGGCAGCGGGTGCTGGTCATCGGCGCGGGCGGTGGCATCGGGGTGTACGCGGTGCAGCTCGCGAAGGTGTTCGGCGCCGAGGTCACCGGCGTGTGCTCGACCGGCAAGGTCGACCTGGTCCGCTCGCTCGGCGCGGACCACGTCGTCGACTACACGCGGGAGGACTTCGCGGGCGGCTTCGACCTCGTCCTCGACATCGCGGGCAACCGGCCGCTGCTGCGGCTGCGGCGGGCGCTCACGCCGAAGGGGACGCTGGTGATCGTGGGCGGCGAAGGCGGCGGGAAGCTGTTGCAGGGCACCGATCGCCAGCTCCGGGCGCTCGCACTGTCGCCGTTCGTCGGCCAGCGGCTGCGCAGCCTGCTCGCGTCGCAACCGGTGGGGGACCTGGAGTTCCTGGCCGCACTGCTGGAAGCGGGCACCGTGCAGCCCGTGATCGGCCGCACCTTCCCGCTCAGCGCGGCCGCGGACGCCATCCGCCACCTGGAACTCGGGCACTCCACCGGGAAGTCCGTCCTTACGGTGTGAGCGCCAGTTCGCGGCACCTCCGGCTCAGCGCCTCGACCTGAGCGGTCAGCGCCCCGGTGCTGCCCCCGCCCGCGGCGATCGTCGCCAGCAGGCCGGTGTAGTCCCTCGTCAGCCGCCGGTACTTCCCCGCGAACGACGGGCTCGCGGTCGCGTACCGCCGGTCCAGATCGATGATCTGCTGCGCCAGCACCCCCGCGCTCGCGCTGAGCGCGCTGCGGTCGTCCGTCGCCGCTTCCAGGCCTTCCCGGCGGCGCGCGGTCAGCCTGCCCGCGCGGCGCGCGCCCAGGTAGATCCCGGCGGCGCCGACGAGCACGGCGGCGACCGAGGCGGCGGCGACCAGGTAGCGGGGGAGCGACGGGCTGATCGTCCGGGCCCCGTCGGGCACGGCACCCGTCCGGACGAGCTTGTCGTAGTTGACCGCGATGACCTTCAACGCGTCCAGCGGCTGGTCGTGGAACTGGTCCACACCGCTGGCGATCATCGTCTCGGCGACGAACGCCTTGCCGAAGTTCTCGTTGTCGACGCCCGGCAGCAGGGCGCAGCCGTAGTGGTCGTACTCGTCGCCCTCGCGCTTGAGCATCAGCGCCAGGGTGCCGTCGGCCGCGCCGTGCACGCTCTTGCAGGACGCGCGCAGGTCCGCGTCGGGCGCGAGGAACGCGACGACGAGCCTGCGGTTGCCGAGGATCCGCTCGGCGGCCGCCTGGTCGAGTTCCACGCCCGGCGCGGCGTACACCGACGACGACCGCACCTGCCGGGCGATCGGCCCGTCCAGCACGCCGCCCGACCACAGCGCCCAGCCCGCGAGGACCAGGCACGCCAGCACCGCCGCGCCGAACCCGGTGCCGAAGAAGCTCCTGACCCGCTTCACGCCACCCTCCCCCGGAGGTAGACATCGGACCGGTAGTCCTGGCGCCCCAACGCCTTCGCGGTGGTGTCCAGCTCCGCCGCGGCGTCGTCGAGCAGGGTGCGGACGTGCGCGTCCGGCAGGTCCTCGGCGAGGGCGTCACCCGCCGCGCGCAGCTTGCTCATGCCCCGCACCAGCGAGGGGTCGCTCGACAGCGCGGACACCTCGATGGCCAACGCGGTCAGCCCGGCCAGCCGCGCGGGAGTCCCGGCGCGCGCGGTGCCCCCGCGCCGCACCGAGTTCGCGGACAGCACCAGGAACACCACGGCGCACGCCGCGAACAGCCACGGCAGCGCGGGCAGCGCCACCCGCAGCGGGTCGAGCGGCAGGTACGGCAGCGGCCGGTCGAACAGGCCCGCGTACCGCACGTCGGTGACCCGGTTGAGGTACGCGTGCAGCACGTTGGCCTGCGGGTAGGCGTAGGTGGCGATCCGGTCGGCGGCCTGGGCGTAGAAGCTCGTGCCGACCACGTCGGCGAACTCCTCCGCGCGCGGCCCGTGGTACTCGATCCAGTCGCCGTACATCACCACGACCGGTCGGTCGGGGAACAGCGCGGTCAGCGCCGGGCCGTACTGCGGCACGGGTTCCCCGAACGGCTGCCGGGGGAGCGCGACGTACAGCGCGCCGTCCGGGAACGCCGCCTCCGCCGACTTCGGCACGCGCGCCAGCGTGGCACCGGCGCCGGTGTGCACCCCAGCGGCCCGCAGGTCGGCCACCACCGGGTCGAGTTCCGCGGCGGTCGGCTCACGCCAGCGGAACCGGTCGACGTCCTCGGCGGCGGGCTTGTCGTTCAGCTTCGCGGCCAGCGTGACCAGCAGGCTCGTCACGTCGCCCTGCGCGAACCGGATCCGCCAGTCGGCCAGCCCGGTCGACGTGGCCTGGAGCCCGCCACCGGTCACGTCGGTGCCGATGACCCGGATCTCGGCCGCCTCCACGTCCCGCACGCGCTTGCGCTCGGCCTCGTCCAGCCCCGGCGGCGCGACCAGGATCCGCGCGTCGCCGATCACCTCGCGCACCGCGGCCTCGTCCCACCGGGCGACCGAACCGGGCAGCCGCACCACGGCGTCGGCCCGCACCATGGCGGTCATCTCCTCCACCGACGGCACGGTCACGTCGGCCAGCTCACCGGCCGACCCCTCCTTGACCGGGTCGGACGACGTCGGCGACCGCCCGTAGCTCACGTCGACGCTCTGCCGCTGCGCGACCAGGAACACGACCAGCACGAGCACGGCCGCGCCGAGCGACCCCCACCGCACCAGCCCGGACCTCGGCACCCCGGTCACCTCCGCGCCTCCCGCCACAGCCGATCAGCCCGTTCGGCGAGGTCGGCCACCATCCCGGCCGCCTTCACCCCGCCCCGCTCACCCGCGATCGACTCGGCCCGCGCGAACAGCCGCTCGGCCTCCGGCACCGCGCCCCGACAGGCGTCCCGGCTCACTGAAGCGCTGTCGACGGCCGCCCGCGCCCGTGACCACGTCGTCCGCTTCCGCAGGTCGTGCGCGCGCCACCAGGGCAGGAACGCCACCC
The DNA here is from genome assembly GCF_025061645.1 of Umezawaea endophytica. GTDB lineage: Bacteria > Actinomycetota > Actinomycetes > Mycobacteriales > Pseudonocardiaceae > Umezawaea > Umezawaea endophytica. The sequence goes on along the minus strand of NZ_JANYMP010000017.1, from coordinate 95,288 downwards.
CGAAGCCCGCGGCCAGCAGCACGGCGGCGGCGACCAACCAGATCAGCCAGGTCATGCCACTCCCCAGGGACCACATCGGCGGGTGATGCGATTCTGCACGACCGGTTGGACGCACGCAGGCCGCCGAACGTTTCACCGATCCGGCACCAAGTGGAGTACGCACTCCGTCCGCGTAGGCTCGGCTGGTGAGTGAGCACCTGATCCTCGACACGGACGGCCACGTCGCCACCCTGACGATCGACCGGCCCGCCAAGCGCAACGCGATGAGCTACGACATGTGGTCCGCGCTGCCCGGCCTGCTCGACCTCGTGCGGCACGACGACGAGATCAGGGTGCTGGTCGTCCGGGGCGGCGAGCACTTCTCGGCGGGCGCGGACATCAGCGAGTTCTCGACGCTGCGCAAGGGTGCGGACGGGGCGGCGAAGTACGGCGCGGCGGTGCACGCCGGGGAGCGGGCCATCGCCGGGCTCGGCAAGCCGACGATCGCGGCGATCACCGGGTTCTGCGTCGGCGGCGGCTGCGAGATCGCGCTGGCGTGCGACCTCCGGATCGCCGAGTCGGGCGCGCGCTTCGGCATCACGCCCGCGAAGCTGGGGATCGTCTACAACTTCACGTCCACCAAGCGGCTGGTGGACGTGGTCGGCCCGGCGTGGGCGAAGCAGATCCTGTTCAGCGGCGAGATCGTCGACGCGTCCACGGCGCTGCGGATCGGGCTGGTGAACGAGGTCCACGGGCCGGAGGCCGTGCACGCGCGGGTCGGGGACCTGGCCGCCACCATCGCGTCGCGGGCCCAGGTGAGCCTGCGCGGGGCGAAGACGATCGTCACCATGATCACCGACGGGCGGCACGAGGAGGACGACGCCGTGCACGCCCTCTACGACGAGGCCGTGCACAGCGCCGAGTACACCGAAGGTGTCGCCGCGTTCCTGGAGAAGCGGGCGCCGAACTTCTAGACGTTCGCGGTCTCCGCGGCGATCGTGGTGCTGTCCCCGTGTCCGGTGTGGACGACCGTCTCCGGCGGCAGGGACAGCAGCCTGGCCTTGATCGAGGCGACGATCGTGTCGAAGTCCGAATAGGACCGACCGGTCGCGCCGGGGCCGCCGTTGAACAGGGTGTCGCCGGTGAAGACGACCCCCAGCGACGGCACGTGGAAGCACACGGCCCCCGGCGCGTGGCCCGGTGTGTGCAGCACGTGGACCTCGCCGCCGCCGACGGTGATCACCTGGCCGTCGGCCAGGTCGCCGTCCGGCGCGCGGTCCGGGTGGGTCAGGTCCCACACGACCCGGTCCGCCGGGTGCAGCAGCACCGGGGCGCCGGTCGCCTCGGCCAGCGCCGGGGCGACCCGCACGTGGTCGTCGTGCGCGTGCGTGGCGAGGATGGCGACCACCTTGCGGCCGTTCACCACCTCGAGGATCGCGTCCACGTCGTGCGGCGCGTCGATCACCGCGCACTCCGCGTCGTCGCCCAGCACCCAGACGTTGTTGTCCACGTCGAAGGTCTGGCCGTCGAGCGAGAACGTGCCCGAGGTGACGCCGTGGTCGACCCGCATCAGAAGACCACCACCGAGCGCAGGACCTCGCCCTTGTGCATCTTCTCGAACGCGGCCTCGACGCCGTCGAGCGGGATCTCCTCGCTGACGAACGCGTCGAGGTCGAGCCTGCCCTGCTGGTAGAGGTCGACGAGCATCGGGAAGTCGCGGCTGGGCAGGCAGTCGCCGTACCAGCTCGACTTGAGCGAGCCGCCGTGGCCGAAGAAGTCGATCAGCGGCATCTCGATCTTCATGTCCGGCGTCGGCACGCCGACGAGCACGACGGTGCCCGCCAGGTCGCGCGCGTGGAACGCCTGCTTCCACGTCTCCGGCCTGCCGACGGCGTCGATCACGACGTCCGCGCCGAAGCCGTCGGTCAGCTCCTTGATGGCCTCGACCGCGTCCACCTCGCGGGCGTTGACGAAGTGCGTGGCGCCGAAGCCCTTGGCCCACTCCAGCTTCCGCGGGTCGGTGTCCACGGCGATGATCTTCGCCGCGCCCGCCAGCCGGGCGCCCGCCACCGCGCCGTCACCCACGCCGCCGCAGCCGATGATCGCCACCGAGTCGCCGCGACCGACGTTGCCGGTGTTCATGGCCGCGCCGAGGCCCGCCATCACGCCACAGCCGAGCAGGCCGACGGCGGCGGGACGGGCGGTCGGGTCGACCTTGGTGCACTGGCCCGAGTGCACGAGCGTCTTCTCCGCGAACGCGCCGACGCCGAGCGCGGGGGACAGCGCGGTGCCGTCCTTCAGCGTCATCGGCTGGGCCGCGTTGTGCGTGTTGAAGCAGTACCACGGCTTGCCGCGCTTGCACGCCCGGCACGAACCGCAGACCGCGCGCCAGTTCAGCACGACGAAGTCGCCGGGTTCGAGGTCCGTGACGCCCTCGCCGACCTGCTCCACGATCCCGGCGGCCTCGTGGCCCAGCAGGAACGGGAACTCGTCGTTGATGCCGCCCTCGCGGTAGTGCAGGTCGGTGTGGCAGACCCCGCAGGCCTGCACGCGCACCACCGCCTCGCCGGGGCCGGGGTCCGGGATCACGATGGTCGTCAACTCGACCGGCAGTCCCTTGCCCCGAGCGATCACGCCGCTGACTTCCTGCGCCACGTCGTCCTCCGTTTTCGCCGCACGTCGTCGTACTTGAAGTCGATCAGTCAACCAGGCGTTCACCGTCGAAGACACCCAGGTCCTCGCGGTAGAACTCGATGCCCACGCCGTTCGGGTCGCGGAAGTACAGGCTGTCGTCCACCCCGCGGTCCGGGCCGAGGTACTCCACGCCCTCGGCGTCCAAAGTGGCCTTCGCCGACGCGAACTGCTCCGCGGACACCGACAGCGCCAGGTGCTGCACGGCGCCGATGGTCTCGCTGAAGTCGGGGTGGTCGTGGCCGGGGAAGTCGAAGAACCCCAGCAGGTTGCGGTGGCCGATGTCGAAGAAGAAGTGGCTGGAGCCCGCGTAGTCGCGGTTCTCCACCAGTTCCACCAGCGGGAACCCGAGGAACCCCTGGTAGAACTTGATCGTCGTCTCGACGTCCCGGCAGATCAGCGCGATGTGGTGCACGCCCCGCGTCGGCGACTGGCCGCGGTCGGCGAGGGGCTTGAGGTACCTGGACCGCAGGTCGTCACGACGGGCGCGGACGGCGTCGAGTTCGGCGCCCTCTGGCTGTGGCATGGGGTGCTCCTCGGGTCACTGGTGGTGCTGCCAACGGCCATGGTAGTTGCGTGTTCAAATTCTTGCCCAGCCGTCATTCGTTGCGCAGCACGCACAGCGTTCCGTCAAACGCAACAAACTGCGCCCAGTCGAGGCTCCTGTCAAGACCTCCAACCGGGTAGTCCCGCACGACGAGGAGCGCCCGCTCCGCGATGCGGAACGGGCGCTCCTGGTGTGGTGGGAGGTGTCAGTTGTCCATGTCGCGCTTGTCGCCGGGCCACTCGCCGGTGAGCTTGTCGTAGCCGGTGGCGCCACCGCGGTCGATCGCGGCCTTGACCAGGCCGAAGATCGCTCCCTGCACGGTCGCGGCGAGCAGCACCTCGGACCACGTGCGGTCCTGCTGCGTCGGGGTCGGCGCTTCCTTGTCACCGCTGATGAGCTTCCAGACCTGGCCGAAGGCCTTGCCCGCCAGCACACCGCCGAGCACGCTCACCGCCATGCCGAGCGGCCGGTAGAGGAGCTTGTTCACGACGCCCTCCCGCGGATGAGCTTCCACAGCACGAACAGCACCGCGCCGACGATTCCCGCCGTGACGGCCGGGTGCCTGCGGGCCTGGTTCGCGACGGGTTCGGGCAGCGCGCCCACGGCCTGGTCGGCCTTCGCCTTCACCTGCGGCGGGATCGCGTCGACCACGTGCGCCGCGGCCTCGGACGCCTTCGCCCGCGCCTCGTCCGCCTTGACGCGGACTTGCGGCGGGATCGCGTCCACGGCCTGCGCGGTGACCGTCGCGGCCTTCGCCTTCACCTGCTGGGCGGTCTCGGCCGCCTTGTCACCCACGTGCGCGGCCGTTTCGGCGGCCTTCGCGGTGGCTTCCTTGCCCTTGACCTTCACCTGCTGCGCCGTCTCGGCGGCCTTCTCGCCCACCTGGGCTGCGGTCTCGGCGGTCTTCGCGGTGGCCTCGCGGCTCTTGACCTTCACCTGCTCCGCGGTCTCGGCGACCTTGTCACCGGCCTGCGCGGCGGCCTCCTGGCCCTTCGCCTTCACCCGCGCGGGCACGTCGGCCTTGTGCGCCAACGCTTCCACGGTGTCGCCGAGTTCCCGCCGCGTCTTCTCGATGTCGGCGCGCAACTCAGCCGGGTCGGTGGGGACTTCCTTCTGGCCGCTCATCGGTGTGCCCTCTCGCTGAACGTGGCGATGTCCTGCTTCACGCCCTGGATCGCCTGCTCCGGAACGGGCGGGGTGCCCCTGTCGATCTGCTTCTTGCCGAGCAGCGCCACGATCCCGGCGATGGCGAACACGCCGACCGCGACGACGAAGGCGGCGAGCCACGGGGCCATCACCGTGGCCAGCAGCAGCACGAGTCCCGCGATGAGCGACATCACGCCGAACCACGCGAGGACGCCCGCGCCGCCGAACAGCCCGGCTCCGACGCCGACCTTCTTGCCCTTGGCCTGCACCTCCGCGACCGCGAGCTTGATCTCTTCCCTGGCAAGCCTGCTGACCTGTTCCGACAGTTGGCCGACGAGCTGCGCCGTCGACGCCTCACGCACTGTGCTGTCCATGACCGCCTCCTCTCTCTGGACGGCGGTTACCCTCTATCTCCCGACGTCAACCACCCGGTGTGGTGACACCCGATCGTGGGCACCCCGCGCGCATGACGGACACGGCCGGAGAACTCGCCCAGACACCTGACGCGCCAACGGATCTGTCGAAGCGCTCGTGGTGGGGAGTGCTCAAGAGGACGGTCAAGGAGTTCAACCGGGACAACCTCACCGACTGGGCCGCCGCTCTCACCTACTACGGGGTGCTGTCGCTGTTCCCCGGTCTGCTGGTGCTCACCGCGATCCTCGGTCTGCTGGGCCCGTCCGCGACGCAGTCCCTTGTGGACAGCGTGAACAGCATGGGACCGGGGCAGGCGCGGGACATCATCATCGGCGGCATCGAGGAGCTGCGGAAGACGAAGTCGTTCGCGGGGCCGCTGGCGGTCGTCGGCCTGCTCGCCGCGCTCTGGTCCGCGTCCGGTTACGTCGGCGCGTTCATGCGCGCGTCGAACTCGATCTACGACGTCGAGGAGGGGCGGCCGTTCTGGAAGGTGATCCCGCTGCGCCTCGGGTTGACGCTGGGAGTGGTGGTGCTGCTGGTGCTCACCGCGGCGGGCATCGGCGTGAGCGGTGGCGTGGCGGAGGAGGTGGGAGGCTTCTTCGGCCTCGGACCCACCGCCGTCACGGTCTGGGACATCGCGAAGTGGCCGGTGCTCCTGCTGCTCGCGAGCCTCGCCATCGGCCTGCTGTTCTGGGCTTCGCCGAACGTGCGCCAGCCCAGCTTCCTGTGGATCACGCCGGGCGGCCTGCTCACGGTCGTGGTCTGGATCGTCGCCTCGCTGGGCTTCGGCTTCTACGTCGCCAACTTCGGCTCGTACAACAAGACCTACGGCGCGCTGGCGGGCGTGATCGTCTTCCTGGTGTGGCTGTGGATCTCGAACCTGGCCCTGCTGCTGGGCGCGGAACTCGACGCCGAGCTGGAGCGGGGTCGGCGGATCGAGGCGGGGCAGTCACCGGAACACGATCCGGTGGCCCCGCCCCGTGACACCAAGGCGATGGACGGCGACCGGGAGTGACCCGGCCGCCCCGCGGCTACTCGGCCGCGGCCTGCTGCGCCTCGGCTTCCTTGCGCACCTCGTCCATGTCGACCTTGCGGGCCTGCTCGATCAGGTCCTCCAGCGCCGACTCGGGCAGCGCGCCCGGCTGCGCGTAGAGCACGATCCCGTCGCGGACGATCATCAGCGTCGGGATGGACCGGACCTGGAACGTCGCGGCCAGCTCCTGCTGGGCCTCCGTGTCGACCTTGCCGAAGACGATGTCCCCGTGCTTCTCGGACGACTTGTCGTAGACCGGGCCGAACTGGCGGCACGGACCGCACCACGAGGCCCAGAAGTCGACCAGGACCATGTCCGAACCGCCGACGACCTCGTCGAAGTTCTTCGTGGTCAGCTCCACCGTGGCCATGCGTCCTCCTAGCTCGACAGCAGTCCTAACGCCCTGTTCAACGGACGGGCGGCCCCAGGGATTCCCGAGGCGATTTCAACTCGCTGTGGACATCTTCAACAACGAGTTGTAGCTTTTCGCCACCACACCTGGAGGCGCCGTGCTGATCCGAAGGCTTGCCGTTACCGCCCTAGTCCTGTCCACGTTGGTGGCCTGCGGAAACGACGACGGGGCCGCACCGGCCGCGTCCGGGGGGCCGCAGCCGTCCACCGAGTCGATCGTCTCGTCCGTGAAGAAGGACGACGCGCTCGCCGCCGGCCTGCCGCCCGCGATCGCGTCCGCAGGCGTGGTGAAGATCGGATCGAACATCCAGAACCCGCCGAACAACTTCTACGCGGAGGACGGCAAGACGGCGAAGGGCTCCGAGGTCGACCTCGCCAACGCCATCGCCGCGAAGCTGGGGCTCAAGGTTGAGTACAGCGACATGGCGTTCAGCTCGCTGATCACCAGCCTCCAGTCCGGCCGGATCGACCTCACGATGGCCGCGATGAACGACACCGCCGAGCGCCAGAACGCGATCGACTTCGTCGACTACTTCACCTCCGGCATCACGATCATGGTGCAGAAGGGCAACCCCAGCTCGGTCAAGGGGCCGGACGACCTCTGCGGCAAGGGCGTCGCGGTCAACCTGGGCACCAGCCAGGAGGCCTACGCCAAGGAGCAAAGCACCAAGTGCGTCGCCGCAGGCAAGGGCGAGGTGACCGTGACCTCGACCGACAGCGACACGCAGAACCAGAACCAGCTCCGCACCGGCCGCGTCGCCGCGATCCTCAACGACCTGCCGACCGCCGTGTACGTGGCGCAGACCGCGGGCAAGGGCGAGTACTTCGAGGTCGTGAAGGCCGACCCGATCAACGGCGGCCAGTACGGCATCGGCGTGAACAAGGCGAACCCGCAGCTCACCAAGTCGGTCCAGGCCGCGCTCCAAGCGCTGGTCGACGACGGCACGTACGGCAAGATCCTGGCCGAGTGGGACGTCGCCCAGGGCGCGATCACGAAGGTGACCGTCAATGGCAAGTGAGGACCTCCAGGTCGTCCCGATCCGGCACTGGGGCCGCTGGGTCGTCGGGGCGCTGATCCTGGGGCTGCTCGCGGCGCTCGGGTTCGCGCTGGCCGACGCCCAGATCCTCTACGAGGACGTGCCGGGTTTCTTCACCCACGAGATCATGATCAACGGCCTGGTCAACACCGTGGTCCTCGCGGTGTGCGCCCAGGCCGGGGCGATCGTGCTCGGCGTGCTGCTCGCGCTGCTGCGCCGGTCGCCCAACCCGGTGGCCCGCTGGTTCGCGTGGGGCTACATCTGGCTGTTCCGCGGCCTGCCCGTGCTGCTCCAGATCCTGCTGTGGTTCAACCTCGCGCTGGTGTTCAAGTTCATCTCCATCCCGGTGCCGTTCACCGACGCGTTCCTGCTCCACGAGCCGACGAACGTGCTGATCACGGCGTTCGTGGCGGCCCTGCTGGGGCTGGGGCTCAACGAGAGCGCGTACATGGCGGAGATCGTCCGGGCCGGGCTGAACAGCGTCGACCCCGGTCAGATCGAGGCCGCGAAGGCCATCGGGATGACCCCCGGCAAGACGTTCCGGCGAGTGGTGCTCCCGCAGGCGATGCGGGTGATCATCCCGCCCACCGGCAACAACTTCATCAACATGCTCAAGGGCACGTCGATGGCGTCGGTGATCGGGTTCCTGGAGCTGATCCACGCGGCCAACCGGATCTCGTCGGGCAACCTGGAGATCATGGAGACGCTGATCGCCGCCGCGCTGTGGTACCTGATCGTGGTCAGCGTGGCCAACGTCGGGCAGTACTACCTGGAACGCGCCTACGGGAAGGGTGTCCGATGACTCTCGTTCGTGCGCACGGGGTGCGGAAGTCGTACGGGTCGACCGAGGTCCTGCGCGGTGTCGACCTGACGGTCGACGAGGGGCAGGTCGTGTGCCTGCTCGGGCCGTCCGGAGCCGGGAAGAGCACGTTCCTGAGGTGCGTGAACCACCTGGAGACGATCGACGCCGGTCGGATCTGGGTCGCGGGCCACCCCGTGGGGTTCGTGCTGAAGGGCGGGAAGTTGCACGAACTGCCGGAGCGCGAGGTCGCGACGCAGCGGCGGGACATCGGGATGGTGTTCCAGCGGTTCAACCTGTTCCCGCACCGCACGGCACTGGAGAACGTGACCGAGGGGCCGATCCAGGTGCTGGGCCGCCCGCGCAAGGAGGCCGAGCGGGAGGCGTTGGAACTGCTGACCCGCGTCGGGCTCGGCGACCGCGGCGGCGCGTACCCGCGGGAGCTGTCCGGCGGGCAGCAGCAGCGGGTCGCCATCGCCCGCGCGCTGGCGATGAAGCCGAAGGTCATGCTGTTCGACGAGCCGACGTCGGCGCTGGACCCCGAACTGGTGGGGGAGGTGCTCGACGTCATGGTGGCGCTGGCCCGCGACGGGATGACGATGATCGTGGTGACGCACGAGGTCGGGTTCGCCAGGGAGGTCGCGGACCACGTGGCCTTCATGGTGGACGGGGCGATCGTCGAGTCCGGGACGGCTCGGGAGGTGTTGGACAATCCACAACATCAACGCACGCGGCAGTTCCTCGCGAAGGTGCTCTAGGTGACTACTCGGCTCCCCGCCTCGTACCTGGTCCAGTTCCACGAGCCGGAGGGGTACCTGGACTTCGGGCGGTTCGGGCCGCCCTCGCACGCCGTGGTCGACACGTCGACGAGGCTGCTTGAGGCCTCGGCCTCGGCAGGCCCGTCCACTGTGGACGACCTGATGCGGCAGGAGTTGCGGGCGAAGGCCGCCGCGGCCCGGTTGTGCCGCAGCGACACCGACCACGTGACCCTGCTGCCCAACACGAGCACCGGGCTGTTCCAGGTCGCGCTCGGCGTGACCGGGCAGGTCGTGGTGTCGGCCGCCGAGTTCCCGTCGAACACGTACCCGTGGCAGCGGGCCGGACGCGCCGACGTGCGGTGGATGCGGCCCGACCGCGGGTGGGTCACGCCGTCGGCGGTGGCCTCGGCGCTGACGCCGGGGACGACGGCCGTGTCGGTGTCCGCCGTCGACTTCCGGACGGGGTACCGGGCCGACCTCGCCGCGCTGCGCGAGGTGGTCGGGGACCGGCTGCTGATCGTGGACGGGATCCAGGGGTTCGGGGTCGTCGACGAACCATGGGAGGTCGCGGACGTGCTCGTCGTCGGCGGGCAGAAGTGGTTGCGCGCGGGGTGGTCCACGGGGTTCATGGTGCTGTCGGACCGGGCCCTGGAGCGTTTGGACCCGATGATGTCCGGGTGGACCGGGGCGTTGGACGCCGGCTTGTTCGACGACGACGTGCACCCGGTGGCCGAAGGCGCGGCCGGGTGGTCGATCACGAACCTGAGCCCGATCGCCGCCGGTGCGCTGGGACAGGCGCTGGAACTGGTGGAACTCGGCGGGGTGGCGGCGATCGGGGACCGGATCGGGACCCGGCTGGACGAGTTGGGCGAGATCATCGCTTCGGTGGGCGGGGAGGTGGTCTCGGCGTCGGCCGAGGACCGCAGGGCCGGGATCCTGGCGTTCACGCTGCCGGACCACCCCGCTTCCGTGGTGGGGGCGGCGCTGGTCGACGCCGGGGTGACGGCGACCGTGCGGCCCGACCACGTCCGGTTGACCCCGCACGCCTCCACGACGCCGGAGACCGTGGCCCGGTTCGCCGCCGCGCTGCGCGGGGTTCGGCGGCCGGTGGCGCCGGTGCGGCGGGAGATCGAGCAGGTGTCCGGCGGGGCGGACGTGCTGGCCGCGCTGGTGCCCACGGTGAACAGCCTCGCCGCCGCGTTGGGGGCCGGGACGGAGGTCGTGCTGCACGACCTCGGGGCGCTGCCGAACTCGATCGTGGCGATCGCCGGGGATCTGACCGGGCGTGAAGTGGGCGGGCCGATGACGGACCTGCTGCTGGGATTGGTCCGGCGGGGGACCACCCACGACCTGACCAACTACGAGACGTACGCGCCTGACGGGCGGGTGATCCGGTCGTCGACGGTGTTCCTGCGGGATTCGGGTGGGGTGGCCGTGGGGTGCCTGTGCGTGAACAGCGATCAGGCCGTGGTCGGGCGGGTTGAACGGGTGGTGGAGGCGTTTCCCGGTGATGTGGATACGTTGCAGAGGTTGCTGGTCGAGCGGGCCGTCGCCGATGTGGACGTGCCGGTGGCGTTGATGAAGAAGGTGCACAAGTCGACTGTGGTGCGGGTGTTGGATGACGCCGGGTATTTCTTGATCAAGGATTCGGTGGATCACCTGGCTGGGGCGTTGGACGTTACGCGGTACACGATTTACAACTACCTGAATGAGATTCGGGGGACGGCTAAGGCTGGGGGGTGAGGGTTGGGGGTTGGGGGGTGGGTGGGAGAGGTGCCCCGGTCGCTCAAGTGTCTCGAGCTTCGCACCCGTTTTGTCAAGGCGGGAAAGATGCCTTGACAAAACGGGTGCGAAGCTGAGGGCGCTGGGGATCGGGGCGGCGGGGGAGGTGTGGGCTCCTTCCAGTTGGGTGCTTTCGTGTCAGTCCGTCGTGGGTGGGTCAGTCCATGGGCTGGTGGTGCTCAGGCTGGTGGGGCTTTGGCTGGTGGTGCCCTGGTGCAGGGCGGTGTAGACGGTGTCGCGTGCTTGGTTGGCCTCGTCGTCGGTGAGGGTGCGGCTCAGGTCGCGTAGGACGATTCTGAGCAGGACGTTCTTTTGGCCTGGTTTGGCGCCTAGTCTGGTGGCGGCTGCGTTCGGGAGGTCTTCTACGGGGGTTTGGGAGAGGACCTTGATCTCCTCTGCGAGGTCGCCGATCGCTGTGCGTACCTGGTCGCCCAGGGTTTCGTCGTCTGCGTTCTCGTCTACTGCTATGGAGAGGTCTCGTGACACCGGTGGGTGTTTGGAGACTGGGCGGTAGGGGGTCAGGTCTTGCATCTGGTTGGCGATTCTCGGGTCTGTTGCCTTGAGCAGTCTGATGTCGGTGATGCCCTTGCGGAGCATGAGTAGTCGGTCCAGGCCGAGGCCAAGTGCGATGCCGGTGACGGTGGTCGGTAGGGCTGCCCTGTCCAGGACGTGCCTTGCCGTTAGGCCGCATTCGGCCACCTCCAGCCAGGTGCCGTCCACCCAGACGTCCACCTGGCTGCCGTTCTCGGTGTACGGGTGGGTGGCCGGGATCAGGCGCAGGGTCCTGTCTGGCAGTGCGCCGCGGATGGCGTTGACCACCAAGGTGTCCAGGTCGCGCGGTGTGCGGCTGATGCGCCACAGGTCTAGTTGGTGCGGGGTGCCGGTGTGCACGCGGTCCACGGTGTCGCGGCGGTAGACCGCGCCCACGCAGGCCAGCAGGACGTCGTCCCAGGTGTCGCCCTCGGCCGCCAGTCTCCTGAGCGACAAGGGGATCATGGCGCTGGCGTGGCTGCGGAGCACCCGTTCGTCGTCGAGGTACCTGGTGTACCTCGCGTCCCTGGTGATGGCGTCCGGCGGGTAGCCGAGGTTGGTGTAGTTGTCGGCGATGGTGGTGACCGGGTCTTCGCGGACCACGCGCAGGTCGGCGGTGTCCGTCGTCGCGGTGAGGATGTCGTTCAGGATCAACTGGATGGCGTGGGGCCCCTGTGCGGGGTCGCTGAGGTCGCGCGGGAGCATGGTGGGTCCTGTCGGTGAGGTGGACGGGCGGGGGATCCCCTCGGCCGGTCCGTCACCGGGTCGTGTCAGCGCGCGCTGCGAACCCCGGCGACCGGTACTACCGGCCGGGGGTGGGTAAATCGGCGCGTCACGTGCACGTCCCAAACCCTAGCAGCGGGGGTCAAGCATGATGTGCGCATGCTGACGAACAAGGGCGCCGACTTCGAGGGGTTCTGGGCCGAGCGCCACCTGTGCACGTTGACCACCGTGCGCGCCGACGGGACGCCGCACGTGGTGCCCGTCGGGGTGACGGTGGACGTGGAGGCCGGAGTCGCGCGGGTGATCACGTCCGGCACCTCGCACAAGGTCCGGCACGTCCTCGCCGGTGGCGAGGACGGCGTCCCCGCCGCCGTGTGCCAGGTGGACGGTCGTCGGTGGTCGACGTTGGAGGGGCGCGCCGTGGTGCGGCGCGAACCCGAGGTGGTGGCCGACGCCGAGCGCCGCTACGCGGCCCGGTACCGGACGCCGCGGGTGAACCCGCAGCGCGTGGTGATCGAGATCAAGGTCGCCCGAGCGCTGGGGACCGTGTGATCGCGGTCGTCGGCATCGGCGTCGACGGGTGGGACGGGCTGTCGCCCGCCGCCCGTGACGAGGTCGAGGCCGCACAGGTGCTGATGGGCGACGCGCGGCAACTGGAGATGGTGCCGGGAGACCACGAGCGGGTCACGTGGCCGTCGCCGATGCTGCCCGCGCTGCCGGGGCTGTTCGAGGCGAACCGGCACCGGCGGGTGTGCGTGCTGGCCAGCGGTGATCCGCTGTTCCACGGGATCGGGTCCACGCTGATCCGGTTGCTGGGAGCCGACCGCGTGCGGATCGTGCCGCACCCGTCGTCCGTCTCGCTGGCGTGCGCGCGGCTCGGGTGGCCCGTCGACGACGTGGAGGTGGTCAGCACGGTGGGCAAGCCGGTCGAGCTGCTGCACCCCGTGCTGCACCCCGGCCGTCGGGTGCTCGTGCTGGGGTCCACGCCGTTGGCGGTCGCGGACCTGCTCGCGGCTCGCGGGTACGGCGACAGCGTCGTCACGGTGCTGGAACGCCTTGGCGGGCCGGGAGAACGCGTGCACGACGACCTGTCCTACGTGGACCCGTTGCACGTGCTGGCGATCGAGGTCGTCGGCACCGCCGTGCGGTCGCGGGTGCCCGGACTGCCCGAGTCCGACTACGAGCACGACGGCCAGATCACCAAGCGCGAGGTGCGGGCCGTGACGCTCGCGCAGCTCGCGCCGGTGCCCGGCCAACTCCTGTGGGACGTCGGCGCGGGCGCGGGCAGCATCGCCATCGAGTGGGCCCGCGTGCACCCCGCCTGCCGGGCGTTCGGGATCGAGCACCACCCCGAGCGGGCCGAGCGGATCGGTCGCAACGCGCGCGCCCTGGGGGTGCCGGGCGTGCACGTGGTCGTCGGCAAGGCCCCGGAGGCGCTGGAGGGCCTGGAACGGCCGTCAGCCGTGTTCATCGGCGGTGGCCTCACCGTGCCCGGCGTGGTGGAAGCCTGCTGGGAAGCGCTGCTGCCCGGCGGCAGGCTCGTCGTCAACGCCGTGACGCTGGAGTCCGAGGCCGTCATCGCCGCGTGGCACCCGCGGCTGGGCGGCGACCTGACCAGGATCGCGATCAACCGCGGCTCACCGGTCGGTGGGTTCACCGGCTGGCGCCCGCACATGCCGGTCACCACGTGGGCCGTGACGAAGGAGACCGAGTGACCGTCCACTTCATCGGCGCCGGACCCGGCGCCGCAGACCTGATCACCTTGCGTGGAGCCAAGTTGATCGGTTCTTCGCCGGTCTGCCTGTACGCGGGCGCGCTCGTGCCCGTCGAACTGCTCGACCACTGCCCGCCCGGCGCGCGGCTCGTCGACACGGCGAACCTGACGCTGGACGAGATCGTGGCGGAACTGGTCGCGGCGCACGAGGCGGGCCACGACGTGGCCCGCCTGCACTCCGGCGACCCGTCGGTGTTCAGCGCCATGGCCGAGCAGATGCGCAGGCTGGACGCCGCGGGCGTGCCGTACGACGTGACACCGGGCGTGCCCGCGTTCGCCGCCGCCGCGGCCTCGCTGAAGCGGGAGCTGACCGTGCCGGGCGTCGGGCAGACCGTCGTCCTGACCCGCACGGCGGCCCGCGCCACCCCGATGCCGCCGGGCGAGGACCTGGCGACGCTGGGCGCTTCCGGGGCGACGATGGTGCTGCACCTGGCCGTGCAGCGGATCGACGAGGTGGTCGCGGAACTGCTGCCGAATTACGGCGCGGAATGCCCGGTCGCCGTGGTGGCCCGCGCCAGTCGGGAAGACGAAATCGTCATCCGCGGCACTTTGTCCGACATCGCGGAAAAGGTGAAAGCGGCCGATGTCAAACGCACCGCCGTAATCATGGTGGGCCGAGTCCTCGGCGCGACCCAATTCCTGGACAGCCACCTCTATTCCGCCGAACGCTGCCGCCCCTGAGGGGCTCGCGCGTCCGCGAGCCCCTCAGGCGGTAATCAGCAGTGGACGAAAGGCGGTGATCAGCAGTGGACGAACGAGCCCGCGTTCTGGAGCAGGCTGTCCTTGATCCAGCCCTGCTTGCCCGTCACGGTGTCGCGCACGTGGGACCACGTGCCGCCGTCGCCCTCGGTGTAGCAGTGCATGTCGAGCAGGTGACCGCGCTGCGCCTGGCCCACTGCCGTGCAGTTCGTGCCGGTGCCGGTGCGGATGTTCGCCGCGCCGGTGGAGTGGTCGGTGCGCGAGTCGGCGTCCCTCCAGTTGGTGTTCGGGCACACCGCCTGGACCGACACGCCTGCCCCCGGCTTGTCCGGCTCGGCGACGGCCGAAGGCGCCAGCGACACGAGCGCGCTCACCGCGATGGCGGCGACGGCCGCCAGTGACTTGATGGTGGTACGCATGAATTCCTCCCCTGTCAGTTCCTGGAGAGGGTTTTTTCGTGATCTTTTTCCGGCGAATCCCCCGATTCGCACCTCCCCAGGTGAAATGACCGTATCCGCTGGGATGAAACGGCGTCAATCACTCGATAGTGCGGCGTTGAAGAACGGCGAATAACATGGCCCGGTGATCCTGATCCTCGGTGGCACCGGTGAGGCGCGACGGTTGGCGGCGCGGTTGCCCGGTGAGGTGGTCTCCTCGCTCGCGGGCCGGGTGGCCGCTCCGCGGTTGCCGGAGGGCGAGGTGCGGGTCGGCGGGTTCGGCGGGGTCGACGGGCTGGTGGAGTGGTTGCGCGCCAACGGGATTACGGCCGTCGTCGACGCGACCCACCCGTTCGCCGCGACCATGACCGCGCACGCCGTCGAGGCCACCGCGCGTGCGGGGGTGCCGCTGCTGGTGCTGCGCCGCCCCGGCTGGACGGCGGGGCCCGGCGACGACTGGCGGTGGGTCGGGTCGCTGGAAGAGGCCGCCGCGGACCTGCCCGGCGAGCGGGTGTTCCTGACGACCGGGCGGCAGGACGTCGGCGTGTTCGCCGGGTGCGGCCAGTTCTTCCTGGCGAGGTCGGTCGATCCGCCGGAACCGCCGATGCCCCAACGGATCCACGTGCTGCTGGACCGGGGACCGTTCACCGTGGACGGTGAGGTGGCGCTGATGCGGGAGCACGCGATCGACGTGCTGGTCACCAAGGACAGCGGTGGCGGGCAGACGTCGGCGAAACTGGCCGCGGCCCGGCTGCTCGGCGTCCCCGTGGTGGTCGTGCGCCGCCCACCGCCGCCCGCCGCGCCGACCGTGGACTCGGTCGACGCGGCGGTCGAGTGGGTCAGGCGGGGTAGCGGCGGGGCGTGAAGACCTGGCCCCTGCCGGTGATCCGCGTCGTGGTGGAACCGATGAGCAGCAGGCAGCGCATGTCCACCACCGACGGGTCCAGGTCGGCCAGCCGCACGACGCGGACGTCCTCCTGCGGGCCGCCCACGTCCCGGCCGATCACCACGGGGGTGTCGGGGGAGCGGTGCGCCAGCAGGAGGTCACGGGCCGCCTCGACCTGCCACGTGCGGGTGCGCGACGCGGGGTTGTAGATCGCCAGCACGAGGTCCGCCTTCGCAGCGGCCTCGACCCTGCCCGCGATGACCTCCCAAGGCTTCAACCGGTCCGACAGCGAGACCACGCAGTAGTCGTGGCCCAGTGGCGCACCGACCCTGCTGGCCACGGCGTGCGCGGCGGTCAATCCGGGCAGCACGCGCACCGGCACCGAGGCGAACTGCTCCTCGTCGCCGACCTCGAGGACCGCGCTGGCCATCGCGAACACACCGGGGTCGCCGGACGACACCACGACCACCCGCGACCCGGACTTGGCCAGGTCCAGCGCGAACGCGGCCCGCTCGGCCTCCACCCGGTTGTCCGACGGGTGCTTGCGCTGGTGCGGGTTCGGCGGCACGCGGTCCAGGTACGGGCCGTAGCCGATCAGGTCGTCCGCCGACGCCAGCGCTTCGCGGGCCTCTGGCGTCAACCACTCCCGTCCGGCCGGGCCGAGCCCGACCACGACGACCTCGCCGAACGCCGTGCGCTCGCGGGCCTTGGAGGGCAGGACGGCCAGCGAGAAGTACGGCACGGTGTCCGGGTCCACTTCGGACAGCGGAGCGGTCCGCTGCTTGCCCGTGGTGGCCCGTTCCACGTACCACGCGTCGTCCAGCCGACCGGCCGACTCCAGCGCCGTCCGCACGCCCTTGAACGTCCGCCCCAGCTTCATCACCGCGGCGGAATCGGTGTGCGCCAAGTGCTCGGCGAGCACGTCCGGCGGCAGCGTGCCGGGCAGGATGGTCAGCACCTCGTCGCGCTCCACCAGCGGCCTGCCGAGCACCGCCGAACCGGCGCTCACCGACGTCACACCGGGCACGACCTCCGTCGGGTACCGGTGGGCCAACCGCTTGTGCAGGTGCATGTACGAGCCGTAGAAGAACGGGTCGCCCGCCGCCAGCACGACGACGTCCCGACCGGCGTCCAGGTGCGCCGCCAGCCGGCCGGCGCACTCCACGTAGAACTCGTCGATCTGGCCCTGGTAGTCGTCGGTGTCCTCGGTGGTGACCGGGTACACCAGTTGCTCCTCGACCTGCCCTTCGCGCAAGTACGGCGCGGCGGTCGAGCGGGCGATGCTGCGGCCGTGCCGCGCGCTGTGGAACACGACCACGTCGGCCGCGCCGATCAGCCTGGCCGCCTTGACCGTGACCAGTTCGGGGTCGCCGGGGCCGACCCCGACGCCGTACAGCGTACCCGTCATCACTCTTCCTCGCTCGCGATGGCGTTGACGGCCGCCGCGGTGATGGCGCTGCCGCCCCGCCGTCCGCGCACGACCAGGTACTCCAGGCCCAACTCGTTGGCCGCCAGGGCTTCCTTCGACTCGACGGCCCCGATGAAGCCCACCGGGATGCCGAGCACGGCGGCCGGTTTCGGCGCCCCCGCGTCGATCATCTCCAGCAGCCGGAACAACGACGTGGGCGCGTTGCCGATGGCGACGACCGAGCCCTCGAGGTGGTCCCGCCACAGCTCCATCGCCGCGGCGCTGCGGGTGGTCTCCAACCGGGCGGCCAGGTGCGCCACCCGCTTGTCCCCCAACGTGCACAGCACCTCGTTGTCGGCGGGCAGCCGTCGCCGGGTGATGCCCGACGCGACCATCGTGGCGTCGCACAGGATCGGCGCGCCCGCCAGCAGTGCGGCGCGGGCGTCCGCGACGACGTTCGGCGAGTAGCCGATGTCCTGGACGAGGTCGACCATGCCGCAGGCGTGGATCATCCGGACCGCCACCCGCGAGACGTCCGCCGGTAACCCGCCGAGGTCCGCCTCGGCGCGGATGGTGGCGAACGACCGGCGGTAGATCTCGGCGCCGTCCTGGATGTAGCTCGTCAACTCGTCTCCTCGTAGCCGTCGCCGGTCGCGACGAACTCGATCACGTCTCCGGACGGTCGTCCGCAGCGTCGTGCGCAGCCCGCCCAGTGCACCGGTCGGGTGTGGGGCGTGCCGAGCCAGGCGCGCGCGTCGGCGCGCACGTCGGCCAGGGACTTCGCGCAGCCCGGCCGTCCGGTGCAGGCCGTGACCCCGTGCCAGGGGGAGTCGGGGTCGGTGATCAGCCCCAGCCCGGTGAGGTCGGGGGTGCCGGGGAGGACCAGGCTGCGCCACGGGGTGAGGCGGACGGGGAAGTCGGCCAGGGCTGCGGCCTGGTGGGCGTCGAGGCGGCCCAGGGGGGCGCCGACGACGAACCGGTCGCCTGCCGGGCCGGGGGGAGGGGGAGTGGTGGTGGCGGTGAGGCGGTCGGTGGTCGGGGTGCCGCCGAGGGCTGTGGTGATCCTGGCCACGAGGTCGGGTACTTCGGCGAGTCGCCATGCCTGGTCGCGTTCGGCTGCGAAGATCCGGGCGGCTTTGACGACGGCGGCTACCGGGTCGGTGGGGCGTAGGCCGGTGTCGCGGCCTGCCAGGAGGAGTGCGTTGTCGATCAGGCCGATGTCACCGCCCAGGCCTGCGACGGAGGCGCCGACCGTGATGAGGAAGCGGCCGGGGAGGTCGGCTAGTTCGGGAGTGGCGCAGATCGCGTGGTCGAGCTGGTCGACGGTCGTCTGGGTGTCGTCCGAGAGCGGTGCGGCAATGATGTTGCGCACACGTTCGTGGGTGAGGGAGGGCAGTAGGCCTGCCGCGGCCATGCGGTCGCCTAGGTCGAACTGGGCTCCGTCGGTCAATCCGCGGATCTGGAAGTTGGCCCTGGAGGTCAGTTCGAGCTGTCCGTCGCCCAGGTCTGCTGAAGCGGTCACGATGGCTCTGAACTGGAGTTTCGTCAGTGTGCCGCCAGGGACGCGGATGCGTGCAAGGCCGCCGTCGGCCGCTGGGTGCACGTCGATAGCGCCTGGACAGGCGTCGGCTCGAGTTCGCTCCATTGGCACGCGCCGGATGCTACGTGACGGCTGTACTGTCAGGCCGAACGGCGAAGCAGCGAGGAAGTCGGTGCGAATCCGACGCGGTCCCGCCACTGTCACCGGAGTGATCCGGGAGCCAGGAACTCCGCTCCGCCGTGTGCCGACGACTTGGGGCGAGGACCCCGGAGTGGAGCTTTCGCGTGATCCTGCTGCTGTCGACCTCCGACACCGACCTGCTGTCCGCACGGGCCAGCGGTGCCGACTACCGGCTCGCCAACCCGTCCCGCCTGGGTGTTGACGACCTGCCCGAGCTGGTCGAGGGCGCGGACGTGGTCGTCGTGCGCATCCTCGGCGGTCGCCGGATGTGGGAAGAAGGCCTGGACGCGCTGCTCGCGGGGCCGCGCCCGGTGGTCGTGCTCGGTGGTGAGCAGAACCCCGACGCGCCGCTGATGGAGCTGTCCACGGTGCCCGGCGGGGTGTGCGCGGAAGCCCACGCGTACCTCGCGCACGGCGGCGCGGCGAACCTTGCGGAGCTGCACAACTTCTTGTCCGACACGATCCTGCTGACCGGCAACGGGTTCGCGCCGCCGGTTCCGGCGCCGAACTGGGGTCTGCTCGACCGCCCGGAGCCGACGACCGACGGGCCGACCGTCGCGGTCCTCTACTACCGGGCCCACCACGTGGCCGGGAACGTGGCGTTCGTGCACGCGCTGTGCGACCAGATCGAAGCCAAGGGTGGCCGGGCGCTGCCGGTGTACTGCTCGTCGCTGCGCACGGCCGAGGCCGAGTTGCTGGCCGTGCTGGGCACCGCGGACACGTTGATCGTCACGGTGCTGGCGGCGGGCGGCAGCAAGCCCGCGACCGTCGGCGCGGGTGGCGAGGACGAGGCATGGGACGTCGGCGCGCTGGCCGCGCTGGACGTGCCGATCCTCCAGGGGTTGTGCCTGACCAGCAGTCGTGCGGCGTGGGACGAGAACGACGACGGCCTGTCGCCGCTGGACACGGCCACCCAGGTCGCGATCCCGGAGTTCGACGGCCGGATCATCACGGTTCCCTTCTCCTTCAAGGAGATCGACGAGGACGGGTTGACGGTCTACGTCGCGGACCCGGAGCGCGCGGCGCGGGTCGCCGGTATCGCGCTGGGGCACGCCCGGCTGCGCCACACGCCGCCCGCCGAGCGCAAGATCGCGGTCATGCTGTCGGCGTACCCGACGAAGCACTCGCGCATCGGCAACGCGGTCGGGTTGGACACCCCGGCGAGCGTCGTGCGGCTGCTGACCGCGTTGCGGGAGCAGGGGTACGACATCGGCGCGCCCGGTGAGCTGCCCGGTGTGGAGCAGTTGGACGGGGACGCGCTGATCCACGCGCTGATCGCGGCGGGTGGGCAGGACCCGGACTGGTTGACCGAGGAGCAGTTCACCGGCAACCCGGTGCGGATGACCGCGGCCCGGTACCGGGAGTTCTTCGCCACGCTGCCGGACGACACGCGCGAGGAGATGGAGCGGCACTGGGGGCAGGCTCCCGGTGAGCTGTTCGTCGACCGGTCGCACGACGCCGACGGCGAGATCGTGCTGGCGGCGCTGCGGGCCGGGAACGTCGTGGTGATGGTCCAGCCGCCGCGCGGCTTCGGGGAGAACCCGATCGCGATCTACCACGACCCCGACCTGCCGCCGAGCCACCACTACCTGGCCGCGTACCGCTGGCTGGCCGACGACTTCGGCGCCCACGCCGTGGTGCACGTCGGCAAGCACGGGAACCTGGAGTGGTTGCCCGGCAAGACGGTCGGGATGTCGGCCGGATGCGGGACGGACGCGGCGCTGGGTGACCTGCCGCTGATCTACCCGTTCCTGGTCAACGACCCCGGTGAGGGGACGCAGGCGAAGCGCCGTGCGCACGCGACCCTGGTGGACCACATGGTGCCGCCGATGGCGCGTGCCGACAGCTACGGCGACATCGCTCGGCTGGAGCAGTTGTTGGACGAGCACGGGAACATCGCGGCGATGGACCCGGCGAAGTTGCCCGCTGTCCGGGCCCAGATCTGGACCTTGATCCAGGCCGCGAAGCTCGATCACGACCTCGGGTTGGAGGACCGTCCGCACGACGCCGAGTTCGACGAGTTCATCCTGCACGTCGATGGGTGGTTGTGCGAGATCAAGGACGTGCAGATCCGGGATGGGTTGCACGTGCTTGGTGAGGCGCCGACGGGTGATGCTCGGGTGGGGCTGGTGTTGGCGATGCTCCAGGCGAAGCAGATGTGGGCCGGGCAGGTGGCGGCGTTGCCTGGGCTTCGTGAGGCGTTGGGGCTGGTGGAGGATGGTTCGGAGTCCCGGACGGCTACTGATGATGTTGAGGCCGTCGCTCGTGGGCTGGTCCAGGGTATGGAGGACGCCGGGTGGGCGCGGGAGGCTGCTCGGGGGTTGACGGAGTCCGAGCAGGTGGCTCGGATCCTGGAGTTCGCCGCTGATGAGATCGTGCCCCGGTTGGCTCGGACCACGGATGAGATGACCAACGTGTTGCACGCGTTGGATGGTGGGTATGTGCCGGCGGGGCCGTCTGGGTCGCCGTTGCGTGGGCTGGTGAACGTGCTGCCCACCGGGCGGAACTTCTACTCGGTGGACCCGAAGGCGATTCCGTCGAGGTTGGCCTGGGAGACCGGGCAGGCGATGGCTGATTCCTTGTTGGCGCGGTATCGGTCGGAGACGGGTGAGTGGCCTCCGTCGGTGGGGTTGTCGGTGTGGGGGACCAGCGCTATGCGGACCTCTGGGGATGACATCGCCGAGGTGTTCGCGTTGATGGGGGTTCGGCCGGTGTGGGATGACCAGTCCCGGCGGGTCACGGGGTTGGAAGCCGTTCCGGTGGAGGAGCTGGGGCGTCCTCGGATCGATGTGACGGTTCGGATCAGTGGGTTCTTCCGGGACGCGTTTCCGCACGTGGTGGTGATGCTCGATGACGCGGTGCAGTTGGTGGCCGGGTTGGACGAGCCTGATGAGGTGAACTTCGTTCGGGCGCATGCGCAGGCGGATCTGGCTTCGCACGGGGATGTTCGGCGGGCGACGATGCGGATCTTCGGGAGCAAGCCGGGGGCGTATGGGGCCGGGTTGTTGCCGTTGATCGACAGTCGGAACTGGCGGGATGACGCTGATCTGGCTGAGGTGTACGCCGTGTGGGGTGGGTATGCCTATGGTCGGGAGTTGGACGGGGTTCAGGCTCGGCCTGATATGGAGTCGGCTTATCGGCGGATCGCTGTGGCGGCGAAGAACATCGATACGCGGGAGCACGACATCGCGGATTCTGATGACTACTTCCAGTACCACGGTGGGATGGTGGCGACCGTTCGGGCGTTGACTGGGAAGGCGCCTGCCGCGTACGTGGGGGACAGCACGCGGCCGGATGCTGTGCGGACTCGGACGTTGAACGAGGAGACGACTCGGATTTTTCGGGCGAGGGTGGTTAATCCTCGGTGGTTGTCGGCTATGCGGAAGCATGGGTACAAGGGGGCGTTCGAACTGGCGGCCACTGTGGACTACCTGTTCGGGTATGACGCTACTACCGGGGTGGTGGCTGACTGGATGTACGAGAAGTTGGCTGAGACGTATGTGATGGACCCGGAGAACCAGAAGTTCATGACGGAGTCGAATCCGTGGGCTTTGCATGGGATTTCGGAGAGGTTGTTGGAGGCTGCGGAGCGGGGGATGTGGGAGCACCCGAATCCGGAGACCGTGGAGGCGTTGCAGGCTGTGTATTTGAGGACTGAAGGGGATCTTGAGGATCGGTAGGGGGAGGGTTCCGGCGGGGCTGGGTTGGGTGCCGGGGTTGCGTTGGTGGGGTGGCCGATTTGACTTGGGGCCCCTAGATTTGCCCCTTCGTCGGACAATAAAGGGCAGAGGTGAAGCTGCCGTCCGACGCAAGTTTAAGGGGCAAATCCCCCAAGTAAAATCGGCCACGGTTGGGTAGGCGGCGTCACGATGGGTGCGTGGTGGGCGGGTCGTGGTGGCGCGTTGGGTGCGTGGTGGGCCCGTAGTGGCGGTGGCGGTGGCGGCTGCGTGGTGGGTCGGTAGTGGCGCTGGTGGGTGGGTGGGGCGCCGGTGGCCTGGTTGTGGGGGTGTTGTGGCCTGAATGGGGGCGTGTCGGGTTGTTGGTGGTGTGTGGTTGAAGACCTAAGATGGCCGGCATGACGCTCTGGGCTGTGGGGTCGAGGGGTTTGCGTGACTGACGCGGCCCGTGGGCGTCGATTGGGCGCGCGTATTGAGGAAGTTGCTCGTGAGGCGGGCGTTTCCAAGTCGACTGTTTCTCGGGTGATCAACGGGGAGCAGTACGTCAGTTCGAAGGCTCGTGAGGCTGTGCACGCCGCGATCCTGAGTCTGGGGTACAGCCCTAACCAGGCTGCGCGGACGCTTGCCGGTAGTCGGACCAACTGCATTGCGCTCGTGGTGTCCGAGCAGGGGAGTCGGGTGCTTTCCGACCCGTTCTTCGCCGGGGTGTTGCGAGGGGTGCACGGTGAGTTGATCGGGCATCGGGTTCAGCTGGTCCTGATGATGAGTCAGCAGGACGATGAGAAGGATCTTGTCGGTTACCTGTGCGGTGGGCACGTCGACGGTGCGCTGGTGTTGAGCCTGCACGGGCAGGATCCGTTGCCGCGGACGTTGGCGGATGCCGGGTTGCCGATCGTGGTCGGTGGGCGTCCGTTGGGGGCCTCTGGGGTTCCCTACGTTGACGCGGACAACTTCAACGGGGCGTTGGAGGCTGCTCGGCACCTGGCCACCACTGGTCGGCGGCGGATCGCGACGATCGCTGGGCCGAAGGACATGGCTGTCGGCATGGATCGGTTGAGCGGGTGGCGTCGGGGGCTTGGGGAGTGCGGGGTGGAGTCGGACCTGGTCGCTTACGGTGACTTCACGCCGGAGAGCGGGGCTCAGGCTATGGCCGAGTTGTTGAAGCGCGATCCCGCCATCGACGGTGTGTTCGTGGCGGCGGACATCATGGCGTTGGGGGCGTTGCAGACGTTGCACGCCAACGGCAAGCGGGTGCCCGAGGACGTTGCCGTGGTGGGGTTCGACGACTTGGCGCTGGCGTCCACCGCCGTGCCGCCGTTGACCACGGTCAAGCAGGACGTGGAGCAGTTGGGGCGCACGATGACCTGGCGGTTGCTGGCCGAACTCGCCGGGGAGGAGGGGTTGCCGCCGTCGTTGTTGCTTCCCACCTCTTTGGTGGTAAGGGCCAGCGCCTGATCCTCCTACACTGAGCGACCGGTTGACTACTGAAAGTCAGAGGTTGGCTCATGTGGAGTTCCGCGGCCGGGGACGTCGAGTGGTGGACCGTGCACCTCCACCTGGTGACCGGTGGGGGTGACGAGCTCGGGTTGTCTGTTCGGTTCCTCCGGCAGGGCAGTGGGGCCGGGCATGCCGTTCTGGTCGACGGGGTGGCCTGGTTGGACGGCGGGGCCATGCGGTCGGTCCGGGAGGCCGTCGAGCGGGATGTCGACCTGGACCCCTGGATTCGCGAGGCTTTTCGGGAGTTGCTCGCCGGTGGTCGGCCTGTGGAGCCGGATCGGGTGCTGCCGGGGGTGGTACGGGGTCTCGATTTCGGGGTCGCGGTGCTGGAAGTGGAGTCGGATGGGTTGGTCCGGCTCACGACCGCGCGGGGTGAACTGGTGGGCGTGCCGGTCAAACCCGTTGGGCCTGACGGGTGTTCGCGGTTGGTCGTTCGAGGCACGGTTGATGGTCGGGACGTTGACGGCACGGGGTGGCTGGCGCACGACGACGGGCCGTTGAAGGTCCATCTCGACAACGGGTGGGACGTCGCGGTGGATCTCGCCTGTTCGCCGGAGGGTGAACCGGTTCCGTGTCGGGTGGGTCTGGTCGGGTCTGAGCCGTGGACGTCGTTGTCCACTTTGCACACCTACCCGACGCGGTGGCGGATGGTCTCGTCCGAGCTGGAACTGGTGCTGTCCGGGGACTTTCCGCGGCACGAGTTCCGCACGATGGTCGGGCGCGGTCCGCACCTGCACGGGTGGGCGCGCGTGAGCGGCACGATGGCGGGTAGACCCGTCACCGGCAAGGCGTTCCTGGACGTCGTGCCGGACAACAGGGTCGGTCGGTTCGAGGACTTCCTCGGCAGGCTCCGGGCGATCACGCACGCGGAGGTGCGGGCGCTGTACCCGGACTCGCCCAGCGCCGAGTCGACGGCGGACCTGGCGGGTGCCGACGCGGCCGGGTTGCCGCACGCGGTGGTGCACGACGCACTGGTCCGCCCGGTGCGGCACGTCGTGGACGCGGGCGGGCGGGGGTGGCGGACGTTCGCGACCTGTGCCGCCACCGAGATGTTCGGCGTGTCCAGCGATCCGTACACGCCGCTGCTGGGCGTGGTGGAGCTGGTGCACAGCGGCAACCTGGTGGTGGACGACGTCGAGGACGGGTCACCGCTGCGCCGGGGTGTCCCCGCCGCGCACGTGGTGCACGGTGTGGCGGCGGCGGTGAACGCGGGCACGGCCGCGTACTTCGCGCTGGACCGGGTGGTGCCGCGCATCCTGCCCGACGACGACCGGCTGCGGCTGCGGGTCTACCAGACGTTCCTGCGGGCGATCCGGGCCGGTCACGTCGGTCAGGGCGTCGACATCGCCGGGCACCGGGCCGCGATGGACCACGCGGTGGCGACCGGCGACGGTCGGGTGCTGCTCGACGGTGTGCGCGGGGTGCTGCGGTTCAAGACCGGGATGCCCGCCAGGGCGTTCGCCGAGATCGGCGCGCTGATCGCGGGGGCGGACGACGAGCGGGTGGCGGCGGTGGGCGACTACTTCGAGGCGGTCGGGCTGGCCTACCAGATCACCGACGACCTGATGGACCTCGGCGGGGTCACCGGTCCGACGGCCTCCGGCGGGGTTCGCGCGACCAAGCACGTCGGCGAGGACCTGCGCGCGGGCAAGGTGACCATGCCGCTGGCCCACGCCGTCGGCCTCCTGCCGCCCGAACGGCTGGCCGCCGTCTGGGCGGTGGTGCGGGACGGGCGCGCGGACCACGCCGCCGTCCGCGAGATCGCGGAGGAACTGGTCGGGTGCGGTGCCGCGCGCGCCTGCCACGAGGAAGCCAGGTCGCACGTGGACACCGCGTGGGCTGTGCTGGAACCGTTGCTGCCCAACACGTTCACCAAGGTCGTCGTCCGCGCGCTCGGCCACTACGCGGCGCTGCGCGAACGGCAATCGGTGCCCGGTTAGCGCAGCGCCCGTTTCGTCTGGCGGCGCAACTGCATGATCCGGGCCGCGCCGACCAGCGCGACCAGCAGCGCCCCGCCGATCGCGGCGAACAGCAGGGCGACGCCCAGCGGCAGGGTGAACGCGCCGCCGAGGAAGTGGATCGTCACGTCCGTCAGGTTCTGGAGGATGAACACCAGCAGGAAGATCAGCACGAAGATCGCGATGATGACGGCGATCCACGTCCCGCTGATGCGGGTCGGTTTGATCCTGGCGTGCGACGTCGGTGCCTGCGGGGTCGTCGGGTCCACGACGGGCGCGCTCGGGTCGGTCACGACGGGCGGGTTCGTGATCGACTCGTCCGCGGGGGTCGACGGGTCCGCGGGCACGCCGACGACCGTCGGGTGGACTTCGGTCACGCGGTCATCACGGGGAGTGCTCACCTGAGTGAGTATCAGCCCATCCGGGTGTTCCCGCAGCACAGGTCATCCGCACGGTGGAACGAACTCCAGGCCGGGGAAGAAGCGCTGCCACTCCTCCCGGCTCAGCGAGGCCCCCTCGCACAGCCGGGCCGCGGCGCTCGCCTCGTCGAAGTCCCAGCGCCGGGACGAGCCGTCGCCGCTCGACGTCATCACCGTCGTGTTCGGGCCCGCGGCCCCGCGCGGCAGGAACTCGATGGTGTGCACCGAGGCCGTGGGGCCGGTGATGGTCGCGGGTTCGGACGGGCGCCGCGGGTCGGTGATGTCCCACAGCCGCACGGTGTCCGAGCCCGCGGCGCTCGCGAGGTGCCGCCCGTCCGCGGAGATGGCCAGCGCCTTGATCCCGTCGGCCTGCACCGACAGCTCGGACAGCGTCGTCGGGCGCTTCGGGTCCGTGAGGTCCCAGAGCCGGATGGTGCCGTCCACGCCGCCGGTGGCGAGCAGCCGCCGGTCCGCCGAGAGCGCCATCGTGGCGACGTGCGGGATGCTCCGCAGCTCGCCGAACACCATCGGCCCGGACGGGGAGTCCAGGCGCCACAGGCTGGTGGTGCTGTCGGCGTCGATCGTCACGAGCACCTGCCCGCTCTGGTCGAACCGCACCTCCCGGCCTCGGATACCCGGCCGCGCGACGGTCGAGACCAGCGTCGGCGCCTTCGGGTCCGCCATCTCCCACAGGCGCACGGTGGTGCTGCCGTCGGCGTCGATCGTGGCCATCCGGCTGCCGTCGGGGGCGAGCGCCACGGAGCCGACCCTGGCCGGGAACCGGTGCAGGAACACGGGTTTGGTCGGGTCGGTGAGGTCCCAGACCTCGTCGAGCGTGGCGGCGAGCACCCGGTCGCCCGAGGTGAACCCGAGCGACCTCACCGCGTCCGGCTCGCTCGTCCCGTCCAGGCCCGCGGCCTGCCCCCGGCCCCGGACGGGGTTCCCGTCCGGCCCCATCGACGACTCGTCCCGCGGCACGACCCGGCGGACGAGGTGGTCGCTCCAGGTGGCCGTCGCGGTCGTGAGCAGGCCGTCCACGACGTCCCGCGTCGGCTCCAGCCGGTACGCGGCGACGCTCAGCTTCTTGGCGAGCGTGGGGTTGCTGTCGCCCATCCGCACGGCCGCGATGGCGATCTGCTGGGCCACGGCGATGTTGCGCTGCTTGTCCGCCACGGCCTGCGCCCGGATCGTCTGCACGATCGCGCCGCTCGCGAGGACGAGCAGCACGGCCAGCAGCGCGACGAGCTGCCGCAGCCTGCGCGTTCGGCGCAGCGCGAGCGTTTGCTCGCGGTTCCGGGCGGTCAGGCTGGCGGTGAGGAACTCCCGTTCGCGCGAGCTGAGCCGCACCTCGTCGCGGGCGGCCCACTCGGCCGCCGCGTCCAGCCGGGTGCCCCGGTACAGCGAGTCGGGTTCGCGGGCCAGCACGTCCCACGTGGCCGCGGCCTCGGTGAGCTGCCGCCCGGTGCGCAGGCCTTCGCGGTTCTCGTTCAGCCAGCCGCGCAGCCGCGGCCACGAGCGGATCAGCACCTCGTGGGCGATCTCCACGGCGTCTCGGTCCAACGTCAGCAGCCGCGCGTGGGCCAGCCGGTCCAGCACGACCTGCGTGTCGACGTCGTCGTTGTCCAGTTCGCCGCGGGCGAGCCTGCGCTTGGTGTCCTCGGTGCGGTCGCCCAGCGCGGTGAGCCGCAGGAATATCTGCCGCGCCACGGCCCGCTGGTCGGTCTCCAGCGCCGTGTAGGTGCGTTCGGCGGTCTGCGCGAGCGCGTGCTGGATGCCGCCTGCCGCCTCGTACCCGGCCGGGGTGAGGGTGGTCCCGCGTCTTCGCCGCCACGTCTCCAGCAGCGCGTGCGACACCAGCGGCAGCACGCCTGGCTGGCCGGTGGCGTCCGCGACCAGGCGGGTGACCAGCGCCGTCTCGACGGTGCAGCCGACCTTGGCGGCCGGGCGCATGATCGCCTGGCGCAGCTCCTCCGCGGACATCGGGCCCAGCAGTAGTTGCGCGTCGCGCAGGGCCTCGACCAGGCCGGGGTGCTGGGCGCAGTGTCCGTAGAAGTCGGCCCGGACGCCGATGACGACCCGGCAGCGGGTCCGCGACGCGGTCAGCAGCGCCTCGACGAACGCGGTCCGCGCGGCCAGGTCCGGGCAGAGGGTGAAGACCTCCTCGAACTGGTCGACCACCAGCACCAGCGCGTCGACCTCGGTGCCGATGACCCGGTCCAGCACCTCCGGGCTCAGGTCCAGCTCGGCCGGGGTGACCACGATGGAGGAGGTGCACTCGAACGCGCCCTCGGCGATGCGCGGCATCAGCCCGGCCCGCAGCAGCGACGACTTGCCCGCCCCGGACGCGCCGAAGACGCCCACCAGCCGCCGGTCGGCCATCCGGCCCACCAGGTCGTCCAGGATCCGCTCGCGGCCGAAGAAGCGGTCCGCGTCCTCCGGCTGGAACGCCGCCAGCCCGGCGTAGGGCGGGGAGCCCTGGTCGGACGCGGTGTCCTCGGGTGGCGCGACCTCGGCGGCGACCTCGCGCCACCGGCTCTCCCAGACCCCTGGGTCACCGTCGCACGCCTGCACGTACGCCAGTGTCACGGCGAGGCTGGGCAGCTTCCGGCCGCCCGCGGCGTCGGAGAGGGTCGTGGCCGAGTAGTGCGCGCGGGTGCCTAGCTGGCGGTACGTGCGCCCGCCCGCTTGGTCCCGGAGGGTCCGCAGATCGGCCGCGAACCGCAGCAGAGGGGTGTCACCTTCGTCGAGCGGGCGTTCCCCACGCGGCACCTCGCCACCTCCTCGTCCCGGCCCCGATTGTCCTGAGCTGGGTGTACGACGTCCAGTGGCTGATCCCGGACAACCGGGGCTAGGGGCCGGTAGGGGTTGTCCACGGTTGCGAAACGCCGTTATTTTTCCGATGTGGCCGGTCGCTGTCGCCCGGTCCTGGACAACAGCTAAACGGAGGTGGGTTGAGCCATGAGCGCAGGCGCATTCACACTCAGCGGACTCGATGTGCCCGAACCACGTGCGGGGATCGCCCCACCGTTCGTGATGTGCGCGTTCGACGCCGAGTCGAACGCCGCGGACCACCTGGTGTCGGACCACTCGGTCGGCTGGGCGGTGTCGCTGGGGCTGCTCCCGCCGCACGAGATGGCGGAGGTCGCGGGCATGGACCTTGGGTACCTCGTCGGCTACGGGTTCCCGAACGCCGACTACGAGCGGCTGAGGCTCGTCGGGGACTGGGCCGTGCTCCAGGCCGTCCTCCAGGACGAGCGGCCCGCCCCGGAGGACCTGGAACTCCTGCTCGCCGTCCTGCGCGCCGAGCCGGTGCCCCCCGGAGACCCCAGGGCGGAAGCGATGGCGGACCTGCGGGTCCGGCTGCTGGCGCTCGGCGGGCCGGACTGGCTGGCGTCGTTCGCCGACGAGGTGGGCCGGATGTTCGACGGGTTCGCCCGCGAAGCGCTCGACGACCACCACGGCCACGTCCCCACCCCCGAGGCGCACGCCGCGCTGCGGGAGTTCACCGTCGGCCTGCACCCGATGTTCCGCTTCGGCGAGCCCGTCGACGGGCTCGACCTGCCGCCGAAGGTCCGCGAGCACTCCGCGCTCCGCGAACTCGCCTCCACCGCCTGCCGGATCGTCGGCTACGCGCGGGACCTCTACACCCACCGCGCCGAGATCGCCCGCGGCGGCGTGCACAACCTGGTGCTGGTGACCATGCGGTCCCAGTCCGTCGTGCTCGACCAGGCCGTGGACCGGGCCGTGGAGATCCACGACGACGAGGTCCGCGACTTCGTCCGCAAGGCCGCCGACCTGCCCTCGTTCGGCGGTCCGGTCGACGACCAGGTCCGCGGGTACGTGGGACTGCTGCGCCGCTGGGTCGGCGGCCACCGGAAGTGGGCGGAGTACACCGGCAGGTACCGCAAGCCCGGTTGAGCGTTGGGGATCCGTTCACCTCGCCCGCCTACGGTGCGCGCACCGCGCGACCGCAGGTGGGCGCGCCGGACAGAACGGAACACCCATGCGGAGACCACTCGCGCTCGGCGTCGCCCTGCTCGTGGCGGTGGCGGGCGTCGCCCCCGGCGCCGCCGCGACCGGCACGCGGGACTTCGGTCGCGCCACCCTGCTGAAGTTCGCGTCGCTGCCCGCCGAGACGTTCGTGCCCGGCAGCGAGCCCTCCGGCGCCGCGCTCGGCGGGACGCCGTCCAACGGGATCGTGCCGCCGTTCGCCGACCAGCCCGTGCAGGGCTTCAGCGGCGTCGTCCGCAACGGCGACGGCACGTTCGAGGTGCTGTCCGACAACGGGTATGGCAACAAGGCCAACAGCGCCGACTTCCTGCTGCGCATCCACCGCATCGCGCCGGACTTCGCCTCCGGCGGCGTCGACGTGCTGGGCGGCGTGACGCTGACCGACCCGCGCGGCCTGGTGCCTTTCGCGCTGACGCGGCCGGACCGGGTGCTGACCGGAGCGGACTTCGACGTCGAGTCGATCACGCGCGTGGCCGACGGCAGCTACTGGCTCGGTGACGAGTTCGGCCCGTACCTGCTGCACTTCGACCGCGCCGGTCGACTGCTGGCCGCTCCGGTGCCGCTGCCCGGCGTGTT
This sequence comes from Umezawaea endophytica, assembly GCF_025061645.1. GTDB lineage: Bacteria > Actinomycetota > Actinomycetes > Mycobacteriales > Pseudonocardiaceae > Umezawaea > Umezawaea endophytica. Next base: position 64,375 of record NZ_JANYMP010000017.1, on the reverse strand, counting down.
CGCGCCGGAGAACCCGGCGGGCACGCCGAACCTGGGCAGCAGCAAGGGTTTCGAGGGGATGGCGCAGTCGCCGGACGGCAAGTTCCTCTACCCGCTGCTCGAAGGGACCGTCACCGGTGACGCGCCGGGAACGTTGCGGGTCAACGAGTTCGACCTCGCCCGCGGGAAGTACACCGGGCAGCGGTACTCCTACCGGCTCGGCTCGCCGGACCTGGCCATCGGCGACATGATCTCGGTGGACCGCAATCGCTTCCTGGTCATCGAGCGCGACGGCGGGCAGGGCGCGGACGCGAAGGTGAAGCGGATCTACCTGGCGGACAAGCGCGACCGCGACCGGGACGGGTTCCTGGACAAGACCCTCGTCGCCGACCTGCTGGACATCGCCAACCCGCGTCGGGTCGGCGGGTTCGAGGGGACGTTCCGGTTCCCGTTCACCACGATCGAGGACGTGGTGATCCTGGACGACTCGACGCTGGGAGTGTTGAACGACAACAACTTCCCGTTCTCGTCCGGCCGCACGCCCGGCAAGGCGGACAACAACGAGTTCATCACCATCAAGCTCGCCGAGCGGCTGCACGCAGACCCGCGGGTGCTGCGCTGAGGGAGCGGGAAGCGCTTCTCCCGCAAGGGAAAGGCGCTTCCCGGCAGGCTCAGCCCTGTACCGGACCGACGACCATCGTGGACTTCTCCGGCGCGGAGCACGCCTTCCGCTGCTGCTCGACGAACACCGCCGCGGTCTCGCCCGGCGGGTAGACGCGCAGGCCCCGGACGTCGGCGGGAGCGCACTCCGCCGGGTCGAACACGTCGGCGTTGGTGATCGCCAGGGTGCTCGTCGCCGACGCGCCGGGGAGCAGGGTCACCGCCGGTCCGCCGTCGGCCTCCCTGGTCGCGGGCGCGCCGACCTGCGTGCCGCCGTCGCCGGTCACGAAGGACACGCCCGGCGAGCCCTGGAGCGCGCACTCGACCGCGCCCCGGTTCGTGAACGCCAGCACCAGCCGGGTCTGGTTCATGCCGCCCCCGCCCTGGTCGGGGGTGAGCGCCACCGCCAGGTCGGCGGACGCGCAGGCCGCGGGCCCGGAGGCGGCGGCGGGGGACTCCGGCGCGGCGGACGCGACCGGTGACGGGGTCTGCGAGCGGGCGGGAACGGACGGCGCCGAACCGGACGGCGTGCCACCGCCCTGGCCCTGGCTCGTGCAGGCGCTGAGCAGGGCGACCGCCACGGCGGCGAAGGTGATCTTGCTGGTGGTGCTCACGGCGAACCTCCTGGTGGTGGATCAGCTCTCGGCGACGACAGCGCTCAGTTGGACGTCCGCGCCGCTGACGGGCACCGACGGCCACGGCGCCCGGACCGAGGTGTCCCCGGCGGTCGACGGCAGCGAGAACGTGACGGCGGACACCGGGTTCGGCTGCTCCCCGGTGCGCTCGACCAGGTAGGAGATGCCCGCGTGGCCAGGGGTGATGGTCACCGGCGTCGCGACGGAGCCCGGCTGGGGCGTGGCGGAGATGCCCGGCGCGGTGTCGCCGTCCGGACCGTAGAACACGACGTTCGACGGCACGCCCGCGAGCGCGCAGTTCGTCGTGTCCGCGGCGGCCGTGTAGCGGACGAGGAAGGCGGAGTGCCCTGCCGCGTGCTCGGGGCTCCTGCTGATCGCCACGTCGACGTCGTTCGCGCCGCACGCCGGGACGGCGCCGGGCCCGGCGCTCGCGACCCCGGCGAGCACCGCGGTGGACGCGGCGGCGAGGACGACACCCGTGCTGATGGACCTGCGCATGACATTTCCCCTCTCGCTTTGTTCGCGTTCCCCGATCCCCTTTTCGCCGGGCAACGCGTTCTCCAGGGATATGCCCTCGCGCCCTCGTCAGCACACCTTTCTTGAACCTCGTCACAACCGACCAACTCCGGGCCGGAAAAGCGGTCGGAACCGCTCAGCGCGCCCGGACGGTGTCGAGCAGCCGCCGCACGGCCACACCGCTGCCGCCGCCGCGGACCTGCACGACGAGCACCAGCCGTTCGTCCGCCACGTCCGTCAGCACGACCTCGTCGACGCTGCGGCCGGGGCACCGCTCCCACCGGCGCACCACACCCGACCAGCGCGGCGACTCGAACCGGGACTCCACCACCGCGCCGCACCCGGCGTGCGCCCGCTCCCCGGACCACGTCGACGCGTCCTGCGGACCGACGCGCCCGATGAACACCCCCGGAGCGTCCGCCGCGAGGTCGTGGAAGCGCCCGAGGTCCGGGGCCGCCTCCAGCGCGGGCTGCCTGCCGTCGTCCGCGCCCGGCGTCCAGCCACCCGCCCTGACCTGCCTCGCCCACGTCGTGGGCACCGTGACCGCGAGCCCGTCCGGGGCGGCCACGGTGGTCTCCGCGCTGCCGGGAGGACCGTCCGCGCCCGCCGCGGCGAACACGAGCGCGATGGGGACGGCCACCGCCGCCGCGGCCCGAACCCGCCGTGCCGCCCGGCGGTCACCCACCGCGTGCCGAAGCGCCGCGCAGAACGCGTCCGCCGTGCCCCACCGGTCGGCGGGCAGCGGCGCCATCGCCCGGCCGACGACCGCGCCCGCGCCGCCGGGCAGTGCGCGCAGGCTCCGCGCCGACGGACCGGCCTCGGGCGGGTTCACGCCGGTCAGCAGCCGGTAGGCCAGGGCGCCGAGCGCGTACACGTCGGTCCTGCGCTCGACGATCGAGCCCGGTCCGCGCTGCTCGGGAGCCGTGTAGCCGGACGAGCCGACGGCGACGGTGAACCCGGAGCCGTCGGCGAGCGACTTCGACAGCCCGAGGTCGGCGACGACGGCCGACTCGCGCCCCGCGTCGGCGTCCCAGCGCAGCAGGACGTTCGACGGCTTGAGGTCGCGGTGCACGACGCCCGCCCCGTGCAGCGCGGTGACCCCGGCGCAGACCTGCCGCAGCAGGTCCAGCGCCTCGACCGGGGGCAGCGGGGTGCCCGCGGTGCGTTCCTCGAGCGTTCCCCGGTCGGCCAGCTCCATCGCGAAGTACGGCCTGCCGCTCGCCGTGAGGGACAGGTCGAAGACGCGCACTACGTGCGGCGACGACACCCGCCGCAGCACCCGGACCTCGTCGAGGAACCGTTCGCGGACGTCCGGCACGGCGGTCCAGTTGTCGGCGAGCACCTTCACGGCGACCCGGGTGTCGAGCACCGTGTCGCGCGCCGACCACACCGAGGCGAACCCGCCGACGCCCAGCAGACCCTCCAGGTGGAAGCGGTCGCTCACGATCGGCTGCGCGGTGCTCATGCCGTCAGCATCGCAGCACCGGGCACGACCGGTGAATTCCCGCTGTTTCACCCGAATGCCGAAATGGCACTAGTGTCGGGGAGAACGGGAGGGCGGAACACGATGTCCGGAATTCGACGACGAACGGCGCTGGTCCTTTCCGGTGTCGTTCCCGTCGTGCTGATCGCGGTGGTCGCGGTATTCACGACCCCCGCCGCCAGCACCTCGACGGTCCTCGCGGGCGACCCCTCGCCACTGCCGCGCGACATCGTCACCTCGGTGTCGAGCACACCGCCCCCGTCGTCCTCGACACCGACGTCCACGTCGTCCGCCCCGTCCTCGACCGGCCCGACGACGGTCGAGCCTCCGGCGAGCACGACCACCGCTCCGGCCGCGCCCGCCGTGGTCCAGCCCTGCCGCGCGCGTGACCTGACCGGGCGGATCGAGACGCCCGCGGCCCGCTTCAACGCGGCGGGTCACCGGGTTTTCCTCGTCGTGCTCGTGAACGCGGGCGGCACGCCGTGCTCGGTGCTGGGCTTCGGGACCTACGCGCTGCTCGACGCCACGTCGAGCCCGATGCGCAGCGTCCAGCACAACACGGTGTGGTCCACTGTGGACACGGTCGTGCTCGCGCCGGGTTCTCCGGCCTACGCGCGGGTTTCCTACACGGTCGTGGCGACCGGTGACGAACCCGAGACGGGGCCGTGCCAGCCGCCGACCGGAGCGCTGCGGGTGGTGCCGCCGGGTGACGCGGGCGGGCTCGACCTGCCGCTGAAGGTGAGCGTGTGCGACCACGGGCGGCTGGAGGTCACGGAGTTCGCCGCGGCCGATGTGTTCTGAGGAGGTGCGCGCGTGACCGAGCTGGACGCGCTGGTGTCGTCCGCCGCGAGCGGGGACGCCGCGGCGGTGAACGCGCTGCTGGAGCGGGTGCGGCCGGTGGTGCTGCGGACGTGCGCGCGGTTCCTGGACGTGCCGGAGGACGTGGAGGACGCGGCGCAGGAAGCGCTGCTGCGCCTCGCCGGGGAACTGCCCACCCGGCCGCCGGACGAGTCGTTCCGGGGCTGGATGTACGCGCTGGTCGTCAACGTCGCCCGGCAGCGGTTCCGCCTGGTGCACCGCGCCGAGACCGCCCAGCCGCTGCCCGGCGACCTGGCCGACCCGCGCCGCACGAGCGTGGTCGCCGGGTCCCGCCTCGACCTGCTCAGCGCGCTGGACCGGCTGCACACCCGGCAGCCGCTGCTGGCCGAGGCGCTGGTGTACCGCGACGTCTGCAAGCTCGGCTACGACGAGATCGCCGACGTGCTGGGAGTCCCGCTGAGCACGGTGAAGTCCCGCATCCACGACGCGCGCCGCACCATGCGCACCGAGCTGGAGGCCCGCTAGGCCAGCACGGCCGTCACGTAGGGATCGGGGTCCGCCAGGATCGCTCGCACGGCCGAGCCCGCCGCGCCGTGCACCGCAGCCTCCGCGCCCAGCGTCGACGCGATCACCTCGACCGGCGACCACTCCGAGCTGACCACCCGCTGCGTCAGCTCCGCGCGCAGCGGCTCCCACAGCCACGGCGCGAGGCGGGCGTACGTGCCGCCCAGCACGACGGTCGGCAGGTCCAGCAGGTTGACCACGCCGGACAGCGCGACGCCGAGCGACTTCGCCGCGGACCGGGTGGCTGCCAGCGCCTTCCGGTCGCGCTTGGCCAAGCGGTCCAGCAGGTCGGCGACCAGCTCCTCCGGCACCCGGTCGTCCAGCACACCCGCTTGGCGCAGGATCTCCTCCTGGCCCGCCACGCGTTCCAGGCAGCCGCGCGAGCCGCACGCGCACTCGGGGCCGCGCGGGTCGACCATCATGTGGCCGATCTCGCCGCCGAACCCGTACACGCCCTCGAACAGGCCGCCGTCGACCACGATGCCCGCGCCGATGCCGATCTCACCGGACACGTGCACGAAGTCGCGCGGGCCCGTGCCCTGCCACAGCTCGGCGAGCGCGGCGAAGTTCGCCTCGTTGCCGACGAGCACCGGGATGTCGTCGAGCCCGGCCCGCCTGCGCAGCTCGCCGCGCACGTCGACCTCGCGCCAGCCCAGGTTCGGCGCGACGCGCAGGATGCCGGTCGCGGACTCCACCAGTCCGGGCACGGCGACGCCCATGCCGCCGACCCGGACGCCCATCCGCTCGGCCTCGGCCAGCGCGGTCTTGACCGCCTTGGCGACGCGCGACAGCACGCGGGCGGGGGAGAGGGAGCGGTTGTCCACCGGCTGGAGCCAGCGGGCGCGGACCTCGCCGGTCAGGTCGATCAGGCACGTGGCGAGGTAGTCGACGCCGATCTCCACGCCGAGACCGTGCGGTCCGTCCGGCGCCAGGTACAGGGCGGTGCCCCGCCTGCCGGGGCCGGGCCGGACGGCGGCGGCGCCCTCCACGACGAGGTTCGCGCCGATCATCCGGTCCACCAGGCTGGAGACGGTCGCCTTGGTGAGACCCGTCCGCGCCGCGATCTCGGCGCGCGAATGGCCGGACGGATCCGCGATGGCGTTGAGGACCAGGGCGCTGTTGTGCCTGCGAACGGTGTGCTGCCCGGCCGGCTGCGGTGAGGACACCGGGGGATGGTAGCTGGTCGCGCGGTCGGGTGAAGGCGTTGACCGGCCGACGAAGGCGCTATAAGTTTAGGCATCAAACTTATAGGAGGAGGACCCGTGGCAACGCAGCCCACTCGCGAGGACCGGTTCAGCTTCGGCCTGTGGACGGTCGGCTGGCGCGCGCAGGACCCGTTCGGCGACGCGACCCGCCCGGTCCTCGACCCGGCCGAGGCCGTGCACAAGCTGTCCGAGCTCGGCGCCTGGGGCATCACGCTGCACGACGACGACCTGATCCCGTTCGGCACCGAGGGCGGCGAGCGCGACAAGCGCATCTCGCTGTTCCGCGAGGCGATCGACCAGACCGGTCTGACCGTGCCCATGGTCACCACGAACCTGTTCACCCACCCGGTGTTCAAGGACGGCGGCTTCACCAGCAACGACCGCGGCGTCCGCCGGTACGCGCTGCGCAAGGTGCTGCGCAACCTGGACCTGGCCGCCGAGTTCGGCGCCAAGACGTTCGTCATGTGGGGCGGTCGCGAGGGCTCCGAGACCGACGCCGCGAAGGACGTGCGGTTCGCGCTCGACCGCTACCGCGAGGCGATCGACACCGTCGCGCAGTACTCCGAGGACAAGGGCTACGGCATCCGCTTCGCGCTGGAGCCCAAGCCGAACGAGCCCCGCGGCGACATCCTGCTGCCCACGATCGGCCACGCGCTGGCGTTCATCTCCACGCTGGAGCACCACGAGCTGGTCGGCGTGAACCCCGAGGTCGGCCACGAGCAGATGGCGGGCCTGAACTTCGTCCACGGCATCTCGCAGGCGCTGTGGCAGAAGAAGCTGTTCCACATCGACCTCAACGGCCAGCACGGGACGCGCTTCGACCAGGACCTGATCTTCGGCCACGGCGACCTGCTGTCCGCGTTCTTCCTCGTCGACCTGCTGGAGAACGGCGGCTACGACGGCCCGCGGCACTTCGACTACAAGCCGCTGCGCACCGAGGACGGCGCGGGCGTGTGGTCCAGCGCCGCCGCGAACATGAGCACCTACCTGCTGCTGAAGGAGCGGGCCGCGGCCTACCGCGCCGACCCCGAGGTGCAGGAGGCGCTGCTCGCCGCGAAGGTGGCCGAGCTGGGCGAGTCGACGCTGGCCGCGGGCGAGACGACGGAGGCCTTCCTGGCCGACAAGTCCGCGTTCGAGGACTACGACGTGGACGCGGCTGGTTCGCAGGGTTACGGTTTCGTGCACCTGTCGCAGTTGGCGCTCGAACACGTCCTTGGAGCTCGCTGATGGTTCTGGTCGCCGGGATCGACTCGTCCACCCAGTCCTGCAAGGTCGTCGTCCGCGACGCGGAGTCGGGTGCGCTCGTCCGCGAAGGCCGGGCGTCGCACCCTTCGGGTACCGAGGTCGACCCGGCGGCCTGGTGGGCCGCGCTGGGCCAGGCCGTCGAGGCGGCGGGCGGTCTGGACGACGTCGCGGGCGTGTCGGTGGCGGCCCAGCAGCACGGCATGGTGTGCCTGGACGCCGATGGGACCGTCGTCCGTCCGGCGCTGCTGTGGAACGACACCCGCTCCGCCGCCGCCGCGACGGCGTTGACCGAGGAGCTGGGCGGTCCGGAGAAGTGGGCGCAGGCGGTCGGCAGCGTGCCGGTCGCGTCGTTGACCGTGACGAAGCTGCGCTGGCTGGCCGAGCACGAGCCGGAGAACGCGGCTCGGGTCGCGGCGGTGTGCCTGCCGCACGACTGGCTGACGTGGAAGCTCGCCGGGGCGCCCGGCCTGGACGCGCTGGTGACGGACCGGAGCGACGCCAGCGGCACCGGGTACTGGTCGCCGTCGGCCGGGGAGTACCGGCTGGACCTGCTCGACCTCGCGCTCGGTCGGCGGCCGGTGCTGCCCCGCGTGATCGGCCCCGCCGACCACGCGGGCGTCACGAAGGCGGGAGCGGTCCTCGGCGCGGGCGCGGGCGACAACGCGGGCGCGGCGCTCGGGGTCCAGGTCGAGCCGGGGGACGTCATCGTCTCCATCGGCACGTCCGGCACCGCGTTCGCCCGGTCCCCGCACCCGGCCTCGGACGGGTCCGGCCTGGTCAACGGGTTCGCCGACGCGGAGGGCACGTTCCTCCCGCTGGTGTGCACGCTGAACGCGTCCAGGGTGCTGGACGCCACCGCGCGGATGCTCGGCGTCGACCTGGCGGAGCTGTCGCGCCTGGCGTTGTCCGTGCCGTCGGCCGAGGGCCTGGTCCTGGTCCCGTACCTGGAGGGCGAGCGGACGCCGAACAAGCCCGACTCGACCGGCGCCCTGCACGGCCTCCGGCTGGACACGGCCACCCCCGCCCACCTGGCGCGGGCGGCGGTGGAGGGGATGTTGTGCAGCCTCGCCGACGCCATCGACGCGCTGGCCGCGGTGGGGACGCCGATGAGCCGCGTGCTGTTGATCGGCGGCGGCGCGCAGTCACCGGCCGTGCGGGAGATCGCGCCCGCCGTGTTCGGCTGCCCGGTGCTCGTCCCCGCTCCCGGCGAGTACGTGGCCGACGGCGCCGCACGTCAGGCGGCGTGGGCGGTGGCCGGTTCGGCCTCACCCCCGCACTGGGGCGAGGCGCTGAGCGTGACCGGTTTCGAGGCCCCCGCCACGCCCGACGTCCGGGCCGCGTACGCCGCCGCTCGGGATCTGACGGTGTCGCGCGGCTGACGGTGGGTACCCACCCCGTATGACCTCGTGCGCCGAACGCCCCCGTGCCGACGTCCTGTCGACACGGGGGCGTTCGCGTGGGAACGAACGGAGATGGGAATCGTGGAGACCGAGCGGAGAGACCAGACACGCACGCAGGAGGCGCGTTTCGGCGGGCACGGCATGTGGGCGCCGATGATCCCGATCAGCAGGCAGCCCGAGGAGTGGGTGGCCTGGGTCGGCGACCCCGACGACGACGGTCTGGACCCGGTCGTCGTGCGGAGCGTGGACTGAGCGCGCTCCCGCCGACGCTCGGGGAAACGGACCAACCGGGCGTCGGCGGCGTTTAGGGCCTCCGCGTGGTCGGGTAGTCACAGGACATGAGCGGAGTCCAGGACGAACTGCTGCGCACCCTTGTCAAGGTGGCGAACGCGTTGCGCGCCGCCGACATCCGCTTCGCGCTGACCGGCGGTTGCGCCGTGTACGCGCGCGGCGGTCCGGCCACCGAGCACGACGTCGACCTCCTGGTGAAGGAGGAGGACGCCTCGAAGGCGCGGTCGGCGCTCGTCGCCGCCGGGTGTCGGGCGGCCGACGCGCCGGAGAACTGGTTGTTGAAGGTCTACGACGGGGATTCGCTCGTGGACCTGTTGCACCGTCCCAACGAGATCCCGGTCACCGACGAGTTGCTGGACCACGCCGAGGAACTGGCGGTCAGCTCCGTGTCGTTGCCGGTGATGCCCGCGACCGAGGTGATGATCAGCAAGCTGCTCGTGCTGGACGGACATCGTTGCGACTTCAGCGAGTTGCTGCCGTTCGCCCGCGCGTTGCGCGAGCAGATCGACTGGCCGAAGGTGCGGAAGTCCACTGAGGACTCCCCCTACGCCGAGGCCTTCCTGGTCCTGGTCGAACGACTCGAACTGGTGGCCCCGCAGCTCACCAGCGTGCAGAGGAGTGCGTCATGACTTCAGAGCCCTACCTGTCCGCGCATTTGCACCGGGCGATAGCCGAGGACCCGCGCACCGCCGAGGCCGGTGTGCGGGCGACCGTGCGCGGTGACCACGTCCTGCTGTCCGGTGACGTGGCCTGCGAGCAGCGTCGCGCCGACCTGGAGGCCGTGGTGCACGAGGTCGCGCCGGACCTGCACGTGGTGGACGACGTGCGCGTCGTCAGCGTCGCCGAACCCGAGGGAAGCGAGGAGTTGCGATGATCCGGATCGCCGCGGTCGGCGACGTCCACCTGGGGGCGGACGCGCGAGGGCGGATGCGTCCGGCACTGGAGAACGTGGGGGAGCACGCCGACGTGCTGCTGCTGGCCGGTGACCTGACCCGGCACGGCACGCTCGACGAGGCGCAGGTGGTGGCCGAGGAGTTCGCCGACCTGCCGGTGCCCGTCGTCGCCGTGCTCGGCAACCACGACCACCACGACGACAAGCCGGTCGAGGTGGCGCGGCTGTTGTCCGACAGCGGGCTCCACGTCCTCGAAGGAGACGCCGTGGTGTTCGAGGTCGGTGGCGAGCGGATCGGCGTCGCGGGCGTGAAGGGCTTCGGTGGCGGGTTCGCGGGCAAGTGCGGCAGCAACTTCGGCGAGCGCGAGATGAAGGCGTTCGTCGGGCACACCATCGAGATCGCGGAAACCCTGCGGGCGGTGCTGGCCTCGATCGAGGCGGACGTCCGGGTGGCGCTCACGCACTACTCGCCCGTGCCGGACACGCTGCGCGGCGAGCCGCCGGAGATCTACCCGTTCCTCGGGTCGTACCTGCTCGGCGAGGCGATCGACGCCACCGGCACGGACCTGGCGATCCACGGGCACGCGCACTTCGGCACCGAGCAGGGCATGACGCCCGGCGGTGTACGGGTCCGCAACGTCGCCCAGCCGATCATCAGGTCGGCCTACACGGTCTACCACGTCGAACCGATGGTTAGGGCGGCCGTGGCTGGGTAACAACAGGGCATGAGCGATGTCGACGTGACGCGGTCCGCGGGCCCCTCCGCGGTGTGGGCGGGCCCGCAGGACGCGCCCGTCGTCGTCGTGCTGGACCCCGCCGGGATCGGCAGGGACGGCGACCTGCCCGGCACGTGGAGGCCGTTGACCGAGCACCTCCAGGTGCTGTGGTGCAGGCTCCCCGCGGCGGACGGCCCGTGGCGCGAGGTGTCGGACCTGCTGGCCGAGTTCGAGGGTCGTGGTGTTCCCGTGCACGTGCTGACCGGCGGCCCGGCCGCAGCCAGCGCGCTGTACCTGGCGGACCGCTACCGCGACCTCGTGCGCTCGGTGCTGCTGGTGGACCCGGAGGACGGGCCGGACCGCACGACCGGGCAGGCGGCCGACGTCCGGGTCATCGCCCGCTGCCCGCTGCCCCTCGACCACCCCGACGTCGTCGTGGAGGTCGTGCGGGTGCTGCTGGAGTTGGACGCCCGCGAGCACACCGCTCCCCGGATCCCGACCACGTCCTCCCTGCTCGGTGACGCCGCGACCGCGCTGCGGGAGTCGGTGGCGGGTCTGCTGGACCGGGTCCGCCGGGCCTGACCGGGTTGGGCCGTTCGGCCCGTTTGCCCGTTCACCCGCACGGGTAGCTCAGCAGGTATGAGCGAGGCCGAGGAGTCCGAACAGGAGCAGTTGAGGCGCAACCTCAACGAACTGCTCCAGGAGCTGCGCGTCGTGCAGGCTGGGGTGCAGATCCTCTTCGGCTTCCTGCTGTCCATCGTGTTCACCGACCGCTACCGCGAGGTGGACCAGTACATCCGGATCACCCACCTGGTCGCGATCCTGTTCGCCGCGGCCTCGGTCGCGCTGCTCACCGCTCCCGCAGCCTGGCACCGCGCGCTGTTCCGCCGCGGCAGGCGCGAGGACATCATCGAGATAGCCCACCGCTTCATCATGGTCGGCCTCGGGACCCTCGCCGCCGCGATGACCGCCACCATCCTGCTGCTGGGCGAGGTCATCATCGGCGGCTGGGTCGCGATCGTCTTCGGCGTGGGGGCGGCGATCGGGTTCTCCTCGCTGTGGTTCTTCCTGCCGTGGCGCGAACGGCACCGCGACCGCATCGACGCGCCCAACCACCCGGACGCCCCCGAACCGGCCGTGTCCTAGGTCTTCTGGAATAGCGTCCCGGCACTGCCTCGATCAGGTGAAAGGCTTGCTGCGCCTGGAAACTGGGCTACCTTGGAGGAGGAGATCCGATCCAGGTCGGGGACCGGATCGTCGACTCTGAGGAGCATCCGGTGCCCACGGACGTGCGAGGCGTGCTGACAGTGGAACGGTGGCGGCTGGCGGGAGCGACCGTCGTCGCCGCGCGAGGAGACCTCGACCTCGGGTCGGTGCGCAGGCTCCGCTGGAGCGTCGACAGCGTCGCGCCAGGCTCGGGTCCGCTGGTCCTCGACCTGTCCGGCGTCGCCTGCTTCGGCTCGGTCGGGGTGGCCGCCCTGCTGGAGACCGCGCGTCGGGCTCGGGCGTTCCGGATCGACTTCCGCCTCGTCTGCCCGGACCCGGTGGCCTCGGTGCTCGACGAGGTCGGTGTGCTCGACGAGTTCACGGTGTTCGACTCGCGGGCGGCGGCGCTGGCGCAGTCGGAGTAGGCGTCAGGGCTCCTGCTCGATCCGCACCTGGTGCTCCTGGTCGACCCGGTAGCCCACGCCGCGGACCGTGCCGATGATCGCCGACGCGTCGCCGAGCTTGCGGCGGATCCGGCGGACGTGCACGTCGACGGTCCTGGTGTCGACCGCGGTCGGCGCGCCCCACACCTGGTGCATCAGCGCGGCCCTGCGGTGCACCCGTTCGGGCTGCCTGCACAGGTGCAGGAGCAGGTCGAACTCCAGCCGGGTCAACGGCACCGGGACTCCCCGGTGCAGCACCCGGCGGGAACCGGGGAGGATGCGCAGCGCGGGCCCGGTGGGCAGCGGCGGCACGTCGACGTCGACGGAGACCTGGTCGAGCGCGGTCTTGAGCGCGTCGGCCACCCGGTGCGCGACCGTCGAGGCCTGCGCGGCGGTGACGCGGATGACGATCGTGACGTCGGCCGCTTCGAGCTGGTCTCTCACGGTGGTGATCCGACCCGTTCCGCCACGGCGCGTCAACGCCGTCCACTAGCTGGAAGCGCTTGACGGGGTGAGCTTCGCCAACGCCGACACGAGCGGTGACAGCTCCGGTCGCTGTTCGGCTTCCGCCAGCGCCTCGCCGAGCGCGGTGTCGTGCGTCGGCCGCGCGGCGTCGAGCAGGGCCACACCCGCGTCGGTCAGCTCGGTGTAGATGCCGCGCCGGTCGGTCGGGCACAGGTACCGGGAGAGCAGGCCGCGGTCCTCCAACCGGGTGACGAGTCGGGTGGTGGCGGACTGGCTGAGCACGACCGCCTGGGAGACCTGCGACATCCGCAGGTGGAAGTCGTCCTGTCGCGCGAGGACGTCCAACACGGTGTACTCGCTGACGGAGAGCTGGTGCGCGCGTTGCAGCGCGCGTTCGAGCCTGTCCTCGATCCGGGCGTGCAGTGCGGCGAGCGTTCGCCAGCCCTGCGCGCGCGCCTCGGTGGCGTCCTCGGCCAGTGACACGGTTCACCCCTCTGCGGTTTGCGCCACGCTCGCGCAGCGGACATCATCAAGCGTGTGCAACAATCGGCGTCTGCAAGTATTGCTCACGCTGACTACAGCTTACCGCCTACCAGAGGGGACACCGTGAACATCGACCTCACCGGCCGCACCGCGCTGGTCACCGGCTCCACGTCCGGGATCGGGTACGCGACGGCCAAGTCCCTCGCCGCCGCGGGGGCGGCGGTCGTCGTCAACGGCCGGGACAAGCGGCGCGTGGACGACGCCGTCGACAAGATCCGCGAGGAGACGGGCTCCACGACCACCACGGGTGTCGCGCTCGACCTCGCGACGGCCGGGGGCGCCGCCGACCTCGTCGCCGGACTGGCGGACGTGGACGTGCTGGTCAACAACCTCGGCATCTTCCAGGCCGTCCCCGTGTTCGAGATCCCGGACCACGAGTGGACCCGCTTCTTCGAGGTCAACGTCCTGTCCGGCGTGCGCCTGGCCAGGCACTACGCGCCCAGGATGGCCCAGCGCGGCTGGGGTCGGGTGATCTTCGTCAGCAGCGAGTCCGCCGTCCAGATCCCGACCGAGATGGTCCACTACGGCATGACCAAGACCGCGCAGATCGCGGTCTCGCGCGGCATGGCCCAGGAGCTCGCGGGCACCGGCGTCACGGTCAACACCGTGCTCCCCGGCCCGACGCTGACCGAGGGCGTGCGCGACTTCATCGCCGACCGCGTCGGCGGCGACGTCCCCTTCGAGGAGGCCGAGCGCCGCTTCATGGAGGTCGAGCGCCCCACCTCGCTGCTCAAGCGCCTGATCCGCCCCGAGGAGATCGGGCACCTCATCACCTACGTCTCCTCCGACCTGTCCTCCGCGACGACCGGAGCCGCGCTGCGCGTCGACGGCGGCGTCGCCAGCACCCTCATCCCGTGAAAGGACCCCACCCCATGACCTCGGTACCCACCGTCACCCTGAACAACGGCGCCACCATGCCGCAGATCGGGTTCGGCGTCTTCCAGGTGCCCAACGCCGAGACCACCGCCGCCGTGGCGGAGGCGCTGCGGGCCGGCTACCGCAGCATCGACACCGCCACCGTCTACGGCAACGAGGAGGGCGTCGGCCGGGCGATCGGCGAGGCGGGCGTCCCGCGCGAGGACCTGTTCATCACCACCAAGCTGTGGAACTCCGCGCAGGGCTACGACTCCACGCTGCGCGCGTTCGACGAGAGCCTGGCGAAGCTGAAGCTCGACTACCTCGACCTGTACCTGATCCACTGGCCCACCCCGGCCCGCGGGCTGTACACCGAGACGTGGAAGGCGTTCGCGAAGCTGGCCGCCGACGGCCGTGTGCGCTCGGCGGGCGTGTCCAACTTCCAGCCGAACCACCTGGCGGAGATCGTCGACGCCACCGGCCTCGTGCCCGCCGTGAACCAGGTCGAGCTGCACCCGCGCCTGACGCAGGAGCCGCTGCGGGCCTACCACGCCGAGCACGGCATCGTCACCGAGGCGTGGTCCCCGCTCGGCCAGGGCAAGGGCCTGCTGGACGACCCGGCCATCGGCGCGGTCGCCGCGAAGTACGACCGCTCGCCCGCCCAGGTCGTGCTGCGCTGGCACCTCCAGCTCGGGAACGTGGTCATCCCCAAGTCGGTGACCCCGTCGCGCATCGCGGAGAACCTGGACGTCTTCGACTTCAGCCTGGAGGACGCCGACGTCGCCGCGCTGTCGGCGCTCAACGTCGACTCCCGCGTCGGTCCCGACCCCGACACCAACAACCAGGCCTGACACGCGGAAGGCCCCCGGACGCTCACGTCCGGGGGCCTTCACGCGTTGTCTCAGCGGCGCCAGCTCGGCTGCCGACGTCGACCGGGCACGGTGTGCGCCGTCTCGGCGGCCTCGACGGTGTGCCGCAGCAGCAGCGCGGTGGTCACCGGGCCGACACCACCGGGCACGGGGGTCAACGAGCCCGCCTTCTCGGCGACCTCGGGGTCCACGTCCCCGACCAGCCCGCCGTCGGCGGTGGCGTTCGTGCCCACGTCGACCACGACCGCGCCCTCGGCGACGTGCTCGGCCTTGATCAGGCCCGCCTTGCCGACGGCCGCGACCAGCACGTCACCGGTGGTCGTGACGGCGGCCAGGTCGGCGGTCCGCGAGTGGCAGACCGTCACGGTGGCGTTCCGGTCGAGCAGCAGGTGCGCGACGGGCTTGCCGACGACGACCGACCGGCCGACCACGACCACGTGCTTGCCCTCCAGGGGCACCTCGTGGTGCTCCAGCAGCGCCACGACGGCCGCCGCGGTCGCGGGCGCGAACGCGGGCAGCCCGGCGGCGAGCCTGCCGAGCGACGTCGGGTTCGAGCCGTCCACGTCCTTGCGGACGGCGATGTTCCCGGCCAGCTCCGCGACCGACAACCCGTCGGGCAGCGGTGTCTGGAGGATGACGCCGTGCACGGCGCCGTCCGCGCTCAGGGACGTCAACGCCTCGACGACGTCGGGTCCGGTGGCGGTGGACCCGAGGTCGACGACGTCGCAGGCGATGCCGACCTTGTCGGCGGCCTTGGCGATCGACCGGACGTACCAGGCGCTGGCCTCGTCGTCGGTCGCCGTCACGACGGCCAGTCGTGGGGGAGTGCCGTCGACGGCCAGCTTGGCCGCCCGCTCGGTCACGTCCTCGCGAATCGTCGCGGCGAATTCCTTGCCGGACAGCGTGATCACTTGCTGATCTCCTCGCGAACGCTTGCGGTCACCTGGTCCGCTCGTGCGACCAGTGCGTCTACATCGGACACCACGGCGGCGCCGTTGATCTCCACGTTGACCCGCGCCGTGGTCGCCGCGGCACGGGCGGCGTCCGCCGCCGCGGCCACGTCGGTGATCACGTTGCGGTTGCCGACGGGCAGCAGCGCCTCGGCCAGCGCGACCAGCCGCTCGGCGACGGCGATGGTCCGCGAGGGCGGGACCGCCGCCCCCGCAAGCGCTTCCGCGATGGCCGCGGACCGCTCCGGGCCCTTCGGCAGCCGGTACGCGTCCGTCACCGCGGTGAACGCCCGCGCGTCGTCGTCCGCCAACTGGAGCGCCTCGACCCGCAGGACGTCCACCTCGGCCAGCACGGACGAGATGGTCACGGAGTGCTCGGCGTACTTCGGCCCGTCGCTGTAGCGGGCGACCATGCCCAGCAGCGCCGCGGACTGCGCGGCGTGCAGGGCGGCGGTCGCCCCGCCACCCGGCGCGGACACCCGCGCCGCCAACTGCTCCAGGAACTCCCCTACGGGCTGGTCACGCATCACGCGTCGAGCGCGCGCACAGCCGCCGCGAGGCGGACGACGCCCTCGTCGATCTCGCTCGCGGACAGACCCGAGAACGCCAGGCGCACCGAGTCCTCGCCGCCGTCGAGCAGGAAGTCCGCGCCCTTGACGAACGCGACGCCGTGCTCGGCGGCCTTGACCGCGAGCGCGTCGATGGACACGCCGGGCAGCCGGACCCACATGAAGTAGCCGCCCTGCGGGGCGGTGTACTCGGCCTCCGGCAGCTCGCGGGCGAGGGCCGTGACGAGCGCGTCCTTGCGCTCCCGCAGCGCCGCGCGGACCGTGTCGATCGACTTGTCGAGGCGACCGGACCGGCAGAACTGGTTCACGATCGACTGCGCGACCATGTTGGGGGAGATGTAGGTCGTGGTCGCGATCTTGGTGATGCCCTCGATGACCGACACCGGTCCGACGAGGTAGCCGACCCGGATGCCGGGGCACACGGTCTTGGAGAACGAGGACGCGTAGACGACCTTGTCCGCCTTGTCCTGCGACAGCATCGTGGGCATCTGCTCGCCCTCGAAGCGGATCGAGTAGTACGGGTCGTCCTCGAACAGGACGAAGTCGTACTTCGCGGCCAGCTCCAGCAGGCGGGCCCGCTTGGGCGCGCTCAGCGTGTACCCGGCCGGGTTCTGGAAGTTGGGGATGATGTGCGCGAGCTTCGGCCGCACGCCGCTCTCCAGCAGGGCCTCGACCGCGTCGACGTCGATGCCGTCCTCGTGCAGCGCGATCGGGTGAACCTCGGCGCCGCGCTGGCGGAGGTTCAGGAGGGTGCGGTCGTAGGTCGGCGCCTCGACGATGACGGCGTCACCGGGGGAGACGAGCTGCTCGAACAGGAACGCGTCCGCCTGCATCGAGCCGTTGGTGACCAGCACCTGCTCGACGGGGACGCCGTGCTGCTCGGCGATCCACTTCCGCAGCGGCACGTAACCCACGGCGGTGCCGTACGCGGTCGTGCCCGCGGCGTCGTCGGCGAAGGCGAGCTGGGTCGCCTCGACCAGACCTTCGGTGTCGATGATGTCCAACGAGGGGGCGCCGCGCGTGAAGCCGATCGCTGCCTGGGAAGCCATGGCGGGAAGCCTACCTCCGCCGCCTTTCCGAATTCAGAGGCTCCACTGGTGGGCGAGGTCGGCGTCGTCCGACCCGGTCAGCAGGGCACGGGCGGTGATGAGTTCGGCCCGGCCCTCGGCGGTCGACCCGTTGCCGAAGTGGCCGAACGCGACGCCGAGGTGGGTGCGGGCCGCGGCGACCTCGCCCAGCGGTTCCCGCTCGGCCAGTTCGGCCAGCTCGCGCCGGACGGTGGTGACCCGGACGGTGAAGTCCAGCATCGCCTGGTCGATCAGCGCGCCCGGATCCGGCGCGCCACTGGCGTCCAGCACCTGGCGCAGCGCGGATTCGACCGCGGAGCGCAACACCCCCGCGGGGCTCTCGTCGCTCACAACAGGTGAATGTAGGGGAATCGCAGGTCACGGCCTAACGGCCCGAAGCACCCACGGCCTTGCGCAGGTGGGTCAGGGCACGGTGCTGCGCCACCCGAATGGCACCGGCGGTGGACCCGATCGCCTCTGCCGCCTCGTCGGCCGACAGACCGAGTACTACGCGGAGTACCAGTATCTCCCTCTGGCGGTCCGGGAGCGTCCGCAGCAATCCACCCATTCGAGTGGACAGGTCGTCGAGCACCGCCCGCTCCTCCGGCCCCGCGGCCGTCTCCTGGACCTCGGGCAGTTCGGACATCGGCTCGGCGCGGTTCTTCGCCGACGCGCGGTGGGCGTCGGCGACCTTGTGCGCGGCGATGCCGAACACGAACGCCAGGAACGGCCTGCCCTGGTCCCGGAACGTCGGCAGCGCGGTCAGCACGGCGAGGCAGACGTCCTGGGCCACGTCGTCCGCCGACCCGAACGTGCGCTCGTGGCGCCCG
The DNA here is from genome assembly GCF_025061645.1 of Umezawaea endophytica. Taxonomy (GTDB): domain Bacteria; phylum Actinomycetota; class Actinomycetes; order Mycobacteriales; family Pseudonocardiaceae; genus Umezawaea; species Umezawaea endophytica. The sequence continues at coordinate 46,173 of NZ_JANYMP010000017.1, read as the reverse complement.
ACCCTCGCCCGGCAGTAGCGGATCACGACGGGCCGGACCGATTCCAACAGGAGTCGCGTTGCCACGGTGTCACCGCGGACCGCCCGCCGCACGACCTCCGGGTCGAGGCCGGGGTCGCAGGGCTCGGGTAAGTGCGCCACCGTCCGGACCACCCCGTTCCTGGATTCGCTGAGGATCTTCCCCCGCCTGCCGGAAGGTGCCGCCGCAGTCTTGCGGATCCGCCGGGATGATCCATGTGGCCGCGCGCGTTGACCCGTACGAAGGCAAGCTGAACACCACGGATTCCACACCGAGGAGCACACGTGAAGATCGGCATCATCGGAGCGGGCAACATCGGTGGAGCGCTCACGCGCCGGTTGACCGCTCTCGGCCACGACGTGTCGGTGGCCAACTCGCGGGGGCCGGAGACGCTGGCGGACCTGGCCGCCGAGACCGGCGCCACGCCGGTGCTGTTCACCGAGGCCGCGCGAGGGGCCGAGGTGGTCGTCGTGACCATCCCGCAGGGCAAGGTCGCGTCCCTGCCGAAGGGCCTGCTCGACGACGCCGCCGAGGGCGTCGCCGTGATCGACACCGGCAACTACTACCCGCGCGGGCGTGACGGCCGCATCGACGAGATCGAGAACGGCGTGACCGAGAGCCGCTGGGTCTCCGACCAGCTCGGCCACCCGGTCGTCAAGGTCTTCAACGGCATCTACTCGCAGCACCTCCAGGACAAGGGCGTCCCGAAGGGCACCGAAGGCCGCATCGCGCTGCCGGTCGCCGGTGACGACGAGGCCGCCAAGGCCAAGGTGCTCCGGTTGGTGGAGGAGCTGGGCTTCGACGCCTACGACGCGGGCTCGATCGACGAGTCCTGGCGGCAGCAGCCCGCCACCCCCAGCTACGGTGCGGACGCGTCACTGGAGACGCTGCCCGAGCTGCTCGCGAAGGCGAGCCCCGTCCGAACGCCGGAGTTCACCGCCTGATGAAGCCTTTCGTCCACGAAGTCCGCTCGACCAGGATCGTCTTCGGCTCCGGCACCATCTCGCAGGTGCGGGCCGAGGTGGAACGGGTCGGCGGCAACCGCGTGCTCCTGCTGGCGAGCAAGCGGCTGGACGACGTCGCGCGGCGGGTCGGGGACTCACTCGGCCCGTCGCTCGCGGCGCGGTTCGACGGCGCCGTGATGCACACGCCGGTGGAGGTGACTGAGCGCGCGCTGGAGGTGCTGCGCTCGAACAGCGCCGACTGCGTGGTCGCCATCGGCGGCGGCTCCACCACGGGCCTGTCCAAGGCGCTGGCCGCGCGGACGAACGTGCCGCAGGTGATCGTGCCGACGACGTACTCGGGCTCCGAGGTGACGGCCGTCCTCGGCGAGACCCAGGACGGGCGCAAGACCACGAGGGCCGCCCCGGAGATCCGCCCGGAGACCGTCGTCTACGACGTCGACCTCACCCTGGGCCTGCCGGTGGCGCTGTCGGTCACCAGCGGGGTCAACGCGCTCGCGCACGCCGTCGAGGCGCTGTACTCGCCGCAGGCCGAGCCCGTCACCGACGCCATCGCGCTGGACGCGATCACCCGCATCTCCCGCGGCCTCAGGGCGCTGTCCGCCAACCCGTCCGATGTGGACACCCGCGCGGACCTGCTGACCGGCGCGTGGCTCGCGGGCACCTGCCTCGGCTCGGTCGGCATGAGCCTGCACCACAAGCTGTGCCACACCCTCGGCGGCTCGTTCGGCCTGCCGCACGCCGAGACGCACACCGTCGTCCTCCCGCACGCCATGGCGTACAACGCCCCGGCGGCACCCGAGGTGATGGAGAGGATCGCGAGGGCCATGGGGGTGCCGGAAGCCCCCGCGGGCGTGTACGACCTGATCGTCGAGGCAGGCGGCCCCACCTCGTTGCGGTCACTGGACTTCCCGCTGGAGGACGTGCCGCTCGCCGTCGAGCTGGCCACCTCGCGCTCGTACCCGAACCCGCGCGAGGTGACGTCCGAGGGCGTCGCCGGACTGCTGGCGAACGCGTGGCACGGCAAGCGCCCCGCGAGCCGCGTCCCGGACCTGTCCTGGTTGACCGCCGACGTCGTGGCGAGCTTCGACCGCGCGCCGAGCAGGCGGACGCGCCTGCTGCTGGAGGACCTGGTGCGGCGCCTGCACTCCTACGCCACCGAGAACGACCTGACGCAGCCGGAGTGGCAGCGCGCCGTCGACTTCCTCACCCGCACCGGGCAGATCAGCAGCGCCGTGCGCCAGGAGTTCGTGCTGCTGTCCGACACGCTCGGCCTCTCCAGCGTCGTCGACGCCCTGACCAACTCGCGCACCCCGGACTCGACCCCGTCGGCCGTGCTGGGTCCGTTCTACGTGGACGGTCCGCCCGCCGTGCCGTCCGGCACCGACCTCGCCGCCGGGCTCACCGGTGTCCCGCTGTGGGCGGACGTCCACGTGACCGACCCGGACGGGCTGCCGCTGGAGGGCGCGGTCGTCGACGTGTGGCAGGCCGACGACAACGGCTTCTACGACATCCAGCTACCCGACCTGGACGGCCCGGTGCTGCGCGCCCGGTTCACCACGGACGCCAACGGGCGCTTCACGTTCTGGTCGATCCTGCCGTCGGCGTACCCGATCCCGGACGACGGCCCGGTCGGCGAGCTGCTCGCCGCGACCGGCCGCCACCAGTACCGCGCGCCGCACGTGCACTTCATGATCACCGCCCCCGGCCACGAGCGCCTGATCACCCAGCTCTTCGTGGCGGGCGGCGACTACCTCGACTCCGACACCGTCTTCGGCGTCAAGGAGGAGCTGGTCGTCGACTTCCGCCCCGCCACGGGCGCGACCCCGGACGGCAGGACCGTCGAGGGGGAGTGGCGCCACCTCGACTTCACGTTCCGCCTGGCCCGGACGGCCGGTTCGTGAAACCGAACCGACAACGTTTTCGGACCGTCTGGCGCATTGTCGCGGTGTAACCCCGAGTTTACGGTGATTTTGCGTCGACCGGCGCGAAATGGCCGTGATCCACCAGGAGTTGCCATGCGCGTCGGTGCGCTCATCACCGCTCTGCTCCTACTCGGGGCAGCAGCCCAACCGGTGTCCGCCGCCCCGGCCGACACCCGGCCGACAGCCATCGTCTCGTTGGGCGACAGCGCCATCTCCGGTGAGGGCGCGGGCTCCTACGAGCCCGGCACGGAGGGCGAGAACGGCAACTGGTGCCACCGCTCCACCAGGGCGCTGGTCCACCAGACGGCGGTGGCCGAGCGGACCTTCAACCTGGCGTGCTCCGGCGCCGACTCGGCCAACGTCTCGCTGGCCGACACCGTCCACTACACCGAGGGCAGCCAGGCCAGGCGCCTGATCGACATCGCCACGCAGAACCGCGTCACCACGGTGATCCTCCAGATCGGCGCCAACGACGACCCGCAGTTCGCGGACACCATCGTGAGCTGCATCGCCGCGTGGCTCAACCCGTTCGGCAGCTCCTGCCGCTCCACGCTGCAAACCCAGTGGCCCGCGAGGCTCGCGGCCATGGCGCCGAAGGTGGAGAACGCCATCGCGGACGTCCGCTCGGCCATGACGCAGGCGGGTTACGCGGCGGGCTCGTACAGCTTCATCCTCACGTCCTACGCCTCCCCGCTCACGGAGAAGATGGACAAGGTCCTGCACGGCCCGCACGGCTGCCCCATCCGCCTGGCGGACGCCGAGTACGGCCGCACCGTCGCGGTGCCCCAGTTCTCCGACGCGCTGCGCGGCGTGGCGACCCGGACCGGCACCAAGTTCCTGGACTTCTCCCGCGCCACGGAGAACCGCGAAGCGTGCAGCAACAAGAGCGGCAGCACGACCGGCGAGTGGCAGCGCCGCATCACCGTCGACCCGGACGCCCTGGTCCACGGCGGACTGGACGCGATCGGCATCCACCTGGCCCAGCAGTCCTTCCACCCGAACGCGGCGGGCCACGCCCAGCTCGGCCGCTGCGTGACGGAGTTCGTCCAGTCCAACACCCAGTCGGCGCGTTGCCTGGTGGGCACGGACGGGTCCCTGCACGCGGTCCAGTAGTCCTTCGAGGACGACGGCCCGGCCCCCTCGGGAGCCGGGCCGTCGTCGGGTCAGGCGGCGACGTCCTGGCTGAACTGCGTCCGGTGCAACTCCTCGTACCTGCCCCCGGCGGCCATCAACGACGCGTGCGTCCCCCTCTCCACGACCCGCCCGTCCTCGACCACGAGGATCAGGTCGGCCGCCCGCACCGTCGACAACCGGTGCGCGATCACCACGGAAGTGCGGCCTACCAACGCTTCCCCGAGCGCCTCCTGCACGGCGGCCTCCGACGTGGAGTCCAGGTGCGCGGTGGCCTCGTCGAGGACGACCACCTGCGGACGGGCCAGCAGGAGCCGCGCGATCGTCAGCCTCTGCCGCTCCCCGCCGGACAGCCGGTACCCGCGCTCCCCGACCACGGTGTCCAGCCCGTCCGGCAGCGACGAGATCAACGACGACAGCCGGGCCCGCTCCAGGACGTCCCACAGCTCCGCTTCGGTGGCGGATTCCCTGGCCAGCAACAGGTTCGACCGGATCGACTCGTGGAACAGGTGCCCGTCCTGCGTGACCATCCCCAGCGTGGCCCGCACGGACGCGGCGGTCAGGTCCCGGACGTCCACGTCCCCCAGCCGGACGCTGCCCGAGTCCGCGTCGTACAGCCGGGCCGCGAGCTGCGCGATGGTCGACTTCCCGGCCCCGGAAGACCCCACCAGCGCCACCATCTGCCCCGGCTCGACCCGGAACGACACGTCGTGCAGCACGTCCACCCCGCCGCGCGCGTCCAGCGAGGCGACCTCCTCCAGCGAGGCCAGCGACACCTTGTCCGCCGAGGGGTACCCGAAGGTCACCGACGAGAACTCCAGGCCGACCGGACCCTCCGGCACGGCGACGGCGTCGGGCTTCTCCGAGATCAGCGGCTCCAGGTCCAGCACCTCGAAGACCCGCTCGAACGACACCAGCGCGCTCATCACCTCGACCCGCGCGCTGGCCAGCGCCGTCAACGGCGAGTACAGCCGGGTGATCAGCAGCGCCAGCGCCACCACCGCGCCCGGCTCCAGCGCTCCCCGCAGGGCGAAGAACCCGCCCAGCCCGTAGACCAGGGCGAGCGCCAGCGACGACACGATCGTCAACGCGGTCAGGAACACCGTCTGCACCATCGCCGACCGCACGCCGATGTCCCGCACCCGCCGCGCCCTGGTCGCGAACTCGGCCGACTCGCCCGCCGGGTTGCCGAACAGCTTGACCAGCGTCGCGCCGGGAGCCGAGAACCTCTCGGTCATCTGCGTGCTCATGGCGGCGTCGTGGTTGGCGGCCTCCCGCTCCAGCGCCGCGAGCCTGCCGCCCATCCGCCGGGCGGGAACGACGAACACCGGCAGCAGCACCAGCGCCAGTACCGTGATCTGCCAGGAGATCCCGACCATCACGACGAGCGTCAGCAGCAGCGTCACGAGGTTGCCGACCACACCGGACAGCGTGTCGCTGAACGCCCGCTGGGCCCCGATCACGTCGTTGTTCAGCCTGCTCACCAGCGCGCCGGTGCGGGTGCGGGTGAAGAACGCGATCGGCATGCGCTGCACGTGGTCGAACACGGCGGTCCGCAGGTCGAGGATCAGGCCCTCACCGATGCCCGCCGACATCCACCGGGACAGCAGTCCGATCCCGGCTTCCACCACGGCGATCACGGCGATCAGCCCGGCCAGCGCGAGCACGAGGTTCAGGGGGCCGCCGTCGTTGATGGCGGTGACGATGCGACCCGCGATCACGGGGGTGGCGACGGTGAGGACCGCGCCGACGACGCTCAGCACCAGGAACTGGATCAGCCGGGAGCGGTGGGGTGCGGCGAACCGGGCTACGCGCCTCATGGTCGCCTTGGAGAAAGGGCGTTTGTCCTGGGCGTTCATGACGTGGTGCAGCGACATCCACGCGGTGACATCCATGCTCATGCGGCCGACGGTAGGACCTCGGGTTAGGTTGAGGTCAACCGAAATAGCCCCACAACGCGGTGTGGGCCCGCACTCCCCTTGGAGTACGAGCCCACAACTTCACGAACAGATCAGACGGTGCGGACCTGCTGGGCCTGCGGGCCCTTCTGGCCCTGGCCGATCTCGAACTCCACGCGCTGACCCTCGTCGAGGGACTTGAAACCGCTGCCCGTGATCTCCGAGTAGTGGACGAAGACGTCAGGACCGCCACCGTCCTGCTCGATGAAGCCGAAGCCCTTTTCGCCGTTGAACCACTTAACAGTGCCCTGCGCCATGCGACTAACTCCTTGTAAGCCTGAGTCAGGTCCTCACGACGAGGAACCCTGATCTCTCCCGGTATCTTGCCACGTCCCGGCCGGTTTTGCGCTGCCATACTCGAAGAAGCGGGCTAAATCACGTTGTTCGGCCTGGTCAGGGCCATATTTTTGGGTGCGGCACGAGCGATTTTCCCGCTGTTCAGGGCTCATTTTCGAGGCTCAGCCACCTGTTCGAGTGAACCGGGCGCCTGAAGTGACCGCGGGGAAAGTTCGGAGGGCTCATGTGATGTGAATCACATATTTTCTAGTTTCGTCAGGAAAAATAGTCGAAAATTCACGCTTCACGCCACGTCGACCACCAGCGCGGTCGCGTTGTCGGTGCCGCCCGCCCGCAGCGCGGTCGCCACGAGCAGCGCCGAGGTCGTGCCGGGATCGCCCGCTCCGGCCACGATGAGCCGGAAGCCCTCCGGCGTGAGGCGCCCGTGGACGCCGTCCGTGGTGAGGACCAGCCTGCCCGCGCCGCGCGGGGCGTGCGCCAGCCCGATCGACGCGGGCTTGCTCATCCGCACCGAGTTGGTCACCACGTGCTCCATCCGCGGCGTCGGCGCCTGCCCGCGGCTGCGGAAGTACTCGGCCACCGTCTGGTCCGTCGTCAGCCGGGTCAGCGCCGTCCCGTCCCAGAAGTACGCCCGCGCGTCGCCCGCCCATGCCACCGTGAAGCCGCCGCCGAGCCGGGGAGCCGCGGTCACCAGCACCGCGTCACCCGCCAGGTGGTGCTCGTCGTCGGGCAGCCACGCCTCCAGCGCCGCGCGCGCCGCCGCCACGGCCCTGCCCGCGCCGAGCCGCGCCGCCTCCCGCGCCGGGGCCTCCGCCGCCAGCCTGGCCGCCCTGCCCGCGCCCTCCGAGTCGCCGATGCCGTCCGCGACGGCGAAGGCCAGCCCTCCCGACGCGGGGTCGCGGTAGGCCGCGGAGGCGTCCGCGTTGTGGCCGCGCCGTCCCCGCTCGCTGCACGTCCCGCTGGTCAACCGGACCGGCCGCGGCACCTGTTCCACCAGCATGGCGTCCTCCTCGTCGTTCGCTCTGCCTCCAGGAAGCCCGACGAACCGAAGAAACAGGCCAGAACCACCTGTCAAGACGCTGAGAAACCTCCTACTTACAGGGGTTTCTGCGGCAGTGGCCGGTCGATACGGTGTCGCTCGCACGGCACGCCGCCGTCCGACTGAGGGGTGGAGCAGATGAGGTCCAGACGGAAGCAAGTGGTCAGAGCGGTGATGGCGGTGGGCGTCAGCTCCGCCGTGGTCCTCGGGCTCAACACGCCGGTCTCCACGGCCGCGGAGAACGTCCTCCGCGCCGACCGCGCGGTCGCCCGTTCCTGCTTCGCGGGCGTTCTCCCCGCCCGCACGGCCGGAGTGGACCGCCGTGAGGTCGCGTCCACAGTGGACGGACTCGTGCAGGCGAGGCTGGCCGCCAAGGACGGCGGCTCCGGCGACTGGGACGTGGCCGTGTTCGACAAGACCACCGGCAAGCTGGTGGCGGCGTCGACCGCGCTGGGCTCCCGCGAACTCGCCGAGAGCTTCGTGACCAAGGGCCAGCAGCTCGTCGTCCAGGGCTGCCGGTACGCCGGTGACGCCCGCTCGGTCGTGCTGGGCGTCGACTTCCTCGCGCTCACCCCGCAGGGCACGCCCACCCCCGGCGTGACCGCCGAGACGGCCCCGGAGCGCGCCGAGCTGGTCCGCGTGACCACGGCCGACCAGCAGGACAAGAACAAGCTGCTCGGCCTCGGCCTCGACGTGACGGAGAAGGCCGACGCCACCGGCGTCGACGTCGTCATCGCGGGCGAGGCCGACCGGAAGGTGCTGCGCGAGAGCGGGTTCCGCTTCGAGGTGCTGAACCCCGACCTGTCCGCGACCTCCCGCGAGAACGCCCGCAAGGACGTCGAGTTCGCCTCGAGGACCGAGCGCACGGAGCTGCCCTCCGGCCGCACGAGCTACCGGCACCTGTGGGAGTACAACTACGAGATGAAGGAGCTGGCGCGCAAGAACCCGAAGCTGGTGCGCGCCTTCACCCTCCCGAACCCCACGGTCGAGGGCCTGGACGTCGTCGGCGTCGAGGTGGCGACCAACGTCGCCAACACCGCCGACGGCAAGCCGGTCAACCTGCTGATGGCGCTGCACCACGCCCGCGAGTGGCCGTCGGCCGAGCACGCGATGGAGTGGATCTACGAGCTGGTCGACGGCTACTCCCACGACCGGGAGATCCGCGGTCTCCTGGAGCGCACCCGCAACATCATCATCCCGGTGGTCAACGCGGACGGCTTCAACATCTCCCGCGAGGCCGAGCCGAAGGGCGACTTCAGCCGGTTCGACTACGAGATGAAGCGGAAGAACTGCCAGGCAGGCGACTCGCCGGAGCAGTTCCGCACGGGCGTCTGCAAGGCGAACCCGGCTGGTGCCCAGCGCGGCACCGACCCGAACCGCAACTACGCGGGCTTCTGGGGCGGCGAGGGCGCGTCGACCTCCTGGTCCGGCGAGACCTTCCGCGGCTCCACCCCGTTCTCCGAGCCGGAGACGCGCAACATCCGCGAACTGGTCTCGAACCGCCAGGTCACGAACCTGATGACCCTGCACACCTACTCGAACCTGGTGCTTCGCGTCCCCGGCGTCTTCGGCACCCGGCCGCCGCTGGACGAGCCGCTGAACAAGGCGCTCGGCGACCTGATGGCGTCCCGCAACGGCTACACCAGCCAGCCGTCGTGGGCGCTGTACGACACGTCCGGCACCACCGAGGACTGGTCGTACTGGGCGACCGGCGGTTACGGCTACACGATGGAGATCGGCCTCGACGGCTTCCACCCGCAGTACTCCACGGGTGTCGTCGCCGAGTACCTCGGCCAGGCCCCGGCGCAGGGCGCGGGCAAGGGCGGCAACCGCGCCGCGTTCCTGGACATGCTGAAGAACGCGGCCACCCCCGAGGCGCACTCGACGCTGGTCGGCACCGCGCCGCGCGGCTACGAGCTGGCGCTGCGCAAGTCGTTCCAGACGCCCACGTCGCCCGTCCGCCAGCCGGACGGCACGACGAAGCCCGCGATCTACGTGCAGGACACGCTGAACTCCAAGCTGGAAGCGACGGGCGGCCGGTTCACCTGGGCCGTCAACCCGTCGACCCGCCCGTACGTCGCGGGCCGCTACGGCCGCGACCCGCAGGGCCCGGTGCAGCAGAGCGTCCAGCTCGCCAACCCGGAGGGCGTGCCCGCCGAGAACCGCCGGTTCCCGTCCGACCCGACCGGGGACCGCATCCCCTTCACGATCAAGGGCATGCCCGAGGTCGACAACGGCAAGGTCGCCGTCACGATCAACTGGGGGACCCCGGCCACCGACTGGGACCTCTTCGTCGTCGACGCCGACGGCCAGGTCGTCACCTCGTCCGCCTCGGGTGACACGAACAGCGAGACCGCCGTCCTCTACGACCCGCCCGCCGGTGAGTACACGGCCGTGGTCGTCAACTACAGCCAGGCGAACCCCGCGACGCCGGACGACTGGTCGGGCGGCCGGGTCGAGTTCGCCGGGCCGGTCCCCGCCACGTACGGCCCGAAGGAGTCGTACACGCTCACGTGCAAGGACCGCCGGGGTCGTCTCGTCGGCCTGACCGACGTGTTCGTGGACCGCGGCCAGACCGTCGACGTCGGCGCCGTGTGCACCGACTCGGCCCGCGCCACCAAGCAGCGCAAGCGCTAGCCGAACGTCAGGAACGCGGGGCCTTCCGGTGATCCGGGAGGCCCCGCGCCGCGTTCGCGGTCAGCAGGTGGGCGGCAGCCAGCCCGGCCGGGTGACGACGTGCTCGGGGGAGACCGTCATGGTGTTCGGCCGCTCCGGGGTGCCGACGCCGAAGCTGAACCCGACCAGCCCGTCTGGGCACACCCGCAGCGCGCCCGGCCCGCCGCCGGTCCCGCTGCCCCGCCAGGCGAGCGGGTCGAGGCCGACCCGCCACACCTTCCAGTACGGCTCGCCGCCCGAGTGCCCGTCGCACGCGTCGGCCGCAGGCAGGCGTTCGACGCGGCAGACGTACCCCGTGTCGCCGTAGAACCCGGTCCCCGTGCCCGCGTGGACGGCGAAACCCGCTCGTTCGAGCGCGGCGCGCGCGGTCCCCGGATCGCCGGGGGCGCACCGGACCACGGTTCCCGGCCCGCCCGCGCCCGTGAGGTCGACCGCGACCGTCACCCCGGCGGAGGACGGGCACGCGCCCGCCGTCCAGGACTCCACCGCGGGTGCGGTGGTGAAGAGCACGGACAGCGCGACGAGGTGGCGGAGAGCGGGAAGCGGGAACACCGGTCGGACCCTACGGCCGGTGGGACGGACTTGCCGCGCGAAGGCGACCGGCGTGGGGAGTAGCGCAGATCACTGGGTGAACGGCCCGAAACCGGTGTGTTTCACCAATGTTTGGGTCTTATGTCCAATTGTGGGGTCTTGTCCGGGCGATCATCGCGGTTCCAGGATGGGTGAACTCAATCAGGCGTCACCCGTACAGGTGATCAAGCCGATTGTCCGAAGAGGACCGACCAGGCCCTCTCGGCAGCGGAAAGGTTCGTTCGCGTGGCACGCAGAGGCCTCATCGCCCCCCTCGCACTCGCCGTCACCTTCGTGACCGCCGGTGGCGGCACCGCCCAGTCCCAGGTGCCGACCCAGAGCCCGGTCGACGTCACGATCGGCTCGATCAGGATCGATCCCTCCCAGCCGCGGCTGAACATCTCCTACGGGCTCTCCGACCTGGACCTGGAGTACGTCCGCAAGGACGCGGCCAGCGCGACCGGGTGCACGGCCCGCCACCACGAGGAGACGGAGGAGGCCAACGTCGTGCCCGGCGCCGCCCACGTCACGGTGGCCGGGGTGCGGTACGAGCTGGAGCAGTTCCACTTCCACACGCCGTCCGAGCACCGCTTCCAGGGCCGTTCCGACCCGATGGAGATGCACTTCGTGCACCGCAGCGCCGCGGGCAAGCTCCTGGTGATCGGCGTTCCGCTGCGCGCGGGCGCTCCGTCCACTGTGGACAAGGTGTTGGCCAGGCTCGCGCCCGAGTGCGGGGAGGACGTCGCGATCGACGACGTCAACCTGAACTCGCTGCTGCCGCGCAACCACACCACGTTCCGCTACAACGGTTCGCTGACCACCGCGCCGTTCACCGAGGGCGTGCAGTGGTTCCTGACCGGCGAGCAGACCGTGTCGCAGGCGACCATCAACCGCTTCCAGGGTCTGTTCACGAGTGGCAACGCCCGCGCGACCCAGCCGCTCAACGGCCGGACCGTGACCGAGGTCCCGCAGATCTAGGTGGTCGGCGGGGCCGTCCGAGGAAGCGGACGGCCCCGCCCGCTTAATGGGGGGCGTCGGGCACCCGCCCGATGGCAGGATGGGCGTTATGCCGGAAATCTCGACGCCCGACCAGCTCGCCGCCCGCACCGCCCGCACCGCCCGCGCCCTCGCGGCGGCGACCGGGGCAGGCCGTGACCTCGGCCTCGAGGTGACGGACCCGAAGGTCCTGCACGACGTGTTCTCCGTCGTCGTGCACCTCGCGCCCTCGCCGGTGGTCGTCCGCGTCCCCACGGTCCTGCCGCCGTCGTTCCAGGCCGACCTCGCCGCCCAGCACCGCCGCCAGCGCGACGAGCTGGCCGTCGTCGGCTGGCTGGCCGACCGCGGTTTCCCCGTCATCCCGCCGAGCCCGCTCGTGCCGCGCGAACCGGTCCAGCGGGACGGCTTCTCCATGACGTTCTGGCAGTTCGTCGAGATCAGGCAGGACGTCGAGCCGGACTACGCGCACAACGCCGCCGCGACGGCCGAGCTGCACGCGGCGCTCCGCGACTACCCCGGCGAGCTGCCGTTCCTGTCGTCGTTCGACCGCACGGTGACCGAGAGCCTCGACTTCCTGGAGTCGCGCCCCGACCTCGTCGAGGCCGCGGACCTGGAGCGCGCCCGCCGCGAGTGGGCCTTCCTGGAGCCGGTCGTCGGCTCCCGCGAGGGCTTCGCGAAGGCGTTCCCCGACGTCGTGGTCCAGACCGTGCACGGCGATTCGCCGCCCGCCAACCTGGTCACGACCGTCCACGGCGACCTGCACGCCGACTTCGAGCTGGTGACCAGCGGCCCGGTCGAACGCGACCTCGTCATGATCGGCCCGGACGGTGAGGCCGCCTACGACGAGGCCGCCGCGGCCCAGGGCCTGCCGACCCTGAACCGCGAGGTGCTCGCCCTCGTGAGCGCCGCCGGGTTCATCCAGGTGGTCGCCTGCCTCGCGCTGGTGCCGCAGCTCCCGCTGCTCGCCGAAGGCCTCAAGCCCGCGCTGGAGGCCTGGCGGAGCACCACGCCCGTGGCCTAGCCCATCGACTTCGAGCCGTCGATCGACTCGCGCAGGATGTCGGCGTGACCGGCGTGCTGCGAGGTCTCCGCGATCAGGTGAAGCAGCACGCGGCGGGCCGACCAGGACTTGCCGGCCTCGAACCACGGCGCCGTGGGCAGCGGGTGCGCCACGTCGAGGTCGGGCAGCGTCGCGACCAGCTCGTTGGTCTCGCGCGCGACCTCCTCGTACGCCTCCAGCAGCCCGGCCAGGGTCTCGCCCGGCATCATCCGGTGCTGCTCGTCCCACGGCGCCGCGTCCTTCTCCATCAGGTCCGCGCCGCCGACGATGAACCGCGCCCAGGAGGCCTCCGTGGCGGCGACGTGCTTGATCAGTCCGCCGAGGGACAGCGCGCTCACGGTCGGGTGCGAACCCGCCTGCTCGTCGGTCAGCCCCCGCGTCGTGTTGCGCAGGAAGAACCGGTGCTTGGCCAGCGTCTCCAACAGGTCCGCTCGTTCGCCGGTGGTGAGGGTGCCGGTCATCGTGTCCGCCTTCTTTCCTCTGAGCTGTTGAGGACCAGCCTAGAAGTCATCGCGGACACCTCCTGTCCTCGTTCGGTCGCGTGTTCCACCGGTAACGGGACGGACCGGAAACTAGACTCGACAGTCACGAACCGGGAACACCGAGGGGACCACGCATGGGCACGCGCACCGACCGGACGACCGCCGAACCCGATCTCGGCGTCCTGGCCGGGAGGCTGCTGTTCGCGGTCCAGCGGGAGATGTTCACGACGTTCGCGGAGAAGGGCTTCCCCGACCTGCACCCCCGCCACGGCGCGGTGCTCGCCTACCTGGACAAGGACGGCGTCCGCGCCACCGACCTGTCCAAGCTCTCCGGCGTGCACAAGCAGGTGATCGGCACCGTCGTCGACGAACTGGAACGCCTCGGCTACGTCGAACGCCACCCCGACCCCGCCGACCGCCGAGCGAAGCTCATCTGCCCCACCGAACGCGGCCTCGACCAGATGCGCGTGGCCGACACGTTCGTCGCCACGCTGGAACGCCGCCACGCCCGCCGCATGGGAACCGAGGCCTACGCGCAGTTCAAGACCATGTTCAACGAGGTCGTCGAACACCAGCGCCGCCGCGTGGAGGAGTAGCCGAACGCGAAAGCCGCGCCCACCGGTGAGGTGGACGCGGCTCCGTCGGGGGACATCAGTTCGCGATCACCGCGAAGACCGTGCCCTGGTCGTCGCTGACCAGCGCGGACCGCCCGTAGGGGCTGTCGGACGGCGGCAGGATCACGTGGCCGCCGAGCTCCGAGATCCTCGCCACGGCGGCGTCCGTGTCGGCGACCGAGAAGTAGGTCACCCACGAGGAAGGCGCCTCGGCGAAGGCCCCGCCGATCCCGGCGACGGCCTGGTCGCCGAGCGAGGCGGCCGAGTACTGGAAGTCGCCGGAGCTGAGGTCGTCGTAGGCGAAGCCGAACACCTCGGCGTAGAACTTCTTGCTGCCCTCGAAGTCGTGGCTCATGTGCTCGCTCCACGCGACCGCGCCGGGCTCGTTCGCGATCTGCGCGCCGGTGTGCTCACCCGACTGCCACAGACCGAAAACGGCGCCCGCCGGGTCGAGCGCGATGGCCATGCGGCCCTGGCCGAGGACGTCCGAGGGCTCTACGAGGACCTGCCCACCCGCCGTCCTGACCTTGGCGGCGGTGGCGTCGACGTCGTCGGTCGCCAGGTAGGTGGTCCACGACGGCGGCTGCGACGTGTCCTGCTGGACGCCGAGACCGACGACCTTGCGGCCACCGAGCTTGGCGGACCAGTAACCCATCTCGGCGGGTTCGAGCTGTTCGACCTCCCAGCCGAACAGACCCGAGTAGAACTCTTTGGCCTTGTCGACGTCGGCGCCGAGGTCGGCCCAGGCGGGCGTGCCTGCGGGCCATGCCGTGTCGCGAGTGACCATTTCTAGCCTCCGGGGAGTAGCGGAGTTGGGAAGCCGAAAGTAGTGCCGGGTCCTCCGCGTTGTCGTCCGGTGAACGGGAAAGCAGGGGTGGCCTAGCCGAAGATTAGGGGGCCTCGAACAGGGTGCTCACCGATTCCCCGTTGTGGATCCGGCGCATCGCCTCGGCGAGCGGACGGGCGACGGACAGCACCTTCAACTTCGGCACGTGCTTCTCCTTCGCGATGGGCACGGTGTTCGTGCACACGATCTCCAGCACGTCCGGCGCCGCGCCGAGCCGCTCCAGCGCGCCGTCGGAGAACAGCCCGTGCGTGCACGCGATCCGCATGGTGCCGCTCTCCCGTTCCCGCAACCGGTCGAGCAGTTCCACGACGGTGCTGCCCTTGGCGATCTCGTCGTCCAGGACGATCACGTCCTTGCCGCGCACCTGGCCGATCACCGCGCTGATGTGCACCTTGTCGTCGGCGAACCGCTGCTTCGCGCCCGCCGCGACGGGCACGCCGAGGATGCGCGCGAAGTGCGCGGCCTCCTTGGCGTTGCCGAGGTCGGGGGAGACCACGACGGTGTTGCTGAGGTCGTACTGCTTGAAGTGCGCGGCCAGTTCGCGCAGCGCGTGCAGGTGGTCGACGGGGATGCTGAAGAAGCCGTGCACCTGCGGCGAGTGCAGGGTCATCGCGAGCACGCGGTTCGCGCCCGCCGTGACCAGCAGGTCCGCGACCAGGCGCGCGCCGATGGAGATGCGCGGCGCGTCCTTCTTGTCCGATCGGGCGTAGGCGTAGTGGGGCATGACGACGGTGGTGCGGGCCGCGGACGCGCCGCGGGCGGCGTCGAGCATCAGCAGCAGCTCGACGAGGTTCTCCTGGACGGGGGGAACGAGCGGCTGGATGAGGAACACGTCCCGTTCCCGGCAGTTCGCCTGGAGCTGGACCTCGATGCAGTCGTTCGCGAACCGCTGGACGCGGGTGGGCAGCAGGGGCGTACCGAGGTGGGTGCAGATCTCGGCCGCGAGCTCGGGGTGGGCAGTGCCGGTGAAAACCGCGATGTCACGCACCCTTTCAGCGTAATCGGGACCGACCGTCCACACCGGTGACTCCCACGTCACTTCGGTGGGTGATCTTCGGTGGTGCGGGGCGCGGGCCGTGTGATACTCCGCCGATGGAGCTGCGCCACCTCGAGTACTTCGTCGCGGTCGCCGAGGAGCTGAGCTTCACCCGCGCGTCGCACCGGCTGCGGGTCGTGCAGTCCGGGGTGTCGACGGTGATCCGCTCGCTGGAGCGGGAGCTGGGCGCGCCGCTGTTCGACCGGACCACCAGGGACGTGGCGCTGACCGACGCGGGCCGGGCCCTGCTGCGGGAGGCCCGCACCACGCTGGACGCCGCCCAGGCCGCCCGCGACGCGGTGCGGGAGGTGGTGGCGGGGGTCCGGGGCACGATCAACCTCGGCACCATGACCGGTCTGACGCTGGTGGACCTGCCCGGACTGCTCGGCCGCTACCACGCGGAGCACCCCGAGGTGACGATCCGGCTGCGCGCCGCGACGAGCGGGACGAGCGGCCTGGCCAAGTCCCTTGTGGACGGTGAGCTGGACGTGGCCTTCCTCGCCCTCAACGACTTCCCGCCCGCCGGCGTGACCGCGCGCGAGCTGTTCGTCGCGCCGATGGTGCTGGTCGTGCGCGACGACCACCCGCTGGCGGGGCGTCGGAACGTGCGGCTGACCGACCTCGCGCACCTGGAGTTCGTCGACACGCCTCCGGGGTGGGGCAACCGCGTGCTGGTCGACCGGGCGTTCGCCACCGCGGGGATCGAGCGGCGGGTGACGGTGGAGGTGGCGCACCTGGGCGTGGTGCCGGACTACGTCCACCACGGACTGGGCGTCGCGCTCGTGCCGGACTTCGACCTGGTGCTGGCGGACGACGTGCACCCGATCGCCGTGTCCGGAGTGGACCTGCGCTGGACGCTGTCCCTCGCCACCTCCGCGACCCGGCGACCGAGCGCCGCGCTGCGCGCGCTGCTGGCCATGGTGGACCAGTACGTGCGGCCTAGTCCTTGAGCAGCCTGCGCCCCGCGGCCGCCGAGACCACCAGCACCACTGCGGAGAACCCGAGCAGCGCGAACGGCGCGGCGACGTACTGCGTGGCGATCCCGAGCAGCAGCACCGGAACGACCAACCCGAGGTAGCCCGCGAGGAACAGACCCGCCAGGGCCTCACCGCGCGACGTCGGCGAGGAGAGCGCGGCGACCGTCGAGATCGACCCCTTGAACAGCACGCCCATGCCCGCGCCCGCGGCCACCCCACCGACCAGGAACAGCGGCAGGCTCGCCACGAACAGCGCCGCGGTCACGACCGCGAGACCGACGCTCATCAACCCGATGCCGATGGCCAACTGGTGGCGGGTCTGCTTGCGGCGGAACAGGATCTGCGTCGACGCGGCGGAGCCGAACACCAGGAACGCCACCGTGCCCGCGAGCGCCCGTGACGGCAGGTGCAGCGTGTTCGCCACGAACGCCGGGGCCAGCGACGTGAACAGGCCCAGGGTGGCGAACGAGGCGAACGCGGCCGCCCCCGCGGCGAAGTAGTGCGCCCTGGCCAGTTCCGGCACCGACACACGCTGCGGGTGGTACGTCCGGGACTCGACGGCGACCGTCTCGGGCACGAACGCGACGAGGGCGGTGCTCACCAGCAGCAGCACCAGGAACACCGCGTAGGACGTGGTCAGCGGACCCGTCACGTACTGGGCGAGGAAGCCGGAGACCAGCGTGCCGAGCCCGAGCCCACCGAGGTTCGCCGCCGTGGCCACGAGCTCGGCCCGTCCCAGCCCGTTCCGCGGCCGGTGGGCCGTGTGCAGTTCGGACAGGTAGGCGGTGGCGGTCGCGGTGACCATGCCGACCCCGACCCCGGTCAGCAGCCGGGCGACGAACAGCTCCGGCACCGTCGTGGCGACCAGGAACAGCACGGCCGCCGCGGCTTCCACCAGCAGCGCGGGCACGAGCACCCTCCGCCTGCCGACCCAGTCGCTGACGTGGCCCGCGAGGAACAGGCTGAACACCACGCCGATCGCGTACGCGGCGAAGAGGATCGTCACGACGAACGACGAGAAGTGGTCGCGCTGCTGGTAGAGCACGTACAGCGGCGTCGGCACGGTGGAGAACGCCATCGCGACGACGAACGCCGCCGCGACGACCCAGAACCCGCGGCCCGCGCCGAGCAGCGGTCGGGTCGACAACTCGCGCCGGGTGAGCACCGTGGCCGGGTCGGACATGACTGGAGCCTCCTGTGGAGCCGTGGAACGGTCTCGCTCGAGCGTGCGCCCGGCCGTCCATCACGTCCAATGACACTTGGTGCTGCTATTGATGCGCGGTGGTGATAACGGCTGGTCACCACGTTGACAAGGGTTGACGTATGGGGGCGATCACAGCTCCTGATGCCTGATTAACGGACGTCGGAAACAAACTGACTGATCAGAGCGCTGGGATATGGTTGATCGGTGGTGAACGACGACCCGCTGGACGACCCCCTGCTCACGACCTTCGGCTACCTGATCGAGGTGTCGGGCAGGCTCCAGCGCTCACTCGGGCAGGTGCTCGACGAGCGGATGTCGTTGCCGATCGGCTGGCTGGAGGTACTGCTCCGCCTGTCCCGCTCCGACGACGGCCAACTCGCGATGGGCGTGCTGGCCGAGCAGATCGTCCTGACGACCGGTGGCGTGACCCGGTTGATCGACCGCATGGAGAAGGCGGGCTACGTCGAGCGTCGCCCGTGCCCCAACGACCGCCGGGTGCTGTACGCGGGCATCACCGACGCCGGGTCCGCCAGGCTCCACGAGGCCGCGGGGGTGCACGTCGAGGGGCTGCACCAGACGTTCGGCGTGTTCACGACCAAGGAACTCGCCACGTTCGACCGCCTGCTGATCAAGCTGAGGGCTGCTAGCTGACCACCACGTGAAGTGGTACAGATTTGAACTAGTTGACAACCGGGTCGTCGCGCGGCACTGTTTTAGTCATCGAAGTTGATATCTGACTTCTCAATGATTGGAGCAGGGACATGGACAGGCGCAGTCTCCTGACGGCAGGCGGCACCACCCTCGGCGCGCTGGCCATCAGCGCGGTAGCGGGCAGCGCGACCTCCAGCGCGGCCACCGGCGACGGTTTCTGGCACGGCAGCGAGCAGGAGCGGAGGAACCTGAAGACGTTCGACGAACTCGACTTCGACGTCTTCACCAACCAGAAGTGGGCAAGACTGGGCGAGAGCCACACCAGGGACATCCGCGTCCACTGGCCGGACGGCCACTACACGGACGGCATCAACAAGCACATCGAAGACCTGAAGTTCCTGTTCATCTTCGCCCCCGACACCAACATCCGCGTACACCCCATCAAAATGGCCTCAGGCGACCTGACCTCGGTAACCGGCGTCATGAAGGGCACCTTCACCCGCCCGATGCCACTGCCAAACGGCAACACAATCCAACCCACCGGCAAAACCTTCACCCTAGACATGGCCACGGTCGGCCACTGGCGCAAGGGCGTCATGACCGAGGAATGGCTGTTCTGGGACAGCCAGCACTACAACACCCAATTGGGCATCGCCTAACACTACCCCCACCCGCCCTGGCGGCCCCACCCCCGCCAGGGCACCCCCTAATCACCACACCCAGACCACAGCACCCCACCTCCCGACCACCCATGCACGCCTTCCACCCACACAAACTCCCACTCAAACCGCCCACCCCAAGCCACAACCCACCCACAACCCCGCCGAACCTCCAACAGTCACCGCCCCCAGCAGCCCACCACCATCCTGCTGACCAGCGCCCCCGCGGACACCCCCCCGCGACCCGTGAACCCTTGACGGCGAACCACTTCGGCCCTCTGCCCTCCGCTGCTCTCCTCCACCTCTGTCCTGTTGACGCGCCCCATGGCGCTGACGACACATCACCTCTTGTCCATCGCCGACCCGGCCGACCCGCGACCTCGCCAACAACGGCTCGGCAGACGCGACTCGCGACCGACGCCACGGCTCTCTCGCCGGTGCCGCCCTCTTTTGTCAGTTCCACCCCCCTCTGTCGCTGCCACCCCTCTTCTCTCGCGGTTGTCGTCTCCCTGCTGCTGGTGACCGGTCGATGGCGCGTCTAGGGTCGCCGACTATGGAGATCCCCAGGTATGGGTCGGGCGCGCTCGCGGACGTTGTGCCTTCGCTCTTGGCGAGCCTGGACGTGCCGGGCATGACCGACGTGATCGGCGTGCCCGCCGCTCGCCGCGTGTGCCTGCTGCTCATCGACGGACTCGGCTGGGAGTTGCTCCGCGCCCACGCCGACACGGCACCGTTTCTGGCGTCACTGTCCGGAAAACCGATCACGGCCGGATTCCCCTCCAGCACCGCGACCAGCATCGCCGCGCTGGGCACCGGACTTCCCACCGGCGAGCACGGCGTCGTCGGCTACACCTTCGAGACGAATTCCTTACTGCTCAACGCGTTGGGCTGGAACCACCACGGCGCCCCTCACCACACGGACCTCCGGCCCACCGCGGTTCCCGAAGAGGTGCAACCGAGGCCGACCATCTTCGACCGGGCGACCGCGGCAGGCGTGGCCGTGCGGGTTGTGGCGCCCTACCAGCAGGAAGGCAGCGGCCTGTCCCGTGCGGCGCTGCGCGGTGCGCCGTTCCAGGGCGTCTTCGCGATGGGCGACCTGGTGAGCGCCACCTTGGACGCGCTCCGCTCCGCCGACCGCGTCTTTTGCTACGCCTACCACGCCGACCTCGACGCGCTGGGCCACTTCTACGGACCGGGCACCGAACCGTGGCTGCTCCAACTGTCGTTCATCGACCACGTCGCCGCCTCGATCGCCGCCCGCCTGCCCACCGACGCCTTGCTGGCCGTCGTGGCCGACCACGGCATGGTCACCCTGACGGAAGAAGACACCGTCGACTACGACACCGAACCACTCCTCCAAGCGGGCGTCCGACTGCTGGGCGGCGAACCACGAGTCCGCCACGTCTACACCGAGCCTGGCGCCACCGACGACGTCCTGGCCGCGTGGCAACAGGTCCTCGGCGATCGCGCCTGGCTGCTGCGCCGCGACGAAGCCATCGCCCTGGGCTTGTTCGGCCCTTCGGTGGCGACTCACGTCTACCCCCGAATCGGCAACCTGGTTGTGGCCGCCCGCGGCACGGCCGCAGTCGTCCGCACCACCGTCGAAGCCAGGCTCAGCGGCTTCATCGGCCAGCACGGCTCACTCACCTCAGCCGAGCAACTGGTACCCCTCCTCCTCACCTCCTGACTAGCGACCCGCTTCCTGGAACGCGGCCCGAATCGCGGCGGCATCAGCGCCCACCCCGAGGAGTTGGCGCAACAGCAACCGCGCCTTCAACGGATCCAGGAACCCAGCCGAAACCAACCCACGCTCCCGCAGATCCTTCTCCGAGCCTGCGAACCCGTAGGTGTGCTCCAACACCGAACCCGCACCCGTGCGCGAGGCGAGCACCACCGGCATCCGCGCCACCAGCCGCACCAACGGTTCCACCCAACTCACCGGCACGTGCCCGGCACCGAACGCCGCCACCACGACCCCGTCCACCCGCCCGTCCAACCCTTCCAACAGCACCCCCTCATCACCGAGCATCGCCGTCACCACCGCCACCGTCGCCGATCCACCGTCACCGAACGGCACAACCGCCCGCCGCTCGACCCGCTGCACCATCCGCGCGACACCTTCGACGACGTACCCCAGCGGCCCTCCATTCGGCGACCGGAAGGTGCCCGGACTGGAACTGTGCGTCTTCCGCACCCGCCGCGCGGCGTGGATCTCGTCGGCGAACACCACCAGACACCCCTGCCCGCGGGCCTCCGGACTGGCCGCCACCTGAATGGCCGCCAACAGGTTGGCCGGCCCATCCGCCCCGGCCAACGTCGGGTTGCGCATCGCCCCGGTCACCACGACCGGCATGTCCCCGCCGTAGGCGAGATCGAGCAGGTACGACGTTTCCTCGATCGTGTCCGTCCCCTGCGTCACCACGACACCGTCGACGTCCACACCACGAATCGCCTCGAACAGCGCCGCGACGTCCTCGAACGTCACCGACGCCCCCGGCACCTGCCGAAAATCCACCACCTCCAACGAAACACCGACATCACCCAGCCCCGGCACCGCCGCCAACAGTTGCTCGGGTGTCAACGCGGGCACCACCCCACCACCATGAGACGCCCCCATGGCGATCGTGCCGCCCAACCCGAACACCGCTACACGCTTGCCAACCGCCACCGCGAGTCCTCTCCGAGCCCGATGATCACGTCATGGTTGCCCAATCCTGTCCACCGAGCACGGCGACCGGCCACACTGCGACCGCCCAAACCGCGAGCCCGAATGACCCGGCGTTCGACCACGCCATGCCGTTCGACCACGCCGCACCGCTCGTGATCACGCCTAGCCGTTCGCGACCTTGCGACAGCCGCGCCAGGGGAACGTGACCGCGTGTCACCGCGCAGCCTCCGAGAAAGTGCGCACAATCCCGGTGCGAAGTGGCCTTGTTCGGGCCAGCCTCGCCAGCGAGTCGACGCAAGTCCGTGTGAGTTGTGCAGCCCAGGCCTGGCAGGGGCTGTCCAGTTCGACGTGGCGCGCCCGACCTGACTTCACCCGATCCGGCCGAATCGAGTTGGTCCGCCAGTACTCGCCTCGCCCGGCCAGTCCATACGAACGCCTGTCCGTCAGACAGTCGCGCCAGCCGTGAGGAAGCGACTCACCCAGCCTTGGCCTTCTCCATCGTCGCCTCGATCCCGTCCAAGATCACCTCCAATCCCATCGCGAAGGACTCGGCCATCGCCGACTCCAGGTACGGCTTCTTCGGGTCCTCAGGCGGCGCGGGTTTGTCCTGCTCCATCCGGATCGCCATCGGGAACCGGTCCGCGAAGTCCGGCGCCACCTCCACCAGCAGCGGCGACCGCGAGTGCCACCAGTCCTCGTCGGACACCCCCGTTTCCTCTGCCGCTGCCCGCGCCTCCGCCTCCGTTCGCGCCGCTCCGCGGACGTAGTGCAGCACGACTCCCAAGATCCCCCGCAGCACCGGAGGTCTGAGGCCCGTCTCGTGCAAGATCCCCGACGCCGTGTCGAGCGCCGCGAACTCGTTCGGCCCCAGCACCGGTCTCGCCTGGGAGACCTGGAGCGTCCACGGATGTCTCAGGTGGAACTCCAGGTGGTCCTCGGCCCAGGACGTGACAGACCCGCGCCACCCGAGTCTCGGCTCGTAGTGCGTGGGCAACTCGCCCAGCACCCGGTCGTACATCAGGTCGACCAGATCGCCCTTCGTAGGGACGTAGGTATATAAGGACATGGCCGTCCGCCCGAGCTTCTCGCCCACCGCGCGCATCGACAGCCCGGCCATGCCGTCGATGTCCGCGACACCGACGGCCGCGTCGATGATCAGCTCGACGCTCAGGCCAGGCTTCGGTCCGGGTCGCAGGTTCGACACCCTGTTGCCCCACATGACATCCATGGACCAGCGGGGATCGCCCTGCCCGGCGTAGATGACCATTTGCATCTCCTTACGCCATAAAGTAACGTTGCGATCACCTTACAGCATAAAGAGACCCTGGGGGAGCGGATGGAGCGTCACCTGATAGGCGCAATCGGGCACTGTGGCAGGTCAGGGGGCATCCTCTGCCGCATGGACGCCACCAAGAAGTCGGTGAACGACCGATGACCGCCGGGCAGCGGTCCGCCGCGGACAGCCACGACGTGATCGAGGTCCGCGGCGCCAGGGAGAACAATCTGGCCGACATCTCACTCGACATCCCCAAGCGCCGTCTGACGGTGTTCACCGGCGTGTCCGGGTCGGGCAAGTCCTCGCTCGTCTTCGGCACGATCGCCGCCGAGTCCCAGCGCCTCATCAACGAGACCTACACGGCGTTCATCCAGTCGTTCATGCCCAGCCAGGGCAGACCGGACGTCGACGCGCTGCGCAACCTGAGCGCGGCGATCATCGTCGACCAGGAGCGGATGGGCGCGAATTCCCGGTCCACGGTCGGCACGGCGACCGACGCCCAGACGATGCTGCGGATCGTCTTCAGCCGCGTCGGAGAACCGCACGTCGGCACGTCGTCGGCGTTCGGCTTCAACAGCCCGGAAGGCATGTGCCCGGTCTGCGAAGGGCTCGGGCGGGTCTCGGCGATCGACGTCGACCAGCTCGTGAACCGCGAGCTGTCGCTCAACGAGGGCGCCGTCACCGTTCCCGGCTTCACCACGGACGCCTGGTACGTGCAGACCTACATCCAGTCCGGTTTCTTCGACCCCGACACCAAGCTGAAGGACTTCACCCCCGAAGAGTGGGAGGCCTTCCTGCACAAGGCGTCCACCAAGGTGAAGATCGGCACGACGAACGTCACCTACGAAGGTCTCGTGGTGAAGGTGCAGCGGCTGTACCTCGCCAAGGACCGGGAGTCGATGCAGCCGCACATCCGGGCGTTCGTCGACCGGGCCGTGACCTTCGCGCGCTGCTCGGCCTGCCAGGGCACGAGGCTGAACCCGGCCGCGCTGTCGTCGAAGATCGACGGCCGCAACATCGCCGAGTGCGCGTCCATGCAGATCAGCGACCTGGCCGAGTTCGTCAAGAAGATCGACGACCCGTCCGTGGGCCCGTTGCTGGTGACGTTGCGGGAGACGCTCGACTCGTTGGTCGAGATCGGCCTCGGCTACCTGAGCCTCGACCGGGAGTCGGCGACGCTGTCCGGCGGCGAGGCCCAGCGGGTGAAGATGGTGCGGCACCTGGGGTCCAGCCTCACCGACGTCACGTACGTCTTCGACGAGCCGACGGTCGGGTTGCACCCGCACGACATCCAGCGGATGAACAACCTGCTGATCCTCCTGCGCGACAAGGGGAACACCGTGCTCGTGGTCGAGCACAAGCCCGAGGTCATCGACATCGCCGACCACGTCGTGGACCTCGGCCCCGGTGCCGGTCCGTCCGGCGGTCGGATCTGCTTCGCGGGTGACGTGGCGTCGCTGCGCGCGTCCGACACCTTGACCGGCAGACACCTGGACCACCGGGCGCAGCTCCGGGAGAAGGCGCGGGAACCCCGCGGTCACCTGGAGATCAGAGGCGCCGCCACGCACAACCTGAAGAACGTCGACGTCGACATCCCGCTCGGCGTCCTGACCGTCGTCACCGGTGTGGCGGGCTCCGGCAAGAGTTCGCTGATCCACGGCTCGCTGCCGCGCCGGGATGGTGTGGCCGTGGTGGACCAGTCGCCGATCCGCGGTTCCCGCCGCAGCAACCCGGCGACCTACACCGGTCTGCTCGACCCGATCCGGGCCGCCTTCGCCAAGGCCAACGGCGTGAAGGCCGCCCTGTTCAGCGCGAACTCCGAGGGTGCCTGCCCCAACTGCAAGGGCATCGGTCTCGTGTACACCGACCTGGCGATGATGGCGGGTGTCGCCTCGGTCTGCGAGCAGTGCGAGGGCAAGCGCTTCACCCCGGAAGTCCTCACGTACACGTTGCGCGGCAAGAACATCAGTGAAGTCCTTGCCATGCCGGTCACCGAGGCCCGCGACTTCTTCACCACCGGTCAGGCCAGAGTGGTCCTCGACAGACTGGCGGACGTGGGCCTCGGCTACCTGGGGCTCGGCCAACCGCTCACCACCCTGTCCGGTGGCGAACGGCAGCGCGTCAAACTCGCCATCCAGATGGCCGAGAAGGCGACGGTGTACGTGCTGGACGAGCCGACGACCGGCCTGCACCTGGCCGACGTCGACCAGCTCCTGGCACTTCTGGACCGCTTGGTGGACGACGGCAACACCGTGATCTGCATCGAACACCACCAGGCCGTGATGGCCCACGCCGACTGGATCATCGACCTCGGTCCCGGCGCGGGCCAGGACGGTGGCCAGATCGTCTTCACCGGCACACCCGCTGAACTGGTGGAGTCCGGCGACTCTCTCACCGCCCACCACCTCCGCACCTACGTTGGTGCCTGACCCAGGAAGGACCCCCGTGCAGCAGTTACCGATCCGTCAACTCGAAGTCGTCGCCGTCCGTCGAATCACCCCGCGCATGGCGCGCGTCACCTTCGGCGGTGCCGACCTGGCCGACTACGCGTCGGTGGAACTCGATCAACAGGTCAAGCTCTACTTCCCCAGACCTGGTCAGTCGCGTCCTGTTCTGCCGTCGCCGGACACCGACTTCATGAGTTGGTACCAGGCGTACAGCGCGATTCCCGAACCGGAGAGACCGTGGATGCGCAGCTACACGATCCGCGCCCACCACCCGGACAGCGCCACGGTCGACATCGACTTCGTCCTCGACGACCACGCGGGTCCCGCGACCCGGTGGGCTGAAACAGCTCGCCCAGGGGCTGTTCTCAGCATGTTCGGTCCGTCCGCCACGTTCGCGAGACCCACTTCGCTCACGACGTCCATCGATCAGGCCGACTGGCTCCTGCTGGTGGGCGACGCCACCGCTCTGCCAGCGATCACCTCGATCCTCGAAGGGGTTTCCGACGGCACGTCAGCGGTGGCGTACGTCGAGGTGGCGGACGAGGCCGAACACCAGGTCCTGCCGGGCAACGCCGCCGTGCACTGGCTGGACCGGGACGACAGCACGGCACCTCCGGGCGCTTTGCTGGTGGACGCGCTTGCGGCAGCCACCTTGCCTGCGGGTGTTCCTTTCGCCTGGTTGGCGGGCGAAGCCGGGGCGGTGCGTACGCTCCGGCGTCACCTGATCGACGATCGAGGTCTGCCGACGTCGTCGATCGACTTCACCGGCCACTGGCGTTTGTCCCTGTCCCAGGACGACGCGCCGACCCAGGACGACATCGAGGAGGCCAATGAACGACTAGCCGCTGCTCAGTAGCAGAACGTCGCCTTCGGCGGGAGTTCGACTCGCGATCGAGATCCCTCGGGGGTGGTGGGTGAGCGCTGTGCGGTGAGTGTGCCGTGTGGGCGGGCGTTCGGGTGCAGAT
Source organism: Umezawaea endophytica (assembly GCF_025061645.1). Classification (GTDB taxonomy): domain Bacteria; phylum Actinomycetota; class Actinomycetes; order Mycobacteriales; family Pseudonocardiaceae; genus Umezawaea; species Umezawaea endophytica. The sequence goes on along the minus strand of NZ_JANYMP010000017.1, from coordinate 19,715 downwards.
GGCGATTCGTGTGCGGGACTGGTGGTTCACCTGACTGGGTTGTGGGCCGCGGAACGTGTGCGATCGGCTTGGTCCTGGAGGCTGTCCGCGAACCGCTTGGTTATGGACGCTGTCCGAGATTGGTAGCTCCTGGTGCACCGGAGAGTTGCCGGGATGGAGCCGTCCGCCGGGGTGTTCGGCGCGCGTGTCCGGCGCGAGTGGTCGGGTGTGGCGACGGCTTCGTCGTTGGGTGTGATCCCGGCTGGGTGGTCGTGTGCTGGGCGGTGTGAGGGCGAGCGTTGGTGATCGGTGGGTTTGTCGAGGGTGAACCTCGGCTTTGGTTGAGGTCTTGGCTGTCTGGTTGAGATGGAGAGGGGGTGGGCGGACGCCTTAGTGGACGTCCAGGTCGATCGGTGGGCCGGGTTCGGCTGTGGCCGTGCCTGCGGTCTGGGATGCCAGCCAGTCGTGGAACGGGGTGGTGTTCGCTTCGGGGACGTGCACGGTGATCGTGGCGCGTCGGTCGTAGGCGACGCCTGCTACTCGGTGGCCTGCGGCGTGCAGGGCGTTCTCCAGTCTGCCTGCGTCGGCGTGGTCGACCGTGATCGCGAACGTGGCGAACCTGGCTCGTTCGAGGGTGCCGATCGCGTCGACCGCTTCGGAGACGGCGCGGCCGTAGGCGCGTACTAGGCCGCCTGCGCCTAGTTTGATGCCGCCGAAGTAGCGGGTGACCACGGCTACCGTGTTGGTCAGGTCGCGTCGGATGAGGATTTCCAGCATCGGGACTCCGGCTGTGCCCGCGGGTTCGCCGTCGTCGCTGGAGCGCTGCGTGCCGTCCACCCGGAACGCAGAGCAGTTGTGGTTGGCGGACCAGTGTTCCTTGCGCACAGCGGCGATGAAGGCCGTGGCTTCGGTCTCGTCGTTTACTCGGCCGACGCTGCACAGGAAACGAGATCGTTGGATCTCGATCTCGTGGACGCCATCGCGTGCGATCACCCGCATCGCATCAGTATCGACGACTCCGCGCCTGGGAGTGGTTGTGGGACGGCGTGAGGTGGAGGTCTGCCGGTGGTGGTGCGGGATCGGTGTGACGTTGGTGGGCAGGTTGGTGGGGTCGGATGGTTGGAGGAGGGAGGAGGGAAGGGGACTCGGCGTTCTGTGGGGAGTGGGTGGCAGAGGCCGGGCTTCTGTGGGGCATTGGGTGCAGGAGGCCCGTTGTGGGCACGGTTGTTGTACGAGTCCGTGGTGCACGGGGTTACCAGGGAGTCCGGAGGTGCCGGACGGGTCGCTTGGTACCGGGCTGTGCGGCGGGCCGAGTTAACCGGCGAGCGGAGTTAAGCGACGGGCCGAGTGGAACGGCGGGCCGAACTTGAGGGCGAGAGGAGGTGCACGGCGTGCGGAGCTGAATGGTGGGTGGTGTTGTGCGGCGGGTGGGTTAGGGGGTGGTGTTCTCGGTCTCCCTGGTGGTGTTCGTCCGGCTGGGTGAACGTTTTGGTGCTCGGGTTGGGCAACTCTGCCGGTGGGTTCGGTGTTGGTAACCGGCCTGATGGGTGGGGTGTTGGTGCTGCTCACGACGTTGTCGAGGCTGCTGTGCGGCTGTGAAGTGGCGTAGGTCTGCCATGCCGCGGCTCTGCGGAGCCGGTGGTTGTCTCACATTGTGGGAGGTGGTCCTTAGCGCTGCGAACTTGCCTATCGTGACCGATCGTCCGGCTCACCTACAGGCAGGTCAACGTTGTCAGAACACGTCGGGGTTCCGGCCCGGTCGGTTGGCGCGGCCATCAGGGCCATGTTGCGTCGGGATCGGTGGGCGCTCGCGGGCGCGATCACGGTCGCGGTGCTCGGTGTTGCTGCCGTGGCCGCGGATCTGCTCACCGCGATCGAGGGGCAGGACCCGTACACCTACCGGTCCGAGGTGCTCGACCCGCAGACCGGTGGTCCGGCCGGTGCTCTTGGTGGTGTGAGCGGGGAGCACTGGTTCGGGGTTGAGCCGTTGAGCGGGCGTGATCTGTTCGCGATCGTGGTTCACGGTGCTCGCACGTCGTTCCTGATCGGGTTGGCCGCGACGGCGGTGTCGGTGGTGCTGGGCGTTCTGATCGGAGCTGGGGCCGGGTATCTCGGTGGCTGGGTCGATCGGGTCGTCACGTGGATCGCCGACGTGTTCCTCGGCTTCCCGTACCTGGTGTTCATGATCGCGCTGGGCGCGGTGGTGCCCAGCTCCGTGTCTCGGCCGCTGCTGCTGATCGTGGTGATCGGCTTCTTCGGCTGGCCGTCCATCGCCCGGATCGTGCGGGCGCAGGTGCTGACGTTGAAGAAGCGGAACTTCGTGTCCGCCGCGCGCATCCTCGGCGCCAGTCCGCGGCAGGTGTTCCGGGCCGAGTTGCTGCCGAACCTGTGGGCGCCGATCATCGTCGTGGCGACGCTGTCGATCCCCGGCAAGATCGGTCTGGAGGCGGCGCTGTCGTTCCTCGGCGTCGGCATCCCGCAACCCACGCCGAGCTGGGGCCGCGCGATCAGCACGGCCGTCGAGTGGGTGGTGACCGACCCGATGTTCCTGTTCTTCCCCGGTGGCGCGCTGTTCCTGGCCACCTGGGGGTTCACGGTGTTCGGTGACGGCCTGCGCGACGCGCTCGACCCCAAGACGGAAGTGCGACGCTGATGCGCACCCTCAAGTTCGTCGCCGCCCGCCTCGCGGGGACCCTGCTGGTGCTGCTCGTCGTCGTGTTCGTCACCTACGTGGTCTTCTACCTCGTGCCGTCCGACCCGGCGCAGCTTTCGTGCGGCCGTCCGTGCACCGAGCAGAACCTGGCACTGGCACGGGAGTTCATGGGGCTGGACGACCCCGCCTGGCGGCAGTTCCTGGACTTCCTCGGCGGCATCGTGACGGGCCGGACGTTCGGCGTCGGCGCGACCTCGATCCACTGCGCCGCACCGTGCTTCGGCTACTCGTTCCAGCAGAACGCCGACGTGGTCGTGCTCATCACCGAACGCCTGCCGGTCACGGTCTCGCTCGCCGTCGGCGCGGCGCTGCTGTGGCTCGTCACGGGGGTCGGCGCGGGCGTGTTCTCCGCGCTGCGCCGCGGCACGGTGTGGGACCGGATCACCCTCGCGGGCTCGGTCGCCGGGGTGTCCGCGCCGGTGTACCTGGTGGGGCTGCTGGGGATCCTCGTCCTCGGGTTCACCCTCGACGTGGTCCCGGTCGGCGGGTACGTGCCGTTCGCCGAGAGCCCGGTCGACTGGGCGTGGCACCTCGTGCTGCCCTGGAGCGTGCTGGCGTTCTCGCACGCGGCGGTCTACATCCGGCTGACTCGCTCGCAGATGCTGGAAACGCTGGGGGAGGACTACATCCGCACGGCCCGCGCCAACGGGCTGCGCGAGTCCAAGGTCGTCGGCAGGCACGCGCTGCGCAACGTCCTGCTGCCGGTCGTCACGGTGTTCGGCATCGACCTCGGCTCGCTGCTCGGCGGCGCGGTGATCACCGAACGGGTGTTCAGCCTGCCCGGCCTCGGCAGCCTGCTGACCGACGCGGTGAACCAGCGGGACCTGCCGCTGCTGCTCGGCTGCACGTTGTTCTCCGCCTTCCTCATCGTCCTGGCGAACGTCCTGGTCGACCTCTGCTACGGCGCGCTCGACCCACGAGCCCGTCTCACCTGAAAACCCCTGCGGGAGAAGAGAATGTCGAAGCAAGCGCACAGACTGGTCCCGGTCGTGGCGGCGGTCGCCCTGCTCGCCGCGTGCGGCGCCAACGACCCCAAGACGACAGGCGCGGACACCGCCAAGGCCGAACAGGGCGGCACGCTGCGCATCCTCAACGAGGGGCAGACGGTCAACTACGACCCGGCCAAGAGCAGCAGCCTGCCGATCACCTCGCTGGGCTACGTGCACCGCAGGCTCACCGGCTGGCAGAACGCCGAGGGCAAGCAGGCGGAGGTCGTGCCGGACCTCGGTGACACCGGCAAGGCGTCCGACGGCGGCAAGACCTGGACGTTCACCCTCAAGGACGGGCTGAAGTTCAGCGACGGCACGCCGATCCGCTCCAAGGACGTCAAGTGGGGCGTCGAGCGCACCTACGCGCCCGCGTTCTCCGGCGGTCTCGGCTACCACAAGCAGCTCCTCGTCGGCGGTGCCGACTACCGCGGGCCGTTCGAGGGCAAGGGCCTCGACTCCATCGAGACCCCGGACGACAAGACCATCGTCTTCCGCCTGACCCGCCCGTACGGCGACTGGCCGTGGATCGCCAGCACCCCGGCGTTCGCGCCGGTCCCCGAGGGCAAGGGCGCCGAGCCCGACTACGGCGAGCACCCGGTCGCGTCCGGCCCCTACCAGATCGCCGAGTACCAGCGCGGCGTGAAGGTCCGCCTGACCCGCAACACCAACTGGGACAAGGGTTCCGACCAGATCCGCGGCGGTCTGCCGGACGAGGTCCTGTTCCAGCTCGGCCAGGACGCGTCGGTCGTGTCGCAGCGGCTCGTCGCGGACAGCGGCGACGACAAGGAGGCGTTCGGCTCCTCGTTCGCCTCGCCCGCCCAGCTCGCCCAGTTGCAGGGCAACGCCTCCGCGAAGCAGCGGCTCGTCACGTCGAAGTCCGGCGCGCTCGCCTACCTCGCGCTCAACACGCAGAAGCTGACGAACCCCAAGGTGCGCCAGGCCTTCCAGTACGCGGTGGACAAGACCTCGTACCAGATCGCGTCGGCGGGCAGCGCCCAGCTCGCGGGTGACACCGCCACCACGCTGATCACGCAGGGCATCGCGGGCCGCGAGCAGTTCGACCTCTACCAGACGCAGCCCACCGGCGACCCGGAGAAGGCCAAGCAGCTCCTCACCGAGGGCGGGTTCCCCAACGGGCTGGAGAACCTGGACTTCGTGGTCTCCAAGAGCAACGACGGGCCCAACAAGGCCCAGGCGATCCAGGCCGCGCTCGCCAAGGCGAACATCAAGGTGAACATCCGGGTGCTGGACAGCGACGCCTACGAGGCCGAGACGAACCAGGCGAAGGACGCCGTCTACGACCTCACGCTCAGCTCGTGGCAACCGGACTTCCCCAGCGCCAACGCCAACATCCAGCCGCTGTTCGCGTCGTCGGAGATCGGTGGCGGCGGGTACAACATCTCCCGCTACAGCAACCCCGACGTGGACAAGCTGATCGAGGCCGCGCAGAGCGAGGTCGACCCGGCCGCCGCGGGCAAGAAGTGGGTCGAGCTGGACAAGAAGATCCTCGGCGACTCGCCGGTCGTGCCGCTGATCTACACGCGCAACTCGTTCCTGCACGGTTCCAAGGTCGCGAACTTCTTCATCGCCGACTTCCCGTCCTACCCGAACTACCTCCAGGCCGGTATCTCCAAGTGACGTCGCCACTCCTGCGCCTGGAGGACGTTTCCGTGGCGTTCGACGCCCCCGCCGCCAGCGAGGTCAGCTACTCGCTGGCGGCGGGGGAGGTGCTCGCCGTCGTCGGCGAGTCGGGCTCCGGCAAGACGGTGACCGCGATGTCGCTGCTGGGCCTGCTGCCCGGCACCGCGACGGTCACCGGCCGGGCCCTGCTCGCCGGGCGCGACCTGTTCACGTTGTCCGCGGGCGAGTTGCGGGCCGTGCGCGGCGGCGAGATCGGCATGGTGTTCCAGGAACCCATGACCGCGCTCAATCCGGTGTTCCGGATCGGCGACCAGCTCGCCGAGGTGGTTCGCGCCCACGGCGAACGCACGACGGCGCAGGCGAAGCAGCGCACGGTCGAGCTGCTGTCGTTGGTGGGACTGCCTTCCACGGCCCGGCGGAAGTACCCGCACGAGCTGTCCGGCGGGCAGTTGCAGCGGGTGGTGATCGCGATGGCCGTGGCGAACGAGCCGTCGTTGCTGATCGCCGACGAGCCGACCACCGCGCTGGACGTGACCGTGCAGGCGGAGATCCTGGAGCTGCTGCGGGACCTGCGGGGCAGGCTCGACGCGGCGATCCTGCTGATCACGCACGACATGGGCGTGGTCGCGGACCTGGCCGACCGGGTCGTCGTGATGCACGACGGCCGGGTGGTCGAGCAGGGGCCGGTGGCGGACGTCTTCGGCGCCCCCGAGCACGAGTACACGCGGTCGCTGCTGGCCGCTGTGGTGTCCCTGAGCACCCCGCCGCCCGTCGACCTGCCCGCCGCCGTCGAGGTCTCGCCCGGTGTCGTGGCACGGGGTGCGCACGTCGCCGTGACCGAGCCGGATCTGTCCACACCGGACGAACCCGGCGACGACCCGGTGCTCGTGCTGACCGGGCTTTCCGTCTCCTACGGGCGGTTCCGCGCGGTCGACGGCGTCGGGCTGCACGTCGGTCGGGGCGAGGTGCTCGGCCTGGTGGGGGAGTCGGGGTCGGGCAAGAGCAGCATCGCGGGCGCGGTCACGGGTCTCGTCGCGCCGAGCGCGGGCCTGGTCGGCCTGACGGGGCAGGACCTCTCCCGGTTGCGCGGACGGGCGCTGAAGCGGGCGCGCGGGCGGATCGGGATGGTGTTCCAGGACCCGGCGTCGTCGTTGAACCCGCGGGCCACCATCGCCCGCAGCGTCGCGTCCCCGTTGCTGCTGCACGGCTCCCTGCGCGGCGCCGCGCTCGCTCGCCGGGTCGACGAGCTGCTGGACGCCGTGCAGCTCTCGCCGTCGTTGCGCGAGCGCTACCCGCACGAGTTGTCCGGCGGGCAGCGGCAGCGCGTCGGCATCGCACGGGCCATCGCGCTGGACCCGGAACTGCTGATCGCCGACGAGCCGACCAGTGCGCTCGACGTGTCCGTCCAGGCCCGCGTGCTCGACCTGTTCCGGTCGTTGCAGGCCGAACTACGGTTCGCCTGCCTGTTCATCAGCCACGACCTCGCCGTGGTCGAACGGCTGGCCGATCGGGTCGCCGTCCTCTACCGGGGTCGGGTCGTGGAGACCGGGCCCGCGGGCGACGTGCTGACCGAGCCGCTGCACCCGTACACGCGACGGCTGCTGGCCGCGGCGCCGGTCGCGGACCCCGTCCGGCAGCGGGAACGCCGGGAGGCCTGGCTGGCGCTCGGGCACTCGGAGTAACGGTCTGCGTCACCTGGTCGTGTAGTCGGTGGAACCCGAGTGGCCAATTGTCGTAGTGGGGCCTCAGGGGTCACCTTGTGTGGCATGGCGAGTGAGTTCCAGAGACGCAAGGTCGCCGTCGTGTTCGAGGCGATGGACACCGACGGCGACGGGTTCCTGACCGAGTCCGACTTCACCGAGTTGACGATGAGGTGGACGGAGCTGCGCCGCGCGGCGCCGGGCACCCGCGACCACCAACGGCTGTCGGCGATCATGATGGGCTGGTGGGAGACCCTGCTCGCCGCGTCCGACACCAACCGCGACGACAAGGTCACCCCCGACGAGGTCCTCCTCGTGGTGGACCGCCTGCCCGCCATGCTGGACGTGGTCACCGCCACCGCGCGGGTCATGTTCGAGGCCATCGACGAGAACGCGGACAACGAGATCACCGCCGGGGAGTACCGGCAGCTCATCGAGGCGTGGACCGGCCGCCGGACCGACACCGACGAGGTGTTCGCCCGGCTCGATCTGGACGGCGACGGCCGCCTCACCCAGGAGGAGTTCGCCCTGCTGTGGGCCGAGTTCTGGGCTGGTGACGACCCGGAAGCCCCCGGCACCTGGGTGTTCGGCGACTTCGACCTGCCGCAGTTGAGTCAAGCCGACCGCTGACGGGACCGCTCGGTGACCCGGAGGGCCAGCGCCGGGCAGGCCGACGCGGCTCGGCGGGCCGCGGGGACGAGGTGGGCGGGCAGGGTGTCGCCGTGGAGCAGCGGGTAGCCCCACTCGTCCAGGTCGACCACCTCCGGGAGCAGGTCGGCGCACAGGCCGTGGGCGCGGCAGGCGATGGGGTCCAGGTCGAGCGAGCTCACGCGGTCCTCCTCGTGGTGCAGCCCGCGCCGGTGGCGTGGGCCGTGACGTCGTCGGCGAACACGGCCAGCGCGCTCGCGGCCATCCGGACCGCGCCGTCCGGGTGGGCGCACGCGCCGCGCCCCGTCACGACCGGCAGCCTGCGGCGCAGGCGGTCGAGTGCTCCGGGCACGCCGTCGGCCAGCGCGGCGAAGTCGGCGGCGATGGCGGGCAGGCCGAACATGCACGGTCCGCACTGGCGGGCCGACTCGGCCGCGAGGTAGGCCAGGATCGCCGCGGTGTCGCGGACCCCGCACTCGCGCGGCGAGCGGAAGACGGCGACGCCCGGCGCCTCGCCGACGGTGAGGCCACCCGCGTCCGCCAGCCACACCCCGCCGTACCCGCCCGCGAGCACCGGGCCCGTGACCAGGTCGGCGAGCCTGGTCGTCACCGGCACCTCGTGCACACCGGTGGGGGTGGTGACCAGCGTCGTCTCCCTGGCGCGGAACGCCTCCGCGCCGATCCTGGCCACGACCGCCAGGTGCGCCAACGTCTCCACGTTGTCCACCAGCACCCCACGCTCGGTGGGGCGCGGCGGGCTCACGGTCGGCTTCGCCGCGCCACCGGCGAGGAAGTTCACCAGCGCCGACTCCTCGCTCGCGACGTACCGCCGGGGCACCTCGACGACGCGGACACCGCGAGCCGCCGCGGTGGGGCGCAGAGCCGCTACCAGCGGACTGCCCTCGTGCACGCACAGCACGGCGTCGGTGGCGCCGATCGCGTGGCGCGCGGCCTGGATCCCGTCGAACACCAGGTGCGGAGACCGCCTGAGCAGCACCCGGTCCTTAAGGCTGTCCGGTTCGCCCTCGCAGCCGTTCGCCACGACGACCCGCTTGCGCCCGGTGACCGCCTGGAGCTTGCGGCCGGTGGGGAAGCCCCCGCCGCCACGGCCGCGCAGGCCTGAGGCGAGTACCTCGTTGATCAGCGTCACCCGATCGGGGACCGCCAACGGGGTCAGTGGACCGTTGGTCAACAACCTCATCGCGCTTCCACCCTCGCCCTCGTGTCCGGGTGCGTCCGCTGCGCACGCCAGACGAGTCCGGCCAGCACCGCCACGACGCACAGGCCGTTCAACGCCCACACCCACCACAGATCCGCGTCACCCATGCCGAAGCCGTGCGCGACCGCGATCGGCCAGCACGCGTACGCGGTCCAGTGCAGCGCCCGCCACACCCGCGGCGGCACCCTGGTGCGCAGCAGGCTCGTGACCACGACCGCCAGCAGCACGTCGACCGCGACCGCGCCGAGGCCGATCCAGAACGGCTGGTAGTCCGACACGAACGGCACCACCACGTCGACCCAGTCCAGCGCCACGTACCCGTCGACGATCGCGGTGGTGATGTGGACGGCCAGGAACACCAGCGCCAGCAGCGACAGGTTCCGGTGCAGCGCGGCGATCGTGAAGCGCGGCCACGCGACCGTGGCCTGCCTGCCGCTGGTGAGCAGGCCGAGCACGAACGTCCCGGTGAGCAGCACCAGCGCCAGCAGACCGCAGGCGCGGCTGGCGAACCACAGCGCCTCGCCCATCACGCCGCCTGCCGTTCCCGGTCGGCGGGCCAGCCGCCGACCGCGAGCACGGCACCCGCCGCCGACACCAGCCGGGCGGGCAGACCGCGCGCGGCCAACCACTCGGGAGCGTCGTGGCCCAGGACGATCGCGGCCGTGGCGGCGGTGTTCGCGTCCACGCACGTGCCAGCGGCGACGGTGGCGGTCCGCCACACGACGTCGGCGGCCAGTCCGGTGCGCGGGTCGACGATGTGGTGCTGCGGAACGCCGTCACGCAGCCAGGTCCGCCGCGTGGTGCTCGACGTCGCCAGTCCGCCGCGCCGGACCGCGACCACGGTCTGGGGATCGGCGACGGCGGTCCGGTGGTCGTCGCCGATCGCGACCCGCCACCCGCCCGCGGGCGTCTCGCCCGCCACGGCGACGTCGCCGCCGAGCGACACCAGCACCCCGCAGCCGACCATCACGGAGATGGCGCGGGCCGCCCGATCCGCGGCCAGCGCCTTGGCCGTCGCGCCGAGGTCCACCTCGATCCCATGGGGCAGCAGGACTTCACCGCGGTCCGCGTCGAGCAGGACCCGGTGCCAGCCCGGAACCCGTTGGGGGACCAGGGGTCCGTCCACGATCGCGGCGAAGTCCCGGTCGTAGCCGAGCGCCCGGATCGCGCCGCCGACCGTCGGGTCGACGAGCCCGTCGGTGAGCCGCGCGGCGCGCAGCGCGACGGTGAGGGCTTCGGCGAGCACCGGCCCGATCGGCACAGCGCGTCCGGACGGCAGCCTCGACAGCTCCGAGTCGGCCCGGAAGCGGTTGCACGCCTGGTCGACGTCGTCCAGCACGGCCCGCAGCAGCCGTTCGGCCTCGACCGGGTGGTCGGTGACGGCGAGCACGGCCGTCGTGCCCCACACGGGGAACTCCACGACGTGCGTCACGACCCACCGGACCCGGTGTGCGCACTGCCCGACCCCTGCTCCGGGGCGGAATCGGGGGCTTGCAGGGAATCGCCGCCGTCAGTGGACGATCCCGTCGACGTGCTCGTCCCGGTGTCCGACTGGGCGTCCGTCGTGCCCGTGGCGAACACGACGCCGAACAGGGTCGCGAGCGCGGTGCAGGCGGCGGCTGTCCACGCGGTCGCCCGGCCGACCCGGCGGTTCCCCTCGGCACGACGGCCGATCCTGGCTTGGGTGTCGTTCATCGCTGGCGTGTCCTCTCCTGGTCCACCCCGATGGTCGACGGGGTTCCTGGGAGAGGGCTGTGCGTTCCTTGTGAGCCGCGTACAAGCGGAAGCCGCGTCCACGAACCGTGGACGCGGCTTCCGGGTGACGTGCTACCGACCTGCCCTGTCGGTCCACATCAATCGAAGCGCGACGCAGAGGCCGATGAGCATCAGCACTCCGCTCACGCCGAAAGCGGTCACGATCACCGCGGCGAGGCCGCCGAACAGGACGAGCACGCCGACGACCCGCGGGGTGACGCGCCAGCGGGTCCGCACCTCCGGCTCCGGCGGCCGGACCGGCGCGGGCGCCGGGGTGGGCAGCAGCGCGACCGACCTGGGCGCCGCCACGCCGCGGTCGTGCAGGGTGATGGTCTTCCGCACAGGCCGCACGGGGTCGTTGCGCAAATCGCCGAGGTCGCTCGACAACGGTTCCCGATCGATCATGGTGCCAATGGTGCCGCACTCCGTCCGGGGAAATCCATCGGGGGATGGGGGTCTGTCGCCGAGCGGTTGGCGGATCTCGGCAAGCGGCCGAATGCTATTGAGACCGAATAGTGCGGAATGGCATCATTGCAGGTCAAAGGCTTACGCACGTGCAGAGTGCACGTGCATCGGTGCGTGCATCAGCTCGGATCGAACGGCCGAGCAATTGCCGATGCAACAATAGGTGGAATGACGTTCGCCACAATTAGATCAGACGGGCCTGACGCCGATCACGACGGTCGCGTCCAGTTCCTCCGACGACACCACCCGCGGTTCCAAACCGGACCTGGCGAACACTTCGGCGGCGTGCGGCGCCTGCCGTTCACCGGTCTCCACGAGCAGGTGTCCGCCGGGCGCGAGCCACTTCGGGGCGTCCGCGGCCACGCGCCGCTGGACGTCCAGGCCGTCACCGCCGCCGTCCAGCGCCACCAGCGGCTCGTGGTCACGGGCCTCCGGCGGCATCGTGCCGATGGCCCCGGTCGGCACGTACGGCGTGTTGGCCACGAGCACGTCGATCCGGCCGCGCAGCCCCAGCGGCAGCGGCGCGTACAGGTCACCCTCGTACACCTGGTCGCCGGGGATGTTGCGGCGAGCGCACCGGACGGCGGCGGGGTCGATGTCGGCGGCGAACAGGTCGACGCCCTCGACCAGTGAGGCGACCACCGCGCCGACCGCGCCCGATCCGCAGCACAGGTCCACGACAACGGAGCCGGGCCGCGCGAGGGACGCCGCCCGCCGCGCCAGGAACTCGGTGCGCCGCCGGGGGACGAAGACGCCGGGGTCGACCAGGACGCGCAGGCCGCAGAACTCCGCCCAGCCGAGCACGTGCTCCAGCGGGAGGCCCTCGACGCGGCGGGCGACCATCGCGTCGAGCTCGGCGGGTGACCCGGCCGCGTCGACGAGCAGGCGGGCCTCGTCCTCGGCGAACACGCAGCCGACGGCGCGCAGGCGGGCGATGATGGCGGAAAGCGGTGGAACCATGGGGAGACGTGCCTTTCGGGGGTGCCGAACGGGCGCTCTCCCGCGGTCTAGCGGACCGCGCGGTGGGCGAGCACCCGACCTGGACGAGCGGTCATGGGGTTCCCACCTCCTAGGTCGGTGCTGCTGACGGTGGAACGGTACCAGCGCTCGCCGGTCACACGACGATCGCGTGGACCGACGCCGGAGCGGGGCGGTCCGCGCGCTGGTAGGCGTTCCACGCCAGCGCGAGCCGCTCGACGGCGTCGGTGACCTCCTCCTGTGGTGAGGTGAACGGGATTCGCAGCCGGTCGGTACCGCCACCCGCGGCGTCCAGCGCGGCGCCCGGCAGCACGGCCACACCGTGCCGGAGCGCCACCTGGGCGAACGCCGACGCGTCACCGGAGGGCAGCCGCACCCACAGGCACTGACCGCCGTCGGCGCGGCGGAAGTCCCACGAGGGCAACGATTCCGCGAGCGCGGCGCACAGGACTTCGTGCCGCCGCGCCAATTCCGCGCCCCGGCGCCGGGTCACGTCGTCCAGCACCGGCAGCAGTTCGACGGCCGCGAGCTGCTCCAGGACCGGGCTGCCCAGGTCCTGGATCGCCTTGATCCTGGCGAGTTGGGCGATCTCGCCCTCGGACGCGCGGATCCAGCCGGTGCGCAGCCCGCCCCACACCGACTTGCTGAACGACCCGACGGTGAGCGCCGGTCCGAACGCCGCCAGCCCCGGCGGGAGCGACCCGTCGAACGACAGCCCGGCGAGCACCTCGTCGTCGACCAGCGGAACCCCGTGCGCCACCGCGACCTCCACCAGCCTGCGCCGGACCAGCGCGGACGTGGTGGCGCCGGTCGGGTTGTGGTTCGTCGGGTTCAGGTAGGCGAGCCGGGGCCGGTCGGCCAGCGCGGTCGTCCACGCCGCGACGTCGTCGCCGGGCAGTGCCGTGAGCACCGCGGCGGCGTCCCGGAACAGCTCCAGCGCGCCGGGGTAGGTCGGCCCCTGCACCAGCACGGTGTCGCCGGGGGCGACGAACAGCCGGGTGAGCAGCGCGAGCGCCTGCTGGCCGCCCGTGGTCACCAGGATCTGCTCCGGCGCGGTCGGGATCCCGCGCGAGGTGTAGCGCTCGGCCAGCGCGGACCGGAGTTCGGGGTGGCCCGTCGGGTGGTAGCCGATGTCGCCGCCGTCCTGGCCCGGCAGGCGCGCCACCGCGCGCCCGAACGCCTCGGTCAGCTCCGGCGGCGGACCGTGCGGGGCGGTGCACGCCAACGGGATCACGCCCGCCACCGGTTCCAGGTAGTTGACGAACAGCGGGTTCGCCAACGGCAGCGCCCCCGGCCACGGACCGGCCAGCACCGCGGGCGCGACCCACGTGCCGCGGCCCTGGTGCCGTTCCAGCTTGCGCTCCTGGCGCAGCCGGTCGTACGCGGCGACGACCGTCGTGCGGCCGACCGCGAGCCTGCCCGCGAGCACGCGGTCCGGCGGCAGCGCGGCCCGCGGCGGTAGCTGGCCCGAGTCGATGAGCTGGCGCAGGCGTTCGGCGAGCAGCAGGTACAGCGGACCGCGGCTGACCGACCAGCGGCCGAGTTGGGCGACCAGGCGGTCGACCGACCACGGTATTGGCTCTGTCACCGGACCAATTTAGCCGGAATTGGCGCTGTCGGAGGACGTCGTGACACCCAAAACTGGCGGTCATGCGCCCTTCCACCCGTGCCGTCCACGTGCCAGTGCCGACGCTGCCGAACTCCCGGTCGATCAGCGTCCCGATCTACCAGGCCTCGAACTTCGCCTTCGACGACCCGGACGCGCTCGCGGAAGCCCTCGAATCACCGGACAGCGGGTTCGTCTACAGCCGCTACGCCAACCCGACGGTCCGCGCGCTGGAGGACCACCTGGCGCGCCTCGAAGGCGGGGTGGCGGCGGTGTTCACGGCGTCCGGCATGGGCGCGATCAGCGCCGTCCTGATGTCCACGCTGCGCTCGGGCGACCACGTGATCGCCCAGAGCTGCCTGTACGGCGGCACGTACGCGATGCTCAACGACCTCGCGGCCCGCTTCGGCGTCGACGTCACCTACATCGCGGGCGACGACCCGGCCGAGGTCGCGGCGGCGGTCCGGCCGTCCACGAGGATGTTGTACCTGGAGACCATCGCGAACCCGGTGACGAAGGTCGTGGACCTGCCCGCGTTCCTCGCCGCGGGCCGCGCCGCGGGGCTGGTGACGGTGGTGGACAACACCTTCGCGACACCGCTGCTGTGCAGGCCGATCGAGCACGGCGCGGACGTCGTGCTGCACTCGGCCACGAAGTACCTCGGCGGGCACTCCGACGTGACGGGCGGCGCGCTGGTGTTCGCCGAGGACCAGCGCTACCGCGAGGTGTGGCACCACGCGATGGAACTGGGGGCGGCGGCGGACCCGTTCGCCGCCTGGCTGACGATCAGGGGCGTCCAGACGCTGCCGCTGCGGATGCGCCAGCACTGCGCGAACGCGGCCGTCCTCGCCGAACGCCTGGCCGCCCACCCCTCGGTCGTGTCGGTGCGCTGGCCGGGCCACCCGGGCCACCCCGACCACGAGGTGGCGCGCGGTCACCTGTCGGACTTCGGCGGCATGCTGGTCTTCGACCTCGCGGGAGGGCGGGAGGCCGGGTACGCGTTCACGAAGGGCGTGAGGCTGGCGAAGCTCGCGGTGTCGCTCGGCGGTGTCGAGACCACCCTGGTGCACCCGGCGAGCTCCTCGCACCGCCAGCTCGACGCCGATGCCCTGCTCGCGGCGGGCATCGGCGAAGGCACGGTGCGGGTCTCGGTCGGCATCGAGGACGCCGAGGACGTGTGGGAGGACTTCGCGCAGGCCCTCCCGCTGTGACGGGCTAGCGGGCGAGGTGGCGCAGCGCGTCCGCCAGTGACTCGCTGCGCGGGAGGAAGTCCTCCAGGTCGGACAGGGCGAGCACCTTCGCCACCGCGGGTGACGGCACGAGGTGCGGCCGGTGGCCCTGGCCGTGCGCCGTGAGCAGGCACGCGAGGCCCGCCGAGGCGAAGAACGTGACCCCGCTGAGGTCGATGACGAGCGGGTCGGCCGCCGCGGCGGCGCGGGTGACGCGGAACTCCAGTTCAGGCGCGGTGTCGAGGTCGACCTCACCGACGACGGTCACCACCGTGGCTCCGGTGACCTGCCCTACGCGGACGGAAAAAACCCTTTCTGTAGCACTCTGCACAGTGGCCAGGGTAGCGAGCGAGATCGCCGGGCGCATGCCCCGACCGGGTTGCGCACCCGTGCCGGACAGGGGGTTACAGCGCCTCTGACGTGCGTGAACGCGCCTGTGAAGTGCGCTGCCGACCCGGTTTCGTGCCCCGAGCCACGACGCCTCGAACCGGCCGGTGGCGCGCTCCACGCGGCACCGGGGAACGCCGTTCGCCTACCGTCGGCGGCATGTCGGACTCCACGATGACCGCGTGGCGGCAGTGGCGCGAAAGCCCCTGGGGGCGCCTGCGCTACACGCTCGCCGAGGCCAACCTCGCCCGCCACCTCGGCCCGGACCCGCTGCGGGTGCTGGACCTCGCTGGCGGTGACGGTGGTGACGCCGTCCCGCTCGCCCGCCGGGGCCACGACGTGACGATCGTCGACCGGTCCGCGGAGATGCTCGCCGCCGCGAAGGAGGACGCCGAGGCCGCGGGCGTGTCCGTGGCGCTCGTCGAGGCCGACGTCGCGGACCACGGCCTGGACGGGTTCGACGTGGTGCTGTGCCACAACCTGGTCCAGTACGCGGGCGACGCGACCGCGTGCCTCGCCTCCGCGTTGGAGCCGCTGCGCACCGGCGGGCTGCTGTCGGTCATGGCCGTGAACAAGCACTCGGCGCCCCTGCTCGCCGCGATCCGGGAGACCGATCCGGTGGCGGCGTTGACGGCGTTGGAGACCGACCAGGCGCGCTCGGTCACGTTCGACGCGACGATGACGCTGCACACCGCCGAGGACGTCGGCGACCGGCTGGCCGCGCTCGGCTGCGCCGTGACCGGCCACTACGGCATCCGCGCGTTCTGCGACTACATCGCGGACGACCAGTCGAAGGCCGATCCGGCGTTCTTCGCCGACCTGGAACGGCTGGAACTCGCGGTTACCGCCCGACCGCCGTACCCGCACCTCGCCAGGCAGTTCCAACTCACCGCGACGAAACTCGGCTGAATTCGTTGTATACGCCGTACACAACGTGGTCTACGGTGTATACATGGCATCAGTCACCGGCGAGCGCATCGCCGCGATAGCCCACGACCTCCTGCTCGCCGAGGGGTCGGCCGCCGTCACCATGCGGCGGGTCGCCACCCTCGCGGGCCTCACCCCGATGGCGATCTACCGGCACTTCCCCAGCCGGGAGGACCTCCTCGACTCGGTGGCCGCGACCAGCTTCGCCGCGCTGGCCCGCACCTGGGGCGAGCGCGACTGGTCGGCCGACTTCCACCGGCAGCTCGACGAGGCACTGGACCTGTACCTGGACTTCGCCCTCGGGCAGCCGCACCTGTACACGTTCCTGTTCACCGAGCAGCGCGCCGGGGCGCGGAGGTTCCCGGACGACGCGAGCGCCTCGCCGACGTTGTCCGTGCTCGCCGACGCCCTCACCTCGGGGATGCGCGTCGGGATCCTGCGCCAGGACGACGTGTGGGAGTTGGCGCTGGTCATCTCGGCCACGCTGCACGGCCTGGTCCAGCTCCACGCGGGCGGGCGGTTGACGGCGCCCGAGGCCGAGTTCCGCGCGCTGTGCCGGACCGCGCTGGAGAGGGTCCTCGATGGCGTTCGCGCGTAGCGCCTCCGCGGTACTGGCCACCGCCGCGCTGTACTTCTTCGGCACCGGCCTCACGCCCGTCCCGTGGCTGACCTGGCTGGCCCCGCTGCCGATCCTCCTGCTCGCCTCACGGGTACCGGCCCGCTCGGCCGCGGTGGCGGCGTTCGCCGCGTACTCGTTGGGCGGCGCGAACACGTGGCGCTACTACGCCGTCGACCTCGAACTGCCGGTGCCTCTGCTGGCGATCCCGGTCCTGCTGTTCCCGCTGCTGCTCACCGGTGTGGTGCTGCTCTTCCGTGCCGTCCTGCTGCGGGGCCAAGCGCTGCTCGCGGCGGTGGCGTTCCCGGCGGGCATCGCCGCCGCCGAGTACCTGGTCTGCCTCGCCACCCCGGCCGGGGCGAACTGGAGCCTGGCGCCCACGCAGTCCGACCTGCTGCCGGTGCTCCAGGTCGCCGCGGTCACCGGTGGCTGGGGTGTCAGCTTCCTGGTCTCCTCGCTGCCCGCGGCACTCGCGGTGGCCCGTCCTCGCGTCGCCGCCGCCGGATTCCTGGTGGTGGGGCTCGCGGTCGGCCTCGGCGCGCTGCGACTGGCCACAGTGGACGAACGGTCGTCGCCGAGGATCACGCTGCTCTCGGCCCGCACGGACCGCGACGAGGTGCGCGTCGACACGCGGGCGGGTCGTGACCTGGTGGCCGCGTACGTCGACTGGCTGCGCACGGCGCCGGACGACGGGACGCGGATCGTGGTGCTGCCGGAGAAGGGGTTCCGGGCCGACGAGGCGACCCTGCCCGCGTTGATCGACCCGTTGGTGGAGGCCGCTCGCACCAGGGGGGTCGACCTGGTGGTCGGTGTGACGGTGACGACGGGGGAGCGGACCCACAACGCCGCGTACCACCTATCGAAGCGCACGGTGGTCTACCGCAAGCACCACCTGGTGCCCGGCCTGGAGGACGCGCTCACGGCGGGCACCGATCTGGCGTTCGCGCCGGACGGCCGCGTCGGCATCGCGATCTGCGCCGACCTCGGCCACCCGGAGTTCGGCCGGGCCTACGGCCGGGCGGGGGCGGGGCTGCTCCTGGTCCCCGCACTGGACTTCACCGTCGACGCGTGGTCGCAGAGCAGGGTGCAGGCGCTGCGCGGGGTCGAGAGCGGCTTCTCCGTGGCCCGCGCGGCGCGGTTGGGCTACCTGACCCTCAGCGACCACACCGGCCGCGTGGTGGCGCAGGCCGCGACCGGTTCCGCGACGCCGTTCACCGCGGTGAGCGGGACCCTGCCGGTGGCGGACGGCCCAACGCCCTACGCCCGTTGGGGCGACTGGTTCGCCTGGCTCTGCCTGGTCGTGGTGGTGGTCGCGTCGTGGTCGAGCAGGAGTCGCAAGGATTCGTCCGAAAAGGACGGTGAGGGGACCTTGACGCGCTCGGCGGGCTGACGGCGTCGGGATTCGGGGTCCTGGAACAGGCGCAGGAGCGCGTGGTGGCGCACGGCCCACGTCACCACGAGCAGCGCGATGACGATCAGGACGGGCACGACGGACGACGTCTGCGGCATACCGGGCGGCCAATGCCAGTGCAGGTGTCTCACGGGTCCTCCCAGGCGGCGGGTTGTCGATCCATCCTGGCGTGGACGGGCGCGCGCGGGCAGGCAGTGGACAGGCCGGTTAGGGAGCCCCTTCCTTGCCGGTGCCCGGCAAGGAAGGCCACCCCAGCAGTTTCGCGCCCAGCACGGCGACGTGGAGCGCGAACCCCTGCTCCGGGTCATCGGCCGAGTAGCCGGTAAGCGCTTTCACCCGGTGCAGCCGGTAGGTCACGGTGCGCACGCCGATGTTCAGCTCCCTGGCGGTCGCCGTCGCGACCCGCCCGCTGGCGAAGTACGCGGACAGGGTGTCCAGCAGCGGCCGGGCGCCGGACCGCGCGACGCGCAGCGGCTCCAGCACCACGGACACCAGCTCCGCCAACGCCGCCGAGTCGCGCAGGAGCACCTGGTACACCAGCAGGTCCGCCGCCCGGTGCACCCGCCCCGGCAGTCCGAGCAGCCCGGCCGTCCCCACCGCGTTCTTCGCCTGCTCGAACGACCGCACCGCGCCACCGGGTCCCGACTGCGCCCGGCCGATGCCCGCGCGCCACCCCGTCCCGTCGGCCACGGCCGTCCCGACCTGCCGCACGAACTCGTCCGCCGCGCCTGCGAGGGTCTCGGGCACGACGCAGACGAGCAGGCTGTCCTTCGTCGTCACCAGCACGTCCCGCGACCCGAGCCGGTGGTGCAGCGCCGTCTCGACCTGCCGGGCGACCCCGCCGCCGTCGATGAACGGCTCTGGTGAACTCACCACCGCCACCACGTGGCTCGCGGCCAGCCGCAACCCGTAGCGCTCCGCCCGTTCCGGCAGTTGCCCCAGGTTGCGGCCGTCCAGCAGGTCGTCGACGAACTCGCGCCGGAACGACTCCTCCTGCCGGACCGACCACCGCTGCGCCTGCTCGTACCCCTCGGCCAGTTCCACGACGGTCGCGTCCGCCGCCCGGAACACCGCCTCGCCGACGGCCTTGAACCCGTCGCTCCCGGTCGCCTCGCACACCCCCGGCAACGACGGCCACGCGAGCCACGTGGCGGTCAGGTACAGGTCGATCAGGTCCCGCAGCGCCACGCCCAGTTCGGCCGCCCGGCCGCCGATGTCGTGCCGCAGGCGCTTCTGGTCCTCGCCGATCCGCTGCCCGGACACGCTGATCGACGCCAGCACGTCGAGGTAGCCGTCGAGCAGTTCGGCGGGTACCCCGCGCGCGTCCCTGCTGGCCCGCGCGGCGACCGCCGCCACGTCGACCCCCGACGACTTCCGCCTCTTGACCGCCATGCGCCAGAGTCTTCCGTCCTGTCCCGCCCGGCACGGCCGATTCGACGTGATGATCATCGC
>NZ_JANYMP010000016.1:77046-244584 GCF_025061645.1 Umezawaea endophytica | reverse complement strand
ACCGAGTCGGTCAGGTCCTTCCAGATGCCCGCCACGCCCGGCAGTTCCGCCTGCCCGCCCAGCCGCCCGTCGGTGCCGATCTCGCGCGCCACGCGGGTGACCTCGCCCGCGAACGTCCGCAGGGTCGCCGTCATCGAGTTGAACGTCTCGGCCAGCGCCGCCAGGTCACCGCGCGCGGTGACCTGGATCTGCTGCGACAGGTCGCCGTCCGCGACCGCGGCCAGCACCCGGCTCAGCTCGGTCGTCGGCCGCATCAGGTCTTCGAGCAGGCCGTTCACCGAGTCGACCGCCATCGCCCACCCGGCCTGACCGTCGTCCGGCGCGATCCGCTCGTCCAGCCGCCCCTCCTGCCCGACGGCCTGCCGCACCCGCACCAGCTCACCGACCAGCCACTGGTTGCGCCCGGCTATCTCGTTGAACACGGTGGCCAGCTCCGCGGCCACGCCACCGCCCGCGGGCACCAGCCTGCGGCGGAAGTTGCCGTCGCGCATGTCCCGCATCGCGGCGAGCACGCGCTCCAGCGCCGCGTCGCCCGTCACGTCGGTGTCGTCCAGCCCCGTCGTCACTACAGCCTCCGCGAGAATCGGCGATCTACCCCAAGCCTCCCACGAGCCGGTCCGATAAGTTGAAGACCCGCCACCACCGACCCCGACTCCAGGAGCGCACCCGATGGCCCAGGGGCACCGTGTGGACACGGAGGCACCGGGAATCGCGCTGCCCGCCTGGCGCCGCCTGGTCGACGGCCTCCGCGAGGCGGTGGCCATCGTGGACGAAGACGACGTGATCGCCGTCCTCAACCCGGCGGCGACGACCCTCCACCCGGCCCTCCGACCAGGCACGCCGCTGACCACCCCGGCCCGTCGCCAGGCGCTCGGCGACGGCTGGACGGCCTGCTACCTGGACACCCCGGCCGGCTGGGACCGGGCGTTCCTGGACGAGGCACTGAACCGGCTGGCCTCGGCGACGGACCGCGCCGACACCCTGAAGGCCGTCGTCGAACTGGCGCTGGCCCACCTGGCCGACCAGTGCGCCGTGATCGTCCCGGCCCCGCGCGGCAGGGTCGAGTGGTGGTACGGCGCCAAGGGCACGACGGAGGTGGTCCGCGCCCGCACGACCCGCCAGTCCGCGGGCCTGGTCACCGGCTTGCTGGACGTGCTGGACGGCGCCGTGCCGCACGCGGTGTTCGGCCGTGAATCCACTCCGGACCTCCCGGTCGACTTCGGCGAACCGGGCCACGCCCACGCCGTGCCCCTCGTCAAGGGCGGCACCTCGCTCGGCGCGCTGGTCGTGGTCCGCCGGGTGCCGGGCGGCCCGTTCACCGCCGCCGAGATCGACGCGATCCGCCGCTACGGCGACCACGCCGCCCGCGCGCTGGAAGCGGCGATCCGCCACGGCGAGCAGTCCAGAGTCGTGGACGTGCTCCGCGCGGACCTCCTGCCCAAGCCGCTGCCGGACGTCCCCGGCACCCTGCTGGCCACGGCGTACCACCCGGCGGCCAGGCGGGCGGAGGTGGGCGGCGACTTCTACGACGTCCACCTGCGGGAGGACGGCAGCGCCACCTTCGTCCTCGGCGACGTCTGCGGCAACGGCCTCGAAGCGGCCGTCCACTCGGGACGCGTGCGCAGGTCCCTGCACACCCTCCTCCTGGTGGAGCAGCGCCCGGCGCACCTCCTCTACCTGCTCAACGCCGCGCTGGTCGCCGCGGGCAGCAAGCTCTTCACCACCCTGGTCGTGGGCACCCTCGTGCAGGCCGACGACGGCGGCCTCCACCTCACCCTCGCCTCGGGCGGCCACCCACCACCGATGCTGCTG
Source organism: Umezawaea endophytica (assembly GCF_025061645.1). GTDB lineage: Bacteria > Actinomycetota > Actinomycetes > Mycobacteriales > Pseudonocardiaceae > Umezawaea > Umezawaea endophytica. Next base: position 242,772 of record NZ_JANYMP010000016.1, on the reverse strand, counting down.
CACGCGGGTGGCACGGTGGAGGAGGTGGTGGCCAGGGGCGGCATCGTCGGCGTCCTGACCGACGTCCGCTTCCAGGAGACGACGGTCACGGTGAAACCCGGCGAAACCCTCCTGCTCTACAGCGACGGCATCACCGAGGCCCGCGCGGAGTCCAACCGCGAGGAGTTGTTCGGCGAGGAACGCCTGCAAGCGGTGCTCGCCGAGTGCACGGGCCAACGAGCGGACGCCACCATCGACACCGTCCGCCGCGCGGTCTTCGACTGGCTCGGCCCGTCCGAACACGACGACATCACCCTGTTGGCCGTCCAGGCCGTGCCGTCGGGCTGACTCGTTCGATGAGGTGAGGTGGAATACCCACTCACGACCAGGTGAATTCGTTTCGCGCCGGAAATAGCTGTGAGCTGCGGTTCTCCTGATGTGGATCACGATCGCCCTCCGGCGTGGACGAACCGGGGCTGCTACATTTGCCTTGTTGGTGAAACGAATTCCACCGGCTCCGCGATGTGCAGGTGCGGGCCGGAAGAATTTGAGAGCGGGTGGCACGCGGATCGCGTACCACCCGGTCGCGGGCTAGCTGACCAGGTCCAGGATCGCGCTCACGAACTGGATGACCTCGGTCAAGCACGACAGGACGATGACGAGCCGGCCGGAGTTGGCGCTCCAGCCGGGCTCACGTCGCGATTCCGGATCGCGCTGCTCATCGTCCCCTCTTCCAGGGGTGTCCACCGTTCACCTCGCACCGGCTGATCTTCGCGGGGGGCGCCGGTCGTCCCGACCCGATCGGAGTCGGGACGAGGAACGTGTGGCTGGTGAACAGTCCTGGTGCACCGCTCGGACCAGTGGTCCAGGCGGTCGTGATCAGCTAACCAGGTCGGGCGGAATCACGCCTCACCCCGCGACAGACCCCTTGGTCTGTGGCGAAATCCCGGAGCGTCGAGTGGCCACGGGTCTGACCTGGTCGAACGATGTGCGCCTGTGCGGTGACATGGTTGTCATCGAAAGCCGGGCCGGGATTTCAAGATCATTTCCAGGCGGCGACCGGTGGATACGGTCGGCAAGCGGTCTGCGGTGCGTCTGCTTCCTGGTGGGCAAAGTTCACCTGTCTGGATAGCGAACTACCGCTCGTCGACAACAACGGCCCGTTTGTCGTTACCTACAGTGACTTCGGTGAGTCTGGCACGCCCCGATGGTGTCGGATGTGCAGATTTCCTTGCGGTGGACCGCTTTCCGCAGAACAGCGGAAAGTTGCTGCTTCTCGCATTCGATCGAGTTATCTCGGATGGGAATGTCCACAGTGGTGTCCTTATGCGCGCTGTTGCTCTCAGTGACGTTCCAGATCTCGTGAGGCACCACGGCCGACTCGAGGACACCACCCTGCTGACCGTCTAGCACCCATAGACGCCGCCCTTTCCGTCTAGCTACGCTGGACGGTCTGGAGGTGGTCGGGATGGACCCGGACAACACCGTCGTGCGGTTGTGCGGCGAAGGCATGCGGGCCGAGGCCGCCGGGCGGCCCGAGGAGGCGAAGAGGCTCTTCCTCGAAGCGTGGGACGCGGCGGGTGACGACTACGAGGCGTGTGTCGCCGCGCACTACGTCGCGCGGCACCAGGGCACCCCCGAGGACGTCCTGCGCTGGAACGTGGTGTGCCTGGACCGAGCCGACGCGGTGGGTGACGAGCGGGTGCGCGGGTTCTACCCGTCGTTGCACCTGAACATCGCCCGTGCGCAGCGGGACCTCGGCGACCCCGACGAGGCCCGGCGGCACTACCTGGCCGCCGCCGACCGCGTCGCGGACGTGCCCGCCGGGCCCTACGGGGACGGGATCCGGTTCGCGGTTGCGGAGGGGCTGCGGTCGACCGGTCGGTCCGACCTGGCCGGGCCCGCCGACCTGGAGGTGCTGGTGGCGAAGCTGTGCGCTCGCGCCGACCTGAAGGCGTTGGGCCTGCTGCTGCCCGCGCACCTGGGCAACCTCGGTACCGCCGAGGACTGGACGCGGCTGCTCACGGCCGCGCAGATGGTGCACGCGAGCCGGTCGTTGCCCGACGACGAGCAGGACCTGCTGGGCCGCGCGGTGGGCGAGTTGACGGCGAAGGTGGTGGCCTCGACCGGTGGGGCTTGACGAGAGGTTGCTGCGGGCCGCGCGCGCGGCGGCCTCCGAGTGGTTCGAGGCGGTGGGGCGGGCCGAGGTGGTGAAGGCCGACTACCACCGGGCGGTCCGGCACCTGCACCTGGCCGGTGGGTCGATGCGGGAGATCGCCGAGGCGCTGGACGTGAGCCACCAGCGCGTGCACCAGATGATCGAGGAAGCGGGCGGCACCGAGGGGTGGAAGCCGCGGCGGAAGGTGGGGGCGGACCTCGTCTGCTCGTTCTGCGGCGCGGCCAAGACCGAGGTGAGCAGCCTGGTGGCGGGGCCGGGGGTGTTCATCTGCGACGGCTGCGTCGACCTGTGCGGTCGGGTGCTCGGCGAGGCCGACGCGGCGCACGGCCCGTCGCACGTCGACCCGGTGCCCTCCACCAGCGGGTTCAGTTGCTCGTTCTGCGGCAGGGGAGCCGCCGACTCCGCGCGGCTCGTGGCGGGACCGGGTGTCAAGATCTGCGACGCGTGCGTGCGGTTCAGCGCCGAGGTGATCGCGGCGCAGTCCGGCTGATCCGCCGACGGGTCTTCCACTGAGTGGATGGAGGTCTGGCCGACCCGACAGGCTCCGAGTATTGTTCGCTCTACGGATACATGTTCGCTGTGCGAACACGCGGGTCGTAGCGCACGCATCGAGGAGCACCCCCATGGCCACCATCGCGCCACTGGCGCAGGCCGTGTCCCAGGTCGTCCACGACGGGGACACGGTCGCCTTCGAAGGCTTCACCCACCTGATCCCCTTCGCGGCGGGCCACGAGGTGATCCGGCAGGGCAGGCGCGACCTCACGCTCGTCCGCATGACCCCCGACGTCATCTACGACCAGCTCATCGGCGCGGGCTGCGCCCGGAAGCTGGTCTTCTCCTGGGGCGGCAACCCCGGCGTCGGCTCGCTCCACCGCTTCCGGGACGCGGTCCAGAACGGTTGGCCCACCCCGCTCGAACTCGAGGAGCACAGCCACGCGGGCATGGCCAACAGGTACGTGGCGGCGGCGTCTGGCCTCCCCTTCGCCGTGCTGCGGGGCTACATGGGCACGGACCTGCCGAAGCAGACGGCCAACATCGCCCCCATCACCTGCCCGTTCACCGGCGAGGTCCTCACCGCCGTTCCCGCGCTGCGACTCGACTCGGCCGTCATCCACGCCCAGCGGGCCGACCGCAAGGGCAACGTCCAGCTCTGGGGCATCACCGGCGTGCAGAAGGAAGCCGTGCTGGCCGCCACGAGGTCGCTCGTCACCGTCGAGGAGATCGTCGACGAGCTGGAGCCGCGGCCGGGGGCGGTGGTCCTGCCGTCGTGGGTCGTCGACTACGTCGCCGAGGTCCCGAACGGCGCCCACCCGTCCTACGCCCACGACTACTCCACCCGCGACAACGACTACTACCAGCGGTGGGACGAGATCAGCAAGGACCGCGAGTCCTTCCGCACCTGGCTGGAGGGCGTCGCGTGACCGACTACACCGCTGACGAGATGATGACCGTCGCGGCGGCCCGCGCCCTCACCGACGGCTCGGTCTGCTTCGTCGGGATCGGCCTCCCCAGCACGGCCGCCAACCTGGCCAGGCGCACCCACGCCCCGGACCTGGTCCTCGTCTACGAGTCCGGCACCATCGGCTCCAAGCCCGCCACGCTCCCGCTGTCCATCGGGGACGGTGTCCTGGCGGACTCGGCGGACAGCCTCGTCAGCGTCCCGGAGATCTTCAACTACTGGCTCCAGCCGGGCCGGGTGGACGTCGGCTTCCTGGGAGCAGCCCAGCTCGACAGGTTCGGCAACATCAACACCACGGTCATCGGCGACGACTACCGCGACCCGAAGGTCCGCCTCCCCGGAGCGGGCGGCGCCCCCGAGATCGCGGCGTCCTGCCGGGAGGTCTTCATGATCGTCCGGCAGTCCCCGCGCGCCTTCGTCGAGCGCGTCGACTTCGTGACCTCCCTGGGCTTCGGCACCGGCAAGGGCGACCGCGAACGGCTCGGCCTCAAGGGCAGGGGCCCCCAGCTCGTCATCACCGACCTGGGTGTCCTCCGCCCCGACCCGGACACCTGCGAACTCACCCTCACCCAGCTCCACCCCGGCGTGGACCTGGCCACCGCCAAGGCGAAGACGGGCTGGGACCTGCGGGTCTCGCCGGACCTGGTCACCACCGAGCGGCCGACGGACCAGGAACTCGCCGCCCTACGAGACCTCACCGCCTGAAGGAGTCCCAGTGCCCGCCGAGACGGAACGCCTGGCGCACTACCGGCCCGACCCGGAATCGCACCCACCGGTGTCCTACCCGGACTACAGGTCGAACATCGCCCGCGCCCCGAAGCACCCGCTCGTCCTGCTGCCCCAACGCCTCGGTGAGATCACCGGCCCCCTGCTGGGCGAGGAGCGGGTGGGCCGCGACGACCACGACCTCACGGTCCAGCACGCCGAGGAGCCGCAGGGGCAGCGGATCGTCGTCTCCGGCAAGGTGAAGGACGGCGACGGGCGGCCGATCCCGAACACGCTCGTGGAGATCTGGCAGGCCAACGCGGGCGGCCGGTACCGGCACGACCTCGACCGCCACCCCGCTCCGCTCGACCCGAACTTCTCCGGGGTCGGCCGGGCGATGACCAACGCCGACGGCGACTACCGGTTCATCACCATCGCCCCCGGCGCGTACCCGTGGAAGAACCACCACAACGCCTGGCGTCCGGCGCACATCCACTTCTCGGTGTTCGGCACCGCGTTCACCCAGCGGCTGATCACCCAGATGTACTTCCCCGGAGATCCGCTGTTCGACCAGGACCCGATCTTCAACTCGGCCCGTCCCGCTGCTCGCAGGGCGATGGTCGCCGACTTCGACCTCGACAGCACCGTCCCCGAGTGGGCGTTGGGCTACCGCTGGGACATCGTCCTGCGCGGCAGCGACCCGACGCCGTTCGAGGACGAGGAGGACCACGACGATGAGTGACACGCAGACCACCCCGTCCCAGACCGTGGGGCCGTTCTTCGCGATCGGCCTGCCGTGGGAGGACGGCCACCTGATCGTCGACGAGGACGTGCCGGAGGCGTTCGACGTCATCGGCAAGGTGCTCGACGGCGCGGGCGAGCCGGTGCCCGACGCGCTGATCGAGGTCTGGCAGGCCGACCCCGACGGCCGCTTCGACCACCCGGCCGACCCGCGCGGAGCGGTGGCGCGCGAGGGTTTCCGCGGTTTCGGCCGGTGCCCCACCGACGAGGGCGGCCGGTTCCGCGTCCGCACGGTCAAGCCCGGCCCGCTGCCCGCCGAGGACGGCGTGCAGGCGCCGCACCTCAACGTCTCGGTGTTCTGCCGGGGGATGCTGGTCCGGCTGGTGACCCGGATCTACTTCGCCGACGAGCCGGGCAACGCCGAGGACCCGGTGCTGCTCTCGATCCCCGACCCGGCGCGGCGCCGGACCCTCATCGCGGACCCGGCCCCGTTCGGCTACCGCTTCGACATCCACCTCCAAGGCGACGATGAAACCGTCTTCTTCGACCTCTGAGCTGTTCCGCCCGCTGTTCGGCGACCCGATCGTCGACGCGGAGCTGGGCGACCGGGCGTGGCTGCGCGCCATGCTCGACTTCGAACGCGCGCTCGTCGTCGTGCAGTCGCACGCGGGGATCGTGCCGGTGGACGCCGCGCGCGCCATCGTGGCGGCGATCGACTCCGCCGTGCTCGACCCGGCGTCGCTGGGAGCCCGCGCCACGGCGTCGGGCAACCCGGTGGTGCCGCTGGTGCGCGACCTGGTCGACGTGGTGCCCGCCGACGCGCGGGCGTACGTGCACCACGGCGCGACCAGCCAGGACGTGCTCGACACCGCGGCGTCGTTGGTCGCGTTCCGGGCGCTGCGGCCGATCCTGGACGGGCTGGCCGGGGTCGCGGACGAGTGCGAGCGGCTGGCGGTCCGGCACCGCGACACGCTGATCGCCGGGCGGACGCTGGGGCAGCAGGCGGTGCCCACCACGTTCGGGCTCAAGTGCGCGGGCTGGCTGGTGGCCGTCGACGAGGCGCGCGAGCGGCTGTCCACCGTGCGCGCCGAACGCCTGGCCGTGCAGTTCGGGGGAGCGGCGGGCACGCTGGCCCCGCTCGGCACCGCAGGCGCGTCGCTGGCCGACCGGCTCGCCGACGAGCTGGGCCTGGTGGCGCCGGTGCTCCCGTGGCACACCGACCGCACCCGCTTCGCCGAGCTGGCGGGCGCGCTCGGGTCCGCGGCGGGCGTGCTGGCCAAGATCGCGCAGGACGTCCTGCTGATGGCCCAGACCGAGGTGGGCGAGGTGGAGGAGGCCGACGGCGGCACGTCGTCGGCCATGCCCCACAAGCGGAACCCGGTGCGGGCCGTGCTGGTGACCGCGGCGGCCAAGCGGGTCCCCGGACTCGTCGCGACCGTGCTGGCGTCGATGGCGCACGAGCACGAGCGCGCCGCCGGGGGCTGGCACGCCGAGTGGGAGACCTCCACCGACCTGCTCAGGCTCGTCGGCGGCGCGGTGCACGGGACGTGGGAGCTGCTGGCACGGCTGGAGGTCCACCCGGAGGTGATGCGCCGCAACCTGGACCTCACCGGTGGTCTCCCGCTCGCGGAGAACGTGTCGACGCGGCTCGCGCCCGCGCTCGGCCGGAGCGAGGCGCAGGACCTCGTCGCCGAGGTCTGCCGCGAGGCGGTGGCGACCGGGTCGAGCCTGCTGGACGCGCTGCTCGCCGACTTCAGGGTCCAAGAGCACTTGTCAGCCGACGAGATTGGTGAGGCACTGGACCCGTCGGGGTACGTCGGTAGTGCGGCCGCGTTCGTGGACCGCGCGCTGGTCGCACACCAACGAAAGGCGGAGCGGTGAGACTGCACTACGAACTGAGCGGGCCGGAGAACGCGCCCGTGCTGGTGCTGGGTAGCTCACTCGGCACGACCTCCTCGCTCTGGGAGCCGCAGCTCCCCGTGCTGCACGAGTTCTTCCGGGTGCTCCGCTACGACCACCGCGGTCACGGCGGCAGTCCTACCGCCACCGGGCCGTTCACCATCGACGACCTCGGCGACGACGTCCTCGAACTGACCGATTCCCTTGGCGTGGAACGGTTCTCGTACTGCGGCCTGTCGCTCGGCGGCATGATCGGCATGTGGCTCGCGGGCCACGCGCCGGAACGGGTCGACCGGCTGGCCCTGTGCTGCACGACCGCGTCGTTCCCGTCCCCGCAGCCGTGGCGCGACCGCGCGGCGACTGTGCGGGAGTCCGGGACGGCGGCCATCGCGGACGCGGTCGTGGGCCGGTGGTTCACCCACGCCATGGCGGACCGCGACCCCGACCTCGTGGAGGGCTACCGGGACGCGCTGGCGGGCGTCGACGCGGAGAGCTACGCCGGGATCTGCGACGCGCTCGCGGTGCTGGACCTGGAGCCGCTGCTGCCCGCGATCCAGGCGCCGACCGTGGTGATCGCGGCCGCGCAGGACGAGGCGACGCCGACCGAGTTCCTGCGGGTGATCGCCGAGGCGATCCCGGACGCCGAGCTGTACGTCGTCGGCGACGCGGCCCACCTGGCGAACGTCGAGGCGGCCGACGCCGTGTCGGTCATCCTGCACGGGCACCTGACCACCGCGGGGGCCCGCTGATGTCCTTCGAGGAGGGCATGGAGGTCCGCCGGGAAGTGCTCGGCGACGAGCACGTCGACCGGGCCGTGGAGCGCACCGACGAGTTCACGGCGGACTTCCAGCGGCTGATCACCGAGTACGCGTGGGGCGAGGTGTGGACCCGGCCGGGGCTGGACCGCAGGACGCGGTCGTGCATCACGCTGGCGATGCTCGCGACCCTGCACCACGACGACGAGCTGGCCATGCACGTCAAGGCGGCCCTGCGCAACGGCCTGACCCGCGAGGAGATCGGCGAGGTGCTGCTCCAGGTCGCCGTCTACGCCGGGGTGTCCGCCGCCAACCGGGCGTTCGCCGTGGCGCAGCGGGCGTTCGCCTCGTTGGAGCCGTGACCGGGCAGGGGCGCTCCGCCGACTTCGTGCAGTCGCTGGAGCGGGGGCTGTCGGTCATCAGGGCGTTCGACGCCGAGAACGCGGAGCTGACGCTGAGCGAGGTCGCCCGCAGCACCGGGCTGACCAGGGCCGCCGCCCGGCGGTTCCTGCGCACCCTGGTCGAGCTGGAGTACATGAGTACCGACGGGCGGCTGTTCACGTTGCGCCCCAAGGTGTTGGAGCTCGGGTACGCCTACCTGTCCGGGCTCGGGCTGCCCGAGATCGCCCTGCCGCACCTGGAGAACCTGGTCGCGACCGTCCACGAGTCGTCGTCGGTGTCCATCCTGGACGGTTCCGACGTGGTGTACGTGGCGCGGGTGCCGACCAAGCGGATCATGACCGTGTCGATCAGCGTCGGGACCCGGTTCCCCGCCTACGCCACGGCGATGGGCCGGGTGCTGCTGGCGAGCCGTCCGGGGGAGTGGCTGGAGGCCTACCTCGCGTCGGTGCGGCTGCGGCCGTTGACCCGCAACACGATCGTCGACCCGGTGCTGCTGCGCGACGAGCTGCGGCTGGTCCGGGAGCAGGGGTGGTCCCTCGTGGACGAGGAGCTGGAGGAGGGCCTGCGGTCCATCGCGGTGCCCATCCGCCGTGCCGACGGCGTTGTCGTCGCCGCGGTCAACGTGTCCGCGCACGCCGGTCGGGGCGACGCCGGGACGATTCGCGAGGACCTGCTGCCGCACTTGACTTCGACGGCCGCGGCCATTCAGGACGACCTGCGCCGGTAACGCCGTCGTCACGACCGTGACCTAACCGTGAGAGCGCTCCCATTGACCGGGGCCTGTGACCCGTGGCACCTTTCGGGGCAATCGAGTCCCACGAAAGGTGCCCCATGGACGTGGCTACCGTGAGAGCGCTCCCACCTGTGGGGGCCTCATACCGGTTCCAGTGCGCGGTGCGGCTCGGCGGGCAGTTCCACCCGGATGGCGTCGCCGGGTCGGACCGGGCCGCCGACCAGCACGACCGCCATCACCCCGGCCTTGCGAACCAGGCCGCCCTCGGCGTTCCGGTCCAGCACGGCCTTCATCAGCCCCTCGTGGAAGGCGTCGAGCTGGAGGCACGGGTTGCGCAGCCCGGTCACCTCGACGACGGCCTCCCCGCCCAGGTGGAGCAGGGTGCCGGTCGGCAGGCCGAGGAGGTCGACACCCCGCGTGGTGACGTTCTCGCCGACCGATCCGGGCTCCACCGCGAACCCGGCGGCGCGCAGCTCGTCCTGGAGCTCGCCGTGGATCAGGTGCACCTGGCGGAGGTTCGGCGCCGTCGGGTCGCGCCGGACCCGCGACCTGTGCTTGACCGTCACGCCCTGGTGGACGTCACCCTCCACGCCGAGGCCCGCGAGCAAGCGGATTTCGGTCCTGTTGGGCTTCGTGAACGTGTACTCCGAGCTGCGGCTCACCGCTTCGACACTCCCCATGGAGGCGACTCTAACCCTGTCCGCCGCAGGCCAGCGGCCGTTTGACGTAGTCGACCGTGCGTCGCCTTTTCGTTACCGACCGAGGTATTGACCCCTGGGGTTTCGGCCATGTTAACTGCACCACACCTCTCGCGGAACCGGTCTCGGTACCGGTACCGCGAAGGGTGGAGACGGTAGCGGACCGCATGACGAGGGAGTGCCAGATGCGGGTCACGATCGCCGAGGTCGCCCTCCGCGCCCAGGTGAGCAAGGCGACTGTGTCCCGCGTGCTGAACGGCAAGCCCGATGTGGACGTGACCACGGCGGAGCGGGTCCGGCAGGTGATCGACGAGATCGGCTACGTGCCCAGCGCACGGGCCGTCGGACTCGCTCGCGGCCGGGCGCGCACCGTCGGCATGCTGGCCCCGTCGCTGACCTGGCCCTGGATGGGCGAGGTGCTCCAGGGGATCGTCGACACCCTGGAGACCGAGGGCTACGGCCTGCTGCTCTACACCGTGAACCGCGGTCCGGACTCGCTCAGCCAGTTCGCCAGCCACGTCTCGGCCAACGCCTTCGACGGGCTGCTGGTGATCGAGCCGCCGGACACCCTCAACTACATCGCCACGCTCTACGCGCAGGGCCTGCCGGTCGTCATGATCGACGACCGCGGCTCGCACCCGCAGTTCCCCTCGGTTGCCACCACCAACCGCGAGGGGGCGCAGGGCGCCGCGCGCCACCTGCTCGCCGCGGGGCGGACCAAGTTCGCCGTCGTCACCGGCCCGGTGCAGTTCGGCTGCACCAGGGAGCGGCTCGACGGCTTCCGCGACGCGCTCGCCGCGGTCGGGTTGTCCGTGGACCCCCGTCTCGTCGTCGATGGTGACTTCACCACCGACGGAGGTACGGTGGCCACCGAGAAGCTGTTGTCGACGGGAATCCCGTTCGACGGCGTCTTCGCGCACAACGACCTCTCCGCGATGGGTGTCCTGCGCGCGCTGCGCAAAGCGGGCCGTGACGTGCCAGGAGACGTGTCCGTCGTCGGTTTCGACGACGTGCCGATCGCCTCGCACGCCGAGCCCTCGCTGACCACCGTCCGGCAGCCGCTCCAGGAGATGGGCGTGGCGGCCGCTCGGATGCTGCTCTCCCACTTCGGCGGCGAAGTCCTGCCGGAGAAACCACTCGTGCTGCCGACCTCGCTCGTGGTCCGACAGTCAGCTCCACAGATCTAGTCGCACACCCTGTTTTCCGCCGTGCCCGCTGTTTAGGGTGGGCCACCCGTTCTACCTTCCTGAGAGCGCTCTCTCATAACCCGCCGGGAGAATTCCATGCAAGGCATACGCCGCAGGACCACACTCGCGCTGATCGGCACCATGGCCGTCGCGCTGGTGGCCGCTGCGTGTTCATCGGGTGGTGCCACCAAGAGCGCCGCGAGCGGCGTCCTGACGGTGGGCATGCCGAACGGGCCGCAGACGAACAACAGCAACCCGTTCCTCGCCACGTCGGCGGGCGCGTCGCTGGGTTACCGCTTCATGATCTACGAGCCCCTCGTCCAGACCAACCCCATCGCGCCGTCCGAGAAGGGCACGCCGTGGTTGGCCGACAAGTGGGAGTGGGCCGACAACTACCAGAAGCTCACGGTCACGACGCGCAGCGACGTCAAGTGGAACGACGACAAGCCGTTCACCGCCGGTGACGTCGCCTACACGTTCAACCTGCTGAAGGACAAGTCCGCCCTCAACACCAACGGACTCCCGATCGCGGGCGCGAGCAAGGTCAGCGACACCTCGGCCGAGATCACCTTCAGCAAGCCCCAGTTCGTGAACGAGAACAAGATCCTCAACTCGTTCATCGTGCCGGAGCACATCTGGAAGGACGTGCCGGACCCGACGACCTTCACCAACGAGAAGCCCGTCGGCACCGGCCCGTACACGCTGAAGACCTTCACCCCGCAGACGGTCACGCTGTCCGTGCGCACCAGCTACTGGCAGGACCTCCCCAAGGTCCCGGAGATCCAGTACACGTCGTACAACGACAACAGCGCGCAGACGACCGCCCTCGCGAGCGGTGCGGCGCAGTGGTCCTACGTGTTCATGCCGAACTTCGAGACCCTGTACGTCAACAAGGACCCGAAGAACCACAAGATCTGGATGCCCGCCGGTCTCGGCATCCACGCGCTGTGGCTGAACACCGCGAAGGCGCCGTTCAACAACGTCGCGCTGCGCAAGGCGCTGAACATGGTGATCGACCGCGAGGTCATCTTCCAGCAGGGCCACTCGAAGCTGTTCCCGAAGGTCGACAACGTCACGGGCATCCCCAGCCCGGCCGGTGACCCGTTCATCGCCGCCGAGTACAAGGGCAAGACCGCCAAGGTCGACGTCGAAGGCGCCAAGAAGGTGCTCACCGAGGCCGGCTACAAGCTCGAGGGCGACGCGCTGAAGGACCCGTCCGGCGCGCCGGTCACCTTCGCGCTGACCGACCCCGCGGGCTGGTCCGACTACCTGACCGACCTCGACATCATCAAGAACGCCGTCAAGGCGCTGGGCATCACCGCCGAGGTCAAGACGCAGACCGTCGACCAGTGGACGACGGACTTCAACTCGGGTGCGTTCGACGCCACGATGCACTGGACCAACAGCGGCGCGACGCCGTTCGAGGGTTACCAGAACATCATGGACGCCGCGGCCAGCAAGCCGATCGGCGAGCCCGCCGCCAACGCGCAGGGCCGTTTCAACGACCCCGCCGCGACCGCCGCACTGGCCGCCTACGCCGCGGCGCCCGACGACGCCGCCCGCAAGACGAACCTGGACCTGCTCCAGAAGATCTTCGTCGAGCAGGTTCCGGCCATCCCGCTGGTCTCCTCGCCGGTCGGCGCGGAGTACAGCACGAAGAGCTGGATCGGCTGGCCCACGGCCGAGGACCCGTACGCGCCGCCGCAGCCGACGCAGACCAACGCGTTGCAGGTGGTTCTCCGCTTGAAGCCGGCCACCGCGTGACCGGCGAGGTCGTGCTGGCGGCACGTGGTGTCACCAAGCACTTCCCGGTCGCTCGCAAGGGCCGTCAAGTGCTCACCCGCCAGCCACGCGCGGTACACGCGGTGGACGACGTCTCGTTCGACCTGCGCAGAGGACACGTGACCGCGCTGGTCGGCGAGTCGGGCTCGGGAAAATCCACCGTGGCCAGGCTGCTCGCGCAGCTGTACCCGCTGACCTCGGGCGATATCGTTTTGAACGACGTGCCCACGAAGGTGAAGCGGGGGAAGTCGTTCCGGGCTTACTGCAAGCAGGTCCAGATGATCTTCCAGGACCCGTTCGCGTCGCTGAACCCGGTGCACACCATCCGCTACCACCTCACGAGGGCACTTCGGGTGCACCACGGGCGGGTCAAGGGAGAAGAGCTGGAGAAGGGGTTGGCCTCGCTCCTGGAGCGGGTCAACCTCACCCCTCCGGAGCGCTTCCTGGACAAGTACCCGCACGAGTTGTCGGGCGGCCAGCGCCAGCGCGTAGCCATCGCGCGGGCGCTGGGCGCCGACCCGACGGTCCTGCTGGCCGACGAACCGGTGTCGATGCTCGACGTGTCGATCCGGCTCGGCGTGCTGAACCTGCTGCGGGACCTGAAGGAACGGCTCCACCTGGCCATCCTGTACATCACCCACGACATCGCGTCGGCGCGCTACTTCGCCGACACGACGATGGTGATGTACGCGGGCCAGGTCATCGAGGGCGGTGACAGCGAGACCGTCACCCAGGAGCCCGCCCACCCGTACACGCAGTTGCTCATCAGGTCCGCTCCGGACCCGGAGCGGGCGCACAACGGGGTGCCGACGGTGACGACGGCCCCCGGTGAGCCGCCCAGCCTGATCAGCCCGCCTCCGGGCTGCCGCTTCGCCCCGCGGTGCCCGTACGCCGCGGAGAAGTGCCGCACCGCGACCCCGCCGAGGTTCGACCTCGGCGAGTCGCACTACGCGGCCTGCTGGCTGTACGACTCGAAGACGACGGACGAGCACCCGCGTCGTGACACGGTGGAGGTCGGGGCATGAGGTTCCTGCTCCGGCGGGCGTTGTTCTACCTGGTCACGGCCTGGGCCGCGATCACGATCAACTTCATGCTCCCGCGCATGCTGCCCGGTGACCCGGTGCAGGCGATGATCGCCCGGTTCCAGGGCAGGCTGAGCACGGACGCCATCGCCTCGCTGTACGTCCTCTTCGGACTGGACACCGAATCGAGCATGCTCTCGCAGTACCTGACGTACTGGGGGAATCTGTTCAAGGGTGACCTGGGCCTGTCGTTCACCTACTTCCCGACCCCCGTGTCGGAGGTGATCGCGCAGAGCATCCCGTGGACGCTCGCGCTGATGGGCGTCACCACGGTCATCAGCTTCGTGCTGGGCACCATGATCGGTGTCTACGCGGGCTGGAAGCGCGGCTCGTGGATCGACGCGCTGCTGCCGATCACCACGTTCTTCTCGGCCATCCCGTACTTCTGGCTCGGCCTCATCGCCATCTCGGTCTTCGCGGTGAGCTGGGGCGCCTTCCCGGCGGCGGGCGGCTACGAGCCCGGTCTCATCCCCGGCTTCGACTGGGAGTTCATCTCCAGCGCGCTGTACTACTCGGTGCTGCCCGCGCTGACCGTGCTCATCAGCTCGATCGCGGGCTGGATCCTGGGCATGCGCAACATGATGGTCACGGTGTCCTCCGAGGACTACGTGACGGTCGCGCACGCCAAGGGCCTGCCCGAGAAGCGCGTGATGCTCGGCTACGCCGCCCGCAACGCGGTGCTGCCCAGCATCTCCGGTTTCGCGCTGTCGCTGGGCTTCATCGTCGGCGGCACGCTGCTGGTGGAGATGGTGTTCTCCTACCCCGGCATCGGCTACGTGCTCTTCACCGGCGTCAACGCCAAGGACTACCCGCTGATGCAGGGCATCTTCCTGATCATCACGATGGCGGTGCTGGTGGCGAACCTGCTCGCCGACGTCGTGTACCTGATGCTCGACCCGCGCACCCGAAAGGCGGCCTGAGCATGAAGTCTGCCTTGAACGGCAAGACGATCGCCGGACTGTCGATCATGGGCTTCTTCGTCCTGATCGCGATCATCGGCTCGTGGATCGCGCCCTACGACCCGTCCGCGATGAGCAGCGACATCATGACGCCGCCGTCCGGAGCGCACTGGTTCGGCACGACCCAGACCGGTCAGGACATCTTCTCCCAGGTGCTCGTGGGCGCCAGGGGCGTGCTGGTCGTGGGGCTCGTGGCGGGTGCCATCGCCACGGTGCTCTCGGTGCTGATCGGCGTCACCGCGGGGTTCCTCGGCGGTGTGGCCGACGAGTTCCTCTCGGCGCTGAGCAACATCTTCCTGGTCGTCCCGGCGCTGCCGCTGATCATCATCGTCACCTCGTTCCTCCCGGACGCCGGTGACTTCCTGATCGCCTTCGTCATCAGCGCCACCGGCTGGGCCTGGGGCGCGCGCATCCTGCGCGCCCAGACCCTGTCGCTGCGCCAGCGCGACTACGTCGAGGCGGCGCGGGCGACGGGTGAGCGCACGTGGCGGCTCATCGTGTTCGAGGTCCTGCCCAACCTGACCGCGATCATCGCGTCCAGCTTCGTCGGCACGGTCATCTTCGCGGTGCTCTCGGTGATCACGCTGTCCTTCATCGGCGTCGCGAGCGTGTCGAACTGGAACTGGGGCACCATCCTGTTCTGGGCCCAGAACGCGCAGGCGCTGGCGCAGGGCGCGTGGTGGTGGTTCATCCCCGCCGGCCTGTGCATCGCGCTGCTCGGCACCGCGCTCGCGCTGATCAACTTCGGGATCGACGAGTACGTCAACCCGCGCCTGCGGACCTCCGCCGGTGGCAGCAAGGTCAAGATGCGCGTCGGTTTCACGCCCGTGCTGAGGCAGGAAGGCGGGCGGTCGTGACCCCCGTGTTGGAGATCCGCGACCTCTCGGTCGACTACGGGCAGGGCGAGGGCGCGGTGCACGCGGTCAGCTCGGTCAACCTGGTGCTCAACCGCGGCGAGGTGCTCGGCCTCGCGGGGGAGAGCGGCAGCGGCAAGTCCACGCTCGCCTACGCGATGACCCGGCTGCTCCCGCCGCCGGGGATCATCACCGGCGGCGAGGTGCTGCACCACGGCCGCGACAAGCCCGCGCCCGTCGACGTGCTCGGCCTGTCGCCGAAGCAGCTCCGGTCGTTCCGCTGGAACGACATCGCCATCGTGTTCCAGGGCGCGATGAACTCGCTCAACCCCGTCTCGACCGTGGCGTCGCAGTTGGAGGACATCTACCGGGCGCACCGCCCGGAGATGTCCCGCGCCCAGCGGACCAAGCGCAGCGCGGAACTGCTCCGGCTGGTCGGCATCTCCGCCGACCGGCTCGGCAGCTACCCGCACCAGCTCTCCGGCGGCATGCGCCAGCGCGTGATGATCGCGATGGCGCTGGCGCTGGACCCCGAGATCATCATCATGGACGAGCCGACCACCGCGCTGGACGTGGTGATGCAGCGGCAGATCCTGGAGCAGATGATGCGGCTGCGCGAGGAGCTGGGCTTCTCCGTCCTCTTCATCACCCACGACATCTCGCTGCTCGTGGAGTTCTCCGACCGGATCGCGATCATGTACGCGGGCCGGATCGTCGAACAGGCGGCCTCGGAGGACATGTACCGGGCCTCCAGCCACCCGTACAGCAAGGGCCTGCTGGGGTCGTTCCCCGCGCTGCACGGCCCGCGCCGCCCCCTGACCGGCATTCCCGGCTCGCCGCCGGACATGCGGTCGGTGCCGTCCGGTTGTCCCTTCCACCCGCGGTGCCCCAGCGCTTTCGACGTGTGCGAGCGGGAGATCCCGGTCCTCGAAAAGCTCTCCGGCACCAACGGCGACAGCAGCCGCAGCGTCGCCTGCTGGCTGAACACCCCTTCACTATCGGGACATCCAGGAGTTGGAGCGACATGACGATTGTCGGGCAACGTGCCACCGAAGCGACCGCCGAACTGCCGGCGAACTTCCTCTGGGGAGTGGCTACTTCTGCCTACCAGATCGAGGGGGCTGTCGCCGAGGACGGTCGCACACCGTCCATCTGGGACACCTTCTGCCGCGTGCCGGGAGCCGTGATCCGGCAGGAGAACGGCGACGTCGCGTGCGACCACTACCACCGGATGCCGCAGGACGTGGAGCTGATCGCCGGTCTGGGCGTGGACTCCTACCGGTTCTCCATCTCGTGGCCCCGTGTCCAGCCCGGTGGCCGTGGACCGGTGAACGTGAAGGGGCTCGACTTCTACTCCCGACTCGTGGACGAGTTGCTGGAGAAGGGGATCAAGCCGTGGGTGACGCTGTACCACTGGGACCTCCCGCAGGAGCTGGAGGACGCCGGGGGGTGGCCGGAGCGGGACACGGCCTACCGGTTCGCCGAGTACGCGTCGCTGGTGCACGCCGGTCTCGGTGACCGGGTGAAGACGTGGACGACGTTGAACGAGCCGTGGTGCTCGGCGATGCTCGGGTACGACCAGGGCAAGCACGCCCCCGGTATCCAGAACTTCTCGGCCTCCATGCGGGCCGTGCACCACCTGTTGCTGGGGCACGGGTTGGCGGGTCAGGCGCTGCGGGCGGCCGCCGCCGAGCCGATCGAGCTGGGCATCACGTTGAACATGGGGACGGCGTCGCCCGCCTCGGACCGGCCTGAGGACGTGGACGCTGCTCGTCGGGCCGACGGGCTGGGGACGCGGATCTACCTGGACCCGTTGGTGAAGGGGCAGTACCCCGAGGACGTCGTGGCGGACATCGAGGCCCGCGGGGCGTTGTTGCCGGTCGAGCCGGGCGACCTGGAGATCATCTCCACGCCGATCGACGTGCTGGGGGTGAACTACTACTCGTCGCACGTGTTCGAGGGTGGTGAGGAGCCGCACGAGCCGGTCGCGGTGTCGCAGAACCGGCCGGTCACGGCCATGGACTGGGAGATCGTGCCGGAGGGGTTCACGCAGTTGCTCGTGCGGATCTCGAAGGACTACCCCGGTCTGCCGATGGTGATCACGGAGAACGGGGCGGCGTTCGACGACGTCGCGGACGCCGATGGTCAGGTGGACGACGAGGATCGGTTGTCGTACATCAGCGAGCACATCGCCGCGGTGGGGAGTGCTGTGGCGCAGGGGGCGGATGTGCGTGGGTACTTCGCCTGGTCGTTGATGGACAACTTCGAGTGGGCTTACGGGTACGACAAGAGGTTCGGGATCGTGCGGGTTGATTACGACACGCAGGTTCGGACGTTGAAGCGGTCGGCTGAGTGGTATCGGGACACGATCGCTGGTACGCGGGAGAAGTAGGGCTGGTTGGTCGGAGCCGCCCGGTGGACCTTTGGGTCTGCCGGGCGGTTTTGTTGTGGGTGGGGGTGTGTGGGTGGGTCGTGGAGGCTCCGACACCCCGCTCGCGTAATTGTCTCGGACACTTTCCTCGATTTGTCAAGGCGGGAAAGATGCCTTGACAAATCGAGGAAAGTGCGAGGGCGCTTCGGATCGGGGTGGCGGAGGGGGTCTGTGTCGGATTGGTTGCGTGCGTCCGCTTGGGGGTGGGGTTGGGTTGGTGGGTTGGGGTGGTGGGGGTGGGTTGGGGTGCTAATGGGAAATATAGGGGTTGTGATGTGGCTCGCGACGATCATTATTGGTGCAGGTCAGAGGGTTTGAGCTGTTATTGAGGTCGGTTTGTCGGCGTTATCGTCTGGCTGGGCACTTCAACCCCAACCGCTCCACTTGGCCGGTACCGCACACCGGCTTGTTCGTCGTGCGCGGAGACCGCAGGAGGCATCTTGGATCCCGTGTTCGGGCAGGCTCGGCTTGATGATGTTGATGAGCTGCTGGCGCTCTACCGGCGGATTTATGGCGACACCTATCCGTTGCCGTTCGCCACCGATCCCGCTGCCATGTCTGCGCTGATCGGGTCGGATGAGGCTTTCTGGCTCACTGTTCGCAGTGGTGTGGCGGGGCCGTTGGTGGGGGCGATGTTGGCCACCGTCGATCCGTCCGATCGGCTCGCGAAGGTGCAGGGCATGGTCGTGGCGCCGGAGAGTCGGGGGTCCGGGATCGCCAATCGCCTGGTTGCCACGATGGCTGAGGGCCTTCTTGAGGACGGGCGTGCCGATTCGATCTACGGTACGGCTCGGACGACGTCCACCGCGCCGCAGCGGACGCACCTGCGCAATGGTTTTCACGCGTTGGGGATGTTTCCCAACCTGCACAAGACGCAGCGCGCGGAGACGATGCTGCTGGTCGCGCGGTATCGGGAGGGTGTTCTCGCGCAGCGCCATCCGGTGGAGAGGGTGCCGCGGGCGCTTCGGCGGTTGGTGGACATCATCGACAAGACGATCGGGATGCCCGCGTACCCGAGTTTCGAGGTCGAGTCCTGTGTAGATGCCGCTCCTGGTGCGGGGGTGGAGATCGTTGACGCGCCGTTGTTCGTGCTGCGGCACTTCGAGCGGGAGATCGTTGATCCGGTTCGGCGGTTCTACCCGTTCCACGACCCGAACATCCTGATCGCCGACACCGGTGGTGCCTACGAGGTGTACGCGCACCTCAACCGGGTGGACGGGTACTGCACGTTGCTCGGTGCCACGCCTGGGCCGATGTCGGTGGCGCCGCACCTGGACCGGTTGATCGACCGGTTGACCCGGATCGGTGCGCACTACGTGGAGACGCTCGTCCCGCTGCACTGCTTCGACGAGTTGTCCGCCCTGTTGGCGTGCGGGTTCCTGCCCGCTGCCCTGTACCCGGCGATGCGGGCGGGTGGTGGGTTGTTCCACGACTACGTCGTGATGGCGCGAACGTTGCAGCCGTTGGACTTCCGCGGGTTGGCGATCGACGCGGCGTTCCAGCCGTTCGTGGAGCAGTACATCGACCTGTGGAAGCAGCGCTTCCTCGACACCGAGGGGGTGTTCCGGTGAGTGCCGTTCCCGATGCCGTTCAGCGGCTCTGCGACGTGGTGGAGCCGTACCGGGCCGATGTCGACGAGCTGTTCGTGGAGGCGATGAACGCGTCCAACGCGTGGCACGTAGAGCGTTCCTGGTTCTTCGCGAGCCTGTGGAACGACCGGCCGCCGTTGGAGTCCGTCGAGGACCTGGTGCGGCAGCCGTTCGTGCACGCGAACTTCTTCAAGGCGCACGAGGTGGCGTCGGTTCCGGCGGAGAGCGTCGTGGTCACGGCGACCTCGTCGGGGACCAGCGGGCAGAAGTCGCGGATGCCGTTCGACGCGTGGACGTTGGGGGCGGGTACGCGGATGATCGAGCGGATCTTCGCGCACCACGGGTGGATCTCCGAGGAGCCCGTGCACTACCTGCTGTTCACGAACCAGCCCGCGCCGGGGCTGGTGCTGGGGAGTTCGCGGACCGGGCAGTTGCTCACGGACTTCGCGCCCGCCGCGTCCGTCGACTACGGGTTGGCCCACACCGGGAACGGGCACGAGTTCGACGCGTTCGGGTGCGTCCGGGCGCTCCAGCGCTTCGCCGAGGACGGGCTGCCGGTGCGGATCTTCGGGTTCCCGGCCTTCCTGTCGTTCACCCTGGACCGGATGCGGGCGATGGGGTTGCCGCCGCTCCGGCTCGACGAGCGGTCGCTGGTCCTGTTCGCGGGTGGGTGGAAGGGGAACGCGGACAAGCAGATCGGCAAGCCCGAGTTGTACGCGCGGATCACCGAGCAGTTGGGCATCCCGGACGAGCGGATCCGCGAGGGGTACGGGGCGGTCGAGCACTCGGTGCCCTACATCGAGTGCCGTCGGCACAACCTGCACGTGCCGACGTGGTCGAGGGTGCTCGTGCGCGACGTGCGGACGCTGGAGCCGGTGCCGTACGGGGAAGTTGGCTACCTGCACTTCGTGTCGCCGTACATCACGTCCGCGCCCGCGCAGAGCGTGCTGATGGGTGACCTGGCCACGCTGCACCGACCGGAGGAGTGCGGGTGCGGGCTGCCCACGCCGTGGTTCGTCGTGCGCGGGCGGGCGGGGCTGACCAAGAACAAGAGCTGCGCCATCGCCGCCGCTGAACTGCTGAGGGGGAAGTCGTGAACTCGCACTACTGGCAGGGTGAGTGGATCGACGAGGTCGAGGCCGGAGTGCGGCTCGACAGCCTGGAAGCCTGCACGCGGCGGGTGCTGGAAGGTCCCCGGCTCACGCCGGTCGTGGTGCTGGCCGCGGCCGACAGGGTGGCGCGGACGCTGGCCAAGCCGGACTCGCCGCTGCGGCTGGTGTTGGCCGAGCGGTTGCACGAGCGGGGTGTGTCGGCGGACGAGGTCGCGCGCACGTTCGACGACCTGTGCGCGGTGCTGGAGCGGGAGTCGTTGGAGCGCAAGGTGACGCGTGAGCTGGGCGGTGTGGACCCGGCCCGGTTGGGGCGGTACGACTTCCGCGCGCCGGTGTTCGAGGCGTGGGCGCCGGTGGGGTTGTTGGCGCACGTCGCGTCGGGCAACGCGCCCGCCGTCGGCGCGCTGAGCGTGGTGGAGGGGTTGCTGACGGGCAACCTGAACGTGGTCAAGACCTCCGGCGACGACTCGATGTTCACGGCGGAACTCCTGGCGGCGCTGGCGGAGCAGGACCCCTCCGGGCAGATCGCGGCGCGGGTGGTGGTGCTGCGGTACTCGTCGGCGAACCGGGACTGGCTGGAGCGGATGTGCGCGCCCGCCGACGCGGTCGCGGTGTGGGGTGGTGAGGAGGCGCTGGCGGGTGTGGCCGAGGTGGTGCGGCCCGGCACGCGGCTGGTCGACTGGGGCCCGAAGCTGTCCTTCGCCTACCTGACCGCCGACGCGTGGGCGGACGGCGAGGTGCTGCGCGGGGTCGCGGACGACGTGTGGCGGCTGGACCAGCGGGCGTGCTCCAGCCCGCAGGTCGTGTACCTCGACACCGACGACCACGACGTCGTGTTCGCGTTCGCGGAGCGCTTCGCCTCCGTGCTGGCCGCGTCGTCCACGGCCGCGCCCGGCACGCCGAGCGATCCGGAGTGGGCCGAGATCAGCAACACCGTGGTCGTGGCCGACCTCGAGCAGCACCTGGGGCTGACCAGGGTGCACGTGGCGGCGGACGGGTCGTGGCGGGTGCTGGCGGACACGCGGTCCGCGCTGCGCGCGTCGCCGCTGTTCCGCACGGTGTGGGTGAAACCGCTGCCGCGCGACGAGATCACCGAGACCCTGCGGCCGATGCGCCGCTACCTCCAGACCGCGGGCGTCGGCGCGACCCGGTCGGACACGGCCGTGCTGGCGCGGACGCTGATCGCGACCGGGGTCCAGCGGGTCACCGTGCCCGGCGGGATGCTGGGCGGGTACAGCGGGGAGCCGCACGACGGCGTGTACGCGTTGCAGCGGTACAGCCGTCGGGTCGACGTCCGGCTCGACGACCGGTTCCGGTCGGACGCGAGCCTGGACGACCTGGTCGACGTGCCGGTGATCGCGCCGCCCGCGGTGCCGGTGACGGTGAAGGAGGACTTCGACCTGTTCGGCACCGACCGCTCCGACGTGTACTTCCTCAGCGGCGGCAGTTCCGGCGCGCCGAAGCTGTCGGGCTTCACCTGGGCGGACTACGACGAGCAGATGCGGTTCGGCGCGGAGGCGCTGCTGGCGACCGGGTTGGACCCGAGCACGGACCGGGTGATGAACCTGTTCTTCACCGGGCACATGTACGGCGGTTTCACGAGCTACTTCTCCTCGCTGGAACGGCTGGGCGCCGTGCAGTTCCCGATGGGCGCGGAGTGGGGCCGCTACGACGAGATCGCCCGGTCCATAGTGGACAACCGGGTCAACGCGCTGGTGAGCGTTCCCAGTTTCCTGACGAAGTTGTTCACCGAGGCGGGGGATGTCCTGCGGGCGTACGGCGGCGTGAAGAAGCTGTTCTACGCCGGGGAGCACCTCGGTGAGGCCCAGGCCCGGTGGTACCGCGACGAGTTCGGGGTCGAGCTGGTCCGCTCGGCCGCCTACGGCAGCGTCGACGTGGGGCCGATGGGGTACCAGTGCGCGTCGTCCGCGCCGCGGGTGCACCACCTGTCGACGGGGTTGCACACGGTGGAGATCCTGGACACCGAGGTCGACCGGCCCGTCGCGGCCGGTGAGGTGGGGCGACTGGTCTTCACCTCGCACACCCGCCGCGGGCAGCGGTTGGACCGGTACGAGATCGGGGATCTCGGGCGGTGGTTGGCCGGGGAGTGCCCGTGCGGTCGTCGCACGCCCCGGTTCGAGCTGCTCGGCCGGGTCGGTGACGTGCTGCGGGTCGCGGGCGCGACGCTGAACTTCCGGCGCATCGTGGCGGCCGTGGAGGAGGCGTTCTCCTACAGCGGTCTGCTCCAGGTGGTGCTGGACGAGGTGGACGGGCTGGAGCGGCTCGTGCTGCGGGTGGAGGCAGGCCCCGATCCGGATGAGCTGGTCCGCGAACTGCTCGTCCGCTACCCGGAGGTCGGCGTGGCCGTCGAGCACACCGGGCTGCTGAGGCTGGGTGTGGAAGTGCTGCCGTCGCGGGACTTCGACCGCAGCGCCACGAGCGGCAAGGTGATCGCGGTCGCCGACCACCGGGCCAGGACGTCCCGACCCGGAACGGGGACCCGGCCATGAGCGATCGGCTCGCGGACCTCGTCCGCTTCGCGCGGGACAACTCGCCGTTCTACCGGGACCTCTACCGCGACGTGCCCGAGCACCCCCGGCTCGTCGACCTGCCGATCGTCGAGCAGGCCGGGTTCTGGGCCGCGAACACGGTGCGCGGCAACCAGGTGCTGACCGGGCCGCAGACCGGCGGGATCATCTTCAAGACCGGTGGCACGACCAGCGCGCCCCGCGTCTCGGTGTACACCCGCGAGGAGTGGCGCGACCTCGCCGCGACGTTCGCGAGCGGACTGGCCGACGCGGGACTGCGCCCCGGCGACCGGGTGGCGAACCTGTACCACGCGGGGGAGCTGTACTCCGGGTTCATCCTGGTGCTGAACGCGTTGCAGGAAGCCCTGGTCGACACCGTCCAGCTACCGATCGCGGGCACGGCCCCGCCGGAGTTCACGGTGCAGACGCTGCGGGACTTCAGCGCCACCGTGCTCGCCGGGTTCCCGACCTCGTTGTGCCGCTTGGCCCGGTACGTGGTCGACCAGGTGGGCGCACTGCCGGACGTGCGGCTGGTGCTGTTCAGCGGCGAGGCGTTCTACGACGACCAGCGCGGGCTGGTGGCGACCGCGTTCCCGAACGCCGACCTCCGGTCGATCGGGTACGGCAGCGTCGACGGGGGCATCCTCGCCGGGCCGGTCGCGGACCACCCCGACGTCCGGGTGCTCCGCGCCTTCCGGCCCGGCCGGGTGCTGGAGGTCGTCGACGTGGACACCGGGGAACCGATCGAGGAACCGGGCAGGCCGGGCAGGCTGCTGGTCACCGACCTGACCCGCAGGCTGCTCCCGATCCTCCGCTACCCCGTTGGGGATCTGGCCGAATGGGTGGATTTCGACGGCGGTGTGTTCCGTTTGCTGGGAAGGGCGGGCGAGGGCGCGCGGGTCGGCCACGTGACCCTGCACCACGACCAGTTGCGGACCGTGGTGGACGCGGCGACCCGTGAACACCGGTTCACCGGGTTCCAGGTGGTGCTCCGGCGGCGGGCCGCGAAGGACGAGCTGGTGCTCCGGGTGGCGTGCGACGCGACCGACCGCGCGGGGATCACGCAGGTCATCGAGTCGGGTGTGGACGAGATCAGCCCCCGGTTCGCCGATCAGGTCCGGCAGGGCGTGTGCCTGCCGCTGGCGGTCGAATGGAGTGCGCTCGTCACGAATCCGCGAACCGGGAAGTTGCTGAGGGTGATCGACGAGCGGCCCGTCCAGGCGACGAGGGGTTCCATCGTAGATTAGGGCAGGCTAGGTTAAGGAGCGGCGCAGATCACGTCACGCCGGTGGCAGGTTGAGTATCGCCTAAGTTAAGTTAGGCTAACTTTAGTCGACCTTCCTCCTGCCGCGTGATGGGACTGCTATGCCACAGGCACGAACCGACGGTGACGTTCCGGTCTACGACCTCGTCGGAGTGGGATTCGGACCCGCCAACCTGGCTCTGGCAATCGCGGTGGCCGAGCACAACGCCGGTGGCGACGACGTGGTGACGGCCCACTTCTTCGAGAAGCAGAAGACCTTCGGGTGGCACCGCGGCATGCTGCTCGACGACGCCACCATGCAGGTGTCGTTCCTCAAGGACCTCGTCACCATGCGGAACCCCAACAGCGGGTTCAGCTTCCTGTCCTACCTGAAGGACCGGGACCGGCTGGTGGACTTCATCAACCACAAGAACATGTACCCGCTGCGGGTCGAGTTCCACGACTACTTCGAGTGGGCGGCGGCGAAGGTCGACGACGTCGTGTCCTACGACCACGAGGTCGTCTCGGTCCAACCCGTCCTGCACGACGGCGTGATCACCCACTTCGACGTGAGCGCGCGCGACGCGCAGGGCGCCGTCGAGGTCCGCCGCGCCCGCAACCTCGTGCTGGCAACGGGTCTCCAGGCGAACTTCCCCGAGGGCGTCACGTCCTCGGAGCACATCTGGCACAACCGCGACTTCCTGCACCGGGTCGGCGAGCTGGACGCGGAGGCACCGCGCCGGTTCGTCGTCGTCGGCGCGGGGCAGAGCGGCGCGGAGGTCGCGGCGCACCTGCACGAGCGCTTCCCCAAGGCCGAGGTGTGCGCGGTGTTCGCGCGCTACGGCTACAGCCCGGCGGACGACAGCTCGTTCGCCAACCGCATCTTCGACCCGGCCGCCGTCGACGAGTTCTACCTGGCGCCCGAGGACGTGAAGAACAGGCTGATGGCCTACCACGGCAACACGAACTACGCGGTGGTCGACAACGACCTCATCGCCGAGCTGTACCGCCGGGTGTACCAGGAGAAGGTGCTCGGCAAGCAGCGGCTCCGCCTGATCAACGTGTCGCGGCCCGCCGAGGTCGTGGAGACCGCGAACGGCGTGCGGGTGACCGTCGAGTCGCTGACGACCGGTGAGCGCACGGAACTCGACGCCGACGCCGTCGTCTACGCCACGGGGTACCGCGAGTCCGACCCGACCGAGATGCTCGGCGGGATCGCCGAGCACTGCCGCCGTGACGAGCGCGAGCGGCTGCGCGTCGGCCGCGACTACCGGCTGGACACCGACGGGCAGGTCCTCGGGGGGATCTACCTGCAAGGTGGTACCGAGCACTCGCACGGCATCACCTCGTCGCTGCTGTCGAACCTCGCCGTGCGGGTGGGGGAGATCCTGGAGTCCGTCGTGGACCGCAGGACCCCCAGCATCCCCGCGCAGCCGGAGTACGCCGTGAGCGCGACCGTGTCGCACTGACGCACCAGAACGGGTTCGCGATCCTCCGCCCGATTTCGCCCCAGCAGGAAACCCCCGAAGGGAACACCCCGATGTTCAGCATGTCCATGCCCACGGCCCGTGCCGTGCGCCGTCCGCCGCTGGCAGCGGTGGCGCTCGTCGCCACCCTGCTGCTCGCGGCCTGCGGCGGCGGTGACACGACCGCGGGCGGATCGAGCACGCCCGCTTCCAGCGGTGGCGGCGCGTTCCCGGTCAAGGTCGACCACAAGTACGGCACGACCGAGGTCAAGGCCGAGCCCAAGCGCGTCGTCACGCTCGGGCTGTCCGACCAGGACGTCGTGCTCGCGCTGGGCACGAAGCCCGTCGGCGCCATCGACTGGTTCAAGGAGACCCCGTACGGCAAGTGGCCGTGGACCAAGTCCCTCTGGGGCGACACGCCTCCCGAGGTCGTCGGTGAGCGCGACGAGTACAACATGGAGAAGATCGCGGGCCTCAAGCCCGACCTGATCCTGGCCCAGTACTCGGGCATGAAGCAGGAGCAGTACGACACCCTGTCGAAGATCGCGCCCGTCGTCGCGCAGCCCAAGGGTTTCGAGGACTACCAGGCGCCGTGGCAGGACAGCGCCCGCCTGGCGGGCAAGGCGCTCGGCAAGTCCACCGAGGTCGACAAGCTGATCACGGACATCGACGGCAAGTTCGCCGCCGCCAAGACGGCGCACCCCGAGTTCGCGGGCAAGTCCGCGGTCGTGGCCGACGCCTACCAGCCGGGCACGTACTCGGTGTTCTCGCCGAACGACCCGAAGATGCTGTTCCTGACCCAGCTCGGTTTCGTGGTGTCGGACAAGCTCAAGGAGGCCGTCGGCACGGAGAACGTCGTGGACCTCAGCTACGAGCGCTTCGACGTGATCGACGTCGACCGCCTGGTGTGGCTGATCGCCGACCCCGCGTCGACCGATCAGATCAAGAACGAGGCGCTGTACAAGAACCTCAAGGTGGTGCAGGAGAAGCGCGACCTCTTCGTGCCCTACGACGAGCCGCCGGTCGGTGCCGCCATGTCGTTCAACACGGTGCTGAGCATCCCGTACGCGCTGGAGCAGATGCTCCCGCTGCTCTCCGCCAAGTAAGACC
Source organism: Umezawaea endophytica (assembly GCF_025061645.1). Lineage (GTDB taxonomy): Bacteria > Actinomycetota > Actinomycetes > Mycobacteriales > Pseudonocardiaceae > Umezawaea > Umezawaea endophytica. The sequence continues at coordinate 215,879 of NZ_JANYMP010000016.1, read as the reverse complement.
CAGAAAGGCGTTGTGATGATCCCGACCGGTACCTGGCCCGTGCGCGAGGTCGACGAGCTGTCGTGGCCCGCCGTCTTCGAGAGGCAGGCCGGTCGGACGCCCGACGCTGTCGCCGTGGTCTGCGAGTCCGACTCGTTGACCTACGGCGAGCTGAACGCCGCCGCGAACCGCCTGGCACGTGCACTGGCGGTTCGCGGCGTGGGCGCGGAGGACGTGGTGGGCGTGGCCCTGCCACGCTCGGTCGACCTCGTCGTGGCGCTGCTCGCGGTGCTCAAGGCGGGCGCGGCCTACCTCCCGCTCGACCTGGACCACCCGCGCGAGCGCGTGGCGTTCATGCTGACCGACGCGAGTGCCCGCGTCGTGCTGTCGGTGTCGGACCTGGCGGACGAGTTGCCCTCCGGGCACGACGTCGTGCTGCTGGACCGGGAGGTCTTCGACGGTTCTCCGGAGAACCTCGGCGTGCCGGTCGGCCTGCACCAGGCCGCGTACGTCATCTACACCTCCGGTTCGACCGGCAAGCCTAAGGGCGTCGTCGTGTCGCACGAGGGCATCGGCAGCCTGATCGCCACGGCGACTGACCGGATCGGCGTCACGGCGGAGAGCCGGGTCGTGCAGTTCGCGTCGGTCGGCTTCGACGTGGCCGTGTGGGACCTGACGATGGCGCTGGGCGTCGGCGGCCGGGTGATCGTCGTGCCGACCGAGCGCCGGGTCGCGGGCGAAGCGCTGACCGAGTACATCGCGCACCACGGCGGCACGCACATGATCCTGCCGCCGTCGCTGGTGGCGGCGCTGCCGCCGGACTGCGAACTGCCGGAGGGCGCGCTGCTCGTGGTGGGCACCGAGACGGTGCCGAGCGAGCTGATCGCCCGGTGGGCCAAGAGGTTGACCGTGGTCGCCGCCTACGGGCTGACCGAGGCGACGGTGAACTCCACGCTGTGGCGTGCCGAGGCCGACTGGGTCGGCCCGGTGCCGATCGGCGTCCCCGACCCCAACACCCGCTGCTACGTCCTGGACCCGGACCTGCGGCCGGTGGACGTCGGTGTCGAGGGTGAGCTGTACGTGGCCGGACGAGGCCTGGCCCGCGGCTACCTCGGCCGTCCGGGCCTGAGCGCGGAGCGGTTCGTCGCGGATCCCTTCGGTGAGCCGGGTTCCCGCATGTACCGGACCGGGGACCGGGCGAAGTGGCGTGCTGACGGCAACATCGACTTCCTGGGCCGCGCGGACGGCCAGGTGAAGATCCGCGGGTACCGGATCGAGCCGGGTGAGATCGAGAGCGTGCTGATGTCCCACCCGGACGTCTCGCAGGCCGCCGTGGTCGTTCGCGTGGACCACCGGCGGGTGAAGCGGCTCGTGGGCTACGTGGTCGGCGGCGACGCCGCGACCGCCCGCGCGCACGTCGCCGACACGCTGCCCGAGTACATGGTGCCGTCCGTGGTGATCGTCCACGACGGGCCGCTCCCGTTGACGCCCAACGGGAAGCTGGACCGGGCCAAGCTGCCCGAACCCGACTGGACCGCGCTGACCGGCCACGCCCCGCCGCGCACCCCGGCCGAGCGCACGCTCGTCGAGATGGTCGCCGACGTGCTGGGCCTGCCGTCCGTCGGCGTGCACGACAACTTCTTCGAACTGGGCGGCGACAGCATCGTCGCCATCGGCCTGGTCAGCCGCGCCCGTGCCGCGGGGCTGGTGATCACGCCGCGCGAGGTGTTCCGCCTCCGCACGCCCGCCGCGCTCGCCGCCGTCGCCCGGCAGGAGGCCGCGCAGACGCACGACGCGAGCACCGGCACGGTCGCCGCCACCCCGATCATCCGCTGGCTGGCCGAACTCGGCGGCGAGGTCGACGCGTTCTACCAGTCGATGCTGTTCCAGGTCCCGGCCGACCTGGACGCCACCGGCCTGGAAACCGTGCTGGGGAAGGTGATCGACCACCACGACCTGCTCCGGTCGCGGATCAACCCCGACTGGTCGCTCGACGTCGCCGCACCCGGCAGCGTGCGCGCGGCCGACGTGGTCGAGCGCGTGGACACCGGTCTCGACGTGGACACCTGGACCACCCGCGCCGCCGGACGGCTCGCGCCGCACGACGGCGGGATGCTGCGGGCCGTGTGGTTCGCGCCCGAGCGCAGGCTGCTCCTGGTGCTGCACCACGTGATCGTCGACGGCGTCTCGTGGCGCGTCCTGTCCACCGACCTCGCCAAGGCCTGGGCTGGTGGTGACCTCGCGCCCGTCGGCACGTCGTTCCAGCGGTGGGCCGCCGCGCTGCCCGAGCTGTCCCGGCGCGCCGAACTCCCGGTGTGGCAGGAGATGCTCGACGGCGTCGACACGCCGTTCACCCGCCGTCCGCTCGACCCCGCTGTCGACCTGGTGGCCACGGCGCGGCGGCTGACCGTGACGCTGCCCGCCGGGCAGACCGCGCCGCTGCTGACCACCGTCCCGGCGGCCGTGCACGGCGCCGTCAACGACGTGCTGCTCACCGCGCTGGCGCTGGCCGTCGCCAAGTGGCGCGGTGGCACCGAACTGGTGCTGGACCTCGAAGGCCACGGCCGCGAGGAGATCGTGCCCGGTGTGGACCTCGCCCGGACCCTCGGCTGGTTCACCAGCGTCTTCCCCGTTCGGCTCGACCCCGGCACGGGCGGCCTGGACGTGGCGCTGAAGCGCGTCAAGGAGCAGCTCCGCCGCATCCCGGACAACGGCATCGGCTTCGGCCTGCTGCGCTACCTGGACGCGGGCTCCGGCCTGACCGACGCGCCGGTCCCGCAGTTGCTGTTCAACTACCTGGGCCGGTTCACCGCGACCGGCGGTACGGACTGGGCGACCGCGCCGGAAGCGCCGCCGCTGGGCGAGGACCGCGACCCGCGCATGCCGTTCGGGCACGCGCTGGAGATCGACGCCGTCGTGCGCGACGACGAGGCCGGTCCGCGGCTCAGCGCCATGTTCACCTGGCCCGACGGCGTGCTGGCCGAGGACGAGGTGTCCCGGTTCGCCGTGTGCTGGCTGGAGGCGCTGGACTCGCTGGCCCGGCACGAGGGCGTCGGCGGGTACACCCCGTCGGACTTCCCGCTGGTGCCGCTCGACCAGGCGGAGCTGGACGAGCTGGCCGAGAAGTCCGGGCCCGGCCTGGTCGACGTGCTGCCGCTGTCCCCATTGCAGGAGGGGTTCTTCTTCCACTCGGTGTTCGACGAGTCCGCTGTGGACGGTTACGTCGTCGGCCAGCACCTCGAACTGGACGGCCCGGTCGACCCCGCCGCCCTCCGCCGGGCCGCGCAGGGCCTGCTGGACCGCCACGCGCCGCTGCGCGCCGGGTTCCACCAGTTCCCCGACGGCCGGGTCGTGCAGGTCGTCGCCGACGTCGAACTGCCGTGGCGCGAGCTGGACATCTCGACGCTGGACGCCGACGAGCAGACCGCCCGCGTGGCCGAGCTGGTCGCCGGGGAACGCGCCGAGCGGTTCGACCTGGGTCGTCCGCCGATGCTGCGCGCCACGCTGGTGCGCGGTGGTCCCGAGCGGCACTGGCTGCTGCTCACCGTCCACCACATCGTCGCCGACGGCTGGTCGCAGCCGATCCTGTTCCAGGAGCTGCTCGCCCTCTACGCGCCGGGCGAGGACCTGCCCGTGCTGCCCGAGGTCGCGCCCTACCGCGACTACCTGGGCTGGCTGGCCGAGCGCGACCGCCCGGCCGCGCGGGAGGCCTGGGGCGCGGTGCTCCGGGGCGTCGACGAGCCGACCCGGCTGGCGCCGGAGGCGGTTTCCGCGCCACGGCAGGAGTTCGTCCGCGTCGAGGTGCCCGCCGACGTCACCAGCGGTGTCGTGGCACGGGGTCGCGAGCACGGCCTGACGCTCGGCACGATCGTGCAAGGCGCGTGGGGCCTGGTGCTCGGCCGGTTCACCGGACGTGACGACGTGGTGTTCGGCAGCACGGTGTCCGGTCGCGAAGCCGCCGTCACGGGCATCGAGTCGATGATCGGCCTGTTCATCAACACGCTCCCGGTGCGGGTGCGCTGGAACGCGGACGAGTCCGTCGCCGATGTGTTCGCCCGCCTCCAGGACGAGCAGGCCGGACTGCTGGACCACCAGCACCTCGGGCTCGCCGACGTCCAGCGCGCGGCCGGTGTCGGCGACCTGTTCGACACCCTGGTCGTGGTGGAGAACTACCAGCTCGACCGCACGCCCACCTCGCCCGGCGGCACGCTGTCCGTGGTCGGGACCGGAACGTCGGAGACCGGCCACTACCCGGTCGAGCTGACGATCACCCCCGGCCGGACGATCAGCCTGGTCTTCGAGCACGACGCCACCCGGTTGGGCGCGGAGTTGGTGCACCAGCTCGGGGAGCACCTGGTAGGCGTCCTGGAATCGCTGGCCACCGACCCCGCGCGGCGCGTCGGCGACATCGGCGGCGAGCGGGCCCGGAAGGCGTTGGAGGCCTTGGCAGGCGAGGTGCGGGACGTCCCGCGAACGACGCTGTCCGCCGCGTTCGAAGCGCAGGTCGCCCGCACGCCGGACGCGACCGCGCTCGTGGCCGACGGCGTTTCCCTGACCTACCAGGAGGTCGACCGCCGGGCCGACGCCGTGGCCAGGACGCTCGACGTCGGCCCCGAGGACGTCGTGGCCGTCGCCGTGCCGCGCTCGGCGGACCTCGTCGTGGCGCTGCTCGGTGTGCTGAAGGCCGGTGCCGCCTACCTGCCGATCGACCTCGACCACCCGGCGGACCGGATCTCGTTCCTGCTCGCCGACTCCGGCGCGCGGACCCTGCTCACCACCGCCGACGCGGTGCTGCCCCCGGCCGACGGCGTGCGGCGGGTGCTGCTGGGCGCCGAGCCCGCGGACCGCGGCCTCCGCTCGGCGGAACCGGACCACCCGGCCTACCTGATGTACACCTCCGGTTCGACCGGACGGCCGAAGGGCGTGCTGGTCACGCACCGGGCGGTCGTCGGCCAGCTCGCGTGGCTGCGCGACCGGTTCTCGCTGGACGTCGGCGAACGCGTGCTGCACCAGTACTCCGCGAGCTTCGACCCGTCCGTGCAGGAGGTCTTCGGTCCGCTGCTCAGCGGTGGCGCGGTGGTGGTCGCGAAGCCCGGCGGGCAGCGCGATCCCGGTTACCTGGCCGAGTTGATCCGCCACGAGCGGGTCACGACCGTCGACCTCGTGCCGTCGATGTACGCGGCCCTGCTGCGCTCCGAACTGCCGTCCGGGTGGGCGTCGAGCCTGCGCCGGGCGTTCAGCGGCGGCGAGGCGCTGACCGGTGACCTCGCGGGGCGCTGGCTCGCGGCGACCGGTGTGCCGATCGTCAACGTCTACGGGCCCACCGAGGCCGTGGTGCAGGTGACGTCGTGGGAGTACGACGGGTCCGCCGACACCGCCGTGCCGATCGGGCGGCCGGTGTGGAACACCCGGCTCTACGTCCTGGACGCGGCGCTGCGGCCCGTTCCGGCCGGGGTGCCGGGGGAGCTGTACCTGGCGGGCGACCAGCTCGCCCGCGGCTACCACGGCCGTCCGGACCTGACCGCGGACCGGTTCGTCGCGGACCCCTTCGGCGCGCCCGGAAGTCGCATGTACCGCACGGGGGACCTGGTTCGCTGGGCGCAGCCGGGCGTGGTGACCTACCTCGGTCGCACAGACCACCAGGTGAAGATCCGGGGCAACCGCGTCGAACTCGGCGAGGTCGAGGCCGCGGTACGCCGCCAGTCCGGTGTCACGGACGTCCACGTCGTCGCCCGCGAGGACGAGCGCGGCGGGAAGCGGCTCGTGGCGTACGTCGTCGGAACCGTTGGGGGAGAACAGCTCCGGGCCGCGTTGATCGCGGTGCTGCCGGAGCCGATGGTGCCGAGCGCGATCGTCGTGCTGGACGCGCTGCCGTTGACGGTGGGCGGCAAGGTCGACGTGAAGGCGCTGCCGGAGCCCGTGGTCGAGCGGTCCGCGCTGACCGGGCCGCGCGACGACCGCGAACGGCGGCTCACCGACATCTTCGCGGCCGTGCTGGGCCTCGCGGAGGTCGGTGCGGACGAGGACTTCTTCGCGTTGGGCGGCGACAGCATCCTGTCCATCTCGGTGTCGAGCCGCGCCCGCAAGGACGGGCTGAGGATCAGCCCGCGCGAGGTGTTCGAGCACCGCACCCCGGCCGCGTTGGCGGCGCTCGTGCCCGTCGAGGCCGCGCCGGTCGTGGTGTCCGACGGCGTGGGCGACGTGCCGCAGTTGCCGATCGTGCACCAGTTGCGCACCGACGGCGGCTCCATCGGCCGCTTCACCCTGTCCATGCTCGTGCGGACCCCGGTCGACGCGGACGTGGACCGGCTCGCGGCCACGCTCCAGATCGTGCTGGACCACCACGACGCCCTGAGGCTCAGGCTGACCCGGATCGCGGGGGTGCTGTGGTCGCTGGAAACCCAGCCGGTGGGCGCGGTGCGCGCCGCCGACCTGCTGCGGCGGGTGGAGACCAAGGACTACGAGGCCGAGTCCGACGCGGCCATCGGCCGACTGGACCCGGACGCCGGGGTGGTGCTCCAGGCCGTGTGGTTCGACGGCGGACCCCTGGAGCAGGGCAGGCTGTTCCTCGCCGCGCACCACCTGGCCGTCGACGGCGTCTCGTGGCGGATCCTGTTCGAGGACCTGGAAGCCGCGTGGAACGGCGTGCCCCTCGAACCCGTGCGCACGTCGTTGCGCCGCTACGCCAAGGCCGTCGCGGACCAGGCGCAGAGCCCCGAACGGCTCGGCGAGCTGACCCACTGGGTCGAAACCCTCAAGCCCGGCGCGGACCTCGTGCCCGGAGCACCGCGCACCGGCACAGTCGGCACCGCGCGCCGTCGCGAGGTCCGGCTCCCCACCGCCGACACCACGCCCCTGTTGGGCGCGGAGATCACCGAGACGCTGCTGGCGGCGCTGGTCCGCGCGGCGGGCGGTGAGCTGCTGGTCGACGTGGAACGCCACGGCCGCGAGGAGATCGCGCCGGGCGTGGACCTGAACCGCACGGTCGGCTGGTTCACCAGCGTCCAGCCCGTCCGCCTGCCCGCCGACGGCGACCTGCGGACCATCAAGGAACGCCTGCGCGCCGCGCCGGACAACGGCCTCGGCTACGGGATGCTGCGCTACCTCAACCCCCAGGTCGCCCCGCTGCTGGCGACCTCGCCGCAGGCGCAGGTGCTGTTCAACTACTTCGGCCGGTTCGGCGCGGGCCAGGCGGCCGACTGGCAGCCGTCCGGTGAGACCGTGTCCGCCCGCTACGACGACGACCTCGCGCTGCCGTACCAGGTGCAGCTCGACGTCGTGTGCGAGGAGACGCCGAACGGCCCGGAGCTGGTCGCGACCTGGGTGTCACCATCCACTGTGGACGAGTCGCGGATCGACGCGCTGGTGGCGGGCTGGACGACCGCGCTGCGCGAGCTGGCGGGCACGTCCGCCGGGCTCACGCCGTCCGACCTGACCACGATCACGCTGTCCCAGGCCGAGATCGACCGGGTCGTCGAGGTCAGCCCGGTGCCGGTCGAGGACATCTGGCCGCTGGCCCCGTTGCAGGAGGGCATCTACTTCCACGCGAGCTACGACCAGGGTGAACTGGACGTCTACACCGCGCAGGACACGTTCGACTTCGACCACCGGCTCGACGTCGACCGGCTGCGGACGGCGTGCGCCGCGCTGCTGGCCAGGCACCCGAGCCTGCGCGCGGGCCTGACCAGCGACGGCCTGTCCGGGCCGGTGCAGTTCGTCGGCCGCGCGCCCGAGGTGCCGATCGAGGTGCTGGACTTCACCGGTCTGTCCGATGTGGACTCCCGGATGGAGGCGCTCAAGGCCGACGACCGCAGGCGACGGTTCGACCTCGCGCACCCGCCGCTGTGCAGGCTCAAGGTCATCCGGCTCGGACCGGACCGCGACCGGCTCATGCTGAGCCACCACCTCGTGCTGTGGGACGGCTGGTCGCAGGGCCTGTTCCTGGAGGAGCTGCTGGGGCTGTACGAGACCGGCGGTGACGCCACCGGCCTGGCGCAACCCGGCACCTACCGCGACTACCTGTCCTGGCTGGGCGAGCAGGACGTCACCGGGGCCAGGGCCGCGTGGCGGCGCGCGCTGTCCGGGCTCGACGAGCCGACGCTGGTCGGCCCGCCGAACCGCGGCGGTGAGCCCGCGATCCCGGACCGCTGCCACGTCGAGCTGTCCGCGGAGTTCGGCGACCGGCTGCGCGCCGACGCCCGGAAGCACGGCGTCACGCTGAACACCGTGCTCAACGCGGCGTGGGCGCTGGCGCTGTCGGCGGAGGTCGGCAGGCAGGACGTCGTGTTCGGCACGACGGCCGCCGGACGGCCCGCCGAGGTGCGCGACGTCGAGAACGCCATCGGCATGTTCCTCAACACCGTGCCGGTGCGGATCGCGTTCGACCCGCGCGAGTCGGTGCTGGAGCTGCTGCGGCGCGTCCAGTCTGAGCGCGCCGCGCTGATGAGCCACGAGTACCTCGGGCTCGGCGACGTGCAGCGCGAGAGCGGGCACACCACCCTGTTCGACACGCTGTACGTGTTGCAGAACTTCGCGGACGAGGACGGGTTCGGGCAGCTCAAGGAGCGGCACGGCATCACGGCCGTCGGCAGCGTCGACTCGACGCACTACCCGATGACGCTGGTCGTCACGCCGGGGCGGCGGGTGCGGATCGCGCTGGACTTCCGACCCGACCTGATCGGCGCCGACCACGCGTCCGCCACGCTGACCCGCTTCACCACGGCACTGGAACGCCTGCTGGCCGACGTCTCCGCGCCGGTCGGCACACTTGACCTGCTGACTGCCGCGGAGAACGAGCTGCTGGCCGCCGAGTGGGGCGCGAGCGCGAACCCGGTGCCGGACGAGACGATCGCCGACCTGCTGGCCGCCCAGGTCGCCCGCACACCGGACGCGGTCGCGCTGGTGTTCGGCGAGCAGCGGCTGACCTACGCGGAGCTGGACGCGCGGACCAACCAGCTCGCCCACCTGCTGATCGCCCGCGGCGCGGGTCCGGAACGGGTGGTGGCGCTGGCGCTCCCGCGGTCCACCGAGATGGTCGTGGCGCTGTTCGCGGTGCTGCGCACCGGAGCCGCGTACCTGCCGCTCGACCTGGACCACCCGCTGGACCGGCTCCAGTTGATGATCGACGACACCGACCCGGTGTGCCTGCTGTCCAAGGGCGCGGCGCTCACCGCGCCGACCGTGCTCTTGGACGATCTCGCTGTCCTGGCGGAGTACCCGACGACCCGGCCGGAGGTCTCGTTCAGCCTGGAGCACCCGGCGTACGTGATCTACACGTCCGGCTCGACCGGCAGGCCGAAGGGCGTCGTCACGCCGTACCGCGGCCTGACGAACATGCACCTCAACCACCAGGGCGCGATCTTCGCCCCGGCCATCGAGGCGGCGGGCGGGCGGAGGCTGCGCATCGCGCACACCGTGTCGTTCGCGTTCGACATGTCGTGGGAAGAGCTGCTGTGGCTGGTGGAGGGCCACGAGGTGCACGTGTGCGACGAGGAGCTGCGCCGGGACGCCGAAGCACTGGTGGCGTACTGCGACCAGCACCTGATCGACGTGGTCAACGTGACGCCGACGTACGCGCACCTGCTGATCGAGGAGGGCCTGCTGGACGGGCACGTGCCCGCCCTCGTGCTGCTCGGCGGCGAAGCCGTGTCGGACGCGGTGTGGAACCGGTTGCGCGACAAGCCCGGCACGTACGGCTACAACCTGTACGGGCCGACCGAGTACACGATCAACACCCTCGGGGCGTCCACTGAGGACAGCACCACGCCGACGGTGGGCCGGGCCATCTGGAACACCCGCGCCTACGTGCTGGACGCGAACCTGCGGCCCGCGGCGCCGGGGACCCCCGGTGAGCTGTACATCGCGGGCATCGGCCTGGCCCGCGGCTACCACGAGCGGTTCGGGCTGACGGCCGAGCGCTTCGTCGCCGACCCGTTCGGCGAGCCCGGCACCCGGATGTACCGCACGGGCGACCTGGTGAGGTCCCGCCCGGACGGCATCATCGACTTCCTCGGCCGGACCGACGACCAGGTCAAGATCCGCGGCTACCGCGTGGAACTCGGCGAGATCTCCTCGGCGCTGGGCGACCACGAGGGCGTGGCGCAGGCGGCGGTCGTGGTGGACGAGAAGAAGCGGCTCATCGGGTACGTGGTCGGCGACGCCGATCCGGCGGACCTGCGCGCGGGCCTCAAGGCGCGGCTGCCGGAGTACATGGTGCCGACCGCGATCGTGTCCGTGCCGTCGTTCCCGCTGACCGTCAACGGCAAGCTGGACGTGCGGGCGCTGCCCAAGCCGGAGATCACCACCGCCGCGGGCGGGCGCGACCCGGAGACGCGCCAGGAACGCGTGCTGTGCGAGCTGTTCGCGGACGTCCTCGGCGTACCGGGGATCGGCGTGGACGACAACTTCTTCGACCTGGGCGGGCATTCACTGCTCGCGACCCGGCTGATCAGCCGGGCCAGGACCGCGCTGGAGACCGAACTCTCGATCCGGGACCTGTTCGAGGCGCCCACGGTCGCCGAACTCGCCGTGCGCGCGGGTGGTTCCCGCGCCGCCGCCCGCCCCGCCGTCGTGGCGCTGGACCGGCCGGACGAGCTGCCGCTGTCGTTCGCGCAGCGCAGGCTGTGGTTGGTGCAGCAGCTCGAAGGCACGTCGTCGGCGTACAACTTCCCGCTGGTGCTGAGGCTCAGGGGCACGCTCGACATCGCCGCGCTGCGCGCCGCGATCGGTGACGTGATGGCCCGCCACGAAGCGCTGCGGACCGTCTTCGGCGAACGGGACGGCGTGCCGTTCCAGCGGGTCGTCCCGGTCGCGGAGCCGGTGGTGGAGGTCGTGGACGTCCTCGACGTCGAGGAGTTCGTGGCGTCCACCGTGGACCGCCCGTTCGACCTGTCCGCCGAGCTGCCGGTGCGCACCACCGTGGGCAGGCTGTCGGCGGTGGAGAACGTGGTCGTCTTGCTGCTGCACCACATCACCACCGACGAGTGGTCCGACCGGCCGTTTCTGGCGGACCTCGCCGCCGCCTACGCGGCCCGCTCCGAGGGGCGCGACCCGGAGCTGCCGCCGCCGGCGGTGCAGTACGGCGACTACGCGCTGTGGCAGCAGGAACTGCTGGGCGAGGGCGACCTCGCGACGGCGCAGCTCGACTACTGGGCCACCGCGCTGGACGGGGTGCCCGAGGAGCTGGAGCTGCCGACCGACCGGCCCCGACCGGCCCGGCCGTCGTTTCGCGGCGCGGAGCTGGAGATCGACCTCGGCCCGCTCGCCGACGACCTGCGCGGGCTGGCGCAGCGGACCGGCGCGTCGATGTTCATGGTCTTGCACGCCGCCGTCGCCACGATGCTGCACCGGCTCGGCGCGGGCGTGGACATCCCGCTCGGCGCGCCCATCGCGGGCCGCACCGACGAGGCGCTGGACGACCTGGTCGGGTTTTTCGTCAACACGCTGGTGCTGCGCACCGACCTGTCCGGCGACCCGAGCTTCACCGAGCTGGTGGCACGGGTGCGCGAGACCGACCTGGCCGCGTTCTCGCACCAGGACGTGCCGTTCGAGGCGGTCGTGGAGCGGGTCAACCCGACCCGGTCGACCGCCCGCAACCCGCTGTTCCAGGTGATGGTCGGCTACCACAACCGGTCGGGCGACTGGCTGGAGCTGCCCGGCCTCGACGTCGACTGGGAACCGGTGACCACTCGTTCCGCCAAGTTCGACCTGGTGTTCAGCTTCACCGAGCACGTCGACACCGGCGCCGTGGTGCTGGCGCTGGAGTACGCGACGGACCTGTTCGACCCGGCGACCGCCGCGCGCTTCGGCGAGCGGCTGACCGCGGTCGTCGAAGCGGTCACCGCCGCCCCGGACGCCCCGGTCAGCGCCATCGAGGTGCTGTCGGCCGACGAGCGCGCGCTGGTCGTCGACGGCTTCAACGCCACGGTCAGGGACGTGCCGGAGGAGACGTTCCCGGCCCTGTTCGCCAAGCGGGTCGCGGAGTTCGGCGAGTCCGTCGCCGTGGTCGACCGGTCGCGGTCGATCAGCTACGCGCGGATCGACGCGCTGTCCAACCGTATCGCCCGCCTGCTCGCGGATCGCGGCGTCGGCGCGGAAAGTGTGGTCGGCATCGCGGTGCCGAAGTCGATCGAGATGGTCGCCACGATCCTCGGTGTGCTCAAGCTCGGCGCGGCCTACCTGCCGCTCGACCTGTCGCACCCGGCCGACCGGATCGCGTTCATGCTGGAGGACTCCGCCGCCGTGCTGCTCGTCGGCACCTCGGACGAGGCCGCGCGGGTGCCGTCCGTCGACGGCCTGCCGCGGGTCCTGCTCGACGACCCGGCGACCGCCGCGGAACTGGCGGCGCTGGACGAGTCCGCTGTGGACGGTGGACCGGTGTCGCTCGACTCGGCGATGTACGTGATCTACACGTCCGGTTCGACCGGCAAGCCCAAGGGCGTCGTCGTGCCGCACGAGGGCATCGCGAGCCTCGCGGCGACGGCGATCGACCGGATGGACCTCAAGACCGGCAGCAGGGTGCTCCAGTTCGCGTCCGTCGGGTTCGACGTGGCGGTGTTCGAGCTGACCATGGCCCTCACCGTCGGCGGCAGGCTCGTCCTGGCGCCGGACGAGGTGCGGGTCGCGGGCCCGGCACTCACGGACTTCCTGCGGGAACGCCGGATCACGCACATGATCCTGCCGCCGTCGCTGGTCGCGGCGCTGCCCGAGGACTGCGAACTGCCCGCCGGGTCCACGATCCTGGTCGGCACCGAGACCGTGCCGCCGGACGTGATCGGCCGCTGGGCGGGCAGGCTCAACCTGTTGGCCGCGTACGGCCTGACCGAGGCGACGGTGAACTCCACGCTGTGGCGGGCTCGCGCGGGCTGGTCCGGCGCGGTGCCGATCGGCGTCCCGGACCCGAACACCACCGTCTACGTGCTGGACGACGCGTTGCGTCCCGTGCCGCCCGGTGTGGTGGGGGAGCTGTACGTCAGCGGTCGTGGGTTGGCTCGCGGGTACCTGAACCGTGCTTCCCTGACGGCGGAGCGGTTCGTGGCCTCGCCGTTCGGTGAACTCGGCGAACGGATGTACCGGACCGGGGACCGGGCAAGGTGGCGAACTGACGGTTCGCTGGACTTCCTCGGTCGGGTGGACGACCAGGTCAAGATCCGCGGGTTCCGGATCGAGCTGGGCGAGATCGAGGCCGCGCTGACCAGGCACCCGGCGGTGACCCAGGCCGCCGTGCTGGCCGACCGCGAAGGCGACATCACCCGGCTCGTCGGGTACGTCGTCGGCGACGCGGACCCGCTGGAACTGCGGGCTTTCGTGGCGGAACGGCTGCCCGAGTACATGGTCCCGGCGACCGTGCTCACCCTGGACGGCCCGCTGCCGCTCACGCCGAACGGCAAGCTGAACCGCAAGGCGCTGCCGAAGCCGGACTGGTCGGCGCTCACCGGCGACGACCGGCCCGCCACACCGGGGGAACAGGTGATCGCGGACCTGTTCGCGGCCGTCCTGGAACTGCCGTCGGTCGGCGTCCACGACGACTTCTTCGCGCTGGGCGGGCATTCCATGTCCTCCATGCGGCTGGTCGGCCAGGTGCGCGCCGCGCTGGGCGTCGAACTGTCCATCCGGGACGTGTTCGACTCGCCGACGGTCGCCGGACTGGCCGCGCGGCTCGACGGCGCGTCGGACGCCCGGTCGCCGCTGGTCCCGGTGCCGCGACCCGAGGTGCTGCCGCTGGCGCCGCCGCAGCGCTGGCAGTGGGAACGCGGCCGGGCCAACGACCACGCGCTCTCCCTGCGCTCGCCGGACGGCTTCGACGCCGACGCGCTGGCACGGGCGTGGGCGGACGTCGTGGAACGGCACGAACCGCTGCGCACCGCCTACTCCGCGACCGGGCAGCGGCAGGGGGCGAAGCCCGCGCTGGAGCTGGACGCGGTGACCGCCGACCTGGACGCGCGGCTCACGGAACTGGCGCGCGCCAACGGGTTCCCGCTCCGGGCCACCCTGGTCACCGACGGGTCGGGCGCGCAGGCGTTCCTGCTCACCGCGCACTACCTCGTGCTGGACGAGTGGTCGGTCGTGCCGCTGTTCCGCGACCTGACCACGGCCTACACCGCACGGCTCGCGGGCCGCGCGCCGACGTGGACGCCGCTGCCCGTCACCTACGCCGACTACACGACGTGGGCGGGGGACTGGCTCGACACCGTCGCGACGCCGCAGCTCGACTACTGGCGCACGGTCCTGCGCGGCGCGCCGGAGACGCTGCCGCTGCCGGTCGACCGGCCCCGCTCGGCCGCGCCGACCGGTGCCGCCGACATCGTCGGGTTCGAGCTGGACCCGGTGCTGCACAACGGGATCGACCGGCTGGCCCGCGAGACCGGGACGAGCCTGTTCATGGTCGTCCAGGCCGCGCTGGCGGTGCTGCTGACCCGGCACGGCGCCGGGGAGGACCTGCCGATCGGCACGCTGGTCGCGGGCCGGGGCGAGGAGGTGCTGGCCGACCTGGTCGGCTGCTTCTTCAACACCGTCCTGCTGCGCACCGACACGGCGGGCGACCCGAGCTTCACCGAGCTGCTCGCCCGGATCCGCGAGACCGACCTCAGCGCGTTCGACCGGCAGGACGTGCCGTTCGCGGACGTCCTGGCCGCCGGGGCGCCCCGGCCGAGCGTGATGCTGATCCACCACGAGCGCGCCCGTGCGGACGTGCTCGAAGGCGGCGTCGGCGCGTTCGACGCCGTCCCGATCACCACGACGGACGTCGACCTGACGTTCAGCCTCTACGAGCCGCAGGGCGACGGTCCGGTGCCCTGCGAACTGATCTACGCCACCGACCTGTTCGACCGGACGACGGTCGAGGCGCTGGCGGTCGAGGTGGTCGAGGTGCTGGCCGCCGCCGTGTCCGACCCGTCCCTGGCGATCGAGAGGAACAAGTCATGAGCAACCCCTTCGAGGACACCGACGGCCGCTTCCTCGTGCTGGTCAACGACGAGGAGCAGCACTCGCTGTGGCCGTCGTTCGCGGACGTGCCCGCGGGCTGGCGGCCGGTGTTCGGCGAGGACACCCGCGAGGCGTGCCTGGCCTACGTCGAGTCCACCTGGACCGACCTGCGGCCCAAGAGCCTGCGGGACGCCATGAGCGCGTGACACCCGTTCGGGCGGGAACGTGTCCCTCGAACGGGGACTAACCGGCCCGCTTCGCGGATCTCCCGAAAATCGGTGAATACCTTTCGCCGCATGACGATTCTGGAGACGACGTCCGAGGTCGAGAACCTGGTCCGCGACACCCTCGCCGCGCACCAGTCCTTCTTCCTCGCCACGGCGGGCGAACAGGGCCCCTGGGTCAACGGCGCGTACTTCGCCGAGACCGGCCTGTTCACCCTGTCGCTGGTGCTGGAGCAGCGGGGCCGCACGCTCGCCGCGATCAGGCAGGACCCGCTGGTGTCCGTGATCATCTCGACGGGCTCGCCCGCCCAGCCGTTCCTCCAGGCCCAGGCGACCGCGCGCGTCGTCGTGGGAGCCGAGGCCGACGACGTGCGCCGCGTGCTGCTCGCCAAGGTGCCGCAGGCGGAACCGTTCCTCAGCGCCCCGATCGAGGCCGTCCGGCTGAGGGTGTCCGCGTGGCGCGCCACCGACATCCCCAACGGCTGGCTGCCCGGCCGCGACCTGGTCGACGTGCCGGGCGCGCGGGAGCACACGGCGTGACGTCCGGGGGTTCAGCGGGTGGCGAACTCGAACGGCCGCTTGCCGCGGTTCACCCGCTGCCGCCCCGATCCGTGCCGCCACCTCCTCGGCGCGATCGAGGCCTTGGTGGGGAAACCACTGCCGGCGCGGTGGGCGGACGGTGACGAGGTCGTCGAAGCGCGGGAACGGGCGTCGGGCGACGTAGCATCGAGGACGTCCGGGTAGCGAGGAGGTCTGCTGGTGCGTCGTCGGCGAGGTCCTGGTCACTTCGTCCGGCAGGTGCGCGTCGAGCCCCTCGCCGACACCGGGCGCTACCCCTTCACCCTGCCCGCGGTGCGGGACCTGGTGGCGAACGGGCTGGAGTTGGCGCCGGGCGTGACGTTCCTGGTGGGGGAGAACGGGAGCGGCAAGTCCACGCTCACCGAGGCCATGGCGGTGGCGTGCGGCTTCAACCCCGAGGGCGGGAGCCAGAACTTCCGGTTCGCGACCCGCGCGTCGGAGTCCTCGCTGGGGGACGACCTGGTGCTGTCCTGGTCCGGCCGCAAACCCCGCACCGGGTACTTCCTGCGAGCCGAGTCGTACTACAACGTCGCCACCGAGATCGAGCGCCTGGACGAGGACCCCTACTCCCCGTCGCTCCTTCCCTCCTACGGTGGGATCTCCCCGCACGAGCGGTCGCACGGGGAGTCGTTCCTCGACCTGGTGAGCCACCGGTTCGGAGCGGACGGGCTGTACTTCCTGGACGAGCCGGAGGCCGCGCTGTCGGTCCGCGGCTGCCTGGCCGTCCTGGTGCGGCTCGCCGACCTCGTGGAGCAGGGCTGCCAGTTCGTGGTCGCCACCCACTCCCCGATCCTCCTGGCCCTGCCGGGAGCGGCCATCCTGGAGATCGCGGACGACGGCGCGATCACCCGCACCACGTACGACGGCGCGCTGCCGGTCCGCCTGACACGGGACTTCCTGGCGAAGCCGGAGGTCTACCTGCGGCACCTGTTCGAGGAGTGAGGACGCGCCTGCCCGCTACGGTCTCCACTACGACAGCGTCGATCTGCCAAGGGGAGCCGCCGATGACCACCGTGACCGCGCACGACCTGGCCGAACGAGTGGTCGAAGCCGTTGCCCCCGCCGAACTCCCCTCGTTCGCCCTGGTCGCCGCGCCGTACCTCGACCACCCCGCCAGGGCCGAACGCGCGTTCCGCCGCTTCCACGACGATCCCCTCGGCTTCGGTTTGGGCGACGCGGTCGAGATGATCACCCCCGTGGTCGCGCTCGTCTCGGGCAGCGTGATCACCGCGTTGTCCGACGGTGTCGGCGAAGCGGTGAAGACCGGCGCGGGCAAGGTGTTCCGCAAGCTCGTCAAGCGCCGCGCCGTCGAAGCGCCCGTTCAGGAGTGGTCTGCCGACGAACTGGCCAGAGTCCGGGCGATCGCGT
This sequence comes from Umezawaea endophytica, assembly GCF_025061645.1. Classification (GTDB taxonomy): domain Bacteria; phylum Actinomycetota; class Actinomycetes; order Mycobacteriales; family Pseudonocardiaceae; genus Umezawaea; species Umezawaea endophytica. The sequence goes on along the minus strand of NZ_JANYMP010000016.1, from coordinate 198,807 downwards.
TGGTGCGGGCCAAGGCACTGGGCGTCGAGGAGCGGCAGGCGGAGGCGCTGGCGGACGCGATCGTCGTGGCGCTGCTGCTCGAACGCGACGACCCGCGGTGAGTGCCTTACGCCGCGTCGAACTCCGGGGGTTCCCCTCTGACGACACGCTGCTGCTGTGCCTGCTGGCCACGATGGTCGGGCTGAACGTCGCCGCCCTGGTCGAGTGGAGCGCCGAAGGCCTGCTGTTCGACGTGGCGGGCAAGGCGATGGTCGTGTACGCGGTGGCGTTCGCCTACTGGGGTCTCCGGTTGCTGTGGCGGTCGCGCGGGTCCGTGCCGCTGGAGGAGACGTCGTTCACCGAGGCCGCCGCCGTGGTCGCGGGTCTTGTCGATCGGGAGGAGGTCGTGGTCCGCCTCGGGCCGAGGTTGGGGCGACGGGCGTTCGTCGCGGGCGGGCACGGTGTGGTGGTGCTGGTGATGGGACCCGAACTGCTCGGGCTGTGCACGGCGAGCGGGGAGGGGCGGGCGGTGTTCGAGGCGGTGGTGCGCCACGAACTCGCGCACGTGCGCGCGGGTGACCTCGATTGGTACCGGTTGGGGTCGGTGCTCCGCGCGAGCGTCGTGCCGACCGCGCTGGCGCTGCTCCTCCTGGTGTGGCTGGGCTGGTTGTCACCACCCGTCCCGCTTCAGGGGCTGCTCACGGGTTTCCTGGTCCAAGCGGTGATCACCGAGTTGGTGGCGCGGGCGTTCCTGCGGGCACGGGAGCACCAGGCGGACCTGGTCGCCGCCCGCGACGGTGCCGAGGGACTGCTGGCCGCGGTCGGCACCGCACCCGCCGTGCGCCCGTGGCTGCGCGGACATCCCGGCGGCGACACCCGAACAGCCGTGCTGGCCGATCCGGGACGACTGCTGGCCACCACCCCCGGCCTCCTGCTGCTGGGCGCGACCACCGCCGGCGCAGCACTCGGCCCCGCGCTTCTTTTGGTGAGGACGACGGGCGTCGCCCACGGCGTGGGGGCCGCAGCGGTCGCGGGCGCGCTGATCGGCGCCCCGCTGACGCTGTACGCGGCGTTCGGCGTCTGGCGCTCGACCTGGCACACCGGCTCCCACCCGTTCCGGTCCGCCGCCCTGCTGGTCACCGGTGTCGTGCTCGGCAGCCACACCGCCCCGTTCCCGGCAGCCATCCCCACGACCCCGCCGGTGCTCGCCGCTTTCGCACTCGGCTCGGTGGCGCTGTGCTTGGGGGCGGCTGCGGCGGGCCGTGCTCGACAGCGCGTCGACCCGACGGCCGGGCGGATGCGCGAGTTCCTCCGAACGGCCGCACCGGTGACGTGCGTGGCGGGCGGAGCCGTGTTCGCCGCGCTGATGTCCTTCGCGTGGCTGCGGCACCTTGCGGACCTGATGGCCGGCTAGCACTCGGCCGATCGGACCGCGCCCATTTCGGCATACCGGTCAGGCGGCGGCTGTGCTCAATTGCTGAGCGCGCGAATCTCATCGAGTCCCAGAGAGGGCACATCGACGACCTCAAGAGGCTGGAAAAGCTCCACCTCCAGCAGTTCGAGGACCTCAAAGTCCAGCGGGACAAAGTGAGCGGACTGTTGGCCCCGCTGCTCAAGATAATCTCCTGGCTGGAGCGGGATCGGCGATCCGTGCGGGGTGAACTCGAGGCGTTGGACGCCAAGCTGAAGGGCGTCGTGAACGAGAACGAGGTGCTCAGGGAGAAGTTCGACGAGTTGACCAGGTACGTGGCCGAGGTCGACGTGCAGTTCGCGCGGACGCGGGCGGCGCTGGGCGAGGTTCGCGAGGACGAGGGGTTCGTCCAGCTCATCCTCCACACGCTGAGGGCTCGGTGGTACATCTTCTACCCGGATCGGGCCGAACCGGAGGAGCCCGTGACCACTCCGACCGCGCGTGTCGAACTCACCGCGAAGCTCGACGAGGAAGCGGACCTGCTGGACCACTGCCGCCGGGTGCTCGACGAGGTGCACACCATCCAGGTCGAGGTTCGGAAGGCACTGGCCGAGCTCGCCAAGGGCGTGTTCAAGACGGATACCGCGACTGCTGAGCACGACACGGCAGCCGACTTCCCCCGGTCGACCTCCGACCTCGTGTTCCAGCGGAGGTTGGCGCGCACCGAGCAGCAGCTCCGCGAGGTCCGCATCCAGCACAAGCAGCGTGCCGCCGAGGCCGAGCGGAAGCTCCGCGAGGTCGAGACCGAGCACAAGAAGTTGCAGGATGCCGAAGCCAAGCGGATATCGCGCCAACTCCAGCAGGAGAGGACGAAGGCGACGCAGCGCGGCACGTCCTCCGGCTCGACGGACCGCCGTGTGGTGGAGACGAACGGCCTGTTCGCCGGAACCGGCTTGTTCCTGGCGGGACTGCTCGTCCGGGAGGTGCTGAGGATGCGGGAGCTGTCGGACACCCAGCAGTTGTTCCTCACCGCGCTCACATTCGTCCTGGTCGGCCTTCCCTGCTGGTCGCTCGTCAAGTGGGCGCGGTCGGCGGAGGGGCCCGCTCCCGGCACGGCAGCGCTGGCCGCTGTCCTGTGCGTCGTCGTGGGCTACTTCAGTTGGCCCGTCGCACTCGTCCCGGTGCTGCTCGCGCTCTCGGCCGTGGTGGTGACCAAGAGGGTTGGTGGTGGTTTCGTCCTGGTCGCGGTGGTGGCGGTCGTTTTCGCGGTGTCGCTGCCCCGGCTGGTGTTCTGGTCGTGGACCGGGGTCGACTGGTTCGCGTCCCTCTTCTAGCGCTGGTCCGACCAAGCCGCCCACAGTTCCGCGTACCGGCCACCGGCAGCCACCAGTTCCGCGTGCGTCCCGCTCTCCACGACCCGCCCGTGATCCAGCACGACCACCCGATCCGCGCCCGCCGCCTGCGTCAGCCGATGGGCCACCAGTAGCCCGCTGCGGCCCTCCAACGCCGCCGTGGCGGCGGTCTCCAACACCCTGGCTCCCGCGCTGCCCGCGTCGGCGGTGGCCTCGTCCAGGACGGCGATGGGGGGATCGGCCAGCACCAAGCGGGCCAGGGCCAACTGTTGGGCCTGTGCGACGGTCAGGCGGTGGCCGCCCTCGCCGACGACGGTGGCGAGTCCGTCGGGCAGTGCCCGCGCCCACGGCAGCGCGCCGACGCGGTCGAGGGCGGCGTGCACCTCGGCGTCGGTGGCGGTGGGCTTCGCGAGGCGGAGGTCGTCGGACAGCGGGCCCGAGAAGACGTGGACCTCCTGCGTGATCAGCGCGATGGTCCGTCGGGTGGTGGCCTGGTCGAGGTCGAGGACGTCCGTGCCGCCGAACGTGATCGTGCCGCGCGTCGGCTGGTGGACGCCCGCGATCAGCTTGGCCAGGGTGGTCTTGCCCGCGCCGCTCGCGCCGACCAGCGCGACCCGTTCACCGGGCGCCAGGTCGAGGGTGATGTCGTCCAGGACGTCGTGGCCGGTCTCGTAGGCGTGGCCGACTGAGGAGACCTTGACGGTCGTGTCCGTCAGCGCCGTGCCGGTGTCGTCGGACGGCACCTCGGGCCGGTCCGCCACCCCGACGAGCCGCGACAGGCTGGCGGCGGCGGACTGGGCGTCGTCGGCGAGCGACAGGGCGGCGTTGATCGGGTTGAACAGGCTGTGGAAGTACAGCGCGGCGGCCGTGGCGGTGCCGATGGTGGCGGTTCCGTTGCCCGCCAGGAAGAAACCGGTGACCAGCAGCGCCGACAGGCCGACGTACTCGGCGAGGTTCAGCCTGCTGAAGAAGCCGCCCAGCAGCCTGATGCACCGCATGGTCATCCCGACCGCGTGGCTCGACCGCTCGGTCACGCGCCGCACGTGGTCGTCGGCCAACCCGAAGGCGCGCACGGTCGACGAGCCGCCGATGGTCTCCAGGAGTTGTTGCTGCTGCTCGCCGATCGCGATCCGCTCGGCGCTGTACATGGTCTTGGCACCGCGGCCGTACCAGCGCAGCGTGAGGACCTGCACGGGCGCGGCGACGAGCACCGCCAGCGCGAACCGCCAGTCCAGCACGGCCAACGCGCCCAACGTCAGCACGATCGTCAACGCGGACCGCGCCATCAGCGGCAGCGCCTGGCGCACGGCCTCGGCGATCTTCGTGACGTCGCCGGTCACCCGTGCGGTCAGGTCACCGGATCCGGCTCGCTCGACCTGCTCCAACGGCAGGTTCAGCGCGCGGTCGATGAACCGCTCGCGCAACTGCGCCAGCATCCCCTCGCCGAGCCGGGAGATCAGCGCCGCGCCCAACGCGGTCGCGCCGCCCTGCGCGACGGCGACCAGCGCGAGCAGCACGACCGGGGTGGTGATGGCGCTCGACGGCTGCCGCGTGGCGACCAGGTCGACGATGTCGCCCAGCAGCGGGGCGGTGGCCAGGCCCACGCCGGTGCCCGCGAGCAGCACGGCGATCGTCGAGGCGGCGAGCAGGCGGCGCTCGCGCAGCATCACCCGCACGGCCGCCCAGGTCTGCGCGGCGCTCGCGGTGGGGAGGAGTTCGCGGGTGGACATGGCTTCCTCCTCGGATCCGGTCGTCACGACAGCACCGCCGCGCGGTAGTCGGCGTGCGCCACGAGGGACGCGTGCGTGCCCTCCGCGGTCAGCAGGCCATCGGTCAGGACGACGACCCGGTCCGCCACCGCGAGCAGAGCCGGACTGGTCGCCACGACGATCGTGGTCCGGCCGAGGCGCATCTCGCGGATGCCCCGCGCCAGCGCCATCTCGGTGACGGCGTCGATGGCGGTCGTCGGGTCGTGCACCACCAGCACCGGGGGAGCGGCGGCCAGCGCGCGGGCGAGCGCGACCCGTTGGCGCTGCCCGCCGGACAGCGACCTGCCGCGTTCGGCGACGATCGTGTCGGCGCCCTGCGGCAGGGCTTCGGCGACGTCGTCCACGGCCGCCGCGGTCATCGCCAGGTCGACGTCCGACTGCTTCGCCGACACGGCGCGGATGTTGTCCACCACGCTGTCGGAGAACAGGTCGGCCTCGTGGGCGGCCACGAGGATCGCGGCCCGCACCCGAGCCGGGTCCACTGTGGACAGCGCGACGCCGTCCAGCTCCACGGACCCCGAAGCCGGGTCGACCTCGCGGGCCAGGCAGTGCAGCAGCGCCGTCGCGTCCGCCGGGTCGGCCGCCACGACGCCGACCAGTTCGCCCGGCGCGATGTCGAGGTCGACGCCGCGCAGCGTGCCGTGGGTGAGGCCGCGCAGGCGGATACCGCCCGCGACCGGCGTGGCCACGTCGGCGGACCCGGCCCCCAGCGCGGAGGGCGCGGAGAGGACCGAGGCGATCCGGTCGGCCGACGCGCGGCCCATCGCGAACGCGCCGTTGACCCACGAGATGACGTTCAGCGGCCACAGCAGGAACTGGGCGAGGCCGACGGCGGCGACCAGTTCGCCGATCGTGATCGAGCCGTCGGCGGCGAGCGTGCCGCCGACCAGCGCGATCAGCGCCAGCAGCAGCCCGGTGACCGCGAGCATCGAACCGTCCAGGAACGCCTGCGCGGTGGCGGACCGGATGGCCGCGTCCTTCGAGCCCTGGCTGGTGCCGCGGTAGCGGTCGACGGCGGCGCGCTCGGCGCCGATGCCCTTGAGCGAGCGCAGGCCCGCGACCAGGTCGGCCGCGATGCCGGACGCGTTCGCGGCCCGTTCCTGCTCGGCTTCGCTGCGCCGTTCGAGCGGCTTGCCGAGCAGGTGCGCGAGGCCGAGCAGCAGGGGGGTGGCGACCAGCACGACCAGCCCGAGGACCACGGAAACCCGCAGCAGCGCGACGGCGCCGACCAGCAGGCCAGTGCCCGCCGCGACGGCCGTGGGCAGGGCGCGGTTGACGTGGCCGACGCGCAGCGCGTCGCTGGTCGCGATGGTGACCAGACCACCGGCGAGCCTGCCCGTCTTGGCCCCGCCGCGGTGGTCGAGCACCCGCTCGGTCAACCGCAGCCGCAACGCGTGCGCGGCCTTCTCGGAGGCCAGCTCCCCGGCCTGGAGGCTGACGCGGAAGCTGAACGACAGCACCGCGAACACCACGCCGAGCGCCACCAGCCACCAGACCAGTTCGACGGTCGCGCCGGTCGACACCGCGCGGTCGATCACCACGCCGATGATCACCGGCACGAGCGCCTCGCCCGCCTGGTGCCCCGCTCCGGCTATCGACGCCGCGGTGACGTTGCGCCACTGGCCCTTGATCGCGGACCTCAGGACGTCGCGACCCGTAGGTTCTCCGGCGCGCACTAACCCACCCCATGCATTCGGACGGCCAAACGGGACGGTAGGTAAGGCTACGCTAATCTGGTCGATGGTCAGGAGGTCGGCTTCGACACAGGGGAGATGCGGTGGGCGCCGCGGTGCAGGTCCGGCCACGAGGTGGCACCAGCCACGCGGTCCGCGCGGTGGGTCTGCTGATCGCCGTCGGGGTGCTGGTGTTCGTGTTCATCCTTAGCCTGTGGGTCGGCACGCGGAACATCCCGTTCGGCGACACCTGGCAGGTCCTGCTGCACAACGACGGCTCCACCGAAGCCGTGATCATCCACGACCTGCGCGTCCCGCGCGGCGTGATGGGCGTGCTCGTCGGCGGGGCGCTGGGCTTGGCGGGCGCGCTGATGCAGGCGCTGACCCGCAACCCGCTCGCCGACCCCGGCCTGCTGGGCGTCGAGATGGGCGCGTCGGCCGCCGTGGTGGTCGCCATCGCGTTCACCGGCATCACGACCGTCACCGGCTACATCTGGTTCGCCTTCGCGGGCGCCGCCGCGGCCTCGGTCGTCGTCTACGTCCTGGGCTCGTCCGGCCGGTCGGCCGCCACCCCGGAACGGCTCGTGCTCGCGGGAGCGGCGATCACCGCCGTGCTGGTGGCGTTCGTCTCCGCGGTGCTGGTGCTGGACACCCAGGCGTTCAACGCCTTCCGCTTCTGGGACGTCGGCGCGCTGGCGGGCCGCAAGATGGACGCCGTCACGCAGGTCGCGCCGTTCATCCTGGTGGGCGTCGGCCTCGCGCTCGGCCTCGCCAGGTCGCTCAACGTGCTGGCGCTCGGCGACCAGACCGGCAAGGCGCTGGGCGCGAACCTCGGCCGCACCCGCGCGATCGGAGCGCTCGCCGTCACGCTGCTGTGCGGTGCGGCCACGGCCGCCGCGGGCCCCATCGCGTTCATCGGCCTGACCATCCCGCACGTGGCGAGGATGATCGTCGGGCCGGACCAGCGGTGGGTGCTGCCGTACTCGCTGGTGCTGGCGCCGATCCTGCTGATCGGCGCGGACGTCGTGGGCCGCGTGGTCATCGCGCCCTCGGAACTCCAGGTGGGCATCGTCACCGCGTTCCTCGGCGCCCCCGTCTTCATCGCCCTGTGCCGCCGCCGCAAGCTGGCGGAGCTGTGAGCGCGCCCGCGCGGGACCGGCGAGCGGTCCGCGGCCGGGTCGTCCGGACCGGGTTCGTCTCCTTCCGGTTCGCCGAGCGCGCGGTCGTGGTGGGCCTCGCGCTGCTGGCCGCGCTCGTCGGGCTGAGCCTGGTCACGATGACCAGCGGCGACTTCGAGCTGACCGTCTCGGAGGTGGTCAGGTCCCTGATCGGCCATGGCGACGGCGCGTCGGACTTCATCGTGCTCACGCTGCGGCTGCCCCGGCTCGTGACCGGAGTCCTGGTCGGGGCCGCGCTCGCGGTCAGCGGCGGCATCCTCCAGAGCCTGTCCGGCAACCCGCTCGCGAGCCCGGACATCATCGGGTTCACCCAGGGCGCGGCGACCGGCGCGATCCTGGTGATCGTCCTGGTCGACGGCAGCATGGTCCAGGTCGGCGCGGGCGCGCTCGTCGGCGGCGTGGCGACGGCGGTCGTGGTCTACCTGCTGGCGTTCAAACGGGGCGTGCAGGGATTCCGGCTGATCCTCATCGGCATCGGGGTCAGCTTCATCATGCTGTCGCTGAACAAGTACCTGATCACCCGCGCGTCGCTGACCGACGCCATCGCCGCGCAGGCGTGGCAGGTCGGCGGGCTCAACGGCCGCGGCTGGGACCACGTTCAGGTCGTCGGCGTCGCCGTCGCCGTGCTGCTGCCACTGGCCCTGTACTTCGGGCGGCGCCTGGCGCTGATGGAGATGGGCGACGCCACGGCCAAGGGCCTCGGCGTCGACTCCGAGCGCACCCGGCTCGTGCTGATCGCGATCAGCGTCGGGCTGGCCGCCGTGGCGACCGCCGCCGCCGGTCCCGTGTCGTTCCTCGCGCTGGCCGCGCCGCAGTTGGCCCGCAGGCTCACCGGGTCCGCGGGCGCGGGCCTGGTCCCGACCGCGCTCATGGGCGCCCTGCTGCTCGTCGCGGGCGACTTCGCTGTGCAACGGCTGTTCTCGCCCGCCCAGCTCCCGGTCGGCATCGCGACCGGCGCGCTCGGCGGGCTCTACCTGGTCTGGCTGCTGGCGCACGAATGGCGGAGGGGGATCGCACGATGACGCGACTGCGTGCGGAGGACCTCACGCTCGCCTACGACGAGCGCACGGTCGCCGAGGGGCTCGGCGTCGTCATCCCCGACGGGTCGTTCACGGTCATCGTCGGCCCGAACGCGTGCGGCAAGTCGACGCTGCTGAAGGCGTTGGCGCGCATGCTGAAGCCGAAGCTGGGCGCGGTGTACCTGGACGGCGAGGTCATCACGACCTACCGGTCGAAGGAGGTCGCGCGCAGGCTCGGCCTGCTGCCGCAGACGTCCATCGCGCCCGGCGGGATCACCGTGGGCGAGCTGGTGGCGCGCGGCCGGTACCCGCACCAGCGGCTGCTCAAGCAGTGGTCCGAGCAGGACGAGTCCGTGGTCACCGAGGCGATGCGGCTGACGAACGTGCTGGACCTGTCCGACCGGATGCTCGACGAACTGTCCGGCGGCCAGCGGCAGCGGGTCTGGCTCGCGATGGTGCTGGCGCAGGAGACCTCGATCCTGCTGCTGGACGAGCCGACGACGTTCCTCGACATCGCGCACCAGGTCGAGGTGCTCGACCTGTGCGCCGACCTGCACGAGCACGGCGGCCACACGCTGGTGGCCGTGCTGCACGACCTCAACCAGGCGTGCCGCTACGCGACCCACCTGATCGCGATGAAGCCCGGCGAGGGCATCGTGGCGCAGGGGAACCCGACCGAGATCGTGACGGCCGAGCTGGTCGAGGACGTGTTCGGCCTGCCGTGCCGGGTGGTGCCCGACCCGGAGACCGGGACGCCGCTGATCGTGCCGCTGAGGCGGCAGCGGGTCCCGGTCGCCGAGACCCTCACGGCACGGTGACCCCACTGGCCGTGGAGGTGGCGAACGCCTCGCTCACGGCGACCACCTCCACGGTGATCGCCTCACCCGCGGCCTTCGCGACCGCCGGGACGTAGTAGGCGTCGTTCGGGGTGCCGCCGAGGAACGCCCGCGTCCCGTCGGCGTTCCGCTGGTACACGCGGTACTGCCGGACGGCGCCGGTCGACCGGACCCAGCTCAGCCGCAGCGCGGCGGTGGTCGCGTCGACCTGGGCGACCTGCTCGACCGTGACCGCGCCCGGAGCCGCGACCGGGTCCGGCGTGCAGCTCGCGTGGACGCCGAGCCTGCCGACGTACCCGGTGAACTCCGCCCCCGCCGTGACGCGCAGGGAGATCCCGACCAGCTCGCGGCCCGCGTGGGCGGTCAGCGTGAACGTCTTGCGCTGCCAGCCGCCCGCGGACGTGCCGATGTCCAGGAACTCCGTCGTGTCCGGCGCGTCGGCGAACTGGAGGCCGATCCGCAGCCGGGACGCGCCCTCGGCGGCGGTCGTGAAGACCAGCTCGACGGAACTCTCCGCGGTCAACGGGAGCCGCGTGGCGAACAGGCGGACGTCGTTGTCGGCGCTGGGGGTCCCGGTGATCTTGAGGGACGTGCCGCCGTCCCACGGGGTGTCCCAGTCCAGGCTCGGGACCACCTTCGTGCCGGTCGACTGGACGCTCCAGCGCCACGTGGGCAGCACGTCCTGGAGGCTCAGGTTGTTCCACGGGTTCGGGTTGAGGACCTGGCCGCCCACCGCGAACTTCCTGCCGTGGCCGGTGTTGAAGTTCGTGACGAACGGCAGGGTCGTGATCGGGGTCAGCTCGGTGACGTAGTGGGCGACGCCCTTCCAGGCCGCCGTGGACGTCGTGTCGGCCGGGTCGCCGTTCGGACCGATCCAGAACCTGTTGTCCCGCGCGTAGAAGTCGGCCGGGCTGGTCGAGCTCTTGAAGGTCCACTCGGGACGGTAGAAGCCGAGCGAGGTGACGTGCGGCCTGCCCTCCGGGAACACCGACGCCCAGCCGACGGAGGTGTTGTAGCCGTTGGACTCCACGTCCACGCCGGAGTACAGCTCGTACGGGTCGCGCCCCAGCGTCCTGGCCAGCGCGGCGGAGTTGGCCAGACCCGTCGCGCTCCACCAGAAGTTGAGGAACATCTCGTCGCTGGACCGCTGGGCGCCGTCCTGGAGGAACTGCTGGTTGGCGGCGGTCAGGGCGTTCTGCCAGCTCACGCTGCCGGTCCTCGTCATGGCGTCGTACCAGATGGTGTGCAGGCCACTGGCCTCCAGGTACACCATGAAGTCGCGCATGGTCGACGCGAGCGCCGTGTCACCGCCCGCCGTCTCCTGGTTGATGAACCAGCCGTCGAAGCCGTGGTGCCTGGCGACCTCGATCAGCTTGTCCGCCACCGGGAACCGGTCGCCGTCGCGCTGCACGAAGTCCCGCACCCACTGGATCCGGCCGCCGTACGCGGTCGGCGGCAGGAACACGTTGCCGATCACCTTGACGCCGTTGCGGTGCGCGGCGTCCGTGACCGTCGGGTTCGGGGCCAGGATCAGCCCCTCGGACGCCGACCCGCCCCAGAAGACGAGGGTGTCCATGTACTGCCAGTAGTTCGTCGCGTAGTAGTTCATGCTCGGCGCGCCCTGCGCGGGGTTGTCGCTGGTCGGCGCGTACGCGACCAGCGACTGCACCTTCGCCTCACCGGGGCGCGCGTGCGCGTTGGCGGGACGCGCGGGCACCACCCTGGGGGCGAGCGGGACGGAGCTGCGGTTGAACCTGGCGTCGGGGTCCGTGGCCGGGTCCCAGGCCAGGAGCGTGTTGGGGTGCCAGTAGGAGGCGAACGGCTGCCCGTTCGCCGCCGCGTCGATGTCGGCTACCGCTTCCGCGAAGCCCAGGGGGAGTAGTGGAGTGGCCGCTGCCGCGAGGCCGAACTTCATGAACTGCCGCCGTGTGGACACCCTCCCGACCCTAGATGTCCATACCAATTCACGTGCCGCATCCATTGGAGTGAAAGGGAAAGGCCATCCAAGACGGGCGTTTCACGGACGGTGTTCCCGACCAATGGGCCTTGACGAGCAGCACAGGACGAACCCGCCGGCTTGACAAAGGGGAGAGAATAGAAAGTCGGCCCATTTTTTGGAATGCGGCCGCCTATGCATCTATTGTAGCACGAAAGGATCGGGCGTCACATGGAGGAATTGCTCGCGGAACGCGAACGCGTCGCATTCCTGTACGAGAAGCTGGACGGCCAGCGGGCTGTGGCGTTGCGGGCGCTGGAGGAGGCGCTGGGGGACACGGGTGCGCAGCGGTGGCAGCGCGAGGTGACCGTGCGGACGTTGTCCGACCAGCTCAGCAGGTTGCGGATCGCCGACGACGGGCTGTGCTTCGGGCGGACCGACCACGTCGACGGGACCCGCACCTACATCGGGCGGGTCGGGTTGTTCGACGAGGGGGACGAGTACGAGCCGTTGTTGACGGACTGGCGGGCGCCCGCCGCGCGGCCGTTCTACGTGGCGACGGCCGCGGTTCCCGAGGGGTTGACCAGGCGGCGGCACTTCCACACCCGCGGCAGGCGGCTGCACGACTTCCACGACGACGAGCTGAAGCTGGACGGAGTCGCGCTGAACGCCGCACTGGACGCGCCGCGCGAAGAGGCCATGCGGGACATCGTCGCGACGATCCAGGCCGAGCAGGACGAGATCATCCGGCTCGACCACCAGGGCGTGCTGGTGGTCGAGGGCGGGCCCGGCACCGGCAAGACCGCCGTCGCGCTGCACCGCGTCGCCTACCTGCTCTATACGCAGCGCGACCGGCTCGCCAAGCGCGGTGTGCTGATCGTCGGCCCGAACTCGGGGTTCCTGAGCTACATCGGCAACGTCCTGCCGTCCCTCGGCGAGACCGACGTGGTGTTCGCGTCGCCCGGCGACCTGATGCCGAGGCTGCGGACCGTGCGCGAGGACGTGCCGGAGGTGCAGCGGATCAAGGGGAGCCTGGACGTCCTGGACGTGCTCGGCGCCGCCGTGGCGCAGCGGCAGGAACTGCCGGACGAGCCGATCCCGATCGAGCTGGAGCACGCGGTCATCGACCTGGACGCGGCGCTGGCGGACAAGGCCCGCACGATCGCCCGCGCGGCCGGGATGCTGCACAACCACACCCGCGCGGTGTTCCACGAGGCGCTGGTGGACGTGCTGCTCGACGCGGCGCTGGCCGAGATCGACGAGCCGTGGGACGGCGTGAAGCGGGACGTGCGGCGGGAACTGTTCGCGCACCGCGAGCTGCGCGCCGCGGTCGACGTGCTGTGGCCCGCGCTGACCCCGCGCCGGTTCCTGGCCGAGTTCTACGAGTCCGCCGAGCGCTGCGCGGAGCTGGGCGTGCCCGAGCTGCACCGCGAGATCGGCAGGGCGTGGACGGTGTCGGACGTGCCGCTGCTGGACGAGGCCGCCGAGCTGCTGGGCGAGAAGCCCTTGAAGCCCAAGGAGGAGAAGGCCGAGCAGGAGTACGCGCAGGGCGTGCTGGAGATCCTCGACACGGACCCGGCGCTGGACCCGGACGTGCTGCGCGCGGTCGACCTGATCGACGCCGAGCACCTGGCCCAGCGGCACACCGAGCGCGACCACCGCTACCTCGCCGAGCGCGCGGCGGCCGACCGCGAGTGGACCTACGGCCACGTCGTGGTCGACGAGGCGCAGGAACTGTCCGAGATGGACTGGCGGGTGCTGTTCCGCCGCTGTCCAAGCAAGTCCTTCACGATCGTCGGCGACCTGTCGCAGCGGCAGTCCGCGGCGGGGGCCCGGAGCTGGGCCGGGATGCTGAACAGGTACGCGGCCGACCGGTGGCTCTACCGCGAGCTGGCGGTCAACTACCGCACGCCCGCCGAGATCATGGACGTCGCCGCCGCCGCGCTGGCCGAGGTCGACCCGGACGCGACGCCGCCGAGGTCCGTGCGGCACAACGGCATCGAGCCGTGGGCCGAGCTGGTCGACGACCTGCCCGCCGCGCTCGCCCGCAGGCTGGCCGAGCCGCACGCGGGCACGGTCACCGTCATCGCGCCGGAGGGCGTGGAGCTGGACGGACCGGTGATCACGCCGCGCGAGGCCAAGGGCCTGGAGTTCGACACGGTCCTGGTCGTGGAACCGCACCGGATGACGCCGGGGGAGCGGTACGTGGCGCTGACGCGCGCGACGCAGCGGCTCGGCGTGCTGCACACCGAACCACTGCCGGAATCGTTGCGGAGCCTCGCCTAGTCCGGGCTGGGCCGCGGTGGGGTCTCACGGGCGCGGTGACCGCCCCGCGCCCGTGAGACCGTCCGGGCGGGTCGCCCGGACTAGAAGACCGGACCTTCCGGGGCGTCGCCCATCCGCGGCGCCCCGGAGGGGTCGAGGTCGACGCGCAGCCGGTGGGCGCCGGGTTCGATCCGCCTGCTCCGCGCCTTGTCGCGCACGCGGACCTCCAGCGTTCCGGCCGCCGCCGCGGGGATGCGGACGACGTCGGCGAGACCGACCGAGTAGTTCGTCGTGACCCCGCCGCGCCGCCACACCTCCGTGCCGTCCAGGTACACCGCGACGTCGTCGTCGGCGAACCCGGTGCCGAGCTCGACCTCCAGTTGTCCGGTCACTCCAACGACCTCAGCACCGACACGGGCTCGTTCTTGGACTCCGCGAGCTGCCTCGCGTCCTCCTTCAACGCCTGCGCCCGGTTCTCGTCGCCCTCGCCGCGGTAGGCGTCCGACAGGTACGCCAGCGCCTGGTACACCGTGAGGTTGTCGACCCCTTCGTCGCCGCGCGAGGCGTCGACCACCTGCCGCAGCAGGTTCTCGCCCCGCCCGAGGTCGCGTTCCCTGGTCCGCACCTCGCCGTTCTCCAGCACCTCGGTGTACGGCCGCGCCGCGTTGATCCCGAGCGCCAGCTTCGCGTACAGGGCCGCCGGGTGGTCGCCGTAGTCGGAGGCCACTGTTTCCAGTGCGCGCGTGCCCTCGGCCAGGTACCGCGAGTCGGAGCCCAGCAGCGTGAGTGCCATGCCCGCCTGGTCGGTGAGCAGCAGGTCGGCGACCTGCTCGGACTGCTCGGTGCGCGGGGCGGCGATCCGCACGGACGTCGCGTTCGACACGATGAGCGAGCCGTCGGGGGCGACGTAGGACGCGCGGATCCGGTACGTGCCGGGGTCCTCGAAGATCTGCCCGACCGTCGCGTCGTAGCCGATGTACGCGCTGATCGGCTGCGACTCGCCGTGCCCGTCGAGCACGAGGTCGGGGACGGCGCAGTGGCTCACGGGCGGCTGGTGCACGACGACGTCGCCGCGCGGCCTGCTGATCGCGACCTGCACGAAGCGGTACTTCGGGTGGAGCTGCTCGCGCCGGTGCACCTGCTGGGTGCGCTCGACGACCAGCTTGATCTCCAGCACCACCGGGGTGCCGAGCACCGGTCGGTCCGGGGTGACCGCGATCCGCAGCTCCAGCCCGCTGGTGTCGAGGACCGGGTCGGCGAAGCCGTCCTCGGCCTCCAGCGCCGCGCCCGTGCCGAACGGGTTGCCGCCCATGATCACGTTGTTGCGGAAGCCGTGCCGCACGTGCGCCAGCTCCAGGTCGTCGAACTGGAACGGGAACGCGCCCCAGAACGCCGCCGCGCCACCGGGAGCACCGCCGCCGGGGGCGTAGTTCTGCGGGTAGTTCATCCACGACAGGCTGCCCGGCCGGTTCGGCAGCGGCGGCGTCATGAACGTCTTGTGGAACGAGTGGAACAGGTTGAAGCAGTGGCCCAGCTCGTGGGTGTTCACGTAGAGCTGTTCGCGCAGGTTCGCCGCCGTGCCCGCGGAGATGGCCTGGTAGAAGCTCGCGCAGCCCTGCCGCTGAAGCCCCTGCTGGTCGAACATGATGCCGCGCAGCCCGACGCCCAGCTCGTGCCGCATGGCGTGCAGCAGCCACACCTTGAACTGGGACCGCTCCTGGTAGCGCGAGAAGTGGGCGACCATCGCGTTGTGCAGGCTCGCGTTCGTCCAGATGTGGCTGCTCGACGTGGTGATCACGTTGCCCGCGCCGGTGTCGACCATCTGCACGCCCGCCTCGGCGTACGCGCCCGCGGTGCTCAGCGTCCGCGCGGGGCCGCCGCTCGGCAGCGAACCCGTGTTGTACGAGGCGAAGGCGGTGACGCCCGCCTCGGTGTCCTGCTCCAGCTCGACGGTCCGGAACGCGCCGGACTCCCAGGAGCACGCGTACGTCGCGCCCGGTGTGCCGGTCGGGGTCGACCAGCGGATCGTCGCGGGCGGCGCGGGCTGGAAGACCGTGACCCGCGGGATGGTCACCCTGGCGACGGTGTACGTGGTGGTCCACGTGGTGCGGGCGGTGCCGATGATGGTGACCAGCGTCGGTGTCGTCGTGATCGTGACGGCGTCGACCGTCCACGAGCCGAAGTACGTCGTCGTCGCGCCGGAAACGCTGAAGTAGTCACCGCTGAGCTTGCGCAGCGGCCGTCGGCCGTCGACGTCGACGCGCAGTTCGAGCTGGAATCCCAACGCGGGCGAGCGGTACCTGCCGCTGGCCGCCCTCGTGGGCAGCGGGATCGGGATCGAGGCCGCCTCGGGCTCCAGCGTCCTGGATTCGATGCGCTGCAACACCTCGTCGGCGGTGAGGTGGGGTTCGGGAGGCCGTTCGTCCAGCCCTGCCGGTGATAACGGGCCGCTCGGGTCCGCCGTCGTGATCTGGTGGTACAGGTCCCTGCCCGCTTCGTCGGCGCCCACCTGCTGGTCGAAGGAGAGGTCCTGGCCCGCGTACGCGGCGTTCGGTTCCATGACGGTCATCTGCGTCAGCTCCTCGGGACGGGGGTCGGCGTCCCGGTACGAGGAGGTGACGCAGGGCAGAGACGAACCTCCTCGGCCGAGGGACGCTCCGCGGGCTATTGTGCTCCCGCGATCCCTTGCGCCACAGAGTCTTTGGTCCCTCGCCTCAGGCTATCCGCGCGATGCAAACGGGGTATGACCTCGGCTCCGAACAGCCTGATCGCGTCGAGCACCTCGTCGTGCGGCAGGCCGCCGACGTCCACCATCACCAGGTGGGCGTCGAGGTCCAGCAGAACCGCCAGGTCGTTGAGCCGGGCGGTGACCTCGCCGGGGTCGCCGCACACGGCCGCGCCCTCCATCAGCAGGTCCACGTCCACGTCGCCGTCACCACGCCACGGGTCGGCGAACGTGGCGTACCCGCCGAGGTAGGGCCGCCACCGGTCGCGGGCGTCCGCCGACGACGGTGCGACGAAGACGTGGCTCGGCAGCGCGACACGACCCTTGTCCCCCATGGCTTCCCGGTACCGCTGCACGACCGGGACGTGCGTTCCGGGGTCGCGCAACGTGCTCGGCAGCATCAACGGCATCCCGAGTTCGGCACCGAGGTCCGCCGACACCGCGGAACCGCTGCCGATCCACACTGGAGGGTGCGGGCGCTGCAACGGCCGGGGCGTCGTCGTCACGCCTTGCAGCGGCGGCCGGAAGCGGCCCTGCCACGTGACGTCCGACTCCTCCAGCAACCGCAGCAGCAGCCGCAGGTTCTCGTCGAACCGGGCGCGCAGCTCGTCGGAGTGGATGCCGAACACCGCGTCCGTGCGCGGTGACACGCCCCGCGCGACGACCAGTTCCGCGCGACCGAGGGACAGCACGTCCAGCGTCGCCAGTTCCTCGGCGACCAGCACGGGGTCGCGGTGCGCGAGCAGGGTCACACCGGTCGACAGGCGCAGCGTCGTCGTGCGGGCGGCGATCGTCGCGAGCAGCAGTTCCGGCGCGGACACGATGTACCGGGTGAAGTGGTGCTCGCCGATCGCGACACCGGTGAAGCCCGCGCCCTCCGCCACGACCGCCTGCTCGACGACGGCCTGGAGCCGGGAGGCCTCGCTGACGACGGCACCCGTCACCGGGTCCGGCAAGTGGTCGCCGAGGATCAGCAGGTAGACGTCCATCGTGCCATCCTGCCCCGCCGGGCTACGGTGGGCGGACCGGTCGCCGGAGATGATCACCGTCGACCCGACGCCCGAGGTGTCCGCGACGAGGTGGAGGTCAACCCATGGCGACCGTGGTGGACAACGTGCAGTTGCACCGGTACGAGGTCGTGCACGACGGCGCCCTGGCCGGGTACGCCGAGTACCGGCGCTCCTCGGGCTCGATCATGTTCACCCACACCGTGATCGACGACGCGTTCGCGGGCAAGGGGCTCGCGTCGACGCTGATCAAGCACGCGCTGAACGATGCCCGCGGGGTCGGGGTCGCGGTGCTGCCGCAGTGCCCGTTCGTGAAGGGGTACATCTCGAAGCACCCCGAGTACCTGGACCTCGTGCCGGAGGACCGGCGCGCCCACTTCGGCCTCTGACCACGTGCTACCGTCCGGTAACCATGACGGACTGGACGGAGCCAGGTGTCTTCGAGGTGGCGCCGGGCGTGTTCCGGATCCCGCTGCCGCTGCCGAACGACGGCCTGCACACGGTGAACGTGTACGCGATCGACGACGGCGACGGCGTCGTGATGATCGACGCGGGCTGGGCGCTGGACGAGGCTACCGACCGGCTGGAGGCGTCGCTCGACACCCTCGGGTACGGCTTCGCCGACGTCCACCGGTTCCTCGTCACCCACATGCACCGCGACCACTACACGATGGCCGTGGCGCTGCGGAGGCGGTTCGGCACGCGCGTCGCGCTGGGGCTCGGTGAGCAGCCGTCGCTGGAACGGGTGATCGCGGGCCGCGCCGAGGGGCAGGTGGTGAACCTGCGCCGGTGGGGCGCCCCCGACCTGGCCGCGCGGTGGGCGGCGGTCGCGGTGCCGATGGAGGTGAGGGCGTCCGCGATCTACGAGGAGCCGGACGAGTGGCTGACCGGGGAGACCCGGCTCGACCTGGCCAAACGGGTGCTGACGACCGTGCCGACGCCGGGCCACACGGCCGGGCACGTGGTGTTCGTCGACCAGGAGTCGTCGCTGCTGTTCGCTGGCGACCACGTCCTGCCGCACATCACGCCGTCGATCGGCTTCGAGCCCGCGCGCCCCGAACTGCCGCTCGGTGACTACCTCGACTCGCTGCGCCTGGTGCGCGAGCACCCCGACCTGCGGTTGCTGCCCGCGCACGGCCCCGTCACCGACAGCGTCCACGCCCGCGTGGACGAGCTGCTCCAGCACCACGCGGACCGCCTGGAGGCCACGATCGACTCGGTCGCGGGCGGCACGGCCACCGCGCACGAGACGGCCCGCAGGCTCGGCTGGACGCGCAGGCAGCGGGAGTTCGCCGAGCTGGACCTGTTCAACCAGGTGCTGGCGACGGGCGAGACGGCGGCGCACCTCGACGTGCTGGTGCGCGACGGGCGACTCGCCGCGTCCACTGTGGACGGAGTCGTGCACTACAGCGCTACGCTGACCTGATGGTGACTCGGGGCGACGCCCGTCGTGAGCAGATCCTGTACGCGGCTATGGTGGTGTTCGCCGACCACGGCTACCACCGGGCCTCGCTGGCCGGGATCGCCGAGCACGTCGGCATCAGCCAGGCGGGGCTGCTGCACCACTTCCCGACCAAGCCGAGGCTGCTGACGGCCGTGCTGGAGGCCCGCGACCGGCTCGACCGCGAGTGGCTGGCCGAGCTGGACCCGGACGGCCGCACCGGGCCCCGGCTGCTGGTGAACCTGCTCCGCCTGGTCGACCGCAACCGCAGGCTCGGCGGCCTGGTGCAGATCTACACCGCGCTGGCGGGCGAGAGCGTCACCGACGACCACCCGGCGCGGGCCTGGTTCACCGACCGGTACGGGCGCGTCACGGCGTCCGTCGAGGCCGGGCTGCTCGCGGGCGCCGACGCGCTGCGCCCCGACGTGGACTGCGCGCTGCTGGCCCGCGAGGTCGTCGCGGTGATGGACGGCCTCCAGTTGCAGTGGCTGCTGCGGCCGGACGAGGTCGACATGGTCGCCGCGTTCCGCGACTACGCCACCCGGCTCATCAGGTCCACCGCGCTCGACCCGGAGCCCCTCGTGGCCCTGCTGGCCTCGGCGGTTCCGGTTCCGCTCCCCGCTCACGCCGGGTAACGTGCGGATAACGAACCGACCGCCCGCTCGGTAGGAGAACCATGAGCACGATCGAGACCGCCCTGGCCGCCCTCGACCTGGAAACCAAGGTGAGCCTCCTGGCGGGGCAGGACGTCTGGTCGCTGCCCGCCGTGCCGCACATCGGCCTCGGCTCGCTGGTCATGTCGGACGGCCCGATCGGCGTCCGCGGCACCAGTTGGGGCCCGGACGACCCGGCCGTCGTCCTGCCCAGCCCCACCGCGCTGGCGGCCACCTGGGACCCCGCGCTCGCCCGCCGGGTGGGCAGGCTGCTCGCGCAGGAGGCCCGCCGCAAGGGCGCGCACCTGCTGCTCGCGCCGACCGTGAACCTGCACCGCACCCCGTTGGGCGGCAGGCACTTCGAGTGCTACTCCGAGGACCCGCTGCTGACCGCGGAGATCGGCGTCGGCTACGTCCGCGGCGTGCAGGACGGGGGTGTCGGCGCGACCGTGAAGCACTTCGTGGCCAACGACTCCGAGACCGCCAGGTTCGTCCTCGACGCGGCGGTCGACGACCGCACGCTGCGCGAGGTGTACCTGGCGCCGTTCGAGGCCATCGTCAACGCGGGCGTGTGGGCCGTCATGTGCGCGTACAACGGCGTCAACGGCCACACCATGTCCGAGAACGACGCGTTGCAGAACGGCTTGCTCAAGGGGGAGTGGGGCTTCGACGGCGTCGTCGTGTCGGACTGGACGGCCGCGAAGACCACCGCCGCCACCGCGCTGGGCGGCCTCGACGTCGCCATGCCCGGCCCCGGCAACCCGTGGGGTCCCAAGCTGGTCGAGGCCGTGCGCGCGGGCGAGGTGCCGGAGTCCGTGGTCGACGAGATGGTCCGCCGCGTGCTGCGCCTGGCGGGCCGCGTCGGGCTGCTGGAGGGCGTCGAGCCCGCGGTGCCGGTCAGGCCGGAGGCGGTGGTCGACGGCGACGCCCTGGCCGAGGAGGTGGCCTCGCGGTCGTTCGTGCTGCTGCGCAACGACGGGACGCTGCCGCTGGCGTCCCCCACGGTCGCGCTCATCGGCGTGGCGGCGGAGGAGGCCCGGATCCTCGGCGGCGGCAGCGTCACGGTGTTCCCGCCGCACGTCGTGTCCCCTTTGGACGGTCTGCGCGCGCAGGGCGTCGAGCTGACCTACGAACCCGGCGTCGACCCGCGCACCAAGCTGCCTCCCGCGTATGGTCCGGAGTGGACGGACCCGGAGACCGGCGAAGCGGGCTTCCGCATGGTGTTCCGCGACGCGTCCGGCGCCGAACTCGGCAGGCTGCTGCTGGAAGCCGCCGTCACCGGGTGGACCGGCAAGATGCCCGCGGGTGTCGACGGCTCCCTGCTCGACTCCGTCGAGCTCAGCGCGTGGTTCCGCCCGCTGGTGTTCGGCGAGCACCGCTTCGGCGTCGGCGGCATCGGCGAGTTCGTGCTGACCGTCGACGGCGAGGTCCTCTACGACGACAAGCAGGTCGCCTACGACGACGACCCGGCGGCGGGCATCCTGCTGCACCCGGAGACCCGCGTGGCGACCACCGTCGAAGGTCCGGTGCTGGTCACGCTGCGCCACAAGACCTGGGTCCGCAAGGGCATCGGCGCCGTCGTCGGCATCACCCTCGGCCACGCCGAACCCGGTCCCACCGACGACGAGCTGATCCAGCGGGCCGTGGTCGCCGCGGCGGCGGCCCAGGTCGCCGTCGTGGTCGTCGCCACCACGGAGGAGGTCGAGTCCGAGGGCTTCGACCGCCGCTCGCTGGCGCTGCCCGGCAGGCAGGACGACATGGTCGCCGCCGTCGCCGCGGCCAACCCCCGCACCGTCGTGGTGGTCAACGCGGGCTCCCCGGTGGAGATGCCGTGGGTCGACGACGTCGCCGCGGTGCTGCTGACGTGGTTCCCCGGCCAGGAAGCGGGCGCGGCGCTGGCGAGCGTCCTCTTCGGCCACACCGAACCCGCGGGCCGCCTGCCCACGACGTGGCCGGTCCGCATGGCCGACTGCCCGGTCCTCGACGTGGACCCGGTCGACGGCGTCCTGGCGTACCGGGAGGGCCTGTTCATCGGCTACCGCGCCTGGGAGCGCCGCCCGGTCGCGCCCGCGTTCTGGTTCGGCGCCGGGCTGGGGTACACGACGTGGGACTACGAGTCGGTGACGGTCACGCCGTCGGACGCGCTCGCCACCGTGACGGTGTCCCTGCGGAACACCGGGGCCAGGTCCGGGCGCGAGGTGGTGCAGGTGTACCTGGTGCCGGACGCGCCCGCGGCCGACCGCCCGTCCCGCTGGCTGGCGGGCTTCGCGTCGGTGGAGGCCGGGGCGGGGGAGGTCGTGGAGGTCGTGGTCGAGCTGCCACGCCGTTCGGTGGAGGCGTGGGAGGACGGGGCCTGGGTGACGCTGTCCGGGGGCTACACGGTGGACGTGGGGCACGACTACGGCGACACGAGGCTGAGCGCCGCGCTGAAGGTGTGACCTAGGCTCGCGCGCATGACCACTCCGCCGGAGGACTGGGCCCGCTGGCGGGACCAGGTCGACCTCGGTTCCTACGACGACCGCTGGAAGCGCATGGCCGAGGCGGGGCAGGACCCGCACGGCGAGGCCGCGCTGGTCCTGGCCTACGCGCCGACGTCCGTGCTCGACGGCGGGTGCGGCACGGGCCGCGTCGGCATCGAGCTGGCGCGGCGCGGGGTGCGCGTGGTCGGGGTCGACGTGGACGCGGACATGATCACCGCCGCCCGCGCGAAGGCCCCGGAGCTGCGCTGGGAGCACGTCGGCCTGGACGTGATGGACCTCGGCGAGCGGTTCGACGTGGTCGTGCTCGCGGGCAACGTCATCCCGTACGCGGCGGCCGACGTCCGCGCGGCCGTCGTCGCGACCTGCGCGGCCCACCTGGAGGCAGGCGGCGGGTTGGTCGCGGGCTTCGGCCTGCGACCGGGCTGGCCGTCACTCGCCGACTACGACGCGTGGTGCGCCGCGGCGGGGCTGGAACGGGAAGACCGCTGGTCCACGTGGGACCGCGAGCCGTACACCGGTGGCGGCTACGCGGTGAGCGTCCACCGGAAGCATTGAGGGCTCAACGCTTCCCGGCCACGACAGCGGAGGCGATCACGTCCTCGAGCTTCTCGTACCACGAGTTGTCGTAGTCGTTCTGCTGGACGAAGACGGTTCCCTCCGGCGAAACCGCGAACCTCGACGAGGCGTCGAGGTCGTACCTGTCGAGGTACGGGGCACGCCCGGCGGAGGAGAGCCGGACCGATCCGGCGAAGCTCATGTTCTCGTCCAGTTCGACCTGGTCCAGGGTCCCGCTGTTCGGTCCGTGGTCCAGGATGTACCCCGAGTCCCCAGGGGTCAGTCCCGCCTTGCCGAACAGCTCGTGGGTGTCGACGCGCCAGTAGAACGGCACCCTGTCACGTCCTTGGGCGCGTTCGCGGTCCTGCGCCTTCGCCAGGGGTTCCATCGAGAAGCGGGTGCCGCCGACCCGGTACAGGAGCCCGTCATCGCGGACGTGCAGCCTGTTCAACTGCCAGATCCGCGCCACGACCTCGTAGCGGTTCCGGGATCCTCTCAGGCCGCTCAGGAAGCCGCGTTCCGCCCGCACGTACCGCAGGACGAACTCGGGGCCTACCCGCGCCTTCTCGAAGTGCTGAACCGCCTGCCGGAGCAGGTCCCTCGCGGCGGCGACACCGACCGGCACCATCCGGTCCGAAGTGGCCTTGCCCGCCCGTGCCCGCGCGTCGGCCTGGTCGGCTTCCGACTGAGCCCTCCGCAGCGCGTCGTCCAACGACATGGAGTTCGTCTCCTCGCTGGTGGTCCGACCCGTGGTGACGGCGAACGCCGTCAACGCTCAGTCGGCTCCCCGCTCGGATGCGTTACGGCCGAGGCGCGAACGCCGACGACCCCCGCGCGCCGGGGATCAGCGCCGAGGGGCCGGCTGCGACGGCCTCCCGCGCCGCGACCGGCCCGGAGGGCGGAGCGTGTCGAACTTGCCGCGTGCGCTGGAGCCCTTGTTCATGACGATCAACTACCCGACGCGGCGGCGGGTCAAACCAAGGTCATCGCGGGAGCTTCACGACCGTGACGAAGAAGTCGTCGATCTGCCGCACGACCTCGATGAACCGGTCGAAGTCCACCGGCTTGGTCACGTAGGCGTTGGCGTGCAGGTTGTAGCTGCGGAGGATGTCCTCCTCCGCCTCCGACGTCGTCAGCACCACCACGGGGATCGACCGGAAGCGCTCGTCGGCCTTGACCTCGGCCAGCACCTCGCGGCCGTCCATGCGCGGCAGGTTGAGGTCGAGCAGGATCAGGCCGGGCCTCGGGGCGTTGGCGTGCTCGCCCTCGCGGCGCAGGAACTGGAGCGCCTCGACGCCGTCGCGGACGATGTGCAGCGAGTTGCGGATCTTGTGGTGCTCGAAGGCTTCCTGCGTCATCAACGCGTCGCCGGGATCGTCCTCGACCAGCAGGACGTCGATCACGCTCAGTGAGTCATTCATTGGGGGTCTCGGATTTCTCGACGACGGGCAAGGTGAACTTGAAGGTGGTGCCGGTGTCCTGGCTGGTGTCCAACCAGATGGTGCCACCGTGGTACTCGATGATCTTGCGACACATCGCGAGGCCGATGCCCGTGCCGGGATAGGCGTCCTTGTGGTGCAAGCGCTGGAAGATGACGAAGATCCGCTCGGCGTACTCGGTGTCGATCCCGATGCCGTTGTCGTGGCAGGTGAACGTCCAGAACCCCTCGGTGCGCTCCACCGCCATCGTCACGACCGGTGGCTCGTCGCCGTGGAACTTGAGCGCGTTGCCGATGAGGTTCTGGAAGACCCCGCCCAGCAGGGACGCCTCGCCGCGCACGGTGGGCAGGTCGTCCGGGAGGTCGATCACCGCCCCCGACTCCTGGATCGCCGGGGACAACGAGCCGACGACCTGGCCGACCACCTCACCCAGGTCGACGAGGGTGTGCTCGCGGGCCATGCGGCCGACCCGCGAGAACGCCAGCAGGTCGTTGATCAGCACCTGCATGCGCTTGGCGCCGTCGACGGCGAACCCGATGTACTGGTCGGCCCGCTCGTCGAGCTGGCCGCCGTAGCGCCGTTCCAGGAGCTGGCAGAAGCTCGCGACCTTGCGCAGGGGCTCCTGGAGGTCGTGCGAGGCGACGTAGGCGAACTGCTCCAGCTCGGCGTTGGACCGCTGCAACTCGGTGGACTGGGCGTCGAGCCGCTCGTGGGCCTCGCGGACCGAGTCGAGGTCCTTGACGATCCGACCCCGCATGCCGTCGATGTCGTGGCCGAGCATCACGATCTCGCGCGGCCCGGTCACGTCGACCGCCCGCTGGAAGTCACCGGACGCGACGGTCCTGACCTGCTCGGCCAGGCCCGCCAGCGGCAGGATCAGGATCCGGTACAGCACGACGGCGACGACCGCGATCAGCACGACCAGCAGCAGGCCGACGCCCATGGACAGCCACAGGACCGTGTCGGCGGCCCGGTCGAGCCTGGCGCGGGCCGCGTCGACGTCCACGGCCATCCGGACTTCCAGTTCCTTCGCGGTGTTCCGCACGCTGTCGAACAGGGTCTTGCCCTGCTCGGCGGACGCCGTCGTCAGGCTGGGGCCGGTGGCGCGGATCTGGGCGATCACCGGCTCGGCGTAGGTCGAGCGCCACGTGCCCGCGCGCTCCTGGATCAGGTCCAGCTCGGCCGTGTACTCCGGGAACTCGGTGCCGAGGCGGGAGCGGGCCGCGTCGAACGCGGTGCGCTCGTCGGCCTGACCTGACAGGTAGGGCGCCAGGAACTCGTCGCGGCCGCTGAGGGCGAACCCGCGCACCCCGGTCTCCTGGTTCACGTACGAGGTCGACAGCTCCTGCACGTGCCTCCTGGCCGGGCCGATCTCCTCCAGCACGAGCAGGCGCGCGTCGGTGAGCTGGGACAGCGACAGGGCGATGGCGCCCACCGCTCCGCCGGACACGAGGATCAGGATCGCCACGGCGGCGAACAGCAGCCTCTTGGCTGGCCACCGGGTGGTGTGGTCCGGCGAGGTCATCAGGTCCTTTCCGAGAGCAGCAGGACGGCCAT
Source organism: Umezawaea endophytica (assembly GCF_025061645.1). Classification (GTDB taxonomy): domain Bacteria; phylum Actinomycetota; class Actinomycetes; order Mycobacteriales; family Pseudonocardiaceae; genus Umezawaea; species Umezawaea endophytica. The sequence continues at coordinate 173,532 of NZ_JANYMP010000016.1, read as the reverse complement.
GTCGTCGTCCAGTTCGCCGCCGTTGAGGTCCTCGACGCGGGCGATGAGCGTGTCGAGGAGCCAGGGCTGCCTGCGCGGCCAGTCGGGGTCGTTGCCCGCCAAACCCTCGATGAGCGAGATGAGCCGCTCCGAGCCGAGCCGTTCGGTGTCGCCGACGACCCGGCCCTCGACCAGGCCGTCGGTGTAGAGCATCAGCGTCCAGTTCGGCGGCAGCGGCACGTCAAGGCCGCTCCACGTGCTGTCCTGGAGCACGCCCAGCGGCAGGCCCGCCCGGTCGCGCGGCAGCTCCACGACCCGGTCGCCGACCAGCAGCATCGGTTCGGGGTGGCCCGCCAGGTAGACGCGGGCCCAGCGGCGGTCCGGGGAGATCGTCACCATGCACGCCGTGGTGAACAGGCCGGGCTGGTGGCGTTCGTGCACGAGGATCTGGTGCAGCGTGCGCAGCACCTTCCACGGCTCCTGCTCGGCCAGCACGAGCGCGCGCCACGCGATGCGCAGGCACACGCCCAGCGCGGCCTCGTCCGGCCCGTGGCCGCAGACGTCGCCGATGATGAGCTGGAGGGTGCCGTCGGACAGCCGGACCGCGTCGAAGAAGTCGCCGCCGAGCAGCATCCGGCTCCCGCCGGGCCGGTAGCGGGACTCCATCGCCAGGTCGTCGCCGTGCATGATCGGCGACGGCAGCAGGCCGCGTTCCAGCCGGGTCTTCTCGGCCGCGTGGAGCTGCTCGTCGCGGAGCTGCCTGGTGATCTCCTCCGCGCGCTTGCGCTCGACGGCGTAGCGGATGCCCCTGATCAGCATCTCGCCGTCGACCTGGCCCTTGACCAGGTAGTCCTGCGCCCCGGCCGCGACCGCCCGCGTGCCCTGCTGCTCGTCGGTCAGGCCGGTGAGAACGATGATCGCGGCGGGCGAGGAGTGCCTGAGGAGGCGGCGCAGACCGTCCAGACCGGTCGTGTCGGGCAGGCCGAGGTCGAGCAGCACGCAGTCGGCCAGCGGCAGGAGCCCCTCGGCTTCCTGGAGGCTCCGGGCGCGCGACAGGTCGACCGGCGCGGCGGCGTCCTCCAGGAGGGCTTCGACGAGGACCGCGTCCCCCTCGTCGTCCTCGACGAGCAGCACGCGGACCGGTCGGGTCGCGATGGCGACCGGTTCCGCTTCGGTGAGGCTGGGCACGAGCGGGGAGAGTAGTCGACCGAGATCAGCGCGGCTGCGAAGGCGAGCGTTCGCGGGTCCCGGTGGCGGCCCCGCAGGCGCCTGACCAGGACCCGGCTGGAACCACTTCCGGACCGACACCGAAGATCCTGGTGTGAACGAGTCCTCGAAGGCGCTGACCGTGCGCGAGATGGCGGCGCTGACCAAGCGGCTGCCCCGGCGTGAACGCGGGTTCTGGTTCGGGTCGGCCATCGACGTCCTGTGGCCGCTCGTGGTGCTGTTCATCCCGATGCGGATGACCGGTCACGAGCACGTGCCGAAGACCGGCGGGGTGCTGCTGGCGTTCAACCACATCTCCTTCGCCGACCCGGTCAGCTCGACGGTGTTCGCCCTGGTGTCCGGGCGGGTGCCCCGCTACCTGGCCAAGGCGAGCCTGTGGAGGCTGCCGCTGGTCGGGTCCATCATGCGGTCGGGCAGGCACGTGCCGGTCGACCGCGGCACGGAACGCGCGGGCGAGGCCCTCAGCGGCGCCCAGGGGGCCGTGGCGGCAGGCGAGTGCGTGGCCGTGTACCCCGAGGGCACGTTCACCAACGACCCCGACGGCTGGCCGATGACGGGCAAGTCCGGCGTGGCGCGCGCGGCCCTGATCAGCCGCAAGCCGGTGATCCCCGTCGCGCAGTGGGGCACCCAGCGCCTGCTGCCCAGGGGCTCGTTCCTGCCCCGCCCGCTGCCGCGCAAGCGCGTCGACGTCGCCGCCGGGCCCGAGGTCGACCTGTCCGACCTCTACGACCTGCCCCTGTCCAAGGAGGTGCTGGACAAGGCGACCGCGCGCATCATGGCCGCGATCACCGACCTGCTGGCGGGCATCAGGGCGCGGTGATCGCGGCCGACCCGACCTGGAGACCCCCCTGCGCGAACCAGTCGCCCCCAGGTCGAGCCGACCCGGTGACCGACCCGCCCGGCCGGCGCGTCCCGATCACCCACCTCCGTTGTAGTGCACGTTCGTTGTCCGGGCACGGCGTACGTCGGATGGCGGACAACCCCCGGACAACTCGGCCGCCACGGGTGACGCGGGCCGGACGGCACCGGACCAGCGCTCTTGGGCCCCTGCCGTGCGGTTGGCTACCGGGTGGCGGTCTCGCAGAACGTCCACAGCGCTAGACGGTCCTCCTCGGACTCGTGCTGCCACGGCAGGAAGTGCGTCGGCCTGACGCGGCGGTCGTGCCAGAACTTCCCGTTCTCGCGGCCGGCCTCGGCCGACGCGGCCAGCCAGACGATCGTGTCCGCGCCCTGCTCAGGGGTGCGGAGCAGCGGTTTGGTCACCCGGTGGAACCTCGGCAGCGACGTGCTGACACCAGGCGTGTCCGCCCAGCCGGGGTGCATGCTGTGCACGACCACGCCGTCGACCCGCAGCTCCTCGGCCCACAGCTCGGCCAGCACGACCTGCATCCGCTTGACCCTGGAGTACGCCTTGGCACCGGCGAACTCGCCCTCGCGGTACTCGGGGTCGTCGATCCGCAGCGACTGGCTGTACATGCCGCCTGACGACACGAAGACCACCCGGCCGTCGAGGGACGCCTTGAGCGCGGGGGAGAGGAGTCCGGTCAGCAGGTGCGGGCCCAGGACGGCCGTCGCCAACGCGACCTCGTGACCGTCTTCGGTCTCGGCGCGTTCCGGCGGCAGGACACCCGCGTTGTGCACCAGCACGTCGAGCTGACCGGCGAAGGAGTCGCCGAACTCGCGCACGGCCGTGAGGTCGCTCAGGTCACACCGACCGACGTGCAGCTCCGCGCCGGGTACGGCGTCGAGGATCTCGGCTTTCGCCCGCTCACCCTTGGTGACGTCACGAACCACCAGATGCACCACCGCACCAAGCCTCGCCAGCCCCACAGCGGCAGCCTTGCCCAACCCCGAATTGGCCCCGGTGACCAGCGCCACTCGACCCTTGAGCGCGTCGGAAGGCGGATCAGCGGCCCAAAACCGCTTCCGCGCCTCAAAGCCGAGCCGCGAGTAGCCCGGCCCGATGGTCCGGTCCATCGCCCAGTCGACCGCACCTGTCACCACGTTCGTCACTGTCACGGTTCGACGGTAGTGGCGGTGGGGGGTGGGCGCTGAAGGAGCGAGGGGGGTGGTGGCCAGCGGGGGAGGGGGTGGGAGGTGGTGTTGGAGGTGTGGCCCTGCGTGGTTGGTGGACGCCGGTCGTGGCCGGGCAGCGGCTGGCAGGGGGCGCGGCGGGGGCCGCTCAAGTGGGGCTGCGGCGGGGGCCGCTGAAGAGGGCCACGGCGGGGTCGCTGAGGGGTGCGGAGGAGGCGCTGAAGGGGCGGCGGTTGTCGGTGACCGGGTTCGCCTTCGGTGGGAGTGGTCTGGTGAGCGCTGTAGGGCCGGCGCAGCCGGTCGCTGGTTGCCGGGTCCCGTCGTCCCTGGCCGACTTTGCCTCCTCGTCGTCGTCGCTTCCGCTCCCAGCCACCTAGCGACGTTGATCGTCCCTTGTGGACTATTTCTTGACGGTGAGTTTTGCCGTCTGTTCCTTGAGCACGTCCACCGTGCGGTCGACGAAGTCGGAGATGATCTTCTGTTCGGCGGGGGAGTAGCGGGTCATCATCGCGGCCATCGCGGCGCTCAGGTCGGTGAAGACGTTGCTGTGTGCGTTGTGACCTGGGGTGGTGGGGGTGACCAGTACTCGTCTGCGGTCGTTCGGGTCCGGCTCTCGTCGTACCAGTCCGGCTCCTTCCAGACGGTCGACCATGCCGGTCACCGCGCCTGGCGTGAGGCCGATCTCCTTCGCCAGCGCGCCTGCGGTCAGCGGGCCGCCGCGCAGCAGCGTGAGCGCCCGCTGATCACCCGCGCTCACCCCGAGCTTCTGCCCGACGGCCTCGTGGAACATGACCACCGCCGTGCTCAGCTCGCGCCCTACCGCCGCGCTCTTGTCCATGAGCGGTACTTTACCTGGCTCGATAGTTTAGTATACTCAAGTAAAATGTTGAGAGGGGTGAAGGATTGTGGTGAGTGGCCGGGGAGGCGAAGTGCGGCGGTCAGTGGAGGTGCCTCGGTGGGCGTGGCGTTTCTACTGTCGGCATTTCGTGCTGGTGGTCGGTTTGTCGTTGGTGGGGTCGGTGCAGCGGCTGGTGGTGGTTGGGCGGGACGTGCCGGTGTTGCTGGCGGTTGGGTCGGAGGTGGTGGTGCTGGCTGCTCGGGTGTTGTTGGTGGTGCTGGTCTGGCGGCTCGCGTTTCGCGGGGTGTCTTGGGGGTGGGGGAACGTCGGGCGGTTCGTTCGGACGCGGTGGCGGGCGCTCGTGCTTCAGGTTGGGCTGCTGTCGGTGGCGTTCCTGGTGTTCGACGTCGGTGCTGAGGCGCTCGTCGGGCGGGATGGTCTGGCGTTGCTGCTGTTCCTCAAGAACCCGACGGTGATCGCGCTGACGGTGATCTGGTGGGTCGGCCTGCTCCGTCAGATTTTGACCAACGGTCAAGAACCCGCTCCAGGTACCTCCTTGGAGTGGAATGTCCCATCGGGCAAGGGTTTTGGGAGCGATGGGCGTTAGCTTCAGGTGTCATGGACGTACACCTCGACGCCGAGCCGCACACCCGGCCGACCACCGCGCGCAGCCGGGAACTGGGCCAGGAACTCCACCTGGCCCGCATGCGGGCCAACCTGACGGCCACCTCGGTTGCCGAGGGGTTGGGATGGTCGGCGGGCAAGATCAGCAAGATGGAGAACGGATGGCGTGGCACCAGTTCCTGGGACTACGGCACGTTGCTGGGCAAGTTGGGGGCGGATCACCAGACCAGGGAAAGAGTTCGGCGCATAGCTTCCGAACAGGACATCGGACACTTCATCCGGGCGCATGACGGACGGCTTTCGGACAACCTGCTGTGCCTGATGATCCACGAGCGTGCGGCGCGGACGCTGCGCGTGTACGAGCCGATGCTCATCCCTGGGCTCCTCCAGACCGAGGCGTACGCGAGAGCGGTCATCGCCCAGTACGGACCGCTGACGGCCGAGCAGAACGAGTTCTTCGTCGAGGCTCGCTTGGAGCGGCAACAGGTGCTGTGCGGGACCAGGGCGCCGGACGCGGTCTTCTACATCCACGAGGCCGCCCTGCAATCGGCGGTCGGTGATGGTCGGGTCATGCACGACCAGATGATGCGGTTGGCCTTCATGTGCGAGTGGAAGCGGGTGCGACCGAGGGTGGTTCCGCTGTGCGCTCCGGGACACGCCGCGCTGCTCCACTCGTACAACCTGATGACCTTCGCGAAGCCGATCAGACCGGTCGCGTACGCGGAGAACGATGTCTCGACCGTCTTCACGGAGGAGGAGTTGGCGATCAAGGCATACCGGCGCAAGGGGGATGTCCTGGAAAGCCTGGCACTGGATGCGGGACAATCACGGTCAGTGTTCGTCCACTGGGCGGACGTCTACGACCGTCGAGAGGACCGCGATGGACCTGAACTGGCGCAAGAGCAGCTACAGCGGTGACCCCAATGGCAGTTGCGTCGAAGTCGCCCAGCCAGGGCCGGGTGTGCTGGTGCGGGACTCCAAGAACTCCACCGGGCCGGTGCTTGCGTTCTCGGTGGTCCAGTGGCGGGCGTTCCTGGAGGCTCTCGACTAGGTCGGCGGCAACCAGGGCAGCGGCGACTCGGCAGGCGGCGACTGGGCTGGGGCTAGCTGGGGCATCGGCACCGAGGCCAGCGGCAACCAGGCCAGCGGCAAGCAGGTCGTCGGCGCCGAGGTCAGCAACACCTACGTCGGTGGCAACTGGGTCTGGCCCTTGCGGTCTTTCTCCCAGCGCAGGTACACGCCGGTCGCGGCCGACACGCTGGAGAGCAGCCACACCGCCACGCCTGCGTCGTCGGTCACCCCGAGGATCGGCAGCAGTTCCGGGATGACGTCGATCGGGGAGACCAGGTACACCAGGGCGAAGCCCCACAGTGCCATGCGGCCCTTGGGCAAGCCCTGGTAGCCGTCCTTGCGCGCTGCCCTCAACAGGCGGGGCAGTGCTCGTGCGCGGTCGAAGACGTTGCCGATCGGTTCCGGTTCGCCGCGGGCTACGCGCCTTCGGCGGGCCTGTGCGCGGCGGAGGAAGCCTAGGCCGATCGAGGCCGCGCCGATCACCAGCAGGCCGATGCCCAAGCCTAGCGGGGGCACGCCGAGGACGTCGGCGTCGCGGAACGCGAGCGTCACCAAGCCCAGCAGGGCCAGGAGGGCGCCGAAGAAGACCATGCCCCGAACCTTATCGGTCGCGGGGCTACCTCCGCCGATCGTTGACGGCGATCACCATCAGCGCGACGGCGCACAGGCCGCACGCCGCCGCCGTGACGCTGCGCCAGAGGGCCGAGTCGCCCACGGCCAGCACGCCGTTCCAGACGGCCAGTGCCAGGAACACCAAAGCCAGCAGCACGAGGGCCACGGGCCAGCTCGATCGTCCCTTGCTCGGCAGGTCGCCGCGTTGGCTCATGCCTGTTGAGCGTTCCCGCGGGCCGGTCCGTTACTCGGTCCGTTACTTCAGGCCGGAACGCTCCAACCGAGACGCGGCTCGGACTCCTCGTTGTAGCCGATCCAGTGGCCCTCGTGGAACACCGACGGTGCCGCCGTTCGGCCGAACGAGATGCTCCGCGACCTGACCGCTTCGACCGTTTCGGCGGCCTGCCGGTCCAGCAGCACGTCGATCCGAGGCCCGTCCAGGCCCTCGATCTCGTCCCAGAACGTCAGCACGCGGTTCACGTACAGCGCCACCAGGTGGTCGCGGGTCGACTCCAGGTCACCCGCCGCGACACCGGCGACGGCGTCGGCGAGGAGCAGCGGCCACTCGTCCGTGCCGACCCGCAGACCCCAAGGCGCGGCACGGAGGTCGCGCGCGGCCGGGAAGAGGTCGCTGACGCCCTCCCAGCGGTCCGCCAGGTACCGACCCACCTGATGGGTCACGTGGGCCACCACGACCGGATCAGGGCGCACCGAGGCGCTGTCGATGGCGGCGCGGGCGACCTCGTCGCGCGGCGCGGGCGGGCGGACGCCGTCGGTGTGCAGCAGGACGTGGAACAACGAGTCCAGCACCTGCTGGGGCAGCCGCAGGATCTTCGGGAACGGCGAGTTGTGCAGCTTGCGCCCCAACGGGACCTCGACCACGCGCAGGTCCTCCCGCAGCGCGTTCGCCGTCAGCCACACGTCGATGCCGTACAGGTACGAGCTGGCGGGCCGCGCCCACGTCCTGGCGCGCTCGATGAACGCGCGGTTGAACGCGAACTCGCCACCGATCGGCTGCTGCACGTGGACGCCGTACACGGCGGCCAGCAGCGGGCTGGCGAGGTGGTTGGTGGTGTTGGCCTCGAACCTGTTGCGGCGGTAGGCGGGCACGGCGATCGTCGGTTCCGGACCGTCCACGGCGCGCGCCAGCCGGTCGATCCACTCCGGCTCGGTCGACCGGACGTCGGCGTCCAGCAGCAGCACCCGGTCGGCGCCCAGCAGCGCGCCCTGGTCCAGGATCTCGAACACGTTGGTGCCCTTGCCGGTGCCGATCCCGCCGGACCGGACGACCACCTTCTCCACCGCCAGCTCGGTCGCCTCGAAGCGCTCGGCCGTGCCGTCCGTGCTGCCGTTGTCGGCCAGCACCACGACGTTGCGGCCGTCGGGGAACGCCGCCCGCAGGCCCGCGTCCGCCGCTCGGGCCACCGCGGCCACGGTGGTCGCCTCGTTGCGCGCGGGGATCCCCACGACGGTCACCGCTGCGGTCCTGTTCGTCGGCATTGACACCACAACTCCCCGAGCTCGTTCGCCTGTTCGGCGTCAAGTGTTCCCCGGAATGCTGAGCACCGGTCATTACCCCGGTTGGTCGCGCAGGTGAACAGTGCCCGCGGGGGGCTTGTTCGGCATCCGGCGTTCCTCCGCCGCCCACCATCTTCGTGTGCTACCCATGGCAGAGCCGATACAGGGGGGCTCAGCATGGTGCAGGACGTGCGCATCACCGATCTCGAGGACGAGGTCCGGGCACTGCGCAAGCAGGTGGAGGAACTCAGGCGCTCCGACGGCGTCGTCGTGCCGCCGTGGCTGCCGGTGGCGTTCGGGCCGGTCCGGCCGCAGGACCTGCCGACCGTGACCAGCTCGTCGTTCGAGACGGTCTGGGAGGCGCGGTTCACCAAGCTCTACCCGTTCGTCGCGCTGACGACGGTCCAGGGCTGCGACGAGGGCACGGTGGGGGCCGCGCAACTCGTCGCCACCGACCTCGGCACGGGCGAGGAGGAAGTGGTCGACGCGTGGCCGCTCGGCGTCGGCGTCGCCTGGGCCAGACGTGGACCGTACGAGCTGCCGGACGACAGGTACCCCGGCGAGGTGCGGCTGTCCATGAGGTACCGCAGGAGCGGGGGACCGGGCGCGGTGCGGGCGTCCGTGGTGGACGCCGCCCAGCACCCGGCCGACTAGGCCTGGACCGATCGGTCTGGCAGGGCTCGGCGGGGCCGGTTGGGACAGAACGACCCGACCCGAACGACCCGCCCCGAAGGAACCGACCGGTTCGCGCGGGTTCGCCGTGGACTCCACGGCCCCGAACAGACCGCCGCCCCGTGCCCCGGACGAACCGGGGGCACGGGGCGGGTGGACTCGACCGGATCCGCTACCGGGGCGGGCGGGCGCCGCTGCGCCCACCACCTCCGCCGGAGCGCACCAGCAGCCTCGGCTGGCCGCCGGACCGGGACCGCGGGGCCTGGGTGCGGCGGGGGAGGAACGCCTCCGCCATCGCGGCCTCCAGTTCGCGCTCCTGCTCCTGGTCCTCCAGTTCCGGCCGGTACTCCGCCGCGGGGGCGGCGTACTGCGGGTACTGGGGCTCCGGCACGGGCTCGTACCGCGGCTGGGGCTCGCGCCTCGGCGGCTCCTGCACGACGGGCTGCGGCGGCGCGGGCCGTTCCTGCGGCACCTCCTGGCGGGGCTGCTCGGCCACCGGCTGCGGCTGCTCGCGCCGCTGGAGGTGCTGCGTGAGCGTCTCCTGGCGGTCGGGCCGGTTCACGGTGTTCTGCTGGAAGAGCTGCGGCGACAGGCGGATCAGGGCACCGGGGGAGTCCAGCGCGACCATCGCGACGAGCTTGCCGTCCTTGATGAACCCGGTGATCGTGCGGTGGTCGCCGGTCGGCTGCGACAGCGTCGTCGTGTCCGTCGCCAGCGACGCCAGACCCGCGCCCTGGATGCGCATGCCGTACTGCTCGGTCCAGAACCGTGGCACCGGCGTGTACGGGCGGGAGCTCTCCCGGCCCACCAACAGGTTCTCCGCCGCCGCGCGGCCCATCTCCACCGCGTTCAGCCAGTGCTCGACGCGGCGTTGGACGCCGCCGAAGCGCAGGTTCGGCCAGCGGGCGACGTCACCGCAGGCCACCACGTCCGTGCCGCCGACCACGTGCGTGCTCGTCTCGCACATGACGCCGTCCTCCAGCACCAGGCCGGAACCGCGCAGCCACGAGATCGAGGGCACCGAGCCGACCGCGAGCACCACGACGGCGGCGAACAGCACCTGGCCGTCGGACAGGTGGATCGCGATGCCGTTGGCCTGGCGCATCCAGTGCAGGATCTTCACGCCCATCGCCAGGCGCGTGCCCTTGGCGCGGTGGGTCTCGGTGACGTACTCGCCGATCTCCTTGCCGGTCGCGCCGCCCAGCAGCGTGTTGCCGCGGTTGATGATCGCCACGTCGCGGCCCATGCCGCGCACCGAGGCCGCGATCTCGCAGCCGATCAGGCCGCCGCCGATGACGACGACGAGGCCCTGCGTCGAGGCGATCGAGTTGCGGATCGCGATGGCGTCGTCGACCGTCCGCAGCACGTGGACGCGCTGGTCCTGGCGCGGGGCGCCCGGCATGTGCCGGGACTCCACGCCGGTCGCGATGATCAGGCCGTCGTAGCGGACCTCTTCCCCGCCAGGGAGTCCCACCACCCGTCGACCGGTGTCGAGGGACTCGGCGGGCACTCCCAGCCGCCAGGTCGCCTCCATCTCGTCGCTGATCTTGAAGCCCAGCTCGCGCGGGTTCAGCTCGCCGGTGATGACTTCCTTCGACAGGGCCGGTCTGTGGTAGGGCTTGTGCCGCTCCGCCGAAAGGATCATCAGCTCGCCGCCGAAACCCAGTTCCCGCAAGCGTTCACCGGCACGCAGCCCCGCCAGGCCACCGCCGACGATGACCACTCGTTCCTCCGCCTTCACCGCACACGCTCCCGCAGTTCGATCGCCCGCATGGGGCAGGACCTGGCCGCCGTGCGCGTCTTCGCGTACAGCTCGGGCGAAGGCCTGCGCTCGTAGGTCAGCCTGTTGTCGTCGATGAGTTGGAACACTTCCGGTGCCTCGGCCTGGCACACGCCGTAGCGGTGGCACCGGTGGTTGTCGACGCTGACATCCATCGCGTTCCCGCCGCCGGTCGGCTCGGGCTCGAAGCCCGGCTCGGGCTCCATCATCCCCAGTCGCATCAGGATCTCCGGCGGCAGGAAGCGCGCGATGACGATCGTAGCGGTCGGGATCAAGATCGTCAGGCCCGCGAGCCACAGGATCGCCAGGTTCCCGTTGGCGATGGCGCCGAACCAGGAGTGGACGATGGTGATGGTGACCGCCACGTAGGCCATCTGGTGGAACCGCAACCACTTGCGGTACAGGGCCTTCTTCCGCATCCCGACGGTGAAGGCGATGGCGATCATCAGTTCGAGCCCGACGATGCCGAGCGCGTGCCGGACGAGGCCGCCGCCCGCGAACGGGACGAGGATCTTGAGCAGGCCGAAGTCGATGGTCTTCAACATGGTGAAGCAGAAGGCGTGGAGGCTGCCGAACGCGATCGCCAGGGTCGCGAGCACCATGTGGGTGTTGCGGAGCCCTTGGGTACCGGTGATCTTGTGCGCCCAGCCGGTGGCGATGAGGACGCCCCAGGCGAGGGTCGCGCACATGGTCGCGTAGGCAAGACGGGCCGAGAGCTGCGCAACGCTCTTCACTCCGGCGTCTTGGTCGGCGCTTGCCTGAGCGAGCAGGAGCGGGACCTGGTTGAACACGTAAAACCTCCGAGAACGGCGGGGAGGAAGAAGACCTCGGGTGGTGCTGGTTGATCGTGGTGGGTGCGGTACCCGCCCGGCCTGGCGTGCAGGAGTGTTCACGCCAGGACGGACGGGCGGTGGAAACAGTTCCGCGATGGAAGTCGTTGGTGCTTCTAGTACCACCTCCTCCTCGGTAGCGGGAAGACCGGGGTGGGAACCCCGTCAGCGTGGACCGGTCAGTCTGCCTCGCGCCTCGGCTTCGTCAGGCGGAGCAACGTGACCGTGACGGTCGCTCCGATCAGGACGATGAGGCCGATCGACAGCAGGGTGGAGCCGCCACCGCCGAGCAGTCCGGACCGCGCCGACGCCAGCGCGGGATCCCCTGCCATGCCGGGCATCCCGCCCGCCGGGACCGGGTCGGACATCCCGGCCTGCGTGACCAGGCCGGTGCTCTCCAGCATCGTCATGTGCTTGGCGACGATGTTGTTGGTGGCCTGGGCGAAGTCGCGGATCGACTGGTTGCGGGTGCCCATGCGGACCTTGGCGACCTCGCCGAAGCCCTGGCCGTGCGCGGACCGCAGCCGGTTCGCGAAGGCGGTGTCGAAAGCCTTGCCGTTCAACCCCCGCAGTTCGTCGATCCAGGTCTGCTGGGTCGGGTTGACCGTCGCGGGCAACGGGACCTTCATCTTCGAGGCCAACGTCGCCAGCAGCTCGTCGAGCTTGCGGTGGTCGGCCGCGATCTGGAGGCCGACCTCGCGGACCCGCTTGTTCTGCGAGCGGGTCTGGGCCTCCTCGCCCACCGGGCCCTCCCACAGACTGGCCTGCTTCACCTTGATGAGCAAGTCCTTGTCGGCCGCGGAGATCGGGCCGAGCGGGGTCTGCTGGTCGGGACCGTCCTGCGCGGACGCGACACCGGTCGTCGCCAGCGCGAGCGTGATCACGAGGGCGCCGAGCGCGCCGAGGAAGCGGTGGACCGTCACGGGTTCACGCTCCTCAGTAGTCGCTGGCGCCGGGGCCGGACCCCGCGCCGGAGGGCTGCGTGCTCGCCGTGCCGGTGCCCGCGACCTTCCCGCCGTCGGGCGTGACCGCCCACCACGTGCCGCCCTTGCCCTGGCCGCTGATCCGGCCGGGGGCGCGGTCGCCGGTGTAGGTGTAGAGCGGCGAGCCCGCGAACGTGACCTGCGCCGTGCCGTCGGTGCGGGTGACCGTGCCGACCAGCCCGGCGTCCAGTTCCGACACCATCGTGCGCTCGGACGCGAGCACGGGCGGCCACGTCTTCGCGCACTCGCCGTCGCAGGTGGACTTCGACGGCTTCGCCGTGTCCTTGTCGAACCGGTAGACCGTGAAGCCGTGCGCGTTGACGACGAAGGCGCCGAGCTGCCGGGACTCCGACGCCGCGAGCATCCGGTTCGCCGAGTCGTTCGTGGGCTCCGCGCCCGCGGCGGCTGGAGGAGCCGCCTGCGGTGCCGTGGTGGGCCGGACGGCGACGGGAGCGTCGTTGCCGGATCCCGCCTGCGAGTAGCCCGCGTCGGGCGACTGCTGGGAGGGAGAGGCGCCCGTGACGGTGCCACAGGCGGAGGTCGCTACGAGCGCTGCGGCGGCGGGAACGAGGGTCAGGACCCGCCGGGTGCGATTGCCTAGCATCACGTAGAACCTTTCTCTCCTGTTCGGATCCGCCATTCGGAGCAGTGGCGACATGTGTCACCCCGACCCAAAGGAGCGGATACCTAGGAGTACGGTCCGCCTCGGATGAAGGTTCACAAACGATTAGAAAACTTTTCTTCCGTCAAAACTCTCGACTAGAAGGCGAACTCAAGCCAAGATGCGTGACGTGGCGCGGCACAGACGTACGCAAACTGAGCGCGATCAGATGTGGCAACCGGACGGAAGTCTGGAAGACGAACTGATCCGGCGGCTCTACCAAGAATTCGGCAGTCCCCTGCTGGGACACGCCATGCGCTTGACCGGTCACGACCGGCAATGGGCAGAGGACATCGTGCAGGAAACCCTCGTGCGGGCCTGGCGCAACGCGGAGAAGCTCGAGCGAGACCCCGTGTTGCTCCGATCGTGGCTGTTCACGGTGGCGCGACGGCTGGTCATCGACGACCGGCGGAAGCGCAGCGTGCGACCCCAGGAGTCCCAGTTGACGCCCTCGGACGAAGCGCCGGTGCGCGACGAGGCGGACCGCACGCTGTCCGCGATCGTCGTGGCCGAAGCGATGAGCGGACTGACCGAGGAGCACCGGGAGGCTATCCTCGAGACGTACCTGCGCGACCGGACCGTCGGCGAGGCCGCAGAGGTGCTCGGCGTGCCCGCGGGTACGGTGAAGTCCAGGGTTTACTACGCACTTCGCGCCCTTCGGCGGGCACTGCAGGATCGGGGCTGACCAGGTGACAGCGCTGCCGGACCACATCGACGTGGCGGCGTATGTCCTCGGTGTCCTCGACGAGGACGAGGTGGACGCCTTCGAGAACCACCTCGCCCAGTGCCGCAAGTGCGCGCTGGACCTGAAGGACTTCGCCGTGCTTCCGGACCTCCTGGACGAGGCTGACCAGGCAGGACTCCTCCGGGGGACCGCTGGTGAACGCCCCGACGGGCGCTCGGTGCGCGCGATGTTGGACTCGGTTTCGATCGACCGCGGTCGCAAGCGGCGCAACTACGCGCTGGCAGCCGCCGCGGTGGCCGTCCTGCTGATGGGTGGCACCGCCGCCGCCACCGTCAAGCTCACCTCGGGCACCACCTCCACGGTGGCGCAGACGGCCCCGAACACCGGTACCCCGCCGAAGCAGTCGAACGTGGCGAACAACGAGACCGACGTGTTCCAGGAGCTCAGCCGCTCCGACCCCAAGACCGGGCTCAGCGCGAAGATCCACGCGCGTCCCGAGGCGTGGGGCACGTCCATCGAGTTCGAGGTCGAGGGCGCCAAGGGCCCCGGCCGGTGCGACCTGGTGGCCCTCACGCGCGACGGCGGGACGATGCCCGTCACGTCGTGGCTGGTAGGGGCCCCGGCGCTGAACGGCGACAAGCCCGCCGTCGAGCTCAACGGTGGCGTGGGGATGCGGTGGAACGAGATCGCCGCGTTCGTCGTGAAGGACGCCAGTGGAGCGACGCTGCTCCACATGCCGACTTAAGACTACGGATTTCCGCAGGTCAGAGGTTCCGCAACCCGTTCAGCACCCGTTCCAGCAACGCCGTCGAAGGGCGGTTGTCCTGGATCTGGTCGTTGTGGTGGACGGTGATCAGGCTCAGGTCGGACATGTCCGCCAGGAGCACCCGCACGACCCCCAGCGGCAGCCTCAGGCGGGCGGAGACCTCCGCCACGGAGTGGGGGTCGCGGCACAGCGAACTGATGGTCCGGTGCTCGGCGGTGTCGGTCAGCGGATTGGGCGTGACCTGCTCGTTCGTGGTCACGATGGTCTCGATGTCGAGGGTGACGGACGAGCGGGTTCGGCCGCCCGTGAGGGCGTAGGGACGGACCCGGAAGTCGTTCATCAGTAGCTCCGCAGCGGTCGACGGGTGTCGGCGGCCTCCAGCACCTGAGGCCACAGCACTGTAACGACCCGACGGCGAACTGTCTCCAGGTTCTCAATACCTGGCATGTTCCGGCCGGTGGAGCTACGGATCGTGATCGGTGGCCGGAGCCCCGGAGTGGGCATTTAAAGTGCAGTTAAGGATCAAGCAAGTTTTATTTATTGCTACTTCGAAGTTCAATTCACCGATGGTGATCGGGATGCCGGGTGGAATTAGCACCGCGCCCCTCCTTCGTACCACTTCGATTCCCGCCTTCGCACGGCCTCGGCCTTTTACGATGCAGACCCGTGTCCTGGCGCTTGGACCACTGTCGATCTTGGGTTGACATTTGTCATCCGAGGTCCGTGACGCGGCATCACTACTGGGCCGCCCGCCGTCCGGCCAGGCTTGCCCCATGACATCGGTGCTGGAGGTTCAGGGGGTGCGCCACCGCTACGGCGGGACGGTCGCGCTGGACGGGGTGGACCTGGCTGTCGGCGCGGGGGAGTGCGTCGCGCTGCTGGGGCCCAACGGGGCGGGGAAGACGACGCTGGTGAACCTCGTGGTCGGGCTGCTGGCCCGCCAGGAGGGGTCCGTGCTGGTCGCCGGGGGAGACCCGCGGGTCGCGGCCACCCGGCGGGCGCTCGGCGTGGTGCAGCAGTCGCTCGGGTTCCCGACGACGCTGAAGGTGCGCGAGCTGGTCGTGGGGGCGGCGGTCCGGGCGGGACTGCCCAGGTCCGCGGCCGGACCGGTCCTGGCCGAGCTGGGGCTCTCGGAGCTGGGCGGACGGCGGGCGGTCAAGCTGTCCGGCGGGCAGCGGCAGCGGTTGCAGCTCGCGATGGCGCTCGTGGGGTCGCCCGCGCTGTTGGTGATGGACGAGCCGACCGTGGGGCTGGACGTCGCCGCCCGCCGGGCGTTCTGGGCGACCGTCGCCGACCGGCGGTCCCGCGGTGTCGGCGTGCTCGTCACGACGCACCTGATCGAGGAGTCCGCCACCGTGGCCGACCGGGTCGTGGTGGTGGACAAGGGGAAGGTCGTCGCGTCCGGCACGCCGGACGAACTGATCGGTCTGCTGCCGGACCGCACGGTGATCGCCACCACCGCGCTGGACGACGCCCGACTGCTGGACCTGCCGGGGGTGCTGTCTCTGAGCCGGGACGGCGACCGGGTGCGGCTGCGGACCCGGTCACCCGAGGACGCGTTGCGGGTGCTGCTCGCACAGGACCCGACGCTCGCGGACCTGCGGGTGGAGCACGCGGGCCTGGAGGAAGCCGTGCTGAGCCTGGGGGCCGCGGCGTGAAGACCGACCGATCCGTTCCGAGCCCGCCGTCGAACCACCGGAGCCGCGCCATGAGCACCACCGCCGTCGACCTGCCCGCCGACCCCGTCGCCGCACGGCGACCCGTGTCCCTGACCAGGGTCTTCGCCGTGGAGCTCGCGGACGACCTGAGGGGTGTCGTCCGCGAGCCCACGGCGCTGTTCTTCTCGATCGTCATGCCGGTCGGGTTCTTCGTGCTCTTCGCGTCCATGTTCGGGAAGCAGAACAGCGGCATGCTGGCCACGTTCGGCACGTTCGGCGTGCTGGCCGTGACCCTGATGAACCCCGGCATGGGGGTGGCGAAGGACCGGGAGCGCGGCTGGCTGCGGGCCAAGCAGGTGTCCGCCGTGCCGGTGGGGGTGACGCTCGCGGCGAAGGTGGCGGCGGCGTTCCCCTACGCGGTCGGGGTGCTGGTCGCCATGGCCGTCGCTGCCGCCGCCACCGGCTCGCTGGCCGTGACGCCGGGGCAACTCGCCCGGCTGGCCCTGGTCCTGGTGCTGGGGGCCTTCCCGTTCGCCCTGCTCGGGCTGGCGATCGGGTTCCAGGCGAGCACCAACGCGTCGGCGGCGATCCTCAACGCGATCCTGATGCCCTCGGCCATCTTCTCCGGGCTGTGGATGCCGCTGGAGTTCCTGCCCGCGTTCTTCGGGCACGTGGCGCCGTTCCTGCCGTCCTACCACCTGGCGCGGATCGCGCTGGCGCAGATCGGGCCCGGCGAGGTGCTGTCCCACGCCCTCGTCCTGCTCGGGATGACGGCCGTCACCGGGGCGCTGGCCGCCCTGTCCTATCGTTTCGCTCGACCATGAAGACTTCACGACTGCGCGTGTGGACCTGGGTGCACCTGGTCTACCTGGTGCTGCCCGCGTTCCAGCCGATCTTCGACCCCGAGGCGGGCGCGGGGGACTGGGTGCTGGTCGGCGTCATCATCGGGGGCTTCCTGCCGATGTACGCGATGTCGCTGCTGAGGCCCTGGCAGGCCCGCTGGTGGCTGACGGTGCCCGCGACCGTGCTCGGCGTGGCCACGATCCTGTTCAACGCGGGCGCGGCGATCCTGTTCGTCTACGCGGCGGCGTGCGCCGGGCTGACCGAGACGCGGCGGACGGCGCTGCGGTGGATGGGCTTCCTCACCGCGTTGACGCTGGGCTTCGCCACGGTCTCCACGGTGCCGATGCCGTACCTGCTGTGGAACGTCATCCCGCCGGTGATCTTCATCTGGGTGATCGGGCTGGTGCAGATCGCGGAGGCCGCGCGGGCTCGGGACCACACCGAGCTGCGGATGGCCAACGCGCGCATCGAGCACCTGGCCACGGTGTCCGAGCGCGAGCGGATCGCGCGGGACCTGCACGACCTGCTGGGGCACTCGCTGACCGCCGTGGTGATGCGCGCCCAGCTCGTGAAGGAACTGGTGGACCTGGACCCGGCGCGGGCGCGGGCGGAGGTGCTCGAGATCGAGCGCACCGCCCGTGACGCCCTCGCCGAGGTGCGGGCCACCGTGAGCGGCTGGCGGCAGGCCAGCCTGGAGGCCGAGTTGGACGCCGCCCGAGGGGCGCTGGCGAGCGCCGGGGTCGAGCTGCACGTGACCCGCGACCCCGACCTGGAGCTGGTGGGGTCCACCGAGCACCAGTTGGCGCTGGCCGTGCGCGAGGCCATCACGAACGTCGCCCGGCACGCTGGCGCCCGCGAGTGCCACGTCGGCATCCACGCCGTCGACGGCGAGCTGCGGGTCGTGGTCGCCGACGACGGCGTGGGCGGCCAGGGCGTCGACGGCAACGGGCTGTCCGGGATGCGGGAGCGGATCGCCGCGCTGGGCGGCCGGGTGCAGCGCACGGGCACCGAGGGCACGACCGTCACGATCGCCGTACCCCTGCGGGTCGCCACGTGATCCGGGTCGTGCTGGCCGAGGACCAGGGCATGGTGCTCGGGGCGTTCGCCGCGCTGCTGGACCTCCAGCCGGACGTCGAGGTCGTCGCCGGGGTCGCGGACGGGGACGCGGCGCTCGCGGCCGTCGCGGAGCACCGGCCCGACGTGCTGCTGACCGACATCGAGATGCCCGGCCGGTCCGGGCTGGACGTGGCGGCCGAGCTGCACCGGCGGGGCGACCCGACGCGCGTGCTGATCGTGACCACGTTCGCCCGCGGCGGGTACCTGCGCCGGGCGCTGGAGGCGGGCGTGCTCGGGTACGTGCTGAAGGACGCGCCGATCGCCGAACTCGTCGCCGCGCTGCGCAAGGTGCACGCGGGGGAGCGGGTCGTGTCGCCGGAACTGGCCGTGGCGGCGTGGGACTCGGCCGACCCGCTGACCGACCGCGAACGCGAACTGCTGCGGGAGGTCGTGGAGGGCGCGTCCAACGCGGAGATCGCCCGCCGCCTGCACCTCGCCGAGGGTACCGTGCGCAACTACCTGTCCACGGCGATGGCGAAGCTGAACGCGCGCAACAGGTCCGAGGCCGCGTCGATCGCCCGCGAGCGGGGCTGGCTCTGAGGGGCACGGCCTGCTCGACGCGCTGACCGTCCGGCAGGCCGCCGCGTACGGGGGCTCAGGTTCCACCTCGACGACGTCGGCTTCGCGGCGCGGCTCCCGTTCGTCCTGGGCTGACCGCTACCGGCCGTCGTACAGGTGCGCGAGCCGCGTGGCGTCCAGGCTGATGTCGTCGAACCGCACCCGGCAGCCCGCGCCGATCGGCGACTGGACCACCAGGCCCACCCCGACCGGGCGCGGGGCGCCGAGGGTGAACTGCCGCAGCAGCCGCCAGTTCCGGCCGTCGGTGGAGTGGTGCATCGCGCAGCCGCCGTCGAAACCGCTGAGGCGCAACCACATCGCGTCGGCGTCCGCGGCGGGGCCGATCGCGTCGTCGGAGCGGCCGTCGCGGGTCACCACCGAGTACAGGGTCGGGACGCCGTCGGGCGACCGCTCGAAGGTGATCTTCGCCCAGGTGTGCTCGTCGGCGTGGACGAGCAGGCCCCCGGCGTCCCAGGACGCGCCGAAGTCCACGCGCAGCCTCGCCGTCAACTGCCACTCCTCGCCGGGCGGCGGGGTGAGCGCCCTGGCGGCGTCCTCCCTCGGCGCCTCGCCGAACGGGCTGCGGAACACGTCGGTCCTCGCCGCCGCCGTGGCCACGACCGCCGAGCCCTCGACCGTCCAGGACGGCGGCTCCACCAGCCAGGCGTAGGACGTGCCCGCCACCGCGAACTCGGTTTCCACGGTCTCTCCGATCCGTTGGGGGAGAAGGGGTTCAGCGCTTGCGGAGCGCCGCGAGCTGCTCTTCGAACGGGACGACCGCCTGCTCCTGGGCGACGGGCGCGGGCCGGTTCGCCATCAGCGCGGCCAGTTCGCCCGCCGCCTGGTCGACCCGCTTCGCGAGACCGTCGGCGCCCCAGTCCTCCGGCGCGGCGAACACGGCGGTCGGCACGACGGTGGCGCGCAGGTACGCGAACAGCGGGCGCAGCGCGAACTCCAGCGCGAGCGAGTGCCTCGCCGTGCCGCCGGTCGCGCCGATCAGCACCGGCTTGCCCACCAGCGCGGTGTTGTCGACCACGTCGAAGAACGACTTGAACAGACCGCTGTAGGACGCGGTGAAGATCGGCGTCACGGCGATCACGCCGTCGGCGCCGGTGACGGCGTCCAGCTCGGCCTGGAGCTTGGGACTGGCGAAGCCGTTGGTCAGGTTGTGCGCGATGTCGGTCGCGACGTCGCGCAGTTCGACCAGGCGCACCTCCACGCCGGGCAGGTGCTCGCGGGCGGCCGCGGTCAGCCGGTCCGCCAGCAGCCGGGTCGAGGACGGGGTGCTCAGCCCGGCCGACACGACGGCCAGCTCCAGCGCGTTCATCGAACTCTCCATTGTGGACTCACAGCCAGTCGCGCTTCTTGAAGCTCAGGTACAGGAAACCGGAAAGGGCCAGTATGGCCACTGTGGACACCCAGAAGCCGGACGGCTTCTCGAAGCCCGGATAGGGCAGGTTCTGCCCGTAGAAACCGGTGATGGCGGTCGGGACCGCGATGATCGCCGCCCAGCTCGTCACCTTCTTCATGATCATGTTCATCACGTTGCCCTGCGCGGTCAACTGGGTCTCGCGCAGCGTCGTCGTCATCTCCCGCAACGACTCCGTCCAGTCCGTCACCCGCAGGACGTGGTCGTGGACGTCCTGGAAGTACGGCCGCAGCTCGTCGGTGACGATCGGCTGGTCGGCCCGCAGCAGCCCGCCGACCACGTCGGCCATCGGCAGCTCGACCCGCCGGAGCACCACCAGGTTCTTGCGCAGCCGCAACGCCCGGCCCTGCACGGCCTTGTGGTCCGGCCGCTCCTCGAACAGGGCGTCCTCCAGCGCCTCGACCTCGTCGTCCAGCGCCTGCGCCGCGGCGAGGTGGCCGTCGACGATCGAGTCCAGCAGCCCGTGCAGCAGGTACCCCGCGCCGACCGACTCGACGCCGCCCGGCGCGTCCCACCGCTCCAGCACGTCGGCGAAGTCGAAGTCGTCCCGCACCGTGATCAGCGCCCGTTCGGTGATGAACGCGGACACCTCCGACGGCACGAGCCGGTCGCCCTCGAACCGGACGGCCTTCGCCTTCAGGAACGAGTTGCCGTCGAACTGCTCGAACTTCGGCCGCTCGTGCTCGGTCAGCGCGTCCTCGACGGCGAGCGCGTGCAGCCCCAGTTCCTCGGCGACCGTCGTCAGGTCGGCCTCGGTGGGCGAGCGGAAGTCCACCCACACCACCGAGTCCGGGTCTTCGAGGTGCTTCGACACCTCGTCCAGCGGGAAGTCCGACGCTGCGAGCGTCCCCTGGCGGTAGAGCCGCGTCCTGGCCATGCCCGAAGGCTAGTCAGCCGGCGAGGGTGGCGTGCATCTCCCACACCAGCACCTCGGACGCTTCACCCGCCGTCACGCGCTGACCGCCCGTCGCGGTGAACCGGACGGCGTCGCCCTCGGCGAGCGGCCCCGCGCCCTCCAGCGTCACCGCTCCGCGCGCCACGAACAGGTGCAGGTACGGCGCGTCGGGCAGTTCGACCGACTGGCCGGGCTGGAGGCGGGCGGCGTGCAGCGCCGCGTACCGGTTCCTGATCCGGATGGCGGACGCCCCGTCGTGGACGTCCATCCCCGACGCGACCGGCACCAACCCGCCGCTGAGCAGCTCGGCGTCGATCTCCAGTTGCTCGTAACCCGGCGTGATCCGGTTCTCGTCGGGCACCACCCACATCTGGACGAAGTGCACGGGCTCCTGGTGAGTGGCCCCTTCGAGCCGCCACGAGTCGTTCTTCTCCGAGTGCATGATTCCGCTGCCCGCGCTCATCCGCTGCGCCAGGCCGGGGTAGATGATCCCGGAGTGCCCGGTCGAGTCCTGGTGCACGAGCGACCCCTGGAGCACCCAGGTCACGATCTCCATGTCCTTGTGCGGATGCGTCTCGAACCCCGAGCCAGGCGTGACGATGTCGTCGTTGTTCACCAGGAGCAGGCCGTGGTGCGTGTTGGCCGGGTCGTAGCGGTGACCGAACGAGAACGAGTGCTTCGAGTCCAGCCAGGAGATCTTGGTGGCGTCGCGCTCGGCCGAACGCCGCACGTCCACCTTCGGCTGCAAGGTGCTCCGGGTCATGACCGACCTCCTGGGTTGATGTGTCACCTACGTATAGCCACAACCTAGTTGCCGCTGCAACTATTCCCCGGCAGGGGAGTAGCGCTCGCGCAGTTTCTCGACCCGGTCCTCCGGCCACGGACACCGGATCTCACCGAACGTGGCCGCGAAGAACAACTCCAGGTGAACATGCCAGGCGGCCAGGACGGACGCCGCGTCCGCGCCCACCGGCAGGTCGTGGGTCAACTCGACCCGCGTGCCCTCCTCCGGGTCGTGCACGATCTCCCACCGCACCGCCCCGTACGCCAGCACGCGCGGCGCCTCCACCACGGTCAACGGCTCGGCAGGCACGTATCCGTTGACCGCCCGCACCGACGGCTCACCACCCACCGCGGGCTCGGAGCCCTCCACCAACAACGCCCACACGTCCGCGGCGGGCCTCCACACCAAATCCCGAACAAACCGAACCAGCCTCCCCTCCAGGCTCCCTACATCCAGCCCGAACTCCCGGATGTACCCCTCCATCGGCCCGAGCCACCCGGACGGCCCCTCGAACCCCCGCCCGTCCAGGAGGGCGTCCAACGCGTCCAGGCACACGTCCCACCCCACCGCGTTCCGCCCGGCCGCGATCCGACCACCACCGATCACCTGGGTGAACCGGATCAGGCACCCGTCGTCGATGGACGACAGTTCGAAGCGGAGGACGTCGTTGTTCCAGCGAAAGGTGAACACCTCGGGAGGATCCACTTCCAGCACCTCACCCGTGCTGCTCCCGTCCACCGGGGCTTGGTCGGGGAAGGTGAAGCGCATGGCGGCGCCGGGGATCAACTCCAGGTCGACCGACGCGGGAAACCAGACGGCCAGGTGGTCCGCCTCGGTGATCGCCCGCCACACCTTCGCGACCGGATGCTTCACCGTTCGCTCGAACCTCAGCACGGGCCTGCCGTCGACCGTCTCCAGTTTCGCGCTCATCCCCTGGTTCCTTCCTCGGGCATCGTGTCGAGGTGGCGTTCGAGGGCGTCGAGGCTGTTCTCCCACATGCGGCGGTACGGGGCCAGCCAGGCGTCGATCTCGGCGAGCGGCGCGGGTTTGACGCGGTACCAACGCCGTTGGGCCTCTTGGCGGACGTCCACCAGACCGGCTTCGCGGAGGACTTTGAGGTGTTTGGAGACCGTGGGTTGGGTGAGGGTCAGGCGGTCGACGAGGTCGTTGACGGGGCGTTCGCCGTTGCGGAGGAGGTCGAGGATTTCGCGCCGGTTGGGGTCGGCCAGTACGGCGAAGGTAGATGCCATGGGGGGAATATAGCCAGGGTGGCATACTCAAGCAAGTGGCGCTGGGTTGTGCGACGCTGACTGAGATGGGTGGTCGAGTGTCCGGAGGCTCAGTGATGGTTCGAGCCGTTCTGGTTGTGGTGGTTGCGGTTTTGGCGAGCGCTTGTGGGGCGGCGCCGTCGGAGAGTCCCGGGTCGACGTCTTCCGTCGTGACGTTCTCGGCTGAGCGTCCATCTGGTGCGCCGTCGTCTGTGGTGCCGACGTCTGCGGTGCCGACTGGGGCGGTGTCGACTTCTGTGGTGCCGACTGGGGCGGTCGAGCCGGTGGGGAAGACGTGCACGGTTCCGGCGGTGGTCGGGATGGTGCATCAGACGGCTCAGGACACGATGCAGAGCAGTGGGTTGTACGTGCTGCTGGAGAGGGACGCGTCGGGGCAGGGTCGGTTGTTGATCAACGATCGGAATTGGGTCACCACTGCGCAGACACCCGCCGCTGGTGAGGTCGTGGATTGTGGCGTCGAGGTCACGTTGTCAGCAAAGAAGATAGGCGAATAGGCGGTCCGGCGTTTTCCAGTAGCGTCGTTGGTGTGGTCGATTTGACTTGGGGACCCCTCTTTTTGGCCCTTTGTCGGCCAAAAGGACAGGTGGAAAGCTGTCAAGCCGACAAATTTTAGGGCCAAAAACCCCAAGTAAAATCGACCACGCTACCAGCGCAAGTCCGGTAGCGAGATGCGCACGCAACGGCACAAAACGCAAAACGTAAGAACAAGGGCATGAAAAGCCGGGAATCCAACAACCCGCAGCCACCGGGAGGCCCTAGAACCGTGGCCGATTTTACTTGGGGGATTCGACCCTTAAACTTGCGCCGGGCGGCAGCTTCACCTTCTGCCCTTTAGTGCCCGGCGAAGGGTCGAATCTAGGGGCCCCAAGTCAAATCGGCCACCCCACGCTGGAACTCGCACCGCAAAACACCCCCACCAGGCCACACATGCAGCAAGCCCCGGAACTCCCGAGGTGACCACACCCACACCAACCCACCCCCCAACCGCCAAAAGCCCCGCACCCCCCCACAACAGAAAGGGAGGGCACGGGGCAAAAACCACCCTCAATGATCCCGATGCGAAGCGAGCTCAGCCACCGCGTCCAACTCCGCCGCCGCCCGAGCCGTAGGCTCAGCCGCCACCAAATGCCCCCGAGCCCGACTCAACAAATCATCCGCCCGAGCCTGACTCCAAGCCCTCCCCCCAGCCAAATCCACCAAATCAGCAGCCCGCCGCAAATCATCACCCGACAACGGATGATCCGAGTGGTACAGCAAGTCCAGTTCCCGCCCAGCCTCCGTCCCCGAATTCAAAGCCGCCACCACAGGCAACGACTTCTTCCGATTCCGCAGGTCCGAGAACACCGGCTTCCCGGTCACCTCAGGATCCCCCCAGATCCCCAACAGGTCGTCCGCGAACTGGAAGGCCAACCCCAGCGCCTCCCCGAACCCCCGCAGGTGCGCCACCTGATCGGGGTTCCCGCCACCGAACAGCGCCCCGATCTCGCAAGCGCACCCGAGGAGGGCCCCGGTCTTGCCCTCGGCCATCTTCACGCACTCCAGCAGGTCCACGTCCCCGCGCTCCTCGAACGCGAGGTCGGCGGCCTGGCCGTCCAGCAGGGCCTGCACGGCGACGCTGATCATCCGCACCCCCTGCTGGGCGGTGGGGTGTCCGCTGTCGGCCAGCACGTCCAGGGCCAGCATGAGCATCGAGTCGCCCGCGAGGATCGCCGAGTTGATCCCGAACACGCTCCACGCCGTCGGCCGGTGCCTGCGGGTCGTGTCGTGGTCCATCACGTCGTCGTGCAGCAGCGAGAAGTTGTGCACGAGTTCGACCGCGACGGCGCCGCTCATCGCGGCCGCGGCGACCCCGCCCACGGCTTCCGCCGCGAGCAGGGTGAGTGCGGGGCGGATGGCCTTCCCGCCGTTGCCGCCGGTGACCTGACCGTGCTCGTCGCGCCACCCGAAGTGGTACCCGGCGATGGTCCGCATCGACTCGGGCAGCCTGTCGACCGCCGACCTGAGGGCCGGTTCGACGCCGAACCGGCTCCACGACAGCACCTCGTGCGCCGAGCGGACCCCCTGCTTGTCCTCGACATCGGTCATGACCAGTCCTTCCTCACCAGCGTCATCTCAGCGGTCGATCTCGACGTTCTCGAGCACTCCGAGCGCGTCGGGGACGAGCACAGCCGCCGAGTAGTAGGTGCTGACGAGGTAGGACATGACCGCCCTGTCGTCGATCCCGGTGAACCGCACCGACAGGCCGGGCTCGTACTCGTCCGGCAGGCCGGTCTGGTGCAGGCCGATGACGCCGTTGTCCTGTTCGCCCACGCGCATCGCGAGGATCGAACTGGTGCCGTTCGAGCTGATCGGGATCTTGTTCGACGGCAGGATCGGCACCCCGCGCCACGTGTTCACCTTGGTGCCGTTGAAGTCCATCGGCGTCGGGTAGAGGCCGCGCTGGTTGAGCTGGCGGCCGAACGCGGCGATCGTGCGCGGATGGGCCAGGAAGAACCCGGTCTTGCGGCGGCGGCTGAGGAGGTTGTCCATGTCGTCCGGCGTGACCGGGCCGGTGCGGGTGTGCAGCCGCTGCTTGAGGTCGGCGTTGTGCAGGAGGCCGAAGTCCGGGTTGTTCAGCAGGTCGTGCTCCTGCCGTTCCCGCAGCGCGTGCACGGTCAGCCGGATCTGCTGCTGGAGCTGGTCCATCGGCTGGTTGTAGAGGTCCGCGACACGGGTGTGGACCCGCAGCACGGTCTGGGCGACGCCCAGCTCGTACTCGCGCGGGGACAGCTCGTAGTCGACGAACGTGCCGGGCAGCTCCACCTCGCCCTCGTGTCCCGAGGCCATCTCGATGGACGCCTCACCGGCCTTGTTGCTCGGCTTGCCCGCGTTGGCGACGAACGCCTCGATGTGGGCGCGCAGCGCGTCGGCCTGGCCGTTGAGCGCCTGCACCTCGCGCCACGGCAGGACGAGCACGATCACCGGGGTGACCGCCCTGACCGTGAACGGCCACTCGTCGACCGTCCCGGTCAGCACCTCGTCGCCGAAGTGGTCGCCGTCGGCGAGCACGCCGAGCGACGTCTCCTCGCCGTACTCGCCGACCCCGGTCGCGCTGACCTTGCCGTGCGCGATCAGCACGACCTCGTCGGCCGCCCGGCCCGCCTGGACGACCACCTCGCCCGCCGCGTACTCGCGCTGCTGGAACCGGTCGGCCAACGCGGCGAGCACGCCGTCGTCGGTGAACCCGCGCAGCACGGGCAGTTCACGCAGCTCCTGCGGCACCACCTTGACCACGGTGCCGGTGTTGGTGAAGCTCACCCGCCCGTCGCCGACGGCGTAGGTGAGCCTGCGGTTCACGCGGTACGCGCCACCGTTCGCCTCGACCCACGGGAGCGTGCGCAGCAGCCAGCGGGGCGTGATGCCCTGCATCTGCGGCGCCGACTTCGTGGTCGACGCGAGGTTCCGCGCGGCCCTCGTGCTCAGGCTCGAAGGCGCGGTGGCCTCGTCGAGCCCCGGATCTGTCACCGTCACGTGTCTTCCCATCTCCTGTCTTGCCTGCGCCGGACGGACGGGTCGAACTCAGCCCTCACGGCCGATCTCGACGTTCTCCAGGACACCGAGCGCGTCCGGGACCAGCACGGCCGCGGAGTAGTAGGCGCTGACCAGGTACGAGATGACCGCCTTCTCGTCGATGCCCATGAACCGCACGGACAGGCCGGGCTGGTACTCGTCGGGCAGGCCGGTCTGGTGCAGGCCGATGACGCCCTGGTTCTGCTCGCCGGCGCGCAGCAGCAGGATCGAGCTGGTGCGGGTCGAGCTGACGCCGATCTTGTTGCACGGCAGGATCGGGACGCCCCGCCACGACGGGACCTGGTGGCCGCCGAGGTCGGTGGACGCCGGGTAGAGGCCGAGCTTGCTGCACTCGCGGCCGAACGCGGCGATCGTGCGCGGGTGGGCGAGGAAGTAGCTGGGCTCCTTCCACACCGTGGCCAGCAGGGAGTCCATGTCGTCCGGGGTGGGCGGGCCGGAGCGGGTGTGGATGCGCTGGCCCAGGTCCGCGTTGTGCAGCAGGCCGAACTCGCGGTTGTTGATCAGCTCGTGCTCCTGGCGCTCGCGCAGCGCCTCGATGGTCAGGCGCAACTGCTGCTCGACCTGGTCCATCGGCTGGTTGTAGAGGTCCGCGACGCGGCTGTGCACGCGCAGGACCGTCTGGGCCACGCTCAGCTCGTACTCGCGCGGGGACAGCTCGTAGTCGACGAACGTGCCGGGCAGCTCCACCTCGCCCTCGTGCCCGGAGGACATCTCGATGGCCGCTTCGCCGCTCTCGTCGCGCTTGCCGTTCTCGCCGCGCGCCCGTGCGTGCTGGATGTGCTCGCGCAGGCCGCCCGCCGCGCCGTTCATCTCCTCGAACGAGCGCCAGTCCAGGGTCAGCACGGTGACGGGGGTGACCGCCTTGACCGTGAAGTCCCACTCGCCCTGCGGGCCCGCGAGGACCTCGCCGCCGAAGTGGTCGCCGTCGGCGAGGACGCCGAGTGCCGTCGTGTCGCCGAACTCGCCGACGCCGATCTTGTTGACCTTGCCGTGCGCGATGAGGAACACCGCGTCCGCGCGCTGCCCGGACTCGACGATGAGGTCGCCGGGGGCGTACTCGCGCTGCACGAACTTCAGCGACAGCGCGGCGAGCACCGCGTCGTCGTCGTACCCGCGCAGCAGCGGCAGCTCGCACAGCTCCTGCGGGATCACCCGGATCTCGGAGCCGGTGTTGGTGAACGTCACCCGGCCGTCGCCGACCGCGTAGCTCAGCCGCCGGTTGACCCGGTAGGCGCCGCCCGCGGCCTGCACCCACGGCAGGACCTTCAGCAGCCACCGCGAGGAAATGCCCTGCATCTGCGGCACGGACTTGGTCGTGGTGGCCAGGTTCCTGGCCGCGGCCGTCGCCAAGCTCGATTGCGCACGGCCCGCATCCACGTCCGACGAGGGGTTGTCCGTCACAGTCACCCGTGTTACCGCCTATCCGCTTGCGCGCCTCTGTGGCGCGTAGTGGGAATTCAATTCACGAACAATGGACTTGTTCGTGGCGGTCAGACGTTAACCAGCGGCGGCACGTGTGCGGAAGCGGCCAATGCGGCGTCCTTCAATGGTGTGACCAGCGCTGTTGGCAGGCACGCGCCGTGCACATGGGGGACGGATCACACTACATCGGGTGAAAATTCCGGGTCGACACGATTGATTCGCGTCGACCCGGAATAAATCACTCCAATGCCGCAATGATGATCACTCGAAGGTGTGTCTCAAGCTCCGGAATTGGTGAATGGTGTCAGGTGATTACGCGACCGTGGAGAAAAATTCCCACGGTCGATGAAGCTGGAAAAGGCCTACTTCTGCAAAGCGGCGGTGAACAGCGGCACCGCGTTCTTGATCGCGTACGACGTGCCGAGGGTCGATCCGCTGGAGAACGCGTCCGACAGGGCCTTGTCCTCCAGGATCACCAGGTGCCCGGCCTTGGCCGACGGGATGCCGTTGAGCACCGGGTCGGCCTTCAGGACGGCCGCGTCGCCGCCGATGGGGAACATCACCGTCAGGTCGGAGTCCAGCAGGGCGAGCTGCTCGGTGGAGATGTCCACGTAGAACGAGCCCTTGGCCAGCGAGTCGACGTCCTTCTTGGTGCCGAAGCCCAGTTCCTTCATGAAGTCCACGCGGCTGTCGCCCGGCACGTAGGCGCCGTACTTGCCGCCGAAGAAGGCCCCGACCACGGCGGTCTTGCCGCTGAACGCCGCGGCGTCCTTGAACTCCTTCTCGACGCCCGCGATCAGCTCCTTGCCCTTGTCCGGCTTGCCGAGCGCCTTGGAGACCAGTTCGGTCTGCTGGCGCCAGGTCGTGCCGTAGGGGATGACGTCCTTGGGCGCGGCGATGGTCGGCGCGATCTTCGCGAGCGTCTCGTGGGTCTTCTGGTCGAGGTTCGAACGGGTGTTGAGGATCAGGTCGGGCTGGAGCGCCGCGACGGCCTCGAAGCTCAGCTCCTGGGTGCCGAGGATGGTCGGCGCCTTCTCGTAGAGGCCCTTGGCCCACGGGCCGACGCCCTCGCCGCCGAAGGCCAGCCAGTCGCTCGCGCCGATCGGCTGCACGCCCAGCGCGAGCGCCGTCTCGGCGTCCGACCAGCCGAGCGCGACCACGCGGGTCGGTGCCTTCTCGACGGTGACCTGGCCGAACGCGGTGTCGACGGTCACCGGGAACGCGGAACCGGCGCCCGACGGCGCGTCGCTGGTCGCGGGGGTGGAGGAACTGCCGCAAGCGGCCAGGGAGGCGGTGAGGATGGCTGTCAGTAGCCCGATGGCGGCGCGCTTCATGTTCACCCGTTCGTTCTAGTGTTTAGGTAACCCTAAGCTAACATGCTGGTGGGGTCGGCTGAGAATCCCCTGTGAAGTCCGCGTGAGCGGCACGATTCAGCGGGGGCCGCGCGTTGAAGGGGGTGTAAGAGGACGAAACGCCCCCACGAGGGGTCGTTCACAGAGGTGAGTGAGATGACAGCGTTCATGCAGTCCCCGTCGACGGTGAACATCCCGACGCTGCCCGAGGGATGGCCGATCGCTTCCTACAACACCTACGCCGAGGCCCAGCGCGCGGTCGACTACCTCGCCGACAGCGCCTTCCCCGTGCAGGGCATCACCATCGTCGGCGTCGAGCCGATGCTGGTGGAACGCGTCGCCGGTCGTCTGACCTGGGGCCGCGTGCTCGGCAGCGCCGCGGCGTCCGGAGCGTGGCTCGGTCTCTTCGTCGGCCTCCTCCTCAGCCTGTTCACGCCGAACGCCGGGTTCGCGCCGATCGTCATCGGCCTGGTCGGCGGTGTCCTGTTCGGACTGGCGACGTCCGCCGCCCGCTACGCCGCGACCAGGGGCCAGCGCGACTTCGTCTCGGTCAGCCAGGTCGTCGCCCGCCGCTACGATGTGCTGAGCATCCCGACCAGCGCCCAGCGCGGTCGCGACATGCTCGCCACCCTGGCGATGAAGGCCCCGCAGGCGAGCTGACCCGGACGTAGAGTCCGGGGCATGACGGAGATCGGTGCGGTGGGCCTCGTCCTGCACCCGCGCAGGGACTGCGCCCAGGTGATCGGCACCATGGTCGACTGGGCGCGGTCCCGCGACATCAAGCTGTTCGGCGTCGAGTCGGAGGTGGAGCGCGCCAAGGGCGCGGTCTCCTCCGTCGACGCCGCCGACCTCGCCGACCGGGTCGACCTGCTGGTCAGCCTCGGTGGCGACGGGACGATGCTGCGGGCCATGAGGCTCGGCATCCCCGACCGGACCCCCGTGCTCGGGGTGAACCTCGGCAAGCTGGGCTTCCTGGCCGAGATCGACCCGCCCGAGCTGTCCGACGCGCTGTGCGCGATCGACGAGCACCGGTACACCACCGAACCCCGGTCTGGGCTGCGCGCGGTGACCGAGGGCAAGACCGCGGTCGCCTTCAACGACATCGCCCTCGTCCGGGTGCCGGGCAACGGCATGGCCGCCGTGCGCCTGCACGTCGAGGGCCACCCGTTCGTCAGCTACTCCGCCGACGCCGTCGTCGTGGCCACGCCGACCGGGTCCACCGCCTACAGCTTCTCCGCGGGCGGCCCGATCATCTCGCCGCGTGCCGAGGGCCTGCTGATCACGCCCGTCGCCCCGCACTCCACGTTCAACCGGGCGGTGTTCCTGTCCGGCGGCGAGAAGCTGGCGCTGGAGATCACCGGCGGCCAACTGGGCGTCGAGGCCGATGGGCTGCTCATCGGGCACGTCGGCGTCGGGACCGTGATCGACATCGAGGTGCTGCCCGCCGCGGCCCAGGTCGTCCGGCTCGGTCGGACGACCTTCTACCAGCGGGCCCAGCGCAAGTTCGGGCTGAGCGGCTTCACGTCCACGGATTCCTAGGGGCGGCGCGTGAACGGGAACACCGCTCTGGCCGCGCGGTTCGAGGCCGACCGGCCGCGGCTGCGGGCCGTGGCGCACCGGATGCTCGGTTCGACGAGCGAGGCCGACGACGCCGTGCAGGAGGCGTGGCTGCGGCTGGACCGCTCGGACACCTCCGAGGTGGGGAACCTCTCCGGCTGGCTGACCACGGTCGTCGCCCGCGTGTGCCTCGACGTGCTGCGCTCCCGCAAGTCCCGGCGCGAGGAGCCGCTGCCGACCGAGGACCCGGCGGGTGGCGTCGACCCCGAGCACGAGGCGCTGCTGGCCGACTCCGTCGGGGTGGCGCTGCTGGTCGTGCTCGACACCCTCGCCCCCGCCGAACGTCTGGCGTTCGTGCTGCACGACCTGTTCGGGGTGTCGTTCGTCGAGATCGCGCCGATACTGGGGAAGTCACCCGCCGCCGCCCGCCAGCTCGCCAGCCGGGCCCGCCGCCGGGTGAGGGGCACCGAGTCCGCCCCCGACCCGCACCGCGGCCGGGTGGTCGTGGACGCCTTCCTGGCCGCGTCCCGCGAAGGCGACTTCGCGGCCCTCCTCACCCTGCTCGACCCCGACGCGGTCGTCCGCTCCGACGCCGCTGCCGCCGCGGCGGGGTCCGACGCCGAGGTGCGCGGGCGCGACGCCGTGGCGGCGTTCTTCAACGGCCGCGCCAAGCACGCCCGGTCGGCGTTCGTCGACGGGCTCGCGGGAGCCGCGTGGGCACCCGGCGGCACACCGAGGGTGGTGTTCGACTTCGTCGTCTCCGACGGCCTGGTCGTCGCGATCGACGTGCTGGCCGACCCGGACCTGCTGGCGGGACTGGACCTGGAGCTGGTGGACTAGCCGTTCCCACCCGCGGTAGACGGCTCCCGCGGGTGGGCCATGGCCGGGACCGGGCGGACCGGGTTACCGCGGCGTGAAGCGCACGGGCAGCGACAGCGGGCCGCGCATGATGCCGCTCGACACCCATTCCAGCTCGTCGAGCGGCACGGAGGGGCGCAGGTCGGGGATGCGGCGCAGCAGGGTCTCCAGTGCGGTGGCGGCTTCCAGCCGCGCCAGCGGGGCGCCGAGGCAGTGGTGGACGCCGTGCCCGAACGACAGGTGGCGGACCCCTTCGCGGGACACGTCCAGCACCGCGGGGTCGCCGGGGACGGGTGTGTCCCGGCTGGCCGACGACAGCGCCACCATGACCACCTCGCCGCGGGTGATGGCCGTGCCGCTCAACACCAGGTCCGCGTTGGCGTAGCGGGGTGTGGCGTGCTCGACCGACGAGTCGTAGCGCAGGAACTCCTCCACCGCGCCCGGTACCAGCTCGGGCCGCGCCCGCAGCAGGTCCGCCTGCTCCGGGGCGCGCAGCAGCGCCACGAGCGCGTTGCCGAGCAGGTTGACCGTGGTCTCGTGGCCCGCGACGACGAGCAGCACCGCCGTGCCGACCAGCTCGACCTCCGACAGCCTGCCGTCGTCCTCGTCCCGCATGGCCACCAACGCCGACAGCAGGGCGTCGTCCGGCTCCCGACGCTTGGCCGCCACCAGGTCGGCGAGGTAGCGGTTCAGGTTCTCGCCCGCCGCCCGCTGCGCGTCCGACGGTGCCGTCAGCATGAGCGAACTCCACGCGCGGAAGTCGCCGCGGTCGTGCCGCGGCACACCGAGCAGCTCCGAGATCACCGCCACCGGCAGGGGAGCGGTGAACGCCTCCACCAGGTCCACCTCGCCCTTCGGCGCGAGCGCGTCCACCAGTTCGTCGGCGATCTCCTGGACGCGCGGACCGAGCCGCCTCGTGCGGGCGGGGCTGAACGCGCCCGCGACCAGCCGTCGCAGCCGGGTGTGGTCCGGCGGGTCGGCCACCAGCATGTTGCCGCCGAGCCCGACGCCGGTCCGGTGGCTCGTGTAGCCCGCCGCCTCCAGCACGTCCAGCGAGGGCGTGGGGTCCTTGACCAGCGCGGGGTGCAGGAGCGCGTCCTGCGCGGCGTCGTGGCCGACCACCAGCCAGCCCTCGATGCCGTTGGAGAACCGCGAGCGGTGCACCGGACCCAGCCGCCGCAGTTCGGCGTACCGCGCGGGCGCGTCGGCCTTGAACTCGGCGGTGATCGTCACGAGCTCGGACATCCCTGACCCCCTCGTCGCTGCCTGGCGAACCACGCCACGCTACGGGGAGGGCCGGGTCGGGCAACGGCGCTGAAAGGGTGGTTCGGGCAGCGAAGGGCCCGGACGCCGAGACGTCCGAGCCCTTCGACCTAAGCGCGTTCGGGCACCTTCTCCGGTTCCGGGGTGTCCTCCTCGCGGTCGAGCATCGTGGCCTCGTCGAACGGGTCCGCGCCGCTGAACACGCGTTCCGCCTGCGCCTTGTCGAACTCGCCGACCCAGTTGCCGATCAGGACGGTGGCGACCGCGTTGCCCGCGAAGTTCGTCAGCGCCCGCGCCTCGGACATGAAGCGGTCGATGCCGACGATGAGGCCGACGCCGTCGAGGAGTTCCGGCCGGTGGGCCTGGAGGCCGCCCGCCAGGGTCGCGAGACCGGCGCCGCTGACGCCCGCGGCGCCCTTCGACGCGATGATCATGAACAGCAGCAGCGAGATTTGCTCGCCGATCTGCAACGGCGTGCCGAGCGCGTCGGCGATGAAGATCGACGCCATGGTCAGGTAGATCGCCGTGCCGTCCAGGTTGAACGAGTACCCCGTCGGCACGGTGATGCCGACGACCGGCCGTGCGACGCCGAGGTGCTCCATCTTGGCGATCAGGCGGGGGAGCGCGGACTCCGACGAGGACGTGGAGACGATCAGCAGGAACTCCCGGCCCAGGTACCGCAGCAGGTTCAGGATGTTCACGCCGGTGCCGAACTTCAGCACCAGGCCGAGGATCACCAGGACGAAGATCAGGCAGGTGATGTAGAAGCCGAGCATGATCTGGAGGAGGCTGGCAAGCGCTTTCCAGCCGGTTTCGCCGACGACGGCGGCGATGGCGCCGAACGCGCCGACCGGGGCGGCCCACATGATCATGGCCAGCACGCGGAACACCAGGCGCTCGAAGTGCTTCACGCCGCGCAGGATCGCGTCGCCCGACGCGCCGAGCTTGGGGATCGCGAAGCCGATCAGCAGCGCCACGAACAGCGTCTGGAGGACGTTGCCCGCGGTCAGCGGCGACACGAGCGTGTCGGGGATGATGCCCAGCAGGAACTCGGTCGTGGACTGGGCTTCGGCGCTCGCGGCCTTCTCGCCCGCCTTCCTGGCGGTCTCGGACAGGTTCAGGCCCTCGCCGGGCTTGATGATGTTGCCGACGACGAGTCCGATGGCGAGCGCGAACGTCGACATCACCATGAAGTAGCCGAGTGCGAGGCCGCCGACCTTGCCGACGGTGGCGGCCTTCCTGATGGAGCCGACGCCGAGCACGATCGTGCAGAAGATCACCGGGGCGATCATCATCTTGATCAGCGAGACGAACCCGGTGCCGACGGGCTTCAGCGCGACGCCGAACTTCGGGAACACGAAGCCGACGAGGATGCCGAGCAGCACGGCGATGATCACCGCGATGTAGAGGTAGTGCGTACGGTCGCGCTTCGGCGCGGTTGCCGTGTCTGACATGTGTGGGGCCTCCCGACAGGCTTTGCGTGCGCGACCGCAGGTGTCGCGACGGGTGGGATCCTCCTCCACCAGCGGCGTCGACGCAGTGGTGAGCGGTCTCATCAGGCGGCGTGTCGGGCTGCTTCGCCTTGAGCACTATTGCTTCAGTGTTGACTAAATTCAATTTAGGTGAACCATCCTCACGTGCCGGACCGAAGCACGTGCAGGGAACCGGAAGAGGGGTTCCGGGGTCCAACGCGCGGTGCGGGAACGGCGTTGCGCCATCCGGAGCAGTGGCGCGGAGTTGTCGTACCAGCGGGTTAGCATCCCCGCCGTCGAGGGAGGGCCTGATGGGCTTGGGGCAGCGCCTGGCGAGAGTCGGGCGGCGTGTGGTGGGCAGCGGTGGTCGTGAGTCGGCGAGCTTCGGGGCGGCGCTGGTCGGGGTGATGCTCCTGGCGGGGGCGGCCTTCGGCAACGGCATCTCGCGCACCGCCGTGTCGGTGTCGGACGGGCTCACCTGGCTGGGTGATGACGAGCGCGGCGAGGTCGTGCAGGTCAACCCCAGCTCCGGCAAGCCGCAGACCCGCTTGCAGATCAGCGGCGGCGACGCCCAGCTCGAGATCGCGCAGGACGACGGCACGCTCATCGTGCTCGACCGGCGCACCGGTCAGATCACCGTGATCGACCTGTCCACGCTGCTCTCCAGCGGTAGGCGGCAGGCCCCCGCCGGGGCGTCCGCCAAGGTGCTGATCGCGCAGGGCCGCGTGTTCGTGGTCGACCGGACCGCGGGCACGATCCACAACGCCGACCCCGTGACGCTCGCCGACATCGGCGCGGCCTGGTCGGCCGGTCAGCCGCTCGCGGACGTCGTGGTCGACGACAGCGGCCTGGTCTGGGCGGTGGACCACGGCGGCAACCTGCACGCGCTGGAGTGGTCGGACGACCAGGAGCGGTTCGTCGAGAAGTCCAACCGGCCCGTTCCCGGCGCGGGTCCGCGCACCGCGCTCGTGCCGCACGACATGGGCGTGACGCTGCTGGGCCTCGAAGGCGGGGTGGTCCTTCAGGACGGCACCGGCCAGCCGCTGTCGGTGATGACGGTGCAGCTCACCGGGGACGTGCTGGCCGCCGCAGGCAGCCCGAGCGACCTCGTGCCCGCCGCGGTCCCGGACTCCGGGGTCGTGGTGCTGGTCAGCGGTGACAAGGTGCTCCGCGTCGACGTGGCCGGGTTCGGCTGCTCGAAGCCCGGCCGTCCCGCGGTGTTCCGCGGCAAGGTCTACGTGCCGTGCCACGGCGCCGGGAAGGTCGTCGTGCTCGACGGCGGCGGCAAGAAGTCCGGCGACGACGTGCTGACGCAGGGTTCCGGCGACCCGGAGCTGGTGTTCGACGACGGCAAGCTGTTCATCAACACCCCCGGCGCGTCCCAGGGCGTGATCGTGGACTCCGACGGCACCACCCGGTCCGTGACGGTCCGCAGCCCGGACCTCGCCGTGACCGACCCGGACCGCGAGCCGCTGCCGACCGTGCCGCCGCCCCCGCCGCCGAGGCCGGAGGAGCTGCCGACCGGCACGCGCGTCAACAGCAACGGCAACCAGCCGCCCGCCGTGACGACCACCGTGGTGGCGCCCCCGACGACCACCGGGTCGGTGTCCGTCGACGGCGTGCCCGGCAAGCCGCCGGGTGTGTCGGTGTCGCTCAAGAGCCGGGACGCCTCCACCGTCGTCGTGACGGTGTCCTGGGGTGCGGTCACGCCTGCCACCGGGTACACCGTGACGGCGAGCGGGTCGTTCAGCGGCGGTAGCCGGACCGCCCAGGTGGCGGGTACGAGCACCGACCTGTCGATCCCCTGCGGTGGCAGCACGTTCTGCGCGTCGGGCAGCCTGGACGTGTCCGTGACGGCCTACAGCGGCGCGGGCACGAGTGCCGCGTCGACGGCGGCGTGGAGCGTCCCGCCGGCGGGCACGACGCCGCCGCCGGTGGTGACCACGACGACGCAGCCCCCGCCGCCGCCGCCGGTGGTCACGACGACGACCGAGCCGCCGCCACCGCCGGTGGTCACGACCACGACGACCGAGCCTCCTCCACCTCCGTCGCTGCCGCAGGCGGGCGCGACGCTGATCACCTCGATCACCGGTGGCGTCGCCTCGTACATCAAGACGGTGAACATGGCCTGGCCCGCGGACTGGGCGAGCCACAACGGGACGTGCGAGGTCGTCAACACCACGTTCGGCTACAGCACGCCGATCGCGTGCGGTACGACGCAGACGACCATCGACGCGGACATCGGCCCCAACCGGATCGTGGTGCGGGCGTACGCGGCCACGGGTGGTGGATCGGTCGACTCGCTGTCCAAGAGCACGACCGTGCGCGACCTGGAGCAGTGCGGCAACAAGCCGTGCCAGGTCCCGCGCAGCGCGCCGGAAGCACCCGAGTCCGCCCCGATGGGCGCGGGCGGGCTGGGCTTGATCGCCGTGGCGGCGCTGCTGCGCGTCGGCCGTCGGCGCGACGACGAGGAAGGCGAAGTCCGGTGACGACTCTGGAGAGCACGGCGATCGGCGAGGACGAGATCGCGGCGTTCCGGGCGCTGCACACGCGGCTGGGTGACGCGGTGGAGACGGCCGTGCGCGGCAAGCGCGACGTGGTCGACCTCGTGCTGGTGTCGATGTTCGCGGGCGGGCACGTGCTGCTGGAGGACGTGCCAGGCACCGGGAAGACGACGCTGGCGCGGGCCGTGGCGGGTGCGCTCGGCGGGGTGTCGCGGCGCGTCCAGTTCACGCCGGACCTGCTGCCGTCGGACGTGACCGGCACGTCGGTGTTCGACCCGCAGACCGCCGAGGTCCGGTTCCGGCCGGGTCCGGTGTTCGCGAACGTCGTGCAGGCGGACGAGATCAACCGCGCGGCGGCGAAGACGCAGTCCGCGCTGCTGGAGGTCATGGAGGAGCACACGGTCACCGTCGACGGCGTCGGCCACGCGGTGCCCGCGCCGTTCCTCGTCGTCGCCACGCAGAACCCGATCGACCTGGACGGCACGTACCGGCTGCCCGAGGCGCAGCTCGACCGGTTCATGATCCGCGTGTCCATCGGCTACCCGGACGTCGAGCACGAGCTGGACGTCCTGCGGCCGGGCAGCGGGGCGGGCCGGGTCGGCGCGGTGCCGACGGTGAGCAACCCGCACGAGGTCGCCGCGTACGGGCGCAGGCTCTCGCTGCTGCACGTGGCGGACCCGATCCTGCGCTACATCGGCGAACTCGGCACGGCGACCCGTGCGGACTCCCGGCTCCGGCTGGGGGCCAGCACGCGCGGTCTGCGGGCGCTCGTGCGCTGCGTCCAGGTCCACGCCGCCGCCCGCGGCAGGCACTTCGCCGTTCCGGGTGACGTGCAGGAGCTGGCCGTCGCCGTGCTGGCGCACCGGTTGGTGCTCACCAGGGAGGCGCAGCTCGCGGGCACGACCACCGCCGAGGTCCTGGCGGACGTGCTGTCCGGTGTGGACGTTCCCCGACCGGAAACCCGATGAGACTCACCGCGCGCGGCGCCGGAACACTGGTGCTGGGCGCCGTGCTCGCGGGACTCGGGCTGTGGTGGCGCTACCCCGGCGTCGCCGGGCTGGGGTTGGCGCTGGTGCTCCTGGTGGCGGCCGGTGTGGTCTCGGTGCGCACGACTGTGCCGGTCGCGGCGTCCCGCGACGTGCGGCCGCGCACGGTCCAGCGGCTGGCCGGGTGCACCGGCCGGGTGGAGCTGGTGAACCCCGGCAAGCGCTTGCCCGTCGTGCTCGACGCGACGGACCACGTGGCGGGCAAGCCCATGCCGGTCGACGTGCCGCTGCTGGCGCCCGGTGAGCGGACGGTGGTCGAGTACGCGATCCCGACCGACCGCCGCGGTGTGCTGCGCGTCGGCCCGCTCACGGTGCACCGCAGGGGTTTCGCCGGTCTGGCCGCCGCCAGGTCCGTGCTGGGCGAGGTGATCGACGTGCGGGTGGTGCCGCGGGTGCTGCCGGTGCGCGGCCTGCCCGGTGGGGTGCGGCGCGGGCACGTCGGCGCGGACGAGCGCGTCGAGAGCGGCGGCACGGACCTGGTGGGGCTGCGGGAGTACGTGGCCGGTGACGACCTGCGCAGGCTGCACTGGGCGACCACCGCTCGCACGGGGACGCTGATGATCCGCGAGGACGCCGACCCGTCGCTGCCGCACCTGGCCGTGGTGCTGGACGACGGCGTGGCGGCGTACGAGGACCCGGTGTCGTTCGAGGACGCCGTCGAGGTGGCGGCGTCGCTGGTCGGGGCGGCTGTCGAGAGTGGACACCCGGTGCGGCTGCTGACGTCGTCCGGGACGGTGGACGTGTCCGTGGTGGACGAGCCGTCGCTCGCGCTGGCGGCGTTGGCGGACCTGGAGCTGACCGGTGTGAAGCGGTCGGTGGGGCTGCGGGACCTGGACGTGGTCGCGGTGGTGTGCGGCGACTCGTCGGACCTGCCGTCGCTGCTGCTGGAGGTCGGCCGGGCGGCGTTCGGCGTGGTGCTGGCCGTCGCGCCCGAAGCGCCGGTGTCGGCCGTCGGCTCGGTGCTGGTGCTGCGCGCGCCGAAGGCGGACGACCTGGTGACGGCGTGGAACACGGTGGTGGCGAAGTGAACGCCACGTGGTTCGTCCACACCGGACTCGGAGACTTGGTGGTGGCGCGATGAGGCTCGCGTGGTCGGCGTTGGTGGTGCTGGTGGCCGCCGTGCACCTCGGTGCGGGGTGGCAGGGAGTGGTGCCGCGGCTGGTGTTCGCGGGGGCGGTGCTGGTCGCGTTCGCGTGCCTGCCGGTGATCCGGCGGGCGAAGGTGTCCGTGGTGCCGGTGCTGGGGTTCGCCCTGACGGGCGCGTACCTCGTGGCGCGGTCGGACGGCACCGCGCCGGTGTCGGTGCTGCTGGACCTGCTGCCGCGGCTGCTGAGCGCCGCCCGTCCCGCGCCCGCGACGCCGACGCTGCTGGTGCCCGGCGCGCTGCTGGTGTTCCTGGTGGCGCTGGGCGTGGCGATGGCGAGGTCGTTGTTCGCGCCCGTGCTGGGTGCGGCCGTGCTGTACACCGCGACGGCGCTGCTGACGACGGGTCGGGCCGACCCGCACGGCGTGGTCGCGCTGGCGCTGGTGCTGCTGGTCGTCCTGGGATGGCTGCTGGTCGACCGGCGCGAGTCGGGGCGGCCGATCCCGGTCGGACGGCCCGCGGCCGTGCTCGGCGTGCTGGGGGCGGTGACGTTGACGGCGTCCGTCCTGCCCGCGGCACAGGCGTTCGAGCCGCGGGAGCTGGTC
Source organism: Umezawaea endophytica (assembly GCF_025061645.1). Lineage (GTDB taxonomy): Bacteria > Actinomycetota > Actinomycetes > Mycobacteriales > Pseudonocardiaceae > Umezawaea > Umezawaea endophytica. The sequence goes on along the minus strand of NZ_JANYMP010000016.1, from coordinate 133,947 downwards.
CGGCCGCCGATCTCGAACGTGGCGGTGACGAGTCCGTTGCCGCGCCTGGCCTTCTGGGCCGGGATCGGGGACACGGAACTGCTGCGGGTGCGCGGTCCGGAACGGCCGCTGCGGCTCGTGGCCCTCGGCGACTACAACGGGGCGACCTGGCGGGCGGCGTCGCTGTACGGGCCGATCGGCGCGGTCGCCGAGCCGGACCTGCCGCCGGGCGCTCGGGTGGCGGAGTCGACGATCGACGTGACGGTCGGCGCGCTGGGCGGCACGTGGCTGCCCGCCGTCGGCAGGCCGACCGCCGTCAGCCTGGACGGCGCCGCCGTGGACACGGACTCGGGGTCCCTCGTGCTGCCGGGCGAGCTGTCGGCCGGGCTGCGGTACGAGATGAGCGGCACGGTGGACACGCCGGACGACCAGGACCTCGTGAAGGCGTCGGTGCCGACCGGGTCGGCGGCGCGGAGGTACGTGGCGCTGCCCGGCCTGCCGTTCTCGCTGGCGGAGTACGCGCGCAAGTCAGTAGCGGGTGCGAAGACCCCGTACGAGCAGGCCGTGGCGATCGAGCAGGTGGTCCGGTTGGGGCGCAAGCCCGACGTGGAGGCGCCGGTCGGGTCGTCGTACGCGCGGCTGGAGACGTTCCTGTTCGGCGCGGAGGGCCAGTCGGGCGCGAACGCGGGCACGGCGGAGCAGTTCGCGTCGGCGTTCGCCGTCCTGGGCCGCGCGGTGGGCCTGCCGACCCGTGTGGTCGTGGGGTTCCAGCCGGTGCCGGAGGGGCCGGACGGCGTCCGGGTCGTGCGGGGGAGCGACGCGACGGCGTGGCCCGAGGTGTACTTCTCCGGTTGGGGCTGGGTGCCGTTCGACCCGGTGTCGGGTACCGGTTCCGGGCCGAGCCCGGCGTCGAAGCGCGAGGTGCTCGACCGGCTGGCGTCCGTGACCGCGACGCCGACCACGCCGCAGTCCGCGCCCCCGCCGCCCCCACTGGTGCAGCCCGCGGCACCGGTCGCCGCGCCACCCGCGGAGCAGACGGGCGCGCGGCTCCTGCTGCTCGCGATCCCGCTGGTGCCGCTGGCCCTGCTGCTGTCGTTGCGCGGTGGCCGCCGACTGCGCCTGAGGCGCGCGGGTGCTCCCGGCGCGTGGGCGTACGTGCTGGACTCGCTGCAACTGGCGGGCCGCACGCCCCGCCGTGACCGGGCGGCGCCGGACATCGCGCGGGACGTGGCCGCGGTCGCCCCGGCCGCCGTGCCGCTGGCCGAGCTGGCCGACCGGGCGGCGTTCGGCCCGACGCCGACGCGCGACCCGGAGGCGTGGAAGCTGGCCGTGGAGGTGCGGAAGGGCCTGCGGCGCGTGGTGCCGTGGTACCGACGCCTGTTCTGGTCGGTCGATCCCCGGCCCCTGCGCCGCCGCTGACCTACTCGGGGTCCTCCACCGCGGGTTCGAGCAGCTCCGGCTGCTCCTGGCTGTTCTCGTCGGCCTGCTGGTCGGGCTCGGCGACCTCGTTCTCGCCGAGCCGGGGGTCTGGCGCGTAGGGGGCGGTCATGCGTCCGGGGTACACCGCGGGCGCGTTCCGCACACCTGGTGTTTGCCGCTCGGCGGCCTCGGGTACCGCGAACAGGTGTTCGAGCGTAAGGAGAGCGCCATGACCGGAACGCCGGAGAAGGACCTGGACGAGTGGACGACCGGTGACGAGCCCATGACCGGCCCGCAGGAGTCCTACCTGCACACCCTCGCGCGGGAAGCGGGGGAGGACGTGCCGGAGGAGCTGACCAAGGCGCAGGCGTCGCAGCTCATCGACCGGTTGCAGCAGGAGACCGGCCGCGGCGCCTGAGGTCAGCCGCTCGTCGTGCAGGTGCGCGGGGAGGCGCCGCGCTGCGCGTTCGGGTCGTCCAGGCCGATGGCGATGACCTGGAAGCAGTAGCGGCGGGAGGTGTCGAGGCCTTCCAGCACGTGGGTCGTGGTGCCCGCCGTGACGGTGACCAGCGGTTCGGGCTTCTTGCCGGTCACGTCGACCAGCACGAACTGGGCCTTGCCTAGGCTGGGGTCGGACCAGTCCAGCTCGACGCTGGTCGGGCCGAGGACCTCGACGCGGTTGAGGGCCGGTGAGAACCTCGGGTCGCCGCCCGGCGGGACGCTCGCGCTGGTGGGCGGTTCCGTCGTGGTCGGCGGCGCGGAGGTCGTCGTCGAGGCGGGGGACGGTGCTCCCCGCGTGTCCATCCGCTCGCCGGTGAGGGCGATGCCCAGCACGGCCCCGCCGATGACCGCGACCACCGCGAGCGGGATGAGCCAGCGCGGGCGGGTCCCGGTGCGGCTCTTCGGCGGTGGCGGTCCGCGGTCGTCGAGGGGCGCCAGGAACGTGGGCTGGGTGTTGGGCTCGCCGGGGAGGACGGCGACCTGGACCGGTGGCGCGGCAGGCCTCGGCGCCGGGGCCGGTCGATCCGCGTGGGCCGTGGGGTCGTCGAAGTCGAAGTCCGTGGTGCGCGCGGCCGGTGGTGGGCTCGGCTCGGCCTCCGGGGTGGGCTCGTCCGGGCGCGGGCTGTAGTCCTGCACCGGGGGAGGCGGTCCGTCCGACGTCGTCGGGCGGGGCCCGAAGTCGGGGGTCTCGGGTTCGGGCTCGTGGTGGCGGACGGTCAGGTCGGCGAGCTGGTCGGCCCACGTCTTCGGCTCCTCGGGAGCCGGTGCCGGGGCGGGTGCCTCCTCGACCGGGCGCGGGCCGAAGTCCGGCAGCGCGGTCGGGCCCTCGGGGTAGACCTGGGGCGGGGCGAGGGGGAGCACGGCCCTGGTGCTGTCCGGGTCCACAGTGGACGGCGTCGGGGCCCAGGCGGTGTCGACGGCGGCCAGCGCCGTCCGCAGGGAGGCGGCGTCGGGGAACCGGTCCTCGCGCGCCTTCGCCAGGCAGCGTTCGATGATCGACACCAGGACCGGCGGCACGTCCGGGCGGGTCAGCTTCCTCGGCTGCGCCGAGCGGACCCGGCCGAGGTAGCCCAGCATCGAGTCGGAGTCGTCCGCCGCGAACGGCGGCGCGCCGTCCAGCAGGGTGAACAGCGTCGAGCCGAGCGACCAGACGTCGTCGGTGGCGGCGGGCTTCTCGCCGTCCACCATCTGCGGGGCCGCGTGGCGGTAGCTGACCAGTTGCAGCGACGCGGAGTGGCCCGCGTCGACCGCCCGCGCGATGCCGAAGTCCGCCAGCACGTACGACGTGGGCAGCACCAGGATGTTCTGCGGCTTCACGTCGCGGTGCAGCACGCCCTGGCCGTGCGCGAACGCCAGCGCGTCCGCGACGGCGATGCCCGCGGCGACCACCTCGGTCACCGGCAGCGGTCCCCGCGCGCGGAGCCGGTCGTGCAGCGAGCCGAGGTCGTGGAACTCCATGACGATGCACGGCCTGCCGCGCACCACACCGGTGTCCAGCACCGTGACGATGTGCGGGTGCTGCCTGCCGAGCCGGACAGTGATCTCCAGTTCGCGGCGGAACCGCGCGAGCGTGGAGTCGTCCTGCGCTTCGAGCACCTTCACCGCGACGTCCCGGCCGAGGCCGTCCTGGCGGGCGCGGTACACGGTGCCCTCACCGCCCTGGGCGACCAGCCGGAAGCCGCTGTAGCCCGCGAGCGCGATCCCCGTCGGCGCGGTCGGTTTCGGCGCCCACGCCATCAGCTCGTCGTCAGTCGACACCCTTCGATCCTACGACGGCTTCGGGGGTCACCGAGGCCGTCGTGATCTCCCCGTGGCAGTGCGCGCACACCAGCAGCGCGTCGACGACCGAGCCGCACGCGTCGTGGCGCAGGGCGATGGGGGGTCCGGCCGGTCCGGACAGGTGCGCGTCACCCCACTTCATCAGCGCGACGATCGCCGGGAACAGGTCGCGGCCGCGATCGGTGAGCCGGTACTCGTGGTGGTCCTCGTGCGGCACGCGGTCCAGCAGACCGGCGTCGACGAGCGTCCGCAGGCGCGCGGACAGCGTGGGCCTCGGGACGCCGAGGTTCCGGCTCAGCTCGCCGAACCGGCGCACCCCGAAGAACGCCTCGCGCAGGATCAGCAGCGTCCAGCGCTCACCGACCAGCGCGAGGGCCCGCCCGACGGAGTCGGCGTCGAACCGCTGCGGGAGGTCGTGCACGGCTCACCCCACCGCGGCCAGGACCCGGCGCCCGGCCGGATCGTCGGCGGTCGACGGCGCCACGCCGACGTGGTCGGCGCCCGCGCGGTGGTACTCGGCGATCCGCTCCCGCACCGCGGCGGCCGACCCGAGCGCGCACACCGCGTCCAGCAAAGCCCGCGGTACGGCCAACTCCCGCCGCGGCACCCCCGCTTTCGCCTGCGCCACCAGCGTTCCGTGCCCGAGTTCGGTGAACATCTCGGCGTAGCCGGGTGCCCGCAGGTACAGCGCGAGCTGTTCGGACACCTGGCGGAGCGCGTTCGGCCCCGGATCCACCGCGGCCGTGACCCAGACGGCCAGCCGGGGCGCGGCGCGGCCCGCCTTGGCCGCGTGCCCGTCCACGACCTCCCGCACCCGTGCCACCTGCTCCGGTGTCACCAGGTTCAGCACGACCTCGTCCGCCTCCTCGGCGGCGACCCGGAGCATCGCGGGCCCGAAGGCGGCCACGGACACCTCGGCCCCCGGCACCGGCTCGCGCAGCCGGAACCCGTGCGACCGGACGTGCGCGCCGTCGACCGAGAGCCGCTCGCCGCCCAGCAGCGAACGCACCGCTCGGACCGCCTCCCGCATCCTCGGCGCGGCCCCGGCCCACGGCCGGTCGTGCCACCCGGCCACGATCGCCGGGCTGGACGCGCCCAGCGCCAGGTCCACCTGCCGCCCGGTCAGCGCCACCACCGACGAGACCCCGAGCGCGAGCGCCACCGGACCGCGGACCCCGGCGGCCAGCGGTCCGACCCGCAACCGGATGTCCTTGGTGCGCAAGCCGATCGCGGTCGCCAACGCGAACGCGTCGAACGTCGCCATCTCCCCGACCCACACCGTCCCGAACCCCAGCCGGTCGGCCTCGACCGCGATCTCCACGGCCTCGCCGTCCGGCCGGTCCAGCCAGTACGGCAGCACGACCCCCGTGCTCACAACTGCTCCGTCCGCGTGGGCAGGCCCAGCAGCAGCCGCCCGCTCAACTCGTAGCTGGCCGGGTTGACCTGGAAGTGCGCGGTGGCCGTGTGCGCGTCCCGGAAACGCCGCTGCAACGGCGAACCGGCGTAGATCGCCGACCCCGCGCCGAGGTCGTACATGGACGTCACCACCGACGCCGCCGTTCGGGTCGCGTGCGTGGCCGCCAGCCGCAACCCGACCCGAGCGGCGATCCCGTCCTCCGGCTCCCGCCACGCGTGGTCGACCGCGTCGAACACCAGCAGCCGAGCCGCCCGCAACGCCGCTTCCGCCTCGGCGACGGCGGCCTGCGTCTGCCCCCGCTCGGCCAGCGACTTGCTGGACCCGAGCGCCTTCTTGTCCACGGCCAGTGCCGTCAGGTCGTCGATGGCGCCGCGGGCGTTCCCCAGCGCCGCCACCGCGATCGACAGCGCGAAGAACCCGAAGATCGGGAACCGGTAGAGCGCCCCGCCGTGCACCGGCCCGTCGAGCACCGACAGCACGCGGTGGTCGGGCACGAACACCTCGCGCGCCGCGGTGTCGTGGCTGCCTGTGCCCCGCAACCCGTTCGTGTGCCAGGTGTCCAGCACCTCGACCTCGGTCTTGGGCAGCGCCACGACCCTCAGCACCGCGCCGTCGAGCACGCACCCGGCGAACAGCCAGTCGGCGTGCGGGATCCCGCTGCAGAACGGCCACTGCCCGGACACCACCACCCCGCCGTTGACGGTCGTGGCCCGGCCCCGCGGGGCCCACACCCCGGCCGCCACGACGTCGGGCGGCCCGAACACCTCCCGCGCCCCCTCGGCGGGCAGGTACGCGGCGAGCAGGCTGCTGGTGGCGGCGATCGACACGCACCACCCGGCCGACGCGTCACCCCGCGCCACGGCTTCGGCCGACCGCAGTATCGCCTCCGGCGGGAGTTCCGGACCGCCGAGGTCCGCGGGCACCCCGGCCCGCAGCAGCCCGCTCTCCCGCAACGCGGCCAGCACCTCGGGCGCCAGCGCTCGCCGCGCCTCCGTCTCGGGCGCGAACTCCCGCGCCACGTCGGCTACGGCCACGGCGGACTCGATCACGGTGCCTCCAGCACTCCGGACGGTGGTTCAAAATCTTTACCTCCCAGTTCAGCCCGAGTCAAGGCGGCCTCGACCAGTCGAGACAGCGGCCCGCGCGGCACGTCTCGGCGCGCGTCGTCCCGTCGTCGTCGATCACCGAGGTCACGAGAGGTGGGAAGACCGGATCGGCCGACGTCTCAACGGGTTCGATCAAGGATTCGACCATCCACAGTGGACTGGTCGCGGTCGAACCCGGCGCTCAGGGGTGTATCGGCGGAATGGTCGCGGCGTTAAAGTCGCGAGACCGGGGCGACTTGACCTTGACGGGGCTGCTACCAGGGTCAATGCTGTCGCGCATCCAGAAACGATGTGCGCGATCCGCAACAAGGCGCACGGTTTGGAGCGTAGGTGACGGCCCAAGAAGTCGAGGTCGATCCGGTCGGAGCGGGGCAGCCCGACCCGGTCATCTCTGTTCGGGATGTGTGGAAGGTGTTCGGCCCCAAGGCCTCGGAGGTCCCGAAGTCGCCCGAGCTGTGCGCGCTGTCGCGCCGGGAGCTGATGGACCGCACCGGGTGCACGGCCGCGGTGCGCGACGTGGGGTTCGACGTGGCGCCCGGCGAGGTGTTCGTGGTGATGGGACTGTCCGGGTCCGGCAAGTCCACCCTCGTGCGGTGCCTCACGCGGCTCGTCGAGCCGACGTCGGGCCAGGTGCTGTTCGAGGGCGAGGACATCCTCGCGGCCGACGAGAAGCGGCTGCGGGACCTGCGCCGCAACAAGTTCTCCATGGTGTTCCAGCACTTCGGCCTGCTGCCGCACCGGAGGGTGCTGGACAACATCTCCTACGGCCTGGAGATCCGCGGCGTCGGCAAGGCCGAACGCGCGAAGCGGGCCATGGAGGTCGTCGACCTGGTCGGCCTCAGCGGCTACGAGAAGTCCTACCCGGACCAGCTCTCCGGCGGCATGCAGCAGCGCGTCGGACTGGCCAGGGCGCTCGCGGGCGACCCGGACGTGCTGCTGTTCGACGAGCCGTTCTCCGCGCTCGACCCGCTGATCCGCCGGGACATGCAGAACGAGGTCGTCCGGCTGCACCGCGAGGTCGGCAAGACGATGCTGTTCATCACCCACGACCTGTCCGAGGCGCTGAAGCTCGGCGACCGCATCCTGATCATGCGCGACGGCAAGGTCGTGCAGGTCGGCACCGGTGACGAGCTGGTCGGCGCGCCGGTGGACGACTACGTGCGCGACTTCGTCCGGGACGTGCCGCGCGCCAACGTGCTGACGCTCAAGTGGATCATGCGCGACCCGCGTCCCGACGACGTCCTCGACGGTCCCGAACTCGGGCCGGACGTGGTCGTGCGCGACGCCACCCGCGCGGTGCTCGCCGCGGCGGCGCCGGTCAAGGTGGTGCGGGACGGCGAACTGCTCGGCATCGTCGGCGACGAGGAGATCCTCGCCGTCGTGGCGGGGCAGGAGGCGGACGCCTGATGGCCGCCGTCGCGGTGTCCGGAGTGGACTTCCGCCGCCCGAGCCGCGGTGTGGTCGTCGCGCTCATCCTGGCCCTGTGGCTGGCCCTGTGGGCCGTGCTCAAGGGGCTGCACACGCTCGCGCTCGGCCCGGCCCAGCTCACGCCGCTGCACCAGGGCCTCAACGACCTCAACGACGCCATCGGCGCGAGCCGCAACACCAACCCGCTGTTCCTGTACTTCTTCAACGAGATCCGGCTCGTCATCGACGAGTTCGTGATCCTCGTCCAGTCGTTGATCGCGCAGCCCGCGTTCGGCAGGCCGCTGCCGCTGATCGGCTGGCTCGGCGTCGTCGCGCTGGCCGCCTTCGTCTCCTACGCCGCGGGCGGCTTCCGGGTGGCGCTGCTCGCCGCCGCCGGGTTCACCTTCCTCGGCTTGCAGGGCCTGTGGCAGGAGAGCATGGACACGCTCGCGCTGACGCTCTCCGCCGTGCTCATCGCGCTGCTCTTCGGCATCCCGATCGGCATCTGGGCCGGGCTGTCCGACCGCTTCGCCAAGATCATCACGCCGGTGCTCGACTTCATGCAGACCATGCCGACGTTCGTGTACCTCGCGCCGCTGACGCTGTTCTTCCTCATCGGCCCGGCGTCGGCGACGATCGCGACGCTGATCTACGCGGCCCCGCCCGCGATCCGGCTCACCGCCCACGGCATCCGCAACGTCCCCGGCGACACCGTGGAGGCCAGCGAGTCGCTCGGCGCCACCCGCGCGCAGACGCTGGGCAAGGTCCTGCTGCCCACGGCGAAGCGCACGATCATCCTGGGCGTCAACCAGACGATGATGGCCGCGCTGTCCATGGTCACCATCGCCGCCCTGATCGACGCGCCCGGCCTCGGCAAGACCGTGATCAAGGCGCTCCAGACGCTCGACGTCGGCACGGCGTTCAACGCGGGCCTGGCGATCGTCGTGCTGGCGATCGTGCTCGACCGCGTCACGACGGCGGCGGGCACGCGCGTCGAACGCGCCCGGCAGAACCGCAACCCGTTGGCCGCCAAGGTCCGCACCGGCGGGCTGATCGGCGGGGGAGCGCTCACGGCCGTCGCGATCTGGCTGTCCTACACCTACGTCTGGGCGGCGGAGTTCCCATCGGACGGGGAGATCGGCGGTTCCATCGCCAAGGGCGTCGCCACCGCCACGGACTGGGTGCAGGGCAACCTGTCCGGGATCACCAACGGTGTCAAGGACTTCGCGACCCTGGTCCTCGTCGACCCGTTGCAGTCGGTGCTGACCGGCTCGCCGTGGTGGCTCGTCGCCGCCGCGGTCGTCGCGATCTCCGTGGTGCTGGGCGGGGTCCGGGCCGCCATCGGCTCGGCGGTGTGCCTTGGTCTGCTGGTCGCGACCGGCCTGTGGCAGGACGCCATGGCCACGCTCGCGTCCACGCTCGTCGCGACCGCCGCCGTGATGGTGCTCGGCGTCGTCGTTGGCGTGTGGATGGGCCGCAGCTCCCACGCCGACCGGTTCATCCGGCCGGTGCTCGACGCGGCGCAGACCATGCCCGCGTTCGTCTACCTGGTGCCGTTCCTCGCGCTGTTCGCGGCGAGCCGGTTCACCGCCATCGTCGCGGCCGTCGTGTTCGCCGCGCCGGTCGCGATCAAGATCGTCGCCGACGGCGTCCGCGCGGTGTCGCCGACGACGGTCGAGGCCGCCACCGCTTCCGGGTCGAGCGCGTGGCAGACCATCACCAAGGTGCAGTTGCCGATGGCGCGGCAGGCACTGGTCCTCGCGACCAACCAGGGGCTCATCTACGTGCTGTCGATGGTCGTCGTCGGCGGGCTGGTCGGCGCGGGAGCGCTCGGCTACGACGTGGTGGCCGGGTTCTCGCAGGGACAGCTCTACGGCAAGGGACTCGCGGCGGGGTTGGCCATCGTCGTGCTCGGGGTGCTGCTCGACCGCCTCACGCGCGCCGCCGCCGCCCGGACCGGCCGGGCGTGACCCAGTGGACGCGCCACCTTCGAGGTGGCGGAACGAGGAGGTTCGATCACGTGGTTCGGAACGGGAAGACCGGCGTGCGCGGAGCGGGCGTCGTGCTCGCCTGCGCGCTCGCGCTGGCAGGCTGCGGCGGCGCCAAGGTCGGTGACACCGGCAGTGCGCAGTCCGGGTCCACCGGCGACTGCGGGACCTTCACCATCGCGATCAACCCGTGGGTCGGCTACGAGGCCAACGCCGCGGTGCTCGCCGAGGTCGCCGAGAAGGAACTCGGCTGCAAGGTCACCAAGAAGGACCTGAAGGAAGAGGTCGCCTGGCAGGGCTTCGGCACCGGCGAGGTCGACGCGGTCGTCGAGAACTGGGGGCACGACGACCTGAAGAAGAAGTACATCGAGGAGCAGAAGACGGCCGTGTCGGCGGGCTCGACCGGTGTCGAGGGGCAGATCGGCTGGTACGTCCCGCCGTGGCTCGCGGAGAAGTACCCGGACATCACCGACTGGAACAACCTCAACAAGTACGCCGACCTGTTCAAGACGTCGGAGTCCGGCGACAAGGGCCAGTTGCTCGACGGCGACCCCTCGTTCGTCACCAACGACGAGGCGCTGGTCAAGAACCTGAACCTCAACTTCAAGGTCGTCTACGGCGGCAGCGAGACCGCGCTCATCCAGGCGTTCAAGCAGGCCGAGGAGAAGAAGACGCCGCTCATCGGCTACTTCTACTCGCCGCAGTGGCTGCTGTCGCAGGTCAAGCTGGTCAAGGTGAAGCTGCCCCCGTACGCGGCGGGCTGCGACGCCGTCGCCGAGGCCATCGCGTGCGACTACCCGGACTACGACCTGGACAAGATCGTCAGCAAGAAGTTCGCCGACGCCAACGGGCCCGCGTTCCAGCTCGTGAAGAACTTCACCTGGACGAACGAGGACCAGAACCTGGTCGCGAAGTACATCGCCGAGGACAAGATGTCCGCCGACGCGGCGGCCAAGAAGTGGGTCGGCGACAACGCCGACAAGGTCAAGGCCTGGCTGCCGGGAGGGGCCAAGTAAGACCGGCCTCCCGAGTTCGCTTGAACGTTCGCCGACCGTCGTCCGTATCCCCCCGTGGAGGTGGACGAGTGCGGACTCGGGCGATGTTGGTGTCTGCGGTCGCGGTCCTGTTCACGGTTCTCGCCGTCGGGACCGCGGCCGCGCACGGTTCGGTGGTGTCCCCGGTGAGTCGAGCCGCCGCGTGCGGTGCCGACGGCGCCCAACCCCCTCCGGTGGCGTGCAAGGCGGCGCTGTCCGCCAGCGGCCCCAAGGCTTCCGCGGAGTGGGACAACATCCGGATCGCCAACGTGCGGGGCCGCGACCGCCAGGTCGTCCCGGACGGCAAGCTGTGCAGCGCCGGGCTCCGCGAGTACGCCGGGCTCGACCTGGCCCGCGCCGACTGGCCCACGAGCACCCTCGACGTCTCCGCCCCCGCGCGGATCACCTACCGGGCGACCATCCCGCACAAGGGCACGTTCCGGCTGTACCTGAGCAAGGACGGCTACCGCCCGGAGGCCGCGCTGCGCTGGGCGGACGTCGAGGAGCAGCCGTTCCTCACGGTCACCGACCCGCCGCTGGTCAAGGACTCGTACGTGCTGAACGGGAAGCTCCCCGAGGGCAAGACCGGCAGGCGGGTCATCTACACGATCTGGCAGAACTCCGACACCCCGGACACCTACTACTCGTGCTCCGACGTGACGCTGGTCGCCAAGGCCGCGGCGGGTACCCAGCCCGCCGCCGAGGCGGCGGCCGATCCGGGCACCCCGAGGCCCGGCGCCCCGAACCCCGACGCGGCGCAGGCCGCGGGCACCCCCGAGGTCGACCGGCTCGCGTCGATCGCCTCCAACAACAAGGTGCTGATCCCCGCGGGCGTCGTCGTGGTCGGTGTCCTGCTGGTGGCGGCGGCCCTGTTCTGGCGCCGCCGCGCATAGACGTTCTGGCGAGCCCGCACCGGTGGCACAACGACGTGCCGCCGGTGCGGGGTTTAACTTCTGCTCCACTGTGGACAGTTCCCGCGCGGCACGAAGGAGCCCCCGCCCGCCCGGAGGCTTGCGGGGGCTCCCTCAGCCTGTCAGGGGCAGGGCTTCCAGGCGAAATGATACGTCGTCTCGATCGTGCCGTCGGTGGAGTCCATGGCCATGAAGCTGGTCGTCCTCGTGGGGTCGGAGGTCCCCGCGTTGACGCGCAGCTCCGTGTTGATGTTGAAGTTGCGCCGCTCACCGCACGGCGAGTAGACGATCGCGGCCACCTCGGTGGTGTCCGTCGCCTGCCAGTCGTCGCTGAACGGCCCGCTGTAGGTGTGGGACTTGTAGGCGGTGGGCGACATGCCCTGGAAGTAGTAGTTGGCCCTCTCCGTGCCGCTCGCCCCTCTCTCCAGGTGGGCGAAGCCGCGGTAGTCGGCCTGCGCGATGCCGTAGGTGAAGCCCTGCGGCACGTTGACCCGCAGGTTGAGCTGGCAGTTCTTCCGGAAGTCGGTGGGCAGGGCACCCACGCCGACCTGGGCGAGGAAGTCGCTGTAGGTCACCGTGAACGCCTTGTTGTCCGGCGAGACGGCCACCGCCGCCGTGCCCGCCGGGCAGCCCGACCCGTTGACCGTCACGACGTCGATCGTGATGTGGTCCGGTGGGGGAGTGGTGCCCGGTGCGCCGCCGGGTGGGAACGTGATGGCGAGGGTCATGAAGGCAGCCGTGATCGCACTGAGCATGGGTGCACCTTTCTAATGCGGTCAACCGTGATTGGCGGCGCGGGTGAAAACGTTCTAGAGGGAGATGAAAACGTTCCTAGTCGACCGAAAACAATTTCAGGGGCACCGTTTCCACGAGAAGTGGAATGTGGTCTTGACGCTGCCGTCGGTCGAATCCATCGCCATGAAGCTCGTCGTTTTCGAGATGTCCGACGTGCCCGCGCTGACGCGCAATTCGGTGTTGACGTTGAAGATGCGCTGCTCGCCGCAGGGGGCGTAGACGATCTGTGCGACCTCCGTCTTGTCGGTCGCCTGCCAGTAGTCGCTGAGCGGTCCGCTGAACGGGTGGGTGGCCCCCGTCGACGGGGATCCGGAGAAGTAGTAGTTCGCCTTCTCCGTGCCCTTCGCTCCCGCCACGAGGTGGGCGAAGCCGCGGTAGTCGGCCTGTGCGATGCCGTAGGTGAAGCCCTGCGGGTAGTTCACCCGAAGGCTGAGCTGGCAGTTCTTCCGGAAGTCGGTCGGGCTCGCCCCCACGCCGATCTGCGCGAGGAAGTCGCTGTAGGTCACGGTGAACGCGGTGTTGTCCGCTGCCGCGGCCACGGCCGCGGTGCCCGCCGGGCACCCGGAGCCGTTGACCGTGACGACGGTGACCGTGATCCGGTCGTCCGGTGGTGAATCGGCGGCTTCGGCAGGTGCCACGACCGTCGATAAAGCCATGACGGCAGCAGCCATCGCAGTGAGCATGGGGATACCCTTTCCGATACCTCGACCTGATGGCGGCGCAGGATTCGAACGGTAGCGCAAGGCGGTTCCGCGAGCACCAGGCTGGATGGAGTAAAAATTTCCGCGCAATTTACTTAGCCGAAGCAAGCGGCTGCGGTTGGAGTTTCACCGGTTGTTCGCGAAAAATGTTCTACGAACGTTTTCAGCGCACGCCGCGCGGGCGGAACTGGACGCTGACGCGCGGGCCGACCGGCTTCGCGGTCTTCGGGATGGCGTGCTCCCACGTCCGCTGGCACGAGCCGCCCATGACGATCAGGTCGCCGTGGCCCAGCGCGTGCCGCACGACCTCGCCGCCGCCGCGGGGGCGCAGCAGCAGGGCGCGCGGGGCGCCGACGGAGACGATCGCGACCATCGTGTCGTCGGTGGCGCCGCGGCCGATCGTGTCGCCGTGCCACGCCACGCTGTCGCGCCCGTCGCGGTAGTAGCACAGGCCCGCGGTGCGGAACGGCTCGCCGAGTTCGGCGGCGTAGTGCTCGCTCAGCGCGGCGCGGGCGGCGGTCAGCACGGGGTGCGGCAGCGGCACGCGCTCGTCGTAGAAGCAGAGCAGGCGCGGCACGTCCACGACCCGGTCGTACATCTGCCGCCGCTCGGCCACCCACGGCACGGTCTCGGCCAGTTCGGTGAACAGGTCGGTCGCCCCGGTGAGCCAGCCCGGCCGCACGTCGACCCACGCCCCGGCGGCCAGTTCGGTCCGGCGCACGGTCAGCTCGCGGAGTCCGATGGCCTCCGCGTCGTCGAACAGCGACGCCTGCACGGGTACCGACATGCCCGGCAGCCTAACCCAGGTCGAACGGGTGTTCGAGTCTGGACATTCTGTCCAATCGGTAAGTAGTGTCCAGATCATGCCGTCCCTTCCCGACTTCCGGCTGGAGAAGCACTTCGCCCGCTGGGAGTTCGCCGCCCGCTACCACCTGACCGCCTCCGACGCGCAGACGCTGTCGCTGGCCGAACTGCTGGCCCTGGCCGACGACGACGGCCGCGAGCGGTGGGAGTCGCTGCACCTGGGGTACGGCGAGACCTACGGGCTGCCCGCGCTGCGCCAGGCCATCGCGGACACCTACGACCACGTGGAGGCCGAGGACGTCCTGTGCTTCGCGGGCGCCGAGGAGGCGCTGTACCTGGCGATGACGACGCTGCTCGACCCCGGCGACCACGTCGTGGTGATCACCCCCAACTACCAGGCCGCCGAGACGGTCCCGCTGTCGGTGTGCGAGGTGTCCGGTGTGGCCCTGCGCGCGGACGACGGGTGGGCGCTCGACGTGGACGCCGTCGAGGCCGCGCTGCGGCCGACCACGCGGATGGTGTCGGTCAACTTCCCCAACAACCCCACCGGCGCCGTGCCGGACCTCGACACGTGGACGCGGCTCGTGCGGCTGTGCGACGACCGCGGGCTGTGGCTGTTCAGCGACGAGGTCTACCGCGGTCTGGAGAGCGGTCCCGCGCTGCCGCAGGCGGTCGACCTGTCACCGCGGGCGCTGTCGTTGAACGTGATGTCCAAGGCGTACGGGCTGCCGGGGCTGCGGATCGGCTGGATCGCCTGCCGCGACCGGGAGGTGCTGTCCAGGTTGGACGGTGCGAAGCACTACACGTCGATCTGCAACTCCGCGCCGAGCGAGGTGCTGGCGCTGATCGCGGTGCGGGCGCGGGACCGGGTGCTGGGGCGCAACCGGGCGATCATCGCCGAGAACCTGCCGGTGTTCGACGCGTTCTTCGCCCGGTTCCCCGACCTGTTCGAGTGGGCTCCGCCGCAGGGCGGCTGCGTCGCGTACCCGCGCTACCTCGGCGCGGACGGCGTGGAGGCGATGTGCGCGGACCTCGTGGAGCAGGAAGGGGTTCTGCTGCTGCCCGCGAGCGTCTACCGGTCCGAGCTGACCCCGACGCCGACCGACCGGTTCCGGGTGGGGGTCGGGAGGTCGGCGCCGGAGGAGGGGTTGGCGCGGTGGGGTGAGTGGCTGGAGAAGCGGCGTTGAGCACGGGGCGGGCGGGTCACCCCTTCTCGACCAGCCCCCGCACGAACGCCGCCTGGCCCGCGTGCTGGAGGTCGTCGGACACGACGCTGACCAGCCGCACCGCCAGCGTCACCGGCGGGTCCCAACGCTCGTCCACGACCCGGCCGAAGTCGGCGTCGGCCAGCCCGCGCACGTAGTCCGTGGACGCGCGGTGCACGGCGTCGTGGTAGTCCAGCAGCAGCTCGGCCGACCGCACGCGCACCGCGGCGACCTCGTCGGAGCCGTGGCCGTAGCCGATGTCGGCGTCGTCCAGGGGCAGGTCGAACTTGCGCGCCCAGCCCTGCGCGGTCCACACCTGCTCGGTGCCCGCGACACCCGCCACGTGGTCGTCTTGGACACGGGTGAGGTGCCAGAGGAGCCAGGCGATCGAGTTGGCGGTGCCGTCGACGCGCTGGGCCAACTGCTCGGCGGACAACCCGTCCGCGACCTGGTGGACCACCTCGCGCACCCGGTCCAACGCGTCGACCAGCAGGGCGGTGCTCGTGTCGGTGCTCATGCCGTCGACGGTAGTGCCGCCGCGAACGGCCCGCGACGGGGGCGACTTCCCGACCTGCCGGAACGGCGGGGTTTGCCGCGGGAGGCGTTACCCTTCGACGCTCAGGCGACTCCGGAGGTGCGGGGATGTCCGAGGTGAGCAACCGAATCGACACGGTCCATGGAAAAGTGGTCCAGGCGGCCGACGTCCACGGTGACGTGGTGTTGGTGGACGTGAACCTCCACCCCACGGTTCCCGCACCCGTGCCACGACAGCTTCCTCTGCAGAGCAAGGACTTCACCGGTCGCGCCTCGCACGTCGAAGCCCTGAACTCACTGCTGCTCGGTCCGGGGATGAGTCCACCTGTGCTCTTGACCGGGTCCGCCGGGGTGGGCAAGACGACGTTGGCGGTCCACTGGGCCCACAGCAGCGGTGAGAGCTTTCCCGACGGCCTGCTGTACGCGGATCTCCACGGCTTCACCCCCGACCAGGTGGAGACCGCGAGCATTCAGGTTCTCAAGAGGTTCTTGAAGGCGTTGGGAACGCGTCCGGAGTTCCTCCCGGACGACCTCGACGGGTGTGCCGCCGCGTACCGGACGCTGTTGGCTGACCGGAAGGTCCTGGTCGTGCTCGACAACGTGGGTTCGGCCGCTCAGGTGAGGCCGTTGCTGACCGCGTCGACGAAGTGCCGTCTGCTGCTGACCAGCCGAACGCGCCTGGCGGGGCTCGACATCGAGCGCCTGCCGGTGGAGGTGTTCTCCTCGGCCGAGTCCGACGGGCTCCTCCGGCGGATCCTGGGTGCGGAGCGCGTCGACGAGGAGCCTGCGGTGGCGGTGAGGATCGCGCTGCAATGTGCGCGGTTGCCGTTGGCCCTGCGCGTCGCCGCGGAGCGGCTCAGGCACCGCCCGCACTACACCTTGGCCGACCTGTCCGCCGAACTCGACGACGAGCGGCTGTCCGCGCTGGAACTGCCGGGAGACGTCCTCATGGCCGTGGGGCCCGCGATCTCCCTGTCCTACAGATCGCTGGACCCGTGCAGCGCCAAGGTGTTCCGCCTGCTCGGCGTGCAAGCCTGCGCCGACAGCAGTGAGCAGGCGGTGGTCGCCCTGACGCGTTTGGAGCCTCGCCAGGTCCGGAAGTCGCTCGCGTTCCTGCTCGACGCCCACCTGCTGGAGGAGGTCGAGCACGGCCGCTACCGGTTCCACGACCTCCTGCGTGCCTACGCGCGGCAGCAAGCTGCCGAGGTCGACTCGACCGAGGACAGGTTCGCGGCCATCCTGGGCCTGACCACCTGGTACGCCTCCATGGCCGATCACGCGGACCGCACGTTGGCGGGGCACCGCGCCCGGCGTCACCTCGATCTCCGCGAAGACGCGCACAAGGTCGAATTCGCGAGCCATGACGAGGCCATGAAGTGGTGCGACGCGGAACTCGTCAACATCGAGTCGTGCCTGGAACAAGCTCACCCGCTCGGACTGCGCGACCTCGTGTGGCAGGTACCCGCCGCGCTCCAGGGCTTCTTCAACCTGACCAAGCACCTCTCGGTGTGGTGCGACTCCCACGGTCTCGGCCTCGCCGCCGCGACGGCCGGGAACGACCTCGCCGGAACGGCGTTGATGCACCACGGCCTCGCGTGCGGGTACCGCTATCGCCAGGATGACGAAAAGGCCGTCATCCACGGCGTGCGAGCACTCGACGGCTTCAGGGAACTGGGAGACCGGCGGTTCCAAGGCATCGTGTTGAGCAACCTCGGCCTCAGCTACTTCTGCCTGGGCCAGTACGACGAGGCTCACGAACGGCTGGAGGAAAGCCTGCGTGCTGCACAGGAGGTCGGTGACCGCCACGCGGAGGCGTGGGCGTTGACGAACCTCGGATCGGTCCACCGTCGGCAGGACGAGTTCGGCAAGTCGTTGGAACGGCTGCTCCTGGCGGTGCGGATCAGGGACGAGATCGGTGATCTCGACGGAGAGGCGTGGACGCGCGACGAACTCGGACGCACCTGTGCGAACCTGGGTCGGTCGGAAGACGCTGTGGAAGCGTTCGACCGCGCGATCGACCTGCACCGCGCGAACAGCAACGTCTACGGCCTGGCCAGGGTTCTTCACCACCTCGCCCTGCACCTCGTGGGCACAGGGCAGGAGGAGCGGGCGCGAGCCGCCGGAGCGGAAGCCTTGCAGATCTTCGACAGGCTCGGGAGTTCCGACGCGAGTGCTCTTCGCCTGTTGCTGGCCGCGCTCGACCAGGTTCGAACGGGAACACCGCTTCGTCCTGACGACCTGAGGAGCTAGGTTGCCCGTCATGGTGAACGGGTCCGGGCGGGACGTGCTGGGGCACATCGTCGAGCGGTGGCCGGTGTGGTTCGGGCAGGCTTCCGGGTTGCCCGCGGCCATTGAGGTCGACGCGGACGCGCCGCCGCCGCGGCGTGGACCGGTCGATCTGCTGCTGTCCAAGAGTTTGTGGCTCGTGGTCATGGCGCTGCTGTGGGGTGGTCTCGCCGTGGGCATGGTGGGGGTGCCGGTGTGGGCGTTCCGCGCGCGGTTGGAGTCGGCCGAGCTGTTCCTGGTGGGGGTGCCGCTGGCGCTGGTGGTGATGCCGTTGCTGTTCATCACCATCGGCTACACCTACGCCGTCGCGAAGCGGGCCGAGCGGTGGCGGGTCGCGGCTACCTCAGGTGGGACGCGCCGTTCAGGTCGATGACCGCGCCGCTCGCCCAGCCCGCGCCGGGTGTGGCCGAGCCAGGCCACGGCGGAGGCGACGTCCTCGGGGGTGGCGACGCGGCCGAACGGGCTCTGCGCGCGGATCGCGGCTCCGCGTTCGCCCGCCAGGATGTCGTGGGTCATGTCGGTGTCGACGAACCCCGGCGCGACGGCCGTGACGGCGACGCCCAGCGGGGCCAGTGACACCGCGAGCGACTGCGTGAGCGAGTGGACGGCCGCTTTCGAGGCGCCGTACGCGGGCGCGTCCGGTTCGCCGCGGTAGGCGCCGCGCGAGCCGACGGTGATGATCCGCGCCCCCTCCGGCCCCCGTGGCCGGGTGCGCAGGTGCTCGACGAAGCACCACGTGGTGTTGGCCGTGCCCAGCACGTTGACGTCGGTGATCCGCCGCCACTGCCCGATCCACTCGTCGTAGGAGGTGGCCGGCAGCGGGTGTTCGGTGTAGATCCCGGCGTTGTTGACCAGCACGTCGACGTCGCCCAGCCGCGCGACGGCGTCGGCGACGAACGCCTCGACCCGCTCCGGGTCGGCGAGGTCGCCGCCGACGACCACGTGCCCGTCACCCGGCAGCGCCGCGACGACCGCCTCCGCCGCGGCCAGGTCCGCCCTCGCGTGCACCGCGACGGTCATCCCCGCCTCGGCCAGCGCCCTCGCCACGGCCGCCCCGACGCTCCGTGCCCCGCCCGTCACCAGTGCTCCTGTCATGGCCGAAGTCAATCACCCCGAAAAACTGTTATTGACTATCAAGTGGTAGCGAGTAACACTTCGGTCATGGACATCACCGTGGTAGGAGCAGGACCGACCGGGCTCGTGCTGGCGTGCGGGCTGCTCGGAGCAGGACTCCAGGTGCGGGTGGTCGACGGGGCCGACGGCCCGGCGGTCACCTCCCGCGCGCTCGGCCTCCAACCCCGCGGCGCGGAGGTGCTCGACCGGCTCGGCGCGCTGGGCGACCTGCCGGAGCGGTCCATCGGCATCGACCGGATCGCCCTCCACGTCAACGGGAAACCGCTGGGGGCGCTCAAGGTCGGGCAGGTGACCAAACTGGTGAAGCGGCGCGGGCTGATGATCTCCCAGACCGAGGTCGAGGGGCAGTTGCGCGAGAGGCTCGCCGAACTCGGCGGCGCGGTCGAGTGGGGCACCTCGCTGGTCGACGCGCACCAGGACGCCCGCGGGGTCCGGCTCACCACCGCCGACGGCCGGGAGTCGCGGACGGACTGGCTGGTCGGCTGCGACGGCGCGCACAGCGTCGTCCGCAAGGCCTCGGGCATCGGCTTCCCCGGCGCGCCGCTGGTCGAGCGCTTCCTGCTCGCCGACGTGGTCGCCGACCTGCCGCTGGAGCGCGACGTGGTCGCGGTCTGGCTCAGCGGCGAGGACATGCTGGCCGCGTTCCCGCTGCCCGGCGGCGTGTGGCGGCTGATGGCACCCGCACCGGCCGGGTTCCGCGACGACGGCGACATCGCGGCGGTGATGGCCGGGCTGCTGCGCGACCGGGCGGCGCTGCCGGACGTCGTGGTCGCCTCGACCGCGTGGACGTCGAGCTTCCGCTTCCACCGCAGGCTCGCCGACACCTACTGCCGAGGTCGTGTGCTGCTCGCGGGCGACGCCGCCCACATCCACAGCCCGTTCGGCGGCCAGGGCATGAACACCGGTCTCGGCGACGCGGAGAACCTGGCGTGGAAGCTCGCGCTGGTCGCCTCCGGCCACGCCGAGGCCGCGCTGCTGGACACCTACGAGGCCGAGCGCCGCCCGATCGCCGAAGGCGTCCTGTCGTCCACCAGCGGCATGACCAGGCTGATCGTCGGCGAATCAGCCACGGCCAGGTTCCTGCGCGACCACGTCCTGGTGCCCATGATGAACCGCGGGTTCGTGCAGAAGGCCATCTGGGAGAAGTCCTCGCAGCTCAAGGTCACCTACCGCGGCGGCCCGCTCGGCGGCGGCCACCGGTTCGGCCGCGGCCCGCGACCCGGTGACCGCGTCCCGGACCGCCAGTGCGCCCGCGCCGACGGCACCGGTACGCGGCTGCACGCCGAACTCGGCTCGCGCTGGGTGCTGCTCGGCGGCGCGGACCACGCCCTCGTGGCCCGCAAGAGGCTGGGGGAGGAGCGCGTCACGGTCCTGCCGACCGACGGCGAGACCGAGCTGATTCGCCCCGACGGCCACCTCGCCTGGCGCGGCCACGGGGGACCCGACGCGCTCGACTCCTGGTTGACCGGCATCCTTGGCACGTGAGCTCACCAGCACCGGGGCTGCGGGAACAGCGCAAGGCCCGAACCAGGAAGGCCATCCAGGAGCACGCGCTGCGCCTGTTCCTGGCCGACGGCTACGACGCCACCACGGTCGAGCGGATCGCGTCGGCCGCCGGGGTCTCGCACATGACGTTCTTCCGCTACTTCCCCAGCAAGGAAGCGGTCGTGGAGAACGACGAGTACGACCCGATGCTGGTCGAGCTCATCCGCGCCCAACCCGCCGGGGCCGGTCCGCTCACGGCCCTGCGCAACGCCGTCGTCGGCGGCATCCGCGAGGTCTACGCCACCGACAAGGACGCGCTGCTCGTCCGCACCAGGCTCATCCTCACGACCCCGGCGCTGCGCGGACGGCAGTGGCGCAACGCCGAGAGCACCCAGGCGCTGTTCGCCGAAGCGCTCGCCACCCGCGCGGACGGCGGGACCACCTTCGAACTCCGCGTGCTCGCGGCGGCGGTGCTCGGAGCGCTGTCCACGGCCCTCGCGGAGTGGGCGGAGGGCGACGGCGCCGACGACCTGCCGACGCTGATGGACCGGGCCTTCGACGCGCTGGCCCACCTGGACTCCTAGCGCGTCGACCCCGTGCCCCGATCCTTTCGACCGAAGGGGTTCGCGGTGCGGCATCAGGGCTCAACCCCGAGGAGTTTCCGGGGTAGCCCCCTGCCCCGGATGGGGCACCTTCCCGACGCGCCGGGCCGCGCCGATCGACAGGATTTCCCCAACACACCTGCAAGCGGGGGAAAGACGGAGGATCCGGTGACAGCGACGATGCGGACGGCGACGACCGTGGCGGCCAGGGCCGTTGGCGTGACGAAGGTCTACGGATCGGGGGAGGCGAAGGTGACCGCGCTCGACGGCGTGTCCGTCGACATCGAGCGGGGGCGGTTCACCGCGATCATGGGACCGTCGGGGTCGGGCAAGTCGACGCTCATGCACTGCCTGGCGGGACTCGACGACGTCGACGGCGGCGAGGTGTTCGTCGGGGACACCAGGGTGACCGGGTTGAAGGACAAGGGCCTCACGGACCTCAGACGGATGAAGGTCGGGTTCATCTTCCAGCAGTTCAACCTGCTGCCCACATTGACCGCGGAGGAGAACATCGTGCTGCCGCTGGCGATCGGCGGCCGCAAGGTGGACCGCGAGTGGTTCGACACGGTCATCGACACCGTCGGGCTGCGCGACCGGCTGAGCCACCGGCCCACCCAGCTCTCCGGCGGCCAGCAGCAGCGAGTGGCGTGCGCCCGCGCGCTGGTCAGCCGTCCCGAGGTGGTGTTCGCCGACGAGCCGACCGGCAACCTGGACTCGACGTCGGGCGCCGAGGTGCTCGGGTTCCTCCAGCGGTCGGCGCAGGAGTTCGGCCAGACCGTGGTGATGGTGACGCACGACGCGAACGCCGCGTCCTACGCGGACCGGGTGATCTTCCTGGCCGACGGCCGGATCGTCAGCGAACTGGTCGAGCCGACCGCCGAGGTCGTCCTGGACACGATGAAGCACCTCGACGGCGTGATCGCGCGATGATCAAGGCCACGCTCAAGAGCCTGATGGCGCGCAAGCTGCGCCTCCTGCTGTCCGGGCTCGCCGTCGTGCTCGGCGTGATGTTCGTGTCCGGCTCGTTCGTGCTGACCGACACGCTCGACCGCTCGTTCACCTCCCTGTTCTCCAGCGTCTACACCGGGGTCGACGCCCAGGTCACCGCCAAGCCCAAGCTGGAGGGCGGGGAAGGCGGGCCGGACTACGCGGTCCAGTCCCTGCCCGCGTCCACACTGGACACCGTGCGCGGTGTCGACGGCGTGCGCGCGGTGACCGGTGACGTCATCGGCTCGGCCCGCGCGATCGGCAAGAACGGCAAGGTCCTCACCACCAGCGGCGCGCCCCGCGTCGGCGACGCGTGGGGCGAAGACCTGTCAGGCCAACGGGTGCTGCGCGAAGGCCGCGCCCCCACGGCCGACAACGAGGTCGTGCTCGGCGGGTTCCTGGCCAAGTCCGGCGGGTTCTCCGTCGGCGACGACGTCGCGGTGCTCACCGCCGCGCCCAAGGAGACCTTCGAGGTCGTCGGGATCTTCGGCTACCAGGGCGGTCGCGACTCGCTCGGCGGCGAGATGAGCCTGAGCTTCAGCCCCGCCACCGCGCACCGCGTCCTGCTGGGCGAGCCGGACACCTACAGCTCCATCACCGTCCAGGCCGCCGACGGCGTGTCGCAGGACGTCGTGCGCGACCGGGTCGCCGCGGCCGTCGGCGCGGACGTCCAGGTGAAGACCGGCGCGGAACTGGCGAAGGCGCAGACCGACGCGATCGGCGAAGGCCTGAAGTTCTTCAACTACATCCTGCTCGGCTTCGCCGGGATCGCCCTGTTCGTCGGCACCTTCATCATCTTCAACACGTTCTCCATCATCGTCGCGCAGCGCACCAAGGAACTCGCCCTGATGCGGGCCATGGGCGCGAGCCGCAAGCAGATGATGGTGTCGGTGGTGCTCGAAGCGCTGGTGATCGGCGTGATCGCCTCGGTGGTCGGCCTCGGCGCGGGCGTCGGCGTGGGGGCGCTGCTCGCGACCCTGTTCGCCACGTTCGGCGGCGGCAGCCTCCAGCTCGCGGCCGTCGGCCTGCCCGCCGCCGCGGTGATCTCCTCCTTCGCCGTCGGCATCCTCGTCACCATGGCCGCGTCGGTGTTCCCGGCCGTCCGCGCCTCGCGGATCGCGCCGGTCGCGGCGATGCGCGAAGCCGCCACCCCGGACCGGCCGCTGACCAAGCCGACCGTCGCGGGCGCCGTGCTGTCGGCGGCCGGTGGCGCGCTGCTGGGCGTCGGACTCGCGAACGCGGTGCTGTGGATGGTGTTCTCCGGCATCCTGGTGGCGTTCCTCGGCGTCGCGCTGCTGACCCCGTTGATCAGCAAGCCGGTCGTGGCCGTCATCGGCGGCCTGCTGTCCTGGTCGATGCCGGGCACGCTGGGGCGGCGCAACTCCGCGCGCAACCCGCGCCGCACCGCCATCACCGCCGCCGCGCTGATGGTCGGCATCGCGCTGATCACCGGTGTGAGCATCATCCTGACGTCGGCGACCGCCAGCATCACCAAGGTCGCCGACACGCAGATCTCCGCCGACCTGATCATCTCCGGCGAGCAGCAGGCCACGTTCGAGCCCGCCGTCCTGGACGCGGTGAAGGCCACGCCGGGCGTCGAGTCCGCCTTCGGGTTCTACTCCGACTACGCCGTGGTCAACGGTGAGCAGCAGTACCTCCAGGCGATCACCGACTTCTCCGCGTGGCAGCGGCTGTTCGGCCTGAAGGCCACGGCCGGGTCCTTCGACGGCGCGGCAGGCCGGACCGTCGCGGTGGCCGAGGAGACCGCGAAGGAGAAGGGGCTGGGCGTCGGCAGCGCGGTGACCGTGCAGCTCAGCAAGGGCGAGCAGCAGACGTACACGGTGGCCGTGGTCTACGCGAAGAACGGCGCCATGGACGGCATCCAGCTCTCCGCCGCGGCGGCGGTCGACTTCTCCCAGGCCAAGCTGACCGACGGGTTCGCCAAGGCCGCGGCGGGCACCTCGGTCGCCGACGTGCAGAAGCGCATCGAACCGCTGTTCGCGGACAACCCCGAGGTGTCCGTGCAGGACCGCAGCGCGTACGTGAAGCAGCAGGCCGCGCAGCTCGACACCGTGCTGCTCATGGTGCAGATCCTGCTCGCGCTGGCGATCCTGATCGCCGTGCTCGGCGTGATCAACACCCTGGCCCTGTCGGTCATCGAGCGGACCCGTGAACTCGGGCTGCTGCGGGCCATCGGCATGCGCCGCTCCCAGATCATGCGGATGATCACCGTGGAGTCGGTGGTGATCTCGGTGTTCGGCGCGCTGCTCGGCCTCCTGGTCGGCACCGGCCTCGGCGTGGCCACCGTCGAGGCGCTCAAGGACCAGGGGATCACCGAACTCGGGTTCCCGTGGACGCAAATGGGTACCTACCTGGCGGTGGCGGCGGTGGTCGGCGTGGTCGCGGCGATCCTCCCCGCCATCCGGGCGGCACGCCTCAATGTGCTGAACGCGATCTCGTACGAGTAGGTAGGGTGGGTGGAATGTCGTTGCGCCGCAGGATGTCCGAGTACGACGGTGAGGCGTGGGACGCCCTCATCGCGAGCGAGCGGCCGTCCGAGCGCTCCTTCCTCCCCGCCGTCGTGCGGAACCGCCTCCAGAAGACCGGTGAGGTCGCCAAGCGCCGGATCGACATGATCCCCGGCTCCGAGCAGTTCCAGGGACTGCTGATGAAGGCGCTCGGCGGCTTCACCGACCTCGGCTCGCGCGCGGCACGGGCCAGCGTCCGGTCCGGCGCCGTGCTGAAGGCCTACCAGAAGCGCGGCCACGCCGTGGAGACGATCGAGGACATCCGCAAGCTGCCGCTCAGCGAGATGGACAAGGTGAAGCCGCACCTCGACATCGCCTACATGACCGCGTCCACCGTGCAGGGCGCCGCCGCCGGGCTCGCGGTGTCCGGCGGCGAGCTGCTGGGCCTGGCGAGCGGCGGCGCGCCGGGCGCGGGCGTCGTGGTCGGCGCGATGGCCGCGGACGCCGCCGCCGTGCTGGTCGCGAGCCAGCGGGCGGTCGCGCACGTGGCCGCCTACTACGGCTACGACCTGACCCGGCCAGAGGAGCAGATGTTCGCGCTGGGCGTGCTGAACCTCGGCACGTCCTCGGACGTGACCAAGGCCGCCGCCTACCTGGAGCTGAACAAGCTGGTCCAGGGCCTGGCCCGCAAACACACGTGGGACCAGCTCCGGCAGAACGTCGTCACCAAGGTCGTCGAGCAGGTGTACGCCCAGCTCGGCATCCGGCTCACCCAGCGCAAGCTCGGCCAGGCCGTCCCCGTCGTCGGTGTGCTGATCGGCGCGGGGATGAACGCCATCACGCTGCGGCGGGTCGTGGACGACGCCGAGCACGCGTACCGCAAACGGCACCTCCAGGAGAAGTACGGCATCGTCGAGGACGTGCCCCAGCCGACCGTGACGGCGGAGCGCGACGACACGATCCCGATCGTGGACATCCTGGACGCGGAGATCGTCGAGGCCGAGCCCGACGTGTCCCCTTGACCTCGGTGGGCGCGGAGAGGTCTGCTGCTACCCGCAGCCCAGAGCGAGGAGAACACCCGTGGCAGTCCACCCGCGCGCCGGTCAGCCCGCGACGCGAGCCGACCTGGTCGACGTAGCGCACCTGGTCACGTCGTACTACGCGGAGCACCCGGACCCGGCGGTCGCCGAGCAGCGGGTCGCGTTCGGCACCTCGGGGCACCGCGGGTCGGCGTTGAGGATCGGCTTCACCGACGACCACATCGCCGCCGCCTCCCAGGCCGTGTGCGAGCACCGGGCGCGCGCGGGCGTCACCGGGCCGCTGTACCTCGGCCGCGACACGCACGCGCTGTCCGAGCCCGCGTTCGTCACGGCGCTGGAGGTGTTCGCCGCCAACGACGTGCAGGTGCTGGTCGACAGCCGTGAGGGCTACACGCCGACGCCCGCCGTGTCGCTGGCGATCCTGGTCCACAACGAGGGTCGTACCGACGGCCTCGCGGACGGTGTCGTCGTCACGCCGTCGCACAACCCGCCCGAGGACGGCGGCTTCAAGTACAACCCGCCGGACGGCGGGCCCGCCGACTCGACCATCACCAAGGGCATCCAGGACCGCGCGAACGAACTCCTCGAAGCGGGCCTGGTCGGCGTCAAGCGCGTCCCGCTGGCTCGCGCGCGCCAGTCCGCCAAGCCGTTCGACTTCCTCGACCTGTACGTGTCCGAGCTGCCGTCCGTGGTCGACCTGGACGCCATCCGCTCGGCGGGCGTGCGCATCGGCGCGGACCCGCTGGGCGGCGCGAGCGTCGCGTACTGGTCGGAGATCGCCGACCGGCACCGCATCGACCTCACCGTGGTCAACCCCGTGGTGGACGCGACGTTCGGGTTCATGACGCTCGACTGGGACGGCCGCATCCGGATGGACTGCTCCTCGCCGTACGCGATGGCGTCACTCATCGAGCGGCGCGCCGAGTTCGACGTGGCCACCGGCAACGACGCGGACTCCGACCGGCACGGCATCGTGACGCCGGACGGCGGCCTGATGAACCCGAACCACTTCCTCGCCGTGGCGATCGACTACCTGTACTCGCACCGTTCCGGGTGGGCTTCCTCCGCGGCCATCGGCAAGACGATGGTGAGCTCGTCGATCATCGACCGCGTCGCCTCGTCGCTGGGACGGCGGCTGGTCGAGGTGCCCGTGGGGTTCAAGTGGTTCGTGCCGGGGCTGCTGGACGGGTCGATCGCGTTCGGCGGCGAGGAGAGCGCCGGGGCGTCGTTCCTGCGGCGCGACGGGCGGGTGTGGACGACCGACAAGGACGGCCTGATCCTGGCGCTGCTGGCGTCGGAGATCATCGCGGTGACCGGGTCCACGCCTTCCGCCCGGTACCGCGAGCTGACGGCGTCGCTGGGCGACCCGGTGTACGCCCGCGTCGACGCGCCCGCCACTCGGGAGCAGAAGGCCGCCCTGGGTGCTCTGTCGCCCTCGCAGGTGGCCGTGGAGGAGATCGCGGGCGAGAAGATCCTCGACCGGCTGACCAACGCGCCCGGCAACGGGGCCGCCGTGGGCGGGCTGAAGGTCGTGACGGAGTCGGGCTGGTTCGCCGCCCGGCCGTCGGGGACCGAGGACGTGTACAAGCTGTACGCCGAGTCGTTCAAGGGGCCGGAGCACCTGGCGCGGTTGCAGGAGGAAGCGCAGACCGTGCTGGACGGCGTGCTGGGGTCGTGACGTTCGCGCGGGGCTCCCGATCGGGAGCCCCGCGGCGGCGATCACCACTATCGTGTTCCCATCCGGCGGCGAGGGCCGTGGTCTGCCGCGCCACCGCTGGGGAAGGCAGGGTTCGGTGGACCACGGGGAGTCCGGCGACGCCTGAGCGGTGAGTCCGGGGGGAGCTTCCAGTGGGCAACGGGTACAGGTACTTCGCGATCGTCGACGCCGAACGCGGTGTGGACGACCCGCTCGCGGTCGTCCGGGAATGGGACACCGAAGGTGGCTTCACCAACGAGGAAGTGTTCACCAGCGCGGGGTGGGAATCGACCAACCGGCTGGCGCGCCTGCGTGCCGGCGCGGGCCACACCGACCAGCGGGCCGTGCCGATCGGTCCGCCCGCGGTCGAACCGCCCGCTCCGGTGCGTGAGCTGGTCGCCGTGGCCCCGAAGAAGAACCTGGTCAAGCTCGCGGTGCGGATCGGCGTTCCGGTCGTGCTGCTGGTCATCGCCGTCGTGGGCGGGAACGCCTACTCCTCGCGGACCAGCTCCGTGGGCGACTGCCTGCGCGGCTCGATCGACAAACCCGAGGACGTCCGACCGGTGACGTGCGGATCCGCCGCCGACTACAAGGTGGTCGGCAAGACCCGAGGCGTGGACGAAGCCAGGGCCACGGCGAGCACCACCTGCGAGGCCTTCGGCACGACCGACGCGGTCTTCTGGGAGGGGTTGTCCGGCTCGCCAGGCACCGCGCTCTGCCTGGAAGACCTCAGGAACCCCGGTCCGCGCGTCCCGGCGGTGGGTGATTGCGTCAAGGGCGACCTCACGGTGCTCGAGACGGTGCACAAGGTCGAGTGCGGGCCCGAGGCCGAGTACAAGGTGCTCGGCAAGGACGTCGAGCTGACCGCCAACTCGCAGAGCAGCCCGACCTGCGTCGACTTCCCGGCCGCCAGCGTCAAGCTGAGCTGGGAGCGGAAGGGCGCTGCCATCCCCGCCGACAACGTCCTCTGCCTGGAAGACCTCAAGGGCTAGAGCGGGGGTCCTCCCGGAGGGCTCCGACGAGCCCTCCGGGAGGGGCCGGTCAGTCCGACAGCAGCTTGCGGACGCGGTCCGCGCCCACCGCCAGCAGCAGCGTGGGCAGGCGGGGGCCGGTTTCGACGCCCACCAGCAGGCGGTAGAGGAGGGCGAAGAACGTGCGTTGCGCGACCTTCAGCTCCGGCGTCGGCTTGGTGTCCCTCGGCAGGCCCGCCTGGTCCTTCGGCACGCCGTAGACCAGGTCGGTCAGGCCGTCCAGCGACCAGTGGGTGTCGAGACCCTGCGTGAGCAGGCGCAGTGATTCGCGCTGCTGCTCGTCCAGCGACTGGATCAGCTCCACGTCCGCGTGCTCGCGGACGCGGGTGCGCTGGTCCAGCGGCACCTGGTTGGTGATCCAGTGCGCGGCGCGGTCCAACCTCGGGCGGACCTCGTCCAGTGACGCGACCTGGCGCTCGGGGTCGAGGTCGCGGACGATGCGCAAGGTCTGCTCGGGGTCGCCGGTGGTGATGTCCACGATGGACGCCAGCGTGCGGTAGGCGATCGGGATCGGTGTGCTCGGCAGGGGACCGGCGGCCGTGCGGACCGCGCGGTCGTGCGCGAGCGCGTCGACGGCGACCGCGGTGCCGTCGGCGAGCTTGCGCTCCAGCGCGTCCCACTCGTCGTAGGTGCGCTGCACCTCCTGGTCGAACGCGACCTTGAACGACTGGTTGGGCTTGCGGCGCGCGTACAGCCAGCGCACCAGCGGGGCCTCCATGATCTCCAGCGCGTCGCCCGGCGTCGGCACACCGCCCTTGGAGCTGCTCATCTTCGCCATGCCGGAGATGCCGACGAACGCGTACATCGGGCCGATCGGCTGCTTGCCGCCGAACACCTCGCGCACGATCTGGCCGCCCACGACGAACGACGAACCGGGGGACGTGTGGTCCACACCGGACGGTTCGAACACGACGCCCTCGTACGCCCAGCGCATGGGCCAGTCGACCTTCCACACGAGCTTGCCGCGCGTGTGCTCGCTGAGCAGCACGGTCTCGGCGTGGCCGCACACGCAGGTGTACGACAGCTCGGTCGTCTCGTCGTCGTACGAGGTGACCGTCGTCATGTCCCGGTCGCACACCGAGCAGTACGGCTTGTACGGGAAGTACTGCTCCTCGTCGTCCTGCTCCGTGGCGGGCTTGTCCTTGGTGCGGTACCGGTCGAGCACCGCGTCGATCGCGGCCCGCTCGCGCACGGCCAGCAGCACCTGGTCGCGGTACGCGCCGGACGTGTACATCTCGGTCTGGCTGACGCCCCGGTACTCGATCCCCAGCTCGGCGAGCGCCTTGACCATCGGAGCCTTGAAGTGCTCGGCCCAGTTCGGGTACTCGCTGCCCTCGGGCGCGGGAACGGACGTCAACGGCTTGCCGATGTGCTCCGCCCACGCCGGGTCGACCCCCACCGGCACCTTGCGGAACCGGTCGAAGTCGTCCCACGACAGCAGGTGCACGACGTCGTGGCCGCGACGGCGGATCTCGTCGGCCACCAGGTGCGGTGTCATGACCTCGCGGAGGTTGCCGAGGTGGACCGGGCCGGACGGGCTCAGGCCGGAAGCGCAGACGATGGGTTTGCCGGGCGCCCGGCGTTCGGCTTCGGCGATGACGTCGTCCGCGAAACGGGAGACCCAGTCGGTCTCGGTCTGAACCTGCATGGGTCGATTGTCCTACGGCGTGTCGAGCGAGTTCACACCGAGGGGTGGTTGTGACCACCGCATACCGGAGGCCGCGCACACCGTCGATGGGCGCGGCCTCCGGTATGCGGTGGAGCTGTGTTCAGTTGTCGAACCGACCGTTCCGCGCATCCATCAGGAAACGGTCGAAGTGGTCGCGGTCGAACCGGAGCACGATCCCCGGATTCTTCGAGTCGCGAACCGCGTCGAGTTGGTGCGCCACCTCAACGCAGTCCGTGTTCGTCCCGGACCTCAGCGATTTCTTCCAGCGTGTCATTCCTTCTTGATCCGATCCGCCTCGTCGGCGAGGAGTGCGGCCGTCTGTTCCGCCGTCATCGCCACACGAAGCACCATCTGCGCAGCCTCTCTGTAGACCGCGACATCCTTGTCATCCCTCAGGAACAGTCCGGAACTTCGATTCTCCAGATGGACGACCTCCGTGGACCCGTCGATGGACAGCATGAGGAAGTTGCCGTCCAGACCGGGGTGCCATCCTGCGTCGAACGGGATGATGCGCAGATCGACGTTCGGCAGTTCGGCCATCTTGGCCAAGTGCTCCAGTTGCAGGAGCATGACTTCCGGGGTGCCGATCTTCTGGCGTAGAGCGCCCTCGCCGAGTAGTGCGGTCATCTGCACTGGTTGTGGCCGGGTAAGCACATCTCGGCGACCCATTCGGACGGCCACACGCGTCTCGATCTCGTTTTCCGGAACCACCCCGCCGCTCATGATCGCTCGCGTGTAGGAGCTGACCTGAAGAAGGCCGGGAACGAGCAGCGGCGACCAACTGACGATCGATTTGGCGATCTGCTCGAAATCGAGGAGGGCCGCAAGTTGGGCGCGCTGTTCCGGCAGGCTCACGGCCAACCACGCCGTGCCTGACGTGTCGGTCGAAAGTTCGATGATCCGCTGTAGTTCGGCACCGCTCACACCGAGTTCCACGAGGATCGTGGATACGAGTTCGGGGCTCGGTGGCCGCTCGCCCGACTCGGCTCGCGACAGGGTGCTGTGGTCGATGCCGATGCGCTTGGCCAACGCTCGCACGCCGATGTTCTGTGCATCTCGGGCACTGCGGAGTTGTGAGCCGAGAGCGAGTGCCTTTGGGCTGGTGCGAACCATGCACCACAGCATAGGTGCGCTGCTGGATGGCTTTCGGGTCGCTCGATCAGGGCATTGACGGAGTGGTGCCGCACCACGGACTCTTGGTGCGGCACCACGCTCGTCCGCTGTGCCACTCCAAGCGTCCAGCCCAAGGAGACGGATTTGACCATCCGCGTTCGGCCCTCGATGCCGGGAGCACCGTCATGACGGCCGCGTTGCTCACCCTCCTCATTGCGGGCCCGATCACCTGGTGGCTGACTTCACCTCGACGGCGAGCCCGCCGCGCGGTGCGACGCTGGGAGCGCATCGGCGCCGAAGTTGTTCTCCTGATGAACGCGCCACGACCACCGGTCGTCCTGAGCGGCCGGACATGCGCGGCGGGAAGCGCCAGTGCGCGCGACGTCTGCGCAGCGCCAGGTGCGCCCGCCGTGCCCGCGTTCCCCCGGCGGGTACCGCTTGGTGTTGTGGGGCCGAGCCTCTCTTCAGCGGCTGACTGCTACCTGGTCGGAGTCAGGGCCGATGACGGAGAACTGGTCTACGCGACGGTGATGAGAATGGTCGAGGCGGCTCACGATGAGTGAGTACAGGGGTGCGATGCTGACCGTGGCCGACCTCCTGGCGAAGGCCGCGCGCGAAGGGTGGCCCACCAGCGCACTCTCCGTGTGCTCCCATGAACTCGGCCCAGCCGGTGACGACACCCCGACCGGGCCGATCTCGATGGTGCGCCCCTACCTCGAAGGGGCACCGATGCCAGCGCGACCTGAAGCCGACTGGACGGCGAGGCCGCTCTGCCCACCGCGGCGGAAGTGACCTGGCGAGTTCACCCCGGGATGTCGACCGCGATCTCCGCGCTCAGCTCCGCGCCCAGTTCGAGCTCCAGGCCGTCGCCGCTCCAGAACCGGCCGGGGTCGTACCAGTTCACCCGGCGACCCGTCGGCAGCAGCCCCATCGCCTCGTAGGTGATCGCCACGACCTCCGCGCAGTACGCCGTCTCCAGCGCCGCGTCCGGCACGCCCTTGCGCACCTTCGGCAGCCGACCGCGCAGCCACCGCGACGCCAGCTTCGCCGTCGACGGGAACGGCGTGCCGTCCAGGCGGGCGATCGTCTTCAGCACGGCGTCGTCCGTCTCCCGCGTGTGCGTGTGGTCGAGCTGCCGCAGCCACGCCCGCTGCCCGTACCTGTTCGCCCACACCAGCACCGCGCTGCGCAGGTCGTGCAACTGCACCCCGCGCTGGTGCGTGCCGGTCCACACGTCCGTCAGCGACTTGCCCAGCTCGGCGTGCCACATCAGCGGCGGCAGGTCGTCGATGACCACGGCCATGCCGACGTGGTTGACCGGGCTGTTCGTGGTCATCCTGATCGCCCGGTCGGCCGCCGAGTCGCCGCGGAACAGCCACACGTCACCCGTCCTGGTGAGACTGACGGCTTCGTCCAGGGTGATCCGCGTTTCGGCCATGGCTTGTAGCCTAGGCAGATGAAGCTGTGGAAGGTGCTGGGGCTCGCGGGTGTGGTCGGAGTGGCCGCGACCGGGGCGGTGGTGGCGCGGGCGGAGCGCAAGCGGCAGGCGTACACGCCGGACGAGATCCGGGAGCGGTTGCACGCCCGCATCGCCGAGGTGGAGACCGCCGAACCGGTGAAGTGAGTCCTCGCTGTTCCTGACGGCGCTGTGCGGTGGGACGATGGATTCCGCGGTCGGGGAATCCGCGGTCCACCGGAGGCGACGCTGTACCAGGACGATTCCTCGACCGGTCCGCGATCAGGCGGGCCCAGCGAGAACACGATGTCCGGCACGGTTCACGGGAATGCGATCCAGGCTGGTCGGATCGACTCGGTGACCATCGGGCACAAGCCCCCTCCGTGGTGGAAGTCGCTGGTGGCGGTGCTCCTGGTGGCCGTTTGCGCGGTGGTGGTCGCGGTCGTGCTCGACGGTTCCGGGAAATTCGGTGGAACCCGGTCCGATTCCAGTTCCACCGGAATTCCCTCCGCGACGGAAATCATTTCGGGAACGACGGAACCGGACATCCCGACTTCGACCAAGACCACCACCACCACGCGCGAGTACGAGGTGGGAGGTCCGGTTCGGACAGGTGAGGTCGAACTCGCCGCGCTCACCGGTCACGACCTCGACCGGGACCGGGAGGCCTTCCCGCGCGAGGGCGCCGACGTGCTCCTGGACTGCTGCGCGCTGCACGCGCTCGCCGAAGACGAGATGAGCTTCCCCCGCGGCGACCGGCCCGCGGACTGCCTCGGTCAACCCACCCGGCAGGAACTGGCGGTGGAGAAGCTCCAGGAGCACCCGACGCTGTGCGTGGTCACCGACCAGGGCGGGCTCGCCACGGTGCACGCGACGCTCGTGTCGGGGCCGCTGGAGAGCAGCCCGCGCGTCGCCATCACCTACGAGCTGTGGACCGTCTCTAGATGAGGAACCGGTACGCCGTCGTGCCGGGCGCGACGTGCTGGATCTTCAGCGGGCTGGCCTTCATCCTGGCCCACAGCGGGTCGTAGTCCTCGCGGGCGCCGATCTCCACGCCGCACAGCGCGGCGCCGGTCTCGCGGTTGTCGCGCTTGACGTACTCGAACAGGACGATGTCGTCGTCCGGGCCGAGCACCTCGTCCAGGAAGCGGCGCAGCGCGCCCGGCTCCTGCGGGAACTCGACCAGGAAGTAGTGCTTGAGGCCGCGGTGGACGAGTGAGCGCTCGACGACTTCCGCGTACCGGCTGACGTCGTTGTTGCCGCCGGACAGCAGGCAGACGACGGTCTGGCCGGGCTCGACCACGACCGATTCGGCCAGCGCCGCCGACGCCATCGCGCCCGCGGGCTCGGCGATGATGCCGTCGACCTGGTAGAGGTCGAGCATCTCGGTGCAGATCTGGCCCTCGGAGACCGTGACCAGCTCCGCGCCCGAGGACCGGACCAGCGGGAAGCTCGCGTCGCCGACGCGGCGGACGGCGGCGCCGTCGACGAACGTGTCCACCTCGGGGAGCCTGACCGGGCCGCCCGCGGCCAGCGCGGCGATCATGCTGGCCGCGCCCGCCGGTTCCACGCCGACCACGCGGGTGGACGGGTGCCGCTCGGCCAGCCACGTGCCCAGGCCCGCGAGGAGACCGCCGCCGCCGACCGGGACGACGACCACGTCGGGGGCCTCGCCCAGTTGGGCGAGGATCTCCTGGCCGACGGTGCCCTGGCCGGTGATCGTGCGGATGTCGTCGAACGCGGGCACGACGGTCGCGCCGGTCTTCGCGGCGTACTCGGCCGCGGCGGTGGCCGCGTCGTCGTAGGTGTCGCCCTCGACGACCAGGTCGACCACGTCACCGCCGAGGGAGGCGATGCGCTGGCGCTTCTGCCTCGGGGTGGTGCTGGGGACGTAGACGCGGCCGTGGACGCCGAGGCGCCCGCAGGCGTACGCGACGCCCTGGCCGTGGTTGCCCGCGCTCGCGCAGACGGCGCCCGCCTCGCGTTCGGCGGCGTCGAGCTGGGCCAGGAGGTTGTAGGCGCCGCGGAGCTTGTAGGAGCGGCCGACCTGGAGGTCCTCGCGCTTGAGCCACACGTCGGCGCCGGTCGCGGTGGAGAGGCGGTCGTTGCGCTGGAGCGGGGTGGTCAGGGCGACGCCGTGCAGCCTGGCGGCGGCCGCGGACACGTCATCGGCGAAGGACATGCTCCGGGATTGTCCTCCGCCGGGTTCACCGTGCGCGCACGAGGGCGGTGAATAGGGTCGGGGCATGAGCTCACTCGCAGACAAGGCCACGACGTTGTTGGACCTGCACCGCGCGCCCGCGTTGCTCAAGGTGGTGAACGTGTGGGACGTGATCGGCGCGAAGGTGGTCGCCGACGTGGAGGGGACCACCGCGCTGGCCACCGCCAGCCACTCCATCGCCGCGTCCTACGGCTACCCGGACGGGGAGAAGATCCCCGTCGACCTGATGATCGAGGCCGTCGGCCGGATCGCCGCCGCGGTGGACCTGTCGGTCACGGCCGACCTGGAGGCCGGGTACGGCGACGCCGGGGAGACCGTGCGCAAGGCGATCGGCGTCGGGATCGTCGGGGCGAACATCGAGGACCAGATGAAGCCGCTGGACGAGGCCGTGGCCGTCGTGTCGGCCGTGGTGAAGGCGGCCGAGGCCGAGGGCGTGCCGTCGTTCGTGCTGAACGCCAGGACGGACGCGTTCGTGCGGGGGCGGGACCGGGACCCGGCCGACGTGCTGGCCGACGCGGTCGTGCGCGGGAAGGCGTTCCTGGACGCCGGCGCGCCCGTGGTGTTCGTGCCCGGCCCGCTGGACGAGGCCGCGGTGTCGACCCTGGTGGAGGCCTTCGGGCCGCAGCGCCTGACGGTGATCGGCGCTCCGGGGAGCCTGCCGCTGGCGAAGCTGGAGGAGCTCGGGGTGGCGCGGGTCTCGTACGGGCCGTTCAGCCAGCAGGTCGCGCTGACGGCGTTGCAGGACCTGGTGATCGACGTGGTCGCCGGGGGCGGGCTGCCCGAGGGGACCCGGCGGCTGAACTGAGGTCGGTTCGATCGACGGTGTTCGGGGCTCCGCCCCGGCGCTACGGTCGGGCCTGCTGGGTGCGTCCATTGAACGGATCGGGGAGTGCGTCTTGAGGTTCCGGGTTGTCGCTGTTCTCACCGTCGTCGCCGTGGCCGTCGGTGGGTGCGGGGGCTCGTCCACGACCTCGGGCGCCTCCACGAGCGGCAGCGCCGCGTCCAGCGGTGTGCCGTCCTCCGGAGGGGCGGCCACGTCCAGCGCCTCGGCGGCGGCGCCGTCGTCGTCCGCGCAGGCCGTGCCCTCCGCTCCCGCCGGGTCGTCGGCGGTCGTGCCGCCGTCCGCCGCGCCGTCCGCGCCGGTCGTCGTGCCCCCGCCCGCCGCGAACACCGGCAAGGACAAGGGGGTCCTGTTCCTGGAGGCCCTCACCGGCGCGGGGGTGCCGACCAGCACCACCGGGGCCGCCGAACTCCAGCTCGCCCAAGGCGTGTGCTCCTCGCTCGCGAGCGGGACGCCGCGGGTGAAGGTGGTCGACGACATCGCCCTGCGGGGCGGGCTGATGACCGACGAGCAGGTGGACGCGCTGGTGACGGCCGCGGAGACGATCTACTGCTGATCGAGGACAGTGGTTGTCCCGCACCGGTCCTAGCCTCGCGGCCATGACGAACGAACGGATGATCCTGGTCACCGGTGCCACCGGGACCGTCGGCGCGCACCTGGTCGGCAGGCTGCTCGCCGACGGCCACCGGGTCCGGGCGCTGACCCGCGCCCCCGAGCGCGCCGACCTGCCCGAGGCCGTCGAGGTGGTCCGGGGGGACCTCGCCGACGTGGACGGCCTCGACGGCGTCTTCGACGGCGTGGACGCCGCGCACCTGATCACCTTCGACGGCAGCGCTTTCGGGCCGCTGACCACCGGGGCGGAGATCGTCGCACTGGCGGAGAAGGCGGGCGTGCGGCGGATGACGGTCCTCAAGGGGGACCTGGAGCCGAGCCCGCTGGAGACCGCGATCGACGCGAGCGGGCTGGAGCGGGTGTTCCTGGCGCCCGTGGAGTTCATGGCCAACACGCTCGACTGGGTGGCGGGCATCAGGGACGAGGGCGTGGTGCGGGAGGGGTTCCCGGACGTGCCGAGCGCGCTGGTGCACGAGGCGGACATCGCGGCGGTCGCCGCCGTCGGCCTGACCGGTCCCGAGCACGGGCGGACCCACTGGATCACCGGCCCGGAGGCGTTGACGCCCCGCGAGCGGGTGCGGATCGCCGCCGACGTGCTCGGCCGCGAGCTGGAGCTGGTGGAGCTGAGCCGGGACGAGGTCGTGGCCGGGTGGCGGGGGAGCGGGTTCACCGAGGAGGACGTGGAGTTCTTCCTGCGCATGAGGACCGAGCCGCCGGAGGCGGGGTACCGGGTGCTGCCCACGGTCGCCGAGGTGACGGGGGTGCCCGCGCGGACGTTCGCGTCCTGGGTGCGCGAGCACGCCGCCCTCTTCTGACCCGTCAGTCCGGGATGGACTCCTGGGCCAGCCTCAGCTTGTCGCACAGCCGTCGCAGGGTGCGCAGCTCCTCGTCGTCCAGCGCCGGGCCGACGTAGCGGCGGATGCTGGTGGTGTGCCGCCTGCCGACGGTCCGCTGCATGGCCGCGCCCGCCTCGGTCAGGACGACCACCGTGCCGCGGCCGTCGGCGCGGTCCGGTTCGCGGGCGACCAGGCCCGCGGCCTCCAGGCGCTCGACCATCCTGCTCAGCGACGGCTGGCTCAGGAGCACCTCCCGGTTGAGGTCGCGCAGCCGGGCCCGCCGGTCCGGCCTGCGGCTCAGCGTGAAGAGCACGTCGTACTCCCGCAGGCTGATCGGGTCCCACACGTCGTCGGCCGCGAACCGCCGCAGGAGCGCGGACTGCGCTCGGAAGAGCGCTTCCCACGACTCCGCGGCGAGTTCGGCGCGGCTGGGGTCAGCCGACGGGGGCGGCGTCACGGGCCAGCTTCCTCGACGAGTGGGTGGGCGGGTCGGACGGGACGTCGGCGGGCCTGCGGGCGTCGAACTCGCGGCGCAGCTCCGGGGCGATCTCGCCGAGCATGTCGAGCTGCTCCAGCACGACCTTGAGCGGCAGGCCCGCGTGGTCGAGCAGGAAGAGCTGGCGCTGGTAGTCGCCGAAGAACTCCTGGAACGTCAACGTCTTCTCGATGACCTCCTGCGGGCTGCCGACCGTGAGCGGCGTCTGCGCGGTGAAGTCCTCGAGGGACGGTCCGTTGCCGTAGACCGGCGCGTTGTCGAAGTACGGGCGGAACTCGCGGACGGCGTCCTGGGAGTTGCGGCGCATGAACACCTGACCGCCCAGCCCGACGATCGCCTGGTCGGCGCGGCCGTGGCCGTAGTGCTCGAAGCGCTCGCGGTAGAGGTTGATCAGCCGGATGTAGTGCTCCTTCGGCCAGAAGATGTTGTTGGCGAAGAACCCGTCGGCGAAGTAGGCGGCGATCTCGGCGATCTCCGGGCTGCGGATGGAGCCGTGCCACACGAACGGCGGCAGGTCGTCCAGCGGCCGGGGCGTGGAGGTGAAGCCCTGCAACGGGGTGCGGAACTTGCCCTCCCAGTCCACGACCTCGTTGTCCCACAGGGCGCGCAGCAACTGGTAGTTCTCGACCGTGAGCGCCATGCCGTCCTGGATGGACTTCCCGAACCACGGGTACACGGGTGCGGTGTTGCCGCGGCCCAGCATGAGGTCGATCCGGCCGTCGGCGAGGTGCTGGAGCATCGCGTAGTCCTCGGCGATCTTCACCGGGTCGTTCGTGGTGATCAGCGTCGTCGAGGTGGAGAGGATCAACCGCTCGGTGCGGGCCGCGATGTGGCCGAGCAGCGTCGTCGGCGACGACGGCACGAACGGCTTGTTGTGGTGCTCACCGGTGGCGAAGACGTCCAGGCCGACCTGCTCGGCGTGCTCGGCGATGGTGACCATCGCCTTGATCCGCTCGTGCTCGGTGACCGTGGTGCCGGTGGTGGGGTCCGGGGTGACGTCCCCGACCGTGAAGACGCCGATCTGCATGGTGCCTCTCCCAAAGTCGATGCGTTTGCATGAACATTGGGGTCAACACCGAGCAGACCGGCGGCTATTCCCGGCTAGTTCGCGGGGACGACGCCGATGGCGTCGGCGATCTTGATGGTCAGCGAAACGCTGCTGGTCACGGTGCCGGGCTTGATCCACGACGAGTCCGGCTTGTCGGCCGCGACGGCTCGCTCGCCGATGATCTCACCGTTGTCGGGGTCCACGATCAGGTCGCGGCGCTCCCGCTCGTCACCGATCCCCAGCGCGATGCCCTTGCGGCCGTCCGAGGTGGTGGCCTCCTCGACGACCTTCACGCCGTCGATCTTCGCCATCGCGCGCAGGAACGGTCCGCGCAGGTCGGCGGGCATCACCCCGGAGGTCAGGAACTGCACGCCGAAGTGGAACATCGTGGTCGGGGCCGAGCCGCGCTGTGCGGTGTAGTCCGTGAGCCACGTCACGAGCTGGTCGGGGTCGCGCGGGAGGGCCTCGTAGAACGCGGGCTGCCCGAAGTCGGTCGTGTCGCCGCACACCTTCTTCGGCTTGGCCTTCGGGAAGAAGTCGCCGCACGCGCCGCGCCGCTCACCGGACTGGACGTCCGAGAACTCGTAGGCGGGCACCTCCGACTTCGGCATGGAACTGGCGAGGTACTCCGCCTTGCCGGGAATGCGCTTCTCCAGCCAGTCCTGCGTCACGTCCTGCGGGATCCAGGTCTGGTTGGTGGAGTCCACCAGGTAGGTGTACCCGGTCTCGGGGTCGGTCGAGTCCTGCGGGACCCCGTTGATGGTGCTGCTCGCGTAGGTGGCCTTGACCTCGATGAACCGGTACTGGCCCGGCTTGAGGTCCAGGTCCTTCGCGGTGATCTTGTCCGCGGTGTCGTTCAGTACCTGGGCCGCCGACAGGAGCGACACGTCGCGCTTGACGGGCTGCTGCGAGGTGGTCGGCTGGGCCGACTGCGCCGCGGGCTGCTGCTCCGGCGCCTTGCCGCTCCCGCCGAAGGCAACGGCGCCCCCGACGATCGCGA
This sequence comes from Umezawaea endophytica, assembly GCF_025061645.1. Classification (GTDB taxonomy): domain Bacteria; phylum Actinomycetota; class Actinomycetes; order Mycobacteriales; family Pseudonocardiaceae; genus Umezawaea; species Umezawaea endophytica. Next base: position 94,346 of record NZ_JANYMP010000016.1, on the reverse strand, counting down.
CCGCCGCCGCTGCCACGCCGACGACCAGCCCGCGCCTGCGGAAGGGCGACCTCGTCGGAAAGGAGGCGGGGGCGCTCGCGGAGGACGCCTCGGCCATCAGCCTCTCGCGGGCGTCGTCGAGCGAGCGGTCGGACATGCGTGCCTCCAGGTGCAGCGAGGCGAGCGCCTCGTCGAGTTCGCGATCGGGGTCGTGGTCGCCGCGCTCAGTCATCGCGGTTCTCCTCGTCGGTGGTGCGGAGGTGCGCCCGGAGCTTGTGGCGCACCCGGTGCAGACGTGATCGGACGGTGCTGGCGGGCACGCCGAGTGCCGCGGCGACCTCGATCGGTTCGAGCCCGGCCCACGACGTCAGCAGCAGCACGTCGCGCTCCTGCTCGTTCAGCGAGGCCAGGCCGTCGGCCAGGACCCTGGTGTGCCGCTGGGCGTCCAACCGGTCGACGGTCTGCGCGTCGTGGTCGACCCCCGCGTCCCGGAGCGCGTGCACGCGGGCGGAGGCCCGGTAGCCGCGGATCTCCGTGCGGACGTGGTTGCGCGCCAGGTTGGTGGCGATCCCGTACAGCCAGCCGCGGACGGGGGCCTGCTCGGGGTCGTAGGTGGCACGTCTGCGCAGGGCCACCAGGAACGTCTCGGCGACCAGGTCGTCCGCGATGTCGACGCCGACCCGGCCCGCCAGGTACCCGTGCAGGGCTCGGGCGTACGTGTCGAACAGCCTGGCGAACGCGGCGGAGGGCTCCGCGTTCGCCAGGTCGGGGCGCGTTTCGTCCACGTCCGGAGCGCCTCGCGCCCGTTCTGCTCTGCGTTCCTCGATCCGGTTCACGCTAGTTCTTGTCCGGGAACGCCGCTCGCGTCCCCGGACGGGCCCGGCTATGTGACCGGGGTCACTTCGTGAGCGTGTCCCAGAGGAACGTGTACGTGAGGGCCCACATGAACGCCGACTGCTCGTTGTCGGCCGCCGCGCCGTGACCGCCCTCGATGTTCTCGTGGTAGGGCACGTCGTAGCCCAGGTCGTGCAGCTTGGCGACCATCTTGCGCGCGTGTCCGGGGTGAACGCGGTCGTCGCGGGTGGACGTCATGAACAGCGTCGGCGGGTAGGGCCTGCCCGCCTCGGCGTTCTGGTAGGGCGAGTACTCCTTGATGAACTCCCAGTCGCCCGGCTCGTCGGGGTCGCCGTACTCGGCCATCCACGACGCGCCCGCGAGCAGCAGGTGGTACCGCTTCATGTCCAGCAGCGGCACCTGGCACACGATCGCCCCGAACAGTTCGGGATAGCGGGTGAGCATCACGCCGACGAGCAGGCCGCCGTTGCTGCCGCCGCGGACGCCGAGCCGCTCGGGCGTGGTAATGCCGCGCCCGACCAGGTCGCGGGCCACGGCGGCGCAGTCCTCGTAGGCGCGGGACCGGTTCTCGCGCAGCGCGGACTGGTGCCACTCCGGTCCGTACTCGCCGCCGCCGCGCAGGTTCGCGACCACGTACGTGCCGCCGCGGGACAGCCAGCCCAGCCCCGCGGTGGAGTTGTAGCCGGGCCGCAGCGACACCTCGAACCCGCCGTAGGCGTTCAGCAGCGTCGGCCCGGTCGACCCGCCGGGAGGCGTGACGACGAAGTACGGCACCTGGGTGCCGTCGTCGGAGGTGGCGAAGTGCTGCGCCACGGTCATGCCCTCGGCGTCGAAGAACGCCGGGGCCCGCTTGAGCACCTCGACCTCGCCCCCGACGTGCCCGAGCCGCAGTTCCGAGGGCACGGTGTACCCGCTGGAGGAGATCAGGTACTCGTCGCTCTGGTGCGGGTCGGTGCCGACGACGTCCGCCGTCTCGAACTCCCGGACACCGTCCAGCGGTGCCCGCGACCAGCCGTCCGGGCCGGGCGTGAGCACCTCCATCCGGGTCTGCACGTCCCGCAGCACGCTCAGCACCAGGTGGTTGCGCGTCCACACGTAGCCGGTCAGCGACGTGTGCGCGTCCGGCGTGAACAGGGGCGTCAGGTCGCGCCCGCCCGCGAGGAAGTCGTCGAACGGCGTCGCGAGCAGCGCGCCCGCCGGGTGCGTCGTCCCGGCCACCGCCCACGGCGTGCGCAGGCTGATGAGCAGCCACTCGCGGTGCACGTCGGTCTCGGCGTCGTCCGGCACGTCGATCCGGACCAGGTCGCCGTCGTCGGAGCGGACGAACTCCTCGGCGGTGTAGAACGTCGTGCTGCGCCGCACGAACGTCCGCTCGAACCCGTCGGTCGAGTCGTGGTAGGCCCGGACCGACACGTCGTCGACCTTGCCCGCGTAGACGACGGTCGCCGTGTCGAGCGGGGTGTCGCGACGCCACTCCTTGACCACCCGCGGGTAGCCGGAGCTGGTCAGCGTGCCCTGACCGAAGTCCGTGCCGACCAGGATCCGGTCGGCGTCCAGCCAGCCCACCGACGACTTCGCCTCCGGCAGGGTGAAGCCGCCGCTGACGAAGTCGCCGGTCTCCAGGTCGAACTCGCGCACGACCACGGCGTCCGCGCCGCCCCGTGACAACTGCACCAGCGCGAGCCGGTACTCCGGGCGCAGCACGGCCGAGCCCTTCCACACCCAGTTCTCGCCCTCGGCGGCGGCGACCGCGTCGAGGTCCAGCAGCACGTGCCAGTCCGGCTGCTCGGCGCGGTAGGACTCCAGCGTCGTGCGCCGCCACAGGCCGCGCGGGTGCGCGGCGTCCTGCCAGTAGTTGTAGAGGAACTCGCCGCGCCGCCGGACGTACGGGATCCGCTCGTCCGAGTCCAGCGCGGCCAGCACCCGCGCCCGCAGCGCCTCGAACTCCTCGGACCCGCTCAGCGCGCCCAGCGTCCGCTCGTTCTGGGCCCGCACCCACGCCAGGGCGTCCTCCCCGGTGACGTCCTCCAGCCAGAGGTGCGGGTCATCGGCGGGCACGGCGAGTTCCTCGGTCATGCCGCCCAGTCTGCCCCGGGTGATCGTCCGTGTCGGGGGAACCGGCGCGGTGACCGTCAACTGATCGTCGCGGCGGCCTCCACGGGTGGGGTCCGCAGCACGTAGGTCGTCGACAGCACGGTCGACAGCAGGGTCAGCCCGGACGCGCCGCCGATCACCGCGAGGTAGATCCACAGTGGACCGCTCGGCCACGGCGAGTCGTACACCGCGTAGGCGAACGGGATCAGCGTCATGGCCGACACCAGCGCGCCGAGGATGATGCCGCCGAGCGCGATCAGCACCGCCTCGACGCCGACCATCCGCAGGATCTGCCCGTGCGTCGCGCCGATCAGGCGTTGCAGCGCGAACTCGCGCCGCCGCTCACCGGTCGCGATCACCAGGGTGTTGACCAGCGAGATCACCGTGTACGCCAGGATCATGCCGACCAGCAGGTAGTTCACCCACGCGCCGGTCTGCTCGCCGCCGCCACCGCCGCCGGAGCTGATCAGCGACGCGCGGTCGCCCACCCGCAGGTCCTGGTCGGACGAGATGAGGCCCTGGAGCGCGCCGACCAGCGAGGCCTCCGACGTGCCGTCCGCGGCGCCCACCAGGATCTGCGAGGCCAGGCCGGTCGTGGTGTGCTTCGCCACCAGGTCCGCGGGCAGGAGCAGCGTCTCCTCGCCGGACCCCTCGTACAGGGCGACCAGCTTCGCGTCGACGTTCGCGCCGTCGCCCATCTTGAGCTGGACGCTGTCGCCCAGCGCGTGGCGCATCCGGTCCGCGCGCTCCGTCGTGAGCGCGACCGTCGTGCCGGTCAGGTCGGCGAACGTGCCGGAGGTGGGGTTGATGCCCAGGGTGCCCTGGACGCCGTCGCCGTTCACGCCGAGCGCGGTGGCCGAGTCGTCGGCGTCCTCACCGGAGCGGAAGATCACCGTGCTGTCCACCAGCGCGGACACGGCGCCCACGCCCTCCCGGCCCTTGATCCTCGACACCACGTCGAGCGGGACTCCACCGGTCTGGGACGTGATGGCCGCGTCGGCGGTGAGATCGTCGGCGAAGCTGGAGCCGCCGCCCGCCGAGGTGGTCTGGAGGTAGATGAGCGCGGTCGCCAGGCCGGTCGCGAGCATGACCGGCGTGATCGCGCCCGCGACCCGGACGCGGCGCGCGTCGGAGTTCATCACGGCCAGGTAGCCCGACAGCCCGGTCACCGCGCGCACCGGCCAGCGCAGCACGGCGATGATCACCCTGGTGATGCCGGGGGAGAGCAGCGCCAGGCCGGACGCCCACAGCATCGCCGTCGGACCGGCGGTGCTGGCGGCCACGGGACCGGACATCACCAGCGCGGTCACGATCGACAGGGCCGTGCCGCCCGCGAGGCAGATCAGCGCGAACGTGAGCCGCACCCAGCTGAACCACTTGACCTGGAGGCTCGCCTCGGCCAGCGCCTCGGTCGGCCGGGTCAGCGCCGCGCCCCGACCCGCGACGAACGCGGCGACCGTGGCGCTGAGCAAGGAGATGCCGACACCCGCCGCGATCGGGATCCAGCCCTGGCGGAACACGATGGCCTGCGACGTGACGCCCGCGGTGGCCAACTGCTCCAGCAGCCACTCGCCGAGCACCCGGTTGAGCGGGTACGCCAGCGCCGTCGCGAGCACCGCGACCACGATCGTCTCACCGAGGATCATCCGCCGCAGTTGGCCCGGCGTGCTGCCGATCGCCCGCAGCAGGGCCATCTCCCGGTGTCGCTGTTGGACGGACAGCCCCAGCGTGCCCGCCACGACGAACATCGCGACCATCACCGCGAGGCCGCCGAACACCGCCGACAGCGCGATCAGGTCGTCACCGCTGCCGACCGCCCCGTCGGCTTCGGCGCGCCCGCGGTCGTCGCCCGTGAGCACGGCGAGCTTGCTGTCCGCGATCACGGCCGTGAGCCGCTCCTGGAGGTCGGCCACCGACACGCCGTCGGACGGCAGGACCGCGATGGCGTCGACCTTGCCGGACTTGCCGTGCAGCCGGGTCGCGTCGGCGTCGCTGAAGAACGCCGACCGGTCGTCCGACGCGGCCGACGCGATCCCGGTGACGCGGAACGCCTGCTTCTTGCCGCCGACGGCCACGTCGAGCGTGTCGCCGACACCCTTGCCGGTCTCCGCGGCCACGGCCTCGTCGAGCACCACCGTGCTGTCACCGGTGGGCGCGGTGCCGTCCTTGAGCGCGTACGGCGTCAGCTCCGCCGACGTCCACGCGTGGCCCTCGACCTCGCTCGCCGGAGCGCCGTTCCGCAACGGGGACACCGGGAACGTCACGTCCGGCACGGCCTTCGCCACACCGGGGACCTTCGCGATCTTCGCCGTCAGCGACGCGTCGACCCGCGCGCGCTCCAGGAAGGACTGGCTGCTGGCCACGACGAGCGGCGCGTTCACCAACCGCTGCGGCGGCACGGCGTCGCGGATGCCGGTCTCCATCAGACCGCCGCAGGCCATCACGATGGCTGCGCCGAAGAACAGCGCGATGAACGAGGCGGCGAACCCGCCCTTGCGGAAGCGCAGCGTGCGCAGCGCGAGCCGGAACATCAGTTCACCGTCCCCGCGGGCTCGTCGGCCCAGGCGCCGAGCTGCGTCATGCGCTCACCGACGGCGTGCGCGGTCGGCGAGTGCAGCTCACCGGCGATCTGGCCGTCCGCGAGGAAGATCACCCGGTCCGCGTGGGAAGCGGCCACCGGGTCGTGCGTCACGATCACGACGGTCTGGCCGACCTCGCGCACGGCCCGGCGCATCAGCGCCAGCACCTCCAGCGCCGTGCGGGTGTCCAGCGCGCCGGTCGGCTCGTCGCCGAAGATGACGGCGGGCTTGGTGATCAGCGCCCGCGCGATGGCCACGCGCTGCTGCTGGCCGCCGGACAGCTCACCCGGCCGGTGGTGCTTGCGGTCGGCGAGGCCGACCCTCGCCAGCACCTCGTCCACGTCCGCGCGCTTGGCCTTGCGGCCCGCGAGCCGCAGCGGGAGCTGCACGTTCTCCACGACGTTCAACGCGGGCAGCAGGTTGAACGACTGGAAGATGAAACCGATCCGGTCGCGCCGCAGCCGCGTCAGCTCGCGCTCGTTCAGGCCCGTCAGCTCGTGCCCGTCCAGGACCACCGAGCCCGACGTCGGCCGGTCCAGGCCCGCCGCGCAGTGCAGGCACGTGCTCTTGCCCGATCCCGACGGACCCATCACGGCCGTGAACGTGCCGCGCCGGATGCCGAGCGACACGCCCGCCAAGGCCACCACGCCGTTGCGGTCGTTGCCGTACATCTTGCGCACGGACTCCAGGCGCACCACGTCGTCGTCCACTGTCCCGCTCCCCACGTCTCCCACTCCGAACACCGGGAGGACCTTACGGACGGTGCGCAAGCCGTCGCACTGGTGCAGACCCCCCGAACCCTTCGCCCGATCGGGTCAGGGCTGGTGGGGACAGCGATAGGCAGAACGAATCGCTCGGGGGGCCGACCTTCGGCTCTCCGACGAAACGCCGGGTTCCGCGCGAGGTGCTGGGGTAGGTTTGGCCGAGCCACCCCGTCCCAGGTGAACGGTGGGTCGCATGCACCTCGAAATCCGGCACGCACGGGTGGTGATGACGCTCGCCGAGGCGGGCAGCATCTCGAAGGCGGCGGCGAAGCTGTCGCTCCCGCAGCCCAGCCTCACCGCCCAGTTGCGGCGCATCGAGAAGGCCGTCGGCGGCGACCTGTTCGTGCGATCGGCTTTCGGCATCACCCCGACCCCGCTGGGCGAACGGCTCATCCCCATGCTCGCCGACCTCGCGACGCGCGCCGACGCGGTCGTGGCCGAGGCGTCCTCATTGGCCAGCGGCATCCTCCGCTTCGGCAACGCCGAGTGGACACCCGTCACCCTGCGCCGCGCGTTGCAGGCGTCGCTGCCGTCCGTCGAGGTCCAGACCGTGACGCTGGACCCGGCGCTGAGCGTCGAGGCGGTGAACCGCGGCGAGCTGACCGCCGCGCTCGTCCCCAGCCCCGAGGCGGTGGACGGCGTCCGCCCCCTCGACCCCTCGCTGGCGAAGGAGATCATCGTCCGCGAGCCCATCTGGCTCGCGCTGCCCCGCGAGCACGCGCTCGCCCGCCGGACCACCGTCAGCCGCAGGCACATGGCCGCGCTGAGCTGGGTGCAGCACGTCCAGGGCCACTGGTTCCACCCCGTCGAGGAGCACCTGTTCCGCAAGCTCGACCACCCGACCCCCGAGGTGCTGCACTACGCGGGCGGGCACGCCGAGGCCATGGCGTGGGTCCGCGACGCGGGCGCCGCCGCGCTGGCGACGCCGACCGGCTCCACGTCCGACGTCAGCCTCGTGGCCATCACCGAACCGCTGCGCAGCCGGCTGCTGCTGGTGTGGCGGCCGGGCTCGATCCACCCGAACACGCTGCGCCAGTTGATCGACGCCCTGCGCCGGTACTACTGCGACTACGCGAGGACCATCCCGCGGTACTGGAACTGGATGACCGAGCGCCCGACGGACTTCCCGGAGCTGGCCAACTTCCTGCCCCGCCCCGGCCGCTGGTGGCCGCGTGACCCGAGCGACGCCGAACCGCACCAGGCGTCGAGCTGACCTGCCCGTTCGACGGTTCGGCGCGGCCGGTGGGATGACCGCCGGGCCGCTCCCCGCGGTGCGCGGCCCGTGGTCCGGTCCGGCGGTCAGCCCGGTGTCAGCGGGTGGTCAGCACGGGCGGTGACGCTGTGGCCATGACGTCATTGGTGGCAGTGTCGAGTCATCTGCCGGAGACCGTGTCCGTGGCGGACCTGCGGGAGTCGTTGGGGTTGAACGACCAGCAGGTGCGGCGGTTCACCAGGCTGTACGGCCTGGACCGGATCTGCCAGGCGCCGGGGCAGACCGAAGCGGAGCTGATGATCGCGGCGGCCGGGAAGCTGGACGCCCTCATCGGCCAGGAGGAACGGGTCCGGTACGTCATCCGGGCCAAGGGGATGCGGACCACCGCGCCCTACCCGGTCAGCCCGGTGCAGGACGTGCGCGAAGCGCTCGGGCTGGCGCACGCCAAGACGTTCGCGGTGGCCGACCACGGCTGCGCGACCGGGCTGCTGGCGCTGGACGTGGCGGGCACGCTGCTGGCCGCCGACGGCGACCCGGACGCGATGGCGCTGATCCTCGCGGGGGACAAGACGTTCACGCCGTTCACCCAGTGGGTCGAGGACGTGTCGATCATGGGCGAGGGCGTCGCGGCGGTGCTGGTGTCCGCCAAGGGCGACCGCGACCACCTGCTCGGCTACGCCACGCGCATCCACGGGCGCGACGACGGCGTGATCGACATGACGCCGGACGTCGCCAAGTACGCGCGCAAGATCTACCAGGACGCGCTCGAAGAGGTGATCCTCGGGGCACTGGGCGAGGCAGGCCTCACGCTCGCCGACATCGACCTGGTGCTGCCGCACAACGTGAACCGGGTGTCGTGGACGGTGGCCGCCAAGAACCTCGGCCTGCCGAACGAGAAGTTCTTCCTGGACAACCTGGACAAGACCGGGCACTGCTTCTGCGCTGACCCGTTCATCAACTACCAGACCGTCCGCGAACTGGGCCTGCTCAAGCCGGGCGACAAGTACCTGATGACGTCGGCCGGCCTCGGCCAGACGTTCTCCGCAGCCGTTTTCCAGCACTAGGACGCGACATGGATGACTTCACCACCCGCCTGAAGCGGGCCGTGGTCGGCGAGCCGGACACGTCGCTGGTGTTCCTCGGCAACTTCGAGGTCGAGGAGCAGTGGGCGCGCGGCGAGCACACGCTGCCGCGCGTGTCCGCCGCGAGCGGCAGCGCCGTGGTCAACCACATGGACGAGTTCGCCCTGCTGCTCGCGGGACCGACCGACCACGTGGTGCTCAAGGCGGCGCCCGACGCCGACCACCTCGCCTACCTGGCGGGCCTGGGCATCGAGCTGCCGACGGTGCACGTCGTCGCCGACCAGGACCCGCTGCGCAACGTCACCGAGGACGCGCTGGCCGCCCCGGCGCTGGTCACGACCCTGAGCGGCCTCGACGCGCACCTCGTCGCGCACGGTGTGTCCGAAGTGGAGGAACGGCTCGCCGCGGCGACCGGGCTGCCGCTCGCGGCACCGGACGCGGCGACCTGCAAGACCGTCAACAGCAAGGTCTACAGCCGCCGCGTCGCCGACGAGCTGGGCCTGCGGCAGCCCGTCGGGTGGGCGTGCGACACGGTGGAGCAGCTCGAACGGGCGTTCGCCGAGGCCGCGCCGCTGGTCGAGCGCGGCGAGAAGGTCGTGGTGAAGGAAGCGCTCGGCGTGTCCGGCAAGGGCATCGCCGTGCTGGAGAGCGCCCGCCGGATGGACCGGCTGTTCCGGATGATCGCCCGGTCGGTGGAGAAGTCCGGTCAGCCGAGGATCGCGTTCTGCGTCGAGAACTGGGTCGCGAAGAAGACCGACCTGAACTACCAGTTCACCGTGGGCCGCGACGGCGTGACGCACTTCGACTTCGTCAAGGAGCTGTTCACCGAGGGCGGTGTCCACAAGGGACACCGGATGCCCGCGCGGCTGTCCGGCGCGCAGGTGGACGAACTGGTCGCCACGGCCGAGCTGCTGGGCAAGAAGCTGTCCGCCGACGGGTACTTCGGCGTCGTCGGCGTGGACGCGATGGTCGACCCCGACGACGGGCTCTACCCGGTCATCGAGATCAACGCCCGCAACAACATGTCGACGTACCAGGTCCCGTTGCAGGAGCGGTTCGTCGGCGCGGGCCAGATCGCGCTCGCCCGGCACTACCCGCTGCGGCTGACCGGCGAACTCGGCTTCGGCACCGTGCGCACCCTGCTCGACGGGCTGGTGCTGGAGCGGCAGGGCGGCGCGGGCCTGCTGGTCAACAACTTCGCCACGGTCAACGCGGGCGCCCGCGACGACGCGGCGTTCGACGGACGGCTGTACGGGATCGTCGTCGGCTCGACCGACGCCGAGATCGCGGCCATCGACGCGGAGATCACCACCCGACTGGCGAAGGAGGACCGATGACCGCCGAGTTCGAAGTCCAGGGCATCCCGATCACCGAGCTGGCCGAGGAGTTCGGCACGCCGATGTACCTCTACGACGGCGACGAGCTGTCGGCGCGGGTGCACGGCCTCAAGGCCACCATGCACCCGCGGCTGGAGTTCTTCTTCTCCCTCAAGTCGAACCCCAACATCGGCGTGTGCGCGGTGCTCCAGGCCGCGGGCGCGCGGGTCGAGGTGTCGTCGATGGCGGAGCTGATCACCGTCCGCCGCTCGGGCGCCGCCCCGGAGAACATCATCTTCCTCGGTCCCGGCAAGAGCGAGCGGGAGATCGAGGCCTGCCTCGACGAGGGCATCTACACCATCATCTGCGAGTCCTTCGGCGAACTCGCGCTGATCGACCGGTTCGCCCGCGACCGCGGTGTCGTCGCGCCGGTCGCGCTGCGGATCAACCCGAGCTTCGCGGTCAAGGGCTCCGGCCTGACCATGGGCGGGAAGCCGCGCCAGTTCGGCATCGACGAGACGCAGGTCTTCGACAACGCCGACCTCGCGCAGCGGCACCCGAACGTGCGGCTGATGGGCGTCCAGGTGTACATGGGCACCCGCATCCTCAGCGAGGAGGCCATCGCCGAGAACACCGAGCGCATCTTCGACCTGGCCAACCGGGTGTCCGACGTCCTGGGCTTCCCGCTGGAGATGGTCGACATCGGCGGCGGCCTCGGCGTCGCGTACTTCGACGGTGAGCGCGACCTCGACCTCGAGCTGCTGGCCGCGCGGGTGAACCCGATCATCGCCGAGTTCGCCGACGCGCACCCGGAGACCCGGCTGGTCATGGAACTCGGCCGCTACCTCACCGCCACGTCCGGCACGTACGTCGTGCGGGTGCGGTACGTGAAGGAGTCGATGGGGGAGAAGTTCGCGGTCGCCGACGGCGGCACGAACCACCACATGGCCGCGGTCGGCATCGGGTCCTTCGTGAAGCGCAACTTCCCGATGGCCGTGCTGAACCGGATGGACGAGCCCGCGGTCGAGAGCTGGCACGTCACCGGCCCGCTGTGCACCCCGAACGACACCCTCGGCAAGAAGATCGCGCTGCCGCCGGTCCAGGTCGGCGACCTCGTCGGCGTGCTGCGCTCCGGCGCGTACGGCCCGACCGCGTCCCCGGTGCTGTTCCTGAGCCACGGCTACCCCGCCGAGGTGCTCGTCCAGGACGGCCGCGCCCACCTGGTGCGCGAGCGCGACACCACCGAGGACCTGCTGCGCCACCAGAGGCTCCCGAACCTCACGGCCGTGGCGACGCCGGAATAGACCCGCATTCCCCCGAAAGGACAACAGATGAGCGACACGGCCGACATCCAGACGACGGCGCCCGAGCGGGCCAGGATCGTCTCCGCCATCACGACCGTGCTGGCGCAGGTGCTCGACTACGACCTGCCCGAGCTGACCGAGTCGTCGCGCCTGTTCGACGAGCTGGGCCTCGACTCGACCGGCGTCTTCGAGCTGCTGATGCAGTTGGAGGAGGCGCTGGAGGTGGAGTTCGACACCGACAACCTGGAGATGGCGCACTTCGAGACGGTCGCGTCGCTCGCCGACTTCGTCGTGGCCGAGCGGGACGCCTGAGCATGTACCGGACGGCGGCACCCGTTCCCGAGACGACCAGGCGCCCGCGCCTGGTGCGGTCCCCGCTCGGGGTGGCACGGGTCGTGCACAGGAAGTTCGACGGCGGGGACCGCCGGATCGACGACGAGTTCTCCCAGCGCCACTTCGCTGACCTCACCAGGGGCTACGGCGTCGCCGTCCGCCCCGAGGTGCTCGTGGCCGGGACGACGTTCACCGCGATGGCCCAGAACCTGGTGGCGGAGCTGGACCTCGGTGAGGACCGGGTCGACCTGGCGCTCGTCGCGCACAGCACCCCGGACCTGGACTGCCGCCTGTCCGCGGCGACCTTCCTGTCCGAGGAGCTGACCAACGGCCCGCTGGTGTTCGCGCTGTCCGACAGCGGCACCTGCGCGCCGTACACCGCGCTCAAGCTCGCGGGCGACTACGCGAAGCGGCACGGCTACCAGCGCGCGCTCGTGCTGGTGCTGGACCAGTCGACGCTGCCCTACGAGGTCGGGGATTCCGCGCCGCAGGGCAACGCCGGTGTCGCGGTCCTGCTGGAGGACAAGGGTTCCACGGGGCTCACCGTCGGGCACGAGGTCGGCGTCCGCCTGGCCGACCTGCCCGGTGCGATCGACGCCGCGCTCGGCTCGCTGCTCGGCCCCGACTCGTCGGCCACGGTCGTCGTCGGCGCGGGCATCGACCCGGACCTGGTGCGGCACAGCGGTCCCGTGCTCGTGGCCGAGGCGGGCTACCCGTGCACGGCGGCGTGGTCGCTGCTGGCCGCGCACGGCGTCGACGCCGACCCGGTGGTGCTGATCGACCACGACCCGAGCACCGGCGACCTGGGCTACTGCGCCGTGGGGGGACCGTGACCACGCTCGCGCACACCGACCAGTGGTCGCGCTGCCACCGCGCCGCGCGCACGGACGGCGTGGCCCCGGCGGTGACCGAACTCGCCGTGGCGGTGCTGCCCGGCCTGCTGCCGTGCGGCCCCGCCGGGCACGCCATCGTCTCCGAGGAGATCGCGGCGGGCACGTCCCGCGTGTGGGCCGACGGCGTCACGGTCGACCGGTCCGCCTGCGCGGAGACCGCGCTCGGCGAGATCGACCTGCCCGGCGGACCGGTTCTGCTGCAACGCCACCGGGCACCGGGCGGGGTGAACGGCTTCGCGCCCGCGCAGCGCGCCGCGTGGACGCTCGGGCTGGTGTGGCTGCGGCTCGGCCTGTCCGAGGAGCTGCGGGAGACCGCGATGCGCTACCTCAACGGCAGGCGCACCGGGAACTCGACGCTGCTCCAGCAGCAGATGGTGAAGTCCACGGTCGCGGACGGCCTCATCGAGCACCTGGAAGTCCGCGCGGTGCTGACCGGCATCGGGCCCGGCGAACTGCCGGACACCGTGCTCAACCACCTGCACGCCCAGCTCACCCAGGCCGACCGCGCGCTGGTGAAGCTCCTCGGCGCGAGCGGCTACCTGGCCGGTGGGCCGGGGCAGGTGGCACGCGTCTCGGAGCTGCTCGCCGAGGCCTACTGCCGTCCGGAGGAGTGGCTGTGACGACGATCCGGCTTGACGACCGGCTGCTCGCGCTGCGTGGCCAGGTCCGCGAGTGGGGTGCCGACTTCCGGACGCTCGGGCTGGCGCTCGACCGCGACCCGGAGCTGATCCGGGAGCACTTCGACCTGCCCGCCGTGCGCTACCTGTCCACGATGGGCATCCCGCCGGAGTACGGCAACGTGCCGATCCCCATCGCGGGCAACAGGTTCTACGGGACGCTCGCGCTGGAGCGGGCGATCATCATGGAGGAGCTGTCCTGCGCCGACGTGGGCATGCTCGTCGCCTCGCCGGGCCCGCTGCTCGCGGGGGTGCTGATCGACCTGCTGGCCGACGAGCAGCAGAAGGACTGGTTCTACGGGCGGATGCTGGAAAGTCCGCTGTGGACGTTCTTCGCGCTCACCGAACCGGACCGGGGCTCCGACGCGGGAGCGCTGAGCACCACCGTCGTGCCCGCGACCGGTGACAAGCCCGCGCTGCTCAGCGGCGCGAAGCGGTACGTCGGCAACGCGGCCCGCGCGCAGCTCGGCGTCGTGTTCGCCCGCACCAGCCCCGGCCCGCTGGGCATCAACGCCGTGCTGGTCGAGAGCCCCAGCCCCGGTTTCCACGCCGAGGCGCTGGAGACCATCGGGCTGCGGGGCGCGCGGATCAGCGCGATCACCATGCAGGACGTGGAGATCGCGCCCGAGCGCTTCCTCGGTCGCCACCTCTCCCCGTCGCGGCGCGGGATGTGGGCGTTCGTGCAGACGTTCAACCTGCTGCGGCCGGGTGTCGCCGCCATCGCGCTGGGCATCGCGCGGGCCGCGCACGAGTACGTGATCACCCACCGCAGCGCGCTGCGGCGCGACGAACGGGACCGCCTGGACCTGCTGGCCCGGCGGATCGACGGCGCGCGCAGGCTGGTGCACCTGGCGGCGGCCGCGGTCGACGCCCGCACCGGCGACGGCTACCTGGCGTCCGCGGCCAAGGTCCGCGCCGCGGAACTGGCCCACGACGCCACGCAGCAGGCGTGCACGTTCTTCGGCGCGGGCGCCAGGCTGGAACACCCGGTGCTGGACAAGCTGGTCCGCGACGCGCGCGGAATGGAGTTCATCGAGGGCACCGGGAACATGCAGAAGCTGAACCTGTTCCAGGGGCTCTTCACCGGCAAGCTGGACCGCGACGACCCGTTCCGCACGGCCCCGCTGGCGGGGTGACGCGCCCGTTCCTCGCCGTCACGGGCTGACGGCGAGGAACAGGAACGCGGCGAGCAGTCCGATGTGGACGCCGCCCTGGAGCAGGGTCGCCCTGCCCGGCACGATGGTCAGCGTCCCGGTCACGACCGTGAGCGCGAGCAGCACCATGTGCGTCGGGCCGAGGCCGAGCACCAGCGGGCCGGTGAGCCAGATCGACGCGATGGCGATGGACGGGATCGTCAGGCCGATGCTGGCCATCGCCGAGCCCAGCGACAGGTTGATGCTGGTCTGCACCCGCCCGCGCCGAGCCGCCCGGACGGCGGCCAGCGTCTCCGGGGCCAGCACCAGCAGCGCGATGACCACACCGACGACGGCGAGCGGGAACCCGGCCGCCTCCACACCCGCCTCGATCGCGGGGGACACGGCCTTGGCGTTGCCGACGACCGCCACGAGCGACACCAGCAGCAGCACCAGGCTGGCCACCGCCGCCTTCGCGGTCGGCGGCTCCGCGTGCTCCTCCAGCACCTCGCCGTGCTCGTCGAGCGGGAGGAAGTAGTCGCGGTGCCGGACGGTCTGCATCGCCACGAACAGGGCGTAGAGGCCGAGCGACGCGACGGCGGCGAACGCGAGTTGCGCGGTCGAGAACTCCGGGCCCGGCTTGGTCGTGGTGAACGTCGGCAGCACGAGGCTCAGCGTCGTGATCGTGGTGACGGTGGCGAACATGCCGCCCGTGCCCTCGGGGTTGAACGTCGCCACCCGGTGCCGCAGCGCGCCCACGAGCAGCGAGATCCCCATGATCCCGTTCACGGTGATCATGACCGCGGCGAACACCGTGTCCCTGGCCAGCGTTTCGCTGCCGGGCTTCCCGTCGGCCATCAGCGTGACGATCAGCGCCACCTCGATCACCGTCACCGCGACCGCCAGCACCAGCGACCCGAACGGCTCACCGACCCGGTGCGCCACCACCTCCGCGTGGTGCACGGCGGCGAGCACTGCACCCGCCAGCAGCACGGCCACGACGACGACGGCCGCGACCGGCAGCTCACGCCCCCAGGTCAGGCCGAGCGCCGCGACGGCGATCACGGGGACGACGGTGGTCCAGTGCAGGGCGGTGGTGCGGGTCGGGTTCGCCATACTTCCTCACGTGCTCGGTGACGGACACCTCCCAGCATTCCTGTTCGGACCGCCATCCGCACGTCGACCTGGCCTCCGACCTGGGACGATGCCACCAGATGTGGTGAATCCGACCCCGTGCGGCACGGGGAGCGGGCACCACGGGCGCAGATCCGACCGAGGGGAACCGCAGGAGATCGTCGACGTGGTGGGCTCGCAGGAGCCCGGTCAGGTCCGACGGGGGACATCCGGGTGAGTAGCGCCCGACTCACAGCTCGCGGGCGTACAGGGCGAGCTGGGTGCGGTCGCGCAGGCCGAGGCGGGACAGGATCCGCGAGACGTGGTTCTTCACCGTGCCCTCGCTGAGGTAGAGGCGCGCGGCGATCTCGCGGTTCGTCGCGCCGGTGGCGACCTGGCGCAGCACCTCGACCTCCCGCGCGGTGAGGGCGGACGTGGCCGGGCGGGGAGCGGCGAGCGCCCTGGCCACGGCCGGGTCGAGCTGGGTCACGCCCGCGTGCGCCAGCCGGACGGCCTCGGCCAGCTCGCGGACCGGCAGGTCCTTGAGCAGGTAGCCGACCGCGCCCACCCGCAGCGCCCGCACGACGTACTCGTGGTCGTCGAACGTGCTGAGCATGACGACCTTGCACGTGGGCGCCAGCTCGGCGGCGGCCGCCACGCCGTCCATCACGGGCATCCGCACGTCCATCAGCACGACGTCCGGCTCGACCTGCGGCGCCAGCTCGACGGCGGACCGGCCGTCGCCCGCCACGCCGACGACCTCGATGCCGGGCTGGAGCCCGAGCAGCGACGCGATGCCGTCGCGGACCAGCTCCTGGGCGTCGACGACGAGCACCCGGACGGTCACGACGGCACCACCACCGTGACCCGCGTGCCCGCGCCCGGCTCGCTGACCACGTCGACCCGGCCGCCGACCAGCTCGGCGCGTTCCCGCATGCCGCGCAGCCCGAAGCCCTCCGGCGCGGCGGTGTCGAAGCCGCGGCCGTCGTCGGCCACCTCCACCCTGGCGTCGTGCGGGCCGAACACCAGCCTCGCCGTCACGGTCGACGCCCGCGCGTGCCTGCTCGCGTTGGTCAGCGACTCCTGCGCGGCGCGGTAGAGCGTGGTGAGCGCGGCCCGGTCCGCCCCGTTCTGCCCGCCGACGACGGTCAGCCGGACGTCCGTGTCGCGCACCAGGTCCGCGAGCGCCGACGGCAGGTCGAACGGCGTGGTGTCGGACCGCATCGCGCGCACCGAGGACCGGACCTCCTCCAGCGCCTGCCGCGCGGACCGGCGCGCGTCGCCGACGGCCCGGTCGGCGGTCTCGGGGTCGAGGTCGCGGAACGCCTCGGACTTCTCCAGTTGCACGGCGATGGCGGTCAGGTGGTGGCCGAGCCCGTCGTGGAGGTCACGGGCCAGGCGGGTGCGCTCCACCGCCGCCGACAGCTCCGCCACCCGGTCCCGCGCCTCCCGTGCCCCGGTCGCGATGGCGGCCATCGACAGCGCCAGCACCAGGCCGACGCAGAACATCAGCACGTCGGACACGGCGGTCGCGTCGGTGTACCACCCCGGTTGCCACAGCAGGTGGCCGCCGACCAGCAGGGCGAGGCACACGCCGCCGAGCGCCAGCCCGGCCCGGCGGCCGAACTGGAGGTACCCGAGGAACGGCACCAGCAGGAACAGCACCCGCGACAGGCCCGACTCGTCCAGCGCGGCCACCGCGACGAACAGCGCCAGCCGGGCCGACGCCAGCGCCACGGGGTGGCGCGGTCCGCCGAACTCCAGCGCCACCAGCAGTCCGACGCAGACGACGAAACCGGCCAACCGCGCCGGATCCGGGTCGGGGGACAGGCCGGTGAGGGCGTAGTAGAGCCCGGCGACCAGCACGACGCCGTACACGAGGACCGACACCCAGAGGATTCGCATCGGGACCACTGTCGCGCGTCCGGGCCCGGATGAGTAGTGCCGACCGGCACGTGCCGGTCG
>NZ_JANYMP010000016.1:0-77001 GCF_025061645.1 Umezawaea endophytica | reverse complement strand
CCCCCCCCCCCCCCCACTTCCGGGGCCGGGTGGCGGGTTCCTAGCGTTCGCCCCGCGATCCCGTCCGGGGTCGTCGAGCGGAGGAGCGCCTCATGTCGTCGTGGGAAACCAAGCCGAGTGCCTGGTCGGGAGTGCTGGCGGGACTGGGGATCGCGGTGCCGGGCGGGGTGGAGGCCTTCGTCGGGGAGACCGCCGCGACGAGCCTCGTGCTCGCGGTGACGCCCGCGTTGGCCGTGCCGCTGCTGGTCGTGCTGCACCGGGGGCAGGCGCTGGAGTCGGGGCGGTTCGGCGCTGTCGCGTACCTGGTCAACCTGATCGGGCTCGGTCTGTTCGGGGGAGCGGCGTTCAGCCTCAACGCGGTGCTGTTCTTCGCGGAGGGGGTGCGGCCCGCGGCGCCGTCCGTGGTGCTGCTGCTGGGGAGCGCGCTGGTGTTCGCGGTCGGGTCCGTCCTGTTCGGCGCGTCGATGCTGCGCGCCGGGGTGTACCCGCCGGTCCCGGTGTGGGGGTACGCGGTGCTGCTGGCCGTGTTCGCGGTCGCCGCCCGGTTGCCCGACGGTCCGCTGACCAGCCTGCTGCACGTCCTGGTCGGGGTGTCGCTGGTCTGGCTGGCGGTCGCCGTCCTGTCCCGTCCGGCGGTCGGTGCCGCGGGCTGAACGCGCGAGAACGCCGGAGCGGGTCGGGGTCCGCTCCGGCGTTCTCGAGTCGCGCGGTTACTTGCCGTGCAACTGCTTCAGGTAGTCGTAGGTCGTCGGCAGGGTCTTGAGCAGCTCGGCCTGCTTGCGCTTGATGTCGGCGAAGACGTGCTCCGCCGAGTCGAGCATCGACGGGTGGTGGGTGAGCTTCGTCAGCGTCTGCTGGGGGTCGAAGCCCAGGCCGGTGAAGACGCAGTAGTAGCTCGCGTTGGTCCAGAAGTTGCGGAACTCCGCGTCGAAGTTCGCGTAGTAGGTGTTCTCGTCGGTGACCGGCATGTTGATCGCCAGCCCCGCCTTGTACATCCGGATCTTCTCCTTGATGTCGTCCGCGAGCACCAGGTCCTTGCAGGCGCGCCAGAACTCGGTGTCGTTGCGCGCGGCCAGGCTGAAGTGCGCCTGGAGGAAGTCGCGCGAGTCGTCGAACATCGTGTTGATCTCGGTGTTGAACCGGTCGGCGAAGATCGGGTCGAAGTTCTTGTCCGGGAAGTGCTTCGCGAGCTGGTAGAGCGCGGCGGTGATGAAGTAGATGCCGGTGGACTCCAGCGGCTCCAGGAAGCAGGACGAGAGGCCGATCGCGGCCACGTTGCGGACCCAGGTGCGGCGGTTGCGGCCCACTCGGAACTTGATGTGGTTGAGCTTCTGCTCGCTGGGGTCGAGGCCCCACATCTCGCAGAACTCCTGCGTCGCCGCGTCCTGCGTGGTGAAGCGGCTGCTGTAGACGTGGCCGGTGCCGAAGCGGCCCAGCATGGGGATCTTCCACGTCCAGCCGTTGGTCATGGCGATGGAGCCGGTGAACGGCTCGACGCCGTTCGCCTCGTCGTCGTGCGGGACCTGGGTGGCGACCGCGCGGTCGTTGAGGAGGTGGTCGCTCATGTCCAGGAACGGCTCGCGCATCACGCCGTTGATCAGCAGGGCGCGGAAGCCGGAGCAGTCGACGAAGAAGTCGCCCTCGATCTTGCGGCCGCCCTTGGTGTTCAGGGCGGTGACGTGGCCGCGGGTGTCCACGTCGGCGTCGATGAACTCGTCCTGGATGTGGATCGCGCCCTGCTTGTTGGTCGCGAAGCGGCGCAGGAAGTCGGCCACCAGCGCGGCGTCGAAGTGCCAGGCGTAGTTGGTCCACTTGGTGCCGTCGGAGTGCCGCGGCGCGAGCTTCGCGTCCAGGATCGGGGGCTCGCGGTAGCAGGCGTAGTCGAACGCCTCGGTGGTCTGGCCGGTGAGGCGCTTGTGCGACCAGTACGCCGACAGCGGCTCGTTCTCGTGGTTCGGCAGCAGGCCGAACAGGTGGTAGTAGTGGTCGGTCGTGTCGCGGTAGGGCCGGGGGTTGGCGTCACCCCTGCCGCCGGTGCGCCAGTTCGTGAACTTGATGCCCATCTTGAAGCTGGCGTTGCACTCCCGCATCCACTCCTCCTCGGAGAGGCCGAGGAAGTCGAAGAACACCTTGTGCAGGTTCGGGACGGTCGCCTCGCCGACGCCGATCCTGGGGACCGACGGCGCCTCCAGCACGGTGATCTTCACGGCCGGGCCGAGCGCCTTGCCGAGGTACGACGCGGTCATCCAGCCCGCCGTGCCGCCACCCAGGACGACGACATTCTTGATCCTGCGATCTTCCATCGAAGACGATCCTTCCTGTCTCAACACGACAAAAGTCGCGGATTAGAATTGTTGATGGGGGCGCGACGGAACTTCCGAGAATTGCGCGCTCGACTTGTGGAAGACCATAGGCACGGCCCCGCGAGCCTGTCAATGTTCCGGCGGTGTTGCGGGCGAGTGGACAACTCGATTTTCTATATATTTTCTCCAGACGCCTGCCGGGAGACCTGTAATCGCAGGTGAACGGCCTCGTCAGCCCTGTGTCAGTGCCTCGTCAGCCCTGGTCGACACTCTGTTGAACAGGTCGCCGCGGCATCCTGCCGTGGTTAGCGCAGAGGAGCGTGGGTAGACATGTCGGATCCGACTCCGACCTTCGCGGTGATTTCCGGCGCTCAGGTTCACGAGGTTTTGCGGGACCGTGACAAGCACCTCTTGGATTTGGTCGAGGCGGCCTACCGGCTGCACGGTTCGGGCGACACCGTGAACCCGCCCTCGTATTTCCTCCGATTCCCGGAGGACCCCTCGTCGCGGATCATCGCCCTGCCGGCCTCGGTCGGCGGCGACATCGGCGTGCACGGGGTCAAGTGGATCTCCAGCTTCCCGGCCAACGTCCAGCGCGGCATCCCGCGCGCGTCGGCCGTGCTGATCCTCAACGACCAGGAGACCGGCTACCCGATCGCCTGCATGGAGAGCTCCATCATCAGCGCGGTCCGCACCGCCGCGTCCGCCGCGCTCGCCGCGGACTGGTTGACCCGCGACCGCGTCCGGCCCACCAAGGTCGGCTTCATCGGCACGGGGCTGATCGCCCGGTACATCCACACGTACCTCGCGGGCACCGGCTGGTCGTTCGACGAGGTCGGCATCTTCGACCTCAGCCCCGAGCACGCCGCCGGGTTCAAGGGGTACGTCGAGTCCACCGGTGACGGCGACGTCGTGATCCACGAGTCGGCCGAGGACCTGATCAAGGCGTGCGACCTCGTCGTGTTCGCCACGGTCGCGGGCGAGCCGCACATCACCGACCCGACCTGGTTCGAGCACAACCCCCTGGTGCTGCACGTGTCGCTGCGCGACCTGTCGCCCGAGGTCGTGCTGTCCGGCACGAACGTGGTCGACGACGTCGAGCACTGCCTCAAGGCCAACACCTCGGTGCACCTGGCCGAGCAGGCCGAGGGCAACCGGGAGTTCCTGTCCGGCACGTTGTTCGACGTGATGACCGGGGCCGTCCAGCTCCCCGCGGACAAGCCGGTGTTCTTCTCCCCGTTCGGCCTCGGCGTGCTGGACCTGGCCGTCGGCAAGTTCGTCTACGACGAGGTCGGTCGCGCGGGCGACCTCGCTCCCGTGGAGGACTTCTTCTTTGACCTGCATCGCTACGGGAAGCGATGAGTCGCTGCTGGTCGATCTCGTAGGAGTCGGTTCATGCCAGTCATATCCACGCCGCAAGAGTTCAACGTGGACGATCTGTACGTCGACCTCAGGACGCTGTCCGGGCACCCGTTGTTCCTCAAGTGCGAGGGCTTCAACTTCGCCGGGTCCATCAAGCTCAAGGCCGCCACCGAGATGGTCGCGACCGCCGTGCGCAACGGCCAGCTCCGACCCGGCGACACGCTGGTCGAGAGCTCGTCGGGCAACCTCGGCGTCGCGCTCAGCCTCGTGGCCGCGAGCCAGGGCTACGGGTTCCTCTGCGTCACGGACACGCGGTGCACGCTGGCCGCGCGCCAGCTCATGCAGTCGCTCGGCACGCAGGTGCACGTCGTCACCGAGCCGCACCCCGAGGAGGGGCTGCTCGGCGCGCGCATCCGCTTCGTCGAGCGGATGCGCCGCGAGCGGGGGTACGTCTGGCTCAACCAGTACGCCAACCCCGGCAACGCGATGGCGCACTACCTCACCACCGGCCCGGAGATCCTGAAGAGCTTCCCCGAGGTCGAGGTGCTGTTCATCGGCGCGGGCAGCACCGGAACGCTGATGGGCTGCTCGCGGTACTTCCGCGAGAACCGGCCGTCGGTGCGGATCGTCGCCATCGACAGCGTCGGCTCGGTGACCTTCGGGACCCCGGCCCAGCCCCGGATGTTGCCCGGTCTCGGCACGAGCGTCCGGCCACCGCTGCTGGACGAGTCCGTCGTGGACGAGGTCGTGCACGTCGCCGAGATCGACACCGTGCGGGCGTGCCGGATGCTGGTGCGCCACGGCTTCCTGTTCGGCGGGTCGACCGGCACCGTCATCAGCGGGGCGATGGACTGGCTCGCCCGCAACGCGCCCGGCGACGACCTCTCGGCCGTCGCCATCTCGCCCGACCTGGGCGACCGCTACCTGGACACCATCTACCACGACCAGTGGATCGCCGACATCTACGGCGCCGAAGTCCTGGCGGAGAACGGTTCCCGACTGTCGGCGCCCCCGACGGCCACATCGAGGAGTGTCTGATGACCGCAGCGGCGAGCTTGCCACTGTCCGCCGGTCAGGCGGAGATCTGGTTCGACGAGAAGTTCCACGGACGCGGTGTCGCGTACAACTCCGCGGGGTACCTGGACATCCGGGGCCCGCTGGACGTGCCCGCGTTCCGCGCGGCCGTGCGACAGCTCATCGTCGAGGCCGAGTGCACCCGCACCCGCTACGTCGAGGTCGACGGCGAGCCGCGCCAGGTCGTCGAGCCGATGGCCGAGGTGCCCATCACGGCGCTGGAGGTCGGTGAGGCCGAGGCCGTCGAGTGGATGGCCGCCGACCTGGCGAAGCCGTTCACCCTGGACGACTTCCCCCTGTTCCGGCTCGCGCTGGTGGACCTGGGGCAGGACAGGCACTTCTTCTACATGTGCATCCACCACCTGCTGTGCGACGGGTACAGCCAGGTCGTGTACTGGCGTCGGCTCGCGGAGATCTACCAGGCGCTGGTGGAGGGCCGGTCGGCCGTCGAGGGCCAGTTGTCGCCGTTGAAGGAGCTGCTGGACGCCGAGAGGGCCTACACCGACTCGGTGTGGTTCCAGCGCGACCGGGACTTCTGGGCCGCCCGGTTCGACCAGGTGCCCGACCTCCCCAGCCTGTCGCAGCGCGAGCAGACCGCCACGGCCGTGCGCGGATTCCTCCGCCGCACCACCGTGGTCCCGGCCGAGACCGCCGCGACCCTGCGCGAGTTGGCGTCGAAGTCGGCGTCCACCTGGCCCGCCGTGGTCCTGGCCGCGGTCGGCGTCTACACGCAGCGGATGACCGGTGTCGGCGACGTGCTGCTGACCCTGCCCGCCACCGCGCGGATGGGCGCGTCGATGCGCGCGATCCCCGGCATGATCGCCAACTACCTGCCGCTGCGCGTGACCGTGCGGCCCGACGCGACGAAGGCCGACCTGCTCAGGCGGACCTCGCGCGAGCTGGCGCAGGTGCTCAAGCACCAGCGGTACCGGGTCAGCCGCATCCGCCGCGAGATGGGTCTGTCCTCAGAGGACCGGCGGCCGTTCGGGCCGTTCGTCAACATCCTCCCGCAGCAGACGACGTTCGCGCTCGGCTCGTGCGGCGTCGAGGTCAACAACCTGTCGACCGGACTCATCGAAGACCTGATGATCACCGTCGTGGACGCGCCGGACGGCGGCGCCGAGGTCCACGTCAACGGCAACCCCGAGCTGTACACCGCGCAGGAGGTCGAGGACCACCTGCACCGGTTCGCGGAGTTCCTGGTCACCTTCGCGACCGTCGCCGACGACGTGCCGCTCGGCCGCGTCGACGTGGTCAGCGCGCCGGAGCGCGCGGGCTGGCTGGAGGAGGGCACCGGCGCGTTCGCCGAGGGCGCCGACGCGGACCTCGTGGACACCGTGCGCGCGCTGGCCTCCCGGTACCCGGACGCCGTCGCGGTCGTCGAGGACGACGTCACGACCACCTACGGCGCACTGGTCGCCCGTGCGAGCGCGCTGTCCCGACGCGTGCCCGCCGAGCTGGTCGGCGTGCTCGGCGCGCCCGGAGCCGGGTTCATCTCCGCTGTGCTCGGCGTGCTCGGCGCCGGTGGCGCGTACGTGCCGCTGGACACCCGCGCGCCCGTCCGGCGCGGCGCGGACCTGCTGACCGACAACGGGATCCGCCACCTCGTTGTCGACGCCGCGCACCGCGCGCTCGCCGAGGAGATCACCCGCGCCGCCGGTCACGCGGTCGACGTCGTCGTGCTCGACGACGCCGAGGACGACGACCTCGCGCCCGTGGTCGGCCTGCCGGACGACCTCGCGTACGTGATCTTCACGTCCGGCTCGACCGGCAAGCCCAAGGGCGCGATGGTGCACCGGCGCGGCATGGTGAACCACCTGCTGGCCAAGGTCGACGACCTCGCCCTCACCGCGGCGGACTCGTTGGTGCAGAACGCCCCGCTCACGTTCGACATCTCCGTCTGGCAGATGCTGGCGCCGCTGGTGGTCGGCGGCCGGGTGCGCGTGGTGACGCGCGAGACCGCTGCCGACCCGGACGCGCTGTTCGGCCTGGTGGCCGACGAGTCCGTGACGATCCTGGAGGTCGTCCCGTCGCTGCTGCGCGCCGCGCTGGACGCGTGGGACGTCGTCGGCGACCGACCCCGGCTGCCCTCGCTGCGCCGCCTGGTGGTCACGGGCGAGGCGCTGCCGCCCGACCTGTGCCTGCGCTGGTTCGCGCGGTTCCCGACCATCCCGCTGGTGAACGCCTACGGGCCCACGGAGTGCTCGGACGACGTCACCCACGCGACGATCACCGTTGACGACGCCGTGGCGTCCGCACGCGTGCCGATCGGCCGCGCGGTGCGCGGGACCCGGCTGTACGTGCTGGGCGACGACCTCGGGCCCGTGCCGCCCGGCGTCCCCGGCGAGCTGTACGTGGGCGGGCTCGGGGTGGGGCGCGGCTACCTGCGCGACCCCGCCCGCACCTCGACCACGTTCGTCCCCGATCCCTTCGCGGGCACCGGTCTCCGGATGTACCGCACCGGGGACCGGGTGGTCCGCAGGGAGGACGGGCAGTTGGAGTTCGTGGAACGCCGTGACCACCAGGTGAAGGTGCGCGGCCACCGGATCGAGCTGGGTGAGATCGAGTCGGCGTTGCGCGGCCTGCCGCACGTCGGCGACGCGGCCGTCGCGGTCGTGACCGACCCGGTCGGCAGCAAGCGGCTCATCGGCTACCTGGTGTCCGACAACGGGAACCCGGTCGACACCGACGACGTGCGCGCCCGGCTCGCGGCCGTGCTGCCCGAGTACATGGTGCCCTCGACGCTGCTGACGCTGGACGCGATGCCGCTGACCCCGCACGGCAAGGTGGACCGCAAGGCGCTGCCCGAGCCCGACTTCTCGGCCGGTCCGCGCGGCCGGACCGCCCGCAGCTCCGAGGAGCGGGTGCTGTGCGAGGTGATGGCCGAGGTGCTCGGCCTGCCCGAGGTCGGCGTGGAGGACAGCTTCTTCGCGCTCGGCGGCGACAGCATCAGCTCCATCCAGGTCGTCAGCAGGGCCCGGCGGGCCGGACTGCTGATCACCTCGCGGGACGTGCTGAAGCACCGGTCCCCGGCGGCCATCGCGACGATCGCCCGCCCGGCCGGAGCCGTCGCCACCGCGGTCGCCGACGGCGTCGGCGAGGTCGAGCTGACCCCGATCGCGCATCAGCTCCGCGAGGACCTGGAGTCGCTCACCGACCGCACCCGCCAGTACAGCCAGTACGTCGTCGTTCGCGTCCCCGGCGACATCGCGTCGCTCACCACCGCGTTGCGGGCCGTCGTCGACCACCACGACGTGCTGAGGGCGAAGCTCTCGGTGCCGGTGGACGGCCTGTGGTCGCTGGAGACGCTGCCCGCGGGCTCGGTGCCGGTGGAGATCACCGAGGCGTCCGATGTGGACACCGCCGTGACCGGGGCCCGGCAGCGGCTCGCGCCCGAGGAGGGCCGGGTCGTGCAGGCCGCGCTGGTCGGCGACCGGCTCGTCCTGGTGATCCACCACCTGGTCGTCGACGGCGTGTCGTGGCGCATCCTGGTGCCGGACCTGAAGACGGCCTTCGAGGCCGTCGTCGCGGGTCGCCCGATCGCGCTCGACCCGGTGGGCACGTCCTACCGCCGCTGGTCGAAGGTGCTGTCGGAGAACGCCCGCACCGCCGCGCGCACCCGTGAGCTCCCACTGTGGACGGCGCAGGTCAAGCCGGACGACCCGCAGCTCGGGTCGCGTCCGCTCGACCCCTCGCTGGACACCTACGGCACGGCCAAGTCGTTGCGGGTCGTGCTGCCCGCCACGACGACCGCCGCGCTGCTGACCACCGTGCCCGCCGCGTTCCACGGCGAGATCAACGACGTGCTGCTCTCGGGCCTCGCCTTGGCCGTGGCGGAGTGGCGGCGCAAGCGCTTGGGAGCCGGTGGTCCCGGCGTGCTGGTGGAGGTCGAGGGCCACGGCCGCGAGCAGGTGGCGGACGACCTGGACCTGTCCCGCACGGTCGGCTGGTTCACCAGCGTGTTCCCGCTGCGCGTCGACCCCGGTGACGCCACCGGGGGAGTGGCGGTCAAGCGCGTCAAGGAGCAGCTCCGCGCACTGCCGGACCGCGGCCTCGGCTTCGGCCTGCTGCGCCACCTCAACCCGCAGACCGTCGGCGCGCTGGCCCGCTTCGGCGTGCCGCAGATCGGCTTCAACTACCTCGGCCGGTTCGCCGCGGGCGGGGCGGACGCCCAGTGGTCCCTCGACGGCGGCGACTCCGTCGTCGGCACGGGCGTCAGCCCGGACATGCCGCTGCGGCACGTCCTCGCGGTCACGCCCGTGACCGAGGACCGGCCCGACGGCCCGCACCTGGTCGCGGACTGGCTGTGGGCGGGCGACCTGCTCTCCGAGTCCGATGTGGACGAGATCGCGACCTCGTGGTTCCGCGTGCTGGAGTCGTTCGTCGGCGCGTCGGGCGGGCACAGCCCGTCGGACTTCCCGCTGGTCTCGCTGAGCGAGGCCGAGATCGAGGACTTCGAGGGCGCGGGCGGCGTCGACGACGTGCTGCCGCTCTCGGCGTTGCAGAAGGGCCTGCTCTTCCAGGCCGAGTACGACAAGCAGGGCAGCGACGTCTACACCCTCCAGGCCGTCGTGGACGTGGAAGGCCCGCTGGACGTGGCCGCGTTCCGCGCCGCCGCCGAGGCGCTGGTCCAGCGGCACCCGGCCCTCCGGGCGTCGTTCCGGTCGCGCCCGGCCGGGGACGCCGTGCAGGTCATCCGGTCCTCGGTGGCGCTGCCCTGGCAGGAGGTCGACCTCACCGGCATGGCCGACGAGGACGCCGCGTCCGAACTGGTCCGGCTGACCGACGCCGACTGGGCGCACCGGTTCGACATGACCGAGCCGCCGCTGGTGCGGTTCACCGTCGTGCGGCTGGGCGACGAGCGGTTCCGGCTGCTCTGGGCCGTGCACCACATCCTGGTCGACGGCTGGTCGATGCCGATCTTCGCCCGCGAGCTGTTCACGCTGTGCGCCAACGGCGCGGACGTGTCCGCGCTGCCGCCGGTCGCGCCCTACCGCGACTACCTGGCGTGGCTCGGCGCGCAGGACGTCGACGCCGCGCGGACCGCGTGGACGACGGCGTTCGACGGGTTCACCGAGGCCGCGAAGCTCGGCCCGGCCGAGCGCGACCGCGTGTCGGACGTGCCCGAGTCGTTCGTCGTCGACCTGCCCGAGGACGTCACGCACCGGCTCTCGTCGTGGGCGCGGGCTCGCGGCCTGACGCTGAACACGGTGATGCAGGGCTGCTGGGCCGTCCTGCTCGGGCGGCTGACCGGCAAGCGCGACGTGGCGTTCGGCGCGGTCAGCTCCGGCCGACCCGCGGAACTGCCCGGCATGGAGTCCATGGTCGGCCTGTTCCTCAACACGCTGCCCGTGCGGGTGCGGCTCGACCCGAAGACGTCGCTGGCGGACCTGCTGGCGCGGTTGCAGGAGGACCAGTTCGACCTGGCCCCGCACCACCACCTCGGCCTGGCCGAGGTGCAGCAGTCGGTCGGGATCGGCGAGCTGTTCGACACCGTCGTCAGCTTCCACAACTACCCGCACGACGTGGACGACCTGAGCGACCTCATCCCCGGCGTGCGCGTGCTCGGTGCCGACGGCAGGCTGGTCGCCGAGTACCCGTTCGGTCTGATGGTCTACCCCGGCAAGCGCTTGCGGCTGCTGGCCCAGTACCGCTCCGACTCGTTCGACCAGGCCGCGGTCGAGTCCGTCGTGGACCGGTTCCGCCGGCTGCTCACCTCGCTCGTGACCGAGCCGGACGTCCCCCTGTCCCGGCTCGACCTGCTCGCCGCCGACGAGCGCTCGCTGATCCTCGGCGACTGGGCCGGTGATCCGAAGCCGGTCGCGACGGCGGTGGTGCCCGAGGTGTTCGAGGCGCGTGCCGCCGCGGCCCCGGACGCGGTCGCGGCCGTGTTCGAGGGGACCAGTCTGTCCTACGCCGGGTTGAACACCCGCGCGAACCAGCTCGCCCGGCTGCTGATCGGCCGGGGCATCGGGCCGGAGCGCGTGGTGGCGCTGGCGATGCCGCGTTCGCTGGAAGCGCTCGTGGCCGTGCTCGCGGTGCTGAAGGCGGGCGCGGCGTACCTGCCGATCGACGCCAAGTACCCGGCCGACCGGGTCGACTTCATGGTCTCCGACGCCAACCCGGCCGTGCTGCTGTCCACCGCCGCGGTGGCGGACGGCCTGACGGTGACCGGGGCGCCGGTGCTCGCGATCGACGCGCCCGACCTGGTCGCGGAGCTCGCGGCGCTGCCGTCGCACGACGTCACCGACCCGGAGCGGCTCGAACCGCTGAGCCAGGACCACCCGGCGTACGTCATCTACACCTCCGGCTCGACCGGCAGGCCCAAGGGCGTCGTGGTCGACCACCGCGGGTTCGTCGCGATGGCCGCCAGCCTGATCGAGAAGTTCGAGATCACGCCGGACACCAACGTCCTCCAGTTCGCGTCCTACAGCTTCGACGCCACGGTCTGGGAGTTCGCGCTCCCGCTGCTGGCCGGGGGCACGGTCGTGGTCGCGGGCGACGAGGCCCGCGCGCCCGGACAGCCGCTGGTCGACCTCATCACCGACAACGGCGTCACGCTCGCCGCCCTGCCGCCGGTCGTCGCGGGCGGTCTGGCGGAGGGCACCGTCCTGCCTGCCGACCTGGTGATCGTGGTCGCGGGCGAGGCCTGCCCGCCGGAGGTCGTGGCGCGCTGGTCGGCCACGCACCGGATGTTCAACGGCTACGGCCCGACCGAGTCCGTGATCGCCGCGACCGTCGGCGGCCCGCTCTCGCCGGGCGGACGGCCGCCGATCGGCACGCCGACCTCGGCGCACCGCGTGTACGTGCTGGACTCCGTCCTCCAGCCCGTTCCGGCGGGCGTGGTCGGCGACCTGTACGTCAGCGGCGGCCTGGCCCGCGGCTACCTGAACCGGCCGGGGCTCACCGGCGAGCGGTTCGTCGCGGACCCGTTCTTCGGCCACGGCGCGCGGATGTACCGCACGGGCGACCTGGTGCGCTGGCACGCCGACGGGCAGCTCGACTACGTCGGCCGCGCCGACGACCAGGTGCAGTTGCGCGGGTTCCGGATCGAGCTGGGCGAGATCGAGTCGGCGCTGGTGTCGCACGGCGCGGTCGCGCAGGCCGTCGCGATCGTCCGCGAGGACCCGACCGGCGACAAGCGCCTGGTCGCCTACGTGGTGGTCGACGAGGGCACGACCGTGCCCGTCGGGCTGCGCGAACTGCTGGTCGAGTCGCTGCCGGAGTACATGGTCCCGTCCGCGATCGTGGTGCTGGACGAGATCCCGCTGACCCCGCAGGGCAAGGTCGACCGCAAGGCGCTGCCGGAACCCGACTTCGCGGGCCAGGGCCGTGGCCGCGGTCCGCGCACGCCGGTCGAGGACATCCTCTGCGGCATCTTCGCGGACGTGCTCGACCTGCCGCAGGTCGGCATCGACGACGACTTCTTCGCGCTGGGCGGGCACTCCCTGCTCGCCACGCGGGTGATCAGCCGGGCCCGTGCCGCGCTCGGCGTCGAACTGCCGATCCGCGCGCTGTTCGAGACCCGCACGGTGGCCGGTGTCGCCGAGCAGGTGCACAGCGTCGCGGGCGCCGGACGTCCGGCGCTCGTGCCCGCGCAGCGGTCCGAGGACGGCGTGGTGCCGCTGTCGTTCGCGCAGCAGCGCCTGTGGTTCCTCGACCGCCTGGAAGAGGGCTCCTCCGGCACCTACAACGTGCCGCTGGCCGTGCGCCTGGTCGGTGAGCTGGACGTGGACGCGCTGCGCGTCGCGCTGCACGACCTGGTGGTGCGCCACGAGATCCTGCGCTCGGTGTTCCCGGACGTCGAGGGCGAGCCGTTCCAGCGGGTGCTCGACGCGCCCGAGGGCTATCCGGAACTGCCGCTGAAGCGGCTGTCCGAGGCCAAGCTGTCCGACGCGATGACCGCCGAGGCGGACCTGGCGTTCGACCTGGCGACGGAACCCGTGCTGCGATCGCGGTTGTTCGCGGTCTCGCCGACGGAGCACGTGCTGCTGCTGGTGATCCACCACATCGCGTTCGACGGCTGGTCGATCGCGCCGCTGGTCGGCGACCTGGGCGCGGCGTACAAGGCCCGCAGCACCGGGCAGGCGCCCGAGTGGGAGCCGCTGCCCGTGCAGTACGCGGACTACGCGGTGTGGCAGAAGGACCTCCTCGGATCGGACAGCGACCCCGACAGCCTGCTGGCCCACCAGTTGGCGTACTGGACGGGCGCGCTGGCCGACCTGCCGGAGGAACTGGAGCTACCGACCGACTTCCCGCGACCCGCCGTCAGCTCCTACGACGGCGACGAGCTGGAGTTCGCCGTCGAACCCGAGCTGTACCGGGCGCTGGTGGCACTGGCGCGCGACTCCGGGGCGAGCATCTTCATGCTGTTCCAGGCCGCGCTGTCCGCGCTGCTCACGAAGTTGGGCGCGGGCACGGACATCCCGCTCGGCAGCCCCACCGCGGGCCGCGCCGACGAGGAACTGGGCGAGCTGGTCGGGTTCTTCGTCAACACGCTGGTCATGCGGACCGACACCAGCGGCGACCCGAGCTTCCGCGACCTGGTGCACCGCGTCCGCGACACGAACCTGGCCGCCTACCAGCACCAGGACGTGCCGTTCGAACACCTCGTCGACGCGCTGAACCCGGTGCGCTCGCTCAACCGGCAGCCACTGTTCCAGGTCATGCTCACGCTCCAGACCAGCGAGGACGCGCCGCTGCTGCTGCCGGGCCTGACCGGTCGGGTCGAGCCGGTGCGGTCGCTGCGGTCGAAGTTCGACCTGACCGTGCTGCTGGAGGAGCAGTACGCCGACGGGCTGCCCGCCGGGATGCGCGGTGTCGTCGAGTACAGCACCGACCTGTTCACCAAGGCCTCGGCGGAACGCCTGGCGCGCAGGCTGGTCACGTTCCTGCGGACCGTCGTCGCCGACCCGAACACGCGGCTGAGCCGGGTGGACGTGCTGGAGGCCGGTGAGCACGAGGAGCTGCTGGCCATCGGCACCGGTGACGTGCGGCCCGAGGTGTACGAGGGCGTGGTGGAGCGGGTCCGCGGGTTCGCACTGTCCACTCCGGACGCCATCGCCGTGGTGGACGACCGGGCCCAGGTCACCTACGCCGAACTGGTCGGCCGGGCGAGCGCCCTGTCGCGCCGGGTCCCCGGCTCCGACCTGTCCGCCGTCCTGGCCTCGCCCGGCATCGGGTTCGTCACCGCCGTGCTCGGCATCCTGGGCGCGGGCGGCGGATACGTGCCGCTCGACGTGGCCGCGCCCGTGGCGCGCGTCGCCGCGCTGCTCACCGACAGCGGCGCCACGCGCCTGGTCGTCGACGAGGCGCACCGGGAGCTGGCCGCCGAGATCGCGGAG
Organism: Umezawaea endophytica; assembly: GCF_025061645.1. GTDB lineage: Bacteria > Actinomycetota > Actinomycetes > Mycobacteriales > Pseudonocardiaceae > Umezawaea > Umezawaea endophytica. Next base: position 62,918 of record NZ_JANYMP010000016.1, on the reverse strand, counting down.
GCGGCCGGGATCGCCGTCGTCGTGCTCGACGACGCCGTGGACACCGACCTCGCACCCGCGCTCGGCGAGGCGGACGACCTGGCGTACGTGATCTTCACGTCCGGGTCGACCGGCAAGCCCAAGGGCGCGATGGTGCACCGCCGAGGCATGGTCAACCACCTGCTGTGCAAGGTGGAGGACCTGGAGGTGTCCTCTGTGGACAAGCTGGTGCACAACGCGCCGGTGACGTTCGACATCTCCGTCTGGCAGATGCTGACGACGCTGCTCGTCGGCGGCACGACCCGCGTGGTCGGCCGCGACACGGCCGTCGACCCGGACCTGCTGTTCGCCACCATCCCCACCGAGGGCGTGACGATCCTGGAGGTCGTGCCGTCACTGCTGCGCGCGGCACTGGACTCGTGGGACGTCACCGATGAGGTGCCCGAGCTGCCCGGCCTGAAGTGGCTGGTCGTCACGGGCGAGGCGCTGCCGCCTGACCTGTGCGGCCGGTGGTTCCAGCGGTTCCCGGACATCGCGCTGGTCAACGCCTACGGGCCCACCGAGTGCTCGGACGACGTGACGCACGCCTTCATCACCAAGGAAGACGAACTGGGCGAGGCGCGGGTGCCGATCGGTCGGCCCGTGCGCAACACCCGGCTGTACGTGCTGGGCGACGATCTGCGTCCGGTGCCCGCCGGAGTCGCCGGTGAGCTGTACGTCGGCGGCACGGGTGTCGGCCGCGGTTACCTGGGCGACCGGACGAAGACCGCGCTGGCGTTCACGGCCGACCCGTTCGGCGAGCCCGGCGCGCGGATGTACCGCACGGGCGACCGGGTCGTGCTGCGCCCCGACGGCCAACTGGAGTTCCTGGAGCGCCGCGACCACCAGGTCAAGATCCGCGGCCACCGCATCGAACTGGGCGAGGTCGAGGCCGCGCTGCGGTCGGCCGACGTCGTCGGTGACGCGGCGGTCGCGGTCAGCTCCGACCAGGGCGGGCACAAGAAGCTCGTCGGGTACGTCGTCCCGGCCCCCGGTGACGACGGCCTCGACCTCGCGGTGGTGCGCAAGCACCTCGCCGGGTCGCTGCCGGAGTACATGGTGCCGTCCGCGCTGGTCGTGCTGGACGCCCTGCCGCTGACCCCCAACGGCAAGGTGGACCGCAAGGCGTTGCCGGACGCGGACTTCGCGGCCCAGCCGCGAGCCGTCCGAGGCCCGCGCACGCCGGTCGAGGAGATCCTCTGCGGCGTGTTCGCCGAGGTGCTCGGCGCCGCCGAGGTCGGGGTGGACGACGACTTCTTCGACCTGGGCGGGCACTCGCTGCTCGCCACGAGGGTCGTCAGTCGCGTGAGGACGGTGCTGGACGTCGAACTGCCCGTGCGGGCGCTGTTCGAGGCCAGGACGGTCGCGGGGCTGGCCAGGCTGGTGGAGGGCGCGGAAGGCGCCCGGCCGGCGCTGGTGGCCCAGGAGCGCGACGGCGACGAAGGCCTGCCGCTGTCCTACGCCCAGCGCAGGCTGTGGTTCCTCAACCGGATGGAGGAGGAGTCCACCGGCACCTACAACATCCCACTGGCCGTCCGGCTGACCGGCGAGCTGGACGTGGACGCGTTGACGGCCGCGCTCGGCGACGTGGTGGCGCGCAACGAGATCCTGCGCACGGTGTTCCCCGACGTGGACGGCGTGCCCTACCAGGAGGTGCTGAGCCAGTCGTCCACGGAGCTGACCGTGCGGCGGGTGGCCGAGGCAGACCTGTTCGACGTGGTGGCCGCCGAGGTCGACAGCGGTTTCGACCTCGGGTCGGACACCGCGGTGCGGACGCACCTGTTCGTGCTCGACGAGCGCGACCACGTGCTGCTGCTGGTGTTCCACCACATCGCGTTCGACGGCTGGTCGACCGCGCCGCTGGCCCGCGACCTGGCCGTCGCGTACGACGCCCGCCGCTCCGGGCAGGCCCCGCAGTGGGCGCCGCTCGTGGCGCAGTACGCCGACTACGCGGTCTGGCAGCGGGAGTGGCTCGGGTCGGAGACCGACCCGGACAGCGTGCTGTCGGCGCAGCTCGCCTACTGGACCGAGGCGCTGGCCGGGCTGCCGGAGGAGCTGGAGCTGCCGACGGACTTCCCCCGTCCGGCGATCAGCAGCTACGACGGCGACGTGCGGCAGTTCTCGGTCCCCGCGGACCTGCACGCCGGTGTGGTGGCGCTGGCCCGCGAGACCGGCGCCAGCGTGTTCATGGTCGTGCAGGCCGCCGTCTCGGCCCTGCTGACCAAGTTGGGCGCGGGCACGGACATCCCGCTGGGCAGCCCGATCGCGGGCCGCACCGACGAGGCGCTGCACGACCTGATCGGCTTCTTCGTCAACACGCTGGTGCTGCGCACGGACACGGCGGGCGACCCGACGTTCCGCCAGCTCCTGCACCGCGTCCGGGAGGCGGACCTCGGGGCGTACGCGCACCAGGACCTGCCGTTCGAGGCGCTGGTGGAAGCGGTCAACCCGACCCGGTCGCTGTCGCGGCACCCGCTGTTCCAGGTGATGCTGTCGTTCCAGAACAACGACGAGCCCGCCGACGCGATGCCGGGGCTGGAGAGCGGCGTCGTGCCGATGAAGGCGACGCGCTCCAAGTTCGACCTGGAGTTCGAGCTGGTCGAGCAGCACGACGACGGCACGCCCGCGGGCATGGACGGCGTGCTGGCCTACCGCACGGACCTGTTCACCGAGCGGACCGTCGACGAGATCGGCGAACGGCTGGTGCGCCTGCTGCGCGCCGTCGTGACGAGCCCGGACGCCGCGCTGAGCGAGGTGGACGTGCTCAGCGTCGCCGAGCGGCACCGCATCCTGGTGGAGTGGAACGACACCGGACGCGCGCTCAGCGCGTTCGTGCTGCCGGACCTGATCTCCGCGACGGCGGCGGGCACGCCGAACGCCACCGCGGTCATCGCGGGCGACGTGACCCTGACCTACCGGCAGCTCACCGCGCGGGCCAACCGGCTGGCGCGCGAGCTGATCGCCAGGGGAGCCGGGCCGGAGCGGGTCGTCGCACTCGCGCTGACCCGAGGCGCGGACCTGATCGTGTCGGCGCTCGCGGTGCTGAAGTCCGGCGCCGCCTACCTGCCGATCGACCTGGACCACCCGGCCGACCGGGTCCGGTACATGCTCGACGACGCCGAGCCGGTGCTGGTGATCACCGACGAGGCCGCGGCCGACCGGGTCCCCGAGTTGGCGGGCACGCCCAGCTTCGTGCTGGGCGGCGCGGAGGCGGAACGGGCGCTGCGCAAGCGCGGCGGCGCCGAGGACGTGACCGACGCCGACCGGAGCGGGTTCCTCACGCCCAACCACCCGGCGTACGTCATGTACACCTCCGGGTCGACCGGCAGGCCGAAGGGCGTCGTGATCCCGCACGGCGCGCTGGCCAACCTGATCACGGACATGTGCGAGCGGCTGTCGATGACGAAGGCCGACCGGCTGCTGGCGGTCACCACGTTCGGCTTCGACATCTCCAACCTGGAGATCTTCGTGCCGCTGGTGGCGGGCGCGAAGCTGATCGTGGCCGACCGCGACACCGTGCGCGACCCGATCGCGCTGGGCGCGCTCATGGTGTCCAGCCGCACGTCGGTCATGCAGGCCACGCCGAGCCTGTGGCAGGCGCTCGTCGGCATCACGCCGGAGTCGCTGCGGCGGGTGCGGGTCGTCATCACCGGCGGCGAGGCGCTGAGCGAGTCGCTGGCCGACGCGCTGCGGGCGGCGGCGCACGAGGTGCGCAACATGTACGGGCCGACCGAGACGACCATCTGGTCCACGGTGTCCGATGTGGACACCGCTGGCCCCGGCACGCCGACGATCGGCAGGCCGATCAGCAACACCAGGGTGTACGTGCTGGACAGCGCACTGTGCCCGGTGCCGCCGAACGTGCCCGGCGAGCTGTACATCGCGGGTGACGGGCTGGCGCGCGGGTACCTCAACCGCACCGACCTGACGTCCGAGCGGTTCCTGGCGAACCCGTTCGGCGAGCCCGGATCGCGGATGTACCGCACGGGTGACGTGGTGCGCTGGGACAACCACGGCGAGATCGAGTTCCTGGGCCGCAAGGACCACCAGGTCAAGGTCCGCGGTCACCGGATCGAGCTGGGCGAGATCGAGGCCGCGCTGCGGGCCGAGGACGCCGTGGTCGACGCCGTCGTCACGGTCGGCACCGACGCCGGTGGGCACAAGCGGCTCGTCGGGTACCTGCTGGTGCCCTCCGGTGAACTCGACACGGCCGAGGTCAAGCGGTCGCTCGGGGTCTCGCTCCCGGAGTACATGGTGCCCGCCGCGCTGGTCGTGCTGCCCGCGTTCCCGTTGACCCCCAACGGGAAGGTGGACCGCAAGGCGCTGCCGGAACCGGACTTCGGCGCCCGGACGCCGACCCGCGAGCCGGAGTCGGCCGCGGAGCACCTGCTGGTCGAGGTGTTCGGCGACGTGCTCGGGATCGGCGAGGTCCGGATCGACGACGACTTCTTCGAGCTGGGCGGCCACTCGCTGCTCGCGACCGGGGTCGTCAGCCGGGCGCGCAAGGCCGGGCTGCGGCTGACCATCGCGGACGTGTTCGTGCACAAGACGGTGCGGGCGCTCGCGGCGGCGGCCCAGGTCGAGCCCGACAGCGAGGCCGCGTCCGGCGCGGCCTCGATGGCCCGCGCGCTGCACGAGATCGAGGAACTGGACCAGGAGGACCCGTTCGCCACCATCCTGCCGATCCGGCCGACCGGTGACCGGACGCCGTTCTTTTTCATCCACAGCGGTCTGGGCTCCGCCCTGCCGTACGTGGGGCTGGCCAGGCACGTCGACGAGCGGCACCCGATCTACGGCGTCCAGTCGCCGAGCGTCGGGCGGATGGCCCCGCTGCCGACGTCGATGGAGGAGGTGGCCGAGCTGTACGTCGGCCACATCAAGGAGGTGCGGCCGGAAGGGCCGTACAACCTGCTGGGCTGGTCGTTCGGCGGTGTGCTGGCGCAGGAGATCGCGGTCCGGCTCCAGGCCGCGGGCGACACCGTCGAGCTGCTGGTCAACCTCGACGGCTACCCGCACCGGCCCGGCCACGACGACGAGGAAGTGGACGACCGCGAGCAACTCGTGCGGGTCATGGAGGTCATCGGCCACGACCGCGCCGAGTTCGACGGCCGCGAGCTGACCGCGAGGGACGTCGTCGAGGTGCTGCGCCGCGACCGCAACCCGCTGGCGGAACTGGGGGAGGAGAGGCTGCTCGCGATGCTCGCCGTGGTGCGCAACCACGGGAAGCTGATGGAGCGCTTCACGCCCTCGCGCTACACCGGTGCGATGCGGCTGTTCGCGGCCGTGGAGGACCTGACCGAGGCCGAGGTCGGCGAACTGGCCGACGCCTGGGCACCGCACGTGGACGGACCGGTCGAGCTGCACGCGGTCCACTGTGGACATGAGTACATGATGCACCCCGAACCGCAGGCGCTGATCGGCGCGGCAGTCGCGGCGGACCTCCGCCGGGTGCTCGAATCCGAGATCGGAGTTGGGGAGTCGTGAGCACCACCACCGTCGCAGGCAGCGACAGCCGAGCACAGGGGCCCGCGGGCCCGGTCAAGCCCGGCATGCCGTCCGGTCCGCTGGCCACGATCACCGAGGTGCTCGCCATCGGCGGGCGGCGGATGCGCCGCCTCAAGCGCAACCCCGGCAGGCTCGTCGGCATCACGCTCAACCCGCTGATCACGATGATCGCGCTGGGCTACCTGTTCCAGAGCGCCATCGAGATCCCCGGCAGCAACAACTACATGGAGTTCATCTTCGCGGGCGTCGCGGCGCAGGTCGGGCTGGCCAGCATCGGCCCGACCGCCGTCGCGGTGTGCCTCGACCTCCAGGGCGGGCTGATCGACCGGTTCCGGTCGCTGCCGATCTCGCGGTCCGCGGTGTTGGTCGGGCACACGCTGGCGGACCTGGTGATCACCATGATGGGCTTGGCGATCGTGGTGGGCGTCGGCATGCTGTTCGGCTGGCGCGCGCACTCGGACTTCCTGTCGGTGCTCGCCGGGTTCGGCCTGCTCGCGGTGTTCATGTACACGATGCTCTGGGTCGGCGTGCTGCTCGGCATGGTGTCCAAGAACCTGGAGACCATCGAGTCGATCTCCGGCATCGTCGCGGTCGTCTTCTCCTTCATGTCCAACGGCTTCCTGTCGGTGGACAAGCTGCCCGGCTGGATCCGCCCGATCGCCGAGTGGAACCCGGTCAGCGCCGTCATCACCGCCCTGCGCCACCTGTGGGGCAACCCCGTCACGGTCTCGCCCAGCTTCCCGTCCGAGCACCCGACCGCGGTCATCGTCATCTCGCTGGGCCTGCTGTTCGTGGTGACCACCGTGCTCAGCGTCCGCCGCTACCGCACCGCCTCCGCGTGACCTCCCTGCCGAAGGACTGAAGAGATGACCGCACCCGAGCGGACCGTCGACGCACTGGCGCTCGACCTGGCCGACCCGCAGACCTACGTGGACCACGACCCGGTCTGGCTGTGGCGGGAGATCCGCGACCGCAACCCGATGCACTGGAACGAGCCGAAGAACGGGGTGCCCGGCTTCTGGGCCGTCTCCCGCTACGCGGACGTCGTCTCGGTGTACAAGGACACGAAGAACTTCACCTCCGAACGCGGCAACGTGCTGTCGACCCTCTTGCAGGGCCACGACTCCGCCGCGGGCAAGATGCTGGCGGTCACCGACGGCGCGCACCACCGGGCCGTGCGGAACCTGATGCTCAAGTCGTTCTCGCCCCGGCTGCTCGACCACGTGGCCGAGCTGGTCCGGCAGCGCACCCGCGACCTGTTCGCGGGTGTCGTCGGCACAGGTCAGTTCGACTTCGCCTCCGACGTCGCCGACAACATCCCCATCAACACCATCGGCGACCTGATGGACGTGCCCCAGGCCGACCGGCAGCAGCTCGTGGAGTGGAACAACAAGACCCTCGCGCGGCACAGCTCCGAAGACGGCGAGATGGAGGAGTGGCTGGCGCGCAACGAGATCCTGATGTACTTCGGGAGCCTCGCTGAGCAGCGCCGCCGCAACCCCGGTGACGACGTGGTGTCCGCGCTGGCCACCGGGCTGGTCGAGGGCAAGCCGCTGCCCGACGACGAGATCGTCTTCAACTGCTACAGCCTCATCCTCGGCGCCGACGAGTCCAGCCGGATGTCGTCCATCGGCGCGATCCGGGCGCTCGCCGAGAACCCCGAGCAGTGGCGGGCGCTGAAGGACGGCGACGTGAGCATCGAGAGCGCCACCGAGGAGGTGCTGCGCTGGACGACCCCCGCCATGCACTTCGGCCGCCGCGCGGTCGCCGACGTGGAGATCGGCGGCGCGACGATCCGCGAGGGCGACGTCGTGACGCTGTGGAACAGCTCCGCGAACTTCGACGAGGCCGTGTTCCCCGGCGCGGAGAGGTTCGACCTGGCCCGCACGCCGAACAAGCACCTGGCCTTCGGGTTCGGCCCGCACTTCTGCCTCGGCGCCTTCCTCGGCCGGGCGCACGTGGGAGCGGTGCTGGGCTGTTTGCGCGACACCGTGTCGGACATCCGGCTGCCCGCCGAACCGACGCGGCTCTACTCCAACTTCGTCTACGGGTACAGCTCCTTGCCCGTCGAACTGGTCCCGTAGTGCGCTGGTGCGCGCGCGGTGGTGGATCAGGAATCCGTCAGTGCCCGGTCAGCGCCCCCGGACAGCATTGGCCGCGGGGCACCGGGGAAGAAGTTTCGAGCCAACGGGAGTGCCGAAGTGACGAACCCCTTTGACGACCTGAACGGGTCGTTCCTAGTGCTGGTCAACGACGAAGGCCAGCACTGCGTGTGGCCCGCGTTCGCCGCGGTGCCCCCCGGCTGGACCGTGGCGCTCGGCGAGGGCACCAGGGAAGCGGCCCTGTCCTACATCGAGGAGAACTGGACGGACATGCGTCCGAAGAGCCTCCGCGACCAGTCCGCCACCCGCGCGGGCTGACCCGGTTCGGTTGAGTGAGCGAGGAGTGCACGTGGACGTCGCGATCCAGGTCGAAGGCCTGACGAAGCGGTACGACGAGCACCAGGCGCTGGGCGGCATCGACCTGTCGGTGCGCCAGGGTTCGGTGCTGGGGCTGCTCGGCCCGAACGGCGCGGGGAAGACGACCGCCGTGCGCGTCCTCGCGACGCTGCTGGAGCCCGACGGCGGCCGTGCGCTGGTCGCCGGCTACGACGTGGTGAAGCAGCCCGTCGAGGTCCGCAGGCGGATCGGGCTCGCGGGCCAGTACGCCGCCGTGGACGAGCTGCTGACCGGGCGCGAGAACCTGGTGCTGCTGGGCACGCTGCTGCACCTGGGCCGGGCGGGCGCCCGCCGCAGGGCCGTCGAGCTGCTGGAGCGGTTCGACCTGACCGCCGCGGCCGACCGCCCGGTGGAGACCTACTCCGGTGGCATGCGGCGCAGGCTCGACCTGGCGAGCTGCCTCATCGCGGACCCGGCCGTGCTGTTCCTCGACGAGCCGACCACCGGCCTCGACCCGGCCAGCAGGCAGTCGCTGTGGACGACCGTGCGCGGGCTGGTGTCCGACGGCGTCACGGTCCTGCTGACCACGCAGTACCTGGAGGAGGCCGACTACCTCGCCGACCAGATCGTGGTCATCAACTCCGGCAAGGTCATCGCCGACGGCACCCCCGACGAGCTCAAGCGCAAGGTCGGCCAGGAGTGGCTGGAAGTCGTGGTGGCACTGCCGAACACGGTCGAGGCGGCGGTGCGCGTGCTCGCGCCGATCGCCGTCGACCACCCGACGTCCGACCCCGTCAAGGGCGTGATCGCGCTCCAGCTCCGCGATGGCATGGACGGGATCGCCGCGGCCGCGGTGGCGCTCAAGGAGGCGGGCATCGAGGTCGCGGACTTCGCCATGCGCCGCCCGACGCTCGACGACGTGTTCTTCAACCTCGTGGGACACGCCGCCGAATAGGTCCGACACGTTTCGACCGAAGACTGGGGAGTGAGATGTTCGACCACCCGAGGACGACCACACGACGGATCGAGAACTTCTCCGGCAGCAGGGCGCTGTCGATGGTCAGGACAACCCCCCGACGCGCCGACGCGGGTCGGGGGGACGTCTGATGGGCGGCGTGCTCGTGAGCGTGCACGTGGTCGCGGTGCTGGCGGTGGTGCTTGCCGCGGCACTGGTGGGAAGGACGGCGGCGCGCGCGGTGCGCCAGCCGGAAGTGATCGGCGAGATCCTGGCGGGGCTGTTGATCGTCCCCGCCGTGGCCGCCGTCGCCGGGCACGGCGCGTTGGCGGGACTGCTGCCGCCCGACGTGCTCGACGTGTTGAAGCACATCGGCAAGATCGGCCTGGTGCTGTTCCTGGTGGGCGTGGCCCACGAACTGCGACGGGGCAGCGGGAGCCTGGGGTCCCGCACCGTCGGCTGGGTGACCCTCGGCTCGTTCGTCCCGGCGCTGCTCTCGGGGCTCGTCTTCGCGGCCTGGGTGCTGTGGTCGGACGACGAGGCGCTGCGCGGCGGTGCCCCCGCGCTCTCGCTCGTGCTCATGATCGCCGTCGCGCTCAGCGTGACCGCCGTGCCGGTGCTGGCCCGCATCCTGGAGGACCGGGACCTGATGGCGGGCCGCAACGGCAAGCTGTCGATGGCCGCGGCCGTGTTCACCGACTCCACCGCGTGGCTGCTGCTCGTCGTCGCGCTCGGCACCGCGTCCGGCGGCTGGGGCGGGGTGGTCCGCTCGGTCGTCGTACTCGCGATCGGTGTCGCCCTCGCGCTCCTCGGCCGCGTCCTGTTGCGCGGCAGGACTTCCAACACCCTCGCGGCGCGGTTCCCGAGGCTGATGTCCGTGGTCGTGGCCGTCGTCGCGCTGGCACTGGCGATCGAGATGGAGAACTGGGGACTCACCGCCGTGTTCGGCGCGTTCATCGTCGGCCTCTCGATGCCGAACGGCGAGGACGCGCACCTCTGGGAGGGGATCACCCGACCGGTCGCGTCGCTGGGACGCCTGTTCGTCCCGGTCTTCTTCGTCGTCGCGGGCATGGGCCTGTTCTCCACCCCCACCGCCGAACTGCCGTGGGTCGCCGCGGTGCTGGCCACCGTGCTCGCCATCGCGGGCAAGGTCGGCGGCAGCTACCTCGGCGCCCGGCTGGGCGGCGAGAGCAGGCGCGACTCGATCACCATCGGCGTCATGATGAACACCCGCGGCCTCACGGAGATCGTGGTGCTGCAAGCGGGGTACAGCGCCGGACTGCTGTCGGCGGGCCTGTTCCTGGCGCTCGTGATCATGACGCTGATCACCACCGGCCTCACCGGGCCGCTGCTGTCGCTCATCGACCTGCGCGCCCGCCGCACGGCGCCGCGGCCGGTCCTGGAACCGCAAGGTGGTACGCAATGACGCAATCACCGGCCCAAGCGCTGTCCGAGCTCCCCGTGGCGGACTTCCGGTCACTGATGGCGCGGTTCCCCACCGGCGTCGCCGTGGTCACCACCACCGGGGACGACGGCTCCCCGCGCGGCATGACCGTGTCGTCGGTGTGCAGCGTGACCCTGTCCCCGCCCACGCTGCTGGTGTGCCTGCGCTCCGGGAGCCCGACCCTGGAAGCGATCCTGGACAGCTCCAGCTTCACGGTGAACTTCCTGCACGGCCGCGCGCAGACCGTGGCCGAGCTGTTCGCCTCGGGCGACCCGGACCGCTTCGACCTGATCCCGTGGGAGATGCCGCCCGCGGCGGCGGGCCCGCACCTGCACGAGGACGCCCACTCGATGGCGGACTGCCGGGTGAGCCGCACCGAGCACGTCGGCGACCACGTCGTCGTGTTCGGCGAGGTCTTCTCGGTCTCCGAACGCCACGAGCACGGCCCGCTCGTGTACGGCCTGCGCGAGTACCACTCCTGGCCGGGCCGCTGACGGACACCGGTCCGGCGGAACCGCGGAGGCGTCCCCCTCGCCTCCGCGGTTCCGCTTCACCCGACCGGATCGCCGGCGGGTGCGCCGACCGGCCGATCAGCCCTGGCGGAACGCGTCGATCGTGATCTGCTCCACCGTGCCGCCGTTCCGGTCGGAGGCCTTGGCGCGCAACGACACCGGTCCCGTCGAGTGCCGCAGCACGGCCGTGCGCCGGTCTCCCGCGCCGGTCAGCGCCAGTGGCAGCCACGTCCGCCCGCCGTCGTGCGACACGTCCACCTCCAGCGAGCGGAGCGCGGGCACGTGCGCCACCAGCACGGGTCCGCGCACCTCGTGGCGGACCGACGGCAGGCTGCCCACCCACCCGGCGGCCGAGGTGAACGTCCAGATCGCGGACGTCCTCGGCGCCAGGTCGGCGAAGTCCCGTTCCGCCTCCGCGGCGAGCCGGTACGTCGCCGGTTCCGGTGGCACGGCGAAGAACCGCGGACCGAGGTCGGGGGAGTCGCCGATCAGCACCCCGTCGCGGGACAGTTCCAGGTGGGCGCGCCGGTACGCCGACGTGCCCTCGTGACCGGCGTCGTCGCCGTGCAGCGCCGGTTCGACCACGAGCACGTCGTCGAGCCGGACCACCCGCGCGGCGGGCCGGGCAGGTGGGCGGTTCCAGCGCTCGACCGACCGCCGCCCCGGCCGGTGGACCACGGGCGCCGCCGTCTGGGTGGTCGGGTTCGCGCGGTCCTCGGGGCCGTGCTCCTCCAGCACGTTCGCCCACGCCGTGTCGCCCGCGTAGCGCTCGACGCGGGTGAACGGCGTCGACGTGTACTCGACCGGATCACCGCCGAACCGGAACGGCGGCAGGTCGACGACGGTGGTCTTCGTCGCACGCCTGCCCCGCGCGACCGCGTCGTGCTCGGCGCGCACCTCGGCCAGTTCGCCCTCGGCCACGGCGTGCCGGAAGCCGGTGAAGAACGTGCCGTCGCGCCGCCACCCGGTCGCGTAGACGACGGGGCTGTCCGTGCTGCCGCCGGTCGGACCCGGTCGGGCGAACCGCGCGCCCACGACCGCGGCGAACCCGTCGCCCGGCACCGCCGGTCCGGTGTGCGCGGTGTACAGCGCGGTGACGTCCGGCGTGCCCACGACGACCCCCGCCGGGCCGCGGCCGAGGTGGCGGCGGTAGGCGACCGACGCGCTGAGCCCGACTGCCCGCGGATCGGGGACGGTGACCGACACGGGTTTGGCGACACCGGCGTCCACCACCACCTCGCGGTCCTGCGAAACGGCGAGGTCCGGGGTGACCAGCACGCTCGTGGAGGGCACCTCGCGGCCGGGACGAGGAGTGTCCACGATGGAGTCGACGTGGTAGTGGCCCTTCGGCAGCGACGTGGTCACCCTGCCGTCCGGGCCCGGCGCCAGCAGCCGGAACACGTCGTTGTCGACGCCCAGCACCAGCGTCAAGGCCGCGGTGGTGGCCGCCCCGTCGCGGTCGCGGTGGACGAACTCGACCCGCACGTCGTCCGCGGCGGACGTGCGCACGTCGTACGACCGCGCTCCGGCGGTGAGGTCGTACCGCTGCCCGTCCACCTCCAGGTGCCGGTACGCCTGCGACCGGACCTCGTCGGCCCGCTGCTCCGCGACGGCGGGTGCGGCGCCCAGCAGCAGGAGCAGCACGGCCGCGCCCGTCCACGAGGCCCTCACCCGGTGCCCCCGCTGGAGGCGTTGCCGGTGGACGTCGGCTCGGTGGAGCTCGTGTCCGGGTCCTGCAAGGGTTCTCCCGGCTCCGCGACGCGGCCGATCTTGTACCGCACGGCCCCGGTGCTGTCCTCGGAGATGCGCAGCACCAGGGTGCAGTCGGCGGGCCGGACCGCGCAGTCCACGCCCGGCGGGGCCTCCACGTCGCTCGACGACCGGACGGTCCCCCTCCCGCCGCCCCAGCCCTCGATCATCACGCCCACCAGCCTCGGCGAGACCGGCACCAGCGTGATGTCGGCGTCCAGACCGACCGCCCGGAACGCCTTGGCGAACTCGGCCGACTCGGCGAGCGGGTCCTTGATCCGGGCGACGAAGTAGCCGCCCTCCAGCCGCACCTCGATCGCGGAACTGGCGTACGACGTCGCCCCGCCCGGCCCGCCGAGCAGCACGGCACCCGCGGCCAGCGCCACGGTCAGGCCCGCCGCCGCGACCAGCCGAAGGGTCCTGGACCGGCGCGGGACGACCGGTTCCGCCACGATCGCGGTCAGCAGGGAGCGGGCGGCGGCGGTGGAACCCGCGCCCGCCAGGTCGGTGTCGTCGACCCGCGCCAGGCGGGCGACCGGGTCTTCCGGTGTGGTCACTGGATCCTCCTGATCAGCACGGGTTCGCCCGCTCCGGTCGACGCGAGCGCGCGGTTCAAGCGCTTGCGGGCGCGGTGCAGGCGGATGCGGACGGCGTTGCGGGAACACCGGAGCAGCACGGCGATCTCGCCGTGGTCCAGGCCCTCCCACGCGACGAGCGAGAGCAACTCCCGGTCGTCGGCGGGCAGGGTCCGGAAGGCACGCCGGACGGCGTCGTCCTCGGACGGCTGCTCGTAGAAGCCGGTGACCTCGGCGGCCAGCGCGGCAGACAGGTCGGCGCGGCGGGCGGCGCCCCGGCGCTGGTTGGCCAGCACGTTGCGGGCGACGCCGTAGAGCCAGAGCCTGGTCTGGTCGCCGGGCGGCACGGAGTCCAGCCGCCGCCACGCGATGGCGAACGTCTCGGCCACCACGTCCGCGGCGTCCTCCTGGCAGTCGCACCGGCGCAGCGCGTACCCGAGGAGGTGGGCGAACGTCGCGGTGTACACCGCTTCGAAGCGGGCTGTTCGTTCCTCGTCCACTGGGCGGGCTTCTCCTCTCTCCCCCGCAGGGGTCGACATGTCCCCTACATGTCGGGAGAGGGGCGGGCATTTCCGCCGGAGGTCAGCCGTCGCCGTGCACGCGCTGGTGCAGCGACTCCATCCGGTCGTCGAGCTGGGCGGCGATGAGGGCGGTGCTGGTCAGCTCGTCGAGGAAGTCCGACGGCGCCTGGTCGTCGAACTTGTAGAACAGCTTGTGCTCCAGGGTCGCCCAGAAGTCCATCGCGATGGTCCGCACCTGGACCTCGACCTTCACGTGCTCCACCCGGTTGGACAGGAACACCGGGATCCGCACGATCAGGTGGAGGCTGCGGTACCCGTTCGGCTTGGGGTTCGCGATGTAGTCCTTGGACCGCAGGATCTCGACGTCGTGCTGGCGGCGCAGCATCGCCTCGACCCGGTAGACGTCCGAGACGAACGGGCACACGACCCGGACGCCCGCGACGTCGTGCAGGTGCTCGGCGATCAGCGACGGCTCGGCGGGCAGCCCCTTGCGGCGGAGCTTCTCGATGATCGCTTCGGGTCGCTTGATCCGGTTGGTGATGTGCTCGATCGGGTCGTGCTGGTGGACGAAGTCGAACTCCTCGCTCAAAATGCGCAGCTTGGTCATCAGCTCGTCGATCGCGAACTTGTACACCAGCAGGTGCTTCCCGAGGTCGACGGGGACGGGCTCGACCACCCCCACCCGCACACCGTTGTCCATGGGTCAAGGGTACCGGCGCTGTTGGTCCAGACCATCACGTGACCTGCGGCTTACGACCGCGCGACCATGTTGCGAGCCGCAACAAACCCCGTCCGCGTCGTGATCAGCACGTGGCCGCTGGGTGGGGTGGACGTCCTGCCCGCGGACTCCCGCCAACCCGACATGCCGCCGACCCGGACGCGGGCCGTGAGCAGGTGACCGATCACGGCGGTGGTCGGTGCGCGCTGGCCGTGTGATGCGGCCGGTGCCGGCGGTCGATCGCGGCGGTGGTCGGTGAGCACCGGCCCCACGACGTGGCCGGCGTCGGCGTCCACTGCCTCGCGCCGTGCCAGTGCCGGCGGCCGATCGCGACGGCTGACGACGTCCACTGGCCCGCGTCTCGGGGCCTGTGCGGGTGTGGGTGGTGGTGACCTGATCGCCCTCGCGCGGGTCCGGTTCGCGTGCCGGCCCGCCGCTCCCGCCGTCGCCGGGGGAGGTGACCCCTCTTCCGCTTCCGGACCTGGCGCCGCGTGTCATCACACGCGGCGCCAGGGCTCGGGGGAGGGTGCGGGATTCGAACCCGCGTTCGGTTGTTACCGATCCCGCCTTAGCAAGGCGGTGCCTTGAGCCGCTCGGCCAACCCTCCGGGAAAAGAGGTCGACGAATTGGCGGAATGTGATTCCGCGGGTGTTAGTGAAAAGAGCCGCTCGATTCGCGTTGGGCGAACGGCGGCTCCGCGTGGTGGCGGTCAAGCCGTCAGCAGGCGGAACCTTCGCTGGTCAGGGCCTTGCTTGCGCTTCGGCCGGGGAGCTGGCACCCGACCGTCAACGGACGGCGGTCGGGGTTCGAGTGGTCGATGGGGAGACCCGTACCCCATCCGTGCGTGTCCGTCATGTGGTCCTCCAGGAAGCTGTTGACCATCACTATCCCGTGCATTTCGCGGGGGTGTCAATTGTTTTGGCCGGATTCGTGACCCGGATCGGCGCCCCTGTTCCGGTCCCCGTCGTCCCGAGGGGTGCGCGGGGGGTTGTTTCGGACCCCGCCGGGTGGCGGCCGGAACGGGCAGTCGACGTATCCATCCCGACCCCGCGGATCGTTGCCGAAGCGAAGGGGTTCCCACTGGTCGTTCGGTGTGCGAACAGCGACCTGATCCGCCCCGCGCGACTCCGGGGGAAGCACCCGCCTGCCGGGTTGTTCGCGAATCGTGACGTTTCCATTAGGTGACCGGAAACCCGCTGTCGAGGGCGGTGGCGCTCGTGGCCCGCGCTGTCCCCTTGCTCCGAAGAGTCCAGCGACGTTGTTCCACGGGGGTGATCCGGGTCGCATTCAGCCGCCTCGAACGGCCCGTCTTTCGTAGAGTATAAATCTTCTTTTTCGTAACCTTGTTATAGGACTAAGAGGGCAATACCAGCACGTCCGGAGGTCCGCTCGGCACGTAGGGGTCCCTTTGATATATAGCATTTGTCTTAGGGGGAGACCAGGGGGCTTGAGAATCCAAGTGGCGCTGCTACCATTTCGGCGCCGGCCCTGGTTCGGCTTTCACCGCACATTAGGCAATGAGCCCGGCGTTCCGGGTGGTGCACGATCCGAAGGGCAGAGGTCGATGGCTGAAGGAAAAGTGGTCCTGCTCTTCCCTGGGCAGGGCGCTTTCGATGGTGAGCTGCTCCGCGCGGCTCACCGGGAACATCCCGAGGTCGCGCAGGTCTTCACCGCCGTCGACCGGGTCGCCGAGGAGATGTTCGGCCGCCCGCTTTCCCCCGTCGTGTTCGGTCCCCGTCCGGTGGACATCACCGATCTGCTCCGCGACGACGCGTGGGTGTCTCAATTCGCGATCTACGCGAGCGATGTCGCGACGCACCTCGTGCTGGCCGCGCAGGGCCTCCGGCCGGACGTCCTGATGGGCCACAGCCTCGGCGAGATCGCGGCGCTCGTCGCCGCGGGCGCGTACTCGATCGAGGACGGCGCCCGCGTCGTCGCCCACCGGGTGCTGGCCGTGGAAGCCGTCTCGCCGGACGGGTACCTGGTCGCGCTGAGCACCCCGCGCACGCGCGCGCAACTGCTCGTGGACCTCGTCGGTGACCCCTTCGTCGCCGTCGCCGCGGAGAACGACGACCGCCAGGTCGTGGTCAGCGGGGCGGCGTCCGGGATGGACACGCTCCAGGTCGTCGCCCGCCACCTCGGCATCGGCTCGGTGCGGCTCAACTCGCCGTTCCCGTTCCACTCGCCGGTGCTGCGCCCGGCCGTCGCCGAGTTCGCCGACCGCATCCGCGGACTGCCCCGGCACCGCATGGACGTGCGCGTCTACTCCCCGATCCTGCGCCGCTACTACAGCGAGGAGGACGTGCTGGCCGACCTGCTGGCCGGTCACCTCGTCCAGCCGGTGGCGTTCGCCGACGGCCTGCGCCGGGTGCACGCCGACGGCGGCCGGGTGTTCGTGGAGGTCGGCGCGCTGACCACGTTGAGCAAGCTCGTGACGGCCGTGGTGCCCAACGGCACGACCTCGCTGTCGACCCTCGCGCGCGGCCGGGACGAGGTGCTGGCGCTCACCGGCGCGGTCGCGGCGCTGCGCGCCGCGGGCCTGCTGAAGGGCGAGTCGGTGCGGCGCATCGGCGAGACCCTGGCCCCCGGTGTCGACCCCGCGGTGTTCGCCGCGTTCTGGGCCGAGCACCGCGGCGAGATCGCCGACCTCGTGGCCGACCGGCTGGACGCGTTCACGTCCGGGCACGACCCGGTCACCCCGCCCGCGCCCATCCGACTCGTGCCGCTGCCGGTGGAACCGCAGGAGCCCCCGGTGGTCAAACTGGCCGCCGTGCCCAGCGTGAAGATCGACCGCGAGAACCTGCTGGTGGAGGTTCGGTCGGTTTACGCCACGGCGTTGGAATACCCCGAAGAGGTCTTCACCGACGACGTCCTGCTGGAGGCGGAACTCGGTGTCGACTCGGTCAAGCAAATCGAGTTGATGACGCGCGTCGCGTCCCGCTACGGCATTTCCGAGCTGGCTCGGGGAGTTCGACTCGCCGACTACGACACGATGGGCAAGATCGTCGACTTCGTGCTCGCCGCCATCGTCGAAGGCCACCTCGATTACCCAGTTGCCGCCACCAAGTAACGGGATGAGCACTATGCGTGAGCTCACCGGGAAACTCGCCTTGGTGACGGGCGGCGCGCGGGGAGTGGGCAAGGCCATCGCCGCGGAACTCGCATCCCGCGGCGCCCACGTTCTGATCAACTATTTCCACTCGCACGACGCCGCCAAGCGGACCAGGGCGGAACTCGAGGCGACCGGTGCCCGCGTCGACCTCCTGCGCGCTTCGATAGCCAGGGAGGATCAGACCACCAGGCTGTTCGACGAGATCCGCGAAAGATTCGGCCACCTCGACATCCTGGTGAACAACGCGGCCGACGGAGCGCTCGTCCCGGTCGACGAGGTGACCGACGAGCTGCTGGACCGGGCGCTCGACACCAACCTCAAGGGCGGACTGCGGTGCGCCCGGCTGGCCGTGCCCCTGATGGCCGGTCGCGGCGGGTCGATCGTCACGGTGTCCGCGCTCGGTGGTTCCCAAATGGTGATGGCGAACTACCTTGCTTGCGCCCCCGCGAAGGCCGCGGCCGAGGCGGCCATGCGCTACCTCGCGGTCGAGTTCGCCCCGCTGGGCATCCGGGTCAACGCGGCGTCGGCCGCGATGCTCGTGAGCGACGTGGCCGACCAGTTCCCCGACGCGCGGGACATGCAGCGGGTCATCGCGGAGGCCACCCCGTCCGGCAGGCTCGGCACACCGGAGGAGTTCGCCCGCGTGGTGGCGTTCCTCGCCTCCGACGACGCCGCGTGGATCACCGGCCAGGTCATCCTCGCCGACGGCGGTCTCAGCCTCGGCGCCGCGACCCTCGCGCCGCGGCGGACGAGGCCCGTCGCGACACCGGAGCCGCCCGTCGCGGAACCGGACCCCGTCGACGACCACGACGACACGATCGCGATCGTCGGCATGGGCATGGCCGTCTCGGGCGCGAACGGGCCGGACGAGTTCTGGCGGCTGCGGCTGGACGGCGCGGAGCTGTTCACGCCCACCCCCGACGACCGCTGGGAACGGGCGAGCTTCCACTCGCCCGACCACTCCCGCGAGGACAAGGGCTACCAGGACAACGGCGTCTTCATCACCGGCTTCACGCCCGCCGACGGCGCGGGCGTGCCGTCCGGGCACGCCGACGACGAGCTGACGACCCGCTGGCTGCGGCACTCGCTGGTGCAGGCGCTCGACGGCGTCACCACCCGCCGCGACGACCGCTTCTCGTTCCTCGTCGGCTACACCGCCGACGGCAGCCAGCACCTGGAGGAGGCGGGCGTGCTGGCGGCGGCCACCGGGCTGTCCGCCGAGGTGCTGGCCGAGCTGCCGCTGACCGACGTCGAACGGGGCGCACTGCACGACGGTGTCGCGGAGGCGCTGCGCACCCGGTACTGGCGCGGCGTCGAGGAGCCGTCGCGGTTCCTGCCGCACCGGGTCGCCGCGCTCGCGATGAAGGGCCTGCTGCCCGAGGGCACCGAGACCACGATGGTCGACACGGCGTGCTCGTCCTCGTTGTACGCCATCGACATCGGCGTGAAGGGCCTGCTGATGGGCAAGCAGGACGTGGCCGTGTGCGGTGGCGCGTTCGCGCTCGCCCCGCGCGGCACGGTGCTCTTCGCCAAGCTCCAGGGCCTGTCCAGCCGCGGCGACGTGCGGTCGATGGACGCCGACGCCGACGGCGTGGTCTTCGCCGACGGCGCGGCGGTCGTGGTGCTGAAGAAGCTCAGCCGCGCCAAGGCCGACGGTGACCGCGTGCTGGCCGTGGTCGAGGCGGTCGGCTCGTCGTCCGACGGCCGGGGCAAGGCCGTCTACGCGCCCAACGCCGACGGGCAGGACCTGGCTGTGCGCCGCGCCCTCGCTGGCCGCGAGCGCGGCGGTGAGGACGTCGACTGGGTCCTCGCGCACGCCACCGGCACCCCGGCGGGCGACCTGGCCGAGTTCTCCACGCTGCGCAAGCACTTCGGCACCACGGGACCGACGGCGGTCACGTCGAACAAGTCCCTCATCGGCCACACCGGGTGGGCCGCGGGCGTGGTGTCGGTGATCGAGGCCGTGCTGGGGCTGCGGCACGAGACCATCCCGCCGCAGCACCGGTTCTCCGCCGCGCCGGAGGAGTTCCGGATGGCCGAGACCGGCCTGACCGTGCCGCTCGCCGCCCGGCCGTGGCCGCGCGCCGGGGCGACCCCCAGGACGGCGGCGGTGTCCGGCTTCGGGTTCGGCGGCACCAACGCCCACGTGCTGCTCCGCGACCACGTCCCCGGCGCTCCTGCGCGCACGGCGCCCGACACCGACCGGCCGGTCGTCGTGGTCGGCTGGTCCGGCCACCTGCCCGGACTGTCCACTTCGGACGACGTCGTCCGCTGGCTGCACGGGGGCCGCGCGCCGGACGACAGCTTCGGCGAGTTCTACCCGTCACCGCCGTTCGCCGAGGTCCGGCTGCCCGCCTCCACCGTCCGCACGGTCGACCGGTGCCAGCTCATGGCCCTGCACTGCGCCCGCGACCTGCGCGAGCAGCTCGGTGACCTGTGGGAGAAGGGCGCGGAACGCGCGGGCGTGGTCGTCGGCAACCTCGGCCCGACCCGTTCGGCGATGCTCTACGCCACTCGCTGCTACCTCGACGACATCGCCGCCGGACTGGCGGCCGACCCCGCGCTGGGCCTGCCGCCGGAGTTCACCGAAGCCCTGTCCGCGCGGGTCCGCAGGCTGGTGCCACCGTCCAACGAGGACTCGTTCCCCGGCATGATGGCGAACGTGATCTCGGCCAGGACGGCCAACTACTTCGACCTCAACGGCCCCAACATCACCCTGGACTCCGGCCTGTCCTCCGCGCTGAGCGCGCTGGACGTGGCGCACCGCTACCTGGCGGCGGGGGAGCTGGACTTCGCGCTGGTGGGCGGGTTCAACGGCAACGCGCTGCCCGAGTACCGGGCGCTGCTCGGCGACCTGGTGAGCCCCGGCGAAGCACTCGCCGAAGGCGCCTTCCTGTTCGCGCTGACGACCGAGGAGACCGCGGCGGCCCACGGCCTGCCCGTGCTGGCGACGGTGGACGCGCACGGCGACGCCCGCCGCACCGTCGACGCGGCGGAGTACTCCCGCTACACGGGCGCGGCGGGGGCGGTGGCGCTGGCCCGCGCGCTGACCGGGCCCGCCGGTCCGGTGAGCGTGGTGTGCGACGGCGTGCGCGTGGACCTGACGGTGGCGGAGAAGGCCGCCGGTCTGCTGCCGCCGGAGTTCACCGACCCGGACGCCCCGCCCCCGGAGGTCAGCCGGTACGTGCCGGAACTGCGGCCCGCGCCCGCGCGCGACGTCCGCCCCGAGATCCCGTTCTTCCCGCCCGGCGTGGTCGTGCTGACCGACGACCCCGACCTGCTCGCCTCGGTCGACGTGCCGGACCACGCCGTCGTGATCTCCACCCGGCCGCTGCGCGAGGCCCGCGCGGGCTGGCACGAGCTGACCGAACGCACCCCGCTCGCCGTCCGCAGCCTGCTCTCCGGGTCGTCCGCGCGGCACCTGCGGCTGGTCGCCGACCTCGGCGCGGTGTCGACCTCGGCCGCCGTGCTCGCGGGCGACGACCGGCTCACCGCGCTGCACGAGGCGGCGTTCCTGGTGGTGCAGGAGCGCTACGACGTGCTGGCCGCGGGCGACAGCTCGTTCCTCTCGTTGCTGCTCGGCGCCAGGCCTGACGGCCGCGACCACCCGGCGCACGGCCTGTTCGCCGCGCTGGTCAAGTGCACCTTCCACGAGCTGCCGCGCTGCCACACGTTCGGCCTGTTCACCGCGGGCTCGGACCTGGCGGCGGCCGTGCGCCGGACCGAGCGGGAGAGCGCCGCCGAACGGCTGTACCCGGTCGTGGTGCTCGACGCGGACCCCGCGGGCGGCACGGTGCGCAAGACGCTGGTGCTCGTGCCGGAGGCGGTCGACCTGCCCGACCCGGCGGGCGCGCTGCTGTCGGAGGACTCCGTCGTGCTGGCCACCGGCGGCGCGCGCGGCATCACCGCGGAGGTCGTCAAGGAGCTGGCGCGCACGTTCCGGCCGCGGCTGTACCTGTTGGGCAGCAACCCGTTGGACCGCTACGGCCCCGAGGTGTTCGAGGGCACCGACGAGGAGTTCGCCGCCGGGCGCAGCCACTTCATCCGCGCCGAGCTGGCAGGCCGCCGCGGCGCGCTGGTGGCCGGGCTCAACCGCGAGTTCGACCGGATGGTCGACGCCCGCGCCGCGCACCGCAACATCGCCGAGATGGTCGAGCACTGCGGCGCGGACCGGGTCACCTACCTCACCTGCGACGTGACGGACCCGGCGTCGGTGGAGGCCGCCGTCGCCGCCGTGCTCGCCGCGCACGACCGGATCGACCTGGTGATCAACGCGGCGGGCCGCAACCGGTCCGCGCTGATCCCGGACAAGGACCTCGCCGAGTTCCGCGCCATCCGCGACCTCAAGGTCGACGGCTACCGCAACCTCAAGAGCGCGCTGAGGACCCGGCCGCCCGCGCTGTGGTGCAACTTCGGCTCGCTGCTCGGCCACTTCGGCCTCGCGGGCGAGCTGGACTACGGCTCCGGCAACGACTTCCTCGCCTCGGCGGCCGACCACGCGGCCACCCTGTCCGGCACCGACGAGTTCACCGTCGGCTGGACCCTGTGGGACGGCGTCGGCATCGGCGCGGACGCGCTGGCCCGCTCGTACTTCAAGCGCGGCGGCCTGTACACGCACATGGCGATCAGCGAGGGCGTCCGGCACTTCGTCCGCGAGCTGCACGCGGCCAACCGGCACCCGTTCGTGCTGCACATGGGCGACGCGGAGCTGGAACTCGGCCGGAAGCTGTACCCCGGCTACCTCGAATCCGCGGACCTGGGGCCGCCGACCGAGGTCGTGCGCGAGTTCGACCCCGAGTCCGTCCCGGACGTCGCGCACCACCTGGTCCGGGGCACGCCCACCGTGCCCGCGAGCTGGGTCACCGCGCTCGCCGCCGAGGCCGCCGCGCGGCTCGTGCCGGACCAGGAGGTCATCGGCTTCACCGACCTGCGGTTCGACCACTTCGTGCAGGCACGGCCCGCCGGGCCGAAGCGGATCTCCGCGCGCCTGCTGGAGCAGGGCGACGGCGTGACGACGGTGCGGGTGCGGATCACCGTCGACGTCGTGTCGCCCGGCGGTGTCCCGCTGGTCGAGGACCGGCTGCTGAGCAGCGTCGTCGTGCGCCTCGCACGGGAGTTCCCGCGCGCGCCGCACTGGGAGGCGTGGCCGCAGGACGACGAGGTCGCCCTGCCCGACCCGTACCACCTGGCGTCCTCGCCGGTGCTGCTGACCGGACCGTTCGTGGCCACCACGGACACCCGCTGGCACCCGCAGGGCAAGCGCGCGAGGTTCGCGCCCACCGCCACGCGCCCGTCCGGGTACGGCGTCCCCGCCGTGCTGCTCGACGCCATGATCCGCACCGAGGCGCTGGCCCCGGTCGACGGCCTGCTGCCGGTGGCCGTCCCCGTGTCCATCCGCCGCATCGACCTCTACCAGCGGGCCGACGACCACGACCTCGTCGTGCGGCACGGCGGGCTGGAGCTGTACGCCACGCCCGCCGAGTCGACCGTCGGCCGGTCCGCGCCGGTCAACCGGTTCGTCGCCACCACGGCCGACGGCCGCGTGGTGGCCCAGATCCACGACGTCGAGGCGACCGCGCTCGGGCACGTCGACCCGCTCACCGCCGCGCTGACGCAGGCGTGACCGTCCACGAGGAGAACCCCGGTGGCTGACCAGGTAATCGCGCCCGGCCCGAAAGGCAGCCAGCTCGGCCGCTTCGACCGCGACGCCATCGGGTTCGTGACGGCGATGGAGCAGGAGCACGGCGGGATCGTGCGGATCTCGCTCGGCCCGTTCGTGGTGCACCTGGTCAGCGATCCCGACGCGGTCAAGCACATCCTCCAGGACAACGCGAAGAACTACGTGCGGGGCAAGTTCTACGGCAACTTCGACCTGTTCTTCGGCCGCGGGATGCTCACCACCGACGGCGCGGAGTGGCGCGAGCGCAGACAGGTCAGCCAGCCGTTCTTCCACAAGCCCCGGCTGGTGGAGAAGTCGCCCGCCATCACGGAGTGCGCCGAGGACCTGGTCGCCGGGTGGGAAGGCGCGGCCGACCGCGGCGAGGTGGTCGACGTGACCGACGACGTGATGACGCTGTCCATGGGCGTGTTCGGGAAGATGTTCCTCGGCGTCGACCTGAGGCCGTACTCCGCCGAGCTCCAGCCCGCGACCCTGTTCGCCATGCAGGCGGTGTTGCGCAGCGGTTCCGTGTCGCAACTGCTGCCGCGCTGGGTGCCGACCCGCTACCGGCGGACCTCCACCCGCCACCGGGCCACGCTCGACCGCGTGATGGACGAGGTGGTGGAGCGGCACGTGCGCGGTGAGGTCGAGGAGCACACCGTCGTGTCCGCGCTGCTCGCCGCCCGCGATGAGCACGGCGATCCGTGGCCGCGCGAGGCCGTGCTGGCGGAGCTGAAGACCCTGTTCCTCGCGGGCCACGAGACCACCGGGTGCAGCATCGTCTGGACCCTGCACGCCCTGTCCCGGCACCCGGAGGTGCGCAGGCGGCTGGAAGCCGAGGTGGCGGAGGTCCTGGGTGGACGGACGCCGACCGTCGACGACCTGGCGGACCTCCCGTACCTGAAGCAGGTCGTGTCCGAGTCGTTGCGGCTCTACCCGGCGGTGTGGTCCTATCCCCGTGACGTGGTCGCCGACGACACCATCGGCGGCTACCACGTCCCGGCGGGCAGTTCGGTGCTGCTGTCGTCCTACGTGACGCAGCACAGCCGAAGCCTGTGGGAGAACCCGGAAGCGTTCGATCCGCAGCGGTTCTGCCCCGCGCACCAGGTCGCGGACCGGCCGAAGTACGCGTACTACCCGTTCGGGGGCGGAGCCCGCAAGTGCATCGGATTCGAGGCGGCGCTCATGGAGGTCCAGCTCGTCGTCGCCACCGTCGTGGGGCGCGTGCGGGTGGATTCGACGCCCGGCAGGCCGATCGGCATGTGGCCGAAGGCGTCGCTGCGCCCGATGCCGAACGTGCTGATGACCGCGTCCCGCGTGCCGTCGTGAGCACCCGCCGGTTCGCCTGGCATCCGCGCCGGACGTCCACACCGGACCCCTCGCCCGCGGAAGCGCTGGCGGGCAAGCGGATCCTGCTGATCGGCGGCACGGACGAGACGCTGGCGGCGGTCGGGGCCGAACTGGTCTCGCACGGCGTGGTGCTCGTCGGCCAGGGGCACCTGCGCGACGCGGACGACCGGCCGGACGGGATCGTCGACCTCACCCTGGACGCCGGGTTCTCCGCCGACTGGTGGCCCGCCCTGCTGCGCACGATCGGCGCGATCCGCGGCTGCTACGACGCCTGGTCCGAGGAGACCGACGCCGCCAGGACCTGCTACGTCGCCGTCACCTACCTCGGTGGCCGGATGGGGTACCGGGGCGTGAGCGACCGGCCGTGGGGCGGGCTGTGGGCCGGGCTGGCCAAGACGCTGCACCAGGAACTGCCGAACCTGAACACCAAGGTCGTGGACGTCGACCCGGCCGACGTCGCGGACCTGCCGTCGATCCTGGTGCGCGAGCTGTACCGGTGGGGCCTCTACGAGGTCGGCTATTCCGGCGGCGTCCGGTACACCCTCGCGCCCCGCCGTGAGGACGGCGCGGAGCCGACCGTCGACCTCGACGCGTCGGACGTCGTGCTGGTCTCCGGCGGCGGCCGGGGCATCGGGTTCGCCGCCGCGACGACCCTGGCCGCGACGCACGGCTGCCGGGTGGTCGTTACGGGCAGGCACCCGCTGCCCGGCCCGGACGACGCGTGGGGCGCGCTGGACGACGACGGGTTCAAGGCGCACCAGCGGGACCTGTGGATCAGGGCCAGCGCGGAGGGCACGCTGGCCGCGGTCCGCGCGGAGACGACCAGGATGGCCCAGCGGCGGGTGCTCGCCGCCAACGTGGCCGCGGCGCGGGCCGACGGGCTGCGCCTGGACTACGAGGTCTGCGACTTCACCGACCGCGCGCAGGTCGACGCGCTGCTGGCGCGGCTCGGGCCCGCGCTGACCGGCGTGGTGCACAACGCGGGCGTCGATCTGGCCACCCGGCTCCCGAGGATGTCGGACGACGACGTCCTGAAGACCGTGGCCACCAAGGTCGACGGCTTCGCGCACCTGTTCGACGCGCTGCGCGACCGGCCGCTGAAGTTCTTCTGCAACACCGGGTCCATGAGCGGACGGCTCGGCGGGATGGTCGGCCAGATCGCCTACGCGGCGGCCAACGACGGCCTGACCAGGCTCGGGCTCTGGGCCGACGCGCGCGCTCCGTTCCCCGTTACCACGCTGTGCTGGCCGACGTGGGAGCGGATGGGGCTGATCACCAACTACGACGCGGCCGTCCGGTACATGACCGCCATCGGCGCGGAGGAGGGCGTCCGGCGCTGGTCGGCGGAACTGCTCGCCCCCACCCACGGCGAGGTCACGTTCCTCGGCGCGCTCGGCAGCGCGCTGAACCCCGTGCAGGTGCGCGGGTTCCCGCTGCACCGCGAGGTGCCGGAGTTCGCCGCCGTCTACCCGCGGATCTTCCACCTCGGCACGCCCGTCGGCTTCCGGCCGGGCGTCGAGTTCGTCGCCGACGTGCTGTTCGACGCCGCGAGCGCGCCCGTGCTCACCGACTTCACCGTGTCCGGCCACTCGGCCGTGCCGGTGGGCGTGCTGCTGGAGAACGCGCTCGCGTCCGCCGTGTGGGTCCACCCGGCGGGCGACGAGCCGCCGGTGGCCTGGATCGGCGACATCGCGGTGTGCCTGGAGGGCCTCCGGCTGGACGGGGGAGCGCTCGGGCTGCGGCGCACCGCCACGTTGTCCACTGTGGACGGTGGACTGGTGGTGGACGTGCGGTACGACCGGCCGGGACTGGGCCCGGTCGCCGAACTCCGCCTCGGCTACGAGCCGCTGGCGGTCGACGGCCCGCCGGTCGCGGTCCGCGCCGCGCGCGAGGCGGCCGTTCCGGGGCCCGGCCGCTGGCTGGGCGCGGTCATCCCGGTCGCGACCTGGCACGAGGGCCCCGGCCCGGTGGACCGGACCGCCGTGGTGCGCGAGCCGACGCCCGCCGACCTGTGGACCGTCCCGCTGACCCCGCCGCTCGCGCTCCCGTTGGCGGCGCTGGAGAACATCGTCCGGTCGGTGCTGCGCGTGCGACCGGGCCGGGTGCTGCGGATCACCAGGCTGGTGCCGCACGGTCCTCCGCCCACCACCAGCCGGATCGACGGCGACCCGGTGCGGGGGCGCTGGCACGTCGTCGACCCCCAGGACGGTCGACCGGTCCTCACCGCGTCGACACCCACTTCCCCCACCCATCCGGAGGACCTGATGCCCACCACCGTGGACCCCGAAGTCGTGCACCGCGAAGTCGCGGAGATCCTGGTCCGCGTGCTGGGCGACTACGGCGTGCCCGCGGGGTCGATCACCCGCGACACCGACCTGCACACCGACCTCCAGTTCGAGAGCATCGGCACGGACCTGCCGGTGCTGCTGGGGCAGCTCGGCGCGTTCTACGGCGGCCGGGTGGACGTGTTCTCGTTCCTCCGGGGCCTCGACCTGGACCAGCTCATCTCGCTGCGGGTGGGGACGCTGGTGGACGAGGTCGTGGCGCAGTTGCGCGCCAACGCCGACCCGGTCCTCGCGCCGCCGCCGTCGTACCCGCTCGCGGTCCGGCCGCCTGCCCCGTCCGGTGGGGACGGGGTGGCCCGCCGGTTCCTGTTCGTGGTGCCGCCGATGACCGGTCACGTGAACCCGACGATCGGGGTGGCCGCCCGGCTCGTGGAGCGCGGCCACACCGTCGCGTGGGCAGGGTACGAGCCGCTGCTGCGCCCGGCGCTGGGCCCGGACGCGGTGGTGTTCGACTGCGCGGTGCCCCCGGCGGCCGAGCGCTGGACCGAGCGCGGGCCCGAGGTGCGCAGCATGCGGTCGATCAAGGTCATGTGGGAGGAGTTCCTGGAACCGCTGGCGCACGCCATGGTGCCGGGGGTGCGGGCGGCGGTGGAGGAGTTCGCGCCGGACGTCGTGGTGGCCGACCAGCAGGCGCTGGCGGGCGCGCTGGTCGCGGGGGCCGCCGGGCTGCCGTGGGCGACGTCGGCCACGACGCCCGCCGAGCTGATCGACATGGAGGCGGGGCTGCCGAAGGTCCTCGACTGGCTCCAGGGGCTGTTCGCCGGGCTGCGCAAGGCTTACGGCGGACCGTCGGCGGACCTGAGGTACTCGCCGGACCTCGTGCTGGCCTACACGACCGAGGACCTGGTCGGCCCGATCCCCCGACGTGAACCCATCGCCTACGTGGGCCCGTCGCTGCACCCCCGACCGTCCGCCGTGGACTTCCCGTGGGACCGGCTGGACCCGCACCGGTCGCTGGTGCTGATCAGCCTGGGCACGATCAGCGTGGGCGCCGGGTCTCGGTTCCTCAAGGAAGCGGTCGAGGCGGTGCGGGCCCGCTCGTCCCGCGTGCAGGCCGTGGTGGTCGACCCGACCGGCGAGGTGGGCGCGTCCGACGACGACGTGCTGGTCCTGCCCGCGGTCCCGCAGTTGGAGCTGCTGGGGTCGGTGGACGCGGTGATCTGCCACGCGGGCCACAACACCGTCTGCGAGGCGCTGAACCAGGGGCTGCCGCTCGTCGTCGCCCCGATCCGCGACGACCAGCCAATCGTGGCCGCCCAGGTGGAGGGCGTCGGCGCGGGCGTGCAGGTGCGGTTCGGGCTGGCGGAGGCGAGGCACATCGGCGCCGCGCTGGACGCCGTCCTGGACGACCCCGCCTACCGGACGGCGGCGGGCCGCGTCCGGGCCGCGTTCCACGACGCGGGCGGCGCCGCCACGGCCGCCGCCCACCTGGAGTCCTACGCCGCGCGGGGGTGAGAACACACCCGTGCCCGCCCCCGACGAGGTCGGAGACGGGCACGGGTGGGGAGCGGTCTAGTCGGCTTGCCAGCCCTGCGAACCGCCGAGGCCGTAGAGCAGGCGCTCCATGACCTGCGGGTCGACCTCCGTGGCCTCCGGCGGCAGGCCCTCGGCCGCGGGGGAGCGGCGGGGTTCGCGGCGGGGGAGCGGGACGGCCGAGGCGGTCATGCCGGTCGGCAGCGGCATCTCGCACCAGAGGAGCGTGCAGCCGTCGTCCAGTTGCAGGATGCCCGCGTGCCTGCCCTTGAGCGCGTTGGTGGGCGCGGGTTTCGGGGCGTACGGGTCGATCTCGACCTCGAGGATCAGCATGTTGCCGGACAGCCGCAGGCGCAGGGTGATGAACCGGGGCGCCCGGTGGTTGGCGGTGTCCACGACGGACGCGACCAGGTTGCCCAGCACGTGCGCGGCCTCGTCCTGCATGGGGCGCAAGGACCATTCGGCCAGTGAGAACCGCGCGAAGAGTTCAGCGCAGTTCACCGCGCTGGGTAGCGCGACGAGCTGGAGATCGTCGACCTGCTCGGTACGGGCGTTCACCTGGCTCCTTCCGTCATGCGCTGCCGGCGCGAGTGGTGGCCGGAATCGTGCCACAACCGGGTGATGAAGTGGTACGCCGGTGTCTTGGTTAGATACGCAGGGTGGGACTGGTTCGTTCGCACCAGTTTTTCCGGCATGGCCCTGACCTCGGTTGGAGCAGTCGCTAGGTGTTCTTCTACCACCTGTGACCCTCCCTGACCAGGTGCTACCGGTCGCGCGGGCCGACCGGCGGCGTTCCCGGTCGGCCGAGGTGGGCCGTGACCTGGTGAATGGTGACCGGACCGGCCGGGGCGAGTCGAAAATCCGTCCGGTCGTCCCGTCGGTGCGCCAGACCCGCGTCGGGCACCGTTGCCGAAACCGTTCTCCACGTGTTGCCCGACTGATTCGTCACGGTCACCGCGAACTGGTAAGCGCTAACCACGGTGCCGTGCGACCCCGTGTCGGGGAGTGGTACAGCGCGGAGTGGGGCCGACCACCTCCTCGGCTCCGGTCGGGGCGACTGCGCCGGGGAGGTGTGCATCGATCCGACGTGTTGGCCTCCACCGCCGGTGCTAATGAAGGGCTCCACCACGTCGGACGGGTGCGTCGAGAGTTCTGGGCCGGGTTGTGGGACCGCTGGCAAGCCCGGTGTGGCCGCGACGAGTGGGAGTTCGGAGCGCAAGGCTGGAATTCGTGACGGCATGGAAGTCCCAGGAAATGGTGACATCGTTGTCAATAGGCGGCACGACAATGCGTTGGCGCGCTTTCTGTCGAGTCGAATTAGTCCAGTGCCCAGCCTAATCGATCCTGTATAGCGCGTGGTCAGAACCGCGTCAAGCAGTCTGACGACCGGAAATTCCCGATGGAGCAAGGAGTGCTGGGCTGGGTGGACTAGTTCTGGACGTCCGCGGTCGCCGTACGTCCGGCGGCACGCTAATGACTACTCCATTAGTGGGACATGGGGACGTGAACTGTTGCTTGTGCGGGACCGGCTGAGCCTTAATTCACGGGTCGTTACCCGCACGAAATCGGTAGTTGACAAGCATTCGAGTGGCGCGATTCGTTGATCCGACCGACTAACCGGCGGTGACCGTGCACCCTTCCCCAGTCCTCCGATCTCTGGCCTCGGCGCAGCCCGCCGACCAGGCCGCCGTGCGCCGCAGCAACCTCGCGCTGGTGCTGCGGCACCTCGGCGCCCGCGGCTCCCGCTCCCGAGCGGGCATCGCGGCCGACACCGGGCTGAACAAGGCCACCGTGTCGAGCCTGGTCGCCGAACTCGTCGACCGCGGCCTGGTCCGCGAGGGCGAGCCGCACCGGGCGGGCGCGGTCGGCAGGCCGGGCAAGGACGTCGCGCTGGACGGGCGGTGCGTCGGCGGGATCGGCGTCGAGGTCAACGTCGACTACCTGACCGCGGTGGTGCTCGACCTGACCAGCACGGTGCTCTTCGAGCAGCGCGTCGCGCTGGACGTGCCGTCGCTGCCGCCGGAGGACGTGCTGGACGCCGTGGCAGGGCTGACCTCCCGCGCCATCAGGGAGTGCGAGCGCCGCGACGTGCTGCCCGTCGGCGTGACCGTCGCCATCCCGGCGCTGGTCGACGTGGCGGCCGGGGTCGTCGCGTTCGCCCCGAACCTGCGCTGGCGGGACGTGCCCGTGGTGCGCGGGCTGGCCGACCGGCTCACCGGACCGCTCGCCGAGCACCCGATGCCGATCCGGGTCGCCAACGACGCGAACCTCGCGGCGCTGGGCGAGCACGCGATGGGCGGCGTCGCGGGCACCGCCGACCTGGTCCACCTGACCGGCGGGATGGGCGTCGGGGCCGGGGTGATCTCCGGCGGGCGGCTCCTCGGTGGCGCTGAGGGGTTCTCCGGCGAGGTCGGGCACATCCAGCTCGACCCGGCGGGCCACGAGTGCGGCTGCGGCCGTCGGGGCTGCTGGGAGACGCTGGTCGGGATGGCCGGGATGCTCCGGCTCGCCGCGGACGCCGACGACCCGGTCAGCGACCCGGCGCTCGGCCTCGACCAGCGGCTCGACATGATCCGCTGCCGGGCGGAGACCGGTGACCGGCGCACGCTCGACGCGCTGGAGCGGGTCGGCGCCGGGCTCGGCGTCGGCGCCGCGATCCTGATCAACTTCGTCAACCCGCGGGCGGTGGTCCTCGGTGGCTACTTCGCCTGCCTGGGCCCGTACCTGCTCGGCCCGATGAGGGCCGAGCTGCGGGCCCGCGTGATCGCGCCGGACATCGGCGGCTGCCGGGTGGAGCTGTCGACGCTCGGCTTCGCCGCCGCCTCGCGGGGTGGCGCGAACGCGGCGCTGGAGGCGGTCTTCGACGACCCGGCGATCGTGCCGATCCGGTCCGCGGCACGGGTCAGCGCGACCGGCAGCGGGTGACGGGGGAGCGAACCGTCCTGTCCGGACGCTCCGAGGGAGGGGTTGGGTTGTGGTTCGACGGGTACTGGTCCTGGTACTGGCCGCGCTGATCGGTTTCGGCGGCGGCACGGCGTCGGCGCTCGCGCGCTCGTCGGCCAGGCACGCGGAGTTCGGCGCGCTCGTGTTCAGCAAGACGGCCGGGTTCCGGCACGACTCGATCCCCGCGGGCGTCGCGGCGATCCAGGCCCTCGGCGTCGAGCACCACTTCGACGTGGTCGCGACCGAGGACGCGGGGGCGTTCACCGACGAGAACCTGGCGAGGTTCCAGGTGGTCGTGTTCCTGTCCACCACCGGCGACGTGCTGGATCCCGCGCAGCAGGCCGCTTTCGAGCGGTACGTGCGGAACGGCGGCGGGTACGCGGGCGTGCACGCGGCGTCCGACACCGAGTACGACTGGGCCTGGTACGGCCAACTCGTGGGCGCGTACTTCAAGCAGCACCCCGCGCCGCAGCGGGCGACCGTGAAGGTCGAGGACCCGGCGCACCCGTCGACGGCGGGCCTGCCGAGCCGGTGGAGCCGCTCCGACGAGTGGTACGACTTCCGCACGAACCCGCGCGGCACCTCGCACGTGCTGGCGTCGCTGGACGAGAAGACCTACACCGGCGGCACGATGGGCGCGGACCACCCGATCTCCTGGTGTCGCGACCACGACGGCGGCCGGTCCTGGTACACCGGCCTCGGCCACACCGCCGAGTCGTTCTCCGACCCGCTGTTCCTGGCCCACCTGCTCGGCGGCCTGCGCACCGCGGCGGGCGTCGAGCAGGCCGACTGCGCGGCCGACCTGGACAGCGGGTTCGAGAAGGTCACCCTGGACGACAACACCTCCAACCCGATGATGCTGGAGGTCGCGCCGGACGGCCGGGTCTACTACGTCGACCGGCTCGGCGAGATCAAGGTCATCCGCCCCAACGGCGGCGGCCTGGCGACCGTCGGACGCCTGGACGTGTTCACCGCCAACGAGAGCGGCCTGCTCGGGCTCGCGCTCGACCCCGACTTCGCCACCAACCGGTGGGTGTACCTCTACCACTCGCCGCCGGGCGTCGACGTGGACCGGTTGTCCCGCTTCACGATCCGCGCCGACGACACGCTCGACCCGGCCAGCGAGGAGGTCGTGCTGGACGTGCCGGTGCAGCGCGCCGAGTGCTGCCACCACGGCGGCGGCATGGCGTTCGACCGGTCGACCGGTGATCTGTGGCTGGCCAACGGCGACAACACCAACCCGTTCGCCTCCGACGGCTACACGCCGATCGACGAGCGTTCCGGCCGGTCCACGTGGGACGCCCAGCGCACCTCGGGCAACACGAACGACCTGCGCGGCAAGGTGTTGCGCATCCACCCGGAGGACGACGGCACCTACACCGTGCCCGCGGGCAACCTGTTCCCGCCCGGCACGGCGAAGACCCGGCCGGAGATCTACGCGATGGGCTTCCGCAACCCGTTCCGCGTCGGGGTGGACCCGAAGACGCACAAGCTGCTCGTCGCCGACTACGGGCCGGACGCGAGCACCGCCTCGCCGACCCGCGGCCCGGAGAACACCGTGGAGTGGACCATCCTCAACGGGGCGGGCAACTACGGCTGGCCCTACTGCGTGGGGAACAACAAGCCCTACGTGGAACACGACTTCGCCACGGGCGCGTCCGGTGCCGCGTTCGACTGCGCCGCGCCGAAGAACACCTCGCCCAACAACACCGGGCTGACCGACCTGCCGCCAGCGCTCGCCGCGACGGCCTACTACCACTACAACCCCGACCCGGCGTTCCCCGAACTGGCGGGCGGCGCGCCGATGGCGGGCCCGACCTACCGGTACGACCCGGAGCTGGCGTCGGACCGCAAGTGGCCCGCCTACTGGGACGGCAAGGCCGTCTTCGGCGAGTGGACGCAGGACGACCTGTACTCGATGCAGCTCACGCCCGACGGCGGCGAGCTGGTCGACGTCAACCGGATCTTCCCGTCGTTCGGCTTCAAGAAGCCGATGGACTTCGAGTTCGGCCCGGACGGTGCCTTGTACCTGATCGAGTGGGGCTCGGGCTTCGGCGGTGACAACACCGACTCCGGGATCTACCGGATCGACTACGTGCGGGGCAACCGCGAGCCGGTCGCGAAGGCGAGCGCGGACCGGACCAACGGCCCGGCGCCGCTGGAGGTCCGGTTCTCCAGCGACGGCTCGCGCGACCCGGACGGCGGCGAGATCACCTACGCCTGGGACTTCCAGGGCGACGGCGCGGTCGACTCGACCGAGGCGAACCCCGTCCACACCTACCCGGCCGTCGGCAACTTCACCGCCACGCTCACCGTGACCGGCGCGGGCGGCAAGTCCGCCAGTGCCAGCGTGCCGATCACCGTCGGCAACACCGCGCCGACCGTGGAGCTGGTCCTGCCGCCCAACGGCGGGCTGTTCGAGTTCGGCGACCGGATCAGGTACTCGATCACCGCCACCGACCCGGAGGACGGCACGGTCGCGTGCTCCGAGGTGGGGCTCCAGGCGATCCTCGGCCACGACTCGCACGGGCACCCGCTGGACCAGTACACCGGGTGCGAGGGCGAGGTCCAGACGACCCTGTCGTCCGGCCACAGCGACGGCGACGACATCTTCTACGTCCTGGAGGCCTCCTACACCGACCACGGCGGCGCGGACGGCGCCCGGCCGCTGACCGGCCGCGCGCAGGTCGTGCTGCACACCAAGCGCAAGGAGGCCGAGTACTTCACGACCACCGGCCGGGTGACGGGCGGCACGGGCAGCGGGGACGCCGGTTTGGTGCGGGAGGACGCGTCCGACCCGCTGGGCGGCGGGCAGGACATCGGCGGCATCGAGGACGGGGACTACTGGACGTTCGACCCGATCAGCCTGTCCGGCATCGACGGCGTCCGCTTCCGGGCCGCGTCCGGGTCGGGCGGCGGTCGGATCGAGGTCCGGGCCATCTCCGGTGACGGCCCGCTGCTGGGCGCGGTCGACGTGCCCGCCACCGGCGGCTGGCAGAGCTACCGCGACTTCGAGGTGCGGCTCGGCCCGCCGCCCACCCTCAGCGGTCCGCTGTTCTTCGTGGTCCGCAAACCCGACGGCAGCAACGACGGCGGCGGCCTGGTCAACGTGAACTGGGTCGACTTCCTCGGTCGCGGCGTGACGCTCAACCAGCGGCCCGACGTCACCGCGACCGCCACCCCGACCAGCGGCGTGGCACCGTTGGCGGTGGCCTTCCACGCCACGGCGACCGACCCCGAGGGCGACACCCCGCTCACCTACGCGTGGGACTTCGGCGTCGCGGGGGCGCCGAAGCCGACGACGGCCGACGCCGAGCACACCTACCAGCAGCCGGGCGAGTACGACGCCACCGTCACCGTGACCGACTCGAAGGGCGCGGCCCGCACGCGGCACGTGCACGTCGTCGTGGACGGTGCCGGTCCGGGTTGCCTCTCGGGCAAGTCCGACGCGTTCGGCGACGCCCAGCTCGACCGCTCCCGCTGGTCGGTCGTGCGGGAGGACCAGGACCTCCGGCTCGCGGGCGGGGCGCTGCACATCCCGACCGCCACCGGCGAGATCTACGGCGGCGACAACAGCACGCCGGTGCCGAACATCGTCGTGCAGCCCATGCCGTCCGGTCCGTGGCAGGCCACCACGAAGGTCAGCCTGGTCGCCCGGAACGCCTACCAGCAGGCCGGTCTGGTGCTCTACGGCGACGACGACAACTACGCCAAGGTGGTGCTCAGCGCCGCCGGGACGAACGACGCGGCCAACCGGCGGTTCCAGTTCATCCGCGAGGAACGGGGAGTGCCCAACGAGGTCGGGGACTCCAACACCCCGCCGCTCGGCGCGGCCTACCCGGACACCGCGCACGTCCGGTTCACCAGCGACGGCACCAGGCTGACCGCCGCGCACTCCCGCGACGGCGTGACGTGGACGCCCATGCCGCAGGTGGACAAGCTGATCGCGGGCATCCCGAACCCGCGGATCGGGCTGATGTCGTTGGCCAGCACCGGGAACCGGCCCGTGGTCGACGCCGCGTTCGACTGGTTCCAGCTCGAGCAGGGCACGCCGGGCGCCGACGAGTTCGACGGCCCCTCGCTGGACACCTGCCGGTGGGACACCGTCGTGCGGCCGGACCCGACCGCCACGCGGCTGGCGGGCGGGAACCTGGAGATCGACACGAGCCGGGGTGACATCTTCGGCGGGGACAACTCCGCGCCGAGGAACTTCATCCTCCAGACCCCTCCCGCCGGTGACTGGACCCTGGACACGAAGATCGACGGGAGCGCGTTCGACGAGGCCTACCAGCAGGGCGGCCTGATCGCCTACGCCGACGACGGCGACTACGTGAAGCTCGACCTCGTCACCACCAACCAGCCGGGGCAGCCGGTGAGCAGGCGGATCGAGCTGCGCGGCGAGATCGGCGACGTCGTGCAGGACCCGCAGCCGGAGATCGTCGCGGACCAGGGCGTCCGGTGGCTGCGACTGTCCAGGCAGGGCACCGAGTTCCGCGGCTACGCGTCCTCCGACGGTGTGGCGTGGACGGAGGTCGGCGCGGTCGTCAACACCGCCGTCGGCTCGGCGAAGGTGGGCCTCTACGCCTTCGGCGTCGGGCAGACGGCCTCGAAGACGGCGAGGTTCGACTTCTTCCACCCGACGTGGGGCCAGGCCGTGGACACGACCCCGCCGGTCACGGTCGCCGCCACGGATCCGCCCGCGCCCGGTCCGGCGGGCTGGTTCACCGGCCCGGTCTCGGTGGTCCTCACCGCGACCGACGACCGGGCGCTCGACCGCACCGAGTACACGGTGGACGGTGGGCCCTGGTCGCCGTACACCGCTCCCGTCGCGGTCGCGGAGGGCGGCCACACCGTCTGGTACCGGTCCGTCGACCGGGCGGGCAACACCGAGACCGCGAGAACGCTCGACGTGCGGGTCGACACGGTCGCGCCGTCCACCAGGGCCACCTTCGCCGACCCCGGCGACGGCGGGTGGCACCGGGGCGCGGTCCCGGTCGCGCTGACCGCCACCGACGCCGGTTCGGGTGTCGAGTCGGTCGAGTACGCGCTGGACGGCGGCGCCTGGACGGCTTACACCTCACCGGTCGTGGTCACCGGCGAGGGCACGCACACGCTGCTGTACCGGGCGAGGGACCGCGCGGGCGCGGTGGAGGCGGACAGGGCCGCGACGGTGAAGATCGACGGCACGGCACCGGTGCTGCTGGTCTCCGGCATCGCGGACGGCCGGATCCACGGCGACAGCCAGGACCTGCGGATCGGCTGGCAGGCCGTCGACAGCACGTCCGGCGTGCGGACCACCGTCGGCAGGCTCGACGGCGAGGTCTACCGATCCGGTGCGCTGCAACCGCTCTACGAGCTGTCGCTGGGCATCCACCGGCTGGTGGTCGCGGCGACCGACCAGGCGGGCAACCGGACCACGCAGGAGATCACCTTCGGCGTGACCACGTCCAGCCGGGACGTGGCGAACCTGATCACCCGCTTCCAGGTGACCGGGTGGCTGAGCCAGGCCGACGCGGCCGCGCTCCAGACCCGGTTGACCGAGGTGCGCAAGGCCGAGGCGAACGGCGACGACGCCAGGACGATCGCCGAGCTGCGCACGTTCCGCGCGCTCGCGGTCGTCCAGGTGTCCGAGGTCGGTGGTGTGCTCGTGCGCGACACCGACGCGCTCATCGCCGCGCTGTCCGGTCCGCTGCCCGCCCTGCGACAGGAGTAGGGCGCGATGACCGGGACGCGATGCGTCGGAGCGGAGGGGTCGGCGACCGGTCCGGTCGTCGGAAAAGCAGGCGCGTCCCCTCCGGTGCTCGGGGGCGCGTCGCACGGCGGTCGTTCGGCGACCGCCTGCTCGGCGCACCTGGCGGCGGCCCGTGACCCGGTGCCGCGCCAGGTGTCCCGAACGGCGTCCGGGAAGGAGTTACCGCGATGACCGCGCCGTGCTCCGGTGACGGGATCGCCGGACTCGCGGAGGTGCCGGACGTCCTCGCGTGGTCGCGGCCGGCCGACGGGCGCGCGGCGTGGGACTCCCTGGCGTTCCCCAGGGGTGCGACGAGCGGTCCCGGCCCGGCGGACGGGGGCGAGCCGTGAGGTTCCGCCACGCCGACGGCACCGCGGTGCACGTCGCCTACTGCTCCAACGTCCACGCCGCCGAGAACCTGGCGGGGGTGCTCGACCAGCTCAGCCGGTTCGGTGAGCCGGTGCGCGAGCGCCTCGGCGTCGACCGGCTCGGCCTCGGGCTCTGGTTCGCCCGGCCGGTCGCGTCCGAGCTGATCGCCGACCCGCGCGCCGTGGCGAAGCTGCGGGCCGAACTGGACCTCCGAGGCCTGGAGGTGGTGACCCTCAACGGGTTCCCATACCGCGGCTTCCACGCCCCTGGGGCCAAGCACGCCGTGTACCACCCGGACTGGGCCGATCCCCGGCGCACCGGCTACACGCTCGACGTGGCCAGGCTGCTCACCGCGCTGATGCCCGATGACGCGGTGCGCGGCAGCGTCTCGACGCTCCCGCTGGGCTGGCGCGACCCGTGGACGCCCTCCCGGTCCATCCGCGCAGCCCGCCAGCTCGACCTGCTGGCCGACGGGCTGTCCCGGCTCGACCGGCCGGTCAGGGTGGGCTTCGAACCCGAACCCGGCTGCGTCGTGGAGAACACCGGTCAGGCCGTGACGCACTTCCGCGACACCGACACCACCAGGCTCGGGGTCTGCCTGGACACCTGCCACCTCGCGGTCGCGTTCGAGGACCCGGCACGGGCGCTCGACGCGCTGACCGCCGCGGGCCTGCCCGTGGTGAAGGTGCAGGCCTCCGCCGCGCTGCACGTCCGGAACCCGCGCGACCCGGCGACCCGGTACGCGCTGTCGACCCTCGTGGAGCGCAGGTCGTTGCACCAGACCAGGGAAGGCGCGCCGTACGGCGTCGACGACCTGGACGCGGCGCTCTGGGGTGGGCTGCCAGGGCACAGGCCGTGGCGGGTGCACCTCCACGTGCCGCTGCACGCCGACCCGCGCCCGCCGCTGTCGACCACCCGCGACGTGCTGCGGGCGACGTTGCGGGAGCTGTTCGGCGGCGCGCGGGCGTGGACCGACCACGTCGAGGTCGAGACGTACACGTGGCAGGTGCTGCCCGACCGGCCGGTCGGCGAAGCGGGCCTCGTCAAGGGCCTGGCGGCGGAACTGGGCTGGGTGCGCGACGAGCTGCGGTCGCTCGGCCTGGTGGAGGTGGGCGGATGAGCCCGCTCGTCGACTCGCGACACGGGGAACAGCTCGACCAAGTCCTGACCGGCCGCGGACCTGCACCCGCGGACCGCCCCTTCGGCGGTCCGGACGCACCCGGACCCCTCCGCGAACACGGCGTCGAACGGCCACGAGCCCCAGTCGACGTCGCTTGCACGAGCACCGACCCGCACGTTTCCCGGGTACCACCGACGGCCGGGCACCACCCGGTCGCCGGGCGGTTCCCCCTGCCGGAAGAGGAAACCCTGCCATGTCCGGACCCCCACCGGTGTGGGCGCGGGCGCTCGGCGCGTCACTGCTGATCGCCTCCCTGCTGGTCCCCGTCCCCGCCAAGGCCGACATCCCGGCCGCCGACTACCAACAGGTCCAGCTCGCCGTCGGCTCGGCGAAGCTGGGCGAACCGATGTCCTTCACCGTCCTGCCCGACCGGTCGGTGGTGCACACCGCCCGCGACGGCACAGTCCGCGTCACCAACGCCGCGGGCAACTCCACGACGGTGGCGGCGAAGCTGAACGTCTACACCCACGACGAAGAGGGCCTCCAGGGCGTCGTGGCGGACCCGAACTTCGCGTCCAACCGCTACCTCTACCTGTACTACTCGCCACGACTGTCCACACCGGACGGTGACGCGCCGACGGACGGCACGGAGGCGCAGTTCGCGCCGTTCAAGGGCGAGCTGTACCTGTCGAGGATCGTGCTGAAGACCGACAACACCCTCGACCTGGCCAGTGAGAAGATCGTGCTGCGGGTGCCGAACGACCGGGGGCAGTGCTGCCACGTCGGCGGCGACCTCGACTTCGACGCCGCCGGGAACCTGTACCTGACCACGGGTGACGACACGAACCCGTTCGTCTCCGACGGCTACTCGCCGATCGACGAGCGCACGGGCCGCAACCCGCAGTTCGACGCGCAGCGCACCTCGGGCAACACCAACGACCTGCGCGGCAAGGTGTTGAGGATCAAACCGCAGGCCGACGGCACGTACACGATCCCGTCCGGCAACCTGTTCGCGCCGGGCACCGCGCAGACCCGTCCCGAGATCTACGCGATGGGCTTCCGCAACCCGTTCCGGATGAACGTCGACAAGGCCACCGGCGTGGTCTACCTCGGCGACTACGGGCCGGACGCGGGCGTGACGAACGCGAACCGCGGACCGAGCGGGCAGGTGGAGTTCGACCGGATCACCAGCGCGGGCAACTACGGCTGGCCGTACTGCACCGGCTCGAACAGCACCACCGAGACGTACAACCGGTTCACCTTCCCCAGCGGGCCGTCGGGGGCGAAGTACGACTGCGCCACCGGTCCGACCAACACCTCGCCGCGCAACACCGGGCTGGCGAAGCTGCCGGTCCCGCGCGCGGCGTGGATCAAGTACGCCGGGGACGAGGGGTCGCCGCCGGAGTTCGGCAGCGGCTCGGAATCGCCGATGGGCGGTCCGGTCTACCGGTTCAACCCGAACCTCAACTCCACCACGAAGTTCCCGCAGTCCTTGGACGGCAAGTACTTCGCGGGCGAGTACGGCCGCCGCTGGATCAAGGCGATCGGCGTCAACGCCGACGGCTCGCGGGGCGCGATCGAGGCGTTCCCGTGGAGCGGCACGCAGGTCATGGACATGAACTTCGGCCCGGAGGGCGCGCTCTACGTCTTGGACTACGGCACCGGGGCGAACGACCAGGCCCTGTACCGGATCGACTACAAGGGCAACACGCCACGGCCGCCGACCGCGAAGGTGGCCGCGGACAAGGTGTCCGGCGCGATCCCGCTCACCGTGGCGTTCTCCTCGGCGGGCAGCGCCGACCCCGAGGGCGGCGCGCTGACCTACCGGTGGGAGTTCGGCGACGGCGGCACGTCCACCGCCGCGAACCCGTCGCACACCTACACCACGGCCGGGTCGTACTCGCCGAAGCTGACCGTCACCGACCCGACCGGGCTCACCGGTTCGGCGAGCGTGCTGGTCACGGCGGGCAACACCGCCCCGACGGTGAACCTCCAGCTACCGGGCAACGGCGCGCTGTTCTCCTTCGGCGACACCGTCCCGTTCCAGGTGAGCGCCAGCGACCCGGAGGACGGTCCGGTCGACTGCGCACGGGTCAAGGTCACCTACCTGCTCGGCCACGACGCACACCGCCACCAGATCACCCAGAAGACCGGCTGCTCCGGCACGATCCCGGTGCCGGTCGACGGTGAGCACGACGCGGCGGCGAACATCTACGGCGTCTTCGACGCGGAGTACACCGACAACGCGGGGCTGACGTCCCACGGTGTCAGCATCCTCCAGCCCAGGCACCGGCAGGGCGAGCACTTCGGGGCGCAGCAGGGCATCCAGGTCGCCGACCACGCCACCGCCGAAGGCGGCAAGACGATCGGCTACACCGACAACGGCGACTGGATCTCCTTCACGCCCTACGTCCTGGCCAACGCCATCTCGGTCACCGCGCGGGTCTCGTCCGGCGGTCCGGGCGGCACGCTGGAGGTCCGCGCGGGCTCGGCCACCGGCACGCTGCTCGGCTCGATGGCGGTCGGCAACACCGGTAACTGGGACACCTTCGTCAACGTCAGCACCGCGCTGACCAACCGGCCCAGCGGGTCGACGACGTTGTTCCTGGTGTTCAAGGGCGTGACCGGGCAGGGCAACCTGTTCGACGTGGACTCCGTCAGGTTCACCACGAACGGGAGCCGGATCGAGGGCGAGTCGTTCACCTCGACCGGCGGCGTGGAGGCGGCTCCGCACGCCCCGGCCAGCGGCGGCGCGACCGCCGGGTACATCAACACCGGCGACTGGGCCGGGTACTCGTCGGTGACCACGGCGGGCGTCCGGACGTTCAGCGCCTCGGTGTCCTCGGCCGGGACGGGCGGCGCGATCCAGATCAGGTCCGGCTCCCAGACCGGGACGGTCCTCGGTTCGGTCGCGGTGCCGGTCACCGGCGGGTGGGAGACGTTCCAGACGGTTTCCACGACCCTCACCGGAACCGCGACCGGGCCGTTGTTCCTGACCTTCACCGGTCCGGGCGCCGTGGGGGACTCCGCGTTCGACGTCGACTACTTCACCATCTCCGGCTGAAGGGCTGAGGACGATGCGCAGACTCCCCGTGCTCGCGGCGGCGGCACTACTGTCGGCCGGTGTGGTCATGACACCGGCGGCTCAAGCCCAAGCGCCCTACCAGGTCCTGGTCTTCTCGAAGACCGCCGGGTTCCGGCACGACTCCATCCCGGCGGGCATCCAGGCGATCCGGGACCTGGGCTCCGCCAACGGGTTCACCGTCACCGCGACGGAGAACGCGGCGACGTTCACCCCGACCGAGCTGGCGAAGTACGCCGCCGTGGTGTTCCTCAGCACCACCGGTGACGTCCTCGACGGCACCCAGCAGTCGGCGTTCGAGTCCTACGT
Source organism: Umezawaea endophytica (assembly GCF_025061645.1). Taxonomy (GTDB): domain Bacteria; phylum Actinomycetota; class Actinomycetes; order Mycobacteriales; family Pseudonocardiaceae; genus Umezawaea; species Umezawaea endophytica. Next base: position 20,990 of record NZ_JANYMP010000016.1, on the reverse strand, counting down.
CAACTCCGGCGGCGGTTTCGTCGGCGTGCACGCGGCGGCGGACACCGAGTACGACTGGCCGTTCTACGGGCAGGTGGTCGGGGCGTACTTCCTCAGCCACCCGAACATCCAGCAGGTCAACGTGAAGGTCGAGGACCGGGCACACGCCGCGACCGCGCACCTCGGCCCGGTGTGGACCCGCACCGACGAGCTGTACAACTACCGCGCCAACCCGCGGCCGAACGTGCACGTGCTGGCGACGCTGGACGAGTCCAGCTACAGCGGCGGCACGATGGGCGCCGACCACCCGATCTCCTGGTGCCGCACGGTGTCCTCGGGCCGGTCGTTCTACACCGGGCTCGGCCACACGATCGAGTCCTACGCCGACCCGGTGTTCCGGGCCCACCTCCTCGGCGGCATCAAGTTCGCCGCGGGGAGGGCGAAAGCGGACTGCCGACCGGAATCCGGGTACACCGGGCTGTTCACCGGCACCACGACCGGCTGGTCGCAGGCGGGTTCCGGGAGCTTCGCCAACGCCGACGGGACGCTGTCGTCACGGGGAGGACCGGGCAACTACTGGTACTCCGCCAAGGAGTTCGGCTCGTACTCGCTCAAGCTCGACTGGCGGCTCACCGGCGACGGCGACTCGGGGATCTTCCTCGGCTTCCCGGCGTCCGGCGCCGCCGACCCCGGCGCGGGCGGGTACGAGGTGGCGATCGACGCCTCCGCCGCGGCCAACGCCACGACCGGCGCCGTCTACGGCGCACAGGCACCGGACGCCACCGCCCGCGACGCGGCGCTGAACCCGCCGGGGCAGTGGAACACCTTCGAGCTGCTGGTCGAGGGTGAACGGCTGCGCGTGCTCCTCAACGGCAGGCAGGTCAACGACTTCACCAACACCGACCCGGCGCGGAGCCTGCGACAGGGCCACATCGGCTTGCAGAACCTCGGCGACGGCACGGTGTCCTTCCGCAACGTGCGGGTCAAGGAACTCGGTGTGGTCACCCCGACGCAGGTGCAGGGCGAGGCGTACACGTCGTCGTCCGGCGTGCAGACGGCCGGTCACGCAGGTGCGGTCGGCGGCCAGACGGTCGGCTACATCGACAACGGCGACTGGGCGGCGTACTCCCAGGCTTCCACGACGGGCGCCCGCTCGTTCACCGCCCGCGTCTCCTCCGGTGGCGCGGGAGGCCGCATCGAGATCCGCTCAGGCTCCTCGACCGGCCCCCTGCTGGGCTCGGTCGCGGTGCCCAACACCGGCAGCTTCGACACCTTCACCACCGTGACGACCACGCTGACCGGCACGGCGACCGGCCAAACGGTCCTCGTGTTCACCGGCGCGACCTCGGGAGGCCTGTTCGACGTCGACCACTTCACCCTCGGGTAACACCACGGTGGGCGCGGACCACGTCCGCGCCCACCGGGGTCGTGGGTGGCCGGAGTCGACCGGCAGGCGTCCCCGATATCTGCGGTCCGGGTGGCGACCTTTCACGGGATGATCACGAGATGCGATGGGAGAACCACGCGTCGGGTGTGGTCGCCGGCCCCGTCACCCAGGTCGGCGAAGTCCACGGCAGCGTCTTCGTCAACAGCGGTCACGCCGTCCGCACCCACTACCACAAGCAGGTCGAGCGCCTGGCGCCGCGCGAACTGGTCGGCCGGTCCGCCGAACTCGCCGAGCTGGCCGATTTCTGCACCTCTCCCACGACGGCGGGCAGGTACGCGTGGTGGCGCGCCGATGCCTGGTCGGGCAAGTCGGCGCTGCTGTCGTGGTTCGTCCTGCACCCACCGCCCGGCACCCGTCTGGTGTCGTTCTTCATCACAAATCGTTTGGCCGGGCAGAACGACCGACACGCGTTCGTGGACAACGTCCTCGATCAACTGCTCGCGTTCCTCGGTGAACCGATGCCCGCCAACCTCACAGCGTCGACCCGCGAAGGCCACCTCCAGAGCCTGTTGTGCGATGTCGCCGAGCGGTGCGCACAGCGAGCTGAGCACTTCGCGCTGGTGGTGGACGGACTGGACGAGGACAGCGGGGTGAACGGTGATCCGGACGCCCACAGCATCGCCGCGCTCCTCCCGTTCGACCCGCCGAACGGCATGCGCGTGATCGTCGCCGGACGACCCAACCCGCCGATTCCGTACGACGTCCCCGACGACCACCCCCTGCGCGATCCGGCGATCATCCGCCCGCTCGCCCCCTCGGCGGAAGCACGGGCGGTGCGCGAAGTCATGGAACGCGATTTGAAGCGCCTGTACGGCGGTGCGCCGAACGACCAAGCCCTGCTGGGGCTGCTGGTGAGCGCCGAAGGAGGCCTCGCCACTTCCGACTTGGCGGAGTTGGCAGGAATCTCCGAGTGGCAGGTGGTCGAGTCGTTGGGCACCGTGACCGGCCGCAACTTCGTGAGCCGGGGTGGTGGGCCGCTCGCCATTCACCAGGTGGCCCACGAAGAACTCCGGGCCACCGCTGCGCGGATGCTGGGACCGAGCGTTGACGCGTACCGGGAGAGCTTGCACGGTTGGGCCGAGGGCTACCGGGACCGTGATTGGCCGCCTGACACACCGGAATACCTCCTGACCGGCTATTTCGCCATGCTCGTCGCCACGGGGGACTTACCGCGCATGATGGCGTGCGCGACCGACCTCCACCGTCGGAACCGAATGCGCTCACTCACCGGGGGTGATGGCGCGGCCATCGCCGAGATCCTCGCGACGCAGGAAGCCGTCGTCGGCCAGGACGAAGTCGACGTGATCGGTCTGGCGCGGTTGGCCGTGCACCGCGCGGACCTCTACCGGAGCACCAATCGGATACCTCGCACACTTCCGACGGGCTGGGCGAGGATCGGCGACTTCGGTCGAGCGGAGTCCATGATCAATGCCATTGAGGATCCAGCGGATCGCGTCGAAGCCCTGACAAGCACCGCAGTGCTGGCTCACGGGCTCGGTGACGAGCAGCGTGCACAGGACCTGCTGGAGCGGGCGTACGAACTGGCCCGAACGCTTAGCCAGTTCTTCGGTGCGTGGCCCTTGCACTCGGTGGCGATGGCTTTCGCGGCCACCGGTCGACATGATCGCGCCGGCGAGGCCGTGGAGGACGTGCTGAACGACTCGGACAGGGCGGAGGTCTTGGCATCACTGGTGATCCGAGCCGCAGCAGGTGGTGATCTCCCGCGTGCGGCTGAACTCCTCGAGGCGGCGAAGGACTTGGCCTACGCGGACGAATACACCACACAGGCCTCCGCGCTCGCAGAAGTGGCCAGGGCGACGGCCAAGACGGGCGATCTCGCTACTGCAAGTTTGCTGCTCGACGATATCGAATCGCAGGTGGAGGCCACCCCTGACGTGCACGTCGACAGCGCTGGGCCGATCGCGAGGCTCGCCGCGACTGTTGGTGATCACGATCGGGCCTTGCGTCTGCTCGATCTGATCGACGAGCCGGACTCGCGAGAATTCTGGACGTTGGTGATCATCACGGTCATCGCCGAGGGCGATCCCGACAGAGCCGAGACTGTCGCTCGGACAACCGATGGCGCGGAAAGCTTGTGCGCGAGGTTATCCGCTGTGGCCCGCGTGGTGGCCAAGGCACCTGGCGGTGCGCTTCACGCGGGCCGGTTGATCGCGCGGATCGAGGACATCGCGCGGCAGGCCGCCGTTGGAGAATCCTCAAGCCGCGCTTACCTGCGGATGGCAGAGATCATGGCGATCACCGGTGACCTGGACGGCGCGGAAACGATCGCGCGCCGACACGGCCCGTCGAGCCGAGACGCCGACGCCGTGCTCAACATCGCTGCCGCGGCGCTGCGCGCGAACGACCTGGAGCGGGGAGCGACGCTCTTGACCCTAGCTGAGCATGTGGCACGAGCCGACCTGAACCCTGATGACGAGAGGCGCTCGGTGCTGTGGGTGAGGACGTTGAGCGATACCGGCCAGTTCGACCGCGCCGAGGTGTGGGCGGGATCGATGCGGGATCGATCGGCACGCTCCGCCGCGTGGGCGGTCGTAGCCGAGGGAGCCACTGTCGCCAATCAGATCGAGCGTGGTGTGGCGGCACTCGGCCGGATCGAGGAAACGAGATTCCAGCGACGACCGAGACTCGAGTTGGTTCGTGTCCTCGCCGCCTCGGGGGACTACGAGCGCGCGGAGTCGCTAGCTCGAGTCGCCCATGATCCGGTCGACGCCGTGGTGGCGTTAATCTTGGTGTCCGAAGCGGCTCGTGCTGGGGAATTGCTCGACTCCGCGGATGAAGTAGTCGATTCGATGACCGCATCCGCTGATCAACTGCACGCGCTGTCGGCACTGCTCATGGCGGCCGCCATGATCGGGGACCGCGCCAGGACGACCGCTCTGTCGGACCGGGTCAGGTCGCTCGCCGAGACCATCATTGAACGAGGGATCGAAGCTGGCGGGGCGCGGAATTCCATGGCTGAGAGCGTCCTGAGAGAGGTTCCGACCCGGACGCGCACCCTGACCGAGGTCGTCGAGGGAATCACGCGATCGCAGGTACTGACCGGTCGTGATCAGGGAGGTGACCACATGACCGTCGTGCCCGGCAGGTGGACGCCCGGTCGGGCGGCAGTCGAACTCCCACCCGAGCAAGCCCATGTCCGCGATCTGGTCGAACTCGCACCCGAGCAAGCCCTCATCCGCGACCTCGTCGAACTCGACTGGTACCACGTCGTCGAAGACCTGGTCGACCTCCACCCCGAGGCCTACCCGGTGATCCTCGCCGAACTGGACCTCCTGGCGGAGCGCTGAGCGGTTCGCCAGGCTCCGCGTAAGGTGCGTCGGGTGCGTGAAGACTACGGTTACTGGCAGCGGATCCCGACGCGGTGGAGCGACAACGACGTGTACGGACACGTCAACAACGTCGTGCACTACGCGTTCATGGACACCCTGATCAACACCTGGCTCATCGAGTCCGGTCTGGACATCCACCACGGCTCGGCCATCGGGCTGTGCGTGGAGTCGCACTGCAACTACCGGTCTTCGCTCTCCTTCCCCGACGCGATGGACGCCGGGCTCCGGATCGGGCACCTCGGTCGGTCCAGCGTTCGCTACGAGGTGGGGTTCCTCGCGGCTGACGGCACGGTGATCGCCGAAGGGCACTTCGTGCACGTGTTCGTGGACCGGACGACCCGCAAACCGGTGGAAGTACCCACTGGACTGCGGGGCGCGATGGCGGGTTTGCTGGTCGCATGACCGTGCGCGCCGCTGTGCTGCTCGAAACCGGCCGTCCAGCGCCCTACGCCGAGTCGCGGCCGATCGAGGTCCAGGACCTGGTCCTCGACCCGCCCGGTCCCGGTGAGCTGCTGATCCGGGTCGGCGCGACCGGCCTGTGCCACTCCGACCTGTCGGTGCTCAACGGGTCACGTCCGCGGCCCCTGCCGATGGTGCTCGGTCACGAGGCCGCGGGTGAGGTCGTCGAACTCGGGCCGGGGCCGAGCGAGTTCAACGTCGGCGACCACGTGGTGATGTCGTTCGTGCCCGCCTGCGGGTCGTGCCGCAAGTGCGTCGCGGGCCGCCAAGCCCTGTGCGAGCCGGGTGCGGCGGCGAACCGGGCGGGCACGCTGCTCTCCGGTGGGAAGCGCTGGCTGGCGCCGGACGGGCAGCGGCCGAACCACCACCTCGGCGTCTCCGGCTTCGCGGAGTACGCCGTGGTGTCCGCGACCTCCGCGACGAAGGTCGACGCCGACCTGCCGCACGAGATCGCCGCGCTGTTCGGCTGCGCCGTGCTCACGGGCGCGGGCGCGGCGTTCTACAGCGCGCGGGTCGAGCCCGGTGACCGCGTGGCCGTGTTCGGCCTCGGCGGCGTCGGGCTGGCGGCGCTGCTCGCGGTGAAGGCGGCCGGGGCGTCGACCGTCGTGGCCGTCGACGTGGTCGCCCACAAGCGTGAACTCGCCCGGAAGCTCGGCGCGACCCACGAGGTCGCTGGCGGCCCGGACGCCGTGGAGGCGGTCCGCGACCTGACCGGCGGAGGGGCCGACAAGGTCATCGACACGACCGGCAGCGAGCACGTCCTCGCGCAGGCCTACGCGGCCACGGGCACGGGCGGCACGACGGTCACCGTCGGCCTCCCGCACCCGGACCGGCAGCTCACCCTGCCCGCGTTGAGCCTGGTCGCGGAGGAGCGCACGCTCAAGGGCAGCTACCTCGGCTCGTGCGTGCCCCGCCGCGACATCCCCCGGTTCATCTCGCTGTACCGGTCGGGCCAGCTCCCGGTGGGGGAGCTGCTGTCCGGCACGCTGACCCTGGACGAGCTGAACACCGGCTTCGACCGCCTCGCGAGCGGCGACGCCATCCGGCAGGTCGTGGTGTTCTAGTTCCCGACCCCGAGGTTCGCCATGTGCGCCGACGGGTACCGGTCGCCCCTCGCCGACCCCGCGGGCACGGCCTCCTCGATCTCGGCGAGGTCGTCCGCCGACAGGCGCAGGTCCACGGCGGGCAACGCCTCGGCCAGCCGTTCCCGCGTGCGCGAGCCGACCAGCGGCACGATGTCCGCGCCCTGTTCGGCCACCCAGGCGATGGCGAGCTGGACGACGGTGCAGCCCTTCGCCTCCGCGACCCGCCGCAGGGCGCCCACCAAGGCCAGGTTGTGCTCGACGTTGCCCGCGGAGAACCGCGGCGTGGCGTTGCGGTGGTCGCCGGGACGGCCGGGGGTCCAGTTCCCGGAGATGAGGCCGCGGCTCAGGACGCCGTACGCGGTCAGGCCGATGCCGAGTTCCCGCAGCGTCGGCAGGACGTCCGCCTCGACCGCGCGGGACAGCAGCGAGTACTCGATCTGGAGGTCGGCGATCGGGTGCACGGCGTGCGCCCGGCGGATCGTCGCCGCGTCGACCTCCGAGAGGCCGATGTGCCGCACGTGCCCGGCGTCGACCATGTCCTTGATCGCGCCGATCGTCTCCTCGATCGGCACCGCCGGGTCCAGCCGGGCCGGGCGGTAGACGTCGACGTGGTCGGTGCCCAGGCGGGTCAGCGAGTACGCCAGGAAGTTCTTCACGGACTCGGGGCGGTTGTCCGGGCCGCCGAACTCGTTGCCCGGTCCGCGCCGCATGCCGAACTTGACGCTCAGCGCGTAGCCGTCGCGGTCCCGGCCGCGCAGCGCCTCGGCGAGCAGCAGTTCGTTGTGGCCCATGGCGTAGAAGTCGCCGGTGTCGATCAGCGTGACGCCCGCCTCCAGCGCGGCGTGCACCGTGGCCACGCTCTCGGCGCGGTCGGTCGGGCCGTAGGCGTCCGACATGCCCATCGCGCCGAGGCCCAGCGCGGAAACGGTCGGACCGGTCTTGCCCAGCGTTCGGGTCTGCATCGTTGTCATGCCACCCACCCTGGGCCCGGACCGGGACGGGCGGGAGCGGAGCGTTCATCGTGGGAGCGCGGCTCCCTGGCTGGGACCGGCGACCGGGGGCAGCATGGGGTCATGCAGCGCGACCAGCTCGCCGACTTCCTGCGCCGACGCCGCGAGACCATCCGCCCGGCCGAGGTGGGCCTCACCGACGGGCCTCGCCGCCGCACCGCAGGCCTGCGCCGGGAGGAGGTGGCGATGCTCGCGGGCATGTCGGTCGACTACGTCGTGCGCTTGGAGCAGGGCCGCAGCAGTCAGCCGTCGACCCAGTTGCTCGGCGCGCTGGCACGGGCGCTGCGGCTGTCCGACGACGAGCGCGACCACCTGTTCCACCTGGCCGGTCACCAGCCGCCGCCCGCCGACGGCGTGGCGCGGCTGGCCCGCGCGGGCCTGCTGCGCGTGCTCGACCTGCTCGGCGACACCCCGGCGCTGGTCCTGTCCGACCTGGGGGAGGTCCTCGCCCAGAACCAGGCGTCCGTCCTGCTGGCGGGCGACCAGACCGGCCTGTCCGGCGACCGGCGCTACGTCGCGCACCGCTGGTTCACCGACCCCGCCGCCCGCGAGATGGCGCCGCCGGGGGAACGGGAGCACCACGGCCGCGGGCTCGTGGCCGACCTGCGCGCCGTCGCGGGCCGCCGGTCGGGCGACCCCGTGGTGACCGGGCTGGTCGAGCGGCTGCTGGCCGCGAGCGCCGAGTTCCGCGGGTTCTGGGACGAGCACGAGGTCGCGGTCCGGCGCTCGGACCGCAAGACGTTCGTCCACCCGCAGGTGGGGGACCTGGTGATGGACTGCGAAACGCTGGTGACCCCGGACCGCGGCCAGCAGTTGCTGGTGCTCACCCCGGCGGACGCCGACAGCCGCGAACGGCTGGACCTGCTGCGGGTGCTCGGCGTCCAGGAGTTCCCCGCGGTCACGTGACGGCGGCTACCAGCGGCCGCGGTGCACGACGTCGTCCAGCGACCTGCGCCGCCGGGTGATCGCCGAGGTGTTCGTGGGCTTCGGCTCGGCCGAGAAGCCGATGGCGATGGCGCCGATGGGCTCGTGGTCCTCGGGCACGCCGAACGCCTCCTGGAACGCGGTGACCAGCTCCGGGTCGAAGCCGAAGAACACCGCCCCCAGCCCTTCGTCCACCACCGTTTGCAGGATCAGCAGCGCGGCCATGCCCGTGTCGATGTGCCAGAACGGCACGGGCCAGTGGGACTCGGCGCGGTCGGTCCACCCCTTGTCGTCCTCGGCGTAGCGGTCGAGGTAGACCCGCTTCGAGGACAGCGGCACGATCACCAGCGGGGCCGTGCGGGCCGAGTCGTTCACCCAGGCGGCGCCCACGGTCCAGAAGGCGTCCAGCTCCGCGCCCTCCAGCACCAGGAACGCCTGGCCCTGCGAGAACCCGGCGGACGGGCCGCGGGTCGCGTTGTGCAGGATCCGATCGAGGCTCTGCGCGGGAACCGGGTCGGGTTCGAACTTCCGGACCATCCGCCTGCGCCGCACCACGTCCTGGAATTCCACGATCCCGACGTTACCGATCACCGGACCGGACGGGTACCCCCGAGGAACCCGTCCGGCGGACGGCTACTGGCCCGGCGCCTGGAACATCACGGCCGGAGCCGAACTGGTCGGCTTCTGCTGCCGCGACGGCGCGTCGGGCAGGCTGAACTGGAGCGTGCTCTCCATCGCCGACGGCGGCTCGACCGCGGGCTTCTTCTCGGCGACCGGGGCGGGCTCGGGCTCGACGACCGGCTCCTCGACGACCGGCGCCGGAGCGACGACGGGTGCCGGGGGAGGGGTCGACAGCTCCTGCTGCGCCTTGCTGATCCACGCGGTCCACATGGCGGCGTCGCGGCTGTCCCTGGTCTGCGCGCGCAGGATGGACAGCGTGCCGCGGACCCGGCCGGCCAGCACCGCGTTGGTGCGGACCTGGGCCCAGACCTGCGTGGTCTGCGGGCCCTGGTTGCGGACGAGGTGTCGGACGTGGTCGGTCAGTTCGCCGTCCGTGAAGGACATCCACTGGTTGACCACTTGGCGCGGGTTGGACAACAGATCCCCGTTTCGTCGTGCTTGACCTGCAACGATCGTCGCACACCCGTTCGAGCCGCCTGCGCTGACCACCCGAATGGGTGTTGACGCGGTCTTGCTCCCGTGTGTCTCTCGGTTGTACGTGACTCACAGTATCCACTACCCCGTGACTCTCCGGTGTGGGACGCGCGCGGGAGAAATATTCACCTAGGCTCACAGTCGTGCTCGGTGACTACCGCGTGGTGAACCTCTCGCACGTCAACGACCCGGCCCGCACCTCCCTCTACCCCGGAGACCCGGAGTTCACCGTGACGACGGTGGCGACGGTCGCCGAGGACGGCTTCCACCTGCGGTTGGTCCAGCAGGGTGAACACACGGGCACCCACTGGGGAGCGCCGTCGCACTTCAACGCCGACCAGCCCGGCGCGGACGAGCTGGACACCGAGGACCTGTTCCTCCCCGCGGTGAAGGTCGACGTCCGGTCGCGGTGCGCCGCCGATCCCGACCACGCCGTCACGGCCGACGACCTGCGGGCGTGGGAGGCGGAGCACGGCCCGATCCCGCCGGAGTGCGCCGTGGTCCTGCACACCGGCTGGGAGGACCGCTGGGGCACGCCCGCGTTCGCGAACGCCGACGCGGGCGGTCGGCTGCACCAGCCGGGGTTCAGCCCGGCGGCGGTCGAGTGGCTGCTGGAGACGGGTGCGCTCGGGCGGCGGGGTGCGCTGGGCACGGACACGTTCGGGCCGGACGTCGGCGTGGACGAGACGTACGCCGTGTCGAAGCTGCTCTACCGGGAGCACCGGATCAGCCTGGAAGTCCTGGCGAACCTCGCCGAGCTGCCGGTCCGCGGGGCCTGGATCCTCGTCGGGGGGACCGTCAACAGGGGTGGGTCCGGGTCTCCTGCCAGCGTGTACGCGCTCATGCCGAAGAACGGGTGACCCCGATACGCCATCCGGTGTAACGGCCCGGCGGCCGTCCGCGACAATGGGGTCAGGTGCTCGTGCACCACCGGGCTCCCCGTCCCCAGCACCCCCCGACTGCGGACGGGGAGCCCGGTCACCCCACCGGGCCTGGATATCTTCACCGCTTTTGTCGGTGCCGTGTGACAGCCTTGACGGTGTGGCTCCTCGCTCGAACGCTCCCTCTTCCCGGTCCCCGGCGTCCGCGTACGCCGACTCCCGCCGCCGGAACTCCCATCCGCGGCTGACGGACTTCCTGTCAGTGCTCTCGTTCGACCTCGACCCGTTCCAGCGCGTCGCCTGCGAGGCGCTGGAGGAGGGGCACGGGGCGCTCGTCTGCGCGCCCACCGGCGCGGGCAAGACGGTGGTCGGCGAGTTCGCCGTCCACCTCGCGCTGGCACAGGGCCTGAAGTGCTTCTACACGACGCCGATCAAGGCGCTGTCGAACCAGAAGTACGCCGACCTGGTGGCCCGCTACGGCGCGAAGTCGGTCGGCCTGCTGACCGGCGACACGTCGGTCAACGGCAACGCGCCCGTGGTGGTCATGACCACCGAGGTGCTGCGCAACATGCTCTACGCGCACTCGCACACCCTTGAAGGCCTCGCGTACGTGGTGATGGACGAGATCCACTACCTCGCGGACCGCTTCCGCGGCGCCGTCTGGGAGGAGGTGATCCTGCACCTGCCGGACGAGGTGCAGCTCATCGGCCTGTCCGCGACGGTCAGCAACGCCGAGGAGTTCGGCGAGTGGCTGGTCGAGGTGCGCGGCGACACGAAGGTCGTCGTGGACGAGCACCGCCCCGTGCCGCTGTGGCAGCACATGATGGCGGGCGGCCGGATGTTCGACCTGTTCATCGGGGAGAACACCGACGGCGAGGCTCGAATCAACCCGCAGCTCCTGCGGCACACCGAGGACCTTGCCCGCTTCCACGTGCCGTGGAGCCGGTCGCGCAACAACAAGGACAGGGGCGGGCGCGGGGCGCCGCGCGGCTCCGGGTTCAAGCCCCCGTCGCGGCTGGAGATCATCGACCGGCTCCAGGCGGCCAACCTGCTGCCCGCGATCGACTTCGTGTTCAGCCGCGCCGGGTGCGACGCGGCCGTGGCGCAGTGCATGCGGTCCGGGCTGCGGTTGAACACGATGGAGGAAGCCGAGGTCATCCGCGGCATCATCGACGAGAAGACCAAGGACCTGCCAGAGCCCGACCTGCGGGTCCTCGGGTACTGGGAGTGGCGCGAGGCGCTCGAACGGGGCGTCGCGAGCCACCACGCCGGCCTGCTGCCCGCGTTCAAGGAGACCGTGGAGGAGCTGTTCGTCCGCGGTCTGGTGAAGGTCGTGTTCGCGACCGAGACGCTGGCGCTGGGCATCAACATGCCCGCGCGGACCGTGGTGCTGGAGAAGCTGGTCAAGTACAACGGCGAGGCGCACGTCGACCTGAACCCCGGTGAGTACACGCAGCTCACGGGGCGCGCGGGGCGGCGGGGGATCGACGTCGAGGGGCACGCCGTCGTGGTGTGGCAGCCCGGCGTCGACCCCAAGCAGGTCGCCGGGCTGGCGTCGACGCGCACGTTCCCGCTGCGGTCGTCATTCCGGCCGGGCTACAACATGGCGGTCAACCTGGTCCACGCGCTCGGCGCGGCCAAGGCCCGTGACCTGCTGGAGCAGTCGTTCGCGCAGTTCCAGGCCGACCGGTCCGTGGTGGGGCTGGCCAGGCGGATCGAGCGGAACCGGGAGGCGCTGGAGGGGTACTCCGAGGCGATGACGTGCCACCTCGGTGACTTCACCGAGTACGCGGCGCTGCGGCGGAGGGTGACGGAGCGGGAGAAGGCGCTCTCGAAGCAGAACAGCTCGTCGAAGCGGGCCGAGGCCGCGGCGTCGTTGGAGCGGTTGCGGAAGGGCGACGTGATCGCCGTGCCTTCGGGGCGGCGGTCGGGGTTGGCCGTGGTGATCGATCCGGGGCACGAGCCGATGGGCGAGGCCCGACCGCTGGTGGTGACGGAGGATCGGTGGGCCGGGCGGCTGTCGTCGGCCGACTTCCCGGTGGCGGTGGAGGTGCTGGGGCACATCAAGCTGCCCAAGCAGGTGGACGTGCGGTCGCCGAAGTCCCGGCGGGACCTGGCGGCGACGGTGCGGAACACCGGTATCCAGGTGCCGACCGTGCGGCGGCGGAAGACGACGGCCGACGACGACGCCGAGTTGGCGACGTTGCGGCGGGCTCTTCGGGCGCACCCCTGCAACGCCTGTGAGAAGCGGGAGGACCACGCCCGGTGGGGGGAGCGGTACCACCGGTTGCTCCAGGAGACGGAGCTGGTGGAACGGAAGGTCGCCGCCACCACGCACTCGCTGGCTCGGGAGTTCGACCGGATCCGGGCCCTGCTGCGGGAGCGCGGGTACCTGGAGGCGCACGAGAACGGGCCTGGTGAGGAGGTCACGGAGCACGGGAAGCGGATCACCCGGATCTACGGGGAGTCCGACCTGCTGGCTGCGGAGTGCTTGCGTCACGGGGTGTGGAAGGGGCTCGGGGCGCCTGAGTTGGCGGCTGTGGTGTCTTCGCTGGTGTACGAGGCTCGGCGGGATGGGCCGGTGGAGACGAGTCTGCCCGGTGGGCCTGTGGCGGATGCGATGTTGGCCACGGCGCGGTTGTGGGCGGAGATCGAGGATGACGAGCGGCGGCATCGGTTGGATCGGACTCGGCAGCCTGATCCCGGGTTTGCCTGGCCGGTTTATCGGTGGGCTCGGGGGGAGTCGTTGGAGAAGGTGCTCGATTCCGGGGATACGGGGGGGACGGAGTTGGGGGCTGGGGATTTCGTGCGGTGGTGTCGGCAGGTGATCGATCTGTTGGATCAGATTCGGAATGTGATGGGGGGTGGGGATCCGGTGGGGGCGGCGGCTGGGAAGGCTGTGGAGGCGCTTCGGCGGGGTGTGGTGGCTATGGCGACTGTGTAGGTCGTGGGGTGCGGGTGGCTGCGGGTCCGGGTGGCTGCGGGTTTGGTGTGGGTCCGGTTTGGGCTGCGGGTTCGGCGTGGTCGGGTGGGGGCGCGGCTTGGGTGGTGGTGTGGCCGATTTGACTTGGGGACCCCTCTTTTGCCCCTTTGATCGGGCTAAAAGGGCAGGTTGAAGACCTACCCGATCTTCAATTTTAAGGGGCAAAACCCCAAGTCAAATCGGCCACGGTTGGGTGGGGCCGTCGCGTTTGGTGGTGGTTGGGGACTGCTCGTTGAGGATGGGCGGGTGTTGGCTGCCTGTTGGGGATGGGCGGGTGTTGGGGCTGCTCGTTGGGGGGCGGGTGTGGGGGTGCCTGTGGGGGCGGTGGTGGGTTGGTTTTGTGGTGGTCGTGGTGGTTTGTGGCTCGCTGGGCTGGCTGCCACCGAACAGGGCAGCCTGTTGGGTCTGGTCTGGCGTCTGTGGGCAGTCGGTGGTCGAATGGGTGGGCACTCGTTGTCTGCGGGCGCGGTGGTGGTTTCGTCAGGGTTGGTGGACCGGTGGTTGGAGTGGTTGCGGCCGTGTGGTGGTTGTCTCGGCCACGGTCTGGGCAAGCTTGGCGGGGCGGATGGGTCTGAGGGCTTGTCCTGTGGTTTGATCGCGCCCGTTACCTGTAGCGCGTCACGCGTGTGCGTGAAACCGATCTCCGGAGGCCGAGCATGACCAGTCCGTACGGACCGTCCGGAGGGAACGACCCGCAGCAGCAGCCGCAGTGGGGCCAGCAGCCCCCGCAGCAGCAGGGTGGTGGGTACTCCGGGACTCCGTCGGGCGGGTTCCCCGCTCAGAACCCCTACGGGCAGCCCGACCCGAGCCAGCAGCAGCCGCAGTGGGGGCAGTTGCCTCCGCACGAGCAAGCCACTCAGATGCACCCGCAGGGCAACTACGACCCCAGCGCGCAGCAGCAGCCGAATCCGTACGCGGCGCCGCAGCAGCCGCAGGGTGGTTACGACCCGACCCAGCAGGTGCAGAACCCGTACGCGGCGCCGCAGCAGCCACAAGGCGGGTACGACCCGACCCAGCAGGTGCAGAGCAACCCGTACGGCATGCCCCAGCAGGGCCAGCAGTTCGGGCAGCAGCAGAACCCGTACGGCACGCCGCCGCAGGGCGGTCAGTACGGCCAGCAGCAGAACCCGTACGGGCAGCAGAACCCCTACGGCCAGCAGCAGAACCCGTACGGCCAGGCGGACCCGTACGGCCAGCAGCCCAAGAAGTCGGGCGCGGTCCTGTGGGTCGTGGTGGCGCTGGTCGTGCTCGTGGCGGCGGCGGTCGGCATCACCGGGTTCGTGGCGCCGGGCTTCTTCGTCACCAAGGTGTTCGACAACGCCGAGGTGCAGAAGGGTGTCGTCACGATCCTGAAGGACGAGTACAAGATCCCGGACGTCGAGAGCGCGACCTGCACCGGCGAGAACCAGGTGAAGGTGGGTGCGACGTTCACCTGCACCGTGCAGGTCGGCGGGAACGAGAAGAAGGTCAAGGTCACGGTCAAGACCGCTGACGGCGAGTACGAGGTCGGCCAGCCGACCGGCTGACCCACTGACAGCGTGACGAGGGCCACCGGGGCGATGCTCCGGTGGCCCTTCCGCCTCGAATACTCGGTCGCGATCACGCGAACCACCAGGCAGGATCGCCGGTGTGGCCGACCATGAGATCCGCGTCCTCGACGAGTCGAACTTCCGCGCGGCGCACACGCTGTTCCGCGGTGCGCTGCACAGCGGCCCCGCCACGGACGAGCGGTGGGAGCAGATCAAGGCCTCGTACGACCCCGGTCGGGCGTTCGGGGCCTTCCAGGGCGACGAGATGGTCGGCACCGCCCAGTCGTGGCCCGCGCTGCTGGCCGTGCCCGGTGGGGCCGAGGTGCCTGCGGCGGCGGTGAGCCGGGTCGGCGTGCGCGCGGACTGGACGCGCCGGGGCGTGCTCAGCGCCCTGATGCGCAGGCAGTTCCAGAGCTGTCGCGAGGCGGGTGAGGTCGTGTCGGTCCTGCGCGCCTCGGAGGCCGTGATCTACGGGCGGTTCGGGTACGGCGTCGCGTCGCGCGGCAGGCAGCTCAAGGTCGACCGGCACCGCGTCGCGCTGGCGCCGTCGGACGGCACGGGCGGTCGGATCCGCCTGGTGGACCTGGACACCGCGACGGCGGTGGCACCCGAGGTGTACGCCAAGGCCGGCCTGTCGCGGCCGGGCATGACGTCCCGCTGGCCCGCGTGGTGGCTGATGAACCTGGACCGGGGGCTGCGGTACGACAACGCCCGGATGGCCGTGCACAGCGGCGCGGACGGCGACGACGGGTTCGTCGTGTACGTCGTCAAGGGCGGCATGGAGGAACCGCACGGCAAGTCCGTGCTCACCGTCGAGGACCTCGTCGCCACCACCCCCGAGGTGTGGGCGGAGCTGTGGCGCTTCGTGTTCCGGGTCGACGTCGTGGACGAGGTCATCGGCGAGCTGAGGCCGCTGGACGAGCCCCTCGAGTGGCTGGTCGCGGACCGGCGCGTGGTCAAGGTGACCGACGTCGAGGACGAGACGTGGCTGCGGCTGCTCGACGTGCCCGCCGCGCTGGCGGCCCGCCGGTACGCCGCGGCCGAGCCCGTGGTGCTCCAGGTCCGCGACCGGTACCTGCCGGACAACGACGGCTCCTACCGGATCACGCCGGACGGCGTCGAGCGCACGACCGCGGCGGCCGACCTGGTCCTGGACGTGGACCTGCTGGCCGCGACCTACCTCGGGGACGTGTCGTTCACCGAGCTGGCCCAGGCCGGTCGCGTGGACGTGGTCGACGGCGCGGCGCTCGCCCGCGCGGACGCGCTGTTCGCGACCGGGCGCGCACCCTGGTCCGGCACGTACTTCTAGCGCAGCCCGGCCTCGTGGGCGAGGATCGCGGCCTGGACGCGGTTCGCGCAGTCGAGCTTGGTGAGGATGCGGCTGATGTGGGCCTTCACCGTGCCCGCCGCCATGAACAGCGCGGCGGCGATCTCCGCGTTGGACGCGCCGGTGGCGACCGCGCGCAGCACGTCCCGCTCGGTGTCGGTGAGCCCCTCCAGCCGCTTCCCGGCGATCTCGGCGGTGTCCGGGGCCAGGTAGCGGTCGACGAGCCTGCGGACGATCGTCGGCGCGAGCACGGACTCACCGCGCGCGGCGACCCGGATGGCCTGGATCAGGTCGGCCGGGCCGGTGTCCTTGAGCAGGAACCCGACGGCACCGGCCCTGAGCGCCTCGGCGACGTAGCGGTCCTCGCCGAACGTCGTCAGCACCACCACGTTCGTCGCCGGGTGGTGCCGGGCGATGTCCGCCGCCGCGGTCAGCCCGTCGCCGCCGGGCATCCGGATGTCCAGCAGCGCCACGTCGACCCGGTGCTCGCGGCAGCCCGCCACGGCGGCGCGCCCGTCCGCGACCTCGGCGACGACCTCGATGTCGGGCGCGTGCTCCACGATCATCGAGATGCCCGCGCGCATCAGCGCCTCGTCGTCGGCGATGAGCAGTCGGATCACCGCGTCACCTTACGACGAGCGAGATCACCACTCCCACCAGAGCGATCACGAACGGGGAGGCGAGCAGCACCGCCAGGCAGCCCGTGCCGATCAGCCGGGGCATGGTGAGCACCTGCGCGGTGATGACCTCCGGGGGTTCGGCGCCCAGCACCGGCACCACGTCGTCCGGCGCCTGCCCGGCGGGCCGCACCGGCAGCTCCACGGCCAGGCGAAACCCCCGGTCGGGCATGGCGCGGGCGGAGAACGAGCCGCCCAGCAGCGTCGACCGCTCCTCCACGCCCGCGAGCCCGCGGCGGGAGCCCGGCGGGGTGCGCCGGGCCTCCGTCTCCGGGGTGTTCACGACGGTCGCCAGCACCCGGTCCGGCGTGCGCCGCACCTCGACGGTCGCCCGCGCGGTCGGCGCGTGCCGGTGGACGTTCGTCAGGCCTTCGCGCACGGCTCGGTGCACCGCGTAGCGGGTCCGCGCGTCCACGTCGTCCAAGTCGCCGCCCGACCACACGAGGTCCACGTCCACCCCGGCGTGCCGAGACTCCTGCACCAGCTCGGTCAGGTCGGCGCGGGTGCCGGTGTGCTCGTCCAGCCCGTCCGACGACACGCCCAGCACGGTCAGGATCTGCCGCAGCTCCGCCAGCGCCGTGGCGGCGGTGGTCCGCAGCAGGACGGCCTGCCCGCTGATCTTCGGCGACGCGTCGGCGGTGCCGAGTTCGAGCGCGCCCGCGTGCATCGAGATCAGGCTGAGCCGGTGGCCCAGCAGGTCGTGCATCTCGCCCGCGATGCGCGTCCGCTCGTCCACCCGAGCCTGCGCGGCGGTCAGCTCCCGCGCGCGTTCCAGGTACTCGTTGCGCTCCTTGAGCAGCCGGACCATCGGCCGCCGGTACCCCAGGAGCGTGCCCGCCAGCGCCGGGATGCCGATCAGGAACACGAAGGACCCCACGGCGACCGCGAGCAGCTCGCCGGTGCGCTCCTCCTCGGTGAGCAGCGACAGCGACAGCCCGGCCGCCCCGGTGGCCGCCACGGCCAGCCAGAACCGCCACAGGGGCCGTGACCGCCTGCCCGCCGTGAACGCGATGACGGCCGTGCACAGCATCGGGACCAGCGTCGGCAGCGCGTACAGCGGGATCGTGCCCAGCAGGCACGCCAGCGGCCAGCGGGTGCGCAGCACCACGAGCGCGCTGCCGACGACGGCCAGGATCACGACCGTCCACAGCGGCACGAGTTCGCCGAAGATCCCCGGAACCGCGCCGACGGCGAGGACACCCACCACCAACGCCGTTTCGCGCCACCCGATCCACCACGGCGGGTTCTGCCGCACCAGTCCTCCACGAACGCTCGCCGGACGTCGATCCTCGCACGGCGGGGCCTGGCCGATCGGCCGTCCGCGGTGGCCGATCGGCCATGAAGGGCGGTCTAACGGCGGACGTGGTGGCACCCCGGCGATTCCTACCGTGAGGTCATGCACCCAGGCGAGCACACCACCGACGCGATCAAGCTCCTGTCCCGCGCCCAGTCCCGCGCGGCACGGCTCGACCACGGGGCGACCGGCACCGAACACCTGCTGTTCGCCATGCTGGACGCCGGGACGCCCACCGCTCGGGCTCTCGCGCCCGGTGCGCGCGACGCGGGGAGGCTGATGGGGGTCATCGCCTCGCTGGACCCGCCGCACTGGGTGAGCGAGGACGACGAGACCGCGTCGCCGGACGTGGAGGCCGACGCGATGGTCACCGCGGCGCTCCGCGAGGCCCACTTCTGCACCCGGAAGCGCGGCCGGATCCCCGGCGAGCCGCCGCCCGCCACTCCCGCGTTGCGGGCGTGCCTGCGCGGGGCGCTGGTGCACGCCGGACCGGCCCCCGTCCTGCCGTCGCACCTCCTGCTCGGCCTGCTGGACCTGCGGGGGAGCCGCGCGGTGGACGCGCTGCGGTTGCGGCGGATCGACCGCGACGCGGTGGCCGCGGCCGTCGACCCGGCACGGGAGGAACCCGCGGCGCACCCGTCCGTCGCCCTGCTGCGCAAGTCCGGCGTGTTCGGTGGCCGCACGAGGTTCTGGATGCGCTGGCTGTCCTCGGGCTTCGGGTCGCCGGTCCTGATGGGGGTCGTCGCCGAGGCCACGCGGCAGGCCGTTCGACGCGGTGGCGCGGAGGTGGAGCCCGTCGACCTGCTGCTGGGGGTGCTGTCGCTGGACGGGCTCGTCGAGTGGTCCGGTGATCGCCTGCCGGACCGCGTGGCGGCGGAGGTGCTGAAGGCCCACGGGGTCGACCTGCCCGGTCTGCTGCCCGTGGTGCGGGTTCCGGCCGTGCCGCTGGGGGAGTCCGTGCCGCTGGGGGAGCAGGCCCGGCGGAGCTTGACCGCCGCTCGGCTGCGGGTGGCCGACCGGGGGTCGGAGGCGGTGGGCACCGGCGACCTCGTGGTGACCCTGCTGGACGAGATCGGTCCGCTGCTGGCGGGCGCGGGTCACGACGTGCGTGCGCTGCGTGCCGCCCTGGCCGGGTGATCGTCGTCGTGCGGGGGTGGTGAGGGGCGGTTAGCGTCGGCCCATGGTGCGAGTCGTGGTCGTGGGTGCGGGGTTGGCCGGTCTCAGCGCCGCGGAGGTGTTGTCCCGCAACGGGGTGTCGGTGTCGGTGCTGGAGGCCGGTGACGACGTCGGTGGGCGGGTGCGGACGGACGTCGTGGACGGTGTTCGGATGGATCGCGGGTTCCAGATCCTGCTGCCCGCCTATCCGGAGGTGGTGCGGAGGTTCGACCTCGACGCGTTGGATCTTCGGCCGTTTCGGTCTGGGGCGTTCGTGCACCAAGGGGGTCGGCACGATCTGCTGGCTGATCCGCGGGGTGGTGCGGCTGCCTGGCAGGGGGTGTTGGCGCAGCGGGTGGTGGGGGTGCGGGATTTGTTGGCGTTGGGGGCTTTGTCGGCTCGGGACTGGGTGGGGTCTGGGCGGGGGATCGTGGAGTCCGTGGATCGGACGACCGCTGAGGAGTTGGCGCGGTGGGGGGTGTCGGATCGGGCTGTTGACGCTGTGTTGCGGCCGTTTTTGTCCGGGGTGTTCCTGGAGTCGTCGTTGAGTACGTCTTCGCGGTTCTTCCATCTGGTGTGGCGGTGTTTTGCGCGTGGGGGTGCGGCTTTGCCCGCTTTGGGGATGGGGGAGTTGCCTCGGCAGTTGGCTGCTCGGTTGCCTGATGGGGCTGTGCGGTGCGGGGTTGAGGTGGTGGGGGTGCGGGATGACGGGGTGGATCTGGAGGGTGGGGAGAGGGTGGCGGCTGACTTCGTCGTGGTCGCTACCGATGGGAGTGTGGCTGCGCGGTTGTTG
This sequence comes from Umezawaea endophytica, assembly GCF_025061645.1. Taxonomy (GTDB): domain Bacteria; phylum Actinomycetota; class Actinomycetes; order Mycobacteriales; family Pseudonocardiaceae; genus Umezawaea; species Umezawaea endophytica. The sequence continues at coordinate 942 of NZ_JANYMP010000016.1, read as the reverse complement.
CCAGGGGTGCGGGAGCCGGTGTGGAGGGGGGTGACCACGTGGTACTTCCGGCCGTCGGAGTCGCCGTTGCGGGATCCGTCTTTGGTGGTGGATGGGGATGGGGGGTTGGTGGTGAACACGGCGGTGATTTCGGAGGTGATTTCAGGGGTGGGGTCGGGGGCGGGATCTGGCGGTGGGGTGTTGGTGCAGGCGTCTGTGTTGGACGCGTCTGTGGGGGAGGTTGATGTGCGGGCTGAGGTGGGGAAGTTGTACGGGGTGGACGCTGGGGGGTGGGAGGTGGTGGGGCGGTACTCGATTCCTCGGGCGTTGCCTGGGATGGCTGCGCCGCATGGGTTTCGGAAGCCGGTGAGGGTTGGGGGGCGTCGGTACGTGTGTGGGGATCATCGGGACACCAGTTCGATCCAGGGGGCGTTGGTGTCCGGGCGGCGGGCGGCGGAGGCTGTGCTGGCGGATCTTGGATCGGTCAGAATGGTGGGGTGACTGATGAAGCTGGGTTGCGTGCTGCTGCTGAGGCCGGGGATGTTCGGGCGATGGTCGATCTGGCTGATCTGCTGATTCCGCAGTATGAAGAAGATGATGAGCGGTTGGCTGAGGCTGAGATGTGGTTCGGTAGGGCAGCCGAGACCGGTGATGTTGAGGCTATGACGGCTTTTGGGCAGTTTCTGTATTACCACGATGAGCATGATGAGGCTGCTGAGTGGTATCGGAAGGCTGCTGATTTGGGGCATGCCGAGGCTATGGGGGGATTGGGGGATTACTACGACTTCATGGGGGATGAGGAGGAGTCGGAGCGGTGGTATCGGAAGGGTGCTGAGCTTGGGGATGAGGGGTCTCAGGGGAATTTGGAGGCGTTGGTGAAGATGAAGGAGAGGTGAGGGGGGTTCGGTTGGGTGCCAGCGGGGTCCGATTGGGGTGCCGGGGTGCCGTTGGTGGGGTGGCCGA
>NZ_JANYMP010000015.1:220441-250840 GCF_025061645.1 Umezawaea endophytica | reverse complement strand
CCTGAAGGCAACGCACTGACACCCCCTAACAGACCGATCAACACACAGCGGTCCGCCGACGGCTGGTTGGCAAGCCGCTACGAGTGCGCATGCCAGCAATGATGTGACAGGCTGGACGCGGGAGGAACGCGATGCTCACCAGGCTTGAGGTCGACGGGTTCAAGAACCTAGTCGACACGAAGATCGACTTCGGGGCTTTCACCTGCATTGCAGGCGAAAACGGTACCGGGAAGTCCAATGTATTCGATGCCATCCGATTCCTCAGTTTGCTCGCAGACCGTTCACTGCTCGACGCCGCACAAGAAGTTCGCGGTGTCCACGGGGAACGGACTGGCGATCCTCGAGACCTGTTCTGGAATGGTTACGCAGCACTAAATCCTCGGGTTCGATTTGCCGCAGAGATGATCGTTCCGAGCGAGGTCGAAGATGATTTTGGTCGACCTACGACACCTACGATCACGTTCTTGCGTTACGAACTCTCCCTGGGCTACCAAGCACCGCGCGGATCCGAAAAAATCGGGCGCCTAACTTTGCTGGAAGAGAGCCTTCAACACATAAACCTTGGGGACGCACCTAGGCGCATACCTTTCCCCCATAACGTAAACCGATTTCGCAAAACAGTCCTGAAGGGACACAGAAGCGGCAAAGCGTTCATCTCGACCACGATCGAAGATAACCAACCAGTTATCCGAATTCACCAGGATGGCGGGAGCCGAGGCCAGCCAAAACCTTCTGCGGCCTATCGCGCGCCAGCAACGGTCGTAAGTACCGTAACTAGCGCTGACGATCCCACAATCCTGACCGCCCGACGCGAGATGCAATCGTGGCGCAGACTCGCTCTCGAGCCGTCCGCACTGCGGACTTCCGACCGATATGTGGATCCGCGAGCCATGGACGCCAACGGACGTCACTTGCCAGCCACCCTTTTCCGAGTTGCACTTGGAGATGAATCGACTGATCCGGAAGGTGTTTACGCACGAGTAAGTGGTCGACTTTCAGACCTTGCAGGCGTCAGGGTTCGCAGCCTACGCGTCCAGGAGGACGACACAAGGGAACTGTTGACCATTCAACTCAGAGAGGCAAGCGGCCTGGAACTGCCCGCACGCAGCCTCTCTGAAGGTACGCTTAGGTTTCTAGCGCTTTGCGTACTACTTGAGGATCCAACCGTAACTGGACTGATCTGCATGGAGGAGCCCGAAAATGGTATCCATCCTGCAAATTTGGAGGCGATGGTCCGGCTGGTTGAAGATCTAGCGGTTGATCCGACCGATGCACCAGGAGTAGACAACCCCTTCCGACAGGTCATAATCAATACTCATTCCCCAGGAATTGTACAGCTGGCCAGGCCCGATGACCTACTTTTTGCGGACACTGCTATCCGCGCAGCGCCAGATGGCTCAAACGCCCACACACTTCGACTTCGACCGATGGCCGAAACTTGGCGCGCAAAGCAACCCAACGAAATGCCGGTTACGAAGCTCGACATACTCCCTTATTTGACAACGCCACCCGGCGTACAGATCAGCCTGGAGTCCGCGTGACGATGCGCGTCCTCTTCCTTGGCGAGGGAACCAGCGATAGTGGTATCGTTCCGCAAATTGAAAAATTCGCCGCACAGCTTTCCATAGAAATTGCTGTGACCGATCCAGACCTAAGCCGCTTGAGCAACCCTCCGGGCAGAGCCGTAGCCGACAAGCTTCGAGTTGCGGTTGAGATTGGCGGAAGGTACGACCTCATCATAGTGCACCGAGACGCTGACCGCGATGGGCGCCAAGCCCGATTGGCCGAAATCACACAAGCAATCCAGACTATTGCGCCTACGACCTGCCACGCGGCCGTAATACCCGTTAGAATGACCGAAGCATGGCTGCTAACCAACGAATCGGAAATACGTCAAATAGCCGGGAACCCCAAAGGCCGAATCCCCCTGAACTTGCCAGCCCCAACCAAAGTCGAATCCTTGCCAGATCCGAAGAAAACACTCAAAGAGACCCTTGGAGTAGCATCTGGATTGTCAGGCAGGAAACTTAACAAGTTCCACGACCGATTCTCTCAGCACCGAAGGCAACTTCTGGAACGCCTCGACCCTGATGGTGGAATAAAGATGGTCCCTTCCTGGCAGTTTTTTATCACGGATCTCAAGGCAGGGCTGACAGCAGCAGCCGACAAGGTGTTGGAGTAGGACGTTGTCCCGGTGGCACGAGCACGACGGTCGATCAGTGACAATGGACTCGATGTCCACGGCACTCCAGACCTCCAAGTCCTTGCGGATCGGCCCGTTCGAGGTCGACCCGCCGGTCGTGCTCGCGCCGATGGCGGGCATCACCAACGTGGCGTTCCGCCGGCTGTGCAGGCAGTACGGGGCGGGGCTGTACGTGTGCGAGATGGTGACGGCGCGCGCGCTCGTGGAGCGCGACGCGACGACCCTGCACATGATCACGTTCGACCGCGACGAGCACCCGCGCTCGATGCAGCTCTACGGCGTCGACCCGGTGACCATGGGTCGCGCGGTGAAGATGATCGTGGACGAGGACCTCGCCGACCACGTCGACATGAACTTCGGCTGCCCCGTGCCCAAGGTGACGCGCAAGGGCGGTGGGGCGGCGCTGCCGTACAAGCGGCGGCTGTTCGGGGAGATCGTGCGGGCCGCGGTGCGGGCCGCCGAACCCGCCGGGATCCCGGTGACGGTGAAGTTCCGGATCGGGATCACCGACGAGCACCTGACCTACCTGGACGCCGGCCGGATCGCCGAGGCCGAGGGGGCCAGGTCGGTGGCGCTGCACGCGCGCACGGCGGCCCAGCGGTACTCCGGGCAGGCGGACTGGTCGGCCATCGCCCGGCTGAAGGAAGCCGTCACGTCGATCCCCGTCCTGGGCAACGGCGACGTCTTCAGCGCGCAGGACGCGCTGCGGATGGTCGACGAGACCGGGTGCGACGGGGTTGTCGTGGGGCGCGGGTGCCTGGGGCGGCCGTGGCTGTTCCGGGACCTGCAAGCCGCGTTCGCCGGGCTGCCGATCCCCGAGGGGCCGAGCCTGGGCGAGGTGGCGGTGGTCCTGCGGACGCACGCGGAGCTGCTGACCGAGCACTACGGCGAGGACAAGGGCGTGCGCGACCTGCGCAAGCACATGGCCTGGTACCTGCGCGGCTTCCCCGTGGGCGGCGACCTGCGGCGGAGCTTCGCGATGGTCGGCACGCTGACCGAGTTGGACGACCTGATCGGGCAGCTCGACCACGACGCGCCGTACCCGTCGGAGGCCGAGGGGCCGCGCGGTCGCCAGGGCTCGCCGGCGAAGGTGGTCCTGCCGGAGGGGTGGCTGGACGACCCGGAGGACGCCACCGTCCCGATGGGGGCGGAAGTGATGCACTCGGGTGGGTGACCGCCACCTGTGGGTGGGCGCGCTGGTCACGGCCTGCGCGCTGCTGCTGAGCGGCTGCGGGGCGTCGGTGGCGGGCACGGCCCGGCCGCTGCGGATCACCGAAGTGGAACGCGGCCAGGTCTCGGGTTACTTCACCCGGCTCAACGAGGCGGGCGGCAAGGGCAACACCGAGCAGCGGAAGCTGCTCCAGGACACCCAGCACCCGGACTTCCGCGCGCAGGCCTGCGAGCTGCGGGCGGGCACGCTGCGGATGGAACCGACGATGTCGACCCTGCGCACGGACCCCACCTGGGCGCCGCCGGGCAAGGACGCGCACCCGCGCGGGGTGGTCTACGTGGTCGCGGCGACCGTCACGCTGCTGGAGGACGGCGTCCCGGTCGGCGTCCAGATCGGCTCGCTGCACGTCGTGGTGATCGACGACGTGCCCTACGGGTTCGCCCCCTGCGTCGGCGGCTGAGCGCCCCACCGCGCGCTCGGACGGCTAGGGCACGGAGAGCCAGGTTGATCTCCGATCGTCACTAGTTCGGAGCAGCAGGCAGTCAACCAGACGGGGGAAATAACGCGATCACGAGTCCCGCTGGCTCAAGCGCCGCCTCTGATGGGACGACACCAGGCAAGTAGGGAGGTGAGCGCGATGACCGCACTGCGACCCGAAGTCGCCGAATCAGACCCGAACCGGAAGTCCGATGACCGACCGCTCGCGGTCGACGCCACCCCCTCCGAGAGCACCGGTCTCGTCGAACTCCACGAGTCGATCGCGACCCTGCTGGCGTCCCGCGGCCAGTGGCGGCAGGCGTACCAGCACCTCAGGTCGGCGCTCGACCTCGTATACGCGGACCAGGAGGAGCAGCCCCGCGTGCCGGAGCAGTTGCGGCGCGAGGTGGACCGGTTGCGCAAGGAGCACGCCGAGGCCCGCGAGCAGAGCCTCCGCGACAGCCTGACCGACAGCTACAACCGCCGGTACCTCGACCAGCGGCTGCTGGCGATCCTCACCGAGCGCGGCACGTCGCGGCACGGCCTGGCGATAGCGCTGATGGACCTCGACTGGTTCAAGCGGGTCAACGACACGTTCGGCCACCTGCTGGGCGACCGGGTGCTGCAACGGGTCGTCGAGCTGCTCCAGGCGGACCTGCCCGCGGACGCGTTCTGCGCGCGGTACGGCGGTGAGGAGTTCGTGCTCGTCCTGCCGAGTGTGACAGCGACCACGTCGGTCGCGATCGTCGAGGCGGCGCGGGAACGTGTCGAGCGTCACGAGTGGGCGGGCATCGCGCCGGGGCTGCGGGTCACGGTCAGCGGGGGCGTGGCCTACGAGCCGCCTGCCGACGCCCTTCCGGCCCGCCCGGCCGTGAGCGCTGAGCAGCAGTTGCTGCGGGCCGACAGCCTGCTCTACACGGCCAAGCGGTCGGGCCGGAACGCCGTCGCGTACCGCGAGAGCGGGCGGGTGAAGCTCGCGGGTCCCGCCGCCGGGCGCCGCGCGGTGTCGGATTCCAGGGTTCTCGGTTACTACTGACGCACCTATTTCGCCTAGTCGTTCACCCGTTCGGACCTGCCAGACTGCTCGGTACCGACTACTTGCTTCGTCGGTATCACCGGGAGTGGTCGTCAGGAGTCGCTGTCATCCGTACTATCGACCGCACTGACACGCCGGTGGTGCAACCACTGTGTCCTCGCCGTCGTCAACTTGTGATGACAACCCAGTAGTGGACTTACCTGAAGGGAGACCGGGTGCCCGACGAGCCCCGCCGTGGCGGCCCCGGTTCCCGAGGTGCCGAAGAACCCGAGGAAGAGCAGCCGTCAGGTCGTCGACGCCGTGCTGAAGGCGGCGGCGGTCTGAGCGTGTCCGACCTGGTGGAGCGGCACAGCCGCACCAACATCCCCCGGCCAGTTCCCCCGGCTCCGACGCCTCCGCCCGCGACCGGCCGCCGCGCCGCGCCGCCGCCCGCACCGGTTCGCCAGCCGCCTCCGGGACGACCGACCGGCGCCGAGCAGCCCGCGCGCCCCGCCGACACCGGGCGTCGCGCCGCACCACCCCCTCCGCCGCCCGCGGGCCGTCGTGCCGCGCCCCCGGCGGAGCCGACCGGCCGCAGGGCCGCGCCCGCCGCGCCTCCCGCGGACCCGAACGCACACCGCACGGCGCCTCCCGGTGAACCCACGGGTCGCCGCGCGGCACCCCCCGTGGACCCGAGCGCGCACCGCACCGCGCCTCCCGCCGAACCCACCGGCCGCCGCGCGGCACCCCCCGCCGAGACCCCGAGCCGCCGGGCCGTGCCCGACGCGCTGCTCGGCGAGGTCACGGGCCGCAGGGCCGCGCCGGAACCCCCCGCCGAACCGACCGGCCGCCGCGCCGCGCCGGAACCCGGTGAGCCCACGGGCCGCCGAGCCGCCCCCGAGCCGCCGTTCGGCGAGCCCACCGGTCGCCGTGCCGCCCCCGAACCCCCGGCCGAGCCCAAGGGCCGCCGGTCCGCGGAGGCTGCCGGTCGCCGGGCCGCGCCCCCCGTCGAGCCGACGGGCCGCCGGGCCGCGCCCGAGCAGTCGACCGGCCAGCGCCCGCTGCCCAACGGCGGCGGACGGCCTCCGCTGCCCCCAGAGGGCCACCGCGTCGCACCCCCGACTCCGCCCGCCGAGTCGACCGGCAGGCGTGCCGCCCCACCCGCGCCTCCCGTCGGTCCTCCTGGCGAGCACACCGGCCAACGCCCGCGCCCCACCGTGCCGCCGCCTGTGCCGCCCGCTGAGGGCACCGGCCGCCGTCCCCGCCCCGTTCCGCCCGGCGCGGCCCCCCAGCCGCCCCGCGGGGACGTCAGCGGCTCGCGTCCGATCCCGGCGCGCGGCGACTCGAGCGGTCCACGCCCCATGCCGCCGCGACCGCCCGCCACCGGCGCGCTCCCGATCCCGGCGGGCCCGGACTCCAGCGGCCCCCGGCGGATGCCGCCCGGTGCCGAGCCCGGCGGTCCTCGACCGCTGCCCGGTGACGACCCCAGCGGGTCCCGGCGGATCCCGCTGGACGGGACCGGGCCGCGGCGCGCGCCCATCGACAGCAGGCTGAACCCCACCGCGAACGAGGCACCCGAGCCGCCGAGGCCCGCGGGTCCCGAGCGCCGCGAGGAGATCGACCCGGCGAGCCTCACCACCGAGATGGAGGCGATCGGCGACGACGTCAAGAAGCGTCGCGAGGTCGACCACACGCTGGCGCGGTTCTCCGCCGTCCACGACGAGCTGGCCGAGCAGGAGCGCAAGCGCAAGGAGCGCAAGCAGAAGCTCATGCCGTGGAAGGCCGAGGAGGACGAGGACAAGACCGAGTACGCGGAACCGGTCGTCGTCGACGAGGACGGCGAGGTGCGGCCCGCTCGCGGCGGCCGGACCCCGAAGCACTCGAAGATCGTCCGGATCCTCAAGATCATCTCGTTGACGTCGGCCGTACTGGTCTTCGTGTCCACCGGCCTCGGCTGGGGCGCGCTGATGTGGGTGGACAGCAAGTTCACCGAGATCGACGCGCTGGGCTCGAACTCCGCCGCCGTGCAGGACGCCGAGAAGCAGTACGGCGACGAGAACTTCCTGATCGTCGGATCGGACACCCGCGCGAACGCGAAGCCCGAGGACGGCGTCGGCGACGCCGACAAGGAGCAGGGCGCCCGGTCGGACGTGCTGATGCTGGCGCACGTCCCGGCCGACCGGAAGCGCGTCGTCGTGGTGTCGCTGCCGCGCGACGTGCGGGTCGACCGGCCCGCGTGCGAGGGCTGGGACTCGTCCACCGGCCAGTACAACGGCGAGCAGGTCCAGGCCGCGAAGGGCGTGATGGCCAACGAGGCCTACGCGCTCGGCGGCCCGAAGTGCGTGACCTCGATGATGAGCGAGATCACCCACCTCAACATCAACCACTTCATCAGCGTCGACTTCAACGGCTTCAAGAGCATGGTCGACGCGGTCGGCAGCGTGAACGTCTGCGTGCCGAAGCCGATGAAGGACGACGAGCTCGGCGTGCTGTTCGAGAAGGCCGGGAAGTACGACATCTCCGGCGACCAGGCGCTCAACTACGTGCGGGCCCGCAAGGTCTCCGGCGAGGTGTTCGGCGACTACGACCGGATCACCCGGCAGCAGAAGTTCCTGTCCTCGTTGCTGCGCAAGGCGCTGTCCAACGAGATCCTGCTCAGCCCGAGCAAGCTGAACTCGTTCATCAACGCGTTCGCGGGCTCCACGCAGGGGCAGAACGTCGGCGCCGACCAGCTCCTCACCCTCGGGCAGTCGTTGCAGGGCCTGGAAGCGGGCCGCGTCAGCTTCGTGACGATGCCGCACCGCACCGAGGAGGGGCCGACGCTGAGCCCTGACGACAACACCGAGGAGTTCGTCCCCGAAGAGGCGGACCGGTTGTTCAAGGCCATCATCGAGGGCACCCCGCTGCCGGGCGAGACGCCGGACGCGGACCCGAACAAGAACGACTCGCCGACCACGCAGAAGCCCCCGGCGCAACCGGGCGCGGGCAAGATCATCGACCCGAAGCAGGTGCACCTCCAGGTGCTCAACGGCGACCCCGACGCGGGCGGCGCCGGTGGCAGGCTGAAGGAGTCGCTGATCGAGCAGGGCTTCGACGTCGTCAAGACCGACGACGCACCGCCCGTCGACAAGACCATCATCAAGTACGGCGTCGGCGGCGAGGACGCGGCGGCGACCCTCGGCGCGGCGATCCCTGGCGCGACGCTCCAGTTCGACGCCACCATGGGCAGCGCGGTCGCGGTCGTCATCGGTCCGAACTTCGACGAGAAGGTCGTTTCTCCGCAGGGCGGAACGGCGCAGAACACGGCCGCGGGCCAGAACTCCACCCCCGAGGATCTGTCCATTGTGAACGGTGGCGCCGACCCCTGCGCCTAGGGGAGCTGGACACCATCGGTTCATCCGGGGTTCATTCGACGATGTCGCTGCCGCGACGCGGCCGACGTACGCTGTCGGCATGCGTGAGGCCTACCATGACCAGCTCGGACAGCTCGCCGACCAGCTCGCCGACATGTGCGGCATGGTCGGTGACGCCATGGAGCGCGCGACCACCGCGCTGCTCGACGCGGACCTGGCGCTCGCCGAACAGGTGATCGGCGACGACGCCAAGGTCGACGACGTGCGCGCCAGCATCGAGGAGCAGTCCTACGCGCTGCTCGCGCTGCAAGCCCCCGTCGCGACGGACCTGCGCACGGTGCTCGCGGTCATCCACGCCGCGGAGAGCGTGGAGCGCATGGGAGACCTGGCGCTGCACGTGGCGAAGGCCGCGCGGCGCAGGCACCCGCAGCAGGTGCTCGGCGAGGACGTCAAGCCGTACTTCGCCGAGATGGGCCGCATCGCGGTCGAGCTGGCGCGCGAGGCCACCGAGGTCATCCGCACCCAGGACGTCGGCCGCGCGCGGCTGATCGAGGACGCGGACGACGCGATGGACGACCTGCACCGCCACCTGTTCACGGTGATCATGGACAAGGACTGGCCGTACGGCGTCGCCTCCGCCGTCGACACGACCCTGCTCGGCCGCTTCTACGAGCGCTTCGCCGACCACGCGGTCTCGGTCGCCAAGCGCACCGTCTTCGTCGTCACCGGCCGGATGCCCGGCTACGGGGACGACTCCGACGTCTGATCCTCCTCGCCCGCCAAGGGACCTCGTCGTCGACGGGGTCCCTTCTTCACGTCCGGAGCGCGGTCAGTTCCTGCACGAGCTGCGCCGCGATGCGGCTGTTGTCGGCGGGCGCCTGCGTGAGCCAGTCCCGACCGTCCCGGCCGGGTCGCTTCAGCGACAGGTAGCGGCCTTGGTCGTTGTCGAACCAGGCGACCTGGGGCGAGCGGGTCTCCCGGCCGTGACGGCCTCGGACCGCGACACCGAATTGCCCGGCGCGCAACCTCGGCCGTTCGAAAACCGCTGTGAGCGCCCGAGTTTGAGCGGCGGTCGCGGAACGGGACGTCATCGTGCTGGTGAACGTCGCGGTAGCGAAGTCGTCCAGCCGCGGCGGTGACGTCGGGCCGCCGGGCATCGGCACGGCGACCGACTGGCCGGGCCCCGGCCGGTACGGCGGGACCAGGTCGACGACCGCGCGGACGAGAGCGCTCGACCGGAGCACGTCCACCCGCATCATCCGCTCGTCGAGCACGGCCAGCGTGGCCATCTCACCGACCGCGCCACCCCGTGCGAGCAACTGGCGCTCCACCGCGTTGGCGTCGAGCGACGCGATGGCCGTGACACCGAAGTCGAAGCGCACCAACGCGGTCAGCACCTGCTCGACCTCCGGCGTGGCCCGACCGCGCGCGGCCAGGCCACGCGACTGGAGGTCGTGGTAGACGGCCTCGCGGATGGCGCGCCGCTCGTCCTCCGTCCGGCCCGCATAGGGGAAGTCGAACGGGTAGGGGCGGCTGCCGAGGCCGAGGTCCTCCCACAGGACGTCGGCGGCCGGGTGCGAGAGGGCGAACGAGCGCACGCTCACCCGCCGATGACGGGCGGGGCGACCATCGTCCCGTCCCCGAACACGTCCTCGGTCTCGACCAGGTACGACGGCGCCTTGTGCTCCGTGTCCTCGTCGCCCTGCCCCTTGGCCCCGCCACCGCCCATGCCGCCACCCATGCCCGCGCCGCCCGCGCCGCCGCGGCCCGCACCGCCCAGTCCGGCCAACCCGCCCGAGCCGGACGGCCCGAAGCCGCCCGCGCGGTCGCCGAACGCACCCGCCGACCCGCCGGGTCCGAAGCCCTTGGCCGCGCCACCGAGTCCGCCGCCGAGACCACCACCCGGACCACCACCGAGGCCGCCGCCGAGGCCGCCTCGACCACCGAGGCCACCGCCCGCGCCGCCACCGCCACGGCCACCGAGACCGCCGCCCGAGCCACCGCCGGGTCCGCCTAGTCCGCCGCGGCCGGGACCCGTGCCGGGACGGCCGCCCGGCGGGAAGCCGCCAGGGCCGGGGAACGGGCCGGGAACGAGGCCAGGACCGGGGAACGGACCACCGGTTCCCCCGCCGCCACCACCGCCTCCGCCACCACCGGTACCCGGCGTCGTACCGCCGCCCGGTGGGACGAAACCGGTCGTGGTCGTGGAGCCGCCGGTGGAGCCGCTCGGACCGACGGTGCCCGTACCCGTGCCGGTCCCGGTGCCGTTGGGAACGCCGTTCGTCCCCGGAATGCCCGTCCCGCCAGGGGGTTGGCCGTTGTCGCCGCCGCCGCTGCTGTCCATGGGAGGCGGCGGGGCGAAGGCGGGCATGGTCGACCCGGCTTCCTGGAACCCGGCCGACATGGTGTTCATGACCTCGGCGGCCCGCTCGTGGGCCTGCTGCTTCTCCTCGAACTTCGCCTCGATCTTGTCGATCGTCTCGGCCCACTTGAACGGGTTCGGCTCGGCGAAGAACATCTTGTAGGCGTCGGCGGTGCTGAACTGGACCGGTTCCGGCATGGAGTTCTTCGCCGTCTCGGCGGCGTTCTGCTGGGCCGACAACCTGTTGCCGGTCAACTGCGCGGCCTGCGCGGCGTCACCGGACCACTTCGCGACCCCCGTGAAGTAGCCCTGCGCCGCCCCCGCGGCCTCACCGCGCCACGCGCCCTTGCTCGCCTCGGTCGCCGTCGTCAGCCCACTCTGCAACTCCGCCAGGGTGTTGCCGATCTTCGTCCAGGCCTCGCCCTGCTCATCGGCAGTGCCGGGGTCCATGTCGTCGTTGACCATGGACTTGAGCGCCGTGTGGTCGTAGCCCAGGTAGTACGAGCCGACCGACGACATCGGCGGCCGGTACGTCTCCACGACCTGCTCGAGCTGCGCCTGCTGCGCGGCCTGGTTCGCCGCCGCACCGGTCTTGTACTTCAGGTAGTCGTCGATCGTCGTGAACCTGCCGAAGAACCCAGGACTCTCCGCCACCGCCCGGTCGTACTCGGCCCGCAACTCGGCCTCGGTCTGCCCCGCGTACGTGACCTGGCCCGCCTGGCTGTTCGGCGCGGGAGCGCCACCGGGACCGGTCTGGGTGGAGGGCGGTGCCATGACGTGCCTTTCCTACTTCGGCAGAGAGGGTTCGACGGCGGTGGCGATCTTGGTCGCCGCGTCGCAGGCCTTGTCGAGCGAGACGTTGGCCGACGACAGGAAATCGACCCGTGACTTGCCGGAGACCTCGACGGCGACCAAGCACGCGGAACTGGAGAACGCCTTCTTCACGAGCTTGGCCTTGCGCGGGCCGACGGTGGTGTCCGAGGACTCCGCGTTCGGCCCACCCGTCGCTTCCTGAACGCCCAGGTCAGGCCACACCTTGATGGAAACCGAAACACCTTCGTCAGCCCCGTACTCGGCGCCGCACTCCTGCTTGCCGACCTCTTCGATCTCGGTGAGGCTGAACTGCCCCGCGATCGAGGTCAGCGCCTTGCAGGAATCGAAGGACACCAGCGCGTTCCCCGAACCGGACGACGGCGAGGCAGCCGATGTGGACGACTCCACCGGAGCGGAACTCGACTTCCCCGTTCCCGTGGCCGGAGTGGGACTGCCGCCCCGTTCCTGGGAACAACCGGCCACGACGAGGCTGAGGGCCGCGATCAGGCAAGCAGATCGAATTGACAAAGACATGGCCGACCGCATCCTCATTTCATCTGCGATTCATCGATGGCGTGGTAGTTCTCGACCGCCTTCTTCATCGCTGTTCTGGCCTCTTCGAGCGCCGTCTTGAGCTGATCCATCGCCGGGACGATCCCCGCGGTCCCCGAACCGCCCGTGGCGCTCTCCAGGTTGTACCGGCTCAGGGTCTGACCGTCCGGACTCGTTCCGAGCTTGGTCGGCTGCTGGAGCACGGCCATGTGCTGATCGATCTGGCGCAGGTCCTTCTGAGCCGCCTCGATGGCCTTCACGTACGCCTCAGCGCCCTCGGGGCTGATGGCGAAGCCGCCTGATTCCGCCGACTGCTTCAGGCTCTGCATGTTGGCCGTCATGGTCCGCATCGACTCGACACTCATCGCCACCGCTGTTCCCCCCGATCGTCAAGGCAGCACGGTACCGGTTCGGCCATCCCGTGTCCCACCTATGACGGACGTGCGGAATCCTCAGTTCCGTACGTGACCCAACAGGGGAAAGGCCCGCCCCCCGAAAGCGGGGAACGGGCCTTTCGGGAAGGCTTCGGGGTCAGCCGAAGCGGCCGGAGATGTAGTCCTCCGTGGCCTTCTGGGTGGGGTTGGAGAAGATCTTCTCCGTGTCGTCGACCTCGATGAGCTGGCCCGGCTGGCCGACGCCCAGGAGGTTGAAGAACGCCGTCTGGTCGCTGACGCGGGCGGCCTGCTGCATGTTGTGGGTGACGATGACGATCGTGTAGTCCTTCTTCAGCTCGGTGATCAGGTCCTCGATCGCCAAGGTGGAGATGGGGTCCAGTGCGGAGCACGGTTCGTCCATGAGCAGGACGTCCGGCTGCACGGCGATGGCCCTCGCGATGCACAGGCGCTGCTGCTGGCCGCCGGACAGGCCGCCGCCGGGGCGGTCCATCCGGTCCTTGACCTCGTTCCAGAGGTTGGCGCCGCGCAGCGAGCGCTCGGCCACCTCGTCGAGCTGCTTCTTGTTCTTGACGCCCGCCAGCTTCAGGCCGGCCACCACGTTGTCGCGGATGGACATCGTGGGGAACGGGTTGGGGCGCTGGAACACCATGCCGATGGTGCGCCGCACCTGCACCGGGTCCACCGTGGACGCGTAGATGTCCTCGCCGTCCAACTGCACCGTGCCCTCGACCCGTGCGCCGGGGGCGACCTCGTGCATGCGGTTCAACGACCGCAGCACGGTGGACTTGCCGCAGCCCGACGGACCGATGAACGCGGTCACGTTGCGCGGCGGCACGGAGAGCGAAACCTGCTGCACGGCGTGGAACTTGCCGTAGAAGAGGTTGAGGTCCTTGACGTCGATGCGCTTCGCCATCGCTACTTACCGCCCGCTCACTTGGTCTTCGGCGCGAGCCACCGCGAGATCACGGTCGCCAGCAGGTTGAACAGCGTGATGATCAGGACAAGGGTGATCGCCGCGCCCCAGATGCGGTCGAAGCCCGCCTCCGTGGGGTTGTTGCGCTCCGACGTCATCAACAGCGGCAACGAGGCCATCGGGCCGTCGAAGAGGTTGTAGTTGATGTACGGGGCGTACGCGGCGAGCACGAGCACCGGCGCGGTCTCGCCCATGACGCGGGCGAGTGCCAGCATGACGCCGGTGAGGATGCCGGACAGCGCGGTCGGGATGACGATCTTCACGATCGTCTTCCACTTGGGGATGCCCAGCGCGTAGGACGCCTCGCGCAGCTCGTCCGGCACGATCTTGAGCATTTCCTCGGTGGTGCGCACGATCACCGGCACCATCAGCAGCACCAGCGCGAGCGACACCGCGAACCCGCTGCGGCCGAAGCCGAACGTGGTGATCCACAGCGAGTACACGAAGAGCGCCGCGACGATCGACGGGACACCGGTGAGGATGTCGACCATGAACGTGGTCGCCTTCGACAGCCGCGAACGGCCGCCGTACTCCACCAGGTAGACCGCGACGAACAAGCCGATCGGGACCGAGATCAGGCCGCACACCAGGCCCTGCACCAGGGTGCCGTAGATCGCGTGGTAGACACCGCCGCCGGTCTGCCTGGAAAGCAGGCCGGACAACGACTTCTGCCACCAGTCGGCGTTGAGGACGACCGGGAAGCCGCGCTGCACCACGGTGTAGAGCACCCACACCAGCGGCACGACGGCGATCAGGAACGCCAGGCCCACCAGGACGGTCGCGGTGAGGTTCTTGGCCTTGCGGGCGGTGCTGACGCTCTGGAACGTCGGCGGGGTCGCCAACCGCGAGAGGTCGGCCGTGTCGGTGCTCATTCGTACTCCTTGCGACCGGCGACGATCGACCTCGCGATGGCGTTGACCACGAAGGTCAGCACGAAGAGCACGAGGCCTGCGGCGATGTAGGCGCCTGCGGACCTGGGGTCGTTGAACTCCGGCGCCGCCAGCGCGATCTTCGAGGCGAACGTGGCGCCGCCGTCGAAGAGGCTCCAGCCGAACGACGAGCCGGTGGCGCTGAGGATGATCGTCAGCGCGATGGTCTCGCCGAGCGCGCGCCCGAGGCCGAGCATCGACGCGCTCACGTAACCGGCCTTGCCGAACGGCAGGACGGTGGTGCGGACGACCTCCCACTTGGTGGCGCCCAACGCGATGGCGCCCTCGACGTGCGGGCCGGGCGTCCGGTCGAACACCTCGCGGCTGACGGCGGTGATGATCGGCAGGATCATCACCGCGAGGACGATGCCCGCGGTGAAGATGGTGCCGCCGAGCGCGATGCTCACGTTGCCCTTGGCGAACAGCGGGATGAAGCCGAGGCTGGAGATCAGCCACTCGCCGATCGGCGTGAGCACCGGGCCGAGGACGAACAGGCCCCACAGCCCGAAGATGATCGACGGGACGGCCGCGAGCAGGTCGATCACGTAGGCGAACGGCCTGGCGAGCCTGCGCGGCGCGTACTGGGTCAGGAAGAGGGCGATGCCGAGCGCGATCGGCATCGCGATGATCAGCGCGAACGCGGCCGACACCACGGTGACCAGGAACAGGTCCAGGATGCCGAACCGCATGTTGCCGACGTCGCCGGTCGACCACTCGCGGCTGAAGAGGAAGTTGACGTTGTCCAGCGCGAGCGACGGGATCGCCTGCACGAGCAGGAACACGCCGATGGCCCCGATGAGGGCCACGATGAACACGCCGGATCCGGTCGCCAGACCCTTGAAGATCCGGTCTCCCGGTCGGACGTGGGGGGACTTCGGTTCGACTTCCGTTTGGGGCGGAATCGGAGCCTCCGGGGGTGGCGCTGGGGTGTTGGCCGCTGCCCCCCTGGGGGCACCGGCGGGACCGGTGCCCCCAGGGGGCTTGACCACGACAGGGTCGCTCATCGCGTTGACGGCGTCGACTCGGGAGTCTGCCGGCTACCTCAGGCGATGGCCTTGATGGCGGTCAGGATCTTGTCCTGGAACGCCTTGGGCAGCGGCGCGTAGCCCGCGTCGCTCAGGCCTGCCTGGCCGTCGGTCGCGGCGACCGTGAGGAACGCCTTGACGGCCTTCGCGGTGTCGGCGTCGTAGCCCTTGGAGCAGACGATCTCGTAGGTCGCGAGGATCAGCGGGTAGGTGCCCGCGGCGGTGGAGGCGTAGATGGAGTTCAGGTCGAGGACGAGGTCGTTGCCCTCACCCTTGATCTTCGCGCCGTCGATGGCCTTGCCGACGGTCTCGGGGGTCAGCTCGACCGCGCCGCCACCGTTGTCGATCTTCGCCACGGACAGCTTGTTGTCCTGCGCGAACGACCACTCGACGTAGGTCACCGCACCGTCGACCGAGGCCACGGCCTGCGCGACACCGGCGGACTTCTCCTTGCCCTCGCCGAGGCCGCCCTTGAACGCCTTGCCGTCGCCCTGGGTCCACGCGCCCTTGGAGGCGGCGGTCAGGTACTTCTGGAAGTTGTCCGTGGTGCCGGACTCGTCGGAGCGGTAGACGACCGTGATGTCCTTGTCCGGCAGCTTCGCGCTGCTGTTCAGGGCGGCGATGGCCGGGTCGTTCCACTTCTTGACGGTGCCGTTGAAGATCTTGGCCGCGACCTCGCCGCTGACCGTGAGGTCGGTGACGCCGTCGAGCTTGTAGCTGATCGCCACGGGGCCGAAGACCAGCGGGATGTTCCACGCGGGGTTGGACTGGCAGCGCGTGGCGGCCGCGTCGACCTCGCCCTTGTCCTTGGACAGCGGGGAGTCGGAGCCGCCGAAGTCGACCTGCGCGGCGTTGAACTGCTTGACGCCCGCGCCGGAACCGGAAGCGTTGTACGCGAGGTCCGCGCCCTTGCACTTCTGCTGGTAGACCTGCACGAAGGACTCGATCGCGGTCTTCTGCGCGGACGAGCCCTCGGCGTTCAGCTTCGCCTTGCCGGTGCAGTCGACCTGCTCGGCGGAGGCCGGTGCCGAGGCGCCGCCGGTCGCTCCCGCGGGAGCGTTGTTGTCGCTGCCACACGCGGTGAGCAGGAGCGCGCCGGCCGCGATGAGGCCGAGCGTTGCGCCGTGCCGCTGGATCTTCACCTGAGGGTCCTCCACCTACCGAAAGCTTTCGCGGTTTCGCGACGGACGTCGCCGCTCGCTACGGAAGGTAGGCAGCGAGAGTGGACGGCTTCCCTAGTCGAGGTGAACGAGAGGTGAACAGGACAAGGGCACTCAACCGGCAGGCACGATCGAGACACGTCCGTGACCTGCGTGTTCGCCTTCCGTGACGGCGTGGCTACTACTGGCCGTACTGGACGTCCGCGTCCCACAGCGTGAACCCCAACCGGGTGTACACCCGGACGGCTGCCGTGTTGTCGGATTCCACGTAGAGCATCACTTGGCGTAGTCCCTGGTCCTTCAGGTAGCGCAGTCCGGCGACCGTCAGCGCCTTGCCGAGTCCGCCGCCCTGCGCGTCGGGGTCCACCCCGACCACGTAGACCTCGCCGAGGGGCTCCGGGAGGTCGTGGACCTTGGTCCAGTGGAAGCCCAGCAGCTTGCCGTCCGCGTCGACCGCGAGGAGGAAGCCCTCGGGGTCGAACCAGTCCTCGGCCTCCTTGTGGGCGACGTCCTCGATGCTCATGGCGCCCTGCTCGGGGTGCCAGTCGAAGGCCCGGTGGTTGACGTACACGACGGCCGCCTCGTCCCGGCCGGGGACGAACGGGCGGAGCGAGACGCCTTCGGGGAGTGCGGCGACGGGGAGGTCCGCGTCCAAGCGCAAACGCATGCGCAGGAGTTCGCGGACCTTGCGGAACCCGTGCTTGCCCGCCAGCGCCTCGGCGTCCGGGTGACCGCCGTGGGCCCACACCCGCAGGTTGTCCGCCTTCTCGACCACGGCCTCGCCCAGCTCGGCGCCGAGGCCCCGCTTGCGGTGGTCGGGGTGGACCACGAACTCGGCCACCTGGTTGCCCGCGGAGTCGCCGAGGAGGTCCAGGTGGGCGTAGCCGGCCACGACGCCGTCGACGCGGGCCAGCAGGTGCGCGCTACCGGTCGCGCCGGGCCTCATCCTGAGGCGGACGTGCTCGCCGACCGGGGCCACGCCGTCGGTGTGCTCGGCCGCCTCCAGCACCACGGTGACCTCGTCGGCCTGCGCCTCGGACAGCTCGGTGAACCAGCTCAGTTCCGCCACGTCCGCGACGGTACCGGGTTAGAGGTCTTCGGGATCGGCGAGAGCGGTCCGGGACGGCCCGGAGCACGTCGCGACGCACACCGGGCCCGTTCCGACGGGGTGGGGTGTCGGAACGGGCCCGGTGCGCTCGCGGCGGCTAGACGCGGAAGAACTCCGCCTCGTCGAGCGAGGACGAGGTGTCGGCCGAGTCGGCGACCTGGTCGACGCCACCCCGGCGGACGGCGCCGGGACGCGGCGGGCGGACGAACTTGTAGCCCACGTTGCGCACGGTGCCGATGAGGGACTCGTGCTCGGGGCCGAGCTTCGCGCGGAGGCGGCGGACGTGGACGTCCACCGTGCGGGTGCCGCCGAAGAAGTCGTAGCCCCAGACCTCCTGGAGGAGCTGCGCACGGGTGAAGACGCGGCCCGCGTGCTGCGCGAGGTACTTGAGGAGCTCGAACTCCTTGTACGTGAGGTCGAGCGGGCGACCCTTGAGGCGGGCCGTGTAGGTGGCCTCGTCGATGATCAGCTCGCCGAGCTGGATGGAGCCGTCGCCGCCGGTCTGGGCCGTGCCGCGGCGCGAGCGCACGAGGCGCAGGCGGGCGTCAACCTCGGCGGGGCCGGACGTCGGCAGCAGGATCTCGTCGACGCTCCAGTCGGACGTGACGGCGACCAGGCCGCCCTCCGTCACGACGGCGACGACGGGCACGTCCACGCCGCTGCTGTCGAGCAGGCGGCAGAGGCTGCGAGCCCCCGCCAGGTCGGTCCTGGCGTCGACCAGGACGATGTCGTGGGGTCCTGCCTCCAGGAGCGCGGAGACCTCGGGCCGGAGCGGCCGGACCTCGTGGGGCAGCAGGGACAGCGCGGGCAGCACCGCCTCGGGGTCTGAGTCGGTGGTCAGCAGCAGCACGTCGATGCTCATCGCGGGCCCTCCTAAGTGGCTGGTGACTGGTCACCGAACCAGCCCAGCAGCGTACGGTGACCGGGCCCCGTTGCCTGCGGATGACGGAGACAATACCGGTGCGATCCACGAAAGACCCAGGTCAACAGGTCAGGGTCACAGTTGTTTCCACAAGCGTCACGCCTGTTACATCCATGTCACATGACGGCGTGCTCCTGCACGGAGTGCACATAACCCCTGTACACGGGGTTACCGATCTTGCTTTCGTGATCGGTCACGGCTTCACGAACCACGTCCGGAAGCCCTCCGTGAGCCGGGTGCTGACCCGGTTCGCGCGGCACGGAGGTGTCGTCGCGCTCGACTTCCGGGGCCACGGGCGGTCCGCCGGGCGCTCCACCGTGGGCGCCGACGAGGTCCACGACCTCGCCGCCGGTGTTTCGCTGGCCCGGTCGCTGGGGTACCGGCGGGTCGTGACGGTGGGGTTCTCGATGGGCGCGTCGATCGCGATCCGGCACGCGGCGCTCGCGGCGGAGAAGCCGGACGCCGTGGCCGCGGTCAGCGGTCCCTCGCGCTGGTGGGTGCGGGAGACCGTCGCCATGCGCCGGGTGCACTGGCTGCTGGAGCAGCCCCACGGCAGGCTGGCGGCCCGCGCGCTCGGCGTGCGGCTCGGCGACCGGTGGGACACACCGCCCGAGAGCCCGCTGGAGGTCGTGCACCGGATCACGCCCACCCCACTGCTGGTGGTCCATGGTGAGGACGACCACTACTTCAGCCCCGCCCACGCCGTCGCGCTGCACAAGGCGACCAACGGGCACTCCGAACTGTGGCTGGAACCCGCTACCCGGCACGCCGAGTCGGCGATGACGCCCGTCCTGGTGGACCGGATAGCGGCCTGGCTCGACGACGCGTCCACACGAGAAGGAAAGAAATGACGACCGCCCCGACCCGCAGGACCACCCCGAAACGCCGCCCGTCCAGGGGTCGGAAGTGGATCATCGCCGTGCTGGTGCTGGTCGCCCTGTTCGTCGGCGCGGACTTCGCGCTGGCGGCCGCGGGCGAGTACCAGGTCGCGCAGAAGATGCGCACGAAGCTGGAGCTGACCGAGGACCCCTCGGTGCGGATCAACGGGTTCCCGTTCATCACCCAGGCGCTCAGCGGCGACTACCAGGACATCGAGATCAGCGCGACGGGCGTGCCGGTGCGCGACCAGTTGCGGGACCTGGAGGTCCAGGCGAACCTGCTGCACACCCGGATCGAGCTGTCGAACCTGCTGGCGGGCAACACCAAGGGCGCGAAGATCGACCGCGTCCAGGGCCGGGTCAAGATCAAGGCGAACGACCTGAACCGGCTGGTCAACCAGGTCACGCCGTTCACCGACATGGCGATCGAGCCGGACCGGCGCGCCGAGCAGCCCGCCGAGGCGACGGCCGCGTCCCGCACCACCGCCGCGGTGAAGCTGACCGGCAACACGACGCTGGCGGGCCGCAAGATCTCGCTCACCGCGTACGGGACGGTGACGCTGGTCAGCGGCCAGGTCGAGCTGGCGATGAACGAGCTCAAGATCGACGACGTGTCGCTGGAGCCGTTCATCCAGCAGCTCAAGCAGGCGCTCAGCATCAAGATCGACCCCGGTGTGCTGCCGTTCACCGTGACACCGACCGCCGTGCAGGTGGAGAGTGGGGCCTTCACCTTGGAGGGCACCGTGGACGACATCCCCCTCGACCAGGGCAACGGGTGACATGACCGGAGTGTGGGCGCTGCTGGCGGTGGTGGTCGTGGTCGGCGCGATCGGCCTCCTGCTGCGCGCCCGCGAAGGCCGGATCAGGACCGCGAAGCCGACCGGGCCCGCGCTGCCGGGCCCGGTCGCCGCCCTGCTGCACCCCGCCGCCCCGGTGACGCTGGTGCAGCTCTCGACGACGTTCTGCACGCCGTGCAGGCAGACGCGCGTGCTGCTGGCCGACCTGGCGGGCCGGACCGGCGGGCTGCACCACGTGGACCTGGACGTGACGGACCTGCCCGAGGTGGCCGCCGACCTGGGCGTGATGCGGACCCCGACGACCCTCGCGCTGACGTCGGCGGGCGTGGAGATCCTGCGGATCGGCGGCGTGCCGAAGCGGGACACCCTGCTGGCGGCCTTGCGGGGCTACCTGCCCGAGGAGCACCCGCCTGCCACGAACGGGTGAGTAACGCCTGTTCCAAGTAGTGGACACCACTCCCGACATGGGGGAACTGCGGTTACCCTCGAGGCCATGTACGTGCTGCTGACCAAGCGACTCGCGGTGGACCTCTGCCGCGTGCACAGCAGCCTGTGTCGAACGATGCGCTGACCGGGCGGTTCCCGGCGGCTCTCCGCGCGGAGGCGTGAGCGAGCGGCTGCCCCAGAACTGCCTGACGGACACACCTGTCCAGGTTCCCAGTCAGGAGACGCATCGTGGTCGTGGACGCCCCGGTAGACCCGCGCGGTCCTCGCTTCATCGCGTCCGCGACCGCTGCCGTGCTGGTCGTGGCGCTGCTCACCGGGTGGTGGCCGGTCCTCGCCGCCCAGGCGTTGATCTTCGCCGCCTCCGGCTTCGTCTCGCTCGGCCTCAACCCGTGGGGCCGCCTGTACCGGCTCCTCGTCGCACCCCGGCTCGCGCCGACGGCCGAGCGCGAGGACGCGGCCCCGCTGCGCTTCGCGCAGGGCGTCGGGTTCGCGTTCGCGCTCGTCGGCACGGTCGGCTACGCGACCGGCCTCACCGCCGTCGGCGTGGTCGCCACGTCCTTCGCGCTGGTCGCCGCCCTGCTGAACGCCGCGTTCAACTTCTGCCTCGGGTGCGAGATGTACCTGCTCCTGCGCCGTTTCGCGCCCGCCACCGTCCGCCAGTGACAACAGATCAAAGAATTTAGGAGCCACTCCGATGAGCCGTGAGAACGTCCTGGTCTCGGCCGCCTGGTCAGAGGAAAACCTCGGAGCGCCCGGCGTGGTGTTCGTCGAGGTCGACGAGGACACCACCGCGTACGAGGGCGGCCACATCCCCGGCGCCGTCCGCATCGACTGGAGGACGGAGTTGCAGGACCAGGTCCGCCGCGACTTCGTGGACCGCGCGGGCTTCGAGAAGCTCCTGTCCGCCAAGGGCATCTCCAACGACGACACCGTGATCCTCTACGGCGGCAACAACAACTGGTTCGCGGCCTACGCGTACTGGTACTTCAAGCTGTACGGCCACGACGCGGTGAAGCTGCTCGACGGCGGCCGCAAGAAGTGGGAGCTGGACGGGCGTCCGCTGGACAAGGACGTCGTCGAGCGCGCCGAGACGAACTACTCCGCCCAGGAGCAGGACCTGTCGATCCGCGCGTTCCGCGACGAGGTCGTCGAGGCCATCGGCACGAAGAACCTGGTCGACGTGCGCTCCCCCGACGAGTTCTCCGGCAAGCTGCTGGCCCCGGCGCACCTCCCGCAGGAGCAGGCGCAGCGCGGCGGCCACATCCCGTCGGCGATCAACGTGCCGTGGAGCAAGGCGGCCAACGAGGACGGCACCTTCCGCTCCGACGAGGAGCTGAAGGCGATCTATGGCGAGGCGGGCCTCGACGGCTCGAAGAACACCATCGCGTACTGCCGCATCGGTGAGCGCTCCTCGCACACCTGGTTCGCCCTGCACGAGCTGCTGGGCCACCAGGACGTGAAGAACTACGACGGTTCCTGGACCGAGTACGGCTCGCTCGTCGGCGTGCCGGTCGAGCTCGGCAGCGGCAAGGAAGGCTGATCATGAGCGGATGCGGTGCCCCGGACCAGTCGGTGGTCGTCACGGGCGTGGACACGACGACCGAGACGGTGCTCAGCGGCAAGGTCTTCGCCGAAGGCGCGCCCGTCGGCGGCGCGTACGTCCGGCTGCTCGACTCGACCGGCGAGTTCACCGCCGAGGTCGTGTCGTCGCCGGAGGGGGATTTCAGGTTCTTCGCGGCTCCCGGCGACTGGACGATCCGGGCGCTGCACCGCTCGGGCAACGGCCAGGCGCTCGTGACCGCGCAGGGCCCCGGCGTGCACGCGGTCGAGGTCGCGGTCGCCTGATCGCGCTCCGGAGCGCACGGGGTCGCATCCGGCGCTACCGGCCTGAGGGGACGGTGGGTGGCCTTGGCCACCGCCGTCCCCTCCGTTCCGCTCCGGGGAGATAAACTCACCGGGTGGAACACTTCTTCACGGGGCTCCTGGTCCTCGTCTCGCTGCTGATCACGTGGTTCGCCGCGTACGTGGTCTACCGGCTCTACTCCGACCAGCGCTGATGACGACGACCAACCCCGAACCGGGCAGCGGCGACGCCGCGGTGCAGGCCGCCGCCGAGCGCGCCGAGATCACCCGCGCCCGCAACACGCCGCAGTTCGCCGACCTGCCGGTCCCCGGCGACACGGCGAACCTGCGCGAGGGCCCGAACCTGCACGACCGCTGCCTGTCGCTGCTGCCGCTGATCGGCGTGTGGCGCGGCGAGGGCGAGGTCGTCTACCCGAGCATCGACGGCCCGTACCGCTTCGGCCAGCAGATCACGTTCGCCCACGACGGCAGGCCGTTCCTCTTCTACGAGGCGCGCTCGTGGCTGCTGTCGGAGTCGGGCGAGGTGATCCGGCCCGCCGCCCGCGAGACCGGGTTCTGGCGCCCGCAGGAGGACGACACGATCGAGGTCCTCCTGACGCACAACACCGGCATCCTGGAGCTGTACTACGGCAAGCCGCGCAACCAGACGTCGTGGGAGTTCTCCACGGACGCGGTCGTGCGCACCTCCACCGCCAAGGACGTCACGGCGTCCTCGCGGCTGTACGGCGTGGTCAACAACGGCGACCTCGCGTACGTCGAGGAGCGGGCCATGGTCGGCTACCCGCTCCAGCCGCACACGTCGGCACACCTGACCCGGTACGCGGGCTAGGGCTTCCACCGCACGTCGAAGGGCCCTTCAGCCGACCCGCTGGAGGGCCTTCTCGCGGCGGCCCGCGACGGTGGAGCCGGATTCGCGGCGGGCCATGCGCTTGAGCACGATCGGGGCCACCAGGAGGCCCAGGACGGTCCACGCGCTGAGCACGCCGACGGTTTCCAGGTGCCGCCAGGACTCGCCGATCTCGACGACGGCCGCGCTGTCCGGCAGCAGCGCCGACCGCGTGCCGAGGCCCATCCAGTAGACCGGGAACACCTGCGCGACGCCCTGGACCCACTCGGGCAGGGCCGTGACGGGGTAGAAGACGCCGGAGATCCCGATCAGGCCGAGGATCGGCAGGGTCAGCAGCCCCTGGCTCCTGGTGCTGGTGAACACCGAGCCGAGCACGGCGCCGATGGGCAGTGCCGCCGCGAGTCCCAGCGCCAGCACCCAGGCCAGCGTCGGCCACGAGGCCGCGTCGACGGCCAGGCCTGGAACCAGGAGCAGTGCGGGGACCAGGAAGATCGCCAGGTCGACGACCAGGCCGCCGGACACCGAGATGATCTTGCCGACGAGGTGGACCACGAGGCCGTTCGGCGTCGCCCTCGCCCGCAGCAGCGTGCCGTCCTCGCGGTCGGCGGTGAGCTGCTGGCTCATGCTGACCATCGCCATCGACGCGTTCATGCCGAGGATGCTGGGCAGCACCAGCGCGCCGAGCTGGAAGCCCGCGAAGGTCCGGTCCCGCAGGAAGACCGTGACGCCCACCATCAGCAGCGGCCAGAAGAAGTGGCCCCACAGGTCGGCGCCGTTGGTGAACGACTGCCGCAGCTCGACCACGCCGCGGTCCCACCCGGCGCGCAGTGCCGTCGTGGTCATCGGGACGTCTCCTCGGCTCGGCGCACCAGCGCGATGTACGTGTCCTCCAGCGACGAGCGGCGGACCTCGAGTTCGGTGATCTCGTCGCCGTGCTCGCGGAACAGGTCGAAGGCGAAGCGGGTGGACTCGGTGGTCGACCGGGTGAAGCGGCGCCCGTCGTGCGTCCAGCGCACCTCGTCCTCGCCGACGATCAGCTTCGCCAGCTCGTCGGCCGTGCCGTCGGCGATGATCCGGCCGCCGTCCAGCACGACGATCCGGTCGGCCAGCGATTCGGCCTCGTGCAGGTCGTGGGTGGTCAGCAGGACCGTCGTGTCGCCGAGCGCCCGCACCAGGCCGTGGAACTCGCGCCTGGCCTCCGGGTCGAACCCCACCGTCGGCTCGTCGAGGAACAGCAGCTCGGGGCGGCCGACGATGCCGATCGCCACGTCCAGCCTGCGCCGCTGCCCGCCGGAGAGGGTGCGGATCTTCTGGTTCGCCTGCGCGGTCAGCCCGACCGCGGCGACGAGTTCGTCGGCGTCCCACGGCTCGGTGTAGCCGGTGTAGCAGGACCCCAGGTGCGCCAGCAGTTCCCGCACCCGCCACTTGCCGTGGTCGCGCCACGACTGGAGCACGACGCCGACCCGCGCCCGCCACGACTCGTCGGCCCGCGCCGGGTCCTCGCCCAGCACCTCGACCCGACCGGCCGACCGGGCCCGGAAGCCCTCCAGCACCTCGATGGTGGTGGTCTTCCCCGCGCCGTTCGGCCCCAGCAGCGCCAGCACCTCACCGGGCCGGGCCTGGAACGTGACGTCGTGCAGGACGTCGGTCGCGCCGTAGCGCATGCGCAGGCCCTCGACGTCGAGGACCAGCCCGTCTTTAATCTTCACCATTTGCCGAACGCTATGACCATCACCAGCCCTCGTCAACCCAGATTGACGCCTCTGAGCTGCGATTCAGTGCAATGACAAGCCGCTGAACGCAATACTTTCGTTGCAATCGGATGCCACCTAATGCACACTGCGGGCATGCCGGGTGGACGGTTGACGAGCCAGGAGCGCAGGCGCATCGCGGCAGGTCTCGCCGACGGGCTCGGCTACGCCGAGATCGCCAGGAGGCTCGGCAGGCCGACGTCGACCGTGAGCCGCGAGGTGACCCGCAACGGCGGCGGCGCGGACTACCGGGCGGATCGGGCGCAGCGGGCGACCGGTCGGCGGGCCCGCCGGGGGCCGTCGACGACGACCCCCGCCACCGAGGTGCCCGAGGCTGCGCGGGGCTTCGTGGACGAGTTCGCGGCGATGCTCGTCGGCACCGGGCTGCCGAGGATGGCGGCACGGGTGTTCGCCGCGCTGGTGACGACCGACGCGGGGGTCCTGACGGCGGCCGACCTCGTCGGCGGGCTGCGGGTCAGCCCGGCGTCGGTGTCGCAGGCCGTCGGCTACCTCGAAGGCCTCGACCTGATCCGGCGGGAACGGGACCAGCGCCGCGAGCGGTACCTCATCGACGAGGACCTGTGGCTGCGGACGTGGCTGACGAGCGCCCGCACGAACACGGTCCTCGCGGAGACGGCCCGGCGCGGGGTGGAACTCTTCGACGTGACCACCCCCACCGGCGCCCGCCTCGAGCACATGCGGCAGTTCTTCGCCCGGCTCGGCGAGGACATGGCAGGCGGTCCGGAGGGCGTCGACGACGTCCTGACGGTCGCCGCCGCCCTGGTGCAGGCGGCCCGGCCGTGCCAGGCGGCCGAGTTGGCCACAGCACTGGGGTGGCCGGTCGGCCGGGTCGTCGACGCCCTCCGGCACGCCGAGAGCAGGCCGGACCTCACCGATCCCGTCGCGGTGCTGGACACCGGGTCCGGCGGGTACGCCGTGGGGGTGAAACCCGACCGGCTCACGGCCGCCCAGCGCACCGCCCTGAGAGGAGATTGTTCAACAATCCTCATCTAGGCCGTACGATGGAGCCATGCGGCTGCGGAGATGCGGTACGGACGCTGTGCTGGTCGAGGTCGACTCGCTCGGCGAGGTCTCGGCCGTGCGCGCGGCGGTGCGGGCGGCCGAGCTGCCGGACCTGGTGGAACTGGTGCCCGCGGCGCGAACGGTGCTCATCTCGGTCCGGCCGGGCACGGGGCTCGGCCCGGTGCGGCGGGTGCTGGGCGAGGTCGACCTGAGCCGTCCGGCCGAGATCAGGTCGCGGGAGGTGCGGATCCCGGTGCACTACGACGGGCCGGACCTGGACCTGGTCGCGCGGACGGCCGGGATGACCGCGGCCGAGGTCGTCGCGCTGCACTCGGGCACGGAGTACGAGGTCGCGTTCTGCGGGTTCGCGCCCGGCTTCGGGTACCTCGTCGGACTGCCGGAGGCGCTGCGGCAGCCCAGGCTGGACAGCCCGCGCACGAAGGTCCCCGCGGGCTCGGTGGCCATCGCGGGCGAGTTCACCGCCGCCTACCCCCGCGCCACACCCGGCGGCTGGCGGCTGCTCGGCCGCACCGACGCGACCCTGTTCGACGCCCGCCGCGAGGTGCCCGCGCTGCTCGCCCCCGGCGACCGCGTGCGGTTCGAGGTGGCCGGGTGAGGCGGCTGACCGTGCTGCGCACCGGGCCGCAGACGCTGGTGCAGGACCTCGGCAGGCCGGGGTACGCGCACCTGGGCGTGCCGCCGTCCGGCGCGCTCGACGGACCGGCCCTGCGGCTGGCGAACCGGCTCGTCGGCAACCCGGAAACCGCCGCGGGGCTGGAAGTCCTGCTCGGCGGGCTCGCGGTGCGGGCCGGGGCGTCGTGCACGGTCGTGGTGACCGGGCCGCCGGCCCCGGTGCGGCGCAACGGGTGCGCGGTCGGCTCGCACGCGCTGGTGCACCTCGCGTGCGGCGACGTCCTGGAGGTCGGCACGCCGGAGCGCGGGCTGCGGTGCTACCTCGCGGTGTCCGGCGGCGTCGACGTGCCTGCCGAACTGGGCAGCCGGTCCACCGACCTGCTGTCCGGCATCGGGCCGGATCCGGTGCGGGACAACGACGACCTGCCGCTCGGCGCGGTGACGGCCCCGGCGGTCGGCGCGGACGTGCTGGTGCCGACGCGGGTGCCGGACGCGCTGGTGGTGCCGGTGCTGCTCGGGCCGCGCGACGACTGGTTCGGCGACCCGGCCGGGCAGTTGCGGGCAGGGCGGTGGACGGTGTCGGAGAAGAGCAACCGCGTCGGCATGCGGCTCACCGGGACGGCGCTGGAGCGCGCGGAGGGCTTCGTCGGCGAGGAACTGCCCAGCGAGGGCATCCCGACCGGGGGCGTCCAGGTGCCCGCCGACGGCCAGCCGGTGGTGTTCCTGGCCGACCACCCGACCACGGGCGGCTACCCGGTGATCGGCGTGGTGCCCGCCGACGTGCTCCCGCTGCTCGCCCAGGCAAGACCAGGTGTGCCGCTGGAGTTCCGCCCTCAGGACGAACCTGGTCTAGACCCATTGTTCCGGTGACCCGCGTCACCTACGTTCACAGACGGGCCGCCGTGGTTCTCGAAGGTCGAGGAGCACACCCATGCGTCGTCTCGTCATCGCGCTGGTGGCGTTAGCCACCTCCGTGACCGTTCTCGCCCCGCCCGCCCAAGCCGCACCCGGCCTCACCGCCGCGGTCACCCGTACCGGGACCCAGGCGAAGTTCGTCGTCACCAACTCCACCACCACCGCCGTCACCGGGTGGTCGATCAAGTTCGACCTGCCCGCCGGGGTCACCGTCAGCGGCGCCGAGCACGCCACGACGACGCAGACCGGCACCAGGGTCACTCTCACGCCCGCCTATTACATCAACACCATCGGCGCGGGGCGGAACACCGAGCCCTACAGCCCCACGTTCACCCTCAGCGCGGGTGTCGACCCGACGGCGTGCACGATCAACGGCGCGAACTGCGACGGCACCGGCGAACCGCCGCCGCCCGCCGCGCCGACCACCGCGTCGTTCTCGCTGAGCGGCACCACGGGCAAGTACGTGGTGAACAACAACACCGACGCCGCGCTGGCGTCGTGGTCGATCGTCTTCGAGCTGCCCGCGGGCGTCACGGCCACCGGCGCCCAGCACTCGACGATCAGCCAGAGCGGCCGCCTCGTCACGCTGGTCCCGGTGTACTACAACAAGAGCGTCGCGGCCCGCGGCTCGACCGAGCCGTACAGCCCGACGTTCACCCTCAGCTCGGCGGTCGAGCCGACGAGCTGCCGGATCAACGACGTCCGCTGCGACGGCGGCGCGGACGCCCCGCCCACCGCGCCCGCGAACCTGCGGTCGCCGGTGAAGACCACCCGTACGGTGTCGCTGGCCTGGGACGCGGCGACGCCGGGCTCGCTGCCGCTGGCCGGGTACGAGGTCTACCAGGGCACGTCGCTGGTCACCACGGTCACCGGCACCGCCGCGACCGTGACCGGCCTCAGCCCGAACACCGCGTACGCGTTCACGGTGCGGGCCAAGGACAGCAGGGGCAACCGCGGTCCCGCGAGCACCGCGCTGGCCGTCACCACGAACAACCCGAGCGACGACACCCAGGCGCCGACCGTGCCCGGCGGGCTGCGCAGCACGGCCGTCGACTCGGCGAGCGTGTCGCTGGCGTGGACCGCGTCGACCGACAACCGCGGGGTCGCCGGGTACGACGTCTTCGTCGGCGGCGTGCTGAACTCCACGGTCGCGGGCACGTCCGCCGTCATCACCGGGCTCTCCCCGTCCACCGCCTACACGTTCACCGTCCGGGCCCGCGACCTGTACGACAACGTGTCCGCGTTCACCCCCGGCCTCCAGGTGTCCACGGCCGACGTCGTCGGCAGCGGCTACGCCAGGGTCGGCTACTTCGTGCAGTGGGGCATCTACGGCCGCCAGTTCTTCGTGAAGAACTTGGACACCAACGGTTCCGCGGCGAAGATGACCCACCTCAACTACGCGTTCGGCAACATCGACCCGGTCAACCTGACCTGCCTGCACGGCGTCACGAAGGGCACCAGCGCCAACCCGCAGGACCCGAACCAGGGTGACGGCGCCGGTGACGCCGAAGCCGACTACAGCAGGCCGTTCGCCGCCTCCCAGTCCGTCGACGGCGTGGCCGACACGGGCTGGGAGTCGTTGCGCGGCAACTACAACCAGCTCCGCAAGCTCAAGGTCAAGTACCCGAACCTGAAGGTGCTGATCTCGCTGGGCGGCTGGACGTACTCCAAGTACTTCTCCGACGTGGCCGCCACCGACGCGGCGCGGAAGAAGTTCGTGTCGTCGTGCCTGGACATCTACATCAAGGGCAACCTGCCGGTGTATAACGCGGCGGGCGGACCGGGCAGCGCCGCCGGGATCTTCGACGGCATCGACCTCGACTGGGAGTGGCCCGGCGCGGAAGGCCACGCGGGCAACCACTTCAGCCCGGCCGACAAGAACAACAACACGCTGCTGATCGCCGAGTTCCGCAGGCAGCTCGACGCCCTGTCGACGACCACGGGCAAGCGCTACCAGATCACCGCGTTCACCCCGGCCGACCCGGCGAAGATCGCGGCGGGCTGGGACCTCGCGGAGGTCGCCAAGTCCATGGACATCTTCAACGTGCAGGGCTACGACTTCCACGGTGCAGGCAGCGACAACTCGTGGGAGCCGAACCGCACCGGCCACCAGGGCAACCTGTACCCGGACCCGACCGACCCGTACGCCACGAAGTTCAGCGTCGAGTCCACGGTGAACACGTACCTGAACGCGGGGGTGCCACCGCGCAAGATCACGCTCGGCCTCGCGTTCTACGGGCGCGGCTGGCAGGGCGTGGCCGACGGCGGGCGCAAGGGCGTGTGGCAGACGGCCACGGGCGCGGCACCCGGCCAGTTCGCGGAGGAAGCGGGGACCCGCGGTTACGCGAACCTGGTCGCCAGCGTGCCGGGGTGCGCCGTCCAGCACGACGAGGTCGCGGTCGCCAGCTACTGCTACACGGGCGCGGGCGGGCAGTGGTGGACGTTCGACGACGTCTGGTCGATCGGGAAGAAGACCGCGTGGCTGCGGGGCAGGGGATTGCTCGGGGCCATGTTCTGGGAGATGTCCGGTGACACCGGGACGCTGATCAACGCGGTGGACGCCGGTCTGAGGTAGCCCGATTTTGCCCGGCGGTGGGCACCGATTCCTGTCGGTGCCCACCGCTAGGCTCGAATTCGGGGGAACCCCCTGCGCACGCGCGAGGGATGGGCCCCCGGAATTCGACGCTACGGGTGGGGTCCGACATTTTCGGTGCCGGCAGCAAGGCCCGGTGAACACGATCGGATGAATCGTCGTGGGGGGCCGGCCGGGGCCCCCCCCGGGGGTGT
>NZ_JANYMP010000015.1:0-220416 GCF_025061645.1 Umezawaea endophytica | reverse complement strand
GTCGTCGGGCTCCGGCAGGAGCCCGACGACGGGGTTCTAGTACTCCGACTCGTACAGGTCCGCCAGTTCGGTCGCGAGTGCCGAGGCGTCGGTCAGCGGCTTGCCGTCGAGGGTGTGGACGCGGGTGACCTTGCGGACGCTCGACACCAGGAAGACGCCGTCGGCGGTGTGGAGGTCGGCGGCCGGGATCGGTTCGACGACGACCGTCCAGCCCTCGCGCTTCGCGGCGCGGAAGAGGGCGGCCTGGGTGGTGCCGGGGAGGATGCCGAGGGTGGCCGGCGGGGTGGTGATGGTGCGGCCGTTGACCGCCAGCAGGGTCGACGTGGGGCCTTCGAGGACGCTGCCGCTGGACGTGGTGAAGACGACCTCCTCCGCGCCGCGGCGTTCGGCCTCGCGCAGCGCCGCCATGTTGACCGCGTACGACAGGGTCTTGGCGCCGAGGAGCAGCCACGGGGCGCGCTCGGCCAGGCCCGGCTCGATGCCCCGGTCCAGTGTGACGGCCGAGATGCCCGCCGCGCGCTGGGCCAGCACCTTCGCGCTGATCGGCAGGCCGAGGGCGAACCCGGTGGGGGTGCCGTCGCCGCCTTCGATCCCGCGCGTGTAGACGAGCTTCAGCGCCATCTCCGCGCCGCCGGACCAGTTGTCCAGCACGAGGGAGGTGGCCCGCTCGAACGCCGCCCTGTCGGGCTCCGGGAGTTCCAGGATCGCCGCGGACCTGGCCAGCCGGTCGAGGTGGGGGTCGAGCTCCCGTGGTTTGCCGTCGACGACCAGGATCGTTTCGAAGATCCCGTCGCCGCGCACCAACCCGAGGTCGTCCACCCGCAGCAGCGGGGCGTCGGGGTCTGCCAGGGTTCCGTCGAGAAGTGCCAGCACGCGCATACGGGCAGACTACTCACGGCCTACCATCGGCATGGTGGAGACCGCAAGTGGCAGGCAGGCGTTGCGCAAGACGTTGCACGAGCGCGGCATGCGCATGACACCCCAGCGACAGCTCGTGCTCGACGCGGTGCGTGAACTGGAGCACGCGACACCCGAGCAGATCTGCACCAGGGTCCAGGCGACCGCGTCGACGGTGAACATCACCACGATCTACCGGACGCTCGACCTGCTCGACAAGCTCGGGCTGGTCAGGCACACGCACCTCGGCCACGGCGCGCCGACGTACTCCGCCGACGACCACGAGCACGTGCACCTGGTGTGCCACCGCTGCGGGCGGATGGACGAGATCCCGTGCGACCTGCTCGAGGAGCTGGCCGGAACACTCGGCAGGGTTTACGGGTTCGAACTGGACGCAAGCCACCTCGCGCTGTCCGGCACGTGCCGGGAATGCCTGGAACTGGAGACCGAGTGAACTCACCGCTGCTCACCGCACCGGGCGCCGTCGCACCGTTCGACGGCGCTCCCGACCAGGGCGTGCCATGGCACTTCGGCGACCCGTTCGCCGAGCAGCGGTCGGCGGCGCGCTCCGTCGCGGTCGTCGACCGCTCGCACCGCGGCGTGATCGCCGTGCCCGGTGACGACCGGTTGAGCTGGCTGCACTCGTTGACCAGCCAGCACTTCGCCGCGCTGGCCGAGGGCAGGGGCACGGAGGCGCTGGTCCTCGACGTGCAGGGCCGGGTCGAGCACCACGCCGTCGTCGCGAACGTCGGCGGCACCGTGTACCTCGACGTGGAGGCCCGCACCACCGAGCCGCTGCTGAAGTACCTCGACTCGATGCGGTTCTGGTCGAAGGTCGAGCCGCGCGACGCGACGGCGGAGTTCGCCGTGCTGTCGCTGGTCGGACCGGACGTGGCCGCGCTGCTGGCGAAGCTGGACGTGCCGGTGCCCGGCAAGCCGGACGAGGCCGTCGCCCTGCCGGACGGCGGGTTCGCGCGCCGGATGACGTGGCCCGGCCACGACGCCGTCGACCTGGCCGTGCCGCGCGCCGACCTCGTGGCCTGGTGGGGTCGGCTGACCGACGCCGGTGCCCGGCCCGCGGGCACGTGGGCGTTCGAGGCGCTGCGGGTCGAGTCGCTGCGGCCCAGGCTCGGCCTGGACACCGACGAGAAGACCATTCCGCACGAGGTCAACTGGATCGGCTCCGCCGTGCACCTGGACAAGGGGTGCTACCGGGGCCAGGAGACCGTGTCGAAGGTGCACAACGTCGGCCGCCCGCCGAGGCGGATGCTGCTCCTGCACCTCGACGGCTCCCGCGAGGTGCAACCCGAGACCGGGGACCCGGTGCTGCTCGGCGACCGGGTGGTCGGCCGGGTCGGCAGCGTCGCGCTGCACCACGAGCTGGGCACGGTGGCGTTGGCGCTGGTCAAGCGCTCGGTGCCGGTGGACGCGGAACTGCTGCTCGGCGTGGACGACCGGGTCGTGCAGGGGTCCATCGACCCGGACTCGATCCCGCCGGACACCCCCGCGCTCGGCCGCGAGGCGGCGCGGAACCTGGGCCGCTGACGGCGTGATCCCGGTCCGGGGCCCGGTTTTCCCGGAACCGGTACCGGGATGCCGGGCGGCTGTCCGGTGGACGGGAGGCCCGCCACCCCCGTCGTCCGCGGCTGGACCTGTGCCAGTATTTCGCCATGGCCCGCCCC
This sequence comes from Umezawaea endophytica, assembly GCF_025061645.1. Lineage (GTDB taxonomy): Bacteria > Actinomycetota > Actinomycetes > Mycobacteriales > Pseudonocardiaceae > Umezawaea > Umezawaea endophytica. The sequence goes on along the minus strand of NZ_JANYMP010000015.1, from coordinate 217,837 downwards.
GGCTCACCCGGCACGCTGCTCACGGTCGTTCCTCGATCGACGAGGTCGATCGAGGTGCTGCTGGCGGGCGCACTGGCCGTCGAGCGCGTGGGCGCGGGTGTCGTGCGGGTCCCGTCGACCGGTCTGACCAGCACCGCTGACGCCGTGGCGGGGCTGCGCGAGCAGACCGCGCTGCTCGTCCAACTGGCCGACGTCACCGACGAGCGGGCCCTCGACGCCCTGCCGGACAGCGCTTCCTGCCCGCTCGCCGAGGCGGGTTCCGCCGACGGTTGGGCGGCGCTGGTCCGACTCCACACGGCCCTGCGGGACCGCGGCGTCGCGCCGGAGTACGAGATCACCCGGACGGACCAGTTCGCCGTGCTGCGCAGGCTCCTGGACGACCACGGACTTCCCCCGAACGGCCGGGTGCACGTCGGTCTGGTCCTGGGTACCCCTGGAGGACTGCCGGGTGACGCGGCAACCCTGGTCGACGCCGTGCGTCTTCTCCCCGTGGGGGCGACCTTCTCGGCGGCCGGGCTGGGTGGGTCGACCATCCCGGTGATGCTGACGGCGTTGGCCACCGGTGGCCACCTCCGGGTGGGCACCGCCGACACCTCCGACTACGCCGAGGGCCAGGCGGCGCGGGACGACGTCCAGCTCGTGGCGCGCGCCGCGGGGCTGGCCAAGATCGCTCAACGGCCACCGCTCGCGGCGGCCGGGGCACGGGAACTACTGGGTGCGCACGGTCCGGTACAGGTTTGACACCACTTTGGAAGCAGGTTCGTGTTGGCGGCTGAGCAGGATCTACCTCAGGATGAGTACGTGATCGAGGTGCGTCCTGGCGGACGCCGCCGTATCGACCGGGTGCTCGCCCCTGACTACGCAGAGGGCGTCGAGCAGCGCCCTCTCGCCGACGTGCGCGCGCTGCGCGACGAAGCGGCCCAAGAGGAGACCGACCTCTCCTACCTCCGACGCCTGCTGCACGCGCGGATCGACATCGTGCGCGCGGAGAAGCTCCGGCGGACCGATGGCGGTTCGTCCGTGGTCGACCAGCTCGCGACGATCCTCGCGTCCAACGCGGTGGGTCCGTCGACCGGTCTCGGCCGCTACCAGTCCCACGAGCCGTCACGGGCGGACGCCCACCAGCGGCACGTGGAAGCGCTCGTCTCGGACGTCGACCTCTCGGACGTCAGCACGCTGTCGGACGAGAAGCTGGACCTGACCCTGCGCACCTTCATCGGCGAGGAGGCCTCGGTCTCCCAGCGCCGCCGCCAGGTGCAGGTCGTCATGGACCAGCTCAACGCCGAGATCGCGGGCCGCTACCAGCGCGGGAGCGCGTCGGTGGACGACCTGCTCGCGAGCGAGCGGGGCAGGCCGAACAACCGGCTCAAGGAGTAGCCGACACCGCCCGGCACCACGTGCGGGCACGGCGGACACTGCCGCTTCGACGTGCCCCGCGGGGCGTGCCGGGCGGCTTTTTTGCTGTTGCACGTGCATTTGCACTAACCGTGCATCGGCCAGTGATACGAGTTCCCAACTAGTGGAATTTCCTTCCCGACTGATGGACGCCGGGCCTACCGTGCAGCCATGGCGGGTCGCTACAGGTGGGTGGTCCTGGCGGTGGGCGCGCTGGCCCAGGGCACGAACGCGGCGGTGTTCCTCGGTCTCCCCGCCCTCATCCCGCAGCTCCGCGCCCACTTCGACCTGCCCCTGCCCCAGGTCGGCCTGCTCATCGGCGCCGTCAACCTGGGCACGATGCTCACCCTCGTCACCTGGGGCGCGCTGGCGGACCGGCGCGGCGAACGCCTGGTCATGACCATCGGCGGCGTCGGCGCGGCAGGCTGCCTGGCGCTGGCGGCCACCGACAGCGCACTGGTCGCGGGGCTGGCCCTGTTCGGCGCGGGCGTCTTCGGCGCCAGCGTGAACGCGGCGAGCGGCCGGGCCGTCATGTCCTGGTTCACCAGGGAGCGGCGCGGCTTCGCCATGGGCATCCGCCAGACGGCCACCCCGCTCGGCGCGGCGCTGGCGGCGGTGGCCCTCCCGGCCGTCGCCGCGAGCGCGGGCGTCCCGGCGGCCTTCCTGGCGCTGAGCGGCTTCACCGGGCTGGTGGCCGTGGCCGTCGCCGTGTTCATCCGGGAACCACCGGACGCGGTCCGCTCCACGACCGGCCAGGGCGTGGTCCTGCGCGACCCGGCGCTCATCCGGCTGAGCGTCGCCAGCGGCCTCCTGGTGGTCCCCCAGTTCACCGCGGCCGCCCTCGTGGTGGAACTCCTGCACGACCACCGCGGCCTGGCCCTCGGCGCCGCGTCCGCCCTCTTCGCCGTGGCCCAGGTGCTGGGCGGCGCGGGCAGGTTGGGAGCGGGCGTGTGGTCGGACCGGGTCGACAGCCGACTGGGCCCGCTGCGCACGATCACCGTCCTGGTCGCGGCGGGCTTCCTGCTGTCCGCGGCGCTGCTGGAGGCCCCGGTCTGGCTGCTGGCGGCGGCGCTGGTCCCCACCACCGCCCTGGCCGTGTGCTGGAACGGGCTGGCGGTCACGGCCGCGGCGGAACTGGCCCCGCCGGGGAGCAGCGGCACCGCGCTGGGCATGCAGAACTCGGCCAACTACCTCAGCGCGTCCATCACCCCGGCGCTGGCCGGGTGGGTGGCGGTCACCACCTCGTGGCAGGCGGCGCTGCTGCTGGCGGCCGGTGCGGCGGTGGCGGCGCGGGTGCTGCTCCGGGACCGGTCCGCCGTGGTGGCGTGAGGACGTGGACCGCCCTGCCGGGGCACGGCGGTCCACGATCCGGCCTTCACCGGCGAAGCCCGATCGCCCCTACCCGGCGCGGCCGACGCAGTAGCCGCCCGCCACCAGGTACCTGTGGTGGGCCGCGCCGACCCGCAGGTCGACGACCCAGCCCGCGGCGGCGCTCCAGTCGCCCGGCCACACGTCCACGAACTCGGCCACGTCGCCCTCACCGGTCACCCTGGTGAGGACCAGGTCGGCCACCTCGTCACCGACGGGCACGCCGACCGCGTCGGGCTCGGCCCCCGAGACCCACCGCTCCCCGGCCTCCGTCTTCACCAGCACGGGAGGCGTCTCGGAGCGCGTGGAACCGTCCGGCGCGCAGCCGACCGAACTCCGCGCCCCCAGCAGCGCGTACAGCGACCGCCCGTCCGGCCCCAGCAGGCGGAAGTGCTCCTCGGCCCCGCCGAGGCCCCCGTCCACCCCGCCGCCCAGCACCCTCAGCCCCACGGCGAACGGGCTGGCGCCCGCCCAGTCCTCCACGGGCACGACCTGCTCGCAGCAGGGCACGGGCAGGCTCTGCCGCCCCTCGTACACCGCCCCAACGGCCGGGCCGCCCGCGACGTCACGGGCCTTCACCGGGACCACCTGGGCGTGGACGAACCCCGGTTCGGCCACCGCCGCCCCGGACCCCAGCAACCCGAACGCCAACACCAGTGCCACCAGTCTCATGACGAACCCCCTCGTCCCGGATGATCCAACTCGGGAGTTGTACAGGAGGGCACCGACAATCAGCCGTGGCGTTCCCGAAGGCCCAGTTCGGACCAGAACTCGCGCAGCGACTCGTACCGGAGGGCGACCGCCTCCGAGTCCCCGGCCTCCAGCGCGTCGATGATCGCGTTCACGTCCTGGGCGGACGTGTCCTCCAGCAGGTCCTTGTCCTCGACGAGCTGCACCAGGCCGCCGTAGTCCAACTCCACGGCCGAGTGAGGGTGGAAGTTCTCCAGCCACCGTCCGGTGTCGGCGAGCACCCGAGCAGGGCCGTTCTCCCCGATCGAGCGCTTCACGATCGTGTGAGCCCGAGCCACCCGTCGGCGGGCGTCGGCCATCGCGACCCGCCAGGAGAGCTGCCGGGCCGGGTCGTTCTGCGGGGCCAGCACGATCCGCCGGGTGTCCGGGTCCACCAGCGCGAACCACGGCAGCGGCACCGTCCAGGTCGTCGACACCACGTGGACGGCCCCGGCGTTCAGCTCGGCCATCACGAAGGCCGCTCGGGTCCGCGCCTCGTCGGCGGCGGTGCTCAGGGCCTCCTCGCGGAGCGGGCCGGAGGACTGGGCGAGGAAGCCGATCAGGCCCGCGGCCGAGCGGGCCCGCAGGTCGAGGGGGCAGACCAGCGGTCCGGGACCGACGCGGGCGGCGTCGCTGGTCGGCACCTCGGCGGGGCTGATCGTCATCACGTCGAAGGGCGCGTTGGGTGCCGCGCCACGCCCGTCCGACCGATCTCCGGGGAGCAATCTCGGCGGTGTGGCCAATTGTGACCGCAACCACAGCTCTCGTTCGCGGTTGCCCGCGTCGGCTCGGCTCAGCGGCCCTTTTTCCAGCGCGCGACGCACCTGATCAGCCAACGCGGGTTCGAGCGCCGACAGCGGCTCGTACACCCGGAGGTAGGCGACGAACGGTCGAGGCACGTGTGCATCGTGCCATGAGGGCCCTCGGAGGAGATTGGGCGGTGCGTCTCACAACTCCCAGGGCCTACCGCGTCGCGAGGAACCCCATCGACACGGTACGGTAGTTACCAGGAACTAGTTGTCGAGACGAGTGGGGCCGCCGTTCCCCCGGCCGCCCCCGTCCCTGTCTGAGGGGGTCGAGCCATGGGGCGCGGCCGAGCGAAGGCCAAGCAGACGAAGGTGGCCCGAGAGCTTAAGTACAGCTCCCATTCCACCGACTTTGACGCCTTGCAACGCGAGCTGTCCAGCGGCGAGTCCGCGAATGGACACTTCAGCGACGAGCGACCAGACGATCCGTCGGAAGACGGATACGACGACTACCGTCGCTGAATCAACCTGGGACTCTCAAGGGTTGAGCTGCCACAAGCAGCTCAACCCTTGAAGTCTCGGGACCTTCTAGAGCGCCCTCGCGTACTGCTTGGGCGCCTTCACCTCCGCCCCGAGCTGACCCGCTGCGCGCAGCGGCCAGTACGGGTCGCGGAGCAGTTCGCGCGCCAGTAGGACGATGTCCGCCGACCCGTCGGCGAGGATCGTCTCAGCCTGCCGGGCGTCGGTGATGAGTCCGACGGCCCCGGTGGGCACTTCGGCCTTCTTCCGAACGGCGTCCGCGAACGGCACCTGGTAGCCCGGCCCCAAGGTGATCTTGGCGTCGGGGACCAGGCCACCGGTCGACGTGTCGATCAGGTCCGCGCCGACGTCCGCCAGCGCGCGCGAGAGCCGGACGCTGTCCTCCACGTCCCAGCCCCCGTCGACCCAGTCGGTGGCGGAGATGCGGACGAGCACGGGCACGTCCTCGCCGACCTCCGCGCGCACCGCCGCCGTGACCTCGACGGCGAGCCGGATGCGCCCCTGGAAGTCGCCGCCGTAGGAGTCGGTGCGCTTGTTCGTGAGCGGCGACAGGAACTGGTGCAGCAGGTAGCCGTGGGCGGCGTGGACCTCCAGGAGCTGGAAACCCGCGTCGACCGCCCGGCGAGCGGCGGCGGCGAAGTCGCGGACGACCTGGCGGATGCCGTCCTCGTCCAGTTCGACCGGGGTCCGGTAGGTCTCGTCGAACGGCTCGGACCCGGCGCCCACGGGCGTCCAGCCGCCTTGGTCGTCCGGCACGCCGCCGTGCTCGTCGGCGAACGGCGCGTAGGTCGAGGCCTTGCGGCCCGCGTGCGCGAGCTGCATGCCCGCCACGGCGCCGTGCTCGCGGATGAACGCGGCGATCGGCCGCCACGCCTCGCGCTGCTCGTCGTTCCAGATGCCGGTGTCACCGGGCGAGATGCGGCCGATGTCCTGGACGGACGTGGCCTCGGTGAAGACCAGGCCGGCACCGCCGACCGCGCGGGAGCCGAGGTGGACCAGGTGCCAGGCGTCGGGCAGGCCGTCCACCGACGAGTACTGGCACATCGGGCTCACGGCGATCCGGTTCGGCAGGGTCACCGACCGCAGGTCGAGCGGGGTGAACAGCAGGCTCACAACGGGCTCCTTCTTCTCGTGGGCGCTGCCTGGTCCAAGCTTCGGCACCCGCCGACTTGTTCCCGTTCCGCCGCGGATCACAGCAGGTGGGAGCAGCGGAATTCCAGCCGGTCCGGTATCCATTCCCAATAGAAGTTGATCATCGAATTGGCGATAAGACGCATCGCCTGCGCCATGCGTCCAATTGGGTGTACTCTCCGCTGCACGTTCGGGCTCCCCGCCGCACACACTTACTCTCAGGTACGAGTGTGCGCTCACGATTGAATTCGATTTTCACATCGCCCGCCGGTACCGACGAGTAACCAGGATCCAAATGCCATTGCCCACAGCAACACAGGATCTCGCGTGGCCGTCGAACAGCCTGCTGGGCCGCCTGCGCGAGGGTCCGAGACAGGAACTCCTGAACATCGGGACGGTCGTTCGCTATCCGGCGGACAAGGAAGTCATCGAGCAGGACGCGAGCGACACTCATGTGCTCCTGCTGCTGGACGGGGTCGTGAAGGTCCAGGCCTCGGACGAGACCGGCAACACCGCGCTGCTGGCCATCCGCGTCGCGGGCGACCTCGTGGGCGAGATGTCGGCCCTGGACCAGAAGCCGCGCTCGGCCACGGTGGTGACCTGCGGGGACGTCGTGGCCAAGATGATCAGCGCCGCCGAGCTGACCGCCTTTCTGCACCGCCGCTACGACGCGTTCCTCGAATTGTTCGCGATGACGAACGACCGGCTCCGATGGGCCAATCAGCGGCGTCGTGATTTCCTCTCGCACCCCGCGGCGGAGAGGGTCGCGCGAGTGGTCTGCGAGTTGGTGCAGACCTATGGTCGAGAAGAGGCCGAGGGATGGGTGCTGGGAATCCCGCTAACCAAAGTCGAACTGGCGTCGATCGCCGGGATGAAGCCGCGAACGGCCGAGAAGGCGTTCAGCGATCTGCGCAAGGCGGGCGTCGTGGTGAGCCATCTGAGGCGCAACGTGGTCGTTCCCGACCTCCAGCGTTTGCGTGAATTCGCAAGCTACTGAGACAAGACCGCACTTTTGCGGTTTTCCGTCCGATGTCGTACAGGACAGTGACTCTGCGCAGCAGCCTGTTCGAACCCACCCGGAGGTCATTCGCCATGAACCAGGCCAACTTTCGGCGCAGCCTGCTCGTCAGCTGCGACCTGCGCAAGTACGGCGCGGCCGACGACCAGCTCCAGCGGATCCTCCAGGAACTGCTGATCCAGAGCCTGGACCGCGCGGGTCAGGTGGCCGGACTGGACCGCACCACGTGGCACCGCCAACCCAAGGGCGACGAGGAGTTCGCCGTGCTGCCACCCGACAGCCCGGAACGACCGGTGGTGGACGACTACGTGCGGGCGCTGAACGCCGAACTCCAGTCGGTCAACCGCTACCGCGTCCCCGACGCCAAGGTCCGCATGCGGATGGCACTGCACCACGGCGCCATCGTCGACGGCGCGAACGGCTTCCCCGGCAACGACGCGGTCCTGGTCAGCCGCCTGCTCAACAGCCAGGCCGCGCACCAGGCACTGGAGGACTTCCCCAACGCCGACCTCGTGGTCGTCCTCTCCGACCACCTCTACGGCACGCTCGTCGCCGCGGGCCACACGTCGCTGAAGCCCTCCGACTTCCGCAAGGTCGACGTGACCGTGAAGAACTTCAAGGGCCACGGCTGGATGTGGATCCCGGACGGCGACGTGCACGCGATGAAGTTCGACGAGGCCGCGGAACCCGCCGAGCTGCCCCCGGCGCAGACCGGCTCGGTGAACCAGCACGCGGTCGCGAGCGGCGGCTCCGCGATCTACCAGGCGGGCAACGACATCCGCATCCCGCGCTCCGTGCAGAACGCGGACGTCATCCAGAACTTCGACGGCAACGACATGAAGGGCTCGTCGTTCGGCCCGAACTACCACGGGAGAACTGGCGAGAACTGATGGCGAGAACCAGGTTCGAGAGGAAACGGATGCCGGACGAGGGGCTCCGCCTGCTGGCGGGCACGATCGCGGGCGCGTTGGTCAAGGCGATGGACACCCACCTCTGGACGGGTGTCCGCACGGAGGTCGCGGGTGTGCTTGGCTCCGGCGAACCGCGCAGGGTCGAGTTCGTCACGACCAGGCTCCAGGCCTCGCGCGACGAACTCGCCCTGGTGCCGCTGGAACGCCAGACCCAGGCCAGGGCGGAGTTCACCACGGAGTGGCGCGGGTCGATCCACGCCGTCCTGTGGGAGCACCCGGAGCTGGAGCAGGAGCTGCGGGCGGTGCTCGGGGCCATCAGCCCGGCACTGCCCCGCACCCCCGTGGACGCCGCCGTCCTGCACCCGGCCCCGCCCGGCCTGTCCTAGCCGAACCGGAGCCGGGGCCTGGTTACAGGTAGCGGACCTGCCGCGCCTTGTCCTCCAGCATCCGGTCGTGGGCCTCGTCGATCTCCTCGCGGTGCGAGACCGAGGGAACGGCGACCTCCCACCAGGCCTCGGCCTCGGTCCAGGAGGCCGGGTGGGTCCGGATCACGACGACCGCGGGCCGCCGTTCCCCGGCCGCCGCGTCCCGAGCCCGCCGGTACGCGTCGGCCAGGTCGTCCAGCTTGTCCACCGAGAAGACCGCGCACCCCAGCGACGCGGCGTGGCCCGCGAAGTCGGTGCGCGGCGGCGAGGCGTGCGTGCTGCGCACGTCCGCGTACATGTTGTTGAACCCGACCCCGCCCTGCCCGGTCTGCAACCGGTGGATCACCGCGTACCCGTCGTTGTCGCAGACGACGGCCACGAACCCGTGCCCGGCGAACGCGGCCGAGAACAGCTCGGAGTTCAGCATCAGGTACGAGCCGTCGCCGAGCAGCGTCGTGACGACACCGGCGGGGCGGGCGATGGCGGCGCCCCACGCCCCGGCGAGCTCGTAACCCATGCAGGAGAAGCCGTACTCGACGTCCATCGTGGACTCGCCGACGGCGCGCCAGCCGCCGATCAGCTCGCCGGGCAGCCCGCCGGACGCCGTCATCACGTAGTCCTCCGGCGTGCTCAGGTCGTTGACCACGCCGACGACCTGGGCGTAGGTGGGCAGGTCCGAGTCGGGGGCGCGGAGCCCGTCGACGTGCTCGTCCCAGCGGCACCGCTCGACCACGGCCTCGGCGGCCCACGCCTGGTCGGCCTGCCACTCGCCGAGCAGGTCCGTCAGCTCCCGCAGGCCCTCGTCGGCGTCGGCCACCAGCTCCTGCGCGCCGTGCTTCACCGCGTCGAACCGGGCGGCGTTCAGCGTGAGGAGCTTGACGTGCGGCGAGAACACCGTCCACGAGGCCGTGGTGAAGTCCTGCAACCTGGTCCCCACCGCGATCACCACGTCGGCCGCCGCCGCGAGGACGTTCGCCGACGTGGACCCGGTGACCCCGAGCGGGCCCGCGTTCAGCGGGTGGTCGTGCGGGACGAGCGTTCGCCCGGCGGTGGTCTCCACGACCGGGATCCGGTGCTGCTCGGCGAACCTCAGCGCCCGCCCGCCCGCGCCGGAGTACCGGACCCCGCCGCCGAGCACCAGGAGCGGCTTGCTGGCCGCGGTGATCAGGGAGACCGCGTCGACCAGCGACCGCAGGTCGGGGCGCTGCCGGACGAGCCGGTGCACCACGGGCCGGAACAGGGCGTCGGGGAAGTCGTACGACTCCGCCTGGACGTCCTGGGGCAGGGCCAGGGTGACCGGCCCGCAGTCCGCCGGGTCGGTCAGCACCCGCGCCACCTGCGGCAGCGTGGACAGCAGTTGCTCCGGCCTGGTGATCCGGTCGAAGTACCGGCTCACGGCCCGGAAGGCGTCGTTGACGGTCGTGGTCGGGTCGTGGAAGTGCTCGACCTGCTGGAGCACCGGGTCGGGCGCGCGCCCGACGAACGTGTCGCCCGGCAACAGCAGCAGCGGCAACCGGTTCGCGTGGGCCACACCGGCGGCGGTCACCATGTTCAGCGCGCCCGGCCCGATCGACGACGTGGCGACGCCGACCTGGCGGCGGTGGGTGGCCTTGCCGATGCCAACGGCGGCCAGCGCCATCCCCTGCTCGTTGTGGCCGCGCCACACCGGCAACTCCTCGCGCACCTCCTCCAGCGCGTTGCCGATCCCGAGCACGTTGCCGTGCCCGAAGATCGCGAACACACCGGGGAACAGCGGGGCCTCGGACCCGTCGAACAGCTCGGTCCGCTGCGCCACCAGCCACCGGACGATGGCCTGCGCCGTGGTCATCCTCATGTCGTCCGTCCCTTCGCGTTCGTCACCGGACAGCGGGGATCGAGGTCCTGGTCGGTCCAGCTCTCCCGGACCCAGGTGTGCGCGGGGTCGTCGCAGAACGCCAGCGAGCGCTCGGCGCCGGGGCCTGCCAGGACGTTCAGGTAGTACATGGGGTAGCCGGGGGCGGCGACGCACGGGCCGTGGTAGCCGCGGGGGATCAGGAACACGTCGCCGTCGCGCACGGCCACGTCCTCGTCGACCTCGCCGTCACCGGTGTAGGTCTTGTGCAGCCCGAACCCCTCGCGGGACGGCGTGACACCGTCCCGGCCCGCGATCCGGAAGTAGTAGACCTCCTCGTTCACCACCTCGCACGGCTCGGTGTCGTCGTGCTTGTGCGGCGGGTAGGAGGACCAGTTGCCGTCGGGCGTGATCAGTTCGCAGGCCACGAGCTTGTCCGCGTGGTCCCACACGCCGGGCACGCCGAAGTTGGTGACCTGCCTGGTCGCGCTGCCCGCACCGCGCACCTCGACCGGCACGTCCTCGGCGGGCCCGTACCTGGGCGCCAGCCGCCGTTCGCAGCGGGCCATCGGCAGCGCCACCTCGGCGCCGTCGGCGGACGTCAGCACGACGTGCGCGTCCCGCGGCACGTAGGCGAAGTCGGTGACCCTGGTGAACACCGAGTCGCGGCCGGTCAGCTCGAACCGCTCGCCGTCGACCTCCACGACGCAGCCGCCCGCGAGGGGCAGCACGAACGCCTCGAACTCGCCGGTGTCGACCGCGCGGCTCTCCCCGGCGGCCAGCACCAGCACGCGCAGACCGGTGTAGGTCCACCCGGCCTCCTCGGGGCCGAGCCGGATCGGGTCGCCGCCGTGCCCCAGTGTCCCGAGTGGACGGTGCCAGCTCATGCCGTGACCTCCTCGTGGGCGGCGTGCAGGACGGCGGCGGCCGACGCCACCGCGCCCGCCACGTCGCCGTCCGGTGGGTAGAGCAGCGCGCGGCCGACGACCAGCCCGCGCACGGCGGGGTGCCGGAGCGACCGGCCCCACGAGGCCAGGTCGTCCTCGGGTCGCGGTGACGGCACACCGCCGAGCACCAGCGCGGGCAGCGTCGTGCTGCCCAGCGCGACGTCGGGGTCGGCGGGTGCCGGGAGCTTGAGCCAGGTGTGCGCGGACGTCGTGCCCAGGCCCGCGGCGACGGCGGCGGCACGGGCCAGCGACGCGGAGTCGGCGCGCAGCACCAGGTTCCCGGCGGCGTCCCGGTCGTACGGCAGCGGCTCGACCATCGCCATCAGGCCGAGCTGCGCCAGCGCGGACACGGCCCGCGCACAGGCCTCCAACGTCGGGGCGGTGCCCGCGTCGGAGTTCACCAGGCGCAGCAGCATCTTCCCGCCGTCGAGCCCGTTCGTGGCGATGGACGGCGCGTCGTACGCGGTGAACCGGTCGTCGACCTCCCAGTCGGCGCCGGCGAGGCCACCGCGGTTCATCGAGCCGATCACGACCTTCTCGTGCAGCCCGTCGAGCAGCAGCAGGTCCTCGACGACGTCCGGCGTGCCGAGGACCCCGTCCACGGAGGGGTCGGCCAACGCCGTGAGCAGCCGGTCCAGCAGCGACCGGCGGTCCGCCATCGCGAGCGGGTCGCCGCCGACGCCGAGCGCGCCGCGGGCCGGGTGGTCGGCCGCGACCAGGAACAGCGTCCCCCGGCCGGACAGCAGCGACTTCCGGCGGCGGCGGGCCTGGTAGGCCCGCCGGATCGCGCCGGGGTCGGTGGCCCGCGTGGTCAGCAGGTCGGCCCACCGCTCGTCGGTGATCACAGGTGCTCCTCGATCTCGTGCGGTTCGGGCATGGCGTCCGCGCACGCCAGCCGGGACGCCACCAGCGCGCCCGCGACGTTGGCGTAGCGGGCGATCCGCACCGGGTCCCAGCCCGCGAGCAGGCCGTGCGCCAGCGCACCGCCGAACGCGTCACCCGCGCCGAGCCCGCAGACCACGTCGATCGGGTGGGGCGGCACGGTCCACGACCCTTCGCGCGTCGCGACCAGCACGCCCTCCGCGCCCTTCTTCACCAGCGCGAGTTCGACGCCCCGGTCCAGCAGCCGCCGGGCGGCCTCGTCGGGATCCGAGGTGCCCACGGCGACCTCGACCTCGGTCCGGTTCCCGACGGCCACGGTCACGTGGTCCAGCATCCAGCCGATCTCCCGCCTCGCACTGTCCACATCGGACCAGAACATCGGCCGGTAGTCGAGGTCCAGCACGGTGTGCGCCTTGCGGCCGCGGTGCTCCAGCACCTTCCGCTGGGTACCCCGCGCGGGCTCGGTCGACACGCCGGTCCCGGTCACCCACAGCACCGGCACGTCCGCGACGACGTCCCACGGCACGTCCGCCGCGGCGAGCGTCAGGTCCGGCGCGATCGGCGAGCGGTAGAACAGCAGCGGCGGGTCCTCCGGCGGGTTCAGCTCGCAGAACACCACGGGCGTCTGGAGGTCCGGCGAGGTGCCGACGTAGTCGGACGACACGCCGAACCCCTCCAGCGCTTCCCGCACGTAGTCGCCGAACCCGTCCGGCCCGACCTTGGTCAGCACGGCGGTCCGCCTGCCGAGCCTCGCGGCGGCCACGGCGACGTTGGTCGCGGTGCCGCCGAGCGACTTGGCGAACGTGCGCACGGCCGACAGCGGGACACCGCTCTGCTCGGGGTAGAGGTCGACGCCGACGCGGCCGACCGTGAGCACGTCCACCGCCATCAGCCCGCGTCCCCTGCCTCGGCCGCGCGCAGTTCGTGGGACAGCGCGTCCAGTTCCGCGCCACCGGCCATCTGCCGGGTCAGCTCCTCGATGGAGATGTCCGCCTTGTCGTACGAGCCGAGCGAACGGCCCCGCTTGAGCAGCAGGAACCGGTCGCCGACCGGGTAGGCGTGGTGCGGGTTGTGGGTGATCAGCACGACGCCGAGGCCGCGGTCGCGGGCCCGTGCCACGTACTTCAGCACCACCCCGGCCTGCTTCACGCCGAGCGCGGCGGTCGGCTCGTCCAGGATCAGCACCTTCGCGCCGAAGTGCACGGCGCGCGCGATGGCGACGCACTGCCGCTCGCCGCCGGACAGCGTGCCGACGGGCTGCTCGACGTCGCGCAGGTCGATGCCCATCTCGGACAGCGCCTTCTTCGTCACCTCGCGGCCCTGCTTGCGGTCCAGCACCTTGAACGGCCCGAAGCCCCTGGTGGGTTCGGAACCAAGGAAGAAGTTGCGCCACACGCTCATCAGCGGCACCACCGCGAGGTCCTGGTAGACCGTGGCGATCCCGTGGTCGAGCGCTTCGCGCGGGGAGCCGAAGCTGATCTCCTCGCCCTCGACCCTGAGGCTGCCCCGGTCGTGCTGGTGCACGCCGGCCAGGATCTTGATCAGCGTGGACTTGCCCGCGCCGTTGTCGCCGAGCACGCAGGTCACCTCGCCCGCGTTGACCACGGTCGAGACGTCCCGCAGCGCGATGACGCTGCCGTAGGTCTTGCCGATCTCGGTGGTCTCGATCAGTGACGTCATCGCCGCACCCTCTCCGCACGCCGCCGCAGGGCGTTGTTGACCAGCACGGCGGACAGCAGCATCACGCCGAGGAAGAGCTGGAACCAGTCGCTGTTCCAGTTGGCGTAGACGATGCCCTGGCGCGCCATGCCGAAGATCAGCGCGCCGATGGCCGCGCCCACCGCGGAACCGAAGCCGCCGGTGAGCAGGCAACCGCCGATGACCGCCGCGATGATGAACTGGAACTCCAGCCCGATGCCCTGGTTGGCCTGCACGCTGGTGAACCGCAGGATGTTGATCGACCCGACCAGCCACGCCGCGAACGCCGTGGTCATGAACAGGTAGACCTTCGTGCGCATCACCGGCACGCCGACCGCGCGGGAGCTGAGCGCCGAGCCGCCGACCGCGAAGATCCAGTTGCCGAACCGCGTCCGCAGCAAGATCGACGAGGCGACGACCGTGAACAGGATCCACCAGACGATCGAGATGTAGAAGGACGTGCCGCCGAAGGTGAACGTCGACGCGAACAGGAACCCCGCGGACTCGTAGCCGTCCGTCGTGCGCATCCCGGACACCTGCACGGTGCCCGTCACGACCCGCGTGATGCCGAGGTTGAGGCCCTGCAACGCGAGGAACGTGCCGAGCGTGACGATGAAGCTGGGCAACCCCGTCCGCATCACCAGCCACCCGTTGAGCGCTCCGACGCCCAGCGCGAACAGCAGCGACGCGAACAGGGCCAGCCAGACGTTCCAGCCGAGCTGGGTGGAGAGGATGGCCGTGACCAGCGCGGTGGACGCCGTCATCACACCGGCGGAGAGGTCGAACTCGCCGCCGATCATGAGCAGCGCCACCGCCACCGCCATGATCCCCAGCGTGGAGGCGTCGTCGAGCCAGGTCGCGACGCCGCCGGGGCTGAGGAACTGCTCGGTCACGACGGAGAAGAACAGGAACACCAGGACCGCGCCGAGCAGCGACCCGATCTCCGGTCGGACGACCAGCCGGTCGAGCAGACCGGGTTTGCCGATCCGTTCGTCGGCGACGGACGGCACCTCTGATTGCGCTACCACTGCGTCCCCATCTCTCCCTTCCCGGCCGGTTCCTAGCGGGTTCCGCGCTTGGCGTACTCCTCGACCTTGTCCACGTTGGACTTGTCGACGAAGCCGGGACCGGTCAGCACGGGCTGCCCGCCGCCGACGGTGTTCGCGTTGTCCTTGTACAGCTTCAGCATCACGACCGGCAGGTAGCCCTGCTCGTACTGCTGCTGGTCGACGGCGAAGAGGACGTCGCCCGCCTTGATGGAGGCGACCACGTCGCCGTTGAGGTCGAACGTCGCCACGGCGGCCTTGCTGGACGCGCCCTTGACCGCGCTCGCGGCGTTGACGGCGACCTGCGGGTTCAGCGCCAGCACGGCGTCGATCGACGCGTCGGTCTGGAGCGCGCCCTTGATGCGGGCCTCGATGTCGGTCGGGTTGTTGATGTCGACCTGGAGGTTCGTCACCGAGCCGCCGAAGCCGGTCTTCGCGCCGTCGCAGCGCTGGTTGAGGCCGATGTTGCCCGCCTCGTGGATGACGCAGAGCAGCTTGGTCTTGCCCGCTTCCTTGAGCTTCTTGCCCGCCTGCTCGCCCGCGATGCCCTCCTCCTGGCCGACGTGCGCGAGCGCGCCGAACGACGCGCTCTTGTCGCCACCGGAGTTGATGGTGATCACCGGGATGCCCGCCTTGACGGCGGCGTCGATCGAGGTCTTCAGCGCGTCCGGGTTGGCCATCGACACGACGAGGCCGCCGACCTTCTGCGACACGGCGTTGTCGATCAGCTTGGACTGCGCGGCGGGGTCGCCGTCGGAGTTGTAGTCGACCGTCACGCCGAGCGCCTTGCCCGCGTCGGTCGCGCCGTTCTTCACCACGTTCCAGAACGCGTCACCGGCGGAGCCGTGGGTGACCACGGCGACCTTGAGCGGCCCGCTGCCGGAGGACGCGGACCCGGTGTCCGGGCTGCCGGAACCGGTGGTGTTGCTCGCACCCGGCCCGCTGCACGCGGCCAGGAGGGCGACCGCGGCCACGCCGAGGCCCACGCGCAGAACACTTCGTCTTGCAGAGCGAACAGACGTCATCGTCCCTAGCCCTTTCCGATGATCTTCTTGAGGTGCGCGAGGCTGCGCGTGGTGTCCCGCACCGGGGTGTCGGTCGGACCGTCGTCACCGAGCGCGGTGTCCTGTTCGAGGACGAACCACCCGGTGTACCCCGCCTCTCGGAGGAGGGATACCAAGGCCTCCACGTCGACGTCACCGTCACCGAGTGGCACGTAGACGCCCCGCTGGACCGCGGCCGTGTAGCCGAGCCTCCCGGCGCGCACCTCCTCGGCGATCTCGGCCCGCACGTCCTTGAGGTGCACGTGACCGATCCGGTCCGGGTGGCGGCGGGCCAGGTCGACCGGGTCGACGCCACCGATCAGGAGGTGACCGGTGTCCAGGCAGAGCTGGAGTTCGGAGTCCGCGAGGAACCTCTCGACCTCGGCGGCGCGCTCCACGTGGGTGCCCACGTGCGGGTGCAGCACCGTGCGCAGGCCGTGGCCCGCGGCGACGTCGGCGATCTTCGCGGAGGTCTGGATCAGCGTCCGCCACTGCTCGTCCGTCAGCGCGGGCCGCTCGTCGTACCCGTCGAGCCCGGTCGCGGCGGCCAGCACCAGCACCCCGGCGCCCGCGGCGGCCAGCAGCGCGGCCACCCGGTCCGCTTCCTCCACGGTGGACGGGACCCGCGGCGGGTCGTGCAGCACGACGGCGAGGAACCCGCCGACCAGCCCGAGACCGTGCTCGGCCAGCAGCGCCTTCAGCTCCGCGGGGTCGGACGGCAGGTAGTCGGGCGGGCCGAGTTCGGTCGCGGCCAGCCCGAGCGACGCCATCTCGCCCAGCACCTGCCCGGACTCCAGCACCCGACCCCAGCCGGGCACCTCGCACACGCCCCAGGAGATGGGTGCGCCGGCGATCTTCGTCATGCGTTCACTCCCGTCAGGCGGATCGGCGCGCCGGAACGCCGGGACGCCTCGCACGCCTCGGCGAGGCGGAGGCTGATCAAACTCTCCCGCGCGGGGGACGGGTTCGCCACTTCGCCCGCGACGACCTGGGTGAACACGGTCATCTCGTTGACGTAGGCGCGGTGGAACCGCTCGGGGAAACCGGGGTAGGCGTCGTCGGCGACCACCGGGCCGCCGGGTTCCAGCGACGTCAGCGGTGTGCGGGCGTCGACGCCGACAGCCAGCGAGTCCTTGCTGCCGAGCACCTCGATGCGGTGGTCGTAGCCCAGCGGGTCGTGACGGCCGCCCGCCAGGGTGGCGTGCGCGCCACCGGCGAACTTCAGCATCACCACGGCGTTGTCCACGTCGTCCGCGTCGGCGAAGGCCTGGTGCACCAGGACCGAGCCGGACGCGTACACCTCGACGACGGGTTCGCCGACCAGCCACGGGATCGCGTCCAGGTCGTGGATCAGCAGGTCGCGGAAGATGCCGCCCGACGCGGGCAGGTAGCCGAAGTCCGGCGGCTGGGCGTCGTTGCCGATGGCCCGCACCAGGTAGACGTCCCCGACCTCACCCGCGCGGACGCGCCGGTGCAGCTCGAACACGGCGGGGTCGAACCGGCGCTGGAACCCGACCAGCACCTCCACCCCGGAGGCCTCGACGTCGTCGACCAGCGCCCGCATCTCGTCCAGGTCGCTGGCGATCGGCTTCTCGCACAGGGCGGGGACCTTCGCGGCCAGCGCCGCGCGCAGCAGCGCCGGGTGCGTGGTCGTGGGGGTGGCGAGGAGGACGCCGTCACTGGCCGTGAGCAGCGCGTCGAGGTCGTCCACGGCCTTCGTGCCGGGCAGTGCGGCCGACGCCACCGCGGCGCGACCGGGGACGGGGTCGAAGAGGAGCACCTCGTCGACCTGGTCCAGCGCGGCGAGGTTGGTGGCGTGCATCGTGCCGATCCGGCCGACTCCAGCGACTCCGATCCGCATGCGGAGGGTCTCCGTCCTGGTAGGAGGTCTGTGGCGTTAGAGCGCTCTATTGGTTGGAGCGCTCCAATGCTGTAGCTTCCGTCACACGGGTGTCAAGGGGGCGTTTCCGGCTCGTGACCCGCGAACGAGGAGGTGGCGGTGGTCAGGCCGACCATGGAGGACGTCGCCAAGCGGGCGGGCGTGTCCCGCGCGCTGGTGTCGCTGGTGATGCGCGGGTCACCCAAGGTGAGCGAGCAGCGACGCGGCGCGGTGCTCCGCGCGGCGGAGGAACTGGGCTACTCGCCGCACGCCATGGCGCGCTCGCTGGCCAGCCGCACGTCGACCGTGCTCGGGGTGATGGTCTCCGACCTCCACAACGCGTTCTTCGCCGAGGTCGTGGACGGCCTGGACGCGGTGGCGCGGGAGCAGGGCTTCGAGCTCATCATCAACACCGGCGGCCGGAGCCCGGCGCGGGAACGGCGGGCGCTGGACAGCCTGCTCTCGTTCCGGCCCGCTGGCCTGGCCCTCCTCAGCCCCGTCGTGCCGACGGCGGCCATCAGCAACGCCGCCGACCACCTGCCGATCGTCCTGGTGGCCAGGTCGTCACGGGTCTCCGGCGTCGACACCGTCAACGACGACGGCGAACAGGGCGTCGGCCTGGCCGTGGACCACCTGGTCTCGCTCGGCCACCGGGACGTCGTCCACCTGGACGGCGGCGAGGGCAGCCAGTCCGGCCCGCGCCGCCGCGGTTTCGTCAACGCCATGGCGAAGCACGGCCTGGAGCCCAGGGTCGTGGCCAGCGAGTACACCGACGCCGCGGGCGCGAGGGCCGTCCAGGAGCTGCACCGGGGCGGCCGGATGCCCACGGCCGTCATCTCCTGCAACGACTTCAACGCCGTCGGCGCGATCTCGGCGCTGGAGGAAGCGGGGTACCGCGTCCCGGAGGACGTCTCGGTCGTCGGCTACGACAACACCTCGCTGGCCGCGCTCCGCCACGTATCGCTCACGACGGTCGACCAGCCCCGCAACGAGATCGGCAGGCTGGCGGCCGAAGCACTGCTGCAACGGGTGCGCGGTGAGCGGACGGAACCGGTCCGCCACCTGCTGCACCCGTCGCTCGTAGTCCGGAACACCACAGCCGCCCCAGGAGGACCGTCTTGAGCTCCACCATCCCGCACTGGATCGACGGCGCCCGCACCACCGGGGTGTCGACCCGGACCGCGGCCGTCTTCAACCCGGCGACCGGCGAGGTCGCGAAGCACGTCGGGCTCGCCGACCAGTCCGATGTGGACCTCGCGGTCGCGTCGGCGGTCAAGGCCGCTGCGTCCTGGTCGGAGTCCTCCCTCGCGACCCGCACCCGGATCCTGTTCGACTACCGCCACCTGCTGCACGAGCACCGCGACGAGCTGGCCGCGATCATCACCTCCGAGCACGGCAAGGTGCTGGACGACGCCGCGGGCGAGATCCAGCGCGGCCTGGAGGTCGTGGAGTTCGCGTGCGGCATCCCCCAACTCCTCAAGGGCGAGCACTCGGAGCAGGTGTCGCGCGGCGTGGACGCCTACTCGGTGCGCCAGCCGCTGGGCGTGGTCGCGGGCATCACCCCGTTCAACTTCCCGGTGATGGTCCCGATGTGGATGTTCCCGGTGGCCATCGCGAGCGGCAACGCGTTCGTCCTCAAACCGTCGGAGCGCGACCCGTCGGCG
The DNA here is from genome assembly GCF_025061645.1 of Umezawaea endophytica. Classification (GTDB taxonomy): domain Bacteria; phylum Actinomycetota; class Actinomycetes; order Mycobacteriales; family Pseudonocardiaceae; genus Umezawaea; species Umezawaea endophytica. Next base: position 198,584 of record NZ_JANYMP010000015.1, on the reverse strand, counting down.
TCGGTGCGGCTGGCCGAGCTGTTCAGCGAGGCCGGTCTGCCGGACGGCGTGCTCAACGTCCTGCACGGCGACGCGACGGCGGTGAACGCCCTGCTGGACCACCCGGACGTCGCGGCGGCTTCGTTCGTGGGCTCGACCGCCATCGCCAGGCACGTCTACGCGCGCGGCACCGCCGCGGGCAAGCGCGTGCAGGCGTTGGGAGGGGCCAAGAACCACATGGTCGTGCTGCCGGACGCCGACCTAGACGTCGCGGCGGACGCCGCCGTCTCGGCCGGGTACGGCAGCGCGGGCGAACGCTGCATGGCCATCTCCGTGGTGGTCGCCGTCGGCGACGCGGCCGACACCCTGGTCGAGAAGATCGCCGAGCGGACCACCGGCCTCACCACCGGTCCCGGCACGGACCCCGCGTCGCAGATGGGTCCGCTGGTCACCGGCGCCCACCGCGACAAGGTGACGGCCTACGTGGACACGGGCGTCGCGGAGGGCGCGGCGCTGGTGGTGGACGGCCGGGGTTTCGCGCCGGACGGCCACGAGAACGGCTTCTGGCTGAAGCCGACGCTCTTCGACCACGTCACCCCGGACATGGCGGTCTACCAGGACGAGATCTTCGGCCCGGTGCTCGGCGTGGTGCGGGTGCCCACGTTCGAGGCGGCCGTGGACCTGGTCAACGCCAACCCCTACGGCAACGGCACGGCCATCTACACCGGTGACGGCCTGGCGGCCCGCGAGTACCAGCGGCGGGTGCACGTCGGCATGGTCGGCATCAACGTCCCGATCCCGGTCCCGATGGCCTACTACTCCTTCGGCGGCTGGAAGGACTCCCTGTTCGGCGACACCCACGTGCACGGCGCGGAGGGCGTTCGCTTCTACACCAGGGCGAAGGCGGTCACCGCCCGCTGGCCGCGCCAGCACGGCATCGACCTGGGCTTCCCGACCCACGGCTAGGAACGGGCCCGGTCCACGGCACGAGGGGTGCCGTGGACCGGGCTCGCTCAGACGTCGATCTTCTCGCGGTCGGGGGAGGCGGGCTTGTCCGGCCGCACCAGCTTCCGGATCAGCGGGAAGAACAGCAGCACCGCGATGATCACGTAGACCACGACGGCGAACGGCGTGTTCACCAGCCCGACGAGGTCGCCGTCGGACAACTGGAGCGCCCGCCGCATCTGCTGCTCGGCGGCCGGTCCGAGGATCACGCCGATGATCGCGGGCAGCACCGGCAGGCCGTAGCGCCGCATCACGAACCCGAGCACGCCGATCACGAACATCACCAGCAGGTCGAACACGTCGGCGTTGACCGCGTAGGCCCCGACGCTGGCGAAGAACAGGATGCCCGCGTACAGGTACGGCCGCGGGATCCGCAGCAGCTTGGCCCACAGCGGCGCCAGCGGCAGGTTCAGCACCAGCAGCAGCGTCAGCCCGATGAACAGGGACGCGATCAGCCCCCACACCAGCGAGGACTCGCGCTGGAACAGCAGCGGACCGGGCTGGATGCCGTACTGCTGGAACGCCGCCAGCATCACCGCGGCCACCGCCGTGGTCGGCAGCCCCAGCGTCAGCATCGACACCAGGGTCCCGGCCGCGGACGCCGACGCGGTCGCCTCCGGCCCGGCCACGCCCTCGATGGCGCCCTTGCCGAACTCGTCGCGGTGCTTCTTCGACAGCCGCTTCTCCGCCACGTACGACAGGAACGTCGGGATCTCCGCGCCACCGGCCGGGATCGCGCCGAACGGGAACCCGATGAACGGCCCGCGCAGCCACGGCTTCCAGGCCCGCTTCAGGTCGGCCCGCCCGAGCCACGGCCGTCCGACCGGGATGGCCTCGCTGGTGGTCCGGCGGAGGTGGGCCGCGACCCACAGCGACTCGCCGACGGCGAACAGCGCCACGGCCACGATCACCACGTCGATGCCGTCGGCCAGGTGCAGCGACCCGAACGTCAGCCGCTGCTGCCCGGTCATCTCGTCCAGGCCGACCAGCCCGATGGTCAGGCCGATCAGCAGCGAGGCGACCCCGCGGATCCGGGAGGCGCCGAGCACGGACGTGACCGCGATGAACGCCAGCACCATGATCGCGAAGAAGTCCGGCGCGCCGATGTCCACCGCGTACTTCGCCACGGTGGGGGCCAGCAGCACGAGCATCGTCGTGCCGATGATGCCGCCGATGAAGTGGCCGATCGCGGCGGCGGCCAACGCCTGCGACCCACGTCCCTTGCGCGCCATGGGGTTGCCGTCGATCGCGGCGACCACGGCCGCGCTCTCGCCAGGGGTGTTCAGCAGGATCGACGTGGTGGACCCGCCGAACATCCCGCCGTAGTAGATCCCGGCGAACATGATGAACGCGCCGGTCGGCTCCAGCCCGTAGGTCACGGGGAGCAGCAGCGCCACGGCCATGGCGGGCCCGATCCCCGGCAGCACGCCGATCGCGGTGCCGAGCAGCACGCCCAGCGCGGCCATGGCCAGGTGCGTCGGCGTCAACGCGGTCGCGAAACCGTCCATCAACTGCTGGAACATCTAGAGCACCCCCATCAGCGGGCCACCGGGCAGGGGGACACCGAGCAGGTTGTTGAACACCAGGAACGTCGCCACGGACAACCCGGCGGCGATCAGCGGGTCGCGGACGAAGTGCCTGCTGCCCAACGCGTACGCGGCGCCCCAGAACAGCACCGCGCCGGAGATCGGGAAGCCGACCACGCCGATCAGCGCCGCGTTGGCCAGGAAAGCCCCGCACAGCAACAACACCGTGCGGAAGTCGGCCGGCGCCGTGAGGTCGACGTCCTCGCCGCCCTCGGCCTCACCACGGCCGCCGCGCAGCACGTCCCGCGCCAGCAGCACCGCGACCAGGAGCAGCAGCGATCCCACCAGGATCGGCACGGCCTTCGGTCCGACGGGCCCGCGCTGCGCGAAGTCCGTGTGGATCCGCAGCGCGTCGACCAGCACCACGACCCCGAGCACCACCAGGACGGCCGACACCCCGAGCTCGGACCGCTCCCTCAACCACGCCTTCGTCGTCGTCATGCCAGCCCCAAGTCCTTCAGCACCGTCGCCACCCGCGTGTTCTCGTCCTCCAGGAAGGAACCGAACTGGTCGCCCGGCGCGAAGGCGTCGGTCCACCCGTTCCGCTCCAGCGCTTCCTTCCACTGCTTCGTCGAGTGCAGCGTCGTGAAGAGGTCCACGAGCCGCTCGCGGTCGACGTCCGGGATGTCCGGCGGCGCCACGATCCCGCGCCAGTTGCTGAACTTCACGTCGACGCCCGCCTCGGTCAGCGTCGGCGCCTCCACGCCGGGGATCCGGTCCGCGCTGGTCACCGCCAGCACCCGCAGCGTCCCGGCCTGGATCTGGTCGCGGTACTCGCCGATGCCGGAGACGCCGAAGGCGACCTTCCCGCCGAGCACGGACGCGAGCAGCTCGCCGCCGCCGTCGAACGGGATGTAGTTGACCGTCCTGGGCTCCAGCCCGACGGCCTTGGCCATCAGCATCGGCGCCAGGTGGTCGGGGCCGCCGGGGGAGGACCCGCCGCCGACCGGCACGCCGCCCGGATCCGCCTTCCACGCGGACACCAGCTCGTCCAGGTCCCGGTAGGGCGAGTCCTTGCCGACCACCACGATGTCGGGCTCCTCGATCAACTTCGCGATCGGCGTGGTGTCCAGCAGCGACGACGGGGACTTGTTCGTGTAGACGGAGCCGACCACGCCGAGCCCCATGGACATGACGAGCTTCCCGTTGCCCTTCTCCGCCACGGTCCGCCCGAGCCCGACCGTGCCGCCCGCGCCGGGCAGGTTGAACACCTCGGCGTTGCGCAGCAGGTCCGCGTCCTCCATGGCCTTGGCCGCCGTCCGCGCGGTGATGTCGTACCCGCCGCCGGGAGCGTTGGGCACCAGCACCCGCAACGCCCGGAGCTGTCCCGCCGTGCTCTCCCCGCCGGGCGTGAGCAGCGGTGGCAGGACGACCACAGCCGCCACCGCGGCCCCCACCGCCATCCAGTTCCTGATCCGCACTGTGATCTCCGCCTCTCTGCGCCTGGCTGGGATGTTGCCCGCGTGTTAACCGGAAGTCCCGATTGCGGGCGTAGCGGTTCTTTTGGTCTTTGTGGTCGCGCGCACCGCCGCTCCGGAGGTCCTACTGTCACTCCCACGCGACGGAGCGGGAGGGGTGCATGGGCGGTCGGGGTTCGCTGGCCAGACAACTGCTCGCCTGGCAACTGGTAGTCGTCCTCGCGCTGCTCTGCGCGGTGGGCGCGCTGTCCGTCGTCCAGGCGGGTGCGAACTTCACCACCACCGAGGGACGCCGGATGCTGTCCGTCGCCGAGGACGTGGCCGCGACGGCGGGCGTCCGGCTGGCGTTGGCGGACCCGCTGCGGCACTACGCGCTGGCGCCGTTCGCGGAGAGCGGCCGGAGCCTGTCCGGAGCCTCCTACGTGGTGATCACCGACGCCTCGCGGCGGGTGCTGACCTCGCCCGACCCCGTGCAGATCGGCCAGGCGCTGGACATCGGCGACAGCACCGCGCTCGACGGGCGGTCGTGGGTCGGCTCGCTCGGCGGCGCGATCGTGGCGCAGGTGCCGGTGATGAGCGACCGCGGGGCCGTGATCGGGCTGGTCGCGGCCGGCCAGGAGTCGCCGGGGTTCTTCGAGGGCGTGCTGGACTCCCCCGGTGACGCGCTGCGGCTGCTCGGGGTGGCGCTGGCCATCGGGGTCGTCGGGTCGGTGCTGCTGACCCGCCGGGTGAAGAAGCAGACGCTCGGGTTGGAGCCGAAGGAGATCACGTCGCTGGTGGAGCACCGGGAAGCGCTGCTGCACGGGATCAAGGAGGGTGTGGTCGGCCTCGACCCGCAGCACCGGATCACGCTGGCCAACGACCACGCCCGGTCGTCGCTGGACCTACCCGTGGACTGCGTCGGCCGCGAGGTCGCGGAGCTGGACCTGGACTCGCGGCTGCTGGACGTGCTGACCGGCCGGGCGTCCGGCGCGGACCAGGTCGTGCTGCGGGCCGGGTCGGTGCTGACGCTGAACCGGATGCCGATCGCCGTGCACGGCGTCGAGGTCGGGGCCGTCGTGACGCTGCGGGACCGCACCGAGCTGCTCGTGCTGCAAAACGAGCTGGACGCCAACCGGCACGCCACCGACACGCTGCGGGCCCAGGCCCACGAGTTCAGCAACCGGCTGCACACGATCTCCGGGCTGATCGAACTCGGCGAGTACGACGAGGTCCGCGGCTTCGTGCACCGGATCAGCTCCGCGCAAGGGCAGTGGCAGGCGGAGGTCGGGTCGCGGATCGCCGACCCCGCCGTGGCCGCGCTGCTGATCGCCAAGTCCAGCCTGGCCGCCGAGCGCGGCGTCGGGTTGGAGATGGATCCGGACAGCCGGCTCGACGAGGTGGACGAGGTGCTGTCCACGGACCTGGTGACGGTGCTGGGCAACCTGGTCGACAACGCGCTGGACGCGCTCGCCGGTGCCCGCGGCTCGATCTCGGTGGCCGTCGCCGAGGAGGACGAGCCGGAGGACGACGGCGTCGGGAGCCGCCGGACGGTGGTGGTCGAGGTGCGGGACTCCGGGCCGGGTGTGGCGCCGGACATCGCCGAGGAGGTGTTCGAGAACGGGTTCACCACCAAGGCCGCCGAACAGGGCCAGCGGGGTCTCGGGCTGGCGTTGACCAGGCAGACGTGCCTGCGGCGGGGCGGGAGCGTGCGGGTGCACAACGCCGACGGCGCCGTCTTCACCGCACGGCTGCCGCGCGAGGTGGCGTTGTGATCCGGGTCCTGGTCGTGGACGACGACTTCATGGTGGCGAAGGTGCACAGCGGGTACGTGTCCAGGACGCCGGGGTTCGAGGTCGTGGGCGTGGCCCACACCGGCTCGGACGCGCTGCGCCTGGTCCACTCGCTGCGGCCGGACCTCGTGCTGCTGGACATCTACCTGCCGGACGTCGACGGGCTGGAGGTGCTGCGGGAGCTGCGGGCTCGGGGCGACGAGGCCGTGGACGTCATCGTGATCACCGCCGCCACCGACGTGGACACCGTGCGCAGCGCCATGCGCGGCGGAGTGCTGCACTACCTGATCAAGCCGTTCGAGTTCGCCGCGCTGCGCGACCAGCTCGCGCACTTCGCCGCGCTGCACCGGAAGCTGGACCGGCTGGGGTCGGCGGGCCAGGCCGACGTGGACCAGGTGTTCGGCGGCCGCCCCAGCTCCGCGCCCGTGCTGCCCAAGGGCTTGACCGCGCAGACCGCCAACCTGGTCGAGCGGGCGCTGCGGTCCCGGCTGGACGGGCTGTCGGCCAGCGAGTGCGCCGAGCTGACGGCGTTGGCGCGGGTCAGCGCACGGCGGTACCTGGAGCACTTCGTGACCACCGGCCGGGCCGAGGTGCGGCTGCGGTACGGCGGCACCGGACGGCCGGAGCGGCAGTACGTCTGGCTGGGGCGCTAGTCGTCGTACCCGCCGCTGCGACCGCGCTTGGTGATCGCGCGGCGCTTCTTCTCCGCGATCCGGCGTTCCTTCGACCCGCGGCTCGGCTTGGTCGCGCGGCGGACCGGCGGTGGAGCGGCCGCGGCGTCCCGCAGCAGGGTCGCCAGGCGGGCACGGGCGGCCATGCGGTTCTGGAGCTGGGCGCGGTGCTCGCTGGCCGCCACCGTCAGCACGCCGTCCACCAGGCGGTTCGCCAGCCGTTCGACCATGCGGGTGCGCAGCCACTCCGGGACCGACGCGGAGGACGCCAGGTCGAAGCTGAGCTCGACCCGGCTGTCCGCCGTGTTCACGCCCTGGCCGCCGGGACCCGACGACCGGGAGAACCGTTCGCGCAGCTCGGCCGCCGGTACCACCAGCGTCCGCGTCACGGTCAAGTCGTCAGCCACCCGCGCAGCCTAGAACCTCAGCCCTGGCAAGGTCACGATCTTTACCAGCTCGTCGGCCGTGAGCGGCTGGCGGTCGATGGTCGGCGCGGTCTCCGCCTTGCGGCCCGCGGCGACCGCGGCGGTGGAGACGTTCGAGACCGAGGCGTACACCTTCGTCCCGTCCGCGCGCAGCAGGACGACCATGGTGAGGACCTCGCCCGCCGTCCCGAAGGGAGTCTTGGTGATCTGCACATCACCACCGTCGACGGTCCGGGACTCGCAGGTCGCCGGGGGGTCGCAGGCCGCTCGGGAGAGGTTCGAACCCCTGCCGCCGACCAGCACGTTGATCGTGCCCGTCTGCCCGTCGGCCGTGACGAGGTCGGCGCTCGCGGAGTACTCGGCCCGTTCCGGCACGAACACGAGCGGATCCGGGTGCGTGCGCCTGCCGGACGTCTTGGCGGTGAGCCCCGCGGGCACGACGTGGCCCTCGGCCAGCACCGCGGTGAGCTGCTCGGCGCGCTCCGCGGTCGTGGGCTCGCACGGCTTCGGCGGGGCGGTCGTCACCGTGGGGACGACCGACTCCACGGCGCAGCCGACACCCGCCGCCTCCACCCGGCCACCGCCCACCGCGCCCGCCAGCACCGAGGCGCCGAACCCCGCCACCGCGACGACCGCGACGACACCGCCCAGAACGGCGGCCCTGCGCCTGCGCAGCCGGGTCCGCCCGTTCCGGAGCACCTCGTCGCGGTGGACGCGCAGCGGCGGCTCGTCGGCGAAGACCGAGCCGAGCACGCCCTTGATGTCGTTGTCGTTCATCGCTGTTCCCCCAGGGCGACGTGGTCCGCACCGAGCAGGGCGCGGAGAGCCGCGAGCCCCTTCGAGGCCTGGCTCTTGACGGTGCCCTCGGTCCGCCCGAGCAACCGGGCGGTCTCGGACACGGACTGGTCCTCCCAGTAGCGCAGCACCACCACGGCCCGCTGCCCCGGCGGCAGCTTGGCCAGCGCGGTGAGCACGTCGACCCGGTCTTCCGAGCGGGCGGCGTCGCCGCGCGGTTCGGGGATCGTGCCGACGGTTGTCTCCCGACGGCGGTAGGCGCGGCGGGACTCGTCGACGGTCGTGTTCACCAGCACCTTGCGGGTGTAGGAGTCGACCCCACCCGCGCGGACCAGTCTCGGCCACGCCACGTAGAGCTTCGCCAGAGCCGTCTGCACCAGGTCTTCGGCGCGGTGCCAGTCACCGCACAGCAGGTACGCGGTTCGCCGCAGCACCAGTGCGCGCGCGTCCACGTACTCGGAGAACTCGCGGTCGCGATCTCGCATGGGCCCTCCCCTCGGTCGCCGCCCTATACGTGGACGGCGACCGGGGAGGTTGCCTCAGAAACGGGGGTGGTCGCCCGCGAGCGTGGCGCGCGGCGCGGCGGCGTCGTCGGCCTTGTTGACCTCGCCCAGCACCCAGGCGGGCACGTGGCGGGCGGTGAGCACGGCCAGTGAGCGGTCGACGTCCTCGGGGGAGACGACCGCCATCATGCCGACGCCCATGTTGAACGTCCGCTCCATCTCCTCGCGCTCGACCCGGCCGCGCTGGGCGATCAGGGCGAACACGGGGTCCGGCGTCCAGGTGCCGCGGTCCAGGTCGGCGCGGACGCCCGCCGGGAGGACGCGGGCCAGGTTGGCGGTCAGACCGCCGCCGGTGATGTGCGCGTACGTGCGCACGTCGGCCTCCGTGGCGAGCGCGAGGCAGTGCTTGGCGTAGATGCGGGTCGGCTCCAGCATCTCCTCGCCGAGGGTGCGGCCGAACTCCTCGACGTGGCCCTCCAGCGGCATCCTGGCGATCTCCAGGAGCACGTGGCGGGCCAGCGAGTAGCCGTTCGAGTGCAGGCCGGACGAGCCCATGCCGATGACGACGTCACCGGGCTTGACCCGGTCCGGGCCGAGCATCTTCGACGCCTCGACGACACCGACACCGGTGCCCGAGATGTCGTAGTCGTCGTCGCCCATGAGGCCGGGGTGCTCGGCCGTCTCGCCGCCGAGCAGCGCGCACCCGGCCAGGACGCAGCCCTCGGCGATGCCCTTGACCAGCGCGGCGATCTTGTCCGGGACGACCCGGCCGACGGCGATGTAGTCCTGCATGAACAGCGGCTCGGCGCCGCAGACGACCAGGTCGTCCACGACCATCGCGACCAGGTCCTGGCCGATGGTGTCGTGCTTGTCCATGGCCTGCGCGACGGCGATCTTCGTGCCGACGCCGTCCGTGGAGGCCGCGAGCACCGGCTCCTTCCAGCGGTCGAGCTTGAGCTGGAACAGGCCCGCGAACCCGCCGATGCCGCCCAGCACCTCGGGCCGGTGCGCCTTCGCCGCCCAGGGCTTGAGCTTCTCCACCGCCTCGTCCCCAGCGGCGATGCTCACTCCGGCCGAGGCGTAGGTCGCCTTGGCGTTGTCGGTCTCGGCACTCACGTCAACGTGCTCCATCGTGGGGGGATTCAGGGCCTTTGCAGGGCGTCCTCGGCACCGTACCCGGTGGGCAGGACGGGAGCCGCCGAGCCCGCTACTCCCTTGATGCCCTCCAGCAGGTGCTTGCCCATCAGCGCGTCCGCGGGCAGCGGGATCGGGTAGTCGCCGTCGAAGCACGCGCTGCACAGCCGCGTCTTCGGCTGCTCCGTCGCCGCGATCAACTGCTCCAGCGACACGTAGCCGAGCGAGTCCGCGCCGACCGACCGGCGGATGCCGTCCAGGTCCAGCCCGTTCGCGACCAGCTCCGCGCGGGAGGCGAAGTCGATGCCGTAGAAGCACGGCCACTTGACCGGCGGCGACGCGATCCGCACGTGCACCTCGAGGGCGCCCGCTTCGCGCAGCATCCGCACCAGCGCGCGCTGCGTGTTGCCGCGCACGATCGAGTCGTCCACGACCACCAGCCGCTTGCCGCGGATCACGTCGCGCAGCGGGTTCAGCTTCAGCCGGATGCCGAGCTGGCGGATCGTCTGCGACGGCTGGATGAACGTCCGCCCGACGTACGCGTTCTTGACCAGGCCAGACCCGTACGGGATGCCCGACGCCTGCGCGTACCCGATGGCCGCGGGCGTGCCCGACTCCGGCACCGGGATGACCAGGTCGGCCTCGGTCGGGTGCTCCGCGGCCAGCCTGCGGCCGATCTCCACGCGGGTGGCGTGCACGCCGCGCCCGGAGATCGTCGTGTCCGGCCGCGCCAGGTACACGTACTCGAAGATGCAGCCCTTGGGTTCCGGCGTCGCGAACCGCGTCGACCGCAGCCCGTTCTCGTCGATGGCGATCAGCTCGCCCGGCTCGACCTCGCGCACGAACGACGCGCCGACGATGTCCAGCGCCGCCGTCTCGCTCGCCGCGACCCAGCCGCGTTCGAGGCGCCCCAGCACCAGCGGCCGCACACCGTGCGGGTCGCGGGCCGCGTACAGCGTGTTCTCGTCGGAGAACGTCAGGCAGAAGGCGCCCCTCAACGTCGGCAGCAGCTCCAGCGCGGCCTGCTCGATGCCGATGTCGGCGGCCGTCGCGGCCAGCAGCCCGCACACCAGGTCCGAGTCCGTCGTCGCGCCGTTGCGCGACGTGATCCCCAGCTTCTGCGCCCGCTCCAGCAGTTCGGCGGTGTTCACCAGGTTGCCGTTGTGGCCGAGCGAGAGCCCGCTGCCCGCGGCCGTCGTGCGGAACGTCGGCTGCGCGTTCTCCCACGTCGTCGACCCGGTCGTCGAGTACCGGCAGTGCCCGACCGCCACGTGGCCCTTCAACGACTGGAGGACCTGCTCGTCGAACACCTGGCTGACCAGCCCGAGGTCCTTGAAGACCACGACCTGGCTGCCGTCGCCCACCGAGATGCCCGCGGCCTCCTGGCCGCGGTGCTGGAGGGCGTAAAGACCGTAGTAGGTGAGCTTGGCGACGTCCTCGCCAGGAGCCCACACACCGAAAACACCGCACTCTTCGCGCGGGTCGGAATCGAGTGTGTCCTCGAATGGGGTGGTTGTGCGGCCGGCGTCTGACTGGTCGGTGACCACCGAGTGCTCCCTAGCGACGATGTCGGTCGGCACCACGAGTGTACGGCGAACATCGGGTGAACCCACCCCATCCAACCCCGCCTGACGTGATGAAACGCACCCTCAAGCCCGCTTGCACGGCCCGATGGTGGTCCTGGTGTTGCCGCCGTCGAGGTTGTCCTTGTCGTGCTGCTTTACCTGGCAGAGCACGACGTCACCGGGCTTGATGTCGGCCGGGAACTGGTCGGGCTTGGCGGTGCCGCTGGAGATCAGTTCGATCCCCGTGGGCTTGTCCCCTTCCACGTCGAGCACCACGAGGGGTCCGCTGGTGATCTCCCCGATCTCCCGGACCTTGAAGCGCACCTCACCGCTCCACTCCTGCGCGCACCCCGTGAGCAGCAGGAGGAACGGGAGCAGCAGGACCAGCTTCCTCATCGGTCCATCCTCACGGCTCGCAGCACCGCTTCGTCGCCGACCGACTTGAGCGGCAGACGACCCCACAGCCCGTAGTGGATGAGCTGCGCCTCGCCGTCGACCTCGACGTCGGCGACCTCGCCGGGAGCGGCCGCGCGGACCTCGGGCACTTCACCGGGGGTCAGCCGGACGTGCCAGGACTCCGGCACGTCCGTGCAGCGCACGACCACCGTGCCGGTCACCCTCAGCGGGACGTCGGTCGTGTACTTCGCGGCCAGCAGCGTGCCGAGTGCCTCGTCGACGCCGTCGGCGGCGAAGTCCGCGTCACCGGTCACGAGCTGCCGCAACGCGGCTTGCGCGTCCCACCGCCGCAGGTCGAGTTCGTGGGCGATCCGGCGGTGCCAGACCCACGCCAGGTCGGGAGCCGCGGGCGAGAACGTCCAGGTGGGCCGGTTGCCGGGCACCAGGGGCAGCACCTCGGCGGCGTCGGCCAACTGGGCGTCCAGGTACTCGATCGGCGACGCTCCGACCGGTGGGGGCGGCGGCTTGAGCTGGACGGTGCTGCCGGTGCGCAGGTATTCGAGGGAGGTCTCCAGGAACCTGGCGACGTGGACCGCCAGTTCGGCGAAGTTCCAGCCGGGGCAGCTCGGGACGTTCGCGGCCGGATCTGCTTCCGCGACCGCCTCGCGGAACATCGTCGACTGGTCGAGGAAGACCTCGGTCCACCGCTGCGTGGTCCATCCTGCTGGCACGTGCTGCCTCCTGGTTCGATTCTTCTTGGTCATCGTGCCGGAACCGGTCGCGCTCCGGGTGCGTCGCAGTGCAAGCGGTTGGAGTCACGAAGGGTGGGAAATCGTGTTCGGTGTGCAACCGGAGGCGTTGCGGAACGCTTCCAAGGGCTTCCACGACGGAGCGGACGCCGCCGCGGACGGCGCCGAACTCATCTCCATGCTCAGCCTTGACGCGGGGGCGCTCGGCGAGGTTCCGGCGGCGGCCGAGTTCGCGGACGCCTTGGCCAGGTTCACCGGTCAGCAGTCCGACGACCTGCGGCGCGGCTCGGCCTGGTACCGCGACGCGGGCGAGGGGCTGACCCAGAACGCCGACACCTACGAACGCACCGACGACGACTCGCACCAGAGCTTCCGCAAGATCGGTGGAGCGCAGTGATCGACCCCGAGGTCCTCTACGGCCAGCTCGCCTCAGGTGACGCCGGGCGGATCGCCGCCGCAGGCGACCCGATCAGCGGCGCCATCAGCGCGGTCGGCCGCGCACGCGACTCGGTGAACTCCGGCGGCTCCACCGCCAAGTCCGGCTGGACCGGCCAGGCCTCGGACAAGTTCGGCGCCCGCGCGGAGCTGTCGACGAAGTCCGCGACGGTGGCGACGGAACGCCTCGGTGTCGGGGTCGACGTCGTGCAGGCCGCGTCTCGGGCCTACTCCCAGATGCGCGGGAGCGCGGACCAGGCCATCGCCGTGTGGCGGAGCCGCTCACCGCTGATGGACGCGCAGCAAACCCTGGAGCTGGCCGAACGGGTCAACTCGTCGCTCACCAACGTCAAGAGCGGGTACGAGCAGGTACTGCGGTCGTACGCGTCGGCGTTGGCGCAGGTGAAGCCCGGTTTCGAGGAGACAGCCAAGGCTGACGCCGGCTGGGCGAAGACCGTCGCGGCGATGCGCACGTCGGCCACCGTGCCAGGTCCCGGCACGGACCCCAAGCAGGTCGCGGCGTGGTGGAAGTCGCTGACCAAGGACCAGCAGGACGAACTCCTGAGGTCGAAGTTCCAGGAACTCGGCCAGTTGCGCGGCCTCCCCTCCGGTGTGCTCGACCAGGCCAACCGCGCGCGGATCACCGACGACGCGCAGCGCTTCGGTGCTGAGCGCGACCGGCTGGACAGCGCGATGGCCGAGCGGGCCGCCGAGTTGGGCATCGACCCCAACACCTCGGACGGCCAGACCGAGCTGCTCAACGACCCGGCGTACGCGTCGCTCATGGAGGAGCGCCAGGTAGCGGCCACCAAGGCGGAGAACGCCGCCGCCGCGCAGCAGAGCGTGGACGACGCCGAGGCGCTCGCCCTGGACAAGGGCTGGCCGAACTCGGATGTCCGCGTGCTGGCCTACGACCCCTACGGCCCTCGGGGCGACGGTGGCATGGCCATCGCGTACGGCGACCCGGACACGGCGAAGAACGTGGCGGTTTGCGTTCCCGGTACCGGGTCGACGCTCGACAGCTTCGGCATCGAGCAGTCGGGGAACCTGCGCGAGCAGATGGGTGCCGACGGCAACGCCACCATCCAGTGGCTCGGCTACGACGCGCCCGGCTGGACGCCTGGTGAGGTCGGCAGCCCGGAGTTGGCCAAGGAGGGCGGGCAGAACCTGGTCGCCGACGTGAACGGCTACCGCGCCGCCGCCGAGGCGGCGGGCAACAACCAGCACCTCACGGTGATCGGCCACTCCTACGGCAGCACCACGGTCGGCTACGCGGGCATGAACGGGTTGGCCGCGGACGACATCGCGTTCGTCGGGTCGCCCGGTGTCGGGGCGTCGAACGTCGACCAGCTCTCCGCCGGTCCTGGTCACGTGTACGCCGGTGCGACCGAGCACGATCCCGTGGTGCAGGGCACCAGTTCCGACTGGTTCACCGCCGACGGTTCGTCAACCGGTCCGTACGACAGCGACTTCGGGGCGAAGGTGTTCGGCACGCCCGATTCGACGAGCCTCCTCGGGGCGCACTCGAACTACTACGACAAGGGCAGCGAGTCCGTCGCCAACCTGGCCAAGATCGCCACCGGTGACGGTGCGTCCGTCACATCGCAGAAGTGGTACGACAGCCCGGTCGGGCCGTCGTTGCCCGGTTCGAACCTGCCCGGTGTGGGCCCCGTGGTCGACCTGATCGGCGACGTCGGCGCCGGTGGCGCGGACCTGGTCGGCGACGTCGTCACGGGCGGCGGTCAGGTGGTCGGGGACCTGTTCTCCGGCAACTGGTCCGACGCCGGGCACGGGGCGGTGAGCACCGGGGCCGAGTTGTTGAACGACGCCGGGGACATCGTGGTCGGCACGGTGGGGAACGTGGCGGAGTTCGGGCGGGACGTCTACGACGGGGCCGCCGGTGCGGTGAAGGCGATCGGGTCGTGGTTCTAGTCGCGGGGTCTGAGCCTGGCGTTCGGGAGTTCCGGGGCCGGTAGGGCCGAGGACCACTCGGTGGGGAAGGTGCCGTACGGGCCTTCCCGCTCCGGGATCTGGGCCTGCCACTCGGCGCGGAAGCGTTCGACCTCGTCGTGGGTGCGGCCGATGAAGTTCCACCACATGACGATGCGCTCGTCCAGCGGTTCGCCGCCCAGCAGCAGGAGCCGGGCCGGGCGGTCGCCCGCGGTGATCGTGAGGGTCGGGGCGCCGGTGGGCAGGTAGAGGAGTTGGGCGTCGGTCACCGGTGCGCCATCCACCTCGACGTCGCCCGCGTCGACGAGGACGCCGTGCTCGAACGCGGGGTCGACGGTCAGGTCCAGCCGGGCGCCAGCGGGGACGTCGAGCTGGGCGCCGAGCAGCGGGGTGCTGGTGGCCACGGGGGACGTCGAGCCCATGAGGCTGCCGAGGAAGACGGTCAGGCGGGTGTCGCCGACCAGGACCGGTCGCGGGACGTGGTGCTCGAAGCGCGGGGCGGTGAAGCGGTCGCGGTCCGGGAGGGCCACCCAGAGCTGGACTCCGTGCAGGAGGTCCGAATCAGGGGTGGCGTGCTCGGAGTGGGCGATGCCGCGGCCCGCGGTCATGAGGTTCATCTCGCCCGCCCGCACGAGTGACGTGGTGCCGACCGTGTCGCGGTGCTCGATGGTGCCCGAGAACAGCCAGGACACGGTCTGCAACCCGGTGTGCGGGTGGCCGGGGACGGCCATGCTCGGCGTCGACGGGCCGTAGTGGTCGACGAAGCACCAGGCGCCGATCAACGACCTGGCGCGCTGCGGCAGCGTCCGGCGGACGGGCTGGGCCCTGGGACCGCCGAGCGGGACCGATCGCGGCAGCAGGAGTTGGGGGGCTGAGCGCGTGGACTCGCAGGGCACGACCTCGGGGCTCGCTTCCGCGTTGCTCATGCCGAGATGGTAGATCGCTAGAAGCGCAGCACGGGGAGCAGCGCGGACAGGTCGGCACGGCTGCCCGACGCGGTGATCCTCGCGTCGGCCAGGCCGTCGGCCCAGGTCAGCCTGCCGGTCGCGAGTTCGAGCCACGTGCGGGGGTCGGTCTCGACGACGTTGGGCGGCGTGCCGCGCGTGTGCCGGGGGCCGGCGACGCACTGCACGGCGGCGAACGGCGGCACGCGCACCTCGACGCTGCGGCCGGGCGCGTCCTGCTCCAGGGTGCGGAGGCTGAGGCGGACGGCGGCGGCGAGCACGGGCCGGTCCGGCTGCTCGGCCGCGCCTTCCAGCCAGGGCAGCACGGCCGCCACCGCGGCGCGCATCTCGTGTGGGTCAACGGTTTTCGACGGCACGCGTCCAGGCTAGTCGGGACGGCGGCGGAGGTCGCGCCTCGTCACGTTTCCCGGCACCGTCCACAACGGACACGTCCGCGCCGGGAGGTGGTTCCGGGCCCGTCGCACTCCTGCGGCACGGGCCCGGAACCTCAGCCCTTCGCGCCGCGCACGGCTTCCGCGAGCAGTTCGTCGAGCTGGAACTTGAGCCTACGCAGGTCGGTGGGGGTGAACGTGCTCCAGGGTTCGGTACCCGGCGAAGCGCGGCGCTGCTGGAGGTAGCGCCCGTCCTCGGTGTCGAAGAACGCGACCACCCGCTCCAAGCGGCAGCGCTTGCCGTACCGGTCGCGGGCCGCGGCGCCGAAGTTCCCCGTGTGCACCAGGTTGGTGAACATCTTCACCAGCGTCTTCGCGTCCTCGTCCCGCACACCGTGGTCGCGGAGCGAGTTCTCCAGGCTCTTGGGCGTGCCGTCGGACTTCTGGACGGCGGCCTCCAGGTCGGCGCTCGGCATGGTCACCGAGTGCCCCGTCCCGGCCGGGTGCTCCGGCAGCGCGGCGATGACCGCGGTCGGCAGACCGGACCCCGCCGCGCGCTGGAACGTGATCCGGTCGCCGGACAGCGTGGCGACCGCGCCCGCGTCGCCGTTCGCGACGGCGAGCACGCGGACGCTCCTGCCGACCCACACCCTGGCGTCCACCTCCAACTGGGGGCGGACGAACATCCTGATCAACTGGTCGAGTTCGGGGTGCAGCCCGATCGGCCGCCCGAGCCCGCGGGACTCCAGCGCGTACCAGACCCGCTGTTCCAGGTCACGGCGTTCGCGCTCGGTCTTGCCGGGTGAGGGCACCTTGATGACGAGCGGCATCGGCCCCAGTCGCAGGTGCTCCCACACGACGTCGAACTCCTCGGTGGAGAGGGATACGGGTTCCCTCTCCACCGGCCCCCCGAAGTACGTCACTGCTGCGGTGTCTCCCCGATCACGGGTGGAGCGACGAGGCGGTCGTCGCCGAACACGTCGTCCGTCTCCACCAGGTAGTCCGCGATCTTGTGCTCGCCGTCCTCTTCGCCGTCGCCCCCACGACCGCCCGCGGCACCGCCGCCGGGACCCTGGCCCGGACGGCCGCCGGGGCCGTTCGCGCCGCCACCGGGACCGAAGCCGCCAGGACCACCGGGACCGCCGGGACGACCGGCGAACTGCCCGCCGGGGCCGTTCGCGCCCGCCATGCCCTGGCCGGGGCCGCCGGGCACGCCGCCGAAGCCGCCGCGCCCACCGGGACCGCCCGAACCGCTGGTGCCACCGGGACCACCGGCGGGACCACCGGGGCCACCCGGACCGCCGGGCCGGAAGCCGCCGGGCTGGACCGGACGACCGCCGGGGCCGACCGGACCGCTGGGCCGGAGCCCACCGGGCGGGACCGGGCCGCCCTTGAACGGCGGCCGGACCGGACCCGCGCCGGGCGGCGGGAAACCACCGGGCGGCGGGGTGCCGGGAGGCGGGGGCGTCGGCTGGACCGGCAGGTTCACCGGCGGCTGCGCGGGCGGAGGCGTCCACGTCGGGTTCGTCGTGCCGCCACCGCCACCACCGGTGAACACCGGCGGCGGGGAGACAGGGGGCGGGCTCGACGGCGGCGGCGCCCACGACGTCGACGTGGTGCCGTCGCCGCCCTTGGGCGTGTACGCCGACGAGTCGGTGCTGCTGTAGTTCGCGCTGGAGCTGTTGTACGAGCCCGCGCCGCCCGGCGGCGGCGTGTCGATCACGACCTGCGGCGGCGGGACGAACTCGCCGAGCGTGTCGCTGTTCCACTCGCTGCTGGACTGGTAGTTGTTCATGACCGTGATGGCCTTCTGCTCAGCGTTGTCCTGAGCGGCTTCCTGGGCCTCGTGGTCCTTCTGCTGGTTGATCACGTGCAGCATGCCGACAGGCCCGGTCAGCGCGCCGAGCACCTTGTCGCCCGTCGACGGCGCCTCGGTGGTCACCATCACCGGCTCGGGCATCTCCTTGCGCGCGTCCGCGATGTAGCCGCCCTGGAGCTGGGCCGAGGCCTTCATCGTGTCCGCGCCCTGGCCCGCGTCGGTCGCCCACGCCGCGAGCGGCGACAGCGCGGCGGTGGCCGCCTCGGCCGAGGCGCCTTCCCAGCTCGCGCCGACCTTGGTCAGCCCGTCCTGGATGGACGTGTCGATCTGGCCCAGCGTCTCCGACAGGGCCTTCCAGCTATCTTCGAGCGGGATGGAAGCGGCAACGCCAGGCCCGCCGTTGATCATGGTGTGCAGTTCTTCGTGGGTGTACCCGCGCCAGCGGTGATCGCCCATGGTCCTTCGCCCCCTCGGGTGCGGTCGTGCGGCTGGCCGGGTCAGGCCGGGTTGATGCGCCCCCAGGACGCGACGTTGTCACCCTCGACCCGACGGTAGGTGGCTTCGATCTGAGTGAGCTGAGTCACAACTCCGCTGAGCTGCTCGCGGTACGCCAGGATCGCGGCGGTCGCGGCGGTGTCCCCGCCCTCGAAGGTGCGGACGTTGAACTTGTCCGCCGTCTCCGCGCTGACCGGATCGAGCGCCCACTGCTTCGCCTTGAGCGAGGCGCGGGTCGCCCTGATCTGGTTGTCGAGCACGGTCAGCGCGTCTTCGAAAACCTTCCGAGCTGCGGGAATGGCCGAGGGTTCGATCTTGAGCCCCTGCTTCGAACCGCTGTACTCAGGGACCGAGGGCTGCGACGAGCCCCCACCACCATCCGCGATGAACACGGCACACCCTCCTCAGTCCTGCACTTACCCCAGTGAGTGCAATTGAGACGACTTTAACTCTGATGCACGGCGCGACGCGACGGTTCCGCTGGTATTCGCGCAGTTCTACTTAAGACACTCGTCACCTGGCGCTGATCGTCTGGATGACCGCGTCGGCGATGTTCGTGGCACGGGCGCAGAGCTCGGCCATCGGCAGCTTCGAGCCGTCGACCTGAACCTCGATCAACTGGCCGTCCGCGACATCCAGACCGACGAAGCAGGCGGGCAGCGCGCCGGGGAACTCGCTGAGGACCGCGGGGAAGCTCCCGACCACCATCGTGGCGGCCTTCCCGGACTCGACGCCCTGGGCGTACATCTCGATGCCCTCGCTCGTGATGACCGCGACGGCGAGGCCGTAGGAGAAGTCGCTCGACCCGATGGAGCACAGGGTCGCCTCGGGGTGGGTCGGGTACGGCAGCCGCCCCGGCTTCCCGGTCAGGTCGAACTGCTGCTTCTGCGCGTCGGTGAGCACGGAGCAGGAGTCCACACCGGTGAGATCGACCTTCTTCGGCCGCTCGACCGACGGCTTCGCGCTGGTCGACGGCTTCGACGTCGCGGACGTGGGCCCGCTCGACCCGGCCGCTCCCGTGGACGCGGTGCCCGAGGTCTTCTGCGAGCAGCCCGCGAGGAGGGCGACGGCGGCGGCGAGTGCCGCGACGCGGTGCCAGTGGCTCATGGGGGCAAGGTAGCGGATCCCGGACCGCGGGCGACGCCGATCCGGGATTCCGCGACGGCCCCGCCGTCCGGGCGACCGCTAGGCCAGGTCTACGACCACCTTCACGTCGTCGGGCTGCCGCTCCATCGCGTCCACGAACCGGTCGAGCGGCACCCGGCGGGTGATCAGGCCGCCGAGCCAGGTGCGGTCGGCGGCGGCAAGCGCGTCGGCCGCCGTGTGCCAGTCGGCGAGGCCCGCGTTGACCGAGCCGACGACGGAGCGGTTGTGCAGCACCAGTTCGTCGAGCACCAGGCGTTCGGCGGGGAACGTCCCGTGGTCGCCGGACAGGCCGGTCAGCACCGTCACCGC
Organism: Umezawaea endophytica; assembly: GCF_025061645.1. Classification (GTDB taxonomy): domain Bacteria; phylum Actinomycetota; class Actinomycetes; order Mycobacteriales; family Pseudonocardiaceae; genus Umezawaea; species Umezawaea endophytica. The sequence continues at coordinate 179,096 of NZ_JANYMP010000015.1, read as the reverse complement.
GGCGCGGCGCACGGCCTCCCAGACGAGTTCGGCGACGCCGGTGCACTCGATCGCGACGTCCACCTCGGGCACCGTGTCCACAGTGGAGTGGTAGGTCGCGCCCAACCCCCGCACCAGGTCGGGCTTGCGGCCGGACGTGGCCCGGTCGACCACGTGCACGGCCAGTCCGCGCTGCACGGCCAGCATCGCCGCCAGCAGGCCGATCGGGCCCGCGCCGGTGATCAGCACGGTCCTCGGGGTCAGGTGGGCGCGGCGGCAGTTCAACAGCGCCTGGTCCCACGCCTTCGCCACGATGGACGTCGGCTCGGTCAGCACGCCGAGGTCGCCGAGCGTCGGGTCCAGCTTGATCGCGTACTTCGGCGGAACGCTCCACTTCTGCATGCCGTAGCCGTCCAGCTCCTTGATGCCGCGCTCGGTGTACTTCCCGTTCTGGCAGAAGTCCCACGCGTCCACGGCGCACGCGGAGCACGGCACGGTGTCCGGCCGCCGCACTACACCCGCGACGAGGTCACCGGGTGCGAGGTCACCGCCCATCGGCGCGGCCACGACCCGGCCCAGCGACTCGTGGAACAGCACGAACCCGGTCTTGCCCGGCGGCGGCGTGCCGAAGCCGTCGCGCACGATCTCCACGTCGGTCCCGCACATGCCGACCAGCAGGCCCTCGACCCGCACCTCGCCGTCGGCGGGCACGGGCTCGTCCCACTCGACGACCTCGGCCAGTTCCGGCTTGCCCGGCACCACGAACGCGGCCCTCATCGGTCTCCTCCGCCTCGGCGGTCGCGCTCGTCGCGCGTGTGGCCCTGGCCGTACAGCACCGCCGCGCTGTTCACCAGCGCGAGGTGGCTGAACGCCTGCGGGAAGTTCCCGGACATCCGGCCCGTGCGGGCGTCGTACTCCTCGGCGAGCAGACCCACGTCGTTCACCAGTCCCACCAGTCGGTCGAACATCGCCACCGCCTCTTCTCGTTGCCCGGACAGGGCGAGCGCGTCCACGAACCAGAACGAGCAGGCGAGGAACGAACCCTCCTCGCCGCTCAGGCCGTCCACTTCGGACTCACCGGGATCGGTGTCGTACCGGTCGACCAGGTCGCCGTGCTTCAACCCCCGGCGGATCGCCTCGATCGTGCCGAGCACGCGGGGATCGTCGCCGGGCAGGAAGCCGACGGCCGGGATGAGCAGCGTGGCGGCGTCCAGCTCGGTGCCGCCGTAGAACTGGGTGAACGCCCCGATCTCGGCGTTCCACCCCTTCGCCAGCACCTCCGCGCGCACGGCGTCGCGCAGCTCGCGCCACTCCTCCACCGGCCCCGGCAGGTCGTGCTGCTCCACCGCGCGCACGGCCCGGTCGAACGCGACCCACACCATGACCCGCGAGTGGGTGAAGTGCCGGTCCGGACCGCGAACCTCCCACAGGCCCTTGTCCGGCTGGTCCCAGACCTTGCGGAGGTGGCCGATCATGCCGCGCTGCATCGCCCACGACTCGGCGGACTCCGCGATGCCCCGCTCCCGCGCCAGGTGCAGCGCGTCCATCACCTCGCCGTACACGTCGAGCTGGAGCTGCCGGTACGCCGCGTTGCCGATCCGCACCGGTTTCGCGCCCCGGTAGCCGGGCAGCCAGTCGGCCTCCCACTCGACGAGGTGCCGCTCGCCGGACAGGCCGTACATGATCTGGAGGTCGGCCGGGTCACCGGCGACCGCGCGCAGCAGCCAGTGCCGCCACGCCTCCGCCTCCCCGGACCGGCCGAAGTTGTCCAGCGCCAACAGGGTCAGCGTCGCGTCCCGCAGCCAGCAGTAGCGGTAGTCCCAGTTCCGCTCGCCGCCGAACACCTCGGGCAGCGACGTCGTCGGCGCCGCCACGATGCCACCGGTCGGCGCGTACGTGAGGCCCTTCAACGTGATCAGCGACCGCCGCACCACGTCCCCGTGCGGCCCGTGGTACCCGAGGTCGCACGCCCAGTCCTGCCAGAACACCTCGGACCGCCGCACCTCGTCGGCGGGATCCACCTTGGCGGGCGGCGTTTCCGGCGAGTACGAGAACTCCATCACCCACGACAGCACGTCACCTTCGTCCACGGTGAACACGGCCTCGTGCGCCCGTTTCCCCGGCACCCGGTACGGCAGCCGATCCCCGTACAGCGCGACCGCCGACGGACCGGCCACCGCGAACACGCACTCGTCACCACCGCTGGACGACCGCCGCACCCACGGCACCGAATCGCCGTAGGCGAAGCGCACCACCCACTGGAACCGGACCTCCACCGACCCGGTCACCCCTTCGAGCACCCGCACGAGCCGCGTGTCCGCGTCGTCGGCGGTCGCCTCCGGCGGCATCGTGTCCACCAGCCGAACAGTGCCCTCCGCGGTGTCGAACTCCGTCTCCAGCACCAGCGTGTTGTCCCGGTAACGACGCCGCACGGCCGTCACCTCCGCCGTGGGCGCGATCCGCCAGTGCCCGTCGTCCTCGGTGCCGAGCAGCCGGGAGAAGCACGACGGCGAGTCGAAGCGCGGCATGCACAACCAGTCGACCGACCCGTCCCGCCCGACGAGCGCCGCCGTGCGCAGGTCGGACAGCAACGCGTAGTCCTCGATGCGACCGGGTCCCGTGTCATGTGCCACTTGGCGAGGCTAACCGGACCACCGAGCACGGGCCTGGCAGAACACCCCCACCCCGAAGGTGAACCGGCGTAGTTTCGACGTCCGTCCACGAGTTGGGGAGACCATTGACGGCCCAGACACCAGCCGAGACCGAACGCGACCGCCTGATCGCCGCGCTGGGAGACCTACCGGACGACGGCTACAGCCTGACCTGCGTGGCGGAGATCGACACCACCGAGGCCATCCGCAGGTTGCGGGCAGAACCCCTAACTCCCACCGCCGCACGACAAGCCGCCACAGCCGAGGACGTCTTCGTCCTGGCCGCCACCACCGTCCCCGGCGGCTGCGTCCTGTTCCAACCCTGGGCCTACGGCGCCTCCATGCCGGGTGTGATGAGCGAACTCTCGATCAACACCACCTGCTACGGCATGTACGCCAACCCCAAGAGCGGCCACCAGGGCAGCCTCATCGCCGACGGCGTCTGGCTGGGCTCAGACCTCTTCCCAGGCGGCGGCCCAGACGACGACTACGAGGAGAACACCCAACTCCTGGAACGCCTCTACGAATTCCACCCCATCGCCTACTGCTTCGCCTACGTAGACCTCAAACCCACGGACGCCCGCTCCATCACCGGCCCACCCGACACCTGGCTGCGCCTGCCGGACAACGACTACTGGGCGGTCTGACCAACGAAGTCCAGCACAGCCGCCAACAACAACTCCGGCGTCTCCACCTGCGGCACGTGCCCGGTAGCGGGAAGCAACCGGAACGACGCACCAGGAACAGCGGCAGCGAACTCCCGACCGTAGGCAGGGGTCACCACCTCATCCGACTCACCCCACAGCACGACCGTGGGCACAGCGATGTCGGACAACCGATCGCGCAACGTCGGATCGGTCATACCAGCAGCGCCGTACACGACCAGCGCGGCCCGATTGGCCGCCATGACCACCCGCTGCGCCTCGGGCAACGTCGCCGGGTCCAACGCGAACCTGGCCGGGTCGTGGAAGCTCAACTTCGCCAACTCGACGGGCGACAGCGGAAAGATGTCGGCGACCGGCTCACCGGGCACGTCCAACCCGACAGAGTTGACCAGCACCAACCCACTGATCCGCCCGGTATCGGCCGCAGCCATCTCAGCACCGATCCACCCACCCATGGAATTGCCGACAACGACAACATCCCGCAGATCCAATTCTTCGAGCAACCCCAGGTAGAGATCAGCAAGCCCACGCATGGTCACCAGCCCATCGGCCCGCTCAGTCCCGTTGAACCCAGGATGCACAGGCGCGATCACCCGCCCGTGCGCAGCCAACAACCGAGCAAACCCAGCCACCGTCCCAGGCCCACCCCCACCATGCAGCAACAGAAAGGGACGCCCAGCACCAAGATCTTCAAAGGAGATCATATCAACAACCTTATATCAACATCCTTACCTAAACAAGTGGACTAACCTACCCCCATGCCCAGACCCCCACACCAGGTAGCCCTGTCAGTCAAACGCCTACAGATGCGCCACCACCGCGCCCTAACAGCAGAACTGGCCAAACTGGACATAAGCCTCATCCAGTGGGACGCACTACGACACCTGCACGAAAACCCAGAAGCCTCACTACACGACCTGGCCCAACTAACCTTCCAAAGCGACCAGGCCTTCGGCACCCTAGCCACCAGAATGATCAACCGAGGCCTGATAGAACGAATCCCAGGCCCAGGCAGAGCAATACGACACCGCCTAACAGAACACGGCCAAGAACTACAAAAAGAAGGCGCAAAACTGGTAACCAAAGTAGCCGCAGCCTCACTATCCCCACTAACAGAAGCCGAGCTAACAAAATTCGACGAAATCCTAACAAAACTCTTGACCCACTAAACAGCACGCCGGCCACCCCACCACCAAGAGCCCGGTACGCAACCCGCCCCCCACCGGACCCACCGCCCCGAACCTAAAGCCCCCCACGCAACAAATGATCCACATCCTCAGGCCGCCCAGGCCGAGCAAAGAACCACCCCTGCCCGGTATCGCACCCAATCCGATGCAACCGCTTGGCCTGCGAAGGCGTCTCCACCCCTTCAGCAGTAACCCCAAGCCCCAACGCATGAGCCAACTGCACCAACGTCGACACGATCTGAGCATCCACGGCGTCTTCCTCATCCGCCGCCCTCAGCCCCTCCATGAACGACCCGGCAATCTTCAACTCATGCACAGGCAAATGCTTCAAATAAGCAAGATTGGAATACCCCGTACCAAAATCATCAATAGCAATCCGCACGCCCATGTCCGACAACGCCCGAAGAGCCTCCAACGGCTCATCAGCGGTCCCCATGATCGCGCTCTCCGTCAACTCCAACTGCAAGTGATGAGGCGGCAACCCACACTCATCCAAAATACGCTTCACATCCCGCACCAACTCGGGATCCCGACTCTGCCGCACAGCCAGGTTCACACTCACGAACGGCGCCGAGTCACCGAACTCCTCCAGCCACCGCCGCCCCTCCTGACAGGCCTTCCGCAGCACCCACCGCCCGAGCGGCACGATCAGCCCGGTCTCCTCGGCCAACTCGATGAACCGATCAGGCGCCAACCTCCCGAACTCCGGGTGCTGCCACCTCACCAACGCCTCGACACCGGTGATCCGACTATCCGCCAACCGCACCAACGGCTGGTAGTCGACGTAGAACTCGTCCCGCTCCAACGCCGCGGGCATCGTCGCCGACAACGTGAACCGCGCGACCTCCCGAGCGTTCCGCTCCGGGTTGTACAGCGCCCACCGGGACTTCCCGTCGGCCTTGGCCCAGTACAGCGTGATGTCCGCGTCCCGCATCAGGTCGGCGGCCGTCGTCCCCTCCAACGGCCGCTCCACGATCCCGATGCTCGCCGACACCGTCAGCTCGTGCCCGCCGATCTTGATCGGGGCTTCCAGCTCGTGCAGCACCCGATCGGCGACGTTCACGATGTCCTGGGTGCTCTCCGATCCCTCCACCAGGATCACAAACTCGTCGCCGCCCATCCGCGCGACGAGCTTCCCGTCGCCGGAGACCGAGTGGTCCAACCGCCGCCCGACCTCGACCAGCAACTGGTCGCCGATGTCGTGCCCGAGGCTGTCGTTGATCACCTTGAACCCGTCCAGGTCCAGGTAGCAGAGCCCGGCCCGCCGACCGGGCACCCCGGCCGCGGCCGCGAACACCCGCCCCAGCCGCTCCAGGAACAGCGCCCGGTTCGGCAAGCCGGTCAACGGGTCGTGCAGCGCCTGGTACCGCAGCCGGTTCTGCAGCAGGTGCCGGTCGGTCACGTCCTCGATCATCGCCACCTGGTACTGCGGCTCACCGTGGTCGTCGCGCACCAGCGACAGCGTCAGGTGCGTCCACACCTGCTCGCCGTCGGCCCGGTGGAACCGCTTCTCGGCCCGGTAGTGGTCGCAGTCGCCCGCGATGAGCTGGTCGTACAGCCGCCAGACGTTGCCGCTGTCCTCCGGGTGCATGAGGTCGCGGATGTTGTACTGCCGCATCTCCTCGACGCTGAACCCGAGCATGTCCTGCAACGCCTGGTTCACGTCCAGGATCCGGCCTTCGATGTCCGCGATGCCGATGCCGATCGCGGCCTCGGTGAACATCGCGCGGAACCGGGCCTCGCTGGCCCGCAGCGCCGCTTCGGCCTGGTCGCGGGCGTCGAGCACGGCGGCCCGGATGGCCTCCTGCTCGGCCAGCGTCCGCTCGCGCAGCGCCCGCGCGTACCCGGCGGCGAGAGCGCCCTGGAGTGCGGCCAGGCGGGACGACATGCGGTTGTCCACGCCGATGCCGAGTTCGGTCAGCAGGTCGTCGCCGAGGAGCTGGACGGTCCGGCCCAGCGTGTCCGTGCCGGTGAAGTGGGCCTCGACCAGGCGCGAGCCGATCTCGTAGCCGGGGGCGGTGCGGAACGGGTTCGCGAACAGCGCGGAGACCAGCACCTCCGTCAGCGACTGGAGGTGCTCGGCCACCTCGGCCCTGGTCATCGGCACGTAGCTGCTGCCGATCACCGCCGTGGCCCACGTGCGCGCGAACGCTTCGGCCCCGGCCACCAGGGCCGGGTCCAGTTCCGATCGGCTGCTGGGCACCCGCTGGTCAACCCGTTCCGTCATGTTCGTCGGCCTGCCACCACAAACGCAGAGGATACGGCCGGTTGCCCACTGGAGTCGACCATTACCGCTTGCGCGCCAGCGCGGCGAAGCCGGGGAAGCGCGCCGAGGCCTCGTCGACGTCGTCCGGGGACTCCGGGTGCCAGTAGGGCATTCGGACCACTCCGGGGTCCAGGACCTCCAGGTCTCCGAACAGGGACGTGATCTCGCCGGTGGTGCGGTGGGTCATCTGCGCGACCTGTGAGCTGTACGTCCTGCGCGCCTCGGCGGCGCCCTCGCCCTCCTCGCCCTCCTCGAAACCGGAGTGCGAGATCCCCAGGTAGCTGCCGGGGACCAGCGGGTCGAGGTACTCGGAGATGATCCGGCACGGTTCGTCGGAGTCCGGCACGAAGTGCAGCAGCGCGATCATCAGCATGGCGACCGGCTGGTCGAAGTCCAGCACCGACCGCACTTCTGCGGACTCCAGCACGGTTTTCGTCTCGCGGACGTCCGCCCGCAGCGCGACCGCGTTCGGCTCCTCCAGCAGGAGCGACCTGCCGTGCGCGACGGCGACCGCGTCGACGTCCACGTAGACGACCTTCGCCGCGGGGTCGACCCGGTGGGCGATCTCGTGCACGTTGCCCGCGGTCGGGATGCCGGAACCGAGGTCGAGGAACTGGCGGACCCCCAGGTCCAGCAGGTGGCGGACCATCCGGCGCAGCAGCGCCCGGTTGGTCAGGACCACCCCGCGCAGCTCCGGCATGGCCTCCAGCGTCCTGTTCGCCACGGCCCGGTCCGCCGCGAAGTTGTGCGCGCCCCCGAGGAAGTAGTCGTAGATGCGGGCGACGCTCGGACGCTCCAGGTCTATGTCACCCGACGCCCAGCCCGGCCGCTCGACCACGTGCTCCCCCCTCGCCGACACCGATGGTCCCCCATCATGGTGCACAGCGGTGAGTTGGCACACCGCCCGCACGAACGGTCGCGGTTCCGGGGACAACGACGGCGTCCGCACTGGAGAATGCCGGACTTGTGAAGTACCTCTGGATCGCGGGAGCGGTCGTGCTCGCCGTCGCGGTGGTGTTGACCGTGGTCAAGTACAACGGGAAGCGCAACATGCTCGCCCCGACGATCGTCGGCGCCATAGGCGCGTTCCTCCTGGTCAGCGGCTGGCTCTTCGTCGTCGACCCCAACGCCGCCAAGAACGAGGCGATCAAGACCGGCGGCCTCGCGGGCGGCTCGGTGATCGCGCTCTACGCGCTGTGGCTCAACGACCGCAAGCGGCGCACCGAGGAGGCGCGCCAGGAGATCGAGAAGGAGCGCCAGGACCTGGAGAACCAGCGCGCCGAGCACGACCGGTCGCGGGTCGCCGACGAGCGGTTCGCCCGTGCCGTGGAACTGCTCGGGCACGACACCGACCAGGTGCGGGTCGGCGCGCTGCACGCGCTGGCGGGCCTGGCCCGGTCGCGCACCGAGTACACGCAGACCGTGCTGGACATCGTCTGCTCGTACCTGCGGCGGCCGTTCGAGCTCGGCGACGAGCACGGCGACCACGACGAGGCCGAGCTCCAGGTGCGCCGCACGGCCCAGCGGCTGATCGCCGACCTGCTGCCCGAGGTGGGCGTCGTCGACGCCCCGCACTACGAGGTGGACCTGTCGAAGGCCACGCTGGCGTTCCTGGAGCTGACGAACCGGCAGATCGGGCGGCTCATCCTGCGGGACGCGGAGTTCCACTACTCGAACTCGCTGCACCACTCCCACGTGCACGGCGACGTGTTCCTCAGCGGGTCCACGACCAAGGGTCGGCTGCACCTGCTCGACATGGTGTTCCACGGGAAGGTGTCGTTCCAGGTGGCCACCACCGACGACTGGGTCGACTTCCGGAACACCCGCTTCCACGGACCGGCGAAGTTCACCAGGACCGAGTTCTCCGGGCCGGTCTCCTTCGAGGGGGCCGTGTTCGACCAGCCGGTCGAGATGAGCGGGACCAAGTTCACCGGCGGTCTCGACCTGCGGACCGCCGTCCCGCAGGAGGCGACCACGAACGCGATGGTCGTGTCCCTGAACCACGAGAACCGGCTGCCGGACGGGTGGGTCGTCGACCAGCGCCCCGACGGCACCGGCCTGGTGAGGAGCTGATGGTGCGCGGTCGACTCATGCTGCTGGCGAGCGTGCTGGCGGCCGTCGCCGTCACCGCCGCGACGGTCGTCGTCCTGCTGCTGGTGGAGCCGAAGCTGTCCAAGGCCGAGGCGGTCAAGACCGGCGGGCTGGCGGGTGGCGCGGTCGTGGCGCTGTACGCGTTGTGGCTCAACGACCGCAGGCGCCGCACCGAGGAGGCGCGGCACGAGCTGGAGAGCGAGAAGGTCGCCGACGAGCGGTTCGCGCGGTCGGTGGAGATGCTCGGCCACGACGCCGACCAGGTGCGGGTCGGCGCGATGCACGCGCTGGCGGGCCTCACCGCGTCGTCGCCGCGGTACAAGCAGACCGTGCTGGACGTGCTGTGCGCGTACCTGCGGCGGCCGTTCCACCACAGGAGCTACTCGAACCACTCCGGCGACCCGGACAAGGAGCCGAGGACGCCGAACGACGAGGAACTGGCGCGCGACGACCGGGAGCGCGAGGTCCGGCGCACGGCCCAGCGGCTGATCACCGACATGCTGCCGTGGGGCGCGGACGAGGACCCGGTCGCGTACCACCTGGACCTGACCGGGGCGAGCCTGGAGTACTTCCGGCTGTCCGGGCGGCGGATCGGGCGGCTCACCGCCCGGCGCGCCAATTTCTACGGCATCACCATGGTCAACGAGGTGGAGGCGTCCAAGCCCGCGCTGTTCTCCGGGGCGGTGTTCCACGGCCGCGCGTCCGCCAACTCGGCCCGGTTCGGCGGCGGCCTGTCGTTGCAGGACACCACGTTCCACGACGAGTTCGACGTCCGCGGCGCCGTCGTGGACACGTTCCTGCACCTCAGCACCGACCTGCCCAAGCCGGTGCGGGGCGAGCTGACCGTCGAGCCGGGCACCGGCATGCGGATCGCCCCGCCGGAGGGCTGGCGGCTAGCCGGGGCGTACCAGGTCGAGCAGCGCCCTGGCGGCCGCGCTGACGGTCGTACCGGTGACGACCACGGTCTCGGCGACCGGACCTCCGTCCAGGCCGACGAACCGGACCAGCTCCGTCTTGAGCGAGAACGACTGCGGCACGAGCGCGACGCCGAGTCCGAACCCGACGAAGTCCAGCAGTGAGTGGACGTCGTTGACCTCCACGCCGACCCGCCGGTCCACCCCGGCCGCGGCGAGCGTGCGGTCGACGACGTCCCGCGTCCCCCACCCGGCGTTGAAGTCCACGAAGGACTCGCCCGCCAGTTCCGGCAGCGCGACGGAGGTCCGCCCGGCCAGCGGGTGGTCCGGCGCGCACGCCAGCACCAGCGGTTCGCTGGCGAGGCTGGCCATCCGCACGTCCCGGTCGGGCGAGCGGGTCACGAACGCCACGTCGATCCGGCCCGCCCGGACCTCCTCGACGAGGTCCGCGGTGCCTCCCTGGCGGAGCCGGATCTCCACGCCGGGGTGCGAGTCGTGGAACGCGGCCAGCACGGCGGGCAGGTGGACGACGTGCAGGCACTGGAGGCTGCCGACGGACAGCGACCCGCGCAACAGGCCCTGGACGGCGGCGACGGCGTCGCGGGCGGCGTCGACCGAGCCGAGCGCCCGGCGGGCCTCGACCAGCAGCGCACGGCCCGCCTCGGTCAGCTCGACCTGCCTGGTGCTGCGGACGAACAGGGGCGCGCCCAGCTCGGTCTCCAGCGACCGGATGGACGCGGACAGACCCGATTGGGCGACGTGCACGCGTTTGGCCGCCCTGGTGAAGTGGCACTCCTCGGCCACCGCCACGAAGTACTCGAGCTGACGAAGTTCCATGATTAATCACCCAAACTGCTGAATATCATCAGCCTGTTCTGTTGGACAGCTTAATACTTCCGGCGCAGACTCGGGGCACCACTTCTCCCAGGAGGTACACCTGATGCGCACCCGCCGGATCGGCGACGTCGAGGTCAGCGCGATCGGACTCGGCGGCATGCCGCTGTCCATCGAGGGCCGCCCCGACCGCGAACGAGCGCTGAGCACGGTCCGCGCCGCCGTCGAGGCGGGCGTGACGCTGATCGACACCGCGGACGCCTACTCGTTCGACGACCAGGACTTCGGCCACAACGAGGAGCTGATCGCCGAAGCCCTTCGCAGCCTCGGCTCGGCGGCCGACGGCGTCCTCGTGGCCACGAAGGGCGGCCACACCAGGGTCGCGGGCGGCGGCTGGGGCCTCAACGGCAGCCCCGAGTACCTGCGGTCGGCGTGCGACGCGTCGCTCAAGCGGCTCGGCGTCGAGGCGATCGACCTCTACCAGTTCCACCGGCCCGACCCGACCGTCCCGATCGCCGACTCGTTCGGCGCGGTGGCAGAGCTGCTCGACGCGGGCAAGATCAAGCAGGCAGGCATCTCGAACTTCAACCCCGCCGAGATCGAGCTCGCCAATGAGGTCCTCGGCGGCAGGCTCGCCGCCGTGCAGAACCAGTTCTCCCCGTCGTTCCGGTCGAGCGAACCCGAGCTGGAGCTGTGCGCCGAGCTGGGCATCGCGTTCCTGCCGTGGAGCCCGCTGGGCGGCATCGGCAAGGCGGGCGAACTGGGCGACCGGAACACGGCGTTCGCCGAGGTCGCCGAGGCGCACGGCGCGAGCCCGCAGCAGGTGTGCCTCGCCTGGATGCTGGCCAAGGCGCCGGTCGTCATCCCGATCCCCGGCGCGTCGCGGCCGGAGAGCATCCGCAGCTCGGCCGAGGCCACCCACGTGGAGTTGACCGACGCCGAGTTCGCACGCCTGGACTAGGCGCGGGCCGTCCCCGAACGTGCGCTTCGACTGGTCCACTCGGGTGATCATCGGGTGCGGTTCGCCCGATTCGGGCGGAGGATCTAGGCCGTACGGCCCATGATCTGCGACCGAATGGGGGCGTCCCGTGGCCATCCGATCCCGACTCCGCGCCTGGACCGCCCGGCTCGGCGTCATCACCGCGGCGGCGGGCGCGCTCGCCGCCGCGCCCGCGCCGAGCACGACCGCCGCACCGCTGCCCGAGGGGTCCGCCGAGCACTTCGCGGGCTCGCAGATCGCCAAGCACGAGGGCACGACGAGGACCGCCCGCTCGCTCGCGCCGTTCGGCGAGGTGCCGGGCATGGACGTGAGCAGCCACCAGGGCGACGTGGACTGGGAGCAGTCCTGGGCCGACGGCGCCCGGTTCGCCTACGTCAAGGCGACCGAGGGCACCGGGTACCGGAACCCGAAGTTCACCCAGCAGTACAACGGCTCCTACGACATCGGGATGGTCCGCGGCGCGTACCACTTCGCGCTGCCGGACCGGTCCGGTGGGACCGAGCAGGCGGACTTCTTCGTGTCCAACGGCGGCGGCTGGTCGGTGGACGGCAAGACGCTGCCGGGCGCGATGGACATGGAGTACAACCCGTACGGCGAGACCTGCTACGGCCTCGACCAGGCGGCGATGACCCGGTGGGTGCTGGACTTCAGCAACCGGGTGCTCGAACGCACCCAGCGGTACCCGACGATCTACACGTCGACGAGCTGGTGGAACAGGTGCGTCGGCGGCACCGTCCACTTCGGCCTGACGAACCCGCTGTGGGTCGCGCACTACGCCGAGGAACTGGGCCCGCTGCCGGTCGGCTGGGACTACCAGACAATCTGGCAGTGGGAGGCGGCCGGGCTGTTCCCCGGCGACCAGAACCTGTTCAACGGCGACGCCGACCAGCTCGTCCGCCTGGTGATGGGCTGACCGCGGACCATGAGGCAGGGGGACGACGCGGTGTCCGGCGTCGACGTGAGCGCGCAGGGTCCGACCGAGGCCGACTGGACGAGCCACTGGCAGCAGGGCAAGAGGTTCGCGTACGTGCTCGCGACCGAGGGCGTCGACCACGTGAACCCCGGTTTCGGCGTCCAGTACGCCGAGTCGTTCGACGTCGGCCTGATCCGCGGCGCGTACCACTTCGCGCTGCCGGACCGGTCGAGCGGCGCCGACCAGGCCGAGTTCTTCGTGGACAACGGCGGGGCCTGGAAAGCCGACGGCATGACCCTGCCCGGCGCGCTGAACCTGGAGTTCAACCCGTACGGCAAGGCCTGCTACGGGTTGACGAGGGCCGCGCTGTCCGACTGGGTGCTGGACTTCGCCGACACCTACCTGGAGTGGACCGGTCGGTACCCGGTGGTCTACACGTCGGCGGTCTGGTGGGCCCAGTGCGCGGGCGCGGAAGCCGGCCCGGTGAACCCGCTGCGGGTGGACATGCACTCGGCCACACCAGGGGCGTTCCCCCGCGGCCGGGGCGTCTACCCGGTGTGGCACCGGCCGTCGCCGACCGTGGAACGGGGTCCGCGGGACCGCCTGCTGGCGCTGGTGGGGGATTAGCCGAGCGGCCGTCCGGCAACCCGATCACCGGAGAGCTGGCCACCGCGTCACCGAGTGCAGGACACTCGCAGCTCGACTCTCCGCCCCTGCACAGGCTCAAGGAGTCCGAGATGAAGACAGTCCCACGCGAAGAACGAGCCCTGCCGACGCCAACAGGTTCGCTGGTCACGGCGCGAATCCCGGTCGACGGCGGCCCCGCCCCCGATCCCGCGACGCAGAACCACTCGATGGGGTCGCAGATCCGGAAGCACGAGGGCGGTGAGGGTGCCGACGTCAAGCCGGACAAGGACCACGGGGTCCTGGAAACGGTGGAGGGCATCGACGTCAGCAGCTACCAGGGCAACGTCGACTGGGCGGCGCACTGGAACCAGGGCAAGCGGTTCGCGTACGTCAAGGCCACCGAGAGCACCGGGTACCGGAACCCGTACTTCGCCCAGCAGTACGACGGCTCGTACGAGGTCGGCATGATCCGCGGCGCCTACCACTTCGCCCTGCCCAACCAGTCGAGCGGCGAGGCGCAGGCCGAGTACTTCCTCGCCAACGGCGGCGGCTGGTCGGCGGACGGCCGAACCCTGCCGGGCGCGCTGGACATGGAGTACAACCCCTACGGCGGCACCTGCTACGGCCTGTCGCAGGCCGCCATGACGGCCTGGGTGCTCGCCTTCAGCGACACCTACCGCGCGCGGACCGGCGTGTTCCCGGTCATCTACACGTCCGCGAGCTGGTGGAACCAGTGCGTCGGCGGCAGCTTCAAGACCACGAACCCGTTGTGGGTGGCCAGGTACGCCTCCGCGCCCGGCGCGCTCCCGTTCGACTGGGAGTTCCACACGTTCTGGCAGTACTCGTCGACGCCGATCGACCAGAACCGGTTCAACGGCGGCTACGACCGCCTCCAGGCGCTGGCCAACGGCTGACGCCGGGGTGGGGAGGCTTCGGAAAGCCTCCCCACCACCGCGTTCCTAGTCGAACAGCGCGGGAAGGGTGCCTTCCCAGGCGGCGCGGAGTTCGCCGAGCTGGAGCTGGCCGAGGTCCTGGATCTCCAGGGACTCGGACTCCGGGTCGACGACGCCGACCTTGCGCCACGGCAACTGCCGCGCGGTGCACATGTCGGTGAACCGCAGTTCCTCGCTGCGCGGCACGGCCACGAGCACGCGGCCCGCGGACTCGCTGAAGAGCTGCGTGAACGCGTCCTGGTCGCTGTCCAGGAACACCCGCGCGCCGGTCTCGCCGATCAGGCAGGCCTCGACGAGCGCCTGGGCCAGACCACCGTCGGACAGGTCGTGCGCGGCGGACACCATGCCGTCGCGCGACCCGGCCAGCAGCACCTCGCCGAGCAGGCGTTCCCGTGCCAGGTCGACCTTCGGCGGCGTGCCGCCCAGGTGGCCGTGCACGACGTGCGCCCACTCGGAGCCGCCGAACTCGTCTCGGGTGTCGCCCAGCAGCAGCAGGGTCTCGCCCGCTTCCGCGCCGATGCCGGTCGGGATGCGGCGACGCACGTCGTCGATCACGCCCAGCACGCCGATGACCGGCGTCGGCAGGATCGCCGTGCTGCCGGTCTGGTTGTAGAAGCTGACGTTGCCGCCCGTCACCGGGATGCCCAGTTCGCGGCAGCCGTCGGCGATGCCCCTGATGGCCTGCTCGAACTGCCACATCACGGCCGGGTCCTCCGGCGAGCCGAAGTTCAGGCAGTCCGACACCGCGATGGGCGTCGCGCCGCTGACTGACACGTTCCGGTAGGCCTCGGCCAGCGCGAGCTGCGCGCCGGCGTACGGGTCCAGCTTGGTGAAGCGGCCGTTGCAGTCGGTGGCCAGCGCGATGCCGCGGTTGGTCTCCTCGTCGATGCGGATCATGCCCGCGTCCGACGGCTGCGCCAGGACCGTGCCACCGCGCACGTAGCGGTCGTACTGCTGCGTGACCCAGCGGCGGGACGCCAGGTTCGGCGACGCGGCCATGGTGACGATGGTCTTGAGGATGTCCGCGGCCGCGGTCGGCCGGGCCAGCGACTCCGGGCCGTTGGCGATCAGCGCGTCCTGGTCCGCCGGGCGCTCGATGGGCCGGTTGTACACCGGGCCCTCGTGCGCCACGGTGCGCGGCGGCACGTCCACGACGACCTCGTCGTTCCACGTGATCACCAGGCGTTCGCCCTCGGTGACCTCGCCGATCTCGGAGGCGATGACGTCCCACTTCGCGCACACGGCCATGAACGCGTCGACGTTCTCCGGCGCCACGACCGCGCACATGCGTTCCTGCGACTCGCTCGACAGGATCTCGGCCGGGGTCATGCCGGTCGCCCGCAGCGGGACCCGCTCCAGGTAGACGTGCATGCCGCCGTCACCGGCGCTGGCGAGTTCCGAGGTGGCGCAGGAGAGCCCGGCGCCGCCGAGGTCCTGGATGCCGACGACGATGCCCTGCTGGAACAGCTCCAGGCAGCACTCGATCAGCACCTTCTCGGTGAACGGGTCGCCGACCTGCACGGCGGGCAGCTTCTTGCGCTTGCCGCTGCCGTCGTCGCCCGCGAACGTGTCGCTCGCGAGGACGGACACGCCGCCGATGCCGTCCAGCCCGGTGCGCGCACCGAACAGGATGATCTTGTTGCCCGCGCCGGACGCGTGCGCCAGGTGCAGGTCCTCGACGCGGAGCACGCCCACGCACAGGGCGTTCACCAGCGGGTTGCCCGCGTACGACTCGTCGAACACGACCTCGCCGCCGATGTTCGGCAGGCCGAGGCAGTTGCCGTAGCCGCCGACGCCCGCGACGACACCGGGCAGCACCCGGCGCGTGTCCGGGGCGTCCGCCTTGCCGAAGCGCAGCGAGTCCATGACCGCCAGCGGGCGCGCGCCCATCGCGATGATGTCGCGCACGATGCCGCCGACGCCCGTCGCCGCGCCCTGGTACGGCTCGACGTAGGACGGGTGGTTGTGCGACTCGACCTTGAACGTGATGGCCCAGCCGTCGCCGATGTCGACGACGCCCGCGTTCTCGCCGATGCCCGCGAGCATCTTGGCGCGCATCTCGTCCGTCAGCGACTCGCTGAAGTGCCGGAAGTGCACCTTCGACGACTTGTAGGAGCAGTGCTCGCTCCACATGATCGAGTACATCGCCAGTTCCGCGTCCGTCGGCCTGCGGCCGAGGATCTCGCGGATGCGCGCGTACTCGTCGTCCTTGAGGCCCAACTCCCGGAACGGCTGCTCCTGGTCGGGCGTGGTCTCGGCGTTCTTGACGGTGTCGATGCTCATGCGTTCACCACCGCATCCATGAGGCTGAGGAACATGCCCAGTCCGTCGTCCGTGGGGCCGGTCAGCGCGTCGATCGCGTGCTCCGGGTGCGGCATGAGGCCGACGACCCGACCGTTCGCGCTCGTGATGCCCGCGATGTTGTTGCGTGAACCGTTGGGGTTGTCGCCGACGTAGCGGAACACCACGCGACCCTCACCCTCCAGTTCGTCCACAGTGGACTGGGTGGCCTGGTAGCCGCCCTCGCCCGACTTGAGGGGAACCAGGATCTCGGCGCCCTTCTCGTACCGGGACGACCAAGCCGTGGTGTTGTTCTCCACCTTGAGCCACTGGTCCTTGCAGACGAAGTGCAGCCCGGAGTTCCGGATCAGCGCGCCGGGCAGGAGACCCGCCTCGCACAGGATCTGGAAACCGTTGCAGATCCCCAGGACCGGCATGCCCTTGCCCGCGGCCTCGATGACGGACCCCATCACCGGCGCGAACCGCGCGATGGCGCCGCAGCGCAGGTAGTCGCCGTAGGAGAACCCGCCCGGCACGATCACCGCGTCGACGCCCTTGAGGTCCGGGTCACCGTGCCACAGCGGCACCGCCTCGGCCTCGGCGTACCGGGCCGCACGAGCGGCGTCCACGTCGTCCAGCGTGCCGGGGAACGTGATCACCCCAACGCGAACGCTCATGCGCCGACCCGCCGAACCACCCAGTCCTCGATGACCGGGTTCGCGAGGAAGGTCTCGGCGATCTTCTCCAGCGCGGCGTCGTCGACGGAGTCGTCGACCTCCAACTCGAAGTGCTTGCCCTGGCGGACACTGGTGATCCCCTCGAAACCCAGCCGGGGCAGCGCATTCGCCACCGCCTGGCCTTGCGGGTCGAGGATCTCGGGCTTCGGCATGACGTCGACAACGACACGAGCCACAGCAGGCTGCTCCCTGTTACGAGGGCGGGGGATGGCTGTAGGTTACCTGACCTGCGCGTTCACCCCGGTCACGGGTGCGCTGGACCACACACCGCCAGGTCATCACACCTTTGGGTTACTTCGCTTGATCGGCGGAAGCCGGGATGTATTTTTGAGGAGCCGAGGCCCATGAGGGGCCGAGGAAGTGAGCGCGGTTACCGTCCGGACGGTCGGCAGCCGCGCTTCGCGCTATCCGGACCAGGTGTCGAGGTTCACCTCCCTGGCCACCAAGGGCATGGCGCGCCTGCGCCATTCACCACCCCACGACCGGTCGTTGCGGCGGGATTCGTCGACGAACGCGTGCAGATTCACGGTGATCACCATCGGCGGGCATGCGGGTGCACTGGAGGATCACCCACTCGCACGAGCGGTGTTTCGGGCGTTTTGACCGGTGGTCCGCAGGTCTGCGGTTTCGTTGCCCTCTTCGCAAGTTTCTCGAAGATCACTTACGGCCATCACGCGCTTACTTTGGCGTAAATCACCTGGTCGGGGTGTTCGCCCTCTGCGAGACCGGTGGCGGAACCCCGTTCGGGTCGTCACTGTTACGAGTATGCGAATCCTGGTGCTGGGTGGAACCGTCTTCCTCAGCAAGGCGGTGGCGGCGGAGGCGGTGCGTCGCGACCACGAGGTTGTGTGCGCGGCACGTGGGGCGTCCGGGGCCGTGCCCGATGGGGCGGAGCTCGTCGTGGTCGACCGGGATCAGCCGGGTGGGCTCGAGGTGCTGCGGGGCGAGCAGTTCGACGCCGTCGTCGACGTCGCGAAGATGTCGGTGAACTGGGTGCGCGAAGCGCTGCACGTCCTGGCGGGCAGCACGGACCACTGGACGTTCGTGTCGAGCTGCTCCGTGTACCGCGACCACTCGTCCGCTGGTCAGACCGTGCAGTCGCCGACGTTGCCGCCGCTGGAGGACGACCCGAGGGCGCCGTTCGACGCGAACCGGTACGGGTCGGTGAAGGTGGCCAGCGAGCACGCCGTGCTCGACCAGCTCGAGGACCGGGCGTTCATCCTGCGGGCCGGGTTGATCACCGGGCCGGGTGATCCGAGTGACCGGTTCGGGTACTGGCCCGCGCGGATGTCGCAGGGCGGGCAGGTCGCGGTGCCGGACTCGCCGGACCAGGCGGCGTCGCACGTCGACGTGCGGGACCTGGCGGCGTGGATCGTGGACGCGGCGGAGAACCGGCTGGTGGGGACGTTCGACGGCACCGGGCCGTCGGAGCCGTTGAGCTTCTTCCTCGGCGAGATCGCGGGCGCGGTGGCGCCCCCCGGCACGCAGCTTGTGCGCGTGCCGCTGGAGGTGTTGGACCGGTTGAAGATCGCGCCGTGGGCGGGGCCGCGGTCGCTGCCGCTGTGGCTGACCGAGTCGCACATGGCGATGATGTTCCGCGACGCCCGGCCCGCGATGGCCGCCGGACTGCGGGTGCGGCCCGTCGGGGAGACGGCGAAGGACGCGCTCGCGTACGAGCTGGAGCTGGGGATCGACCGGGTGCGGCGGGCCGGTCTGACGCCCGACGAGGAGTACGAGCTGCTGTCAGCTCTCTGACCAGGAGATTCGGCGCGGGAGAAGGTCTTCCGCGCCGAACCCGGTCAGGAAACCCAGTCCGCGAACGAGCGTCCGGAGATCCTCTCGTACGCCTCGACGTAGCTGGCACGGGTCGTCGCGACGACCTCGTCCGGCAGCGCGGGCGGCGGGGTGTCGGACGCGCGGTCCCAGCCGGAGGCGGGCGAGGTCAGCCAGTCGCGGACCTGCTGCTTGTCGAACGACGGCTGCACGCGGCCCGCCCGGTAGGTGTCGGCGGGCCAGTAGCGGGACGAGTCCGGCGTCAGGACCTCGTCACCGAGGACGAGCCGCCCGTCGCGGTCGTGGCCGAACTCGAACTTCGTGTCGGCCAGGATGATCCCGCGCTTGCGGGCGTAGTCACGGCCCTCGCGGTACACGGCCAGAGTGGTCTCGCGGAGCTGGTTCGCCAGGTCCGCGCCCACGTCGGCGCTGACGGCCTCGAAGCTCACGTTCTCGTCGTGCGACCCCAGCTCGGCCTTGGTGGCGGGCGTGAAGATCGGCTCCGCCAGCTCGTCGGCCTCCACCAGGCCCGGCGGCAGCTCGACGCCGCACACGGCGCCGGTCGCCCGGTAGTCGGACAGGCCCGAGCCGGTCAGGTACCCGCGCGCCACGCACTCGACCTGCACCATCTCCAAGCGCTTGACCAGCAGCGCCCGGCCGCGGACCTCGGCGGGGATCCGCGGGTCGTCGTAGGCCACGAGGTGGTTCGGGACCACGTCGGCGAGCTGCTCGAACCAGAACACGCTCATCGCGGTCAGCACCCGGCCCTTGTCCGGGATCTCGCTGGACAGCACGTGGTCGTAGGCGGAGATGTGGTCGGTCGCGACGAGCAGCAGCAGCTCGTCGTCCACGGCGTACAGCCTGCGGACCTTGCCTACGGCGACCTGCGGGTAATCGGCGAGCTTGGGCACGCGGGCCAGCGTACTTCCCGGCCGGACCGCGACCGTGCGACGGACGGTGGTGTCAATCACGCAGGCCAGCCCCGGTACGACCAGGTTGTTCAGACCATTTCTTCGCCTTACGAAAGGCATCCGCGCAGGTCACGGGCAGATTTCGGATTTCCCAGATAGCGGGTCAGCCTCCAAATCGGTCTCGTGGGCGGCTAGATTCCCGGCATGCGCGCACCCGCCCTGCTCTTCGCAGCCCTGCTGCTGTCCGCCTGCGCCCCGGTGGACGAGAACGCCGCACCCTCCGGGCCCACGGCCGTCGACGGCGTCCCCTGCACGAAGGACAACCTGACGACGCTGGCCAAGGGCAAGTTCACCTTCGGCACCGACCAGCCGGTCTACCCGCCGTGGTACCAGGACGACGACCCGACCAACGGCAAGGGCTTCGAGTCCGCCGTCGCCTACGCCGTCGCCCAGCAGCTCGGCTACGCGAAGGAGGACGTGGCGTGGGTGAGGGTGCCGTTCAACGCGGCCATCCAGCCCGGCGCCAAGACCTACGACGCGAACCTGACGGAGTTCTCGATCACCGACGAGCGCAGGCAGGCGGTGGACTTCTCGGCGCCGTACTACACCGTCGCGCAGGCCGTCGTCTCGCTCAAGACCTCGCCGGTGGCGAGCGCCAAGACGCTGGACGACGTGCGGAAGGCCAAGATCGGCGCCCAGGTCGGCACGACCAGCTTCACCGCCGCGAAGCGGTTGGCCGCCGAGCAGGACATCGCCGTCTACAACACGAACGACGACGCCAAGGCCGCGCTGACCGCCAACCAGGTCGAGGCGATCGTCGTGGACCTGCCCACGGCGTTCTTCATCACCGGCTCCGAACTGCCGGAGGCGACGATCGTCGGCCAGATCCCGGCCGGTGACGGGAAGCCCGAGATGTTCGGCATCGTGCTCGACAAGGGCAGCAAGCTGACCGGCTGCGTGTCCACGGCCGTGGAAGCGCTGCGGTCGCAGGGCAAGCTCACCGAGATCGAGAAGCAGTGGCTGACCACCGAGGGCAAGGCGCCCGAACTCAAGTGATGAGCGACCTCCAGCGGGAACGCTTGGCCTACAAGCGTTCCCGCTCCCGTCGCTCCACCGCGGTCGCCCTGCTGTCCACTGTGGTCTTCGCGGCCGTGCTCTGGTTCTCGGTGCGCCGCGCACCGGGTTGGCCGCGGGTGAGGCAGTCGTTCTTCAACCTGGACACGGCGTGGCGCACCCTGCCCGCGGTCCTGGACGGGTTGTGGCTCAACGTCCGCGTGCTCGTCGTCGCCGAGGTCGCGATCCTGGTGCTGGCGCTGTGGATCGCGGCGGTGCGGACGTTGCGCGGCTCGGTCTGGTTCCCGCTGCGGGCGCTCGCGACCGGGTACGTCGACCTGTTCCGCGGCCTGCCGCTGATCATCTGCCTGTACCTGGTCGGCTTCGGCCTGCCAGGGCTGCGGCTGTCCGGCGTCCCCAACGACCCGGTGCTGCTCGGCGGCATCGCGCTCGTGCTGATCTACTCCGCCTACGTGGCCGAGGTCTTCCGCGCGGGCATCGAGTCGGTGCACCCGTCGCAGCTCGCCGCCGCGCGCTCGCTCGGGTTGAACCACGAGAAGACCATGCGGCTCGTCGTGCTGCCGCAAGCGGTGCGCCGGGTGTTCCCCGCGCTGCTGAACGACTTCGTGGCGTTGCAGAAGGACTGCGGCCTCATCTCGGTGCTCGGCGCGGTCGACGCCGTGCGAGCCGCGCAGATCGAGTCGTCCACGTCGTACAACTTCACGCCGTACGTCGTGGCGGGGCTGCTGTTCGTGCTGCTCGCCGTGCCGTCCGGGCGGTTGGCGGACTGGGTGTCGCGGCGCGCCGCGCGTCGGGAGGGGGCGCGGTGAGCCAGGCGGTGTTGAGCGTGCGCGGGATGGTGAAGCGGTACGGGGGCACGACGGTCCTCGACGGCATCGACCTGGACGTGCGCGAGCACGAGGTCGTGGTGCTGATCGGGTCGTCGGGCTCCGGCAAGTCGACCCTGCTGCGCTGCGCGAACCTGCTGGAGGAACTGGACGACGGGCAGGTCCTGCTCGACGGCGTGGACGTGTCCGACCCGCGCGTGGACGCCGACGTGGCGCGACGGTCGATGGGGGTCGTGTTCCAGGCGTTCAACCTGTTCCCGCACATGTCCGTGCTGGAGAACGTGACGCTCGCGCCGCGCGTCGTGCACGGCGTGCCGCGCGAGGTGGCGAACGACCGCGCCCGCGACCTGCTCGCCCGCGTGGGACTGGCGGACAAGGCGGGCGCGTACCCGGACCGGCTGTCCGGCGGGCAGCAGCAACGGGTCGCCATCGCGCGGGCGTTGGCGTACGACCCGCGGCTGCTGCTGTTCGACGAGATCACCAGCGCGCTCGACCCGGAACTGGTCGGCGAGGTGCTGGCGCTCGTGCGCGAACTGGCCGGTCAGGGCCGCACGATCCTGATGGCCACGCACGAGATGGGGTTCGCCAAGCAGGTCGCCGACCGCGTCTGCTTCCTCGACGGCGGCAAGCTCCTGGAGTCCGGGCCGCCGGAGCAGGTGCTGGGCGAACCGGTCCACCCGCGGACGCGGCAGTTCCTCGGCCGCATCATCGACGCGGGCCGCCTGTAGCCCGTTCGGGGGTTCTGGTTGCGGCCATCCGCACCTATGGTGCACCTCGTGCTTTCCCCGAAGAAGGCCTGCGGAGTCGTGACGACCAGCCTCGCCGTGCTGCTCGCCGCGGCCGCTTGCGGCGCGCCCGACGCCGCCCCCAAACCGGCCCCGAGCATCCCGACCATCTCGGCCGTCACCACGTCCGCGCAGGTCAGCTCAACGCCGGTGCCGTCGAACAACGACATCACGGTCAGACCGACGGAGGTGCCCACGACGTCGGAGGAGCCAGCCGTGGTGGAACCGGAGCCCGAGCCCACCACCGAGGCGCCCGCCCCGCCGCCCGAGCCGACGGCCACGCCCCCGCCGCCCGAGGAGACCACCGATCCCCCGGTCGAGGGACCGTTCGTGCTCCAGGGGACGGCGTGCCCGGTGGAGGGCGCGCTCGCGGTGAACCGCAGGCTGAAGCCGATGGTGTGCACGGCGGGCGGCGGGGACGACCTCCGCTGGCAGCCGCTCTAGGCCCAGGCGGTGACCTCGACCGGGTCGCCGACCGACAGGGTGCCGGTGCGCAGGACCTTGGCCTTCATGCCGAAGGTGACGCCGCCGTTGGCGCGGCGGTAGCCCGCGAGGGTCCTGGTCGGCTCGTGACCCGCCTTCAGGCCGGTCTCCTGGTCCACGGTCGGGACGACGCACCGGACGCAGACGCGCGCGTAGCCGAAGGACGCGGTGCCGATGGCGACCTCGCGGACCAGGTCCTCGGTGTGGGGTTCCGGCCAGCCGCTCACGACCACGTTGGGGCGGAAGCGGTTCATCGGCACGGGGTCGGCACCGGTCTGGAGGATGCGCTCGTTGAGGCCGTCCAACGAGGACAGCGACGTCATCAGCAGCGCGTGGGCGTCCGCGAAGCCGACCCGGCCCTCGTCGTCCAGCCGCCGGTCGAGGTCGGGGGGCACGCGCACCATCCGGCACGGGCGGCCCAGCGCCAGCGTGAACCACTCGGCGGCCTCGTCACCCTGGTCGACGCCTTCGCCGTCCCACCAGTGGACCTTGACCGCGATCCGGTCGCCGTCGTAGCGGGTCTTGTGCTCGTGGTCCTCCAGGCCCGGCGCGGTCACGACCAGGCCCTCGTCGACCACGGTGGGGCGGATGACGGCCATCGCGGGCAGCTTGCGCTGGCTGATGAAGTGCCCGTCCACGGCGTCGACCAGCATGAAGTCGCGGTCGTGCAGCAGACCGGTCTCGACGACCGCGCTCGTGGTGAGCGCGGTCGCCGTGCACCCCTTGATCGGGTGGACGTAGAGCCCGTGGACGATCGGGGTCACAGGATGGGCTCCGGCACGTAGCCCGCGGCGGTCGGGAACTTGGTGAGGACGTCCTCGACCTGGCCGACGACGGACTCGACCTGCTGGGCGGCCACGCCGGTGAACGACAGCCGGTCCGCCAGCAGCTCGTCCAGCGCGGCGCGGTCGAGCGGCAGCCGGTCGTCGGCGGCGAGGCGGTCGAGGAGGTCGTTCTCGGAGCCCTGCTCGCGCATGGCGAGCGCCACGGCGACCGCGTTCTCCTTGATCACCTCGTGGGCCGTCTCGCGGCCGACACCGGCGCGGATGGCACCCATCAGCACCTTGGTCGTGGCGAGGAACGGCAGGTAGCGGTCCAGTTCGCGCGCGACGACGGCAGGGTAGGCGCCGAACTCGTCGAGTACGGTCAGCAGGGTCTCCAGCAGGCCGTCCAGCGCGAAGAAGGCGTCCGGCAGGGCGACCCGGCGGACTACCGAGCACGACACGTCGCCCTCGTTCCACTGGTCGCCGGACAGCTCGCCGACCATCGACAGGTAGCCGCGGAGGATCACCGCGAAGCCGTTCACGCGCTCGCACGAGCGGGTGTTCATCTTGTGCGGCATGGCGCTGGAGCCGACCTGACCGGGCTTGAAGCCCTCGGTGACCAGCTCGTGCCCGGCCATCAGCCGGATGGTCTTCGCCAGCGACGACGGACCGGCCGCGAGCTGCACGAGGCTGGAGACGACGTCGAAGTCGAGCGACCGCGGGTACACCTGGCCGACGCTGGTCAGGACCTTCTCGAAACCGAGGTGGCCCGCGACCGTGCGCTCCAGCTCCACGAGCTTCGCCGGGTCGCCGCCGAGCAGGTCGAGCATGTCCTGCGCGGTGCCGACCGGGCCCTTGATCCCGCGCAGCGGGTAGCGGGCGATCAGCTCGTCGAGCCTGGTGAACGCCACCAGCACCTCGTCGGCGGTGGTCGCGAAGCGCTTGCCGAGGGTCGTGGCCTGCGCGGCCACGTTGTGCGACCGGCCCGCGATGACCAGGTCGGTGTGCTCCGCCGCCAGCCGCGCGAGGCGCGCGAGCACGGACGCGGCGCGGCCCCGGACGTGCTCCAGCGACCGCAGCACCTGGAGCTGCTCGACGTTCTCGGTCAGGTCGCGGGAGGTCATGCCCTTGTGCACGTGCTCGTGGCCCGCGAGGGCGTTGAACTCCTCGATGCGGGCCTTCACGTCGTGGCGGGTGACGCGCTCGCGGGCGGCGATGGAGGCCAGGTCGACCTGTTCGACGACCCGCTCGTAGTCGGCGACGGCCCCCTCCGGCACGGCGATGCCGAGTGCCGCCTGTGCGCGCAGCACGGCGAGCCAGAGCCTGCGCTCCAGCACGATCTTGTGCTCGGCCGACCAGAGTGTCACCAGCTCGGCGGAGGCGTAGCGGCCTGCGAGGACGTTCGAGATCCGGGGCTTGCTCACGGGTCGAGCCTAGTCACCGCGGCAGGGCGATCGATTCGTTGGTGGCCAGGTCGGTCAACTGGTCGAAGGTGAGCGGGATGGCGAAGTTGCCCGCGGCGACGTCACCGGAGAAGTTGGACCTGGATTCCATCCCCACCACCGAACCGTCCCGCCGGTAGTGGTGGACGGACCGGTAGCCCAGGTGGTAGCCGTTGCTCGCCGACTTGGGCCCGGCGAACTCCATGGCGACCACCATCGAGCCGTCCGGCCTCCTGGTCGCGTTGCACGTGGTGTCGGCGGCCTTGCGGATCGCGCAGAACTTGTCCGGGGCGGGCTCCCAGGCGCCCACCCCGGCGAGGGTGGTGGTCAGCACCGCGGGCCCCGACGGGCCGACGTAGGAGACCGTCCCGAAGAGCACGTCGGACACCGAGCTGTCCCGCTCGTAGCCGTTCGGCTGGTACGTCGGGCTCCACACGCCGATGCTGGTGGGGTCAGCGCCTTGGCGTTGCAGCGCGGGGCTGAGGATGTTGATCCACATGCTCTCCAGGTACGGCTGGTCCTGTTCGTACGTGTGGTTCTTGCGGGGTTCGTCGTTCGGCGGCCAGGGGAAGCTGACCGACGTCGGCACGGTGCTCGTGGCGGTCACGCCGTGCGCCGTGTCCACCCCCTTGTCCCGGCTCGCCACCCACATCGCCGGCACCGTCGCGACCGTGGCGATGATCAGCGCGGTCGCCACGCCGACGCTCATCAGCGCGCGTCTGCGCTTCGTGAGCTGCTCGGCGCGGGCCATGAACGAGTCGGGGTCGAAGTCCAGCGGTGGCTCGTCCCACACGGCTTGCTTCATGCAATCCCGCAAGTCCTGTTCACTCACGACGCCACCTCCGTCTCCATAGCCGAGCCGTTGTTCTCCAAAGCGTCCACGGCCACCCGCAACGCCACGAGCCCTCTCGCCGTCTGGCTCTTCACCGTGCCTTCGGTGCACCCCATCACCGCCGCGACGTCCGTGACGGACAGGTCCTCGAAATAGCGCAGGACGAGCACGGCCCGTTGTCGGGGCGGGACTTTGATCAGGGCTTTCTGGATCAGTTCCCGAGCCCACAACCGGCCGCTGACCAGGTCCGGGTCGGCGTTCGAGTCGGCCGTCTCCGGCAGTTCCCCGTCGCGCTGCTCGGCTCGCCGCCACGGTCTGCGCTTCTCGTCCAGCCACGTGCGCAGCAGGATCTTGCGGGCGTACGCCCCCGCGTGGTCCTGCTGCTGGACGCGGTGCCACGCCTGGTACAGCTTCATCAGGCTCTGCTGCATCAGGTCTTCCGCGGTGTGCCAATCCCCGCAGAACAGGTACGCGGTGCGGCGCAGGGAGGCGGCGTGGGTCACCGCGAACTCACGGAAGCCCTGTTCATCGGCCTTGCGCATGCATACCCCTTCCGCGCGCTCACCCCTTAGTACGCGCGGTGCGCGAACCGGGTTGCACGAGGGGTCAGGCGGTTCTCGCGAGCGCGGCCGCGAGCTTGCGGCGGGCGGCGGCCCTCGGGTCGGGGCTCACCTCCACCAGCGCGTTCACCACGGTGCCGTCGACGATCGCGATCAGGTCCTCGACGTGTTCGGCGCTGATCTTCTTGCCCGCCTTGGTGAAGATCGCCAGCAGCAGGGAGTGCAGCTCGACGGTCAGCTCGCGCATCAGCGGCCGCAGGAACGGGCGGCGGCCGGTGGCGACCAGCCGCTCGTAGCGCAGGACGACCGCCTCGACGTCGCCCGCCGGGCCGAGCAGCAGGTCGAGCACCAGTTCGATGAAGGCGTCGCCGCCGCACTCCTCCGGGTCCAGCTCGGCGAGCCGCGCCTTGCCGTACGCCAGTTCGGCGCGGCCGTGCCGGTCGAGGGCGACGGTGATCAGCTCGTCGAGCGAGTCGAAGTAGTACGTGGTCGAGGCCAGCGGCAGGCCCGCGCGCTCCGCGACCGCACGGTGCCTGACCGCGTCGAAACCGCCGTCGACCAGCAGGCCGATCGCGGCCTCGACGAGCGCTTGGCGGCGGCGCTCGCCCTTGGGAGTTGCAGCGGTCATAGGGGTTGATTGTCCCACGTCAGTGTCCGCCGCCCGCGAGGTTGAGGCCGATCACACCGCTGACGATGAGCGTGATGGACACCAGCTTGAGCGCGGACACGCCGTCGCCGAGCCAGACCATGCCGATCACGGCCGTGAGCGCCGCGCCGATGCCGGTCCACACGGCGTAGGCGGTGCCGACGGGGAGCTGCTTCAACGCCCAGGCCAGCCCGCCGAGGCTGATGAGGAAGGTCACGGCGAAGTACAGCGAGGGCACCAGCTTGGTGAAGCCCTCCGACTGCTTGAGGGAGATGGCCCAGCCTGCCTCGAAGAGGCCTGCGACCACCAGGACGAACCATGCCATGACGACACCTCCAGAATCTGGCACTACCGTACCAAATTTCTGGGACAACCGTGCCAGTTCTCCGGGGTCAGAACCTCCCGCGCAGGTTCGCCGCGATCCCGCCGACCTTGTCCGCGAACTTCGGCGACTCGCTGACCACGTACAACGTCCCGTCGCGGTCGGTGGTCTCGGAGGACTTGGCCGCGCCGAGCGGGGTGCCCAACGCCTCACGGCCGGGGACCACCACGGCGAACACCCGGCCGCCGTCGACCTCGAACGACGCCGACCTCGACCCGGACGGGCACGCGATGTCCGCGGGTCGCGCCTGGTCCGGAGCGACCGAGAGCTCGCCAGCGAGGGCGTTGGCGAGCTCCCGGTCGACCGTGCCGCACCCCGTTGGGGTGCCGTCAGCCGGAGGGCTGACGTTCCCCGAAGGCTCCACTCCCTGCATGGAAGAGCTTTCGGGGACGTTCTGGGCCCGCGGTCCATCGCGTTCCGCGGAGGCCTGGGCCGATCCGAGGCCGTAGGGGGCGGCGGGCTGGTCGGCGGCCTTGCCCCCCAGGTCGGAGGCGACGCTGGAGGTGGTGTTCGCCTCGTTCACGAACAGCCCGGCCCCGAGCGCGACACCGCCGAACACCAGCACCGCGGCGAGGGTCGAGCCGAGCGCGACGGCCGAGCGCTGCCGCACGGTCGCGCGGTGCGACGCGGCGCGCACGTCACCCGCGTCGAAGGACGGCGGTGGCGCGTCCCGCACCGCGTCCTTGAAGAGCTCGGCGAGCTTGTTCTCGTCCACCTACATCCACCTCCTCGGCGCGGTCGGGTGAAGCGCGGTCGTGCGGGACCCGGTCGTGGCCCGCCCGGTCATGAAGCGGGCCGCAGGTCGTCGATGGCGTCGCCCAGCGCCTCGCGCAGCGCGGTCAGGCCTCGTGCGGTCTGGCTCTTCACGGTGCCCTCCGAGCATCCCAGCGCCTCGGCGGCGGCCGCCACGTCCAGTCCCTCCAGGAACCTCAGCACGAGGACCGCCCGCTGCCGCGGTGGTACCCGCCGCAAGCCCTGGACCAGCGCTTCCCGCGTCGCCACGGACTCGCCGACCTCGCCGTCGCCCACGGGCGTCTCGGGAAGCTGGTCAACGAATCGCTCCCTCCGCCACGGCCGCCGGGACTCGTCGATCACCGCGCGCACCACGGACCGGCGGACGTAGGCGTCCAGGGCCTGCTTGTCCCGGATCTTGCGCCACCTGCGGTGCAGCGCGACGAACGCCGTCTGCGCGAAGTCGTCCGCCCGGTGCCAGTCACCACAGAGCAGGAACGCCGTTCGGCGCACGGCCTCCCGGCGAGCTGCGAAGTACTCCGCGAACTCCTGCTCGTCGTGCTGGTCCACGCGGACTCTCTCCGCTCGTCGTGCTTGCGAATACGGGACGGAACTGACGGGCCCAACGGTTGCACGAACTCCTCGGGAGACGTGCGTCACCCCTATCGTCCTACTGCCGGTCGCGTTCGGTGTGCACCCGTCAGGTGTGATGTGATCCATTCGTGACCCAGATCGCGCCGATCGACCTCCGCTCCGACACCGTCACCCGACCGGACGAGGCCATGCGGCTGGCCATGGCGGCGGCCGAGGTGGCGGACGACGTCCTCGACCACGACCCGACCATGCGCGCCCTCGAAGACCGGGTGGCCGAGCTGCTGGGGGTCGACGCGGCGCTCTGGGTGCCGACGGGGTCGATGGGCAACCTGATCGCGCTGATGATCCACCTCAACCGCGGCGACCGGTTCCTCGCCCCGGCGGGCGCGCACGTGCTGGACGCCGAGCTGGGCACGGCCGCGTGGCTCGCGGGCGGCATGCCGCACCCGCTGGCGTGGGACGCGGCTCCCGGCCGCGCGTCGGCCGGGGCGATCCGCGCCGCGGCGGGCGCGTCGGGCCTGTACTTCAACCTCCGCACGACGCTGCTGTGCCTGGAGAACACGCACAACGCGGCGGGCGGCACCGTGACCCAGCCCGACGAGCACGCGCTGCTCGTGTCGGTGGCCAAGGAGA
This sequence comes from Umezawaea endophytica, assembly GCF_025061645.1. Taxonomy (GTDB): domain Bacteria; phylum Actinomycetota; class Actinomycetes; order Mycobacteriales; family Pseudonocardiaceae; genus Umezawaea; species Umezawaea endophytica. The sequence goes on along the minus strand of NZ_JANYMP010000015.1, from coordinate 149,561 downwards.
CCGGGCTGCGGGTCCACCTCGACGGCGCCCGGCTGTGGAACGCCGCCGTGGCGCTCGGCGTCCCGCCGGCCGCGCTGACCGTGGGCGTCGACAGCGTCCAGGTGTGCCTGAGCAAGGGTCTCGGCGCGCCGGTCGGCTCCGCGGTCGCGGGCTCGCCGACGTTCGTCGCCGAGGCGAGGCGGATCCGCAAGATGCTCGGCGGCGGCGTCCGGCAGGGCGGCGTCCTCGCGGCGGCGGGCCTGGTCGGGCTGGACCGCATCGACGACCTCGCGCAGGACCACGCCAACGCGCGCACCCTCGCCGAAGGCCTGGTCGAGCTGGGGTGGACCGTGCGGATGCCGGAGACGAACATGGTGCTGGCCGAGGTGCCGGACCCGGAGGTCACCCTCATCGGATTGCGCCACCTCGGTGTTTACGCGTGGCCGATGCCGGGGATGCTGCGGTTCGTGACGCACCGCGACGTGACCGAGGCTGATATCAAGGAGACGTTGCGCCGGATCTCGTCCGCGAGTTGAGGGAGCGTTCGTCCATGTGGATCGTGTTCGACTACGGCGAGGTCATCAGCACCCGGACGGCGGCGCTGCCGACGTTGGCGTCGATGCTGGGCGCTCCGGAGGAGCGGTTCGACGACGTGTACTGGGCCGCCCGCGACGCCTACGACCGCGGGCAGTCCGACCTGGACTACTGGCGGGCGGTCGGCGACGTGCTGGGGACGTCCGTGTCACCGGAGCTGGCGGCCTCGCTGACCGACGTGGACACCGAGGGGTGGCTCCAGCCGGACCCGGAGTCCCTGGCTCTGCTGGAGGAACTCGCCGACCTGCCGCTCGCGCTGCTGTCCAACGCGCCGTCGTCGTTCGGCCGGGTTGTCGAGGAGCAGCCCTGGGCGAAGAACTTCCGGCACCTGGTGTTCTCCGGCGACCTGGGCGTCGCCAAACCGGACCCGGCGATCTGGGAGGCGTTGGCGCGCAGGCTGGGCACCACGCCGGAGGACTGCGTGTTCTTCGACGACCGGCAGAGCAACATCGACGGCGCTCTCGAAGCCGGCATGGGCGGCGTGCTGTGGCTGGGCGCCGTTCCCGCGCGCGAGCAGCTCGTGCGGCTAGGCGTGCTCGGCTGACCGGCTGTTCAGCTCGGCCCGCATCTCGGCCAGTTCGGCGCGCAGCGAGCGGACCTCCGTGAGCAGCGCCTCGTCGGCCCGCTCGAGCTGCTGCTCGACCCCGCTGAGCTTCTCCACCAGCCACGACGCGATCGTGCCGGTGATGACACCCAGCAGGGCGATGCCGCCGACCATGAGCAGGCCCGCGACCATCCGCCCCTCCCAGCTCACCGGGTAGCGGTCGCCGTAGCCGACGGTCGAGATCGTGGTCAACGTCCACCAGAGCGCGTCGCCGAACGTCGTGATGGTGGCGTTCTCCTGGTGGCGTTCGGCGTCCAGCACGGCCAGCGACGCGCACAGGCCGACCATCAGCGTCACACCGGCCACGTAGATGCCCACGCGCTGCCGGATCTTGCCCGCCAGCCGCTTGTTCAGCACGTTCAGCACGGTGATCAGGCGCAGCACCCGCAGTTGCCGCACCACCGGCAGCACCACGGCGAGCAGGTCGAACAGGTGCCGGACGATGAACTTCGGCTTGTTCACGGCCAGCTTCAACCGCACCGCGTAGTCGACCGCGAACACCAGCCAGACCACCCAGAGCGCGATCTCCAGCCCCGTCCGCACGCCCGGCGTGGCGCCGTCGTCCAGCACCTGCCAGGCGTAGGCGATGAGGAACACGACCGCCAGCCCCGTCAGAGGCCACTCGGCGCGCGCCTCCCACTCGGCGAGGCGACGTTCGTCAGCTTGGAGCATCGCCCCATACTGAACGCTCGACCTGCGGTTTTCCAGTGGTTCAGGTCATCGGGTTCAGGTCTTCGACCGACTCTTGATCGCCCCGTAGGCCGCGGTGCCGAGGAACAGCACACCGCCGACGACGGCCAGCCAGAACACACCCTTGACCACAGCGCCGAGGATCGTCAGCGCCAACCAGATCGCCAACAGCACCGCGATGATCCGGACCATAGTGCGCCTCCCCCTGAGAGTTTCTTACTTGGTGAACGATCGTGGTGGCCGGGAAGTTCCTCAGGCCAGCCACGACTTGAGCCGCCGCAGCCCCTCGGAGATGTCCGTCGTGGCCCCGGCGAACGAGAACCGCACGAACTCGTGCCCGTGCACCGGGTCGAAGTCGACACCGGGCACGATCGCGACACCGGTGTCGTCCAGGAGCTCGCGGCAGAACGACAGCGAGTCGTCGGTCAGGTGCCGCACGTCGGCATAGGCGTAGAACGCCCCGTCGGCGGGCGCCACCCGGTCGATCCCCACGTCGTGCAGCCCGCTCAGCAGCAGGTCCCGGTTCTCCCGGTACCGGTCCACCAGCAGGCCCATCTCCGCGTACGACTCGGGTTCGAACGCGGCCACGGCGGCGTGCTGCGCGAGCGCGGGCGGGCACAGCGTGAAGTTCCCGGTCAACCGGTCGACGGCCCGGTGCAGCCGCTCGGGCACCAGCATCCACCCCAGCCGCCACCCCGTCATGGCGAACGCCTTGGAGAACGAGTTGACCACCACGGCCTCCCGCGACGTGGTCCACGCGCACGCGAGCGGCCGCCCGTAGCTGATGCCGTGGTAGATCTCGTCGCTGACGAGCTGCACACCCCGCTCCGCGCACCACTCCGCCAGTGCGGCCAACTCGTCGACGTCGAGCACCGTCCCGGTCGGGTTGGCGGGACTGGCCACGACCAGCCCGTCCAGCGGACCGACGTCGGCCAGCATCTCCACGGTCGGCTGGAACCGGGTCTCGGGCCCGCAGGGCAGCTCGACGACCTCGCACCCCAGCGCGCGCAGGATGTTGCGGTAGGCCGGGTACCCCGGCCTGGCGAGCGCGACCCGGTCCCCTGGGTCGAACGCCGCGAGGAACGCCAGCAGGAACGCGCCGGAGGACCCGGTGGTCATCACCACGTCGCCAGGCCCGATCTCCAGCCCGTACTGCCGCGCGTAGTGCCCGGCGAGGGCTTCCCGGACCTCCAGGATCCCGAGCTGCTCGGTGTAGCCCAGGGTCTGCTCCCGCAACGCCCGCGCCGCGGCCTCGATCACCGGCGAGGGCGCCTGGCTGGACGGCTGCCCGGCGGCGAACGACACCACGTCGCCGTGCAACCGCTGACGGCGCGCGGCGGCGGACATCACGTCCATGACGTGGAACGGCGGCACGTCCGCCCGAGCGGCGACGGACAGGCGGCGCAGGTCATCCGGCATGACGCCAGGCTAACTGCCGGACGCGCCCGGCAGCAGGTGTCAGTAGCCCTGGTACCCGCCGCCACCCGCCATCGAGGCCAGCCCCGGATGCCCCTCGAACCCGCCGTACCGCGAGAACGTGTACCGGACGCCGGCGATGATGTTGTCCACCGGGTTGTAGATGTCGTCGTGGCCCGGCAGCTTGTGCGCCTGGAACGTCGGGTCGATGCACTGCATCAGCCCCTTGGACGGCGTCCCCGCCGCGGCGTTCGAGTCCCAGTCGTTCAGCGCGTGCGGGTTGCCGCCGGACTCCTTCTCGATGATCGTCCAGATCTCGTCGATGTTCTCCTCGGTGACCGGGATCCCGTTGGCCTGCAAGATCTTGATGGCTTCGCGGATCCACTGGTCGACGTTCCCCGGCGGCGGGCCGCTCGACGGCGGCGGCCCGCTGGACCCGAATCCGCCGAACCCGCCACCGCCCCCGCCGCCTCCACCAGAGCCTCCGCCACCAAAACCGCCGCCACCGCCACTGCCTCCGCCGGAGCCACCGCCTCCGCCGGACGACCCGCCGCCGGTCTGCTGAGCCGCGGCCGGAGCCTCCTGCGCCACCGGCGCGGGCGCGACCTCGGCGGCGGAGGTGGTGGTCTGGGCCTCGGGCATCGGCGACCAGGCGATCGGATCCCCAGGGGAGGGCATGAACACCTGCACCCCCGGATCCGCCATCGTCGAGAACTTGGGCGCGATCCCCGAAGCCCGCCCCTTCAACGCCCCCAGTGCCGAGCTCAGCGCGTTCTCGGCGGTGTCCACCACCGGACCGGCGTCGCCCGCGGCGTCGGCGCACAGCTCGCGGATGATCCCGTCCACGTCCTCCGGCGGCATCGCCGCGTTCCGGGTCCGGGCCGCGCGCACGGCGCTCAGCAGGTCCTCGCAGATCCGGGTCATCGAGGTCTTGGCCGTCTCCAGCGCGCCCGCCACCGATTCCAGGTCGGCGGCGGCGTTGGTCAGCGCGTCCTTGAGCGAGGTGCCGGACTTGCCGAACTCACCCATGTACGCGACGAACCCGTCGGCGGACCCGCCTTCCCAGGCGCCGTCGAGCCTGCTCACCGACTGCTGCACCGCGTTCCCGCTGTCGCCGCACTTGGCCGCGGCGTCCTTCCACCTGGTCGCGATGTCGCGGACCGCCTCGGGCCGCGCGGTGTCGACCTTCTCCGCCAGCGCGGCGAGCGCCTGCCCGCCGGGCAGGGCCGCCACCTCGTCCTTCGCGCTCATGGGTCACACCATCCGGAAGTTGTCGGCGCCCTGGTCGTCGGTGTTCGCGACGGCCTGCTGGATCGTGTCGAGCGCCCGTTCGACCTTGCCGAGGAGCGTTTCGGCGGCGGCGAACTCGGTGCCCGCGGCCTCGTCCACGCCCGACGCGGCGGACGCCACCCCGCCGGAACTGGCCAGTTTGCCGAAGATGTCGGGGTTCCCGTACAGGTCGGCGAAGCCGTCGCCCACCGCGCCGAGGTGCCCGGCCTCGCTGGAAGCCGTGCTCCGGCAGTGGTCCATCGCTTCGGCGTTGAACTTCGCGAGCGCCACACCAACCCCCTTGACCGTCTTCTGAATGCTAGAGCCGTTCCGCGACGGGGACGCGCTTTATCGCGTCATGTCATCCATCAAGGGCATCCGACGACTCGTGGCCGCGGGTCTCCGGGCCCGTACAGGGATCGACGTGGTGGCGCGCCGCTCGGTTCCCGGTCAGACCTCTTGCAGCAGCTCCCAGAGGCAGCCCGCGAGGCGCGCGTTGTCGACGGGGGTGATCGTGCTCCAGTTCCGGCCGTCCGTGCTGGGGCGGACCTGGTGCAGGAAGCGGCCGGAGGTCGTGTCGTGGAACGCCACCACCCGGTCCGCGCGCGCGGGCGGGCCGCCGTGCCGCGCGCGTTCGGCGCCGAACTGGCCGCGCGTGCCCATGCCGTCCGCCATCCGCGCCAGCTCCTGCGCGTCGCTCAGCGGCAATCCCTTGCGCTCCAACGCGAGCACCAGCTTCTCCGGGTTGCGCCCCGCCTCGTCGGACGCCGCGCGCAGCACGTCGTTCGGCAGGCTGATCGACCGCCCGAACCCGGCGGGCATGTCACCCGCGACGGACACCGCCGCTTCCGCCAGCGCGCTGCCGCGGGACTCGATCAGCCACACCTCGGCGCCGTCGACGACGGCCAGCACGGCGTCCTCGTCCGCGGCCGCCGCGAGCCCCTTGATCTTCCGCCCACCGGCCCAGATCCAGATGTCGATCGACACCTGCGGATTCCCCAGCAGCGCCAGGGTGTCCGCGATCTCGGACGTGACCCGGCCACCGCGGGCCAGGCCACGTCCTTCGAGCGACGCCCACGCGTTCCGGACGAACTCCGCGCGTTCCGCGTGGGTGATGCCGGGACTCGGCACGTCGAGGGCGACGTTGCGCCGTGTCAGGCGGGCCGCCTCCCACACGACGTCGAACTCCAGCGCGGAGAGCACGAGCGAGCCCGGAGATGTCACTTGTTCTGGGGTTCCTCACCGATGACGGACTGCACGACCATCCGATCGTCGCCGAAGACGTCGTCCGAGTCGACCCCGTACTTGCGCACGTGCTCGTCGTCCTCGTCACCCTCGGCACCCCGCCCGGCCGCCGCGGCGGGCTGCATCATCGCCCCGGCCCCACCGCGCACACCCCGACCACCGGCACCGGCCGCACCGGTTCCCCGGTTGGCGCGCTCGTCACCGTCGACCGGCACACCGGCCACACCGGACTTGCCCGCGCCACCGATCGTGCCGTTGCCACCGACTCCGGGCACACCGGGCTTCACCACGGGCACCTTCGGCGCGGCCCCCGTACCGGGCCCACCAGCCCCACGAATGACCTGCGCCCCCTTCGCCCCAGCCGCAACGGCCCCCAACCCGGCCGCACCCGCCAACCCGAGCCCGATCCCCAATCCAGGCCCGAACCCACCACCCCTGGACAGCCCCGCCGCCGCGGGCGGGTTGACGACCGTGCCGATGCCGGGAGGCAGAACACCGGTACCACCACCGGGCGGCAACTGCGTGCCACCACCGGGAGGCAGGGGCGTGCCACCACCGGGAGGTTGCGGAGGAGGCAGAACGCCACCACCGGGAACACCACCGACACCGCCGACCGGCGAACCGACGGAACCACCGCCGGGAATGCCGGGGGTGGGGCTGCCGATACCGGGGATACCGGTGCCGACCGGAGCACCGACCGTGGCGGAGGTGCTGGTGACCTCGAAGTTCGGCGGCTGACCGGGCACCTGGAACTGGTTCAACGCGTCCCGACTGGCCTCGGTGTACTGCGTCAGCCCGCGAATCGTCTGCTCCCGCGCGGCGTTGGTCTCCTTGACCTCCTGCGCGTGGTCGGTCTCGTACCCGAAGAACCCGCCGACGTCGTCGACCAGCGAGGTCTCCGTGTCGCCCCGCAGCTTGTCCGGCTCGGGCATGCCGTCCCGCGAGTCGCTGTAGGAAGCGCTCTGCACGGCGGTCGCCTGGGCGTTCTGCTGCCCCGATTCGACGCTCTGGTCCGCGTAGTCGGCTTCGGCCGTGATCGTCTTGCCCGCGTTCTCACCAGCCGCGCCCTGCCAGGTGATACCAAGCTTGCGGAGCTCCGTGCGCAACACCTCGTCGGTGTCGGCGAGGCTCTTCGCCAGCGTGCGGAGGGCGTGGGAAGCCTCGTTGAACCTCTGCGCCCCGTCACCGGACTTGAACTTGGTGACGAGCTGCGCCAGTGCGGGGTTGTCGTAGCCCTCGAAGCGGTGGTCAGCGATGTCCTTGTAGTTGCCCATGACTCCCTCTCACTTCAGGGTCTGCAACGTGGCGAGGGCCATCTCCGCACCCTGCTTCGCGTTCTGGCACATCTGGTCCTGGGTGAAGCCGTCACCGATGGGCAGGAACTGGACGAAGACCTGCTGCCCGTCGGCGACGTCCACCGTGACGACGCAGTCGCCCTTGGAGGTGCCCTTGAGCTTGATCTGGAAGGCGGAGAAGCCCGAGACCTGCGCCGGGGAGACGTCGAGGTTCCCGCTGCCCTGCCAGAGGTCGACCCCGCGGTCCACGACCAGCGACACGCTGTAGCTGAAGATCTGCGAGCCCGTCGAACTGCTGGTGCAGGTCGGAGCGGGGTTCCCGGTCTTCGCGACGTCCAGCGGCTTGCTGACGGGAGTGGCGACCTTCAACTGCTTCAACTGCGCCGCGGTGAGCGCGGCGCAGGGGTCGACGCCGTCGAGCTTGATCACCTTCGGTCGCACCGGCGGCGGGGCGTCGAACTTCGACGTGGTGGTGGTCGGCGCGGCCGTCCCGGCGGTGGACGACGTTTCAGGTTTCGGCTGGCCGGTCTGGTCGGCGGAACACCCCGCCAGCGCGAGGACAGCGGCGCCGACCGCCAGGAACCGAACACGCGACATCACGCACGCACTCCCAAGGAAGCCGAGATCTCTTCGTCGTTGAACCCGTACTGCTCCGCAGACGTGCGGAGCTGCTCCACGAGGTTGGTCAGGCTCGTGATGTACATCTCGATGCGTTCGGAGTACGAGTCGTCGGCGTCGACCAGGCGCGAGTTCCACGCGATAGCGATGCCCTCGTTGACCTCGTCCGCACCGTCGAGGGTGACCCGGAGCTTCGCGTAGGCGTCCCGGTACGCGAGCTTCAGCAGCGCGAGCTGATCGTTGATGATCTTGCCGGAGGCGAGCACGGTGTCCTTCTGGACCTCGAACCGCGCACCCGCGCCCTGGGTCGAACCGAGCGTCTTGTCGAGCGCGGCGTCGGCTCTGAACAGGGCGCCGACGGCTGCTCCCACCGCTCCGCCAACGCCGGCCACGGCGCCGAGCAGCGCGTCCCCGACCTCGTTCTCCTGTGCCACGTCGTCCTACCCCCGTACGGTCGGTGACGGTCCGGTCTCTTTTCGCAGGCTACCAACGCCGGCGTGAGACGCACCTGTGGTTGGACGAACTCCGGCCTCCGCCGGTTCCACGGGGCGACGGGTGGGGTTACGGCGTTTCGATCTCGCCGTTCGCCGCCTTCAGGGCGATGTCGGTGCGGTGGTGGGAGCCGGTGAGGTGGACGCCCGCGACGCGGGTGTACGCGTCGGTGCGGGCGTCCGCGAGTGAGGCTCCGGTGCCGACCACGGAGAGGACTCGGCCGCCGGTGGAGACGACGGCGCCGTCTTCGCGGCGGCGGGTGCCCGCGTGGAGGACGCCTTCGGCTTCGGCGCCGCCGATGACGTCGCCGGTGCGGGGGCGGCCGGGGTAGCCCTCGGCGGCGATGACGACGGTGACGGCGTAGCCGTCCGACCACTCAAGGGCGGGGTGGGTGGACAGGGTGCCGTTGGCGGCGGCCAGGAAGAGGGCGGCGAGGGGGGTGCGGAGGAGGGAGACGACCGACTGGGTCTCCGGGTCGCCGAAGCGGCAGTTGAACTCGATGACCTGGGGGCCAGTGGTGGTCATGGCGAGGCCCGCGTAGAGGAGGCCGGTGAACGGGTTGCCGCGGGCGCGGAGTTCGTCGACGACGGGCTGGACGCAGGTGGACACGATGGTGTCGACGAGGTCGGGGCCCGCCCACGGGAGGGGCGAGTAGGCGCCCATGCCGCCGGTGTTGGGGCCCGCGTCGCCGTCGCCGACGCGCTTGAAGTCCTGCGCGGGCAGCAGCGGGACGACGGTGGTGCCGTCGGTGAGGCAGAACAGGGAGACCTCGGGGCCGTCCAGGAACGATTCCAGGAGGACGGGGTGGCCGCCTTCGAGCAGGGTCATGGCGTGGGCGCGGGCGACGGCCCGGTCGCTGGTGACGACGACGCCCTTGCCCGCGGCGAGGCCGTCGTCCTTGACGACCCAGCGCGGGCCGAACCGGTTCAGCGCGGAGTCGAGGCGGGCGGACGTGTCGACGATCTCGCTGGTGGCCGTGGGCACGCCCGCGGCGTTCATCACGTCCTTCGCGAACGCCTTGGAGCCCTCGATTCGGGCCGCGTCCTTCGACGGGCCGAAGCACGGGATGCCCGCGGCGCGCACGGCGTCGGCCGCGCCCGCCACGAGGGGCTGTTCGGGGCCGACCACGACGAGGTCGGCGTTCCACTCCTTGGCCAGGGCGGCGACAGCCCCGGCGTCGCCGACGTCGACCCCGTAGACCTCGGCCAGCCCCGCTATCCCGGCATTCGCCGGTGCGCAGGCAAGCGCGATCACCTCGGGGTCCTTCGCCAGAGCGAGGACAAGGGCATGTTCACGGGCGCCAGACCCGATGACCAGGACACGCACGATGGAGCAGCGTAGTTGACTATCCGGGCTAACCCTTCAGTGCCTGCTCCGAGCCGGGGTGCAGGGGCACGGGAGCGGTGTCGGCGGCCTTCTCGCGCAGGATGCCCTTGGCGGCCGGGTGGACCTTCTCCAGGTCGGCCTTCTTGTCGTAGACGAGTTTGGTGACGGCGCACGCGTCGGCGTCCGGGAAGTCGTCGCGGACGAGGAGGACGTTGGGCACGACGATGGTCTTCACGTCGGCGGCCATGCCGTAGGTGGCGGCGGGGATCGGGGCGACGTCGTACACGGGGTTGATCTTCTTCAGCGCGTCGAGCTGGCCGCTGATGTCGATCAGCTTCACCTTGTCCTTCAACGAGGTGGTGATGTCGGTCATCTGCGCGGTGGGCAGGCCGCCGGACCAGACGAGGCCGTCGACGCTGCCGTCCTTCATGCCGTCGGCGGTCTTGGTCAGGTCGAGCCGCTGCGCCTGGACGTCGGCGGCGGGGTCGAGCCCGGCCGCGGCGAGCAGCCGGTTGGCGATGACCTCGGTGCCGGACTTGGGGGACCCGGTGGAGATCCGCTTGCCGCGCATGTCGGCGATGCTGTTGATCCCGCTGTCCGTCCGCACCAGCACCTGCGTGTAGTTCGAGTACAGCCGGGTCAGCGCCTTGACCTTCTGCGGTTTGCCGTCGAACGCGTCCTTGCCGTTCACGGCGTCCGCGGCGGTGTCGGCCAGCGAGAACGCGATGTCGTAGTCGCCCGCGACGAGCTGCTGGATGTTCTGCACGGACGCGCCGGTCTCGGCGGCGGTGGCCTTGAGCTTGGTGTTGGCGCTGATCACCTGCGCCAGGCCGCCGCCGACGACGAAGTACACGCCGCCCGCGTTGCCGGTCGCGATGGTGACGCGGCCCTCGGCCGCCTCGCACGACCCGGCGGAGGAGGGGCCGGAAGCGGCTTCCCGCTTGCCGCCGCAGCCCGTGGCGACCAGTCCGACCGCGAGCGCTCCCGCGGTGACCTTGAGCATCCAGCTACGCATCCTGGGTCCTGCCCTTCCGCAACACGAGGTGGACGACCACGGCCACCGCCAGGAACCCGGTCCCGACGGCGATGGTGATCGGCTGGAGGTAGAGCAGCAGCAGCGCGGCGGGCACGCAGAGCAGCCGCTCCGGCAGGCCCGCCCGGCTGATGAGCCAGCCCCCGGTGACGACGGCCAGCGCCGCCACGCCGAGCGCCGACACGGCCGTGACCCACAGCGCGTCCAGCCACGAGCCCTGGAGCAGCAGTGCGGAGCCGTTGTCGGTCAGCACGAACGCGAGCGGCACGAGGAACGCGGGCAGCGTGTACTTCCACGTCTGCCACATGGTCTTCATCACCGCGCCGCCGGTGATCGCGGCGGCGGCCACGGCGGCGAGCGCCGTCGGCGGTGTCACCTCGGACAGCACGGCGTAGTAGAAGATGAACATCGCGCGTTCCGGCGCCGCGACGCCGAGGTCGGCCAGCGCGGGCCCGATCACGACCCACGAGATGATGAACGACGCCGTCACGGGCACCGCGAGGCCGAGCACGCCGACGGCGACGGCGGCGAACACGACGGTCAGCGCCAGGACGACGGTCGGGTTCGACGAGACCGAGCGGGCCGCGTCGACCAGCGCCGACGCGAGGACCTGGCCCAGGCCGGTCTTGGTGATGGTGGACGTGATGATCCCGGCCGCCGCGCACACCGCGATCACCGGCAGGGCGCCGCGCACGCCGGTCGCCAGCGAGTCCGCGACCGACCGCACCCACGCCAGCAGCCAGCCGTCCTCGCGCGACCGCCAGCGGGTGATCAGCGCGAACAGCGCGGCCACGCCGCTGGCGTAGACGACGGCGGCGAACGGCGGGATGCCCAGCGCCAGGAACAGCACGATGACGCCGAGCGACAGGAAGTGGTAACCGCCGCGCAGCAACAGCTTCCACGCGCTCGGCGAGTCCACCTCGACCGGTTTCGCGCCGAACCGGCGGGCGTCGGCCTCCACGGCGAGCACGATGCCGAGGTAGTACAGCAGCGTCGGCACCATCGCCCACAGCAGCACGTCCAGGTAGGACGTCTGGAGGTACTCGGCGATGATGAACGCCGCCGCGCCGAGCGTGGGCGGCGACAGGATCGCGCCGATGCCGGACGCGGCCAGCAGCCCGCCCGCGTTCTCCCGCGGGTACCCGGCCTTGCGCAGCATCGGCCACGTCACGGCGCCGAGGCTGACGGTGGTCGCGGTGCCGGAGCCGGAGACCGTGCCGAGCAGGAACCCGGACAGCGCGGCGGTGCGGCCGGGCGCGGTGCGGGACCTGCGGAACGCGGCGAAGCTGATGTCCACGAAGAACTTGCCCGCGCCGGAGGAGTCCAGGACGGCGCCGTAGATGGTGAACAGCACGATGTAGGTCGCGGCGACGTCCAGGGGTGTCCCGAAGAAGCCGCTGGCGTCGTTGTAGAGCGCGTTGACGATCTGGCTGAAGTCGATGCCCGCGTGCGCGACGTCCCAGCTCTGCGGCAGGAACCCGCCGTAGTAGGCGTACGCCAGGAACGCCAGGCAGACCGCGGGCAGCACCAGCCCGGTGGTGCGCCTGCACGCCTCCAGCACGAGCAGCAACAGCACCGCGCCCGCGACGACGTCCAGCGTCGACAACTGGCCCTGGCGGTCCAGGAACGCGTCGTAGCCGCCGAGCACCGGGTAGAGGCCGACGAGCAGCGCGACCAGCGCGAGCACCCAGTCCAGCGGGCCGGGGTCGTCCGGCGCCGAGCGCCACGGCCGGTAGCTCAGGAACACCAGCGGCAGCGTCAGGCCGAGGAACACCACCAGGTAGTACTGGTTGCCCTTGCTGAACGGGTCGAACACCTGCTTGAGCACGAGCAGCGCCACGACCAGGGCGGCGATCCACACGCCCAGCTCCCAGCGCCCGCCGAGCCTGCGCGACGGCCGTTCCTCGTCGTACTCGGCAACCAGTTCGGCGACGTCGGGGCGCTCGTCCGGGGACGAGCTGACGCGCTCGACGGGACCGGCCATGGACACCCCCGATGTCGATCAGCTTGGGTGACCGTACCCGTGACCGTGCTCACAGCAACACCCTCGGACGAAGCGCGGGTCGGGATGCCCGCTGTTCACCACGACGTGGCCGCCGGTTCCTCCTACCGTGGTCGGGACGACGCCGTGGGCAACGAGGCTCCGGCCGTCCCGTTCCGGCACCAGGAGGTCCACGACCATGGCGCGTTCCGTTTTGGCCGGGGCGGTGCTCACCGCCCTCGCACTCGTCGGGGTCGCGGTGCTGCCCACCGCGTCCGCCGCCCCGCAGGAAGCCGACCAGCGCACCGGTCAGTGGTCGCGGCCCAGCGGTCCGCTGGTCATCGGGCACCGCGGCGCGTCGGGCTACCGGCCCGAGCACACGCTGGCGTCCTACGAGTTGGCCGTGCGGATGGGCGCGGACTACTTCGAGCCGGACCTGGTCCCCACCAAGGACGGCAAGCTCGTGACCCGGCACGAGAACGAGATCGGCGGCACGACGGACGTCGCCGACCACCCGGAGTTCGCCGCGCGCAAGACGACCAAGACCGTCGACGGCGTGGCGCTGACCGGCTGGTTCACCGAGGACTTCACCCTCGCGGAGCTGAAGACGCTGCGCGCCGAGGAGCGCATCCCGCAGACCCGGCCGCGCAACACCCTCTACGACAGCCGGTACGAGGTCGCCACCTTCCAGGAGGTGATCGACCTCCAGCGCAGGCTGTCCAAGGAGCTGCGGCGGGACATCGGCATCTACCCGGAGACCAAGCACCCCACGTACTTCCAGGACATCGGGCTCGCGCTGGAGCCGAAGCTGGTGGAGGCGCTCAACCGCAACGGGCTGAACCGGCGCGACGCCAAGGTGTTCGTGCAGTCGTTCGAGGTGGCGAACCTCAAGGCGCTGAACCGGTCGCTGCGCGTCCCGATCGTGCAGCTCGTCAACGGAACCGGCGCCCCGTACGACTTCGTCAAGGCCGGTGACAAGCGCACCTACGACGACCTGGTGAAGCCCGCCGGGCTCAAGGAGATCGCCTCCTACGCCGACGGCATCGGCCCGTCGAAGGACAAGGTCATCCCCAGGGACGCCAACGGTTTCCTGCTCGCGCCGACGACACTGGTGGCGGACGCGCACGCGGTGAAGCTCCTCGTGCACCCGTTCACCTTCCGCAACGAGAACACGTTCCTGCCCGCCGACTACCGCACGTCCACCGACCCGGCCGCGTACGGCCGCGCGTTCGACGAGTACGCGAAGTTCTTCGCCACGGGCATCGACGGCCTCTTCAGCGACAACTCCGACACGGCCGTGGAGGCGCGCTCGGCCGTCCGGGGGTGAGCTGACGCCACGGTGGCCTCCCCCGCGGCGGCAGGGGAGGCCACCGCTCCCTCATCCGGCGGCGACCATCTCCTCCTGCCCTGCCAGGAGACCGCGGGCGGCCAACTCCGGCCGGACGCCTTCCCCGAACCAGTACGCCTCCTCCAGGTGCGGGTAGCCCGACAGCACGAACTCCTCGACCCCGACCGAGTGGTACTCCTCGATCAGGTCGGCGACCTCGCTGTGGCTGCCGACCAGCGCCGTGCCCGCACCGCCGCGCACGAGCCCGATGCCCGCCCACAGACCGGGGTGGACCTCAAGGCCGCGCACGCCCGCGCCGAGGTCGCCGCCGTGCAGCGCGACCATCCGCTGCTGGCCGACGGACTGGCTCGCGCCCAGTTGCGACTGGGCCTTCCGCACCTGCTCCGGGTCCAGCGCGTCCAGCAGCTTCGCCGCTTCCAGCCACGCCTCGGCGGACGTGTCGCGGCTGATCGTGTGCAGCCGGACGCCGAACCGGACCTTCCGACCCCGCGCCTCGGCGAGCGCCCGGACGCGGCCGATCTTCTCCGCCACCGCCGCGGGCGGTTCACCCCAGGTCAGGTACACGTCGGCGTGCCGCGCCGCGACCGGCAGGGCGGCGTCGGACGAGCCGCCGAAGTAGATCTCCGGCGTCGGGTTCGGCGCCGCCAGCACGGTCGCGCCCGCCACCCGGTAGTGCTCGCCGGAGAAGTCGAACGGCTGCCCGGTCCACGCGTTGCGCACCACGTGCAGGAACTCGTCGGTGCGCGCGTAGCGCTGGTCGTGGTCGTGCCAGTCGCCGAACCGCTGCTGCTCGACCGCGTCACCGCCGGTCACGACGTTGAGCAGCAGCCGTCCCCTGGAGATCCGCTGGTAGGTCGACGCCATCTGCGCGGCCAGCGTCGGCGAGATGACGCCGGGCCGGAACGCCACCAGGAACTTGAGGGTCTTCGTCTCGGCGATGAGCGCGGCGGTCGTCAGCCACGCGTCCTCGCACCACGTCCCGGTCGGTGTGAGCACCCCGACGAAGCCGTTCGCCTCGGCGGCGCGGGCGATCTGCGCCAGGTAGTCGATGTCGGCCTCCCGCTGCGCGGGCGCGCCCTGGGTGCGGTTCGCGTGGAACCGCTCGACGATCGTGCGGCCGTCACCCGACGTCGGCAGGAACCAGTGCAGGGTCACGCTCATGAGTTGCCTCCGCTGGCGGCTTTCAGTTCGGCTTCGAACCGGCGGTCGACGAACTTCGCGAAGTCGACCTTGCCGGGAAGTGTCTTGTCCTCGGTGAACGCGTCCGCCAGGTCCTGCTCGGACTGCACGACCGCGTCGTCCAGCGCGACGGGCAGGTCGCCCGCGCGGTCGACGTCGGCGCGCGCGACCTCGATCTTGAGCCCGGTCTCCGCTGCCCACGCGGTCGCCCACTCCTCGCGGTGGGTGTCGGCCCACACCCTGGCCTTCGCGTAGCGGACCACGTAGTCCTTGATCGCCGCGTTCTTGCCCGCGTCGGCGAGCGCCGCCGTGCCCGCGACCTGGAACCCGTAGCCGTTCGCCGTGCCGGTGCCGTCGGCGATCACCCGAGCGCCCGCCTCCTGCTGCGCCTGCGCGGTGTAGGGGTCCCACACGGCCCAGGCGTCGACCCGCTTCTGCGTGAACGCGGCGTAGGCGTCCGACGGTTGCAGGAAGTTCAGGTTCACGTCCTTCGTGGTCAGACCGGCCTTGCGCAGCGTCAGCAGCACCTGGCCGTGCGCGGAGCTGCCCTTGGCGACCGCGACGTTCTTGCCCTTGAGCTCCTTGACGTCCTTGACCGGCGAATCGCCGGGCACCAGGAACGCGTCGCTGCTCACGTCGCCCTTGATCACCGACACCGCGGCGATCTTCGCGTTCGCGGCGGCGGCGAAGATCGGCGGTGTGTTGCCGACCGCGCCGATGTCGATCGCCGCGGCGGACGCGGCCTCCAGCAGGGGCGGCCCGGAGGTGAACGTGGCCCACTCGATCTTGTACGGCGCGTCGGCGAGCAGGTTCGCGGCCGTGAGCAGCGACTTGGCGCCGCCCTTCTGGTCGCCGACCTTCAGCACGACCTTCGCCAGTTCCTCGGGGCTGACGGCGGCGGGCACGGTGCTCGACGTGGTGGCGGGCGTCCCGCAGGCCGCCAGCAGCACCGCGGCGAGCGCACCGGTCAGCAGGGTCCTAAGCGGCTTCGACATCATCGACTCCCAAATCGGCCAGCACGCTGGTCCGGAGGTCCGTGAAGGACGCGCGTCGGCGCGGCCTGGCCAGGCCGACGTGGTGCTCGGCCACGATCCGGCCTTCGTCGAGCACGAGGATCCGGTCGGCCAGCAGCAGCGCCTCGTCAACGTCGTGCGTCACGAGCAGCACGGCGGGCCGGTGCTCGCGCCACAACTGGTCGACCAGGTGGTGCATCGCGAGCCTGGTCAGGGCGTCCAGCGCGCCGAACGGCTCGTCCAGCAGCAGCACGTCCGGTTCGCGGACCAGCGCGCGGGCCAGCGACACCCGCTGCGCCTCGCCACCGGACAGCGTCAACGGCCACGCGTCGACGTGGTCGGTCAGGCGGACCTCGGCCAACGCCTTCTCGGCCACCGCGCGGCCGTCGACACCCCTCAGCCCGAGGGAGACGTTGCGCCACACCCGTCGCCACGGCAGCAGCCTGGGCTGCTGGAACGCCACCGAGATCGTGCCGGGCACCTCGAACGCGCCGTCGACGTCGGTGTCCAGCCCGGCGAGGATGCGCAGCAGCGTCGACTTCCCCGACCCGCTCCGGCCCAGCAGCGCCACGAACTCGCCCGGCGCGATGTCCAGGTCGACCCGGTCCAGCACCCGGCGTTCGCCGAACTCCTTGACCAGGCCCCGAACGCTCACCGCGCTTGCCATCGGAGGATCCTCTTCTCCAGTGCCCGCACCAGCGCGTCGGTCGCCAGTCCGAGCAGCGCGTAGACGAGCAGGCCGACCACGACCACGTCGGTGCGCAGGAACTCCCGCGCGTTGTTGATCAGGTAGCCGATGCCCGCGTCCGCGTTGACCTGCTCCGCGACGATCAGCGACAGCCAGGCCGCGCCGAGCGAGATCCTCAGTCCCACCAGGGTTTGCGGCAGCGCGGACGGCAGCACGACGTGCAGCACGCGCTCGACGCCGGTGAAGCCGAGCACCCGGCTCGCCTCCAGCAGGCCGGGGTCCGTCTGCCGGATGCCCGCGTGCAGGTTGAGGTAGAGCGGGAACGCGACACCGGCCGCGACCAGCGCCAGCTTCGGCTGCTCGCCGATGCCGAACCACAGGATGAACAGCGGGATCAGCCCGAGGTGGGGCAGCGTGCGGAGCATCTGCACCGGCGGGTCGAAGATCCGCTCGCCCCAGCGGGACAGGCCGGACAGGAGCCCCAGCACCACGCCGACGGACGCGCCGATGGCGAACCCGCCCAGCACCCGGCCCATCGACACGAGGAAAGCGCTTCCGAGCTGACCGTCCGCCACCAGTTCGACCGCGGAGCCGAACACGGTCACCGGGGACGCGAGCTTGTCGGGCGGCAGGACCCCGCTCGCGCTGGCGACCTGCCATAGGACGACCAGCGCGATCGGGCTGATCCAGCGGCGGAGGTCCGGTAGTCGGCGTTTTCGTGATTTCGGGGTGGCGCGCGCCGCCGCTGTTCCCTCATCCGGGCGCGCGAGTACACCCGCGGTGGAAATCGACACGATTTCTCCCAGCGGTGGCTGAAAAAGGGGATTCGGGCGTCAGCGCCCGGAGGGGGACGAGGTGATCAGCGCGTGCGACAGATAGCGCTCGCCTGGCGTCGCAGATCGACGTGCAGGCGGGCGACCAGGACTTCGCGGCCACTCATGGAACCGAGTTTTGGTGCCGGGCAACACGATGTCAACGCGCGGACACACCCGTCCCGGATGGTGACACACCTCGGTGTACGAGCATTCGCGGCAAAAGGCCCAGCGCGGTCGGGCCGGAAAAAGGCCTGGCCGACCGGGAGTCCCGATCGGCCAGGCCGTGGTGAGGCGGGGGTGCTCAGCCGAGCATGTCGTGGCGGACGATCGTCTGGTCCCGGCCGGGGCCGACACCGATCGCCGACATGCGGGCACCGGAGATCTGCTCCAGGTACTCCACGTACGCGCGGGCGTTCGCGGGCAGCTCGTCGAAGCTGCGGCAGCCGCTGATGTCCTCGAACCAGCCGGGCAGCTCCTCGTAGACCGGGACGGCGTGGTGCACGTCCGTCTGCGACATCGGCATCTCGTCCACCCGCGTGCCGTCGATCTCGTAGGCCACGCACACCGGCACCTTCTCCAGGCTGGACAGCACGTCCAGCTTGGTGAGGAAGTAGTCGGTGATGCCGTTGACGCGGGCCGCGTAGCGGGCGATCACGGCGTCGAACCAGCCGGTGCGGCGGTTGCGGCCGGTGGTCACGCCCACCTCGCCGCCGGTCTTCCTGAGGTACTCGCCCATGTCGTCGTTCAGCTCCGTGGGGAACGGGCCGGAGCCGACGCGGGTCGTGTACGCCTTGAGGATGCCGATCACCGTGGTGATCCGGGTCGGGCCGATGCCCGAACCGGCGCACGCGCCGCCCGAGGTCGGGTTGCTCGACGTGACGAACGGGTAGGTGCCGTGGTCGACGTCCAGCAGGGTGCCCTGCGAGCCTTCGAGCAGCACCGTCTCGCCGCGCTCCAGGGCCTGGTTGAGCAGGAGCCTGGTGTCGGCGATGCGCGAGGCGAACTTGCTGCCGTGCTCCAGGACCGTGTCGACCACCTGGTCGACCTCGAGGCCCTTGCGGTTGTAGACCTTGACCAGCACCTGGTTCTTGATGTCCAGCGCGGCCTCGACCTTCTGCCGCAGGATCTTCTCGTCCAGCAGGTCCTGGACGCGCACGCCGACGCGGGCGAGCTTGTCCTGGTAGCACGGGCCGATGCCGCGACCGGTGGTGCCGATCTTGGCCTTGCCGAGGTAGCGCTCGGTGACCTTGTCGATGGCCACGTGGTACGGCATGATCAAGTGCGCGTCCGCCGAGAGCAGCAGCCGGTCGGTGTCGACGCCCTTCGCCTCCAGGCCGCCGAGCTCCTCCAGCAGGACGCCGGGGTCGACCACGACACCGTTGCCGATGACGTTCATCACTCCGGGCGTGAGGATGCCCGAGGGGATCAGGTGGAGGGCGAAGTTCTGCCCGTTGGGGAGCACCACGGTGTGCCCGGCGTTGTTGCCGCCCTGGTAGCGGACGACCCACTGGACGCGCTCCCCGAGCAGGTCTGTCGCCTTGCCCTTGCCCTCATCGCCCCACTGGGCACCGATCAGCACTACGGCCGGCATGTGAAACTCCAAGGGCTAGGACTGGGAAGGGCAATGCCGGTGCATGAGGGTAGACCAGGAGCTGATGGTGCGCGGAATCGTGCTGGCCTGCGGAAACGACAGCCTCGACAGGGAGTCGCCGATGGTCACTGAGCGTGACGACATCGAGGTGCTCGCCGTGCCCTCGCGACCGGGAAAAGCGCACGTCGACGCCGTTGTGTCCGATTTGGGTGATCGGCGCCTCGTCGTCGCGGGGACCGACGCGGACCTCAACGCGGTGGTCTTGAGGCTGCTGCGGACCGAGCGTGTCGCGGACGTCCCGCTCGCCTACGTGCCGTCGTCGCCCGACTCGGAGGTGGCCGCGCTGTGGGGTCTGCCGACCTCGACCGGACGCGCGCTCGACCTCGCGCTGGGGGGCGACCCGGACAAGGTGCCGTTCCTGCGCGACGACGCGGGCGGCGTGCTCGTGGGGCTCGGCGTGGTCAGCCCGGTGCGCGGGGTCGGCTACTGCGACGACGACAACGTGCTGCGCGGCCAGGCGACCCGGCTGGAGGTCACGCCCGACCCGGACGGCGGCGCCGGGCTGGTGGTCCGGGTGGTCCAGAAGCGGCTGTTCGGCAGCAAGGTGAAGGCGACCGCCGGGCGCGCGTTCCAGCTCGGCTGCCTGCCGACCGCGGTGACGTCCGACGGTTTCGCGCACCCGCGCCAGATGAACAAGTGGACCTGGTACCGCCACACGGAGGACCTGCGGCTGGTGCGCGGGGTGTAAGTACCGAAGTAATTCGTTCGAGTGTCACTCGAAAGCATTGTTATGGCTAGCTGATTATCCGACAGTAATTCCGATTTCCCTAGCGGAAGGTCGGAATCATGTCAACGGTCAACAATGCCGTCCGAGTGGCGGCCCTGTCATTGCTGACTACCGCCGCGCTCACCCTCGGTCTCGTTCCGCAGGCGAGCGCGACACCACCGAGCATTCCCAGCACCGCCACCGCGAAAACGGAACTGGCCGCGCTCACCGTGGCGGCCGACGGGTCCATGACGGGCTATTCACGGGACCTGTTCCCGCACTGGATCACGGTTTCGGGTGCCTGCAACACCCGTGAGACCGTGCTCAAGCGGGACGGCACCAGCGTCGTGGTCGATTCGAGCTGCGCGGCCACGTCCGGCCGCTGGTTCTCCCCGTACGACGGCGCCACCTGGACCGCGGCGTCCGACGTGGACATCGACCACATCGTGCCGCTCGCGGCCGCGTGGCGCTCTGGTGCGCGGAACTGGACCACGGCGAAGCGGCAGCAGTTCGCGAACGACCTCGCCGGACCGCAGTTGATCGCGGTCACGGACAACGTGAACCAGGCCAAGGGCGACCAGACACCCGCCACCTGGAAGCCGCCGCTGACGTCGTACTGGTGCACCTACGCGAAGATGTGGACGCGCACGAAGTACAAGTGGGCGCTTACGGTGAACACCTCGGAGAAGACCGCGTTGCAGGACATGCTCGGAAGGTGCTGATGGCCGAATACTCGTCACCGTTCGTCGCGGGCCCCGGCGGGATCATGACCGACGACGTCGGCGTGATCACCGGAGAGCTCGAACTGCGCACCGCGCTGGCCGAGGACGGGCTGACGGTGCGGACCGAGGTGCGCTACGAAGGCGCTGACGAGTGGTACGCCCTCACCGGTGGCTCCTGCGCGCTGAAGGACCCCGAGGACCTGTCCGCGGTGCACGAGCTGCTGGTGGGCGTGCTGAACCGGCCCGAGGGCTGACCTGGGTCGAGGCCGCCGCTCACGGCTTCCCGGTGAGCGGCGGCAGCGCCTGGACGGCGTCCGCGCGGGACAGGCCGGTCGCCTGGAGCAGGTCGACGGCGAGCGAGCGGATCTGCGCGAGGACGACCCTGGTGGAGAACCCGTCGCCGCCCAGCTCGGTCGTGGTCGCGGTGCTCGCCGCGTCCCGCACGGCCTTGCGCGTCCGCTCCGGCCGGTCGCCACCGGCGAGTTCGGTCCGCAGGAGGTCCACGGCGTCCGCGTAGGCGCGCAGGACGTCGGGGAGGTTGTCCGGGACCTGTTCGCCGTCCCTGATGGCCGCCAGGGCCCGGCGCGCCAGCACCCTGGTGTTGCGCAGCGCGTAGTCGACGGGCACCGCGGCCTCGCGGTAGTGGTCCAGCTCGTTGCGGCGGTGCCAGCGGATCGGCGCGATGGTCGCGATCTCCTGGCCCGCCTTGAGCGCGTCCTTGAAGTCCTCGATGGCGGTCTGGCTCTTGCGGAGCTGGGCGAGCGCGTCGGAGGCCTTCGCGGTGTCGTGCTCGGCCACGGCGCTCGCGATGCCGCGCAGTGCCGTGGACAGCTCGCCGAGCACGACCTTGCCGTGCCGGTGGGCGATGGTGAGCGGGTTCGCCGGGAGCAGCGCCGTGACGGCCAGCCCGACGACGCCGCCGATCAGCGCGTCCACCATCCGGTCGAAGCCGCCGTTGGAGCTGGGCGGCAGCAGCGTCGCCACCAGCACCGCGGACGAGCCGGACTGGAGCGCGATCACCGCGCCGCCGTCGAGCAGCACGGCCGCCGACATCGCCAGCGCCACGACCAGCGCGATCTGCCACGGGCCCGAGCCGATCTGCGAGATCAGCACGTCCCCGACGCCGACACCGACCGAGACGCCGACGACCAGTTCGGCGACCCGGCGGGGCCGCTGCCCCAGCGAGACGCCGAGGCAGACGACCGCCGAGATCGGCGCGAAGAACGGGTGCGGGTGGCCGACCAGCGCCGTCGCCACGAACCACGCCAGCCCCGCGGCCAGCGCGGCCTGGAGGATCGGCAGCGCGGTGCGCCGCCACCGCTGGAGCCTGCGCCCCAGCTCCGCACGCACCGCGCCCATCGATCAGCTCAGGCCGAGCGCGGCGGGCGCCTGGGGGTCGCTGTCGGCGAGGAACTTCGAGCAGCGCTCGTACTCCTCGGTCTCCCCGATCTCGTCGGCGGCGCGGGCCAGCGCGGCGAGCGCCCGCAGGAACCCCTGGTTCGGGCGGTGCCGCCACGGCACCGGGCCGAAGCCCTTCCAGCCCGCGCGGCGCAACTGGTCGAGCCCGCGGTGGTAGCCGGTGCGCGCGTAGGCGTACGCCGCGACCGGGTCGCCGCCCTGGAGCGCGCGCTCCGCGAGCAGCGCCCACGCCTCGCTGAAGTCGGGGTAGGCGCGGACGATCTTGCCCGGATCGGTGCCGCCGTCGGAGGCGGCCTGCGCCTCCGGGCGCTCCGGCAGCAGGGTCGGGTCCGGTCCGAGGAGGTTGGTCATGGGGTAATCGTGCCCCACGAGCGCGGTCAGGACAGGAACACCCCGGCCGCCACGGCCACCGCCGCGAGCACCAGAGCTGACACGAGCACACCCGCGACGACCTTCTTGCCCATCGTGATCTCCTCCGACTCTCAGCGGGTTCTCAGCGCCGAACCTTCCCGCGTGCGGCTGTTCGGATCAACGATACTCACCCGTTCGGGAGATCGCTCTGGCGTTCGCGCAGCTCAGGACCTTCCCCTAGGGGTAGACGTCGGAAAGACCAGGGGAGGGCGCACTTCCGGGCGGCCCACCGGTCGACGCATCATGTCCGGGTGAACACGGGGGTAAGGGCACGTGTCGCGGACTTCCGCGACCAGTACTGGGAGCGCGGCGAGCCCGGCCGCGAGACGCCCGCGGAGCTCGCGCGGCTGCTGTACCGGCTGTGGCTGGTGGGCCTGCTGCTGAAGCTGCTCGGCTCGTCGTGGGACGTCGCGTGGCACTTCAAGTGGCTGCGCGACGAACTCGCGCCACCGCACATGATCAACACCGTCGGCACGGTGGTCGTGGTCGGCCTGACGATCTTCCACACCTTCACCGGCTACGGCGTGGACCGGATCGCCCTGCGCCTGATGCAGTGGGGCACCGGTGTGTTCCTGATCGCACTGCCGATCGACCTGATCAACCACCGGATCAACGGCCTGGACATCACGTCGTGGAGCGGCTCGCACGCCCTGCTGTACCTGGGCACCGGCATCATGCTCGCGGGCGCGATCCGCGGCTGGCTGCGCCACTACCCGACGGGCCGCGCGGGCACGTGGGGCCTGGCCGCGCTGTGGATGTTCTTCCTGGAGAACACCTGGTTCCCCAACCAGCACCAGGAGTACGGGGTCATCGCCCTAGGAGCCTGGGACGCGGGCAAACCCGAGGCCGAACCGATCCTCCTCCAGTTCGCCGCCGACCAGATCGGCCGCCCGGTGGACCGGACCGCGGTGCTCGGCTTCGCCCTGCCGATCGCGGACTGGGTGTACCCGCTGTGGGGCCTGGTCTCCGCAGGCGTGGTGCTGGTGCTGGCGAGGCGCACCATCGACCGGCGCTGGGCCGCCACCGCCGTCGCGGGCGGGTACGTGGTCTACCGCTGCCTGATCTGGCCGATCCTGATGGGCGTGGACTTCCCGACGTCGGCGGTACCGCTGTTCCTGGTGCTCGTGGGTCTTTGCGTGGACGTCGCACACCTGGCTTCACTCCCGGCTTTGTCGGTGGCCCTGCTGGGGTCGGCGGCCGTCACGGGGATCGGGTACGGCGGGATCTGGGCACAGCAGCAGTGGGTGCAGGCACCCCCGATCCTGTACCCGTCGGCGGTGGCGACGTTCGGCTTGCTGGCCGCCGGGTGGGTCGGGGTGGACTACTGGATGCGACGGCGGGTGGCCGCGGCGGTTTAGTCGCGGAACACCAGCCTCAGGTAGCGCTCGACCGCTCGACCGACGATCCTGCGGAACGACTCGATCCCCGCCAGCGCTCCCACGGCCATGAGGGCGGGCAGGAAGAAGTTCGTCGTGAGCGCGCCCGAGGTCCCGGTCAGCGCGCGCGTCAGCAGCACCGTGCCGAGCAGCAGCACGAGCAACGAGAGCACGTAGCCCCCGCGGGCCGAGGCGGGTGACGCGAGGACGAGCGCCGAGTACTGCTGTGGCCGGAACAGCCTCTGGCTCGGCGGCGCCGCCGTCTCCTTCGGGTAGAGGCTGGCCAGCGCGTCGACGACGTGGGTGGTGAACACCGAGTTCTCCGGCGGCAGTTCGCCCACCAGGAACGCGCGGGTCGCCACCGGGTCGAACGGCACCGGCGTCAACGACTGCGCCCCGAACGCGCTGGTGCCCTCCCGCCGCGCCACCGTCGGATCCTCGAAGACCTTGTTCAGCACGAACCCGGCGATCTTGTGCCCGAGGTTCCGCTCCCCCAGCACCTCCGCGAGGTGACGGGTGGCCTGGAACGACGTCGTGTCGGGCTCGGACACCAGGATGATGTCGTCCGCCACCCGACCGATCGCGAGCGTCTCGTCGTCGATGCCGCCGCGGCAGTCGACGATGACGATCGACTGCGGACCGGCCGCCACGTCCACCACCCTGGCGAGCGCGTTCTGCAACGCGACACCGGGGTTGTACCGGTCGGAGGCGAACTGCTCCCCCGCCCGGTGGGTCAACCGGCGGAAGTCCCCTACCGGGAGAAAGAACGCGTCGATCGAGCGGGCGGGGAACTTCACGCGCTGGAGGTAGCGGTCCTTCAGCTCGACCGCGCCGACCTTCGGGGCGTTGACCACGGCGTCGCCGAGCAGGAGGTCGGTGAGCCCGTTCCGGATGTTCCGCACGTAGTTGAGGGCCAGGAAGTACGAGAGCCCGCCCGTGCCGAGGTCGCCGTCGACGAGCACGACCTTGTCGAACTCACCGGACTTGGCGGACCGGGCCAGCACGGAGGCCATCGTCGCGGCCACCATCGTCTTCCCGGACCCGCCCTTGCCGGACATGATCGCGATGATGCGGCCGCGGGCGCTGTCGGCTCTGAGCGATCGGGAGGCTGTGTCGCGGTCGTTCATTTCCCCTCACCCTTACCGTCTTTCGGCACTGCCGGGCCAACTGCCGGGTGGTCGAGCGGTCCTCGCCGCTTCAATTCCTCGAGCACCTTCCGGTACTTCTCCTTGAGAGCCCGTTCGGATCTGCTCCGGACGCGGTTGGACAAGCGGATGACCGCGAGCATCAAGGCCGACGACGTGATCGCCATCAGTGAGCTGAAAACGCAGAGGGAGGTGAATTGGCCGGGGTCCACGCCGAACCGCTCGACGAAGAGCTGGTGGATCGTCCGCCCCGCGCCGAGACCCGCGACCAGCAGGCAGATCAGGTAGAACGTGAATCCGAAGGTGACCTCCTGGTTGGAGGCGCGGATGGTGACGACGGCGGGGATCTTGACCTGGAAGAGCTGGCCGTTCTGTCCGGAGAGCCGCAGGCCCTGCGCCGCCAGCTTCCCCGCGATGATGACGGCCACGGGAGCCAGGACGACGTAGGAGAAGAAGAACCTGAAGGCGTCTTCCATCCAACTCGGGTCACTGGACACGGTCGTTTGCTGGAAGATGATCGGCCTGTCAGGCGACGACATCATTTCGACCCCCTTCCCACCGACGGTCCACCGAAATCGGATTCGATGACCTAATCGAGAGGGTGTCGAAGGCTGTTACGACACCGGGGGAAAGCGAATCTTCTGTCCATCAAATGACAACGAAAACGCCCCCGGAGCCAAGGCTCCGAGGGCGTTGACCGTGACGAGAAATCAGCCGGCGATCATGCGGCCGGACGACTTCAGGTGTTCGCACGCCTGCGCGATGCGGGCGCCCATGCCCTGCTCAGCCGCCTTGAGGTAGCTGCGCGGGTCGTAGACCTTCTTGTTGCCGACCTCGCCGTCGATCTTCAGCACACCCTCGTAGTTGGTGAACATGTGCTGCACGATCGGGCGGGTGAAGGCGTACTGCGTGTCCGTGTCGATGTTCATCTTCACGACGCCGTACGAGAGCGACTCGTGGATCTCCTCCAGCAGCGAGCCGGAGCCGCCGTGGAACACGAGGTCGAAGGGCTTGGAGCCCGCGGCGAGGCCGAGCTTCTCCGCGACGGCGTCCTGGCCCTGCTTGAGGACCTCGGGGCGGAGCTTCACGTTGCCCGGCTTGTAGACGCCGTGCACGTTGCCGAAGGTCGCGGCCAGCAGGTAGTGCCCGCGGTCGCCCGCTCCGAGCGCGTCCACCGTCTTCAGGAAGTCCTCGGTGGTCGTGTAGAGCTTGTCGTTGATCTCGTTGTCGACGCCGTCCTCCTCGCCGCCGACGACACCGACCTCGATCTCCAGGATGATCTTCGCCTTGACGGCTTCCTGGAGCAGGTCGGCCGCGATCTGGAGGTTCTCGTCGAGCGGCACCGCGGACCCGTCCCACATGTGGGACTGGAACAGCGGGTTCTCGCCGCGGGCGACGCGCTCCTGGCTGATGCCGATCAAGGGGCGGACGTAGCCGTCCAGCTTGTCCTTGGGGCAGTGGTCGGTGTGCAGCGCGATGTTGACGGGGTACTTCGCCGCGACCACGTGAGCGAACTCGGCCAGTGCGACAGCGCCGGTGACCATGTCCTTGACCTTGGTGCCGGACGCGAACTCCGCACCACCGGTCGAGACCTGGATGATGCCGTCGCTCTCGGCCTCGGCGAATCCGCGGAGTGCCGCGTTGAGGGTCTCGGACGAGGTGACGTTGATCGCGGGGAAGGCGAATTCGTTCGCCTTCGCGCGACTGATCATCTCGGCGTAGACCTCGGGGGTTGCGATGGGCATCGGTCGTCCTCCTCAGGTGCCCTGAACGCCGTATCAGTGGGCATCCTACGACGCCACCCGACCGATACAGTTGATCATGGGCCCTCTTGGCGATCGGAGTAAGCCGAAACTGTCGCTCACCTGCGCGAAACGGGCCGTTAAAAAAGCTCCTTGGCCAGCTCCCGGAACGCCTCGCGGTCGTGGCCGCCGTCCGGCGTGACGACCTGCACGGCGACGTGGTCCGCCCCCGCGTCGAGGTGCGCACGCAGGCGGGCCGCGACCTGCTCGGGCGAGCCCCACGCGACGAGCGCGTCGACCAGCCGGTCGCTGCCGCCGTCGGCGAGGTCGGCCTCCTCGTACCCCAGCCGGAGCCAGTTGCCGGTGTAGTTCCGCAGCCCGAGGTACAGCTCGATCGACTTCCTGGCCAGCGCGCGGGCGGCGACCGGGTCGGTCTCCAGCACGACGTGCTGCTCGGGCGCGAGGAGCTTGCCCGCGCCGAGGAGTTCACGGGCGGTGGCGGTGTGCTCGGGCGTGACGAGGTACGGGTGGGCGCCCGCGGTGCGGTCGGCGGCGAGCTTGAGGACGCGCGGGCCGAGCGCGGCGAGGACGCGGCGGTCGTCCGGCACGTCCAGCTCGTCGAGGTAGCCCACGAGCTTGTCGTACGGCTTCACGTACTCGCTGACGGCCTCGGGGTGGCTCGCGCCGACGCCCACCAGGAACCGGCCGGGGTGCTCGGCGTCGATCCGCCGGAAGGTGGCGGACAGCCGTTCCGCCGGTTCGGCCCAGACGTTCACGATGCCGGTGGCGACGGTCAGCGCGCGGGTCGTGCGGAGCACGGCGGTCACGGCGTCCAGGTCACCGCCGGGCGACCCGCCGAGCCACAGCGCACCGTAGCCGAGCTCCTCCAACTCCGCGGCGGCGTCGCCCTCCGCCTCCCAGAGCCCAGCCCGGCTCCACACCCCGAAAGATCCCAGTTCCACGGCCACGTCTGCTCCCCGTTCGATCGGTTCCGGCCCCTGCGACAACGGGTCCTCGGAGCGATTTAATCCACGCGGTGCGCCACAGGGCCGAAAGGTACGTTCGATCCATGGCGAAACTCGGCAACAGCGATCTGGACGTGTCCCGGCTGACGCTCGGCGGCAACGTCTTCGGCGGGAACGCGGACGAGGAGCAGTCGTTCGCGGTGCTCGACGCGTTCACGGCGGCGGGAGGCAACTCCGTCGACACGGCGGACCTCTACACCGGCGGCGCGTCGGAAACGATCATCGGCCGGTGGCTCGCGGCTCGCGGCAACCGCGCGGACGTCGTGATCGCGACCAAGGTCGGCATGGTCAAGGGGATGGACAACCTCAAGGCCGAGAACATCAAGGCGGCGGCCGAGGGGTCGCTCAAGCGGCTCGGCGTCGACCACATCGACCTGTACTACGCGCACCAGGACGACCTGGACACGCCGACCGAGGAGTCGCTGGCGGCGTTCGACGAGCTGGTGCGGGCGGGCAAGGTCCGGCAGATCGCGGCGTCGAACTTCTCGGCGGAGCGGCTGGCCGCGGCGCTGGAGATCTCGCAGCGCGAGGGCTTCGCCCGGTTCGTCGCGCTCCAGCCGGAGTACAACCTCGTCGTGCGCTCGTCGTACGAGGGCGCGGTGGCGGACGTCGTGGCGGCCAACGGCCTGTCCACGCTGCCGTACTTCGGCCTGGCGAAGGGATTCCTGACCGGCAAGTACCGGCCAGGCGTCGAGGTGGACAGCAAGCGGGCGGCCGGTGCGACCAAGTACCTGGACGACCGGGGGCTGCGGGTGCTGGCGGCGCTCGACGAGATCTCCGCGGCGCGGGCCACGTCGATCGCCGCGGTGGCGCTGGCGTGGCTGACGGCGCAGCCGAACGTGCCGTCGGCGCTGGCCAGCGCGCGCACCCCCGAGCAGTTGGCGGAACTGGTGCCCGCGCTCGACCTGGCGTTGTCACCGGCCGAGGTGCAGAGGCTGACGGACGCGAGCGTTTAACTCACCAGTAGCTTACTGACGGTAAGTTGGGCTACGGTGGCCTTCCGAACAGCTTCGGGAGGTCACCGTGGACGTCAACGGCAAGGTTGTCCTGATCACCGGCGCGGCCAGGGGGATCGGCGCCGACGTGGCCCGGCGGCTCGCCGCCCAGGGCGCCAGGCTCGCGCTGGTCGGCCTGGAGGGCGAGCAGTTGGCCGCCGTCGCGGCCGAGTGCGGCGGCCGGGCGTGGGAAGCCGACGTCACGGACTGGGAGGCGCTGGAGGCCGCCGTCGCCGGGGTGGTCGAGCACTTCGGCGGCATCGACGTCGTCGTGGCCAACGCGGGCATCGCGTCGGCCGGGTTCGTCCGCTCCATCGACCCCGCCGCGTTCGAACGGGTCGTCGAGGTCAACCTGCTCGGCGTGTGGCGGACGGTCCGCACGTGCCTGCCGCACCTGGTCGCGAGCCGCGGCTACTGCCTGGTGGTGTCGTCGCTCGCGGCGATCGTGCAGATCCCCGGCAACGCCGCCTACTCGGCCGCCAAGGCGGGCGTCGAGGCGTTCGCGAACAGCCTCCGCGCCGAGGTCCGCCACCTGGGCGTCGACGTCGGCATCGCGTACTTCTCCTGGATCGACACGGACATGGTCAACGGCGCCGACGAGCACCCGGTGTTCGGCCCGATGCGCAAGGCCCTGCCGGGGCTGGCGAGCCGCAAGTACGACGTGTCCGACGTCGGCAAGGCCGTGGTCAAGGGCATCGGCAAGCGGGCGCGCGCGGTCCACGTGCCCGGCTGGGTCGGGCGGATCAAGGTGCTGCGGGCGTTCACGCCGGTCGTCGTGGAACGGCGGTCGGCCGGGGTCGTGCCGAAGGGCGACAGGGCGATGCTCGACGACATCGCGAAGCGCGGGGCCGTCGAGTCGTCCCGACCGGTCGGTCCGGGCGGTCGGGCGGCGATCCGCTAGCCCGCCGAAATACCGTGCAACATTTCTGCTCACCAATCGCGTGGAGCGGCGTGAGGGCGTCACCGAACCGGTGACCGCCCGTCGAACCGCGAGGAGCAGAACATGCGCAAACGTCTGGTGTTGGTGGTCGGGGCGATCGTGCTCGGCGGCGTGGGGCTCGCCGTGCCCGCCATCGCGGGCGCCGTGAGCGGCAACGACCCCGCCCCGGTCGCCACGGCCACGGCGCCACCCGCCGCCGTGCCCGCCGAACCAGCCCCGATCGCGGTCCCGGCGGAGACCGCCGACCCGGTCGGCCGGCCTCCGACCGCGGTGCCCGCCGAGACCGTCCCGCCCGCCGCCGAAGCGCCCTCCGCGGTGCCCGCCGAGGCTCCCTCCGCGGTGCCCGCCGAAGCCGTCCCGGAGGCGTGGACGCCGCAGGCCGCCGAAGCGCCTTCCGCGGTGCCCGCGGAGGCAAGCCCCCAGGCGGCACCGCACGACGCGCCCACCGCCGTCGAACGCTGATCCACGCCGCCAGGAGACCCGAGCCGGAGACCACCACGCGGTGACAGACCTGAACTGGAACGTCGAGTTCACCGACCACTTCACCCGCAGCGCCCGGTCGATGCGCTTCACGGCGTACCTGCTGTGCGGGAACTGGTCGGAGGCCGAGGACGTCGTGCAGTCGGCGTTCCTCAAGCTGTACCTGGCCGGGCCGAGGGTGGCCCGCCGGGAGGGGCTCGACGCCTACCTGCGCCAGATCGTGGTCCGAACTTTCATCACCGAGCGGCGGCGGGTCCGCTGGCGCCGGGAGCGGCTGGTCGGGGAGCCGCCCGAACTGCCGGAGCCCGATTCGTCCAACGAGGTGCGGATCGTGCTCTGGCAGGCGCTCGGGTCGGTGCCCGCGCGGCAGCGGGCCGTGCTGGTGCTGCGGTACTGGCACGACCTGAGCCTGGAGGACACCGCGGTGGCGCTGGGCTGCTCGGTGGGCACGGTGAAGAGCCAGGGCAACCGGGGCCTGGCCACGCTCCGGCGACGGCTGGGCCCCGCGTTCGACGAGCTTCGGATGGAGGTGCGACGTGGTGCGCGAGGATGACCTGAGGGACGTGTTCGGCGCGCTGCACGCCGGGAGCGACCCCGACCTGGGGTTCGACGTCACCGACGTCGTCCGCGCCGGGGAACGGGTCCGACGGCGGCGGCGGACGGCCGCCGCCGTGGGCAGCGGGCTCGCCACGGTCGCCGCCGTCGTGGTGGTGATCGTGCTGCTGCCGGGGGAACGCGGTCCGGTCCCGGTCGAGCCCGCGGGCCCGGACGTCGGGTGGACGACGACGACCGAGCCGGTGCCGTCGACCACGGCCCCGAGCGCCGAGGCCCCGCCGAGCGCGGCACCGCGCGACGTGACCCCCGCCGAACCCCACGAGGGCACCCCGCCCTCGGCCGCGAGGGAAGTGCCGCGGGCGGACCCGGTGGAGTCCTAGGTCAGCAGTGAGCCCTTGATGGCGTTCCACTCGCGCACGGTCGTCTCGGAGAGCACCTGCGCGCCCGCGTACGGGTCGGCGGCGAGGTAGCCGCGCAGCTCCGCCTCGTCGGCCGCCTCGTACACCAGCAGCGCGCCCTCCATGTCGGCGTACGGGCCGGAGAGCAGCAGGACACCCTTCTCCACCAACGTGTCGAGGTAGTCCCGGTGCTTGGGCCTGACCTCCGCCAACTTGTCCCGATCTGGCCCGTAGACGATCTGGACCGCGAACTTGGGCATGCGCACCTCCGGCGAGAACCTGTGTTGCCGAGCCGAAGCTACCCGGCGACCGGTACCGTCCTCCTCGTGGTCGGTCCCGAGCAGAACAACAGCGGCGTCGTGCGCGTGCAGGACACGCTGACCAACCTCCGCATCCAGGACGGCGCGGCTCCGGCGCCCGCCGGTCCCCTGACACTGGAGGACCTCTACCGCCAACACCGGATGCGGCTGGTGCGCCTCGCGCTGCTGCTGGTCGACGAGCCCGCGACGGCCGAGGACGTGGTGCAGGAGGCCTTCACCGGCCTGCACCGCAACTGGGGCAACCTGCGCGACGCGCAGGCGGCGCTCGGTTACCTGCGTACCGCGGTCGTCAACGGCTCGCGCAGCGTGCTGCGCCGCCGGAAGACCGCGCGCGACTACACACCCCCGCACGCCGTGAACGCGCGTTCGGCCGAGAGCCTGGCGATGCTGACCGCGGAGCACCAGGCCGTGGTCGCGGCGCTCCAGCAGTTGCCGCCGCGGCAGCGCGAAGTGCTCGTGCTGCGGTACTACGGCGACATGTCCGAGGCGGAGATCGCCGAGGCCACGGGCATCTCGAAGGGCACCGTGAAGTCGACGGCCAGCCGGGCGCTGGACGCGTTGCAGAAGCTCATGGCCCGCTAGACGCGCTGGACCTCGACACCGCGTTCCAGGTACGGCGCCACGGCCTGGTCGGTCGCGGCCGCGTCGGTGATCAGCACGTCCACCTGGTCGGTGCCGATGATCTTCGCGAGCGCCCTCCTGCCGAGCTTGGACGAGTGCGCGACCACGACGACGCGTTCGGCGTGCGCGGCGAACACCCGGCACAGCTCCGCTTCGCCCTCGTGCCGGGCGGTCGCGCCCAGCACCGGGTCCAGGCCGTCGACGCCGAGGAACGCCAGGTCCAGTGACAGCTCGTCGGCGATCCTGGCGGCGTACGGGCCGATGAGCTGGTACGACCGCGGTCGCGCGACACCGCCGGTGACGACGAGCTTCACGCGGGGGCGGACGGCGAGTTCGCCCGCGATGTTCAGCGCGTTCGTCACGACCGTCACGTCGAGGTCCGACCTGGTCGCCAGTCCTCTCGCGACCTCCGTGGCCGTGGTGCCGCCGGTGAGCCCCACGACCGAGCCGGGGCCGGCCAGCGCCGCCGCCGCTCGGCCGATGCGCTGCTTCTCGTCGGTGCCCGCCGAAGTCCGGTACCGCATCGGCAGGTCGTAGGAGACGGCCTGGGTGACCGCGCCGCCGCGGGTGCGGCTGAGGAGCTGCTGCTCGGCCAGGTGGTCCAGGTCCCTGCGGATGGTGGCCGCCGAGACGCCCAGTTCGGCCGCGACCTCGTCGGTCCCGAGGCGGCCCCTGGCGGCCAGCAGCTCCAGCAGTGCCGTCAGCCGTTCGTCCCGGTTCACCGCCCCCATGATTCCGCGACCGGACCCATTCCGGTGCTTGGTATAGACCAATGGGCGGTGCATGCCGCAGTATCGACCCTCGTGGCACGCACGAGACACGTGGTGGCCGTCGACGTCGGCGGAACCGAGACCAAAGCAGCGCTGGTGGCGGGTACGCCGGAGCGCGTGGTCGCGGTGGAACAGCAGCGGCGGAACACGCCGAAGGGCGTGGACGGCCCCTCGACAGCGGAGGCGGTGGTGGACCTGGTCGTCGACGTCGTCGACGGGTTACGGGCCTCCTCCGAGCACGGGGTCGACGCCGTCGGCGTCGTCGTCCCCGGAGTCGTCGACGAGCGCGCGGGTGTCGGGGTGTACTCGACCAACCTGGGCTGGAACCACTTCCCGTTCCGCGAGCGGATCGCCGAGCGCACCGGGCTGACCGTCGCGTTCGGACACGACGTGCGGGCGGGCGGGCTCGCGGAGTACCGGATGGGCGCGGCGCGCGGCCTGCGCAACGGGGTGATCATGCCCATCGGCACCGGGATCGCGGGCGCGCTGGTGCTGGACGGCCGGATCTACGGCGGCGACGGCTACGCGGGCGAGGTCGGCCACGTCGACGTCGGCCACGGAGATCCTTGCGGCTGCGGGCAGATCGGCTGCGTCGAGGTGCGCGCGTCCTCCGGCGGCATCGCCCGCCGGTTCACCGAGCGCACGGGAATCCCCGTCGGCGGCGCGGCCGAGGTGGCGGCCATGGTGCGCGCGGGCGATCCCGACGCGCGCCTGGTGTGGGACGAGGCGATCGACGCGCTGGCCAGGGGGATCGTGCTCCTGGCCGGTGTGCTCGGGCCCGAGGCGGTGGTGCTCGGCGGCGGTCTCGCCCTGTCCGGGGAACTGCTCGTGGCGCCACTGGCGAAGAGGCTGGACGGGTTGATCACCTTCCAGCGACGACCTGAACTGCGGCTGGCCGCGCTCGGCGACGAGGCCGGATGCCTCGGCGCGGCGCTGCTCGCCATCGACGAGTTGGAGGGTTCATGAGCACGTGGGGCGGACCGGTGGACGTGACCTTGACCGGTGGTCGGGTGGTCACGCCGGACGGCGTGCTCGAATCCGGGTGGCTCGCCGTGCGCGACGGCCGGATCCTGGCCGTCGGCGAGGGCGCCCCGCCGGACGGGCCGACGACGGACGTGAGCGGGTCGTGGCTGGTGCCCGGCTTCGTCGACATCCACTGCCACGGCGGCGGCGGTGAGGCGTTCACCAACGCCGACCCGGACCGCGTGCGCAAGGCGGCGTCGGCGCACCGCAGGCACGGCACGACCACGCTGTTGGCCAGCCTGGTGTCGCGGCCGGTGCCGGAGATGGTGGAGCAGATCGCGAAGCTCGCCGAGCTGACGCAGGACGGCCTGATCTCCGGCCTGCACCTGGAGGGCCCGTTCCTGTCCGCCGCCCGCTGCGGCGCGCACGACCCGGCGATCCTGCGCCCGCCGGACCGCGACTCCGTGACGAAGCTGCTCGCCGCGGGCGGGGGCGCCGTCCGGATGATCACCCTGGCGCCCGAGCTGGAGGGCGCGGTCGACGCGGTCCGGCTGCTGGTCGACAACGGTGTCCTGGCGGCGGTCGGCCACACCGACGGCACCGAGGCCCAGATCCGTCCCGCGATCGACGCGGGCGCGTCCGTGGCGACCCACCTGTTCAACGGCATGCGCCCGCTGCACCACCGCGAGCCCGGCCCGATCGGCGCGCTGCTGGACGACGAGCGCGTCACCGTCGAGCTGATCTGCGACCTCGTGCACCTGCACCCCACGGCGGTGCGGCTCGCCGCGCGGCACGCGGGCACGGGCCGCACGGTCCTCATCACCGACGCCATCGCGGCGGCCGGTGTCGGCGACGGCGTGTACGACGTGGGCGGCCTGGAGGTGCGCGTGGTCGACGGTGTCCCGACGCTCGCGGGCGGCGGTTCGCTGGCGGGCAGCACGCTGACGATGGACGCGGCGTTCCGCAACGCGGTCACGTCGTGCGGGCTGAGCGTCGTCGAGGCGTCCCAGGCCGCGTCCACCCGGCCCGCCGCGCTGCTCGGTCTGAGCGCCCAGACCGGGGAGCTGCGGGCCGGTCTGGCGGCCGACCTGGTCGTGCTCGACGCCGAGCTGCGGCCACGCGATGTGATGAGCAGGGGCGCGTGGGTCAAGGACTAGGTCGCGGACTCGGCTAGCGTCGGAGCCATGACCGACGACCAGGAGCGGCTGGTGGCCAACGCGCTGCGCGCACAGGCCACCAGTTCCGGCCTGCACGTGGTCCAGCCCGTGCCACCACCCCTACCGCACCCGCCGTCGCTGCCGGTGCGGTGGGTGCTGCTGCTCGCGCTCCTCTTCGGACTCGCTGCGGGCACGGTCGTCGGCATCGTCGTCACGTTGCGCTGAACGCCCATCACCGATGCCGGAAATGACCAAGTTCACCGGCCTGTACCGTGGTCTCCGTGACCATCGCGCTCACCACCTCCACGGTTGCCCTTGGCCCGCAGTGGCTCAACCCCGAGTACCTCCTGAGCAGCTTCGGGGGGTTCGCGCTCTTCGCACTCTGCTTCATCATCTTCGCCGAGTGCGGCCTGCTGGTCGGCTTCTTCCTGCCGGGTGACTCGCTGCTGTTCACCGCGGGGCTGTTCGTCGCCACCGGCGCGCTGGACTACCCGTTGTGGCTGGTCTGCGTGCTCGTGACGGTGTGCGCCATGGTCGGCAACATCGTCGGCTACTACATCGGCCACCGCGCCGGGCCCGCGCTGTTCAGCAAGCCGGACTCCAAGATCTTCAAGAAGGAGTACGTCGAGAAGACGGAAGGCTTCTTCGAGAAGTACGGCGCCCGCGCGATCGTGATGGCCCGCTTCGTGCCGATCGTCCGCACCTTCATCACGGCCATGGCCGGTGTGGGCCGGATGGACCCGAAGAAGTACTTCACCTACTCGGCCATCGGCGGTGTCGCCTGGGCCGCCGGCCTGACGATCCTCGGCTACTTCCTCGGCCAGATCGAGTTCGTGCGCAAGAACATCGAGATGATGCTGATCCTGATCGTGCTGATCTCGGTCGTGCCGATCATCATCGAGTTCATCAAGGCGCGGCGCGAGAAGAAGTCGCTGGTCGCGCAGGAGGTCGAGGACATCACCCAGGTCCTGCCGCGCGTCGACTCCGCTTCGGACGCCACGCAGGTCATCCCGCGCGCCGACTACCGCGACCGCTGAGGCCCCGCCTCCGAACGCGCCCGCCCGGAGAACCCGCACCAACCTCCCGGAAGCCCTTGCTGGTACCGGGAGGCTGACGAGATCGTTCCGCCCGCAGACCGGTGGCGCACGACGCCCGCAGGCGAAGGGCTAACCGGTCCCGGAGCGCGACCGTCCGAAGTGGATGGTCGCGCTCCGGGACCGGTGCTTGATCGTGCCGATGCCGTGCTCGCCGGTGACCGTCCCGCCGAGGGCGACACCGGTGGACAGGATCATCGTTGCGCCGCAAGGCCCAACCTCGGAGCTTTCCCTCGGTGGACCCCGGTCCTCGGTTAGCTTTTCTGGGCACAGGGTGCGCATCGAGGGGGATCACATGGGAACAGCGGGTTTATCGCGGCGCGCCTCCGGTGTGCTGGTGGTGTCGGCCTCGGTGATGGCGATGGCGGTGGCACCCGCGTCAGCCGATCCGGTGGGGCCACCGGCGACGCCGACCGGGCTGGTGGTGTCGGATCATCCGTGCGACGGCGACCCGATCTTCGTGTACGACGACCACGGGCTGGCACGACCTGTGGGTCCGGAGCCGCACCTCGGCCGGGATCGAGTCGCCGTACAACGAGGCCTACTACTTCTACGTCGCGGACTAGTCGTGGCGCGGCAGGGTGTTCGGCCCCTGCCGCGCTACAGCGAGAACATCGAGCCGGGGTTGAAGACGTTGCCGGGGTCGAGCGCGCGCTTGATCTCGCGGTGCACGCGCAGGCCGACGGGGCCGATCTCGCGGGCCAGCCACTCGCGCTTGATCTTGCCGATGCCGTGCTCGCCGGTGACCGTGCCGCCGAGGGCGAGCCCGATGGCCAGGATCTCGTCGAAAGCCTTGCGGGCGCGGGAGAACTCGTCCTCGGACGTGGGGTCGTAGACGATGGTGGGGTGCATGTTGCCGTCGCCCGCGTGGCCGACGACGGCGATGCGGAGGTCGACCTCGGCGCTGACGCGCTCGCAGCCCGCGATCAGTTCGGCGATCCTGGTGCGGGGCACGCAGACGTCGTCGGTGAGCCACGCGCCGTAGACCTCCAGCGCGGTCAGGACGGCGCGGCGGGCCGTGAGGAGGTCGCGGCCCTCGGAGACGTCCTCGGTGGCGTACACCAGTTCGGCGCCCGCGTCGGTGCAGAGCTGCTCGATGACGGCGAGTTCGCGCATCCCGGTCTCGGCGCCCGCGTCGGACTGGCAGATCAGCAGCGCCGCGCAACCGGGACCCGCGCCGAGTTCGGTCTTCAGGTACGTCTCGACGGCCTCGATGGACGTGCGGTCCATGATCTCCATCAGCGACGGCACCAGGCCCTCGCGCACGACGGCGCTGACCGCGATCCCGGCCGCCTCGGTGGTGTTGAACGCCGCCACCAGCGTCACCGGCGCCTGCGGCAGCGGCCGGAGGGCCAGCGTCGCCTTCGTGATCACGCCGAGCGTGCCCTCGCTGCCGACGAACAGCTTGGTCAGGTCGTAGCCCGCCACGCCCTTCACGGTGCGGCGGCCGGTCTTCAGCAGCTCGCCGTCCGCGAGCACGACCTCCAGGCCCAGCACGGAGTCCGTCGTGACGCCGTACTTCACGCAGCACAGGCCGCCCGCGTTCGTGGACAGGTTGCCGCCGATCGTGCACCAGTCGTAGCTGGACGGGTCCGGCGGGTAGAACAGGCCGTTCTTCTCCACGGCCCCGCGCAGGTCGAGGTTGACCACACCGGGCTCGACGACCGCGAGCCGGTTGTCCGCGTCGATCTCCAGGATCGCGTTCATCTTCGTGGTCACGAGCACCACGCAGCCGTCGACCGCGTTGGCCGCGCCGGACAGGCCGCTGCCCGCGCCGCGCGGGACGATCGGGACGCCCGCCGCGGCGCACGCGCGCACGACGGCCTGGACCCCTTCGGTGTCGGTGGGCAGGACGACGGCGAGCGGTGAGCCGTACGGCGCCAGCGGCATCATGTCGCGCTGGTAGGCGGAGGTGACGTCGGTGTCGGTCAGGACGGCGTTCGGACCCAACGCCGCGCGGAGTTCTTCGACCAGGGCCATGCACTGCACGCTAGCCGGGTCTTCGTCACACCGGAACCGGGGCGTTTGCGACATCCGGGCACAGACGACCCCCGTGGCCGGGACGACCGTACGGCGACATCCACGGGCATGGCGCAGACTCGACGAATGGTCAAAGTGGAGGCCGGGAACGGCCAGCTCACCCACCGCCAGATCCTCGCCGTGCTGAGCGGCCTGATGATCGGCATGTTCCTGGCCGCACTCGACCAGACGATCGTCGGCACGTCGATCCGGACGATCGCGGACGACCTCCAGGGGCTGAGCCTCCAGGCGTGGGCGACCACGGCGTACCTGATCACGTCGACCATCTCGACACCGATCTACGGCAAGCTGTCGGACATCTACGGCAGGCGGCCGTTCTACCTCGCCGCGATCACCATCTTCGTGGTCGGCTCGCTGGCCTGCACGTTCTCCACCTCGATGTACGAGCTGGCCGCGTTCCGCGCGTTGCAGGGCCTCGGCGCGGGCGGGTTGATGTCGCTGGCGTTCACGATCATCGCCGACATGATGCCGCCGCGCGAGCGGGCCAAGTACCAGGGCTACTTCCTGGCGGTGTTCGGCACCTCCAGCGTGCTCGGGCCGGTCATCGGCGGTTTCCTCGCCGGTACGGACACCATCCTCGGCATCACGGGCTGGCGGTGGGTGTTCCTGGTGAACGTGCCGATCGGCTTCATCGCGCTGGCCGTCGTGTGGCGCGTCCTGCGGCTCCCGCACGAGGCGCACGACCACCGCGTCGACTACTGGGGCGCGCTGTTCCTGACCATGGGCATCGTGCCGCTGCTGATCGTCGCCGAGCAGGGCCGCGAGTGGGGTTGGGGCTCGGTCGGGTCGGTTAGCTGCTACGTCATCGGCCTGGTCGGCGTGGTGCTGTTCATCTGGGTCGAGTCCAAGATGGGCGACGAGGCCCTGATCCCGCTCAAGCTGTTCCGCACGTCGACGTTCACGATGATCATCATCGCCGGGTTCGTCGTGGGCATCGGCATGTTCGGCGGCATCTCGATGATCCCCCAGTACTTGCAGATCGTGAAGGGCCACACGCCGACCGAGGCCGGGCTGCTGATGATCCCGATGACGCTGGGCATCATGGTCGGCTCGATCATGTCCGGCCAGATCACCTCGCGCACGGGCCGCTACAAGATCTTCCCGATCATCGGCACCGCGCTGATGGTGGTCGCGATGTTCCTGTTCCAGACGGTGGACGTCGACTCCTCCATCTGGCAGCCGACGATCTACATGACGATCTTCGGCTTCGGCCTCGGCAACTGCATGCAGACCCTCACGATCGCCGCGCAGAACGCCGTCCCGACCCGCGACCTCGGCGTGGCCACCGCGTCCGCCACGTTCTTCCGCCAGATGGGTGGCACGGTCGGCGTCGCGGTGTTCCTGTCGATCCTGTTCAGCACGGTGCCGGACAGCATCAAGGACGCCTTCACCCGGATCGTGCCGACACCGGAGTTCCAGGCCGCGCTGAAGGACCCGGCCGTGCTGGGCAACCCGGTCAACAAGCCGGTGCTCGACGCGCTCCAGGGCGGCGGCGGCAACGCGGGCGTGCTCCAGGACTCGTCGTTCCTCCAGCAGGTCGACCCGCGGCTGGCGCGGCCGTTCCTGGAGGGCTTCGCCGAGTCGATCGACGCGGTGTTCCTGACCGGCGCGTTCGTCATGGTCGTGGCGTTCGTGACGACGTTCTTCATCAAGGAGATCCCGCTGCGCACGACCACCTCGGACAACCTCGACTCAGTACCGCACGTGTGACGCCGAGCCCGTCAGGTCGCGGATGCCCCGCCACAGCAGGTCGGTGGTCAGCGCGACGACGTGCTCGCGCGGGACGTCCCGGTTGCTCCACCACCACGTGGCCATCGCGTTCAACGCGCTCCTGGCCGCCTCCGCGAGGAGTTCGTCGGCCCGTGCCCGGTCGAGGTCGACGGACAGGTCGAGGCGCGGCACCGACCGGAACAGCCCCGTGAGGTGCCTCGTCGCCCGCGCCTGCCCCTCGCGGTGCACGCGCGCCACGTCCTCGTCCCGCGGCGGCTCACCGAAGATCATCCGCCAGGCGTGCTCGTTGTGCTCGATCCACGCGTAGATCGAGCTGACGCGACCGTGGAACAGGTCGTACGTGCTCACCGGCGCGACGGGCGCCGACCACTCGTCCACCAGCGAGTCGACCTGCTGCACGAGGAGCACCGCGTACAGGTCCGCCTTCGATGCGAAGTGGTCGTAGAGCACCGGCGTCGTGATCCCCGCCTTGGTCGCCACCTCCCGCATGCCCGCGTGGGCGTAGCCGGTGGTGGCGAACACCTCCGCCGCCGTGGCGAGGATCTGCTCACGGCGCTGCGGCTTGGTCATCCTTGAGCCCGACATAGCACCGTCGAGGCTAGAACGGATCAGCGACGAGCCGTGCCGGTCGTTCGTACCACAGAGACGAACGCGCGGAAGCTCTCCACGGGGAAGCTGAGAACGGATTCGGGGTTCTTCGAGTCCCGAACACCCACCTGCCCGCCGAACGCCACCTCGACGCAAGCACTGTTGTCGCTAGAACCGCTGTGGCTGCTCTTACGCCAAGCCACCTCGACGCAGTTGCCGTTGTCGTTGGCACCGCTGTAGCTGCTCTTACGCCACACGGCGGCCCTCCTACAGCTCATCCAAGACCCGCCTGATCAGCGCCTTCGAACGCTGGGGGTCGAGCGCCGAAGACCTCAGGCTCTCGACGACGAGCCTACACCGGTCGACATCCGCATCACGCTTCACGAAGGTGGATACGAAGATGTTTTCGAAGAAAGCGACATCGGGCTCGTGCGGATCGGCGAACTGGAGCACCGAGAAGGGCCCGAGCAGCCCTACATGAGCACCCGCCCCGGTGGGCAGAATGTGGATCGTGACCGAATCCAGCTCGGCCATGTCGAGCAGGTACCGCAGTTGCCCGACCATTACCACCGGTCCGCCGATGAGTCTGCGCAAAGCGCCCTCATCGATGATCGCGACCAGTTCCAGCGGGTCCTCCGGACTGCTCAGCCTCTGCTGCCGAATCTGCCTGATCGACACCTGGTTCCGAAATTGCCTCTCGGTCCGCGGAGCGATCCATGAGCGGAAGACCGCTGTCATGTAGTCCTCGGTCTGCAACAAGCCCGGCAGGTAGGCCAGCGCGAAGTCCCAGACCACCGACGCGGCGGTCTCCATCGCCGGGTACGACCTGTTGGTCAGTCCGAATTCCGTCCACCAGCCCTTTCTGTTCGCCTCCCTGACCAGCGCCAGGATCGGCTCCCACTCCTGAGCCCCCACCCCGTAGAGGTCCAGCATGCTTTTGACCGTGTGTACACCAACGCCGGTCGTCCCCCTTTCGATCCGGTTGAGGGTGGTGTCCGACATCTCCAACCGGTCGTACGCCTCCTCGAACGTCAACCGGGCCGCTGTGCGCAATAGGCGCAGCCGCCTGCCCAGCGTTCGTCGTTGATAAGCCGGGCTGTCGTCGGCACCCACTCGAACAGCATGGCAGGTGACCCCGACAATGTGACGTCGTCACTTGGTCGACGTCTTCCGGATCCTTCTCCCAATGACCCAGGAGAACTATCGGCACGTGATCGAGTACGCCCGGCGGAATGAACCGGTGAAGTACACGGAAGTGGTATCCGATCACGGGTGGTACATCAACTCCGGAGAGGAGTGGCGAATTCGGTACACGGCCGGGTGTGCGCAGGATTTCCTGGACCGGCGGGGTGCGGCGCCCGGTGAGTGGTTGGTCGTCGTGTGGCGGGCCGGGACCAATCAAGACCGTGACCGTGTGTGCGCGATCCGTTACGACGCAAAGCTTTCCGCTACCGGTTGAGTCAAGGTCACCCTGCGGACACCCCTCCCCGACGTAGTCTGAACGGGTGGTTCTGTCCGGTTCGACCCTCACGCTCGCGATCAGTCCGCTCAACCCGCTGGAGACCGCGGGTCCGGTAGCGGTGTGGCTGATCACGCTGGGCTTCCTGTTCGTCGAGTGCGCCTTCATCTTCGGGCTGTTTCTGCCCGGTGATTCGCTGCTCTTCGCGGCCGGTGTCATCCTGGCCCAGCACACCGGTGCGTGGAACGCGTGGCTGCTGTCCGCCGCGGCCATGCTGGTGGCGCTGGTCGGCAACCTGGTCGGCTACTACATCGGCCAGACCACCGGTACACATCTACTTGCCCGCAAGGGCGGCCGGATGCTGAACCGGGCGAACCTGGAGAAGGCCAGGGACTTCCTGGACCGGCGCGGGTTCTGGGCGATCGTGCTGGCCAGGTGGATCCCGTGGGTCCGCACGCTGGCGCCGATGGTCGCGGGCGCGGCGCAGATGGACAAGAAGCGGTTCCTGCTGGCCACGACGCTGGGCGCGCTGGCGTGGGTGCCGACGCTCGTGCTGGCCGGGTACTACGGGGCGGGTCTGCTGACGTCGATGCCGTGGCTGGAGACGACGGCGGTCGTGGTGAGCATCGCGTTCTTCGTCTTCGGCACCGCGTACGGCGTGTGGCGCTACCGCCAGGAGATGCAGAAGCCGATCGACCTCGACGCGGAGGCGGACCTCACACCACGTCGGTGATGAGCAGGTCGGCGCCCGCCTTGGAGGAGTTCACCATCAGGGCGTTGACGTGGTCCGTGCCGTGCAGGACGCGTTCCTCGGCCTCCGCCAGCGTCCGGCCGAACCGCAGGTGGCGGTCTATCAGCCGCTGCACCCTGAGGTCGTCGTCGATGAACAGGAACCAGGCCTCGTCCAGCACGATGCGGACGCGCTTCCACTTGTCGTAGTTCAGCAGCAGGTAGTTGCCCTCGGTGACGATGAGCGGCACGTCCGGGCCGATGGGCACGGCGCAGGAGATGGGCTCCTCGATCTCGCGCCGGAACTCGGGCGCGTAGACGATGTCCGGGCCGGCGGCCTTGAGCCTGGCGAGCAGGTCCACGTAGCCCGCGACGTCGAAGGTGTCCGGCGCGCCCTTGCGCTCGCTGATGCGCAGCCGCAGCAGCTCGCGCTGGGCGAGGTGGAAGCCGTCCATCTCCACGAGCGCCGCGTCTGCGCCGAGCGCGTCGACCAACCGGCGTGCGAGCGTGGACTTGCCCGAGCCAGGTGCGCCGCCGATGCCGAGCAGCCTGCGCTCACCGGTGTCCACGAGCCCGCGAGCCCGGTCGAGCAGCTCGTCGAACTTCACCTGCTGTCCTGCCACCTTGCCAACTCCTCAAGCCAATCCTGCGCGGTGTTGCGCACCCTCACGGCCGCGACCGCGTTCGCATACCCGATCGCTGCCGCGACCGGTTCCTGCCGGGCGAGCGCGACGGCAAGGGCACCGTGCCACACGTCCCCCGCGCCGTTGGTGTCGCGCACGTCCACCGCGGGTACCGGCAGTTCGTGGAACTCCCCGTCACACGACCACGCGACCGGGTTCGCACCGTTCGTCCGGATCACCAGCGGCACCCCGAGGGCGTGCAGCTCGTCCTCGGTCGGCCCGAAAGCCGACGAGCACGCGGCCACGTCCACCAGCGGCAGCAGGTCTTCAAGCACAGGTTTCCAGCTCCCGGCGTCGAGCACCACCGGCAAACCGGCATCTTTGGCCACTTTCGCCGATGTCAGGGCCAGCGGACCGAGGTGCCCGTCGAGCAGCAGCACGTCCGCCCGCAAAACAAACGGCGTTACGGAGTCCACAGTGGCGCGCGGGTCCACTTCGGCCGCGTTGCGGGAGATCACGGTCCTCTCGCCGTCGTGCTCGCGGACCGCGACCATGCTGAGCGAGATGCGGGAGTCGGGCGCCACGTCGTGGAACTCGACGCCCCGCGAGGCGAGGCCGGCGGCGGCGAACATCCCGAGCGCGTCCCGGCCCAGAGCGGTCAGCAGCACGGCCTCGTGGCCGAGGGCGGCCACCGTCGTCGCGGCGTTGGCCGCGGGGCCTCCCGGTGTCATGTGGACACCCCTGGACTGCACCTTCTCACCCGGAACGGGGAATTCACCCACCTGCTGGATGACGTCGACGGTGGTGAGGCCGACACACATCACCGCAACCATCGCGAACGCCTCCTAGCAGGTAGGGTCCGGTCGCAAGCGATTGCGCGAACGGGGAACGGGGCAGGCGCCAGATGATCACCATGAAGGAGGTCGCAACCCTCGCCGGGGTCTCCATCACCACGGTCTCACACGTCATCAACGAGACCCGGTCGGTGGCACCGGAGACGAAGGAACGCGTCCTCAAGGCCATCGAGGAGACCGGCTACACCGGGGACGCCATCGCGCGCTCCCTCGTGACGGGCGGCACGAAGTCCTTGGGGCTGGCCGTCTCGCTGGTGTCGCACCCGTACTTCGCGGAGCTGATCGCCGCCATCGAGAACGAGGC
This sequence comes from Umezawaea endophytica, assembly GCF_025061645.1. GTDB lineage: Bacteria > Actinomycetota > Actinomycetes > Mycobacteriales > Pseudonocardiaceae > Umezawaea > Umezawaea endophytica. Next base: position 105,158 of record NZ_JANYMP010000015.1, on the reverse strand, counting down.
CACGACCGCCGGCTACTCCCTCGTCCTGATCGACACGCGCGACACCGCCGAGTCCGAGCAGGCGGCCGTGCGGATGCTCCGCGGCCGTCGGGTCGACGGCCTGCTGCTGACACCGTCGGCGGGGGCGGGCGGCGCCGTGCTGCCCGAACTCCGCCGCCTCGGCATCCCGACGGTGCTCGTCGACCGGCTGACGATGAGCCAGGACATGGACCAGGTCGGGCCGGAGAACGTCCAGTCCACGTCCCAGTTGGCGCGGCACCTGGCCGAGCTTGGCCACCGGAGGATCGGGATGGTCACCGGCCAGATCGGTCTCGCGACCACCGACGAGCGCGTACTCGGCTACCGCCTCGGGCTCGGCCGGTCCGGTCTCCAGTGGGACGAGGACCTCGTCTCGTCCGACGGCAAACTGGGCCCGCTGCTGGACCTGGAGTCGCCGCCGACGGCCGTGATCGCGGGCGACCACATGGTCCTGACCAGCGTGATGCACGAGATCCGCACCCGCGGGCTGCGGATCGGCCGGGACCTGGCGCTGGTCTCCTACGACGAGGTCGAGTGGTCCGAACTGGTCGAACCGGCGCTCACGACGATGGCCCAGCCGATCGAGGAGATCGGCCGAACGGCCGTCAGGTTGCTGCTGTCGAGGATCACCGACCCGCACCGCCCGGCGGAAACCATCCGGCTCGCGCCGACGCTGAAGCACCGACAGTCCTGCGGCTGTCACTGAGCGCAATATGATTTACATCAACCCCTATTCCGGACAACGTTCTCGGAGAGCGTACTTTTCGTCCTTATCGTCGGACGCATGCTCATCAGGACACCGATAACACGGCAATCAGGGGAGCTTCCGAGTCCGACACGGGACGTCCCCATTCGACGCGGGCGAACGCTCCGGCTTTCGCCGCCCCGGCAGTTCATGCGCGACCTGCTCCACCATTCGCGCAAGGTCCCCAGCGTGCCGATGCAACGGCGGATGCGCCTGGGCGACGTGGTCGCCGCGCGGGCCACGGCGACCGACCACGTGAGTTGGTGCGCGATCTTCATCAAGGCGTACGGCGTCGTGTGCTCCAGGCACCCCGAGCTGCGCCGCGCGTACTTCTCGTTCCCGCGGGCCCAGCTCTACGAGCACCCCGAGACGGCCGCGTCGTTCAGCGTGGAGCGGGTGTACGAGGGGGAGAGCGCGGTGTTCTTCACCCGCGTCCCCAGGCCCGAGACGCTGTCGCTGCGCGAGGTCGACGCCATCGTGCGCAAGTACAAGACGGCTCCGCTGGAGAGTTTGCGCAGCTACCGGCGGATCCTCAAGCTGAGCGGCCTGCCGTTCCCGGTCCGCAGGCTGATCTGGTGGCTCGCGGTGCAGGCCCGCGGCCCGTTCCGCGCCTACTTCCTCGGCACGTTCGCGGCCAGCACCACGGCGTCCGAGGGCGGGGCCAGCCTGCACCAGCTCTCGCCGTTGACGACGACGTTGAACTACGGGCAGTTCGAGGACGACGGGACGTTGGACGTGCGACTCACCTACGACCACCGGGTGCTGGACGGGTCGACGGTCGCCAGGGCGCTGGTCGAGCTGGAGTCCGTGCTGCGCGGGGAGATCGCCGCGGAACTCTCGGAAACAACATCATGACGACTTTGGAGAATGCCGTTGCGGTAAACCTCTCCTCCGAGGAATTCTGGTCGTCGTCTCCCGAGGACCGGGATTCCCGATTCGCCGAGTTGAGACGGAATCATCCGGTCTCGTGGCAGCCGGCCATTGAAAACCCCGTTATCCCCTCGGTGGAAACGCAGGGTTATTGGGCGGTCGTCAACCATGACGACGTTTCCGAAGTCAGTCGAAATCCTCGAACGTTCTCCTCCTCCGCGTACTTCGGCGGCGTGACCCTGGAGATCCTGCCCCCCGCGCTGGCCGAGGCGACGCAGTCGATCATCGCGATGGACGGCCCCCGGCACGCCCGGCTCCGCAAGCTCATCACCACCACCTTCACCCCCCGCCGGATGGCGCGGATGGACGCCGCCATCCGGCGCGCCGCCCACGACGTGGTCGCCTCCGTGGCCCACCTCGGCGAGGTCGACTTCGTCACCGGCGTCGCCGAGCGGCTGCCGATCTGGACCATCTGCGAGATCATCGGGCTGCCCGAGGACCAGCGGGACCGCGCCCTCGTCCACGCGAACGCCATGATCGGCTGCAAGGACCCCGAGTTCGGCGGCACCGACCCCGGACAGGCCATCCGCGACGGCGTGGTCGCGTTCACCGCCATGTCCCTCGACCTGATCGACGAGAAGCGCGACCACCCGACCGACGACCTCATGAGCGCGCTCATCCAGGCCGAGGTCGACGGCGAACGGCTCACCGACGACGAGATCCGCGCGTTCTTCATCCTGCTGTTCATCGCGGGCAACGAGACCACCCGGCACGCCATCAGCCACGGCGTGCACGCGCTCGACCGCTTCCCCGCCCAGCGCGCCCTGCTGCTCGGCGACCTCGACGCGCACCTGCCGGGCGCGGTCGAGGAGGTCCTGCGCTGGTCCACCCCCATCATGACCTTCCGCCGCACCGCCGTGGAGCGCACCGAACTGGGTGGGCAGACCATCGAGGCCGGGGAGCACGTCGTGCTCTTCTACTCGTCGGCCAACCGCGATGAACAGGTCTTCACGGACCCGTGGAACTTCGACATCACCCGCACGCCGAACCGGCACATCGCCTTCGGCGGCGGAGGACCGCACTACTGCCTCGGCGCGCACCTCGCGAAGCTCGAACTGCGGCACGTCCTCACCGAGGTCTACCGGCAACTGCCGGACCTCCGGATCGGCACGCCGCGGTACGTGGCGGGCAACTTCATCAACGCGATCGGCCGGATGCCCGCGTACTTCACCCCCACCGGGAGGCGGCCGTGAAGCAGGTGGTCACCGGCGCGACCGGGCTGGTCGGGGCGGCCCTGGTCCTGGAACTGCTGGCGCGCACCGACGACGAGGTCGTGTGCCTGGTCCGGCCCGGCCGCAAGGTCGAACCGGAGGAGAAGCTGAGGACCGCGCTGGCCAAGGCGGCCCGCGAGTACGGCGCGGACGGGCTGGAGATCGACAAGCGCGTCACGGTCGTCCCCGCCGACCTCGGCAAGCCGCGCCTCGGCGTGGAGGGCCTGAGCGGAGCCGGGGAGTTCTGGCACAACGCGGCGGACCTGCGGTACGAGGACCGGCACTGGGAAGCGTTGCGGGACACCAACGTCGAGGGCACCCGCAACGCGCTCGACCTGGCCGAGGCCGCGGGCGCGTCGACGTTCAACTACACGAGCACGGCGTACGTGGCGGGACGGTTGGACGGCGAGATCCCCGAGGTCCGGATGGACGGCGTGGAGACCAACAACCGCTACGAGGACAGCAAGATCGGCGCCGAACGCCTGGTGTCGGAGGCCACGGCGTTCGCCACCAGGACGTTGCGGCCCAGCGTCGTGATCGGTCACAGCCGCACGTACGCGCTGTGCGGCGGGCAGTCCGGGCTGTACGGGATCCAGCGCAGGCTCTCGCAGTTCCGCCGGGCGCTCGGCGCGCTGGGGTCGCCGGAGGACCTGGCCACGCCGATGCGGGTGCGCGCCGAAGCGCTCGCGCGGGTCAACCTGGTGCCGGTGGACCTGGTCGTGGCGGACGCCGTGAGCATCAGCCAGTCCGGGTCGACAGCCGAGGTGTTCCACCTGACCCACCCGGCCCCGCTCCAGGTCGGACCGGGCCTCGGGGTGATGTTCGAGAAGGCGGGGCTGCCCCGGCCCGTGCACACCGACGACGTCACCGGGTTCACCCAGTTGGAGCGGGAGTTCGACCGCAAGATCGAGTTCTACGGCTCGTACATGACCGGCGACAAGCGGTTCGACCAGAAGAACCTGGTCGACGCCGTGGGTTCGCCCGCGCTGCACTCTTGGCGGTTCGACCTGGACGAGCTGGCCCACTACCTCGACTGGTACCGCGGGCTGCTGGCCCGCTAGCGGCGCGGCGGGTCGAAGCCGCTGCGCTCCAGCAGCGCGGCGGCTTCGAGGGCCATCCACCCGCCGAGCTGGACGGACAGGTCGTTCTCCGGCCGTCGCCCCCCGGCGACGGCCGGTTCCGTCCACTCAGGACCGAACATCGGCCCGCTGACGGCCACGGTCCTGTTGTCCCACACCGCTTCCGCCGACGAGAACACGACGTCGGCGGCGATGTCCGCGGCGGCCCGCCGGTCGAGGTCGGGCAGCGCGACGGCCGCCCGCGCCAGGTAGCGCAGCAGGATCCCGCCGAACAGCCCGCCGTCACCACCGCCGTGGCCGCGCAGCACCCCGTCGACCGCGAGTTCCTTGTCGACCGCGCGGATCAACCGCTCGACCCGGTCCAGCGCCGACGGCGACTCCCGCACCAGTTCGAGGTTCGCCCCGAGCAGAACCCCTTGGCAGTACGAGTAGACGTTCTTCTCGATCTCGCGGATCTCACCGTTCGGGTGCACGTGCAGGCCGTCCCACGCCAACCCCGACTCGGGGTCGACCAGGTTCGACTCCATCCAGTCCACGATGGACCGCGCCCGGCCGAGGTCGCCGCGCGACCCGCCCGCCCTCGACAGGCGGGCGAAGAAGATCGCCGTCGGACCGTTCGCGGGCACGTTCTTGAAGTCGTCGTTCCGCTTCCACCAGATCCCGCCGCCACCGTGGTCGGTCCAGCCGTCGCGCAGCCGCGCCGCGATCGCCGCGACCCCGGCGGGCCTGGAGACCCCGACGTCCTCCGCCGCCCGCAGCAGCGCCAGCCCCAGCCAGGCCACGTCGTCGTAGAAGTCGTTCGTCCACCCGACCAGGTTCCGCACCCGCACACCGCGCACCAGCCGCCGCACCACCTGCTTGCGCGCCTCGGTCGGCGCCCGCAACTGGGCGTCGACCACGCAGTCCAGCAGGTGGGCCTGCCACCAGTAGTTGAACCGCACGTGCAGGTGACCGCGCCAGTCCACCGGCCAGGCGGCGACGCCGAGCAGCGTTCCCGGCACGCCCCAAACCCGGCGCAGGTGGCGCGAGTGCACGGCTCGCTCGGCGACTCCGGCACGTGCCGCCAGGAGCTTCGGGGTGGACCTCTCGACCGTCACGAGGTCATCGTGCGTTCTTGACCGTTCCAGACGCGCGCTGGAAGAGGTCCCAGTGGTACAACGCCATGGCGACGGACGTGGTCAGGTTGTAGCTGGACACCAGCGGCCGCATCGGCAACGACACCAGGTGGTCCGCCCGCGCCCGCACCGCCGCCGACAACCCGTGCCGCTCGGACCCGAACGCCAGCACCGCGTCGGCCGGAATCCGCACGTCCACGATCTCCGCCCCGTCCGCGTCCAGCGCGAACACCGGGCCCTCGACGCCGTCCAGCGTGTCGAGCCTGCCGACCGGAAGCGCGAAGTGCAGCCCGGCACTGCCGCGCAGGACGTTCGGGTGCCACGGGTCGACGTCCCCGATCGACAGCACACCCCCCGCCCCGAGCCCGGCGGCGACCCGGATGACCGCGCCGAAGTTGCCGAGGTTGCGGGGGTTGTCGAGGAGGACGAGCGGGGCGTCGCGGTCCTTGGCGAGCCCGGCGACGTCGACGGCGGGCCGCGCGGCGAACCCGGCCACACCGGTCGGGTGCGGACGGCCGACGAGCCGGGTGAACTCGGCCTTGTCGACCTCCCGCGCGTGGCCGAGCCGTTCGAGGAGGTCCGGCGCGTGCGACTCCGCGAGCCCGAGCAGCGCGGACGTGCTCAGCGTCACGAGGGGTTCCACGGGCGCGCCGAAGCGCAACGCGTGCTTCACCGCGTGGAAGCCCTCCAGCAGCACGGTCCGCTCAGTGGGCTCCGACGTGGCGCGATTCGGCGTGGCGCTCACCGCGCCACCGCAGGTAGTAGCCGGTCCACGACCCCAGCACCAGGACACCCACCAGCAACTGCACCGCGCCTGCGGCCGTCTGCGGGTAGAGCACCCCGTCGATGTAGTGGTCGATGAAGCCGTCCACCAGTTCGGGCTGCCCCGCGCGGACGCGGAAGAAGTTCTCGGCAGCGGTCAGCGGGCAGTTCAGCGGGAACGCGACGACCAGGAGTCCCCACGTCGCCATGGCCAGGTGCGGGTAGATCAACCCGCGCCAGTGCCAGGCCAGAAAGCCGCCCACGATGAGGAACACCAGGACGGCGAAGTGCACAGTCATGATCAGCTCGGCCAGCGCTTGAGAGACCACGTCCACCTCCCCGTTCCAATGTAGAACGGGGATTCCACCCAGCGCGCGTGATAAACACCCGGTTCACCCGCGCGGTAGCGCCTGCCACGGCACCCGGCCCCCCAGGTCGAGCAGCAGATCCGCCAGATGACCCAGCGGTGCTTGCACCAGGTGGCCCGGCACGACGGCGGCGAGGGCGTGCTCGTCGAACGCGAACGCGACGCCCGCCGCGCGCGGGTCTTGCAGCAGCGCCTGCGTCAGGCCGGACCCGAGCAGGGCCGTCGCGAACGCCGGGTTCGCCCGGCGCACCTCGTAGCGCTGGTCGAACAGCGGGTCGCCGGTGAGGGTGAACTGCTCGAAGATCCCCCACACGCTGTCCTCGCGCGGGCTGACCAGCACCCACGGGCCGGGCATCGGCCGGGGCACGACGACCGCGGAGTAGGTGCGGAACTCGTGCGTCACCACGTTGTCCGTGCGCAGCACGACCTCCACGGCGAGCACGGGCACGCCGCGCCACTGGCCGACGAGCTGGTACTTCACCCGGCTGCGGTCGGCTTCGAGCATCCGGCCGACGTGCGGCACCCGTTCCTGGAAGCCCTGGTCCTCCGCGACGAACCGCCAGCCGAGGCTCGCCTCGACCGCGCGCATCCGCTGCTCCCACTCCGACACGAACTGCTGGTTCGTGAACGGGTTCCGCTTGCGACGGGACAGCCCCACCGCGACCCCGGCCCCCAGGATGGCCAGGATCACGAGGAGGAGGACCAGCCCGGTCATCAGCCCAGACCGAGGTCGGCCAGGTCCAGGAGGTAGCGGTAGGGCAGCCCCTGGGCCTCGATGATCTCCTTGGCGCCGGTGCCGCGGTCCACGACGGTGGCCACGCCGACCACGGTCGCGCCCGCCTCGCGGAGCGCTTCGACGGCCGTCAGCGGGCTGTTGCCGGTCGTCGTCGTGTCCTCAACGGCCAGCACGCGCTGACCGGTGACCTCGATGCCCTCGATGCGCCGCTGCATGCCGTGCTTCTTGGCCTCCTTGCGGACGACGAACGCGTCCAGCACGTCACCGGAGGCCGCGGCGGCGTGCATCATCGCGGTCGCGACCGGGTCGGCGCCGAGCGTGAGGCCACCGGCGGCGACGTAGTCCCAGTCCGCGGTGAGCTGCCGCAGCAGCCTGCCGATCAGGGGGGCCGCCGCGTGGTGCAGCGTCGCCCGGCGGAGGTCGATGTAGTAGTCCGCCTCACGCCCCGAGGACAGCGTCACCCTGCCGTGCACGACGGCCAACTCACTCACCAACCGGGCCAGTTCTGCTTTGGCACCGGCGTCAAGGACCACTTCGGTTCGCACGGGTCCCAACCTTTGCACACCCCCCGGCATCTGCGCGATCAGGTCCTGCCCCGACCACCCGCGAACCGCGACGCCGCCTTCCGCAGCAGCGCCCTCGGGATCAGCCTGCTCACCGCCACGACCGCCTTGTACTGCAAGCCGGGAACGGACAGCGCCTTGCCGCCGCGCAGGTCGGCGAGGCAGTCGTGCACCAGCCGGTCGGCGTCCAGCCAGAGGAACTCCGGGGTGCCGGTCATGTCGATCGCCGCGCGCTCGTGGAACTCGGTGCGGGTGAAACCGGGGCACAGCGCCATCACCTTCACCGGCGACCCGGACGCCTCGATCGCCATCGAGATGCCCTCGGAGAACAGCGTCACGTACGACTTCTCGGCGCTGTAGGTCGAGCCGCGACCGGGCAGGAACGCCGCGACGCTGGCCACGTTCACCACGGCACCACGACCGCGTTCGACCATGCCGGGCACGACGGCCCTGGTGAGCCGCAGGACGCTCGTCAAGTTCACGTCGAGCTGCGCCTGGAGGCGGTCGACGTCCATGGTCAGGAACTCGCCGGCACTGGCGAACCCCGCGTTGTTGACGAGCAGGTCGACCGGGCGCTCCGGGTCGGTGAGGCGCGCCTCGACGACCGCCCGCTGCTCCGCGTCGGACAGGTCGGCGGCCAGCACCTCGACGGCGACGCCGTGGCGCTCGGTCAACCGCCGGGACAGGTCTTCGAGACGGGACGTCGTCCGCGCGACCAGCACGAGGTCGTGCCCCTCGGCGGCGAGACGACGGGCGAACGCGGCTCCGATACCGGCGGTCGCCCCGGTGACCAGTGCGGTGGGCATGGCCGGAACGCTAGCGGGTCTAGCTCGCGGGCTTGCGACCGAACGACGGGCGGTAGACCTCGCCACCGGTCTCGGCGTCCTGCTCGGCGTCGAACGGGTCGACCACGTCGGCCAGCTCGCCCACGTCGCGCAGGAGCCGTTCGAGCCGGGCCGGACTGGAGTTCGGCGGCGCCGCCGCCATGACCCAGTCGCCCTCGAACCACACCACGGTGACGTCCGCGCCGATCTCCTCGGCCGCGTCGACCAGGTCGGGCGTGATCAGCTTGCGAGCCGCCGCGAGCTCGGTGACGAACGCGTAGCGGGACCCGACCGGACCGAGGAGGTCCGGCATCTGGTCGCGCTGGAAGGGCACGCTGGGCAGCCACAACTCGATCACCACGGACAGCGGGCGGCGGCAGCGAACACCGACCAGCACCGAGTTGACCTTGCCGTTGGTCTCGTGGTCCAGGACGTACACCTGACGCCTGCCGTCAGCGGTGAACGTCGAACCCGCCACCACGTCCCTGGCGATACCGGTGCCGTAGTAGGCGATGGCACCGCTCTCCCAGCGGGTGGGCAGGACGTGATCCGTCTCCTCGAACTGCCAACCGCGCAACGCGGCCCACCGACGGCGTTCGCGGTTGCGCGCGGTGCGCTGCGCCCGATCGGTCGCGAGCAGCGCGAAACCGGCTACTCCCGCCACCGCGCAGACGGTGAACCAGACCCAGGCAGGTATTCCCACAGGTGCGAGGGTAGCGGTCCCGTGGAGCATTACGAAGATCACTTGCGGGGTGGTTCCCACGAACAGATCAACCCGTTACCTCGCACGGGGGTGTCGGGGCAGGCGGGGTGGGGTGGGGAGGTGGGGGGAGGGATTTATCGGGGTGGGGGTGGTGGCGGGCGTAAGGTCACGGGTGTTAGGGGGTGGGGGGGGTGGTCGGGTTGGCGCGGGGCGCGTTGACGCCGCTTGACCGGCCCTGATCTGCCCTGATCTGCCCTGACCTGCCCTGACCTGCCCTGACCTGCCCTGACCTGCCTCGACCGGCCCCCGGTGCGCTTTGGCTTTGGCTTCTGGCTTTTGTCTTTGACTTGACCTGCACCGCTACCCAGCCGAGCGGCCCCACCAAACCGACCCGACACAGACCTCCCCCGCCGCCCCCATCCCCAGCGCCCTTCGTGCTTTTCACGCTTTGTCAAGGCATCTTTCCCGCCTTGACAAAGCGTGAAAAGCATTGAAATAATTGCGCGAGAGGGGTGGCGGGGGAGCCATCAAAGACATACCCGCAGGTCACAGCGGGGTCGGCTTCCGTACCGGACATCCAGCGAGGATGTGGCCGATTTGACTTGGGGCCCCTAGATTTGCCCCTTCGTCGGACCAAAACGGCGGGAAGGTGAAGCCGCCGTCCGACGCAAGTTTAAGGGGCAAATCCCCCAAGTAAAATCGGCCACGCTGCGTAGGCGGCGTCCCGCTCCGTAGGTGGTAGGCACGAGACGGCGTCCGGTCTCGTAGGTGGTGGGCAACAGCAAAAACCAAGACGGCCCGCCCCCACCGGGAACGGGCCGTCCTTCATCACACCCTCAAGACCGGCCCACGATCAGCCCCGAGTTGTCATCCATGACATCCACTCGAACCGTGTCGCCATCCCGAACCTCCCCGGCCAGCAACTCCTTCGCCAACTGATCCCCGATCGCCGACTGGATCAGTCGCCGCAGCGGCCTCGCCCCGTAAACCGGGTCGAACCCGTTCAGTGCCAACCAATCCCTCGCCGACGTCGTCACCTCCAACGTCAACCTCCGCTGCCCCAACCTCTGCGCCAGCTTCCGCACCTGGATGTCCACAATGGACGTCAGCTCTTCCGTCGCCAGTGCGTGGAAGACCACCACGTCATCCAGCCTGTTCAGGAACTCCGGCTTGAAGTGCTTGCGCACCACGGACATCACCGCGTCCGTGCGCTGGCGTTCGTCGAGGTTCGCGTCGGCGATGGCGTGGGAGCCCAGGTTCGACGTGAGCACCAGGATGGTGTTGCGGAAGTCGACCGTCCGGCCCTGGCCGTCGGTCAGCCTGCCGTCATCGAGCACCTGGAGCAGCACGTCGAACACGTCCGGGTGGGCCTTCTCCACCTCGTCCAGCAGCACGACCGAGTACGGGCGGCGGCGGACCGATTCGGTGAGTTGGCCGCCCTGGTCGTAGCCGACGTAGCCGGGAGGGGCGCCCACCAGACGGGCGACGGAGTGCTTCTCCGAGTACTCGCTCATGTCGATGCGGGTCATGGCGCGCTCGTCGTCGAACAGGAACTCCGCCAAGGCCTTGGCCAGTTCGGTCTTGCCCACGCCGGTCGGGCCGAGGAACAGGAACGAGCCGGTTGGGCGGTCGGGGTCGGCCACGCCCGCGCGGGTGCGGCGGACGGCGTCGGAGACGACCCTGACCGCTTCCGCCTGGCCGACGACGCGGTTGGTCAGCTCGTCCTCCATGCGCAGCAGCTTGGCCGTCTCGCCCTCCAGCAGCCTGCCTGCGGGGATGCCCGTCCACGCGCTCACGACGTCCGCGACGTCGTCCGGGCCGACCTCCTCCTTGAGCATCGCCGAGGCCTGCTCCGTCGACTTGGTGGCCGCCTCGAGGTCCTTCTCCAACGCCGGGATGCGGCCGTACCGGAGTTCGGCGGCGCGGCCGAGGTCGCCGTCGCGTTCGGCGCGCTCCGACTCGCCGCGCAGCTGCTCCAACTGCTCCTTGAGGTCGCGGACCTTGTCGATGGAGCCCTTCTCGTTCTGCCAGCGGGCGGTCAGGGCCGCCAGGTTCTCGCGCTTCTCGGCCAGCTCGGCGCGCAGCGCGGTCAGCCGTTCCTTCGACGCCGCGTCGGACTCCTTCGCGAGCGCCATCTCCTCGATCTCCAGGCGGCGCACGGCCCGTTCGACCTCGTCGACCTCGACCGGGCGCGAGTCGATCTCCATGCGGAGCCGGGACGCGGCCTCGTCGACGAGGTCGATGGCCTTGTCCGGCAGGAACCGGGAGGTGATGTAGCGGTCGGAGAGGGTCGCCGCGGCGACCAGCGCGGTGTCGGTGATGCGGACGCCGTGGTGGACCTCGTAGCGCTCCTTGAGGCCGCGCAGGATGCCGACCGTGTCCTCGACGCTCGGCTCGCCGACCAGCACCTGCTGGAACCTGCGCTCCAGGGCCGGGTCCTTCTCGACGTACTTGCGGTACTCGTCCAACGTGGTCGCGCCGACCATGCGCAGCTCGCCGCGCGCCAGCATGGGCTTGATCATGTTGCCCGCGTCCATCGCGCTCTCGCCCGTGGCGCCCGCGCCGACGATCGTGTGCAGCTCGTCGATGAACGTGATGACCTGGCCCGCGGAGTCGGTGATCTCCTTCAGCACGGCCTTCAACCGCTCCTCGAACTCGCCGCGGAACTTCGCGCCCGCGACCATCGAGCCCAAGTCGAGTGCCACGACCCGCTTGCCGCGCAACGACTCCGGCACGTCACCGGCGACCACGCGCTGGGCCAGGCCCTCGACGATGGCGGTCTTGCCCACGCCGGGCTCGCCGATCAGCACGGGGTTGTTCTTGGTGCGCCGGGACAGCACCTGGACGACGCGGCGGATCTCCGAGTCGCGGCCGATCACCGGGTCCAGTTCGCCCTTGCGGGCGCGTTCGGTCAGGTCGACGCCGTACTTCTCCAGCGCCTTGTACGTGCCCTCGGGGTCCGGGCTGGTCACCCGCGCCGAGCCGCGCACCTTGGTGAACGCCTCGCGCAGCGCGTCCGGCGTGGCGCCGTGGCGGCGCAGCAGGTCGGCCACCTGGCCGCCGTGCTGGGCGAGGCCGACCAGCAGGTGCTCGGTGGAGACGTACTCGTCGCCCATCTCGGTCGCGAGCTCCTGCGCCTTGGCGAGGACGCGCGCGGCGTCGCGGGAGAACTGCGGGGCGGACATCGTGGAGCCGCTGGCCGTCGGCAGCGCTCGGGAGAGCTGCTCCAGGTCCTTGCGCACGACCCCCGGATCCGCGCCCACCGCGGCCAGCAGCGGCGCGGTCAGCCCGTCCCCCTGAGCCAGCAGCGCGCCGAGCAGGTGCACGGAACCCACGTCCGGGTTCCCCGCCACCGTCGCGGTCTGCACCGCGGCCGAGACCGCCTGCTGAGTCTTCGTGGTCGGGTTGAAAGCGTCCATTCCTCACCCCATCGCAGATGTGCGCGCCAGCTTCCCGCACGCGCTCCCATCATGCACAACGTCAGCAAAGTTGAGTCCGTTCCGCTCAACTTGAATATTCGCTGTGGCGTGAGCCACTTCGCCGGGAAGATCGGCCGATGAGCGCGAAACCACAGCACATCACCTTCAGCAGCCTGGACGCCTACGAGCTGGCGACGTTCTGGTCCAAGGTGACCGGGTACCCGCTGGCCGACGACGACTTCCCCGGCGACCCCGAGGCGTCGGTGCTGGCCCCGACCGGGCCGATCCTCCTTTTCGTGACCGTTCCCGACAAGAAGACCGCGCTCCGGAACCGGGTGCACCTCGACGTCCAGCCGGACACCACGCGCGACGACGAGGTCGCGCGGCTGCTCGGCATCGGCGCGACCCTGGTGGACGACCAGCGCAGGCCCGACGGCCGCGGCTGGGTGGTGCTCGGCGATCCCGAGGGCAACGAGTTCTGCGTCGAGCGCAGCGCCGCCGAGAAGGCCGCGATGCCCTGACGCGCGAAATGCCCTCCGCCGTGTGGATCACACAGCGGAGGGCACATCTTGGCCCCTATCTACCTCCGGTCACCCACATGTAGTAGCGAGTTGTCCACATCAGGGGTGGAGTTATCCACATTCCGCAGGTCGGCATCCACAGGCAGGTGGACAGGTGCCTCTCCCGTCGGTGAACCGACCACCGGCTGCGGGATGTCCATCGAGGTCCGCAGGGGTACTTCCTTGATCATCACGACGGCCACGACCGTGACGACGGCGGCGACGGCCGCGATCAGGAACAGCGTCGCCATCGCGTCGCCGTAGGCCCCGCGCACCAGCGCCTGGATCGGGCCGGGCAGGTGGACGAGGTCGAGCGTGCCGCCACCCGTGCCAGCGGGCGTGCCGGGCGGCAGACCGGCGGCGATCTTCGTGCTGACCTGGCTGGCGAGCACCGAGCCGAGCACCGCGACGCCGGCCGTGCCGCCGAGCGAGCGGAAGAACGTCACCGTGGAGCTGGCGGCGCCGAGGTCGGCCATGGCCACGTCGTTCTGCACGGCGAGCACCAGGTTCTGCATGGTGAGGCCGAGGCCGACACCGGTCAGCAGCATGTAGGCGCCCATCAGCACCAGGTTGGTCCCGTGGTCGATCGTGCCGAGCAGCCCGAGCCCGACGACGAGGACGACCGCGCCGGTCACCAGGAAGTTCTTCCACTTGCCGTACTTCGAGATCAACTGGCCGGAGACGGTCGACGCGATCGTCAGGCCCGCCACCAGCGGCAGCGTGAGCAGGCCGGCCTTCGTCGGCGAGAAGCCGCGGGAGAGCTGGAAGTACTGGCCGAGGAACACCGAGGCGCCGAACATCGACGTGCCGACGGCGACGCTGCCGAGCACGGCCAGCGACAGCGTGCGGTGCTTGAACAGCCGCAGCGGCACGACCGGCGAGCTGGCCCGGCGCTCCACGAAGTACGCGGCAACCAGAGCCGCGGCGGCCCCGGCGAGGTAGGCGAGGGTCTCCAGGGAGATCCAGCCGAAGTCCTTGCCCGCGAACGACACCCACATCAGCACCAGGCTGACGCCGCCGGTGATCAGGAACGCGCCCGCGTAGTCGATCTTCACGTCCTTGCGGACCGTGGGCAGCTTCAGCGTCTTGGAGAGCACGCCCAGCGCCAGCACCGCCAGCGGGACGGTGATGAAGAACGTCCAGCGCCAGCCGAGCCCCGGCGTGTCGACGATGAACCCGCCGACCAGCGGGCCGCCGACCGTCGCCGCAGCCATGACCGCGCCGGTGTAGCCGCTGTAGCGGCCGCGTTCCCGCGGGCTGACCATCGCGCCGATGATGACCTGCGCGAGCGCCTGCACACCGCCCATGCCGAGGCCCTGGACGACGCGGAAGCCGATCAACTGCTCCATGTCCTGGGCGAACCCGGAGAGCACCGAGCCGATCGTGAAGATGGTGATGGCGATCTGGAAGAGCAGCTTCTTGCTGAACAGGTCGGCCAGCTTGCCCCAGATCGGGGTCGTGGCCGTCGACGCCAGCAGGGTCGAGGTGATGACCCAGGTGTACTGGGTCTGGTTGCCCTTGAGGTCCGCGAGGATGGTCGGCAGCGCGTTGGCGACGATCGTCGAGCTGAGGATCGCCACCAGCAGCGCCAGCAGGATCCCGGACAGGGCCTCCAGGATCTTGCGGTGGGTCATGGGTGTCGCGTCTGTCATCGAATGGCCTCCGGGACCAGCAGGTGGGCGCGCAGGTCGTCGGTGAACAAGCCGAACTGGCGTACGAACGCGCGGACGTCTTCTTCCGTCCAGTCGGCGAGCGCCTCCTGGACGAGGGTGATCTGGGCCTGCCGCCAGCCGTCGAGCATCTTGAGCCCGTGGGCGGTGGCGGAGATGAGCTGCGAGCGGCCGTCGTTCTGGCAGGCGCGGCGTTCGACCAGGCCCGCCTTCTCCAGTTGCGCGACCTGCCTGCTCACCACGGACGTGTCGACCAGGTGGACCTGCGCCAGCTCCGACACGCGGGACTCGCCGCGCCGTGCCAGCTCCGCCAGCAGCCCCACGGCCGCCGGGTTCAGGTCTCGCTCTTCCCACACCTTCGTGGTGATCACGTGCTTGAGCTGGAACACCGCGTGCAACTGGCGCAGGACGTCGATGCAGCTCTCCCTGGTCGGGCTCATGCCCATCACCTCGTTAGTTGTCAACGACAACTATATGCCCGGATAGTTGCCCAATACAACTTTTTTGGCTGTGACCTGGAGGACCACCCGACAGGACGAACACGGGTCTCAGGAGGCGGGTCGCGGCGGGACACCGGGTGACTACACCGGGCTACGCACGTCCACGGGTAGGAGACAAGGGGCGATCAAGGTACACACCACGGAGAATGTTCCACTGTTGGCCGGTATTCGTGCGACGCTATGTAACCAAGCTGCACTCGAAGGTGGCATCAAGGAGTCAACCAGCCAGATGAAGGGTTAATGTCGTCGCGTCGGGGTTGGATGCTTGACGTGGACGGTGCGCCTTGCTGGCGCCTCTAAGAACGTGGAGACTGCGCCCGGATCATGACAGCGAACGCCGTACTTAGTCCCATCCCTACTCCGCCACACCGCGAACCACCTCCTGGCGTCACCGCAATGGTGCGCATGATCCGGGAGAGCTTCGCGGTGGTGGAGCCGCGCGCCGAAGAAGTCGCCAAGTTCTTCTACGGCATGCTCTTCAGCCTCTCGCCCTCCACCCGCGAGATGTTCCCCGCCAACATGGAGGTGCAGCGCAGCCGCCTGCTGCGCGCCCTCGTGCACACCGTGCAGATGGTGGACCGCCCGGACGACCTCATCCCGTTCCTCCGCCAGTTGGGTCGCGACCACCGGAAGTTCGGCGTCGTGACCATCCACTACGAAGCCGTCGGCACCGCACTGCTGGCCGCCGTGAAGAAGTACGCGGGCACCACCTGGACCCCTGCGGTCGAGATGGCGTGGGCCGAGGCGTACACGATCATGGCCAGGTCCATGCAGGAAGCGGCGGCCGCCGACGACGGCCCGGCCTTCTGGCGCGCCACGGTGCTGGAGCACCAGCGCGTGAGCTGGGACCTCGCCGTCGTACGGCTTATGCCCGACCACCCGCTGCCCTACCGGGCTGGTCAGTACCTCAGCGTCGAAACACCGCAGCGCGGCAGGCTGTGGCGGTACTTCTCACCCGCCAACGCCCCCCGCGAGGACGGCAGCATCGAGTTCCACATCAGATCCGTGGAAGGCGGCTGGGTCAGCCGTTCCGTCGTCGGCCACACCCAGCCGGGCGACGTCTGGCGCCTGGGTCCGCCCATGGGCAGGCTCGGCGTCGACCGGACGTCCAAGCAGGACATCCTGATGGTGGCGGGCGGCACCGGTGTCGCGCCGATGCACGCGATCATCGACGAAATGGCGCAGTGGGGCGAAAACCCGCGCGTCCACCTGTTCGTCGGCGGTCGCACCCGCGAGGACCTGTACGACCTGGACAACCTCCAGCGCATCGCCATGACCAACCCGTGGCTGACCGTCGTACCGGTGCTCGAGTCCGATCCCGGCGCCAGGGGCGTCGAGCAGGGCACGCTCGCGGACGTCGTCACCCGCTACGGCGCCTGGGAAGACCGCGACGTCCTCGTCTGCGGCTCACCCGCCATGATCCGCTCGACCGTCTCCCGCATGCTCGTCGCGGGAACACCGCTGGACCGCATCAAGTACGACCCGTTCACCCTGGACTGACACGTCCAGCTCGACGCGCCGGATGCCTGCCCGCACCCGGCGCGACCGTGGTGACGGCGAGAACCACTGGGGCCACGAGCGGCCGCACCACGAGGACGCACCACCGAGGACGCGCGGTCGGCTTGACTTGGAGCAGGTCAAGCCGACCCCAGCAGCGAACCGGGGTCACCCGGAATGGTGGACCCCCGAATCAACAGCGTAGCGCGGTGGTCCGACAGTTTTGAATTGTCGACAAATCCACGAATCGCGATTATTTTTGTTTTCCTCGAGCCCGACAAAGGCGTCCCCCGGCCAGGGGGACCCCTGATTTCAACGCTACCAAGCAGCACCGACAATTTTGCGTAGCGTCAATTTCGGAAAATGTGTCTTCGCTGGTCAGCAAGGGTTTTCAGCGGATGAAAGCCCGGAATTGTCGGACCTCGTCGGTAGAGTGGAATTCGGGGGGATCCCCGGCGGAAACCGAGCGCTGCTCAAGATCGAGAGTTACTCGGAGTTGCCATCGGGCGGGTTCGGCGGGGCGTGCCGATGGTTGCGGAGTGAAGTATTTTCACGATTCCCCGATGGGCGTCCGGATGGCTGTGAGGGCCGGCGCTTCGCCCGTAGGCTTGGGGGAATGCGGATCGGTGAGCTGTCCAAGCGCACGGGCGTGAGTCCGCGCTCGCTGCGGTACTACGAAGAGCAGGGCCTGCTGGCCAGTTCACGTTCCGAGGCCGGGCAGCGGCACTACTCCGACGCCCAGGTCCAGCGCGTGGCGCTCATCCGGCGACTCTTCGACGCGGGCATGTCCAGCCGGGTGATCGCGACGGTGCTGCCGTGCGTGGACATCCCCGATGACCTCGAGGTCGCCGAGGAGACGTACGCGGCGATGCGACGCGAGCGCGACCGGATCGACGCGGACATCGCGCACCTGGTCGAGACGCGGGACGCGCTCGACGTGCTGCTCAAGGCCAACAGCAGGCACCGGGCGGCGCTGTCCGCAGAACCGGTGTCAGCCTGAAGCTGTGACCTGCGCCTCAGCCGCTTGCCCTTCACATCGATGTCAACGGTGAGGATGGCGACAGCGCCGGAACCACCGGGGCGGTCATACGGGAGGCGGCAGGAAATGGGACAGGCGTGGGGTTTCGGCGAGCACGGCGGGCCCGAGGTGCTGGAGTTCTTCGATCGTCCCGACCCCGTCCCCGGTCGCGGCGAGGTGCTGGTCCGGGTCGACGTCGCGGGCGTGAACCCGCTGGACCACCTGCTCCGCCAGGGTCTGGTCCCCGGCCTCGACGGCGGGCGGCCGTTCCCGCGGGTGCTGGGCATGGAGGCGGCGGGAACCGTGCTCGCCCTCGGCGAGGACGTCGACGGACTGGAGGTGGGTGACGCGGTCTTCGGCTTCGCGCTCACCGGTGGCGGCACCTACGCCGAGACGACGGTGCTGTCCGCGCCGAACACCGCGCGCATCCCGGCGGGCCTGTCCGCGACCGTGGCGGCGACGCTGCCGGTGGCCGGGTCGACCGCGGTGGACGCGCTCGACCAGCTCGGCCTCCCGGCCGGTGCCACGATCCTGGTCAACGGGGTCGGCGGCGGGGTCGGCCTGGCCGTCGCCCGGCTGGCCGCCAGCCGCGGGCTGCGGGTGGTCGGCACCGGGAGCACCGCCAAGCGCGAGCAGGCCGAAGCCGTCGGGGTGCGGTTCATCGACTACACCGCCGAGGACGTCGTCGCCGTGGCGCGCGAGCTGGTCCCGGACGGCTTCGACGGGG
The DNA here is from genome assembly GCF_025061645.1 of Umezawaea endophytica. Classification (GTDB taxonomy): domain Bacteria; phylum Actinomycetota; class Actinomycetes; order Mycobacteriales; family Pseudonocardiaceae; genus Umezawaea; species Umezawaea endophytica. The sequence continues at coordinate 86,714 of NZ_JANYMP010000015.1, read as the reverse complement.
TCGTCGACCTGGCCGGGGGCGCCTCGCTGCGGACGGTCGCCCCGCTGGCCCGCGACCCGCGCGACGTCATCGCCGTGGGTGACATGTCGGTGCCCGAACTCGGTGGGCGTTTCGTCGAACGCCGCCTCGACCGCGAGAACCTGGAGCGGTCCGCCCGGCTGGCCCTCGAAGGAGTCCTCGCGCCCGTGATCACCGCGGTCCACGCGCTCTCCGACGCCCCGGCCGCCCTCGCCACCGTCGAGAACGGTCACACGTCGGGCAAGGTCGTCATCAAGGTGACCTGAGGATCGCGCACGCGCGTCACTTGCGCGGCTGGGGTTTCCAGACGACCAGCGCGGTCTCGTGGCGCAGCGGCACGAGGTCGCGGCGGTAGGTCTTGTGGACCGAGGCGGCGGCGTGGTCGGCGGCGGCCAGCGCGTTCGCCAGCTCCTGGGTCAGCTCGGCCAGCCGACCGCGCAGGGCGTCGACCTCGTTCTCCAGCTCGATGATGCGCTTGATGCCCGCGAGGTTGACGCCGTCCTCCTGGGAGAGGCGCTGGACCTCGCGGAGCAGCACGATGTCGCGCATCGAGTACCGCCTGCCGCCGCCGGACGTCCGCCCCGGCGACACGAGGCCGAGGCGGTCGTAGCTGCGGAGGGTCTGGGCGTGCAGGCCGGAGAGCTGGGCGGCCACCGAGATGACGAAGAACGGGGTGTCCTCGTCCGTTCCCGGTGGGAAGGGAAATCCGGGGGTGCTCATGTCGACCTCCCCTTGCTTTCCAGCAGTGCGTTCAGCTCCGCCCGCGGGTCGTGCTGCGCGGTGGCGGCCGCGTAGGCCTCGAGTGCTTCCTTGGCCTGCGCGTCCATGTTGTTCGGCACGGCCACCTGGAGCGTGATGAGCAGGTCGCCGACCTTGCCGTCGCGCTTCTCGATGCCCTTGCCCTTGGCCCGGAGGATGCGGCCGCTGGCGGTGCCCGGCGGCACCTTCAAGGTCACCTTGCCCTCCAGGGTGGGGACCGTCAACGTCGTGCCCAGCGCGAGTTCGGCGAACGACACCGGCACGTTCAGCGTCAGGTCGTTGCCGGAGCGGCCGAAGAACGGGTGCGGATTCACGTGGACCCTCACGAACAGGTCGCCGGTGGGGCCGTTGTTGCGGCCCGGTTCCCCCTGGCCGGCAAGGCGGATGCGCTGGCCGTCGTCGACCCCCGCGGGGATCCTGATGGTCAGCGTTCGGGTCTTGGTGCTCACGCCGTCGCCGCCGCACTCGGGGCACGGGTCGTCGATGATGCGGCCGGTGCCGCGGCAGTCCGGGCACGGCTCGCTGAACGCGAACGCGCCCTGGCTGCGGGTCACCAGGCCCGCGCCACCGCAGTTGACGCAGGTGTGCGGAACGGTGCCCGGCTTCGCGCCGGACCCGTTGCACGTGCCGCAGGCGGCCGGGCTGGACAGGCGCATCGGCACCGTCGCGCCCTTGACCGCCTCGGTGAAGTCGATGCGGACGTCGGTCTCGACGTCCTCGCCGCGACGAGGCCGGGTGGCCGAGGACGCCGTGCCGCCGCGGCGGTTGAACAGGCCGCCGAGGAGGTCGCCGAGACCTCCGGCGCCCTGCTGCGCGCCGCCCGCGCCACCGGCGCGGTTGAACAGGTCGTTCACGTCGAAGCCGCCGCGGCCGGAACCGAAGCCCCCGCCGCCGAAACCGCCGCCGCTGCCGTACAGCCTGCGGGCCTCGTCGTACTGCTTGCGCTTGGCCGGGTCCGAGAGCACGCCGTTCGCCTCGGACACGGCTTTGAAGCGCGCTTCGGCCTTGGCGTCGCCGGGGTTGGCGTCGGGGTGCATCTCCCGCGCCAGCTTCCGGTACGCCTTCTTGATCTCGTCGGCCGAGGCGTCGGAGGAGACGCCCAGCTCGCGGTAGAAGTCCTTTTCGATCCAGTCCCTAGCACTCACCGGACGTCTCCTCCTTTCCCTTAGTTACCGGAGTCCGGCGCCTGATCGGGCACGGACACGTCGCTCGCCTCGAAGTCGGTCACCGCGACGAGCGCGGGCCGCAGGACGCGGTCGCCGAAGCGGTAGCCGCGCCGCAGGACGGCGCTCACGGTAGGGCCCGCCACGTCCGGGGACGTGCCGTGCTGCACCGCCTCGTGCACCGACGGGTCGAAGGGTTCGCCGTCGTGGCCGAACGCCTCGAGCCCGGTGTGCTGGAGCGCGCCGACGAGCTTGTCCGCGACCGCCTTGAACGCGCCGGTCAGGTCGCCGTGCGCGGCGGCCCTCTCGACGTCGTCAAGCACGGCCAGGAGTTCGCCCGCCACCTGGGCCTTGGCGTTGTTGATGACGAGTTCCCGGTCGCGCTCGACGCGCTTGCGGTAGTTCGCGTACTCGGCGGTCAACCGCTGGAGGTCGGCCGTGCGCTCGTCGAGCTGCGCCTTGAACTCGGCGGCCGGGTCCTCCTCGAAGAGGATCTCCGGCGCCGCGTGCTTGCCGCCCTCGAACTCGACCTCCAGCACCTCGCCGTGCACCGGCTCGGACACCTCGTCGGTCTCCGGTGCCACGCGGTGGTGGTCGTTCACCAGGTCCGGTTGCTCGTCCTGTGGGTGGGTCACTTCTTCTCGTCCTCGTCGACGATCTCCGCGTCCACGACGTCGTCGGCGCCCTTGGCGCCCGCGCCCGCACCACCGGCAGCGCCGGGGGCACCCTCGGCGCCTTCAGCGCCGGGAGCCGCCGCGCCCGTGTTGGAGTAGAGGGCGGTGCCGATGGCCTGCGACTCCGTGGAGAGCTTCTCCACGGCCGTGCGGACGGCGGCGATGTCCGTGCCCTTGAGCGCCTCGTTGGTCTCGGCGACAGCGGCCTTGACCTTCTCCTTGACGTCCTCGGGGAGCTTGTCCTCGTTCTCCTTGACGACCTTCTCGGTCTGGTAGACGAGGGTTTCCGCCTGGTTGCGGACCTCGGCCTCGTCGCGGCGGCGCTTGTCCTCCTCCGCGTGGGCCTCGGCGTCCTTCACCATGCGCTCGATGTCGTCCTTCGGCAGCGCGGAGCCACCGGTGATCGTCATCGACTGCTCCTTGCCGGTGCCGAGGTCCTTGGCGCCGACGTGGACGATGCCGTTCGCGTCGATGTCGAAGGTGACCTCGATCTGCGGCAGGCCGCGGGGGGCCGGGGGCAGGCCGGTCAGCTCGAACATGCCGAGCTTCTTGTTGTCCGAGGCGAAGTCGCGCTCGCCCTGGAACACCTGGATCTGCACCGACGGCTGGTTGTCGTCCGCCGTCGTGAAGATCTCGGACCGCTTGGTCGGGATGGTCGTGTTGCGCTCGATGAGCTTGGTCATCACGCCGCCCTTGGTCTCGATGCCAAGGGAGAGCGGGGTGACGTCGAGCAGCAGGACGTCCTTGACCTCGCCCTTGAGGACACCGGCCTGGAGAGCGGCGCCGACGGCGACGACCTCGTCCGGGTTCACGCCCTTGTTGGGCTCGCGGCCACCGGTCAGCTCCTTGACCAGCTCGGCCACGGACGGCATGCGGGTGGAACCACCCACGAGCACGACGTGGTCGATGTCGCCGACGGAGACGCCCGCGTCCTTGATCACGTTGTTGAACGGCGCGCGGGTGCGCTCCAGCAGGTCGTTCGTGATGCGCTGGAACTCGGCGCGGGACAGCGTCTCGTCCAGGAACAGCGGGTTCTTGTCCGAGTCGACCGTGATGTACGGCAGGTTGATGCTGGCGTTGTTCGAGCTGGACAGCTCGATCTTCGCCTTCTCGGCGGCCTCGCGGATCCGCTGGAGCGCCATCTTGTCCTTGGTCAGGTCGATGCCGTTCGCGGACTTGAAGCGCTCGACCAGCCAGTCGACGACGCGCTGGTCCCAGTCGTCGCCGCCGAGGTGGTTGTCACCGGAGGTCGCGCGGACCTCGACGACGCCGTCGCCCAACTCCAGCAGGGACACGTCGAACGTGCCGCCGCCGAGGTCGAAGACGAGGATCGTCTGCTCCTTCTCGCCCTTGTCCAGGCCGTAGGCCAGCGCGGCGGAGGTGGGCTCGTTGACGATGCGCAGGACGTTCAGGCCCGCGATCTGGCCCGCTTCCTTGGTGGCCTGGCGCTGGGCGTCCTCGAAGTACGCGGGCACGGTGATCACGGCGTCCGTGATCTCCTCGCCCAGGTACGCCTCGGCGTCGCGCTTCAGCTTCATCAGGACACGCGCGGAGATCTCCTGCGACGTGTACGCCTTGCCGTCGATCGCGTCGGTCTTCCAGTCGGTGCCGACGTGGCGCTTCACCGAGCGGATGGTGCGGTCGACGTTGGTCACCGCCTGGTTCTTGGCGGGCTGCCCGACGAGGACTTCACCGTTCTTGGCGAAGGCCACGATGGACGGGGTGGTGCGGGAGCCCTCGGAGTTGGCGATCACCGTCGGCTCGCCGCCCTCCAGGACCGCGACGACGGAGTTGGTCGTCCCCAGGTCGATGCCGACTGCTCGCGCCATGAATTCCTCCTGGTAGTACGTGCTGGTGGGTATCGCGTTGAGCGGTACCGGCTCAAGTTTGCCAGGTCCATCGGACTTGAGTCCAACGGGCTCAACCTTCTTGCCTGTCCAACGGACGGCCCGCCGGTGTTGTTCCCGGATCGGAGTGATCCGGGCCACGCACCCCAGGAGGCGGCGGTCAGAAGTTCGACAGCACGTCGATGATCACCCTCGTGATGGTCGTCGGGTCCTTGGCGTCGTACTTCTTCGCCCCGGTGCCCTTCGAGATCGTCGCCAGCGCCTCGGCGCCCGCCTTGTTGTTGGCGTCCAGCTCGCTGCCGTAGGCGATGGTGAACACCCGCACCGGCTTGTCCCCCGCCGCGTCCTTGCCCCTCATCACGTCGACCAGCTCGGCGGGTGCCTGGATGCCGCGGGCCTTGTCGTTGACCCCGTCGGTGAGCAGCACGACGGCGTTGATCGAGTCCGGGTCGTAGGTGCCGCGCACGACCTCCACCGCCCGGTCGATCGTGTCGTACAGACCGGTGGCGCCGTCGGCCGTCAGACCGTCGATGTTCGCCGCGATGTCCTGCCTGCGCGTGCCGTCCATCGGCCCGATCGGCACCAGCGGCACGAAGTCCGCGCCGTCCGCGCCAATGCCGGAGGAGAACTTCCACAGCCCAACGCGGTCGGAGTCGGTGAACCCGTCGGCGAGCTGGCGCATGGCGGGCTTCACGAGTTCCAGCTTCGAGGCGCCCGTGCCGGGGACCTTCTCCTCCATCGACAGCGAGGAGTCGATGCACACCAGCACGTTGGTGGGCTTGCGCAGCTTCGGCCAGCTCGCCAGCACCTTGGCGACGACCTCGTTGGTGGGCGTGCCGAGCGACTTGATCTCCGCCTTCGGGAGCCACCCGTACGCGGACCCGTCGAGGTCGATCGGCTTCTGCTGGTAGTCGCGGAACCCGTACTTGGCGAACTCGCGCTGCACGGCGTCGGAGTGCAGGTAGGAGAGGAAGTCGTCGGCGACGGCGTTCTTGGCCTCGTCGAGCCCGTTCAACTTGATGAACGGGTGGTCGGAGTACAGCACGCCCTGCTTGGGGTACACGGCGACGAGCTTCGTCTTCGGCGGATCGGTCTTGGAGCAGCCCTCGTCGTCGCTGTACGAGCCGCAGGTGTAGCCGGCGTTGTAGGCCACCACGGAGTTCTCCGACATGGTCACCGCCGAGATGTACGCGAGCGCGTCCTCCGCGTCGGCCTGCCGCATGTTCGACAGGAACGTCAGCGTGGTCTTGCCGTAGTGCACGACGGTGTGCTCGATCGCCTTCATCCGCTGCGCCACCGACTCCTTGTCCACGTCGTCCGGGCGCAGCTCGCGGATGCTGCCGACGGTCGAGAACAGCGCGCCGAGGGTGGCGTGCAGACCCGACGTGGAGTAGGTCGGGTTGGTCTTGCCCAGCTTGAACGCGCCCCACTCGGGGTGCCCCTTGCTCGCCCAGAAGTGCGGGTCGCCCGCCCACGTGGCCAGGTCGTCCCAGCCGATCTGCGCCTCCGGCCAGCCCAGCGCGCGGGCCATCGGCTCCGGCATCGCGATGATCGACGGGCTGGTCATGATCGCCGGGGCCTTCTCGTCGGGGAACAGCGCCTTCGTCTCCGGCGTCGCCTGCTGCTTGGCCAGCGGCAGCCACTCCGACGCGGCGGGCGACCACACGTCGGGCTTGCGGCCGTCGGACTCGGTCCAGCCCCGCGCCAGCGCGGCCATCGCCGTGCCGGAGTCGACCGACGTCACGTCGACCTTCACGCACTGGCCGTTCGCCTCGTGCGCCCCGTAGCCCGCCGCCAGCTCGGCCATCTGCTTGGGCTTGTCCACCGACGCGGCGACCGTCAGGGTCGCCGCGGGCGTCGTGCACGCGGGCAGGGCCGTGGTCACCTCCGGTGCCGTCCCGCCGCCGCCCCCGGACTTCGGCCACAGCACGATCCCCAGCACCACCAGCACCACGAGCGCGGCGGCCACGCCCCACCGCACGGCCGGACCGGTGCTGAACCGCAGGCCGGTCGCGGGCGGAGGAGCCGCCGCGACGGGCCCGGCCGACTTCCTCGCGTGCTCCCACCACGGCCGCCACTGCTCCGGGTTGTCGCCGCACGCGCTGATGTACGCGCTGGTCAGCTCCCAGCTCGGCAGCTCACGACCGCTCGTGGCCTCGGCCAGGTCCGCCTCGGAGTAGTCGGTCATCGCCGCCAGTTGCGCCGGGGTCAGCCCGATCTCGTCCCGCAGCTTGACCAACCGGTAGGCGAACGCCTCCGCGGGAGGGCCGTCGGGGTTCAGCATGGTGGGGCAAACCTCTCGCTCAGGGGTCAGGACAAGCCCGAAGTGCGAGGCGGAACGTCCCCTTGTTCACCAGATCGCGGCGGCCTGTCGGCCGTTACTCACCTTCGGCGGCTACTCCCATGATCGGCACATCCGCCGGGTTGGACCAGCCCCGCACCAGGTCGTGACCTCCGTGCACCCGAATGGCCGCAGCGGGCACCCCGTGATGGGGCACCCGCTGCGGCCGTACGGTCGTCAGGCGGCCTTGAGCACCACGTCACCGCTCTTCGCGGTCAGGTTCAGCTCGAACTGGCTGGACGCGTCGTTCTTCACGTCGATCTTCTTGTCGCCGCTGTCCGAGTCGACCACGACCCGGTAGCCGGCGTTCGGCACCGTCACGGTGACGTCGCCGCTGCTGGAAGCGGCCGTCACGTTGTGCTGCTTGGTCAGCTCGACCACGACGTTGCCGGACTTGGCCTCGGCGTTCACGTCGCCGTCGACCTTCTCGGCCCGGATGTCGCCGGAGGAGTTGACCACGGTCACGGACCCGGTGACACCGGTCAGCTTCGCGTTGCCGGAGCCGATCTTGGAGGTGAAGTCGCCCGAGATGGTGTCGCCGGTGACGTCGCCGGAGCCGTTCTCGACGCGGACCGCTCCCGCGATGCCGCGCAGCACCGCGTTGCCCGACCCGAGGTGCACGTCGACCGAGGCGAGGTCCTGCACCTCGAGGTCACCGGAGCCGACCTCGCCCTTGACCGTCGTGTCCTTCGAGGGCACGGCCACCTCGTAGTACGCCTCGCAGCCGTTCCCGCAGCCGCTGAGGGTGAGCACGCTGCCGCTGACCTGGTGCGTCGGGCCGCTCGGCTTGCTGGCCGCCTTGCCGTAGCGCAGGGTCCGCTTGATCGTGGTGGCGCTCGCGCCCTCGACGGCGCGGATCTTCACGTCGCCGCCGTCGTTGTCGATCTGCACGGACGCGATCTGGTCGTTCACGGTGTAGTCGTCGGACGAGCTCTCCTGGGCGATCCGCACGCAGGACGACAGGCTCATCGTCGTGGCCACCGCCGCTACGGCCAGCAAAGCGATTCGCTTACCCACCACTACCCCCTTGAAGACCTGTCCGTTCATGGCATGAACGCTAGGGGCCTCGCCCCCGTCGCACACGAGGGTGGACCCCCGACTCCATACGGGGGCTATCCCTACCGCTTCACGCGAGGTCCTCGACGACGGCGCGCAGCGCGGGGGCGCACCGGGCCGGATCGGACAGGAACCGCTGCGACGCGATCACGTGCGTGGGCGTCATCCGCTCCCAGACCTGGCCCTGAACAGGCACGGAGGTGATGACCAGCCGGAACGGCTTCACCTGCCTGCCGAGCCGGATCTCGACGCCGCGAACGACCTCACCGATGGGCAGAGCCCCCGGCCGGGGGCTCTGCTGCCTGCCCGTCTCCCAGGCCGCTGCGGGTTCCCGAAGGGCCCGCATCGCGGCTCGCAGTGCCGGACGGGTGAGCAACGACGTCGAGTCCTCGCTGGTCGGGATCGACCGGGCGTCGACGGGGGTTTCGGCGCGGGCGTGGTCCAGCACGTCCGCCCACCACCCGAGCCACTCCTCGGTCACCCCGGCGCGGTCGACACCGCGCGGGACGAACACCGGGACCGACGGGTCGAGGCCCGGCAGTTCCGGCACCGTGTCGACCGAGAGCGCGAGCGTGTCGCGCAGGAACAGGGCGGTGTTCACCGCCTGGTTGGTCCCGTGCCCGACCTGCCACGACTCACGACCGGCGAACCTCATTCACCTATTGTCCCGCCCTGGAGGCGATCCAGGTGCTGTCGTGGACGTATCAGGTAAGACACAACCGGTTCCAGGTCGGCCACGCTGGGTGGCTCGTCGGCGATCAGGCCCTGCATCAGCAGCCCGTCGACGGCCGCGAGGAACGCCCGGAACGCCACCGGGTCGCTGTCGAACGGCCGCGCGGCCTCGGTGATCAGGTCCAGCCACCGGCGGGCGGCGGGGCGCAGCTCCGGCCTGCGGGCGGCCAGCAGGTACAGCTCGTACTCGGCCATCGTGCGGCCGCGGTTCGCGTCGACCATGTCGACGAGCCGCCGGGTGACCGCCCCGACGTCGCTGTTCGGCGCGTTCACCAGCCGGACGATCAGGTCGCTGATGTCCTCGGCGAGCTTGTCCGCCGACCACATCAGGGTCGCGATCAGGAGGTCGTCGAGCGAGGCGAAGTAGTAGGTCGTGGACGTGGTGGGGACCCCGGCCTCGCGGGCCACCGACCGGTGGCTCACGCCCGCGACGCCGTCGCGCTCGATCACCCGGAGGGTGGCCTCCAGGATCGCCTGCCTGCGGCGTTCGCCCCTGGCCCGTCTGCCGTCCACCTGCTGCTCGCTCAGTGCGCGCTCCCCCGCTCGATGGTGATCACGCCGCCGACGACCGGCATGAGGCGGACGACCATAGTCGGCGGCGTCCGCCCGTCGAGGACGACTGCCCCGGCGGGGACGGCGCAGGTGGTCACGGGGGCTCCAAGGCTTGGGGGCGGGAACGCGGCGGCGGGTTCCTCCGGTTGATGGTGAGGGGCGCGAGGGGTCAGAACGGGCAGGTCGGGCCGGGAAGGCACGTTTGTGACAACTTGCCCACCCGCTGGGCCGAACTGGTGGGACGATCGTCCCACCAGTTCGGTGTTGATCGATACACTTCTGCGACCCCGGCCACGCCCAAGTGGTTACCGGCGAGTAATGAGGCGTAATCTCCCAAGCCACGTGCTTCTGGAGAAAGGCCGCCACCACATGGGAGCCCTGCAGTTGACCCTCGGCGTCATCGGCGTGGCCGTGAGCGTCGTCGCCTGGGCCGTGTTCGCGTCCGGAGCGGTCCGGATGGTGCGGATCATCCGACTCGGCCAGCCCGACCCGACCCGCACCGGCCCGTTCGCCGCGCGGCTGAAGACGCTGGTCGTCGAGTTCGTCGCCCACACGCGCATGGCCAAGGTCCGCAGCGTCGCGCCGTGGCACTGGATGGTGATGTGGGGCTTCCTCATCGGCTCCGCCGTGCTGTTCGAGGCGTACGGCGAGGTGTTCGTCCCGTCGTTCCACTGGCCGGTCTTCGGCGCGTGGCCGATCTGGGCGCTGCTCGTGGAACTGCTCGGCATCGGCACGGTCGCGGGCGGTATCGCGCTGGTGATCATCCGCCAGCTCAACCACCCCCGGCGCGCCGACCGCGTGTCCCGCTTCGCGGGCTCGAACTTCAAGGCCGCGTACTTCGTCGAGGCCGTCGTGATCATCGAGGGCGTCGGCATCCTCGGCGTGAAGGCGTTCAAGCAGGCCAGCGGCATCGAAGAGCTGCCGCTGTGGTCCAGCTTCGTCACCGAGCCGCTGAGCCACCTGCTGCCCGCGTCGCCCGACTGGGTCTCGATCATGGCCGTCACGAAGCTGCTGTCCGGCATGATCTGGCTGATCGTCGTCGGCCGCAGCCTCACGATGGGCGTGGCCTGGCACCGCTTCAGCGCGTTCTTCAACATCTACTTCAAGCGCGAGGACGACGGCGCCGTGGCGCTGGGCGCGCTCCGCCCGATGATGAGCGGCGGCAAGGTCCTCGACCTGGAGGAGGCCGACCCCGACAAGGACGTGTTCGGCGTCGGCAAGGTCGAGGACTTCACCTGGAAGGGCCTGCTGGACTTCAGCACGTGCACCGAGTGCGGCCGCTGCCAGTCGCAGTGCCCCGCGTGGAACACCGGCAAGCCGCTGTCCCCGAAGCTGCTGATCACCCAGCTCCGCGACCACACCTACGCCAAGGCCCCGTACCTGCTGGCCGGCGGCCGCAAGGACATGGCCGGTGACGAGGTCGGCCTCGCGGGCGACGAGTACCAGAAGCGCCTGGAGTCCATCAACGTCCTGGCCCTCGCCGAAGCGGAGCGGCCCCTCATCGGCGGCCCCGACGAGCTGGGCGTCATCGACCCCGAGGTGCTGTGGTCGTGCACGAGCTGCGGCGCGTGCGTCGAGCAGTGCCCCGTCGACATCGAGCACGTCGACCACATCGTCGACATGCGCCGCTACCAGGTGCTGATCGAGTCGAACTTCCCGTCCGAGCTGGGCGGCATGTTCAAGAACCTGGAGAACAAGGGCAACCCGTGGGGGCAGAACTCCAAGGACCGCCTGGCGTGGACCGAGGGCCTGGACTTCGAGGTGCCCGTCTTCGACGGCGACCTGGGTGACGCCGAGTACCTGTTCTGGGTCGGCTGCGCGGGCGCCTTCGAGGACCGCGCCAAGAAGACGACCCGCGCCGTGGCGGAACTGCTGCACACCGCGGGCGTCCAGTACACCGTCCTCGGCCCGGAGGAGACCTGCACGGGCGACCCCGCCCGGCGCGCGGGCAACGAGTTCCTGTTCCAGATGCTCGCCCAGCAGAACGTCGAGGTCCTCAACACCGTCTTCGAGGGCCGTGAACCGGGCAAGCGCAAGATCGTCGTCACCTGCGCCCACTGCTTCAACACGCTGGCCAACGAGTACCCGCAGGTCGGCGGCCAGTACGAGGTCGTCCACCACACGCAGTTGCTCAACAAGCTGGTCCGCGAACGCAGGCTGACCCCGGTCGCCGAGGTCACCGAGGACATCACCTACCACGACCCGTGCTACCTCGGACGGCACAACAAGGTCTACGACGCGCCCCGCGAACTCCTCGGCGCCTCCGGCACGACGCTGCGGGAGATGCCCCGCCACGGCGACCGCTCCATGTGCTGCGGCGCGGGCGGCGCGCGCATGTGGATGGAGGAGCGGATCGGCAAGCGCATCAACGTGGAACGGGTCGACGAAGCCCTCGGCACGGCCCCATCGAAGATCGCCACCGGCTGCCCGTTCTGCCGGGTCATGCTCACCGACGGGCTGACCGCGCGGCAGAACGAGGGCAAGGCGGGCTCGCACGTCGAGGTCGTCGACGTGGCGCAACTCCTGCTCACGTCCGTCCGGCGAGGCCTGGACAAGCAGGTTCCGGCCGCCGTCGAGGCCCCGACCACCTGATCCGCCTTCAACGACGAGCGCCCCCGGTCCGCGTCGGACCGGGGGCGCTCTTCACGTCGAGGTCAGTCCTTGTCGGTGACCTTCTCGTACACGATGTTGAGCACCCAGCCCGCGATGGCGACGATGATCGCGCCCCAGAACGCGGGCCAGAAGCCGGTGACCTCGAACGGGAGACCCACCTGCTCGGAGATGTACCCCGCCAGCCAGAACAGCAGGCCGTTCACGACCAGGCCGAACAGGCCCAGCGTGAGCAGGTAGAACACGCAGCCGAGGAGTTTCACCACCGGTTTGATGATCGCGTTGATCAAGCCGAAGACGAGGGCCACCAGAACCAGCGTGCCGATCTTCGCTGGGGTGGACGCCTCGCCAAGATCGATGCCGGGGATCACCGTGGACACCCACACCGCGACCGCCGTCAACAGCACCTGCACCAAGAATCCCATGGCGCAGGCTAACCGTGGTGGTCAAGAGGGGCCGGGACGCACGCCGGTGCCGGGGGCCGCCCACGTCCTTTGTGGACGTGGACGACCCCCTCCCCTCCGGTGAGCACCTGCTCCTCGGATCCCGGACCTAGGACTCCGCGAACGTCCGAATTGTTGCGAGAACGGGTGAATCTCACCCGTCCGCACCAATGGGCGGCGATCCGCGCGCGGTCATAGGGTTTGGCCATGGCTGAGGAAGAGGCGGGTCAGGGCGGCGAGTCCAAGCTCACGGTGGTGCTCGCGCTCGCCGTGAACCTCGCCATCGCGATCATGAAAGCGGTGGCGGGCGTCATCACCGGGTCGGCCGCGATCCTGTCGGAGGCCGCGCACTCGGTCGCCGACACGTTCACCGAGGCCCTGCTGCTGACCGCCCTGCGCAGGTCCGACCGGCCCGCCGACCGCAAGCACCCCTTCGGCTACGGCAAGGAGCGGTACTTCTGGTCACTGCTCGCCGCCGTGTCGATCTTCGCGTCGGGCGCGATGTTCGCGTTCTACGAGGGCTTCCGGACGGTGTTCGGCGAAGCCGAGGAGCAGACGCGGCCGCTGGTCGGCTACATCGTGCTCGGGTTGGCGTTCGCGATGGAGTCCGTGTCGTGGGCGCAGGCCGTCCGCCAGGTGCGGCGCGAGTCGAAGGAGCAGCGGCGGTCGATCGTCGAGTACCTGCGGCTGTCCGACGACCCGACCGTCAAGACGGTGTTCCTGGAGGACTCGGCGGCCCTGATCGGCCTCACCATCGCGTTCGCGGGCGTCGGCCTGCACCAGCTCACCGGCTCGTCCGTGTGGGACGGCGTCGCGTCGCTGATGATCGGCGTGCTGCTCGTGGCCGTCGCGTACTCGTTGGCCCGCACCAACCGCGACCTGCTGATCGGCCGCCAGGCCGACCCGGTGATGGTCAGGGCGATCGGCGCGCGCCTGCGTGAAGCGCCCGAGGTCGACGCGGTCGTCGACCTGCTCAGCATGTTGACCGGCACCGACCACGTGCTCCTGTGCGCCCGCTTGGACTTCGACGACTCACTGGGCGCCGCCGACCTGGAACGCGCGTGCGTCCGCATCGACGGCGAACTCCGCGCCGAGTTCCCCGACCTGGACGAGATCTTCCTGGAACCCGTACCCCGCAACGACCCGGCGATGCGCGAACGCGTCCTCTCCCGCTACGGCTTCAACCTCTAGCGGTTCGTGTCCGTGCGGTGGAAGTTCAGGTAGGCCCGCGACGGCGTAGGCCCCCGCTGCCCCTGGTACCGCGACCCGGCCTGCTTAGACCCGTACGGGAACTCCGCCGCGCTGCTCAACTGGAACAGGCACAACTGCCCGATCTTCATGCCCGGCCAGAGCGTGATCGGCAGGTTCGCGACGTTCGACAGCTCCAACGTGATGTGCCCGGAGAACCCCGGATCGATGAACCCGGCCGTCGAGTGCGTCAGCAGCCCCAACCGCCCCAACGACGACTTCCCCTCCAACCGCCCCGCCAGGTCGTCGGGCAACGTCACCTTCTCGAACGTCGACCCCAGCACGAACTCACCGGGGTGCAGCACGAACGGCTCATCGGCTTCAACCTCGACCAACGACGTCAGGTCGTCCTGCTGCTGCCGCGGATCGATGTGGGTGTACCTGGTGTTGTTGAAGACCCGGAACAACCGGTCCAGCCGCACGTCGATGCTCGACGGCTGCACCATCTCCCCGTCGAACGGGTCGAGCAGCAACCGCCCGGACTCGACTTCTTTGCGCAGTTCACGATCGCTCAGCAACACGATGGACAGAGTAACGGGACCCCGCGGCTCGACCGTGCCAGCCTGTGTATGATCGGTCCCGCAGAGCAGCGCGGGTGTAGTTCATTGGTAGAACGACAGCTTCCCAAGCTGTAGAGGCGGGTTCGATTCCCGTCACCCGCTCCACCACGAAGGCCCAGGTCAGTCGACCTGGGCCTTCGTTTTTTGGTTGCTATGAGCACCTCACTGTGCTGCTGACGTGCAACTGAGCCCTGAACCTGGTCACCCACAGCGCCCTCGTTGGACGGACCTGATGGCACGTCCCAGGCGGCGGACCACTAAAGCCGTAGAAGGGCCCATGCATGTACCCCACCGGTCATGTGACGCTGGTCAGCAGACCGCCCCGTCACCACCAACGCTGATCCAATTCTGGTGATCGCTTTCAACATGCAAGGGAGCCACAGAGCGGCACGCGGAAGCGGAGTCATGGTGTATTCAGAGGTGCTCTTCTTCAAGGCGCCCCCTCCGGGGTCCGCTGGCCGTTGGTGCCCGTTCCAACGACGGAGAACCAATGTCCCGAACCCTCTGGCCCATCCGAGGCCGCTTGGCGGTGTCCGGCGGGCCAGGTAGGAAGGACGCCACTCACTATCGCCGAAAGAGACACGGCCAGCGTCCCCCGAAGGAAGCCGCAGGACAGTTCATAGCCAGTTCTAGGACATGCCCTCGCCGGGCGGCAGGTCTCCGAGATGGTGGAGCCATACTCACGCTCACGTACCAGCGGGGGACGGGGCGCGCACTATCCCGTCGACCTCTCCAAGGGCAGCTATACGCGTCAAGGGGGCCAACACAGCGCACGGTCCAGTTGGGCCGGATAGTTCCCTTGACACGCGCGGTTGGGGCGAGCCAGGTCGACGAGATGACGAGAGGCCCCTCAGTTGGGAATTGTTACGTCTCTTGAGGTCGGGCCGATAGATCCACATAAGGTCAGATTAAATTCGCACCCTAGGTCATGAGTTAATTCTTGAAGGAGAGCAAATTGTCTGACGTATCCATATTTTTTTCCTATGCCCATATCGACAATGAAAGCACGCACGAGCGCCTGCGCGAACTCAGCGGCGATATCCGCACTCAGTATATGAGCATGTCCGGATTGAGTGTTGACATATTTTTCGACGTCGATTCAATCGCCCTGGGTGAGAAATGGCGCCAGAGGATCGAGGCTGGCTTAACCGAATCGACGGTCCTGTTTGCCATCATCTCTCCCGCCTATCTCCGCAGCCCCGTATGCCGCGATGAAATCAAAACTTTTCTCACACTTCTGGGGGAGCAAAGGCATAAGGTTCTAATTCCCCTTCTCCTGTTTCCGAAGTCCGAAATTGATCAGCGTTTTAGTGACGATGAATTGTGGATTGAGATCAGCGAAGTGCAGTTTCGCCGAATCCACGACCTGCGAATCGAAGAGCGAGGCTCGAAAGCATGGATGGGTGCTGTTATCGAAATTGCCTCTCGCATGGATGAGATCATCGGTGTTCTCGATGAACCGCTTGCGGGGGTAGAATTGGCGGTAGCGGGAGAGCTGAATCGGACTGAAGAGAATCCGGTCGACGAGGTTGCCATGGAGCCTTCAGGTCGACTTGAATCGATGGCTGCTGCCGAGGAATACCTTCCCGAGTTCGTAGAGATCACAACAGATTTCGGCAATTTAATGAAGGAATATGCGGCCGAAATGGAATTAGCTACTCCAAAGGCTGCCGGAGCCACTTCCTTTAAGGAGAAGCTGCTAGCTTCAAACTCCCTCGCTTCGAAGCTGGCTCCGATTACTGAAGCATTTTCTGAGAAGTCACTACAAATGCGCAAGATACTGGCAATTATCACGCCAGGAATTTCTGAAATTTTGCGCCAGGTGGTCGACGCTACACCGGAAGAGCGCAACGACCCCGAAGTTCAGAACTTGATCAAAAACGCACGGTTCATGGTTGACAATATTATCAATTCCGTGCAGTCGGCGACGCCATTCAATGACTCCACAGAGGGCCTCAAGGGACTTTCCGGACCTTTGGATAAAGTTCTGATAAAGATGCAAAGTGCCATGCTAGTGATGGTTGACCTAAACGCGACCGGCCAAGCCTGGAGCGAGATCCTTGATTTTCTTGAAGATGATTAGCTTCATGAAGAATAGATAGACCCGCGTGGAATGAACATTAAATATCATCAAGAAGCGAGATATAATCTCGCACATGAAGGATGATACCGTCAGCATGCCTAGGCGCGCCTCTCGTGTCGACAGCCTAGTTTTCGCATGTCCGCACTGTGGAGTCCAGGCACGACATAATCGTTCTGATTTGATGAGAGTTCCCAAGATGGGGGGCATGGTTCCGGTTGAGTCGACATTGCGCAGCCCGTTTGGAGGCGAGGCATGGTTTGCCACCGCCTGCCCGAGTTGCATGGGGCAATCAGTGTGGCGCGGTAGTCATATGGTCTACCCACACGGCCAAGTTGTCCCGCCGCCGCATCCGACCATGCCTGACGAAGTCAAAGAACTATATCGCGAGGCCGCAGCAGTAGCTCCGGCATCGCGCCGCGCCGCAGCAGCATTGGCGCGAGCGGCTGTAGAGAAGTTGATCAGAA
Organism: Umezawaea endophytica; assembly: GCF_025061645.1. Lineage (GTDB taxonomy): Bacteria > Actinomycetota > Actinomycetes > Mycobacteriales > Pseudonocardiaceae > Umezawaea > Umezawaea endophytica. The sequence goes on along the minus strand of NZ_JANYMP010000015.1, from coordinate 70,164 downwards.
TCATCGACCCAGATGCGCCAGCTCGCGCCAACCTTGCCAGCAGAATTACGCGGATCCGCCCGCAAGTCACTGAGCCAGTTGGGCAGATGCTTGACGTGGTTCGCCACATAGGAAACAAGACGCTGCATGGCACCGAGGGGCCGGATGACCTCGTGGTCTTAGTTCTCGATGACATCGAGGGTCCGGCCGTACTAGAGCAGCTCTTGTCCATGGCCAACGATCTAGTTGATCAGCTGATTGTCAAGCCAGCTACTGCGGCCGGGCTGTGGAAGAAGCTGCCTGAGGGGGTTAAGCCTAGACCGCACTGATGTGCACTCCACGTGCACTGAGTCCAGGTCAACAGGAGTCGATAATGGGTAGCCACGACGCCGGGCCCACGCAGGTCAGAGCTGCCACCAGCACCAGTTGATCGGAGCCCCAAGCCAAGAGGCGGGTTCGATTCCCGTGGCCCGCTCAACGCTGAAGGCCCAGACAAGTCACCTCAACTCGTCTGGGCCTTCAGCGTGTGGTGGGGGGTGTTTAGCCGAACGGGGCGACGACGGTGCTGATGTAGGTGCCGGGGTGGGTTGCGCCGTCCTGTAGGACGACGTTGCCGAGGGGCCATTTGAAGGTCTGGGTGTTGGAGGTGTTGGGCGGGGTGATCTGGATTGCGGCTACGTCCCAGCCGGTGGTGTCGGTCGTGGGTAGGTACGTGAGGTAGCTGATCGCCGTCGAGCCGGGTGCCAGTTCGACGTCCACCACCGGGTCGTTGGTGCGGCTCAGGTCCCACGTCTTGCCGTCCTTGCCGACCAGGCGGACGCCGGGGAAGCCTCGCAGTACGCAGTTGGTCGGGCCGGTGTTCAGCATCGTCAGCCCTACCTTCGACTGCGTCTTGTCGGACGGCAGCGGATCGCCGAGCGAGACGTCGATCTCTTGGCAGTTGTCCGCGGTGGTCGAGCCGGTCGTGTTGCCGGTGAGGGACTTGGCGCCGTCGGTGGCGGTCGACGACGAGGGGCTCGGGCCGTGGGTCTGGGTCGCGGTGGTCGAGCCGGCGGTGGAGCAGGCGGACACTGCGGCGACGGCTGCCATGGCGATGATGGCGGCGGAACCCTTGAAGACCTTGTTGCTGCGCATTGTTTCTCCCCTTTGGCATCACTTCGAACTTGTGCTTAGAGGATGTTCGAGACCCCCATCAGGATGCGTCCAAGTGATGTGGAACACGTGGGACAACCTCGTCGCGCGCAATTCGTCAACGAAGCGTTCAAGCAGGTCAGAGGCGTTCAAGTGCTTGAGCAAATCTACATTGGCGCGCCGAATGAGACGATTGCTCCCGCGCGAAAAGGCTTCACCCAGGGAAGAAAACCGATAAACCAAAAGGTAGAACTGTTTCGTCGCCCGCTAACCGGCTGGCGGGTACTGGGCGGTGATGCCGCTGAGGATGAGGTCGATGCCGGCGAGGAACTCCTCGCGGTCGTCGTGGTCGCGTAGCTGGGGCGCGATGGTGCGGATGAACGGGTACGCGTCGGGGTCGAGTTGGGACCACGTCGTGGCGACGGCGTCGAGGTACGTGGCGCGGTCGTCCAGGACGTCGGAGTTGGCGGCTTCCTGCGAGGCCGCGCCGAAGATGTACTGCACCAGTACCGAGGTCACGGTGAACCAGTTGGCCTCGGGGACGCCGAGTGCGCCGACCTGGCGGCCGACGACCTCCAGGATGCGCGGTGCCGCCGCCTGCCAGGAGCTGCCGGACAACTGCGCCGCCACCCACGGGTGCGCGTCGATCGTGTCGAACAGGCTCGATGCGAGGGCTCGGATCCTGGCCTGCGGGGTGGGTTCGGCGGGTTCGGCGGCCAGGGCGGCGTCCACGACGGCGTCGGTGGCGGCGGCGAGCAGTTCGCCCCTGTTGGCCACGTGCCAGTAGATCGCCCCGGGTCCGGTGGCGAGGCGTTCGGTGAGCACCCGGAACGTCAAACCGCTCTCACCTGCGGCGTCGAGCAGTTCGACGGCGGCTTCGACGATGCGCTCACGGGAGAGCGCGTCGGTGCGCCGCTGTGACCGACCAGACCGCGATGGAGGCACGGCACCATCTTGACACATCTGGAGCGGCGTTCCAACATGATGACTGGAACGGAATTCCATTCGTGGTCGGTCAGACGGCCACGACCTCTAGGAGGAGTCACCATGCCCACCCCCGTCACGATCATCGGCGCAGGTCTCGGAGGCCTCACGCTCGCTCGCGTCCTGCACGTCCACGGCATCCCGGTCACGGTCTACGAGGCCGAGGCCTCCCCCACCGCTCGGGCCCAGGGCGGCATGCTCGACATCCACGACTACAACGGCCAGCCCGCGCTCCGGGCGGCCGGTCTGTTCGAGGAGTTCCGCGGCATCGTCCTGGAGGGCCGCGAGAACTACCGGGTGCTCGACCGGGACGGCACCGTGCTGTTCGACCGGCCGGACGACGGCACCGGCGGACGTCCGGAGGTGCAGCGCGCGGAGCTGCGGCGGATCCTGCTCGACTCGCTCCCCGACGGCACCATCCGGTGGGGGCACAAGGTCACCGGCGTCCGCGCGCTCGGCGAGGGTCGTCACGAGGTCGCGTTCGCCGACGGCGGCTCCGTCGTCACGAGCGTGCTCGTCGGCGCGGACGGCGCGTGGTCGCGGGTCCGGCCGCTGGTCAGCGACGCCACGCCCGTGTACGGCGGCACCTCGTCCATCGAGACGTTCCTGTTCGACGGCGCCGACCGCCACCCCGCCACGGCGAAGGCCGTCGGCGGCGGGTCGCTGTTCGCGTTCGACACCGCCACGAGCGGCAAGAGGATCGACGTCCACCGGGAGAGCGGCGGGAACCTGCACGCCTACCTGACGCTCACCCGGCCGCTGGAGTGGTTCGAGGGCATCGACTTCGCCGATCCCGCCGCGGCGACCGCGCGGGTCGAGCGGGAGTTCGCCGGGTGGGCGCCCGAACTGCTCGCGCTGATCACCGACAGCGACACCGACCCCGGCTACCGGCCCCACTTCACGCTGCCGGTCGAGCACCGGTGGGACCGCGTGGCGGGGGTGACCCTGATCGGCGACGCCGCCCACCTCCAGCCCCCGAACGGTGAGGGCGCCAACCTGGCCATGCAGGACGGCGCCGAGCTGGGCGAGGCGCTGGCCGCGCACCCGGACGACGTCGAGGCCGCGTTCGCCGAGTACGAGCGGGCGATGTTCCCGCGCAGCGCCGAAACCGCGGCCGACGGCGTCGAGTTCTCCAAGATCCTCCTCGGTGACGACGCGGCCCGGAACCTGATCGCCGTGTTCACCGGGGCAGAGCAGTGACCAGGCCCGTGCGGCGGAGGACGACCCACTGCTCGCCCGGCCGGTCCAGGGTGACCGGGTACCAGCGCGGGTGCAGCGCGGTTTCCAGTTCGGCGGCACGGCTGATGAGCGTGCTCACGGCGGGTTCGCCGACGACGATCAGCGCGGACCAGTCGACGTGCGCCATGAGGTGGTCCGCGGTGACGCCGAACAGGGTGTCCAGGAGGGTGACGACGTCGTGGCCGGTGTCCGGTCCGGAGCGCACTTCGGTGACGTCGGGCGTCTCGACAACGTAGTCGCCGCCGCTCTCCTCCTCCTCGTCGTGGCGCTGTTCGGACCACACGTGCTTGTCCAGGCCGTCGATGCGCCTGCTCAGGTCGAAGGCCTGCTCGTCGGAGAGGAGGAGGGTGACCGTGCGGCCGCTGAGGAGGGTGAAGGTCAACTCCGCGTCCGGTTCACCGGAGGAGCCCGGTTCGGCGTGCACGTACCCCGCGACGGTGTCGAACAGGGCGGAGTCGGCGGGACTCTCGACGCCCGCGCCCAGCGACGGCAGGTTGGCGGCGATCTCGACCACGCAGTGCGCGGCCGTCCAGAACGCCTCCTTGTCGCGGAAGTCCTTGCGGGCACGGGTCAACGTGCGTCCGAGGCCGAACGAGTCGACGCGGGCTTCCACCGTGCCGGTGCCGGGTCCGGCGTCCCAGGTCGCGAACACCGTGACCTTGTTGGCCAACCGCCTGCGGTAGCGCTCGACGTGGCCGTACCGGGCGAGTTCCCACCCCTTCACCACTTCGGGCCAGGCGTCGTCCACGGCGGGTTCCTTCCGTTGGGGGCGATCCGCTAGGGCCGCGGGCGGGCGTTGCTCAGGCGGATGCCGCTGTAGCCGAGGGTGCTGGTGGTGATCCTGTCCCACAGCGGCCACAGGGTGGGGAGTACGTGGAGGTGGATGCCTGCTTGCTCGTGCAGCGCCAGGAGGTCGCCGACCGATTCGGCCGGGCCCAGTGGGCGGACCGGTCGGGTGCTCACGTGGGCGTGGGTGTCTTCGCCGAACGGGGTGAAAGCGGCTGCTGGTAGGCGGTACGCGTACAGGCGGGTGGTGCGCAGGGTGTCGAGCCAGCCGTATTCGACGGCGTGCAGGCGGAACGCGCCTGGGCCGAGGATGGTGGTGCGGTCGGTGGGGGTGGTGGTCGGGGTTGGCCAGGCCATGGCTCTGGGGCAGTCGCGGGGGAACCAGTAGTCGGGGCAGCGGGTCGCGTCGACGGCCCAGACGTACGGGGTGCGCTGCCTGGCGGTTGCGGCGACGTGCGGGACGAACTCGGTGATGGTCGGGTCCTCGGAGAAGTGCAGGACCTGGCCGGGTTCGGGCATCACCGCGGTTTCCTCGCCAGCGTCAGGAGGTGGCTGGACGCGCCGTGCACGGACGGGTCGTCCTCGGTGCGGCGCAACGCCCACAGGAGGTAGTCGCGGTGGGTGTCGTCGGCGAGCGCGGCTTCCAGGTCGCGTTCCGCGAGCATGCCCGCTGAGCCTTCGACGGCGACGGTGGCGACGACGTCCAGGCCCGCGGCGCGGGCTTCGGCGGCGGGCTCCTCGGGGCGGTGGAAGTACGCCGTGGTGAACCAGTGCGTGTCCGGTGGTGGGTGGTGCTCGCCGGTTTCGACGGCGTGGTCGACGACAGGCCGGTAGCGGGCGTCGCGTGGGAAGGACGGGCGGCTGATGCCGTCGAACAGGGAGGCGTAGCGGGTGATCACGGCGGCCGCGACCAGGCCGCCGGGGCGGGCGACGCGGGCGGCTTCGCGCCACGCGGCGAGGCGGTCCTCGGCGCTGGTCAGGTGGTAGAGCGGGCCGCACAGGAGCACCACGTCGTACGCGGCGTCGGCCGCGGCCAGCGCGCGGGCGTCGCCCAGGGTCGCGCGGACGCCGAAGAGCCCGTTCGCCTGCTGGACGTGCAGCGGGACGGGGTCGACCAAGTGGACCCGGTGGCCGTCGGCGGCGAGCCACTCGGCGTGGGTGCCGGGGCCGCCGCCGACGTCGAGGATCTTCGCCGGGGCGTGCGGCAGGTGGCGGCGGAGGACGTCCTGCGTGCGCAGGAGTTCCAGCAGCCCCCTCCCGGTGCACAGGCGGGCCTGCTCGGCGCCCTCGTCGTAGTGGGCGGCCACTTCCGGTGCGATCCCCATGGGTTGACGTTAGGACCGGGCGCAAGTGGGAAAAGGGGGCCACCCGGAGGCGGCCCCCTTCCCAGCCGTCACGCCTTGACGGTCGCGGACTCCTCGCCCGCGGGTTTGGTCTCGTCGTCGGAGTTGAGCGACTCGAGCAGCTCGTCCCGGTCGGTCGACGGCTCGGGCTTGAGCAGGCCGAACGCGATGTACAGGACCAGCGACACGATCAGCGGTGTCGCGACCAGCACGCCCTTCGTGACGAAGGCGGCCTTCTGGAGCTGTTCGATGTAGAGGAACGCCCAGACGCCGAGTCCGCCGACCACCGAGGCGATGGCCGCCGACGGGCCGAACTTCCGGAACCACGGGAGCAGGCCCAGCATCAACGGGATGGCGATCGGACCCATCGTCGCGGCCACCAGGTCGACCACGACCTTGAGCACGAAACCCTGCCCGCCGGACGTGATCGCGATGATCATGCTGAGGCCGATGAAGAGGAACGTCGTGACCCTGGCCAGTTTCAACTGGTTGTCCGACGTCAACCTGGTGATGCCCTTCCACAGCTTGGGCAGCATGTCCCTGGTGATGACCGCGGAGATCACGTTCGCGTCCGACGACACCATCGCCATGGTGTGCGAGAAGAAGCCCGCCAGCACCAGGCCGACCATGCCCGCGGGGAGCATCGCCTTGCCCATCTCGACGTACGCCTGCTCGGCGTTGCCCTCCATGCCCGGCACGATCAGCGGCGCCGCCCACATCGGGAAGAACAGGACCAGCGGCCACACGAGCCAGAGGCCCGCGGACAGCAGGGCGGAGCGCTTCGCTGCGGCACCGGACGGCGCGGCCATGTAGCGCTGCGCCAGGTTCCACATGCCGCCGTTGTACTCCAGCGTCTTGATCAGGAAGAGCGCCATGAAGAACGTGAACGTGTAGGGCCCGGACAGCGGGTCGCTGTGCGACTCGGGCAGCTTGTCCCAAATCGTCCACATGAAGTCGACGCCGCCGAGGTGCGCGGCGACCGCGACGAACATCGCGATGCCCGCGGCGCCCTGGATGACGAACTGGCCCATGTCGGTGAGCGCGTCGGCCCACAGGCCGCCCAGCACCGAGTAGACCATCGTGACGAGGCCGATCAGGATGATGCCCCACGTGATGGGCACCCCGGCGAACCCGCGCAGCAGGATCGAGACGGCGGCCCACTTGGCCGCGATGTCGACGACCTTGAGGACGGCACCGCACCACGCCATCAACTGCTGGGTCGGCACGTTGTAGCGCCGCGCCAGGTACTCCAGCGGTGAGGCCACGTTGTGCTTGGCGCGCAACCGGTTCCAGCGCCCGGCGAACAGGAACGCGCCGATGCCGACACCGATGCCGATGGTCAGCGACCACCAGATGTAGACCGTGAGGCCCAACCGGTACGCCTCGGCGGCGAACGCGACGAACATGACGGCGCTGTAGCCGGACATGTGGTGCGAGATGCCCGACAGCCACCACGGCATCCGGCCGCCCGCGGTGAAGAAGTCGGCGATGTTCTTGACCCGCCCGCGCGACCAAATACCGATGGCCACCATGACGAAGAAGTACCCAGCGACCACGATCCAGTCGAGGGTGCCCATGAGACCTCCTGGTGTGCACAGAGAGTGCGGCCCGTCCGCAGGAGCTGGGCGACACGGGCGGCGGTGCCCAGCTCATCCACACGGGTTATGTGACGTAGGTCTTACGAGGCTGTTGCGGTGCGCGGAAGGCCTTGACAGAGAACTGACTCACATTTGTGATCCTTGTTCACATATGTGCACGTTGACGGGCGTGGCGGCACCCGATCGGCCGCGTTGACAAGCCGGGTCCGCAGTCGCCCACCGAAGGGTTGGAGCGTCTGGCTCGCCACATCCGGGGTATTCCCCTTGCCGGGGTTACTGACAGGTAATACTCTGTTGTTACCGGTCAGTAGGGGATAGAGGGACAGGCCCCGCACCTTTCGGGAGTGAGTGACGAGATGGGCCACTACAAGAGCAACGTCAGGGACCTGGAGTTCAACCTCTTCGAGGTCTTCAACGTGCAGGACCACCTCGGCACGGGGCCGTTCGAACAGGCTGACGAGGAGACCGCGCGCGGGGTGCTGGCCGAGCTGAACAAGCTCGCCGTCGGCCCGCTGGCGGAGTCGTTCGTCGACTCCGACCGCAACCCGCCGGTCTTCGACCCGAAGACGCACTCGGCGACGCTGCCCGAGTCGTTCAAGAAGTCGTACCAGGCGCTGTGGGACGGCGAGTGGTACCGCCTCTCGCTGTCGGACGAGCTGGGCGGCTACGGCGTGCCGCCGTCGGTGCAGTGGGCGGCGTCCGAGCTGATCCTGGGCTCGAACCCGGCCGCGTACATGTACATGGCGGGCCCGAGCTTCTCCTCGGTCGTCTACAACAACGGCACCGAAGAGCAGAAGCGGTGGGCCAAGACCTGCATCGAGCACGGCTGGGGCGCCACGATGGTGCTGACCGAGCCCGACGCGGGCTCCGACGTCGGCGCGGGCCGCACGAAGGCCGTGCTCCAGGAGGACGGTTCCTGGCACATCGACGGCGTGAAGCGGTTCATCACGTCCGCCGACCAGGACCTGACCGACAACATCATGCACCTGGTGCTGGCGCGGCCCGAGGGCCCCGGCGTCGAGGCGCGGCCCGGTACCAAGGGCCTGAGCATGTTCCTGGTGCCCAAGTTCCACTTCGACGGCGAGACCGGTGAGCTGGGCGAGCGCAACGGCGCCTTCGTCACCAACGTCGAGCACAAGATGGGCCTCAAGGTCTCCACGACCTGCGAGCTGACGTTCGGCCAGCACGGCGTGCCCGCCAAGGGCTGGCTGCTCGGCGAGGTGCACGACGGCATCGCGCAGATGTTCGAGGTCATCGAGCACGCGCGGATGATGGTCGGCACCAAGGCGATCGGCACGCTGTCGACCGGCTACCTCAACGCGCTGGCCTACGCCAAGGAGCGCGTGCAGAGCGCGGACCTGACGCGGATGACGGACAAGACCGCTCCGCGCGTGACGATCACGAACCACCCGGACGTCCGGCGCAGCCTGATGCTCCAGAAGGCGTACGCCGAGGGGCTGCGGGCCGTGTACCTGTACACGGCGACGTTCCAGGACCGGATCGCGCTGGGCGGCGAGGACAAGGAGCTGGCCGGGAAGGTCAACGACCTGCTGCTGCCGATCGTCAAGGGCGTCGGCTCGGAGCGGGCCTACGAGCAGCTCGCGCAGTCGTTGCAGACGCTCGGCGGGTCGGGTTTCCTCCAGGAGTACCCGATCGAGCAGTACATCCGGGACTCGAAGATCGACTCGCTGTACGAGGGCACGACGGCGATCCAGTCGCTGGACTTCTTCTTCCGCAAGATCATCCGGGACAAGGGCCAGGCGCTCGGGTTCATCAACGGCGAGATCCAGGCTTTCCTCGACAACGAGGGCGGCAACGGCCGCCTGAAGGAGGAGCGGGCGCTGCTCAAGCAGGGCCTGGAGGACCTCCAGGGCATGCTCGGCGCGATGGTCGGCTTCCTGACCACGTCGCAGGAGGACGTCCGCAACATCTACAAGGTCGGCCAGAGCTCGGTCCGCCTGCTGATGACCGCGGGTGACGTGCTGGTCGGCTGGCTGCTGCTGCGCCAGGCCGAGGTGGCGCTGGCGAAGCTGGCGGAACCGGTGTCCGCCAAGGACAAGGCGTTCTACGAGGGCAAGGTCGCGGTGGCGTCGTTCTTCGCCCGCAACGTCCTGCCGGAGCTGAGCGCCCGCCGCAAGGTCACCGAGTCGACGGACAACTCGCTGATGGACGTGGACGAGAGTTCCTTCTGACGCACCGAAAAAGGGGGCGTCCCGACCGGAAACGGTCAGGACGCCCCCTTTTCGCACGTCACTTGTGGGCGCGCGCCGCGGCGAAGCAGTAGATGCCGAACCCGAAGAACCCGAGCGCGATCACGGCGAGCAGGAACACGCCGTACGGCTCGCCCGCGAGCGTGTGCAGCGCCTTGTCGAGGCCGCCGGACTGCTCGGGGTCCGCGTTGACGGCGGCGATGCCGACCAGCAGGCCGATGATCGCGTACGCCAGGCCCTTGCCGATCCAGCCGATGCGGCCGGTGCGCTCGACGAACTTCCGCGTGCCGCCGGGCAGTTCGCCCATGTTGAGGTCTTCCTCGAAGCTCTTCTTGACGCCCTTGCGGATCACGATGAACGCGATGACCAGGACGCCGATCGCGACCGCTCCGACGAGGAACTGGCCAGCGGGCAGCGCGAGCACCTGCGCGGTCAGCTCCTGCTGCTGCTCGCTGGAGTCACCGCTGCTGGAACCGGAGGCGTACTTGATCGCGGCGAACCCGAGGATCACGCCGGTGATGGCGCGCGAGGCGGCGCCGATGCGCTTGCCGACGCGCTTGCGCTTCTTGCCGATCCACGTGTAGCCGATGGCGGCTTCCAGCACCTGCCACAGCGCGAAGGCGAACAGCCCGATGGCCGTCACCCACAGCAGGAACGGGCCGAACGACGTCGACGCGATCTGCCCGAGCGCGCCCTTCTGGTCCGCCTGCTCCCCGCTGTCGCCGAGCACGACCTGGGCCGTGATGAAGGCCAGGAGCACGTACAGGATCCCGTAGAACACCATGCCCACCCGGCCCGCGACCTGGACGACCGGGTTCTCGTTGACCTCACGTGCTGTGCGTTGCGCTGTACCCACGGCGGGCTCCAATCACTCGGACGAGTGATACCCACCTGACCGGGGCTTCACACGCGGAAGCCCGCCCAGCTTCGAGCTGGACGGGCTTCCGCGGGCGTTCTCGGGATCAGCTACCCGGCGGCTTGGGGTCCTTGGGACCGCACACGATCGTCGGGGACGCGTCGTACTTGACCGTCTGGTTCTCCCGGCGGACCTCGTTGCCCGCCAGGTCCTTGATGATCCGGGTGTCGGTGACCGTGAAGCCCTGGGCACCGGTGCCCGCCGCGCACGGCGTGGTCTCCTTGTGGATCGTCTGCGGCTCGGTGAAGTTCGTCTTCTCACCGGTCACGCCCTCGATCTGGAAGCGCTTCGTGCCCCAGAGGACGACCTTCAGCGACGACGGCGTCCAGATCGTCTGGATGGCCACGCCGGTCTCGGCGTCGTTGGTGAACTTCAGGTCGATGACGCTGGAGCCGTCCGGGTTCTCGAACACGGTGGCCTCGCGGCCCGCCGGGTACCGGGAGATCCAGTAGCTGTGCGCCTGGTGGCCCGCGTCCTTCATGCCCGCGTAGTACGACGCGTTGTACAGCGTCGTGGCGAACTGCGAGATGCCACCGCCGACCGCCCGGCCGGGGGCGCCGTTGTTGATGATGCCCGCCTCGACGTAGCCCTGGGCCGCGGCGCGCTGGCCGGTGAAACCGTTGAGGCTGAACGTTTCGCCAGGTTTGACGATGGCGCCGTTCACCTTGGCCGCGACGACCTTGATGTTCGTCCCGGAGTCCGCCGCGAAGCCACCGGTCTCGAAGGAGCCGATGACCTCCTTGATGCCCAGCTTGTTGGCGGCCTCGGTGGTGACCTTGGCGGGCGTCTTCTTGTACTCGGCCTTGATCTCGCGCTGGTCGGCGCGCTTGAGCACGTCCAGGCCGGGCACGAGGCTCTTCTCCCAGTCGATGGAGAGGCCGTCGACGGACTCCTTGACGACGGGGGCGCCGCTGTCGAAGACGACCTCGGCGTCCTTGCCCTCCTTCTCGGTCTCCTTGAGCTGGGGACCGGCGGCCTCGGCGAACTTGGCGCCGTCGATCTTCGCGTTGAGGGCACCGCCGTCCGCGGGCTCGAACACGAGGACCCCGGCGAGCTGCTCCGGCGTGAGGGTCGCGTCCTTGCCCTCGCCCTTCACCAGCACGGGGGAGGCGACGGCGGGCTTCGCGACCTCGTTCAGCGCCTTCTCGACGCCTTCCTTCGTGGTCTTCACCGGCGTCGTCGTCACGGGCAGTTCGACCTGGCCCTTGGCCCAGTCGGCGAGCACGACGGCGGACGCCTTGTCGGCTTCGAGCTTCTGGCCCTGCTTCGGGTCGACGGCCTTCGGCGTCGCACCCTCGAACGCGATCGTGCCCTCGACGGGGTCGTGGTCGGTCGTGGCGCGCATGCCCTCCAGCGCGGCCGCCAGCTTCGTCGAGTCGCTCGACGTGGCGAACCCGACCTCGCGGGAGGTGAAGAACGAGGTCACGCGGGTGATCGGCGACAGCGGCTGGCTGCCCGCGCGGTCGATCGTGGACGACCAGTCGAGCGTCAGACCGGCGGCCTTCGGGTCGATCTCGGTCTCGACGTCACCGGCCGTCGCCTTGAACGGCAGGCTCAGGCGCGGCTCGATCTGCTGGCGCAGCTTGGCCTCGGCCTCGCCGTGGCTCAGCCCGCCGACCTCGACGCCCGCGACCGTCACGCCGCGCGGCACGTTGCCGCTGGAGATCAGGATGTCCAGGCCGTACAGGGCGACGAGCACACCCGCGGCCGCGCCGGCGACGATGCCGATCTTGCGCAGGCGCTTCTTGCGGGCCGCCGCGGCGGCCTCGGGGTCGCCGTCCTCACCCTGCTCGACCATCACCGGGCCGTGGACCGCGGTGGTCCCGTCCGGGGGCGGGGGCGAGTTGTAGAAGGACGTCGCCGCGGCGGGCGGCGTGGGCGCCCCGACGAACGAGGTCGCCTCCGCGGTCGGGCCGGGAGCGCCGACGAACGAGGTCGCCTCGGCCGTCGGACCGGGCACCCCGAGGAACGACGTCGCGTCCACCGGCGGGCCGGGGACCGGGGGCGGCGGGGTGTTCAGGAACGACGTCGCCTCGGCCTGGGGCGTGGGCGGGGCGAACGGCGGCGGGGGCGGCGGCGCGGTGCGCACCGTCGGGGAACTCGCGAACTCGGCTTCACCGTCGGGCTCGTGCTCGGGCCAGCCGGTGTCCTGCGAAGCCTGGAGCGAGGCCGCGGAGAACTTCGCCGTCTTCTCCGACGCGGTCTCCCGCGGGCGGACCGGCTCGATCGCCATGGTCCGCTCCGCCTCGTACTCGGGCCGCTGCTTGTCCGGCACCGCGCCCCCTTCTGGCTCGTCAAAGGTCGTCTAGCGAGTTGTTACCGGAACGCCATCACGCGGTGATCACGTTCGGGGGTGTCACAGGTAAAGACCGGTCCCCTGATCGGTCTGCTCGGTCGCGGTCGCGTGCACGTCCCGCTCCCTCATGACCAGGTAGGTCTGACCGTGAACCTCGACTTCGAGCTGGTCGTCCGGGTTGAACAGCACCCGGTCGCCGACCTTCACGTGGCGCACGTGGGTACCGATGCCGTGGACGTCTCCCCAGGAGAGGCGCTTCGCCATCTGCGCCGTGGACGGGATCACGATGCCGCCGCTGCTGCGGCGCTCCCCGTCCTCGGGCGAGATCCGCACCAAGACGCGGTCGTGCAGCATCTGGATCTCGAGCTTGACATCAGCCACTCGCAGAGTCTACGTGGCAGATCCGGACGACTGGACCAGGTGTCCACCCCTAGTTGTCGTCGAGGCCGCCCATCATGAGCGGCAGCCTGTTCGGTCCACCCGCTGTCACACGAACGGGTACACCCCAGTCCTGACGGGTGAGACGGCAGACCGGGTGTTCCACGGCGGGGTCATCCGTGCAGCTAGCGGCCTGTGCGACGACGTGCAGCACGCCGTCGGCGATCCCCTCGGCGATCCTCAGGGTGCGGGTGAGGTCGGTCGTGACACCGGCTCCGTCGAGGAGCAATTCCGGTGGCGAACTCGTGACCTCCAGCCGCGTCGAGGGACCATACCTTTCGTCCAGTTTCGTCCCTTTTGGTGGGGTAAACACGACTACCAGCTCCACCTCGCCGGTCCCGATGACCGACGGCGGCCTGCGCACCCGGTGCGCCTGCCCGGACACCAGTTCCGCCGCGACGCCGGGGGAGACCGGCCGGTCCAGGCGGTGCGCCGCCGACGCCACGACGACCAGCTCGCCGTCGACCAGCACCACCCCCGACGGCTCGGCGACGCCGCTCGCGAGCGTCGAGACCTCGTCGGTGCTCGGGTCGTAGCGCCGCAGGGCGCCGTTGTACGTGTCCGCGACGGCGACGCTGCCGTCCGGCAGGACCGCCACGCCCAGCGGGTGCTGGAGCAGCGCCTGGTCGGCCTTCCCGTCGCGGTGGCCGAAGTCGAACAGCCCCCTGCCGATCGCCGTGTGGACCGTGCGGTCCGCGTCCAGCCAGCGCAGCGCGGACGTCTCGGAGTCCACCAGCCACAGCCGGTCCCCGTCCGCCGCCAGCCCGGACGTCTGGGCGAAGAACGCCTCCAGCGCCGGACCGTCGCTCAGGCCTTCGACGGTGGTGCCCGCCAACCGGCTGAGGCGCTCGGTGACCGGGTCGAACAGGCCGAGGGTGTGGTTGCCCGCCAACGCGATGGCGACGCCGTTCGCGGGCGCCCACCACTCGACGTCCCACGGGCTGGTCAGCTCGATCCCGGCGGCGGGCCCGTCGGTCTCACCGCCGCGCCACTGCTCCCCCGTGCCCGCGACCGTGGTGACCTCGCCGGTCTCCAGGTTCAGACCGCGCAGCAGGTGGTTGACCGTGTCCGCGACGACCACGTCGTAACCGACCCGGCTCGCGACCTCCGGCGGCAGCAGCGCGAGGCCCGCCGGTTCGGAGAACGTCGGCTCCGCACCGTCCTGCCGCCCCCTCCGGCCGGTGCCGAAGCGGCGGACGACTGTCTCGCCGTCGGCCTCCAGCTCCACCACGCGGTGGTGCGCGGAGTCGGCGACGAGCAGCGTGCCCGCGGGCGTCACGATCGCCTTCGACGGGAACCGCAGCTCCGTGTCGACCGGCTCCGGCGCCACGTACGGACCGCCACCGCGGTGCAGCGTGCCCTTCGCCCCGTGCTCGGCCACCAGCTCGCCGACGACCTGCCGCAACGCGTCCAGGTGCCCCTCACCAGCGGCGACGTGCACCACGTACCCCTCGGGGTCCACCACGACCAGCGTCGGCCACGCCTTCACGGCGTACGCCTGCCAGGTCGTCAGCTCCGGGTCGTCCAGCACGGGGTGGTGCACCTCGTACCGCTCGACGGCCGCGGCCAGCGCGTCCGGATCGGCCTCGTGCACGAACTTCGGCGAGTGGACCCCGATGGTCACCAGGACGTCCTCGAACTCGGCCTCCAGCGGGCGGAGCTCGTCGAGGACGTGCAGGCAGTTGATGCAGCAGAACGTCCAGAAGTCGAGCAGCACGACCTTGCCGCGCAGGTCCGCGAGCCGCACGTCCTCGCCACCGGTGTTGAGCCACCCGCGGCCGACGAGTTCGGGGGCGCGGACACGGGCACGGCGGCGTTGAGCTGTGGTCACGACGGAAGTCAACAACAAGCGGGCGATCGGCTGTTCCAGGGTCCACTTCCTGGGACGTCCGGGACGGTCAGCCCCGGACGGTGCGCGGGCCGACGACCTCGGCGCCCAGTTCGGTGACCCGGCGGCGCAGTTCGCGGTCCGCGGTGACCACGACGGTGCGCCTGCCCGCGCCCGCCGTGCGGACCACGTCGACGATCGTGTCGTCGCCCTCGCCCGGTGAGCGGACCACGCGGACGTGGTCGACGGACTCGACGCCGTTGGCCTTGCCCTCGACGACGAGCACGACCTCCATCGGGCCGTCGGCGTCGATGCCTTGCGCGGCAACGGGGACGAGGGAGTCGCGCAGGCGTGCGGCGGCGCCCGCTCGGTCGCGCCACCAGCCGTCCGGCACCGAGCCGACGACGTTGGCGGAGTCGACGACCAGCAGCGGGAGTTCGTCCATGCGGACCAGTTTGTCAGCTTCGGTTGACACGCGCATGTTTGTCACCCTAGGTTGACAAACATGGAGTCCGCGACGGAACTGGCGGCCACCGCCAACGGGCAGGAACCGGGGCAGGGCCTGGCGGCGGTCGCCGCGCTGCGCCGCCTGCTCGAAGAACTGGAGGCGGTGCACGTCCGCAACGCCCGCGCGCAGGGCTGGTCGTGGGAGGCCATCGCGGACTCCCTCGGCGTGACCAGGCAGTCCGCCCACAAGAAGCACGCCAGGAGGTAGCCGGATGTTCGCCCGCTTCGACGCGACCGCCCGCCGCGCGGTCGTCCGCGCAGGTCGGCTGGCAGGTGAGTACGGCCGCCGCACGCTCGACACGGACTTCCTGCTGCTGGCGCTCGCCGAGGCGCACGCCGTCGACGACGTCACGGCCGACGCCGTCCGGTCGCGCATCAGCGGTCCGACGGACCGGGAACTGCTGGCGACGCTGGGGATCGACGTCGACGTGCTGCGCCCGAAGCTCGGCGACGACCCCGGCGGGTGGCGGTTGCGGCGGTCACCGCTGCGGCCGCTGCGCGTCACGCTCACCGGGCCGACGACCGAGTTCGTGCTGACCGCGCACGCCAGGAAGGCCGTCGAGGTCGCGCTCCACCACGCCCACCGCGGCGGGACGTCGGTCCAGCAGCCCCACCTCGTGCTGGGGCTGCTCGCGGACCGGGACAACCAGTCCGTGCGGATCCTGCACCGGCTCGGAGCGGACCTGCGGACGTTGTGGAGCAGGCAGCTACCGCGGGCGGCGGCGTAGTTCGGACAGGTCGTCCGGACCGGGGCCGTCGAGCGTCGCGGCCATGACCGGAGCTTCGACGCGGGCCCAGCGGAGCACCGTCCGCGTGGCCTGGTCCCGTTGCGCCTCAGGCAGTTTCGCGATGTTCGCGCCGTGGTTGCCGCCCGGAACGGTGAAGCTGAACGAGTCGCGCGTGCCGCGGCCGAGGCGGAACGGTTCGGCGCCCCACGGGTCGTTGCCGCCGTAGACGAACAGCAGGGTGCGGCCCGCGTGCCGGACCCAGTTGTCGACGTCGCGCATGACGCCGGGCTGGAACCGCATCGGGATGTCGGCGGGGACGAAGGACCTGGGCACGCTGGAACCGGGGTACCGCAACAGGTCCGCCACGGCCCGCTCGTCCGCTTCGGGCGAGCCGAGCTGGGTGCCCGCCTGGTAGTAGTACGGCGTGTACGGGGCCACGCCGGCGTCGGTGTAGAAGTCGAAGCCGACGGTGTCGTCCATGAACTTCACGAGCTGCGCCACGGTGGCGTCCGGGCCGGGGACGAGGACGCAGTCGGCCTGGGTCTGGTACTGCCAGAAGGTGAACGGCGTGTCCAGGACGAGGATCTCCAACGCCTTCTGGGGTGTGCCGAACAGGGTGTTGTAGGTGTAGCCCCTGGACAGCATGATCTCGGCGACCTCGTCGCGGTGCTGGAGGAGCTGGCGCTGGACGCCCTCCAAGCGGCGGTTGCAGGTGTCGTCGGTGCCCACGTCCGCGATGAAGTCGCCGTAGACGTCCCTGCGGTCGTCGACGTCGTTCGGGGCCACGTAGGCGATCGTGGCGTCGACGTCGTTCGGGAAGAAGCGGCGGTGGTAGACGGAGGTCATGCCGCCCTTGCTGGCACCGGTCGAGAGCCACTGGGCCCGGTAGATCCGGTGGAACGCCCGGACGATCCGGTGGTGGTCGTTGGCCGCCTGCCAGATGGTCAGGTCCCGCCAGTCGGTCGGGGACGGGCGGGACGGGGTGAAGAAGCGCTGCTCGACGCTGAGCTGGTTGCCGTCCACCAGCCTGGCGGGCTCGGAGAGGCCGGGGCCGCCCGGCAGGCCGTAGCCGGTGGTGTGCAGGATCATCGGACGGCTGACGTCCTTGTGCAGCAAGGAGATCCGCTGTTCGAAGGTGCCCCGCTCCGGGTGCCGGTGATCCGTCGGCTGCTGGAAGCCGAGGACGTAGTACTGGTAGGCGCCCGCGGTGGTCTTGCTGATGACCCGCAGGCCCCGGATGCCCGCCAGCTCGTCGTCCAGGTCAGGGGGAATCCCCACCGCCACTTGGGAAAGAGCCAGGAGCAGGACCATGAGGAGCCGCGTCAGCCGGGTCACGTGAGCGAACGTATCGGCCGGTTGAGGGCAGGGGCACCGGCCGATCGGAGGGAGACCGGAATTGTCGGTGCCGGGTGGGAGGGTTTCCCCACGTCGTCGCGGAGGGGGATCAGTGGTGGAGACGCGTTGGTGCGGGAAGTCCCGGTGGGGTCGGGGTTCCGAGGAGGCCTGGACGGGGTGCGCCACCCGGTGAGGGGGCGGTTCCCGTGCGGCGGACGCGGGGGCCGGTGAGCGCGGGGGCGGGTGGCGGATCGGCGAAATCCGGTACCCGCTCCCCGGTCCGGGCATGAAGAAACCCCGCGGTGCTGCCAGGTCGGGGGTCCGACAGCATCGCGGGGTCATCTGGAACATCGAACGGCGCTCGGGAACCGTTACACACCCTTGCGGACGTGACTTGGATCACGGAGATCCGACGCTGTTCCAGCCGAGGTGACGAGGGTCCTGGCACGCGGGAGGCCTGCCAGGACCCTCGTCCGTTCCCCGAGGTCTCGCGCTCTGCGACGGGGCGCTCACCTGGTGTCGACAGGTGACGTCGCGGCGGCGAGGTCTCAGCGGAGAGTGGTCATCTGGTTCTGAGCGATGGCGATCAGCTCGTGGCGCATGGCCGGCGTGGACGCCATGTCGATGGCGCGGGCAACGGCCTTGCGGTTGCGAGCTTCGACACGACGGGCGCGGAGCTTCGCGGTGATGTTCATCGGTATTACTTCCCTCTCCAGAGGTCGTCTTCGGTTGTGTAGCTCAAGTATGCACCTTCGACCGCGCGAACGCACCCGTTTATCCGGTGAGTTGGGGCACAGGCCGATGAATCATCGGCAGTGACCTGGATAACCCCCACGATTCGCCTGCCATACACCTGCTGTCACCGAATGGGCCACCTGCGCGTCCGAGCAGCTCTCTAGCATCCGCGCTAGAGAACCGGATACAGCGGGATGCGCCGCGTCCTCGCAGGTGGGAGGCCTAGTCCTCGCGACCGAGGAGGAAGCGGCCGAAGTGCGGGACGGTGAACGCGATCTGCCCGCGTTCCGCCGAGTAGACCAAGCCCTTCTTGATCAGGCTGTCCCGCGCGGGCGAGAGCGACGACGGCTTGCGGGCCAGGTGCTCGGCGACCTGGGCGGTGTTGACGCCCGCGTCCTTGCCGTCGGTCATCTCGGCCATCGCGCGCAGGTACTCGCGCTCGGCGGGCGTCGCGCGCTCGTAGCGCGAGCCGAAGAAGCCGACGGCCAGCTCGGCGTCGGCCTCGGGAGCGGCCACCGACACGTCGAGCGCGGTGATCGGGTCGTCCGGCGCGGCGTCCCACGCGGCCTTGCCGTAGGCCTGGATGAAGTACGGGTAACCACCGGAGGCGTCGAACAGGGCGTCCAGCGCCTCGACGTCGATGCCAGCGTCCTCGCGTTCGACCGGGGCGAGGACGGCGCGGTCGGCGTCCTCGCGGCTCAGGCGGTCGATGCGGACGTAGCGGAACAGGCGCTCGGAGTACGACTTGCTGGCCGACAGGACGGCGGGCAGGTGCGGCAGGCCCGCGCCGACCACGACCAGCGGCGCGCCGGACTGGGACAGCTCGTGGCACGCGGCGCACAGCGCGGAGATGTCGTCCGGCCGGAGGTCCTGCATCTCGTCGATGAGCAGCGCGACGCCCGTGCCGACGTCCTGCGCGAGTTCGGCGACGTCGGTGAACAGCTCGACCAGGTCGATCTCGATGTCACCCGAGTCGGCCCTGCCGGACGTGGCGGGCACGTCGATGCCGGGCTGCCAGCGGTCGCGGAGCTTCGCGTCGGCCGGGTTCGAGCGGAGCGCGAACGCCTTGAGCACGCCAAGCGCGGCCTCGACCCGGTCCGGGGCCCGGTGCCGGACGGCGAGGTCGCGGATCGCGCGGTGCAGGGCGGCGGCCAGCGGACGGCGGAGTCCCGCGTCCGGCCGGGCCTCGATCTTGCCCGCGCCCCACCCGCGGCGCAGCGCCATCGAGCGCAGCTCGCCGAGCAGCACCGTCTTGCCGACGCCGCGCAGGCCGGTGAGCACGAGGCTGCGTTCCGGACGGCCGCGCGCGACCCGTTCCAGCACGACCTCGAAGGCGCCGACCTCCTTGTCCCGCCCGGCGAGCTCGGGCGGACGTTGGCCTGCGCCGGGGGCGAACGGGTTGCGCACCGGGTCCACGCCCGCACGCTATCGCCGTATCTAGGGTCGAGCCGATATTCGGGCAGACTTCTCCGCGGTGTTTCGTCCTCTACCACTCTCTAGTGCTCACGCTAGACAGACCAATCGTTGCGGATGATCCGGTGGCGGGGTTGGCTGGGCGCTGTGGCTGAGGTGTTGACGAAGGGGACGGGCACGGTCGAGCGAACCGCGGACCGCGCACAGGTTGACGTGAGCTTCGAGACGTCCGGCGGACTGCGGAACGAGGCCGTCGAAGCGCTGACCAGCCGCGTTTCCACGGTGGAACCGCTGCTGAACCGGCCGGGCATCGAGGTCCGGTCGCGGCAGTTGTCCGTGCACGACAACTGGGACGGCAACACGAAGGCGGGCAGCCGGGCGAGTCAGCGGTACGTGCTGCGGGTGACGGACCTGGCCGAGCTGGACGGGCTCCTCGCGGCGCTCGTGCTCGCCGAACCGACCTGGCTGAACGGCCCGTCGTGGGACCTGACAGACACCAAGGACGCGGTGTTCGAGGCCCAGCAGGACGCCGTCGCCGACGCGCGGCTGCGGGCCCAGGGCTACGCCGAGGCGCTCGGCCGCAGGCTCGGCCCGCTGGTGCGGCTGTCCGACGGCGACGGCGGCGACCAGTGGCAGATGGACACCGCGATGTCGGCGAGGTCGTTCGCGGGGTACGGCGGCAGCCCCGGCACACCGGTGCAGGTCGACCAACTCGGCCTGGAGCCGCAGCAGATCACGGTCACCGTGCGGTGCAGCGCCACCTGGTCGCTGCTCGACTAGCGCCGTCCACAGGTCCATCCACACCTGTGGACAACTCGAACACCTGTTCGATTGGCGCGACGCGACCATCCGGGGTCGCGCGCCGAAAAGCAGGATCGTGCAACAAGGCAAGAGGATCTTTCTACCGTTCGCCCAGCCGGCGGTGTTCTCCTGAGGTGGCGAGTCAAGCACCCCACTACCTCAGGGAGCACGAACATGGCACTGGACTCCTACGTCACCCTCGGCCGGTCAGGGCTGCGCGTGAGCCCGTTCTGCCTGGGCGCGATGAACTTCGGCGAGGAGGGCGGCTGGGGCTGCGGCGTCGAGGAGTCGGAGCTGATCCTCCGGACCTACCTCGACCACGGCGGCAACTTCGTCGACACGGCGAACTTCTACACCAACGGTCACTCGGAGGCGATCCTCGGCGACTTCCTCGCCGCCCGCCCCGGCCTGCGCGACCGCGTCGTGCTCGCCACGAAGTTCTTCGGCAACATGCACCCCGGCGACCCGAACGGCGGCGGCGGCGGGCGCAAGGCCGTCCTCGCGCAGGTCGAGCAGTCGCTGCGGCGGCTGCGGACCGACCACGTCGACCTGCTGTGGCTGCACAACTGGGACGCGCACACGCCCGTCGAGGAGACGATGCGCACGCTGGACGACCTGGTGACCGCGGGCAAGGTCCGCTACCTCGGGTTCTCCAACACGCCCGCCTGGTACACGGCGCAGGCCAACACCACCGCCCTGCTGCGCGCGTGGACGCCCGTCATCGCGCTCCAGGTCGAGTACTCGCTGCTCGCGCGCACCGTCGAAGGCGAACTCGTCCCGCTCGCCCAGGACTCCGGCATGGGCGTCCTGCCGTGGAGCCCGCTCGCGGGCGGCTACCTGTCCGGCAAGTACAGCCGGGGCGAACAGCCGCGGGACACCAGGCGCGGGCAGATCACCGGTGGTCCGAGCGACGAGCAGTACGAGGTCGTCGACGCGGTCGCCGCCGTCGCCCGCGACCTGGACACCACGTCGGCGGCCGTCGCGCTCGCCTGGCTCCGCGACCGCCCCACCGTCACGGCGCCCATCGTCGGCCCTCGGCGCGTCGACCACCTGACCGCCAACCTCGCCGCGCTGGACGTGCGGCTCACCGCCGAGCAGACCGCCGTACTGGACCAGGTGTCCGCGCCGAGCCTGGACTACCCGCACGACCTGAACCGGCAGGTGGGCCCGATGCTCCAGTTCGGCGGCGCGACCGTGGACGGCCGCACGTCCACCGTGTACCCGCCGCTGCTGGAGAGCGCGACCCGCTACTGAGCGCGGCGGTCGTAGTCCTGTTGCCGCGCCTGGATCTCGTCTACGTTCTCGACCGTCCAGGCGTACAGCCTGCCGAACGGCTCCCGCAGGGATTCGCCGAGCGGCGTGAGCGAGTACTCGACGCCGATCGGCGAGGTCGGCAACACTCGGCGCACGATCATCCCGTTGCGCTCCAAGCGGCGCAGGGTCTGGGTCAGGACCCGCTGGGTGACGCCTTCGAGGCGGCGTTTGACGTCGTTGAACCGGCGCGGCTCGTCGAGGACCGCCATCACCATCATCGACCACTTGTCGGCGATCTGGTCGAGGATCGGGCGGCTGGGGCAGTCGGACCGGTAGACGATCCCGGTCTCGGGAGTGGTCATGTCGGTGTCCCCCGCGATCCCTGAAGTGCGTTGTTGACGA
This sequence comes from Umezawaea endophytica, assembly GCF_025061645.1. GTDB lineage: Bacteria > Actinomycetota > Actinomycetes > Mycobacteriales > Pseudonocardiaceae > Umezawaea > Umezawaea endophytica. Next base: position 48,241 of record NZ_JANYMP010000015.1, on the reverse strand, counting down.
TGGTCGGCCTTCCCCGCACTGTAAGTATGCATCAGGAACCTAGATGCCTACCGGATACGGATAACTCCCTGGCGGCTAGCGCTCCAGGATCGCCGTGACGCCCTGGCCCCCAGCGGCGCAGATCGAGATCAGACCGCGGCCGGATCCCTTCTCGGCCAGCAGTTTCGCCAGGGTGGCGACGATCCGGCCGCCGGTCGCGGCGAACGGGTGCCCCGCGGCCAGCGAGGAGCCGTTGACGTTGAGCCTGGAGCGGTCGATGGAACCGAGCGGGGTGTCCAGGCCGAGCCTGGCCTTGCCGTAGTCCGCGTCCTCCCAGGCGGCGAGGGTGGCCAGGACCTGGGACGCGAAGGCCTCGTGGATCTCGTAGAAGTCGAAGTCCTGCAAGGCGAGGCCCGCGCGGGCGAGCATGCGAGGCACTGCGTAGGCGGGGGCCATGAGCAGGCCTTCGGCGCCGTGCACGTAGTCGACGGCGGCGGTCTCGGTGAACGTGAGGTAGGCCAGCACGGGCAGGTCGTGGGCGGCGGCCCACTCCTCACTGGCCAGCAGCACGGCCGAGGCGCCGTCGGTCAACGGCGTGGAGTTGCCCGCGGTCATGGTGGCGCCGTCGCCGCGACCGAAGGCGGGCTTGAGCGCGGCCAGCTTCTCGACGCTGGAGTCGGGGCGGAGGTTCTGGTCGCGGGTGACGCCGAGGAACGGCGTGACGAGGTCGTCGAAGAAGCCGCGGTCGTAGGCGGCGGCGAGGTTGTGGTGGCTGGCGGCGGCCAGCGCGTCCTGGTCCTCGCGGGTGATGTCCCACAGCTTCGCGGTGATCGCGGCGTGCTCACCCATGGACAGGCCGGTGCGCGGTTCGCCGTTGCGCGGCACGTCCGGGACGAGGTGGCTCGGGCGGAGCTTGGCGAGCAGCTTGAGCCTGCCCGCGGTGCCGCGCGTGCGGTTGAACTCCAGCAGCACGGCGCGCAGGCCCTCGTTGACGCCGATCGGCGCGTCGCTGGTGGTGTCGACGCCGCCCGCGATGCCGGAGTCGATCTGGCCCAGCGCGATCTTGTTCGCGACGGCGATCACGGCCTGGAGCCCGGTGCCGCACGCCTGCTGGAGGTCGTACGCGGGGGTGTCGGCGGCGAGCCTGCTGCCCAGCACGGCTTCGCGCACGAGGTTGAAGTCGCGGCTGTGCTTGAGGACCGCGCCCGCCACGACCTCGCCGAGCCGTTCGCCCTGGAGGCCGAAGCGGCTGACCAGACCGTCCAGGGTGGCGGTCAGCATGGCCTGGTTGGACGCCGTGGCGTAGGGCCCGTTCGACCTCGCGAAGGGGATCCGGTTGCCACCGAGGATCGCGACGCGCTTGATGTCAGCCATGCTGGCCATTCTACCTACCGATCAGTAGACTTACCAGCGAGTAGGGAGCGTGGGATGGATCGGTACCAGCGGTTCGCCAAGTCCGGGATCGGACGCCTCGTCGTCGGCAGGCTCGGCCTGCCCGACCCGTACCCGCTGCGCCGGTTCACCCCCGGCCAGCCACTCCTGGCCGGGCCGGTGCTGCTCGGCGGGACCGGACGGCTGGTCGACCCCGTCGCGGCGGTCCTGGAGCAGGTCGACGTCCACCGCGAGGCCGTGACCGGCCAGGAGTACGCCGCGCTGGTGTTCGACGCGACCGGGATCGACGACACGACCAGGCTGCGCGAGGTCCACGAGTTCTTCCACCCGGTGATCCGCTCGCTCGGCCCGTCCGGCCGCGTCCTCGTGCTGGGCGGCGGGACGGGCGTCGCGCAGCGCGCGCTGGAGGGCTTCACCCGGTCCGTCGGCAAGGAACTCAAGCGCGGCGGCACGGTCCAGCTCGTCCACGTCGCCGAAGGCGCGGAGGACGGCATCGAGTCGACGCTGCGGTTCCTGCTGTCGGCCAAGTCCGCGTACGTGTCCGGCCAGGTCATCCGCATCGGCCGCGCGACCGTCGAGGAACCCGCCGACTGGGACCGGCCGCTGGCGGGCAAGGTCGCGCTCGTGACCGGCGCGTCCCGCGGCATCGGCGCGTCGATCGCCGAGGTGCTCGGCCGCGACGGGGCGCACGTCGTGTGCCTGGACGTGCCCGCGCAGGGCGGCGACCTGTCCGAGGTGGCCAACCGCGTAGGCGGTTCCTCGCTGCAACTGGACATCACCGCCGCCGACGCGCCCGCCAGGCTGGTCGACCACCTCACCCAGCGGCACGGCGGCGTCGACGTGGTCGTGCACAACGCGGGCGTGCTGCGGGACAAGACGTTGGGGCGCATGGACTCCAGCCGCTGGGACGCCGTGATCGCGGTCAACCTGACGAGCCAGGAGCGGATCAACGCGGCGCTGCTGGGGACGAACGCGCTGCGCGGCAACGGGAGGATCATCGGCGTCTCGTCGATCGCGGGCATCGCGGGCAACGCGGGCCAGACGAACTACGCCACGTCCAAGGCGGGCGTGATCGGCGTCGTCGAGGCGCTGACCGAGGAGATGGCCGGTCGCGGCAGCACGGTGAACGCCGTCGCGCCGGGCTTCATCGAGACCGCGATGACCGCCGGCGTGCCGCTGATGACGCGCGAGGTCGGCAGGCGGCTGAACAGCCTGTCCCAGGGCGGGCTACCGGTGGACGTCGCGGAGACCATCGCCTGGTACGCGCACCCGGCGTCCACCGGCGTCAACGGCACCGTGGTCCGCGTGTGCGGCCAGATGCTGCTGGGGGCGTGATGGCGAACCTCGCGCTGCTCTACGCGAAGGCCGGGCTGACCGGGTTCCTGCACGGCGGCGACGCGCTGCCGCCGTCCACCCGGTCGACCGACGTCGTGGTCGACCGGGCGCACCTGGCCGCATATAACGAGGTGTGCGGTTTCCGCGTCGGCGACACCGTGCCGATCACCTACCCGCACGTGCTCGGGTTCCCGTCGCAGTTGGAGCTGATGACCGAGCGCGCGTTCCCGTTCGCGCTGCCCGGCCTGGTGCACATCGGCAACCGGATCACCCAGGTCCGGCCGTTGGCCGTCGCCGAACCGCTGTCGCTGCGCGTCCACACCGAGAACCTGCGACCGCACGAACGCGGGCGGCAGTTCGACGTCGTCACGACCGCCGCCGTGGCGGGCGAGACCGTGTGGACGGACACGTCGACGTACCTCAAGCGCGACAACGGTTCCGGCTCCGGCACACCCGCGGACCCACCACCGTCGACGGCGGTGTGGCAGGTACCCGGTGACGTCGGCAGGCGCTACGCGAAGGTGTCCGGCGACCGCAACCCGATCCACCTGCACCCGTTGGCCGCCAAGGCTTTCGGCTTCCCGCGAGCCATCGCGCACGGCATGTGGACCAAGGCGCGGTGCCTGGCGGCGTTGGAGGGACGGCTGCCGGACGCGTACACGGTCGACGTCCGGTTCAGCGCACCCGTGCTGCTGCCCGCGACCGTGGACTTCTCCGCGTCACCGGACGGGTCGCGGTTCGCCCTGCACCACCCGAAGACCGGGAAACCGCACCTCAGAGGCGTTGTTCAGCCGGTCTGAGCGTGCGGGGCAACGTCCGCGTAGCCACCGGCGTCGATCACGGCGAGCAGACCGGGCCGCTCCGGCTTCCACCCGAGCAGGTCACGGGTGATGGCGCTCGACACGACGCAGTCCATGCCGAAGAACCCGCCGAGCCACCCGAAGTGCTCGCCGGCTTGAGCGGCGGGCACCGACCGTGCGGGGACGCCGATGGACCGGCCGATGGCTTCGGCGATCTCGCGCGTCGGCACGCCCTCTTCGTCGACGGCGTGCAGCACGGAGCCCGCAGGGGCCGACTCGACCGCGAGCCGGACGAGCACGGCGGCGTCGAGCCGGTGCACGGCGGGCCAGTGGTTCGCACCGTCCTCGATGTAGCCCGAGAACCCGTGCCGCCGGGCGAGGTCGACGAGCGTCGCCACGAAACCGTGGTCACCGGGGCCGTGGACGGTCGGCGCGAACCGGGCGGCGATGGACCGCACGCCCCGATCGGCCAGCGCCAGCGCCGCCGCGGCGTTCGCGACCCGCACGTGCGAGGCGGGGTCGGGCGTGTCCCGCTCGGTGACGAGTTCGCCGCCGCCGAGGCCCGCCACGCCGGACGCGATGACGAGCGGACCGCCGGTGCCGGCGAGCACGTCGCCGAACGCGTCGATGGCGCTCCGGTCGAGCCGCGCGGCCAGTTCCATCTGGGAGAAGTCGTGGTGGTAGCCGAGGTGGACGACGCTGTCGGCCTGTACCGCCCCGGCCCGCAACGACTCCACGTCGTCGAGCGAGCCGCGGTGCACCTTGGCGCCGAGCGTGGCGACCGCGTCCGCGGACCTGTCGGACCGGGCCAGGCCGAGCACCTCGTGCCCGGCGACGAGCAGTTCGGTCACGACCGCCGAGCCGATCCACCCGGAGGCGCCGGTGACGAAGACGTGCATGGGATCTCCCGAGTGCGCAGTGATGTCACATTACGACATCACGCTAGCACGCCGATGTCACATTGTGCCATCGCTACACTCGGCCGCATGGGACGATGGCAGCCGGGCGCGAGCGGCCGACTGGGACAGGCCGCGATGGAGCTGTACTTCGAGCGCGGCTACGACCAGACCACCGTCGCCGAGATCGCCCAGCGCGCGGGCGTCACCTCACGCACGTTCTTCCGGTACTTCGTCGACAAGCGCGAAGTCCTGTTCGCCGGGACGGACGCCGTGCGCGAACGACTGGTGGCGACGCTCGACACCGTGCCGCCGGACACCACGCCCCTCGGCACCGTGAGGGCCGCGCTCGACGCCGTGGTCGCGCTCATCGGCGACGACCACGACCACTCGCGGCGGCGGCAGCAGATCATCACCACGCACGCCGAACTCCGGGAACGCGAGCTGGCCAAGCTCGCCGCGTGGTCGCGCGCGCTCGCCGACGGCCTGCGTCAGCGTGGCGTCGACGAGCCCGCGGCGAGCCTGGCGGCCGAGGTGGGGGTCGCGGTGTTCCGGGTGGCGTTCGAGCAGTGGACGACCGGCCCTGGGGACCGTTCGCTCGTCGAGGTCATGCACGACTCGTTCGGGCGGATCCCCACGGCGTAGCTAACGACGTGACGGCGGGTGCCAGATGTTGCCCTGCACGAGGTCGCCGAAGCCCATCCACACCAGGTTCATCAGCCGGGACGCGACCACGCCCGCGGGCTCGTCCGGGTGGTCCAGCCACCAGTCCGCCAAGGACTCACCGGCGCCGACCAGTGCCGCGGCAAGGCTTTCCGCCTCCTGCTCCGAGGTGCTGGGCACCTCGTCCGACCGCGAGCTGTGCACGAGGAGCGCGGCGACCAGGCTGACGGCGCGGCCCCGCATCTCCGCCAGCTCGGCGGCGAACGGACCGCCCTGGGAACTGGCCTGGCGGTGGAGGACCTGCCAGCTCGCGCGGTTCTCGCCGACGAAGTCGAAGAACGCGCGGAGCCCGCTCCACAACTGCACGTCCGGCGGCTGGTCCGGCTCGACGCCGCCCGCGATGGCCTCCATCATGACGGTCGCCTCACGGCGGATGCAGGTCGCGAACAGCTCCTCCTTGGAGCCGAGGTAGGCGTACAGCATCGGCTTGGAAATGCCCGCGACCTCGGAGATCTCGTCCATCGAGGCGGCGTGGAATCCGAGGCGCGAGAAGACGTCCACGGCGGCGTCCATGATCTGGCGTTCACGCACCGCGCGCGGCAATCGTTTGGCTCTACCGGTACGGACCGGTTGGTCTGCGTGCATCGCACCCCCTGAAGGCTGGAACAAGATTACTCGGCCACCTTGCGGACGTACCTACTCGCCAGTAGATTTACTGATGAGTAGGTACAGGAGGCGTCCATGACCATCGACCTCACCACCGAGGCGATCGCGAAGCTCAGCCCGTCCGAGCTGATCAGCACACTCAAGCAGATCGACCCCGCCGATCCCGCGTCGAAGGACGTCGACATCGACGTGATCGCCATGGGCGTCGACCCGAAGAAGCTGGGCAAGGACGAGTTCGCCGACCTGCTGGCGGCCTTCGGCGACGCGGACCTCGACCTGGCCAAGCTGGACCCGCAGAACTTCGCGCGCATCGTCTCGCGCGCGTCCAAGGACCAGATCGAAGCCGTCACCGGTAGGCCCGGCCTGCGCGAACGCGTGCTCGACGAGGTGTTCCGACGCATGGAGTCGCACTTCCGCGGCGAACGCGCGGGCGCCACCAGGGCCGTCGTCCACTTCCACCTCACGGGCGGTTTCGGCGAGACCGGGCTCGACACCTACGAGGCCGTGATCGAGGACGCCACGTGCACGATCAACAAGGGCGAGACCCGCGAGCCCAGGGCGAGCGTGACGTTGAGCCCGGTCGAGTTCCTCAAGCTGGCCACCGGCAACGCGTCCGCCCCGGTGCTGTTCATGACTGGCAAGCTCAAGGTCAAGGGGGACTTGGGCTTCGCCGCCGGGTTCATGAGCCTGTTCACCATTCCGAAGGCCTGAGGAGAAAAGTTCGATGGGTGGCTTCTCGCTGGAGCTGAACGAGGACCAGACCGACCTGCGCGACTGGGTGCACGGTTTCGCCAAGGACGTCATCCGCCCCGCCGCGTCCGAGTGGGACGAACGCGAGGAAACCCCATGGCCCGTCATCCAGGAAGCCGCCAAGATCGGCCTCTACGGGTTCGAGGCGCTCGCCACGTGGTTCGCCGACCCAATCGGCCTGTCACTGCCCATCGCCACCGAGGAGCTGTTCTGGGGTGACGCGGGCATCGCCCTGTCCCTCATGGGCACCGGCCTCGCCGCGGCAGGCATCTTCGCGTCCGGCACACCCGAACAGTTGGCCGAGTGGGTACCCGAGTGCTTCGGCACCGAGGACGACCCGAAACTGGCCGCGTTCTGCGCGTCCGAACCACAGGCGGGCTCGGACGTAGCCGGCATCCGCACCCGCGCCCGGTACGACTCGGCCACCGACGAGTGGGTGCTCAACGGGCAGAAGGCGTGGGCCACCAACGGCGGGATCGCCAACGTGCACGTGGTCACCGCCGTCGTCGACGCCTCCCTGGGGTCACGCGGCCAGGCCGGTTTCATCATCCCGCCCGGCACCGCCGGGGTGTCGAGTCCGGGGAAGATCCGGAAGCACGGGATGCGGGCGTCGCACACGGCGGACGTGTTCCTGGACGACGTGCGCGTGCCGGGACGGTGCTTGTTGGGCGGCAAGGAGAAGCTCGACGCACGACTGGCGCGGGCCCGTGAGGGCCAGAAGTCCGGCGGCCAGGCGGCCATGGCGACCTTCGAAACGACCCGGCCGACCGTCGGGGCGATGGCGATCGGGGTCGCACGGGCGGCTTACGAGTACTCGCTGGAGTACGCCAAGGAACGCGAAGCGTTCGGGCGGAAGATCATCGAGAACCAGTCGATCGCGTTCGACCTGGCGAACATGCGGATGGAGATCGACGCGGCCCGGATGCTGGTGTGGCGGGCGGCGTGGATGGGGCGCAACAACGTGCCGTTCACCGCGGGTGAGGGGTCGATGTCGAAGCTGAAGGCGGGCGAGGTGTCGGTGTGGGCGACTGAGCGGGCCATCCACATCTTGGGCGGCGCGGGATACACGCGAGACCACCCGGTGGAGCGGATGCACCGGGACGCGAAGATCTTCACCATCTTCGAGGGGACCAGCGAAATTCAGCGATTGGTAGTGGCCAGGGCGATTTCCGGGGTCTACATCCGCTGAGTTGATCACCCCAGGCCGTCCTCAGGCCGTCTGAGTGGACGGGGTCTTACGCGGCTTGAAGACCCCGTCCACTGCCTTCCTCGCTCGCTGGTGGCTGGACGGCATGAGGTGGGTGTAGGTCCGGAGCGTGAAGCCGGGGTCCTGGTGGCCCAGGTACTCCGCAAGCTCCTTGATCGACACACCCTGAGTGAGCAACGTCGAGGCGTAGAAGTGCCGCATCGCGTGCATCCCGTCCTGGCGTTTCGTGTAGGTGAGCCCGGCCTGTTTGAAGGCCGGAACCCACACCACCTTGTTGAACAGGTCGCCGCTCTGCGCGTTGCCGTCGTCCCGGACCATGAGCAGGTTCGCGGTGACCGGTGCGCCGTTCGGTTCGTCCCACGGCAGCGTGACCGGAATGGCCGGGTACGTCTCCTGGTAGGTGTCGAGGGCTTCCAGCACACCAGCCGAGATCGGCACCTGGCGCTCCTTGTCGCGCTTGGGGAGCGAGTAGACCAGCGTCCGGTTGATCAGCCGGAGCTGACGACCGATGTTGATCACCATCGCGTCCCGGTCAACGTCGTCAGGCGAGAACGCCAGGATCTCCCCTTGGCGCATCCCGCCGCCCGCCCCCAGCAAGGCAGCGACCTTGAACCGCGCGGGCAGTGCCAGTTGGAGTGCGCGTAGCCGGGATTCGGCCCACGGCACGACCTTGCGCGGTGCCGCAAGAGGTGCACAGGATTGAGAAGTCTTTAGAAATAATTGAAAAGGAAGCACTTGCAGGCGCGCAGGCAACACCTGGCGCACACGAACGAATAGTACATTGGCAAAAAATGGGAGGACAGGTCGCGATCGTAAGCAATAGCAACATAGGCGCAATCGGAAACTACTTGAACAGAAGCAAGATTCAAAATATCTTCGCGTCGAGCCGAGGCGGCGCGCGAGTTCAAATGATAGTTAGGAACTATACTCCACTCAGACTAAGGATCAAGTTCCGCCGAAAAGTCACTTCTAAACATAGTAACATATATTCCGAATAGCCTTCGAAGAACAGAAGCAAGGCTGACGACCAAATGAACAAGAAGCCACGCCGCAATAGCAGACGATATAAACGAAATGAATCCAGGATTACCGAGAGCAGGGACTGAAGCAATCAAAGCGAGACACAAAGAAAGAGTCATCGAAACAGATGAAACATAAAGCGCCCCGACTGCCGATGAAGCTATTAGCTTTCGCAGACTTCTGCGCTCTTTAAATTCTGCAACTTCATGCACTTTTACCCTCAAGTTGGCCAAGAAAACGAATACACTAATCATAACGCCAACTAGCAGTGAAGTTGCTGCCAGCAATTGGGGAACTCCGCCGAGGCGAACTCGAAATACCACAAATACAGCACCAATAAGGGTAGGAAGACCATACATTAGCAACAGTTCGGGTCGAGTGGCCTTATCCTCACCTTCCGCACGATTCGCTTTGTTATGATATAGAACAATAGGCCAAGGGTTGAAGCGCTGAAGCGGCTTGGCCATTGTCCTCTACTCTCCCAAGGTAGGACGCCAGTTTACTGCGAGTTCGACGTTCAGAGCCGGGAATGTTGTCGAAGCCACGTTGCAAGCTTCATCAACAAACTCCTGGTCAGTCGGTCGATCATCGCCGTCGATAGCATAGGTGAAACTCGGCCATCCAGACGAAATCCGAATGGTCCTGTCCCTCCCGTCGACCACAGCAATGATTCGTTCTTCATCGAAATCTTCATCTCGATAATGGGCCAAACCGATCATTCCTGCCAAATTAGGAGGCTCACGCGTACCGCGCAACGCGTTTACGGCAGCAGAAAGACGACTCTTAAGATCGGTCCCATCCTCAAGATCGATCCTCAACGTGCTTCTTCTAACATTCTCTCCTGTGAAGTTGGTTCGATCTGAGGATCGAGTATTTTGAACAAGTTCAACTGATCGGATGCCAATTTCTTCCGAGTCAAGAAATCTTGACCAGGCATGTTCGTCAGCAAGATCGGTTACAGTACGGAGTTTGAGGCCACGATCTTTGAAATCGTTGTTCAAGGCCGTCAGAACGTTAGCGGTGAGATGAGACCGTCCGCGAGTCTCAGCAATAATTAGCCCAGCATCACCATACGGAGGAACTAGCATCAACACTCGAGATTCTCGCAATACCGCATCTGTAGACGAGATACGCCTCGAACGCCTCCTGTTCGCAACGTCGACAACCTCACCCGGCTCACCATAATAGCCCCCACTTACAGTTACCAGAATCCCCCAGGCATTTGAATCCACCCTGTCAAATCGGGTGAATGAACCCTTATCTTTATTTGCTTCACCATCACCACTGACGCGATCTTCCAAAGTTTCCCGAATAGTCGAATGCAAACCATCAGGCTCAGGATCGGTGAACGCAATCCTATGCATCTTCCTAACCGGAGTAGCATTCAACTCAAAAACCCTGAACCCATATGAAGTCATCATTGACCTCCGTCGTCCTACTTAACGCGTCGACTAGCATAGTTTATCAAAAGCCAGGCAATATCGTTACAGATATAATCCAACGATATTCAATTTTCGCTCGATCAGGCTAGTCTCCTTCGCTCATTGCCGAACTTGGCTCTATGTGATCAAGGCGCGCCGCCAGCGGCGGCGCGCTAGGCCTGTCACCTTGGCACCGTGTCCGCATCCATCCGGCACGCCAGGCTCCCGCTTCGCTCCGTCTGGCGGCCGGGCGGCGTGGCGCAGGCGACCGGCGGCAGCGCCACCGCTGGCGGCGCAGGGGGTACAAGAGCTGCTGTCAGCCTGCCCCCGTCGGGACGATCGCGTGGCTGGTCACCGTAGAGAGCTGGGCACGTCGATCGACCGCCCGCCGACGCTTCGCGCCATCGGCCAATGAGCACCTGGTCCCCAGACATGGCGAAGGCACCACCCCAACACGGCCGGTGTCGGTGACGCTCTGCAACGGTGCGTCAAGGCGTGGAAACGGGCCTTGATTTGTCGCTGTGGAGCGCCTGATCCGGCTGTGTGTCGGGGTGGTGCCGAGAGAGCTTGATCAACTCTCAGGCCGTCTACAGGCCGTGAGACGCTGGAGAAGGTCAATCGACGATGACAGACTTTGAGAAGGAACGCGCTGTTCAGAGGCCGTATACAAAGGACATGGCTCTAGTCCATGAGGGACTGCGCAAGATCTTCGCCATCTTTGAGGGACCAGCGAAATTCAGCGATTGGTCGTGGCCAGGACGATTTCCGGCGTGTACACCAAGTGACTCGATCACCCTAGGCCGGGTCGGAGACGCCTGGCCTAGGGTGATTCAAAGGCTGGTGTTGAGCGGCATGAAAGGCGTCAGTGCCGCCGGTTCGGCAACAGTGGCGAGGAAAGCGATATCGCCTAGAACAAATTCACCAGTTCGCTGACGTGGTGGGTTGGGGTGGAGAGGAAGACGTCTTCCGCTACTGGGCCGCAGGCCACGTTGAGGGTGTCTAGGGCGTAGATCCAGGCGTCCGTCGTTAGGCCTGAGTAGCGGTAGTTGATCTGCCAGCGGACTACCTCGCCCTGCTTGACCCAGACCGCTGGGGGGCGTCTGGCTCTGAAGGGGCGGCCGATGGGGGAGACCTGCAAGTTCACCCTGACCCGGTCGGCCTCCTCGTGCAGGGTGACCTGGTTCTCGTCCGGGCGGCCGTGGTGCACGGTCGAGTGGGGCGCGAAGTCGTGCCACTCCTGCTGGGTGACCTCGTGGGTCAGCAGCGGAGCCAGCTCCGGTAGTTCGAAGGCGACCGGCAAGGTCGCCGCGGAGCCGCCGGTCGCGTCCTCTGTCCACACGGTTCGCACCCACTGCGCCACGATGTCCACGCCTACATGCTCTCAAATGACGGTGAGGGAGGACGACGCGGTTTGGCGGACGCCATTCCGAACGGCGTCGTTCCTGCGCCGGATGACATGTGGGCCAGGAGTTGTTCCAGGATGCGGGAACATCAGCAGACTGAACGGTTCGTCTCAACAGGAGTGGCCGAAAAGGACATATCGAACATCAGCCGCGGCGTTGGGGTAGCGGGAGGATGCGGCTGACCAGCTCCAGCTCTGCCGGTGGCACGGCGAGGTGGGTGACGTTCGGGCCGCGGCGGTAGTGCAGGACGACCATGTTCGGGTCGATGGTCCAGCCGTTGCCGACGTCCACGCCGCCCAAGCTCTCCACGACGCCGTCGCGGCGGCTGAAGTCGAGCACGCCCGACTCGCCGGGCACCCACCACACCAGCCGGTAGCGGCCCGCTTTGAGCCTTCCCTGCCGCCACACGCCGTCGGCGAGCACCGCGGCGGCGATGACGGGTTCGCCGCCCGACTCGAACTCGGCGAGCCTGCTCGCCACCGTGCCGCCCCGACGAGGTTCCCCGCGGCGGAACAGGTCCGCGATCCACCGCCTCCACGCCGTCATCGGCCCACCCCCGGATGCAACAACGCCGTCGTCGGGCGCCTGGTTCCCGCCTAGTGTGTGCGGCGTGATCGGCAACCTGCAATGCGTCGTCCTGGACTGCGCCGAACCCGCGGTGCTGGCGGAGTTCTACCGAGGGCTCCTCGGCGGTGAGGTCGACCAGCCCGATCGGCGGTGGACGCTGGACGAGCTGTGGTCGACCCTCCACACCCCCACCGGGCTGGTGCTGTGCTTCCAGGGCGTGGACGACTTCCGGGCGCCCGCGTGGCCCGATCCGGAACGGCCGCAGCAGTTCCACCTCGACGTCGGGGTCGCCGACCTCGACGCGGCGCAGGCCGACGCGGTCGCGCTGGGCGCGACGCTGCTCGACGCGGGTGCGGCCTGCCGGGTCTGGCGAGTGCTCGCCGACCCGGCGGGCCACCCGTTCTGCCTGGTCCGGGAGTAGGTCAGCCGCCCGCCAGCCGCAGCCACTCGCGTTCCGCCGCGGTGTCCGGCATGGCGGGCCTGTCGTTGAGGACCGCGACCAACTGCCAGTAGCGCTCGGCGCGCGGGTCGGAGAACGACTCATACTCGCGCAGCTTCTCGACGAGCCGCTCGTCGTTCGGGATGTCGAGCGCCTCGGCCCACCTGGCGTTGACCGCGGCGACGATCTCCTTCGCCCGCGCCGAATCCGGGGCCACGCCCGCGTCCAGCGCGGCACGGGCCTGCTCGACCGAGTAGGTGAACGCCCCCAGTTGCTCAGCGCTGGACGCGCTCATGTCCTCGCCCGCGGCCCGCAGTTCGGCGTGCCGCTCCGACATCCGGCGGATGCTCGCCCGGAAGTCCTCGTCCTGCACCAGGTTCGCCAGCTCGACCCACGCCTCCACCTGCTCGGTGGTCGGGTCGTCCGACAGCTCGACGCGCACCGAGCGCATCATCGCGTCGAAGCCCGGCTCCAGGTCGTAGCCCCCGAACACGTCCTCGAAGAAGTCGTCCAGGATGCGCTGCCGCTCCTCGTCCGACAGCCTGGCCAGTTCGTTCACGAGTTCCATCTCCCCTCCCTTGGCGACCGCGCGCAGCACCGAGCGGCGCAGCCGCAAGGTCCTGATCTGCGCGTCGATCGCGTCCGCGTGAATGCGCGCCACCTCGGTGATCCCCACCTCGTCCTCCAGCACGCGCTGCGCGGTCGGCAGGTCGACGCCGAGGTCGCGCAGGGTGCGGAGGAGCTTCAACCGGTTCAGGCCCGCCACGTCGTACGAGCGGTAGCCGCCGCCCGTCCTGCCGACGACGGGCACGAGCCCCGCGTCGGAGTAGAAGCGGATCGTCCTGGTGGACAGGCCGGTCAGCCTGGCGAGGTCGCCGATCGAGTAGTGCGTCACGGGAACCATCGTGAACTCTCCAGTCGCTGGAGGGTCAAGGGCTTCGCACGCGCGGAACGCCGGGAGCCGTCGTGCGCTCCCGGCGTTCCGGAGGGGTGACTAGTAGGTCATCGCCATGGCGGGGTCGGCCAGGAGGGCGCCGACGTCGGCGAGGAACTGCGAGCCCTGCTGGCCGTCGACCACGCGGTGGTCGAAGCTCAGTGCGAGCTGGCAGACCTTGCGGGGGACGACCTGGCCGTCGACGACCCACGGCATGTCGCGGATGGCGCCGAGGGCGAGGATGGCCGACTCCCCCGGATTGATGATGGGGGTGCCGGTGTCGACGCCAAAGACACCGACGTTGGTGATGGTGAAGGTGCCGCCCATCATGTCCGCCGGTGACGTCTTGCCGTCGCGGGCGGTCGTGGCCAACTGGTCGAGCGCCACCGCCAACTCGCGCAAGGACATCCGGTCCGCGTCGCGGACCTTCGGCACGACCAGGCCGCGCGGGGTGGCGGCGGCGATGCCGAGGTGGACGTAGTCCTTGTAGACGATCTCGCCCGCCGCCGCGTCCCAGGTCGCGTTGACGTCCGGGGTCCGCTTGGCGGCGAGGACGACGGCCTTGGCGGCGAACGTCAGCGGCGTGACCTTGACGTCGCGGAACGCGGGTGAGGTCTTCAGGCGCGCGCGGAGTTCCATCATCGGCGTGACGTCGATGGTCAGGAACTCGGTGACGTGCGGCGCGGTGAACGCGCTGTCCACCATCGCCTGCGCGGTCGCCTTGCGGACGCCCTTGATCTGCACCCTGCGCTCCCGCGTGCCGTTGTCCACTGTGGACACGGGTGCGGGAACCGGTGCGGCGACGGCCTGTTCGACGTCCTCGCGGGTGATGACGCCGTTGGCGCCGGAGCCGGTCAACGCGTACAGGTCGACGCCCAGGTCCTTGGCCAGCTTGCGGACCGGCGGCTTCGCCAGCGGGACGTAACCGCCGGGCTGGGCCACCGGAGCGGGAGCCGGAGGAGCGGCCACGGGGGCCGGGGGCGCGGCCACGGCGACGGGAGCGGCAGGTGCGGCCACGGGCTCGGATCCCTTGCGGGCACGGCGTTTCGCGGCTCCCGCGCGCGGGCCGTAGCCGACCAGGGTCGCGATGCGGCCGCCCGGCATCTCCTCGCCGATCTTGCCGGAGGAGGCGCCGTTGGTGGCCGGTTCCGCGGCGACCGGAGCGGGTGCGGCGGGTGCCGCCGCGCCGGAAGGATCGACATCGATCGTGATGATCGGGACGCCGACGTTCACCGTCTGGCCGACCTCGGCCAGCAGCTCGGTGACGACGCCGTCCCACGGGCACGGCAGCTCGACGGCGGCCTTGGCCGTCTCGATCTCGACGATGATCTGGTTGACCTTCACCGCGTCCCCGACCTGGACGTTCCAGGTCAGGATCTCGGCCTCGGTCAGCCCCTCCGCCGTGTCGGGCATGGGGAACTGCTTGAACTGCGGCATGACAGGGTTCCCCTTACCAGGCGAGTGATCGGTCGACGGCGTGCAGCACCCGGTCGAGGTCGGGGAGGAACTCCTCCTCGAGCTTCGACGGCGGGTAGGGGGTGTCGAACCCGGTCACGCGCAGCACCGGGGCCTGGAGGGAGTAGAAGCACTCCTGCTGGACCTTCGCCGCGATCTCGCTGGTGATGGAGCTCTCGCTGGGCGCCTCGCTGACGACGACGAGGCGGCCGGTGCGGCGCACCGAGTCGTACACCGGGCCGAGGTCGAGCGGGGACAGCGTGCGGAGGTCGATGACCTCCAGTTCGGTGCCGTCCTCGGCGGCGGCGTTGGCCGCGTCGAGGCACACCCGGATCATCGGGCCGTAGCCGACGAGGGTGGCGGCTTGTCCGGCCGACGTGCTCGTCCCAGCGGAGGCGGAATTGGACGCGGTGCGCAGGACGCGCGACTCGAACAGCGGGCCGGGCGCCTTGGTCGTGTCGACCGGCGCCTTCTCGTAGTAACGGCGTTTCGGTTCGAAGAACAGCACCGGGTCGTCGCAGTCGATGGCCTGCTGGATCATCCAGTAGGCGTCGGTCGGGTTCGAGCACGACACGACCTTGAGACCGGCGGTGTGCGCGAAGTACGACTCGGGCGACTCGGAGTGGTGCTCCACGGCGCCGATGCCGCCGCCGAAGGGCACGCGGATCACCATGGGCAGCTTGTTCTTGCCCTGGGTGCGGTAGTGCAGCTTCGCGACCTGGCTGACGATCTGGTCGAAGCCGGGGAAGATGAAGCCGTCGAACTGGATCTCGCACACCGGCCGGTAGCCGCGGATCGCGAGACCCACGGCGGTGCCGATGATGCCGGACTCCGCGAGCGGCGTGTCCAGGACGCGCTGCTCGCCGAAGTCCTTCTGGAGCCCGTCGGTGATGCGGAAGACGCCACCGAGCTTGCCGATGTCCTCGCCCATCATGAGGACCTTCGGGTTCGCCTCCATCGCGGCGCGCAGCCCCATGTTCAGCGCCTTGGAGATCGTCAACGTCTGCACGGCGGAGTCACCGGAGTCGGAACCCGCGCGGTTCATCGTCGGAGCGGCCATCAGTGCTCGCCTCCCGCGAAACCCTCGACGTAGGCGAGGAACTCGTCGCGCTGGGCCTCCAGCACGGGGTTCCCCTCCGCGTACACGTTGGCGAAGATCCGCTCCGGCGGCGGGTCGGGCATGTTCACGCAGAACTCGCGCAGCTCGACCGCCAGCGCCTCGGACTCCTGCTCGATCGACTCGAAGAACGCGCTGTCCGCCCACTGCTGCTTGACCAGGTGCACCTTGACCCGCTCGATGGGGTCCTTGAGCTTCCACAGCTCCAGCTCGTCGGAGAGCCGGTAGCGGGACGGGTCGTCGGACGTGGTGTGCGCGTCCATCCGGTAGGTGAAGGCCTCGATCAGGATCGGGCCGTTGCCCTGCCTGCACTCCTCCAGCGCCCAGCGGGTGACCGCGAGGGTGGCGAGGACGTCGTTGCCGTCGACCCGGATGCCGGGGAAGCCGTAGCCGCGGGCCCGCTGGTAGAGCGGGAGGCGGGACTGGCGCTCGGTCGGCTCGGAGATGGCCCACTGGTTGTTCTGGCAGAAGAACACGAGCGGCGCGTCGTAGACGGCGGCCCACACGAAGCCCTCGTGCACGTCGCCCTGGCTGGTGGCGCCGTCGCCGAAGAAGCACATCGTGGCTTCACCGTCGGCGTCGCCGACCTTGCCGTCGAACTTCTGGCCCATCGCGTACCCGGTCGCGTTGAGGACCTGGTTGCCGATGACGATCGTGTACGGGTGGAACTTGTGCTCCACCGGGTCCCAGCTCCCCATGTCCGTCCCGCGGAAGATGCCCAGCAGGTCGGTGGGGTGGATGCCGCGGGTCCAGGCGATGCCGTGCTCGCGGTAGCTGGGGAACGCCATGTCGTCGGGGCGCATCGCGCGGCCTGCGCCGATCTGCGCGGCCTCCTGGCCGAGCAGCGGCACCCAGATGCCGAGCTGGCCCTTGCGCTGCAACGCGTTGGCCTCGCGGTCGACGCGGCGGATGAGCACCATGTCGCGGTAGAGGCCGCGCAGTTCCTCCGCCGTGATGTCGATGTCGAAGTCCGGGTGCTGGACGCGCTCCCCCTCGGGGGTGAGCAGTTGCACCAGGTTGACGTCACCTTGGTCGGTCGCTCGCAAACCTGCGATCACCTGTTCCGCGGTCGGTTTCGCCGCGGTCGCGGCCGGAGCCGACGCCGGCTCGGGGTGCGTCCATTGCTCGGGGGACGACATTGCGCCTTCTCCTCGTCTACGAGGCCGCCCGGTCGCTTGTGGCGACGTGTGTGCGGCAATGCACCGCCAGCCGCCTCCGCCCCTGTGGGGGCGTCGGTCAACCGTCGGCGCTGACGGTGGTTCTCATCCACATCCTGACACGGCCCCACCCGACTTGGTGAGTGCCATCCCACTTCGTAACACTCCGACCAGCGCTCTGAACTGGGAGAACAGTCGGAAGGGCAACCTTTTGGCCTCCGAGCACCAAGTTCGGTGACCGAACACCGCTGTCCCGGTTACCGTTCGTTAACCTCTTGCCCACGTCCCGGACAGGTTTGAGCACGATCATCAAGGGCGGTCTCCGAGCCTGGAGACCGATCCAGGAGACATCCGACCATTCGGGAAGTCGCTTTACCTCGTCCGCAGCAACCAAGTGCGGTTAATTAGTTCATCGGCTACGCCAAACAGCCGGACTCTGTGATCTGAGCTACACAGACATCTGATGTCTTGTTAACGTCAGGGCTTCCTGCACGCGTCGACGCGGCGGTGGCCCGCCGTCGGCGCGCTCCCGGTCGGTGGAGGACGCATGAACACCCTGCGCACAACCGTTCCAGCACTCGTGACGATCCTGCTCTCCGCGCTCACACCGGCCGCGCCCGACGTGGGCGCGACAGCGGCCGGACCGCTCAGCCTCTGGTACGACGAACCCGCCGCCGACTGGGAGACCCGGTCCCTCCCGATCGGCAGCGGAGCACTGGGCGGCGGCGTCTTCGGCACCGTCGCGAAGGAGCGGATCCAGCTCAACGAGAAGACCCTGTGGACCGGCGGCCCCGGTTCGGCGCAGGGCTACGACTTCGGCAACTGGACCAGCCCGCGACCGACCGCCATCGGGGACGCGCAGGACCGGATCGACCGCGAACGCCGGGTCGCCCCGTCCGCCATCGCGTCGGCGCTCGGCCAACCGAAACGCGGTTTCGGTTCCTACCAGACGTTCGGCGAACTGGGCCTCACGCTCACCACCCCGCCCAGCGGCGTCACGAACTACCGCCGCGACCTCGACCTCGGCCGGGCCGTCGCCACGGTCGCCTACGACGCGGGCGGCGTGCGCTACACCAGGGAGTACTTCGCCAGCGCGGCCGACGACGTGCTGGTCGCGCGGCTCTCGGCGAACCGTCCGGGCCGGATCGGCTTCACCGCGGCCATCACCGCGCCGGACAACCGGTCCAAGCGGACGACCGCGAGCGGCGGGCGCAGCACGTTCGCCGGAGCGCTGAACGACAACGGGCTGAAGTTCGAGTCGCAGCTCCAGGTCATCGGCCAGGGCGGGTCGCGGACCGACAACGGCGACGGCTCGGTGACCGTGGCGAACGCGGACAGCGCCGTCGTCGTGCTGGCCATGGGCACGGACTACGCCGCCGACTACCCGACCTACCGCGGCGCCGACCCGCACCAGCGCGTGCGCTCGACGGTCGACGCGGCCGTGGCCAAGGGCTGGAACGGGCTGCTCAGCGCCCACGAGCAGGACTACCGGGCGCTGTTCGACCGGGTCCGGCTCGACCTCGGCCAGCAGGTGCCCGCGATCCCCACCGACGACCTGCTCGCCGGCTACGCGACCGCCGCGCCCGCGACCAAGCGGGCCCTCGAGGTCCTGTACTTCCAGTACGGCCGCTACCTGCTGATCTCGTCGTCACGGGCGGGCTCGCTGCCCGCGAACCTCCAGGGCGTGTGGAACAACAGCACGTCACCGCCCTGGGACGCGGACTACCATGTCAACATCAACCTCCAGATGAACTACTGGCCCGCCGAGACGACGAACCTGTCCGAGACCACCGCGCCGCTGTTCGACTACGTCGACGAGATGCGCGAACCCGGTGCCGTGACCGCGCGGGACATGTTCGGCAACCGCGGCTGGGTGGTGAACAACGAGACCAACCCGTTCGGCTTCACCGGCGTGCACAACTACGCGCAGTCGTTCTGGTTCCCGGAGGCGGGCGCGTGGCTCGCGCAGCACTACTACGAGCACTACCTGTTCACCGGCGACCAGGCGTTCCTGCGCGACCGCGCGTACCCGGTGCTCAAGTCGCTCGCCCAGTTCTGGCTGGACGAGCTGAGGGTCGACCCGCGCGACGGGAAGCTGGTCGTGACGCCGAGCTACTCACCGGAGAACGGCGACTTCTCGGCGGGCGCGGCGATGTCGCAGCAGATCGTCCGGAACCTGTTCGCGAACGTCGTCGACTCGGCGGGCCTGGTGGGCGACGCGGCGTTCGGCGACGAGGTGCGGCAGGCGTTGACCAGGCTCGACCCCGGCACGCGGATCGGGTCGTGGGGCCAGTTGCAGGAGTGGAAGGAGGACTGGGACAGCCCCACCGACACGCACCGGCACGTGTCGCACCTGTTCGGGCTGTTCCCCGGCAACCAGCTCACCACCCCGGCGCTGACGAACGCCGCCAGGGTCTCGCTGACCGCCCGCGGCGACGGCGGGACCGGCTGGAGCAAGGCGTGGAAGATCAACTTCTGGGCGCGGCTGCTGGACGGCGACCACGCGCACAAGATGCTGTCCGAGCAGCTCACCGGCAGCACGCTGGCCAACCTGTGGGACACGCACCCGCCGTTCCAGATCGACGGCAACTTCGGGGCGACCTCCGGGGTGGCGGAGATGCTGCTCCAGAGCCAGAACGGCGTCGTGCACGTGCTGCCCGCCCTGCCGTCCTCGTGGCCGAGCGGCTCGTACACCGGGCTCAAGGCGCGCGGCGGCACGACGGTCGACGTCCGCTGGTCCGGCGGGTCGGCGACCGAGATCGGCGTGACCGCGTCGAAGAACGGGCCGCTGACCGTCCGGAACGACCTGTTCCGGACGGGCCACCGGCTGGTGGACACGACGACCGGGCAGACCGTGCGGGCGGCGGTCGACGGCGACTCGGCGACGTTCACCGCGCGGGCGGGACGCCGGTACGTGGTCACGAGGACATGACGGCGTACCGAACCCGAGGCCGATCGCCTTGGGCTGACCTGCGCCGTTCGTGACAGGATCGGGAGCGTGGACCGTTCAGCGCTGACCCGTACCGTCCGAGGGCTGTGGGATGACGACATCCTCCCGAGCCTGTCCGAACTGGTGGCCGTGCCCGCGATCTCACCGGCCTTCGACCCCAAGTGGGCGGAGAACGGTCACCTCGCGGCCGCCATCGAGCACGTCCGGGCGTGGATCACCACCCGCGACCTGCCCGGACTGACCACCGAGCTGCACGAGCTGCCCGGCCGCGCGCCGCTGCTGCTCGTGGACGTGCCCGCGAAGGGCACCGAGGTCGAGGGCACGACCGTGCTCTACGGCCACCTCGACAAGCAGCCGCCCGTCGCCGACTGGTCGCCCGGCCTCGGCCCGTGGACGCCGGTCGTCAAGGACGGCAGGCTCTACGGGCGGGGCGCGGCCGACGACGGCTACGCCGGGTACGCCGCGCTCGCCGCGCTCGAAGCCGTGCACGCCGCCGGTGGCTCGCACGGCCGGTGCATCGTGCTGCTGGAGACCAGCGAGGAGTCCGGCAGCCCCGACCTGCCCGCCTACCTGGAGCACCTGGGCGACCGGCTCGGCGACGTGTCGCTGGTCGTGTGCCTGGACTCCGGCGGCAACGACTACGAGCGGATGTGGCTGACCACGTCGCTGCGCGGCCTCGTGCAGGTGGGCCTGACCGTGCGCGTGCTCGACGGCGGCCTGCACTCCGGCATGGCCAGCGGCATCGTGCCCAGCTCGTTCCGGATCGCCCGGCAGTTGCTCGACCGCCTGGAGGACGCGACCACCGGCGAGGTGCTGGTGCGCGAGATGCACGTCGACATCCCCGAGGACCGGCTGGCCGAGGTGCGCGAGGCCGTGGCCGCCGTGCCCGGCTCGCTGACCGCGACCGTCCCGTTCGCCGGCGGCACCACCGCCGTGGACAAGGACGAGGTCGAACTCGCCCTCAACGGCGGCTGGCGGCCGACGCTGTCCGTCACCGGCGCCGAGGGCCTGCCCGCGCTGGACGACGCGGGCAACGTGCTGCGGCCGTTCACCACGCTGCTGCTCAGCTTCCGGCTGCCCCCGACCGCGGACGCCACCGCGGCGTTCAAGGCGGTGGAGGAGCTGGTCACGACCGACGTGCCGTACGGCGCGACCGTCGAGCTGAGCCGCGTGGAGGCCGCGGGCGGCTGGAACGCCCCCGAGCTGGCGCCGTGGCTGCGCGAGGCGCTGGACCGGGCCGCCGACGACGTGTTCGGCAGCCCGTGGCGGACGGTCGCGCTCGGCGGCTCCATCCCGTTCATGGGCCTGCTGCACGAGGCGTACCCGCGGGCCCAGTTCCTGGTCACGGGCGCGGTCGGCCCGGACTCGAACTGCCACGTGCCGGACGAGTCGCTGCACCTCGACCAGGCGCGGAAGGTCACGGAGGCCGTCGCGCTGGTGCTGGACGCGCACTCCAAGCAGGGCTGACGGGCTGGTCGGACGGGGCCGCGCGGTCCCGTCCGACACCCGTGACGTCGAGGTAACCGGTCCGTCTGGATCGATGCCGCACACTGGTCAGGTGAACGAGCAACGGCAGAGGACCGAGCGGCTGCGGCTCGCCGCGTCGGACTCACCCGATGCGCCCTGGCGCCTGTGGGGGCCCTACCTGGCGGGACGCCAGTGGGGGACGGTCCGCGAGGACTACTCCGCATCAGGTGACGCCTGGACGTCATTCCCGTTCGACCACGCGCGGGCCCGTGCCTACCGGTGGGGTGAGGACGGCATCGCGGGGATCTGCGACGTGCACGGGTTCCTCAACCTCGGGTTGGCGCTGTGGAACGGCGCCGACCCGATCCTGAAGGAGCGGTACTTCGGGCTCACCAACAACGAGGGCAACCACGGCGAGGACGCCAAGGAGTACTGGTGGGTGACCGACGGCACGCCGACGCACTCGTGGATGCAGGTGCTGTACCGGTACCCGCAGGCCGAGTTCCCCTACGCCGAGCTGCGCGAACTGGCCGCGGGCGCGGGCCGCGAGTCGCGTGAGCCCGAGCTGTCCGACACCGGCGCGCTGGACGAGAACCGGTTCTTCGACGTCGTCGTCAGCTACGCCAAGGCCGGGCCGACGGACGTGTGCGTCGAGATCACCGCGACCAACCAGGGGCCGGACGCGGCTCCGCTGCACCTGCTGCCTCAGCTCTGGTTCCGCAACACGTGGGCGTGGGGGCGGGACGAGCGGAAGCCGTCGCTGACCGCGTCCACCCGCGACGGCTGGCACCGGGTCACCACCGAGCACGGGAAGCTCGGGCGGTACACGCTGCACGTCGAAGGCTCGCCGTCCCTGCTCGTCACCGACAACGAGACGAACGACGTGGCGCTGTTCGGCGCCGAGCAGAACCTGACCGAGTACACCAAAGACGGCATCGACCGGCACGTCGTCCGCGGCAACCCGACGTCGTGCCAGGTCGTCGACGACGTCTCCGAACCCGGCACCAAGGCCGCCGCCTGGTACTCGTTCGACGCCGTCGAACCCGGTGCGTCCGTGTCGATCCGGCTGCGGCTGGTCGAGGGCGACGGGCACCAGGACGCGTTCGGGCCGACGTTCCAGTCCACCGTGGACGCCCGGCGGGCCGAGGCAGACGAGTTCCACCACGACCTGATGCCCGGCGCGGACCGGCAGAAGGCCGCCGTGGTGCGGCGGGCGCTCGCCGGTCTGATGTGGACGAAGCAGCACTACCGCTTCCGCACCAGGGAGTGGCTGGACGGCGACCCCGCGCAACCGGCGGCGCCCGGCTCGCGCAAGTCGCCCGCCGCGCGCAACACGCACTGGCGGCACTTCGACTGCGCCGACGTGATCTCCATGCCGGACGAGTGGGAGTACCCGTGGTTCGCGGCGTGGGACCTCGCGTTCCACACCGTGCCGTTCGCGATGGTCGACCCGGCGTTCGCGAAGGAGCAGCTCCTGCTGCTGTGCCGCGAGTGGCTGATGCACCCGAACGGCCAGATCCCGGCGTACGAGTGGGAGTTCGGCGACGTCAACCCGCCCGTGCACGCGTGGGCGGCGCTCCAGGTGTACCGGGCGGAGGAGGTGCCGGACCGGAAGTTCCTGGCGAAGATCTTCCACAAGCTGCTGCTGAACTTCTCCTGGTGGGTCAACCGCAAGGACGCCGACGGCAGCTACCTGTTCGAGGGCGGCTTCCTCGGCATGGACAACATCGGGCCGGTCAACCGGTCCGAGCCGATGCTGGGCGCGTGGCGGCTGGAGCAGTCGGACGCCACGTCGTGGATGGCCGCGTACAGCCTCCACCTGATGCAGATCACGCTGGAGCTGGCGCGGCACGACGAGTCGTACGAGGACGTGGCGACGAAGTTCGTCGAGCACTTCCTCGGCATCGCCGAAGCGTCGACGCAGTTCGGGTCGGGTGGCGGCGGGATCTGGGACGAGGCGGACGGGTTCTGCTACGACGTGGTGTCGCGCAGGCTCGCCGACGGCACGGTGGAGTCGCAGCCGGTGCGGGTGCGGTCGATGGTGGGCCTCATCCCGCTGCTCGCGTCGGCCGTGCTGGAGCCGTGGGTGTTCGAGGAGCTGCCGAGCTTCACCCGGCGGCTGGACCACCTCATGGCCCGCAGGCCGGAGCTGGTGCAGTTCCTGACCTGGCAGGACCGGCCGGACGGCCGCCGCAACCTGCTGTCGCTGCTCGACGACCGCAAGCTGCGGCTCGTGCTGGCGCGGATGCTGGACGAGGGCGAGTTCCTGTCACCGCACGGCATCCGGTCCATGTCGGTCGCGCACCGCGAGGGCATGGAGGTGCACGTCGCCGACCAGCAGCACCGGATCGGCTACGAGCCGGGCGAGTCGCGCACGCCGATGTTCGGCGGCAACTCGAACTGGCGCGGCCCGGTGTGGTTCCCGACGAACGCGCTGCTGGTGGAGGCGCTGCGGACGGTGGACTCGTTCCACGACGGCCGGTTCCGCGTCGAGCTGCCCACCAGGTCGGAACGCGAGGTCACAGCGGGTCAGGCCGCCGACGAGCTGGCGCGGCGGCTGGTGTCGCTGTTCCTGCCCGACCACGACGGCCGGAGGCCCGCGGACGGCAAGCGGGTGGAATCGACGGACTCGCCGCTGTGGCGCGACCACATCACGTTCAGCGAGTACTTCGACGGCGACACGGGCGAGGGGTTGGGCGCTACGCACCAAACGGGGTGGACAGCTCTGGTAGCGGGACTACTCCATCCGTGACCTGCGCAGATCGGTTCAGGACGTGCGCGTTCCGTGTCCGTGCGGTGTGATGTAACCCGATCGCGTGTACGACATTCGGCCGAATAGGACTGTGACGCTCGATTCGGCACCGCGAACGGGATGTAACACGCACGTGCTGTCCAGCTTGTCACCCAAGTGGCAGTATCCCGAACACTCGACCAACTCAGTTACGAGGAGTGACCTCAGTGGCCCGTCGAACAAGCAACCAGGTGTTCGCCCTGCTTCCCGCGCTGGGGCTCGCCGTCGTCGCGGCCGCGGGCTGTGCCACGAGCACGAACACCGCCGGCACGGCCGGTGACAGCGGTATCGCCGTCGTCAGCGCGGGCAAGCTCACCACCTGCACGCACCTGCCGTACGAGCCGTTCCAGTTCCGCGAGGGGGACAAGACCGTCGGTTTCGACGTCGACCTCGTCGACCTCGTCGCGAAGGACCTCGGCCTCACCCAGACGGTGGTGGACACCCCGTTCGAGGGGATCCAGTCGGGCGAGGACATGAACACGAACAAGTGCGACGTCGCCGCGGCGGGCATGACGATCACCGACACGCGCAAGCAGAACTTCGACTTCTCCGACCCGTACTTCGACGCGGAGCAGGCGCTGCTGACGAAGAAGGGCGCGGGCTACAAGGACCTCGCGAGCCTCAAGGGCAAGAAGGTCGGTGTGCAGGCCTCGACCACGGGCGAGGAGTACATCAACAAGAACAAGGACGCCATCGGCTACGAGGTCGTCCAGTTCGAGGACCTCGCGCTGGAGCTGACCGCGGTGCAGACCGGCCAGGTCGACGCGGCGGTCAACGACAACGGCGTGTTCTACGACTTCGTGAAGAAGAACGCGGACACCGAGGTCACGACCGAGTTCCCCACCGGTGACAAGTACGGCATCGGCGCGAAGAAGGGCAGCCCGCTGATCCCCAAGATCAACGAGACGCTCAAGAAGATCAAGGGCAACGGCGAGTACGACAAGCTGTACG
This sequence comes from Umezawaea endophytica, assembly GCF_025061645.1. Lineage (GTDB taxonomy): Bacteria > Actinomycetota > Actinomycetes > Mycobacteriales > Pseudonocardiaceae > Umezawaea > Umezawaea endophytica. The sequence goes on along the minus strand of NZ_JANYMP010000015.1, from coordinate 22,881 downwards.
AGAAGTGGTTCGGCAAGAAGCCGGCTAGCAAGTAAACCGGAGCCCAGGGGGTCGATGCCGCGCATCGGCCCCCTGTTCTTGTCCTGTCCGAACTCGCGAGGGAACCACATGGCCCTGTCCAAGCGCCAACGCTCGAAAGTCTTCCGCGGCGTCCAGTACGGCGTCCTGGTCGTCGTCCTCATCGTCATCGCCCTCGTCGCCGACTGGGGCACGATCAAGCGGGCGTTCTTCGACTTCGAGGTGATGTCGAAGCTCTTCCCGGACGTCATCTTCATCGCGCTCAAGAACACGATCATCTACACGGCGCTCGGGTTCACCGTGGGCCTGGTGCTCGGGCTCGTCCTGGCGCTGATGAAGCTGTCGCCGGTGCCGCCGTACCGGTGGATCGCGACGATCTACATCGAGTTCTTCCGCGGCATCCCGGCGCTGCTGGTGTTCATCGCCTTCAACTTCGGCATCCCGCTCGCGTTCCAGGTGCGCTTCGACAACCTGACGACGGTGACGATCGCGCTCGCCATCGTCGGCGCCGCGTACATGGCGGAGACGATCCGCGCGGGCATCCAGGCGGTGCCCAAGGGCCAGATCGAGGCCGCCCGCTCGCTGGGCATGTCCCAGGGCCGGACCATGGCCACGGTCGTCATCCCGCAGGCGTTCCGGATCATCCTGCCGCCGCTGACCAACGAGCTGATCATGCTGACGAAGGACTCGTCGCTGATCTACCTCATCGGCGTGCAGTACGAGCAGCTCGAGCTGACCAAGTTCGGCCGGGACGCGATGAACCAGTACCGCGGCATGACCCCGATCCTGATCGCGGGCGCGCTGTACCTGATCATCACCCTGCCGCTCGGGTACCTGTCCCGTCGCCTGGAACGCCACACCGGCGGGAAGAAGGTGTCCTGATGACCGAACCGGCAGTCGTGATCACCGGGCTGAAGAAGTCGTTCGGACCGCTGGAGGTGCTGAAGGACATCGACCTCACGGTCGCCTCCGGCGAGGTCGTCTGCATCATCGGGCCGTCGGGCTCCGGCAAGTCGACGATGCTGCGCTGCGTGAACCTGCTGGAGGAGCCGACCGGCGGCAAGATCGTCGTCAACGGCGTCGAGATGACCGACCCGGACGTCGACATCGACGAGGCCCGGACCAAGATCGGCATGGTCTTCCAGTCGTTCAACCTGTTCGCGCACCTCAGCGTGATCAACAACCTGACCGTCGCGCAGCGCAAGGTGCTCAAGCGCGGCGAGAAGGAAGCCGAGGAGATCGCCCGGCACAACCTGGAGCGCGTCGGGCTGACCGACAAGGCGAACGCCATGCCCGCGCAGCTCTCCGGTGGCCAGCAGCAGCGCGTCGCCATCGCGCGGGCGCTGTCGATGAGCCCCGAGGTCATGCTGTTCGACGAGCCGACGTCCGCGCTCGACCCCGAACTCGTCGGTGACGTCCTCGGCGTCATGCGGCAGCTCGCGGACGAGGGCATGACCATGCTCGTCGTCACGCACGAGATGCAGTTCGCCAGGGAAGTGGCCGACAAGGTGCTGTTCATGGACGGCGGCTACGTGGTCGAGCAGGGCCCGGCGGCCGAGGTCATCGGGAACCCCCAGCACGACCGCACGAAGTCCTTCCTCGCGAGGGTGCTGAACCCGACGCACGTGGACGACGTCGACTAGATGGCGGAAAGCGGCGCGCGCGGGCTGGACGTCTTCGACCCCAGCCCGCCGCGGTCCTCCAGGATGGCCGCGGCCGACGTGCTGCGCGGTGTCGGCGAACCGGACGTGGCGGGCAACTGGCGGTTGCCCCGGCGGAGGACGAACGCGCCGCCGGTGATCCGGGTCGTCGACAAGTTCCTCACCGGCGTGCTCGACCTGCGGGCCGTCGAGCTGAACTACCTGCTGGAGTTCGAGCGCTGCCGGTTCGAGCAGCCGCCGGACCTGCGGCAGAGCAAACCAGCGGGCGTCGACTTCCGGCAGTGCTGGCTGCCCGGTCTCGCGGGCCGGAACCTGACCAGCGCCAACGACGTGGTGCTCGACGGCTGCACCGTCGAAGGACCGGTCGACCTCACCGACTCCGACATCGCGGGCTCGGTGGTGCTGCGCACCTGCGCGTTGCGCGCGCCCGGAGAGCTGGCGCTGCACGCGGACCGGATGAAGGTCGCCGGAGCGCTGCTGGCGTACGGGATCCGCACCGAGGGCGAGGTCAGGATCGCGGGCGCGCAGATCAGCGGCAACTGCAACTTCAGCGGCGCCGTGCTGCACAACCCCGGCGGGTTCTCGTTGAACGGCAACGGGATGCGGGTCGGCGGCAACCTGCTGTGCGGCGTGTGGGCCGAAACCGACCAGCACTTCACCGCGCACGGCACCGTGATGCTGCCGAACGCGACCATCAGCTCCGCGTTCACGATGCGGCGCGCGGCGCTGCACGCGGGCGACGACCACGCCGAACCCGACCTGGTCGACCCGCACGCCGACCCGCACGCCTCGCTGGTGCTGGACCGGATCACCGTCAGCGGCGACGTGGAGCTGGACCGCGGTTTCACCAGCGCGGGCACGCTGCGGATGCTGAACGCCGCCATCGGCGGCACGCTGTCGCTGGCGGGCGCGAAGCTGGACGCGGTGAAACCACCCGGCGGCAACACCGACCCCGTCGGCCGCGGCCGGGCCGTGCACCTGGACGGCGCGGAGGTCGGCGGCGACATCACCGCCAGGGAACTGGTCATGAAGGGCCAGTTCCGCATGGTCGACGCGACCGTGCGCGGCAGCCTCGTGCTGGACGCGTCGACGCTGGAGAACCCGCGCGCCGACACCGTCCTGGCCAACCGCTGCCGAGTGGGCAGCAACCTCAGCGCCCGCGAAGCCGACGTGGCGGGCGTCTTCGAACTGCGGGCCGTCCACATCGGCGCGAACCTCGACCTGCGCGGCAGCAGGCTGATCCAGCCGGGCAAGTACCGCCACCAGCCGGGCGAGAAGGCGTCGGTGGACATCGGCGGCGCCACCATCGGCCGAGACCTCATCTGCGCCAAGGGGAGCAAGGAGTTCGTCGCGCACGGCGGCGTCCGCACCAGGCGCGCCCAGATCGGCCGCACGGCGAACTTCGCGGGCGCCGTGCTGGGCGACAAGCTCGACAGCCACGCCCTCAACGCACTCGGCATGCAGGTGCCGGAACTGGTCCTGACCGTGGTCAGCCCGCCCAAGGGCAAGGTCACCCTGCGCGGCGCGGGCTGCACCTCGTTGGAGGACAACGAGACCTTCTGGAACGCCACCGGCAGGATCGACCTGGAGGACTTCCGCTACGACTCGCTGCGCCACTCCATCGACCTGCGCGACGACGCCTCCGTGCTGCGCCGCCTGCGCTGGCTGCGCCAGGCCATGCGCCACCGCTACCGCCCCGGCCCGTACGACCAGCTCGCGGAACTGCTGCGGGCGAGCGGCAACGACGAGCACGCGTCGACCGTGCTGATGGAGAAGCAACGGCTGCGGTACATCGCCGTCGCGGAGGGCACCCGGATCGTCGGACCGCTGGTGCTGCTGTGGAGCTGGCTGCAACGCTGGATGGTCGGCTACGGCTACCGCCCAGGACGGGCACTGGGGTGGCTGGTCGTCTCATGGATCCTGGGCAGCGCCTACTTCGCCGTCGGCCCACCGCTGACCGTGATCAACTCCGACGACACCCTCCAGTGGAACCCGTGGCTGTTCACCATCGACCTGGTGGTCCCGATCGTCGACTTCGGCAACAAGAACCGCTGGCAGACACCGGGCGCGGCGCAGTGGATCGCGTCCGGCCTGATCGTCAGCGGCTGGACGCTGGCGACCACGGTCGCGGCAGGCCTGACGCGGATGCTGAAGCGCTGACCGGCTGACCATAGGGTGGTGCCACCCCTGCCTCGTGAGGAGCTCCGACCGTGACGGATGTCGTGCTGGCGCTGGACGTGGGTGGTACCAAGATCGCCGCCGGGCTGGTCGACCGGGACGGTGCGGTGTTGCGGGCGGTGCGGGTGCCGACGCCCGTGGACGATGCCGAGGCGACGTGGGGTGCTGTCGCGTCGGCGGTGGACCAGGTGCTCCAGGGGGAGATCGTGGCCGGTGTCGGTATCGCCTGCGCCGGGCCGGTGGATGCGGTGGCGGGTACGGCCAGTCCCATCAACGTGCCGCTGTGGCAGCGGTTCCCGCTGCGCGACCGGGTCGGCGAGCTGGTGCCCGGTGTGCGGGTCGAGATGGCGGGCGACGGTGTGTGCATGGCGTTGGGCGAGCACTGGCGTGGTGCTGGTCAGGGCAGTCGGTTCATGGTCGGGCTGGTCGTGTCGACCGGTGTCGGTGGTGGGCTCGTGTTCGGTGGGCGGCCGTTCGGCGGGCGGACCGGCAACGCCGGGCACATCGGGCACATCGTCGTGGAGCCGGACGGCGTCGGCTGCTCCTGCGGTGGTCGGGGGTGCGTCGAGGTCGTCGCGGGTGGGCCGCGGCTGGTGGAGTGGGCGCGGCGGCAGGGCTGGCAGGCGCCCGAGCACGCCGACGCGGCGCACCTCGCGGCCGCCGCGCAACACGGCGAAGAAGTGCCGCTCGCGGCGTTCGAACGCGCCGGGTACGCGGTCGGCCTGGCCATCGCGGCGACGGCCGCGCTGTGCGACCTCGACCTGGCCGTGGTCGGCGGCGGTGTGGCGCAGGCGGGTGACCTGCTGTTCGACCCGATCCGCCGGTCGCTGGCGACCCACGCGGGCCTGTCGTACCTCGAAGACCTCCGCGTCGAGCCCGCGCGGCTCGGCGGCGAAGCCGGTCTCGTCGGGGCGGCGGCGCTCGTGGTGGATCGCTGAGGGTCGCCGGGGCTAAGGTCCGAGCAGTGGACGAGAATCTGGTTGACCACTGGGAAGAGCAGACCGCCAACTGGGTCGAGTGGGTGCGGCGCCCCGGCTTCGACTCCTACTGGACCTACCGCGAGGACTTCTTCGCGCTCGTCCCGCCGCCCGGCTTCGCGACGCTGGACTTCGGCTGCGGTGAGGGCCGCGTGTCGCGCGACCTGGCCGAGCGCGGCCACCGGGTCATCGGGTTCGACGGGTCGCCGAGCATGGTCGAGGCCGCTCGCGAGGCCCACCCGGAGGGCGAGTACCTGGTCGCCGACGCGACGTCGCTGCCGTTCGAGGACGACAGCTTCGACCTGGTCGTCGCCTACAACGTGCTGATGGACGTCGACGACGTCGGAGCGACCGTCCGCGAGGCCTCGCGGGTGCTGATGGCCGGTGGGCGGCTGTGCCTGTCGATCACGCACCCGGCCACGAACCCCGGTGACCGGAAGAGCCCGTACCTGGAGTCGACGCGGTTCCGCGACGAGGTCGAGCGGGACGGGCTGTCGATGGTGTTCAGCGGGTGGAGCCACCCGCTGTCGCACTACACCGCCGCGCTGGAGGGAGCCGGGCTGCTCATCGAAGCCGTGCGGGAACCGGCGTGGCGGGACGAGCCGGTCCCGTACCTGCTGTGGCTGCGGGCGCGGGTGGCCTGACGACGGTCGCGAGCAGCACGCCCACGCCGCCGAGCGCCAGACCGACGAGGGTGGCGGTGCTGAGGGTCTGGCCGAGGACGAGCCAGGCCAGCAGCGCGGTCACGGCGGGGGTGAGGAAGAACAGGGCGCCGACCCTGCTGGCCGCTTCGCGTCGCAGCATGAGGTTGAGCAGCAGGAACGTGCCGACGGAGTTGACCAGCACGATCCACGCGAGCACACCGCCGAAGACACCCCAGTCGGACACGTGCGGCGTCTCCAGGAGGAGCGAGGCGACGCCCATGAACGGGGTGGCGACGAGGAAGTGGACGGCGGTGCTGCTGCGCACGTCGACCTCGGGCGTGAAGGCCTTCTGGTAGACCGTGCCGAGGCTCAGGCCGAGCAGGCCGACCACGCACAGCAGGATCGCGCCGAGCGAGGAGCCGAGGCGGTCGGACACGGCGAGCAGGACGCCCGCGCCGCCGATCCCGAAGCCGAGCCACTGGTAGCGGGTCATCCGCTCGTGCAGCACGCCCGCGGCGAGCAGGGCGATGACGACGGGGTTGAGGCCCTGCACCAGCGCCACGACGCCGCCCGGCAGGCCGAGGCCGATGGCCGAGTAGAAGCCGCCGAACTGCACGCCCTGCATCAGCAGCCCGACGACGGCGACGTGCGCGAGCTGCCTGCCGCGCGGCCACCTCGACCCGGACGCCCAGGCGATCACGGTGAGGAGCACGCCCGCGAGGGCGAAGCGGCTGAACGTCAGCAGCATCGGCGGGGCGACGTCGGTGCCGATGACCGCGGCGACGAACGCGCTGCTCCAGAGCACGACGAACACCGGTGGACCGATCCGTCCCATGACGCCTCCCCGAGTAACCCGTTAGAGCGGTTATTCGCGACAGTAACCTATCGAACCGGTTATGCTCCACCCATGGACGTCACGTTCGTCAGCGGCAACCTCGCACTCGACTTCGTCGGCACGGTCGGCTCCCGCCGCACGGAGCGCGTCCAACTCCTCGCCGGGCCGGACGACCTGGCCGCGTGGACGACCGCCGCCGGACTGCTCGACGAAGCGCCCGCCGTCGACGACCGGGCGTTCCAGCAGGCCGTGGAGCTGCGGGAGGAGCTGTACCGGCTCGCGTGCGCCGCCCGTGACGGCGAGGACTACGGGGACGTGGCGCTGCTCAACGGGTGGGCCGCCAAGCCGCCGGTGGTGGTGGCGCTCGGCGCGGACGGCGTCGTGCGGCGGACGGGCGGCCTGGACGCGGTGCTCGCGACGATCGGCCGGTCGGCGGTCGACCTGCTGGCCCGGCCGCTGGCCTCGGAACTGCGGGAATGCGGCGCGGAGACGTGCACGCGGCTGTACGTCGACCACTCGCGGCGGGGCGCGCGGCGGTGGTGCGACATGAAGAGGTGCGGCAACCGGGTCAAGGCCGCGCAGTTCCGGGCCAGGCACGCGTGAGGGCCACCGGGGCGAACCCCGATGGCCCTCGACACGGCGTGCGCTAGTGGCCCGCGATGGCCTTGACGCGCGGGCTGTCCTCGTCGACGTGGTAGTCGGCGGGAGCGGTCTGGTCGGTGCCGTTGAACACCCGCGCCTTGCGGGCGATCAGCGTGACGACGACCGCGACCACGATGTTCGCGACCAGCGAGACGAAGCCGACGTAGATCTGCACGGTCGACCCGCCGAAGGGGTGCCAGCCGAGCAGCGACAGCTTGTCCAGCGCCAGCGCGGAGCCACCGAAGTGGTTCTTGCCCGCCGCCGCGTTCGGGATCGTGTAGAGCAGGTACATGCCCCAGCCCATGCCGACGACCCAGCCCGCGATCATGCCCCACACGTGGAACCAGCGGGTGTAGAGCGCGATGGCGACGGCCGGCAGCGTCTGGAGGATCATGACGCCGCCGATGAGCTGGAGGTCGATGGAGAACTGCGGGTCGATGAACAGGATGAACGCGACCGCGCCGAACTTCACCACCAGCGAGGCCAGCTTGGCCTGCTTGGCCTCCTGCGCCGGGGTGGCGTCCTTCTTGACGTACTCCTTGTAGATGTTGCGGGTCCACAGGTTCGCTGCCGCGATCGACATGATCGCCGCCGGGACCAGCGCGCCGATGCCGATGGCGGCGAAGGCGATGCCCGCGAACCAGGACGGGAACTCCTGGCCGAACAGCACCGGCACGATGGTGTTCGTGTCCGGCCGACCGGTCGCCTGGTTGGTGATCGGCTTGACGCCCGCGCTGATGGCGACGTAGCCGAGCAGCGCCAGCAGGCCGAGGAGCAGCGAGTACGCGGGCAGCGCCACCATGTTCCGCTTGATCACCTTGCGGCCCCGCGAGGCGAGGATGCCGGTGAGGGAGTGCGGGTACAGGAACAGCGCCAGCGCCGAGCCGAGTGCCAGGGTCGCGTACTGGAGCTGGTTGTTGGCGTTGAGCAGCGTGCCGTCGGCGGGTGCCGGGGTCGCGTCGAACTTCGCCTGCGCGTCGCCGAAGATCTCGCCCCAGCCGCCGAACTTGCTCGGCAGGTAGATCACCGCGACGATGATCACCAGGTAGATCAGCGTGTCCTTGACGAACGCGATCAGCGCGGGCGCGCGCAGGCCGGACTGGTAGGTGTAGAGCGCCAGCACGACGAACGCGACGAACAGCGGCAGGTGGCCGAGGATGCCGCTGCCGTTGAGGCCCATCGTGCGCAGCACGGCCTCCAGGCCGACGAGTTGCAGCGCGATGTACGGCATGGTCGCGACGATGCCGGTGACCGCGATGATCAGCGCCAGCCAGTGCGAGCCGTAGCGGCCCCGCACGAAGTCGGCGGGCGTGACGTACCCGTGCACCCGCGACACCGACCACATGCGGACCAGCGGCAGGAAGACGATCGGGTACAGGATCACGGTGTACGGGAGGGCGAAGAAGCCCATCGCGCCCGCGCCGAACATCAGCGCCGGGACGGCGACGAACGTGTAGGCCGTGTAGAGGTCACCACCCACCAGGAACCAGGTGATCCACGAGCCGAACTTGCGGCCGCCGAGCCCCCACTCGTCGAGGTGTTCGAGGGTGTCGCCCTGCTTCCACTTCGCCGCGAAGAACCCCAGCACGGTGACCAGCAGGAACAGGACCGTGAACACGATGAACTCGGTCCACTGCATCAGCGCTTCCCCTTCTTCGGGTCGCCGGCGTCGAGGTCGTCCACCGCGAGGTGGTCGGCTCCGTGCTCCACCGGCTCGTCCTTGGTCTTGATGAAGACCAGGCCAACGCACAGGACCCCTACCGGGACGAACGCGAACTGGTACCAGTAGAAGAACGGCAAGCCGAGCACCGCGGGTTTCGCGATGTTGAAGAACGGCGTGATCAACATCAACAGCGGAACCAGCAGCAGCAGGTTCCAGTTGCTCCAGCGCAAACCGCTGGTCTGTGGAGCAGAAGGCATGTTGCCCCTCCGTACGGCCCTGGTTACTCAGGTGTTTCGAGATGTTAGGCCGGAGGGGTCTTGAGCGTCACCGTGTCGAGTGGACCGATCGCGGAGAGAAGGACCGAATCGTGACCAACTAGCGGCCGGACAGCCTGGTCACCAAATGAGACTCGGCCGTGTCGAAGTAGCGGAGCAGTTCCCGCTCGGCCTCGGCGACGGAACCGGCGTCGAGCAGCGCCAGGATGGCCTGGTTCATCGGCAGGTAGTCCTGGTAGAACTCGCGCGGGTTGCCCATCACGTAGAACGCCAGCCTCAGCTCGGCGAGCAGCCGCTGCACCTCCTCGTCCAGCCGCAGGCTGCCCGCGAGCGCGGTGATGGCCCGGTGGAAGCGGATGTTCGCCGTGCCGACGTCCAGCCAGTTGTCCGTCTCCGCGCCGCGCACGCCGAACGCGACGGCGTCCCGGACGCCCTGCCTGGCCCCTTCGGTCGCACCGGACCAGCGGCGGATGGCGCCGCACTCGATCACCCGGCGGGCGGCGTAGATGTCCGCGACCTCCTCGACGCCCGGTTCGCACACGAAGACGCCCCGGCTGTGCTCGTGAACGAGCAGGCGTTCGTGCGTGAGCAGGCGGAACGCCTCGCGCAGCGTGTTGCGGGAGATGCTGAGCGCCTCGGAGATGGCCTTCTCGTTGAGCTGGAGGCCGGGGGTCAGCTCGCCGTCGAGCATCCGGTCGCGGAGCCTGTCCGCGACGCGTTCGGCGCGGGCCCGGTCCTGGCTGAGGCGGTCGTCTGCGAGGGAGCCCAGCCAGTCGTGGGACGGCGCCGTGGTCATCCGCCCATCTTACCGGTTTGGAGTATTGAAGGATTGTTGAACAATCCTTACCTTGGTACCAGGGAGGAGGAGACCACCATGGACCTCAACGCGGACCTCGGGGAGAGCTTCGGCCACTGGCGACTCGGTGACGACGAAGCCCTCCTCACCATCGTCACCAGCGCGAACGTCGCCTGCGGCTTCCACGCGGGTGATCCGGACACCATGCTGCGCACCTGTCGGCTGGCCGCCGAGCACGGGGTCACGGTCGGCGCCCACGTCGGCTACCGCGACCTCGCGGGGTTCGGACGGCGGTTCGTCGACGTCGCCCCGGCCACGCTGACCGCCGAGGTGCTCTACCAACTGGGCGGGCTCGACGCGTGCGCGAAGGCCGCCGGAACGCGGATCGGGTACGTGAAACCCCACGGCGCGCTGTACAACGCGCTGGTCAGGCACGAGACGCAGGCCGACGCCGTGGTCGACGCGGTGCGCGCCTACGACCCGACGCTGACGGTGCTGGGCCTGCCGGGGGCCGTGTGGCTCAAGCGGGCCGACGTGGCCGGGCTGCCGGTGCGGTTCGAGGCGTTCGCCGACCGCGCGTACACGGCGGCGGGCGGGCTGGTGCCGCGCGAACGGCCGGGAGCGGTGCTGCACGACCCGGCGCAGATCGCCAGGCGGAGCGTCCAGCTCGCCACCGAGGGGACCGTGACGAGCATCGACGGCCGGACCATCCGAGCCCGCGTGGACTCGATCTGCGTGCACGGCGACAACCCCAACGCGGTGATCATCGCGAGTTCCGTGCGCGACGCGCTCACCGCCGCAGGTGTGAAGTTAAAAGCTTTCAGCCTGGAAAACCGCAGGTTGACGGCCTGAGCCAACCGAGTGGGGTACCGGCACCCTCGGTGATCGGAAACGATCACAGCGTGACCCGTGAAAGCACCCACCGACTGCGCGCCCTCGTGCCCGCCGCTGTCGCCCTGTCCCTGCTCATCACACCTGCTGTCGCGACCGCCCAGCAGGACACCCCCGCCCGCCCGTGCTTCGACCCCGCCGCTCCGCTGAGCGTCGAGGAGCAACGGCTCGACGACGTCCTCGTCGCGGGAGGCCCCGCCGTCGGCCCCGAACTGGTCCGGCTGGCGGGCTTCACCGCGAGCGTCCAGCGGTTCACCGAGAGGCTGTGCGCCACCCCGTCGGCCCGCGCCGCCAAGCAGCTCGTCAGCTCCACCGGCGCCGACCTGTGGAAGACCGCGGTCAAGCGCGCCCAGAGCACCCAGACCACGTGGGACGCCTACGACGACCGGCCCCTGTACTGGGCGCGGCTGCACCTGACCAAGGCGCTCCGCCAGTGGACGCCGCGCAACGCCGTCAGCGCGGCCGACCGGGCGGCGCTGCTCGAGTCGGTCGACCGCACCTCCCGCGGCGTGACCGACGTGCGGTTCCCGGCCCAGCCGGGCGTGCGCAGGATCGTGGTGACCGGCTTCGACCCGTTCCAGCTCCAGGGCACGTCCGTGCGGCGCGGCAACCCGGCGGGCGCGGCGGCGCTGCAACTGGACGGCAAGGTGTTCGACACCCCGGAGGGCAAGGTCGTCGTGCAGGCCGCCGTGCTGCCGGTGCTGTGGGGCGCGTTCGACGAGGGCGTCGTGGAGGCCGTCTACGGCACTGCGCTGGAGGCGCAGGTCAAGCCGGACGCGTTCGTGACGATCAGCCAGGGCAGGCCCGGCCGGTTCGACGTCGAGCGCTGGGCGTCGCGGTGGCGCGGCGGGTTCCCGGACAACAACGACGCCTCGTCGCGCGGCCCGGTGCCGGACGCGGCGGGCTGGCCGCAGCCGTCGACCGAGTTCATCGAGACCACGCTGCCGTTCCAGGAGATGATCGACGCGGGCACCGGCCCGTTCACGGTCCAGCTCAACCGGTCCTTCTGCGAGTGGCCGGTCGGCAGCGTCCCCGGCACCGGCCCCATGTCGTGCCGCACCGACGAGCCCACGCCCGGCGCGGCGGCGGCGTCCGGCGGCGGTGGTGACTACCTGTCCAACGAGAGCATGTACCGCGCCAACCGCGTGCGGACCGGCCTCGGGGCGACGACCGTGCTCGGCGGCCACCTGCACACTCCGGTGCTCACCCAGCCCGTCGACCCGGCGGCGCTGACCGACGCCGCGTTCGAGGCGCAGCGGCGGGACATCGCCAACCAGGCCGTGGCGCTGGTCGGGGTCGTCTGATCTTCTCCACAGCCTGTGCACAGTTTTCCACACAGGCTGTGGACAACTTGGAATCAGCCCAGTTCACAGCATGTGGATAGGTGTGCACAACCAGGAAGACCCGGTGGACGGCACTGGCCACCGGGTCTTCCTGTCCACACCTCGGGCGATCAGCCCAGGCGTTGCTTCAGCGCGTCGAACTCGTCGCGCAGCGAGGTGGGCAGCTTGTCGCCGATCTTGGCGAACCACTCCTCGATGAGCGGGATCTCGGCCTTCCACTCGTCCACGTCGACCTTCAGCGCGGTCTCGATGTCCTCGGTCGAGGCGTCCAGGCCCGCCAGGTCCAGCGCGTCGGCCGTCGGCACGTGGCCGACCGGCGTCTCCACGGCGGCCGCCTTGCCCTCGATGCGCTCGATCGCCCACTTCAGGACACGGGCGTTCTCGCCGAAACCGGGCCACAGGAAGCGCTTGTCCTCACCGCGGCGGAACCAGTTGACGTAGAAGATCTTCGGCAGCTTCGCGGCGTCGGCGTTCTTGCCGACCTCGATCCAGTGCTTGAAGTAGTCGCCCGCGTTGTAGCCGATGAACGGCAGCATCGCCATCGGGTCGCGGCGCACGACGCCGACCTTGCCGGTGGCGGCCGCGGTCGTCTCGCTGGACAGCGTGGCGCCCATGAACACGCCGTGCTGCCAGTCGCGCGACTCGGTGACCAGCGGGATCGTCGTGGCGCGGCGGCCACCGAAGAAGATCGCCGAGATCGGCACGCCCTTCGGGTCCTCCCACTCCGGCGCCTTGATGTCGCACTGGGCGATCGGCGTGCAGTAGCGCGAGTTCGGGTGCGACGACAGCTCGCCGCTGTCCGGCGTCCAGTCCTGCTTCTTCCACGAGGTCAGGTGCGCGGGCGGCTCGCCCATGCCCTCCCACCACACGTCGCCGTCGTCCGTCAGCGCCACGTTCGTGAACAGCGAGTTGCCCTTCGCGATGGTGCGCATCGCGTTCGGGTTCGTGTGGTAGTCCGTGCCAGGCGCGACGCCGAAGAAGCCGTTCTCCGGGTTCACGGCGTACAACTGGCCGTCGTCGCCGAAGCGCATCCAGGCGATGTCGTCGCCCAGTGTCTCGACCTTCCAGCCGGGGATGCTCGGCTCCAGCATCGCCAGGTTGGTCTTGCCGCACGCCGACGGGAACGCCGCGGCGATGTAGTAGACCTTGCTCTCCGGCGAGGTGAGCTTGAGGATCAGCATGTGCTCGGCGAGCCAGCCCTCGTCGCGCGCCATCACCGAGGCGATGCGCAGCGAGTAGCACTTCTTGCCCAGCAGGGCGTTGCCGCCGTAACCCGAGCCGAACGACCAGATCGTCCGCTCCTCGGGGAACTGGGTGATGTACTTCGTGTCGTTGCACGGCCACGGCACGTCGGCCTGGCCGTCTTCGAGCGGCGCGCCGATCGAGTGCAGCGCCTTCACGTACTTGGCGTCCTCGCCGAACTTCGCGAGCGCCTTGTCCCCCATGCGGGTCATGATGTGCATGGACACGACCACGTACTCGGAGTCGGTGATCTCGACGCCCAGCATCGGCTCGTCAGCGTCGAGCGGGCCCATGCAGAACGGGATCACGTACATCGTGCGGCCGCGCATCGAGCCCCGGTAGAGCTCGGTCATGATGGCCTTCATCTCCGAAGGGTCCATCCAGTTGTTCGTGGGGCCCGAATCGGCCTCGTCGACGGAGCAGATGAACGTGCGCTCCTCGACCCGTGCCACGTCGGTCGGGTCGGACGCGGCCCAGAACGAGTTCTGCTTCTTCTTCAGGGGCACGAACGTCCCGGCGTCGACGAGCTTTCCGGTGAGCCGTGTCCATTCCGCCTCGGTTCCGTCCGCCCACACGACCTCGTCGGGACAGGTCAGATCGGCCACTTCGCGGACCCAGGACAACAGGCCTGCATGGTTGGTAGGTGCCTCGTCGAGACCGGGAATGGTCACTGCCGTCATCTCGTCTCGTCTCCTGACTGCGCCACAGCCCACTTGGACGTCGTCGTCCGGCGTGGGACGACAACGTCCTCGGAAATAGCTCCACAACGTCCGGGGGAACCCGGACGTTCTGTGAAGGGGATAGACCGAGGCTAGCGGGGTTAATCCTCGGTTACCGGCGGCTGACCTGTCGGGTGCCTCACAAGACCGATTCTGGAATCGATTCAGCACCCGTTCAGCTAACGAAAAACTGTGACCTGCGCTTTATCCGCGAAAAATCAAGTGCCCCCCGTGCGTCGAACGGCACAGGGGGCACTTTTGGAGAGCGAAAGTGGGAGCGCTCTCAATGGTCCGGACCATTGAGTGTTCCAGTTCGATTCAGTGGGATCTCCGTGGAATCCCGACTTCGGGTCTAGTTCGGACTGATCCACTGCCCGGTGGTGGAATCGATTCGCACGACCCCGGAAACCGATCCGAACGGCTCCTCGCGGTCGTCCTCCACCCACACGTCGTCCTCCGACAGCACACCGCTCTTGCTGTCCGGCACGTACTTGCCCTCGGCATCGATGTGGCCGCGCTCGACCTCGGTCCACGTGTCCTCGGCGGTGTGCTTGGTCATCACGACCTCGCCCTCCGTCGTGATCTCCGTCGCCAGGTCGGCCCTGCCGTCCCCGTCGACGTCGGTGAACAGCCACGTGTCGCCCTGGTCGTCCCGCACCACGGCGGTGTCCGCCCGGCCGTCGCCGTCGGTGTCCTCGGTCGGCACGCCCACGTTCTGGTCGCCGCCGTCCGTGTCGACGATGATCGCCTGGCCCGCGTTCGTGTTCGTCTGCTCGTGCGCGTCGGCCGGTTCGACCGAGATCCACTCGCCGGAGTGCCCGTCGAACCGCGCCTGCGCGACCAGGTTCCCGTCCCGGTCGAACGTGCTCATCAGGTCGGCGTCGCCGTCCCTGTCCGTGTCGGTGAACGTCAGGTGCCCGCCGTCGTCGGTCTCCACGACAGCGCTGTCCTCGACACCGTCGTGGTCCAGGTCGTAGGTCGTCTCGGCGGTGTACTCCTCGCCCTCGACGGTGACCTTGAGCTCGCCGTCGGCTCCGCCGTTCTCGTCGATGTACACCGGGTCACCCTCCTGAGCGTTTCGTACCGGTACGACCCACGTTAGGCCGATTCGGTTCCACAGGTGAGGTTCCACACCCGTTTCGTGCTAGTCCGAACGGACGGAACGGCTCAGCCCCGGTCGCGGACGGCGCGGATGCGGCCGAGGAGCTGGTCCACCTGGGTCCGGCCCGCGCGGACCTCGGCCTGGCGGCGGGTGACGACCTGGAGTTCGCGGCCGCGTTCGCCCGCCTCCATCCGGAGCGCCTTGTCGACCTCGCGCAGCTCGGCCTCGATGGCCTCGACACGCCTGCCGAGCGCCTCGTCCAGTGCCAGCGACAGGTGCTGCTCGGCCGCGATGAGCTGCTCCGCGACGACCTGGTCGACGGTCGAGCGGGCGTCGGCGATGGCGTCGGACAGCCACTGCTTGAGGTGCTGCTTGTCGGCCGAGTGCTTGCGGGTCCTGGCCATCCACCAGCCTGCCCCGAGACCGAGGACGAGGGTCACCGGCAGCACGATCGGGTTCAGCGCGGCCACGCCGAACCCGGCCAGCGGCAGCACGGCCAGCCTGCCCGCGCCCAGACCGCCGGACACGCCCATGAACACCAGCAGCTTGTCCTCGGCGGTCGGCGGGCGCTTGTCCGGTGGCCGCAGCAGGACCGGCTGCTGCCTGCCCCGCGCGAACTGGGCGCGGATCACCGCCAGCTCGTCCGGCGAGAACAGCTCGGCCAGCGACGCGTCCGCCACCTGCGCCAACCTGGCTGCCAGCAGGCCGCTGAGCCTGCCGGACACGACCTGGAGGGCGGCGTCGACCTGCTGCGGCAACGACACCAGCGCTTCGCGGTCCGCCACGTCGATGGCCTGGCGGAACCAGCTCTGCACGTCCCGGACCTGGCGGTTCACCTCGTGCGAGCACTCGACGCGGGCCCGCTGGACCTCGCCGCGCAGCGTGAGCTGCCAGCCCCTGGTGGACGAGCGGCGCTGCGCGTTCAGCTCCTCGCGCCGGGTCCGCAGGGACTCGGCCTCCTCCTCGCCGACGCTCAGCGCGCGCTGCTCGCCTGCGAGGCGGACGTCCAGCTCGGCGAGCACGGTGGCCAGCGCGCGCAGGGTGTTCGCCTCGGCGAGCATCGACGCGCGGCCGACGACCAGCTCCTGCACCGCCGCCTGGAGGCCCGCGATGCCGGACCGCTCGCGCAGCATGGCCGCGGCGTCCGGGTTCGGCGCCTTCGCGGCCATCTCGAACATCCGCGACGACACGGGGTGGAACACGGCGTCGGCGAACCTCGGGGCGTGCCGGGACAGCAGCGCCTTGTTCGCGGCCAGCAGCTCCCGCCAGCCGCGGAACTGGTCCGTCTTGGTCATGGCGAACACGACGGTCTCGACCCGGTCGCCGACGTGGTGCAGGAAGTCCAGCTCACCCCTGGTGAACGGGGCCGAGGAGTCCACCACGAACAGCAGCGCGGTCGCCGACGCCGCGGCCTCCAACGCCAGCTCGCCGTGCGCCGCGTCGAGCCCGCCGACGCCGGGGGTGTCCACGACGGACATCCGCTCCAGCAGCGGCACGGGGACGTCCACCTCGACGTGGCGCGGCGGGAGCTGGCCCGCGGGCAGCTCGTGGGCGGCGGACACCCAGTTGACCAGCTCGGCGCGGTCGAACGGGACGGGCTCCAGCACGCCGGGGTAGCAGGCGCGGGCCGCCCACTCCGTCCCGTGCCGGAACACCAGGTAGGTGCTGGTCGCGACCTCGGCGTCCACCGGTGACAGGCCTGGCGTGGCCAACAGGGCGTTGACCAGGGAACTCTTGCCGCGGTTCGTCTCGCCGACGACGACCACGCTCGGCGTGCGGTCCTTGGCGCCGCGGACCTCGTCGACCCAGTCGGCGGCCTTCGGGTCGATCTCGCGGACCAGCGAGGTCAGCTTCTCCCTGACCTCCTTGACGGTCTGCGGCAGCGCCACCCGCTCAGGCCCTCGCCGTGTACACGGTCACGACGGGCGGGCGCAGCGGCCGTTCGCGGTCGGTGAAGCCGACGACCTCGGTTTCCGCGACCACGCCGTCCAGGGTCGGGTCGTCGGTGGGGACGGTGCCGCCCGCCTCGTGCCGCGACGGGTCGAACCGGGCGCCGTCGGGGCGCACGGCGCGCACCCCGATGTCCGCCAGGCCCTCCTCGATCCGCTCGACGACGCCCGCGCTGCGAGCGCGGTCGAGCGCGTACAGGCAGAGCTGCACCAGCGCTCGCCGCTCGGCCAGCGCCTGGTCGAGCAGTTCGTCGCCGATCGTCTCCATCATGGGTGCCGCCACACCAGTTTGCGACGCGGTCGCCACCGCGTCGGTTCCGTCCCCGCTCACCGCTGCCCCCCGCCGCGAAGCTGCTGCCAGATCAAGAAGTACGCGCGGTGGACCACGTGCGCCACCCGGCCCTGCGCCGGGGTCGCCCCGAACGACGCGAAGGACCGCCACCAGCCCGCGCGGGCCAGCGCGTACGCGACCAGTTCCGGCAGCGGTCGGCCGCGCAGGCCGAGCTGGTCGGGGATGTGCGGGCTGCCACCGACCCGCAGCACCTCCTCCACCAGTTCGGCGGGCATCGCGACCGCGCCGGACGTCACCAGCGTCAACGCCTCCAGCAGCCGCAACTGGTGCGCTTCGGGCTTGGCGAGCAGCACCTCGATGGCGTTGTGCACGCGCTGCCGCTCGCCCGCGTCGCCGGACGCCTGCGCGAGCGCCGTCACGGACGCGAGCGCGGCGGCGGCCTTGATGCCGTCGGCGCGGGCCCGGAACACGGCGTTCAGCTTGGCGCGCACCCCGTCGAGCCCGGAGGAGTCGAGCAGCTTGCGCCGCAGCGCCCCCGCCGTGATCGCGGGTTCGGCGGCGAGCACCGCCAGCGCGCACCGCACGCCGTACAGGTCGAGCCTCTCCATGAGCCGCACCCGCACCCCCGCGGGGACGTCGCACTCCCAACTGGTGAAGAGGTCGGCGGACATCAGCATCATGTCGCGGGTGTCGGCGTCGAGCGCCGCGATCCGGCGCAGCGCCTCGGCGTCGGCGGCGGTGAACCCGCCGGTCTCGGCGGACTCGGCGACCAGGCCGATCACCGGCAGCACGTCCGCGACCCGCGGCTTGAGGATCCGCGCCTGCTTCTCCGCGAGCACCAGCGCGGCCTTCCAGACGTCGCCGTCCGAGCCGTCGACCGACTCGGGCGCGATGGTGTCGGCCTTGTTCAGCACGGCGATGGCGTTCACCGGCCCGGCTTCCCGGCTCGCGGTGGCCGCGGTGAACGCGGCGAGCGCCTGGTGGTCGTCGGCCCGCACGCCCTGCGTCACCACGTACAGCACGGCCTCGGCGCCCGCGACCGCGTTGCGGGACACCGGGTCCAGGTCACCGGCGGCGCCCAGCAGCTCCTCGGTCCTGGCGACCGACGCGGCGTCCAGCGAGCCGAGGCCGGGGGTGTCGATCACCGTCAGGTCCCGCAGCACGGCGTTGGTCAGGTACGCCTCGATGTGCGAGACCTCGTCCACGTCGACGCCGAGCGACGCGGGGATCATCCCCTCCACGTCGAACGGCAGCACCTGCTTGCGGCCGTCGGTGAAGATCACCTCGATCCGGTCGACCGTGCCGTACTGGAACCGGGTGACGAGCCGGGTGCACTCGCCGACCGCGGTCGGCGCGACCCGGCGGCCGATCAGGGCGTTGACCAGCGTCGACTTGCCCGACTTGATGCGGCCCGCGATGGCGACCTGCAACGGGGCCGACAGCCTGCGCAGCACCTCGCGGAAACCGGCGGCGGTCTCCGGCGACACCTGCGGCTGGAGCGCGACGCACAGGGTCGCGACCGCCGCCGAGAGCGGTCCGGCCAACTGTCGCCCTGTCGCCGTGGTCACGGCCAGATCGTGCCACGACCGGGTGGAACGTGGTGCGCGTTCGGTTTCGGACCTCCGCGGTCGGGTATTCGAAGATCGATGCCGTTCGCGGAGGGAGCCAGTCCGATGGACCAGAGCTACGCCGTCTTCCTGTTCCTGGGGATCGTGCTCGTCGCCATCGACGGGCAGTTGATCTACCGCAGCGGTCGGGGGTACCTGAGCAAGGCCTACGGCAACGCGGAGTCGGCCCGGTCGATGAACCGCCTCGTCGCCGTCCTGTTCCACCTCGTCGTGCTCGGCGTGCTCGCGCTGATCTCCACCGCCGACATCGACATCGCCGATCCCACGCAGGCCGTCGTGTTCCGCCTGGGCATCGTGCTGCTCCTGCTCGCGGTGGCGCACGGCGCGACGATGGCGATCCTGGCCCGCATCCGCGACAAGCAGCTCCAGCAGGCGCTGGTCGACGAGATGGCCGAGGAGCACCGGCAGTTCGACGAGAAGCACCGGGGCATCCCGGAGAGCCGCGTCGAGACCCCGCCGGTCGTGGAGCAGCGCACCACGGAGACCCGGACCACCGAGAAGCCCTACTCGACCAGGTAGGCCGCTCGCACGGCCGCGACCGCGGCCTCCACGTCGACACCCAACGCCCTGGCCGTCGTGGCGAACTCCGCCGCGGCGGCCTCGAGCGCGTTCGGGGCTGCGGCGGGAACGGACGCGACGACGGTCCCCTGCCTGCGGCCGGTGCTCAGCACCCCGCCCGCCGCCAGCTCCCGGTACGCCCGCGCCACCGTGCCCGGCGCGATGCCCAGGTCACCCGCGAGCTGCCGGATCGTCGGCAGCCGCGACCCCTCCGGCAGCCAGCCCTGCACGATCAGCCGGGTGATCTGGTCGCGGACCTGGCGCCACGGCGGCACGCCGCTGTCCACGTCGACCACGACCCGCGGCGGCGGCGCGTTCATCTCCGGACGGGCGCTTCGGCGCGCGGCGGGCTGACCAGGCCCCACCCGAGGCCGATCAGCACCAGGCACAGCGCGAGCACCGCGAAGCCGCCCACGTCGGCCGACGTGACGAGCAGACCCGTCATCGCCATCCCCAGCCCGAGCGCGACCCGCGCGCTGCGCAGCCGGAACGCGTCGTCCACGACCTCGTCACCGCTGGTCGGGCGCTTCACGGCCAGCACGATCGCACCGGTGGACGCGAGCACGCAGAAGGCCAGGAGGACGAGCGCGGGCACGGCGACCGGACGGGTCAGGGCGAGCAGTACCACGACGACGTCCACCCCGGTGAAGTACGCGATCAGCCCCCACGTCGGCACCAGGTCGCGGACCCGCCGCGGCACCAGCACGGCCACCCGGCGGACGCCCTTGCTGGGGCGCACGGCGGCGATCAGCTCGGCCAGCAGCATGCCCGCGAGCACCGTGGTCAGGACCTGCGCGGTGAAGTAGCCGTCCTCCAGTGGCAGGAGCCTCGCCTTGGCGTAGCCGATGGCCAGGAACAGCCACGGGTACAGCAGCCGCCGCCGCTTCAGGTACACCTTCGACTCGGCGACCTGCGCGGGTGTCGGGTCGGCCACGTTCCACTTCCGCAGCACCTGGGCGGCGGTCTTGTCGGTCGGCCACAGAGCGATCAGGAGCATCACTCCGACGAACGCCGAGGTCCCCAGTTCGATCGCCATGTCCCGCACGTCGACCCCCTTTGTACCAAGTACTTGATACAAGGATGGCACGGCCGTCAACCTGGAGGCGTACGCGGTTTCAGCCCGTGGCGCGACGCGGGAGGTTCGCCCAGTACCTAATCTTGCGACGTGCAGCGGTTGAGCCTGTGGATGCGAGCCCACCCGGTGTTCGGGGACTCCCTGATCGCCGGGCTCCTCTTCCTGGCCGACCTCACCGCGTTCGCAGGCACCGAGAGGGTGCCCGCGGGCGCGATCTTCCTGGTCGGGCTGATGCTCACCGTGCCGGTGGCGTTCCGCCGCAAGTACCCGCTCGGCAGCAGCTACGTCATCCTGCTCGGCGGGTTCCTCCAGCTCATGACCCACGGCGACATCGACTACGGGCTGCCGGTGCGGGCGGGCGACTTCGCGCTGGCCGTCGCGCTGTACACGATCGTGGCGTACGCGGGCAGGCAGCAGGCGCTGCTCTACTCGATGGCGTTGTTCGTCGGCACGTTCATCTGGGCGATCTGGCGGCTCAGGGACCCGTCGGTCGCGGTGATCCTGACGTTCCTGGTCGCCGTCCTCTTCGGGTTCAGCTGGGCGCTCGGCTCGTTCGTGGGGGCGCGGCGGGCCTACCACTCCGAACTGGAGCAGCGGCTCAAGCTGCTGGAGACCGAACGGGACCAGCAGGCGCGGCTCGCGGTCGGCGAGGAGCGGTCGAGGATCGCCCGCGAGCTGCACGACGTCGTGGCGCACGCGGTGAGCGTGATGATCGTGCAGGCCGACGGCGCGGGGTACGCGATCCGGACGAAGCCGGAACTGGCGGAGGCGGCGGTCAAGACGATCTCCGACACCGGCAGGCAGGCCCTGACCGAACTGCGCCGGCTGCTGGGGGTGCTGCGCAGCGAGGACCAGTCCGGCACGCAGTGGGCGCCGCAGCCCGACGCGCGCGAGCTGCCCAACCTCGCCGAGAACTGCCGGGCCGCCGGGCTGCCGGTGCGCCTGGAGATCATCGGTGACGTGCAGGACCTGCCCGTCGGGGTCGGGCTCAGCGTCTACCGGATCGTCCAGGAGGCGCTGACCAACACGCTCAAGCACGCGGGCACGGGGGCGAACGCCGTGGTCAAGGTGCTGCGCACCGACGAGAAGGTGGTGATCGAGGTGACCGACGACGGTTTCGGCACACCGCACGACCTGGTGGCGGTCTCCGGCGGCAACGGGCTGATCGGCATGCGCGAACGGGCCGGTGTCCTCGGCGGCACGCTCGAAGCGGGCCCCAATCCCGGCGGTGGCTGGCGGGTTCGCGCGGTCATGCCCCTCACGGCGTCCTAGGGTGATCGAGTGATCCGAGTCCTGCTCGTCGACGACCAAGAGCTCATGCGCATGGGCTTCCGCATGGTGCTCGGCGCCCAACCAGACATCGACGTCGTCGGGGAGGCCGCCGACGGCCTCGACGCCGTGCAGCTCGCCGACCAGCTCCGGCCGGACGTCGTGCTGATGGACGTCCGGATGCCCGTGCTGGACGGGGTGGAGGCGACCAAGCGGATCGCCGAGGCGGGCACGTCCAAGATCCTGGTGATGACCACGTTCGACATGGACGAGTACGCGCTGTCCGCGCTGCGCAACGGTGCCAGCGGGTTCCTGCTGAAGGACACCCCGCCCGGTGACCTGGTGTCCGCGTTGCGCGCCGTGGCCAGCGGCGACGCCGTGGTCTCGCCGAGCGTGACGAAGCGGCTGCTGAGCCGGTTCCTCGGCGAGGGCGGTGGCGAGCTGCGCGACGCGGCCGTGCTGGACGTGCTCACCGAGCGGGAGCGCGAGGTGCTGGTGCTCATCGCGAAGGGGCTGTCCAACACGGAGATCGCGCGGAAGCTGTTCCTGTCCGAGGCGACCGTGAAGACCCACGTGGGGCGGATCCTGGCGAAGCTGGAGATCAGGGACCGGGTGCAGGCCGTGGTGCTGGCCTACGAGACCGGTCTGGTGCGTCCGGGGGACATCTGAGACCGGGCCCGGCCGGTGGCGTTACGCGTCACGACACCGGCCGGGGCGGGAGCGGGCCTAGCCGACCTTCTCGATGCGGGCGTTGCGGATCAGGAACTTGCCGGGCTCGCGGACCTGCTCGAAGGCCGCGTTGTTCAGCAGCGCGCAGCTACCCGAGACACCGGTGACGCTGACCGTCGTGGACTTGTTGTTGTCCAGGTTCGTGATCTTCAACTGGGTCCCGACCGGGAACTGGTTGCTGCTGGCGCCGGGAGCGCCGCCCTCACCGGAGAGCGTGACCGTGGAGCCGTTGCAGACGACCTGGCCGGTCGCGGGCTGCGCGGCCGGGGGCTGCGCGGCGGGCTGGGTCGCGGCGGGCTGACCGGCGGCGGGCTGACCCGCGCCCGCACCGCTGACGACCTCGACCTTGTTGTTGCGGATCACGTTCTTGCCCGCTTCGCGGACCTGCTCCATCG
>NZ_JANYMP010000014.1:236464-264203 GCF_025061645.1 Umezawaea endophytica | reverse complement strand
GCGGTGGTCGGGCGTGGGGCTTGCTCCGGTGGTCGCAGCCGGTGGAGGTTGGGCGTGGGTCCTGTCCCTGGTCGTCGCGTCCAGCAGACGTCTCGCAGAAGCCCTCCCTCAAAGCGTCAGCTCTTCTTACCAGTATCGCCCAGAAACGTTCGCTGGACGAACCGTTTGCCGTGCCGCACGGTCATGGGGTGCAAACACTCCCGGCTCCCACGGTTTCCCTCGCCCACTCTGGTCCCGCTGTGGCGATGATGATCGGTTCGTGTGCGTCGCTCCAGGTCGGAGCTGTGCTGGCCGCGCGGCTGTTTCCCACGGCCGGTGCGATGGGGGCGACGTTGTTGCGGCTTGCGTTGGCTGCTGTGGTGCTGCTGGTGATCACTCGGCCGCGGTTGCGTGGGTGGAGTGGGGTGCGGTGGCGGGGGGCGGTGTTGTTCGGGTTTTGTCTGGCCTGCATGAACGGGTTCTTCTACGCGGCCATCGAGCGGGTTCCGCTGGGTGTGGCGGTGACCGTCGAGTTCCTGGGGCCGTTGACCATGGCGGCCCTGTTGTCCCGGCGGGTGGGGGATCTGGCGTGGATTCTGCTGGCGGCCGGGGGTGTGGCGGTGTTGGGGTGGCCGGGGGAGGGGGCTGGGCTTGATCCGGTTGGGATCGTGTTCGCGTTGGTGGCGGGGGTGTTCTGGGCGTTGTACGTGTTGACGGGTGCCAAGGCGGCGGCTGAGCCCGGTCAAGGTGGGTTGGCCGTCGCTATGGGGGTGGCCGCGGTGGCGGTGCTTCCGCTCGGGGCCCACGGGGCGGGGCAGGTGGTGGGCGAGCCGCGGTTGGTGGTGGTCGCGGTTGGTGCGGCGGTGCTCGCGTCGGTCGTGCCGTACACGCTCCAGGTGTCCGCGTTGCGCAGGCTGTCCGCGCCCGTCTTCGGCGTCCTGCTCAGCCTGGAGCCCGCCGTGGCGACGCTCGCGGGCTGGCTGCTGCTGTCCCAGGACGTCGGTCCGGTCGCCGTCGCGGCCATCGCCGTGGTCGTCCTCGCGAGCGTCGGTTCGACCGTCTTCGCTGCTCCGCGCCGTGTCGAGCCTGTGGCGGATCGTTATCGCCCTGAGGCTTGACCCCTACTGTGTTATCGCTAACACTTGCTCCCACTCGTCACGCCGAGGTGGCGGCTGAGTGAGGCGTTCTCCTCACCAGTCCCATCCGCGGCTGCTTGGCTGAAGATGTTAGCGCTAACAAGTGATCAATGGCGATCGAGGAGTGAGCGTGTTCGGAAAGAAGTGGGCCGCGTTGGCGGCCGGTGTCATGGGCGTGACGCTGCTGACCGGATGCGGCGGCGCGGCGGACAGCGCGGGGGGTGGGGCGATCACGCTCGGCTTCTCGCAGGTGGGTGCGGAGAGCGGGTGGCGGACCGCGAACACCAAGTCCATCCAGGAGTCGGCGAAGTCCGCCGGGATCGAGCTGAAGTTCTCCGACGCGCAGCAGAAGCAGGAGAACCAGATCACCGCGATCAGGTCGTTCATCCAGCAGAAGGTGAAGGTCATCGCGTTCTCGCCGGTGGTCGAGTCCGGGTGGGACACCGTGCTGAAGGAGGCCAAGACCGCGGGCATCCCGGTGATCCTCACCGACCGCTCGGTGGACTCCTCGGACAAGACGCTCTACAAGACGTTCCTCGGCTCCGACTTCGTGGCCGAGGGCAAGAAGGCCGGGGAGTGGCTCGTCAAGGAGTCCGCCGCGGCGACCGGTGACGTGAACGTGGTCGAACTCCAGGGCAGCACGGGGTCCGCGCCCGCGAACGACCGCAAGAAGGGCTTCGCCGACGCCATCGGGAGCACGTCGAAGATCAAGGTCGTCGCCTCGCAGACCGGCGAGTTCACCCGCGCCAAGGGCAAGGAGGTCATGGAGGCCTTCCTCAAGTCGCAGAGCAAGATCGACGTCCTCTACGCGCACAACGACGACATGGCCCTCGGTGCCATCGAAGCCATCGAGGCCGCGGGCAAGAAGCCGGGCACGGACATCAAGATCGTGTCGGTCGACGCGGTCAAGGACGGCATGCAGGCACTCGCCGACGGCAAGATCAACTACATCGTCGAGTGCAACCCGCTGCTCGGACCGCAACTCATGGACCTGGTGAAGAAGGTCTCCGCGGGCGAGGAGGTCCCCGCGCGCATCGAGACGCAGGAGACCGAGTTCGACCAGGCGAAGGCCAAGGCCGCCCTGCCGCAGCGCCAGTACTGATCCGAGTCGAGGACGGCCAGAGATGACTGACCCCCGAGCGATCCTGGAGATGACCGGCATCCGGAAGGAGTTCCCCGGCGTCGTCGCACTCGACGGCGTGGACTTCCGGATGTTCCCCGGCGAGGTGCACGCCCTGATGGGCGAGAACGGCGCCGGGAAGTCCACGCTCATCAAGACGTTGACCGGTGTGCACGGGATCGACGCGGGCACGATCGTGCTGGGCGGCGAGCCGGTGGCGTTCGGCGAGCCGTCGCAGGCGCAGCACGCGGGCGTCAGCACGGTCTACCAGGAGGTGAACCTGCTGCCGAACCTCTCGGTGGCGGAGAACATCTTCATCGGCCGCGAGCCGCGCCGCTTCGGCCGGATCGACTGGTCCGCCATGAGGCGTCGGGCGGAGGTCCTGCTGGCGGGGCTGGACCTCCACCTCGACGTCTCGGCCGACCTGGGCACGCAGTCGATCGCCGTGCGGCAGATGGTGGCCATCGCCCGCGCCCTCGACGTGTCCGCGCGGGTGCTGGTGCTCGACGAGCCGACGTCCAGCCTGGACGCCGGTGAGGTCGAGCGGCTGCTCAAGGTCGTGCGGACGCTGCGCGACGAGGGGATGGCCGTCCTGTTCGTGTCGCACTTCATCGACCAGGTGTTCGCGGTCGCCGACCGGATGACCGTGCTGCGCAACGGGAAGCTGGTCGGCGAGTACCGCATCGAGGACATCACCCCGGTGGACCTGGTGACGAAGATGATCGGCAAGGAGCTCGAGGCGCTGGAGGACATCGAGGAGGCCACCCACCGCCACTCCGGCGGCGAGGTGTTCCTCCGGACCGAGGGGCTGTCCAGGAAGGGCGCCATCGCGCCGTTCTCGCTGGAGATCCGGTCGGGTGAGGTGGTCGGGCTGGCCGGGCTGCTCGGGTCCGGGCGCACCGAGTTGGCGCGGCTGCTGTTCGGCGCGGACCACGCCGACGGCGGGACGCTGCGGATCGACGGCGACCCGGTGGCCATGCGGACCCCGCGCAGCGGCATGGCCCACCGGATCGCCTACTGCTCGGAGGACCGCAAGACCGAGGGGCTGGTCGGGGAGCTGACCGTGCGCGAGAACATCGTGCTGGCGCTCCAGGCGGCGCGCGGCTGGACCCGCCCGCTGTCCCGGCGCAGGCAGGACGAGCTGGCCGCCCGGTACATCGACGCGCTGGACATCCGGCCCGCCGCGCCGGAGGCGCTGGTCCAGGACCTCAGCGGCGGCAACCAGCAGAAGGTGCTGCTGGCCCGGTGGCTCATCACCGAGCCGCGGCTGCTGATCCTGGACGAGCCGACCCGCGGCATCGACATCGGCGCCAAGACGGAGATCCAGCGGCTCGTCGCCAAGCTGTCCGACGACGGCGTGGCGGTGCTGTTCATCTCCGCCGAGCTGGAGGAGGTGCTCCGGTTGAGCCACCGGGTCGTGGTGCTGCGGGACCGGGAGGTGGTGGCGCAGAAGGACAACGAGTCGCTCACCCCCGACGAGATCATGGCGGTCATCGCCGAGGGGAGCGGGACGTGACCAAGCACCGGCTGTTCTGGCCCGTCAGCGCGCTGCTGGCGCTGCTGCTGGTCGACCTGATCGCGAAGCCGTCGTTCTTCAAGGTCGAGGTGCGGGACGGGCACCTGTACGGGAGCCTGATCGACATCCTGCGGCTCGGTGCCCCGCTGATCCTGGTGGGCATCGGCATGACGCTGGTGGTCGCCACCCGCGGCATCGACCTGTCCGTCGGGTCCGTTGTCGCCATCAGCGGGGCGCTGGCGTGCCTGCACCTGAGCGGCCTGCCGGACCAGGACGCCGTCGGGGGGACGGTGGTCGCCGTCGGCATGGCGCTGGGCCTGTGCCTGGCGCTGGGGGCGTGGAACGGGTTCCTGGTGTCGGTGCTGGGGATCCAGCCGATCATCGCGACGCTGATCCTGATGGTCGCCGGGCGGGGGATCGCGCAGCTCATCACGGACGGGCAGATCATCACGATCACGTCGGGGCCGTTCCGGGCGCTGGGCAGCGGGTACCTGTTCCTGGTGCCGGTGTCGATCCTGATCGCGCTGGCCGTGTTCGGCCTGAGCTCGCTGCTGGTGCGGAAGTCCGCGCTGGGGCTGCTGCTGGAGGCGGTCGGCGGGAACCCGGAGGCGGGGAGGCTGTCCGGCCTGAGGTCGGGGCGGCTGACCTGGCTGGTGTACGTGTTCGGTGGTCTGTGCGCGGGCATCGCCGGGTTGATGATCGCCGCCAACACCCCCGGCGCCGACGCCAACCACGCGGGGCTGTGGATCGAGCTGGACGCGATCCTCGCCCTGACCATCGGCGGGACGAAGCTGACCGGCGGCCGCTTCTCCCTCGGGGGCACGGTGATCGGTGCCCTGCTGATCCAGACGCTCACCACGACCGTGTACACCCTCGGCATCCCCGACACGGCGACGCTGCTGGTCAAGGCGTTGGTCGTGCTGCTCGTGTGCCTGGTGCAGTCACCCGCGTTCCGGGACAGGGTGCGCCGCCGTCGACGCCCGGTGCCCGCCACCGAGTCCGCTCGCGCCGTGGAGGTTTCCGCATGACCGCGCTCGCCCGTGTGACCGCGTACCGGCCGCAGCAGCGGCACCTGCCGATGCTGGCGACGCTGGCGCTGCTCGTGGGCGCCTACGCCTACGGGGCCTCGCAGTACACCGCCTTCGGGTCCGGCCAGGTCGTGTTCAACCTGTTCATCAACTACTCGTGGCTGCTGGTCGTCGCCGTCGGGATGACGTTCGTCATCCTCACCGGGGGCATCGACCTGTCGGTCGGCTCGGTCGTGGCGCTGTCCACCGTGCTGTCGGCGGAACTGCTGGGGGAACAGGGGTGGCCCGCCGCGGCGGTGGTAGTGGCGGTGCTGGCCGTGGGCCTGCTGCTGGGCACGGGGATGGGCGCGCTGATCCACTACTTCGAGATCCAGCCGTTCATCGCCACCCTGGTCGGCCTGTTCTTCGCCAGGGGGCTGTGCCTGACGATCAGCACCGAGGCCCCGTCGATCGACGACGGCTTCTTCACGGTGATCGCCCAGACGCAGATCCCGCTGCCGGGTGACTCCCACGTGTCGATCAGCGTCCTGATCGCGCTGGCCGTCGTCGCCGTCGCGGGCTACCTGCTGCACCACACGCGGTTCGGCCGGACCGTGTACGCGGTCGGCGGGAGCGAGCAGTCGGCCGTGCTGATGGGGTTGAAGGTGGCCCGGACCAAGGTGTCCGTGTACGCGCTGAGCGGGTTCTGCTCGGCGCTCGGCGGTCTGCTGCTGGTGTTCTACAAGCTCTCCGGCGACCCGCTGAGCGCCATCGGCACCGAGTTGGACGCCATCGCGGCCGTGGTGATCGGCGGGACGATCCTGTCCGGCGGCTCCGGCTACGTGCTCGGCACCGTGCTGGGCGTGCTGGTGCTGGGGATGATCCAGACGCTGATCGACTTCGACGGCACCCTCAGCTCGTGGTGGACGAAGATCGTCATCGGCGGTCTGTTGTTCGCGTTCATCGTCCTCCAGCGCCTGATCGCGCGTCGCTGACCGCTCGAGTCGAACCAGGAGGTCGAGGCCGTGCGCCCGTCGGGAAAGCTCAGGGGGATCGGTGTTCCGCTCCTCGTCGCGGTCGCGGTGTCGGTGCTGCAACCGGGGCCCTCCGCTGTCGCCGCGCCACCGGTGTCAGGCCAATTCTCGCTGCTGACCTACAACGTCGCGGGCCTGCCGGAAGGGCTGTCGTCCGGGCACCCGGCGGTCAACACCCCGCTGATCAGCCCCCGGCTGGCCGGGTACGACGTGGTCAACGTGCAGGAGGACTTCAACTACCACGCCGCCCTGTACGCGGGTGACCGGCACCCGCACCGCACGGCGACCAGCGGGGGAGCGGGGTTCGGCGACGGGCTCAACACGCTGTCGAACTTCCCGGTGAGCGACTTCGCGCGGCACAGGTGGGACACGTGCAACGGCACGGACTGCCTGACCCCCAAGGGGTTCACGTCCGCGCGGGTCCACCTCGCCGAAGGCGTGGCCGTCGACCTCTACAACGCCCACCCGAACGCGGGCACCACACCGGCCGACCTCGCCGCGCGGCGGTCGAACATCGCCCAGCTCTCCCGGTTCGTCGCGGCGAACTCGGCGGGCAACGCGGTCGTCGTCGCCGGTGACACCAACACCCGCTACACCCGCGCCGAGGACAACATCCGCGACCTGGTGCGGGACAACGGGCTCACCGACGCGTGGGTGGGCCTCGTCCGCGACGGCGTCCCGCCCGCGGCGGGCGATCCGGCGCTGGTGTGCGACCCGGCCGCCGTCACGGACGCGTGCGAGGTCGTCGACAAGGTCTTCTACCGCGGCAACGCGCTGGTCCAGTTCGACGCGGTCCGCTACCACAACGACAACGCGGCGTTCCTCGACGCGCAGGGCGCCCCGCTGTCCGACCACTACCCGCACACCGTCGACCTCCGGTGGCGGCTCGCGGACGGGCTCCGGGTGAGCGACGAGTTCGGCGGGCCGCACGGCACCCCGTTCACCGACCTGCCCGTCGTGGCGGGCGGGGCCGACCCCTCCACGGTGGTCCTGCGCGGCGGCAGCAGGCTCGACGCCGTCGGCCTCGGTTACGCCGACGGCCGGTCGACCCGCCACGGCGGGACCGGCGGCACCGAGTCGGCGGTGCGCCTCGCCGACGGGGAACGGCTGGTCAGCGCCACGATCACCCGCGGCAAGCACCAGAACCGCACGCGGGTCTTCTCGGTCCGGCTGGTCACCGACCGCGGCACGGTCGTCAGCGCCGGTGCGCCGACGGGTGACGCGGTGACGTACACCGCGCCACCCGGCTGGCGGATCGTCGGGTTCGCCGGTCGATCGGGGGACGAGGTCGACCGGCTCGGGGTCGTGTTCGCCCCCTGAGCCGCGGGCTCAGGCCAGCGGCGTCGCCAGGACGAACGTGGCGTCGGCCTTCGTCGTGCCGGTGGACTGGTACGGGTCGACCCGGATCGCGTAGTCCTGGTGGCGCAGGTAGCGGCCGGGGTAGTTGAACGACTCGAACGACGCGCCCGAGCCGGTCAGGCCGGGTCTGGCGCAGAACGTGGCGTCACCGCGAAAGGCCGCCGTGCCGTCGTTCGCGTCGAGCCGGACCCGGAAGTCCCAGTGCCGCAGGAACCTCCCGGTCTGGTTGACCGACTCGAACGAGTAGCACGCCGCGTTCGCCAGGCCCGCGCGGACGGTGAACGTGGCGTCCTGCCGGGTGGCGAGCGGGCTGGAGGCGCCGACCTGGTCCAGGTAGCCGAGGAGGTCCCGGTGCCGGACGTGGCGGTCGGGGAAGTTGGTCGAGCGCAGGGAGGTCGTCGCACCGACGGTGGGAGCGGGCGCGGACCCGGCGGGTTCGCGCAGCACGGTCAGGTGCCGGACGAACCCGGACAGGCCGCCGGGCAGGTCGGCCTTCGGCGTCCACGTGGCGAACCCGTCGTGGCTGTCGGTGAAGTAGTAGTGGCCCGTGGTGTAGGCGTCGAAGTAGAGCCGCCAGCCGCCGTTGTCCAGCCGCACCAGCGCCGGGCCCTCCAGCGAGGACCCCCAGCCCGCCCAGTTCCCGGTGCGCCGGAAGGTGTACGGGCCGGTGAGGCTGCTCGCGGTGGCGTACTCGATGTACTTGGTCGTCTCGTTCTTCACCATCGCGTGGTAGGTCGAGCCGATCTTCACCACGAACGTGTCGATGTAGTTCGGCCCGAGCCCGGACAGCGGGACGGGCGTGCTCCACGACGTCAGCGCCGAGTCCAGCGCGCGCAGTTCGTGCGGGCGGAACGACGCGCCGCCGTCGGTGGACAGCGACACCACGACGTGGACGCTCCCGTCGGCGTCGGTGAACCACTCCGGGGCCCACGTCCGGGTCAGGTTCGCCACCGGCAGGGTGACGTTGCGCAGGAACGTCCAGTTCACCAGGTCGTCGCTGCGGGCGAGGCCGATCGTGGTGCCGGTCCAGCCGGTCGTGTACACGAGGTAGTACCGGCCGTCGGTGTGCCGCATGACGCTGGGATCGCGGATCAGGCCGCTCGGCGGCGTGTACGCCGGTCCTTTGGCCAGCTCGAAGTTGGCCGCGTCCGACGAGCGGTACACGTACATGTTGGACTCGCTGCTGTTGGTGAACGCGGTCATCGTGTACCGCGAGGCCTCCGTGGCCAGCGGCGCGACCGGTTGCGCCACAGCGGGTACGGCGCCCAGCAGCACGAGCGCGAGTGCCGCCGCCACGGCCCTCACTGGAGGGTCCAGGTGGCGTCGGCGCGGCCCACGGCGTCGGACACCGGTTGCAGCAGCACGTCCACCCCGGTGTGCCGGACGTACCGGCCGGGGAAGTTGACTGACTCGAACGACACCGCGGACCCGTTCGCCAGCCCGGCCCGCTGCTGGAAGCTCGCGTCACCGCGGAACGTGGCCGTGCCGTCGTTCTTCTCGACGTGCAGCACGTAGTTCTTGTGCCGCAGGTAGTAGCCGGGGAAGTTCGTCGACTCCAGCGACACCGAGCCACCGCCGTTCAGGCCGGTGACGATCCGGAACTGCGAGTCGGCGAGCGTCGTCACGTTCGCCTCGACGCGGGCCTTGAACTCCCAGTGCCGCACGTACCGGTCGGGGTAGTTGTAGGACTGGAGCCGCACGGGGGTGGGGCCGTCGGCGACCGGGATGCCGAAGTTCGGCGTGCCGTCGGCGTTCCAGTACAGCTTCTGCACGCGGGTGCGGCGGTTCGGGTCGTACAGCGGGTCGCCGACGATGTCCCGGTAGGACCGGTCGTGGTAGACCAGGATGTCGTTCTGGCCGTCCTCCGACGTGGTGAACGAGTTGTGCCCCGGCCCGTACTGGCTGGTGGCCGCGTTGGAGGTGAACACCGGGTCGGGGCTCTTCACCCACGACGCCGGGTCGAGCGGGTTGGCCGAGGCCGACGCGGTGAGCAGGCCCAGGCAGTAGTTCGCGTCGGTGGCGCTGGCGGAGAAGGTGAGGAACAGGCGGCCGTTCCGCTGGAGGACGGCGGGGCCCTCGTTCACCTTGAAGCCGCGGGTCTCCCAGTCCCTCGTGGGCACGGCGATCCGCACCGGTGTGCCGGTGATGGCCTTGGGGTTGGCCATCCTGGCGATGTACAGGTTCGAGTTGGTCGCGATGCCCGGCTCCGATTGGGCCCAGACCAGGTAGCGCGTGCCGTTCGCCTCGAACGTGGTGGCGTCCAGCGCGAAGGTGTCCCACGCGGTGGTGATGCGCGTCGGGGCGGACCAGGTGCCGGTCAGCGGGTTCGCGGAGGACGACTCCATGACGTACATGCGGATGCGGAACGGTTCGTCGGCCCGGCCCGCGGCGAAGTAGGCGTACCACTTGCCGCCGATGAAGT
The DNA here is from genome assembly GCF_025061645.1 of Umezawaea endophytica. Taxonomy (GTDB): domain Bacteria; phylum Actinomycetota; class Actinomycetes; order Mycobacteriales; family Pseudonocardiaceae; genus Umezawaea; species Umezawaea endophytica. The sequence goes on along the minus strand of NZ_JANYMP010000014.1, from coordinate 254,630 downwards.
GCAGCTCCGGCGCCCAGACGTTGGCGCTCAGGTCGCCGCTGGTGTTCTTGCGCCAGATCACCGCCTCCGGCGCGCTCGCGAGCCCCTGGATCGTGGTCGCCCGGCGCAGGACGACCCGGTCGTACTCCGGGACGGACGCGGTGAAGTAGTAGTAGCCGTCGGTGTGCCGCGAGATGTGCGCGTCGGCCCGCTGGTCGATCAGCGGGTTGGTGTGGCGCGCCGGTGACGCGGTGGCGACGGGCGTGGTGGGCGACAGGGCCAGCGCGAGGACGGCGAGCGCGGCGGCCAGCCTTCGTCGGATCGGCCTTCGTGGTGTGGGGAGCAAGGTGCCCCTTCCCGAGGAGTCCGCAGGGCGACCACGTCAGTGTTAGCGTTAACATGTTCGCCGTCAATACGTCATATCGCCGTATCGTGGACACCCGGTGGAGACCGATCGGTCGGGACCCGCGTGCTCCGCGGGTCCCGACCTCCTCTTTCCTACCTCAGCGCGCAGGGCGCGAATCGTTCAAGACCCTCGGGCTTCGCGGCGAGTCGGCCGATCGCGGTTTCGATGCGGTTCAGCGCGGCGACCCGCTTGTCCTCCAGCGGTCCGAGGATCGCGTTGTCGACGAAGTTCGCGCCACCCTGTCCGGCCGTGTCGACGAGTCGCTTGTTGGCCTCGGCGATCTGGTTGTCCAGGTTCGCCAGCTCCCTCGTCACCTCGGCCTGGGCACCCGCGGGAACGGCGGGGATGGCGTCGACCGGGCTCGGGCAGGCGATGGCGCCGCCACCCGCGGCCGGGGCGCTGGACGTCGCGGGGGAGCCGGAGGACGGCGGCGTGACCTGACCCGCGCCACCCAGCTCGCAGCGGGCGAACTCCTCCAGGCCCTCGGGCTTGGCGGCCAAGCGGCCGATCGCGGTCTCGATGCGGTTGAGGGCTGCGACGCGCTTGTCCTCCAGCGGTCCGAGGATCGCGTTCTCGACGAAGTTCGCGCCGCCCTGTCCGACGGTGTCGACCAGGCGCTTGTTCGCTTCGGCGAGCTGGGTGTCGAGGTTGGCCAGTTCGCGGGTGACCTCGGCCTGGGCGCCCGCCGGGACCGCCGGGATGGCGTCGACGGGGCTCGGGCACACGATGACCTGGGCTCCACCGGGCTCGGCGGCCCCGCTCGTGGTCGTCACCTGCGGCTCGGGAGCGGCCTGGCCGGGCGCGCCCAGCTCGCAGCGGGCGAACCGCTCCAGGCCCTCGGGCTTGGCTGCCTGGCGACCGATCGCCGTTTCGATGCGGTTGAGGGCTGCGACGCGCTTGTCCTCCAGCGGTCCGAGGATGGCGTTCTCGACGAAGTTCGCGCCGCCCTGTCCGACGGTGTCGACCAAGCGCTTGTTGGCCTCGGCGAGCTGGGTGTCCAGGTTGGCCAGTTCCCTCGTGACCTCCGCCTGCGCGCTCGCCGGAACGGCGGGGATCGCGGCGACGGGACTCGGGCAGGCGATGACCTGTGCGGACCCCCCGGCCTTGCTGCCGGTGGCCAGCGCGGCGGCGGCGAGTGCGGTGGTGAGCGCGGCGATTCCGACGAGACCGATCAGTGCGATGCGGCGTTTCTTGTGCTCGGGCAAGACGTGGGACATCGGAACACCTCACAGGATCGGTGGCTCCCGCGCCGAAAGTATCGGGATGGGCGCGGAACGTTCTCGGTTCGTCCGGGAGTACGGACCGAAAAAGACACCGGTTCACCGTTGTGGAAATGTGTCCGACCAAAACCGCGTTTCGTGCTGTCGAATGGGAGTCGAATGCCGTCGAACGCGTGCCGGGATTCGTCGATGAGCCCAGCTCAAGGCACGTGCGCGCCCTGCTGGCACCGGACATTGTGAACGTGCTACAACTGAGGACGGGTGTGGGGACCGCCGCCGCGCAGTGGGCCCCACACCCTCCTTCGATCAGATCTTCCCGGTGCCCGCGCCGCTCGTGACGCTCGACTTGACGCCGCTCGCGGCGTCCAGCGTGTACGAGTACGGGATGGACTTCACGCTGCCACCCGCGTCACCCGAACCGGAGTTGACGAAGTGGTTGTTCCTCGCGACCAGGTTCGCGGCGGGCGAGCTGCCCTCACCGCGGTGGAACGGGTCGTCGGTGTTCTCGAAGAAGTTGCCCTCGACCAGGACACCGGCGTCCTTCGTGGAGGCCACGCCGTAGGACGTCACGCCACCGTAGTAGTTGTTGTAGACGTGCACGGGGTTGCCGAAGCGCACCCGCGGGTGCCGCTGGTTGGTGCCGTTGAACCAGTTGTGGTGGTAGGTCACGCGCAGCTTGCCCGTGTCCTCGGACGCGTTGTCGTCGCTGTGGCCCAGCAGCATCGTCTTGTCGTGGCTGGAGAACTTGTTCCACGACACCGTGACGTAGTCCGAGGCGCGCTTGATGTCCAGAGCGCCGTCGTACCCGTTGGAGAAGGCGTTGTGGTCCAGCCACACGCGCGTCGAGTACTGCACGTTGATCGCGTCGTCGTTCCAGTTCCGGAAGTTCACGTTGCGGACGATGACGTTCGACGCGTTGGCGATGTTCAGGCCGCTGCCGGTGATCGTGGCGCCGGAACCGACACCGATGATCGTCTTGTTGGACGCCACCTTCGTCATGGACGACAGCGTGATCGTGCCGGAGACGCGGATGACAGCGGGGCTCGTCGACTTGGCCGCGTTCGTGAACGCCGTCGCGTCGCTCACGGTGACCGGCGAAGCGCTGCCGCCGCCGGTCGTGCCGCCGCCCTGGGTCGCCCAGCCCGCTAGATCGAACGGTGCGGCGTTCGCGGGCAGGGCCGCGGTCGCCGTGCCCACGAGGACGGCCGCGGTCAGCAGCGCCGCGCGCCACGGCTTCCTGGTGATGTTGGAGAACATTCGGGTACCTCTCCTGGAGTGTCGCAGCCGTCTTCCTTGACGGCCGGTACCGCGTTGGGACAAGTGCTGGCGGCAGTTGTCGGCGGTCCAGTTCGGGTAGTTCTTCCTCAGGATGGAATTGGTTCCCGGCAGGGACGATCCGCGATTACCACGAATCGACGACGTGGGTGGAGACGTGGTCGAGGTTCCAGTCGTCGCCCAGCCCCGGCAGGGTGGGGAGGGCGACGAAACCGTCCTCGTCCAGGTCGTCCACGATCGAATTCAGATGGGGTGGCACGAGGTCGAAGTCCACGTGCGGGTGCAGCAGGCCGCGCTCGTACCACCGGCTCGCGTCGGAGGCGCCGAGGAGCGCCAGGCTGGCCGACCCGTTGCCGTGGACCTCGCAGTCCATCCCGAACGACTCGGCCAGGTGCAGCACCTTGAGCACGGGCGTGATCCCGCCGCACCCGTTGGCGCCCGCCCGGAGGATGTCGCAGGCGCCGGTGCTGACCCACTCCGCGCGGGCCATGTGCTTGCCCCAGGCCACTTCCGGGCCGATCACCGGGACGTCGAGCTGCTCGGCCAGCCAGCGGTAGGAACTCGCGGAAGCCTCCTCCATGGGCTCCTCGAACCAGGAGAAGCCCAGCCGCTGCACGGCCCGGCCCAGTTCGAGCGCCTCGGTCCGCCGGTACCAGTGGTTCGCGTCGAGCATCAGCTCGACGTCCGGGCCGACGGCCTCGCGCACCGCCTCGCACGCCTCGACGTCCATCCGCACGCTCGGGGCGCCCGGCACCGGCGGCATCCAGGTGTGCAGCTTGATCGCCCGGTAACCCTGCCCCACCAGGCGCTTCGCGAACGCCGCGTAGTCCTGCGGCGAGGCGAGCCCACCGGGGGTGGTGTCGCCGCACATCGTGCTGGCGTACGCGGGAACCCGGTCGCGGGCACCGCCGAGCAGCTTCCACACCGGCAGGTCGACCCGGCGCCCGACGAGGTCCCAGAGCGCCTGGTCCACGTACCCGAGCGCCCGGTCGGTGAACCCGCCGTGCGCGCCCCGCTGGCGGTGCGCCAGCTCGCGCCACAGCCGTTCCCGGTCCCACGGGTCCTGCCCGAGCAGCACCGGCCGGACGTGCTTCTCCAGGACGCTCGGCCGGACCTGGTCGGGCTGCACCTGGCAGTACCCGGTCACCCCGTCCGCGTCGGTGATCTCCAGCAGGGCCTCGCGCACCTCGTGCGGCTCGCTGGGGTGCCGGTGGCCACCCTCGTCGATGGCGGTGTGCGCGGTGGTCGTGAAGACCCGGGCCCGCACCGACGTGATCACTTCCGCCCCTCCCATTCCTTCTGGGCCTCGGACAGCTTGTCCGCGAGCCCCTTGAGGAACTCCTGCGCGGAGAGCTGGCCGAGCAGCACCTTCTGGTACGCGGGCTCGCTGTCGGTCTTGGTGATCGAGGAGTACTGGGGCAGGTAGACCGGCGCGGCCACGAGCTTGGTCGCCGGGTCCTCCAGCACGTTGAGCGCCATCTTCACCGGCTGGTTGGTCTCGATCCACTTCTCGGAGCGCACGTCGGTGTTGGCCGGGATCTGGCCGACCTTCTCGTTCCAGTAGCTGTTGGACTCCTGCGACACCAGGAACTCGACGAACTTCCAGGCGGCGTCGGTGTTCTTGCTCCCCTTGAAGACCGCGAAGCCGTCGGTCGGGTTGGGCACGACGGTCTTCTTGCCCGACGGCCCCACGGGCAGGGTGATGGCGCCGACCTTGTCCGTGCCGAGCGCCTTCGTGACGTCGGAGTACGAGCCCAGGTTGTGGTGCATCATCGCGACCGAGCCGCCGGTGAACTGGGCGACCATCTGGGTGTAGTTGTTGTTGACGTCCGCCTCGGGCGTGGCCTTCTTGTACAGCTCCGCGACCTTGCGCAGCAGCTCCGCGTTCGCCGGGTCGTCGACGGTGCTCCTGGTGCCGTCGAAAAACTTCTCCACACCGGAGTAGGCGTAGGTCTCGGTGAGCAACTGGAACACCGAGCCCGCGCCGCCGCGGATCGTGTAGCCGTAGCGGTTGGCGCCGACGTCGGTCAGCTTCGTCGCCCGGTCGACCAGCTCGTCCCACGTCTTCGGCGGCGTCAGACCGGCGGCCTCGAACCAGTCCTTGCGGAACCAGATCACGTCCAGGTTGCCCGAGGAGGGCGCCGAGTACAGCTTGTTGTCCGGCGCGGTCTGCCGCACGGTCTCGACCAGGCTCGGCAGCAGCTTCCCCTTCAACGGCCCGGAGTCCACGCGGTCGTCGAGCGGTTCCAACGCGTCCTGGCCGACCAGGTTGGCCAGGTACGACGTCGTCACGCCCCCGACGTCCGGCACCGATCCGCCCGCGATGGCGGTGTCGTACTTCTGCTGCACGGACGCGCTCGGCACACCCACGTACTCGACCTTGATGGTCGGGTTCGCCGCCTCGAACCGCTTGATCAGCTCCTCGTAGATCGGCGTACGACCAGGACCGCCGTTGTTGTCCCAGAACGTGATCGTGGCGTTGCCCCCGGCAGCGCCCCCGCCCGCGTCCGAACAGCCCGCGAGCACCAGGCCAAGCGACAGGACGACCGCTGCCGCACGACGGATTCTCATCGAAACCCCAATCGGTGGATACCCCGGTCTTCAAGCCGAGGAGGAGTCGATCTGCGGATGGTGTAGCTGGAGTCCGGGTCCGAAGTGGACGGGCGACGCCGGTCGCCTCCGATAGACCGGGTAGTCTGCTGGGCGTGTCGGGGGCGGTGGTGAAGCGTGCGTACCGCTACCGCTTCTACCCCGATCAGGAGCAAGCGGTGGAGTTGTCGCGGACGTTCGGCTGCGTCCGGCTGGTGTACAACCGGGCGTTGGAGGCTCGCACCACCGCGTGGCGTCAGGAGCAGCGCAGAGTCGGCTACGGCGATACCTCGGCGTTGCTCACCGCGTGGAAGCGGACCCAGGACCTGGCGTTCCTGAACGAGGTGTCGTCGGTGCCGTTGCAGCAGTGCCTGCGGCACTTGCAGAAGGCGTTCACCCGGTTCTTCGACAAGCAGGCCAACCACCCGAGGTTCAAGTCCCGCAAGAAGTCGCGGGCGTCGGCCGAGTACACGCGGTCCGGGTTCCGGTGGCGCGACGGTCAGCTCACCTTGGCCAAGATGGACCAGCCGTTGGCGATCGTGTGGTCGCGTCCGCTGCCCGAGGGCGCTGAACCCTCCACGGTGACGGTGTCGCGGGACCCGGCCGGTCGATGGCACGTGTCGATCCTGGTCGAGACCACCATCGACCACCTCGCCCCGACCACGGCCCAGATCGGTGTCGACGCCGGACTGATGTCGCTGCTGACCTTGTCCACCGGGGAAAAGATCGCCAACCCGAGGCACGAGCGCCGCGAGCGGGTGGCGTTGGCTCGTGCGCAACGGAACCTGGCCCGCAAGGCCAAGGGCTCCAACAACCGGGACAAGGCCCGCACCAAGGTTGCCCGCGTGCACGCCCGGATCGCCGACCGACGGCGGGACCTGCTGCACAAGCTGACCACTCGACTCGTTCGTGAGAACCAAACGATCGTGATCGAGGACCTCGCGGTCTGCGGCATGGTCCGCAACCACAGCCTGGCGCGCGCCATCAGCGACGCGTCCTGGTCGAGGTTCCGGTCCTTGCTGACCTACAAAGCCGCCTGGTACGGCCGCACGGTGATCGCGGTGGACCGGTGGTATCCCTCCAGCAAGACCTGCTCGCGATGTGGGCACCTGCTCGACACGCTGCCTTTGGGCGTGCGGGAGTGGACCTGTCCCGGTTGCGGTGTGGTCCACGATCGGGACGTCAACGCCGCACGGAACATCCTGGCCGCCGGACGGGCGGTCACAGCCTGCGGAGACGGAGTCAGACCGAACCGGCGCTAGTCGGTGAGGCATCTGTCGGAACCTCCCTTCCGGGGAGAGGAAACAGGAACCGTTCGCTGTGAGGCGGATGGGAATCCCGCCTTTCTGGGGGAGGACGTCAACCCTTTACCGCGCCTGCGCTCAGTCCCTGCACCAGGAACCGCTGGACGACGGCGAACACGAGCACGACCGGCACCGCAGCGACGACGCCGCCTGCCGCGAGTGCCCCGAAGTCGGTGTTGAACTCGCCGAGCGCGTAGCTGAGCCCGACCGGCAGGGTGAACTTGTCCTGCCTGCCCGCGAACATGAGCGCGAACAGGAAGTTGTTCCAGGCCCCGATGAACGCGAACGACCCGACCGCGACCAGCGCGGGGCGCAGCAGGGGCAGGGTGATGGCGAAGAACGCCCGCAGCCTGGTGCAGCCGTCGACCATGGCGGCCTCCTCCAGTTCCACCGGGATGTTGCGCACGAAGCCGCTCATCAGGATCAGCGCCAGCGGTAGCTGGAAGGCGGTGTCGGCGATGACCAGGCCGGTCAGGCTGTTGAGCAGCCCGACGTTCTTGAAGATCACGAACAGCGGGATGAGCATCATCGCGCCGGGGACGAACTGGGTGCACAGCAGCGCGAGCAGGAAGACCCGCTGGCCGCGGAACCGGAAGCGCGCCAGGGCGTAGCCGCCCATCAGCGCCAGCACGCTCACCACACCGAGCGTGCCGACGGCGACGACGAGGCTGTTGACGAAGAACACGCCGAACCCGAGGCCGTTCCACACGGTGTCGAAGTGCTCGAACGTGATCGGCCACGGCACCAGCGCCGTCGACCCGGTGGGGCGGAAGGCGAAGACGAGCATCCAGTAGAACGGCACCAGCGTGAACAGCAGGTACAGCCCCAGCGGCAGGTACAGCCGCCAGCTCCGGCCGGGCTCGCCGCGACGTTTGTTGCGCGGCGGGGTGTCCCGGTGCGGAGGGTCGACCTCGATCGGCCGGACGAGGGTCTCGGTCATTGTCGGCTCCCGAACTTGGACACCCGCAGGTAGAGGATCGAGAAGAACAGGAGGATCACGAAGCCCGCGACCGTGAGCGCCGAGCCGTAGCCGAAGTCGTGGGAGTCCACGGCCTTCCGCGCCACGTACAGCGGCAGCGTGGTCGTCTGGTTCGCCGGTCCGCCGCCGGTGAGGGTGTAGATCAGGTCGACGTTGTTGAACTCCCACACCGCGCGCAGCAGCGTGGACAGCACGATCGCGTCGCGCAGGTGGGGCAGGGTGACGCTGAGGAAGCGCCGCCAGCGGTTCGCGCCGTCCACGGACGCGGCCTCGTAGAGGTCCTTCGGGATCGTCTGGAGGTCGGCCAGCAGCAGGATGGCGAAGAACGGCACACCGCGCCACAGCTCGGCGACCACCGTCGCCGGGAACACCGTGTCCGGGTTGCCGAGCACCGACGTGCCGTGGTCGCCGACGCCGAGGTTCGCCAGCTCCTGGAACACCCCGGTCGACGGGTTGTACAGCAGGATCCAGATGCCGGTCGTCAGCACGCCCGACACGGCCCACGGCGAGAACACCAGCGACCGCGCCACCGCCCGGCCGATGAACGTCTCGTTGACGATCAGCGCCAGCGCCAGTCCGAGCAGGAGTTGCAGCCCGACCTGCACGACGACCCACTTGGCGCTGAACAGCAGGCTCTGCCAGAACAGCGGGTCGTCGGTCAGCATCCGGCGGAAGTTGTCCAGCCCGGCGAAGCCGTTCTTCCACGGCTGCGTCACGTTGTAGCGCTGGAGGCTGTAGTAGAGCACGCTGCTGATCGGGTAGACCAGGAACGCGGCCAGCACGCCCACCGTCGGCAGGATCAGCGCGTACGGCGCCCACTCCCGCCGTTTCCGGCGGCGAGGCGGTGTAGCCAGAGCCGTCACGAGGGGTTCCACCCGTCGGTCCCGGCCAGGTACGCGCGCACGGTGTAGCGGGCGGCGTCGGCCGTCGAGAGTTGCGGCCGGTCGGTGCCGGTGCCCGCGCCGGGGCCGGTGTTGCGGTACTCGGCGAACCTGGCGTCCCGCCAGGAGAAGCCGGACATGTCGGTCCACGGCGCCGCCTTGACCGCCGCGGGCAGCACGGTGTCGCGGACGACGACCTGCGCGATGGCGTCGACGTCGCCGCCGGGGTGCCACGGCCTGCCCAGGTAGTAGGTGCGGGCCTTGGCGTTGCTCACGACGGTGCTGTTGATGATCAGGAAGCCGAACGGGTTGTCGCGGCGGGTGCTGGCCGCGGTGAGGTAGCCGTTCGGGTCGCCGCCCCGGTCGAGCGCGGTGATGGTGGCCCGGTCGAACACGGCGGTCGCGCGGCCGAACAGGAAGTCCACGTCACCGCTGATCGCGCAGTCCCGGTAGTACTGCCTGGCCCGCGTGCCGACGGCGGGGGAGTCGGCGTAGAGGGTGTCCTGGTGGCCCAGGAAGGTCACGCGGTCGAACAGCATCCGGTCGCCGGTGGCCTTCACCGCGACGGCCTGCGTGGCGGTGATCTCCGGGTGCTTCGCGCGGTCGAAGGAGTTGCGGAACGTCAGGTCCCGCGCGGTGAGGTCGTTCGCCGCCAGGGTCGCCGTCGCGCTCCCGGTCGTGCCGTACGTGCTGCCGTCGGGCTTCTTGGTGCCGCTGGCGTTGTCGTAGTCGATGACCACGTCGGAGGCTCGGCCCGTGGACCCGCGCAGCACGAGGCCCTTCTTGCTCGCGGGCACGGTGATCACCTCGCGGTAGACGCCCGGCTGGAGCGTGATCACCGCCCCGGCGGGTGCCGCGTCGATCGCCGACTGCACGGTCGCGAACGCGCCGACGCCGTGCACCGTGACGCCGGGGGGTTGGGCCCCGGCCCGGAGGTGGGCGATCCGGTGCGTGGGTTCCAGGCCCCGGTCCAGCGTCGGGGTCCAGCCCGCGTCGGCGCCCAGCGGCGTGCTCGGGTTCGCGGCGTTGAACGCGGCCAGCAGGCTGATCGGCTTGCCGTCGACGAGCGTGCCGCGCTCGGTCATCGCGGTGCCGCCCCAGTTGTACACGGCCTGCTCGGGCTTCGCCCCGCCGCGGAACCGGAAGTAGTTGTTCTGCGCGTAGACGGCGGAGTTCACGCCGACGCCCCAGGAGTAGACGTGGTGGTCCCGCGGCTCGTAGAGGTTGTTGTAGACGTGCACCTGGCCGAACCGGACCCTGGGCGCGCGTTCCCCGACGTCGCGGAAGACGTTGTGGTGCACCGAGACGCGCAGCTTGCCGGGGTCGGTGGTCGAGGTGTTCGACGAGCCGATCAGCATCGTCTTGGAGTGGTCCTCGAAGACGTTGCGCGACGCCGTGACCAGGTCCGAGCCGGTGGTGATGTCGAGTTGGCCGTCGTGCGCCTGGTACGGCCGTCCGAAGAGGACGGGCGCGGCGCTGTCCGGGTTCGGCTGGTCGGTGAACGTGTTCCCGTCGACCCACACGTGCGTGGCCCGTTGCAGCGACACCGAGTCGTACAGCGAGTTCCAGTTGCCGGGGGCCTGGCCGGGGGAGTTGTCGTTCGGGTCCCAGCGCGGGAAGCAGTCGGCGGTGTCGCGGAAGGTCAGGTTGCGGACGATCACGTTGTCCGCGCCGTGGATCCGCAGGCTGCCACCGGTGATCCCGGCGCCCCGCCCGAGGCCGACGATGGTGGTGTTCGAGGTGACGGTGAGCCCGATCGTCGCGCCCTGCTTGGCCGCCGACGCCGCGCGGGCGTCCTCCAGCGGCCCGGACGGGTCCTGGTCGCGGCCCCAGACGGCGGGGTCGTAGGCCGCCAGGTAGGCCTCCCGCGTGTAGCCGTCGACGGCGAAGTCCTCGCAGCGCAGGGGGTTCCCGGCGTCGTCGGTGTTGGCCTCGATCACACCGGTGACGCGGACGATCTTCGGGGCGGTGTCGGCCAGCGCGGTGACCAGCTCGGCCCGGTTCCGGACGGTGTGCACGTGCTCCGCCGTCGCCGTCGAACCGCCCGTGGTGCCGGTGCCGCTGGACGCCCAGCCGTCCCCCGCGGGCAGCACCTGCCTGCCGAGATCGGACCCCGACGCGCTCGCGGCGGGTACCGCGACCGCTAATGCGCCCATTGTCGACAACGCGAGCGCACATATCGTCAAGCGCATGGCGGTGTGCCTTTCCTGGTCGTTGCAGAGGTCTGGACAACTCGGTGCACAGTGGTTTGGACCGGTGGTAATTCATGGATATGAACGCCGTCCAGACTCGTGAAACGGATATTACGAATGTGTGTGCTTTGCGTCAATGAATTGGTTCGCCGAATTGGCCTGTTCGATAATTCGACAATTCATTCGACGGAATTCGAGTCGAAGGCGTTCGAAGGGGTTCAGCGGGTCGACCGCGCCTGCGGCGCGAGGGTGAAACCGTCTCGTGGACGTGTCGCCGCTTCCCAATGGGGGCTTACGGTCGTGCCGGGTCGAGCCGTAGCCTGCGGTAGACCAATCACTGGGTACTCACCGGTAGCGAGGGGCGCGCGTGGTCACGATCGCCGATGTGGCGCGGCATGCGGGCGTCGCGCCGAGCACCGTGTCCTACGTCCTGACGGGCAGGCGGTCCATCTCGGCCGCCACGAAGGAACGGGTGCACGCCAGCGTTCGGCTGCTCGGGTACCGGGCGTCGGCCCCCACCCGCACCCCCAACGGGGCCGCGGCGGGCGTGCTGGCGATGGTGCTCCCGCTGCGGGACGGCATGAACATGCCCGTGGTGACCCAGTTCGTGATCGCGGTCGCCAGCGCGGCCAGGAGGCACGGGCAGGACGTGCTGCTGCTGACGGCCGACGAGGGCGCCGACGGCGTGCGGCGGGTCGCCGAGAGCGGCCGCGTCGACGGGCTGATCGTGATGGACGTCGAGATGCACGACGAGCGGGTGCCGGTGCTGCTCGACCTCGACCAGCCCGCCGTCCTCATCGGGGTTCCCGCCGACGCCACCGGGTTGACGTGCGTCGACCTGGACTTCGCCGCGGCGGGCGCGCGGAGCGTGGACCACCTGGCCGACCTCGGCCACCGCTCCCTCGCGCTGCTGGGCGCGCCGAGATCGGTCTACCGCAGGGACACCGGGTTCGCCCACCGGGCCATGGCCGGGTTCAGCGCGGCGGCCATGCGCCGGGGCGTCGCGGTCACCACGTCACCGGTCGAGCACGACGCCCCGGCCGTCCGGCGGCTCGTCACCGACCTGCTCCGCGACCACCCGGCGCTCACGGGTCTGGTGGTGCACAACGAGACCTCGCTGCCGCTGGTGGTGGACACCCTGCGGTCGCTGGGCCGCCGGATCCCCGAGGACGTCTCGGTGGTCGCGCTCTGCCCGGACGACGTGGCCGAACGCGTCGGCCCCCCGCTCACGTCGGTCAACATCCCGGCGGACGAACTCGGCCACGAGGCCGTGGCCCTGTTGCGCCGCAAGCTCGACGGCGAACCCGTGCAGGCGCTCACCCTGCTGCCGCCCAGGCTGACCGACCGGGCCAGCGCCGGACGTCGACCGGTCAGGGGCTGACCGGGAGCGCGGCCGTCACCCGCGGTGGTCGACCGCGGTCCGGTCCCGCTTGCCCTCCCAGCCGATGATGACCTTGCCCGCGAGCCGCAGGCCCTGGCGCGCGCTGAGGTCCGGCAGGTACGCGCGGCTCACGGCGTTCGCGATGCGGGGGAGGGCCGCGGAATCCGGGTAGGCCATGAACATCGGGTGGTAGACCGGTTGGAACTTCGCCTTGAACGCGAACAGGGACCGGAAGCCGTACACCGGTTCCAGCACCCGGCCGGTGAAGTCCAGCACCCGTTGCAGGCCGCACGGCCGCTCGCCCCGGTCCAGCCGGGCCAGCGGCGCGCCGGACAGGCTCAGGAACAGCGCGCCCTCCGCCTTCAGCGTGGTGGCGGCCGACGCGATCAGGAACTCCATCGAGCCGCGAAAACCGTCCGACCGGCGGCGCATGAAGTCCAGCGTCCAGCCCGCGACCTCGCCGTCCCGGTACACCGGCAGCCAGCTCGTGACGCCGTGGACCGTCCGGTCCGCGTCCACCGCGACCAGGCACCGCACGCCCTCGCCCGACAGCTCCTCCAGGCCGCCGAGCGTGAACCCCATCTCCGGCAGGCCCTTGTCCGCCACCCACTCCTCGGAGATCGCCCGGACCTGGTCGGTGATCGCGTGCGGGGCGTCGGGGTAGCTCCACCACTCGGCGGTGACGCCCGCCTTCGCGGCCTTGTTCAGCGCGGTCCGCACGTCCTGCCACTTCTTGCCGGTGAACGCCAGGTCCGCCAACGGGATCACGGTGTCCTCGGCGACCTGCACGGTGCTCCACCCGTGCGCGTCCACGGCGTCCCGCAGCTCCTCGCCGATGCTGTAGAGGCACGGCGTCCACCCCTGGCGGCCGCAGAACTCGGCGAAGCCGAGCACCGCCTCCCGCCGCGTGTCCGGCGGCCCGATCGGGTCGCCGACGGTGAGCGCGATCGTCGCCACCACCCGGTAGGCGATCACCGCCCGGCCGTCGCGGGTGAACCAGTGGTGGTTGCCGCTCCAGGTCGTCATGTACGACAGCGACGTGCCGCCGTGGCGCCGCACCAGTTCGCGCGCCCGTGCCGCGGCGGTCACCTCGTCGGTGTGGCGGGCCCGCCACGCGGCCTGGAGCATCGCGCCGAGCACGACGAGCCAGAAGACGACCCCGGTGTACTCGAACAGCACCGTCGCGACCAGGTCGTCCGCGCTGAACCGCATCGGCAGCAGACCGAGGTAGCCGGGTGGCAGGAACCGCGCGGGCAGGTCCGCCAGCAGGTCGGCGAACCCCGGCGCCGGGGTGAACTGGTCGCGCACCAGGTAACCGCCGCCGACGTACAGGCCGCTCAACGCCAGCAGGCCGCCCACCGTCAGCGCCCAGAACCGGCGCACCGGCGTGACCACGGGGAAGTGACCGCGGGTCAGCAGCAGCACGACCACCATCGCCACGGGCAGAAGAAACGGCACGCCGTACGCCACGACCAGGCCCGGCGTGGCCCACCCGCCCGCGAAGTCGACCATCTCGACCACGTACCAGCCCAGCAGGCCCGCCATCGCCAGGTTCACCAGGACCGCGCCCCACCAGGCGAACCGCCTGCCCCGGCGCAGCCCCTCGGCCAGCGCGAGCAGCACCAGCACGGGCAGCACCGACATCACCATCGACGGGAAGCGGCCGTAGGAGGCCTGGACGGCGGCGGTGCGGCACAGCTCGACCAGGTCCGGCTCCGCGCAGTAGGCGACGACGGCGTCCGCGTCGGGCTGCGGCACCGCGAGGACGTCGGCGAACCACGCCAGCGGCCCGTTCGCGTACGGCGACAGGAGCGCGACGACCGGGCCGAGCGCGGTCGCGGTGAGCAGCAGCGCCACCAGCACCCGCGTCTCCTCGTGCGATGGCGCGGACGGGGCCGCCTTCCGGCGTCCGGCGACCACGCCGAGCAGCAGCCCGATGACCCCGCCCGCCAGTCGCAGCACGTCCTCCAGGTAGCCGGAGTACAGCGCCAGCACCAGCAGGCCGATCACCAGCAGCAGGCGCACGCGTCGCCGCCAGTGCGCGGGCAGCCGGTGGCTCAGCGCGAGCGCCAGACCCACCACGCCCGCCGACGGGACCGTGGCCACGTCGCCGTCCAGGTAGGTCAGCCACTCCCACTCGGTGGCCGCTCCCGCCGTCACGACCACGGCGCCCGCCAGGCAGCCGAGCACGTGCGAGGCGGTGAACACGAGCGCGGCCCGCAGCGAACCGAACTCGCGCTCCGCGAGCGGGCCGAACACGACGAGCAGCGCGGTCGTGGCCAGGTAGCCCAGCGCGTTCATGCACCACAGCGCCGACGTGACCAGCGTCCACGGTCCCGAGGACGTGCCGAAGCCCACCGAGCCGAGCAGCTCGTCCGGCGGACCCGACAGGAGGCTGCCGGTCACCGCGCCGACGCCCCACAGCAGGGCGACCAGGCCCGCGGTGAACGGGGCCCGGCGGATCAGCCGCCCAAGCCGGTGCGCTCCCCGAGCCAGGGCAGCGCGTCGACCAGGCCCGACCGCCACACCCTCCAGTCGTGCGCGCCGGGCAGTTCCCTCCAGCGCACGTCCATCCCCGCCCGAAGACATGCCTCGTACACCTCTCGATCGTCGTCGCGGTAGGTGGCGTCGTCCCGGCCCGCGACGACCATCCCCTGCGTGTCGGGGAAGCGGGTCCGCGCCAGTACGTCCAGCGGGTTCACCCGGCGGAACGCCGCCTCGTCGCCGCCGAACGCCGCGCGGACGGTGTCGGCTCGGGTCCCGAGCGTCGGTTCGCGCTGCCCGGACAGGTCGATGAACCGCGCGTAGACCTCGGGGGCCCGCACGGCGAGCTGGAACGAGCAGGTGCCGCCCTGCGACAGGCCCGCGATCGTCCACGCGCCGCGCGACCCGTTGACCTGGAGCCGGTTCCTGATCCAGCCGGGCACGTCCTTCGCCAGGTAGGTCTCGACCTTGCCCAGGGGTGAGTCCAGACACATCGGGTTGGCCGTCGTGGAGCCGAGCTGGTCGGGCACGACGACGATCGGTGCGAGGCCGCGGTGCAGCCGGGCGTAGGCGTCCAGGTGGCGCGCCAGCTCACCGGCGTCGAACCAGTCGTGCGGCGTTCCGGGCTGCCCGGAGAGCAGCACGAGCACGGGCAGCCGGGGCCGGTTCGCGGCGGCGTAGGCGGGCGGCAGGTAGACCATCGCGGGCCGCGGCCGGTAGTCGGTGCTCGACGGGATGGGCGTCTCGGAGACGGTCCCGCGCACCGGCAGGTCGGCGGGCGGCGACCACACGTCGGCGAGCCCCTTGCCCGGCGGCACGGTGAGCAGACCGGTCGCGGGCGGGGCGGCCACGTCCAGCGGAACGGTGGTCGAGGAGCCGAGCGCCGTCCGCAGGGTGGAGTACTGGCCGAAGTGCTGGTTCACCCCCGACAGGCCGCTGACCAGCACGACCAGTGCCGCCACCGCGCTGAGCGCGCGCCGCGGCCACCGGTCGTGCCGCCACCGGGCGACCGCCAGCACGACGCCGAGCACGACCACGCCGAGGCACACCGGCACCACGGCGGGCAGCGGCTCCGGGAACGGCTTCCACACCCGGTCCACGATCAACGCCACCCCGACGGCCAGCAGCGCGCACGCGGCGGCGCTGATCGGGACGACCCTCGTCCACCACGTGCGCCCGCGGGCGGCGAGGAGGGCGACGCCGGCGGCGGCGCCGCACACGGCGACGACCACGGGGACCGGCCCGGTGATGAGGGAGAGCTCCAGCGGGCTGGTCATCACGGTCCTGTCGGCGTCGGGTAGGTACCCCTCTGAGCCTCCGCTCGTCCGCGCCGCCGCGCATCGGTCGTTCGGCTGTTCCGCGTCATCCTCCGGGTTGACCGCGGATCACCGCCGAGGCGGACAACCCATCGGCGGGCGATGCGTTGACGTGCGGGCGGGCCTGGTCGGCATTAGGTTCGTCCCATGGGGACAGAGCAGGCCGCCGCGGCCGACCACGAGACGATTTCCGGCAGTCAGGAGGTTCGCGACGACGTCGTGCTGCTGACCGTGAAGGGGGAGGTGGACGTCGCCACGGCGCCGAAGCTGCGCGAGTGGCTGGACGAGGCCTTCGCCGCGAAGAAGTCGGCGGTGGTGCTGGACCTCATCGGCGTCGAGTTCTTCGGCTCGGTCGGACTGGCGATGCTGGTCGAGTACCACGGCCGGGGTGAGCTGGACGAGATCGAGCTGCGCACCGTGGCGCCCGCGAGAGCCGTCGCGGGGCCGATCTACCTGACCACGCTGGACAAGGTGCTCAAGCTCTACCCCGACACCGCCGGGGCCCTCGCCGCTAGCTGAGGAAGTCGAGCAGCGCCTTCAGCAGCTCGTCCGGTGCCTCCTCCGGCACGAAGTGGCCGACACCCGGCAGCACGAGCCCGGTCACGTCCGCGGCCACGGCGCGCATGGTCTGCTCGACCACCGCTCCGGAACTCCGCTCGCCGCCGATCGCCAGCACGGGCATCGCCAGCTTCGCGCCCCGCGTCCGCTCGACCACCTGCGGGGTGCTCTCCTCGCTGCGGTAGAACTCGAAGCTCGCGCGCAGTGCCGCGGGGTCGCGCAGCACGTCCACGTAGACGTCCACCGCCTCCTGGGGGATCGCCCGCGGTGACGCGGCCTTCGACGCGAACTGGTGGCCGAAGTAGACCTCCTCGCGCCCGGACACCATGCGTTCGTTGACGTCGGCGAGCCGGTTGAACGCGAAGTGCCAGAGCCGCTCGTTCGTGGCGGTGTCCATCAGCAGCGGCGGCGACGGCGTGACACCGGGCAGGATGGCCTCCGAGACGGCCAGCGACGTGACCCGCTCGGGGTGGTCCGCCGCCAGCACGTAACCGATCATCATGCCCACGTCGTACCCGAGGACGGCGAACCGCTCGTGGCCGAGCGCGGTCATCACCGCCGACGCGTCCGAGGCGAGCGTGACGGCGTCGTAGCCGGTCGCGGGCTTGTCGGAGGCCCCGGTGCCGCGGGTGTCGAGCGCGATCACGGTGAAGCGGTCGGCCAGCGCGGGCATGACGAGCCGGAAGCTGTACCAGAACTGGGGCCACCCCGGCAGCAGGAGCAGCGGCGGGCCGTCGCCGCCGACGACGGCGTGCAGGGTGACGCCGTCGACCGGCACGAACTCGCTGCGGAACCGGTCGGTGAAGCCCTCGGGCAGGTGCGGGACACCGGTCACGTCGTGGGGCATGGGTCCTCCATCTGTTGAGCGGATACTTCATCCGCTGGTGGCCGAACCGTAGCACGTGAACGGATAGTTCATCCTTTAGGTTGGGGTATCCGTTCCCGGTAGGGTGGAGGCGTGCCGCCCGAACCGCCGCGCAGGGCCGACTCCCTGCGCATCCGCGCCCGCCTGCTGGCCGAAGCCCGCCTGGTGCTCGCCGAGACCGGGGTTCCGCTCCAGCTCAACGACCTCGCCCGCCGCGCGGGCGTCGGCGTCGGCACGGTGTACCGGCACTTCGCCACCAGCCAGGCCCTGGTGGAGGCGCTGGCGGTCGTGCGGCTGGAGGACATGCTCGCGGTGGCCAGACGAGCGGCGGCCGAAGCCGACCCGTGGGCCGGGATCGTGCTCGTGCTGCGCGAACAGGTGCGGCTGGAGGTCGAGTACGCCGAGGTCCGGGAGGTCCTCGCCGCCACCTACGACACCCACCCGGCCACCTCGACCGCCAAGGCCGAGCTGGAGGAGATCACCACCGGCCTGCTGAGCAGAGCTCAGGCGGCCGGGCTGGTCCGGGCCGACCTCGGGGCCGGGGACCTGCGCAGGCTCATGTGCGGGGTGGGGTACGCGGCGAACATCGGCGACGGCGACCACGCGGCGCTGGCCGAGCTGTACCTGCGGGTGCTGTGCGCGGGGATCAAGACCGGCTGACCGGGTGGTTCGGGCGATTCCAGGCCGGGAACGGGCAGTTGTGCGGATCGGGGTAGTGCCGCGGGGTGGTCGGGCCA
>NZ_JANYMP010000014.1:205761-236452 GCF_025061645.1 Umezawaea endophytica | reverse complement strand
CCGCGCCGCTAGTTCACGCAGCCGTCGGACGGTGGGCCGGGCTGGTTCGTCGGGCGTGGTCCGTCGGACAGGAATTCGGCCACGAACGCGCGAACGGTGGTCGGGTCCAGTGGTAGCGCGTAGGTGCCCTCGACCTCGGTCGCCTGGCCGTGGGGGACGGTGGTGGTGTCCACGGTCGCGTTCGGGGTCAGGGTCGCGGTGAACGCGAGCAGGTTCCAGCCGGGGTCGGTGTGGACGCCCGCCTCGAGCGCGCCGAGCACCGCGGTGACCCTGGCCTGGTCGCGGAGGACGGCGGGGTCGAGGAGCTTGGCGGCCAGCGAGCGCAGGAAGGCCTGTTGGCGGACCACCCGGTCGAGGTCGCTGTTCGGCAGCCCGTGGCGTTGGCGGAGGAACGCCAGCGCCTGGTCGCCGGACACGGTCGACCGTCCCGCGGGCAGGTCCACGCCGGAGTACTCGTCCGACGCGGGGGCGGTGAGGCAGACCTCGACGCCGCCCACGACCGCGCTGACCGCGGCCACGGCCGCCAGGTCGACGGTCGCGTAGTGGTCGACGCGCACACCCGTGACGGCCTCCACGGCCCGCACCAGGTCCTGCGGCTCGCCGACCTCGCCCGCGACGTACGCGGAGTTCAGCTTGCCCATGCCGCGGCCGGGGATGTCGAGCCACGAGTCGCGGGGCAGCGACACCGCGTCGACCGACCCGTCCACGCCGACGCGGGCGAGCACCACCGAATCGGTGCGCCCGCTGTCGTCCAGACCCGCCAGCAGGACGGTGCGCGGCTCGACGGGCGTCGCCACCTCCAGTTCCTCGGTCTGGGCCGGGGGCGTGGGCAGCGACACGACCACGGCCGCGACCACGGCGGCGACCGTGATGCCCGCCGCCGCGAGCAGGGCCAGCGGACGGCGTCGGGACCGCTTGGCGTGCACGGCGGCCAGCACCGCCCTGGCGTCGACGGTCTCGTCCGCCTCGGCGGCGATGGCCTCGCGGATGAGTGCTTCCTGGTCGGTCATCGCAGCACCTCCGAGGGGCTGGTCTCGTTGACGCGCAACGTGTGCAGCGCGCGGGAGAGGTGGCTGCGCACGGTTCCCTCCGTGCAGCCGAGTGCCTGGCCGATCTCCGCGGTGGAGGCGTCCTCGTAGTAGCGCAGCACCAGCGCGGCCCGCTGCTGCTCCGGCAGCACGGCGATCCGGGCCCGCATCGCGTCCCGTTCGGCGTGCCGCACGGCCGGATCGGCCACGGCGGGCGAGAGCGCTTCGAGGGTGGTGTGCGTGGTGGACACGTCGCGGCGCGCTCTGCGGCGGCGCCAGGACAGGTACTCGTTGGTCACCATCCGCCGCACGTACAGGTACGGCGCGTCCAGGGCGCCGATCCGGCCCCATCTGGCACGGGCGCGCACCAGCACGTCCTGCACGATGTCCTGCGCGAGGTGCTTGTCGCAGGTGATGGCCGTGGCGTAGCGCAAGAGCCGATCGAGACGATCGGCGACGAACTGGTCGTAGCCGTCCCGCACGTCGTTCCCTTCTGCCGAGGTGGTTGCGTTGCGGTCGGGAAACTCCTCGACCGGGCCACAACGTTGAACCACCTCGTGGTGACGTGCGTCACCTGGCCGGACGAGGGGGCCGGTCGCCCGGCCCCCTCACCCTCTCAGCCGCGGTGCCACTTCTGGTTGGCGCCGCCCACGCAGTCCCAGATGTGCAGGACGGCGTCGTTGTTCGGGTTCCACTCGGCGATGTCGAGGCACTTGTTCGACTGCGGGTTCACCAGGTCACCCGCGCCGCTGAGCACCCACTGCTGGGCGGCGTTGCCGCTGCACGTGGCGATCTGCACGGCCGCGCCGTTGGTGACCGCGCCCCACGCCACGTCCATGCACTTGTTGTTCTCCGTGCGCACGGTGCCGTCGACGAACTGCCACTTCTGGTTCGTGCCGCCCGTGCAGTCCCACACGATGAGGCGCTGGCCGTCGGCGAAGTTCCAGTTCGGCACGTCGACGCACTTGCCGTGCCAGTTGCTGACGATGCTGTTGCCGTTCGGCTGCGGGTTGCCGCCGCCCGCGCCGAACGGGGTGAGCACGATGCCCGCCGCGCGCGGGTCGCCGTCGTGGACCAGGGACTCCTGGGCCTGCACGTCGTCGAACGCGAACCCGTACGCCTTACCGTCCACCATGTTCTGGTGGATGATCCGCGAGTAGTGGTCGGTCAGCGCGCCCTGGTAGAAGTCGCCGGGGCCACCGCCGGGCTGGGTGTCGATCCGGCCGAGGGTGGAGCGGTGCAGCGCCGCGCACAGCGTGCGGGCGATGGGGCCGACCACCTGGTCGTTCGGGGCCTGGAGGTTGCCGTCGCAGCCCCACACGTGGGCCGAGTTCGGCTTCTGGAACGACGCCACCTGCTGGCCGGAGGTGTTGGTGAAAGCCATGGTGTTGCCGGACGTGCGGCCGAAGTACTTGATGTTCGGCTGGTCGCCGAACGGCACGACGGTGAGCGTCTTGCTCGCGTACGCGCCCCAGGCCTGGTCGATGTAGGACTGGAGGTAGTTGGCGTCCATCAGCCCCGCGCCCGCGGCCTTGCTGGGCGCGAGCACGCGCAGCACGGTGCCGTCGGACCGCGTCACGACCGAGTTGCCGAAGCCCGCCTGGTTGCGGATGGCGTTGATCACGGTGTCGCGGCCGTTGTTGACGAGGTCGCCGGTCCGCTTGGTGGCGCCGTTGGCACCCGTCACGGTGACCGCGTGCGGCACGGCGAACTGGTCGACCTGCGAGCTGTTGAGCCAGAGACCCGCGTCGTTGTAGGTGAACTCGCTCCAGTCGAACAGGATGTTCTTGTTCGCGTCACCGGCCCAGGGCGCGGGCTGCACGAAGCCGTCCGGGGTGAGGGAGAGCTTCAGCTTCTCGCCGAAGGACATGTAGACGCGGCCGGAGATGAACCGGGGCACCCGCACGGTGACGTTGCCGCCGTTGCCGGGGCCCGCGATGGACACGTCCGGCGCGGGCGTCGGGGGGATGCCGCCCGCGGGCCACGGCGTGAAGCCGCCGCCCTGGTTGACGTATCCGAGTCTGCCGTTGCGGATGTCGGTGCCGAGCACGTACAAGTACACGGCGTCGGACCGGCCGCTGTTGTTGGTGACGGTGAGCGGAAGCAGGTCGGGGCCGATGGCCGCCGCCGGTGTGGAGGTGACGGCGACGGATGTCGCCAAGGCGAGCGCGGTGAGCGCGCTCAACCACTTCGTCGTGGTGCGCAAAGGAGATCTCCTCGATTCCGCGGGCAGGGTTCTCGCCTCCCGGTGGAGCGGAGGGACTACCGCCGGGAGGCGCGGAAGGGACGTGCGCCATCGCCGACCGCCATCGGTGAGAGCGCTTCCATAGCGTCCGTCTGGTGTGGACCAATGTCAAGTGGCGTACAGCCAGTAGGGGTTACGGAACCCGTGCGTCTCGGTGCCAGCTCGCGAGGAGGGGCAACACCTTCGCGGTGGGGGAGTCGGGCTGGACCGTGTAGACGATGAGCTGCTGGTCCGGATCCCGCGGCGCGGACACGATCTCGATGTCGAACTCCAGCTCGCCGCCGATGGGGTGGCTGATCAGCTTCCGCACCGACGCGTGGTCGCGCACCTGGTGGTCGTCCCACCAGCGGGTCACGTCCGGGTCCGCGGCCCGCAGCTCGTCGATCAACGCCTTGAGCTTGCCGTCCTGCGGCCTGCGCGCGACCTCCCGGCGCAGCGTGGCCACCGTGTTCGAGGCGAAGTACGGCCAGTTGACGATCCGCTCCCGCGCGAGCGGGTCGAGGAACAGGAAGCGGGCCAGCGACGAGCCGGGCGGCAGCTCGCGCTGCACGGCGCTGAACAGCGCGTTGCTCGCCAGCACGTCGGTGCGCTGCCCGAGCAGCAGTACCGGCAGGTGGTCCAGGGCGGACATCAGCCGCAGCAGCCCCGGATCGGCGCGCTGGACCGGCATGACCGTGGTCGCCCGCCGCCGCGCCGTCGGCTCGGCCAGGTCGACTAGGTGGGCGTGCTCGACCTCGGTCAGCCGCAGCGCCCTGGCCAGCCCGTCGAGCACGGCGGTCGAGATGTTCGGCTGGCGGCCCTGTTCGAGCCTGCTGTAGTAGTCCGGGCTCAGGCCCGCGAGCACGGCCAGCTCCTCCTTGCGCAGACCGGGAACCCGCCGCGCGCCGGGGAACGGCTCGATCCCCGCCTGCGCGGGCGTCAACCGGTCGCGCCGCGAGCGGAGGAACGCGCCCAACTCGGCCCTGTCCTGTGCCACGCCGTCCACTCTACGAACCCGGCGGCGGTCCTGCCTGGTCATGGCGTGCCCGGGTTGGACGTGAGCTGGCGGGGTGGTCCGCGGGGTCGCAGGGTGGACCCATGCAGACACGAACTCTCGGTGCGCAGGGCCTGACCGTTTCCGCGTTGGGACTGGGCACGATGGGCATGACCATGGCCTACGGCCCCGGCGGCGACCGCGCCGACAGCATCGCCACGATCCGCCGCGCGCACGAGCTCGGCGTCACCCTCATCGACACCGCCGAGCTGTACGGCATGGGCCAGGGCACGAGCGAGGCGCTCGTCGGCGAAGCGGTCGAGGGTTTCCGCGACGAGGTCGTGCTCGCGACGAAGTTCGGCTTCGACCTGAGCGACCCGGCGTCCGTCGGCGTCGCGCTGGACAGCAGGCCCGAGCACATCCGCGAGGTGGCCGAGCAGAGCCTGCGGCTCCTGCGCACGGACCACATCGACGTGCTGTACCAGCACCGCGTGGACCCGAACGTGCCGATCGAGGACGTTGCCGGAGCCGTGGGCGAGCTGGTGGCGGCGGGCAAGGTCCGCTACTTCGGCCTCTCGGAAGCCGGCCCCGAGACCCTCCGCCGCGCCCACGCCACCCACCCGGTCTCGGTGCTCCAGACCGAGTACTCCGTGTTCGAGCGCGAGGTGGAGGACGAGATCCTGCCGCTGGTGCGCGACCTGGGCATCGGCTTCGTCCCGTACTCGCCGCTCGGCCGCGGGTTCCTCACGTCCACCGTCAAGCCCGGCGCGGAATACCCCGAGGGCGACATGCGCCGCTTCGACGCCCGCTGGCAGGGCGACAACTACACCGCCAACGTCGCCGCCATCGCCGGACTCACGGAGCTGGCGGCGGAGAAGGGCGCCACCGTGACGCAGTTGGCGCTGGCGTGGCTGCTCGCCCAGGACGACCACGTCGTCCCGATCCCCGGCACCCGCAGCACCACCAGGCTGGCCGAGAACGTCGGCGCGGCCGACCTGGTGCTCACGAAGGCGGACCTGGACCGGGTCCGCGAGATCCTGCCGCACGGCGCCTACGGCGACCGGTACCCGGCCGTCCTGCGTGACGCGTGGGCGAGCGCGTGACCCGCTAGTCCGGTGCCAGCGCGCGGAAGACGGTGACCGCGTGGCGGGTGACGGCGTCGACGTAGGGGAGGAAGATGGCCGGGTCGGCGTAGTCGGTCATGGGGATGCCGACGTCCTTGCCGTCGTAGTGGTACCGCTGCCGGTAGGTGACCCGGTCCGGGAACAGGTTGTCGGCGAACTCCGCGACCGTCCAGGTCAGCCACGAGTGCCTGCGGGCGACGCCGTTGCCGATCTCGGTGCTGGTGGGCGTCGCGAAGACGTAGTCGCCGCGCCAGGTGGGGGTGAGCGCGAGCCGGTCGTAGAGGTACAGGTCGTACCACCAGTCGCCCTGCCACAGGTGGTCGACGGGGATGTCCGGCGGTCTGCTCAGCCGCTGGACGCCCGGCAGGTCCGGCCAGGAGAACTCGACCCACCAGCCGTCTAGCGTCGCGCTGGGCTCGCCCTCGACCACCTCGATGCCGGGTCGGCCCGCCCGTTCCAGCGCGGCCGTGGTCGCGGTGACCGCTTCGACGACCGTGCGCACGGCGGTGGCGCGGGCGTGCCGGTTGACGGCCGACTCGCGCAGGCCCGCCCACCACTCGTCCACGTCGCCGACCGCCGCCACGACCTCCGGCGGCCACTCGGCGGGCGCCGCGTCCTCGGCGGCGAGCTGCCTCGGCGTCCGGCCGTCGACCACCTCCAGGTCGGCGGCGGCGTGCCTGCGGCTCCACGCCAGGAATCGGCCTTCGGCCAGGCGCCACGCGCGGGCCTGCTCCTTGCGCTCCTGCTCGGCCTCCCGGAGCCGGGTCGCCTCCTGCTCCACCAGCCGGGCGTCGATCGCCTCGCGCACCGGCTGGTACCGCGCGGTCGCCGCCCCGACCCGGTCGACGAACGACGTGACGGCCTCGTCGAACTTGGCCTTCGCCCAGCGGCGGGTCAGCGGCGCCCCGCGCCACTTCGACGTCCGCCGCTCGGCCAGGCCCAGCTCGCGCGCCGCCGCGGCGACCTCGTCCACGTACGCCGCCGCCGCGGCCGACCACTCGGCGGTCTCGGCCTCGGTCGCGGACGGCTCCACCGGGTGCCTGGACACGCTGTCGCCCAAGGCCTTCCGCACCCGGCCCGTGCGCCAGTCGCGTTCTTCGGAGAACCAGTACACGGTGACCGGGACGGAGTCGGCGAGGTAGTGGCGCCACGACATCTTCGAGGCCATGCCCCGATCATGACGGAAAAGTCACCGCGGGAAGTAGTGGTCGACCACTTCGTTGCGGAACTTGCCGAACGGGTCGAGGTCGCTCAGCAGACCGGCGAACCGCGCCCAGTGCTCGTACCGGTCGGCGGGCGCCGTCTCGTGCAGCTTCCCGAAGTGCGGCCGGACGGAGTACGGCGCCAGCGCCTCCTCGATGAGCGTCAGCACCGGGCGGACGGCGTGCGCGTCCGGGACCCAGGTGAAGTGGAATGCCATGCCGTCCCTGCGGTAGAAGGGGCTGAGCCAGTGCTCGTCGGCGGCGACCGTGCGGATCTCCGACACCTGGAGCACCGGGGAGATCACCGACCCGAGTTCCTTGAGCGCCCGCAACGACTCCGCCGCGTGCTCGCGCGGCACGACGTACTCCGACTGGAGCTCGTCGCCGGAACTCGGGGTGAACTCGGCGCGGAAGTGCGGCAGGCGGGCGTGCCACGGGCCGGGCTCGCCGAGCTGCGGGGTGCAGTGCTCCGCCGAGACGCCGGGGATGGGGTGACGGCCGCTCGTCGCCTCGCGCGCGCCGGTCCAGCCCAGGTCGGCGGGCGCGTCCGAGGTGCGGCGCTTGACCCACGGCGTGAAGGAGTCGCGCCAGTCGGTGAAGACGCTGACGCTGTACGCCTGCGCGAACAGCTCCGCGGACCGCTCGACGAGCACGGACCACGGCAGGTCGTCGTACACCCGCTGCTCCACCTCGAACGCGGGCACGACGTCGAGTTCGACGCCCGTGACGACCCCGAGCGACCCGAACGACGCGACCACGCCGTCGAAGCGGGCGTCGCCGCGGGACAGGGTGGTGAGCTTCCCGTCGGCCGTGACCAGGTCCAGCGACCGGACGGCACTCGCCAGCGACCCGTTGCCGTCGCCGGACCCGTGGGTCGCCGTGGCGACGGCGCCCACGACGGTGATGTGCGGCAGCGACGGCAGGTTGTGCAGCGCCAAGCCCTCGGCGTCCAGCGCCGTCGCCGTCTCGGCGAGCCGCAGGCCCCCGGAGATCCGCGCCGACGTCCGGTCGCGGGACACCTCGACCGTCGGAGGCAGGTTCCGCAGCGAGATCAGCGTCCCGGTGGTGTCCGCGATCCGGCTGAACGAGTGGCCCGCCCCGACCACGTGCGCCTTGTCGGCGTCCGCCACGACCTCCCGGACCCGCTCGACGGAGGTCGGCGCCTCCAGGTGCTCGGCGGAGAAGACGACGTTGCCCGCCCAGTTCTTCGCTCCGGTCGTCATGACTGCCCTCCGGTCAATTCCAGCACGAGCGCGGCCCACGGCTGGAGGATCGCACGGCTCGCGTCCACGTCGTGGCCCGCGGTGTTGGAGAGCACGGCGGTCGCCCCGGCCCACTCGGGCGCCAGGTCGACGGTCTGCTCGGTGCCGTGCAGGTTCGCCACGACCAGCAGCCGGACGTCGTCCAGGCGGCGCTCGAAGGCGTAGACGTGCGGGTGGTCGGCCAGCAGCATGGTGAAGTCGCCCACCGCGACCACCGGGCGGGTGTGGCGCAGCTCGATCAGCCGCCGGTAGTGGTGGAACACCGAGTGCGGGTCGTCGTACTGGGCGGCGGCGTTGAGCCAGGTGTGGTTGGGGTTGACCGCGATCCACGGCGTGCCGTCGGTGAACCCGGCCTCGTGGTCGGCGGTCCACTGCACGGGCGTGCGGGCGTTGTCCCGGCCCATCGCGCGCAACGCGGTCAGGACCGCCTCCGGGTCCTGGCCCGCCTCCACCGCGCGGTGGAAGTGGTTGAGCGACTCCACGTCCCGCAGGTCGTCCACCCCGGCGAACGGGGCGTTGGTCATCCCCAGCTCCTCGCCCTGGTAGACGTAGGGCGTGCCGCGGTGCAGGTGCAGCACGGTCGCCAGCGCGGTCGCCGACTCGCGGGAGCCGTCGCCGAAGCGGGACACCACGCGGGGCTGGTCGTGGTTGTTCCAGTACAGGCTGTTCCACCCGGTCTCGCCGAGCGCCGTCTGCCAGCGGCCGAGCGACGCCTTGAGGTCGCGCAGGTCCAGCGGCTTGGGGTCGAACTTCCCGCCCGGCCCGTGGTCCAGCGAGACGTGCTCGAACTGGAACACCATGTCGACCTCGCCCCGAGCGGGGTCGGTGAACAGGCGCGCGTCCTCCCACGTGACGCCGGGCATCTCGCCCACGGTCAGGAAGTTCCCGGTCCGGCCCGCGAACACCTCGCGGCGCATCTCCTGGAGGAACTCGTGCACGCGCGGGCCGGTGGCGAACTGGGCGAAGCCGTTGCCGAGGCCACCGGTCCCGGTCGTGGGGCCGTCGCGCAGCTCGGGGTGCTTGGAGATGAAGTTGATGACGTCCATCCGGAAGCCGTCGACACCCCGGTCGAGCCACCAGCGCATCATCTCGTGCACGGCCGCGCGCACCTCGGGGTTCTCCCAGTTGAGGTCCGGCTGCTTGCGGTCGAACAGGTGCAGGTAGTACTCGCCGGTCGTCTCGTCCAGCGTCCACGTCGGACCGGAGAAGAACGACTCCCAGTTCGTCGGCTCCGCGCCGGGCTCGCCCGCCGTGAACGGCTCGCGCGCGGGCCGCCACCAGTACCAGTCGCGCTTCGGGTTGTCCTTGCCGGAGCGCGACTCCACGAACCACGGGTGCTCGTCGGAGGTGTGGTTGACGACCAGGTCCATCACCAGCCGCATGCCCCGCTCGTGCACCTGGGCCAGCAGCCGGTCGAAGTCCTCCAGCGTGCCGAACACCGGGTCGACGGCCTGGTAGTCGGAGATGTCGTAGCCGTTGTCCGCCTGCGGGGAGAGGTAGATCGGCGACAGCCAGACCACGTCCACGCCCAGCCTCTGGAGGTGGTCCAGCCGGGACGTGATGCCGACGAGGTCACCGATCCCGTCGCCCGTGGAGTCCGCGAAGCTGCGCGGGTAGACCTGGTAGACGACCGCTGAGGTCCACCACGGGGCGGTTGGCCGGTCGATCATCGGGCTCCTCTCGTCGGCCGCGCGGGCGGCCTCCAGCGTGGACAACCCGACCGTACGTCGTGCTGTGGATCAGCACAGGCCGCCGACAGGGTGTCGACTCATTCGACATGTCGACTGACTCGACATATGGTGGTCGGCATGGACACCGACACCGAATCCGCGCGCGTCGCCGCGCTGGCCGCGCTCATCGGGTGGGCCGACCGGCGCGAACGCCTGTCGTCCGACCGGGCCGACCTGGTCGCCGAGGCGTGGCGCACCGGCACCCGCAACGTCGCCGAACTGGCCAGGCTGGCCCGCGTCTCGCGCGACACCGTCTACGCCGACCTGGCCTCCCGCGACGTCACCGTCGGCAAGCGGCAGGTCGAGCCGACCGGCTCGCTCGCGGGTCGGGGCGCTCCGCTGCGGGCCGACTCCGTGCGGGCGGTGGGGCAGATCGCCGACGCCGTCGTCCGGCCCGCGTTCGGCCACGACCCCGCGGACCCGGTCACCCGTGCGGCGTTCTCGGCCTCCGGCGCGCTGGAGGTGGTCGCGGACGTGCTGGACCCGCCGACCGACCAGGGACCGGGCTGGACCCGGCCCGAACTGCTGCGCTCACTGGCCGAACGGGGCGACGAGGTGACCCACCACGCCCTGCGCGCGCTGGCCGCGTCGGGGGAGAGGGCCCGGTTGGCGGCGGACGCCGACCTGCGCCGCCGCTCGGTCCTGCACACCGGGCGGCACGCGGTCGTGGACGGCGCCGACATCGCGCTGACGACGCCGACCGGCGAGACGGTCACGGTGCGGGTGGGCGCCGACGACACCGGCTGGACCACGTTGGACGGCCCCCTGCTGGCGGGGGAGGTGGAACCGCTGGACCACCTGGAGGTCCGCGCCGCGCTGGACGTGCTGGCCCGCGTCGCCACCCGGCACCTCGTCGAGGGCGCCAAGACCGAGCGGCGGAAGGACGCCCTGCCGGGCAGCCCCCCGCCGCGGCACCGGTTCACGCCGAGCAACGAGTAGCGGCGGTGGCGGGCCGCCCGGCCCGTGTAGCTACCCCGACGGCACCACCAGGCCCGTCTCGTACGCCACGACCACGGCCTGGGCGCGGCTGGTGAGGTGGAGCTTGCCCATCGCGCGCTTGACGTGGGTCTTGACGGTCGCCTCGCTGAGCACGAGCCGGTCGGCGATCTCGCCGTTGCTCAGACCGCGGCCGACGAGCCGCAGCACCTCGGTCTCGCGAGCGGTCAGCAGGGCCAGCCGGGGCGCGCTCGCGGCGGCGGTGCGGTGGTGCTGGGCGTAGGTCTCGACCAGCCGCTGGGTGATGCGGGGTGTGATCAGCACGTCGCCCGCCGCGATGGTGTGGACGGCGGCGATGATCCGGTCCGGCGGGGTGTCCTTGAGCAGGAAGCCGGACGCGCCCTCGCCGAGCGCGGTGTAGACGTACTCGTCGACGTCGAACGTGGTCAGCACGACCACGCGCGGCTGCTGTTCGCGCGGCGTGGCCAGGATCTGCCGGGTGGCGGCGATGCCGTCCAGGACGGGCATCCGGATGTCCATCAGCACCACGTCCGGGCTCGTGGTCGCGGCCAGTTCGACGGCCTGCGCGCCGTCGGACGCCTCACCGACGACCTCGAGCCCCGGAGCGGCCTTGAACAGCGCGACGAGCCCGGCCCGGATGAGCGCCTGGTCGTCGACGACGAGCACGCGGATCGTCATCGCGCCTCGTTCAGCGGCAGGCGCACGACGACGGCGAAGCCGCCCTCGTCGGCCGGGCCCGCGGTGAGGACGCCGCCGTACAGCTCCGCGCGTTCCCGCATCCCGCGGATCCCGTGCGACGTGGGCGACTCCCGTCGTGGCCGGGCCGCGGTGCCGTCGTCGGTGACCTTGAGGGTGAGCGTCCGCTCGCCGTAGTCGAGGTCGATCCGCGCGGTGGCGGGACCGGCGTGCTTCAGCGCGTTGGTCAGCGACTCCTGGGCCACCCGGTACGCGCACAGGTCCGGGCCGGGCGGCAGGGCGCGTTCGCGGCCCGTGACGACGACGTCCACCGGCAGGCCCGCGCCGCGGGTGCGGTCGACCAGGTCGTCCAACGCCGCGAGTCCGGGCTGGGGCGCGAGTTCGGACGCGTCCTCCAGCCTCAGCACGTCCAGCAGCCTGCGCATCTCCGTCAGGGCTTCGCGGCTGGTGTCGCCGACGGTGGTGATCGCCTTCCTGGCCGTGGCCACGTCGGTGTCGATCACGTACTGGGCCACGCCCGCCTGGAGCGAGATGACCGCCATGTGGTGGGCGACGATGTCGTGCAACTCCCTGGCGATGCGCACCCGCTCGTCGGCGACCGCCCTGGTGGCCCGCTCGGCCAGCCTTCGGGTGCGGTCGCCCCACCGCCGCGTGCTCTCGCCGAGCACCCAGGCGCCGATGACCTGGAGCGCGGACTGGGCGGCCGAGGTCCACGCCACGTCCGTCCGGCTCGTGACGCAGGCGGCGGCGACCACGGCCATCACGGTCAGGAACATGGCCGCGGCCACGTTCCGGGGTCGCAGCGTGGCGACGGTGAACATCGCGATGAGGATGCCGACGCCCGAGTTGGGGTAGTCGCCGTAGCCGAGGAGGCTGTACGCGGCCAGCGCGGCCCCGATGACCGCCATCACCACCACCGGAGCGCGCTGGCGCAGGGCGAGGGGCGCGGCCGTGAGCACGGCCAGGGCGTAGGCGGGCCACGGGGCCGCACTTCCGGAGGCGTCGACCAGGGTCGCCAGCGTCAGCCCGGTCAGCACCACGGCGAGCAGCACGTCCACCAGCACCGGTCTCGGAATCGCCCTCACGGGGCCACCGTAGCGGCGGCCCGGCGGCGTTGTCGCCCACCCGTGGAGGTAGTCCGGGATACCCCCAGCGGGGTAGGCGAAGATCCCGTCCTCGGACGACGACCCGCGGTCCTCCCGTCCCTAACGTCGTTGGCATGAAACGAACTTGCGCCGCGGTGGCGGCCATGGTGGTGCTGGTCGGCACCGCGACCTCCGGCGTCGCGGCCGCCTCGACCGACCACCGCCCGACCACCGCGACCCTGCAACGCGACGCCGACGCGCTCCTGGCCCTCGGCGCCCCCGGTGCCCTCGCCGAACTCGTCACCCCACAGGGGAGCGTCAAGGTGCGGAGCGGGTTCGGCGACGTCGCCGCGGGGACGCCCGTGCCGTGGCACGCCCGCTTCCGCATCGCCAGCTACACCAAGACGTTCGTGTCGGCGACGCTGCTCCAACTCGTGGGCGAGGGCAGGCTGTCGCTGGACGACACGGTGGAGCGGTGGCTGCCGGGTCTGGTCACGGGCAACGGCAACGACGGCTCGAAGATCACCGTTCGGCAGGTTCTCCAGCAGACCACCGGCCTGCACGAGTACCTGGCGGAGCTGCCGTTCCTGTTCACGCGGGAGGGCTTCGAGCAGAACCGGTACCTGACCCTCACCCCCGAGGAAGCCGTCGGCCTCGCGATGAAGGGCGCGCCGACGTTCGAGCCCGGCACGGACTGGGAGTACTCCAACACCAACTACGTCCTCGCCGGGATGATCATCGCGAAGGTCACCGGGAACACCTGGCAGCAGGAGGTCCGCTCGCGGATCATCCGCCCGCTCGGGCTGCGCGACACCTTCGCGCCGGACACCTCGCGGTCGATCCCCGGCCCGCACGCCATCGGCTACGAGCGGTTCAGCGCGGAGGGCCCGGACATCGACGCGACCGAGCTGAACCCGTCGTGGGCGGGTGCCGCGGGCGCGATCATCAGCACCACCGAGGACGCGAACAGGTTCCTGCGCGCCTTGATGTCCGGCGGGGTGCTGCGGCCCGCGCAGCTCGCGGCCATGCGCGACACCGTGCCCGCGACCCGGTTCGAGGGGGGCTGGCCCGGCGTCCGGTACGGCCTGGGGCTGATGTTCGTCCCCAACTCGTGCGGCGGCTCGTGGGCGCACGGCGGTGACATCCACGGCTTCAAGACCCGCAACGGCGTCACCTCGGACGGCTCGCGCAGCGTCGTGGTGTCGATCAACACCGACTCGATGGTGCCGAAGCCGGGCGTGCCCGCGCCGACGAAGGACGTCGCGATCGACCTCGTCGAGCACGCGCTCTGCGGCACGCGGTAGTGAGGACGAACACGTTCGCTCCGAACTTGTTCGGAGCGAACGTGTTCGTTACGGTGGTGGTAGGGCTCGCCCGCACGGTGCCGACCCGCACCTGGACCGCTCGTCAACGGAACGGAGAACACGTCATGCCCCACCACCCCATCACCATCGTCGGCGCCGGACTGGGCGGCCTCGTCCTGGCCCGGATCCTGCACCTCAACGGTGTCGAGGCGACCGTGCTCGAGTTGGAGGCGTCACCCACCGCCCGCTCGCAGGGCGGGATGCTCGACATGCACGAGGACTCCGGCCAGGCCGCGCTGCGCGCCGCGGGCCTCCACGAGGAGTTCCTCGCGGCCGTCCACCAGGGCGGCGAGGCGATGCGCGTGCTGGACCGGCACGCCGTCGTGCACATCGACAAGCCCGACGACGGCGACGGCGGCCGTCCGGAGATCAACCGCAGGGCCCTGCGCGACATCCTGCTGGCCTCCGTCCCCGCCGTCCGCTGGGGTTCGAAGGTCACCGCCGTGGTGCCGCTGACCGACGGCAGGCACGAGGTCGTGCTCGCCGACGGCGGCTCGTTCACCACCGACCTGGTCGTCGGCGCGGACGGCGCGTGGTCGAAGGTCCGCCCGCTCGTCTCGGCGGCCGTGCCTGCCTACACGGGCCTGTCGTTCGTGGAGGCGCACCTGCGCGACGCCGACGTCCGCCACCCCGCGAGCGCGGCCGTGATCGGGTCCGGCTTCTTCTTCGCCCTCGGCGAGGACAAGGGCTTCCTGGCGCACCGCGAGCCCGAAGGCGGCCTCCACGTCTACGGCGCGCTGAGGGCCCCGGCCGACTGGGCGGCCACCGCCGACCCCGCCACCCTCACCGCCGACGTCCTGGCCCACTTCACCGACTGGGACGACAGCCTCCGCGCCCTGATCGCGGACACCGACACGCCCCTGGTGCCCCGCGCCGTCCACGCCCTGCCGATCGGCCACCGCTGGGACCGCGTTCCCGGCGTCACGCTCGTCGGGGACGCGGCCCACCTCATGTCGCCGTTCGCGGGCGAGGGCGCCAACCTGGCCATGCAGGACGGCGCCGAGCTGGCCGCGGCCCTGATCGCGCACCCCGGCGACGTGGAGAAGGCCTTGCGGGTCTACGAGGAGGCCCTGTTCCCGCGCGGCGAGGCGTCCGCCGCGATGTCCGCGGAAAGCCTCGTCCTGTGCTTCCGCTCCGACGCGCCGCGGGGCTTGGTCGAGCAGTTCGCCGCGTTCGGGGTGGCGTAGCCGTTCGCTACCGGATGCCCTCCCACAGCGCGCGTTCGTCGCCGGACGGGTCGTCGACCTCGGTCACCTTGTCGGTCAACAGCGCCGCCGTGCGGGTGTCCGGCGTGTACGGCGACCAGCCGGGCGTGCCGTCGGTGATGAATGAGACCCACGCGCCGTGCGCGGTGTCGGTGACGGCCCGCGAGGGCGTGTCGCCGATGCGGGGGCGGGCGTCGGGGCGGTGAGCGGTGTCGAACACGAACGGGATCTCGACGCCGTGGCACGCGCCGAGGCCGTGGTTGTCGGCGGGCTCCGGGTAGTCGAAGCGGTACACCCACGTCGTGCCGGTGGCCGCTCGCGCCTCGGCCACGCGTAGGCCGGGGATGGCGAAGAACCAGTCGGTGATGATGGCGGCGAGCAGGTCGCCGGGGCTCGCGCCGGGACGGTTGGCGCGGTACACGTCCACACCATCGGGGCTCAGGCCGTACCCGCCCGCAGCCGCGACCAGGGCGTCGTCGTCGATGAAGCCGATGCTCCCGGCCGCGACCAGGAACAGCCTGGCCTCGTCGCGGGTGGAGCCGAGCAGCACCGGCACGCCGCCGCTCTGACCGTCGGCGAAGGCCTCCAGCGGTGGGCGGGGCAGGACGTCGCCGTCCAGGGTCGGCGCGAACGGCAGCAGGCTCAGCGCGAGCTGCCCCCACTTCGCCGGGTCGGGCGCGGTCTGCACCTCCGCGACGAGGGTCGACGCCGTGCGCACCAGCGCGTCCAGCGGGACGGCGCCGATGGCCTCGCGGGTGGGGGCGACGCCGAGCGCGTCGGCCAGGTGGCCGCCGACCGTGCGCGCCAGTTCGGGCGGCAGGGTGTGGGCCGCGGCGCCGCTCTGGAGGATCGCCCGCGCGAACAGGCCGTCCGCCATCGGCATCGCCAGCAGCGTGGTGACGCTCATGGCACCCGCCGACTCGCCCGCGACCGTGACCCGCGACGGGTCGCCGCCGAACGCGGAGATGTTGTCCCGCACCCACTCCAGCGCGGCGACCTGGTCCTGGAGGCCGAGGTTCGCCACCCCGTCGCCGAGGTACAGGAACCCCTCGGCCGCCAGCCGGTAGTTGACGGTCACGCACACCACGCCGTCGCGGGCGAACGCCGACCCGTCGTACTCGCCGACCGATCCGGAGCCGTTCATGAACGACCCGCCGTGGATCCACACCAGCACCGGCAGCCCGGTCACGTCCCCGTCGGGCGTCCACACGTTGAGGTTCAGGCAGTCCTCGCCGGGGATCACGACCTCCGGGAACAGCGGCCGGTACGGCGGCGGGTAGTCGCCCTTGGGCACCGTCGGCCCGTACTCCGTGGCCGCGCGGGTGCCCGACCACGCCTCCGCGGGCCGCGGCGGTCGCATCCGGTTCGCGCCGAACGGCGCCGCCGCGTACGGCACGCCGAGGAACGACCTCACGCCGTCGACGGCGCGCCCCTCCAGCACGCCACCCCGAACGGTTACGACGGGTCCCTGCACCGGTTCGCTCATCTGTCGCTCCATTGCCACATCTACGCCAGGTGTTGCAGACTGTGCGCTCGGGCCGCCGATCGTGTCAACAGGGGGTTCCACGATGAGAGGCACGCCGTTGCGACGGCAGTTGACGGGCTGTCCGCCGCGGCCGACAGCGCTGGACGCGCTCGCCGAGGCGACCCGGATGTTCCAGGCGGGGCAACGGATCGACATGCGGGGGCTGGCCGCGGTGCTGGGGGTCGACCGGGCGACGCTCTACCGCTGGGTCGGCTCGCGGGAGCACCTGATCGCCGAGGTGCTGTGGTCGATGATCGACAAGACCATCCGCCGCCTGCGCGCGGCGGGAGGGACGGCGGCCGACGTCGTCACCGGCGCGGCGGAGGCGTCGATGACGAACTCCGGCATGCGGGTGTTCCTGGAACGCGAGGGCGACCTGGCGCTCAAGCTGCTCACGACCAAGGCGAGCGACTTCCAGCAGCGGCTGGTCGACCTGGTCGCCGAGGTCGTGGACGTCGACCGGCTCGCGGGCCGCCTGCACAGCACCGTCCCCGACACCGACCTGCCGTACGTGCTGGTGCGGATCATGGAGTCCTACGTCTACCTCAGCCTGATCACCGGCGACGAACCGGACGCGGCCCGCGCGGCCCGCGTCATCCACGCGCTCCTGCCGTGCCGGTAGCGCCGGTCACCCCCGGTCCGCGGCGAGCCGCTGGCCGCCGAGCACCGCGAGCAGCCGCAGCCTCTCGTGGCTCGGCGTGCCGGGGGTGGCGGTGAACACGAGCAGCGCCTGCTGCTGGTCGACGTCGTGCAGCACCTGGCAGTGCAGCTCCAGCTCGCCGACCTCCGGGTGCAGGAACCTCTTGGTGTCGTCGTACCGCACGCCGACCTCGTGCTCCTCCCACAGCGCCGCGAACTCGGGACTGGTCTCGCGCAAGGAGTTCACCAGCGCGCCCGCGCGGGACCGGGGGCCGTCGACGGCGTAGGTCGACCGGAGCTTGGACACCAGGACACGGCCGTGGCCCGCGTGGGCCGACTCCGGGTACAGCGCGCGGTCGCCGGTGAACCAGCGGTGGACCGCGCTGCGCGCCTGGCCGGTGAACACGCCGTGGTCGCCCTCCAGCGCGATGTGCGCCCTGGTCTGCACGAGCGACTCGGCCAGCCCGTTGAGCACGACGGCGGGGGTGTCCTCCAGCCGGTCCACGATCCGCAGCAGGCCGGGGCTGACGTGGTCCGCGCGCGCCGCGCGCACCGGGACGCCGTGCCCCGCCAGGATGAACAGGTGGTCGCGCTCGGCGAGCGTGAGGTGCAGCGCCCGGCTGATCGCCGACAGCATCGGCTCGGACGGCTGCGGACCGCGCCCGCCTTCGAGGCGGCTGTAGTAGTCGGTCGACATCGCGGCGAGCGCCGCCACCTCCTCCCGGCGCAGGCCGGGCGTGCGGCGGCGGGCGCCGCGCGGCAGCCCGACGTCCTCGGGTTGCAGGGCCTCCCGGCGCTTGCGGAGGAAGTCGGACAGCTCGGCGTACTCCATGGTCACTTCCCTGACTGCGGTGCTCGGGTAGCGGTATCGGCGGTGGTGAGCCTGCTCGCGACGTCCCACAGTTCCCGCGCGAGCCTCGGGTCGCGAGCGCGTCGGGACGGCGTGCCGATCTTCGGGTGGCCCTTGACGCCGCCCACGCCGTCCGGTCCGACGTAGGACCCGCCCGGCACGTCCTGCGTGGCGGCGAACAACGTCGGCAGGGCACCGTGCTCCGGGTCGTTGAGCAGGAACGAGAACGGCGTGGCCGACCGGCCGCGGTGCGCGACGAGGTTCGTCGTGGCGATGCCGGGGTGCGCCGCCAGCGAGCGCACCGGACTGCCCGCCTCGGCGAGCCTGCGCTGGAGCTCCAGCGTGAACAGCAGGACGGCGAGCTTCGAGTCGGCGTACGTCCTCAGGTCGTCGTACTTCCGCGACGCCCAGGCGAGGTCGGTCAGGTCGATCCGGCTGATCCGGTGGAGCTGCGAGGACACCGTGACGACGCGGTCGGTCACGTGCGGCAGCAGCAGGGTGGTCAACGCGAACGGGCCGAGGAAGTTCGTCGCGGTTTGCAGCTCGAACCCGTCCTCGGTCCGCGCCTCGGGCACCTGCATGATCCCGGCGTTGTTGACCAGAACGTCGATCCGCCCGCGCCACGCCTCCGCGAACTCCCGCACCGACCGCAGGCGGCTCACGTCGAGCTCCCGCACCTCCGTGCGCCCTGGCAGGGTGGCGGCGACGGCGCGGCCCTTGGCCGGGTCGCGCACCGCCAGCACCACGCGGGCGCCCGCCCCCGCCAGCTCGCGCGCGGTGATCAGCCCGATCCCGCTGGTGGCGCCCGTGATCACGACGGTCCGCCCGGTCTGGTCGGGGATGTCGGCGTTCGTCCACTTCGCACCCATCGTGCGCTCCTCCGTTCGCGGCGGCCCGAGTCGGCCGCCACCGCAAGGCTTCCGCCTCGAAGTGAACGCGACCAGTGCCCGGTCAGCCACTGCTCGCCGAGCAGTGGCTGGGAAATCGATGTCGGTGCGCGGTTCCCCTCGGCTACCGTTCGCGGCACAGGCACCGATCCGGCCATCACCGGGGAGCCTCCGGGAGAACGGGCCGCGAGGCCTCAGTAGAACCGGACGGGGCAGGCCCGTCACAGCCGTCGAGACGAGTGGCGCCCCGACGGGCGCAAGCGGGGTGGTACCGCGGGGTGCCGGGTGCGGGAACCCGGTCTTCGTCCCCGTGCGGGCGGCGCGAGCCGTCCACACGCGAGCGACGAGCCCGAGGAGGAGCCGTGCCGGGGACCTCACCCTTCAGCCCCCTGCCCGCCAGGGTGGACCTGCCCGCGCTGGAACGCCGCGTCATCGCGTGGTGGCGGGAGAACGACGTGTTCGCCGAGAGCCTGCGGCGCACCGAGACCGGTCCGCGCTGGGTGTTCTACGAGGGCCCGCCGACCGCCAACGGCTCGCCGGGCACCCACCACGTCGAAGCGCGGGTGTTCAAGGACGTCTTCCCGCGCTACCGCACGATGAAGGGCTACTCGGTGCCGCGCCGCGCGGGCTGGGACTGCCACGGGCTGCCGGTGGAACTGGCCGTGGAGAAGGAGATGGGGCTCAGCGGCAAGCTCGACGTCGAACGGGTCGGCGTCGCCGAGTTCACCGCGCGCTGCCGCGAGTCCGTGCTGCGGCACGTCGGCGAGTTCGAGGCGATGACCGAGCGCATGGGCTACTGGATCGACCTCGACCACGCGTACCGGACGATGTCGCCGGAGTACGTCGACAGCGTCTGGTGGGCGCTCCAGCGGATCTTCCGCGACGGCAGGCTGGTCGAGGACCACCGGGTCGCGCCGTACTGCGCCCGGTGCGGCACCGCGCTGTCCGACCACGAGGTCGCCCAGGGCTACGAGACCGTCGTCGACCCGTCGGTGACCGTGCGCTTCCCGCTGGTGGGGGACCTGGCCGGGGTGGACCTGCTGGTGTGGACGACCACGCCGTGGACGCTGGTGTCCAACACCGCCGTCGCGGTCCGCCCGGACGTCGACTACGTCGTGGCCCGCACCGACCGCGGGGTGTTCGTGGTCGCGGAACCACTGGCCGCGCGGGTGCTGGGCGAGTTCGAGCGGGTGGCCACCGTGCCGGGGTCCGAGCTGGTGGGGAGGAGCTACCGGCGGCCGTTCGACCTGGTCGAGATCCCGGACGCGCACGTCGTCGTGGCGGCCGACCACGTGACGACCGACGACGGCACCGGCCTGGTGCACCTGGCGCCCGCGTTCGGCGCGGAGGACTTGGAGGCGTGCCGCGCGGCGGGCCTGCCGGTGGTCAACCCGATCGGCGGCGACGGCCGGTTCCTCGCCGGGGTGCCGGTGGTCGGCGGGGTGTTCTTCAAGGACGCCGACCCGGTGCTGGTCGCGGACCTGGGGGAGCGGGGGCTGCTGTTCCGCTCCGAGCCGTACGAGCACAGCTACCCCCACTGCTGGCGCTGCCACACGCCGCTGCTGCACTACGCCCAGCAGGCCTGGTACATCCGCACGACCGCGATCCGCGACGCGCTCCGGCGGGAGAACGAGGCCACCACCTGGTACCCCGAGCACGTCAAGCACGGCCGGTACGGCGACTGGCTGGCGAACAACGTCGACTGGGCCCTGTCCCGCTCCCGCTACTGGGGCACGCCGCTGCCGCTGTGGCGGTGCCCCGACGGGCACGTGGCGGTCGTCGGCTCCCGCGCCGAACTGGGCGCGCTGGCAGGCGCGGACCTGTCCGCGCTCGACCCGCACCGGCCGTTCGTCGACGCCGTCACCTTCGACTGCCCGACGTGCGGCTCGACGGCGACCCGCGTGCCAGAGGTCGTCGACGCCTGGTTCGACTCCGGCTCGATGCCGTTCGCCCAGTTCGGCTACCCGCACGTGCCCGGCAGCGCCGAGGAGTTCGAGCGGGCGTTCCCGGCCCGGTACATCGCCGAGGCCGTCGACCAGACCAGGGGCTGGTTCTACACGCTGATGGCCGTCGGCACGCTGGTGTTCGACCGGTCGCCGTACGAGAACGTCGTGGTCCTCGGCCACATCGTGGCCGAGGACGGCCGCAAGATGAGCAAGCACCTCGGCAACGTCCTGGAGCCGATCCCGCTGATGGACGCCCACGGCGCCGACGCGCTGCGCTGGTTCATGGCGTGCTCCGGCTCCCCGTGGTCGGCCCGCCGGGTCGGACCGGGGCCGCTGGAGGAGGTCGTCCGCCGCACCCTGATGACGTACTGGAACACCGCGTCCTTCTTCACCCTCTACGCGACGGAGTGGGGGCCCGCCAACCCGGTCGCGGCCCGTCCGGTGCTGGACCGGTGGGTGCTGGGCGAGGTGCACAGGCTCGCCCGCGACGTGGACGAGAGGCTGGAGGACTACGACACCGCCGGGGCCGGACGGCTGCTGGCGGACTTCGTCGACGACCTGTCGAACTGGTACGTGCGGCGCTCGCGCCAGCGGTTCTGGGCCGCCGACCGGGACGCGCTCGCCACGCTGCACGAGTGCCTGGACGTCCTGACCCGCCTGCTCGCCCCGATCGTCCCGTTCATCACCGAGGAGGTCTGGCGGCGGGCCGTCCGCCCCGGCACGCCCGACGCGCCGGAGTCGGTGCACCTCGCCACCTGGCCCGTCGCCGACCCGGCGCTGATCGATCCCGTGCTGGCCGAGCACGTCCGCGTGGCCAGGGCGCTGGCCGAAGCGGGCCGGGCCGCGCGCAAGAGCAGCGGGGTGCGGGTCCGGCAGCCGCTCGGCCGGGCGCTGGTCGGCCTGCCCGTCGACCTGCCGCGCGACCTGCTGGACGACGTCGCCGCCGAGCTGAACGTGAAGCGCTTCGAGCCCCTGTCCGGCGAGGTCGTGGACGTCCGGGTGCGGCCCGACTTCCGCGCGCTGGGCAAGCGGTTCGGCAAGCGCACGCAACGGGTGGCCGACGCCGTGCTGGCGGTCGACCCGCACGAGGTCGTCGCACGGCTGCGCGCCGGTGGACCGGTCGTGGTCACCGTGGACGGTGAGCCGGTGGAGGTCACAGAGGTACTGGTGACCGAGGTGCCCCGGAGCGACTGGGCCGTCGAGTCCCAGCGGGGCGTGACGATCGCGCTGCACGTGGAGATCACCCCGGAGTTGGCCGCGGAGGGCACGGTGCGCGACCTGGTCCGCGTGGTGCAGCAGGCCCGGCGGGACGCCGGGTTCGAGGTGTCCGACCGGGTCGAGGTGGCGGTGGGCGCGCCGGAGGGCGTGCTGGAGGCGGTGCGGGCGCACCGGGGGTTCCTGGCGGGGGAGACGCTGGCCGACCGGGTCGTGCTGGTCGACGGTGTCGACGGCGGGTTCCCCGGCGTGGTCGGGGACGGCGTGCCGGTCGCGGTCGTGGTCACGAAGGTGGGGCGGTGACGGCTGATCGGGCGGAAAAATGTCCGGGGCGGGGGAGATGAACCCCCGCCCCGAACCCCCCTGACCGCAGTTGGCCCGCCTGAGTTGCCGAGGCGCGACCTGTCTGTAAATCTGAGTTTAAAGCAGGGGCCGTCGTTGTCAACCGCTGATCAAGAGCGGTGTCCGGTCGACTAGGCTCCGCGTGGAGGTGAAGTGGTGGCTGAGCGGCAGGAACCCCGGTCGTTGACCGAGCGCCTCGACCGGTTGTTCCGAACGGTGCACCCGGCGAACCGGGGCGAGTACACGTACGAAGAGGTCGCCTCAGCCATCCGCGAGCAGGGCACGATGATCTCGCACACCTACGTCTGGCAGCTCAGGAAGGGCATCCGGGACAACCCGACCAAGCGGCACCTCGAAGCGCTGGCGTCGTTCTTCGGCGTGCCCGCGTCGTACTTCCTGGACGACGACACATCCGCGGCGGACGCCCAGTTGGAGTTGCTGGCGACCCTGCGGGACGACCCGGTGCGGTCGCTGGCCCTGCGCGCGGCCGAGCTGTCGCCGAACGGGCTGGCCGCGATCCGGGCGATGGTCGAGCACGCGCGGTCGGTGGAAGGCCTGCCGAGCGAGGAGACCTGACACCGGTAGGGTTCAGCCGAGGCGCGACCGCTTCGGGGAGTGTGCGGGGGAGTTGTGCGGCGGCTGATCAAGGACGTGCGCGCCCGGCTCGCGGAAGTGGTGATCCCCGCCCCGTTCTCCGTCGAGGCGTTCCGCGCGCAACTGGCCCGCGATCGTGGCCGCCCCCTGTACCTGCACGTCCTCCCGACACCGCTGGGCGAGGGTGAGCCGTGCGGGATGTGGCTCTCGCTCGCCGACTCGGACCACGTGTTCCACGCCCGCGGGACGAGCCCGATGCACGAGCTGAACATCATCCTGCACGAGATCGGGCACCTGCTCTGCGACCACGTCGGCTACGGCCCCGACGGCGGCCCGGCGTCGCTGTTCCCGCTGCTCGACCCCGCGGTGGTGCGGCGCGTGCTCATGCGGACCCGCTACTCGACACCCGAGGAGGAGGCCGCCGAGCTGATGGCGGCGCTCATCCTGGAACGGGTCGGGTGGCCGAGGCCGGGCTCCGGCCGGAGTGGACGGACGGGCGAACTGCATGACCTGCTCTGACCTGACCGGCACCGCCGGGGTCGCGCCCAGTCCGCTGTGGATCGCCTCCATCGCGGTCCTGTGGCTGGTGACGCTCCGGCTGCTGGTCTCCAAGCGGAGGACGCCGCGGCGGCGGTCGATCGCGTTCACCTTCCTGTTCGTCACCCTGGCGGCGACGATCAGCGGCTACAGCGCGCGGCGCGCGTTCGACGCCGCCATCGGGGTTCCCGACCTGTCGATCCTCGTCGGGCACGTGTTCGCCGTGCTCGCGGTGGTGGCGTGCCTGCGACTCGTGGTGGTCGTGGTCGAGGCGGGGGAGACCGGGTGGCGGCTGCTTCGCGGCGCGAGGTGGGTCCTGGCGTCGGCGCTCGCGGGCATGGCCGTGCTGTTCGTGCTGATCCCCAGGCGGGCCGACCACTTCGACTTCGGGTGCTGGGAGGCCCGGTCGCCCCTGGTCGTCGTCTACCACCTGCTCTTCCAGGTGTGCCTGGGAACGGGGTTCGCCGCCGCGGTCGTGCTGTTCGGCTCGCGCAGGCTCACGGCCGTCGGGGCGTGGTTCAAGGCTTCCGCGCTCCTGATCGCCGCGGGCTGCTGCTTCGGCGTGGCCTACGTCGGCGTGCGCGTCTGGTACGTCGTCGCGCACGGCTTCGACCTGCCGTACCCGTTGGAGGGGCCGGTCCGCGGGCTGGTGCCGCTCGTGCTGCTGGAGTCCACGATCGTGCTGCTCGGTGTGGGCGCGCTGATCCCGCAGGCACTGCGGGTGGGTGGGCTGGTCGGTCGCCTCGTGCGGTTCCACCGCCTCCGGGCGCTGTGGGAAGC
Organism: Umezawaea endophytica; assembly: GCF_025061645.1. Taxonomy (GTDB): domain Bacteria; phylum Actinomycetota; class Actinomycetes; order Mycobacteriales; family Pseudonocardiaceae; genus Umezawaea; species Umezawaea endophytica. The sequence goes on along the minus strand of NZ_JANYMP010000014.1, from coordinate 212,266 downwards.
GCTGTCGGACGCGGCTCCGGGAAACGTGCTCGGGCCCGTGCCGACCCGGTTGGCCGACCTGGTGAGCGTGGTCGCCATCGAACGGCGGCTCTACCGCCGGGTCATCGAGATCCGCGACGCCCAGTGGGAGCTGAACGGCTTCGTCTCCGCCGCGATGGTCGAGGACGCGCGGCGGGCTGTCGAGTCGCACCGCGCGGCCGAGCCGGACCTGGCGCTGGAGGCGCTGCTCCTGGAGGTCGCCCGGCAGGCCAAGGCGGGTGGCCTGCCGCACGCGGGCGGCGACCACGTGTCGAGCTGGTCGGGTGAGGCCGACCTGGACGAGGAAGCCCGCCGACTGCTGGTGATCCAGCACGTCCTCGCCGGTCCGTGGGCGCGCGAGGCGTCCGCGGCGGTGATGGCCGTGGCTTCAGCCTGATCCCGGCGCCTGATCCCGGTCAGCCGCGGAGGGACGTGAGCGTGGCGCGCATCGTCGTGCGCAGGCGGGCGGTGGTGCCGGTGGCGGCCATGTGCATCGTGCTGCCGACGATGCCCGCCACGACCACCTGCGCGGTGCTGTCGGCGTCCAGGTCCGGGCGGATCTTGCGGACGGCCTGCATGCCGCGGATCGCGTCGGCGAGCACGCGTTCCCAGGTGTCGAAGACGTCGACCAGGATCGCCTGGACACCGGGGTTGTCCGGGTCGAGCTGGCTGAGCAGCGTGGTCAGGTCGCAGCGGGAGCCCTGCGACTCGTAGTGCGCGCACAGCGCCTCCGCCCACTCCTCCCACGCGCGCCAAGTGTTCGCGCCGCCGAGCCGGGCCTCCTGGTCGGCCAGGATCGCGTCCGCCCCGTGCCGGGCGACGGCGAGCATCAGCGCCGCCTTGCCGTCGGGGAAGTAGTGGAAGAGCTGGCTGTTGCTGACCTTCGCGGAGGCGCGGACGCACTCCAGGCTCGTCTGCGCCACGCCGCGCTCGCGTGCCACCGCCGCGGCGTGCTCGACGATGCGGCTCCGGGTGGCGAGTCCCTTGGTCGTCAGCTCGCGGGGCATGGCGCGAGCCTATCAAGATTTCTGGATTGCGCGAGCCAGAAATTCGTGGATAGTGGACTGCGTGAGCCAGAAAAGGCGCACACCACGACGAGTGAGGAACAGCGATGTCGACGGTGGGACTGATCGGGGCGGGGCTAATCGGCGGGACCGTGGCGAGGTTGGCGGTGGCGGCCGGGCACGACGTGGTGCTGAGCAACTCACGCGGTCCCGAGACGCTCGCGGACCTGGTCGCCGAGCTGGGGCCGAAGGCGCGGGCGGGCACGCCCGCCGAAGCGGCGGAAGCCGGTGACGTGGTCGTGGTGACGGTGCCGCTCAAGGCCTATCGGGACGTGCCGGTGGAGCCGTTGGCGGGCAAGGTCGTCATCGACACCAACAACTACTACCCCGAACGGGACGGGGTGATCGCGGAACTGGAGGACGGCTCGGCCACCACGAGCGGACTGCTCCAGGCCCACCTGCCGACCTCGAAGGTCGTCAAGGTGTTCAACAGCATTTACTACCGCCACCTTGCTGACCTGCCCCGGCCGTCGGGCGCCGCGGACCGCAGCGCGCTGCCCGTGGCGGCGGACGACGCCGGTGCCAAGACGCGGGTCGCGGAGCTGCTGGACGACCTCGGCTACGACGCGCACGACGCGGGCACGCTCGCGGAGAGCTGGCGCTTCGAGAACGGCGCGCCCGCGTACTGCGTGATCTACTTCGCGCCCGGCACCGCGACCGACGACCGCGGCCTTCCGGGCGCGCAGCCCGCGAGCGCCGAGGTCGTCTCGGCCGCGCTGGCGAAGGCTCACCGCTAGCCGTTCGAGCCCGGTCGATCCCGGTCACCGGGATCGACCGGTCGCTCGGAAAGCTCGGAAAGGACGAGTCCTTCGACGTCGGCGGTACCTCAGCGAGGTGGAGAGGGGAGCGAGTCGTCCGCGCAGCGGAACCACTGGAACCGCACGTCGCACTCCTCGGCCTTGCCCGCCCTGGCGAACTCCTCCGTCAGTTCCTGCCAGGGGTCCGTCCACTCGGGACGGATGGTGCAGCGGATCGTGATGACCAGCACGAGGTCCTCCCGGATCACTTGGTCCAGCGTTGGAGCGCGGTGCGCCAGCCGCCGGTCCTGCTGTCGCCCGCCCACGCGACGTAGCCGTCGGGGCGGACGAGGAGGCAGGGGCCTGCGTCGAGGCGGCGCTCGACGCGGATCGGGCTGTCGATGGCAGGCGTGTTGTTCTCCAGCACCAGCACGAACCCGCCGTCGCGCAGCGCCTCGAACAGCCTCCCCGCGGCCAGCGGGACGTCCGGGGCGCGCGTGCCGACGAGCTTGTGGTCGCCGGGCTCGCGGCCGTAGGAGATGGCGATGCCGGAGAACATCCCGGACGTCCTGCGGGCGACCTTCTCCCGGCCGAGCAGGAACGGCAGGACGTAGCGGCGGAACGTGCGGGCGGGCCACGAGTGGGCCGTCATCAGCCGGATCGTGGCGCCGCTGCTGCGCAGCACCATCTTCCCGACCGGGTGCCGTTCTGCCTGGTAGGTGTCGAGGATCGCGGGGTCGGCCCCGCGCAGCACGGCCGCGAGCTTCCAGCCGAGGTTGAGCCCGTCCTGGATGCCGGTGTTCATGCCCTGCCCGCCCGCGGGGGAGTGCACGTGGGCGGCGTCGCCCGCCAGGAACACACGGCCGGTGCGGTAGTCCGCGACCTGGCGCTCGTCGCTCTGGAACTGCGACAGCCACCGGATCCGGTTCAGGTCGAAGTCCGTGCCCGTGGCGCGCTTCAGCACGTCCCGCACCATCGCCTCGTCACCCTGGAACGCGGGGTCGCCCTCGTTGCGGCGGTCCCAGACGATCACGCGGAACCAGCCGTCGCCGAACGGCGCGAGGAACGCGAAGCAGTCCTCGCCCACGTCCACCGTGACGACGGACGCGGGCGGGTCGCCCAGGTGGGCGTCGGCGAGCACGATCGACCTCAGCAGCACCTCGCCGGGGAACGGCTGCCCGACCAGGTCGCGGACCGCGCTGCGCACGCCGTCGGCACCGACCACGTAGGACGCCTTCCACTCCCGTTCGCCGTCCGGCGTCTCGGCCCTGACCACGACGCCGTCGTCGTGCTGCCACAGCTTGGTGACCGTGGCACCGCGCACGACGTGCGCGCCGAGGCTCGTCGCCCGCTTCTCCAGCAGGGTGTCCACGTTCACCTGCGGGGTGACCAGCAGGTACGGGAACGGTGACGGCAGCGTGGTCAGGTTGATCTCGGTTCCCCGCCAGAGGGCCAGTCCGGGGGAGGCGGTGCCGGTACTGCGCAGCTCGCTCGCCAGCCCCCGCGTGTCCAGCACCTCCAACGTCCTCGCGTGCACGCCGAACGCGCGGCTCAGCGGGGAGGCCGACTCGTGCTTCTCCAGCACCGCCACCGAGCGGCCCGCGAGCGCGACCTCCCCCGCCACCATGCAGCCCGTGGGGCCCGCCCCGACCACCAGCACGTCCACGGTTTCCATTTCGACCCCTCCAAGTCAACGGTTGGTGACTTAACCGTGGCAGGGTTCACGCGGTAAGTCAATGACTGTTGACTTATCCTGGACCCATGCCTGAGATCCGCCGCCGCTCCGCTCCCGCCACCCGTGCCGCGATCCTCGACGCGGCGCGCGTCCGGTTCGGAGCGGACGGGTTCGACCGCGTGACCATCCGCGACATCGCCGGGGACGTCGGCGTCGACCCGGCGATGGTGATCCGCTACTTCGGCTCGAAGGACGCCCTGTTCGCCGAGGCCTCCGCGTTCGACATGGAACTGCCCGACCTGACGGGCCTCGCGCCGGAGGCCGTCGCGGACGTGCTGATGGTGCGGTTCTTCGACGTGTGGGAGGACAACGCCGGGTTCCTGTCGCTGATGCGGGCCGCCGCCACGAGCAAGGTGGCCGCGGACAAGATGCTGGAGCTGTTCAGCCGCCAGGTGGCGCCGGTGCTGGGCTCCGCCGCGGTCGACCGGCCCGCCGACCGCGCGGCGCTCGTCGGCAGCCAGATCCTCGGGCTGGCCCTGTCGCGCTACGTGCTGCGCGTGCCGCCGCTCGTGGCCATGAGCCAGGAGGAGTTGCGAACCCTGATCGGACCGGTCATCACCCACTACCTCACGGGCAAGGTCTTCGAGTAACGCGAAGTCCGTTCAGGACACCCCTAGAAGTCCCCTGCCCACCCCTGTGGAAAGGGGTCGGAACGACGTTGTCAACCCCTGCGATCCATGTGTTCGCTATCCAATTTTTCCCACTGTGCAACGATTTTCCCGAAAGTCATCTCGGGCGCGCAACATTCCGCGATCTTCGATTGACCATGCTCGACCCACGGCGCTAGATTCGCCCGCGTTGCCCGAGCCGTCCGCATCCCTGACCAGCGCCGAGGGAAGTGCGAGAAACCGATGATCAACGAAGATCACCCCGCGAAGCGGCCGACCAGGATCACCGTGCAGAGGCTCGGCGGGCACCTGGCGAGCATCGTCATGCCGAACATCGGCGCATTCATCGCGTGGGGACTCATCACCGCGTTGTTCATTCCGGACGGGTGGTTGCCGAACCCGACCTTCGCGCAGTTGGTCGACCCGATGGTCAAGGTCCTGCTGCCCGTCCTGATCGGTTACACCGGCGGCCGACTGGTCCACGGCCAACGCGGCGGTCTGGTCGGTTCGATCGCGACGATCGGCGTCGTCGTGGGCACCGAGATCCCGATGTTCTTCGGCGCCATGATCATGGGCCCGCTCGCCGCGCTGTGCATCAAGGTCTTCGACCGCTACGTCGGCTCCAAGGTGTCGTCCGGTTTCAAGATGCTGGTCGACAACTTCAGCGCGGGCATCATCGGCGGCGCGCTGGCGATCGTCAGCCTGCTCAGCATCGGCCCGGCCGTGCAGACCGCCACCAAGGCGCTGGGCCACGGCGTGCAGATCGTCGTCGACGCCCACCTGCTCCCGCTCGTGGCGCTGCTGATCGAGCCCGCGAAGATCCTCTTCCTCAACAACGCCGTCAACCACGGCGTGCTGGGCCCGCTCGGCGTCCAGGACGCGCTCGCGCACGGCAAGGCGATCCACTTCCTCCTGGAGACCAACCCCGGACCGGGCATGGGCATCCTGCTCGCCTGCGCCCTCTTCGGCGACCGCACGGTGCGCGCGACCGCGCCCGGCGCGATGGTCATCCACTTCATCGGCGGCATCCACGAGATCTACTTCCCGTACGTGCTGGCCGCCCCGCGCCTGGTGCTGGCCGCCATCGCGGGCGGCGCGACGGGCATCTTCGTCTTCACCCTGACCGGCGCGGGCCTCATCGCCACCCCGTCGCCGGGCAGCATCATCTCCCTCATGGCCGTCACCCCGAAGGGTGGTCACCTGAGCGTCATCGCAGGCGTGGCGGCCGCCACCGTGGTCTCCTTCGTCGTGGCGTCCGCACTCCTCAAGTTCGGCAAGGGCCGCGACGACCAGGTGGAAACCGGAGGACGGGTTTCCGCACCGGCGCCGGCGGCCGCCCGGTGACGCCCAGGGCACCACGCGGAACGGCCCGACGATGAGCACGCACGGGCGGAAGAAGCGCGCGGGCCAACCGAAGTTCCACCCGTCGTCGTTCGGCGGCTGGCCCGACTACCAGCAGTGGGCGGACAACGACTTCCGCCCCTGCCCAGAACCACGCCAGGAACCAGAACCAGAACCCGAGCCGGAACCGGAACCCGCACGCCCCCCACTCCCGGCGGCGAATCACATCCCCACGACATTGTGGGCGGGCGCCCCGGTCGTGGAACCCCCACCACCCCTCCCGGAACCGGAACCGCTGTCCCCACCGGGCTGGCAGGCCTTCGAAGAGGTGGAACCGGTACCGGACCCGGCGGTCTGGGAAGCCTTCACCGAGGTCAACATGCTTCCGGTACTGGACCGCCCACCACCGGTCCCCACCAGACAACCCGACAGCCAGGACAACACCCCCCAATGGGCGGACGACGACCTGGTGGTGCGCCCCTACATCCGCACCCACGGCAGGGTCACCCAGGGCTACGACCTCCGCCTGGAAACCCTCATCTCGGTCACCAGGCTGCACGAACAAGACCCGATGAACCCCACCTTCACCCAGGACATGCTCTCCATCTGCGACCTCTGCTGCACCGCCCCGCAATCGGTAGCGGAGATCTCCTCCTACCTCAACGCCCCACTGGGCACAGCCAGGGTCCTGATCGCGGACGCCATAGAAGCGGGCCTGGTCACGGTGGACCACAGCACCGCGATGATCGACAACAAACCATCCCGCGAACTACTGGAACGCATCAGGGACGGCCTAAGAAACCTGGCCTAACAGCCAGACTCGACCACCGGGCCACCCGCCCACTCGCGCCCGCCCAGCCCCCGCACCCACCAACCCACCCGCGCACGCGATGCCACCAACGCACCCAGCCGGAAGACACCCGCACTTCCCCCGTGGCCCCGATCCCCAGCGCCCTCAGCTTCACGGTCGCTTTGTCAAGGCATCTTTCCCGCCTTGACAAA
>NZ_JANYMP010000014.1:0-205736 GCF_025061645.1 Umezawaea endophytica | reverse complement strand
TTTGTCACGGCATGTTTCCCGCCTTGACAAAGCGACCGTGAAGATCGAGACAATTAGCGATCGGGGTGACTATCCAACCCACCTACCGCCGACACAGCAACGCGTCCGGCGTACGCCCAGACCCGATCCTCCCCGTATAAGCCACCCCAGCCACGTACTCCTCAACCGCACACTGCCCCTTGTACGCCCCCACCGCGAACTCCCCACCACCAGCGGCAGGCCGGTTATCCCCCCGATCGAACCAAACAGTCCTCCCAGCCTTCCCCAACGCCCCAGCGGCCCGAGCGCACAACCCGGCCGAGAACGCCGCCCCCTTCACGCTGTACCCCACCAGGTAGTGATCCGCGGGACACTGCACCTTCGTGTACCCGGAAGCCCAGTCCACATCCACAAAGGACTCATCCCGCACCACCACGAACGACGAAGGCACCCCCCAGGCCCCCGTGCACAACCCCCGGTTCCCGGTGTGCGCCAACCCGATCACCCGCTGCCCATCCGGGCACACGCCCTTCCGCGCCCCGGAGTTCCAGTCACCCAACCCCCGAGCCGCCCGCGACTGCTGGAAGTCCCCGTGGTTCAGGTTCACCATCGACCAGGGCGACACCGGAGCCACCTGCCCGGTCTTCCCGCCCGCCCCCACCAACCGCGACCACGCGGATGCCCTCCAGTCATCCCCGTCGTACACCCCCATCCGGTTCCCGGCGGCGTCCCAGTGCAACAGCGCCCACCCGTTCCCGGTCCGCCCGCTGTGGAACCCCACCATCGGCCAGTACGCGAAATCGGCGTCCGCCGCCACCAGCAGGTCGACGAAGTTCGAGAACCAGGCCCGTGACACGGGATCCGTGTTCTCCCGCCCCCCGACCCCGAACTCGCTGATCCACACCGGCGCGGTGAAGTGCGCCCCGGTCTCCTCCGACACGTAAAAGGCCTGCCGCCGCACCACGTCCCGGAGTTCCGCGACGGAGAGGTCCTGGTACCGGGGGTCGTGCGTCTCCCCGATCCCGGTCGCCCCGGAGTGGTTGGGCCCCGTGTACCCGTAGAAGTGCGCCGAGTACACCAGCTTCCCGGAGTCGATCAGCGTGTGCGACAGCGTCCGCACCGGCTCCAGCGTCGGCCGCCCGTGCGGCAGCCCGTCGACCGGGATCCCGGTCCAGTTGATGCCCTCGACGATGATCAGCAGGTCGCGGTTGGCCTCCAGTTGGATCCGGTCGGCCACCTCCTGCGACGCCCGCTGCCAGTCCCGGTCGTCCCCGGACCCCCAGTTCGGGTCGTCCCACACGTTCCGCCGGACCTCGTTGTACAGGTCCGCGCCGACCACCCGCTGGTTCCCGGCGTACCGCCGAGCCATGAACACCCAGTCGTCCTGCCACTGCCGGGTGGTCTGCGAGGTGTTCCACCGCTCGTTCCCGTCGACCCCGCAGCACCACCGCGTGGTGTTCGTGTGGTTGTTCAGGATCACCGCGAGCCCGCGCGCGGTCAGCCGTTCGACGACGAAGTCGTACACCTGCAGCGGCGTCCTGCCCGCCAGCGCCGGGTTCGCCGCGACCGACGCGAGCGGCACCACCGCGCCGTCGTGCACCACCTGGTTCGAGAACGGCAGGCGCACGCTGTTCAGCCCCAGTTCGACGAACCCGTCGATGATGGACTCCACCGGCGCGCGGTCCAGCCCGAGCGGGATCCGGTCCGCCTTCTCCCCGGCGTGGTGGTTCGCCGGGTCGGCGACGTCGCCGGACCCGTTCCACGTCCCGCTGGCGCCGTGCCAGTTGCCCGACTTCAGCTTGAACCGGTCACCTCGGGCGTCGACCACGTACCGCCCGCGGGTGCTCAACGGCCCGACCCACCCCGGTTCCGCGGGGTCGGCGCTCGCCGACGGCACCGCCACCACACCCGCCACCACGACACCGGCCAGCAGTACGCGAACAAGCTTCATGTCTGGACGGTAGCGAGCCGAGCCGCCCACCGGCAGGGGCCGATCGGCGGATCGGTCAGGCGGTCACAGCACCGCTCCCACGTCGGGAGGCTGGTGCCACACCGAAGCGCGGTTCGGGAAGCGCCCGCGGCGGCGGGCGTTCGCGTGGGCGTCGGCGCAGGCGACGATGACGGCGCCCGCGATCACCGGCACGGCCAGTGCCCCTTGAGCCGCGTCGACGCAGAGGACGGTGGTCCAGAACAGGATTCTCATATCGGCAGATTAGGTATTTCCGCAGCGGCACGATCCCTTTTTGGGAAAGGCTTGATGATTCCCGCGACCGAACACCACATTCGTGCGGGAATCGCCGGTCCAGACCCGCTACCGCGTGCGCTCCAGCGCTTCCCGAGCAGCGCTGATCCAGTGAGGGGCCCCCGCGCGCCCGGCGACGACCAGCGCGTGCCGGTAGTGCGCGGACGCTTTCCCATTCCGTCCGAGCACCACCGCGAGATCACCGAGGTGCTGGGCGACGGGTCCGAACGCGACCAGGCCGCTGCCCGCGCCCGCGATCTCGTCCTCCGCGGGCAGCAGGTCGGCGTGGAGGCGTTCGGCCACCTCCCGGTCCCCGGCGCGGACCGCCGCTCGGGCGCGCAGGCAGGTGCGTGCTTCGAACAGCAGGTCGTGCGGTGACTCCGGGAGGTCGCGGTCCAGCGTCCACGGCCGGTACGGTCCCCAGTCGGCGTTCGCCGACCTCACCCCGAGCCCGAGCAGCGCGAACGGCAGCAGGCCGTCCTCCAGTCCCGGCATCCCCGTGCCGGTCAACCGCGAGGCGGCGGACCGGTAGGCGGCGACGGCCTCGGAGGTCCGCCCGGTCACCGCCAGCCGGAGCGCGGCGTACCAGGCCGTGAACACGCCGACGACCGGGAGTTCGTGCCGGGCCGCGAGGTCGTCGGCCGCCGCCGCGTGCCCGTCGGCCGCGGCGAGGTCGCCCACGGCGGCGCTCGACTGGATCCCGATCAGGTGCGCCAGCACCTCGAACACGACGAGTCCGTTCACACGGGCCAGTTCCAGGAGTTCCCCGCCGATCCGGCCCCGGTCGGGGGCGAGGCCCGCGCGGTGGAACGTCTGGAGGAACCGCCCGTTGAGGGCGAACGCCAGCAGGGTCGGGTCGCCCAGGCCGCGGGCGATCGCCTCGGCCTCCCGCGCCGCCAGGTCACCCCGAGGCCCGGAGTCGGCCCGCCGCTCGACGGCGATGGTGACCAGCAGCCGGGCGCGGTCGTGGAGGTGGTCGGCGGGCAGGGCGGCCAGGGTCCGCTCCGCGGTCGCCACCAGGCGGGCGGACAGGGCCTCGTCGTCGTTGGCGGTCCAGATCGCGGGCACGTCGAACGACCCGATCACGCCCGCGGTCAGCACCGGGTCGCCGAACGCCTCGGCCGCGCCCGTCGCCTCCGCGCGCAGCCGTCGCGCCTCCCGCAGGTCGCCGGTCACGGCCAGCGCCCGCACCAGACCCATGAGGGCCTCCAGCCGCCCCCGGCCGACCTCGACGCGGGCCAGGACCTCCCGCCACAGCCGGGCGGCCTCGTGCGGCGCGGACCGCTGTTCCGCCCGCTCGGCCGCGGCACGGGCGAAGGTCGCGGTGCGGTCCGCGGCGGCCCGGCTCCCAGCGTGCAGGAGGTGGTGGGCGATCGTCTCCACGTCGTCGGGCCGGGTCCGCTCCACGACGTCGGCGACGGACGCGTGCCACCGCGTCCGACGCGCGCGGGTGCTGTCCTCGTACAAGGTCTCCCGGACCAGGGCGTGGGCGAACCGGGGGTGGTCGGAGCGCTCCACCAGGAACCCGGCCCGGATGGCCGACTCGACCGAGTCCAGCACCGCGTCCTCGTCGCCGACGAGCGCGACCAGCACGTCGAGGTCCACGTCGTCACCGAGGACGGCCGCCTGCCGCAGGTGCGTCCGCGCGGTCTCGGACAGGCCCGCCAGCCGGTGCCGGATCACGTCGCGGACCCCCGCGGGCACGGCGTGCAGCCCCGGATCGCCCTCGGTCTCCCACAGCCGCATCAGCTCGCGGACGAAGAACGGGTTGCCCGCGCTCCGGGCGTGCACGAGCCGCGCGCCGTCCGGGGACATCTCGCGCTCGGTGATCGCCCGGACCATCTCGTCGACCTGCGGCCTGCTCAGACCGCCGAGGTAGACCCTGGTCGGCTCGGCGCGGGCGGCGCGGCCCAGCGCGTCGGCCAGCGCGGGCGTGATGTCGGTCGAGCGGTAGGTGCCGACGACCAGTACCGGGCCGGTGTCGGGATCGGCGACCAGCGACGTCACCACCGCGAGGGTGTCCTCGTCGGCCCAGTGCAGGTCGTCGAACACCAGCAGGACCGGTTCCGCCGCGGTGAACGCGCCGCCCTCGGGCACGCCGAGGGCGGCACGCATCCGGGTCCACGGCCCCGTGCCGCCGCGGAGTTCCGGGCACGTGCCCCACGCGGTGGTCCAGCCCCGTGCGGCCAGCCGGTCGGACAGCGTCCTGGCCAACGCCGTCTTGCCCGCGCCCGCCACACCGGACACCAGCGCGAGCCGGGGCCGGGCGGTGGTCGCGGCGGCGTCCTCCAGCGCGGCCAGCTCGGCGTGCCTGCCGACGAACGGGTGCTCGACGCGCGTCCGGGGGGCGAGGTGCGGGGCCTGCGCGAGGATGTCCGCCTCCAGCCGCCGCAGGTCCTCGCCGGGGTCGACGCCCAGGTCGGCGAGCAGCGCCTCCCGCGCCCGGCGCAGCGTCGCCAGCGCGTCACCCTGCCGTCCCGTCCGGTACAGCGCGAGCGCCAGCAGCCGTCGACCGTCCTCGTGCAGCGGGTGGGCGGCCACGTGCGCCTCCAGGTCCGGCACCGACTCGGCTGCCCGGCCCAGCGCCAGCGCGGCCTCCGCCCGGCGGGCCACGGCCAGCAGCCGCACCTCGTCCAGGCGGGTCGCCTCACCGCGGGCCCAGGCCTGGTCGGCGAACTCGGCGTAGGCAGGCCCGCGCCACAGCCCGAGCGCCTCGTCCAGCAGCCCGAGCGCCGCCTCCGGTCGGGACGCGGCGGCCGTGGCGACGGCGGCCTCGAAGCGCTGGGCGTCCACCGCGTCCGGTTCGGCCCGCAGCGCGTAGCCGGGGGGAGCGGACACCAGCAGCCGGGAGGGCGTCCTGGGTGGACGGTCGGGTTCGAGCGCCTTGCGCAGCGCGCCGACGAACGTCTGCACCGCGCCCAGCGCCCCGTCGGGGGCCTCGTCCCACAGGTCGTCGATCAGCACCGCCGCGGGCACGGCCCGACCCCTGGCCACCAGCAGCCGCGCCAGCACCGCCCGGTGCCGCGGCCCCTTGAGGTTCACCGACCCGCGCTCGTCGGAGGCCTCCAGCGGCCCCAGGACACCGAACCTCACCACCGGCACAACCTAGCGCCGGCCGAGGTGCCCCGCCGCGCTGATCCAACGCTGATCGGTCTGCCGCAGAGTCGGTCCCGACACCAACCGATCCACCGGGAGAACACATGGCACCGCAGATCACCGGGTTCACCGAGCGCCGCGTCACCGTCGCCGACGGCGTGGCGCTGAACGCCGCCGTAGGCGGGTCGGGCAGCCCCGTCGTGCTGCTGCACGGCTTCCCGCAGACCCACCTCATGTGGCGGCACGTCGCCGCCGACCTGGCCGCCGACCACACCGTCATCTGCCCCGACCTGCGCGGCTACGGGGCCAGCGACAAGCCGGTCGACGCCGACGGCCGGACCTACTCCAAGCGGACGATGGCCGCCGACGTCGTCGCGCTCGTCCGCGAGCTGGGCCACGACCGCTTCGCCCTCGCGGGCCACGACCGGGGCGCGCTGGTCGCGATCCGCGCGGGTCTCGACCACCCGGACGTGATCACCCACCTGGCGTCGCTCGACGTCCTGCCCACGCTGGACACGTGGGACGTCCTGCACGGCACCACCGCCGCCGTCGCCTTCCACCTGTACCTGATGGCCCAGCCGCCCGGCCTGCCGGAGAAGCTGATCGCGGGCGCGCCCGACGACTTCTTCGGCCACTTCCTCGACCTGTGGGCCAACGACCCCGACGCGATCCCCGCCGACGTCCGCGAGGTCTACCTCGAGGCCTGCCGCGAGGCCGTCCCGTCGATCGTCGCCGACTACCGCGCGTCGGCCACCGTCGACGTCGAGCACGACCAGGCCGACCGCGAGGCGGGAAACCACCTGCGCATGCCCGTGGCGGTCCTCCAGCAGGACTGGGGCTCGGCACTGGGCTTCGACGCCGCCGCCCGCTGGCGCGCGTGGGCGCCTGACCTGGACCACCGGACCGTGACCTGCGGGCACTTCATGGCCGAGGAGGCGCCCGGCGAGGTCGTCAAGGCGCTGCGCGACCTGCTGGCCCGGTAGGGCTCAGTCCTCGTCGACCAGCAGGAAGTCGGGCCGCTCCGCCCGCCACCCCGGCACGTCCAGGCCGTTCAGCACGGTGAGCAGCTTCTTCTCCTCGTAGGTGAAGTGCGTCTCCATGATCGCCGAGAGCCCCTCCAGCTCGGCGATCACCCGTGTCCTCGCGGCCTGGTCCGGTTCGTCTGGGAGACCGGCGAGGAGCTTGTCCAGCGCGCCCAGGATCCAGTCGATCCGGTTGTGGTCGGTCTTCAACTGGGTGATCACCGGGCGCAGTTCGGGGAACTCCTCGGCGATCTCCGGGAACGCGACCCGGTCCTCGCCGGTGTGGTGGCGGGTCAGCGCCGAGCAGAACGACAGGCAGTGGGCGCGCAGGTCGCGGGGGAGCGGGCCGTCGCCCGCGAAGTAGGCGTCGACGTCGTCGCGGAGGTCCTCCAACCGCCCGCGCAGCCAGACGTGGACCTCGATCAACTGGTGGCCGAACGCCGTGAGGCGGGGGTTCACGCGGGGTCTCCCAGATCGTCGGTCGCCTGCCTGCTGACGGCGGTGGCGCGGGTGAGGAAGTCGGCGATCAGCTCGAGCTGGGCGGCGTCGTAGTCGGCGAGGAGGTCGTCCATCTGCGCGTTGGCGCCGCGGTAGTGCTCGAACACCTCGGCGTGGCGGTCGGGCAGCACCCGGACGACGACGGCGCGGCGGTCGGCGGGGTCGCGGTCGCGGGTGATCCAGCCGCCGCGTTCGAGGCGGTCCAGGACGCCGGTCGTGGTGGCGGGGTGCAGGCCCGCGAGCCGGGAGAGCGCGGTCGGGCTCAGCGGGCCCCGCTGGGAGAGCAGGTCGAGGCAGTCGAGGTCGATGTCCTTGAGTGCGACGCGCGTGCCGACCCGGTGGTTCAGGAAGGAGAGCTGGACGCGGAGCCCGCGCAGCGAGTCCTTGATCGAGTTCGCGGTTCGCCTCCGCTGCCGCGCTTCCTCAGGTACTTTGGAACTCATATGATATCGGCCTCGTAGTATATGGGGTGCGGATCACAAGGTACCCGAGCTGGGGAGACACGGATGAAGATCACCGTTTTCGGCGCCACCGGAGGGGTCGGCGGGCACGTCGTCCGACAGGCGCTCGACGCGGGACACCAGGTCACGGCGGTGGTGCGCGACGCGGCCCGGTTCGACCTGGAACACCCGTCGCTGGCCGTGCGCACCGTCCCGGATCTGGCGGCGCTGACCGAGCTGGACCCGTGCGACGCGGTCCTGTCCGGCGTCGGCCCGCGCGGACGCAAGGAGGGGTTGGTCGCCACCACCGCCACGCGCGGCATCCTGCGCGCCATGGCGGCCGCGGGCGTGCGGCGGATCGTGGTGGTCAGCGCCGCGCCCGTCGGGCCGCCGCCCGAGGACGAGACGTTCCTGAACCGCAGGCTGCTCCTGCCGGTCGTCGGCGCCGTCCTGCGGGACGTCTACGCGGACCTGACCGCCATGGAGGAGGAACTGCGGAGCAGCGGTGTCGAGTGGACGGCGGTCCGTCCGCCCAAGCTGACCGACAAGCCGGTGACCGGGGAGTACCGGCGGGTGATCGGCGGCAGCCCGCGGGGTGGCTACTCGATCTCCCGCGCCGACACCGCCCACGCGGTGCTGGCCGCGCTCGACGACCCGGCGACGATCCGGCGGGCGGTCGGCGTGGCCTACTGACCGACGCGTTCGATCGTGCCGCCCCGCAACGGCTCCGCGCACTCCGAGCACGTGTGGCGCGGGCGGAACGGGGCACCGCACGCGGTGTGGCGGTAGCTCAGCGCCGGCCCCTCGGGGGACCGGAACCACCGCTGCGCCCACTCCATCGTGTGCACGGCGACGGGGAAGAACGCGAGCCCCTTCGCGGTGAGGCGGTACCCGCCGTTCGCGGAGGCGGTCATGACGTCCAGCTCCGCGAACGTCCGCAGCCGGTCGGCGATCACCACGGGCGGCGCGGCGAGTTGCCGCTCGAAGTCGCGGAACCGCCGCGCCCCCTGGAAGGCGGCCCCCAGCATCGCGCACGACCACCGGTTGCCGACCAGCGCCGTGGTCTGGGGGAAGAACCCCTCCAGGTGGCCCGGCGCGCTGGCCGACCGGCGCCGGGTCGTGGCCGACGGGAGCGACCGCTCCCAGGTGCCGCTCGGCCCGAACCCGCCGACGAGGTCGCGCGGTCCCACCGGGGCCGCGCACCCGCCGCACACCAGCACCGGCTCGAACAGGTGCCCGTGGTGCCGCATCCGGGGCAGCTCCTCGGCGTGCCGCTCCACGTGGGACAGCTCCCACGCCCAGATGCCCAGCAGGATCGGCCACACGCCCCGGCCCCGGCGGGTCAGCCGGTACTCGTGGCGCTCCGGCCGCTCCTGGTAGGCGACCCGCTCCAACAGGCCGAACTCGGTGAGCCGCCCCAGCCTGCCGGACAGGACGGCGTGCGAGATCGGCAGCGCGCGCATCCAGTCGCCGTACAGGCGCGTGCCCTGGAGGGCCTGCCGCAGGATCAGCAGCGTCCACTCGTCGCCGAGCAGCCCGAGCGTGACCCCGATCGCGTTCTGCCCGCCCCTCGGGAGGGCGGTGACGTCCTCAGAGACCGAGGGCGGACGCGGCGTCATCGGTCTTCCGCCAGTCCGGCAGGCTCTCCCCGGCCGCCCACGTCGCGTGCGTCCCGCTGGACACCCGCTCCGGCAGCCGCACCCGCGCGACCGGGCCGGTGGCCAGGTTCCGCGCGTCGAACACCAGGCACTCCGACAGGTTCCGGTTCATGTCGACGGTGATCGTGACGAGGTAGCCGTCGTCCTCGCCCGTCGAGCCGAGTCGCGGCGCCAGGACCGTCTCGCTGCCGAACACGCCGTCGCCGAACGAGATCCGCTCCTCCGCGCCGGTCAGCAGGTCGTGCTTGACCAGGCCGTTGAACAGGAACCACCCCGGCTCGCCGGTCGCCGCGTAGACGTACCGGTAGGACCGGCCGCCGTGCACGGGGTTGATCATGCCGAACTCGGTGACGCTGTCGGAGATCCGCTCCTCCTTGACCTGGCCCGTGACCAGGTCGAGCCGCCACCGGTGCAGCTTCGTCCCGAGCCGGTCGAGCGCTAGCCCGCGGAAGACCCGTTCGCGGTTGTCGGTCGACCCGTTGAACTTCGGCATCGGGTCCTCCTGGAAGAACCCGTCCAGGACGACCTCGTCGCCCTCCTCGTAGGCGTTCGTCCAGTGCAGCACGTACGTCGGGTCGGCCTCGAACCAGCGCACGTCGCCGCCCCGGCGCGGCACGACGCCGAGCCGCAGCGGCAGGTCGCGGTGGAAGCGCGGGACGTGCGCGCCCTGCTTGAGCAGTTCGGCGTCCCAGAACAGCGGGCAGTCGTTGAGGATCGCGTAGTTCTCGGTGAACGCCATGTCGTGCGGCAGGCGCGGTCCCGGCAGCTCGATGCCGGTGTGGTGCAGCAGCCTGTCGTCGGAGCCGACCACGCCGTAGTGCAGGTACGGGGCGTCCTTGCCGTAGCCGAAGAACAGCAGTTCGCCGGTGTGCGGATCGACCTTGGTGTGCGCGCTGACGCCCACCGACGACGGGAACTTCCCCTCCCAGTCGGACTTCCCGAGGGTGTCGAGCGTGAGCGGGTCGAGCCGGTACAGGTCGCCGCACTGGTAGAAGCTCGTCAGCGCCACCCCGGCGTGCACCACGACGTCCGTGCTCGACGCGTCCTTCATCCGGCCGCGGGCGCCCCGGCCCTCCCGCTCGGCGCTCCTCGGGTCCTCGGTGATGCCCGCCCACAGCGACCGACCGGCCTCCTGCTCGGCGACGAACCCGTCGGTGCGGACGAACCTGTTGCGGTAGAACGCCTTCCCGTCGCGGAAGCCGACCACGTGCACCATCCCGTCGCCGTCGAACGGGTGGTAGCGCTCGATCGCCGGGTGCAGGGCCGTCTCGGTGTTGCGCAGGTACACGCCGTCGAGGTCGGCCGGGATCTCGCCGACCACGTCCAGGTCGTCGGCCCGCCACTCGGTGGTCTGCCCCTGCCACGCGCCCGTGCGGTACGGGTGATCGTCGTCCGGGGGGAGGGTGCTGAGCACGCGTCCGAGAACTTCCACGTCCATGGTCGGGCTCCTGGGGTCGACTCCTCCCTTACTACAACAAGCAGAGTGACCGGTCAACGGCGTCGAGTGGTCGCGCGCGCACCATCACCCGTACGGTGCTCGCCTGCGAGGAGGAGGTCACGGGTGGTCAGGGAGCAAGCCGGTCAGGTGCTCGCGGCGAACCTGCGCGCGCTGCGCGACCACGGCGGTCTGTCGCTGTCGGAACTGGCCCGCCGGTCGGGCATCGCCAAGGGCACGCTGTCCCAGTTGGAGTCGGGGTCGGGCAATCCCACCATCGACACGGTGTTCAGTTTGTCGAACGCCCTGGGCGTGCCCGTGTCCGATCTGCTGACCGCGCCCGCCGATTCGGAGGTCGTGCTGGTGCGCGCCGCCGACCTCGACGTGCTCTCCAGCAACGCCGTCGACCTCCGGATGGTCCGCAGGCTCACCGTCGGCGACACCGTCGTCGAGGTCTACGACCAGCGCGTCCGACCGGGCCAGACCCAGTACTCGGCCGGACACCCCGGCCGCGAGCACGTGCTGGTCACGTCGGGAGTGCTCCGGGTCGGCCCGGCGCACGCGCCCTACGAGCTGGGGCCCGGCGACTACGTGTGCTTCCCGGCCCAGGGACCGCACACCTACGAGACCGTCGGCGGCCCGGTGGAGTCCGTGCTGCTGCTGGAGTACCCGGACGGCGTTCACCCAGGTCGGGACGCCCACGGGGATTGACCCCGGTCCCGCCGCGAGCCTAGGCTCGGATCGTTCACTTCAATGAACGATTGGAGTGCGAGTGCGGTACCCGGACGTGGTGGTGGTCGGCGCGGGCGTCATC
This sequence comes from Umezawaea endophytica, assembly GCF_025061645.1. Lineage (GTDB taxonomy): Bacteria > Actinomycetota > Actinomycetes > Mycobacteriales > Pseudonocardiaceae > Umezawaea > Umezawaea endophytica. The sequence continues at coordinate 194,552 of NZ_JANYMP010000014.1, read as the reverse complement.
GGCGCGGCGTGCGCCGAGGCGCTGAGCGCGGCCGGACTCCGGGTGACCGTGCTGGACCGCGGCCCGCTCGGCGCGGGCACGTCCGCCGCGGGAGAGGGCAACGTCCTGGTCTCCGACAAGGAACCAGGCCCCGAACTCGACCTCGCGCTCGCCTCGCTGGGCCGCTGGCCCGACCTGCTCGCCGAACTCGGCGCGGACGTGGAGTGGGACCCCAAGGGCGGTCTGGTCGTCGCCACCGGCGACACCGCGTTGACGGCCTTCGCCGAGGCCCAGCGGGCGGCGGGCGTGGACGCGCGGCCGATCACCCCGGCCGAGGCGTTCGACCTCGAACCGCACCTCACGCGCGCCGTCGTCGCGGCCGTCCACTACCCGCAGGACGCCCAGCTCCAGCCGGTGCTCGTGACGAAGGCGCTGCTCGCCGCCGTCCGCCGCAGAGGCGGCACGCTGAGGCCCGGCGTGCGGGCGCTCGGGGTGCGACTGGCGAACGGCGCGGTCGCGGCCGTCCGGACCGACGACGGCGACGTGCCGTGCGGGGCCGTGGTGATCGCCTGCGGCCCGTGGTCCGGCGAGGTGTCCACGGCGTTCGGCGCGCCGATCACCGTGCTCCCGCGCCGGGGCGTCATCCTCGTGACGGCCCCGCTGCCGCCGGGCACCGTGCGGCACAAGGTGTACGACGCCGATTACGTGGGCGCGGTCGCCAGCGGTGACGCGGACCTCCAGGTGTCCACGGTGGTCGAGTCGACGGCGGGAGGCACCGTGCTCATCGGTTCGAGCCGCGAACGGGTCGGCTTCGACGCCTCGCTGCGGGTCGAGGTGCCCCGCGCGCTCGCCCGCCGCGCGGTCGGGCTGTTCCCGGTGCTGGCCGACGTCCAGGTCCTGCGCGCCTACGGCGGGTTCCGGCCATACGCGCCCGACCACCTGCCGGTCATCGGGCCCGATCCGCGCTGTCCGGGCCTGTGGCACGCCACCGGTCACGAGGGCGCGGGCATCGGGCTGGCGGCGGCCACCGGACGCCTGCTGGCCGAACTGGTCACGGGCGTCGAGCCGCACGTGGACGCGCGACCGTTCCGAGTGGACCGACCGGGGGTGTGCGCGTGAGGATCACCGTGGACGGCGAGCCGTTCGACGTGCCGGAGGGGCGGACGATCGCCGCCGCGCTGATCGCCGCGGGCCGGGTGTCGTGGCGGACGACCCGCGCCGGTGGCAGGCCGCGCGGGGTGTTCTGCGGGATCGGCGTGTGCTTCGACTGCCTGGTCGTCGTCAACGGCGTGCCGGACGTCCGGGCGTGCCAACGGGTTCCCGCCGACGGTGACGTCGTGCGCTCGCAGCGCGGGGCGGAGCTGCCGGGATGAGGGTCGTCGTGGTCGGGGGAGGGCCCGCCGGACTCGCCGCCGCCGACGCCGCGGCGCGGGCGGGCGCCGAGGTCGTGCTGGTGGACTCCGAGAGGCAGCTCGGCGGCCAGTACCACCGGGGCACCGCCCAGCGCGCCGATCCGCGCGTGCGCCACCTGCCGGAGAGCACCGCGTGGGCGGCGGAAGGCCTGCGGCTGCACGTCCGCACCGGTCCGGCCGACAGTCCACACCGGACCGGGCGGGTGCTCGACGCCGACGCCGTGGTGCTCGCGACGGGCGCTCACGACCGGGTGGTGCCGTTCCCCGGCTGGGACCTGCCCGGCGTCTACACGGCGGGCGCGGCGCAGGCGTTGGCCAAGGGGCACGGCGTGGCGGTCGGGAGGCGGGTCGTCGTGTCCGGCACCGGCCCGTTCCTGCTGCCCGTCGCCTCGTCGCTGCTGGACGTCGGCGCGACCGTCACCGTGCTGGAGGCCAACGGGGTGACCGGCTGGGCACGGCATCCACTGGCCGTGCCGCAGAAGCTACCCGAACTCGCGCGCTACGCCCGGCTGCTGGGCCGGGTGCGCCTGCGGACCGCCGTGGTCGCCGCGCACGGGGACGACCGGGTCACGTCGGTGACCGTGGCCCGCCTCCGACCGGACTGGACGGTGTGCGACGGCGTGCGGGTGGCCGTGGACGCGGTGTGCGTCGGCCACGGCTTCACCCCGCGCCTGGACCTGGCCGTGGGCCTGGGCTGCGACCTCGTGGACGGCTTCGTGCGGGTCGACGCGGTCGGCGCCACGTCCGTTCGCGGCGTGTACGCGGCGGGGGAGATCACCGGTATCGGCGGCGCGGACCTCGCGGCGGCCGAGGGCGAGGTCGCCGGGGCGGCCGCCGCCCGCGCGCCGGACCCGCCGATCGCCGCCCTGCGGGCCATCCGGCGGGGCAGGCGGTTCGCCGCGGCCCTCGCCGCCGCCCACCCCGTGCCGACCGGCCGCCACGGCTGGCTCACCCCCGACACGCTGCTGTGCCGGTGCGAGGAGGTCACCGTGGGCGACCTGCACGCCGCCCTGGACCGGGGCGCCGCCGACGGCCGCACGCTCAAGCTCGTCAGCCGCGCCGGACTGGGCCCGTGCCAGGGCCGGACGTGCGGCCGGGAGGTCGCCGACCTGGCCGCGGCCCGGCTCGGGCACCCGCTGCCCGACGCCGACGCGTTCCACCGCAGACCGTTCGCCACGCCGTTGAGGCTCGGCGAACTCGCCCAGCACCCCGAGGAGGACCCGTGACCGAACGTCTCGACGGCGTGATCGTGGCGACCGCGCTGCCCTACGCCGAGGACCCGAGCGCGCCCGCCGGGCTGAGGCCCGACCTGGACCGCTACGCGGAGCACTGCCGGTGGGTGGTCGACAACGGCTGCCGCGGCGTCGGCCCGAACGGCTCGCTGGGGGAGTACTCGTCGCTCACCGACGCCGAACGCCGCTCGGTCGTGCGGACGGCCGTGGCCGCCGTCGGCTCGGACGCCGTGGTCGTGGTCGGCGTGCACGGGCCCGGCTCGCACCAGGCCAGGCACTGGGCCGAACTGGCGGCCGAGGACGGCGCGGACGGCGTGCTGTGCCTGCCACCCACGATGTACCGGGCGAACCCGCGCGAGGTCGTCGCCCACTTCACCGAGGTGGCCGCGGTCGGGCTGCCGGTGATGGTCTACAACAACCCCTTCGACACCAAGGTCGACCTGACCCCCGACCTGCTCGCCGAGATCGCCGCCATCGACAACGTGGAGGCGGTGAAGGAGTTCTCCGGCGACGTGCGGCGGGTGCTGGAGATCCGCGAACGCGCGCCGGGGCTGACCGTGGTCGCGGGCGCGGACGACGTGGTGCTGGAGTCGCTGCTGATGGGCGCGACCGGGTGGTTCGCCGGGTTCCCCAACGTGTTCCCGGCCGAGTCCGCCCGGCTCTACGAACTGGCGCGCGCCGGGGAGGTGGAGGAGGCGCGGGCGCTCTACGAGCCGCTGGTCGCGGCGTTCCGCTGGGACTCGCGCACGGAGTTCGTGCAGGCCATCAAGCGCGGCATGGACGCGGCCGGGCGCTTCGGGGGTCCGTGCAGGCCGCCGCGCGGACCGCTGTCGGACGCCCAGCTCGAGGTGCTCGACGCGGACCTGCGCCGGGCGTTCGACCACCTGAAGGGGGAGTGACGTGCGCTCCACCCGCTGCCTGACCGCCGTCGACTCACACACCGAGGGCATGCCCACGCGGGTGATCACCGGCGGCGTGGGCGTGATCCCCGGCGACACCATGGCCGCGCGGCGGCTGCACTTCGTCGAGCACCTCGACCACCTGCGGAGGTTCCTGGTCAACGAGCCGCGCGGCCACCCCGCGATGAGCGGCGCGATCCTCCAGCCGCCGACCCGCCCGGACGCCGACTGGGGCGTCCTCTACATCGAGGTGTCCGGGTGCCTGCCGATGTGCGGGCACGGCACGATCGGAGTGGCGACGGTGCTGGTGGAGACCGGCATGGTGACCGTCACCGAGCCGGAAACCCTGGTGCGCCTGGACACCCCGGCCGGACTGGTCGAGGCGCGGGTGGCCGTGCGCGACGGTCGGGCCGAGTCGGTGACCATCGAGAACGTGCCGTCGTTCGCGGCCGCGCTGGACGCGACCGTGGAGGTGCCCGGCCTGGGGACCGTCCGCTACGACATGGCGTACGGCGGCAACTTCTACGCGATCCTGCCCCTGGCCGACCTCGGGATCCCGTTCGACCGGGCCGAGAAGGACCGGATGTTGGCCGCCGGGCTGGACATCATGGCCGCGATCGACGCCACCGACCGGCCCGTGCACCCGGTCGACCCGGCGATCTCGGGCTGCAAGCACGTGCAGTTCACCGCGCCCGGCGTGAACGGCAGCGACTCGCGCAACGCGATGGCCATCCACCCCGGCTGGTTCGACCGCTCCCCCTGCGGCACCGGCACGTCCGCCCGCCTCGCCCAGCTCCACGCGCGCGGCGAACTGGGCTTCGGCGTGGACTTCGTCAACGAGTCCCTGCTGGGCACCAGGTTCACCGGCAGGCTCGTCCGCGCGGGCGACGGCGACACCGTCATCCCCACCGTCACTGGCCGCGCGTGGATCACCGGCACCGCCCAGTACCTGCTCGACCCGACCGACCCGTTCCCGGAGGGCTTCGTGCTGTGACCGTGGAACTCGCTGGAACGGGGGTGGAACGCCGAGAGGGGTGAGGAACAGGAGAGGGGAACCCCATGGCGTTGAGCGAACCCAAGCCGCGGGCGGTGCGGCTCATCTTCGAGTACGAGGGCCGCGAGGTGCGGCTGGTGTCGAGCGAGGCCGTCGACGCGCTGGTGCCGCCGACCGACCAGCTCGACGGGTACGACGACCACCTCGGCGTGTGGGTCGAGGTGCGGGACGCGGACGGTCGCCCGCTGCACCGGCGGGTGCTGACCGGGCCGCTGGAGGAGACCGTCGAGGTGCTCGCGGACGACTCCGGACCGTCGCTGCGGCGGACCCGCGTGACCGGGCGGCGGGGCGGTTTCGCCGTGCTGGTACCGGGTTTCGCCGAAGCGGACCACCTGTCGTTCCTGAGCGGCGTCGGGAGCACGGCGCGGGCGGAGGGCGCGACGGAACTGGCCAGGTTCCCGCTCGGCGGGGGAGGTGGGTCGTGACGACCTCGGACGGCAGGGTCGTCGGGACCACCAAGATCGTGGACGCGGGTGACCCGGCGTCCCGCTGGAACCTGGTGGTGCTCGGCGACGGGTACCGCGAGACCGAACTGGCGGACTACGCCACGGACGTGAAGTCGTTCACCGACGGGCTGTTGGGCTCGGTGCCGTTCTCGTCGCTGCGGCAGGCGATCAACGTGTTCCGGGTCGACGTCGTGTCGACCGACAGCGGAGCCGACGACCCGACGACCTGCGGCGGCACGGGTGCGGTGGCGGCGACCTACCTCGACGGCACGTTCTGCGCCAACGGCCTCGACCGGCTGCTGGTCGTCGACGACGCCACGGCGATGGCGGTCGCCACCGCGCAGGTGCCGCAGTGGCACAAGATCGTGGTGTCGGTGAACTCGACCAAGCGCGGCGGTTCCGGCGGTGAGGTGGCGGTCTTCTCCCAGGCGTCGGACTCGAACCAGGTCGCGCTGCACGAGTTGGGGCACAGCGCTTTCGGGCTCGCCGACGAGTACGAGTACCTCCAGGGTTGCGGTCTGGAGGACGACCACAACCGCCACCCACCGGGTGAGCCTGCCCAGCCCAACGTGACCACGAACGCCGACCGGGCGACGCTCAAGTGGCGCGAGCTGGTCGCGTCGGCCACGCCGCTGCCCACCACGACGAACCCGGATTGCACGAAGTGCGATCCCCGGACCGGGCCGCCCGCCGGTGTACCCGCGAGCGCGGTCGGCGCGTACGAAGGCGCCGACCACTTCCACTGCGGTGCCTTTCGGCCGCAGTTCACCTGCCGGATGAGGTTCGTGGACCAGGAGTTCTGCGCGGTGTGCGCGCGCCGGATCCGCCAGGTCCTCAACCCGTTCCTGCCGAGCGTCGTGGAGACCACCGGCAGGGTGACGTTCCTGCGGGTGCACGACGTCGGCACCGGGTTCGGGCCGCCGTCGGACTTCCTGGACGTCGAGGTCGTCGTCCAGCTCGACACCGAACCCGGCCGCGCGTTCGGGTTCCAGCTCCGCGAGGGCACGACCGAGGTCGTGCGCAAGGGGATGCTCGACACCCTGCGCACGGCGTTCGACCGCAACAGCCCGGTCCGCGTCGACTACCGGCGCACCGGCATCGACAACGGCGTCCTCGTCCGGGTCGCCGACCTCCCGTGAAGCCAGAAGGAGAGTGACATGGCACGGCTGAACACCACCGGGAAGCTGACCTTCCTGCGCGTGCACGACGTCGGCACGGGGTTCGGTCCCCCCGCCGACTTCATCGACACCGAGGCGGTCCTGAAGATCAACACCGAGCCCGCGCGAGCGATGGGCTTCCAGCTCCGCAACGACGGCAACCGCGTGGCGCGGCAGGGGATGCTCGACCTGCTGCGCGACGCGTTCGCCAACAACCTGACCGTGTCCGTCGACTACGACATCGACGCGGGCAGGCAGAACGGCGTGGCGATGAGGGTGGCGCTGGTCAAGTGATCGTGGTGGCCAGCCCTGGGGGACCGGCCACCACTATTGCTTCAGTGTTGAATGAAATGAGCTTTCGACGGGCTGCGGGAGATCCTGCACCGGAGCAGGCGTCGGACGGCTGGCAACGACCCGTGGTGGAGCTTGGCGGGGTGGTCAGTGCGCCGTGAGGCACAGTTCGTTGCCCTCGGGATCGGTCAGCGTGGTGAACCGGGCGTGCACCGCCACGACGGTCCCGCCGAGGGCGACCAGTTCGGCGGCGATCCGATCGCGTTCCTCCGGCGTGACCCGGATGTCCAGGTGCAGGCGGTTCTTGGCGGTCTTGGTCTCCGGAACGGTCTGGAACCACACCGTCGGCCGGTTGCCCTGAGGATCGACGAGGTCGAGCGCGCCTTCGGGGGTTCGCTCGTCGACGTAACCCAACGCCGTGCGCCAGAACGGACGCAGCAGGTCGGGGTCGTTCGCGTCGACGCAGATCTCGAAGTTCCGTGAGGTCACCGATCGAAGTTACCAACCGGCGGTGGCTGGTGAATCGGAACGGGCGTCAGGCGGTCTTGTCGAGCAGGTCGAGCGAGACCGTCCACAGCTTCTCGGCCGCGACCGGGTCGAGTGCCCAGCGCTTGACGCCGTGGGGGTGCTCGTCGGGCTTGGCGTCGTCGGGGACGGTGGCGGCTTCGCGGCCGTCGTCGAGGTAGTGGCCGCCGGTGTTCGCGAACTCCGGCGCGACCGCGGCGACCATCGTGGTGGCCGCGCCCTGCTGCGGGGTCTTGTAGGTGAAGACGCCCTCGGCCTCGAAGCGGTCGAACTGGTCGTGGACCTCCTGGGTGAAGTGCTTCTGGAGCCCGGTGGCGACACCGCCGGGGTTGACGGCGTTGGCGATGATCCCGTCGGCCGCCCACCGGCGGGTGGCCTCCACCGCGAACAGGACCGCGGCGGTCTTGGACTGGCCGTAGGCGACCATCGGGTCGTAGGGGCGCTCGCGGAAGTGGAGGTCGTCGAAGTCGACCGGCGCGACCATGTGGGCGGCGGAGCTGAGCGCGACGACGCGGGCGCCGCCCCGCTCGGCGGCGCCCGCGGCGAGGGCGTCGTGCAGGCCGAGCGCGAGGGCGAAGTGCCCGAGGTGGTTGGTGGCGAACTGGAGTTCCCAGCCCTCCGCGGTGCGCGTCTCGGGCGTGGCCATGATGCCCGCGTTGGTGATCAGCAGGTGCAAGGGGCCGTCGTGGTCGGCCAGGAACCGGTCGACGCTGCCGCGGTCGGCGAGGTCCAGGTGCGCGACGTGGACCGCGTGGTTGCCGGTCGTCTCCGCCAGGTCCCGCGCGACGCGAGCGCCCGCCTCCGGGTCGCGCACCGCGAGGGTGACGTCGGCCCGCGCTCGGGCCAGCGACCGGGCGGTCTCGACGCCGATGCCGGAGGACGCGCCGGTGACGACGGCGCGCACGCCGGACAGGTCGATCCCCTCCACCACCTCGTCGGCGGTGCTCCGCGCGGTGAAAGCCGTGGTGATCAGGGAAGTCATGGTCAGCCTCCAGGGTCAAACAAACTAGTCAGTTACTTGCTCTTCCGACCATAGGCGCGATCCGGCGAGCGGTCAAACAGACTGGTTAGTTAGAATGAGACCCATGAAGGACGGACAGGCCACCCGCCGCCGCTTGCTCGACGCGGCGGCCGAGGAGTTCGCCACCCACGGCATCGCGGGCGCCCGCGTCGACCGGATCTCGGCCAACGCCCGTGCCAACAAGGCACAGCTCTACGCGTACTACGGCAACAAGGACGGCCTGTTCGAGGCGGTCTTCGCCGAGCACGCCGACCGGATCGTCGACACCGTGCCGATGACGGCGGAGGACCTGCCCGGCTACGCCGTCCGCCTGTACGACGCCTGCCTGCTCCAGCCGGAACTGGTGCGCCTGGCGGCGTGGGCCCGCCTCGAACGCGTTCCCACCGGCCACCTGGTGTCCACCATGGAGGAGCAGACCGAGGTCAAGCTGGGGGCCATCGCCGCCGCGCAGCGCACCGGCCACGTGGACCCGGAACTGGACCCGGCCGACGTCCTGTCGATCGTCACGGCGATGGCGCTGACCTGGTCACCGGTCAGCCTGCTCCACGCCGCCGCCCCCGCCGACCCCGTGGCGGACCACGACCGGCGCCGCGCGGCCCTCGCCGCGACCGTGCGCCGCGCGTTCTCGCCTTCGAGGTAGAGATGCCACGGGTGGGCCCGGCTCGGCCGGGCCCACCCGTCGGTCACGCCTGGGACGTCAGGACGCGGCTCAGGCTGATCGGCAGCGTGCGGTGGCGGACGCCGGTCGCGTGCCACACGGCGTTCGCGACCGCGGCAGCCGTGCCCACGATGGCGACCTCGCCGACCCCCTTGATCCCGCTGGGGTGGCTGGGGTCGTAGTCGTCGACCCAGTCGGCCTCGATGTCCGGCACGTCGGCGTGCGCGGCGACGTGGTACCCGGCGAAGTCGCCGTTGACCTGGCCGCCGAACGCGGCGTCGCGGAGCCCCTCCTCGTGCAGGGCCATCGACAGACCCATGACCATGCCGCCGACGAGTTGGCTGCGCGTGGTCAGCGGGTTGACGATCCGGCCCGCCGCGAAGATCCCGAGCATCCGCCGCACCCGCACCTCACCGGTCAGCGGGTCGACGGCCACCTCGGCGAACTGGGCGCCGTGCGCGTGCCGCTCCTGCTGGGCGAGCGCGGCGATCTGGGCGGCGGTGTCGCCACGGCCGGTGATCCCCTCCGGGGGGATCCGGTCGATCCCGACCAGCTTGTCGCGCAGGTCTTCCGCCGCGGCCGTGACGGCCCACGACCAGGACGACGTGCCCCTGGAGCCGCCCGCGAACCACGCGGAGCCCAGGTCGCTGTCGGCGATCTTCATCCGCACGGCGGACGGGGGCACGTTCAGCGCCTCGGCCGCCACGAGCGTCAGCGCCGTCCTGGCGCCGGTGCCGATATCGGCGGCGCCGATGGCCACCGTGTACCCGCCGTCGGCCTCGGCCGTGACCGCCGCCGTGGACGGCACCGAGCCCGCGCCGTAGATCCCGGCGGCCATCCCGGTGCCGACCAGCCACCGGCCGTCGCGGCGGACGCCCGGTCGCGGGTCGCGGTCGGCCCAGCCGAAGCGGCGGGCTCCCTCCTGGAGGCAGCCGACGAGGTTGCGGCTGCTGAACGGGAGCCCCGACAGCGGCCCCACCTGCGGTTCGTTGCGCAGCCGCAGTTCGACCGGGTCGATCCCGGTGGCCTCGGCCAGCTCGTCCATCGCCGACTCCACGGCGAACGAGCCGGGCGCGCAGCCCGGCGCGCGCATCCACGTGGGCGTCGGCAGGTCGACCGGGACCACGGAGGTGCTGATGCGGATGGCGTCCGCGGCGTACAGGGCGTGCGTGACCTCGCCGTTGCGCTCGACGTACTCGTAGATGGTCGAGGTCTGGTTGACCGACTCGTGGTCGATCGCCCGCAGCCGCCCGGTGGAGTCCGCGCCCAGCCGGATGCGCTGCCGGGTCGCGGGCCGCATGCCGGTCACGGTGAACACCTGGTGGCGCGTCAGCGTGACGCGCACCGGCCGGTCGAACGTGGTCGCGGCCATCACCGCGAGGATGAGCTGAGCCCCCACGCCCTTGGACCCGAACCCGCCGCCGACGTGCTCGGCCCGCACCCGGACGACGCCCTCGTCGAGGTGGAACAGCGCGGAGAGGATCGTCGACACCATGAACGAGCCCTGGTTGGAGTCCACGACCTCCAGGCGGCCGTTCTCCCAGCGCGCCATCGAGGCGTGCGGCTCCATCGACCCGTGGTGCTCCTCCGGCGTGGAGTACCGCTGGTCGACCACGACGGGGGAGGCGGCGATCTCGGCGTCCACGTCGCCCTTGGCCGAGACGGGCGCGGAGACGGGCGTGTAGGCGCCGGGGTGGTCGGCGGAGAAGGCGGTGTCGTGCGGCTCCTCCTCGTAGGTGACGACCAGCGCGTCCGCGCCCGCCCTCGCCTGTTCGAGGGTTTCCGCGACGACCAGCGCCACCGGCCTGCCGAAGTGCGGCACCCGGTCGTCCTGGAGCAGTTGCAGGGTCCCGTCGGGGATCCCGAACATGCCCGCCTTGGGGTTGAGGCGCGGGGCGTTGCCGTGGTGGATGACGCCGATCACGCCGGGCATGGCGAGCACCGGGTCCACGCCGATCGAACTCACGCGACCGCGCGCCACCGTGGCGAGCACCAGCCAGCCGTGCGCGAGCCCCTCGAACGGGACGTCGGCGGCGTAGCGGGCCGCGCCGGTGACCTTCTCGCGGCCCTCCACGCGGACGGTCGACGTGCCGACGGCGCGGGTGGCGCTGTCCGTCAGATCGGTCATCGGGCGGCCTCCTCGGTGAGTTCGGTCAGCACGGACACCACGAGGTTGCGCAGCAGCGGCACCTTGTACCCGTTGTGCGCCAACGGTTTCGCGGCGGCCAGTTCGGCGTCGGCCGCGGCGCCGAACGCCTGCGCCGTCGCGGGCGCCCCGATCAGCGCCCGCTCGGCCTCGTGGGCGCGCCACGGCCGGGAGGCCACGGCGCCGAAGGCGATCCGGACGTCGCGCACCACGCCGCCCTCGACGTCGACCGCCGCGGCGATCGAGCCGGTGGCGAACGCGTAGGACGCGCGCTCGCGGACCTTGCGGTAGCGGGACCGCGCCGCGACCGGTGCCGCGGGCAGCGTGACGGCGGTGATCAGCGCGCCCGCTGGCAGCGAGGTCTCGACGTGCGGGGTGTCGCCGACCGGCGGGTAGAACTCGCTCAGTGCCAGCTCGCCGGGGCCGTCGACGGTCTCGAAGGAGATCACCGCGTCGAACGCCGCGAGCGCCACGCCCATGTCCGACGGGTTGGTCGCGACGCAGTGGTCCGACGCGCCCAGGATCGCGTGGTTGTGGTGCTCGCCGGTGATCGCGGGGCAGCCGCTGCCGGGGACCCGCTTGTTGCACGGGAACGACGTGTCGGTGAAGTAGCCGCACCGGGTGCGCTGGAGCAGGTTGCCGCCGACCGTGGCCACGTTGCGGAGCTGGCCGGACGCGCCCGCCAGCACCGCCTCGGCCAGCGCGGGGAACCGGCGCCGGACCTCGGGGTGGGCGGCGAGGTCGCTGTTGGTGACCGTCGCGCCGATCGTGAGGGCGCCGTCGGACCGGAGCTCGACGCGGCCGAGCGGGAGGCCGCGGACGTCGACCAGCAGGTCGGGGGTCTCCACCCCCGCCTTCATCAGGTCGACGAGGTTCGTGCCGCCGCCGAGGAACCGGGCCTCGGGCTCGTGCGCGAGCAGGGCGACCGCGTCCCGGACGCCCGACGCGCGGTTGTAGCCGAATTCCTTCACGCCGTCACCTTCGATTCCTCGGCCGTGCCAAGACCGACGGCCGCACGGCCTGCGTTCGTCCGCTCGGCGCCTTGGCCTGCGTTCGTCTGCTCGGCGGCTCGGCCGACCGCTCGCACGATCGCCGGGTACGCCCCGCACCGGCACAGGTTGCCGCTCATCCGCTCGCGGATCTCGGCCGCGTCCAGCGGCGGGGGCTCCGCGTCGGGCCGCACGTCGCCGGTGGCCGCGCTGGGCCAGCCCGCCGCGTGCTCCCGGATGACGGCGACGGCCGAGCAGATCTGGCCGGAGGTGCAGTAGCCGCACTGGTAGCCGTCGAGTTCGAGGAACGCCTCCTGCACCGGGTGCAGGTCCTCGCCGTCGGAGATGCCCTCGACGGTGGTGATGTCGGCGCCTTCGGCCGCGACGGCGAGTTGCAGGCACGAGACCGCTCGCCTGCCGTCGGCCAGCACGGTGCACGCGCCGCACTGGCCCTGGTCGCAGCCCTTCTTCGTACCGGTCAAGCCGAGGTTTTCCCTCAGCGCGTCCAGCAGGGTGGTGCGGTTGTCGACGGTGAGCGCGTGCGTCTCCCCGTTGACCCGCAAGGAGATGTCACTGCGCGTGGTGGGTGGCACAGCATGTCCTCTCAGGGCTCGGGCGATCCCTTTCTCACATCGTGCGTGTTCAGAGGCCTCACGCCGATAAAGTGGAGATCGCTCTCACTTCCGAGGCTAAGTGATAGCAGTCTCCACTTGCAACCGGGGCGGGAAAGGATGGCGAACAATGGGCAGGTTCGAGGGACGGCCGCTGCGCGCCGACGCCCAGCGCAACCGCGACAAGATCCTCTGCACCGCGGTCACCATGTTCGCCAGGGACGGCCTCGACGCCACGCTCGACCGCATCGCCAAGGAGGCGGGCGTCGGCCCGGCCACCCTGTACCGCAACTTCCCGACCCGCGAGGCGCTGATCGAAGCCGCCTACCGCAGTGAGCTGGGCAAGCTCTGCGAAGCCTCCACCGACCTGCTCGCCGCGCTCCCGCCACGGCAGGCGCTGAGGGCGTGGATGGGCCGCTTCATGGACTACGTGAACGCCAAGATCGGCATGGCCGACGCCCTCCGCTCCCTCGTCGAGTCCGGCGTCAACCCGTACGACCACACCACGGAGCTGGTGACCGAGTCCATCACCGCCCTGCTGGCGGCGGGGGTGGCCGACGGCAGCGTCCGGGCCGACGTGTCCGCCTCCGACGTCGGCGCGAGCCTCCTCGGGATCGCCATCGCGAGCGGCAAACCACCGCAGCCGGACCTCGCCGAACGCCTCCTGGACCTGCTCATGGACGGCCTCGTCACCAGCCGCTAGCGCGGGGCGTCGCCGAGGTGGAACCGCTTTCCACCCGGACGGGACCACGGGACTGCGGTACTGCGCGGGCGAGGACCGGGCTCCGTGCCGGATACTGGGCGGTGGCGGCCGTCGGCTTCCTCCGGCGACCGCCCCTTCCACGTCCCGAGAACCGCCGCCGTCTCGATAGGGAGCGGACCACTTGGTTGCGGGCCGCTAGCCTGAGCGGCCCCATTGTCGGGTCGGCGGGCCGGTTTCGTCCGAATGTTCTTGTGGGGTTCCGGCCGGTTGGTTACGTTCCGACCAGTGGTGGTCAACTCCGTGCGGATCCAGGTGCTGGGTTCGTCGCGGGCGTGGAACGGTGCCGCGGAGGTCGACCTCGGGCCACCCGCCCGGCGGGCCGTGCTGGGGCTGCTGGTCCTCGCCGAGGGCGAGGCGATGACGAAGCTCGAACTGGTCGACTCCCTGTGGGGCGACCGGCCGCCGCGCAGCGCGGTCAACGTGCTCCAGACGCACATCAAGCACCTGCGCCGACTGCTGGAGCCCGACCGCCCCCGCCGCACCAGCAGCGAGGTCCTGCCCCACGTGAGCGGCGGCTACGCGCTGAACCAGGACGTCGTGGACATCGACCTGGTGCGCTTCCGGAGCCTCGTCGCCGAAGCGGGCACGGCGCACCGCGGGGGCGAGACGGGGCGCGTCGCGGCCCTGCTCGGCGAGGCGCTGCGGCTGTGGCAGGGCAGGCCGCTCGCGGACGTGCCGTTCCTCGCCACGTACCCGAAGGTCGTGGCGCTGGTCGAGAAGCGCTGGGAGGTCCTCGCCCGGCGCGCCGACGCGATGATCGAGATCGGTGCGGCGGCGGACATCCTGCCGGACGTGGTGGAGGCCGCGGCCGAGCAGCCGCTGGACGAACCCGCGCAGGCCCGCCTGATCCGCGCGCACCACGCGGTCGGGCAGCGGGCGAAGGCCTTCCGGATCTACCACGAGGTCCGCGACCGGCTCGTCGACGAACTCGGGATCGACCCCGGACCGGAACTGCGCGAAGCGCACACGGAACTGCTGCGGGACAACAGCGAACCGGTGGGCGGCGGGGGGACGGGGTCCGCGCTGCGGGTCCCGAAGCAGCTCCCGGCCGAACCGGGCGGGTTCACCGGTCGGACGGCGCAACTGTCCACGTTGGACGGTCTGCTGGAGGGCGGTCGGTCGGGCGGGGCGGTGACGATCGCCGCGATCTCCGGCACGGCGGGCGTCGGCAAGACGGCGCTGGCCGTGCACTGGGCGCACCGCGTGCGGGACCGGTTCCCCGACGGGCAGCTCTACGCCAACCTGCGCGGGCACGCGCCGGGCCCGGCGGCGGCGCCGATCGAGGTGCTCGCGCAGTTCCTGTCGGCACTGGGCGTCCCCGCCGAGCGCGTTCCGTTCGACCTGGAGACCGCGGCGGCGATGTACCGGACGCTGATGACGGACCGGCGAACGCTGGTGCTGCTGGACAACGTTGTCGGGCCGGACCAGATCCGCCCGCTGCTGCCCGCCGGTCCGGGGTGCCTGGTGCTGGTGACGGGTCGGGACCGGATGACCGGGCTCGTGGCCCTGCACGGTGCCCGCCAGCTCACGCTCGACGTGCTGAGCCCCGACGACGCGCTGGAGCTGCTGGCGTCCGTGCTCGGCACCAAGCACGAGGTGGCCGCCGAACTGGCCGAGCTGTGCGCCTACCTCCCGCTCGCGCTGCGGATCGCGGCGGCCAACCTCGCCGACCACTCCGGGCGCGGTGTCGAGGACTACGTCGCGAAGCTGCGGGAGGGGAACCTGCTGGCCGCGCTGTCGGTGCGGGGCGACGAGCAGATCGCGGTGCGGACGGCCTTCGACCTGTCCTGCGCCGCACTGCCCGCCGAGGCGCAGCGGTTGTTCCGCCTGCTGAGCCTGGTGCCGGGGACCGACTTCAGCACGGAGGCGGTGGCCGCCCTCACCGGCGCGGACCAGGAGGCCACCGGTCGGCTGCTGGACCGGCTCGCGAGCGCGCACCTCGTCGAACGCCACGGGCCGGACCGCTACCGCTTCCACGACCTGCTCCGCCGCTACGCGGCCGACCAGCTCGACCGGCAGGAACCCGATGCCGACCGCGAAGCAGCCCGACACCGGTTGTACGACTGGTACCTGCACGCCGTCGACGCCGCCGCCCGGCTGCTCTACCCGCACATGCTGCGCCTGCCCGCGCCCGTGACGGACGCGCGGACCCCCGCCGCCGTCACCGACCTGGCCGCCGCGTCGACCTGGCTGGACACCGAGCGCGGCAACCTCGTCGCGGCCGTCCGGGAAGCGGCGCGGAGCGGGCCGCTGCCCATGGCCTGGCGCCTGGCCGACGCCCTGCGCGGCTACTTCTGGAAGAGCATGCGCCGGGTGGACTGGCTGGCCACGGCGGAGGCCGGGCTCGCCGCGGCCGAGGAGACCGGTGAGCACCGGGCCGGGGCGGCGGCCCGGCTCAGCCTCGCCGACCTGCACTTCCGCCAGGGCCGGTACCGGCAGGCCGTCCGGCACTACGCGCACGGGCTCCTGCTGGCACGTCGAGCGGGCTGGGTCGAGGCCCAGGCGGCGGTGCTCGGCAACCTCGGGTGCGTGTACTGGCAGTCCGGGAAGCTCGCCGTCGCCGGTGCCCGGTTCGAGCGCGCGCTGGCGCTCAGCCGCGGGATCGGCCAGCCCGCGGGGGAGGCCGTCGCGCTCGGGAACCTCGGTCTCGTCCACTGGGAGATGGGCAGGCTCTCCCAGGCGGCGGAGCACTACGACCAGGCCCTGACCCGGTACCGGGAGATCGGGTCGGACTACGGCGAGGCGATCAACCTCAGCAACCTCGGCCAGGCGCAGTGCGCCCGAGGGCTGCCCGACCAGGCGGTCGACCTGCTCACCAGGTCGCTCACCCTGCACCGCGAGGGCGGCGACCGCAGCGGCGAGGCCGAGGCGAACAGCAGGCTGGCCGCCGCGCTGTTCGACCTGGGCCGCCGCGCCGAAGCGCTCGACCACGCCCGCGAGGGTCTCACCCTGGCCCAAGAGGCGGGCGACCCCCGGACCGAGGCGGAGGCGCTCGCCACGCTCGCCACCCTCCACCTCCACCTCGGCCACCGGCACGACGCGGTCCACCGCTACGAGCAGGCGCTCGACCTCATCCGGGAGACCGGCGACCGGTACCCCGAGGTCGACATCCTCATCGGCCTCGCGACGGCCACGGGGGACGTCGGCCGCGCCCGGCACGCGCTCGCCCTGGCCGAGCAGGCGGGCTTCCAGGCGCTGCGTGGGCAGGCGATGACCGCTCTCGCGGGCATCTTCCTGGCCTCGGGCGAACCCCGCGCCGCCCTCCAGCACGCCCACCGCGCGCTCGCCGTCCACCGCGAGACCGGGGACCGCCGAGGAGCGGCCCGCACCCTCGCCGTCCTCCACCGGGCCCGCCGCCGCTCCGCGGTCTGAGCGGGCGCGCGGCACCGGCTACCGCGCCGACCGCGCGACGCCGCCGTCCCGGTCGAAGTGGCCGTCCGGGTAGAAGGTCACGTCCACCCACGGGTTCACGCCCTCGGTCTTGCCGTCACCTCCCACGCAGACGAACTCGCTCATGTCGAAGGCCTTCCAGGCCGACACCCCCCGGTCGATCTCCTCCTTCTTCCGTCCGGCCCACGTGCAGTTCGACGTGTGCACCACGTGCTCCACGACGTGCTCGGCGTCGACGATCCGCCCTTCCAGCACGCACCAGGACAGCGTGTAGACGTAGGTCCAGTCGGCGTTCACGATCTCCAGCGGCCCGGTCGTCCTGAGGTCCGAGGCGCACGTCAGCCGCTCGCCCACGACCGTGCCCGCCGCGGCGGGCTGGGCGACGGCCCCCAGGACCGCCGCGCAGCCCGCGAGTGCCACGGCCCCGAGCCTGATCCTCATCGTTCGTTCCCCCTCTTCGCCGGTGTACCTCCACTGTGGTGCCCGTCGGGGGCGGGGACAAGACGCCGAGGCGAGTAGCCGCGCGACGTCCAACGGATGTCCAGTCGCGCCGAATAGCTTGTGCCGCGCAGTGATCCGAGAGGGGAGAAGCACCATGAAGGCACGGATCAAGAAAAGGCTCGCGGCGGCTGCCGTGGCGGTGTCCGTGATCTCGGCCGTGGTAGTCGGCAGCCCCGGCACCAGTTCGGCGGCGACGCCCAGCTTGAGGGCGTACGGGATCTCGCCCGACGGCAGGGTGATGGCGACCTACACCACCGACCGGCCGGACAGACTCGACTGGGTCAAGGAGATCGTCGGTTTCGTCGGCGACGACGCCGCGATCGGGCTCGACTTCCGGGTGCAGGACGGCCTGCTGTACGTCGTGGGCAGCAAGGGTGGCATCTACACGGTCAAGTTCACCCCGGAACCGGTCCTCACGAAGGTGTCGCAGTTGTCGGTCGCGCTGTACGGCACGACCTTCGGCGTCGACTTCAACCCGGCGGCCGACCGCCTGCGGGTGATCAGCGACAACGGCCAGAACCTGCGCCACAACCTGGCCACCCACATCACGGAGGAGGACGGCAACCTCAACACCCCGCCGTCACCCGCGACGACCAAGGGCGTCACCGCCGCCGCGTACACCAACAACGACCTGAACGCCGACAGCGGCACCACGCTGTTCGACATCGGCACGATCCTGGACCAGGTCGTGATCCAGTCACCGCCCAACCTGGGGAGCCTGGTCCCGACCGGGTCGCTCACCGTGGACGCGGGTCTCAAGGCTGGTTTCGACATCTTCAGCGTCCTGAACAACGGCAAGGCCAGCTCGGTGCTCGGCTTCGCCAGCCTCACGGCGTCCAACGGCTCGACGAGCCTCTACAGCGTCAACCTGCTCAACGGTGAGGCCACCGTGATCGGGAAGCACCCGTTCGCGTTCCCCGACCTGGCCATCTCGCTGACCGGTAGCTGAGACGACCGGGTGATCCGACGCCTGGTGGGCGCGTTCCCGACCGCGTCCACCAGGTTTCCACCTGTCGGGACACCGTGCCGCGCCGCGAGTCCCGGTTAACATCGGCCTCCGAACGACACGGAGGTGCGGATGCCGGACGCCAAGCACGCCTGGACCGAGCAGGGGGCCTACGAGGTGGCGCCGGGTGTGCACCGGATCCCGCTGCCGCTGCCGATGGACGGCCTGCGCGCGGTGAACGTGTACGCCGTCGAGGACGGCGACGGGCTGGTGCTGATCGACTCCGGTTGGGCGTTGGACGAGGCCCGCGAGCGGCTGGAGTCGTCGCTCGACTCCATCGGGTTCGGGTTGGAGCAGGTGCACCGGTTCCTGGTCACGCACCTGCACCGCGACCACTACACGATGGCGATCACGCTGCGGAAGCTGTTCGGGGCGAAGGTCGCGCTGGGGATCGGCGAGCAGCCGTCGCTGGAGAAGATCCTCAGCGGCCGCGCCGACGGCCAGCTCGCGGAACTGGCCCGGTGGGGCGCGGGGAGCGTCGCCGACGAGCTGCGGGAGGCGTACAAGAACTTCGACCGGAGCGAGGCGACGCGGGGGTACGAGGAGCCGGACGAGTGGCTCGACGGCACGACGGACATCGCGCTGCGGAGCCGCGTGCTGCGCGCCGTGCCGACACCGGGGCACACCAACGGCCACGTGGTCTACGTCGACGCCGAGTCGTCGCTGCTCTTCGCGGGTGACCACGTCCTGCCGCACATCACCCCGTCGATCGGGTTCGAGCCCGCGCGGTCGGAACTCCCGCTCGGCGACTACCTGGACTCGTTGCGGCTCATGCGGTCCTATCCGGACATGCGGCTGCTGCCCGCGCACGGGCCGGTCGCGCCCAGCGTGCACGCCCGCGTCGACGAGCTGGTGGCGCACCACGAGGACCGGCTCGGCGCGACGCTGGACGCGGTGCTCTCCGGCGCGGTCACGACGCACGAGGCCGCGCGCAAGCTCGGCTGGACGAGCAGGCAGCGCCGGTTCGAGGACCTGGGCCTGTTCGACCGGATCCTGGCGACCGGCGAGACCGGGGCGCACCTGGACGTGCTGGTGGTCCGCGGTGAGCTGGAATCGTCCGTCGTGGACGGTGTGGTCGAGTACGCGCCGGTCAGGCGAGCAGCAGCCGAACGGTGAGTTCGAGGCGGGTGGCGACGTCCGTGGCCGTCGCCCGCCTGGTCACCCACGCGACCAGGTTCGACAGCCACACGTCGCCGATCACCCTGGCGATGGCCTTGTGCTCCTCGGTCGGTTCCTGGTCGCTCATCGCCTTGGTGAACATGCGCTCCATCAGCAGCGCGACGGTGTCGACCTCCGCGCCCGCCGAGGCGTCGGCGAACGTGAACGCGCGCGTCATCGCCTCGGTGAGGTGCGGGTTGCGCTGGAGGCCCCTGGTGATCCGCCCGAGGACGAAGAGCACGCGCTCGTAGGGGTTCTCGCCGGGGATGGTGGTGCGGTCCATCTTGTCCTGCGCGCGCTCGAACTCGGCGGCGAGGCTGGACACCAGCAGGTGGACCTTCGAGGGGAAGTACCGGTACAGGGTGCCGAGTGCGACGTCCGCCCGATCGGCGACCGCGCGCATCTGCACGGCGTCGTACCCGCCCTTGGACGCCAGCGCGATGGTCGCGTCGATGATCCGCTTGCGCCGGTCGCGCTGGGCGGCCGACCCGAGCTCCTCGCCCGCCAGCGTGGTGAGGGCGACCGTGCCGGTCGCGCGTGGTTTCGATGCGGCTGCCACCGAGGTGAACCCCCTGCACGGTCTGATAGGAACCTGTTCCAGTAGTGCGAACATCGTACCCGACCGCGCGGGGCGTGCGAGCGGAGCGGTGTCGTGAGTCACGCTCCCAGCCGCGAACTATCCGAGACCTGCTCGTTCCACTTTCTACCGATCTGGGCCTGTCGGCAAAACTGGAACACGTTCTATAGTCGTCCTCAGGTACCGGAGGAGGTCGCATGCCCATCGCGATGACCGACGAGCAGCGCGCTGTGCAGGCGGGGGTGCGCGAGTGGGCGGCCAAGGCCGAGCGGCCCGTGCACTGGCCGGACCTCGCGCGCCTCGGGGTCTTCTCCCTCACGCGGCCCGAGGAGGGCGGCGGCGTGGTCGACCTCGCGGCCGTCCTCGAACAGGCGGCGGACTCGCTGGTGCCCGGCCCGGTCCTGCCCACGGCGCTGGCGGGCGTGCTGTGCCGGGAGGAGGAGATGTCCCGGCGCCTCGCCGACGGGACCGCGACGGTCGCGCTGTCGCTGACCGCGGGCACGGTCGCCGCGGTGCGGCGCGAGGACGGCGGGCTCGTGGTCACCGGCGGGGTGGGGCACGTCCTCGGCGCGGGCGCGACGACGCACCTGCTGCTCACCGACGGGGAGACCTGGTTCTTCGTGCCCGCCGAGGCCGTGACCGTGGTCGAGCACGGCGCCGTCGACCCCTCCCGCGCGCTGGGCGACGTGACCCTGGACGGCGTCGAGGTCCCGCCGGAGCACGTGCTGGTCGACCCGCCCGACCCGGTGGCCCTCGCGGTCACGCTGTTCGCCGCCGAGGCCAGCGGGATCGCCGGGTGGTGCCTGCGCACCGCCGTGGAGCACGCCCGCGCGCGCGAGCAGTTCGGCAGGCCGATCGGGTCGTTCCAGGCGGTCAAGCACCTGTGCGTCGAGATGCTGTGCCGGGTCGAGCAGGCGAGCGCCGTCGCGTGGGACGCGGCGCGCGCGGCCGACGAGGCACCCGCCGAACACCCGCTGGCCGCGGCGGTCGCCGCCGCCGTCGCGCTGGACGCCGCGGTGGACAACGCCAAGGACTGCGTCCAGGTGCTCGGCGGTATCGGGTTCACCTGGGAGCACGACGCCCACCGCTACCTGCGCCGCGCCCTCGTCCTGCGGCAGCTCGCGGGTGGCGGGGCGAAGTGGCGCAGGCGGGCGGCGGAACTCGCGCTGGGCGGCGCGCGCCGCTCGTTGCGCGTCGAACTCGACGACGACTCCGCCGAGGACCGCGCCGCCGCCCGCGCGGTGGCCGAGGAGGTCGCCGCGCTGCCGCCCGAGCAGCGGCGCGCGCGGCTCGTCGACACCGGCCACCTGGTGCCGCACTGGCCGAGGCCGTACGGGCTCGACGCGTCGCCCGCGCGTCTGCTCGTGATCGACGAGGAGTTGGACCGCGTCGGGGTCCGGCGGCCCGACCTGGTCATCGGCGGCTGGGCGGCGCCGACGATCCTGCGCCATGGGTCGCCGGAGCAGCGGGAGCGGTTCATCCGGCCGACCCTGCTCGGTGAGATCACCTGGTGCCAGATGTTCAGCGAACCCGAGGCGGGGTCGGACCTGGCCTCGTTGCGCACCAGGGCGGTGCGGGCCGACGGCGGGTGGACCCTGACCGGCCAGAAGGTGTGGACGTCGCTGGCGAGGGAGGCGGACTGGGCGATCTGCCTGGCCCGCACCGACCCCGAGGCGCCGAAGCACCGCGGCATCACCTACTTCCTGGTGGACATGCGCGCACCGGGCCTCGATGTGCGGCCGCTGCGGGAGATCACCGGCGAGTCGGTGTTCAACGAGGTCTTCCTGGACGGCGTGTTCGTGCCGGACGACCGCGTGGTCGGCGAGGTCGACGGCGGCTGGAAGCTGGCCCGCTCGACGCTGGCCGACGAGCGCGTCGCCATGGGCCGCGGGTCGTCGCTGGGGGAGTCGCTGGAACGCGTGCTCGCGCTGGACGCCGCCCACGACCCGGACGTGCGGGAACGCGTTGGCGCGCTGGTCGGCGAGGGGCTCGCGGTGTCGCTGCTCGACCTGCGCGCGAGCCTGCGGCGGTTGGGCGGCCAGGACCCCGGCGCGGAGTCGAGCGTGCGCAAGCTGGTCGGCGTGCGGCACCGGCAGACCGTGGCGGAGTTCGCCGTCGAACTGCTCGGCCCGGACGGCGCGACCACCGAGGGCTCGGCGCGGGCCGCCGTGCACGAGTTCCTGCTCAGCCGCTGCCTGAGCATCGCGGGCGGCACCACGCAGGTCCTGCTGAACCTGGCGGGCGAACGGATTCTCGGCCTGCCAAGGGAAAACGCGCACTGACGAGGAGTCGATGTGGACTTTGCCCCCGACGACACCCTGACCGAGATCCGAGGCCTGTGCGCGCGGGTGCTCGGCCGCGAGACCGGCGAGCGCGGCGACCCCGGCCACGACGACGCGGCGTGGAAGGCCATGGGAGAGGCCGGGTTGCTCGCGCTCGCGGTGCCGGAACGGCTCGGCGGCGACGGGCTGGGCGTCCTGGAGGTCGCCGCGGTGCTGACCGAGGTCGGCCGCCGGGCCGCGGCCGTGCCCGCGTTCGCCGCGCTGGCGCTGGGCGTGCTGCCGCTCGTCCGGTACGGCACCCCCGAGCAGCAGGACGAACTCCTGCCGGTGGTGGCGGACCACAACGGCGTGCTCACGGCGGCGCAGAGCGAGCCGTCCGACCCGCTGCCGTCCGTTCCGCGCACCACGGCCCGGCTCGACGGCGCGCGGTACGTGCTGTCCGGCACGAAGGTCGGTGTGCCGCACGCGGGCACCGCGCACCGGGTGCTGGTGACCGCGACGCTCCGGGACGGACCGGGCGTGCTGGTCATCGACCCGACGGCGGACGGGGTGTCGCTGACGCGGACCCGCACCTCGGGCGGGGCGCCGGAGTACACCCTGCGGTTGAACGACGTCCTGGTCCCCGCGGGCTCCCTGCTGGGTGACGGCGCGGTGGCGGGCCTGCGCGGGTTCGCGCTGGCGGGCGCCTGCGCGGTCGGCGACGGGGTGCTGGCGGGCGCGCTGGCACTGACGGTGGCGCACGTGGGGACGCGGCACCAGTTCGGCAAACCGCTGTCGGCGTTCCAGGCCGTCGCGGGTCAGGTCGCCGACGTGTACGTGGCCGCCCGCACGCTGCACCTGGCCGCGCTGGCCGCGTGCTGGCGCCTGTCGGCCGGGCGCGACGCCGAGGTGGACCTGGACACCGCCGCGCACTGGCTCGCCCAGGAGGCGCTCGTGGCCGTGCACACGTGCCACCACCTGCACGGCGGGCTCGGCGTGGACATCACCCACCCGATGCACCGGTTCTACGGGCTGGCCAAGGACCTCACCAGGTTCGTCGGCGGCGCGGAGCACCGGCTCGACCTGCTCGCCCGGCACGAGGAGGAGTCCGGTGTTCGTTGACCTCACCGACGACCAGCGCGCGCTGCGCGACGAGGTGCGCGAGTACTTCGCCGCGCTGCTGTCCCCGGAGGACCGCGCGGCGATGCTCACCGAGCGGCACGGCGAGGTCTACCGCGCCGTGGTCCGCCGGATGGGCCGCGACGGGTGGCTCGGCGTCGGCTGGCCGCGCGAGTACGGCGGACGAGGGTTCGGCGAGGTGGAGCAGCAGATCTTCGTCAACGAGGCCGCGCGCGCGGACGTGCCGCTGCCGTACGTCACCCTCCAGACCGTCGGACCCACGTTGCAGGCGCGGGGGACGGTGGAGCAGAAGGACTTCTTCCTGCCGCGCATCCTGTCCGGCGACCTGCACTTCGCGATCGGCTACACCGAGCCGGAGGCGGGCACGGACCTGGCCGCGCTGCGCACCAAGGCCGTTCGCGACGGCGACCACTACGTGGTGAACGGGCAGAAGACGTTCACCACGGGCGGGCACGACGCGGACTACGTGTGGCTGGCCTGCCGGACCGGCACGGAGGACTCGCGGCACCGCGGGATCTCGATCCTGATCGTCGACACCACCGACCCCGGCTACTCCTGGACGCCGATCATCACCTGCGACGGCGCCCACCACGTCAACGCGACCTACTACTCCGACGTGCGGGTGCCGGTCGGCATGCGGGTCGGCGAGGAGAACGGGGGCTGGCGGCTGATCACCACGCAGCTCAACCACGAGCGGGTCATGCTCGGACCGGCGGGCCGGATCGCCGCGCAGCTCGACCGCGTGCGCCGGTGGGCGTCGACCAGGACCGGTCCGGACGGCGAGCCGCTGCTCGCGCGCCCGGACGTGCGGCGGGCGCTGGCGGAGGTGAGAGCGGTCGTGCGGGTCAACGAACTGCTGAACTGGCAGGTGGCCTCGTCGCCCGGCGGGGACGTCGCGGACGCCTCGGCGACCAAGGTGTTCGCCTCCGAGCGGACCCAGCGGGTCGGGCGGGTGCTGGAGGAGGTCGTCGGCAGGCACGGCGACCCGGCCGACCCGGCGACGGCGGAACTGGCGCTGTGGCTGGACGTGCAGGCCAGGCGGAACCTCGTGCTGACGTTCGGCGGGGGCGTGAACGAGGTCCAGCGCGAGTTGGTGGCGTCGATCGGGCTCGGTCTCCCGAGGGTGCCGCGATGACGCGCGTCGAGGAGGAGGCGGCCCGCATCGCCGCGGCGGGCGAGAGCGCGCCCCGGCTCGCCCGCGACCCGGTGAACCTGCCGATGGTGCTCAACTGGGTGGAGGCGATCGGCGACGCGAACCCCGTCTACACCGACCCCGAGGCCGCCGAGAAGGCCGGGCACGGGGGACTGGTCGCGCCGCCCGCGATGATCCAGGTGTGGACGATGGGCGGGCTGCACGGGCAGCGCTCGTCGGACGACCCGCTCGGCGCGATGATGGCCGTGCTCGACGAGGCGGGCTACACGTCCGTGGTGGCGACCAACAGCGACCAGACCTACCACCGCTACCTGAGGCAGGGCGAGCACGTCGCGGTGACGACGCGGCTGGACGACGTGGTGGGGCCCAAGCGCACCGCGCTCGGCGAAGGCTGGTTCGTGACGACCAGGAACACCTGGTACGTCGGGGACGAGGTCGTCGCGGAGATGCGGTTCCGGGTGCTGAAGTTCCGCCCCGCCGAGAAACCCGCGGCGGTCGCGGAGGCCGTGCCCGCGGCGGTGATCCGGCCCGCGGTGAACCACGACACCGAGTACTTCTGGCAGGGCACGGCGCTGGGGGAGCTGCGGATCCAGCGGTGCGGCGGCTGCGGGCTGCTGCGGCACCCGCCGGGGCCGATGTGCCCGGAGTGCGGTGCCACCAAACCGACCCACCTGGTGTCCGACGGCGTCGGCGAGGTCTACAGCTACGTCGTGCACCACCACCCCCGCGTTCCCGGCCGGGCGACGCCGTTCGTCGTCGCGCTGGTCGAGCTGGACGAGGGCGTGCGGATGCTGGGCGAGCTGACCGGGATCGCGCCGGACGACGTCCGCGTCGGCCTCCCCGTGGAGGTCGTGTTCACGAAGGTCGACGACGACCTGACCATGCCGACTTGGCGACCACGCGCGGGAGGCGGCTCATGACCCGGACCCTGAACCTCGGCGACTCGCTGCCGGAGGTGCACGTCGAGGCCACCCCGACGTTCGTGATCAGCAGCGCCATCGCGACGCGGGACTTCCAGGACGTGCACCACGACCGCGACCTCGCCGTCGCGCGCGGCTCCAAGGACATCTTCGTCAACATCCTCACCACGACCGGCCTGGTGCAGCGGTACGTCACGGACTGGGCGGGCCCGGAGGCGCTGGTGCGCGCGGTGGACATCCGGCTCGGTGCGCCCTGCTACGCCCACGACACGCTGAAGTTCTTCGGCCAGGTCGTCGAGCGCTTCGACGACGGGGTCTACGTCGTGGAGGTGGTCGGCCGCACGCCGCAGGGCGACCACGTCGTCGGCACCGTGCGGATCGAGGTGCCCGCGTGAGCGTCTCCGGAGCCGCCGCGGTCGTCGGGATCGGGGCCACCGAGTTCTCCAAGGACTCCGGCCGCAGCGAGTTGCGGCTGGCCGCCGAGGCGGTGCGCGACGCGCTCACCGACGCGGGCCTCGAACCGTCCGATGTGGACGGATTGGTCAGCTTCACCATGGACTCCAACACCGAGATCGCCGTCGCGCGCGAACTCGGGATACCGGAGCTGACGTTCTTCAGCAGGATCCACTACGGCGGCGGGGCCGCGTGCGCGACGGTCCAGCAGGCGGCGATGGCGGTAGCGACCGGCATGGCCGAGGTGGTGGTCTGCTACCGCGCGTTCAACGAGCGGTCCGGGCACCGGTTCGGCCAGGTGCAGACGGCGGCGGCCGTGGGGTCGGTGGACAATAGCTGGTCGTACCCGATGGGCCTGGGCACGCCCGCCGCGATGGTCGCGATGTTCGCCCGCCGGTACATGCACGCCCACGGCGCCACCAGCGAGGACTTCGGCCGGATCGCCGTGGTCGACCGCAAGCACGCGGCCACCAACCCGAAGGCGTGGTTCCACGAACGGCCGATCACCCTGGAGGAGCACCAGTCGTCGCGCTGGATCGCGGAGCCGCTGCGGCTGCTCGACTGCTGCCAGGAGAGCGACGGCGCGGTCGCGATCGTCGTCACCAGCGCGGAACGGGCGCGCGACCTGCGCAGGCCGCCCGCGGTGATCAGGGCCGCCGCGCAGGGCAGCGGCACCGACCAGTTCACCATGACCAGCTACTACCGCGACGACCTCACCGGCCTGCCGGAGATGGGCGTGGTCGCGAAAGCGCTGTGGCGCCAGTCGGGACTCGGACCGTCCGATGTGGACGTCGCCGTGCTCTACGACCACTTCACGCCGTTCGTCCTGGTGCAGCTCGAGGAACTCGGCTTCTGCCAGCGCGGCGAGGCCCGGCACTTCATCGCGGACGGGATGCTGGAACTGGACGGCGGGCTGCCGCTCAACCCGCACGGGGGCCAGCTCGGCGAGGCCTACGTGCACGGCATGAACGGGATCGCCGAAGCGGTGCGCCAGGTGCGCGGCACGGCGGCGAACCAGGTCCGCGCGGTGGCGCACGTGCTGGTCACGGCGGGCACCGGCGTGCCGACCAGCGGGCTGGTGCTGGGGGTGGACTAGCGCTCAGCCGGGCCGGTCCACCAGCGCCACCAGCTTCTTCGGCGCCAGGACGCAGTAGCTGTCGGTCAGCAGCTCGCCGACCTCGGTCCAGTCGACGTCGTCGGTGAGCACCAGGCCGACGACGTCGGTTCCCCACCCGGCCTTGAAGAACGGGTGGCCGGAGCCGACCAGCGCGTCGAGTTCGGAGCCGGGCGCCCGGAACGTCATGACGACGATCGCCCCCGTCGCCCCCGCCGCCCTGGCGTAGGCCGCCGGGTGCTCGGGCTCGACGGTGAGGACGTGCGCGAAGGTCCGCTTGCGGACCATCCACCGCGTGCCCCGCCACGCCCGCTCCTCGTAGGCGTCGGGCAGCCCGAGGCACAGCGACCTCAACCGGGCCACGACGGGCGCGGGCACGTCTCCGTAGTCGACCACGCGGTCGACACTACCGGCGCGGGCCGCCGCCGAACGCGCGATCGAGGTAGTCCTTGAACTGGAGGCTGATCGTGTGCTGGTCCGACGGCCAGTTCGGCACGGCGACGGTGCGCGACCGCCCCGCGCCGCCCCGGACGGTCTCGGTGACGCGGATCGTGCCGCTCGGCTGGGCTGGCAGGTAGGTGTCCACGCCGGTCAGGAAGGGCAGCGAGCCGAACGGGACCGGCGGTGTGCCCGGCACGGACACGCCGTCGCAGCCGTCGTCGAACACGAAGCCCGCGAGGACCTGCCGGGCGCGCGGCGCGACGGCGGGTGCCAGCACGTCGACGCCGTCGAACTCCAGGCGGTCGTTGTCGGTGGCCTGGTCGGCCCACCACTCCCGGTTGCGCAGCACGGTGAACGCCGAACTGCCGGGGCACCGGTCGACGAGGTCGCCGATGCCGCCCGGACCCGAGACCTGGAGGCGCAGGAAGAGGTCGGAGCGCTCGAACGGCTCGAAGTAGTAGTGGTAGGTCCGCTGGCCCTCGCGTTCGAGGACCAGTTCGTAGTGCCCGCGGCCGTCGACCCGCAACGGCCCGAACGCGCCGTCGGCCCCGACCTCCACGCTCTGCCGGGCGGCGCGGCGCGCCCCGGTCCGGCCGTCGAGCTCCCAGACCCGCAGCAGACCCGCGGCGCCCTGGTTCTGCGGGAAGAACACCGCCCGGCCCGCGATCCGGACCAGGGCGGGCGGTTCGGGCCGCACGTCGGTGGTGGCCGCGTCCCGGCCGGTGAGGAACCGGTGGACGTACCCGAAGCCCTCGGCCGACGTGGCGGTCTCCGTGTGCCCCAGGTGGGTCAGGTACACGTTGGTCGCGCCGCCGATCGAGCCCGTGGGTTGCAGGCTGCCCCAGAGCGCGAGCGTCGGCACCCCGCCCGGTGGGGTGGCGCTGGACCGGCCGTCGACGTTCACGTACCGGCGCACCAGCGCGGCCCGCTCGGGCGTGGCCAGGAAGGCGTGCAGGACGGTCGTGCCGCGGGAGTGCGCGATGACGTCCACCGACCGCGCTCCGGTGCGGGCCAGCACGTCGGCGACGAACGCGTCGAGCCCGGCGACCGCAGCGTCGTTGGTCGCGACGCTGGTGTCGTACTCGTAGGCGTGCAGCAGGCGGTTCGGGAAACCGTTGGAGGAGAACCGCTTCGCGTTGGACTGCCACTGCTGGGCCGACCCCTGCTGGCCGTGCACGAAGACCATCGGCGTGCACCCGGCCGACGAGGCGACGGCGACGGGCGCGGTCGCCATCGCCGTCAGGACCGCGAGGAGCGCCGTGAGCAGCGGCAGGCGGACGATCGGCATGGCGGCCCCCACGGCGTCGGGAACGGGCCACCGCACCGTATCCAGGGCCCGCCGGCCCGCACCAGCGCGCGGCCGAACGTGAGACCGCCGTCGCAGGTCACCCCGGCAGCACCGCCCTGGTCGCCCGCTCGGCCAGCGCGCGGTCGACCGGCTCGCCACCCAGCAGCTCGGCGTACACCTCCGACTCGACGATCCGCACGTACAGGAACGCGATCTGGTCGAGCGCCGCGGACGGCTCCTCCGCGGCACGGGCCTCCAGCAGGATCTCCTTCTGCGCCGACACCACCCGGCGGTGCACGCCGCACGAGGCGTGGAACAGCACCCGTGTCGCCGTGTCCGGCTCGGCGAGCAGGAACGCGCGGAACGGCGCCGACTCGCGCAGCCGGTCGACGAACAGCCGGGTCACCTCCAGGACCCCGTCCGCCCCGGTGCTCCGGCGCTCCCGCCGTGCCTGGGTGAGCGTCCTCTCGCCGAGCAGCCACAGCACGTCGGCGAGCAGCACGTCCCGGCTGCGCACCACCCGGTAGAGCGTCGCCCGGCTGATCGCGAGGCCCGCCGCCAGGCGCTCCATGTCGATCGTGTGGTGGCGCAGGAAGAACCGGCACCCGCCCCGGACGACCTGCTCGCGGCTCATCACCCGCCGGGTCGCACCCGCGTCACCACCCACGCGCCCAGCCTGCCCGGTGGGCCGACCGCGCGGCAACGGGTCGCCCCCGTCAGGAGACGGTCAGCACCACGTCCGACAGCACGGGCGCGTCGTCGCGGTCAGCGGCCGTCGTGGTGAGCACGAAGCGGTCGCCGTCGCGCCACACCCCGGTGCGCAGGGTCTCACCGGGGTAGACGACGCCGGTGAACTTCGCGGCGAACGAGCTGACCCGGTCCACCCGCCCGTCGAGCAGCGCGTCCACCACGGCCTTGCACACCACGCCGTAGGTGCACAGCCCGTGCAGGATCGGCGCGTCGAACCCGGCGAGCTTCGCGAACTCCGGGTCCGCGTGCAGCGGGTTGCGGTCGCCGCACAGCCGGTACAGCAGCGCCTGCTGCGGCAGCGTCGGCGTTTCCAGCACGGCGTCCGGTGCGCGGTCGGGGACCCGCAGCCGCGTGGACGGCCCGCGCGAGCCGCCGAACCCGCCCTCGCCGCGGGCGAAGATGCTGGAGCGCGCGGTGAACAGCGCGGTCCCGTCCGTGGTGACGCCGGTCGACTCCTGCACGATGACGGCGGCCGTCCCCTTGTCCAGCACGTCGGCCACCCTCGTGCGCAGGACCGCCTCGCCGCGCACCGGCAGCGGGCGGTGCACGGTGATCTCCTGGGTGCCGTGCAGGACCTTGGCGAGGTCGACGTCGACGCCGGGGAACGACACGGTGGGCGGTTCGGTCGCGCGCAGGTGGGCCGCGATCACGCCGAACGTCGGCAGCACGTGCAGGTCCCGCTCGTAGGTGTACCGCAGGTCCTCCGGCCCCGCGCCGAGCGCGAGGTGGTAGAGCAGGACGTCCGTCGGGGTCCAGGAGAACTTCGTCTCCGGCAGTTCGGCGCCGATGGCGGTGGCGGGATCGATCGGCATGGCTCCCCCTCAGGTGTAGGTGATCTTCACCGCGTCGGTCACCGGGACCGACTGGCAGGCGAGGACGAAGCCCTCGGCGAGGTCCTGCTCGTCGAGCACGTCGTTGTTGAGCATCTTCACCTCGCCCTCCACCAGGCGGCAGACGCACGCGCTGCACGCCCCCTCGCGGCAGGAGAACGGCGCGTCGAGCCCCTTGTCCAGCAGCAGGTCGAGCAGCCGCGTGCGGGCGGGCCAGGGGAACCGGTGCTGCTCGCCGTCGAGTTCGACCTCCACCGTCGCGTCCGGGCCGTCGTCGGTGGCAGCGGCCACCGCGTCCTCGAACGGGTTGCTGGACAGGGAGGTGAACCGCTCGACGTGGACCCGCTGCACCCCCGCCTGGCGGGCGGCGGCCTTGGCGGCGTCCATGAAGGGCGCCGGGCCGCAGAGGAAGGCCTCGGCGCACGGCCGGGCGAGCGCGGCGAGCTGGGCGGTGGTCGGCAGGCCCTGCACGGACTCCAGCCAGTGCACGACCGCCAGCCGGTCGGGGTGCTCGGCGCTGAGGCGGGTCAGCTCGCGCGCGAAGATCACCGACCGCTCGTCGCGGTTGGCGTACACCAGGGTCACGCGGCCGGTGCCGCCGGAGAGCACCGACCTGATGATCGACATCACCGGCGTGATGCCGCTGCCGCCCGCGAACGCGAGCAGGTCGGCGTCCAGCGACGCCGGGGTGAACACGCCCACCGGGCCGAGCACGTCCAGTTCCGTGCCCACGACGGCGTTGTCGCACAGCCAGTGCGACCCGTACCCGTCCTGCGTGCGCTTGACGGTGATCTTCAGCGGCTCGTCCGGCGCGCTGCACAGCGAGTAGCACCGCGCGGCGGTCCCGATCCGCACGGTCAGGAACTGCCCCGGCTTGGGGGTGAACCCGCCGCCCTCCAGCACGAACGACTTGGCGTCCGGCGTCTCGTCGACGACCTCCACCACCCGCAGCCGGTGGACGTCAGCCATCGGCCACCTCCAGCACGCCGTCCCGCACCGCCTGGTCGATGCTGTCCCGCAGCGTCAGGCAGGTCTGGATGAGCGCGGTGTCCCGGCCGGCGGCGGCGAACTCGGGGCAGCTCGCCGCCGCGTCGGACGTCCACTGCACGCTCGTGTGGTGCGGGCTGTACTTCTTCACCAGCACGCGGTTCCCGCAGTCGAGGCACTTCACCGGGTTCAGCCCGCCCTCCAGGAACTCGCGGCGCTCGGTCACGAGACGCCTTCCCGTCGAGCGATGTTCGCCGCGACCTCCTTCTCCCACACCTCGACCGCCCTGGTGGTGTCGACCTCGAACTCGAAGCGCCGCACCATGTCGTCGGAGACGTCCTCCACGTCGACGTAGAACTGCTCGTACCAGCGGCGCAACTGGTAGACCGGCCCGTCCTCCTCGCACAGCAGCGGGTTGTCGATCCGCGACTTGTTCCGCCAGATCTCCACGTCCTGGAGGAAACCCGCGCCGATGCCGCGGGCGAACTTGTGCGCGATCTTGTCGGCGTGCTCGTCGGTCAGGCCGGGCAGCTTCTTGACGATCGCGCCCCACTGGAGCAGGAACGAGTTCTCGGTCACCGGGTAGTGGCAGTTGATCAGGACCGTCTCGATGATCGTGCCCTGGTAGTCGTTCCACAGGTAGTCGATCATGTAGGACGGGCCGAAGTAGGACGCCTCGGACCGGACCACCGTGTCACCGGTGTAGTTCGTCCCGCCGCCGGTGATGTCCGGCCGCCCCCTCGTCGTCAGGTACTGCGACGCGACGTGCCCCTCGAGCACGTTCTTGAAGTACGTGGGGAAGGCGAAGTGGATGTAGAAGAAGTGCGCCATGTCCACGACGTTGTCGATGACCTCGCGGCAGTTGGCGCCCTCGATCAGCACCGAGTCCCACGTCCAGTTGCTCCACTCGCCGCTGTAGGCCGCCTCGATCCGGGGGATCACGACGTTCTCCGGCGGCGGGTTCCCCTGCGGGTCGTGCCAGACGAACAACTGCTTGTTCTGCTCCAGCGTCGTCCACGAGCGGGTGCGGGCGCGCAGCGGGACCCTCTTGGCGTACGGGATCCCGACGCACCGGCCGTTGCCCGCCCAGCGCCAGTCGTGGAACGGGCAGGCGATCGTGTCGCCCTTCACCGTGCCCTGGGTGAGGTCCCCGCCCATGTGCCTGCAATAGGCGTCCAGCACGTTGAGCGCGCCGTCCTCGCCCTGGAACACCACCAGCTTGGTGCCGAACGCCTCGACGGCGTGCGGTTCACCGTCCCGGAACCGGTCGGCGAGCCCGAGGCAGTGCCAGCCGCGCGCGAACCTCGTCGGCGGGGTCCCGGCGTCGATCGTCCGAACCGCGTCCTCTGTCATGGGGTCCCTCCACGGTGGTCGGTGGTCGCCGCTGCGGCGATGTCCAGCGCGGCCAGGTAGCCGAAGGTCATCGCCGGACCGAGGGTGGCCCCCGGCCCCGCGTAGCTGTGGCCCATCACCGCCGCGCTGCTGTTGCCCGCCGCGTACAGGCCGGGGATGGCCGTGCCGTCCTCGCGGAGCACCCGCGCGCGGGTGTCGGTGCGCAGCCCGCCCTTGGTGCCCAGGTCGCCCGGCACGATCCGGACCGCGTGGAACGGCGGCTTCCGCAGCGGCGCGAGGCAGGGGTTGGGGCGGTTGCGCGGGTCGCCGTAGTACCGGTCGTACGCGCTGTCGCCGCGGTGGAAGTCCTCGTCGCGGCCGGTCTCGGCCAACTCGTTGAACCGCCGCACGGTCTCGGCGAGCGCGTCGGACGGCACGTCGATCAGCTTCGCCAGCTCCTCGACGCTGTCGGCGCGGTGCACCACGCCCGCCTTGTACCAGTGGCCGGGGAACGGCTGGCGCGGCGTGCGCCCGGCGAACGGGTAGCGGTCGCGGTACCGCTGGTCGGCCACCAGCCAGGTGGGCATGTTCCCGTCGTACATGGCGTTGACCGCGTCGACGTACGGCGCGGCCTCGTTGACGAACCGCCGTCCCGCCCCGTTGACCATCAGGCAGCCGGGCTGGGTGCGTTCGGACAGGCAGAAGTAGGGGCCGCGGGGGAGCGGGACCGACGGGCCCCACCAGGCGTCGTCCATCAGCCCGACCGCGCCGCCCGCCCGGACGCCGGCCTCGATGCCGTCGCCGGTGTTCTCCTTGGCGCCGGAGGTCCACTCGGTGCCGATGGGCGCCTTCTGGTGCTCCTTGCGCATCCGCTCGTTGTGCTCGAACCCGCCCGCCGCCAGCAGCACGCCGTACCGGGCGCGGACCAGCTCGTCGCCGCCGACCACGACACCCGCCACCCGGCCGTCCTCCACGTGCAGGTCGACCAGCGGGGTGTTCAGCCGGACCGGCACGCCCGCCGTGAGCAGCCCGGCCCGCAGGCCCGCGGAGAGCGCCTGGCCCAGCGCCAGCAGGGTGCCGCGCCGGAACCGCCGGACGAACACCCTGGCAGCCCTGAGCAGGCCGCGCGGGTGGCGGGCGACGAGGGTGAGCCACCGGTAGTCGGCGGCCGTGACCACGATCTTGGCGGGCGAGGGGAGGTAGGGGGCCTGGAGGTTCGCCAGCTCGTCGCCGAGCACGTCGGCGTTGAACGGGTCCGGTTCGATCGACCGGCCCCGCGCCTGACCGCCGGGCGCCTCGGGGTAGTAGTCGGCGTAGCCGCGGACCCAGTGGAACTCCAGCGGCGTGTGCTCGCGGATGAACGACAGCATCTCCGGACCGCGGTCCAGGTACGTCCGCAGCAGGTCGTCCGGCACGTCGTCGCCGACGATGTGCCGGAGGTAGGTGAGCGCCTGCTCCGGGGTGTCGGTCACGCCTGCCTCGCGCAGCACGGCGTTGTTCGGGATCCACAGTCCGCCGCCGGACCGCGCGGTGGACCCGCCGAACCGCTCGGCCTTCTCGACCACCACGACCCGCAGGCCCCGGTGGGCGGCGCACAGCGCGGCCGTCATGCCCGCCCCGCCACTGCCCACGACGACCACGTCGAACTCGCTGTCCTCGACCACGGTGCCTCCACGGAGAGTAAGACTAGAACAGGTTATAGTTTCGGGGCGTCTTGGCGCTATGGTGGAACAGTGCCAACTGGGCAGCCGATCGAGAACGTGTTCCGGGAGGGTGCGTGGACGTCAGCGCCGACGTGGTGATCGTGGGCTTCGGCGCCGCGGGCGCCTGCGCCGCGATCGAGGCGGCCCGCGCGGGCGCGTCGGTGGTCGTGCTGGACAGGTTCGCCGGTGGCGGGGCGACGGCGTTGTCCGGCGGTGTGGTCTACGCGGGCGGCGGGACGCGGCAGCAGGTCGAGGCCGGTGTGCTGGACAGCCCCGACGGCATGTTCGAGTACCTGCGCCACGAGGTCGGCGACGCCGTCTCCGGCGAGACCCTGTGGCGGTTCTGCCGCGGCAGCGCGGACATGCTGAGGTGGCTGGAGGACCAGGGCGTGCCGTTCGACGCGAGCCTCTGCCCGTTCAAGACCTCGTACCCCACCAACGACTACTACCTCTACCACTCGGGCAGCGAGCAGGCCCGGCGCGACGTCACCCCGCCCGCGCCGCGCGGTCACCGGGCCAAGGGCAAGGGCACGTCCGGCGCGCTGCTCTTCGCGCGGCTGGCCGCCTCCGTCCACCGGACCGGGGCGGGCGTGCTGCCGCAGACCACCGCGGTGGAGCTGGTCACCGAGGACGGCCGGGTGACCGGCGTCCGGTGCCGCAGGCTGACGGGCGCGCCCCGGATCGCCCACCGGGTACTGTCCCGGCTCGCCGTGAAGCCGAGCCTGTACTACCCGCCGGTGGGCCGGTCGCTGCACCGGCTGGCCGCCGCGCTGGAACGCCGCCACGGCCGTGAGGTGCTGGTCCGGGCGAACCGGGGGGTGGTCATCGCCGCGGGCGGGTTCGTCTTCGACCGCGAGCTGATGCGCGAGCACGCCCCGGCGTACCGGGGCGGTCTGCCGCTGGGCACACCCGGCGACGACGGCAGCGGCATCAAGCTGGGCACGGCGGTCGGCGGGACGACCGCGCGGATGGACCGGGTGTCGGCGTGGCGGTTCCTCACGCCGCCCAGCGCGCTGCGCAAGGGCGTCCTGGTCGGCGCGACCGGGCGGCGGGTGTGCGACGAGTCCCTGTACGGCGCGGCCATCGGCGAGGCGATCGTCACCGGTCACGAGGGTCGGGCGTGGCTGCTCGTCGACGACGAGGTGCTCCGCGAGGCGCGTCGGCAGGTCCCGTGGCAGACGCTGCTGTTCCAGCGGTTGCAGGCCCGCTACCTGCTCTCGCGCGGGCTCGTCACCGGTCTGACGCTCGACGAGGTCGCGGCGAAGGTCGGGGTGGACGCGGCCGGGCTGCGGGCGACCGCGAAGGCCTACGGCGACGTGCCGGACGCCCTCGGCAAGCTCCCCGAACTCGTCCGACCGCTGAGGGCGCCGTACTCGCTGATCGACGTCTCCGTCCGGTCCCGCGTCGGGTACCCGTGCCCGGTGCTCACCCTGGGCGGTCTGGTGGTCGACGAGGACACCGGCCGGGTGACCGGCGTCGACGGCCTGTACGCGGCGGGCCGGTCGGCGGTCGGCGTGTGCTCCGAGTCCTACGTCAGCGGGCTCTCGCTCGCCGACTGCGTCTTCTCCGGCCGCCGGGCCGGGGCCCACGTGGCGAAGGAGACCCCGTGCTGACGACCGACCAGAGGACCGCCGCGGCCGAGTTGCTGCGGCGGGCCGAGCACGACCGCGCGCCGATCGAGCCGCTGGTCGAGCACTACCCCGACCTCGACGTGGTCGACGCCTACGAGGTCCAGCTCGTCAACATCCGCCGCCGGGTCGACCGCGGGGCCGTGGTGGTCGGGCACAAGGTCGGCCTGTCGTCGCTCGCGATGCAGCGGATGATGGGTGTTGACGAGCCCGACTACGGGCACCTGCTCGACGACATGCGGCTGGCCGAGGCCACACCGGTGCGCGCGGCGGACTACTGCTTCCCCCGCGTCGAGGTGGAGGTGGCGTTCGTGCTCGGCGCCGACCTGCCCGGCGAGGGGTGCACCGAGCAGGACGTGCTGGACGCGACCGAGGCCGTCGCGCCGTCCATCGAGCTGATCGACAGCCGCATCGCCGACTGGCGGATCGGCCTGGTGGACACCATCGCGGACAACGCCTCGTCGGCGGGCTTCGTGCTCGGCGCGAACCGGCTCCGACCGTCCGAGGTGGACCTGCGCGCCATCGCCGTCCGGCTGCGCCAGGACGGCGCGGTGCTCGTCGAGGGCCGCAGCGACGCCGTGCTGGGCAACCCGGTGGTCGCGGTCGCCTGGCTGGCGGCCAAGGTCGCGGGGTTCGGCGTGCGGCTCAGGGCGGGCGACGTCGTGCTGCCCGGCTCCTGCACGCGGGCGGTGGACGCCCACCCCGGCGACTCGTTCCACGCCGAGTTCGACGGGCTCGGCTCCGTGTCCCTGTCCTTCGAGTGAGGTGGACGAGATGAGTTCGGCGAAGGCGACCGCGGCGATCGTCGGGTCGGGGAACATCGGCACCGACCTGCTGCACAAGCTCGCGCGCTCGTCGTGGATCGAGCCGCGGTGGGTGGTGGGCATCGATCCCGGCAGCGAAGGGCTGCGCAGGGCCCGTGCGCTCGGGGTGGAGACGACCGTCGAGGGTGTGGACTGGTTGCTGCGCCAGGACGAGCTGCCCGACCTGGTGTTCGAGGCGACGTCGGCGGCGGTGCACCGGGCGAACGCGCCGCGCTACGCCGAGGCGGGCATCCGGGCGATCGACCTGACGCCCGCGGCGATCGGGCCGTACGTCGTGCCGCCGGTCAACCTCCGCGCGCACCTGGACGCCCCGAACATCAACCTGATCACCTGCGGCGGCCAGGCCACGATCCCGATCGTGCACGCGGTGTCCAGGGTCGTCCCGGTCGTCTACGCGGAGGTCGTGGCCAGCGTCGCCTCGGTGTCCGCCGGACCGGGGACCAGGGCGAACATCGACGAGTTCACCCGGACCACCGGCCGGGGCATCGAGGAGATCGGCGGGGCCACCAAGGGCAAGGCCATCATCGTGCTGAACCCCGCCGACCCGCCGATGATCATGCGGGACACGATCTTCTGCGCGATCCCGGCCGACGCCGACGAGAGCGCCATCGCTGAGTCGGTCACCCGGATGGTGGCGGACATCGCGACCTACGTGCCCGGCTACCGGCTGCTGAACGAGCCCCAGTTCGACCGCGTCGCGGCAGGCGAGGGCGAGATCTCCAGGGTGTCCGTCTTCGTCGAGGTCGAGGGCGCGGGCGACTTCCTGCCGCCGTACTCGGGGAACCTCGACATCATGACCGCCGCCGCGACCAGGGTCGGCGAAGAGCTCGTCCGATCGCTCGCGACCGTCTCGGGAGGACAGTGATGCTGCGGTTGACCGACACGTCGTTGCGGGACGGTTCGCACCACAAGCGGCACCGGTTCACCGCGGAGGAGGTCCGCTCGGTGGTGGCGGCGCTGGACGAGGCGGGCGTCCCGGTGATCGAGGTCGCGCACGGCGACGGGCTCGGCGGCTCCTCGTTCACCTACGGCTTCAGCCGCACGCCCGAGCAGGAGCTGATCAGCACGGCGGTGCGGACCGCCAAGCGGGCCAGGATCGCCGTGCTGATGCTGCCGGGCGTGGGCGTGAAGGACGACATCCTGGTGGCGCAGGACAACGGAGCCTCGATCTGCCGGATCGCCACGCACTGCACCGAGGCCGACATCTCGGTGCAGCACTTCGGCCTGGCGCGGGACCGGGGGCTGGAGACCGTCGGGTTCCTGATGATGGCCCACTCCCAGCCGCCGGAGGCGCTCGCCAAGCAGGCCCGGATCATGGCCGACGCGGGGTGCCAGTGCGTCTACGTGGTCGACTCGGCGGGCGCGCTGGTGCTGGAGCAGGTCGCCGACCGGGTGTCGGCGCTGGTGGCGGAGTTGGGCGACGACGCCCAGGTCGGCTTCCACGGCCACGAGAACCTCGGGCTGGGCGTCGCGAACTCGGTGATCGCGGCCCGCGCGGGAGCGGCGCAGATCGACGGCAGCGTCCGCCGGTTCGGGGCCGGGGCGGGGAACACGCCGCTGGAGGCGTTCGTCGGGGTCTGCGACAAGCTCGGGATCGCCACCGGCGTGGACTTCTTCGCGATCGTCGACGCGGCCGAGGACGTGGTGCGGCCCGCGATGCCCGAGGAGTGCCTGCTCGACCGGATGGCGCTGATGATGGGGTACGCGGGCGTGTACTCCAGCTTCCTCAAGCACGCCTACGTCCAGGCCGAGCGCTACCAGGTGTCCGGCGCGCAGATCCTCGTGCGGGCGGGTGAGCGCAAGCTCGTCGGCGGGCAGGAGGACCAGCTCATCGACATCGCGCTGGAGCTGCGGCGCGAGCAGGTTTGAGCTCGTCGACAGAAACGAGAACGTGTTCTAGTCTGGCTCGTGCCGGGAGAACGGGAGCGAACGATGAGCGACCAGGTCGGCCACGAGGTCCTGGCCAAGGTGAGGGATCTGCTGCCGGTGCTGCGCGACCGGGCGCAGGAGGCCGAAGACCTCCGCCGGGTGCCGGAGGAGTCGGTGAAGTCGTTGCAGGAGATCGGCTTCTTCAAGCTGCTGCAACCCGTTCGCCACGGCGGGGCGGAAGCGCACCCGCTCACCTTCTACACCGCGGTCAAGCTGATCGCGAGCGCCTGCGGCTCGACGGGCTGGGTGGCCTCGGTGCTCGGCGTGCACCCGTGGCACGTCGGCCTGTTCGCCGAGCAGGCCCAGCAGGACGTCTGGGCCGAGGACCGCGACACGCGCATCTCGTCGTCGTACGCGCCGGTCGGTCGGGCGACCCCGGTCGACGGCGGGTTCCGGTTCACCGGCCGGTGGAGCTTCTCCTCCGGCTGCGACCACGCGACGTGGGTGCTGCTCGGCGGGCTGGTGATGGGCGAGGACGGCAAACCGGTCGACTTCCGCACGTTCCTGCTGCCGATCGCCGACTACCGGATCGACGACGTCTGGGACACCGTGGGGCTGCGCGGCACCGGCAGCAACGACATCGTCGTCGAGGACGTGTTCGTGCCGGAGCACCGGACGCTGAGCATGAGCAACACCGCCCGGTGCGCGTGCCCCGGCCAGGAGTTGAACACCGGGCCGCTGTTCCGCATGCCCTACGGCACCGTGCACCCGTACGCGATCACCGCGCCGATGATCGGGATGGCACTCGGCGCCTACGACGAGCACGTCGGCGCGACGCGCGACCGGATCCGGGCCTCCTACGTCGGCGAGAAGGCGTCGGAGGACCCGTTCGCCCAGGTGCGGATCGCCAGCGCCGCCAACGACATCGACGCCGCGTGGCTCCAGTTGGAGCGCAACGTCAACGAGGAGATGGCGCTGGCGGAGACGCGCACCAAGATCCCGGTGGAACTCAGGCTGCGGGCCAGGCGCGACCAGGTGTGCGGCAGCGCCAGGGCCATCGCCGCCATCGACCGGCTGTTCGAGAGCGCGGGCGGCAAGGCCATCGGCAACGGCCTGCGGATCCCGCGGTTCTGGCGCGACGCCCACGCCGCCAGGGTGCACGCGGCCAACGACCCGGAGCGCGCGCTCGTCCTGTACGGCAAGGGCGAACTCGGTTTCCCCGTCCGAGACGGGCTGTTCTGAAGTGGGGGACGACGTGACGGCAGCGCTCGGCTTCGAGTCCACCAGCCGCTACGCGGACGTGGGCGACCTGCGGCTGCACTACCACGAGGCGGGCTCCGAGCACGGGACGACGGTGGTGCTGCTGCACGGCGGCGGGCCGGGCGCGTCGGCGTGGAGCAACTTCGGCCGCACGATCCCGGTGTTCGCCAAGACGTTCCGGGTGCTCGCGGTGGACCAGCCGGGCTTCGGCCTGTCGGACAAGCCGACCGAGCACGACCAGTACTTCACCCACAGCGCACGGGCGTTGCTCGGCCTGTTCGACGCGCTCGGAGTGGACAAGGCGCACCTGCTGGGCAACTCGCTCGGCGGGGGAGCGGCGGTGCGGTTCGCGCTCGACCACCCGGACCGGGCGGGGCGGCTCGTGCTGATGGGACCGGGCGGGCTGAGCGTGAACGTGTTCGCGCCGGACCCGACCGAGGGCGTGCGCAAGCTGTCCAGGTTCGGCGCGAAACCGGGGCCCAGCAAGGAGAAGCTGGAGGAGTTCCTGCGCACCATGGTGTTCGACCAGTCGCTCATCACCGAGGAGCTGGTCGAGGAGCGCTTCGCCGCCGCGAGCACGCCGGAGTCGTTGCGCGCCATGGCCGCCATGGGCGCCTCGTTCACCCGCCCCGACACGTTCGAGCAGGGGATGCTGTGGCGCGAGGCGTACCGGCTGCGCCAGCGGGTGCTGCTGGTGTGGGGCCGGGAGGACCGGGTCAACCCGCTCGACGGGGCGCTGCTGGCGTTGAAGCTCATCCCGCGTGCCCAGTTGCACGTGTTCGGCCGCTGCGGCCACTGGGCCCAGGTGGAGAAGTTCGACGAGTTCAACCGGCTCGCGATCGACTTCCTCACGGACGGGGAGTGACAGGCATGGGAATCCGTTCGCTCGGCTACCTCCGCATCGAGGCGACCGACATGGACCGGTGGCGCGAGTTTGGGCTGAAGGTACTCGGGATGGTCGAGGGCCAAGGCGCCGACCCGGCCGCGCTGTACCTGAGGATGGACGACTTCCCGGCCCGGCTGGTGGTCTTCCCCGGTGAGCACGACCGGCTGGCCCAGTCCGGCTGGGAGGTGGCCAACGAGGCCGAGCTGGTCGAGGTCGGCGAGCGGCTGGCCGCCGCCGGGGTGACGGTGAAGGAGGGCGACGACGCCGACCTGGCCGACCGCCGGGTGACCGGGCTGATCCGGTTCGACGACCCGTCCGGCAACACGCTGGAGGTCTTCCACGGGGCCGCGCTCCAGCACCGCAGGGTCGTCAGCCCGTACGGGCACCGGTTCGTGACCGAGGGGCAGGGGCTCGGGCACGTCGTGCTGTCGACCCACGACGACGCGGCGGCGCTGGCGTTCTACCGCGACGTGCTCGGGTTCCGGCTGCGCGACTCGATGCGCCTGCCGCCGCAGTTCGTCGGCCGACCCGCCGACGGGCCGCCCGCGTGGCTGCGCTTCTTCGGCTGCAACTCCCGCCACCACAGCCTCGCGTTCCTGCCGATGCCGACGCCGAGCGGCATCGTGCACCTGATGGTCGAGGTGGCCGAGACCGACGACGTCGGCCTGACGCTGGACCGCGCGCTGCGCCGGAAGGTGCCGCTGTCCGCGACGCTGGGCAGGCACGTCAACGACCTGATGCTGTCGTTCTACATGAAGTCGCCCGGCGGGTTCGACATCGAGTTCGGCACCGAGGGCAGGCAGGTGTCCGACGAGGAGTGGATCGCGCGGGAGAGCACGGCGGTCAGCCTGTGGGGCCACGACTTCAGCGTCGGGGCGCGGAAGTGACCGTGCGCAGCGGGTTCGACGCCGCCCGGTTCCGGACGGTGCTGGGCCACTTCTGCACGGGCGTCACGGTGGTGACCAGTGTGGACGGTGACCAGCCCGTCGGGTTCGCCTGCCAGGCGTTCGCCGCGCTGTCCCTCGCCCCACCGCTGGTCCTGTTCTGCCCGGCCAAGTCCTCGCGGAGCTGGCCCGTCATCGAACGGGCGGGCCACTTCTGCGTGAACGTGCTGGCGGAGGGCCAGCGCGCGGTGTCGACGGTCTTCGGCACCGGCGGGGCGGACAAGTTCGACACCGTCCCCTGGACCCCGTCGTCGACCGGCGCTCCCGTGCTGGACGGGGCGCTGACCTGGGTGGACTGCACGGTCGAGGCCGTGCACGACGCGGGCGACCACCACGTCGTCATCGGCCGCGTCGTAGACCTGGGAGAACACCGCGACGAACGCCCGCTGCTGTTCTACCGGGGCCACTACGCCGCGACCGACACCACCCCGCCCGACGACCGCGGCTGGACCGGCGAGGTCCTGGACGCCCTCCTCACCTGGCCCCGGCAGTCGGACTGGATCTGAGGGCTGGATCAGCGGCGTTCACGGTGATCGCCTGATTTTCGCTCACACATCGATCTTGGATGCCCTTCTCTTCTGGCAATCCACCGGGCCACGTCACATGATCTTCACGGAATCGAACACCTAGGTCGTAGCCAGTAGTTCGCGAGATCAGTTGACGTCGCAAGCAATCTCGGTCAGGTGGCGAACAGCAACGGCATTGCCTTGCCGGAACGACCCGGACCTTCGCGGGCACCAGCAGAAGGTGGAGCACCTGCTCTGACGTCGTCCGCCGCTCCGTCTCCTCGCCCACGAAGAACTCGGCCTGAGCCGGAAATTCCACGGCTCGATCGGTCCGCAGCAGGCTCGGCACGGCCACAGGGTGGTAGCCGACGAGTGCGGCGGCCCGTGTTCGTTCCGCCGTCAACACCAGATCTGCACCGAACGGCCAATCGCAAAGAAGAGACGGCTTTGCTCCGGCGTCAGGCGATCTACCTGATCGGGTTCGACGAGCGTCCGGAAACGATCGCTTGGCTGATGGACGAGCAAAGGCGCGCTGTGCGTGCGGTGGGCCGGGCGGACGACGTGCCTTCCTGGTTGGCCGTGCGCTCATCCGCGGTGGCGTTGGCCCCCACCGGGAACAGGGAACCCCTGGCTGCTTTCGTGTCGACGGGGCTGGCCGACGACGGGTTCATGGCTCCCGACCGCCTGACGACGTGGGAGGGGGCCCACCTGTTCGAGCACCTGCTCGCCAGTCTGCGTCCGACATCCGACCACATCGAACTCAACGTCCACACGCTCTGGTCGCTGGTGTTGGCCCGTCCGAGGCTCCTCGACTCACGACCCGCACTCCGCGCGCTGGCCAGCGAGAAGTTGGGCGAAGTGGATCGCGGGGATCTCCCCGCTCGCACCCGGCAGGAGTTGGCTAGCGTGGGGTACGCGATTCGACTCGCCGAGCGCTAGGAAGGGCCACCGAAGTGACTGAGGACTCCGCCGACCGAAGTGCTGCTGGGATCGCCGGGTTCGTGTTCGAGATGGGCATCCTGAAGCGGATGCGGCGAGCGGGTTGGTGGCACGTTGGCGTGCGCGATCCCGAGTCGGTCGCCGAGCACAGTCTTCGGGTGGCCCAGTTGGCTTCGTTGATCGCCGCGCAGGAAGGTGCCGATCCGGCGCGAGCGGCGTTCCTGGCGATATGGCACGACTCCCAGGAGACCCGGACGGGAGATGTTCCGCATACTGCTCGTCCGTATCTCGGCAAGGCGGATCCGGAGGCGATCACGGCGGACC
Organism: Umezawaea endophytica; assembly: GCF_025061645.1. GTDB lineage: Bacteria > Actinomycetota > Actinomycetes > Mycobacteriales > Pseudonocardiaceae > Umezawaea > Umezawaea endophytica. Next base: position 151,185 of record NZ_JANYMP010000014.1, on the reverse strand, counting down.
AGGTCGCGCGGATGCCCGAGGCGGCGGCGAAGACGGTGAGTGAGGCGGTCGCGGAGTACGAGTCGCAGTCGACCGCGGAGGCTCGGTGCGCGAAGGACGCGGACAAGCTCGAATGCCTGGTCCAAGCCGTGGAGTACCGGTCGTCGGGGTATCAGCACGTGCAGGGGTGGATCGACTCGTCGCGGCGAGGACTGCACACCGACACCGCAAAGGCCATCGCGGACGCGGCGCTGACGACGTCACCTCTCGCCTGGCGGGATCGCTGACCTGTGACCGGCTGAGAAGGTAGGACCACGCTGCTCAGAACACCTGACCCGCCAGCCGCCGGACGTGCTCGGCCGGGCCGCCGAACAGCAGGGCGCTGCCGTGGGCGCGTTTGAAGTACAGGTGCGCGTCGTGTTCCCAGGTGATGGCGATGCCGCCGTGCAACTGGACCATCTCGGCCGCCACCCGGCACAGCGCCTCCGAGCAGTGGACCTTGGCGACCGCCGTGGACACCGGGTCGTCGGCGGCTCCCGACGCCGATCGGGCGGTCTCGACGAGGACGTGCAGGTCGGCCATCCGGTGCTTGAGGGCCTGGAAGGTGCCGATGGGTCTGCCGAACTGGACTCGGGTGCTGGTGTGCTCGACCGTCAGCTCCAGGCAGCGCGCCGCGGTGCCGACCTGTTCCGCGCTCAGCGCGGCGCAGGCGACGTCGCGGACGTGCGGCAGCGCCGCCGGGCCGAGGCGGCGGCCGACCGCGCCGGTCAGCGTGACGGTGGCCAGGCGGCGGGTCGGGTCCATCGTCGGCACGTGCTCGCGCGCCACCCCGTCCTGCGCCGGGTCGACCTCCCACAGGGTGGTCCCGTCGAAAGCCCGAGCCGCCACCAGCAGCACGTCCGCCAGGTCGCCGTCGAGCACGTAGTGCGCCGTGCCGTCGAGCGTGTCCGACGCCGTCACGGCGACGTCGTCGGGGTCCCACCGGCCGTCGGCGCCGGCCCAGGCGAGCGCGGCGATCGTGGTGCCGTCGGCGATCCCCGGCAGCCACCGGTGGCACGCCCGCTCGTCACCGGTGGCGAGCAGCGCCTGGGCGGCCACGACGGCTGAGCCGAGCAGGGGCGCGGGGGTGAGCGTGCGTCCCAGTTCCTCCAGCACGACGTGCGCTTCCGCCAGCCCTGCGCCGAGCCCGCCGTAGACCTCGGGGATGGCGAGCCCGGCCACGCCGATGTCCCCGCAGAGCCGGGCCCACAGGTCGGTGTCGTAGCCGCCCGGCGACACCATCGCGGCGCGGACGTCGGAGTGCTTGGCCAGCAGGGCCCGCACGGAGTCGCGCAGCGCGAGGCGCTCGGTGGTCACAACGCCTCCAGGACGCGGTCCCGGTGTGTCGACGGCCCGCCCCAGGCGCCGACCAGCGCGCGTGTCTTCGTCAGCCACCGCGCCAGGTCGTGCTCCGCGGTGTAGCCGATAGCGCCGTGCACCTGGAGCGCCGTGCGCGCGGCGCGGTAGGCGGCGTCACCCGCGGCGACCTTGGCCGCCGAGACGTCCAGGGAGGTGAGGGTGACCGCGGCGCCGTGCACCAGCGGCCTGGCCAGTTCCAGACCGATCAGCACGTCCGCGAGCTGGTGCTTGACCGCCTGGAAGCCCCCGATCGGCCTGCCGAACTGGGTGCGGTGGCGGGCGTGCGCGGTGGTCATCTCCAGCATCGCCCTGCCGAGCCCGAGGAGCTGCGCGGCGCAGGCGAGGACACCGAGGTCGAACGCCCGGCCCGCCCGCGTGGTCGTGCCGAGCGCGGTGCCGCCGACGACCTCGACCAGCCGCCGCTCCAGGTCGACGGAGGCCAGTTCCTTGACCGGGTCGGCCGTCCGCAGCGTCTCGCCGTCGAGCAGGAAGTACAGCTCGGCCTCGTGCGCGTACGGCACGTGCGGCGGGAACACGACCGACGCGGTGGTCTTGCCGGTCGCCAGGTCGGGCAGCCAGCGGTCGCCGCCGACGTCGGCCAGCAGCGTCGGCACCACCACGACCGACTCCACCAGCGGGCCCGCCACGGCGTGGTGGCCGAGTTCCTCGAACGCGACCACGAGGTCGACCGGATCGGCGGCCAGCCCGCCGAACCGCTCCGGCACGGCCAGCGCCGTGACCCCGATCTCGGCCAGGTCAAGCCTGCCCGCGGCCAGGAAGTCGTGCAGGGCGGCCCCGAACTGGACCTGCTCGGCGGACAGCGCGAACCTCATCGGTCTCCCCTCGGCAGCCCGAGCAGCCGTTCCGCGATCACGTCGCGCTGGATCTCGTTGGTCCCGGCGTAGATCGGGCCCGCCAGCGAGAACAGGTAGCCGTCCAGCCACTCGCCCTCCAGCTCGCCCCGAGGGCCGAGCAGGTCGAGCGCGGTCTCGTGCAGCGCCACGTCCAGCTCCGACCAGAACACCTTGGTGACGCTGGACTCCGGGCCGAGCGCGCCGCCCTCCGCCAGCCTGGTGACCGTGCCGAACGTGTGCAGCCGGTAGGCCTGCGCGCCGATCCAGGCGTCGACCACCCGGTCCCGCAGCGCCCGGTCCGGCGAGGTCCGCCACAGGTCGACGAGCCTGCCCGCGGCGGCCGTGAACCGGCCGGGGCTGCGCAGCGACAGGCCGCGCTCGCTGCTCGCGGTGCTCATGGCCACCCGCCAGCCGTCGCCGACCTCGCCGAGCACGTCGGCGTCGGGCACGAACACGTCGTCCAGGAAGATCTCCGCGAAACCGGGCTCGCCGTCGAGCTGCGCGATCGGCCGTACCGTCACGCCGTCCGCCCGCAGGTCGAAGAGCAGGTAGGTCAGCCCGCGGTGGCGCGGCGCGTCCCGGTCCGTGCGGAACAGCCCGAACCCCTTGTCCGCGAACGCCGCCCGTGAACTCCACGTCTTCTGCCCGCGCAGCAGCCAGCCGCCGTCGGTGCGCACGGCGTGGCTGCGGATCGCGGCGAGGTCGCTGCCCGCCTCCGGCTCCGACCACGCCTGCGCCCACACCTCGTCGGCCCGCGCCATCGCGGGCAGCAGCCGGGCGCGCTGCTCGGGGGTCCCGTGCGCGAACAGCGTCGGCGCGAGCAGGAAGATCCCGTTCTGGCTGACCCGACCGGGCGCGCCCGCCGCGTGGTACTCCTCCTCGAAGACCACCCACCGCAGCAGCGACGCGCCCCGGCCGCCGAACTCCTCCGGCCACGACACGACCGACAGCCGCGCGTCGGCCAGCTCGCGCTCCCACTCGCGGTGCGCCGCGAACCCGGCCTCGGTGTCCATCGAGGACAGTCGCCGCACGTGCTCGGCCAGCCACGCGCGCACCTCGTCGCGGAACTCCAGCGTCGCGTCGTCCAGGTCGAGGTCCACCGCTCAGCTCCCGGCCTTCTTCATGGCGCGCGCGTCCATGCCCGCCAACGAGTCCTTGCCGACCTCGGCGTTGTGCGCGTGCGCGAAGTGGTGCAGCCCGAACACCGAGTCCATGCCCGCCCGCATCCCCATCAGGTCCTCGGACTGGTTGACCGCGCGCTTGGCCAGCGCCAGGCCGAACCGCGGCATCGTGGCGATCCGCTCGGCCAGCCGGTGCGCCTCGGCTTCCAGGTCGACGCGCGGCACCACCCGGCTGACCATGCCCCACTCCCGCGCGCGGTGGGCGTCGAACCGGTCGCCGGTGAACAGCACCTCCTTGGCCGCGCGCGGCCCGAGCACCCACGGGTGCGCGAAGTACTCGACGCCCGGAATCCCCATCCGCACCACGGGATCGGCGAAGAACGCGTCCTCCGCGGCGATGATCAGGTCGCACACCCAGGCCAGCATGAGCCCGCCCGCGACGCACGCGCCCTGGACCATCGCGATGGTGGGCTTGGGGATCTCCCGCCAGCGGCGGCACATCCCGAGGTACACCTCCATCTCCCTGGCGTACCGCAGGTCCCCGCCCTCCTTGCCCACGTGGTCCCACCACAGCACGGACTTCCGCTCGAACGAGGTGTCCACGTCCCGGCCGGGCGACCCGATGTCGTGCCCCGCCGAGAAGTGCTCGCCCGCTCCCGCCAGCACGATCACCGACACCTCGTCGTCGTCGACGGCACGGGTGAACGCGGCGTCGAGCGCGTAGGTCATCGCCGAGTTCTGCGCGTTGCGGTACTCGGGCCGGTTCATGGTCACGACGGCGACGGCGCCGCGCCGCTCGTACTGGACGACGGTCACGTGTCCTCCTTGCGCAGCAGGTGCTTGACGACCTTGCCCCCGGCGTTGCGGGGCAGGCTCGGCGGGAACTTGACGAGCCGGGGGACCTTGTAGTTCGCCAGCCGCTCGCGGCAGAACCCGATCACGTCCCCGGCCGACAGGGCGTGGCCGGGCGCCGTCACGACGTGCGCCACGCCGACCTCGCCGAGCCGGGCGTCGGGCACGCCGACCACGGCCGCCTCCGCCACGCCGGGCAGCCGGGCCAGCACCTGCTCCACCTCGGCCGGGTAGACGTTGAACCCGCCGCAGATGTACATGTCCTTGAGCCGGTCGGTGATGGCGAGGTACCCGCGCTCGTCGACCCGGCCCACGTCCCCGGTGTGCAGCCACCCGTCGGCGTCCACGGCCGCCGCGGTGGCCTCCGGGTCGTCGAAGTACCCGAGCATGACGTTCGGCCCGCGGAGCAGCACCTCGTCCTTGCCCCCCAAGCGGAGTTCGAAGCCCGCCGCGGTTGTCCCGCAGGTCCGGGCGACGGTCTCGGCGTCGTCGCTCGCCCGGCACATCGTCGCCACGACGGCCTCGGTCAGGCCGTAGGCCGTGAGCACCGACGAGAAGCTGAGCTCCCGCTGCATCCGCTCGACCAGCGCGACGGGCACGACCGCCGCCCCCGTCACCGCCAGGCGCAGGCTGGACAGGTCGCGCTCGGCACGGCCGGGGTGGTCGAGCATCGTCTGGTAGATCGTCGGCGGTCCGGGCAGCACGGTGACGCGCTCCAGCTCGACCAGTCGCATGGACTCGTCGACGTCGAACACCCGCTGCGGCACGATTGTCGCGCCGCGCAGCAGGCACGCCAGGATCCCCGCCTTGTAGCCGAAGCTGTTGAAGAACGGGTTCACGACGAGGTAGCGGTCCGACCGGGTGAGGTCGCCGCGCTCGGCCCACGCCTCGGCGACGCCGATCGACTGCCGGTGGGCGCTCATCGCCCCCTTGCTGCGCCCGGTCGTGCCAGAGGTGAACAGGACGTCGGCGACCTGGTCCGGGGTGACCGCGTTCGCGCGCCCCAGGACCACCTCCAGCGGGACGTCCTCGGCGATCCGGTCGAGGTCGGCCCACTCGACCACGCCGTCCGCGCGGGGCTCGTCGACGGTCGGGATCCGCACGAGCACCTCGGGCAGTTCCCGGCCGGTGGCGCGGAGCCGGGCGAGCCGGTCGGCGTCCAGGAACAGCCCCACGACCACGAGCGCGCGGGCTTGGCTGCGGTGCAGGACGTCGAGCGTCTCCGCCGCGGTGAACCGGGTGTTGACCGGCACCAGCACCGCGCCCGCGTGCAGCGCCCCGAGCGCGGCGACGACCCAGTGGTGGGTGTTGGGGGAGCAGAGCGCGACCCGGTCTCCCGCACCGACGCCCAGCGCGGTGAACGCCCGCGCGACCGTGCGGACGCGCTCGCGCAGCTCGGTCCACGAGAGCCGGATGTCCCCGTCCACCAACGCTTCCGCGTCGCCGAAGCGCGCCGCGGCCGCGTCCAGCGCGGCGGGGATGGTGTGCTTGCCGAGTTCGAGGTCCATCACGACTCCAAAGCAAGTGCTTGGTAGGGTAGCCTACGCAGGAAGCCGACCACTTGGCCAGACGCCGGAGGTGCTCGTGCGCGAGGAGAGCTTCCGCCGCGAGGTGCGGGACTGGCTGTCCACCGCGCTCTCCGGCGAGTTCGAAGGGCTGCGCGGCCTCGGCGGACCGGGGCGCGAGCACGAGGAGTTCGACCGGCGCGTCGCGTGGGACAGGCACCTGGCCGCCGCCGGGTGGACGTGTCTCGGCTGGCCGGTCGAGCACGGCGGCAAGGCCCTTCCCCTGGACCAGCAGGTGGTGTTCCACGAGGAGTACGCCCGGTCGGGCGCGCCCGCTCGGGTGAGCCACCTCGGCGAGGAGCTGCTCGGTCCGACGGTGATCGCCTTCGGCACGCCCGAGCAGCGGCGGCGGTTCCTGCCGCCGATCGCGCGGGTCGAGGAGCTGTGGTGCCAGGGCTACTCCGAACCGGGAGCGGGCTCGGACCTGGCCTCCGTCGGCACGAGCGCGGTGCTCGACGGCGACGAGTGGGTGATCACCGGCCAGAAGGTGTGGACGTCGCTGGCGCACGTGGCCGACTGGTGCTTCGCGCTGGTGCGCACGGAACCGGGGTCGAAGCGCCACCGCGGCCTGTCGTACCTGCTGGTGCCCATGCGCCAGGCGGGGGTGGAGGTGCGGCCGATCCAGCAGCTCACCGGCACGTCCGAGTTCAACGAGGTGTTCTTCGACGGCGCCCGCACGGCGCGCGGGAACGTGATCGGCGAGGTCGGCGACGGGTGGCGGATCGCCATGGCCACCCTGGGTTTCGAGCGGGGCGTGGCGACGCTCGGCCAGCAGGTCGGGTTCCGCCGCCAGTGGGACGGCATCGCCGCGCTGGCCGGGCCCGACTGCGACCCGGTGCTGCGCGACAGGCTCACCAGGGCGTGGATCGGGCTGCACGTCATGCGCTCGCACGCCCTGCGCACGCTGGGAGGGCCGCCGGGGCCGGAGGCGTCGGTGACCAAGCTGTTCTGGGCCGGGTGGCACCGCTCGCTCGGGGAGCTGGCGGTGGACGTGCTCGGCGCCCGGTCGATGGTCGCCCCCGACGGCCTGGACGAGTGGCAGCGGCTGTTCCTGTTCAGCCGGGCGGACACGATCTACGGCGGGTCCGACGAGGTCCAGCGCAACGTCATCGCCGAGCGGATCCTCGGCCTGCCGAAGGAGACCCGCCCGTGACGCCCGTCTGCCCGCCCGGCCACGACCTGCTCGCGGGCAAGGTCGTCGTCGTCACCGCCGCGGCGGGCACGGGAATCGGCTCGGCCACCGCCGAGCGCTGCCTGGACGAGGGCGCGAGCGTGGTCGTCAGCGACTGGCACGAGCGGCGCCTCGGGGAGACCCGCGACCGGCTGGCGGCGCTGCACGGCGACCGGGTGTGGTCGGCGGTCTGCGACGTCACCGACGAGGACCAGGTCCAAGCGCTGGTCTCCGGCGCGGTGGAGCGGTACGGCAGGCTCGACGTGATGGTCAACAACGCCGGGCTCGGCGGCGAGAAGTCCGTGCTGGACATGACCGACGACGAGTGGTCGCGGGTCCTGGACGTGACGCTGAGCGGCACGTTCCGCTGCACCAGGGCGGTGCTGAAGCAGATGGTCGCCCAGGGCGGCGGGGTCGTGGTCAACAACGCGTCGGTGATCGGGTGGCGGGCGCAGGCCGGTCAGGCGCACTACGCCGCCGCGAAAGCGGGCGTCATGGCGTTCACCCGGTGCGCGGCGGTCGACGTCGCGGCGCACGGGATCAGGGTGAACGCGGTCGCGCCGAGCCTGGCCATGCACCCGTTCCTGAGCAAGGTGACCAGCGAGGAGCTGCTGACCGAGCTGACCGGCCGCGAGGCCTTCGGGAGGGCCGCCGAACCGTGGGAGGTGGCGAATGTGATCGTGTTCCTCGCCAGCGACTACTCCTCGTACCTCACGGGCGAGGTCGTGTCGGTGAGCAGCCAGCACCCGTGAGAGTCGTGGAGGTACCGGGATGAGTCGATCCGTGCGCAGGGCGGAGCTGCTCGCGTTGGCGGCGGACCTGTTCGCCGAGCGGGGGTTCGTGCCGACGACGGTGCGGGACATCGCGGACGCGGCGGGCATCTTGTCCGGCAGCCTCTACCACCACTTCGACTCCAAGGAGTCGATGGTCGACGAGATCCTGCGGACGTTCCTGGACGAGCTGTTCACGAGGTACCAGGAGATCGTCGACGCCGAGCTGGGGCCGCGCGCGACGCTGGACGCGATCGTCGTGGCGTCGTTCGAGGCCATCGACCACCGGCACGCCGAGGTGGCGATCTACCAGAACGAGTCCAAGCACCTGGCCCAGTTCGAGCGGTTCTCCTACCTGCGCGACCGCGGGGCGGAGTTCCGGAAGATGTGGACCGTCCTGCTGGAGGACGGCGTCCGAGCGGGTGACTTCCGCTCGGACCTCGACGTCGACCTGGTGTACAGGTTCATCCGGGACACCGTGTGGGTCGCGGTGCGCTGGTACCGGCCCGGCGGCGGGCTGTCCGCGCGGGCCGTCGCCGAGCAGTACCTGGGCATCCTGCTGGACGGCATCTCGACGCGGCGCAGGAGGAACACCAAGAGGTAGAGGAGGAGTGGCGTGTCCGAGGCGTACATCATCGAGGCCGTGCGCACCCCGGTCGGCCGACGCGGGGGCGCGCTGAGCCACCTGCACCCGGCGGACCTGGGCGCTCACGTGATCACCGCGCTGCTGGACCGCGTGGACGTCGACCCGATCGACGTGGACGACGTCGTGTTCGGCTGCGTGGACACCGTCGGGCCGCAGGCGGGCGACATCGCCAGGACGGCGTGGCTGGCCGCCGGGTTCCCGGAGCAGGTGCCGGGGGTGACCGTCGACCGGCAGTGCGGGGCGAGCCAGCAGGCGCTGCACTTCGCCGCGCAGGCGGTGATGAGCGGCACCGCGGACCTCGTCGTCGCGGGCGGCGTGCAGAGCATGAGCCGGATCCCGATCGGCGCGTCGATGACCGTGGGCGCGCAGTTCGGCTTCGACGACCCGTACAGCGGCTGCCGGGGGTGGGAGCACCGCTACGGCGACGAGGAGATCTCCCAGTTCCGCGCGGCCGACCTGATCGCCACGCGCTGGGACCTGTCCCGCGAGGTGATGGAGGAGTTCGCCTACACCAGCCACCTGCGCGCGGTGACCGCGATCAAGGAGGGCCGGTTCGACCGCGAGATCGCCCCGGTCGACGGCGTCGCGCACGACGAGTGCCCGCGGACGGACACCAGCGTGGAGAAGATGGCGACGCTGCCGTCGCTGCGGGAGGGCGGTCGGACCACCGCCGCGCTGGCCAGCCAGATCTCCGACGGCGCGAGCGCCGTGCTGGTCGCCTCGGAGCGCGCCGTCCGGCAGCACCGCCTGATCCCGCGGGCGCGGGTGCACCACCTGTCGGCCCGCGGCTCCGATCCGGTGTACATGCTCACCGGCCCGATCCGGGCCACCAGGCACGCGCTGGACCGCGCCGGGATGAGCATCGGCGACATCGACCTGTTCGAGGTGAACGAGGCGTTCGCCAGCGTGGTGCTCGCCTGGGCCAAGGAGACGGGCGCGGACCTGGACCGGGTCAACGTCAACGGGGGAGCCATCGCGCTGGGCCACCCGATCGGCGCGACCGGCACGAAGCTGTGCGCCACCCTCGTCCACGAGCTCGAACGCACCGGGGGCCGGTTCGGCTTGCAGACGATGTGCGAGGGCGGTGGCCAGGCCAACGTGACGATCGTCGAACGGCTCGGCTGACACCGACGGGTTGTCACCGAGGCTGTTCGTCCGTGATCACCGCTGGTAACGTCCGATTAACCCTGTGCGGTCAGCATCGCCCAGCGCCGCCCTGCGCCCTGGACGAGGAGATGACGATGGATCGCCGTTCCCTGCTCAAAGCCGCCGCCGCCGGATCAGGACTGGCCCTGCTGCCCGTGAGCCTGCGGCGGGCGCTCGCGATGGAGGTGCCCGCGGGAGGGTTGGACGCCGTCGAGCACGTCGTGGTGTTCATGCAGGAGAACCGGTCGTTCGACCACTACTTCGGCACGCTGCGCGGCGTTCGCGGCTTCAACGACCCCGCCGCCATCACCCTGCCCGGCGGTGGCTCGGTGTTCCGCCAGCCCAACGGCGGCGGGCACCTGCTGCCGTACCGCGTCGGCGACGAGTTCATGTCCGGCACGCCCCACGGCTGGGGCGACAGCCACCGGGCGTGGAACGACGGTCGGCACGACCAGTGGGTCGCGCAGAAGGGCGTGCGCACCATGACCCACCTGGACCGCGCGGGCCTGCCGTTCTACCACGCGCTCGCCGACGCCTTCACCATCTGCGACGCCTACCACTGCTCCGAGGCCGGTCCCACCAACCCCAACCGCTTCTACCTGTTCTCCGGGACCATCGGCTACGAGCCCGGCACCACGAAGCGCGCCATCGGCAACGATAGCTGGCAGAACCCCGGCCACACCGGCTACACGTGGACCAGCTACGCCGAGCGGCTCCAGCAGGCCGGGCGGAGCTGGCGGGTCTACCAGGAGTGGGACAACTACGGCGACAACTCCCTGGACTACTTCGCCTCGTTCCTCGCCGTCGGGCGCAAGGCGTTGGCCGCCACCAAGGACGGGGCGGGCAAGCCCTACTCGAAGCTGGAGTACTTCTACTACGACGTGGCGTCGGCGTCGGCCGCGCGACGCGAGGAACTGCTGGCGCAACTGGACAAGGGCGTGGCGGCGCTGTCGGCGGCCGACCGGTCGCTGTACGACCGGGGCCTGGCGCGGCAGCGCACCGGGCAGTTGGCGCCGGTCTTCCGCGCCGACGTCGCCGCTGGGCGGCTGCCCGCCGTGTCGTGGGTCGTGGCGCCGGAATCGCAGAGCGAGCACCCGGACTGGGGGCCGAACACCGGGGCCGACCTGGTCAAGCAGGTGCTCGACGCGCTCGCCGCCAACCCGGAGGTGTGGCGGAAGACGGTGTTCCTGCTCAACTACGACGAGAACGACGGGTTCTTCGACCACGTCCCGCAGCCCGCGCCGCCGGCGTCGCCGTCGCAGGGCCTGTCGACCGCGGCGGTGGCCGACGAGATCTACGACGGGTGGCCCATCGGGCTCGGCCAGCGCGTGCCGCTGCTCGTCGTCTCACCGTGGAGCCGCGGCGGCAAGGTGTGCTCCGAGGTGTTCGACCACACCTCCGTGCTGCGGCTGCTCGAACGCTGGACCGGCGTCGCCGAACCGAACATCTCCCCGTGGCGGCGCGCGGTGTGCGGCGACCTCACCTCCGCGCTGGACCTGTCCGCGACCGGCGGCTACCCGCCGCTGCCCCCACCCGTGCCCACGTCCGGCCCGCGCCCCACCTCACCCACCCCGCCCGGCACGCAGGTCATGCCCGTGCAGGAACCCGGCGTGCGCCCGGCCCGGCCGCTGCCCTACGACCTGTCGGCGTCCGGCCGCGTGACGGCGGAGAAGTTCTGGATCGACTTCGCCTCCGCTGGTGCTGCGGGCGCGCACTTCTACGTCTACGCCAACGCTTTCCGCACCGACGGCCCGTGGCGCTACACCGTCGGGGCGGGCCGGACCTTGACCGACTACTGGCAGGCCGGGTCACCGACCGGCGCCTACGACCTGACGGCGTTGGGCCCCAACGGTTTCCTCCGCCGCTTCGCGGGCAACCGGGTCACCGCCACCGCGGGCGGCGCGAACCCGGAGGTGACGCTCCGCCACGCCCCCGCCGACGGCCTGGTGTGGCTGAGGATGACCAACACCGGCGGCGCGTCGTGCACGCTGACCGTGCGCGCGGGCAACCGCGCGGGCGGCCCGTGGACGTACACCCTCGCACCCGGCGCCAGCACCGAGGACTGGTTCTCGGTGGGCAGGACGTCCGGCTGGTACGACCTGACCGCGTCCGGCCCGGACGGCTTCGCCAGGCGCTTCGCGGGCCACTGCGAGACCGGCGCGGAGAGCACGTCCGACCCGGTCATGGGGTCCGTCGCGCTCGCCGGGACTTCACAGGTCGCCACCGGCGAGGTCCGCGTGGACCTCGGCCGCGAGCGGACGGTCACCGCGGTCACCTGCAAGCCCCGCCAGTCCGGATCATACGAGGTGCACCTGAGCACGGACGGCACGTCGTGGGGCAGCCCGGTGGCTTCGGGCACCTTCCCGGACACCGCGACCACCACCGTCCGCCTGTGGCCTGCCACCTCGCGGCACGTCCGCGTGCGGGCGGCGCTGACCGAGGTGACAGCGCTGGGTTGGTGAAATTCCCCTTCCTCCTGGGGAAACCACTGAACCGAATGGTCTGCCGAGCGGAATTGTCGTACCCCCGCAATAGGGTCTGCGGCACCGACCGGGCCGGGGATGTGCGCGAGGACGTGTCCGTCCTTTGTGGATGTTCGATCGGCGCGGCGCGGTGGTCTTCGGAGAAGTGTTCACCGACGAGGAAAAGGGGCGATGTGAGTTTGTCTGCGTTCAGCCTTCCGGCCGAGTGGGAGCCGCACGTGCACGTGCGGCGCGGCGGCGGGGTGCCGGCTGGTGCCGTGGTCGAGGCCGGTGCGGTGGAGGAGGTGCGGGCGGCGCTGGCCGAGAAGATGCCGACGGTGGAGGAGGTGTTGGCCGAGCCGACCAGTGATCAGGAGCTGGTGGTCGCGGCGCGGGCGCACCTGGCCGGTGAGGTGTCGCCGGTGGGTGCCGCCGTGGTGGCGGTGCTGCTGGGGTCCGGGCCGGTGGTGGCGGACGCGCTGGCGGTGGAGCACGGGTTGACGTTCGCCGCGCGTGCCGTCGTCGAGATGCGCTGCGTCGAGCTGTACCGGCCGGGCTACCCGAACACGGCACCCCACCTGCGGCGGGTGCCGATGAACAGCGACCTGAGCGTCGGGACGGCGCGGCGGTTGCGGGCGTTGCTGGCGTCGGCGTCCGAGGAGGAGTACGACGCGGCCATGCTTGCGGCCGGAGCGCACCGCACCGACCTCCGGTCGATGGTGGCCGCCTCGTACCTCTTCCCGACCAGGCAGGGCTGGGTCGACGAGGCGTTCGAGGAGGCCGAGCGGGTCGATCTCGCCTCGTACCTGCGCGTGCCGGTGCACGCCTCGCTGGTCTTCGCGGCGAGCACCGTCGCCCAGGTGGAACGGGCGCTGACCTTCGTGGCCGTCGGGCGGTACCTGAGGAACAGGGACGGGCTGTACACGCTGATCGACGGCGTCGGCGTCGACGTGATGCCCGCGCTCGCGGTGCTGCTGGACCCGAGCCCCGAGCTGGACAGCGGTATTCGGGACCTGGTCCTGGAGACGCTGGCGGTGTACCCGACCGCCGGGACGTTCGACGCGCTGCTGACCCGCCTCAAGGTCAAGCGGGTCCTGCCCGCTGTGCTCGACCTGGCGCGCAAGCATCCCGTGACGGCGCTGGAGCGGTTCGCCGCGTCCGAGGACCCGCAGGTCGGGCCGCTGCTGGAACGCCACCTCAAGAGCCACCCCGAACTGGCCGACCGCGTCGACCTCCCCGAGGCCGCGCGGGCGGTCCTGGAGTCGATGGTGGTCCTGGACGTGGCGCCCGCGGACGCGCTGCCCACCGTGCTGGTGGACCCGCCGTGGGTGGCGGAGGTCGTGCCGGTGGAACCGTTGGTGGTCAAGGGCCTCAAGGCGGTGGACCACGAGGCGGTGGAGTGGGAGCCCGGCGAGCAGGACAGGTACGCTGGTGACAACAACAGCTACTACGACACGGTCGACTGGGCTCCGACCATCGAGGAGTACCGGGCCGGGAGCCTCTACAGCGTCCGGCAGGTCAACCTGTTCATGCACGGCCCGGTGGAGGAACTGCGCCCGCTGCTGTCCGGGTGGGACGTCGGCGCGCTGTCCCTCAGCGCCCACTACGGAAAGTGGCTCCTGGCCCGCTTCGGCGCCGACGCCATTCCGAACGCGCTGGCCATCGCGACGCTGGCGCGGGAGGACAAGGGCGAGGTGGTGGCACCGGTGGTGTCGCTGAAGACGGCGCGGCTGGTCGCGAAGTGGCTGGTGAAGCTCAAGTCCGCCAAGGAGTTCGCCCCGACGTGGCTCCGACGGCACGCCGGGCACGCCGCCCGGTTCCTGGTGCCGGACGCGGTGGGCAAGCCGGGGGCGGCGCGCCAGGCGGCGGAGGCGGCGCTGCGCGTCATCCCGGACCACGCCAGGGACGCGGCGCGCGAGTACGGGCCCGAGGCGGAGAAGGCCGTCGAGGCGGTGCTCGCGGACGTGCCGCCGGTGGTGGCCCCGAAGTTCGGCGAGTGGCTCGTCCAGGTCGTGCTGCCCCCGGTGCTGCTGCGCGGGACGAACCAGGCGTTGTCCGCCGAGGCCGTCGGAAACCTGCTCGTCCTGCTGGCGCTGAGCACGCCGGAGGACGGGCACGCGGAGGTGAAGGCCGTGCGCGAGGCGTTCGACCAGGCGTCGGCGGCGCGGTTCGCGTGGGAGCTGTTCGAGCTGTGGCGGACGAACGGGATGCCCGCCAAGGAGGGGTGGGTGCTGATGTCGCTCGGCCTGCTGGGCGACGACGGGACGGCGCGCGCGTTGGAGCCGTACATCCGCGCGTGGCCGGGTGAGGCGCAGCACGCGCGTGCGGTGGTCGGGCTGGACGTCCTGGCCGTGATCGGCACCGACACGGCGTTGGGGGTGCTGAACAGCATCGCGCAGCGGGTGAAGTTCGACGGGATCAAGCAGCGGGCGCGGGAGAAGATCGAGGAGGTCGCCACCGGGATGGGGCTGACCGCCGAGGAGTTGAGCGACCGCCTGGTGCCCGACTTCGGGCTGGACGACCCGTCGCGGATGACGGTCGACTACGGGACGCGGCGGTTCAGGATCGGGTTCGACGAGCAGCTCAAGCCGTTCGTGCTGGACGAGTCGGGCAGGCGGCTCAAGGACCTGCCGAAGCCGGGCGCGAAGGACGACGCCGAGGTGGCGCCCGCGGAGCACAAGCGGTTCGCGCAGGTGAAGAAGGACGTCCGGACGATCGCGGGCGACCAGGTCGTCCGGCTGGAGCGGTCCATGGTGCTGGAACGCCGGTGGCCCGCCACCGAGTTCCGGACCCTGCTGGTCGCGCACCCGCTGCTGCGGCACCTGGTCCGGCGGCTGGTGTGGGTGACCGGGTCCGGCGAGTCGTTCCGGGTGGCCGAGGACGGCACGTTCGCCGACGCGCACGACGACACCTTCGCCCTGCGAACCGACGCCGTGGTCGGCGTGGCGCACCCGCTGCACCTGGGCGACAGCGTCGCGGCGTGGGCGGAGGTGTTCGCGGACTACGAGATCCTGCAACCGTTCCAGCAGCTCGGCCGTCCGGTGCACCGGTTCACCGAGGCCGAGCTGACGTCGCGGGTGCTGGACAGGTTCAAGGGCGTCGACGTGGAGGTCGGCAGGCTGCTGCGGCTGACCAAGGGCGCGTGGGAACGCGGCACGCCGATGGACGCGGGCATCGAGAACGAGATCACCCGCCCGCTGCCGGGCGGCGGCACGATCGAGATCACCCTGGACCCCGGCCTGGTGATCGGCGAACCGCACGAGTCCGGCCCCCAACTCCTGCGGGAGGTGTACCTGGTCGGCACCAAGCACACCTTCGCCGACCTGAACCCGGTCACCGCGTCGGAGGTGCTGGCCGAACTGGCGACCTTGACGGCCTGAGCCGCTGCTTCTCCGGCCCACCCGCTCGGCGCGGGTGTGCCCGGCAGGTCACCGGGTCGTCCCATCGAGGCCGTGGATGATCGTGGTCGCGTCCGTGACGATGCCGGTGATCAGGTCGGCGCACGTCGGGAGGTCGTCGAGCATCCCTACGACCTGGCCCGACGCGAGTACGCCCGCGTCGGTGCGGCCCTCGACCAGGCCGGAGCGGAGGAGCATCGGGGTGTTGGCGGCCATGACGACCTGTGACCAGGTGAGGTCGCGGCCGTGTTTCATCGACCTTCCCTCGCGGAGCATGGCGGACCAGGAGAGGCCGGTGTGGCCGCGGAACCTGGCGGCGTTGGCGACGGCGCGGAGCAGGCCGCCGAGGCGGCCGGAGTGTTCCAGGCGTTCGACCAGGTCGGTGCGCAGCACGCGGTGGGGGAGGCCGTCGACGCGGGTGGTCACGACGGTGCCGTCGAGGCCTCTGGCCAGGTAGGCCTGCTTCACCGCGTCCGGGACGGTGCTCTCCTTCGTGAGCAGGAAGCGGGTGCCCATGGCCACGCCCGCCGCGCCGTAGGCGAGCGCGGCGGCCAGGCCCCGGCCGTCGAAGAAGCCGCCCGCGGCGATCACCGGGATGTCGACCGCGTCGACGACGGAGGGGAGCAGCAGCGTCGTGGCCACGCCGCCGGTGTGGCCGCCGCCCTCGCCGCCCTGCACGATCACCGCGTGCGCGCCCCACGCGGCGACCTTCTCGGCGTGCCGGGCCGCGCCGACGGACGGGATGACGACCACGCCCGCGTCGGCGAGCTTGCTGATCAGGTCGGGTTTCGGGGCCAGCGCGAACGACGCGACGCGGACCTCGTGGCGGATCAGCAGGTCGACCCGGTCGGCCGCGTCCACCGCGTCGGCCCGCAGGTTCACGCCGAACGGGCGGTCGGTGCGGGCCGTGGTCTCCTCGATGGCCGCTTCGAGTTCCCGGAACCCCATCGTCGCCGACGCGAGGATGCCCAGCCCGCCCGCCTCGGCGGTCGCCGCGACCAGGCGCGGGCCCGCCACCCAGCCCATTCCGGTCTGCACGACCGGGTGCCGCACGCCGACCAGGTCGGTGAGCGCGGTCCTCACGACGGAACCTCGCGGTTCCGCGCGCCCGCGGGGTCGAGCACGGTGCGCAGCAGGTCCAGCTCCACGTCCGTCGGCTGCCTGGTCTCGTCCACCTCGTCGTGCTCCAGCGGGAACGAGGTCTGGCGCAGCACGTCGTCCACGTCGACGCCGGGGTGCACGGAGACCAGGCGCATGGAGTGGTCCGGGGTGTCGAAGTCCAGGACCGCCAGGTTCGTGACGACCCGGTGGACGTCGTGGAACGGCCCCACGGCGTGGTCGTAGCCGACGCCGGACACGACGTCGACGGCGTCGACGAAGACGCGGGGGTTGTGCCGGGGGACCCAGTAGCTGGTGCGGTGGTTGGCGGTGTTGCCGGGAGCGCCGCGGAACCCGAGTAGCTGGCGGGTGGGTTTGGCGTGGTCGCCGATGGCGGAGATGTTCTGGTTGCCGAAGCGGTCGAGCTGGTTCGCGCCCATCACCACGTGCCTGCGGCCGTGCGCCACCACGTCGAACACCCGCCGGTACGGCATCCAACCCTCCACAGTGGACTCCGGGGTCAGCAGGAACGCCTCGCCGTCGGAGAGCAGGAGGTCGGGCTCGGAGGTCAGCCTGGCCAGCCGGGCGCCCAACGAGGGGATGAGGCCCATCGGGCTGGCCAGGATCTCGCCCGCGCCGAGGAACAGGTCGGCGCACGCGACCGCGCAGATCTCGGCGCGGGTGGCGGTTTCCACCGCCACGTCGACCGGCTTCATCGGACCGCCTCCAGGTAGTCGGCCTCGGTGCCGGAGAGGAACCGGTCGACGAAGCCCGGCCAGCGTTCCGGGTCGCCCGCCGCCTCGGCGTACAGCCGTTGGAACGGCTCGTCACGGCCGTAGTCCGGCACGCAGCTCGTGAAGTGGGCGCCGTTCGGCGTCTCCACCACGCCGTCGACCATCATCCGGTTCAGCAGCAACGACTGCACGGGCCCCGACCCGGTGAGGTCGGACGTCTCGACGATCCGTTCGCACGAGACGTACCGGCGGGTCGCGGCGAGGCAGAACAGGTCGTCGAAGTACGGGTCCGGGCCCAGGTACTGGGCGTTGCCGTGCCGGTCGGCGCGGTTGAGGTGGACGAGGGCGGCGTCCAGGCGCAGCGCGGGCATCGCCACCAACTCCTCGCCGTCGTAGGGGGAGCGCACGGTGCGGAGTTCCGGCGCCAGGCGCAGGACGTCCGAGCCGAGACCGGCCCTGATGGGCAGGAACGGGAGCCGGTGGGCCGCGGCCCGCAGACCGCACTGGAACATGCCCTCGTCGAGTTCGAGCACCTTCGGCCCGCCCGCTTCGCGGACCCGGCGGAACCACGGGTCGTAGGCGATGGTGTCGAGCGAGACGAACCCGTAGACGAGCTTGCGGACCTTGCCCGCCGCGCAGAGCAGGCCGACGTCGGGACCGCCGTAGGAGACGACGGTCAGGTCCCGCAGCGGTGACCGCAGGATGGCGCGGACCAGGGCCATCGGCTTGCGCCGCGAACCCCATCCGCCTATGCCGACGGTCATGCCGTCGACGAGTTCGGCGACCACCTCGTCGGGTGTCATCCGCTTGTCCCGCATGGGTCCTCCCGCTGTCAGCGAGCTTTGCCGTCCAGGAACGCCCGGCGCGCGTCGTCCGCCGCGCCGGTGAGGTCCAGCTCGTAGGTGAAGCCCTGTTCGAAGCGGTAGTTGTGCCGCACGGGCTGCGCGTCGATGCCGTTGATCGCTTCCTTGGCGCGGCGGATGACCCTGGTGTCCTTCTTGGCGATCTCACCCGCCAGCGCGTGCGCCGCGCCGTCCAGGTCCGCGCGCGGGACGACCTGGTAGACGCCGCCGTGGTGGTGGAGGTCGGCCGCGGTGATGGTGCGGGCGGTGTAGTAGAGGGCGCGCATCAGGTGCTGCGGCACGAGCCTGGACAGGTGGGTCGCCGCGCCGAGCGCGCCGCGGTCCACCTCCGGCAGGCCGAAGGTGGCGTCGGTCGAGGCGATCACCACGTCGGCGTTGCCGACCAGGCCGATGCCGCCACCGAGGCAGAAGCCGTGCACGGCGGCGATGACCGGCACCGCGCAGTCGTAGACGGCTCCGAAGGCCGCGGCGCAGCCCCGGTTCGCCGCCAGGATGGCCTGGTGGTCCTCGGAGCGCTGGATCTCCTTGATGTCCACGCCCGCGCAGAAACCCCTGCCCTCCGCCCTCAGGACGACGACGTGGGTGCCGGGGTCGTCGCCCGCGTCGCGCAGGGCGTCGGCCAGCGCGAACCAGCCCTTGGACGGCACGGCGTTGACCGGGGGGAAGTCGAGGGTGATGACGGTGATGCCGTCTTCGGTGTGGCTGCTGGAGATTCCCATCGCGCCGCCTTCCGAACCAAGCGATTGCTTGGTAACTTACCAGTGCTCGGGCGACCGGGATAGGGTCGGAGGCGCGCGTGGATCTGGACCTCGGCGGAGCGGTGGTGCTGGTCACCGGCGGGGTTCGCGGTGTCGGCGCCGGGATCAGCCGGGCGTTCGTGGCGGCCGGGGCCGTGGTCGTGGCCTGCGCTCGGCGTGAACCGGACGCGCCCGTGGACGGTGTGGAGTTCCTGTCCTGCGACGTGCGGGAACCGGAGGCGGTGGCGCGGCTCCTCGCGGCGGTCGTCGAGCGGCACGGGCGGTTGGACGTGGTGGTGAACAACGCGGGCGGGGCCCCGTTCGCGATGGTCGCCGACGCGTCGGTGGGGTTCCACCGGAAGGTCGTGGAGCTGAACCTGCTGGCGCCGCTGCTGGTGTCCCAGGCCGCCAACGCGGTGATGCGGGAGCAGGCCACGGGCGGGAGCATCGTGATGGTGGGCAGCGTGAGCGGGCGGCGGCCGTCGCCCGGCACCGCCGTGTACGGAGCGGCGAAGGCCGGGCTGGACGGCCTGACCGCGAGCCTGGCGGTCGAGTGGGCGCCGAAGGTCAGGGTGAACTCGCTGGCCGTGGGGATGGTGCGGACGGAGCTGTCGCACCTGCACTACGGGGACGAGGCCGGGATCGCCTCCGTGGCGCGGACGGTGCCGCTGGGGAGGCTGGCCGAACCGGACGAGATCGGTGCGTGCGCCGTGTTCCTGGCTTCCCCGTTGGCCTCCTACGTGACGGGGGCCAGTCTGGTCGTGCACGGTGGAGGAGAGGTGCCCGCCTTCCTGGCGGCGGCCACCGTGAACTCGGAGTCGACATGAGCCTGTGCGCTGATCGAGTGGTGGTCGTGACCGGGGCCGGGCGGGGGATCGGACGGGCGCACGCGCTCGCCTTCGCCGCTGCCGGGGCCTTCGTGGTCGTCAACGACGTGTCGGAGTCGGCCGCCCACGCGGTGGCGGAGGAGATCGGCCCCTCCGCCGTGGTGAACACCGACGACGTCGCGGACTGGGACGGGGCGGGGCGGTTGGTGCGCACCGCGCTGGAGTCGTTCGGCGGGTTGGACGTGCTGGTCAACAACGCCGGGTTCCTGCGGGACCGGATGCTGGTGACGATGTCGGAGCAGGAGTGGGACGACGTGGTGCGGGTGCACCTGAAGGGGCACTTCGCGCCGTTGCGTCACGCCGCCGCGTACTGGCGGGCCGTGCGGAAGGCCGGGGGGTCCGTCGACGGGCGGGTGGTGAACACCAGCTCCGGCGCCGGGCTGCTGGGGAGCGTGGGGCAGGGGAACTACTCGGCGGCCAAGGCCGGGATCGCCGGGTTGACGGTGGTGGCGGCGGCCGAGCTGGCGCGGTACGGGGTGACGGTGAACGCGATAGCCCCGGCCGCTCGGACGCGGATGACGGAGGGGACGTTCGCGTCCATGATGGCCGCGCCGGAGAGCGGGTTCGACGCGATGGCGCCGGAGAACGTGTCGCCGTTGGTGGTGTGGTTGGGGAGCGTGGAGTCCGGTGACGTCACCGGGCGGATGTTCGAAGTGGACGGTGGGCGGATCGGGGTGGCCGAGGGGTGGCGGCACGGGCCCGTGGTGGACAAAGGGGGGCGGTGGGATCCGGCCGAGGTGGGGGTGGTGGTTCGGGGGTTGCTGGAGGGGGTGTCCAGTTCGCCCGTGTACGGGGCTTGAGCTAGAGGCGTTCGATGATGGTGCCGGTGGAGAGGGCGCCTCCTGCGCACATGGTGATCAGGGCTGTGGTGGCGTCCCTGCGTTCCAGCTCGTGCAGGGCGGTGGTGATGAGCCTGGTGCCGGTGCTGCCCACCGGGTGACCCAGGGCGATCGCGCCGCCGTTGACGTTGACCTTGTCGAGGTCCGGTTTGTGCACCGCTGTCCAGGAGAGCACCACCGAGGCGAAGGCCTCGTTGACCTCGAAGAGGTCCAGGTCGCCCATCTTCATGCCGCTGCGGTTCAGCACGCGGGTGGTGGCGGCTATCGGGCCGTCGAGGTGGTAGTACGGTTCCGCGCCCACCAGGCACTGGGCGACGATCCTCGCCCTCGGGCGCAGGCCGTGTGCTCGGGCCCAGTCCTCGTCCGCCAGCAGCACCGCCGAGGCGCCGTCCGAGATCTGCGAGGACGTGCCCGCCGTGTGGACGCCGTCCTCCAGGACCGGTTTGAGGGCGGCCAGTGATTCCAGGCGGGTTTCCCGCAGGCCCTGGTCGTGGTCGACGACGGCGCCGTTCACGGTCACCGGGACCACCTCCGCGGTGAAACGGCCTTCCGACCAGGCTCGGGCGGCCTTCACCTGGGACCTGACGCCGAACCTGTCCACCTCCTCGCGGCCCATGCCCCGCCTGGCGGCGATGCGCTCGGCCGCGACGAACTGGTTCGGCAGGTCGATCGCCCAGCTCTCGGGCCTGGGCGTCCCTGCGTTGCCGCCCGTGTTGCTGCGCAGGGGGACCCGGCTCATCGCCTCGACGCCGCACGCCATGCCGACGTCGATGGCGCCCGCCGCTATCAGGCCCGCGATCAGGTGCGTGGACTGCTGGGCCGAGCCGCACTGGCAGTCGACCGTCGTGCAGCCGGTCTCCGGCGGGAGGCCCGCGTGCAGCCAGGCCGTCCTGGTGATGTTGTTGGACTGTTCACCCGCCTGGGTGACGGTGCCGCCGATGACCTGCTCCACCAGGCCCGCGTCGATGCCGGTGCGGTCCACCAGCGCCCGCTGCGCCGCGCCCAGCAGTTCCGCCGCGTGGAGGGTGGAGAGCCAGCCGCCGCGCTTGCCGATGGGGGTGCGCACGGCTCCCACGATCACCGGATGCCCCACGTCGATCTCCTCTCGCCGTGCCTTCCCTGAAAGTTAGAACACGTTCTTGATCTGGGCAAGGATGCCCCGTTGAGGGCTTCAATGTCTGCTGTGACTGTGCTTGAATCGAGTAGAACGTGTTCCATATCTGGGTGCAGGAGGTTAGCCGTGACCGAGCCCCGCCTACCCGCTGGTTTCGACTTCACCGACCCCGATATGTACGCGAGCCGAATCCCGGTGGAGGAGTTCGCCGAGTTGCGGCGCACCGCTCCGGTCTGGTGGAACGCGCAGCCGCGGCAGCGCGGCGGGTTCGACGACGAGGGGTACTGGGTCGTCTCGCGGCACGCCGAGGTGAAGGAGGTGTCGCGCAACAGCGACCTCTTCTCCAGTTGGCAGAACACCGCGATCATCCGGTTCGAGGACGGGATGACGCGCGATCGGATCGAGATGCAGCGGCTGGTGCTGCTGAACATGGACCCGCCGGTGCACACGAAGCTGCGCGGCATCGTGTCGCGCGGGTTCACGCCGCGGGCCATCAACAGCCTGCGGGACGCGCTCGACGCCAGGGCCGAGCGGATCGTCACGGCGGCGTTGGAGAAGGGCAGCGGCGACTTCGTCACCGACGTGGCGTGCGAGCTGCCGTTGCAGGCCATCGCGGAGCTGATCGGGATCCCGCAGTCCGACCGGCGCAAGATCTTCGACTGGTCCAACGAGATGATCTCCTACGACGACCCGGAGTACGACCGCGACCCGATGGCGGCGGCGACCGAGCTGCTGGGCTACGCCTGGACGATGGCGGAGGACCGGCGCGGGTGTCCGATGGACGACATCGTGACCAAGCTCGTGCAGGCGGACGTGGACGGGGCCGGGCTGGCGTCGGACGAGTTCGGGTTCTTCGTGCTGCTGCTGGCGGTCGCGGGCAACGAGACGACGCGCAACGCCATCACGCACGGCATGAAGGCGTTCATCGACCACCCGGACCAGTGGGAGCTGTTCAAGCGGACGCGGCCGAAGACGGCGGCCGACGAGATCGTCCGCTTCGCGACGCCGGTGATGTCGTTCCAGCGCACGGCGCTGGCGGACACCGAGCTGGGCGGCGTGCCGATCAAGCAGGGGCAGCGGGTGGGGCTGTTCTACAGCTCGGCCAACTTCGACGAGGACGTCTTCGAGCAGCCCGAGCGGTTCGACATCACCCGTGACCCGAACCCGCACCTCGGGTTCGGCGGCAGCGGGGCGCACTTCTGCCTCGGCGCGAACCTCGCCCGGCTGGAGATCGACCTGATCTTCAACGCCATCGCGGACCACATGCCGGACATCCGGCAGGCCGCCGAGCCGCGTCGACTGCGGTCCGGGTGGCTGAACGGGATCAAGGAGTTCCAGGTCCACTACTCGTGACGCTCGGCGGAACGGCCCGGCACCTGAGGGGGTGCCGGGCCGTTCTCACGTCCTCGTCGGACTCAGACCTGGCGGATCGTGGCCATCGCGCGGTCGACCTCCCAGAATGCGCGCATGGACCTGATCAGGCCGTCCGGGTTCACCCGGTAGACGAACACGCCCTCGGTGTCGATCCGGCTCCCTCCCGGCAGGAACGCGCTGATGGTGCCGACGTTCGCGACCTCGTGCCCGGTGGCGAACGAGTCGTGGATGGCGAACTCGAAGCGCTCGGCCAGCGCGATGGCGAGGTCCCAGAAGGCGGAGATCCCCTCCTGGCCGTGGTGGCCCTTGCCCTCCGGGTCGAACATCGACGGGCCGACCGGGTCCTCCACGACGGCGTCGTCGGCGAACAGCGCCAACCACTCCTCCTTGGCCCCCTTGACCACCGCCTCCATCGACCGCCACGACGCGGTGCGCGCCGGGTGCTCGACCTCCGACGCGGTCCAGGTGATCTCGTCCACCAACATGCGGCCCCACTCCTCACATCCGGGTGATGACCTCGTCGGCGAACCGCCGCAGGCCGTCCTTCTTCGCCGCCAGCGTGCCGTCGAAGCCCACGCCGTAGAACAGCCAGGGGACGACGATCGCGTCGGTCACGCCGATGTCGGCCTGCTGCCGGTAGCCGTCGAGGCCGAACCGGTCGACGCACACGGCCTGGATCTCGTACGGCTCGTCCGCGCGCTCGTACTCGGCGCGCAGCACGGCCAGCTTGTCGATCACCGTCTTCAGGTCGTCGAACTTGATCATCGCCGACGTCCACCCGTCGCCGACGCGCGCCGCCCGGCGCAGCGCCACGGGGGTGTGGCCGCCGACGTAGAACGGCACCGGGTCCTTCGGGGCCGGGCTCATCCGCAGCCGGTCGAAGTCGAAGAACTCCCCGTGGTACTCGACCATCCCGCCGCCGAGCACGAGCTTCAGCACGTCGATCATCTCGTCCGCGCGCTTGCCGCGGTTCTCGTAGGGCGCGCCGCACCACTCGAACTCCTCCGGCGCCCAGCCGAGCCCGACGCCGAGGCCGAACCGGCCGCCGGTCAGGTTCGCCACCGAGCCGACCTGGCGGGCCAGCAGCAGCGGGTTGCGCGACCCGAGCTTGAGCACCTGGGTGTAGAAGCCGATGTGCTCGGTGACCGCCCCCATCGCCGCCGCCGCGACCATCGGGTCGACCCAGGGGGTCTCCTCGTTCCACATCCGCGAGCCGTCCGGGGTGTACGGGTACTCGGCGGACACCTTCTCGGAGAAGAACAGCGAGTCCGGCAGCGCGATGGAGGCGTAGCCGCACTCCTCGGCGGTCCTGGCCAGCTCGGTCAACTGGTCCAGCGGACTCATCGCGATACCCAGGCTGAACTTCATCGCACACCCGCCCTCTCCGAGCCGACCACCCACATCGCGAAGAACTGGGAACCGCCGCCGTAGGCGTGTCCCAGCGCCGTGCGCGCCCCGTCGACCTGGTGGTCGCCCGCGCGGCCCATCACCTGCCTCGCCGCCTCGGCGAACCGGAGCATCCCGGACGCGCCGATCGGGTTCGACGACAGCACGCCACCGCTCGGGTTCACCGGCAGCCTGCCGCCGATCTCGGTCTCGCCCGCCTCGGTGAGCTTCCAGCCCTGGCCCTCGTCGGTGAACCCGAGGTTCTCCAGCCACATCGGCTCGAACCAGGAGAACGGCACGTAGATCTCGGCGACGTCCACCTGCGCCAGCGGGTTCGTGATCCCGGCCTGCTTCCATAGCGCCGCAGCGGCGTCCCGGCCCGCCTGCGGGTTGACCTGGTCCCGCCCGGCGAACGTCGTCGGCTCGGTGCGCAGGGCCGTGGCGTGGATCCACGCGGCCGCGCCGCTGGTCGGCTCGTCGGACAGGACGATCGCGCACGCGCCGTCCGACGACGGGCACGTCTCGTCGTAGCGGATCGGGTCCCACAGCATCTTGGACGCCCGCACCGACTCCAGCGTGATGTCCGGCTGGCGCAGGTGCGCGTGCGGGTTGCGGGCGCCGTTGCGCCGGTCCTTCACCGCGACCATCGCGCCGATGTGCTCCGGGGCGCCCGCCCGGCGGATGTAGGAGCGCACGTGCGGCGCGAAGTAGCCGCCCGCGCCCGCGTGCACCGGCATGGTGAACGGGATCGGCACGGACAGCGCCCACATCGCGTTGGACTCCGACTGCTTCTCGAACGCCACGGCCAGCACCCGCCGGTGCACGCCTGCCTGCACGAGGCTGGCGGCCACGTTCGCCGTGGTGCCGCCGACCGAGCCCGCCGTGTGCACGCGCAGCAGCGGTTTCCCGTTGGCGCCCAACGCGTCCGCCAGGAACAGCTCGGGCATCATCACGCCCTCGAACAGGTCCGGCGCCTTGCCGACGACGACGGCGTCGATGTCCGGCCAGTCCACGCCCGCGTCGGCCATCGCGCGGTCGACGGCCTCGCGGCACAGCCCGGCCATGGACACGTCGAGCCGCTTCGCGGCGTGGTGGGTCTGGCCGGTGCCGACCACGGCCGCCTGCTGCTTGGCCATCAGTCCCGTCCCTCCATCACGCAGACCAGGTTCTGCTGGAGCAGCGGTCCGCTGGTGGCGTGCCCGAGCACGCGTTCGGCCTCCCCGTCCAGCACCCGCCGGGCCGCCTCGCCGATCCGCGCCAGTCCGGCCGCGAACATCGGGTTGCCGCACAGCGTGCCGCCGGAGGGGTTGACCCCGACCTCGTCGCCGAGCCCGAGCGCTTGGCGCAGCAGGATCTCCTGGTGGCTGAACGGCGCGTGCAGCTCCGCCACCGAGACACCGTCCGCGCCCGCGGCCTTCCCGGCCGCCACGGTGGAGGGCGACGTCGTGAGGTCGCGCCCGCCGAGGCTCGGCGAGTCGACCCGGTGGTCGATGCCGGTGATCCACGCCGGGCGCTCGCACAGTTCACGGGCCCGGTCACCGGACGCCAGCACGATCGTCGCGGCCCCGTCGGTGATCGGCGCGCAGTCGTGCGCCCGCAGCGGGTCCGCCAGGTACGGCTGGGCGAGCAGGTCCTCGACGTCGACCTCGCCGGAGAGCTGGGCGAGCGGGTTCGCCCGCGCGTCCGACCGGCTGCGGGCGACGACCTCGGCCATGGCGCGCTCGCTCCACAGGCCGCTCTCGATGCCCAGCCTCGCCTGGATCCCGGCCAGTCCGACCGAGTCGGGCCACAGCGGCGTCACCAGATAAGGGTCGAGCTGGAGCGCCAGCACCCGGCGCAGGTGACCGGCGGAGGACTTGCCGAAGCCGTAGACCAGCGCGGTGTCGACCTCCCCGGTGCGGATCTTCACCCACGCCTCGTAGAGCGCCCAGGCGGCGTCCATCTCCACGTGCGACTCGGTGATCGGGGGGAACGCGCCGATCGCGTCGACAGCGGAGACGAACGAGAACGCCCGCCCCGCCAGGTAGTCCGACGACCCGGAGCACCAGAACCCGATGTCCGGTGTGGACAGACCGAGCCCGCCGAGCACCTCCTGGAAGATCGGCACCAGCATCTCGACACCGTTGGTGGTTCCGGTCGTCCTGCGCACGCTGGGTGTCTGTGCGAAGCCGACGACCGCGACGTCCGACATGGACCGACCTCCTCTCGTCACAGGTGCTGCGAATAGGTGTCGTACGGCGCGTCCGGCTCGCCGGTCGGGCGGAAGTGGTCGATGTTCTGCAACGTCGGCCCCCACTCCTCCCTCGGTTTCCACACGGCCTCGACGCGCATGCCCATCCGCACCTCGTCGGCGGCGCACCCGAGCACGAGGTGCAGGAACGCGATGTCCGCGCCGTCCAGCAGCACGTAGGCCGCCACGTACGGCGGCGTGATCCGCTGGCCGAGGAACGGCACGTTGACGATGCAGAAGGTGGTCACCGTCCCGTGGTCGGGCAGCTCCACCTCCTCGGCGGTGGGCACGCCGTCGGTGGGGCACGCGGGCCTGGGCGGCAGGTAGACCTTGCCGCACGCGGGGCAGCGCTGGCCGAGCAGCCGACCCTCGGCCAGGCCGCGCAGGAACGAGCTCTCCTCGGCCGACGCGGTGTGCCGGTAGTGCAGCCGCACCGGGCTGGTGATCATCGTGACCGGGTCGCCGTCGTCGTCCAGCGGTTCGAGCGCGGGCTCGTCGGACGGCTCGAAGCAGGCGATGTCGGTGATGGCCCCGACCCGGTCGTCGGCCCAGCGCACGCGGACCCGCATCCCGGTCCGCATCCGGTCGGGCGACCCGGCGTCGACGGCGTGCAGCAGCGCGGTGTCCGCGCCGTCCAGCAGGACCAGCGCCCAGGCGAACGGGCGGTCGAGCGGCTGGCCCTCCAGGGGCTCGGCCGCCCACGACCAGCTCCGCACGACACCGGTCGACGCCACGTCGACCACCTCGGTAAGTGGTTCCGCGGTCACCGGGTCGTACTCGGCGGGCGGGACGTGCACGCGCCCGTCCGAGCCGCGCACACCGGTCACCCGCCGCTGCCTCAGCGCCGTCATGAACCGGCTCAGCGTCGGGCCGAGCGACCGGGTGTAGTCGAAGCCAACCTCTAGCGGAGCACTGAGCGGCTTGGTCACGATCCAAAGTGAAACAGGTTCTCGATTTCGTGGCAAGATGCCAGGTGATCGAGGAGGTTGGGCATGAAGGTGGGGCTACAGCTCGGGTACTGGGGCGCGCAGCCGCCGACCGACGCGGCGCAGTTGGTGGCGGCGG
Organism: Umezawaea endophytica; assembly: GCF_025061645.1. GTDB lineage: Bacteria > Actinomycetota > Actinomycetes > Mycobacteriales > Pseudonocardiaceae > Umezawaea > Umezawaea endophytica. Next base: position 123,496 of record NZ_JANYMP010000014.1, on the reverse strand, counting down.
CCGAGGAGGCCGGTTTCGACGCCGTGTTCGCCGCGGAGGCCTGGGGTTCCGACGCGTTCACGCCGCTGGCCTGGTGGGGGTCGTCCACCTCGCGGGTGCGGCTGGGCACGTCGGTGGTGCAGATGTCGGCGCGCTCGCCCGCGGCCTGCGCGATGCACGCGCTGACCCTGGACCACCTGTCCGGCGGGCGGTTCGTGCTCGGCCTCGGCGTGTCCGGGCCGCAGGTGGTGGAGGGCTGGTATGGCGCGCCTTTTGGCAAACCGCTGGCCAGGACCAGGGAGTACGTGTCGATCATCCGCCAGGTGCTCGCGCGGGAACGTCCGGTGAGCAACGCGGGCCCGCACTACCCGTTGCCCTACCAGGGACCCGGCTCGCTCGGGCTCGGGAAGTCGTTGCGGCCCATCACCCACCCGCTGCGCGCCGACCTGCCGATCTGGCTCGGCGCGGAGGGGCCGCGCAACGTGGCGCTGGCCGCCGAGATCGCCGACGGGTGGCTGGCGATCTACTACGCGCCGCGGCTCGCGCCGATGTACGACGAGTGGCTGGCAGAGGGGTTCGCCAAGCCCGGCGCGCGGCGGACGCGGGAGGACTTCGAGGTCGCCGCCGCGGTCCAGGTCGTGGTGACCGACGACCCGGCGTCCGCGCGGGCCCAGCTCAAGCCGGTGATGGCCCTCTACCTGGGCGGGATGGGCGCGCCGGGGATGAACTTCCACGCGGAGGTGTTCTCCCGCATGGGGTACGGCGAGGTGGTCGAGGACGTCGGGCGGCTGTTCGCGGCGGGGCGCAAGGAGGAGGCGGCGCGGGCCGTGCCCGACGAGCTGGTCGCGGAGATCTCCATCGTCGGCACGGCCGAGCAGGTGCGCGCCGACCTGGCCCGGTGGAGCGCCGCCGGGGTGTCGACGGTGATCGTCGGCTGCCGCGACGTGGCGTCCATCCGGGCCGTCGCCGACGCTTGCCAACTAGTGAAACACGTTCTAATTTGAGCGGATGTAGCCGCGAGGACGGGAGCGCTCACGTGACCTCCGAGGGACTGTGGAACATCGCCGCCGCGGATCCGGACCGGTGTGCGCTGGTCGACCCGGCGGGCCTGGAGACCACCTACCGCGACCTCGCGGCGACCGCCGACCGGTACGGGCGCGGGTTGCAGGCCATGGGGCTGGAACCGGGCGACAGCGTCGTCCTGATGCTGCCCAACAGCTCCGAGCTGGTGGCGGTCTACTTCGCCGCGGTGCAGACCGGCCTGTACGTGGTCATGGTCAACTGGCACCTCGTCGGACCCGAGGTCGCCTACCTCGTGCAGGACAGCGGCGCCAAGGCGTTCATCGCGCACGAGCGGTTCGCGGACGTCGCCGTCGACGCCGCCGCGCGCACGGACCTCCCGCCGGAGGCGCGCTTCGCCGTCGGCGACGTCCCCGGCTTCCAGCCGCTGGGCAGGCTGGGGGAGGGTGAGCCCGCCACCCGCCCGGACGTGCGCACCACGGGCTCGCCGATGCTCTACACCTCGGGGACGACGGGACGGCCCAAGGGCGTGCGCAGGCCGCTGACCGGAGCCGACCCCGACGTCGTCCCGCCGTCGGCCGCGTGGTTCTTCGGGATCTTCGGCATCAAGCCGTTCGACGCGCACGTGCACCTGTGCGGGTCGCCGCTCTACCACACGGCGGTGCTCAACTTCGTCGTCATCTCGATCCAGCTCGGGCACACCGCCGTCCTGATGGACCACTGGGACCCCGAGGAGATGCTGCGGCTGATCGAGCGCCACCGCGTGACGCACAGCCACATGGTGCCGACCCAGTTCCACCGGCTCCTGGCGCTGCCGGACGACGTCCGGTCGCGCTACGACCTGTCGTCGCTGCGCGCGATGATCCACGGCGCGGCCCCGTGCCCGATCGAGGTCAAGCGCCGGATGCTCGACTGGTGGGGTCCGGTCGTGATCGAGTACTACGCGGCGACCGAGGGCGGCGGCACCGCGATCGGCGCCGAGGAGTGGCTGCGCAAACCGGGATCGGTCGGCCTGCCGTGGCCGTCGTCGGTGGTCCAGGTCTTCGACGAGGACGGCAACGAGCTGCCCGCGGGGGAGCAGGGCCTGGTCTACATGCGGATGGGCACGGCCACGTTCGAGTACCACAAGGACGCGGAGAAGACCCGGACCGCGCGGCTGGGCGACCTGTTCACGCTGGGGGACGTCGGCTACCTGGACGAGGACGGCTACCTGTTCCTGTGCGACCGCAAGAGCGACATGATCATCTCCGGCGGCGTCAACATCTACCCCGCCGAGATCGAGGGCGAACTGGCCTGCCACCCCAAGGTCGCGGACGTGGCGGTGTTCGGCGTGCCGCACCCGGACTGGGGCGAGGAGATCAAGGCGGTCGTCCAACCGGTGGAGCCCGGCGCGGAGTTCACCGAGGAACTACTGGCGTTCGCCGCCGGGCGGCTGGCGAAGTTCAAGCTGCCGCGCACCGTCGACTACGTCCGGGAACTCCCGCGCGATCCGAACGGCAAGCTGTACAAGCGGAAGCTGCGCGACCCGTACTGGAAGAAGAAGTCGCGCGGCCGTGACCGCGTGAAGATGTCGTCGGAGGAAGTCGACGAGTTCCTCCGGGAGCAGCGCACGCTGGTCGTCGCGAGCCTCGGCAGGTCCGGCCTGCCGCACCTGGCACCGATGTGGTTCGCCGTGCTGGACGGCGACATCGTGTTCTGCACCGACCGCTCGTCGCAGAAGATCGTGAACCTCCGCCGCGACCCCCGGATGAGCGCGCTGGTCGAGACCGGCGAGGCGTACGAGGAGCTGCGCGGCGTGTTCCTGGAGGGCGTGGCGGAGGTGTCCGACGACCCGGCCGAGCTGGCCCGCGTGGTCGACGCCGTCGTAGCGCGCAACGTCGGTCCGGTCGACGACGCCGGCCGCGAGGGGGTGCGCCACGCGATGGCCAAGCGCGTGGCGGTGGTCTTCCGACCGACCCGCGTGGCCAGTTGGGACCACCGCAAGGCCTTCCCCGCCACCACTTCGCCGGAGCAGTGAGCCATGCCGTTACCCGAAGGTCTGCCCACCCGCCGCCAGGTCCTCGCCGGAACCGGCTTCACGCTGGCCGCCGGTCTGCTCGGCCACCAGCCCGCCGAGGCGGCGGCCGTCCCTACGCTGGGGGAGTACGACGTCGTCGTGGTCGGCTCGGGCGCGGCGGGCATGACCGCCGCACTGACCGCGGCGAAACGCGGCCTGAGCTGCGTGGTGGTCGAGAAGGCCCCTACCTACGGCGGTTCGGCCGCGAGGTCCGGCGCGGGCATCTGGGTCCCCAACAACGAGGTCCTGCTGGCCGCGGGCGTGCCGGACACCCCGCAGAAGGCGACCGCGTACCTGGCCGCGGTGGTCGGTGGCTCCGTGCCCGCCGCCCGCCAGCAGGCGTACCTGGCGAACGGCCCGGCCATGATCTCGTTCGTCATCCGCAACAGCCCGCTGCGGTTCCGCTGGATGGAGGGCTACAGCGACTACTACCCGGAACTGCCGGGCGGGCTGCCGAACGGCCGGTCGATCGAACCGGACCAGCTCGACGGCAACGTCCTCGGCCCCGAGTTGGCGAACCTGAACCCGCCGTACCTGGCCACCCCGGCGGGCATGGTCGTGTTCGGCGCCGACTACAAGTGGCTGGCGCTGTCCCTGGTGAACGCCAAGGGGCTCGCGGTGGCGACGGCGGCGCTCGCCAGGGGCACCAGGGCGGCGCTGCTCGGCCAGAAACCCCTGACCATGGGCCAGGCGCTGGCGGGCGGCCTCCGCGCGGGCCTGATGTCCGCCAACGTCCCGGTCTGGCTCAACACTCCGCTGGTGGACCTGAACGTCGAGGGCGGCGCGGTGACCGGTGTGGTCGTCCAGCGCAACGGCGCCCAGGGCCTCCTCAAGGCCAGGCGCGGCGTCATCGTCGGCTCCGGCGGGTTCGAGCACAACGCCGCCATGCGCGCCCAGTACCAGCGGCAGCCGATCGGCACCCAGTGGTCGGTGGGCGCCAAGGAGAACACCGGCGACGGCCACCGCGCGGGCCAACGGGCGGGCGCGGCGCTGGACCTCATGGAAGACGCCTGGTGGGGCCCGGCGATCCCCACCCCCGGCTCGCCGTACTTCTGCCTCGCCGAACGGACCCTCCCCGGCGGGCTCATCATCAACCAGGCGGGGCAGCGCTACGTCAACGAGGCCGCCCCCTACGGCGACGTCGTGCACGTCATGTACGACCGCGACCCCGCCAACCCATGCATCCCGTCCTGGCTGGTCGTCGACCAGAACTACCGCAACCGCTACCTGTTCGCCGACATCGCCCCGGCGCTGCCGCTGCCGGACTCCTGGTACCAGTCGGGCGCGGTGGTGAGGAACTGGAGCCTGGACGGCCTGGCGACGGCGATCGGCGTCCCGGCCACCGCGCTGAAGGCCACGGTCGCCAAGTTCAACGGCTTCGCGAGGTCGGGCCAGGACACCGACTTCCGCCGCGGCGACAGCGCGTACGACCACTACTACACCGACCCCGCGGTGATCCCGAACTCCTGCCTGGCACCGCTGTGGGCGGCGCCGTACTACGCCTTCAAGATCGTGCCCGGCGACCTGGGTACCAAGGGCGGCATGCGCACCGACGCCCGCGCCAGGGTGCTCAGGCCGGACGGCTCGGTCATCACCGGCCTGTACGCCGCGGGCAACGCCAGCGCGGCCGTCATGGGCCACAGCTACGCCGGCGCGGGCTCGACCATCGGGCCCGCCATGACCTTCGGCTACGTGGCGGCGAACGACATCGCCGACCACCCGGCGCGCTGAGCCCTGTCGGGGGACCTCGGTCCCCCGACAGGGTCGTTCAACGGCTCACACCCCGCGGAACTCCGGTCGGCGCTTGGCGGCGAACGCCACCGGGCCCTCCTTCGCGTCCGCGCTGCGGAACACCTCGATCCCGAGCCGGGCGTCGACCTTGAACGCCTCCTCCTCGGGCATACCCTCGGTCTCGCGCATCGTCCGCAGGATCGCCGCGACGGCCAGTGGCCCGTTGGCGGCGATCAGCGACGCCAACTCCATCGCCTTCTCCAGCGCCGTCCCGTCGGGCACCACGTGCCCGATCAACCCGATCCGCAGGGCCTCGGGCGCAAGGATGTGCCGTCCGGTCAACAACAACTCCGCCGCGACCGTGTACGGGATCTGCCGGGGCAGCCGCACCGCGGATCCGCCGAGCGGGAACAGGCCCCACCGGGCCTCCGACACGCCGAACCGGGCGCTCTCGCCCGCGACCCGGATGTCGGTGGCCTGGAGGATCTCCGTCCCACCGGCCACCGCGGGCCCCTCGACCGCCGCGATCAACGGCTTCGTCAGCCGCCGCCCCTTCAGCAGGGGTTCGATCACCGACAGGTCGGAGTCGCCGAAGCTGTCACCCGGATGGCGCTGGTTCATCGCCTTCAGGTCGGCGCCCGCGCAGAACGCTCCGCCCGCCCCGGTCAGCACGCACGCCCGGATCTCCGGATCGGTGTCCACCCGGTCCCAGGCGGACAGCATGATCTCCATCATCGGTCCGGACAACGCGTTGCGCGCCTTCGGCCGGTTCATCGTGACGATCAGGACGGGCCCCACCCGTTCGACCAGGCAATGCGGTTCCTCAATAACCTGCGACGTCATCTCCGAGGGCCTCCTGGATCGAGTCTGACCACCTGGGGGATTGTCCACAACGATAACACGTTCTACTTTCACGGCATGGCCCTCAACGTCGCAGATCTCGTCGAGCACGCCGTTGACATCGTTCCGGATCGCGTCGCCATCGTGTGCGGCGAACGGGAGGAAACCTATGCGCTGCTTGAGGAGCGCGCGAACCGCCTGGCCCACCACCTGGCGTTGAACGGCGTCGTCGAGGGTTCGCACGTGGGCCTGTACGCGCGCAACTCCATCGAACTCGTCGAAGCCATGATCGCCGTGTACAAGCTGCGGGCCGTGGCCATCAACGTGAACTACCGCTACACCAAGAACGAGTTGCAGTACTTGTTCGACCAGGCGGACCTCGTCGCGCTGGTGCACGAGCGCCGGTACTCCGAGCTGGTGGCCGAGGTGCTGCCCGCGGTGCCGCTGCTGCGGCACGTCGTGGTGATCGACGACGAGTCCGACGCGGACTTCTCCGGGTACGGCGGTGTCGACTACGAGACGGCGCTGGCCGAGGCGTCACCCGAGCGGGACTTCGGGCCGCGCAGCGCGGACGACCTCTACATCCTCTACACGGGCGGCACCACCGGCATGCCCAAGGGCGTGATGTGGCGGCACGAGGACGTGTGGCGGGTGCTCGGCGGCGGCATCGACTTCGTCACCGGCGAGCACGTCACCGACGAGTGGCACCAGGCCAGGCAGGGCAAGGACTACGGGCTCATCCGGCTGTGCTTACCGCCGATGATCCACGGCGCGGCCCAGTGGGCGATGCTCGGCGCGCTGTTCTCCGGCAGCACCGTCGTGCTGGTGCCCAAGTTCGAGCCGGACGAGGTGTGGCGCGTGGTCGAGCGGCACCGCGTCCAGGTGGCGGTGATCGTCGGCGACGCGATGGCCCGCCCGATGATCGAGGAGTACCGGGCCGGGCAGTACGACGCCTCGTCGCTCGGGATCATCAACAGCAGCGCCGCGCTGTTCTCGCACACTGTCAAGGAGCAGTACCTGGAGGCCCTGCCGAACGTCACCCTGCTGGAGTCGATCGGCGCGTCCGAGACCGGCTCCACGGGCATCGGGGCGGTGTCCAAGGAGGTGCGGAAGACCGACGGCACGCGGGTGAAGCTGAACGACGACACCATCGTCATCGACGACGACGGGCGGCCGCTGAAGCCGGAGACGGGCGTCGTCGGCAGGCTCGCCCGCGGTGGCAACGTCCCGCTGGGCTACTACAAGGATCCCGTGAAGACCGCGGCCATGTTCCAGGAGATCGACGGCAAGCGGTACACCGTGCCCGGCGACTTCGCGCGGTTCGAGGCCGACGGCACGATCACGTTGCTGGGCCGGGGGAACACGTGCGTCAACACCGGCGGGGAGAAGGTGTTCCCGGAGGAGGTGGAGGCCGCGCTGAAGTCCCACCCCGACGTGTTCGACGCGCTGGTGATCGGCGTCCCCGACGACCGGCTCGGCCAACGGGTCGGCGCGCTCGTGCAGGCACGTCCCGACCGCGTGCCGCGACTGTCCGAACTGGACACCCACGTGCGGCAGGAGATCGCGGGCTACAAGGTGCCCCGCAGCGTGTGGCTGGTGGACGAGATCGTCCGGCTGCCCAGCGGGAAACCGGACTACCAGTGGGCCAAGAGCTACGCGCAAGACCACGAGACGGCGTCGCTGCCGGGTTGAGGAGGTTCCATGCGCACGCCGTTGTGCGACACGCTGGGCATCGAGCACCCCGTGTTCGGGTTCACCCCGTCCGAGCACGTGGCGGCGGCGATCAGCCGCGCGGGAGGGCTCGGCGTGCTGGGGTGCGTGCGCTTCAACGACGCCGCGGACCTGGACCGCGCGTTGACCTGGATGGACGAGAACACCGACGGCAGGCCGTACGGCGTGGACATCGTGATGCCCGCGACCGTGCCGACCGAGGGCACCTCCTTCGACCTCGACAAGCTCATCCCGCAGGGGCACCGGGACTTCGTCCAGCGCACGCTCCAGAAGCTCGGCGTGCCACCGCTGCCCGCCGACGAGGAGTCCGGCGCCGGCGTGCTCGGCTGGCTGCACTCGGTGGCGCGGTCGCACGTCGACGTCGCGCTCGAACACCCCATCCGGCTCATCGCGAACGCGCTCGGCTCACCGCCGGACGACGTGATCCGGCGGGTGCACGAGCACGGCGTCCCGGTCGCCGCGCTCGCCGGGAAGAGCGAGCACGCGAGCAGGCACGTCGACAACGGCGTGGACATCGTGGTGGCGCAGGGCTACGAGGCGGGCGGCCACACCGGTGAGGTGGCCTCGATGGTCCTCGTCCCGGAGGTCGTGGACGCCGTCGGCGAGCGCGTCCCGGTGCTCGCCGCGGGTGGCATCGGCTCCGGCCGGCAGATGGCCGCCGCGCTCGCGCTGGGCGCTTCCGGCGCCTGGATGGGTTCCTACTGGCTCACCACCGCGGAGTACGCGCTGATGGGGCAGAGCACGGCCACCCAGCGCGCGCTGCTCGCCGCCGGGTCGAGCGACACCGTGCGCACCAGGATCTACACCGGGAAACCCGCGCGCCTGCTCAAGACCAGGTGGACGGAGGCGTGGGCCGAGGCGGACGCGCCCGCGCCGCTGCCGATGCCGTTGCAGAACCTGTTGGTCAGCGAGGCGCACCAGCGCATCACGCTGTCCGACGATCCGGGCGTGGTCTCCATGCCCGTGGGCCAGGTCGTGGGTCGGATGAACGACGTGCGGCCGGTCGCCGAGGTCATGGCGACGCTGCTGCGCGAAGCCGACGAGGCGATCGACAGGCTGGGCAAGCTGCGCTGACCGGAGGGCGGGGTGGTGGCGGGTTCCCGACCCGCCACCCCGTCACGCCGGGTGCGTGGCCAGCGCCGCGCCGATCCTGCGCAGGTGGGCGGTCGCCCCGCCCAGCTCGAACTCTACCCGCTTGGCCGCGGTGAAGTAGCGGTGCAGGCCGTGCTCGACGTCGATGCCCTGCCCGCCGTGCACGTGGACGGCCGTGTGCGCGACCCGGTGGCCCGCGTCGGCCGCCCAGAACTTGGCCGTCGCGACCTCCGTCTCGCACGGCAGGTCCGAGGCCAGCCGCCAAGCCGCCTGCCACAGCGTCAGCCGGATCGCCGCCACGTCCACGAACGCGTCGGCCAGCCGCTGGGACACCGCCTGGAAGCTGCCGATCGGCCGGTCGAACTGGACGCGGGTCCTGGCGTGCTCGGCCGTCAGCTCCAGCGCGCGTTCGGTGATGCCGAACTGGAGGGCGCACAGCCCCACCGTGGCCCGCGCGAGCAGCCACGCCGCGGTCTCGTCACCCGGTGAGCCGAGCAGCCGGTCGTCGTCCAGCCGCACGCCCGCCAGGTCGAGCCAGGCCGTGTCGTCGCCGTCCACGACCTGTTGCCCGGTCACGGTGACGTGCTCGTCGCGCGGATCGACCAGGAACACCGCCCGACCCTGGGGAGTCGTCGCGGGCACGAGGAACAGGTCCGCCACCGCGCCCCACGGCACGGTGGTCTTCACGCCGGTCAGCGTCCACCCGTCCGGCCCGCGCTCGGCGGTGGTGGCGGGCGTCCCCGTGCCGTCGTCCAGTTCCTCCACGAGCGCCGCGGTCGGCAGCAGCCGCCCTTCGGCGGTGGGCCTCGCCCACTTCTCGCGCTGCTCGGCGGAGCCGAACGCGGCCAGCGCGGACGCGGCCACGACGATCGAGGGCAGGTACGGCACGGGGGCCACCGCGCGGCCCAGTTCGACCAGCACGCCGCACTGCTCCAGCAGGCCGAACCCGCCACCGCCCACCTCCTCCGGCAGTGCGGCGGACAGCACCCCGGCCCCGGCGAGGTCGGCCCAGAGCGCGCGGTCGACGTGGCCGGGAGTGGTCTCGACCTGGCGCAGCCTGGCCGGGGTCACGTGGTCGGCCAGGATGTCGCGGGTCAACCCGGCCAGTTCCAGGGTCGCCTCGGTGGGCACGAAGTCCATGCGGTCCTCCCGGTCAGCGCGGGGCGGCGGGCAGGCCGAGGCCGACCCTCGCGATGATGTCCCGCTGGATCTCGTTGGTGCCGCCGCCGAAGGTGAGGATCAGCGACGACCGGTGCATCCGCTCGACCCGGCCGCGCAGCAGGGCGCCGCGCGATCCGGCGCGCACGACGGCGTGCGCGCCGAGCACCTCCATCAGCAGCCGGTACGCCTCGGTCGCGAACTCGGTGCCGAAGACCTTCGTGGCCGACGCCTCCGCCGGGCTCGGCGCCCGGTCGGCGTCGGTGGCGATCTTCCAGTTCAGCAGCTTCAGGAACTCGGTCTTCGCGTGCACGCGGGCCAGGTGCAGCCGCACCCACTCCTGGTCGATGACGCGGTCGCCGGTGCCGGGCAGCTTGGTGGACTGCGCCCACTCCCGGACCTCCTGGAGCGCGGTCTGGAGGGGCGCGGCGGAGCTGAGCGCGACGCGCTCGTGGTTGAGCTGGTTGGTGATCAGCTTCCAGCCCTGGTTCTCCGCGCCGACCCGGTTCGCCACGGGCACGCGCACGTCCTGGTAGTAGGTCGCGCTGGTGGTCGGCCCGGCCATCGTGCGCACGGGCGTCCAGGAGAAGCCGGGCGAGTCGGTCGGCACGACGACCATGCTCAACCCCTTGTGCCGCGGCGCTTCCTGGTCGGTGCGGCACGCCAGCCACACGTAGTCCGCGTACTGGACGAGGCTGGTCCACATCTTCTGCCCGGTGATCACGTACTCGTCGCCGTCGCGGACGGCGCGGGTGCGCAGGGCGGCCAGGTCGGTGCCCGCCTCGGGCTCCGAGTAGCCGATCGCGAAGTGGATCTCGCCGCTCGCGATCTTCGGCAGGTAGTCGGCCTTCTGCTCCGGGGTGCCGTAGGCCATGATCGTCGGCCCGATCGAGTTGAGCGTCAGGAACGGCACCGGCGCGCCCGCGACGGCCGCCTCGTCCACGAAGATGAGCTGGTCGATCATCGGGCGGTCCTGCCCGCCGTACTCCTCCGGCCAGCCGAGCGTCAGCCACCCGTCGAGTCCCATCCGGCGGACGGTGTCCTTGTAGGTGGCCGAATCGCCGTAGTCGCCGCCGCCGGAGGTGAGGGCGGCCCGCCGCTCCGGGGTCATCAGCGCGGCGAAGTAGCTCCGCAGTTCCCGGCGCAGGTCTTCCTGCTCCGGCGTGTACCCGATGTGCATGCGTCCTCCGCTGGCTCGGGAAGCGAAGCGACCCTACTCTAGAACGAGTTCTAGTTCAGTGTGAAGAGCTGTCGGGAGGTAGTCGTGAAGGTCAGCGTCGACCCGGTGCTGTGCGAGGCGAACGGCGTCTGCGTCGGGATCCTCCCGGACGTGTTCGATCTCGACGACGATGAGGTGTTGCAGGTGCGACCCGGTGAGTTGGCGGAAGGGGAGGTCGAGTCGGCGAGGAAGTCGGTCGCGGCCTGCCCGAGGAACGCCTTGCGGCTCAACGGGTAGGGCCCACACGGATGGGCCTTGTGATGAATGAGAACAGATTCTAGTGTGCCCTGTATCCAGCTCAGCCGTGAACTCGACGAGGAGTGATACCGGTGAAGGCAGCCGTGCTGAACCAGATCGGCGACGACAAGCTCGAACTCCGCGACGACGTGACGACCACGGCGCCGGGCCCGGACGAGGTCCGGATCAAGGTCAAGGCGTGCGGCATCTGCCACAGCGACCTCTCCGCGATGAACGGCACGCTGCCCGCGCTCGCTCCCGGCGTCGTCGGCCACGAGGGCGCCGGTGAGATCGTCGAGGTCGGCAGCGCGGTGACCTCGCTCGCCGTCGGCGACCACGTGGTCGTCACGTTCGTGCCGCCCTGCGGGACCTGCCGCAACTGCGTGAGCGGCGAGACGCACCTGTGCATCGTGCACGCCATGGCGGCGTTCACCTCACCGCGCTTCCTGGTGGGCGGCGCACCCGCCTTCGGCTACGCGGGCCTCGGCACGTTCGCCGAGGAACTGGTCGTGCCCGCCGCGGGCGCGATCAAGATCGACCACGACGTGCCGTTCGAGATCGCCGCGCTGATCGCCTGCGGCGTGATCACCGGCGTTGGCGCGGTCCTCAACACCGCGAAGGTCGAACCGGGGTCCGACGTCGTGGTGATCGGCTGCGGCGGTGTCGGCGTCTCGGTCATCCAGGGCGCGCGGCTCGCGGGCGCGGCTCGGATCATCGCGGTGGACCCGGTGGTGGAGAAGCACGAGGTGGCCAAGCACTTCGGCGCCACCCACGCCACCACCCCCGAGGGCCTCGCCGAGCTGAACCAGTCGCTGGCGGGCGGGATGGGCTTCGACTACGGCTTCGACGTGGTTGGCCTGCCCGCGACCATCCGCTCGGCGTGGGACATCACCCGGCGCGGCGGCCACGTCGTGATCGTCGGCGCGGGCCGGGCCGACGCGATGGTCGAGTTCAGCGCGCAGGAGCTGTTCCTGCACGACAAGACCCTGCACGGGTCGTTCTACGGCACGGCGAACGTCCGCCGGGACGTGCCGCGCCTGGTGGCGCTGTGGCGCGCGGGACGGCTCGACATGGAGTCCATGATCAGCAAGCGGATCCGCCTGGACGACGTGAACGAGGGGCTCCAGGTGCTGCGCGGTGGTGGCGCCTCCGTCCGCCAGGTCATCATCTTCGACTAGGAGGGCGTCCACAGTGGACCTCGCGGGCAAGGTGGCGGTGGTGACCGGCGCGGGAGCCGGGCTCGGCCGGGCGGAAGCGCTGGCACTGGCGCGGGCGGGCGCGGACGTCGTCCTCAACGACCTGCCGGGCGCGGCGGCCTCCGTCGCGGAGGAGGTCGAGCAGCTCGGCGCCAAGGCCGTCGTGGTCGAGGGCGACATCGGCGACCGGGCCACGGCCGACGGCCTGCTCACTGCCGCCGTCGAGCACTTCGGCGGACTGCACGTCGTGGTGAACAACGCGGGCGTCCTGCGGGACCGAATGCTGTTCAGCACGTCCGACGAGGACTGGGACCTGGTCCTGCGGGTGCACCTGCGCGGGCACTTCCTCGTGTCCCGCGCGGCGGCGACCTACTGGCGCGCGCGGTCGAAGGAGACGGGCGAGCCGGTGTACGGGCGGGTCGTCAACACCTCCTCCGAGGCGTTCCTGCTTGGCCCGGCCGGGCAGTCGAACTACGCGGCGGCCAAGGCCGGGATCGTCGCGCTGACCCTCTCGACCGCGCAGGGCCTGGCCCGCTACGGCGTGCGCGCCAACGCGATCTGCCCGCGCGCCCGCACCGCCATGACCGAGCACGTCTTCGGCGAGGGCCCGGAGGACGGCGTCGACCCGCTGGCGCCGGACCACGTCGGCGCGTTCGTCGCCTACCTCGCCTCCCCGGCCGCCGACCGGATCAGCGGCCAGGTCTTCGTCGTGCACGGGGGAGTGGTCGCGCTGATGGCCCCGCCCACCGTGGAGCGGCGGTTCGACTCGACCGACGACCTCGGCGAGCACTTCGCCGCCAGGGACCCCCGGCGGACGTTCGCCTGCACCGAAACCCTTTCCCTGTCCTGAGTTGCGCGTTCGAGGAGGAGCAGTGGTGTTCACCGTACAGCCGCATCGCGAGGCGCTGGGGTTGAAGGACGGCCAACTCCTCGTCGACGGGAAGTTCCGCGGCTCCGGCGACGGGGCGACGTGGACCCACCACCACCCCGCCACCGCCGAGGTGGTCGGGCAGTTCGCCATCGCCACCGACGAGGACGTGGACGACGCCGTGCGGTCCGCCCGCCGGGCGTTCGACGAGGGCCCGTGGCCGCGGTACGGCGCGGGCAAGCGCGTCCAGGTGCTGCGCAAGTACGGCGACCTGCTGCGGGAGCACGCCGACGAACTGCGCGGCCTGCAAGCGCTGGACAACGGCGTCCCGCTGTCGTTCGGCCAGATCTACGGCACGTCGGTCGCCATCGCCGCGGACATCTTCGACCACCACGCCGGGTGGATCGACAAGGTCGGCGGCGAGACCCTGCCGCCGTACCAGGGCGGCGACCACCTGGCGATGACGTTCCGCGAGCCGGTCGGCGTCGTCGCGGCCGTGCTGCCGTGGAACGCGCCGTTCGTGCTCTTCGCGCAAAAACTCGCCCCGGCGCTCGCCGCGGGCTGCACGGTCGTCGTCAAACCCTCGGAGTACGCGTCGTTCTGCGTGATCCGCATGGTCGAGCTGCTGATCGAGGCCGGACTGCCGGACGGCGTGGTCAACCTCGTCACCGGGCCGGGGGCGTCGACGGGTTCGGCGCTGATCAACCACCCGCTGGTGGACAAGATCAGCTTCACCGGCAGCCGGGGTGTCGGCAAGCTCGTCGTCGAGGCGTCGGCGGGCACGTCCAAGCGGGTGTCGCTCGAACTGGGCGGCAAGAGCCCGGCGCTGGTGTTCGCCGACGCCCCGAACGTCGGCCTGGCCGCGATGACGTGCATGGGCATGGTGACCATGGGCCTGTCCGGTCAGGCGTGCGTGGCACACACCAGGGCGCTGGTGCACCGGGACGTGCTCGACGAGTTCCTGGCGTCCGCCGAGATGCTCGCGGGCGTGGTCACCTTCGGCAACCCGTTCGACCCCGCCGTGATGGCCAGCCCGCTGATCAACCAGCGGCAGCTCGACCGCGTGCTCGGCTACATCGACAAGGGGCAGGAGGAGGGCGCGCGCCTGGTGACCGGCGGCAAGCGCCTGGACGGCGACTTCGCGGAGGGCAACTTCGTGGCCCCGACGATCTTCGCCGACGTGCGCAACGACATGACCGTGGCCCGCGAGGAGATCTTCGGCCCGGTGTTGGCGGTCGTACCGTTCGACGACGAGGACGAGGCGGTCCGGATCGCGAACGACACCGAGTACGGTCTGGGCGCGGGCATCTACACCACCGACACCCGCCGCGCGTTCCGGGTCGCCAAGCGGGTGCGCGCCGGGATGATCGGGATCAACGGGTTCCAGCTCGAACCCCACGTGCCGTTCGGCGGCTTCAAGCAGTCCGGGCTCGGCCGCGAGGGCGGTCGCAGCGCGTACGAGGCGTACACCGAGCTGAAGACCGTGATGATGCCGCTGACCGACGAGCTGATGTGACCGTGGGGCGACTGGACGGCAAGGTCGCGGTCGTCACCGGCGCCGCGCGCGGCCAGGGAGCCGCCGCGGCCCGCCGGTTCGTCGCCGAGGGCGCGCGGGTGGTGATCACCGACGTCCGCGACGACCTCGGCAAGCAGCTCGCGGACGACCTGGGTGACGCGGCCCTGTACCGCAGGCTGGACGTGGCGTCCGAAGAGGACTGGGCGCTGGCGGTCGCCGAGACCGTGGACGCGTTCGGCGAGATCACCGTGCTGGTGAACAACGCGGGCGTCCTGCACTTCTCCGCCATCGCCGAGACCACCCTCGACGACTACCAGCGGGTGGTCGGGATCAACCAGACCGGCACGTTCCTCGGCATGCGCGCGGTGATCCCGTCGATGAAACGGGCGGGCGGCGGATCGATCGTCAACGTGTCCTCGGTGGAGGGCCTGGGCGGGATGCCGTACCTGGTCGCCTACACGGCCACCAAGTTCGCCATCCGCGGCATGACGAAGGTCGCCGCGATGGAACTGGGGGAGCACGGCATCCGGGTCAACTCCGTGCACCCCGGAGCGGTCGACACCGCGATGGTGAGCGACGCGCTCGGCGGGTTCAAGGTCGACGTGGCGCGCGTCGGCCGGAAGCTGGCGCTGCGCCGGATCGGGCAGCCGGAGGACGTGGCGAACGTCGTGCTGTTCCTGGCCTCCGACGAGAGCGGCTACTGCACGGGAGCGGAGATCGCCGTGGACGGCGGCGCCACGGCGACGCACGGGCTGAGCTGACGTCA
Source organism: Umezawaea endophytica (assembly GCF_025061645.1). Classification (GTDB taxonomy): domain Bacteria; phylum Actinomycetota; class Actinomycetes; order Mycobacteriales; family Pseudonocardiaceae; genus Umezawaea; species Umezawaea endophytica. The sequence goes on along the minus strand of NZ_JANYMP010000014.1, from coordinate 108,087 downwards.
GGCCCGCGTGGCCTCCCCGACGCGGCGCGCGATCAGGGCGTAGGTCTCGCGGGCCTTCTCGGCGTCGTTCACGTCGTACCCGTGATCGACGCCCGCGACGTCGTGGTGCTCCACCAGGGCGCCCGCCTTCAGCAGGCGCCGCGCGTAGCGCACGCCCTCGGCGCGGAGCCGGTCCAGTTCGGCCGTGATGACCAGCGCGGGCGCGATCCCGGTCAGGTCGGCGGTGTCCGCCGGGTTGGCGGGCGACACCAGGGGATCGGTCCGCGCGGACCGGTCGGGCAGGTAGGCGGCGTCGAACACCTCGCCCATCCACGGCTTGAGCACCGGCTTGGCGAGCGGCGACGGCTTGTCGCCGGGGTCGGCGGCGAGGTCGAGCGGCGGGTAGTGCAGCACCTGGAGGGCGATCGGCGGCCCACCGCCCTCCAACGCCTGGCGCGCCACCGCCGCCGCGAGCCCACCGCCCGCGCTCTGCCCGCCGACCGTCAGCCGGGCGCCGTCCCAGCCGTGCTCGGCGCCGTTCTCCGCGACCCACCGCACGACCTCGAAGGCCTGGTGTGGCGGAGCGGGGAAGCGGTGCTGGGGTGCGACGGCGTAGTCGACGTTGACGACGACCACGCCCGCCTCGGCGGCCAGGTACCGGCACAGCGGGTCGTCGAGCCGCACCCCGCGCATGATGTACCCGCCGCCGTGGAAGTTGACGTGCACCGGAGGGCTCGGGTGTCGGCCCGCCGGGCGGTAGACGACGGCGCGGGTCGGGCCGATCGCCGTCGGGACCGTCACCTCCAGCGTGTGCCCGGTGAACTCCGGCAGGATGCGACCGGCCCGGCGGGAGATGGCGCCCGCCGCCAGCACGGTCGCGCCCTGCATCAGCCGTGCCACGACGTCGGCCACCAGACGGGTGCCGAGGATCGACATGCTTCCTCCAACGTGCGGTCTCATCCGACGGGCGACGCCAATCTACGGGTGATCCCGCGCGCGGCAGTGCGGACGAGGGGTGCGAGCGCGGCGGGTTCTGCGCCGTCGGCCCGGACGACGAGCGACACCGCGGCGACGACCTCGTCGTTCGCGTCGCGGATCGGCGCCGCTACGGACAGCGCGTCCGTCGTGACCTGGCCGTCGCTGACGGCGTAGCCCCTGCGGCGCACGTCCGCGAGGACCTCTCGCAGCCGCACCGGGTCCGTGGTGGTCTTGGCGCTGTACCCGCGCAGCGGCGAGGCCAGCATCTCCTCCTGCACCTCGACGGGCGCGTGCGCGAGCAGCACCAGGCCGACCCCGGTGGCGTGCAACGCGAACCGGCCCCCGACGCGGGTCCGCACCGGCACGGCGTCGCGGCCCGAGATCCGCTCCACGAACACCAGTTCCAGCCCCGCCCGCACGGCGAGCTGGACGTTCTCGTGGGTGACCTCGTACAGGTCCTCCATGAACGGCATGGCCGCCTCGCGCAGGCCGAGGCCGCGCGGTGCGAGGGAGGCGACCTCCCAGAGCCGCAGGCCGATGCGGAACCTGCTGTCGGGACCGCGTTCCAGCGCGCCCCACGCCACGAGCTCCATGGCGCGGCGGTGCGCCGTCGGCAGCGACACGTCCGCCCGCCGCGCCAACTCCGTGAGGGTCAGCGCCTGTGCCTCCGGCGTGAACGCCTCCAGCAGGGCCAGCACCTTCGCCGTCACGGACCGACCCGCTGCGGGCCTGCCCACGACCGCTCCGCCGGTCACAGGTCGAGGACGAGCCGCGTGCCGCGCGCGCGTGAAACGCAGATCATCATCGTGTCGCCCGCCTCCCTCTCGGCTTCGGTGAGCAGCGAATCGCGGTGGTCCGGGACACCGTCCAGGACGACCGTCTCACAGGTGCCGCAGGTCCCCTCGCGGCACGACCAGAGCACCCCCACCCCGGCGTCCTCGACGACGTCGAGGATCGGCCGGTCCGGCGGGACGAGCAGGGTCCTGCCCGACCGCGCCAGCTCGACCTCGAAGGGACCGACGTCGCCGGACTCCGGTTTGGGGGCGAACCTCTCGACGTGCAGCGCACCGGACGGCCAGTGAGCGCAGCGCTGCTCGACGGCGGCGAGCAGCGACTCCGGGCCGCAGCAGTACACGGCGGTGTCCGGATCCGGTTCGGCCAGCAGGGGATCGAGGTCCAGCAGCCCGGTCTCGTCCTGCGGCCGGACGTCCACCCGCTCCCCGTACTCGCGGGTCAGGTGGTCCAGGAACGCCATCGAGGCCCGCGTCCGCCCGCCGTACAGCAGCCGCCAGTCCGCGCCGAGCGCGTCGGCGGCCGCCACCATCGGCAGGATCGGCGTGATGCCGATGCCGCCCGCGACGAACAGGTAGCGCTTCGCCTCCACCAGGGCGAAGTGGTTGCGCGGCCCGCGCACGCGCACCTCGTCGCCCGCCCGGAGCCGGTCGTGCACGTGGCCGGAGCCGCCGCGGCCGTTCGGCTCGTGCAGCACGGCCAACCGCAGTTCCGACCGGTCCGCCGGGTCGCCGCACAGCGAGTACTGCCGCACCAGGTCCGGGCGCAGCACCAGGTCGACGTGCGCGCCCGGTTCCCACGCGGGCACGTCGTCGCCGTCGCGGTGGCGCAGGCTCATCACGACGACCCCGGCGGCCACCTCCTCCTTGTGCGCCAACAGCAGGTCGAGTTCCGGCTCGACGCGCCGAGCCGTCATCGAGCGCTCACCGCCATCGGCCGCGGCGCGGCCGGCGTGGACCCGTGTCCCGTCGGATGGGCGAGCAGCCAGTCCCAGAGCGCGACCGGGTCGTCGAAGTCGCGTTCGGCGCCGCAGTGGCACACGGCGACCAGCAGGTCGGTGCCCAGCCGCCAGTGGACGCGGTGGACGGCCCCACCGCGCAGCATCGCGACCCTGCCGGTCATACCCGCGCCGCCCGCGCGGGCTCGGCGGCGGCCATCCGCTGGAGGATCCGCCGGGCCGCCAGACCGCCGGTGTCGATGTTGACCGACAGCTCCTGGTAGCCGTCGGGCTCCGACTCGATCACCTTCTCCAGGATGTCCAGCGCGGTGACGTCCTGGAGCACCACCGTCCGGTTGCTCTCCGCCAGGAAGTCCGACACGCCCTGGTCGTCGAGCGCGAAATCCCTTGCCACGGCCCAGAAGTCGTGCGTGCTGTGCTCGGTCTCCGGCGTGATGGCGTAGACGACCTCGACGTGGAAGGCGTTCGGGTCGGACCCGTCCTCCTCGGGCAGCACCCCCACCGGCGCGATCCTGCTGTGCAGCAGGTAAAGGCACGGCGGCCGGTACTCGATGTCCTGCCAGCGGGTGATCCGGCCCTCGATGCCGGTGGACTTCGCGTAGAACGGCGGGCACGCGGCGTCGTCCATGTGCCTGCTGACGTAGACGATCCCGTTGTCCTCGTCCACCTCGGTGGTGATCGGCGTGGCCGCGACCTCGGGGGTGCCGATGTAGCCGCCGTGCAGGTAGGTCTCGTGCGACAGGTCGAGCAGGTTGTCCACCAGCAGCAGGTAGCGGGCGGCCAGCGGCTCCATCCCGCACACCGTCGTGTACGCGGGGTCGTCGAGCCAGGGCGCCCGCGGGATCAGCGACTCGTCGGCCAGGTCGGCGGCGCCGATCCACACCCAGACGAACGAGTCCCGCTCCACCACCGGGTACGCCGGAACCCGTGCGGTGCGCGGGATCCGGGCCTGGCCGGGCACGGACACGCACGTGCCGACCTTGTCGTAGGTGAAACCGTGGTAGCCGCAGACGATCGTGTCGCCGTCGAGCCTGCTCTCCGAGAGCGGGTAGCGCCGGTGCACGCACCGGTCGGCCAGCGCGACGACCTCGCCGGTCTCGGCGCGGTAGAACACCAGGGGTTCGCCGAGGACGGTCCTCGCGAACAGCTCACGTCCGATCTCCTGCCCGTAGGCGGCCACGTACCACTGGTCGCGCACGAAGGCGGTCATCACAGCGCGGTCTCCTGTCCTGCCAATGGCTGCGCGCCCGGCCGTCGTGGTGGCGACCCGCCGGGCTGCGCCCACCGGAACCGGTGGGTGCCCAGGACCTTGGAGCAGTTCGCCCGCCGCGGGGAAGGCACGTTTTCAATGGGTGAAAGGATTCCTGGTCGGACGGCCCGCTACGGCAGGTCGGCCAGCATCCCGCGCATGACGTCCGCCAGTTCCGCGGTGCTCAGCGGCGGTTCGGGCGAGGCGAGCGGCACGAGCGGCGCGATCTGGCCGAACGCGTCCACGGTGACCCAGGCGCACGCGGGCACCAGGAAGCCGCCCGAGTTCGGCGACTGCGTGCACACCCCGCGGACGCCGTTGCCGAGGTCGACCTCCGTGGGCGCGCCCTGCTGGCGCGGCCTGGCCCGCGCCACCTCCAGCATCTGGGTCGCGTCGGTCGTCGACCCGCGCACGAGCAGGACGTCACCGTTGGGCGCGGAGACGTCGGGCAGGTGGTAGACGGCGAAGGTCGTGCTGCCCGGCACGACGATGGTGCCGGGCAGTTGCCCGCGCACCTGCTCCAGCAGATCCGGGATCATGCCTTCGGTGGCCCGGTTCCGACCCAACCCACCCGCGCTGTCGGGCGCCGCCGTGTCCACCGGAATCGCGAGCGCCGCCGTCCGCCCAGCAGACGACGGCTTCACCGCCCTCGGCCCACTGGTCTCCACCCCCACGCCGAACTCGACGCTCACACAACCCGTGAGCGAGGCGAGGGCGACCACGACGAGCGCCGGTAATCGCGCCCGACGGCCACGAACCCCACCGGTGGAACGTGATCGCGTCGCCATTGTTCCCCCGCAGCCCTCTCCGGATGGACGCGACTCAGTGTGCCGCTACGCGGCGGGGGCGGTAAAGGGTCGTGGTGGTGGCCCACCCGGCGTCAGGCCTTCGCGGACCACCAGGCCTGGCCGGTCTCGCCCAGCGTCGAGATCGGGTCGTAGTACGGGTACCTGCGGTCCAGTGCCTCGGGGTCGGCGAGTTCGATGCCGGTCCGGTAGTTCTTCGTCCAGTACGAGACGCCGAGTTCGCGGTCGTACTCCGCGAGCTGGTGCACCCAGCGCTTGCCCACGTACGGCACGTCGCACACGATGCGCGGCGTCGCGTAGCCCGGCAGGTAGCCCATGATCGCGTGCTGCAACGCCTGCGCTTCCCAGACGGCCACGCGCCAGTGCTCGGCGTTCGGGATCATGTCGCACATGTAGAAGTAGTACGGCAGGATGTTCGCCTCGCCCTGGAGCGCGAAGCACAGGTCCAGCAGGTCGTTCGGGGTGGCGTTGACGCCCTTCATCAGCACGCCCTGGTTGCGGACGTCGCGGACGCCGACCTCCAGCGCGGTCCTGGCGGCCTCGGCGACCAGCGGCGTGACGGACTGGGCGTGGTTGACGTGGGTGTGGATCGCCAGGTTGACGCCCCGGCGGGACGCGGTGCGGGCGACGCGCTCCAGGCCCTCGACGACCCTGGGCTGGAGCCAGTGCTGGGGGAGGCCCGCGAGTGCCTTGGTGGCGAGCCGGATGTCGCGGACGGTGTCGATGTCCAGCACGCGCATGAGGAACGACTCGAGCTGGGCCCACGGGACGTTGGCGACGTCGCCGCCGGAGACGACCACGTCGCGGACGCCGGGCGTGCGCTTGAGGTAGTCGACCATCTGGTCCTGGCGGTCGACCGGCTTGAGCAGCAGCTTGTGCTTCTGGACCGTGGGCGTGCTGTTGCCGACCAGGTCCATCCGGGTGCAGTGGCCGCAGTACTGGGGGCAGGTGGAGACGAGCTCCGCGAGCACCTTCGTGGGGTAGCGGTGGGTCAGGCCCTCGACCACCCACATCTCGGCCTCGTGCAGCGAGTCGCGCTCGGAGTGCGGGTGGCTCGGCCACTCGGGGTCGCGGTCGGAGCGGACCGGCATCATGTAGCGGCGGACCGGGTCGGCGAAGAACGCCTCGGTGAAGTCCGCCGGGGCCGCGTCCGGCGCCATGGTGTTGAGCATCTGGGGCGGCAGCAGCATCGACATCGTGGCCAGCTCGGCCTGGTCGGCCGCCAGCTCGTCGTAGAAGTGCTCGCTGAGCAGGTCGCCCATGACCTTGCGGAGCTGCTTCGCGTTCTTCACGCAGTTGACCCGCTGCCACTGCGCGTCCCGCCACTGCGCGTCGGTGACGTGGCTCCAGCCGGGGAAGCGCCGCCAGTCCGGCTCGACCAGCTCCTTGCGCACGTAGGTGTACGGCTGGTGGTCGATGCCCTCGGACGCGGGCGCGACCTCGTGAAGCGCAGTCATACGTGCTCCCTACGGGTTGGTTCGCGTAAAGATATCCTGGCACACCGCTAGTTCGACGTAAATATTCCCGAACGAGGGCGTGTTGACCGGGTAACACGCGTGAAAAGTCCGTGGTGACGTCCGTCTCGTGCCGTCCTGATCGGCGCTCGCGGGAGCGTTTTGACCGACTTGTGCGTTGAGGGGGCATGCGCGTCTTCCTGTTGCTGTTGGTCGGCATGGCCGTCGAGATCGGCACGCTCATCGCGGTCGGCAATGCCGTGGGGCTGCTCGCCACGGTCGGGCTGCTGATCCTGGGCGGCGTCATCGGCTCGATGCTGCTGCGCCGTGAGGGCGCCCGGACGATGGCGTCGTTCTCCGAGGCGCTGCGCACCCGGCGTGCGCCGCACCAGGAGGTCGCCGACGGCGTGCTGATCGCCGCCGCGGGCGCGCTGGTCATCCTGCCGGGCTTCGTCAGCGACGTCGCCGCGCTCTTCCTGCTGTTCCCGCCGACCCGCCGCCTCGTGAGCCGCCGCATCGCCCGCCGCTCCGAGGAACGCGCCGCCACGGCCGTGCTCAACCACCAGTACGGCCGACCGCAGACCGCGGGCAGCGTCGTCGTGGACGGTGCCGTCGTCGAGGGTGTCGTGGTCGACGTCCAGGTCGACCCGGAACCGCGCCCGTCCGGCAGGCCGGAACTGGCCTAGTCGGAGGCCGCCGTCGCCCGGAAGGTCCTCCGATAGGCCAGCGGCGACACCCCGATCGCCGCGTGGAGGTGCTGCCGCAGCGACGTGCCGGTGGCGAAGCCGACCTGGCCCGCGACCTCGTCGACCGGAAGATCGCTCGACTCCAGCAGTTCGCGGGCGCGGGCGAGGCGCTGCTGGATGATCCACCGGCCAGGGCTCAGCCCGACCTCGTCGGCGAAGCGGCGGGCGAACGTGCGCGGGCTCATCCGCGCGTGCTCGGCCAGATCGGCCAGGACGAGTGGCTCGTGCAGGTGCGCGAGTGCCCACTGACGGGTCGCCGACGTGCCGTCGTCCGGCGTCCTCGGGACCGGCGCCTCGATGTACTGCGCCTGGCCACCCTCCCTCGACGGCGGCACGACGCACCGGCGCGCCGCCCGGTTGGCGACCGCGCTGCCGTGGTCCTTGCGCAGGATGTGCAGGAAGACGTCGATGCCGGAGGCGGCGCCCGCCGAGGTGAGGATGTCGCCGTCATCGACGAACAGCACGTCCGGGTCCAGGTGGACCTCGGGGAAGTGGCTCCGGAACAGGTCGGACGCCTGCCAGTGCGTGGTGGCGGAGCGGCCGTCCAGCAGGCCTGCGGCGGCGAGCACGAAAGCGCCGGTGCAGATGGACACGAGCCGGGTGCCGGGCCGGATCAGCCCGAGCGCCGCCGCGATCGGGCCCGGCAGCGCGGGGGTGATGATCTCGGCCGCGCACGGGGGAGGGCTGAAGGGCGCGATCACCACGGTGTCCGCGGTCCGCAGCACCTCGGGGCCGTGCTCGACGGCGATGGTGAAGTCCGCGGCCGTGGTCACCGGCAGACCGTCGACGGTGCAGGTCAGCACCTCGTACAGCCCTTCGGTCGCGCCCAGGACGCGGCTCGGGATGCCGAGCTCGAACGGGTACACCCCGTCCAGGGCGAGGACGGCGACGCGGTGCGGGCGGGTCATGAGGGGCTCCGGGGATCGCGGACTGGTGGCACGATCTCATCGTAAGGTGACCATCGTGCCATTGTCGTGATCAACGGCCCTCGACAGGCTGGGACCATGACCGACCAGAGCCCCACCATGAACGCCGTCAGCCAGGACGTCCTGGGTGGCCCCGAAGTCCTCCGGCTCGTCGAACGGCCGCGACCGGTGGCGGGCGTGAGCGAGATCGTCGTCCGCGTCCACGCGGCGGGGGTGAACCCGACCGACTGGAAGCACCGCGCGGGCCTGCCGTGGATGGCAGGGCCGGTCCCGGTCCTCGGCTGGGACGTCTCCGGTGTCGTCGTCGAGGTCGGCTTCGGGGTCACCCTGTTCAAGCCGGGCGACGAGGTGTTCGGCATGCTGCCCTACTCGCACGGCGCGGGCGCCTACGCCGAGTACGCCAAGGCCACCGCCCGGTCCTTCACCCGCAAACCCGCGACCGTCGACCACCTCCAGGCGGGCGCTCTGCCCCTCGCCGCGCTCACCGCCCACCAGGCGCTGGTCGACACCGCGAACGTCCTGCCGGGGCAGCGGGTGCTGATCCACGCCGCCGCGGGCGGGGTCGGCCACCTGGCCGTGCAGATCGCCAAGGCGCGCGGCGCGCACGTCATCGGCACGGCGTCCGCGGGCAGGCACGAGTGGTTGCGCGAACTCGGCGCTGACGAGCTGATCGACCACCGGACCACGGACTTCGCGGACGTGGTCGACGACGTCGACGTGGTCCTGGACCCCCTCGCCGACGACGTGCGCACCCGGTCGCTCGGCGTCTTGCGCCAAGGTGGCGTGCTGATCACGCTCGTGGCGGGCAACGACCTCGCCTCGGCCGTGGCGAAGGCCGCCGACCTGGGCGTTCGGCTGGAAGGGCTGGTCGTCGAGGCCGACCACGCGGGCATGCGCGCCATCGCCGAACTCGTCGAGCAGGGCAGGCTCCGACCGCGCGTCGAGGCGACCTTCCCGCTCGCCGAGGCCGCCAGTGCTCACGTCCGCGGCGAGACCGGCCGCACCGCGGGGAAGCTGGTCCTGGTCGTCGACTAAATCGGAAGGAAAGTTTCCTAACTTATTGACCGGCGCTCCTCCCGTCTGCCACGCTCCGTCAGGCCGCCGCCGCTTCCCCTTGCGGAGGAACGAATGAACGAAGCCGTACGTGCGCTGGCCCTGTCGGTCGCGCTGGTCGGAAGCCTCGTCGGCACCACCGGTGGCGCGAGCGCCGCCGTGGGCACCGCGGACTACGTGTCGGGAACCATCCGGCCGTCGGCCGCGCAGTCCGTCCAGGACGCGGCGCTGAGCAAGTACTACACGTTCTGGAAGACGAACTTCCTCACCACCAAGTGCGGCAGCGGGACCTACGCCGTGCTGTCCAAGGACGCCGACCACTCCTTCGTCGCCGAGGGCGAGGGCTACGGCATGACCATCGCCGCGCTCATGGCCAAGAAGGACCCGGACGCGCGGAAGGTCTTCGACGGCATCCTCAAGTTCGTCAAGGCCCACCCGTCGGTCAACGACAAGGACCTCCACGCGGCCGAGCAGGACGCCGGCTGCAAGAGCGTCAACGGCAGCGACTCGGCGACCGACGGCGACCTGGAGATCGCCTACGGCCTCCTGATCGCCGACAAGCAGTGGGGGAGCACCACCGGCACGTACGACTACAAGGCCGAGGCCGTCCGCGTCATCAACGCCATCAAGCGCTCGGAAGTCAACAACAGCACCAAGTTCCCCCTCCTCGGCGACTGGGGTAACGACTCGCAGTACAAGAACAGCTCGCGCTCGTCGGACTGGATGCCCGGCCACCTCCGCGCGTTCAAGGCCGCCACCGGCGACGTGTTCTGGGACCAGGTGCGCACCCGGCAGGAGACCGCGGTCTCGCAGCTCCAGTCGCAGTACGCCCCGAACACCGGCCTGCTGCCGGACTTCGTCGTCAACACCAACAGCACCCCGAAGCCCGCCCCGGCGAACTTCCTGGAGGGCTCGAACGACGGCAAGTACAGTTGGAACGCCTGCCGCGACCCGTGGCGGCTCGGCGTGGACGCGGTCACCGTGCCCGGCAGCGCGGCCAAGGCCCAGGTGGCGAGGATGACCACCTGGATCAAGTCGAAGACCGGCGGCGACCCGGCCGCGATCGGCAGCGGCTACTCCCTCGCGGGCGCCGCCACCGAGACCGGCGAGCACCCCTGCTTCACCGCCCCGTTCGCCGTGGCCGCGATGAGCGACCCCGGCAGCCAGGTGTGGCTGGACAAGCTCTTCGCCCGCATCTCCACCACCACTTTGGACAGCACCGACTACTACGGCACCGGCATCCAGGTGCAGGTCCTGATCATCCTGAGCGGCAACTTCGTCGCACCATGACGACACCTGGTGGCGCGCACCCCGCGACGGCGGTGCGCGCCATCAGCGCGTTCAGGCCTAAACCGGACACGACCGGGGTACCCGTCGGCGCATGACGTTGTACGGAGTGCACGCCTCCCACGAACAGGTCCACCCGTCCGAGTCCCTGTCGGCCGTGAAGCACGCCGAACAGGTCGGTTTCGACGCCGCGATGTGCTCCGACCACTTCTCGCCCTGGAGCGAACGCCAGGGCCAGTCCACGTTCGCCTGGTCCTGGCTCGGCTCCGCACTGGAAGCGACGAACCTCCCGTTCGGCGTGGTCAACGCCCCAGGTCAGCGCTACCACCCGGCGATCATCGCCCAGTCCATCGGCACCTTGGCCACCATGTACCCCGGCCGCTTCTGGGCCGCGCTGGGCACCGGCGAGGCCAGCAACGAGCACATCACCGGCGAGGTCTGGCCCCGCAAGGGCCTCCGCACCGCGCGCCTGCGCGAGTGCGTCGACATCATCCGCGCGCTGCTCGACGGCGAGGAGGTCAGCCACGACGGCCTGGTCAAGGTCGACCGCGCCCGCGTCTGGACCCGCCCGGACGAGCCACCCCAGCTCATCGGCGCCGCCGTCAGCGTCGAGACGGCCCGCTGGTGCGCGGAGTGGGCGGACGGCCTCATCACCGTCAACGCCCCCGCGGAACACCTCAGGCAGATGGTCGACGCCTACCGCGACGCGGGCGGCAGGGGCAAGCTCCACCTCCAGGTCCACCTGAGCTGGGACCCGGACGAGGCCAAGGCGACGCAGATCGCCCACGAGCAGTGGCGCAGCAACGTCTTCCCCCCACCCGTCTGCTGGGACCTCGACACCGCCGAAGCCTTCGACACGGCGTCCGCCGACGTCACCCCGGAGAAGGTCGCCGAGGTCGTCCACATCTCCTCCGACCTCGGCAAGCACGCGGCCCAACTCCACGACTACGCGAACCTGGGCTTCGACGAGCTGTACCTCCACCACGTCGGCCAGGACCTGCACCCGTTCATCGACGCCTTCGGCACCAAGGTCCTCCCGGAGGTGCGGTCGTGAAGCTCACCAACACCTCCGACGTCTGGTGGAAGAACGCCGTCGTCTACTGCCTTGATGTCGAGACCTACGCCGACTCGAACGGCGACGGCCACGGCGACTTCCGCGGCCTGACGCAGCGAATCGACCACCTCCACAAACTGGGTGTCACCTGCCTGTGGCTCATGCCGTTCTACCCGTCACCGGACCGCGACGACGGCTACGACATCACCGACTTCTACGGCGTGGACCCACGACTCGGCACCCACGGCGACTTCGTCGAGTTCCTCCGCACAGCCCGAGACCGCGGCATGCGCGTCATCGCCGACCTGGTCGTCAACCACACCTCCGACCAACACCCGTGGTTCACCGAGTCCCGCTCCAGCAAGGACAACCCCAAACGCGACTGGTACGTCTGGGCCGACGAACCACCGGCCGACGGTCCGCAGGGCGTCGTGTTCCCGGACCAGGAAACCAGCCTCTGGGAGCTGGACGAACCAACCGGCCAGTACTACCTGCACCGCTTCTACCGCCACCAACCGGACCTCAACGTGGCCAACCCCGAGGTCCGCGACGAAATCGCCAGGGTAATGGGCTTCTGGATGGAACTGGGCCTCTCCGGCTTCCGCGTGGACGCCGTCCCATTCCTCCTGGAAACAGACGGCCAGCCCGACGCCGTCAACCTACCGGACCCCCACGACTACCTGTGCGACCTACGCGCCTTCCTCAACCGCCGCAACGGCGAAGGCGTACTGCTGGGAGAAGTCAACCTCCCCTACACGGACACCATGAAGTTCTTCGGCAACGCCGAGGGCGTAGGCGACGAACTAACCATGTGCTTCGACTTCATCGGCATGCAACAGATGTACCTCTCCCTGGCCCGCAAGGACTCCGGCGCCCTGGCAAAGGTCCTGGCCGAACGACCCAACCCTCCACGAGACGCCCACTGGGCAACATTCGTCCGAAACCACGACGAACTAACCCTGGACAAACTCACCGAATACGAACGCAAGGAAGTCTTCGCAGCCTTCGGCCCAGACCCGGACATGCAACTCTACGACCGCGGCCTACGCAGAAGACTGCCGTCAATGCTAGAGGGCGACCAACGCCGAATCCGCATGGTCTACAGCCTCCTCTTCTCCCTACCGGGAACGCCAGTCCTCTTCTACGGCGAAGAAATCGGCATGGCCGAAAACCTCAAAGCAGAAGGACGCCTAGCAGTCCGCACCCCCATGCAATGGACAGCAGGCGAAAACGCCGGCTTCTCCACCGCAAAACCCAAAGACCTACCCGGCCCGGTAGTCACAGGAGAATTCGGCCCCAAAAACATCAACGCAGAGGCACAACAACGCGACCCAGACTCACTACTGTCCTGGATCAAACTCTTGATCGAACGCTACCGAGACTGCCCAGAACTAGCCTGGGGCAAGTTCCAGGTAATAAAAACAGACGAACCAGCAGTACTAGCCCACCGCTGCGACGCAGACGGCACAGTAGTAGCAGTACACAACTTCGGCGACACCGAACTAACCATCACCCTGCCACTAAAGGACTTCACCACAGCAGCAGACCAACTAACAACCACCAAAACAAAAATCCCCAAAAGCGGCAACACCAAGTTCACCCTAGCCCCCTACGGCGCCCGCTGGTTCCGCTTGTCCTGAGTACCCGTTCGGCCTAGTGCCGAGTTCCCCTGCCGAGGCCCGGTGGTGAGGATCACTTCCGGGCCGAAGGGCAGGGCTGTTGACGCACCACGGCGGCGGGAACGTGTACAACTCGGTGCAGGGGGAGGTTCAGGGGCCCGTTGTCCAGATCCGGGACCTCTACCTCACCGTTGGTCTCCCCGTGTCCGAGACGGCTGACCGTGCCGATGTCCACCCCTGGTCACGCCAGGTGGGTGCTTCGAAGGTCTGGGAGCAGATCAAGGCGGGGTACTCGCATCAGCGGATGCGCGAACTCGCGATGGGCGTGGCGCAGGGATTGGCGGTTTTCTGCGAGGAGGTCGAGCGCGGTCTCGCGTCCGATCCTTGGTTGGACCGCACCTTGGTAGAGCGGTTCGGCAAGCAGGTCGACTGGCTGGTGTCGCGGGACCCGAGCGAGAAGAACAGGCTGTACCCGGCGGAGGCGGTCCTGCTGTCCTTGGCACCGCTGCTGCACCAGTGCCTCTGGTCACGGGCGGCGTACATGTACAGCAAAGAGGTAGACCCGACCAATCTGCGCCCTACCGGTTCGTCCAACAACCGCCGCTCCGAATACGAGGACTTCCTCCGCGACCAGGACAAGCTGGTCGTCCGCGCGAACCTCGAATTGGAGGATCGAGACAGCGCGCGGACGGAGATCAGTTGGTGGCTGTTCCACCGCTGGCTGGTCCAGCGGCCGGAAGTGCTCAAGGTGAAGGCGGTCGCCGAACTGCTCACAGGTGTGGACGACCCCGAGTTGAGCCGGGTCTTGCATGCCGACCGCGTTCGAATGCTGCTCTACGGTCTGCGCGTTGATCCCCGGAGGCTCACCTCGGAGCGCCAAGACTTTCGCCCGCCGCCGGTCGACCTGCCCTTCCGCGGACCGATGGTTGCTCTGCTGCTCGGTCTTGCCCACGTCGCCGCCATCGAGGTCACCGATCTGTCCGATGTTCTGGTGTGGCACATGGGCATTCCGAGGCCCGCGACAGTGGAGGGAACTTTCGCGAGTGTGCGCACCGCTGAGTGGACCCGGCGCGATGACGGCCCGGTGTTGACGACCCGATGCGATCACGAGGCCGTTGTCGAGGTTCTGCGAGAACACGCGTCCCGCTTCGACGCACTGTTGCGCGACGTGCGGCTCAAGTCGAACGTCCTTGACCTGGAACCGCTGCGTGCCATGCCGTTGCGGGCGAGCGGCGATGGCGTCGAGCCGGAAGTGGATGAGGATGGGAAGCCCCTGTTCAGCGGGTGGAGCAAGTTCCAGCTCGACGAGGAGCGCGTGCGCGACCTGCTGATGGGCGAGCAGCTCTACCAGGACCGGCACATGGCGGTCCGGGAGCTGTACCAGAACGCGCTCGACGCATGTCGCTACCGGCAAGCGAGAGAGACCTACAACGAGCAGCGCACCAGGAAGCCGTCAACCTGGGTGGGGAAGATCCAGTTCCGTCAGGGGGTGGAACGGGGTCGGCACTTCATCGAGTGCGAGGACAACGGAATCGGCATGGACACCCCTGAACTGACCGGAGTCTTCGCCCAGGCCGGGGTGAGGTTCGCCAACCTGCCGGAGTACAGGGAGGAACAGCTCGACTGGGAGAGCGCCGACCGACCGGTCAAACTGTTTCTCAACAGTCGTTTCGGGATCGGCGTGCTGAGCTACTTCATGCTCGCCGACGAGATCGAGGTGACCACTCGTCGAATGGGGCGTGACGGACTGCCGGACAGGCCCGCGCACCGGGTTACGATTTCCGGTCCAGGGCACTTGTTCCGCATCAAGACCTCCGATGTACGACCGGAGCCTGGCACTACCGTGCGGCTGTACCTGCGGGAGCCTGACCCTGAGGGAAAGGCCATTCGGTGGTTGGACGACGTGCTCGTCATCGCCGACTTCTCAACTACGGCGGAGCACGAGGGACAGAGTTGGCGATGGCTTCCGGGTGTGCTTGGAAGGGACGGGACGCGGGAGCGGACAAGCAACGTGCCAGACCGGGGACGTACGTGTTCGGCGTTGGATGGACAGGTCTTCTGGTGTGAGTTCGGTGGAGGACTGCTGGTCGACGGGCTGGTGGTGAAGCCATCGAAGATTCGGGGAGTGATCGGCAGAACACCGGGGTCTTCGTCTTCGGCCATCATCGGCGCGGTAGTGAACCTTGTGGGGCATAGGGCTCCCAAGCTGTCTGTTGATCGAACGAGCATTCTGGATGACGTCGCCAATGACGCGGAGGAGTTATTGGTCGGAGCGCTCGCTCAACTCCTGGCCGAGGGTATGCACCTGGTTGGATTGAATTGGCTCAACCGAATCGCACGCAGCAGTCTGAGGCTTGCCGACCTCATCACGGTAGCGCTGATCGACGGCGGCGTGACGCTCGATGGTGGTAGTAGGCCGGTCGACGTCGGTGCTACCGGCTGGTTGACTTCGGATCCGGAATTAATTCGGTTCAACAGTAGGGATGACTTCTTTGGCGATGTGCAAGGAATGTCGCCGGCGGAGAAGTCTTCCGATCATATTTTGCTGTGGCGCCTCGTGGCTCATGCGCCAAATTCTCGCCTTGATTTGATTGTGGACGCCGTTCCTGGCCTCGTGTTGCCTTCGGTTGTCTTGCCGGCCATTCCTTCGGATATAATTTTCGTATCTGAAGACGGCGGCGGAATTAGCCCTGGGGCTTATTTCGAGTTGGCCCAACTTGCTTCGATTGGTATTGAGGACGCGTTTTCTCGCGGTGTTGAGTTAGTATTGATGAACTCGATTCCTTCGCAGTCAATTGTGGTAGATAATGAGGTAGGTCGAATCCTTCTCAGTGTAGATCTGGACGGAGAAGAGCCGTGGCTGGATCGGGGAGTCAAGATAGCGGCACTGCGTCTCTTTGACGCCCACGTACGGACTGGAATTCCGATTTTAGACATCGCCGAGTGGATGGCTGGATTGGGTTTCGACACCTCGTCAGCATTGCTTTTCAGCAGTTGTCCGGACCCAGTGGATCTGGAACTCGTTCGCGACAGAAGTGTGTTGGACTGGTCGGCAGGGATGGCTGCCCCTCGTGTCGGGCACCTGCTGGACGTTTCTCGGCAACTGGAAATTTCGCTTGAGGTCTTGTGTCGTCGGTTGGATGAATTGGAGATCGACACCAGTGCGATGTGTTTTCCATCTGTGTTGCGCTCGGCGGATGTTGATCTGCTGATGTGGGGTGACCGTCGTGCCGGTCTATGGCTTCGCCCGGACAGGGTGTACCCCGGCCGAATGATTCGACTTGCTGAATCGTTACGGATATCACTTCGGGACGTTGCCGCAAGGTTCCGAGAATTCGGTCTGATGGTTCCGGACTGTTTGCCCGACGCCATAGTGGCGGGTGACGTCAGCCTGGTTGAGGGGACTTGGTCTGATGTGGAGGACTGGGGTGATCATGGTAGGCAGGTGCCCATAGGACACCTGCTGGCCAGTGCCAAGTCACTCGACATCTCATTGGGGGAGGCGATTGACCGGATTCGCGACTACGGGCTTCAAACGGCAGATCTGCCCTTCGTGCCGGAAGGTGGTCCAGATGACTTGATCGTGCTGAGTCAGGACCTCGACGGCGAGAGTCCTTGGTTGGTCTCTGGTCAGGTGGTGCCGGTTCGCCACCTGACCGGTTTGTTCGCCAAACACCGCATTCGACCCGAGGAAGCCGCCGCGCGACTCGTCGCCTACGGGTACTCCGTCGCGGGCGTGCCGGTGTCCAGTTCGCTGAATCGACTGGACCGGTCATTTTTGGATTCCATTAATCTCACCCAGCCGATCTGTCTCAGGGATCTCATGGTTGTGAGCGCGGACACCGACCTTCCCCTTGTCGAGGCCGCTCAGCTGCTCCGGGACGTCGGTCTGGATGTTCCCGACGTAGTCGAGTCAATCCGGTCAGCGGTGCAAAAGATCCCCCGTAGGTCTACATCAACCGATACCCATGCGCGGGCCGATTGGACACCCCATACCGGGGCTGAACCTCGGCCTTCCCGATAGCCACCAAATGCTCCAAATACCGCCGCGCACTAACCCGAGATACCCCCGCCAGATCCCCAACCTCCTGCGCAGACATATCCCCCTCAGCACTCCTCAACGTCTCCGTAACCAACCGCAGCGTCACAGCCGACAACCCCTTCGGCAAAGCCGCAGACCGAGGCTTCCTCTGCCCAGCAGCCAACAACTGATCCACAGCCTCCTGATCCAGAACGGACTCCCGCCCAACCCGCAACACCTCAGCCCGCTGCGCCAGATAAGCGTTCATCCGCTCCAAAAAAGCCACCCGAGTAAACGGCTTCACCAAATAATGATCCACCCCTCGAGACATGGCCTGCCGCACAGTCTCCACTTCCCGAGCGGCAGTAATGGCAATCACATCCACCGGAGACCCGGACCGAGCCCTCAACCGAGCCAAAACCTCCAACCCAGAAATATCCGGCAGATGAATATCCAACAACACCAAATCCGGATGCAACTCCTCCACGGCCCGCAACGCATCCATCCCCCGATGCGCCTCACCCACCACCGTGAACTCCGGCAAAGTATCCAAAAACGCCCGATGCACAGCCGCGACAGCGAAATCGTCGTCGACCACCAGGGTCCGGATCGTGCTCACGCGCCCACCCCCACCAACGCGGGCAGCCACACGTCGAACGACGCGCCGCCCAGCGCGGACCGCCCCACGTCCACGCTCCCGGAGCGCCGCGACACCACCCGTGACACGAGGGCCAAGCCGATCCCACGGCCGTGGGTCCGACGGGGTTGCTTGGTTGTGACGCCCAACGTGAAGATCCTTCCGCGTTCTGCTTCGTCGATCCCCGGCCCGTCGTCCTCGACCAGGATCCGCACGCCTTCGTCGTCGGACCGGACGAGCACGTGGACCGTGCCGCCCGACCCCGCCGCGTCCACGGCGTTGTCGATCAGATTGCCCAACACCGTCAGGGTGTCGTCACCCGCCTCCCTCGTGACCGACGAATCGGGGGAGAACCGGAACGACACGCCGTGCTCGTGGGCCGTCCCCGCCTTGGCCAGCAGCAGCGCCGCCAGCGCCGGGTCGGCCATGGCGCGGTCGACGGTCGCGGACGTGAGCGAGCCCGCGCCGCCGACGCGCTCGATGTAGCGCACGGCGTCGGCGGGCCGGTCCAGTTCCAGCAGGCCGCCGATGACGTGCAGGTGGTTGGAGAACTCGTGGGCCTGGGTGCGCAGCACCTCCGTGACGGTCCGCTGCCCGTCCAGCTCGCGCAACGCGTCGTACAGCTCGGTGCGGTCGCGCAGGGTCAGCACGACGCCGACCGGGCGGCCCTGCGACTTGGCGGTCATCCGGTTGGCGACGAGCACGCGTTCACCGGCGAGGACCAACCGGTCCGCCACGTCCTCGGCCCCGCGCGCCAGGTCCAGCAGGCCACCGCGTTCCAGCACCTGCGCGGCGGGCAGGCCGGTCGGGTCCTCGCGCAGGTCCAGCAGCCGCATCGCCTCGTCGTTGACCAGCACGAGGTGGTCGCTGTCGTCGACGGCGACCACGCCCTCGCGGATGCCGTGCAGCATGGCGTCGCGGGTCTCCAGCAACTGGCCGATCTCGGCGGGCTCCAGCCGGAACGTCCGCCTGCGGATCGTCTTCGTCACCATCGCGGCGCCCAGCGACCCGATCAGTGCCGCCGCCGCGAGCCAGCCGATCAGCTCCGGCAGGTCGTCGGCGAAGTCGGACGCCAACTGGGTCTCCAGGATGCCGACCGACGCGATGCCGATGATCGTCCCGTCGGCCGCCCTGATCGGCACCTTCGCCCGCAGTGACGTGCCGAGCGTGCCCGTCTCGGTGCCCACGAACACCTGCCCGGACAGCGGTGTCGACGGGTCCGTCGACACCTTCTGGCCGATGCGCGTGGGGTCCGGGTGGGCGTACCGGTTGCCGTCGCGGTCGGTCACCACGACGTAGGTCACGCCGGACGCCTTGCGGAGCACCTCAGCGAGCGGCTGGATGATGTCGGCCGGGTTCGGCGTGTCGAAAGCCTCGATCACGGAGGGCAGCCGTGCGACGCTCTCCGCGGTGGACAGCATCCGATCCTTGTAGGCCTCGCGGATCCGATCGCTCTGGAGCTTCGCGGCGAGCAGCCCCGCTGTGCACGTCGTGACCAGAACGATGACGACCTGCAAGGCCAGCAGGTAGACACCGAGTGAGAACGACCGTCGCATGCTGCGCATTCTGGCCTAATCCGCTTGTGAGCTGCTTCACGACCGGAACGACCATTACGACCGTTACTTCCAGTGGTGTATTCGTCACCGCTCGAATGCCTACCCTCAGCCGCCACCGGGGCAACTGAAGCCCCGGATACCCGGAAGGCGTACAACAATGTCGAGAATTCACACCCGTGGAGCGCGCACGGTGGCGGCCGCGACGATCGCGGTGAGTCTCGCGCTCGCGGGCTGTGGCGGCGCGAGCTCGTCGAGTTCGGTCGCGAAGCTGGAGATCATGGCCCCCGCCGACCCCGGCGGCGGCTGGGACCAGACCGCGCGGGCCATGCAGGCCAGCATCACCGGCGCTGACCTGGTCAAGTCGGTCCAGGTCAGCAACGTTGGCGGCGCGGGCGGCACGGTGGGCCTCCAGAAGCTGGCCAACGAGAAGTCCGAGGGCTACCTGATGATCACCGGTCTGGTGATGGTCGGCGCCGTCGAGACCAACGGTGTGGACAAGCGCCTGGAGGACGCGACCCCGATCGCCCGGCTCACCGCCGAGGACGAGGTCGTCGTCGTGCCCGCCGAGTCCAAGTACCAGACGATCGACGACCTGCTGGCGGACATCGCCGCGAACGGTCAGGGCGTCTCGATCGCGGGTGGTTCCGCGGGCGGCACCGACCACATCCTCGCGGCCATGATGCTCAAGGCCAAGGGCATCGAGCCCGCGAAGCTCAACTACGTCCCGTTCTCCGGCGGTGGCGAGTCGCTCGCCGCGCTGCTGGGCAACAAGGTCAACGCGGGCATCTCCGGCGTCGGCGAGTACGCCGAGCAGATCAAGGCCGGCAAGCTCCGCGCGCTGGCGACCTCCGGCCCGAACGAGCACCCCGACCTCAAGGCCAAGACCCTCAAGGGTCTGGGCATGCCCGTCGAGCTGATCAACTGGCGTGGCGTGGTGGCCCCCGGCGGCATCTCCGTCGCCGCGAAGGACAACCTCGTCAAGCTGGTCACCGAGATGCACGCCAGCGAGCAGTGGAAGGCGGAGCTGACCAAGAAGGGCTGGACCGACACCTTCCTGACCGGCCACGACTTCTCGAAGTTCCTCACCACCGAGATCAACACCATCCAGACGACGCTCAAGGAAATCGGGCTGGTGAAGTGACCGCTGTCGACTCTCCGACACCGGGCGCGGACCCGGTGCGCGGTCGGCAGATCGAGGAGTACGTCTTCGGTGGGCTGATCGTCGCCCTGGGGATCTTCACGCTGGTCGAGGCGGGCACCATCCGGGTGCCCTCCTCGGCCAGCTCGGTCGGGCCCCGCGCGTTCCCCTACGCCGTCGGCTTCCTGCTCGTCGTGACCGGACTGGCCGCCATCGTGGCCACCGTGCGCGGCAAGCTCGGCGAGCTGGAGGACGCGGAGGACGTGGACGCGAACGCGCGGACCGACTGGATGACCGTGGTGAAGCTCCTGGCCTTCCTGGTCGCGCACCTCGTGCTCATCGACCTGGTCGGCTGGCCGGTCGCGGCGGCGCTGCTGTTCGCGGGCGCCGCCTGGACGCTGGGCGCCCGACCGTGGTGGAAGGTGCTGCTGATCGCGGTGGTGCTCGCCGTGGTCATCCAGATCGTCTTCGCGTCCGGACTGGGGCTCTCCCTGCCCGCCGGGATCTTTGAGGGAGTGCCACTCCTCGATGGATAACATCACGCTGCTGCTCGAAGGTTTCGCGACCGCGATGCAGCCGGAGTACCTGCTGTACGCGCTGCTCGGCGTCACGCTGGGCACCGCCGTCGGCGTGCTGCCGGGCATCGGCCCGGCGATGACGGTCGCGCTGCTGCTGCCGTTGACGTACACGCTCGAACCCACCGCGGCGATCATCATCTTCGCGGGCATCTACTACGGCGGCATGTACGGCGGGTCGACCACGTCGATCCTGCTGAACACACCGGGCGAGTCGTCCTCGATCGTGACGGCGCTCGAAGGCAACAAGATGGCGAAAGCCGGGCGCGGCGCGGCCGCGCTGGCCACGGCCGCCATCGGTTCCTTCGTCGCGGGCACGATCGCCACGGTGCTGCTGACCGTGCTCGCGCCGACCATCGCGGACCTCGCGGTGACCCTCGGGCCACCCGACTACTTCGCGCTCATGGTCGTCGCGTTCATCACGGTCGCCGCGCTGCTGGGCACGTCGGTCAGCCGCGGCCTCGCGTCGCTGGCGCTGGGCCTGTTCCTCGGACTGGTCGGCACGGACACGCTCACCGGCCAGCCGAGGCTGACCCTCGGCCTCGGCACGCTGTCCGACGGCATCGACGTGGTGATCGTCGCGGTCGGCGTGTTCGCCGTCGGCGAGGCGCTGTACGTGGCGTCGCGCCTGCGGCACGGGCCGGTCGAGGTCGTTCCCCTCGGCGGCAAGTGGATGACCAAGGAGTTCTGGTCCCGCTCGTGGAAGCCGTGGCTGCGCGGCACCGCCATCGGGTTCCCGATCGGCACCATCCCGGCCGGTGGCGCGGACGTCTCGACGTTCCTGTCCTACGCGGCCGAGAAGAAGCTCGCGAAGCGCCCCGAGGAGTTCGGCAAGGGCGCCATCGAGGGTGTCGCGGGACCGGAGGCGGCCAACAACGCGGCCGCGGCCGGTGTCCTGGTGCCGCTGCTGACGCTGGGTCTGCCGACCACGGCGACCGCGGCGGTCATCGTGGCGGCGTTCCAGAGCTACGGCATCCAGCCGGGGCCGCTGCTGTTCACGAACAACTCGGCCCTGGTGTGGGCGCTGATCGCGAGCCTCTACATCGGCAACGTGATGCTACTGGTGCTCAACCTCCCCCTGATCAAGATCTGGGTGAAGGTCCTCCAGATCCCGCGGCCGTACCTGTACGCGGGCATCCTGCTGTTCGCCGCGCTGGGCACCTACGCGGTGAACTTCGTGGTGGAAGACCTGATCGTGCTGCTGATCATCGGCGTGATCGGGTTCTTCATGCGGCGGCACGGCTACCCGATCGCCCCCGCCGTCGTCGGCCTGATCCTCGGGCCGATGGCGGAGGAGCAGCTCCGCCGGACCCTGACGATCAGCCAGGGTGACCCCGTGGCGCTCGTCGACAGCACGTTCGCGATGGTGGCCTACAGCATCCTCGCGATCATCCTGCTCTCGGCGGCGTTCCTGCGGTTCCGGCGTAGCCGGGTGAAGGTTTCGGCATGATGAGCTGATGCGATTACCGCGCTGGACCTGGCCGGTGGTGACCCTCGTGGTCGCCACCGGCCTTTTCCTGTTCCTGTTCCGCGACGGGTGGGAGTTGGCGGACCAGAAGTCCAGCGTGCTCGGCATGGCGTTCGGCGGCGCGGGTCTGCTGCTGGCGCTGTCGCAGTGGTGGCGCGGGCGTTCCGCGCCGCCCGCGCTCGACCTGGCGGAGGCCGTGCGCGCCCAGTGGCGGCGCGAGGAACGGATCCGCGGCGTCCACGACCCGTACCCGCTGCCGGTGCGGTGGGCCAACGCGCCCGCCGACCTCGTGGACCACTGGCCCACGATCCACCGCGACCCGGACCGCGACGAGCCGATCGACCTCGCGGGCACCCTCGACCACGTCGCCGAGGTGTACGCGGCCGTGCCGTCCGGGCGGCTGGTGGTGCTCGGCAGGGCCGGGTCCGGCAAGACGGTGTTCACCACGCGGTTCGTGCTGGGAGTGGAGGGCGAGCGCGTCCCGGTGATCTTCCCGCTGGCGTCGTGGCACCCGACCACGGACCTGCTGACGTGGATGACCGACCGGTTGGTGCGCGAGCACGGCCCGGAGGCCGGGGGACTGGTCGAGGGCGGGCGGATCCTGCCGGTGCTCGACGGGTTCGACGAGATCGCCCCCGACCTGCGCGACCTGGCGATCCGCGAGATCAACGCCTCACTCGGCGACGGCGACCCGCTGGTGCTGACCAGCCGCGTGGACGAGTACGCCGCCGCGGCCGACGTGGTCACCGGCGCGGCGGCCGTCGTGCTGGCCGACCTGGACGCCGCCGACGTGGAGAAGTACCTGAGGCTTTCCACCCGCGGCGACAAGTGGGCGCCGGTGCTCGACCGCCTGCACCCGGTGCTGGGCACACCGCTCATGCTCACCCTGGCCCGCACCGTCTACGACACCGCCGACCCGGCCGAACTGCTGGAGGTGCCGGACCCCGAGGACCACCTGCTGGGCCGGTACGTCCCCGCGCTCTACGGCGAGCGCGAACGCCGGTACTTCAGGGTCCTGGCCGAGGTCCTCGTCCGGCGCGACACCCACGACCTGGCCTGGTGGCGGCTGCCCAGCGCGGTCAAGGCCTACGAGCCGCTGTACGTCGTCGCGGCCTGCGTGCCGGTGCTGGTCGGCGCGTTGATCAGCGGATCGGTGATGGTGGGGGCGCTGCTGGTCGTGCTGCTCATCCCGTGGACCACCGGCGTGGCCACCGACCAGCCGCCGCTGCGGCTGCGGCCCGTGAGCTGGACCGGGTTCCCGGTGGCCGCGGCGGTCGGACTGCTCGGCGGCGCGGGCACGGGCCTGCTGCTGGACCTCTCCCCGCCGCAGACGGCACTCCTCGCCCTCGCGTGCGCCGTGCTGGCGGTCGCCACCGCCATCGGCGCGAACCCGGTCGAGCGGCTGGTCAGCGACCCCGACCGGCTGCTGCGGATCGACCGGACCACCTCCGTGGTCAACGTGGTCAAGATGGCGGTCCCGATCGGCATCGTGGTGGCCCTGTTCGGCGGCGGCGGACCGCGCGCCGTCGCCGTGTCGGTGGCCATCGGCTTCGCCCAGACCATCGCCTACCAGGCCTGGGGGCGGTTCGGCCTGGCCCGCGCCTACTTCGCCGCGACGGGAAAGCTGCCGTGGCGGCTGATGGCGTTCCTGCGCGAAGCCCACCGCAGGGGAGTGCTCAGGCAGGCCGGTCCGGTCTACCAGTTCCGCCACGCCCGCCTCCGCGACCGACTTGCGCGGGAGGCAGACTGAGCGGTCGTGACGACAAATTCTTCCGGCGCCTCAGCGGGGAAAACCAGCACCACGACCCTTCTCGTGGGCGGGCGCATCTACTCGTCCCAGGCGGCGACCGCGATGGCCATCACCGACGGCACGATCGTGTTCGTCGGCCAGGACTCCGTCGGGCTCGCGCTGCACCCCGACGCCGAGGTCGTCCAGCTCGACGGGGCGTTCGTCGCCCCCGCGTTCGTCGACGCCCACGTGCACGCCACCTCGGCAGGCCTACTGCTGATCGGCCTGGACCTGACCGCCTGCGCGTCGCTGGCCGAGTGCCTGGACGCGGTTCGGAAAGCCGACGGGCCGCTGATCTGGGGCCACGGCTGGGACGAGACGAAGTGGCCGGAGGGCCGTCCGCCGACCCGCGCCGAGCTGGACGACGCCGCCGGGGGAGCGCAGGTCTACCTGTCGCGGATCGACGTGCACTCGGCGCTGGCGTCGACGGCGCTGGTCGACGCCGCGCCCGGCGCCCGTGAGGCCGACGGGTGGTCCGAGGACGGACCGCTGTCGCGGGCCGCGCACCACCGCATCCGGGCCGTCGCGAAGGACTCGATCCCGGTCGAGCAGCGCCGGGCGGCGCAGCGGGCGTTCCTCGCGCACGCCGCGAGCAAGGGCGTGGCGGCCGTGCACGAGTGCGCGGGACCGGACATCTCCAGCGTCGACGACCTGACCGAGCTGCTGATGATGGTCGACGGACCGCAGGTCGTCGGGTACTGGGGCGACACCGACCCGATCGACCTGCCCGTCGCCGGGTACGCGGGCGACCTGTTCGTCGACGGCGCCATCGGCTCGCGGACCGCCGCGCTGCACCAGCCCTACGCCGACGCGCCGGACACCTCCGGCGCGCTGTACCAGGACGTGGAAGCCATCGCCGCGCACCTCGTGCGGTGCACCGAGGCGAAGGTCCAGGCTGGGTTCCACGTCATCGGCGACGCGGCGATGACCGCGATCGTGCGCGGCTTCGAACTGGCGGCCGAGCAGGTCGGCGCGCCCGCGCTGGCGGCCCGTCGGCACCGGCTCGAACACGTGGAGATGATCACCCCCGACCAGGCGAAGGTGCTCGGCGCGTTCGGGGTCGTGGCGTCCGTCCAACCGCTGTTCGACGCCGAGTGGGGCGGGCCGGACGGCATGTACGCGCAGCGCCTCGGCGTGGAGCGCGGCACGGCGCTCAACCCGTTCGCCCAGCTCGCGTCCGCGGGGATGCTGCTGGCGCTCGGCTCGGACACCCCCGTGACCCCGGTCGACCCGTGGGCGGCCGTGTGCGCGGCCGTGCACCACCGCACGCCTGGCGCCGGGCTGTCGCCGCGCGCGGCGTTCACCGCGCACACCAGGGGCGGCTGGCGGGCGGCGGGCGTGGACGACGGCGTCACCGGCACCCTCCAGCCGGGCGCGCCCGCGACCTACGCGGTGTGGGACGCGGCCGAACTGGTCGTCGCCGGATCGGACTCGCGGGTCCAGCGGTGGTCCCTCGACCCGCGTTCCGGGGTGCCCGGCCTGCCGCCGTTGGAACCGGGGGTGCCGCTGCCGACGTGCCTCCGCACCGTCCTCGACGGACGGGTCATCTACGACGCCGCGGACCGCGCCCAGGCGTGAAACACGTCCGAACGGTCCTAAACCCTGGGCCGTTCGGACCAATATCACCTGTGTAATGGTCCAGCGTTGAACGCCGCTGCTGATTCCTGCGAATCCCTCCCTGAAGCCCGCGTGCGTGGGCTAGCGGGAAAGGAGCGGGCATGGCAGAAGCACCACCACTGACACGGCGGCGACGCACGAGGGGCGTGCTGGCGGCCGCCGGGGCGACGTTGATGATCGCCGCTGTCGACGTCCTGGTGCCGGGTTCCTCGGTGGCGTCCAGCCACCGCGAGGCGCCGTTGATCTCCGCCGACCCGACGGTCGACAACACCGACCTGTACGCGTTCGTGGCAGGCGACCAGCCGGACTTCGTGACGATCATCGCGAACTACTACGGCTTCCAGGAACCCAACGGCGGCCCCAACTTCTACCCCTGGGCGACCGACGCGCACTACGACGTCAACATCGACAACGACGGTGACGCCGTACCGGACCTGACCTACCGCCTGACCTTCAAGACCGAGGACAAGCGCGGTGCGGACACGTTCCTCTACAACAACGGCGTCGTGTCCTCTTTGGACGACGAGAACCTGTTGTTCCGCCAGACGTACACGCTGGAGCAGATCGACGACGGTGGCGGCAGGAAGGTCCTGATCAGCAACGGCGCCGTCGCGCCGTCGATCGTCGGACCGGCGTCCATGCCGTACTTCCAGCCGCTGCGCGACCAGGCGATCACCAAGCTCCAGGGCGGCGGCCAGGTCTACGCGGGACCCGCGGACGACCCGTTCTTCGCGGACCTGCGGGTGTTCGACCTGCTCTACGGCGCGAACCTGTCCGAGGTCGGCCAGGACACGCTCAAGGGCTACAACGTCAACACCATCGCGTTGCAGATCCCGAAGCACATGCTGGCGCTGAAGGGTGACGCGAAGCGCAACCCGGTCATCGGCATCTGGGCCGACACCGAACGCCAGACCCTGCGCCTGTCGCCGGGCGCGGCCAAGGCCGAGGGCCCGTTCGTGCAGGTGTCCAGGCTGGGCAACCCGCTCGTCAACGAGGTCGTCTCCTCGGCGGGCATTAAGGACGCGTTCAACGGCCTGGAGCCGGTCAACGACGCCAAGGTGCAGGCCCTGCTGGACCGGGTAAACCAACCCGAGCTGCCCAAGCTGATCGAGCAGATCTACGGCATCAAGGCGCCCGCCGAGCCGCGCGCCGACCTGGCGGAGATCTTCCTGACCGGCATCACCACCAAGGCGGGCGGGCCGATCAAGGTCGACCTCAACTCGCAGCTCAACAACGCCGACGTGGACCCGAAGAGGTTCGCGCCGTCGGAGCAGTTGCGGCTCAACATGTCCATCGCGCCGAACCCGCAGCCCAACCGGCTCGGAGTGCTGGCCGGTGACACGCAGGGCTTCCCCAACGGGCGTCGGCTGTTCGACGACGTGGTGGACATCGAGATCCAGGCGCTCGAGGGCGCGGCGGCCAGCGGCAAGCTGGTCAAGGCGCTCGCCGCCGGGGACAAGGTGCACCACAACGACGTCGAGTTCGCCCCGAACTTCCCGTACGTCGGACTACCGCGCAACAAGGCCGTCAACACGCCCTGACCACCGTGAGCCGGACGCGGCCGCCCGCGTCCGGCTCGGAGTGACCGAGGAAGAGCCATGAAGCGCCAGTACCTGATGTGGTCCGCCGCGGCCGTCGCCGTCGCGGTGGTGGCCGTGTCGTACGCGGCCCGCACGGACGGCACCGCCGACCCCGCCCCGGCGGTGAGCCGCGCGAACGCCCTCCAGACCCGGACGGTCGCGTTGCAGGAGAAGCTCCACGCCCGACCGGGGGACGCGGGCACGTGGGCCGAGCTCGGCGCCACCTACACCGAACTGGCCCGTGCGGGCGCCGACCCCTCCTACTACGTGAAAGCCCAAGGCGCGCTGGAGGAATCGCTGAAGATCAAGCCGTCGGACAACGGCGAGGCCATGCTCGGGCAGGGCGCGCTCGCCAACGCCCGCCACGACTTCGCCGCCGCTCGGGACTGGGGCCTCAAGGCGCAGGCGGTCCGCCCGGACTCCGCCGAGGTGCAGGGCGTCCTGGTCGACGCCTACACCGAACTCGGCGACGACGCGGCCGCCACCGCCTCCCTCCAGCGGATGCTGGACCTGCGGCCGGGTGTCGCCTCCTTCACCCGCGCCTCCTACCACTTCGAGACCCACGGCCGCATCGACGAGGCCAAGGACGCCCTCGACCGCGCGCTCGCCGCGGCGTCCACTTCGGACGAACGCGTGTTCTGCCACTACTACCTCGGCGAGCTGGCGTTCAACCGCGGCGACCTGGACGAGGCCGCCCGCCAGTACGACCAGGGGCTCGCGCTCAACCCGCAGGACGTGACCTCCTTGCAGGGCAAGGCGAAGGTCGCCGGGGCCCGCGGGAAGTTCGACGAGGCCCTCAGCGGTTACCAGCAGGTCGTCAACCGGGTCCCGGTGCCGCACTACCTGCTGGAGTACGCCGAACTGCTGGACCAGGCCGGGCGCAAGCCGGAGGCCGCCGCCCAGTACACCGTGCTGGCCGAGCAGAAGAAGCTCCTCGCCGCGCAGGGCGCGAACGACGACCTGACCCTCACGACCGTCGCCGCCGACCACGGCGACCCCGTCGAGGCACTGGCGCTGGCCGAAGCCGAGTGGGGTCGCAGGCAGAGCGTGCTCGCCGCCGACGCGATGGCGTGGGCGCTGCACGTGAACGGCCGCGACGCCGAGGCGCTGGAGTTCTCCGACAAGGCCGCAGTGCTGGGCTGGCGCAACGCCACCTTCTCGTTCCACCGCGGCATGATCCTCGCCGCGCTCGGCCGCGGTCCCGAGGCCCACGCCTCGCTGACCGAGGCCCTGACGATGAACCCGTACTTCTCCCCGCTGCACGCGCCGATCGCGCGCACCAAGCTCGCCGAACTGGAGAGCGCCCGATGAAGCGCGCCGCGGTGATCGTCGTCCTGTGCGGACTGGCGCTGTTCCTGGGGTCCGGCGTGTCCGCGGCGCACCCGCTGGGCAACTTCAGCGTCAACCACTCCGACGTGCTCCAGTTCCACCCGGACCGGCTCGACGTGCGGTCCGTCGTGGACAGCGCGGAGATCCCGACGCTCCAGGAGGCCAAGCCGGTCGACGCCGCGCGCAAGTGCGCCGACGTCCAGGCCGCGCTCGACGCCCGCGCCGACGGCGACCGACTGGCGTTCAGCACGAAGTCCGCCACCGTCACCCACCCGCCGGGCCAGGCGGACCTGGCGACCACGCGGCTGGTGTGCGAGTTCACCGCGCCGTTGCGGGTCGACGGCAAGGTGTCGGTGACCTTCGGCGACACCTACCTCGCCGACCGGATGGGGTGGCGGGAGATCACCGCCACCGGCACCGGGGTCGCGCTGTCCGGCGGCGTGCCGACCAGCAGCGCCACCGACGAGCTGCGCGCGTACCCCGAGGACCTCCTGTCGACGCCGATGGACGTCCGCGCGGTCACCGTCGAGGCCCAGCCGGGGGAGGGGACCGCCGCCACCGCGGGCACCACGCCCGTGCGGACCGGCATCGGGTTCATCGACGCCACCACGGCGGCGTTCAACGGCCTGATCGGCTCCCGCGACCTGACCCCGGTGGTCGGGATCCTCGCGGTGCTGCTCGCGCTGGTGCTGGGCGCCTCGCACGCGGCCCTGCCCGGCCACGGCAAGACCCTGATGGCCGCCTACCTGGCCGGACGGCGGGGCACCAGCCGCGACGCCGTGCTGGTGGGCGCCACCGTGACGTTCACCCACACCGCGGGCGTGCTGGTGCTGGGCCTGCTGCTCAGCGTGTCCAGCGCGCTGGCGGGCGACGTGGTGCTGCGCTGGCTGGGCATGGCCAGCGGCCTGCTCGTGGCCGTCATCGGCGGGGTCCTGCTGACCTCGGCGCTGCGCCGCCGCCGAGCGGGCGCCACCTCCGACACCGGGCACGGTCATGGACACGGCCATGGGCATGGCCACGGTCACGGCCATGGGCACGGTCACGGGCATTCGCACGGCCCCCGCTACGGCCGGGCCAGCCTGATCGGCATGGGGGTCGCGGGCGGGCTCGTGCCCAGCCCGTCGGCGCTCATCGTCCTGCTCGGCGCGGTCGCGCTCGGCCGCACCTGGTTCGGCGTCGTCCTGGTCTTCGCCTACGGCGCCGGGATGGCCGCCATGCTCACCCTCGCCGGACTCCTGTTGATCAAGGTCCGCGACCGCCTGGAGAACCTCGCGGTCACCGCACGACTCCGCAGATTGTCCGAGTTCACGCCGTTCAGCACCGCAGCCCTGGTGCTCGTCGTAGGACTCGGTCTCACCACCCGCGCACTGATCGGTTAGGAGAACTACCACCGTGAAACTGTTCTTGGTCGCCACGGCCCTCTTCGTGCTCGCCGGATGCACCTCGGGCGCGACCGCCGCCGGCGTCAAGTTCGACGACGAGGGCTTGGCGGACGTCGCGTGCATGAAGCACCAGCCCGCCCCTCCGGCCGCGGACTACACGGACGAGGACGGTGGCCCGACCGACGAGGTCCTGCCGGTGCTGCGCTACTACACGGCCCACGGCAAGAAGGCCTTCTGCGACGGCACGGGCCCCAACGAGGCCGACAAGGCGTGGGCCGCGGTGTACGTCGACCTCGGCGCCGACAAGGCCAACGTGGCGAAGCTGTTGGGCTAGCTGCCAGGATCACCCCGTGATCAGCATCGACCCGGAGTCCCAGGTCCCCCCGTACGAGCAGGTGAGGGCGGGGTTCGCCCTGCGCATCGCGAACCGCGAGCTGGCCGTGGGGGCCCGGCTCCCCACGGTCCGCGCGCTCGCGGCCGACCTGGGGCTCGCGGTCAACACGGTCGCCCGCGCCTACCGCGAACTGGAGGAGGCGGGCCTGATCGAGACGCGGGGCCGCGCGGGCACGGTGGTCAGCGCGGCGGGTGAGCGGAGCCGTGAACGCGTGCTCCGGTCCGCCCGTTCCTACGCCGCGACGGCGCACGAGGTGGGACTCTCGGCCGAGGAAGCGGGCGAGATCGTCCGCGCGGCACTGGCCGACCAGTACCACGGGGGGACCACGTGACCGTTCGCACCGCAGGACCGGCAGACCTGAACGCCTTCGTCGCCTCGGCCGCCGCCCTGTTCGCCGAGGACGGCGGAACCAGGGACCCGCACATGGACCAGTCGTGGCCCGCGCGGCACGGCCACGAGTACTACGGCGCGGCCATCGCCGACCCGGACGTGCTGTGCCTGGTGGCCGTGGACGGCGACGAGGTCGTCGGCCACCTGCTGGGCAGGCTGAAGGGCCCGAACCCCGTCCGCCCCTCGGTGGTCGGCGCGGAGCTCGAGAGCGTGCGGGTCGCGGACGACCATCGCGGGTCCGGCGTCGGGGGCGAGCTGAACGCTGCGTTCGTGGCGTGGGCGGGCGAGCGCGGCGTCACGGAGGTGACCGTGCACGCGTTCGCGTCGAACACGGCGGCGATCCGGTTCTACGAGTCGCACGGCTACGTGCCGGGGTCGTTGCAGCTCCGCCTGCCGGTCGGGTGAGCGGGTGCACGTCAGCGCCGCCACGTCCCCCGGCACGCCGTCCCGGCCGAACGAGGACTGGCTGAGCGCGGGCTCGGACCTGGTCGTGGTGCTGGACGGCGCCACCGTCCGCACGGGCACGGGGTGTCGGCACGGCGTCGTCTGGTACGTCCGGAACCTGGGGGCGAGGCTGGTGGCGGGAGCCGTCGACGTGGCGAGCCCGCTGCCGGAGGTCCTGGCCGAGGCGATCAGGGGAGTGGCGGCCCTGCACCCGGAGTGCGACCTCGACCACCCCGGAACGCCGTCCGCCGCCGTCGGGGTCGTCCGGGTGGAGGGCGACCGGCTCGCGTACGCGGTGCTCGGTGACGTGTCGCTGGTGCTGGAGATAGGCGGCGTGACCACCGTCGTCTCCGACGACCGGGTCGGCAGGACCGCCCCCGAGGAGCGGTTGCTGGCCGACGCTCACCTGATCGGGGCCGACGGCAAGGACGAGGCGTTGGTGCGGATGAAGCACGCGGAACTCGCGGCGCGCAACCGGCCCGGCGGGTACTGGATCGCGGCGGCGGACGCGGACGCGGCGCGGCACGCGGTCGTCGGCTGGGCGCCCTTCTCGCGGTCTGCCCTGCTGTCGGACGGCGCGGCCCGAGCAGTGGACCCGTTCGGCGTCCTCGGCTGGGAGGACGTGCTGGACACCGCGCCGGACGACCTGATCAGGCTGGTCCGGGAGGTCGAGGCGGCCGATCCGCTGGGGGAGGCGTTCCGGCGCAACAAGGCCTCCGACGACGCCACGGTGGTCCGCGTGAGCGGTGTGGCCGGTCCGGCGGAACCGACCACACCCGGCGGCTAGACGGCGCGCGCGATGGCGATCGAGCCCTCCAGGCGGGCGCCCGCCTCGTAGAACATGTACTCCACGCCGTTCTCCGTCCCGAACGACGGCGCGGCCGACCTGCCGCGGTCCGGCGCGCCGGTGAGCGGCTGGTGGAAGACCCCGTGGTGCACCTTGCGGGTGAAGTCGTTCCCGACCTCGGTCAGGTGCATGGTGCCGAGGTTGGTGTGGAACACGACGTAGGTCGTCCCGTTGCGGTACGCGAGCGTGGGGGCGGCGGCGTCGGTCGCGCCCACCTCGGACGCCCTGATCAGCGGCGTTTGGGAGAACGTCCAGGTGCGGCCGTCCGCGGACCAGCCCCAGCCGATGTTCCGCTTGTTCGCGGTGGTGTTGATCATGAACACCATCACGTAGTTCGCGCCGCGTGAGGCGATCTTGTGCTCGAACACCCTGGCGTAGGACGTCTCGGTCGTCCCGGACGGCAGCATCGAGGCCGACAGCACGACCTTGTCGTAGGTGAAGTTGACGCCGTCCTTGGACCGCGCCAGCCGGGTCGTGGTGTTCTCGCCGTGGAAGTACAGCCACATCTCCTTGGCGGCCGTGTTCCACAGGACGTGCGCCGACGACACGTGCGACACCGAGTAGTGCGGAGCCCAGTCCCGCTTCACGATCGGGTTGTTCGGGTACTCGGTGAACGGCCCTTCCAGCGAGTCGCCGTAGGCGAGGCAGATGCCGCCGGGCGCGTCGTGGGGCGCGTAGTACAGGTAGAAGCGGCCCAGCGCGTTCGCCACGCGGCCGACCGTGCCGCGGATGGTGGGGAAGATCAGCTCGTTGGTGGGGTTGTACTTCAACTTGCTCTTGTCGAACGCGGTGCGCACGTACCGGTAGGTCGGGAACCCGGCGGGTCCGGCCGACGCGATCCCCGGCGCCAGCGACGTCACCGCCAGTCCGAGGCCGAGGCCCGCTCCGGCCCGGAACAGGGTCCTGCGGTTGAGCTCTCCGGTCATCGTGGTTCTCCCTCTCGCCGTTGGGGGTTGGCCGAGTGTTGAGTCCCGCCGGGCGGACCGTCAAGGTGCTAATACGTATTAGTGCTGGGGAAATGCAAAATCGGCCAAACCCTTGACACGGACCCGGAACCGCACCACTCTCCTCGCTAATCCGCATTAGCACCGGGAGGGCCCATGAAACGCCGCGCACCACGGCAGGCGGACATCGCCGCGTTGGCGGGTGTCTCGCAGGCGACCGTCTCGGTCGTGCTCGGCGGCAACCAGAGCGGCGTCCGGATGTCCGAGGACACCCGGCTGCGGGTCCTCGCCGCCGCCGAGCGGCTCGGCTACGTCCCCGACCCGGTCGCCACGCGGCTCGCGTCCAAGCGGAACCACATGCTCGGCCTCTACACGTTCAAGGCGACCTTCCCGACCGACGTCGCCGACTCGTACTACCCGATCCTGGTCGGCGTCGAGGAGCAGGCCGCCGCGCTGGGGCAGGACCTGATCCTGTTCACCGGCGCCGACGGTCGCGGCGAGCGCACCCACGACGAGGCCGCGATCCGGCGCACCCGCATCGCCGACGGCTGCCTGTTCTTCGGCCGCCACGTCCCGGTCGACTCGATCGAGAAGCTCGTCGAGAGCGAGTTCCCGCTGGTCTACATAGGCCGCCGCGACGAGCTGGACGGCCGGATCCCGTTCGTGGGCGCGGACTACGTTGCCGCCTCCGCCGCCGTGGTCGAGCTGCTCGTCGACCGCGGCCACCGGGTGATCAGGTACGTCCGGGAGGACGACGACGCCCCCTCGTCCACGGACCGCGAACGCGGTGTGGTCGAGGCGGCGGCCGCGGCGGGGGTCGACTGCGAGGTCGTCCGCACCGCCGTCGACCGCGGTGTCGTCGAGCGGTGGTCGCGGGACGGCGTCACGGCGGTCGTGGTCGAGGAGACCGACACCGACGCCGCGTACCTCGCCGTGCGGGCCGCCGTCGACGGCACCGACCTGTCCTACGCCGTGCTCGGCAGGCCGCCGGAGGGCGGCACCGAGGTCACCGGCTTCGAGGTGCCGCGCCGCGAGATGGGCCGCCGCGCCGTCGAACTGCTGGTGGAACTGATCACCGGCGACCCCGAGAACCAGCACCAGCTCCTGGCCTGCGAACCCGTGCCCGGCACCACCGTGAAGGACG
Organism: Umezawaea endophytica; assembly: GCF_025061645.1. GTDB lineage: Bacteria > Actinomycetota > Actinomycetes > Mycobacteriales > Pseudonocardiaceae > Umezawaea > Umezawaea endophytica. Next base: position 73,931 of record NZ_JANYMP010000014.1, on the reverse strand, counting down.
TGCGATGACCGAACTGGACACCGAGATCCTCGTCGTCGGAGGAGGGCTCGGCGGTGTCGCCGCCGCTCTCGCCGCCGCGAGCGCGGGGCACCGCGTCGTGCTCACCGAGGAGACGGACTGGGTCGGTGGGCAGCTCACGGCGCAGGGCGTGCCGCCGGACGAGAACCCGTGGATCGAGCGGTTCGGCGCCACGGCGTCCTACCGGCGGGTCCGCGAGGGCATCCGCGACTACTACCGCAGGCACTACCCGCTGCGCGCCGAGGCGATGCGGCTGGCCGAGCTGAACCCCGGCGCGGGCCGCGTGTCGAAGCTCTGCCACGAGCCGCGCGTGGCGCTCGCCGTGCTGGAGGCCGCGTTGGCGCCGCACCGCAGCGCGGGCCGGATCACCGTGCTCCTGCGACACCGCCCGACCGGCGCGCACACCACCGGTGACGCGGTCGACGCCGTCGACCTGGTGGACGACGACGGCAACACGACCACCGTGCGCGCGGACTACGTGCTCGACGCGACGGAGAACGGCGACCTGCTGCCGATGGCCGGGGTCGAGCACGTCGTGGGCGCGGAGTCGCGCGCCGAGCACGACGAGCCGCACGCCCCGGACACCGCCGACCCGCTGAACCTCCAGGGCATCACCTACTGCTTCGCCCTCTCGCACCACGCGGGCGAGGACCACACGATCGACAAGCCCCGGATGTACGACTTCTGGCGCTCCTACCGGCCCGAGTTCTGGCCCGGTCCGCTGCTCGGCTTCACCGCTCCCGACCCGCGCACGCTGGAACCGGTCGCCAGGACGTTCGAGCCGAACCCGGACGCCGACCCGCTGGCCGTCACCGCCGACCAGAGCGCCGACGCGGGCGACAAGGAGCTGTGGGCGTTCCGCCGCATCCTGGCGCGCGGCGTGCACCAGCCCGGCGCGTTCGACTCCGACATCACGCTCGTCAACTGGCCGCTGAACGACTACTGGCTGTCCCCGGCGCTGGAGGTCGAGGGCCGCGTCGACGCCGCCGCGGTCGCCAAGGCCCACGACGAGGCCAAGCAGCTCTCGCTGTCGGTCCTGCACTGGCTCCAGACCGAGGCCCCGCGCGTCGACGGCGGCACCGGCTTCCCCGGCCTGCGCCTGCGGCACGACGTGATGGGCACGACCGACGGCCTGGCCAAGTCGGCGTACGTCCGCGAGTCCCGCCGCATCAGGGCGGTCACCACGATCACCGAGCACGACGTGTCCCTCGACCTGCTCGGACCCGGCAAGCGCACCAGGTACGCGGACTCCGTCGGCGTCGGCAGCTATCGGATCGACCTGCACCCCTCCACCGCGGGCGACGGCTACGTCGACATCGCCAGCGTCCCCTTCGAGATCCCGCTCGGCGCGCTCCTGCCGCAGCGGGTCGACAACCTGCTCCCCGCGGGCAAGAACATCGGCACCACCCACATCACCAACGGCTGCTACCGCCTCCACCCGGTCGAGTGGAACGTCGGCGAGGTCGCGGGCCACCTCGCGGGCTTCGCCCTGCGCCGCGGCAGGACCCCCCGCCAGATCCGCTCCGACCCCAAGCTGCACGACGAGTTCGCCCAGCTCCTCGACCAGGCGGGCGTCGAACGCCACTGGCCCGACGTGCGCGGCTACTGATCCCCAGTACTTTCCCCCGGAGGTGTTTGCAGTGACGCCACACCCCGTCCGGATCGGCATCGACGTCGGTGGCACGTTCACCGACGCCGTGGCCGTCGACGCGACGACGTTCGCCCTGCTCGGCCAGGTCAAGGTCCCCACCAGCCACGACCACCCCGACGGGGTCGCGCACGGCATCCTGGCCGCGCTGCGCGAGCTCCAGGACCAGACCGGGATCGACGCCTCGTCGGTGTCCTTCCTGGCGCACGGCACGACCCAGGCCACCAACGCCCTGCTGGAGGGCGACGTCGCGACCGTCGGCGTCGTCGGTGTCGGCCGCGGCTTCGAGTCGTGGGCCACCGGCAGGCTGAGGTCCCTGGCGAAGCTCCAGCTCACGCCCGGCAGGGGGCTGCCGATCCGGTACGCCGGGGTGCGCGACGCCGAGGACGTGGTCGAGGTCAAGGCGGCCGTGGCGAAGGTCGTGGAGGACGGCGCCGAGGTCGTCGTGGCGGTGCAGCCGTTCAGCGTCGACGACCCGCTGGGGGAGCGGGCGGTCGTCGCGCAGGCCCGGTCGCAGGGGCTCCTCGCGACGGCGACGCACGAGATCACCGGGCTGTACGGGCTGGCGAAGCGGGCCCGGACGGCGGTGCTCAACGCCGGGATCATGCCGCGCATGGTGGAGACCGCCGACCTGGTCGAGCGCAGCGTCGAGGCGGCGGGCATCACCGCGCCGCTGATGGTGATGCGCGGCGACGGCGGCGTGATGTCGCTGCCGGAGATGCGGAAGCGACCGCTGCTCACGGCGCTGAGCGGCCCGGCGGCGGGGGTGGCCGGGGCGCTGATGGGGGAGCGGCTCAGCGAGGGCGTGTTCCTGGAGACCGGGGGCACGTCCACCGACATCAGCGTCGTGCGGCGGGGTCGGGTGCAGGTGCGGCACGCCCGCCTCGGTGGTCGGGAGACGTACCTGCCCGCGCTCGACGTCCGCACGGTCGGCGTCGGCGGCGGGTCGCTGGTGCGGCTCGACGGCACGACGATCAGGGCGGTCGGACCGCGCAGCGCCCACATCGCCGGACTCGCCTACGCCTGCTTCGCCCCCGCCAAAGCACTGGTCGACGCGAAGCTCGTGACCGTCGCGCCGAAGCAGGGAGACCCGGCGGACTACGTGGCGCTGGAGACCCCCGACGGCACCCGGTACGCGCTCACCCTCACCTGCGCGGCCAACGCGCTGGGCGTCGTCCCCGAGGACAGCTACGCGCACTGCGACCCCGAAGCGGCGCGCCGAGCCCTGGAGCCGCTGGCGAAGGTGCTCGGACTGTCCACTGAGGACGCCGCGAAAGCCGTTGTGCGCCAGGCGGTCAAGCCGGTGAAGGCCGTCGTGGACGACCTGGTCGACGGCTACGGGCTCGACCGGGACGCGCTGAGCCTCGTCGGCGGGGGAGGAGGGGCCGCGGCGGTCACGCCGTTCCTGGGCGCCGAGTCCGGGCTGGACTGGCGGATCGCCGCGCACAGCGAGGTCATCAGCCCGCTGGGCGCCGCGCTGGCGCTGGTCCGCGAATCGGTCGAGAAGATCGTGCCCAACCCGTCGCACACCGACGTGCTGGCCGTGCGCGCCCAGGCCGAGCAGGCGGTCATCGCCCAGGGCGCCGACCCGGCGGGGGTGGAGGTCGACGTGACGGTCGACCCGCAGCGCAACCTGATCCTGGCCGTCGCCACCGGCGCGACCGAGCTGCGCACCAAGGACCGCGCCGCCGTGGCCGACGACGACGAGGTGCTGGCGGACGTGGCCCGCACCCTGGGCGTGCCCGGCAGCGAGGTCAGCGAACTCGCCCGCACCGGCCACCACCGGGCGCTGGGCGCGCGGAGCAGGCCGAAGGGGTTCCTCGGCAGGTTCCGGCCGGTCGCCCAGCACGTGCGGGTGGTCGACGTCGACGGCGTGGTCCGGCTGCACAGCGCGAACGCGCACGTCGAGCGCACCAGCGTCGGCGAGGCGTCCGGGACGCTCACCAGGCTGGTCGACGAGCACACCCGCGTCGGCGACGGCGGCAGCCGCGCGCCCGCCGTGTGGCTGCTGGTCGGCCCGAAGATCGCCGACCTGTCCGGGGTGCTCGACCGCGACCAGCTCGTGGCCCTGATCGGCGCGGAGCTGAAGTCCCGCACGCCGGACGAGCCGCTCGTCGCGATCCTGGAGGACCGTGGATGAGGACCGACGAGGACCTGGCCGTGGCGCTGCTGAGGGCCACGGCCACCCACGAGAACCGCACCGAGGAGCAGCTCCGCTCCTGGGCCGCCACCGCGCTGGCGTTCGGCGACGAGCTACCCCTGGAAGACCCGGACGTGCGCGTGGTGGAGGAGGCGAACGGCGTCGCGCGGGACGTGGTGACCCTCGCCGAGTACGACGCCCGCACGCACACGGTGACCGTCCACACCGACAGCCTCGCGCTGCTCGCGGACGTGGCCGCCCGCAAGGGGTGGACCGACGTCACGCCGGACGCCCTGCGCCGGGCCGCCGTCGCGCACGAGGTCGTGCACCACCGGCTGCACGGGGGACTGGCGCGCGACCTGCGCCACCGCCTGGACCACGTGGTCTGCCGCGTCGGCCCGCTCCGGGTCCGCGGCCACGTCGTGGGTGCCGACGAGGTCGTCGCCCACCGCTACGCCCACCGCGCCAGCGGCCTGCGGCGCAGCCCCCTGCACCTGTCCGCCGCACTAGCCGAACTCGGAGGTTGACCCGTGGGATACGCAATCCTGGCCGTGATGGCCGTCGGGGTCGTCCTGATGCTCACCCGCGTGCTGCCCACCGCGTTCGCGCTCGGCCTGATGGCGGTCGTGATCGCCCTGCTCGCGGGCGCCACCGTGCTCGGCGACAAGAACAGCGTGGGCACGACCGTCCTCCAGACCGGCTCGACCCTGCTGGCCGCGACGATGATCGCCGTCCTGCTCGGCTCGTGGCTGGGCACGCTGATGGAGGACACCGGCATCGCGTCCACGCTCGTGCGCAAGATCGTCGAGTTCGGCGGGGAGCGGCAGGTCGTGGTCGCGCTCGGCGTCTACGCCGTGGCGGTGCTGTGCGGCAGCATCACCGGCTCCGCGCCCGCCGCCATGCTCGCGGGCGTCGTCGGCATCCCGGCCATGATCGCCGTCGGCGTCCGGCCCGTGGTGGCGGGCGGCACGGTGCTCATGGGCATCGCCACCGGCCTCCCGCTGGACCTGATCGGCTGGCAGTTCCTGTCCGACGCGATCAAGATCCCCATCGACCAGGTCCGCTCGTTCCAGCTCACGCTGTTCCCGATCGTGCTGGCGGGCAGCCTGCTCTACATCCTGGTCGAGACCCGCCGCCGCGGCGCCCGGCACGCCTGGGCGGTCCGGCTCGACGCCAAGCCCGCGTCCACCAGGGTCCGGCGCGGCGACGCCCCCTGGTACGCGCTGGTCTCACCGGCCGTGCCCATCGTGCTGGCGCTCGGCTTCCACGTGCCGATCGTGCCGTCCCTGCTCGCGGGCGTGGTCTACGCGCTGCTGACCACCACCCGCCCCGGCAAGCTGGGCGAACGCGCCCTGCGCTCGCTCTACCGGGCGTTCGACGTCGCCGCGCCGCCGATCGTGCTGTTCGTGGCCATCGGCATGCTGCTCTCGGCCGTTCGACTGCCAGGAGCGGTCAGCGCGCTGACCCCGATCGTCTCGGCGCTGAGCCCGTCCGGGACCGTGCTGTTCGTGCTGGTGTTCGCCGCGCTGGTCCCCCTGTGCCTCTACCGGGGGCCGTTCAACGTCTACGGCCTCGGCGCGGGCGTCGCGGGCGTCCTCGTGTCGGGCGGGGTCTACCCGTCCACGGCCGTGCTCGGCCTGATGGCCTCCTACGGCCAGGTGCTCGGCGTCTCGGACCCGACGAGCACCCAGACCGTGTGGAGCGCGCAGTACGCGGGTGTGCGGCCGGAGAAGGTGATGGCCTCGACCCTGCCCTACACGTGGCTCATCGCGATCGGCGGACTGGTGCTGACCGCGGCGCTCCACCTGACCTAGCGGATCAGTAACCGGCCTTCGGCATCATGAACCACAGGACGAGGTAGACCACGAACTGCGGACCGGGGAGCAGGCAGGAGAGGACGAAGATCAGCCGCACGGTGTTCGGCTTCATGCCGAACCGATCGGCGAGACCGGCGCACACACCGGCGATGACCTTCTTGTGCTGGGGCCTCGTCAACGTTGATGTCATGCCTCCACAGTGCCCGCGCTCCGGGGCGCCGTGCATCGGTGACAACCCTGAATTCCCACTTCGGGGTATCACCCCGCAGGGGGTCACGGCCCGGCCTCACCGGGCCGTGACCTCGGGCTCGTACGCTCACCCGGTGGTCGCAACTCCCGTGGCGTCGGACACGCCCGTCGCCGAAACCCCGCCCAGCCGCCCTCCGCGAGACGTCCGTGGACTCCTGCTGAGGGCACTCCTGTCCGCGAGCGGGGGTGTGCTGGTCTACCTGAGCTTCCCGCCCCGCACGGTCTGGTGGCTGGCCCCCGTCGGCTTCGCCCTGCTCGCCTGGACCCTGCACGGCCGTCGCGCACGGGCGGGCTTCGGGTACGGCGTGCTGTTCGGCCTCGGGTTCCTCGTCCCCCTGCTGGCCTGGACCGGCGAGTTCGTCGGACCGGTCGCGTGGCTGCCACTGAGCCTCGCCTGCGCCGCCCTGATCGGCCTGGGCACCGCGGCCATGGCGGTGGTGTCGAAACTCCCGCTCGCGCCGCTCTGGGCCGCGCTGCTGTGGGTGGCCGACGAGCTGCTGCGCGGCGTGTTCCCGTTCGGCGGCTTCCCGTGGGGCAAGATCGCGTTCGGCCAGCCGGAGGGCTGGTACCTGCCGCTCGCCGCGCTCGGCGGCGCCCCGCTGATCGGGTTCGCCGTCGCGCTGACCGGCTTCGGGCTGGCCGCGGTCGTGCGGAACCTCCGCGCCCGGCCGCTGGTCCCGGCGCTGCTGGTCGTCGTCCCGCTCGCCGCGGGCCTGGCCGCCAACGGCCTCGTCGGCACCGACGCGAGCGAGGGCACGGCCGTCGTGGCCGCCATCCAGGGCAACGTGCCCAGGGCGGGCCTCGACTTCAACTCCCAGCGCCGCGCCGTGCTCGACAACCACGTCAAGCGCACCCTGGAACTGGCCCAGGACGTCCGGGACGGCAAGCAGCCCCAGCCGGACCTGGTCATCTGGCCGGAGAACTCCTCCGACATCGACCCGTTCCGCAACGCCGACGCCGCCCTGCGCATCCAGCAGGCCGCCGAGGGCATCAAAGCCCCGATCGCGGTCGGCGCGGTCGTGCTCGGCGACGACGGCCTGCCGCGCAACACCGTCGTCCTCTGGGACCCGGAGCGCGGCCCGATCGACACCTACACCAAGCGCAAGCTCCAGCCGTTCGGCGAGACGATGCCCTACCGGTCGTTCTTCCGGATCTTCAGCAAGCTGGTCGACCGGGCGAACAACTTCCAGCCGGGGACCGACCCCGACGGGTTCGTCATGGGACCGGCGAAGGTGTCCCTGGACACGTGCTACGAGGTCGCGTTCGACGAGATCGTCCGGGAGAACGTGAAGACCGGCGCGAACCTGATCGCCATCCCGACGAACAACGCCACGTTCGGGTACACCGAGATGACCTACCAGCAGCTTTCCATGTCCCGGGTGCGGGCCGTGGAGCACGGCCGGGCGGTCGTCGTGGCCGCCACCAGCGGCGTCAGCGCCATGGTCGCGCCCGACGGGCACGTCACCCAGAAGACCGGGATGTTCACCCCCGCGGCACTGGTCGAGCGGGTGCCGCTGCGCGGGCAGACTACGCTGGCGACTCGGCTTGGTGCTTGGCCCGAGTGGGTGATGTCCGCTCTCGGCCTCCTGGCCGTTGCGTTCAGCCTTACCCAGAAACGACGAGAAGCGCGTCCGGAGCCCGAGGTGGGCCCCGGCGAGGAGGACACGGATGGCGGACCAGCAGGCGCAGCCTGACCGCGAGCTCGGGCCGGTGCTGGTGGTGATCCCGACCTACAACGAGCGGGACAACATCGGGACGATCGTCAAGCGGCTGCACGCCGCGCTGCCCGAGGTGCACGCCCTCGTGGTCGACGACGGCAGCCCCGACGGGACAGGACAGGTCGCCGACGAGATGGCGGCCGCGGACGAGCGCGTCCACGTGCTGCACCGCACGGAGAAGGCGGGCCTCGGCGCGGCGTACGTCGCGGGCTTCGGCTGGGGGCTGGAGCGCGGGTACGAGTTCCTCGTCGAGATGGACGCGGACGGCTCCCACGCGCCGGAGGACCTGCCCAGGATGCTCGACGCCGCCGCGGGCGCGGACCTGGTGATCGGCTCGCGCTACGTGACCGGCGGCAGCGTCGTGAACTGGCCGAAGTCGCGGGAGGTGTTCTCGCGCGGCGCCAACCTGTACTCGCGGATCGCGCTCGGTGCGCCGATCAAGGACATCACGGCCGGGTTCCGGGTGTACCGGGCCGAGGTGCTGCGGAAGCTGAAGCTGCACAACGTGGCGTCCTCGGGCTACTGCTTCCAGATCGACCTGTCGTGGCGCACCCACGAGTTGGGCTTCCGGATCGTCGAGGTCCCGATCACCTTCACCGACCGGATCATCGGCGAGTCGAAGATGAGCGGCAACGTCGTCCGCGAGGCGCTCATCCGGGTAACGAAGTGGGGCCTGCGCCGCCGCGGCACGCAGCTCAAGAACGTCTTCGCCCCGAAGGCCAAGACGCCCAGCGGCAGCTAGAGCGCCCGAGAACCCCGCCGGGTCCCTTCCAGGCCTGGCGGGGCTCAGCGGGCGTCACGGACGTTCTAGAACGCCGACAAGGGGCCGCCCACCGGAATTCCGGTGGGCGGCCCCTTGTGGTCTCGGCACGCCTGGGTCAGGCGGTGCGGGTACGCCGTCCGCGCAGCTCTTCGAGGCGCTCGTCGAGCAGCTCCTCGAGCTCGGGGATCGTCCGACGCTCCAGGAGCATGTCCCAGTGCGTGCGCGGGGGCTTGATCTTCTTGGCTTCCGGCTCGACGCCGTCGATGATCTTCGACTCGGTGCCGTGGAGGCGGCATTCCCAGGTCGGAGGCAGCTCGGCGTCGTCGGAGAACGGAACCTCGAAGTCATGCCCCTTGGGGCAGGCGAACCGCGCGACACGGCGCGGGGCTAGGTCGTGGTTGCGGTCGGTCTCGTAGCTGACTGCTCCGAGCCGGCTGCCACGTAGAACGCGGTCGGCCATGGCGCTGTCCTTTCGCTCGGCCTCAGGGCCGGGGCCCAGGCTTCTTGCTCACCGAGTGCAACGTACGGATTGGTCCGTTCGTTCCCCGGTATACGGTCATGGTCGCCCACAGTGACGTCTTTCACCCGTCAACGAAGGCTTCCTACTAAGGGATGCAATCGCGCCAGGATCGTGACGCGTTATCAAGCTACCGTGCGAGTTCGTCACACGAATGGAGCAGTACCCCTCGTAAGTGTGCGCTTACGCCAGCCTAAGCTGACCACTTTGGGCTACGTTCGGCCCTAGGTCGCCCAGTCGGAAGTGACGCCTACAGAGCACTTGGTAGCGCACCGTAGTTTCAGTGTGTTCTGGGACACTGCCACGCTCCGTGTCAGGTCGCTTCTGCTCCGTGTCCGCCACCATCACGGTGTCCCCGGCGCGAATCACCCGTCCGGCTCGCACCCGAGCGTTGAACCGCCCTGGTAGGCCGCACCAGCAGAGCACTTCCACCTGGATCGCGTGCAGGTCGTCGGCCAGTTCGAAGAGCCGCCGCGAGCCGGGGAACATCTCGCCGCGGAAGTCCGTGGCCAGCCCGAAGCAGTAGATGTCGACCTGGACGTCGTCCGCCAGTTCCGCTAATTGTTCCACCTGAACGGGTGATAGGAACTGTGCTTCATCGACGATCAGGTAATCGACCCGCTGCCCGAGCGCCCACTGCGCGCGCACCAGCAGCCTGAGGTCGCCGTCCGAGACCTCGACGGCCTCGTGGGCGATCCCGATGCGGCTGGAGATCTGCGGCTTGCCCGAGCGGTCGTGGCGCACGAGCAACAACCCCCGACGACCCTGCCGGGAGTTGTTGTGGTCGATCTGCAACGCCAGCGTCGACTTCCCGCAGTCCATCGGCCCGAAGTAGAACTTCAGGTGACCGACCACGGGCGCGGACCGGCGCGAACCGGCTACCGGGACCGCGGACAGGGCATCGGTGGGGTCTTGGGATGACGGGGGCGCTTCCACGGCGGGTCACCCTAGTGGTTCGACCTCCGACGGTCCGTTCGGCGGGGGAGTGGAGGACTCGGCCTCGGTCGTTTCCGGTGCGCTCGACGGCGCCTCGGTCGTCGTGGGCGCCGGGGGAGTGGTGGTCTCCGGCTGGGCTTCCGTGCTGGTCACGACCGGTGCAGTGGTGTCGGGCACGTCCGCCGGGCTGCTCAGGGCCTCAGGTGCTCGTGCAGGTGCCTGTGCAGGTGCTTGTGCCACCGGCTTGGCGGTGGGCCCTCCGGACGGCTGCACGGCCGCCTCCGGGGCCACCGCAGGCGCCTGGGAGGTGGGTGTGGTGGGGGAGCCCGCCGGGTGCTGCTGCTGGACGGCCTGGCCGCCGAACCACACCAGCCCCGCCGCGATCCCCGCGGTCAGGCCGAGCAGCACGAGCGGCGTCCGGTGCAGCAGCGGCGGACGGCCCACCGGGATGGCGGTGGTCGGGTTGTCGCGCGGGGCGGGGACCGGCAGCACGCCCTGCGCGGAGCTCTCGGTGTCCGGCTCCGGGGTGGTGGCCGCGCTGTGCCGGGGCGTCGACGTCGAAGCCTTGCCCATGCCCACCGCCCGGTGGCGGGGGAGCGACAGCTCTGGCACCCGTCGGGGGATCGGGATCGAGGCCGACCGGTCACCCAGCGCCACCACCGGTGGCCTGACCAGGGTGGACTCGCCCGCGGTGTCCGACACCTGGCGCAGCAGCCGCGCCACCTCGGCGGCCTCGGGGCGGTCGGCGGGATCACGTTCGAGGAGCCCGTCGATCACCGAGCGCAACCCGCCCGCGTGGGCCGGGGGCTCCGGCTGTTCGGAGACGATCGCGGTGACGGTCGACAGCGGGTCGCCGCGATCGAGCGGCGGCCTGCCCTCGACGGCGGCGTAGAGCGTGGCGCCGAGCGACCACAGGTCGGAGGCGGGGCCCATCGGCAGACCGCGAGCCCGTTCCGGCGCGATGTAGGAGGGCGCCCCGAACAGGGTGCCGATCATCCGCGAGCCGGTGTCGGCGGCGATCCCGAAGTCGGTCAGGTACGCGTCGTCGCGGTCGTCGAGGAGGACGTTGCCGGGCTTCACGTCGCAGTGGACCACGCCCTGGGCGTGCACCGCGTCCAGGCCCGCGAGGAGTTGCCGCCCCATCGCCGCGGCCTGGCTGGGACGCATCGGACCGTCGTCGACCAGCACCGCCGCCAGCGACCGCGACCGCACGAGCCGCATCACGAGCCACGGCTTGTCGCCCTCGTAGACCAGGTCGTACACGGTCACCACGTTCGGGTGACACACCTTCGCCCCGACCTGCGCCTCGCGCCGCATCCGGTCCTCGTGGTCCGGGTGGACCTCCTTGATGGCCACCTGTCTGCGCAGGAGGCGGTCCTCGGCCGCCCACACGACACCCATACCGCCCGACCCGATTCGGTCGAGCAGCCTGTACCTGCCTGCGAGCAGATCCGCCTGATCAAGGATCACGATCATCAGGTCCCCCGGATGGGGTAGAGGTAAACCTGTTGCGCTCTATAGCTTCAGTGTTGACTGAAGTGGGGTCGCCTGGGTGGTGGCGTCGGGCGCGGTCAAACCACGCTTTTGAGGGCAATGAGGAGGGAGGGGTCGGGGAGAAGGGCGGGGAGCGGTCGTCGGTGGGACGGGTCGAGGGGAGGGTTCGGCGGGAGGGGTCGGCGGGGGTGTTGGTGGGAGGGATCGAGGGGAGGGGTCGTCGGGAGGTCGTCGAGGGGAGGGGTCGAGGGGGCGGTCGGCGGGAAGGCCTCGGCGGGAGGGGGCGAGGGGGCGAGGGGAGACGTCGGCGGGAGGGATCGAGGGGAGTGAGGGGAGTGAGGGGAGGTGTTGGCGGGAGGTGTCGGTGGGAGGGGCAGGGGGAGCGGCGTGCGGTGGGTTCGACTCGCTGGGAAGTGTTCGAGCGCGCGGTTGGTCGAGCCTTGCGGGGGGAGGGGTCGTCAGCGGTCGAGATGTCCTGCGCCGCGATCCCTTTCGCTGCCACCGGTGCGATATCCGCCGCTGGAGCGGTATCCCCGGAGGAAGTGGCGTTGGTGCCTTCGCCAAGTCGGAGTCCGGTTTCGTCATGGTTCCAGCAATCTCTATAGCTTCAGTGTTGCCTAAATTAAACCATCCAGGAGTGGTCGCGACCAAAGACCACAAACCCGCTGGAGACGAACCGGCGCTCCGTCCTCACCGAACACCCACGACGACGGTGTAACGCTGACGCCGTTCCGGTCGAATCCGAGTCGATCGGCTCGTCAGGCCGCGTGGTCGGTCGGCGCACCGAGTCGAGCAGGGAGCCGCGCGTGCAGTCCGAGGACGATCCGCCCATGTCCGTGACCCTCGGAGCGGCGTCGGTGGTCAGCTACGCGATGGCGCACAACGGGATCTCGGTGATCGGCGCCGTCACCGTCGACGGCGTGCCGCGGGACGTCCAGGGTGCGGTGCTGCGGTTCGACATCGGGGACGCGACCGGGCCGTTGTCGGAGGTGCACAGCCGGACGGTGGACCTGGCCGGTGGGCGGCCGACGGTGGTGACCGACCTGCGGTTGGTGCTGGACCCGGCGGCGATGCTGCTGGTCGGGGAGCAGCGGCCGGGCACGATCCGGGTCTGGGTCGAGGTCGGTGGGGTGCGGCGGGCGGAGGCGTCCGCGCGGGTGCGGGTGCTGGCGGCGCACCAGTGGCTGGCGCGCCCGCTCTCGCTGGGCCTGGAGATGCTGGCGGCGCACGTGATGCCGAACCACCCGGCGGTGGTGGACCTGATGGGGCACGTCGCGGACCGGCTGCTCGCGAGCACGGGCAGCCCGGCGCTCCAGGGCTACCAGGCGGGGCCGGAACGGGTCGACGAGATCGTGCGGGCGGTCTACGACGTGCTGAGGGCCCGCGGGATCCGGTCCGCCGAGCCGCCCGCGAGCTGGGCCGACGTCGGGCAGGAGGTGCGGACGCCGGGGGAGGTGCTGCTGGACCGGGTCGCCACCCCGCTCGACCTGGTGGTGGTGATGGCGGCGGTGCTGGAGCAGGCGGGCGTCAACTCGCTGCTCTGGCTGGTGGAGGGGCACGCGTTCCTCGGCTACTGGCGGGAGGAGTCGTCGCTCGACGGCACCGCGCAGACCGACGTGGCGGACGTGGTCAACCGGATCGACCTCGACCGGATCAGGCTGGTGGAGACGACGTTCGCGGTGGTGGCCCGGCCGTTCGAGGAGACCCACCGGCCGCCGTACGACGAGTACCTGACCGGCGGTCTGGAGCGGGTGCTCGGGGTGGTCGACGTGCGCCAGGCGCGGCGCGACCGGATCGTGCCGCTGCCCGCGCGCACCAGGGACATCGGCGGGAACGTCGTGGTCAGCGTGTACACGCCCGCCGCGCGGTTCTGGCCGGAGGTGGCGAGCGTCGCCCGGCCGAGCACGGGCCCGCGGCACGCGGTGGCGGCGCCGCCGAGGGTGACGCGGTGGAAGAACGCGCTGCTGGACCTGAGCCTGCGCAACCGGCTGGTGAACTTCACCGCGCGGTCGGGGCTGTCGCTGGCGGTGCCGGGGGAGCGGCTCGGGACGCTGGAGGACCTGCTGCACCAGGGTGCGGCGGTGGTGCTGCGCGCGGCGGACGACCTGGCGGCGGTGGACCGGGAACGGGGTGTGCGGACGGGTCGGGAGCTGCCGCCGGAGCAGCTCGCGGAGCTGCTGGTGTCGCGGCGGTCGGTGTACGCGGAGGTGACGGAGGCGGCCTACTGGTCGCGGTTGCGGGGCCTGGCGCACAAGGCGCGGACGATCGTGGAGGAGACCGGGGCGAACAACCTGTACCTGGCGCTGGGGTCGCTGGTGTGGGAGCTGGACGGCAGGCCGCTGCGGTCGCCGCTGGTGCTGGTGCCCGTGGTGCTCACGCCGTCCGGTCGTGGCGGTCGGTACCGGCTGTCGCTGGACGAGGCTGGGGCGTCGACGCCGAACTACTGCCTGGTGGAGAAGCTGCGGCAGGTGCACGGGCTGGAGGTGCCCGGCCTGGCGGAGCCCGCGGCGGACGACGCGGGGATCGACCTGGACGCGGCGTTCGAGGCGACCCGGTCGGCCATCGCGGAGCGCGGCCTGCCGTACCGGGTGGAGCCAACGGCGGACCTGGCGGTGTTGCAGTTCGCGAAGTTCCGGCTGTGGAAGGACCTGGACGAGAACTGGGCGACGTTCGCGGAGAACCCGCTGGTGGCGCACCTGGTGCACCGGCCGGCAGAGGTGTTCGAGGACCCGGTGACGACGTCGGCGGTGCACGACCTGGAGGAGTTGGCCGAGCGGTGCCCGGTGCCCGCGGACGCCTCGCAGCTCAGGGCGGTCGCGGAGGCCGTGGCGGGGCGGACGTTCGTGCTGGAGGGGCCGCCGGGCACGGGGAAGTCGCAGACGATCACGAACCTGCTGGTGCGGGCGGTGGCCGAGGGGAAACGGGTGCTGTTCGTCGCCGAGAAGCGGGCGGCGCTGGACGTGGTGCGGCGGCGGTTGGACGAGGTCGGCATGGGGCCGTTGACGTTGGACCTGCACGACAGGGCCAGTTCGCCGGTGGCGGTGCGGGCGCAGGTGGCGCGGGCGCTGGAGCACGTGGTCGTGCCGGACCAGCAGGGGCTGTCGGCGCGGTTGGACGAGCTGAGGTCCGCGCGGCGGGCGCTGACCAGGTACGCCTACCAGTTGCACGACCGGAACCCGGTCGGGTTGTCGCTGTACTCGGCGCGGGACGCGGCCCTGGCGGTCGGTGCGGACGTGCCCGCGATGCCCGTGTCGACCGCGTTCCTGAGCACGGCGTCGCCGGACGCCGTGCGGCGGCTGCGGAAGCTGTTCGGCGAGCTGCCGGACGTGGCGTACCCGGCGCGGCCCGGTCCGGACCACCCGTGGGCGTTCGTGGACGACCGGTCGGTGGTCGTGCCGGACGTGCTGGTGGCGGCCAGTCGGCTGGACATGGCGCTGCGGGCGTTGCCGCGCCTGGCGGTGTTGGCGGCGGTGCGGGAGTCGGAGGACCTGCGGGTGCTGGCGGCGCTGGTCGGGGAGCGGGTGCCGCTCGCGGTGCTGGACGAGACGCGGACCGAGCGGTGGGCCGCGGCGGTGGACGGGGTGCGGCGGCGGGTGGCGGAGTTCGCGGTGCTGGACCACCCCGGTCTGGACGTGGTCACGCCCGCGGCGCTGGACCTGCCGGTGGGTGAGCTGCACGCGGCGGCCCGTGCGGCGGCGGGGTCGGGGTTCTGGGGGCGGCGCGGGCGGTTGGCGGCCGTGGGCGAGCGGCTGGCGGGGGTGCTGCGGCCCGGTGCGCGGGTGAAGCCGAAGCAGGTGGTCGAGCTGACCGGTGAGCTGGTGGCGCTGCGCGACGGCGTCGACCGGCTGGCGGCGGCCGTCCGGCAGGTGCCCGGTCTGGTGCTGCCGCCGGGGTGGAGCCCGTTCGCGCCCGCCGGCCGGGAGGTGGTGGTGCGCCGGGTGGAGTGGCTGCGGTGGGCCGGTTCCGTGGTCGACCCGGCCGAGCGGGCGCGGGCGCGGTTCGCGGGGCCGCTGAGGGCCTTCCTGGAGTCGTCCGCCGTGCTGGACCCGGTGCCGGTCGCCGCGGCGGCGGCGAGGGTCGCGGAGTTCGCCAAGGCCTGCGGCGTGGGGGCCGAGCCGATCGCGGCCTGGGCCGGGGAGGCGGGTCTGGTCGCCACGTGGGCGGCGAGCGCGGGGGAGCGGCAGATCGGTGACGACGGGTCGCTGCGGCGGTGGGTGGCGCTGCTCGCCCACGTGGAGCCGCTGCGCGACGAGCACCTGGACGACGCCAGGGCGTTGCTGCTGCGGGGCGGGCTGAGCCCGGACGACGCGTCGCGCGCGTTCGAGCTGGGGCTGGCGGAGGCGTCGGTGGGGGAGCGGAGGCGCGCGACGGGGCTGGCGTCGTTCGACCAGGCCGCGCAGGACCGGGCGATCAGCCGGTTCGTCGGGGTGTCGGGGATGGTGCGGGAGCACCTGAGGACGGCGGTTCCGGCCCAGGTGGTGCGGTCGCGGTCGTTCGACCCGGACGCGACCGGTGGTCGGGTCGGCCTGCTGCGGCGGCAGCTCGGCAGGCAGCGCGGCGGGCTGCGGGTGCGGGAGCTGATGACGGAGTTCGGTGACCTGGTCACGGGTGCCCTGCCGTGCGTGCTGGTCAGCCCGGACTCGGTGGCGCGGTTCTTCCCGGCCACGGCCGGGTTGTTCGACATCGTGGTGTTCGACGAGGCGTCGCAGGTCCGGGTGGCCGACGCGGTCGGGGCGATGGGGCGGGCGCGGTCGGTCGTGGTGGTTGGGGACAGCAAGCAGATGCCGCCCACGTCGTTCGCGGAGAGCGCGTTCGGCACGGCCGAGCCCGACGAGCTCGGGGACGTGGTCGAGGACGAGGAGTCGATCCTGGGCGAGTGCGTGCAGGCGCGGGTGGAGCGGCAGCGGCTGACGTGGCACTACCGCAGCCAGGACGAGTCGCTGATCGCGTTCAGCAACCACCACTACTACGACGGCGCGCTGGCGTCGTTCCCCGCGCCCGCCGCGTCGGGTCCGGACCGCGGTGTGTCGCTGGTGCGGGTGGACGGGACGTTCCACCGGTCCGGTGCCGCTGGTCTGCTGCGCACCAACCCGGTCGAGGCGCGGGCCGTGGTGGACGAGGTCCGCCGCCGGTTCGCCGCCTCCCCCGACGTCGTGCCGTCGTTGGGGATCGTCACGTTCAACCAGCAGCAGCGCGCCTGTGTGGAAGGGCTGCTGCGCGACGCCGACGACCCGCGGATCGTGGAGGCGCTGGACGACGACGCCGAGGGCCTGTTCGTGAAGAACCTGGAGAACGTCCAGGGCGACGAGCGCGACGTGATCCTGTTCTCGACGGCGTTCAGCGTCACCGAGCGCGGTGTGCTGCCGCTGAACTTCGGGCCGCTCAACCGCACCGGCGGTGAGCGCAGGCTCAACGTGGCCGTGACGCGCGCTCGACGTCAGGTGGTCGTGTTCTCCAGCTTCGACCCGGAGCAGTTGAGGGCGGAGGAGACGTCGTCGGTCGGGGTCCGGCACCTGCGGACCTACCTGGACATGGCCGGGGGCGGGGCGTTGCCGTCGGGGTCGCGGTGGCGGGCCGTGGTGGACCGGCACCGCGACTCGGTCGCCGACGCGCTGCGGGCGGCCGGGCTGGCCGTGACCATGGACGTGGGGATGTCGGAGTTCAAGGTGGACGTGGTGCTGGCCGATCCGGCGCGGCCCGACGTGCCGGTCGCGGCGGTGCTGCTGGACGGGCCGGGGTGGGCGTCTCGGCTCACCGTGCGCGACCGCGACGGGCTGCCCGTGGAGGTGTTGGAGGGGTTGCTCGGCTGGCCCGCGGTGTGCCGGGTGTGGCTGCCGGACTGGCTGGCCGACCCGGCGGGCGTGGTCGAGCGGCTGGCGGCCGTCGTGCGGGCGGGTGGCGCGGTGCGGCCGGAGCCGGTGCGCGAACCGCCGGTCCCGGCGACCGTCCCGGCGACCGTCCCGGTGTCCGTCGGTGTCGGTGTCACGGGCCCGGTCGTGGTGCCCGCGTACGCGCCGTGGCCCGTCCGGTCGGTGGGGGCGGTCGAGGTGCTGGACGGGCTGCCCGGCACGGGGGAGCGGGTGGCGTCCGTGGTGGCGGAGGTGGTCGCCGCGGAGGGGCCGGTGCACGTGGACCGGCTGGTCAGGCTGGTCGCGGGGGCGTTCGGGCTGAGCCGGGTCGTGGAGGCCCGCAGGACGGCCATCCTGGCCCAGGTGCGGCTGCTGGTGGAGGACGACGTCGTGTGGCCGGTGGGGGTGAGGCCGGGGGAGTGGAGCGGCTACCGGCGCACCCCGGAGGGGGTGGAGCGGTCGTTCGAGCACGTGCCGGTGCGGGAAGTGGTCAACGCGCTGGTCGCGGTCGCCAGGGGAGCGGCGGGGATGCCGGTGGGGGAGCTGCGGCGCGAGGTGCTGGCCGTTTTCGGTGGTAAGCGGGTCACGGCGAGTGCCGCGGAGCGGTTGGACGCCGCACTGGCGGTGGGGGTGCGCGCGGGACGTCTGCGAGTGGATCCGGACGGTCGCGTGGTTGTGCAGTAATCTCAATAGCTTCAGTGTTGACTGAAACTAATCCCACCAATCATCGTTACGCACCAGCGGACAAGGGAAAACCGGCCTGCGGACTGCCCTAGCGCGAGCGGTTCAGGGTCTCGGGCTAGTCGGGCGCCGGGCGCTGCTTGACGCCTGCCGCGAGCAGTGCGGTGACCTCGGCGATGCGGGTAGCGCGGAGGTCGGGCCTGCGGGTGGTCGCGTCGATCCAGCGGAGGTAGGCCTTGCGGTAGAACTGGGCCAGCGTGTCGTAGAACGCGGCCGCGGCGGGGTTGGCGGCGAGCGCCTCGGCCAGGTCGTCGGCGAGATCGGCGCGTTGCGGGCCTTCCGGGGCGAGTTCGACGGTGACGGTGTCGCCGGTCGTGACGCCGGTGTCGCGGAGCCACAGCGGTGTCACGGTCAGGACCCATCCGTCGTCGGTGGGTGTCAGGCGTCCGCGGACGTGCTTGCCGTCGATGGTGCCGCCGACGGGGTGGTTGGCCTTGGGGCCCCACACCTGGTCGGGGTCGAACGGCGCGGTGATGGTCGCGCGGTTCCGGGGGTCGGTGGTGATGGTGGCGCGGAACCGCTGCGGTGTCATGGGGACGACTGTGGCACGGCTGGTGCGGGGGTTTCCAGGACGGTGAGGGTGCCCCGGTCGGCGTCGAGTTCGACTTCGACGCCGAGTGGGATGGTGAGTTGGCCGGGGCAGTGGCCGAAGCCGAGGTCGGCGAGGACGGGGATGCCGAGTGGGGTGAGGCGGTCGTGGAGGACGTGTTCGGTGGGGCCGCAGTGGTGCCAGGAGCCGAGTGCGATGCCGGTGGTGGTGTCGAACCAGCCGGTGCGGAGGAGTGCGGTGAGCATGCGGTCGAGGCGGTAGGTGTCCTCGTCGATGTCTTCGAGCAGGACGATGCCGCCGCGTGGTGTGGTGGGGTCGATGAGGGTGAGGGTGCCGCCGGTGGTGGTGCCGCGTGCGGTGCCGGGGGTGAGGGTGGTGGTGTGGGGTCCGGTGAGGACGGTGGGTGGGTCGAAGAGGCTGCGGCGGAGGTTTTCCTGGGTTTGGGTGTCGTGGACGAAGGCGGTGGTGGCGATCATGGGGGCGAAGTGGGTGGGGATGCCTTGGGTGGTGAGGGCGGAGTGGAGTGCGGTGGTGTCGCTGGATCCGGTGAAGTGCTTGGTCTGGTGGAGTGAGGTCCAGTCGACGTGGTCGAGGAGGCGTTGGCTGCCGTAGCCGCCGCGGGCGGTGATGACGGCTTTGACGTCGGGGTCGTGCCAGGCGTCGGTGAGGTCTTGGGCGCGGTGGGTGTCGTGTCCGGCGAGGTAGGGGAGGGTGGGGTGGACGTCGTGGACGTGGGGTGCGGTGTGGACGTCGAGTCCCCAGGTGCGGAGGATCGCGGTTCCGGCGGTGAGGAGTCCTGGGTGGACGGGGGCTGCTGGGGCGATGACGGTGACCCGGTCGCCTGGTTGGAGTGGTGGTGGGCGGTGTCGGGGGTGGGTCACGTGCGGAGGTCCAGGACGGGGGTGTCGGGGGGTGTGAAGCCGAAGACCTGGCCGTAGAAGGAGAGTTCGGCTTCGGTGGCGGCGGTGATGGTCTCGGCTTTGCGGAAGCCGTGTTGTTCGCCTTCGAAGGTGAGGTAGGCGTGGGGGATGCCGGTGCCGTCGAGTGCGGCGGTGAAGCGGTCGGCTTGTGCGGGTGGGCAGATCTCGTCTTCGAGGCCTTGGAGGAGGAGGACGGGTCCGGCGAGGCGGTCGACGTGGTTGGCGGGTGAGCGGTCGGTGTAGCGCTGGGTGGCGTGGGGGAGTTGGCCGACGAGGCCTTCGACGTAGCGGGATTCGAAGTCGTGGGTTTCGCCGCCGTGGTCGGTCCAGCCTTGGAGGTCGAGGATGGGGAAGGCGATCATGGCGCACCGGTAGGTGGTCACGGTGGTCATGGAGGCGGCTGCGGTCCAGCCTCCGGCGCTGCCGCCGCGGATGGCGAGGCGCGTGGGGTCGGCGGTGCCTTCGTCGGCGAGTGCTCGGGCGACGGTGGCGCAGTCGTTGACGTCGACGACGCCCCATTGTTCGCGGAGGCGTTCGCGGAAGGCGCGGCCGTAGCCGGTGGATCCGCCGTAGTTGACGGAGACGACGCCGATGCCGCGGCTGGTGAGGTAGGCGAAGGCGAGGTCGAGGTCGGGGACGGCTCGGCTGGTGGGGCCGCCGTGGACGTGGATGACGTAGGGGGGTTTCTCGTCGTCGGGGATGGTGTGGTCGGGGTTGTGGGGTGGGTAGACGTAGGCGGGGATGTGGTGGCCGTCGGTGGTGGTGAAGTGGCGTTCGTGGGGGGTGGGGAGGTAGGCGGGGTCGATGGTGTGGTTGTTGGTCGTGAGGTGGGTGAGGGTGCCGTTGGAGAGGTCGAGGGAGACGAGGGTGGTTTCGTCGTGGGGGCCGGAGGCGCCGTTGTGGACGACGCCGTTGTGGACGTTGAGCTGGGAGGTCCAGACGGGGAGGTCGGTGTCGACGTCGGTGATGGTGCCGGTGCGTTCGTCGAGGATGGCGAGGTGGGTGCCGCGGAGGACGGCGTAGCGGCCGGGGTTGATGGTGGCGAAGTAGCGGTGGCCCAGGCGCCACATGGGGCCGCCGAGTTCGTCGGTGATGGGGGCGAGGTTCTTGCGGGTGCCGTCGATGCCGATGCGGTGGAGGTTCCACCAGCCGTCGGGGTCGGTGAGGGCGAGGAGGGAGTTGTCGGTGTCCCATTCGATTTGGCAGACGGCTTCGTGGGGGCCGCCCGCGAGTACGACGTGGTCGCTGGTGCCGGTGGGGGCGAGGCAGAGTTCGGTGCCGTCCCAGGGCATGGCGGGGTGGTTCCAGCCGATCCAGGCGTAGTGGCGGCCGTCGGGGCTGAGGCGGGGGCCGGTCATGAAGTGGTGGCTGGCGGTGAGGGTGCGGACGGGGGTGCCGTCGAGGGGGATGGCGACGAGGTCGCGGTGGACGTCGGTGGGGGTGTCGCCGGTGATGGTTTCGCGGACGGCCCAGACTTCGGTGTCGTCGGGTCCGGCGGTGAGGTCGGAGTAGCGGAGGCCGTGGTGGCGTTCGGGTTCGGGGGTGAGTGGTTGGGGGTCGGGGTTGTCGGGGTCGAAGAGGTAGACGCGTTGGTCGTCCCAGTGGGTGAAGGCGACGCGGTCGCCGTCGGGGGTGGTGAGGACGACGAAGGGGCGGCCGCCGTATTCGTGGACGCGGTTGCGGAGGTTCCAGGGTGCGGGGAGGAGGTCGACGCCGTCGCGGTGGAGGCCTGTTCGGCCGCCTTCGGTGGGGCGGTTGGTGGCCCACCAGACCTGGTCGCGGTGGGTGTCGACCCATTGGAGGCCGCCGCCTGCTCGTGCGACGTGGGCTGAGCTGATGGGGGACGTCCAGGTTCCGCACGCTGCGATCTTCGCCACGGCTGGGACCCTATACGCGGAAGGCCGTTCGCAGCGATAACGACATCGGCGGGTCAGGCGCGCCCGTGGTGTCGGTGTGGCTTAGGGTTGGGATGTCATGGCACGCGTCATTCACGTATTCCGTCAGCCCGACCGGTTCGTCGCCGGCACAGTCGGGCAGCCAGGCGACCGCATGTTCTACTTGCAGGCTTCCGAGGATGCCCGCATGGTGAGCGTCGCGCTGGAGAAGCAACAGGTCTCGGTCCTCGCCGAGCGCATCTCGTCGTTGTTGGAGGAGGTGCACCGCCGGTTCGGCGCGGACGTCCCCGAGGACACTCCGCCGGATCTTCGGGACACCGAACCGCTGACGGCGCCGGTGGAGGAGGAGTTCAAGGTCGGGACGATGGGGTTGGGCTGGGACGCGGAGTCCAGTGCGGTCGTCATCGAGTTGTTGGCGATCACCGAGGACGAGGTCGACGAGGCCGTGGTGCTGGATGACACGGAGGAGGGCCCGGACGCGGTTCGGGTGTTCTTGTCGCCGTCGGAGGCGCGGGCGTTCGCGGAGCGGGCTGATCGGGTGGTGAACGCGGGGCGGAAGCCTTGTCCGTTGTGTTCGGAGCCGTTGGACCCGGACGGGCACGTGTGTCCGCGGCAGAACGGCTACCGGCGTACCGAGGAGAGCTGAGCGCCGTCGTGTTGCCGGGTGACGACGGGGTGTTGGACCTGTTGGTCCGGGGTCGGATCGAGGTCGAGGGTCGGTTGGTGGACGCGTCGAACGCGACGTTGTTCTGCGGGATCTCGTTGGACGGTGTGTCGGCGAAGTGCGTGTACAAGCCGGTGCGGGGTGAGCGGCCGTTGTGGGATTTCCCGGATGGGACGCTCGCGGGTCGTGAGGTGTCGGCTTATCTGATCTCGGAGGCGTCGGGGTTGGGTGTGGTGCCGCCGACGGTGTTGCGGGCGGGTCCGTTCGGCAGTGGCATGGTGCAGTTGTGGGTGGAGACCGCGGAGCAGGACCTGGTGGACATCGTGGCGGAGGGGGATGTGCCGTCGGGGTGGCGGGCGGTGTTGCACGCTCATGATCGTTTCGGGGATCCGGCGGTGTTGGTGCACTCGGATCATGAGCGGGTGGCGTTGATGTCGGCGTTCGACGTGGTGGTGAACAACGCGGACCGCAAGGGTGGTCATGTGTTGCACGCGGTGGACGGGTCGGTGTTCGGGGTGGATCACGGGATCTGCTTGCACGTGGAGGACAAGTTGCGGACGGTCCTGTGGGGCTGGTCCGGGGAGCCGTTGCCGGGGGCGGCGGTGGAGGGGTTGCGGCGGTTGAGGTCGGCTCTGGACGGGTCGGTGGGTGAGGGTTTGCACGAGCACTTGACGCGTGGTGAGGTGCGGGCTCTGGTGGAGCGCACGGAGAAGTTGATCGTGGCGGGTGTGTACCCGGCGCCGTCGTCGGATTGGCCGTCGATTCCGTGGCCCGCGTTCTGAGCCTGTCCGGTCCGTGGTGGCCGGTTCGTCCGTTTTCGTGGTGGTCGGTGGTGGTGGGTGTCCGTCCACGCGCGACTGCCGCGTTCGATCGTTTGATCTTCGGCCGGCCGTGTGAGGTCTGGTCCACTTCCGCGGTGGTGTCGGCGCGACCTGTGGTTACGGCGTGTCGACCTGCGGAAACCGTCTTCCTGTCGGCTCGTGTGGCTGGAGTGGCTTACGTGGCGTTTACGTGGTCGTGTCGGATCACCGGTGGCTTTGACGCCCCTTTTCGCGGTCTACTTGCGCCGTGAACGACGTCGTCGAGCTGCGCGAGGTGACCGAGTCGGATGTACTCGCGTTCTTCGAGCACCAACGTGACCCCGAGTCGACCTGGATGGCCGCGTTCACCGCCGAGGACCCCACGGACAGGGTGGCGTTCCTGCTGAAGTGGACGCGGATCCTGACCGACGACACGAGTGTGGCGCGGACGGTGCTGTTCAACGGGTACGTGGTGGGGCACGTGCTGGCGTTCGTGGAGTTCGGGGCGCCGGAGGTGTCGTACTGGATCGACCCGCGCTACTGGGGGATGGGGTTGGCGTCGGCGGCGTTGCGGTTGTTCCTCGACGAGGTGTTGACGCGGCCGTTGTACGCGCGGGCGGTGAAGGACAACTTCGGGTCGTTGCGGGTGTTGGAGAAGTGCGGGTTCGTGGTGGTCGGTGAGGATCAGGGGTTCGCCGAGGGGCGTGGCGAAGAGGTCGAGGAGTACATCCTCCGGTTGGAGTGAGCCGGGTGCCATCCTGGGTGGGGTGGTGTCGGGATCGCTGGGGGGTTTGGGGTGGCGCGACGTGATCGGCCTCGGAGACCTGTCGGGGGCGTGGGTGGTCCCGCTGTCGTGGTGGCGGACGGCGGTGTTCGGGGTGAGGGTGGTCCGCTGAGCACGGACCGGTTGGTGTCGAGGTTCGGCGCGGGTGTCCTGGCGTGGGTGGACGAGCTGCCCGCGCGGGTGGAGCGGGTGTGCCGTCGGTGGGGGTTGACGGTGGTGCGGCCGTTGGGTGGGAACACCTCGCACACCCTGTACTGCCATCGGCGGGGTGGGGTGCCGGTGGTGTTGAAGCTGGTGCCTGAGCGGGAGTTGGTGGCCGAGGAGTTGGCGGCGTTGACGGCGTGGGCGGGGTCGCCGGTGGTGGTGCGGGTGGTGGAGGCGGACCTCGCGGAGGGGGCGCTGCTGCTGGAGGGGCTGGTGCCGGGGACGGCGGCGCGCGGGGTGAGCGGTGAGCGGGTGGTGGAGTTGTTGGCGGGGTTGCACCGGCCCGCGCCGGAGGGGTTCCGGCCGTTGGCGGAGCGGGTGGACCTGATGTTCGCGTTGTTGCGGCGGCGTCGTCCCGGCTACTACGACCGGGCGCACGCCGCGGCGTTGGCGTTGGCGGAGGACCCGGTGCCGTCGGTGTTGCTGCACGGTGATCTGCACGCGGAGAACGTGCTGGACGCGGGGCCGCGCGGGTTGGTGGTGATCGATCCGCGGTCGTGCGTCGGGGATGCGGCGTTCGACGCGGTGGACTTCGCGTTCGACGGGGGTGATCCGCGGGCGCGGGTGGGGGAGTTGGCGGGGGCGGTGGACCCGGAGCGGGTGTTGGCGTGGTGCCGGGTGCTGTCGGTGTTCTCCCCGGCGTGGCAACGCGTCATCCATCCGGGTGAGCGCTAGCGTCGTCGGCCGTGCGCTCCGAGGACTACGGCCGTGACGTGCTGGCCAACCGCAGGCGGAAGACCGTTCCCGAGCTGACCGCCGATCCGGGTCTGGTGGTGGAGGATCCCGTGACGGGGTTCTGCGGGGCGGTGGTGCGGTTCGAGTACGGGAACGTGGTGCTGGAGGACCGGCACGGGCGGGAGAAGCTGTTCGCGCTGCGCCCGGCGGGGTTCCTCGTCGACGGGAAGCCGGTGACGTTGACCAGGCCGCTGCCGCCCACGACGGCGAAGGCGCCGGTGCGGTCGGCGTCGGGGTCGGTGAGGGTCGAGGGGCTGCGGGCGCGGACCGCCCGTGACAGCCGGATCTGGGTCGAGGGTGTGCACGACGCGGAGCTGGTGGAGCGGGTGTGGGGGCACGACCTGCGGGTGGAGGGGGTGGTGGTGGAGCCGTTGGACGGCGTGGACGTGCTGTCGGAGCGGATCGCGGAGTTCGGGACCGCCCCGCACCGGCGGTTGGGGGTGCTGGTGGACCACCTGGTGCCCGGCAGCAAGGAGACCCGGCTGGTGTCGGCGGTGCGGGATCGGAACGTGCTGGTCACCGGGCATCCGTACGTGGACGTGTGGCAGGCGGTGAAGCCGTCGTCGGTGGGGATCGCGGCGTGGCCGGTGGTGCCGAGGGGGGTGCCGTGGAAGGAGGGGGTGTGCGCGGCGCTGGGGTGGGGCGAGTCCTACGAGGGGTGGGCGCGGGTGCTCGCCGGGGTGAAGGGGTTCCGGGACCTGGAGACGCCGCTGATCGGCGCGGTGGAGAGGCTGATCGACTTCGTGACCTCCGAGGAGGGGTGAGTCCGGTCGGTGGCACGACGGGGTGATCCGCGCTGCTGCGGGACGGTGAATCGCCGTCGACATCACCGTCACCATTCGCTCTTTGGTGTAAGCATGTGGCCATGGCCGCCCTCATCTGGCTGATCATCGGTGTTCTGCTGGTCGGCGCCGAAGTACTCTCGGGCGACTTCGTGCTGCTCATGCTGGGTCTCGCGGCCCTCGGCGGAGCGGGAGCGGCGGCGTTGGGCGCGGGTGCGGTGATCAGTGTCGTGGTGTTCGCCGTCGCGTCGATCGGTTTGATCGTCGGTGCCCGGCCGATGCTCAAGAGGCGGTTGGAGATCGGGCAGGGCCTCAAGAGCAACGTGGAGGCGTTGATCGGCATCCGGGCCGTCGTGGTGGACCGGGTCGACGGTCATGGTGGTCGGGTGAAGCTGCACGGGGAGATCTGGTCCGCGCGGTCGCTGGACCACCGCGTGCTGGAACCGGGCACGGAAGTCACGGTTTTCGAGATCTCGGGCGCGACCGCTGTGGTACTCGCCGAGTCCTGAGTGGAGGCTGGAGAGTTGACCACGCTAATCGTCATCGCCGTCGTCGTGCTGTTCGTGCTGATCGTCGCCGTGAAGTCCGTCCTGGTGATCCCCCAGGCGACCGCGGCGGTCATCGAGCGACTCGGCCGCTACCGCAACACCGCGGCGCCGGGCCTGAACATCCTGGTGCCGTTCATCGACCGGGTGCGCGCCCGGATCGACCTGCGCGAGCAGGTCGTGTCGTTCCCGCCGCAGCCGGTGATCACCCAGGACAACCTGACGGTGTCCATCGACACCGTCGTCTACTTCCAGGTGACCGAGCCGCGCGCCGCGGTCTACGAGATCTCCAACTACATCGTCGGTGTGGAGCAGTTGGCGACGACGACGCTGCGCAACGTGGTCGGTGGCATGAGCCTGGAGGAGACGCTCACGTCGCGTGACTCGATCAACAACCAGTTGCGGGGTGTGCTGGACGAGGCGACCGGTCGGTGGGGGATCCGGGTGGCGCGGGTGGAGTTGAAGGCGATCGACCCGCCGCCGTCCATCCAGGACTCGATGGAGAAGCAGATGCGCGCGGACCGGGAGAAGCGCGCCATGATCCTCACCGCCGAGGGGCAGCGGGAAGCGGCGATCAAGTCCGCGGAGGGGCAGAAGCAGGCGGCGATCCTGTCGGCGGAGGGTGGCAAGCAGGCGGCGATCCTCAACGCGGAGGCGGAGCGGCAGTCGGCGATCCTGCGGGCGCAGGGTGAGCGCGCGGCGCGGTACCTGCAGGCGCAGGGCCAGGCGAAGGCGATCGAGAAGGTGTTCGCCGCGATCAAGGCCGGGAAGCCGACGCCGGAGGTGTTGGCCTACCAGTACTTGCAGACGCTGCCGCAGATGGCGCAGGGCGACGCGAACAAGGTGTGGATGATCCCGTCGGACTTCGGCAAGGCGCTGGAGGGGTTCGCGCGGACGTTGGGCAAGCAGGGCGACGACGGGGTGTTCCGGTACGAGCCGCCCGCCGACGAGGCGCCGTCGGCGAAGCCGGAGGAAAACGACGAGTCGATCGCGGCGTGGTTCGACACGGCGCCGGACCCGCACGTGCTGGAGGCAGTGCGGGCGGCGGAGGCGGTGGCGCGTCAGGAGGTGCCGGGTCCGTTGAGCACGAGCCGGTCGGCGGCGGTGGCGGGGTCGGAGCCGCGGGCGGAGATCGGTGGCGAGCGGGCGCCGACGACGCCGCGGTCGTTGCAGCAGCCGCAGGAGTGAGCGGGCGCGCCGGTGTCGTGGGGTCGCCTTAGCACCGGTGTGGCGCGGCCCCGTGTGGTCTTGCCCACGGGGCTCGGCCCGGTGGGGTTTGGGAGAATGGCCGGATGGATTCCCTCCCGGCCGCGGTCGTGTCCGCACTGACCGCTCCCTCCCGGTGGGACGACGTGGTGTCGGCGGTCGCCGACTTCGACCGGGAGGTCCGCGCGTGCCCGACGGCCGAGCACGTGGGTGCGGCGGCTCGGGTGGTGGAGGTGTTGTCCACGCCCGCGCACGCGAGCCTCGCCGACGGGGCGTTGGGTACGCACGCGGTGGCGTGCGCGGCGTGGCCGCCGGACCCGGACGCGCTGGTGGCGTGGTTGTTGTGGTTGCAGTTGGACTTCCCGGAGGCTCCGGAGGTGCGGCTGGCGGTGTACGCCGGGGCGCTGGGTGAGCGCGGGCTGGGTCTGTACCGGGAGCGGGCGGTGGCGAAGTTCGGCGCGTTGCCGGTGATCGGGTTCGGCGAGACCGGCCGGTACGACCGGGCGCGGTGGGCGCTGCTGCGGATCATGGAGGAGTTGGCCGAGTTCACCCAGGACGTGGACCTCCAGGTGCTGGTGCTGGAGAAGGACCTGTCGTCGGGGTGGCACTACCTCCAGGTCGCGACCGTCCTGCAGGAGGCGGGTCGGTCGGAGGACGCGATCGAGTGGGTGCACCGCGGTCTGGCCGCGACCGGTGGGCGGGGCGCGGCGGCGCGGCTGGTGGACCTGGGGGCCGCGGAGTACGTGCGGCTCGGCAGGCCCGCGGAGGCGGCGGAGTTGCGGCGGGCGACCGACCCGGTCCGCTGACCGCGGCGAGGGGCCCGTCGGATCGCTCCGGCAGACCCCTCTCGCCACGGCCGGGGTTACGGCAGGACGCCGACCGGTCCCACCGTGAGCAGGCTGCTGCCCTGCGGCGCGGTGCTGCACGTGCGGGTCGCGTCCTCCAGGAACAGCGCGGCGGTCTCGCCGGGCGGGTAGATCCGCAGGCCGCGGACGTCGACCGGCGCGCACTCGGCCTCGGAGTAGGCGCCGGCGTTGGTGACCAGCAGGAACGTGGCGGCGCCCGCGCCGGGTGCGAGCGTCACGAGCTGGGTGGGCGCTTCGTTGCGGCGCGCGGGCTCGCCGACCTGGGTGCCGTTGTCGCCGGTCACGAACGACACGCCGGGGAACCCGTCGAGCGTGCAGGAGCGGGTGCCCTTGTTGGTGAGCGTGAACGTGGTGTCGGCCTTCTGCATGCCGTTCTGGCCCTGGCTGGGGCCGAGGGTCACGGCGAGTTCGGCCGACGTGCACGCGCCGGCGTCCTTCTCCGCGCCCTGGGTGCTCGGTGCCGTGCCGCTGGTGCTCGTGCCGGTGGCAGCGGGTGTGCTCGCGCCGGTCGACGGGGTGATGGCGGCGTTGGACGGCGTCGGGGCCCCCGCCGAGGACTCCGGTGCGGAGCCGCACGCGGCGAGCAGCGCGACCCCGGCACAGGCTGTGACGGCGGTGGTGATCAGTGTGCGCATCCTGGACCCTCCCTCTGGGTTCTTCCCCCCTGTTACCCAGGACGCGCCCGAGGATCACGCGTTGCTCGTCAACGGCACTCGGTCGTGGTGTGGCGAGAAGCAACTTGATCGATCACGTGCCGGGTTTGCTCGGCCGGCGGCGACCGGGTGTCAGGCGAACGCGGGTGGTCTGCGGTCGGCCCACGGGCGGGCGCGTTCCAGTTGGCCCGACACCGACAGCACGGTGCACTCGTCGTGGGGGCGGCCGACGAGCTGCACGGCCAGCGGCAGCCCGTCGCGGGTGTGGCCCGCGGGGACGGCGGCGGCCGGGTTGCCGGTGATGTTCCACAGCGGCAGGAACGTCGTCATCCGCGAGGCCGCGAGCAGCGCGCGGATGGTGGACCAGCGCGACCACTCGCCGATCCGCAGCGGCGGGCGGGTCAGCGCCGGGGTCAGGAGCAGGTCGCAGCCGGTGAAGATCCGGTTGGCGTGGGTGGTGAGCCGTTCGCCCTGGTCGATGACCTTGCGCACCAGCCCCGCCGGGAGCCTGCGGCCGAGCGCGGCGACCTGCCGGGTGCGGTGGTCCAGGCGCGAGGGGTGTTCCACGCCGGCGCGGCTGATCGCGGCGCAGTGCAGGTAGCGGGCGGCGAACGCGGTCGACCCGGCGACGTCGTTGAACTCCGGGTCCATCCGCACCACGTCGTGGCCGAGGTCGCCGAGCAGGCTGGCGGTGTCCAGGACGACGTCGCGGACCTCCTGGGTCAGGGGGATGCCCGGCCCCCAGGGGCGCAGCGACACCGCGATCCGCAGCCTGCCGGGATCGGCGGCGGCCGCGGCGGTGAAGCTGCTGCGCGGCGGGTGGGCGGGGCCGTTGGAGTCGCTGATCTGGTCGGCGATCAACGCCCAGTCGCGCACGTGCCGGGTGATCGGGCCCGCGGCGACCAGACCCGTCCACACCTGGTCCTCCGGGGCGAGCGAGACGCGGCCGCGTTGCGGTTTGAGGCCGTAGAGGCCCGTGCACGCGGCCGGGATGCGGATGGACCCGGCGCCGTCAGAGGCGATGGCGCCGCCGACGAACCCGGCCGCCACCGCGGCGGCCGACCCGCCGCTGGAGCCGCCGGGGGAGTGGTCGTGCGACCACGGGTTGCGGGTCACCCCGGCCCACGAGCTCTCCGTGTACGGCCACAACCCCAGTTCCGGCATGCGGGTGCTGCCCACGATCACCGCGCCCGCCGCGCGCAGCCGGGCCACGACCTCGCTGTCGCGCGCGGCGGGGGTGTCGACGGCGTCGGTGCCCTTCGTGGTGGGGACCCCGGCGATGGCGAACTCCTCCTTGACCGCGATCGGCACCCCCAGCAGCGCCGCGTCCCCGCCCGCGGCGCGGCGCGCGTCGGCGGCGTCGGCCTCGGCGAGCGCGGCGGTGTCGAACACCGCCCGGAACGCGTTGACCTCCCGGTCGTGCCGGTGGATGCGGCGCAGGCACTCGGCGACGAGCTCGCGGGAGGTCAGCTCGCCCGAACGCAGCAGTTCGGCTTGGCGCGCCGCCCCGGCGAAGCACACCTCGGTCAGGTCCATGCCCCGAACCCTAGGTGCCCGTGCGCCATCTCCGGTGTCGGCTCGCTGCGGACACCCGCACCGCGATGAACGCCAGCGGGAACACCGGCCAGAAGAACGGGACCGGGGAGATGATCCACAGCACCACCAGCAGCAGCGCCGCGGCGGGCACGAACGCCCGCACCGGGGCCCGCTCCCGGCGGGCGACCGGCGCGGGCGGGGCGGGCAGGTCCGCGGTCAGCGGCGGCAGTTCGTGGCGGAACCGGGCGGCGTAGGCGGTCACCTGCCGCTCCTCGACCTCGGCCAGCGTGAGCGTGCCCTCGCCCACGGCCGCCGTCAGCCGCGCGACCACCGCCTCCCGGTCGGCGTCCGACGCCCGCACCGGACTCGGTTCGACACCCATGGCTTCCTCCCGCGACGACCGGCGTGTACCCGCTCCATCCTCACCGCGGCGGGCGTCCGCCGCGTCGGGCGGGAAGCGGTGATCACGGGTACACCCCACGACGTAGGGCCGCGGATCGTGGATGATGCGAGGCATGTCCTCGACCTGGCTCACCGCGCTGTTCTTCGGCGTGGTGGCGCTCGTGATCGCCGTCCGCCACTACCGCCAGGGCAAGGCCGACACCCTGCTCGACGACCACGCCCGCAGGCGCACCGGCGGCGAGGCCGACCGGCACCTGTCGGCGTGGCGGGAGGCGCACCGCAGGCTCCGCGACGGCGACGTGGAGGGGCTGCGGGCGCTGGAGGCGATGGGCCAGGAGAAGTCGCGGCTGCGGCAGGACATCGTGACCTCCATCTGCGCTGGCCTGCGCGGCGGGGTGGAGCTCGGCGTGGACGAGCAGTGGCGGCACACCCTCCAGGACGCGCTCGTGCGGCACCTGCGGCCGGGCCCGGACTTCTGGGCCGGGATGAGCCTGCGGTTCGACGACGCGACCCTGGTCGACCTCGACCTGCGCGGCTGCCGGGTGCGCGCGGCGGGGTTCGCGCGCGCCGAACTGCTCGGCACGAGCCGGTTCGACGCCGTCACGGTCACCGGCGACGCCGAGTTCGACGGGGCCCGCTTCGGGCGGCTGGTCCGCTTCGACGACGCCCTGTTCGCCCGGTCCGCGTCCTTCCGCGGCGCCCGCTTCACCGGCAACGCCACCTTCGACGGGATGCGCGTGACCGCCGAGGCCACGTTCAGCCACTCCCGGTTCTCCGGGCGGGCGGTGTTCAGCCGGGCGGAGTTCGCCGACAGCGCCGGGTTCCGCCGGGTCCGCTTCGGTGGCCGCGCCTACTTCACCGGCACGGTGTTCGGCAAGGACGCCCACTTCGACCACACCTGGTTCCGGGGCCGCACCGACGTCAACGACGCCCTGTACGCCGACGACGCCAGCTTCGACGGCACCCTGTTCGGCCGCCGGGTGCCGCCGCTGGCGGCCGAACCCGGCCCCGCCTAGGACTTTTCGTCCAGCCTGGACGTAAAGTCCGGGCATGCGAGATCCGCGTGTGCTCAGGTGGGAACCGGTGTGCCGGGCCGTGACCCTGCTGCTCGGCCCGTACGCCGAGGTCGTCCTGCACGACCCGGCCACCGACCGGGTGCTGGAGGTCTGGAACCCGCTGACCGCGCGCGGCCCCGGCGACCCGTCGGCGCTGGGCGACCTGGACCGGCTCGACCCGACCGACCGCGACGTCTACGGCCCCTACGAGAAGCTGCTCGCCGACGGCCGCCGCCTGTCCTCGGTCAGCGCCGTGCTGCGCGACGACGACGGCACGCCGTCGGTGGTGCTGTGCGTCAACCTCGACCGCACCCCCCTGGAACGGGCCGCCGCCGTCCTGTCCGCGTTCGGCGCCCCCACCACCCCGCCGCCCGAGCCGCTGTTCGAGGCCGACTGGTCGCAGCGCGTCGACCACGTGATCGGCACCCACGTGCGGTCCACCGGACGGTCGGTGGACCGGATGACCCGCCAGGACCGGCTCGCCGTCCTGCGCGCGCTGGACGAGGCGCGGGTGTTCGCCGTCCGCCGCGCCGCCCCCGTCGTCGCCCAAGCGCTGCGGGTGTCGCGCTCCACGGTGTACGGGCTGCTCACCGAACTGCGCGCGAAGGGCTGAGGCTCACACGAGCGCGCGGGTCCGCCGGTGCTCGGCCACGTGCACGCGGTTGGAGCAGCGGGTGGAGCAGAAGCGGCGGCGGCCGTTGCGGGAGGTGTCGACGTAGACGACCCCGCAGCCCTCGCGGTCGCAGCGGCCGACCCGGTCGGGGTCCTGGCAGAACGCGTGCGCGAGCCCGGAGGCGGTGTAGGCCTTGAGCCGGGCCACCATCGGGCCGTCCTCGCGGGCGAAGTGCAGGTGCGGCGCGCGCCCGTGGTGCTCGGAGATGTAGGGCTGCGTCGCGGACTCCGCCAGCAGGGCGTTGAGCGCGGGCACCCGGTCCACGGTCCCGGCGAACACCTCCTCCAACCGGCGCGCCCACGCCGTGAGCTCGGCCAGTTCCGCGTCGCTGCACGTCCCGGCGGGCCGGTAGTCGCGGTCGCGCAGCAGGTCGAGCAGCCGGTCCGGGGTCAGGTCGGGTCCGGCGTTGACGAGCATCACGGCGAGTTCCGCCGCCAGCCCGCCGTAAGGGTTGAAGTGCACTGAACCATGACAGCACGCTGGGGGCGTGAACACCAACTGCCCCTCCTGCGGCTGGCCCGTCGACGACCCCACCACCCCCGCCTCCGCGCACCGCAGCGGCGCGGGGCAGGTGCGCTACCAGCGGTGCGTGTGCGGCGGCTGGCTCGTGCTGCAAGGGGGGCGGTTGGTGACCGCCGTGGGCGCGTCAAGATCCACCCCGGCGCTGCGCTCACCCGAAGGAACCAGTATCGTCCGAAATTGTGACGCTCCGTCGTGAACTGCTGTGCGATACGGCCATCTCGGTGCTGGCCACCGACGGCGGCCGGGGCCTCACCCACCGAGCGGTCGACCGCCGCGCCGAGGTGCCGCTGGGCACGACCAAGAACTACTTCCCCACCAGGGAAACGCTGCTCCAGGCCGCCGCGAACCGGATGACCGAGCTGCACGTCGCCGCCGTGCGCAGGCTGCGCGACACCACCCCCGCCGACGTGACCGCCACCGACGTCGCCGAGCTGTACCCGGCGCTGCTGCGGCGCGCGGTCGCCGACGACCCGACGCACGTGCTCGCGATGCTGGAGCTGTACCTGGAGGCCGTGCGCAGGCCCGGTGTGCGGGAGGCGCTGAGCCGGATGGCCGTGGCCAACGCCGAGGCGGGCGCGGAGCTGCACCGCACCGCCGGGCTGCCGAGCACGGCCCGTGACGCGGGCCTGCTCGACGCCTACTTCCTCGGGGTCGCGATCTCGCTGCTCGCGCTGCCGGGTGACGCGCTGCGCGAGGTCGGCCTGGACGACCCGTACGCGCTGGGCCTGGGCCTGTTCTCCGCCGCCGTGCCGCGCGCGGTCCCCGGCCGGTCGGACGTTCAGGCCACCGGCACGAGCTGATCCACCGCCGTCACGACCAGCGCGGTCGGGATGGCGGGCTCCTTGCCGCACCCGGTCGGCCGCGCGGGCGGCAGGGCCCGCTCGGTCACCGACACCTGCCACTCCCGGCCGTCGGCGTGGCGCACCAGCACCGTCCACGTGGTCGCGTCGTGCCGCCGTTCCGGCTCCACCACCAGCGCGTCACCGCGTTCCCCCAGCCGGGCCCGCACCGCGACCTCCGCGACCTGACCCGCCTTCGACCAGTACGAGCGGCCCCGGCAGCGGTCCACGACCACGGCGCGGGCCGCCAGCAGCTCCTCGGCGAACCCGGTGTCCAGCCGCCCGTAGAGGTACCCGGAGGGCAGCAGCACCCCGGTGGGGGAGAACCGGTGCCCGCCGGTGTGGGTGCACTCCCACACCGCGTCGCCGTGCCGCGCGGCCAGGTCCGCGACGATCGGCCGCCCGGCCAGCGCGCAGCACACGTCGCGCTTGCCGTTGGTGCACACCAGCAGCAGCGGACCGGTCTCCGGCGTGCCGAAGCCCGTCGACCGGCCCTGGCCGAGCGCGGTGAAGTCCAGTTCGAGCAGCTCCTCGGGATCGGTGAGGTCCGCCCGTTCCAGCCACGAGGCGCCGGGCGCGCAGCTCGCCAGGTAGACGCGGCGGCGTTGCGGGACGTGCCGGTCGGGGTGCGTCCCCGGACGGCGGATCAGCAGCACCCGCACCCCGGTCCCGGACGAGCGGCGGACCAGCTCCGCGCCCAGCTCCGGGTCGAGGTGGCTCTCCAGCAGCGCGTCGCGACCCCACGGGCCGGGCTGCTCCAGGCACACCCACGCCCTCGCGGTCGCGGCCGTCCCGGACTGGGGCTCGGCGAGGGCCGCGGAGAACGCGGAGCAGCGCGGCTCGATCACGGCCACAGACTGCCCCAACAGGGCTGAACGGGTGAAGCCGGGTCCGGATCTCCACTGGGGTGCCGCATGCGCTGCGGGTACCCCACTCCCGTGCGATTCCACGCCGCCGATCTCTAGGCTCGTCGCATGAGTCCCGTCACCGTGGTGACCGGCGGCAGCCGCGGCATCGGCGCCGCCACCGTCCGCGCCCTCGCCGCCCGCGGCCACCACGTCGCCATCGGCTACCGCCGCGCCCTGCACGAGGCCGACGCGCTGGCC
The DNA here is from genome assembly GCF_025061645.1 of Umezawaea endophytica. Lineage (GTDB taxonomy): Bacteria > Actinomycetota > Actinomycetes > Mycobacteriales > Pseudonocardiaceae > Umezawaea > Umezawaea endophytica. The sequence goes on along the minus strand of NZ_JANYMP010000014.1, from coordinate 39,304 downwards.
CGCGACATCCGCGCCGACGGCGGCCAGGCCGTCGCCGTCCGGGTCGACACCACCTCGCCGAGCGACGTCGACGAGCTGTTCGACACCGCCGCGAGCGTCCTGGGCCCGATCACCGGCCTGGTCAACAACGCGGGCGTCACCAGCCCCGCCGGGCCGCTGGCCGACCTGCGCGTCGAGGACCTGCGCCACGTCCTGGACGTCAACCTCCTCGGCGCGCTGCTGTGCGCGCGCCGCGCCGCCCGCGACCTCACCGAGGGCGGCGCCATCGTCAACGTGTCCTCGGCCGCGGCGACCCTGGGCAGCCCCGGCGAGTACGTCCACTACGCCGCCGCGAAAGCCGGCGTCGACGCCCTCACCGTCGGCCTGGCCAAGGAACTGGGCCCGCGCGGCATCCGCGTCAACTGCGTCGCGCCGGGCACCATCCGCACCGACATCCACGCCGTCTCGGGCAACCCCGACCGCCCCGACCGCATGGCCGAGATCATCCCGCTGCGGCGGGCGGGCGAGGTCGACGACATCGCCTCGGCCATCGCGTGGCTGCTCGGCCCGGAGGCCGCGTTCACCACCGGCGCCGTCCTGCGCGTCGCCGGGGGCCTCTAGGGCACGGCGTCCACGAAACCGTCGCCGTGCGGGTGGTCCCGAGCAGGCGGCTAAGCCACGGCGTCCACGAACCTCCGCTGGCCCAGGTGGTCCCGAGCGGGCGGCTAGGCCACGGCGTCCAGGACGGCGAGCGCGTCGGCGTCCAGGCGCACGGCCCCGGCGCCGACGTTCTGCTCCAGGTGCGCGCGGTCGGCCGTGCCGGGGATGAGCAGCGTGCGCGGCGAGCGGGTCAGCAGCCACGCCAGCCCGACCTGCGCGGGCGTCACCCCCAGCGCCCGCGCGACCGCGACGACCTCGGGATTGCCCGTCACCCTGGGAAGTCCGGGAAACGCCGACCCGAGCGGGAAGAACGGCACCCACGCGATCCCGTGCTCCCGGCACACCCCCAGCGTCGCCTCGTGGGACCGGTCGAGCAGGTTGTAGCCGTTCTGCACGCACTCCACTCCCGCGGGCGCCGCGCGACGGACCTGCTCGGCGTCGACGTTGCTCAACCCGATCGCGCCGATCTTGCCCTCCTGTCGCAACGCCACCAGCTCCGCCACCTGGCTGTCCAGGTCGACCCGCTGCGCGCCCTCCGCCAGCAGACCGGGCGGCGCGTCGAGCCGCCGCAGGTTCACCACGTCCACCCGCTCCACGCCCAGGCTCACCAGATCGGCCTCCACCCCGGCCCGCAACTGCTCCGGCCGCTGCGCGGGCACCAGCCCCGCCTCCCCGGCGTGCTCGGCCCCGACCTTGCTCACCAGCACCAGCCCGTCCGGGTAGGGCGACAGCGCCTCGCGGATCAACGCGTTGCACGCCCCGGCCCCGTAGAACCCGGCCGTGTCCACGTGTCCCACACCCACCTCGACCGCCCGCCGCAGCACGTCGACCGCGACCCGCCGCTCGACCGCCCCCTCCACGAGCTGCATCGCCCCGAACCCGATCCGGGCCACGTCCCGTCCGCCGAACCGAACGACCCCGCCAGGTGCCTCGTCAGCCACGCGAAAACCCCTTCCGCCTAGGTGGAGTGCCCTCCGTTTCACCGTAGCAGAACCGGAGGGCGCTCCGCATAGGGCGCGACCGCGATTGTCGTACCCCACCGGTACCGTCTGATCTCGGGGGAGCCACCACACCGGAGCACCCCCGCCCCGCGCTGCCGCCGACCGCCCCGACCTTGACCGCACCGTCGCGACCTCGACTCACGCTGCCGCCGACCACCCCGCGTCGTCGACCGACCCGACCGCGCGCCCCCGACCCGCGTCCCGACCCGTGCGATCGACCCGACCCGCACCGCCTCGACCACGCGTCCGACCACGCGCACCGCGTGCCGGCGCGGCCGACCGCACGTCCCACCCCGCGCCGCTCCGCTCGCCTGCGCGCCCCCCGACCCGCGTCCCGACCAAGCGTCCCGACTCGTCCCGCGCGATCGGCCGCCCCGACCCGCGCCGCTTCAACCACGCGCACCGCGTGACCCGCGTGCTTGAACGCGAGAACCGCCCCGGCGGCGGATCACGGGCCTGTCGGCCGGTACTACCATCACCGCATGGTCCGTCCGCTCACCCGGCCCGAGCGCCGTGCCCGCACCGAGAACCCGCGCGCGATCGACCACGCCGCCCCCACCCCGACGGCTCGCGCCGGCGAACCCCGCACCGCGTAGGTGGACCGCACCGCGTTCGTGCTGGCCAACACCCGCCCCCACCTCGTGCCGCTGGTACCGGAGGTGGTCCTGCGCGGAGCCGACGACGTCATCGCCCTGTGGGAGGCCACGGAGGAGGACTCGCCGCCGTTCTGGGCGTTCCCGTGGGCCGGCGGCCAAGCGCTGGCCCGCTACGTGCTCGACCACCCCGAGGTCGTCACCGGCCGCCGCGTCCTCGACCTCGCCGCCGGGTCCGGGCTCGTCGCCATCGCCGCGCGGCTGGCGGGCGCGGCCGACGTGACGGCGAACGACGTCGACGCGCTGTCGACCGCCGCCATCGCCGTCAACGCCGACCTCAACGGCGTCGCGGTCACCGTGGAGGGCGGCGACCTGCTCGGCGGCGCCCCCGATGGGTACGACGTCGTGCTCGCCGGGGACGTGTTCTACGACCGGGGCATGGCCGAGCGCGTGCTGCCGTTCCTGCGCGCCGCCGCCGACCGGGGCGCCGCGGTGCTGGTGGGGGACCCGCAGCGGGCGCACCTGCCGCACGCGGAGTTCACCGTGCTCGCCTCCTACGCCGTGCCCGTGCACGGCGCGTTGGAGAGCGCGGAAGTCAAACGCACCACCGTCCTGCGCCCAAAGTGAGGCTGGTGTCGATCTTCCTCACCCGTTCGTGCCACACTTTCACCCGAGAGTGAAGGGAAGACGGTGCCGATCGGATCCATGCGTGCCACCGCTGTTGTGGCCGCCGCTGTCGCGCTGCTGCTCGCGGTGATCAGCAATGCCCTGTGGGAACCACGGGACCAGCCCGCCGCCGCCGAGACCCCCTCGGCACCCGCGGCGCCCACCAGCGAACCCCAGAAGGAGCAGAAGCCCAAGGACCTCCAGGCGGTCAAGGCCGAACTCCTGCGCTCCTGCGGCAACGCCGAACTCGACCCCGCCAACTTCACCCTCGGCGCCCTCATCGACGACGGCCAGGGCCACAAGATCGTCGTCGGCAGCACCCCCCGCACCATCGCCATGTGCGGCGTGCACCCGCTCGGCAGCGGCTCCGGTGTCGGCCCCATGACCGAGTCCAGCCTCCGCAACGCCAACCGCGCCCTGGCCAAGGCGGGTGGGATCGACGCCGACACCGGCTTCCTCGGCTACGGCCGCACCCTCCCGCAGGTCGCCAAGGTCGAGATCTTCCTCCCCGGCGGCAAACCCGTCCTCGCCGACGCGGGCTCCGAGACCTTCGCCTACTTCGTCCCGCTGGCCCGCGACAAGATCACCGGCCTCACCACCAGGGTCACCGACGCCGCGGGCACCGTCCTCTACAACGGGCCCCTATAACGGGAACAGGGGCCCCGGAAGTCCACGGCGGACACACCGCGCCCACGGCCGCCCCTCTACCGTCACCACCATGCAGCCCCACCGCGCCATCGCGGGCACCGCCGCCGCGGCGGCGCTCGTCGTGCTCCTGCACCTGCTCGGCGCGTTGGACCCCCGCGCCGCCGTCGCCGACCCACCCGGCGTGGACGCGGTCGTCGACGGCCGGTTCATCCGCTAGCCCCGCCACCGACGGCACGCCCCCGCCCGCCACGCCGTCGAGGCGCGACGACACCGCGGCGGGCGGGGCGGGCGGACCGCCGGGATCAGCGGCCGGACTGGTCGGGCAGCTCGATGGGGGAGAAGCCCTTGGAACTGGCCACCGCGACCGACCCGAACGCCAGCATCAGCGCCCGGTAGGTCGACCGGCGGTCGGGCCAGTACAGCGCGCTCTCCAACGGGCCCGCCGCGGTGCCGTCCCCGTAGTCGGGGCCGCACCAGAACGACGGACCGCCCATCGCCTGGACGGCGTGCACCACCCACCCGGTCGCACCGGCCCGGTACGGTTCGCCGCCGTGCTGCGGGGCCTCCACCTGCCTCGTCGGGTCGGGGGAGTGCCGTGCGGACGGTCTGGCCGGAGTACTGCTCATGTCGTCAAGATCGCACATCACCCAGCGCGATCGACATCGGATCGCAGCGTCACCTCCGAAGCCCCGGCAACCCGGTGCCACCAGGCGCCCGAAACAGGCCCCCGCGCCGGCATGATCACGGGGAAAATTTCGGAGGTCCCGTGCCCGCGGGCTTCGAGGAGAGGGGTCCTTGTTGTCTCCTGAGGAGATCGTCGCCGGCCAACTGGCCGCCTACAACGCCCGCGACCTCGAACGGTTCCTCGGTTTCTACGTCGAGGACGTGCCGGTGGCGACGTTCCCCGCCGGGGAGGTGCTGGAGGACCGCTCCGGGCCGCTGTTCCGCCGGCGCTACCAGGAGCTGTTCGACTCCTACCCCGCGCTGCACGCCAAGCTCGTCACGCGGGTCGTGCACGGCCGCATCGTGATCGACCACGAGCTGGTGACCGGCATCGGGGCGGGCGAGTCGAGGGCCGCGGTCGCGATGTACGAGGTGGGCAAGGAGAAGATCGAACGCGTCTGGTTCGTGGTGTGACCGCCGCGGCCTGCCGGTAGCGGGCGCGGTGCACGAGGCGCGGGAACTCTCGCGGTGGCTCGCCCCGCTGCGGGAGGTCCTGCTGCGCCACGGGTACCGGCGGTCCTACCTCGGCGGCAGCGGCGCGCGCGAGATCCTCGACCACCTCCGCTTCGGCACCGCCCTGTCGCCGCGCGACGTGGACCTGTACGTCCTCAAGCACGCCACCGTGCGCGCGGCGGACGTCCACGCGCTGCGCGCCGACCTGCGCGCGCTGGGAGAGGTCGGCCCGCCGCGCGAGAAGCTGCGAGCCGGACCGTCGGGGGTCCGCGTGGTCGGCGCCGGGGTCCACGTGTACCGCCGCGGCAGGCCCATCCTCAGCGTCGGCGTCCTGCACCACGCCGCCGACCTGGCCCTCAACGGCCTGTTCGACGTCGACACGATCCTGCTCGACGTCGACAACGCCCGGCCGCGCACCCCGTGCGCGGTGCTGGACCCCCACGACGGCTACCGGGCGTGGCGCGACCGGTCACCGCGGATCGTGCACTGGGCCGAGGTCGAGCGCTGCTTCACGCGCAACGCGTTCCGCATCGTCCGCACCCTCGGCAAGGCCGACCTGCTGCGCCTGCCCGAGGACCTCGCCGACGGCTACCGCCGCAGACGACCGCCGACCCCGGTCGTGGACGACCCGCCGGACCTGCACCGGGACCTCCTCAAGGTCCTCGGCGACCGGCACTGGGCCGAGGAACTCGCCATGCTGGCCGAACTCGACGCGCTCACCCCCGTCTCGGCGTCCCTGCAAGCCCGGATCGCGGCCACCACCCCCACCGCCCTGCGCGCCGCCGTGCCCACCCCCGCCGACGCGAGCCCCACCGACCTCGCCCGCCTGCGCGCCGAGACCCTCTGCGGCCGGTCCGCCCTGCTCGACGCCCTGCTCGCCACCGCGCCGCTGGTCTTCGGAGCGCACTGATGCGCCGGTTCGACACCCCCGCCGACGCCGCCGCGCACCTGGGCCCGCTGCTGGACCGGCCGGTGCCCACCACCAGCGCCACCCTCGCGCCCGGCATCACGTTCCACGCGGAGTCGCTGGCGCTGGGGTCCACGTTCACCAACTCCTACACCGCCACCTGGCACGCCCCCGCCCGAGCCGACGTCCTCGTCACCGAACCCCCGGTCAGCACCGCGGACCACGCCCGCCGCACCGGCGACGTCGTCACCACCACCGCGGGCTTCTTCTTCCTCGCCGACCGCTGCCGCCACCGCCCCCGGACGCTGAGCCTCAACCTCGCGATCCGCGCCGGCCGCGTCCTGAGCGTCCCGGTTGCCACCCAGGACGCGCTCGTCAGCCGTGACGGCGTCCTGTCCGTCGTCGAGGTGCCCGCGCGCGGCGAGTTGTCGCTGTCCGGGCAACGGCTGCGGTGGGCCGGGTCGCGGACCGCGTTCGACGCCGACTGCCTGGTCTACGGCAACGCCAACTGCGCCATCCAGCACCAGCCCGACGAGCGCACCGGCAAGGTCCGCGTCTTCCAGGAGGAGTCCCGCCTCACCCCGCCCATCACCGATGACCGCTGGACCGACCTCGGCTTCCACGCGACCCCCGACGGCCGCTTCGCCGCCGTCACCCGCGAGGACACCGGCCGCGTCGACGTCTTCGCCCACGACGTCGTCGTGCGCTGCCCCCGCTCCGCCGCGGGCACCCGCTTGGACGTGCACACCATCGGCCCGCTCACCCCCGGCGACCAGCAGGGCGCCATCTCCGTCGGACCGTCACTGGCCCACCCCGATCCGGTCACCCACCCGCTGAACGACGACCGCTCCCTGGGCAGCTACCCGCTGCTGCGCGACCGGGCGTCCACCCGGCTCGTCTTCTACGAGACCGGCGACGGCGCCAGGCACCTGCGGCTGTTCGACGGCCGACCCGGCAGCACCACGTTCCCCGGCCTCACCCTCGAGCAGACCCTCACGGCCGTGCGCGCGGCCGGCGACGTCGTGTCGGGCTGCCTGCTGGACTCCGGCAACACCAGCAAGCTCACGGTGCTGCGCGACGGACTGCTCACGAGCCACGGCAACCGCCACTACCTGCGCTGGCCCCCACCGGGCGAGACGGGCTACACCTGGACCCCCGACCACGGCCGCCCGGTCGCCAGCCTGATCGCGCTGCGACCACCCGCGTGAGGAGAAGACCTCTCCCCGACAATTCCAAGATATAGCGCGAAGGGGGGCTTGCGGCAAGACCGGGGTCGTGCCGCAGAATCCGCGGCCGAAGCCGGCACCCGCGGAAAAACCCGGAATTCCGCGACCGACCGGACTTCGTCGAACAGGGGGCTCGATGATCGACGTGATAGTCGTCGGTGGCGGACCGACCGGCGTGGTGCTGGCCACCGAACTGGCACCGCACGGCGTGGACGTGCTCGTGCTGGAAAGGGACGCCGAGCCGACGGAGGTCGTCCGCGCGCGCGGCCTGCACGCCCGCAGCATGGAGGTGCTCGACCAGCGCGGCCTGCTGGAGCCGATGCTCGCGCTGGGCAGGCGGAGCCCGTTGGGCGGGTACTTCGCCGGCATCACCAAGCCGCCACCGGACGGGCTCGACACCACGTTCCCGTTCGTCCTGTCCCTGCCGCAGCCCACCACCGAGCGGCTGCTGGTCGAGCACGCCCGCGCGCTCGGCGTCGGGATCCGCCGCGGCCACGAGGTGGTCGGGCTGGGCCAGGACGACGACGGGGTGGACGTCGACCTGGCCGACGGCACCCGGCTGCGGTCGCGCTACCTCGTCGGCTGCGACGGCGGCCGCAGCACCGTGCGCGCGCTGGCGGGCATCGACTTCCCCGGCGAACCCAGCACCGTCGAGACGCTGCTGGGCGAGGTGGAGCTGACCGCGTCACCGGACACCGTCGCCTCCGTCGTCGCCGAGGTCCGCAAGACCCAGCTCCGGTTCGGCGTCGCGCCCTCCGGGGAAGGCCTCTACCGCTTCGTCGTGCCCGCCGACGGCGTGGCCGAGGACCGCACCACACCACCGACCCTCGACGAGGTCGGGCAGCGGCTGCGCGCGGTCGCGGGCACCGACTTCGGCGCGCACTCACCCCGCTGGCTCTCCCGCTTCGGCGACGCCACCAGGCTGGCCGAGCGCTACCGCGCCGGTCGGGTCCTGCTCGCGGGCGACGCCGCGCACGTCCACCCACCGACCGGCGGCCAGGGCCTCAACCTCGGCATCCAGGACGCGGTCAACCTCGGCTGGAAACTGGCCGCGCAGGTCCGCGGCTGGGCCCCGGAGGGACTGCTGGACAGCTACGGGGCCGAACGGCGCCCGGTCGCCTCCGCCGTGCTGGACAACACCCGCGCCCAGATGCTGCTGATGTCCCCCGAACCCGGCCCCCGGTCGGTGCGCGCGCTGCTGGCGGAGCTGATGGACTTCGAGGAGGTCAACCGGCACCTGATCGAGAAGATCACCGCGATCGGCGTCCGCTACGACTTCGGCGACGGCCACGACCTGCTCGGCAGGCGCATGCGGGACCTGACCCTGGAGGGGAGCCGCCTCTACGAGCTGATGCACGACGGCCGCGGCCTGCTGCTCGACCAGACCGGCGGCCTCTCGGTGACGGGCTGGGCGGATCGCGTCGACCACGTCGTCGACGTCGTCGACGTCGCCGAAGGCCTCGACGTGCCCGCGGTGCTGCTGCGACCGGACGGCCACGTCGCGTGGGCGGGCGCGGACCAGCGGGACCTCCTCGACCACCTGCCCCGGTGGTTCGGCACACCCACGACCACCCCCTGAACGAGTCCGACGTCCCGTCGTCGCCCGAAAAGCCGGTCTCTCCCCGGATGGCCCCTTTCCGCCGCGCCGGGAATGCGCTAGCACCCGCCACGAGGGATAACGGCATTCGATCTTTCCGCATTTATCGGGGTATTCACAATAGTGTTGCTTTCCCCAATTTCATCATGCGGCCGCGTCGGGGCGCCGGTATTTTCCGTGAACCAGCGCGAAAGACACCGTGAAAACCGGCGAGAGTGAGCACGTTCTCCATGAGCAGCACGGCCGAGGACGACGGCCGCCCCACCACCCCCGCCGCGCCCGACGACGCCCCCACCACGCCGTTCGCCCCTCCCGACGGCCCCCGGCACTGGGTGATGGCCGCGGTCGGCGCCCTCAACCGCCGCGACCTGCGCTTCGCCGTCGCCGCGGCCCAACGCGTCCTGACCGACCAGGACTCCACCATGGCCGCGGTCGAGGTCCTCAGCGGAATCCTGCTCACCGGCATCCCCCAGGGAAGCCTCCGCCGCGGCGCGCGCGTCCCCCTCGGAATCTCCACCCCACCGGGTGACACGCAAAGCCTGCGCGCCGCGCACCACGCCACCGACCTGATCACCGCCATCGCCTCAGGCGACGACGAACTGGCCACCCCCGTCCTGCACGCACTGGGCGGCCCGCACGGACTGGACATCCTCATCGTCCTCATCCGCGCGGCCGCGGCACGGGTGGAGGGCTTCGTCGGCGTCGACGGCGACACCGTCGACGCCTACTACGCCGCGTCCCGCACCCACCAGGGCCAGAGCGGGTGATCCCGCGCGTCAGTCCGCCCTGGCCACGTCGACCCCCTCCGCCTCCGCGCTCTTCTCGCTGCGGTAGACCATGAGCGTCGAACCGACCAGCGCCAGCACGATGCCCGCGAGCTGGAACCCGGTGGGGGAGGCGCCGAACACGACCAGGGACAGCACGATCGTCAGCACCGGCGCCAGGGCGTTGGTCACCGGCGCCACGATCGACGCCTTCCCGCGGCTCATCGCCATCACCAGGAACAGCGCGCCGACCGCGTTGAGGAGCTGCGTGACCGCGGTGAGCGCGGGCGCCTGCCACGGGAAGTCCAGCGGCAGGCCGCCCATCATCACGATCGCGACCGGGATGAGCAGCAGGCCGCTGATCGTCATCCAGCCGAACGTCGTCTCGTCCGCCACCCCCGCGACGGCGGCCTTGCGCATGAAGAACGCCTGCACACCCCACGCCACGCACACCAGCACCGCGAGCACCAGGTAGAGCCACCCGGCGTCGCCCCCGTCACCGGGGGAGACCGAAAACAGCACCACGGCGGCCAGCGCCAGCACCACACCGGTCCACGACAGCGCGCCCAGCCGTTCACGCAGCGCGCCGAACGCCAGCAGCACCGTGATCGCCGGGGACAGCGCGATGATCGGGAAGATGATGTACGCCGGGCCGATCGTGAGGGCCTTGAACAGCAGGAGCTGCCCGCCCGCGCCGGTCAGGCCGATCAGCAGGCCGTAGCCCGCGGCGACCCGACCGCGGTCGAACCTCTTGCCCCGCAACGAGATCCAGGCGGGCAGGATCATGGTCAACGCCCACACGACGTAGACCATCGGGTCCGGGTAGCCGTACCACTTGGTGGGCAGGCTGGAGAAGGCCCCCCACACGCCCCAGAACAGCACGAGCAGACCGGCGTAGGGGATCCAGCCGGTCATCCGGGACAGCGGGGCGGGCGCGTTCGACGTGGCCATGTCGACTCCTCAACGGGCGGCAACTGCGTGGATGTCCTGCGCCCGCAACGGGTGTCCGTGCAGGCGTGCCGCGTAGACGGCGGCACCGATGTGCGGTTCCAGCAACGGGTCCCGCAGGTCGATCTCGTGGGTGAGCGACTCCCGGAACGACGCCAGCACGTGCTCCGAGCCGAACACGCCACCGGAGTAGGACACCGGCACCCGCTGGGAGGGGTCGAAGCCGAGCGCGCCGCGACCGACCTCCACGAGCAGGGCCAACTCCCGCCCCGCCTCCCGCAGGATGTCGACGGCGGCGGCGTCGCCTGCCTGCGCGGCCACGACGACGACCTTGGCGAGGGTCGCGATCCTGCCGCGGTCGCCCTGCCACCGGTTGATCACGACGTCGATGGCGTCGAAGTCCGCGGACAGGTCGAGCGCGCGCCTCATCTCCGCGACCAGCGCGCCGACCGGCAGCCGCCCGTCGACCATGCGGCTGAACGCGTTGAGGCCCCTGATCGCGATCCAGTACCCGGACCCCTCGTCGCCGAACAGCTCGCTCCAGCCGCCGCCGCGCCACTGCGCGCCGAGGTGCTCGCCGTAGGCGATGGAGCCGGTGCCCGCGACGACGTTGATGCCGTCGACGCCCCCCAGCGACGCCGCCCACCCGCACACCATGTCGTTGCCGCACCGGTAGTTCGAGGACCCGAGGATCGTCGCGGGCAGCGCGTCGAGCAGCGGCACGTCCGCGCTGATCTCGCCGTAGGACGGCAGGCCGAAGAACGAGTAGGCGATGTCCGCGACCGTGACGCCCGCGATCCGGCAGACCTCCGCGATCCCGGCGCGCAGCAGCGGTTCCACGATCCGCAGGCCCTCGCCCAGGTAGTACACGCTCTCGGTCCTGGCCTCCGCGGCGATCCGCCCGTCCACGTCCACCAGGCAGAACGCCGTCTTGGTGCCACCACCGTCGACTCCGAGGAACACCGGGCTCACCCCTTCCCGTCGAACTCGTCGAACTCGTGGACGACCACGCCCCGCACCACGCGGTTCACCTCGCCGCCGGGGAACGGGTCGTCCGGCTCCAGCCCCAGCGCGAGCGAGCACGCGAGCGCGGTGGCCTGCGCGGTGATCACCGCGACCAGCGACCACACCGCGGGCGACCAGCCGGGCGCGCACGGAACGGGCCACGACCGCGCGCCGCCGTCGGCCGGTCCCACCACGACCACCCGGTCCGGGCCCAGATCCGCCACCAGTTCGCGGACGATGTCCTCGTCGTAGCGGCGGGTGTGCGCGTCGGGGGACAGGAAGACGACGACGACCGTCCCGTCGCGCACCACCGACTTGGGGCCGTGCCGGAACGCCAGCGACGACTCGGCGACCCCCACCACCTCGCCCCCGGTCAGCTCCAGGCACTTGAGGGCCGCTTCGCGCGCCAGCCCCAGCAGCGGACCGGACCCCAGGAACACCAGCCGGGCGGGCGCGGCGTCGGCGATCCCGAACGCCCGCCGCTCGACGTCGTCGAGCACCGACGACCCCGCCCGCGCCAACTCCCGCACGTCGACGTCGATCCCGAACGCGAGCAGCGCCGCCAGCGCCATGCCGGTGAACGACGACGTCATGGCGAACCCGCGGTCGTTCACCTCGTCGGGCAGCGCGACCACGACGGCGTCCTCGTCACCGGACCACCGCCGCGCCAGCGCGCCCGCCGGGTCGCAGGTGATCACCAGGTGGCGCAGGCGCGGCGTCAGGCGCCGCAGCAGGTCGGCCGCGGCCACGGACTCCGGGCTGTTCCCGCTGCGGGCGAAGGACACCAGCAGCACCGGCCGGTCGTCCACCACCGACCCGCGCGGATCGGCGACGATCTCCGTGGTGGGGATGGCCTCCACCGGCCTGCCGAGGTGGTGCGCCAGGTCGCGGGACACCAGCTCGCCGACGAACGCCGACGTCCCCGCGCCGGTCAGCACGATCCGGGTCCGCGGTTCGGCGAGCGCGTCCCGCAGTAGAGCCTCGACGTCCGTGCGGGCCCGTGCCACCGCGTCGGCCACCAGTGGCCAGGTGGCCGGTTGCTGGCGGATCTCCCGCGCGGTCCAGCCTGCGCCGAGACGCTGTTCGCTCACGGTCATGCGTGTTGCCCTTCGCCTTTTCCGGGACGCGTTCGAATCGGCACCAGGTCGTTTCCCCCGAATGGGGTGGTGCTCCGTCGGACCCGTGTCAACGCCTTTTCGCCGGGTTCGGCATTCCTACGTCCGCCGGTGCGCGAGTCGCAAGGTTCGGTGGCCAAGTGAACATCCGGGATGCGCGTTTGCCGTGGTTTCCCCTGGCCATGGGGTACGGGAGGCCGGTGTTCGGCTTGGCGGGGCGGGGTCGCGGAAAGCTGCCGTAGGCTTGCGCGCCATGGTCGACTCGACGGATTCCGGTGTTTCCGAACACCGCCCGCGGAAAAGGCGCACGCCCCGTTCGGAACGTTTGCCCGAGATACTCCAGGTGCTGGCGGAAACCGGATCGCTCGACGTCGGCGACCTGTCCGCGCGCTTCGGTGCCTCCGCCGCCACCCTGCGGCGCGACCTCGCCCTGCTGGAGGAGCAGCGGCTGCTGACCAGGACCCACGGCGGCGCGCTGCCCCAGGGCCTGGCCACCGAGCTGCCGGTGCGCTACCGGGAGAACCGCTCGCGCGACGCCAAGCGCGCCATCGCCCGCGAGGCCGTCCGCAGGCTCCCGGTCGGACCGCACGTGATCGCCCTGACCGGCGGCTCCACCACCAGCGAGATCGCGAAGGAACTCCCCGGCCGCCCCGACCTGACGGTGGTCACGAACGCGCTGAACATCGCGGCGGACCTCGCACCGCGACCCCGGCTGAAACTCGTCGTCGTCGGCGGGGTGGCCCGACCGCGCTCCTACGAACTGGTCGGCCCGTGGGCGGAGCACGTCCTGGCGTCGATCAGCATCGGCACCGCGCTGGTCGGCGTGGACGGCCTGGACGTGACCGCTGGCCTCACCACCCACGACGAGAACGAGGCCCGCACCAACCGCGCCATGATCGGCCGCGCCCAGCGGGTCATCGTCGTGGCCGACGGCAGCAAGCTCGGCCAGGTCGCGCTGGCCCGCATCGCCGACGTCCACGAGGTCCACGAGGTGATCACCGACCGGTCCGCCGACACCGCGGTCGTGTCGGCCATCCGCGCCGCCGGGGTCCGGGTCACCGTCGTCGAACCGAAGTCCACGAAGGACTGACCTCGCACGCGGTCGACCCCGGCCGGTTTCGTCCAGCGCCCCGGCGTGGCGCGTGGGACGTTGGACCGACCACGCCATCGATCAGGAGGTCGCCGTGCCGATCTACGACAAGGCGATCGAGGTCGCCGTCCCGGCGTCCGTCGCCTACCGCCAGTGGGACACCCCCGAGTCGTTCTCGCGGTTCATGTCCGGTGTGGAGCACGTGACGGAGCGCGACCACGACCACAGCCACTGGATGACCGGGTTCGCCGGTGTCCAGCGCGAGTTCGACGTGGAGATCGTCGAACGGCTGCCGGACGAGCGCATCACCTGGCGGGCGACCTCCGGGGCGCGGCACAGCGGTTCGGTGACGTTCGCCGAGGTGGGGGAGGGGCGTTCGCGCGTCAGCCTGCACATGGACTACGAGCCGGACGGCGCGCTGGAGGCGGTCGGGTCGGCGCTCGGCGTCGTCGGCGCGCGCTTGCAGAGCTACCTCAAGGGGTTCAAGTCCTACATCGAGAGCGATCACCCCTCCACGGGTTGAATTCGGACAAAACGGGTAATAGCCCGGTATGACGAACGGTCGAGTAGCTGTGTTCGCGCCGTCCCCGCTGCTGACGGTGACGGTGGAAGACCTGGACGGGACGCCGGACGTCCACGTGCACGCGGGCGGCCAGGGGGTGTGGCAGTCGCGGATGATCGAGTCGCTGGGCGTCGAGGTGGTGCTGTGCTCGGCGCTGGGCGGCGAGACTGGGCAGGTGCTGCGGCACCTGATCGGGGTGGAACTGCGGGTGCGGGAGGTCGCGGCGCGCAACGGCGCGTACGTGCACGACCGGCGCGACGGGAACCGCGACCAGGTGATCCGGATGCCCGCGGACGTGCTGTCGCGCCACGAACTGGACGACCTGTACGAGCTGACCCTGGTCGAAGCGCTCGGCGCGGGCGTGGCGGTGCTCAGCGGCCCTGCGGAGGAGGACGAGCCGGTGCCCGACTCGGTGTACGAGCGGCTCGCGAAGGACCTCGGCGCCCACGGCTGCCGCGTCGTGGTGGACCTGTCCGGCGACCGGCTCGCGGCGGCGCTCGCGGGCGGCCCCCACGTGGTGAAGGTCAGCCACGAGGAACTGGTGTCCGACGGGCTGGCGAAGTCCGATTCGCTGCCCGACCTGGTGGCCGGGTGCCGCGAGGTGGCCACCTGCGGCGCGAGCGCCGTCGTCGTGTCACGCGCGGCCGAGGCCACGTTGGCGCTGGTCGAGGACCGGCTGTACCTGGTGGAGTCACCCGCGCTGAGCCCGGTGGACACCCGTGGCGGCGGTGACTCGATGACCGCCGGCCTGGCCGCGGGGCTCGCGCAGGGGCTGTCGCTGGAGGAGTCGCTCAGGCTGGGCGCCGCGGCGGGCGCGCTCAACGTCACCCGGCACGGACTCGGGTCCGGCAGCGGCGACGTGGTGCGCGAGATGGTCGACCGGGTCGTCCTCACGCCGTGGGAGGAGGCCGCGTGAGGGTGCTGATCACCAACGACGACGGCATCGACTCACCGGGGCTGGCGGCGTTGGCGCGCGCGGCGGTCCGGCACGGGTGGACCGCGGTGGTCGCCGCGCCCGCCGCGGAGGCCAGCGGCACCAGCGCGGGCCTGACCGCCGCCCAGGACGACCGGCGGATCGAGGTCGCCCGGCGGGACCTGCCCGACCTGCCGGACGTGCCCTGCTTCGCGGTCGCCGCCCACCCCGGCCTCATCGCGCTGGTGGCGTCCCAGGGAGCGTTCGGCGACCCGCCGGAGGTCGTGCTGTCGGGGATCAACCGCGGCGCGAACGTCGGCCGCGCCGTCCTGCACTCCGGCACCGTCGGCGCGGCGCTGACGGCGTCCATCAACGGCGCGCGCGCCATGGCGGTGTCCCTGGACGTCGGACTGGACCCCGACGTCGAGCACCACTGGGCCACGGCCGCCGCAGTGGCGTCCGGGCTGTTCGACCGGCTCGCCGCGCTGCCACCGGGCAGCGTCCTCAACCTCAACGTGCCCAACCGCCCCGAGGTGGGCCCGCCCCGGAGAGCGGGCCTGGCCGACTTCGGCGCCGTGCGCAGCAAACTGCACGACACCGACGACGGCACGATCAGCCTCGCCGCGGTGTCGGTGGACGAGGAGCCGCGCCCCGGCAGCGACGCCGCCCTGCTGGCCGAGGGCCACCCGACGCTCACGCCGCTGCGGTCGGTGTCGGAAGACCCCGACGTGGAGGTCTGAGGCCGCGACGGTGATCCGCCCTGTGGGTTAATGGCAGCGCCGCGGGGAAACGGAGGAATCGCGTGCCGAAGATCGTGCGAGTCCTGGTGATGGCGCTCGCCCTCACCAGCGTCGTCGCCACACCCGCGGGCGCCGCCATCACCGGGCCGACGGTGAGCAGCACCGCCACGACCGTCACCTACCAGGTCGGGTACACGGGAACACCCGCGTTCGCGCGGGTCTACCTGGACGTCGACCGCGCCGCGGCCACGGGGTTCGCCCAGGGCGCGGTCGGCGCGGACTTCCTGCTGGAGAACGGAACCCTGTACCGGCACGGTGGCGGCGGCTGGGCGTGGACGGCGGTCAAGGCGGTCCCGTTCACCTCCTCGGGCGGGACGGCCCGGTGGACGGTCGAGCGGGCCGACATCGGGGAGTCGGCCAGCCCGAACGACGCCGACGTGGTGTTCCAGGTGGAGGCACCGGTCGAGACCTCCGCCAAGGTCACCCACACCTACGCCGGCGGCGCGAGCGGCCCGGTCTACCCGCCGTCGACCGAGGTGATCGCCAACCCGGAACGCGGGCTCTACCACCACACCCAGGACTGCGACAAGGCCGACTTCTCCGCCGACGCGCTGCGCCAGTACCGGACGTCGCAGGGCGTCACGCTGGTGATGTGCGTGTTCTACCTCGCGGAGTACAAGGCCTCGCCGATCGCCCAGACCGCGCTGGACCGGTTGGGCCGCCAGTTCGCCGCGGCCCGCGCGGCGGGCGTGAAACTGGTGCTGCGCTTCGCCTACACGGCGTCCGACGCCGGTGACGACGCCCCGAAGGACCGGGTGCTGGGGCACCTGGACCAGCTCGCTCCGTACTTCACGGCCAACGCGGACGTGATCGCCGTGGTGCAGGCGGGCTTCGTCGGCGCGTGGGGCGAGTGGTACTACACCCGCAACTTCGGCAACGCGGGCACGGTCACCTCGGCGGACTGGGCGAACCGCAAAGCGGTGGTGGACAAGCTGTTGAGCGTCCTGCCCGCCACGCGGGCCGTGCAGCTCCGGACGCCGAAGATCAAGCGCACCCTGTACGCGGCCGGCGGCAGGCTCGGGCACCACAACGACTGCTTCCTGGCCAGCCCGGACGACTTCGGCACCTACGAGAACACCGCGGTGGAGTACCCGTACCTGGAGGCCGAGACCCGCACGGTGCCGATGGGCGGCGAGACGTGCGCGCCGAACCCGCCCCGCTCGGACTGCCCCACGGCCACCGGTGAGCTGTCGCGGTTCCACTGGACGTACCTGAACACCGACTACCACCAGGGCGTCCTCCAGTCGTGGGCCGCCGGGGGCTGCCTGGCGGACGTGACCAACCGCCTCGGCTACCGGTTCACGCTGCGCGACGGCACCTTCCCGGCCACGGCCGCGCGCGGCTCGGGCCTCGCCGTCCGGATCGGGCTCACCAACGACGGCTACGCCGCGACGATCAACCCGCGCACGGTGGCGCTGGTGCTGCGCAACACCACGACCCGCGCGGAGACGCGACTCCCGCTCGCCGCCGACCCCCGCGCGTGGCTGCCGGGCGCGCACACCGTGGCGCAGACCGTGACCGTGCCGTCCTCGCTCACCCCCGGCACGTACGCGCTGCTGCTGGAACTGGCCGATCCGCTGCTGCCCGGCAGGCCCGAGTACTCCGTGCGGACCGCCAACACCGGCCTGTGGGAGGCGGCCACCGGGCTCAACGACCTCCGGCACTCGGTGACCGTGTCGTAGTCAGGCCTCCGCGGAGCCCACGGGCTCCGCGGAGGGAGGACCGTAGTCACCCGGTGGCAGCACCTGGCGCGAGTGGACGACCACGGCGACTAGCTGGAGCCCGACGGACAGCACCACGTAGCCGATCAGCACCCCGGTGAACGCCGACGGCTGCTTGCCCTCGAACAGGTCGAACACCACCGGAACGGCGAACATCGCGGGCAGGGCGTGGTTCGCGTTCTCGGTGCGGACCAGGTCGTCCACGGCGCGGGTGGCCTCGTCGTCCGCGATGACCGGCGCGCGCAGCACGCCGGTCAGGACGACCGCGGTGGACAGGGCACCGATCGCGAGCAACCCCAGCCAGCTCGACGCGTAGGTCCGGGCGGGCGTCGTCACGACCATGGCGACGCCCAGCCCCGCCCCACCGACGAAGGTGACCGCCGTCGAGGCGGTGAACCAGCCGCCGAGCACCGTCCGCCACGGCGGGCGGGGCAGGCTCGGGTCGTTCAGGGCCTCGTGGGAGGCGAGCCCGCGGTCGACGCGCGACCACGTGCGCCACGTCGCGAGCTGGAGCGCGCAGTAGACGGAGGTGAGGACGAGGCCTTCGGTCATGTCCTCGTCGCGCACGTCCGGCAGGTCCGGCACCAGCCAGTGGACGAACGCGTAGCAGGCGAAGGCCAGCACCACGAACACCGCGTAGTACCCGAACCAGACGCGCCGTCGGTTCCGCTGGCCCAGCCGGACCGTCAGCAACGGCCTCGGGATGTGGACCAGGGCACCCCGTCTCACCAGCCACTCGCGAGCCGCCACGGCTTCCCGGTGCGTCGCCGTGCCCAGACCCCAGTCACCCTCTGTTTCCACCACGCCTACCCCCCGACCACACCGTAGCGCCGGCCTACCGGCGCGCGGGCGCGATTCGACGACTCGGGGGGCGACGTCCTACAGGTCCAGCAGCAGGTCGCGGACCTCGACGGGCCGCGACAGGAACGGGTGGTGACCCGCGTCGAGTTCGACGACACGACCCGCCTTGCGGGCGAACTCCTGCTGCGACCGGGCGGGCGTGCCCCTGTCCCGCGAGCACACGAGGTACGTCGACGGGACGTCCTGCCAGGCCGCCGCACCGACCGGCTGACCGATGACCCGCACGCTCTGCCGGACGAGGTGGTCCACCGCCTCGGCCCGGACGTCGACGTCGCAATCGTGCAGGAACGTGTCCACCAGCAACTCGGGGCGAACCCCGAACGTCCCGGCGTCGAGGTCGACGTCGAGGAACGGGGCGGGGGACTCGCCACCGAAGTCCGACAGGCCCTGCCCGACCTCGGGCAGGTAGCTCGAGATCAGCAGCAGGTGCCGCACCGAGGCCACACCCGCGGCGGCCTCCGCCGTCACGATGCCGCCATAGCTGTGGGCCACCACCACGGTCGGCTCGTCGCCGACCTCCAGCACCCGGCGCACCGCGGCGACGTCCTCGCCCAGCCCCCACCCTCCCGGCCCGCAACTCGGCAGCTCCGGAGCCACGCTCGACACCCCCCCCGCTCCTCCAGGAGCCCGGCCATCCGGTGCCACCACCACGACCCGTCCCGCACGCACGCCCCGTGCACGAACACGACCCTCACCGCCACCTCCACGTCCACCGTCCGCTGTCCGACCAACGGTAGACGTAGCGGCAATTACGTGAAAAAGTGCGCCGATGGGACGACACCCCCGACCCGAGATCAAGGACCGGCTGCTCGACGCCTGCACCGACCACGCGCTGCACCACGGCCTGCCCGACAAGCTCGAACCGCTCGCCCGCGCCACCGGCACCTCGACCCGCATGCTGATCTACCACTTCGGTACCCGCGACGCCCTGCTGCGCGCCGTCCTCCAGCGAGCGCGGCAACGCCAGCTCACCGCGTTCGGCGACCTGCTCCGCGTGCGACCCGACGAGCGCTACACCGTCACGCTGGCGAACGCCTGGACCTCCATCACCGGCCCGGAAGGACAGCCCTACCTGCGGATGTTCGGGCAGACGCGGGACAGCGCGGCGCACCGGCTGCTGCCCGACTTCCGCCGGGTCGCGACGACCGACTGGCTCGGCCCGCTCGAAGAGGGCCTGCGCGGCATCGGTCGACCGGAACTCGCCACCCTCGTCCTGGCGGTCATCCGCGGTCTCCTCCTCGACCTCGACGCCACCGCCGACCACGCCCGCGCCGACACGGCGTTCGCCCACTTCCTCGGCACGCTCGACCGCGGGTGACCCCAGTACGATGGGACTGCCGCGCGTCGGGTGCGGAGTCGCGGTGGAGGAGTCACATGCCGGAGGTACCGGGGGTGCCGCCCGCGCAGCAGCTCCTGGTCGGGCTCGCGCGGCTCGGTCAGGCCGTGCGCATCGACGCGTGGCGCAACAACGGGCCGCACAACCTCTCGCCCTTGCAGGCCGACATCGTCACCTTCCTCGCCGAGCAGACCGGTCCACGCCGTCAGGGCGACGTCGTGGGAGCGCTTGCGTCCACGCCGCCCACCGTTTCCGACGCGGTGAAGGCGTTGCGCGCCAAGGGACTCCTGGAGAGCGTGCGGGACCCGCAGGACGGCAGGGCGACCGTCGTGCGCCTGACCCCCGAGGGCGACGCGGAGGCCCGCAGGCTGGGTGACGTGTCGCAGGTGATGAGCGAGGCCTTCTCGGTCCTGTCGGAGGCCGACCTCGCCGCGATGCTCCGCGGCACCGCCACGATCATGAAAGGACTCCAGGACCGCCAGGCGATCCCG
Organism: Umezawaea endophytica; assembly: GCF_025061645.1. GTDB lineage: Bacteria > Actinomycetota > Actinomycetes > Mycobacteriales > Pseudonocardiaceae > Umezawaea > Umezawaea endophytica. Next base: position 19,245 of record NZ_JANYMP010000014.1, on the reverse strand, counting down.
GTGTCCCGCATGTGCCTGACCTGCCGGTTCTTCCGGCCGAACGCCCATCCGCACGACGCGGCCCGCCCCCACCACTGCGCCTTCGTCGACGCGCCCTTCGGCGACGCCGAACTGCGGGTCACCTGCCCGGACCACCAGGACCGGGACTAGGCGCCCGGAACTCGCGAGTGGACGGCACGAGCGCGGCCGCCGCGGGGGCGGCGAAGCAGACGACCGCGCACACCGCCAGCACCGGCCGCGCTCCGAAATGGTCGATCGCCGGGGCGATCAGCGCCAGACCGACCGGCGCCAGGCCGTAGGACAGCAGGAAGTCCAACGAGGACACCCGCGCCAGCATCGTCGGCTCGACCTCCCGCTGGGTCCCGGTGAACCACGGCACGTTGAACAGCTCGATCCCCAAGCCCGCCACGACGTACGCGCCGACCACGACCGGCGCGGGCACGGAGAGCAGCAGGCTCACCGGCGCGACCCCGTAGGCGCCGAGACCCGCGAGCGCCACCCACCCCTGGGCGCGTGGTCGCCAGCGGGCCATGAGGACCGCTCCGACGAGCGCGCCCAGGGTGTACGCGGTCAGTGCGGCGGCGAGCACGGCTTCGGTGCCGTAGCGGTCGCGGCTCACCAGCGGCAGCGCCACACCGGTCGCGGAGTAGCCGGTGGCGATCACCGCGGTCAGCGCGCCGAGACCGGCCAGGAACCAGGGGTGCCTGCGGGCCTCGCGGAGACCCGCGACGAAGTCGGCGACGAACCGGGGCCGGGCCGTCGTGACCGCCACCCGTGCCGTGCCGCGCGGCGGGAGGAGCGCGGCGGCCAGCCAGAGGACGCCGGTGGCGACCAGCAGGGCCGGGGTGTCGACGACGACCGCGAGCACGGCGGTGAGTCCGGGCGCCACCAGCGTGGTCACCCGCACGGCCAACGTCATGGCCGCGTTCGCCTCCTGCCGCCGGTCGTCCGCGACGACCTCGGCCGTCAACGCCTGGAACGCGGGCCTGCACGCCCCCTGACCCGCTCCGGCCACGGCGGCGGCCACCGCCATCACCACCGTCGACCGCCCGAGGCCCAGCGCGATCAGGGGTGACGCACCCGCGGCGAGCAGTCCCGCCCACAGCACGATCCGACGTCGCGGGTACCGGTCGGCCAGCACCCCGGCCACCGGCACCGCGACGAGGAACCCCACCGTGCGCGCGGCCAGGACCACACCCAGCGCCACCGCGGTCATGGACCGGTCGAGCACCGCCAGACCGAGGATGAACGGCAGCGCCCACGTCGCCAGGCCGGAGGCGGTCGTGCTCGTCCAGAGCCGGAGGAAGTCCGGACTCCGGAAGACCGAGGCCGATCGCCGTTCGACTCCACGCACCACGCGACTCCCGTCCCCGACGATGATCAGCCCCCAGTGTCGCCGACGCTCAGGCGCACTTCCCGTCCACGGTGCACACGGGCGACGGCCGCTCGGCGTGCCAGTCGACGGGGCCCGCCTCGATCAACCGGGCCACGGCAGCGGCGAGCGCCATGTCGTCGGCCGCGCCGAGGTGGTGGCCGCGCAGGACGCCGTCGCGGTCGATCAGCACCGTGGTCGGGGTGCCCCGCATCCCGTAGCGGGCGAAGGTGACGGGCGTGGGGTCGTCACCCCGGTGGGCGTCGACCCCGACCGGGAAGCCGATCCCGTACTCGTGCAGGAACGCCTCGAGGCTGGTCGGCGTCATGGCCGCGTGGTGTTCGAACACGCTGTGCAGCCCGATGACGGCGAGGTCGTCGCCGAAGGTCCTGGCCAGTCGGGTGGCCTGGGGCAGGGCGGTGCTGACACAGCCGGGGCACAGCATTTGGAAGGCCTCCAGGACGACCACCCGGCCGCGCAGGTCGGCCAGTTCCAGGGGATCGCCGTTGAACCAGCGGGTGGTCGTCCACGGGGGTGCGGTGGTCGCGGTGGTCGTCATGGTCGCTCCTGTCGGCAGTGGACGGTCACCACGCGGTTCCGGCGTAGGGCTGCGACCACAGCGTGACCTGCATGGTGACCGACTTGAACCAGGCCTGGAACATGGCCTCCACCTGCTCGTCGTCGTGCCCGCCCGCGGCCAGGAACGGGCGGATGGTCGCGGTGATCGGGTAGATGAACGCGACCAGGTAGCGCAACGGGATGTGGGGGACCGAGTCGACGCCGTCGGTCTTGTTCTTCTTCTCGGCGGTGTGCCGCAGGGCCATCTCGTTCTGGTAGGCCAGCCACCGCTCGTCGTAGGGCCTGGTGCAGGTGTCCACGATCCACAACGCGAAGCGCGCCCGCACGCGGTCCAGGTAGTCGCCGATCGGTTCGCCGTCGGGCGTGGAGAAGTAGGCCAGCAGGTGCGGGTGCGACCCGACGAAGCCGTACCAGACGTCGAGGACCTGCTCGATCCGTCCGTCGAGGACCTCGGCGGCGGTGCGCAGCGCGGCCTCGTCGTCGGGTCCGAACAGGACGGTGGCCTTGAGCAGGTCGAGGTCGACCGGGGTGATCGGTGACGGGGCGAGGGCCGGGTCGTCGTGGTCGTAGCCGGGCGTGGTGGTGGGCGTGGTCATGTCGGGCTCCTTCGTGTGGTGGGACTCAGCCGTGCAGGCGTGCGCCCTGGTCGTCGAGGCGACCGGTCAGGCGCTTGGTCAACAGACCGACCCACGAGGACGGCAGCAGTTCGGGGTGGTCGAGCAGGTGGCGGGCGGCGGCGTGGTCGGCGCGGTCGACGTTGACCACCCGGTGCACCTCGGCGACGGTGATCCCGTGGTCCGGCCGGTGCAGGAGTTCCACGTCGCTTCCGGCGCCCAGGCGGCCCGGCAGCAGCACGCGGCAGTAGAAACCGGTCCTGCCGGTGCGCTGGGTGCGGACGGCCAGGTCGGCGATCCCGTGGTGCGCGGAGAGCTTGTAGCAGGGACGGCGGGGCCACGTGACCTGGAGCACGGCGGTGCCCGCGGCGTACACCGAGCCGATCGCGGTGTCGGTCTCCAGGAGACCGCTGGTGGTGAGGTTCTCGCCGAACGCGGGCGGTACGAGGTCGCCGATCTCCTCGGCCCACGTCCGGTAGTGCTCGACGGGGTAGACGAGGACCGCCTTGCCCGGCCCGCCGTGGTGCTCCCGGTCGGCCTGCTCGTCCCCGGTCAGACCGGAGGCGCCGACGTCGACCGGGCCGTGGACGGGGGTCTTCCCGATGCCCGTCGCCACGGTGCGCCCACGCCAGGGCAGTGGCCGCACGGCACCCGTGGACACGACCAGGACCCGTGCGCGAGGGCTCACCGGTCACCCGCCACGGTCACGACGTGCTCGGCCCAGCGCTTGAGCACGCGTTCGCCCTCCGCCGCCACCGCGTGGATCTCGTCCGGGGTGATGGTGGTGTCCGGCGGCAGGTGGGGTGCGGCCTGGTCGAGCGCGACGGCGTCGAACTCGACGTGGAACTGGAGGCCGTAGGAGTCACCGACCCGGAACGCCTGCTGCGCGTACCGCTCCGAGGTCGCGAGCTGCACGCCGTGCTCCGGCAGGTCGAACGTGTCGTGGTGCCAGTGCACCACCGGCAGCCGGGGGCCGGAGGGGCCGAGGACCGGGTCGGCGGAGCCCGCGGGCGTGAGGGTGACGGTGCCCGCGCCGCTCTCCACGTCCGGACCTCGCCACACCTGCGCGCCCAGCGCCGCGGCGAGCAGTTGCGAGCCCAGGCACACGCCCAGGACCGGGGTGCCGCGGCGGACGCACTCGGCGATGAGGTCCCGTTCCCGCGCGAGGTGCGGGTGCGCGTGGTCGTCGAACGCCCCCATGGGACCACCCAGGACGACGAGCGCGTCGAGCTTCTCCGCGTCGGGCAGGGGTTCCCCCGCGTAGACCCGGACCACCCGCACGTCGGCGCCGACGGCCGACAGCGCCGGGCCGATCAGGCCGGGACCTTCGAACGGGACGTGCTGGACCACCACTGCTCGCACGGGACCCTCCTCCTCCGGTGTCGAGGCGGGCTCGTTGTGCCCGCCATCGCCAGCATGCCACAATCTAGGTAGGAGTCCTACCTACTTGGAAGAGTGGTCATGACCTTCGACGACAACACCGACCCGTTGACCACGGCCGCCGGAGCCCCGGTCGCGGACAACCAGAACAGCCTCACCGCCGGACCGCGCGGCCCCGTCCTGCTGCAAGACCTGTGGCTGCTGGAGAAACTCGCCCACTTCGACCGCGAGGTCGTCCCGGAACGCCGGATGCACGCCAAGGGCTCCGGCGCCTTCGGCACCTTCACCGTCACCGGCGACATCACCCGCTACACCAAGGCCGCCCTCCTCGGCGAGATCGGCAAGCGGAGCGAGACCTTCGTGCGCTTCTCCACCGTGGCCGGTGAACGGGGCGCGGCCGACGCCGAACGCGACATCCGCGGCTTCGCCGTGCGCTTCTACACCGAGCAGGGCAACTGGGACCTGGTCGGCAACAACACCCCGATCTTCTTCTTCCGCGACCCGCTCAAGTTCCCCGACCTGGCCCGCGCCGTGAAGCGCGACCCCAGGACGAACCTGCGCGACCCGGAGAACAACTGGGGCTTCTGGACGAACCTGCCCGAAGCGCTGCACCAGGTGACCATCGTGATGAGCGACCGCGGGATCCCCCGCTCCTACCGCCACATGCACGGCTTCGGGTCGCACACCTTCAGCCTGATCAACGCCGAGGGGCAGCGGCACTGGGTGAAGTTCCACTTCCGCAGTCAGCAAGGGATCGAGACCCTCACCGACGAGCAGTCCGGCGAACTCATCGGCCGGGACCGCGAATCCCACCAGCGCGACCTCTACGACGCCATCGAACGCGGCGACCACCCGAAGTGGACGCTGCACGTCCAGGTCATGCCCGAGGCCGACGCCGAGCACTACCGCTTCCACCCGTTCGACCTGACGAAGGTGTGGAGCAAGGCCGACTACCCGCTGATCGAGGTCGGCGTGCTGGAGTTGAACCGCAACCCGGAGAACTACTTCGCCGACGTCGAGCAGGCCGCGTTCACCCCGGCCAACCTCGTCCCCGGCATCTCCGTCAGCCCGGACAAGATGTTGCAGGGCAGGCTGTTCTCCTACGGCGACGCCGCCCGCTACCGGTTGGGCGTCAACCACCACCAGATCCCGGTCAACCACCCGCACGCCGCGGCGCTGGTCAACACCTACCACCGCGACGGGGCGATGCGCGTGGACGGCAACCAGGGCGGGGTTCCCGGTGTGCAGCCCAACAACTTCGGCCGCTGGGCCGACCAGCCCGCCTTCGCCGACCCGGCCCAAGCCGTCGGCGGCACCGCCGACCGGTTCGACTTCCGCCAGGACGACGACAACTACTTCGAGCAGCCCGGCGACCTGTTCCGGCTCATGACCGAGCAGCAGCGGCAGGTCCTGTTCGACAACACCGCGCGGTCCATCAACGGCGCGCGGGCCGAGACCGTCGAACGGCACATCGCGCACTGCGGCCAGGCCGACCCCGCCTACGGAGCGGGCGTGCGCAAGGCGTGCGAGGCGATCGGGGCGCTCTGACCGCCCGTCAGACGGCGGCCTGTTCGTGCTCGGGGCACTCGGTCCGCAGCTCCACGAGCGGCAGCGGCGTCCTGAGCAGGTCGCAGTGGTGCGGCGCGGCCGGGTCCTCGTGCGCGTCGGGCCGGAAGAAGCGGCACGTGGTGCACATCCGCACGACGCTCACCACGCCACGGCGGTGCAGGTCCCCGATGAGGTGCAGGAGGCTGCCCAACGTGGTCGCCCGGTCCGCCACCGGCAGCTTCGCCAGCGCCGTCAGCAAGGGCTCGTCCCACGTCGACAGTTCACCGGCGACCTCCTCCCCGCGCCCGGTCAGCGTGAGCAGCCTGCGGCGCCCGTCGGAACTGGGCGACCGCGTCAGCAGTTCCTTGTGCTCCAACGACCTGACCGCGTCGGACAGGGTGGGCGTGGTGACGTCGAACTCCGCGGCCAGCGCGTTGACCTCACGGCGGGCCGCGGGCTGCCAGGACAGCGCCAGCACCACCTGCTGCTGCAACGGGGACAGGCCCTGCGCGCGGGCGCTGCGCTGGGCCAGCGAGCGCAGACCGTGCCCCAGCCGCTCGACGGCGTCCGCCAACCGCCGATCCAGGTCGGCCTCGCCGGTGGTGTCGCCCGTCATCGAACCCCTCAGGTAGGACTCCTCATTACTTCTATGGTACGCACCACGGCTCGAATCTCGGCCTCCGGCAAGGGAATCACCTGATCGTGGTGCGTGTAGTCGTTGTGCCCAAAGGAGAACACACTCCCGACCAGTCCCTGTGACGTGACGCACGAGCCCTTGCGGGCCCGGCTCCGACCCTTATAGTTGGCACTGCCAAACAAAATTGGAACACCGGAAGGACACCCCATGCCCCGCCTCACCGTCGTCGACCCCGCCACCGCCGAGCCCCAGGCCCGCGCGCTGCTCGGCAAGGTCGAGCGCGCCCTCGGCGTGACCCCGAACATGATGAAGGCGATGGCCAGCTCGCCCGCCGTGCTCGACGCCTACCTGTCCTTCAGCGGCGCGCTGTCCAAGGGACGGCTGCCCGCCGCGGTCCAGGAGCAGATCGCGCTCGTCACCGCCGTGGCCAACGAGTGCGGCTACTGCCTCGCGGCCCACACCGTCCTGGGCGCCAGGGCGGGGCTCAGCGAGGAGGACCTCGTCTCGGGCCGCCACGCTCGCGCCACCGACCCGAAGGTCGAGGCCGCGCTGCGGTTCACCCTCGCCGTCATCTCCACCAAGGGCTTCGTCAGCGACGACGACCTCGCCGCCGTCCGCGCCGCCGGGTACGACGACGGCGAGATCGGCGAGATCGTCGCCGCGGTCGCCCTCAACACCTTCACCAACTACTTCAACTCCGTCGGCGAGACCCAGCTCGACTTTCCCGCGATCGACACGACCATCGGCCACTGACCGCCGCGGTCGGCGGGTCGACCCGGTGCGGCCGGGTCGACCCGCGCGGCCACCGATCGCGAGAGAGGGGACGAACCGTGGCCGAGACCTCGGACCGACTCGACGTCGTGGTGGCCTCCACCTTCACGAGCACGCCCGTCATCACCTTCCTGGAGCACCTGAACGACCGGGGCGGCTTCTCGTCGACCATCACCGCGGCGCCCTACGGCCAGGTCGCGGAGCAACTGCTGGGCCCCACGAGCGCCTTCGCGCACAACGCGTCCGGCCTGAACGCGTGCCTGACCAGACCGGGCGACTGGGTCCCGAAGGGCTCCTCGCCCGACGACGCCCTGGACGCGCTGCGGTGGATGACCGCGGCGGCCGCCGACCTCGTCGCACGCCACTCGAACCACCTGCTGGTGTGCGTGTTCCCGGAACCGCCGGGTGACGTGGTCGACGGCATGGAGGACGAGGTGGTCGACCACCTGACCGGGGTGGAGGGGATCGCGGTCGTCAGGGCCGCGGACTGGTTCCGCGCCTACGGGGTCGACGACCCCCACGACCCCCACGCGGCGGCGCTCGCCGACGTGCCGTTCACCGACGACGCGTTCGCGGCGGTCGCGCTGGGGATCGAACGCGTGGTGGCCGCGCTGCGCGGAAAGCCGCGCAAGGTGATCGCCGTCGACTGCGACCACACCCTGTGGGGCGGCGCCTGCGGTGACCTCGACCCGGCCGACCTGACGATCGACGAGGGGTACCGGCAGGTGCAGCGGTTCCTGCGCGAGCAGCACGACGCCGGGTTCCTGCTGGTGCTGTGCAGCCGCAACGATCCCGCGAGCGTGGACCGCGTCTTCGCCGAACGGGCCCGCGACCTGCTGCTGACGCCGGAGCACTTCGTCGGCCGTCGGATCAACTGGGACCCCAAGTGGCGGAACCTGGGCTCCCTCGCCGCCGAGCTCGACGTCGGCGTGGACAGCTTCGTCCTCGTCGACGACGACCCGCTGACCTGTGCCCAGACCGCCGAGGCGCTGCCCTCGGTCGGCGTGGTGCGACTGCCGGTGGGCGAGGACTCGCTCGCGCGCTTGCGGCGCAGTCCCCACTTCGACCGGTTCTTCGTCACCAGGGAGGACCGGCTGCGCAATCGGAGCTACCGCGGCAACGCGTTGCGGCGGCAGGAGGTCGGCGCCACCAGCAGCCCCGAGGAGCTCAACGCCCGACTGGGCACCGTCATCGAGGTGGTCCCGGCGGAGCCCGCGCACTGGCGGCGGATCGCACAGCTCACCGCCCGCACCAACCAGTTCACCTGCGCCACGATGACGCCGGCACGGGCGACCGCGGCGCTGCGCGACGGCGGGGCCGGATGGGTCGTCTCGCTGCGCGACCGGTTCGGCGACTACGGCGTGGTGGGCGCGGCGATGGCCGCGGAGAGCGACGGCTGCTGGCACGTCGACGCACTGGTGATGAGCTGCCGGGCACTCGACCGGGGAGTCGCGGAAGCGCTGCTGGCCACCGTGGTCCGAGCGGGCGGCGGATATCCCCGGACGCGGGTCCTGGTCCGACCCACCGGTCGCAACGGGCTCGCGGTCGACTTCTTCGCGCGACGGGCCACCGACATCACCACGCAGGCGGACGGCCACCTCCTCATGACCATCGCGGAGGCGGAAGCGGAAGGAGCGGGCGGATGACCGGGTGGCACGAGGTGGGTCCCGCCGCGCTGGTCGCCGCGGTGGAGCGGCGTCGAGCGGCGTCCGCCGACCGGGCGACGCGGGTGCGCCGGTTCCTGGCTCTGAACAAGGGCGTGGAGCACGTTGAGGTGCGGGTCGAGTCCTCCGGTCGGCTGCGGGCGGTCGTGTGGGTGGCGCCGACGCCGAGCGGACTGGCGACGGGCGAACTGCCCGACGGGACCGTCGTCACCGAGCTGAACCGCTACGAGACGACCTACCTCCACCAGGAGATCATGGTGGACCAGGTGTACCTGCCCAGTGCCCTCGACCTGCCGCCGGACGCCGTCGTGCTGGACGTCGGCGCGAACATCGGCCTGTTCTCGCTCTTCCTGGCGCGCCGGCTGCCGGGGTGCAGGCTGGTGGCCTTCGAACCCGCGCCGGACGCGTACGCCGCGTTGGTCGCCAACGTCGACGCGCTCGCGCTCCCCGTGGTGTGCCTGCCCTGGGCGCTCGGGGCCGAGTCGGGGCGCACCAGCATGACCGTCTACCCGAACGCGTCCGTGTTCTCCGGCCTCAAGGCGGACCCGGACGCGGACCGGTCGGCGATCCGGGCCGCGATCGGCGCGGCGGTCGGCGACGACAGCACCGCCGACGTCGTCGAGCAGGTCGCCGCGGACCGGGTCGGCGGCGCGATCGACGTGCCGGTCGAGGTCCGCCGACTGTCCGACGTGCTCGACCTGCTCGACGTCGACCGGGTCGACCTGGTCAAGCTGGACGCGGAGGGGGCCGAACTGGACATCCTGCTCCACCTGCGCCCCGAGGACTGGGCGCGGATCGACAACGTCGTCGTGGAGGTGCACAGCACCGGCGACCGGCGGGTTCTCGTGGCACTGCTGGAGGACGCCGGGTTCACCTGCGACGTGACCCACGTCGAAGCGTTGGAGGGCACGGGTTTCGCCAACCTCCACGCCACCCGACCGGCGACGCCCCGGACGACCGTCCGACGTGGACCACGAGCACCGGCGCCGATCCCCCCGCTGACCGCGCGGCAACGACTCCGCCAAGCGCTGGACCGCTTCCCCGGTGCCGGGGACGTCGACCTCGAGGTCCGTCCAGGACCTCCACCCGAAGCGCCGGTCGGACCCGCCGAGCGGGTCGCGCCGGAGTCGGTGCCGGGGGTCGTGGACGCGTGGCACCGCACCCTGGGAGCCCCGCCCGTGGGCGCCGCGGACTTCTTCGAGCACGGCGGCACCTCGCTGCTGGCCGTGCGCCTGCTCTCGTACCTGCGCCACGAGCACGGCTACGTGCTCGGGCTGGAGGACTTCCTCCGGTCGCCGACCGCCGCGGCGCTGGCGGCGCTCTGCACCCGAACCCCTTAGAACCGAACAGAACCAGGAGAGTCCACAGTGGAATTCATCAGCTCGGACGACCTGCGGGAGATCCCGCCGCTGCCGGACCGGTACCACGCGCACTTCACCGGCACGACCGCCCTGCGGGAGCTGCCCGCGGGCTCCTCGCCGGACGACGCGGGCGTGCTGCTCGTGCGCTTCGAACCGGGCGCGCGCAACGGCTGGCACCTGCACACCGGCGGGCAACTGCTGTTCGTGACCGAGGGGGAGGGGTACGTCCAAGCGCGTGGCGAGGCCCCGGTCCTCGTCCGCGCGGGCGACGCGGTGTCCTGCCCGCCGGACGAGGAGCACTGGCACGGCGCGACCCCGGAGGGGCCGGGCATGACCCACCTCGCGGTCACCTACGGGAAGATCGTCTGGTTGGACGGGCAGGTCGACGACGATGGCCGCTGACACCGGCCGTCGGCGCGCGGCGTTCATCGGTCTGGGCACCATGGGGCGACCGATGGCCAGCAGGCTGCTCGCGGCGGGCTGGGACCTCGCGGTGTTCGACATCGCGCCCGCCGCCGTGCGCCCGCTGCTGGACGCCGGGGCGCACGGCGCGGACTCACCGCTCGACGCGGCCCGGCAGGCCGACTTCGTGGTCACCGCGTTGCCGAACAGCCGTCACGTCCGGGAAGCCACCACCGGCCCGGTCGGCGCGCTGCTCGGCGCACCACGCGGGAGCGTCCTCGTCGACCTGAGCACGATCGACCCGGCGACGAGCCGGGACGTCGCACGCGAAGCGGAACGCAGGGGAGTGGCGATGCTCGACGCCCCGGTCAGCGGTTCCAGCGCCGGAGCCGCCGACGGCTCCCTCACCATCATGGTCGGCGGCGACGCCGACGTGCTGGACCGCGCCCGCCCGCTGCTGGACGTGCTCGGCACGAAGATCGTCCACTGCGGGGCGTCGGGCATGGGCGCCACGGTCAAACTGGCCAACCAGGTCATGGCGGGGATCTCGATGGTGGCCACGGCGGAGGGTTTCCGGCTCACACGGGCACTCGGCGTGGATCCGCGGCTGCTGTACGACGTGAGCACGTCCGGTTCCGGCGATAGCTGGTCGCTGCGGACCCGACCACCGGTACCGGGTGTGCTGGCGGACAGCCCGGCCGACCACGACTTCCGACCGGGGTTCACGGGCGACCTCATGCGCAAGGACCTCGACCTCGCGCTGAGCGCGGCCGACGGGGTCGGGCTGACCCTGCCGCTGGCCGCCGCCGCGCGCGAGCTGTACGCCCGCCTGGGCCCGGCGGACCTGGGACGCAAGGACTTCTCCGCGGTCATCGAGGTGCTGCCGCGCCGATCGGACGGGACCTGACCGGCGGAGGTCGGTCGGTGCCGAACGGGGTGGACACCGACGTGTTCAGCGGTGTCGGGCGACCGACTCGGGATCGGCGTCGAGCGCGTCGAGGACCGCGTCGCCGTTCTCCCTCGCCCACTCGGTCAGCACGTGGATCGGATCGATCAGCGTCGCCCCGAGCGGGGTGAGCTCGTACTCGACGCGGGGCGGCACCTCGGCATAGGCGTGGCGGCGGACGAGTCCGTGCGATTCGAGCCGTCGGAGCGTCTGGGTGAGCACCTTGCGGGAGATGCCGCCGATCAGGTCGACCAGGTCGCCGTGCCGCACCGGGCCCCGGCTGAGGCCGTAGAGCACGACCGCCGTCCACTTGTCGGCGATCAGCTCGACCGTCAGCCGTCCGGGGCAGTCGGCCAGGAAGCACTCGCCGGGGGCGAAACCGCTCATGGCGCCAAAGGTACCCGGAGGTTCCCGTCGGATTCCTAGCCTGGTGTTCTCCCACCGAGAGCCAGGAGTGTCATGCGAATCATCACCCAGCAGGAGTTCGGCGGTCCCGACGTGCTCACCGTCGTGGACGCGCCGACGCCCCGGCCGATGCCGACCGAGGTCCTCGTCCGAGTCGAGGCGATCGGGTTGAACCCGGTGGAGGCGCGACTGCGCTCGGGCGAGTTCCCGCTGCTCGGCGAGCCGCCGTTCACCCTCGGCTGGGACATCAGCGGCGTGGTCGACGAGGCGCCGGGAACGTGGCGGTTCCGGCCCGGTGACGAGGTGTTCGGGATGCCGCTGTTCCCGAAGCCCGCCAACGGCTACGCCGAACTCGTCCTCGCCCCGGCGCTGCACCTGGCGCGCAAGCCCGCGTCGCTCTCGCACGTCGAGGCCGCGGCGCTGCCGGTCGTCGGGCTGACGGCGTGGCAGGGCCTCGTGGACCTCGCAGGCGTGACCGCGGGCGACCGCGTCCTGGTCCACGGCGGCGGCGGTGGGGTCGGCCACGTCGCGATCCAGATCGCGAAGGCGCTCGGCGCGCACGTGATCACGACCGCGAGCGATCGGGAGTTCGTCGAGGGTTTCGGCGCCGACGAGGTGATCGACTACACGGCGGTCGACTTCACCGAGGTGGTCCGCGACGTCGACGTCGTGCTCGACACGATCGGCGGCGACACCGTCGAGCGGTCGATCGGGGTGCTCCGCCCCGGAGGGCACCTGGTGACGGCGGTCGCGGAGGAGGACCTGGACCTCATCGCCAGGTGCGAGGCGGCGGGCCTGCGCTTCAGCGGCATCGCCGTCGACCCGGACCCGGTCGCGCTGCGACGGCTCGTCGACCTCGTCGAGCAGGGCCGGCTCCGGGTCCACGTGCAGGAGACGTTCCCGTTCGAGCGCGTCGCCGACGCCCACCGGGTGCTCGACGGCGGCCACCTCCGGGGCAAGGTCGTCCTGACCGTCTGAGCCCGGCCGCTCGGTCCCGCAGGTCCTCGGCGCCGAACGTGAGGTCGGCCGCTCAGGCGGTCGCCCGCTGGTTCTTCTCGCTGTCCTCCACGATCTTCCGCTCCTCCTCGCGGTTGGCGCGGTACTGCCGGATCGAGTACGCCAACGCGGCGGCCCAGATCAGGTAGACGGCTCCGTAGATCGGCCACTTCACCGCGTCGCTCGCGTCGATCCAGTCGCTGCGCAGCAGGGTCCGGGTGTTGGTGAGGATGATGACGCCGCCGACCGCGGAGCCGAGCACGCGCGGCGGGATGTGTCGGACCAGCCAGGCCGCGATGGGCGCCGCGACGAGACCGCCCGCGAGCAGCGCGAGCACCCACGAGTAGTCGACGCCCTCCGAGCCGATCCCGACGATGAAGCCGACGCTGGCCGCGACGGCGACGAGGAACTCGCTGGTGTCGATCGACCCGATGGTCTTGCGCGGTTCGAGCCTGCCGCTGGCGAGGATGGCTGGGGTGCCGACCGGACCCCAGCCACCGCCACCGGTCGAGTCCACGAACCCGGCGACGAGGCCGAGCGGTGCGAGGAACCGCTTGCGCAGCGGCTTGCCGAGGTTGTGCCGCGGCAGGCCGAACGTGGTGAACCGGACCAGCACGTACACACCGAGCACGAGCAGCAGCAGCGACATCACCGGTGCCGCCACCTCGGTGGACAGGCTGGACAGGAACGTGGCGCCCGCGAACGCGCCCACCGCGCCGGGGATGCCGATCTTCGCGACGACCTTCCAGTCCACGTTGCCGAACCGCCAGTGCGAGAACCCCGAGGCGAGCGTGGTGCCGATCTCGGCCAGGTGCACGGTCGCGGACGCCGCCGCGGGGCTCGTGCCGATCGCCAGCAGCAGGGAGGTGGACGTGACGCCGTACGCCATGCCGAGGCTGCCGTCGACCAACTGGGCACCCAGGCCCACGAGCGCGAGGAGGATCAGTTGTCGCATGTCCACGTCCAATCCGTCGGATAGGTGTGAACATCATCCGAATTGCGACAAGATCAACCAATCAGGTCCACATGTCGGAATTCCCAAGGCTTTCGGCTCGTCGAGGCTTGCCTGTCGACCCTCGAGGGGCTAGGGCCCGTAGCGACGGAACCGGGCGCAGGCTGTACTTCCGCGGCCCGGACGGTCACCTGATCGAGGTGCTGACCGACCGCTACCAGGACGTTCCCGAAGCGTCCCGTTCATGACCGCGGCGGGTCCTCCCGCACGGCGTTGGTCGGGTGACCCGTGTCGCGGTCGATCTTCGAAAATCCACCCCCGCAAGGCTTTCCGGTCGGCCAGAATGAGCGCTTTCGCGGACTGGGGTGGGGATGGGACGTACCTGGGCGGTGTCGGCCGCGCTGCTCGCGGCGTCGACGTACGCGTGCCTGTACGTGGCGGCGCTGGTGCCGCTGCCGATCTGGGCGGGCGCGTCGGCCGCCCGGTTCGACCAGCGGGGCGACCCGCCGTTCGTCCTGCTGCACCTGCTCGTCTACTTCGTCGACCTGACGGCGCGCGAGGCCTACTTCCGGGAGTCGCACGGGTGGGAGTGGTTGCCGCGCCTCGTCCTCCTGGTGGCGCTGGTCTTCGCGACGTACCTGGCCACCCGCGCGGTCGACTGGCCGCGGGTCGTGGTGGTGCAGGCGGGAGCCGTGCTGCTGGCCGCGGGGGTGGCCGACCTCGTCGGGCTGGCGGTCGTGCTCGTCCGGTCGGACGCGGTGGGCGACCTCGCGGTGGACCTGGCGCGGTCGGGGATCTTCTGGACCTACGACGCGCTGTTCTTCGGGTTCCTGTGCGCCGCGACCGTGGTGGTCGGGGCCTGCCTGCTCCGGCTGTCGTGGACCGCCACCGGGCGGCGGTCGGACGCGCTCGCGCCGGAGACCGGCGGCGGCCCTGGCCGGACCGGCAACCTGGCGCTGGCCTGCGTGCTCCCGGTCGTGGCGCTGGCGCTGCTGGGCGGCGCCTCCTCCTACTCGGGCAAGTCCGAGCAGGAGGTCCGGCTCGCCGACGAGGTCGCGGGCGTCGTGCTCCACCCGCGGTTGCAGCTCCGGCCGCAGGACGACCCCGAGGCCGGGTTCGGCGAGGTGGTCGGTGCCGACCGGTGGGTGCCGGGATCGCTGGTGGCGGTCCTGTCGCTGGTGGTCCTGTGGGTGTTGCTGCGCTGGGTGCTCGCCGGGGTCCGGACGACCGCCGGACCCGCCGCGGTGCTGATCGCGGTCTGGGGTGTCGTGGTGGTCGCGAGCACGGTCGGCGGGGTCGTCGACGCGCTGGCGTTCCCGCTCTCCAGCTTCGCCGTCCCGCACGCGACGAGGTTCGGCGTCCTCTGGGGCTGGCTGCCCGCCGTGATCGCGGTGATCGGGCTCAGGAGGAGGGCGGCGTGACCCGCGTCCTCACCCGCACTCGGGCTTGGTGCCCGCCTGGATCTCGGCGTACTCGGCCCCGGACACGCGGCGGTACGGCTCAGGGCACTTGCGCAGCGCGGCGAGGAACACCGACGAGTACCGCGCCGGGTCGAGGCGCCCGGTCACCGCGAACGGCTTGCCGCCCGGCGCGGTGACGGACGTCTGCCCGCGCTTGCCGTCGGCGAGGTAGTCGACCTCGATCGTCCACCGGCAGTGGGGCCCGGAGGTGGAGGCCTCGACGACGATGACGTTCTTCTCCCCCTTGGGCAGCTTGATGGTCTTCTGCTCGAAGTACGGGTACGGGGCCGTGCCCGCGCTGATGGTCATCATGACCGGGTTCGGCTTGTCGACGGCGACGCCGAAGCGGAACTTGTCGCCCCCGCCCTGGCTCGGCGTCTCGACCAGGCTCCCCTCCAGCGCGGGCTCGCACGGGCCGACCAGCTTCGGCTTCATGTCCGTCACGACGACCTCCGCCGTGCGCCTGCCCTCCAGGGTGATCTCCCACCTGGCGACGCCCAGCGGGACCGCGCCCTGCCGGTCGAGCCACTCGGCGGGCGGCGGGCCGGACCGCCGGTCCCACCCCGCCAGGTCCTGCTCCGACGGCGGCCTGCTCAGGAAGTACGCTTCGTTCAGGTGCAGGTAGTGGACGTCGAGCACCTCGAACGGCGGACGTCCGGACGCCTCCTCGGCCTTGTCCACCGGGAACAGCGAGCCGAAGAACGTCTTGAGGTAGTCGGAGAAGTAGGCCGCCGTGGCCGCGAGCAGCAGCGTCACCAACCAGACGGCGGGCTTGCCCAGCGCGCGCTTCCACGCGGGCGCGGTGCGCGGTGCGGCGGGCGGCCGGGGCCGCATCCGGTACGGGCGGCGGGTTCCCGAGTCGGGACGGTCGCGCACTCCGGCCTCCGTGGATCCAGGGGGATGATCACCCTACCGAGCCGGACCCCCCGGACGCGTGCGGTTTACGCGAACATGTGGCAGTCCGGGAACTCGTACGGCTGGTCCTCGGGGATGTCGAGCACCGCGCTGTCGTGGACGGGCCGATAGCCGAGTTCGGTGCGGGCGTTGGCGATGTCCCAGCGGGCCGGGGTGTTGGCCGAGACACCGAAGTAGACGCCGAACCGCACGTCGGCGGTCAGCGCGGCCAGGACGAGCTGCCGGGCGTCGTCGTCGAACAACTGCATGTCGGCGTACCGCTGTTCCAGGAGCGGGTAGCCGGTCGACCCGAGCCGGAGGCAGACCACGGACACGCCGTGCCGCTCGGCGTGCCGCCTGCCGAGCTCCTCGACGTCGACCTTGCTCCTGCCGTAGGCGCAGCACGGCCGGGGAGTCCACTCAGGACTGATCAACTCCCGGTCGGGGCGGTGGTAGAGCCCCATGGCGTGCACCGAACTGGCCAGCACGACCCGCGGGACCCGGTCCCCGCACGCGCGCAGCAAGATCTCGGTGGCGACCACGTTCCGGCGGTACGCGGTGTCCCAGTCCTGCCCCGGACTGGGGTTCGCGGCGAGGTGGAGGACCGCGTCGGCGTCGCGCACCGCCTCGGCGGCCTGACCGGGGTCGGACAGGTCCAGGCGTTCCCCGCCCGGTCTCAGGTCCACCAGGCGGGTGTCCGGGGGCAGGACGGGGCTCAGCACGGTTGCCACTCGGCCCAGACCACCGGTCACGACGAGCATGCGGATCTCCTGCCTCGACCACCGCCACTGGCGGTCAAGCCTGGACCATCGACCGGCGGCCCGTCCACGGGCGGAGCACCGACCTCGCGGGTCAGTACGCGAAGCGCCGCACCGCGTCCGGGTGGATGACGAGGCGGACCTGGTCCTCGGCCAGGATCGCGGCGAGGTCGTCGGCTCGGGTCGGGTCGTCGAGGTCCCAGTACCGCGCGGCCAGGCGGGCGGCCAGGTCGTGCGCCCCGTCGGGTTCCACGGTGGTGCGGCCCGCGACCGACACCCAGCGCTCGCGCTCACCCACCGGGGCGGCGACGACGATCGACGTGCGGGGGTCGCGGCGCAGGTGCTTGACCTTGAGCGAGTCCGGGGCGGTGAACAACTGGACCGTCCCCTCGGCCGTGGCCTCGAACCAGACCGGCCGGGGCTGCGGCGGGACCGGGCCCCCGGCGATGGACAGGAAGCCGATCAGGGGACGCGCGAGGAACTCCAGGTCGAGTGCGGTCAGCGAACCGTCGTCGGTGCTCATGCCGTCCAGTGGACCACGGCCGGATCGGACGTGCCCATGGGTGAGAAGCCGGAATTCCTGTGCGATCGTCTAACCTCGAGGGGTGGACGCGTTCAGTGACCTGCTCCGCGGGGTACGGGCCCACGGCTCGTTGTTCAGCAGCTCGACCCTGTCCCCGCCCTGGGCGCTGCACTTCGTCGACGGCGCGCCGCTGACCCTGTGCACCGTCCTGACCGGCGCGGGCTGGATCGTGCCGGAGCACGGTCGCCCCGAGCCGCTCCGCGCCCGCGAGGCGATCGTCGTGCGCGGACCCGCGACGTTCACCTTCGTCGACGAGGTCGGCACCGCGGCCGAGCCGGTCGCCTGCGGCGAGCACTGCGCGACGCCCGAGGAGGGCGGCACCCGGTACCGGCGCGGCTGGAACGACAACGCCGCGCGCGGGCGCGACGCCACGACCCTGATCGTCGGTGCCTACCCCGTGCGCGGCGAGATCAGCCGCCGACTGCTCGACGCGCTGCCCGTCGTGCTGCGCGTGGACGCCGGGGGCCTGGCGGACCCGGTGCTGGACCACCTCGCCGCCGAGGTCGCCGCCGACACGCCGGGCCAGCAGGTGGTGCTCGACCGGCTGCTGGACTGGATGCTCGTGTGCACGCTGCGCGAGTGGTTCGACCGGCCCGGCGGCCAACCCCCGGCCTGGTGGGCCGCCCAGCGGGACCCGGTGGTCGGGCACGCGCTGCGCCTGCTGCACGCCGAACCGGCGGCGGCCTGGACGGTCGCCTCATTGGCCGAGCACAGCGGGGTCTCCCGGTCGACGCTGGCCAAGCGGTTCGCCGACCTGGTCGGCGAACCACCCCTGACCTACCTCACCCGCTGGCGCATGACCCTCGCGGCGGACCTGCTGGTCGAACGGGAGACCGCGACCGTCGCGGACATCGCCCGCACCGTGGGCTACTCCGACCCGTTCGGGTTCAGCGCGGCGTTCAAACGGGTCCGGGGCGCCAACCCGAGCGAGTTCCGGCGCACCGCGGTCGTGGCGGAGCCGGGGTGAAAACCCGGTGGCGGACCGGGATGACCACTGCTACTTTTCCGGCGACCGTGCGAGAGATCGAGGAGGTGGTACCCGTGAACGCCGTTGCGACAAGGGTGCTCCCCTCAGGGGTCATGGTCGGGCGATAGGTCGTCCGGGAGCGCCGCACACGAGCACTCCCGAAAGGCACGACCATGCGCTTCACCTCCGAACAGCGCTTCGACGACGGCGTCCTCGAACGCCGGTTCACCCTCGGCGAGATCCCCGGCGTCCTGTGGACGCCCGCCTCCGCGCCCGCCCCGCTGATCCTGATGGGCCACCCCGGCGGACTGGACAGGATGTACCCCCGCCTGGCGGCCCGCGCCCGGCACGCCGCCGCGGCGGGCTACGCCGCGGCCACCATCGAACTGCCGGGAGCCGGTGACCGGCCCCGGTCCGCCGTCGCCGAGCAGGCCCGCGCCGACCTGCGCCGGGCGCTGGAGGCGGGCGAGCCGGTCAGCGACGAGATCGTCGACCGGCTCGTCCTCCCGCTGGTCGACCAGGCGGTCCCGGAGTGGCGGACCGCGCTGGACGCGCTCCTGGCGCTGCCGGGGATCCGCGGCCCGGTCGGGTTCTCGGGAGGGGTGATCTCCATCGGCGTCCGGCTGGCGGTGGTCGAGCCGCGCATCGCGGCCGCTGGCCTGTTCGCAGGCAGCTTCGTGCCCCGCAGCATCATCGAGGAGGCCAGGGCGGTCACCATCCCGCTGCTGGTCCTGTTGCAGTGGGACGACGAGGGCAACGACCGGCAGATGGCACTGGACCTGTTCGACGCCTTCGGCTCGAAGGAGAAGACGCTGCACGCCAACACGGGCGGGCACACCGGCGTCCCGGCGTTCGAGGGCGACGACGCGAACCGGTTCTTCGCGCGACACCTGAGGTGAGGCCGGGCGGGTAGGGGCCGCCCGTCGGGGAGAGGTCCTCGACGGGCGGCGCGCTCG
>NZ_JANYMP010000013.1:202996-270829 GCF_025061645.1 Umezawaea endophytica | reverse complement strand
AAAGCGTCTAGAACTCCATGATCACCGATGCGATCTCACCTGCCACTTCCGCCCCCGCAAAGGCTGCTCACGCAAGCATTGCCTGGTCAACGGCGCGCCGCGCGACTACGCAATCGCCCTGGCCTCCGAGGCGGACATCGTGCTTTTGGGGCCGTTCTTGTAGCACCTGCCGTGAGCACGACCCTGACGGCTCATCGACCGAACCAATCCGGCACATCGCTACAAGACGAGCCGACATGATGAAGGCAAGGCGTGCCGGTCAGTCCGGTCGCGTCGGCGATGTGCAGATGGGCTCGGAGGGCATGGGTGACAAAATCGCGGCGTCGGTCGTGGTGGCAGTGGGCTCTGGCCGCCTCGGCTCTCAGCGTTCTGGTGGTCTTCGGGGACGAAGGACCTCTCGATACGGGCGACAAGATCGCGAGCATCGTGGGCGGTGCGATCGCGTTGCTGTCGCTGCTGCACGCACCGAAAACCGCGGAGATACATGATCAGCGGGTGCGCGACGTCGACGATTCCGTCCTGGACTTCGCGGTGGGAGCCCTGACGGTTCGCGTGGCCAGCCAGTGGGAGGCCGAGGCTGACAGACGCGGCTTGCTGCGTCCTGAGCCATTGCGGATACCGTGGCATTGCGTTGACGGATCTGTAGCGGCCTCGCCGGATACGGTGTTGGGCCGCTTGCCTCGCGCGAAGCGCATCCGCCTGCGACTGGTCGGGGATGTCACCACCCTCGCCGATGTTGTGCGGGCGCTTCCTGCTCGCCAGCTGGTGGTCCTGGGGCCGTCGGCGTCGGGCAAAACTTCCGCGGCCATTCTGCTGCTATTGGATCTGCTGCGCCAGCGGTCATCCACCGAGCCTGTTCCGATTCTGATCCACGCCGCTGAATGGGACCCGGCGACCGCTTCGTTTCGGGAGTGGATGGCGCGGCGATTAATCGCTGATTACCCGCATGCGTTTCCCGGCGGGTGGAAAGGGCCGGCTGTCGCTACCCGGTTGGTCGAACAGGGACTGGTCATGCCGATCATCGACGGGCTCGACCGGATGGGAATGGAAAGGGAGTCCGCCGAGTCCCGTCGTGCTCACCTGTTGGTCGAACTGTCATCCGGGGCAGCGGATCAGCCTTTCGTTCTGGTCAGTCGGACCGCAGAGTATGAGGCCACGGTGCGCAGGACTGGAACGGCACTGGGGCGCGCGCTGGTCCTGCGATTGGCCCCTGTTCCCGCGCGCGAAGTCGCGATCCACCTCACCGCAGGACAGGTCGATAGCGAGCAGCGCTGGGGCTCGGTGATCACGCGGTTGCGCGAGCAGCCGAGCGGGATATTGGCTACGGCACTGTCCTCGCCCTTGATGAGCAGTCTAGCTCGTATCGTCTACACCAGACCCGAACGAGACCCAGGGGAGTTGCTGGACTGGGCCGAGAGCGGCCGACTGCAGACTTGCCTGCTCTCGGAGTATGTCACTGCGACCTACGACGACCACCGAGTGCTAACGGCCGAACCTTTATCGGAAACCTATACCGAGGACCAGGCGCGGCAGTGGCTGTCGGTGCTGGCGGCAGCGCTGACACGCAGCGGCACACGCCGATTCAACCCATGGGCACCGGTGGACGTGGCGCGCTGGCCCAAGGCCGGCAGACAGATCGTCCTCGTGGTGATAATCGTGCTGCTGATCACCATTGGCACCGTGACTCCGCAGCACATCTTAGGCGCCGAAGGTCTGGTTTTCGGGATCGCGGTCGGCCTATGGGGCTTCGTGATGACTTGCTTTACCGCACTCTTGCTGGTGATGCGCCGTCCGTCGGGGCCCGTCGACCCATTCCGCTGGCAAATCACCCCCAGAAGAATACTGGACGGAGCGCTGGAGGGCGCCTTCATAGCGTTATTCATGATTTTCGTATACCCGTTGATGTTGGTTATCTGCGGCAATTCAGGCCTAGTTATGTCGCAAGTATGCGAACTCGTATCCCGATACAGCTTGACGGTGGTTCTCCTCGCCGTGGTGGCGTGTGCCGCAACTGGTGTCCTGGTGGGTTCGGTCGTGCACGGCAACCTGGCCGGGCCGGTGCTGGATTCAACACGGCAGACTCCTGCCTCGGCGTTGCGGCACGATGCTCGTGCCGCGCTTACCCACCTCCCCGCACCAGTTCTGGCCGCTGTAGCCCTGTGCACGGTTATGCGGTCGCCCCAAGCCATACCGATGGTCTTCTCTATTGGGGTAGTGTTCGGCTTCTCCAGGCCCTCGGTGGTTCCCGGCATGGCATGGAGCCGGTGGCAGATTAATCGGATCTTGCTGAAACGACGCTCCGGCTTACCGTGGCACATCCTGAACTTCCTCGAAGACGCCTACCAACGCGATCTCCTTCAGATCGTGGACCTGACCTATCAATTTCAGTATGAAGCGCTGCACGAATACTTCGCCAGCTTTGATATCTGCGCAGCCGAGTCGGAGTCAACCTGATCCGACGAAGTCTCTACCACCGAGCGGCGACATGCGTATATCGTCCAGGGCGGCCCTACTGCGGCTGCCCTTACTGCGCAGTCAACTGCGCTATTTTCGGCACTTGAACGGTGTGCTTGCCGAAAATACCGTCCGTGCTGCTCAGGCGGCTTGGTGGTATTCGTTGAGGATGCCGCCCAGTCGCTGCCGTCGGTGGATGTCGAGGTCGGTGACCTGGGCTTGGTTCGTGGTCGGTTGTGGCAGTGGCCGTAGCGGTCGGGCGTTGGCGATACTTTGGTGGGGCCGGTGGGTGTTGTAGAACTGCTCGTACTCCCGCAGTGCGTGTCGCAGGTGTCGTTGGTTCCAGATCAGCGTGCGATCCAGGGCGATTGCGTAGTCAGACGGCAATGCGCTGAGCTGGGGGTTTGCGGTGGTGAGAGGCCTTTGTGGAGGCGAAAGCGACGGGTGAGATTGCGTCGGTGATCATGGAGTTGCGACGCTTCACGACTCCGTGGAAGACCCCACCCGCCGATGCCATCATCTCTCATCACCGCACTGACCGTCACGACACCCTCCGGCGGCAGCCCACCAGTGCCCGTCACCGATGGTGAGCACGGTGGTCTGCTGGACGCCTTGGCGAAGATCCCGGATCCGCGTGACCCGCGCGGGATCCGTTACCCGTTGTCTGCGCTGCTCATGGTCGCGGTCTGCGCGGTACTGGCCGGGGCGTCGTCATTCGCGGCGATCACCGACTGGATCCACGATCTCGACAGCCATGCCCGTAACCGGCTTGGCTTCGATCGCATCCCCGCCAGCACGACGGTGTGGCGGCTGCTGACCCGCCTCGACGCCGATCTGCTGGCCACCGTCCTCGCCGACTGGCTCACCACCCGCACTCGACAACCACCACCGGCCCACCCACACCGACACCGCCACGTCATCGCCGTGGACGGCAAAACCCTGCGCGGCGCCCGCCTCGATGACGGCCGCCAGGCCCATCTGCTCCGCGCTGGACACCGGCACCGGCATCGTCCTGGCCCAGGTCACCGTGGACGCGAAATCGAACGAGATCCCCGTGTTCACACCGCTTCTCGACGCCGTCCACAAGGTTGTGGGCAGTCTGAAGGGCATCGTGTTCGTCGCCGACGCCCTGCACACCCAAACCGGCCACGCCCAGCAGATTGCTGCCCACGGAGCCCACCTGATAGCCGCGGTCAAGGGCAACCAACCGAGGCTGTTCGCCCAGCTCAAATCCCTGCCCTGGCCTCAGATCCCGGCCGGGGACCGCACCCGCGACCGTGGTCACGGACGCCGCGAGACCCGCACCGTCGAAGCTGTCACCCCGCACACCCCCGGCGGCATCCTGTTCCCGCACGCCGAACAGGCCGTCCGAGTCACCCGCAGTCGCACCACCAACGCGAAGACCAGCCGCGAAACGGTCTACTTCACCGTGTCCCTGCCCATCGGTGATGCCCTGCTGGCCGATCTGCAGGACTGGATCCGCCGCGAATGGCTCATCGAGAACCAGATCCACCACGTCCGCGACGTAACGTTCCGTGAAGACTCACATCAAGCCCGGACAGGCACCGGCCCCGCCGTCATCGCGACCCTGCGCAACACCGCGATCGGCTGGCACCGCACCAACGGCGACACCAACATCGCCCGCGCCCTCCGACGTGCCAACCGCCGACCACACGACCTGATCACCGCCGTCACCAGCACCTATCCCACAACGCAATGACCCTGGTTGCCCGGTAGCGTGCACGACACCGCCGCGGCCCGGATCTGCAACATCCTCGCCGCCCTGCGCGACGCCGGGCTGATCGCCCTGGCCGACAAGGGCTACCACGGTTACGACCCAGCCGACCAGCAGGTGCGGATCCTCTATAACGGCAGCAACAAACCCGAGTCTCAGAAGGCTGCTAACCGCGCCCACGCCAGCCTGCGCGGAACCGGCGAACGGCCAACGCCCAACTCAAAACCTGGCTCATCCTGCGCAAACTACGGTGCTACCGACGCCGCACCTGCACGTGGTCAAAGCCATCCATGTACTCCACAACCACGAGACCACTGCTGCGACTTGCCAATCCGCATTAATGCGGGCCTACTCCTGGATGCGGCGCGCCCATGCGACCGTACTCCGCAGTCACCTGTCAACCTGCTGGCTCAGGATAAGCGGCTCAGTTGGATGAGGTTGAGCCGGGAAATACGTCGAATCGCACCTTGCACCTCTTGTGTGAGACACCTTCGTACGGAATCGTTTGTGGTGCCGCCTCCCAGAGGCGTCATGATCGAACGCACCGCACCGTACTTGTCTGTCTCGATCTCCGTCTCGTCCCGCTGCCCGAGCGTTCGGCAGCGAGCCGAACGTGATCGAGGCAGGAGGACGAGGTGGAGCAGGACGATCAAGAAGCATCACGTGATCGGCCGTCATCGGGTCAGATGGATCGGTTGATCGCCTGGTGCGAACGAGGTAGCCGACAGTGGGAGAGACTGCGCAGGCTCCTACTGGCCGCCGAGGTGGGGTGCGTGCTTACCAGGCACGAAGCCCTCGCCGGAGCGGCGAGGGCCCTCATGGTTATAGGTGACGTGGTCTTTCGGCCTGACCAGCGCTGACCACTATCACTGAGGTGCGGGCCCGTGCCATCCAGGTACGGGCCCGTTCCGTACTAGCCCAGTCTGATGGATCGAGCTGCCGGTGAACAGTCCGCAACTTCACCCATCCGCAGCACGAAACTTCAACCTCGAAGAAGCATAGACAGTGGTCAAGCGGAGTATGGTGGAACTGCTGATGTCATGCATGACGGCACGTAATTCGAGACGGGATCGAGTTGGCCGACCGCGAGATACAGACGTGCGAACGGTGCGGTCGTTCTCTGCCTGTCGGTGACTCGAAGGTCGGCCGACCTCGGCGCTACTGCTCCCCAACGTGTCGATCAGCCGCACGCCGTGATCGTGCTCGCCAGGAGCGTGCCTCCAATACATGCCAGATCGAAGTATCTGGAGTCACCTGCGGCAACCTCGCGACACGCGACTTGACTGTCGGCAAACTCCCTCTGCGAGTGTGCGACGAATGCGCAACAACGACCATCGTCTGGCTGCGATCTAGGGCCGATCCCAAATCACCCTTGTCCTTCCCCGCCGTGGCTCCAAAACCGTCGACTGTCCAGGAAGGCACAGTTCTGCCTGACGAGCCTGCCGATCGGCCGCTACCTGCGATTAGTCCACGCGAGCGCGAAATCGTGGCTCTCTTGGTCGGGGAACAGCTAGAAGCCAAAGAAGTTGCCGAACGCCTGAACATCACCGAGGCAACTGTCCAAGAGCACCTCAACCGTGTCCGAGTCAAGTACGATTTGATCGGCCGCTCCGTGCGCACTCGTAATGATCTTCACGCACGGGCTACGGAAGACGGACTCCTGACGTTTTTGACCGCGAGCAGCGGCAACATGCGTGGCTTGCAGTTCGGCGTCCTCGGTCCACTCCAAGTACTCGCCGACGGTCGTCCACTGGTGCTGGGGCGCAAGGGGATGCGCGGCCTGCTGGCCATGCTGGTGCTGGACGCGAACCGGGTCGTGCCGATCGACGAGATCGTCGACCGCATCTGGGCCGACGACCCGCCCGCCACCGCCCGCACGATCGTGCACGGGTACGTGTCGAAGCTCCGTAAGCTGCTCGAGGAGGCCGACCCGACCGGCTCGGCGGCCATTCTGACCAGCCCGCCCGGCTACCAGCTGTCCGTCGACCCGGTGCGCTTGGACCTGCACCAGGCCCGCCAGCTCATCTCCTCGGCCCGCGGCAAGCCCGCCCTGACGCGAGCCAGGCTGCTGCGCGAGGCGCTTGGCCTGTGGCGCGGCCAGGTGCTAGCCGACGTGCCGGGCAACCCAATCACCACCGACCTCCACGAACTGCGCCTGTCCGCTGTGGAGGAGCGCATCGACGCCGAGCTGGAACTCGGCCGCCACCTCGAACTTATTGGCGAACTCCGACAACTGCTTACTGAGTATCCGTTTCGAGAGCGACTTGTTGAACACATGACGCTTGCGCTGTACCGATCAGGGCAGCGGGCAGATGCCCTGGAAACATATCACCGGTCTCGCCGACGCTTCATAGATGAGTTGGGCATCGAACCTGGCCCCAACCTGCGAGAGCTGCACGAACGGATACTGCGTGACGACCTATCGCTAAGCACGCTGAACGCCTCCGAAAAAGTCCTGCTGCAACACCACTCGACAGCTGTGCCTACTCAACTTCCCGCCGCAGCCAACGAGTTCATTGGGCGTGCTGCCGAACTGGCCTGGCTCGATCGAATATGCGCTCAATGGGAACCGGCAGCAACGGTTATCCTGATCGATGGCGCGCCTGGCATCGGTAAAACCGAGTTGGCGGTGACATGGGGACATCGGCGAGCTGAACTGTTTCCCGGCGGGTTACTATTCGCCGACATGCACGGTTTCGGGCCGAATCACAACTCGGTGGAACCATCGGAGGCACTGACCCGTTTCCTGCTCGCGCTGGGCGTGCCTGCGGATGCTGTCCCGCGTGACCTGAACGACCAAGTTGGCTTGTATCGATCTTTGCTGGCTAAGCGACAGGTATTGGTGGTGCTTGATGACGCGTGGGATCCCGAGCATGTTCGACTCCTCCTGCCACCAAGCGCTGGTTCGGTAGTCTTGGTCACCACTCGCCGAAGACTGGAATCACTAGTGATCAGCGACGGTGCTCGGATGCTCACAGTGGGCACGCTGTCAGATGAGGAGTCAGCGCGTCTAGTGGACGAGTTGGCTGGCGAACCACTGTCCAGAACTGATCCAGCAGCCACTAAGATGCTGGTTGAACTGTGCGGCAGGTTGCCTCTGGCCCTGAAGATCGCAACGATCACGCTTCTCCCTAGTCCTAGATGGACTATGAGGATGGTGATCGCCGCGATGTCCCGGGAGCCCATCCGGATGCGTGTCGTCGGTCTCTACGATACTGGCGATGTCGTGAAGTCCGCGCTCGCGGTGTCATATCGCAGCTTGTCGGCCGAACTGGCCCTCACATTCCGCGCCACAAGCCTGGTTCCTGGCCGCTGGGTAAGCCCACACGCCATCGCCGCTATCTGCGACATCGACCTGGGTACGGCAGCCGGGCGGCTCGCTAACCTTGTGGATGCACATCTCATCGTGGAGCAATGGCGGAATGCGTTCATGCTCCACGACCTAGTGCGGGTTTACGCTCGCGAGTTGGTGAGCGAGCACGAACGGAACGAAAGCCTGAGTCGCCTGCTGGACCATTACCTGATTGCGTGCGACCATGCCAGGCGGCTCATCCGGCCAGCGTCGGACGGGCTGAGCTTCAACGCCAGTCTCACCGCAGCGGGCCCTGCTTCGGCGTCACAGGCGTTGTCCTGGTTCGACAAGGAGTGGGCCAACCTCACCGGACTGGTGCATGCAGGTAGCGAAGCAGGCCTGCACGAACAGACGTGGCAACTTGTGAGGCTCGTACATACTTACTGCTTGATTAGGCTCATCGATCACGAATGGCACACCGTTGCGGAGACGGGACTTACCTCCGCGCGTGCGATCGGCGACCGACGTGGCGAATTGTTGGTGCTGCATGCCACTCAGGACATCGATAATCGCGCGGGGACCGTACTCGGCGCATTAGATCGCGCCGAATACACGCATCGCATCGCCGTCGAGTTGAAAGAACCGCGCTATCTGGTGATGACACTGGACAAGCTAGCGCTTGCACTGCGACAGGAGGGGCGCACAGCCGAAGCCCTGGCACATCAACGAGAAGCCTTCGACATCGTCCACCGTGAAGGTGACACGATCAACGAGGCCACTGTGCTGAACAATCTTGCCCAGACTGAGCAGAACTTGGGAAATTTTGATTTTGCAACCCAACATCAATCTCAAGCTGCGGAACTCTACAAATACAATGATGATAAGCGTGCTTATGCGAACGCAATGAATAACTTGGCCGAGCTGTACGCCGAACAAGGCTTATTCTCTCAGGCAGAGATCCATTCACGGCACGGAGTGGAACTTGCCCAGAGGGGGTCCATGCAGTTCGAAGAGGCCTTCGGCCGCCAAGTGCTTGGCAAAGTTCTTGCCAAGCAGGGAAAACACACTGAGGCGCAAACCGAACTCATGGAATCTCTCATGCTGTTCGAACGCCTTGGCTCACCACGCGCAATGCTGGTCCGAACAGCCCTGGAACACCTGAGTATTGTTCATTGAAATCCGCGTCAGCTCAGCGATGTGGCCCTATGCCTGCCGAAAACGTCATCCATGCAGGTGACTGAGGGGTCTACAGAGACCCATGCGCGGATACAGTCGTGATCATGCCGCTGCGGATGCGCGCGGCATGATGATCAGCCATGCTGCCTCGGCTGGCCTACCTCGGCATGACCAACGCGTTCGCACTACGCCTGCACCCCATGCGCGATCGGGACAAGGACGTGGAGATCCTGGTGCTGCGACACCAGATCACCATCCTGGAACGGCAACTGGGCAACACTCAACTACGGTTCTCCCCCGCCGATCGGGCGTTCCTCGCAAGCTGCTCGCACCCTCGCGTGGGCGACTCATCACGGCACAAGACGTTGCTGCCTACTTCCCGTCGACCTGACGGAAAGTAGCGTTGCCACAATGACATCTGCGGGCCGAAGTGCGACCTGCTCGCTGCCGTGGGACCAGCACGTTTCAGGAAGTGGAACGGACTACGGGATCCTACTTGCATGAGTGAACCAAGAGACCGGCCTACGCCCCCGGCCGTAACGACCTGCCTAACAGGTCCACCTACCGCTTTAGCGGCACGGCACGCAATGCCGCGCTGGATGGTACCGACGGTCGCAGCGGCGGTGCTTGCGGTAACCATTGTGGTCCTGGTGGTGCTATGGCACTGGATTGACACGCTCGCTCTAGCCGACGCCGAGAAAAAGGCGGTGGCACACTTGGACGCGGTGAAGGTCGCAGCGTCGATCGCCGTGGGCGGAGGCGGGCTCTTTGTCCTTTATCTGGCGGCCCGCCGTCAGCGCACGCAAGAGCTGGAGCTCGATGCGCGTCACTCCGAACTGGCCCAGCATGATCGAGCACAGGAAGACATCCGCCATGACGCGGAAGCGCGTCGGGTGACAGACCTGTACGCCAAGTCCTCGGAGCAGCTCGGGTCGGATAAGGCCCCGGTGCGACTGGCTGGCATGTATGCACTGGAACGGTTGGGACAAGATAACCCACACCAGCGACTAACCGTGATCAATCTCCTATGCGCCTACCTCCGCATGCCCTTCACGAATCCCGTTGACGACCCAGGCGAGGAAGCTGCCGAAGCAGTCCGCGCCGAGCACCACAATCGCGTTCAGGAGCGTGAAGTCCGCCTGTCCGCCCAAGGGATTCTCATCACCCACCTACGGCCAGGCGATGATCTCGATAATCCGGTCGACACTTTTTGGCCTGATATCAGCCTCAATCTCACCGGCGCCCATCTGATCGATCTCATTTTTGCCCGAGTGCGAGTCGGCTATGCTTGGTTCGACAAGGCAACTTTTGACGGCAATACGTCCTTCTATGGATCGACCTTCACCAGCGGCGCCCAGTTCACATCGGCAATATTCGGCGGATGGTCTCAATTCAGCGAGGCGATGTTCGCGGGCCACGCCATTTTCAGCAAAGCGATCTTCAAGCAGAAGGCATTATTTGAGCGGGCAACCTTCGCGAGGTTGGGGCAATTCGTTGAAACACAACTCGATGAAGGCGCTTCATTCGACAAAGCACTGATTACTCACCGTTCTTCCGGGTCTCTTCCATCAACTTGGCCATCCGGATGGCGCGCATCCGAAGAACATGAAGTGGCGGAAGGCAGAGACGGTACATGGCATCGCCTTGAGCCCTGTCCAGACTAGCGACCGTCGACCCTGCGCCTGCCGAAAACCTCATCCGCCGCCGTGGTCCTCGGTCCGGTCGCCGCAGCGGTCTCGGCTGCCGTCCGGTCGGCGGCGATTGGGGCTACTGCGGCACCGCTCGTTATATAGCCCAGGCCAGGCAGCCGGGTTCAGCTGTCCGCGCTGGCAGGCGGCGGAACGGCGGTCAACGACACCGCGCTGGCCGCGTACCGGCACATGCAGCAGACCTTGTGCCGCTCGAAAAGTCGTCGCTGCTGGTCAAGCGGCATGTCTGTACTCGTTGATGAGTCCGCCGAGGATGCGAGTGCGGAGCACTTTGCGGGTGTCGGGGTCGTGTACCGCGGCGGGGTGTTGCTAGCCCGCGGGTGCTAGTTGGTCGCGGGCTTGATGGGGTCTGTGTCCGTTGTAATGCTCTTCGTAGGTCTTCAGGACTTGCCGTGCATGACCCTCATCCATGATCAGGATATGGTCGAGGAGTTCGCGTCGGATGGTGCCGATGACCCGCTCGCAGTGGGCGTTCATGCGGGGCGCCCGTGGCGCGCTCCTGAGTACGCGCAGGTCGTCGGCGTGGAAGACGGTGTCGAACGTGTGGCCGTACTTGCCGTCGCGGAGCACGAATCGGAGCGACTCCATTCGGTGTCCGAGGTCGGCGGCGAGATTCCTGGCCTGCTGCGCTGTCCATGCCTGGGTCGGGTGGGCGGTGACGCCGGTGATGTGCAGGCGCCGGGTGTGGTGTTCGAGGAACGCCAGGGCGTAGAGGCGTGTGCCGAGCACAGTGTCGAGGTGGAAGAAGTCAGCCGCGATGATGCCTTCGGCTTGGGCGGTGAGGAACTCTCGCCAGGTCGGACCGGTGCGGCGAGGTGCAGGGTCGATGCCCGCGTCGTGCAGGATCTGCCAGACCGTCGAGGGGGCGATGCGGTGGCCGAGCCTGACCAGTTCACCGTAAACGCGGCGGTTTCCCCACCGGGGGTTGTCTCTGGCGAGTCGTACTACGAGAGTCTTGATCGCTGCTCGTGTCGATGGACGGCCGATGCGTCGATGTGCGGTGTAGTCCCACTTGCAGGCGACGAACCTGCGGTGCCAGGCGAGCAGGGTGCCCGGCGTGACCGGGAAGACCTCCCGCCAACGGTGACGATCCACCAAGCCGGACAGGGCGGCGAGCCAGAACCGGTCAGCGGGCTCGTAGCGGACCGGACCCGTCGACTGCCGACGAAGTATCGCGTTCTCGTGCCGCAGTATGAGCAGTTCGGCATCCTTGGCCGTCTCGCTGCGCAGCACCACCGACGGGACAGACAGCAGCTTCCTGGCTACCTTGTACAGCAGGGACACGATCACCAGACATGCTCCCAGCGCGGTGACGCCTCCCGGCTCTACCAGCGGCGACGACTTTCGAGCGGCACAGGATGAGGTTTTCGGCAGGCGCAAGGTCGACCTGCGGCTGCTCGACGAGCCGGACCTGACCAACGACACGAGGCTCACGCACTTGGGCTGACGCCACCCAAGGCCTACTCGCTGGGCTGGGAATACGCGAACCTTTTCTGAACTGACGCGTGTGTTGTTCAACCGAGGTCAATACCGGCGGTCCAGTACCAGGGTTACCTGTAAGGCGGCGATTCGATCATTGAAGTCGCCGGCTCGTCCCGGTTTGTCGGGCTCGGCGGCAGGACCCCCCGCTGCTTGCTGGTAAGCATCTCCGGGCGAGGCACCGGCTCGGTGCCTCGCCAAGGCGTCACCTGTTCATTTCAGCCGTGTGCGATCCGGCAAGGGTGTCAAAGCGTGTAGGTGAGTTGCAGCGCCTCGATCGTCAGGCTCTGCCCGGTTGTGCCCACCGTGACGATCGCGTTGTTCGAACCGCATCGCACGCCCTGCCAACCAATGTTCTGCACGTAGGCGTTCGCGCACATGGTTCCGACAGGCACCTGGAGAGAAAGCGCCTCCATGCGCAGGCTCTGTCCCGTCGTGCCGACCTCGGCGTACAGCCCGCTACCCCGGCAGACCCATCCCTGCCAGCCGATGTTCTGAACGTGTGCCTCAAGGCAGATGCCGACGTTGTTGACGGTCATCCCTAGGCGCAGGGCCTCCATCCGGCGGTTCTGGCCGGTCGTGCCCAGCGTGACGGTCTGGCCGTTCGACGGACAGAACGGCCCCTCCCAACCGGCGGCCTGAAGATGGTCCTGCACGCAGAAGACATTCGCCGCGGCTGCCTCCAACCGATCGGGACCGGTTTCGGCGGAGGCCGAGGAAAACGGCGATAACCCGAGCGCGGCTGCCAGTGCTCCTATCGTGACAAATCGTGTCGATCTTGTCAGAATTCGCATATAAACGCACTCCTTCGTTGATGAACAATGCTGGTACGAGACGCGTGGCCGCGAATTGAATGGGCGATCACGTTATGTGCCCACGCGTCGCGTGGCAACTGGATTTCTTCCCTGGCGCCCCGACCCACGACAGTGAACCGGAGCCAAGTCCGATCTGAAAGGCTCCGAATGGAGCATTCAATCCTCATCGTGTTGCTGGGCGCCAACTGTTGAGATCGACATCTCGAACAGTGCATTTCACCAACCGAGAAATACGCCCCTTCGGGCAGACGTCCGGTCAGCCGTTCCTGCCCGGACGGACGTAACCGAAATCGTCGTTTCACTCGCGCAGGGTGTGCAGCAGGTGTCGTTGGTTCCAGGGGAGGGTGCGGTCGGGGAGTTCGTGGCGGCAGGTCTTGATCCAGCGTTCGATGATCGGGTTCATCCGCGGTAGTCGGACACCGGTGAGGACGACCTGGATGCCCGCGTCAGCGAGAACCGCATTGAGCAGGGCGGGGAACTTCCCGTCGCGGTCGCGGAGCAGGAACCGTGCGGAGCTGCCCGCGTCGGCGAGGTCCGTGAGGAAGTTCTTCGCGGCGTGGGTGACCCAGGCCGCGGTTGGGGGCGCGGTGGCGCCCAGGACGCGGATTCGGCGGCTGCCGTGTTCTATGACCGCGAGCACGTACAGGCGGGTGCCGCTCACGGTCGGAACCTCGAAGAAGTCGCAGACCAGGTGGCCAGGCTTCTCGTCGCGCTGGGTCAGGTGAGCTGGTGCTGGATGTCTTCGACGATCACGCCTGCCGCGTTGGCCGCGCAGGCCGCGTGGACTCCGCCGCCGGGGTAGGTTGCCGTGCCCGCCAGGTAGAGACCGGGGATCGCGGTGCGGTACTGGGACTTTCCCAGCCGTGTGAGCATCTTCCGATCATTGTCGCCCGGCCCGGAGAAGGTCGTAGCGGTCGCCTTCAGACCGGGAGCCGCCGTTTGCCAGACTTCGAGGAGGGCTTCGGGAAACGTGCTCGCGACCTGCTTCCAGTCCTCGGCGGCCATCGTGGCCGGGTCGGGGAAGTGGGTGTCCGCCGCCCCGATGTGCGAGTCGGTCGGAGCCTGGAGGCTGTCCCACAGCGAGTTGACCCGTACCGCGCCCCGCGGTCGGGGCAGGAGGCCGGCGTCCAGGTCCTGGGTGTGCTCCGTGATGTCGTCGGTGGACTCGTAGCCGATGAAGGTCTGGTGGCAGCGGTCCAGATCGGGCTGGTGACGTGCTGATCGGTACCGCGGCGGTGTGGTCAGGGCGTAGGCCTGGCTCACGATCGTGGTCGTCGGAGCGCGCTGGAAGGAGTCCAGGGCCAACCGGTCTGCCACGGACAGCCGCTTGTCCGGCAGGAGTCCGGTGAAGGTCTGTTCGAGCGTCAGGGTCGACACGACAGCGTGCCGTGCGTGAATTCGCTCGCCACCGGTGCTCCGGACCCCGGTGACCCGGTCGCCGTCGAAGAGCAGTGACTCGGCCCCGGTGGACAGGTGCACGTGGGCGCCTGCCGCCGTCGCGGCTTCGGTCAGCGCCGCGGAGTAGGAGCGCATGCCGTCGAGGGGCATCGCCCTGCGGCCGATCATCCACAGGGTGAAGCCCAGGAACGACAGGTCTCCGCCGGGCTCGTCGAGCGCACCTCCCAGTTCGATGGTCAGCAGGCGCAGCAACAACCTCAGGTCCGGGGTGGTGAACAGGTCGTCGATGACAGCGGACGCCGTTCCACCTCCGAGAGGCCCGACCAATCCCCCGAACGTGGCCGTGACGGTGGCCGCGTGCGTGCCCAGCGACTCGCGGGTCGGCGGCTGGTGCAGCACCGTGCGAACGGCGGGGGTGAGGGTGTCGGCTCGTGCCTTGATCTCCCTGTAGGTGTCGGCGTCGGTGCGCGACAGCGCGGAAAGGCCGCGGTGGGTCCTGTCGGCGAGGTCGGGCCGGTGCAGCACCACTCCCGGCCTGCCGTCGGCGAAGGCCACGCCGTGCTGGGTCTCGGGCACGACGGTGCGCAGTCCTGGCAGTTCGAGTCCGGCGGGCATGACGTCCTGGTAGGACAGGTAGTTGGCGTGGGGGTTGTGCAGGTGGCCGGGAAACGGCTCGACTGTCGTCGCCAGGCCACCGGTCGACGCCGACCGCTCGACCACCGCCACGGTCAGCCCGGCACGACGGAGAAGGGCGGCCAGCGCCAGACCGTTGTGCCCGGCGCCGACCACCACGACGTCGAACGTCATCGAGTGGATCCGATGCGGTCGCTCAACGCCTTGTGCAGCACGGTTTCCCCTGCGTTGTCGTTGTCCGGGTTCGGGAAGTGACCTTCCAACGGGATGATGTGCAAGGACACCGGGACGCCTGCCTCTTCGAAGCGCCGCGCGTACTGGACCACCTCGTCACGCAGGATGTCCCATTCGCCGACGACCATCACGGCCGGGGCGACGCCTTCCACCGAGGGCACGAGCAGCGGAGAGACACGCCAGTCGTCCTTCGATCCGTTCTCGCCCATGTACTTCGAGATCAGGAACTGGTTGTCGGCCGCTTCGAGGCCGTACCCCTCGGCGAACTCCCGCTGGGACTCGGTGTCGCAGTGGGCGTCGGTGGGGAAGGACCACGGGTACTGCAACGCGAGGGTCGGCGCGCCCGCGTCACGAGCCATCAGGGCGATGACCGAGGCGAGGTTGCCGCCGCTGCACCCGCCGCCGATCGCGATGCGCGAGTTGTCCCAGCCCTGCTCGGCGGCGTTGTCGGCCACCCAGTTCGTCACTGCCCAGACGTCCTCGATCCCGGCGGGGAAGGGGTGCTCGGGAGGCAGGCGGAAGTCCGGGGCGACGACGGCACAGCCCACTGCCAGGGCCAGGGTGGAGTGGGCGCCGTCGAACGTGCTGATGCCACCACCCGCGACGAACCCGCCGAAGTGCAGGTTCACCGCCACGCCGAGCGGCCCCTCGACCCCGTCCGGGGTGAAGATCCGAGTCGGGATCGGACCGGCGGGACCGGGGATCTCGATGTCGCGCACGGACACGCCCTTGGCTCGGCGGACCGTCATCATGGCCATCTTCATGCCCGCTCGCATGGCTTTGACGCCGACGTCTTTCGCGTTCGGGGTGCGAGCGATCTGCTTGCGGTACTTCTTGCTCACCTGGTCGAGTCGCTCGGCGCGCAATGCGTCGTAGTCCTTGGTCATGTTACCTTTTCCTTTTCTGCGACCGCGACCGTAGCACGGGGAATGGCCGCGGGCATGTCACTCGATCGAGTCGCGATTGATTTCGGATGATTTCTCGGTGGAGATCGGTCAGTCGCCGACGTTGCCGCTCAGGCGTTGTCCGAAGAAAATGACGAGTAGTGCGACGACCACCGCCATGACAAAGGGAATTTCGGGGAAGTCGTCGACCAGCGCGCGTGACAGGGCCACCGCGGCGGCTGTGGGCAGAAGGCGACTGCCGACGGTGCGGATGCCGTCCAGCACGCCTCCGGGGTTCCGGCCGCGTAGCCGCATCACCTTGGCGCGCAGGAAAAGTCCGATCGGGATGGTGCAGAGGACGACGGCGACGTTGACGAGCAGAGCTGTGCCCGATACCGCGGTGAGGGGCACGCACGGGAGGCCGACCAGCACCCCCTCCGCGACGCGCGAGAACACCGCTCGACGACTGGTCCCACCTCTTGTCGGAGTGGTGTCGTTCTTCTCGGTGGGATTCATGCGACTCCGTCGATGTGTCGAAGTATCGGTAGGTGACCATCGGGATGGTCGGTGTGACCGTGGCGGGTGACGCGTTTCGAACGTCAGGGGACAATCGCGACGCGGAGTACGTCGAGGAATGTGCGGCCGACCTGATCGAGTGCCGATCGGAGCGGCACTCCCGGATAAGTCCCTTCGAATCTCACGCTGCTAGCATTCGGGTTGTGGACGCCGACGCGCAGTGCCTGTTTCGATGAGTGGTACGGCAGGTGAAGCACGTCGCTCCGGCCGCCCCCGGCAGGGGGAGCCCCTGCTGGAGCGGGCGTTCAAGATTCTCGGGGCGTTCACCACCTCGGGCGGAAGCCTGCCCCTGCACGTCCTCGCGTCCCGCGCCGAGTTGCCGAAGAGCACGACATCGCGGATCGCCGCGCAGTTGGTCGGCGTAGGAGCACTCGAACGTCTGGAGAACGGCGATTTCGTCGTGGGGCTCCAGATGCTGGAGATCGCGTCGCTCGCGCCTCGCGGTCACGGCCTGCGTGCCGCCGCGCTGCCGTTCATGGAGGACCTGCACCGCGCCACTCGGCAGCACATCCTGCTCGCGGTGCTGGACGGTCACGAGGCGGTGCTCGTCGAACGCTTGTCCGCGTTGGGGGCGACGGCGGTGAAGTACCGCGTCGGGGGCAGGCTCCCGCTGGACACGACCGGGATCGGCATCGCCCTGCTGGCGCACGCGGCGGAGCAGGTGCGCGAGGACGTTCTGGCGAAGTCTTCGCGTCCCGTGCACGTGCGTCAACTGATGGCGATGGTCAGGACCGAGGGCGTGTGCGCGATGAGCGGGCCCAACCCGGTCGACGACGGACCTGCCACGGTGTCGACGGTCGCGGCTCCCATCCTCGGACGTGGCAGTGAAGCGTTGGGCGCGATCTCGCTCGTCGCTCCCGAGGAGGTCTGCACCAAGCTGGCTCCCCGCGTCGCCTTGCGCACGTCCAGCCTCGCGATCTCCCGTGCGTTGCTGTCCGCGGCGACACCGGGGCACGGGTAGCCGAAGCTGATCACTTCCCTGTGGCCGCAGAGGATTGCGGGCACCACGTCGACGTGGTCGCTCACGTCGATCTCATGGCGGCCGGACGCCGAAGCCGCGAACCGGGAGATGACGAAGTCCCCTGTCGGTCCTGCGCTCCTGGGGCGGACCGTAGCACCATAATATCGAGATTCCGTCAAAATCGCAGGTCAGCAGAAAATATCGATAAGTTCTTGTTTTGTCGACGTGGGTCTGTCACTGTCGAGTGTCCGCCACCGTTTCCGAGGAGTCCCGACATGGCTCTGCACCGCCTCACCGGTATCACGCTCGGCGTCCCGAACGTGGAGCGGACGGCCGACTACTACGCCGAGTTCGGCCTGGAACGCCAGGCAGGCGACGACCACCGGTTCGCTACCGCGGACGGCGGCGAGCAACTGCGCATCACGGGCTCCGGCAGGCGGCGGCTGGTCGAACTGGGGGTCGGCGCCGACGACCCGGACGACCTCGACCGCGTCGCGGCGGGCTTGCGCCGCCTGGACGTGGAGGTCGAACGCACCAGCACCTCCGTCTCGGCGATCGACCTCGGCACGGGCACACGCGTCGTCGTCTCCATCGCCGACCGCCTCCGGCAGGACGCCGCTCCCGTGCCCCGGTACAACGGACCAGGCCGCCTCGATCGGACGGGTGCCCGCGCGGACGGTGTGCTGCGCACGGGCGCCGTTCGCCCGCGCAAGCTCGGCCACGTGGTGGTCGGCTCCACCGACCAGGAGGCCAGCCAGCGCTTCTTCACCGAGGGCATCGGCTTCAAGGTCAGCGACACGGTGACGGGACTCGCGGCGTTCCTGCGGTGCTCGACCGACCACCACAACGTCCTGGTGCAGAAGGCGCCCGTGCAGTTCCTGCACCACACCTCGTGGCAGGTCGACGATGTCGACGAGGTCGGCCGCGGAGCCACCAGGATGCTGGAGACCGACCCGAGCAGGCACGTCTGGGGGCTCGGACGCCACCACGTCGGCTCGAACTTCTTCTGGTACCTGCGCGATCCCGCGGGCAACTTCTCCGAGTACTACTCCGACCTGGATTGCATCGTCGACGACGCGCTGTGGAAGCCGGGCGTCTGGGAGGGGACGCGAGGTCTCTACAACTGGGGACCGCCGCCGCCTCCGTCGTTCTTGGCGCCGGAAGACCTGGCCGAGCTCATGACCGGTTCCCACGAAGGCTGAGGCGCCATGGACCGCAGGCAGAACCCACCTGACTACGACGTCCTGATCGTCGGCGCGGGCCCGGTCGGTCTCACCCTCGCCAACCTGCTGGGCAAGCGGGGCCACCGCGTCGCCGTTCTTGAGCGCTGGGAACAGCCTTACGCACGTCCCCGAGCGGTGCACTTCGACGACGAGACCGCTCGGGTGCTGGCAGAGGCGGGTGTCGCCGACGCCATGCGCACCATCGGGCAGCCCGCCGAGCTCTACGAGTGGCGCAACGCCGACGGGCAGTGCCTGCTCCGGTTCGACTGGAGCGGTATCGGCCGGTCGGGCTGGCCGGTCGCCACCATGTTCCACCAGCCGGACCTGGAACGGGCGCTGGCCGATGCCGCGGCCCTCGAGGTGTCCGTGACCTTGCTGACCGGTACCACCGTGACAGGGGTGGACGACGACGGCGACGGCGTGACGGTCGCGGTCGACGGACCGGACGGGGAGACGACGTTCCGCGCGTCCTGGGTGGTCGGGTGCGACGGCGCCAACAGCACGGTCCGCGACCACCTCGGCACCACGGTCACCGACCTCGGGTTCCACTACGAC
The DNA here is from genome assembly GCF_025061645.1 of Umezawaea endophytica. Taxonomy (GTDB): domain Bacteria; phylum Actinomycetota; class Actinomycetes; order Mycobacteriales; family Pseudonocardiaceae; genus Umezawaea; species Umezawaea endophytica. Next base: position 251,705 of record NZ_JANYMP010000013.1, on the reverse strand, counting down.
TGGCTGATCGTGGACGTGATCCCGCACGAGCAGCGGCCGTGGAATCCGACGAACCTCCAGGTCTGCGATCCGGCACGCCCGACCACCGCGGTCTCGGGTGGTCTCGGGCGTCGCCGCTGGGAATTCATGCGACTGCCCAGCGAGACGGTCGAGGAGTTGGCCTCCGAGGACACCGCTTGGGCGCTGCTGGAGCCGTGGGGCGTGACCAGGGACAACGCCCTGATGGATCGGCACGTGGTGTACACCTTCGAGGCGCGCTACGCCGAGCGGTGGCGTTCGGGCAGGCTGCTGATCGCGGGCGACGCGGCGCACCTCATGCCCCCGTTCGCGGGGCAGGGCATGTGCTCGGGCATCCGCGACGCGGCCAACCTGGCCTGGAAGCTCGACCTGGTCCTGCGCGACGTGGCCGGAGCCGACCTGCTCGACACCTACACCCGTGAGCGGAAGGCGCACGTCCAGCACGCGATCGGCATGTCCGTCCAACTGGGCAAGGTCATCTGCGTGAGCGACCCCGCGGCCGCGGCCGAGCGGGACGCGTTCATGATCGGCAACGGAGCCGATCCGGCCCGCGCGTTGCCCGCGCTCCCGCCGTCGACGTTGACCGACGGGCTGCTGCACCGCGACCTCTCGGGCGCACCCTCATCGGGTGTGGGTGTGGCGACCTTCCAGCCGCGACTGGCAACCGGCAGCCACGTCGGTCCGCTCGACGACGTGCTGGGGCCGGTGTTCGTCGTGGCGGCCACCGCCGATCCGCGCGGGTTCTTGTCCGCCGGTCAGCTCGCGCGGCTGGATGAACTCGGTGCCGCGGTCCTGCACCTGACCCCGGAGGTGGACGTCGACGGCGGCGTTCTGGCGCACCTCGCCGAGTCCGGTCACATCGGCTTCGTGCTACGGCCCGATCACTACCTGTTCGCCACGTTCGGAGCGGCGGATGACATCGCCACGGCGGTCGGTGACCTGCTCGACCAGGTGCCCGCCCCGGTGAGGGAGTTGGATCCGCAGCGCCGCTAGGCGTCGTCCTCGTCGGTGATCGTCAGCAACGCCGCTCCCGTGCGCCTGATGTGCTCGGCCAGCACGTCCACCGCCAGATCGACGTCGCGGGCGAGTGCCGCGTCGAGCAGCGCTCGGTGTTCGCCCGCGACGTCGCGCTCGTAGTCGTGCGCGACCGAGGTGGCCCAGTTGCGGTGCAGCACCGCGGCCGCGCGCAGGGTGGTGGCCAGGTCGATCAGCCAGGAGTTGCCGCAGCCTGCCAGGAGCATCCGGTGGAAGTCCTCGTGGGCTGCCGCCCACTCCTCGCTGAGCCTGCCCCCGGCGTCCACCTCGCTGCCGTTGCGGGACAGCCGGTGGTGCGCGGCGAGAACAGCGCTCTCCCACGCGATGTCACCGCGTTCGATCGACAGGCGAAGCACGGTGGCCTCGATCTCGGCCCGCGCCTCGGTCAGCTCCTCCACGCTTTCGCGGGTCAGCGTCATCACCCGGAAACCCTGCTGGGGCAACGCGACCACGAGCTTCTGCTCGGCAAGCCGGGTGAGCGCCTCGCGAACGACGGACTGGCTCGCGGAGAAACGCTCAGCCAGCTCCACCAGGCGCAACCGCTGCCCTGGTGTGTACAGACCACGCACGATGTCGTTGCGCAGTTCCGCGTAGACCTGCTCGGTGCGGGTGGCAGGCTTGGGATCCGGCATCCGCTGATCATAGCGGATCGTGAAGATTATCCGACTTATCGATAATCTTTCTAGTTAACGTTTTTCGTGGCGGCGTACCGCTCATCGAAACAGGTGGCGCGCCGCGGCAGCCAAGGGGCGAAGGTCATGAAGACGAACAAGAACAACTCGAAGGGTGTCCGATGAGCGGACTTGTCGACGTGCACTCGCACTTCGTGACGCCGGAGTACGTTGAGGCGGGTATCGCCGCAGGCATCGCCAACCCGGACGGCATGCCCGGCTGGCCGACCTGGACCGCGGACGGACACCTGTCCCTGATGGACCGCTGGGGTGTCACCACCTCGATGCTGTCGATCTCCTCACCGGGCACGCACTTCGGCGACGACGACACGGCTCGCAAGCTCACGCGGCACGTCAACGACGTCGGCGCCGAGTTGCGCCTGCGCCGCCCGGACCGCTTCGGCCACTTCGCCTCGCTGCCACTGCCCGATGTGGACGGTGCGCTCGAGGAGCTCGCCCGCGCTCTCGACGAACTCGGCAGCGACGGCGTCGCCATCGAGACCAACACGCACGGCGTGTACCTCGGGGACGCCCGCTACGCTCCACTGTGGACCGAGTTGAACCGGCGGAAGGCAGTGGTGTTCGTCCACCCGACGTCGCCACCGCACGCTGAGGAGATCTCCCTCGGCAGGCCGCGGCCGATGCTCGAATTCCTCTTCGACTCCGCCCGCGCGGCAAGCGACCTGGTGTTCACCGGAGTCCTCGTCAGCCACCCGGACATCCAGTGGATCTTCACCCACGGAGCTGGGGTCCTGCCTCTCGTCGCCGAACGCATGCAGATGATGAGCGCCGTTCTCGGCTCGGGAACTACCGCGCCGTCCGTGCCCGAGCAGCTTTCCCGGCTGTGGTTCGACATGGCGGGAACCCCGTTCCCGCACCAGGTCCCCGCCCTCGACCGCGCGTTCGGCACCGAGCGGCTGCTCTACGGCACCGACTACTGCTGGACTCCGCCACCCGGCGTCGACCGGCAATTGGCGAGCATCGACCAAGCGCCTCAGCCTGGTGGGACGACGTGGCGAGAGCTCACCACTCGCAACAGCGCACGTCTGTTCCCGCGGCTGACGGGATCTGCGTGAGGGCATGGCGCGTGTGCCATACCGCTGGCACTACTCCGACAGACCAGCAGGACCTGAAGTCGAACGCACAGACGGAACTGTCCTGGGAGGGCCGGCATGGTGTCGGCCCTCCCAGGACAGTGCGGTACGAGGATCAGATCTTGCCCGCGGCCACGTCGGCGAGGGTCACGCGGGCCGTCTTGTAGTTCACCACCCAGGGCTTGGACGGTTCCGCCGCGTCCTTGACCGGGATGCCCTCGGAACGGATCGGCAGCCCGTTGTCGGCGTTGACGGTGAGGACGTACGTGGTGTCGCCCCCCTGGATGGCGGGAGCCGCGGTGAGGGTCAGCGCGGCTTGGCCGTCGACGTCGGTCTTGCCGATGGCCACGTCCTTCATGGTCGCGAGCAGCTTCAGCACACCCGCGCGGACCTCCGCGTCGGAGGCGGCGATGTACAGCGCGTGCGTGGCGTTGCTGAACAGGTGGTTGTTGATGCGGTTCTCCAGTTCCTCGCCCGTCGGCCGGGCGGGAACCTCCTTGCCGGAACCGCGGAACTTCTCCTCGAAGTCCGCCATCGCCTGCTCCCACGCCTTGTCCGCCTCGGCGGGGCTCAGACCGACTCCCAAGGCGTTGCCCGCGGCGGTGATCATGTCGACCTTGGCCTTCTCCACGTCGCCGTTCGCGGCGAGGCGGGCCGCCGCCGTCACCTTCGCGTTGAACGGCGAATCGGGCTCGGCGGCGCCCTTGGCGACCGTGGCCGCCAGGTTCTGCGGCGAGTCACCGGTGAAGACCTGGCCTTTGTCTGTGTAGACGGTGTAGAAGAGCTGCGGCCCGTCCGGCAGCAACTTGGTGTTGATGATCAGCGACGCCTCTCCCGGCAGCGTGCCTGCCGCCTTGACCGCGGAGGCCAGCTTCACCAGCGGTGACTCGACCACCACCGGCAGGGCCGCGTCGGAGGGACCGGTCGGGACGGTGCCGCCCGTCGTCGCCATCACCACGGCCGCCGCGACGGCCGCCGCGCTCACGGCCGCGACGCCGACCTTGGTCCAGGACATCCACCGCTTCGGTCGCACGACCGTGTCCACGGGTTCCGCCATCGCCGTGTGCAGCGCCGTGCGAGCACGGTCATAGGCCTCAGGACTCGGGGACGGCACGTCACGCATGTTCTTCATCAGATCCATTTCATCCATGGGGTGTCTTCTCACGTTGTCGGGACTCGCAACAGCGCGGCCACCTCGGGGGCCTCACGCAGCGCCTTGCGCGCCTGGTGCAACAGGCGCCGGGCCGTGCCTGCGGGGATGTCGAGCACCCGCCCCGCCTCGGCGACGGTCAGGTCCTCCCAGGCGACCAGGCCCAGCACTTCCCGCTCTTCCGGTTTGAGCCGAGCCAGCGCGCTTCGCAGATGTGCCTGCGTGTCCACGCGGGCATCTACCGCAGGCCAGGGATCCCAGTCGTTCGCCACACCGCTCAGGTCCGACGCCGGCTCCTCGGCCGGTTCGGACCGCCAGTGCCGCCGCAACCTGTTCAGTGCGACGCCGTACAGCCAAGGCCTGGCTTCGGGGTACGAACTGTCATAGGTGGCACGGGATTCGTAGGCCGCCACCCACACATCGCCGAGCACGTCCTCGGCGGCTTGGCGCCCCACCCTGCGCGCCAGGTAGTTCCCGATCGCGGCCTCGTGACGGCTGATCACTTCCACGAAGGCAGCGGTGTCCCCACGCAGCGATCTGCCGATCAGTTCCGCGTCTGACGACATGAAGCTCCTCGGGTTCGCTCAGCCCTTACACCCCGTCTTTGCCAACGCGCGCCCAAAACGTTCAGGTTGCCTCACCGCATGACGAACGTCGCTGGTCAGCGCCAGGCGAGCGGAACGAGCCTTGCTCGAGGCTAGGAGTCGCGCAGTGATCGGAAGGTTGCCCGGATCTCGTCGGTGAGGACGTCTGGTTGTTCGAGGGCCGCGAAGTGGCCGCCTCGGTCGAGTCGGGCGTAGTGCAGCACCGTCTCGTAGCGCCGCTCGAGCCAGCGCCGGGACGCTTGCACGGCCTCGCCGGGGAAGATGCTGAAACCGGCGGGCACGGGGTTGGGCCGCGGTGGGCCGGGCGGCGTGGCGCCGCCGGAGGCCTCCTCCCAGTACAGCCGGGCGGAGGACGCCGCGGCGTTGGGCAGCCAGTAGAGCATGACGTCGTCGAGGATGTCGTCGCGGTCGATGACGTCCTCGGGGTTGCCGCCGCTGTCGGTGACGTCCTGGAACAGCGTGTAGATCCAGGCAGCGAGCCCGGCCGGTGAGTCCGCCAACGAGTAGCCGATCGTCTGCGGCCGGGTCGCCTGCTCCTGGGCGTACGCGCTCTGCTGGTCCTGGTAGCGCTGAGCGCCGGCGATCATCTGTCGTTCCTCGTCGGTCGCCTCGTCAAGTTCCTGTGGAGTGGGGAACACCAGCGGCAGGGTGAAGTGCGCGCCCCGGCACGACTCGGGCGCCTTGCGGGTGATCTGCTCGACGACGGCCGCACCCCAGTCACCGCCTTGGGCGAAGAAGGCGCCGTAGCCGAGGCGTTGCATGAGGGTGAGCCACGCGTCGGCCACGCGTGAGGTGTTCCAGCCGGTCGTGGTCGGTTTGCCGGAGAAACCGAAGCCCGGCATCGAGGGGATCACCACGTGGAAGGCGTCACGGGCGTCGCCCCCGTGCGCGACCGGATCGGTCAACGGGCCCACGAGGCCGCGGAACTCCAGGATCGAGCCGGGCCAGCCGTGGCACAGCAGCAGGGGAGCGGCGTGTGGTTCCGCAGACCTGACGTGCAGGAAGTGGATATCGATCCCGTCGATGGTGGTGCGGGACGAGCCGAAGCCGTTGATGTCCCGCTCGGCGCGCCGCCAGTCGTAGCCGGTGGCCCAGTGATCGCACAGGTCGCGGATGCGGTCGAGTCGCGGTCCCTGGCTGCCGTCGAGGACGGTCTCCCGGTCCGGCCAGCGCGTCGAGGCCAGGCGGTCGAGCAGGTCCAGCAGATCGACGTCGGGAACGGAGATCGGGAACGGCTCGACCGCGTCGTGGGCGGGTGTCAAGGACACAGGGTGCTCCGTGAGGGTCGTGGAGGAGGGAGGCCATGATCGTAGGCAGAAGTGGAAGAAGTCTTCAACTTGGAATTTCTCTTCCGTTTGACTAGGGTCGGGCAGGTGACCGAAGCCGTTCCTCCTCTGCGCCGGGATGCTGAGCGCAACCGGCAGTTGTTGCTGCGGACAGCGGGCGAGCTCATGGCCTCGCGAGGGCTGGACGTCCCGTACGAGGACATCGCGAGGGCTGCCGGCACCGGGATGGGCACCATGTACCGCCGCTTCCCGCAGCGGCAGGACCTGCTGGACGCCCTGTTCAGCGAGCACATCGACACGGTGATCGACCTCGCCCGGCAGGCCTCCCTGCGCGACGACGCGTGGGCCGGGCTCTGCTGGTTCCTCGAACGGCAACTCGAGATCGAGGCGCAGAGCCGGGGCTTGGGGGAGTTGCTCCGAAGCCGCGACCAGGCCACCGGCCTGGTGCAGCGGGCGCATCAGCAGATGACACCGCTGGTCGCCGGCCTTGTGAACCGGGCCGTGCAGGCGGGTCAGCTACCGGCAGGGGCGACGCCTGCCGACTTCGCCGCGGTGCACGTGATGGTGGGCAGCGTCATGGACGCCTCCCGCCAACACGCTCCGCGGTTGTGGCGGCGCGCCCTGCGGATCGCCCTGACGGGACTGCGCCACGCGGAACTGTCCGGCGACCAGCCGGACGAGACGGTCATCGACCACCTCTACAACGACCAGACGAAATGAAGGCCAGTCCCATGACGGCTCTGCCCGGCGACCTGATCGACGTCCTCAACGCCAAGGCGATCTGCTTCGTGACCACGCTCATGCCCGACGGATCGCCGCAGATCTCCCAGACCTGGGCGGGCACGGACGGCGTGCACGTCCTCATCAACACCGTCGACACCCACCAGAAGACCCGCAACGTCCGGCGTGACCAGCGGATCGCCCTCGGCATCGCCGACCCCGCGGCGCCCGCGCGGTACTGGGCCCTGCGCGGCAGCGTAGTGGACATCACCGAGGACGGAGCCCGCGAACACATCGACGAGCTGTCCGAGAAGTACATCGGCCGGCCCTATCCCGGCTTTGGCGCCGGTGAACAACAGCGGGTCGTCCTCACCATCAAGGTCGACCGGATGCACACGCCCTGACCTCGACGTCAGCCTGAGACGCGCGTTGTCGGCCTTTACCCGGTCAGCACCGCGCGAAGTGCTTGTCGGCGGACCACCCGGCGTTGGCCCACTTCTGCGGGTCGGCGGGGGAGAAGCCGGGGTAGAGCTTCTTGAGCTCGGCGAGCAGCCACCGCGTGAACCGGGCGGCTCCCTGCGGGCAGGTGTGGATGCCGTCGGCGCTGCGATCCGCTTTGCCGTCCTTGTCGCGCTCGTAGGACTCGCCCCACACGGCTCCGGCGTCGAGCAGCACGGCCTGGCCGGAGGACGTGTCCACAACGGACTTCGCGACGGCGGGCATACGGTCGAGTTCGGCCATGTGCGGTTGGTAGAAGTCGTCGGGCCTGATCGGCGGGGCGGTGACGAGCACCAGCTTGGCACCGCCTGCGGTCACCGCCTGAAGGAGCTTCTGGTATCCCGCCCGCTGTTCGTCCTCGGTGCCCCAGTCGTAGGTGGTGAGCTGCTGGATCACGACAGAGGCCTTGGCTGAGGCGATGGCCCCGGAGATCTTCTGCCAGCTCTCGTCCGAGAACGGGCCCACGACGTTGCCTCCGCCTTCGGCGGCGATCGACTGGAACTCGACGCCTCCCGCGTCGAGGGCGGCTTTCAGGGGCATGGCCTGGCCGACGGCGATGGAGTCGCCGCTGAACAGCACCTTGCCGAGGCCGATCCCCTCGTTCCGCTGATCCTGGGGTGTGCTGGAGACCGAGGTGGCGGAACAGGCGGCGCTGAGCACCAGGAGACCGGACAGGCCGAGGGCGAGAGTGCGTGATGTGGTCATGGACTCCACGGTGTCGTGCACGTGTCCTTGTGGTTCCACGGTTCTGTCGCGGTTCTGTCGCAGGGCGTTCAGACGGTCGGCGACGAGGTGGGCGGCTGTCCATACTGGAACCGTGGCTGCGATTCTGCTCGTCGAGGATGACCCGTTGGTCCGCAGAGGGCTGGAGCTCGCGCTGAGCAGGCTCGGACACGACGTGAGCACCGCGCCCACCGGTGAGGACGGGCTGGCGGCCTATCGATCTTCCGCTCCGGACCTGGTCGTGCTCGACCTGATGTTGCCAGGGGTGGACGGTTTCGAGGTGTGCAGGCAGATCCGGGCGGCCGGTGGCACTCCGGTGATCATGCTGACCGCCCGTGATGACGACTTCGACGTCGTCGGCGGTCTGGCGGCGGGGGCGGACGACTACGTGGTCAAGCCGGCGAGACCGAGCGTGCTGGACGCACGGATCCGGGCGGTGCTGCGCCGCACCGCCGGGACGAACGAAGGGGTGCGGGCACACGGCGAGCTGCGGATCGACACCTCCGGCCTGACCGTGAGCCTGCGCGGCGAGCAAGTGCCGCTGACGCCGACCGAGCTGCGGCTGCTCCTCACGCTCACCCGAGCGCCAGGCCGGGTGTTCGGCCGGGAGCAGTTGCTCCAGGAGGTGTGGGAGCACGACTACCTCGGTGACTCGCGGCTGGTCGACAACTGCGTGCAGCGGTTGCGGGCGAAGATCGAGGCGAACACGACGGCGCCGAGGTACGTGCAGACCGTCCGCGGGTTCGGCTACAGGTTCGGGCCCCTGTGATCGGACGACGGTGGCGCGGAGGGCTCCGGCCCCGTCTGCTGGTGGCGTTCGTGACGGTCACCGTGCTGGGCGCGGCCGCCGCGGCGTGGTCCAGTGCCGGATCGGCGAGCACCGCCCTGGTCGAGTCGTCCCAGCGGCGCCTCGCGGAGGCCGTCACGAACCAGGTGGCCACGATCGCGCCTGGTCTCACCTTTCCGCCTACGCAGGACGCTCTGGAGCTGTTGCGTTCCGCGGTCGGCCCGAACGCCTTGGTCACCCGCGGTGATCTCCGTGCCGCGGAAGGCCTTGACCTGTTCACGGACTCACTGCGTGATGCCGTGCGAACACGCTCTCGGCTGGTCTCCCAGCGGGCCGTCGCCGAGGGCAGGCCGTGGCTGCTGATCGGCACACCGGTGATGATCACCGCGGTCGACGGCACGCGCACCGCGTCCGGGATCGAGGTCTACGTGGCTCGCGATCTCTCCGCCGTCGACGACGAGATCGACGGCATGGCCAGAACCGCGGGGCTCACGGCCGCACTGGCACTTCCGTTCGCCGTGCTGCTCGCGTGGCTGGCCGCGTCGAGCGTGCTGCGGCCGGTGCGGAACCTGCGCGATACCGCGCGCCGACTGGCCGTGGGTGACCTGGAGGCGAGATCCCGGCCGGAGGGCTCGGACGAGCTGGCGGACCTGACGGTGACGATCAACGAGATGGCCGGGTCGGTGCAGACGTCGATGGCGGCGATGCGGCGCATGCAGGCCGATGCCAGGAGGTTCGCCGCGGACGTCTCCCACGAGCTGAGGACGCCGTTGAGCACGCTGACCGCCGTGGTCGAGGTGCTCGCGATGACCGCCGATCGGATGGAACCCGACGCGCGGGAGTCGGCCCAGCTCGCGATCACCGAGACCCAGCGCCTCGTGACCCTGGTCGAAGACCTGATGGAGGTGTCGCGGTTCGACGCCGGTACGGCCGAGCTGCGCGTGGAGGACGTGGACGTCACCACCGCGGTCCGCCAGTGCCTGCGAGCCCGGTCGTGGCTGGACGAGGTCGAGCTGACGGCGCCTGCCGGACTGTTCGCGAGACTGGACCGCCGCAGACTGGACGTGGTCGTGGCCAACCTGGCAGGCAACGCGCTGCGGCACGGCGCACCCCCGGTCCGCGTCACCGTCTCCGCGACCGCTGACACCGTGCGGATCGAGGTCTGCGACAACGGCCCCGGGATTCCCGCCCACGTTCTGCCACACGTCTTCGACCGCTTCTATAAGGCGGACACGGCCCGCGCCCGCACACCCGGAAGTGGTTTGGGGCTGGCGATCGCGCAGGAGAACGCGCGCCTGCACGGAGGCGATCTGACGGTGAGCAACCTGAGGTCCGGCGGGGCGAGGTTCGTGCTGACACTGCCACGAGACGCGGGGGAGCGGTGAAACGGATCTTTCTAGCGGTGGCGCTGCTGGCTTCCGGATGCGGCGTGCAGCCGTCCGGGATCGTCGACAGCGGAGAGGCACCGACCGGCGTCGCCGAGGGGACGACCCTCTACTTCGTCGACGCCCGAGGGGAACTCCAGCCCTCGGTGCTGCGGACCGAGCGCCTCGGCACGGTCTCGGAAGCGCTGTCCCTGTTGTTGAGCAGGCCAGGGCAGGACGCGTCGCGCCACACCGAGATCGCGGAGACCTCGGTGACCAGGGTCGTCGTCACCACCGAGACGGGCCTCATCCGGGTGCTGCTGCCGCTGACCGCCGAAGACGTCACCCCGCTCGGCATCGATCAGATCGTTTGCACGGCACTGGGTGTGCACGTGCAGAGCGGCGGCACACGAACGATGAAGGTGCGGATCCGTTTCACCCAAACGACTCCGGCGTCGGAAGTCGACCGGACCTGCCCTCTCATCAGGTGAGCTTCGTGAGGTCGATCGCGGGCGGTGCGGGCAAGGGCAGCAACACCCACAGCAGCACCAGCACGGCCATGGCGGCGGCGAACACGACCACGCCGGTACGTCCGTGAGCCCAGGCGGCTCGGAAGCGGATCGGATCCTCGACCAGGTACTTGGACGACGCCGCCAGCAGCACCGACACGACGAAGGCCCCGCCGGTGCGCACCCAGCCCTGACCCGCGCCCAGCAACACGAACACCGGCCAGTGCCAGAGGTAGAGACCGTAGGAGATCTCACCGAACCACCGCACCGGGCGCCAGGCCAAGCCGTTCGCGACCAGCGTTCCCGGTGCTCGTGCGATCAGCCCGATCAGCAGCGCCGCCAACAACGAGTGTGCGAAGAGACCTCCGCTGAACAGCCACGCCGAGCCGACGCCATCCGCGAGCACCCAGATGAGAGCCAAACAGGCCACGAGCAGCGCCACCACCACACCAGTCCACCGTCCGACCGCGTGCAGCAACGCCACCCGCACCGGCCGCGTGGCAACCAAGGCACCCAACAGCACCGAGAACGCCCTCGTGTCGGTGCCGGTGTACACCCTCGTCGCGTCCGCCGCGTCGGCGAGCAGCACCATCAACACCAGTGAGGCGACAGAGAGGAGAGCGGCGACCACGGCGACCCGCCGCTCCAGCCTGCCACCCGGGCGAACCAGGAACAGCACGACCACCGGCCACACCAGGTAGAACTGTTCCTCGACCGCGATGCTCCACAGGTGCTCGAAGACCCGCTGTCCGCCGAACCGGTCCCAGTAGCTCGAGTTCTCCGCGAGCAGGTGCCAGTTCATCAGGTTGGCCTGCACCCACGGCCCATCGGCGAGCGTCGTGCGCACCAGGTCGTCCGGCCCGATCGCCCGGACCACCACCGTCACCACCACGAGCACGACGACGAGAGCAGGCAGCAAACGGCGCACTCGCCTGCCCCAGAACGCCGTCAGTGACAGGAAGCCGCCGCGTTCCACCTCCCGCAGCAGCAGAGCGGTGATCAGGTAGCCGGACAGGGTGAAGAACAGGTCGACGCCGAGGAAACCGCCGGGCAGGAGGTCGGCGTGGAACAGCAGGACGCCCAGCACGGCCACACCGCGCAACCCGTCCAGCGCCAACACATGAGCCTTGGGTGGCTGCCGGCCGGGGTGGAGTTCGGTCATGACGACAACGGTGCTGAGTCCGAGTCGGCACTTCGTCCTGGACTCGTCGCAGTTGTGTCGCAACCGGCGTCATCTGCTCAGCGTGGATCTCACTGCGCTGGACGGGTTGGATGGGCGAGCACGAAATCGCGAAGCAACTGAGCGGTTTCCCGCGCGAACTCCACGGTGATCCCGTGCCGCGCCCCAGCGATCACCTCCAGTCTCGCGCCAGGGATCGCGTCGGCGATCTTCTGCCCGATTTCGGGGCGGGCCACGGGATCATCCTCGCCGTAGAGGAGCAAAGTGGGTGCCGTGATCTCGGGCAGGCGGTCGGTGAGGTCGAATCCCGGGATCGCGGCCAGTCGCCGCGCGTCCACTTCCGGTGAGCGGTGGGCCAGCATCGACTTGAGCTCGGCCACCACCGCTTCGTCGGCTTGTCCACGTTCGGACAGGGCGAAGGCGAGCATCCGCGCGTCGCGCTGCGACGGCGACAGCGCGACGATCTCCGAGGCCACGGGCGCTCGCAGGGCTGAGGCATCGGAGAAGGTGGCGCCAACCGTCAGCGATTGCACGACCTCGGGCACCGACACCGCGACCTGCAGGGCGATGAAGCCGCCGAACGAGGATCCGAAGATGTGCGCTCGTTCGTATCCGAGTCCCCTGATGAGCGCGGCGCAGTCCTCGGCGAGGGTGCGGATGTCGTACGGGGTGGGCGGGTTGACCGACTCCCCGGAGTCGCGCTGGTCGTAGGCGATCGCTCGGATGCCGCCACCGAGCAGGGGCCGGAACGTGTCGTACTGGACGCGGGTGCTTTCGCCGCCGTGCAGCAGGATCACCGGCTCTCCGGCGCCGGACTCCGCGTAGGCGATCTCGATCTCGCCGGTCTTCACCCTGTTCGGGGTGGTGGTCACTGCTGCCTCCAGGAGTTTCGAACGTGTGGTTGGTCGTGCTCGAGCACCGGGTGTTGTCCTCTTTAAAGAGACGTTCGGTCACTTTAAGATAGCTTCACGCTGTCGCGGTGTCCATCGAGGGGCGAGCTGGGAGTGGTGGCCCGAGTTGTCTTAAAGCAACAGATTGTGGCTATAGTTGCGGAGTATATCGGGATGGCGAAGGAGCGAACATGCGGATCTTGATCAGTGGGGCGGGAGCTGCCGGGTTGTGCGCGGGCATCGACCTCGCGCGGGCCGGGCACGTGGTGGAGATCGTGGAGCGGGCGAACCACTTGCGCGTCAACGGCTCTCCCATCGACGTGCGCGGCGACGCGCTCGAGACGGCCAAGCAGATGGGCATCGTGGACGAGATCCACGAACACCGGATTTCGATGACCGAGCAGACGAAGTTCGTCGACCGGTCCGGTGCGGTTGTGGCTTCCCTGGGAACGCAAGAGATCAACGAGACCGCTGAGGACGTCGAACTCCCCCGCGAGGACCTCATGATCATCCTGCGGCAGGCCCTGCCCGAGCAGGTCGATCTGCGTTTCGAGGAGTCCATCGCGGCGCTGGTCGATCACGGCGATCGGGTCGCCGTCACCTTCGCCTCCGGCCGCGAGGCCTCCTATGACGTCGTCGTGGGCGCCGACGGGGTGCACTCGGCGGTGCGCAGGCTGGTCTTCGGCCCGGAAGGGGAGTTCGCCGAGCCCCTCGGGGTGTACGTCGCGATCGGGGACGCGTCCGGACAGGAGAGTCCTGACGGCACCCGCGTGACGGAGATCCTCAACCTGCCGGGGCGGTTCGCGGGCATTGCCCGCTACCGCGACAAGGCGTTGGCAATCTTCGAATTCCGGTCCGGCCCGATCGACTACGACTACCACGACCTGGCCGCCCAGAAGCGCGTTCTGGCAGAGGCCTTCGCCGGGATCGACGACTGGAAGGTTCCCGAGCTGCTCGAAACCGCACTGTGCGACCCCGAGCTCTACTTCGACGCGATCGCCCTGATCCACATGTCGACCTGGCACCAGGGGCGGGTCGTGCTGATCGGGGACGCCGCGCACTGCGCGACCCCCATGGCTGGGCGCGGCACCTCGCTGGCCCTGCTCGGAGCGTGGACGCTCACCGAGGAACTCGGTCGCCACAGCGACGACGTCGAGGCGGCCTTCAACGCCTACGAGCGGCGCCAGCGTCCTCACGCGGCGGCGGCTCAGGAGTTCGCGCGCGGCGGGGCAGACCTCGTGGTCCCGGCCACCTGGGAGGACATCGAGGCGCGCAACGCCCGATTGAGCGCGACGCAGCCGCTGTAGGCTGCGGGCCGTGGCCGAGGACCGATCCGAGCAAGAACCGGCGCGCCGTCCGGGCGGGCGCACAGCGCGCGTGCGGCACCGGATCCTCGAGGCCGCCGCCGAGCTGATCGCCCGTGACGGGATCGGCGGCCTGCGCTACGACCAGGTCGCCGAGCTGGCCGAGGTCAACAAGACCAGCGTCTACCGCAACTGGCCCGACCGCACCGCGCTGGTGGCCGACGCACTCGCCACCTTCAGCGCCGACGTGGCGCCTTTGCGCGATTCAGGCGACATCGACGCCGACCTCGTCGACTTCCTCGAGGCCATCGCCGCGGCCCTGTCCAGCAGGCAAGGACGGGCTCTGCTCAACGTCGTCGGCGCGGCCCACGACAATCCCGACCTGCGAGCCGTCGTCGACGACGCGATCGCTCAGCGCCTGGCGACGTTGAGCCAGCGGATCAAGGCGGCGATCGAGACCGGGGAGCTTCCAGCGGTCGATTCCCACCTCCTCGTCGAAATGCTCAGCGGTCCGGTGCACCTGCTGGTCAGCCGTGGCACTCGCGAGTTGACGCGAGCAGACGCACAACGGATCACTTCGATCGTGCTCGCCGGCGTACGCGCCACCGCCGCTCAGCACACCATCGCGCTCGCCGGCGAGCACGATGGCGGAAAAACTCCAGCCGCCCGCCCCTGATGTCGTGTCCGGCAACGATCTTCGCTGTTGGTGCTGCTCGGGAGAATGATCACCGCACGTCATGCGGCGTGTCCGTACTCGTCGACGAGTCCGACCTCGTCCACGGCGAACAGCGCGGTGAGGGCGACGTCGTGGTGTGCTCCTTCGCGGTTCGCGATGACCTGTGCGGTGTTGACCAGAGCGCGGTGCGCTACGTGGTCGACGGGGTAGAGCAGTGCCATCCGCATCAGCGGCTGTACGTCGAGACCGATCCGGCCGGGGTGACGGACTGGTGCGTCTCCCGGCGATGGCGGTGGCGCCGAGCCACTAGTTCAGTGTCATCTCGTGCGGCTCGCGAAGGTTATTGGTTGCGATCCACCGCTTGATCTCGGCGATCGGCCACCAGAGGTCGGACTTCCCTCCGGCGGCTCCGCCGTGGCAGGCATGTCCTTGCGCCGCAGCTTGTCCAGCCTGCGGTCAGAGATGTCGAGCAGCCGCTGCAACTCCTCCTGGCTGACGACGTGAACGTAGTCGGTGCTGACCATTGTTACCTCGTTCTGTCCCGACCAGCAGGACCGCCAGTACACACCGCTGGCGCGCGTGACCAACCTCCACCACTCGGCCATCGACCCGCAGCTCGACCTGCCCGAGCACACGCAGCTCTGTCCCCACGAAGGACCTCCCCAGGCCCTTCTTCCGCTCCACCCGCACACCACCTCACGGCCGCTGACCAGGCGATTGCCACAACGTGATGAAGCCATGATGACTCAGGAGTCCACCGTGTTCATTACGGCGGAACGAACCGCATCGGGAAGGCGGCTTCGATGGCGAGCGTTGTGCTCGACGCCGGTGCTCCGGCGGTTGTCAACCGGAAGTGACCGCGCGAGCGATGACCGCAGATCGCTCCACGACGAATCATCGGAGTTGATCGACACGGCAGTGCGATGATGGGCTCGACGGTAACTACCTGAGAGCGAGTAAACAAAAGGTCAGAACATTGCGATCGACACTCGGCGCACGAGACAACCAATACGGGGAGGCTCGCATGCGGCGAAGATCATGTCTTTCATCGTTATTGCAGGGACTCTTGTCGCATGAACGTTCATTTCGCTAACCACGCGATCGATCGAAGGAGTTGCCGTGTCCATCCGTCGAGTCCTGTCGGCGCTACTCACCGGGTTGGTCGTTGTCGCGGCCAGCGCAGCGGCCGGACCTGCGTCAGCCTTGGCCGCAGTGCCTCACCTGTCGCGAACCACGCCGGACCTGGGACCGGCAACCGATCCGCCATGGCCGTCAACCCGATACCGCAATCTCGCCCGCCCGGATCTGTGCCTGGATGGGGATCAACAGTGGGCGTACGTGCTCACCTGCAATGGCGGTACCTACCAACTATGGGGTTATAGCGCGCCGTCAAGTGGTCTCCTGCTGATGAACCGCGCCACCGGCTTGTGCCTTACCACACCCGTCGTTTATGACGACAAGCAGCCCCGTACGATAAATTGCTACCAGGGCGAGTGGGGGCGATACCAGCTCTGGGACGCACTCGGCGTCAATGGACACGTCGTCTTCCGAGATCGAGCGCCAAACCAACGATGCCTTTCAATCTCTGATACTACCTATAAGCTCGAACTCGCCCCTTGCCCGCCGGCCAACAACGTGCCTAACCGCTTTGCATGGGACTACTTCAACTAAGCCCGAACGCTTCGTGGTTGTCGTCCCGGATCTCCCAGCGGATGCGTAGGCGTCGGAACCAGTGCGGCAGCGCGAAGGTCTGCTCGACGACCCAGCGGTACTCGCCCGGTACCGTAGTTGGGTCTTGCCCAGTTGGCGTTCCAGGATGGTGATCTGGTGGCGCAGTACCAAGATCTCCACGTCCTTGTCCCGGTCGCTCATGGGCAGCAGGCGCAAGGCCGCCTCAGCGAGCCGAGCCACCACAGGGCGTCGTGTCACGGCGCGGCGACCGGCACCTGGTCCAGCCGCTCACGGATCGACGCGCTGTCGTTGTGCCCCAGGCGTTTCAGGATGGCGAGGGCCCGTGTCCATGCTGCCCGCGCCGATGGCTCCTCGCCTGCGGCTCGGTGGGCGTCGCCGACGAGGACCAGGCCCCCTGCTTCGCGGTACTGGTCGCCCAACGTGCGGAACAGCGTGATCGCCTTCCCGTGGTGGGTCACGGATTCGGCGTGGTCGCCCAGTTGGTGGTAGGCGCAGCCCATGATCTGGAAGCTGTGGGCCAGGCCGTCGCGGTCGTCCATGCACCTCGCCGCTTCATGGCAGTAGGCCAGGGCTTGGGTGTGGTCGCCGAGGCACGTCGAGTACCAGCCCAACGCGGTCAGGGCGAAACCCTGCCACGTCCGGTTTCCGGTGCGGATGTGGAGCCCGAGTGCCCACCGGGCGTGGGTCATCGCCCGTCGCAGGTCGTGGCGCTGTTCGTACTCCGAGGCCAGCGAGAAGCGGACCACCGCTTGGCCGACCTCGTCGCCGCGTGCCCGGTGCAGGGCCAGTGCGTGGTTGAGGTGGTCGAGCGCGTCAGCGCGCTCACCCAACGCGGTCGCCGTGCGGCCGAGCAGGTGATGGGTCGCGGCCAGGGCGTCCTGGTCACCCAACCGCTCGGCCGCCTCCAGCGCGGTGCGCAGGGCGGCGGACTTCTCCCTCCACCGGCCCTGCCGGTGGAGGTAGGAGGTGAGGACCCAGGGGAGCTGCCAGGCGTGCGCGTCCCAGCCGTGGCGCACCGCGTCCCCGAGGACGGCGAGTACAGCGGTGTGCTCGACGGTGAACCACCCCATTGCCTTGTCGTAGCTGGTGATCTCTCGTGCCACCACACCGTCGCCCGGCGCCGGGAGGGTGAGAGGAGGCCAGTGCGGGGACAGCCGTCGCTCGGCGTGGTAGCCGGCGTGCAAGTAGTGGTCGACCAGCCGGAACCGGGCCGCGGTCAGCACTTCCTCGGTGTCGCACGCACTCGCCAGTTCCACGGCGTAGGCGCGCAACAGGTCGTGCGTGCCGTACCGGTGCGGCGCACGCTCCTCGACGAGGTGCTGGCGCGTCAACTCGGCCAGCAGCACGCGCACCCGCGCCACTGGGAGACCCGCGGTGGAAGCCGCCGCGTGGACGTCCACATCGACACCGGGGTGACGGCCCAGCAGGCGGAACAACCGCCCGGCGTCCGGGCTCAACACCCGGTAGGAACAGGAGAACACCGCCCGCACGTCCAGCATGGCGTCCAGCACGTCGAGGCGCTCGTGCTCGTCGCGCAGCTCGTCGGCCAGTGCTCGCAAGGAGAAGCTCCGGTTCACCGCGGCGCGGGCGGCCACCACCGACAGCGCCAGCGGCAGCCGGGCTGAGCGCGCCACGAGTTCGGTGACCGCGTCGGGCTCGGCGTCGACCCGGCCGCGCCCCAGCCGTTCGCCCAGCAGCGCAACGGATTCGGGCTCGGTCAGCACGCCGACGCCGAGGTGGTCGGCGCCCTGCTTGGCGACCAGGGAACACATCCGGTCCCGGCTGGTCACCAAGGTCAGGCAGTGCGCGCCACCGGGCAACAGCGGCAGCACCTGCGCGGCGTCGGCGGCGTTGTCGAGCACGACCAGAGCGCGGCGGTCGGCGAGCACGCTGCGGAAGAGCGCGCCCGCCTCCTCCACACCGGATGGCACGCTGTGCACGGGCACGCCAAGCGCCTCCAAGAACCCGCGCACCACGATCTCCGGCGAAACGGGCTCGCTGGTGGGGTCGAATCCGCGCAGGTCGGCGTACATCTGGCCATCGGGGAAACGATCGGCGTTGTCGTGCGCCCAGCGCAGCGCCAGCGCCGTCTTGCCCGCGCCGCCGGTACCGACGATCACCACCAGCGGGGTGTCGTGCCGGTCGAGCTCGGCGAGTTCGGCGGCACGACCCACGAAGTGCGGTGCCACGGCGGGCAACTGCCGCGGTACCGGCCGGTCGGACACGAGCAGCGGGTCCCCGGCGAGGATCCGCCGGTGCAGTTCGCGCAGCGGGGGACCGGGCTCGGTGCCCAGTTCCTCGGCGAGCCGGGCGTGGATCACCCGGTAGTGGGCCAGCGCGTCGGCTTGCCGACCGCGGCGGTACCACGCGAGCAGCACCTGGCCCGCCGCGCGCTCGTCGAGCGGGTACGCGGTGGCGGTGGCGTCGAGGTCGGCGAACCGGTCGGCGTGCAGGCCCAGGCGCAGCAGCAGGTCGTTGCGGTGCAGTTCCGCGGCGACGCGCTCCTGGTCCAGCCGCCGCGCCACCTCGGAGAACCACGGCGTGTCCAGTCCTTCGGACGCCCGACCACGCCACAGCGCCAGCGCTTGGTCGACCGCGTCGAGCTGGTGGCCGCCCGCACGGGAGCGTGCGCACAGTTCACGGAACAGGTGCAGGTCCACCGAGGCCGGGTCGGCGGTCAGCAGGTAGCCCCCGGCCTGACGGGTGAGCGCCGCTCCCGCCGGCGTGACGACGTGGCGCAGGCGGGAGAGATGGCTGTACAGGGCGTGCTTGGCGCGGGTGGGCGGCTGCTCGCCCCACACCCGGTCCACCAGTTCGTCGATCGGCACCACCTGGTTCACGTCGACGAGCAGCGCCGCCAGCACACTGCGCTGACGGGGTTGGCCGACGTCGATCGCCTCGCCCGCGACCCGTGCCTGAACGACCCCCAGCACGCCGAAGGCAGGCGCAGGCTCTGCCTGTGTGGTCCCCACCTGGTGTGTATCGGCTCCCGCAGGAGCTGCCCGGAGTGCTCGACAGGGTGACGCTATGCCACTGACCAGGTACGCAGGGTTCTCACAGGGGTCGGTCGGCACGGTGGTGACACCCGGCCACCCCGGCCGGGACACCGAGGAGGACAAGATGCGCAAGACGATCACCACCGGCGCGCTGGTGCTCGCCGCCATGGCTTCCGCGACGACCGCGAACGCGGCTGAGGACGCTGCCATCGACCGGTACCACAACGTCGCTACCGGTCGGGTTCTCGACGACAGCGAGTTCGGACTTCGTGTCATGCCCGACTACCACAACGACCACCAGGCGTGGTTCGTGCAGGCGTGGGGTGACGGCTCGGTCCAGATCAGGAACAAGGCGACCGGCAACTGCCTGGACGACAGCTTCGAGGCCGGCCTGCGCAGCTTCCCGTGCAACGAGCTGGCGTACCAGGACTGGTACGGGACGGTCTGGGGTGACAACACCGTGACCCTGGTGAACAAGACCACCGGCCGGGCCGTGGATGACAGCGTTGAATTCGGCCTGCGCGCCTTCGACCGCAACGACGGTCCCGCACAGCGCTGGTGACCCCGTGCCCCGTCGTGCCCGTCGAGGGGTCGGGCACGACGGGGCGTCCTCTTCTCCGCAGTTCAGCCGGTGGGTCTGCGCGCCGGATCAGTTCGGCGAATCCGATTCGAATTACGCCTGATCGAGTGATTGGAAGCTCAACGCCATGTCGATGATCGGCTCACGCGCTTTGACCGGAAACCATTTCGTCTCATGAACCATGATCAACGCACAGGTGCGGGAATGCTCCGCGTGCTCGGCGGAATCTTCCTGGCTGCTTCCCTCGGGATGTGCGTGTGGGCGCAGTTCGTCGCATTCGAGGGACCGCCCACCTGCGGCGGTCAGCCGATGCGGCCGGGGCACGTGTGCTTGGACTTGGGCGGCGACAGCCCAACCGTCACCTATGACCAGGCCTACGCGGAGCAAGAGGCCACTGTTGGCCTCAAGATGCTGAACGGAGCGGTGGGTCCGGGCGCTATTGGCGCGATCACACTCATCTACGCGTGCTGGCGCATGATCAGCGCGCATCAGTTCACCGTTCGCGCGGCGATGCTGCACACCTTGCTGTTCGCCACAGCGCCGTTGCTCACGATCGCGGTGATCGTGCAGGCCCTGGCCTCGAACCTCGGCTTCGGCTGGAGTTCGCCGATCGGCGTGCCGGGCCTCACCCACGGCGTGCTCCTCGCGATCGTCGCGGTCGTGGGCGCCGCGGTCACGACCTACTCGCGGCACGAGCAGATCAGAGCGGCCGAGGTGCGGCAGCGACTCGGGAACCCGGCACGGGCAGGCCGGGACGACCAGTCTTGAATCGATCTACCGTCTTATTGGAGCGTTGAGCTCGGTTGCGGGCACCGCTGGCGGCCAGCAACAGCATCCTTGGTGGAGCTGTACGGGATCACCACCGCGGCCCAACCGGGCGCCGCTCTCGGCGCGCCCTGCCCGATGGCCCGTGGGCGTTGCTCGAGCCGACGCTGCTCATGGTGTCAGCGGTCTGCCGATGTACCCAGCAAGGACGCCGGGTGAAGGCCAAACTTCATCAAGCTCATCGAGGCGTGATCTAGATTCGACTGCTGAGATCGACATACGGGAGGGAACGCGGTGGCACGTGAGCATGAACGGGCGAAGGCGGTGTTCGGACACGCGTTGACGCGCTGGCGGTTGACGCCGGGTTTAACCAATCGCGGCCGCTCCCGCCCGACTCGGCGCAGGTTATCCGGGGAGAAGCGCATTGCCCTTTGGTGGCGCTGTGGTCGCACCGATTCTGCGTTGGGTAGGTGACTCATCGCGAAGGCCAGCAGTGAAAACCGACAATCGAGGACGGGTCGACCGAGGGGACCAGGAGACGCAGGACGCCTTCGCGGCGCACTGGTGCGGGGAGCCGGTAGCGACCGGGTTAGGCGAGGTGGAGGCGTGGCTGGAGCGCTGGTGTCCTTCCTGATCATGATAATCCCCATATCGTGAGTCTGAATCCGGTACAGAGCGAGCCGCGGCCCTCCCCGTGTAGGGCTCTCGAAGTATCTGCTTCGAATAAACGCTGATTCGATCGAGATACCTTCGGCAGGCGCGACGTCCGGGTCGTTGAGGCGTTGCGGTGAGGACCCGGTAACGCGGACCTTGTGGAGACCGCCCACCGCCATGTGGCGCCTGCGGGATCTCGCGGTCGAGTTGCTGTGAGGCTGAGGAGGGCGTCAGCGCGGCTGCACGGCGGAGGCTGGTACGAATCCGCACGACCCCTTCCACACCTCGACCAGGTACCACTCGCCGCCGGCTACTGGACCCATGGCCTCCAAGGGGTGGCTGCCCGGCTCGTACTCCGTGTCCACGGCACCGATCCGCACGGTGCGCGCATTCGCCTTCGGTCGTTCCAGGGGGACGGCGCGCTGGTCGACAACGGGTGCGCGATCTTGCGGTACCGGCGTGATCACAGCAGGTTCGTCACACACCTCGAAGACCAGTCCGTCGCAGAACTCGTGTTGCTTGAGCTCAAACTTCCCGTTCTGCAACGTGTACACGGTGTACAGCGGCTCCCTGCTCACGGCGAGCTCGCTGACGATGATCTCCTTCAGGCCGTTCTGCACGGGGCGCACGCGGGCCGTCGAGGTGCCCAGCAGTTCGAGGACTCGCACGTACACGCCGGGCGACGCGGTCCGGTAAACGGCGAACGCGCACCCACCGGAACCGCAGAACTCGGGGGTCTCGTTGACGACGAAGAACTCCATCAAGCCGTCGTCGTCGAGGTCGTCGACACGGGTGACGTTCAGCTTGACCTCGCTGATTGGCAGATCGACCGACTTCACGTCTTGAGTCATCCACTCGATGAACTGCGCGCGTTGCTGCTCGGGGCTGCGCTTCACCGCTTCCGCCTGGCGCACGATCGCCGTGCCCACCACGACACCGACGACGAGCAGCAGCGCGCACCACAGCGCCGCGAGCCGCCGCAGGTAGCGGACGTGCCTGCGCCACAACGTCTCGAACTCCACGTCGAGCACCGCCGCGGCGATGCGCACGAGGTTGCGGCGGGTCAGCTTTCGCGAGCCCCTCAGGTCCAGCCAGAGCGGCTCGTCGATGACGTCCAGGGCGGCGGGGAACTCCGGTTTCACGGTCTTGTCCTCGCCGATGGCGACGACGATCAGGCGTTTGGGATCACGTTGCGCCAGGAAGTGCACGACCTCCAGGTTGACGTAGTGCGACCGCGCGGATGCCGGAGAGGCCAGCAGGATCAGGTTGTGGGATTGGTCGACGGCCTCCCGAAGCCGCTCCGTGAGCGGGCCCGACACGGCCATCTCGTCGTCGTCGCGGAACACCGGACGCAGGCGCCTGCCTGGTGTTCCCCGCTGGGCCACGGCACGCCGGAGGTGGCCTGGCACGACGAACCTCTCCAGCTTGCGGTGGAGTTCGACCGCTTTCGGCCGGTCTGACCACGAGTACGAGAGGAAAGCCCAGAACCGCACGTTGCCCCCTTCACCGGGGTGATCGCCGTGCTCTTCGGTGTCGTTACGACATGGAATCGTTTGGCCGCAAGGTAACGCGGGGGGAGGAGTGCGAGATGCGTTGGTCGTGCTGAGGTGGCGCGGATCGTGCGACCGGGGATCAGCGGAACACGCGGGGCCATTCGGGGGTTGAGCACGGCATGAGTCAACTCGTGGATCGCACGATCAGCGCCCTGCGTTCCGAGCACGACGTGCTCGCCGACCTCGCCCGCGGCCTCACCGACGACCAGTTGGCCGCTCCCAGCGGTGCCGCGGAATGGACCGTCGCCCAGGCCTTCTCCCACCTCGGCAGTGGCGCGGAGATCGGTCGTGCGCCGATCGCGCGGGCCGCTGGGGAGACTGTGGAGTCCCAGGACAACCAGACGATCTGGGCCCGCTGGGACGCGTCCGCGTCGCGTGCGCAGGTCGAGGGTTTTCTGGAGCACAACGGCCGCTGGCTCGACACGGTCGAGGCGCTCACCCCCGAGCAGCGCTCGTCGATGACCGTGGACCTCGGTTTCCTGCCGGAGCCGGTTCCGCTGGTGACCGCGCTGGGCATGCGGCTCAGCGAGGTGGCCAACCACTCGTGGGACGTGCGCGTGGCCTTCGACCCGGACGCCGGGGTGGACGCCGACTCGGCCGCGGTGCTGCTCGAACTCCTGGCCGGGCCGGTGGGCTTCATGCTGGGCTTCCTGGCGAAGCCCGCCGAGCTCGCCAGTCCGGTGTCCCTCGCCATACCAGGGGCAGGGCTGGTGATCGACGACTCGGTCACCGTCGTGGGCCACCTCGAGTCGCCTTCGGCGACGTTCAACGGGCCGCCGGAAGCGTTGATCCGGCTGATCACCGGCCGTCTCAAGGCACCGTACGACAACGGGGTCACCGCCGAGGGCACCGTCACGCTCGACGACCTGCGCCGGGTGTTCCCCGGTTTCTGACGGGGCGGAAAAGGGGTACCGCAGGGTCGGAAGTCTGTGGTGGAAAAAGTGTTATCCGCCCCGAAATGGCCTTCGGCGCTTTGCAGATGCATTTTCCATGTTTGCACGGGCACACATTTTCGTTGCCTGCCCGTGATCTGATCGTGCTGTTCAACGCTTTGAATAGGGCCATTCGGCCGTGTGCGCTGGGCCGTTCGCGGCATTGCGTGCCAAAGGTCGGTCGACTCTGATGGGGCCGCACAAGCACATGGGAAATCGACCTCGGCATTCTGCGAGCAGCAGGATCGATTTCCTCCTCGTCCCCTGGAGATTCGTACACAATGTTGAGCAGAAGGTCCTTCCTCGGTGGCATGTCCGCGGCTGTGGTGGGCGCACCGCTGATGGGTGCGGCGTTCGGCAGCCTCGCGACGGCGGCCCCCCGTCACGCCGTCGCCAAGGCCGCCGGTGGTTCGCTGCCCCTCACGATCGTCAACCACACCTACCGGTACACGAACCAGC
Organism: Umezawaea endophytica; assembly: GCF_025061645.1. GTDB lineage: Bacteria > Actinomycetota > Actinomycetes > Mycobacteriales > Pseudonocardiaceae > Umezawaea > Umezawaea endophytica. The sequence continues at coordinate 227,564 of NZ_JANYMP010000013.1, read as the reverse complement.
AGATCTACGCCTACATCGTCGGAACGGACCTCAAGTCCGGGCAGCAGGTCTTCGTCACCCGTGACGGTGCCGCCACCCCGGTTTCGGCTGCCAACAACGGTTCCGAGGGGTTCGCGGACCTGTCGATCCCGATGGTGCAGGACGGCGACACGCATCTCGCCATCCCGGCGAACATGTCGGGCCGCGTCTACTTCTCCATCGTGGACAAGGTGAGGTTCAAGGTCGTCACCGACGGCAACGGCAACGCCGCGCTCCAGCACCCCGCCGGCTGGGTGTCGGGTGACCCGAGCTTCTCGGTGCTGCACGACTGGATCGAGTTCACGCACAACGACGGCGGCATGTTCTGCAACACCACGATGGTCGACATGTTCAGCATCCCGTTGGCCATCAAGCTCGTCGGTTCGTCCACTCAGGACACCGGACGTCTCGTCGATGGCGGCCGCGACAGGATCTTCGACCACGTCGCGGCCGACCCGACCTTCGCCAAGCTGGTCGTCAAGGACAAGCTGCGGATCATCGCGCCCGGACACGGCATCGACAGCGGCATCTTCCCGGCGAACTACTTCGACCCCTACATCGACGCGGTGTGGAACAAGTACTCGTCGGAGACCCTGACCGTGAACACCGGTGCGGGCAGCTTCACCGGCCGGGTCGTCGACGGCAGGTTCACCTTCTCCGACGGCGTCGCGTCGTTCGCCAAGCCGTCGACGCTGGATCTGTTGTACTGCAACGGAGCGCTCAGCGCGCCCAACGACGGCAGGACCGGGCCGGTCGCCGCCATCCTCGGCGCCGCGTTCAACCGGTCGACCCTGCTGACCAGCACGACCCAGCCGACCACGGACCGCGGGTCGTTCTACCGGGACCGGATCAGCAACCGCTTCTCCGAGGCGATGCACCTCAACACCGTGGACGGCAACGCCTACGGGTTCGCGTTCGACGACGTGGCCAGCTTCGCGTCCTACGTGCAGGACACCGCCCCCACCTCCATCACGGTGAGCCTGACCAACTTCTGATCCGCCACGACCTGGTCTGCGCGGCCCGCACAGGCCGCGGAGACCAGGTCGTCGTCGTGATGGGCTCGTTGGCCGATGACGTCCGCGGGGCCTGCCCTTATCCGAAGGGCTTGGTGGGGGAGAGGTGCGTGAGGGTCCGGCCGGTGGCGAGGTCGGACGGCATCGAGACGTGGTCGTGGATCATCAGCCACTCGCCGTCGATCAGGCGGAAGCAGTTGGTGGTTCGCACCCACATGTCCAGGCCCTCGCCGTTCATGGTGCCGACCATGCGGACCATGAGCCGCGCGAACCCGAGGTCGTGCGACGCGTGCACTTCGACGTTGGAGAACTCCAGGGATAGCGGTCCCTCGCAGACGGCGAAGAAGCCTGCCCAGTTCTCGCGCCACATCTCACCGCCGCGGAACTCGATGGGCGGCATGAGGTCGAAGGCGCTGAAGTCGTCGCCGTCCGCGTAGAACGACATCACGCTGTCGACGTCCTTGGCCTCGAAGGCTTTCTTCCACTCGTCCATGCGACGGAGGAGAACGGTCTGGAGGCTCGGTTCGGTGGTGGTCACGGTTGGGCTCCTGTCGGAAAACGGTGGTAGGTCGTCGCGCCTGCCGGATGTGCGGCGCGCGAACGAGGTGGTCGTTCGTTCAGTCCAGGTACTTCGCGAACCACTCCAACACCTGCTCGGGCTCCCGTTGGAAGTGCAGGTAACCGTCCCAGCGGCGGGTCGTTCCGAGGATCCACCGCAGGTGCTTCTCGGCCGGGATGTTGTCGAAGATCGCCTGCACGTCGGTCGGCCTGGTCAGCACGTCGTCGCGCACCTGGTAGAGGAAGGTCGGCACCGTGACGTGCTTGGCCGCGTCCACCGGTGACATCTCGGCGAGTTCGAAGCTCGAGATCGCCTTGACCTCGCGGTCCAGGTCGTCGATGCGGTCGGTGAGTCCGAGCCTCTCCAGGGTCTGCCGCAGCAGCACGCCGACCGACAACGGCTGTGCGGCGACCATGCACCGCACACCGTCAAAGTGCTCGGGATGCCGGGCCATCGCGAAGATCGAGGCGTTGGCGCCCTGGCAGCGGCTGAACAATCCGATGCTCAGGTCCCGCAGATCCGGGCTGTTCCGCGCGAAGGTGAGCGAGCCGACGACGTCGCGCGCCTCGTAGCGCCCACCGCTGTTCACGCCGCCGTTGGCCGCGCCGCTGTGCCCGGAGTTGCGTTCGTCGTAGGTCAGGACGTGGTAGCCGGCGTCGTGCAGGATCCGGTAGTCGGGTCCGAAGTCGACCTCGACGTCGTTGCCGCTCTCCGAGAGGCCCGACTTCCACGGCTCCAGGTGCGAGGGCAGGCCGTAGCGGTTGAACCAGCGCGGGTGGTTGGCGATGATCAGCTTGTTCGACCCCTCGCAGGGGATGTACCAGGCTTCGAGGGGTACTCCGTCCTGCGAGGGGAACCACACGGTGTGGAACTCGAGACCGTGGTCGCCGGGAGTCCTCAGGAGGGGTGAACGGTCGGGGCCCAGCACGGCTTCGTGCCGCGCGATGCCTTTCAAGGTGCGCTCGATCTCCTCCTCGTCCAGGACCGTGTCCGGTGTGGCGTTCGTGCTCATTGCTCCGCTTCCTTCTCAAGGCGTTGGCCTCGCGACGACGACCTTCACCTCCAGTTGTCCACCAGCGAGTCGGGGCTGGGCAAAGACCCGTTGCGGAACGGTCGATCCACTTCGGGCATCACCGCTGATCAGGACGTTGTGACGAGCCGTGTGCCGGTGGTCGTCGGTGCTAGGGTTCGCGCCATGGTCACCCCGTCGGAGCCCTTCGTGGACTTGGACATGCGCCGGGTGCGGTACTTCCTCGCCGTCGCCGAGCACGAGCACTTCGGCCGCGCCGCGTCCGACCTCCGGGTGGCGCAACCGTCCCTGAGTCGGCAGATCCGTCTGCTGGAGCGGGAAGTGGGCGTCCGCCTCATCGACCGCACCACGCGGGGCAGCAGGCTCACCGAGGCCGGGAAGGTGTTCCAGCGCGAGGCCGAGGTCCTGCTGCGCTCGGTCAGCCGGACGGTGATGTCCACCCGCGCCGCCGCGCAGCCGGGGTGGATCACCATCGGGTACGCCACCGACCTCATCATCACGCCCGTGACGCGGGAGATGCGCGACCGGTATCCGCGGACCGAGGTGCGCGCGCTGCACCTGGCCTGGGACGAACCGGCCACCGCGCTCCTGGAGCGCCGGGTGGACGTGGTCGTGGCCCGCCTGCCGGTCCCTACCGACGGGCTGCACGTGACCGTCCTCTACGAGGAGCCCAGGGTGCTGGTGGTGTCCCTCGACCACCGGTTGGCGGGCAAGGAGTCGGTCACGCTCGACGACATCGCCGACGAACCGCTGCCGCGGATGCCCGACCCGGAGTGGAATCGTTTCTGGCGCGTCGATCCGCGACCCGACGGTCGTCGAGCGCCCGACGGCCCCCTGGTCCGGACGATCGAGGACAAGCTCGAACTCATCGCGGCCAACCAGGCGGTGTCCATCGCTCCCGCGGGCATCCGGGCGTCCAGCCTTCGGCCCGACCTGACCACGATCCCCCTGGAGGGTGTCGCGCCGGGTCAGGTCGTCGTCGTTTCCCGTGCCGCCGACCGATGCCCACTGGTCACGGCCTTCCGCGAACTCGCCGCGACGTACTTGAGCAACCCGGCGCGCCGGCGACCGGGTTAGCCGAATTGCTCGCGGGGCAAGTCGATCCGGATGTACTTCAGCGCTCGTTGCTTCCGGGGACGTAGAACGCGGTGGTGGCCTCGACCGCGGCCGCCACGTGATCCGGATCGCCACCCGCGGCCAGGTGAGCTTCGCCCCACGCCGCAGCGCTGCGCGTGGCGAACTCACGTCCCGCGGGTGAGGTCTGGAACTCCTCGTGATCGAGCGTCTCACCGTCGGCCAGGAACCGGGCCAGCGTGAGGAGGTGCAGGTCCCAGCCCACGCCACCGGCACCGGGGCCGTAGGTCGGGAACATGGGCTCCCCGACGGCCGCCGCGTGGACCAGTTCGAACTCGGTGTCCCCGGCAGGGCCCGCGGACAGGCGCACCTCGACCTCGCTCGTGCCCGGCCATTCGTCGGCGTCCGGCCCGAAGAGCCAGGACACCCGTAGCAGCCGCGGCGGTTCGCACCGGAGGATCTCGCCGTGCTCGCCGCCGTCCAGCTCGAACGATCCTCCGAGCCGGAGGTCTCCGGTGACCGGCTTCATCCAGCGGCCGAGGCGCTCAGGGTCGGTGATGGCGTGCCAGACCTCGTCGACCGGCGCGTCGTAACGACGTCGCAACTCCATCGTGTACGCGTCGCCTGCGGGCAGGGTGGCTTTGCCCATGGTCCGGCGCGCGGCGGCCAGTTCGTCCAGCACGTCCTTCACGTTTTGGTCCTTAACCTCGGTCAGTGATGTGGGGTCGACGGTGTGGAACCGGCGCGAACCCGTGCACGAACCAGATTTTAACAGGTGCTACTTATATAAGGAAGCGCTGGTACTTCCTCCCCGGTCTGATCTGGTCGTGGCGAGACGGCTCAGTTGCCAGCCGACGGCGTAGATCGCCAGTACGACGCAGATGGTGGCGACACCGTTCACGGCGAACCGCCTCACAGCGAGTTCCGCCATGTCTGTCGCGGTGAACGTCGGCGGAACGATGTGGGGCGGGAGGTCGGAGTAGTCCATCTCGTTGGCCGCCATGAGTTCCCGGACACCGCTCACCGCGCCAACAGTGCCCAGCACCAGCGGCGCTGCTACCAATGCGCCCCAGACCACCGTGCGGAGCCGGGTCGGGAGCCGTAGACCGGTCGGGATCGGTTGTGCCGACGTCACCCGCCACCAGCGCCACGTCCAGGCGAGGAGCGCGGCGAAGCCCAGCACGCCGCCTGCCAGGTCCAGTTTTGTCGAGTGCTCCTCGCCGAACGCGCCGTTCAGGCGGTCCCACGCCACGTGGGTCGCTGCGCCGATCATCAGCGAAAGGGCGATCCACCAGACCGCGGTTGCCCGGCGCCAGACGAACCGTTCCGCGGACTGCCACACGCGTCCCGCGGCGGCCGGAGGCAAGAGCGCCACCACGGGCCGCTTGAGCAGCACGTGGAACACCACGAGCAGGGCCAGGGCTAGCAACGGGTCGAGCCAGAACACCGACGACGCGTGGTGGGTGCGGGTGAGCAGGGTGTGGGTGGGATCGAGCCACGGTAGGGGGACGTAGTACGTCAGGTCTGGCGCCATCGATCCCATGACCAGTGCGGACGGAACCAGTGGACCGCGGGAAAAGGCGAGGATCGCCGCAGGGTGAGCAAGAGTGAACGGCACCCACGGGACCCTATCGAGGGTGTTCGCCTTGTTTCGACGACGCTCATACAGAAGTCGATCCCAGTACCGAACCAAAGTCGTCGAGTTGCTGTTGTACACGTGCGGCGTCGTGGTCGCGGCCTTGTTCCCGGTACAGCTCCAGTGCTTCCTGCCAGATCGCGCGGGTCCGGTCGTGTTGCCCGAGGGCGATGTGGGGGTGGCCGAGGTTGTCCAGGGTGTCCGCGACGCGGTAGGCGTCTTCGAGTGCGCGGTACAGGACGAGTGCCTGCTGGTAGTGGGTGACTGCCTGCTGTTGATCGTTGGTGCGGTGGGCGATCAGCCCGAGGCTGTCCAGGGTGGCCGCTTCGCCTTCGTGGTTGTGGTGGGTCCGGTGCAGGGTGAGAGCGGCCTGGCAGTGGTCGCGGGCGGTGTCGAAGTCGTTCAGGCGTGCGGCGTACCAGCCCACCTGGTTGAGCGCGATGGCCTCCCGCACCGGTTGGCCCAGGGTGCGGTAGAGGTCGAGGGCGCTTCGTGCGTGATCCATGGCCTGCCGGTCGTCTCCCCGCAGTTCCCACGCGTACGCGAGCGCCCGGTTGGTATGAGCCTGTTCGATGGGGTCGTGGTGGTGCGCGGCCAGGGCGAGGGCCTTGTCCAGGTGTTCGATGGCCTCGTCGTGCAGGCTCAGCCGGGAACACGCGTAGCCGAGGAGCCGGTGGGCGCGGCTGAGAGTGGTGGGGTCGGGCAGATGGGCGGCGGCCTCCACCGCAGCCTGCCACGCGACGAGCGTGGCACGTCGGTGCCCCTGCCTGTAGTGGAAGGTGTCCAGCGCCCAGGCGAAGTGGCAGACGACGTCGTGGCGGCCGAGGGCGAGCGCGGCGCGCTGGGCGGCCAGGAGGGTGACGTGCTCGGCCTTCATCCATGCCAGTCCGGTTTCGGTGTCGCGCAGCGGATGTGGCTCCACGTCGGGTGCGGGCGGAGCGAGGTCCAAGGGCTGGCGAGTGGGGGCCAGGAGGCGGTCGGCGGCGTAAGCGGTGTGCAGGTAGAAGTCCACCACGCGCACGAGAGCCGCCTCCCGCACTTCGTCGGGCAGGTCTCGGGCGGTGGTGGCGGCGTAGGCTCGGATCAGGTCGTGCATCGCGCACCGGCCGCCCGGTCGTCGCTCCAGCAACGACGCTTCTTCCAGCGCTGACAACGCTTTGCGCGTGCGGGCCGACGACAGTCCGGTGAGGACTGTGACGGCGGGCAGGCTGGTGTCGGGGCCGGGCGTGATGCCCAGTAGCGCGAACACCGTGCGTTGGTCGTCGGTGAGTGCTCGCAGGGACCAGGACAGGACGGCGGGCAGGCTCGCGGCGGGGTCGGTGTCGTGGTCGAGCATCTCCAATCCGAACTCGCGCAGGTCGGCGGCGACCTCGGCCAGTGGGATGCCGGGGTGGGTGGCGGCGGTGCGGGCGGTGATCGACAGCGCGAGCGGGTAGCCGCCGCACAGGTCGACCAGCTCGTCGACGGCGTCGGGTTCGGCGGCGACGCGGTCGGCGCCGAGGCGTGCGGCGAGCAGCGCGCGGGCCTCGGTGCGGGCCAGGACGTCCAGGGTCAACTGGCGGACGTCGTGCCGGTCGATCAGCGAGGCGAGCCTGGTGCGGCCGGTGATCAGCACGGTGCAGGTGGGGCTGCCCGGCAGCAGCGGCACGACCTGGCCGGCGGTGGCGGCGTTGTCCAGCACGATCAGCACCCGCTTCCCGGTGACCAGGCTGCGGTACAGCGCGGCCTGCGCGTCCAGGCCGGGTGGGACGCGGCCGGGGTCGACGCCCAAGGCGTCGATGAACCCGCGCACCGCCACATCAGCGGCCATCGGCTCCTGAGTGGGGCTGAACCCGTGCAAGTCCACGAACAACTGCCCATCTGGGAACTGTTCGGCACGCTGGTGCGCCCAGGCCAGCGCCAGCCAGGTCTTGCCGATCCCGCCCGCCCCGCCGATCGCGGAGATCACCACCGTGGCACCGGTGGTGCTGGTTCGCTGCGGGCCCTGCTCCGGCTCGATGGTCAACGCCTGGTCCAGGCGGGTCAGTTCGGCGCCGCGGCCGGTGAACCACCATGGTGACGCGGGCAACTGCCGGGGCACCGGGTTTTCCGCGTTGGCCGCGGTGCCGCTGATCACTGCCGAGGACGGGGTGAGGGCGGGGTCGGCGTCGAGGACGCGCTGGTGGAGATCCCGCAGGGCAGAGGCGGGCTCGGTGCCGAGCTGCTCGACCAGCCGGGCGCGCAGACGCCGGTAGTGGGCCAGGGCAGCGGCGGTGCGTCCGGCGCGGTGCAGGGCGAGCATGAACTGGGCGGCGACGCGTTCGTCCAGGTCGTCCTGCTCTGCCAGCGCGGACAGCTCGGGCAGCACCTCGGTGTGCCTGCCGCAGCGCAACGCGACGTCGACGCGGTCGAGCCGGGCGGCGACGCGTTCCCGTTCGAGGCCGGTGCGCACGGCAGCCAGCCACAGGGTGTCCAGGCCGGCGAACGGCACACCTCGCCACAGCCCCGCCGCCTCCTCCAGCGATGCCAGCGCCTGGGCGTCTTCTCGCCCCCGTGCCTGCTCCACGAGCCGGCGGAACCGGTGCAGGTCCACCGCCTCCGGATCCACCTCCAGCACGTACCCACCGCTCCGCCGCACGACGGCGACATCACCAGTCAGCACCCGTCGTAGCCGGGACACGTAGTTGCTCGCCACGTTGCGTGCTTTGTAGGGCAACCGATCGGCCCACACCCGGTCCAGCAGTTGCTCCATCGTGACGACCCGGTTCGCCTCCACCAGCAGGACCGCCAGCACGCACCGTTGCCGCGCGTGACCGACCTCCACCACCCGACCGTCGACCCGCAGCTCGACCGGTCCGAGCACACGCAGCTCCGTCGCCACGACGCCACCTCCCCCTGGGCCCCTTCCTACTCCGCCCGCACACCGTCTTACGACCGCTGACCAGGCGATTGCCAAAACATGGTGAAGCCCTGACGAGCCAGGAGCGCACCGTCTTCGCGAGTCCAGGACCAAGGCGGCGGCGGCCGGTGCGGTGGGCGAAGCCACCACCTTCAGAACACTTCGTTCAACAGCGGACAGGAGAGAACAGGTGAACAGCGTGAAACCTCGATGGCGACGAGTTCTTCGGTTTCCGATCGTCGTATTGGCCATGGCGCTGGCGATCGTGATGGCGCCGGGTCCGGCGAGTGCGGACGGTGTCGGGCTCTGGCAGTGCAAGCCGTTCGTCGACAACCTCCAGTACGCCTGCACGACGATCACCTCGGCCCCGTCGGGCGGGGTTCAAGTGCTCGACCGGAGCAGCAATCAGATCTACACGCTCCGCAACGGCGACAGCGTCGCTCTCTGGGCCTGGGCGAAGGACACGTCCGGCCGGTGTGGCGTCGCCGGGAATCAGTACGTGTGGACGGTCGACTGGCAGAACGGGGGAAGGCACTGGGCCTTCATCGGCGACCACTACCTGAACACCGGTGATGTGCCGAACTGGAACAACTTCCCCGACAGGTGGGGTTGGCTGGGCAACCAGAAGCATTTCCTCGGTTACGGGTCGGGCACCTGCGACGTATTCGACCCGAAGAACTGAAGGTCAACCCCGGTTCGGCGGCTCCGCGGCGACGGCAGGCTCGATCCACCGGCCGAGGTCGGTGGATCGAGCCTGCCGGCTTCAGTTCGGGAACGGAGGAAGTCCGGGTCGGCCTCGGTGTCCTTGATACCGAGCCCCAGGGGGGTCCCAGCCCGTTCCGGACGTAGCAGCAGATGGAGATTTCCAGCGGACACGCGGTCGGTTAGGCTGATCGGTGGCAGAGCCGTCGAATATGGGATCTTGTGACGTCATGAAGGTGCTGACAGGGCGGTTATGATGTCCGCCGGCTCGACAGTTCGTGCAGGGCATCGAACGCCAGCCGACATCGTGTCGCATCGCTGTGGTGTTCCACAGTGCCAAGCCACGTGACCGAGCGCCTCCTGGTACCAGGAGACGGGTGAGTGCTCTGCCGCGCGAGCGCCAGTCGCGGGACGCGGTCGTTGTGCTCGCGGGGTCCGTGGGCGTCCAGGAAGGTTGATCCGTGCAGCAACAGCAGGTCGTTGCCAACCGTTACGCGCTGCTCGTCGAGCTCGGCCGCGGTGCGATGGGCGTTGTGTGGCGTGCTCAGGACCAGTTGCTCGGCCGGGCGGTCGCGCTCAAGGAGTTGCACCCGCCTCAGGGCATCGCCGCGGAGGAGTTCGCGGTGCTGGAGGAGCGCATGCTCCGGGAGGCGCGGACGGCCGGTCGGCTGAACCACCCCGCGGTGGTGACCGTTTACGACATCGTCCGGGAGAACGGGCGCATCTACCTGGCGATGGAACTGATCGACGCGCTCGACCTCGCCTCCATCGTGCAGCGGCGCGGACCGCGTGAGTCGGAGTGGATGGCGAACGTCGCGTTGCAGGTGCTGGGGGCGCTGGAGACCGCGCACCAGGCGGGCATCGTGCACCGGGACGTCAAGCCCAGCAACATCATGGTGAGCCCGGACGGCGTGGTGAAGCTCACCGACTTCGGCATCGCTCAAGCGATGGACGACCCGCGGCTCACCCACAACGGCGGCATCGTCGGGTCGCCCGCGTACATGTCACCGGACCGGCTGAGCGGCTGGGAAGCCTCACCCGCCTCGGACCTGTGGGCGCTCGGCGTCACGATGGCGCACGCGGTCGAGGGCGTCAGCCCGTTCGAACGCACCTCCACCGCGTCGACCCTGCACGCGGTCATGAACGAGCCGCCGGTGCTGCGCCGGGCCTCGCCCGCGCTCGCCGATGTGATCCGCGGCCTGCTGACCGTGGACCCGGCGCGCCGCCTGACCGCCCCGCAAGCGCGGCACATGCTCACCGCGATCGTCCAAGGCGCCGCGCCCGTTCCGTTGCCGCGCAACGGCAAGAAGAAGAACACGGTGATCGTCACCGCGGCGGTCGTGCTGGGCGTCGCGATGCTCGCGGGTGTCGCGTTCGCCGGCTACCAGGCCCTCAAGCCCAAGAACACCACGTCCAGCCCGACGGCGAGCCAGAGCCAGGAGGACTCGACCGAGTGGACCGCCCCGGCGTCCCTGCCGGTCGGCGCGCCCCTGCCATCGCGGCGAATCGCCATGTTCGGCCGCGGCGGCGACGTGCCGGAGTGGAACCTCTCGGGCACCCAGTGCGCCAAGGACTTCCTCATGCAGGGCTCGCCGGTGCGAACGACGGCGCCGTGCGACGGCCCGCACGGCATCCAGCTCTTCTCCGCGGCGACCCCGCTGTGGGACAAGCCGAAGGACACCGCTTACCCCGGCACGCAGTGGCTCGCCGACTTCACGCAGAACTACTGCACCGAGCAGTTCAAGGCCGTCGAGCCCAAGGCGAAGGACGCTCTCGGCTTCACCGGCCTCGTGCCCACCCAGAAGGAGTGGGAGGCCTACAACGACGTCGCCGCGCCCGGCCGCCAGGAAGTGCTGTGCGTGCTGTGGAAGCGTGACCGGTCTCCGTTGACGGGGTCGCTCGTCGGCTAGGCGCGAAGCCAATCGAGACGTCTTTCTTGGCGAACATTGGCCGTTCGGGCAGTCGGTGACCGTCGTCGGTGTCTGCGCTTCAGCCTGCCCGAAACCGCAGGTCGGTCAAGCCGTGCCGCCCCAGGGGGCGAGACTGGTCCGTGCTCAGTCTGCTGTGGACGGACGGGCGCGCAGTCCGCTGAGTCGAATGGTCGCTTCCGGCCGAAGGGTATCCGCTGGGACATTGCTGGCGGTGATTGCACAACTCTTCTGCGTGAAGGAGGACCCTTGCGAGCACTCAAGGCTACGGTGACGGTCGCGGCCAGCCTGGCACTGGTCGCGGCGGGCGCTGCTCCGGCGGTCGCCGCGACGTGGAGCATGGAGAAGTTCGACCAGGGGATGTGCGTGGACCCGGACTTCGGTCATCCGGGTGCCTACTTCATCGGCTCCGTGGTGGGCAAGTGGTCCAAGACGATCACGACCGGTATCTCGAACCTGCCGCCGAACGCGGTCTTCAAGGGCTCGTCCGTCCTCCCTCCCGGCTCACACGTGAACCCGCCCGGTTCCGCGATCATCAACGTCTTCGCCGGTGTGGCGATCGGACCGGCGCCCGCGGGGGAGTACCACTCGGAGTTGTGGGCGACCGACGGCAAGCACACCGAGTCGACGCCGATCCTGATCACCTTCCGGGAAGGGTGCTGAGGCCGGTCGCGATGATGCGAGACCAATAACTCGACCTGCTCACGGCTGGTCATCGCGAGGACGGCGAGTGGTCAGGCCGTCGAGGATCAGTGCAAGCCCGGCTTCGAACGCCGACTCGTGGTCAAAGTTCGGTTCGTCGTCGGTGGTGGTGTCCTGGACGGCGGCGGCCTGCTCCTCCAGGACGCTGCCGACCGTGAAGTGGCTGGCGGCGAGCATCGCCATCCGGGCGTCCTGTTCAGGCAGTCCTGACGCGACGAGGAACCGCAGCTTGAGGATGGCGCGGGAGAAGTCCGCGCCTTGCGGATTGGTTCCGGCGTGCAGTCTCGCGCCGTCCCGTCGTGTCAGGAGCGTTCGGCGGAAACTGCGCGAGTTGTCCAGGAACCACGCGTGCCAGTCGTCCGCGGGGTTCGGCAGCGGAGCCGTGGAGTGAGGTGCCATCGCGGCCGTCGCCATGGCGTTGAGCAGCATCTCCTTGGTCTGGAAGTGGTGGTAGAGCGAAGGCTGCTCGACGCCGAGGCGCTTCGCCAGGCGCCTGGTGCTCACGCCGTCCAGGCCGACCTCGTCCAGCAGGTCCAGCGCCTCGTTGATCACCATCTCGCGGTTCAGCTTCGCCATCTTGACAGCCTATCGGTGATAGGAGATGATCGGAATCTATCAGTGAAAGGTTGCTGTACGGGTGTGGCACACGGCAAGGGCCTCAACCGGCTGAGGGCCTGAACCAGTGATGCCGCCATGTCCTTTTGCAGCCTTCCGAAAGAATCGAGGCCGAAGTCATGGCGATGACGCACGCCACCGACGTCCAGGTGCCGCAGGCGGGCGCCCAGTTCCGGGGAAAGGTCCTGGACGTCGTCCAGTGGGTACTCGTTGTAGCGATTGTGCTCGTCGCGTTGCTCCTGCCCCTCACGGGTACGGCCGCCGCGTCCGTGGTCCTGCCGCTCACGATCCCGTTCGCGTTCCTGCACGGGCTTCGTCGTTACGGTTGGAGGCGGTTTCTCACCTTCTTCGTCGTCACCTTCGTGGTGAGCAACTTCTTCGAGAACCTGAGCGTCGAGACCGGGTTTCCGTTCGGCGACTACCACTACAACGGAGACCTGAAGTTCCTGCACGTCCCAATTCTCGTGGGCCCGGTCTACTTCGGACTCGGTTACGTCAGTTGGCTCTGCGCGTCAATCGTGCTGGACAGGGCTGACGAACGCCTCGACCGGCGGGAGCGCGTCGGCAAGGTCAACCTCGTCATCCTGCCGATGCTGGCCGCTGCCGTCATCACCATGTTCGACGTGGCCGCGGACGCGCAGGCCTCGACTGTCGAGGGGAACTGGACGTGGCACGACGGCGGCGGCGTGTTCGGTGTGCCCTACACCAACTACCTCGGCTGGTGGTTCGTCACCTATCTGTACTTCCAAATCCTGGCGTTCATCCTCGGTCGAGCGCAAAGCGGGGCTCCGCAGGGCATTCGGACGGTGAACGACGTTTCACTCGTCCAGCCGACGCTGATCTACGCGTCCTTGGGACTGAGTTTCGTCCCGTACTTCATCGGCGCCGACACCTACACCGTCGTCGACGAATCAGGCGCTGTGTGGAGTACGGCGGCCATCAACGAAACCGCGATGGTCGTGGGTCTCTTCACGGTCGTGGTCATCGCCTTCCTCGCTCTCGCCAAGATCGCGCGCGGCGACGTCGGACGCAGGGGCTGAGTCAGCGGGGTCGGTTCGCGACGCCGTCGACGATCAAGGCCAGACCTGCTTCGAACGCTTCCGCTCGGTCCAGGCCGGGACCTTCGGAGTCGTCGTTCTCCTCCGCCTGTTGCTCCAGGACGCTGCCGACCGTGAAGTGGCTGGTGGTGAGCATCGCGATTCGGGCGTCGTGCTCGGGAAGCCCGGCGGAGACCAGGAACTGCAATTTGTGCAAGGCGCGGGAGAGGTCCGTGCCCTGAGGGGTTGTTCCGGCGTGGAGTCGTGCGCCGTCCCGGTGTGCCAAGAGCGCGCGCCGAAAGCTGCGTGAGTTCTCTGCGAGCCAGTCGCGCCAGTCGTCCGACGGCGTTGGCAACGGTGCTGTGGCGTGGCTCGCGATGGCGGCTTCGGCCATCGCGTCGAGCAGTGAGGCCTTGTTGCGGAAGTGCCAGTAGAGCGAAGGTTGTTCCACGCCAAGGCGTTTCGCCAGTTGCCTGGTGCTCACCGCGTCGAGCCCCAACTCGTCGAGGAGGGTGAGCGCTTCGTTCACGATGGTGTCGCGGTCCAACTTCATCACTCCTGGCAGCCTATCAGTGATGGGGCATCGACGAGTTCGAGGTCTCCGCAAAAGGCCATCGCAGCCAGGTAAGAGTTATGACTGGAATTCGACGTGTTTCGTGATCGGGCTCTGGGGGTCAATTGGCAATTTGTGGGCAGTGAGTACCAACGCGGGATTCGGCAGGTGTGAAGGAGGAGTTGTGCGTCTGGCGGAACGGGACCAGGAATTGTCGATACTCGCGGCGTTGGTCGGCGCGGTGGACGAGGGCGGAACGCCGTTGGCGGAGATCGAGGTCCGGCTGGCCGAGGTGCGCTGGTGGTTGGGCGCGAGCCAGGTCGGCAGGCAGTTCGACGCCCTGGCGGGCATCGGCGCCGCTGACCTGTCCGTCCCGTCGTTGGCTCTGCTCGCTCGCAGGTTGGCCTGGCAGGGCCGTCCGGACGGTGCCGCGCGGGTGCTCGACCTCGCCGAGGAAGTCGGTCCCGATCGGGTGGAACCGGCCATCGCCCGCGTCTGGGCGCACCACCTCTACCCCGGTGTCGTCGCTGCCCCACGCGGCACGGGCGCGGGGTCGGGTTGTGAGCGGGTGGTCGCGAGCCGTCCGTGGGTCGGGGCCGCCGCCGAGCTGGTCTCCGCGTTGGGCACCGGGTCCGTGGGACTGGTGGTCGCGTGCGCGCAGCAGTTGGTGGAGCAGGTCATCGCACGATCCGTGGACCTCGAACTCCTGCACCTGGCGCTGTTCGCGTTGCTGGCCACCGAGAAGTTCGACCCCGACGAACAGGCGTTCGCCAGACTGGCCGGTGTCGAGTTGCCCGCCCGATTCCGGACGGCGGTGCTCAGTGCCGCCGCCGCGCACGCGTTGTCCTGCGGCGACCTGCGAGGCGCGGTCGCCCAGGCCGCCGAGGCGCTCGCACTGGTGGACGACGAGGCGGATTCGGTGCCCGCCGGGCTCGCCGTCGGTGTGCGCCTGCTCGCGCTGACCGAGCAGGGCAGGCACGAGGAAGTGGGCCGGTACCTGCTCCGGCCGCTGCCGGAGAACTGCACGCTCACCCCCTACGGCTTGCTGCGCCTGCGTGCTCGCGGTCGTCACCACCTGGCCACCGGCGCGGTTCGAGCGGCCATCGCGGACTTCCGCGCCTGCGGGTACGCGCTCAATGGCTGGGGGTTGGAGCTGCCCGGACTGCTGCCCTGGCGGGTCGACCTGGCCGAGGCGCTCACCGAACTCGGCCACTTCGAGGAAGCCCACGAGTGGGCCGTCGAACAGCTCGCGCACGTCCCCGCGTCGGACTCCCGCACGCGCGGGCTCGCGCTGCGCGCCCAAGCCGGGACGCTCTCCGGTGACGAGGCCCACGCCCTGCTGAGTGTGGCGGCGACCGTTCTGGAACGCTGCGGCGACAGGCTGGAGCAGGCGAGGACGTTGGCCGTGCTGGCCGAACGCCACCGCGTCGCGGGTGACGTGGTTCTCGGCCGGTCCGTGTTGCGCCGCGCGGTGAAGCTGGCCCGCGGGCGCGGCGGCGGGCTGGCGCTGGCCGAGATGTCCGCCGATGAGCCGGGCCTCGACGAAGTCGACGTGCCGGAGGAGCACCGGTTCGAGCACGGTGGGCTCACCGCGGCCGAGACCAAGGTGGCGCGGTTGGTCTTGCGGGGCTTCACCAATCGGGAGATCGCGGGTTCGCTGCGCGTCACGGTCAGCACCGTGGAGCAGCACCTGACGCGCGTCTACCGCAAGCTCGGCGTGCGCACCCGCGCCGAGTTGAGCGAACTGGTCGGCGCGTGAGGAGGATCGACGTGGTGGCGACCGAGGTCGCCACCACCGCTCGGCCGCGCCGGGGCGAGACGCGATCAGGCCGCGATGACGTGCTGTGGCACGTCGTCGCGGCCCACGGGTCCGCTGCCGTCGGTCAGGACTCCTCGAGTGCCCAGTCCAACGCGGCCTCCACGTGCAGGAGCGTCGTGTCGAACACGGGCAGCGGGCTGTTGTCCGCGTTCAGCAGCAGCCCGATCTCGGTGCACCCGAGGATCACCGCTTCCGCGCCCCTGCGCGCGAGCGAGCTGACGATCTCCTGGTAGGCGGCACGGGACTGGTCCAGCACCTTCCCCAGGCACAGCTCGTGGTAGATGACGTCGTGCACGATCCCGCGTTCGCGCTCGTCGGGGACGACGACCGTCAAGCCGTGCTCGACAAGCCTGGAGCGGTAGAACTCCTGCTCCATCGTGTACCGGGTACCGAGGAGGCCGACGCTGCGGACGCCCGCGTTCGTCAGCGCCCGCGCGGTGCCGTCGGCGATGTGGAGGACGGGGATCGAGACCGCGTCGCGCAGGTCGTCGAAGACGCGGTGCATCGTGTTGGTGCACAGCACGACGCACTCGGCTCCACCGCGTTCGAGGTCGCGCGCGTAACCGGCCAGGTACGCCCCGGCTTCGGACCACGCACCGCGTTCCTGCATCTTCGCGACCTCCGCGAAGTCGACCGAGGCCATCAGGCACTTCGCCGAGTGGAGTTCGCCGCGTCTGGCCCGGACGCCGCGGTTGAGCTCCTGGTAGTAGGTCACGGTGGATTCCCAGCTCATTCCACCCAGCAGTCCGATTGTCTTCATGGTCGAGGGCTCACCTGTCATCTGTTCTGTCGGTCATTTGATTCGATCGGTTCGCGGTTCCGGGTAGTCCGGTAGCGGCCAGGCGCCGCCTCGATCCTCCTTCGCGAACCGGGCCGCGAGTTCGGGGATCTTGAGGAAGGTACCCACCGCGCCCATCGTGAGGAGGGCGTTGACGCCGAGCTTGCCCCGTGGGAACCCGAATCGCAGGACCTTCGGGTTGACCGCGGCCTGGACCTTGTCGACGAAGGGCCGGAGTGCTTCCTGGTAGTCGGCGAACGCCGTCGCGAGATCGCCGGGGTTCCGGTTGATCTCGCCCGCCAGGACGTAGGCCCCGACCAGTCCGGCGGAGGTTCCCATGCCGCTGTAGGGCGAGGCGCAGTAGCCCGCGTCGCCGACGAGCGCGACCCGGCCGTGCGACCAGGTCGGGATGCGGACCTGCGTGACCTCGTGGGAGTAGAAGAAGTCGGCCGTCCCCATGCCCGCGATGAACCTCTCGGTCTGCCACCCGGCGTCGCGGAACCGGTCGGCCCAGAACCGCTTCTGCCGGTCGACCGGTTGGCGGTGGACGGCCGTGGCCTCCTCGGACCGTTCCCAGAGCGCGAAGTAGACCTGGGTCTCGGTGGCGTTGTGGCTGCGCCGCATGATCATGCGGCCACCGGGCGCGTTGTAGGTCTCCCTGAGGTCGTCGTCGGTCGCGTCGCGCGGGATGAACCAGTAGGCCATGTGGATCCCCACCGGCCAGTACGGGTCGGGTCCGTTGGCGGGCAACAGGTCGCGACGGATGCGCGACCCCTGGCCGTCGGCGCCGATCAGGACGTCGAACTCGTCGCTGGTCCCGTCGGAGAAGCGCGCGACGACGCGGTCCGCGTCCTGCTCGAAGCTCTCGACGTCGATGCCGAAGACGAACTTCACGTCGTCCTCCACCGCTTCGTGCAGGATGCGCACCAGGTCCCCGCGCATGATCTCGTACTCCGACGTCAAGGTCTGACGCCCCTTGCCGGAGGTGTTGGCCATGATCGCGCCCCACCGCTTGCCGTTCTCGTCCACGAACGCCACGCCGGGCTCGTGCACGAGTACTTTCCGGACGGCGTCGAGCAGCCCCATGCGTTCGACCGCGTCGATTCCCTGTCCGCGCAGGTCGATCTGCGCGCCGGTCGCGCGCAGCGCCGGGTGGCGCTCCACCACCACGACCTCGTGACCACCCCGCGCGAGCCAGTACGCCACCGCCTGGCCCGCGATGCCGCCACCGCAGACGAGGACCTTCAGCGAGGGCTTGGATGTCGTGTCCACGTTCGCCCCTTTCAGTGATAGGCAACTGGCACCCAGCCTTGCCTATCACTGATAGAGAGTCAAGGACTGTCGGCGATAGGGTCAGAGGTCCCAGCGGATCCGGTCGGGCAGGATCGCCCACCGGGCGGGCTTGGTGAACGCCTCGGCGTTCTCCGGCCGCAGTGCCACGAACGCGCAGCAGTACGCCACGGGGCGGCCCGCGTAGAGGTGTGCCAGGAAGACCTCGGCCGTGCTGCCTGCCGCGCTCCAACCGCCGGGGACCAGGTCCCGGTCCACGGTCGTGCCGTCGCGGTCGACGCTGCCCTGGCTGCCGCTCTTGGGGTTGTCGTACAAGGCGTGGACGACCGTGTCCGTCGACAGTGGACGGGTGACCGCCGGAAGTGACGCCGCGCGGCCCCAGGGCTGCACCACGACGCACCCGCCCGGCACGTCGGTGAAACCGATCGCGACCTCCGTGTCGTCGCCGAACGGTTCGTCCCACCAGTCCGTGAGATCGGGAACCTCTTCTGCCGCGACGACTTCGGCCTCCAGGCGCCGCACCGCCTCGTCGGAGTCGATGCCGCCGACGCACGCGATGCTGAAGCCGCCCGTCTCCGGGTACCTGCCGAGTGCCGCGACCAGGCGGTCCCGTTCGACGATCGCGGCCTGTTCCGTCGGCGTGAGGACCTCGTCGGTGGTGATCGGGTGGTCCGTGGCGAGGCTGAGCCGTGCGGGCGACCAGCCCGACATCATGGGACGGGTCGGATCCGCGCCCGCGGCCAGCAGCAGGTCCGCGTTCTCGTGCTTCCTCGCGAACACCGCCCGCCACAACGCCGTGCGGCCGTCGGAGATCGCGTCAACGTCATCGGTCTTCCCCAGGATCGCCGCGACCTCGCTCGCCATCCCGTGCGCCGCCGCCGTGTGCAACTGGTTGAGCCATTCCATGGGACCGGCACACTAGCGGTCCCACGGGTTCATCTTGATCACATTGACGGTTTATCGCCGATAGGTCATGGTAAAATCATTCAGCGATAGATTCCGTCCTGACTCCCGCGAGGATGCTCACCACCGTGCCTGTTTCCCGCACCCTGAAGAAGGGGAGCGCCACGGCGGCCACCGCGCTGCTGCTCGTGACCGGCCCGCTGTCGCTCGCCCCGGCCGTGGCCGCCGCCCAGCCCGCGGCGCAGTCGACCCAGGCCAACTCGGTGCCGCCGCCCGTCGACCGGAGCCTGCTGGACTCGCCCGCGGAGCCGGAACCGGACGCCACGTACACGAAGAACAGCAAGGGCTGCATCGCGTCCAACACCGGCAACCGCTCGGTGTTGTCGAAGCCGCACGCGCAGATCGTGCTGCGGTTGGAGGACGCTCACCGGTTCGCCACCGGCAAGGGCGTGAAGATCGCGATCATCGACACGGGGGTCGAGGTGCACCCCCGGCTCGAGGGCCGGGTCGAGGCCGGTGGCGACTACGTGGTCGACGAGAAGGGCACCACCGACTGCGACGGTCACGGCACCGAGGTGGCGGGCGTCGCCGCGGCCAGCAAGGACGACTCGACCGGATTCGTCGGCGCGGCACCGGAAGCCCAGATCCTCGCCATCCGGCAGACCAGCGACCGGTACGAGTCCAAGGATCCGGCCGACCCGCGCAAGACCGCGGGCAAGGTCACCACGCTCGCCAAGGCGATCGTCCGCGCCGTCGACAAGGGCGCCGACGTCATCAACATCTCGCTGACCTCCTGCGACACCCCCAAAACGCCGAGCACCGGCGAGCGCAAGCTCCAGGCGGCCATCGACTGGGCGGTGAACCAGAAGAACGTCGTCATCGTGACCGCCGCGGGCAACCTCGGCACCGACGGCACGGGCTGCCCCGTGCAGAACGACAACCAGAACACCGACACGGTCAAGGTCATCGCCTCGCCGCCCTGGTACGGCGACGACGTGCTGTCGGTCGCGTCCATCGACGTCCGCGGCGAACCGTCCCAGTTCAGCGTCTGGGGCCCGTGGATCAGCCTCGCCGCGCCGGGCGAGGACATCATCACCCTCGACCCCAAGGGCCAGGGCCTGACCAACGCCAACGCCGACGAGCGCGGGGCCCTCACGACCATCCAGGGCACCAGCTTCGCGGCGCCTTACGTCTCGGGCATCGCCGCGCTCGTGCGCCAACGCTTCCCCGACCTCACGGCCCGCCAGGTCATGGACCGGCTCACGATGACCGCCCAGCACCCCGGCAACCACGACGGCAGGGATCACAAGGTCGGCGCGGGCATGATCAACCCCGTCGCCGCCCTCACCGCCGAGCTGCCGTCGGAGCGCGCGGGCGCCGTCGCCCCCGAGGTCAAGCCCATCTCCACCGACCTGGGGCCGGGCATCCAGAAGGACACCACCCAGCTCGTCGTCGCCTTGTCCGGCACGGGGATCGGCGTGGGACTGCTGCTCCTCACGTTGTTCGTGGTCCACACCGTGCAGCGGAACCGCGACCGGTCGGTCGTCCGCCGGACCTGAGGCTCCACCTCCCGCGTCCTCACGGGACGAGGAAGGCGAGGCGGTCCGCGTACTGGTCGAGCATGCTGTCGCGCGCGGGCCACGGGAAGTCGGCCGTGGAGTGCAGCAGGGTGACGTAGCCGTGCAGCGCCGTCCACAGGAGTGTCGCGTCGCGCTGCGGGTCGGTGCTGGTGGACCTGCCGACCTCGACGCAGGCGCTGATCGCGTGGACGAGCAGGGCGAAGGCGTGGGCGCCGGGCATGGTGTCCACCGACTTCGGGGCCAGCAGGCCGGATTCGACCTGGCGCAGGACGGACACCTTCTCCTGGCTGAACAACAGGCCGTAGAGCCGGGGGTTGGCCACGGCGAAGGACGCGTACGCGCGGCACAACGCGCGCAGTCGCTCCACCGGGTCGTCGGTTCGTGCCACCTCCAGGGTCGAGCGAAGCTCGTCGAAGGCCCGGTCGACGACCGCGGCCATGACGGCGTCGAGGTTGTCGAAGTGGGGGTAGATCGACGGCGCCGTGATCCCGGCTTCACGGGCCACGCCCCGCAGGGTGATGCCGGACGGATCGGCGGTGGCCTCCACGAGACGGGTGGCCGCCCCGACGATCTCCTCGCGCAGTTCACCGCCCGCGCCTCGCGGGTTGGGCTTGCGGTGTCGGTCCGCGGTGGGTTCCATGCTCACACTTTACAACTGTTTTCCTTGGCGGTACAGTTGGCCAAACAGGTGTTTAGCTAGCTACTCGATGACACTGCCCTTCTGATTTTTCCCAGGGAAACAGCGATTGCTGCCGGATTCGGCATGGCGCTGTTCCACGAATATGCCCACATGACGAGCAAAGGTGAGAAGAACATGAAGCACACCGGACACGCGACCCTGAACGCCCCGATCGACCAGGTCGACCTGGAGCACTGGCTCTTCACGCTGACCGACGCCGAGTACCAGGCGTGCGCACGGGGGCATCGCGCCGCGGGGACGTTCGTGCAGGACGGCGTCCGCGGCACCGTCAACGTCGAGGCCATCGGCGGACACCTGATCATCCAGCACTACCAGGAGGTCTCGGCGGAGCCGTCCCGCGTGGAGATGCTGTCCGAGCGCAGCCGCGTGTACCTGTTCCACCTCGTGCCCGCGACCATCCAGGTCCGGTGGACGATGTCGGCGAACGCCCGGACCGCGGAGACCTCGGAGTTCCACTGCACCGTCGAGCTGATCATGCCCCCGGTGCTGCGCGCCCTGGGCGCCATGTCCTTGCTCAGCCGCGCGATCCGCGCTCACACCGTGGAGGAGACGCAGCTCTTCGCCGACGACATCGTTCGGAAGATCGGGAGTGTGCGCCGCCCGTCGGCAGGCGACTAGGCCCGTCGGTCGGACGACCTGACGCTCGTGAGCGGACGGAGCGCAGGTCTGCCGTCGCGGGGGAACTGCGGCGAACGGGGGTGTCGTGGCGGTCGTGCCCGCGGTCATGCTGAACCACGTAAGACGCTTTGTTAGCCGAATTTCCAGGTCGTTAGACCGGACTTCGGGAGATTGTGACGGCCCGCGCGCGGCGGCACACTGGTGCACGGCCCGAAGTCCGGAACCGCGTTCCACGATCTCCAGCCCGAATGCCATCGTCGTTCCCAGGCCTCACTTCCACGGCAACACGACAGGTGTGGTTCGCAGCATGGAAGACTACTTCTGGTACTACCAGCACGGATTGGACTTCTACGACCACCCCGGTGTGAGCGGAGCGGACGGGCACGCCCTCGTCGAGCGTCGAGAACCCGACGGGTGGGTGATGACGAACGACAGCACGTGGACGTTCTTCCGGCCGTCGGTCGCCACCCTGCCCGAACAGGGGTGGAAGGTGCACGTCTCGGTCACGCAGGCGGACGCGGACGCCGCGATCGAGATCGTCGCCAAGTACTGCTTCGCCCGGTCGGTCCCCTTCAAGGTGCTGACCCGCCGACAAACGCACCTGCGGCAGAACAGCAAGAACGCGCCAAGGGGGAGGAGCGGGAAGCTGATCACCATCTACCCCGTCGACCCGGTGGAGCTGCGTGCCGTGCTCGACGAGCTGAACACCGCCCTGGAGGGAAAACGAGGGCCGTACGTGCTGAGCGACCTGCGGTGGCGGAACGGTCCCCTCTACGTGCGGTACGGCGGTTTCGACGAGATGTACGCGGTCGACGACCGAGGTCGACGGGTGCTGGCCGTGCGTCGACCGGACGGCACGCTCGTCCCGGATTCCCGCGGACCGTCCTTCCGGACGCCGCCGTGGGTGGAACTCCCGGACTACCTGGCCGAACAGCAGCTCATGGCCAAGTCCGAAACGACGGGGCCCATGCCCTACACCGTGCGGAAGGCGCTGCACTTCTCCAACGGTGGCGGGATCTACCTGGCCGAGGATCCGGCGTCCGGCAAGGCGGTCGTCCTCCGCGAAGCGCGGCCGTTCGCCGGGCTCGACGGGGCCGGGCACGACGCGGTTTCCCGCCTGCACCGCGAGCACCGGACCCTCCAGGACCTCGGCGACCTCGACTTCGTCCCCACGCCCGAGAAGGTCTTCACCTGCTGGGAACACCACTTCCTCGCACAGGAGTACGTCGAAGGCCTGACGCTGATGGAATTCCTGTCGGTCCACAACCCGGCCACCAGGGGTGGTGCCGGTGCGGACGAATACCGGGCTTACGTCGACACCGCGCTGGACATCGTCGACCAGATCGGGAAAGCGATTTCCGCCATTCACGACAGGGGTTACGTCTACGCCGACCTGCATCCGCGCAACGTCATGGTGCGTCCCGACGGTCGTGTCGCGCTGGTCGACTTCGAGGTCGCCTACCGGCCGGGGCTGGACCCGGAACCGACGATCGCCTGTCCCGGATTCGTCGCCAAGCACGCCCTGTCCGGCAGGTCGCGGGACCTCTACGCGCTCGACTGCCTGCGCGTGGCGGTGTTCCTGCCGCTGACGCAGATGCTCGACCTGGACCCGGAGAAGGCCGTGGAGCTGCCGGAAGCGGTGACCGAGATCTTCGGTGTGCCCCAGCAGGTGACCACCGACCTGGCCGAACGCCTGCGCCCGCCCTCGGCGACCCCCCTCGGGTCCCGGCGCAACACCGAGTTCGCCGACGCGGCGGCGAATCCACAGGGGGCGGAGATGCGGTCCCTGACCGACGCGATGGCCCGAGCCATCGCCGCCTCGGCCACTCCCGAGCGGCAGGACCGCCTGTTCCCAGGGGATCCCCGGGCGCTGCACGACGGCGGCTACACGATGGCTCACGGCGCGGCAGGAGTGCTGTACGCCCTTGCCTCGACCGGACGTCCGGTCGAGGAGCACCACGTGGACTGGCTCCTGGCGGCGGCTCGGCGCACTCCGGCACGCGCGGGCCTGTGGGACGGGCTCCACGGCGTCGCGCTGGTGCTGCACGGACTGGGTCGTGAACAGGAGGCGTGCGAGATCTTGGAGAAGGCGGGGGAGAAGACGGCGGACGTCAACTCCGTCGGCCTCCACGACGGCCTGGCGGGGATCGCGCTGGTGCTCCGCTACATGGCTGTCGTCACAGGGGATTCCCGTTGGCAGGACGCGCTGGCCGCGATCGACTACCGGCTCGCCGTGATCGTGTCCACGTCCGGCGACGTCACGCCTGCCGCGGACGGCGCGAGGGCCGGGCTCATGCACGGACTCGCCGGTGCGGCCCTGTTCTTCCTCCGCAGGCACCAGGACACCGGGGACGACGCCTACCTGCGTCTGGCCGGTCGGGCGATCGAGGCCGACCTCGAACACTGCCGCGTCGACGCGGCTGGAGAGGTCGCCCTGGTCCAGGGCGTCCGCTCGATGCCGTACCTGGGGGAGGGGAGCGGTGGGCTGGCGGAAGCACTCGCGCTCTACCTGCGGCGGGTGCCCGATGAACGTCTGGCGACGTGGCAGACCGGGGTGGTCCGCGCGTGCCGGAGCCCGTTCATCGTCGAGCCGGGACTGCTCCAGGGCAGGGCCGGGCTGGTGATGGTGCAGGCCGGCAACATGGGACAGCCCGGCTCAGCGGGCGCCGGTGCCGACCACGTCCGCCGACTGGCCCTGCACGCCGTGCGCCGCGGCGACGCGACGGGCGCGGGACGGACGGTGGCCTTTCCCGGTCACCGGCTGCTGCGCCTGTCGATGGACCTGGCCAGCGGGACGGCGGGTGTCCTGGTGGCGCTGGACAGCTACGCCCGTGCGGCGGATCCCGCCGCCGCGGGCCTGTCCGGGAAGGCCGTCACGTGGGCGGAATCGACCGGCCTGCCCAGCACCGCCTGACGGCTGTCGAGCTTCCGGGGCAACGGGTTCCGGAGAACAGGGAAGAACACCGGGAGAACACATGCAAGCGATCCTCGAACTGCAGGAGCTCACCGCCGAGTCCGGCAACACCGTCCCCGAGTTGGAGTTCGGGAGCACCATCAGCTCCAACAGTTGCACGTTCATCTTCGAGTAGGCGGGTACGTGCCGTCGTCGGGCGGTGCGGGCCCCACCCCCCCACG
>NZ_JANYMP010000013.1:0-202971 GCF_025061645.1 Umezawaea endophytica | reverse complement strand
TTCGGGGCGTGGGGGGGGGGGGGGGCCCCCCCCCCCCCCCGCACGACGGCGCACCGGGTCGAAGCGGTCACGTCCGATGACTACCAGGAGCGGGGGGTTCGGACGTGGCACCCAGCGGGCAAGGTGGGAGCCGAGAGCTGTTCCGGCGCCCCAAGTCCTGAATTCGGTGAGCCACTTGACCACAGATCGCGGAAGCCGTGCCGGAGCGCAGTCGGGTTCGGGGTCGGTCCACTTCATGGCGAGTGCGCACGACGTCGGTTCGCCGTTCGAGTCGACGCGGCTCGACGTGTCGCTGCTGATCGAGTCGGAGGTGATCCACCGAGGGGTGAGGTCGCTGCTCGACCACGTCACCAGGGTGCGGACCGTGTCGACGTGGCCGCCGCACGACCTGGTCGCGCACGGCGACGGGCATCGCGTCGTCGTCGTGGGGTTCGACGAGTGGCGCCAACTGGCCGGTCTCGGGCCGGTACCGGCCGGGGAGCGGCCCTGGGTCCTCCTGCTGGTCGACGACGCGCACATCGGCGAGGTGTCGCTGCGGGACGAGTTGCCCTGCGACGGCGTCATGGTCTTGACCGGCCTCAACACCGCCGTGCTGGACGGCATCCTGGGCCGGGTGGTCGCCGGGGAGATGCCGATGCCCGCCGTCCTGGCCAGGGACCTGCTCTCGGAGCGCCGTTCCAGGCAGCACCCCGTCGGTCACCACGTCGTGCTGACGGCCAGGGAACAGGAAGCGCTGGACCTGCTGGCCAGGGGTTTCAGCAACAAGCAGATCGCGGCGGCACTCGGGATCTCCTCGCACGGCGTCAAACGGCTGGTGGCCGCGTTGTTCCTGAAGCTGGGTGCTCCCAACCGCACGACGGCCGTGGTCATCGCGATGAACGAGGGTCTGGTGTGATCGCCGCCGACCGGGAGTTCCCGTCGCCGCCCACCACTCGGGCGAACACCTCGCCCAACTGCCCGCGGGAGTGGATCCCGAACTTGCGGTAGATCTGCTTGAGGTGATCGGCCACGGTGTGCTCGCTGATGGCCAGCCGCGCGGCTATCCGCGCTCGGGTGAGGCCTTCGACGGCCAGGTGGGCCACCCGCTCCTGTTGCGCGGTCAGATCGCCTCCCCCTTCGGGACGCGCCCCGGCGGCGTTGAACTCGGCACGGGCGCGCTCGGCGAACGCGTCGGCGTTCAGGGCGACGAACGTCTCGTGGGCCAGCCCGAGTTGGTGGGCCGCCTCGGTGCGCCGCTTCCTGCGCCGGAGCCATTCGCCGTACAGGAGCCGGGTCCTGCCCGTGTCCAGTGCGGCGGCGGTCGGCTCCAGCAACCGGATCGAGGTCCGGAAGTGCCGTTCGGCGTGGGAGTCCGGCGCGCTGAGGGCCTGGGCACGCGCGTGCAGCCCCCGCCCCCACGCGGAGCCGCTCGCCCGCACCCGGACCGCCAACCGATCACGAGCCGCCGCAGCGACATCGTTGTCCCCCACCCTGATCGCGGCCTCGACGAGATCCGCGAGCACCTGCCCGCCGAGGCCGGGCGCGTCCCGCTCGTACACGACCCGCGACCACACCAGCGCTTCGTCGTACTCCCCGCGGGACAGGGCGATCCTGACCAGCAGGAGGTGGCACAGGGAAACCAGGAAACCGTACCCGGCCCGCCTGGCCAGCACGATGACCTCCACCACCTTGGCGCGGGCGTCCCCCGTTCCCCGCGCGGCACCGGCCGCCGCCTCGACCGCGACCTGGACCAGCCGCCGACCACCGGTGTGGGGCACGGTCACGTCACCGGGATCCCACCGCGCCGCATGGCCTCGCGCGAGGGCGAAGGGCGTGACGCGCAGGATCCGGACGTCGAGGTCGCGGGCCCCCGCTTCGACGGTCCGGTCGAACAGCCGCGCGCCACGCTCGACGTCCCACAGTTCGAGCAGCGCCAGAGCCACCATGGACTGCCACCGATGGCAGTGCCACCCGGCCGGATCGGCACCGTCCACAGTGTCCAGTGACGTGGCCGCGCGCCGCATCAGCGCGACCGCTTCCCCGTACCCGGCGGTGATCCGCGTGGCCAGCCCTGCCGTCAGGACGTCCACCGGTGTCCGCCGCCCCGTGCCGGTGGGGACCGCGTCCAGCACGTGCCGCGCGAACCGGGTGAGCGTCGTGCGCGGCATCCGGTCGTGCGCGAGGAGCGCGCCGTCGAGCGCTTCGAACCAGGTGTCGCCCGCCGCGCGGGCGTCGAGAAACGCCACGTCCTCAAGGACATCGCCCAGCACCAGCAGGGTGTCCTCGTCGTCGCCCGCCCTGGCGTGCAGTACCGCGCGAATCCGGGAGACCTCGGGACGGAGGTCGGGGTCGAGCGGTGTCAGCAGCGCCTCGTCCAGCAGAGCCCCGGTCGACCCGTAGTCCTTCGCCAGCAACGACATGCGGGCGGCGGAGACCAGCCGGTGCGCGCGACGGTTCTCGTCACCCAGTTCCGCCGACCTCCGGAAGCAGGTCTCCGCGCGCCGGTGCGCGCCAGCGGCCTCCGCTCGCCGTGCCGCGGCTTCGAGGTCACGGGCGATCGTCTCCTCGTGGCCGTGCGCGGTCAGCGCGACGTGCCACGCCCGTCGATCGGGATCGTCGAGGACGAGTCCCAACGCCACGTGAACGCCGTGGCGGAGGATCGGGGTAGCTCGCGTCACGAGCGCCTGGGCCAGCAGCGGCCGCCGGAACACCGCGTGCGGTTCGAACGACACCAGGTCGGCCACCTCGTCGGGGTGGACCTCGGTCCCCAGCACCAGGGCGGCCTCGTGGAACTCGGCCATCGTGGCGGACGGTTCCACCGCGGCGAGCAGCAACAGCAGATCGGCGGCGGCGGAACGTGTTCCGGCACCGCGCAGCAGTTCGGTTTCCAGCCGCTCCGGCAGGCTGAACCGCTCGGTGGACCCGGCGGGGTGGTGGCCCAGGACGAAGTGCTGCAACGCCAACGGGTTTCCACCGGCGAGCCCGACGAACCGCCTCGCGGAGAACTGGTCGACGCCCTCGGACAGCGATGCCAGCAGCGCCATGGACTCGTCCTGGTCGAGAGGGGGGAGTCGCACCTCGGGTGACCTCCTCAGCCAGCCGCCCGGTTCGGGCTGGTCGCGGGTGCAGAACAGGAAACTCCGACCGGATCGCTCGACGGCGCTCAGCACCTCACCCGTGGCCCGATCGATCCACTGCGCGTCGTCGACCAGGTAGAGCACCGGTTCGCCGTCGCCCGCCAGGTCGAGCAACGCCGTGGTGGCCTGGACGACGGCCGCGACCGGTGCCGTTCCAGGACGTTCGCCGAACACGGTGTCGAGCGCGTCCCGATGGCGGAGGGGCAGGTTCGGTGCGCTCTCGTGCCACGGCCGCAGCAGGCGGTCGAGCGCCGCGTACGGGAGCGGTTCCTCCGCCTCGACACCGGGCACGCGGACCACTCGCACGCCCGTGATCGATTCGACGACCCGCTCCACGAGGAACGTCTTCCCGCTCCCGCACTCGCCCCGCAGGACCAGCGCGCCTCCCTGACCGCCGCGCAGTCGTTCCACGAGATCCAGCACCGCGCGGTGCTCGACACCGCGCCCCACGAGCGCGGACTGCCCGCTGCGACAAGCTCCCACTGGCACTCATGCTCCTGGTTCGACCGCGAACGACGACAGCACGGACAACTCGCGCCGGGAGTCGACGCCCAGCTTCCGGTAGACCTTCTTCAGGTGGTAGGCGATCGTGTTGGCGCTGACGAACAACGCCGTCGCGATGGCCTCGTTCGTCATGCCCCTCGCCGCCAACTCGGCGATCGCCTTCTCCTGGCTGGTCAACCCCGTTGACGGCGGAGCGCCGAACTCCTCCATCCGTGCTCCCGCCGCCTTCGACTCCGCCGCACACCGTTGTGCGGGCTGGAGACAGCCCATCGAGGTGAACATCCGGTGGGCGACGCGCAGGTGGGCGATGGCGTCGTCGCCGTACCCGTCGCGGCGCAGCCGCTCACCCCAGGCCAGGTGAGTGCGCGCGTGCTCCAGCGGCAGGGTGTCGGGGTCGAGCCGGTCGGCGGCCGTCGCGAACAGCGCTCCGGCCTCGGCTCCGGGAGCCATCAGCGCTCGACACCGGTCGAGCACGCCACGTCCCCAGGAGGAGTCCACGGCCTCGACGCGGTGGTCGAGACGCCGGAGCCCGGCGGCGGCGAGTTCGCGGTCGCCGACGCGGACCGCCGCCTCGACGAGGTACGGCAGGACGACGTTCCCCACTCCAGGCGGGTCCAGTGCGTAGACCTCCCCGGCGTGACGGAGCGCCCTGCGGTACCGGCCCTGTGCCACGTCGGCCATCACCAGCGCCAGCGAGCACGTCGCCGTGCCCAAGCCGTACCCCGCCGCCGTGAAGGCCGTCCTCATCAGGGATGCCTTCGCGCGCACGTGCCGGGTCTCGCCGCGCAGGGCGTCCGGCACCAGGCGTGCCAGCCCGGATCGGGTCGCGGGAACGCCCAGCCTGGTCTCCACGTCCGCCGCTTCGCGGCCGTGCTCCTCGGCGACGTGGAATCGGCCTGCCAACGCCTCCTGGTGGGCCAGGGCGACCAGGCTCCCGTGCAGACCAGTCAGCGCACCGTCCCGTCGACAGGCCGCGGCCATGCGCTGGAGCGCACGCCTGCCGACCGCGAGGTCCCACATCTCCAAGCTCATCAGGTTGGTCAGGAAGGGTTCGCGCCCGATCTGCGACGTCCCGTCGCCCGCTCCTCGCAGCAGCGCTCGGCGCAGGGGGTCGACGGCGTCGAGTCGTCCTCGCGACAGGCGCGTGACGAGCGCTCGCATCACCTGCTCGTCTGCCCCTTCCTCGTGGCCGGCATGGCTCAGCATCGGCTGTGCGGCCGCTGCCAACCGGTCCAGCACGGGATCACCCGGACTGCGACCGGCGAGGACGGCCGCGTTGATCGCCTGGATCCAGAACCCGCGGGCCCGGTGTTCATCGCGCACCCGCCACTCCTCGACGGCGGCACCGAGCAGGGTCGCGGCTTGCGGCGCCCGCGCGGACCAAGTGAGCGCCGCGCCGCGGACGCGGTCCGCGTCCTGCCTGGAGCACGCGGACGTGTGCGGCCCACTCGCCCGGTCGAGCAGCGCGATGCCGAGTTCGTCGTCACCGGACAGTTGGGCGGCCTGCGCGGCGGCCACCAGTCGCCGCTCCCGCGACCGGACGTCGGGGCTCAACTCGGCCGCTCGCGCCAGGAACGTCGACTCCGCCACGTGGCCGCCGCGCGCCCTCGCTCCCGCGGCGGCGGCGACCAGTTCGGCCGCGACGCGCTCGTCCGGCCCCTCCAGGGCGGCAGCCCGGTGCCACACCCGCCGCTCCGGACCGGCGGCCGCGTCGATGACCTCGCCGAGTGCCCGGTGCGCCAGCCTCCGCTCCTGGTCGGACGCGGAGTGGTAGGCGATCGACCGGGCGAAGGGGTGGGGGAACAGCACCTTGCCCGCCGGGTCGAAGAACCGGGACACCTCCGCGTCCACCCCCGCCGGGTCGACACCGAGGTGCCGAACGGCGCGCACGACCAGGCCGACGTCCCCGGCGGGCTCGGCACTGGCGACCAGCAGGCACCACCGCGCCGCCGGGCTGAAGCCGTCGCTTCCGCGCAGGTGTTCGGCCCGTGCCCCCGCGGTGATCCGCAGCGGGTCGGGGAGGCGCGAGCCGTCGGTGCTCCGCCACTCCGCCAACGCCCGGCCGTACTCGACGATCGCGCGCGGGTTCCCCTCCGCCGCGTGGAGCACGCGTGCCGTGGCGAAGGGATCGACGTCCTCCGCGACCGACGTCAGCAGGCGCGCGCACTCCTCGTCGTCCAGCGGGCCGAGGCGGAGGGTGCGCAGGCCGTCGAACCAGTCGGGCGGCGCGTCGACCGGGCGGGCACCGAACACCAGCGCGACCCCCTCCGCTCGCAGCCTGCGGGCTGCGAAGGTCAATGATCGCAGCGAATCCGGGTCGAGCAGGTGCGCGTCGTCGACGACGCAGAGCAGCGGACGTCCGCAGGCGACGCGCCGCAGGACCGCCAGCGTGGCGAGGCCGAGCAGGAACGGGTCGGGGACCTCGTCCCCGCGCGGGCCGAGCGCGAGTCCCATGGCTCGCGACTGCGGCTCGGGCAACTCGCCGAGGACGTGCGAGAAGGACGTGAACAGACCGCGCAACCCCGAGCAGGACGAGCCGTCGAAGTCGTCTCGATCGACGCGGACCTTCGTGACGTCCGCGAACCCGTCGGCCACGCGGTCGATCAACGCGGTCTTGCCGATCCCGACGCACCCGAGAACGACGACCGCACCACCCCGCCCCGTTCGCGCGCCCTCGACCACCCGGGTGAGGAACTCCTCCTCGGTCGAACGGCCGAAGACGGGCGTTCGAGTCCTCTCCCCGCCAGCGCGCACAACGGGGTCGGGGGAGTACGGACCTGGCGGGGAGGCCGCGTTCACATCGATCAACGGTACTCCGCGAACCGCGTCCCCGGCGTCGTCCTGAACGGCGGCGGTGTCGGGTTTGGTTCATGCCATGAACAACCGCGCGGGTAGGCTGCCCGCATCCGACCGCGGCGAGGGAGACGGCAGGCGTGGCGCACCAGGACTACGGGGACAAGCTGGTCTGGCTCTCGACCCTGATCCAGCGCCGGTACGCGCAGATCTGCGCCGAGCACGACCTCACCCCCGCGCAGGCCACCCTGCTGTGCGCGGTCAAGGACGCGCCCGAGCAGATGGCCGGACTGGCCGCGTCGCTCGGCATGACCAGGAACGCGCTCAGCCAACTCGTCGACCGCACCGAACGACTCGGCCTGGTCCGGCGCGAGAGTCGCGAGCACGACCGGCGGATCACCGCGCTCGGGGTCACCCCCGCCGGGAAGGTCCTCGCCGAGGCCGTCTACGCGGAGGTCACCAAGCGGCTGCCCGCCATCGCGGAGGGGCTCGACCTCGACGACCGGCACCACCTGGAACGCATCGCCACGGCCATCGTGGACGCGGTGGTCAAGCCCGCCTGACCCGTTGCTGTTCCCCTGCTCCCCACCCGTCCGCCTTGCGGTAGTTCATGGCATGAACTACTTTGGTTCACGTCGTGAACTACCGCCGAGGTGATCGGCGGCCGAGGAGGAGGAACCCATGAGCACACCACCATCCGGCACGATCGCGGTCTTCGGCGGCACGGGAAAACAGGGCGGATCGGTCGTCGACGCACTCCTGACCCGCGGCACGCACGTCCGCGCCCTCGTCCGCGACACCGAATCCGACCGGGCACGAGCCCTCGCCGACCGCAGCGTCGAGCTGTCGCGAATCGCGATCGACGACGCCACGTCACTGTCCACCGCGCTCACGGGGGTCGACGCCTTCTTCTTCATGACCACCCCCGAGGGCCACTCCCTCGCCGACGTCGAACGCGAGACGCGGCAGGGCACCGCGCTCGTCGACGCCGCTGTCGACGCGGGCGTGCCGCACGTGGTGTTCAGCTCGGTCGGCGGCGCCGAACGCGACTCCGGCGTCCCGCACTTCGACTCCAAGTACCGGGTGGAGGAGCACCTCCAGCGGTCCGGCCTGCGCGCGACGGTGGTCCGCCCGGTCGCCTTCATGGACAACTTCGCGTTCATGGGACCGAGCGTCGAGAACGGCGAGGTCGTGCTGCGCATGCCGCTGCCCGACGACATCGGGCTGCAACTGGTCGCCGTGCGCGACATCGGCCTGATCAGCGCCGCGTTCCTGCTCGGGACCGCGGAAGCGCCTGGGGGCGCCATCGAGATCGCGGGCGACCACCTCACGGGCAGCCGGATCGCCGCCGCGTTCGGCGAGCACGCGGGTCTCCCTTCGCGTTACGAGGCCCTGCCGCTGCATGTGCTCGGGGACGACCCGGACGCTCAGGCGATGTTCCGCTGGTTCGCCGAAACGCCCGCCTACCAAGCCGATGTCGCCGCGGTGAAGGCGATCGAGCCGACCACGTGGGACCTGCCCACCTGGCTCCGTGAGAGCGGCTGGTCACTCCCGCGGAGCCAGGCCTGACGACCTCGGCACGCGGATCTGGGCGGTCGTCCCGGACAGTGCGAGGAATGCCGCCGCCGAGCGGGTGATCGTTTGGTATGAATCGGCTCATGCCGATACAGGTGTGGGTCTCGATCCTCTCGTTGGTGGGTGTGGCGCTCGGTGGCGGGTTGTCCTATCTGGTGCAGGCCAGCGTGCAGCGCCGCGCTGATCGCGTCGATCAGCGCCGTCAGGCCCATGAGCGCGCCGAGGCGCGTCGGGTGGAGCGGTTGGAGTTGTTGCGCGAGTTCATCCGAGTTGCCCAGCAGGCCGAGCGTGCTGCCGAGGACCGTGACGGCACGGCTGCGGGGAAGGCGTCCGCGTTGGACGTCCTCGACGGGTTGTGGGTGTGCGAGCGGATGATCCACGTCCTGTTCGCCCCACCCCTGCACGCCCTGGCCCGTGAGTACGTTCGTGCTCTCGACCACGTCGTCTGGCAGGAGCCGGAGGGCGTCTCGCTGTGGGACTACCTGCAAAAGCCCAAGGTCGCGTTCCTGGCGGCGGCCCGTGAGGAGTTGAGCGGGTGACTCGACGTCGCCGGGTGAACCCGTCGGCTCACCCCGCGGTGAAGGCGGGGTAGTCGGTGTAGCCCTTGGTGTGGCCGCCGTAGTAGGTGTCCTGGTCGTCGTCGGCCAGCGGGTGGCCCTGTGCGAAGCGCTCGACCAGGTCGGGGTTGGCGATGTAGGGGGCGCCGAAGGAGACCGCGTCGACGGTGCCGTGGTCGAGGATCTCGTTGCCCAGGGTCTGGGTGAAGCCGACGTTGGCGATGATGTTGCCCTGGTAGTGGGCGCGGTAGCGGGAGAAGAGGGTGACGCGCTCCTCGATGGTGCCGGGGGTGCCGACGAGGTGCAGGTAGGAAAGGTTGCTGTCGTTGAGCTTCTTGAGGAGCTGGTTGTAGTCGGCGAGCGTCTCCTCGTCCGCGGTGAACGCGGTTCCGCTGGTCCAGCTCGGGGACATCTTCACGCCGACGCGGTCGCTGCCCCACACGTCGCCGACGGCGTCGAGGACGTCGAGGAGGAACCGGGCCCGCTTCTCGCCGCTGCCCCCGTAGGCGTCGGTGCGCTGGTTGAGGCGGGGGTTGAGGAACTGCGGGATCAGGTGGGACACCTGGGCGTGGAGTTCCACGCCGTCGAACCCGGCGCGGCGGGCGTTCTCGGCCGCGCGGCGGTAGTCGGCGATGGTGTCGGCGATCTCGGCGGCGGTGTAGGCGCGCGGGGTGAGGGTGTCCTTCGGGCCGGAGGGGGTGAAGGACATCTCGCCGGGGTTGACGGCCGAGGGGCCCGCAGGCTGGCGGCCGTCGAGGTGGTCCGGGTGGGAGACCGCGCCGACGTGTCCGAACTGGGAGACGATCCGTCCGCCCGCCTCGTGGACGGCTTCGGTGACCTTCGCCCAGCCCGCGGTCTGCGCGTCGGTGTAGATGCCGGGGACGTTGGTGAAGCCGATCGCGTCGGGGCTGACCCAGGTCCCCTCGGTGACGATCAGGCCTGCGGTGGCGCGCTGGGCGTAGTAGGTCGCGTGCAGGTCGGTGGGCGCCAGGTCGGCGTTGTCGGCGCGGGCGCGGGTCATGGGGGCCATGACGACGCGGTTGGGGAGGTCGAGCGCGCCGAGGCGGAGGGGCTGGAGCAGGGGCTGGGTGGTCATGGTGACTTCCTTGTGAGGAGTGCGGTCAGTCCTGTTTGAGGGCGTGGAGGGCGGAGAGCGGGCCGCCGAGTTGCATGAGGCGTCCGCCCTCGCGCAAGGAGCCGAGGTCGACGGGGGCGAACCCGAAGGCGGCGGTGAGGTCCGCGACGGTCGTCTTGGCGTCGGCGTCGTCACCGGCGAGGAACAGCACCTGGCGTCCGGCCGGGTGGCGCGGGTCGGCGGCGATGTACTGGCCGTAGAGGGTGTTGAACGCCTTGACGACACGGGCTCCGGGCAGCAGCGAGGCGACGTGCTCGCTGCCGGTCAGCTCGCCGAGGTCGGCGATCTTCGGGTGCGGGGGCAGGGAGGCGAACTGGTTGGTGGCGTCGATGACGACGCGGCCGTCGAACGGCGGCAGGCCCGCTGTCGCGTCCGGGAGCTGGGTCCAGCCGACCGCGAGGAGCACGAGTTCCGCCGCGGCAGCCTCCTCCGGGGTGCCTGCCTGGGCGAGCGGTCCGAGTTCGTCGACGAGCCCGGCCAGTGAGGCGGGGCCGCGGCTGTTGCTCAGCACGACCTGGTGGCCGTGGGCCACGGAGTGGCGGGCGATGGCCTGGGCGACGGTTCCGGCGCCGAGGGTGCCGATCTTCATGGTGGTGTCCTTCGTGGGCGTCAGGACGCGGGGCTGGTGAGCAGGACGGTTCCGCTCTTGCCTGGGCGGCGGACGTGGTCGACGGCCTTCGCGAAGTCGGCGAGGTCGTAGTCGGCCGCGACCTCGAAGAGGTCCGGGGAGGTCACGGCCAGGGTGGTGGCGAAGGCGACGTCCTCGGCCCGTTCCTCTGGCGTGCGGGTCAACCAGTGGCCGATGGACACGCCCCGCACGGTCAGGGCCCGCGGTGTCAGCGCGAGCGACTCCAGCGGTGTGCTGCCGGAACCGAGCTGTCCGTAGGTGATCAGCGTGCCGCCGTCGTCGAGCAGCCCGGCGAGTTCGCCGGTCAGGGAGCCGCCCACCGCGTCCAGCACGACCTGGACGCCCCGGCCGCCGGTCGCGTCCCGGACCTGGGCGCGCCAGTCCGCGTCGGCCGTCGAGACGGTCGGCAGGCCGGGGAAGCGCTGCCGCAAGGTCTGCGCCCCCGCGGCACTGCGCACCAGGTTGACCAGCGGGATGTCGTGCCTGATCGCCGCGGCGGCGAGCAGCCTTCCCACCGACGAACCGGCGGCCGTCTGCACGACCGGACCTGGCTGGGCGTCCTCGACCGCCCGCAGCAGGGTGAGGAGGGTGAGCGGGTTGACCAGCATCAGGGCCGCTGTCTCGTCGCTGACGCCGTCGGGTACCGGGACCACGAGGTCGGCTGGTGCCGTGAGGAGTTCGCTCCACGCGCCAGGCACCGGGAAGAACGCGACCCGCTGACCGGGCCGCAGGTCCTGCACGCCCTCGCCCACGGTCTCGACGAGGCCCATTCCCTCCAGGCCGGGAACCCGTGGCGTGGCGTACCGCCCTTGCGGCGCACCGGGAAAGCCCTGAACTCCCGCCAGGTCGCCCTGGTGGACGGGCCGGGACAGCACCCGGACCCGCACCTGTCCGGCCGCGGGCGCGGCAGGGGGTGGCTGCTCGCTCAGGCGTAGCACCTGGGTGGCTTCTCCGTGCCGGTCGTAGGTGATGGCGCGCATGGGGCTCCCGTTCGCTGGGTTATTGATGACGAGCATCATTGAATGCCCTTGCTATGATGAGAGGCATCATCGAAAACGTCAAATCGAGGGCGACGCGAGAGGACGGCCATGCCGCGGATCACCAAGGAGGACAAGGCCCGCAACCGGCAGAACATCCTCGACGCGGCGGGTCGCATGTTCCGCTCGCAGGGCATCGACGCGGTCGGCATCGCCGAGCTGATGAAGGAGGCCGGACTCACCCACGGCGGCTTCTACAACCACTTCGCGTCCAAGAGCGACCTGGTGGTGGAGGTGTACGGCGCGTCCTTCGCCGCCTCGCTCGGGAGCCTGGCCCAGACGATCGAGGACGGCCCGGACCAGGGCGGCTCCCCGCTGGAGCGGGTCGTGGTCGGCTACCTGTCCACCGAGCACCGCGACTCCCCGGACGGCGGCTGCCCTTCCGCCTCCCTGGTCACCGACGCCGGACGGCACGGTGAAGCCGCGCAGAGCGCGTACGCCGAAGGGGTCGAGGGTTACCTCACCGGCTTCGCCGCCGAGTTCCTGCGCGAGGCCGAGGAGGAGGGCCACGAACTCGCTCCGAGCGAGGCCCGTCGCAAGGCCGTGCGGCTGCTCAGCGAGATGGTCGGCGCGCTGATGCTCGCGCGTGCCGTGCGCCACGTCGAGCCCGAACTCTCCGACGAGATCCTGCGGGCCGGCCGCCGTTGCGCCGTCGACTGAGGGGGTCGGAACCTACTTTCCGGTGGGTGTGCTGACGCCGGTGTTCGACCAGTCCTGCTGGCGTAGTTGGTCCAGCAAGGCGATTTCGGCACGGCCCGGTGAGGGGCGGAGGCCTGCGATCACCGGTTCCGAGAGGGTGGGGCGGAGTGGGCGGGTCAGGTGTGCGAAGTCGTCCGGGATGGCGGAGGACGGTGCGATGGTGACGCCGAGGCCCTCCGCGGCCAGTCGTACGGCGGTGGAGATCTGGGTGGCTCGGCCGACCGTTCTCGGGGCCAGGCCGCGGTTTGCGAGTAGGCGCGCCAGGTACTCGTCGAGCTTGCTGGTGCGGCGGAAGCGCACCCAGCCCTCGTGAGCGAGGTCTTCGAGCAGGAGTGGCTTGTCGCGGCGCAGGAGCGGGTGGCCCTCCGGTAGCACGGCGACGTACGACTCCCGGCCCAGCGCGTGGACGTCGAAGGTGCATCCGGGCGGGATCTCGTGCACCAGCACCATGTCCAGCGTGCCCTGGCGCGTGAGCCGTTCCATGTCCGTGGGGTCGGGCTCCTCGTGGATCGTCACCTCCAGGTGGGGGTGACGGCGGCGCAACTCGCCGAGTGCGCGCGGCAGTCGGCGGGTCCCGAGTCCCAAGTAGACGGCGATGATCAGCTCGCCCGTCAGGTCGGCGTCGGCGGAGCGGGCGGCGGTGAGCGCGCGCCGGGACGCGGTGGTGGCGATCTCCGCCTCCACCAGGAAGGCCCGACCCGCCGCCGTCGGTCGCATTCCCTGCGGGGTCCGCGCGAACAGGCGCACCCCGACCTGCTTCTCCAGGGTGCCGATCTGCTGGGACAGCGACGGTTGCGCCACCCCCAGCCGCTCGGCCGCCGCCGTGATGCTGCCTTCCTCGGCCACGGTCAGCGCGTATTCGTACTGCCGCAGGTTCATCCGGAGCCGCCTCGTCATATAGAAACCTTCTATGTGAATCATAGCAGTCAACTCTTTGCGCCTATGTCGGTCTTCTGCGTAACTTCGTGGAAGAACGTTCGCCACAACGGAAAGGCGCGAAGGCAGCCATGAGTTCAACCAGGAAGAACGTCCTGATCACCGGTGCGGGATCACGGGGAGGGATCGGCTCCGCGATCGCGCACGCGTTCGCACGCGACGGGGCCTTGGTGCTGATCACGGGACGGGACCGGGAACGTGGAGATGGTGTTGTCGCCGACATCGTCGCGGCGGGCGGCGAGGCCCGTTTCATCCTCGCGGACCTCAGCGACTCCGCTGACGTCGACAGGCTCGTCAAGGAGGCCGGTGACGTCGACGTCCTCGTCAACAACGCGGCGAGCTACCGGGACAGCATCAGGCCGAGCCTGGAGCAGGACCTCGACGCGAACGCCGAGTCCTGGGACGTCAACATCCGGGCGGCTTTTGCCCTGACGGCAGGTTTCGCCCGAGGGATGGCCGCCCGCGGCGGCGGCTCCGTCATCAACATCAGCAGCATCGCCGGGGCGCGTCACATGCCCTACATGTCCACCTATGGCGCGCAGAAGGCCGCGATCGAGTCCTACACCAGGTCGTGGGCCACCGAATGGGGGCCGGACAACGTCCGGGTCAACTCGGTCGCGCCGGGCACGGTGTCGAGCGAGAACGTCACCGAGTTCATGGGTGCCGAGGCGTTCCGGACACTGGCCGAGAGCAACCCGCTCGGGCGGTTGGGCACGCCGGAGGAGATCGCCGAGGTGGTGGTTTTCCTGGCGAGCGACCGCGCGAGTTTCCTTACCGGACAGACCATCGTCGTGGACGGAGGTCGAATGGCAAGGGCGGTCTGACGCCGCACGTGTCGGAACCGCTGGCCGGGCCGTGGTCGACCGTACAATCCGGACCGTGATCCGGACGGGCGGGCAAGGGGGCACGGTGAGCGGTACCAAGGTGTTGGTGGCGGGGGCGAGCATCGCGGGGCCCGCGCTGGCCCACTGGTTGCACAGGCGGGGAGCCGAGGTGACCGTGGTTGAGCGGGCTCCGGGGTTGCGGCCCGGTGGTCAGGCGGTGGACGCGCGCGGGGTGGCCAAGGAGGTCATCCGGCGGATGGGCCTGGACGCGGCGGTGCGCGCGGCCTGCACGGACACCGTCGGCGCGCTCACCGTGGACGTCGACGGGAACGTGCTGGAGACCTACCGCGCCGACGACGACGGCGGCGACGGGTACATCGCGGACATCGAGATCCTGCGCGGAGACCTGTCCCAGGTGCTCTACGACGACACCCGCGACGGTGTCGAGTACGTCTTCGGCGACCGGATCGCCGAACTCACCCAGGACGCGGACGGGGTCGACGTGACCTTCGCGAGCGGCGAGCGGCGGCGTTTCGACCTGGTGGTCGGGGCCGACGGGCTGCACTCGGCGTTGCGCGGGATGGTCTTCGGGCCGCGCGAGGAGTTCCTCCGCCACCTCGGGCTCGTGCTGGCCTTCTGCACCGTGCCCAACGAGTTCGGGGTGGACGGTTGGATGATCGACTACCAGGACCAGGCGTCCGGGCGTTCCGCTGGCCTTCGGCCGCTCAAGGACGTCACGCGGGCGATGGCGATGTTCTCCTTCCCAGCAGCCGATTTCGAGGTCGACCACCGCGACGTCGAGGGGCAGAAGCGCCTGCTGCGCGAGCAGGTGGCCGGGCTGGGCTGGTTGGCGCCGCGCATCCTCGCGCACGTCGACGACAGCCCGGACTTCTACCTCGACCAGGTCGCCCAGGTCGTGATGGACCGCTGGTCGGTCGGCCGGGTGGGGCTGATCGGCGACGCGGCGTTCAGCTCGTCGCCGATGTCCGGCGGGGGCACCGGTTTGGCACTGGTCGGCGCCTACCTGCTGGCCGGGGAACTGGCCACCGCCGGGTGGGACCCCGCCGCCGGGTTCGCGGGCTACGAGGCTCGGATGCGCTCGTTCGTCGAGGCCAACCAGGAGATCGGCCGGATGCACGTGGGCAGCCGCGCCGCGTCCGAGCCGGGTGGGGAGTCGAGCCAGGAGTTCGACATGGAGGCGCTCACCGCGCTGGTTGAGCGCGCGATCAACGGTGTCGCACTGCCCGACTACGCAGGGGTGCCGGACTCCGGGGTCACGGCCGCACCGCCGATCGGTTCGTAGGCCGAGTCGTTCTCCTGCCTCGTTAGGCCGTTCTCGGCCTCGCGTTGGGCCGGGCGTACGCAAAGCGGGTTCTTCTCTGGTCACGCGGTACTCAAGGGCGAGAGGGTGGTGGAGTTCCGGCAAGTCGGTCGCCGTCGACGGGTGGGTGTTCGTGGATCGAGTCAACGTCAGCGTCGGCGAGGTGCGAACGCACGCTGACACCGTGGAGAACCTGTCCCACCAGGTGGCTTCGGCGGGTACCACGGTGGAGGGCTCGGTCGGTGGTGGCGCGTTCGGCGTGTTCGGGGCCTCTTTCACCGCGAGCCTCGGGCACGCCGCTGACCAGGTCCGCGAGGCCGTCGCGAAGGGTGCCGAGTCCTTCACCGACGTGCGGATCGGGTTGAGCCAGGCCGCCGACGTCTACCAGCAGATCGATGAGACGCAGGCCCAGGTGTTCCGCGGTATCGGTGGGGGAGTCGACTACTCCGGCCTCACCACCGCGTCCGGTGCCACCGCTTCCGACACCGGCCCGCAGGGCGTCACCCGCGGGATGTCGTCGGTGGCCGGCGGTGAGGCCTTCCAGCACAGCGACGTCGTCCCGGTGAAACTCGGGCGGCGGCCCCCGCCGTCGGTGCCCGGCCAGCGGGCCAAGGCCGTCGCGGTGCTCAAGCGGATCTCCAAGGAGTACCCGATCAGCGTGGCCACCGTCGCGCTGCGCCCGGTGAGCACGGCGCACGGGTGGGTCGGCGACGTCGCGTCCGCGGAGATCGGCGACCACTACGAGAACGACGCGGGCCACCTGCTCCGCCAACCGCCGACCAACGCCAACCTCCGCGAGATGGCCGAGACGGAGACCAAGTTCTGGAACTCGGACCGCGGCAACTGGGTCGGTTCCCTGATGTCCGCGAGCACGCGGTACTCGATGCTGGTCAGCGGTCGGGACGCGTGGCTGAACGAATTCCCGCCCGCGGAACGGGATCGGATCGCCAAGCAGTTGGGCGTCCGGCTGGGGAACTGACGCGTGGGCGAGGCGACGGTCAGCGGAGTCCGTCGATGAGGACCTCGAGCATCCTGTCGTAGGTCTCGGCGGGATCGAAGCCGTGCCGCTTCAGGGTCACGTGGAGGTTCGCCAGTTCGAGGCTGACGGCGCCGTGGATCGCGTTCCACACCACCTGGGCGGCCTGGACGGGTTCGGTGCGCAGGATTCCTTGCTGGACCGCGACATCGATGGTGTCCACCAGCACCTGGAGCGTGGCGGAGCCGTGTTCGGCGGCAGGCGACGGGGACGCCAGCGATTCGACACCGGTGAACATCAGGCGGTACTGCTGGGGGTACCGCAGGGCGAATGTGCGGTACGCGCGGCATCCCTCACGAAAGCGTCCCAGCGGATCCTCGACCGGGTCACCGGTGCCCACCGCGTCCTTCAAGGCGCCGAAGGCCCGCGTGGCGAGGGCGATGAGGAGGCCGTCCTTGTTCTGGAAGCGGTTGTAGACCCCCATCGGCGCCACGCCCGCCTCGCTCGCCACCGCTCGCACCGACACCGCCGACAGACCCTCGCGATCCAGGACGGCCTGTGCGGCGTCCAGGAGCGCCGAGCCCACCTGTTCACTGGCGGTGCGGTGGCGAGCGGCGGGGGGCGGGGTCATGTCGTCGCGGTGTCCGTTCGGGATGGTGAGCCGAGCTGGTCTATGTCGGCCTCTACCATCTCATAGCGTCGCAGCACCAGGATCACGCCGCTCACCACGAGCACGGAGACCGCTGCGACGCCGAGGACGATGCCCAGTCGCGCCGTCGTGCTCTGGGTGACCTGCACGCCCTCGCTGGAGATGAACCCGGTGAGGGAGAGCACCGCCGCGTACACCCCCGCGCCGATGCTGCCCGCGATGGTCTCGGCGGCGTTGGAGGCACCGGTCAGCAGTCCGACGCGGCGTTTCCCGACGGTCCGCGCTTCGTAGGCGACGGCGTCGGCGAACATCGCCGGTGGCAGCATGGACGTGCCCGCGAAGCCGGTGCCCATGACGCTGATGGAGAACAGGGCGACGGGCAGCTTGGCCGCGTCGGGCACGAAGAGCAGAGCGATCAACAGACCGGCGCCGAGGGCGAAGACGGCGGCGGCCGCCTGGAGCGCCGGGCGCTTGCCCCAGCGCGTCGCGGCCCGCGACCACAGTGGCATCGTCAGCATCAACGGCGCCACCAGGCAGATGAAGATCGGGACGAGGGCGTCTTCGGACCCGATGACGTGGTCGGCTATGTAGGGGCCGCCCGTCAAGGCGACGGACGCGGCCACCTCGCACAGGATGATGACCACGAACATGCTGCGCAGCGGCCGACTGGCGCGCACCGCGCGCAGGGCTTCGCGCAGGGTCCCGGTTTCAGCGGCCGTGGCGACGCTCGCGCGGGTCGAGCGTCGTGCGCCGACGAAGGTGGCGATGCCCATGGCGACGAGCATCACCGGGGCGAAGGTCAAGGCCATGGAGCGGTAGCCGGAGGGGCCGTCGCCGAACATCTCGACCAGGGCGGGCGCCAGTCCGCCCGCGAGCAGGATGGCCAGTGCGAGGAAGACGATTCGCCAGGACATCATGCTGGTGCGGGTGGCGGCGTCCGGCCCGATCTCGGCAGGCAGGGACGACCAGGGCACGATGAACATCGAGAAAGCCGCGCCGGACAAGGCGAAGGCGAGTCCCACCCACAGCGCGGCGACGTCACCGGTGAAGGGGGACCAGAAGATCGACACGAACGTCACCGGCAGCAGCAGCGCCCCCGCCGCCATCCAGGGACGGCGGGGGCCCCAGCGGCCCGCGGTGCGGTCGGACAGGCGCCCGGAGAGCGGGTTGAACACCAGGTCGAGCAGCCTGGGGATCGTGACGACCGCACCGGCCAGGCCTGCGGCCACCCCCAGGGTGTCGGTCAGGTAGTACAGCAGGACGAGTCCGGGCACCGTGGTGAAGAGGCCCGTGGCCAGACCTCCCACGCCGAAGCTCACCCGTTCTCCTCGGGACAGCGCTCGCACCGGCGCCGCGGTGCCGGGCGCGCGTTGGGACACAACGGGAGTCGTGCCGGTCATCGTTTCTCCTGGAGGGTTCTGTGGTGCCGGCGAGCGGGCTCAGTGGATGGCGTGTTCGATGACGCCGACGTCGTCCATCTCCAAGCGCAACTGGTCACCGGGCTTCAGCCAGCGGCCGATCTCCATGCCGCAGCCCCTGTGCAGCGTGCCGATCGCGAAGAGTTCGCCGGGGTAGAGCTGTTCGCCCGCCGACGCGTGCGCCAGGGCCTGTCCCATGGTCCACTGCGGCTTGCGCGCGTCCGGCCGGGCGACGACCTCGCCGTTGATGATCACCCGTGACTTCAGCTCGCGCCAGCGCGGCAGCAGGTCGGCCGCGGTGACGGCGGTGGTGGCCAGCGAGGTCAGGAAGTGCTTGGACTTCTGCGGGCCGAAACCGCTGTTCATCTCGGGGATCTGCACGTCGCGGGCGCTGAAGTCGCACAGCAGCACGAACATGCCGATGGCCTCCTCCGCTTCGGCCGGGCGGGCGTTCAGCAGCGGCGCGTTCAGCACGAAGCCCAGTTCCAACTCGTAGTCCAGGGCCCGGCTGAACGGTGGCGCGGTGACCGGCGTGCCGCTGGGCACGATGGTGGCCATGTTGCCCATGTAGTAGGTCGGCTGGCGATACCAGAGCCGGTTGGGCCGGAAGCGCGGGAAGGTGGAGCGGGTGAGGGTCTCGAAACCCTTGATCACCTTGGCCGCCTGCGGGCGGAAACGACCGATGTAGCCGCGGGCGGCGTCGATGTTGTGCTGTTCGTAGAACATGAAGTCGCGAAAGGACAGTGGCTGGAACGGCAGCACCTCACCGTTCTCGCCCACGTGGTGCGCTGCGGCCCGTTCCGCTTCCCACTCCTGGGAGAACGCGGGCTCGTAGCCCAGGGCGTTCTTCGAGTCGCTGGGAAGCCACGGGCTGTCCTGGAACGGACGGGTCTCGACCACGAGGGTGCCTTCGGTGGTCAGTCGGCGACGGATCTCCATGAACTGGTCCTCCAAACGGACGCCGGAACTCTGTAGAACAACGTTCTCTAGAACAACGTACTACAGGATTCGGACGCGCCACAACCAGGCATGGTGATGGGTGCGAGCCCGCGGTCCGCTATCGGCGAACGGGGCCATGGCGCAGCGGTGTTTCCGGGCGCGCCAGTAGCCGGGGTCGGTCTTCACCCGCGTGCGACCACCTGACGGAGCAGGCGTCTGGCTAGGCGTCGTTCACCGTGCGGCGCCGTCGATCCAGCTCTTGAGCAGACCCAGGTTGGCCAGCGGGATGTAGTGGCCGAGCCGCGGGTAGTCCAGCGTCACGCCGACGACGCCCGCCTGGCCGAACGAGGCGACGTAGTCGATCGCTCCTGGCATGGGCACGCCGAACAACGGCACCGAGCCACCCTCGTCGGCCAACCCGAGAACGCGAGTGGCTTCGTTCGCCCGTACGGCGCTGCTGTAGAGGCAGATCATCGGCCCCTGCGCGGCGGCCGCGGAGTAGGGGCGGGGTCGGTCGGAGGGGCCTCGCGCGATGAAGAACCAGCTCTCCAACGCGGTCACCTGCCGCCACAACGCGATCTGCGCCGAGGTGTCACCCGCGGGCGCTGCTTTGACCGCCTCGTCGAGGCGATCCAGCTCGGCGACCATCTCGGGGCTGTTGTCCGTGCTCATCCGGTTACCTCGTCTGCTCGGCTGGCCGCGGCCCCGAACGCGGGTACCCGACTTCTGGACCAGGGCCAAGCATGCCTTCCAGCACGCCGAACAGCCGGTCGGACATG
Source organism: Umezawaea endophytica (assembly GCF_025061645.1). Classification (GTDB taxonomy): domain Bacteria; phylum Actinomycetota; class Actinomycetes; order Mycobacteriales; family Pseudonocardiaceae; genus Umezawaea; species Umezawaea endophytica. The sequence goes on along the minus strand of NZ_JANYMP010000013.1, from coordinate 183,085 downwards.
CCACCTCCCGACCGGTTTCTCCTCACATCGACCGGGTCGACTACGGCACGACTCCCTGCGGTGCCTCGGGGGATTCCGGCGTGGGCTCCGGCTCGGCCTCGGGCCAGGACCGCGGGACCGGGCCGAACGCGCGTCGGGCGGCCCGGACGGCCAGGGCCGCGACGGTGGCGTTGGCCCCACCGCCGATCACCGCGCCGATGCCGAACGGGACGACCCGGCCGAGCACGATGATCCCCTGCTTGGTGCCGTACTTGGTGATGAAGTTCCTGCCCAGGACGCCGTTGATCTGCTTCAGCGCCGCCACGGGCACCTTGCCGACGAGCTGGCGGGCCCAGTGCTGGCCGGTGCGCTCGGCGACCTTGCCGATGGTCTTGGAGCCGGACTCGCCGAGCAGGATCCCCATGACGAGCGTGCGGCGGCGTTCGATCTCGTCCAACCGGACGCCGTGGACCTCGGCGACCGAGAGCACGAACAGGGTGCTCAGTTCCAGCGAGGAGAAGAACTCACCCGCCGACAGCGCCAACGCGACCCCGGTACCGACGGCGGGCGCGGCCGCGGTGGCCCCGACCGCGGCCCCCGTGCCGGCCAGAGCGCTGACGTACATCCGCTCCAGGGCGCGGATGACCTCCTCCGGCGTCGCGTCCGGGTTGCGCTGGCGGGCGCGGGCGATGTTCTTGCGGACCAGCGGTGTCTGCGCGCCGATGGCCTTGTCCAGCAGGTCGAGGATCGGCTGACCTCGTCCGCTCGACGCGGGTAACGGTCCTTCGAGGGCTTCAGAGGTCACGCCGAACTCCTCTGAGCCGTCACATCCCCGCCCGATCTCAACGTGAGCACACTTCACCGCCTTGCTTCCGTCGTTGCCGGTCTGCCCTGTATCGACGAGATGGCAGGACGGGTTACATCGTCTTTGCCGAGGATGGTGCAGAACTCTTCGGCAGTGCTGGGGGGAGTTCGGCCAGTGGCGCGTTGTGTCTGCTGGTCGTGGTGGTGTGGTTGCCGAGACCTGTCTCGGCGTGGGATTGCCCGAGGTGTTCGGCGACACCGGCTGCCGGCCGAATGGCCACTCGGTGCTTCCGAGCCCACCGACGACCAGGTCTCAACTCTGCGTGGCGACATCCGACTGCGAGATCTTGTGCGCCTGGTCAAAGCGCGGCGGCGCATCGAGCACGACTACCGCGAACTGACGTTCTACATGCCTGCCGACAACCCGTCCGGATCCGAAGACTCGCGATGACAGCGCAGGGCAGTAGTGCTTGCCAAAGCACTACTGCCGCGCCGTCGTAACGGGCGGGCCCCGCTTCACGACGCACGGGTCGTGCGCACCGAATTGCGGAACATGACCGTCGCCACTACCGCCGCCGTCGGGTTGATCAGCGCGATTGGCGCCAACACGCTCAGCGCGGCCATCGACCCCGAATGGGCGAGGAAGAACATCTGGCCCCTTGGTATCGGTGTCTTCCTCTTCGTCGTGTGCACGGCCGTGTGGTTGCACCGGTGGCGCCCCGGCTCACGCTTCCTCGGAGCGCGCGCTGTGGCCGCGGTCGATACGGGTGACGGGATCATGGAGGTCGTCGTTGCGACGCGCTCAGGCACCGTTCTGGCCATGGGCTACGCCGACAACGGCACATGGTCGAAGTGGACCGATCTCCGCGTGGACAGGATGTCCTGGGATGTCACCGCGGTCGTTCCCACCAACCACGTGGTCGAGTACTACGCCGTTGACACCGAGGGGGCCGTGCGGATGGCACGGCGAGACCACGGACAGTTGTCGGCCTGGCACGTGGTCCCGCTGGTGCTTCCCTCTGAACGGATCATCCGGATCGCGTCCGCGAGCTTCGCGCCCAAACATCGCGAGCTCTTCTGCATCACGGACACAGGGCGGTCGCTGCACGCGTGGAAGTGGGACGGCCAGCCATGGTCCAGTTGGCACGACGCCGGAGCGCCAGGCTCCATCGATGTGGCGGGGTGCTCGCCGAAGAACGATGTGCTTGAGCACTTCGCGGTCGACCGTGATGGCACCGTATGGCAACGGTGGTATGCGGACCAACAGTGGGAGAGATGGCACAACTGGGGTAGACCGGGCTCTCCTGCGAAGGCTGTCACCTCCTTCCGCAAAGCAACTGACTTCCAGGAGATGTTCGTGGTGGGCAAGTCCGGTGACCTGGGACACCAGTGGCACAGTGGTAGCGAAGGCTGGTCCGGGTGGAGGCAGATGGACACGCCACCCTCCGGACTTGACGATGTCGCGGCCGGTACCACCAGCGCGCACAATCTGTGTTGCATCGGACTCGACAAGAATGGCGAGCTCTGGCTGAGATCATGGTCTGGTGAGTGGTCGCAGTGGCGAGCGATTCCAATGCCACGCTGATCCACCGCACGACGGATCTGGAAAAGCCGGGGGACGTTGAACTAATTCGAAGTGGTCTTCACGACTTTCAATCGAACGACGTTACGTGCAGATTCGCTGTTTGCGCTGGTCAGATCGTGGATCAAGGTCGATCGGGACCGATTGTGTTCAGGGCGAGGCGTAGCCGGTCGAAGACGAACGGTAGCGGAATGCGCTCCTGCTCCAAGCGTGCATGAGTGCCGTGCTGCTTCGACAGTGCAGCCAGGGCTGCGGTTTCGGTGGCGGTGAGGTTGGGGTCCGGTGAATCGGCTCGGGTCTCGTCCTCGACGGCGAGGGCCTTGTGCTCTTCGAGCGTGGCGGGGTCCATCAGGACGGAGACCAGGCGCGGGAGTCTTGTGCGAGCACGCGACAGCAACGTGAACCCGGCACGGTCGAGATCTCCCCAGTACAGATGACGAGCACCGGTCAACCAGTTGATTTCGCTCAGGACGTTGAGGTGGTTGCCAAGAGAGTGCACGACCACGGTTCGAGGCCGGTCGAGGATGATGTAGGCGGATTCCTTGTTCTCCACGATCACGACCGTGTCCGGGCGGATGGGCAGGGCGTCGATCTCCGCCAAGGGCGCACTCAAATGCCGTAGACCGCCGACCAGTGCTCGATCGGCGGCGTCGGCCAGGATCACGTCGACGTGCACGGGTAGCGCCTTGAGACCGAGCGGGTCCAGGTCGTTCTGTTCCAGCCCCTCGTCCGACTGTCCGCTGTCGGCGCGCGACTGCTCGGTGACGTCGAGGCACGCCAGGACGAGTCGGCGATTCCGCGCGAGCCACTTGGTGTGCATCCCCAACACCGGTACTTGTCGGATGGTCAGTCCAGAACGCGGGTTTTCGGTGAACCAGACGACGGCGTCGTGCAAGATCTGGAAGTCCGCATCGGCCATGTCGACGATCTGCTGCAGGTACGGGCGCAACCGTTGTACGACCACGCCGTTGGGCAGGGCCCGGAGCCGCGTCCACCTGACATCTGCTCGTGCCCAGTGGTCGGTCAAGCGGTGGTCGAGGGAAACGAGGTCGTCGACCGTGGGGATGTCCAGGTGGGTGAACACCTCCTGGGTGCCGACGACGGTGCGGCGCGAGATAGTGCGCAACCGAGCCGATGGGTGTGCCTTCAGCCAGTCCCGCCAAACTCGCAACCACCGGTCGACCACTTCGGAATCGCGGGCGATCATCTGCGCGGAGGGGGCGGCGAGAGCAAAGGCGAAGTCGGTTTCAGTGCCGTGCAGGAGCCAATCGCGCCAGTTCTTGCCGTACCGAACGCGTATTTGATCCAGGACCTGGTCCGGGTCTCGCACTACTCGGGCTCCTCCTCGAGGCGCAGCGCCTCCTGCATGGTCATCGGGTAGATGCGCACGCGGTTCGGGTCGGCGACATCGATGTTGATGTAGGCGACAGATTCCACGTAGCCCTCGAAGGCAGTCGCCTTCTCGCGGGGCGCGCCTACGATCAACTGGAATCCGAGTGCCCGCAGAGCGGACAGAGCCCGGCCGGTGTAGTCGCTGTCGGCTTTGACGAATCCCTCGTCGAGGATGACCGACGCGTACCTGGGTGGGCCTTCGTGGCCTTCGCCGAGGCGGAACCGCAGGGCCGCGCCGAGGATGAACGCGATCAGCTCTTGTCCTTCGCCGCCGCTCATGCCGGAGACGCCGTCGTGGACGACCTTGACTCCGTCAGGACGGGTCTCGATGGCCTGGAACTCGACGTGTTCGCGGGCGTCGAACACTCGCCGCCGCCAGGCGTCCCCGGCTCTCGACTGGTCGTCGAGGCCTGCCAGGTGCTTGCGAAGTCTGGTGAACGACTTCTCCACCTGGTCGGCGTTTCTCTCGGTGTCCATCCCAACGGTGTTGCTCGTGTACCGGGTGATGATCCGGCGGAAGTCCTTGAGGTCGCTGCTCGGCCTCTCGACCGATGCGATGCTCAGAGTGGCGTTCACGCGGAATCGCACGTTGCGCAGCACGTCGTTGATCGGAGCCAGGCCTCGTTTGATCGACCGCGCGTCGTCGTCGATCTGAACGAGGAGCCCGCGCAACTGCCGGTTCATGTCCTCGTCGACCTTGGCGAGCCAGGCGTTCTTCGCGCGGGGCAGGTCGTCGGTCACGAGTTGCTGGTAGATCGCCAGCACCGACGGCAGGGAGTCGATCGTGCCGTCGGTTTCGCGCCCGGTTCGCTCGTCCAGGTTCCGGTAGGCGGCGATGCGAGCCACTACCGCGTCCTCGAACTTCTCGCGGTCGTCCCTGTGCCGTTCGACCTGCTGGCGCAGGTTCTCGGTCGCCGCTTTCAAACTGGCCATGACACCGGTGGTGCCTGCGGGCGCGGTGAATGGAGTGGGGGCGAGTGCGGCACGCTCGTCACCGGTCAGCGGCGAGGCCGCCTCAACGCGGTCCTTCGCCTCATCCACGATCGTCATGAGGTCGCCCCAGGCTTTCTCGAGGCTCTCAAGTTCCCCCTCCAGCAGTCGCACCTTGGTACTCGCGGCAACCGCCTTGACTCGTTGAGCGTCGAGCATTCTCATCAGGTGCGCGATCTCGGGGGAGCTGGCCTGAGCGAGCTGGGTTTCGAGCTCTCCCATCCGCTGCTCGGCGATCGACGTGTCGATTTGGTTCCAAGTCAGGTCAGTTCGGAGGGTTCGTAGTTCGGTCAACCGGTCCCGTGCTGCGTTGTGCCGTTCGCTGGCTTCTCGCGCTGAAACATCGGCAACCGCAAGTTCACGCAGGAGCGACTCGTGCTCCTCTCCCAGTTCTCGCAGCAGACGGCGGGTGTCCCATCCCACCCACGGGTAGCGCAGGCGACGATCGTCCTTGGTGAAACGGTTTCGCGAGCCCGTGCGCATGCCTGCTGGGGTGATCGAACCGCGAGCCCCTGCCGGAGGTCTGCCGTCCAGGTCGGAGTCCGACTCCACGCAGTAGTAGTTCATCGTGTCGTTCAGTTCGCCCGCGAGCCACCCGCGGAACGGGTGATCGGCGATGTCGAGCAGTGCTGGAACGCTGTTGGCCATCAGACCGACCGCCGGTGCTCCTGGGACTGCGGGGGCGATGGTGATCGACCCTCGCATGTCGTTGTCGTGCACGTACTTCCGCACACGCGCGAGGTCGTGGCTGTCGACCAGCAGCGTGCTCGACAGCGGCAGAAGGAGGCCGAGCACCGCTTTTTCCCACCTGCGGTGTTCGGATTTGAGCTGGAGCAGTTCCCCGGCGTATCGGAGCCGGTCGACTTCGATACCAAGGTTGGAGGCGATCTGGTTGCGGCGCGCATCGGCGTCTTCCGGGATTAGGCTTCCTCGTGAGCGCAGACCGGCAATTTCAAGCTTTTTCTCGTCGGCGTCCTGGCGAAGCTGCCAGTGCCTCGCAGTGGCCTTCTGGGCAGCCTCGGAGATGCCGTTCAACGCCGCCGCTTCCCGCGTCGTGAGGTCGTCGAGGCTGACGTGCGTCAGCGTCACGTCACCCGGTGAGGTGGGGAGGGGCATGCTGAAGGCATGGAGGCGCTTCTCGAACAGCAGCCGTCTTCTCCCGATCTCTGTTAGAGCACGCTTTTCGTTCTCGAGACGTAACTTGATGAGCTCGGAACGATCTCCGCCTGCAGCGGTGATCTGGGCGAGCGTGTCCTTCTCGCGCTCTGCTGCGATATCGGCATCCCTGGCGGCTGCGGCGTGCTTCTCATCCACCTCGGCCTTGGCGAGGCGGTTGTCGTCGATCGCGGTCTCGGCCCAGGCCGCGACTTTTTGGGCGTGCCAAACCTGAATCCCCGTCGGTTCGTGTCCGTCACCGATCAGCAGCCTGCTCTTGACCACGTAGTCCGTGCCTGCGGCGCGATACTTCTTGGCGAGCGGGGGAAGGGGTGCAAGCGCGTCGGTGCGGCGGCGTGCTGTCTCGAACTCGTCGTAGAGCCGGGATGCCTCTCGATACGCCTCAAGCGCGATGGTCCATCGAGTCAAGGCGAGTGGCTCAGTGAGCACGAAGTCCTTGAACAGGGCATTGATGGAAAAGATGCCTTTGGAAGCTTGGGCGCGGCGCAGCAGTTGCATGGCCAAGCGCTGGGACTCGTCTGTGGATCCCATGCCCATGACGGTGCGCATCTTGGCGTGGACCCGTGCTTGTGAAGGATCGACCACGTCGCCCCGACTCAAGTCGACGAGACGTTCGAGCGATGTTTTCGACAACGGGGAGGCGCCTTGGCGCACTGCTGTGATGCCGTGGAGTTGCGTCAAGTCGAAGTGGTCGTTGACGAACCCGTACACGGTGGCGGCGCCGATCGCCTCCGGCCCGTCGGCGTCCGAGCCGACCCACGCCAGGCGGAATGCCGTGGCGCTTCGTCCATCGCGGGTCTCCCAGGTGATCGCCGCACCGCTGGGGAAACCGGTACCGCCAGGAGGTCGGAGGTAGTTCGTCGTCGCGGAGCGCCGGTTCTCGTCCTGTCGCTGGTCGGTATGACCTCGTGCGTACGAGTAGACGGTCCGTTCACGCTTCTTGCCCCGATCGTCACGGGCAGCCTGGTTGAACTCCTGCGGGTTCGGCAGGACCACCGAAGCCACGGCGTCCAGCAGTGTGGACTTGCCGCGCCCCGACGGGCCGACGATCGCTGTGCCCGACCGCGCCACGGTCATGGTCTGCAGGCCGGAGTACGCACCCCAGTTGAGGATCTGGACCTGGCTGATGCGGAACTGCGCCGCACCCTGCCCGTCGGTGACGACCAAGGGGAGCACGTTCTGCTCAGATGATCCCGCGGCCGCTTGACGGTCGGTCACGCGAGGTCCTCATCGGTCTCGTCGCTCTCAGAGTCATCGATCACGCCTACAGCGGTGGCCGCCTGCACGAAGTACCGCTCCATGCGCATCACCTCGTCAACACCGATCAGGGGAACAACGGCGGGTGAAACGGTGAACAGGTAGTCCGCGTCCGGATCCTGCGTCAGCAGTTTCAGGTCGACCACAGCGCGGATGGCGGTGTCCACACGGCGGTCGAACCTGGCCTCGTCGCCATCGCCGTCCTCCCGGAACGGACGGAGGAACTCGGCCACCTGAGCGCGGGTGATCACGACCGGGTCGTCAGTCGCGTCCGTGTACGTGTGCTCCTTGCGCAGGTGTATCAGCAGCAGGGATGCGTCACGGTGCAGCGGCTTGTCTCGGCGCAGCAACTTCGGCGCGTCCTCTGCCGGATCCTGCCGCTTGAAGGCCACCTCGTGCTCCTTGTCCACGACGAGGAGCAGGTACATGTCGGCGAGGCGTTCGCGGATCTCGTTCTCGTACACCAGCAACGCGTCCCACGCGGATCGGTTGCCGGACCGGGTGATAAACCGTTTGACCAGCAGTGTTGTCAATGCGCGGCGTGCCGCGGTCGGCAACCGCGACTCACCTGGACCTCTGCCTTCGTCGTCTTCGAGGCCGTACTCGTCCACATCGCCGCTGGACGCCGAGTCGTCGTCGATGTCGTCGAGGCGCTTGTTCACGGCGCCTCCTTCGCTGGGACCGGGGCGTCGAAGACGAGGTGGGGCAGCGTCGCCCTCAGGGCAGTGACCTGGTTCCCCGACAGCCGCACCGCTTCGACGAGGCCGGTGTCGACCTGTCCGTGCATGACGGCGAGGTCGAGCAGACTCACCAGAGTGCCCAGGCGTTGGAATTCCATCGGGGTGGCTTCGAACACCTCGGCGCCGGTCACCACCGATCGGTCGGCGAGCAGCTTGTTGATGGTTCGCCCGACGGCGCGCGGGCTGGTGCCGGCAGCCAGGCGAAGGGCGGCCCGGTCCTCGACGGGTAACGCCGCGTGCTGTTGGGTGACCTCGACGACGACCTCCTGCGGGCCGTGATCTCGCCACAGTTGGGTCTGGGAGATGTCCATGACGGCGAAAGGACCTACGCCGAGCACGTCCTGCGGTACGTACCGCTGTCCCGGCTCGACCTGCGCCCAGGTGGCGCCCGCGTGCAGAGCGCGGTCGGCGAGGCTGAGCAGCCGGTGGTGGCGGCCGTGGGCGGCGCGCGTCAGGAACCGGCGCAGTGACGCGGACCAGCGCACGTAACTGTTCTGCACGTCGAGCTCCGCGGTGAGGAGCGTCGAGAGCATGCTGTCGAGTTCTTCACGCTGTGCGGCGCTCACGTGCTCGCGGGTGAACTCCTGCGTGAGGATCTGGTCGATGTCCGCGCGGAGCTGTTCGGTCTGCGCGGACGACAGCAGTCGGGAGAACCCGAGGTACGCCGTGCCCTGGCTCGTCTTCGACAGGAGGTCGTTCTCCCGGAGGTACTCCTCCACGAGGTCGGCCTTTGGCGGCCCCTGGACCATGGTCCGTCGTGCGACCTCCTGATGACGGTCCTCGACCATGGTTCGCAACTGCCGGAAGTCGGCGGGCAGTGATCGCGTCATCGCGAGGATCTCGCGCAACTGCTGCTTCATCTCTTCCAAGGTCGCCAGTCGTACCCTACCCGAGGCGATGTCTTCGCGTCTTCTGCGCAGCTCGGTGATCTGCTGGTCGATGCGCCGTACCTGGACGTCCCGGTTCGGATTGGTCATGTCGGCCAGGAGCCTCACCGCATGGGAGATGGATCCGAGGCGAGCACCGCTGACGGTCGTCTCACCTTCGACGAGTTCGCGGACGAACCGCAGCGCTCGCAGCGAGTAGGGCGACAGGCGGTACCTCAAGCGGCCGTTGAGCGTCTCGGTCTCCAACCAGCGCTTCTCGACCCAATCACGGCAGTGTTCGGCCGGTGCGACGTTGCCGTGCCACTCGGGAATCTGCTCGCGCGCCTCGGCGACCCGTTCGTGGAACCACTCCGCGGACACGGAGCCGTCGACCTGTTCGAGGTGCTCGGCCAACAGCGGGAGAACCCAGTCCCTCGAATACGCCTTGAGCAGCGTCAAGGTGGGGTTCGAGCCCAGGGCCATCCGGATCTGTTCGCTCGTGATCTCCACGATCGCCAATCATCCTGCTGTACCTGCCTGCACTGGGGGAGCCCGTGTACGGCAGTGGGAGAACGTTCAGGAATAGACAACCGCCCGTTCGCGGATCAGGTCCGACACGCTGACGTCCAGCTCGGCGAAGACGAGCAACTCGTCGACCGAGTGGAAGGGCATGGAGTGCTGGTTGCGGGCATGCTCGATCTGCTCGATCTGCTCGGCCGCACGGTCGTCGAGTCCGCAGCACTGCGCGATGACGGCATGATGAGCATCAGCACGGCCGTCGCCGCTGCGTAGAGCGCAGTCCACAACCACAGCGATGGCCTCCGCAGGCGGTGTGCGGCGTGTGCGAAGGGCACAGCGGCGAAGATGCCGGCGCTCGCGATCACCAAGACGAAGTACCACGTGCCGCGTGCGCGGCCGACAGGATTCATGATCGCGGACCTTTCAGAGCAGGGCAGGTCCCTGCTGCTGGCCTATCGCCGCCGGAGGCTCAAGGGTTTCACCACTGGCGAAGTTCCCTGGTGGCAGGGCCATGGGGAGGACAGGGGAACGTGCGCAGTGGGCGCTGACCTGCCGACACAGCGGTGGCGGGACGGGGTGTTCGAAGATCGTCTGGTAGCGACGACATCCCGATCTCTGCGTGAGGGGGTTCTGCCGGTCGGCGGGTTACTCGTGCGCTCTGATGCCGGAGACGATTCGAGTCCTCATCGACGTGATGTCGAGGATTTCGCCCGCCCCCAGGCCGAACCGGGGGCTGCCAGTACCGGGCGCTAGCGCCCGGCTTCGTGGCCATGTCGGCCGTGTGCCTGGTCGTGACGAGCCGGTTCACGCGACGACCGCACGTCGTGTGGACGGCGGCACCCGCGGCGGCGGTCAGTGCCGTCGCGGTGGAGCCGGTTATCTCGACGTTCGGGTTCGGTCAGGTCAACCTGGTCCTGATGACGCTGGTTGTAGTCGACTGTCTCGTGGTGGGCGACCTGAGGCGGCGCGTGTGCAAGGACTGGCGGGCCGCGCTCACCTCGACGGCCGCCTTTGCCAACGCTGCTGGTGTCACCCGTGTCGTGGTCCCACCGCTAGGTGTGGTGCGTGCTCACGTTGCTGGCGTTCGCCGTGCCAGCCGCGGTGTTCTGCCTCCTGGCTGCCGGGCGGCGACGACCGAGAGATGTCGTGGACCTGGTGGCAGCACATCCCCGGCAACGCGTCCGTGTTGCCGGGGATGGCGGCGCTCGTGGTGTCAGCCTTCGTGGGCCTGCGGCGCGGGGGTCAGGAAATGCCGCGGAAGAAGGTGCGGATGTCGTTCGCGAGCAGTTCCGGTTCCTCCATCGCGGGGAAGTGGCCGCCCTCGGTGAACTCGGTCCAGTGGCCGATCGCCTTCCACGGGTCGACCACGCGGCGCAGGAGCGGGTGGGTGTTGAACACGGCCCAGCCGGACGGCACGTCGGACGCCATGACCAGGCTGAGTCCGGAGTGCTCGGACTCGTAGTAGAACTGGGCGCTCGACGCGCCGCTGCGGGTGAACCAGTACAGGCTGACGGTGGTGAGGAGCTGGTCGCGGTCGACCGACTCGTCCGGCGTCCGGTAGGCGCCCGCGGTTCCGGTCCTGAACTTCTCGGCGATCCACGCGAGCTGGCCGACCGGCGAGTCGGTGAGCGCCGCGCCGATCGTGTCGGGACGGTGGTCCTGCATCCGGAGGTACCCGTGGTCGGCCGCGTCCTCGGTGCGCACCGCCTCGATCTGGGCGGTCTCGTCGTCGGACAGGCCTTCGGGGTAGGGGAACTTGTCGCCGAGCAACCCGAGCAGCCGGGGGTCGCTGCCGATGTGCGTGCCGATGACGCGCTCCGGGTAGATCGCCGCGAGGCGGCCGGTGGTGCCCGAGCCGATGTCGGTGCCGTGGGCGGCGAACCTCGCGTAGCCGAGGCGCGTCATGATCTCGGCGCAGGCGTCCGCCGTCCGCGCCAGTTCCCAGCCGGTCCCCGACAGCGGGGTGGAGAACCCGAAGCCGGGCAGGGACGGGATGACCACGTGGAACTCGTCGGTCAGCAGCGGGACGAGCCGCTGGTAGTCGACGAACGACCCCGGCCAGCCGTGGTTCAGGATCAGCGGGGTCGCCGTCGGGTTCGCCGATCGAACGTGGACGACGTGGAACGTCTGGCCGTAGACGACCGTCGTGACCTGTTCTTGCTCGTTGAGCTTCGCCTCCTGCGCCCGCCAGTCGAACCCGTCGCGCCAGTACTCGGCCAGCTCCTCCAGGTACACCAACGGGATGCCGCGGCTGAAGTCGGCGCGATCGTCCCGGCCCGGCATGGGGATCGGCCAGCGCGTGCGTGCCAGCCGGTCGCGCAGGTCGTCGACGTCCGCCTGCGGGATGTCGACGCGGAACGGCGTGAGTGCGTTGTTCTCGTTCATGACGCCGACATTCTCAGGCAATGCGGCAGGCTTGCTTCCGCAATTGCCGGCACGATCCCAACCATGTTGGAGACCTCGGCCCGCCTGCTCGAACTGCTGTCGTTGCTCCAGCTCAAGCGCGACTGGACGAGCGCCGAACTCGCCACCCGGCTCGAGGTGAGCACGAGGACCGTGCGCGCCGACATCGGCAGGCTGCGGTCGCTCGGGTACCCCGTGGACGCGCGCCCCGGCGTCGCGGGTGGGTACCGGCTGGCCGCCGGGACGGCGATGCCCCCGCTGCTGCTCGACGACGACGAGGCCGTCGCCGTCGCGGTCGGACTGGGCGCCGTCGCGACCCAAAGGCTCGGGGTCGAGGAGACGTCGCTCACCGCGCTCGCGAAGCTGGAGCAGGTGCTGCCCTCCCGGCTGCGTCGGCGCGTGGAAGCGGTGCGCGAGGCGATGAGCGTCGTCCCAGGGGCCGGGAAGCCGCTCGACCTCTCCGTTCTCGGCGCGGTCGCCGCCGCGATCCGCGGCCACGAACGGCTCCGGTTCGGGTACACGAAACCAGGGGGCGACGAGGAGGCGCGCCACGCCGAACCCCAACGGCTGGTGACCTGGGGAGCGCTCTGGTACCTGCTCGCGTGGGACCTCGACCGCGACGACTGGCGGGTCTTCCGCGTCGACCGCATGGCCCCGCGCGCGCCGACGGGCGCGCGGTTCCGGCCGCGGGTGATCCCCGAGGACAGCGCCGTCGAGTACGTCGTCCGCCGTGTCAGCAAGGGGGCCTGGAAGTACCGCGCACGGCTGCTCGTGCACGCCTCCGCCGCCACGGTCGCCGCGAAGATCCACATCCCGGTGGACGTCGAGGTGGTCGACGAGTCCACGTGCCGGGTCGAGGTGGGTTCCGACGACCCGGACCGGCTCGCGCTGTGGATGGCACAGCTCGACCTCGACGTCGAGGTGCTCGACGGGGCCGAACTCGCGGTGGCGTTCGACCGCCTCGCGACGAGGTTCCGCCGGGCCGCGTCCCTACCACCGCAGCGGACCTGAGCGCCCGATGAACGTGCCGGTGGGTCCGTCGGGCGCGACGGTGGCCAGCGCGACGATGCCGTCGGTGCCCTCGGTGACGGTCTGGAGTCCGTTGTGCCCGTTGAGGTCGGTGGCGGTGTAGCCGGGGTCGGCGACGTTGACCCGGAAGCGCGGCAGGGCCTTCGCGTACTGGGTCGTGATCATGTTGAGCGCGGCCTTGGACGCGGGGTAGGTCAGCGCCACGATGGTCGACTCCTCCCGGCGCGGGTCGCCGGTCAGGGCGAACGAGCCCATGCCGCTCGTGACCATCACGATCCGCGGCGCGGCCGAGAGATCGAGCAACGGCAGCAGCGCGTGCGTCACCCTGACCACGCCGATGGTGTTGGTGTCGAAGACGATCCGCATGTGGTCGGCGGTGGTGTCGCGAGGCCCGACGCGCTCGCCGGTGATGCCCGCGTTGTTGATCAGCACGTCCAGCCTGCCCCAGCGCCGCTCGACCTCCTTGGCCGCTGCGGCGACGGAGTCGTCGTCGGTCACGTCGATGACGACGCTGTGCACGTCCCCCGCGATCTCCGACGCGGCGGCGGACCCGCGTTCCGGGTCCCGGCTGCCGAGCAGCACCGTCCACCCCAGTTCGGCGAGCCGCCGGGCCGTCTCGCGGCCGAGTCCCTTGTTCGCTCCGGTGATCAGCGCGATCGTCGTGTTCGTCATGGTCCCCACCATCGAACGGGCTTCGGCGCGGTGCCAGGGATCCGTGGTACCAGGCTTCGGAGGCCGCCGTGGGCCATGCTTGAACCCATGGACCGGACAGAACTGGCCGCCACCCTGCGGATGTGGCGGGAGCGGATCAGCCCGTCCGACGTCGGGCTGCCCGCCGGGTTGCGCCGCCGCACGCCCGGTTTGCGGCGCGAGGAGGTCGCCCACCTGGCGGGCGTGTCGGTCGACTACCTGGTGCGGCTGGAGCAGGCGCGCGGCCCGTACCCGTCCGAGGTCGTGCTGGGGACGCTGGCCCGCGCGCTGCGGCTGTCGGAGGCCGAACGCGATCACCTGTTCCGACTGGCCGGTGTGAGCCCGCCGGGGGCCGGGCGGATCCGCGGCGCGGTGAGGCCCAGCGTGCGACGCCTGTTCGACCGGTTCGCCGACGTGCCCGCGATGCTGGTCGACGCGAAGACCGACGTGCTGGCCTGGAACCCGGTGGCGGCGGCGCTGCTGGGCGACTACTCCGCCGTGCCGCACGCGGAGCGGAACGTGGCCTGGCAAGCGTTCCTCGGCGGTGGCGGCAGGACGTGGATGGACACCGCGGACCGGGAGCGCATCAGCGGGCACCTGGTGGCCGACCTGCGTCGCGCCACCGCGCGCTACCCGGACGATCCGGGGCTGCGCGGGCTGATCGGCGCTCTGCTGGCGGGAAGCCCGCGGTTCACCGACCTCTGGGCGCGGCGCGACGTGGAGGAGCACCAGAGCGAGCGCAAGACGATCCACCACCCCGATCTGGGCGAGATCGTGCTCGACTGCGACCACCTGCGCCTCGACCAGGACGACCAGGTGCTGATCGTCTACTCGGCGGAGCCGGGCACGCCCAGCGCGCGGGCGTTGGAGCTGCTGCGCGCGGTGGCGGACGGCCGCGGCCCCGCGGTTCCTACCGCGGGCCCGCCAGGAGTTGGACGAAGTGGCGCATGAAACCCGCCATCACGGTCTCGAAGTCCATGTCCATACCGCGCGAGGACATCGTCAGCGCGCCTTCGCGACAGCAGCACATCATGCTCGCCATCTCCGCGCAGTCCACGCCGTCGGCGACCTCGCCGCGGTCCCGCATCCTGACGAGGCAGCTCTCCACGAACTCCCGCTGCTTCTCGTGGAACTCGAGGAAGTGACCGGCCATGAAGTTGTCCTGCCGTGACATGTAGGCGATGTTCGAGAACACGTCCTCCAGTTCCACGGCGTGCTCGCCCAGCCGCGCGTCCATCTTCTCCTTGACCTTCGAGGTGAAGGTGGTGAAGAAGTGCAGGATGTCCTCGGTGGAGTTCGCCTCATTCTTCTCGAACTCGGCGAACGCGTCCGAGACCGGTTTCAGGTAGCACTCCTCGAAACACGCCTTGATGAACTGCTCTTTGGTCTCGAAGTAGTAGTAGAAGGCGCCTTTCTTCACCTCGCTGTACCGCAGGATGTCGTCCAGTGAAACACTCGCAACGCCATTCTTGATGGACAGCGAGAAACCGGACACCACGAGTCGCTCGCGAGTGCGTTTTCCTCTTACCCCCAGTTCTGCGGCGCCAGTCAAAATAGTCCTCCAGATCGTTTTTTGCGAAAAGCTGGACCGATCGTATTGCCCGATTTGAACGCTTGTCAAACCGATCGGTCCCGACTTCGCGTTCACCATCCTGTTGACACCGAAAAGGTCCGGTGCTAGCTTCCACACTCACTAGACCAACCAGTTGGTACAGTTGCTGGAGGCCAGGTAGATGCCCATCGAGACGTCCGACCACGCGCCGGAGACCAACCGGAACCAGGCCGACCGGGCCAAGCAGGGGATTCGCGTCTTCTCCGGACTCGGTCAGCGCGATCTGCTCGCTTCGAACCGGATCGAGGCGGCGGGTTCCGGCTGGCGAATGCTCATCCGAAACCCCTGGTACACCGGCACGCACCTGTCCACCGTGTCCTCGATGAAGATCGAGGTGAACGGCCATGCCGTGCCGGAGGAGAACACCGTGATCTCGCTGCGCGGCCAGCAGATCCCCATCGCCTACGCCAAGACCATGCATGAACTCTGGTGGGGAATGGGCGAGGTCGCGGACGTGCTCCTGACCGACCCCGCCCTGGGTGGGGTGCTCGCCGAGAAGAACGCCGTGCACGTCGACATCGACATGCGCACCACGTTCAGCTACGGCTTTCCCGACGACACCCTGCCGTACCGGTTGACCGTCGAAATGGAGTTCGAGAAATGAAACTGGGACTCAGCCTGTACTCGTTCGGCGCGGACGTCCACTCGGGCCGGATGGACATCTACGACGCCATTCGCGCGGCCGCGGAGATCGGCTGCGACGGCGTCGAGATCATCGCCGAACAGCACATACCGGGGTGGCCGAACCCCAGCCTGGACGACCTGACCGCCATCCGGGAGCTGGTCGCGTCGCTGGGCATGGAGATCTTCTGCTTTAGCTGCTACTTCGGCAGGAACGTCCGAAGCGACCGCCCGCAGACGCCGGACGAGATGACGCACCACGCCAAGCGGATGATCGCCATGACGAGCTACCTCGGCGCGAAGATCATGCGGCCCGCGTTCAACGCGAGCCCGGTCGGCGTCCTGGTGGACTACGTCACCAGCGTCCTGCCGACGTTGGAGAAGTACGGCGTCATCTGGGGCGTCGAACTGCATGCTCCCCACCCTCCCGAGTACTACCAGGAGGCGCTGGAGGCCGTCGACTCGCCGTGGTTCCGGCTCGTCCCGGACTTCTCCTGCTGGCAGGGCCCGAACGCGCCGGGCCAGATCCACCCCAACGAGCTCTCCACGTTCGAGCCGCTGCTCAAGTACACGGTGCACTGCCACGCCAAGGCGCACATGTTCGACGAGAACGGCGACGAGCCCAACACGCCGTACGAGGAGCTGCTGGGCATGCTCGCCGACCACGGGTTCGAGGGTTCGGTGGCCGGGGAGTACGAGGGCTGGTTCATCAAGGACGTGCCGTCCGAGAAGACCGCGCGAACGCTGTTCGCCCTCCTGGAGAAGCACGGCCGATGAGCGCGACGACGACCACCGGCCCCGTCTTCGCCGGACCGCGCACCGCTCTGCCGATCCCCGCGGAGGTCGACGTGCTGATCGTCGGCTCCGGGCCGAACGGGGCCACCTACGCCCGCGTGCTGAGCGAACACCACCCCCGCGCCCGCATCCTGATGGTCGAGGCCGGGCCGCGCCTCACCACCGTCCCCGGCCTGCACACCCGCAACATCACCGACCCGGACGAGCAGCGCCGCACCGTCCGGGGTTCCGAGGGCGGTGACTCGACGGACTCCGCCGAGGTCGGCACGCACCTGCGCCAGGAACGCGCGGGCGCCGTCCCCGCGGCGGGCACGTTCTTCGTCGACCGCGACGCGGCGGCGCGCGACGACGACGGCACGCTCCCGGCCGCCGCCCTCTCCTCCAACGTCGGCGGCATGGGACGCCACTGGGCCTGCGCGACACCGACCCCGCACCCGTCGGAACTGCCGCGGTTCGTCCCGCCGGGGGAGTGGGCCGAACTCCTCGGCCGGGGCCGCCGCCTGCTCCGGTCGAACGACCGGCCCCTGACGGACGCGGCGCACTGGGCGGAATGCCTCCGCAGGGTCTCGGCCGCGTTCGACGCGTCCCTCCCCGACGACCGCCGCTCGGGCAACATGCCCGTCGCCCGGCGAAGCGCGCCGGACGGCACCGTGCTCTGGTCGGGCAGCGACACCATCCTCGGCGTGCTTGCCACCGAACCCCGCGAGACGTTCACGATCGCCGCGGAAACCCTCTGCACCACCCTGCACGAGGAGGGCGGTCGCGTCCGCGCCGCGACCCTGCGGTCCCTTGTGGACGGTTCCACGACGACGGTGGCCGCCTCGGTCGTGGTCGTCGCCGCGGACTCGCTGCGCACCCCGCAGTTGTTGTGGAACTCCGGCATCCGGCCACCGGCACTGGGCCGCTACCTGGGGGATCACCTCGTGATCGCCGGCGCGTTCACCCCCGAGTACCTGGACGCGCCCGACGACGTCTCCGAGATCTTCGGAGCGGGCCGCAGCCTGAACAACACGACCGGAACCGCGTCCAACGGCCTGGGCACCATCCCGTTCAACCCCGTCACCCACCCCCTGCACAGCCAGTTCGGCCAGGCCGCGGTCCAGCGCGAAGGCGGGCGACGGCCGGTGGGGGTGACCATGTTCGGCTACCTGCTGCCCAAGCAGGCGCGGTTCGAGGACCGCGTGCGCTTCCGCGCCGACAAGAGCGACCGGTACGGGATGCCCGCCATCGAGTTCGACTACTCGCTGACGGAACGCGACCGCGCGCTGGCCGACCTCGCGACGGCCAACGTGGTCCGCGCCGCTGAGGCGCTCGGCGCGTCGGACGTGCTGCCCGTGAGGCAACCCAACGGCATGTCGCTGCACTACCTCGGCACCGTGCGGATGGGTGCCGAGGACGACGGGACCTCGGTCTGCGACAGCGGTTCACGGGTGTGGGGGTACGACAACCTCCACGTCGCGTGCAACGGCGTGATCCCGGCCGAGCTGAGTTGCAACCCCACGCTCACCAGCGTCGCCATGTCGGTCCGAGGTGCCATCGCGGCGGCCGCGGTCCTCGAAGCCGCGATGGCCTGAACCGACCCCCCACCAGTCACCGGACCGCCGTACGAAGGAGTACCGATGTCCGTCGCGTCGCCTGGACCCGAAGCCACCACCACCGATCCCCCCGGCGGGAGAGGTCTTCCCGGACTGCGGGAGCACCGCCTGCTCCCGCTGCTCTCCACGCTCGTCCTCAGCGCGGTCGTGCTGTTCCTGTTCTGGTCCGCGCTGTCCTCCGTGTTCCTCGCCTTGCAGGTGAAGCAGCTCGACCCCGAAGGTGCCGCGGGCGGACTCGCCAAGGTGCTGGCCGTCGGCGCGATCGGCGCATTGGTCTCCGCACCGCTCGCGGGTGCGCTGAGCGACCGGACCCGCAGCCGGATCGGCGGACGCGGCCCCTGGATGCTCGGCGGCGCCGTCGTGACGTTGGTGCTGGCGGTCCTGATCGGCCGCGCCTCCAGCACCACCGAACTGATGGTTTACTGGACGCTGGTCCAGGCGAGCACGAACTTCATCTTCACCCCGCTGCTCGTGCACATCCCGGAGCGGGTCCCGTTGGCCCGCAGGGGAATCTTCTCCGCGGGCCTGGGCCTCAGCCACCTCGCGGGCATGCTGCTTGGCTCGGCGGTCGGCGCGGTCTTCGCCAAGAGGCTCGTCGTGGGCTACCTCGTGGTCAGCGTCCTGCTGGTCGTCGCCGTCACGGTCTTCGTCCTGGTGAACCGCCGCTCGAACGTCGGCGTGCCCACCCCCGCCTTCCGCCTCGTGCCGCTGCTGAAGACGTTCTGGGTCAACCCCGTCAAGCACCCCGCCTTCGGACTGGTGTTCCTGGGCAGGTTCCTGTTCATGACCGGGTTCTTCCCCACCACCGTGTACCTGCTCTACGTGTTGCAGGACTACCTCGGCCTCGGTGAGGCGGCGGTGTCGCGCCTGCCCGCGATCAGCCTCGCCAGCATGATCGGGTCCCTCATCGGCACACCGCTGGCGGGCTGGCTGACCGACCGGCTGGGCGCCACCCGCCCGCTGATCTACCTCAGCTCGGCCATCATGGTCGTCGCCTTCGTGCTGCCGCTGGTGTTCCCGACGTTCCTCGGCCTGCTCGCCTACAGCTTCCTGGTCGGGCTGGGCTTCGCGTCCTTCGGAGCGGTGGACTACGTGCTGATCACGAAGGTGCTGCCGTCCCAGGACGACGCGGGCAAGGACCTCGGCATCATCAACATGACCACCACGCTCTCGCAGACGTTGGGGGTCGGTGTCGCGGGCGCGCTCATCGGCGCCGTCGGTTCCTACGCCGTCCTGTTCCCGTTGGGAATCGTGCTGGTCTCGCTCAGCGCGGTGTGCGTGATGCTCATTCGGAACGTGCGGTAACTGACTGATCGCTCTCCGGAATAATGGTTCCTCGGATCGCGCGGCCACGTGTTCCGCTTACTTCGTCATTCTTCCAATCACAATCACCGTTGGTGTTGTCACCATACTGTGGCCAATTGTCACCTATCTGGCCCAACTGATTTATTAATCGGTGACAGTCGTGCAACTGTGCGGCCGACCAGCGCGTTTCCCGAGGTAGAGTCGGTCATGGGAGCTGATCAATTGATTGGTTCAGTGGCCGCCGTCCAGGGGGAGAGCCTGGTCGCCGCCAACGGGCCATACAGCATAT
Source organism: Umezawaea endophytica (assembly GCF_025061645.1). Classification (GTDB taxonomy): domain Bacteria; phylum Actinomycetota; class Actinomycetes; order Mycobacteriales; family Pseudonocardiaceae; genus Umezawaea; species Umezawaea endophytica. Next base: position 163,441 of record NZ_JANYMP010000013.1, on the reverse strand, counting down.
GGGGACCAACTGACACGCCCGCGATCATTTCCGAGACGGACGTCGACCCTCTCGAGTTGGGGGTCCGATTCCGGGCGAGCAGATCCGGTCATGTCACCGGTGTGAAGTTCTACAAAGGCGCCGGGAACGGCGGCACGCACACCGGATCGGTGTGGACCACGAGCGGCACACGGCTGGCGAGCGCGGTCTTCACGAACGAGACCGCGACGGGGTGGCAGACGGCGATGTTCGCCACGCCGGTCCCGATCCAGGCCAACACGAGCTACATCGCCTCGTACTTCGCGCCGCAGAGCCACTACAGCGCTACCTACAACTATTTCACCACCGGCAGGCTCAGCGGGGTCTTGCAGGCGCCCGCGTCGACCACCGCTGAGCCGAACGGCGTGTTCCGCTACGGGGCGACGAGCGGGTTCCCCGCCTCGACGCACGCGAGCGCCAACTACTGGGTCGACGTGATCTTCCAACCGGCGCCGCTGGACCAGGGGTTCGGCGGACCCGTCCTGCTGATCAAGTCGGACGCGCGGCCGTACAGCCGGTACTACAGCGAGATCCTGCGCGCCGAGGGCATTGGCTCGTTCACGACGGTCGACCTGGCCGCCGTCGACGCCGCCGTCCTCGGCCAGCACGACGTGGCGATCCTCGGGGACATCCCGTTGACCCAGGCGCAGGTCACGATGTTCACCGACTGGGTCAACGCGGGCGGCAACCTCATCGCGGCCCGCCCGGACAAGAAGCTCAACGGGTTGCTCGGGCTCACCGACCTGGGGACCACGCTGGACAACGGCTACCTGCTGATCGACAGCGCGAAGGTGCCGGGGCTGCCGACCGTGACCATGCAGTACCACGGCACCGCGGACCGTTACACGGCAACGAACACGACGACCGTGGCCACGCTCTACAGCAACGCCACGACGGCCACGGCCAGCCCGGCCGTCACGATGCGCCAGGTGCCGAACGGCGGTCACGCCGTGGCGTTCACCTACGACCTGGCGCGCTCGATCGTCCAGACCCGGCAGGGGAATCCGGCCTGGGCGGGTGACGAACGCGACGCGGACCCGCCGCTGCGGCCGGTGGACCTGTTCTTCGGCCCGAAGGTCGGTGACGTCCGGGCGGACTGGATCGACTTCGCCAAGGTGGCCATCCCCCAGGCGGACGAGCAGCAGCGCCTGCTGGTGAACGTCCTCGCGTCCGTCAACCGCGCCAAGAAGCCGATCCCGAAGACGTGGTACCTGCCCAAGGGGCTCAAGGCCGCCATCGTCATGGCGCTCGACGACCACGGCACCCCCACCGGGACGCGGGACTACTTCGAGCAGCTCAAGACCGCCACACCCGCCGGTGCGGCGCTGGACAAGTGGGAGTGCCTGCGGGCCACGTCCTGGATGTTCATCGAGGGCACGACCATGACCAACGCGCAGGCGGTGGCCTACGCGGCGCAGGGGTTCGACCTCGGCATCCACGTCAACACCGGCTGCGCCAACTGGACGCCCGCCTCGCTGGAGGCGACGTTCACGTCGGAGCTGGCGGCGTGGGCCACGAGCTTCCCCGGCCTGCCGCCGCAGCAGGGGAACCGGACGCACTGCATCGCGTGGAGCGACTGGGCGACCCAGCCCAAGGTCGAGCTGGGCAAGGGCATCCGGATGGACCTGAACTACTACTACGCGCCGTACTGGTGGGTCCAGAACCGGCCCGGCATGTTCACCGGTTCCGGCCTGCCGATGCGGTTCGCCGACGTCGACGGCACGATGATCGACGTCTACCAGGTCGTGTCGCAGCTCGTCGACGAGAACGGCCTGACCTACCCGGCGGGCATCGACACGATGCTCGACCGCGCCCTCGGTCCCGAGGGCTACTACGGTGTTTTCGGCACGCACTACTACCTCTCGGACAACTTCGGCGCGCAGGTGATCACCTCGGCGAAGGCCCGCGGCGTGCCGATGATCACCGGGCAGCAGATCCTCGACTGGACCGACGGCCGCAACAACTCGTTCTTCTCGCAGATCACCTGGAACGGCAACAACCTGACGTTCACGGCCACGGTGGACGCCCGGACCAACGGGATGTTGCGCGGAATGCTGCCCATGCAGTCGATCAAGGGCGCACTCACGGGCATCACCAGGAACGGCGCGGCGGTCGTCCACACGCAGGAGACCATCAAGGGCGTCACGTACGCGATGTTCCCGGTCACCACGGGGAACTTCAGCGCGGCCTACGCGCCGCACACGGTCCCGGCCTCGTTCTGGTCGAACTCCACCACGCCGTCGAACACCACCACGACCGACACCAGCGCCGGTGAACTGGGCTTCAAGTTCACGCCCGCGGTCAACGGCAGGATCACCGCGGTCAAGTTCCACAAAGGACCGCAGAACCTGGGCACGCACGCGGTGAGCGTGTGGTCGTCGACCGGTGTCCGCCTCGGCACGGCCACGGCCACCAACGAGACGCCGAGCGGTTGGCAGACGGTGCAGTTGCCCACGCCGGTCGACGTCGTCGCCGGCAGCACGTACGTCGCGTCGTACTCCTGTCCCGGTGGGAGGTATTCGTACGACTACGACTACTTCACGCAGGCCCGCACCAGCGGTCCGCTCACGGCGCCGTCCTCCGTCGGCAGCGGCGGGAACGGGGTGTACAACGTCAGCGGCAGCTTCCCGAACCAGACCTACCGCGATCTGAACTACTGGGTGGACGTGGTGTTCACGACGTAGCGCCCCTGGGACGAGCACGGCTCCCGGTGATCGCACCTGATCACCGGGAGCCGTGTCGACCAAGCCTCAGACGACGGTGCGCCAGCGGGGCGGGATTTCCTCGGGCTGGATCGTGCCGCCGCCGCAGCTATCCTGGTAGAACCACTCGCGGAAGCCCGCCGGGTCGGTGATCCGGTTCTGGTAACCCCAGCCCCGCGCCCGATCCTTCTCCGCGCGGGGGAAGGCCGCGCGGTTCTTGTGGCGGTCCAGGCAGATCCCGTAGTCCATCCGGTGCAGGTGCAGCAGGTGCAGCAGCGGGTCGACGTTCGTGCGCTGGTCCAGCCGGTGGTGGAAGCCCAGGTTCCACAGCGACGGGACCCGCGCGATCAGCGACTTGGAGTAGATCTCGTTGCGGTACCAGTGCTTCCGCTGCGCCAGCACGGGCTGTTCGGGGTCGAACGCCGGTTCGCTGTCGGTGACGTGCAGCAGCTCGTACCCCTGGCAGGTCACGAAGTCGTCGTCGAAGTTGTCGAGGTAGTCGCCCAGATCGCCGGTGTGCGGCTCGGGCGCGATGATCTCGTCGGCGTCGGCGAACACCACCACGTCGTAGCGGTCGAGCAGGTCGTGCTGCCTGCGCTGGATGACCTCCCGCTGCCACTCCGCGCCGAACACGGGCTGGTCGACCGGGATCCGGGTGAACCCGTACTCGTCGGCGAACCGGTCGGCGCCGCCGTGGTCGAGCACGTGGATGTCCTGCGGCGCGAAGAACCGGCTGTAGTAGCGCAACCAGATCGGCAGGAAGACCTCTTCGTCGCGCACCAGCGTGAACACCGCGCGCGTCGGGCCTTCGGCGTTGCCCGCCGTGATCTTCCAGCGCTGCCGCGGGTCGTGGAAGTACGACGAGTCGTCGACGGCGCTGCTCAACGCTCGTCCGCTCGCGGCCGAGACGATGGCGAACTCCTGATCTGCCACCGGGATCACGCGCCACCGGCCGGTCACCCCGTCGGCGGCCAGCGTCAGGTCCTCGGTCAGGGCCACGCGGGTGTCGACGTTCGTCAGCTCCCACAGGTGTTCGCGCCCGTCGACCCGGCTGAACCGCCACCGCTGGGACGCGTCGTTCGCGGACCGGCGCCAGGTGTCGGCCAGCGTGCCACCCGGCCCGGCCTCCAGGACCTGCCCCGTGCCGACGTTGACCAGCTTGACCGGCCGGTCGTCCGGCACCGATGTCCTCACCTCCGCTTGTCGGTCGGGGGACGGCGCGTGTTACTGCGGTCTACGGTCGTTCGGGCTCGATCGGGAAGCGGCCGCTGCGCCACTGCCAGTGACGGCCGGACTTCAGGTGGTCGATGATCGCGCGCTGGAGCACGGTGCGTCGCGGTAGCTGGTCGAGTGGCGTGCTCAGCGCGCGGAACACGAACCGCCGCGCCTCGACGTCCGCGTCCAGCCCTTCCTGTTCCTCGTGGGGTTCCAGCTCGAACCTCTGCTGGAACCGGACGATGTTGGAGTCCGCGGGCAGGTATTCCAGTAGCTGCGGGTCGAGCAGCCACGAGCCGCAGGAGAAGGCCGTGTAGTGCTCGTCGGGGAAGTGGCGCGGGAAGAACGCGCGGGCCTCGTCGAGTGACGCCGTGACCGCTTCCGGGGCCAGCGGTCCGGATTCGGGGACGTGCAGGCCGATGGCCGTGCCGCCGCGCTGGTGTTGCAGCCGACCGAGTTCGTACACACCGCCGCGGGCGTGCAGCGTCAGCCAGCTCTGCATGACCGGCCAGCCCTCGCGGTTCATCCGCCGGTCGACCGCGAGGTTGCGGCCGAGGTCGGCGAGGGTCGTCCAGGTCACGTCGTCCGGGATGCCGTGGTCGCGGTGGTAGGCGGTGACGACGTCGAGCAGGGCGAGGTACGCGTAGACGTAGAGATGGCGCCAGGCGGGACCTCGTTCACGCGGCAACTCCGGGCCGGGCGGCAGCCACTCGTGGCCCCCGAGGTCGGCGCGGACCAGGGCGATCGAGCGGTCGAGCAGCCAGCGCAGCTCGGGAGTCCACAGTGGAGAGTCGGGGTCGGGCCACCCGGCCATGATCTCGGCGACGTCGTCCGGCCGCACCGCGAGCCGGTCCAGGAGCGCGGGCGCGTCGGCCTTGGCGGGCAACGGAGCCGACGGCCGGTCGCCGGCGAGCCGGTGCACGCGGTCGACGTCTTCGACGGGCACGCCGAGCCGGGCAGCGATGTCGTCCAGATCCACGCGACCGACCCTACCGGCCGGTGCTCCGCCTGCTGTGGGTTTTCGCGATCTCGGACTCCTGGTGGGGACTGAACAGTGACTGAAAGGACCTTTCGGCGCGGTTTACCCCGTGCACCACCCACCCGTTAAGTCCGTGACCGATCTCGCCCTTCTGCGTCACCTGACGCATAGTTCCGCCCCCGACTCCGGTATACCCACTGACCTGTTGGCAACGATCACAGGAGTCTGCATGCGCGCTGCGTCGGAGCCGACGAACGGATCCCCGGAGTTCGGTACTCGGAACCTGATCGGCCACGTCACCGGCACGTCCGTGCAGGCGGGCACGGTGCACGGTGGCGTCCACGTCCACATCGCGTCCGCGGTGCCGCCGGTTCCTGCGAAACCCTCGCGCCGAGGACTTCCACGCCGCATCGACCTCGTCGGGCGGGACGCCGAACTCGAGTCGGGGGTCGTGATGCTGACGGATCCCGACCAGCGTCACGTGCTCTTCGTTCACGGAACACCAGGTGTCGGGAAGACAGCCTTCGCCGTCGCGCTCGGGTGGTCCGTGGCGGATCGGTTCGCCGACGGTTGTGTGTTCGTCGAGGTCTCCGAACGTGGTGACCTCGTCGCGGACCTGCTGTCGGCGCTCGCACCCGGCGAGCGGTTGCCGGGTGAACGAGATCAGCGGATCGCGGCGCTCTCCGCGCTCGCAAGCAGGCTCGACGTGCTGGTCGTGCTCGACAACGTCCGTGACGAGGACTCGTTGGGCGAGGTGTTGGCACTGGGCGGCCGACTCGCCGTCTTGTGCACGAGCAGGAACCGGCTGACAGGGTTGGGCGACCAGGACGTCTCGTTCCTGGAGCTCGATTCGCTGCCGGTGGGTGACAGCTCGCGGCTCGCGGTCTCGATCGCCGAGCGGCTCACGCCGCAGCAGAGCGTGGAACTCGCGGAGGTGTGCGGGGGTCTGCCGATCGCCTTGTGCGTGGCGTCCGCGCGCATCAACCGGACCGCGTCGCTCGATGTCGACCGGTACCTGAAGGACCTCGCTCACCCGGACCACGGCCTGGAGGAGTTACGCGCGGGAGCGCGGTCGGTCGAACGGATCATCGAATACAGCCATCGCGAGCTGACATCGGGGCAGACAGCCCTGTTCGCCACCCTCGGGATGCTCCCAACACGACCGTGACGGTCGACGTGGTCTCGATCGCGTTCGTCGAAAAACTCGACACCTTGTCGCCCGACGACGTCCGCCGGACCCGGCGGCTGCTCGACGACCTCCACGAGTTGAACCTGGTCGAGCGGACCGGGGCGGACGCGTATCGCATGCACGACGTCCTCTACCGCTTCGCTCGACACCGAGCGCCCTCGGACGAGCAGTGGCGGAACCGGACCGTCGAGCACACGTGCCTGGCCTACCTGGCCAGGGTGGATTCGGCCGCCAGGTCAATCGGATTCCTCGACGACCAGGCGAGGAATCCCTCGCCGACCAACGCCGCGGCCCTCGCGGCCCTCGAACGGGATCACGTCGGTGCGGTGAGCACGATCGAGGCGGCCATCGCGCACGAGCTGTGGACTGACGCCGTCTCCCTGGCCTCCGCGATGATCCCGGTTCTCCAGCACCTCGGTCGGTGGGACGGGTTGGTCCGGGCCGCTGACTGCCTGAGAGTGGCAGGTGAGCGCACCGGCAACGTGCAGTGGTTGACGGCTGGCCTGCTCAATCTCGGCAGTGCGGCGAGCCATCGAGGTGACATCGACCTCGCGGTTGACCGGTACCGGCAGTGCTTCGAGGCCGCAGCCGCGGCCGGAGAGCACACGACCATGGCGCTGGCTCGTAGCGCGTACGGAGGACTTCTCCTCGACGCAGGTCGTTCCCGCGACGCCATCGACGTCATCCGAGGAGGTCTGCCGATCTGGCGGTGGGCTGGGGACGACCTGCGCCTCGCGACCGCGCTCAGCGACCTCGGCAAGGCCAACGTTGGAATGGCGAGGTGGCGCCGAGCCGAGCAGTACTTCCGAAACGCGCAGGCGGTTGCTCGGCGCGGCAGGCTCGGCGCGCTCCTCCCGTCCTTCGGGGTCCTGCTCGCTGAGTCGCTGCGGCTGGCCGGTCGCCTCACCAGCGCGAGCCGCGAATGCGAGGAAGCACTCGATCGCGCCCGCGCGGTGGGCGATCGGGCGGCCGAGGCGGACGCCCTACGTCAAGTCGCCCTCATCCGGCAAGCCGTGGACGAGACCGAGTCCAGGATCGACCCGTTGACCGATGCCCTGGCGATCTACCGGGAGAGCGGAGACGTGAAGGGCGAGATCGCCACCCTGCACATGCTCGGCCAAGCGGTGGGACACCGCGACCAAGCCGAGTCGGCGCGGTACTACGGCGAGTGCGTCGAGCGCGCGACGACCGTGGGCGACCTCGTGCACCTGGCGAACGCCCTGGCAGAACTAGGTGGACTGCACGCGGCCGCGGGGGATCACCTCAAGGCCGAGGACTGCTTCCGGAGGGCGGTGGACGTCGCCGAACACAGTGGCAACGAATTCCTGCTCATGCAAGTGTCGCACGAGCGGGCGAAGGTCTTCCGCCACACGGGCCGGGTCGACCAGGCGGTGCCACTCCTGCGTCGCAACGTCGCGATCTTCGAGCGGAACGGGGAATCTCCAGCCCTCTCCACCGCAAGAGCACTCCTGGGTGAAGCGCTGATCCACCACGGCGACTGGAAGGAAGCCGCGAGGGTGTTGCGAACTGTCGCGGACGCACCTCATGAGATCACGCACGCGCGCACGAGGGCGTCCGCGTTCCGCCACCTCGCCACCCTGTACTCCCGTCGTGGACTCTGGGATGAAGCGGTGAGTTCCGTCGAGCGGGCACTCGTGCTGGCCGACGAGTCCGGTGTGGAGGAGGAGCGGATGGACTGCCTGCTGACCAAAGGCACAGTGCTGGCTCGAATGTCCCACTGGGAGGAGGCCGTCGCCGCGTACCGGATCGCCTTGGCACTGGCCGTTGAACGCCGAGCGGTGCACACCCAACTCGTCGTCCAGGGCAATCTGGCGACGTGCCTGCACCGCGCCGGGTCAGGGGAGGAGTCCGTCCTGACGCTGCGAGCCTCCCTGGAGTCGGCGAGGAAGGTGGGCGTGAAGGACCTCGAAGCCTCCATACGGAACAACCTCGGTGCGATCCTCGCCGAGCAGGGCGACGCTGACGCTGCCGTGGTGGAGTTCGAACACGCACGCACGATCGCGTGCGAGTTGGGCAACAAGAGCCTGATCGCGGACGCGCTCCTGAACCTCGCCCGAGCACACCTCGCCCGGACGAGGTTCGACGAGGCGGCGCGGTGCGCCCACGAGGCGAGGTTGCTCCGGCAGGAGGCTGAGGAGTGGCGACCCGCCGCGAACGCGTTGAAGGTGGAGGCGACGGCGCTCGCAGCCCTTGCCGTTGCCGCCGGTAAGGAGCCGGACCAAGTTCCGCTGCCGGACGACGTCGCACCGATGGTGCTCGCCACGATGAGGTCGAAGTACGTCCGGGCGGAGTACTCGGCGCCCCAGCCCGAATCCGAGCCGCAGTTTGACCGGCGCCGGATCGTCGTCAGCCAGGACGTTGTCGACCGGTACGGCGACGTACCCCTCGACCAAGTGCTCGCCCGACTCGGCACGGACCGGCGCCACTGCGTGTCCTGCGGTCTGCCGCTGGCCGCGAACGGGGTCGCGCACGTCGTGCTCCTAAGCAATCAGGGCGATGGACCTGACGGGATGACCCTGGCACACCCGACGTGCGCGCCTCCCTCGGTCGTGCGGGTCGAGCAGTTGCCCGATCGGCACGAGCGGGTCAGATTAGAGATCGAGTGCACCGTCTGGGGTGACGACGTGGCGGGCGTCGTCGTCGACGCCCGCGGTCCTTGGGCGCAGAGGGAGGACGGGGTGGTGTCCGACATCTTCATAGAATCGCTCCGCCAGGTGGGTTTCACGAGTCTCGGGGATGCTTCGGCGATCGAGCAGGTCACCAGGAGCAGAGCCGGTGCACGGCTCGTCGGGAACCGAATGGAGATCATCGCCGACGGTGCTGAACTGGTCGCGCTGCCACTCTCGTTCTACCCGCGGTGGTACCAAGCTGCCCGTAAGGGTGCGGTCATCGCCATGTTCGGCCACGACCTGCGCGGCATGGTCGCGGACAGCGACCGCTACTTGGTGGAGGCCATGAGACGGGGAAACGTGGTGGCGGCGGCCCTGGAACTCGTCGTTGTGCCGCCCGGTCGAAACCAGTCGTGCGTCTGTTCCCCCAGCACGGGCCTGAAGTACAAAAAGTGCTGCGGCAAAAGGTAAGGGATGCCACTCCAGAAGAGCGGACGCCGGTGGCGTTGATCCATACCGCATCCCGTGGAAACGACATTCGAGCATCGACCGAGAGCACGTACAGATGTGCCTAGGTGTTGCGCGCCAGTTCGTCCAGTTGGGTTACCAGCGTGGTGTCGCCCGCTCGCACTGCCAGGGCGCGTAGTTCGGTCTGGTCGATGGTGCCCACGTCGAGTTGGCGGGCTACTCGTTCGATCCGCGGCCACAGTCGTGCGGTACTGGTGCGGGAGCGGGTGCCCAGTAGGGATTTCACGCGGCTGAGCAGGGCCTGGCGGCGTAGGTGTTGGTCGTCGCACCAGGGTTGGAAGAAGCTGTTGCCGCGTACGACGAACGAGCCGAGTTGGTGCATCCGCAAGGGGCCGTCCGTTCTGAAGTGCTTGCCCGGTAGGACGATCCGCAGCAGGCCGCTGCGCAGTCGGAGCAGGTGGTGGCCGGTCAGGTCGTACCTGTCGACCCATTCACGTGCTCGTTTTTCCTCCTGGTCCGGATTCGCGGCGTGCTGTTCGTTCTCCAGGCTCCGGGTGATGTCGGGGGTCGACTCGACCAGGGCGCTCAGGTCCAGGTCGGCTTCGCCGGATGCCTGGGAGTAGGCCAGGTGCTGAGGCCTGCCTGATCGTGAGACCCCGCTCACCACGATCAGGGGCAGGTACGTGAGTTCTGGTGGTCCGATCGGGTTCGCGTTGTCGATCCGCTCGGGCAGGTTGAACCTGGCGCGGTCGGGGTGGGCCGACAAGGTGCGCAGGGCTTCCGGGTCGAAGCTCCAGCGCGAGAACAAGGGGGTGAACCGTCCGGCGGTGGACGTCAGGTCGTCCGGCGACAGCATGGTCACCTTGCTCGGGTCGTAGCAGACCTTCGTCAGCGGACGGCTGGCGAAGCCGTCGAAGTACAGCTCACGGCGGTCCTCGTTGGCGACCTCGTACCGCCTGCCGTCCCGCACGGACCACAGCCCGACCTCGGTCAGCCGCCAATGGCCGTCCGCCTGCCCGACGTGGCCGACCGCCTCCAGTGCGCGCAGCGCCCGGTCCACCAGGGGTGGGTCCAGCGCGAAGAACTCGGCCAGGGCGGCCGTGGTTGACAGACCCGCCTCGGCGATGCCGCGCGAGAGGTAGCGGTCGATGAGGTCGTAGTCCTCGGCGACGACCACGGTGGCCCGCACGGTCACCTTCCACACCGGCAGGAGCAGCGAGTGGATGCGCGTCGGGACGACCTCGCGCTCGAACGCGGCGTCCTCCAAGGTCCGCTGTTCGGGGTAGGTGAACAACTTCGTCCTGGTGGTCATCGTCCGCCGATCCGGTTGAGGACCTCGTCGTACTGCCTGATCTCGCCCACCGTCGCCACGTGGTCGCGCAGCGCCCGAGCCAGGTCGCGGAACCCGGAGTCCCTCGCCATCGTCAGCGTGTCCAGGTCACCGACCAGCACGAGTTGTTCCTTGGCACGGGTGAACGCGACGTTGGCGCGCCGCAGTTCGCGCAGGAACCCCACGTTGCCGTCCCGGTTGCTGCGGGTGAAGCCGTAGAGGATCACCTGCCGCTCGCCGCCCTGGAACGAGTCGACGGAGCCCACGTTGAGCTTCACCCGCGGCTCGTCGCCGATCAGCCCGACGATCGCGCTGGTGATCGCCTTGACCTGCGCGGTGTACGGCACGATGACCGCCCAGTCGCGGCCCGCCGCTTCGTAGTGCGCGGCCAGTCGCGACAGCAGCAGCGCCTCGGCCGGGTTGCAGTAGCCGTTCTGCCGGTGGTCGAGGTCGCGGGCGGGCAGTTCACGCTGTTGGCGCGCGGGCAGGCGCGCCGTGTCGACGAACACCATCGGGCTGCCGAACAGGTCGTCGTCGTGCACGTGCGCGCCGGCCGTGCGCAGCTTGCCGCCGTAGAACATCCGCGAGCTGAAGTCGGCGATCACCGCGGGCATCCGCCGCTGCCACGTCAGCGGCACGACGTTCGTCCGGGGCAGGCGGTCGGCCAGGCGTTCCAGGGCGCTCGTGGTGAGCAGTTCCCGAACGCGCGGGTCACCCACCTCCTCGCCCCAGGCCTCGACCTCGGAGTCGAGGAACGGCGGCAGTTGCTGCTGGTCGCCGACGAGCACCGCGCGTCGTGCGCGCACCAGCGGCACGAGCAGGTCGGCCGTGCCGATCTGCCCCGCCTCGTCGACGACCACCAAGTCGAAGTCGACGTCCGACAACTCCGGCCGGGACGCCGTGCCGATGGTGGTGGCCGCGATGACGTGGGCGTAGCGGATCAGTTCCGGGTGCAACTGCGTCGTGGCGCCGGACACCTCCTGGTGCCACTCGCCCAGGAGCCGGGCGCGGACCCGCAACAGGGGCAGTCGCACCCTGAGCCACGACACCAGGCCTGTCAGGTCCTGCCGGGTCGCCGTCATGTCCGAGGTGTCGCGGACCAGGGGAGGTGGCTCGGAACCGCCGACCGCCGCACGGGACGCGTGCGCGGCGGTGAGCGCGGCGTCCCTCGCCTTCTCCGTCCTGTCCCACCGGTCGGCCAGTGCCGAGACCGCGTGGCGCACCTCGGGGGAGTCGTTGGTGACGGCGTCCAAGTACTGCTGGGCGTGGCGCAACCCTTCGGCGTGCCCGTGCCGGGTCACGTCGAACTGGTGCGCCCGTGACCGGAGTGCCGCCGTCCGCCACCTGCCCCACCACCCGAGGAGCGGGACCCGCCCGACGCGCACGGCGCGGTCGATCGCCCGGTGGACGCGGGCCAGCCGCCGATCGAGATCGGCCAGCGTCCACTCCAGCCCGTCCACCGCAGCCTGGGCGGGGCCCCCGACGGCACGCCGAGCCGCTGCCACGGCGGCGCGGGCGGCGTCCGCGCCGGCGAACGCGGCCACCAGGCCGTCCACCCGGTCCGCCAGTTCGTCGGCCCACCTCTGCGCGACCTCCAGGTCGGTGAACTCGCGAAGCCCGCGGTCGACGCCCGCGATGATCTGTCCGCGCAACTGCCGCGCCTGCTCGTCCAGCAGGTAGGGGCGGCCCTCGTCGGTGACCGTGCCGGGGTTGCCGACCCGCACCACGACCAGGTCCGGCGGCAGCCTGGGCAGGATGTTGTCCACGGCGCGGTTGGAGTGCGAGGTGACGAGCACCCGCCGCGGCGGTCGGGTCCACCCGTCGCCCCTCGCCACCGCGTTCGCGACCTGGCTGATCACCCGCGTCTTGCCGGTGCCCGGTGGTCCGAGCACGAGCATCAGGTCCTCGACGGCCACGGCTCGGCGGAACGCCTGCGTCTGGTCCGGGTCGAGTGCCTCCGTCGGGGTGTCCTTGGCCGCGTTGAGCCACAGGGTGCGGGCGTCGACCAGTGCGGGCAGCAGGCGCGGGTTGCGCGTTCGCCGGTCCCGCAACGCGGTGATGGCCTCCCTCTGCTTCTTGAACACCACGGTGCTGGTGGTGGTCTCCAGCTCACCGGTCTTCGGCAACGACTGCCAGTCCACGGCTTCGTCGAACCGGACCGTCACCAACCGGCCGTCCAGCCGCACCACCTGGCCCCGGTGCTCGTCGTAGCCCTTCACTTGGACGAAAGCGCTTTCCTCCGGTGCTCCCTCTCCGACCATCGTGAAGCCGTAGACGGCGTGCGTACCCTGCCGCTGCTCACCGACCGGGGTGATCTCGCGGTACGGGTAGGGCCGCGCGCTCCTCGCGGCGGCCGCGGCGATCCGCTCGCTCGCGTCGACGACCTGCCCCACGGTGTCGAGGAACGCCGTGTGGTGGGGTTCGGGAGCAGGCGTCGCCGACGCCTCGGCCCGCGAGTTCACCAGCCGTTCCCACTGCTGCTCGATGTGCGGCCAGAACGAGTGCGCGCCTTCGCCCAGCTCGTACAGGGATTCCACGCGCCGCCAACCGTTCGTGTGCAGGGACAGGAAGTGCCGGGCGAGTCGGTGGTGGTCCCTGATGCGGAGCGGGTCGATCCGCTTGACCTTGTACCCGCGCCCGGAGTGGGTCGGTTCCAGGCGCGCCGACCATGCGCTGCCGTGGACCAGGAGCGTGCGGCCGCCGTTCAACCGGTTGGGCTCCTCCACCGTCGCTGGCACGCCAGCCCCGAACGTGGTGGACAGCTCGGTCACAAGCTGCTCGACGCTCTGCGGCAGACCGGGGTGGTTGCGGATCTTCTCGCGCAGCCGGTGGTCGTCCTCGGCGGACGCGACGAGGTGGATCACCCCGTTGAGGGGCAACTGGACGGAACGCACCGTGCTCCTTCAGCGGGTGGGGTGTGCCAGGGCGCGCAACCGCGCTCCGAGCGTCGCCGTGTCCGGGCGCTCCGCGCACTCCGGGACCAGGGCCGAGTCGATGGTGTCGGCGAGGTCTTCGGGCACCTCGGGTGCCCACGCGCGGACCGGCAGCGGAGCACGAGGACTCGGCTGCCGACCGGTGACCAGGTGGTAGGCGATGGCCCCGACCTGGTGGACGTCCGTCCACGGTCCCGCGACGCCGCGCGCGAGCTGTTCGGGTGCCGGGTACTCGGGCGGTTCCTGATCGGTTCGAGCCAGGTCCCGCAGCGAGAGCGCGCCGTCGTCGCGCATGATCAACCGGGCGGGGGTGAGCGCACCGTGCACGGTGCGGTGAGCGTGCAGCGCGCCGAGTGTCGCGCACAGGCTGGCCAAGGCGTCGCACACGCGCGCCAGCACCCCCGCGTCCCGCACCGGTCCACGGAGCAGGAGGACGTCGAGGGGGTCGCAGGCCCGGTGCGATCGGGTTTCCGGCCACGCGGTCACGAGCGTGGCGGTGTCGCCCGGTCCCTCGGCGAACTGGAGCACCGCGGGCAGGTGGGGGACTACGCCCGACAGCCTGCGCAGGAGGTCGTGCTCCGCCGTCAGCGCTCGTCGCGCTCGGAGGGCGAGGGGCGTGGCCTGGCGCACCTCCACCCGGCGCAGCCAGCCGAACCCGCCGCGGTCCGTCAGCCGGAGGCACCTGGCCTGCCGCACGACGGCACCGCCGTCACCCGTCGACGAGGCGTCGCCGGGCTGGTCGTGCACGAGGTGCAGGACATCGCCGACCTCGACCTCCGGCCCCAGTCCGGACGGTCGGTGGTCGACCAGTGGAGGACCGGGCACCGCCGGTGGTGGCGCGGCTTGGTGGTGGAGGTGCACGTCGCCGTAGACGTTCCCGGCCTGCCACACGGATCCGTGGACGACGCCGTGCACGGTGTTCGAGGTGCTGCTCGCCCCGTCAGGGGTGCCTTGTCGTTCCACTCCACCGCTCACGGCCGTCGGGCTTGTCGATCGAAGTGGCAAAGGCTAACCGCGCGGATTCGAGTGCGGGCCGCAGAACTGCGGAAGATCGCGGATGCGTCGAGGTGGGGTGATGGATCGCGCGGCGGTCGGATCTGTCGTGGCTACGGGGTCGGGCCGGTGTTCGTCAGGTTTCTCATCGCCGTCAGGGTCTGGGTGATGGTGGTCGGGAGGTCTGGGTCGCCGTGGTGGTCCAGCCAGCGGGTCACCGCTATCCGGAACGTGGTCATGGCGATCTCGGCCGCCAGTCTGGCGGTCAGGTCGTCCGCGCCGCGGGTGCGGAAGCCCTGTTCCAGTGCTTCCGCCATGAGGGAGAACTTGCGCAGTTCGCGTTCGCGCAGGGCTGGTTCGGCGTCGATCGCGGCGCGGCGGCGCAGGAGGTAGGTGAGGTCGCGGCCCTTGAAGATCTCGGTCGCGGTGGGGGCCAGGCCCTCGGTGATGAGGTCCATCGGGCCGAGTGACGGTGGGGCCTCGGCCATGAAGCGGGTCACCTGGTCGGGGACCGACTCCTCGCCCGCGAACAGCACCTCGCGCTTGTCGGCGAAGTGCCGGAAGAACGTGCGGGTCGTGAGCCCGGCCCGTGCGGTGATCTGCGGGACGGTGGTCTCGGTGAAGCCGTGCTCCAGGAAGAGGTCGAGCGCGGCCTGTTCGAGTCGTTCCCGCGCGCCCGGCTGCCATCGACCCATGCGGCGAATCCTACTGATGACACGTCGTGTCGTGCCATGCCATAGTGATGACACGACGTGCCGTTGATGATGGAGGCGACCATGACGGGTGAGATCTGGGTGCTCGGCGCGACCGGACGGGTCGGTCGGGAGGTGGTGGAGCGCCTGTGGCGGGCGGGCGCCGAGGTGGTGGTGGCCGGTCGTGATCGGGAGCGGCTGGCGGAGGTGGGGCCGGACGCCCGTGCGGTGGTCGGCTCGCTCGACGAGGTCTGCGCGCGGCTGTCGACCGAGGGGCCCGCCGTCGTGGTCAACACGGTGGGCCCGTTCGCGGTCACGGCGCCGAAGGTCGCGCGGGCCTGCCCGCCGGGCACGCACTACGTCGACGTGTCCGACGAGCTGAGCGCGTTCGAGCTGCTCCACGGCATGGACCGCGAAGCGGTGGCGACCAGGCGCACGCTGGTCTCCGGGGCGGGTTTCGGCCCGCTCGCGACCGAGGGCGTCCTGCTGCACCTGCTGGCGGGGGAGGAGGAGCCCTCACGGGTGCGCGTCGACGCCGTCGCGTCGGTCGCGCTGGAACCCGGCGCCCTCGGCGAGGCACTGGCCGCCACCATCGTGCAAGCGCTGCGCGACGGTGGCCGCGAGGTGCGGGAGGGACGGCTGGTGCGGGCCAGGGCCGGTGGTGCCGCTGAACGGCTGACCACGCCTGACGGCGACGTCGTGACCACCGCCTCCCTGGGTGGCGGTGAACTCTTCGCGGCCTGGCGGGCCAGCGGCGCCCCGTCGGTGATCGGCGCCTCGGCCCTCGTCCCGGCCAACCCCGCGGTCCGTGCGCTCCTGCCCGCGCTGGGTGGCGCGCTGCGGTTGCCCGGACTGGCGGGCTTCGCCACCCGACGGCTCGCGGGCATCACGACGACCACGGCCAGGCCCCGCCCTCGCCGGTCGTCCTGGGGCCGCGCCAGGGTCGAGTGGCCGTCCGGTCGCGTCCGCGAGGGCTGGCTGCGCACCGGCGAGGGCATGGAGTTCACGGTCGGCGCCGCCACCGAGGTCACCCTGCGCCTGGCCAAGGGCGAGGGCCGCCCCGGCGCGTTCACCCCGGCCAGGCTGTTCGGCCCCGAGGTGGCACTGGCCGCGGGCGCCGACTTCGTGGTCACCGACCGGTAGGGGCGCGGAAGAAGGTCCGCAGGTCGCCGACGAGCACGTCCGGGCGTTCCAGCGCCGCGAAGTGCCCGCCGTCGGGGAACTCGGACCAGTGCTCGACGGCGGAGTTGTCCCGCTCGGCGAACGCGCGGACGGACTTGAAGTCGTCCGCGAAGACGGCGACGCCGGTCCGCGACCGGTTCACCTCCGGTTCGCGCTCGGCCTTCGCCTCCTCGAAGTGGTAGCGCCCTGCGGTCGCCTGGGTGTTGGTGAACCAGTACAGGGAGACCTGGGTCAGGATCTGGTCCGGCGTCACCAGGCTCGTCCCGTCGCCGAAGTTGTTGAACAGCTCGCTGTAGGCGAGCTGCCCGACCGGTGAGTCGGCGATGCCGACCGAGACGGTCTGCGGGCGGGTCGCGTTCATCTGGTTGTAGCCGCCGACGGACTGGAACCACCGCATGTGCTCGAGCGCGGCGTAGTCCTTCGGTCCGAGGTTCTCGAACTCGGCCGGGTCGCCGGTGGGGAAGGAGAACAACTGGAGCACGTGCAGCCCGAGGAAACCCTCGGGCCGCATCAGCCCCAACTCGCGGGAGATCATCGAGCCCGCGTCGCTGCCGTGCGAACCGTACGAGTCGTACCCGAGGCGCCGCATCAGCGCGTCGACCGTCTCCGCCACCTTCCGCATCGTCCAGCCGCGGCCGACGAGCGGCGTGCTGAAGCCGAATCCGGGGATCGACGGGACTACGACCGAGAACGCGTCCTCGGCGTCGCCGCCGTGGGCGACGGGGTCGGTGAGCGGGCCGATCATGTCGAGGAACTCGGCGAACGAGCCGGGGTAGGTGTGCAGGAGCAGCAACGGGGTCGCGCCCTCCACCTTCGACGGCACGTGGACGAAGTGCACGGTCTGCCCGTCGATCTCGGTCAGGTACTGCGGGAACTCGTTCATCCGGGCTTCCTGCGCGCGCCAGTCGAACTCGGTGCGCCAGTGCTCGACGGTCTCGCCCAGGTAGCTGTTCGGGGTGCCGTACTCCCAGTCGTCGGTGGGGGCGGGCCGCGGCAGCCGGGTGCGGGCGAGGCGCTCGTCGAGGTCGTCCAGGTCGGCCTGGGGGATGTCGACGCGGAAGGGGCGGATCTCGGTGTTCGTCATGGTCACCACGGTAGGAGCTGTATAGGAACGGTTGGTTCCTCTATGTTCGACGGGTGTTGGAAACCTCGTCCCGGCTGCTCGCCCTGCTGGCGCTGATGCAGTCACGACCGGCGTGGCCGGGCTCGGAACTCGCCGTACGGCTGAACGTCACCGGGCGGACGATCCGCAACGACGTCGACCGCCTGCGCGAACTCGGGTACCCGGTGGAGGCGGTGCGCGGACCCTCCGGGCACTACCGGCTGGGCGCCGGGGCCAAGCTGCCGCCGCTGCTGCTCGACGACGAGGAAGCGGTGGCGGTCGCGATCGGGCTGCGGGCCGGACGCGGGGTCGCGGGCATCGAGGACAGCGCGGAACGGGCGTTGACGAAGCTCCAGCAGGTCCTGCCGCACCGGCTGCGGCGGCAGGTGACCGCCCTGCACCAGGCGATGGCGGAAGGGCCCGCGAACACCGGCAGCAACGTCGTGGACCCGGTGGTGGACGCGGCCGTGCTGGCGACGATCGCGGCGGCGGTCCGCGACTCGGAACTCCTCCGGTTCGACTACACCGCCCCGGCCCGCTCGGACGACGCCCCGCGGCGGAACGACGCCTCGGCGCCGTTCGGGGAGTGGCCGGTGCTGGTGGAGCCGTACCGGCTGGTGAGCTGGGAGCGGCACTGGTACCTCGTCGCACGGGGTCCGGAGACCGGCTCGTGGCACACGTACCGCGCCGACTGGCTCTCGTTGCGGATGGCGACCGGCCGCCGCTTCACCCCGGTGCCGTTGCCCGGCGGGGACTACACGGGCTTCGTCCTGCGCGACGTGGCCACGGCGGGCTGGAAGGTGCACGCGAGGATCACCGTGCTCGCGCCCGCGGAGGCCGTGCTGGCGCGGATCAACCCGACCGTCGGCGTGGTGGAGGCGGTCGACGAGTCGACGTCGGTGCTCCTGACCGGTGCGGACAGCCTGGAGCTGATCGCCGTCTACATCGGGATGCTCGGCCTCGACTTCCACGTCACCGAACCGCCCGGCCTGGTCGAGCACCTCCGCGTCCTCGGCAGGCGCTACGTCCGCGCGGTGGACTGACGACGCGCCGCGATGTCAGCCCCGGCGGGCGGAAAGCGGCTTCCCCGAGACGGCGCAACGGAAGCAGACCGCCGCCTCGTCGTCGAGCGCGGCGAGGTGGTGGCGCGCGTACTCGACGTCCACCATGCCCGTCGGATAGGTGGCCGCCGCCTGTTCCCAGTACTGCCTCGCCTCCGCCCGCTGCCCGCGCCGGAAAGCGACGTGGGCGAGGCCTTCCAGCGCGCGAGCCCGGTAGCGCGCGATGCCGAACCGGTCGGCGACGTCCCTCGCCAGCTCGAACGTCCGCTCGGCCCGGTCCACGTCCCGCAGGGCGAGAGCGGTCTCGCCCAGGCAGTTCATCACCTCGCACTCGACCACGTGCAGTTCGAAGCGCCGGGCGGTGGTCAGCGCCCGGCGGCCCTGGTCGAGCGACTCGGCGAGGTGGCCGGACGACCGGTTGACACCGCAGAGACCCAGCAGGGCGAACGCCTCGCCGTGGGAACTCCCGGAGGCCGTGCTCATCTCCAGGCCGCGGGTGAACTCCCGCCGGGCCTCCTCGTGCGCGCCCATGGCGTGCAGGACCGACCCGGTGCTCCACGAGATGAACTGCGCCGACCGCGTGTCCTCCTTGGTCACCAGTGCCTCCGCGCGGCGCAGGTGGACCAGGGCCTCCTCGAAATCCCCCAGGTCGCCGCAGATGACGCCCAGGTTGTTCGCCACCGCGAGGCTCGGGAAGGTGGTCGAGCCCCGCTCGGTCAAGGGTTCGGCCTGCTGGAAGATGGTCCGGGCTTGGAGCAGCCGGTCCTCGTGCAGGTACAGGTTGCCGAGGTCGATCAACTGCGCGGTCTCGCTGTCCGTCGCCCCGATCCGCCTGCTCAGGTCGAGCGCCCGTTCGATGTGCTTCCTGGCTTCGGCGGTGGAGCGGTGATCACGGCAGACGGCCGCCAAGCCCTGGAGGCAGGCGGATTCGCCCCGCACGTCGCCGGACGCGAGGGCGGCCCGCGCGCCGGCCTCGAACAGGTCGTAAGACCGCCCGCCGTAGTTGTGCAGCTTCAGCAGGGGTTGGAGGGCGCAGACGAGCTGCCAGGCGTGCCGGTGCCAGCCGTTCTCCGCGGCGAACCGCGCGACCGCGGTGAGGTTGTCGTACTCCACGTCGAGGATCGCGACGGCCTTCTGGGCGGTCGACGGCACCGGGAGGTGCTCGGGCACGTGGTCCACCAGCGGCGCGTCGCCGTAGATCGCGTTGTGGTGGTGCCCGCACCACGTGTGCGCGGCGTGCAGGTAGTAGTCGAGGAGCCGACCGAGGGCGGTGCGCTCCGCCGCGTCGTCGGCCTCCTCGGTGAGCAGTTGGCGGGCGCAGTCGCGGACCAGGTCGTGGAAGTAGAAGCGCCCGGTCGTGTTCTGCTTCAACAGGTTGTCGTCGAACAGCGAGTCGAGGTGCTGCTCGACCTCGTCCAACGGCAGGCCGGTCAGCGCGGCGGTGCCGCAGGCGTCGAAATCGCCGCCGGGGTGGAGGCTGAGCAGTCGGAACAACCGCTGCCGCGCCGGGGGCAGGTAGCGGTAGGACACCCTGAGCGCGGCCATGACGCCCCGGTCGTCGACCTCGAGGAACCGGACGCGCTGCGCGTGGTTGCGCAGCCGGTTCACCAGTTCCCCGACGGTCCAGCCCGCGCGGTCCCGGAAGCGCGCCGCGGCGATCCGGATGGCCAGCGGCAGGCGACCGCACAGCTCGACGGCGGTGGCGACGGCGTCGGGTTCCGCCGCCGCGCGCTCCGCCCCGGCGACCTTCGCGAAGAGGGTGACCCCGTCCTCCAGTGGCAGGACGTCGAGCGACAGCGGCAACGCGCCTTCCAGCGCCGTGAGCTTCCTGCGGCTGGTGACCATCACGAGCGCGCCCGCGGCTCCCGGCAGCAGCAGCCGCACGTGCGCCGCGTTGACCGCGTTGTCGATGACCAGCAGAATCCGCTTGCCCGCCATCTCCGAGCGCCAGAGCGCGCTCCGACCCTCCACAGTGGACGGTATGAGTTCCGGGGCCACCCCGCTGGCGCTGAGCAGCACGTCCAGCGCCTGCTCCGGGGGCACGGGGCTCATGCCGGCGGTGAAGCCGTGCAGGTCGACGAAGTAGTGGCCGTCCGGGTAGTTCGCGGCGACCTCGTGCGCGAGGTGGATCGCCAGCGTCGTCTTGCCGACCCCTCCCATGCCGTCGACGGCGGAGATCGTGATCGCGGTCGCCGACGTGCCGCTCGTGGCGGCGCGCAGCCGCGCCAGCTCGGCGGACCGGCCGGAGAAGTCGTTGGTGTCGTAGGGGAGGGACGACCTGGTCCGGCCGCGGTCGGGCGAGTCCCCGCCCGGTTCGGACGGGGTCGCGATGGGCGCTGGTTCCGCCGTGCCGCGCAGCACGTCGGCGTGGATCCGCTGGAGTTCCGGACTCGGGTCGAGCCCGAGGTCCTCGGCCAGCATCCTCCGGCCGTCGTCGTACACCGCCAGCGCGTCGGCCTGCCGTCCGCTGCGGTGCAGCGCTCGGATCAGGCTGATGCGCAGGGAATCGCGCAACGGGTGCTCGGTCACGAGCTGCCGCAGCTCGCCGACCGCCGACCCGGTCTCGCCGGTCCGCAGGCGGAGGGACATCAGGTCCTCGACGGCGGTGAGCCGCTGCTCGTGCAGCCTCGTGGCCGCGTTCTCGATCGTCGCCCCGCCCAGCCCCGCCAGCACGTCACCCCGCCAGAGGTCGAGCGCGACCCGCAGCGCCGCCACCGCTTCCGGCCACCGCTGACCGGCTTCCGCCTGCCGGGCCTCGTCGAGGAGACCGAGGAACCGGTTCACGTCGATGGACGCCTCCGGTGCGTCCAGCCGGTAGCCGACCTCGATCCACCTGATGCCCACATCGTTGGTGTGCTGGGAAAGCGTGCGCCGCAGGCTCGCCACGGCGTTGTGGATCTGCTGGCGCGCCGACCGGGGAGCGGCGTCCCACAGCTCGTCGACGAGGCGCTCGACCGGGACGACCCGGTTGACGGACAACAGGAGCAGGGCGAGGAGCCGTTGCTGCCGTGCGCCGCCGACGCGGACCGGGCGTTCGCCGGACCGCGCCTCCAACGGCCCCAGGATCCGGAACTCCACCGTGACGACTCTCCTCGGTTCGACTCGGGCCACAGGGGAAGGCGTGTGCGGCGAGTAGCGACTCGATAGCGATCAGGTAGTCCATGCTGCCATAGTGGATGAAGTCGGAAGGCCCGATGAAGGGGAAGGGCCGACGGCGCGTTGTCGACGACTTCACCAGTAGGGGGATACGTGAAGAAGGCGCTATCAGTGGGGTTCGCGCTGTCCGCGGCGGTGTTCGTCGTGGTGCTGACGGCGGGTGGTTCTTCCGCCGACGTGAGCGGACCGTACGCGGACAACAGCGTGGTGAACGAAGGCTCCGGCCAGGAAGTGTGCAGTCAGGGGACGTGATCCGCGAGGATGCCGCTCGTGGGCCGGGTGAAGAGCCCGAGGGGGGCGACGCGCGTGGTCTGCACGGGTTCACCTTGACCGCGACGGTGCTCGTGACGAGCCTCGTGCTCACGTGGCTCGCCGCGTTGGACGTCTCCGGGCTGCGCGATCGGCTCCAGGGCTACCTGGAGGTCTGGCCGCAGCGCTGGACGTTCTTCGTGGATCTCGACAGGGATCTGCTCGTGGGCTACCGGGTCGACCCCGGTAGCCCACGGCTGGTCCCGCTGACCGAGCGCCGCCGGTGGAGCACGTGGTCGTGGGGGCTCAGCCGAGCCGGGTACGCGGAAGCGGCGGAACTGCGCGCGGTCGCGCGTCGAATACCCGATCAGCACTGGTTTCCGTGCGACGAACCAGAGGTCCTGGAGTGCGGGAGGATGGCAGGCGGGGTGACCCCGCACCGCGCGGAGAACCGGTTCCGCGACCCGGTGCTGTGCGGTCGCCTGGCGATCACGGTCGAGCGCTCGTCGACGCTGGTCTCCCACCGGCTCCCGGAGCATCCGAGGCAGGTGTACCGCATCGCCTTCGTGGACCTCGAATGCCCGACGTGAACGGAGTGGCGCGGCGGCTCTCCCGCGCGATCGACCAGTTCGAGCCACGGGGTGCGCCCCTGGCCGTCGGCCGGAGCCTGCTGGCCGCCGCCACCCTGCTCACGATCCTCTTCAGCTCGGACTCGGACCTCTTCATCCGCACTGCGGAGCTGCCGGACGGCCTGCGGTGCGCGGGTGTCCGCGCGGCCTCGCTCTGGTGCCTGGTCGGGCCGACCGGGTCCGGTCTGCTCACCAGCCGGGTCGTCGTGGTCGTGGTGCTGGTGCTCGTGCTGCTCGGTGTCAGCCCGAGGTGGACCTGCGTGCCGCACTGGTACGTCTCGTTCAGCCTCGCGGCGGCCATGGACATGGCCAACGGCGGGGACACCATCGCGCAGGTCGCCACGATGCTGCTGGTCCCCGTGTGCCTCGGTGACGACCGCCCGTCGCACTGGCATCCCGTTCGCCGCCCGCTCGCGCCGTCGTGGCGCGGCAGCGCGTTCGCCGCCCACCTCGGTCTGCGCGTGCAGGTCTGCCTGATCTACCTCGGCGCGGTGACCGCCAAGCTGATGGATCCCCTGTGGCAGCACGGCAGCGCCATGTCCGTCGTGGTCAACCACCCCCAGTACGGGTTCCCGACCTCCGCCCGCGACCTGCTCGCGCCGATGTCGACCTCGTACTGGTTCGTCGCCGCCCTGTCGTGGTCGGTGATCGGCGTCCAGGTGGTGATGGCGCTGGCGATCCTGGGGCCGCGGCAGGTCCGGGTGGTCGCACTCGTGCTGGGAATCGCTCTCCACCTGGGAATCATGTTCTTCATGAGCCTGATGAGCTTCGGCATGGTCATGATCGCGGTGCTGGTCATCGGCTCCGCCTCCACGACCCCCCAGCGGCGCGCTGATCGGCAGGGCGTCGCGATCGAGGAAGGAAGACGTTCGTGACAGCAGGTCCCGAGGTCGAACCGTTCGATCCCGCGCACGCCTCCGAGAGCGATCTCCGCGGCTACTACGAGGTGATGGTGGCGAGGCAGGAGACGGACCGCCCGGACGAACCCCGGTTGTCCTACGAGGACGTGCTGGGGCGCCTGGAGAACCCGTTCGTCGGCTTCGGGCCGGTGGCCTACTGGGTGGCGCGCCTGCGCGGTGAGGTCGTGGGGCTCGCGATCGTCTACTTCCTGGAGGACGAGAGCAGCCACATCGGGTTGACCGAGGTGGTCGTCCACCCGCGCGTCCGCGGGCAGGGCATCGGCACGGCGGTGCTGAAGACCGTCGTCCCGGAGCTGCGGGCCCGAGACCGCACCCTCGTCGAGACCTGGCAGATCACCAAGGGGAGCGACGGCGAGCGGTGGGCGAAGTCGCTGGACTTCCACACCGTGCACACGGTCCTCACGCAGGCGTTGGTGATCCCCGAGACCGATCGGGCCCTGTGGCGCGAGGACGTCCCCGCGGGCTACCGGTTGCGCCGCTGGGCGGACGTCGCGCCGGACGACCTCGTCGCGTCGTTCGCCGCCGCCCGCACCGCCATGCGCGACGCGCCGGTGGGGGACCTGGGCTACCAGGAGCCCGCGTGGACGGCGGAGCGGGTCCGCGCTCGCGAGGCCGAGCTGCGGGAGAACAACATCGAGTCGCGAACGGTCGTTGCCGTGCACGAGGCCACCGGCGAGGTCGTGGGCCTGACCGAACTCGAACTGCACCCGCACCGGCCGTTCTGGGGGTTCCAGCGGGACACGGCGGTGCTGCCGCCGCACCGGGGGCACGGGCTCGGGCGGTGCGTCAAGGCGCACCTGATCCACTGGCTGCTGGCCGACCGCCCCGACCTGGACCGGATCTACACGACGACCGGCGCGGGCAACGCGCACATGAGCAGGGTCAACCACCAACTGGGGTTCACCACGGTCCGGACCATGATCGCCGTCAACCGCGACCTCGCCGAACTGGAGGCCGACCTCGCCACGAGGTGACCGGCGCCCGGCCCGCGGCCGAGGTCATCCGGGCACGCGGGGGATCACGCGGCTCGTGTGCAGGAACCGGACCCGGCCGGTGCTCTCGTCGTCGACGAGCCCGATCACCGAGTGCGCGCCCTCCTCCCGTGCCACGGTGATCACCGAGTCCGGTCCCAGCGCGACCACCTCGATCGGGTCCGAGGTGAAGGGGGTCGGGTCGGACGGCGTGGCGTGGGGTGAGATCCGCAGCCACGCGCGCCCGTCCGCGTCGACGTGCAGCACGTTGTCGGCGACGGGCGACCGGTACGTCCCCGCGACCCGACCGGCGTCGACCGGGCGGGGATCCGACGGTGGAACGGGCAGGTCGGGCTGGACCACCCCGGCCAGTTCCCTCAGCAGGTGGCCGAACACCTCGGCGAACACCGGGTAGACGTCGCCGCCGTTGGCCACCACCGCCACGCCGACACCCGCGTCCGGCACCACCCGCAGGAACGCGCGCTGCCCGGCCGTCCTGCCGGTGTGGCCGAGCACGAGCGGCCCGCCGTAGTCGGGCAGCGCCCACCCCAGGCCCCAGTGGCCGCTGACCATCCCCAGGTCCGGGACGGCGACCTGGGGCACCCGCATCGCGTGGAAGTCGTCGCGTGCCAGGTGCGCGCGCACGAAGCCGAGCAGGTCGCGGGCGCTCATGGCGAGCTGCGCGCCCGCCGGACCGGTGGAAGGGGCCGCGGACCACACGCGCACCGGCCGGGGACGATCGGTCGCCGTGGACCGGACGTGCCCCACGGCCGGGCGCCCCAGGATCGCCTCGCCGATCGACGTCGCGACGTCCGGCAGACCCAGCGGTGTGACCAGCCGCTCGCGCAGCACCGCGGTGAACGGCTTCCCGCGCAGCACCTCGACCAGGCGACCGAGCACCACGTAACCGCTGTTGCAGTAGGAGAACCGCTCGCCGGGCGGCAGCACCTGGGCGGCGTCCGCCAGC
Organism: Umezawaea endophytica; assembly: GCF_025061645.1. Taxonomy (GTDB): domain Bacteria; phylum Actinomycetota; class Actinomycetes; order Mycobacteriales; family Pseudonocardiaceae; genus Umezawaea; species Umezawaea endophytica. The sequence goes on along the minus strand of NZ_JANYMP010000013.1, from coordinate 138,055 downwards.
GTGGCCACGTACTTCGCGACGGCGTCGTCACCGGCCCCGGTGTCGGTGAACAGGTCGCCCTCGAAACCCCCGGTGTGGCAGAGGAGCTGCCTGGCGGTCACGGTGTCGGTCGCGGACCGGTCGGCCAGACGGAAGTCGGCCAGGTGGTCGCGCACAGGCCGGTCCAGGTCGAGCAGCCCGTCGTTGACGAGCTCCTGCACCAGGGTCGCCGTCCACACCTTGGTGATCGAGCCGATCTGGAACAGCGCGTCGTCGGTGACGGGCACTCCCGTCGCGGTGTTCAGCACGCCCGCCGAGCCGCAGACGACCTGGTCGTCCACCAGCACCGCGACCTGGGCGCCCGGCACGTCGTGCCGTTCGACCAGACCGGGCAACGTCCCGGCGATCCACGCGGCGGCAGCGCGCGCTCGGTTCATCAACGGATCCTCCCGTTGGCACCCTACCCAGGACCGGGAAACCGGCGCTGTCCCGCCATTCGGGCGCCCGCGGTGCCGTCGAGTAGTCGACCGGTAGCGGCCTCTGCCAGCGTGGAACGGACCGGGGGGTCGATGGGCCGCGCGGCGACCACCGCACCGGTGGTCGCCGCGCGAGACGTCCGGGAGCGCGGCACCGGGGCGACCGCCGCGCGCACTTGGACCGTTCCAGGGGGTAACGCGGTGAAACAGGAAACCAGGATCGTCATCGACGTCAGTGATCTGGTGGTGTCGCAGGCGGCCCACTACATCGTGGAGGCGGACCCGCGCTGGACGCTGTGCCGGAGTTCCGACGGCGCCGACGTCCGGCTCACGGGCACGGGCGGCCAGCGGTGGTCCCACCACGCGGCGGCGGTGATCCTCGTGGTGCCCCTCCAGCCCGCCGAGGCCAGCAGGGCGATCGACGCGTTCACCGCCGGGACCGTGAACGGGATCGTGGCCACCGACGAACTCGAGCACCTCCCCGAGGCGATCACCGCGGTTACCACCGGTCTGGCCCCGGTCTCGCTGCGGATCAGGGACGCGGCCGAGCACATGCCGCGCCTGTCCGAGCGGAAGATGGCCGTGATGGCCAAGCTCGCGGCCGGGTGCTCCTACGCCGCCACCGGCGACCAGTTGCACATCTCCGAGTCGACGGTGAAGCGCGAGATCCAGGGGCTCTTCGCCGCGTTCGAGGTGAACTCCCGGTCCGCGCTCCTCGCCGCCGCGGCGGCGGCCGGGGTCGTGTTCGGCTAGGTCGCCTGCCCGGTCCACCGCCGGAGGTCCGGGGTGGCCGAAGCGGTGCTCCGGCCACCCCGGACGGTCACCTTCGCGTGCTCGTCAGCGCAGGAGATCAGACGAGGTCGTCGAACTTGCCGGTCTTGGCGTCGCTCAGGAACTGCCGGAAGTCGTCGCAGTCCACGTGGAGGGCCGCGGTGCCGGGCCTCTCCTCGGTGGCCACCGCGGTACCGCCGCCGATGTTGCGCACCGTCAGGCCGTCTTCCTCGACGATAACCGAAATTGCCATCACTACCTCCGTCGGGTTGTGTGGAGCGGGTGGTTCTCTCACCCGCTCGATAAGCGTGTCACGCGCTCGGGATCACGTTCCACGGCCGCGCGTGTCGAATTCGTGGAATTGACGGGGTCATTCCGGTGACCTGGTCGGGTCGTGGACATGGTCGCGAGTGGTAATTGAGGGCATAGGCGCAGTTCAGGCGTGGTTTAGCAGGGTTTTCGCGTTCGTTTTTCGGCCTTGACGGAGATGCGCTCGTTGGTTAGACCTGAGTGGCGGAATCGAGTTGACCGGCGCGGGGTGAACGCGGTGGGACAAGTGTGGAAGTGAAGTGCGACCCGTCGTTCGACATTCGTTCTCGCACCAGGTCGGACATGCCGAGGAGGATTCTCGTGGAGATCACCGCAGCGCGCGAGTCGACGATGCGAACAAGTCGCAGACAGGATTGGCTGCCGCTCACGGAGGACCAGGTGCGCGACTACGACGAGAACGGGTACCTGCACCTCAAGGAGGTGTTCACCGCGGCGGAGGTCGAGCGGGGCCTGGCGGTGGTCGACGAGGTGCTGGCCGACGACGTGCTGACGATCGACGAGCACCCGAGCTTCGCGGACTTCGACCACACGGTGCGCGTGCGCAACGCGGTCACGCGGTCCGCGGGGCTCGACGAGTTCCTCGACCACCCCGGACTGGTCGGGCCGCTGATGACCGTGCTGAACAACAGCGTCCACGTCCTGGGCACCGAGGTCTTCGTGCGCTCGTTGCGGGACCAGGCGCTGGAGTACTGGCACACGGACGGCGGCGAGTACCTCCAGCGCGTGCAGCTCGCGCCGGGGAGCCCCGACCTCCAGGTGAAGGCGCAGGTCTTCCTCACCGACGTCACCGAGTCGAACTGCGGGAACTTCCTGCTCGTGCCGGGAAGCCACCGGAAGCTGCCCGCGGACCAGAACGCGTTGTGCTACATGGAGGAACTGGACGAGCCGTTGCGCCGGGGCGTCCTGCCGCCGGACGCGGTCGAGGTGAAGGCCGAGCCGGGTGACGTCCTGCTGTTCCCGTACTCCCTGTGGCACGCCGTGGCGCCGAACACCAAGCGCGTGCGCAAGACGTTCATCTTCCGCTACGGCCACCTCTGGCACCGGCCGCACGACTACCTGACCCAGCCCGCCGGGGTGCTGGGGCGCATGTCGCCGCGGCTGCGCCGCATGTTCGGCGACTTCGGCGAGCACGTCCACCCGTCGGACTTCTACAAGCCCGTCGACCAGGGGGACGTCATGGCGGTCGGAGGGACTGGTAGGCGTGTCTGACCGCGCCATCGCGGAGGTCACCGCGCGGGGGCTCTACGACTCGAACGGTCGTGCCGCGGTCGAGGTGACGGTGGTCGACCGGGCGGGGCGCGAGGCGCGCTCGATGGCCCAGCGTGGGTCCAGCGTCGGCGAGTTCGAACCAGTGCAGGTGGAGGACGAGGGCGCCCAGCCCCGGCTGGCCGCCGTCGACCCGGCCCTGCGGGTCGTGGCGGACCGGGTCGCACCCGCGTTGGCCGGTGTCGACGCCGCGAGCGTCGTCGAGGTGGACCGCGTGCTGCGGGAACTCGACACCACGACGGCTCGGCGTTCGGTCGGGGGGAACGTCACGGTCGCGACGTCGATGGCGGCGGCCAAGCTCGGCGCGCTCCAGCGGGGAGTCCCGCTGCACGAGCACCTGCGGACCTTCGCGTCCGCCGGGACGCCGACGACGCCGCTGCCCGCGTTCAACATCGTCGACGGGGGGCTCGGGCCGTCGTCCCGCGTTCCGCACATCGAGTTCCTGCTCTTCCCCGTCACGGGGCAGGACTTGCGGGACGTGGTCGAGGTCGGTGTCCGCGTGCGCGACCGGGTGCGGGCGCTGTGCCACGCCGCGGGGTACGAGGGTGCCGACAGCCAGCAGGGCGCGGTGTCGGCACCGCTCCGCTCGTGCGAGGAGGGACTGGACCTCCTCGCCGCGGCGCTGGTGGGGCTCGGCGTCGCGGACGGCTTCAAGCTCGGCCTCGACCTGGCCGCGTCGGACGTGTGGCGGGACGGGGCGTACGCGTTCCCGTGGGCCGACGAGCCGCTCACGCCCGCCGCCGTCGCCGAGCGGTACCGGAAGTGGATCGCCGCGTACGGCCTGGTCTACGTCGAGGACGGCTTCGCCGCCACCGAGACCGCGGACTTCGCCGCGCTGACCGCCGAGGTGGGCGGGGAGGTGATGATCGCGGGTGACGACCTCTACGCGTCGAACCGCGACCGGATCACCGAGGGTGCCCGCGCCCGCTGGTCGAACACCGTTGTGGTCAAACCGAACCAGGCCGGAACCGTCACCGAGTCGCTCACCGCGGCGGGCGCGGCGCGTGCGGCGAACTCCTCCCTGGTGGTGTCGCAGCGCAGCGGGGAGAACGAGGACTCCTTCCTCAGCAGCCTCGCCATCGCGGTGAACGCCGCGTACGTCAAGGTCGGCGGACCGTCCAGGATGGACAGGATCATGAAGGTCAACGAGCTGATCCGCGTGCTGGCACCGTGAGACGCCCTCCGTCGAGGACTTGAACCCCTTAGTGGCAGCCGATTCGCTCCAGGAGGTGGCAGTGCGGACGAGACTTGCGGTGGTCGCGCTCGGCGCGGGGGTCGCCGAGTTCGGCGACATCGCGTTCCTCATCGGCATCGCGACGTCGTTGTACGGCCTGTCGGGATCGGCGGCCGTCGTCGGGTTCGGCATGGCCGCCTACGGGGTCGGCAGCCTGGTGGGAGCGCTCGTCGGCGGCGTGCTGATCGACGCGCTGCCACCCAGGCCGTGGTTGTTGTGGGGCAACGCCTCCGGCGGCGCGCTCCTGGCGTGCTTCACGGTCGCCGCCGCGCTGCCGGTGGTGGTCGCGCTGATCGCCGTGATCAGCCTCGCGTCCCGCGCGATGCTGGTGGCGCAGCAGTCCTGCCTGCCGCTCGTCGAGCCGGACCGCCTGTTGCGCGCGAACTCGGTGGTCATGTCGTGCCGCCGGGTCGGTCAGTTGTTCGGGCCCGCCGCGGCGGGCGGCCTCGTCGCACTGGGCAGCGGCACGGCGGTGTACTGGGTCAACGCCGCGACGTTCGTGCTGAACGGCGCCATCGGGTTCCTCGCGGTGCCCGCGGGTGGCCGTGTCCGGGCGCGGTGGGTGGGGGAGCGGCGGGAAGGCGCCTTGGCGTACTCGGCGCGCACCCCGGCCGCGCGGACGGCCTTCGCCGTCAACTGCGTCGTCGGCGTGGTCACCGGGACGACCACCGTGACGCTCATCGTCTACACGACGACGGTGCTGCACGGCGGTCCGAGCGAGTACGGCCTCCTCGCGACGTTCGCGGCGGTCGGTGCCGTGCTGGGGACCTTCACGGCCACAGCGGTCGGCAGGAGGGTCGAGTTGAGGACGGCGGTGGTGGCCACGGTGGCGGTCGCGGGGGTCGCGCTGATCGCGCTGCCGTTCGCCGACCGGTTCGCCGTCGCGGCGGCGTTGCGCGTAGCGAGCGGCTGGTCGTTGAACGTGCTGATGATCCTGCTGATGGCCAACCTGCACGAGGGCGCGCCAGAGGACCTGCGGGGACGGATGATCGCGTCGACCCGCAGCGGACTGGACGCGTTGATGATCACCTTCACGATGGTGTCCGGGTTCCTGGTCGCCGTCGTCGGTGTGCGGTGGGTGCTGGTCGGGGTCGGTGGTGTGACCGCGTTGTGCGCGGCGGTGCTCGCGCGCACCGCCGACCCGTTCAGGTGGTTGCCGAGAACTGGGACGAATGAGGTGTCAGCGAGATGAGCAAGGGTGGTTCAGCCGCGGTGGCCGGTGCGACCGCGCAGATCCCGCTGCTGTCGTCGGCCGTGCTGTACGGGGCCTCGGTCTTCGACAGCCTTCGGGCGTGGAGGACGCGGCGCGGCGCGCTGGTGTACGGGCTGGCGCACCACGTGGCCCGGTTCCGCAGATCGGCCGACCTCGCGCTGCTCGACCTGGAGGTCGACGACGGCGAACTCCTCCGGCGGGTGGCCGACGCGCTCCGGGACTGCCCCGAGGACGGGTTCGCCCGCGTGCGGGTGCTCGCCTACGGCGTGGACCCCGAACTGTGCGACCGGCGCGCGGCGGTGGCGGTGTTCTCGTTGCCGGTGGCGGGATACGCGAGCCCGCGGCCACGGCTCACCACCGCGACGGCCGCGCGCCGGGTGTCCGGCGACCTGCCGCGGGCGGTGAAGAGCCCGAGCGGCTACCTGCGGGTGCGGCGGGAGGTCGCCGCCGCGAGGACGGCGGGTTTCGACGACGTGCTGGTGTGGAACGAGCACGGCCGTGTCTCGGAGGCATCGCGGGCCAACGTCGTCATGATCCGCGACGGCGTGCTGGTGACGCCGCCGACGAGCGAGGGTGCGTTGGCCGGTGTCACCAAGAAGGTGCTGAGGCACCTGGCGCTCCGCGAGGGCGTGCGCTGGGAAAGCAGGCCGATCGACCTCGCCGAACTCGGGGGCGCGGACTCGATCCTGCTCACCAGTTCGTCGCTGGGCGTGGTCGCGGCGCGGTCGATCGGCGACCGGCCCCTCGCCGAGGACGGGCTCGCCGCGGACCTGTGCCACTGGTACTCCGCCCTGCCGCTGGAGCGGCCCGACGACGAGTTCCTCACCGAGGTGCGGTGGTGAGCGGGCTCGAGGACGACATCGCCGAACTGCGCCTGCGCACGTTGGGGCTCATCGCCGACGCGGGCTCCGGACATCCGGGGAGTTCGCTGTCCTGCTTGCACATCCTGGCCGTGGCGTACCGCCGAGTGCTGCGCGGTGTCGTCGAGGGTGATCCGGACCGCGACCGGTTCCTCCTGTCCAAGGGCCACGGCGCGCCCGCGCTGTACGTCCTGCTGGAGGACGTGGGGGTCCTGCCCACCGAACTCGCCCGCGACCTGCGCGAGATCGGTTCGGTGTTGCAGGGCCACCCCGACCGGCTCCGCACACCGGGTGTCGAGGCCAGTTCCGGCTCCCTCGGCCAGGGCCTGTCGCTGGGGGTGGGGCTCGGGCTGGGCCTGCGCAGGCGCGGCAGCCCCGCCCACGTCCACGTGCTGCTCGGCGACGGCGAACTCCAGGAGGGCCAGGTGTGGGAAGCCGCCGCGGCGGCGTCCCACTTCGGCCTGGCGAACCTGACGGCGGTGGTCGACCGCAACCGGCACCAGCACGACGGGCCGACCGAGTCGGTGCTCGCGCTGGAGCCCCTCGCCGACCGGTGGCGCGCGTTCGGCTGGGAGGTCGACGAGATCGACGGGCACGACGTCGAGGAGGTCCACGACGCGCTGCTGACCCGTGCGGACCGTCCCCGCGCGGTCATCGCCCACACCGCCAAGGGGTACGGCGTGCCGTTCATGGAGGGCGACTCGCCCTGGCACTCGGTGGAGGACGTGGCCCTGCTGCGCGGGTACGTGCGGCAGCTCGTGGGAGGAGCACGCGGTGCGTGACGCGTTCGGTGCGGCACTGGTCGAGCTGGCGGAGGACGTTCCGGACCTCGTCGTCCTGGACGGCGACAACGCCACGTCGACGCGGACGCGGCTGTTCGCCGACAGGTTCGGGGACTCCTTCTTCAACGTGGGGATAGCCGAGCAGAACCTGGTCGGCGTGGCGGCGGGCCTGGCCCTGGCGGGCGCCAGACCGGTCGCCTGCGCGTTCGCCTCCATGCTGGTGAACCGCGCGCTCGACCAGATCACCCACTCCGTCGCCCACCAGGACCTAGGGGTCGTCCTCGTGGGCCACTACGCCGGGCTCTCCGGTGGCCGGGAAGGCGCGTGCCACCACTCGACGAGCGACGTCGCGGTGCTGCGCGCCGTGCCGAACCTCGCCGTGCTCGTGCCCGCGTGCGACGCCGACGTGCTGCCGCTGCTGCGGCTCGCCGTCGACCGCGGCCGACCCGCCTACCTCAGGCTGAGCCGCAACCCCTCCGCCGCGGTGCCCGACCACGACCGGGGCTCGCTGGCCGAGGGGTGGCGGTACTGGGGAGCGGACGACCCCGAGGTGCTCGTCGTCGTCACCGGGCCGCTGCTGCCGTCGGCGCTGGACGCGGTGCCCCGCGCGGGGGAGCGGGTCGGCGTGCTGAACGTGGTGTCGGTCAAACCCTTCCCCGACACCGCGTTCGGCGAGGTGTCGAGGAGTGCGCGCGCCGTCGTGGCGGTGGAGGAGCACTCCACGACGGGGGGACTCGGCAGCGCGGTGGCCGAGGCGGCGAGCGGGTCCGGAGCGACCCACCTGCGGATCGGCGTGCCCGACGTGTTCACCGTTTCCGGCGACCACGGGGAACTGCTCCAGCTCTACGGGTTGACCACCGAACGGATCGCGAGCGTGGTGCGATCCCTGACCAGGGGAGAACTTGATGACGGTCACCAGCACTAGTCCCGGTGCGCGCTTGCGCGAACTGCTGGCGGGGCCCGAGCCGACCCCGATCATGGGCGCCTACGACGGGCTCAGCGCGCGGATCGCCGTGGAGGCGGGTTTCGGCGCGTTGTGGGCGTCGGGGCTGTGCATGTCGACCGCGCTCGGGTTGCGCGACAGCGACGAGGCGTCGTGGACCGACCTGCTGGCACTGGTCGCCAGGGTCGTGGAGGCGACCGACCTGCCGGTGCTCGTGGACGGCGACACCGGGTACGGCAACTTCAACACCGCGCGGCGGTTCGCCACCCAGGCGGAGCGCATCGGCGCGGCCGGGGTGTGCCTGGAGGACAAGGTCTTCCCGAAGATGAACTCCTTCGTCGGCGACCGGCACGCGCTCGCCCCGATCGGCGAGTTCTGCGGCAAGGTCGAGGCGTGCCGGGACGCCGTGCGCGACCCGGACTTCGTGATCGCCGCACGCGTCGAGGCGCTGATCGCGGGCGCGGGCGTCGAGGAGGGGCTCCGGCGCGCCGAGGCCTACCGGGAAGCGGGCGCCGGCGCCATCTTCATCCACTCGCGGCAGTCGACGATCGACGAGATCCGTGAGTTCGCGCGGGAGTGGGGCGGCAAGCTGCCGCTCGTGGTGTCCCCGACCACCTACTACGACACCGCCCCCGAGGTGTACGCGGAGCTGGGCATCGGCGGGGTGATCTGGGCCAACCAGACGATGCGCGCCGCCGTGACCGCGATGCGCCAGGCCTGCCGCGTGCTGCGCACCGAGGGGCCCGCCGAGGTCGAGCCGACGATCGCGTCCCTGGACGAGGTCTTCGCCCTGATGGGCTACGCGCAGCTCGCCGAGGACGAGGCGCGGTACACGCCATGATCGGTGCCCACGCGCTGCTCGACGAACTGGCCGCGCGCGGTGTGGTCGAGCTGACCGGCGTGCCCTGCTCGTACCTCACCCCGTTGATCAACCGCGTCGCGTCCGACCCCGCGGTGCGGTACGTGCCCGCCACGCACGAGGGCGAGGCGCTGGCGTTGGCCGCGGGCGCCTGGCTCGCGGGCGCCACCACGTGCGTGATCAGCCAGAACTCCGGGCTGGGCAACATGGTCAACCCGCTGACCTCGCTCACGCACCCCTGCCGGATCCCCGTGCCGCTGATCGTCACCTGGCGCGGTGAGCCAGGTCTCGCGGACGAACCGCAGCACGAGCTGCTCGGCGCCGTCACCCCGGACCTGCTGTCGCTGATGGGTGTCGGCCACGCCGTGCTGCCGTCGGACGGCGATCGGCTGGGCGCCGCGCTCGACGCGGGCTGGGCCGCCATGCGCCGCGACGACCTGCCGTACGCCTTCGTGCTGCGGCGCGGCACCGTCGAACCCACGGCCCTGTCGGAACCCGAGCCGGCCGTTCCCGTGCGGCCGGACGTCGTGCGCTGCGGCGAACCCGACTCGGCCGCGCCGCGCCGCGTCGACAGCGTCGAATGCCTGCTCGGCACGATCCCGGACACCGCCGCGGTGATCTCGACGACCGGCAAGACGAGCCGGGAGCTGTTCACCCTCGCCGACCGCCCGCAGCACTTCTACCTGGTCGGCGCCATGGGTTCCGCCTCCGCCGTCGGGCTCGGCGTCGCGCGGCACAGCTCCCGGCCCGTGGTGGTGGTCGACGGCGACGGTGCCGCGCTGATGCGGCTCGGCACGCTCGCGACCATCGGCGCCCACGCCGCGCCCGGACTCGTCCACGTGCTGCTGGACAACCAGGTCCACGACTCCACCGGCGGCCAGCGCAGCCTTTCGGCGCAGGTCGACTTCCCCGGTCTGGCGAGCGCGTGCGGGTACCGCCAGGTCTACGAGTGCCGTGGCCTCAGCGGGTTCGCCGAGGCCCTCAAGTCCGCGCAGGCACGACCCGGACCGTCCTTCGTGCACCTGCGCGTCCAGCCCGGTTCGCTGCCCGACCTCGGCAGGCCCACCGTGCCGCCGTCCGAGGTGGCGCGCCGGTTCCGCGAATTCCTGTCAGGACGGACATAGCCGCGTTGTGGGGAGGACTCGCCGATGGCGAAACGCTGGTACGAAGTGGGTGAGGTGCCACCGCTCGGAGTGGTGCCGGAACAGATGTACGCCTCGGTGATCCGACGGGACCGGTACGGTCCGCCGAAGGACGCCTTCCGGGTCGAGCGCGTCGACGTGCCACCCGTCGGCCCCGGCCAGGTGCTGGTGCTGGTGATGGCGGCAGGCATCAACTACAACAACGTCTGGGCCGCGCTGGGGTCGCCGCTGGACGTGATCGCGGCTCGCGGCAAGAGGGGCGACCCGACGGACTTCCACATCGGCGGTTCGGAGGGCGCGGGCGTCGTCTGGGCGGTGGGCCGGGACGTCCGCGGCGTCGCGGTCGGGGCCGAGGTCGTCCTGGCCGGGTGCCAGTGGGACGAGACCGCCGGTGACATCAGGCTCGGCGCCGACCCCATGACCTCCTCGTCGCAGGCGGTGTGGGGCTACGAGAACAACTACGGCTCGTTCGCCCAGTTCACCGTCGTCGACGAGTACCAGTGCCACCCCAAGCCCCCGCGGCTCACCTGGGAGGAGGCGGCGTGCTTCATGCTCACCGGCGCGACGGCCTACCGGCAGTTGCGCGGGTGGCCGCCCCACGTCGTGCGGCCCGGCGACCCGGTGCTGATCTGGGGCGGGTCCGGTGGTCTCGGCTCCATGGCCATCCAGGTGGTGCGCTCGTTCGGGGGTATCCCGGTCGCCGTGGTGTCCGACGACTCGCGGGCCGAGCACTGCGTGGGGCTCGGCGCGGCGGGGGTCATCGACCGTCGGGAGTTCGAGCACTGGGGTCGTCTGCCGGACGTGGCGGACGGCGCCGCCATGGCCCGGTGGACGTCCGGCGCGCGGGCGTTCGGCAGGCGGTTCTGGGAGGTGCTCGGGGAACGCAGGTCGCCGAGGATCGTGCTGGAGCACGCCGGGCAGGACACGATCCCCACCTCGATGTACGTGTGCGACACCGCGGGCATGGTGGTGATCTGCGGCGGGACCAGCGGCTACAACGGCGACGTCGACCTCCGCCACCTGTGGATGCGGCAGAAGCGCTTGCAGGGTTCGCACTACGCCAACACGCGGGAGTGCCGCGAGGTCACCGCGCTGGTGGCCGACGGGAGGCTCGACCCGTGCCTGTCCTGGTGCGGCGACCTCGACGAGGTCGGGTTCGCGCACCAGTTGATGCGCGACAACGCCCACCCGCCGGGGAACATGGCGGTCCTCGTGAACGCGCCCGCGAAGGGCCTCCGAAGCCTCGGTTCGTCGACCGGTTCCACCCGCGCCGTCCCGTCCACCCACGACCCCGTCGAGGAGCCATGAGCGACACCGACATCGAGTACGGCCCGCCCCACGTCGACGACCTCGCCCGGATAGTCGAACTCGTCAACGGCGCGCTCGGACCGCGCTACCGGTCGTCCGCGGACGACCCGCGCTGCCGCGAGGTCGTCCAGCGGTACTGCGACGGCGACGGCAAGGGCGCCGTCGTCGCCCGGCACCGCGGAGTGGTGGTCGGCCTGTGCTTCTTCGACATCACCCCGATCCTCGCCCCGACCTACCTGCACGCGCGCGGCGACATGATGATCGTCGACCCCGCCTACCGGGGTCGCGGGATCTCCACGACGATGATCCGCGCGGCGTGGCGGTTGGCGGCCGACCGCGGCGCCAGCACGTTCCTCACCAAGACCTCCACGCCCCAGGTGCTCGACTGGTTCCGGTCCCTGCCGGAACTGCACGAGCGGGGCGCGTACTTCTTCCTCGACTTCCACAGCAGCCTGCTGGAGGTGGACCGGTGACCGCGTCGCCGAGCACCCGGACGGACCCGCTGCTGCGGCGGGTGCCCGGTCAGGCGCCCCGCCCGGTCTTCAGCCACGCCGCCGGGGTGCGGTTGTTCGCGCCGGACGGCACGGTCTACCTGGACGCCGCGTCGGGGTCGATGACCACCGCGCTGGGCTACACCAACCCCGACATCGTCGAGGCGATGACCCGTGCCGCCTCCACCCTGCCTTACCTGCACGAGGCGATCGGGGAATCGCCCGCGGCCGTCGACCTCGCCCGGCTCCTCGTCTCCCTCGCGCCCGAAGGGATCACGCACACCTCCTTCACCAGCAACGGCGCCAACGCCGTCGAGGCGGCGATCCGGCTGGCGGTGCTGGCCCAGCAGGGACGCGGCCTGCCCGAGCGCCGCCGGGTGGTGGGACTGGGCCTGTCCTACCACGGTTCCACGCCCGGAGCGCTCACCTGCACCGGCGCCTCCGCGGCGCTGGAGCCGTTCGAAGGCCTACTGCTGCACCGGTTGTCCGTGCCCACGCCGTTCTGCCCCCACCGGCAGGCGGACCCGCACGGCGAGGACGACTGCGCCACCCGCGCCGTCGAGGCGCTGGAGGCCCTCCTCGTCGGCCCCGAGGGCGGAACCGTCGCGGCGGTGGTCGTCGAACCGATCGCGGCGCACGCCGCGGGGTGCAGGCGGGTGCCCGCCGAGTTCGTCGCCGCGCTGCACGACCTCCGCCGCCGCCACCGGTTCCTGGTCATCGCCGACGAGGTCACCACCGCGCTGGGCCGGGTGGGGCCGCCGTTCGCGTCCACGCTCGTCGGCCTGCGCCCCGACCTGGTCTGCGTGGGCAAGGGCCTGGGGGTGGGCTACTCGCCCATCAGCGCCACGCTCGCCTCCGGCGAGGTGGTCGCGGCGCTCCCGCCCGGCGCGAACCTGTTGGGCCACAACTACAACAGCCATCCCATCGGGGTCGCCGTCGCGCTGACCGCGGTGCGCCGACTGACCGAACCCGGCCTCCGGGACCACGTCCGGGACCTGGGCGTCGACCTGGCCCGCGAGCTGGCCGGGCTGCGCGACTGCCCCGCCGTCCGCGACGTCAGGTCGGAAGGCCTGCTCGCGGCGGTGGAGCTGCGCGTCCCCGGACCGTCCACCGGCACGGCCGGGACGTGGGCCCGGACCGTCGCCGACCTCGCACTGGACGCTGGTGTGGTGGTGCTCCCCGGCGCCTGCCTCGTCCACGGCGTTCCCGCCGCGCACCTGACGGTGGCGCCCCCGCTGGTGACCGCGCCCGACGACCTCCGCGAGATGCTGCGGCGGCTGCGCACCGCCCTCGACACCGCGGCCGACCTGCTGGAGGGGCGACGATGAGGCCGGCACGAGCACTCGACGTCGACGACGTGGACCCCCGCGCGAAACCCTGGATCGAGCGCGACCGGTGGCGCGTCAGCACCATTTTCCTGTTGCGGATGACCGGCTTCCCCTCGGACCTCATCCGGTCCGCGCACCCGGTCGAGTCGCCCGTCGACGGCGAGAGCGAGGCGGCGTTCGACGAGCGGGTCCGCGAGGCGAGCCGTCGACTGCGCCTGCTCGGTGCCGACCCGCGCTTCCGCGAGGCCGTCTTCCTGTCCAACCAGGCGGGTTTCCCCGCGCTCAGCGGCTGGTTGGACGGGCACGCCCGGCGCAGCGGCAACGACCGGCAGGCCGCCATCACGATCGCGAACTACCTCCAGCGCTTCTGCATGAAGAACGACAGCGCGAGCTTCTTCGGCCCCAGCACCTGGGCCCGGCTGGCGGACGAGGACGCGCCCAACATCACCGTCGAACCGGGTTCGGACCCTCTGCGCCGCCGTACCTTCCTGACCCACTGGGCGGTCGCCGCACTGGCCGACGCGTTCGCGACGCGGCCGGGTGTCCTCGACGCCGCGCGGCCCCGGCGCGTCCCCACCCTCCGAATCCGCGACGGCCGGGTCACGGGGGTGCTGCTCGGCGGAGGGCGGTGGTCGCCCGCCACCGACCCGACCCTGGTTTCCCCCGCCGCGACCGCGTTGTTCGACCTCGTCGACGGCAACACCGCGGTCGCGGCGCTGCGGGTCCGCTTCACCGCCCATGGTCACTCCGGCTTCGACTCGGCACTGCGGGAGCTGCTCGACCGCGAGGTCGTCACGCACGGCCTGGACGTGCCGACGGGGATCAGCGATCCGCTGCGCCACCTGCGCGACCTGCTGGCCGGAACCGGTGATCACGAGGTGCTGACGGTGCTCGACGGGTTTGAGCGCGACCGCGCCGACTTCGAGACCGCGGACCTGGCGCGCCGCCAGGAGTTGCTCACCACGATGGGGGAGGCGTTCACCCGCTTCACCGGTCACCCCGCCACGCGGGGAGCGGGCCGGTTCTACACCGACCGCAGCCTCCTCTACGAAGACTCCCGCAAACCCTTCGACACCTTCACGATCGGCGGGCGACTCCGCGAGGACCTGAGTGAACTCGGGCCGCTGTGGGACCTGCTGTGGCTGCCCACCGAACGCGACCACCGGCTGACCTCGCGGGCCGCCGAGCGGTGGTTCGACCACCGGTTCGGTGCGGCCACCAGCGTTCCGTTCCTCGACTACGCGCGCGCGTGGGTCGACGACACCGACGTCCTCGACGCCGCGTTCGACGATGCCGACGACGAAATCCTCGCCTACCAACGGGAGTTCCTCGCGGCCGTCCTCGGGAACAGCGGATCGGCCGACCGCGTCACGTTGTCCCCCGACGACGTGAGGCGCCTGGTCGACGAACTCGGCGGCGTGTCCTCCAGCGGCGCCGTCCTCAACGTGGACCTCATGATCGATTCGCCGAGCGTCGACGCGATCCGCTCCGGCGACTACCGGCTCGTCCTCGGTGAACTCCAGGTCCAGCGCGAACTCCTGAGCCACTGCGCGCTGTCCGTGTTCCAGGACGACGCCGAACGGGAGGCCGTGGTCGAGTACGCCGGGAGCGGGTACGCCGCGGCCGCGGAGGCCGACGAACTGGTCGCGGAACTCGTGCGGTCCCACGACCGCAAGACCAACGTCCAGGTGCACCTGCCCATCCCCCACGTCGAGGTCCAGGGCCGCAGCGCGCTGCGCGGGCACCAGCCCACCCTCCAGCTCGCCGATCTGCACGTGCGCCGGGTCGGCGGACGGCTGCGCCTGCACTCCCCGCAGCTCCGCCGGTACCTGCGGCTGACCACCGCGTCGGCCCCCGTGGGTTTCCCGGAGCGCCGGAGCGCGCTGCGGCCGTTCGCGTTCCCGTCCCGCGAGTTCGCGCTCCCCATGCCGGACGGCGTCCGCCACCTGCCACGGGTCGAGTACGGCAGGACCGTCGTGCAGCGCCGCGCGTGGCGCCTCCGGTTCGACGACTGGAGCGACCTGTTCGCGCACCAGGCTTGGAGCGCGGGCGAGTTCGCCGCCGCGCGCCGACTCGCGCGCGAGTCGGGACTGCCGAAGCGGGTCTACGTGAAGGTGGACGGCGAAACGAAGGTCACCTACGTCGACTTCGACAGCGTCCACCTGGTGTGGGCCCTGCTCAAGACCTGGCGACGTCGGGGCGGGGGAGCCCTGTTCACCGAGATGCTGCCCGAACGGCAGAATTGGTGGCTTGCCGTCGACGAGGAGAGGCGTTCATGCGAGCTGAGGTTCGGTTACACGCGGCAGGCCACCTAGCCGGTCAGGAGTCCCGTCATGACAACGCCTGACGCGCCGACCACCCGGCGGACCCGCAGGGGCGTCAACTCCCGCCTGGCTGCGCTCGCCGTCGGTGCGGGCCTGTCCGAGTTCGGCGACGTGCTGTTCCTCGTGGCGTTCACCGCGGGCCTGTACGTGTCGACCGGGTCCGCGCGCACCGTCGGCTTCGTCCTCGTCGCCTTCAGCATCGGCAACCTGGTCGGCGCGGTGCTCGGCGGCACGCTGATCGACCGGCTCCCCGCACGGGCCTGGCTCGTCCTCGGCAACCTCGTCACCGCGGCCCTCGTCGTCGTCTTCGCCTACGCCACAGCGCTTCCGGCCGTCGCCGCGCTCTCGCTGGTGGTCGGGCTCAGCGGGCGGGCGCTGCTGGTCGGGCAGCAGGCCTGCGTCCCGCTCGCCGAGCCGGTCGCGCTGCTGCGGGCCAACGCCGTGGTCATGTCCAGCCGCAGGCTCGGCCAGCTCGCCGGACCGTTCCTCGGCGGCACCATGGTCGCCCTCGGCCACACCCGCGAGGCCTACCTGATCAACGCCGCCACGTTCGTCCTCTCCGCCGCGGCCACGTTCGCCGCCCTGCCCGCGCACAGCCGGGTCCACGGGCGGAGGGCGGACGACGAGTCGGGCACCGCCCCGGCGACCGGCATCCTCGCCTACGCCCGGCGCACGCCCGCCGTCCGGACGTCCTTCCTGGTGCAGTGCGTCATCGGCATCATCGTCGGCACGGGCAACACCCTCGTGGTCGTCTACGCCACGGAAATCCTGCACGCGGGCCCGCGCGGCTACGGGATCATCAACACCTTCACCGCCGTCGGCGCCATCCTCGGCGGCTTCACCGTCGGCCTGCTCGGCAGGCGGGTCTCGGCGAAGTGGTCCACCGTCCTCTGCCTCGCCGTCATCGGGCTGGCGATGGGCCTCCTGCCCACCGTCCCCTGGCTCGCCCTCGCCGCGATCCTGCGCGCCGCGGGCGGCTGGGCGTGGAACATCCTCAACATCATCCTGATGACGAACCTGCACGAGGGCGCCCCACCGCACCTCCACGGCCGCGTCATCGGCTTCACCCGCAGCGGCCAGGACATCTGCATCATCGTCTTCACCGCCCTGGCGGGCACCACCGCCACCCTCGTCGGCACCACCGGCGTCCTGCTCACCGCGGGCGCGCTGGGCGTGGCCAGCGCTGTCCTGCTGGCGCTCACCAGGAACCCGTTCAACTGGCGATCGACCTGACGAGGCGCACGGGTGGTGAAGTCACCCGAAGGTGTGGTTTGCGGCCTGCCGCGCGATCACGGCGTGAGCGCGGTCGCGGGCGGTCTGCGGGCATCGGGTGTCGCGGCCGAGCGCGATCCGGGAGGTGCGCGTCGTGGTCAGGACGGCGTGGGACGCGGAGTTGGAGCGCACGGCCGCCGTGCGGTCGTCGAAGCTGCTGGACACACCCGCCGAGGAGCGGTTCGACCGGATCACCAGGCTGGCCCAGCACCTGTTCGACGTGCCGATCGTGCTGGTGTCGCTGGTGGACCTCGACCGGCAGTGGTTCAAGTCGCGGCTGGGCCTGGACGCCCGCGGGGGGCCGCGCAGCGAGTCCTTCTGCTCCAAGGCGATCGAGAGCGCGGACCTGATGGAGGTCCCGGACGCCACGTGTGACCCGCGCTTCACCGACAACCCGATGGTGCAGGGCCCGCCGCACATCCGGTTCTACGCGGGCCAGCCGGTCAGGGGGCCGTCTGGGCACCGGGTGGGGACGCTGTGCCTGGTCGACCGGAGGCCGCGGGAACTCGGTGTCGAGGGCAGGCAGCGGCTGCGCGACCTGGGGAGTTGGGTCGAGGTGGAGTACGCCGTGGCCGCGGCCCACCGGGACAGCGCGCAGGCGCGGGACGTGCGCGCCGAGTTCATCTCGGTGATCAGCCACGAGCTGCGCACCCCGCTGACGTCGATCCACGGGTCGCTGGAGCTGGTGGGCTCGGGGCGGTTCGGGACGCTCGACCAGCGCGTGGAGCGGCTGGTGACGATCGCGGCGAAGAACACCGACCGGCTCATCAGGCTGTCCAACGACGTGCTGGACCTGACCAGGGTGCAGAGCGGTCTGCGGCTCACGCTGGCCGACGTGGAGGTGGGCGAGGCGGTCGAGAACGCGGTGCACGCCGTGGAGGGCGTCGCCGACGGGGCCGGGGTGGCGCTGGAGGCCGAGTGCGTGTCGTGCGCCGTTCGCGGCGACCTCGACAAGCTGGTGCAGGTGTTCACGAACCTGCTGGCCAACGCGGTGAAGTTCGCGCCCGCGGGCAGCACCGTCTCGGTCTGCTGCACCCGCGCGGACGACCGCGTCGAGGTGTCGGTCCGGGACCGGGGGTGCCGCAGCACGACGTCGACCGCATCTTCGAGCCGTTCGTGCAGCTCGAAGGCGCGAGCGCGAACGGCGTCGGGCTCGGGCTGTCGATCACCCGCGGCATCGCCGAGGCCCACGGCGGCAGCGTCGGGGTCCGCTCGACGGTGGGGGAGGGCAGCACGTTCACCGTGGTGCTGCCGGTGGCCGGACCCGACACGGACCGGCCGTGGTGGTAGCCGCCTAGGCCACCCAGTCCAGCACGAGGGCCAGGTCGTCGGCGATCCGCAGCGGGTCGAACGGCTTGCTCAGCACGGCCAGCGCGCCCAGCTCCCGCAGCTCCGACTCCAGGTCCGGCGCGGCGGTGATGAACACCACCGGCAGCGCGCCGAGCTGCGCGGCCTCCCGCAGCGCGCGGAGGGTGCGGCGGCCGTCCAGCCCCGGCATCTCCACGTCCAGCAGCACCGCGTCGACCCCTCCGGTCAGGCACCGGCGCAGCGCCTCCTCCCCACCGCCTGCCGTCTCGACAAGCCAGCCGTCCCGGAAGCCCAGCGACAGGCTGAGCACCTCCAGCACGTCCGGGTCGTCGTCCACGACCAGCAGGGTCTTCACAACGCGTCCCGGTTCACCCGGTAGCCGACGCCGCGCACGGTGGCGATGAACCCGGTCGCGCCCGCGCTCGCGAGCTTGCGCCGCAGGTTGGACAGGTGCACGTCCACCGCGTGGTCGTCGGCGAGCCACGGCTCACCCCACGCGCGCCGTCGGAGCTGGTCGCGGGTGCGGACCAGGCGCACGTTCTCGGTCAGCAGGTCCAGCAGCGCGAACTCCAGCTTGGTCAGCTCGACGTGCGCGCCGTCCACCGTGACCTCGTGCGCCTGCACGTCCAGCCGCACCGGTCCGACGACCCGTTCGGTCGGGACCGGCGCGGCCGGGGTGGCGCCCAGGGCCTTCGGCCTGCGCAGCATGGCCTGGATCCTGGCCACCAGCTCGCGGGGCGAGAACGGCTTGGTCAGGTAGTCGTCGGCGCCGGTGGAGAGCCCGACGAGCTTGTCGACCTCGTCCACCCTGGCCGTCAGCATCAGCACGTAGGCGTTGGAGAAGTCGCGCAGCCGCGAGCACACCTCCAGCCCGTTCGGGCCGGGGATGTTGAGGTCCAGGACCACCACGTCCGGCTGCCAGGCGCGCAGTTCCAGCAGCGCGCTGTCGCCGTCGCCCGCGGAGCGCACGTCGAAGCAGGCATCGGTGAGCGCCATCTCGACGATCTCGCGGATGCTCTCCGTGTCCTCCACGACCAGTACCCTCGCCATGGACGGGATTCTGCCCAGACCTCCCGACCTCGGCTCGGCCGCGGAACCGGTCACCGCCGGTCCCGGAGCGCTCGTTTCGCCGCCACGAGCACGCACAGGCCCGCGAACACGATCAGCGCGACCTTGAGCCAGGCGTACTGGCCCAGCAGCGCGACCCGGCCGATCCACGGCACGTCGGCGAGCACGACGGGCACGGTCTCCGAGGTGATGCGCAGTTGCTGGGGGTCGGCGGCGGTGTTGTTGTCACCCTTGGTGCGCAGCAGCGGCTCGGCGCGGGACAGGTCCACCTCGACGACCCGGTGCGCGAACCGCTCGCCGGGGGCGTCCGGTCGGGGCAGCACCACGACGTCGCCAACTTCAACCGATCGAGCATCGATCGGACGGGTGACGAGCAGGGCTCCCGGATCGAACGCGGGGGACATGCTCGGCGAGAGCACCGGCGCGAAACCGACCCGGAAGCCGACGACGAGCACGGCACCCGCGACCGCGGCCAGCGCGAGCACCGCGAGGACGACACCGGGTAGGCGCCTCGACGTGCGGCGTTCGGTCGCGGCGTGTGCTCCGGCCATTTCGGGTCTCCTAGGAGTTGGTGGTGGTGGCGGTGCGGATGTGCGCGTTGTTGGCGACGGAGACGCCGATGGTGGCGTTGGTGTTGCCGCTGAGGCCTCCCGTGAGGCTGACGCGGATGCCGAGCTGGCCGCCGACCGCTAGGGCCGTGGCAGGAGACGCGGTTCCCGCCGAGGAGAGCACCAGGGTGGTCACCGTCCCGGCGCAGGTGTTCGCGGCCGTGTTCCACGCGGCGCCGACGCACGCGTCCACCCGGACCGGGCTCGGCAGCAGGCCGCTGACCGACGCGGTGTAGGTCTGGCCGGTCAGCGCCGCCGTGCCGGTGTTGCGGACGCTGCCGAACCGCGGCGCGCGGTCACCCAGCGCCGTCCACGCCGCCGTGAGCGGCTTGCCGGTCTGGGCGACGCCGGCGCTGTCGACCAGCACCGCGGACCAGGAGAGGCTGCCGGAGCCGACCGGGGCGCCCGCGCTCGCCGCGCCGGTGCCCGCGGCGGCGGCGCCGGGGACGGCCGCGGCCAGCGCGACGGCCGTCCCGATCACCACCGCGACCCGCTTCGACATCTGCCTGCTCCCCCTGGGCTCGTCGATCAGGAGTTGGTGGTGGTGGCCGTGCGCTGGGCCTCGGCGAAGGTGTAGGTCAGGTTCGCGGTCAGCCCCTGGATCGTCGCGGCGGGCCGGACGCCGTTGACCGTGGTCTCGGTCTGGTCGGGCAACTGCACCGAGATCTGGAGGCGCTGCACGGTGCCCGCGGCCACCACGCCGGGGATCAGCGACTGCGCGCCCGTCAGGGTGCTGAGCGGGGTCGCGGCCAGCAGCGTCGTCGGGGTTCCGCCGCACACGCCGGTCGCGGGGGTCCACGTGCCGTTCGTGCACTGCCGCACGGTGACCCGCAGCGCCTTCGTGGTGGCGCCGTCGGTGACCAGGTTGGCCGAGCCGGTCGCCGCTACCTGGAGCGTCAGCGCCTGCGCGTCCAGCGTGCCGCCGCTGGTGAGGTCGACGTACCGGTTGACGGTGTCGCCGGGCGCCATGTTGGCGATGGCTTGGTCGAACCCGGAGCCGTTGGCCGCCATCGTCAGCTTCAGCGTGCCGGTGGTCACCTGCTCGGGCGTCCCGTTGGCCGTCGTGGCGCTGAGGGTGGCCCAGACACCGCCTCCGACCGCGACGACGGCGGCCACCGCGATGGCGGCGAACGCGACCGGCCGCCAGGCGGAACGGCGGCGGCGGGGAGCGGGGAGGGCGTGGTTCGCCATGCTGTGTCCTTGTCGGTCTGCCTCGCCTGTCGCGGTGCGTTGGAATGAGCATCCGAGACGGACCTCTGGCCTCCCTCCGCCGTTCCTCAAGCTCCCGTCAAGTTTCCGGAGCTGATCGCGAGGGCATTCCCCACCAGCGACTTGTTGTAGACCGCTGGCTACTTCGGCCACGTCCTGGTACCCAGGAGGTGATCGTCAGCTACGCCAGGGGCTGCGGCTCGGCAGGCGGGCCGGTCGCCGCGGGACCCTGGTGGTCGACGACGGCGCCCTGATCGCTCGGATGCGGGTCGCGGTCCAGCAGCGGTCGGCCGCGCTCCCGGCGTGGCGCCACTGGTAACGCGCTGTGCGCGGATCCGATGAGAACCCGTGTTGCCCACCAACGAGAATCGAGGTCGTTGATGTCCACTTCGGACGGGGACCGCAATAGTGCGCGCTGGTTCCGTTCTCTGTCACCGCACTCGTGCGGGTGGTCCACCAGTTCTCCACGCCGCCGATGAGGCCGACCAAGATCCGAGGAGTGACACATGCGCAGGATGTACGACTCCGTGAGCGCCGGCGCCATCCCGACCGACGCCGAGATGGTCGCGGGCTACGTGGACGGGCGCTTCGCCTGGTCCTCGGCGGACTGGGCCCGCTTCCCCAACTCGGTCCGGGTGCGGATCTCGGCGATCGGGGCGACGCACGTGGCGGAGGTGTTCGACGTCGAGGTCGGCTGCATCTGGCCGCCGCGCAACGTGGTCCCCCTGGTGGTGGCCGCGCGCAACGCGGGCATCGATCCGACCGTGTACGTGAACCAGCACAACGACTGGGGCCCCACGAGGGCCGAGTTCGACCGCGCCGGCGTCCCGCACCCGCACTGGTGGGTGGCGCACTACGACGGCGTCGTGGCGGTCCCGGACGGCGCTGTCGCGAAGCAGTACGCCCACCCCGGCGCCGTGCCCGGCAAGCCCGCGGGCCCCTGGGAGACGGGCCAGCACTACGACCTCAGCGCCGTGCTCGACTACTGGCCCGGTGTCGACAACTCGAACGGAGACGACGTGAGCTTCAACGACCAGATCACGAACCACGAGGGCGTGACCTTCTCCGCAGGCCAGTGGCTGACGTGGAGCAACGAGTACGCCGCGCAGAGCGCCGCCAACACGGCCGCGCTGCTGGCGAAGCTCGACGCGCTCGCGGCGGTCGTGACCGCGGACAAGGACGTGTCCGCGGAAGAGCTCCGCCGGATCGTGGACGACGCCGTCAAGGCGAACTCCTCGACGCAGGCGAAGATGATCGCGCAGCAGGCCGTGGCGGAGCTGCGCGTGGCCGTGCGCGAGGAGTTGGGCGAGGAGAACCAGGAGAAGGCGGACGCGATCGTGGACGCGGTCGCGGTGAGACTGGCCCGCGACTGAGGAACGGCGCGCCGCGTCACGGGAACCTCCGTGACGACGGCCCGCTCGACCGACCACCGGCAGGAGTCCCCGATCACGGGGGCTCCTGCTTTTTCCTTGCCCGGCAACGGATCGGGCGCGATTTCCGGGCTCCACGGCGTCGGGCGTGCGCGGGCGGCCTCGATCTCGGTAGCGTCGGGGTCAGCTCGGTCGCCTCGGCGCGGGCTTCGTCCGCGTGGTCTCCGCGGCGGCGTCGCGCAGGACCTTCCTGAGCCACTGGTGCGCGGGGTCGCCGTCGACGCGCGGGTGCCAGGCGATGCCGTACGGGAACGGCTGGATCTCCACCGGTGCCTCGACCACGCGGTACGCCGGGTCGTCGAGGTAGGGCGCGGCACCCCGTCTCGGCAGGGTGGCGACGAGGTCCGTGCCCGGCAGGGCCGCGGGCGCGGCGGAGAAGTACGGCACGCGCAGCCCCGCGAACCTGCGCCGCCCCAGTTCGGCGAGCCGCCGGTCCACCATCGTCTGCTCGCCGTCGAGCACCACGACGACCACGTGGGGGTAGCGGCCGAAGTCGGCGAGCGTGAGGCGGTCGCCCGTCGCGGGGTGGTCGTGCGCGAGCAGGCACACGAAGTCCTCTTCGAACAAGGTCTCCCAGTGCAGCGACTCGGGAGCCACCACGCCGGAGAGCACCAGTCCGACCCGGCCCTGCTCCACGTCCGCGAAGGAGCGGTCGCTCAGCGGCTCGACGGTCAACGAGATCCGCGGCGCTTCACGAGAGACCCGTTGGAATACCGCGGGTCCGAGGACGCTGGTCGCGTAGTCCGTGCAGTGGACGTGGAACGCGGCGGTGGCGGTCGCCGGGTCGAACCCGTTGCCCCGCAACAGGGTTTCCAGGCGCGGCAGGAGGTCGGCCAGTTCCCACTGGAGCTGGTGGCCGCGCACGGTGGGTTCGTAGCCGTGGCGGGTGCGGACGAGCAGCTCGTCGCCGAACGTGTCGCGCAGCCGGTGCAGGGTGCGGCTCATCGCGGGCTGGCTGAGGTGGAGGCGGTTGGCCGCGCGCGAGACGTGCCGCTCCTCCAGCAGCACCGCCAGCGCGGTGAGCAGGTTCAGGTCGGCGTTGCGCAGGTCGGTCACGATTCCAGGCTACGCCGAGTATGCGTGCGGCGCATAATTCACGTAACCAGTATGCATTGGACGGATAGCGGGGTTCGCGACAGGCTGGACGCGTTGATCCACTCACTGGAGGACATGATGCGACTGCGACCAGTCCTGCCCCTCGCCATCGCCCTGCTGATGGCGTCCGGGACCGCACACGCCCATCCGGACCACCCGGTCGCGCCGCCGGTGAGCGGTCCGGTCGTCACCACGCCGACGTACACCGACGGCTGGCGCGGGCTGGCGCCGATCGGGACCGGGCCCCGGCAGGAGCACAGCGTCACCGCCGTCAACGGCAAGGTCTACGTCCTGGGCGGCATCGTCCCCGACGCCGCGGGCGGGGTCACCACGACCGACCGGGTCGAGGTCTACGACACCCGGCGCGGCACGTGGTCGGAGGCGGCACCGCTGCCGGTCGTCCTGAACCACCCCAACGTCGCCACCATCCGCGGCCGGATCTACGTCCTCGGTGGACTGGGCGGCGGCGCGTCGTGGCAGGCCGCCCGCGACAGCTTCGTCTACCACCCCGCGACGGACAGGTGGACCGCGCTCCCGCCGATGCCCGAGGGCACCGAGAGGGGCAGCGCCGCCGTGGGCACGCGGGGGACGAAGATCTACCTGGCGGGCGGGATGCGCACGCTGACCCCCGGACCCGGCGGTGTGCAGGACACGGTCGACACCGTGTCGTCCTACGACGTGCTGACCGGCCGCTGGGAGACCCTGCCCAGCCTGCCCCAGGCCAGGGACCACGTCGGCGGCGCCGTCATCGGTGGTGCCCTCTACGTGCTCGGCGGCCGGGACCGCGGTCAGGTCAACGTCCGGGACACCGTCTACGCGCTCGACCTGGCCACCCGCCGGTGGACCGAACGCGCGCCGATGCCCACCGCCCGCGGGGGCATCGCGACCGCCGTCGTCGGCACGAAGATCTACGCGCTCGGCGGCGAGGGCAACCCCGCGCCGGGGTCGGGCAGCGTGTTCGCCGAGAACGAGGCCTACGACACCGCTCACGACCGCTGGCAGCGGCTCGCCCCGATGCCCGTTCCCCGCCACGGCACCGCGGCCGTGGCCGTGGGCGACACGATCTACGTCCCCGGCGGTGGGACCGCGGGCGGCGGCGCCGCAGTCGTGGCCGTCAACGACTCGTACCGGCCGCGGGGCTGATGTTCGTCGATGTCGAAGAGGGCGTCGGAGCGCTCTTCGGTGACGACCACGTGCGTGCCACCGGCCGCACGGCGCTCGGCAGCACGTTCCGCATCGATCGCTGCGGAAGCGTAGGCTGACGGCGTGGAGACCAACCAGCGCCGTCCGACCGGTCGACCGCGGGGGTTCGACGCCGACGAGGCCCTCGAGCGCGCCATGCTGGTGTTCTGGCAGCACGGCTACGAGGGCGCGAGCCTGGCCGCGCTGACCGAGGCGATGGGCATCTCCACCACCAGCATGTACGCGACCTTCGGCAACAAGGAGGCGTTGTTCCGCAAGGTGCTGGAGCGCTACACCGAGGGCCCCAGCGCGTACCTGGCCGAAGCGCTGGAGGAGTCGACCTCGCTCGGCGTCGCCACCGCGATCCTGGCGGGCACCGTGCGGACCACCACGCTCCCGGCGAATCCCCACGGGTGCCTCGGCGTCCAGGGCGCCCTGGCCACCAGCGACTCCGGGAGTGAGGTCCGGGACGTCCTGATCGCCTGGCGCGACAACGGTTTCTCCAGCATCCGCGAGCGGTTCCAACGGGCCGTCGACGAGGGCGACCTGCCTCCGGGGGCCAGTCCGGCGCTGCTCGCCCGCTACATCACCACGTTGTCGTTCGGCATCGCCGTGCAAGCCGCCAGTGGGGTCGGCCGCGACGAACTCCAGGACATGGCCGACGCCGCCCTGAGCACTTGGCCGCTCTCCTGAGGACGGTCAGGCGCCCGTTCCCGCGGCGCGCCCAGGACGAACCGGGTCTGGTCCACCCGCCTCCTCCCGTCCGGACGGGGGCGTGCGGAGGAGGGTGACCGCGACCGCGCTGATGAGCAGGCCGACCACCGTCGTGGTGCGGACGGGCTGGGTGAACATCGGTGCCGCCCACAGGGCGGTGGCGGCCGGGGTCAGGTAGAGGAGGGTGCTGGCGCGGGTCGCCCCGTCGTGGGTGGTGACCAGGTAGTAGAGGCCGTAGCTGCCGATGCCCGCCACGGTCGCCCAGGCCACCGCCGTCCAGAAGCCGGTGGTCGGTGGGGGAGCGAGGTGGCCCGCCGCGGCCGTGCCGGTGGTGAAGAAGACCGCGGTGAAGGCGGACTGGACGGCCAGGGTCTGCATCAGGGGTGGGGTGGGCCAGCGCTCGCGCAGCAGCGTTCCGGCGGTCAGGGACAGCATGGCCGCCAGCGGGAGGAACAGCGCCGCGGCGGTGACCCCCGAGCTGAGGTCCCCGGCCGCGGTCAGTGCGACGCCGGTCGTGCCGAGTGCCAGGCCCGCGAGGTGGACCGGCCGCACCCGCCGCGAGTCGAGCAGGACGGCGGCGGTGAGCACCAGGGCGGGTTGCAGGGAGGCGATCAGGGCGGACGTGCCCGCGGGGACCCCCGCGGCGGCGGCCCAGAAGACGCCTCCCAGGTAGAAGCACTGGCACAGCAGGGCCAACACGGCTTGGCGCAGCCAGTCCCGTCGGCTCAGGCGGGTGGCCGCGCGCACCGCCCAGGGGAGCAGGACGACGGCCGTCGCCAGGCAGCGCCAGGTCAGCAGGGTGTCCGGTGGGGCGTGCCGGGCGCCCAGCTCGGCGCCGATGAAGCCCGAGCTCCACACCACGACCAGGGCGGCACCGCGCAGCGGGGCGGTCCCTCGTCCTCGGGGTGTCGTGTCCATGGCCGCCAGGTAACCATACCGGTTGGTATACTCGCAGTGCACCGACCGAGGAGGACCCGTGCCGTTGATGCCGACCACGCTCGACGAGACCACGCCCGCCGCGCTGCGCCCGGTGTTGCGGCCGCTGCCCGCGATGACCGACGCGGGCACGCGGCTGCTGGACGCGGCCAGCGACCTGTTCTACGACCGCGGGGTGCGCGCCGTCGGCGTGGACCTGATCGCCGAGACCGCCGGGACCACCAAGAAGACCCTCTACGACAGGTTCGGCTCCAAGGACACCCTCGTCGCGCTGTACCTGCTGCGGCGGGCCCACCGGTGGCGCGAGCACCTGCTGGCCCGGCTCGCCGACGCGGACGCGGCGGACCGCGGCGAGCAGGTGCTGCTGGTCTTCGACGTGGTGCGGACGTGGATGGGGACGCAGCGGCGCGGGTGCGCCTTCGTCAACGCCTACGCCGAACTCGGCGACGGCGACCACCCGGCCGTGCCCGTCATCCGCGCCGAGAAGGCGTGGATGCGCACCCTGTTCGACACCCTCGCGGGCGACGCCGCCCTTGGTGCTCACCTGCACCTGCTCTACGAGGGGACGCTCGTCGTCCTCACCGCGGGGGCCAATCCCCTCGCGGTGGAGGAAGCGCGGTCCTCGGCACTGGTCGCGATGGCCGCCGCCGAGCGGGTGTCCTAAGAGGACTTGAACTCGTAGGACCCGGAGCCCACCCGGTAGGCGGCGTAGCCGTTCTGCTTCTCGACGAACGCCGCACCGGCCGGAGCGGTGACCCGCTGCCCGTCGCGGACCGGCACGAGGACCTCGCCCGTCGCGCCGACGGGAATGGTCACCCGCAAGGTGAACAGGCCCCTGTCACGGGTCCACGACGAGCGCACCTGGCCCAGCGGGGACGTGACCTCGGCGGAGGCGCGCTTCAGGTCGCCGACGGGGAAGGGCTGGACCTTGACCGCGGTGTAGCCCGGTGCCGCGGGCTCGATGCCCGCGACGCGCTGGTACAGCCAGTCGTCGACGGTGCCCATGAAAGCGTGCTGCCGGGAACGCGACCCGGCGGGCCACTCCTCCCACATGGTGGTGGCGCCCAGGGCCTGGAACCAGTGGCCCCAGCCGGGGTACGTCGGGTTCGTCGCGACGCGGTAGGCGAGGTCGGAGTTCCCGGTGTCGGTGAGGACCGGGAGGATGAGCTTGGTGCCCAGCGCGCCGGTGTTCAGGTGGACGCCACGGCCGTTGACGTCGGCGACGAGGTTCGCGACCACGGCGGCGTGGTTCTCCTCCCGGACGATGCCGAGGCTCAGCGGCAGCAGGTTGGAGGTCTGGCGGTACCCCGCCGCGGGGTCGTCGTAGTACGCGCCCTTCGCCGCGTCGAAGAACGTGGCGTTGAAGGCGTTGGCGATCGTGGTGGCCAAGCCGTCGAAGCGCGTCGCGTCGGCGTCGCGCCCGAGGGCGCGGGCGATCTCCGCCATCGCCGTGGTGGTCTTGTGGAGGTACGCCGTGCCCGCGAGCCGCGCGCCCTCGGGTGGCATGGCGAAACCCGGTGAGAGCCAGTCGGCGTAGCTGCCGCCGGTGTAGACGTAGCCGGTGCCCGCGATCTTCCCCTCGAAGAACCCGAGCCACGCCTTCATCGACTCGTAGTTGTCCCGCAGCGGCCGGATGTCGCCGTAGTACCAGTAGAGGTCGCGGTTGACGAGCACGAAGCTCGCGGTCCACACCGGGTCGACGACCTCCTTCGCCCCCACGGTCCCCGGCACGGTCTGGCCGATGTTCCCCTCGGGCGTCTGGTCGTCCCGGTGGGCGCGCATCCAGTTCTCGTAGAAGTCCCGCATGTCGAAGCTCGCGATGGCCGAGTCGGCGGCCAGCAGGCCGTCGGCGGTGTAGGGCCGCTTCTCGTACATCGGGGTGTCGGTCGGCACCGAGTGCAGGTTGTTGAGGATCGTGTTCGCCTGCGCGACGTGGTAGCGGTTGAGCAGGTCGCTCGAACTGGTGAAGTCACCGGTCTTGGCGACCGCCGTGTGGACGCGCTGCGCGGTCACCGACGTGACGGCGACCTCCGCGGGCGCGGTGACCTGGACGTACTGGAACCCGGCGTAGGTGTAGCTCGGCGTGAACGACTCCGGGCCGCCGCCCTTCAGGACGTAGGTGTACTTCTGGAGCTGCATGCCGAAGCCGCCGACGTTGTCGACCGTGCCGTCGGCCTTCAGCTTCTCGCCGTAGGTGATCGTCACCTGCGAGCCCGCCGGGCCGTTCACGGCGACGCCCGCCCACCCCGCCGTCGGGGTGCCGTAGTCGTGGACCGTCGTTCCGGTGGCGGGGGTGGTGACCTTCCCGGCTTTCAGCGTGTCGGTGACCTTGATCGGCGGGAACGACTGGGCCTTCAGCTCACCCGCGAGCGCGGGGACGAGCCGGGCGGGGCGCCAGGCGGAGTCGTCGAACCCGGCCCGGTTCCAGCCCGGCTGGTCGAGGCGGGCGTCGTGGGTCTCGCCGAACCACAGCGATTCCGACGTGGTGGGGCCGTCGGCGGTCTTCCAGCTCCCGTCGCTGACGACCTGTGCGCTCGTGCCGTCCACGTAGGTGATGTCGAGTTGGAGCTTCAGCTTCGGCTCGCCGCTCCACGGCGAGGTCAGCCACTCGTCCGGGTTCGTCATGGCGTAGTAGCCGCGACCCAGGCTCACGCCGATCGCGTTGCCCCCGGCCCGCAGCTCCTTGGTCACGTCGTACGTCGCGTAGAGGCCGGTCTTGTCGTAGACGGTGAACGCCGGGTCGAGCTCGTGGTCACCCACCCGCCTGCCGTTGAGGTAGAGCTTGTAGTAGCCGAGGCCGATGACGTAGGCGCGGGCGGACCTGATCCGCTTCACCGCCGTGAAGTCTTTGCGCAGCAGCGGTTCCGCCGGAGGCGCCGTCGTGACGGAGTTCCCCCAGGGGCCCGATCCGTACGCCGCGGCGACCAGTGCCGGTGGCCACGCCGAGTCGTCGAAGTCCGCCTGCCGCCACCCCGCTTCGTCCACTTCGGACGACTTCCACGCGGCGTCGGTGACGATGTCGACCGGGTTCGCGCCCGAGAGTTCGACGTGGAGCTTGCCGACGAGCCCGGACGGGCCGGGTTGGGCGTTGGCGGCCTGGACGGCGATGGTGTTGCGCCCCGGCCGCAGTGCGGCCGTGAGGTCGACGTCGACAGCCGACCGCCACGAGTCGTTGACCTGCGGCGAGCGCGCGGCGTCCGTTCCGTTGACGTGGAGGGAGAAGCTGTCGTCGGCGGTGAGCTGGAAGTTCGCCGCGGTGACGACGGCGTTGGCGGGCAGGTCGAACGTCCGCCGGAAGTACCGGGTGCCGACCGGGGCGGACTCGGCGGGATTGCCCTGGGGGTACCAGATCCAGTTCGCGCCCTGGAGCGAGACGGTGGCCCGCTCCGCGCGTGCGCCGATCCAGTCGCCGTGGAAGTCCTGCTGCTTCAGGAAAGCGGTCTCGAACCAGGCCGCCCCGCTCCACGCCGACGCCCGCCGGTTCGCGTCCCAGACGCGGACGCGCCAGTGGTACCGGGTGCGCGAGCGCAGGTCGGGCCCGGCGTACTCGACGTCGAACGACTTCGCCGACGACACCCGGCCGCTGTCCCACACGTCGCCGCCGCCGTTCGGCGACGACGACACCTGCACCTGGTACGCCGACTGCCGCGCGCCGACGTCGTCCGATTTCGACACCCAGCTCAACCGGGGCACGGCCGCGTCGACGCCGAGGGGGTTCTCCTGGTGCTCGACCGCGAGGTGCCCGACCTCCAGCCCGGTGGACCTGCCGACGTGACCACCGGTGGCCAGGCCCGGAGCCGTCGCCAGCACCGGTGCGGTCAGCACGACCGCCAGCACGACCAGTGCTCCAGCCACCCGAGATCGCATCGCACTTCTCCTCCGTCGTGGCGCGCCGTCCGATGGATTGAAACGTTTCAGTCGAGCGGCACGGGGTCACGTTATAGGGCCGCGCGTGGTGTGACAAGGCTCATAGCCGGTGCCTGCCAGGTCCTCGCCGCAGGGGGACGGGCTCCCGCGGATGCCGTACGGTGGCCTTACTTACTGAAAATTCAGTAAACAACGGAGGTAGTGGTGCCCCAGGGCCTCGGGCCGGACGTGCCGTCGTGGATGCCCGCGGAAGGTGAGCCGCACGCCCGTACCTTCATGGCGTGGCCGTCGCGGAGCGGGCCGTGGGGAGCCGACCTGGCCGCCGTGCGGCGGGACGTCGCCGGGATCGCGCGGGCGGTCGCCGACTTCGAGCCGGTCGTGCTCGTGGTCGACCCGGCGGACGTGAGCGGCGCGCGTCGGGTGTGCGGTGGCGCGGTCGAGGTGCTGCCGATCCCGGTCGACGACCTGTGGATGCGGGACACCGGGCCGACGTTCGTGCGCACGCCCGGTGGCTTGGCGGGGGTGGACACCAACTTCACCGGGTGGGGCGGCAAGCAGGCGTGTCGCGCCGACGGCCGGGTCGCGCGTCGAATCCTTGAGCACCAAGGAGTTCCGCGGATCGTCGCGCCGCTGGTGACCGAGGGCGGCAGCCTGGAGGTCGACGGCCGGGGCGCGCTGATCGCCACCGAGAGCTCGATCGTCAACGACAACCGCAACCCCGGCCGGACCCGTGCCGAGCTGGAAGCCGACCTGAAGGCCCTGCTGGGCGTCTCGGAGGTGATCTGGTTCCCCGGCGTTCGCGGGGCCGACATCACCGACGGGCACATCGACGGCTTCGTCCGGTTCACCGGTCCCGGTGCCGTGGTGCTCGCCGATCCGGGGCCGTGGGCGAGGCCGGAGGACACCGCGCTCCACCTGGCGATGAAGGAGGTCTGCGCCGCCCACGGACTCGACGTGGTCGACCTCGTCGACCCGGACCTGGACGCGCTCGGTCCGCGCGGGGACGACTTCCTCGCCTCCTACATCAACTACTACGTGGTCAACGGCGCCGTCATCGCGCCCGCTTTCGGTGATGTCGCGGCGGATCGGGACGCCGCCGACGTGCTGGGGGCGCTCCACCCCGGACGGGCGGTCGTGCAGGTGCGGATCGACGTGCTGGCCGAGGGCGGGGGCGGGATCCACTGCGCGACCCAGCAGGAGCCCGTCGCGTGAGGACCCGGATGAGCCCCGCCGAGCGGAAGGCGTCGCTGCTGCGCGCGACCTGCCACGTCATCGCGCGGCGAGGCGTGCGCGGCCTGCGGGTGGACGAGGTCGCGGACCGGGCCGGGGTGTCGACCACGTTGCTGTACCACTACTTCGGCAGCCGGGCGGGCCTGCTGGCCGCGACGATGCGGTTCGTCAGCGACCGCGCCGACGAGTACACGACCGCGCCGCCGGGACTGACCGGCAGGGAGCGGTTGCGGTACGAGTTGGTCGGCGAGTTCCAGGACACCGACGAGGTGCGGGACAACTCCGCGGTGTGGAACGAGTTCCGCGCGTCGGCCGTGTTCGAAGCCGACCTCCGCGCCATCGCGAGGACCGCGACCGAGCACTGGAACACCGCTGTCGCGGACGGCATCACCCGTGGGCTGGCCGACGGCGGTATCCGCCCCGGCGTCGACCCCCACTCGACCGCGGAACGGCTCACCGCGCTGGTCGAGGGGCTGAGCAACCGGTGGCTCACCGGAGCGCTCACGACGGCCGCCGCCCACGACCACGTCGACGCCGCGCTGGCCGCCGAGTGCCCGCCTCCCGCCGGGTGAGCCGTCAGGGGCGGTTCTCGCGGATCTGGTAGATCCGGGCGCGGGTCAGGCCCGTCACCTTGCACAGCTCCACGACGGGGACGTTGCGGTCCAGTTCGGCGTGGATCAGGGCGTCGCGGTGGGCGTGGGCGTCGTGGCGGACCGTCCTGGCGACGGCCAGCGCGTCGAGCTGAGCCGTCAGGTTCCGCTCGGCCTCGGCCAACGCGGTGACCGCGGTGAGCAGGTCCGGGGTGACGGGCGCGGCGTTGTCGCGGGGCATTGTTCCTCCGTGGAGTGGTGGGCACGCCTGTCTAGCATGTCGCACGTCGCTAGACATGTCTAGCGACGGCAATTATCTAGACGGGCGTGCCCGCTGCTCCACGGGGGTCGAGGTGGCCGGGGCGACCCGGCCACCTCGGGGGATCAGACCAGGTCGTACCGGTCGAGGTCCATGACCTTCGTCCACGCCGCGACGAAGTCACGGGCGAACTTCTCCTTCGAGTCGTCGCTCGCGTAGACCTCGGCGACGGCGCGGAGTTCGGAGTTCGAGCCGAAGACCAGGTCGGCGCGGGTCCCGGTCCACCGGACCTCGCCGGTGACGCGGTCGCGGCCCTCGAAGGTCTCCGCGTCCTCCGACGTCGCCTTCCACTCGACGCCCATGTCGAGCAGGTTCGCGAAGAAGTCGTTGGTCAGCGACTCGGGCGTCGTGGTGAGGACACCCGCCTGGGACCCCTGGTGGTTCGCGTTCAGCACGCGCAGGCCGCCCACGAGGACCGTCAGCTCCGGCGCGGTCAGGGTGAGGAGGTTCGCGCGATCGACGAGCAGGTACTCCGAGGGGAGGCGGTGGCCCTTGCCCCGGTAGTTGCGGAACCCGTCGATGGTCGGCTCCAGCGGGGCGAACGACTCGGCGTCGGTCTGCTCCTGCGTGGCGTCGGTGCGACCGGCCGTGAACGGGACCTGGAGGTTGTGGCCCGCGTTCTTCGCGGCCTTCTCCACGGCGGCGGTGCCGCCGAGCACGATGAGGTCGGCCAGCGAGACCTTCTTGCCGCCGGTCTGGGCGCTGTTGAACGACTCCTGCACGCCCTCCAGCGCGCGCAGCACCTGCGCGAGCGTGTCGGGCTCGTTGACCTCCCAGCTCCGCTGGGGCTCCAGGCGGATGCGGGCGCCGTTCGCGCCGCCGCGCTTGTCGCTGCCGCGGAACGTCGAGGCCGACGCCCACGCGGTGGAGACGAGCTGCGCGATCGACAGGCCGGAGTCGAGGATTTTCGCCTTGAGGGCGGCGACGTCGTCCGCGTCGACCAGTTCGTGGTCGACGGCGGGCACCGGGTCCTGCCAGATGAGCGTCTCCTGCGGGACCAGCGGCCCGAGGTAGCGCTGGATCGGGCCCATGTCGCGGTGCGTCAGCTTGAACCACGCCCTGGCGAACGCGTCCGCGAACTGGTCGGGGTTCTGGTGGAAGCGCCGCGAGATCTGCTCGTACACCGGGTCGATCCGGAGCGCGAGGTCGGTCGTCAGCATGGTCGGCGGGCGGTTGAGCGTGCCGTCCTCGGGGTCCGGGATGGTGTTCGCGCCCGCGCCGTCCTTCGCCACCCACTGGTTGGCGCCCGCGGGGCTCTTGGACAGCTCCCACTCGTAGCCGAACAGGCTGTCGAAGAAGCCGTTACCCCACTGGGTCGGCGTCCCGGTCCAGGTGACCTCGAGGCCGCTGGTGATGGAGTCGCGGCCCTTGCCGCTGCCGAACGTGTTCTTCCAGCCGAGGCCCTGCTCCTCGATGGCCGCGCCCTCGGGCTCGGCGCCGACGTACTGGTCGGGGTCCGCCGCGCCGTGGGTCTTGCCGAACGTGTGGCCGCCCGCGATCAGCGCGACGGTCTCCTCGTCGTTCATCGCCATGCGCCCGAAGGTCTCGCGGATGTCGCGGGCCGAGGCCAGCGGGTCCGGGTTCGCGTTGGGGCCCTCGGGGTTGACGTAGATGAGTCCCATCTGGACGGCCGCGAGCGGGCTCTCCAGCTCGCGGTCACCGGTGTAGCGCTCGTCGCCGAGCCAGGTGCGCTCCGGGCCCCAGTACACGTCCTCGTCGGGCTCCCACACGTCCGCGCGGCCGCCTGCGAAGCCGAAGGTCTTGAACCCCATGGTCTCCAGGGCGCGGTTGCCCGTGAAGATCATCAGGTCGGCCCACGAGATCGTGCGGCCGTACTTCTTCTTGACCGGCCACAGCAGCCTGCGCGCCTTGTCCAGGTTGCCGTTGTCCGGCCAGCTATTCAGCGGCGCGAAGCGCTGCATGCCCGCACCGGCGCCACCGCGGCCGTCCTCGACGCGGTACGTGCCCGCGCTGTGCCACGCCATCCGGATCATGAACGGGCCGTAGTGGCCGAAGTCGGCGGGCCACCACTCCTGCGACGACGTCAGCACCTCGTCGACGTCGCGCGCGAGGGCGTCGAGGTCGAGGGTGGCGAACGCGGCGGCGTAGTCGAAGTCACCGCCCATGGGGTCGGACGCGGCGGAGTGCTTGCGGAGGATCGACAGGTTGAGCTGGTTCGGCCACCAGCTCCGGTTGCTGCCACCCTCGGTCGGGTGGTTGAGGCGCCCGGCGGAGACGGGGCAGCCGCCCGCGCTCTCCTCGTTCATCTCTCCAACGACGGCGTCAGGACTGTCAGACACGGGATTCTCCAGGATCAAAAGGAACTAACCGGCAGTGGTGGTGCACTCGGGGCACAGGCCCCAGTAGATGACCTCGGCCTCCTCGACCAGGAAGCCGTGGTCGTCGGAAGCGGTCAGGCAGGGGGCTTCGCCGACGGCGCAGTCGACGTCGGCGATGGCGCCGCACGACCGGCACACGACGTGGTGGTGGTTGTCCCCGACACGCGCCTCGTAGCGCGCCACGGAGCCCTGGGGCTCGATGCGGCGCAGCAGGCCTGCCGTGGTCAGGGCCCGCAGGACGTCGTAAACGGCCTGGTGGGACACCCCGCCGAGTCCTTCACGAACGATACCGATGATCGAATCCGTGTCGGCGTGCGGGTGGTCGTGCACAGCGGACAGCACCGCGAGCCGAGGGCGGGTCACGCGCAGGGCGGCCCCTCGCAGCAGGCGCTCGAAGTCCGTTGGCGATGGCACGCCCCGGAGTCTGCCCTGCTTTCTGGAATCAATCAAGAATCCAGGTCATCGGGTGTTCGGCCGGGCGACCGCCGCGCACCCGGCACGGCGGCGGTAGGCCAGAAGCAGGCAGGCGTTCCTTCTCCTGGGGGATGTGACGTGGCACACTCCGGGCTCGAACTGCGCTACGCCACCACACCACCACTCAGAGTGCGCCTGCGAGGAACACCCATGGCCGAACACCGTCGTTCGCCGGAAGACCCGACCCGCCGCCGCTTCCTCGGCTACCTGCTCGCCGCCCCGACGCTCGCCGTCGGGGTGACGTGGGCCGACGCCGCCCTCGGCGCCGACGAGGCCGAGGCGTCCATCCCGTCGCTGCCCCAGCCCGAGGACCTCTTCGACCTCGGCGACCTGCAAAACCTGGCCGCGCTGCCCACGTCCGGACTGATCAGCGTGCAGGTCGACGAGGACGGCACGGCGTCGTTCGCGCTGCACCGCACCGAAGTCGGCCAGGGCATCACTACCGCGGTCGCCATGATGATCGCCGAGGAACTGGACCTGCCGATCGACAAGGTGCGGATCACCCTCGCCGACGCCCGCCCCGAACTGCTGATGAACCAGCTCACCGGCGGCTCCAACTCGGTACGGAGCATCTTCACCCCCGTCCGGACCGCGTCCGCCCTCGCCCGGCAGCAGCTCGTCCGCACGGCCGCCGCGCGGTGGGACGTGCCGGAGGACGAGGTCGCCACGCGGGACGGCGTGCTCTCGCACCGCAGCGGGAAGTCCGCGACCTACGGCTCGCTGGCGAAAGTCGCGGCGAGCGACCGCACGGTCCAGGTCTCCGTGTCCCTCAAGGCCGTCGAGGACTTCCGGGTGCTCGGCAAGCCGCAGAACCGGATCGACGCGCTCGACATCGTCACCGGCCGCAAGCGGTTCGGCATGGACATCCAGGTGCCGGGCGCCAAGCCCTGCATGGTGCGCAGGCCGCCGACGATCAACGGCACGGTGAGGGCCGTGCGCAACGCGGACGCCGTCAAGGCGATGCCGGGCATCACCGACGTCGCCGTGATCAGGTACGGGGTCGCCGTGCGCGGCGAGACGTTCGGCCAGTGCGTCGACGGGCTGCGGGCGCTGGACGTGGACTGGAACCCAGGCACGGTCGACGGCGAGTCGGACGCGACCGTGCTCGCGAAGCTGAGGAAGGCGCGGCTGCCGCTCGCCGTGCCACCGCTGGGCGCGCTGTCCGTGGAGGCTGAGTTCACCTTCGCGTTCGCCAGCAACGCGCCGCTGGAACCGGACAACGCCATCGCCGACGTGCGGCCCGACCGCGCGGAGATCTGGTCCACGCTGAAGGTCCCGATCGACGCGCGGCAGGACATCGCGCGGCAGGACATCGCGCGGCAGCTCGGCCTGCCCGTGGACAAGGTCGTCGTCCACGTCGTGACCGGCGGCGGCTCGTTCGGCAGGCACCTGTTCCACGACGTCGCCGCGGAGGCCGCGGAGATCTCGCAGAAGATGGGCAAGCCGGTCAAGCTGTCGTGGTCCCGCACCGACGACTTCCGCCAGGGCCGCGCGCACCCGATGTGCGTGTCACGGGTGCGCGCCACGCACCTGCTGGGCAACGTGCTGACCTACGAGCAGCGGCACACCAGCTCGGAGACCAGCTTCAGCCA
Source organism: Umezawaea endophytica (assembly GCF_025061645.1). Taxonomy (GTDB): domain Bacteria; phylum Actinomycetota; class Actinomycetes; order Mycobacteriales; family Pseudonocardiaceae; genus Umezawaea; species Umezawaea endophytica. Next base: position 101,516 of record NZ_JANYMP010000013.1, on the reverse strand, counting down.
CGGCCTCGGCGAGATGATCACGTCGACCGCCGCGGAGCTGCCGATCGCGGGCAACTACACCTTCGCCCAGACGATCTTCCTGCTCAGCCAGTCCGTGCCGTACAACTTCGGCGTCGTCACGCAGTTGCTCAACGAGATCCCGCTGAAGTTCAACACCGGCAGCATGCGCAACATCTACTCGCCGAACGTGGTCTGCGCGCAGGAGCTGGTCGTCGACAAGCTGGCGGCGAAGCTGGGCAAGGACCCCGTCGCGTTCCGCCGCGAGTTCCTCAAGGACGACCGGCTGCGCGCGGTGATGGAGGAGGTCGTCGTCGAAGGCCGGTGGGGGCGGCCGCTGCCGAAGGGAGTGGCGCAGGGGATCGGGCTGCACGCCGAGTACCGCGGCGCGGTCGCGGTGCTCGTGGAGGTCGACTGCCGCCCGGAGACCGTGAACCGGCCTATCTCCGACGGCGTCACGGGTCCGCGCGTCACGAAGGCGACGATCGTGATCGACGCGGGCCTGCCGCTCAACCCGCGCGGGCTGGAGGCGCAGATGATCGGCGGGCTCAACGACGGCATCGCACTGGCGCTCACGTCGAGCCTGCACATCAAGGACGGCATCCCGCTGGAAGGTAGCTGGGACAACTACTTCTACACCCGGCAGTGGAACACACCGCCGGACGTGCGGGTGGTCGTCCTGCCGCCGACGACCGGGACCCCCAGCGGCGCCGGTGAGATCGCCGTGGCGCCGTCGTTCGCCGCCGTCGCCTGCGCGTACGCCAGGGCGACCGGCACGACGCCGACCACGTTCCCGATCAACCACGGCGAACTCGGCTTCGAGCCGTTCCCGCTCCAGCCGTCAACGCCCGCCTCGCCGACCAACGGCCTCGACAGCGCGTTCTGAGGAGCCTTCCCTTGTCACAGCACACTTTCGTTCTCAACGGCAGCAGGGTGACGGTGGAGGTCGCCGACGACGTGCGGCTCCTGTGGGTGCTGCGCGACATCCTCGGCGTCACCGGCCCGAAGTACGGCTGCGGCCTGAACGTCTGCAAGTCCTGCACGTCCCACATCAACGGCAAGGCCTTCAACCCCTGCTCGGTGCCCGTCTCGAAGATCAAGGAATCCGACGAGATCACCACCATCGAGGGCCTGCCCGCGACCGTCGGCCGCGACCTGCACCCGATGCAGGAGGCGTGGCTGGAGGAGGACGTGTCGCAGTGCGGCTACTGCCAGCCGGGCCAGATCATGGCCGCCGTGGCACTGGTCCGCAAGACCAAGGCCGAGGGCAGGCAGATCACCGACGCCGACCTCGACGGCCTCCGCAACATCTGCCGCTGCGGCACGTACTCCCGCATCCGCACCGCGATCAGGAAGGGCGCCGACCGCATGTGAGCCGAGTCCCCGTGGTCGTCACGCCCGGCCGTGATCGTCGGCGGCGGTGATACTGGCGGGCGTGAACGGTCTTGGTCTGCGGTTCGTCGGGCACTCCACCGTGCGCGTGGAGTTGGCCGGGCGGGTGGTGCTCACCGATCCGGTGTTGACCGATCGGGTGTCGGTGTTGAGTCGGGTGGCTCCGTCGTGCACCGCCGGTGATCGGGCGGACGTCGACCTGGTGCTGTTGTCGCACCTGCACGGTGATCACCTGCACCTGCCGTCGTTGCGGCTGCTGGGTGGTCATGTCCGGGTGGTCGTGCCGCGCGGGGCCGGGGCGTGGTTGCGGGCCAGGGGGATTCGGCGGGTGGAGGAGTTGGCGCCCGGTGAGGAGTTGGTGGACGGGGACCTGCGGGTCGTTGGAGTGGCGGCCGAGCACTCCGGGCATCGGTGGGGGCCGCGGTCGACGCGCGGGCCGCAGGCGGTGGCCATGGGGCACGTCATCGAGGGCGGCGGGGTGCGGGTGTACGCGGCCGGGGACACGGACCTGTTCGACGGGATGAGCGCGCTGGCCGACGTGGACGTCGCCCTGCTGCCGGTGTGGGGGTGGGGGCCGACGCTGGGGCCTGGGCACCTCACGCCGGAACGGGCGGCCGAGGCGGTGCGGGTGCTGCGGCCGCGGGTCGCCGTGCCGGTGCACTGGGGGACGTTGGCGCTGCCGGGGCTGGTGAAGGCGCCCGGCCGGGTCGGTGCGCGGATGAGGCGGCTGCTGGTGGATCCGCCGCGGGAGTTCGCCGCCGCGGTGCGTGAGGCGGGCTCGGCCACTCGGGTGCTGGTCACCGAGCCGGGGACGGACGTGGCGTTGCGCCGGGGTGAGGTCGGGTGACCGCGCTGGCGGTGGACTGGGCCGACCCGTCGAGCATCGGGTACCCGGTGCTGTTCGGCGGGGTGCTGCTGGGATCGGTGGTGCCGGTCGTGCCGACGGGTGCGGTGGTGGGGGCCGCCGCGGCCATCGCCACGAGCACGGACCGGCTGGACCTGGTGTGGGTGGTGCTGGTGGCGACCATCGGCTCGCTGATCGGCGACCTGGTGACGTTCGCGGCCGCTAGCGGTGGGCGGACGGCGGTGGTGCGCTGGTTCTCCCGGCGCCAGTCGGCGGAGAGGCTGGAGTCGGCGCGCGAGAAGTTCGCCGCGCGCGGGTGGCAGGTGGTCGTGATCGGCCGGATGGTGCCCGCGGGCCGCATCCCGGCGCTGCTGGCCGCGGGCGCGCTCGGCTACCCGTGGCGCCGCCTGGTGCCCGCAGCGGCCGGGGCGTGCCTGCTGTGGTCGGTGGCCTACTCGGCGCTCGGCGTGGTCAGCGGCGGCCTGTTCGACCACCCCGTCGTGGCCACGGTGATCGCGACCGTCCTGGTGCTCGTCGTCACCGCCGTGTCGGCGCTGGTCGCGAAACGCCGAGAGCGGAGGCCGTCGTGACGGAGGAGGAGAGCGGACGGCTGCTGCGGGGCGGACGGGTCGTCGCGCGGCTGTTCCTGGTGTGGGTGCTCGTCGCCGTCGTGCTGCACGTGCTGGACGGGATGCTCGCCGACTTCGCGCTGCCGGAGTGGTGGCAGCCGACAGTGTTCGCGCTGCTCTACGGCGTGCTGAGCGCGGTCGTGTGGCCGCTGGTGCTGCGCGTGGCGCTGCCGGTCGCGGTGTTCACGCTGGGGATCGGGTCGTTCCTGCTGCTGGGCGCGGGACTGTTGGCGCTGTCGTTCGTGGTGCCGGGGGTGGTGGTCGCGAACCTGCGCACGGCCGTGCTGGTCGTGGTGGCGGTGTCGGCCGTCGGCGCGCTGGTGAGCAGCGTGCTGGCGATCGACGAGGACGAGTTGTTCTTCCGCCGGGCCGCGCGGCGGTTCCGCCGGGCGGGCGGCGGTGACGAGTCCGAACCGCCGGGAGTGTTGCTGCTCCAGATCGACGGGCTCGGGTACGACACGGTGCGCCGGGCCGTGCGCGACGGGGACCTGCCCACGATGGCCGGGTGGCTGGTCGAGGGCAGCCACGTGGTGACGGACTGGCACTGCGACTGGAGTTCGCAGACCGGGGCGAGCGTGTGCGGGCTGCTGCACGGGTCGAACGAGGACATCCTCGGGTTCCGCTGGTACGAGAAGGACCGCGACCACGTGATGGCGTGCGCGCACCCGGCCGACGCGGCGGAGATCGAGAGGCGGCACTCGGACGGGCGCGGGCTGCTGGCCGGGGGAGGGGCCGCGCGCAGCGGGCTGTTCACCGGGGACGCCGACCACACCAGCATGACGATGAGCGCGGTGCCGCTGCTCACGCCCGCTCGGCGGGGGCGGTCGCGCAACGCGGCCGGGTACTACGTGTACTTCGCCAACCCGGTGAACCTGGTGCGGACCGTCGGAGCCGCTGTCGTGGACGTCCTGCGGGAGGTGACGGCCTCGGTGCGGCAGCGGCGGGCCGGGGTGCGGCCCAGGGTGAAGCGCGGTGGGGTGTACCCGTTCGCCCGTGCCGCGACGACGGTGATCACGCGGGACCTGGTGGTGTCGTCGATCATCGGGGACATGTTGGCCGGGCGGCCGGTGGTGTACGCGGACTTCCTCGGGTACGACGAGGTCGCGCACCACACGGGGATCGAGCGGTACGACGCGTTGGCGGTGGTGCGGGCGATCGACCAGCAGATCGGGAGGTTGCACCGCGCGGCTCGGTTGGCGCCTCGGAGGTACCGGTTGGTGGTGTTGTCGGATCACGGGGTTACGCAGGGGTGGGCGTTCGCGGATCGGTTCGGGGAGTCGGTTGAGGCGTTGGTGGGGCGGTTGTGTGGTGGGGCGTCTGGGGGTGGGGAGGGGCGGGAAGGTCGGGAGAAGGCGGGGCCGGCCAATGGGTGGCAGTTGGACGCTGCCTTGGCGGAGGCTGGTGGGCCGATCGGTCGGGCGTTGCGGGTGAGGGCTGGGACGTCTGATCGTCATCGGACTCCGGAGGGGGGTCCTGGGGCGGTGGCGAGGGTGGCTCCGGGGGTTGTCGTGGTGGTGTCCGGGCATGTGGCGATGGTGTCGTTCACCGAGCATGGCGGGCGGGTGGGGTTGGAGACCGTCGAGGCGGAGTTCCCGGAGTTGTTGCCAGCTCTGGTCGATCATCCTGGGGTGGGGTTTGTATTGGTCAGGAGTGGTGATGGGCCGGTGGTGTTGGGGCGGGATGGGGTGTTGTGGCTGGAGAGTGGGGAGGTTCGGGGGGAGGATCCGCTTGCTGGGTATGGGGAACACGCGGCTGCGTTGATCCGGAGGACTGATGGGTTCTTGCACTGTCCGGATTTGTTGATCAATTCGCGGTATAGCGCGGTTACGGATGATGCTTCACCGTTTGAGGTGCACGTGGGGTCGCACGGGGGGTTGGGAGGGGGGCAGTCGCGGGGGTTCTTGGTGTACCCGGCGGATTTGCCCGCGCCTGGGGAGATCGTGGGGGCTGAGGCTTTGCATCGGGTGGTGCGGGGGTGGTTGACGTATCTGGGGCATCCGGAGCCGGTGGGGAGGGAGGCTGCGGCGAGGTGACGGTGGGGGGTGGCTGCGGCGCGGTGGGGGTGGCTCGCTTCGCATCGGGGGGTGTGTTGGGGGTGGGCCCCCGACACCCCGCTCGCGCGATTGTCTCCATCGCCGAACTTGTTTGTCAAGGCGGGAAAGATGCCTTGACAAACAAGTTCGGCGATGAGGGCGCTTCGGATCGGGGCGGCGGGGGAGTTGTGTGTCGGGTCGGGTGGGTGGGGTCGTGGCGGTGGGTGGGGTCGTGGCGGTGGGTGGGGTGCGGGTTGCTTTAAAGGCGGTTTAGGCCTGGGTTGCGGTCTTCTATTAGGAAAGTTGCTTTGGTGGTTGCTGTTGCGCCGGGGGTGGAGACGTGGTTCAGGCCTCTGAAGTCTGCTTGGAAGGTGGTGGGGGTTAGGTGTGTTCGTACGTAGCCTCTGCGGTTGTTGAAGTACTTGATGTGTGGGTTTTCTGCTAGCCACTGTGGTGTTTCCGGGTAGTCCTCTGAGCCGTCGCCGCCTGAGGTGATGGAGCTTCCTGCTAGCTCGGTGGCTACTGTTCTTGAAGTTGGGTCGTCCCATCGTTCCTTGATGTCGACTCCCCAGGAGGCGTGTACGTCGCCGGTCAGTACTACCGCGTTCCTGGTGTCCTTGAAGCCGGTGACCACGCGGTCGCGGTCTGCTGCGTAGCCGTCCCAGGCGTCGAGGTTGGTTTCCTGTACGGGGCCGCTGGTGTGGTCGTACTGGGAGAAGAACACCTGTTGGCCCAGTACGTCCCATCTTGCTGTCGAGTCCTGGAAACCCTTGAGCAGCCAGGATTCCTGGTCTGGTCCGAGGATGGTCCTGGTGGGGTTCAGGCGTTCGTCGCAGGGTTTTATGCCGTCGCCGCACGCCTGGTCGTCGCGGTACTGGCGGGTGTCCAGCATGTGGAAGGTGGCCAGTTGGCCCCAGTGGACGCGTCGGTAGAGCTGTAGGCCCACGCCTCGTGGTGCTTGGCGGATCGGCATGTTCTCGTAGTAGGCCTGGAAAGCGGCCTTGCGCCTCGTCATGAAGTCGGGTTGTGGCTTCTCCGGCTTTCCGTAGATCTCGCCTGCCCAGTTGTCGTCGATCTCGTGGTCGTCCCAGACGACCGACCACGGGGCCACCGCGTGTGCCGCTTGGAGGTCGGCGTCCGATTTGTACTGCGCGTAGCGCTGGCGGTAGTTGGCCAAGGTGACGGTTCTGGGGCCTTCCACGCCGCGGACGTTGCCGTTGGGGGCCACGTGGACGCCCGATTCGTACTCGTACTGGTAGTCGCCCAGGTGCAGCACCAGGTCCGGTTCGTCCTCGGCCAGTCGTCGGTACGCGGTGAAGTAGCCGTGTTCGTACTGGGCGCACGAGGCGAAGGCCATGGTCAGCGGGGTGGTCAGGGTCCACGGTTGTGGTGTCGTGCGGGTGCGGCCGGTGCGGGAGAGGTGGTTGTTGGTGGCGAAGCGGTAGAAGTACTCGCGGCCGGGGGAGAGGCCGGTGACGTCCACGTGGACGCTGTGGCCCAGTTCCGGTCTGGCCCACTCGGTGCCGCGTCGGGCGATGTGGCGGAACCGGTCGTCGTGCGCGAGTTCCCACGCGACCTCCACCGGTCGTGGCGGCATGCCGCCCGAGCCGTCCTCGGCCAGTGGAACGGGGGCCAGGCGGGTCCACAGGAGCACGCTGTCGGGCGTCGGGTCGCCCGAGGCCACGCCGAGCGTGAACGGGTCCACCGGGCGTGACGACGCCGCGCTCAGCGTCGTCAGGGCCAGGCCGCCGACGAGCAGGGTGCGGCGTGTGACGGGGCTCATGCCTTCAATACGGTTCAGCGGGCTCGGCGGTTCGGTCGGGGTGGTGTGAGGTGAACCGCCACGGACGGGCGTGGCCTCGTTGTACGGTGTTGGCACCGACCAGAGTCGATCTTCTTGGGGTGAGTTGCGTGGTCGACCGGCAAGAGCGGTTGCAGAGCATGATGAAGTCCTTCCAGGAGCAGGCGGGCAAGGCCGCCGAGCTCCAGCAGGTGATGAAGGACCTGCGGGGGACCGGCCGGAACCGGGACGGGTCCGTCACGGTGACGACCGCGCCGTCCGGGGCGGTGCTGGGGCTCCAGTTGCTGCCCGGCGCGATGGACCGGTCGCACGTGGCGTTGCAGCAGGAGATCCTCGACGCGATCCGGCTGGCCACGCAGAACGCCGCGCAGCAGCTCGACGCCGCCGTCGCGCCGATCCTGGGGGACCGGCTCGCGGAGTTCAAGCAGGGCATGGCGGCCTCCGGCGTCGAGCCGATCATGCCGTCCGCCGCGCCCGCCCCGGCCGCGCCACCTCAGGGGAACCGTCCACCGAAGATCGACGTCGGAGACGAGGAACCGCCCAACTCGTTCTTGTCCTAGGGGGACGCACGTGACTTTCCAGGTGATGCCGGAGGCGCTGACCGCCTTCGCCCGTGGCAGCGACAGCCTGGCGGAGAAGTTCGGGGCTCTGGCGGGCCTGCTGGAGCAGGCGCGGGTGGACGACCAGTGCTTCGGGCCCATCGGGGACGCGGTCGGGCTGAGCAGCGGTTACTTCTCCAGCCTCGACGAGTGCCGGACGCTGGCCAACGACGCCAGGGACTTCCTCAAGCAGACCGGCGAACAGCTCGACGCGAGCTTCGAGGTGTACCGCGGGATCGACACCGGTGTGGCCGACGCGTTTGGCCAGATCGGTGGCGGGAAGTGAGCGCCCCCGGCACGTTCGCCGACCTCAACGACGGCGACCGGAAGAACTGGTTCGAGCAGGCCGCGGGCCGCGGCAGCTCCGGCGTCGGCGCGATGCAGGACCTCGCCGACGCCACGACCGCGCCGCAGATGACGGCGGCCACGGTCTCCGGCAGGCTGGAACTCCTCCAGACGCTGGCGAGCCCCGGCCAGGCCCTGATGGACAACGGGCTGGGCTTCCTGGTGTCCATCGTGCTGAGCCCGCTGATCGAGCTGGCCGAGTGGGCGATCGGCGACCCGGAGCAGATGCGCGCGACCGGTCAGGGCTGGGAGGAGGTCGCCCAGTGGCTGGACGGGGTCGCGGAGTCCGAGGCGAAGCGCGGCGAGGCCACGGCCGGGCTGTGGGTCGGCGAGGCGGGTGACGCGTTCCGCAAGCAGGTCGGCGAGTTCAGCGGCGGTGTGTCCGCGCTCGCCGAGGACGTCCGGGGGCTGAAGCAGACCCTCGACATGATCGCCGAGCTGTTCGACATGTTCGTCGAGTTCGTGATCCAGATCCTCACCGAGCTGATCATCGGCTTGATCGTCCAGTGGCTGGCGGCGCTGGCCGCGTCGTGGATCACGGCGGGCGGCTCCGTCGCCGCGGCGGGCGCGACGACGACGGTGCAGGTCGGCAGCACGGGCATGCGGATCACCATGCGGGTGAGCAAGTTGCAGATGCAGTTGTTCAAGCTGGTGCAGAAGCTGGAGAAGCTGCTGGAACGCGTCGTGCGCGGCCCGCTGCGCCAGGTCATCCAGCGGATGAACACCCTGCGCGGCGGCAACATGGCCCAGCAGTTCGCGGGCAGGCAGCTCGGGGCCAACCCGCTGGTCAACATCGTGACCAGGGCGGACGGCACGACGCTCGCCTCGACCACGGCCAACCGGTTCATGCAGGGCGTGACGGGCGAGGGCGCGCTGGCGGGCAACATCGCCCAGACCGTGCTGACCGGCGCGCTGGGCGGGCAGACCAGGGTCGGTGGCGCGGTCTTCAGCGCGGGCGCGGACACGGCGGTGGACGGCGGGATCAAGTTCGGCGCGCAGGCCGCCGACCAGGCCGCTCGCAACGCACCGTCCGAAGAGGAGCGCCGAGCCGCCCAGGACCGCGGGTTCGACTGGTGACGCCCAAGCTCGACGGCGTCCTCGCGCTGCGGACGTCCTGGTGCCTGCCGGACGAGGACGTGCTGCTGTGCGCGTCGAGCGGTCGCGCGGGCATCGGGTTCGACGTCGCCGGGCTGGACTGGTTCGGCAAGACCGAACGCGGGCTGGGCGGGAAGGCGTTGCGGGCGTTGGGAACGGCGACCGCGGCGGTGGCGGCCGGTGGTCCGCGCGAGCAGGGGCAATCGGCGCCGTCGCTCGTGGTGTTCGGCTCCGCCTCGGTGTTCGCGGACCTGCCTGACACCGCTCTGCTGTGGTGCGTGCTGACCCAGCGTCGGCTCGCCTGGGTGAGGACCGTCGAAGAGCTGCCGGAGCCCGAACCGGAGGGGTCCTTCTTCGATCAGGTCAAGGGGTTCGCCAAGAACGCGCGGGACTCGTTGGCCGGCAGGAGCCCGTACCCCGCGCACCGTCCGATCGAGACGGTTGACGTCGTGCCGGTCGTGGAGGCGCCGCGCGGGATGATCGCGTCGGTCACCACGGCGGAGCGCAAGTTGCCGTACGACTACTCCACCCGGACGGTGCACGTGCTCAGGGTGACGTTGGCGGACGGGTCGGGTGTGGAGTTCGTCGGTGGGCCCGAGCCCGAGCACGCGCGGCGGCTGCTCGACATGGCCAACGGCCAGAGGTGAGGGGTCAGTGCCGAAGAGCAGGACGAAGCTGGCCGAGATCGCCCAGAAGCACTGGGCGGGCGCGGGCGAGCAGATCGTCTGGGCGGTCAACGCCCAGGGGCACGTCGGTTCCGCGACCGGGGCGCCGCACCAGCCCGGTGGACGGGTTCCCTCCGTCGTCGTGCCGGAACCGGACTGGCCGCTGCCGACGGAAGCCGTTGGCAGCGGCCGGTTCCGGCGGGACGAGTGGGTGCACGACCCGGCGATGTGGGGCTGGGCGACGGGTTCCGCGACCGCGGGTACCTGGGCGGACCTCTTCGCCGTCGGTCGGGACGAGTGCTGGCTGCTGCTGAGCAACCGACGCCTCGCGCTCGTCGTCGAGGGAGCGTTCACCGAACCCGCGCCGGTGGCCGGACTGCGGGGCCGGGTGCGGATCCTCGGCCAGGGCCGGGAAACGCCACCGCTGGTCACGTGGTGGGAGTCGCCGGTGACCGCGAGGTTCCGCGCCGTGCCGCTGGGCAGGCAGGTCAGGCCGGAGTGGTTCGTGCGCGTCGAGTTCACCGACGGTTCGGCGTTCGACTTCCGCGACGCCAACGCCGAGCAGTCGGTCGTCACGGCCTACGCCAACCTCTGACACCGTGGGCGGGCCCCGAAACCCGCCCACGGTGTCCGAAGGGGTCAGCGCAGGGTGTAGCCGAGGATGCCCTCGATGATCTGGCCCTCGCAGTTGAGGTCGCTGGAGTCCATGTGGTCACCGCTGCCGTGCACGATGCAGCGGCGGATCGGGCCGCTCGTGTCCGTGGCGCTGTCGAGGAAGTACCCGATCACGCCCGCCCCGACCTGACCCTCGCACCCCGCGTCGACCGAGGTGAAGTAGTCGGAGCCGACGCGGCACTGGTAGAGCGGGTGGGTGCCCGCGACCTGCGTCGAGTACGCGCGGCCGAGGCTGCCCTCACGGGTGTAGCCGCCGGGGGCGCCCGTGGTCGAGGTCAGGTGGTCGCGGCCGTTGTAGTAGCGCGAGACGTCCACGGTGGACGGACCGCCGGGGCCGGAACCCAGGTACAGCAGGCGGTTCGGCGAGCCGGGGCCGGGATCGGTGATCCGGTCGGGCGTCGAGTCCGCGATCAGCGCGCTCTGCACGGCCGCGGGTGTGTCACCGGGGTGGGTGGCCAGGTAGACGGCCGCGACGCCGGCCGTGTGCGGGCTGGCCATCGACGTGCCGCTGATGGTGTTCGTGGCGCTGTCGCTGCCGATCCACGCCGACGTGATGTTCACGCCCGGCGCGAACAGGTCGGTGCAGGTGCCGTAGTTGGAGAACGACGCCCGCCGGTCGGTGATGTCGGAGGCGTTGACCGTGATCGCCTCGGCGACCAGCGCGGGGCTGAACCCGCAGGCGTTGGAGTTGGAGTTGCCCGACGCGACGGCGTAGGTGACGCCGCTGGCGATGGACGCGCGGACGGCCGCTTCCAGCGGCGCGGTGGCGGCGGAGGCGGTGCCCCCGAGGCTCATGTTCGCGACGGCGGGCTTCACGGCGTTGGCGGTGACCCAGTCGACGCCGGTGATCACCTGGGCGAACGTGCCGGAACCCGCGCAGTTCAACACCTTGACCGCGACCAGCCGCACCGACTTCGCCACGCCGTACTCGGCGCCGCCGACGGTGCCCGCGACGTGCGTGCCGTGGCCGTTGCAGTCGGTGTTGTTCGTGTCGACCGCGTTGAAACCCCAGGTCGCCCGCCCGCCGAACGTGCTGTGCGTCGTGCGGATGCCGGTGTCGATGATGTACGCGCGCACGTTCGCCGCGGTCGTCGGGTAGGTGAAGCTGGCGTTCAGCGGCAGGTCCCGCTGGTCGATCCGGTCCAGGCCCCACGACGGCGGGTTCGGCTGGGTGTCGACCGCGTGCACCTCCGCGTCCTGGCTGACCGACGCGACGGCCGGGTCGGCGGCGAGCTTGCGCGCGTTCGCCGCGCTCGTGCTGATCGCGAACCCCCGCAGCGCGTGCCGCCACGTCACCTGGACCGTGCCGCCGTAGCGCTTCGCGAGCCCGTCCGCGGTCTGCCGGGTCTCGGACTTCGCGGTGGCGGTGTCCTTGAGCACCACCACGTACCGGTCCGGCACCGCGGTCGCGCCGACCGCCTGGCCGACCGTGCCCTCCGGGGCCGCGGAAGCGGGGCCCGCGGTGACGACGGACAGCGTGAGGACGGCGGCGCCGAGAACGGCTAATCGCCGGTGGGCAGGGGATGACGTCATGTGAATTCCTCCAGTGGGCGGACGAATCTGCACGGGTCTTCGGTCGCGGCGGCACCAGAGCGTGGCAGGGGATTCGCGGATCTCGCCAGGGGCCAGTCGGACCACCCGGCGCCGCGGCGGGACGTCCTGTCGGCCGTGCGCGGCGGGAAAACCCCTTGCCAGGCGGGTGAAGCGGACGCCGATCACCGCTGTGCGGGAAGCCGAAGCCTTCGCCGGTAGGGTCGATCCCCGGCGCAGGAGGGGGATCCCGAACGATGGCGGCGGAGACCGAGACCACGATCCGGCAGGTACTGGAACGGGCGTGTCCCGACGTGCGCGTGGAGGCGTTGCGGCCGCTCGACGCGGGGTACACGAGCGACCAGTGGGTCGCGGACACGGACCAGGGCGCGCTGCTGGTCAAGGTGCCGCTGCGGAACCGGGACCCCGAGCACTTCCGGCGGTTGGTCGCCACCACGCGGCTGGCCGCCGAGCACGGAGTCCCCGTGGTGCGGTACCGGCGTCTGGTGGAGCACGACCCGGCGGTCGACGGGCCCGTGCTCGTCCAGGAGTTCCAGGAGGGCGACGCGGCGGGGGACGTGTGGGAGTCGCTCGACGAGGAGCGGCGGAAGGTGCTGTGCCGGGACCTCGGCGACGTCGTCGGGCTGGTGCACGGCATCAAGGGGTCGACGTTCGGCGATGGTGGCGCGGCGACGCTGCGGGAGTCGGTCGAGGCGGAGGTGGGGTCGCTGCTCGGTCGAACCGACGCGTTCGGCGACGGCGCGGCCGTGCGGACCGCGATCACGGCGGCGGTGGCGCGGCTGGACGACTCGGCGAGCGTCCCGGCGCTGGTGCACGGCGACCTGTGGCTGCCGAACCTGCTGGTGCGCGATGGGCGGATCACCTGCGTCCTGGACTTCGAGCACGCGGTGCACGCGGACCGGTTCCGCGACTTCGGCAAGCTCGACGAGCACGTCTTCGACGCGTTCCCGGCGGGCCGGGCCGTCTTCCTGGAGTTCTACGCGGCGGCGTGCCCGGTGCCGGACGACTGGGAGTGGCGGATCGACCTCGGGCACGTGCTGCACGCGCTGTCCATGCACGTCTACTTCCTGCGCTGGTCCCCGGAATGGGCGCCGCAGTACGCCCGCCAGGTCGAGGAGTGGCTAGCTCGACGCCCGTGACCGGGAGGCGCGCCACATGGTGTGCTCCCGGCTCACGGCTTCCTCCGAATCGGCGACCTCGGCGGACCACGTCGCCTCGTCCTCGACGCGTTCGAGGCGGGCGCGGGCGATGGTCAGTTCCGCCGCCGCGAACGAGTAGGCGCGGGCGAGGGTGGAGAACTGCTTGAGGTTCATCCACGCCGTCCCCGCGGCGATGACCGCGGCGACGACCCCCGCGAGGTCCAGGCTGACGTAGCCGAACGCCTTCGCCAGTGCCGCGCCGATGCCCAGCAGTTCGATGACGACCAGCGCCACCCGGTACTGGCCCGCGCGCTTGCCGTTGAACGCGGCCTTGCCGGAGTACCACCTCTGCTGGTCGGCGATCCGGGACTCCAGGTAGACGGCCTTGCGGGTGGCCAGGTCGCTCGCCCGGATCGCCGACATCCGCTCGGTGATCACCGGCCGGTCCGACGGCGGTATGGCCGTCGTCGGGGCGTCTTCGAGCAGGCGCGACACCTGGTCGACGAACCGCTGCTCGGCCTTGGCCTCGTCTTCCCCCATCGGGAACGGGAGGGCGCCGACGCTGAAGCGCCACGCGAGGCTCTTGGCGGACTCGGCGAGCGCGCGGCCGTCGTACCAGCGGTCCTCGGGCCTGCTGGAGTTCACCGTGACCTCGAGCAGGAGGATGGCGACCAGCGCGGCCGCGGTGCCGATCGCGGCGAAGTCGATCCCGGTCGCGCCGACCTTCCAGGAGAAGATCCCCGTGGCCGCGGCGACGACGGCGAAGACGAGGCTGAGCTTCACGGTGCGCCCGTACTGCTTCTGCCCCAGCAGCGACGTCCTGTCCGCCGAGTCGAACAACCCCGGCAGGTGGGCGTCTTCCAGGCCTTCGACCGGTGTGGCCATTCGCGCGCCTTCCTGACGGGACGTCGCTGGGAACTCGCTCGGGATCCTAACGGGCGCCGACGGCTCGCGGATCTTGAACCGGGCTAGGGGTTCCACCGCCACACCAGCGGCGGACGGCCGCCCTTCGGCAGGGCGGCGGCGTGCTGGGCGGTGCGTTCGAGGCCGGGGACGCGGTCCATCGTGCGGCCGAGGTTGGCCGGGTAGGGCCGGTCGCCGGTGAGGGACTCGGTGACGTCGAGCGCTTGCGCGGTGGTGAACTCCTGGCCCAGCAGACCGGCGGTGAACGCCGTGTCGCGCCACAGCTTGTCGGCCAGCAGGGGACGGCAGTCCGCGACGATCCTGTTGTGGTCGAACGCCAGGGGCGGCACGGTGGCCAGCGGCGTCCACGTGGGGCCGCCGTCGTCCAGGCGGGCGGGGTCGACGGTGGCCCACAGGGCGATCGACAGCGTCGGGCCGCGGGGGTCGCGGGACGGCTCGTCGAACATCGCGAGCTGGCCGGTCGCGGTCACGGCCCCGTCCGGCACGCCCAGCTTGCCGGTGACGGCCCGCCGGGACGCGTCGCGCAAGCGTTCGCCCTTGCCCAGCAGCACACCCGGCAGTGCCAGGTCGCCCGCGAACGGGGCCAGCGCGCGCGGTGCTACCCCCAGGAGCACCGCGCGCGCGGTCTGGTCGAACCGCAGCACGACCACGTCCACCGAGACCAGCGTCGACTCGATCATGGTGGGATTCTCCCGCACCTCAGTGGCGGACCGGGGTCCGCACGGCGTAGTCGGTCCGGGCGGGGCCCGAGCCGGTGACGAGCACCGGGACGCCGAGCAGGTCCTCCAGCGACCCCACCGGGTCGGCCAGCGCCTCCAGGACCGGCTCGCAGCCCGCCACGAACTCCGTGAGGTCCGGGCGGGGCCCCAGTTCGGTGAGCCCGCCCGCGGCGGTCCGGTAGGACGTGGCGGCCATCAGGTCCCGCGCGTCCAGGTGCGTCACGGCGAGGCCGTCGACGCCGCCGCACGCGGCCACGGCGTACCGCAGCAGCACGGTGTCCAGGTGGCCCGCCCGCCACGCGCCCTGGTACTCGCCGGTGCCGTTGTGGCGTTCGGCGAACCGGTCCGCGACACCGCGGTCCTCGGTCGGCAGCGGGCCCGCGCCGTGCCGCGTCTGGTAGGTCCGCGTCACGCCCAGCACCCGCGCGGCCCGGCCCGCGAGCAGCGCCCTCGCGTTGCGCGGCGTGACCGTGGACCACGTGGTGTGCGGGTGGAAGCCGTGCGTCTCGTCGAGGAGAACCCCTTGCGCGCCCTCGAAGACCAGCCGTCCGGCGTCGGCCAGCCGACCCGCCTCGTCACCGGTCGTGATCCGCACGGCGTCCGCGAACGCCCGGTAGAGCACCACCAGGTCGTCGACGGCGACGCCGTCCCCGATCAGCGGCTCGTAGCACCGGGCGAGCACGTCGAGCTTGCGCCGCAACGCGACCGGGTTCGCGCAGTCGCCCACCGTCGGTGCCGGGCCGGGCGGGCCCGGCACCTCCTGGCCCTCCACCACGTCGCCCGGCGCGGCCCCCCGCTCGGCGAGCAGCGCGTACCAGGCCGTCTCGCCGATCCCCTTGCCGCACGACCCGTGCCGGTCGACACCCCTGGCGTCCTCCCTCGCCCGGTTCGCGGCGACGTGGAACGGGGTCGTGAGCAGCGCGTCGGCGTCGATCGACACCAGCCCCAACGGGTCGTCGACGCCGAGCGCCGCCAGCTCCCGCGACTCCGCCGCCAGCGCGATCGGCTCCACCAGCACGTGGCGGGACAGCCAGGTCGGCACACCCGCGAGCGTGCCGGACCCGAACTGGCTGAACGTGTGGTGCTTCCCGCCCACGACCACGTTGTGCGCGGCCTGGGCACCCCCGTTGAACCGCACCACCGTCGACACCGAGCCGTCCGCGCACAGCGCGTCGACCACCGCTCCCTTGCCCTCGTCGCCGAACCCCAACCCGACGACGACCACGTGCTCCCCGGTGCTCACGTCAGCTCAGCGCCACGTCGTCGGGGCCGTCGATGCCCAGCGGGGCGGCCGACTTCGTCAGCGACCTCGCGTTCGCACCGACCGAGACCAGCGCCTTGCCGACCGCCCTGCTCTCGGCGACCGACCCGATCTCGGCCAGGTCCACCAGCGCCTGGTCCAGGTCGACCACGCGCTCCTCCACGCCGATCGTCGCCGCGATCAGCTCGCACACCGCGCCGGGGTCGTCCAGCTTGAGGAAGTTCTGGCCGAGGATCTGGCGCCAGTGCTCGCCGATCGCGTCGTCGTTGTAGTACGACGACTGGTTGGGCAGGATGAAGTAGACGTTCCACTTGCGGGCCAGTTCGCGGTACACCGACACGGGGTCGATGTCCTGCGCGATGTCGTCGCCGATGATCCGGCGGATGTGCCGCGCCTCCAGCCGGGGCTTGTTCAGCTCGTCGCCGATGAGGAACAGGTAACCCTTGCGGCCGCGCTTCTGCCACGCGTCGGTGACCACGTGCCGGGCCACGAAGTACGCGGCCAGCTCGTAGGACTCGCTCTTCTGCCCGCCCCCGTTGCCCTCCAGGAAGATGTCGCGGAGCTGGTCGTCCATCCGGTTGTCCGACTCGAACTGGCCGACCTGGAGCGGCACGCGGTCGCTGTCGGCGTCACCGATCCCGCCGAACATGAGCTGCGGGTCGGCCAGGTAGCCCTTGCGCTGCAACAGGCCGTGCAGCTTGCCGAGCTTGCCCTGCATGATCTTCGGGACGCTGCCCATCGACCCGGTCACGTCGAACAGCACCGCGATCGGCGTCGAGTCGGCGTGGTCCGGTGAGTCGCGGCACTCGCGGGCCGCCACGTTCAGCGGGTCCATCGAGGGAGCGGCCTTCCAGCTCGACGACGGCTTGCCCTTCGTCGCCGCGGTGTAGCCGAAGTCGGCGATCCCCTTGGCCGCGCGGAAGGTCTTGGCCGCCGCGTAGGCGTTGTCGTCCCAACGTCCGTGTCCCATGGTCAGGCTCCTGTCTGGTTCGGGAGGGCGAACGGGCGGAAAACCCGCTTGCCGTAGAGGTCTTCGAGCAGGTCGTCGTACTCGCCGAGCAGGTCGACGGCGTCCGGTCGTCGGGACGGCCGGTCCTGGACGCACCCGCGGGCGAACGTGATCTGCCGCTTCTCGTTCGGCGCCAGCAGGTCCAGCATCAGCGTGTGCGCCATGTGGACGTCGGTGGCGGTGGTGACCGGCTGTCCGGTGTGGACCTCCGGCGGGTAGGTGATGGTCTTGCTGGTGGCGAGGAGCCGTTGTCCCGCCTCGACGGCGAACGACCACCCGGCCAGCACGATCCCGTGCTTCTCGGGGTGCACCAGCACGTTCTCGGCGGTGACGGCCCCGTGCACCAGGCCGATCCGGTGCGCTCCGGCCAGTGCCTTGAGCAGCCTGCGGTGCATCCACGCGTAGTCGCGCCCGTCCAGCCCGTGCGGGAACGCCCGCCGCACGTCGGCCAGCGTCACGAACCCGTCGACCAGCGGGTCGAGCACCGTGAACGCCCGCTCGCCCCGGCCGACATCACCGGAGGTGTCGAGCAGTCGCGGGTAGTAGGGCTGGAGCCAGCGGTTCTGGTTGGTGAACCGCTCCAACGCCCGCAGCGCGTCCCACTCGCCGTGCAGCAACGGGTTCAGCGCCGGGTTGCGCACCACCTTGACCACGTGCGGGCCGTCGGACTCGTACACGTTCGCCACGCTGCCGACGGCGAACGGTTCGCCGATCCGGTAGGTGCCGGTCGCGGTGCGCAGCTCGACGGTCGTCCCGTGCGTCCACTCGTGGTGCATCCTGGTCAGTTCCGCGGACGCCGCGTGCGCCCGCACGTCCCCCGCACCGGTCACGTCCGGGTGCAGGACCGAGGCCAGCGCCCGGTACAGCCGCCGCGCCTCCTTGCGCTTGGCCGGATCGCCGGTGGGAGGCCCGAAGAGCCCCGCGGCCGATCCGGCCGACTCCACCCGCTCCAGCGCCTCTGCCCTCGTGAACATGGTTTGAGTCTATGTAACTCAAACCCAGGGTGCAACTATTTTGTCGACGGTGTGACCCACGCCGCTGGATCGTCCGAAAACGACGAAGGCGCCGCACCCCGACCTCGGGTGCGGCGCCTTCGACCGGGGCTAGCGTTCGATCAGGACACCCGGCAGCGTCTTGAGGTCACCGAAGAAGGACGGCGTGGTGGCCACGCGGAAGTTGTCCACCACGTACAGCTCCTTGGTGCGGTCGCGGCGCTGCACGTTGAGGTGCACCGGCACGTCGCCCGTGTGCGAGGCGAGCGTCTGCTTCAGCTCCTCGACCAGTTCCGGCGTCAGGGTCTTGGTGCTCAGGCCCAGGACGATCGGCGGGGCGACACCGGGGTTGTTCTCGGCGTCGGAGATGTCCAGCGGCACGACGTCGCTGCCGAAGATGGACATCTTGTCCTCGCGCCAGTTCACCCGGCCCTTGACGCACACCGCCGAGTCGAGTTCCAGGTCGCCGTAGAGGACGGAGTACGACTTGGGGAAGAACAGGACCTCCACGGCCGCGTCCAGGTCCTCGATCGTCACGATCGCCCACGGCTCGCCGTTCTTGTTGACCCGGCGCTCCATCGCGGAGATCATCCCGGAGACGATCAGCTCGCCCTCCTTGGGCGGGTCGTCCAGCACGACGGCGATCGGGCGCGGCGCGTACTTGCGCAGGATCCGCTCGGTGCCGTCCAGCGGGTGGGCCGACACGTACAGGCCCAGCATCTCCTTCTCCAGCGAGAGCATCTGCTTGCGCGGCCACTCCTCGGTGCTGATCTTGAGGTGCGCCAGTGCCGAGCTGTCGTCGTCCTTCTCGCCGTCGTCGTCACCGCCGCCGAAGAGGTCGAACTGGCCGTCCGCCTCCTTGCGCTTGATCGGGACGACGATGTCGACCGCGTCCTCGTGCACCTGGATCAGCGAGAGTCGCGTGTGGTCGAACGAGTCGAACGCGCCCGCCTTGATCAGCGACTCGACGACCCTCTTGTTGCACACCACCAGTTCGGACTTGTCCATGAAGTCCGTGAACGACCCGTAGGAGCCGCGTTTCTGCCGGGTGGCGACGATCGAGTCGACCACGTTCGCGCCGACGTTGCGGATGGCGCCCAGGCCGAAGCGGATGTCCGTGCCGACCGCACCGAAGCGCAGCGCGGACTCGTTGACGTCCGGCGGCAGCACCTTGATGCCCAGGCGGCGGCACTCGGCGAGGTAGACGGCCGACTTGTCCTTGTTGTCCGCCACCGAGGTCAGCAGCGCGGCCATGTACTCCGCGCGGAAGTTCGCCTTGAGGTAGGCGGTCCAGTACGAGATCAGCCCGTACGCGGCGGCGTGCGACTTGTTGAACGCGTAGCCCGCGAACGGGAGGATGGTGTCCCACAGGGCTTTGATGGCCTCGTCGGAGAACTTCAGCTCGTGGTTCCGCATGCCGTCGCGGAAGCCCTCGAACTCCTTGGCCAGCACCTCGGCCTTCTTCTTGCCCATCGCCTTGCGGAGCACGTCCGCTCGACCCATCGAGTAGTTCGCGACCTTCTGGGCGATGAACATGATCTGTTCCTGGTAGACGATCAGACCGTAGGTCTCGCCCAGGATGTCCTTCAGGGGCTCCGCCAGCTCCGGGTGGATCGGCGTCACCTCCTGGCGGCCGTTCTTGCGGTCCGCGTAGTCGTTGTGCGCGTTCATGCCCATCGGACCGGGGCGGTACAGCGCGCCGACCGCGACGATGTCCTCGAACGCCGTCGGCTGCATCCGGCGCAGCAGGTCGCGCATGGGCCCGCCGTCGAGCTGGAACACGCCGAGCGTGTCACCGCGGCTGAGCAGCGCGTAGGTCTCGGGGTCGTCCAGCGCGAGGTTGTCGAAGTCCGGGATGGTCTCCTTGCCCCGGTTCGCCTCGATGTTGTCGATGGCGTCGCCCATGACCGTGAGGTTGCGCAGGCCGAGGAAGTCCATCTTCAACAGGCCGATGTTCTCGCAGGACGGGTAGTCCCAGCCGGTGATGATGGAGCCGTCGTCGCGCATCCACAGCGGCACGGAGTCCGACAGCGGGTCGCGCGACATGATCACCGCGCAGGCGTGGACGCCCGCGTTGCGGATCAGGCCCTCCAGGCCGCGAGCCGTGTCGAAGATCGTCTTGACCTGCTCGTCGGTCTCGACCAGCGCCCGGACCTCGGCGGCCTCGCCGTAGCGCGGGTGGCTCTTGTCGACGATGCCGTAGAGCGGGATGTCCTTCGCCATGATCGGTGGCGGCAGCGCCTTGGAGATGCGGTCGGCGATGCCGAAGCCCGGCTGGCCGAAGTGCACGCGCGCCGAGTCCTTCAGCGCCGCCTTGGTCTTAATGGTGCCGAACGTGATCACCTGGGCGACCCGGTCGTTGCCGTACTTGTCCGACGCGTACCTGATCATCTCGCCCCGACGGCGGTCGTCGAAGTCGATGTCGATGTCGGGCATGGCGGTGCGCTCGGGGTTCAGGAACCGCTCGAACAGCAGGCCGTGGGGGATCGGGTCGATGTTCGTGATGCCCATCGCGTACGCGACCAGCGCGCCCGCGGCGGACCCGCGGCCGGGGCCGACCCGGATGCCGATGTCGCGCGCGTGGCGGATGAGGTCGCCGACGATGAGGAAGTACGCGGGGAAGCCCTTGTCGATGATGACCTTGAGCTCGAACTCGGCGCGCTCGACGTAGCCGTCCGGGATGCCGTTCGGGAACCGGCGCTCCAGACCGGCCATCACCTCGTGGCGGAACCACGACTCCTGCGTCTCGCCGTCGGGGACGTCGAAGTTCGGGATGCGGTCGTGGTGGGCCCAGACGTCCTCGTACGACTCGACGCGCTCGGCGATCACCAGGGTCGAGTCCGTCGCGCCCGGCACCTCGGCGTCCCACAGCTCGCGCATGTCCTGCGCCGACTTCAGGTAGTAGCCGTCGCCGTCGAACTTGAACCGCGCCGGGTCGGACAGCATCTTGCCGGACTGCACGCAGAGCAGCGCCTCGTGCGTGCTCGCCTGCTCCTTGGTCACGTAGTGGCTGTCGTTCGTCGCCAGCGGCGGGATGCCGAGCTTCTTGCCGATCATGAGCAGGCCCTCGCGGACCCGCCGCTCGATGCTCAGGCCGTGGTCCATGAGTTCGAGGTAGAAGTTCTCGGCGCCGAAGATGTCGCGGTAGTCCGAGGCGGCCTGGATCGCCTCGGCCTCGTGGCCGAGCCGCAGCCGGGTCTGCACCTCGCCGGACGGGCAGCCGGTCGTGGCGATGATGCCCTCGGCGTGCTCGGCGATCAGCTCGCGGTCCATCCGGGGCTTGCGGTAGTAGCCCTCCATGCTGGCCCGCGTGTGCAGCTTGAACAGGTTCCGCAGGCCTGTCGCGTTGCCCGCGAGCATCGTCATGTGGGTGTACGCGCCCGCACCGGCGAGGTCGTCGGAGCGCTGACCGGGGTCGCCCCAGAACACCGGCTTCTTGTGCAGGCGGTTGTGCGGCGCCACGTAGGCCTCGATGCCGATGATCGGCTTGATCCCGAACTTCGTGGCCGTCTGGTAGAACTCGTCGGCCCCGTACATGTTGCCGTGGTCCGTCATGCCGACCGCGGGCATGCCCAGCCGCTGAGCCTCCTCGAACAGCGGGGCCACCTTCGCCGCGCCGTCGAGCATCGAGTACTCGGTGTGGACGTGCAGGTGGACGAACGAATCGCCGGACACGGTGAGGGCCTCCCGAGGTTCTTGGTCGTCCGGTGCGCGGGCTCAGCACGGACCGGGACCACCCTAGTCAGCCGGGGAAGTGCGCCCCGCGCCGGTGGGAATCGTCCCGCGAAGCGTGGTCCGCGGCCGGTAGACATGCCGGTGGGAGGCCGATTCGCCGAGTGCGTGCGCGCACCGTGACCGACGTCTCGCTCACGGTGCGACCCCGTGGCGCGGACGGATTCGACCTGCCGATGTTCCCGGACCGCCGGGCTTCCGCCTGGTGGCCGTGAGATGCTTTCGCCCACGTGAGGACCGGTCAGGGCGAGAGGCGACAAACACGGTGACCACCTGGACCGAAGTGATCAACTTTGTGCGGCTGCGGTACGAGGTGCTGGAGGAGACGGAGAGCTGGTTGCGCTTCCGCCTCGACCTGGCGGACGACCGCACCCAGCAGGTGTCGGTGCACCACGTGCCCGACGCCGACGGCGCTGCCTGGCTGGAGATCTCCTCGCCGGTCGGCCGGGCGGACAAGATCGACCTGCGCAGGCTGCTCGACCTGTCGGGCGAGGCGCTGGTGGGCGGAGCGGCGGTGGTCGACGGCGTGGCCCTGCTCAAGCACACCGTGCCCCTGGAGGACCTGAGCGTCCTGGAGGAGTTCGACCGGCCCCTCCAGTTGGTCGTGGCGAAGGCGGACGCGTTCGAACGCGAACTGACCGAGGCCGACCACTTCTGACGGCCGCTCCCCGTCCACTACCGTTCGCGGGTGGACAGGGGAGCCTTCGAAGCCCGTTTCGCGGAGGCGACCGACCGCTGCGTCGCCTCCGCGGCGAAGTTCCTGGTGGAGGCGCTGCCCGCCGACCGGGTGTTCCGGGTCCGGCTGAACAGCTCGTACGACGGGAACCCGCCGCGGCCGGGTGGGCTGGTGTACCCCGAGGACGGCTCCGAGGCGCTGGCGTTCGCCCTGCGCTCGGTGGACGCGGACACCGTCGTCGACACGCTGTGGCGCGACGGGGCGGTCCCCGAGTGGATCAACCTCGCGGTGGTCGACGAGACCGGTGACCGGACCGTGGTCGAGGTCGTCGCCGCGGGGCGCTTCACCGCCGACGGGCGGTCGTCCTACGGGCCGAACCCCGACCTGGCGCCGTTCCACCCCGTCGGCCCGACCCTGCCGCCCGGTGGTGAGCGGCGGTTCAGCGTCCACCACCGCGCCGAGTGCTGGACGCGGGCGGACGTCGACCGGCTCGCCACGTTCGCCGGTGAGGTGGTCTTCCTCGACCTGGTGACAGCGGATCTCGACGCCGCCGTCGTGGCCGGGCTGCCCACCCTGCCCGCCCTCGCCGTCGTGGAGCACCGCGCCTGCGCGTTCGGCCCCGACGCCCTGGCCCCGTTCGCCCGGATGCCCGCGCTGCGCACGCTCCGGGTGCGCGTCGCCCGTGGCGCGGCGTTCAGCGTGGCCGGCGACGCGACGTGCCCGCAGGTGCGGAGCCTGAGCCTGACCGACCTGCCGCCGACCCCCTGGGGGTTCGAGCAGGTACCGCGGCGCGTGCCGAACCTGACCGACCTGACGCTGGCCGCCGAGGTCCTGCACCTCGACGGCTCGTTCGGGAGCGGCCTCGACCGGGTGGGGATCACCGCGGGCCGGGTCGTCGGCCGCGCGGTGGTCCCGGCCGGGCTGGAGTTCACCTCGACGATGAGGCCCGTCTCGGCGCCGTTGGTGATCTCAGGAGCCGACCACCTCCAGCCAGGCGTGGCGGGCGGCGGCCCTGGTGAACTCGCGGACGTGGACGCCCGCCCGTAGCCAGGCGAACGGGAAGGCGTCGCCCGCGTCGCGGATGACCCGGCCGAACGCGTCGCGTTCCCGGTCGCGGGACGTGCCCGCCAGGTCGGCGAGGAGGCCCGCGGTGGTGGTGAGGCCGGTGCGGGTCAGGGTCGCCACGTCGCGGTTCGCCGACGCGATGGCGGCCACGGCGCGACCGCCGAGCGCCACCCGGTGCAGCACGTTCTCCAGCGGCCGGACCGGCTGCGGGACCCGGCCGGTCGGCTCCGGGCGTTGAGGCAGTTCGCGGGTGCTGTCGCCCGCCACGTGCGAGCGCTGGATCCGGTCCAGCCCCAGGTCCACGTGGTGGCGCAGGTCGGCGGGCAGCGCCAGGTCCTCGCCGGAGACCGCCAGCGCCACGGCCGTGCCGGGCCGGTCCGGGAGGAGCCGGGCGACGACCTGGAGCCGCAGGCCGCCCGCGCCCGCGAGCACCCGCAGGTTCTCCCGCGCCCGGCTGCCATCGCCGACCAGGTCCAGGTGGGCGTTCCCGCTGGTCACGCGCAGCGCGCCACTGGCGGCGCCCTGCACGGCACCGTCGAGGAACACCAGGTCGGCGCCCGCCGGGCGGTGCGTCGCGGGTCTGGTGTCGGCGTGGAACGCGCGGGCCACCTGCTCGGCCAGCGGCTGCGCCCACAGGGGCGCCAGCGGTGCGCTGGTCCACGGCGTGCCGGACGCGGCGACCGCCCGCACGGCCTTGCCCGCGCCGAGCCTGCGGTCCGGTGACGCCGTCCCGCCGGACAGCAGGAGCCCCCCTCGGCCGAGGTCGCGCTGGCTGAGACCGGACTCGCCGATCGCCACGGCCCCGCTCGCGGCGGCGGCGATCCGCTCCGAGCCGCCCGGCATGATCGCCGGGACGGTCCAGAGCACCCCCGAGTCGTCCACGAGGTGCGTGACGACACCGCTGTAGCCGGACGTGGTCAGGACGGTCTCGGTGCACAGGCCGTACAGGCGCAACGCGCCGACGGGGGAGTACTCGCGGCGGGCCGTGCCGCGCAGTTCGGCCGGGTCCGCCGTGGCCGTGCCCGCGCGCAGGTCGTGGCACAGCAGCAGGAGGTCGACCAGTTCGGCGGTGAGCACCTCGCGGTCGAACGACGAGTCGCCCGCGCGGGCCGCGGCGAGCGCGGCGGCGATGCGCAGGCCGCCCGCCGACGCGCGGTGCAGGCCCGCGACCCGTGCGACGTGCACCGCCCGCAGGAGTTCGGCCCGCACGACGGCGCCGCTGCCGGTCGCGCCGCTGCGCAGCACCGTCGAGCACGCGTTCCACAGCGCGGTCGCGGCCGTGCGCTCGTCCTCGCGGACCTCCGCCGTCGGGGCGACGACGACGGTGGTCTCCTGAGCGCCCCCTTCGGCGGTGGTCTCCTCGCTGACGCCTTCTTCGGCGATGTCGGCCGCGGCGACGGCGATGCCGCGGTGCAGGCACTTCGGCGCGAGCAGGCAACTGCACACCAGGTCGGCCGCCGAGGTGAGGGCGCCGCCGTGCAGCGTCCAGGTGAGGGTCGTGTCGCCGTCGAGCACGGCGGTGGCCGTGTCGCCGTCGACGGTCACCTCCCACCCGGCGGCGCGGTCCAGCGCCGTGTCGACCCGTTTGCGCAGGCGGGGCGGGAGCGCGTCGAGCACGTCCGCCACGACCGCGGGTGCGACGGGGATCATCCGCGCACCTTCTCGCCCACCCAGCGGGCCAGCGCCTGCGGGCTGAGGGCCGCCACCGGCATCCCGGCCGCGACCAGCGAGCCCGCGACCGACGTCGAGTAGCGGGCGTTGCCGCTGTCGTCGAGGCTCGCGCAGCCCAGCACCGTCACGCCCGAGGTCACCAACTCCCGCACCTGCGCGACGAGCGGCGCCAGCGGGCCGCCCTCCTCGAAGTCGCTGACCAGCACCACCATCGTCCTTTCCGGAACGGTCACGAGGGAACGGGCGTGCCGCAGCGCGCCCGCGATGTGCGTGCCACCGCCGACCCGCACCTCCAGCAGCAGCGACAGCGGGTCGGACACCCGGTCCGTCAGGTCCACGACCTCGGTGGAGAACGCGAGGAAGTGCGTCGACAGCGACGGCACCCCGGCGAACACCGCCGCCGTGAGCGCCGACCACACCGTGGACGCCTCCATCGAGCCGGACACGTCCACCACGAGCACCAGCCGCCAGTCGCTCGACTTCCGGCCGCGGGTGCGGAACACCGGCCGCTCCGGCACGACCACGACCCGGCCGGTGGAGTCCCGGCGGGCGGTGGCGAGGTTCGCCCGCAGGGTGCGCGGGAGGTCCAGCTTTCCGCCCGGTCTGCGGGTCGGCGTCGGGAGTTGCATCCCGGTCAGCGCCGGGCGCACCCGTGTGGCGAGTTGCGCGGTCAGCTCCCTCACCAGCCTCGCCACGAGCGGGCGCAGGCGGGCCAGCGACGCCTCGGACAGGCCGCCCGCCAGCGACAGGACGCTGCGGAGGAGTTCGACGGACGGGCGCACCGAGCCGGGGTCGATCTCCAGCGCGGCCTCCAGCCTGCCGCCCTCGGCGGCGGCCGCCAGCACCTCCTCGCGGACGTGGTCGCCGAACAGGTCGCGCAGCTCCTCCGACCACTCCCGCACGTCGGGGAAGGGATCGGAGCGGTCGGCGCCCGCGTCACCGCGCAGCGCGCCCTCACCCCGGTCCTGGCCATACAGCTCGTCGAGGGCCGCCGCGTACCGGGCCCCGCCCTGCGGCCGGTCGCCTCGGGCGCCGAGCACCAGCCGCCAGCGGATGGCGGCGGGGAGCGAGCCCGCCTCGGCTTTGTCCACAGTGGACTTGGGCTCGTCGTGCGGCGATTCCACTTGTGGGACAGGGCTTTCCGGACGGCTCAGCCCGTGCTCGCGCAGGGTGGCCAGCGCGGCGTGCTCGGCGTTCAGCCACATCGCCAGCAGTTCCGGGTCCGGGGCGCCGGTCGCCTCGACGCGGTCGCCCGTGCGCTCCTCGACCACGGCGAGGACACGGGCCCGCGCGGTGGGGCCGATCGACGTGAACGCGCCGCGCAGCGCGGGCAGCCGGTCGAGGAAACCGCGGTCGGCCAGGTTCTCCACGCGGTCCAGCAGCGGTGCCAGGGTCTCCGGTGTCTCCAGGAGAGACGCCGCTGCCGCCAGCACACCGGTCAGGCCCTGGCGCAGGACGCCGCGGCGGTCCGGCGTGGTCGCGTTGTCGATCCACGACGCCACGCGTTCGCCCAGCTCCTCCGGCGGGATGAGGTCGAGCAGCACGCGCGTCGCGCCCGCCGCCCCCGCGATCAGCGGCGACGCGTCGTCGGCCAGCCGCTTCAGGGTCGCGGCCAGCCGCAGGCCGGTGCCGTGCTGGTCGTGGCGCTGGCCCAGTTCGACCAGCGCGTGCGCGTCCGCGACGTTCTCGGACCCCGCCAGGCCGTCGAGCTGCGCGACGGCCGCGGTCTCCAACTCCCGCACCAGCAGGGGATGGGCGTCCAGGACGGTGCCGGGGGTGCCGGGCAGGTGGCCCGCGCGCAGGCGGTCGAGCAGGTCCAGCGCGGCCAGCAGGTCCGGCAGGGTGCCGGAGGCCGGGAGCACGGTCGCGGCGTCGGCCAGCAGGTCGCCGACCAGGTCCGGCAGACCGCACCCGGCCGCGGCGGCGAGGTCGGCCAGCACGTCGGCGGGCGTGTGACCGCCCTTGCCCTCCCGTTCGGCCCGGCGGGCGCGCAGCCTGCCCGATGCCGCCAGCGGCAGGGTCGCGCCCCACAGGCCCGCGACCGGCAGGGTCGCGGCGGTCGACGGGGTCCACGTCGCCGTCCAGCGGGTGGTGAGCGCGTCACCGCCGCCGACGCCCGTGGTCGCGGTGGACTCGGCGTACGTCACACCGAGGACGGAGAGTTGGCGCAGCGCGACTTCGCGGCGGGCGTCCAAAGTGGACCGCAGCGGGTCGAGCCTGAGCACCGCCGGTTCGCGGCTGCCCGGTCCGGGGAGCCTGAGGTCGGCCAACAGCGCCTCCACGGCGGGCGCGAGGCCCGAGCGCGGGGTGCCGGGGGCCAGGACGCCGGTCCGGTGGCCCACCAGGACGTCACCCGCCGCGCGGGCCACGACCCGGCCTCGGCCCAGCGGTTCGGCGTGCGTCAGGACGGTCTGCACCGCTTCCACGACCTCACCCCGGCCGGGAGCGGGAAGACCGCGCAGCCGGGCCAGGTCGACGGCCAGGCGCAGCGTCTCGCGGGCCTCGCCGGGACCGGCGGGATGACCCAGTTCCCTGACACGGGAACAGATCCGCACGATCACCGCCGCCGCGGCGGCTTCCACGGCCGCCGGATCACCCTCCGCCTCCAGCACCGCCTGCTGCCACTCGGGGTCGCGGATGCCCGCCGGGTAGCCGGACCGCTCGTCCAGCAGCGCGAACCCGTACGGCACCAGCGAGGTGACCACGTCGTCGCTCGTCGGGACCTCCTCGACCGGGTCGGCCTCCGGCCCGTCCAGCAGGGCGGCCGCGTGGAACGACCCGACCACCGCCGCACAGCGCCTGCCGTCCACACGCGCGACCGCCCGCCGCATCCAGGCTTCCCGGCGCAGGTCGTACGGATCGATGGCGGTACCAGCCGCGTCGCTGCGCATCGCCCAGCCGACCAGCAGCGCCGCGCGCCGCACGGCCTCGGCGGTCTGACCGGGCGCCGCCGCCTCCACCAGCCGGTCCCACAGGTCCTCGCCGTCCCGACCGCTGATGGTGCGGCGCAACGCGTCCGTCAACGGCGACGGCCCGGCTCCACCACGGGTGTGACCGGTGCCGCGCAACGCCAGCGGCAGGTCGCAGGGACGGACCTCGACGCCGTTGCGGTGCGCCCAGCGCACCGCTGCCAGTTCGGGGGAGAAGTCGGCGAACGGGTAGAACGCCAGACTGCCACCGTCACGGGCCGCGCCGGACAGCGCGACCGGCGCCGTCAGACCGGGATCGGCCAGGTGGGGCAACCACGACCCCAGCTCTTCCGGGAGTTCGACCAGCAGCACCTCGGGGTCGGCGGCCTCCAGCATGGCGGGCATCAGGGCGGCCAGCGCCGGGGAGTGGTGGCGGACGCCGATCAGGTGCGGGACGCGGTGGTCGGCGAGCCGGTCGACCACCGCGGGATCGGTGGCGAGCGGGGTGGAGGTCACGTGAGCACCTCGGGCTGGGTGGGGAGCGGCTCGGCCACGAAGCCGAGCCGGGAGCGGTCGGACGACGCGGAAGTGCTATCGAGCAAGGGAAAGATCCGGATGCTCAGGCGGGTGGCTCCGGATCGCGGCCGGGTCGGTGTCGTGTGCCGCGTGCGAGACGGGGCGTGGTGGCCGGGGTCGGGCGGGTAGGGCATGTGGGGACCTCGGGCGTGCTGGGGAGTGGGGTGGGGCCCGTGGTGGGGGGGCGGGGGGGCCCCCCCCCCCCGCCCACCAGCGGTGACGTGTCAGGCGTCGAGGACGTCACGGAGTTCCCACATGCGGCGCCAGGTGCGGGAGCCCGACTCGGCTCGGCGGCGGACGGCGCCGTCCCAGTAGCCGAGCAGCCTCGCGGCGTCGCCGGGGTCGTCCTTGCGGACGACGCCCAGCAGGTGGCCCGGCAGCAGGGAGAGCGGGTCGCGGTCGCCGGGGAAGTAGGTGCTCGCCAACCCGAGCGACGTGGCGACCGAGACCGCCTCGGCGGTGCTCATGACGGTCGACGGGCGCTCCACGGCCCAGCCCTCCTCCGAGACGCCGTTGCGGAGGTCGCGGAACGCGGTGACGAGCGCCTCCAGGACCACGTCGTCCACCGCGAACGGGGCCTTGACCCGGTCCAGCGCCGCACTGGCCTGCCTGCGGACCAGGGCGATCTCGGCGCTGAGGTCGCCGATCGGGCCGACCGCCTCGAAGTTGAAGCGCCGCTTGAGGGCGGCGGACATCTCCGAGACACCGCGGTCGCGGAGGTTCGCCGTCGCGATCACGGTGAAGCCGGGCGAGGCGTGCACGGTGGCGTCCGCGGTGCCGGACAGCTCCGGCACGGCGATCCGCCGGTCCGACAGGATCGACACCAGCGCGTCCTGGACCTCCGGCAGGCAGCGGGTGACCTCCTCCACCCGCACGACCCCGCCGGTGCGCATCGCGGTCAGCACGGGCGACGGGACCAGCGCTCGCGGACTGGGCCCCTCGGCCAGCAGCAGCGCGTAGTTCCAGCCGTACCGCAACTGGTCCTCGGTCGTGCCCGCCGTGCCCTGCACGACCAACTGGCTGCTGCCGCACACGGCGGCGGCCAGCAGTTCCGAGAGCATCGACTTCGCGGTGCCGGGCTCGCCGACGAGCAGCAGGCCGCGTTCACCCGCGAGCGTCACGACGGCCCGCTCCACGAGCGCGCGCTCCCCGACGAACTTCGCGCTGATCACCATGCGCGACGGCACGCCGTCCACCGTGACGCCCTTGGGCAGCGCCAACGGGTCGCCGCTGCCGACGATGTACGTGACGACGGCGCGCGGGGTGAGCCGCCAGCCGGGCGGCCGGGGACCGTCGTCGTACGCGGCGAGGAACGCCAGTTCGGCGTGGTGGGCGTCCTCGGCCGGTTCTACCTGCCTGGGGGCGACGGCGGTCACCTGCGTCCTCCGGTCTTGAGCTCTTCGTAGGCGGGGGCGTCGCCGTCGAGCACGCGCTGCCACGCGCGGGCGAACAGGGCGGCGACGGGTTCGCGGGGCGCGATCAGCCCGTTGGGGTGGTTCGTGGTGAAGCCGAACATCGGCGACTTCCACGACTCGACCGGCAGGTGCGGCGAGCCGAGCGGCAGCCACCCGCCGGGCAGGAACAGCGAGCGCCCGGCCCTGGCGCGCTTCGCCGTCAGCACCAGGTCGGTCGCCCCGAGCGCGGCGCGGGCCTTCTTCAGCCTGGCGGGCTTCCACCCGGTCCACCGCGCCACGTTCGAGTCCGTCGGGTCGGGCAGCGCCAGCAGTTGCAGGTACAGCGCCGCCGCGTCCTCGTCCAGGCCGAACCTCGCCGCCGCCTCCGCCACCAGGTGGGGCACCGACACCGTCGGGTCCTGGAAGTACGTCGACGGGTCGACGCCATCGGGCGCGGTCGCGGAGCACGCCGCGGTGAGGCCCTCGTCCGCCAGCAGGCGGAGGGACTGGAACACGTTGTGCGCGTACGTCAGCTCCACCAGCGCCGCCAGCAGTTCGCCGTCCGCCGCGCCGAGCAGGCCGGGCCTCACGACGACCCGGCAGTACTGGTCCGACACGCCGATCACGGTCAGCCACGGGCGGTGGTGCAGGACCTGACCCGCGTCAGGCATCTCGACGCCGATCAGCGAGCCCACGTCGGTCCGCGACAGCCAGCTACCCATCTCCAGGGCGAACGTCGGGTTCGCGACCCGCTGCCGGGCCAGGTCCAGCGCCTCCGGCAGCCGGGCCCGCAGCGGCGAGCCCGCGGGGAGCCGCTGGGCCAGCCACAGCAGCACCTGCGGCACGGCCACGAGGGTCGCCCCGGTGAACCCGTCGGTGTGCTGGGTCTGGAGGGCCGTGCCGTCCAGCCGCATGTCGGCGTCCGTCGTGAGCCACGTGGTGCTCTCGGGGTTGACGACACCGGTCACGAACTCGGCCGACTGCGACAGCGGCAGCAGCTTCGCGGCGTCGACCAGCACGTCGTCCGGCACGGGCGAGCGGACGCCGTGCGCGGCGATCCACACCGCCGCGACGGCCTCCACGGCCGGGCCGGTTGTCCACAGGTCGGCCGGGTCGTCCGGCACGGCGGCGGCGATCAGCCGGAGGCGGTAGGCGCCGCCCAGCCGCCGGAGCCGTTCCTTGGCGGCCTTCGCGCCGGTCGCCGACAGGTCGAGCGACCGCCGCTCGGCCGTGCTGAGGTAGTTCGAGTCCCACCGGTCGACGCCGGGCAGCCCCGCCAGCAGCACCGTCGCCTCCGCGCTGCCCAGACCGGTGCGCTCGACCAGCGCGGGCACCGCCTCGGGGAACCACGGCGCGGGCCCGCGCTCGGCGAGCACCTCCAGGAACCGGGTGATCCGCTCGGTGTCGAACGGCGAGCGCACCTCCTCCGACGTCTCCAGCAACCAGCCGTCCGGCAGGGCGAACTTGCCCGGCGTCCGGCTGAACTGGACACCGTCGAACAGGTTGTGCTGGGAGTGCCGCCAGTTCTCCTCGAACACGGCGATGAACCCGTCGCTCACCGGCACCACGCGGTGCAGCGGCTTGGCGGAGCCGTTCGGCACGACCACGCCGACGGTGCGCCACTGGCCCGTGCCGTCGGCGAGGCCGCTCTCGGCGAGCGACCGGAGCAGCAGCACCAGCGCGGTGCGGTGCTCCTCCGGCACGAGCGGCGACGCCGCGCGGTGGGCCAGCGCGCCGAGGTGCGGCAGGTGGTCGAACCAGTCCGGGGTGGACGACTCGGGCAGCGCGCGACCCGCGGGCTTCGACTCGGCCGCGACGCCCGCGAGCGCGGAGACCAGCTCCGGCAGCGCGGTCGCCTTGGCGCCGTGGTTGTTGCCGGACCGGTACCCGCCGAACCAGCCGAGCGCGGAGTTCAGGTCCTCCTCCGTCACCACGGGACCGGTCGGGGCCAGCGCGGCGAGGTCGACGGTCTTCGCCGCCGCGGCGACCTCGCCGAAGCTCCGGAACGTGTGGAGCTGCTTGGCGGCCCGGCGGACCACGTCCAGGACGCCCGCGATCAGACCGGGGTGGGTGAGACCGGGCAGCGCCTTGACGACGGCGCGCGCGAGGTCGTCGCGCTCCCCGCGCAGCAGCGACGAGAGCCTGCCGCGCAGCGAGCGCTCCTTGTGGTCCTCGCGGCCCAGCTCGGCCAGCGCGACGGCGAGCACGTCGTCCACGGCACGGCGGGTGATCCCGCGCAGCGCCGTCGACCCGGCCTCGTCGCGGACCTTGAACGAGTGCCACCAGGCCGCGGGGACCAGGAACGGGGTGCCCGCCGCGTACGGCGCGTGCGACTCCCTGGTGTTCAGGTTGCCCAGCAGCAGGCCGGTGTCGTCCCTCAGGTCGACGCTCCGGTACGACTCGGAGAACACGAGCCGCCCGCCGCCCGGCAGGCCGATGATGCCCTGGGGGTAGCCGGTCAACTTGGGCAGCCGGACCCGGCGGCCGTCGATCCCCTCGCCGAGCGCGGAGCCGTCGGCCTCCACGCGCATCCGCCAGCCGTGCAGGCCGTTGGCCGCGCCGAGCGGGCTGGACTCGGTGCCCGCGGCCGCGGGACGCAGGTCGCAGGTCTGCAGCGCGAGCTTGGTGCCGTCCTCGGTGAACTCCTCCAGGAAGCGCGGCAGGCTGGCGCGGCCCAGTTCGCCGGTGGCCGGGTCGACCTCGTGCCACCACCACTTCTGGTTCTGCCGGGCCCCGGTCCACACCGTCACGCCGTCGCCGAACGCCTTCACCGGGTTCGGGATCTGCGTGTCGCCGCGGTGCACGGCCCGCTGCCCGCTGAACCGGGCGCCGTCCGGCAGCGCGATCGACGGGGCGTCGACGTCGTTGTTGTAGTACCCGCGGTACTCGCTCGTGGGGGCGAAGATCCGCTCCGGGGCGTCGCTCCAGTACGCCCGCTCACCCTCGGACGTCCGCCAGCGCACCAGGAGCACGCCGTCGAACCACGACGCGACGGGAGTGGACGACCAGGTGACCTTCGTGTCGGCGGGGACGCGCGAGACGTGCTCGGCGAGGATCCCGTCCGGGCCGACCACGATGAACGTGCCGCCGCGGCTGAGCACGAGCGCGGGCCAGCCCTCGCCGCACACGGTGATGCCGTCGTCCTTGTTGCCCGCGGAGGACAGCTTGGCGTAGGCCTCCTCCAGCGCGGGCCAGCCGATCTCGTCGAACAGGCCGGTGCGCAGCGTGGTGTGCAGCGCGGCGGCGACGTCGGTGGCGGCGATCGTCTCGGCCGCCTCCGGCACGTCCGCGAACGCCTCGGGCAGCCGCACCACGGACAGCGCTTCGAGCGTGTGCGCCAGGCCGGGCAGACCGGTGGCGGCGATCTTGGCGGCGCTACCGGCGACCCAGTGGCGCAGCGCCGTCCGCAGACCGGGCACGGCGAGCACGCCCAGCAGCACCTCGGTGTCGGCCACGCCGTGCCGGGCGCTGGAGCGGAGGTGGGCGACGACCCCGCCGCCGAGGCCGGGGCAGAACGCCTCGGACGCGGCGAGCGCCGTCAGGTCGCGGCGGCCGGGGAGGTCGTCGGACAGCCAGCCGGAGACGTCGTACTGCTGGTCGTCGCGGTCGGGCGCGCCCAACGGGACGTCGTGGGCGGCGAGCAGGTCCAGCACGTCGAGTTCGCCCTGCCGCCAGCCGCGCAGCGCCGCGACGGGCACGGCGTCCGCGGCGAGCCTGCCCGCCATCGCCTCCACCAGGTCCAGCAGCACGGTCGACCGGCCGACGGAACGCCACTCCGAGGCGCGGACCGCGAGCACCGACGACAGCCACTGGGCGGGCACGGTCGGGACCTCGCCAGCGGGCCCGGTCAGACCGCTGGTGGCGCCGCAGGCCTCCAGGATGCCGAACCAGGTGTCCAGCGCGCTCGCGGAGGCGGGCACGAACGTCAGCAGCAGGTGGCGGATCTCGGTGTCGCGCTTCGCCAGCGAGATCAACGCGTCGCGGTAGGACTTCCAGAACCCGACGCCCGCGCGGTTGACCGCGGAGCTGTCCAGGATGGCGCGCAGCAGCCGCTCGTCCTCGGCGGCGACGTCGAGCTTCGCCACCTTCGCCAGCCGCCGCAGGTCCTCCGGCATGCC
This sequence comes from Umezawaea endophytica, assembly GCF_025061645.1. Taxonomy (GTDB): domain Bacteria; phylum Actinomycetota; class Actinomycetes; order Mycobacteriales; family Pseudonocardiaceae; genus Umezawaea; species Umezawaea endophytica. The sequence continues at coordinate 67,705 of NZ_JANYMP010000013.1, read as the reverse complement.
GGTGTACGGCGGCAGGCCGCCTCGGGTGCGCTCGACGCACAGGGTCAGGAACAGCTCGTACGCGGAGCCGCCGTCGTGCTTGCGCGCCAACCCCTTGGCGTGCGCCGACAGGGCCTTCGCGGTCAGCGCCCCGGCGAACGCGAACTCCAGGAACACGTCACGGGTGCGCTCCGGGTCGACCTTGAGGTCGTGCACCTCCTCCGCTTCCCTCGCCTTGCCGAACATGCTCGCCGCGTACGTCGGGTTGCCGTGCTCCAGGAAGATCCGGCCCGCCTGCTCGTAGAACGTCGGCAGGAAGTGCGGCGCGGAACGGCCGAGCATCACGCCCAGGCTGGTGAAGCCGTCCTTCGCGGCACCGGCGCGCGACCGGGCGGTGCGGGCCAGGCGCTCGACGTCCTTCACCAGGTTGAGCGCGTGGTGGGCGTTGGCCGGGTCGTTCACCAGCGCCCACGCCGGGAAGCCGAGCGCGCTGCGTCTGCCCGTGCCCACCTCCGCGGTGCGCACGGGAGCGCCGAACCCGAGGTACTCGCTGGTCAGGTCTTCGGCGCGGCCGAGCACGGCGGGCACCAGCCGCACGACCACGCGGTCGCCGAGACCGGGGTGCGTGTAGTGCCGGGCGGTGATGGTGTCGCGGTCTTCCCCCGCGGCCCGGGTGCCGGGCAGGACGGCCCCGGCGGCGATCAGTGCCTTGCTCATGGTGCTACCACCGCTTCCTCGACGACGCGGCCGGCGTGGATCGCCGAGGCCATGCGCATTCCCTCGGACCACGCGACCGGTCCGACGTCGGACAGGGGGACGGTGGTTCCGTTCTCCAGCGTCCAGCGCAGTTCACCGGTCCACGTCTCGCCCTCGGGGTAGTCCGAGCCGATCCAGTAGCGGGCCTCCACGACCCGCCCGTCCTCGAACGCGGAGTACACCGCGTCACCGCCGCGCACCGGGTAGCCGAGCGTGCGGCACCGGCCGAGCGCGTGGTTGAGCTGCTCGAACTTGCCGCCCGAGTAGTCGTCGACCGAGTTCTTGGTCGCCGGGAGCGCCTCCGGCCGGGCGAACGTCTGGCGGAAGAGCTGCTGCGCCTTCTGCTCGACGCCCAGCTCCGCGCCGAACTCGCGCAGCTCCTCCAGGTCCTCCAGCAGCACCGGGTGCGGAATCGACACCACCTCGGGCTTCATCCGCACGGTGTCGCCGTCGAGGGTGACGACGCCGAGGCCCTTCTCCGCGTCGACATCGCGCAGGAACCCGGTTTCGCCGTCCGCCGTGACCACGAGGTCACGCAGAGCGGCGGCCCACGCGGCGTCGGCCCACACCTCGGTGAGCAACGTCGTGGGCACGGGCAGTGAGCGGACCATCCATCCGTCCACGGCGGACAGGCACTCTGCCTCGTGGCGTGTCAGCCACTCGGCGAGTTGGCGCAACTGCACCACCTGCGGATCGTCCTTGATGGACGCGGGCGTCGAGGAGAGCAGCTTGCCCTTGCCGTTGCGGCACTGGACTTTGCCGTTCTCCGCGAGCCGCACCTGGTACCCGGACGCGGCGTCGAGCCAGCCCACGGTTCCTCCTGCGAATCGGTTTTCTAGGTGACGAGCCGGAGGGTAACCACGAGCACCGACAATTTTCGCCGCTCGCGTTCTTCGCAACCTCCGCGTGATCCCGGAGCGGGTTTCGGAAACGCTGTATCTGCCGCCGCCGGGGGCTCTCATAGCAGCGTGAGGGGCACGCGAGGTTATGTCCACAGTGGACTGACAAGGAGATGGGGATGGCTGTGCTCGTCCTGGGTCGGCCTTCGGTCCGGGCGGGTGGCGGCGTGCTCCGCCCGGCCCGGCGCATGGCGCGCGTGCTGCTGGGGATGATGGCGCTGCGCCCGAACCGGCGGCTGCCCGTCGAGTGGATCATCGACGGGCTGTGGCCGGACCACCCGCCCGCGTCCGCCGCGGCGAACGTGCGGTCCCACGTCGCCGCGCTGCGCAGGCTCCTGCCGTCCGCGGCCGGGCCGGGCATCGAGACGCTGGAAGACGGATACGCGCTGGTCACCGGCCGTACCGGCGTCGACGCGCTGTGGTTCGAGCACCTCGTGCGCGAGGGTCGCCACCGACGCGGGAGCGGTGAGGACGTCGACGCGGCGCGCCTGCTCGCCGAGGCGCTGAGGCTGTGGCGCGGCGACCTGATGGAGGGGGTGTCGGTCCCTGCGGCCCTCCAGTCGCGGGCGATCGTGCTGGACGACCTGCGGATGTGCGCGACGGAGGAACTGGTCGACGTCCGGCTCGCGCTCGGGCACCAGCACCACCTCGTCCCGGTGCTCAAGGGGCTCGTGGTCGAGCACCCGCTGCGGGAGCGGCTGTGGCACCAGTTGCTGCTCGCGCTCGTCGCGACCGGCCGTCGGAGCGAGGCGCTGGACGCCTACCGGCAGCTCTCCCTGGTGCTCGACGTCGAGCTGGGGGTCCGGCCGAGCCCGGCGACGGCGGAGCTGCTCGACCCGATCCGGCACACGGGCGCGGACGGCTGAGGTCTGTATGCGCCGGTGTATGCGCCGCGTGCCTACCCTCCCGTCTCCCACGAGGAAAGGAGAACCGAATGACCGCCACAGCCCTGCTCGAAGCCGAGGAGACCGTCGCCCGCTGGAGGGCCGGTCTCGACGACAGCCCGGCGGGTCCGCTGTTCGCGAGCGGTGAGTTCGCCGAAGGCGACATCGTCGCCTGCAACCCGCCCGGCAGCCGTTGTTCGGCGTGCACGGCGTCACGCCCGGTCGTCTGCTGCTGACCACCCGTGATGACCACCGTCGAGGTCGGCGCGCTCGACCGAACCCTGGAAGGCCTCATCGGCCCCGCGCTGGACCGACTGGCCGACAGCCTGGCCGGGATCGCCGACCTCGACGGCGCGGAGGCGGTCGTGCTCGTCGAGGCCACCCGCGCGGTCGTGCTGGACGCCGTGCGGCGCAAGGTGAACCGGCTGCTCGTCCTGGAGCTGAACGCCGCCCGCGTCACCGGGCGGCTCACCGCGCCCGACCCGGCCGGGCGGTGGGAGGAGTTCGTCCGCACCGCGTCCGGGCCCGCGTTCTGGACCGGCCTGACCGAGCACTACCCGACGCTGCTCGACCGGCTGCGGGTCGTCGTCGACAACCGGTGCGCCGCGGCGCTAGCGCTCGCCGTCCGGTTCGCCGCGGACCGCGACGACCTCCGCGACCTCGTCGGCGGGGACGTCGGCGAGCTGCTGGCAGTCGACATCGGCGCCGGTGACAGCCACCGCGGCGGCCACACGGTCGCGCTGCTGCGGTGCGCGGGCGGGACCGTGGTCCACAAGCCCCGGCCGATGGAGGTCGACGCCGAGCTGGCGGCGCTGCTGGAGGTGCTGACGGCCGGGGACCGGACCCCGATCCGAGTGCCGAGGGCCCTGGTCCGCGACTCCTACGGCTGGGCGGAGCACGTCGCCCACCGGTACTGCGCGGACGAGGGCGAGCTGACCGCGTTCTACCGCGGTCTCGGCCACTGGCTCGCGGTGATGAGGCTGGTGTCGGGCACCGACCTGCACGCGGAGAACATCATCGCCTGCGGCCCGGTCCCGGTGGTCGTGGACTGCGAGAGCGTGTTCACGCCGCTGCCGCCGCACCCGCCGACCGGCGCGGGCGAGGCCACCGACCTGGTCGCCGAGCAGTTGACCGGCACCGTGCTGCGGACCGGGCTGCTGCCCGGACGGGGCGCGGGCCTCGGCTGGCGGGGCGTGGACGGGTCGGCCATGGGGATGCTGCCCGACCAGCAGCCCGACGTCGGGCTGCCCGAGCTGGTGGGCGCGGGCACCGACGAGGCGCGGATCGAGATCGTGCCGCAGCAGCTCCGGCCGACGCAGAACCTTCCTGCTGAGAGCCCCCAGCTCGGGCGGCACTGGGGCGGAGTGCTCGCCGGCTTCGACGAGATGGCCTCGCGGATCTCCGCGCTGGACCACGCGGGCGAGTTGGAGCCGCTGCTCGCGGGGTTCGCGCACTGCGTGGTCCGGGTCGTCGTCCGCGACTCCGAGTCCTACACCGAGCTCGCCAGGATGCTGTGGCACCCGGTGGGCCTGCACGACCACGTCGCGGCCGAGCGCAAGGCCGTGGCGCTGCTGGCCAGGCACTCGATGAACACCAGGGGCCCCGCCGAGGCGGCCGTGCACGCCGCCGAGGTCGCCGACCTGCTCGACGGTGACATCCCGGTCTTCACCACGACCCCCGCCGAGGGCTGGCTGCACACCCCCGCGGGCACGGTGTGCGGGCCGCGGGTCGACCAGGTCGCGGCGGCGCTGCGGCGGTGGCGCGAGGCCGACTTCGGCCTGGAACGCCGGGTCACGCGGGCCGCCCTGGTCAGCGCGTACCTGAACCAGGGCACCGAACCCGACCTCGGCCGGATGACCCTGCCGCGGCCGGACCCGTCGAAGCTGGACGAGCGGCGCCGGGCGCTGGCCGCGAACCTCGTCCGCGAGGTGCGGGCCGAGTCGGTGCGCGGCCGGGACGGCACGGTCACGTGGTTCGCGCCGGTCCTGGACCGCGACGGCTGGCAGACCACGCCCCTCACCCCGGACCTGTACGGCGGCACGCTCGGCGTCGCCGTGCTGCTGGCGGGGTACCTGCACGAGGTCGCGGCGGGCCGGGCCGACACCGTCGACGGCGTCGCGGACGTGCTCGACGGGACGCTGTGGACGGCCCGCCTCACCCAGCGGTGGTGGGCGGAGCAGGCCACCCACACCCGTCGCCGCCCCGATCCGGCCGGTGGGTACATCGGGCTGGGCTCGCAGGTGTGGTGCTGGCTGACGCTGGACCGCCTCGGCGTGGACTCCCTGGACGACGCCCTGTTCCTGGCCGACCAGCTCCCCGCCGCGATCGACGCGAGCGAGGGTCCCGACCTCGTCGTCGGCCACGCGGGCGCGATCGTGCCGCTGCTCCTGCTGGCCGAGCGCACCGGTGACGACCGCTGGACGGACCTCGCCGTGCGGGTCGGCGACAAGCTGGTCGCCGACGCGCTGCGGCCCGCGCCAGGCCAGGCCTCCTGGTCGGTGGCGAACTGGTCGGGAGGGATCGGCGGCTTCGCGCACGGGTCCACCGGCATCGGCTGGGCGCTCGCCCGGCTCGCCGTCGCCACCGGCGAGCACAGGTTCGCCGTGCTGTCCGACGCGGCGGCCGCGTTCGAGGAGACCTGGTACGACGCCGACCGCGAGGGCTGGCGCGACCCCCGTGAGCCGACGTCGCTGGTGGCCGCGTGGTGCCACGGCGCGGTCGGCGTCGGGCTGGCCGCGGCCGACCTGCTGGCCAGGGACCGCCCGTCGGCCGCCGACCGGCACGCCGACGTGCTGCGCCGGGCCGTGGCGAGCGCGCCGCGCGACGGGTTCGGCTGGACGCACACCCTGTGCCACGGCGACCTGGGGGTGTGGGAGCTGCTCACCACCTCGGCGTGCCGGGAATCGGGCGCGGCTCCCGGCCACGACCGGGAGAGCCTGGACGCGGTGGTGCTCGGCGGGGTCGAGGAGCACGGCGTGACGACCGGGCTGGCGCGCGAGGTGTACTCGCCGAGCCTGATGTCCGGTTCCGGCGGTGTGGCCTACCAGTTGCTCCGCATGCACCCCGAGTGCGACCTGCCGTCGGTGCTGCTGCTCGGTGGGGCGGACTCGTGACCGCCGAGCCCGATCCGCGCGACGACGCGCTGGAGACCCCGCACTGGCAGCTCGACGGCGGCCCGCCCGACGCACCGCGGCACGTGGTCCGCAGGCTTCCCGCGGTCACCTGGCCGGTGGTGCGGATGATCCGGGACGCGGCGCCGGGGCCCGCGGCGGTGATCGCGGTGATGCAGGTGTGCTCCGGCCTGGCGGCGGCGTTCGGGCTGTTCGCCACGGCCGGGGTGCTGACGGAGCTGCTGGCCGCCGGGCCCACCGCGGACCGGGTGGTGGCGGCGCTGCCGTCGCTGCTGCTCGTCGGCTCGGCGTACGCGGTGCGCGGGGCGATGGACATCGGGGTGGCGCACGCGCACGCCCGGATCACGCCCGCCGTGCGCCGACTGGCCGAGGAACGGCTGTACGCGGCCAGCCTCGGCGCCGACCTGGCGGCGTTCGACGACGCCGGGTTCTACGACCGCCTGCACCGCGCCCGCGACCGGGGGCTGTTCTTCCTGGAGCGGGCTACGGACAACCTGGTCGAGCTGACGGGGTCGGTGTTCGGCATCGCCGCGGCGGTCGGCAGCCTCGGCGTGCTGCACCCGGTCCTGCTGCCGGTGCTGCTGCTGGCCGTGCTGCCCGACGGCTGGGCGGTGCAGCGGGCGGCCCTGCTGGCGTACACGAGCATGGCGCGGGCCGTGGTGCTGGACCGGCGGGTGCAGATGGTGTCGCAGCTCGCGACCGAACGGGAGTCCGCCGCCGAGATCCGGGCGTGCCAGGCCGAGCCGTTCGTGCTGCGGGAGTACCGGGTCGTCGCGGATCCGTTGCGGGACGAGGACGTCCGCCGCGGCGTGGCGCAGGCGCGGGTGCGCGGGATCGGCCGGGCGCTGGCGGGCGCGGGGCTCGCCGCCACGTACGTCGTGCTCGGGCTGCTGGTGCACGCCTCGTGGGTGCCGCTCGCCGTCGCGGGCACGGCGGTGATCTCCATCCGGGCCGCGACCACGGCGCTGAACCGGTTCGTCCTCGCGGCGAACCAGTTGGTGGAGCAGGGTTTGTACGTCGGCGACTACCTGGCGTTCCTGGAGTCGGCCGCCGTGCCGCCGCGGGCGGAGGGGGTCGTCGACGAGCCGCGCCGGGTGCAGCTCGACGCGGTCGCCTTCAGCTACCCCGAGAGCCCGGACACCCGACCGGCGGTCCACGACGTGTCGCTGACCGTGGAACGCGGCCAGACCATCGCGCTGGTGGGGGAGAACGGCTCCGGCAAGACCACCCTCGCCAAGCTCATCGCGGGCCTGTACGAGCCGACGTCCGGCCGGGTCCGCTGGGACGGCCGCGACGTGCGCCTGCTGGACCGGGCCGGGGTGGCCGAGCGGGTGATGATGGTGTTCCAGGACCCGATCCGGTGGCCGCACACGGCCCGCGCCAACGTCCGCGTCGGCAGGCACGACCGCGTCGACCCGGCCGGGACGGCGCTGGGCGGTGCCGCGCTCCAGGCGGGTGCCGACGAAGTCGTCGACCGGCTCCCGGACGGGTGGGACACGGTGCTGTCCAAGCAGTTCCGCGGTGGGCAGGAGCTGTCCGGCGGGCAGTGGCAGCGGCTGGCCGTCGCCCGCGGGCTCTACCGGGACGCGCCGCTGCTGATCTGGGACGAGCCGACCGCTCCGCTGGACGCCAAGGCCGAGTTCGCCGTCTACGAGTCGCTGCGGGCGCTGGCCGAGGACCGGACGGTCGTGCTGATCACCCACCGGCTGGCCAGCGTGCGCCACGCCGACCGCATCTTCCTGCTGCACGAGGGGGAACTCGTCGAACAGGGCACGCACGCCGAGCTGATGGCGCTCGGCGGCCGGTACGCGGAACTCCACGACCTCCAGGCCAGGATGTACGCCGATGCTTGAGCTGGTTGGCCCGGAGGACCGGCGGTACTCGTTGTCGCGCAACCAGTTCATCGGCCGCCCGGTCGAGGTCCTGCCCCGCGCGGTCGCCCGCTGCGCCGACGCGGACGACGTGGTCGAGGCGCTGGCGACGGCCCGGCGCAACGGCTGGCCGTTCGCGGTGCGCGGCGGCGGCCACAGCAACGCCTGCCACTCCAGCACCGAGGGGCTGGTGCTGGACCTCTCGCCCGCCGACTCCATCGCGGTGCACCGCAGGCGGGTCACGGTCGGCGCGGGTGTCCGGATTGGACGGTTGGCCGCCCGGCTGGCGTCGACGCGGCGCCTGGTGCCCGGCGGTTCCTGCCCGTCGGTCGGCCTGGTCGGGTCGGCGCTCGGCGGCGGGTTCGGCAGCCACGGCCGGGCGCACGGCCTGACCTGCGACCGGCTCGTGGCCGCGGAGGTCGTGCTGGCGAACGGCCGGGTGGTCGTCGCGGACGCCGACCGCGAGCCCGACCTGTTCTGGGCGCTGCGCGGCGCGGGCGGCGGGAACTTCGGCGTGGTCACGAAGGCCACCTTCGCGACCGTGCCCGCGGTGGCGCGCACCCACGTCCGGCTGGCCTGGCCGTGGCGGGACGCGCCCGAGCTGATCCGCCGCTGGCTGGGCTGGGCGCCGTTCGCGGAGGACGAGGTGTCGCTGGAGCTGGTGCTGCTCGTCCCGGACCACCCGGACGGCGAGGCGGAGGTCTTCCTGGTCGGCGCGGCCCCCGTGGACGCGCTCCGGGAGTTCCTCGACGGGGTCGCCGAACCCCGGCTGGTGGAGGTCGAGCACCTGAGCGCCGCGGAGGCGGTGCTGCTCCAGGCGACCCCGGCCTCGGCCGTCGCCCACGACGCGGTCGACCTCCCGCTCGTGCACGACCGGCCCGGCATGTGCACGGCCAAGACCGGCTTCTTCGACCGCGCGCTGCCGGACGACGCCGTGCACGGGCTGCTGGCCAACCTCGTCGCGGGCCGCACACCCGGCGAACTCCGCGAGGTCGCCTTCACCCCGTGGCGCGGCGCGTACGGCCGAGTTTCCCCGCACGCCACCGCTTTCCCGCACCGGGACGCGACCTACCTGGTCAAGCACACCGTCCTCGTGGGACCGGTCGGCGCGGCCCGGCGGGGGCGGGAGGCGGAGGACTGGCTCGCCCGGAGCTGGGCGGTCGTCCACCCGTGGGGCACCGGCGGCGCCTACGCGAACTTCCCCGACCCCGCGCTCGGCGACTGGATGTCCGCCTACTACGGCGGCAACGCCGATCGGCTGCGCGCGGTCAAGGTCGCCTACGACCCGGAGAACTTCTTCCGGTTCGCCCAGTCCGTGCCGCCCGACGTCCTGGTCGACGTCAGCGCGTCGTCCCGAACGCGCGGCGGGCGTGGGTGAGCAGCGCGCGCAGGGCCGGGCCGGGGGAGTCGCGCCACACCAGGCAGAGCAGGGCGTGCGCGGTGACGTCGGCGATCGGGAGGGCCGTCAGGCGGTCGCGGTAGTGCGCGGCCATCGACTCGCTGAGCACGGCGACGCCGAGGCCGCGGGCGGCGAGGTCGGCGATGGCGTCGGGGGCGCTCGCCCGCAGGCCGATGACGGGGTGCAGGTCCTGCGCGGCGCACGCCTGGTCGAACACCGTGCGCAGGCCGGTGCCCGGCGGCATGCACACGAGCGGGTGGGCGCACAGGTCGCGCAGGGCGACCCGGCGGCGGGCCGTCAGCGGGTGGTCCGGGGGCACGGCGGCGACCAGGCGCTCGCTGATGATCGTCACGGCTTCGAGGCCCGGCGGCGCGGTCGTGGCCGTGCCGACCAGCGCGAGGTCGGTCGAGCCGTCGCGCAGGGCCTGGACCAGCCGGTCGGAGTTGTCCTCCAGCAGCGACACCTCCACGCCGGGGTGGGCGCGGTGGAACGAGGCGAGCGCGTCGAACAGCGGCGTGACGGTGCAGCCGATGACCATGCCGACGGTGAGCCTGCCCCTGATCAGGTCGGTCACCTCGCCCACCGCCTGGCTGACCGCGTTCGCGGAGGCCAGCGCCGCTCGGGCGTGGTCGAGCGCGGCCTTGCCCGCGACGGTGAGGGTCGCGGTGCGGGAGGACCGGTCGAACAGCTCCGCGCCGAGTTCCCGTTCGAGCTGCCGGATCTGGGCGCTCACACCGGACTGGCTGATGTGCACGCGTTCGGCGGCCCTGGTGAAGTTGCGCTCCTCGGCGACCGCGACGAAGTACTCGAGCTGCCTCAGGTCCATGAACGCAGATACTAGTTCCCAGAAGAACTAGCTGTTGGACTTCTGGTCGAGCCGCTACCAGGCTGGACGCCATGACCGAGAAGGCGTTCAAACCAGAGGACATCACCCGGCTGTTCGTCGAACGCTCCAACGCGGGCGACGCCGCGGGGGTCGCGGCCCTGTACGAGGAGGACGCCGTGCTGGCCTACCCGCCCGGCAGCCGGACCGTCGGGCGCGCGGCGATCCAGGTGCTGTGGGAGCGGGTGCTGGCCAACGGGCCGCGCTTCGAGCAGGAGGAGCCGCTGCCCACGCTGGTGAGCGGCGACATCGCCCTCACGTCGACCCCGCCGAGGGACGGGGCGGGCGCCCGCGCGCAGGTCGTCCGCCGACAGCCGGACGGGAGCTGGCTGCGGCTGCTGGACCAGCCGGAGTTCGTCCAGCCCTAGCTACCGGAGGGGCAGGTCGGGCTCGTCGTCGGTGCGCGGTCCGAAGATGCGGCGCTCGGACTCCTGGATCACCACGTCGTTGATGCTCGCCTCGCGGCGGGTCATCAGGCCGTGCTCGTCGAACTCCCAGTTCTCGTTGCCGTAGCTGCGGTACCAGGTGCCCGCCGCGTCGCGGTACTCGTACTGGAACCGGACGGCGATGCGGTTGCCCGTGAACGTCCACAGGGACTTGCGCAGCGCGTAGTCCAGTTCGCGCTCCCACTTCGCGGTCAGCAGCGCCACGATCTCCGCGCGGCCCCGGACGAACGCGTCCCGGTTGCGCCACACGGAGTCCTCGCTGTAGGCGAGCGAGACCTTCGCCGGGTCGCGGGTGTTCCAGGCGTCCTCGGCCGCCCTCACCTTTCGCAGCGCGGTCTCCTCCGTGAACGGGGGCAGGGGCGGTCGGTCGCTCATGGTCGGCCTCTCGGTGGTTGAGAACGTGCGTTCTCCAGGTAGCGTAGAGAACGCACGTTCTCCCGGCAAGCCCCAAGGACGGCCCATGCCCCTCGACGCCACCTCCGCGCGCACCCGGCTGCTCGACACGGCCGAGGAGCTCTTCTACTCGCGCGGCGTCCAAGCCGTCGGGATGGACGACCTCCGCGAGGGCTCCGGGCTCTCGCTCAAACGCCTCTACGCCCTGTACCCGGCCAAGGAGCAGCTCGTGGAGGCGTACCTGCGGCGGCGGGACGTCCGCTGGCGCGGGTCGCTCTCGGCGCACGTGGCGGGGGTCGGCGATCCCCGCGACCGGATCCTCGCCGTGTTCGACTGGCTCGGGACGTGGTTCCGGGAACCGGGGTTCCGCGGGTGCGCGTGGGTCAACGGCCACGGCGAGCTGGGGGCCGCGTCCGAGGTCGTGGCGCGGGCCGCCCAGGACCACAAGAAGGCGTTCGCGGCCTACCTGAAGGGTCTGGTCGCCGCCGCCGACCTCCCGGAAGCGCTTGCGCCCCAACTGTTCCTGCTCGCCGAGGGGGCGATGGTCAGCGCGGGCATCCTCGGCGACCCCGGTCTCGCCGACCACGCCCGTGCCGCCGCGGCGGCGCTGATCGGCCGCTAGGACCAGGGCTTGCCGAACCACGTGGACAGGGCGTGGCGCAGCGCGTCCAGGTCGTCCGCGCCCACCTCGCCGTCGGCTGCCCAGGCGACGTGGCCGTCCGGGCGCACCAGCAGCGCGGCCGGTCCGGTCGCGCCCGTCAGCACGCGCACGTCGACCCGGTCGGTCCACCCGTCCGCGGCGGCGCGCAGCCCGGCCGAGTCGCGGAGGTCGAACAGCACCGGCCGGGGGAGCCGCATGGCGTCCTCGACACCGGGCAGGTCGGGCACGTGGCGACCGGTCAACGGGTGCGCGTCCGGGTCCGCCCCGTAGCGGATGTCCAAGCCGTGCATGGAGTTCACCAGCCGCTCGGTCGCTCCGGGGGCCTGGAGCAGGTCGGCGAACAGCTCTCGCATCGCCCGGCTCTGCGCGTCGGGCCGCATGATCGCGACCTGGGCGCGGGTGTTCGCCAGCGCCCGCGCGGCCACCGGGTGCCGCTCGGCGGTGTAGGTGTCCAGCAGCCCGTCTGGCGCCCACCCCCGCACGGTCGCGGCCAGCTTCCAGCCCAGGTTCGCCGCGTCCGACAGGCCGAGGTTCAGGCCCTGGCCGCCGAACGCCGGGTGCACGTGCGCGGCGTCGCCCGCCAGCAGCACCCGACCCGCGCGGTAGGTGGTCGCCTGGCGGTTGTTGTCGGTGAACCGGCTCGTCGCCTCCACGGCGGTGACGGTCACGTCCACGCCGCTGACGTGGCGCAGGCTCTCCTGGACCTCGGCGGCGGTGAGGTCGGCGCCCCGGTCGGCGGGGGGCCCGTCGAACGTCATCGTGACGACGCGGCCGGGTGTCGGGCCGTGCACGTACACGCCGGTGTCGGTGAAGTTCCAGCCGAGGGGGAGGCGCTCCGGGTGGTCCATCGTGACGACCGCCTGGCAGCCCGCGACCACCGGTTCGGTGCCGGGGAAGTCGAACCCGGCCAGCTTGCGGACCGTGCTCCGGCCGCCGTCGCAGCCGACCAGGTAACCGCCGCGCAGGGTCACCTCGCCGTCGGCGGTCGTGGCGCGCACGGTGACCCCGTCCTCGTCCTGGGTGAAGCCGGTGATCTCGTGACCGCGCGCGACGGGCACGTCCAGCTCCCGCACCCACTCGCCGAGCAGGCGCTCCAGCGCGGGCTGCTTGACGAGCGTGCCCCGCGGCAGGTCGAAGTCCGGGTCGAGGCGCAGGAGCAGCCCGGCGAAGTGCCCGGCGAACTGCTCCGGCGGACGGCCGTCCGCGCGGTCCCGGAGGAACGCGGCGAACCCTGCCTGCTCCGCCTCCGCGTCGAGCCGGGCGCGCAGCCCGCGCCGGGCCAGCATCTGGGTGGCGCGGCCCTGGATCCCGCCCGCCTTCATCAGCCCGCTCGGTTCGGTCAGCCGTTCCAGCACCGCCACCGACACCCCGGCCAGGCGCAGTTCCGCGGCGAGCGCCAGTCCGACCGGTCCGCCACCCGCCACCAGCACGTCGTAGTCCCTGTTGTCCATGAGAACTAGACTGCACCAAAGTTTATGTCCGGTCAACTATTATGGCTGGTACAGTTTTGCCATGCAGGCAGGACTACGCGAGCGCAAGAAGCAGGAGGCCCGGCAGCGCATCTCCTCCGTCGCCACCGGCCTGTTCCTGGAGCACGGCTTCGACGGCGTCACGGTGGCGGAGATCGCGGAGGCCGCGGGCTTCTCCAAGATGACCGTCTTCAACTACTTCCCGCGCAAGGAGGACATGTTCCTCGACCGCCACGCCGAGGCGGTGGACCTGCTCGTCACGGCCGTCCGCGACCGCGCTCCGGGGCGGCCCGCGGTCGACGCGGTGCGGGCGCTGGCGCACCGGCTGCTCGCGGAGGGCCACCCGCTGTCCGGCGCGCAGGCGGGGATGGCGGAGTTCGGCCGGGTGGTCGTGGGCAGCCCCGCGCTGTGCTCCCGCGTGCGGGAACAGGTGGAGGAGATGGAGTCGGCAGTGGCCGCCGTGCTCGCCGAGCAGACCGGTGACCCGGTCGGGGCGGCGCTGGTGAGCGGGCTCCTGCTGGCCGCCGTGCGCACGGCGGTGGTCACGGCGGCCGCGCGGTTGATCGACGGCGACGACCCCGCCGCCGTCGCCGCGGACCAGGCCGGCGTGATCGACCGCGCGTTCGACCTGGTGGAGAACGGGGTGCGCGGCTTCGGGGGCTAGCTCCCGAGCTCCTCGCGCACCAGGGGGAGCACCTCGGTGCCGAGCAGTTCGATCGCGGTCATCACGGTCGCGTGCGGCACGCCCGCCCAGTCCATCTGCATCGCGTACCGGTCGGCCCCGACGAGCCGTCCGACGGAGATCATCCGCTCGGCGACCTCCTCCGGGCTGCCCGCGAAGAGCGCACGGGCGCCGCGGGTGTACTCGTCGTACTCGCCGCGCGTCGGCACCGCCCAGCCGCGGGCCTTGGCGCCGTACTTCATCGTCTCCAGCCAGTACGGGTAGAACGACTCCTTCGCGTCCTGGGAGTTCTTCGCCACGAGGCCGATGGCGCTCATCGTGACGTGCATGTCCTCCGGCGCGTGCTCACCCGCTTCGCCCGCCCGGCGGTAGAGGTCCACCAGCGGCGCGAAGCGCTCCGGCTCGCCGCCGATGATCGCGTACACGATCGGCAGCCCGAGCACGCCCGCGCGGGCCGAGGACTCCGGGTTGCCGCCCGTGCCGACGGAGATGCGCAACCGCTCGCCGTACGGCCGGGGGAGGATGTGCGCCTTCTCCAGCGGCGCGCGGAACCGGCCGGACCACGTGATCGGGTCCTCGCGGTCGATCCGCAGCAGCAGCGCCAGCTTCTCCTCGTACAGCTCGTCGTAGTCGCCGAGGTCCGCGCCGAACAGCGGGAACGACTCGGTGAACGACCCCCGCCCGGCCAGCAGTTCCGCGCGCCCGCCGCTGAGCTGGTCGAGCGTCGTGAACTGCTGGTAGACCCGGACCGGGTCCTCGGTGCTCAGCACGGTCACCGCGCTGCTCAACGTGATCCGCTCGGTCACGCTCGCGGCGGCGGCGAGCACCGTGCCGGGGTTGGAGATCGCGTAGTTGTCCAGGTGGTGCTCGCCGAGCCCGTAGAAGCCGAGGCCCAGCTCGTCGGCCAGCCTGATCCGCTCGACGGTGTTCTTCAACGCCTGGGACACCGAGACCTGGTCGCCGGTCAACGGGTCGGGGTGCCGATCCGCGAAGCTGTAGATCCCGATTTCCATGCTTCCTCCGCCGCTCGTGGTCGTCCACCACGAACCTACGCCTCGAAGGTTGAAGCATCAACGTGACTGTGGTGAGCGTCGCGGCGGCCCCGGCTCGGGGCCGCCGCCGTGACGCCTACTCCGCCTGCGCCGCCAGCCAGTCGGCGAAGGTCGTCCCGGCCTTGAGCCCGCCCTCACCCGTGACCAGGCTGCGCTCGCCCAGTTCGGTGCCGAAGTAGCGGGCGTGCGGGTCGGTGACGACCTCGCGCGAGTCGCCGCGCGCGGTCAGGCTCGCGCGGATGAGGTCGTCCATGCCGATCAGCTCGGGGCCGCCGACCTCGACGACGCCGTTGACGGGCACGCCCACCGCGACGCGGCCGACGGTCGAGGCCACGTCTTCGGCCGCGATGGGCTGCATCAGCGCGGGCGGCGCGTGGACCACGCCGTCCACGGTGGCCGCTTCGCTGATCGACTTGGCGAACTCGTAGAACTGGGTCGCCCGCACGATGGAGTACGGGAGGCCCGACTTGGTGATGAGCTGCTCCTGCGCGACCTTCGCCCGCAGGTAACCGCTGTCCGGCAGGCTGTCGGCGCCGACCACCGAGAGCGCCACGTAGTGGCCGACCCCCGCGTCCGCCGCCGCGGTCAGCAGGGTGGTGGTCGCCGTCTCGAAGAACGCCAGCACGTCCGCGTCCGCGAACGACGGCGAGTTCGACACGTCCACGACCACGTCGGCGCCCGCCAGCACCTCGGCCACGCCCTCCCCGGTGATGGTGTTGACGCCCGAGGCGGGTGACGCGGGCACCGCCTCGTGGCCGTGCTCGCCGAGCTTCGCCACGAGCTTCGAGCCGATGAGCCCGCTGCCGCCGATGACCACGATCTTCATGAGGACCTCTTCCGTTCGCCGCTGTCCGGTCACCAGTCATGACCGGACGGCCCGCGCCCGTGTGACAGGTCAGGTCGAGGAGATTCCGGCGATCTTCGCCGGGTTCATCGCCCACAGCACCTGGTCGATGCCCTCCGCCGACGCGGTGACCGTGACGACGGCGAACGCGACGCCGTCGCGGGCGACCACGACGGACGGTTGACCGTTGGCCTCTACCCAGGTGATCTCGGTGTCCGCCCAGAACTTCTCGGCGAACGCGGCGACGAACCGCGACACGTGCGTGCGGCCGAACACCGGGATCTTCGAGGCGCGCACGGCCCCGCCGCCGTCGGAGTAGCTGACGACGTCGGCGGCGAGCAGGTCCTCCAGCGCGACGAGATCACCCGTTCGGGCGGCCACCAGGAAGGCGTCGAGCAGCCGCCGCTGCTCGGACAGGTCGACCGGCGCGCGCCGCCCGTCCGCGACGTGCTTGCGCGCGCGGCTGACGAGCTGCCGGACGTTCGCCTCGGACGTGCCGGTGATGTCCGAGATCTGCGCGTACGGGTAGTCGAACGCCTCCCGCAGGACGTACGCCGCCCGCTCGGTCGGCGTCAGCTTCTCCAGCAGCAGCAGGATCGCCATCTCCAGCGCCTCGCCGCGTTCGGCCCCCAGCGCGGGATCGGCGCTGGTGTCGACCGGTTCGGGCAGCCACGGGCCGACGTAGGTCTCGTGCCGCGAGCGGGCGGACTGGGCGGAGTTGATGGCGAGCCGGGTCGTGATCGTGGTGAGGAACGCCGGGACACTCCGCACCGCTCCGCGATCAGCGGTCTGCCAGCGCAGCCAGGCCTCCTGGACGATGTCCTCGGCCTCCGCGGCGCTGCCGAGCATCCGGTACGCGATGCCGAACAGGCGGGAGCGCTGGTCGTCGAACTCCGCCGCTGCCAGGTCGAGGGGGTTGACGGACACGGCGGCAACGCTATCGTGACCAATTGTCAGGCGTCACCTGACGGACGGGGTAGGGTGTCAGCCATTACCTGACAGGGGAGGTTCGGATGTGCTCTTTCTGCCACAAGGCGGCCGACGACGTGCGGAAGCTGATCTCCGGTTCCGGCGTCTACATCTGCGACGAGTGCGTGACCCTGTGCGTGGCAATCCTGGATTCGGACGGCCCGTCGGAGACTCGGGTGCCGGAGTGGGCCGACATGGGGGACGAGGAACTGCTGGCCGGGCTGCCGCGGATCGCGGCCACGTCGGAACAGGTCGAGGCGGGACTGCGGGAACGCGTGCTGGGGCTGAGGGAGCGCGGGATCACGTGGGTGCGGATCGGTGACGCGCTCGGCATGACCCGGCAGTCGGCGTGGGAGCGATTCCGCGGCTGAACGCACGGCCGGGCCGGTGCGGACAGGCGCTGCCGGCCTTTGGTGACGGCGCCTGTCCGCACTCCTTGCCGGCGCACCTCTTGCGAGCGCTCGGGTTGACGGGCTCGGCGAGGGTGCCGGGGTGCCGTACCTGGTGCTCACGCCTGCGGCGCTCGCGGCTGTCGTCGTGCTCGCGCTGGTCAGCCGAGCAGGGTCGCCCGGTCCACGTGCAGTTCGCCCGCGGCCCAGCGGAGCCCGGTGAGGTCTCGCACCACCAGGTCCGCTCCCGCCCGCACCGCCCGCTCGCCGACGCCGACGACCTTCGCCACCCCGGCGGCCCGGCCGGCCGCGATCCCCGCCGCGCTGTCCTCCACCACGACCGCGCGGTCAGGCCGGACGCCCAAAGCCTTCGCCGCGGCCAGGTACCCGTCCGGCGCGGGCTTGCCGTGCACCACGTCGTCCGCCGCCACCATCACCGACGGCTCGGGGAACCCGGCCGCCTCCAACCGCGCACGCGCCAGCGCCGTGACCCCGGACGTCACCACCGCCCAGACCCCGCGCGGCAACGACCTCACCAGCGCCACCGCCCCCGGCACCGCCGTCGTCCCCGCCGCCTCCTCGACCTCCCACCGGGTGATGTCCGCCAACGCCCCGGCCCGCCCGCCCTCGGGCACCAGCAGCGCGACGGTGTCCACGGCCCGCCGCCCGTGCACCGCCTCGGTCACCTCGTCCACCGGCAACCCGAACGACCGAGCCCACCGGCTCCACGCCGCGTACACCCCCGCGTCGGAGTCCACCAGCACGCCGTCGTTGTCGAACAGCACGGCGTCGCACTCGACGACCAGCACGGAGGACCTCCTCGGGGTAGCGGAAGCCCAGTCGAACACGGGACAGCGCCGGTGACCTGCGGGAGTGTCCAACGCCTCGACCGTGCGCCGTGACCCGGTCGAAGGATCCTCGATCGTGGCGCGGGGGGACTGCCTAGCCTTCGTCACGTTCAGTGATCACCTTCGGAGGTCCCCACCCGTGCCCGACACACCCGACACACCCGACACACCGGCAGCGCTCACCCACCGGGCGCTCGCGGCCCGCGCGACGGATCCGGCGGGCGCGCGTGAGCTGCTGGGGCGGGCGTTGGCGAAGGACGTGGGCTACGAGCCCGCGTGGCGGTGGTTGGCCGAGTTGGTCGAGGAGCCCGCGGAGCGGGTGTTCTGCCTGGACCGGGCGTTCGCGATCGAAGCCGACCCGGCGACCGGCAGGGCTCGGAAGGTGTTGGGGGGTGTCGAGCCCACGCCGCCGCGCGAGGTCGAGGACCTGGTGGAGCCGCCGCGGCCGGAGGTCGTCGGCAAGCCGCGGCGGCGCGGGGCGTGGGCCGCGTTGGTGGCGGCGGTGGCCGTGCTGCTGACGGTGGTCGGCGCGTACTCGGCGTCGGGTGGGCAGGGCGGGGAGCCGGTGTTCGTCGCGCTGGTGGCGGGGATGGCGAAGCCGGGCTCGGTCGCGATGGAGCGCGGGCTGCGGATGCACCTGGACGTGGTGAACGCGGCGGGCGGTGTCGACGGGCACCCGGTGGAGCTGCTCGTCTACGACGACGAGGACGAGGTGGCGAAGGCGGAGGAGATCGCCGAGCGGATCGTCCGCGAGGACCGGGTGATGTACGTGGTGGGCCACGGGAGCAGCGACACGGCACTGGCGGCGGCGCCGATCTACCTGCGGGCGCGCATCCCGGCGATCACGCCGTCCGCCGGGTCGTCGCGCGTCACCGACGGGAGCGACTGGTACTTCCGCAGCATGTTCGGCAACCGCACGCAGTCGGACTTCCTGGCCGCCTACGCCGCCGACGTGCTCAAGTCCGCGAAGGCGCAGGTGGTCTACGACGAGGACGAGTCGGGGCGGTCCGTGCGGGAGTCGTTCGCCGAGTCCTTCCGGCAGTTCGGGGACGTCGTGGCGGAGACGCCGATCGACCGCTCCACGGTGGACCTCGGGAGGATCGACCCGGTGGCGCCGATCGTGCTGGCGACGGACGTCGACCGCGCTGTCGCCGTGCTCCGGCGGCTGCGGACCGCCGGGATCACGGCACCGGTGCTGGGCGTCGCTTCCCTTGGCACGCAGGCGTTCCACGACGCGTTGGCCGCGGCCGAGCGCGAGCTGGACCGTCCGGGGCTGCTGACCTCGGACCTGTACGTCAGCACGCCGCTGGCGAACGACGCGCTGTCCGGGCCCGCGCTGACGTGGGCCGAGGACTACGAGCTGCGGTACGGGGAGAAGCCGCTGTGGCAGGCGGCGACGGCGCGGCAGGCGCTCAACGTCGGCCTGCACGTCATGACCGGCCGGGGGCTGAGCTTCGCGCCGGACCAGCGGGCCGCGGACCGGCTGCGGGTGCGCGACGGGTGGGCCGCGTTGAAGGACCGGAAGAACTCGTTCCCGGCGCTGCTCGGCCCGCTGTACTTCTCGCCGACGGGATCGGCGCGGATGTCGGTGTCCGTGGTGACCAGCGACGGGTCCCGGTTCGTGTCCGCGCCGGTCCAGTTGACCATCTACGAGCCGCCGTCGGACGAGGCGCTGCGCGAAGGCCTGGCCGCCGGGACCGTCATCGCGATCGGCGACCGGTACCTGGTCCGCCGCCAGGTCGTCGCGACGGGCATCAACCTCAACGAGGTGCGCGACCTGGACACCAGGGACGGCACGTACTTCGTCGACTTCTTCCTGTGGCTCAAGTACACCGGCGACCACGTGGCGTCGGACGTGCAGTTCGTCAACGCCGTCAAGCCCGACCTCAAGCTCGGGCAGCCGCTGCGCGACGTGACCGAGGACGGGGCCACCTACCGGCTCTACCGGGTGGGGGAGCGCTTCAAGAGCGGGTTCGAGTTCCGCGGGTTCCCGTTCGACCACCAGCGGCTCGTCGTGCTGCTGCAGAACCGGGGCCGCACCGCCGACCAGGTCGTCTACGTGACGGACAAGGAGATCCTGGACCAGCCGCCGAGCGCCTACCTGCGCAGCGGCGCCGACGCGAACGCCGACATCAACGAGATCCCCAACTGGGTGGCGGACTCGGTGCGGTTCTTCCAGCGCACGGTCGGCAGCAGCGACGCGCTCGGCGACAGCGCGGGCGCCGGGGCCGGGATCTACTACAGCCAGTACGCGGGGGAGGTCGAGATCGTGCGCGACACGGTGCCGTTCCTGGTCAAGAACCTGCTGCCGCTGGTGCTGCTGATCTGCGTGACGTACCTGTCGCTGTTCTTCTCCGCCTCCGACGGCGGCGCCCCGGTGTCGATGGGCGTCACGGCCATCCTGAGCACAGCGGTGCTGCTCAACAACGTCACCTCGCAGCTCCCGTCGGTCAGCTACACAGTCGCGCTCGAATGGGGGTACTACGCGTTCATCCTACTGGCCGCGACCTGCGTGCTGATCGCGATGCTGCGCAAGCGGCTGGTGTCGACCCGGCGCGCGGCGGCCGAGCGGAGGCTGACCACGGCGGCGCGCGTCGGCTACCCGCTCTACCTGCTCGGGGTGGTGCTCACGTACGTAACCGTGTTCGGCTGAACGCGCGGAAATGGTCCACACCAGCGGTGGAAGTCCTGCCACGATGGGGGAGTGCTGGTGACGATACTGGCGTTCGAGGGCGTGACGACGATCGACGTCACGGCACCGGAGGACGTCTTCGGCCACGCCAACCACTTCGGCGCGGACTACGTGCTCCAGGTGGTGTCGGCCGACGGCGCGGACGTGCGCACGGCCAACGGCTTCGCGGTGCCCGTCGACTCCGCCGCGCGCGACGCCGAACCGGGCGGCACGGTGCTCGTCCCCGGTGCGCACGACGTGCGCCTGGACCCCGTGCTCCTGGACGCCGCGGGCCTGCTGGCCGTGGCGGCGGACCGCGTCACGTCGGTGTGCACGGGCTCGTTCCTGCTCGCCGAACTCGGTCTGCTGGACGGCCGCGCGGCCACCACGCACTGGCGGCGGGCCGCGCTGTTCGCCGAGCGCTACCCGAGGGTGTCGGTGCGGCCGGACGAGTTCTTCGTGCGGGACGGGGACTTCGTGACGGTGGCGGGCGTCAGCTCGGGCATCGACCTGGCGCTCGCGATGGTGGAGGACGACCACGGCTCGGAGTTCGCCGTCGAGGTCGCGCGGGCGATGGTCGTGTTCCTGCAACGGCCCGGCGCGCGGGTCCCGTTCTCCGTGCAGTCGCTGGACCACGTGCCGCTGGGGAGCCCGCTGCGCGCGGTGCTCGACTCGGTCGCGGCCGATCCCGCGGCGCTGCACACCGTGTCCGGGATGGCGGCCACGGCGGCCGTCAGCTCCCGTCAGCTCGCGCGGCTGTTCCACGACGAGATCGGCACGACCCCGGCGCGGTACGTCGAACTGGTGCGGCTCGACCGCGCCCAGGAGCTGCTGCGGACCGGTCACAGCCCGGCCGTGGCTGCGGTGCGCAGCGGCTTCGGCGGGGAGGAGGCGTTGAACCGGGTGTTCACGGGCAGACTGGGGTTCTCCCCGACCGCGTACCGGGAGCAGCACCGGAACTGACGGAGGCCCGCCCGTGCCCCACTTCCCCGCGTCGATCGTCCCGGTCGACCACGTCCAGCCCGTGCCGTGCCGCGTTCGGGGGGTGTTGGCGAACGAGGTCGTGGTGGACTCGACCCGAGCCCTCTACGTCTGGGAGCACCCGTACTACCCGCAGTTCTACTTCCCCCGCGCCGACGTCCGGGCTGACCTCCTGGTCGACGAGCACGCCGCCCGCGACACGAGCCGGGGCGCCGCGCACGTCCACGGCGTGCGGGTCGGCGGGATGCACCGGCCGTCGAGCGCCCTGCGCTACGCGGACTTCCACGACTCGGTGCGGTTCGAGTGGGCCGCGCTGGACCTGTGGTTCGAGGAGGACGAGCAGGTCTTCGTGCACCCGCGCAGCCCGTACACGCGGGTGGACGCGCTGCGCTCGTCGCGGTCGGTGCGGGTCGAGCTGGACGGTGTGGTGGTCGCCGAGTCGTCGTCGCCGGTGCTGGTGTTCGAGACCGGGCTGCCGACCCGGTACTACCTGAGCCGGACCGACGTCGACTTCTCCGTGCTGACCCGCACGGACACCGTGACCTCGTGCCCGTACAAGGGGACGACCACCGACTACTGGTCGATCACCACCCCGAGGGGCGTGCACCCGGACCTGGCGTGGAGCTACTCGTTCCCCGCCAAGGACGTGCTGCCCATCGCGGGACTGGTCGCGTTCTACGACGAGAAGGTCGACGTCGTCCTGGACGGCGTGCGGCAGGACCGCCCGGTGACGCACTTCTGACTCACGTGAGGCGCGGCAGCGCCCGGTGCAGGCGCAGCAGCAGGTGCAGGTCCAGCGCCCGGTCCGGTTCCCGCCAGTTCTCGCCGAGCAGCCGGTCCAGCACCGCGAGCCGCTGGTAGAGCGTGTTCACGTGCACGCCCAGTTCGGTCGCGGCCGCCGCGGGCCGCCTGCCGTGGTCCAGGAACGCGTGCAGCGTGCGCGCCAGCGGTACCGAGCGGTGCCGTTCCTCCGCGAGCACGGCTCCGAGTTCGCGCTCGACCATGCTCCGCACGTTCTGCCGCCCCTGCTCGCTGAGCAGGACCTGGTAGACGCCGAGGCCTTCGGCCGAGGTGAGCTGCCCGGTGCGGTCGAGCGCCACCAGCGTTTCCAGTGCCTGCTCGGCGCGGAGGCGGCAGCGGGCCAGGTCGCCCGCCCCGGCGGCGGGGCCCGCGATCCCCGCGGTGATCCCGGCCGAGTCGTCCCAGCCCCCGATCAGCGCCTCGGGGTCGGCGACGGGCACGGCCGCGAGCAGCCGCCCGCCCTCCGTGGCCACGGTCGACCCCTCCGGCAGCGCCGCGACGAGGCGGGACCGGGCGGCGGGGGTGCTCGGGCGGGCCACGAGCACGCTGTACGTCCGCGCCGGGTCGAGCCCGGCGCCCCTGAGCTGCCGCGCGGCGTCGACGACGGGCCGGGACAGCAGGTCCAGCAGGTGGGCGTCACGGGTCAGCCGGGCGGCTCGTTCGACGGCCTCCTGCCCCACGAGGACCAGCGCGAGCGGGGGAGCGGCCCGTTCCAGCAGCAGCCGGTCGTCCGCGCTCGCCCCGGCCAGCACCAGCGCGCCGAGCACGCGGCGGCCCGCGATCACCGGCTGCACCAGCAGGTCGTCGACGACGGTGGCCGTGCTCCCACCGTCCAGGGCGGCCAGCACCGGGCCGAGCACGTCGGCGTGCGCCGGGGGCCGTTCGCCCGCGTAGGCGAACACGACCTCGCCGCTCGACGACGCCGTGACCTCGCCGAGCAGGTCGTCCACGCCACCGCCGTCCAGCACGACGCGGGTAAGCCTGCGGTCCCAGTGCAGGGTCCGCTCGAGCCGGTCCACGGTCGCCCGCGACGCCTGCGCCGACCGGGCGTTGTCGATCGCCACGGCCGCGTGCGCCGCCAGGGCCGACAGCAGGGCGATCTCCTCCTCGCTGAAGCTGCGCTCCTGCCGCTTGCACGCCAGCAGCGCGCCCAGCACCCGGCCGTGCAGGCCGAGCGGCACGCCGAGCAGGCCGCGCATGTTCTCCGCGGTCGCCGCCCGGTCCGCGTCGGCGTCGTGGCTGATGTCCGGGTCCGTGCGGTAGTCGGGCGTCCACACCGGCTCGCCGCGCGCCACCACGACTGCGGCGATGCCGGTGTCGAACGGGATGCGCAGGCCGAGGAGCTGCGGGGTGAGCGCGCCGTCGGCGACGTCGATGCGCAGGTGGTCGCCCTCGACCAGCGCGAGGTAGGTCAGGTCGACGCCGAGCAGCCGCCGCGCCTGGCCGACGACCTCCCGGACCAGGTCGTCCGGGTCGTGCAGCGTCGACAGGCGGCGGGCGATGTCGTTGAGCGCGGACAGCTCGGTCGCGCGCTGCCGCCGCTGCTCCAGCAGGGAGCGCAGCCGCAGCGCGGAGTGGGCGTCGCGGTCGACGGCCGTGCCACCACCGGCCGCGCGCAGCTCGTCGTGGTGCCGGGCCAGCGCGTCGGGCGACGCGTCGTCGAGGAGCAGGTCCAGCCACGAGGTCACCGCGACTCCTTCACCGGATGGAGGGAAGCTCCACTGTATCGGGTGCCTGGTGGAGAGTCCGCACATTGCCGGTGATCGGTTCCGCGATTAGCGTCGGGAAGAGGACACCAACGGAGGTGGGCGGGATGGACGGGTTGAGCGCACTGCTCCCGCCCGGTCGGGTGCTGAGCGATCCGGACGTGCTGCGGTCCTACAGCCACGACGAGGCCGAGTGGGCGCCGTGGGAGCTGCCCGCCGTGGTGGTCAGGCCCCGCACGGCCGAAGAGGTCCAGGTCGTCGTGCGGTACTGCGTCGAGCGCGGGATCCCGGTCGTCACGCGCGGCGCGGGCACCGGGCTGTCCGGCGGAGCCAACGCGACCGCCGGGTGCGCGGTCATCGCACTGGACGGGATGAGGGCCATCAGGGAGATCGACCCGCTGGAGAAGCTCGCCGTCGTCGAACCCGGTGTGGTCAACGACGACCTGCGCGCGGCCTGCGCCGAGCAGGGCCTCTGGTACCCGCCGGACCCGGCCAGCTCGCCGTGGTCGACCATCGGCGGCAACGTCGCCACCAACGCGGGCGGCGTGTGCTGCGTGAAGTACGGCGTGACCGGCGACTACGTGCTGGGGCTCCAGGTCGTGACGGGCACCGGGGAGCTGGTCCGGCTCGGCCGCCGCACGGCAAAGGGCGTCGCGGGCTACGACCTCACGTCGCTGCTGGTCGGCTCGGAGGGCACGCTCGGCGTCATCACCGAGGTCACCGTGCGGCTGCGACCGCGCCGGGAACCCGAGCACACCGTCGCGGGGTACTTCTCGTCCGTCGTGGCCGCCGGTCTCGCCGTGGAGCGGATCGCCGCCGCCGGGCTCACGCCGTCCGCGCTGGAACTGGTCGACCGGCAGTGCCTCGCCGCCGTGGACGAGTGGAAGAACATGGGCCTGTCCGCCGACGCGGACACGGTGCTGTTGGGCCGCACCGACGCGCCCGGCGCGGCCGGGGACGCCGAGGCGGACGCGATGGTGGCGTGCTTCGAGGCGGCGGGCGCGACCTGGAGCGCCCGGTCCACCAACCAGGCGGAGGCCGACGCGCTGTTCGACGCCCGCCGCCTCGCCTACCCGGCGCTGGAACGGCTCGGGCCGGTGCTGACCGAGGACATCTGCGTCCCCGTCGGCCGGGTCGCCGAGATGCTGGGCCGCGTCCAGGCCATCGGCGAGCGGCACGACACGACGATCGCCAACATCGCCCACGCGGGCGACGGCAACCTGCACCCGTTGCTGCTGACCAGGCCCGGTGACGAGGACGGACGGGCCCGCGCGCAGGCGGCGTTCGCCGACATCATCGCCGAGGCGCTCGAACTCGGCGGCACGGTCACCGGTGAGCACGGCGTCGGCCTGCTCAAGCGCGACGGGCTGCGCCGGGAACTCGACCCCGCCGTGCTCGCGCTGCACCGCGCCGTGCGCGACGCGCTCGACCCGCACCACGTCCTCAACCCCGGCAAGGTGTTCGGACAGGAGAACGAATGACCACGGAACCACTGGTGCGCCTCGGCGACGCCACCCTGCGCGGGACGCACGCCGACGGCGTGTTCTCGTTCAAGGACATCCCGTACGCGCGCGCCGAGCGGTTCGGCCTGCCGGAACCCGTTGTCCTGTCGGGAGAACGCGACGCGCGGACGTTCGGTCCGACGGCTCCGCAGGGCAGCACCCGGATCCCCGGCGTCGACCTGGAGGGCATCGTCGGACCGGGCTGGATCCCTGGCGACGACTACCTGACGTCGAACGTGTGGACGCCGGACCCGACCGCCACCGGGCTGCCGGTGATGGTGTTCGTGCACGGCGGCTCGTTCACCGGCGGGTCGGCGAGCACGGCCGGGTACGACGGGTCGTCGTTCGCGCGGGACGGCGTGGTGCTGGTGACGGTGAACTACCGGCTCGGCGTGCTCGGGTTCGGCTCCGTGCCGGGGTTCCCGGAGAACCGCGGCCTGCGCGACCAGATCGCGGCCCTGGAGTGGGTGCGGGACAACGTCTCCGCGTTCGGCGGGGACCCGGCGACCGTGACGGTGTTCGGCGAGTCGGCCGGGGCGCTCAGCGTGTGCGACCTGCTGGCCGTCCTACCGCCGGGGCTGGTGCGCCGGGCGATCAGCCAGAGCGGTGGCGGATCGCACCTGCTCACGCCCGCGCAGGCCGCCGTGACCACCCGCGCGGTCGAGGAGGTCCTCGGCGGCCCGGTCACCGAGGCCGACGACGCCGCGCTGGTCGACGCGCTCACCCGCGTGGCGCTGGGCCGTCCCGACCTGACCGTGGACGGGGTGCGCGACCCGTTGATGGGGCTGTCGCCGATCGGCCCGGTGCTGGACGGCGACCTGTTCCACGGCCAGCCCGTGGACGCGGTCGCGGCGGGGGCCGCCTCGGGCGTGGACGTGCTGGTGGGCCACAACTCCGACGAGATGAACCTCTACCTCGTGGGGCTCGGGGCGGCGCTGCCCGAGGTCACGCCCGAGGTGCTGGCGTTCTCCGTCGCCCGCCTGCACCCGGAGCCGGCGCGGGTCGTCGACGCCTACCGGGGCGCGGGCCGCGGCGACACCCCCGGTGAGCTGCTGGCCGCGATCGGCACCGACTTCATGTTCGCCGTTCCCACAGCCCGCGTGGCCGACGCGCACGCGCCGCACGCCGCCGGGACGTGGCGGTACGAGTTCACCTGGCGCTCACCCGCGTTCGGCGGCCTGCTCGGGGCGTGCCACGGGATCGAGCTGCCGTTCGTGTTCGACGTGCTGGACCGGGTCGACTTCGGCCTGCTCGGCGTCACCCCGAACGCCGAGACCACCGCGCTGGCCACGAGCGTCCACGCCGCGTGGGTGGGCTTCGCCCGCGACGGCGACCCCGGCTGGCCCCGCTACACGCCCGAGCGCCCCGCCGTCCGCCGGATCGGTCCGGAGTGGACGACCACCGAGGAGGCCGACGGCAAGGAGCGCGCGGTCTGGAACGGCGTGCGCTGACTACTCGACCGGCGCGCGCTCCGGTGCGTGCGCGGTCGACCTGCCCGCGGTGAGGCTGCCAAGCAGGGCCAGCGCGTCGGCGGTCCGGGTGTCCGGCACCGGGTGGAAGACCTTGATCGTCAGGCCCGGCGCGGCGTTGACGGTCAGGGACTCGTAGTTCAGGTGCAGGTCACCCACCAGCGGGTGGCGCAGGAGCGTGGAGCCGCGGGTCTTGACGTGCACCCGCGCCTGGCCCCACATCGTGCGGAACTCGTCGCTGCGCAGCGAGAGCTCGCCGACCAGGGCGATCAGGCCGGGGTCGTCCGGGTCGGCGCCGCCCGCCGCCCGCAGCGAGGCGACGGTCGCGTGCGCCACGGAAGTCCAGTCGCCGTAGAAGCTCCTGGCGTCCTCGTCGAGGAACACCATGCGCGCCAGGCAATCGCCGTGCTCGTGGCCCTCGTACACGGCGCGCCCCAACTGGTTCGCGCCGACCACGTTCGTCAAGCTGTCCAGCACGATCGCGGGCGTCGAGGTCCAGAGTTCCAGCAGCGCCAGCAGTTCCGGGTCGACCCGCGGGCGCTCGGCGTGCTTCCGCCGCCTCCGGGGCGAGTGGTCGGCCACGGAGCGGAGGTAGCGCAGCGCCTCCTCGTCGAACAGCAGCGCCCTGGCCAGCGCGTCGAGCACCGAGCGCGACGGGTGGCGCTCCCGGCCCTGCTCCAGCCGCGTGTAGTAGTCGGTGCTCAGGCCCGCGAGGTCGGCGACCTCCTCGCGCCGCAGCCCCGGAACGCGCCGCCTGCCGTCGACGGGCAACCCGACGGACCGCGGCGTCAGTTGCGTCCGCCTGGCCCGCAGGAACTCGCCGAGGTGGTTGTTCGCTCTCACCAGGCGAACATAACCCCGCCGCGCACGGGTTGTCCCGGGTGAGCCACACCCCGTCAGGGTGCTATTCCCGCTCAGCCTGGGTGCGCCGCACCCTTCTGGCGCCTGGGCGATCCGCTTAGTTTTCGGTGCGGCGGCGACGACTTCGCCGCGATTCCCCGGAAGCAGAAGGTGGAGAACCATGTCCAAGACCGGCTCAACAGCACTCGCCACGGTGCTGGCCCTGTCGGCGGTACTCGTGGCACCCCTCCAGGCGTCGGCCACCGGTGCCACGCTGTCCGCGCCGCGCGTCGTGGCGCACCTTGACCTGGCCGCCCGCCAGCAGGTGGAGAACCTCACCCTGGAGCCGGACGGCTCCGCGGACGTCACCTTCGCCTACAGCCGCCAGATCGCCCGGATCTCGCCGCGCGGTGACGTCCGAGTCCTGGCCACCGTCCCGGCACCGCCACCGGGGTCGAAGACCCCGGCGTTCGGCGGCGAACCGATCGTCGGCGGGATCGAGCGCGACCACGACGGCACGCTGTACTTCGCCTACTCCACCGGGACCGCCGAGCTGACCGGCCTCTGGCGGCTCCGGCCCGGTGGGACCCCGCAGCGCGTCGTCGCGCTGCCGCCCACCGGTGTCGCCAACGGCCTGCACCTGCACGGCGGCTTCCTCTACGCCGCCGACTCGGTGCTGGGCACGATCTGGCGGGCGTCGGTGCGCGGCGGCCCCGCGGTGGCGTGGAGCACCGCGCCGGAACTGGCGCAGAGCTCCCTGGCGGGCGCCAACGGCCTCGCCGTGCACAACGGCGCTGTGTGGACGACGAACACCGACACCGGGTCCGTCGTCCGCCTCCCGATCCGGCGGGACGGGTCGGCCGGACCGGCGCGCGTCGTCGCCACCGGTCTCGGGTTGATCGACGACATCGAGTTCACCGGCCGGGACGACACCCTGCTGGTCGCGGGGATCGCGGCGAACGAGGTGCTCCTGGTCCGGCCGGACGGCTCGCACACGGTGGTCCTGACCGGCGCGGACGGCCTCCAGAACCCGACGTCGCTGGCCCGGCGGGGCAACACCGTGTACGTCGCCAACGCGGCCTACTTCACCGGCGTCGACCCCAACCTGCTCGTCGCGCGCCTGAGCTGCTGAGGTGCGGGGTGGGACACCGTCGTCAGGCGGTGTCCCACCCCAGCAGGCGTTCCGCGTCGCGGGTGGTCAGCTCGTGAGCGCCGACCCGACGTCGTGGAACGGGGCTACTTGGCCGCGGCCTCGTCGCGCTTGGACTTCATCAGGCTGGCGACCGTGGTGATCACCAGGACGCCGATGATCACCGGGAGCGACACCTCGATGCCGATCGTCGGCACATCGAGGGGCTCACCGCCGTTGAGGAACGGCAGCGAGTTGGTGTGCAGCGCTTCCAGGACCAGTTTCACGCCGATGAACGCGAGGATCAGCGAGAGGCCGATCGACAGGTACACCAGCTTGTTCAGCAGGCCGCCGAGCAGGAAGTAGAGCTGCCGCAGGCCCATCAGGGCGAACGCGTTGGCCGTGAACACCAGGAACGGCTCCTTGGTGAGGCCGAAGATTGCCGGGATCGAGTCGAGCGCGAACAGCAGGTCGGTCGTGCCGATCGCGAGCATGACGATGAACATCGGGGTCACGAAGCGCTTGCCGTCGATCTTGATGAACGACCTGGCGTCGTGGTAGCGGTCCGCCACCGGGTACACCCTGCGGACGAACCTCAGCAGCGCGTTCTCCTTGTACTCCTCCTCCTCGTCGTGCTTCGTCCTGGCCAGCTTGTAGCCGGTGTAGATCAGGAACGCGCCGAAGAGGTAGAAGACCCAACTGAACTGCGCGATGACCGCCGCGCCGACCGCGATGAAGATGCCGCGCATCACCAGCGCGATCAGGATGCCGACGAGCAGCACCTTGCCCTGGTGCACCTTGGGCACCTTGAAGGTGTTCATGATGATCAGGAAGATGAACAGGTTGTCGATGCTGAGCGAGTACTCGGTGATGTACCCGGCGAAGAACTCACCGGCGTAGACACCGCCCGAGAAGTACCAGATGCCCAGGCCGAACAGGACCGCGAGGCTGACGTAGAACGTGACCCAGCGCCCGGCTTCGCCGAACGACACCTCGTGCGGCCTGCGCGCCACGAGCACGAGGTCCACGACGAGCAGGCCCAACAGGCCGAAGACCGTCGCGAGCCACAACCACAGTGGTACAGACATGGGGAATTAACCCTCCGGCTCTCGGCGTGCGCGCCTGTGACCGGAGGTCTCCTCCGCCGGCTGACGCCGACCGGCGGAACCGGGAGCCAAGGGCAACTCCGTGCTGACGGCACCGCCGCGCTGGGAGTACTCCCCTCCGCGAACTGGGACAGTGTCCCTTATGTCCTGTCCTGAGCGCTACACGGGGCGGGCGGTGTCACTCTGATCGTCCACCGACCCTGGCAGAACTCGCCCGACTCCGCCCGGTGAAATCGCTCCGGGGTGGACCGCTCGGTTTTCCGAGACCGGGTGTTCACGTCAACCGGGCTCTGACTTGGGGTTTCCGCCACCGGGGTGAGGGGTCGCGGAAAAGGTGAATGCAAATCGGAATTCAACCGGATTCGATTGTCACCCATTCGCGCAAGGTGATCGGTCGAACACTCTCCGGCTTGTCGACATCGGGTAAAAGATGAGTATGCGTCGGAAACAGCGTCACGAATTGGAGGTTCGACCACGACTACTCAGAGTGGTTCTAGGGGGTGTTAGGTGGATCGGTTCCGACGTCGGCAATCGTCGCTAGGTGCCTCCGTGGCTACCGTATGTAGCCGAAATTTGGCCCATTATCTCGAATGGATTACGGCGCCTCAGCGGCGCTGGTGGATCGTCGGATATCGGGTTACGAATTGGGGCCTGCTGCCGATATCACCGGACGTGTGCCTCCCGTGCCTCGCGCGCAGACGGTGGCGGCAGTCCGCATCCCAACCAAGGACCGGTGTGCTTGTGAACCACGATTCGATGCAGCATTTCTCGTCGGGTCTCTGGACCCCGCTGCTGGCGTACGCCATCTCGGTGATCGGGTCGTTGATCGGCCTGTCGTGCATGTCGAGGGCCAGGAACGAGGACGGGCGCAGGTCCAAGGTGCTCTGGACGATCTTCGGCGCGTTCGCCATCGGCGGCGTGGCCATCTGGCTGATGCACTTCATCGCCATGCTCGGCTTCGAGGTCACCAGCGGCACCGTCAAGTACTCCGCGCCGCTCACGGCCCTGTCCGCGCTGATCGCGGTGGGTGTCGTCGGCGTTGGCCTGTCCATCGTGACCCTCCTGCGGGTCACCCCGGTCCGCCTCGTGGGCGCCGGGGTGCTGGCGGGTCTCGGCGTCGCGGGCATGCACTACATGGGCATGTCGGCGATCCGGTTCCAGGGCGAGCTGTCCTACGACACGGGACTGGTGGTGCTGTCGTGCGTCATCGCGGTCGCCGCCGCGACCGCCGCTTTCTGGTTCACCCTGGTCGTCAAGACGACCCTCGCCCGCGTCGCCGCGGGGCTCGTCATGGGTGTCGCCGTGACCGGCATGCACTTCACCGGCATGGCCGCCGTGAACGTGGAGCCCGACATGACGATCCCCACGCCGGTCGGCACCGACGTGTTCGACCTCGTGTTCCCGGTCTTCCTCCTCGGCGGTCTTGTCGTCGCAGTGCTGCTGTGGACGTTGTTCACTTCCGAGAACGACCCGCTCGGTGAGCCCGCGGACGGCCTCCGCTGAATTCCGGTTGTTCCCCCACGCCGTTTCCGAATTGCCATAGGACTTGTTGATGGCGCATTCGGGCGGCGCGGGAAAGAATGTCAGACGAAGGTGATTTCCTCGGTCCGGCGCGGCATGAGCAGAACGGTCAGCGCGCTGCACGCGGCGATCACCAGGAGTGCCAGGAACACGTTGTGCGTGGCGTCGGCCAAAGCACTCCGCACGAACGTCACGACGGGTGACGTCGGGTCGGCGTGGCCGCCCAGCACGATGGTCGTGGCGTCCACGCTCGGCGGCAGTTCGTCCGCGATGTCGGCGGGCGGCTGGGCGAACCGGTTGGCCAGGGTCGAGTTGGCGATGGCGCCGAACACGGCGACCCCCACGGCGCTGCCCACGGAGCGGCTGAAGATGTGCGTCGCGGTGACCACGCCCCGGCGGTCCCAGCCCACGGTCGACTGGACGGCGATCACCGTGGGGCTGGAGACCAGCCCGAGCCCGACGCCCATCACGAACGAC
This sequence comes from Umezawaea endophytica, assembly GCF_025061645.1. GTDB lineage: Bacteria > Actinomycetota > Actinomycetes > Mycobacteriales > Pseudonocardiaceae > Umezawaea > Umezawaea endophytica. Next base: position 35,947 of record NZ_JANYMP010000013.1, on the reverse strand, counting down.
CCCGCCGCGGCCTCCCACACGGCCGACCCCTCGGACAGGAACGTGATCATCACCGCTCCCGCGATCACGAAGGCGCTGCCGATCAGCGACGTGTCGCGGAACCCGATCCGCAGGTAGACCCGCCCGGCCATCGCCGCCGAGATGGGCCAGCCGAACGTCAGCGCTGCCAGCGCGAAGCCCGCGACCAGCGCGCCCGTGCCGAGCACGCCCTCGACGAACGTGGGCAGGTACGAAGTGAGCCCCATGAGCAGCGCGCCCACGATCAGCGCCGTCAGGTTGCCGCCGTTCAGCGTGCGGTGGCCGAACACCCACAGCGGCAGCACCGGTTCGGCGACCCGGCGTTCCACCAGCACGAACACCACCAGCACCGCGCCGCCCGCGCCGAACACCAGCAGGCTCTGCCACGACGCCCACGCCCAGGCCACGCCGCCTTCGAGCAGCCCGAGCAGCACCAGCGGCAGCCCGATCGTGAGCAGCGTCGCGCCGAGGTAGTCGACCTTGTGCTCCTTCTTGACCACCTCCTCCTTGAACCGGAGGGCGAGGAAGACCACGGCGACCGCGCCGAGCGGCACGTTGACGAAGAAGATCCACCGCCACGACAGGTAGTCGGAGAACACGCCGCCCAGCGCGGGCCCGATCAGCGACGCCACGGCCCACACGCTGGTCACGTAGCCCTGGACCTTCGCCCGCTCCTCCACGCTGTAGAGGTCGCCGAGCATCGTGATGCTCATCGGCTGCACGGCGCCCGCGCCGATGCCCTGGATGGCGCGCGCCGCGATCAGCACCGGCATGCTCCACGCCGCGCCGGACAGCACCGAGCCGAGCAGGAACACGCCGATGCCGAAGAACATCACCGGCTTGCGGCCCAGGATGTCGGCGAACTTGCCGTACAGCGGCACCGTCACGGCCTGGGTGAGCAGGTAGATCGAGAACAGCCACGGGAACTGCGAGAACCCGCCGACGTCCTCCACGATGGACGGCACGGCGGTCGCGATGATCGTGGTGTCCAGCGCGACCAGCCCGGTGGTCAGCATCACCGCCAGCAGGACGGGACCTCGATCCGACCGGAGCCCCAGTTGCTTCCTGGTGAGCGGTGCCGTCATGCGAGTGTGCTCCCAACGTCAGCGGGCCGGAGGTCCCCTCCAAGACCAACACCGGCCCCGCCTCGTGCCATTCCGCGTCCGGCGGAACGACTCCGGATCCCGCCGAACGGACGTCATTACCGCAGTTCGGCGATGTGATCGATAACATGTGCCGGTGGACAAGGTGACGCGGGAGCCTGCGATGACGGACGTGGCACGCCTGGCGGGCGTGTCGCACCAGACCGTGTCGCGGGTGCTCAACGGGCATCCGAACGTGCGCGAGCAGACGCGCAACCGGGTGCGGGCGGCGATCTCCGAGCTGGGCTACCGGCCTAACCGGGCGGCGAAAGCCCTGGTCACGGGCCGGTCGCAGGTGTTGGGCGTGGTGGCGCAGAACTCGACGCTCTACGGTCCCGCGTCCCTGCTGGTCGCGTTCGAGAACGCCGCCGCCGAGGCCGGGTTCACCGTGAGCGTGGGCAACGTCAGCGTGCTGGACCGGCACTCGATCGGCCGCGCGGTGGAGCAGCACCTGGACCAGCGGGTGGCCGGGATCGTGGTCATAGCGCCGGTGGCGTCGGCGAACGAGGCCCTCGACCACCTGCCCGCCGACGTGCCGCTGGTCACGATCGACGGCGATCCCGCGCGACCCGCCGCGCTGGTCACGGTGGACCAGGCGGCGGGCGCCCGTGACGCGACGAAGTTCCTGCTGGACGCCGGGCACTCGACGGTGTGGCACGTGTCGGGGCCGTCGGACTGGTTCGACGCGATCGGCCGCATCGAGGGGTGGCGGGCCGCGCTGACCGAGGCGGGCGCGGAGATCCCCCCGGTCATGGCGGCCGACTGGACGGCGGCGTCGGGGTACCGGGCCGGGCAGATGCTCGCGCGGATGCCCGACGTGACGGCCGTGTTCGCGGCGAACGACCACCTGGCGCTGGGCATCCTGCGCGCGATGAGCGAGCGCGGCAGGCGGGTGCCGGAGGACGTGAGCGTCGTCGGGTTCGACGACGTGCCCGAGGCGGCGTACTTCATCCCGCCGCTGACCACGATCCGGCCGGACTTCGAGGCCGTGGCCAGGACGACGCTGGGGATGCTGCTCGGGCAGATCGAGTCCGGCTCGTCGACGTCCACGCGGCACACGATCGCGCCGGAGCTGGTGGTGCGCGACAGCGTCGCGAGTCCTGGACAACGTTGAGAACGCTCATCCCGCCATCCATCTAAGACGGAACCCCTTCTCGGGCAAGGTGTCCGTCGAGTTACCGAAACGTTGCGCCGTGCTGTTGACGGCCGGAATGTTAGCGATAACACTGCGTCGGACAGGGCTGTCGGACGAAGGTGTCTCACCATGGCGATCGATCCCCAGGACGCACTCGCGGTCGGAGTCGACTTCGGCACGCTGTCCGGCCGCGCCGTCGTGGTGCGGGTCCGCGACGGCGCCGAACTCGGCAGCGCGGTGCACGACTACCGGCACGGCGTCGTCGACCGGGTGCTCCCGGCCACCGGCAGGGCGCTGCCCCCCGAGTGGGCGCTCCAGGTGCCCTCCGACTACATCGACGTGCTGCGGGCGGCGATCCCGGCCGCCATCGCCGCTGCGGGCGTCGACCCGAGCCACGTGATCGGCGTCGGCACGGACTTCACCGCGTGCACGATGGTGCCGACCACGGCGGACGGCACGCCGCTGTGCGAGCTGCCGGAGTTCGTCCGGGAGCCCCACGCCTACGTGAAGCTGTGGCGCCACCACGCCGCGCAGGGCCAGGCGGACCGGATCAACGAGCTGGCGCGGAACCGGAAGGAGCCGTGGCTGCCGCGCTACGGCGGCCTGATCTCCTCCGAGTGGGAGTTCGCCAAGGGCCTGCAACTCCTGGAGGAGGCGCCCGAGGTCTACACCGCGATGGAGCACTGGGTCGAGGCCGCCGACTGGATCATCTGGCGGCTCACCGGCACCTACGTGCGCAACGCGTGCACCGCGGGCTACAAGGGCATCCGCCAGGACGGCGCCTACCCGACGCCCGAGTTCCTGCGCGAGCTGCACCCCGGCTTCGAGCGGTTCGTCACCGACAAGCTGGACCACGAGATCGGCGCGCTCGGCGACCGAGCGGGCGGCCTGTCCGCCGAGGCCGCCGCGTGGACCGGCCTGCCGGAGGGGATCGCCGTCGCGGTCGGCAACGTCGACGCGCACGTCACCGCGCCCGCCGCGAACGCCGTGGAGCCCGGCCAGATGGTCGCGATCATGGGCACCTCCACCTGCCACGTCCTGTCCGGCGCGGACCTCCGCGAGGTGCCGGGGATGTGCGGCGTGGTGGACGGCGGGATCATCCCCGGCCTCTGGGGTTACGAGGCGGGCCAGTCCGGCGTCGGCGACATCTTCGGCTGGTTCGTCGAGCACAACGTGCCCGCCGACTACCAGCGGCGCGCGGCCGAGCGCGGCATCTCGGTGCACGACCTGCTCACGGAACTGGCCGCGCAGCAGGAGATCGGCGAGCACGGGCTGGTCGCGCTGGACTGGCACAGCGGCAACAGGTCGGTGCTGGTCGACCACGAGCTGAGCGGGCTGGTCGTCGGCCAGACCCTCGCCACCCGCGCCGAGGACACCTACCGCGCGCTGTTCGAGGCGACCGCCTTCGGCACCAAGACCATCGTCGACGCGTTCGTCGCGTCCGGCGTCCCGGTCACCGAGCTGATTGTCGCCGGTGGGTTGCTGCGCAACGAACTCCTGATGCGGATCTACGCCGACGTGACCGGCCTGCCGCTGTCGGTCATCGGCTCCGAGCAGGGGCCCGCGCTGGGGTCGGCCATCCACGCCGCCGTGGCCGCGGGCGCGTACACCGACATCCGCGCGGCCGCCGCCGCCATGGGCTCCGTCCGCCGGGGGGTCTACCAGCCGATCCCGGCGAACGTCGAGGCCTACCAGGCGCTCTACGCCGACTACGTCGAGCTGCACGACCACTTCGGTCGCGGCGGCGACGACGTGATGCACCGGCTGAAGGCGCGCAAGCGCGCCGCGACCGAGGGGAAGAGCTGATGTCGTCGGTGGGGCAGACGATCGCGGACCTGCGGCGGACCGTCGCCGAACTGCACGGGGAGCTGACCAGGTACGGCCTGGTGATGTGGACCGCGGGCAACGTGTCGGCGCGGGTGCCGGGGGAGGACCTGATGGTGATCAAGCCGTCGGGGGTGTCCTACGACGAGCTGACCGCCGCCACGATCGTCGTCACGGACCTGCACGGCGAACTGGTCGAGGGCGACATGTCGCCCTCCTCGGACACCGCGGCGCACGGGTACGTGTACCGGCACATGCCCGAGGTCGGCGGCGTGGTGCACACGCACTCGCCGTACGCCACGGCGTGGGCCGCGCGCGGCGAGCCGATCCCGTGCGTGCTGACCATGATGGCCGACGAGTTCGGCGGCGGGATCCCGGTCGGCCCGTTCGCCATGATCGGCGACGACTCCATCGGGCGCGGCATCGTGGAGACGTTGCGGGACAGCAGGTCCCCGGCCGTGCTGATGCGCAACCACGGCCCGTTCACGGTCGGGCCGGACGCCCGCTCCGCGGTGAAGGCCGCCGTGATGCTGGAGGACGTCGCCCGCACCGTCCACATCGCACACCAGCTCGGGAAGCCGGGCGACATCGACCAGGACGACGTCGACCGCCTGCACGCCCGCTACCAGAACGTCTACGGGCAGGCCTGAGTCCGTGGAACCACGAGGAGAGCCCGCCATGTCGAAACCCCAGTTGTGGTTCCTCACCGGCAGCCAGCACCTGTACGGGCCGGAGACGCTCGACCAGGTGGCGAGCCAGTCGCAGCAGATCCAGCGCACGCTGACCGCGTCCGGCCGGATCTCCGCGGAGATCGTGTGGAAGCCGGTGCTGACCGACTCCACCGCCATCCGCGGCGTCATGCTCGCCGCCAACGCCGACCCGTCCTGCGTCGGCGTGGTGGCCTGGATGCACACGTTCTCGCCCGCCAAGATGTGGATCACCGGGCTGGACGTGCTGCGCAAGCCCCTGCTGCACCTGCACACCCAGCTCAACTCGGCGCTGCCGTGGCAGTCCATCGACATGGACTTCATGAACCTCAACCAGGCCGCGCACGGCGACCGCGAGTTCGGGTTCATCCAGACCCGCCTCGGGGTGGCGCGCAAGACGGTCGCCGGGCACGCGTCCGACCCCGAGCTGGCGGCCAGGATCGACGGCTGGGCGCGGGCCGCGACCGGCCACAACCACCTGCGGAACCTCAAGCTGGCCCGGTTCGGCGACAACATGCGGGACGTCGCCGTGACCGAGGGCGACAAGGTCGAGGCCGAGCTGAGGTTCGGCGTCTCGGTGAACACCTACGGCGTCAACGACCTGGTGGCCGTGGTCGACGCCGTCGCGGACGACGCGATCTCCGTGCTGGTGGCCGAGTACGCCGACGCCTACGACCTCGCGCCGGAACTGGCCAGGGGAGCCGAGCGGCACGAGTCGCTGCGCTACGCGGCCCGCATCGAGCTGGGGATGCGGCAGTTCCTCACCGACGGCGGGTTCGGCGCGTTCACCACGAACTTCGAGGACCTCGGCGGTCTCCGGCAGTTGCCGGGACTGGCCGTGCAGCGGCTGATGGCCGACGGCTACGGCTTCGGCGGCGAGGGCGACTGGAAGACGTCCGCGCTGCTGGCCGCCGTGAAGGCGATGGGCGTGGGCACCGGGCGCGGCACGTCGTTCATGGAGGACTACACCTACCACTTCGGGCCGGGCGAGCCGAAGATCCTCGGCGCGCACATGCTGGAGGTCTGCCCGAGCATCGCCGCCGACCGCCCGTCGTGCGAGGTCCACCCGCTGGGCATCGGCGGTCGCGAGGACCCGGTCAGGCTGGTGTTCGACGCCACCGCGGGCGCGGGCGTGGTGATCGGCCTGTCCGACCTCGGCGACCGCTTCCGCCTGGTGGCCAACGAGATCGACGTCGTGCCGCCGGACGAGCCGCTGCCGAACCTGCCCGTGGCGCGCGCGGTGTGGAAGCCCGCGCCCGCACTGTCCACTTCGGCCGAGTCGTGGCTCACGGCGGGCGGCCCGCACCACACCGTGCTGACGCAGGCCGTCGGCGCGGAGACGTTGAGGGACTTCGCGCACATGGCGCACACCGAGCTGGTGGTGATCGACGGGGCGACCACGACGGCGGACTTCGGGGACCGCCTCCGCTGGAACCAGGCCTACTACCGACTCGCCCAGGGTTTGCCCGGCTGGCGATAGCACGTACCGAACCCGACAGGAGACAGAACGATGAAGTTCACCCGTTTCGCCGCGATGGGTGGCGCTCTGGCGCTCACCGCGGCACTGAGCGCCTGCGGCTCGTCGACCAAGACGGTGGACCAGCAGGCGGAAGCCGGTTCCGGTGCGGGCGCGCTCGTGGGCGTGACCATGCCGACCAAGGCGTCCGAGCGGTGGATCCACGACGGCGACAACATCAAGGCCGCGCTGGAGAAGCAGGGCTACCAGGTCGATCTCCAGTACGCGGAGAACGACATCCCGACGCAGGCCAACCAGATCGAGAACCAGATCACCAAGAACGCCAAGGTGCTCATCGTCGCGTCCATCGACGGCAAGGCGCTCACCACGCAGATCCAGCAGGCCGCGGACAAGAAGATCCCGGTGATCTCCTACGACCGGCTGATCCTGAACAGCCCGAGCGTCGACTACTACGCCACCTTCGACAACTTCAAGGTCGGCGTCGAGCAGGCGACCTCCCTGCTGACCGGCCTGGGCCTGAAGAAGGCGGACGGTTCCGATGGCGACGCCAAGGGGCCGTTCAACATCGAGCTGTTCGCGGGCTCGCCGGACGACAACAACGCCACGTTCTTCTTCAACGGCGCCATGTCGATCCTCCAGCCGTACCTCGACAAGGGGACGCTGGTCGTCAAGAGCGGTCAGAAGGACTTCGCCACCGTCGCGATCCTGCGGTGGGACCCGGCCACGGCGCAGCGGCGCATGGAGGACGTCCTTACCTCCAGCTACGGCGGCGGCGCGCTGGTGCAGGGCGTCCTGTCGCCCTACGACGGCCTCTCCATCGGCATCCTCTCGGCGTTGAAGAGCAACGGCTACGGCACCGGGACCCAGCCCTACCCGATCGTGACCGGTCAGGACGCCGAGGTCGCCTCGGTGAAGTCGATCGTCGCCAGTGAGCAGTACTCGACCATCTACAAGGACACGCGCCAGCTCGCGGACGTCGCCGTGAAGATGGCCGACGCCGTGCTCAAGGGCAACAAGCCCGAGACCAACAACACGACCGACTACAACAACGGCAAGAAGGTCGTCCCCACGTTCACGCTCCCCGTGGTCACCGTCGACAAGGCCAACTACCAGAAGGTCCTGATCGACTCCGGCTACTACACCGCAGACCAGATCAAGTAGTCGCCGGCCGGGCTCCCCGCGCGGGGAGCCCGGCCCGTGAAGGGACCGACCAGCGATGGCAGACGACATCCTGCGCATGCGGGGGATCACCAAGACCTTTCCCGGCGTCAAGGCGCTCCAGGACGTGGCGCTGTCCGTGCGCCGCGGCGAGATCCACGCGATCTGCGGCGAGAACGGCGCGGGCAAGTCGACGCTGATGAAGGTGCTGTCCGGGGTGTACCCGCACGGCTCCTACGACGGCGAGATCACCTTCGACGGCGAGCCGTGCGAGTTCTCCGGGATCAACGACAGCGAGCGGCGCGGGATCGTGATCATCCACCAGGAGCTGGCGCTGTGCGCCCAGCTCTCGATCGCGGAGAACCTGTTCCTGGGCAACGAGATCGCCCACCGCGGGCTGATCGACTGGAACCGCACCAACCACGCCGCCGCGGAACTGCTGGAGCGCGTCGGCCTGCGGGAGAACCCGACCACGCCGGTGCTCGACATCGGCGTGGGCAAACAGCAGCTCGTGGAGATCGCGAAAGCGCTGTCCAAGGAGGTGCGGCTGCTCATCCTGGACGAGCCGACCGCGGCCTTGAACGACGAGGACTCCGCGCACCTGCTCGACCTGCTGCGCGGCCTGCGCGACCAGGGCATCACCTGCGTGATCATCTCGCACAAGCTCAACGAGATCGCGGCCATCGCCGACTCGATCACGATCCTGCGCGACGGCAGGACGATCGAGACGCTGGACATGGCCACCGACGACGTGACCGAGGCGCGGATCATCTCGGGCATGGTCGGCCGGGACCTGTCGGACCGCTTCCCGCCGCACGAGTCGAACATCGGCGAGGAGGTGCTGCGGATCGAGGACTGGACCGTGCACAGCCCCACCCAGCGCGGCCGGGTCGTGGTGTCCGGCGCGAACCTGGTGCTGCGGCGCGGTGAGATCGTCGGGCTGGCCGGACTCATGGGCGCGGGCCGCACCGAGCTGGCCATGAGCGTGTTCGGCCGCTCCTACGGCACGGACATCTCCGGGCGGGTGCTCAAGAACGGCCGGGAGATCAACGTCCGCACGGTGCGCGACGCGATCCGCAACGGCATCGCCTACGTCACCGAGGACCGCAAGCGCTACGGCCTCAACCTCATCGAGGACATCAAGCGCAACATCTCCGCCGTCGGCCTGTCGAAGCTCGCCAAGCGCGGCTGGGTGCACGAGAACGAGGAGCACCGCGTCGCCGAGGAGTTCCGGCGGAGCATGAACATCAAGGCCCCCGGCGTGGCCACGACGACGGGGACGCTCAGCGGCGGCAACCAGCAGAAGGTCGTGCTGTCCAAGTGGATCTTCACCGATCCGGACGTGCTGATCCTCGACGAGCCGACCCGCGGCATCGACGTCGGTGCCAAGTACGAGATCTACACGATCATCAACAAGCTCGCGGACGAGGGCAAGGCGGTGCTGGTGATCTCCTCGGAGCTGCCCGAGCTGCTGGGCCTGTGCGACCGCGTCTACGCCCTGTCGGCCGGGCGGATCACCGGTGAGGTCGACCGCGCCGACGCGACCCAGGAACGCCTCATGCACTTCATGACCAAGGGACAGGAGTAGCGCCATGACCAGCACCGCGCCCACGGACGCCGACGTCCCCGTCGAGGTCCGCGAGGGACCGGCGGCGCCGCGCCGCTTCTCGATCAACCTGCGGCAGAGCGGCATCTACGTCGCGTTCGGGCTGATCGTCGTGCTGTTCACCTTCCTCACCGACGGTGCGCTGCTCCAGCCGCAGAACATCTCCAACATCATCGTGCAGAACTCCTACGTGCTGATCCTGGCGATCGGCATGATCCTCATCATCATCGCCGGGCACATCGACCTGTCCGCGGGCTCGGTGGTGGCGCTGACGGGCGCGATCTGCGCGGTGCTCACGGTGAACATGGGCCTCCCGTGGCCGCTCGCCGTCCTGGTCACGCTCGTCGCGGGCGCCGTGATCGGCGCGTGGCAGGGGTACTGGGTCGCCTACTTCGGCATCCCGGCGTTCATCGTCACCCTGGCGGGCATGCTCGTGTTCCGCGCGCTCACCCTGACCGTGCTGGGCAACCAGGGCATCGGGCCGTTCCCGGACCAGATCCGGACGCTGTCCAACGGCTTCATCGAGGGCTTCCTCGGCAACATCGGCCTCGGCCCGCTCGGCGGCGCCGACCTGTTCACGCTCCTCGTCGGGATCGCGGTGGTCGCGGGCATCGCGCTCACGCAGTGGCGTTCGCGCCAGGGCCGCATCGGCTACGGCCAGGTGGTCGACCCGTTCCCGGTGTTCGTGCTGAAGATCGCCGCCGCGGCGCTGGTCGTGCTCGCGGTGATCGTGCAGTTGGCCCGCTTCAAGAACCTGCCGTGGGTGCTCGTGCTGCTGGCGGTGCTGGTGCTGGGCTACTCGCTGCTCACCAACCGCGCCGTGTTCGGCCGCCGCATCTACGCCGTCGGCGGCAACCTCCAGGCGGCCACGCTGTCCGGCGTGAAGGTCAAGTCCGTCACGTTCTGGCTCTTCGTCAACATGGGTGTGCTCGCGGCGCTCGCGGGCGTGATCTTCGCGGGCAGGCTCAACCAGGCCGGGCCCACCGCGGGCAACGCGTTCGAGCTGGACGCCATCGCGGCGGCGTTCATCGGCGGCGCGGCCGTGCAGGGCGGGGTCGGCAAGGTCGTCGGGGCCATCACCGGCGGTCTGATCATGGCGGTCATCAACAACGGCATGTCCCTGATCGGCGCGCCCAGCGAACGGGTGATGCTGGTGAAGGGACTCGTGCTGCTCGCCGCCGTCGCCTACGACGTCTGGACGAAGAGGCGGGCGGGCACCCGCTAGCGCTGTCGTGCGGGACGGGTCGGTCGCGCTTACCGTCGAGGGATGACCGACCTCTCCGCACGACGCGCGCACCCGATCGCCGGTCTGGCCGCCTTCGCGGTGGCCGTGGCCGCGGTCGCGGTGATCGGCTCGCTGTCCGCGGTCTCGGCGGCCTCGGACTACGCGGCGCTCCAGCAGCCATCGTGGGCACCGCCGTCCTGGCTGTTCGGTCCGGTGTGGACGGCGCTGTACGTGATGATCGCCTTCTCCGGCTGGCTCGCCTGGCGGGCCGGTGCGCGGCGTGAACTGGTGCTGTTCGGCGCGCAGCTCGTGCTGAACGCCCTGTGGACGCCGCTGTTCTTCGCCGCGGGGCAGTTCGGGTTGGCGCTGGTGGACATCGTGCTGCTGCTGGCGAGCATCGTCGCGCTGATCGCCGTGTTCGCCCGCCGCAGCAGGCTCGCCGCGGGCCTGCTGGTGCCGTACCTGCTGTGGGTGGGGTTCGCGACCGCGCTCAACGCGAGCATCTGGGCCGCGAACACCTGACCCGTCAGTACGGCATGAGCTGCCCGTTCTGGTCGTAGGCCAGCAGCCGGAACGCGTGCAGCGCCTCGTCGGACGGGATGTCCTCCGGGGCGAACCAGAAGATGGTAATGGTGCCGTCCGCGCTCCACTTGGCCGTACGCGCGGTGGCGACGACCTCGTCGTCCAGTTCCAGCACGATCCGCCGCACGTCGCCCTCGTAGTACCCGTACAACCGGGTCCCGCCGACGTTCCCCGCGTCGAGGGTGCCGTCCAGGCCGCGGGTGGTGATCGAGTGGAACCCGGTCCAGCGGCCCGCCGCGCCCGTGGTCTGCAACGGGATGATCCGGCCGACGCCGTTGTTGCCGAGGGTCAGCCCGTACCCGGTGCCGGTGGGGAGGGCGGGCCTGTCGGGGTCGGTGGCGACCGTGGGACTCCGCTTGTTCTCGTAGGGCTCGCGGTAGCCGGCGACGAAGTACAGGACCTCGTTGTCGAAGCCGGTCATCACGACGTTGCCGACGGGGATCGAGTTCGGGTCGGCGGGCTTGGCCGCGGTGATCTCGATCAGGGGCTGCTGCTCCGGGGCGGTGCCCGTTCCCGGCTGCCCGATCACGAAGATCGCGACCAGCAGCGCCGCCGTGCCGCTGACGACCCCGCCGCCGCGCACGAGCCTGCGCCTGGTCCGGATCCGCCGCCCGGACCTCATGACCGCCGCGACGTCGACCGTGCCCGACTCGGCGGGAGACCCGTGCAGCGCCGAGCGCAGCGCGTCGAGGTCCGTCATCGGGTCTCCTCCCCGGAGGTGGCGCCCGCGGGCGACAGGGTGATCCTCAGCTTGGCCAGTGCCCGCGAGTTCGTGCTCTTCACGGTCCCCAGCGACACCTTCAGCTCGGCGGCGACCTCGGCCTCCGACAGGTCGAGGTAGTGCCGCAGCACGACGATCGCGCGTTCCCTCGGCGTCAACTGCCCCAGCACCCGCATCAGCCACTCCTGCTGGGCGTGGTCCTGGGTGAAGTCGCGCGGCCCCGGCCGGTCCGGGAACGAGTCCCGCACCTGCTCCTTGATGGGCCGCCGCCACCGGTCGATGGTCAGGTTCGTCAGCACGCGCCGGGCGTAGGCGTACGCGTCCTGGTTGCGCACCCGCGACCAGGACGCGTACGTCCTGGCGAGCGCCGACTGCACGGCGTCCTCCGCCTGGTGGCGATCGCCGATCAGCAGGTGCGCGGCGCGCATCAGCCTGGCCGAGTTCGCCTCGACGAACTCCACGAACTGCCGGTCACCCCTGCTCACACGCCTCCTCCACCGACTCCCTGCCGATACCGACGAGCGGCACCGCCGAAAGGTTGAAGGGTCCCGCTCTCAACTTCCCCACGGTCTGCCTCGTCCTGTTCCGGTGCAAGCCCCGAACACGAAGGAGGCACCGTGCTGGACCGGAAGGCACTGCCCGCGCTGGCCCTCGGAGCGCTGACCCTGGTCGCCGCGTGCGGCACGGCACCGCGGCCCGCGTCGAGCCCGCCACCGCCGACGACCGTCGACAGCGGGACCACGGCCGCTGTCGTGCAGCCACCTCCCGAGGGGAGCCCGGAGAGCAAGGCCGAGGCCGACTCGGTGACCACCGAGAACATGGTCGCGGACTGCATGAAGGCGCTGGGGTTCACCTACGTGCCGAGGCCGCTGAAGTTCGGCAGGGCCGCGGGCAACCTGGCCGGGATGGACCCCGCGCTCGTGCCGTACGAGGACCTGAGGAAGTACCGCGCGAAGTACGGGTTCGGGCACTTCGCCCGCGACGTGTACCCGGACGACCTGAACGTGTCGCTGCCCCCGCCGACGCCGAACCCCAACACCGCCATCCGCGACGCCCTCGACGAAGCAGGCAAGAAGGCCTACGACGAGGCGCTCGACGGCGGGGCGCGCGGGGCGAAGGACGACGGCTCGTTCGACCCGGCGAAGTCCGCGGCGAGCTGCTCGGGCAAGGCGTCCGCGCGGGTCTACGGCGAGGCGCCGCCCGCCGACCCGGCCAAGGAGGCCGCCGCCGCGCAGGCCCAGCAGGAGTTCCAGACCGACCCCCAGTTGCTGGAGGCGGCGCAGGGCTACGCGACCTGCCTGCGCGGCCAGGGCTACGAGGTGACGGCCGTCAAGCCGGGCGCGATCGAGCGCACGGTCGAGCAGATCGCGACCAAGCTGCACGACGAGGCGCGGGGCGCGAACCTCCAGCAGGGGCTCGACCGCGAGATCGAGATGGCCCTGGAGGACCTGGAGTGCGGCAGGGCCTACGAGGTCGTCGCCAAGCCCAAGGTCGAGAAGGTGCTGGCCGAGGGCGGGGTCGGCTGACGTGGCTGGTCCCCGACGGGTGCTCGCGCTCGTGGTGGGTGTCGCGGTGGCGGCGGGGCTGGTCGGCTGGTGGGTCGGCACGACGGTGAAGTCGCCCGCCGACGCGGCGGCCGAACACCGGCCGCCACCACCGTCCCTGATCACCGTCCCGGTGGAGAAACGTGCTCTGACCAGCACGTCCGTCGCTCAGGGCAGTGTGGTGTACACGGGCGAGGCGTCGATCACCCTGACCGGTGTGGTCGGGTCGGCCGGTCCGACGCAGCTCGTCACCAAGGCGCCCGTCGCGGGCACGACGCTGAAGTCCGGCGACGTGCTGATGGAGGTCAGCGGCCGTCCGGTGTTCGTGCTGCCCGGCCCGGTGCCGATGTACCGGACCCTGGGCACGGCCGCGAAGGGCGATGACGTGAAGCAGCTCCAGGCCGCGCTGTCCGACCTCGGGTTCGGCAGGCTGCGCGGCGGGATCTTCGACGCGCCGACGGGCACCGCCGTGAAGACCTGGTACGAGCGGGCGGGCTACCCGGTGCAGCCGGGGGAGGAGGTCACCATCCCGTCGGGAGAGGTCGTCTTCCTGCCGACGCTGCCGGTGCGGCTCGACTCGGTCGCGGTGAAGGCCGGAGCGCAGGCGACCGGCCAGGTCGGCACCACCACCGACCCGACCGTGGTCGTCCGGGCGACCCTGCCGTCCGCCGACGCCGGGCTGGTCCACCCCGGACTGGCCGCGGTGCTGCGGATGGCGGACGGTGCCGCGCTGCCCGCGACCGTGGAGGCCGCCGGCAAGGACGCCGCGCCGCCCGTGGTGGAACCGCCCCCGTCCGGCGCCCCGCCGGACACGTCCAACACGACGCGGCTCCGGCTCGTGGCGCAGGACCCGGCCGCGCTCGCCGCGTACGCCGGGCAGTCCGTCAAGATCGAGGTCGAGGTGGGCAGCAGCGGCGGCGAGGTGCTGGTGGTGCCCGTCGCGGCCGTCACGACCAAGGCCGACGGCAAGGCCCGCGTCCGGGTGCAGGCCGCCGACGGGTCCGTGCGCGACGTGCCCGTGGTGCTCGGGCTGACCGCGCTCGGCCTCGTCAAGGTCGACCCCGCCGACGGTGGTGTCCTGGTGGCGGGGGACCGGGTCGTGGTGGGCGCCTCGTGACCGTCATCCACCTCACCGGCGTCGGCCGGACGTTCCCCGCCGACCCGCCCGTGCACGCGCTGCGCGACGTGGACCTGCGGGTCGAGCCGGGTGACTACCTGTCGGTCGTGGGCGCGTCCGGATCGGGCAAGTCGACGCTGCTCAACACGCTGGGCCTGCTCGACCGGCCGGACTCGGGCAGCTACCTGCTCGACGGCGTCGAGACCACGACGCTGGACGACCGCGGCCGCACGTCGTTGCGCGGCAGCCGGATCGGGTTCGTCTTCCAGGCGTTCCACCTGCTGCCGCACCGCAGCACCGTCGACAACGTCGCGCTGGCCGAGGTGTACCGCAAGACCGACCGCGCGCACCGCGCTCAGCGTGCGGAGGCGGCGCTGGCCCGCGTCGGGTTGGCGCACCGGGCCGCGTTCGACCCCGGAAAGCTGTCCGGCGGCGAACGCCAGCGCGTCGCCATCGCCCGCGCGCTGGTGGGCGAACCCGCGCTGCTGCTGTGCGACGAGCCCACCGGCAACCTGGACCGGGCGAACACCGGAGCCGTGCTCGACCTGTTCGACGAGCTGGGGGAGCAGGGCGTGACGCTGGTCGTGATCACCCACGACGAGGAGGTCAGCGCCCGTGCCGCCCGCCGGGTGCGGATCGACGACGGCAGGCTCTCGGAGGAGCTGCGATGACCGTCGGACGCCCTTCGATGGGGGTGCGGGACCTGCTGGACGAGGCGGTCGCGGGCATCACCGCCCGGCCCGTCCGCACCGGGCTGACCATGCTGGGCACGGTCATCGGCATCACCACCCTGGTGATCACCCTCGGCGTCGCGGCGACCGCGGCCGACCAGATCGCGGGCCGCTTCGACGCGGTCACCGCCACCGAGGTCACGGTCGTCATCCCCACCCTCCCCGACCCGGCGCTGCCCGGCCCGGTCGCCTGGACCGCGCTGCCGGACCTGGTGCGGCTCAACGGGGTCCGCGCCGCCGCGGCCGTCGCCCGCCCGGACAGCTCGGCCAACGCGCGGGTGCGCACCAACGACCTGCACGACCCCACGTCCGTCACCGACCGGATCCTGCCCGTCGTCGGCACGACCACCGGCCTGCCCGACGTGCTGGGCGCCTCGATGGCCACGGGCCGCTACTTCGACGACGGCCACGTCGCCCGGCACGACCGCGTGGCCGTGCTCGGCGGCGGCGCGGCGAAGCTGCTCGGCGTCGTCACCGTGGACGACGGCCCGGCGGTCTTCGTCGACGGCCAGGCGTTCACCGTCATCGGTGTGCTCGGCCCGGTCACCGGCGGTCTGGACAAGGGCTTGAGCAGCTCGGTCCTGCTGCCGCACACCACCGGCGACGACCGCCTGCGCCTCGGCCCGCCGACGACCGTGCTGATCCGCACCGACCTCGGCGCGGCCCCGCTCATCGCGGAGCAGGCGCCGATCGCGTTGAGCCCCAACGGTCACGCCGCGCTCCGGGTCCTCGCCCCACCGGACCCGGCGACGCTGCGCGGCGGTGTCCAGCACGACGTCAACGGCCTGTTCGTGGTGCTGGGCCTGGTCTCCCTCGTGGTGGGCGCGATCGGCATCGCGAACGTCACCCTCGTGACCGTCGTCGAACGCACCGGCGAGATCGGCCTGCGCCGAGCGCTGGGCGCCGCCAGGAGGCACGTGGCGTACCAGTTCCTGGCGGAGTCCGTCGTCGTCGGGCTGATCGGCGGGGTGCTGGGCGCGAGCACCGGCGTGGTGTCCGTCGTGGCGATCTCGATCAGTCGCGAGTGGACACCCGTGCTCGACCTGCCGATCGTCGCGGGCGCCCCGGTCGCCGGTGCCCTGGTCGGCCTGCTCGCCGGTCTGTACCCGGCGCTGCGGGCGGCGAGGATGCAGCCGGTTGACGCTTTGCGCTCGGGTACCTGACGGTTTCTGCTGCAATGGCCTCGCCGACAGAGGGGGGGCCGCTGTGGTGGACGTCGAGGTCGTGGACCCGAACCGGGCGGGTGAAGCCGTGTTCCGGGGGATTCACGAGGTGCTTTCGACCTCTCAGGAGGTGGACCTGCCGGACGAGGAGCCGGTGGGGTACGAGGACGTGGTCAACCAGTTCCGCAACCCCTTCCCCGGTCTGGGGGCAGCGCACCACTGGCTGGGGCGTCGCGGCGGTGAGGTCGTGGCGGTGGCGACGGCGCTCTTCCCGGAGCACGACAACGAGCACGTGGCGATCGTCCTGCTCACCGTGCACCCGAAGGTGCGAGGGCAGGGGATCGGCACGACCGTGCTGCGCGCGCTGGTACCGGAGTTGACGGCCCGCGGCCGGACCGTCGTGGAGGGGATCCAGGTCGGCCGCGTCGGCGAGACGTGGGCGAACGCGCTGGGGTTCCGGACCGTGAACACGACGATCCTCCAGCACCTGAGGTTCGCGGACGCGGACCGGTCGTTGTGGGACGTGCCCGTGCCCGAGGGGTACAGGGTCGAGCGGTGGATCGGCGCCGCGCCGAACGCCATCGTCGCGTCCTACGCCGAGGCGAAGAACGCGATCGCCGACAGCCCGAGGGGCGAGGCCGAGCTCAAGGAGCGCAGGTGGACCGTCGACCTGGTGCGCGAGGACGAGGCGGTGGTCGCGGCGAGGGGCATCGAACAACGGGTCGTGGTGGCCGTGCACGAGGCGACCGACGAGGTCGTCGGGATGACCGAGGTGTGGCTGCAACCGCTGCGCAAGCCGTGGGCCTACCAACGCGAGACCACCGTCATCGCGGCCCACCGCGGTCACGGGCTAGGCCGGGTGGTCAAGGCGCACATGCTGCGCGGGCTGGCCGGAGACCGGCCCGACCTCGTCCTGTCGGTCACCGGCACCAACGCCGACAACGTCCACATGGCCGCGGTGAACCACGCGCTGGGGTTCGCCACGGTCCGGTCCATGGTCGAGGTGAACGGGACCGTGGCGGGACTCCTAGAGGCGCTCGGGGGCGTCGATGCCGAGCAGCGACAGGCCGAGCACGAGCACCCGTGACGTGAGTTGGGCGAGCACCAGCCTGGACTCGCGGGCTTCCGGGCTGGTGCCGTCCTTCAGGATCGGGCAGGCGTCGTAGAACGTGGTGAACGTGCTGGCCGTCTCGTACAGGTACGTGGTCAGCTTGTGCGGCGCGTACGCCTCGATCGCCGCGTCCACCGCCGCCGGGAACCCGAGCAGCTTCACCACGAGCGCGCGTTCGGCCGGTTCGGTCAGCACGACGGGCGTCCCGACGCCGGGCACCGAGCCCGCCTTCGCGAGGATCGAGCGGATGCGGGCGTTGGCGTACTGGAGGTACACCGAGGTGTTGCCCTCTTTGGCCAGCATCTTCTCCCAGGTGAACACGTAGTCGCGCTCGCGGTCGTTCGACAGGTCCGCGTACTTCACCGCGCCGATGCCCACGACCTTCGCCAGCCGCGCCTGCTCGTCCGCGTCGAACGCCGTGCGTTCGGCGATCACGGCGGCGGCGTGGTCGACGGCCTCGGTCAGCAGGTCGACGAGCTTGAGCGTGCCGCCCGCGCGCGACCGGATGGTCTTGCCGTCCTCACCGAGGATCGAGCCGAACCCGACGTGCTCGGCGTGCTGGTCGGTGAGGTAGCCCGCCTGCCGCGCGGCGGCGAACACCATCGTGAAGTGCTGCGCCTGCGGGGTTCCGACGACGTAGAGCAGGTCGGTCACCTCGCGTTCGCGGACCCAGTACCGGATCGTCGCGAGGTCGGTGCTGGCGTAGTTGTAGCCGCCGTCGCTCTTGCGGATGATCAGCGGCAGCCGGTCGCCCTCGCGGTTGCTGAAGCCGGGCGGGAACACGCAGAGCGCGCCGTCGCTGACCTCGGTCAGCCCCTCGGCCTCCAGCTCGGCGACGGTGTCGGCGAGATAGGGGTTGTAGAAGCTCTCGCCGTAGATGTCCTCGGGGGTGAGCCCGATGCCCAGCAGCTCGTACACCTTCTCGAAGTGCCGGGTGGACTCCTCGACGAGCCCGCGCCACAGCGCCAGGGTCTCCTCGTCGCCGCCCTGGAGCGCCACGACCCGCAGCCGGGCCCGCTCGACGAAGTCCGGGTCGGCGTCGAACTTCTTGCGCGCCGCCACGTAGAACCCGTTGAGGTCGCTGATGGAGTGCGAGTCCGAACCGGCCTTCCACCCCTCGTCGACCAGGTGCTCGATGAGCATCCCAAACGGCGTGCCCCAGTCACCAAGGTGGTTGTGCGGGATCACCTCGTGGCCCGCGAAGCGCAGCAGCCGCATGATCGCGTCACCGATGATCGACGACCGCAGGTGGCCGACGTGCATCTCCTTGGCCACGTTCGGGCTCGACAGGTCGATCGCGACCCGACGGGGGACCTCGGTCGCCGAGGCGCCCATCCGGTCGTCGCCGAGCAGCCCGGCGGCCTGCTCCTGCAACCACTCCGTGCGCAGCACCAGGTTCACGAACCCCGGCCCGGCGATCTCGGGCGCCTCGACCATGTCCGCCGAGTCCAGGTGCTCGACCACGGCCTGCGCCACGTCGCGCGGCGCCTTCTTGAGCTTCTTGGCCAGGCTCATGGCCACGTTGCACTGGTAGTCCACACCCTCGCGGGTGGAGGGTCGCACGAGCGCCTCGGCCGGGGTGATCTCCACACCCAGGGCCGTGCGCAGCGCTACCGCCACCCGACGACCCAGTTCCACTCCGACGTCACCCTGCAACACCGCTAGACCTCCAGGCTCGGTACTTCTCCGAGCCCAGTATCCAGCCCGTGGGAAACCGGTTCGTCAGCCCGCCACGCGACGGATGGTCGCGACTGGGCCGATGGCGTCGATCGGCGACACCTTGACGGTCTCGCCCGACGTCGGCGCGTGCACCGCGTAGGTGCCGTCGATCGCCATGGCCACGTGCCCGAGGTCGGCGCGGTACAGGATGAGGTCACCGGCCCTGACCTGGTCGCGCGGCACGGCGGTGCCGATCAGGGCCTGCGTGTACGTGACGCGCGGGATGGTCACGCCCGCCTTGCGGTACGCGGTCTGCATGAGGCCGGAGCAGTCGTAGGTGTCCGGGCCGACGGCACCCCACACGTACGGCTTGCCCAGTTCGCCGAGCGCGAACCGCAGCGCGTCACCGGCGGCACCCGCGGGGATGTTCGGGTTGACCGAGGGCCCGGTCCCGGACAGCCGGGCCAGGTCGGCCGGGGCGAGCGCGCCCAACGCCTGCCGCACCTCGTTGACCTTGCCGTCCAAGCCGACCCTGCGCTCGTCGGCCAGCACCACGGCCGCGGTGGCCTCGTCGGCCAGCTTCTGCGCGTTGACCCGGTCCTCCT
This sequence comes from Umezawaea endophytica, assembly GCF_025061645.1. Taxonomy (GTDB): domain Bacteria; phylum Actinomycetota; class Actinomycetes; order Mycobacteriales; family Pseudonocardiaceae; genus Umezawaea; species Umezawaea endophytica. Next base: position 16,422 of record NZ_JANYMP010000013.1, on the reverse strand, counting down.
CGGCCTTCTTGCTGGTGGCCTCGACCTGCGTGCGGGCCTCCTCGGCCTTCTTCTGCGCGGCGCTCGCGTCGTCGGCCGCCCGCTGCGCGGTCGCGACCATGGCGCCGTGCCGCTCGGCGTAGACGTCCATGATCATCGCCGCGTCCAGGTACTCCTCGGGCGACTCGCTGCTGAACACCGCAGCCAGCCCGTTGAGGCGCAGGCCCTTGAACGAGATCTCCACCAGGTGGTCGACCTCGTCCTGGAGGGTCGTGGCGAGCGCCTTGGACTCCTGCTGGAGCGTCTTCGCCCTGCCCTCCGCGACCACGGCGTCGTCGGCGGCCCTCTTCGACGCCGCCGCGTCCGTGGTGGCCTTCTCGGCGGCGGCGCGCTTGTCGACGAGGTTCTGCTGCGCGGCCAGCACGTCCTGGTTGGCCGTCGCGGCGGCCTGGCTCAGCTCCAGGTACTTGGTCATCTCCGCCGAGTTCGGCACGGCGGGCGAGTTGGGCAGCGTCGGAGTCGGCGTGGTGGTGGTCGGCGCGCTCGACGACGAGGACGGCGGAACGGTGGTCGGGACACCCGTGGACGGCGGCGCGGTGGTCGTCGTCGGGGGGACCGTCGTGGTCGGCGTGAGCGTCGTCGTGGTGGGGGTGGTGGTCGGGCTCGGGGGAGGAGTGGTCGTCTCCGGCGGCGGTGTCGTCGTGCTGGACGGGGAGGACGAGGACGGGTCCGGTTGGGCCACGGAAGCGGGAGCCCCACTGGCGAGCACCACCGCGACCACGAGCACCACCACAAGACCACGCATGCACGCCACCCCTCATAGGCACACCGCGAACGAGTCCACCATGTCACGGTGAGTGGTCAGGTCAGTGTAAGGCGGAGGAGAAAATTCTCAGTGAAGTGCGAAAACGGGCGATGAACCGACCGATCCGCGTTACGGGAAGCGACAGGACCATCCTTTCGGGGGTGGCGGCGGACACCTAGTACCACTGCCACTCCCGAGCAGGTCAGCAGCTCCGACGGGGTGTTCCCGGCGCCCCCGTCGCCGTGCCCGTGGCGGCGCTAGGTTCAAGCGCATGATCTTCCTGCCGAACGACGTGCTGTCCCTGCGCGTGCTGGACTTCGCCCGCCTGCACGAGGCCCCACCGGTGCTGAACCACAGCGTGCGGACCTACCTGCACGCCACCGCCATCGCCGAGCGCGACGGCGTCGAACACGACGACCAGACCCTGTTCCAGGCGTGCGTGCTGCACGACATCGGCACCGCCGACGCGTTCGACGGGCCCGTGCGGTTCGAGGTGGAGGGCGCGGACGCCGCCGCCGCGTTCCTGACCGCGGAGGGCGTGCCCGCGCGGGCCGTCGACCAGGTGTGGGAGGCCATCGCGCTGCACACGTCCGGGCAGATCGCCGAACGCCGGGGCCCGATCACGATGCTGACCCGCCTCGGCGTGCTCGCCGACTTCGACGAGGGCAGCACCGCGTTCGAGGAGGTCTACCCGAGGCTGGGCATCGAGGTGGAGCTGAAGCGGCTGGTCGTCGCGCAGGCGCGGCGCAACCCGGCCAAGGCGCCCAAGTCGTCGTGGCCGGGGTACCTGACCAGGACGACGATCGAGCCGGACGACTTCTAGGCCGTGAACTCCTCCCAGCGCCGCTGGGAGGCCGCCCGCCACTCCTCGTGCTTGCGGTGGAACAGGTCCGCCGCCTTCGCGCCGCTCCAGTTCACGGGCAGCAGCTCGGCGGGCAGCCGCGGGTCGAGGAAGGGGAACCGGCGCCACTCGTGCACCAGCAGCGTCTGCGCGTGCAGCGCGTTCTGCCCGGTCGCGGGCGTGATCGCGCTGAACTCGTCGACGAAGTCCTCGTACCGCTGGTCGAGGTCGCTCAGGTCCCACGCCCGCGCCACCAGGTCGCCCACCTCGCCGATCGACGCGAACTCCGCGACGAACGACATCACCGGCGACTCCACCCCCAGCTCGGCGACGATCTTCACCGCCTCGGCCTGCCTGCGCGTGTCCGGACTGACCCAGACCCCCGGCTGCGGCGACCCGAACCCCACCCACGTCAGCCGCGTCCGCACCCGGTGCCGCAGCTCGCGCTTCGCCTCGGGCACCGACATGAGCAGCATCAACCAGCGCCCGTCCCAGTCACCCCGCTCACGACCGAACTCGTAGATCCGGTGCGCCCCCTCGGACAGCAACCGGTGCCCCGGCGAGGTCAGGCACCACCGCACCCGCCGCCCCACCCGCTCCGACCGCAGCCACCCCTCGGCCGCCGTCCGCGACAACGCCTGGCGCGCCGACTTCTCCTCGACGCCGAACAGCGCCAGCACGTCCACCAACGCCGACGTCCAGACCGGGGCCTCGCGCGGCAGCACGTACTCGCCCAGCACCGTCATCAACACCGACCGCGCACTGGCGTGGCTGACCTCGCGCCGCCTGGACACGCTCGGGTGTGCGACGTCCGCCATCTTCTTCACCAGCCTCGCTGAGGGAGCCCATTCTGATACCCCACCGAGCACGCGCACAAGGATCTCGTGGAACGTCCACTCAGGACTCCGGCCGCAGCTTGCTGACGAGGTGCTCCAACACCGTCGCGAACAGCTCGGCCTCCACCGGCGTCCACTCCGCCACGATCTCGTCCAACCGATCCACCAACCGCCGCCGCGCGGAATCGATCGCGGCCCGCCCCTCGGCGGTCAACAACAACAAGGTGGACCGCGCGTCCCCCGCGTCAGGCTCCCGCACCACCAACCCGACCTTCTCCAACCGCGCCGCGTACCGCGTGGTCGCCGTCCGATCGATCCCGATCTCATCGGCGAGCCGCGTGGAACTCACCGGCTCCAACCGAGCGATCCCGCTCAACACCGGGTAGGTCGTCTCATCGACCCCGGCCAGGTCGGACACCAGGTCGTCGTACAGGTGCGCCCTGGTACTGCGGCGGAGCAGCAGGCCGAGAGCGGCCTCGACACGAGCGGCGGCGGAATGCACCCGATCAGTGTACGTGCAAGCGGCACGCATGTCGGGTAGGGTTCCATTTGCGTGCAACCGGCACGCACCTCACGCCCCCTCTGGAGGACCCCCATGGCCACCACCCCGCAAGACGTACTCCCCGACGGCGAAGAGGGCACCCACTTCGCAGGCCAGTACGTCCGCAAGGGCACCATCGCCGCTTTCATCGTGAACGCCAAACTCCTGGCCTCAACCCCAGAAGGCACCCCAGAACACAGGGCGGCAGCCACCCAACTACGCGCCCTCAGGCCGGCCTTGGACGCAGTCGGCTTGTTCGACGTAGTAACCATCCGCAGCCCAGCCGTAGCAAACGCCCTATCACCCACCCCACCACAGCCTTGACACCCACCCCCAGACGAACTGAACTCGCCTGTGGCCTGTGGCCTGTGGCCTGTGGCCTGTGGCCTGTGGCCTGTGGCCTGTGGCCTGTGGCCTGTGGCCTGTGGCCTGTGGCCTGTGGCCTGTGGCCTGTGGCCGCCGTCGTCCCGGCCCAGGCCGAGGCTCCACCCCCGTCCCAGGTGTCGGTCCTAGGTCCTGTCCTCCCGACCCGGTCCCCAGCCCTCAGTCTCCGGCCCCAGTCCTAGTACCAGTCCCCAGTCCCGGCCTTCAGTTCTCAGCCCCTGGTTCCAGGCCATGATCCCGGCCCCGGACTCGTTCCAGTTCCAGTCTCAATCCCGATTGCGGTAGCCGCTGTGGTGGGGCTCGTGGCTAGTGACCGCAGGCCGAATTAGCTCTAGGCCCCAATCTCGATTGCTTAAGCCTTCTTCTCCACCTGGCCAAGTCACTCTCGTCCACCTGGTCCTGCTCCAAGCCTCGCCCCACAGCACGGCCTGACCGCACCTGTCGCCTAACCCTGTCCACGTAAATACATAATCCGCTTCAGCGCTAACCGACTCGCCTACGCACAAACAAGCCGACTCCCAACCGACGACTGACGCTAGTCGACCGCCAATCAGCCTTCCAGCACCCACCACGAAACCGGCGCCAGCCTTGGTGGCCCACTGCGAACAGTAAGACAGGGCCCTAAAACCGTGGCCGATTTTACTTGGGGGATTTGCCCCTTAAACTTGCGTCGGGCGGCAGCTTCACCCTCCGCCCTTTCTTGCCCGACGAAGGGGCAAATCTAGGGGCCCCAAGTCAAGTCGGCCACACCACGCTGGAAGCCGCAGTCACCAACCGCCAACCCCAAGACCTGCGCAAACCCCACAACAAGCACCCGACGGCGGCCCATACGGCCAACACTCACGCCCCAGACGCCCGAAACCCACTCACCCCAAACCGCCACCCCAAAACCCCACCGCCAAAACCTTCACCCATCAACCCAGCCCACCGCAATCCCACTAACCCACCCGCCACATCACACAACCCGCAACGGCCCAGCGCCCCGCCCCCGATACGCCAACTCCGCCCAAACCGTCTTCCCCCAGGTCCGCCGCGATATCCCCCACCGCTCAGCCACCCGCTCCACCAAAACCAACCCCCGCCCCCGATACTTCCCCAACCGAGAAGTCCCCATCACAGGCAGCAGATCAGCCTCACCATCATCAACCTCAACCCGCACACCGAACTGCTCAGGCAACTCAGAAACCCTCACCCGACACGGCGGAGTCGCATGGTCATAAACATTAGAAACAAGCTCATTGACCAACAGGACGGCGTCATCCACACACTCTTCCGACGTCCCCACCAACACCTCGGTCACCCAAATCCGCACATTCGACAACGGTGGATGCGGGAACCGGCTGAGATCAAGCGCCGCAGGCAACTTCAGAACCGGTTTCACGAGCCTCCCACCAACGGTCCAAGGCCCACCACCGCTCCGGGCGAGCCACGCACCAGCAGGAGTACCCCCACAGGGACGCCCCCACACGACCCACTCGCCACACCCCACGAGCAACCGCGCCCCGCCCCACCACCCAGGCCACCAACCAAACCCGGCCACCCACCCTGACCAGCAATCCACCCAACCAAACCACCACCGCAACCCCATCACGATGTGGCCGACTTCATCCCACTCGCCCCGACACCTCAGCCCACCCACCCGACCTACGAGCCCCGACGCGTTCCTGCCCCATCAAGCCTTCAAAACGAACCCAGCCCAACCCAGTTCCACGACCCCAGCCCACGATCTCAAGCTCAAGACCCCCACGACCCGCGCCCCCACGACCCCCAGCCCCACGACCAAGCCCTACGACCCAGATCCCTCAGCCTCATCCCGAAGCCGCCGCTCCCTCTTCCCCCGAGCCAACTCCGTCCCAAGGGCATCCAACCGCTGCCCCCAAAACCCCCGAAACCGATCCAACCAATCATCAACCTCCCGCAACGGCCCAGCATCCACCGTGTACAGCCGCCGCGTACCAACAGCCCGAACGGTGGCGAACCCGCTCTCCCGCAACACCCTCAAGTGCTGGGAAACAGCAGGCTGGGAGATGCCGAACTCCTCCTGGATCACGGCGACGACGGCGCCGGAGGTCTGCTCGCCGGTGGCGAGCAGTTCCAGGATGCGGCGGCGAACGGGGTCGCCCAGGACGTCGAACGCGTGCACGGGGCGACTGTCCCATTCCCTACTTATATAAGTCAATGCCGATTCCTGGCCGTGCGTACCCACGGCCAGGGCCACTCATCGAACGGACATTCCGCCGAACGACAGCCCGACGGGGAATTGTCCGACAAGCAGCTACTCGGCAGCCTTCGCGGCGCGGGCTCGGCGGCGTTCGCGCATTTCCACGAACTTGTTCGCCTTGCCGTTGAGCACGGTCATGAACTCGGCCAGCTCGTCGCGGGCCTTTTCGCCCTCGCCGCCGAGGTTGGTGCGTTCGAAGACCTTCCAGAATCGGAGGATCGGCATGATGACCTCGTCGTGGTGCAGGCGGAGGTCGTAGATGCCCGCGTTGGCGATGGTCGCGGAGCTGCGGAGGAAGTCCTTGATGCCCGCGCCGGGCATCTGGAAGTTGAGCACCTCGTCGCGGACCGCCTGCATCGTGTGGTCCGGCTGGACCTCGAACGCGGCGGTGACCAGGTTGCGGTAGAAGACCATGTGCAGGTTCTCGTCCGTGGCGATGCGGGCGAGGAGCTGGTCGGCCAGCGGGCAGTTGGTCGCGCGGCCCGTGTTGCGGTGGGAGATGCGCGTCGCGAGTTCCTGGAACGACACGTACACGATGTTGCGGATCGCGGACTCGGTCTGGCCTTCGAAGCCGACCGACATGTGTTCCATGCGCTGGCGTTCGAGGTCGACGGGGTCGACACCGCGGGTGACGACGAGGTAGTCGCGCAGCGCGATGCCGTGGCGGGCCTCCTCGGCGGTCCAGCGGTGCATCCAGGTCGCCCAGGCGCCGTCCTTGCCGAACGACGACGAGATGACGCGGTGGTAGGAGGGGAGGTTGTCCTCGGTGAGGAGGTTGATGATCATCGCCGTCTTGGCGGTGGGGTCGAGCCGGGAGTCTTCCGGGTGCCAGTCCTCGCCCCCGAGGAACGCGAAGTCGCGGCCCTCGCTCCACGGGACGTAGTCGTGCGGCATCCACTCCTTGGCGATCGACAAGTGGCGGTCGAGGTTGACCTCCACGATCGGTTCCAGCTCGCGCAGCAGATCCGTATCGCGGCGGTGGCTATCGCCAACCGTCACACCGATCACCTCGTTCTCAGTTCTGGTGGTGGGTCAAGTCGTTTTCCTCTCTGAGCCTACGTGGCCTAGTGGTGGTCGCCGATTGCCGAGGTGTGACTTTCCATCGGCGCCACATGGGGTAAGCGATGGCGACCAGGAGTGACAGTGCCGGGATGCCGTGGAAGAGGAGGTAGTCGATCAGTGGAATAACCACGCAGATGCCCGTCACCCATCCGGGCGCGGTCGGGAACCTGCCTGGTGGGGTCCACGGGGTGCGCTTGCCGGGCTTGGCGACGGACAGCCACGCCTGCACCGCCAGTGCGCTCGCCATCAGCAGTGATCCGGCTCGCGTCATCGTCGGGTTCCCGTTCTCGCCGAGGTCGAGGTTGGGGCTCAGGACGAAGATGCCCGCGTAGAGCTGGGCCAGGGTGATCGCGAATTTCACCAGAACCCACCAGTGTCGGAAATAGCCCCACGAGGTGAGCGCCGAGAGCATGAATCCGGTGAACGCGGATGTCGTGGCCATGAACCGGAGCACGTCGGCGTCGATCACCTTCGCCATTTCGAACGCGCCCGTCCTGGATGTCCCGTTCGACCCGAGCGCGTAGGTCGTCAGGGCGAACAGGGCGAGCGCCTGGCTCATCCATCCGACCGAGCTGACGACGTGCAGCCACACGAGCAGCTTCCGCTGTGCCACGAGGACCCCCATAGGTAGACGTGCGACACATAGTACGGCTACCTATGCCTCCGCGGCACCCCTCGCCGTGGGCGCGGTTTCCGGTGCCGCGTTTCGCGTACGGGCCTGAAACGGTCCAGGAATCGCCGGTAAATGGTCATCGAATTCCGGCCTGGGCCAGAGGGGTGAGCGAAATTGGACACGCCGGTGCGGCATTGGGTCGTTCTGGTCGCGCTCGGAGTCCGCCGGCCGGGCTCCGCGCGGTCTCCCGAACGCGCGGTGGATCATGGTGCTAAAGGGCGCCTTCGGGTGCCGACTCTTGACAACGGGCCTGCGCAGGGGTGGTTCCGGCGCGAAGTTCGACGTCCGCCATAACGTCGTCGGGTTAACCCTTGGTACATGTGGCCACCACGAAGAATTCGCCTTGTCATTCGAATTGGTATCAGTACGCGCGGCGCGCTTGACAAGGCCGCTCAATGTGACCAATCCTCGCGCCAACTGACACGTTTCGGGGTATCGGACTCGCGGGCGAGCACCGCACGCGGGCACTCCCGACGAGGAAGGTTCGATTCGTTGACTCCCACCCCAGTTCTGCGCTTGCTCGGTGTCGGTGCGCTGGCCATCGCGCTCGCCGCCTGCGGGGCACCGCCCGCCAAGGAAAGCTCGTCGAGCGGCACCGCCGCGGCGACGGCCAAGTCCGCCGCCGACTTCGGCGGTCTGGACAAGCTCGTGGAGGCGGCCAAGAAGGAGGGCACGCTGAACGTCATCGCGCTGCCCCCGGACTGGGCGAACTACGGCGTGATGCTGAAGACGTTCGAGGAGAAGTACGGCATCAAGATCGACTCGGCCCAGCCGGACGGCTCCAGCGCCGACGAGATCAAGGCCGCCCAGCAGCTCAAGGGCGGTGACCGGGCGCCGGACGTGTTCGACCTCGGCCTGAACGTGGCCGTGGCGAACAAGACCATGTTCGCGCCGTACAAGGTCGCCACGTGGGAGGAGATCCCGGCCGAGCTGAAGGACGGCGAGGGCCTGTACTACGGCGACTACGGCGGCTTCATGTCGATCGGGTACGACGCGGGCAAGGTGCCCGCCCCGGCCAAGGTCGAAGACCTGCTCAAGCCCGAGTACGCGGGCAAGGTCGCGCTCAACGGCGACCCGACGCAGGCGGGCGCCGCCTACTCCGGCGTCGTGATGGCCGCACTGGGCAGCGGCGGCTCCGCCGACGACATCGCGCCCGGCGTGGAGTTCTTCAAGAAGCTCAAGGCCGCGGGCAACTTCCTGCCGGTCGACCCGTCGCCCGCGACGATCGAGTCCGGCCAGACGCCCGTCGTCATCGACTGGGACTACACGAACGCCGCGCAGACCGCGAAGCTCGCGGGCAAGGTCGACTGGAAGACCGTCGTCCCGACCGGCGCGCAGATCGGCGCCTACTACAACCAGGCGATCAACGTCGACGCCCCGCACCCGGCCGCCGCGCGGCTGTGGCAGGAGTTCCTGTACTCCGACGAAGGCCAGAACATCTACCTCCAGGGCCTGTCGCGCCCGGTCCGGCTGGAGGCCATGACGAAGTCGGGCAAGGCCGACTCCGCCGCGGCCGCCAAGCTGCCCAAGACCGACGGCAAGCAGGTGTTCCAGACCCAGGAGCAGGCCGACAAGGCCAAGCAGGTCCTGACCGCCACGTGGGCGCAGGCGGTGGGCTGACCCTTGGTCGCACCCGTCACCACCTCGGCCGGGGGAGGCACGGCGAAAGCCGCGTCCCCCGGCCGAGGGCCTACCAGGGGCAACGTCCTGGCGTGGCTCGTCGTCGTGCCGTTCCTGGCGTACGTCGGCGTGTTCCTGGTGTACCCGACCGTCCTCGTGCTGGCCGGGGCGTTCCAGGACTCGAACGGCGCCTTCACCCTGTCCAACCTGACCGACCTGATGAAGGGCGTCTACCTCCAGGCGTTCTGGCGCAGCATCGAGCTGTCGGCGATCACCGCCCTCCTGGGCGCGGTCTTCGGCGCGCTGCTGTCGTGGGCCGTCGCGAGCGGCAAGGCCGACGGCCTGCTGCGGCGGGTCGTCGTGGCCGCGGCGGGCGTGCTCGCCCAGTTCGGCGGCGTGCCGCTGGCGTTCGCGTTCCTCGCGACCGTCGGCTTCCAGGGCTTCGTCACGAAGTTCCTGCAGGACACCTTCGGCGTCAACCTGTTCTCCGGCAGCGCCTGGATCTTCGAACTGCCCGGCCTGACGCTCGTGTACACGTTCTTCCAGATCCCGCTGATGGTCATCGTGTTCCTGCCCGCGCTGGACGGCCTCCGCCCGCAGTGGCGGGAGGCGTCGGAGAGCCTCGGCGGCACCACGTGGACCTACTGGCGCCACGTCGGCGGCCCGATCCTGTTCTCCCCGTTCCTCGGCGCCCTGCTGCTGCTGTTCGCGAACGCGTTCTCCGCGTACGCCACGGCCGCAGCCCTGGTGTCGCAGGGCAGTCCCATCGTGCCCTTGCAGATCCGCGGCTTCCTGACCGGCGAGGTGCTGCTGGGCCAGGAGAACCTCGGCAAGGCGCTCGGGCTCGGCATGGTCATCGTGGTGGGCGTCGCGATGGGCCTCTACGCCCTGATCCAGCGGAGGGTGTCCAAATGGCAGTGACCGCGAAACCCCCGAGGAAGATCGCGGGCACCGTCCTGCGGGTCGTGGTGCTCCTGGTGCTCGGGTTCTACTTCATCCTGCCGCTGGTGGCGATGGGGGAGTTCTCCACGCGGGGGATCAACAACACCCGCAGCCTGGACTCGTGGACCGGCATCTTCGAGGACCCCGACCTGGTCGACTCCATCCTGACGTCGGTCGAACTCGCCGTGCTCAGCTCCGTGCTGATGCTCGTCCTGCTCGTCCCGACGATGGCGTGGATCCGGCTGCGGCTGCCGAAGCTGCGCCGCGTGGTCGAGTTCCTGTGCCTGCTGCCGCTGACGATCCCGGCGATCGTGCTGGTCGTCGGCATGGCGCCGCTCTACGCGTGGGTGAACTACTTCCTCGGCGACTCGCCGTTGACGCTCACCTTCGTGTACGCGGTGCTCGTGCTGCCGTTCGCCTACCGGGCGATCGACGCGGGTCTCGCGTCGATCGACCTCAAGACGCTCGCGGAGGCCGCTCGCAGCCTCGGCGCGTCCTGGGGCACGGTGCTGTGGCGGATCGTGGTGCCGAACATCCGCACCGCGCTGATCGGCGCCTCGCTGCTGTCCGTGGCGCTGGTGCTCGGCGAGTTCACCATCGCCTCGCTGCTGAACTTCGAGACCCTCCAGGTCCAGGTCAACCTGATCGGCAAGCGCAACGCGGGCCTGTCGATCGCGGTGTCCCTCGCCTGCCTGGTGTTCGCGTTCGTGCTGCTGTTCCTGCTCTCCTACGTCGGTCAACGGCGTCGGGCCACCGTCGTCGAGGACTAGAGAAAGACCGGGTTTCATGGGTTACCTAGAGCTCAAGGGCCTCCGGAAGTCCTTCGGGGGCCTGCCCGCGCTCGACGGGCTCGACCTCGACCTGTCCGAGGGCGAACTGGTCAGCCTGCTCGGCCCCAGCGGCTGCGGCAAGACGACCGCGCTGCGCATCGTGGCCGGGTTCGAGACGGCCGACACGGGGCACGTCGTGGTGGCGGGCAAGGACATCACGTCCGTTCCGGCGAACCGCCGGGACATGGGCATGGTGTTCCAGGCGTACAGCCTGTTCCCGAACATGACGGCGGCGCAGAACATCGAGTTCGGCCTCCGGCTCCGCAAGGCCGGGTCGGGCGAGCGCTCCAAGCGCGTCGCGGAACTGCTGGAACTGGTCGGCCTCGGCAAGTTCGGCGGTCGGTTCCCGCACCAGATGTCCGGTGGCCAGCAGCAGCGCGTGGCACTGGCGCGGGCGCTGGCGATCCAGCCGCGCGTGCTGCTGCTGGACGAGCCGCTGTCCGCGTTGGACGCGAAGGTGCGCGTCCAGCTCCGCGACGAGATCCGCCGCATCCAGACCGAGCTGGGCATGACGACCCTGTTCGTCACGCACGACCAGGAGGAAGCGCTCGCCGTCTCCGACCGGGTCGGCGTGATGTCGCAGGGCAGGCTGGAACAGCTCGACACCCCTGCGGTGGTCTACCGGGAGCCCGCGTCCGCGTTCGTCGCGCAGTTCGTCGGCGTGACGAACACGGTCCTGGGCCGGTCGGAGTCCGGCGCCGTTCGGCTGGGTACGTTCAAACTCGCGACCGACGCCGCGGCCGACCTGTCCGACGGCAGCGACGTCAAGGTCATCGTCCGCCCCGAGGACATCGGGATCGTCGAACACGAGGGCGAGCCCAACGGCGCCCTGCTGGGCAGCGTGCTCACCCAGAGCTTCCTCGGCCCGGTCACCCGCCTGGTGATCCGCCTCGACGGCGACGAGCAGACCATCCGCGTCGACCAACCGTCCAACATCGCCGCGGCCTACCCACCCGGTACCGCCGTGGCACTGGACTTCACCGCGTCGCGGTTCATGGTCGTGAAGGCTTGACCGAGCCGCCGCTCCTCGGACGGCGGCCCGACCGCCTCTAGTCGGCAGTTCGTGCCCCGATTTTTTCGAGGTGGGGCAGAGACTTCGGCCCCACCTCGAAAAAATGGTGACCCGGCGCGGCCTCGCGTGGTGGTCCCGGCACCCGTCATGCATCATCCAGCCCATGACCGTGCCCTACCGGCCGATGGCGGCCCGTCGACCCGACGAGACGCACCGCGCGTCGACCCCGCTCGAACTGCTCTTCGACCTCAGCTTCGTGGTCGCCGTGGCGTCGGCGGCGGCCATGCTGCACCACTCGCTGACCGAGAACCACATCGGTCACGGCCTCGTCGGCTACCTGACGGTGTTCTTCGCGATCTGGTGGGCGTGGCTGAACTTCACCTGGTTCGCGTCGTCCTACGACACGGACGACGTCATCTACCGGGTGACGACGCTCGTGCAGATCACCGGTGTCCTCGTGCTGGCCGCGGGTGTGCCGAGGGCGTTCGAGGACGGCGACTTCACGGTCGTCACGATCGGGTACCTGGTCATGCGCCTGGCGATGGTGAGCCAGTGGCTGCGGGCCCGGCACGGTGATCCTGAACGGCGCGCGACCGCGACCCGGTACGCGATCGGCATCACGGTCGTCCAGGTCGGCTGGGTCGGACGGCTGTTCCTGCCCGAGGGCCTGCTGCTGGCCGCGTTCCTCGTGCTCGCCGTCTGCGAGATGCTGGTGCCCGCCTTCGCCGAACGGGCGGCGGGCACCACCTTCCACGTCGGTCACGTGGTCGAGCGCTACGGCCTGTTCACCCTCATCGTGCTCGGCGAGTCGATCCTGGCCGCCAGCAACGCGATCCGCGCGGGCCTGGACGCCGGCACGGACGTCCCCGCGCTCGTGTCACTGGCGTTCGCGGGCCTGGTGATCGTGTTCGGCCTGTGGTGGCTGTACTTCGACCACCCGGCCGAGGAACTGCTGACCTCGCTGCGCAAGTCCCTGACCTGGGGCTACGGCCACTACCTCGTGTTCGCCTCCGCGGCGGCCGTCGGCGCGGGCCTGGAGGTGTCGGTCGACTACGACACCCACGTGACGCACCTGCCGTCGCTCGCGGCGGCCATGACGACGACCGTGCCGGTCGCCGTGTACCTGCTCGTCGTGTGGTTCCTCCAGGTCTTCGAGACCTCGCGCGGCACCGCGAAGTGGGCCTTCCCGATCGGCGCCGCGCTCGTGCTCGCCGCCTCGTTCGGCCCCGCCCCGATCCACGTCACCGCGGTGCTCGTGGCAGCGCTGGTGGCCGTCGTGGTGACGAGTGAACGGGGGACTCGCGCCGGTGCGTGAACGACTCGGGGCCCGTGTCCGAAGTGGACACGGGCCCCGATGGCGTTGCGGATCAGCGTGCTGTCAGGTCACCACTCGCGGTAGGAACCCTGGGTCTGCACGTTGAGCTGGTTCACCCGGACGAACTTCGCGGAGAAGGTGCGCGGGTCCCGGATGTCCAGGACGTCGAGGCCCTTCGCCATGTCCGACGAGTAGATGAACCCGTTGTAGTAGTACGCCGACCAGCTACCGCCGCCCCCGCCGTTCGGCAGCGGGCCGCGCTCGAAGAAGCCGATCTCCTTCGGCTTCGAGGAGTCGGTGAAGTCCCAGATCGAGATGCCGCCCTGGTACCAGGACTGCACCATGATGTCGCGACCCTGCACCGGGATCAGCGAGCCGTTGTGGGCCACGCAGTTCTCGGTGTCGGCCTGCACGCGCGGGATCTTGTAGTAGCTCTTGAACTCGAGCCTGCGGTTGTCGCCACGACCCTTGATGTCGTAGATGCCGTCCGCGCCGCGGTTCTTGCCGATGGTCTCGTTGCAGGTCGCCGCGCCGCCGCCACCGAGTTCGTCGGTGAAGATGACCTTGGTGCCCTCGTTGTTGAACGTCGCCGAGTGCCAGAACGCGAAGTTCACGTTGTCCTGGACCGTGGTGATCACGCGCGGCTTCTCGCGGTCGGAGATGTCGAAGAGCACGCCGTCACCCATGCAGGCGCCCGCGGCGAGGTCCTTCGACGGGTAGACCGTGATGTCGTGGCAGCCGCTGGTGGCCGTCACGTAGCCGTCCGCGACGGTGCCGGAGCGGCCCTGGTTGCCACCGTCCGGGAACACCACCGGGGCGGACAGCAGGGAGGCCTTCGCCGGGTCCTTCAGCGGCACCTTCACGATGGAGATCTTGTCGTGAGGGGGCTGGCAGTCCGGGAACGTCGCGCTCGGGGAGTACGAGGAGACGTACAGGTAGGCGTTGCGGCCCTTCTTGTCCGGCACCAGCGTGTGGGTGTGCGAACCGCACGCGGTCTCGACGGCGGCGACGTACTTCGGGTTGCGCTTGTCGCTGATGTCGAAGATCTTGATGCCCTCCCACGAGTCCTTGTTCGTGGCGGGCTGGGAGACGCTGCTGCACGAGTTGTCCGAACGGGACGAGTCCGTCGACAGGAACAGCAGGTCGCCCTGGACCGAGATGTCGTTCTGCGCGCCGGGGCAGACGACCTCGCTGACGACCTTCGGCTTCTGCGGGTTGCGGATGTCGTAGATCGTGAAGCCGTCGTAGTTGCCGACGAACGCGTGGTTCCCCTCGAACGCGAGGTCCGAGTACGTCGAAGCCGCGAACGGCGTGCCCTTGGGCAGGTTCGCCACGTGCTTGACGTTGCGGCTGCGCGCGATCTCGTCGACGGCGGGAATGCCCGCGGTCGGGTTCGCGGGAGCCGAGAGCTGCGTCTCGGACAGGCCGTCAACGCTGTCCTGGTCCGGCTGGGCCAACGCCTGCGGACTGAACGCGAGGGCGGACACCGCCAGCGCGAACGCCCCCAGAGCCGCGAGCGGCGCCCGGCGCCGTCGGGCCAATACGGATGCTGTGAACACAGGTCTCCCCTTCTTAACCTGATGCAGGAGAGTCAGTATCACCGTTTTGCACCGCTAAAGACCACGTCCGATCGGCGGGTATGCCAAGTTTCCGCTGGCTGGGATGGTCGGTACGGTGGGTCTCGGACGAGGGGGAGCGGATGCGTTTCAGGGTCGGTCTGGTGGCGGTCGCACTGGTGCTCGCGGGCTGCACGTCCACGCCCTCCGAGGACACCGCGCCCATCATCGTGCCTGGTGCGCCGGGTGAGCAGGCGAAGACGATCTCCCCGGACGACATCGGCACCGACCGCTTCACGGCTCCGAACGAGCGCGACCTGACCTACGTCGTCGGCATGATCGGCCACCACCGCCAGGCCCTGGAGATGACCGCGCTGGCCCCGGACCGGGCGTCGAACGAGACCGTCCGCGGCCTCGCGTCCCGCATCCACGACACCCAAGGCCCCGAGATCGGCGCCATGGAGCAGTGGCAGAAGCAGTTCGCCGTGGACGCCGAACAGCACGGCCACTCCACGGCACTGCCCCACGTGGACCACGCCACGATGCCCGGCATGGCGAGCACCGCCGACATGGCCGCGCTGACGGCCGCGACCGGCGGCGAGTTCGACAAGCTGTTCGTGCGCCTGATGATCACCCACCACAAGGGCGCGCTGAAGATGGCCGAGGAAGTGCTGTCGGACGGCGTGGACGTCCGGGTCGAGGAGATGGCCTCCGACGTCATCGCCACGCAGACGGACGAGATCAAGCGGATGCAGGACCTGGTCCTCCCCTAGGAGGCCTCCAGCACCAGGTCTTCCGAGTGCTCGAACGTCTCCACCGCGTTGCCCGTCACGTGCCGAGCGATGCCCTTGTTGCGCGCGTGAGCCTCACGGAACGAGTCCGACGCCACCCAGGCCCGAAAATCAGCCTCGGTGTCGAACTCGTTGAGCGACACGTACGGCTGCTCAGGCGACGTCGGCCGCAACAACGTGCTCCGCCGCAACCCCGGCACCCCAGGCAGGTACGCCCGCATGTTCGCCCGGAACTTCTCCTCGAACTCCGCGGCCCGCTCAGCGGGCACGAACAAGCGGTTGGTGGCGATGAACATCCCGCACCTCCAAGTTCCCGACGCAACGTAGGCAACTATCCCAACAGGGCGTAGGGAACACAAGAGGGGTCTACCATTGCCCAGTGCCACGGATCAGTGCGGACACCGTCGCGGAACACCGAGCCAACCGCTTGCGCGCCCTGCTGGACGCAGGCCGCGACCTGGTGGCGGAAGGCGGCCCGGACGCACTGACACTGGCAGCGCTGGCCAGACGAGTAGGCCTCTCCCGCCCCAGCCTCTACGAGTACTTCCGCTCACGAGAAGAACTGGTAGCCGCGATCGTCACGGACGAACTACCAGAATGGGCAAAACACCTGGAAAAAGCCGTGGCAACAGCCAACGGCACACCAGCACAAATCGAGGCCTACCTCCGTGCCGAACTGGAAATCATCACCGACGGCAGCCACAGCGCAGTAGTAGCCCTCTCCGCACACGCCCTGCCGGAAAGCAGTCGCACCCAAATCCGCAACGAACACGAACGCCTACTAGCCCCCCTGGCAGGCGTACTGCGCGAGGCGAACGTACCCCAACCAGAACTACGCGCCATGCTGGTACACGGAATGGTGGAAGCAGCCTCCCGCACAGTCTCACCAGGCAACACAGAACACAACGAACGCGTCATCAAAACACTGGTGGACCAGGTACTACACGGCGTACTCCAATAACAGCCAGCAGCCAACCACCCACCCAACGCAACGCCGCCTACGCAACCGTGGCC
>NZ_JANYMP010000012.1 GCF_025061645.1 Umezawaea endophytica | reverse complement strand
GGCCACGGTTGAGTGGGGCGAGTCGCGTTTTGTGGTGGGTCGGGTCGGCTGGCCGAGTGGGCTGGTCGGGTGGGTGGGCCGGTCGAGCGGGTGGGGGCTAGAGTTCGAAGCGGTAGCCCATGCCTGGTTCGGTTAGCAGGTGTTTTGGGTTTGAGGGTTCTGGTTCTAGTTTGCGGCGTAGTTGGGCCAGGTAGACTCGTAGGTAGTGGGTTTCTTTTGCGTAGGCTGGGCCCCAGACTTCTTGTAGTAGGTGTTTTTGTCCTACTAGTTTTCCTGGGTTGCGGGCCAGTATTTCTAGTAGGCCCCATTCTGTTGGGGTTAGGTGTACTTCTTGGCCGTTTTTGTGGACCTTTTTTGTTGTTAGGTCGATGGTGAATGATGTTGTGGTGATTACTGCGTCTTCGCCTGTGGTGGATGTTGTTGTGGAGCGTCTGATGGCTGCTCTTAGGCGGGCTAGTAGTTCGTCCATGCCGAAGGGCTTGGTTACGTAGTCGTCTGCGCCTGCGTCCAGGGCAGCTACCTTGTCTGTTGAGTCTGTTCTGGCTGATAGGACGAGGATTGGCACGGTGGTCCAGCCGCGTAGGCCTGCGATTACCTCGTTGCCGTCCAGGTCCGGTAGGCCCAGGTCTAGTACGACGACGTCTGGTTTGCCGTCTGCTGCCACTTTGAGTGCTGTGGTGCCGTTGTGGGCGGTCAGTACCTCGTAGCCGCGTGCGGTGAGGTTGATGCGCAGGGCGCGGACGATTTGGGGTTCGTCGTCCACCACCAGGACCCTGGTCATGTGTTGTCCTCCTCGCTGGACACCGGTAGGGCGATAACTACCGTCAGGCCGCCGCCTGGGGTGTCTTCTGCCCTGATGGTGCCGTTCATCGCCTCGGTGAAGCCCTTGGCCACGCTGAGGCCCAGGCCTACGCCGGGTGTGGCGTCGCGGTCGCCCAGGCGTTGGAAGGGGGCGAAGACCTCTTCTGCTGTGCCGCGGGGGAGGCCGGGGCCGTGGTCTACGACTCGTAGTTCGGCGTGTTGGGCGTGGACGCTGGCTCGGATGGCGACTGTGCCGCCGCCGTACCTCAGGGCGTTGTCCACGACGTTGGCGACCACTCGTTCCAAGAGGCCGATGTCGGCGCGGACCGGGGTCAGGTGTTCGTCCACGTCTACCTCTACGCGGTTGACCGCGTCCACGCCGGACAGGGCGCGGGCTACTGCCTCGTCCAAGCCGATGGCGCGGAACAGGGGGCGGACCGCGCCGGTGGCGAGTCTGGAGGAGTCGAGCAGGTTGTCTATCAAGGCGGTGAGGCGGTCTGCTGAGACCTCGATGGTTTCCTGCAATTCGCCGACGTCTTGTTGGGAGAGCGCGAGGTCGGTGTCCCTGAGGCTGCCGATGGCCGCTTTGATGGACGTGAGCGGTGTGCGCAGGTCGTGGCCTACCGCGGAGAGCAGGGCGGTGCGGAGTTCGGTTCCCTGGGCTCGGCGTTGGGCGTCGTGGGTCTGGGCGGCCATCCGCTGCTGGCGCAGGGCCAGCAGGGCCTGGCCCGCGGCCGCTTCCAGCACCCGTCGGTCCGAGGCGGGTAGGAGCCTGCCGCGCAGCACTAGTCGCACGTCGGGGGTGACGGGGACGTCTACGTCCGGTTCGTCGGTGGAGACCACGCCCGCGCTCTCCACGCGGGTCCAGTCGCCGTCGACCTTTTCCAGGAGCACGACCGATGCCAGGCCGAAGTTCTCGCGCACCTTCTCCAGCAGGCGCACGAGGGGGTACGGGTCGGTCAGGACCGTTCGCGCGTAGGAGGCCAGCAGGGTGGCCTCGGTGCGGGCGCTCGCGGCCTGTGCGGCGCGGCGGGCGGCGCGGTCCACGACCAGTGCGACGGTGACGCCCACGACCACCATGGCGATCAGGGTGACGACGTTCTGCTGGGTGTCCACGGTGAGCGTGAAGAGGGGTGGGGTGAAGTAGAAGTTCAGCAGGAGGGCCGAGAACACGGCGGCGAACACGGCGGGGCCGAGGCCGCCCACCAAGGCGACCAGCACTGTGGCGAGGAAGTAGTCCACGACGTTCGTGGACTGGATCAGGTCGTCCCTCAGCACGACGCCGACGGCGGTGGCGGCAGCAGGCGCGAGCACGGCCAGCAGCCAGCCCAGGACACGCCGGGAGGGGCGCAACGGGCTGCGGGACACCGCCGCGCGCCAGCCGGTGCCGGACTGCGCGTGGGTGACCATGTGGACGTCGATCGGCCCGGACTCCTGGAGGACGGTCGCGCCGATGCCCTCGGAGAACAGCCGGGCCAGGCGGGTCCGGCGGGACGTGCCGATCACGAGTTGGGTCGCGTTGGTGCCGCGGGCGAACTCCAGCAGCGCCGTGGGGACGTCGTCGCCGACCACCGTGTGGAACGTTGCCCCGACGTCGGCGGCCAGCGTGCGGTACCGGGCCACGGCCGCCGGGGCGGCGCCCGCGAGGCCGTCACCGCGCAGGATGTGCAGCACCTGGAGTTCGGCGCCCGCGCGCGTGGCCACCCGGCGGGCCCGGCGGATCAGCGTCTCGCTCTCCCCGCCGCCGGTGATGGCGACGACGACGCGTTCGCGGGTCTCCCACGTGTCGGTGATGCGCTGCTCGGCCCGGTACCGGCGCAGCGCCACGTCGACCTGGTCGGCCACCCACAGCAGCGCGATCTCCCGCAGCGCGGTCAGGTTCCCCAGCCGGAAGTAGTTGCCGAGAGCCGCGTCGATCTTGCTCGCCGGGTAGACGTTGCCGTGCGCCAGCCGTCGCCGCAGCGCCTCCGGCGTCAGGTCGACCAGCTCGATCTGCTCGGCCCGGCGCACCACCTCGTCCGGCACGGTCTCCCGCTGCGGCACGCCGGTGATCCGCTGGACCACGTCGTTGAGGCTCTCCAGGTGCTGCACGTTGACCGTGGACAGCACGTCGATCCCCGCTTCGAGCAGCTCCTCGACGTCCTGCCACCGCTTCGCGTTGCGCGAGCCCGGCGCGTTCGTGTGGGCGAGTTCGTCGACTACCGCGACCTCGGGGCGCCGGGCCAGCAGGCCGTCGACGTCCATCTCCTCCAGCGCCAGGCCGCGGTGCACGACCTGCGAGCGCGGCAGCACGTCGAGACCGGCCAGCAGCTCCGCGGTCTTCTCCCGGCCGTGCGTCTCCACCAGGCCGACCACCACGTCGGTGCCGCGCTCCCGTCGCCTGTGCGCCTCGCCGAGCATCGCGAAGGTCTTGCCGACCCCCGGTGCCGCGCCCAGGTGGATGCGCAACTCCCCGCGCCTGCGTCGATCGTCCACGTCGGTCAGTCTGCCCGGTGGTGAACGCGTTCCAGCATGGACACACAGTGCGCCAGAAAATCACTCGATCGTGAGTTCGTTGACGCGGTCTTGATACCTGCGGCACCCGAATTGACACGTTTTTGACAACTCCCGCGCATTCATCCCGATGGCGGTGGTTCGGGGTGCCACGACCTGCACCGTTACGGCAAAGGTGTGGTCGCGACGCGCAGGAGGCCACTATTCGTCGTGGGCGCTGGACATCAGTGGTGCGAAAGTGCGAATGTCCTGTCCGAATTCAGACAATCGCTCACCAGGCGTGAGCACGCGGAGGCCGTTTTATGACCACCACCAGTGTGACCAACCAGGAAGCACTGCAACTCGTCGTAGCGGTGCACAGGTTGGTTCGCAGCCTTCGCCAGACCGCACCGGTGCGGCGCTTGCAGCCGACCCAGATGCTGGTGCTGTCGGAGTTAGCCGTGCACGGACCCATGCGCATCGGCGAGATCGCGGTGCGGGCGCTGTGCTCGCAGCCCACCGCCACGACCGTCGTCACCGGGTTGGAGGCCACGGGGCTCGTGCACCGCGAGCCCGATCCCGCCGACGGCCGCGCCACGATCGTGGAGCTCACCGCACTCGGTCAGGACATGATCATCTCGATGGCGCACGGCGAGGCGGAGCTGCTGTCCGACCGGCTGGCGCAGCTCACGCCCGCCGAGCAGGAGCTGCTGCTCGCCGCGACCCCGCTGCTGCGCAAGCTCGGCGAACCCACCCAGCACTGAAGGGAGGAGGAGCGGAACCCCCGACCGGTTCCGCTCCTCCGCGGTCACTTCGAGGTGGGCACCGTCGGTGGTGCCGAAGACACGCTCGCGGGTGGCGTGACCGAGCTGGAGGGGTCGACCGAGCCGGACGGCGCGGACGGCGCCGTTGACGCGGACGGGGACTGGACGACCGTGGGGATCGACACCGCGAACGGCACCCCGCCGATCTCGCGGCACTCGCCCCGGTCGTCGTAGTCGACCCGCGGCCGCGGGTACCTGTTGTCCTCGCGGTACCGCGAGCCGTCGTGCTCGCAGCCGTAGAACGGCGATTCGAGCGGTTTGCCCTCGTCGTCGTACAGGTAGACGTCGGTGAGCGCCTTGCCGTCCTTGTCGAACACGTACACGTTGCTCGGCAGCGACGGGAACGTCGGCGCGTACGACGTCGGGTAGTTATCGCGGTAGGTGGCGTTCGGGATGACCGCGCCGAGGACGTACAGCAGGACGCCCGCGGCGAGCGCGCCCGCGGGGAGGCTCACCCAGAGCCAGCGGCGGTCGGTCTTGGCCCGCGGCCCCGAGAGCAGGGCCAAGCCCGCCAGCGCCAGCGCGACCAGGAAGAAGACGCCGAAGCCGTCGATGATCAGCCCGGAGACGGCGACCAGCACCGCGCGAGCCAGCCACCAGGCCGGTTGCAGCGACTTCAGGTAGGCGATGGCCTTGCTCGCGGGCCCCTCCTCGGCCTGGTCGATGGCCTGCTTGAGGGCCGCGGTCTCCGGCAGTTCGCCGACCTGCCCGATCAGCTCCGGCTTGCGGTGGAGCAGGACGATGGACCAGACGACGAACACGCCCACCAGCAGCGCGAGCGGGAAACCGCTGGAACCGCCGATGCCCATGCCGAACGCCGCCGCCGTGCCCGCGACCAGCGCCCAGAAGGCGAACCTGGCGGCGAACACCGGCTTGGGCGGTGTCTGGGCCACCACGGACCGGTTCGAGGGCGGGTAACCGGCGGCCACGCGCAGCTCGTGCGCGTAGACCTCGGGGGTGCCGAGTCTGGCGGTCAGCGCGGCGGCGGAGAAGTCGTCACCCAGCTCGTCGGCCACCTCGACCACGTGCCCGCCAGCGTCGTCCATGATCTCGGAGATCTCGACGTCCGGCAGATCGGCGAGCGCGGCGCGCATCCGGTCCAGGTACTCCTGGACCTCGGCGCGAGTGTGCGTGCTGCTCATGCGACCACCCCTAGCAGGTCGTCCAGCGTGTGGGCGAACGACCGCCATGTCCTTCCCGACTCGGCAAGGCGTTCCCGCCCCGGCTCGTTGAGGCTGTAGTACTTCCGGTGCGGGCCCTCTTCACTCGGTACTACGTACGAGGTGAGTAGACCAGCGTTGTAGAGCCTGCGCAGGGTCCCGTAGACCGAGGCGTCCCCGACCTCGTCCAGCCCTCCCGCGCGAAGTCTCCGCAGCACGTCGTAGCCGTACCCGTCCTCCTGGCGGAGCACCGCCAGGACGGCGAGGTCCAGCACCCCCTTCAACAACTGGCTTGTGTCCATGACTCTCCCCGGTGATGTGCCGTGAACAGTACTACGGTTAGCGCAGTAGTGTCCACAGCGGAGGACCAGGGTGGGTCGGCGGCGGCTCGGCGCTGGTCTAGCGGGGCTTGGGCTGGCAGGTCGGGCAGGAGAACGACGAGCGGTTCATGAACGGCTCGCGGACGATGACCGTGCCGCAGCGGGTGCACGGCTTGTGCTCCTGGCCGTACGCGGACAGGGAGCGGTCGAAGTAGCCGGACTGGCCGTTGACGTTGACGTACAGGGCGTCGAACGACGTGCCGCCCTGGCCGAGGGCCTCGTTCATCACGGCGGTGGCGTGCGTGAGCAGCTCCGCCGCCTTCACCTTGGTGAGCTTGTCCGCCCGGCGCAGGCCGTGGAGCTTCGCCCGCCACAGCGACTCGTCGGCGTAGATGTTGCCGACCCCGGACACCAGGGTCTGGTCCAGCAGGGCGCGCTTGATCTCGGTGCGCTTCGACCTGAGGGCCTTGACGGCCGCCTCCGGGTCGAACCGCGGGTCCATGGGGTCGCGGGCGATGTGCGCCACCGGCTCCGGGAGCCTGGTCCCGTCGACCTCGACGATGTCCGACAGCGCCAGGCCGCCGAACGTGCGCTGGTCGACGAACCGCAGCTCAGAGCCCTGGTCCGCGAACGTGATCCGCACCCTCAGGTGCTTCTCGTCCGGGGCGTCTGCGGGTTGGACGAGCATCTGGCCGCTCATGCCGAGGTGGGCGAGCATGGCTTCGCCGTCGGTTGTGCCGGGGCCGTCCAGGTCGACCCAGAGGTACTTGCCCCGGCGGCGGGCGGCGAGCATGGTCTGACCGGAAAGGCGCGCGGAAAAATCCGCCGCACCTGGCAGGTGGCGGCGGATCGCTCGCGGGTGCAGCACTTCCACGGCCGAGATGACTCGGCCGGAGACGTGGGCATCCAGGCCGCGGCGAACGACCTCTACTTCAGGGAGTTCGGGCACGGCTCAGTCAATCAGGTGTGGCTCAGGCCTCGGCCTGGGTGTCCTCGGCAGCCGCGGCCTCGGTCGCGCGAGCGGCCTCCAGCTCCTCAAGGGCTTCCAGGTCTTCGTACGCGGCAGCCTGCGGCTTGGTGGGCTTGAGCATCCACCCGCCTGCCTGGGCGGTGTCACGTACGAGCACCAGCCCCTGGATGCCTCCGCTGCGAGAAGCGCTCAGCGGGCGCGTGGGGCGGTTGGTGGAGCGTGCGCGTCGGTTCGTGCGGACGTTGGTGGCGTACATCGCGTCAGACTTCCTCGGTGGGTGAGGTCTCGGATGAAGCCGAGTTACCAGCAGCATGGCCGTTGTCGGTCGCGACCGCCTCTTGATCAGCGCTGACCTGCTCCGACAGCACGCGGTAGGCGGCCTCGGCCGCCTTCTGCTCGGCTTCCTTCTTGGTGCGACCATCGCCTGAGCCATAGGAGTTGCTCGCCACGACCACGGTCGCGGTGAATTCCTTGCGGTGATCCGGACCCTGGTCGTCCACCCGGTACTCGGGCACTCCAAGGCCTGCTGAGGCGGTGAGTTCCTGAAGACTGGTCTTCCAGTCGAGGCCAGCGCCGCGCAACGGCGCCTCGGCCAACAACGGGTCGAACAGCTTGTGCACAAGTTTGCGCGCGGTATCGATACCGTATTCCAGGTACACCGCGCCGATGACGGCTTCGAGGCCGTCGGCGAGGATGCTCGCCTTGTCCCTGCCGCCGGTCAGCTCTTCCCCGCGACCGAGCAGCAGGTAGCCGCCCAGTCCGTCCTCGCCCAGCGTGCGGGCGACGCCCGCCAGCGCGTGCATGTTGACCACGCTGGCGCGGAGCTTGGCGAGCTGCCCCTCGGGCAGGTCGGGGTGGGTGTTGTAGAGATGATCGGTGACGATGAGCCCCAGGACTGCGTCGCCGAGGAACTCAAGCCGTTCGTTCGGCGGCAAGCCACCGTTTTCGTAGGCATAGGACCGATGTGTCAAGGAGAGCACGAGGAGCTCGGCGTCCAGTTGGACGCCGAGCGCTTCGAGCAACGGGGCGCGATCGGCGGACCGATCACGCGACGACCTACCCCCCACGGTTCGCCGCTACCTTCGCCAGGAGACTCAGGCCGGCTGAACAACCTGGCGGCCGTCGTACTGGCCGCAGGTCGGGCAGGCGATGTGCTGGGGCTTGGGGGCGCGGCACGCCTTGTTCGAGCACGCCACCAAGTGCACGGCACTGGTCTTCCACTGGGCGCGGCGCGAGCGCGTGTTCGAGCGCGACATCTTCCGCTTCGGGACGGCCACGACTAGTTCTCCTCCGAGTTATCACGATTCCCGCCGAACCGCTCTTGCAACGCGGCCCAACGAGGATCCATCGTCTCATGCCCGTGGTCGGGCCCAAGCTCCGCCAGCTTGCCCCCGCACTCGACGCACAGCCCAAGGCAGTCCGGCGAACACAGCGGCACCTGCGGCAGCGCGAGCACGACGGCATCCCGCACCACAGGTTCGAGGTCGATCAGATCATCGGAGATCCGGCTGACCTCGTCCTCATCAGTGGTCTCATCCGTGGTGCTGTCCGGGTACGCGAACAACTCCATCAGCTTGATCTCGACGTGGTCGGCGATCGGGTCGAGGCAGCGCGAGCACTCCCCCGCCACGTCCGTCGTCGCCGTGCCGGAAATCAGCACGCCTTCGACGACCGACTCCGCCAACAGGTCGAGCTCCACCGCCCCGCCATCCGGAACCGCGATCACGTCGAGCAGGCCAAGACCTGCCGCTGGCACCGACCGCTGGTAAGCGCGGCTGGAGCCCGCTCTACGACCGATGTCCCTGGTGTCGATTACCCAGGGCCCGGTTGCTGTGGGACGCGCGGAGGCGTGACGATGCTCAGACATGATGTGTTGGTTTCGCTGTCGGGGGACCTACCACGGCCAGCCGCTCCAGGGTACGCGACGAGTGGGCCGTGGGCGAAATCCGCAGGTGAACGTTGCGTTCAGTCGTGGTAGTCGAACGGGGCGGACACGCTCGCGACGGCCGGACCCCGCAGGTGCGAGCGCCCCTTGCCGACGCTGCGCAGCGTGTGCGCCAGCAGGTCCTCGAAGTCGGCGAGCTTGCCGTCCACGTACGCGTCGCACTCGTTGCGCAGCCTGATGGCCTCCGACTGGGCCGCGTCCAGCACCCTCGCGGACTCGGCGTGCGCGGCGGCCACGACCTCCGTCTGGTCGACCAGGCGGACCTGCTCGGCCCGACCTTCCTCGACGGCGCGCTCGTAGCTGGCCCGGCCCGCCTGCACCATCCGGTCGGCCTCGGAGTGCGCGCGACCCACCAGGTCGTCGTACTCCTGGCGCCCGGCGGCGACGGTCCGCTCGGCCTGGTTCTCCGCCTCGCCGACCATGCGCTCGGCGCGGGCCCGCGCCTCCGCGAGCATCCGCTCGGCCTCGGCGTGCGCCTCGGACAGCATCCGCTCGGCGTCGGACCGCGCCTTGCTGACGCCGGTCTCCGCCTCGTGCGCGGCCTTGCCGACCAACTCGTCCTTGTGGTCGAGCACGTCCTGCGCGTCGTCGAGCTCCGCGGGGATGGCGTCACGAACGTCGTCGAGGAGTTCGAGGACGTCGCCACGCGGCACGACGCACCCGGAGGTCATCGGCACTCCACGCGCTTCCTCGACGATCGTGACCAGTTCGTCGAGGGCCTCGAACACCCGGTACACGTCACTCTCCTCGCAGCACAAGGTCCATTACCGGACCAGTTTGCCCTGCCGGTCCCGGACTGGTGGGGAGATCGGCAGGGCGTGTCCGGTTTTACCGGACCGCGTCGGCGGTCGAGGGGTTCGCGCGGCGGCCGGCGGCACGGGAGAGACCGGTGGCGATCCGGCGGGGCGGTGACGCCGGACCGGTCCCGCACGGGGTGGCGGGACGCGCGGCGAAGCCTTCGGGAAACCGGATGTCGATCACGCGGAGCAGGGGGTCGTCGGACCCAGGCTCAGCGGCGTTCCTCGAGGCGCTGCATCAGCCGGCGCTCGATCGTCGGCGGCAGCAGGGTGGAGACGTCGCCGCCGTAGGTGGCCACGTCCTTCACCAGCGAGCTGGCCAGGAAGCTGTAGATCGGGTTCGTGGGCATGAAGAGCGTGTCCACGCCGCTGAGCTGGTGGTTCATCTGGGCCATCTGCAACTCGTAGTCGTAGTCGCTGACGGCGCGCAGGCCCTTCACGATGGCCTTGATGTCGTGCTCGCGGCAGTAGTCCACCAGCAGGCCGTGCCAGGAGTCGATGCGCACGTTCGGCCACTGGGACGTGACCTCGGCGAGCATGTCCGTGCGCTCCTCGACCGAGAACAGGGTCTTCTTGTTCTTGTTGATGAGCACGGCGACGACGACCTCGTCGAAGAGCTTCGCCGCTCTGCCGATGATGTCCAGGTGTCCGTTGGTGACCGGGTCGTAGGAGCCGGGGCACACGGCACGCGTCATGGTTTTGGACGTTAGCACCCGATCGGACGCATCCAGGGGGGTCCGTGTCGCTGATCACCCCGACGGGGTCGGGTGTTCCGCCCAGTACAGGGTCGTGTCGCCGTATCGCTTGTCGCGCAAGGATTCCACCGGACTGGGCCACAGGGGGCGTTCGCTGCGGGAAGCGCGTTCCACGATCAGGACGGTGCCGGGGGCCGTCCAGCCGTTGAGAACGAGTGCGTCCAGGACCTTGGTCAACTGGGCGTCCGTGACGGCGTACGGCGGGTCGGCGAAGATGAGGTCGTACGGCTCATCTGCGGAAACGGCGACCACCGATTCCGCGGGGCGGCCCACGACCTCGGCGCCGGGGAATCCCAGGTCGCGGGCGTTGGCGCGGAGCACGTCGGCGGCCCGGCGGTCGGATTCCACGAAGGTGGCGGACTTGGCGCCGCGGGAGAGGGCTTCGAAGCCGAGCGCGCCGGAGCCCGCGTAGAGGTCCAGGACGCGCAGGCCGTCCAGGTCGACGAGCACCTCCAGCGCGCTGAACATCGCCTCGCGCACGCGGTCCGAGGTCGGGCGGGTCACCTTCGGGGGCACTCGCAGGCGGCGGCCACCCGCCGAGCCCGCCACGATCCTGGTCACGTGCTCATCGTCCCAGGTGCGCTCCGCCGTTGACCGGCACCACCTGTCCGGTGACGTGGCCCGCCTCGGGCGAGGTGAGGAAGCCCACGACCGCGGCGACGTCGGCGGGGGTGCCCGCGCGGCCGTTCGCGGTCTGGGCGACGAGGGTGGCGCGGCGGGTGGTGGTCATGGCGTCGCCGAAGAACTCGGTGTCCTCGACGTAACCGGGTGAGACGACGTTGGCGGTGATGCCGCGCGGGCCCAGGGAGCGGGCCAGGTCGGCGGTCCACGCCTCTACGGCGGCCTTCGCCGCGCCGTAGCTGCCCGCGCCGCGCCTGCCCGCGATGGAGCCGATGGTGACGACGCGGGCCTGGTCGGCGAGGCGCGGGGTCAGGGCCGTCGTGACCAGCACGGCGCTGATGACGTTCGACTCGTAGGTGGCCAGCCAGGCCGCGCGCACGCCCGCCAGCGTGGACGAGTCGCCGTCCGGGGCGCCGCCCGCGTTGTTCACCAGCACGTCCACCGTTCCCGGCAGGTCCGCGAGCGCCTGCTCCACGGCCTCGGGGTAGGTGGCGTCGAACGCGACCGCCCGTGTTCCCGGCACCCGCGCGAGGACGTCGGCGCGCCTGCCGGTGATCACCACGTCCAGGCCCCTGGCCACCAGGTCCTGCGCGATGGCCCGGCCGATGCCCGTGCCACCGCCCGTCACGACAGCGGTCCTCGAGGTCATGACCCGAAGCCTAGACAGGACCCGACGGCTTCGAGGAGCGGAATCAGGACGCCCAGCGCGGCCGGGTCGTCGGTCGCGCACTCGGTGATGCCCGCGCCGATCACCGGGGTCGCCGCGGCGATGGCGCGGATCGAGCCGACGAGTTCCGCGACGGTCAGGCCGCCCGGTGCCGGGCAGCCGACGCCGTCGAACTCGGCCGGGTCCAGGACGTCCAGGTCGACGTGCAGGTAGACCTCGTCGGCGTCGGTCTCCAGGACGGCGTTGCCCGCCATCGTGGAGCGGCGGGCCGCGTGGACGGGCAGGTGGCGGACGGTCTGGCGCCACACCGGTTCGCGTTCGGCCGGGTCCAGCGCCCGCGCGCCCAGCAGCACCGTCCGACCGCGGCCGATGCGCGGGAAGGCGGTGAACTCCGGGTCGCCGTCACCCATCGCGGCCCGCAGGACCATGCCGTGGAAGGCGTGCGACGGTGAGGTCGCGGGGGTGTGCAGGTCGCCGTGCGCGTCGAACCATGCGAGCGCAAGGGTGCGGCCGTACCGCTCGCGGGCGGCGCGGACGGGTTCGAGTTCGACGCCGCAGTCGCCACCGATGGTGAGCACCTTCGACCGGGTCCCGAGCGCCGCCCGCTGCGCCGCGCGGTTCTCCAGCAGCACGGCGCGGTTGGCGATGCCGTCCACGACCGGGGACTCGTGCTCCCCCACCGGGATCGTGCGCACGTCGACGCCCAGCACCTCACCGGTGAGCTTCGCGAGCGCCCGGCCACCCGACGGCAGCGACACCGCGCGGGGGACGACCGCGCCCTGCCGCTGCGCGACGGAGTGGACCTCAGGCAAGCGCCTGCCACCAGCCGTCGACCGCGGGCGGGTCGTTCACGTCCACGCGCTCGCCCGGCTTGGGCACGGCCAGCTTGATGTCGTGCGCCTTGGTCTCGCGCCACACCCGGTCGACGGGCTCGGACCAGTCGTGCACGGACAGGTTGAACGTCGCCCAGTGCACCGGGATCAGCAGCCCGCCGCCGAGGGCGAGGTGGGCGCGCACGCCTTCCTCGGGCGTCATGTGGATGTCCGGCCAGCCGACGCTGTACGCGCCGATCTGCACCAGCGAGGCGTCGAACGGCCCGTAGGTCTCGCCGATGTCCTGGTACCCGTCGAAGTACCCGGTGTCACCGCTGTAGAACACGCGGTGCTGCGGCCCGGTGATCACCCACGACGCCCACAGCGTGGTGTCGCGCTTGAACCCGCGGCCGGAGAAGTGCTGCGCGGCCGTCGCGGTCAACCGGACCCCGGCGACCTCGTGGTGCTCGTCCCAGTCCAGCTCGACGATCCGCGACTCCGGGACGCCCCAGCGGCGCAGGTGCGCGCCGATGCCGAGCGGCACGACGAACGGGGCCGTCTCCGACTCGGTCAGCGCGCGCACGGTCGGCAGGTCCAGGTGGTCGTAGTGGTCGTGCGAGATCACGACGGCGTCGATCGGCGGCAGGTCGGCCAGCTCGTGCGGGACGGGGTGCAGCCGCTTGGGGCCGACCAGTTCCGACGGCGAGCAGCGGTCGCTCCAGATCGGGTCGAGCAGCACGCGGGCGCCGTCGATCTCGACCAGCGACGAGGCGTGCCCGTACCAGGTGATGTGCAGGCCCTCCGCGCTCGTCGGGCCGGACGGCGGGCCGACCAGCGGCACCGGCGCGGACGGCGTCCGACGGCCGCCGCCGAACAGGAACTCGCGGAAGACGCCCGCGCTCTCCGCGTCCGGCATCGTGCTGGTCTTCTTCACGTTGTGGAACGTGCCGTCGCGGAACCGCGGCGAGCGCCGCAGCAGCGCGGGATCCGGTTTGCCGCCCAACGCCGCGGGCACACCCCGCACCGCCCACGCGACGCCCGCCGCCGCCAACCCGAGCAACGCACCCGTGGTCTTCTTCATGGCACCTCCACCGTTCCGCCAGGCCATAGTCACACTGAATTGGCCTCAGAGCTTGTCGGCGACCAGGACGGTCCGGTGACCGAGGCGGGCCGACAGCTCAAGGACGAACTCCGGGCGCAGCGGCGGCCAGTTCCAGAACGTCAGTCCCAGCGCGCCGAAGCCCCACGGTGGTTCCCAACGCCAGCCGTTCGGATCCAGTTCCCTGGTGCAGATGGGGCACGGGCGGGTGCCGTCGGCGCCGTGCTGCCACTCCTCGAACGCGTCGGCGATCCGGTCGAGGTCGATCTCGGCTTCGCAGTGCGGGCAGAAGATGGCCTGATCAGGCGCTTTGGCGTAGTAGACGGCGCGGCCGACCTCCACGCGCAGGCCGTTCCAGGCCAGCGTGCGCAGTCCGTCGTCGCCGTTGACGACGGCGCGGTCGAAGTTCGGGCCGGGCGCGTGACCGATGCCACACGCGCAGTTGGTCCGCTCCTTCACCACCACACCCGTCTCGACCAGCCAGTCGACCACCTCCTGGGCCAGGTGCGGGGCCTCCTGCTCGGTCGCTTCGATGTCAGCGATCGTCTGGTAGCGGTCGTCCATGTCCGCGAGGTTCTCACAGCATCAGCACAACTTGGTCAACTGCGCCAGGCGGTCCCGGCTGGCACCGACCGGCAACCGACGCAGCTTTCGGCGCGCGCGACCCCCGTACTGCTGCACCAGCCGCTCCACCGACGGCAGGCGCGCGGGCTTGGCGTTGGTGCTCAGATGTGTTGCCATGCCTAGGTTTTCGCCGAATCCGGCGAGCGCCTTCGTCTGCTCCGGGGTGGCTCCGCCGAGCACCGCGCCGATGCGGCAGGCCGCCGGGAGGACCGCGGTCCTGAGCTTCGCGATCCGCAGGTATTCCGCCGGGGCGTGCGTGGAATCCCCGGCCAGCGCGAGGGCCAGTTCCGCGCCGCGACTGGCCTGCACGCCGGCGTCGGCCTGGATCCGGGTGGCCTCGGCGACCTGGTCGGCGGTGGCGCCGCGGTCGCGGCACTCCTCGATCAGGCCGAACCCGCGGAAGTGGAGGGAGTTCGCGGCGACGATCGCGCGTTCCGGGCCGAAGCGGCGGTGCACGGCGACCCGGCCGTGCCGCACGTCGTCACGACCCAGCAGGCCCTCGTGGACGAGGCTGCCGACGTGCAGGCACTCGACGCCGATCGCGGCGGGCAGGACGCGGTGCAGGTCGCCGCCGACGGCCAGCGCGGCGCGCAGCACCAGCAGCGAGCGCAGCAGCGAGCCGACCGGGATCAGGGCGTAGCGGTCGACCACGTCGAGCGCTCTCGGGGAGTCGGGCCAGCGGGCGGCGAACTCGTCGCGCAGCAGTTCGCGGAGTTCTTCGTCGTTCGGGCTGAGTGGCGGGTCGCGGCGAACGGCTTCGTCCAAGACGGGGCTCCTAGCGGTGGGGAGCACCCCATGCTGGTGGTCGCCAAGGCCGTTTCCCGGCGCGTGACCCGGACGGGCCAGCGACGCCACACGCCTGGAGCAGCCGAACGGGTGCCCTCCGCTGCTCGGTGCGGCGGAGGACACCCGTCGGTGTCGGACGTCTACTGGAGGACGATCAGCAGGTCCCCACCCTCGACCTGCTGCACCGCCCGCACCGCGAGGCGCGCGACCGTGCCCGCCTTGGCTGCGGTGATGGAGGCCTCCATCTTCATCGCCTCGATCGTCGCGACCGTCTGACCGGCCTCGACGACGTCGCCCTCGGCGACGGACGGCGTGACGACGCCCGCGAACGGCGCGGCCACGTGGTCCGGGTTGGAGCGGTCGGCCTTCTCGGCGGCGGGGATCTCCGCCGCGATGGACCGGTCGCGCACCGAGATCGGGCGCAACTGCCCGTTCAGGGTGGCCA
Organism: Umezawaea endophytica; assembly: GCF_025061645.1. Lineage (GTDB taxonomy): Bacteria > Actinomycetota > Actinomycetes > Mycobacteriales > Pseudonocardiaceae > Umezawaea > Umezawaea endophytica. The sequence continues at coordinate 279,503 of NZ_JANYMP010000012.1, read as the reverse complement.
TGACGGTGCGCATGCCGCGCTCGTCCGCCTCGCCGATGGCCTCCAGGCCGATCAGCAGCCGCACGCCCGGCTCCAGGTCGACCGAGTACTCCTCGCCCGGCTTGAGGCCGTAGAAGAAGTCCTTGCTGCGCAGGACGCTCGTGTCGCCGTACGCCTCGCGGTGCGCCAGGTACTCCTTGGTCGGCGCCGGGAACAGCAGCCGGTTCAGCGTGCCGCGGCGGTTCTCCGCGAGCCCCTTCTGGTCCTCCTCGGACAGCTCCTCGACGCCCTTCGGCGCGGAGCGGCCCTTCAGCGCCTTGGTGCGGAACGGCTCCGGCCAGCCGCCGGGCGGGTCGCCCAGCTCGCCGTGCAGGAAGCCGATCACCGAGGCCGGGATGTCGAACCGGCCGGGGTCCGCCTCGAACTCGGCGGGCGTGACACCCGCGCCGACGAGGTGCAGCGCGAGGTCGCCGACGACCTTGGACGACGGCGTCACCTTCACCAGGTGGCCGAGCATCCGGTCCGCCGCCGCGTACACGGCCTCGATGTCCTCGAACCGCTGGCCGAGGCCGAGCGCCACGGCCTGCGTGCGCAGGTTCGAGAGCTGGCCGCCGGGGATCTCGTGCTTGTAGACGCGGCCGGTCGGCGCGGGCAGGCCCGACTCGAACGGCGCGTAGACCCGCCTGGTCGCCTCCCAGTACGGCTCCAGGTCGCACACGGCCTCCAGGTCCAGCCCGGTGGCGCGCTCGGTGTGGTCGGTCGCGGCGACGATCGACGACAGCGCGGGCTGCGACGTCGTGCCCGCCATCGACGCCGACGCGCCGTCCACCGCGTCCACCCCGGCCTGGATCGCGGCCAGGTACGTGGCGAGCTGGCCGCCCGCCGTGTCGTGGGTGTGCAGGTGGACGGGGAGGTCGAACTCCTTGCGCAGAGCCGTGATCAGCCGGGACGCGGCGGGCGCGCGGAGCAGCCCGGCCATGTCCTTGACGCACAGCACGTGCGCGCCCGCCGCGACGATCTGCTCGGCCAGCTTGAGGTAGTAGTCGAGCGTGTAGAGGCGCTCGTCCGGGTCCGACAGGTCCGAGGTGTAGCAGAGCGCCACCTCGGCCAGCGCCGTCCCGGTCTCGCGCACGGCCTCGATCGCGGGTCGCATCTGCTCCACGTCGTTGAGCGCGTCGAAGATCCGGAAGATGTCGATGCCGGTCTTCGTCGCCTCCTCCACGAACGCCGACGTCACCTCGGCCGGGTACGGCGTGTAGCCCACGGTGTTGCGACCGCGCAGCAGCATCTGGAGGTTGATGTTCGGCACGGCCTCGCGGAGCTGCGCGAGCCGCTCCCACGGGTCCTCCGCGAGGAACCGCAGCGCCACGTCGTACGTCGCGCCGCCCCACGCCTCCAGCGACAGCAGCTCCGGCGTCAGCCGGGCCACGTGCGGGGCCACGGCCAGCAGGTCCTTCGTGCGGACGCGGGTGGCCAGCAGCGACTGGTGGGCGTCGCGGAACGTGGTGTCGGTGACGCCGACCGCGCGGCTGTTGCGCAGCCACGCGGCGAAGCCCTCCGGGCCCAGCTCGGCGAGCCGCTGCCGCGAACCGGGCACCGGCTCGGCGTTGAGGTCGACGACCGGCAGCTTGTCGCGCGGGTCGATGCTCGCCGGGCGCTCGCCGTTCGGCTTGTTCACCGTCACGTCGGCCAGGTACGTCAGGATCCTGGTGCCGCGGTCGGCGGAGTGCCGGGCGGTCAGCAGGTGCGGGCGCTTCTCGATGAACGACGTGGTGACGCGGCCCTCGTAGAAGTCCGGGTCGTCCAGCACCGCCTGGAGGAACGGGATGTTCGTGGACACGCCGCGGATGCGGAACTCGGCGACCGCGCGGCGGGAGCGGGCCACGGCGGCGGCGAACGTCCGGCCGCGGCAGGTGAGCTTCACCAGCATCGAGTCGAAGTGCGCGCCGATGGCCGTGCCCGCGCCGATCGTGCCGCCGTCCAGCCGGATGCCGGAGCCGCCCGGCGAGCGGTAGGCGCTGATCACGCCGGTGTCCGGGCGGAAGCCGTTCGCCGGGTCCTCGGTGGTGATGCGGCACTGGAGCGCGGCGCCGCGGAGCTGCACGGTCTCCTGGCTCAGGCCGAGGTCGGCGAGGGTCTTGCCGCTCGCGATGAGCATCTGCGACTGGACCAGGTCGACGTCGGTCACCTCCTCGGTGACCGTGTGCTCGACCTGGATGCGCGGGTTCATCTCGATGAAGACGTAGTTGCCGTTCGGGTCGAGCAGGAACTCGACCGTGCCCGCGTTGCGGTAGCCGATGTGCCGGGCGAACGCGACGGCGTGGGCGCACATCCGGTCGCGGATCTCCGGCGCCAGGTTCGGCGCGGGCGCGATCTCGATGACCTTCTGGTGGCGCCGCTGCACCGAGCAGTCACGCTCGAACAGGTGAATCACGTTGCCCTCGCCGTCGGCGAGGATCTGCACCTCGATGTGGCGGGGCTCGACCACGGCCTGCTCGATGAACATGGTCGGGTCGCCGAACGCCGACTCGGCCTCGCGCATCGCCGCTTCCAGCGACTCGCGCAGCGCCGACGGGTCCTCGACCCGGCGCATGCCGCGGCCACCACCACCGGCGACGGCCTTCACGAACACGGGGAAGTTGATGCCCTCGGCGGCGGCCAGCAGCTCGTCCAGGTCGGCCGACGGCGCGGAGGACTCCAGCACCGGCAGGCCGGCCTCACGGGCGGCGGCGATGGCGCGCGCCTTGTTGCCGGTCAGCTCCAGCACCTCGGTCGGCGGTCCCACGAACGTGATGCCCGCGTCCTTGCACGCCTGCGACAGCTCGGGGTTCTCCGACAGGAAGCCGTAACCGGGGTAGACCGCGTCGGCGCCCGCCTTGCGCGCGGCCTTGATGATCTCCTCGACCGACAGGTAGGCGCGGACCGGGTGGCCCGCGTCGCCGATCTGGTACGACTCGTCGGCCTTCAGCCGGTGCAGCGAATTCCGGTCCTCGTGCGGGAAGACGGCGACCGTCCCCGAGCCCAGCTCGTAGGCGGCACGAAACGCCCGGATCGCGATCTCGCCGCGGTTCGCGACAAGCACCTTGCGGAACATAGCGGCGTTCCCTCCCGGTAACTCGACTGGGTCGTCGGAACGTTACCGTGCGCTTCCCGCCCCTCGGGAGTTCCATCTCACGTGACGGACGTCATCCTGATCGGTTCGCGGCACGGTCAAGTCGTCCGATCGCCCCCGCCGTGAGCTGGGGGCATGGTCGAAGAGTGTGCCGCAGCCGAGCCTCCGGCGCAGCCCCCGCGAGGACCAGCGACGTTAGCGCCCGATCACAGCGCCTTCACCCCCGGTAACCGGAACCGCCCGAGGTTGCGTCGAATGCAGTAGGTGTGGCCCTCTTCACGGCGGTACCCACGACGTTGCGCTGATGCGGTGGGATTCGCCGCTTCAGGTGACTTACCGGTCGGAAACCTCGGTAGTGTTGCCCATATGGCCGGGCCCGATGGGAATGGGCAGACTGCTGCCCGCACAGCTCACTTCGACGTCGTCCTGCGCGGTTACAACCAGCGTCAGGTCAACGAACGCGTCACGAGACTGGAGTTCGACCTCAAGAACGCCAGCCGCAGCCGTGACGCCGCCGCCGCGCAGGTGGCCGAGCTGTCCAAGGTCGTGGCGGGCACGAGAGCCGAGCTGGACAAGGTCAAGGCACAACTCTCCAGCCTGGCCGCCAGCCCCATCAGCGCCTCCAACGTCACCGAGCGCGTCCGCATCATGATGGGCCTGGCCGAGGAGGAGATCGCCGACATCCGCAAGGCGGCCATCGACCACGCCAACAACACCCGCGCCGAGGCCGACCGCTTCGCGGCCGAGCAGAAGGCCCTGCACCAGCGGAAGAACGCCGAGACCGACGACCGGCGCAGGCAGTTGGAGCAGCAGCACCAGCAGCACCGCATCGAACTGGACAAGAAGTTCGACGCCCGCAAGGCCGAACTCGAGAACGAGATCCAGGAACTCCGCACGAAGCAGACAGCGGAGCACAACGCACTGCTCGCGGAAAACCGCGCGGAAACCGAACGCGTCACCACCGAGTACGACACCAAGGCCGCCGACCTGGAGAAGACCAGGGCCGCACTGGAGCAGAAGTACAAGAAGTACCACGACGACCTGGACAAGGAATACGACGACCTGCGCGCGAAGCTCAAGAAGGAGCACGAGCAGCACGTCGTGGACGCCAAGCAGGCCGCCGAGAAGATCCGCACGGACACCGAGGCGAAGCGCGTAGCGGAAGAGAAGAAGCTGACCGAGACCCTCGCGACGAAGAAGGCCGAGTCGGAGAAGCTCCTGGCCGAGTTGGAGTCGGAGGCCTTGGCGAAGGTCGAGCAGTTGACGACCGAGGCCACGGCGAAGGCGGACAAGACGGTCCGGGAAGCCGATGAGCACGCGGGTAAGCGGGTGTCCGAGGCTGATGAGCGGGTTACCGCGTTGCGGACCATGCACCAGTCGTTGACGGAGCAGTTCGCGGCAGCTCAGGCGGCGGTTTTGCAGGCCGTTTCGGTGCTGGGGCCGTTGCCGGATGATCCTCGTGCTGGTGCGGTGAAGAAGGCTGCGGAGGGGGCTGGGCCGGGGTCACGTCCTGGGGCTCGGCCGGTGGCGGGGAAGGTGGAAGCGGGCAAGGTGGAGCCGAAGCCGAGCAACGGGGTGAAGGCCGGTCCTGCGGATGCGCCTACGGCGAAGTTGCCCATTCAGAAGAAGCCGAAGGAAGCTTGAGGGTCGTTCGCCACCCCGATTCGCTAATTGTCTCTATTTCGCTTTTCGTTTGTCAAGGCGGGAAAGATGCCTTGACAAACGAAAAGCGAAATGAGGGCGCTTAGGATCGGGGCGGCCGGGGGAATGTGGATGCCGAACAGGCACACATAGCGCCACTCCCACGCCGGTCACCTCCATAGCAAAAACATCAAACCCAAGCACCAACCAACTCGCTTTTACTGCCGACCACCAACGCTCATGCGCTTAACCACGTGGCCGATTTTACTTGGGGGATTTGCCCCTTAAACTTGCGTCGGACGGCAGCTTCACCTTCTGCCCTTTATTGTCCGACGAAGGGGCAAATCTAGGGGCCCCAAGTCAAATCGGCCACCCCCGACCACCTACGCAAGCCCCACCACCCAAGCACCACCCCCAACAGCCGCCCCAACAGAACCCACCCCAGCACCAACCCCCGATCCACCGTTAAGCGCTATCCACACCCAGGCCGCCACGCCACCCTGAACAACGATGACCACGAACAGGCAACGGCACCTGAACCAGGCCTTGATGAGGATCCCCCGACGAGCCGAGAACACCGACCGGTACACCCTCGCCACGACCTACGTCAGCGCGGGCTCCTTCTCGGCGATGCTGCACTCCACCGACCACCAGGTCCTCTACGGCAGACGGGGCACCGGCAAGACGCACGCCCTCCTCTACCTCAGCGACGTCATCGACCGCGCGGGTGACCTGGCCATCTACCTGGACCTCCGCACCATCGGCTCAGCGGGCGGGATCCACTCCGACAACTCCGCGTCGGCGGCCGAGCGCGGTACCCACCTCCTGGTCGACACCCTCGAAGCCATCCACGAGGAACTGCTGACCATCGCCGTCGACTCCGAGCACGACATGCTCGACTCCCTGGACGCGCTCGCCGAAGCGGCCACGGCCGTGGAGGTGGTGGGCGAGGTCGAACGTGAGTCCAAGCGCACCGGGTCGGTCGAGACCAGGCACGGGCTGGACCTCACCCCGACGCCCTCGGCCAAGATCACCGCCGAGCGCCGCAACAGCCAGTCGTCCGAGAACCGGATCCGCCGCACCGGCGTGGAGCGGCACCACGTCGTGTTCGGGCCGCTCAGCAGGGCCCTGCGGGGCATCACCAGGTCGCTGCGCCGTCGCAGGCTGTGGCTGCTCCTGGACGAGTGGAGCAGCGTCCCGCTGGACCTCCAACCGCTGCTGGCCGACCTCCTCCGGCGCTGCGTCCTGCCCGTCCCCGGCATCACGGTCAAGATCGCCGCCATCGAACGGCGCTCCCGGTTCAGCGTCCCCGGCCCGGCGGGCGACTACATCGGCATCGAGTTGGGCGCGGACGCGGCGACCGCCGTGAGCCTGGACGACTTCCTGGTGTTCAACCGGGCCCGCACCGACGCGCAGGAGTTCTTCGGGCAACTGTTCTTCAACCACTCCAAGGACCTGCTGGTGCGCATGGTCGGCCCGTCGGCGCCGAAGGACGCCACCGCGTTCGTGGAGCAGACGTTCCAGCGCAACGCGTTCGCGGAGCTGGTCCGCGCGGCCGAGGGGGTGCCGAGGGACGCCATCAACATCGCCGCGCTGGCCGCGCAGTACGCCCACTCGGACGTGACCGACCTGGAGGACGTCCGCCGAGCCGCCCGCGACTGGTACCTGCGCGACAAGCAGACGGCCATCGACGCCAACGAGACCGCGCGCGCCACCCTGCGCAAGCTCGTCGACGAGGTGGTGGGCAAGCGCCGGTCGAGGACGTTCCTGCTGGAGCACGCGGCGGGCTCGGAACACCCGGCGGTGGACATCCTCTACGACGCCAGGCTGTTGCACGTGCTGCGGCGCGGCATCGTCGACAAGAACCACCCCGGCACGCTCTACGACGGCTTCGCCATCGACTACGGCTGCTACGTGGCGCTGCTGCTGGACGGCGAGCTGCCGTCCAGGCTGCGGCACCGGGGTGGCTGGCTCAACTGGTCGCACTCCGTGCCGCCGGACGGCTTCGACTTCGTCGCGGAGGCCATCGACCTGTCCACACTGGACTAGAGGGCGGGGGTCTCGACCACGACCGGCCTGCCCCAGTTCTCGAACCACGTGGTCGTCCCCCGCCGTTCGTCGAAGGGGAGTTCGAAGGCCGCCTTCACCGGCAGTCCGGTCGCGTCCACCCACACCCGCGCGACGACCGGGCGGTTCAGCCCGACGAGTTCGTCGTGCAGCTTGCGGCGGAACGGGTTGGCCACCAGGGCGGCGAACTTCGCCGGGTCGACCTCCAGGTCGTACCGGGTGGTGTCGACGCCGTCCACCCGGTCCGGCCCGGACGCCTTCAGCGTCGCGGCCCTCGGTTCCAGGTAGTCGAGTTCGGCACCGAACCCGGAGTTCAGCGCGAACCCGCCGAGTGGGCTGTAGTAGGCCTCGGGCTCGGATTCCGGGGCGACCTTCCAGGTGCTGCTCCCGGCGGACCGCCAGTACAGCGAGCCGGGCACCAGCACGGCGTCCACGACCGGGTAGCTCTTCGGCTTGGTCCGCAGCACGTGCGCGGTCGACCACGAGCCCGCCGCGTCGTGGCGCCAGACGCCCGTCACGTCGGTGTTGATCATCCGATCCGCCTGGGAGCCGAACGTCGTCTCGGTCCGGTACGTGGCGCTGGCCACCTCGTTCATCCGCGCGCGGGCGAGCGAGGCGACCTGGCCGAGGTCGACGGTCGGCGGAGCGGTCGCGGCGCTCTCGGTGGCGCAGGAGGAGAGCAGCAGGCAGGCGAGAACCGCCAGGAGGGGTCTGGACACCCTGCGGGACCCTACTTCGGCAACTGCTCGGCCGGGATGGTTTCGGCGGCGGGCGGTGCGGTGATCTCCGCCGCGCCGCCCCAGTCGGTGAACCGGGTGGTGGAGCTCTTGACGACCTTGCCGTTCTGCTCGAACCGGTACTCGGCCTTGAGCGGCAGCCCGGTCGCGTCCACCCAGGCGAACGCGCTGATCGTCACCCCGTACTCGGCGAGCTGGGCGTGCTGGAGCTGGATGTCCGGGTCCTCCAGCAGCTTCGCGATCTTCACCGTGTCGACGGCGACGTCGTACCGCGTCACCGGGACGCCGTCGAGCTGCTCGGAAGCCTTGCGCAGCACCAGCCCGGCGGTCGGCTCCAGGTAGTCGAGCTCCGCACCGGCCATCGCGCTGGGGCCGAACCCGCGCAGCAGCCCGGAGATCTCGGCGCTGTTCTCGGCCGTGTACCTAGCCCACTTCTTGCCCTCGGGCATCGGGGCGCCGTCGAGGTGGGCGTACAGGCCGTCGCCGAGCACGACCAGGTCGATCTTGCGGGCCGCGCCGCCCGTGTCGACGTTCAGCGTGAACGCGCCGAAGACGCTCCCCCCGTCCTGCCTGATCACGCCGTCCGCGGTGTTGCGCACCTCGGTCGCGGCGCCGTCGGACGCGAAGCCGTCGGTGTGGAACCTCGCCGTCCTCAGCTCGGCCCGACGCGCGGCGATGGACTCCGCCAGCACCGCCAACTCGCCTTTGACCTGCGACGTCGTCGGAGCCGGAGCGGGCTGCGCCGACCCGCAGGCGGCGAGCAGCACGAGGGGGATGACGACGAGGAAGCGGCGCACAAGAAGGCGATGCTAGCTCAGGCCTTCTCCAGGTACTCCGCCCGCTCCTCGTCCAGCAGGCCCGACACCAGGCCTGCGAGACCGGGGTGGGCGGTCAGCTCGGGATCGGCGTCCACCACCTCCTGCGCCTCCACGCGGGCCTCGCGGATCAGGTCCTCGTCGCGCAGCAGCGACAGCATCTTCAGGCCGGAGCGGACGCCGGACTGGGCGGCGCCGAGGATGTCGCCCTCGCGCCGCAGCTCCAGGTCGAGCTGCGCCAGCTCGAAACCGTCCAACGTGGACTCGACCGCGCGCAGCCGTTCCATCGTCGACGTGCCGTCCGGCATCTCCGTGACCAGCAGGCACAGGCCGGGCGCGCTGCCGCGGCCGACGCGCCCGCGCAACTGGTGGAGCTGGCTGACGCCGAACCGGTCCGCGTCCATGATCACCATGACGGTGGCGTTCGGGACGTTCACGCCGACCTCGATCACCGTCGTCGCGACCAGCACCTTCGTCTCGTTCGCGGCGAACGACCGCATCACCGCGTCCTTCTCGTCCGCGGGCAGCCTGCCGTGCAAGATCTGGATCGCCATCCCCCGCAACGGCCCCTCGGACAGCCGGTTCGCGACGTCCACGACCGCCAACGGCGGACGCCGGTCCGACGCGTCCTCCTTCGGCGGCTCGGCACCGTCGTCGTCCGACTCGCCGTCGCCGATCCGCGGGCACACCACGTACACCTGGTGCCCCTTCGCGACCTCCTCGTGGATCCGCTGCCACGCGCGGGACAGCCACTGCGGCTTCTCCGCCAGCGGCACCAGCGAGGTGCTGATCGGCGACCGGCCCTGCGGCAGCTCGCGCAGCGCGGACACCGCCAGGTCGCCGTACACCGTCATCGCCACCGTGCGCGGGATCGGCGTCGCCGTCATCACCAGCACGTGCGGCGACGCGCCCTCCTGGGCCCGCCCCCGCAGCGCGTCCCGCTGCTCGACGCCGAACCGGTGCTGCTCGTCCACCACCACCAGCCCGAGGTCGGCGAACGTCACCTTGTCCTGGATCAGCGCGTGCGTCCCGACCACGATCCCGGCCTCGCCGGACACGATCTCCAGCATCGCCTTCTTCCGCTGCGGCGCGCTCATCGAGCCCGTCAGCAGCGTCAACCGCGTCGCGTGCTCCGCCCCGCCCAACTGCCCGGCCTGCGCGAGGTCACCCAGCATCTCGTTCAACGACCGCGCGTGCTGCGCCGCGAGCACCTCCGTCGGCGCCAGCATGGCGGCCTGTCGACCGGCGTCGACGACCTGCAACATCGCCCGCAGGGCAACCATCGTCTTGCCCGACCCGACCTCCCCCTGCAACAGCCGGTTCATCGGGTGCGCGCCGGACAGGTCCCTGGCGATCTCCTCGCCGATCTCGCGCTGCCCGTTGGTCAGCGTGAACGGCAGCCGCGCGTCGAACGCGTCCAGGATCTCGCCCGGCCGGGGTGGGCAGGCGGGGGCGGGGCGGGCGCCAGCGGACTGCCTGCGCTGGGCCAGTGCGAGCTGCACGGCCATCGCCTCGTCCCACTTCAGCCGCTGCTGCGCGAGCGTGATCACCGCCCAGCTATCCGGGCGGTGGATCGCGCGCAGCGCTCCTTCCAGCGGCATCAGCGAACGCGACGAGCGCAGTCGCGACGGCAGCGGGTCGGAGGCTTCGGGGACGCCGTCCCACACGTCGAGGACCTGCTTGACGCAGTTGACGATGTTCCACGACTGGATGCCCTGCGCGGCCGGGTAGACCGGGATGAACGCCTGGGCGAACCGGTCGGCCGCCGAGTCCGGCGCCTCGTCCTTCAACACCTCGAAGTCGGGGTGGGCGAGTTGGAGCTTGTTGTTGAACCGGCCGACCTTGCCCGCGAACATCGCCTGTCTGCCGGGCAGCAGCTCGGTCTCGGCGACGTGCGCGGGCGTGCCGAAGAAGACCAGTTGCAGCTCGTTCGTGCCGTCGGTGATGGTCGCCTCGAACATGTAGCCGCGCCGGTTCTTCATGGCGCGCTTCTTGCCCGTCTTGACCTTCGCCTGCACGGTGACGTGCTCGCCCAGCTCCAGGCTCGCGATCTCGGTCAGCTTCCCGCGCTCGTCGTACCGGCGCGGGTAGTGCCGCAGCAGGTCGCCGATCGTCAGCAGGCCGAGCCCGGCCTCCAGCGCGTCGGCGCTCTTCTTGCCGAGCACCGACACCAGCTTCTCGTCAAAGGTGGTCATCGCCGCCCATTCAACTACTCGACACCGACAAGGATGATCGCGTCCGGCTGGCCGCCCTGGTAGACGGTCAGCTCCACCTCGGGGTGGCTCAGCCGGAGGTGGTCCTCCAGCAGGTCCGCCAGGCCCGGTGGGGCGGCGGCGCCGAGGACGGTCGTGACCAGTTCACCACCGCCCGCGAGCATCCGGTCGACCAGGCGGCACGCGAGGTCGCCGACGGCGTCCTCGTCGGCCGGGGCGGGTTCGATCAGGACGACCTCGCCGTCGAGCAGGCCGAGCAGGTCGCCCACCCGGACGCGGCCCGCCCAGGTGATGCCCTCGCCGTCCGACAGGGCCAGTTCGCCGCGCCGGGTGGCGGCGGCGGCCTCGGCCATGGCGACCACGTCGTCGCCGGGGCGGCGGGACGGGTCGTGCACGGCGATGGCGGCCAGCACCTGCACGGGGGACGCGGTCGGGACGACCACGACGTCCTGGCCCGCCGCGACGGCCTGCGCGACGGCCTCGGCGAGGCGGTCGCGCAGGCCCGGCGTGCCGGGCAGGACCGTGACCTGGCGGGCGCGGGTGCTGACCAGCACGGCCAGCAGGTCTGACGGCGTCGGCGACCCCACCGCGGCCAGGTCGACCACGACGGCGCCCTCGGAGCGGAACAGCTCGACCGCGCCCTCGCCGCTGACCAGCACGACGACCGCGCGGTCGCGGACGAAGCGCGGGGCCTGCGCGGCGATCTGGTCGGCGAAGCGGGCGACGGTGATCCGGTGCGGGCGGCCCGCGCCGATGCCCGCCTCGATGGCCGCGCCGATGTCGTTGCAGTGCACGTGGACGGTCCACAGCTCGGCGCCGTCGCCGACCGCGGACACGCAGTCGCCGAGGCCGCCGAGGGTGGCGCGCAGCTCGTCGACGGCGGTCTCGGACGTGCCGTCGAGCAGGTACATGACCTCGTACTCGAACTCGACGGACCCGGCTTCGCGGCCGGTGGTCAGCGATTCCGGCGTGCGCGGCAGCACCGGCACGACCTCGCTCTCCTCCTCGCGGCCCGTGACGACGGCCGCGAGTGTGTCCAAGAGCACCAGCAGCCCGCGCCCGCCCGCGTCGACCACGCCCGCCTTGGCGAGAACGGCCAGTTGGCGCGGGGTGTCGGCGAGCGCGGCGGCTCCTGCCTTCGCGGCCGAGGTGATGACGTGCTCCAGGTCGTCCGGCCCGTCGGCGGCGGCTTCGGCGGCGGCGTGCAGGACCGACAGCACGGTGCCCGCGACCGGTTGGGAGACCGCGGCGGTGGCCAGCTCGTCGGCCCGGTGCAGCGCCTGCCGCAGCGCTCCCCCGGTCATCGTGGAGGCGCCCTGGACGGTCTCCGCGAGCCCCCGCAGCACCTGGGACAGGATCACCCCGGAGTTGCCGCGAGCACCCGCCAGCGCGCCCTTGGCCAGGGCCGCGAGTGACGTGCCCGCCGCGTCACGGGCGTCGGCGGGAGCGCGCAGCAGCGCGTCCAGCGCCGAGCGCATCGTCTGGAGGAGGTTCGTGCCCGTGTCGCCGTCGGGCACCGGGTAGACGTTGATCCGGTCGATCGCCTCGCGGTTCGCGTCCAGTGACCGCACACACGCGTCCGCCCATCGGCGCACCGCGCCCGCATCGAGGACCTGCATGGCGGGAGCGTATCGACCCGCTCCGCGGGCACCCCGGTTTGGTCGTGGCACGGGACACCGGTTACCCTCATCGGTGTTGCCATGCCCGGCTGAGGCTTGTGCACGCTTGCGCGCCCGCCGGGGCGTGAGTAAGAAATGAGCAACCCTAAGGAGTGGCTGACGTGGCTGCCGTGTGCGACGTCTGTAACAAGGGGCCGGGCTTCGGCCATTCTGTCTCGCACTCCCACCGGAAGACGAACCGCCGGTGGAACCCGAACATCCAGTCCGTGCGCGCGAAGGTTTCCTCCTCGCAGCGCCAGCGGCTGAACGTGTGCACCTCCTGCATCAAGGCGGGCAAGGTTGTGCGCGGCTGATTTCCAGCCCTGAAGCGGAAGCCCGGACACCCTGCGGTGTCCGGGCTTCCGCCTTTTCCGGCCCTTCCGACCCCGAACAGCGGAGAACCGCCCCACCGGGCGGCGGGGCGGTTCCGGGCACTCGGGAGCGGACTAGGGCAGCTTCCAGTCGATCGGGGCCGCGCCCTGCTTCTCCAGCAGCTCGTTGGCCTTGCTGAACGGCTTGGAGCCGAAGAACCCGCCGTGCGCCGACAGCGGGCTCGGGTGGGCGGACTCGATGCACGGCACCGGGTCGAGCATGGGCTTGAGGTTGCGGGCCGCGCGGCCCCACAGGATCGCGACCATGGGCTCCTCGCGCGCCGCGAGGGCGCGGATGGCCTGCTCGGTGACCTGCTCCCAGCCCTTGCCCTGGTGGGAGTTCGACACGCCGGTGCGGAGCGTCAGCGACCTGTTGAGCAGCAGCACGCCCTGCTGGGTCCACGGCGTGAGGTCACCGTTGGACGGCATGGGGTGGCCGAGGTCCTCGACGTACTCCTTGTAGATGTTGACCAGGCTCTTGGGGATCGGCTTGGTCTCGGGCGACACCGAGAAGCTGAGGCCGACGGCGTGGCCGGGTGTCGGGTACGGGTCCTGGCCGACGATGAGCGCGCGCACCTCGTGGAAGGGCTGCTGGAAGGCGCGCAGCACGTTCTCGCCCGCGGGGAGGTATGTGTGGCCCGCGGCGACTTCGGCACGCAGGAACTCGCCCATTTCGGCGATGCGGTCGGAAACGGGGGCGAGTGCTTCAGCCCATCCGGTTTCCACGATCTCGTTCAGGGGACGTCCAGGCACAGCGCGTGACCCTATCTCACTCCAGCCTGCGGAGTTCCTTGCGGTACAAGGCGATGTTGGCGACGTACCGGTCGACCGCGAACTGCCAGGCACGTTCCGGCACGACGTGCCCCGGCCGCACCTTCGCGGGCACGCCGAGCGCCATCGAGCGGGCGGGCACGTGACCGCCGAACGAGACCACGGCGCCCGCGCCGACGATCGAGCCCTCCTCGACCACGGAACCGTTGAGCACCACGGAACCGGACGCGATCAGGCAGTGGTCGGCGATGGTCGCGCCCTCGACGTGGACGTTGTGCCCGATGACGCACTCCTCGCCGATCAGCGCGGGGTGCACCTCGGTGCAGTGGATGACCGTGCCGTCCTGCACGCTCGTGCGCGCGCCGATCTCGATGCGCCCGGCGTCGCCGCGCAGCACGGCCTGCGGCCACACCGACGCGAACGCCCCGATCTTCACGGCGCCGATGACGGTGGCGTCGGGGTGGACGTACGCCTCCGGGTGGATCTCGGGTACGTGCTCGCCCAGCGCGTAGATGGCCACGACTGCGTCCTCCTCGGGGATCAGCCCACGTGGCGGATGCGGATTCCGCGCAGGAGGGCCGGGTTCGACCAGCCCTGACCGTAGAGCACGCCGTCCACCGAGTCGCCTGCCTCGTTCTCGTCCAGCACGGCGGAGCCCCGTGGAACGCCCATCAGCGCGCTGTGGGGTCCGCGCGGGACGCCCTTGACGGCTCGGGGGAGGTACTGGCGGGCCAGCACGTGGCCGTCGCTGGGGCGCACGACCACCCACGGGCCGTGGGGGCCCGCGGCGGCGGGGACGAGCCGGACCGGGATCCACTGCGGATCGGCGGTGAGCAGGGCCGCGGCCCGGCGAGCGTAGGGGCGTTGCCACCACTGGGTGAGGGGCCGAGTGGTCGGCGGTCGCGGCGGGTCGGCGTAGTCGGGGTCCGCCAGCACGGACGCGGCGGTGGAGCGTTCCCGCCGCAGCGCCACCGGCTCCTCGCCGGAGATGCGCAGGAGCGGTGGTCGGGTGCTCACCAGTTCGGCGGCGAAGGGGATGCCGTCCGCTCGGAGCTGGCCCGGCGCGTCGCCGCAGGCGACCTGGAAGACCTGGCGGACCTCACCGCCGGGGGCGGTCGCCAGTGCGACGACCGGGACCACGCGGGGCACGCGGGGCGAGGAGATCCAACGGACCTGCGCCCACACGGGTTCCGCGGCGGCGTCGGCGGCGTTGTCCGCGATCGGGTGGCCGCTGGGCGGCACCTCGAAACCGGGGCGGGCGATCTGGAAGAACAGGACGCCGAGCACCACGGCGGCGAACAGCGTCAGCCAGGCGTTGCCGGTGGCCGTCCAGGTCAGCGCGCCCGCCACCAGCGGCAGGGCCAGCGCCCAGCCGGTCTCCCAGCCCCGCCTCAGGGTCCGCTCGCTGAGGACCAGCGGTCGTTCGGTCCAGTTCACCCTGGTCTCCCCCCAAGATCGAGACCTCAACGGTACCGCCGGACGGGGGCGGGCAGGAGGGGCTGACCGGGTACCCGTTCGTCACTCGGCCGTGGGGACCAGCGCCTTTCCGAAGCAGAGGCTCAGCGGGTCGTCGCGGTAGCTGCCGAAGTTGGGCATCCGCTCGTACCCGCTGCTCAGGTAGAGCGCTATCGCCTCCGGCTGGATGGAGCCGGTCTCCAGGACCATCCTGGTGCGCCCCGCCTCCCGCGCCGCGCGCTCCAGTTCGGCCAGCACCCGCCTGGCCAGGCCCTTGCCCCTGGCGGCGTCGACGACGTACATGCGCTTGATCTCCGCGTCGCCCGGCCGCAGCGGCGACTCGGCCACGTCGTGCGCGCGCCAGCCACCGCAGGCGACGGGCTCGCCGTCCAGGTAGCCGACGACGAAGAACCCGTGCGGCGCGCTGAACTCCGCCGGGTCGACGGGGGTGATGTCCTCGTCGCCGTAGCGCTCCACGTAGACCTTCTGGACGCCGTCGATCAGCTTCACCGCGTCTGGATGGTCATACGTGACCGTGCATAGTTCCATAACCCAGAAGATACCTACCGCCAGTGCTCCCATCCAGGGGGTTTCTCGTAGGTGCGGCCGTCGACCGTCACGCCGCCGCCGTGCCGCACCGAGCCGATCACCTGCCACTCCTCCGGCACCAGGGCCGGGTCGGGGAACGTGGCCGCCAGCGCGTGGTCCTCGCCACCGGTGAGGACCCAGTGGCGGGCGTCCGCGCCCAGCGCCGACGCCACGTCGACCAGCCTCGGGTGGACCTCCAGCAGTTCCGTGCGGATGTCGATGCCCACGCCGGACGCGTCCGCGACGTGACCCAGGTCCGCCAGCAGGCCGTCCGAGGTGTCGATCATGGAGGTGGCGCCCGCCGCGGCGGCCTGCGGGCCCGCCGGGTAGGGCGGTTCCGGGGTGCGCTGGGCGCCGACCACGGCCACCGGCGAGCGGAACCCCCGGCTGAGGACGGCGAGACCAGCCGCCGCCCAGCCGAGCTTGCCGCACACCGCCACGACGTCGCCGACCTGCGCGCCCGACCGCAGGACGGGCTCTAGTCCATTGAGGTCGCCCAGCGCAGTAATGGAGATCACCAGTGTCTCGGAGCTCACCATGTCGCCGCCGACGACACCAGCGCCCGCGACGGTGGCCTCCTGCCACAGGCCGGCGGTGATGCCGTCCACGACGGCCGCCGGGGTGTCCGACGGGCAGGCCAGTCCGATGAGGAGCGCGGTCGGCATCGCGCCCATGGCCGCGACGTCGGAGAGGTTGACGGCGGCGGCCTTCCGCCCGACCTGCTCGGGAGATGACCAGTCGAGTCTGAAGTGGACGTTCTCGACGAGGACGTCGGTCGAGGCCACCACGCGGCCGTCGGGCGCGGCGACGACCGCTGCGTCGTCACCCGGCCCGAGCAGCGTGGTGGGTGGCTGCGTCCGACCGGCCGTCACTCGGCGGATGAGACCGAACTCACCCACTTCAGCGACCGTGTCCGCGTCTTGCGGCGGGTCCGGACGCAAGATTGCCTCCCGTTCTGAGCATTCGGAACTCCAACTGCGGTACGTTGCTGGTCAAGTTCCTACCCCGACCTAACCTGTCGCGACGAAGGGGCACGCCGTGGTGCACGCATACATCCTCATCCAGACCGAGGTCGGGAAGGCAGCCGCCGTCGCGGGGGAGATCGCCGGGATTCCGGGGGTTTCGTCCGCGGAGGACGTCACGGGTCCTTATGACGTGATCGTCCGGGCGGACGCCGAGACCGTCGACCAGCTCGGCCAGCTCGTGGTGGCCCGCATCCAAAATGTGGAAGGGATCACACGGACCCTGACCTGCCCAGTGGTCAACTTGTAGCGACGTGCTGTCATAGGGCTGTGCCACAGGATCAGCCGACCGAATCCGAGCCCGTCTCGTCGTTGCCCCGACCGCTGCTCGCCGTGGCCATCGGCCTCCCGGTGCTGCTCGCGGTCGCGGTGGCGGCGGTCGGGCTCGTCCTCGGCACGTCGGGTGCCGCCGACCCCGCCCTACCGACCGCCGACAACTCCGGTCCACTGGCGCTCGTGCCGGTGACCGCTCCCGCCGCGGAGTCCCCCGAGTGCACGTCGCTGCTCGGGAAGCTGCCGCTGACGCTGGTGTCGGACGGGTCGACGCTGCCGCGTCGGGAACTCGCCACCCCCGCCCCCGCGGGCGCCGTGGCGTGGGGTGACGCGGAGCACAAGCCGCTCGTGCTGCGCTGCGGCCTCGACCGCCCCGGCGAGCTGACGCCGACCTCCCAGCTCCGGGTGATCTCGGACGTGCAGTGGCTGGAGGTCCAGGGCTCCGACGCGGCGACGTGGTTCGCCGTCGACCGCCCGGTCGTCATCGCGCTGACCGTTCCCTCCGACGCGGGCACGGGGCCGCTCCAGGACGTGTCGACGACGATCCGCGACTCGCTCGCCAAGGGACCGGTCCGGACGCAGGGCTGACCCCGGTTCAGCGCAGGCCGGTGCCGCGGGTGATCGCGGTCTCGACCAGGGTCGTCAGCAGGGTCCGGTAGTCGACCCCGGTGACGGCCCACATGCGCGGGAACATCGAGATGGGCGTGAAGCCGGGCATGGTGTTGACCTCGTTGAGCACCAGCTCGTCGTACTCGGTGACGAAGAAGTCCACCCTGGACAGTCCCTGGCAGTCGAGCGAGCGGAACGCGGTGACCGCCATCTCGCGCAGCCGCTCGGTGAGGTCGTCGTCGAGCTTCGCGGGGATGTCGAACTCGGCCACGTCGTCGAGGTACTTCGAGTCGAAGTCGTACCAGTCGACGGAGCCGCCCACGACGCGCAGCTCGGCGGGCAGCGACGCCTCGACCCGGCCGTCGGGGAACTCCAGGACGCCGCACTCGATCTCGCGGCCGACGACGGCGGCCTCGACGATGACCTTCGGGTCGGTCTGGCGGGCGAACGCGATGGCGTCGTCCAGGTGCGCCCAGTCCACGACCTTCGAGATGCCGACGGACGACCCGGCGCGGCACGGCTTCACGAACACCGGCAGGCCCAGGTGGTCGCGCTGGTCGACGGTCAGCGTGGCCTGGTCGCGCTTGAGCACCTCGAAGGCGCCGACCGGCAGGCCCTCGGCCGCCAACAACCTCTTCGTGTACTCCTTGTCCATCGAGACCGCGCTCGCGAGCACACCGGGCCCGACGTAGGGCACGTCCGCCAGCTCCAGCAGGCCCTGGACGGTGCCGTCCTCGCCCCACGCGCCGTGCAGCAGCGGGAACACCACGTCGACGCCCGCGACCACGACGGCGGGGTCCGTCGGCACCAGCTCGCCGCCGGACACGGGCACGAGCGAGGCCACCGTGGGCAGCTCGCGGTTCTCGATCGTCAGCGCGAGCTGGTCGTCCGCGCCGATCACCCACGCGCCTTCGGGGGTGATGCCCACGGGGACGATCTCGAAGCGGTCGCGGTCCAGGTTGGGCAGCACGCTCCCGGCGGACACGCAGGAGACGGTGTGCTCGCTGCTCCGACCGCCGAACACCACCGCGACCCTGGTCTTGCGCTGCGTCATGGGGCCCGACCCTACCCGGATGGGCTAGTCCGGAGGGGCGGCCGCGACCAGCAGCTCGACCAGCGCCGGGAGCACCGAGACGAGCTGCTCCCGCGAGCACGCGGCGTAGCCGATGGCGACGCCGTGGACCCTCGGCCGTCCCGCGTGGTGGCGGGCCAGCCCGTCGAGCCGGAGGCCACGCCGTTCCGCGGCGGCCAGCAGCTCCTGCTCCGCCTCGTCGGTCGACACCCGCACGACGACGTGCGCGCCGGCGTCGTCGCCGAGCACCGGCACGCCCGCCGCGGCCAGCGCCTCCACCAGCAGCGCCCGCCGTTCGGACAGCTCGCGGCGCAGCTTGCGCAGGTGCCTGCCCAGGTCGCCGTGCCGGGCGAGTTCCACGACCACGCGCTGCCCGGCGGGCGCGGGCCCGGTGCCGGTGCGGTCGCGGTGGGCGAGCACGGCGCTGGCGATCGACTCGGGCGCGACCATCCAGCCGGTGCCCAGCGTCGGCGTGAGGATCTTGCTGGTCGTGCCGAGGTGCACGACCACGTCCGGCGCGAGCGCGGCCAGCAGCGGCAGCGGGGCCACGTCGTAGCGCAGTTCGCCGTCGTAGTCGTCCTCGATGACCAGCCAGCCGTCGCGGCGAGCCCGTTCGACCAGCGCGACCCGGCGGCCCGCGGACATCCGGCCGCCCATCGGGTACTGGTGCGCGGGCGAGCAGTACACCGCCCGCACGCCCTTCGGCACGCCCTCCACGAGCAGGCCTTCGGCGTCGACCGGCGCGGGCACGACCCGCAGGCCCGCCGCGCGCATCGCGCCGACCGCGCGCTGGTAGCCGGGTTCCTCCACGGCCACCGCGTCGCCGGGCTTGAGCACGGCCGCCGCCAGCTCGGTCAGCGCCGCCGTCGTGCCGCCCGTGGCCAGCACCAGCTCCTCCCGCAGCCCGCCGAGCACGGCGAGGCCGCGGTGGCGCAGCAGGTGCTCGGCGACGACCTCGCGGTACTCCGGCAGTCCCCCGCGCTGCGGGCGCAGCAGCGGCATCGTGTCGGCGGCGGCCCGCCACGCCCGCCGCCAGGCCGCCTTGTCCAGGCCACCGGCCCACGGGGCGCCGGGCGCGAGGTCGATGACCTCGCGGGGCGCGGCTGTCGGAGCGGCGCGCTTGGTGCGACCCTTGAGCGCGCCCGGCGGGGTCGTGGTGATGTAGGTGCCGCTGCCGTGCCTGCCCGCGATCCAGCCCTCGGCGTGGAGCTGCTCGTACGCCGCGGCCGTGACGGTGCGGCTGACGCCAAGGCGTTCGGCCAGCGCCCTGGTCGAGGGCAGCCGGTCGCCGCTGCGCAGCCTGCCCTCGGCGGCCGCGGTGCGCATGGCGTCGGCGAGCTGCACGGCGAGCGGTTCGGGCGACGAGCGGTCGAGCGTGACCGGGAACGCGGTGTCCGTCAAAGTGGCCCTTCCAAATACAGTGGAATTGGTCATTGAAGGATGCCACTTTCCGGCTGACGATGGAACCATGACCTTGTCGCCCACGCCGCGCAGCACGATCAAGCGCGGCAAGAAGCGTGCCGTGACCGAACGATCCGCCCTGCACGAGGTGCTCGACGCGGGCCTGGTGTGCCACCTCGCGGTCGTCGTCGACGGCGCCCCGGTCGTGCTGCCCACCGGCTACGGCCGCGATGGCGACACCCTCTACCTGCACGGTTCCACCGGCGCGCGAACGCTGCGCGAGGCAGAGGGCGGGGTGCCGGTGAGCGTCGCCGTGACGCTGCTCGACGGCATCGTCTACGCCCGGTCGCTGTTCAACCACTCGATGAACTACCGCTGCGCCGTGGTGCACGGGACGGCCGTGCCGGTGCTCGACCCGGAGACCAAGACGCACGCGCTGAAGGTGCTGACCGAGCACCTGTCACCGGGGTCGTGGGACTACGCGCGGCAGCCGACCGCCCGCGAACTGGCCGCCACCGCCGTGCTCGCGCTCGACCTGACCGAGGCGTCGGTGAAGATCCGCAGCGGTCCCCCCGGCGACGACGACGAGGACGTCGCGGAGTCCACGGCGTGGGCGGGCGTGCTGCCGATCCGGACGTCGTACGGCGAGCCCGAGCCGTGCCCCCGGCTCACCGGGGACACGGCCCTGCCGGAGCACGTCAGCGGACGGCGGTAGGCCCGTCGAGCGGGTCGAAGCGGTACGGGGTCATGGCCCGGCCACCGTCGCGGTAGACGTGGACGGTGACCGCCGGGTCAGGACCGTCGTTGCGCACGCGGTGCACGTAGTTCGGGCCGAACACCCGCGACTGGCCCGCGGTGAGGCTGTGCAGCACCTGGGCGTGCGCCGTGGCGACCGTCTCCGTCAGCGAGCCGCTGACCAGCGTGAACGCCCCGGTGGAGCCGCCGTGGTCGTGCAGGTCGGTCTCCTGGCCGGGCAGCCAGCTCATCAGCCAGACCTCCTCGGAGGCCGTGCGCTCGACCAGCGCGGCGAACCGCTGGTCGGGGTCGTAGCGGAGCAGGTGGCGCCAGGACGCGCGGTCGGCGGCGTAGCCCAGTGCGATGCGCACCGGGTGCACGGCGGCGCGGGACTCGGGCAGGGCGATGGTGTTGTCCGGAACGGCGAACATGAGGGGTGTGGTCCTTCGGGATCAAAGCGGCACCGGTCGTCACCGACCGGCAGGGCGCGAGAAGATCACCGACAAGGACAGAGCGCGCTGGCGACCAGGCTGAGGTCGATGTGACCCCGCCCGTCGATCATCGCGCGCAACAACACCGGGCGATTCTCGCAGCCCGTTCGCACCCGCTCAACCGGCTCCCACTCCTTGGGAGGCACTCCACCCGATCGAGCTACGCCAGTGCCGCCAGGACGTCCGTGACCAGGTCGGCGGTGTCCTCGCAGCCCGCGGACAGCCGCACCAGGCCCTCCGGCACCGGGTCGCCCCACTGCGCGCGCCGGTCGAGGCTGGTGTGCAGCCCGCCGAAGCTGGTGCTGGCGGCGATGAGCCTGGACCGGGCGAGGAACGCGTCCACGGCGGCGACGTCGGGGAGCTGGAACGTGAGCACGCCGCCGAAGCGGCGCATCTGCCGCGCCGCCAACGCGTACGCCTCGTCCTGCGGGGCGCCCGGCCAGCGCAGGCCGGTGACGGCCGGGTGCACGCGGAGCACGTCGTACAGCGCGGCGGCGTTCGCGGCCTGCCTGGTGAGCCGCAGGTCGAGCGTGCCGAGGCCGCGGTGGGCCAGCCACGCCTCGAACGGGCCGGGGATGGCGCCGCCGACCGTGCGGGCGCCGCGCAGCCGTTCGGCGAGCACGGCGTCCGTTGTGGACACGTGGCCGAGCAGGACGTCGCTGTGGCCCGCGACGGCCTTCGTGTCGCTGGCGACGACGATGTCGGCGCCGAGCCGCAACGGCTGCTGCCCCAACGGGGTCGCGGTCGTGTTGTCCACGGCCACGAGCGCGCCCGCCGCGTGCGCGGCGTGGGACAGCGCGGCGATGTCGCACACGTCGAGGCCGGGGTTGGACGGGGTTTCCAGCAGCACCAACGAGACGCCGTCGAAGTCCGGCCACGGGCCCGCGGTCGGCACCTCGCGGACGACGACGTCCATGTGCTCCGCCACGAACTTCCTGGTCAGGAAGTACCCGTCGCCGGGCAGCACCACCGTGTCGCCGGTGCGGAGCACCAGGCGCAGCACCGTGGAGATGGCCGCCATGCCGGACGGGAACAGGACGCACTCGCCGCCGTCCAGCTCGCCGAGCGCCGCTTCGAGCGCGCGCCACGTCGGGTTGCCGGACCGGCCGTAGGTGTCCTCGCCCGTGAGGTGGAACGCCGACGCGAACACCGGGCTGCCCATGAAAGCGCCGCCGGGCAGGCGTTCGGGGGCGCCCGCGTGGACGACCCGCGTGCCGTCGCCGTACTCCCTGCCGTCCGGGCCGGCGGTCACTGGCGCTCCGCCTTGGGTTCGCGGCCGATGAGGGCGGCACCGAGGGTGCGCGGGTCCATGCCGTCGTGGCACACCATGTGGACGCCGTCGGTCAGCGGCATGTCGACGCCGTGGCGCTGCGCGAGTTCGCGGATCGACGAGCACGACTTCACGCCTTCGGCGACCTGCCCGTGCGCGGCCTCCTGCGCCTGCGCCAGGCTTTCGCCCAGCCCCAGCCGGTGGCCGAACGTCCGGTTGCGCGACAGCGGCGACGCGCAGGTGGCGACGAGGTCGCCCAGTCCGGCCAACCCGGCGAACGTCAACGGGTCCGCGCCGAGCGCGGCGCCGAGGCGGGCCGTCTCCGCGAGGCCGCGGGTGATGATCGACGCCATCGTGTTGTCGCCGAACCCGAGCCCCGCGGCCATGCCGCAGGCGAGCGCGATGACGTTCTTGCAGGCGCCGCCGAGTTCGCAGCCGACGACGTCGGTGATGGTGTACGGCCGGAAGTAGCCGTTGGAGCACGCCTGCTGGAGCGCGACAGCGCGGTCGTGGTCGGTGCACGCGATGACCGTCGCGGTGGGCTGCTCGGCCGCGATCTCCTTGGCCAGGTTGGGTCCCGAGACGACCGCGACCTGGTCCTCCGGCACGCCCGCGACCTCGCGGATCACCTCGCTCATCCGCTTGAGCGTGCCCAGTTCGACGCCCTTCGCGAGGCTGACCAGCGTCGCGCCCTCGGGCAGCGAGTCACGCCAGCCCACGAGGTTCGCGCGCAGCGTCTGGCTCGGCACGGCCAGCACGACGGCCTGCGCGCCGTCGAGCGCCTCGTCCACCTTCGTGGTGGCGCTGAGGTTCGACGGCAGCTTCGTGCCGGGCAGGTAGTCCTCGTTGACCCCGGAGCCGTTGATCGAGTCGGCCACGGAGTCGCGGCGCGCCCACAGCACGACCTCCGGTCCGGAGTCGGCGATCACCTTGGCGAAGGCGGTGCCCCACGACCCGGCACCCAGCACGGCAACCCGCTGCACGCTCATGTCAGTTCTCGTCCCGGTTCTTCGCGGAGTCGTGGAAGCCCTCCGGAGCCTGCTCCCCGCGGATGTCGGCGAGGAGGTCCTTCACCTCGCCCATCAGCAGGTCCGTCACCTCGCGCAGCAGCGCGAGCGTTTGCGGCTGGTCCCGGTACGCGGACAGGTCGACCGGTTCCCCGACGAGGGTCACCACGGTCTTGCGCGGCAACGGCCGGAACTTCTTGGAGTAGCCGTCGTAGATCTCCCTGGTGCCCCAGCGGGCGGCCGGGATCACCGGGCCCTCGTGCTGGAGCGCGAGCCGGGCGACGCCGGTCCGCGACGTCATCGGCCAACCGTCCGGGTCGCGGGTGATCGTCCCCTCCGGGTAGATCAGCACGAGCTGGCCGCCCGCCAGCGCCTCGTGCGCCGCGCGCAGGCTCTGCTGGGCGTCGGTGGTGCCGCGGTAGACCGGGATCTGCTTGGCGCCCCGCAGGATCGAGCCCATGATCGGCACGTTCCACAGGCTGTGCTTGCCGAGCAGGTGGGGCACCCGGCCGTGGCTGTGCACGAACACCGCGTCGTAGCAGGGGTCGAGGTGGGAGACGTGGTTCATCACCAGGAGCGTGCCGCCGCTGCGGGGCAGGCGCTCCCCGTGCACCGTGCGCCTCCTGCCGAGCGCCGCGGACATCGGGTAGACGATCGCCGCGGCGACCCCGACCCAGAAGCCGCCCTTCTCCCTGACCACGTGTTCTCCCTCGACTCGTCCACCGCGGACCTGGAGTCTTCCTCGGGTGCCCCGGCCAGGTCCAGCCGACATCGGGGAGTATGGCGAGGTGCGCCGCCAAGTGGACCTCGTGGTACCAGTCAAGACGCTCGACCGGGCCAAGACCAGGCTGCTGGGCGCGGCCGACCGCGGCGCGGGCGACCCGGACGCGCACGCCGCGCTGGCGCTGGCGCTCGCGCTGGACACCGTCACCGCCGCG
The DNA here is from genome assembly GCF_025061645.1 of Umezawaea endophytica. Taxonomy (GTDB): domain Bacteria; phylum Actinomycetota; class Actinomycetes; order Mycobacteriales; family Pseudonocardiaceae; genus Umezawaea; species Umezawaea endophytica. Next base: position 255,278 of record NZ_JANYMP010000012.1, on the reverse strand, counting down.
GCAGGGGTCGTCCGGCACGTGCTGGCCGTCACGTCCGACCCGGCGGTGGTCGCCGAGCTGACCGCGCTGGGCGTCGAGTCCGCGCCCGGCCCGGAGGGCCTGAACCCCGCGCTGCGCCACGGCGCCGCCCTGCTGCGCGCCCGTGACCCGAGGTCGGTGGTGGGCGCGCTCCAGGCGGACCTGCCCGCGTTGCGCGCGAACGAGCTGGCCGCCGCGATCGACGCCGCGGCGGGCCGCGCGTACTGCCCGGACCGGCAGGGCACCGGCACGACGCTGCTGCTGTCCGCTCCCGGCGGCGAACTCGACCCGCGCTTCGGCGTCGGTTCGGCGGACGCGCACGCCGCGTCCGGCGCGGTGGCGCTGCTCGGCCCGTGGCCGTCGCTGCGCACCGACGTGGACACGGCGGAGGACCTCGGGCTGGCGGCGGTGCTGGGGCTGGGGTCCCGGACCGCCGCCCTGCTCCCGGTGTGCGGCTGAAGCCCCGCGCCGGGTCCACCCCGGACGCGCCGCGCCGGGAACCTGTCCGACCACGGCGCGGCGCCGGGGGCACTAGCGTGAGCGCCATGATCGAGCAGGCGACGGTGAGCGCCTTCCACGCCGACGGCTCGGCGACCGTGCTGCGCGACGACGGACTGCTCGTGGACGTGTCGGCGGGGGCTGTCGCGGAGGGCGGCTGGCGGTCGCTGCGACCCGGCCAGCGCGTCACTCTGCGTCGCGACGACGACGGTTCGGTGACGGGTGTGCTCCGCCCGGTCTAATTCGATCCAGTCGTGTGACGGGGAGTTCACCCGGTAGTCGTCCACGATCGAGGCGTTTCGGCGATTCGCACGGCACAATGCAGGTGTGACCACGGACGACAGCGACGACAAGGCCACGCCGAAGCGAAGGATCCGGACGAGCACGTCCGCGAGCACCCCTCGGCGCAAGCCCCGACCGGCGACCCGCCGAGCGCGGACGCCCGACCCGGTCGTCGAGTCACCACCCGCTGTCACGACCGGTGCCCGATCGGTCCCGTCGTCACCGCCCGCCGTCACGTCCGACTCGCCGCCGACGGCGGACCTGCCGGACGACCGCTACTTCAACCGCGAACTGTCCTGGTTGGACTTCAACGCGCGGGTGCTCGCGCTGGCCGAGGACTCGTCGCAGCCGCTCCTCGAACGGGCGAAGTTCCTGGCGATCTTCGCGTCGAACCTCGACGAGTTCTACATGGTCAGGGTCGCGGGGCTGAAGCGCCGCGACGAGACCGGCCTGTCGGTGCGCAGCGCGGACGGCCTCACACCCCGCGAGCAGCTCGCGAACATCTTCAAGCGCACGCAGGAGCTCGTCGAGCAGCACGCGCGGGCGTTCCTCGACCACGTCGGGCCCGGCCTGGACCGCAACGGGATCAGCCTGGTGACGTGGGGGGAGCTGACGGACTTCGACCGGCTGCGGCTGTCGAACTACTTCAGCGACCAGGTGTTCCCGGTGCTGACACCGCTCGCCGTCGACCCGGCGCACCCGTTCCCGTACATCTCGGGGCTGTCGCTGAACCTCGCCGTGACGGTGCGGGACCCGGAGGGCGGCACCGAGCGGTTCGCCCGCGTGAAGGTGCCGGACAACGTGCCGCGGCTGGTGCGCGTGGAAGCGGACCGCGCCAGCAGTTCGGCGACGTTCCTGCCGCTGGAGCAGCTCATCGCCGCGCACCTCGGCGAGCTGTTCGCGGGCATGGAGGTCATCGAGTGCCACGCGTTCCGGGTCACCCGCAACGCAGACCTCGACGTGGAGGAGGACCGCGACGAGGACCTGCTCCAGGCGTTGGAGCGCGAGCTGGCGCGCCGCCGGTTCGGCCCGCCCGTGCGGCTGGAAGTCGCGGACGACATGACCGAGCACATGCTGGAACTGCTGCTGCGCGAGATGGAGGTGGACCCGGACGACGTCGTGCAGGTGCCGGGTCTGCTCGACCTCTCGTGCCTCTTCCAGCTCTACAGCCTGGACCGCAAGGGGTTGAAGGACCCGCCGTTCGTGCCCGCGACGCACCCCGCGTTCGGTGAGCGCGAGACGCCGAAGAGCGTGTTCGCGACGCTGCGCGAGGGCGACGTGATGGTGCACCACCCGTACGACTCGTTCTCCACGAGCGTGCAGCGGTTCATCGAGCAGGCGGCGGCCGACCCGCACGTGCTGGCGATCAAGCAGACCCTGTACCGGACGTCGGGCGACTCGCCGATCGTGGACGCGCTGATCGACGCGGCCGAGGCGGGCAAGCAGGTCGTGGCGCTGGTGGAGATCAAGGCGCGGTTCGACGAGCAGGCGAACATCAAGTGGGCGCGGCAACTGGAGAAGGCGGGCGTGCACGTCGTGTACGGGCTCGTCGGCCTGAAGACGCACTGCAAGACGTCGCTGGTCGTGCGGCAGGAGGGGTCCACGATCCGCCGGTACTGCCACATCGGCACGGGCAACTACAACCCGAAGACCGCGCGGCTGTACGAGGACGTCGGCATCCTGACCGCCGAGCCGTCGGTCGGCGCGGACCTCACCGACCTGTTCAACGTCCTGACCGGGTACGCCAGGCAGGACAACTACCGCAGCATCCTGGTCGCGCCCTACGGCGTGCGGCGCGGGATCGTGGAACGCATCCAGGACGAGATCGACCTCGCCCGCGCGGGCCACCCGGCCGGTGTGCGGATCAAGGTGAACTCGCTCGTGGACGAGGAGGTCATCGACGCCCTCTACCGCGCGTCGCAGGCCGGTGTGCGGGTGGACATCGTGGTGCGCGGCGTGTGCGCGCTCAAGCCGGGCATCCGCGGCCTGAGCGAGAACATCCACGTCCGCTCGATCCTCGGCCGCTTCCTGGAGCACTCGCGGGTGTTCCACTTCATCGGGGCGGACGAGCACTGGATCGGCAGCGCTGACATGATGCACCGCAACCTGGACCGCAGGGTCGAGGTGCAGTTGCGCGTCACCGGCCCGAAGCTGACCGCCCAGCTCGACTACATGTTCGAATCGGCGCTGGAACCCGCCACCCGCTGCTGGGTGCTGCGGTCGGACGGCGAGTGGGACGCGTCCCCCTCCGACGGCACGGTGGTGCGCGACCACCAGACCGAGATGCTGCGCCGACACCGTGCGCAGGGCGTGAGCACTTCCTAAGGAGACGCGTGTTGTCGACCGACACCATTCGGGCGGCCGGTGCGGTGCTGTGGCGCGACGACGACGGGACCGTCGAGGTCGCGGTCGTCCACCGGCCGCGCTACGACGACTGGTCACTCCCCAAGGGCAAGCTGGACGCGGGCGAGACCGTGCCCGCCGCCGCCGTGCGCGAGGTCTACGAGGAGACCGGCTACCACGCCGCCCTCGGCAGGCACGTGTCCCAGGTGCACTACAAGGCCTTCGGCAGGCCCAAGGTCGTGGACTACTTCAGCGCGCGAGCCCTGTGGGGATCGTTCGTGCCCAACTCCGAGTCGGACGAACTGCGCTGGCTGCCCGTGCCGGAGGCGGCGGCGCTGGTGACGCGCTCGTTGGACCGGGACGTGCTGGGCGCGTTCGCGCTGGTGCCCGCCGATCTGAAGACGGTGCTGCTGGTGCGGCACGCGAAAGCTGGGAAGCGGGAGAACTGGCCGGGCGATGACGACCTCCGCCCGTTGAGCTCGGCCGGGTGGCGACAGGCTGAGGCCGTGCGGTCGTTGTTGCCGTTGTTCGCGCCAGGGCGGGTGTACGCGGCGCCTCGGGTCCGGTGCGTGCAGACGGTGCAGGGTGTGGCGGATGACCTGCGGACTTCGGTTCGGCGGGAGGTCCGGTTGTCCGAGGAGGGCTACTGGCCGGACCCGGACGCGGGGTTGGTGCGGTTCTTGGAGATCACCGGGGATGAGGGTGTGCCGGTGGTGTCTTCCCAGGGTGGGGTGATCCCCGATCTGGTGACGAAGTTGGCGGACATCGGGGGGTTGAGGGTGGGGGACGTGCCGTGCAAGAAGGGGAGCGTCTGGGTGCTCGCCTTCACCCGGCCTCGGGAGGGGTGGTCCACTTCGGACTCGGTGGTGGGGTGGCCGCGGTTGGTGTCCGCGCACTACTTGCCCAGTGCGTTGCCCGCGCCTCGGCCTTGACCTGGGTTTTTGGGGCCGGTCTTGGGTTGGCGGACGGTGCGGGGTCAGAGCATGCGGTGGGTGGTCGATTTGACTTGGGGCCCCTAGATTTGCCCCTTCGTCGGACAATAAAGGGCAGAGGTGAAGCTGCCGTCCGACGCAAGTTTAAGGGGCAAATCCCCCAAGTAAAATCGACCACGTTGCGTAGGTGGGGTGGCGGTTGCGCAGGTGGTTGGTCGCAGGGAGCGTCGTGAGGGTTGGGCGGTCGTGGCTCGTATCAGGCACAACGTCCAGGTATTGCGGCTAAGTACGGCAGTCGTCGAGTACGACAGCCCAGTAGGACGCGGCTGGGCATGACAGCCCAGTACGACGGCTGAGTACGGCAGCCCGGTACGACGGCTGGGTACGACGGCTGGGCACGACAGCTCTGCACGGCGGTGGCGTTCCCTGGCCTGGCACAGCCCCTGCCTGCCTGCCTGCCCACAGCATCAGCGCTTGGCCACCTCCATCCCAACCGCTTCCCCATCCTCTCGCCTGGCCCAACAACGACACCCGCGCGGAAGCACGCAACCAACCCACCGCACTCCCCCGCCGCCGCCCCGATCCGAAGCGCCCTCAGCTTTGTCCCTGTTTTGTCAAGGCATCTTTCCCGCCTTGACAAAACAGGGACAAAGCTAGAGACAATCGCGCGAGCGGGGTGGCGGTGGGGGACCCCCAGCCGACGACGAAGTCGAGGCGCCCCAGCCCAGCCCCACCCCAACAATCCCCACGAACCGACCGATCCACCAACCCGACTTCCAAACCTCACCCACCCAACCCGCTGCCCACCCAACCCCACCCACTCAACCAACCCCACCCAACCCAGCCACCTCTCTCCCCACCCACCCAACCGACCCTCACCCACCCACCAACCGACCAGCCCCTCCCCTCACCCACCCAACCGACCCATCCCTCTCCCCTTCCCCTCTCCCTCACCCACCCACATCCACCTTCCGGGCCATCAACGCGAACGAGTTCGGCAGTGACCCGCGCCAAGCGGCCGCGTCCACGCCCCCAGCTCTCCAGAACGGCTCCGCGTACTCCTCCAGCACCCGGACCTCCATCCCGGCCCGTACAACGGCCGTGACGACCTCCCCCAGCGTCGCCTGCGCCTCCACCGCCCCGTGCCCTGGGAAAGTGTCGTTCACGAACCCCCGCTCGAAGTACCCCCGATCCCCTCGAATCCGCGGCTCGTCCTCGTCCCACGTCCACAGTGGTACCGCCGGGTGCGACTCGTACAAGAACAGCCATCCCCCTGGTCGCAGCAGCCGTGCCACGTCCGTGGCCCACGCGTCCAGGTCCGGCATCCAGATCAGCGCGCCCTTGCCGGTGTAGACCACGTCCGCGCACGCGTTCGCCAAGGGCGCTCCTGGCATCTGCCCCACCACGTAGTGACAAGGAACACCAAGGTCAACGGCTCTCCTCCGGGCCGAGGCAACGGCGGTGGGGCTGAAGTCGACGCCGACGACCCTGGTCGCGCCTGCTGCTACCAGGGCGATGTCGTCCAGGCCGTGGCCGCTCTGCGGGTGGACCACGACTGGGCCTGGTCGCAGCAGCGGACGTAGTAGTTCCTGTTCTCGTGGGAACAGGGAAGTCTCGTCGCGGGCCTGTGCCAGTAGTTCGTCGTACTCGCGCACGTGCTTCTGCGAGGCCGCTTCCCACGCCTTCCGGTTCTGCTTCACGTCGAGTTCCACGCGACCAGACTCGGGTGTCGGGCGGTCGGCGTCCACGGAATTGCCGTGCGGGGTTCCCGCTGGGTTCCGCGGAATGGTCGTGGCACCGCAGAACTACGGCTGGGCGCAAAGCGTTCGGTGGGGCATCGACCCATCACGGCCGGATTACGCCGTGGCGTCCGGGGCGGCTCGCGCATCGCCTGCCGGGCGGTGGAATGTCGTCGTCTTCAACGCTCGCAAGGAGGAGCGGTTCACGGTTGTGGACGCGGTCCCCAGGTTCCCCGACATACCTCCAAAACACGTTTGACGTGCTCTTGGAGGCGGAAAAGGCAAACGCCAGGGCCCGATGCGCGTCCGCATCGGGCCCTGGGCGTTGGTGCTGCTCCCCCTGGGGGGAGGTGGTGCTACTTCTTCTTGGCCGCCGGTGCCTTCTTGGCGGCGGCGGGCTTCGCCGCTGCCTTGGTGGCGGCGGGGGCCTTGGCCGCTGCTGCCGTCGTCTTGGCGGCGGGGGCCTTCTTGGCCGCGGCGGCGGGCTTCGCCGCTGCGGTCTTGGCGGGTGCCTTCGCGGCAGCCGTCTTGGCGGGGGCCTTGGCGGCCGCAGGAGCCTTCACGGCGGCGGGCTTCGCCGCTGCCGTGGCGGTCTTGCGGGTCGCCGGGGCCTTGGTCGCCGCGGCGGCCGTGCGGGCGGTCGTCGCACGTGCCGTGCGGGTCGTGGTCGTCCGTGCCGTGGTGCTGCGGGTCGCCGGCGCCTTGGTGGCGGTCGCGGGCTTCGCGGCAGCGGCCGCACGCGTCGTCGTCGCGGCAGCGGCCGGAGCCTTTGCGGCAGCGGCAACACGCGGCAGCTTCTTGGCACCGCTCACGACGTCCTTGAACGTCGAGCCGGCGCGGAAAGCGGGCACGTTGGTCTTCTTGACCTTGACGGTCTCGCCGGTGCGCGGGTTGCGAGCGGTGCGCGCCGCGCGGGCGCGCTTCTCGAACACGCCGAACCCGGTGATGTTCACCTTCTCGCCCTTGTGGACGCTGCGAACGATCACGTCGACGAGCCCGTCGACAGCAGCGGCGGCGTTCTTCTTGTCGCCAAGACGCTCGGACAGCGCCTCGATGAGCTGGGCCTTGTTCACCGTCAGTCCCTCCCAGGACGCTTACGGCCCTTAGTCGGGCCGACTGATGGCCACGGTAAGCCCATATGAAGGGAAATACCAATCGCCACGCCATATTTTTCGTTGTGGCGTGGGCAATTGCGCTCTGTCGAGGGACAGAAACCCCCTCCTGGGGCACTTTGGGAGGGGCTGGGAGGCCTCGGATCCTCCCTCGTCAGAGAGGAATCCGAGGCCCGCTCTCAGCTCGTCGGAAGGGGATCCGTGGTGGGCAGCCAACCTTGGCGGCGGGACTCGAAGTCGTCGATCAGATCGGCGTGGCGCAAGGTCAGGGCGATGTCGTCCAATCCTTCGAGCAGCCGCCAGCGGGTGTAGTCGTCGATCCGGAAGGCCGCCGTGAAGTCCTTTGCGCGGACCGTCTTCTCCGCCAGGTCGACGGTCACCTCGGTGCCCGGCTCGGTTTCGAGCAGCTTCCAGAGCAGTTCGACGTCCGACTGCTCGACCTCGGCGGCCACGAGGCCCTGCTTGCCGGAGTTCCCGCGGAAGATGTCGGCGAAGCGGGAGGAGATCACGACCCGGAAGCCGTAGTCCATGAGCGCCCAGACGGCGTGTTCGCGGGAGGACCCGGTGCCGAAGTCGGGGCCGGCGACCAGGACGGAGCCGGACGTGAAGGGCTCCTGGTTGAGGATGAAGTGCTCGTCGTTGCGCCAGGCGGCGAACAAGCCGTCCTCGAAGCCCGTGCGGGTGACGCGCTTCAGGTAGACGGCCGGGATGATCTGGTCGGTGTCCACGTTGGACCTGCGCAGCGGCACGCCGATGCCCGTGTGGGTGGTGAACGCGTCCATGGTCTCTGAATCCCTTCTCAGGCCAGGTCGTCGGGTGAGGAGAGGGTGCCGCGCACGGCCGTGGCGGCCGCCACCAGCGGGGAGACGAGGTGGGTGCGCCCGCCCTTGCCCTGCCTGCCCTCGAAGTTGCGGTTGGACGTGGAGGCGCTGCGCTCGCCGGGTTTGAGCTGGTCCGGATTCATGCCGAGGCACATGGAACAGCCCGCCTGGCGCCACTCGGCGCCCGCCGCGAGGAAGATCTCGTGCAGCCCTTCGGATTCCGCCTGGGCGCGAACGCGCATCGAGCCGGGCACCACGAGCATGCGCACGCTGTCGGCCACCCGGTGCCCGCGCAGCACGGCCGCGGCGGCCCTCAGGTCCTCGATGCGGCCGTTCGTGCACGACCCCAGGAACACCGTGTCCACGCTGATGTCCCGCAGCGGCGTGCCCGGTTCGAGGCCCATGTAGGCGAGCGCCTTCTCGGCCGCGACCCGCTCGTTGTCGTCGCCGATCGCCTCGGGGTCCGGCACGGAGGCGCCCAACGGCAGCCCCTGTCCAGGATTCGTCCCCCACGTGACGAAGGGGGTCAGGGTGCTCGCGTCGATGTGGACCTCGGCGTCGAAGACCGCGTCGTCGTCCGTGCGCAGGGTCTTCCAGTACTCGACCGCGGCATCCCATTCGGCACCAACGGAAGCGTGCGGACGCCCCTTCAGGTACTCGAACGTCACCTCGTCCGGGGCGATCATCCCGGCCCGCGCACCAGCCTCGATGGACATGTTGCACACCGTCATGCGGGCTTCCATCGACAGCGCCTCGATGGCCGCGCCGCGGTACTCCAGCACGTAGCCCTGGCCGCCACCGGTGCCGATGTTCGCGATGACCGCGAGGATCACGTCCTTCGCCGTGACGCCCTCGCGCAGCTCGCCGTCGACCGTGATGGCCATCGTCTTGAACGGCCGCAGCGGCAACGTCTGCGTCGCCATCACGTGCTCGACCTCGGACGTGCCGATGCCGAAGGCCAGCGCGCCGAACGCGCCGTGCGTGGAGGTGTGGCTGTCGCCGCACACCACCGTCATGCCCGGCTGGGTGAGGCCGAGCTGCGGGCCCACCACGTGGACGATGCCCTGCTCCGCGTCACCCATGGGGTGCAGGCGGACGCCGAACTCCTTGCAGTTCGCCCGCAGCGTGTCCACCTGCGTCCGCGACACGAGGTCCGCGATCGGCTGGTCGATGTCGACCGTCGGCACGTTGTGGTCCTCGGTGGCGATCGTCAGGTCGACGCGGCGCAGCCCGCGGCCCGCGAGCCTGAGCCCGTCGAACGCCTGCGGACTCGTCACTTCGTGCAGCAGGTGGAGGTCGATGTAGAGCAGGTCCGGCTCGGCGCCGTCGCCATGGCGCACGACGTGCGCCTCCCACACCTTCTCCGCGAGTGTGCGGCCCATCGCTTCATCCCCATCGGTCCGTGGGTGGGAGCTCCATCCAGAGCGGGGGCTCCCGATAACTTCTGGACTTCCCAGATACCGGGAAGTTAGTATCGCGCTGTGGGACAGCATAGCGGGATCGGCGTGCTGGACAAGGCTGTGGCCGTGTTGAACGCCGTCGCGAAGGATCCGTGTGGACTTGCCGAGCTCTGCAACCGGACGGGGTTGCCAAGAGCGACGGCCCACCGCCTGGCGGTAGGCCTGGAGGTCCACCGCCTCCTCCGACGGGGCTCAGACGGCCGCTGGCGTCCAGGCGCGGCACTGGCGGAACTGGCGGGCGGCGCGACCGACCCCCTGCTCGACGCGGCGGCCTCGGTCCTGCCCCGCCTACGCGACATAACCGGCGAAAGCGTCCAGCTCTACCGCCGGGACGGCATGCAAAGAATCTGCGTCTCCTCAGCCGAACCCCCCAGCGGCCTGCGGGACACGGTCCCCATAGGCGCCAGACTCCCCATGACAGCCGGCTCAGGCGCCAAAGTCCTAGCAGCCTGGTCCGACCCAGGCACCCAAAGATCCGTCCTGGCCGACGCCGTCTACGGCGAACGCACCCTCCTAGAGGTCCGCAGACGAGGCTGGGCCCAAAGCGTCGCAGAACGCGAACCAGGCGTAGCCAGCGTAAGCGCCCCGGTAAGAGACAGCGCAGGCCAAGTAGTAGCCGCAATCTCAGTCTCCGGCCCAATAGACCGCATGGGCAGACGCCCAGGCGCAAGATGGGCAGCAGACCTACTAGCAGCAGCAGAAGCCCTACAATCCCGCCTCTAACACCACACAAACACCCAAACCCCCAACACACACAAAGGCCGTGAGCCCCCACTCACGGCCTTTGCCACACCCACACCCAAAACCCATACTTACCGACGACGCAGTCGAGCCACTCCCCACCCACGCACCGCCCCCACACGCAGCACCACCTGCACACACCGGGGGGTGCAGGGGGGCGAAGCCCTCCCTGCCTTGGGGTCTGGGGCGAGAGCCCCAGCGCAAATGCGAAAGATCCCCATGCGCGTCTTCTGCGCATGGGGATCCCCCAGATCTGTAGCCCCGATGGGATTCGAACCCACGCTACCGCCTTGAGAGGGCGGCGTCCTAGGCCGCTAGACGACGGGGCCCTAGGTAATTCACTTGTTCTTGCACTTATTCGGTCTTGCTTGTTGCTGGAGCAGCGTATCAGACTCTGATTTCTACTCTTGCAGCTGGGGTACCAGGACTCGAACCTAGACTGACTGAACCAGAATCAGCCGTGCTGCCAATTACACCATACCCCAATGTTTTCCTGATCAGCTCTCCCGCTCTTCGCGCTGAGGGCCGCTCGTTCCAACGAGATGAATACTAGACCACGGTGCCCGCAGAAGTGAAATCGGCCCCCACTTCAACCCATCGGGCGAGGTGGGGGCCGGTGCGCGCCGTCCTGGCGGGTGTTCAGGCGTGCGCGGTGGAGAGTTCGCAGACGAGCAGTTCGGGTAGCTCGGCGAGCGTGCTGATGGTGCTGATGCCTGCGGGCATGGTGCCTTCGCGGGGGCCTTGGCGGTTGAGCCAGACGCCGCGCATCCCGGCGTCGCGGGCCCCGATGGCGTCGGCGTGCAGCCGGTCGCCGACGTGCACGGTTTCGGTGAGCGGGACGCCGAGGTCGGAGCAGGCCGTGTCGAAGATCATGCGGTCCGGTTTGGCCGCGCCGACCTCCCCGGCGATGAGCACGGTGTCGAAGTACTCGGCGAGGCCGAGCGCGGCGATCTTGACCCGCTGGTGGCGGCCTGAGGCGTTGCTCACGGCGGCGATGGGCAGGCCGGTGGCGCGGAGCCACTCCAGACACGGGACGACGTCCGGGAACAGGCTCCAGCCGTCGGCGAGGACCTCTTGGCGGCGCATTTCGCGGCGCGTGGCTTCCGCCTGGTCGAGGTCCTCGCCGAGGGCGGCGAAGAAGGCGCGGGTGCGGATGTTCCGCATCGTCTCGTACTGGAGTTCCCCTGCTAACAGCCTCGTGCAGTGGTCGTCGGTGATCCGCTGCCACAACGTCCACGCGTCGGCGTTACCCACCATCGAGGCCAGCGCGGCCCGAGACGAGGTGCTGTAGTCGACGAGGGTGTCGTCGACGTCGAGCGAGATTGCGCGGATTTCGCCGGTTCTCTTGAGCGTGAAAGTCGGGGAAGCAGTTGTCACCCCGTGAGGCTAGGTGCGATCACCCCTCGGCCGATTCGGCTAAGGAGGTGATATCTGCTGGCTCTTGCACGGTCAAGCAACGCTCAAGCCACCGAACGCACGAGTCACGCTGCCCCGAGCGCTCGAAGCAATCGGCCGATCGAGCGATCCTTGCCGAGCAGTTCCATCGATTCGTAGAGCGGCGGTGACACCGTCCGGCCGGTGACGGCGACCCGCACGGGGGCGAACGCCTTCTTCGGCTTGAGGCCGAGTCCGTCCACAAGGGACGTCTTCAGCGCGTCCTGGATTGCCTCGGTCGTCCACTCGTCGAGCGCCTGGAGCGAGTCGATCGCCGCGCGCAGCACGGGTTCGGCATCAGGACCCAGCGCCTTGGCGGCGGACGCGGGCTCCGGGGTGAACGATTCCTCTGCCGCGAAAAGGAAGCGGACCATGTCCGAGGCCTCGGAGAGCAGCGCCAGTCGCTCTTGGACGAGCGGGGCGATGGCGGCCAACTGGGCGACCTGCTCGGCGCTCGGTTCGGCGGGCAGCACGCCGTCCGCCGCCAGGTACGGCAGCGCGGCGCTGGTGAACTGCTCGACGGGCAGGGCGCGCAGGTGCGTCCCGTTGATCGCCTCGGCCTTCTTCAGGTCGAAGCGGGCCGGGTTGGAGCTGACCTTGGCGATGTCGAAGGCCGCGTACATCTCCTCGACGCTGAAGATGTCGTTGTCCTCGGCGATGGACCAGCCGAGCAGCGCGAGGTAGTTCAGCAGGCCTTCGGGCAGGAAGCCCAGATCGCGGTAGTGGAACAGGTTCGACTGGGGGTCCCGCTTGGACAGCTTCTTGTTGCCGTCGCCGGTCACGGTCGGCAGATGTCCGAATTCGGGGGTGAATCCGGTCACGCCGATGCGCTGGAGCGCCTGGTACAGCCCGATCTGGCGCGGGGTGGACGGCAGCAGGTCCTCGCCGCGCAGCACGTGGGTGATCCCCATGAGCGCGTCGTCGACCGGGTTCACGAACGGGTACAGCGGAACCCCGTTCGCCCGCACCATCACCGGGTCCGGGGTGCTGCCCGCCTTGAAGGTGATCTCGCCGCGGACGAGGTCCGTCCACGTGATGTCGCTGTCCGGCATCCGCAGGCGCAGCACGGGTTCGCGGCCGTCGGCGCGGAACGCGGCCTTCTGCTCGTCGGTGAGGTCGCGGTCGAAGTTGTCGTAGCCGAGCTTCGGGTCCTGGCCCGCGGCCCTGCGGCGGGCCTCGACCTCGTCGTTGGTGGAGAACGACTCGTAGAGCTCGTCGGCGGCGAACAGGCGCTTGGCGATGTCCTCGTGGACCGAGCGCCGGAGGCTCTGCCGGTACGGCTCGTGCGGTCCACCGACCTCGGGGCCCTCGTCCCAGTCGAGGCCCAGCCAGCGGAGGGCTTCGAGGAGTGATTCGTACGACTCCTCGGAGTCGCGCGCGGCGTCGGTGTCCTCGACGCGGAAGACGACCTTGCCGCCGACGTGCCGGGCGAAAGCCCAGTTGAACAGGGCGGTGCGGATCAGCCCGACGTGCGGTGTGCCCGTCGGCGACGGGCAGAAGCGGACGCGGACCTCTGGGGTTTCGGAAACGTTGCTCATGGCCCGATCAGGGTATCCGCCCGATTTCCCCTTGACCGAAGGAGTACCGCGGGAGGACCCTGAGGTTATTCAACTACCGTTGAAATGAGGGGTCATGGAACGGAGCACGTGCGTCGTCGTCGGAGGCGGTCCCGCCGGGATGGTGCTGGGGCTGCTGCTCGCCAGGGCGGGTGTGGAGGTCACCGTGCTGGAGAAGCACGGCGACTTCCTGCGGGACTTCCGCGGCGACACCGTCCACGCGTCCACGCTGACGCTGCTGGACGAACTGGGGCTCGGACCGGCGTTCGCCGCGGTCCCCCACCAGCTCATGGACCGGATGCGGGTGCTGCTCGACAGCGGGCCCGCGACCGTGGCCGACCTGCGCAGGCTGCCCGGCGCGCACAAGCACATCGCGTTCGTGCCGCAGTGGGACTTCCTCGACCTGCTGGCCGACGCGGGCAAGCTCGAACCGTCGTTCACGCTGCGGATGGACACCGCGTTCACCGGGCTGCGCAAGGAGGGCGGGAAGGTCACCGGCGTCCACTACCGCACCGCGGAGGGCATCGAGGGCGAGATCGCGGCGGACCTGGTGGTGGCCGCCGACGGCCGCGGGTCGCTGGTGCGCGCGCAGGCAGGCCTGCCCGTGCACTCGTTCGGCACGCCGATGGACGTGTGGTGGTTCCGCGTGCCGCGCCACGAGGGCGACCCGGACGGTGGTCTCGGGCGGTTCGGCAGGGGCAGCGGCCTGGTGATGCTCGACCGGGGCGACTACTTCCAGATCGCGTTCCTGATCCGCAAGGGCACCGACCGGATGCTGCGCGACGCAGGCGTGCGGGCGTTCCGCGACCGCATGGTGGCGCTGGTGCCGATGCTCGCCGACCGGATGGACGCGGTCACCTCGCTCGACGACGTGAAGCTGCTCGACGTGAAGCTGGACCGGCTGCGCCGCTGGCACGGCGACGGCGTGCTGTGCGTCGGTGACGCGGCGCACGCCATGTCACCCATCGGCGGTGTCGGCATCAACCTGGCGGTGCAGGACGCGGTCGCCGCCGCGGCGCTCCTCGCGGCCCCGTTGCGGCGCGGGCAGGTCACGCCGTCGGTGCTCGCGAAGGTGCGGCGCAGGCGGTGGCTGCCGACCGCCGTGACGCAGACGATGCAGAGGGTGATCCAGAACGCCTTCCTGCGGCGGGCGCTCGACGGCAAGGTCGACGTCGGCGGCGCGGGCACTCCCCTGCCGCTGCGGGTGCTCCAGCGGTTCCCGCTGCTCCAGGGCGTTCCGGCGTACCTGGTCGCGATCGGGCTCCGGCCCGAGCACGCGCCGTCGTTCGCCCGCCGGGAGCCGACGAAGATCGAGCGCACCTAGGCGCCCGACCGGTTCGTCGAGGCGTGGGTGGGCCGACCGGCTCGGGCCGGTCGGCGCCGGGCGGGCTAGCGGTTGGCGACCGGGTTGGTCAGCGTGCCCAGGCCCTCGACGGTCACGGACACCGACTGGCCCGCCTTCATCGGGCCGACGCCCGCGGGGGTGCCGGTCAGGATGACGTCGAGCGGGCGGAGGGTCATGACGGCGCTGATGTACTCGATCAGCTCGCCGATGTCGAAGATCAACTGCGACGTCCGGCCCTCCTGCACGACCTCGCCGTCCAGCTCGGTGCGGATGGCGACGTCGCTCGGGTCGAACTCGGTCTCCACCCACGGGCCGAGCGGGCAGAACGTGTCGAAGCCCTTGGCACGGGTGAACTGCACGTCGGCCTTCTGGAGGTCGCGCGCGGTCACGTCGTTCGCGATCGTGTAACCGAGGATCGACTGCCGGGCGCGCTCGGCGGGGATGTCCCGGCCGCCCATGCCGATCACGACGGCCAGCTCGCCCTCGTAGTCGACGCGCTCGGAGACCGCGGGCAGCTTGATCTCGGCGTTCGGGCCGATGATCGCGGTGTTCGGCTTGAAGAAGATCAGCGGGTTCTCGGGGACCTCGTTGCCCAGCTCGGCGGCGTGCGCGGCGTAGTTGCGGCCGACGCCGATGATCTTGGGCGGGAGGAACGGGGCGAGCAGCCGGACGTCCGCCAGCGGCCAGCGCCGACCCGTGAAGGTCGGCGTGCCGCCGAAGGGTTCGTCCTTGATCTCGACGGCCGTCAGGTCGTCACCCTCGCCCTCGATCTTGGCGAAGGCGAGTCCGTCGGGCTGGGCGATTCGGGCGATGCGCACGTCACCCAGCCTAAACCAGGGCGCGGACCCGCATCGCCTTGTGCACCAGAGCGTCGCAGAGGGCCAGCCAGCTCGCCTCCACGATGTTGCCGTGCACGCCGACCGTCGTCCACTCGCGCTCGCCGTCGGTCGACTCCACCAGCACCCGCGTCACCGCGTCCGTGCCGGGGGCCTCGGCGAGGATGCGCACCTTGTAGTCGGACAGCTCCACGCTGTCCAACCAGGACAGGTGCGGCAGCAACGCCTTGCGCAGCGCCGCGTCCAGCGCGTGCACCGGACCGTTGCCCTCGGCGGTCTCGATCACCCGCTCGCCCGCCACGTGCACCTTCACCGTGGCCTCGGACACGATCTCGCCGTCGGAGCGGCGGTCCAGCAGGACCCGGTAGGACTCCAGCACGAACGGCGCTTCGTCCAATTCGGACAGCTCCTGGCGCAGGAGCAGTTCGAGGGAGGCGTCCGCCGCCTCGAACGACCAGCCGCGCGCCTCCAGCTCCTTCACCTTGCGCACCGCGTTCGTGACCGCTTCGGGCCGACGGGCCAGGTCTATTCCGAACTCACGTCCCTTGAGCTCGAGACTCGCCCGGCCCGCCATCTCGGTGACCAGTACCCGCATGCCGTTGCCGACGGTGTCCGGATCGATGTGGTTGTACAGCTCCGGATCAACCTTGATCGCGCTCGCGTGCAGTCCCGCCTTGTGGGCGAAAGCCGACGCCCCCACGTAGGCCTGGTGGGTGTGGGGGGCGATGTTCGCGATCTCGGCGAGGGCATGGGAAACGCGGGTGAGCTCGGCCAGCGATTCGGTGGGTAGCACCGGAAGGCCGAGCTTGGTCACGAGGTTCCCGACGACGGCGAACAGGTCGGCGTTGCCCGCCCGTTCGCCGTACCCGTTCGCGGTGCACTGGACGTGGGTCGCCCCAGCCTGCACAGCCGCGACGGTGTTCGCCACCGCGCAGGACGTGTCGTCCTGGCAGTGGATCCCGACACGGAAACCCGTGCGGGAGATCACTTGTTCGACCGTCTCGGCCAGCCCCAGCGGGAGCTGGCCGCCGTTCGTGTCGCACAGCACGACGACGTCCGCGCCACCGTCCACCGCGGACTCCAGGACACCCAGGGCGCAGTCCGGGTCGTGCGCGTAGCCGTCGAAGAAGTGCTCGGCGTCGACGAACACCCGCCTGCCGTGGTCCACGAGGTACCGCACGGTGTCGCGAACCATCGCGCGGTTCTCGGCCTCGTCGGTCCGCAGCGCGAGTTCCACGTGCCTGCGGTCCGACTTCGCGACGAGGGTGATGACGTCCGTGTTCGCGTCGAGGAGCGCTTTGACCTGCGGGTCTTCGTCGACCCTGGTGTTCGGCCTGCGGGTCGCGCCGAACGCGACCAGCTTGGCGTGCCTGAGGTCCAGCTCCGCCCTGGCCCGCGCGAAGAACTCGGTGTCCTTCGGCATCGCCCCCGGCCAGCCACCCTCGATGAACCCGACCCCGAGACCGTCCAGCAGGCGTGCGACGGCCAGCTTGTCGGTCACGGAGTACGTGATGCCCTCGCGCTGCGCACCGTCCCGGAGGGTGGTGTCGAAGACGTGGAAGGTGTCGCCGAGCGGGAGGCTGCTCACGGGGTTCTCCTGTGGTGGGTGGCAGGTCCGGGAAAACAAAAAGACCCCCCGCGGGATGCGAGAGGTCAGCGCGCCGGGTGCTTGGGAAGCACCTACCCGGCGCGCTCATCAATAATGATCACGGTGTTCTGAGCCACTCGGCGATGGTGCCACAGGTTTGGCGTTGGTACCAGGTGTCGGACTGGGGTTCTCACATTTTGGGTTTGGTTCGGTGGGGGTCGGGTGGGGGTGGTCCGGTGGGGTCTGTTTGGGGTGGGGGTGTGTGGTGGGGGCGTTGGGGGCGGTCGATTTGACTTGGGGCCCCTAGATTTGCCCCTTGGTCGGACGAAAACGGCGGGGAGGTGAAGCCGCCGTCCGACTCGAGTTTAAGGGGCAAATCCCCCAAGTAAAATCGACCGCAGTTGGCACCGGATGGTTGAAAACCGTTGGCGCACTTGGGTTGTGGGTCCAGAGGGTGGCTTGGGTGGGCTGTGGGTCGGGAGGGCCCCGGCAGGTGGGTGGGTGGGCCGGCAGGTGCGGGTCGGCAGCCGTAGGTCAGCAGGCTGGTCGGCAGGCGCAGGTTGCCGTGGTCGGCAGGTTGGTCGACAAGTGCGGGTCAGCAGGTGGGTCGACATGCCTGGGTCAGCAGGTGTGGGTCGGCGGCTGCGGGTTGCCAAGTGTGGGTCGGCAGCCGTGCGTCAGCCAGTGTTGCGCTGGCCGGTCGTGAGTCTCAGCCCATCGCGTCTAGCCCATCGCGACTCCACCTAGCTACACCCACCCAGCCGTAGCCCTGCCACCACACCACCCAGTCACTCTCCCCCCAGCCGCAGCCCTGCCATTCACACCCGGCCAGCCGTAGCCCGCCCACCCGTTCCCAGCCAGCCATGGCCCAGCCCCCACTCTCACCGGCCCCGGCCCTGCCATCCACCACCACCCTGCCAATCCCCGCCCAGCCAAACCCCACCAGCCGCAGCCCTGCCAACGCGGCTCCCTTCATCCCACCCAACCCATCCCCCTCCACCCCGCCACACTTCACCCAATCGTGGGTCCCCCAGTCGTGGCAGCGATCCTCATCCGGCAAGACCCCGTCCCCCGTCCCCCGTCATCCAGCCAGGAACTTCGCGAACGACTCGATCGCCGCCGGGTTGCGCGGGCTTTCCACCAAGGCTGCGTAGGGCAGGACGAAGAACTTCTTCTGCGTGATCGCCGGGACGGCCGCCAGTGGGGCGTAGCCCTCCAGGAACTTCTGCTTCTGCTCCGGGGTGTTGTTGTCGCCGTCCGCGTAGTCGTTGATCAGGATGACGTCCGGGTTGGCCTGCACCACGGTTTCCCAGCCGACTGTGGTCCAACTGTCGTCCAGGTCGCCGAAGATGTTGTCGCCGCCCGCCTTCGTGATGATGTCCTGCGGGGCGGCGTTGCGGCCGGAGGTGAACGGTTGGTCCAGGCCGCTGTCGTAGAGGAAGACCTTGGGCCTCGGTTTGCCCGTCATGAGCTTCTCGGCTGACCTGATCTGTTCCTGGTAGCCGGTGACCAGCTTTTCCGCCCTGTCCGAGACCCGGAAGATCTTGCCCAGGTTGCGCAGGTCCTCGTAGAGGGCGTCCAAGGGGGGCATGATGCCGCGTTGTTTGCCTACGCCGTTGCGGCACGCCTCGGTGAGCTGGTAGGTCGGGATTCCCAGTTCCTTCAACGCGTCGGGCGTGAAGCCGGTGCTCTCGGAGAACCCGTAGTTCCAGCCCGCGAACACGAGGTCGGCGCCTGCGCCCTGGACGACCTCTTTGTTGATCTTCTCGCCGAGCTTCGCGACGCTGTCCCAGTCGGACTTGAACGGTGACGTGGCCAGGTCCGCTGTCTGGCCGCTGCCGATCACGTACCCGGCCATGCGGTCGGCCAGGCCGAGCGCGAACATCAACTCGGCGATGCCGGTGTCGTTGGTGACGACCTTGGCGGGCACGCGGTCGAACGTGACGTCCTGGCCGCAGTTCTTTACCGTCACGGGGTCGGTGGCGGTGGTGTTCTCGGCGACGGTCGCGCCGCACGCGGTGGTGGTGAAGACCAGGCAGAGGGCGAGCAGTCGTCTCACGGGGAAACCTCCGGGTGTTCGAAGAGGAGTTGGGGCACGCCGCTGACGGGGTGCTGGACGAGGTGGGCGCGGACGCCGAAGACGGCTTGGACCAGGTCGGGGGTGAGCACGTCGGCGGGTTTGCCGCCCGCGACGACCCGGCCGCCGTCCAGGACGTGGACGCGGTCGCAGTAGGCGGCGGCGAGGTTGAGGTCGTGCAGGACCATGAGGACGGTCAGGCCCAAGCCGCGGACCAGTGCGAGCACGTCCAACTGGTGCCTGATGTCGAGGTGGTTCGTCGGTTCGTCCAGCACCAGCACGTCGGGTTCCTGCACCAAGGCGCGCGCGATCAGGACGCGCTGACGCTCCCCGCCGGACAGCGTGAGGAAGCTGCGCTCGGCGAGGTGGCCCGCGTCCACGCGGCGCAGCGCGTCGGTGACGAGGTCGTGGTCGCGTTCGGTGTCCCGGTCGAACGCGCCCTTGTGCGGGAGGCGTCCCATCGCGACGACCTCGGCGACGGTGAAGTCGAACTCCACGTGGCTGTCCTGGGTGAGCGCCGCGAGCCTGCGCGCGCTCTCCTTGAGCGGCAGGGACAGCAGGTCCCGCCCGTCGAGCAGCACCGCGCCGCCGCTGGGCTTCAACGCCCGGTAGACGCACCGCAGCGTGGTCGACTTGCCGCTCCCGTTCGGTCCCACGACGCCGACGACCTCGCCGGTCCCGGCGGACAGCGAGATCCCGTCGACGATGCCGTCGACCGAGATCGAGTCGAGTTCCAGGTCCATCAACTACCCCCGAACACGTAGCCGCGGCGCCGCATCAGGAACACGAAGCACGGCACGCCCAGCGCCGCCGTGATCACCCCGAGCGGCAGTTCCTCCGGCGGCGCGACCATCCGCGCGGCGACGTCCACCCAGATCAGGAAGCTCGCGCCCGCCAGCGGCGCCACGACCAGCACGCGCCGGTGGTCGGAGCCGACGACCATGCGGACCAGGTGCGGCAGCATCAGCCCGACGAACCCGACCGCGCCGCTCACGGCGACCAGCACGCCGGTCATCCCGGCCGTGACGACGAACAGCCGCCGCCTCATCCGGACGACGTCGATGCCCAGCGTCGTGGCGGTCTCGTCGCCCATCGACAGCCCGTTGAGCCTGCGGGCGTTCGCGAGCAGGTACGCGGTCCCGACCGCGACCACCGCCGCCGCGACCGGCAGGGCGCCCCACGTCACGCCGCCGAGGCTGCCCAGCAGCCAGAACATCGCGGCGCGGGCCGCTTCCCCGTGCGGGGCCTGGAACACGAGCAGCAGCGTCAGCGCCTGGAACCCGTACGCCATCGCGGTTCCGGTCAGCACCAGCCGCAACGGTGTGAGCCCGGCCCGCGTCCTGGCGGCCAGGTACACCAGCGCGGTGGCGCCGAGCGCGGACAGGAACGCGGCCGCGGACATCGCGTAGATCCCCAGCGAGGCGAACAGCCCGAGCGTCGCCACGGCGACCGCCCCCACCGACGCGCCGGAGGAGATGCCCAGGACGTACGGGTCGGCCAGCGCGTTGCGCACCATCGCCTGGATGGCGACGCCGACGACGCTCAGCCCGGCGCCGACGACCGCGGCGAGCAGCACGCGGGGCAGGCGGATGTCCCAGACGATCCGGTACTGGCCCGCGTCGACGGCCTCGATCCGGCCGCCGGTGACCGCGGCCTGGAGGAACCCGACGACGCGGCCGAACGGGATGCTCACCGGTCCCAGCGCCACACCGGCCACGACGGACGCGGCCAGCACGACCACCAGGAGCACCACGAGCGGACTTGTTCTGGCCACGCGAACCGCGGTCACGGTCACCCTTCGGACAGGTGGCCTGAGCGCGAGCGACCGCGGTGGGTCCCCGTCCCGCAAACCACGGCAGGAGCTGGAGCAGCACGCCGCCGATGGGTGATCGGGCTCGTCCGGCCCCGAGGGGACGGACCTACCGTTGCGGGTCAGCGCCGGATTTCGACCGGACTTCCCCCACGGGCGGTGTGGTGATGCTGTTCGTTCGGGAGATCGGGTGTCAACCCGCCGTGCGCCAGGTCACCCCGGCCGGGGTGACCTGGCGGCGGGTCAGGCGAAGGCCCGCAACCCGGAGAGCTGGCCCGCGGGCCAGCCGGTGTTGGCGGTGAACACCAGGCGCAGGTACCGGACGTCACGGCCGGGCAGGGTGATCGTCGTGCCCGGCGCGAACGGGTAGCCGGTGGCGCCGACCAGGGTCGTGAACGAGCCGCCGTCCAGGCTCCCCTGTACGGCGACGGTCTGCGTCCGCGGTCCCCAGGCCGACGGCAGCGCCAGCTCCAGCCGTCGCAGCGCGGCGGGTGATCCGAGGTCGACCTGGACCCACTGCGGGAAGGCGTTGTTGGCGCTCTCCCAGTAGGTGTCGGTGCTGCCGTCGACGGTGTGACCGCTGCCGTAGCCCTGGGTCTGGCTGCTCTGCGCGGTCGGTTTGCCGCGCGCCAGGTCCAGGACGGGTGGCGGGCCGCCGATGGTCGGCGGGGTCGGGCGGACCGGGGTGAGGGCGATCTGGCCCTTGAGCATCCGGCCGCCGTCGCCCGTGAGGCGCAGGTAGTAGTCGGCGGAGCAGGCGGTGCCGTCCTCGTCCAGCGCGAGGAACCCCGATCCCACCGGGACGAACGCCTGCGTCTCCGCCGTCTTGGCGATCTGGTTGCCCTCGTTGTACTCGTCGAACATGGAGATGTAGATGCCCTGCGCGCCGAGGCGGACCATGTTGTAGAACTGCCGCCACATGAAGTCGCCGTGCGCGCGGTGGCGGGCCGGGAGGTCTCCCGGCAGGACGCACGGCTGGTAGTCGATGCCGCGGGCGTCGCACTCGGCCTGGTCGGGCTGGTTGACGTTGGTGTGGAAGCGGTCGGTGTCGGCGACGGTCCCGATCCGGCCGACCATCCACGGCGACAGCATGTCGAAGGAGCGGTACACCCCGGCGAAACCGGTCCGGGAGTCCTCGGTCTCGGTGCGCCAGTGGGTCGGGACGCCGCCGATGACGTAGCAGCCGCGCGCCTTGAACCAGTCGACGACGTCCTGGCAGGGACCGGGGGCGAACGGTCGGCCGCTGTCGTTGAAGCCGAATCCCCAGATGCAGACGACGGGTTTGCCGTTCTGCCTGGCGTAGGCCGGGGACGAGACGTGCGCGGACATCTTGGTGGTCCAGTCGGTCTTGATCTCCGACTGCATGTTCGTCCAGTTGGTGACGTCGTACATGATGTAGTACTTGCGGCCGTTGGCCTCCGCGGCCGAGCGGACCTTCACGGCCATGTCGTCACGGGTGGGGCCTTCGCCGCCGAACGGGTTGAACCGTTGCAGTGCCGCGGTGTCGCAGTTGTTCTCCCGCATCCACCGGAAGTGCGTGTCGACCGTCTGCTGGTCGTAGCTGGAGAACAGGGTGGCCTGCTGGCCGTTGCCGAGGTTCCCGTACGCCGTCGGGTAGCCGCGGGCGTAGTCGCGCATGTCCGGCCACGCGGTGATGGCGGTGTTGCTCGGGGACGGGGACTGCCCCCAGTTGTCGCTCCAGTGCCACCAGGCGTTGATGGGCGAGCCGTCACCGGGGGCGGCGAACCAGCCCTGGTAGCCGACGGTGATCTTGCCGACGACGTCGCCGGGCGGGCTCGCGGCCCGCGCCGCCGCGGGGACCACCCCCGCCAAGGCCGACGCCGCCAGCGCGGATCCGAGGAAAGTCCTGCGTGACACAACCACCGCGATCTCCTTCGTTGGAGGTGCTCGCGGACCAGTGTTGCGCAAGAAGTGAGCAGAATCACGCAAAGTCTCGACAGAACTGGCGTTCCGGCCCGTTTCCGGTCCTCGACGCGGAAGCGCCCGCCGGACCGGGTGGTCGGGCGGGCGCTTCCGTGCTGCTGAGGACTCAGGTCCTGACGTTCGAGGAGACCAGCGCCGCGAGCCGGTCGCCGATGGCGTAGGTCGCCCCCGGTGACTGGTGGTCCCGCGTGGCGAGGTCGAAGGCCACCGAGGCCTCGATCCGCCTGGCGGACTCGTGCTCGCCGAGGTGGTCGAGCATCAGCGCCACCGACAGCACCGCCGCCGTCGGGTCGGCGACGCCCTGGCCCGCGATGTCCGGGGCGCTGCCGTGAACGGGCTCGAACATGCTCGGGTTGCGCCGGGTCACGTCGAGGTTGCCGCTCGCCGCCAGGCCGATGCCGCCGGTCACCGCCGCCGCCAGGTCCGTGAGGATGTCGCCGAACAGGTTGTCGGTGACGATCACGTCGTAGCGGCCGGGGTCGGTGACCAGGTGGATCGTGGCCGCGTCCACGTGCTGGTAGGAGACGGTGACCTCCGGGTGCTGGAGGGACACCTCCTCCACCACGCGGGACCACAGCGAGCCCGCGTGCGTGAGCACGTTGGTCTTGTGGACGAGCGTGACGTGCCTGCGCGGCCTGTTGGACGCGCGGGCGAAGGCGTCGCGGACCACCCGCTCCACGCCGAACGAGGTGTTGATGCTGACCTCGGTGGCGATCTCGTGCGGGGTGTCCTTGCGCAGGAGGCCGCCGTTGCCCGCGTACAGGCCCTCGGTGCCCTCCCTGACGACGACCAGGTCGATCTCCGGCGCGTCGGCCAGAGGGCTGCGCACGCCGGGGTAGAGCCTGGCCGGGCGCAGGTTGACGTGGTGGTCCAGTTCGAAGCGGAGCCGCAGCAGCAGCCCCCGCTCCAGGATTCCGCTGGGCACCGACGGATCGCCGACAGCGCCGAGCAAGATCCCGTCGTGCTGGCGCAATTCGCCGAGCACGGACTCGGGCAACAACTCCCCTGTGGCGTGCCAGCGAGCCGCGCCGAGGTCGTAACGCGTGATCTCGGCCGCCGGAACGACCTCCCCGAGCACCTTCAGCGCTTCGGCGATGACCTCGGGCCCGATCCCGTCTCCTGGGATCACTGCGAGCCGCATCCACACACCTCCCAGGTATCAGTCCCATTTGTCGGGACTTACTTTCCTTTGCGAAAGGCTACCGGTTATCCGGACGTCAAACGGTTCTCGGACACACTTTCGTGGCCACTTCTCCCGTACTGCGGGACACCTAGACGGTCCATACCACCCGTTCGGGTGTCACCCGCAGTGTGTAACGACACCGGCCGGCCGGGGAAGTCCCCGACCGGCCGGCACACGAATGGAGCAGTACTGACTAGTAGCCGCCGCCCGATCCGCCGCGCACCTTCACCACGGAGACCTTGTCACCGGTGGCGTTGTGGTGGTTGAGGACCAGCAGGCTGTCGGCCTTGTCCTTCGCCAGCGCCGCCGCGTCGCGGTTGACCACGAGCGCCGTGCCCGGCTTGGCCAGGTACGAGAGCGCGGCGTCACCGCCACCCTGCGCGGACAGGCCCGGCTTGAGCGGGTCGAACGAGAACGAGCCGGGGATCGAGTCGATCAGGCCGTCCTTCGAACCCGGCGCCTTGTACAGACCCGCGACGCCGACCTGGTAGGTCACCCGCGAGGTGTCCTTGGTCGGGTCGAGACCCAGCGCCGTGAGCAGCACCGGCAGGACGACGACGTTGGTGTCGAAGATGTTCGTGTCGACGTCGCCGAACTGGCCGTTGAGGCCCTGGATGTCGACGGTCGCACCGGTCGCGAGGTTCACGGTGGTGGCGACCATCAGGTCCGTGTCGGTCAGCTTGGTGGCGAACGTCTCGAAGTCCGGCACCCCGTCACCCGTGGTGTCGATGTCGACGAACGGGATGGTGTTGCTGCCGATGTTGTACCAGTTGCCCCAGGTGGCGATGCCGAACGCGAGCAGCGACTCCTCGGGGACGCCCTGCGCCTTCGCCAGCGGCGCGGTGGACGCGGCGCCGACGTAGCGGAGGTCGCCGCCCTTGGCGGTGTCGTTGATCGTGCAGTTCTCGGTGATCTTCTTGCCGCACTCCTTGAGCTTGGGCGAGGTGCCCTGGAGCTCGAGGACGCTGATCAGCGAGCGGTACGCCTGCGAACCGGTGCCCTGGTTGACGCCCTTGCCCTTGAGGTTCAGGACGGCCTGCTTGTCCTTGCCCTTGAACTGGAGGGAGTCCGCCGTGGTGATCTTCGAGACCGGCTTCGGGGCCGAGTAGACCGGCACCCGCAGCGGGACCGTCGCGCCGGACTTCGGCGTGAGGACCACGCGACCGGACGCGTCGGCCAGGAACTGGCGCGGCACGTCGAGCTGCAACGGGTCGACCGTGGAGTCGATCGTCTTGCGCAGCGCGGCCGGGTTGTCGATCTTCAGGGTCACCTTGACCTTGGCGACACCGCGGGGGCTGATCCGCACCGAACCCGCGGAGAGCTGGTAGCTCACGCCGGGGATGGAGGTGATGGCCTCGTAGCCGGTCGAGTACTCGACCCACTTGGTGCTCTTGTTGACGACCTTGATGGTCTTCGAGAGCGACACCGGACCGCCGACCTCGACGGTGCCGAACGAGACGCTCACGTTGCCGGGGTCGTCCTGCACCATCGCGAGGACCTGGTTGTCCAGCGCGGCCTTGCCGTCGATCCGGCCGGAGCCGACGCGGTTGGGCGCGTAGGTCTTGCCGTTCTCCTTCACGTCGGCGCTGGCGCTGTTCATGATGGCGGCCTTGACCTCTTCGGTCGTCCAGTCCGGGTGCGCCTCGCGGACCAGGGCGGAGATGCCCGAGGTGTGCGGGGCGGCCATCGAGGTGCCGGAGATGACCAGGGTGCCGTTGCCGGAGCCGACCAGCGCCGAGGCGATGGTGTCACCGGGGGCGGCGATGTCCGGCTTCACGACCGGGCCGCGCACACCGCGTGAGGTGAACGAGCTCGGGGTGTCGCTGATGGACTGGTCGTAGGTCGGGGTGGAGGTGCGCAGGCTGCCCGCCAGGCGGACCTCCAGCGTGCCCGCGTCCAGCGCCGGGCGGAGGGCCGCGGTGGCCGTGCCGGTGAACTGGAAGACCGGGATGGTCGCGTTGCCCGCGATGCCCGCGTTGAAGTTCTCCAGCGTGGACGAGAACACCGCGCCGACCGCACCGGCGGCCTGGGCGTTGTTCGTGCGCGCGCCGGAACCGCAGCGGCGGGTCGCGTCGACGTCGTCCCACTCCAGCCAGGCGAACTTGCCCGCGACGAGCGCCTTGTCGGCGGCCGAGAACGGCTGGCAGCCGTCGAGGTTCGTCGGGTCGGTCAGCTTCACGACCGGCTTGGTCAGGTCGAGCGTGGCGAAGCCGGTGTAGTTCTGGCTGTACTGGCCGGGCTTGACGCCGGTCACGCCCGCGGGGGCCTTGACCTCGGCGCCGTCGCGCAGCACGTACGCGTCGCGGATGCTGGCGACCGTCAGCGCCTCGGGCGAGGAGCCCGGCGAGCCGCCGATGTCGTACAGGTCGCCGCCGTTGCCCGCGGAGAACACGGTCAGCACGTTCTTCTTGTTCAGCTTCTTCACGAAGAGGCTGTCGGGGTCGTCCGGTGCGCCGTAGTCCTGGCCCAGCGACAGGTTGACCACGTCGAGGTGGTCGGAGAAGTCGCCGTCACCGTCGGGGTCGAGCGCCCAGTCGAGCGCCACCGACGTCACGTTGGTCGAGCCCTCGCAGCCGAACACCTTCATCGCGTACAGCAGCGCCTTGGGGGCCGTGCCGGGGCCGATCTTCATGGCGTTGAGCGCCTCGGGCGTCAACTTCGTGTAGTCGCCGGTGAACGTCGTGCCGTCGGCGTTGACGCCGAAGCCCGCCGTCGTGCCCGCGACGTGCGAGCCGTGGCTGTTGCAGTCGATCGGGTTCGGGTCCGGCTTCGGCGTGTTGATCGCCGGGTCGTCGCTCTCGCCGTCGTAGGCGTTGCCGACGAAGTCCGTGCCGCCGACGACCTTGGCCGTCGGGAAGTACGACGGGTCGACCTTGGTCTCGTCGATCGCCTCGAACGCCTCGGTCGTGCCGGGGCCGCCGAAGTCGGCGTGGGTGTAGTCGATGCCGGTGTCGATGATGCCGACCCGGACGTTCTCACCGAGCTTGCCGTACTGCTGCCACGCCTTGATGGTGTTGGTGAGCTGCACCGCGCTGGAGTTGGTGCGGGTCTTCGGCACCACGGAGCGGACGGACTTCACGTCCGAGCGGCTCGCCAGTTCG
Organism: Umezawaea endophytica; assembly: GCF_025061645.1. Classification (GTDB taxonomy): domain Bacteria; phylum Actinomycetota; class Actinomycetes; order Mycobacteriales; family Pseudonocardiaceae; genus Umezawaea; species Umezawaea endophytica. The sequence goes on along the minus strand of NZ_JANYMP010000012.1, from coordinate 228,458 downwards.
CGGACCTTCTCCGCGTCGGCGGTGACGATGACGCCGGGAACGCCGTTGGAGGTGCGGGAGACCTCCTTGGTCGACGCGTCCGCGCTCTTGAGCTGGCCGACGACCTGGTCGGTGACCTTGGCCGTGTCGCTCTTGGAGGCCTTGGCGGCCTGCTTGGCCTGCTCCTTGCTCCCGCCCTGGCTCTTCTTCTCGTCGTACGCGTCGACGGCGGGCTTCGCTTCGAGCTCGACGAACGCGGTGACCTTGCCGGTCGTCGTCTTCAGCCGAGGCGAGACCTTGAGCTGCAAGGAAGCGGCGGGTAGACCGTTGGCGGCCGCGACGGCCTCCGCCTTCGGGTCTTCTGCGGCGACCGCGGTGCCCGCGGTGGCGCCGACCACCAGTATCGCGGCGAGCACCGGGCCCGCGGATCTGGCGAGAATGCGAGATCGACTCACAACATGCCCCAACCGAGGCCGGATACGACCGCGCGGGCAGAGGGGGAGAAACAGGTAGGACTGCTCGCGGGGGTGCCGTGCCCTCTACGGCACCTCGGTCAACCTCGTTGGAGCGAATTTAATCGGTGAACATCACCCGGATATTAGTCCGAACGAGTGACGGCACCCACAGAATTGCTTACCAGATGTCAACTGTCGCACGAGCGGGTGTACGCGCGATATACCCAATTCAGGCAAAGCTCCAGGGGGCGTTCCGGGGCCGGAACGCCCCCTGGGCGGTCACTACTCGAAGCTGACGGAGCTGACCTTGTGCGCGCCGACCGAGGCGCCGATCGGGTCCAGCACCTGGTTGTCCACCGGGCGGTCCACGCGCAGCAGCATGAACGCGTCCGAACCGTCCGTGGTCTGGCTGATCTGCGCCGCCTCGACGTTCACGCCCGCTTCGCCGAGCAGCGTGCCGACGGTGCCCATGACGCCCGGCCGGTCCGGGTACTCCAGCAGCAGGACGTTGCCCTCGGCCCGCAGGTCGAAGCTGCGGCCGTTGATGCCGACGATCTTCTCGACCTGGTCGAGGCCGGTCAGGGTGCCCGACACGCTGAGCACGCTGCCGTCGGCCTGCACGGCGCGCACCGTGACAAGGCTGCGGTGGTTCGCGCTCTCCGGCTCCTTCACCAGCTCGACCGCGACACCGAGCGACGACGCCAGGTTCGGGGCGTTTACGAAGGTGACCTGCTCCTCCACGACGCGCGAGAACACGCCGCGCAGCGCGGCCAACGGCAGCACCGCGACGTCCTCGTTGGACAGCTCGCCGCGCACCTCGACGGTGACCGACGTCGGCGCCTTGGTCGACAGCGCGGCCAGTACGGTGCCGAGCTTCTGCACCAGCGGCAGGTACGGGCGGACCTCTTCGCCCACCACGCCGCCGCCCTGCACGTTCACCGCGTCCGGCACGAAGTCGCCTGCGAGCGCGAGCAGCACCGAACGCGCGACGTCCGTGCCCGCGCGGTCCTGCGCCTCGGTCGTCGACGCGCCGAGGTGCGGCGTCACGACGATGCCGGGAACGCCGAACAGCGGGCTCTCCGTCGTCGGCTCGGTTGAGAACACGTCGATGCCCGCACCGCCGACCTGGCCTTCGCGGACCGCGTCGGCCAGCGCCTGCTCGTCGACCAGACCGCCGCGCGCGGCGTTGACGATGATCACGCCGCGCTTCGCCTTCGCGAGCTGGTCGGCACCGATCAGGCCCTTGGTCTCGGGCGTCTTCGGAAGGTGGATGGAGATCGCGTCCGAGCGCTCCAGCAGCTCTTCGAGCGTCACGAGCTCGATGCCGAGCTGCGCCGCGCGCGCGGCCGAGACGTACGGGTCGTACGCGATCAGCGTGACGCCGAACGCGGCGACGCGGGCCGCGAAGAGCTGCCCGATCTTGCCGAGGCCGACGACGCCGACGGTCTTGCCGTTGAGCTCGATGCCGTTGAAGGAGCTGCGCTTCCACGTGCCCGCCTGGAGCGTCGCGTGGGCCGCGGGCACCTGGCGCGCGACCGACAGCAGCAGCGCCACGGCGTGCTCGGCGGCCGACACGATGTTCGACGTGGGCGCGTTCACCACCATGACACCGCGCTCGGTCGCGGCGGGCACCTCGACGTTGTCGAGCCCCACACCGGCACGCGCGACGACCTTCAGCCGCGTGCTCGCGGCCAACACCTCGGCGTTCACCTTCGTGGCGGAGCGGACGAGCAGCGCGTCGGCGTCGGCAACGGCTTCGAGCAGCGCGGGACGGTCGGTGCCGTCCACGTGGCGCACCTCGATCCCGTCACCGAAAACGTCGAGCACCGAGGGGGCCAGCTTCTCGGCGATCAGGACAACAGGTCGGCTCGTGCTCACGGACGTTGCTCCCAGGGCATCGGGGATCAGATGGGGGAGCGCGGGCCGCGGCCGGAATGGCGCCGTCGGCAGCCGCGCCGACCGGCCACGGCAATGTGTCCGGACTGTTAACGAGTCTAGTCAGCGAGGTCTCACCTACCACCGCCGGGTGTCCCACCTCACCAGCGGATTCAACCGTACAACCGTCCCGCTGACCTGCGGTCTCACGGTTTGGGACCCCCAAGACCCCTTCGGCGCCCCGAAGGCAAGAACACCTTCGTGTCGCGTCCAGGACACCTTCGATGAGGGACACCACGACCGGGGTAAGCCATCAGCAGGAGCACACCGACAGACGAACGGCCCAGTTGGCAGTACGGGCCACTAGTCAGCCCACCGGCCGGACCCCACACGCCAATCTCTGGCGCTATTCCAGCCCACCCGCCCTCAACTGGACCTCACGGTCCCCGACCCACAACCAACTCGCACCCACAGCCCCCAACCGCCCCGCACCCAACTCGGCGGCCCTCGGCCCCATCCCGCCCCGTGACCAACTAGCCCTCACTGGCCCCCGGCCTCAACCTGCCCCGCACCCCAACCCAGCCTTACCGGCCCCCGGCCCCATCCTGCCCCGCATCCCAACTCGGCCCCCGGCCCCATCCCGCCCCGTGACCAACCAGCCCTCACCGGCCCCCGGCCCCAACTCAACCCCTTGACCAACCCTCCCTGACTTCCCTTTCAAACCCTTCCCCCGGCCGCACCCCGGTTTTTAGCGCATGTCATGTCGCTTTTGTCTTGTCAAGGCATCTTTCCCGCCTTGACAAGACAAAAGCGACATGGACACAATTGCGCGACCGGGGTGTGGTCGCAATGACCGGGCCGTTGGCCTCCCTCGAGGACCACCTCAGAGTCAGAGAACCACCCAGACCGTCTCCCTAAAACAGGAACGTTCACAAGATCCTAGCCCACCCGGACACACCCCGATCGCGCAATTATCTCGATGCCCGGTTTGGTTTGTCAAGGCGGGAAAGATGCCTTGACAAACCAAACCGGGCACGACGTGCGCCAAGAATCGGGGTGGGGCCGGGGGGAGGGGTTAAAAGGACAGCCAAACGAACGTTCACACGGGGTCGAGTTGCGGCCGGGGGCCCAAAAGACCGCCAAAGCGCCAGTCACCACGAGGGTCAAGTTCTAAAGACCACACTCAAGCAACGAGCAAAATCACACTGCTCACCAGAATCACCAAAGCCGTAGCCCCGTGAATCCCATAAGCCGCAGCCTTAGACCCACCACTACGCAGCACGATCAACCCATCCCCCACAGGAATCGCCGCAGCAGCCAACATGAACCACCCCAACAGATGAACCGGCGCCCCAACCATCAAGACAAAGATAAAAATCCCAGAAACAACATCCCGAACAGACTTCACCGACAACCAAGCCTGGAAGTTCCGATCCTCAACAGGCGTATCCGGGATTCCAAACCCAACCGCAGCCTGCGGCACCCAAAAAGCACGCACCCCGATCACGAAGATACCCACCCCGACCAACCCGGCAAGCACATAAGCAACGTTGACGAGCACGACCCGCTCCCCTCCCGACGAAACCGACCACCGACCACCGCCCTAGCGGCGCTAGCAACAGTATCGACGATAGACCAAGCCTCGACAGGATGTCTAGCACTGCTAGAATCCACCCATGTCCGCCATCCACGAACGCCGCGAGCGCGAACGCGCCAACCGTCACCAACTGATCATCACGGCCGCGCGCGAGTTGGCGGAGACCGAAGGCTGGGAGGCGGTGACGACGCGACGGCTGGCCGAGCGCGTCGAGTACAGCCAGCCGGTGTTGTACAGCCACTTCAACGGCAAGGAAGCCATCGTCAGCGCCGTCGCGCTGGACGGCTTCGACGAACTCGCCACCCACCTGCGCCGCGCGCGGCAAACCGCCACGCACCCCGAGCAACCCCTGCGCGCCGTCTGCCGCGCCTACCTGGAGTTCGCGACCGAACGACCGGCCCTCTACCAGGCCATGTTCGTCCTACCCACCAACCTGAAGTTCGCGAGCACCGAAACCCCGCCCCCACTACGGGCAGCGTTCACCGAGTTCGTCGACTGCTTCCCCCCGACGAACACCAGGCGCGAACTGTTCGCCGAAGTCACCTGGAGCGCGGTGCACGGCCTGGCCGTCCTGTCCGACAGCGGCCGCATCCCCCAAGCCGGCCAAGAAGAACGCCTGGACTTCCTCATCACCAGGATCGTCGACACGCCCAACGAGCCGACCACGCCGTAGAAGGAGCGGTTCCAGCGGGCACCGACCTCACCACGGCTCGTCGAACTCGCCGTCCTTCGCCCCCAGGATGAACGCGTCCCACTCGGCGGGCGTGAATACCAGGACCGGGCCCTCCGGGTGGGCCGAGTTTCGCATCGCCACGTAGGTGACGTCGTCCGTGTGCTCGACGAAAGCGATCTCCACGTGTTCGCCGTCCGGGTCGGAGTCGTCTCCGCCTCGCTGCCACTCGGCCTTCGTCAGGTCGAGGTTGCCGCGTACGTGAGCCTTGTCGTCGTAGATCGGCGCGCTCTCGGTCATGTCCCTAGGTATACCGGAGCCCGCGACGCCGAGGGCATCGCGGGCTCCGGTACCGAAAAGCGCTGGTCAGACCGTGTCGGTCAGCGGGCGGTCGACCCAGGACATCAGGCCGCGCAGCTTCTTGCCGACCTCCTCGATCGGGTGCTGTTCGCCCTCGGCCTGCAACTTCTTGTAGTTGTTGCGGCCCGCCTCGTCCTCCGCGACCCACTCGTTCGCGAAGGTGCCGTCCTGGATCTCGCCCAGGATCTTCTTCATCTCCTCCTTGACCGCGGCGTTCACGACGCGCGGGCCGCGGGTGAGGTCGCCGTACTCGGCGGTGTCGGAGATGGAGTAGCGCATGCGGGCGATGCCGCCCTCGTACATGAGGTCGACGATGAGCTTGAGCTCGTGGAGGACCTCGAAGTACGCGATCTCGGGGGCGTAACCGGCTTCGGTCAGCACCTCGAAACCGGTCTGCACGAGCGCGGACGCGCCGCCGCAGAGCACGGCCTGCTCGCCGAAGAGGTCGGTCTCGGTCTCTTCCTTGAACGTGGTCTTGATGACGCCGGCGCGCGTGCCGCCGATGCCCGCCGCGTACGAGAGCGCCAGCGCCTGCGCGCCGCCGGTCGCGTCCTGGTGGATGGCGATGAGCGCGGGAACGCCCTTGCCGTCGACGAACTGGCGGCGCACGAGGTGGCCGGGGCCCTTGGGGGCCACCATGGCGACGTCCACACCGGACGGAGCCTCGATGAGGCCGTAGCGGATGTTGAAGCCGTGGCCGAAGAAGATCGCGTCGCCGTCCTTGAGGTTCGGCGCGATGTCCTTGGCGTAGATGTGCCGCTGGGCGGTGTCCGGCGCCAGGATCATGATCAGGTCGGCTTCGGCGGACGCCTCGGCGGGCGTGAGCACGCGGAGGCCCTCTTCCTCGGCCTTGGCCCGCGACTTCGAGGTCTCCAGGAGACCGATCCGCACGTCGACGCCGGAGTCGCGCAGGCTCAGCGCGTGCGCGTGGCCCTGGCTGCCGTAGCCGATCACGGCGACCTTGCGGCCCTGGATGATGCTCAGGTCCGCATCGTCGTCATAGAAGATCTCGACGCTCATGGTTGTACTTCTTCCTTCCCTACAACGGAAAACTGGGGGTGGCTAGCGCACCGCGGTAGCGGTGATCGAGCGAGCGCCGCGGCCGATCGCGACCATGCCGGACTGCACGATCTCGCGGAGCCCGTACGGCTCCAGCATTCGGAGCAGCGCGTCGAGCTTGTCAGACGTGCCCGTGGCCTCGACGGTGACGGCCTCCGGTGACACGTCGACGACCTTGGCGCGGAAGAGCTGCACGGTTTCGAGCACCTGGCTGCGCACGGTCGCGTCGGCCCTGACCTTCACGAGCAGCAGTTGTCGCTGAACCGAAGCGGTCGGCTCCAGCTCCACGATCTTGATCACGTTGATCAGCTTGTTGAGCTGCTTGGTGACCTGTTCCAGTGGCAGTTCGTCGACCGAGACGACGATGGTCATCCGGGAGATGTCGGGGTACTCGGTGCGGCCGACGGCGAGGGATTCGATGTTGAACCCCCGCCGGGAGAACAGGCCCGCGACGCGCGCGAGCACACCGGGCTTGTCCTCGACCAGAACGCTCAGGGTGTGCCGGGTCATCACAGGTCCTCATCGAACAGTGGGCGGATGCCGCGTGCGGCCATGATCTCGGAGTTGCCGGTGCCCGCCGCGACCATCGGCCACACCTGGGCGTCCTTGCCGACCACGAAGTCGATGACGACCGGCCGGTCGTTGATCTCCATGGCCTGCCTGATGACCGCGTCGACCTCTTCGCGGGACTCCGCGCGCAGTCCGGCGCAGCCCATGGCCTCGCCGAGCAGCTTGAAGTCCGGGATGCGGTGCTTGTGCGTGCCGAGGTCGGTCTGCGAGTAGCGGCCCTCGTAGAACAGGTTCTGCCACTGGCGGACCATGCCCAGGTTGCCGTTGTTGATGACGGCGACCTTGATCGGCAGGCCCTCGATGGCGCAGGTGGCCAGTTCCTGGTTGGTCATCTGGAAGCAGCCGTCGCCGTCGATGGCCCACACCTGCTTGTCCGGCGCGCCCGCCTTGGCGCCCATGGCCGCGGGGACCGCGTAGCCCATGGTGCCGAGACCGCCGGAGTTGATCCACGTGCGCGGGTTCTCGTACTTGATGAACTGCGCCGCCCACATCTGGTGCTGGCCGACGCCCGCGGTGTAGAGCGCGTCCGGACCGACGAGCTGGCCGATGCGCTCGATCACGTACTGCGGCGACAGCGTCCCGTCGACCGGCTCGTCGTAGCCGAGCGGGTAGGTCTCCTTGAGGCCGTTGAGGTAGCCCCACCACGGCGCCAGGTCGACGGTCTTGCCGGAGTGCTCGACCTCGACCTTGATGGCGTCGACCAGCTCGGTGATGATCTCCTTGCAGTCACCGACGATCGGCACGTCCGCGCGGCGGTTCTTGGAGATCTCCGCCGGGTCGATGTCCGCGTGCACGACCTGCGCGTTCGGCGCGAACGACGAGAGCTGGCCGGTGACCCGGTCGTCGAACCGCGCGCCGAGCGCGACCAGGAGGTCCGCCTGCTGCATCGCGGCGACCGCGCCGACCGAGCCGTGCATGCCGGGCATGCCCATGTGCTGCGGGTGCGAGTCCGGGAACGCGCCCTTCGCCATCAGGGTCGTGACGACCGGGATGCCGGTGGACTCGGCGAGCGCCAGCAGTTCCGCGTTGGCGTTGGCCTTGATGACGCCGCCGCCGACGTAGAGCACCGGCTTCTTCGCCGCCGCGATCAGCTTCGCGGCCTCCCGCACCTGCTTCCCGTGCGGCCTCGTCGTCGGGCGGTAGCCCGGCAGGCGCAGCTCCGGCGGCCAGGAGAACGTCGTCATCTCCTGGAGCACGTCCTTGGGGATGTCCACCAGCACGGGGCCGGGTCGGCCCGTCGACGCCAGGTGGAACGCCTCGGCGATCGCCCGCGGGATCTCCGCCGGGTCGGTCACGAGGACGTTGTGCTTCGTGATCGGCATCGTGATGCCGCAGATGTCGGCCTCTTGGAACGCGTCCGTGCCGATCAGCGGGCGGCTCTGCTGCCCGGTGATCGCGACGACGGGGACGGAGTCCATGTTCGCGTCCGCGAGGGGGGTGACCAGGTTCGTCGCGCCGGGACCCGAGGTCGCCATGCACACGCCGACCTTGCCGGTGGCCTGCGCGTAGCCGGTCGCGGCGTGGCCCGCGCCCTGCTCGTGGCGCACGAGGACGTGCCGGACCTTGGTCGAGTCGAGCAGCGGGTCGTACGCGGGCAGGATCGTCCCGCCGGGGATGCCGAAGACGATTTCGCAGCCGACGGCTTCGAGTGAACGGACGAGCGACTGGGCACCGGTTACGCGGATCGGGGCTCCGCTCGGCGGGGCCGGTTTGGGCCGCGGACCGGGGCGGGGCGACTCGCCTGGGGCCTGTCGCGAGGTTGCGCTAGTCATCTGTCTGCCTCGTGGTGTCGGATGCGGTGGTGGGCCCACCTAGGGGTCCGGGCACGAAAAAACCCTCGACAACCCGAACGGGTCGTACGAGGGTCGCGCGTCGACGCAGCTTCTACTGCCTAGGCGTCGACGCGCCTGGGAAGTACGAGAACGAGCGTGCGCTGCATGTCGGTGACGTTAACGGTGAATCCGCGACATCGTCAACTGGGCGGGATCGAAATCCCGGATCGTGGACGTGACGTGCTGCACGTATCCGGCCCGGAGTCACCCGCTCGGCTGACCGGTGCGACCATGGCGGACGTGGACAAGCTGGTCTTCCGAATCCCCGCCGTCGCCCTCCTCGCCTCCGGGGTGGGGTTGATCTGCGTGACGCCGGTGGCGTTCGCGGTGCCCGGCCTCCAGGTGCTCTACGCGCTGCCGCTGGCGTTCGCCGTGTGGGTGGTGCGGCTCAGGACGACGGTGACCGCGGAGCGGATCGTCGCGCGCGGGCTGTTCGGCAGCAGGACGGTGGCCTGGGACGACGTCAAGGCCGTCAAGCTGTCGGAGAAGTCCTGGTTGAGCGTGGTGCTCACCGACGACAAGCTGGTCAAGCTCCCCGCCGTGCGGATGATGCACCTGCCCGCGCTGTCGGCGGTCAGCGGTGGCCGGATCACCGTCCCGACGGCCAAGGCCGAGGAGCCCGCCGACGACGAGGAGCCGGTGGCCGCCGTCGAGCCGGTCGACGCCCCTGTCGAGCCCGTCGAGGAGGCCGTCGCCACGGACGACGCCGACCGCGAACGCGCCGAACGCCCCTGACGACCCGCGGCGGCGGTTCGGTGTCCCGCACCGGACCGGCCCCTGCCGGAAGATCACTCGATCAGGTAGCACGACACCGCGGTTCACACCAGCCCAACCCACGCCCTCCGTACAGTCGACGGGTGCTCAAGACTTCCCGCGTCCCTCTGGCCAGCCTCCTGCTGGCGCTGGCGGGACTGGCCGTGTCGATCTACCTCACCGTCGCGCACTACAGCACGACCGACCTGCTGGTCTGCGCGGAGAACAGCCTCGTCGACTGCGCCTCCGTCACCAGCAGCGACCAGTCCAGGCTGTTCGGCATCCCGGTCGCCGACCTGGGCACCGCGTTCTATGCCTTCCTGACCCTGCTCTGCCTCCCCCAGGCCTGGCGCAGCCGGAACCCGTGGATCGGCTGGGCGCGGCTCGGGTCGGTGGGCGTCGGCGTCCTGATGGTCGTCTACCTCATCGCGGCCGAGGTGTTCCTGATCGGCAAGATCTGCCTGTGGTGCACCGTCGTGCACGTGATCACGCTCGCACTGGCCGCTCTACTGGTAACCGCTGAGCTGCGCACGAGTAACGTCTGAGGCACCGGCCCCACCCGCTCGTCACGCCCACCAGGCGTCTGATCATCTCGCTGTTCCCAGATTCTGGAGGAGCCGTGCCCCCGCTCCGGTCCCGCACCACCACTCATGGCCGCAACGCCGCAGGCGCCCGTTCGCTCTGGCGGGCGACCGGCATGACGGATTCCGACTTCGGCAAGCCGATCATCGCCATCGCGAACTCCTACACGCAGTTCGTGCCCGGTCACGTGCACCTGCGCGACCTCGGTGACATCGTCGCCGAGGGCATCCGCGAGGCGGGCGGGGTGCCGCGCGAGTTCCACACGATCGCGGTGGACGACGGCATCGCCATGGGGCACAGCGGGATGCTGTACTCGCTGCCCTCGCGCGAGGTGATCGCGGACGCCGTCGAGTACATGGTGAACGCGCACCAGGCCGACGCGATCGTCTGCATCTCGAACTGCGACAAGATCACGCCGGGCATGCTGAACGCCGCGCTGCGGCTGAACATCCCGGTGGTGTTCGTGTCGGGCGGGCCGATGGAGGCTGGCAAGGCCGTCATCGTGGACGGGGTGGCGATCCCCTCGTCCGACCTGATCACGACGATCTCCGCGTCGGCGAACTCGAACGTCGACCAGGCCGGTCTGGACGAGGTCGAGCGGTCGGCGTGCCCGACGTGCGGGTCGTGCTCCGGCATGTTCACCGCGAACTCGATGAACTGCCTGACCGAGGCGCTCGGGTTGGCGCTGCCGGGCAACGGTTCGACGCTGGCGACGCACGCCGCGCGCCGGGAGCTGTTCGTCGAGGCGGGCAAGACCGTCGTCGAGCTGTGCCGCCGCTGGTACGAGCAGGACGACGAGACGGCGCTGCCGCGGACGATCGCGAACCGCAAGGCGTTCGAGAACGCGATGGCGCTGGACATGGCGATGGGCGGATCGACCAACACGGTGCTGCACATCCTCGCCGCCGCGCAGGAGGGCGAGATCGACTTCACCCTCCAGGACATCGACGACATCAGCCGTCGGGTGCCGTGCCTGTCGAAGGTGTCGCCGAACTCGGACTACCACATGGAGGACGTGCACCGGGCGGGCGGCATCCCCGCGCTGCTCGGTGAGCTGGACCGCGGTGGCCTGCTGCACCGGGACGTGCACTCGGTGCACAGCCCGTCGCTGGAGCAGTGGCTGACCGAGTGGGACGTGCGCGGCGCGGGCCCGTCCGAGCGGGCCGTGGAGCTGTTCCACGCCGCCCCCGGAGGGGTTCGGACCACCGAAGCGTTCTCCACGTCCAACCGCTGGTCCTCTTTGGACACCGACGCGGCCGGGGGCTGCATCCACGACGTGGAGCACGCCTTCACCAAGGACGGCGGCCTGGCGGTGCTGCGCGGCAACCTGGCCGAGCGCGGCGCGGTCATCAAGGCCGCGGGCATCGACGAGGAGCTGTGGCACTTCGAGGGCCCGGCACGAGTCGTGGAGAGCCAGGAGGAGGCCGTTTCGGTGATCCTCAAGAAGGAGATCCAGGCCGGTGACGTGCTGGTGGTCCGCTACGAGGGTCCCGCGGGCGGGCCGGGCATGCAGGAGATGCTGCACCCGACCGCGTTCCTCAAGGGCTCCGGGCTCGGCAAGAAGTGCGCGCTGATCACCGACGGGCGGTTTTCCGGCGGGTCGTCGGGGCTGTCGATCGGGCACGTCTCGCCGGAGGCGGCGGGCGGCGGCGCGATCGGGCTCGTCCAGGACGGCGACCGGATCCTCATCGACGTGCACGAGCGCAGGCTCGAACTGCTGGTGGCCGACGACGTGCTGGCCGAGCGCCGGGCGAAGATGGAGGCGGCCGAACGGCCGTGGCAGCCGGTGGACCGGGTGCGCCCGGTGACCGCGGCGCTGCGGGCGTACGCGCGCCTCACCACGGACGCGTCGACCGGGGCCGTGCGCGACCCCTCGCGGTAGGCCGGGAGTCCGAGGGCCCGCCGCGGCGGGCCCTCGGGCGCTCCTACACCGAGCGGAACACGTACAGGGTCGTCGCGACGGCCGCGGCGGAGATGATCAGGAAGATGAAGCCGCTGAACAGGGGTCGGCGGAACCAGGAGCGGCCGTAGTCGAGCGCGGCCCGGCCGGGGCCGGTGAACAGCAGCGCGAAGGCCATGACGGCGAAGGACGCCTCCTGCTCCACGCCGGGCGCGCCGAAGAAGCCGCCGCCCCACTTCACCACGATGGCGTTGACCATCACGCCGAGGAGCCCCGCGGCGGCCAGCGGCGTGAACAGGCCGAAGACCAGCAGGATGCCGCCGCCCAGCTCGGTGATGCCGGTGACCCACGACAGGATGCGGGCCTCGCGGAAGCCGGAGGTCTCCAGGAACTTCGCGAAACCGTCGATGCCGGGGCCGCCGAACAGGCCGAACACCTTCTGGAGGCCGTGCACGATGAACGCGGCGCCGAGGCCGACCCGCAGCACGAACAGGCCGAGGTCGGTGCCGCCGTTCCACCCGAAGACCCGCCGGTCGTCGTCGTCCTCGTAGTGCGACGCCACCGGGTCGAGAGGGGTGTAGCCGGTGTTGTCGTAGGACTTCGTGGACGCGTCGAACGCCTGCGTCCCGTCGTCGAAGTGGTGCACGCCTCCGCTGGAACCGCTCGCCGGGTAGAAGCCGTCGTCGGGGTAACCGCCGGAGCTCGCCGAGCGATCGTCGTGAGTAGCCACGAACCGGCACGATAGGAGACTCCGGCGGCGTTGGCGAGAGCCCATTCCGCCAGACCCCTAGGCGCGGATGCCGACCCAGCGGCTCAGTAGTCGCCTTTCACCAGGTTGGCGGGCTGCTCACCGGCCGCGAACCTGGCCACCTCGGAGGCGACGACGGCGTACGAGCGGCGTTCGGACCCCGTGCAGCTACCCGCCACGTGAGGGGTGAGGAACAGGCCGGGGGCGGTCCACAGTGGATGTTCGGCGGGCAGCGGCTCCGGCTCGGTCACGTCCAGCGCGGCGCGCAGCCGACCGCTGGTCAGCTCGGCGAGCAGGGCGTCGGTGTCGACCACGGGGCCGCGGGCGCCGTTGACCAGGATCGCGCCGTCGGGCATGGCGGCGAGGAAGTCGGCGTCGACCATGCCCGTGGTCTCGTCGGTCAGCGGGACGACGATCAGCACGGCGTCGTGCTCGGGCAGCAGCGCGGGCAGCTCGTCCATCCCGTGGACGCCGTCGCGGGCCGTGCGGCCGACGAGAGTGGCGGTCGCGTCGAACGGTTCGAGCCTGCGGCGGAACTGCTCGCCGAGATCACCGGCTCCGACGACGAGGACGCGCTTGTCCTGGAGGGTGTCGGTGACGTGGTAGTCCCACCGGCGTTCCCGGCGGGCGACCTCGAACGCCGGGAACTCGCGGTAGATCGCGAGCAGCGCGCCGATCGCCCACTCCGCGGTGCTGCCCCCGTGCGCGCCCCGGCACGTGGAGAGCAGCACGCCCTCCGGGACCTGGCCGACGAACCGCTCCGCGCCGGCGCTGAGCAACTGCACCAGTTCGAGCTTCGGGAGCTGGGCGTAGACCTCGTTCGGACTCGTGCCCTGGAGGAACCTGGGCACGAACACCCGCGCCTCGGCGGCCTCCGGCGGCAGGGGTTCGCCCGGCCGGTAGCGGATCGCGCTGACACCGTCCACGGAGGACAGCACCGACACGCCGTAGTCATCGGGGACCAGCACCAGCACGTGATTTCCGGTTCCACCGGTGGGTAGCGCCACACCGGTAAACCTACGGCACACTGCTCGCCATGCAGGAGCACGACGTCAAGAGCGGGGACGGCACGCGGATCCGGGTGTGGCGGACCTCGTCGGAGGGCCCCACCGTCCTGCTGTGCCCCGGCTTGGGCACCACACCCGAGACGTGGCCCGCGCTGGTCCTGCCGTCGGCCGGTGTGCGGGTGGTGAGCTGGTACCACCGCGGCACGATGGGGTCGGAGCGGCCGGAGGACGAGTCGCGGATCGGGCTCGCCGACCACGTGGCCGACGCGCTCGCCGTCCTGGACGACGCGGGCGTCGAGTCGTGCGTGGTGCTCGGCTGGTCGATGGGCGTGACGGTCGCGGCCGAACTGGCGCTGCGGCACCCGGACCGCGTGTCCGGGTTGATGCTGGTCGCGGGCGCGCCGGGTGACTCGTTCGAGAGCATGCTCGGCATGTCCGGCCTGCCGTCGGACGTGCGCAGGCTCATCGGCCTGACCGGTGTGAAGGCGCTGCGCGCCGCGGGTCCGCTGCTGGACCTGGTGCTGCACCGGCTGCCGGTCAACCAGGTGACGACGTTCCTGCTCCGGCACAGCGGGCTGATGATGTCGTCGAGCGCGTCGGAGGCCGTCGCCGGCTCGATGAAGCGGTTCCTGCTGCACGACTGGGGCTGGTACTTCACGTTGGCGCTCGCGCTGGGTCGGACGCCCCGGCAGGACCTCACGGGCGTGACGTGCCCCACAACGGTGCTGGCGGGCCGGTACGACGTGCTGGCGTCGCCGGAGAGCATGGCCGGGCCCGCCGGGGCGCTGCCCCAGGCTCGGGTCAGGGTGCTGCCGACCAGCCACTTCCTCCCGCTGGACGCGCCGGACGTGCTCGCCGACGAGCTGCTGCTCCTGGTCGACCGGGTCGACGCCGTGCACCGGGCGCTGTGCGACCTGGACCCGCCGTCGCCGCTCACCCCGTGTTCACGGCCTCGCGCCTAGGGTCACTTCCCGTGCCACGTCCTCAGCGGTTGCTCCGCGCAGTGCTCGCCAGCACGGCCATCGGCCTGCTCGCCGCGGGCTGCGCGGACTTCCCGGAGCAGCCGTCGGCCGCGGGGTGGAGCGCCCAGCCGCAGCTCACGCCGCAGGCGGGCCCGACGCCCGAGATGCCGGGCGGGCTGCCGCAGGGCGGCGGCCAGCAGCAGGGTGGCCAGCCGCCGACGTCCGTGCCACCGCCGGAGGGCTGCAAGGACTTCAACCCCGCCGTCGTGGCGACCTGCCTGAACCCCGTCTCCGGGGTGGCTCTGATGGACGTGAACCAGTCGACCGGCGTCGTGACGGCGCTGGCCACCGAGCGCTCCACCGGCAAGCTGCTCAAGGTCAGCAAGGACGTCGACCCGGTCGAGGTGGCGACCTTCGCCGTCGACGCCACCGGTGACGGCGGCCTGACCGGCCTCACCCTCTCGCCGACGTACGGCGAGGACCAGCTCGTCTACGTCTACCTGACCACGGACACGGACAACCGGGTCATGCGGCTCGCCCCCGGCGACACGCCGAAGCCAGTGCTGACCGGCATCCCGAAGGGTGCGACCGGCAACCGCGGCGTGCTGGGCTACGACCACGAGGGCGCCCTGCTCGTCGCGACCGGTGACGCGGGCAACCCCGCTCTGGCCGCCGACCCGGCCTCCCTCGCGGGCAAGCTGCTGCGCATCGACGCCGCGGGCCAGCCCGCCACGGGCAACCCCACGACCGGCTCCGCCGTGGTCGCCAGCGGCTTCCGCTCCCCCGGCGGCGTGTGCGTGTCGGCCGACGGCACCAAGACGTGGGTCACGGACTCCACGGCCTCCGCGGACGTGCTCTACAAGATCGCGTTCGGCAAGCCGCTCGGCGCGCCCGCGTGGTCGTGGCCGGACAAGCCGGGTGTCGGCGGGTGCGCGTCGCTGTCGAACATGATGTGGGTCGCCACGTCGAACGCGCCCGGCACGCAGATGATCTCCATGAACGCCGAGGGCAGCTTCACCGGTAAGCCGGAACCGTTCCTGGACAAGGAGAACGGCTTCGGCCGCATCGGACCGCTGGTGGCGCTGGACGACAACACGGCGCTGGTGGGCACGGTGAACAAGGCTCCGGGTGGGGCGCCGGTCTCCAGCGACGACCGCGTGGTGATCGTGGTGCGGGACAGCTCGAGCGGCGGCAGCAAGGACTAGTGCGGCCGGAGGCCGTCCACGACGAGGGCGCACACGTCGGCGAGCACCTCGTCGCGGCCGGGCAGGCTCCACTCGCCCACGTGGGCCGGGTGGTGGAAGGCGGCGGTCGCCTCGAACACCGCCAGGGCCGCGGTCGCGGGGTCGGTGGCCGCGAACGCACCGGACCCGACGCCGTCGACGATGATCGCCTCCAGTTGGCGCAGCAGGTCCGAGACGTGCTCGCGGGCCACCGTCCCGGTCTCCAGCACGAGGACGCGGTACGTCTCGAACAGCTCGGGCTCGTCGGCCGCCCTGCGGCGCTTGGCCAGGTGCAGCGCGACCAGCCAGTCCCGCAGCCGCTCCGGCGGGGGCAGGCGCGGGTCGTCCGCCGCGGCCAGGACGTCGTGCACCTGCGCCAGCCAGCGGCGGGTCACCGCCTCGCGGAGGGCCGCCTTCGACGGGAAGTGCCGGTACACGGCCGCGTGGCTGACGCCCAGCGCCCTGGCGACGTCCACCACGGTCGCCTTGGACGAGCCGTGCCGCCGGAGGACGTCCTCGGTGGCGAGCATGATCGTCTCAGCGTCCAGGGCGGCCATCGCGCGACCTTAGCGCCGTCACGTCAGCGCTCGCTGTCCAGCATCGCCATCAGCGGCGCGGCGTAGCGCTCCCCCGCCACCGCGCCCGCGGGCACGGCTTCCTCGATCGCGGCCAGGTCGGCGTCGGTCAGGACGAGGTCGGCGGCCGCCACCGCGTCGGCGACGCGACCGGGGCGGCTGGCGCCCACGAGCGCGACGACGTCGTCGCCCTGGGCCAGCACCCACGCGACGGCGAGTTGCGCCACCGTCGCGCCGCGGGCGTCCGCGACCGCGCGCAGGCGGTCGACCAGCGCCAGGTTGGCGGCGAGGTGCTCGCCGTGGCGCGGCAGGTGGCCGACCTCGCCGCCGCCCGCGTACGCGCCGGTGAGCAGGCCCTGCGCGAGGACGCCGTACGCCGTGACGCCGACCCCGAGTTCGCGGCAGGTGGCCAGGATCGACCGCTCGACACCGCGGCTGAACAGCGAGTACTCGATTTGCAGGTCGGCGATCGGGTGCACGGCGTTGGCCCGCCGGAGGGTGTCCGCGCCGACCTCGGACAGGCCGATGTGGCGCACCCACCCCGCCTCGACCATCTCCGCGACCGCGCCGACGGTGTCCTCGATCGGGACGGCGGGGTCGAGCCGGGCCGGGCGGTAGACGTCGACGTGGTCGACGCCCAAGCGCTGCAACGAGTACGCGAGCGCGCTCTTCACGTGCGCCGGGCGCGCGTCGATCCCGAGGAAGCGGCCCGCGGGGTCGCGCAGCCCGCCGAACTTGTCGCTGATCACCACGCGGTCGCGGTCGCCGTCGCGCAGGGCTCGGCGGATCAGCCACTCGTTGTGGCCGTTGCCGTAGAAGTCGCCGGTGTCGACCAGGGTGATGCCCGCGTCGATCGCCGCGCGGATCGTGGCCACGCCGTTCTCGTCCCGAGCGGGGTCGGGGGTGCCCGCGGACATCGGGCCGCAGCCGAGTCCGATCGACGGCACGAGGGGGCCTTCGGTTCCGAGTCGTCTCTTCTCCACCCGGCGACCGTAGCGCCGGGAGTTACAGATTACAAGTTTTGAAACTTGTAACCACTCACCCCGAGCCCAGGCACACGAACGGGCGGCGGAGCGGGTCGATCGCGATGGCGTCGGCGAGCGCCACGGCCGGTGAGGAGCCCGAGGCGAGGCCGCGGTGGTAGTCGCCCATGGCGGCCGCCGCGGGCTCGTCACCGACCCGGCTGCTGGCCGCGATCACGGTCTGCGCGCCGCTGGCCAGCATCGCCCCGGCGAACCCGAGCGCCTCGTCACCCGGTCGGATGCGGTTGAGGGCCAGTTCGCACGCGGCGAGCACGACCTGCTTCGGCGGGCGCCTGACCCGGCCCACCTCGTGCGCGAAGAGGGCGCCGTCGGCCAGTTCCAGGCGGGAGAACAGGGCGTTCTCCGGTTCGTGCTCGCCGTGCGCGGCGATGTGGGCGAGGGTGACGCCGTCGAGGGCTTCGAGGACCGTGCCGACCCTGGCCTCCTCGCCACCGAGCGAGGTGGCGTCGACGTGGTAGCCGGCGAGCTTGTCGATCTCGCCCTCGGCGGCCTGGAGACCGGGACCGCGGACGAGCAGCACACCCGCCGCCGCGTCCTCCGCCGCCTGGACGGTGGCGAGCCACGCGGTGGCCGACGGGACCACGGTGGTGGGCCTGGACTTGCACAGCGCGAGGACGCCCCACGGGACCACGTACAGCGCGCCCGTGGGGACGATGATCAGCTCACGGTCGCCGAGCAGGTCCGCGAGGGGCTGGAGGAGCTGGCGGTCGAGGAGGTCCGCCTGGCGGCGGGCGGACGTGGCGATGACCTCGGCCAGCGGGGCCGGGAGGTAGTCCGGGGCCAGGGCGTTGAGGTCGGCGTGCAGGCGGAGCGCGGCCTCGGTGGCGGCGGACGCGGAACCGAGGCGGACCATGCGGACCCGTCCGGCCACCACGACCACGGCCACCATGGCGTCACCGGACGAGGCGAAGCTGACCATCGCCCGGTCGTCCAGCTCCGCCTGGACCTCCTTGAGGTCGGCGACCGGGCGGGCCTTGCCCCACGGGCTGGCGCTCCAGCCGAGGCGCATGGCGTCGCGCTGGCTCGTGGCGTAGCGGACCTCCAGGGTGGAGGTCGGGTGGCCGTCGAGGCGGGCGCGGAGCAGGGCGCGGCTGAGCTGGCGGACTTCGGCGATGCTCTCGACCAGCTCGGAGTCCATCGTGGACTCGACGGGCTCGTAGCGGTACATCTGGGCGCGGGTGCGCTCCAGCCAGGTGAACAGCCGCTTGGCCGCCGCCGCGGTGTCGGTGCCGTCCAGCACCAGCCGCACCGCCAGCTCGCCCAGTTCACGACCGTGCAGCGCGGTGCCGGACACCAGCTCCAGACCACCCATCTGGTCGCGCATCCGGCCCAGTTCCGCCAACCCGGCCTTCGCCTGCGCCAGCGCGACCCGGCGGTTGCCGGTCGCCAGCGCGAGTTCGGCACGGGCCAGGCGGACGAGCATCCGCTGGTCGATCGGACTGGTGCGGCGGGTGCGGGGCACGTCGCGCAGCAGTTCGGCGGCCCGGTCGGTGTTGCCGCGCCGCACTTCCACGCGCACGGCGAGGGCGTGCGCCACGGCGGCTTGGTCGCCGAGCTTCTGGGCGGTGAGCCGGTCGGCCAGTTCCAGCGCGCGGTCGA
Organism: Umezawaea endophytica; assembly: GCF_025061645.1. Lineage (GTDB taxonomy): Bacteria > Actinomycetota > Actinomycetes > Mycobacteriales > Pseudonocardiaceae > Umezawaea > Umezawaea endophytica. The sequence goes on along the minus strand of NZ_JANYMP010000012.1, from coordinate 209,669 downwards.
CCACGCGCTTGGACGGGCGCTTGCTCTCCAACGCCCGCAGCACGTCCACGCGCAGCGCGATCAGCCCCGCGACCGCGGCCCACGCCGGGCTGCCGCGCTGGACGAGCTTGCGCTGCGCGGCGTTCGCCATCCGCTTGGCGGTGACGAGTTCCCCGTCCAGCAGCGCGGCGGCGGCGCGGAACAGTTCGGCCTCGGCGATGTCCTGGCCGACGCGCTGCCTGCGCAGTTCCGGCAGGACCTCGTCCAGGTGCCGCCCCGCCTCGTCGGCGAGGCCGACGCTGATCATGGCTTCGGCCTGGTCGATGCGCAGCCGGAGCAGCATCCCCGGCTCCAGCTCCTGGTACGCGCGGTTCGCGTCCTCGTAGCGGCGCAACGCCGACGGCAGGTCGCCCGCCCGTTGCAGCACGTTGCCGAGCGCGTGGGTGGCGATGGCGCCGCTGAACGGCATGTCGTGCTCGGCGGCGAGGTCGACGACGCGGTTGAGGTCGCGCGTCGCCTGGGTGATGCGGTGCAGTTCGCCGTAGGCGTTGCCGCGGTTGGTCAACGCGATGACCAGGGCCTTGACGACCTCGGCCACGTCGCCGTCGCCTTCGGCCAGTTGGCGTTCGTGGTAGTCGACGTCCGAGTCGACGTGGGTGATGCCCTCTTCGAGCCGTCCGACGCGGAAGAGCAGGACGCCGCGGTTGCCGTCCAGCAGGCCGAGCAGCTCGTCGCGTTCCGGGAAGTCCGGGAACAGCGCCAGGTCTTCCCGCGCGCCTGCCAGGAGGGTGAGCCCGTCGTCGACGTGGCTGGTCTCGGCCAGGCACCAGGAAAGGGTGACCAGGAGCCTGGTGCGGACCTCGACGCGGGTGACGTCGTCCACGCTGTGGTGGTCGAGCAGCGCCAGGCCGCGGCGGAGGATCGCGGCGGCCTTCAGGTGCTTGCCCGCGACCGTGGTCGCCTTGCCGGTGCGGTGGAACTCCCGCGCGCGGCGGACGATCTCTTCGGGATCCGCGGAACGGGAGACGCCTCGCGGCGGGGTCCTCGACGATGACGCAGGCACTAACATATAAGAGCACAAACGATAATCGGGTACTGACTGCCAGTCGGTGCGGAACCGTTCGGCAGCCAGTACCCGATGAGCGTCACGCGGGGTCGACCTAGTTCGCGGGAACCGGCTCCGAGTGGGTCTGGTACGGGCCGCCGTTCGGCACGGCGCCGCCGCCACCGCCACCAGGGGTGGGCACCGGGTCCTCGTGGGTCTGGTACGGCCCGCCGTTGGTCTCCTCACCGCCGGTGCCGGGCTCGGTGGGCTCGGGCTCGCCGTCCAGGACAACGATGTCGTTGGTCGACTTGGGGTCGGTTTCAGCAGCCATGAGTTGTTCTCCCCTAACAACAGGCGACCCGTCCGGGTCGATACCTGATCCGGTTTGTCAAGATCATTCCCAAGCCCCCCGGCTTGGTGAACGGGGTAAGCCTTACACAGATGGACGCATCTTCGATGAGCAATTTCACCCATAGCGACCAGAAATAAGACTCAGGTCATGCCTGACCAGCGTTTACGACGTGTCCCGAGCGGTCTGCACCACCCGTTCGGAGCAAGCCGCTAACACAACGGAGGCGTTGTCCGGACCGCATAAAGCGGACTGGACAACGCCTCCGACGTGGAATAACTAGGAGCAGCGGGAGATCACGAGTTCACGAACCCGCTTCGCGTCCGCCTGGCCCTTCGTGGCCTTCATGACCGCGCCGACGATCGCGCCCGCCGCGGCGACCTTGCCGTCGCGGATCTTGTCCGCCACGTCCGGCTGCGCCGCCAGCGCCTCGTCGACGGCCTTCTCCAGGGCCGAGTCGTCCGAGACGACCTTGAGCCCGCGGGCCTCGACGACCTGCTCCGGCTCGCCCTCGCCGTCGAGGACGCCGATGACGACCTCGCGGGCGAGCTTGTTGGTCAGCGCGCCCTCGTTGACGAGCGCGACGACCTTCGCCACCTGCGCGGGGGTGATCGGCAGCGCACCGAGCTCCACACCGCGGGTGTTGGCCTGCTGCATCAGGTACGACACCCACCACGACCGCGCCTCGACGGACGTCGCGCCCGCCTCGACGGTGGCCGCGACGAGGTCGACCGCGTCCGCGTTGACCAGGTCGCGCAGCTCGGCGTCGGTGAGCTTCCACTCGGCCTGGACGCGCTTGCGGCGCTGCGCGGGCATCTCCGGCAGCGTGAGGCGCAGTTCCTCGACCCACTCGCGCGACGGCGCGATCGGCACGAGGTCGGGCTCCGGGAAGTACCGGTAGTCCTCGGCGGTCTCCTTGCGACGACCCGCGCGGGTCGTGCCGGAGGCCTCCTCGAAGTGCCGCGTCTCCTGCACGATCTCGCCGCCCTCGGCGAGGATCGCCGCCTGGCGGGTCATCTCGAACCGCACGGCCCGCTCGACGCTGCGCAGCGAGTTGACGTTCTTCGTCTCGGTGCGCGTGCCGAGCACGCCGGTCTCCTTGGGGCTCAAGGAGACGTTGGCGTCGCAGCGCAGCGAGCCCTGGTCCATCCGGACGTCGGACACGTCGAGCGCCTTGAGCAGGTCGCGCAGCGCGCTGACGTACGCGCGGGCCACCTCGGGCGCCCGCTCGGCCGTGCCGGGGATCATCTTCGTGACGATCTCGATCAGCGGCACACCGGCGCGGTTGTAGTCGAGCAGCGAGTGCTCGGCGCCGTGGATCCGACCGGCCGTGCCGCCGACGTGCAGCGACTTGCCGGTGTCCTCCTCCATGTGCGCGCGCTCGATCTCCACGCGGAAGACCTCGCCGTCGTCCAGCGTCACGTCGAGGTAGCCGTTGAACGCGATCGGCTCGTCGTACTGGGACGTCTGGAAGTTCTTCGGCATGTCCGGGTAGAAGTAGTTCTTCCGCGCGAAGCGGCACCACTCCGCGATCTCGCAGTTGAGCGCGAGACCGATCTTGATCGCCGACTCGACCGCGATGCCGTTCACGACCGGCAGCGCGCCGGGCGCGGCCAGGCAGACCGGGCACACGTGCGTGTTCGGCTCGCCGCCGAACTCGTTGGCGCAGCCGCAGAACATCTTGGTCTTGGTGTGCAGCTCGACGTGCACCTCCAAGCCCAGCATCGGGTCGAAGCGCTCGACGACCTCGTCGTAGTCCATCAGGTCAGCCACGCTCGTCACGCCTTCCCGTCCTTCCGGAACCCGCGCACGGCCAGCGCCGCGCCGGTGACGGCCACGGCGATGCTGGCGACCGCGTTCGCGAGCGCCAGCTTGTCCTTGTCACCCCTGGCGGTGCGCAGGGTGGAGAACGCGCTCGCGGCGGCTGCCACCGCGCCGAGCAGGCCCATGATCCCTCGGGCTTTCCTCATCGTCAGATCCCTTCCAACTGCGGGACGCGCTGGATGAGCGGACCGCCCTGGGCCGCGTCGCGGGCGACCTCGTAGGCGGCGGCGACCCGGTACATGCGGTGGTCCTGGAGCGGCGGAGCCATGATCTGGAGACCGACGGGGAGACCGTCGTCGGCGGACAGTCCACTCGGGACGTTCATCGCCGCGTTGCCCGCCAGGTTCGACGGGATGGTGCAGAGGTCGGCCTTGTACATCGCCATCGGGTCGCCGGAGCGCTCGCCGATCTTGAACGCCGTGGTCGGCGTGGTCGGCGAGACCAGCACGTCCACGGTCGCGAACGCGGCGTCGAAGTCCCGCGAGATGAGCGTGCGGACCTTCTGCGCCGAGCCGTAGTACGCGTCGTAGTAGCCGGACGACAGCGCGTACGTGCCGATCATGATGCGGCGCTTGACCTCGGCGCCGAAACCGGCCTCGCGGGTCAGCGACATGACCTCCTCGGCGCCGTGCGAGCCGTCGTCGCCGACGCGCAGGCCGTACCGCATGGCGTCGAAGCGGGCCAGGTTGGACGAGGCCTCGCTGGGCGCGATCAGGTAGTACGCGGGCAGCGCGTAGTCGAAGCTGGGGCAGGAGACCTGGACGACCTCCGCGCCGAGCTGCCGGAGCTGCTCGACGGCCGCCTCGAACGACGCCAGCACGCCGGGCTGGTAGCCCTCGCCGCTGAACTGCGTGACGACGCCGACGCGGACGCCGGACAGGTCGCCGGACGCGCCTTCGCGGGCGGCGGCCACGACCGGCGGCACCGGGGCGTTGATGGACGTGGAGTCCCGGTCGTCGTAGCCCGCGATGACCTCGTGCAGCAGGGCCGCGTCGAGGACGGTGCGGGCGCACGGCCCGGCCTGGTCCAGCGAGGACGAGAACGCAACCAGACCGTAACGGGACACCGAGCCGTAGGTCGGCTTCACGCCGACCGTGCCGGTCACGGCGCCGGGCTGGCGGATGGAGCCGCCGGTGTCCGTGCCGATGGCCAGTGGCGCCTCGAACGCGGCCAGCGCCGCGGAGGAGCCACCGCCGGAGCCGCCGGGGATGCGGTCCAGGTCCCACGGGTTGTGGGTCGGGCCGTACGCGGAGTTCTCCGTGGAGGAGCCCATGGCGAACTCGTCCATGTTGGTCTTGCCGAGGATGACGACGCCCGCTTCGCGGAGCCTGCGCGTCACCGTCGCGTCGTACGGCGAGTGCCAGCCCTCGAGGATCTTCGACCCGCACGTGGTCGGCATGCCCTCGGCGACGAGCACGTCCTTGAGCGCCAGCGGGACGCCCGCCAGCGGTGACGCCACCGGACGACCGGCGGCGACGTCGTCGTCGACCTGCTTGGCGGCGGCGAGCGCGCCCTCGGTGTCGACGTGCAGGAACGCGTTGATCCCCTTGTCGACGGACGAGATGCGGTCGAGGTGCGCCTGGGCGACCTCGACGGCCGAGACCTCGCCGCCGTGGATCTTGGCCGCCAGCTCGGCGGCCGTGCTGCGGATCAGGCTCATGCTTCCTCACCCAGGATTCGGGGCACGCGGAAGCGACCGTCCTCGGCGGCGGGGGCGCCCGCGAGCGTCTTGGCCTGGCCGAGGCTCGGGCGCACCACGTCCTCGCGGAACACGTTGGTCAGCGGAACGGCGTGCGACGTCGGCGGGATGTCGGCGGTGGCGATGTCGCCCACCGCCGACACCGACTGAAGGATGACGTCGAGCTGACCGGCGAACAGGTCGAGCTCGTCGTCGGTGACGGCCAGCCTGGCCAGCCTGGCCAGGTGCGCGACCTCGTCGCGGGAGATGCTGGGCACCTCGTCAACCCCCGTGGGTCGGTAGTCGGATTTTTGGACTACACGAGTCTATGGCGAGGTCAGCACACGCTCCGACCGGGTTACCGAGGGCCGCTGAACGGGCGTTGCGCGATTTTACCGGAGCGCAACTGTCGGAGGAGAGTCGGAAAGCGATAGTTCGTCTGCGAGAATCACCGGTCGGCGGTAACGGCACGTGGCGCGTACCGCTCACCGAACCGCTCGGGTGATCTTCTCCCGCGCATGAGCATGGAGGCGTTCACCGTGTCCTTCCTGATCCGGGTTCAACTCCCGGACCGTCCCGGCACGCTCGGCGCGGTCGCTTCGGCGCTCGGCGAGATCGGGGCTGACATCCTCAGCGTGGACGTGGTGGAACGCGGCGGCGGTGTGGCGATCGACGACCTCGTGGTCGAACTGCCCTCCGGACGCCTCCCCGACGTGCTCATCACCGCGGCCGAGTCCATCGAGGGTGTCGAGGTCGACGCGGTGCGCCCGTACGCGGGCGTGCTGGACACGCACCGCGAGCTGGAGCTGGTGGAGGAGGTCGCCGAGGAGCCCGCGAAGGGCCTCGCCGTCTTCACCGAGGGCGTCCCGAAGATCATCCGCGCGGGCTGGGCCGTCGTGCTCGGCCACGACGCCAAGGGCGTCCACCGGATCACCGCCAGCTCGGCGGCCCCGGAGACCCGCATGACGAACCCGCCGTGGTTCCCGCTCCAGCGCGCGACCGTGCTGGACGGCGAGGAGGACTGGGTCCCCGAGACCTGGCAGGAACTGGGCACCGAGCTGGCCGCCACGCCGTTGGGCAAGCCGGACCGCGTGCTGCTCGTCGGCCGTCCCGGCGGACCGATGTTCCGCGCCGCCGAGGTCGCCCGGCTCGCCCACCTGGCCGGGATCGTCGCGGTCGTCCTGCCGGACTGAGGTTGACCCTGACACCGTGTGAGGCCGTTGACTCGGAGGCGACATGTTCGGCATCGGGGACTTCGCCAAGCACGGTCGTGTGTCGGTGCGAATGCTGCGCCACTACGACGAGATCGGCCTGCTCAGACCCGCGCGCGTCGACCCGTTCACCGGGTACCGCGCGTACGAGGGTTCGCAGTTGGCCAGGCTCAACCGGATCATCGCGCTCAAGGACCTCGGGTTCACGCTCGTCCAGGTCGGCGGGATCCTCGACGAGAAGGTGAGCGTCGAGGAGCTGCGCGGGATGCTGCGGTTGCGGCAGGTCGAGCTGACGGCGGCGATCACCGCCGACCGGGCCAGGCTGGTCAGGGTCGAGGCGAGGCTCCGGACGATTGAGGATGAGGGGCTCATGCCTTCGGATGACGTCGTGGTGAAGAGCGTTCCGGCCGTGCGGGTGGCCGAGTTGAGCGCGGTGGCGGGCGGGTTCGACCCGGAGCACATCAGCCCGGTGATCCAGCCGCTGTACGAGGAGCTGATGCGCAGGCTGGGGGCCGCGGGCGTGACGCCGACCGGGATGGGGCTGGCGTACTACGTGGACCTGCCGGACGGGGTCGAAGTGCACGCGGGCATCGAGGTGGGAGCGGACGTCGAGGTGGGCGCTGGTGTCGGGGTGGGCGCTGGTGTTGGGGTAGGCGCGTCGGTGCCGGGTCGTGACTTCGACGTCGTCGACCTGCCGGCGTACGAGCGGGTGGCGACGATCCTGCACCGCGGGTCGATGGACGAGGTGATGCCCGACGTCCAGGCGTTGGCGCGGTGGATCGACGACAACGGTTACCGCACGCTGGGGCCGTCGCGTGAGCTGTACCTGGAGTGCCCGGAGGACAAGGCGCTGTGGGTGACGGAGCTCCAGGAACCGATCGGTCCGGCCTAGCGCCGAGGTTGGTCCGGCCAAGCGCCGGGGTTGGTTGCCGGGCCGGGGTTGGTCGGCCTAGCGCCGGGGTTGGTTGCCGGGCGGGGTTGATCGGCCTAGCGCCAGGATTGGTCGGCCTAGTGCTGGGGCTAGTTGCCGGGCCGGGCATGAAGGTTCGGGAACCCATCGGTCTGGTGCTGGGCTCGGTCGCGGGTGGCGAGTGCCGGTCCTGGTCCTGACTTCGCGAGCGGGCCTGATCAGGTCAGCGGGGGCCCAGGTTGTGCAGGGTGCGGTGGGCCAGGGTGATCAGGGTCGCGTTGTCCGGGGCGGGGGTGCCGTCCGGTAGGTGGAGGGTGTCCTCCAGGCCGGCGCGGGTGTCGAGTTCGAGGCGGGCCGCGTGGCAGAGCACCGGCCACGCGGTGTCGTCCTCGCCGTGCAGCAGGAGCGGCAGGCCCAGCGGTTCCAGTTCCGCCAGCAGCGCTTCCGCCGTGGGGATCGGGTCGGTGCCGGGCTGGACCTCGGCCAGGACCCGCCTGGTCCCCGGCGGTGGCCCGCTCGCGACCAGTGCCCGCGCGGCCTCGACGTGGAAGACGCCCAGCTCGATCCCGATGCCCGCCCGGTGCAGCGCGGCGCACACCTCGGTCCAGCCGTCCTCGTGGACGTTGACCGAGGCGACGTCCGGCCGCCCCGCCGCCAGCCCCGCCCAGCCCGCCACCAGCTCGGCCCGCCGGACCGGGTCGGGCTGGATCCACCCGCCCGTGGTCACCCCGATCTCGACACCGGGCACGGCGGCCCGGACCACCGCGACCGTCGTCGCCACCTCCGGACCCGCCAGCACCTCCAGACCGACCAGGTCCCGCGGGTGCAGGTGCAGCGACGTGACACCGAGCGCCGCGACGGCGGCGGCGTCCGCGGCGAGCTGGGCGGGTGAGGTCGGCAGGGCCGGGTGGCTCCCGAGCGGGCGAGCGCCGTTGAGGCAGGCTTGCAGCACGCGATCCACGTAACCACAGGCCGGTCGGAGGTTCCATTCGCAAGCGAGTGCTTCGCCACGCGCTGCGCGTTCGGGGTGGGGCGGTGAGAATCGGGCCGCACGGTGATCTTCGGGTACCAGGAGGACGCGATCATGGCTGTTTCGGTCAACCTCGACTCGCTGTTGGACAAGGCGTACGAGAACATGCCCCTCACCGACATCCTCGACGCGCCGGTAGCGGCGTTGTCCGGGGTCAGCGACGGTGACGCGGAGAAGTTGAAGGCGGCGTTCAACATCAAGACGGTGCGGGACCTGGGGACGAACAAGTACTTCCGGGCCGCGGTGACGTTGTTGGACCTGGAGAAGAACTCGGGCTGAGGTGCGGGTGGCGGCACCGGTGCGTGGCGCCGGTGCCCCGCCGGACGGGTTGGGAACACCATCCTTGCGGGTGAATTCTCGGCTCGTAGTTGAATACGATCATGCCGACGCTCACCACCGAGATGCTTCAGCACAAAGCTGGCGCCAAGTCGTTCTGGCGCGGGCTCGGCTATCGGGACTCGGTGATCGAGTTGCGGGTGCTGCGCAGGCACGTCGCCGCGCGGGTCGAAGGAGCGGGCTCGTACGCGGTGGAGCTGGCCTGGCGGGACGAGCAGCTCGCGGGCGAGTGCTCGTGCCCGTACGGGGAGCAGGGGTTCTTCTGCAAGCACCTCGTGGCGGTCGGGCTGGTGCTGCTGGACCGCGGTCACGAGGTGCCGCCCGCCGACGCGGAGGACGTCGAGCTGCGGTCGCACCTGCGGACGCTCAGCCACGAGGAGTTGGTGGAGCTGCTGTACCACCAGGCCGGGCGCGACCGGTCGCTGTACGACCTGATCCACGGGTCAGGCGAACCCGCTGAGCCTGCCCATGGCGTCGAGGAACGCGGACATGTCCGCTAGCTGGGCCGGGTCGTACTCGGCGATCCGGCGCTGGGCGTGCACCACGACCTCGGTGACCCTGGCGGTCAGGTCCTCGTGGGCGGCGATGATCAGGGAGTCGGAGTAGGGCTCGTCCACGCCGATCGTCAGGTCGGCGAACACGTCACCCGGTTGCAGCAGGTCGGTCAGTTCGGGTCTGCCGCCGCTCCTGAGCCCGGCCAGGAGGCGTTCGTGGTCCTGGACCGCGAAGACGGTGACCTCGGCAGCGGCGTCGGCGATGGTGGCCCGGAGCAGCGCCACGAGGTCGCTCGGGGCGTGGAGGGCGAAGAGGCCGGCGTGGGTGGCGTGTTCCTGTTGCCACGGGGTGGGTTCCGGGCGGAAGGGCACGCAGGCCCTGGCGGGGGTGAAGCCCTGGTCCCTGGCGACCACGTCCGGGGCGCCCGCTTCGACGCTGTACTCCCAGTTGATGAACTCCGGGTCACGGCCCAGGAGTTCGGTGGCCTTGTCGCGGTAGTAGGTGGGGATGGCGAATCTGTTGCCGCCTTCGGTCAGGCGCCAGAGCAGGCCTAGGTAGACGGCTATCTCTTCGCAGTTGATGTTGTTGATGGCGTACTCGGTCATGGGGGTGCGGGTGAGGAGGACGCCGTTGTCGGTCCACTCCTCGAAGAGACCTGGCCAGGGGTCGTCCAGTGGGAGGTCTTCGCCAGGGAGGTAGGCGTAGCGGTGCAGACCAGCCAGTTGGTCAGTCTCGAAGGAGATCACGAGGGGATCATAGGGAGGGGGGATGTGGTGTCCCTGCAAGGAAAATGGGGACTGATCGATCTACGGGGGAGGGGTTGGAAGCTGCGGTTCCGTTGGGGGTCGCGTGGTGCGTGTGGGTTGCGTCGGGGTCTAGTTGTGGACGCGGGTTGGTGGGGAGTGTGGCCGATTTGACTTGGGGCCCCTAGATTTGCCCCTTCGTCGGACAATAAAGGGCAGAGGTGAAGCTGCCGTCCGACGCAAGTTTAAGGGGCAAATCCCCCAAGTAAAATCGGCCACGGTTGGGTGGGCGCGTTGCGTTTGTGGGTGGTTGGCGTTTTTTAGAGCTTGAGGATGAATGCTTTTGCTGTTAGGCCTGGTAGAGGATGCCAGTCTCGGTCTGGTAGGCGGGTGAAGCCTTGGCGGGTGTAGAGGCGGTGGGCTGTTTCCATGTGTTCCGAGCTGCTCAGCACTAGGTGGTGGGCGCCTTGTTCTTGGGCTCTACTGATTGCTGCTTGCACTAGTAGTTCACCTATGCCCCGGCCACGTGCTTTGGGAGCTACCGCCAGCATGCGGAATTCCAGTTCGCCTTCGCGGGAGACTTCTGACCATTGAGTGTTGGGGTGGACTATTGTTACTGTGCCCACTACTTCGTCCGCGGTTATCGCTACCAGTAGTTCTGCTTCTTTTGCTCTTGCTGTGGCGTTTGCCAACTGGTCTGCGTAGCCGCCTGTGTGGGAGTCGATGTGGTTGTCCGCCAGGTAGGCGGCTACCGTGATTTCGCCTGCCGCTGCCCACTCGTCCGGGTGGGCTGGGCGGATGGTGATGTCATTCATCTGTTTCCTCGGTGCCTGTGGTGGCTACCTCGGTGGCGGCTTCTGGGCCCTCGTTGAGGAGGGTGCGGAAGCCTGCCTCGTCCAGGACTGGGACCTTGAGTTGGAGGGCCTTGTCGTGTTTTGAGCCTGGGGCTTCGCCTACTACTACGAAGGCGGTTTTCTTGGAGACCGCGCCCGCTGCTTTGCCGCCTCTGGAGAGGATGGCTTCCTTCGCCTCGTCCCTGGAGAAGGTTTCCAGGGAGCCGGTGACGACGATGGAGAGGCCCTCCAGGTTGCGGGGGACGCTGGTGTCCCTGGTCTCTTCGGTGCGGACGCCTGCGGCTCGCCACTTTTCCACGATGTCTTGGCGCCACTGGGTTTCCGCCCATTCGCGGACGGCTAGTGCGATGGTGGGGCCTACGCCCTCGGCGGAGGCCAGTTCTTCTTCCGACGCGGTGGCGATGCGGTCGATGGAGCCGAACTCGCGTGCCAGTGCGCGGGAGGCGGTGGGGCCTACGTGGCGGATGGAGAGGGAGACGATGATTCTCCACAGTGGACGGCTCTTGGCTGCTTCCAGGTTGTCCAGCAGCTTTTGCGCGTTGGCGTTGAGGACGCCCTGCATGGTGCGGAAGAGTTCCACCTCCAGCAGCTTGTCCGCGTCCAGCGTGAACAGGTCGCCCTCGTCGGTGTAGGCGTCCGAGTCGGCCAGGGCCACGGCGGCCTCGTAGCCCAGGACCTCGATGTCGAGGGCTGAGCGGCTGCCCAGGTAGGCCAGGCGTTCCCGTAGTTGGCCAGGGCAGGCCTGGGCGTTGGGGCAGCGGATGTCGACGTCGCCCTCCTTCATGGGGCGGAGCTGCCAGCCGCACTCGGGGCACGCCAGGGGCATGACGAACGGGTGAGCGTCTGCCGGGCGGATGTCGATGACCGGGCCGAGGACCTCGGGGATGACGTCGCCCGCCTTGCGGATGACGATGCGGTCGCCGATCCAGACGCCCTTGCGCTCGACCTCGCTGGCGTTGTGCAGGGTGGCCCTGGCGACCGTCGAGCCCGCGACCTTCACCGGCTCCATCACGGCGTACGGGGTGACGCGGCCGGTGCGGCCGACCTGGACCTTGATGTCCAGCAGCGTCGTCGTCGCCTCCTCCGGCGGGTACTTGAAGGCGATGGCCCAGCGCGGGGCGCGGGAGGTGGTGCCGAGGCGGCGTTGCAGGGACACCTCGTCGACCTTGACGACGATGCCGTCGATCTCGTGCTCGGCGTCGTGGCGGTGGGTGCCCCAGTGCTCGACGTGCTCGGCCACCTCGGCGAACGAGGCGAGCACCTTCGTGTGGGTCGACACCGGCAGGCCCCACGCGCGGAGCGCCTCGTACGACTCGGACTGGCGGGTCGGTTCGAAGCCCTCGCGCTTGCCGATGCCGTGGCAGATGAGCAGCAGCGGCCTGCTCGCGGTGATCTTGGGGTCCTTCTGCCGCAACGAGCCCGCGGCGGTGTTGCGCGGGTTCGCGTACGGCGGTTTGCCCGCCTCGACCAGCTTCGCGTTCAGCTCGACGAACCCCTCGACCGGCATGAACACCTCGCCGCGCACCTCCACCAGCGCGGGCACGGGGTACTCGGCGGTGCCCGTCAGCCGTTGCGGGACGCTGGCCATCGTGCGGACGTTCAGCGTCACGTCCTCGCCGGTGCGGCCATCACCCCTGGTCAGGGCGCGGACGAGCTTGCCGTCCTGGTAGAGCAGGTTGATGGCGAGGCCGTCGATCTTCAGCTCGCACAGGTAGTGCGTCTCGCCGCTGAACGCCTTCTCGATCCGCTCGAACCAGCCCCGCAGCTCCTCAAGGTCGAACACGTTGTCGAGGCTGAGCATGCGTTCGAGGTGGTCGACGGCGGTGAACTCGGTGGAGAACGTGCCGCCGACGCGCTGCGACGGCGACTCGGGCGTGACCAGCGAGGGGTGCGCGGCCTCCAGGGCCTCCAGTTCCTTGAGCTGGGTGTCGAACTCGCCGTCGGTCACCGTCGGCGAGTCGAGCACGTAGTAGCGGAACTGGTGGCCCAGCAGCTCCTCCGCGAGGGCGGCGTGGCGCTCACGGACCCCGGTGGGCACGTCCTCGACGCCCTCGGCGGTCAGTGAGGTGGGGTTCAGGTCCTCGTTGCTGGTCACGGGTGGAGCGTAACGAGGGGGTCCGACAATTCTCGACTACGACCCGTGGGTGGGTGGTTCGTCCACACGGGCCAGTGAGTGGACCAGTTCCCGCAGCTCCAGGAGGTCGATCGTGCCCTCGGGTTCCTGCGCGGCCGTTTCCACCCGTCCGAGCCACTCCCCCGCCAGGCGCTCACCCAGGGTGACGTCCAGCGGGAGGAACGTCATCGCCCTGCGGGCTTCCTCCTCCAACTCGGCCAGCTCCGGGTGGTAGACGGCCACGTCGACCGCGCCGTCCGTCACCTGCGCCACGACCCGGAAGTCGCCGAGGCGGAGCCGGTGGCCCGCGAGGTTCACCGTGACCTCGGTCGGGTCCGGCACCGGCGGCACCGAGTCGTGGTACTCCCAGATCATGTCCTCCGGCGGCGCGGCCTCGATCCACGCGTCCGTGTACGGCCGCAGCCGCGGGTCCTCCTGGCCGCTCACCACCAGCGCGTAGATGGCCCGCTGCCCGCGTTCGAGGGAGAAGTGCAGGTCCGGGTGGATGGCCGCGACCAGCTCGCACAGTTCGTTCTCGACCCGGTGCGGCTCACCGTCGCCGATGGCCGCGCTGACCGTCGGCAGCAGCTCGTACCAGCCCTGCCAGAACACCACCGCCGCCTCGTGGGGGTTCGGCAGGTGCACCGGGGGTGACGGGTCGGGGCGGCGTCGGCGGAACCAGCTCATGCCCCCATTCAACCCCCACGGCCCGTCAGCGGAGGTGTGAACGCAGCAGGTCGCGGTTGAGCTGGGCGATCGTGGTCAGCGGGATGCCCTTGGGGCACGCCGGGGTGCACTCGCCCGCGTTGGTGCAGCCGCCGAAGCCCAGGTCGTCGTGCGTCTGGACCATGTCCTGGGCGCGGCTCCAGCGTTCCGGCTGGCCCTGCGGGAGCGAGCCGAGGTGGGTGGCCTTGGCTGCAGTGAACAGCATCGCGGAACCGTTGGGGCAGGCGGCCACGCAGGCGCCGCAGCCGATGCACGCGGCGGAGGTGAAGGCGGCGTCGGCGGACTCCTTGGGCACGGGGGTGGCGTGCGCGTCGGGCGCGCTGCCGGTGGGGACGCTGATGTAGCCGCCCGATTCGACGATCCGGTCCAGCGCGGAGCGGTCGACGACGAGGTCGCGCAGGACGGGGAACGGCTTGGCGCGCCAGGGTTCCACGGTGATCGTGTCGCCGTCGGAGAAGTGCCGCAGGTGCAACTGGCACGCCGTGGTGGCCTTCTCCGGGCCGTGCGCGACGCCGTTGATCATCAGGCCGCACATGCCGCAGATGCCTTCGCGGCAGTCGTGGTCGAACGCCACGGGCTCCTCGCCGCGCACCACCAGGGACTCGTTGAGGACGTCAAGCATCTCCAGGAACGACATGTCGGGCGACAGGTCGTCCAGCGGGTAGGTGACGAGGGCTCCGGTCGGGCCGGACTGGCGCCAGATCCGCAGGGTCAGCTTCACTTGTAGCTCCTCGTGCTGGGGCGCACGTGTTCGAAGTCCAGTGTTTCCTTGTGCAGCACGGGTTCGCCGCCGGTGTACTCCCACGCGGCCACGTAGCCGAACGCCTCGTCGTCGCGCAGCGCCTCGCCGTCCGGCGTCTGGCTCTCGGACCGGAAGTGGCCGCCGCACGACTCGGTGCGGTGCAGCGCGTCGACGCACATCAGCTCGGCCAGTTCGAGGAAGTCCGCGACCCGTCCGGCCTTCTCCAGCTCCTGGTTGAGGGCCTCCCCCGAGCCGGGAACCTTGATCCGCCGCCAGAACTCGGCCCGCAGCTCCGGGATGCGGTCCAGCGCCTTGCGCAGGCCCGCCTCGTCGCGCTCCATGCCGCACTCGTCCCACATGAGCCTGCCCAGTTCGCGGTGGAACGACTCGGCGGTGCGGTCGCCGTCCACCGCCAGCAGGGCCGCCACGCGGTCCCGGACCTCGCTCACGTCGGGCGTGCACGGGCCGAACGGGCCGTCGGCCAGGTAGTCGCCGATCGTGGTGGGCAGCACGAAGTAGCCGTCCGCGAGGCCCTGCATCAGCGCGCTGGCGCCGAGCCGGTTCGCGCCGTGGTCGGAGAAGTTGGCCTCGCCGACGACGAACAGGCCGGGGATGGTGCTGCGCAGGTCGTAGTCGACCCACAGGCCGCCCATCGTGTAGTGCACGGCCGGGTAGATCCGCATCGGCGCGGTGTACGGGTCCTCGCCGGTGATCCGCTGGTACATCTCGAAGAGGTTGCCGTAGCGGGCTTCCACGGTGTCGCGGCCGAGGCGGGTGATGGCGTCGGCGAAGTCCAGGTAGACGCCCTTGCGCTCGTCGGAGATGTTCTTGGCGGCCCGCGAGGCGATGTCGCGCGGCACGAGGTTGCCGAAGCTCGGGTACATCCGCTCCAGGTAGTAGTCGCGCTCGGCCTCCGGGATGTCGTTCGGCGGGCGGGGGTCGTCCTTGCGCGACGGCACCCACACGCGGCCGTCGTTGCGCAGCGACTCGCTCATCAGCGTCAGCTTCGACTGGTGGTCGCCGGAGATCGGGATGCACGTCGGGTGGATCTGGGTGAAGCACGGGTTCGCGAACAGCGCGCCGCGCCGGTGGGCCCGCCAGATCGCCGTGGTGTTGCAGCCCTTGGCGTTGGTGGAGAGGTGGAACACGTTGCCGTAGCCGCCGGTCGCGAGGACGACGGCGTCGGCGGTGTGCGCGGAGACCTCGCCGGTCACCAGGTCGCGCACCACGACACCGCGGGCGCGGCCCTCGTGCACGACCAGGTCCAGCATCTCCGTGCGGGGGAACGAGGTCACGGTCCCGGCGGCGATCTGCCTCGCCATCGCCTGGTACGCGCCGAGCAGCAGTTGCTGGCCGGTCTGGCCGCGGGCGTAGAACGTGCGGGACACCTGCGCGCCGCCGAACGACCGCGTGTCCAGCAGCCCGCCGTACTCGCGGGCGAACGGCACGCCCTGCGCCACGCACTGGTCGATGATCCGCACGCTCAGCTCGGCCAGCCGGTGCACGTTCGACTCGCGCGACCGGAAGTCGCCGCCCTTCACCGTGTCCTGGAACAGCCGCCGCACGCTGTCGCCGTCGTTGCGGTAGTTCTTGGCCGCGTTGATCCCGCCCTGCGCGGCGATGCTGTGCGCCCGGCGCGGGCTGTCCTGGTAGCAGAACGACGTGACGCGGTAGCCGAGTTCGCCGAGCGACGCCGCGGCCGACGCGCCTGCCAGACCGGTGCCGACGACGATCACGGACAGCTTGCGCTTGTTGGCCGGGTTGACCAGCCGGGCGTTGAGCCGCCGCTGCTCCCAGCGGTTCTCGACGGGGCCGCCGGGGGCCCTGGTGTCGGCGATGGGCGTGCCTTCGGTGTACATCAGCTCACCACTCCGAGGACGACTGCTGCGGGAACGGACAGGTAACCGGCGCAGATCACGCCCGCGACCACCAGGGCGATGCCGCGCGGGGCCGTGACGCCGAGGCTCTGCAACGCGCTCCACGCGCCGTGGCGGATGTGCAGGCCCAGGGCCAGGACGGCGACCGTGTAGGCCAGGACGACGTACCAGAGCTGGAAGTCCGCGACGAGGTTGTTGTAGACCTCGCCCTGGACGCCGTGGGGGTTCGCGACGCCGGCCGTGAGGTCGAGCAGGTGGTAGACCACGAACAGGGTGATGATCACGCCGCCCCAGCGCATCGTGCGCGCCGCGTAGCTCTGCGGACGGCGGCCGTGCTCGTACCCCTGAGGTCGGGCCTTCCTGGCGCGGCGGGCCAACTGGACCGCCGCGACCATGTGCAGGCCGACGCACAGCAGCAGCCCGAAGCGCAGCGGCCAGACGACGCCGATCTCGCGCAGCCAGCGCGCGTAGCCGTCGATGGCGGCGGGTCCGGAGAACACCGACAGGTTGCCGATCATGTGCCCGACGACGAACAGCAGCATCCCGACGCCGGTCACGGCCATGACGGCCTTCTTGCCGACCGTCGACCGGTACAGGCGGAGTGTTTGCACGTCAGCGACGGTAAGCGCGACTTCGACGAGTCGTCCAATACATCGATGGCCTGATTTCGATAGCCTGGCGCTATGACGCTCCAGCAGCTCGCGTACTTCCTGGCCGTGGCCAGGACGCGGCACTTCACGCGGGCCGCCGAGGAGTCGCACGTGGCGCAGCCCTCACTCAGCAAGCAGGTCCAGGCGCTGGAGAAGGAGCTGGGGGCCGAGCTGTTCAGCCGGGCGCGCGGGAACGTGGCGCTCACGCCCGCCGGCGAGGCGCTGCTGCCGATCGCGCTGCGCATCCTGTCCGATGTGGACACCGCGCACCTAGAAGTCGCCGAACTGGTCGGGCTGCGCAGCGGCCGGGTCCGGGTCGGCGCGCCGCCGAGCCTGTGCGCCAGCCTGTTCGCGGACGTGCTGAAGCGCTACCACGACGCGTATCCGGGGATCAGGCTGCTGGTGACCGAGAGCGGATCCCGTGACCTGGAGCGGGATCTGACCGCGGGCGCGCTGGACCTGGCGCTGGTGATCGCGTCGCCGGGGCTGTCCCTGACCTCCGTACCGGTGCTGTCGGAGGAACTGGTGGTCGCCTCCGCCCGGCCGCTGGGGCGCGAGCGGGTGCGGTTGAGCGACCTGCGGGACGAGCCGATGGTCATGTTCCGCGAGGGCTACGACCTGCGGGAGACCACCGTCGCCGCCTGCCACGCGGCCGGGTTCGAGCCGCGGTTCTCGGTGGAGGGCGGGGAGATGGACGCGGTGCTGCGGTTCGTGGAGGCCGGGCTGGGGGTCGCGCTGGTGCCGTCGATGGTGCTGGCGACCCGGCCGCTGCTGCACGGGACCCCGCTGACGGCACCTGGTATCAGGCGGACCATCGCGCTGGCGCACCGCACGGACGTCGCGCCGACGGGTGCGGCGCGCGCGTTCCGCTCGGTGCTGCTGAGCTTCCTGCGCGGCGCGGAACTGCCGTCCGGGGTGCGCGCGGCCGACCGGGTCGCCCGCGGCCGGGGCGCGTTGCTCGGGTGACGGATATTCGGTGGTGCTCCCCGGCCGGATGCCTAGGGTTGGCCGGATGCTGATTCGACGCGAAGTGCCCGGTGACGTGGACGTCATCCGATCGGTGACCGAGGCGGCCTTCGCCGCTCGACCCGCCGGTGAACACCTGCTGGTGGACTGGCTGCGGGCCGACGAGGGGTGGATTCCGGCGTTGTCGCTGGTGGCGGTCGTGGACGACGCCGTCGTGGGGCACGTGGTGTGCACGCGGGCCACCGTGGACGACGCTCCGGCGCTGGGCCTGGGGCCGTTGAGCGTGCTGCCGTCGCACCAGCGGTCGGGGGTCGGGAAGGCGTTGGTGCACACGGTGCTGGGGGCCGCGGACGCGCTGGACGAGCCGCTGGTGGTGCTGCTCGGCAGCCCGGACTACTACTCGCGCTTCGGTTTCCGGCTGGCCGCGTCGTTCGGGATCACGCCACCGGTGGCCGAGTGGGCGCCGCACTTCCAGGCTCGGGCGTTGAGCGCGTACGACGAGGGGCTGCGGGGGGCGTTCCGCTACTCGGAGCCGTTCGACCGGCTGTGACCGGACGGGCGCCGGTCCGCTCCTGGCCCGTGCTCGCGGCAGGGCGAACCTGTCGGCTTCGACAGGCGGAGTCGGCTGTTCGGCCCTGCTGCGAACAAGATCAACTTCACTAGGATTCGTTGTGGGGCCTCGACTTCCGTCCACGTGTGCTTCTCCTGGAGGACACCTATGAGATCCACCCGTCATACCGTCAAGCCGTTGCTCGCAGTACTGGCCGCGCTGGCGTTGGCGCTGCTCGGCAACGCGCCGTCGGCCATCGCCGACGGCGCGAACCCGACGTGGACGCTGCGCGACATCGGGCAGCGGATGTGCGTCAACTCGGGATCCGGCCACAGCGGCACGTACTTCTTCGTCCCGGTCTTCGGCACCTGGTCGACGCCGATCAAGTCGGGGATCCGGGACCTGCCCGCCGGTTCGACCGGCGAGGACGGCACCCCGCTCCCTCCCGGTTCCAACCACGGCAACACGATCATCGCGTTCGTCCTGGTCTCCATCGCGCCCACCCCGGTCGGCGTGTACACGCCTGAGGTCTGGGCGTCCGACGGCGTGGTCACCCAGGCCGTGCCGGTGACGATCCACGTCCAGGACCGCTGCTGACCGGGGCCTGTCGGGCCTGTGCGAGGACAGGCCCGACAGGTGGGCACGTCAGCCCTGCGCGGTCAGGGTGAACGCGAGGGCCGCCATCGAGGTGAAGTCGATGGCCGGTTCGGAACTGGGCCAGGAGCGGAGGTCGTCGGCGAAGACGGACGTGGCCGAGTCGTACCGCTTCGTGTAGTCCTTGGTGCACGGGGCGGAGCCCGCAGGCATCTCGCCGAGGTCGCCGAACAGGTCCGCGCCGTTGGGGCCGTTGACGACCGCGCCGACCAGTACCTTGCGACCGCCGTTGAGGTCGCCGGAGAGGTTCGCCGCCTGGTGCTGCGGGCAGTTCGGGAACGTGGTGCCGACGCCGATCACGAGCGTCGTGCCCCAGGCGTTGGCGCCCAGCGTGAAGTCGCGCTGCCGCGTGCCGAAGTCGTCGAACGTCCGGTCGCCGGTCAGACTGCGGTAGAGCTTGGCGGTGGCCACGTAGCCGAAGCTGCGCGGGGCGGCGTCGAACTGGGTGACGTCGACGGCCGTGCGGAACGGGCTCGACGCGGAGGCGTCGACGCCCTGCTGGAGCTGGCGCCTGAGGTCGCCGACGAGCTGCGCCTCGGTGACCTCGGCGTTGCGCACACCGCCCGAGCGCAGGACGCGGACGAGGTCGGTGTGCGCCAAAGCGCTGGTGTTGTACAGGTTCAGCGTGTCGGTGTCGCCGCTCGCCAGGTACTCCTTCGCCCAGTGGGTGGCGGCGGTGGCCCAGCCCGCGGCGCGGCGGTCGCCGAGCGCCTTGCCCGCCAGCGCCAACTGGGTGGCGCCGAACTCCATGTCGTCGGCCCAGGAGTCCTCGGGGTAGTACGCGTGCGGGAACGCGGTCACGAGTTCGCCGACGTCGGTGGTCTTGGCCTGGGCGAAGACGGAGGCGGCCTCCTCCAGGTATCGGCACGCCAGCGCGGGGTCGCGCTTGGCCTCGACCTGGGCGGCCAGGGCGAAGGCGGCCGAGACCCGGCCCGCGAGGTTGGGGCTGATCTTCTCGCCGGGGGCCGCCGCGCGGAAGACGGGGCGGTGCTTGATGAAGTACTCCAGGTCACCCGGCTCCACGCTGAGCTTGTCGTCGGCCTCGGGCAGTCGCCACACGTCGTGGTCGCCGACGAAACCGTGCTCCTCGCTGCCGGTGCCGATGCCGACCTGCGCGATGAGGGTCTTGGACCTGCTGTCCCACACCTTGTCGAGCCACCTGAGGCCGAACTTCGTCTCGGCGTCGAGCGCGGGGTTGGGGGCGACCCGCTGCGCGTACAGGAGTTCCGCCAGCGAGTACGAGGTGGCGTGGGTGAACTTGACGAAGTCGCCCGCGTCGAACCAGCCGCCCTCGACGTCGACCGGGCCGCCGACGCGCTTGAGGGGTTCGGCGACCTCGTCGCCGCCCTCGCCCTTGAACACCGGGTGGTCGTAGACGAAGGCCTCGCGGTCGGCCAGGTGGGACGGCTTGCGCTTGAGCCTGCCGGGAACGACGTCGGCGCCGTCGCGCTGGGCCTGGAAGAACTCGACGTTGTCGGCCGCCAGCGGGGCGTACAGCTTCCGCACGGTGTCGACCTTGAACGTGGGCGAGGTGACCCCGCCGACCTTGATCCGGTACGTGCCCTTCCTGGTCACCCCGGTGAAGTCGATCGGGTGCACGGCGGTGAAGCCGGTGTTCCAGCCGCCGAGCGACGCGCCGACCCGGCCGGTCAGCACGGACCTGCCCCGGTCGTCGAGGACGGAGAACGTGGCGGACGAAGCGGTGGGCGCGAGGAAGTACGCCTGCTTGCCCTCGGTGGTGCCGTAGCCGACCTGGTCCAGCCGGACCTGCCCGGACGGGGCGGCCTGGGCGGGCACCGCGACCAACCCGGTGACCGCCGCCGCCGCGACGAGGGCGTGCGCGAAACGCATGGGGGCTCCTTGCCCGGACCGGCGGCGGTGGTCCTATGGTTAAGAAGGTTGCCTAATTAGTCGGGAAGACTAGCCGCCGGTCGCCGCGGTCACCAGTCCTCGGGCGGCTCCGAGAACGCCTTGCCCAGGTCTCGGGTCAGCGAGAGGGCGCGGCGGACCCACTTCTCGGACGCGCCCGCCATCCCGCAGGTGGGAGTGGGCAGCGCCAGGTCCGTGAGCACCGAACGCGGGAAGCCGAGGCGGTCCGCCAGCTCCAGCGCGGGCCTGGCGAGGTCGCGCAGTTCGACCTTCGTGCCCGGATCGGTGCTCGGCACGAGCCCGAGCCACAGCGAGGTGCCCGCCTGCCAGGCCTCCCCCAGCTCGTCCGCCACGGCCTTGCCCGCTCCGCGCAGCAACGAGACGTCGAGCGCCACGGCGGACGCGCCCGCCTCGCGGAAGAGCGTCACGGGCGGCTTGGGCGCGCAGCAGTGCACGATCGTGCCGGGCCCGGCCACGTCGATGATCGTGGCGAGCACGTCCCGCGCGTCCGGTTCCGGCACGGCGCGGACGGTGCCCAGCTTCGACGGCGTCGGCAGGAGCCCTCCGAGCACCGCCGGGACGCCCGGCTCGTCGAGCTGCACGACGACCTGCGCGCCGGTCCTCTTGCGCACCTCGGCGATGTGCTGCTTGAGGCCTTCGGCGAGGGATTCGGTGAACTCCTTCACCGCGCCCGGATCGGTCAGGACGCGGTGGCCGCGCACGAGTTCGACGTTCGACATCAGCGTCCACGGGCCCGCGATCTGGATCTTCACGACCTCCGGGCGGAGGTTGACGGTCTGGACCGCCTCCTCGAACGCGTCGAGGTCGTAGTTCATCAGGTCGGTGGCCCGGCGGTGGTCGCGGCCGGGGTGCGCGGTCACGCGGTAGCCCGACGGGACGACCTCGACGGGGATGTCCACGAGCAGACCCGCGGTGCGGCCGACGATGTCGGCCCCCACACCCCGGTCGGGGAGTTCCGGCAGGTGCGGCAGCGTCGGGAGTTCACCCAGGACGATGCGTGACGCCTCGCGCGGATCCGTGCCGGGCAGTGAGCCGATGCCGGTGGCGGAGCCGGGTTTCCAAGGGGTCGTGTTCACGTCGACAGTGTGGCACCGGCCAGCAGGTCCGCCGTCCGCAGGAAGGGGGCGGCCTCGGCGGGGCCCGCGAAGTCCAGCAGGTACAGGCCGGACGAGACCCGTTCGAGGAAGCCCCACTCCCAGATCGCCGTCGCGGACAGGCCGCTGCCGTCCGCCAGCAGGGCGCAGTAGCGGCGGGCGAGGCCCAGGGGGTCGGGGGTGGCGAGGAGTTCGGCGCACCAGTCGCGCAGGACGACACCGAGGTCGTAGGCGGGGTCGGCGACGAAGCCCTCCGGGTCGATGAAGACGTACCCCTCCTCCGCTCCCGGCCGGGGCGTCGGAACGCCGAGCGTGTTGGCGTGGTGGGGATCGCCGTGCACCCGGACCTCGGCGCACGGGGCCGCTCGGCGTTCCGCGCAGCGCATGGCCAGGCCGTACGCCCGCGGGGAGCACGCGCGGTCGTGCTTGCGCCACAGGTCGTCCACGAGGACGGCCAGGTCCTCGGCCTTCGACGTCGCCGGTTCGTCCGGCGGCAGCCACGCCCGCCGCAGGAGGCGGGCGAGCACGCCGATCGCCCGCTCGGGTGGCAGGGACAACGGCGGGCCCAGCGCTTCCAGGAGGAGGGCGTCGCCCGACCTGGCCAGCAGGTGGACGTAGCCGCGGCCGTTCGCGGCGGCGAGGGTGCGGACCTGGCCCTCGACGTCGTGGCCGGGTGCCACGAGCTTGAGGACCACGGCCTCGCCGTCGGCCGTGCGGGCACTGGCGCAGTAGGAGGCGCTGCCGCCGGTGAACGGGGGTCCGAGCGTGAGCGCCCACTCCTCCACGGCGGCGGCGACCAGCACGGGCAGCGCGGCCAGCCAGCGCTCCCCCGGTTCACCCAGGCTCTCCGCCTTCCGGCGGACCAGGTCCGGCACCTCGATCACGTGCCGATGATCGAGGATCGGCCGGACCCCGGTCGACCGGTTATCGGTTGGTCGCGAGCACGCCGGGGTTGTTGCGCTCGCCCGCCGTCACGCCGTGCGGGGACGCGGCGTTGATCGCGGCCATCTCCGCGGTGGTGAACTTGATGCCGGAGGCGGCGACGTTCTGCTCCAGCCACCGGCGCTGCTTGGTGCCGGGGATCGGGGTGGTGTCCTGGGCGAGCACCCACGCCAGCGCCAACTGGCCGGGCGTGACCTCCTTCTGCGCCGCCAACTCCCTGAGGGTGTCGACGACCGCCACGTTCTCGTCGAGGTTCTCCGGCTTGAACCACGGCAGGTTCCGGCGGTGGTCGTCGGCCGCCAGGTCGTCGACCTTCGTGATGCCACCGGTGAGCACGCCGCGCCCCAGCGGCGAGTACGGGACGAAACCGATCCCGAGTTCGCGGCACGTGGCCAGCACGCCGTCCTTCTCCGGGTCCCTGGCGAACAGCGAGTACTCGGACTGCACGGCCGTGATCGGGTGGATGAGGTGCGCGCGCCGGATCGTCTCCGGCGTCACCTCGGACAGGCCGATGTAGCGGATCTTGCCCGCCATGAACAGGTCGGCCAGCGCGTCCATCGTGTCCTCGATCGGGACCTCGGGGTCGACGCGGTGCAGGTAGTACAGGTCGATGTAGTCGGTGTCGAGGTGCTTCAACGACCGGTTGACGGCCTTGTTCGCGTAGCGCGGGGACCCGTTGAAGCCGAGGGCGTTGCCGTCGTCGTCGAACTCCATCGCGAACTTCGTCGCGATCTGCACGTCCTCGCGGCGGCTCTTGAGCGCCTTGCCGACCAGGACCTCGTTCGTGAACGGGCCGTAGGACTCGGCGGTGTCGAAGAACGTGACCCCGAGGTCGAGTGCGCGGTGGATCGTCGCGGTCGACTCGGCGTCGTCGCGGCCCGCGTAGTAGGCGCTCATGCCCATGCAGCCGAGGCCCTGGGTGGAGACGAGGAGCCCCTGGCTGCCGAGGGGGCGCTTGCCGAGGGGCGTGGAGTTCTGGTCGACCATCGAAACAGTCTCGCCGATTCACGTTCCCGCACGACCACGAGGTCCGGGGAAGTGTTAAAAGGTCTAGACCCATTGACGCAGATGGTCTACACCACATACGGTCACGGCGTCGGCGCTCACCGTGGTGGGCGTCCCCGGATCGTGGTGCGGGGGCACGTCGCGCCCCGTGCTCCCGCACCACACTCCGCGCTGTGGTTGAGTGCCCGGAATGGGACCAGCGGAGACCGCCATCGGCATCGAGGAACTGCACGTCGGCGAAGGCACCGCGCGACTCGCGATGACGATCACCGAAACCATGCTCAACGTCCACGGCACCGGCCACGGCGGCTACGTCTTCCTCCTCGCCGACAGCGCGTTCGCCATCGCCTGCAACAGCCCCGGATCGGTCACGGTCGCCGCGTCGGCGGAGATCGACTTCATCGCGGCGGTCCGGCTCGGGGACGAGTTGGTGGCGGAGGCGGTGGAACGGGTGACGTTCGGCCGCAGCGGCATCTACGACATCACCGTGACGCGCGGGGACGAGGTCGTGGCGGAATTCCGCGGGCGGAGCCGGACGATTCGCTGAAACAGTTATCCCCACACAATGGGATTACTTTCACGGCGTGGAATCGGCTTTAAGCTTGATCACATGGCCGAAAAGTTCCGTCCCACCACGCTTGAGCGATCGATCGGTCGACGGCTGCACGAGTGGCGTGAGGCGAGTGGGATGTCCCTGGTCGAGGTGGGGCACCGGGTGGGGTTCTCCAACGCGAAGCTGAGCAAGATCGAGAACGCGTTGCAGGCGGTCAACGCTGATGATCTGCTGGCGCTGGCGCTGATCTACGGAATCGACCAGCCGGACAGGCACCGGTTGTACCGGGAGGCCCAGCGGGCGGAGCAGCAGCGGGCGCTGGCGAATGTGAAGAAGGATGTGCTTTTCGACATCACCCGCGATTACATCGAGCTGGAGTTCGAGGCGGCGGTGTTGCGGAGCTTGAAGAACGAGCTGCTGCCGGGGATGTTCCAGACCAGCGCTTACACCGAGACCCTCGCGCGGACGAGTGACCCGCTGCGCGGCCAGGTGATCGCCGTGCAGCGGGTCACTTTGTGGACCGAGAGGAAAAAGCGGCTGTTCGGACCGCATCCACTGGTGGTGAAGATGGTGTTGGGTGAGGCGGCCCTGCGAACCGCGATCGGTGGGAACCGAGCGATGAAGGACCAGTTGTTGCACCTGATGGAGTTGAGCGAGCTGCCGAACGTGACAGTTCAGGTCATGCCGTTCCGACGTGGGGCTTATCCGGGCATCGGGTCGACCTACGACATCCTGTCCTTCAGCCATGAACTCCACGACGATGTCGTGTACACCGAGAACGTCACCTATGGCCGCTATGAAGAGGCTCCCGAGGACCTCGAACCGTATAAGGTGAAGTTCGCCGGCGCGCAGGAGCGAGCACTTGGCCCCGATGAGTCGCTGGAGCTGATCGCCGAGGTGGCCAGCACCTTCTAGAGGGGAGTGGCGATGTCGGGCATCGAGTGGCGGAAGTCCAGCTACAGCAACGGTGATGGTGGCGCCTGCGTCGAACTGGCCTACTGCGGGGCCGTGCGGGACTCCAAGAATCCCGAGGGGCCGGTGCTCATCGTGTCGCGGGCTGCGTTGGAGTCGTTCGTGGCTGCCGCGAAGCGGCGTTGAGGCCCAGCACCTGGAGCACCACGAACCCGGCGACCCCCGCCGCTTGGGCGAGCGTCAGCCACGTTCCGAGCGTGGTGATGCCGAACCAGCCGAGTTCGGCGGTGAGCACGCTGTCGACCACCCACAGCAGGTTGCCGAGGATGACGACCTTCACCAGCGTGGTGTTGGGGCGGGTTCCCAGGAAGAAGACGCCCGCGCCGTAGGCGAGCAGGAAGACGCCCAGCGGGATCGTCGGCAGGCCCAGTTCGGTGCTGAACGGGATGGCGAGGGCGCCGATCGCGGCTGAGGCGATGCCGTCCAGCTTGAGTGCGAAGCGGAGCAGTCGGTCGTTGTTCGTCATGCCGAGAACAGTCGTCCCGGGAGCACTGCCAGAACCACGTCCAACGCTGCCAACGACTGCCAGTCAGCGCTGCTCGACCTGGGAGAACAGGTCGGCGGCCACGAGTTTGGCGCCGGCGTTCTGCCAGTTGTGCAGGGTGCGCTCGGGGACCTGGCTGACGAACCACGCCAACGCCTTCTTGGACAACGGGTCCAGGTCCTCGCGCTTCGTGCGCACGCTGTACGGGCGGATGCCCGCGACGTAGTAGAAGTACAGGGCGTTGTAGTGGCGCCACTCGTCGCTGGTGCCGAAGTCGCCGTCCCGCGGCTTCAAGCGGGTGATGCACTCCAGCAGCAACGCCTTCAGCTCCACCGCGCGCTCCACCGGCTGGTCGGTCGCTCCCCTGGCGGAAAGCCTCTCCGCGATCACCGGGAGGGTGGTCAACGGGCTGGCGACCAGCTTGCCGAGGTCGCCGTAGTGGCTGAGCGCGCGCCGCGTCTGCTTGGTGAACTCCACATCGGCCGTCGGGTCGCGGCGGGGCAGGGCGTCGATGACCTCGCGGAGTTCGGCGCGGTCCTTCGCGAGGCCGGGCAGGACCAAGCGGTCGGCCGCCGCCGACAGGGGGCTCGCGAAGACCTGGACGGCGATGGCGGCGGCGACCGTGCCGAACAGCAGCGGCTCCAACCGCGCGTCGGTGAGGACCAGGAAGACCACGACCTGAGCCCCGAACAGCACCGCCGCGCCGAACGAGACCACCAGCGAGCGGACCATGTCGGCGCGGACGGCTTCGCCCTCGTCGAACGCGTCGGCCACGGCGACCGCGACGCCGAACACCACGAGGTCCACGGCGAGCGCGCCGAGCAGCAGCGGTTTCGGCAGCAGGCCGGAACCGACCAGTGCGGTGCCGATGCCGAACATGAGCGTCGCGACCACCAGCACCGCGCCGACGCGGGCCGGGCGGTGGCGCAGGAACAGGCCGAAGGCCACCGCGAGCGGAACCACCGCGACGAACGGGAAGAACACCGCCGCGACGAGGACCGGGACGATCGAGAAGCGCCACCAGATCTCGAACCGCGCGGGCAGCCAGCACGCGATGGCACCCGTCCAGGCCACCGCGGGCACGGCGAGCACCACCTGCGGGACCGGGTCGAAAGCCAGTACCACCGCGAAAACGAGCAGTCCAGCGGCCGTTCGGCGGAGCAGCGGCTTTCCCGGATCTCGCACAAGCAGGTAGAGGCCCAGCCACCAGGCGAAACCGAACGACACCACTGTTACCGAAAGCACCTGACAATCCTACGATCGGGCGAACAATCGGCAGCCCATTGCGCGGCTTGAGAGCATGTGGGCCATGCCTGTCGAGGTGACGTTGCACCGCGCGGCCGAAGAACTCACCCGCGGCGATTTAGCGAGTGTTCTCCGTGCCCGCCAGAGGGTGGCAGGACTGGTCGGCACCTACCCCAACCGGTTGGACCTGCGGGACAAGTTGGCTGCCGTCTACCGGGTGCTCGGGAACACCGCGCAAGCCGGTCGGTGGAGCTACCTGTCCGAAGTTCGGGACGATGTGGAGGTCCTCGCGTTCGAACACGCGTACAAGACACCGGTCGCGCGGCTGACCGCGTTGAACTGGACCGGCGGTGAGGACGCCGCCGAGACCGAGACGGCCCGCACCCGGCTGATGCTGCTGCACCGGGCGGCCACGGAGCAGATCCAGGACGAGCTGGTCGTGGCGGAGGCGGAGCAGCCCGCCCGGTCGTGGCTCACCTGCGCGCTGATCGCGCTGGGGCTGGCGGTGCTGGCCGTGCTCGTCGTGGTCGGGGCCGTTACCGCCGTGGGGTACGGGTACCGCATCCTGTTCTCATGACCATCGACGTCGTAGCCGCCGCCGGACGCATCCGCCCGCACGTCCGCCGGACACCGCTGTGGCGGGTCGAGGTGGACGGCCGCCCGCTGGCGCTGAAGCTGGAGCACCTCCAGCTCACGGGGTCGTTCAAGATCCGCGGGGCGGTGAACACGCTGATCGCGAAGGGCACGCCGGACCACGTGGTGACGGCGTCCGGCGGCAACCACGGCCTGGGGGTCGCGACGGCCGCGCACCTGCTCGGGATGGCCGCCACGGTGTTCGTGCCCCTGTCCGCGCCCGAGGGGAAGGTGCGGCGCATCGAGGCCGCCGGGGCGAAGCTGATCCGGCACGGGGCGTCGTACGCGGAGGCCGCCGAGGCGGCGCGGGAGTTCCCCGGCGTGTACGTCGAGGCCTACGACGACCCGCTGACCGTGTCCGGGCAGGGAACGGTGGGCCTGGAGATCGTGGCGGACCTCCCCGAGGTGGACGCCGTGGCCGTCGCGGTCGGCGGTGGCGGGCTGGTCGCCGGGATCGCGTCGGCGGTCGACGGTCGGCTGACCGTCGGGGTCGAGCCGGTGAACTGCTCGGCGCTGCACAACGCCCTCGCGGCGGGCGCGCCGGTGGACGGCCCGGTGGAGTCCGTCGCCGCGTCCGCGCTGGGCGCCACCCGGCTCGGCGCGCTGCCGTTCGAGGTCCTCACCTCCACGCCCGTCACGTCGCTGCTCGTCACCGACGCCGAACTGCTGGCCGCCCGCGACCGGCTGTGGGAGGAGTTCCGGCTGGCCGTGGAGCCCGCGGCGGCGGTGCCGTTCGCGGCGTTCCTGGCGGGCACCGTGCCCGGCGCCCTGCCGTGCGTGGTCCTGTGCGGTGCGAACACCGACTGGACCCCCTGACCGTCCGGTGGGACTCTGGACGGGTGGCAGACACCGACGTGCTCGACGGGCTCGTCACCCAGCTCGGCCCCTACGGGGTCCGCGCGTCGAAGTTGTTCGGCAAGCCCGCGCTCAAGGACGTCGAGGGCAAGGCCTTCGCGTGCCTGCACGAGGGTGAACTCGCGTGCAGGCTCGGGCAGGGCACGCGGGCCCACGCCGAAGCGCTGGAGATGGGCGACGCGCACCTGTTCGACCCGTCCGGCACCGGCCGTCCGATGCGCGACTGGGTGAGCCTGCCCGCCGCGCACGCCTCGCGGTGGGCGGAGTTCGCGTCGGCCGCGATGTCCGTTCCGCACTGACCTGAGCCCACTGACCTACGCCCGCTGACGTACTCCCCGGTGCCGCTCCCCGGCTGACGCCTTCCCGCGTCGACGTGGGCACGATTCGGTGGCATGACAACGCGCATCGCCTACCGGGTCAGCGTCGTGCTGTTCGCGAGCGGCCTGTTCCACCTCCTGGTGTTCGCCGTCGACGGCGGCCCGTGGGAGGGGCCGGTGTCGTGGCGGAAACCCGTGACGTTCGGGCTGTCGTTCGGGCTCACGCTGGCCACGTTCGCCTGGGTCGGGGCGCTCGTGCGGCTCAGGCCGTTCGTCGTGGCGCTGTTCACCGCGGCGTCGGTCTACGAGGTCCTCGGGATCACCGTCCAGGCGTGGCGGGAGGTGCCGTCGCACTTCAACAACGAGACGCCGTTCGACACCGCCGTCACGATCGGGCTCGCGCTCGGCGGCGGCGTGATCATCTTCTCGGTGGTGTGGCTGCTCGTCACGGCCTGGCGGGCCCGGCACCTCACGCCGAGCATGCTGCTGGCCGTCCGCGTCGGGGCAGCGACGTTCCTCGGCGCGATGGCGTTCGGCGCGCTGATGATCGCCCGCGGCTCCGTGCTGGCGCGGACCGCAGGCCTCACCGAGGCCTACGGCACCGCCGGGATCTTCAAGCCCGCGCACGGGGTCGCGATGCACGGCGTCCTGCTGCTGCCGCTGCTGGCGTGGCTGCTGACGTTCACGACGCTCGACGAACGGGGGCGGACGCGGGTCGTCGCGTGGACGTCGGTGGCGTACGTGGCGCTGATCGGCGCCGCGACCTGGTACTCGCTGGGGTAGGCGCGGCCGTCAGTCGAAGGTGGAGTTCCGCCGGTCGGTCTTCGGCACCACGAGGCGGGTCGCCGTCCAGTCCGGCGCGATCGGGTTGCCGGACGTGCTCGCCAACCCGGCCACGGACGCCGCCTCGCTGATGTCGGCGAACTCGACGTACCCCGGACGGCCGACCTTGGGGGTCAGCACCCAGATCACCCCGGTCTCGTTCAGCTCCGCCGTGGCGTCCACCAGGGTGTCCGCGAGGTCGTCGTCGCCCTCCTCGAACCACAGCAGCACGGCGTCCGCCGTCGCCTCGCGGTCCGCGGGGGCCAGCGACTCCTCGATCGCGTCCTCGACGGCGTCGCGGACCTCGTCGTCACCGGCCTCGCCGATCTCCTTGACGAACTGGCCCGCCTCCAGCTCCATCCGGTCGGCGGCCGTCCTCGTCTGGCTCTGCGTCATGCGGTGGAGCGTGCCACGCCCGAACGCGACGACGAAGACTCCGAAAGGGGCGCGTTCGGACCCATCGGGTGAACAGAGGTCACGCTGAGCCAGTCCCAGGCGGGCGCGGGCGGTTCGCGAGCGGTTCTCAGGCGGTGGAGTCGATGGTGGCGCTCGCCAGCACCAGGTCGCCGGAGGCGTCCGGGCGGTACAGCGCCACGGCCTGGCCGGGCGCCACGCCCGTCAGCGGCTCGCGCAGGTGCACCTGGAGCTCAGCGCCCACCAGTTCGGCCACGGCCGGAGCCGTGCCGCCGTGCGCGCGGACCTGGGCGACGCACTCGACGGGACCGTCGAGCGGGACGCCGTTCGGCCACGACGCGCGGACGGCCACGATCTCCGTCACGGCCAGCTTCTCCGCCGCGCCGACGCGGACGTTGCCCGACACCGGCTCCAGCGAGAGCACGTACCGGGGACGGCCGTCCGGCGCGGGGGCGTCGATGCCGAGGCCCTTGCGCTGGCCGACGGTGAACTCGTGCACGCCCGCGTGCCGCCCGAGGACGGCCCCGGTCTCGTCGTCGATCAGCAGACCCGGCGACTGGCCGATCCGGTTGCCGAGGAACTTCTGCGTGTCGCCGTCCGGGATGAAGCAGATGTCGTGGCTGTCCGGCTTCTCCGCCACGCCGAGGCCGCGCGCGGCGGCCTCCTCGCGGACGGCGGCCTTCGTGCTGTCCCCCAGCGGGAACATGGCGTGCGAGAGCTGCTCGCGGGTCAGCGAGGCGAGCACGTACGACTGGTCCTTGCCGTCGTCCGCGCTGCGGCGCAGCTCGACCAGACCGTCCTCAGTGGACAGCCGGGCGTAGTGGCCGGTGCACACGGCGTCGAAGCCGAGCGCGATGGCCTTGTCCAGCAGCGCCTCGAACTTGATCCGCTCGTTGCAGCGCAGGCACGGGTTCGGCGTGCGACCGGCCGCGTACTCCGCGACGAAGTCGTCCACGACGTCCTCGGTGAAGCGCTCGGCGAAGTCCCACACGTAGAACGGGATGCCCATCAGGTCCGCGGCGCGACGGGCGTCGTGCGCGTCCTCGATCGTGCAGCAGCCCCGCGCACCCGTGCGCAGCGTGCCGGGCTTGGCGGACAGCGCGAGGTGCACGCCGGTCACGTCGTGCCCGGCTTCGACCGCGCGAGCGGCCGCCACCGCGGAGTCGACCCCACCGCTCATCGCCGCGAGCACCCGCATCCCGCTACACCTCCGCCTTGATGTTCTTGCCCCGAGACCGCTTCAGGCCCGCCAGACCGGCGCTGCGCGCGCGTTCCACGACCGGGCCGATCGCCTCGGCCAGGTCGCGCACGTCCTGCTCGGTCGACGTGTGCCCCAGCGAGAACCGCAGGGAGCCCCGCGCCAGCGCGGGTTCGACGTCCATCGCGAGCAGCACGTGGCTGGGCTGCGCGACACCCGCCGTGCACGCCGAGCCGGTCGAGCACTCGATGCCCTTGGCGTCGAGCAGCATCAGCAGGCTGTCGCCCTCGCAGCCGGGGAACGTGAGGTGGGCGTTGCCGGGCAGCCGCTGCTCACCGGGGTCGCCGTTGACGATCGCGTCCGGCACGACCCGGCGCACCGACGCGACCAGCTCGTCGCGCAGCGCGGCGACGGCAACGGCGTTGGCGGGCTGGTCCTCCACGGCCCGCCGCACGGCGGCGGCGAGGCCCACGATCGCGGGCACGTCCAGGGTGCCGGAGCGCACGTCGCGCTCCTGGCCGCCGCCGTGCAGCAGCGGCGTGCACCGCACGTCCCGGCCCAGCAGCAGCACGCCGACGCCGTACGGGCCGCCGACCTTGTGGCCGGTCATCGTCAGCGCGTTCGCGCCGCTCGCCGTGAAGTCGACCGGCACGGCACCGACGGCCTGGACGGCATCCGTGTGGAACGGCACGCCGTGCGCGGCGGCCACGGCGGCCAGCTCGGCGACCGGGTTGATCGTGCCGACCTCGTTGTTCGCCCACATCGCCGTCACCAGGGCCACGTCGTCGCCCTGGAGCGCCTCGCGCAGCACGTCGGGGTGCACGCGGCCGTGCGGGTCCGTCTCCAGCCACGTCACCTCGGCGCCGTCCTGGTCCGCGAGCCACTGCACCGCGTCCAGCACGGCGTGGTGCTCGACGGCGGACGCCAGGACGCGCCTGCGCCTCGGGTCGGCGGCCCTGCGGGCCCAGAAGATCCCCTTGACGGCCAGGTTGTCGCTCTCGGTGCCACCGCCGGTGAAGATGATCTCCGACGGCCGGGCGCCCAGCGCGTCGGCGATGTCCTCGCGCGACTCCTCAACGGCCCGGCGCGCGCGCCTGCCGGAGGTGTGCAGCGAGGAGGCGTTGCCCAGGGTGGACAACGCCTGAGTCATCGCCGTGATCGCATCGGGGTGCATCGGCGTGGTGGCGGCATGATCGAGGTAGGCCATCGCGCTCCCAGGGTAGCCCGTTCAGGCGGCGGGCTTGGTGCGCGGACCCGTGAGGAACGCGCCGAGCACCGCCAACGCCGCCATCGCGAGGTCGAACGGGATGATCGCGGCCGTCGGAGCCGCCGTCGAGGCGAACGTCGCGACCACCACACCGCCGAGGCCGACCAGGAACGCCGAGCCCAGCATGTCGCTGATCTGCACCGAAGAGGAGTTGAAGCCGCGGTCGGCGTCCGTCGACGCGGCCAGCACGAGCACGCTCACGCTGGACATCGCCAGCCCCATGCCCGAGCCCGCGATGGCCCACAGCGGCGCCGTCGCCCACGCGGGCCCCCACTCCGGGGCGATCAGCGTCACGCCGAGGATGCCCGTGGCGTTGAGCACAAAACCCCAGCGGACCAGCGTGCCGCGCGGGATGTCCGGCCTGCGGGACTGCCACATCGAGGCGGCGGACCAGCCCAGCGCGCTGAGCGTGAGCGGGATGCCGGACTCCAGCGGCGAGTAGCCGTGCACGGAGGTGAGGGTGAGCGGGATGAACGCCTCGGTCGCGAAGAACGAGCCCGCGAGCATCCCCCTGGCCAGCACGACGACCGGCAGGCCGCGACGGGCGGTGAGGGTGCCCCTGGGCAGCAGGATCCGCAGCGACGGCACGAGGACCACCAGCCCGACCAGGCCGAGCAGCAGGTTCAGGCCGCGCGGGTGCTGCGCGGCCCAGCTCAGCGCCGAGACGCCCACGCCGCCGCCGACGGCCGCGAGCAGCAGGCCCCGACGGGCCGGGACCACGCCGTCGACGTGCTTCGGCAGCGTCCGCAGCACCGGGACGAGCAGCAGGAAGCCGATCAGCACCAGCGGGGCCAGCGCGAGGAACACCAGCCGCCACGTCAGGTGCTCGGTGAAGAAGCCCGCCAGCGCGGGGCCGACCAGCGACGGCACGACCCAGGCGGCGGCCAGCGCGCCGAACACGGCGGGGCGGTCGCGCTCCGGGTAGACGAGGCCGATCACGACGTAGATGGCGACGATCTGCATGCCCGCGCCGAAGCCCTGGAGGACGCGGCCCGCGAGCAGCAGCCCCATCTCCTGGGCGAACCCGGCGACCAGCAGCCCGGCGAGGAACACCAGCGGGCCGGTCAGCAGCACGGGCTTGGGGCCGCGCAGGTCGCAGAACCGGCCGGACAGGACCGTCGCGACCACGCTGGAGGCGAGGAACGCGACGAACGGCCACGCGTACAGCTCGTCGCCCCGCAGCTCGGAGACCATCCGCGGCATCGCCGTGCTGACGCCCATCGCCTCGAACGCCAGCAGCGTCACCAGGAGGATGATCCCGGCGGTCGGTCCCCGGCGGTCCGGGGACCACAGCCTGCTCTTCTCGGCGCTCTCGGTGGTGGTCACACCCCTATCGTTCAACCTCGACCGGGGTGGAGGTCAAGGCGATATGGACTCGGGAGGTCGTGCCGTGCGCCACCCGCTCGGCTTCCCGCTGCACGAGCGCGGCCAGTTCACGACGGGTTCCGGCGCGGCCGGGGGCGATCTCGTCCAGCACGTGCACCTCGACGACCAGCCCGCGCAGCCGGACGACGCGGCGGATCGAGTCGAACAGCGCGTCCGTGCCGACGAACGCGGGGCTCGTCGTGGACGTGCCGTCGGCGAGCCGGTAGCGCAGCACGACCGGGCGCACCGGGACGCCCGCGTCCAGCGCGGACTGGAACAGCGCGGGCCGGTAGCCGCCGGACGCGAGACCGCACCACGTCGTGCCCTCGGCGTGGATGCCCACGGCCGCGCCGTCCCGCAGCGCGCCCGCGAGTTCGGCGACCGTGCCGGGCAGCAGCGACAGGCGTTCGCGGTCCAGGTAGACCGTGCGCGCCGCGGTGATCACCCGGCCCAGCACCGGCCAGTCGCGGATGTCGCGCTTGGCGACCATGCGGATCGGCTGCACGCCGTCGATCGCCAGCTCGTCCAGCCAGGACACGTGGTTGCTGACCACCAGCACCCCTCGGCCCGGCGTCTCCTGGAACCGGTCCGGGCCGTGCACGTCGATCCGGGCGCCGAACGCCCGCAGCAGCACGCGGAACCACTGCCGCAGCACGGTTTCGCGAGCGGCGCCCCGCAGCAGCAGCACGAGGAGGCCGCAGAGGAGGACGGTGGCCGCGGCCACCAGCCGGAACGAGGCCCGCAGCGCGCCGACGGTCGGGGCGGACCGGTCCAGGCAGCCGTCACCGCACGGGGAGTGCGGCATCCAGGCGTGCGTCACGGTTCCTCCCCGAGGAAGAACTTGAGGTACCGCTTGTCCATCTTCGACGGGTTCATCAGGACGAAGAGGTCGGCGACGCCGAAGTCGACGTCCAGCGCGGGCGGGCCGCACACCAGCGCGCCCATCCGCAGGTAGCCCCTGAGCAGCGGCGGCAGCACGGCCTTCGCGGGCGATTCCCGTGGCGTCCAGGGGTTCAGCGGCGCCACCCGGAACTCCTCGGGCGCGTAGTGCTTGGCGCGCACGGTCTCCCACACGCCGGAGGCGTGCTCACCCCCGTCCGCGAGGGACACCGACGCGCAGCCCGCGAGCCAGGTGTGGCCGGACAGCAGCATGTACCGCGCGATTCCAGCCCAGACGAGACTCACGACGGCGCCGCTGCGGTGATCGGGGTGGACGCAAGACCGACCGGTCTCCACCAGGGTGTGCCGCAGGTGAGCGAGATTCCGCAGGTCGAACTCGGTTTCCGAGTACAGGCCGCCCGCCTCGCGGGCCCGCTCCGGCGGCAGCATCCGGTAGGTGCCTACGATCTCGCCGGACGTGTCGTCCCGGACCACCAGGTGGTCGCAGAACTCGTCGAACCGGTCGACGTCGTGCCCTGGTACGGAGGTGTGCAGCGAGGCACCCACCTCTTCGGCGAACACCTGGAAGCGGAGCCGTTGCGCGGCAACGACTTCCGCGCTGTCACGCGCCACCAGGAGGGAGTACCCTGGCGTGCCGGTCGCGGGCCTTGCGGTGCTGACAAGCAGTTGCGGCTGCGTCATGGCTCAAGGTTTACCGACCTGACGGGTACCGGCGGCAGGTCGAAGCGATGACGCGTACGTGCCATCTCGATGAATGGCCGGTTCTCAGGCTCCGCTCAGGAAGGCCTGCTAATGGGGTAACACCCGCTCAGCGGGCCTCGATGAGTCCACCACCCGAACACGCAAGGAGAATCCACGTGGAGGTCAGGCGGTTCCGCCCACCACCGGGATGGCCTCGGCCACCCCAGGGCT
Source organism: Umezawaea endophytica (assembly GCF_025061645.1). Classification (GTDB taxonomy): domain Bacteria; phylum Actinomycetota; class Actinomycetes; order Mycobacteriales; family Pseudonocardiaceae; genus Umezawaea; species Umezawaea endophytica. The sequence goes on along the minus strand of NZ_JANYMP010000012.1, from coordinate 174,069 downwards.
GGGTGCCTCCCCCTGGCTGGGCCCCGGACCCCTCCTGGCCCCCCGCCCCGGCGGGCTGGCAGTTCTGGGGTCCCGTCGCCCAGGCGCACCTGACCGCTCCCGTTCCCCGGATCAAGGTGCCCGTCATCCCGCCCCCGGCGCCGAACGGCTTCGGCAGCCGCCGCAAGGCGCTCGAAGCCGAGAACGCGCAGTTGCGCGAAGCGCTGGCGGTCGCCGGGATCGTGGACGACTCGGCGCGGGTCGAGCGGATTCGGATGATGGAGGCGCAGCTCCAGGACGTGCTGGCGCAGGTGTCGCGCGCCCGTGCCGAACTGGCGACCGTGCGCGACGAGCTGATCAACGCCTCCGACACGGCGCTGCTCCAGGCGGCGGGCGTGTACGCCTACGCGCACCCGTTGGACAACGCCGTCGGCTACAAGGAGCGGATCGCCGCGATCAAGGAGGACACGAAGGCGTTCGTGCGCACCGGCAACGCCGTGCAGGCGACGACCAACTGGCAGGTCAACGGGTCGACGATCGAGGGCAAGAAGATGGTCGACGACTTCTCCAAGCTGTTGCTGCGGGCGTACAACACGGAGGCCGAGAACTGCGTGCGGACGGTGAAACCGCAGTCCCGGCAGAACTCGGTGGAGAGGCTGACGAAGATCTCCGAGACGATCGCGCGGCTGGGGTCGTCGATGGAGATCCGGATCGACGAGCGGTACCACCGGTTGAGGTGCGCGGAGATCGTGATGACCGCCGACTACCGCGCGAAGGTGGAGGCGGAGAAGGAAGAGGCGCTCGCCCTCCGGCTGGACATGAAGGAGCAGGCCGCGGCGGCTCGGGACTACGAGCGGGCGCGGGCCAAGTGGGAGAAGGAGAAGGCCCACGTGGAGAGTTCCCTGGCCGCGTTGGAGCGGCGGGGGGACGGGGAGTCGGTGGCCGCGCTGTCGTTGCGGTCGCGGTTGGAGGAGGTCGAGGCCGGGCGGGGGGTCGTCGAGGGGATGGCGGGGAACGCTCGTGCCGGGCACGTGTACGTGATCAGCAACATCGGGGCGTTCGGGGATGGGGTGGTGGGGATCGGGATGACTCGGCGGCTTGATCCCTATGACCGGGTGCGGGAGTTGGGGGATGCTTCTGTGCCGTTTCGGTTTGATGTGCATGTGATGTTGCCCAGTCAGGATGCAGTGGGGTTGGAGAAGGCGCTGCATGAGCGGTTTGCTGGGCGGCGGGTGAATTTGGTCAATGTGCGGCGGGAGTTTTTTCGGGTGGGGGTGGGGGAGGTTTTGGAGGTTTTGAGGGGGATGGAGGGGGTTGAGGTGGTGGAGTTCGTGGAGAGGCCTGAGGCGCCTGAGTGGCGGGCTAGTACGCCTTAGGGGTCGGGTGGGTGCCGGATTTTGTAGGTGGGGTGGCCGATTTGACTTGGGGCCCCTAGATTTGCCCCTTCGTCGGACAATAAAGGGCAGAGGTGAAGCTGCCGTCCGACGCAAGTTTAAGGGGCAAATCCCCCAAGTAAAATCGGCCACGGTTTGGTGGGCGGCGTGCGGTTTGTGGGGGGTTGGGTTTTTTGGGCAAGGGAAGACATGAGAACCGCCCAGCTCCCTTGGTGGGGGGGCTGGGCGGTTCTGTGGTGGTGCGGTTGTGCTTTGTGTTTAGCCCTTGCGCTTGGCTACTTCTTCGGTTAGCTGGGGGGCTACGTTGAAGAGGTCGCCTACTACGCCGAAATCTGCGATTTCGAAGATGGGGGCTTCGTTGTCCTTGTTGACCGCGATGATGGTCTTCGAGGTTTGCATGCCTGCGCGGTGTTGGATGGCGCCGGAGATGCCCAGGGCGATGTAGAGCTGTGGGGAGACCGTTTTGCCGGTTTGGCCCACCTGGAACTGGTGGGGGTAGTAGCCGGAGTCCACCGCTGCGCGGGAGGCGCCTACTGCTGCGCCTAGGCTGTCCGCTAGTTTTTCCACTACGTCGAAGCTTTCGGCGCTGCCTACGCCGCGGCCGCCTGAGACTACTACCGAGGCTTCCGTCAGTTCTGGGCGGTCGCCGCCCACGATTTGTTCGCGGCCGGTGACCTTGGTGGCCTTTGCGGTGTCCACCGAGATTTCCACGGACTCTTCCGCTGCCGCGCCCTCGGCTTCCGTCGCCTCCACGCCGCCGGGGCGGACGGTGATGATCGGGGTGCCGGTGTTGACCTTCGACTTGACCACGAAGGCGCCGCCGAAGATTGACTGGGTGCCGGTGCCGTCCTCGTCGATGTCGACCACGTCCACCAGGAGGCCGGAGCCCAGGCGGGCGGCTAGCCTGCCTGCTACTTCCTTGCCCTCGATGGTGGCCGAGATGAGGATGGCGGCGGGTGAGGCCGTGCCCGCGATGGTGGCCAGGGCGTCGACCTTCGGGGTGACCAGGTAGTTGACCGCGTCGTCGGATTCGACCGCGTAGACCTTGGCGGCGCCGTAGCGGCCCAGGGATTCCCGGACCTTGGCCGCGGTGCCGGGGGCGGCTACCACCACCGCCGACGGCTCGCCCAGGCGGCGAGCGGCGGAGAGGAGCTCATAGGTGACCTTCTTGACGTCGCCGTCGACGTGGTCGACGAGGACTAGTACCTCGGACATGTGATTCCTCGCCTTCAGATGAGCTTCTGGCCGACCAGGTACTCGGCGATCTTCGAGCCGCCGACACCCTCGTCATCGATGCGCTGACCCGCGGTGCGCGGGGGCTTCGGGGACGCCTCGATCACACCGGACCAGGCTCCGCCCAAGCCCACCTCGCCCGCGTCGACGCCGAGGTCGGCGACGGTGAGCGTGGTGACGGGCTTCTTCTTCGCGGCCATGATGCCCTTGAAGGACGGGTACCGCGGTTCGTTGATCTTCTCGGTGACGCTCACGACCGCGGGCAGCGTCGCCTCGAGGTGCGCGACACCTTCCTCGGTCTCGCGCTCGCCCTTGACGGTGGTGCCCTCGACGGTCAGCTTGCGGAGCTGCGTGACCTGCGGCAGGCCGAGGTACTCGGCCAGGATCGCCGGCACGGCGCCCATGCGGCCGTCGGTGGCCTCGTTGCCCGCGATGACGAGGTCGAAGCCCTCGACGGTGCCGATCGCCTTCGCGAGCACCTTGGCGGTGCCGAAGACGTCCGAACCGTGCAGCGCCGCGTCGTTGACGTGCACCGCCTTGTCGGCGCCCATGGAGAGCGCCTTGCGGATCGCGTCGGTGGCGCGGTCGGGACCCATCGCGATGACGGTCACCTCGCCGCCGTGGGCTTCCTTGAGCAGCAGTGCCTCTTCGACCGCGCGTTCGTTGATCTCGTCGAGGACGGCGTCCGCGGATTCGCGGTCAAGGGTGTGGTCGGCATCGGAGAGCTTGCGCTCGGACCAGGTGTCAGGCACCTGCTTGACCAGGACGACAATGTTCATAGGTCCTCTTCGACCTCCTGCGGACGGGCGGCGACGTGACTAGGCGACTGCTGGGAGGCGCGCTGGTCGCCGGATTAACGCGACCCTGCCATGTCCTCGCCGCATTGGCATGGTGGTGTCGACCACCTTTATGTTACCCGTGAGTAGCAGCGGTGCAAACGCCCGCAAGCACCTTGCAAGCGTGACGGTACTCACGGTGCTGCCAGCAAGGCTCTTGATCGGTTAAGATCCGGACTCCAACCGCTGCTCCGGCGCGGCGGCTAGGGTCCGATTACATGAACCGGCGTGTCGCCATAGTCACGGACTCGACAGCGTGCCTCCCGGCCGCGTTGACCGACGAGCTGGGCATCACCGTCGCGCAGATCCAGGTGCGCATCGGCGACCAGCTCGACGACGAGTCCCGCATCCCGGTTTCGACGATGGTCAACGCCATGCGCGGCGAACTCTCGGTCACCACCGTCCCGCCCGATCCGGGGGCCTTCTACTGGGCGTACGCGGACGCGGGCGCCGCGGGGGCCGAGGCCGTGGTGTCGATCCACGTGTCGTCCAGGCTGTCGGGGACCGTCGACACCGCGTGCAACGCGGCCAAGCAGGTCCGGGTGCCCGTCCACGTCGTGGACACGGGGACGTGCGGGATGAGCCTCGGGTACGCCGTGCTGGCCGCCGCCGAGGCCGCCGCGCGGGGCGGGGACGCGCGGAAGGTGATCGGGGCCGCGATGCACAGCTTCCGGCGCGGCACGGAGCTGATCTACGTGGACACGCTCGAATACCTCAAGCGCGGCGGCCGGATCAGTCCCGCCGTGGCGATGCTCGGCACCGCGCTGTCGATGAAACCGCTGCTCACGATGACCGACGGGCAGATCACGCCGTTGGACAAGGTGCTGGGGACCGAGCGGGCGCTCAAGCGGATGGTGGAGATCGCGACGAAGAAGGCGGGCGAGGAGAGGGTCGACGTGGCGGTCGAGCACTTCGCCGCGGAGGACCGCGCCCACGACCTCATGCGGCGACTGCGGAAGAAGATCCCCGGCGCCCGGAAGTACATGGTGACCCAGGTCAGTTCCGCCATCGGCGCGCACGTCGGGCCCGGTGCGCTCGGGGTGAGCATCTCGCCGTACTAGGTGACGTGCTCGGGTGGCGCAAGAGGTTTGGCGGTCGTCGGCAAAGGGGACACAGTAGGACAAACCCCCTTTGGAGGATCCCATGGCTTCGCTGTTCAGCAAGATCGCCGCGTTCGTGCGCAGCCCGCAGGGGCGGCGGGTGACCGAGCAGGCCAAGCAGATGGCGAAGGACCCGCGCAAGCGCGCTCAGGCCCAGCAGATGTTCCGCAAGTTCCGCAAGCGGTGACTCGGTGGTGGTGGGCTAGTGGTTCGACCTGCGCCGGGCCGCTTCGAAGGTGCGCAGGTAGCGCTTGCGGAACTCGTCGTTGGGGACGACGTGCTGCTTCGGGACGACCAGGGGCGCGTTCGCGCCTTGTTCCGGCACGACCGGTTCGGCTTCCGCGGTGAGCTCGGGGTCTGTCACCAGGCCGGAGCACGACACGAACATGGTGTCCGGCTCCGGTTCCGCTGCTTGAGGCGCCAATTCGGGTTCCGGCTCGGTCGTGGGCGATAACTCGGGTTGGGCGACCAGGTTCGCGGTGATCGGTCGCTGTTCCCCGTTGCGGGCGGTCGGGAGTGGTGGCGCGCTGACGGGTGGTGGGTCGGTGAGCGGTTCTGTCGTTGGCTGACGCGTGCAGGCCGCTTCCAGTAGGAGGGCTTGGTCGTCGTACAGCGAGCGGCCGGTCCACGGGTCCACTCGGCTCCAGTTCGCGCGGCCGTTGTTCGGCAGTGCGGTGAAGGACATCTCCTCGACGGGTGGCGGGGACTGGTCGGCCACCTCGTCCGCCGGTACCGGCAAGCGGGCGGGTGGTGGGTCGAAGACGCCGGTGAAGGTGGGGTCCGGGGTCGGGGTGTCGTGGTCCAGCTTGACCAGCGCGGGGAGGCCGACCACGGGGTTGCGGTGGATCGGTTTCTCGGCGAAGGCGTCCGGGGGCAGGAGGAGCCGGAGCGGCGGAACGGGGACGGGGACGGGTTCCGGTGGTGCGGGTGGTTCCGGCGCGGCCTCCTCCGGGTCCGGGTTGCGCAGCATCACGGCGGTCACCACGCAGCCCGCGGCGAACGACAACGCGCACAGACCGAACACGAACGCGACAGCGCCTGCCATGACCGCCCCTCAACTCACCTGGACGTCGACGGCGGGACCGCCGTCGGAGGGCGGCCCCCACACCGGATCGACGATGACCTTGGTCTCGATGGCGTCGACGGGCACGCCTCGGCTGATCAGGAAGTCGCGCACGAGTTGCGCCCGCTCCATGGCGAGGACGTCGCAGCGGTGCGAGGCCGTCTCGCCGTTCCACGCGTGGGAGACGAGGGTGATCGCCGCGCCCCCGGTGCGCCACAGCAGGTTCCCCACACCCGTCTGGACCTCCTCGCCGGGACCGGTGAACTCGGCGGTGCCCGGCGTGAAGGTGATGCCCTTGACGCCGTTCGACGTGAACAGCGTGCTCACCTGGTACTGCACCGCTTCCGGCGTCGGCGGTGCGGGCGGGAGCGGCAGCGGGGGCACGGGGACGCGGATGAGGACCATGGTGGGCGGCGGTGCCACGACCTCCGGCGTGGGGGCCGGGGAGGAGAACGGGAGCACCTCCGTCAGCTCCTCGCCGTACACGGAGAACGCGAACGCCGTCGCGCTCGCGGGCACGAGGAGCGCCGCCAGCGCCAACGGCAGCCAGCGCGGTTTCCTGGTCATGTAGAGGACTCCCGAGTTCAGGCGCGCAACGCGAGCGCGCCGTTCTCACTGCTGGACACCTGCTCCGGGATCAGCCCCGGCACCCGGTCGGCCGCGGCGGCGAGGGCGCTGCGGGCGGCGGTGAGCTGGGTGACCACGGTGCGGCGCAGCTCCTGGAGCTCCTCCGCGTGCTGCTGGATCTCCGCGATCCGCCGCTGCGCCTCCCGGCTGGCGACCTTGACGACGAACTCGCCCCTGGCCTTCGCCATGGACTCCTGCTCGGCGAGGTGCTGGGCGGACTCGTTGCGGCGGCGGGTCATCGTGAGGTCGAAGAACGTCTGCGCCTTCTCCCGACGTTGCTCGGACTCGGCTTCGAGCTTGTTGCACTGCTCGGCCGTCTCCTCCAGCAGGATGTCCGCGTCGAGCTGGGCCTGCTCCATCGCGGCGACGCACTCGGCTTCGACCTGGGCGGCGCGCTTGACGTGGTGCGCCTCCTGCTCGGCGGCGCGGCGCTCCAGGTCGACCTCGCGCTGGTCCAGCTCGGCGGTGCGGCGGGCCGCGGCTTCGCGGGCCAGCCGCGACTGCTCCTCGACCTCCGCGCGCCGCTCGGCCAGCTCGCGCTCGACCTCTGCGCGCAGCTCGGCCAGTTCGACCTCGGTCCGCTGCCGCAGCGACGTGACCTCGCGGTCGGCCCTGATGCGCAGCTCGGCCGACTCGTCCTCGGCGAGCATCAGCATCCGGTGCAGGCGCTCGGTCGCGCCCGCGGTCGTGGACGGCGACATCTCCAGCCGTTCGACCCGCGTGCGCGACTCCTCCAGGTCCTGGCGCGTCATCTCCAGCAGTTTGCGCAGGTCAGCGGCTTGAGCCATGGCTTCGGTGCGATCGATGCTGGTGTAGCGAAGCTGGTCTTCCAGGTTGTCGATGTGCTCGATCACCTGGCGTCGGTGGAAACCCCGGTACACGACGTCGAAACCCGCGTGCAGCGGAACAACTTCCTGCTCTTTTGCACCCATGGCTGACCACTCATCCCGCCTAGTTGAAGATTGGCCGAGAGTACCGATGAGGCCTACCACCAACCAGCCTCTTCGAGCCCGTTCCCGCCGAGCCGAACCGATCTCACATACCCGACGACCAGGGTAAACACTGCTCCGTAAGATCAAAACCCGGCAGCGACAGGTCACCCGATTGTGTCTATTTAACGGAGAGTTTTCGGACCACTGAGCCATCAGCGGGTAGTTAATTGGACCGATATCGCACGGAATGCGGATCTCATTCGAGTTAATCGCGAATACACCGGGTCACCTGCACCTGACTTGCTACCAGCGAGTAACGAGCCACTACTCTGGCCGGGTGACGCCAGCGCCCCTGCCTCTCACCGGTGAGCGGACCGTGCCCGGTATCGACGTCGAGAACTACTGGTTCCGCAGACACGAGGCGGCCTACCTCGACCTGCTGCGCCACTGCGCGGACGCCGTCGTGCTCGAAGCGGGCTGCGGCGAGGGCTACGGCGCGAAGCTGATCGCCGAGCGGGCCGCGCGGGTCGTCGCGCTGGACTACGACGCGTTCACCGCGGCGCACGTCGGCGCCGCCTACCCCGAACTCGCCGTGGTGCGCGGGAACCTGGCCTCGCTGCCGCTGCGCACGGGCGCCGTGGACGTGGTGGCGAACCTCCAGGTGATCGAACACCTGTGGAACCAGGAGGAGTTCGTCGCCGAGTGCGTGCGGGTGCTGCGCCCCGGCGGCAGGCTGCTGATGACCACGCCGAACCGGCTGACGTTCTCGCCGGGCCTCGACAAACCGCACAACCCGTTCCACACCAGGGAACTCGCGCCCGACGAGCTGCACGAGCTGCTGGACGTGCCGGGCCTGCGGATCGAGTCGCTGACCGGGCTGCGGCACGGGCCGAGGCTGCTGGAGCTGGACGCCGCGCTCGGCGGGTCGATCATCGACGCGCAGGTGGACGTGGTGCTGTCCGGCGGCGAGTGGTCCCCCGAACTGCTGGCCGCCGTGACGTCCGTGCGCGGCGAGGACTTCGACATCACCCCCGCCGACCTCGACACCAGCCTCGACCTGGTGGCCGTGGCGGTCCGCGCATGACCGACGAGGGCACGTTCTGCCTCGTGCTGCACAGCCACCTGCCGTGGCTCGCGCACCAGGGCGGGTGGCCGGTCGGCGAGGAGTGGCTGTACCAGGCGTGGGCGCACTCGTACCTGCCCGTGGTGGACCTGCTGGAGCGGTTCGCCGCCGAGGGCCGCCGGGACGTGCTCACGCTCGGCGTCACCCCCGTGCTGGCCGCGCAGCTCGACGACCCGTACAGCCTGCGCGGCGTCCACGACTGGCTGGGCAACTGGCAGCTCCGCGCCCAGTACGCCGGGCGGCGGCTGGCGGACCTGAGCACCTACGAGCACCGGCAGTCCGCGTGGGCGCTGGAGAGGTTCGAGACCCGCTGGCGGCACGGGTTCTCGCCGCTGCTGCGCCCGCTGGTCGACTCCGGCACCGTCGAACTGCTCGGCGGCCCGGCCGCGCACCCGTTCCAGCCGCTGCTCGACCCCCGGCTGCGCGCCTTCTCGCTGCGCACCGGGCTGGAGGACACGGCGCTGCGGATCGGCTCCACGCCGGAGGGCATCTGGGCACCGGAGTGCGGTTACGCGCCCGGCATGGAGACGGGGTACGCGGCGGCGGGCGTGCGGCGGTTCATGGTCGACGGCCCGTCGCTGGACGGCGACACGTCGGCCGCGCGGACCGTCGGCGACTCGGACGTCGTCTGCTTCGGCCGCGACCTGGAGGTGTCGTACCGGGTGTGGTCGCCGAAGGTCGGCTACCCCGGCGACCCGGCGTACCGCGACTTCCACACCTTCGACCACCCGACCGGGCTCAAGCCGTCGCGGGTGACGGGCGTCGACGTGGCCCCCGAGGACAAGGAGCCGTACGAGCCCGCCGCGGCGGCCCTCGTGGTGCAGCGGCACGCGGCGGACTTCGTCGACGCCGTCGTGCGACGGCTGCGGGACCTGAAGGAGCGGCACGGACGGCCGAGCCTCGTCGTGGCCGCGTACGACACCGAGCTGTACGGGCACTGGTGGCACGAGGGTCCGGCGTGGCTGGAGGCCGTGCTGCGGGCGCTGCCGCTCGCCGGGGTGCGCGTGACGACGTTGCGCGGCGCGCTGGAGGCCGGGCACCTCGGCGGGCGCGTCGACCTGCCGCCGTCGTCGTGGGGCGCGGGCAAGGACTGGGGCACGTGGGCCGGACCGCAGGTGTCCGACGTCGTCCACGGCAACGCCGAGGTGCAGCGCGAACTGCTGGCGCTCGACTTCGACGGCGCGGTGCGGGACCCCGTGCTGGACCAGGCCGTGCGGGAAGCGCTGCTGGCGCTGTCCAGCGACTGGGCGTTCATGATCACCAAGAACTCCGCGGCCGACTACGCCCGCTACCGCGCGAAGGTGCACGCGGAGCGGTTCCGCGAACTGGTCACCCGACGCCGGGACGGCGCGCGGGCGGCCGAACTGCGCCTGCTCGACGGCCCGTTCGGCCACCTCGACGCCAGGGGACTGGCGAAGTGCACGAAGTGCGAGGATGTCTCATGCGCGTGTTGATGTTGTCCTGGGAATACCCGCCGGTCGTCGTCGGCGGTCTCGGCAGGCACGTCCACGCGGTCGCGACCCAGCTCGGCTCGCAGGGCCACGACGTCGTGGTGCTGTGCCGCCAGCCGTCCGGCAGCGACGCGATCACCCACCCCACCACGGACGAGGTGTCCGAGGGGGTGCGGCTGATCCGGGTCGCCGAAGACCCCGCGCACCTGGTGTTCGAGCGCGACCTGGTGGCGTGGACGCTGGCCATGGGCCACGCGATGACCCGCGCGGGCCTGGCGCTGCTGCGGGAGTGGCGGCCCGACGTGGTGCACGCGCACGACTGGCTGGTGACGCACCCCGCCGTCGCGCTCGCCGAGGCGGCCGAGGTGCCGCTGGTCGCGACCGTGCACGCCACGGAAGCCGGGCGGCACAGCGGGTGGCTGTCGCAGACGTTGAACCAGCAGGTGCACTCCGTCGAGTGGTGGCTGGCGAACCGGGCCGACTCGCTGATCACCTGCTCGGCCGCGATGCGCACCGAGGTGGCGCACCTGTTCGACGTCGACCGGGGCGGGATCACCGTGCTGCACAACGGGATCGAGCCCCGACGCTGGAAGGTCAAGCCCGCCGAGGTGGCCGCGGCGCGGAAGAGGTACAGCCCGCACGGCGACCCGCTGCTGCTGTTCTTCGGCCGCCTGGAGTGGGAGAAGGGCGTGCAGGACCTGCTGGCCGCGCTCCCCCGCATCCGGCGGACCCACCGCGGGACCCGGCTGGTCGTCGCGGGCGAGGGCAGCCACGCGGACTGGCTCGTCGAGCAGTCGCGCAAGCACAAGGTGCGGCGAGCGGTGGACTTCGTGGGCCACCTGTCCGACCGGGAGCTGACGGCGGTGCTGGCCGCGGCCGACGCCGTGGTGCTGCCGAGCAAGTACGAGCCGTTCGGGATCGTGGCACTGGAGGCCGCCGCGGCGGGGACGCCGCTGGTCGCGTCCACGGCGGGCGGGCTCGGCGAGGTCGTGCGGGACGGCGACACCGGGCTGTCGTTCACCCCCGGTGACGTCGACGGGATCGGGACGGCCGTGCGCTCGGTGCTGGCGGACCGGCCCGGCGCGGTGCGGCGGGCCCGCGCGGCGAAAGCGCGGCTGGCGACGGACTTCGACTGGACGAAGATCGCCGCCGGGACGGTGGACGTGTACCGGGCGGCCGTCGTGGGTGCCCCGGTGGTGCTGGGACGACCGAAGATCGCGACCGGCAACATGTTCGTCTAACCGCTCCAAAGCCCCGCCCGCGCATCCATGATGGCCCGGTGAACAAGTGGCCGTGGCTGGCAGCCGTAGGGTGCGCCGCGCTGTCCGGACCGCTGCTCGTCGACCTGGTCGGCCCGGTCTGGGCGGCGTTGACGGTGCTGCTGCCGACGGGCGTGGCAGCGCTGGCCGTCCGGGAGTCCGACCGCCGGTTCGCGGCGCTGTCCGCCGAACTGGGCGAGGCCCGTCGCACGGCCACCGCGCGCGCCGACCTGGTCGCGGCCGTGAGCCACGACGTGCGCACCCCGCTGGCCATGGTGAAGGTCGCGGCCGACCTGCTGCTCCAGGGCACCCCCGGCGAGGTCAACGACCGGCAGCGGCGGTTCCTCACGACGATCTCCGACCAGACCGACCAGACCATCGCCATCGCCGAGGACCTGCTGGTGCAGGCCAGGATCGAGGCCGGGGCGTTCACCGCGCGGCTCGCGGCGGTGGACCTGAACCGGGTCGTCGCGGACGCGGTCCGCGGGCTCCGGCCGCTGGCGGAGCAGCGCGACCAGCGGATCACCGTCGACCTGCCGCGGCTCCCGCCGGTGGTCACCGCCGACGAGCGGCTGATCACCCGCGCCATCGTCAACCTGAGCACGAACGCGATGCGGTTCACCGCGAACGGCGGCATGGTCGTGCTGCGGGTGATCAGCAACGACGACTCGGCGGTCATCAGCGTCACCGACGACGGCGCGGGCATGACGCCGGAGGCGCGGGAGAAGCTGTTCCGGCCGTTCGTGTCCGGCTCGCCGCTGGCCGACGGCACCGGTCTCGGGCTGGTGCTGACCCGCCAGATCGCGCTGCTGCACGGCGGCAGGCTGCTGGTCGACACGACGCCGCGGCGCGGGACCACGATCATGCTGCGGCTGCCGCACAGGAGGAACCCGTGACCGACGAAGCCCCGCTCGCGCTGGTCGCCGAGGACGAGCCGCAGATGGCCGACATGGTGGCGTTCATCCTGGAGACGGAGGGCCTGCGGGTCCTCACCGTCCACGACGGCCTGCGCGCCCGCGAGGCGTGGCTGGCGGGCGGTGTCGACATCGCGGTGCTGGACGTCGGGCTGCCGGGCCTGGACGGGATGTCGCTGTGCCGGGAGATCCGGGCGGCGGGGTCGCTGCCGGTGCTCATCCTGACCTCCCGGTCCGACGACGACGAGATGATCGAGGGCCTGGAGGCGGGGGCGGACGACTACGTCGCGAAGCCGTTCAAGCCGCGCGTGCTGGCGCTGCGGGTGAACGCGCTGCTGCGCCGCACGTCGGCCCGTGCGACCGGACCGCTGACCGTCGGCGACCTGCGGTTCGACGCCCGGACGCGGGTCGTCACGGCGGGAGGCCGGTCCGTGGCGCTGACCGACCGGGAGTGGCGGCTGCTCACCGCGCTGGCCGCCCGGCCAGGCGAGGTCGTGTCGTGGCGGAAGCTGCTCGCGGAGGTGTGGGAGGCCGACGAGTGGCTGGGTGGGCGCGACATGGTGAAGGCGGCGATCTACCGGCTGCGGCTGAGGCTGCACGACGAGTCCGCGCACCCCCGCTACATCGAGACCGTGCGCGGAGCGGGCTACCGGATCCTGCCCTGGACTTCGTAGGTAACCGCGGCATCACCAAGCATCACCTCGCGGTGACGCCACCGGCCGCCGCCGGTCCCTACCGTTCCGATCAACCCCGACAACGCAGTCCGGGGAGATCTCGACAGGGAGATTCCGATGCGCAAGACGATGGCCGTGCTCGCGGCTCTAGCGCTCACCACCACCGCGTGCTCCCAACGCGCCCCCGAGGCGTCCGGTCCCGGCAAGGAGGTCGTCGTCGCGTGCGGCGCGGCCGAGGACTGGTGCCAGAAGATGACCGCAGGCTTCACCGCCAAGACCGGCATCCCCGCCAACTACGTCCGGCTGTCCAGCGGCGAGGCCGTCGCCAGGTTCGGCGCCTCGAAGGACAGCCCGGAGTTCGACGTCTGGCACGGCGGCCCGGCCGACGGCTACGAGGCCGCGAAGGAGCAGGGCCTGCTCCAGCCCTACACGTCCGCCGCCACCGGCAATATCCCGGCGAAGTACCGCGACCCGGCCGGGTACTGGACCGGCGTGTACATCGGGGCGCTCGGCTTCTGCTCCAACCGCGACGTGCTCGCCAAGGCCGGGCTGGAGGCGCCGACGTCGTGGGACGACCTGCTGGCGCCGGGGTTCGCGAAGCAGGTCGCCATCGCGCACCCGGCGACGTCCGGCACCGCGTACACCGCGCTCTACACGCTCGTCCGGGTGAAGGGCGGTGAGGAGGCCGGACTGCGGTACTTCCAGGACTTCGGCAGGTCCGTCCTCCAGTACAGCAAGAGCGGCAGCGCTCCGGGGCAGATGGCCGGGCGCGGCGAGGTCGCGACCGGCGTCGTGTTCTCGCACGACTGCGTCAAGTACCAGGAGGAGGGCTCGACGTCGTTGGTCGTCACGTTCCCGAAGGAGGGGACGGGGTACGAGGTCGGCGCGGTCGGGGTCCTCGCCAACGCGCGGAACCTCGACGCCGCCAAGGCGTACGTGGACTACGCGGCGAGCGCGACGGCGCAGGAGATCGGCCCGACGGTGAAGTCCTACCAGCGCCCGACCTCACCCGACGCCACGCCCGCGCCGCAGGCGTTCGACCCGGTCGCGGTGAAGCTCGTCGACTACGACATCGCCGCCGCGGGCAAGGCCAAGAACGGCCTGATCGAGCGGTTCGAGTCCGGCGTCGCCACGGCGCCCGCGAACTAGGACGGGGTACGACATGTCGGTGCTCCACCGCGTCCGCTCGAAGCCGGCGCTCGCCGTCTCGCTCGTCGTCGTCACCGCCGTGCTGGGTGTCGGCCTGCTCTTCCCGGTGTTCCAGGTGCTGCTCACGGCGTTGTCGCCCGAGGGACTGGACGCGGCGGGATCGCTGCTCGGCTCGTCGGTCAACCGGGGCATCGTCGTCAACACGGTCGTGCTCGGCCTGTCCGTCGCGGCGGTCGGCACGGTGCTCGCGTTCCTGTTCGCCTTCGTGCGGACGCGCTTGGACGTGCCGTTCAAGCGCGTCCTGCACGTGATCGCCATCGTGCCGGTGGTGAGCCCGCCGTTCGCGCTCGCCACCGCGCTGGTCGTGCTGTTCGGCCGCAACGGCGTGATCAGCCAGGGCGTCTTCGGGGTGCCGTACGACATCTACGGCCTGGACGGGCTGACGATCGCGCTCGCGCTGTCGTTCTTCCCCGTCGTGTACCTGACCCTCGTCGGCATGATGCAGCGCCTGGACCCGTCGCTGGACGAGGCCGCGACCAGCCTCGGCGCCGGACGCGCCAAGGTGTTCCTCACCGTGACGCTGCCGATGCTGCTGCCCGGCCTCGCCAGCGGGTTCCTGCTGCTGTTCGTCGAGTCCATCGCCGACCTGGCCAACCCGCTGGTGCTCGGCGGCGACTTCACCGTCCTGTCGTCGCGGGCCTACATCGCGATCACCGGCGAGTACGACGTGGCGTCCGGCGCGGTGTTCTCGCTGTCGCTGATGGTCCCCGCCGTGCTGGTGTTCCTGCTCCAGCGGTACTGGATCGACCGGCGGAAGGTCTTCAGCGTCACCGGGAAACCCAGCGGCAGGCCCCAGACGTACCGCGGCCCGGTCGCGCTGTGCGCCTACGCGGTGGCCGTCCTGGTGGCGCTGGTGATCGTGCTGATCAACGCCACCATCCTCTTCGGTGCCTTCACCGCCGTACCCGGCGTGAACAACGCGTTCACGTTGGCGCACTTCGACTTCGTGCTCTTCGGCATCGGCTCGGAGGCCATGGTCGACACCACCGTGATGGCCGTGGTCGCCGCTCCCCTGGCAGGCCTGCTCGGGGTGCTGATCGCCTACCTGGTCGTGCGCAAGCTGCCGCGCGTCGGCCCGGTCCTCGACTTCGTCGCCATGCTCGGCGTGGCCGTGCCCGGCACCGTCCTCGGGATCGGCTTCGTGCTGGCGTTCCGCTCGGAGAACCTGGTGGGCGGCGTCACGGTGATCCCGTCACTGGTAGGCGGCGCGGCCGTGCTCGGCGGCTCGGTCGGCATCATCGTCGTCCTGCTGATCCGCAGCATGCCCGCCGCGGTGCGGGCAGGAGTCAGCTCCCTGCACCAGATCCACCCGTCGATCGACGAGGCGTCGGCAAGCCTCGGTGCCGACGACTCGACCACGTTCCGCCGCATCACGCTCCCGCTGATCAAACCCGCACTGCTGGCGGGCCTGACGTTCGCCATCGCCCGCTCCATGACGACCCTGTCCCCGATCGTCTTCCTCACCACCCCCGACACCAAGATCATGGCTTCGCAGATCCTCGCCGAGGTGGACGCCGGCCGTTTCGGCAACGCGTTCGCCTACTGCTGCGTCCTGATGACGATCGTGCTCACGCTGATCGGCCTGGTACGCCTAGCCATCCGCGACCGTGGCCCAGCCCGCGCCCGAGCCGTTCCAACCCCAGAAGCGCCCGTGCTGGTCGGCGCCGTGAAGGAGTAGGACCATGCCCGATCACCACGTGGGCCACGTCGTGCTCACCGACCTGGTGAAGCGCTACGAGAACACCGACCCCACCGCCAGACCGGCCGTCGGCGGCGTCAGCCTGGACGTACGCGCAGGCGAATTCCTCACCCTCCTGGGCCCATCCGGCTGCGGCAAGACCACCACCCTGCGCATGGTCGCCGGCTTCGAGACCCCCACGTCCGGAACCATCGAACTGGACGGCGCGGACATGCTCCGCCTACCACCCAACAAACGCCCCATGGCCATGGTCTTCCAGAGCTACGCACTGTTCCCACACCTGTCGGTCTTCGAGAACGTGGCCTACGGACTGCGCATAGACCGCACCAGGCGGGGCAGGTTGGAAGAATCCGTAGAAATCGCCCTGACCAGCATGAACCTCACCGGCCTAGGCGAACGTTTCCCCCACCAACTCTCCGGCGGCCAACAACAACGCGTAGCACTGGCCCGCGCCATGGTGATGCAACCGTCGGTACTGCTGTTCGACGAACCGCTGTCCAACCTGGACGCCAAGTTCCGCGAACAGATGCGCCGCGAGATCCGCCTGCTGCAACGACGGATGGGCATCACGAGCCTCTACGTCACCCACGACCAGGCAGAGGCCATGAGCCTGTCGGACCGCATCGTGGTGATGAACGCAGGAAAGATCGAACAGGTAGCCACCCCCACCGAGGTCTACACCCGACCGGCCTCGGTCTTCGTGGGCAACTTCATCGGACGGGCAACTTTTTTGCCTGTTCCCGAGGTCGCGGTGCGGGATGGGCGGGGGTGTGTACGGGTATTCGGCCAGGAGGCCTCCGTGGCCACGCACCCCGGGTTGGGAAGTGGAGGTGTGTTGATGGTCCGGCCCGAGTCGGTTTCGGTAACCCCGACTTCCGAGGGCGGAACCGGCATAGTGCGCAGCGTCGTCTACCTGGGCTCAGGCGTCGACTACGAGGTGGAAACCGACCACGGCACAGTCCTGGCCTCAGTAGCAGACCCAAACGTGGACCAACTACTGGAGGAAGGAACCAAGGTAGCCGTCGAATTCGACCCAACCCGCGCCTACCTACTACCTAGATCCTGACCACCAGCTACCTGGACCTCACCACCTGAGCTTTCCCTACCCAACCACCCACCAACCGGCACCTATCCGCAAGGTTTTCGCCCAGACCTCCCCCACCGCCCCGATCCCAAGCGCCTTCGTGTCCCGCCTGCTTTGTCAAGGCATCTTTCCCGCCTTGACAAAGCAGGCGGGACATCGAAACAATTGCGCACCGGGGCGAAACACCACCCTCCGATCCGCCCTAATCCCTCACCCTTCCCGAGCCTTCTCCAAAGCCTCAGCAGCCTTCCGAGCCATGTCCTCCACAGCGGCCCGCCGAACCGCATCCGCCTCATAATCCTCACGCCGATCCCGGACCACCCTCGCAGGAATCCCCACCGCGATCTTGTAATCCGCCACCTCACCCCGCACCACAGCATGCGCCCCCACCACACACCCCCGCCCGACCACACTCCCCCGAGTGATCGTCACCTTCGTCCCCAACCACGTATCCGGCCCGATCCGCACAGGCGACTTCACAATCCCCTGATCCTTGATAGGCAGGGTCACATCAGCCGTCACGTGGTCGAAATCGCAGATGTACACCCAGTCGGCCACCAACGTGGCCGCCCCGATCTCGATGTCCAGGTAGCAGTTGACCGTGTTGTCCTTCCCGAACACGGCCTTGTCACCGATCCGCAGCGACCCCTCGTGGCACCTGATCGCGTTGCCGTCCCCGATGTGCACCCACCGGCCGATCTCCAACCGCCCGTACCCCGGACGGCAGTGGATGTCGACCTTCTTCCCCAGGAACACCATCCCCCGCAGCACGATGTGCGGATTCGCGATCCGGAACTTCAGCAGCCGCCAGTACCGGACCAGGTACCAGGGCGTGTAGGCGCGATGCCGGAGCATCCACCGCAACGACGCCATCGTCAGGAACCGGGCCTGGGCCGGGTCACGACGGGAACGACTCCACTTCGCGGCTACGGGCGAGCCCCACATGCTGGTCACAGCACAGGACCGTAGCCGATGCGACCGCCCTCCTCCCGACCACTCGACCGCACTCCTCCCGACCCGTCGACCGCCCTCCTCCCGACCCGTCGACCACACCGCCGCTTGCGCTCCCCCGCACCCGACCACAGGATTCGGACCATGCAGCAGCGTGCGCGTGAACACCCCCGGCCGAGACCGGGCACACTGGACCTCCCGACGAGGGCGCGCACGCCGAGGTCGAGCAGGTCGGTCTCAAAGGGACGGTCGAGCACGCTCGTCGCGACCGCGAAGGGCTTCCGCCGATGACGTTCACGCCCAACCCGCACTTCCGCCCCGAGCTGGTGCCACCGCCCGCCGGCCCCGAGGTGCAGGAGTTCCACCACGCCCTGCCCGGCTACCGGCCCTCACCGGTCCGCGCCTTCGACGACGTGCTGCTGAAGGACGAGTCGGACCGGTTCGGCCTGCCCGCGTTCAAGGTGCTCGGCGCCTCCTGGGCGGTCGAGCGCACGGTGCGCGCGCACCCTGGGACGCGGGTGCTGGTCGCGGCCAGCGCGGGCAACCACGGCCGGGCGGTCGCCCGCGTGGCGGCGCAGCGCGGCCTCGGCTGCCGGATCTACCTGCCCGCCGTGACGAGCGCGGGCCGGGCGGACCTGATCGCCGCCGAGGGCGCGGACGTGGTGAGGGTGGAGGGCGACTACAACGCCGCCGTCGCGCTGGCCGAGCAGGACGGGGCGGCGCTCGTGGCCGACACGGCGCTGGAGCCCGCCGACGGCCCGCCGGAGTGGGTGATCGACGGGTACTCGACGCTGTTCCGGGAGATCGACGTGCCAGCCGACGTGCTGCTGGTGCCGACCGGGGTCGGGTCGCTGGCCGCGGCGGCGGTCCGCTGGGCCGTGCACGAACGACCGGGAACGGCGGTCGTCGCGGTCGAACCCGCCACCGCCGCGTGCGTGACCGCGTCGATCGTCGTAGGCCGGATGGCCGCCGTGGACACCCCCGGCACGTCGATGGCCGGAATGGACTGCGCGACCCCGTCCGCGGTGGCGTGGCCGACGCTGCTGCGCGGTCTGTCCGGGACGATCACCGTCACGGATGCCCAAGCGGCACAGGCGATGCGCGACCTGGCGGACGCGGGTCTGACGATCGGCGAGTGCGGTGCGGCGACGCTGGCGGCGTGGCGGGCGGACGGCACACCCGGTCGTTCGGTGCTCTGCGTAGCGACGGAGGGAGCGTCCGATCCTGACGCCTACGCCCGCGCCTTGTCTGCTTGACGACAAGAATTCTTCACCGTGTGGAGTTGACCGGTGACCGTGGGTATGGTCCGCGTCCATGCAGCGAAGAGGTGTCCTGACCACCGTTTTGGCCGCGGCCGCGCTCGTGCTCGGCGTCTGCTCGGCCCCCGCCGCGCTCGGTGAACCCGAGGCGCTGGTCGAAGATCCGGCGTCGCTCGTCAACCCCCTGATCGGCACGACGAACCTCGGCAACACCTTCCCCGGCGCGGTTGCGCCGTTCGGCATGCTGGCGTGGAGCCCCGAGCTCACGCGGGGCAACGCGACGCGCGCGCCCGCGCCCGGCGGTTACCACTACGACGTCAACAGGGTGCGCGGGTTCAGCCTGACGCACATGTCGGGCACCGGCTGCGCGGGTGGTTCCGGCGACATCCCGTTCTTCCCGCACGTCGGCGCGGTGACGACCTCCCCCGCCGCCGACGGCACGGACGCGGTGTACTCCAGCACCTTCAAGCACGAGAACGAGGTCGCCAAGGCCGGGCACTACACCGTCGGCCTCGACTCGGGCGCCAAGGCGGAGCTGACCGCGACGCAGCGCTCCGGTTCCGGGCGGTTCACGTTCCCGGCCGACAAGCCCGGCACGATGCTGATCCGCACGGCCAACTCCGAGGTCGGCAGCACCGCGTCGGACGTGACCGTCGACGCGGCGACGCGCACCGTCACCGGCTCCGTGACCAGCGGCAACTTCTGCGGCTACATCAACCAGGTCGGCAGGCGGAGCTACTACACGCTGCACTTCGTGGCCCAGTTCGACCAGCCGTTCACGTCGGTCGGCACGTGGCAGGACGACGTCGTCACGCCCGGCTCGACCACGTCGACCGGCGCCACGACCTACGGCACGGCCGGGTGGCCGCTGGTGGGCAAGGGCTCTGGCGCCTACCTCGGGTTCGACACGGCCAAGAGCCCGACCACTAACGTCAAGGTCGGCATCTCCTACGTGAGCCTGGACAACGCCAAGGCGAACCTGAAGGCCGAGAACCCGCCGAAGCAGACGTTCGAGAAGACCCGCGACGGCGCGGTCAAGGCGTGGAACAAGCAGCTCAAGCGCATCCAGGTCGGCGGGGGCACGGCCGAGCAGCGGACCACGTTCTACACCGCGCTCTACCACTCCCTGCTGCACCCCAACGTCTTCAGCGACGTCAACGGCGAGTACTGGGGCATGGACGGCAAGCCGCACAAGGTCTCCCGGAAGCAGGACGTCCAGTACGGCACCTTCTCCGGCTGGGACGTCTACCGGTCGCAGGTCCAGCTCCTCACGCTGCTGGAACCGGACATCGGCTCGGACATCGCCCAGTCGCTGCTCAACCAGGCCGACCAGAACGGCGGCGTGTGGGACCGCTGGACGCACGCCTCCGGTGGCACGCACGTGATGAACGGCGACCCGTCCGCTCCCGCGCTCGCGGGCATCCACGCGTTCGGCGGCACCGACTTCGACGTGCGGTCCGCGCTGAACTCCCTGGTCAAGGCCGCGACCGTGCCGACGGCGCTGGACCTGAGCCGGGACGGCTGGGCGGTGATGTCGGTCGGCCAGCGCCCGTCGCTGGACAAGTACCTGGACAAGCACTACATGCCGTCGGTGTCGAACGCCTGGGGCGGCGCGGCCGAGACGCTGGAGATGTCCACCGCCGACTTCGCCCTGTCCGAGCTGGCGAAGGACGTGAAGGACCCGGCGACGGCGAAGGTGTTCGCCGAGCGCTCCCAGTGGTGGCAGAACAACTTCGACCCGGTCGCGCACAGCACCGGCGGGTACGTCCGCAACCGCAACGCCGACGGCACGTGGGTCCGCGACTTCGCGCCGGGCACGGAGAACGGGTTCGTCGAGGGCACGTCCGCGCAGTACACCTGGATGGTGCCGCACAACGTGGCCGGGCTGGTCGAGTCGATGGGCGGCCGCGACCGGTTCAACCAGCGCCTGGACACTTTCTTCCACCAGGCCGACGGGAGCTGGGCGCTGAGCAACGCGGGCCCGGACAAGGCGGCGCTGGACAACGAGCCGTCGATCAACTCGCCGTGGCTCTACTCCTACACGGGCCAGCCGCACAAGGCGCAGCAGACCATCCGCCAGGTGCTGAACACCATGTGGGGCGACAAGACCGGCGGCATCCCCGGCAACGACGACCTCGGCGCCATGTCGTCCTGGTACGTGTTCGCCGCGATGGGCATGTACCCGCAGGTGTCCTCGCGCGCCGAACTGGTGCTGGGCAGCCCGCTGTTCCCGAAGATCAAGGTCGACCGGGACGGCGGCCGGGACATCACCATCACCGCCCCGCGGGCCGCGGCCGACGCGCCGTACGTGCAGTCCCTCAAGGTGAACGGCAAGTCGTCCACCAAGCCGTGGCTGCCGGAGTCGTTCGTGCAGAAGGGCGGCAAGCTCGACTACGTCCTCGGCACGACCGCGAACACCTCGTGGGGCTCGAACCCGGCCGACGCGCCGCCGTCGTTCCGCGACGGCGAGCAGCCGATCGACCACTCGCAGCCGTTCTACCTGACCGTGTCGCCGACCAGCCCGACGCTGGCGCCCGGCGGGTCGATCGAGGCGGCCGTGCAGGCGAAGCGGCTCTACGACGGCGATCCGGCCGTCACCTACGCGATCACCGGTGACAGCGCGCTGGTCTTCACGCCCGCCACCGGGACGGTGCCGATCACCGAGACCGGTGCGAAGTTCACCATCTCCACCGAAGCCGGGACGCCGCAGGGCTTCTACTCGGCGACGGCCACGGTGACCGTCGCCGGGGCGGCGCCCGTGGTGTTGCCGCTGACGGTGAAGGTGGCCCCGCCGGGCAGCATGCTGGCGGCGGTCAACAACATCGGCGTGTCCGACGACAAGGGTTCCGAGGAGGCCGACTTCGACGGCGGCGGGTACAGCTACTCGCGGCAGGCGCTCGCCGCGGCCGGGCTCACCTCCGGCGGCACGGGCACCGTGGACGGCCTGGCGTACACCTGGCCGAACTCGCCGGAAGACCGCGCCGACAACGTGATCGCCGCAGGTCAGAGCATCGACGTGAGCGGAACGAAGCTGTCGTTCCTCGGTGCGGCGGCAGGCGGTGCCCGCACGGCGGCGGGCACGGTGACGTTCACCGACGGCACGAGCGCGCCGATCGACCTCGGGTTCAGCGACTGGACCCTCGGCGGCGGCTCGCAGAACCCGGCCTACGGGAACGTGGTCGTCGCCAAGACGCCGTACCGCAACCAGATCGGCGGTGGCAGCGAGCAGGTGGTGACGAACATCTTCGCCACCAAGACGTACACGGCGCCCGACGGCAAGGTGATCAAGAGCGTCAAGCTGCCCACGAACGGCGGCCTGCACGTGTTCGCCATCGCCTCCGCGTAGGCGCGACCGGCCGGTGGGGGCGGGGAAGTCCGCCTCCACCGGCGGTTTGGCGGCCGTGGTGTTCGGGGCAGCCCACCGGTAAACCGAGTGGAGGCCGCCATCGTGTTCGACGGAGTGCTGTTCGACTTCTCGGGGACCCTGTTCGACGACAGGTCCGTGCTGGACCCGGCCCGCGAGGCCGTCGGCGACGACACCATCACGCGGGTCCTGTCCGTCGTGGACTCCCCGGAGGGGATCGAGGCCCGGCGCGGCTGCGACGTGTCCCACGAGCGGCACCGGGCCGTGTGGACGGCCCTGATCGCCGAGGCCGGGCCGTACAGCAAGGAGGTCGTCGGGGCGATCTACAGCGCGCTCACCGACCCGGCCGCCTGGAAGCCGTACCCCGACACCGCGCGGGTGGTCACCGCGCTGCACGAGCGCGGCACGAGGATCGGCGTGCTCAGCAACATCGGCTGGGACATCCGGCCCGCGCTCGCCGACGCGGGCGTGCTGGACGTGCTGGACACCGTGGTGCTGTCGTGCGAGCACGGCGTGGAGAAGCCTGACCCGACCCTGTTCACGCTGGCCTGCGACAAGCTCGGGCTGGCACCTGGCTCGGTGCTGTACGTCGGCGACGACCCGGTCAAGGACGGCGCGGCGGTGAAGGTCGGGATGCCGGTCTACCTGCTGCCCACCGAGCGCTCCGCGGCCGACGACCGCGGTCTGGACGCGGTCCTGCGCCTCGCCTAGGGTCGCTCCCCATGTCGGACCAGGCCCTGACCACGTGGCTCCTCGATTCGGACCCCGCCCTGCGCTGGCAGGTCGAGCGCGACCTCGTGGGCGAACCGCCCGAGGTCTGGGAGGCGACGCGGGCGAAGGTCGCGACCGAGGGGTTCGGCGCGCGGCTCCTCGCGCTCCAGGACCCGGACGGCCAGTGGGCGGGCGGCGCGTTCTTCCCCGCGGGCCACGACTTCCAAGGTGGCGGGGGCCAGCCGTGGTCCGCGACGACGTGGACGCTCAACTCGCTGCGGGAGTGGGGCCTGGACCCCGCCGTGCTGCGCGAGCGGCGCACCGCCGAACTGCTCGCCGAGAACAGCCGGTGGGAGTACGACGACCTGCCGTACTGGGGCGGCGAGGTCGACTGCTGCATCAACGCCTGGACGCTCGCGAACGGCGTGTGGCTCGGCGCGGACGTGGCGGGGATCGCCGACTGGTTCGTCGAGCACCGGCTGCCGGACGGCGGCTGGAACTGCGAGTGGGTCGAGGGCTCGACGCGGTCGTCGATCCACTCGACGCTCAACTCCCTCAAGGGCCTGCTCGCGCACGAGGTCGCGACCGGCGGCACGGACGCGACGCGGGAGGCCCGGCGGTCCGGTGAGGAGTACCTGCTGCGGCGCGGGCTCTTCCGCCGCCTCACGACGGGCGAACCCGTGGCGGAGCGGGTCAGCCGGTTCACCTACCCGATGCGCTGGTTCTGCGACGTGCTCAACGCGTCCGACTACTTCCGCCAAGCCGCTTCGGTCGACGGCACGGCACCGGACCCGCGGCTGGCCGAGGCGATCGACCTGGTCCGCGCGGCCAGGCAGCCGGACGGCACCTGGCTCCAGTCCGGCCGCGACCCCGGCCTGGTGTGGTTCGAGGTCGACGTGCCCGCGGGCGAACCGTCGAAGTGGCTCACCCTGTACGGGACGCGCGTGCTCGCCTGGTGGGACGCCTAGCTCTGCGGGCTCAGCCCCGCCACGGCCAGCCCGAACAACCGGTTCGCCTGGCCGGGGGCGTCGGGGTGGTGCTCCGTGGCCAGGACGATGCCGACGACCAGCGTGATCAGGTCCGAGACGGTGACGCCCGCCGCGACCACGCCGTCCCGCTCGGCCCGGCGCACCAGGGCACCGGCCGAGTCCTCCAGCTTCGCCGCGCAGGAGTTCTGGTGCAGCGGGTCGGCCATGTCGCCGTCGTAGGCCAGTGCCGCCGCCAGCCCTCGTGCGGCGACGCAGTAGTCGACGAGGTCACCCAGCCACTCCAGCAGCGCGGCCCGGCTGTCGCCCTGGTCGGTCAGCTCCTGGGCCCGGACGACCAGCGCCTCGATCCGTTCCCGCGACACCGCCTCCAGCAGGGCGCGGCGGGTCGGGAAGTGCCTGCGCACGGTGGCCGAGCCGACCCCGGCCGTGCGGGCGATCTGCTCCAGGGAGGCGTTCGCGCCCTGGGCGGCGACCTCCTCCTCGGCCACGGCGAGGATCCGCGAGTAGTTGCGCCGCGCGTCGGCGCGCTGGTGCTCGGGCATGGCGTCCTCTCCGTGCCGACCAAGTGACGGGGTCCGCCACATCGTACCCGGCCGTTCGCCCTGCTCCCCGGCCTACGGGCGCACCAGGACCTTGCCCAGCACACGCTCGGCGGTCAGCCTGCGCAGCTCCTCCGGGAGGTCGGCCAGCGCCACCTCACCCGTCACCAGCGGCTCCACGGCGAGGCCGCCCGACAACGCCGACAGGGCACGCGGGAAGTCCGCCGGACCGGTGCCGTAGCTGCCGCCCACGACGACCGGCTTCCCGCGCCAACCCGCCATCCAGGCGGACTCCCGGCGCCGCACGGTGTCCAGGTCGCAGTCCAGGTCCGGCAGGCGGTCACCGGCCGCGGTGCCGCCGTAGAGCATCACTACCCCGCCCGGCCGGACCAGGTCCAGCGCGTCGCGGAGCAGGTCCGGGAAGACGAAGCTGGTCGCGACCACCACGACGTCCTGGCTGTCCGGTGGCACGTCACGGCCGACCGCCGCGGGCAGCACCCCGCGCTCGGCCAGGAAGTCCAGCCGGTCGCGGCCCCGGTTGCGCAGGGCGACCTCCGCCCCGGCGAGGTCCGCGAGTCCGGCGATCAGCACCCCGGCCATGCCCGCACCCAGCACCGTGACGGCGCGCGGCAGCGCGCCCGCGTGCCGTTCGGCCATCGCCACGCAGTGCGCGGCGCACGCGGCGGGCTCGGCGAACACCAGCGTCCGGGCGTCGATCCCCTCCGGGGCGAGCGGCAGGGCGCGGACCAGGTCCTCCTCGGTGCCGGACAGCCAGAGTTCGCGGGCGAACCCGCTGCCCCGGCGGACCGGCACGTTCGGGTCGAGGCAGACGCGCGTGCCTACGGGCAGGACGCCGTCCTCGACCACGCCGACCAGCTCGTGGCCGAACTGGCTCGGCCCGCCGCGCACGCCGGTGATCTCCTTGAGGTCCGACCGGCACACGCCCATCAGCTCGGTGCGCACCAGCACACCGGGCATCCCATTGCGCGCCAACGGCTCGCGGGTCAGGCGGGGACCGTCGGCGGTCAGCGCGACGGCGAGCTGGTCCACACGGACTCCAGTGCTTCGGCGAACCGGTCGGCGATCAGGTGCGCGTCGGCGATCGTCAGCACCAGCGGTGGCCGCAGCTCGATCACGTTGCCGAGGCCGTGCTCCGACACCCGCGTGATCACCCCGAGGTCGGCCAGCGCCTTGCTCAACGCCGTCGCCAGTCGCGGGGACTTCGACCCGTCGGGTTCGGCCAGTTCGACACCGAGCATCAGCCCGACCCCGCGGACGTCGTCGAGGAAGTCGAAGCGCTCCTTCAACGCCGTGAGCCGGTCGAGGATGATCCCGCCGGTGGCGCGGACGTTGGCCAGGAACTCGGGCTGCTTCACGATGTCCAGCGTCACGACGGCCGCGGCGGCGGACAGCGTGTGGCTGCCGTAGGTGAAGCCGTGCAGGTTGCGCGGCATCCCCACCAGCTCCTCCTCGGTGATGATCGCCGCGAGCGGCAGGCCGCTGCCGGTGAGGCCCTTCGACACGGTGATCATGTTCGGGGCCACGCCGAAGTGGTCGGCGGCGAACAGCGAGCCCGTCCGGCCGAGGCCCGTCTGGTTCTCGTCGAAGATCAGCACGATCTCCCGCTCGGTGCAGAACTCCTTGAGCCGCTGGAGGTAGCCGGGTGGCGGGACGACGTTGCCGCCGACACCGCTGATCGGCTCGATGATCATCGCGGCGACGCTGCCGGTGGACGCGTAGGTGATGAAGTCGTCGATCCGGTCGACGCACAGCTTCCCGCAGCTCTCCGGGTCCTGGGCGTAGAAGCAGCGGTGGCAGTACGGGTCCGGCACGTGCAGCGCGCCAGGCATGTGCTGCTGGAACGGGGCTCGGATGCGCGCCGAGCCGTTCCACCCGGCGGCGGCGACGGTCTGCCCGACGTGACCGCGGAACGGGACGATCACATCCCTCCTGCCGGTGTGCCACTGGGCGATCTTGATCGCGCCCTCGTTCGCCGTCGACCCGCCGGAGCTGCGCAGGTTGACCCTGGTGAGGTTGTCCGGCGTCAGCTCGACGAGCTGCCGCATGACCCGGTTCGTCGGGTCGGTCTGGAACGACGAGCTGGCGAACACCAGGTCGTCGACCTGGCCCTTGATCGCCGCGACGACGGCCGGGTGGTTGTGGCCCAGCACCAGGTTGAACGTGCCGGACACGCAGTCCAGGTACTCGCGGCCGTCGGAGTCCCACATCCGCACGCCCTCGCCGCGCACCAGCCGCACGTCGCCCAGCTCGTAGTAGGCGTCGTCCTTCGGGTTCACCCCCGTGACGGGGTGCATCAGCGCAGTCCGAGGCTGGCGAGCTGGGTGTCGACCCAGCGCTCCAACGTCCACGGTTCGGCCGCCTCACGGCGTTTCGACGCCGACGCGGCCCGCTCCTCCGGCGACGCGAGCAGCGCCGCCGCGATGGCCTCGGCCTGCTCGGACACGTCGAACGGGTTGACCGAGCGGCACACCTCCGACAGCACCTCGGCCGCGCCGAGCATCTCCGACATGATCACGTCGGCGTCGCGCCGGTTGACCAGCGGCGCCTCGAACACGCTGAGGTTCTGCCCGTCCACGGTCGAGTTGAACACGAGCAGGTCGGCGCGCTCGAAGCAGCCGAAGCTGTGGTTGACCTCGTTGTCGCAGTGGGTGCGCACGGTGTCCGCCCCCAGTTCGGCGTTGGCGGCGGCCACCTCCTCCTCGACCCGCCGGACGTAGTCGGAGTTCGCCTCGACGTAGAGCCGGTTGGGGTTCATCCGCACCAGCATCCGCGTGCCTTCGAGGGCCGGGTTCTCCTTGACGGCCTGGACGAACGCCCGCACCGCGCGCCAGCCGTTCTTGATCGGGTCCGTCCGTCCCGAGTGGACGACCAGCCGGTGGTCGCCCGCCCACTCCTCGATGCCGTCGGGCAGGGTGGACCGCCTGCGGTGCAGCGTCTCCGGGCTGTAGCCGAGCACCTGCGTGCTCACCCGGCAGGTCCGGCCGCGCCACGTGACGGTGCTCGCCGCGCGGTCGACCACGGCGTCCGGGAACAGGTCTTCCACGCAGGCCAGGAAGTTGCGCGACCAGCGGTCGGCGAAGAAGCCGATCACGTCGGAGGCGAGCATGCCCTCGATGATGCCGGTGCGCATCGGCTTGGGCAGGATGCGCCAGTAGTCCGCCGACGGCCACGGGATGTGCACGAAGTGCAGGATCGGCGCGTCCGGCCGCTGTTCCCTGATCCGGGCGGGCACGCGGACGAGCTGGTAGTCGTGCACCAGGTACACCGGGTCGGCCACGTCGGCGGAGCGCGCCAGCAGTTCACGGGCGTAGTCCTCGGTGAACTCGTCGAACGCCCGCCACGCCGCGCGCGTCTCCTCGCCGAAGGTCGGCGTCGTCCACCTGTCCCAGCCGTAGTTGTTGCCCGCCCACATGAGTTCGGCCGTCAGGAAGTCCTGCACGACCCGGAACGTCTCGCGGTTGTGCCGCAACGGGTGCACGGTGATCTCGCGGCCCGACGGGAGTTCGGTGACCAGGCCGTCGGGGTTCTGCTCGGACGCCAGGTGGTCGTCGTCGGTGTCGGCGCTGACGATCCACGACACGTCGAGGTAACCCGCCTGCTCGGCGACGACGTTGCCGGTGCCGCCGGGAGCCAGCCACGCCTTGAGCAGTCCGGTCTCGGGGTCGGGCGCGTACGTGACGACGGCCCGCTTGCTGGCCAGGAACAGGTGCTTGCTCATCGGTCCTCCACGACGTCGTTCTCGGTCAGGGCGACCGCTCCCGCATCCACCCCCATCGGCGCGAGAGCGCTCAGCTCGGGAAGGTCGTGCGCTCTGGTGCTGTGCAGGCAGGCGTTGACGGGACGGCTCGCGTAGTGGCCCTCGGCGCGCGGTTGGGAGCGCACCAGCGCGGGATCGGCGCCCACGGCCGACGCGATCCGCCGCGCCCACGCGTACCGGGTCAGCCGCTCCGGGCCGCCCAGGTGCAGCAGCCCGGTGCGCCCGGCGAGCAGCAGCGCGACGGTCCACGCGGCCACGTCGTCGACCAGCACCGGGGTGTTCCAGTGGTCATCCGGCACGTCCACGCCGCTGCCGTCGCGCAGCGACCGGACGCACGTGGTGAAGAAGTTCGGCCGGATGCCGTCGGGTTCCCAGCCGTAGACCAGGCTCACCCGCAGCGCCAGCGCGGAGCCGGTGTCGAGCAGCGTCCGCTCGGCCACCAACTTCGCCCTGCCGTAGGCGTTCGCGGGCGACACCTCGTCGGTCTCGGCGCTGCTGGGGCGGGTGCCGTCGAAGACGTTGTCGGTGGAGATCAGCAGCACCGGGCGGCCGTCCGCGGCGGCCGCGATGTTCGCCGCTCCCCCGGCGTGCGCGGCGGCGGTGTCGACGGGGTTCCGCTCGCACCAGGTGATGTCCGACGGGCCGTGCACGACGACCAGCGCGTCAGTGCCCGCCACGACCTCGCGGCAGGCCGCGGGATCGCGCACGTCCAGTTCCCGCCACGGCAGGCCGGACGACGTGGTCGTGCCGGGCGGGTGCCGGGACGCCACCACGGGTTCCACGTCGAGCGCCCGCAGCCGGGCGCCGACCGCCGCGCCGAGGAACCCGCTGCCGACGACCAGCGCCCTCACCCGGCGACGCCCTGCGGCTTCGGGACGCGCAGCAGCGCCGTCGCCACGGCCACCACCACGCCACCCGCCGCGATCACGGCGAACGCGGTGGACAGGCCCCAGCCCGCCGCCATCAGGCCGACGACCGGCGGACTGCCGAGAAAGCCCAGGTAGGAGATCGTGGTGACGGTGGTGATCGCGGCGGGCCTGCCCTCGTCGTCGGCAGATTTGCCCGCCATGCCCAGCAACGTCGGCACCGCGGGCGCCAGGCCGACGCCCGCCAGCGCGAAGCCGGCCAGCGCGAACGCGGCGGGCAGCCCGACGGGTTCGGTGACCACCGCCAGCACCAGGCCGACCGCGCCGAGGACGCTGCCGAACACGACGACCGTGAGGCCGGAGAAGCGCTCGCCCTTCCACTGGGCGAGCATCCGCCCGCCTGCCAGGCCGATCATGTACGCGGCGGGAGCGGCGCTGCCGAGCAGCGGTCCCGCACCGAGGTTCTGCTCCAGGTGGATCGCGCCCCACTGCTCCACGGCGTTCTCCATGAACAGGACGATTGCCGCGACCAGGCCGAAAGAGACCAGCAGCGGCGTCATCACCCGAACGCGAGTGGCGGGGTCCGAAGTGGACGGTTGCGTTCGCCAGCCGGACCGGTCGACGGCCAGGTAGGCGCTCACCAGCACGAGCGCGGCGATGACCAACAGCACCTCGCGCGACGAGGCCCCGAACTGCCGCGCCAGGCCGACCGACGGCGCGGCGACGACCATCGCCAGCGGCGTGGCGGCGTGGACCTTGTTGAACAGCCGGGCACCGTCCCTCGCCTCGTGCGCGGCGGTGGTCGCGTTGAGGGCGACCTCGATGGCCCCGGACGTCGCGCCGACCAGGACGAGGGAGGCCGCGAACGCCACCGGCGAGTACGTCCAGCCGGGGAGCGCGCACGCCACGGCGAAGGCCAGAAGTACTAGCGGAAGTGCCCTTTCGCGCAATCGAGACACGAGTTTTCCGGTGACCACCATGGCGGGGAGGGCGCCGAACGGGATGCCGAACAGCGCGAGGCCGAACTCCGAGTCGGTGGCCCCGATCTGGTCCTTGACCTCGGGCAGGAGCCCGGCCCAGCCTCCCCAGAACAGTCCCCAACTCGTCGCGGCGAAGATCAACCCGCTGGTGTTCGGACGGGGTGGCGGCGGACTCACCAACACTGTCTCCCTTCACTGATTGGGTTACGTTGGGTTCAGCGCTTGTGAACCCAACGTAACGCCGACACGGACGAGCTGCCAACCAGTGCCTATCGGGTGATCCCCGAAAGGAGACAGATGGACAGTCGCGACTACTTGGTCACCGATCGAATCCCCTTGCCGGACGGGCCTTCCGTCGTGCAGGTCGAGGTGACCCGTGAAGACTCCTACCGGATCGACGTGGTTCCCGACGTCGACGCGGCGATCACCGCCCTGCTGGCCGAGCTCGACGGCCGAAGAGCCGTCGTGATCACCGACCACGTCGTCGCGGAGCTGCACTCCGGCCGGATCGTCGAGGCGCTGCGGGAGAACGACCAGTTGCTCGGCACCACGTCGGTGCCCAGCGGCGAGAAGAGCAAGACCGCCACCACGGCGTTCGAGCTGATGGACTGGTTGGCGCAGATGGGTTTCGCCCGACGCGACGTGGTGGTCGCACTGGGTGGTGGCGTCATAGCGGACACCGTCGGCTGGGTGGCAAGCGCTTACATGCGCGGCGTGCCGTACGTGAACATGCCGACCACGCTGCTGGGGCAGGTCGACGCGGGCATCGGCGGCAAGGTCGCCGTCGACCACAGCGAGGCGAAGAACCTGGTGGGCGCGTTCTACCAGCCGCGCGCGGTCATCTCCTGCCTGGAGTACCTGGGCACGCTGGACCGCAGGCAGGCCAGGGCGGGGCTCGCCGAGGTGGTCAAGAAGGCGGTGATCGCCTCGCCCGCGCTGTTCGAGCACATCGAGCGGAACGTGGACGACCTGGTCGAGTGCCGGTCGCCCGCGGTGGACGTGCTGGTGCACGCGGCCAGCGCGATCAAGACCGAACTGGTCGGCAGGGACCCGTACGAGGTGGACCTGCGCCGACCGCTGAACTTCGGCCACACCGTCGGCCACGCCGTGGAGACCGTGACGGACTACGGCCCGGTGCTGCACGGCGAGGCCGTCGCGTTCGGCATGGCGGTCGCGGTCGACGTGGCCAGGTCCCGCGGGGTCGTGGACCCGGCGACGGCCGACCGGGTGGTGGCGCTGATCAGGAGGTTGGGGCTGCCCGTCTCGCTGGCGGACCTCGGTGTCGAGGTCGACGTGGACGACGTCCTCGGGGCGTTGGCGAAGATCCGCCAGATCCGCGACGGCAGCCTGCGGTTCGTGCTGCCGGTGGAACTGGGCACCACGGCCATCGTGGAGGACGTCACCTCCGCCGAGGTGCGGGAGGCGCTGACGAGGGAGAGATCGTGAGTCCACGGTGGACCATCGATGCGGGCGGGACCGGGACAGCGGTGACCGGACCCGGTGGCAGGCGCAGGTACGGCTCGGTCAACCCCGCGTCCAGCCCGGACGCCGACTCCGTGCTGCGGTCGGTGTTCACCGACCTGGCCGCCTCGCTGGGCGGCGTGCCCGGCGAGGGCTGGATCGCCACGGCCACGATGGACCCCCGCGATCCGGGGTCGGAGCTGGAGCGCCTGCGCCGGACCGCCGAACGGGCGGGCCTGCGCGGGCGGGTCGTCGTGTCCAACGACGCCCTGCCGTGGCTGGTGGCCCCGCCGCTGGCCGGACGGGGTGTCGCGGTCGTGTGCGGCACCGGGTCCGGCTTCCTGGCGGGTGACGGCCGTTCCGCCGCGGTGCGGGTCGGGAGCTGCGAGTACCTCGGCAGCGACGAGGGCAGCGCGTACGACCTCGGCCTGTCCGGACTGCGCGCCGCCGTGCGCGCGCTGGACGGCCGGGGGCCGGACACGGTGCTGGCCAAGCACTTCGGCGTGGCGACCGCGCGGGACCTCGCGCGGCAGGCGTACCCGAAGTCGGGCGTGGCCGCGCTGGCACCGGTGGTGTGCCGGGCGTGGCTGGACGGCGACCTCGTGGCGCACGACCTGGTAACGGGGGCCATCGCCGAACTCGGCCTCGGTGTCCGGGCCGCGGCGGCCGCCGCAGGCCTGGAGGGTGAGTGGACCGTGGCGGCGGGGGGCGGGGTCTTCCTCGGCTGCCCCGAGTTCCTGGAGCTGTTCCGCGGCGAGGTGCTGGGCGAGGTCGTCGCCGTGACCAACCCCAACGCGACGATCGCGGCCGCGCTGGCGGAAGGGGTGCCCGACTGGGCGCTGAACGACTGCGCGTGGACGCTGACCCTGGCCGATCCGCCGCGCGGGGCCGCCCGGCCTGCCACGACCACCGGTCCGATCGCGCTCGGGCTGTGCCTCGCCGCCTGGGGTGGCGGGAGCCTGCCCGAGGCGGTGGACGCGGCTCGCGCGACCGGGGTGGACGCGGTCGACCTGCCGACCGACACCACGTCGGGCCTGGTGGACGCCGACCGCTGGGCGACCGACGCGGCCTACCGGTCCGAACTCCGCGACACCCTCGGCGGCCTGGCCGTGACGTGCGTGAGCAACAGCCGCGACACGCAGCTCCTGCTGGGGCCGCACGGTCCGCACACCGATCCCGTGCTGGCCGGGTCACCGGACGAGAAGCGGGCGCACGCGCTGCGGCACGCGGAGCACGCGATCCGGATCGCCGCCGACCTCGGCGCGCCGCGGGTGCGGCTGATGTTCGGCGTCCCCGACCTGTCGCGCTGGCTGTCCTGGTGGCACAGCGGGGTTTCCTGGGCCGACAACGTGGAGGCGTTCGCCGAGGCCGTCGCGCCGGTGCTGGACCTAGCCGCCGAGCACGGGGTGCGGGTGCTCGTCGAACCGCACCCGAAGCAGGTGGCCTACGACCCGGACAGCACGCGGGCGGTGCTGGACGCGGTCGACGTGGACGTGTGCCTGGACGTCGCGAACCTCGCCGCCGTCGGGTACGACCCGGTGCGGGTCGTGCGCGGCTGGGGCACCCGGCTCGGGGCCGCGCACGCCAAGGACCTCCAGCGCTGGACCGGGACCGACCGGCCACCCGGCGCGGGCTGGTCCCGCTACGGGCCCGGCCCGGCGATCCGGTTCCGCTCGCTGGGTGCAGGCGACCTGCCGTGGCCGGGCGTGGTCGCGGCGCTGCTGGACGAGGGCTTCCGCGGCGTGCTGTACGTCGAGCACGAGGACGCGCTGCTGCCCAGGGAGCAGAGCGTCGCGAACTCGGTGCGGCTGCTGCGCTCGCTGCTCCCGGAACGCGAACCGCAGGGGAGGACGTGGTGATGGACGACGTCAGGGCCGCTCTGCTGGCCGGCGGGCTCGGTGAGCGCATGGGCACGCTCACCGCCCGGACCTGCAAACCGCTCGTCCCCTACGCGGCGTCGTGCAGGCTGGTCGACTTCAGCGTCGACAACGCGCTGCGCTCCGGCATCCCCGAACTCGTGCTGATGTCGCTGCACCGCGAACGGGACCTGATCGACCACCTGCTGCGGAGCTGGGACGGCACCGCGCTGAAGGTCCACTTCGGACCGCACGACGACCTCGTGCGGGACCCGTCGTTCACCGGTCCCCTGCCGGAACGGGCGCCGGAGCTCGGCACGGCCGACGCGCTGATCTCCAACGCCGAGCACCTGTTCGCTCCCGGCGCCCGCGACCTGCTGGTGCAGCACGCGGACCACGTCTACTCCTACGACTACGGGCCGATGCTGCGCGCGCACCGCGAGAGCGGCGCGGACGTGACGATCGGCGTGCAGGCCATCGAACGCCGGTACGTGAAGCTGTTCGGCATGGTCGAGGTGAACGACGACCTGACCGTGCGGCGGCTGGTGGAGAAGCCGCCGGACCCCACGTCGGACCTGATCTTCACCGCGTTCTGCCTGTTCCGCGTCGACACCCTGGTGAAGGTGCTGGACGAGCTGTCCGCGCTGGGCGAGGACGGCTGGCAGCACGACATCAGCCGCGACGTGCTGCCCGCGATGATCGCCACCGGCCGCAAGGTGCTCGCCCACCCGATCACCGGCTACTGGGCCGACATCGGCACCGTCGAGCGCTACCACTCCGGCCAGCTCGGCCTGATCGACAGCCCGGAAGCGCTGCGGGCGCCCAACACCCTCGGTGGTCCGGCGCCCCGGCGGATCGACGGCAACCTCGTGGCGGGCGACCTGCCCGAGGGGGCGGACGTGCGGGGCAGCGTGCTGTTCCCCGGCTGCGTGGTCGAGCCGGGAGCGGTGGTGCACAGGTCGGTCGTGCTGCCGGGAGCCGTGGTGGCGCGGGGCGTCGAGGTGCTGGACACCGTCGTCGCGGCGGACGAGCACCTGACCACGTCCAGGAGCGGGATCGGCGAACTCGAACCCTAGGTCCGCTCGGCGTGGCAGAGGATCGCGACGGGGCCGCTGCCGATGCGCGTCAGCACGACGGTGGCCTCGGCCGAGCCCGCGAGCTTCAGCCTGCGCCGCACCGTGTTCGGGTCGACGTCGAGGCCGCGCACCAGGATCTCCAGCCGCCCGACGTCGTACTTGCGCAGCACCGCGCGGAGCGCTTTCTCCGTGTAGTGCCCGTGTTCGACGACCCGGAACGCCCGCACGCCCGGTGGCGGCTCGTCCCCGGTCAGGTAGGCGATCCGCTCGTCGAGCTGCCCGAGCCCGTGCCGCGCGGCGTAGTGCCGGACCAGCCCGGCCCGCACGACGGCGCCGTCCGGGTCGACGATCCACGCGCCGGGCGGCAGCACCGGGCAGTCGTCCGGCTCGGCGTCGGTGATCGTCCACTCCGGACTCCCCGAGCGCAGCACGGTCGCCCGCCGCGTCACGCCGGGCGTCGCCAGCCCCCGCGTCCACAGGCACGCCTCGCGCACGCCGCCGTCCAACGAGACCAGCTCGACCTCGTCCGCCCACGGCGCGACGGCGAAGTCGATGCCCGGCGCGCACTTCACCGCGAGGTCGACCCCCGCGTAGGTGGCGGCGAGTTCGTCCAGCGGTGGCAGGAAGTCCGACGGCTTCCACGTCCGCCGCCCGGCCGAGTCCCGGCGAGCCGGGTCGGCGGTCACGGCCGTGGCCCGCGACACGCGGGTCAGCGCGTCCGAGCGCACCAGCGGCTGGTCGGGCCCGCAGTTGTTCCTGGCCATCGCCAGCCGCACGGGGTCCAGGTCCGACCCGACGCACCGGTCGGCCACGCGCGCCAGCTCGACCAGGTCCGCGCCGACCGAGCACGTCACGTCGTGCACCACCCGGCCCGCGAACCGGGACGCGCGGTGCCGCCCGACCGGTGACGCCGTGGCCTGCTGGAGCGCGTCGTCGGTGAACAGCCAGCCGCCCGACCCCTCGACCTTGGCCTCGGCCTTCCGGCGCAGCAGCACCGTTTCCAGCACCGCCGCGAACCGCTCGCCCGCGATCCGGCGCGCGGCCGTCACGGCGGCCAGCCGGTCGGTCAGCGGCAGTGCCGCCACCTCGGCCGACGCGGCGCACCCGGCGTCGGAACGCAGGTACGCCACGTCGGCGAGGGAGAACGCGTAGCCCACCTAGAGCGGCTTGCGACCGGTGATCGAGACGTTGTAGAACACCTCGCGCGGCAGCACCTTCGCGAGCACGTTCTCGTCCAGCCACGACAGCCGCTGCCAGCTCCGGTAGGCGAACATCGCCCAGCCGAAGCCCAGCTTGCCCTTCGGCACGGCGGCCTCGAACGTGCGGACCGGCCAGCCGAACAGCGCGGCCGACAGCTCCTCCGTGACGGCCCTGACCTCACGGGCGCCCGCCGCGCGGGCCGTGCGCTCCAGGTCACCGGGGTCGAACGTGTGCAGGTCCACCACCGCTTCGAGCGCCGCGGCGCGGGAGGACTCGTCCAGCTCCTCCTGCGGGCGGCGCCACTCGGTGAGCACGGGCGCCTTGGTGACGTTCGTGGTCAGCCACCAGGTGAGCTGACCCAGCTTGCGGGCGTAGAAGTTGCCGATGTTCGTCGGGTCACCCGCGAACACGAAGCGCCCGCCGGGCTTGAGGACCCGCTGGACCTCCCGCATCGCCGCCTCGACGTCCGGGATGTGGTGCAGCACCGCGTGCCCGATGACGAGGTCGAACGAGTTGTCGTCGTACGGGATCCGCTCGGCGTCGGCCACGCGGCCGTCGACCGGCAGGCCGAGGTTGACCGCGTTGCGCAGCGCGACCTCGACCATGCCCGGCGACAGGTCCGTCACCGAACCCTTCTTGATCACCCCGCCCTGCATCAGGTTGAGCAGGAAGAAACCCGTGCCGCAGCCCAGTTCCAGCGCGTGCTCGTACGGGCCGACGCCACCCGAGACCGCGCGGAAGCGGTCCGTGGCGTAGGTGATGCAGCGCTCGTCGTAGGAGATGGACCACTTCTCGTCGTACGTGCCCGCCTCCCAGTCGTGGTAGAGCACGTTGGCGAGCTTGGGGTCCTTCCACGCCGCCTCCATCTGCTCGACGGTCGCGTGAGGTTGGGGTGCTGGGTCACTTGCCACTGAAGTTGGCCTTTCCGGGACCGTTCTCGATGAACGACTTCATGCCGACCGCGCGGTCCTCGGTGGCGAACAGCGCGGCGAACAGGTGGCTCTCCAGCTTCAGTCCGCTGGTGAGGTCGGTGTCCAGGCCGCCGTCGACGGCGGCCTTCGCGGCGGCGTAGGCGAGCACGGGGCCGTTGACGAACTGGCCCGCCCACCGCTGGGCCGCGGAGTACACGTCGTCCGGCGCGACGACCTCGTCCACCATGCCGATGGCGAGTGCTTCCTGCGCCGTGACGAACCGGCCGGTGTAGAGCAGGTCCTTGGCCCTGGACGGCCCGATCAACCGCGCGAGGCGCTGCGTGCCGCCACCGCCGGGGATGATGCCGAGCAGGATCTCCGGCTGGCCGAGCTTCGCGTTGTCGCCCGCGATCCGCCGGTCGCAGCCCAGCGCCACCTCGAAACCGCCGCCCAGCGCGTAGCCGGTGATGGCCGCGACGGTGGGCTTCGGGATGTCCGCGACCGAACCCAGCGCCGACGACAGCGACCACGCGCGGGTGGTGATCTCCGCGTGCGTCATGCCCGCGAACTCCTTGACGTCCGCGCCGGCGGCGAACACCTTCTCGCCGCCGTAGACGATCACCGAGTACACGTCCGCGCGCTCGGTCGCCTCCCGCGAGGCCGCCTGGATCTCCTCCTGGACCTGCCTGTTCAGCGCGTTCATCGGTGGACGGGCCAACCGGATCGTGCCGATACCGCCGTCGACTTCCAGCGTGACGAACTCAGCCACAGGTCCTCCTCGACCAGGTCTCCAGCACACTGCCGTACAGCAGGTTACCGCCCGGTAGTCACCGGCTCGTCTTCACTCCGAGTCCGCCGTTCACGGGCGCGTCCTCGGCGCCCTCCCGGTCCGGCCGCCAGCGGGGCACCCGCGTGACACCCGGTTCAAGCAGCTCGAACCCCCCGAAGAACCCGGTCAACCGCCGCCAGTCGCGCGCCACGGGCACCAGGTGCCCCTGCGAGAACACGTCGATCGCCTCGCTGACGCCCGCGGCCGTCGTGTCTCCTGCCGGGTGGCTCAGCCCGAGCAGGCTGCCGACCGCCAGCGCGTCCCGGTACGTCGCCAGCGCGCCTTCCGGGTCCCGCTCGTCCGGCACGAAGTGCAGCGACAGCAGCGCCAGCACGGCGATCGGCTCGTCGAAGTCCAGCAGCCCCCGCACCGCGCTGTGCCGCAGCACCGCGGGCGCGTCCAGCATGTCCGCGTGGATCAGCGCCGTGTTCGGCGTGTCCGCGAGGATGAGCTGGCCGTGCGCGTGCACCACCGGGTCGATGTCCACGTACGCGACCTTGCAGCGGGGGTCGACGGCCTGCGCGACCTCGTGCACGTTGCCGACACCGGGGATGCCCGACCCGAGGTCGAGGAACTGCCGGACGCCCGCCTGCACGCACACCCGCACCACCCGGTGCATGAACGCGCGGTTCGACAGCGCCACCTGCCGGATGATCGGCATGGCGGCCACCGCCTGCTTGGCCAGCTCGCGGTCGACGGCGAAGTTGTGCGCGCCCCCGAGCAGGTAGTCGTAGACCCGCGCGTCGTTCGGCTTGGTCAGGTCGACGATCGGCGGCAGCTCTACCTCGCGGTCGACCACCGGTCACACCACCTTGCGGCGCGCGAAGTACCGGTCACCCGACCGCTGGAGCTCCAGCGGCTGCGCGAACGTCGCCGACAGGTTCTCCTCGGTCAGCACGTCGTCCAGCAGCCCCTGCGCGACGACGCCGCCCTCGCGCAGCAGCAGCACGTGCGTGAAGCCCGGCGGGATCTCCTCCACGTGGTGCGTGACCAGCACCATCGCGGGCGCGTCCGGGTCCATCGCCAGCTCGGACAGCCGCGCCACCAGGTCCTCGCGGCCACCCAGGTCGAGCCCGGCGGCCGGTTCGTCCAGCAGCAGCATCTCGGGGTCGGTCATCAGCGCCCTGGCGATCAGGGTCCGCTTCCGCTCGCCCTCCGACAGCGTGCCGTAGGTGCGGTCGGACAGGTGCTCGATGCCGAGCGTGCCCAGCAGTTCCTTGGCGCGGGTCGTGTCCGTGACGTCGTACTCCTCGCGCCACCGGCCGAGCACCGCGTAGCCCGCGCTGACCACGACGTCGACGACCTTCTCGTCCGCCGGGACCCGCCCGTTGAGCGCCGCGGAGCACAGGCCGATCCGCGGCTTCAGCTCGCGCACGTCGGTCTTGCCGATCCGCTCGCCCAGCAGGTGCAGCTTGCCCTTGGTCGGGTGCAGCTCCGCGCTGGCCAGGCGCAACAGGGTCGTCTTGCCCGCGCCGTTCGGCCCGAGCACCACCCAGCGCTCGTCCAGCTCTACGCTCCAGTCGACGTCTCCCACCAGCGTGTTCTTGCCACGCCGCACGGCG
The DNA here is from genome assembly GCF_025061645.1 of Umezawaea endophytica. Taxonomy (GTDB): domain Bacteria; phylum Actinomycetota; class Actinomycetes; order Mycobacteriales; family Pseudonocardiaceae; genus Umezawaea; species Umezawaea endophytica. Next base: position 135,160 of record NZ_JANYMP010000012.1, on the reverse strand, counting down.
ACCCCGGCCATGTGGACGACCAGATCGGTCACGTCGACATCCGAACTCTGCACAGTGCCCTGCCTCGCCCCGTGGTCGGTCACGAGGCCATTGTTTCCGACCGCCCCTGGGCAGGGGTGCGGCGGGGTGGCTGCGCACGTCAGCCGACAGGGGTGAACCTGCCCGACCGAGGCCGGAGTCGGGCTCACTCGCACGCCGATTGTCGGTCCGGCCTGTCAGGATCTAGGTATGGCAGCCGACTCACCCGTGCTCGCGGGCCGACCGTTCCCCCTGGGCGCCCACCCCGAAGCGGGGGGTGTCCGGTTCGCCGTGTCCGCACCGTCCGCCGACGCCGTCGAGGTGTGCCTGATCAGCGACGACGGGACGGAGAACAGGATCGAGCTGACCGAGCGGACGTTCGGCGTCTGGCACGGCCTGGTGGCGGGCGTGACCCCCGGCCAGCGCTACGGCTACCGCGTCCACGGCCCGTACGACCCGTCGCGCGGCCTGCGCGGCAACCCGGCCAAGCTGCTGCTCGACCCGTACGCGAAGCGGATCTCCGGCCTGCTCACCGACCTGGACGCCGCGCTCGGCTACGTCGACGACCCGATGACGGGCAGGCCGTCGGTCGTCGACTCGCTCGGGCACGTGCCGCTCTCGGTGGTCACGTCCCCCGGCGGCCCGGACACCGGCACGAAGCCCGAGGTGCCGTTCGAGGAAGCCGTCATCTACGAGCTGCACGTCCGCGGCTTCACCCGCCAGCACCCGGACGTGCCGGAGCACCTGCGCGGCACCTACCTCGGCCTGGCCCACCCGGCCGTCGTCGAGCACCTCGTGCGCCTGGGCGTGACGACGGTCGAACTGCTGCCCGTGCACGCGTTCATCGACGAGCCCGCCCTGATGCGCGAGGGCAGGCACAACTACTGGGGCTACTCGCCGCTCGGCTACTTCGCCCCCCACCCCGCCTACGCCAGCGAGCAGGGCCACGAGGTGGAGGAGTTCAGGACGATGGTCGCCGCCCTGCACGCGGCGGGCATCGAGGTGCTGATCGACGTCGTCTTCAACCACACGTGCGAGGGCGGCCCGGACGGCCCGACCCTGTCGTTCCGCGGCCTCGACGCTCCCGGCTACTACCTGCACGTCGCGGGCGGCGGCACCCTGGACATCACCGGCTGCGGCAACACCCTGGAGGCCGGGTCCCCCCAGGTCGTGCGCCTGGTGACGGACTCGCTCCGCTACTGGGCGACCGAACTTGGCGTGGACGGCTTCCGCTTCGACCTGGCCAGCACGCTCGGCAGGCCCGGCGGCGGCTACTTCAACCGCAACTCGGCGCTGCTGACGGCCATCACCACCGACCCGGTCCTGTCCCGCTGCAAGCTCATCGCCGAACCGTGGGACGCCACCGGCGACGGCTACCGCGTCGGCGACTTCGGCGTCCAGTGGGCCGAGTGGAACGGCCGCTACCGCGACACCGTCCGCGACTTCTGGCGCAGCGCCACCGGCGTCCGCGACCTCGCGTACCGCCTCTCCGGCTCGTCCGACCTGTACGCCGACGACCTGCGCCGCCCGTGGCAGTCGATCAACTTCATCACCGCCCACGACGGGTTCACGCTGCGGGACCTGGTGTCGTACAACGGGAAGCACAACCTGGCGAACGGCGAGGACAACCGCGACGGCACGAACGACAACCGCTCGTGGAACTGCGGCGTCGAAGGCGAAACCGACGCACCGGGCATCCTCACCCTGCGAGCCAGGCAGGCCAGGAACCTGTTCGCGACCCTGCTGCTGTCCACGGGGACACCGATGCTCGTGGCGGGCGACGAGCTGTGGCGCACGCAGGGCGGGAACAACAACGCCTACTGCATCGACAACGAGACGTCCTGGGTGGACTGGAAACTGTCGGACGACGCCTCGTCGATGCTGGCCTTCGCCCGTCGAGTGATCACCCTGCGAGCCGGGAGCCCGGCGTTGAGGCAGCCGGAGTTCTTCGAAGGGCGGACCACGGCGTCCGGGGAACCGGACCTGGTGTGGCTGCGGCCCGACGGGGAGGAGATGGCGGAGACGGACTGGTTCGACGAGGGTCGGCGGACGCTCGGGATGTGGATCGACGGGTCGAACTCGCTGTCCCGGTCAAGGGAGGGGGAGTTGGTTTCGGACGATTCCTGGTTGTTGTTGTTGCACGCCGGGGCGGATTCTATTGAGGTGGTGCTGCCGCCTGCGGAGTACGGGGCGGAGTTCGAGCCTATGTTGGATACGACGACGGAGGATGGGGCTCCGGCAACGCCGGGGTTGGTGCAGGCGGGGTCGAGGGTGACTTTGGCGGGACATTCCTTGCTTTTGCTGCGGGCGCCTAGTTAGGGGGCTGGGGGGCTCTTGGTTGGGGCGGCTCTTGGTTGGCGGCCTTGGTTGGGCAGCTTTGGTTGCAGGGCTTTGGTTGGGGAGCCTTGGTTAGGGGCTTTTGGCTGGGACGGCTTTGGGTTGGTGGCTTTTGGTTGAGGGCTTTGGTTGGAGGGCTTTGGTTGGAGGGCTTTGGTGGAGGGTGGGGTTGGTGGAGGGTGGGGTTGGTGGAGGGTTGTGGGCTTGGTTTGGTGAGCCCGCTTCCGGCTGGTGCGGCCTGACCCGCAACTGCCCGACCCGCCCTGACCAGCCCACCTCCGGCTGACGCGCAAGCGTGACCCACGATTTCTGCCCTGACCCGCCCATTTCTACTGGCGCGCAGCCTGGCCCACAACTGCCCGACCTGCCCTGACCAGCCCATTTCTTACTGGCGTGTAGATCTGGCCCACGACGTTGCCGCAGTCGGGTGCTTTGTCTTTGAGCTCAGCCCCTCCCCCTGCCCCCGATCCGAAGCGCCCTCATGGCTGGCCGTGCCGTGTCAAGGCATCTTTCCCGCCTTGACACGGTGCGTCCGGCCATGAAGACAATTGCGCGAGCGGGGGGAGGTCAGGTGCTGCGGGTCCGTGGCCAAGGATCGGCCCCACGGGTATGCCCGCGGTGGGTCTCCCTCACCCCGCTCGCGCAATTATCTCAATCCCCGATCTTGGTTTGTCAAGGCGGGAAAGATGCCTTGACAAACCAAGATCGGGGAGGAGGGCGCTTCGGATCGGGGCGACGGAGGGGGACTGCTCGGAAGACGTCATGCCGGAGGTGGCGCTCGCTGTTTGAAAGCACGTAGGCCCAAGCAGGTCCGGGGTTGGGTCTACGACACCTTGCAGGCCATCTCGCTGGTCAACCAAACCCACGTCCCAGCCAAGTCAAAGTCTCAAACAAAACCAAAATCAACGCTAGAGACAAGCCAAAGTCCCGACCAAAGCAACACCAGAGCCAAGACCAACCCCACCGGTCACCCGAGCCCCAACCCCAGCCCTACCCCGCCGCCCACCCCACCCCCAGCGATCACCCCTGCCCGCACCCCAAGCCCAATACCTCGGCCCCAGAGCCATTATCACCCCCTGAGACACACGAGCCACGCTGCCCTTGTCCGTGACAACATCACCTCGTGGAGCGCTCCCTGGTGACCTGGTGCGACCGCACGATCGACCTCCTGCTGGTGGCGTCGTGCGGCTGTAGCGGGACGCGGCGCGGACTCCGGTAGGTCCGTGTCGCGTCTTGACCGCTACCCGTTCACACCAGTAGCCCTCAGGAGCGCGCGTTGACTGCGACTTTTGTTCATGCTGACCTGCACCCAGCACTGGATGTCCGGCTGCTCCGCGACATCATCCACCCCGAGCGGGAACTGTGGTCCCCGCGGGAACTCCGTGATCTGACCTCGTTCGTGGCCAGTGAGTTGACCACGCCGCTCCTGGGGATCCTCGACTTCGATCCCGCTCAACGCTGGTGGGCTCGGTTGGGGCTGACCGAAGGTGTCGAGTTGTGGTTGTTGTCGTGGTTGCCGGGGCAGCACACGGAGCCGCATGACCACGGTGGGGCGTCGGGGTCGTTCACGGTGTTGACCGGTGAGCTGGAGGAGAACTACCGGTATCCGGCCGGGCCCGTTCGGGAGGCTCGGCGGAGTACTGGGGCGTCGATCGGGTTCGGGTCGGGGCGGGCGCACGAGGTGCGGAACGCGGGGAGCGTCGGGGCGGCGAGTGTGCACGCGTACTCGCCGCCGCTGATCCCCACCCGCGAATACGCGAGCCTGGCCGACATCCCCACCGAGATCCCACCGCTGCCCGCGCTGCGGCTCCCGCTGGAGCGGTTGCGCGAGCTGGCCGACCTGGAGGGCCCGTGAGCGCCGTCGACTCGTACCTGGCCGAAGCCCGTGCGCACCTGCGGCGGGTGACGCCGGAGGAGTTGAGCGCGATCAAGGGCGGTGACACGCTGATCATCGACACGCGGCCGATCCACAACCGGCTGGCCGAAGGGGAGATCCCGGACTCGATCCCGGTGGAGCGGATCGTCCTGGAGTGGCGGCTCGACCCGGAGGGCGACCACCGGCTGCCGGGGTTCACGGCGGGGACGACCGTGGTCGTGCTGTGCAACGAGGGCTACTCGTCGAGTCTCGCCGCGCGCGACCTCCAGCGGATCGGGCTGCCGAAGGCGACCGACCTCATCGGGGGCTTCCGCGCGTGGGCCGCCGCGGGGTTGCCCGTTCGGGAAGGTGGGACGCAAGCGATCACGTAGGTTCCGGACCTGTGAAGTTCTTCAGATCCGGGCCGCTGTTGACGGTCGCGGTCGTGGTCGTCGTGATCGCCCGCGGGCACGGGGTCGGCGGGCTGGTGGGCGCGCTCGGCGGGCTCCTGCTGGAGCTGGCCTCGTTCCAGGTGGGGACGTTGCTCGGTGTGCTGCTGTGGCGGTTGCGCGTCCGGTACGTGATCTTCGGGGTCGGTCGCGAGCTGCGCGCCTGGTCGACGCCGCGGCTGCGGATCGCGCTGTGCGCGCTGCCCGTCGTGATCCGCGTCGGGGCCCGGTCGGTGCGGAGTCCCGTACGGCTGCGGCTGTGGTTGACGGGGCTCACGTCGGCGCTGGTGGCGGTCGGTGTGGTCGTCGGCGCGTGGCTGGTGGGGCCGTTCGGGGTCGCGGTGGGCGCGACGGCGTGCCTGGCGCACGAGCTGTGGCCGCGGCGGAGCGCCGCGACGACGTCGCCGGGGTGGTACGTGTTCTCGCTGCCGCGGGTGTCCGGGCGGGAAGCGGCCGAGATGGAGGCGACCCCGCTGGTGAGCGCGGTGGTGGACGCGGTGCACGTCGGGGACCTCGCCGCCGCCGACACCGCGCTGGCCGTCGTGGTGGCCGCTCATCCGGACCTGGTGATGACCACCGGGGCGCAGGCGGCCGTGCACACGGCCGCCGGGCGGTACGTGGAGGCGTTGCAGGTCCTCGGCGCGGTCGTCGGGCGGGACGACCTGGCGGACCGGGACCGGGCGTTGTTGATGGCGTCGATGGCGGGCGCCACCGCGTCCGCGGCGGAGGTGGGCCTGATGCCCGCGTCGGTCGGGGTGCCCGCCGCCGCCCGCGCCGTGGACGTGGCCATCGGGTTCGGCCTGCCGCGCTACCGGCTGCTGGGGACGTTGGCCCAGTTGGCCCTGCTGCGGGGTGACGCCGCCGAAGCCGTGCGGATGGGGCGGGACAGCGCCGACGGGTCCGGGGACGCCCTCGGTCGGGCGGACGCGCTGGCGACGGTGGCTCGCGGGCTGATGGCGGGCGGGGACAACGCCGCCGCCCGCGCCGTGCTGGCCGAAGCCTCGGAACTGGCGGCCTGGCTGCCGCGGGTGGCGGGAACCGCTGCCCGGCTCGACGTTTCCTGAGTCCTGGCAGGACACGGCGGTGGCGCCCACTCTCCCAGGTGGACGCCACCGCCGACTCCCCCTGGGATCAGGCCGCGGCGGGCAGGCCTGGCAGACCGGGTGCGGGGATGGGGAGCCCCGGAGCGGGCAGCGTCGGGAGGCTGGGCACGGACGGCAGCCCGCCGGGAGGGGCGGGCAGGCCGCAGGCTGCCAGGGTGTCGGTCAGCGCCTTGAGGAGACCGGTGACCTCGGCGAGCAGCTTCGTGACGTCGGGGACGCCCCCGCCGGGAACGACCTTGCTCAGGATGCCGAAGACGATGCTGAACAGGTTCATGGCCGCGGACAGGCACTGCTCGGGCCCCTGGAAGCCCGTTGTCGGCACAACGGGTACCTCGATCGGTGGTGTCGGCACGCTGACCGGTGGTGTCGGCAGGCACTTGGAGCTCTGCATCTGTGTCAGGACGCCGAGGGAGTCACCGAGCGGCGCGGCGACCTTGCCGGGGTCGGGCGGGAGCGCTGTCAGCGGGGCGATGGCCTTCTTGACCGTGTCCGACAGCTTGGTGACCAGGTCGAGGCAGGCGGCGGGCGGGTCGGCGACGGTTTGCGAGCGGCTCGGGACCGCGGCGGCGGGAATGACGCTCGCGGCGAAAAGCACGGTGATCAACGGGATGACGGTCGCAATTTTCTTCACGTTGGCCTGCTCCCTCTTGAACCCGTTCCCCACCGACCCGATTTCCCGACGAGGTCGATCAGGAACGAACAACGGCTATTTCCTCGAAGCGGAGCCTAAGCTCGCCAACCGGCTTCTACCAGCGGAAACAGCAATTGCACCCGACTAAACCAGGGTCATGCGAAAGAGTTAAGATCACCGAATGGAGAGCGCGTGACGCGGATCACAGTGCGTTGCCGAATCAATTAACCGGTAACCACATCGGGGTGCCCGATCGCCGTGGACGACGGCGATCGGGCACCCCGAGAGGGTGACTCAGCCCGCGAGGACGACCTTGCCCAGTTCGGCGGGCGAGGCGAGCAGGTCGTGCCGCGGCAGGATCCGCACGGTGTAGCCGAGGGTGCCCGCGTGCGGCAGCGGCACGTCGACCTCGTAGTTCCCGTTGCCCGCGTAGTTCATCGGCGCCGTGACGAGGTCGTGCAGCTCGTCGCCGTCGCCGACCTTGCCGAGCACGACCTGGACGTCCGCCTCGGACGGCTCCAGCCCGGCCAGCTCGACCCGCGCGCGCACGGTCACCGGGGCGCCGAGCACCGGCGTCGGGTGCCCGTCGATGTGCAGCTCCGAGTCGAGCACCCGCACGCGCGGCCACGCCTCGCGCAGCCGCTGCCGGTAGTCCGCCAGCTCCTTCGCGCCGCGGAAGCCCTCGCCCACGACCGACTCAGCCGAGGCGGCGGCGGGCGCGTACAGCGCCTCCACGTACTCGCGCACCATCCGCGACGCCTGCACGGCCGGGCCGAGCGAGGCCAGCGTGTGCCGGACCATCGCGAGCCAGCGGGTCGGCGTGCCGTCCTCGCCGCGGTCGTAGAACAGCGGCGCGACCTGGTTGCCGAGCAGCTCGTACAGAGCGGTGGCCTCCAGGTCGTCGCGGCGGGTCGGGTCGTGCACGCCGTCGGCGGTCGGGATGGCCCAGCCGTTGCTGCCGTCGTACAGCTCGTCCCACCAACCGTCCCGGATGGACAGGTTGAGGCCGCCGTTCAGCGCGGACTTCATGCCGGACGTGCCGCACGCCTCCAGCGGGCGCATCGGGTTGTTCAGCCAGACGTCGCAGCCCCAGTAGAGGTAGCGGGCCATCGACATGTCGTAGTCGGGCAGGAACACGATCCGGTGCCGCACGCCCGCCTCGTCGGCGTAGCGGACGATCTGCTGGATCAGCGCCTTGCCGCCGTCGTCCGCCGGGTGCGACTTGCCCGCGACGACGAGCTGCACCGGGCGCTCCGGGTGCAGCAGCATCGCGCGCAGCCGCTCCGGGTCGCGCAGCATCAGCGTGAGCCGCTTGTACGTCGGGACGCGGCGGGCGAAGCCCACGGTCAGCACGTCCGGGTCGAACACGGAGTCGGTCCAGCCCAGTTCCAGCGCCGACGCGCCGCGCTGGAGCCACGACGCGCGGACGCGGCGGCGGACCTCGTCGACCAGCCGTCCGCGCAGCTCGGTGCGCAGCTCCCAGAGCCGGGTGTCGGTGACGGGCTCGAAGCGCATCCCGATGCCGGACTCCTCGGTCTCGCCGAGCAGCTTGGACATCTCGGTCGCCGCCCACGTCGGCCCGTGCACGCCGTTGGTGACCGAGCGGATCGGCACCTCGGTCGTGTCGAAGCCGGGCCACAGGCCGCGGAACATGTCCCGGCTGACCTCGCCGTGCAGCTTGGACACGCCGTTCGCGCGCTGCGCGAGCCGCAGGCCCATGTGCGCCATGTTGAACAAGCCGGGGTTGTCCTCGGCGCCCAGCGCGAGGACCCGCTGGGTGCTCACGCCCGGCAGCAGGGTCTCGGAGCCGAAGTAGTGCTGCACGAGGTCGACCGGGAAGCGGTCGATGCCCGCGGGCACGGGCGTGTGCGTGGTGAACACGGTGCCCGCGCGGACCGCGGCGAGCGCCTGGTCGAAGTCGAGGCCCTCGGTGGTCGTCAGCTCGCGGATGCGCTCCAGGCCGAGGAAGCCGGCGTGGCCCTCGTTGGTGTGGAACACCTCGGGCTTCGCGTGGCCGGTCAGGTCGCAGTACGTCCGCACGGCGCGGACGCCGCCGATGCCCGCGAGGATCTCCTGGCGGATGCGGTGGTCCTGGTCGCCGCCGTAGAGCCGGTCCGTGACGCCCCGCAGGTCCTCGTCGTTCTCCTCGACGTCGGAGTCGAGCAGGAGCAGCGGGATGCGGCCGACCTGGGCCTTCCAGATCTTGGCGCGCAGCACCCGGTCACCCGGCATCGCCACGTGCACCAGGATCGGCGCGCCGGACGGCTCGGTCAGCAGCTCGAGCGGGAGGGCGCGGGGGTCCAGCACCGGGTAGTGCTCGATCTGCCAGCCGTCCAGGGACAGCGACTGGCGGAAGTAGCCGGACCGGTAGAGCAGGCCGACCGCGATCAGCGGCACACCGAGGTCCGACGCCGCCTTCAGGTGGTCGCCCGCCAGCACGCCGAGGCCGCCGGAGTAGTTGGGCAGCGCCTCGGTGACCCCGAACTCCATGGAGAAGTACGCGATGGCATTCGGGAGGGGGGTGAGCTCGTAGTTGCCGTGCTCCCGCCGGACCTGCACCTCCTCCTGCCTCCGCTGGAACCACCGCGGCCCCTGCGTGTAGCGGTCGAGGTCGTCGGCCAGCGCCTGGGCGTGCGACAGGAACTGCTCGTCGCGGGCCAGGTGTTCCAGCCGATCGGGCGACACGACGGACAACAGGCGCAGCGGATCGCCACCCACCTCGGACCAGACCCGCGGGTCGACCGACGCGAAGAGGTCCTGCGTCGGAGGGTGCCAGGTCCAGCGCAGGTTGGTGGCGAGCGTGCCCAGGGAGGACAACGGCTCCGGGAGGCTGGCTCGGACGGTGAACCGGCGAAGTGCTCGCATGGCGACGGACCTTATCTCCCGGTGGGCGGAACAGGACAAGCTTCCTCGCCCAGACTGCAAGGGTTTGCCGGATCGGTACCGGGATCGATCCAGGCGACCGGGGGCGCCACCTGCGGTTCCGGGCCGCGCGGGTGGCCGTTCAAGATCGGCGCGTTCGGAGTAGCGCACCAGGCTCGACCGCTGAAGTCGAGTGGTACTCACGAATTCGACGGTCCGTCGACGAGCCCGCCCGCGAGGACCGTGTCCCACGCCACGATCCGAGTTCCGACGGTCCACACGGGCTCGGCGCGGCCCCCTCCCGGTCGCGCGGCACCCGGCGTCGCGCGCCGAATCATGCCGTGACGGCCATCCGCTCGAAGCCGCCGCGTTACCAGCGCGTTAACCAGATCAGGTCTCATCACCGCGACGGTCGGCGTGGCGCGCGGCGTTCGGGCGAATCCGTCCCCGATGATCACGATGGAAGGTCGAATGGCCGTGGACACACCGCCCGCGCGGGCACAGAGTTGGACGCGCCGGGGTGTGCGGGCCCACCGGAATGGGTACGGACGTTGTAGTAGTCCCCGGTGATGACCTGCCAAATCGAGCAAGGCAGACTGAACGGGCCCGCGGTTCTGCCGCGCGAAACACGGCGAGAGGGCGTAGCCGATGAGTGGACGACTCGGCATCGATGATGTTTCCCCTGAGGTCAGCGGCGGGCGGTATCCGGCCAAAGCCGTGACGGGGGAACACATTCCGGTGGAAGCGACGGTGTGGCGCGAGGGGCACGACGCCATCGCCGCCACCGTCGCCTGGCGCGGACCGAAGGATCGCATCGCCCGGCAGAGCAGGATGGTGCCGCACGGCGTCGGGCTGGACCGGTTCGCCACCGTGATCGTCCCGGATGCCGAGGGCTCGTGGACCTTCCGCGTCGACGCCTGGAGCGACCCGTGGGCGACCTGGCGGCACGCCGTCGAGGCCAAGATCGGCGCGGGGCAAGGAGCGGGCGAGCTGGCGAACGACCTGGAGAGCGGCGCGCTGCTGCTCGACCGGGTGTCGCGGCGGCCCGACCGGCGCAAGGACCGGCCGCTGCTGGCGAACGCCGCGGCGGCCCTGCGCGACGAGAACCGGCCCGTCTCCGAACGGGTCGCGCCCGCGCTGGCCTCGGACGTGCACCGGATCATGACCGAGTTCCCGGTGCGGGAACTGGTCACCAAGGGCCGGACGTACAAGCTGTGGGTCGACCGGACGAAGGCCGCGTTCGGCTCCTGGTACGAGTTCTTCCCGCGCTCGACCGGCGGCTGGGACGAGCACGGGAACGCTGTGCACGGCACGTTCGCGACCGCGACCGAGGAGCTGGACCGGGTCGCCGCGATGGGCTTCGACGTCGCGTACCTGCCGCCGATCCACCCGGTCGGCCGGGTCAACCGCAAGGGCCCCAACAACACCCTGGTGGCCGATGAGAACGACGTCGGCTCGCCGTGGGCCATCGGCGCCGACGAGGGCGGGCACGACGCCATCGCCCCGCAGCTCGGCACGATCGAGGACTTCGACCGGTTCGTCGCGCGCGCCGAGGAGCTGAACATCGAGGTCGCCCTCGACCTCGCGCTCCAGTGCGCGCCGGACCACCCGTGGGTGCTCAAGGCCCCGGAGTGGTTCACCACCCGGCCGGACGGCACGATCGCGTACGCCGAGAACCCGCCGAAGAAGTACCAGGACATCTACCCGGTCAACTTCGACAACGACCCCAAGGGCATCTACCACGAGGTCCTGCGCGTCGTCCTGCACTGGGTCGACCACGGGGTGCGGATCTTCCGGGTCGACAACCCGCACACCAAGCCACCGGACTTCTGGGCGTGGCTCATCTGGGCCGTGAAGGACAAGCACCCTGACGTGCTGTTCCTGGCCGAGGCGTTCACCCGGCCCGCGCGGCTCTACGGGCTGGCGAAGCTCGGCTTCACCCAGTCCTACACCTACTTCACCTGGCGCACGAGCAAGCAGGAGCTGACCGAGTTCGGCGCCGAGCAGGTCGCGCACTGGGACGAGGCCAGGCCGAACCTGTTCGTCAACACCCCGGACATCCTCCACGAATCGCTCCAGCACGGCGGTCCCGGCATGTTCGCGCTGCGCGCGGCGCTGGCCGCCACGCTGGCGCCGACGTGGGGCGTGTACTCGGGTTACGAGCTGTTCGAGCACGAGGCCGTGAAGCCCGGCAGCGAGGAATACCTCGACTCCGAGAAGTACCAGTTGCGGCCACGCGACTACGCGGGCGCCCTGACCGAGGGCCGCTCGCTGGAACCCTGGCTGCGCAAGCTGAACGCGGCCCGCCGGGCACACCCGGCCTTGCAGCAGATGCGCACACTCAGGTTCCACCACATCGACAACGACGCCCTCATCGCCTACTCCAAACAGGATCCGGCAACCGGCGACACCGTCGTGACTGTGGTGAGCTTGGACCCGAACGACCCGCAGGCGGGCACTCTCTGGCTCGACCTGCCCTCGCTGGGCTTCGACTGGCACGAGCGGCTGATCGCTCACGACGAGGTCACCGGCGAGACGTGGGACTGGGGCCAGGCGAACTACGTCCGGCTGGAACCGTGGCGCGCGGTCGCCCACATCGTGGGGCTGCAGCGCCGGTTCTCCTGAACCAATCAGGAACTCGAGGACCCCTGCGTGCACCAGGTACGCAGGGGATGGTTGACGTACCCGCTGGAAGGTGGGACGAGGTGGAGATCATGCAGGAAGATTCCCGACCGGACGCAGCCCTGGGGCTGGAGGGCGTGCCGCACACCGGCGAGGCGATCACCGCAGACGGGCTGCTCGTGGAGCCCCAGGCCGAGGACTTCCAGCACGCGAAACAGGCGCCGAAGAACCCCGACTGGTTCAAGGGAGCGGTGTTCTACGAGGTGCTGGTGCGCGCCTTCACCGACTCGAACGGTGACGGCACCGGCGACCTGCGCGGCCTGGCCAGCAGGCTGGACTACCTGGAGTGGCTCGGCATCGACTGCCTGTGGCTGCCGCCCTTCTACGCCTCCCCGTTGCGCGACGGGGGTTACGACATCAGCGACTTCCGCGCGGTGCTGCCGGAGTTCGGCAACATCGAGGACTTCGTGTACCTGCTCGACGAGGCGCACCGCCGCGGCATCCGGGTGATCACCGACCTGGTGCTCAACCACACGTCGGACGCGCACCCGTGGTTCCAGCAGTCGCGCATGGATCCCGACGGCCCGTACGGCGACTACTACGTGTGGAGCGACGACGACTCCCGCTACGCCGACGCCCGGATCATCTTCGTGGACACCGAGACGTCGAACTGGACGTACGACCCGGTGCGCGGGCAGTTCTACTGGCACCGCTTCTTCTCCCACCAGCCCGACCTGAACTTCGAGAACAACGACGTCCAGGAAGCGATGCTGGACACGCTGCGGTTCTGGCTGGACCTCGGCATCGACGGCTTCCGGCTCGACGCGGTGCCCTACCTCTTCGAGGAGGAGGGCACGAACTGCGAGAACCTGCCGCGCACGCACGACTTCCTCAAGCGGTGCCGCAAGGTCGTCGACGACGAGTACCCCGGCCGCATCCTGCTGGCCGAGGCGAACCAGTGGCCGTCGGACGTGGTCGAGTACTTCGGCGACCCGGAGGTCGGCGGCGACGAGTGCCACATGGCGTTCCACTTCCCGCTGATGCCGCGCATCTTCATGGCGGTGCGGCGCGAGTCGCGCTTCCCGATCTCGGAGATCCTGGCGCAGACGCCGGAGATCCCGACGGGCACGCAGTGGGGCATCTTCCTGCGCAACCACGACGAGCTGACGCTCGAGATGGTGACGGACGAAGAGCGCGACTACATGTACACGGAGTACGCCAAGGACCCGCGGATGAAGGCCAACATCGGCATCCGCCGACGGCTGGCCCCGCTGCTGGAGAACGACCGCAACCAGCAGGAGTTGTTCACGGCGATGCTGCTGTCGCTGCCCGGCTCCCCCGTCCTGTACTACGGCGACGAGATCGGCATGGGCGACAACATCTGGCTCGGCGACCGCGACGCGGTCCGCACGCCGATGCAGTGGACCCCGGACCGCAACGCCGGGTTCTCGAGCTGCGACCCCGGCCGGATCTACCTGCCGGTGATCATGGACCCGATCCACGGCTACCAGGCGCTCAACGTGGAGGCGCAGCTCAACAACGCCTCCTCGCTGCTGAACTGGACGCGCCGGATGATCGAGGTGCGCAAGCAGCACCACGCGCTGGCGGAGGGCACGTTCATCGACCTCGGCGGGTCGAACCCGAGCGTGCTCGCGTACAAGCGGCGCTGGACGCGACCGGACGGGCACGAGGACATCGTGCTGTGCGTCAACAACCTGTCGCGGTTCCCCCAGCCCGTCGAACTTGACCTGTCCGAGCACCGGGGCACCACCCCGGTGGAGCTGACCGGCGGGGTGCACTTCCCGCAGGTCGGTGAACTGCCGTACCTGCTCACGCTGCCCGGCCACGGCTTCTACTGGTTCCAACTGGCCACCGTGGGCGACGACGGCGAATCGAGGTGAGCGACGTGACCGAACCCCAGGAACTGGTCGAGAAACTGCTGACGGAGCTGCCGGGCTGGCTGCCCGCGCAGCGCTGGTTCGCGGGCAAGGACCGGCCGGTGGGCTCGGTCCGTCCACTCCGGACGACCGTGCTGCTCGAGGAACCGCGCCTGCTGCACGTGGTCGTCGAGGTCGAGCAGGCCGACCGGGTCGAGGCGTACCAGCTACTCGTGACCGACCGGGACGAGTCCTACGAGGCGACCGGCGACGGTGAGCTGACCGGGCACCTGCTGGACCTGATGGCGCAGGGCCGCGAGATCGACGGCCTGAGCTTCGAGCACGAGCCGGACGCCGAGCTGACGGACGGGCTGCGCGGTCGGCCCATCACGTCCGAGCAGAGCAACACGTCGATCATCTTCGGCAGCCAGTACATCCTCAAGCTGTTCCGGAAGCTCTCGTACGGGCCGAACCCGGACCTGGTGCTGCACCGGGCGCTGCGCGGGGTCGGCTGCGAGCACATCGCGCAGCCGCTCGGCTCGATCACCGGCGAGCTGAACGGCGAGCAGGTCACGATCGGCATGCTCCAGCAGTTCCTGCCGGACGCGGTCGACGGCTGGGCGATGGCGACGACGAGCGTGCGCGACCTGATGGCCGACTCGGAGGCGCTGCACGCCGACCAGGCGGGCGGCGACTTCGCCGCCGAGGCCAACCGGCTCGGGCAGGCCGTGGCGACCGTGCACGCCGACCTGGAGCGGGCGCTCGGGCAGCAGGACGCGGACGACGACGACATCGCCGCGACCGTGCGGGCGATGGGGAGCAGGCTCGACCGGGTGGCCGAGATGGTGCCCGCGCTCGGCCCGTTCGTCCCGGCGCTGCGCGAGGCGTTCGACAAGGCGCTCGACGGCCGGAGCACGATCGTCGTGCAGAACATCCACGGCGACCTGCACCTCGGCCAGGTCCTGCGGACCGTGAACGGCTGGCTGCTGATCGACTTCGAGGGCGAGCCCGCCGCGCCCGCCGCCGAACGGGCGGCGCTCAAGTCGCCGCTGCGCGACGTGGCCGGAATGCTGCGATCCTTCGACTACGCGGCGCACCAGATGCTCGTCGGGCAGGACGAGGACCCCCTGCTCACCGAACGGGCGCTGGAGTGGGCGCGGCGCAACCGCGCGGCCTTCTGCGAGGGTTACGCGGACGCGGCGGCGGAGGCGGTCGGCGACCCGCGGCGGCACGGGGAGCTGCTGAGGGCCTTCGAGCTGGACAAAGCGGTCTACGAGGTCGCATATGAGTACGCGAACAGGCCGGAGTGGTTGACGGTTCCCCTGTCGTCGATCGCCCGGATCACCGGAGAAGGAGCGTGACGGAATCGTGAACGCCAAACCGGCCGATCTTCCCGACGCCGCACCACCGCCGAGCGACGTGGACCGGCTGCTGGCCGGAGCGCACCACGATCCGCACTCGGTGCTGGGTGTGCACCACGTCGGCGACGCCGTCGTGGCCCGCGCGCTGCGACCGGGCGCAAAGTCCGTCGCGGTCGTCGCGGGCGACGAGAAGTGGGACCTCCCGCGCGTCGTCGACAACCTGTTCGCGGGCAAGCTGCCCGGCCACCCCGGCGACTACCGGTTGGAGGTCGACTACGACAGCGACACCGTCACCGTCGACGACCCGTACCGCTGGCTGCCGACCGTGGGCGAACTGGACCTGCACCTGATCGGCGAGGGCAGGCACGAACGGCTGTGGGACGTGCTGGGCGCCCACCACCGCGGCTACGACACCCCGTCCGGCCGCGTCGAGGGCACCTCGTTCGCCGTCTGGGCCCCGACCGCGCGCGGTGTGCGCGTGATCGGCGACTTCGACGGCTGGGACGGCCGCGCGAACCCGATGCGCTCGCTGGGGTCGTCCGGTGTCTGGGAGGTCTTCATCCCCGGCATCCCGGTCGGCACCAAGTACAAGTTCCGCATCCTCGGCGCGGACGGCGCGTGGCACGAGAAGGCCGACCCGATGGCGTTCGGCACCGAGGTGCCGCCGCAGACCGCGTCCGTCGTGACCGTGTCGAACCACGAGTGGGCCGACGCGGAGTGGGAGACCAAGCGCGAGGCCACGACGTGGATCAACGCGCCGGTCAGCACCTACGAGGTCCACCTCGGTTCCTGGCGCCCCGGCCTGAGCTACCGCGAACTGGCGGTGCAGCTCGCCGACTACGTCGTCGAAACCGGCTTCACCCACGTCGAACTCCTGCCGGTCGCCGAGCACCCGTTCGGCGGCTCGTGGGGCTACCAGGTCACGTCGTACTACGCGCCGACGTCCCGCTTCGGCTCGCCCGACGACTTCCGGTTCTTCGTCGACACGCTGCACCAGCGCGGCATCGGCGTGATCGTCGACTGGGTGCCCGCCCACTTCCCGAAGGACAGTTGGGCACTCGCGAAGTTCGACGGCACGGCGCTCTACGAGCACGCCGACCCCCGACGCGGCGAGCAGCCGGACTGGGGCACGCTCGTATTCGACTTCGGCCGCAACGAGGTGCGCAACTTCCTGGTCGCGAACGCCCTGTACTGGATCGAGGAGTTCCACCTGGACGGCCTGCGGGTCGACGCCGTGGCCTCGATGCTGTACCTCGACTACTCGCGCGAGGAAGGGCAGTGGCTGCCCAACCAGTACGGCGGCCGGGAGAACCTCGACGCGGTCCGGTTCCTCCAGGAGTTGAACGCGACCGTCTACCGACGGCACCCCGGCGTCATGATGATCGCCGAGGAGTCGACGGCGTGGCCGGGCGTCTCCCGCCCCACCCACCTAGGCGGTCTGGGGTTCGGGTTCAAGTGGAACATGGGGTGGATGCACGACACGCTCCACTACCTGAGCCGCGAACCCATCCACCGCGCGTTCCACCACAACGAGATCACGTTCTCGCTGGTGTACGCGTGGAGCGAGAACTTCGTGCTCCCGCTGTCGCACGACGAAGTGGTGCACGGCAAGGGTTCCCTGTGGCAGCGGATGCCAGGGGACGACTGGAACAAGGCTGCCGGCCTGCGGTCGCTGCTCGCCTTCATGTGGGCGCATCCGGGGAAGCAGTTGCTGTTCATGGGCGGCGAGTTCGGCCAGCCCGAGGAGTGGTCGGAGTCGAAGTCCCTCGACTGGCACCTGCTGGAGACGCAGTTGCACGGCGGCGTTCGGACGCTGCTCGGGGACCTGAACCGGGTCTACCGGGACTCGCCAGCCCTGTACAGCGCGGACAACAAGCCTGAGGGGTTCTCGTGGATCGACGCGAACGACTCGGCTGGGAACGTGCTGTCGTTCGTGCGGATCGGTGAGGACGGGTCGCACCTGGTGTGCGTGGCCAACTTCTCCGGGCAGCCGCATCACGATTATCGGGTTGGGTTGCCGGTGGCTGGGCGGTGGCGGGAAGTGGTGAACACCGACTCGGCTGTGTATGGCGGGTCTGGGGTTGGGAACCTGGGGTCGGTTGAGGCGGAGGTGCATCCTTGGCATGGGAGGGAGGCGTCCGCCGTGCTTCAGTTGCCGCCGGCTGGGGTGCTTTGGCTTGCTCCGGAGGGGGAGCACGTTGGGGTTGAGGATCCGATTTGAGGTTGAGGGTTTGGGTTTGAGGGCTGGGTTTTGGGGCTGGGCTTGAGGGTCTGGGCTTGAGGGCTCGGCTTTAGGGCTGGGCTTGAGGGCTTGGGCTTGGGCTTGAGGGCTTGGGTTGAAGGCCGGGCTTGAGGGCTTGGGTTGAGGTAGGAGAGCGGCTGTCCCTGGTGTGGGGGTGGCCGTTTTTCCTTTGCGGGGCTGGAGTTCTACGGAACGGGAGTGGATCTACGCAACTGACCCGTCACACACTTCCCCCGCCGCCCCCATCCCCAGCGCCCTTCGTGCCTCGTTTGCTTTGTCAAGGCATCTTTCCCGCCTTGACAAAGCAAACGAGGCATCGAAATAATTGCGCGAGCGGGGTGGCGGGGGAACCACCGCGGGTGCCCGTAGGTTGAGATGACCCCAGGCTTCCAGCCGGGTCGGGTGACGTACCGGAGATCCAGCGAGGATGTGGCCGATTTGACTTGGGGCCCCTAGATTTGCCCCTTCGTCGGACCAAAACGGCGGGGAGGTGAAGCCGCCGTCCGACGCAAGTTTAAGGGGCAAATCCCCCAAGTAAAATCGGCCACGCTGCGTAGGCGGCGTCCGGATTCGTAAGCGGTCAACCGCTGCTGGCGCCGGTTTCGTGGGTGGTCAACTACTACTGGCGCCGGTTTCGTGGGTGGTCGGCTACCGCTGGCGCCGGTTTCACAGGTGGTCGGCTACTGCTGGCGTCGGCCTGTAGGTGAAGAGGCACCGGTGCGTGCGCTTGCTACCGGTGGTCGAACTACCCGCCGACCCCGTGCCGCTTGCTCACCGGAGTTCCATCAAGCGGTCCAGCACCTCTGCCAGCGTGCCCTCCGCTTCCCACACCGCGCATGGCCTGTTCTCCACAACGGACTGTCGGATCAGTCTCGCCGCCTGAGCATCCGTGTCCGATCGGACCCTCAACACGTCCAGCCACAAGCCGTTCTCGTTGAAGTACACGAGTTCGTCGACGTCATGTGGTGGGTCTTGCGAACGCTTGAGTTGCATCCGCCACCCCCGCACCTCGCAGAGGTGCTGGAGGCGCCCGATCTGGGCCAGTTGACCTAGGGTCAGCATCACGGCGGAGCCCGTTCCGGTTGGGGACTCGCGCTGGTCGGCGTGGGCGTACACCGGCCGCGAGGTCGATCTGTCCACCGAAGTCTTCGTGAGTGGACCCCCATCGAATACCACCTGACAGGGATTTGTCGACTTCTCGCCCAAACATCGGGAACCCGTCGACACCGCCTGCCCGATGGGGTAGCAGCAGGCCGCCCGTGGTGCGCAAGAGTGCGGAATAGTTTGATAACACCTTTAGACCAATTTTCGTTCGAACGTTGCCTATTGCATCAACCGGGTGAAGTAGAACGTCATTCAGGGCGATATCGCGGCTCATGTGCAGACGTTTCGAACGAGGTCTGATTACATAGCCGATCTCGACAATCGCACACGGTCGAGACCGGGCGTCTGGGGTATACCAGCAGGCAGGAGGCTCGGTCTTGATCTTGCTGCAATTGTCGGAACCGTATTCGTCCGCTCACCGAATCGGGATGAACCGTGTTCCTCACCAAGCTTGAAATCAACACCGGATCGCGGGAGTTCCGCCGCGACCACGCCAACATCCACGACATGCACCGGACCGTGATGTCGGCGTTCCCGAACATCACCGAGGACACGCCCGCGCGGCAGGCGCATGCCGTGTTGTGGCGGTTGGACAGCACGAATGACGGATTTGTCCAGTACGTGCAGAGCCGTACCGAGCCGGACTGGGGGGTGCTGCCGGAGGGGCACCTGACCGCGCCCGCCGAGGTGCGGCCGTTGCGGCCGGTGTTGGACGCCGTGGTGCCTGGGCGGCGGTTGGCGTTTCGGATCGTGGCCAACCCGACGTGGTGTGAAGCCCGGTCGCGGAAGCGGTTGGTGCACCGGGAGCCCGAGCGGCAGGTGGAGTGGTTGGTGCGCAAGGGGAAGCAGCACGGGTTCGTGATCCCGTCGGCCGGTGAGGAGCCTGATGTGGCCCCCTCACCCATCCCCACGCTGGTCGGGCGCAAGAACGCGGCCACGAAGATCACCGTTGAGGCCGTGCGGTTCGACGGGCACCTGGTGGTGACGGATCCCGAGGCGTTCACGTCGGCGGTCGTCGGGGGGATCGGGCGGGCGAAGGCCTACGGGTGTGGACTGATCAGTCTGGAGCCGGTGGCGGACGCATGAGTCCGGAAGTCCTTCCACATCCCCGGTTCTCGGCGCACCGAGCGGTCTAGCGGTCCGGTAGCGCGATCCACTCGGTCCACGTCAGGTCGCGGCCGACGTGGCAGGGGTTGGTGAAGGGCCAGGCCTTCGCGATCCAGGTCGGGACGAAGGTGTCCAGGTCGGTGTCGTCGACCGTCCACCAGGAGATCTCGGCGTCGCCGCCCTGCTTCTGCGGCGGGTCGACGTAGACGCAGCCGAAGAGTTCCGTCTCGTCGGTGTTGAACAAGGCGTAGTTGAACGACTTGTGCTCGTTCGCCTCGCGCTCGTGGCGGGCGAGGTCGACGCGGTCCTCCTCGTGCGTCATGGTCGCCGGGGGCCAGCCCCACGCCTCGCCGTAGACGGCCCAGAGCCGCTCCCGCGCGCCCATGACCAGTGGGTAGTCCAGGTCGACGTCCGTCGCCCTGATGGGGCGGAGGTGGCGGTCCTCCGCGACCGGGACGGTGGTCGGGTGGGTGAAGTCAGCGGGCAGCCACGGCATGTGCGGAGGGTACAAGCGGACGTGGCGGTCGTCGCGCTATCAGCACTTTGACACCGTCCGGTCGTTTCGCCGGGCACAATGGGCTGATGCGACACCGATCAGGACGGCTGGTCCGGCTCGCGGCGCTGGTGACGGCGGTCGCGACGGTCGGCAGCGGGTGCACGGTCGCGGTCAGCGGCCAGCCCAAGGCGGCACGGGTCGTGGAACGCGACACGACGTCGACCGGCGTCATCCGGGGCAGCGACGGCGGGCAGATCGACCAGCTCGCCGGGACGGCCCTGGCCGACATCGACCGGTTCTGGGACGAGGCGTTCCCCGCCACGTTCGGCAAGCCGTGGACGCCGTTGAGCGGCGGCATCTTTTCCGTCGACACCGCGGACGCGTCGGCGAAGCCGCCGCCGTGTACGGAGAAGGCGTCGGACGTCGAGGGCAACGCGTTCTACTGCCCGTCGGCGGACGCGGTCGCGTACGACCGCGCCGCGCTGCTGCCGGTGCTCCAGGACAAGTTCGGCGACGCGGCCGTGGTGATCGTGCTGGCGCACGAGATGGGCCACGCGGTGCAGAAGCGGATGGGCATCACGCCCGAGTCCGAGCGCGCCAACCCCGGCAAGTTCCCGACGATCCTCACCGAGGCGATGGCGGACTGCTTCGCCGGGTCGTTCACGAAGTGGGTCGCCGACGGGAAGTCGAAGTCGCTGGACATCGGGCAGGACGCGCTGGACTCCGCGCTCGGCGCGCTGATCACGTTCCGCGACCCGGTCGGGACGTCGCCGACCGACCAGCAGGCGCACGGCAACGCGTTCGACCGCGTGTCGGCGTTCCAGGACGGGTTCCAGAAGGACGCGAAGTTCTGCGGCGCGATGACCGTGCAGAACCGGGTGTTCACGCAGTCGACGTTCACCAACGTCGCCGACCGCGACCGCGGCGGGAACCTGCCGTTCGACGACATGATCGTCCAGTTGACGCCGGACCTGAGCGCCTACTACCAGGGTGTGCTCACGTCGATCGGCAAGACGTGGGTGCCGCCCAAGTCGACGAAGGTCGGGCAGGAGCCGGACTGCTCCGGCGACCAGGGCCCGGTGGCGTTCTGCAAGGACGACAAGGCCGTCGAGATCGACGTCGAGGGCGACCTGCGAAAGCTGCACGAGCAGATCGGCGACTACGCGACCGGTCTGCTGATGGCCAGCCGGTACGGGCTGTCCGCGCTGGCGCAGGCCGGGAAGCAGACCGACGGGGCCGCCGCGGGCAGCAACGCGCTGTGCATGGCGGGCGCGTACACGGGCGTCGTCCTGGACCGCAAGGAGGGTTTCGGGCTCTCCCCCGGCGACATGGACGAGGCCGTCCAGGTGCTGCTGGCGGCGAACTTCCCGACCCGCGACGCGAAGGGCCGTTCGGGCCTGGAGCCGGGGTTCAAGCGGGTCGAGGTGTTCCGCGCGGGCGTGTTCGACGGCGACAAGGCCTGCGGCATCCGCTGATCAGCTCACACTTCGGGCACGGCATCTCACTCGGATGGACCAAGTAGGGTGCGCGGAAGCAGGCGGAACGCGGACCGGAATGGGGACCCTGGGATGGCGCGGCGGGCTTGGCGAGGTGCGGCGCTCGTCGCGACGGTGTCGGTGGCGGGGCTGCTCGGGGGCTGCGCGAACACCCTCAGCGGCACGCCGAAGGCCGAACACCCCGACGTCTCGAAGGTCGCGGGCCTCGACATCACCACCGGCGAGAGCGGCCCGATCCCCGGTGTGCCGGACGCGACCCTCCCCGTGGAGAACGGTGACGGCGGCGAGATGGACCGGCTGGCGCTGAACGCGCTCGCCGACGTCGAGAAGTACTGGACCGAGGCGATGCCCGCGAACTTCAAGGGCAAGCCGTTCGAGCCGGTGAAGCGCCTCGTCTCCTACGACTCGACCGGCGAGGGCGTCCAGATCTGCCGCACCAGCACCGCGGGCGTCGCCAACGCGTTCTACTGCTCGCTGGACGACAGCATCGCGTGGGACCGCGGCGACCTCCTGCCGATGCTCAACGACTCGTTCGGCCCCATGTCGGTGGTGACCGTCTTGGCGCACGAGACGGGGCACGCGGTGCAGTACAAGCTGGGCGCGGAGAGCGGCATCACCCAGGGCACGGCGACGATCATCAAGGAGCAGCAGGCCGACTGCTACGCGGGGAACTTCTTCCGCTGGATCGCCGAGGGCAAGTCCGAGCACTTCCGGCTCTCGACCGGACCGGGCCTGAACCAGGTGCTGGCGACCATGTTCTTCATCCGCGACGCGGCCGGGACGAGCGCGGAGAAGCAGGGCGCGCACGGGAGCGCGTTCGACCGCGTGGCGGCGTTCCAGTTCGGGTTCTCGGCCGATCCGGCCCGGTGCGCCCGGATCGACGAGGCGGAGATCAAGGAGCGGATCACCCAGCAGACGTTCAGCCCGGACGACCAGGACAAGGGGCAGATCGCCGTCGCCGAGCGGAAGAACCTCGACGTGCTGGAGAGCAGCCTGCGGGACGCGTACAAGCAGACCGGGGCCGCGCCGCCCGCGTTCAAGGAGGGCGCGGACTCCTGCCCCGACGCGAAGACGACGTCACCTGCCGCCTACTGCCCCAGCACCAACCAGGTGTCGCTCAACCTGGAGGAGCTGACGAAGATCGGGGCTGTGCCGAAGAGGGGCCAGAAGGGCGGGATCGGGGACTTCGCGGCGTTCGCCGAGATCGCGTCGAGGTTCACGCTGTCGATCCAGAAGGCGACCGGGTACCCGCTGGACGGGCCCGCCGCCGGGTTGAGGACCGCCTGCCTCACCGGGGCGTGGGCCGGGACCACCACGAAGAGCACGTCGAAGCTTCGGTTGTCCGCAGGGGACCTGGACGAGGCCGTGGCGGAACTGCTGGCGGACAAGAGCCTGATCGCCGCCGACGTGAACGGTGACGTGGTGCCGTCCGGGTTCGCCCGTGTCGAGGCGTTCCGGGACGGCTTCTTCGACGGCGGCAACGGCGTGTGCACGCGGAAGTACTCGTGACCCGCGGGTGATGGGGGGAGCACCCGCTCCCCCCCACTCGACTAGAACAGCGCGCTGGCCAGGTTCCGCCGGGCGGCGGCGACCCTGGGGTCGTCCGCCGGGAAGAGTTCGAACAGGCCGACGAGGTGCTCGCGGACCTTGTTGCGGTCGTCGCCGAAGACCCGCCGAACCGTGTCGACCAGCCTCTTGAACGCACCCTCGACGTCCTGGTTCACGATCTGGAGGTCCGCGGCGGCGAGCTGCGCGTCCAGGTCGTCCGGAGCCGCGTCGGCGCGGGTGACCGCGTCCTGGTCGACGGCTTCCGCGCGGGCGGTGAACCGGACCTGGACCAGTGCCGCCTTGGCTTCCTCGTTGGCCGGTTCCACGGCCAGGATCGCCTCGTACGCGGCCTCGGCGGCGGCGAAGTCGCCCTGCTCGAAGGCTTCCTCGGCCGCGACGAAGCGCGGGTCCTCCGGCTCCTCGACCGGGGCGCCCTGCGCGCCACCGGCCTGGGCCGCGGCGATGCCGGGCAGCTTGTCGCGCAGCGCGTCCAGCAGGCGGACGATCCACTGGTCGAACTCCGCCTGCGGCAGAGGACCGGCGAACGCGTCGATCGGCTGCCCAGCGGCGACCGCGACCACGGTCGGCACCGACTGCACGCCGAACGCCTGGCCGATGCGCGGACTGGCGTCCAGGTCGACTCTGGCGAGGATCCACGCGCCACCGCCGTTGCGGGCCGCGGTCTCCAGGATCGGCGAGAGCTGCTGCGCCTCCGGGCTCCACGTGGCGGTCAGCTCGACGACAACGGGAACCTCCGTCGAACGCTCGACGACCGACTGGAACGTGGCCTCGGTGACGTCGAGGACCCACGGACTGGGACCGCCCGACGAGGCGGCACCGGGCGCGGAGGTCGGCGCTGCGGGGCGCTGACGGGCCGCGTCGGCACGCGCCTTGAGCGCGCCGAGGTCCACCGCCCCGGAGAGAGCTGCGGACAGAGCTGCGGTTTTGCGAGGGTCTGGCCTTGTCACGCCGTCCATCCTGGCACGAGTCCCCACGGCCGGGTGCACGGACCGGGGTGAGTCGCGATGGATTGCGCCACACGGCTCTTCGCGTTCACCGATCCGTGGGGCCCGCGGCGGCCGGAGTTCTCCTGGAGGACGGGAAACGACCGGGGTTCCCCGCGGCCTCCTGGTCGAAGAGGAGGCGCGGTGAGGATGGAGGCGTTACCGCTCGCCGATGAGCGCGGGCGGTGGCCCACCATTTCCCGATGAACGTGAACAGGATGAGGCAATCGTATTTCGACGAAAGTCGAAAAAGCCCTCTTCCCACGTCCGCAAAAATGAGGTCACGATCGGCGAATATGCCAATCGATCACGATTCACCCACGTGAATCACGTCCGCGAGTTCCCTTCGGCAGGCATTATCGATCTTGCGGTATACCGGTGCCATGGAACAAAAGACGTCAAGCCCGATCAACGTTCACGGCAATCTCACGCAGCAAGCGCGGTGGAAGCTCGGTCACCTCGTCGTCACGCTGGACGACGTCGACCTGCTGCTGAATCTCCTGACCTCCTCGACGGGACATCGACCGCATCTCCACTACCGCACGGAGCACCCCGACAAACGGGATGAAACCTGGGAGAGCCTGGACAGCGTCGAGGACATCGCCCGGTTGCCGAAACCGGAACTCTCGTCCCTCGTGGTCGTCGTCGACGATTCCTTCTGGGTGCTGCTGGACAAGAGGAAGGCATCGATGTTCCTGGACAAGGGGCTGACGTCGTCCGCCGAGTATTCGAACATGGTCGACGTGGTCTTGAGGTGGGCACGGGGCAGGCGACAGCGGCACAGCGGCATCACCAACCGCGGGTTCAAGGTCTTCACCTCTTTCCTCTTCCTCGCCTGCTCGCTCCCGCTGACGCTGATGGCGGTCGAAATCTATTACGCGTACCACCCCAAGAAGGAGAACTTCGACGAGGAGACAGCCTGGGTCGACCAAGTCAGCATCGCCTGGGCCTCCGCGATCGGCGTCGGCTACTTCCTGTTCCTCCGCCTCATCTCGACGAAAGGGGCGATCGTCTACCCGTTAACGCTCAAGGAATTGCGGGAGACGCACTTCTCCACCTCGTCCAGCAGGGTCAAGTCGATTCTCCAGACCATCGCCATCACGGTCACGGCCGTCGGCGTCCTGATCGCTTACAACACCAAGTAGCCCGGACGTCGAAGGCCCGACAACCGGGAGGCTGTCGGGCCCTCGACGACCACGGTGACCGGAGCGATCAGAACCGGGCGGGCTCCGTGTAACCGCCCCACTCGTCCTTCAGCACCCCGCAGATCTCCCCGAGCGTCGCCTCCACCCGAGCCGCGGCCAGCATCGGCTCGATCAGGTTCCCGTCGGTCCGCGCCACCTCGACCATCCTGGCCAGCGCCCGGTCGACGGCCGCCTGGTCCCGCCCCGCCCGCCGGGCGGCGAGCACGCGGTTCTGCTCGCGCTCCACCTCGTGGCTGACCCGCAGGATCTCCAGGTTCTCCGACAGCGACTCCGTGTGGACGTTCACCCCGACGACCTTCTTGTCACCCTTCTCCAGCGCCACCTGGTACACGAACGCCGAGTCCGCCGTCTCCCCGGTGAACCAGCCGTCCTCGATCCCCCGCAGGATCCCGGACGTCATCTCCCCGATCTCGTGCTCACCGGACGGCACGGCGACCCGCGCCATGTCCTTGATCCGGTCGAACACCTTCTCGGCCTCGGCCTCGATCTTGTCCGTCAACGCCTCGACGTACCACGACCCGCCCAGCGGGTCCGCGACGTTCGAGACCCCGGTCTCCTCCATGATCACCTGCTGCGTGCGCAGCGCGATCTGCGCGGCCTTCTCCGACGGCAGCGCCAGCACCTCGTCCAACGCGTTGGTGTGCAACGAGTTCGTGCCGCCCAGGACGGCGGCCAGCGCCTCGACGGCCGTGCGGACGATGTTGTTGTCCGGCTGCTGGGCCGTCAGCGACACGCCCGCGGTCTGCGTGTGGAACCGGAGCTGCTGGGCCTTGGCCGTGCGGGCCCCGTACACGTCCCGCATCCACCGGGCCCAGATCCGCCGGGCCGCGCGGAACTTCGCGATCTCCTCGAAGAAGTCGAGGTGCGAGTCGAAGAAGAAGCTCAGCCCCGGCGCGAACTTCTCGATGTCCAGCCCGCGCGACAGCCCCAGTTCGACGTACCCGAACCCGTCGGCGAGCGTGAACGCCAGCTCCTGCGCGGCCGTCGCCCCGGCCTCCCGGATGTGGTACCCGGACACCGACAGCGGCTTGTACGCGGGGATGTTGTCCTGGCAGTAGGCCATCAGGTCGCCGATGAGCCGCAGGTGCGGCTCGGGCGCGAACAGCCACTCCTTCTGGGCGATGTACTCCTTGAAGATGTCCGTCTGCAACGTGCCGTTGAGCTTCCCGATGTCCGCGCCCTGCCGCTCGGCGGCCACGAGGTACATCACGAACACCGGCACGGCGGGCCCCGAGATCGTCATCGACGTCGTGACCTGCTCCAGCGGGATGTCGCCGAACAGCACGTCCATGTCGGCGGCCGAGTCGATCGCCACGCCGCAGTGCCCGACCTCGCCGAGCGACCGGGGGTCGTCGGAGTCCTTGCCCATCAGCGTCGGCATGTCGAAGGCGACGGACAGCCCGCCGCCGCCGCGCGCCAGGATCATCTTGTAGCGCTCGTTGGTCTGCTCGGCGTTGCCGAAGCCGGCGAACTGCCGGATGGTCCAGTTCTTGCCGCGGTACCCGGTCGGGTGCAGGCCGCGGGTGAACGGGTACTCGCCGGGCCAGCCGATGCGCTCGAAGCCCTCGACCACCTCACCGGGCTGAGGCCCGTAGACGGGGTCGACCTCGACACCGGAGAGCGTGGTGAAGTCGGCGTCGCGGACCCGGCCGGTCGCCTCGGCCTTCGCGTAGGCGGCCTGCCAGCGCTGACGACCGGCCTCGTGGTCCGCTTGGTTCTCGTCGTAGCCGGGAGCAGGCATGGCGGTCTCCGCATCGTCGTCGATCCCTAAATAGTAGGATGTCCGACTATCTGACGCCATCGTGTCACCTGTCACAGCTCGCGCAGGTGGGCCTCCACGCGCTCGACCTTGGCGGCCATCTGACCGGTGAAGCCGGGCCGGATGTCGGCCTTGAGGACCAGGCTGACCCGCGGCGCGGCGGCCTGCACGGCCTCGGTCGCCTTCTTGACCACGGCCATCACCTCGTCCCACTCCCCTTCGACGAGGGTGAACATGGCGTTGGTCTCGTTGGGCAGACCCGACTCGCGGACGACGCGGACGGCTTCCGCGACCGCCTCCGCGACGCTGTCGGACTCCCCGCCGAGCGGGCTGACGCTGAACGCGATGAGCACGCGTGCCTCCTGGACCATCGACTTGTACCCACTGGTAGCTTCGCCTGCATGACGCCCCAGCCACTGCCGTTCGACCCGATCGCACGCGCGGCCGAGCTGTGGGAGAAGCGCATCGGACCGTCGACGGCGATGGCGGCGGTCACGAGCGTCATGCGGGTACAGCAAATCATCCAGTCGGCCGTCGACGCGGCGCTCAAGCCGCACGGGCTGACGTTCGCCCGCTACGAGGCGCTGGTGCTGCTGACCTTCTCAAAGGCGGGCAGCCTGCCGATGCGGGTCATGGGCGAGCGGCTCCAGCTCCACCCCACCAGCGTCACGAACATCGTGGACCGGCTGGAGGCCGACGGGTTGGTGCGGCGCAACCCGCACCCGACCGACCGGCGGACGACGCTGGTCGAGATCACCGCCGACGGCCGGGCCCGGCGCGAGACCGCCACCGAAGCCGTGACCGGGGTGGACTTCGGCCTGCGCGGGCTGACGGAACGGCAGACCGAGCAGCTCACGGACCTGCTGGCCAAGGTGCGGCGCGCGGTCGGGGACTTCGAGGACTAAACCGGTCGCGCGGGCCGGGGTCGATCAGCCACCCTGTGCGGATGCGCGAGGTCATAGCCCTGGTCACGGTCGACGGCGAGTACGTGGGGTCGCTCGGGCCGTTCACCGTGGAGAGCCGGTGGTGGTCGCAGGTCGAGGACGTCACCGCGCACCTCGACCGGGTGCTCGGCGTGCCGACGAGCGTGCTGCGGCTCGTGGAGGGCGTCGGCGAGGGCACGCACGGGGGCACGGCGACCTACCAGGTCGAAGCGCACGGGACGCCGGACCTGGCCGCGCTGGTCACCGAGCCCGTGCACACGTTCCCGGACACGCCGCTGCGGCTGCCGTGGGCCAAACCGGGCGGCACCGCCGCGCTGCTGGCGTGGGCGGAGGAGCACGTCACCCGGACCGGTGAGGTTCGGCAGAAGAAGACGTGGAACCTGTCGTGCGTCTTCCGGATCGACACCGCCGCCGGACGGGTGTGGGTGAAGGAGCTGCCGCCGTTCTTCGCGGCCGAGCTCATCGCGCTGCGGCTGGTGTCCGCGCTGGACCCGACGCTGGTTCCCGAGGTGATCGCGACCGCACCGCTGCGGGTGCTGATGGCCGACGCGCCCGGCGAGCCCTGCTGGGAGCCGACGCCGGAGCAGATCCGGTCGGTGGTGCCGCGGCTCGTGGCCGTCCAGGCCGCGCTCGCCCACGAGGAGCACCCCGACCTGCCCGAGGTGCCGATGTGGTCATCCGAGGTGGAGGGTTCCCGCGAACGGGCGGACGCGCTGCTCGCCACCGGGTTGCCGCCGACGCTCCTGCACGGCGACTTCCACCCCGGCAACTGGCAGTCCGACGGCGTCACCACCCAGGTGATCGACTGGGCCGACTCGCACCTGGGCCACCCGGCGCTGGACGCCGCCCGGCTGTGGACGTACCTCGCCCCGGAGCAGCGTCCGCTGCTCGCCGAGGTGTGGACGGCGGCGTGGCTGGAGCACGTGCCGGACAGCGACCCGGCCACCGCGCTCGACCTGGCCGTCCCGCTCGTGCACGTGTTCAACGCGATCCGCTACCGCGAGTTCCTGGCGAACATCGAGGAGAGCGAGCAGGTCTACCACTTCGGGGACCCCGAGTACGAGATCCGGAAGGCTCAGGCCGCGTTGACCTGAACGTTCAGCCTGCCGGTCCGCAGGGCCCAGCGCTCGAAGACGATCGTGCCGAACGGCGGGATGCTCGCCAGCAGCGCGAAGACCGTCGTGCGGCGCTCCCACTTCTGGGCCACGCCCGCGAACAGGGCCGTGAAGATGTAGACGATGAAGATGAACCCGTGGATCGGGCCGAAGATCTTCACCCCGAGGTCGTTGTCCGACAGCACGTACTTGAAGAGCATGCCGATCAGCAGACCGGCCCAGGACACCGCCTCTGCCTGCGCGAAGAGGCGGAAGCGGCCTGCCGAGGTGGAGAGCATGACCTCCATTGTGCTGCGTGAGCGGGCTCACGGGCGTTTTGGGGTGTTAATCCTCCCAGCGGAAGATCTTGGCCGCGGCGAAGCCGACCACCGCCGTGAAGGCGATCAGCACCGAGCAGGGCAGCAGCAGCGCCTCGATCCCCTTGCCCCGCACCAGGACGTCGAGCATGCCGTCGTTCATGTGCCGCAGCGGCAACGCCTGCGAGACCGCCTGGAGCCAGCCGGGCGCGTTCTCGATGGGGAAGAACGAGCCGGACAGGAACGACATCGGCATCACCAGGATGTTCGCCGCGCCGCTGGCCGCCTCCTCCGTCTTGCAGAACGCGCCCACGAGCATGCCGATGGCGAAGAACGCCAGGGTGCCGAGGACCAGCAGGGGCAGCGCGAGGTACCAGCTTCCGGACAGCTTGAGGCCGAACGGCGGGGTCAACGCCACCAGCACGAACGTGATGGCCTGGACGATCGCGATGCCCACGCTGACGGTCAGCCGCGAGGTGAGGACCGTGAAGGCGCTGACCGGGGCGAGCCGGATGCGGCGCAGGACCTGCTTCTTGCGCCAGGACACCATGGTCAGCGCGGCGCCGAAGACGGCCGAGATGGAGATGCCCCAGGACAGGATGCCGGGGGTGAGGTACTGGATCGGTTTGAGGGACGCGTCCTCGACCGGCTGCTGCTGGAGGCTGAACGCCGCGGGCTGACCGGTCGCGCTCAGGTTGAGCTTGTCGACCACGCCCGACACCAGGCCGTTCACCGTTCCCGCCGCCACCTGGTCGCTGGCGGCGAACCGCAACTGGATGGCGTTGCCGCGCAGGATGATCGCCGCCGGGAGGTCGCCGTCCTCGACCTTGGCGAGCGCCGCCCGCTCGTCGTCGAACCGCTGGATCTCCACGGCGCCGGTCTGGTCGAGCGCCGCGACGACCGGGCCGTCGCCGGTCACCGCGATCTTGATCTTGTCCTCGCCCGAGTCCCCCAGCAGGAGCCCGAAGACCACCAGGAACATGAGCGGGAAGAAGAACATGAAGAACAGCGACATCTTGTCGCGGACGAAACCCTTGAACATGGCCGTCGAGAGGCTCTTGAACGCGGTGGTGCTCATGCGCGGTACTCCCGTCCGGTGTGGTCGAGGAAGACGTCCTCGAGCGTGGCGGTGCGGACCTGGAGCCCGTCCAGGGTGCCGCGCTCGGCGAGGGTCGAGAGGACCCGCGCGGGCTTGCGGGTCGAGATCGTCAGGCTGACCTCGTCCTCGGCCGCGGTGTCCACGCCCTCCAGTTCGCGCGCGGTGTCCAGCGGCAGCGCGCCGGGTTGCAGCAGGATGCGCGTCGGCGCGTCCAGTCCGCGCACCAGGGCCGCGGGCGAGTCCAGCGCCAGCACCTTGCCGCGGTCCATGATGGCCACCCGGTCGCAGAGGATCTCGGCCTCGTCCAGGTAGTGCGTGGTGTAGACGATGGTCTTGCCGCGGGCCTGGATCGCGCGCAGGACGTCCCACAGGTTGCGCCGGGCCTGCGGGTCCAGCGCGGCCGTCGGCTCGTCGAGGAACACGACGTCCGGGTCGTGGACCAGCGCGCAGGCGATCGAGAGGCGCTGGCGCTGGCCGCCGGACAGCTTGTTCTCCTGCACGTCGGCCTTGTCCGTCAGGCCCACCAGCTCCAGCATCTCCCCGGCCTTCGCCGTGCCGACGCCGTAGAGGGAGCCGAAGGTCTCGAGCTGCTCCCGCGCGGTCAGCCGCTCGAAGAAGCTGGACGCCTGGAGCTGCACGCCGACGCGCGGCAGCAGTTCCGGGTTGCGCGGCCACGGGTTCACCCCGAGCAGCTCCACGGTGCCGGAATCGGGCTCGCGCAGGCCTTCCACGATCTCCAGCGTCGTGGTCTTGCCCGCCCCGTTCGGTCCGAGGATGCCGAAGAACTCGCCCTCGGCGACCGTGAAGGACACGCCGTCCACGGCGTTGAGGTCACCGTACGACTTGCGGATGTCGGTCACGACCACGGCGTCTGTCATGGGTGGACCGTAGGTGATCGGGGGGCGTGAAAGCGCGGCGAACGACGAAAGTCGTTGACGTTCCAAGACTTTGGACGTCCCGGTCGAACGGCCGGAGAGCCGTTCGACCGGGATCGGTCAGCAGGCCTGCTTGTAGAAGTACCTCTCGCTGCCAGCCGCGTCGGTCTTGGTGATGGCCACCAGGTCCGTCTCGATGTTCCGCTTCACCTCTTTGCCCTCGATGGCCGCCACCGCCTGCTCGACACCGGTCTTGCCGATGGTGGCGGGGTCCTGGGCGATGAGCGCCTGCACCACGCCCGCTTGCAGGTCCTGCACCTGCTTCGGGCTGGCGTCGAAGCCCACCAGGTTCACCGCGCCGGTCTTGCCCGCGTTGCGCAGGCCGGTGGCCGCGCCCTCACCGGTGTTGAGGTTGGTGGCGAAGACGCCGATCAGGTCCGGGTCGGAGGAGAGGGTCGCGGTGACCTTCGACGCCGCCTGGTCCGGTTCGTTGTCGGTGTACTGCTGGCCAAGGTACTTGAGGTTGGGGAAGGCCTTGATGGCGTCCTCGAAGCCCTTCGCCCTGGCGTCCGTCGTGGACGTGCCCGCCTTGGTGTTGAGCACCAGCACCGAACCCTGCTTGTCACCCACCAGCCTCGCCAGCGTCTCGGCCGCCTTCTTGCCGCCCTGCGCGTTGTTGGAGGAGATGCTGGACTCGGCGATCGAGGTGTCCTGGAGCTTGGTGTCGACCTCGACGACCTTGACGCCCGCGTCCTTCAACTGCTTCATGGGGCCCGCGAGGGCCTTGTCGTCCGTGGGCGCGATCAGCACCGCACCCGGTTTGTTGGCCAGCACGCCGGTGACGATCGGGATTTGCAGCGGGGCGTCGAACTTGGCGGGCGCCTGGACGTCCACCTCGTAGCCCGCCGCCTTCGCCGCCTCGCGGAAGCCGCACTCCATCGAGATGTAGAAGGGCTCCGCCGCGACACCGGGGATGAGGACCATCTTCTTCACCGCGGTCGGGGCCGACCCTCCCGAGTCGCCGATCTGCCCGCCGCTCCCGCAAGCCGCCAGCAGCGCGGCTGCGGCGACTAAGCCCAAAGTGCGAACCGTCCTCGTTGACATGTTCCGCTCCTAGCGTTGATCACGTGCCTTGCGACGGGACTGGTCGAACCACACCGCGGCGACTAGCACGATCGCCACCGCGATGGGCTGCCAGTAAACGTTGACGCCGACGATCACGAAACCCTTTCGGAGGACCGCGGGGATGAAGACGCCGAAGATCGTGCCCACGATGGAGCCCGCGCCGCCGAACAGTGAGGTGCCGCCGAGGACCACGCCCGCGATGGCGTTGAGGTTGTCGGTGTCGTGGCCGGTGATGGAGGCGACCCGGAAGTAGGCCGTCGCCATGAAGCCCGCCAGGCCCGCCAGCACCCCCGCAAGCAGGTAGACAGTCATCAGGTGGCGGGTCACGGAGATGCCGACCCGGCGCGCGGCCTCCTCGTTCGAGCCGATCGCGTACGTGTGCCTGCCGAACCTGGTCGTGCCCAGCAGGAGCGCGCCCGCGGCGGTGATGACGGCGGCCAGGATGACGAGGTTGGGGACGCCGAACGTGGTGCCCGTGCCCAGGTTGTTGCTCAGGACGTTCGGGACGCCGCTGACGTTGGAGCCGTTGGAGATCAACTGGCCCGCGCCGAGCGCCGCGCCGAACGAGCCGAGCGTGACGATCAGCGCCGGGATCTTGGCCTTGGCGATGAGGACGCCGTTGAGGAGCCCCCAGGCCGCCCCGCTGACGAGCGCCACCAGCAGGCCGACGGCCACCACGCCCCAGCCGGCGTTCGTGGCGTCACCACCGCTCAGGGCGTTCATCGTCATGGCCGACGTGACGCCGGAGAAGACCAGCACCGACCCGACCGACAGGTCGATGCCCGAGGTGATGATCACGAACGTCATGCCAACGGCCAGCACCAGCAGCACGGCCGTTTCCACGAGCGTGGTCTGGAGGGTGAAGACGGTGAGGACGGCGTCCGGCCGCAACGCTCCGAAGACGGCGATCAGGAGCAGCAGCACCAGCGCGATCCAGAGGGTGTTGGTACCCGCCAGGCGTTGGAGCAGCGGCTTCCGCTGTGGAGTCGTCATCAGGCGTCCTCCTGGGACAGCGCACCGGTCATGGCGCCGACCAGTTCCTCGACCGTCGTGTCGGCCGCGCGGAACTTCGCGACCCGCCTGCCCAGCCTCAGCACCTCGACGCGGTCGGAGACGGCCAGCACCTCGGGCATGTTGTGGCTGATCAGCACGACGGCCATGCCCTGGTCGCGGACCCGGCGGATGACGTCCAGGACGCGTTCCCGCTGCACCACGCCGAGCGCCGCCGTCGGCTCGTCCATGAAGACCAGCCTGCTGGCCCACACCACCGACCTGGCCACGGCGACGCTCTGCCGCTGGCCGCCGGACAGCGAACCGATGGGCACGTCGATGCTCTGGAGCGTGACGCCCAGGTCCTCGAAGGAGGCGATGGCGCGCCTGCGCATCTCCTTCTTGTCCAGCACCCCCAACATCCCCAGCACGCCGGGCTTGCGGAGTTCCCGGCCGAGGTAGAGGTTGGCCGCCGGGTCGAGGTCCGGTGCCACCGCCAGGTCCTGGAAGACCGTCTCGATCCCCAGCGCCCTCGCGGCGACGGGCGAGTCCAGCACGACCTCGCGGCCACCGAACACGAGCGTGCCCGAATCGGGCCGCTGCACGCCAGACAGGCATTTGACCAGCGTCGATTTGCCCGCGCCGTTGTCACCGATGAGCGAGACGACCTCACCCTCGAACGCCGTGAACGAGGCCCCCCTCAGCGCTTCCACGCTGCCGTAGTGCTTGGCGAGGTCCTTGGCCTCGAGCAGCGGGTCAGCCATGGACCCCCCGCTCAGCCCGCCAACCTCGGCGGCCTGCATCGGATCGCGACGAGCTCACCGTTGAGCACCTCCTCACCAGCGCCGTGCGGAACGACGACCGTGCTGCCCTTGCGCAGCGGCACGTCTCCGAGCTTCCCTTCGCCCTCCAGCACCACGAGCACCGCGAACGACGCCTCGAGGGTCAGCGAGCCGGACACCTGGAGCCGGTCGGCCTGGAAGAACGGGTCGGCCTGCTCCGAGAACAGCGGCACCACCTCGGCGGTGTCACCCGCCGTGCGCCGGATCAGCGTGTCGAGGGTCTTGGCCCAGCCGTTGTGGTCGACGCAGCCCAGCGCGGCGTCGTAGCCGAGCCCCAGGTGGCCGATGTCGGCGTTGGCCAGGAAACCCTTCCACTCCAACGTGACGGAGAAGTCCGTCGGCTGCTGGAGCTCCACGATGAAGACACCCTCACCGATGGCGTGCGGCAGACCCGCGGGGACGAAGACGGTGTCGCCCGCCGCCACCCGCACCGGGTTGAGCGCAGCGAGCATGTCATCGTTGTCCTGGGCCGCCACCCAGCCCTCGAGCAGCTCCGGCGAGACGTCCTCGCGGAATCCGATGTAGACGGTCGGCTCGTCGCCGCTGGTGCCCACGACGATCCACGACTCCGTCTTGCCGTGGCGGCAGTTCAGGTGCGTCGAGGCGAACTCGTTCGACGGGTGGCAGTGCACCGGGAGCCGCTGCCCCGCGTCCAGCAGCTTCACCAGGAGCGCGGTGTCGGCGCCGAACTCGGCGACGTGCCGCTCCCCCAGCCACGCGGTCGGGTCGGCGGCCACGGCGTCGCGCAGCAGCGTGCCGTCCGGCAGCGTGGAGAGCCCCGCGTCGTCGCGGCCGTAGAGCGTCGTGGTCGACGCGACCCAGTCCTCCGGGCCGAAGTCGGCCGACTCGTCGCCCCTCAACGCCGCTATCGACGCACCACCCCGGTAGAACTGCTTGGGCTGGTTGGCCGGTAGTACGACGGGCCTGTCACCGGAACTCACGCACGAACCTCCCCTGATCCACGTGCTACCAAGCGCACCGGCAGCACGACGCGGCGCGGTGGCGAGTTGTCGCCGTCGAGACGGGCGAAGAGGAGGTCACCGGCGGCTTTGCCGAGCGCGCTCGCGTCGTGCGCGATCACGGTCACCGGTGGGGAGAGCAGGTCGGCCAGTTCGAAGTCGTCGAAGCCGACCAGCGCGGGCCGGTCGACGGTGCCCGCGAGCGCGCGCAGCACGTACACGGTGATCCGGTTGTTGCCGGTCACCAGCGCCGTCGGCGGCTCGCGGAAGCCACCGAGGCGGCGCAGCGCCGCGGCGATGCTGCGCTCGTCGTGCGGCCCCATGACCACCAGGTCCTCCTGGTAGCCGACACCCGAGCGCACGCAGCCCTCGCGGTACCCGCGCAGCCGCTCGTTGGCGGTGAAGATGTCCGGCGCGTCACCGAGGAACGCGATCCGGCGGTGGCCGTGCGCGGCCAGGTGCGAGACGGCCTCGATCGTGCCGCCGATGTTGTCGACCAGCACCGTGTCGGCGACGACGTCACCGGCGGGCCGGTCCAGGAAGACCACGGGTGTGCCCGCTCTCATCTCGGGCACCAGGTACCCGTGCTGGAGCCCGGCGGGGACGATCAGCAGCCCGTCGACCCGGCGGGAGCAGAACTCCAGCGCCAACTCCCGTTCACGAGCGGGGTCCTCGTCGGACGAGCCGGTGATCACCTGACGACCGCGCAGGCGGGAGATCTCCTCCACCGCGCGGGTGACACCGGAGTAGAAGGGGTTCGCGACGTCTTCGAGTACCAGCCCGATCGTGCCCGTCGACGACCCGCGGCGCAGGTTGCGCGCACTGAGGTTGCGGCGGAAACCGAGCTGGTCGATGGCCGCCAGCACGCGCTCGGCGGTCGCCGGGTGCACACCCGGCTCGTCGTTGACGACACGGGACACGGTCTTGATGCTGACGCCTGCCAGCCGTGCGACGTCGTTCATCGTCGCGCGACGCACCTTGCGCCCAGCAGCGCTCGCCATGGCGGGCGCACCATTCGCGGACAACGTTGTCATAGTGGCGGCATTTCACACCGATCAGACGGGTCCTGTCAACGTTTCGGTACCGATAAAGCTGGTCAAGGGGCCATCCGTCGCAGACCGACTGGTGCGGGCGGCGGTGGACAACGGTGTCAAACCGAGGAGCATCCGCACACCGCCGCAGGACCATAATGACCTGATGACGTCACCCCGCGCGGCCGTGAACACGTTCATCGGGACGAAGGACGACGGCAACACCTTCCCCGGCGCGTCGATGCCGTTCGGCAAGGCCCAGTCGAGCCCGATCGGCTCGCACTACGCGGGCTGGCGCTACGACGACCCGGTCATCAGGGGCTTCGGCCACTTCTTCCTCTCCGGCGCGGGTTGCTGGGAACAGGGCGGCCTCGTCTC
This sequence comes from Umezawaea endophytica, assembly GCF_025061645.1. Lineage (GTDB taxonomy): Bacteria > Actinomycetota > Actinomycetes > Mycobacteriales > Pseudonocardiaceae > Umezawaea > Umezawaea endophytica. The sequence continues at coordinate 98,430 of NZ_JANYMP010000012.1, read as the reverse complement.
GATCCTGCCCGTGGTCGACGTCCCCCGCTCGTTCGACCACAAGGTCTACGGAGCCCGCTACACCCACGACGGCGAGGTCGGCAAACCCGGCTACTACCGCGTCACCCTCGCGGGCGGCATCACCGCGGAGTGCACAGCGACACTGCGCTGCGGCGTGGAACGGTTCACCTTCCCCGACGGCGTAGCCGGCACGGTGATGGTCAACGTGGGCCAGGCGAACGACAAGGAACCCGTCTTCGCCAGCGCGGTCAGGGTGGTGGACGACCACACCATCACCGGCACCATCACCGCCCAAGCGTTCTGCGGCGGCAAGCCCTACGTCACCCACTTCGCAACCACGTTCGACCGACCGTTCAAGAGCTCCGGCACCTGGGGCGGCCCCTCAGGCGCCTCCGGCCTACGCGGCGCCTGGGCCACCTTCACACCGGGCCCGGTCACCGCCGCCACCTCGCTGTCCCAGGTAGACCTGAACGGCGCAACCAAGAACCTGGCCGAGGCGAAGGACAAACCGTTCGACGCGCTCCGCGAGTTGGCGGAAGAAGCCTGGGACCACGAACTCTCGTCGATCGACATCCAGGGCGCATCCACTGTGGACAGAACGGTGTTCTACACAGCCCTCTACCACGTCCTGCTGCAACCACTGACGGCCACCGACATCGACGGCCGTTACCGCGGCTTCGACGGCCAGATACACACCGCAACAAACTGGACCTACTACGAATACTTCTCCCTCTGGGACACCTACCGCGGCCACAACCAACTACTGGCCCTACTACGCCCCGACCGCGCACGAGACATAGCCCGTTCCCTACTGGCAGTACACGAACAGGGCGGCTGGCTACCCCGCTGGGCCTACGCCAACCAGGAAACCAACACCATGACCGGCGACCCGGTCACCCCATTCCTGGTAGACCTGTGGCGCTTCGGCGCCTTGGAAGGCCTGGAGAACCAGGCCTACAACGCCATGTGGCAGAACGCCACCAGCATCCCCACACCAACCTCCCCGTTCAACGGACGAGCAGGCAACCCGAACTACCTGAAACACGGCTTCGTACAGCAAGACAAGAACTTCCCCCGCAAGGGCCAAGACGTAGACCCCCACCACGGCGCCTCAGCAACACTCGAATACGCCCTGGCCGACGCCGCCCTCTCAGCAATGGCAGAAGCACTGGGCCACACAGCGGACGCCGCGGTACTACGAGAACGCGGACTGAACTACAAGAAGCTCTGGGACAAAGACATCACCGACCGAGGCTTCCAAGGCTTCCCCAGGCCAAAAACCGCCGAAGGCACCTGGCTACCCACCTCCACCCCGCAGAGCGACGCCGGCTTCCACGAGGGCACAGCGTGGCAGTACCAATGGCTGGTGCAACAGGACGCACCAGGCCTGACAACCCTCCTGGGCGGCCCCACAGCAGCGACAGCAAGACTGGACGACTTCTTCGCCTACCAGGACCTAATCACAGACCCGGAAGGCACAGCGAGGAACAAGTGGGTAGTAGGCGCCTACGAGTACTACAACCAGTTCAGGTACAACCCGAACAACGAACCAGACCTACACGCACCGTGGATGTACGTACTGATGGGCCAACCCTGGAAAACATCAGCCGTGATCACAGCAGCCCACACACTCTTCACCGACAGCCCAGCAGGCGTAACCGGCAACGACGACCTAGGCCAGATGTCAGCCTGGTACGTCCTAAGCGCACTAGGGATCTACCCCACAACCCCAGGAACAGGCCAATTCCTCCTACACGCCCCCAGATACGAACGAGCAGTACTACACCTCAACACAGGCGACCTAACAATCGAAGCCAAGAACGCCACACCAACAACAATCCAATACGTACAATCCCTCACAATAAACAAAACACCCACAAACCAGGCCTACACAACACTAGAAATACTACGCAACAACACCACACTACAATTCACCCTGACAACCGAACCACAACAAGCCACCTGGGCCACCACCAACAACAGCACCCCACCACCACTAGTGCACTAAAAACCAACCCACAACCCACCGCAGCCAACAGCAGCCCTAAAACCGTGGCCGATTTTACTTGGGGGATTCGACCCTTAAACTTGCGCCGGGCGGCAGCTTCACCCTCTGCCCTTTAGTGCCCGGCGAAGGGTCGAATCTAGGGGCCCCAAGTCAAATCGGCCACACCACGCTGGAACGCGACCACCCACCCGCCGACCACGCCGGAACCGCAGCTATCCACCCGGTGACCACGCCGGAACCGGCAGCCACCCCCACATGCCCCCCTCACCCCTCACCCCTTAGCCGACTCCCCCAAATACTTATTAGCCAACTCCGTATACTCCTTCTCCACATCATCCTTCAAATACGCCACATACGTCCACGGCACATCATGCACATGATCCCGCATCCCGATCAAATGCCGCTTAGCCCGAGGCCCATCATCCGCCAAAGCAAAAGCCGCCGCGAACAAATTATGAGCCTGCAAAGCCCGAGGATGCGCCCGAGGCACAGCCACATCCCACTTATCAGCGGCCTCGGCAATCTCCTCGTGCACCTTCCCAAAATACCGAATCTTCAACGAAGCGACCTTCAAAGCACTACGAGACTGAACAGCCTCCGCAAACCTCTCCAAAAAAACCTCAAAATGCGCCAACGGAAGCATCGCCACCACAGGATCCCCAGGAGCGGCAGCATCCACGCTCCCCTTGGCAAAAGCCATCATCTCCTCCGTGGACCCACCCCACTTCGGCGCCAGGATCTGAGCCCGCACCCAATGTGCGGGGTACAACGAGGGAGCCCGCTTCACGATCTCCCGCCACACCTCGTCCTTCTGCCCCCGATCCACCTGCAACCCCATCCCGGTGGTCTGGAGCTGAGCCCACGGAACCGCGTCGGAAGGCAACAACGCAGCCGCCTCGTGCAACGGCGCCACAGCCTTCCTCAGCGTCGCGAAGAACATCTTGAACCGATCCTCACCGATGTCATCAGCCCGCCCGGTCCCCCGAACCGCCCAGGCCTCACCGATGAACGAAGCCCCGGCCAACAACCACAGATCCGGATCGTTCGCGGACTTCGCCAACTCCAGCAACTCATCGGCATGCCCCACCGCGTGATCGCGCAGCACCTCCAACCGCAGCGCACGCAGCTCAGGCTGATCCCGGCACTCGGCCAACACCGTCGTGGCCGCACGCAGGTGCCCCGCGTCCATCTCCTCAGCCGCGATGTCGACGATCGGGTCGTCGTAGGTGTGATCCCTGATCACTTCGCGGGCGACCGCCACCGGGCGCTTCCTTCGAAAGATCCCCACCCCAAGAACAGTACTTACCCAGGACCAACCTGCCCAGGTCGTCTCAGCGGGAACCCCACCCGATCCCCTCGACGGAAATGGCGTAGTCCTTCGGGGGTAGCCGGCCTTCTACTTTCGGTGGTTGTGGCGGACCTCACCTCAGCGATGAGCTAGGGGCTCGCACATTCTGAGGGGGATCAATGCGAAGAGCACCACTGCTGGTGATCGCGCTGATCGGGGCGCTGGTCGGCGGAAGCCTGCCCGCACAGGCGCGGGAAGCGCGGGAAGCACCGGTTCCGGACAGGTACCTGGCGCAGCACATCAACTGGAAACCCTGCTTCGACGCGCAGAACCCGCCGGAGGGACTGCCTCCCGGCGGGGAACGGCTGGAGTGCGGCACCTACCTGGCGCCGCAGGACTGGCGGCGGACGACGCAGGGCAAGGACATCACCATCGCCGTGAGCCGGTTACGACCGGCAACCGGCACAGCCAGGGGAAGCGTCCTGACCAACCCCGGCGGACCAGGCGGTCCAGGCCGAACCTTCCCACTCCTCTTCCTGAGCCAACCAAAACTCCTGGCCGACCAGGAAATCATCGGGATCGACGTCCGAGGCACGGGTGACAGCACCAACGTGACCTGCGGCGGTTACGACTGGGTCGGCATCACCGACCCCCGCGACCGCAGCCGGGACAACCTGAAACTCCTGTTCAACGCCGCCGAGCAGCAGGCACGGGCCTGCCAGACCAGTTCCGGCGAGTTCGGCGAGGTCGTCAACACCGAGCAGACCGTTCGAGACCTCGACCTCCTGCGCCACCTGCTGGGCCGAGACAAGATCAACTGGATCGGCTACTCCGGCGGGAGCTGGATGGGCGCCTACTACGCCACCTACTTCCCCAACCGCGTGGGCAAGTTCGTGATCGACTCGAACACCGAGTTCACCTCGACGTTCCAGACGATCTTCGGCGCCTTCGGCTACGCCTTCGAACGCCGCTTCCGCACCGACTTCCTGCCGTGGGTGGCGAAGTACGACTCGCTCTACCACCTCGGCACGACCGCAGAAGCCGTCCGGCGCAACTACGAGGACGTCCGCGCCAAGCTGTCCGCCAACCCGCTGCCGCTACCGGACGGCTCACTGCTCACGCCGATCCTGTTCGACCTGTTCCTGTTCCGGGCGCAGTACTCCAAGTACAACTTCCAGCCCGCCGCCGAGCAGTTCTCGCAGCTCAGGCAGATCGTGGTGAACGGGCAGGAATCGGTCGCCTCGCTCGGCCGGTTCGCCGACGCGTCCAACGGCACCCTGCACGCGGTCATCTGCAACGACACGCCGTTCCGCGGTGGCCGCGACTACCTCGTCCGGGAATCCGCCCGGCAGGGCGCGCTGTACCCGCTGATCGGCTGGTACGTCATCGCCGCGCCGTGCGCGTTCTGGGACCGGCCGCCGTTGCAGCTCAAGACGCCCACCGGGCGCGGAGTGCCACCCATCCTGATGGTGCAGTCCGTCCGCGACCCGGCCACCCCGCTGGAGGGCGCGCAGCGGGCCCACGCGAAGTTCGCGGGCTCACGGCTGCTGACCGTCACCGACGAGGGCGACCACGGCATCTACGCGTTCGGCAACACCTGCGTGGACGACGTCGTCGAGTCGTTCATCGTCGACGACGTAGTCCCCGGCCGTGACCTCTCCTGCGCCGGGATACCACTGCCGGAACCCGCCTCCGGCCTGTCGACGCAGTCCGCGCACGCGGTCGGCAACCCGTTGCAGAAGTACGCGGGCCTGCTGGAGTAAACGGAAGGTGGGGACCCCGACCACCGGGGTCCCCACCTCCCCCTAGTGGCAGTGGTGCACAGCCCACTCCGGCTCCCCGTGCCACCAGAACAAATCCGGATCAGCACTCGGGTAGTCGGCACCAACACGCCCCACACCCTGCACCGCCGGAGCGACCGACGCCGTGAACGGCCCAGCCAGATCAGCCACCCGGTGCACCACACCACCCGCCACGACGACCTCGACCGCCGCCGCGGCCTTGATGTCCACGAGCGGGTTCCCGCGCACGGCGATGAGGTCCGCGAGCCTCCCCTGCTCAACGGTCCCCAACTGGTCGGCGAGACCGAGCCAACGAGCCGGGTTGCGGGTCGCGGTCGTGAGCGCCTCGTACGGCGTGAACCCGTGGCGGACCATCGCCCGCAGGTTCTGGTGCAGGCTCAGCGCCACGTCGTCCAGCGGGGCGTCGGTACCGGAGATGACGAGGCCACCACCGCGGTGGACGGCCAGCAGCATCGCCACCCAGCCGGGCAGGGCGGCGTGGGACAACTGGTTGGCCGGGGTGTCCTTCGCGGCGTCCGCGACCTTCTGCACGAACCGCGCGTACTCCCACGGCGGCAGCAGCGCCTCGGTGCGCGGGTCGTCCAGCAGCGAGTGGTCGTCGGCGTAGAGGATCGCGGAGTGGAACAGGGTCGGCGTGACCGACATGCCCGACGCGGCGAACAGGCCGGTCACGTCCTGGTAGCTGCGGCCCAGCCTGCTGGTGGTGTGCGAGTAGCCGAGCCGGTTCGTGGCGCCGACGTGCTCCATGCCGTCCATGCCGACGTTGACCGCCGGGTACAGGTAGTGCGAGCTGAGCGGCATCCCCTTGCGGTGGGCCAGTTCCACGACCTTCCGCTGCGACGCCACCGGCAGCCGGACGTAGGTCTTGATCATGTCGTAGTCGAGTTCGACGGCCCGTGACAGCTCCAGCGCCAACTGGTCCTCGCCGCGGGTGGGGCGCATGAAGTTGTAGTAGACCCGGCCGCCGTCCACGGCCTCGCCGGTGGCGAAGTACCGGGGACCGACGCGGGCGCCCGAGTCGAGCGCCTCCCTGGTCTCCAGCATCTGGTACGCCGGATCACCCGGTGAGCGCGTGGTCGTGATGCCGTAGGACAGCCACAGCCTGCCCTGGCGGTCGCCCCACTGCCGTCCGCGCAGGTGCCAGTGGTTGTGCGCGTCGATCAGGCCGGGCATCACCGTGAGCCCGGAGGCGTCCACGACGGACAGCCCGGACCAGTTCCGCCGGTCGTGCAGGCCCGCGATCCGGTCGCCGTCGAGCAGCACGTCGACGTTGCGCCGCAGCGACTGGCTCTTGCCGTCCCAGAGCGCTCCGGCGCGCACGACGGAACGGCCGCTCGGCCGGGACCGGGTCCACGTCAGCGGCAGTTCGACGGTCCTGGCCCGGCCGCCGTCGACGCCGATCAGCTTCAACCGGCCGTTGTTCAGGTACAGCAGCGTCTTCGAGTCGCCGCTCCACGACGGCGCGTCGCTCGCCTCGTGGGTGAGCTGCCTCGGCTCGCCGGTGAACACCCCGCGCGCGTCGACGGGCACGACCCACACGACGCTCTCCACGACGAACGCGAGCCACCTGCCGTCCGGCGACCACACCGGGCCGTCGTCACCCCTGGTGGACAGCGACCGGTACGGCATCGGCTCGGTGTAGCGGACGACGCCGTCGTCCAGCCCGACCGTGAGGACCTGGCTGGTGCCCTCGCGGAACCGCCTGCTGAACGGCTTCACCGCCGCCAGCGCGATGGTCTTCCCGTCCGGCGACCAGGTGGGGCGGCCGGGCTGGAACAGGGCCGGGAGCAGCCGGGACGCCGTGCCGGACGCGACGTCGAACACCCAGGTGGCGCCGTCGGCGTCCTGGTAGGCGATCCGCGAGCCGTCCGGCGACCAGCGGGGCGTGATCTGCGCGCCGGGAAGGGTCGTCAGGCGCGCCTGCTCGCCGGTCGCGAGGTCGTGCCGCCACAGCGCCGCCGTGCCGCTCCGGTCGCTCGCGTAGACCAGCGACCCGCCGTCGGGGTGCCAGTCGGGGTCGGAGTTGAAGAACCCGTCGTCGACGAGCGCGCGCGGCCGTCCACCGACGGGCAGCAGCCACAGGGCGTTGAGCGCGCGGAACGCGACCGACTTCCCGTCCGGCGAGAGCACCGGGCCCGCGATCCCCTTCACCGGCTGCGAGGCGCGCGCCGACACGTTCCGCTTCGCACGCCGGTTCACGTGCCGCCGGTGGTCGACGGTCGCGTCGAACGGCACCGAGGACTTGGTGCCGCCCGCGAGGTCGCGGGTGCGCAGGCCGCCGTCGGCGGTGTAGAGGATCGTGCCCGCGCCGGCCCACGCGACCGGGAAGCCGAACAGGTCCTCGCCCTTCGTCACGACCCGACCGTCGACGACGATCTCCGTCACGGCCCCGCGCAGCGTGGTGTAGCTCAGCCCGCCGCCCGGCGCGTGGCCCGGCCCGAACAGGCGGGTGTCCGCGACCGGCTCGACCAGCCGCCGCCTGCCGCCCGAGAGGTCGACGGCGTCGATCGCGGTCCCGTCGACCGTGCACACGAGCGCGGTGCCGTCCGGCGACCAGTTCGGCTCGGCCTCGTCGAGGTCGGTGCTGGTCACCCTGGTCTGCTGCCCGGTGCGCAGGTCGAGCACCCACAGGTCGTAGCTGCCGCCCGCGTCACCGCTGAACGCGATCCGCCTGCCGTCCGGGGAGAACCGGGGCTCGCGGTGGTCGTTGAGGCCGGTGGTCAACTGCCGGGGGGTGCCGCCGTCGACGCCGATGGTCCACAGGTGGTAGTTGCCGTCCCGGTAGGACTGGAACACGAGCGACTTCGAGTCCGGCGAGAAGTGCGGCCGGGTGGCGTCCTGGTCGTCACCGGTGAGCCTGCGCGCCCGGCCGCCACCGGCGGGCAGCACCCAGATCGCGGTGTACAGGTCGATCGCGATCAGCTTGCCGTCCGGCGACAGCGTGGCCGAGATGCCGGTGCCCTCTCGGGCCGTGAACCGCTGCCCGCCCGCCTCCGACAGTTCCTCGTCCGCCGACGCGGCGGTCGGTGTGCCCACGATCGCGGCCCCGCCGAGCACGGCCGCGCCGCGGAACAGGCCGCGGCGGCTCAGCTTCGTCTGATCAGAGTCCATGCCAGTCCCCCGAGGATGAGCGACGATGATCCTCCGCCACCGTACCCAGGTTGACGTGTCACTCGGACTGTTTTCCTCCTACAGTGGCGAGTGCGAGCCGTTGTCCCTGCGCCGCGCCGCGTACACGCCCGCCTCCGTGCGGCGGTCGAACCCCAGCTTGTGCAGCAACGACGACACGTAGTTCTTCACCGTCTTCTCCGCCAGGTACAGCCGGTGCGCGATCTGCCGGTTCGTCAGGCCCTCGGCGATCAGGTCCAGGATCCGCCGCTCCTGCGGGCTCAGCGTCGCGTACCTCGGGTCCTCCTCCGGCCCGCTGCGCAGCCGTTGCAGCACGGTCGCCGTCACGCCCGCGTGCAGCAGCGACCCGCCCGCGGCCAGCGTGCGGACGGCGGCGACGAGGTCGTTGCCGGACACCTGCTTGAGCATGTACCCGGCCGCGCCCGCCATGATCGCGCCGAACAGCGCCTCGTCGTCGGAGTACGAGGTGAGCATCAGGCACGCGGGCGGCGGCTGCGTGGACGACCGGATCTCCCGGCACACCGTCACGCCGTTGCCGTCCGGCAGCCGCACGTCGATGATCACCACGTCCGGCTTCAGCACCGGGGCCGCGGCCACCGCCGCCGCGGCCGTGTCCGCCTCGCCCACCACGGTCACGTCCGCCTCGACCGCCAGCAGTTGTTGCAGACCGCGGCGCACGATCTCGTGATCGTCCACCAGCAGCACGGTGATCGCCATCCCCGCCTCCTCAGCCGAAGTCGTAGTGCTGGACCAGGGGAACCGACCAGACCACGGACACGCCCCGCCCCGATTCGGAGTCGACCGCGCACCGCCCGGACCACCGGTCGGCTCGCGCGGACATGTTGACCAGTCCACCGCTGTGCCGGACCTGGCGCTCGGGCAGGCCCTTCCCGTTGTCGCGCACGACCAGCTCCACCGACGTGGCCGCACGGTCCACCGTGACCGAGACCGAGACGGTCGTCGCGCCCGCGTGCCTGGCGGCGTTGGCCAGCGCCTCCCGCAGGCTCGCCAGCAGGTCCGGCCGAACCGGGTCCGGCACGACCGAGTCGAGCGGCCCGTCCAGCGCCACCGTCGGCTCGAACCCCAGCAGCCGCGCCGATTCCCGCACCTCCCGCAGTAGCTGCCCGCGCAGGCTGACACCGCCGCTGGGCGGCTCGTGCAGGGAGAAGATGGTCCGCCGGATCTCGCGGATGGTGTGGTCGACCTCCTCGATGAACCCGGCCAGCCTGGCCGCGACCACCGGCTGGTCCACCGAGCCGTTGAGGCCCTGCAACCCCAGTCCCAGCCCGAACAGCCGCTGGATCACCAGGTCGTGCAGGTCGCGCGCGATGCGGTCGCGGTCCTCCAGGATCGCCAGCCGCCTGCTGTCCTCCTGCGCGCGGGTGAACTCCAGCACCAGCGCCGCCTGCGAGGCGAACGACTCCACCAGCTCCACGTCGGCGGCGTCGAACGGGTGGTGCCCGCGCGGCCGGGCCACCATCAGGACGCCGAGCACCCGCTCACCCGCGGCCATCGGCACCAGCACGATCGGGCCGATCCGGCCGAAGTCCTCGACCAGGCCGGGGTTGACGCCCTCCGGCCACAGCCCGACCTGCACCAGGTTGTCCATCACCTTCGGCTTGCCGTTGGTGAAGACCTCCCACGAGGACGCCGTGTCGGGCACGGTGAAGCCCTTCGCGTGGCGGCCGAGGATCCCGTCGACGACCTCCAGCACCAGTTCGCCCCGGTTGTCCGGCAGGACGAGCGCGGCCACGATCCCGTCCGCCGCGCCACGGGCCTGCGCGGCCACCTGGCTGAGCGCGTCCCGCCCGGAGATGCCGCTGAGCAGCGCGAGCGTGACCTCGTTCGACGCGCGGTGCCACACCTCGCGCTGCCGGGTCTGCTCGTAGAGGCGGGCGTTCTCGATGGCGATGCCCGCCGCCGCGGCGACCGTCGTGACGATCTCGGTGTCCACCTCGGTGAACTCGCCGCCGTCCTCCTTGTCGGTCAGGTACAGGTTGCCGAAGACCTGCCCGCGCACGTGCACCGGGAGGTAGAGGTAGGTGCCGACTGGGCCCGCGTCGGAGCAGGTCGAGTCGAGTTGGGGCCGCACCCGCGGCAGCGCGTCGCGGTCCGCGCCCTCGTCGCCGTCGGAGCCGACGTAGGTGAACTCCAGCAGGCGGCGATTGGGGCTGACGACGGTGAGCGCTCCGTACCGCGCGCCGACCAGGCTGCACGAGGACTCGACCACGCGCCGCAGCACGTCCGGGAGGGACAGATCGCTCGCCAAGGAGACGACCGCGCTGAGCAGCAGGTGCAGCCGTTCCTGCGAGACCAACGCCTCCGTGGTGCGTTCGGTCAGCTTGCGCAGGAGGCCGTCCAGTCGCAGTGCGTGCGCGTGCGATCCGCCCGAACTGACCACGTGACCCATCCCTTTCGTGGGGACGGGAACGAGAGTAACTCCTCTCCGTAGTCAGCGGGAGTGCCACACCCGTGTCCACCCCGCTGAAACCTGGAAGTCAGCCCAGGCGGGGCATCGGTATTCGGGTACCGGTCACCATCTCGATCGTGATGACGAGGTAACGGTCAGTGGTGCCCTCACCTCGGGACGGCAGCCGCAGATCGGCCAGCCTCCTCAGCCACCGCGCGTCACGAACCTCGTGCGCGTGGCCGACGACGGTGACGGTCCAGCCCTCGCGGAGGTCGTGCGCGATGTTGTCGATCTCGAACGCCACGATGGCGTCACCGGCCGCCAGCGCCGGGCTGCCCTCGGCCAGCCGCACGACCACGCCCTCGTCGTGCAGGACGTACGCCACGGGCTGCACGGCGGGCAGCGCCCGGTCGGTGAACACCAGCCTGCCGATGGCCACCGAGGCGAGGAGCCCGAGGCAGTCCTGCCGGGAGAGCACTTCCAAGCCTGCGGAATCCACGTCCGCGGAATCCACTATCGGCACCTCTCTCGGGGCTGGGCTCGAACCCCCAACGGTCGGCCGTTCACCCGACCGTTGCCTAGAGTCGGAAGGCCTGCCCTACGTTTGCAGCCCCTCGATCAGGTGATCGGCGGCGCCGTAGGGATCAAGTTCTCCGATGGCGACGCGCTTCGCGAGCTGCTCCAGCGCGGCCCCGCCGCGCAGGTCGCCGATGCGGGACCGGAGCTGGGCGACGGCGATGGCCTCGACCTCGCTCGCCGCCCGGTGGGCCCGCCTGCGCTCCAGCTCACCGTGCTCGGTCATCCACGCGTGGTGCGCGTCGACGGCCTCCACCAGCTCGGTGACGCCCTCTCCCCTGGCGGCGACGGTCTTCACGATCGGGGGCCGCCACGACGGCCCTTCGCGGTCGCGCCTGCCCAGCGAGATCATGTACTTGAGGTCGCGCGCGGTCGCGTCGGCGCCGTCGCGGTCGGCCTTGTTCACCACGAACACGTCCGCGACCTCCAGGATGCCCGCCTTCGCGGCCTGGATGCCGTCGCCCATGCCGGGCGCGAGCAGCACCAGCGTGCTGTCCGCGAGCGACACGACCTCGACCTCGGACTGGCCGACGCCGACGGTCTCGACCAGCACGACGTCGAACCCGGCCGCGTCCAGCACGCGCAGCGCCTGCGGCGTGGCCCACGACAGGCCGCCGAGGTGACCGCGGGTGGCCATCGAGCGGATGAAGACGCCGGGGTCGGTGGCGTGCTCCTGCATCCGCACCCGGTCGCCGAGCAGCGCGCCGCCGGAGAACGGCGACGACGGGTCGACCGCGAGCACGCCGACCCGTTTGCCCTGCTCGCGGAACGCCGACACCAGCACGGACGTCGACGTCGACTTGCCGACGCCCGGCGGACCGGTCAGGCCGATCACGCGGGCCCGGCCGGTCAGCGGCGCCAGCACCTCGGCGACCTCGCGCAGGTGTGGACTCGCGTCCTCGACCAGCGAGATCAGCCTGGCGACCGCGCGGGGCTGACCGTCCCGCGCGCGGTCGACCAGGTCGGATACCTCAACAGTCCGCGTCACACGTCAGACCTTAGGGACCCGCACGATGAGGGCGTCGCCCTGACCGCCGCCACCGCACAGCGCCGCCGCGCCGACACCGCCGCCGCGGCGCTGGAGCTCCAGCGCGAGGTGCAGCGCGATGCGGGCGCCGGACATGCCGATCGGGTGGCCGAGCGCGATGGCGCCGCCGTTCACGTTGACCTTGTCCTCCGACACGCCGAGCTGCCGGGCCGACACGATGCCGACGGCGGCGAAGGCCTCGTTGATCTCGATCAGGTCGAGGTCGGAGGGGTCGATGCCCTCCTTGGCGCAGGCGGCCTTGATCGCGTTCGCGGGCTGCTCGTGCAGGCTCGCGTCCGGACCGGCCACGACGCCGTGCGCGCCGATCTCGGCGATCCAGGCCAGGCCCAGCTCCTCGGCCTTGGCCTTGCTCATCACGACCACGGCCGCCGCGCCGTCGGAGATCGGCGAGGCCGAGCCCGCGGTGATCGTGCCGTCCGCGGCGAACGCGGGCCGCAGCTTGCCGAGCGTGTCCACGGTCGTGTCCGGCCGCACGCCCTCGTCCGTGCTGACGACGACCGGGTCGCCCTTGCGCTGCGGGATGCTGACCGGCGCGATCTCCTGCGCGAACAGGCCGTTCTCGATCGCCGCGGCGGCCCGCTGGTGCGAGCGGGCGGCGAACGCGTCCTGCTGCTCGCGGGTCAGCTCGTAGCGGCTGTTGTACTTCTCCGTCGACGCGCCCATGGCGACCTGGTCGAACGCGCAGAACAGGCCGTCGTTGGCCATGTGGTCGATCATCGTCACGTCGCCGTACTTGAAGCCGCCGCGCGACTTCTGGAGCAGGTGGGGCGCCTGGGTCATCGACTCCTGGCCGCCTGCCACGACGACGTCGAACTCGCCCGCGCGGATCAACTGGTCGGCGAGCGCGATGGCGTCCACGCCCGACAGGCACACCTTGTTGATCGTCAGCGCGGGCACGGACATCGGGATGCCACCGGCCACGGCGGCCTGGCGGGCCGGGATCTGGCCAGCCCCGGCCGTCAGCACCTGGCCCATGATCACGTACTGCACCTGGTCGGGGGCGACACCGGCCCGTTCGAGCGCCGCCTTGATCGCGACGCCGCCGAGCTGCGCGCCGGAGAAGTCCTTGAGCTGCCCGAGCAGCCTGCCCATCGGGGTACGGGCACCGGCGACGATGACGGAACCGGACACAACAGCCTCCAGGCGGTGAGCGGACGTTAACTTCGCACGATACCCAGGGTTACCAGGCGGTACGCCCGCGATGTGCCTGTGAGGCGTCGCACAACCGCCCCTGCACCGATTCCGTCACTACGCTGAGCCGATGCAGGAAGCACTCCGCGGTCTCGTCACCGCCATCGACCACGTCGGCATCGCCGTGCCGGACCTCGACGCCGCCATCGCGTTCCACCGCGACAACTTCGGCCTCGAGGTCGCGCACACCGAGGTCAACGAGGAGCAGGGCGTCCGGGAAGCCATGCTGCGCGCCCCCGGCGACGACGGCACCGGCCCGGCCGTCCAACTCCTCGCGCCGCTCAACGAGACGTCGACGATCGCGAAGTTCATCAACCGCTCCGGCCCCGGCCTCCAGCAGCTCGCGTACCGGGTGTCCGATGTGGACGCCGCGGCCGCCGCGCTGCGGGCCAAGGGCCTGCGACTGCTGTACGAGGAGGCCAGGCGCGGCACGTCGGACAGCCGGGTCAACTTCGTGCACCCCAAGGACGCCGGAGGCGTCCTCGTCGAACTGGTGGAACCCGCGAAGGACGCCCACTAACCCCTGCGTTTCCCGACCTACCCGCCCGCGGAGCGACAGAGCCGACCCCCACAGCGGGACCACCCGGCCAACTCGCCCCGCGGGCCGTGGCATCCGCCTCCCTAAGCAAGCGCGCCTGCCACGAAGGCCAGCTCCCGGTCCATCAGGCGGTCGTCGTCCGGGCTGTGGCGCGCCACCGAGTGCCGGTAGCTCACGGCCAGCGCGACCAGCGCGGCGGCGCTGTCGACGTCCTTGTCCGCCACGGCCGGGCCGCCCGCGGCGAGGATGACGTCGCGGACCTGGTCCGCCACGGCGCGGTGGCGTTCGTGCAGTGCGTCGCGGACGTCCGGGTGCGTGTCCGCCTCGCGCCACAGCAGGTGCGAGAGCAGCGGGGACGCGTCGCTCCTGGCGTCCAGCACGGCGACCAGTTCGGCCAGGCTCGACGCGACGTCGCCGTCGACCACGACCTGGCCCAGGTCGACGGCGCCGCTGGGCAGCCGTTGGACGAGCGCGGCCAGCAGGTCGGGTTTGCGGCGGAAGTAGTAATGCACGAGCCCTTTCGGCACGCCCGCCCGTTCGGCGATGCGCGACGTGGGCGTCGCGTCGAACCCCAGTTCGGCGAACAGCTCCTCGGCGGCCACGAGGATGCGTTCCCTGGCCGACCCGTCCTCAGCCACGATCGGCCTCCTCGCACATCAGAGGGCCCACAACCCCGAGGTTGTGGGCCCCAACGATTCCTGCTGTCAGTGCTGGCCCGCCAGCCCCGAGCGCCCCGCGTGGGCGCTGTTCGCCGCCGGGAGGGCGATGGCCCCCGCCGCGACGGTCAGCACGCCGCCGACCCACGACGTCCACGCGGCGCCGGTGAGGTCGGTGTAGCCGATCACGAACGGCGAGATGAACAGCAACACGCCCAGCACCATCTGGAACCACTCGCCGTACACCATCGCGGGCGCCGCGAGCGACGCCAGTCCGTCCGCGGCGATCAGGGCTCCCAGCACGATCATCGCCCACATCGCGCCGTTGGTGGTGTCGACGACGAGCGGGGCCAACAGCACCACGACGCCGAGGACGACTTCCGCCCAGTCCTGCCACCTGGTCCAAGCCTTGTCCATGTCCTTACCTCCGTGTCCTGAGAGGGACACTTCCGATGGTCCGCCTTGATTGGCCGCCCGGTCAACATTCTTTCCGTGCCCTGCCTCACATCGGTCGTTCTGAATCGGTTACTCGTCGGTAACCTCCGGCACCCAGCGCTTTTCGCCCCCCAGCTCGATACTCCTCACATGGGAGGACACGCCGTGCAGAAGATCCTCGACGCGATCCTGGCCGACGAACTCGACGCCATCGAGTCCCTGCCCGTGCCCACGACGTACCGGGGCATCACGGTGCACGAGGACGAGACGGGCATGTTCGAGGGCCTCGCCACGAAGGACAAGGACCCCCGCAAGTCGCTGCACCTCGACGAGGTGCCGACGCCGGAACTCGGTCCCGGCGAGGCGCTCGTCGCGGTGATGGCCAGCGCCATCAACTACAACACCGTGTGGACGTCGATCTTCGAGCCGATGTCGACGTTCGGGTTCCTCAAGCGCTACGGGAAGTCCTCGCCGCTCGCGCTGAAGCACGACCTGCCCTACCACGTGGTCGGCTCCGACCTGGCGGGCGTCGTGCTGCGCACCGGTCCCGGCGTGAACGCGTGGAAGCCCGGCGACCGGGTCGTCGCGCACTGCCTGGACGTGCAACTGGAGCACGCGGACGGGCACAACGACACGATGCTCGACCCGGAGCAGCGGATCTGGGGCTTCGAGACGAACTTCGGCGGGCTCGCCGAGCTGGCGCTGGTGAAGTCCAACCAGCTCATGCCGATGCCCGACCACCTGACGTGGGAGGAAGCCGCGTCGCCCGGCCTGGTCAACTCGACCGCGTACCGGCAGCTCGTGTCCACCAACGGCGCCGCGATGAAGCAGGGCGACACCGTGCTGATCTGGGGCGCGTCCGGCGGACTCGGCTCGTACGCCACGCAGTTCGCGCTCAACGGCGGCGCGACGCCGATCTGCGTCGTGTCCAGCCCGGAGAAGGCGGAGCTGGTCAGGTCCATGGGCGCCGAGCTGATCATCGACCGCAGCGCCGAGGGCTACCGGTTCTGGAAGGACGAGAACGAGCAGGACCCCAAGGAGTGGAAGCGGTTCGGCGCGCGGATCCGCGAGCTGACCGGCGGCGACGACCCGGACATCGTGTTCGAGCACCCCGGCCGCGAGACGTTCGGCGCCAGCGTGTTCGTCGCCAAGCGCGGCGGCACGATCGTCACCTGCGCGTCCACGAGCGGGTTCATGCACCAGTACGACAACCGCTACCTGTGGATGAACCTCAAGCGGATCATCGGCTCGCACTTCGCGAACTACCGCGAGGCCTGGGAGGCGAACCGTTTGGTCGCCAAGGGGAAGATTCACCCCACGGTGTCCAAGGTGTACTCGTTGGCGGACACCGGGCAGGCCGCGCACGACGTCCACCGCAACGCCCACCAGGGCAAGGTCGGCGTGCTGTGCCTGGCTCCGTCCGAAGGACTCGGCGTCCGCGACCACGCCCTGCGGGCAGCACACCTGAGCGGCATCAACCGCTTCCGCGGCGTGTAGGGAAGTCCACAGCGGGGTGCCCCGCGTTCACCACGAACGGGTAGCGTGGGGGGCATGGGCCTCGCCGACGATCGTGACCTCGTCCCGCTGGGATCCGGCTTCGACATCGCCAAGCGGGGGTACGACAAGGGCCAGGTCGAGGACCACCTCGAACGGCTCGACTCGGACCTCCGCCTGCTGGCTGCCGACCGTGACGCCGCGGTGTCCCAGACCAACGACCTCGCGCGCCAGCTCGAAGCCGCTCGGTCCGAGATCGCGGAGATGCGGGGCCAGGTCGAACGGCTCTCCATGCCGCCGACCACGCTGGAAGGCCTGAGCGAACGGTTGCAGCGCATGCTGCGCCTCGCCCAGGAAGAGGCGACCGAGATCAAGTCGCGCGCCGAGGCCGAGGGCGGGCACATCCGCACCAAGGCCGAGGGCGAGGCGGGTGTGCTCCGCACCCGCTACGAGAAGCTGATCGCGGAACTCGACCAGCGGCGCGCCGACCTGGAGGCCGAGCACCGGGGCGTGCTGGAGAAGGCGCGCGCCGACGCCGAGAAGGTCATCGAGGACGCGAAGGCCGCGGCGGCCGTCGTGGTGCAGGAGGCCGAGCAGCGCCGCCTCACCGTCGAGGAGGACTTCGAGATCGCGATGGCCGCGCGCCGGGTCGAGTCGATGAAGACCCTCGCGGAGGCGGAGGCCGCCAGCAAGGCCGAGGCGGACCGCAGGCTGCGAGAGTCGCAGGACGAGGCGAACCGGATCCGCTCGCAGATCTCGCAGGAGCAGGCCGCCAGCAACGCCGAGGCCCAGCGCCTGGTGCGCGAGGCGACCGAGGAGGCGAACCGCAGGCGGCACGACTCCATCAGCGAGGCCACCGCTCGCGTGCAGGAGGCGACGGACGAGTCGAACCGGCGCGTGCGCGAGGCGACCGAGGAGTCGAACCGCCGGGTGTCGGCGGCCACGCAGCAGGTCGACGCGCTGGCCAAGCTGCGCAACGGCCTGGCGCAGCAGCTCCGCAGCGCCCGCACGGCGCTGCACGACATCGCCCCGCTGCTGGAGCCGCTGGAGGTGGAGAAGGAAGCCGCGGCCCCGCA
This sequence comes from Umezawaea endophytica, assembly GCF_025061645.1. Taxonomy (GTDB): domain Bacteria; phylum Actinomycetota; class Actinomycetes; order Mycobacteriales; family Pseudonocardiaceae; genus Umezawaea; species Umezawaea endophytica. Next base: position 80,779 of record NZ_JANYMP010000012.1, on the reverse strand, counting down.
CGCGGCCCCGACCGTTCACACCCCGGCGCCTCAGGCTGTCCAGGCGCAGGCTCCCCAGGCTTCGGCGCCTCAGGCGCAGGCCGCCCAGGCTTCGGCCGCGGCGACCACCAAGATCACCGCACCCGTGCCCGCCGACAAGCCGACCCCCGTCGGCGAGACCGTGGACCTGGCGAAACCCGGCCCGGCCCAGAAGGCTCCCGCGGCCAAGCGCTGAGCGTCGTACCCCGGCGCTACCGTCGGGGCATGACGCCACCGGACGAAGTGCACACCGAACGCCTCAGGCTGCGCAGGGTCGTGGCCGAGGACCTGCCGGCGGCGCTGGCGATCATGAGCGACCCCGAGACGAACCACCACAACCCGGACGGCACCCCGACACCGGAGCGGACAGCCGTGCAGTTGGCCGAGTGGCTGCGCCACTGGGCCGAGGACGGCATCGGTTACTGGGCCGTGGAACTGCGCGGCCGGGTCATCGGCTTCGGCGGCCTGCGCACGTACGGCCTGGACGGCGAACCCACCCTCAACCTGTTCTACCGCTTCACACCCGCCCACTGGGGCTTCGGCTACGCCACCGAAATGGCCGACGCGGCGATCACGTGGGCCACCAGCGCCCGCCCCGACCGCCCCGTGGTGATCTTGACGGGCCTGGACAACAAGCCGTCCCAACGCGTAGCGGAAAAACTGGGCTTCGTCCGCACCGGCACCACCGACCACGACACCATGCACGTCTACCGCCGGGTTCACGACTCGACGATCGTCACCTGACGCTTCTCCCACGCCCCGTCCCAGGTGCGCGGCAGCGGCGTGGACACCTCCGGCGCGACGGCCTCCACGATCGCGTTCAGCACCGCGTCCGTCTGCCCCACCATCAGGTGCCGCGCGTTCTCGAACGTGACCACCTCAGCACTGGGCAGATCCGCCCCGAACCGCTCACGCGCTTGAGCGGGCGCCAGGTAGTCGTCGAACTCGGGCACCAGGCAGATGACCGACTTGCCGGACGTCTGCCAGGCACGGAGCTGCTCGGGCGCACTCCAGCGCAACGGCGGGGAGATCAACACGGCGCCTTGGACGGACGGGGCGCACCCGTGCATGAGCGCCAGGTCGGTACCGAACGACCAACCGACCAGCCACACGTTCGGCAAACCGCGCGAGCCGACGAAGTCGAGAGCGGCAGCCACGTCGAACCGCTCACCGACAGCACTGTCGAAGACCCCTTGGCTACGACCGGCTTCACTGGCGGTGCCACGGGTGTTGAACCGGAGAACAGCGACCCCGGCCAGGGCGGGGAGACGCCAGGCAACTTTGCGGTAGAGGTGCGAGTCCATCATCCCGCCGTGGGTGGGGAGGGGGTGGAGGAGGACCAACGTGGCACGCGGCACCTGGTCGACAGGAAGGGCAAGCTCCCCGACCAGGTCCAACCCGTCGGACGTGCGCAACACGACAGCCTCACGAACAGCGGGCAAGACGGTGTTGGCAGTGATCTTCACGACTTCCCCAGCCACAGTCGCTACTCCTTTTCGCCGGGTTGTTGGGTTTTTGTTGTTGTTTTGTTCATGTCGACTTGTTGACTCGCTGACTTGCTGACTTTCTGAGCCACCAGCGAGCTAGCGAACCGGCACACCGCACTAGCTTGCCCGAACACAACAAACAGGACCACCAAGCCTGCGGCCCCCCGGCGAGCCCATTCCCCTCCCCTGCCCCCGATCCCGAGCGCCTTCGTGTTTCGTTTAGCTTGTCAAGGAATCTTTCCCGCCTTGACAAGCTAAACGAAACATTGAAATAATTAGCGAGCGGGGGGAGGCGGGAACCCTGAGAGCTTCCAACGATATCTTTGGCTTTGCGGTGATGCTTGTGGCGACGTTTGCGGCGACTTTGAGCTGCGACGATCCGGTTTTGTCGGTGGCCTGCCGTAGCGTATGTGTCGGGGGGTCCTGCACGATGGGGGACGCCTGTTTTAGGTTTGGTTTGACCTTTGGAGCCTCCCCCCGCTCGCTCAATTGTTTCCATGCCCGCTTTGCTTTGTCAAGGCGGGAAAGATGCCTTGACAAAGCAAAGCGGGCATGAAGGCGCTTGGGATCGGGGGCAAGGGCGGGGTGTGGGCTCGTGCGGGTTCGTGAGGCGGTAACTGTGCCGTCGTGGTCGGGTACTGCTGGGGATGGTGCTGGCTTCTCACGTGGGTTGCGTTGTGGGTGGCCAGGTCAAGTGGAGTGCGGCCAAGGTCAAGGCAAAGGACGGCTGGCGGCCAGGTCCCGTGAAGCGGACAAGCTCAAGTCAGAGCGAACCACCCAGCCGCAAAGCCCCCCAGCCCGGCAAAACCCCCGCCCCGAACAAAGACCGGCTCCTCGGCCAACCCAAGCCGCCACAAGACCAACCCAAACCCCGGCCCGAACAAAGACCGCCCCCGACCAACCCAAAACCCCAGCCCCGAACAAAGACCAGGCCCCCAACCCAAAACCCCACCCCCACCAACCAGGACCCCACCCAGGCCCCCGCCCCTCAATACCCCCTCCGAGGCCTCCGAGTGCGAGACCCCCAGCACCCCTGGTGCCAGTGCCTCCGCTCCTCCACCGACCCGTAATCCGCCGCAGGCCAAGCCACCACGTGCGGCGTCCCAGGCTGGATCTCATGATCACACCCAGGACACCGGTAGTACTTCGTCGTCTGCGCCCCCGCCACGTTCCGCACCAGCCACTCGCCGTCGCTGGCCGACTCGGTCCGGGCCCAGCCGTGGCCGCCGCCCAGTGGTCGGTCGTCGTCCGACGCTGGTCGTTTGGGGTGGTTGCGGCGTGGCACGAGGGACCAGGCTACCGGGGGTGGGGAGAATGGTCTGGTGCCCACCTATGAGTTTCGCTGCAAGGCTTGCGGTTCGACGTTCGACGTCAAGCGGCCGATGAGTGCGTCGTCCGAGCCCGCCGACTGCCCTGAAGGTCACTCCGACACGGTGAAGTTGCTGTCCGTGGTCGGGGTGGCGACGGCCGGTGCCGCGGCGGAGGCGCCGCAGGGTGGCGGGTGTTGTGGTGGAGGGTGTTGCGGTTAGCTCTTGGGTTCCTTCGCCAGCAGCACTTCGGCCAGGTGCTTGCCCTGGTCGCAGATGGTGCCGAACTTGTTCGAGCCGTCGATCACGATGATGCCCAGCCCGCCGCCCGCGTAGTCGAGCACCAGCACGCAGGACGGCTGGACCTCGGTGTCGGTGGTGCGGTCCAGGTAGGTGACCTTGCGGCCGTTGAGGTCGTACTCGCCGGAGTTCTCCTGGAGCGCGACGGGTTTGCCCGCGCGGTACCGGAGGGTGACGCCGACGTCGAGTTCGCCCGCCTTGGTCTGCCACTTGCACGACTGGTCGTAGGTCGGGTCGTAGTCGCGGGCGGTGGGGGCGGCGGTCTTGTCGGTGCCGGTGTACGGGAGGTCCGCCCAGCCCATCAGGCCGCACAGGTTCTTGACCGGGTCGGCCTCGGGGTCGGCCGACGTCGACGTGGGGGGCGAGCCGGAGGTCGACGGGTCGGGGTCGTCGGACGGGTCCACGGAGGGGTCGGTGGACTCGCCGCCCGGTGAGAACGGCGAGTCGATGGTGAGTTCCGGTTCCGCCACTGCCGCGCCGCGTACCGAGTACGCACATCCGCTCGTCAACCCGAGCAACACCACCAAGAGCGAGATCACCGCGCGCCGCATGCCACCACCATGCCAAACGTTGGCGCCCCCGTGTGCGGCGGCCACTGGTTACCGGTGGCCGCCGACCCATCTCCCCAGCTCATAGCCGCAGATCAGGAGTAGTCGCGGAAACCCTTGCCGGTCTTCCGGCCGAGTCGCCCCGCGGTGACGAGGTGCTCGAGGAGCGGGGCCGGGGCGAAGCCCGCTTCGCGGAACTCCAGGTACAGGGTGCGTTCGATCGCGAGCGACACGTCGAGGCCGACGACGTCGAGCAGCTCGAACGGGCCCATCGGCAGGCCGCAGCCGACCTTCATGGCGTTGTCGATGTCGTCGGCGTCGGCGTAGTGGGCCTCGAGCATCTTGACGGCGTCGTTGAGGTACGGGAACAGCAGCGCGTTGACGATGAACCCGGCCCGGTCGCCGCAGTGCACCGGCTGCTTGCCGAGGTCGAGGCACACCCGGCGCGCGGTGGCGACGACGTCGGCCGACGTCGAGATGGTGTCGACGACCTCGACCAGCTTCATCACCTGGGCGGGGTTGAAGAAGTGCAGGCCGACGACGTCGCCGGGCCTGCCGGTGGCCGCGGCGCACTCGATGACCGGCAGCGACGACGTGGTGGTCGCGAGGATCGCGCCGGGCTTGCAGACCTCGTCCAACGCCTGGAACACGGACTTCTTGACGGCCAGATCCTCGGCGACGGCCTCGACCAGCAGGTCGCAGTCGGCCAGCTCCTCGAACTCCACGGCGGGCGAGACGCGGCCCAGCACGGCTGCGGCGTCCACTTCGGACAGTCGCCCCTTCGACACGGCCCGCTCCAGCGACTTGCGGACCTTCGCCAGCGCGCTTTCGGCCTTCTCGACCGTGCGGGCGCGCAGCACGACGTCGTAGCCGCGCTTGGCGAACACCTCGACGATGCCGGTGGCCATCGTGCCGGTGCCGATGACCCCGACCCGCTGGACCTCGCGCGTCGGGACCGCGTCGGAGGCCGCCGCGGGCGTGTGCACGTCCGGGACGACGGTGGACGAGTCGGGGGCGTCGTAGGTGTAGAAACCGCGGCCGGACTTCCGGCCGAGCAGCCCGGCGGTGATCATCTGCTTGAGCACCGGGGCCGGGGCGTGCAACCGGTTGCGGGACTGGTGGTACATCGTGTCGAGGATCTCGTAGGCCGTGTCGAGACCGATGAGGTCGAGCAGCGCCAGCGGGCCCATCGGGTAGCCGCAGCCGTAGCGCATGGCGGCGTCGAGGTCTTCCCTTGTGGCGTAACGGGATTCGTACATCCGCACGGCGTGGTTGAGGTAGCCGAACAGCAGCGCGTTGGCGATGAACCCGGCCCGGTCGCCGATCACGACGGGGGTCTTGCCGAGCCGTTCCACCAGCGCCACGACGTCCGCGACGACGTCGGGTTCGGTGACCACGGACCGGATGACCTCGACCAGCTTGAGCACCTGGGTCGGGTTGAAGAAGTGCAGGCCGACGACCTTGCCGGGGCGTCCGGTGTGGACACCGATCTCGGTGATCGACAGCGATGACGTGTTGGACGCGAAAACGGTGTCGGGCGGGCAGATCCGGTCGAGTTCGGCGAGCACGGACGCCTTGAGGTCCATGCGCTCGGGCACGGCCTCGACCACGAGGTCGCAGCCCGCGAGGTCCCCGAGCGACGTGCCGGTGCTGATCCGGCCGAGCAGTTCGGCCTTGCCCGCCGCGTCCAGCTTGCCGCGCTCGACGGCCCGCGCGGTCGAGTGCTCCAGGTGGCCGCGACCGCGTTCGAGACCCTCGTCGTCCACGTCCACCGCGATCACGGTGAGCCCGGTGCGGGCGAACACCTCGGCGATGCCCGCGCCCATCGTGCCGAGTCCGACCACTCCGACCGTGCTGAACTGGCGCGCCACGACGACCTCCCGGTGCTACCGAACGGTAACTTGTGGCGACTATGCCACGGACCGGGTGTTCTGCCGGGTGACGTTCACCATCGGGATCGTGCAAGTTACCGGTTCACTCGTCGAAACCGCGCTCCGCCAGCTCCTCGATGCGCCGCAACGCCTCCTCGGCGTCCACGCCGCTGGCCACGACCTCGATCCGCGCGCCGCCCGGCGCTCCGAGGCCCATCAGCGCCAGCACGCTCTTCGCGTCGGCCTCGTCGCCGCCGAACCGCACGAGCACGTCCGCGTCCAGCCCGGCGACCGTGCGGGCCAGCAGCGCCGACGGCCGCGCGTGCAGCCCGACCTCGTTGGTCAGCACCACGTCCAGGCTCGCCGCGTTCGTCACCAGCCGCAGCGACGGGCGGCGCGCGGCGGGTGGCGGCGCTCCGGGCGTTGCGCTCGCCGCCGCCACGGCCACCTCCGCCATCGACGCGCCGCCCTGTGCGGCCACGGCGGCGGCCACCGCGCCCTCCACGAGCGGCGCGTCGACCACGAGCACCCGCCCGTCGTCGTTCTCCTCCACCGCCATCTCGGCGACCATCTTGGCGCTGCCCAGGTCGTAGAGCACGACCACGCCCGCGCCGGAGTCCGCTTCGGCCATGGCGACGGAGACGGCGGCGTAGTCCGTGCCCAGCCCGCCCTCGCCGTCCCCGCCCGCGGGCAGCACGACGACGTCCGGGGCCATCTGCCCGGCCAGTTCCGCGACGCCCTCGGCCAGCTTCCGGCTGTGCGACACGACGACCATCCCGACCAGGTGCGCGAGAGCGGTCATCGGTGGCCGCTCGCCACGTCGGCGAAGGTGCGCAGCAGGAGCGCCGTGGAGCGGGCTCCGGGGTCCATGTGCCCGACGCTGCGCTCGCCCAGGTACGACGCGCGCCCCTTGCGGGCCAGCACGAGCACGGTGGAGTCCGCGCCCTCGGCCGCCGCGTCGGCCGCGGCCCGCAGCAGCGCGGGGACGTCCTCGCCGCGTTCGGCAGCGGACTCGGCGGCCAGCACGGCAGGCAGCAGCGCGTCCACCATCGTCTTGTCGCCGCGCTCCGCCTTGCCGCGGGCGACCACGCCGTCCAGCGCCGCGCGCAGGGCGACCGCCACGGTGGGCGCGTCCAGTTCACCGGTGTCCTTGACCGCCGTCGCGGCCCGCAGGAACGCCGTGCCGTAGAGCGGCCCGGCCGCGCCGCCGACCTTGGAGATCAGCGTCATCGCGACCAGTTTCAGCACCCCGCCGGGTGAGTCCGGGGCGTCGCGCTCCATCGCCGTCACGAGCGCCGCGAAGCCGCGGTGCATGTTCTCGCCGTGGTCGCCGTCGCCGATCTCGCGGTCGAGCCTGCTCAGCTCGTCGCGGTGCTCCTCCAGCACCTTGGCCGCCGTCCGCATCGCGACGGCCACCCCGTGCCCCGAACACGCCACCACGGTCAGACCCCCCAGCGGAGGGCGGCTGTGTGGACGGGCGCGTCCCACAGCTCGACCAGCTCGTCGTCCAGCTTCAGCAGGGTGAGGCTCATGCCCTGCATCTCCAGACTGGTGACGAAGGGACCGACCAACCGCCGTTCCACCACGATTCCCCGTTCCGCCAGCAACCGCTCCGCGATGCCGTGCGCCAAGTAGAGCTCGATGAGCGGGGTCCCGCCCATCCCGTTGGTGAACAGCAGGACCCGGTCGCCCGCCGCGAAGGGCAGGTCGTCCAGGATCGGGTCCAGCAGGCTCTTGACCATCTCGTCGGCGGTGCCGATCTTCACCCGGCGCCTGCCCGGCTCGCCGTGGATGCCGATGCCCAGCTCGATCTCGTCGTCGGCCAGGGTGAAGCCGGGCTCGCCCGCGTGCGGCACGGTGCCCGCCGCGAGCGCGAGGCCCATCGACCGGACCTGGCCGATCACCTTGCGCGCCAACGCCTCGCAGCCGTCGAGGTCGGCACCGCGCTCGGCGGCGGCCCCGACGACCTTCTCCAGCAGCAGCGTCCCGCCGACCCCGCGCCTGCCCGCCGTGTAGAGCGAGTCGGTGACGGCCACGTCGTCGTCGATCACGACGCTGCGGACCGCAACGCCGTCGGCCTCGGCCAGCTCGGCGGCGGTCTCGAAGTTGAGCACGTCGCCGGTGTAGTTCTTCACGATGAGGAGGGCGCCCGCGCCGCCGTCGGTCTTCTGCACGGCGGCCTGGACCTGGTCAGGGGTGGGCGAGGTGAACACGTGGCCGGGACAGGCGGCGTCGAGCATCCCCCGGCCGACGAAGCCGCCGTGCAGGGGTTCGTGGCCCGCGCCGCCGCCGGAGATGATCGCCACCTTGCCGGGCACGGGGGCGTCCGCCCGCACGACCACCGCCGGGTCGAGCTGGACCTCGATGAGGTCCGGGTGCGCCGAGGCCATCCCCTTCAGGGACTCCTCGACCACTGTGGACGGATCGTTGATGATCTTCTTCATCGTTGCCCTCCCGATCGCCGCTGACCGATGCCATTAGTACCCCACGTCACGAGCGGTCGTAACGGCACAAATACCTCGACTAGGGTTAGGCGAACCTAATAATCGCAGTTCAGTGACCTTGAGTAGCGAAGGATTCGCCCAGTGTCGAAGCGAAGGACCCTGTGGGCGGCGGCCGTCGCCTGCGCGCTCACCCTGACCGCGTGCGGCCAGACGGCCCAACCCGCCGGGCAGCCCGCCGTGGCGCAGGGCGGAGCGGAGTTCGGCCAGGCGGGCGACAAGAGCAAGACGTTCGGCACCGACGCCAAGCCCGGCGAGTTCCCCCGGACGATCCGCCACGCGATGGGCGAGACGAAGCTGGAGAAGAAGCCGGAGCGGGTCGTCGTGCTCGACGGCGGCGAACTGGACAACGTCGTCGCGCTCGGCATCAAGCCCGTCGGCGTCGCGTTCCCCGACGGCGCTCCGACGATGCCGCCCTACATCGGCGACCGGGCGGGCACGCCGGAGAACGTCGGCTCGATCAGCGCGCTCAACCTGGAGGCCATCGCCAAGCTCCAGCCGGACCTCATCCTCGGATCGCAACTGCGCGCGGAAGCCCAGTACGCCAAGCTCTCCGCCATCGCGCCGACCGTGTTCGCGATCCGCCCCGGCTACCCGTGGAAGGAGAACTTCCGGCTCAACTCCGCCGCGCTCGACCGCGTCGCGGACGCCCAGCAGATGCTCGCCGACTACGCGAAGCACGCCGAGGACGTCGGCGCCAAGATCGAGCAGCAGTTCGGCAAGCGCCCCACCATCTCCATGGTCCGCTTCCTCGCGGGCAAGACCCGGCTGTACGCCAAGAAGTCGTTCATCGGCACGATCCTGATCGACGCGAAGCTGCCGCAGCCGGAGAGCCAGCAGGTCGACGACCTCGCGGTGGAGGTCAGCACCGAGCAGATCGGCAAGGCCGACGCCGACTGGATCCTCTACGCCACCTACGGCGACGCGTCGAAGACCGCGCAGCAGGAGATCCTCGCCGGGCCGCTGTGGGCGGGCCTGACCGCGGTGAAGGCGGGTCACGCGAAGCCGGTCGCGGACGAGACCTGGTTCCTCGGGCTGGGCGTCATCGGCGCCGAGGCCGTGCTGACCGACCTGGAGAAGCAGGTCGCCAAGTGAGCCGGGGCCCGGCGCGGAGGTCTCCGCACCGGGCCCGGCACCCCGCTCCGGGGTGGCGTGGTCGCGCCACCCCGGTCAGCGGCCGTAGAGCATCCTGGTGAGCCGGACGACGTGGCGCACGGTGCGCGAGCCCCGCTCGTAGGTCATCGGGTTCAGCATCGCCCGGAAGCGCAGCCGGGTCACGGACTGCGGGCTGGCGAACTCGCGCAGGCCGTCCTCGCCGTGGATGCGGCCGAACCCGGAGTCGCCGACGCCGCCGAACGGCAGGCCGGGGATCGCCGCGAACGCCAGCACGGCGTTCACCGACACCATGCCGCAGCGCATCTTGCGGGCCAACTCCTCGCCGCGACCGCGGGAGAACACCGAGCCGCCGAGCCCGTAGCGCAGCGCGTTGGCCAGCCGGACGCCCTCGTCCGCGTCCGCCACCCTGGTGATCACCAGCGTCGGCCCGAACGTCTCCTCGGTCACGGCCGTGGACTCCTCCGGCACGTCCACGAGCACGATCGGCGCCACGTACGGCGGCCGGATCGAGTCCAGCCCGCCGACGACGGCCCGCCCGCCGCGGTCCAGCGCGTCCCGCACGTGCGCCTGGATGACCTCGACCTGGCGCGGCATGGTGATCGGCCCGAACGGGGCGTTCGGCTCGCCACCGGGCCGCAGCTTCGACGCCTGCTTGGTGACCAGCTCGATGAACTGGTCGGCCACGGCCTCGGCCACGTAGACGCGTTCCACGCCCGCGCAGGTCTGGCCGGAGTTGAAGATCCCGCCCCACACCGCCGCCGCGGCGGCGGCCTTCACGTCCGCGTCGTCCGCGACGATCAGCGCGTCCTTGCCTCCGCACTCCACCAGCACCGGCGTCAGCGTCTCGGCGCAGGCCGCCATGACGCGCTTGCCGGTCGGCGTGGACCCGGTGAACGCGACCTTGTCGACCCCGGCCCGGCACAGCGCCGCGCCGGTCTCGCCGAAGCCCGTCACGACCTGGAACAGGGCGGCGTGCTCGGGTGAGGCCTCGGCGAACGTCCTGGCGAGGAACTCGCCGACGCCGGGCGTGTACTCGCTGGGCTTGAACACCACGGCGTTGCCCGCGGCGATCGCGTACGCGATCGACCCCATCGGCGTGAACGCCGGGTAGTTCCACGGGCCGATCACGCCGACCACGCCGAGCGGCTTGTACTCGATGCTCGCGGAGTGGTTGTACATGAGCATCCCGGGCGACACGCGGCGCTTGCCGAGCACCCTGCTGGCGTTCTTGCCCGCCCAGTGCAGGTGGTCGATGACCAGCGCCAGCTCGGTACGGGCGTCGTCGGCCGACTTGCCGGTCTCGTTGCTGATCAGCGACTGGAACTCGTCCAGCTTGCGGACCAGGAGCTTGCGCCACTCGGTGATCCGCGCACGCCTGCCGTCGAAGCCCAGCGCGGCCCACTCCGCGGCGGCCGTGCGGGCGCGCAGCACGGCGGCCTCGACGTCGGCGGCGGTGTGCACCGGGTGGTGGCCGACGACCTCGCCCGTGCGCGGGTCCAGTGAGGCGAACCGCGTCTGCTCGCCGTCCGCTTCGGCGGACTCGGCCGGGGCGGTCTGCGTCATGAGCCCTCCAGAGGTGCTGCGGCGGTGCGGCTGGTTACCCAAGAGTAGGGGAATTCGGCGCCGCCGTAAGCCCCCGTCAGGCCCTCGGGAGCTTCGGGAGCAGCGCCTTGGCGAACGACTGGGCCTTGGCGCAGCGGTCGAACTCCGCCTTCTTCGGTCCCGCGGACTTCACCTCGACCACCTCGCCGTCGTTGTCCTCACCCCTCAACTGGACCCACTTGATCGTGCACGACGGGAACGAGGTGGTGGTCTGGACCTGGTACGCCTTCACCCCTCCGAGGTCGATCTCGGTCTGCTTGGAGTCGAACTTGTCGTCCTTCGGGACGAACCCGCCGCGGAAGTCGAGGGTCATCTCGGCGTCGTCGCCGACCCACGAGCAGTTGTGCAGGCCGTACGGGTAGACGCGCGGGGACTTGTCCGTCGCCTCGAGCACGGCGGCGTCCGACGGCAGCGCGCACGGGTCGACCGTGATCACCGAGCCCTTGGCGGCGGTCCGGGAGGCGTTCTTGCCCTTGGCCAGCGCCACGACGGACTCGGCGACCTTGCGGCCCGGCACGCAGCCGTCGCCGTCCTTGTAGCCGATCTGCACGGTGAACGCGAGGCCCGGCTCGTCCTGGGTGATCACCGAGACGAAGCACGCGCTGCCTTCGAGCACCTGCTCGTAGCTGCGGTACCCGGCGATCTTCTTGTCCGCCTTCTTGATCTCGCTGGTCACGGTCTGGCCGACCTCGACGGTGATCGAGAGGTCCTTGCCGTCCTTGTCCTTCATGAAGTTGGAGCAGCGGCTGAAGCCGCCGGGCACGGCGTCGTCCGGCTTGCCCAGCTCCTTGAGCGCGTCGTCGTCCAGGAGCTTGCACGGGTCGAGCAGCCGCAGCTTGTCCACGGCGAACGCCGGGTCGACCGGGTCGCCCGTGGTGGGGGACCCGGTGATGGGTTTCTCCGACGGGTCGGCCGCGTTCGCCTGGATGGTGCTGCGCGGGAACGGCGGCTGCTTCGCGAGCGCGTTCGACCCGCAGCCCGCAACGAGCAGGGCGAGCGCGCTGAGGGCGGCGGCGACCGCGGGGACGGGGCGGGCGAGACGGGGCACGAGGTGCACGGTAGCGAGCGCCGCCGACGTGTACAGACTGAACCGGCACTTCGATACCAACCGGACACGGACGGCGTGGGCGAGGTCACGAACGGGTTCGGGAACGATTCAGAAGATCGTCTCGATGTACTTGGTGACAGGAAATCCCGATCGAGAGGAACACCTTGGGCAAGCACAGGAGCACGCGTTCGATGATCGGCCGCACCTTCGGCCGCGCGGTCCGCTGGATCGACGACTGGACCGTCGAGGCCTTCAACCCGATTTACCCGCACCACAAGCGCAGGTAGACCGGCCGGGACCACCGGGGTCCCGACCGGTCACGAGTCTGGCAGCGTCGCCAGGGCTCAGTGCGCTCCCCCGGCGGGCTCCTCCTCCGCGGAAACCTCATCCGGCACGATCAGCGGCTTCGTGAACGTCCACACGCCGAAGAACGCGGCCAGCACGAGCATCCCGAGCCCGGACCAGAGGTTGATGTTCAACCCGTCCGCCTTGGCCAGGTCCTCGTCGCTGGTGAACCCGAACCCCACGATCGTCAGCACCACGCCGTAGATCCCGAAGAGCACGGCGATGATCAGGCGGAGGTCGAACAGACCCGCCCTGTGGCTCTTCCCAGCCATGTTCACGACCTCCCTCAGCCGAAGATGATGTAGAGCGCGGTGGTCAGGACGAGCACCCCGCCGCCGAGCAGCGCGGGCGAGCGGTACCAGCCCGCGTCGTCACCGGTGGTGGAGTGCGTGCGGTCGGCCTTGGGCGTGAGGCTGTAGACCAGCCCGCCCAACTGCTTCTCCGGCACCGGCTTGGTGAACATCGTCACGACCACGCTGACCACGATGTCCAGCACGAACGCCACGCTCGCGCCGACGAAGCTGGCGCCCTGGCCCGGCAGGTCGAGCACGCCGAGCAGCTTCGGGTCAGCCATGACGAAGACCGCGACCGCGCCGAGCGTGCCCGCCACGAGGCCGATCCAGCCCGCCGCCGCGGACATCCTCTTCCAGAACATGCCGAGGATGAACGTGGCGAACAGCGGCGCGTTGAAGAACGAGAACAGCGCCTGGATGTAGTCCATGATGTTGCCGTAGCCCGACGCGATGAACGCCGTGCCGATCGCGATGATCGTGCCGCCGATCGTGGCCAGCCTGCCGACCCTCAGGTAGTACTCGTCCGGCCGGTCCTTCTTGACGTAGTCCTGCCACAGGTCGTAGGTGAAGACCGTGTTGAACGAGCTGACGTTCGCCGCCACACCGGCCATGAACGACGCCAGCAGGCCGGTGATCGCGATGCCGAGCATTCCGTTGGGCAGCAGCTCGCGGATGAGCAGCGGCAGCGTCTCGTTGTAGGTGATGCCACCGGAGTCGCCGCCCTCGTTGAGGGCTTGGACCTGCGGGATCACCACGGCGGCGATCATGCCGGGGATGATGATGATGAACGGGATGAGTGCCTTGGGGAACGCGCCGATGATGGGCGTGCGCCGGGCGGCGGACATGCTCTTCGCCGACAGGGCCCGCTGGACCTCGGCGAAGTTCGTCGTCCAGTACCCGAACGAGAGCACGAAGCCGAGGCCGAACACGATGCCGATCACGCTGAGCACCGGGTTCGCGATGCCGGTCAGCTCGGTCGCGGGCCAGGCGCCCAGCTCCTCGCCCGCGCCCTTCGCGGTCAGCTTGTCGACCAGCCCGTTCCAGCCGCCGACCTTGTGCAGGCCGACGATCGTCAGCGGCAGCAGGGCCGCGACGATCACGAAGAACTGGAGCACCTCGTTGTAGATCGCGGCCGACAGACCGCCGAGGGTGGTGTAGGTCAGCACGACCAGCGCCGCGATGACGATCGACAGCGGGATCGGCCAGCCGAGCAGCAGGTTCAGCAGCAGCGCCAGCGCGTAGAGGTTGACGCCCGCGATCAGCACCTGGGCGAGGGCGAAGCTCAGCGCGTTGACGAGGTGGGCGCCGGTGCCGAAGCGGCGGCGCAGGAACTCGGGGACGCTCCGGACCTTCGAGCCGTAGTAGAACGGCATCATCACCAGGCCGAGGAACACCATGGCCGGGATCGCGCCGATCCAGTAGTAGTGCACGGTCGGCAGGCCGTACTGGGCGCCGTTCGCCGCCATGCCCAGCAGTTCGATGGCGCCGAGGTTCGCGGAGATGAACGCCAGGCCCGTCACCCAGGCCGGGAGTGATCGTCCGGACAGCAGGAAGTCCAGGCTCGTCGAGACGGAGCGTCTCGCCATCACACCGATGCCCAGGACCACCGCGAAGTAGATGACCAGCAGGATGTAGTCGAGCGGATTCGCGTCCAGCCGAAGATCCGCCTGAGCCAGTACGGGCACCAGCGCCCACCTCCCAAACGAGCCAACCAAACCAACAAACTCAAACAAGAAACATCAGGAGTGGACGCTACCTCAGAGCGCCACCACCGCCTCGACCGGACGCTAGTTCACCCCGGACCTGCGCGCTGATCAGTGATCGCCGAGTCGGGATTTGAACGCGACACCGCACATCCCCGTACTTCCGGTCATAGCCAACGCCACAGTGACGTGAGGTGATCGGTGTGCCCCTCCTGACCGCGAACGGTGCCGCGTACTCGGCACGGGAACTGACCCCGTGGGAGTTGGACGAGTACACGAGGGGCGGTGGCTACGACGTCCGCTTCCTGATCCGCGGCATCGGCTACCCCGCCAGCCCGAAGTGCGTCAGCCACTACCCCGGCTCGCTCGACCGCCACCGCGCGGCGGGCCGGATCGTGCTGTTGAGGCACCGCGTCGGCACCGACGACTTCGCGGGCGGCTGGGACGCGGGCCAGGCCCACGCCCGTGCCGCGCTCGCCGACGCGCGCATCGAGGGCTACCCCGAGAACCTGCCCCTGATCTTCACCTGCGACCGCAGGCTCGACGAGGTCGACCGCGACGAGATCCCCCTGTCCACCGCGCTCTCCTACCTCGACGGCGTCGCCGACGTCATCGGCTTCGACCGCACCTGGTGCTCCGGCTACGCCGACCTCGTGCACGTCGCCCAGGACATCGGGGCTGCCGCGGGGTTCGTGCTGCGTGGCCCGGAAACCGGTGTGCGCGACGGCATCGCGTTCCACCGCTCCGACGGCGAGCGCATCTTCCCCGGCCGGATCGAGGCCGACCTGCTCAAGGCGTACGTCGATCTCGACGCCTTCGAAGGAGACGACTTCCTCATGGGCTTGGAGCCGTGGCAGCAGGAGCGCATGTACGACCGGATCATGTCGATGAGCGCGGGCGTGGCCGGTGAGAGCTTCAACGGCCGCCAGTTCGAGCACCACGAGCAGCGGCTCGCGGGCATCGACCACAAGCTCGACGTCATCGGCGGGGTGCTGACCAGGCTGGCCATGCGGGATGGCGGCCTGGACCTCACCGACGAGGAGACGGCGATGCTCGCGTCCCGGCTCGGCTCGCCGACGACGTCGGACCTCGGCGACCTGGCCGACCACCTGTCCCTGCACCTGGACCTGGGGCGCGACACCGTCTACCGGGTCCTGGAGGAGCTGTACCAGCCGTCGACGGTGCGCGTCATGAAGCACGCGCGCACGCCGTCGCACGCGGCGGCCGACGACCTGTCCGGGCAGGCGTCCTGAACGCGGGAGAGGCCATTCGAGTCGGGGCACTCGACGAGGTGAGGCGCCATGACGGCTTCCTGGGTGATCTCCGCGCTGCTGGTCGCGGCGGCGGCAGCGGCGGCAGCGGCGCTGAGCCGCCGACTGCACCGAAGACGGATACGCCGCCGCACCGTGGCCAGGGTCCGCAAGTCCATCGGGAAGTGGCTGCGCCCCCTACCGGTCCACCGCTACCTGGTGGACCCGCGACAACAGCGAGCCAGAGCGAGTTGAACCACCCGAACGAGGAACGGAGGTCGTCGACCGCGATGCTGCACATCCGGACGCCTGTCCAGGACAAGCCCCTCCCCCAGCACCACCCAGCACCGGAGGACCGAACCGGCCGACAGTTTGGACGGGACATGACGGCAGGCCCACGAGAGCGCTTGATCGACAGCACCATCGCCCTGATCCGCAGAAGAGGTGTCCACGCCACCGGCCTGACCGACCTCCTGAGCCACAGCTCCACCGCGCGGCAGTCCATCTACCAGCACTTCCCCGGTGGCAAGGCGGAACTGGTCGAACAGGCCACCAAGGAGGCAGGACGGCAGATGGTGGCACTGCTGGACACCTTCGACGACGACCCGATCAGCATGGTCGACGGTCTGATCGCCTGGTGGGAGCAGGAGCTGGGCTCCACCGACTACACCTCGGGCTGCCCCGTGGTCGCGGCCGCGCTGGCCCCGTCGCCCGCCGCGGGCCGCGCGTTCTCCGCGTGGGAGAACCGCTTCACCGGCGTCCTGGTCCGCGCGGGCGTGGCCCAGTCCGCCGCGACGTCGCTGGCCACGATCACCCTCAGCGCACTGGAGGGCGCCATCGTGCTGTCACGGGCGGCGGCGTCGACGCGCCCACTGGACGACGTGCGCACCCAGCTCACGGTGCTGATCAAGGCCCAGACGTCGACCGCGCGGCCGGAACCGACCCCGCCCCCGGAGCCCACCCCGATCCGCTCGACGCCCGCCTGGGCGCCACCCGCCGCGACCCCGAAGCCGACCCCGCCCGGTTACCAGCAGGCGGTGGACGTCAGGACGGCGTGGAACGGGTACCGGCGATGAGCTGACCGCGGAGGCCGATCCCCGCGCGGGGATCGGCCTCGCCGTTCGTCAGAACAGCCGGAACTCGTCCGACTCGATGCCGCGCAGCGCGTCGTAGTCCAGGATCACGCACCGGATCCCGCGGTCCTCCGCCAGGACCCGTGCCTGCGGCTTGATCTGCTGCGCCGCGAAGATCCCGCGCACCGGCGCCAGCAGCGGATCCCGGTTCAGCAGTTCCAGGTACCTCGTCAACTGCTCGACGCCGTCGATCTCGCCGCGCCGCTTGATCTCGACGGCGACGGACACGCCCTGCTCGTCCCGGCACATCAGGTCCACGGGACCGATGGCGGTGGGGAACTCGCGGCGGACCAGCGACCAGCCCTCGCCGAGCGTGTGGACGTGCTCGGCGAGCAGCTTCTGGAGGTCCGACTCGACGCCGTCCTTGACGAGACCGGGCTCCGGGCCGAGTTCGTGCTTCGAGTCGTGCATCACCTCTTCCAAGGTGATGATCAGCTTCTCGCCCGCCTTGTTCTGGACGATCCACATGCCGGGGTCCTCGATGAGCCAGCACGGCGGGCTCATCCAGTTCAGCGGCTTGAAGGCCCGGTCGTCCGAGTGGATGGACACCGACCCGTCCGCCTTGATCAGCAGGAGCCGGTTGGCCATCGGCAGGTGGGCGGTGAGCCTGCCGACGTAGTCGACTTGGCAGCGAGCGATGACGAGACGCACCCGCGACAGGCTACGGGGTGCCACGGGAGATCCACAGCCAGGTACCGTCGCTCGCCGTGCCGGTCCTCGAACCGCTGTCGCGCACCAGGCCGTGGAACGCGGGTCCGGTGGTGTACTTCGGCTACGGGCGTCGGCGGTCGGCGTCGGCAAGGGGAGTGTGAACGTGGACTCGCTCGGATCGCGTCAGGTGTACGCGAACGCGTGGATGACCGTGCGGGAGGACCCGATCCGCCGCGCGGACGGCAGCACCGGCATCTACGGCGTGGTGGACAAGCCGGACTTCGCGCTGGTCATCCCGTTGGACGGGGAGCGGATGCGGCTGGTGGAGCAGTACCGGTACCCGATCGGGATGCGCCGGTGGGAGTTCCCGCAGGGCACGGCACCGGACCGGGCCGAGGAGACGCCCGCCGTGCTGGCCGAGCGGGAGCTGCGCGAGGAGACCGGTCTGCGGGCCGGGAAGCTGGTCGAGCTCGGCGTGCTGGACGTGGCTCCGGGCATGACGAGCCAGCGCGGCAGGGTGTTCCTCGCCACGCGGCTCGTCGAGGGCTTCCACGAGCGGGAGCACGAGGAGCAGGACATGCGCTCGGCGTGGTTCCCGCGCGGCGAGTTCGAGGCGATGATCACCCGCGGCGAGATCACCGACGCGCAGTCGATCGCCGCGTACACGATGCTCCTGCTGCACGAGCACGCGCAGCCGTGATCCGGCGGGTGACGACGGCGGTGCCCGCCGAGGACCTCGCGGACGTGCTCGTGGACGCGGTCGAGAGCGGCGCGTCCGTGGGCTTCCTGGCGGGCCTGGAGCGCGCCGAGGCCGTGGAGTGGTGGTCGCGCCTGGAACCGGCCGTCGTGGACGGCACGCTGCTGCTGTGGGTCGCGGAGGTGGACGGCCGGGTGGTCGGCACGGTCCAGGTGAGACGGGCGACCCCGCCGAACGCCCGCCACCGCGCGGAACTGGCGAAGCTGCTCGTGCACCGCTCCGCCCGCGGCCGGGGTATCGGCCGCGAACTGGTGCGCACGGCCGAACGCGGGGCGGCCGAGGCCGGAGCGTCTCTTTTGGTCCTGGACACCGAGACGGGCAGCCCGGCCGAGGGGATCTACACGTCCCTGGGCTGGACGGCGGCAGGGGTGATCCCGGACTACGCGCTCGATCCCGAAGGGAAACTCGCGCCCACTACGGTCCTGTACCGGGTGGTCACCGGGTAAGCGCAGGTCCGAGGGTCGTAGCGGTCCGTATTACCACCGCGACGCCGAGTGAGATAGGGGCTGTGGGCAAGGCGCGGAACTGCCACAGTGGTCAGCGTGCCAAACCCCGAGGCGCCGGAACCCATTCGACTGCTCGTCGTCGAGGACGACCAGGAGACGGCGGCGATGCTGGCCGAACTGTTCGCGAGCGAGGGCTACGAGGTCGACGTGGCGCTGGACGGGCAGCAGGGGCTGCACCTCGCGCTGAGCCGCAAGCCGGACATCATGGTGCTGGACCGGGGTCTGCCCGCGCTCGACGGACTGGACCTGATGGTCCGGTTGCGGCGGGTCGGCGTGACCGCGAAGATCCTGGTGCTGACCGGTCGCGGTGCCGTCGGCGACCGGGTGCAGGGGCTGAACGCCGGGGCGGACGACTACCTCGGCAAGCCGTTCGACCTGGACGAGCTGATCGCCAGGGTGCGGGCGCTGCACCGCAGGCACCTGGAGCACACCGACCTCCTCCCGCTCGGCCAGGGCCACCTCGACCTTCGGCACCGCGAAGTCCTGACGTCGACGGGTGGCGTGGTCAAGCTGTCCGCCCGCGAGTGCGACCTGCTCCGCACGCTCGCCGTCGCCCCCAACGCCATCTGCCGCCGGACCGACCTGCGCACGCAGGTGTTCCCGGAAGCCACCTCGGAGTCCATAGTGGACACATATGTGCACTACCTGCGCCGCAAGCTCGGGCGCGAGGCCATCCGGACCGTGCACGGTCTCGGCTACCGGGCGGGGAGCGTCTGATGTCCGTGATCGCGCCCGAACGCGCCGCGCTCGGCAGGGCCCGCTGGTCCATCACCGCTCGGCTCACGCTGCTGACCACGGTGATCGTGCTGCTCATCGAGTGCCTCATCTACCTCATCACCGCGAACATGCGCGAGAACGACACCCGCCGGGACCTGCTGTGGACGGTGGCGCACTCGTCGATCTCCAGCCCGCCCGCGTGCACCT
Organism: Umezawaea endophytica; assembly: GCF_025061645.1. Lineage (GTDB taxonomy): Bacteria > Actinomycetota > Actinomycetes > Mycobacteriales > Pseudonocardiaceae > Umezawaea > Umezawaea endophytica. The sequence continues at coordinate 61,419 of NZ_JANYMP010000012.1, read as the reverse complement.
GGCTGGTCGTCGAACGCGACGGCGTGGCCGCCGGGACGCCCGGTCTCCCCGCGGGTTTCCCGCTGACCGAGAGCCTGCGGACCGCCGACGGACCGAAGTTCGAGGAGGTCCACCGCGACGGGCAGGTCTACAGCGTCCTCACGCAGCGGCGCGGCGACGAGGTCGTGCAGGTCGTCTACGACGAGCGGTTCCACCTGATGGAACGGGAGAACCTGCTGTTCGCTTTCGCGCTCGCGCTGCTGCTGACGGCGCTCACGGTCGCCGTCGTCGTCGCGATGGCGAGCCGCTTCCTCTGCGAGAAGGCCATCGCGCCGCTGAACGACGCGCTGACACGGCAGCGGCGGTTCGTCGCCGACGCGAGCCACGAGCTGCGCGCGCCGCTGACCCAGCTCCACACGCGGGCGCAACTGCTGGCGCGCAAGGCGGACGCGATGGAGTGCCCGGAGGTCCTGTCCGCCGAGATGCGCAGGCTGGTCAACGGGACGCGGCAGCTCGGCGACGTGGTCGACGACCTCCTGCGCTCGGCGATCTCCGGCGAGCAGCCGCGGACGGAGGTGGTCGACCTGGCCGGGCTGGCCGACGAGGTGGTCAGGGCCGAGGACGCGCGAGCCGTCGAAACGGGACTGGTGCTGGAGGTGCTGCGCGAGCCGGGCCAGTTCCTGGTGCCCGGCGCGGAATCGGCGCTGCGCCGCGTGGTGACCGCGTTGGTGGACAACGCGATCGGCCACACGCCCGCGGGCGGCACGGTCGTCGTCGAGCTGGAGGCGCCCGCTCCGGGAACGGTCCGGCTGTCGGTCCGCGACAGCGGGGTCGGGTTCGACCAGGCGGACGGGCGGTCGCTGTTCGAGCGCTTCAGCCGCGGCTCGAACGGGCGCGGCCAGCGGTTCGGCATCGGCCTGTCGCTGGTGCGCGAGGTCGTGGAAGCCCACCGCGGCACGGTGTCCGCCGAGGGCGTGCCGGGCGCGGGCGCGGTGTTCACCGTGGACCTGCCCGCCGTGGAACCCGCGATCCCGTTGCCGCGCGCCGAGTCCGCGTCGGTGGCGCGGGCCGCGCTCTACTGGGCCAGGGGTGCCGGGGTTCACATAGCGCGGCGGTAGTCGACGACGTGGAACGGGGTCACCGGCCGCCGGGTGCGGAAGCGCTCGTCCGACGCCGAGGTGACGAGTTCGGCGGCGATGGCGGCCAGCGGCGACCCCTGCTGCCAGACCAGCATCGTCCGGCACCACAGCGGTTCGTCGGTCAGGTGCCGGAACACGACGCCGGGCACCGGACCGGTGGTGGTCGGGAACAGGCCGACGGTCGTGCCGGAGCCGACGATGGTGGCGGCGGTGCCGTGGTCGGCGCCGAAGTGGCGGAACCGCGGCGCGAACCCGGCCCGTTCGCACGCCGTGCGCAGGCTGTGCCGGAGCCCGCCCGCCTTGTCGGTCGGCGCGATCCAGTCGTAGTCGGCGAGGTGCGCGAGCCGGAGCCGGTCGCGGCCCGCTTCCGGGTGGTCGGCGTGCAGGCCGACCAGCAGCGGCTCGACGCCGAGGTCGCGGACGACGAGCCGGTGCGGACGTGGCGCCGGGGCGTCCGGGTACTCGGTGATCACCGCGAGGTCGAGCCTGGCCGTGCGCACCAGGTCCACGACGGAGTCGGAGTTCTCCTCGACGTAGGTGACCTGCTCGTGGTCCGGGAGCAGTCCGCGCAGCGCGGCCGCGACCGTGGAGATCCACGGGCTGTCCACGCCGCCCAACCGGACCGCCGTGCCGGAGCCGCCGCTGTGCGCGCGGGTCCTGGCCGACGCGATGAGGTCGTCGAACCCCGCGATCAGCACCCGCGCCCCGAGCAGGACGTGGGTGCCCAGCTCGGTCGGCTCGACCCCGTGCGGGCGGCGGATGAACAGCGGCGCGCCCAGTTCGCGCTCGATCCGGCCGAGCTGCGCGGTGAGGCCGGACTGGGCGATCCGCAGTTCGGCGGCGGCCCGGCTGATGCTGCCCGCCTCCGCCACGGCGACGACGACCTGCAAGTGCCGAAGTCCCAACTCCATGACGCCCTCACCTGTCCGGTCGGAAACACCTGATGACGAACGCGACCCCGACCAGCGACAGCAGCGTCGCCCAGATCGAGGAGGTGTACATCGCTTGCAGGAACGCGTGGTCCGCGGCGTCGACGAGCCACGGCTCGCCCGCGGCGGCGGCCACGGCCCTGGCTCCCTGCGCCGATTCCGCGGCCTGCTCGCGCAGGGCTTCCGGCAGCCGCGGCAGCGACGGCGCGATCAGCCGGTGGTAGCTCGCGATCAGCACCGAGCCGAGCACGGCGGTGCCGAGCGCGCCGCCGACCTGCCGCATGGCGCTGTTGATGGCCGCGCCCGCGCCGCTGACCCGCGGCGGCAGGACGGCCATCATCGCCGTGGTGATCGGCGCGCTGATCATGCCCATGCCGAAGCCCTGGAACAGCAGCAGCACCACCAGCAGCGGGATCGGCGTGCCCCGGTCGAACGTCAGGTAGCTCGCGAACGTGGCGATGGACAGCAGCATCCCGCCGACGACCGTCCAGCGGACCGTGAGGACGCCGGTGAGCCTGGGCGACACCAGGTTGCCGACCACGATCCCGACGGCGGCGGCGACCATCACCAGGCCCGCGCCCAGCGGCGTGAGCCCCCGGATGCCCTGGAGGTAGAACGCGGTGGCGAAGAGCTGGCCGGTGAGGCCGAAGAACGTGAACAGCAGCGCGATGCTGCCGCCGGAGAACTGCCGCACGGCGAACAGCTTGACGTCGAAGCTCGGGTGCTCGGCCGACCGCTGCACCAGCACGAACCACACCAGCAGCAGGACGCCCAGCACCAGCGGGACCAGGACGCCGACGCCGAGCCAGTCCGCGCGCTGACCGCCCTCGATGATCCCGTAGACGAGGCTCCCCAGTCCCAGCACGGAGAGCACCAGGCCGAGCGGGTCCAGCGGTCGCCGGTCGGCGAAGCGCAGCCGGGGCACGAACAGCACCACACCGATCAGGCACGCCAGCACGATCGGGACGTTGACCAGGAACACCGAGCCCCACCAGTACCGGGCCAGCAGCGCACCGCCCAGCACCGGCCCCAGCGCGACGCCGATGCCGCTGGCCGACGCCCACAGCGCGATGGCCCTGGCCCGCTGGGCCTCCGACGTGGTGCGGACGATGATCGACAGCGTGGCGGGCATGAGCAGCGCGCTGCCCAGCCCCATCAGGCCGCGCGTCACGATCAGCTCGACGGCGCTGGTGCTGAACGCCGCGAGCGCCGACGCCGCCGAGAACAGCAGCAGACCGGCGAACAGGGTGGCGCGCGGGCCGTAGCGGTCGCCGAGCGCGCCGCCCGCGAACATCGCCGAGGCGAGCACCAGCGAGTACGAACTGCCCGCCCAGGCCAGTTCACCCGCGTTCGCGCCGAGTCCGCGCACCGGGTCGGCGAGCGTCTCCAGCGCGATGTTGAGGATGGAGTTGTCGAGCCACAGGAGCGTGTTGGCTGCGACGGCGACGGCCACGACCGCCCACGTCCGCGTGACCCGCCGCCCTTCCGCGGCGACATCGGAAACCCTTTTCACCGTGCTAGCGCCCTCTTGCCCTCGACGACGATCCGCGCGTAGGTCGCCACTCTTCGGCCCAGGTATTCGGCGGTGTCGAGATCGGCCTTGTGCATCAGTTCGGGTCCTTCGTCGATGTTGGACTGCGCGGCGACGCCGTGGGAGAAGCCCAGCCGGTTCAGGTCGTTCTCGCTGCCTTTGGCGGAGTTCCACCCGGAACGCAGACCGAGGTTCACCCACACCATTCCGTGCTGGGCGGCGAAGGTGGTGAAGTATCCGAGCGTCCCGGACTTGTCGCCCGCCTTCGCGCCCGAGTTCGTGAACCCCGCCGCCAGCTTGTCCTGCCAGCGCCGGGTCAGCCAGCGCCTGCTGCTGGCCTCCGCGAACTGGTGGAACGCGGCCGACGCCGACCCCATGTACGTCGGGGCGCCGAAGATGACCGCGTCCGCGTCGTCGAGCTGGAACCACTGCTCAGGGGTGATTTCGTCCACCGCGATGGACACGACGTCGGTGTCGGCGACCTCACTGGCGCCCCGCCGCACGGCGGCGGCGAGCTTCCCCGTGTGGCCGCGCCCGTCGTGGCACGCCACGACCAGGTGCACCGGACCCGTCGACACGCTCAAGGCACTCTCCCGCTCCGTCGAGACTTGGGAACACCGTGAATCTGCCAGCAGAAAATGAGAAACTTCTTAGAACTCCGACATGGTCGTGAACCCGCCGAATGGCGGTACGGAGCCCGCGGCCGCCCGTCGGGCGTAAACAGGGGTCGTTTCGGGTGAACCGGCATAACTGACGAGTTATCGGCAAGAGTTATTTGTCCGCCGCCAACGGCCGTGACTAGCCTTGCGAACCAAGCGATTCCATTCACTTCCTTCGCTGATCCAGTTTTTGAAAAGGAGGTGTAGACGGCATGACGAATACCGGGAAGCTATTCCGGATGCGCCGGTTGTCCTCGGCGAACGACGGGAAGCACCTGTTCGTCCCGCTGGACCACAGCGTGTCCGACGGACCGGTCGTGCCCCACGACCGGTGGCACGACCTGCTCCGCGACCTGGTGGAGGGAGGCGCCGACGCGATCATCGTCCACAAAGGACGAGCGCGGCTGGTGCCGCCCGCGATCCTGGCGTCGTGCGCGCTCGTGGTGCACCTCAGCGCGGGCACCGCCCACGCCGCGGACACCAACGCCAAGGTGCTCGTCGGCGACGCCGAGGACGCCCTGCGGCTGGGCGCAGACGCCGTCAGCGTGCACGTGAACATCGGGTCCGACACCGAGGAGCGGCAACTGGCCGACCTCGGCGCGGTGGCCACCGCGTGCGAGGCCTGGGGGCTCCCGCTGATCGCGATGATCTACCCGCGCGGCCCGCGGATCGTCGACCCGCACGACCCGGCGCTGCTCGCGCACGTCGTCAACATCGCCGCCGACCTCGGCGCGGACCTCGTGAAGACGTCGGTGACCCTGCCCGTGCGGCGGATGGCGGAGGTCGTGGCGAACTCACCGGTCCCGGTGCTCGCGGCAGGCGGCCCGACCGACGGCTCCGACCTCATCGCCTACGCGACCGAGCTGATGGACGCGGGCTGCGCGGGTTTGGCGGTGGGCCGCAAGGTCTTCACCTCCGCCAACCCGGCGTCGCTCGTGGCCAGGCTCGCCGCCGTGGTGCACGCGCCCGGCGTGCGAGAAGACCTCTCCAGATTCCCGACGACGATGACGACAGGTGCCCTGTGACGCTCGCTTGGATCGACCTCCGGACCGTGGCCCAGCAGCACGTGGAGGGCGTCGTGGACGCCGCCATCCACTCCCGCCTGCACGGTGTCGTCTCCGATGACCCCGCCGTGCTCGCCACCCTGCCCCCGACCATCGTCAGCGTGCTGGTGGGCGAGGAGGAGGGGTTCACCGGCATCACCGCGACCGTCGTCGCCGACCAGGCCGAACTGGACGCGCTCGTGCTCGCCGCGGGTGACCGGGACAACGTGGCCGCGTGGGTCGACGTGCGCGACGACCGCACGCTCCAGTTGGCCTGCGCCGCGGCGGTCGCGCTGCCCTACAGCATCGTGTGGTTCGCCGACCCGACCAAGATCCCGCTGGAGATCGTGCTGGCCGCGGCCGACCGCGCGCCCGGCAAGCTGTTCACGGTCTGCGGCGACATCGAAGAGGCGTCGATCGTGGTCGACGTGCTGGAGCGCGGCTCGGAAGGCGTGATGCTCGCGCCGAAGGACGCCACCGAGGTGTTCGCGCTGAGCCGGATGCTGGAGGCGACCAGCCCGAAGCTGGAGCTGGCCACGCTGATCGTCGACCGCATCGAGCACCACGGCCTCGGCGACCGGGTGTGCGTCGACACGTGCACGCACTTCGAGGAGGACGAGGGCATCCTCGTCGGTTCGTTCTCGACCGGTTTCCTGTTGTCCTGTAGCGAAACCCACCCGCTGCCGTACATGCCGACGCGGCCGTTCCGGGTCAACGCGGGCGCGCTGCACTCCTACGTGCTCGGCCCGGAGAACCGGACGAACTACCTCAGCGAGCTGCACTCCGGCAGCACGGTCCTCGCGGTCAACTCCGAGGGCCGCACGCGCCGGGTCGTGGTAGGACGGTCCAAACTGGAGTCCCGCCCGCTGCTGAGCATCACGGCGCACTCCGTGGACGGCGTCGTGGTCAGCCTGACCGTGCAGGACGACTGGCACGTCCGGCTGCTCGGCCCCGGCGGCAAGGTCCGCAACGTCACGGAGCTCCAGCAGGGCGACGAGCTGCTCGGCTACCTGGCGACGGACCAGCGGCACGTGGGCATCCCGATCGGCGAATTCTGCAAGGAGAGCTGATGAAGGCGCTCCTGGAAGGCCTGTTCGACGCCCATCCCGGCCACCTGCCGTACCTGGTGCACGACGAGCGCGTCGTGGACCGGGCCGAGGTCCGCGCGTCCGTGGCCGCGGAGGCCAGGGTGTTCAGCGGTTTCGGCATCGGTGACGGCTCGACGGTCCTCGTGCAGGTGCCGTCGAGCCGCACCCAGGTCGAGGTGGTGTTCGCGCTGTGGTCGTTGGGCGCGCAGGTGATGCTGGCCGACCACCGGCTCGCGCCTGCCGAGGTCGAGGCGCTGCGCACGTTGTGCCGCCCCGAGTTCACCGTCCGGGCGACGGCGGGCGGCCGGTTCGCGATGGCGTTCCAGTCGACCTACGAGGTCGTCACCAAGCACCACCGCGACGGCGCGAGGGCCGCGACCGACCACCGGCTGGTCCAGTTCAGCTCGGGGTCGACGGGACAGCCCAAGGTGATCGGCAGGACGCCCGCGTCGCTGGCGGCGGAGGTCGAGCGGTTCACCCGGATCGACCGCATGCCCAAGGCCGGGGAGCGGGTGCTGCTGCTCAGCTCCACCGCGCACAGCTTCGGCCTGGTCGCCGGCCTGCTGCACTCGCTCGCGGCGGGCGTCGCGGCGGTGTTCACGCCCCGGCTGTCGGCCAAGGACGTGCTGGCCACGGCCGAGCGCCACGACGTGCACGCGATCTTCGGCACGCCGTTCCACTACGAGCTGCTGACGACGGCGAAGTCCGTGCCGGTGCTGCCGTCCCTGCGGGCGGCGGTGTCCGGCGGCGAGCTGATGCCGACCGGCGTCGCGGAGGCGTTCCGGGAGCGGTTCGGCGTCGGTCTCGGCGAGTCCTACGGCACGACCGAGACCGGCGTGATCGCGATGGACGTGAGCGGCGACCTGTGGCCCGCCGTAGGGAAGGCCGCGCCGGGCATCGTGCTGCGGGTCGAAGCGGGTGAGCTGGAGGTCGAACTGCCGGACGGCAGCCCGTACCTCTTCGAGTCCGAGGGCCCGGTGTCCGACAGGTACGTCGACGGCTGGCTGCGGACCCACGACCGGGCCGCGCAGGACGAGCACGGGGCCGTCCGGCTGCTGGGCCGCAGCGACTCCCTCGTGGTGATCGGCGGGCTCAAGGTCGACCTGGTCGAGGTCGAATCCGTGCTGCGCCAACACCCCCGCATCACCGACGTGGTCGTCGTCCACGCCGAGTCCATCGAGGCCTACGTGTCCGCCGAGGAGGGCGGCCCCGGCGCCGGTGAGCTCACGGGCTGGTGCCGCGACCGGCTGGCCGCCTACAAGGTGCCCCGGCTGATCCGGGTGCTGCCCGCACTGCCCCGCACGTCGAACGGGAAGTTGATCAGGCGCACGCAGACCCTGCGCGGCGCCGTGCCCGGAACGTCCTGATCCCCCACACGGAAGGGGTTGGCCCATGCCAACGCTGGAGAACGAGATCCGCGACTTCATCGTCACCACGGTCGTCAAGGACATGAACCACCCGATCGCCCCCGACGAGGTCGACGTCCAGAGCCCGCTCGGCAGCGGCGGCATCGACCTGGACTCGCTGAGCCTGATCGAGCTGACCATGCGGCTGGAACGCCGGTTCAACGTGCAGTTCCCGGAAACCGACATCGAGCCGCTCGGCGCGATGACCCTTGGCGAGCTGGCGGCCGACATCGTGGAGCGGGGCGCCACGGCATGACCACACGGGTGGAGATCACGACGGCGGTGGTGCGGGAACTGCTGTCCGATCCCAAGATCTTCCCGGAGCTGCCCGCCGACCTCGACGAGGACGCCGAGCTGGCACTGGACTCGCTCGGGCTGGTGTGGTTCCTGCACCAGCTCGGCACGAGGTACGACCTGGTGGTCGAACCGGAGGACGAGCACCTCACCGAGTTCGGCTCCCTGCGCGGCATCACCGACTACCTCAACCGCGTCCGGCCGGGCGAGTCGCACGATGGCTGAGGTGGTGGTGACCGGCTTCGGCGTGCGGACGGCGTTCGGCCGGGGCGCCGACGCGATCCGGCGCGGCGTCTTCGGCGGCGTGCCGTCGTTCGCGCCCACGACCCGGTTCGACACCGGCCCGTACCGGACGCCGAACGCCGCCACCACCGGGAGCGACAAGCCCGACTCGCAGCGGGACGTGCTCGGCGACTGCGCGGACGAAGCCGTGGAGATGGCCGGGTTCACCGCCCGCGACGACACGGCCGTGCTGGTCGGCACGTCGGGCGACTTCGCCACGCTGACCCGGTTCTGGCGCGGTGAGGCGGGCGTCGACGTGGCCGACACCGTGCCCGCGCACCTCGTGGACCTCCTGGCGGCGCGGATCGGGGCGGCGGGGCAGCGGCTGGCGTTCACCAACGCCTGCGTCGCCTCGGCGTCGGCGATCATCCACGCGTGCGGGCTGATCGCGTCCGGTCGGCTGGAGTCGGCCGTCTGCGGCGGGGCGTACCTCGTCGAGGAGGAGGTCTTCGCCAAGTTCGACTCGGGGCGGGCGCTGTCGCGCGACGGCGTGGTCCGGCCGTTCAGCGTCGACCGCAGCGGGATGCTGCTGGGCGACGGCGCGGCGGTCGTGGTGCTGGAGTCGGCGTCGGCGGCTCGTCGCCGGGGCGCGCGACCGCTGGCCACCGTCGCCGGGTGGGGTGCCGCGTCGGACGCCTTCCACGTGTCCAGGCCGCACCCGCAGGGCGCGGGGCTCGCGGCGGCCGCACAGCGGGCGCTGCGCCGCGCGGGCGACCCGGACGGGCTGCTGGTCGACTACGTGAACGCGCACGGCACGGCCACCAAGTTCAACGACCCGGCCGAAACCCAGGGCCTGCACGAGGTGTTCGGCACGCGGGCCGACCAGGTTCCCGTCAGCTCGACCAAGAGCACGACCGGGCACCTGCTGGAGGCCGCCGGGATCGTGGAGTTCGTGATCACGCTGCTGGCGCTCACCGACGGCGTCCTGCCGCCGACCGCGAACTTCACCGAGGCCGACCCGTCCTGCGACCTCGACTACGTGCCCAACACCGCCCGCGACGCCGACGTCCGGCGCGCGCTGAACGTCAACGCGGCGTTCGGCGGGTTCAACACCGCACTCGTACTGGAGCGCCCGTGACGACCGCCACCAGCGGCCCCCCGGTGTCGGGGTTCATCGAGTCCGAGTTCAACCCGCTCGTGCACGAGGTCGCCCACCGCTGCCTGCTGGAGCACCCCGGCGACGGCGCGCGGACGGCGCTGGTGCTGGGCAGCACGATCGGCGACTCGACCACGACGGACCTGGCCAGCACCCTGCTGATCGGCGGCCAGGTGAGCAACCCGCTGCTGTTCATGCAGGCCACCTCGAACGCGATCCTCGGCTTCCTGAGCAAGGAGTTCGGGATCACCGGGCCGCTGGTCTCGCTGTCGGCGATGACCGACCTCGGCTCGGCGCTGCTCGACACCGCGGACCTGCTCCTGGACGACGAGGAGCTGGACCGGGTGCTCGTCGTCGGCGTCGAGCTGACCGGGAACGACCGCACCGCAGCAGCCTGCCTGGAACTGGGTCTGGAGCGCCCTGGCGAAGACTTCGCGGTCGCGCTGCTGGTCGACCGCGACACCCCGCCCCGCCAGCCCGGCGGGCACGACCTCCGACGACTGGCTGAAAGGCCGACACCATGATCAGCAAGGCGGAACGCGCGCAGGTCCTGTCCGACGCCACCCTGGGCGCGGGCAACGTGATCCACCGGCTCAAGGCCCACGGCCGCCCGCTGGACGAGCCGGTCCTGTGGACCGACGGCACCTGGCGCGCGCCCGACGGCAGCCACCCGTCGGTGCTGACGCTCGGCGAGCTGCACGCCGCCGTCGAGGTCTACGCGTCGTGGTTCCACGCGCAGGGCGTCAAGCCGCGCGACCCGGTCGCCGTGCAGACCCGCTCCAGCACCGAGTTCGCGGTGAACTACCTGGCGCTGACGTCGCTGGGCGCCATCCCGTCGTTCGTCAACGGCAACCTGCGGCCGGAGATCGCCCGCGAGTACGTCCGCCGCCAGGGCGCGGTCGGCGCGGTGGCCGACGACGAGCACCGCGCGACGCTGGCCGACGGCGACCTCGAACTCGGGTTCCTGGTCACCGCGGCCGACATCAGCGCGACGGGGCCGCTGCCGGAGGGCTACCCGTACCGGCACCACCCGACCGACCCGATCATCATCTCGCACTCGTCCGGCACGACGGGGATGCCGAAGGCGGTGCCGCACACCCACGAAACCCTGCTGTACGCCCAGTTGCACCGGTTGCGGCTGTCGGTCGGCGGGGCCATGGGCAGGCTGCTGGTGGCGCTGCCGGGCTCGCACAACGCCGCGGTGTCGGTGATGATGTTCGGCTTCCTGCTGCGCTCGCCGGTGATGCTGCTGTCCAGCCAGCGCGGCGTCGACGTGCTGGACGCGGCCGAGGAGTTCCACCCCACCACCATCTTCGCGTTCGCCGGGACGTACGGCGAGATCGCCGCGGAGGACCTGGCCGCGCGCGACCTGGAGAGCGTGGAAGCCTGGTACAACACCGGGGACGCGGCCCACGAGGCGCACGTGCGCGCGCTCATCGCGCAGGGCAGCCACCTCGAGGTGGGCGCGGACTTCCAGCGGATCAGGGTCCCCGGCTCGGTGTTCACCGACGGCCTCGGCTCGTCGGAGACCGGTTACTCGATCTTCCACAACGGGCACAAGCCCGGCAGTTCCGCCTACGGCCGCTGCATCGGCAAGCCGATCAGCTTCGCCGAGGCGGCGGTGCTGTCCGAGGACGGGCAGCCACTTCCCCCAGGCGAGGTGGGCAGGCTCGGGGTACGCTCCCCAACGCTGACGCCGGGTTACTGGAACGACTCGCTGACGTTCCACCGGTTGCGGCTCGGCGGCTACTGGCTGACCGGCGACCTGTCCACACAGGACGAGGAGGGCAACTTCTACCACCTCGACCGCGCGCCGGACGCGATCCGCACGGCGGAGGGCATCGTCTTCAGCACCCGCACCGAGGAACTGCTGCTGGCCGAGATCCCCGCGCTGGCCGACTGCACGGTCGTCGGCGTGGCTCCGGAGGGCGTGCGCGCCGACTGGGACGGCGACGGCGTGGCGGACGCGTACGTGCTGCTGCAACTCGCCGCCGAGGAGGGGGGCGCGGACGATGCCAAGTGGACGGAGCTGGTGAATGAGACGTTGCGCTCCAAGGGTTTCCCGCCGTTGACGCGGGCACTGCGGATGGACGCGACCGACGTGATCAAGGGCGCGACCGGCAAGGTCCTCAAGCGGCTCATGCGCGAGCGGTTCCAGGAGCAGCTCGCCGGAGGGCGGGGATGACGGCGATCGAAGAGGCGGGCACGACCACCCGCGCGGACTTGCTCGACGTCTACCGCGCGTGGTGGCTGCACGACGCCCGCTGGTACCAGGGCGTGGCGAAGCGGTTCGGGCACGCCGCCGCCAACGAGGTCAACGCCGAGGCGCTGCGGTACGTCGCCATGAGCATCGGCCGGAAGGTCCTGCGCCAGTTCGGCGGCAAACCCGCGCGGGACGCGGAGGAGCTGCGGCTGCGCTACGACGCGTGCGCGGACCGGACCTTCCCGTACGAGCTGCGCGACCTCCGGTGCGCCGTGGTCGACGACGACACGATCGAGGTCGTCATGCGGCAGAACTTCGCGGTCACCATGGTTCGGATGGCGGGCTCGCTGGAGGGCTACGAGTGCCCGTGCACCGAGGTGCACGCCGGGTGGTCCGACGGGCTCGGGGTGTCGCTGGTGGAGAACTGCTCGACCGGCTGCCTGCGGCACGGGGACGCGGCGTGCAGGCTGCTGATGCGCGTCGCGCCGGAAGGGAGCTGAGGGATGCGGGTCGTCGTCGCCGGGGCCACCGGGCTCATCGGGAGCGCGCTGGTCCCGCTGTTGCGGGGCAGGGGGCACCACGTCGTCGCGCTGGTGCGCGACGGGTCGAGGCCCGTCACCACGGGGCAGGCCGACACCGCGGACGAGGTCGTCGTCGCGGACGCGCTAGACCCGGTGGCCGTGCGCGCCGCCTTGCGCACGGCCCGGCCGGACGTCGTGGTGCACCAGCTCACCGCGTTGCGGCGGATGAACGCCGACGCGATGGAGACCACGGCCCGGCTGCGCACCGAGGGCACCGCGAACCTGATCATGTCGGCCAGGGAGGCGGGCGCGGCGAAGCTGGTGGTGCAGGGCATCTCGTTCGCCACGGCCCCGCTCGGCGACCCGGTGCTGGACGAGGACGCGCCGCTCTACCTGGACGCGCCCGACCCGACGTGGGCCAGGACCGTGCAGGCCGTGGCCGAGATGGAACGGCTGGTGCTCGGCACACCCGACGTCGCGGGCACGATCCTGCGCTACGGCACGCTGTTCGGCGCGCAGACCCAGTACGACCCCGAAGGCCCGTTCGGCGCGAAGGTCGGCCGGGGCAAGCTGCCGATCCCCGACGTCGCCACGGGCGTGACGTCGTTCCTGCACGTCCAGGACGCCGCTCTGGCCGCTCTGTCCGCTGTGGACAGCGAGGCGACCGGGGTGTTCAACATCGCCGACGACGACCCGGCCGAGGGGTCGACGTGGCTGCCGGAGTACGCGCGCATGCTCGGGGCGCCTCCACCGCGCGTGCTGCCGTCGGACATCGCCGAGAGGGTCCTGGGGTGGGTGGCGCACCACCAGCTCACGGCCATGCGCGGCGCCCGCACCGACCGGGCGCGCACCGAGCTGGGCTGGAAGCCGACGGTGTCGTGGCGGCGAGGACTGGCGTCCGGATGAGCGTCCTGCGGATCTGCCTGGTCGGGGCCGGACCGCGCGGGACCTCCGTGCTGGAGCGGATCTGCGCCAACGCCACCGACGGCCGCGAGGTCGAGGTGCACGTCGTGGACCCGTTCCCGCCCGGCCCCGGCGGGGTGTGGCGCACCCACCAGTCCGGGCACCTGCTGATGAACACGGTCGCCTCGCAGATCAGCCTGTTCACCGACGACAGCGTGCCGTGCGAGGGGCCCGTGGTGCCCGGTCCGAGCCTGTACGAGTGGGCGCGGATGGCCGTGGACGGCCTGGTCGACTGCGGGGAACCCGAACAGGCCCGCGCGCTCGGGCCGGACGACTACCCGACCAGGGCGTTCTACGGCCGGTACCTGGCCTGGGTGTTCCGCGGGCTGGTGGCCGGCGCGCCCGCGTCGGTGACCGTCGCGGTGCACGAGGGCACGGCGGTCGCCGTCGACGACACCGCCGACGGGCGCCAAACCGTGACGCTGCTCGACGGCACCAGGCTCGGCGGGCTCGACGCGGTCGTGCTGGCGCTCGGGCACGGTCCGCTCGCGCGCAGCCGCGACCAGGACGAGAACCGCAGGTTCGCGTCGCGGCACAAGCTCGGCCACGTCGAACCGGCCAACCCGGCGGACGTCGACCTGAGCGGCATCACGCCCGGCATGCCGGTCGCGGTGCGCGGGATCGGGCTGAACTTCTTCGACTACCTGGCGCTGCTGACCGTCGGCCGCGGCGGTGCGTTCGACCGCGTCGACGACGGCCTGCGGTACCGACCGTCCGGACTGGAACCGGTGCTGCACGTGGGTTCCCGGCGCGGCGTGCCGTACCACGCGCGCGGCGAGAACCAGAAGGGCCCGCACGGCAGGCACCGGCCGTACTTCCTCACCGAGACGGTCATCGCGGGCCTGCGCAAGCGGGCCGAGTCCGGCGAGCCGGTCGGCTTCCGCGACGCCGTGTGGCCGTTGGTGGACCGCGAGGTCCGCGCGGTCTACTACGGCCTGCTCGTGGAGCCACAGCGGGCACAGGACTTCCTCCAGTCCTTTGTGGAGGGCAACCCGGCCGACGACGAACGCCTGCTGGCCCGGTACGGGATCACCGAGCGCTGGGACTGGGGCCTGGTCGAACGCCCGCAGGGCGACCGGGTGTTCACCGGTCGCGACGACTTCCGCGGCTGGCTGCTGGACCACCTGCGCCACGACGTGCGCGAGGCCCGGCTCGGCAACCTGTCCAGCCCGCTCAAGTCGGCGCTGGACGTGCTCAGGGACCTGCGCAACGAGATCCGGCTCGTGGTGGACCACAGCGGCATCAGCGGCGACTCCTACCGCGACGAGTTGGAGGGTTGGTACAACCCGCTCAACGCGTTCACGTCGATCGGCCCGCCCGTGCGCCGGATCGAGGAGATGATCGCCCTGGTCGAAGCGGGCGTGCTGCACGTCGTCGGCCCGCGCGTCCGCATCCGCCGGTCCACCTCCGAGGGCGTGTTCCTGGTCGACTCCGAGACCGTGCCCGGCCCGCCCGTCCGCTGCCGGGGCCTCATCGACGCCCGGTTGCCCGACATCGACCTGCGGCGCAGCGCCAACCCACTGCTGCGCTACCTGCTCACCACCGGCCGTTCCCGGCCGTACCAGGTCGGCGGCTACGAGACCGGCGGCCTGGCCGTGACCGAGCGGCCGTACCGCCTGGTCGACCGCACCGGAGCGGCACACCCGGCCAGGTTCGCGTTCGGCGTGCCCACCGAGGGCGTGCACTGGGTGACGGCGGCGGGCATCCGCCCCGGCGTCGGCTCCGTGACGCTGGAGGACGCCGACGCCATCGCCCGAGCCGTGCTGACCGTCCACCCCCAGTACAGGAGCGTGAGCGCTTGAGCCGCACCGATTCCGGACTGCTGGCCCCGACGTGGTCGGGCACCCCGGTCGAGGCGACCACCTGCGACGAGGCGTGGCTGAGGGCGATGCTGGAGGTGGAGGCGGCACTGGCCAGATCACAGGCCAAGCTGGGCCTGGTCCCCGCCGCGCACGCCGAGGTGATCACCAAGACGGCCGAGGCGGGCGGCCTGGACGTCGTCGCACTGGCACGAGCTTCACGCGCCGCGGCAAACCCCGTGGTGGCACTGGTCCCCGCGTTCACCGCCCTGGTGGCCGCGGTAGACCCCGAAGCGGCAGAACACGTGCACCGCGGCTCCACCAGCCAGGACGTACTCGACTCCGCCGCGATGCTCATCGCCCGCCGCGTACTAGCCCAGATCGACGGCGACCTGAGCCGAGTAGCCGCCGCCTTGGCAACCCTGGCCGAGGAACACCGCGACACCCTGGTAGCAGGCAGAACCCTGGCCCAGCACGCAGTACCCACCACCTTCGGCCTCAAGGTAGCGAGCTGGCTACAACTGGTACTGGACGCCCTGGCCCGAGTCCGCTCAGTCGCCTCCGCAGGCCTACCCGCCTCATTGGGCGGCGCAGCAGGCACCCTGGCCGCCTACGGCGAGTTCGCCGAACTGGAAGGCGGCCTACCACTGCACGGCGTAGAACTGATCGCCCCATTCGCCGAGGAGTTGGGATTGGCCGAACCAGTCCTACCGTGGCACACCGTCCGCACCCCGATAGCCGACCTGGGCGCGGTCCTCAGCTTCGTCACCGGCGCGCTGGGCAAGTTCGCAGTAGACGTACAAACCCTGTCCCGCACCGAAATCGCCGAGGTAGCCGAACCAGCAGCCGAAGGCAGAGGCACCTCCTCCGCCATGCCGCAGAAGCGAAACCCAGTACTGGCCACCCTGATCGTCTCCGCAGCCCGCCAGGTACCCGCACTATCACTGGTACTGGCCCAAAGCATGATCGCCGAGGACGAACGCCCAGCAGGCGCCTGGCACGCCGAATGGCAAGCACTAAGAGAAGCCCTACGCCTAACCGGCGGCGCCACCTTCACCGCAGCCGAACTGGCCGAAGGCCTAGAGGTGGACACCGACAGGATGCGCGCCAACGTAGACCTCACCCGCGGCGCCATAGTCGCAGAACGCCTAGCAGTAGCCCTAACCCCAGTACTGGGCAAGGCAAAAGCAAAGTCCCTACTAACCAGCGCCTCCACAGAAGCATCCACCACAGGCACGTCCTTGGCCGACGTCCTACGCCCCCTCCCAGACCTGGCCGGGGTAGACCTGGACGACCTACTGGACCCAGCCCACTACACCGGCGCAGCAGCCCAATTGGTAGACCGCGTACTACTCCGCTACCGCAACTACACCGGCTCCTAACCCGGACCCACCACCAACGCCACAGCCAGCGGCCCTAAGCCACCCAACCCCCACCAAACCGAGGCCCACCACCACCCCCACAGCCAGCCGCCAAAGCAACCCAACCCCCCACCCACCTGGGCCGAGCCCACACCCCACCCAGCCCCCCGATCCCCAGCGCAGTTCGTGCCCGTTCGTGTTTGTCAAGGCATCTTTCCCGCCTTGACAAACACGAACGGGCATCGAAACAATCAAAAGATCGGGGCGAAACCCAACCCCACGACCCCCACCAACTCAACCCCCACCAAACCCTCCCCCACCAAACCCTCCCCCACAAAGCTCACCAACCCCCACCTCAATCCGTCCAAACAGGCGCCCTCTTCCCCAAAAACGCCTCCCGCCCCTCCACAGCCGCAGGCGTCTGCGCAGCAGCAGCCATAACCTCCACCGCAATCGCGTAAGCATCCGCCTCAGGCCGATCCAACTGCGCGTACAACGTCTGCTTCCCCACGGCCTTACTAGCCCGAGACCCCCGAGTAGCCCTCCCCAACAACTCATCCACAGCAGCGTCCAAACCCTCACCAGGCACCACCCGATTGACCAACCCCCACCTCTCAGCGGTAACAGCGTCAACCACATCCCCGGTCAACGCCATCTCCATCACCCGCTTACGCCCAATCGCCCGAGCCACCGGCACAGCAGGCGTATGGCAGAACCACCCACCCTTCCCCCCAGGCAAAGCAAACCCAGCCCCCTCCGCAGCCACAGCCAAATCACAAGAAGCCACCAACTGACACCCAGCAGCAGTAGCCAACCCATGCACCCGAGCAACAACAACCTGCGGCACAGACTCAATAGTCCGCATCAAATCCGTGCACAACGTCAACAACTCCCGAACCCCATCCAGATCCCGAGCAGCGACATCCCCGAAATCATGCCCAGCCGAGAACACCGGCCCAGCCCCACCGAGCACGATCCCCGAAGCCCCACTCCCAGCAGCCTCGTGGAACGCCCCCAACAACTCGGTCAAATGCTCGAACGTCAACGAATTCCGCCGAGCCGGTCGGTTCATCGTGATACGCACGACGTCGGCGGAGTGCTCGACGATCAGGTGCTGGTAGTCGGCCATGCCCCCGACGGTAGCGCGACCACCCACCCCGCAACGCCCACCTACCCCGCGACCCGGAACGTACGACGGTAAGCATCCGGCCCAACCCCAAGCTCAGCGTGCAACCGACGCCGCAGATTCGCAGGCGTCCCCAACCCCGCCCTCTCAGCCACCCGATGCACCGGCAGGTCGGTCGTCTCCAGCAGCCGCTGCGCCAACCTCACCCGCTGCACCTGAAGCCACCGCCCAGGCGTACTACCGGTCGCGTCGACGAACGCCCGGTGGAACGTCCGCCCGCTCAACCCGGCATGCCGGGCCAGGTCGCCCACACCGATCGGATCGGCCAACCGCTCCACCGCCCAATCCACAGTGGACGCCATGTCGGACTTGGCCGTGCGCGAAGGGATCGGAGCTTCCGCGTACTGCCGCTGGTCACCCTCCCGCACAGGCGGCATGACCATCCGCCGGGCCACGGTCGCCGCGACCTCAGCACCGTGGTCGCGGCGAACCAGGTGCAGGCACAGATCGACCCCGCCGAGCACCCCGGCCGACGTGTACACGGGGTCGTCCGAGGTGAACAGCACGTCCCGCCGCACCAGCGCCTTCGGCGCCGCCGCCGTCAACTCGTCGAGCATCCGCCAGTGCGTGGTGGCCGAACGGCCGTCCAGCAGCCCGGCCGCCGCCAGCACGAACGACCCCGAGCACAACCCCGCGACGACACCGGTCGCGGCCCGCAACGCCTCCACCGCGGCGGCGGAGACGTCGGCGAACGGTTCACCGCGCCCCGGCACGACCACGAGGTCGCAGTCGACCAGCCCGGCCAGCCCGTGGGTCGCCGCCATCGAGCCGAGCGGCGAGAGCGGCGTCACCGCCCCGTCCTCGGCGCAGATCCGCAGCTCGAACGGCGGCACGCCCGAATCGCCCCGGTCGATCCCCCAGACCTCGCACACCACCGACACGTCGAAGATCCGGCTGTCCGGCAGCAGCAGAACGCCCACGGTGCGCATGGCAGGAAAGTACCGCAACGCGCACCTCTTGCCACTCCCCCGACCCCGCCCCGACCGCCGACAGTAGGACGCATGACAGCCCTGATCCTGATCGACGTGCAGCGCGGCTTCGACGACGCCTTCTGGGGCCCGCGCAACAACCCCGACGCCGAGGCCAACATCGCCGCCCTCGCCAAGGCCTGGCGGGGCCCGGTCGTGCTGGTCCGGCACGACTCCGCGAAACCCGGCTCGCCACTGGCGGCGGGCACGACCGGCAACACCTTCAAGCCCGAACTCGACGACGTGCGGCCGGACCTGGTGTTCGCGAAGACCGTCAACTCCGCCTTCCACGGCGAGGTCGACCTCCACGCGTGGCTGACGAACCGGGGCATCACCGACATCACGCTGGCGGGCATCCAGACCAACATGTGCGTGGAGACGACGGCGCGCGTCGGCGGCAACCTCGGCTACCGCGTGGTCGTCGCGATCGACGCCACCTTCACGTTCGACCTGGAAGACCTCACCGCGGACCAGCTCACCGCCGCCACGGTGGCGAACCTGCGCGGCGGCGGCTTCGCGGAGATCAGCAGCACCAAGGAGGTGCTAGACCGCCTCTAGCCCGTGGAACTCGCGGATCACCGTGACGATCTCGTCCATGATCTGCGTGAGTTCGTAGTCCTTCGGCGTGAACACCCTGGCCACACCGCGTTCCCTGAGCTTCTCGGCGTCGTCGGGCGGGATGATCCCCCCGACGATGACCGGGATGTCACCGGCACCGGCCTCCCGGAGGCCGTCGACCACGGCGGGCACGACCTCCAGGTGCGACCCGGACAGGATCGACAGCCCGACGACGTGCACGTCCTCCTGCACGGCGGCGGACGTGATCTGCGCGGGCGTGAGCCGGATCCCCTGGTACACCACCTCGAACCCGACGTCGCGGGCCCGGACGGCGACCTGCTCGGCACCGTTCGAGTGGCCGTCCAGACCGGGCTTGCCGACCAGGATGCGCAGCCGTTCGCCGATCTCCTCGCCCGTGGCCCGCACCCGGTCGCGCACCCGTGCGATCTCCGTGCCCGCCTCGCCGGACGCCGACGCGGCGGAAACCCCTGTGGGAGCCCGGTATTCACCGAACGTCTCGCGCAGCGCCTGCGACCACTCGCCGGTCGTGACGCCGGCCTTGGCGCACGCGATGGTCACCTCGACCAGGTTCGCGTCCGTCTTCGCCGCCGCGCGCAGCGCCGTCAGCGTCGAGTCCACCAGCGACTCGTCCCGCCCGGCCCGCCACTCGCGGATCGCTTCCACCGCTTGGAGTTCGACGATCGGGTCGATCGTCTCGATCGCCTTGGCGCCCTCGGCCTGCAACGGCGACGGCTCGCTCGTGGCGAACTTGTTCACGCCCACCACGACGTCCTCACCGGACTCGACCCGGCGACGCCGGTCGGCCAGCGAGCTGACGAGCGCCGACTTCATGTAGCCGCTCTCGACGGCCGCGACCGCGCCGCCCATCGCCTGCACGCGGTCGATCTCCTCGCGCGCCCCGGCGATGATCTCCGCGACCTTGGCCTCGACCACCTTCGAGCCCTCGAAGATGTCCTGGTACTCCAACAGGTCCGTCTCGTACGCGAGCACCTGCTGCATCCGCAGCGCCCACTGCTGGTCCCACGGCCGCGGCAGGCCGAGCGCCTCGTTCCACGCGGGCAACTGGATCGCGCGGGCGCGGGCGTCGCGCGACAGCGACACGGCCAGCATCTCCAGCACGATGCGCTGCACGTTGTTCTCCGGCTGCGCCTCCGTCAACCCGAGCGAGTTGACCTGCACGCCGTACCGGAACCGCCGCTGCTTCGGGTCCTCGATCCCGTACCGCTCGCGGGTGATGTCGTCCCAGAGCTGGGTGAACGCCCGCATCTTGCACATCTCCTCGACGAACCGCACGCCCGCGTTCACGAAGAACGACATGCGCGCGACGACGTCGCCGAACCGCTCCGGCGGCACCTGCCCGGAGTCGCGGACGGAGTCCAGCACCGCGATGGCCGTCGACATCGCGTACGCGACCTCCTGCGCGGGCGTCGCGCCCACTTCCTGGAGGTGGTAGCTGCAAATGTTGATCGGGTTCCACTTCGGCACGTTCGACACGGTCCACGCGACCATGTCCGTGATCAGCCGCAGGCTCGGGCCGGGCGGGAACACGTACGTCCCGCGCGACAGGTACTCCTTGATGATGTCGTTCTGGGTCGTCCCGGCGAGCTGGTTCGGGTCGGCGCCGTGCTCCTCGGCCACGCTCACGTACAGCGCCAGCAGCCACATCGCCGTCGCGTTGATCGTCATGGACGTGTTCGCGCCGTCGAACGGGATCCCGTCGAACAGCCTGCGCATGTCACCGATGTGGCTGATCGGCACGCCGACCTTGCCCACCTCGCCCTTGGCGAGTTCGTCGTCGGGGTCGTAGCCGGTCTGCGTCGGCAGGTCGAACGCCACCGACAGCCCCGTCTGGCCCTTGGCGAGGTTCCGCCGGTACAGCTCGTTGGACGCGGAAGCGGACGAGTGCCCCGCGTAGGTCCTCATGACCCACGGGCGGTCGCGCTCGCGGTCGGCCGGGTACGGCAAGACAACCTCCCGGAGGCCGGTGACGACGTTGTTGCCCGTAGCGTACTGATCAGTAACACCGCGTCCACGTGCCGTTGCTCACTGAATCGGTATTGGGCACCCGATCGTGGGCGGGGTCACCAACGCACGCAGGGGCGCCCGCCGGTGGTCCCGGTGGGCGCCCCTCGTCGGTCCGTTCCTACGCCGTGACGCGTTCGACGCTCGCGCCGAGCTTGCGGAGGTTCTCCACGAAGCCGGGGTAGCCGCGTTCGATGTGGAAGATCTCGTACACCTCGGTCGCGCCGTCCGCGCACAGGCCCGCCAGCACGAGGCCCGCGCCCGCGCGGATGTCCGACGCCCACACCGGGGCGCTGGAGAGGCGTTCGACGCCGCGGACGACGGCGTGGTGGCCGTCGGTGCGGGCGTCGGCGCCCAGGCGGATCATCTCCTCGATGAACCGGAACCGGGCCTCGAACAGGTTCTCGGTGATCATCGACGTGCCCTCGGAGACCGTGGACAGCGCGATGGCGAACGGCTGGTTGTCCGTCGCGAAACCGGGGTACGGCAGGGTGACGAAGTCGACCGACTTGGGCCGCCCCTCCTGCACCACGCGGAAACCCTCGTCCGGGCCGCCCTCGTAGGTGGTGACCTCGGCGCCCGCCATGCGGAGCTTCTCCAGCACGAGGTCGATGTGGTGCGGGTTGACGCCGCGGACGCGGATGTCGCCGCGGGTCATGGCGGCGGCGAACGCCCACGTCGCGCCGACGATCCGGTCGCCGACGACGCGGTGCTGCGTCGGGTTCAGGCTGTCGACGCCGTGCACGGTGAGCGTGGACGTGCCCGCGCCCTCGATCTTCGCGCCCATCTGCTGGAGCATCAGGCAGATGTCGATGATCTCCGGCTCGCGGGCCGCGTTGTCGATCACCGTCGTGCCCTTGGCCAGCACCGCGGCCATCAGGATGTTCTCGGTCGCGCCCACGCTGGGGAAGTCCAGCCAGATCTGGGCGCCGTGCAGGCCCGCGGCGTTCGCGACGACGCAGCCGTGCTCGATCTCCGTCGTGGCGCCGAGCTTCCGCAGCCCCGCCTGGTGCATGTCCAACGGCCGCGAACCGATCGCGTCCCCGCCGGGCAGCGCCACGACCGCGCGCTTGCACCGACCCACGAGCGGCCCGAGCACGCACACCGACGCGCGGAGCTTGCCCATCGCCTCGGAGTCCGCGCGGTGGTTCAGCTCACCCGGCGTGGTGATGGTGACCACATCGCCCTCGATGACGACGACGCACCCGAGGCTCCGCAGGACGTCCGCCATGAGCGGCACGTCCAGGATCTCCGGGCAGTTCGTGATGGTCGACGTGCCCTCGGCGAGCAGAGCCGCCGCCATCAGCTTCAACACGCTGTTCTTCGCCCCGACGACATCGACCTCGCCGACCAGGCGCGCACCGCCGTGAACCCGGAAATGCTCACTCACCAAAGAACTCCTCAACGCTTGCCCCTGAGCGGCGATCCTACGGACGTTCTGGATCGAGCCCGTGCCTGAGCCCCTCGGAGTGCGGAAAAGGTCCGGCCCCCGAACGCGGGTTCGGGGGCCGGGCGCCGCGTCAGTGGTCGAAGCGGCCGTTCTTGACGGCCGCCAGGAACCGGACGGCGGTGCGCTGGTCGAAGCGGAGGGCGTGGCCGGAGGGGTTCTTGGAGTCGCGGATGGCCTGGCCGCTGTGGGCCAGCTCCACGCACTGTCCGTTGTCCCCACCGGATCGACTGCTCTTGCGCCACGTGGCATGGCTGAGATCGGTCATGCCACCCCCTTTCATCGCTGGTTGCTCCCGAATGTGGTTGCCAGCGTAGCCAGGGACTTCCGCGTCGCCGTGGGTGAAAGCGCGAGGTCCGCGATGCGGTCGAACACCTCGACGTGCTGCACCACCTCGTGCCGCTTCTCGTGGTAGGTCGCCGACCGCAACGACTCCGCGTAGGCCACGTCCATGCCGGGCGTGTCGTCGAACTTCAGGATCGCGAACGACCGGCCCATGCCGGGATAGGCGCCGACGGCCCTCGGGATCACCTGGAGCGTGACGTTCGGCAGCTTGGACATCTCCACCAGGTGCTTGATCTGCTCGACCATGACGTCCGGGCCGCCGACCGGGCGGATGAAGGCCGCCTCGTCCAGCAGCACCCGCAGGGTCGGAGCGTCCTTGTCGAGCAAGCGCTTCTGACGGCCTGCGCGCAGATCGACCGCCTGCTCCAGGTCCTCTGGGGTCGCGTCGGGTTTCCACGCGAGTCGCAGCGCGCGGATGTAGCCGGGGATCTGGAGCATCCCGTCCACCACGACGGCCTGGTAGCTCCACACCTCCGACGCGTACGCCTCCAGTTCCAGGAAGTCCTTGGCGAAGTTCGGCGCCACGTCGGCGTGCGCGACCATCACGCCGATCTTCTTGGACTCCCGCGCCATCCGCACGAGCATGTCCAGCTCCGGCGCGACCACGCCGTACGCCGCCGCGAGCAGCCGGACGTTCTTCTCCATCAGCTCCTGCTCGGCGTTCTCCATCTTGCTGATGGTCGAACGCGACAGGCCGGTGTGCTCGACCACCTCGTCCTGCTTCATGCCCGTGGCCTTGCGCAGCTCGGCCAGTCGGAAGGCGAGTTGGCGGCGGCGGATCGGCGGTGCGGGCTTGACGTCGTCGAACATCGGTCTCCTCACGGGTTGTGACCTCCGCAGTCTGCCGGTCCGCACGATCGTGGTCGAACACGTTCACCCGATCGAGCAGTCGCGCGACGGGTATTCGTGACGCTACATTTTCGCCAGTCGGAGTTCATCCGGCGGCCCGCTCCGCTTCGTCGCGGTTGCTCCCGGAGGCGAAGCGGGGCCATGGGTCAACTCCTGGGGGTGCGCGGTGGCCGCGATCGACGATCTCGACGACGTGCGGGAGTGCCTGAGCAGGCTTTCCTTCGCGTTCGTCGGGCTGCTCGGCAATCGGCTCGACCCGGAAACCGTCGCAATGGGACTGGTCGAGTTGGCCGGCATCGCGCACGAGGTCGGCGAGCTGTGCGAGGTGCGGGCGAGGCGTGTTCGGACCGTTCACGCGGAAAACTTCCACCGGTAGTGGACCGCCCGTTCCGCTGGTTCCCCGCCGAGGGCGGCAGGCACGCGGTGCCCGTCGACCTCGTGGCCAACGACGTCGGGTCCACGTTGTGCGGCAAGGAGGTCACCGTGCCGCGCGAACGCGCGTCGAAGACGGCGTGGTGTTGGCCGACGTGCGGGCTGTGCGACGCGGCGTGGCGGGAGCGCGAAGGCCTGGTTAGACGTCCCTCAGCAGCAGCTTCGCCTCCGGGACGTCCACCGGGAACACCATCACCCGGTAGGCGCCCGGTTCCGCGCCCCGCACCGACGTCGCCTTGATGCCCGCTGTGCGCAAGCGCTTGGCCAACACCCGCGCGGCCTCCTCGGTCGGCACGATCGCGACCTCGTTCAACAGTCCGAAGTCGTCACCGGTGTAGTCGGGCACGGCCCGTCGGTCGTTGCCGAACGCCCACCGCAGCACCCCGGCGAGCAATCCGAAGACGACGATCAGCACCAGGGTCTGGATCCACGCGTTCACACCAGCCATCCTCCGCCTCCGCGCCCGTCGGCACAGCCGCCGAACCGAACTAGAGTGCGGGACATGGCGGTTCACCTCACCAAGATCTACACGCGGGTCGGCGACGACGGCACGACCGGACTCGGCGACTTCTCGCGCGTGCCCAAGACGGATCCGCGCATCGTCGCGTACGCGGACGTGGACGAGACCAACGCGTCCCTCGGGGTGGCGCTGGCGCTCGGCGCGCTGGCCGAGGACGTGTACGGCGTCGTGCAGAAGGTGCAGAACGACCTGTTCGACGTCGGCGCCGACCTGTGCACGCCGATCGTCCCCGAGCCGGAGTACCCGCCGCTGCGCGTCACGCAGGCGTACGTCGACCGGCTGGAAGCCTGGTGCGACGAGTACAACGCCCGCACCGGCAAGCTGGACTCGTTCATCCTCAACGGCGGCACCCCCGGCGCCGCCCTGCTGCACCAAGCGCGCACGATCTCACGCCGAGCCGAGCGCAGCACGTGGGCACTGCTGGAGACGGACGCGGACCGCACGAACCCACTGACCGCGAAGTACCTGAACCGCCTGTCCGACCTGCTGTTCATCCTGGCGCGCGTGGCGAACCCGGACGGCGACGTCCTGTGGAAGCCCGGCGAGAACGCCTAGGCCCTACTCGACACCGGAGAGCGACAACTCCCCCTGGTGGTTCCGCACCCGTTCGGCGAACTCGGGACAACCGGCCGCGATCAGCTTGCCCGCCAGGTCGGCGCGGCCGGTTCGCCTGGCCCAGTACAGGGTCTGCTCACGGGTGACCCGCCGCACGAGGTCCGGAACGCTGTCGTCGACCAGCAGGAAGAAGTCGTCCGACCGGTAGACCTCGTAGGGCATCGCGTCCGCGTCCTGACCGTTGACGACGAAGCCCTCGTCATCGGTCAGGACGAAGTCCGCCTGGCAGGCAATCGCCGCGGCGTGCACGTGGCGGTCGTTGACGTCGCTGCCGGGGAAGGAGTCGTCGACCTTAAAGTCGTCGACCCGGCCACCCTCGAAGGTCCCCACGATCAGATCCCGCACCGAGGTGGTCTTCACGCCGTCCCAGCCGGGGTTGTTCCGACGCAAGCGGTAGATCGTCTCCGCGAGCACGTCCTCGGTCCAGTAGACCGACCTTGACAGCAGGGCCGACGCACGGGAAGCCGAATCAGTCGTCTTCCAATGCGCGCAGTTCTTCGAACGCCGCCAGTTGCCGCTGCCTGCGGTCGTGCTTTTCCTTGAGCACGTCCGCCGTTCGCAAGCGGGTGTGCGAACCGACCTTGTGGGACGGGATCTCGCCTGCGTTGATCTTGCGCATCAGCGTTGGACGTGACACGCCCAGCAATTGGGCGGCCGCGGTGGTCGTCAGTTCCGCGGGCATCGCGTTGACCGTCACGGCATGCCCCAGTGCAACGGCTTGGACGACCTGCGCGATGATCTCGGACAACTCGACCGGCACCGGGACGGCGGAACCGTCTTCGCCCGCTTCGGCGCTGAACCTCGCACCATTCGAGGGGAGCAGGCTCATCAACGCCTTGGCCTGCTGCTGATCACGTTCATCCGCGAGCAGGACATCGCGCTCGCTCGTGGTCACCAGCGTCGACACCGCCACCACTTCCCCTCCAACTCAGGTTACACATACAACTGTACGTACGTTCACGTACATGTGCAACCTGCGGAATGGCCGTTCCGGCACAACGCCTAACTGGCCCAGGGAATGGAACGGCCCGGAGGCGCTGATTCGAGCCAGGACAAGAATCCTGTCAGCGCGTCCGGGCCCATGGCGATCTCGATCTCGTTGCCCGTGGAGCTGCGGCAGCGGAGGACCGTGGAGCCCGTGGGCATCGCGTAGGTCTCCGAGGCGGCAGGCTCGCGACGGTCGTCGATCTCCAGGCCTTCGCGGGTGATGATCTGGTTCGGGCCGGAGCCGAGGCTCAGCACGCGGAACCAGACGAACTCGTCACCCTGGTAGCGGCCGACGCCGAGGTGCCAGCCCCGGCCGCTGTCGTCTTGCCGCAGGCGGAGTGCGACGTGCACGCCGCCCGCGCGGAGCAGTCTGAGGCGGCGCCAGGCGAAGTACGCCAGGCTCAAAACCGCGACGAACAGGACCACCCCGACGATCTCGGCGATCCCCACGGCGATACCCGCTCGTCCGCTTCCGGCCTCAGGCCGAGTGTCCGGCGGCGCGCAAGGCGGCGAGCGCCCGCCCTCGCTGGAGGTCGTCCGAGTCCTTCGCGGCGGACCGCGCCTGCTCGACGTCGATCTCGTCGGACAGTTCGGCGTCCTCGGCGAGCACGCTCACCGCGGACCCGGTCACGGACAGGAACCCGCCGTAGACGGCAGCGGTCACCAGCTCGCCGTCGGTCGTGCGGATGCGGACCACGCCACCCTCGACCAACTGGCCGAGCATGGGCTCGTGGCCCGGAAGTACGCCGATCTCGCCCTCGGTCGTCTGGGCGACCACCGACGTGGCCGTGCCCGACCACAGACGGCGTTCAACGGCGACCAACTGGACGGTCATCTCGGCCACGCGTATCTCCCTCGTCGACTGGAGTCGAACCGCAGTCTAAACGGTCGGGTGACGACCTCGCCGCCCCGGCCTGGTCACACCGACCCGACCGGGTCCCGAAGACCACCCGGAATTCCCGGCAACCTCTTCGCACCGGCCGGTGTCCTGGCTTTCGCGGGGGGAACGCGGAGGAGGCAGAGGGGTGGCTGTGCACGCGGCGGATCAGGACTTCGAGGAGTTCGTGGTGCTGCGGTCGCAGTCCCTCCTCCGCACCGCGTACCTGCTGTGCGGCGGGGACCGGGCGGCGGCCGAGGACCTCCTGCAAGAGGTGCTGGAGAAGGTGTTCGTGCGCTGGCGGCGGATCAAGGGCCCGCCCGAGCGGTACACGCGGGCCGCGCTGGCCAACGCGTCGGCCAACCGGTGGCGCCGCCGTTCGCGCAAGCCGGAAGCGGCCTGGGAGCAGGCGGGGACGCCGTCGGTCGGCGGTCACGAGGACGCGGTGGTCGACCAGGACGCCGTGCTGCGCGCGCTGGCCGAGTTACCGCCGAGGATGCGCGCGGTGCTCGTGCTGCGGTACTTCGACGACCTCAGCGAGGCGCAGACCGCCGCGGCGCTCGGCTGCGCCACCGGCACGGTCAAGAGCCAGACCTCGCGGGGGCTGGCGCGGATGCGGGAACTCATGGTGGAGGTGGCGCGGTGAACGAACTCGGCACGGCGATGCGCCGGGCCTCCGAGGACGTCGACGTCCGCGCGGGGTTCACGGGCGACGTGCTCCGCGGCGGACGGCGCAGGCAAGCGCGGCGGCGGACGGGCCTCGCGATCACCATCGCGGCGGTGGTCGGGGTCGTCGGCTTCGGCGCGGGCGTGCTGGTGCAGGCCTGGCAGGGGCCGAAGCCGCAGGACCAGCGACTGCTGGAGGCGACGAAGGGCGACCTGGCGGACGACCCGGCCCGTCTCGCCGCCGCGGCCGGGGTGTGGCAGCGCGCGCTCACCATGTCCTGGCGGTACGACCGCGGGGTCACCGAGGTCCACGGGCAACCGTACGTCTACTGGGCGGCCACCACGACCGCGGGTGAGGCGGCCGTGGTGATGCAGGAGGCACGGGTCCGCGACCAGGTGCGCACGCTGGTCGGTCTGGTCGGGCGGGACCCCGCCGACGACGAGCAGAAACTGCTGGGCAGCACCAGCCCCGGCGACCTCGGCGGCGACAAGGAGAGCTTCCAGTTCGGTCCCGGCGACCGCACCTTCCTCGTGGTGGACCCGATGACCCCCGTCTACGCCTCGGCCTCCTCGACGAGAGACGCCGACGGCGTCGTGCGGCGGACCTGGCAGGAGGTGCCGATCGTCGACGGCGTCGCCCTGTGGACCGCGCCCGAGGGGACGGACCCGTCGACCGCGCGGCTGGTGAGCGGCGACGGACCGCCGACCACCACGAACATCCCGCGGGAACGGCAACTCCCCACCTGCCCAGCCAGCGGCTACCTTCGCTACGGGCAGTGCGACATCACCGCGTACGCCGACACCAAGATGTGGGACTCCACTCCCCGCCCCGACATGCCCGTCGGACCGGCGGGCTCCGGCCCGCCGGAGAAGACCGACGTGTACTCACTCCTGCGTGCCGCAGGTCTGGTCGACGTCGGCGCCACGATCCGCTTCAGCGAGTGGACCGTGCGCGGCAGCACTCCTGACGGCACGAGCCTGCTGGTGGGCGAATTCGTCGAGGACCCCCGGCCGAGCGCGCTGTACGCGGTGCTCTTCCGCGCGAACGGGACACCGGACCGCGTGCTCCTGGGGCCCGCGGTCGACGTCCAGTCGCCCGTGCCCGTCCGCCTGCGACTGCCGGACGGGCACGGGTGGGTGGTCGCGAGCGACCGGACGGTGCTGAGGTACCGGACCTCCACCACCGGCGACTGGCAGGGCTCCTACACGTACGCCGCCGTCATCCCCGACGACGCCGTCCAGGTCGAGGCCGACGGGCAGGTCGTCGACCTGGTCCCCTAGGCGTCCACACGGGTGCGGGAGCCGATGGCGAACACGGCTCCCGCGCCCAGCGCGGCGACGAGGGCGAAGGCGTAGAAGCCCCACGGGTACGCGACGCCCGCGGTGAGCAGGGCGCCGCCGAGGAGCGGGCCGCAGATGGCGCCGACGCGGCCGACGCCCGCGGTCCAGCCGAGGCCGGTGGCACGGTTGGCGTCGGCGTAGACGCGGCCGACGTAGGCGTACACCAGGACCTGGGCGCTGAACACGAAGCAGCCCGCGACGAGCACCGCCACGTACACGCCGACACCGGGCAGCTTGACGCTCAGCAGGGCCAGCGCCACCGCCGCGATGGCGAACCAGGCGATGGTGGAGCGGCGGATGCCGAAGCGGTCGGCCACGTAGCCCGCGACCAGCAGGCCGATCACGGCGCCGACGTTCAACGTCAGCAGGAGGCTCAGCGCGGCACCGAGCGGGTAGCCCGCGGCGCGCATGATCTGCGGCAGCCAGGTGTTGAGGCCGTAGACGAGCAGCAGGCCCATGAAGGACGCGACCCAGAACGCCAGGGTGGCGCGGACCAGTCCGGGCTTGAAGAGGGAACCGATGACGTCCTTGACGGGCGCGGGTTCGAAGACGCGCGACTCGGGCAGGTGGCGCCACATGAGCGGGACGAGGACGAGCGCGGGCGCGGCGCCGATGACGAACAGGGCCCGCCAGCCGAACGACGGGATCACCACGATGCCGAGCAGCGCCGTGATGACCGCGCCAACGTGGTAGCCGGTCATGATGAACGTGGTCGAACGGCCCCGGCGGTCCGCGTGGGAGAACTCGTTCACCAACGCGATGGCGGTCGGCAGGCAGCCACCGAGGCCGAGCCCGGCGAGGAAGCGCAGCAGCCCGAAGACGAACACCGACGGCGCGAACGCGCACAGCAGCGTGAAGAAGGAGAAGCCCGCCACGGCGAGCATCAACGCCTTGCGCCTGCCGATGACGTCGGTGACCGTGCCCATGGTGAGCGCGCCGAGCATCATGCCCACCAGTCCGACGGTGGAGACGATCGACGCGCTCGCGGGGTTGAGGCCCCACACCTTCTCCTGGAGCAGCACCGGGAGCACGGTGCCGAGGACCACGAGGTCGAACCCGTCCAGCAACACCGCCGACCAGCTCAGCGGCAGAACCCAGCGGTTGGTGGACATGGCGACCTCCGTTGTCAGAAGGGCAGGCCGACGTAGTTCTCCGCCAAGCTCGTGGCAGCGGCGGAAGACGTTGCCGTGTAACGCAGTTGTGAGAGCTGGAGCCGGTGCTGGTAGTCCTCCGCGCCCGGCGCGCGGTGCAGCATCGTGGTCATGTGGTTGGAGAAGCCCTGCGCCCGCCACACCCTGCGCAGGCAGGTGTCCGAATAGGACTCGACCAGTTCGGTCTCGCCCTTGTGCAGCAACGCGGCCAGCGCTCGGGAGAGCACCAGGACGTCGGCGATGGCGAGGTTCATGCCCTTCGCACCGGTGGGCGGCACGATGTGGGCGGCGTCGCCCGCGAGGAACAGCCGCCCGTACCGCATCGGCTCGGCGACGAAGCCCCGCATCGGCGTGATGCCCTTCTCGATCACGGGTCCTTCGTTCAGCTCGAAGCCGTCGTCGGTCTCCAGCCGCAGGTGCAGCTCGTCCCACACGCGGTCGTCCGACCAGTCCTCGATCCGCTCGTCCGGGTCGACCTGGAGGTAGAGGCGGGTCACCTCCGGCGAGCGCATGCTGTGCAGCGCGAACCCACGCTCGTGGCTGGTGTAGATCAGCTCCTCGTGCGACGGCTCGGCCTTCGCGAGCAGCCCGAGCCAGGCGAACGGGTAGTCCTGCTGGAAAGTCTTGAGCACGGCGACCGGGATGGTGCCACGGGAGACGCCGTGGAACCCGTCGCAGCCCGCGATCACGTCGCACTCCAGCTCGCCGCCGTCGAACGTGATCCGCGGGCGGTCCGTCTCGACGTCGTGCACGGCGACGTCGGACACCTCGAACCGGATGTCCCCGCCCGCCGCGAGCCTGGCCTGGATGAGGTCCTTCACGATCTCCTGCTGGCCGTACACGGTGATCGCGCTCCCGGTCAGCTCGGTGAGCGGGATGCGGTGGTCCTCGCGGTCGAACCGCAGCGAGAACCCGTGGTGCGGCAGTCCTTCCTTGTCCATCCGGTCGGCGAGGCCGACCTCCCTCAGCAGGTCCGCGCTGGGCTGTTCGACGACGCCCGCGCGCACCCGCCTCTCGACGTAGACGCGGCTGCGGGCCTCCAGCACGACCGAGTCGATGCCTTCGAGGTGCAGCAGGTGGGACAGCAGAAGTCCCGCGGGTCCGGCTCCAATGATTCCGACCTGGGTGCGCACTCGGGACATCGTGGTGGGGTCCGGTGCCCGCAGCGAGTGGACTTTCCACTCATCGGAAGGCCATCCTGGGGGCGTGACGACACCGAAGTCCGTCGCGGGGAGGCTGTTCACGCTGCTGAGCGTCTTCTCCGAGCAACGACCGTCGGCGAACCTGTCCGAGTTGAGCCGAAGCGCCGGGCTGGCGCTGAGCACCACCCACCGGTTGGTGAACGAGCTGGTGGAATGGGGTGCGCTGGACCGCGACGACGACGGCCGCTACCACGTCGGCCTGCGGCTGTTCGAACTCGCGGCCCTGTCACCCGGCAGCCTCGGGCTGCGGGAACGCGCCCTGCCGTTCCTGGAGGACCTCTACGAGGTCACGCACCAGAACGTGCAGCTCGCCGTTCGGGACGGCCTGGAAGCGGTGTACGTCGAGCGCATCTCGGCGCACAACGCGGTCAACGTGGTGACCCGCATCGGCAGCAGGCTGCCCGTGCACGCGTCCGGCGTTGGCCTCGCGATGCTCGCGTTCGCCGCGCCGGAGGTGCAGGAGTTGGCTGTGCGGAGCCCGATGCGGCGGTTCACCCCCAAGACGATCACCACACCCGCCGCGCTGCGGGAGGTGCTGGCGCGCGTCCGGCGCGACGGGTACGCGATCAGCGACGGCCAGATCGAGTTGATCACGTTGTCGGTGGCCGCGCCGATCCGCGGGGAGGACGACTCCGTCGTGGCCGCGGTGTCGATCGTGGTGCCGCAGGACGTCGACGTGGCCGGGCTGGTGCCCGCCGTGCGGACGGCGGCCAGGGGCATCTCCCGCGCGCTGGGTGCGCCCAGCGCGGTGCGCTCACCCGAGCGCGGGGCCTCCGACTAGGGAGACCCCGCGCCCGCCCGCGTCAGCAGCCCAGGGTGACCCTGGCGTGGCTGATCACGACGTCCGTACCCGTCAGCAGCGTCACGTGCAGCGCGTTGACGGTGATGCCGCCGGGGTGCGGGACGCGCTCGTTGACGACGACCGTGGCCACGAACGGGATGGTGACGGTCTGGTTGACCGTCGGGTTGGCGATCGTCACGCCCGCCACGCGGAGGTTCGCGACGGTCGTCGAGCCGGTCGCGGTCACCACGCCCGCCAGGTCGTCGGTGGCCGACGCCTTGGCCTCGACGGCGTCGGCCGTGACGAGGCCGCCCAGGAGGCTGATCCCGGCCGTCTTGGCGCGCGCGGAGGACGTCCGCAGGCCGTCGCCGTCGACGGTGCCGCTCGCGTCCGTGGTGATCACGCCCAGGGACCCCAGGGCGCCCAGGTTGGCGGTGGCCAGGACCTCACCGTCGGAACCCGGTGTCGCGGTGCAGGTGAGGTCTGAGGGGGCCAGCGGGGGCACCGTGACGAGCGGTCCGCTGACCGCGCCGCCGTGGGCGTGGGCGTCGAACCGGTACGGGGGCGGGGTGAAGGTGATCGACGTGCAGCCGGGGAGGTTCAGGCCCGCGTGCTGGGTGACGTTGGCGGCGCACGCCGTGTAGGTGCCCGCGCGGGTCGCCGTGACGGGAACGGTGACCGTGCAGGAGGTCTGGCCCGCGGCGAGCGTGCCCTCCACCGAGACGGCGGTCGCTCCGGGGGCGGCGGTGGCGATGGCGTCGGCACAGGTGGTGGTCGGGGCGGCCGTGGCGGTGACGCCACCGGGGAAGGTGCCGAAGAACGACCAGCCCTCCTTCACCGCCAGCTCGGTGGTGTTCGTGATCGTGTACGTGAGGGAGGCGGGGGTGTTGATCTCCGCCTGGGCCGGGCTGAAGGTCTGGTCGAGCTGCGGGGTCACGTCGAGGACGCGGATGTTGTCGAAGACGGCGTCGTTGCCGTTGCCGCTGCCCTGGAGGTTCCTCAGCCGGATGCCGACGTCGTCACCGCTGAAGAGGATCGGCTTGTCGCTGGTGAACGTGCCCACGGCCGTGCCGTTGACGTACTGGGCGTAGTCCACGCACGCCTCGATCGGCGTGGTGAACGCGGGGACCTCGGTGGTGCCGTCCAGGAGGGAGAAGGCCAGGAGGGCGTGCTCGGCGAAGCAGTTCTGCTCGCCCGCGTCGACCGAGAACGCGAGGAAGCGGTTGGTCGCCTGGAGCGGGATGGGTTGGGTGGTCTCGAACTGGACCTTGTTCGGGCCGGGGTCGCCCTGGGTGTAGGCGCCGATCGCGTGGTTGGTGGCCGGGTCGGTGCCCGCCCACTGGGCCAGGTCGCCCGCCATGGGGCGCACGCGGCCCCAAGCGGTATCGCAGAGGTGGTCCGGCGGGGTGGACGTGGGCTGCTGCAAGGAGACGACCACGCCGTTGCAGTTGGCGAGCCAGGCCGGGTCGGCCGTGTAGCCCTGGCCCAGCGCGTTGACGTACTGGGGTAAGAGGACCGGCACCGCGCCCTGGCCGTTCTCGAAGTCCTCGGTGAACACGACCACCGGGGCCTGCGGAGTGCCCGGCACCGCCTGCGCAGTACTCGGCACCGTGGTCAACCCGGCCGCCACGAGCAGCGCGGCAACCGCCGTTCGGATGAGATTTCTGCCCATGGTGCAAGTTCCCCTCAGGATGGCCGATGTGGACACCCTGGGGATCGGCGGCGCGACCACTTCGTTTCCCGGTACGGGACTTTCCCACCCTCTCGGCCGCACGTGACCACCCGACTGCCGATCCGGGCACACCGAAAAGGCCACCCCCGCGAACGGGAATGGCCTTTTCGGGTAAAGCGGAAGAACTACTCGCCAGCGAGCTTCTTCGCGTTGGCCTCGACGTCGTCGAGACCGCCGCAACTGAAGAAGGCCTGCTCGGGGAAGTGGTCGAACTCGCCCTTGCAGACGCGGTCGAAGGCTTCGATCGTGTCCTTGATGGACACGAAGGAGCCGGGCTGACCGGTGAACTTCTCGGCGACGATGAAGTTCTGGCCGAGGAAGCGCTCGAGGCGACGGGCGCGACCGACGAGGACCTTGTCCTCTTCGGACAGCTCGTCCATGCCCAGGATGGCGATGATGTCCTGGAGTTCCTTGTACTTCTGGAGGATCCGCTTGACCTCCTGGGCCACGCGGTAGTGCTCCTCGCCGACGATCGACGGCTCGAGGATTCGAGACGACGAGCTCAGCGGGTCCACCGCGGGGTAGATGCCCTTCTGGGAGATCGGACGGGAGAGCTCCGTCGTCGCGTCCAGGTGGGCGAAGGTCGTCGCGGGGGCGGGGTCGGTGTAGTCGTCCGCGGGCACGTAGATCGCCTGCAGCGAGGTGATCGACTTGCCTCGGGTCGACGTGATCCGCTCCTGCAACTCACCCATCTCGTCGGCCAGGGTGGGCTGGTAGCCCACGGCCGACGGCATGCGGCCGAGGAGGGTCGAGACCTCGGAACCCGCCTGGGTGAAGCGGAAGATGTTGTCGATGAACAGCAGCACGTCCTGGCCCTGGACGTCGCGGAAGTACTCCGCCATCGTCAGCGCGGACAGGGCGACGCGCATGCGCGTGCCCGGCGGCTCGTCCATCTGGCCGAACACCAGGGCGGTGTCGGAGAGGACGCCCATCTCCTCCATCTCCAGGAGGAGGTCGGTGCCCTCACGGGTGCGCTCGCCGACGCCCGCGAACACGGACGTACCGGAGAACTCGCGGGCGATACGGGTGATCATCTCCTGGATGAGCACCGTCTTGCCCACGCCCGCGCCGCCGAACAGGCCGATCTTGCCGCCCTTGACGTACGGGGTCAGCAGGTCGATGACCTTGATGCCCGTTTCCAGGATCTCGGTCTTGCCCTCGAGCTGGTCGAAGGCGGGCGCCTTGCGGTGGATGCCCCACTGCTCGCCGTCCCGGCCGAGGCCGGGCTCGTCGAGGCAGTCGCCGAGGGCGTTGAACACGTGGCCCTTGACCACGTCGCCCACCGGCACCGAGATGGCCTTGCCCGTGTCGCGCACCGGCGCGCCGCGGACCAGACCGTCGGTCGGCTGCATCGAAATCGTGCGGACCAGGTTGTCGCCGAGGTGCTGGGCGACTTCCAGGGTCAGCGTCTTGGCAACGGCCTCGAACGTGATGTCCGCGTTGAGGGCGTTGAACAACTCGGGAACCGCGCCGCGCGGGAACTCCACGTCGACCACGGCACCAATCACCCGGACCACACGGCCGGTGCGGGTGGTGGTGGCAGTAGCACTCATGTCACTCATCACTTCCTGCGCCACCGGTAAGCGCGGAGGCGCCACCGACGATCTCGCTGATCTCCTGGGTGATCTGGGCCTGACGGGCCGCGTTCGCCTGCCTGCTGAGCGTCTTGACCAGCTCTTCAGCGTTGTCCGTCGCGGCCTTCATCGCCGTCCGCCGGGCGGCCGACTCGGAAGCCGCCGACTCCAGCAGGGCGGAGAACAGCCGCGTCTTGACGTACTTCGGCAGCAACGCGCCGAGGAGCGTCTTCGCGTCCGGCTCGAAGTCGTAGATCGCCACGGGACCGGTCGGGCGGGCGTCGTACTCGACGTCCATCGGCGCGATCCGCTTGGCGACCGGGCTCTGGCTCAGCATCGACTTGAACTCGGTGTAGACGACGTGGATCTCGTCCACACCGCCGTCACCCTCGATGCCCGCCAGGAACGCGTTCACGACCGCGTCGCCCGCTTCGGCGGCGTTGACGTAGAGCGGCGTCTGCGAGAAGCCGGTCCACGCCTCCACCACGTCGCGCTGGCGGAACTTGAAGTAGCCGACGGCCTTGCGCCCGAGGGCGTACAGCACCGGCTCCTTGCCCTGCGAACGCAGGAGGGCGATCAGCTCCTCCGCGGCCTTGAGCACGTTGGAGTTGTAGCCGCCGCACATGCCCTTGTCGCTGGTGACGACCAGGATTGCGGCGCGCTTCGGGTTCTCGCGTTCCACCAGCAGCGGGTGGTCCAGGTTCGCTGAGGCCTCGGCCAACGCGGAGAGCACGTTAGTGATCTCGTCCGCGTAGGGACGCGAGGCGGCGACCCTGGCCTGCGCCTTGGCGAGACGCGACGTGGCGATGAGCTCGTACGCCTTCGTGATCTTCTTGGTCGAGTTGACCGTGCGGATCCGTTGGCGCAGCTCGCGAATCTGTGCGGCCATGGCCTACGTCACTTCTCCGCCGGAGCGGGTCGGTTGACCTTCACCGACTCGTGTCCGACCTTGTCGGCGTCCATCGCCTTGGCGTGCGACTCGGGAACGACCGAGGAACCGTCCGTGGCGCTGAACTGCTGCTTGAACGCGTTGACGGAGTCAACGATGGCCTGCTTGGCGTCGTCGGGCAACTTCTTGGTCTCGCGGATGCCCGCGAGGATGTCGCCGTTGTTGCGCCGCACGTACTCCAGGTACTCGGCCTCGAAGCGGCGGATGTCGCCGACCGGGACCGAGTCCAGGTAGCCCTTGGTGCCGAGGAAGATCGAGACGACCTGCTCCTCGACGGGCACCGGGGAGTACTGGCCCTGCTTGAGCAGCTCCACCAGACGACCACCGCGGTCGAGCTGGGCGCGCGACGCCGGGTCGAGGTCCGAGGCGAAGGCGGAGAACGCCTCCAGCTCGCGGAACTGCGACAGGTCGAGGCGCAGCGAGCCGGACACGTCCTTCATGGCCTTGATCTGCGCGGAACCACCGACGCGGGAGACCGAGATACCCACGTTGACGGCCGGGCGCACACCGGCGTTGAAGAGGTCCGACTCCAGGAAGCACTGGCCGTCGGTGATCGAGATGACGTTGGTCGGGATGTACGCCGACACGTCGTTCGCCTTGGTCTCGATGATCGGGAGACCCGTCATCGAACCCGCGCCCATCTCGTCCGACAGCTTCGCGCAACGCTCGAGAAGGCGCGAGTGCAAGTAGAAGACGTCGCCGGGGTAGGCCTCGCGGCCCGGCGGGCGGCGCAGCAGCAGGGAGATGGCGCGGTACGCCTCGGCCTGCTTGGTCAGGTCGTCGAACACGATCAGGACGTGCTTACCCTGGTACATCCAGTGCTGGCCGATGGCCGAGCCGACGTACGGGGCCAGCCACTTGAAGCCCGCGGAGTCGGAAGCCGGAGCCGCGACGATCGTCGTGTACTCCAGGGCGCCCGCCTCCTCCAGCGCGGCCTTGACGCCCGCGATGGTGGAGCCCTTCTGACCGATGGCGACGTAGACGCAGCGGACCTGCTGCTTCGGGTCGCCGGAGTCCCAGGCCTTCTTCTGGTTGATGATCGTGTCGATGCAGACCGCGGTCTTGCCGGTCTTGCGGTCACCGATGATCAACTGGCGCTGGCCGCGGCCGATGGGGGTCATGGCGTCGATCGCCTTGATGCCCGTCTGCATCGGCTCGGCGACCGGCTGGCGCTGCAACACCGACGCGGCCTGGAGCTCCAGGGCGCGGTTGTCGTCGGCGACGATGTCGCCGAGACCGTCGATGGGGGCGCCGAGCGGGTTCACCACGCGGCCGAGGAAGCCGTCGCCGACGGGCACGGAGAGCACCGTGCCGGTCCGCTTGACCTCCTGGCCTTCTTCGATCTTGTCGAAGTCACCGAGGATGACCGCGCCGATGGTGCGGACCTCGAGGCTCAGCGCTACTCCGAGAACCCCGCCGGGGAATTCCAGGATCTCGTTCGTCATCGTGCCGGGCAGGCCTTCGACGATGGCGATGCCGTCGTAGGTCTCGGCAACGACACCGACCTCTTCCCGGTTGACCTCCGGGGAGTAGCTCGAGACGTACTTCTCGATCGCACTGCGGATCTCGTCCGACGAGATCGTCAGCTCCGCCATGTCGTTCCTGCTCTCACTTCGTTCAAGGGAAAGGGGCTTGGTGAAGCCGCGGTTCCGGTTTTTGGTCAGCCGGCGAGGTCGCGGCGGAGTGCCGCCAACCGACCAGCCACGCTTCCGTCGATGACCTCGTCGCCGATCTTGATCAGCAGGCCACCGGCGAGCGAGGCGTCAACCTCGACGTGCAGTGCGATCGGTCGTGAGTAGATCCTGGTCAGGGTCGCCGAGAGGCGCTCCTGCTGCTCCGCGGTCAGCTCGACCGCGGAACGGACGTGCGCCACCGAGCGTTCACGGCGCTTGGCCGCCAGCTCGGCGAGCCGCATGAGCCCGTCGACGACGTGCGCACCGCGGGGCTCGCGCACCAACTGGTCGACGAGCGTCTTCGTGACCGGTTCGACCTTGCCCGCGAGCAGGCTGTCGACGAGCTCGACCTTGCGGGCGGGCTCGACCGAGTGGTCGGACAGCACCAGTTCGAAGTTCTGCGACCCGGCGATGATGCGGCCGAGCCGGAACAGCTCGTCCTCCACCGAGTCGAGGCGGCCGTCGCGCTCGGCGCGGACCAGCAGCGCGGTCTGGGCGAGCGACTCGACGCCGTCGACCAGTTCACGCGGGCTGGACCACTTCGAGGTGACCACCGCGACGAGGACCTGGAGGGTCCCGGCGGAGACCTGGCCCGACAGCAAGCCCTTCACGAGCTGCTCGCGGCCCGCGCGGTCGGACGAGGAGTCGCCGAGCGCGCGCCGCAACTGCGGCTGCGCGGTGAGCAGGCTCACCACGGAGAACAGTTCGGCCCCGAGGGTCGACAGCTCGTCGGCGTCGGTGGTGGCGTCGACGAGTTCGAGCAACCGCAGTTCAGCGGCGGCCAGAGCCTCTCGACTCGCTGCGTGGAACGTCATCGGCGTCCTCTTACTTGGTCGCCGGCGCCGCTACGGCGTCCAGCTCGTTGAGGAAGCGGTCGACAGTGCCGCGGCGACGGGCCTCGTCCTCCAGGGCCTCACCCACCACCTTGCCCGCCAACTGCACGGCAACCTTGCCGAGGTCGGCGCGGAGTTCCGCGACGATCTGGGCGCGCTGCGCGTCCAACTGGTGCTGGCCCTGCGCGACGATCCGCGCGGACTCGGCCTGGGCCTGCTCGCGCAGCTCCTCGACGATCTGCGTGCCTTCGGCGCGCGCGTCGTCGCGGATGCGGGCAGCCTCGGCGCGAGCCTCGGCCAACTGCTCCTTGTACTCGTCGAGCATCTTCTGCGCCTGCGCCTGCGCCTGCTCGGCGCGCTCGATGCCGCCTTCGATCTTCGCGGCGCGCTCGGAGTAGAGCGCTTCGAAGCGAGGGGCCACGAACTTCTGCATGACCCAGAGCAGGAGCAGGAAGGCGATCAGGCCGAGGATGATCTCCGAGGTGTGCGGAAGCACGGGGCTCGGAGTGCCCTCTGCGGCCAGGATCAAGGTGTTCACCACGACGTCTCCCTACGCGATGAGGCGGTGATTAAGCGGTGGGGGGGGCCGAGGCGATGAAGAAGAGCACGAGGCCGATCAGCGCGAGGACCTCGACGAGCACGAAGGTCGTCCACGCGATGTTCATCAGCGGGCCACGGGCCTCCGGCTGACGGGCGGTGCCGTTGATGACGGCGGCCCAGATCAGACCCACGCCGATGCCGGGGCCGATCGCGCCGAGGCCGTAGCCGATGAGTGCGAGGCCCTGGTTGAGGTTGACCTCTGCGGCGGCCTGTGCAAGAACCATGCTGCTCACGTGCGTATCCCTTTCGAACTCGCTCCGCTGTCAGCGCGGAGCGGGGGCTTGTTGTTGTCGCTCAGTGGTCTGAGGCCAGCGCCATACCGATGTAGCTGGCGGACAGCAGGGCGAAGATGTAGGCCTGGATGACCTGGATCAACGCCTCGAGGAACGTCATCGCGATGGCGAAGGCGAAAGACAGCAACGAAACAGGCTTCAAAAGGCCGCCGGCTTCGAGGAGCAGGTACTCACCGGCGAGGGTGAACACCAACAGGATGAGGTGACCCGCGAACATCGCGGCGAACACTCGGATCGCCAGCGTGATCGGGTTCATGATGAACTTCGAGAAGAACTCGATCGGCGCCAGGAGGATGTACACCGGCTTCGGCACGCCCGGCGGGAACAACTGGTTCCGCAGGTAGCCGACGAAACCGTGGCGCTTGAACCCGACGAAGTGGTAAACGGGGTACACCACGAGCACGGCGACCGCGAGCGGGAAGCCGATGTGCGACATCGTCGGGAACTGGATGATCGGAATGATCCCGAAGAGGTTGTTCACCAGAATGAACGTGAACAACGTGACGATCAGTGGCACGAACGGCTTGAAGTCCTTGCCGCCGATCTGCTCACGCGCGATCGAGTTGCGGCCCATGTCGTAAACCGACTCGGCGATGAACTGGAACTTGCTCGGCACCAGCTTGAAGCTGCGCGTGGCGAGCAGGAAGAACACCCCGATGATGATGACCGACAGAACGACCAGCACCATCGGCTTGGTGACACCACCGAAGATCGGTGGCAAGAAGAAATCCTTCGCACCGGGGGGAACGAACACTCCACCCTCGGCCAGCACCAGCTCGCCCACTGGGCTCCTTCCGGTTCTCCCGGC
Organism: Umezawaea endophytica; assembly: GCF_025061645.1. GTDB lineage: Bacteria > Actinomycetota > Actinomycetes > Mycobacteriales > Pseudonocardiaceae > Umezawaea > Umezawaea endophytica. The sequence goes on along the minus strand of NZ_JANYMP010000012.1, from coordinate 20,696 downwards.
CGGCGTTCACTCCGCCGGGGGAATCGTCACGATCAGGACTTAACGTACCTTACGGACCGCAGACACCTGCCAGCGGCACCCCCCTCGGCCAAGCCGGAGGAGGGGGCGTCCAGGTCTGCGGGCGAACCATATCAGCCGGTAGAGACGTCCCGGACGGGCGTACGGCTTAAGCGGGGTCGCCCGGCGCCGCGGGGATCACACTGGGCGTTCTGGTCCGTTTGGACGCACGCGCCTCGGCCGCCGCGGTGACCAGAATCGTTGCCACCATCGTGATTGCCACCGAGTTGGTGTGCAGGAACTCCACGTCGCGCAGCAGAATCATTACTCCGAGCAACACCAGCATCTTGAGCATGAATCCGCCGAGTGCCGCGGCCATCACGAAGTGCACTTCCAGCACGGCGGTCCGGTGCATCAGCCACAACGTCGCCAGAGAAGACGCGATGATCACCAGTCCGCCCACCAGGGCGCCCAGCGCGCCGGGCACCCCGTTGAGCACCCCGAACACCACGACGCCGAGGACCACGGTGGCCACGGTGGGGATGAGCGCGCCGCGGAACATCGCGCCCGCCAAACCGCGCACCACTCCGGCATGAGTCAGGCCTTCGCTGGTCTCGCTCATGGCACCGAGTGTAAGAGGTTGGATTTCCACGCTTTCGCGCAGGTGGTGGTTCGAGCCCGGCGGTGAACCGGACGTGAACGTTCGGCGAGCATTCGTCGCCCGGTTCAAGCGACCCGGTCGAGGTGCAGCAGCAACGGGCACGGGTCCACGCTGGTGAACCCGCCGGTGAAAGCGGACGACGCCCGGTAGCCGCCGTCCTCGCCCAGCCGTCCCGCCACGAGCGAGACCGGCCCGGCGATGTCGACCATCCAGTAGTGCGGGACACCGGCGTCGGCGTACTCGGCCCACTTCGCCACGGTGTCGGTGTGCCGCGAGTCCGGCACCACGATCTCCACCGCCACCACGACCTCCGACGCGCGGAGCAACCCGCCCTCGGCGCGCACCCGCGCCTTGGCCGAGCGCAGCGCGACGACCAGGTCCGGGCGGCGGGAGAAGCCCGGCTGGTCGACCGGGGCGAGTTCCAGGTCGACGTCGACGTCCTGGAGCACGACCAGCGGATCGGGGAGCTGCGGCCGGAGCTGGTAGTACAGCTCGGCCGACGCGAGGTTGTGGTCGGGCGTCGGACCGGGCGAGAGCAGCAGCCGCCCCTCGACCAGTTCGGCGTACCCCGACTCGACCTCGCCGAGTTCCGCGTACTCGGCGATGGTGAGCAGGTGGTTCGCCGCGCCGTTCACTGGCCGCGCCGGACCTCGCGCAGTCTGGGGATCGCGCTGACGAACAGCGCCACCAGCAGGCCGAGGCCGAAGCACCACGCCACGACGCGCACGTCGAACAGCGTCAGCGCCACCGCGCCGAACGCCAGCACGCCCGCCCACAGGTAGATGAGCAGCACGGCGCGGCGCTGCGAGTGGCCGATCTCCAGCAGCCGGTGGTGCAGGTGCATCTTGTCCGCGGAGAACGGGCTCTCGCCGCGGCGGGTGCGGCGGACGACCGCCATCATCAGGTCGAGCAGCGGCACGAACAGCACGGCGGCGACGACCAGCAGCGGCGACAGCAGCGCGAGCAGGTCCGGGGCGCCGAGGCTGGCGTAGTTCAGCTTGCCGGACGCCGAGGTCGTGGCGGCGGCGAGCATGAGGCCGATCAGCATCGAGCCCGAGTCGCCCATGAAGATGCGCGCCGGGTTGAAGTTGTGCGGCAGGAAGCCGAGGCAGGCGCCCGCGAGCGTGGCCGCGATCAGGGCGGGCGGGTACGCGCCGACGTCGCCCTGGTTCTTCGCGAGCAGGCCGATGGAGAACGCGCACGTGGCCACGGCGGCGATGAGGCCGATGCCCGCGGCGAGGCCGTCGAGGCCGTCGACGAAGTTCATCGCGTTCACCATCGTCACGGCGAGCAGCACGCTCAGCAGCGCGCCCTGGTTCTGGTCCAGCGACAGCAGCGACCCCGTGCCCGCGCCGTTGTCGCCCCACGGCACCCAGAACACCAGCCACTGCAAGCCGAACAGCACCAGCAGGCCCGCGGCGGTGACCTGGCCCGCGAGCTTCGTGAGGGAGTCGAGCTCGAACCGGTCGTCGAGGACGCCGACGAGCACGATCACCCCGCCGCCGACGATCACGGCGTACGGGTCGTTGGAGAAGTCGAACGCGGAGCGCAGCACCGGGAGCTGGTGCGCCAGCAGCATGCCGCCGAGGACGCCCCCGTAGATGGCGAGGCCGCCCATCCTGGGCATCGGCTTGACGTGCACGTCGCGCTGCCGTGGGTAGGCCACGGCGCCGATCTTGAAGGCGAACACGCGAACCAGCCCGACGAGCAGGAAGGTGACCACCGCGGCTGTCAGGCAGACGAGGAGGTATTCCCGCACGGGGAGGACGGTTGACGCGGAGGCAGGCAGGCCCACGGCTGGAGGCTAACCCCTCGGTGAGGCCGGGTGAGCGGCGATGAGTGCTGACGCCACCGTACTCGGTAGACCAAGATCCACTAGTGGGCGACCTCGACTTCCAGGCCCAGCACCTCGGACACCGCGCTGACGGGCACGGCGCCTTCGCGCAGCACCACCGCGTCGGGGCCGGTCAGGTCGATGATCGTCGAGGGCACGTTCTCCCCGGACTCGCCGCCGTCCAGGTACACCGGCACCGACTCGCCGAGCTGGTCGCGCGCTTCGAGCGCGGTCGCCGCGGGCGCGAAGCCGGTCTTGTTGGCACTGGACACGGCCATCGGCCCGACCTCGCGCAGCAGTTCCAGCGCGACCGGGTGCAGCGGCATGCGCAACATCACCGTGCCCCTGGTCCGGCCGAGGTCCCACGACAGCGACGGCGCGTGCGGCAGCACGAGCGACAACCCGCCCGGCCAGAACGCCTCGATCAGCGCGCGGGCCTGGCGCGGCACGCTCAGCACCAGCCCGTCGATCGTCGTCCACGACCCGACGAGGACCGGCACGGGCATGTCCGGCCCGCGCCCCTTGGCCTCGAGCAGCGACCGCACGGCGGCCGCGTCGAACGCGTCGCAGCCCAGGCCGTACACGGTGTCCGTCGGCAGGACCACCAGACGACCGGAGCGCACCGCGCCCGCGGCCGCGGCAAGCCCAGCCGCGCGGTTGTTCAGCTCACTGGTGTCGTAGACCGTGCTCACCCGGACCAGCGTAGCGGTGGTCGTGCCGAGCAGGTCGGCGCGGTCGACGGGCAGGTCGGTCCACGGGCAGCTCGAAGCGGGGACGGAGAAGGGGCGCACCCACCGCCGGAATGCCGTCACGGCGGGGCGAGCGCCTCCGGGACGTGCCGGGGCACGTCGGGCACGGAACGCCGTCAGCGCCCCGTGCCCAGGTGCGCCGGTCTCCGCGCGCCGCGGTGCGCGCCCGTCGCGCGGAGCAGCCACGCGAAGGCGCACAGCAGCACGAGCGTCAGCAGCGCGCCGACGCTGAGCAGCGGGCCGTTGCGCAGCAGGCCGCCGACCACCACCGGCACGACGCCCAGCACCACGAGCAGCAGCGCGAACACCGGCGTGGCGCGGGTTTCCCTCGCCTGCTTCGGCTTCTTCAACGCCGCCGCGAACTCGTCCAGCTCCGAGTCGCACGTGTCCAGGGCGAGGACGCGGTCGGCGATGCCCTCGACGATGACGACCCCGCCGGGGCCGAGCATGCGGCGGACCTCGACCGCCCTGCTGACGAGCGCGTACCCCAGGTAGTGCCGCAGCATGGTGGTGCCCTCGGCGGACCACGCCTTGTCGGCGAGGCGCTCCAGCTCGGCGACCGCGCGGGTCGCGCCGTCCTCCTCACCGATCGCCGGGAAGAGGCCGCGGGCTTCCTCCAGGAGGCGACAATCCTTCTGGGGTTCTACGCAGCGCAACCATTCGAGCTGCGCGTTGAGCCATAATCGGAATTGAGACCACTCGTCCGGATTATTGACAGACATCTAGCTCCTCACCGAATAGACGGCGAGCAATTCTGCCAGAAGAATGGGAAATACGCACTCCCACGACCGTCGAACGGGTGAATGCGACCGACTGCCCGGCCCATTTCAGCGCAGACCTCCCACCAGCGCGAACTAGACCTTTCGGGCGGTCGCGAAACGCGGTCGGCCCGCGAGGTCGAGGTGGTCGGCGACCTCGGTGAGCACGCGTCGAGCGCTCAGCAGGGCGGGCACGGAATCGCCGTGGCCGTCGTCGTGCTCGATCGCCACGACACCGCCCGAGCGGAGCAGGCGCGCGGACAGGGCGACCACGGAACGGATCACGTCCAGCCCGTCGGCGCCGCTGAACACGGCGGCGTGCGGGTCGTGGTCGGCCACCTCGGGCTGCACCGGCGTGCCCTCCGGCACGTACGGCGGGTTGCACAGCACGAGGTCGACGGTCCCCTCGAGGTCCACCAGGACGCCGGGACCGGTCACGTCGCCGGAGTGCAGGCGGATCGGGGTGTCCCCCGCCAGGACGCGGGCGTCGGAGTTGTGCCGGGCCCACGCGAGCGCGTCGACGTCCTTCTCCACGGCGTGCACGGTCGCGTCCGGACGGGCGTTGGCCGCGGCCAGCGCGAGCACGCCGGACCCGGTGCACAGGTCGACGACGAGCGGCCGTTCCACGTCCTTGATCCGCTTGAGCGCCCAGTCCAGCAGGAACTCGGTCTCGGGCCGCGGGATGAACACGCCGGGGCCGACGTCGACGGTGATCGCGCCCATCGACGACCAGCCGAGGATGTGCTGGAGCGGCACCCGTTCGGCGCGCTTGCGCACCAGCTTGTGCAGGGTTTCCAGCACATGCTGGTCGACCATGGGGATGAGCGGCAGCCGGGACCGCTCCACCCCGAGCACGTGGGCGGCGAGGTACTCGGCGTCGACGCGGGGACTGTCCACGCCCGCCGCAGTCAACATGCGCTCCGCCTCGACGAGGGCGAGGCGGATGGGCTGTCGGTTCATGCGCGGATGGTAGTCGTGGTGCCGGGTCCGAGCGCCCGGCACCACACGTCCGTGGACTCAGAAGTTGATCATGTGCCCGGCCAGGCCGTGCACCGCTTCCTTCACGGCCTCGCCCAGCGTGGGGTGCGCGTGGACGTTGCGGGCGACCTCGTGGACGGTCAGGTCCCACTGCTGCGCCAACGTCAGCTCGGGCAGCAGCTCCGTCGCCTCCGGGCCGATGATGTGCGCGCCCAGCAGCTCACCGTGCGTGCCGTCGCTGATCAGCTTCACGAACCCGCCGGGCTCGTTCAGGCCGTGCGCCTTGCCGTTGGCGGTGAAGGGGAACTTCGCCACCTGGACGTCGTAGCCCTTCTCCCGCGCCTGCGCCTCGGTGTAGCCGAAGCTGGCGATCTGCGGCTGGCAGAACGTGGCGCGCGGGATCATCACGTAGTCGAGCTCCATCGTCTCGGCGTCACCGATGGTCTCGGCGGCGACGATGCCCATGGACTCGGCCGCGTGCGCGAGCATCAGCTTCGCCGTCACGTCGCCGATGGCGAAGATGTGCGGAACGTTGGTGCGGCAGCGGCCGTCGATCGCGATCGCACCGCGCTCGGTCAGCTCCACACCGGTCTTCTCCAGGCCGTAGCCCTCGACGCGCGGCTGGAACCCGATGGCCTGCATGACCTTGTCGGCCTCCAGGACCTCTTCCTTGCCGTCCTTGGTGACGGTGACGCGCACCTTCGGGCCGGACTCGTCGATCGACTCGACGCGGGTGCCGGTGCGGACCTCGACACCGAGCTTGCGGTACCGCTTGGCCAGCTCGGTGGAGACCTCGACGTCCTCCAGGGGCACCATCCGGTCGAGGAACTCGACGATGGTGACCTTCACGCCGTAGTTGTGCATCACGTAGGCGAACTCGACGCCGATGGCACCCGCGCCCGCGATGATGATGCTCTCGGGCAGTTCCTCGCTGAGGATCTGCTCCTCGTACGTCACCACGCGGTCGCTCTTGGCCGTGCCGGGCAGCATCCGGGTCGACGCGCCCGCCGCGATGATCGCGTGGTCGAACGTCACCGTCTCGCCGTTGACGACGATCGTGTGGTCGTCGGTGAACTCGCCGCGGCCCTCGTACTCCGTGATGCCGTTCTTCTTCATCAGGAAGTGCACGCCCTTGACGCGCCCGTCCGCGACCTTGCGGCTGCGCTGGAACGCCACGCCGTAGTCGAAGCTGACCGTGCCGTCGACCTTGATGCCGAACGCCTTCGCCTCGTGGGTGAAGATGTGCGCCAGCTCGGCGTTGCGCAGCAGCGCCTTCGAGGGGATGCAGCCGACGTTGAGGCACACACCGCCCCAGTACTTCTCCTCGATGATCGCGGTCTTCAGCCCGAGCTGGGCCGACCGGATCGCGGCGACGTACCCGCCGGGGCCCGCACCGAGGACCACGACGTCAAAGTGTGCGCTCATACCTCCACACTAGGTGCCCAACTGCTCCGAGAAGAACCGGAGCGACCGACGCCACGCGTCCGCTCGGGCGGCGGCCGTCGCGGACGGCGTACCACCCATCTCGAACGTCACCTCCGGGCCCGGTACCCGCACGTCCGTCGACGGCCGGTGGGGCGGTCCGGCGATCAGGTGCCCCGCGTCCGGGTACACCACGTGCTCGTACGGGAACGGGTGGTCGTGCTCGTCCAGCCGCCGCTTCGCGATCTCGCTCAGCGCGGCCGACGGCCAACTCCGGTCGTCGCCCGCCGACAGCAGCAGCACCCCGCCGAGGGTGCGCTCGACCGGGATGACCACGTCCTCGGGGACGCCGTCGGTCAGGTCGAACGCCTGCGCGAGCGACGTCGGCACGTCGTCCACCACGTCGGCGCGCAGCCGGTCCGGAACCGAGTACGGCAGGTACGGGAGGGGCTCGCCCTTCAGCGTCCACGACGCCGCTTCGTGCTGGAGGACCTGGAGCAGGTTGCGGCCGGGCCCGATGCCCTGCGTCACGACACCGCTGCCGACCACGCTGACGACGGCCCGCACCTCGGGGAACGTGGCGCCCAGCAGCAGGGCGGCCTCGCCACCGCGGGAGCCGCCGAGGACACCGACCTCCCACGCGCGGGCCGACAGGAACGCGATGGCCTTGCCGAAGTACTCCAGCGGGATGTCGACCAGGTGCTTCGGCACGCCGGGCGCCCCGAAGTAGGACAGCGCCAGCGTGGTGAACCCGTGCCCGGCGAGCAGCGCCGCGTCGACTTCGTGCAGCCCGCCCTCGGACCCGCCGAGCACCAGCACACCGGGGTAGGTGTCCTCGTCGTCCGGCTCGAACAGCACGCCCGCCAGCCCGTCCTCGGCCACGACCGTCCGGCGAACGCCCTCCGGGACGGCCAGGCGGTGCAGTTCGACCTTGCCGACGCCGTCGACCTCCAGCAGCGTCGGACCGGGCTTGCCGTCGACGCGGCGGAGCGACCAGAACAACCCCATCGGGTCGACACCGGAGTAGTCGCCCTCCAGCGGGGCGTGCCGGGTCAGGTCGACCACACCGCGCTCGTCGGCGGCGAACACCGCCGTCGCGGAGCGGTCGCCCGTGGTCAGGGTGATGGTCGCGCGGGAATCAGGTGGGAGGCCGACCACGAGCACGTCGACCGGGCTGTCCAGGGGCGCTTCTTGCGGATTGACCAGGATCTCGGCCACAGCGCGCCTCCTCGACAGTCATGTACCAGCGAGTCGCTCCGCCCGGTCGGCCGCCGCGAGCGCGTCGAGCACCGCGTCGAGATCACCGTCGAGCACCTGGTCCAGGTTATGTGCTTTGTACCCAACCCGGTGGTCGGAGATGCGGCTTTCCGGGAAGTTGTACGTCCTCACCCGTTCGGACCTGTCGACCGTGCGGATCTGGGTCTTGCGCGCGTTCGACGCGTCCTGCTGCGCCTGCTCCTCCGCCAGCGCCACCAGGCGGGACTGGAGGACGACCATCGCGCGCGCCTTGTTCTGCAACTGGCTGCGCTCGTTCTGGCACGACACGACGATGCCGGTCGGCAGGTGCGTGATGCGGACCGCGGAGTCCGTCGTGTTGACCGACTGCCCGCCCTTGCCGGACGAGCGGAACACGTCGACGCGCAGGTCCTTCTCGTCGATCTCGACCTCGACGTCCTCGGTCTCCGGGAACACCAGGACACCGGCGGCGGACGTGTGGATGCGCCCCTGCGACTCCGTCACGGGCACGCGCTGCACGCGGTGCACACCGCCTTCGAACTTCAACCGCGCCCAGACCCCGTCAGGCGTGTCGACCTTGCTCTTGATCGCCACCGTGACGTCCTTGAACCCACCCAGGTCCGAGTCCGTCCCGTCCAGCACCTCGGCCTTCCAGCCGTGGCGCTCGGCGTACCGCAGGTACATCCGGAGCAGGTCACCCGCGAACAGCGCGGACTCCTCGCCCCCCTCACCGGACTTGATCTCCATGACCACGTCCGACGAGTCGTGCGGATCACGCGGCAGCAGCAACTCGGTGAGCCGCGCCTCCAACTGCGGGATCCGAACCTTCAACTCCTCGGCCTCAGCCGCGAACGACTCGTCCTCGGCCAGCTCGGACGCCGCCTCGAGATCCTCCCGAGCCTGCTCCAGATCCCGAACGGCCCGCACGATCGGCCCCAGCTCCGCATACCGCTTCCCGAGCCTGCGCGCACCAGCCTGGTCCGCGTGCACGGCCGGATCGGCCAACTGCCGCTCCAGGTCGGCGTGCTCGGCGAGCAGGTCCTCAAGCGGCTGGGGCTGGTTCACGACGACTCCCGTGCTTCGTGCACTGCTACCGACTGACGAACACACGAAAACGGCGCCCGACCCGAGCCGTTGGGCTCGGGAAGGACGCCGTGGACGAAGCTACTTGGCGCGCTTGCCGTAACGAGCCTCGAAGCGCGCGACCCGACCACCGGTGTCGAGGATCTTCTGCTTGCCGGTGTAGAACGGGTGGCAGTTCGAGCAGACCTCGACGTGGATGGACCCGGAGGTCTTCGTGCTGTGCGTGGTGAACGCGTTCCCACAGCTACAGGTCACATCGGTGGAGATGTACTGCGGGTGGATACCAGTCTTCAACGTCTTGTCCCTTTCACGTGTGGCCGCCGGGTCCCCAGGCTTGGGGTGAACCGGAGCCGGACTCGACTAGAGAGTCTGCCAGACAGCCAGACGAAGACGAAAACGCCACCACCCCCCAGTTTGTTCCCCCACCCCCCAAGTGACCCAGCCCACCAGCCACCGCCCGCTCGCCGACGCCCAACACCCGTTCACCGCAAGCCCCCACCGCTGAACTACACGACCCAACAAGCAGGACAGCGCACCCGCACAATCACACCCGTGCTCTGCGCCGCCGGACGCCCACTGAACCTCACGACGTGGCTAGCAATCCCCTACCTGTTCAGCACGGCAGTAACAGGCCTAACAGCAACAGCAGCCCTACTACTCGGCTACACCAACAACGACTTCTCCACCCTCTCAGCACCAGTCTTCGGAGCAGCAACAGCCGTAACCGCAGCGGCAAGCACCTCGGTCAACTGGCGAAGCAATCAACAACGACGGTGGCTGAAATGGCCCTACCCAACATCAGTACTAGCGGTAGGAATCGCAACAGACGGCACCCACCTACCCCCACCACTGACAATCGGCCTGGGCATACCAACAATCGCCCTACTACTCCACTGGTACGCACAAGAACGCCGCCACACAGCCACCCAAGCAGCATCAAGCACCCACCAAAGCTGCTGACCACCCTGACCAGCCCCCCTTGACCAGCCCCCTGACCAGCCGCACCTTCCGGGCCCCCGGCCCCAACCAGCCCCCCTACCCAACCGCACCCACCTCCGGGCCCCCGGCCCCAACCGGACCCCCCACCCAACCGCAACTTCCCCCCTTTCAAACCCCACCCAGGCCGAACCCCGACTCTTGACCACATCGTGGCTCGTTTGGCTTGTCAAGGCATCTTTCCCGCCTTGACAAGCCAAACGAGCCACGAGACCCTAACAAGATTCGGGGTTCGACCGACCCACCCCAAACAAAAAACCAGGGCCGCCCCCAACGGGAACGACCCTGGCCTCCAAACGCCGTCACCCGGCGCTCACCAAATCAAACGCCTTCATTCCCAGGCGTGGTCTTGGCAACCTGCATCAAGAACTCAATATTCGTCCGACTCTTCCGCAACCGGTCCATCAGCAGCTCGATGGCCTGCTGACTGTCCAAAGCGTGCAGCACCCGACGCAACTTGTGCATGACCGCCAACTCATCCGGCGACAGCAACAAATCTTCCTTACGAGTACCGGACGGGTCCACATCCACAGCCGGGAAGATCCTCTTGTCAGCGATCTTCCGATCCAGCTTCAGCTCGGCGTTACCCGTACCCTTGAACTCCTCGAAGATCACACTGTCACCAGCGGACCCGGTCTCCACCAACGCCGTAGCGATGACGGTCAACGACCCGCCACCCTCGATGTTCCGCGCCGCCCCGAGGAACCTCTTAGGCGGGTACAGAGCAGTCGAGTCCACACCACCAGACAGAATCCGCCCAGAAGCAGGCGCGGCCAGGTTGTAAGCACGCCCCAACCGAGTGATCGAGTCCAACAGCACGACAACGTCGTGACCCATCTCAACCAACCGCTTGGCCCGCTCGATCGCCAACTCCGAGATCGTCGTGTGATCCGACGGCGGCCGGTCGAAGGTCGAGGCGATGACCTCGCCCTTCACCGAGCGCTGCATGTCCGTGACCTCTTCCGGACGCTCGTCCACCAGGACGACCATCAGGTGGCACTCGGGGTTGTTCGTCGTGATCGCGTTGGCGATGGCCTGCAACACCGACGTCTTACCGGCCTTCGGCGGCGACACGATCAGCGCCCGCTGCCCCTTGCCGATCGGCATCACCAGGTCGATGACGCGCGTCGTCAGGATGTGCGGCTCGGTCTCCAACCGCAGTCGCTCGTTCGGGTACAGCGGGGTGAGCTTGGTGAAGTCGTCCCGGTTCTTGAGCTGGTCCGGGTCCAAGCCGTTGATCTTGTCCACCCGCACCAGCGGGTTGAACTTCTGCCGCTGCTGCTCACCGTCACGCGGCTGCCGCACGGCACCGATCAGCGCGTCACCACGACGCAGCCCGTACTTCCGGACCAGCGACAACGACACGTACACGTCGTTCGGGCCCGCCAAGTACCCGGACGTGCGGACGAACGCGTAGTTCTCCAGCACGTCCAGGATGCCCGCCACGGGCAGCAGCACGTCGTCGTCGCGGACCTCGGTGTCGGGCGCGCCGGGAGCGCCGCCCTCGACGCGGCCACCACGGCGGCGGCGGTCGCGGAAGCGACGGCCACGACGGCCGCCCTCCTCGTCGTCGTCCTCCACCACGTTGCCCGGCCGGTTGTCGCCGCGGTTGTCACCCCGGTTGTCGTTCTGCCGGTCGTTCTGGCGGTTGCGGCCCTGACCGCGGTCACCGCGGTCGTTCCGGTCACCCCGCTCGGAACGGTCGCCGCGCTCGGAGCGGTCCTGGCGGTTGCCGCGCTCGGGACGCTCACCGCGGTCCGGGCGCTCACCGCGCTCCGGACGTTCCCGCTGCTCACCCTGGTTGCGGTCGCGCTGCGACTGGTCCTGCTGGGTGCGATCCTGCTGCGTCCGATCCTGCTGGGCGCGGTCCTGCTGCGGCCGCTCCTGCGCCGGACGCTCGACGGCGGGCGCCTCGACGGAAGCCGCCACGGCGCTCTCCGGGCTGCCCGCTGCCCGGCCGGAGGACCGGCGACGCCGGTTGTTGCGACGGCCGCCCTCCTCCTCACCGGTGGTGGCGGGCGCCTCGGTGACCTCGAGCTGCTGCTGGACCGGCTTCTCGACCGGCGCCGGAGCCTGCACCACGGGCTTCTCGACGACCGGCGCCGCCGCGGGCGCGGGAACCTCGGCGACCTTCGCGGCGGGCTTCTCAGCCTTCGCGGGCGGGGTCGAGGCGCTGCCCCGACCGGAGGTACCGCCCTGCTTCTCCTTGATCGCCGCGATGAGGTCGCCCTTGCGCAGACCCGCGGTGCCGTTGATGCCGAGTTGGCCCGCGAGCTCACGAAGCTCCGCGAGCACCATGCCGGACAGACCAGCCCGCTTGCGCGGGGCGCTGCCGTTGGAAGGGGTGGACAGGGCGTTCTCCTCGGCTCCAGAACTGGCAGCGGCTTCGGGAGCAGCGTCGCTGCTCAACAAATCGGTGTTGCTCACACAAGTCCTTCCTGACCGGACCCCGCCTCCTACGCGGCCCAGCGGACCTGCCGTCCGACGGAATGCGGAACAGCAGTTCGTCCGATGAAGACGGATTCGACGCGGCGATTGCGCACTTGCGACGACGTCCGTCGGCACGGGACTTCTCGGTCACACGGCGATCGGGTGCCTTTCAGCCTCGACCCCGCCCTTGCGGCACAGGGTCACCTGGCTGGCTGGAATGCGACCCGGAGCGAATGTCCGGGCACGGCACCGGCGCCCGTGCGCGCGGTGACTGATCGCCTCCGAGGGTAGACGCAGGCCGGTGCGGGTGCAACAACCGGGTACCCCCGCGTGGCGTCGTCAGCCAAGTGGACGAACGCGCACCCCGGCCAGGTCCACGGCCGATCGCCGCACGTCGAAGCCGGTGACGTCGACGCCGACCGGCAGTTCGCCGTCCTTCGGGAGCGCCAGCACCGTCGGTCCGGCGCCCGAAACGGCCGCCGCGACTCCGGCAGCCCGAAGTTCCCCGACCACGCGGATCGTCGACGGCCACGCCGGTTCCCGGTACGACTGGTGGAGCCGGTCGTCCATCGCGGCGAGCAGCAGCGAAGGATCGCAGGTCAGGGCGTGGACCGCCAGTGCGGACCGGCCCGCCGCGAACGCCGCGTCGGCGTGCGGGACCACGGCGGGCAGCAGGCCCCTGGTGGTCTTCGTCGACGACTCCTCCGACGGCACCAGCACCACCGGCCGGAGATCGTCGTGCGGGTCGAGCCGGACCGCCCGGTACTTCGCGTCCTCCGACCAGGCGATCACCACGCCGCCGAACATGCTGGCAGCCGCGTTGTCCGCGTGGCCCTCGAACTCCGAGGCGAGTTGCAACGCGGCCGTGTCCAACTCGTGGCCTGCGAGGCCGTACGCGGCGGCCACGCCCGCCACGACCGCGGCGGCCGACGAGCCGAGTCCACGCGAATGGGGGATCGAGTTGCGGCAGTCGAACTCCACACCGGACGGTGCGAAGCCGATCAGCCCGCAGGCCGCGCGGAAGGCCCGCACGACCAGGTGGGCCTCGTCGGTCGGCACGTTCTCGCAGCCCTCGCCGGTCACCCGCACGACGAGGCCGGAGGGCACGACCCGGACGTCCACCTCGTCGTGGACGTCCAGCGCCATGCCGAGCGCGTCGAACCCGGAGCCGAGGTTGGCGGTCGAGCCGGGCACGGTGACCCGGACGGCCGTGGTCACGCCAGTTCCAGCGCCGACGCGACCGCGCCGGGGTCGACCGGGACGGGCTCGACGGCGGCCATGCCGAGCAGCGCGGTGTCCGGGTCCTTCAGGCCGTGGCCGGTGACCGTGCAGACCACGACGGAGCCCTTGGGGATCCCGCCGTCGGCGGCCGTGGCGAGCAGGCCCGCGATGCTGGCGGCGGACGCGGGCTCGACGAAGATCCCCTCGCGGGAGGCCAGCAGCCGGTAGGCGTCCAGGATCTGCTCGTCCGTGACCGCCGCGATCAGACCGTTCGACTCGTCGCGGGCCGTGATGGCGCCGGTCCACGAGGCCGGGCTGCCGACGCGGATCGCCGTGGCGATGGTCTCCGGGTTCTTGACCGGCTCACCCAGCACGAGCGGCGCGGACCCGGCGGCCTGGAAGCCGTACATCCTCGGCGTCGACGCCGTGACGCCGTCCTTGGCGTAGTCCTGGTAGCCGCGCCAGTACGCGGTGATGTTGCCCGCGTTGCCGACCGGCAGGCAGTGGAAGTCCGGCGCGCGCCCGAGGACGTCGCAGATCTCCCACGCGGCGGTCTTCTGGCCGATCAGCCGCACCGGGTTGACCGAGTTGACCAGCGTCACCGGGTACTCGGCCGCCGTCTTGCTCGCCAGTTCGAGGCAGTCGTCGAAGTTGCCGTCGATCTGGAGGATCTTCGCGCCGTGCATGACGGCCTGGGCCATCTTGCCGAGCGCGATCTTGCCGCTGGGCACGAGCACGGCGGCGGTCAGCCCGGCCTTCGCGGCGTACGCGGCGGCCGAGGCCGACGTGTTGCCGGTGGACGCGCAGATGACCGCCTTGATGCCGCTGGCCAGCGCGTACGTCATGGCCACGGTCATGCCGCGGTCCTTGAACGAGCCGGTCGGGTTCGCGCCCTCGACCTTCACGAGGACGCGGCTGCCGGTCAGCTCCGAGAGGTGCTCGGCCTCGACCAGCGGGGTGCCGCCCTCGTGCAGGGTCACGACCCGTGCGCCGTCCGGCAGCTCGATGCGGTCGCGGTAGGCGTTGATGATGCCCGGCCAGCCGGGTCGCACGCCTGCTTGGATCGTCACTGTTCTTCGCCTTCCACGCGCATCACGCTGACCACGTCCCGGACCACCGGGAGACCGCCGATCTTGTCCACGGTGGACCTGAGTGCCGCGTCGGACGCGGCGTGGGTGACGATCACCAGGCTGGCGTCGTCGACCCGGCCTTCCTGCCGCACGGCGGCGATGCTCACGTCGTGCTCGGCGAACACGGCCGCCACCTGGGCGAGCACGCCCGCGCGGTCCTCCACGTCGAGGCTGATGTGGTACCGCGTCGGCGTCTGGCCGATCGGCCGCACCGGCAGGCCCGCGTAGGCGGACTCGCGGGGGCCACGACCGCCGACGACCCGGTTGCGGGCCACCGCGACGAGGTCGCCGAGCACCGCGCTGGCCGTCGGGGCGCCGCCCGCGCCCTGGCCGTAGAACATCATCTCGCCCGCCGCGTCGGCCTCGACGAACACCGCGTTGAACGCGCCGCTCACGCTCGCGAGCGGGTGGCTGCGCGGGATCATCGCCGGGTGGACGCGCGCCGCGACCGACTCGGTCGTGGTGCCGTCCGCGGCGACCTGGGTGACCCGCTCGCAGATCGCGAGCAGCTTCACCGTGCGGCCGAGGCCCTTGGCCGCGGCGATGTCGGACGCGCTGACCGCCGAGATGCCCTCGCGGTGCACGTCGGAGGCCGTGACCCTGGTGTGGAACGCGAGCGAGGCGAGGATCGCGGCCTTGGACGCGGCGTCGAAGCCGTCGACGTCCGCGGTCGGGTCCGCCTCGGCGTAGCCGAGCCGCGACGCCTCCTCGAGGGTCTCGGAGTAGCCGGCGCCGGTCGCGTCCATGCCGGAGAGGATGAAGTTCGTGGTGCCGTTGACGATGCCCATCACGCGGGTGATCCGGTCACCGGCCAGCGACTCGCGCAGCGGGCGCAGCAACGGGATCGCGCCCGCGACGGCGGCCTCGAAGTACAGGTCGGCGCCCGAGGCGTCCGCCGCCTCGAACAGGTCGGCGGAGTGCTCGGCCAGCAGTGCCTTGTTCGCCGTCACGACCGACTTGCCGGAGCGCAGGGCGTCCAGCAGCAGCGTGCGGGCGGGCTCGATGCCGCCGATGACCTCGACGACGAGGTCGACGTCGGACGCCACCAGCGCCGCCGCGTCGGTCGTGAGCAGGTGCTCCGGCACCTCGCGGTGCTTGTTGGGCTTGCGCACGGCGATCCCGGTCAGCTCGACCGGTGCGCCGATCCGCGCGGTCAGGTCCGCGGCCTGGTCGGTCAGCAGCCGAACGATCTCGGTGCCGACCGTGCCGCAGCCCAGCAGAGCCACCCGAACCGGTCGGGCACTGCCCGGTTTACCTTCCGGCACCTTCAACCTCCAAGCGGAACAGGTCTTCCTCGGTCTCCCGGCGCAGGAGCAGTCGCGCCTCGCCGTCGGTCACCGCGGCGAGCGCGGGCCGCGGCAGCCGGTTGTAGCCGCTGGCCATGGAGTAGCAGTAGGCGCCGGTGGCGGCGACCGCGAGCAGGTCGCCCGGCGCGAGGTCCTCGGGCAGCCAGCAGTCGCGCACGACGATGTCGCCCGCCTCGCAGTGCTTGCCGACGATCCGGCACAGCACGGCCCTGGTGTCCGGGTCGACCGCGCGCGACACCAGGCGGCAGTCGTAGACCGCGTCGTACAGCGCGGTGCGGATGTTGTCGCTCATCCCGCCGTCCACGCTGACGTACCGGCGGCTCTGGCCCGCGTCCAGCTCGACGTCCTTGATCGTGCCGACCTCGTACACGGTGACCGTGCCGGGTCCGACGATCGCACGGCCGGGCTCGACCGCGATCAGCGGCATAGGCAGACCCGCGTGCTCGGTCTCCTTCTGCACGATGTTGTGGAGCTGGCGGGCCAGTTCAGCGGGCGGCGGCGGGTCGTCGTCCGGCGTGTACGCGATGCCGAGACCACCACCGAGGTCGACGGTGGTCAGGCTCTCCAGCTTCTCCGCGCCGTGCTCGACGTGCAGGTCGGCCAACAGCCCGATCACCCGGCGCGCGGCGATCTCGAAGCCGCTGGCGTCGAAGATCTGCGAGCCGATGTGGCTGTGCAGGCCGGTCAGCCGCAGGCCGCTCGACTTGAGCACGCGGCGCGCGGCCTCGGCGGCGTCGCCGGACGACAGCGAGAAGCCGAACTTCTGGTCCTCGTGCGCGGTGGCGATGAACTCGTGCGTGTGCGCCTCGACGCCCACCGTCACCCGGATCATCACCGGCTGCACGACCCCGCGCTCCCGCGCGATCTGGTCGAGCCTGGCGATCTCGAAGAACGAGTCGACCACGACCGCGCCCACCCCCGCCTCGACGGCGGCGACCAGCTCGGCGACGGACTTGTTGTTGCCGTGCAGCGCGATCCGCTCGGCCGGGAAGTCCGCGCGCAGCGCGATGGCCAGCTCGCCACCGCTGCACACGTCGATGCTCAGCCCCTCCTCGGCGACCCAGCGGGCCACAGCGACGCTGAGGAACGCCTTCGACGCGTAGTGCACCAGCGTCGGGTCGCCGAACGCCGCGGCGTGCTCGGCGCAGCGCGCCCGGAAGTCCGCCTCGTCCATGACGAACAGCGGGGTGCCGTACTGCTGCGCGAGGTCGCGGACGTCGACACCGGCGAAGCGGACGACGCCGTCCTCACCGCGTTCGGCGTTGCGCGGCCACACCTCGGGGTGCAGGTGCGCGATGTCGTCCGAAGTGGACGGACGGGAACCGGCGGTGCTGCCGGAGGTCATGACGTCGGCGTGCCGGGGACCGGCGGGGTGCGCGCGCATCACATGCGCTCCAGCGCCGTGACGCCCAGCAGCGCGAGGCCGTTGGTGAAGACCTGGCGGGCGGCCAGCACGAGCTGGAGCCGCGCCTGGTGCGCCGGGGTGATCTCCTCGTCGCCGCGGGGCAGCACCCGCAGGTCGGGGGTGTCGTAGAACCGGTGGGTCACGCCCGCCAACTCCTCAAGGTAACGGGCCACGCGGTGCGGCTCGCGCAGGTCGGCCGCGGCGGCCACGACGCGCGGGAACTCCCCGAGCGTGCGGATCAGGTCGCCCTCGCGGTCGTGCGTGAGCAGTTCGAAGCGGTCGTTCGGCTCCAGGCCGAGGTCCGCGGCGTTGCGGCGCACCGACGCGATCCGCGCGTACGCGTACCGGACGTAGTGCACCGGGTTGTCGTTGCTGTTGCGGCGCAGCAGGTCGAGGTCGATGTCCAGCACGGAGTCGACCGACGACCGGACCATCGCGTACCGGGCGGCGTCCACGCCGACCGCGTCCACCAGGTCCTCCATGGTGATCACGGTGCCCGCGCGCTTGCTCATCCGCACCGGCTTGCCCTCGCTGACGAGGTTCACCATCTGGCCGATCAGCACCTCGACCACGGCCGGGTCGTCGCCGAGCGCCGCCGCGGCGGCCTTGAGGCGGCCGATGTAGCCGTGGTGGTCCGCGCCGAGCATGTACAGGCACAGGTCGAAGCCGCGCGACCGCTTGTCCCGCAGGTAGGCGATGTCACCGGCGATGTAGGCGGGGTCGCCGTCGCTCTTGATGACCACCCGGTCCTTGTCGTCGCCGAACTCGCTGGACCGCAGCCACCAGGCGCCGTCCTCGAAGTAGAGCGCCTCGGACGCCTTCAGCTCCTCGACGACCGCCTGCACGGCGCCGGAGCGGTGCAGCGAGTCCTCGTGGAAGAACACGTCGAAGTCGGTGCCGAAGTCGTGCAGGGCCTGCTTGATCTCGGCGAACATCAGGCCGACGCCGATCCGGCGGAACACCTCGGCGCCGTCCTCGGCGGACAGCGCGCTGGGCTCCTGCCTGATCACCTCGGCGGCGATGTCGGTGATGTAGCCGCCCGCGTACCCGTCCTCCGGGGCGGGCTCGCCCTTGGCCGCGGCGATCAGCGAGTTCACGAACCGGTCGATCTGCGCCCCCGCGTCGTTGAAGTAGTACTCGCGGGTCACGTCACCGCCCCGCGCGGACAGCACCCGGCCGAGCGCGTCGCCGACCGCCGCCCAGCGCGCGCCACCGAGGTGGATCGGACCGGTCGGGTTGGCCGAGACGAACTCCAGGTTGATCTTCACCTTGGCGAGCTCGTCACCCGTGCCGAACGCGTCACCGCCCGCCAGCACCTCGCGCAGGATCTCGCCCTGCGCGTCGGCCGCCAGGCGGAGGTTCAGGAAGCCGGGTCCGGCGACCTCGACGGACGCGATGGCCTCCGTGCCGGTCAACGCCTCGGCGAGCCAGCCCGCCAGGTCGCGGGAGCCGACACCGAGCTTCTTGCCGATCTGGAGGGCCAGGTTCGTCGCGTAGTCGCCGTGGTCGGGGTTGCGGGGTCGCTCGACGGTCACCGCGGACGGCAGTGCGGCGGCGTCCAGGCCACGGCCGGACAGCACGTCCACGGCCGTCGCGCGGACCAGTTCAGCGAGCGCAGCGGGAGTCACCCGCAGAAGTCTAGGGAACTGTTCACGCAGGTCTCGACCGGGTTGAGCATCTCGGAGGGTGGGATGGACGGGGTCCCCGCCGATGGCCGGCAACTGTTGACGAACACCCTGTGCCACCGACGGTTGACGGTGATCAGACACGGTGTCCCTACACTGGCCGGCGGCAGTCGTCCGGCGTCGTGCACGGATGACACGAGATCTGAGGCGGACATGGTCAGCGGCAAGAAGACGAAGGCCAACCGCGGAAGCGTGCAAGCGGCACGCGCGTCCGTGGTGGCGAGCAAGCCGAAGCCCTGGGGCACCATCGTCGCGGTCATCGCGGTGGTCGGACTCGCCGTCGGTGTCTTCGGGTACGCGTACTCGAAGATCGACGAGCAGAACGCCAAGGCGGAAGCGCTCGCGGCGTGGACCCCTTCCGACACGAACAAGGACCCGTCGGACAAGATCGCGGGCGTCGTGAAGAAGGAGTACGAGGCCAGCAAGCACGTCCAGGCCACCCAGCGGGTCGCCTACGACCAGAGCCCGCCGTTCGGCGGACCGCACGACAACGTGTGGGCCGACTGCATGGGCACCGTCTACCCGACCGGCGTGCGCACCGAGAACATGGTCCACGGCCTCGAGCACGGCGCCGTGTGGATCGCGTACAACCCGGACAAGGTCACCGGCGACGCCCTGGACAAGCTGAAGAACCGCGTCACCGGCCAGCCCTACACCCAGATGTCGCCGTACCCCGGCCTCGACAAGCCCATCTCCCTCCAGTCGTGGGGCCACCAGCTCAAGCTGGACAACGCCGACGACGAGCGCATCGACCAGTTCATCCAGTCCCTGCGCCGCAACCCGAACACCTACCCCGAGGTCGGCGCGGCCTGCGACTCGACCAGCTTCCCGGTCGACAGCCCCCCGCCGTTCGTCGCGGAGGCACCCGGCGCGGACGCCATCCCCATGACCGGCGGCACCGCGGCCGAGGGCGAAGGCAGCGACCCCGCGGCCACCGGCGCCCCCGCCCCGTCGACCCCGGCGTCCACCCCCAGCACCGCACCGAGTAGCTGATCCCCTTGATGGCCGACACCGAGCAGGACGCGGGCGCGACCGAGCACGTCCAGGACGACCGTCCGACCAGCGGTCCAACCCTGGCGAGGACAGTGGTCATCACCGCTGCCGTGCTCGCCGTGCTCCTGCTCGGTGCCGCCATCGGCCTGCTGATCAAACTGCCGAACTCCTCGAACAACGAGGTACCGCTGCGAGATTCGGTCGACGTAGGCTTCGCCACGGACATGTCCGCCCACCACCTACAGGGCGTACAAATGGCGAACATAGCCCGCGACAAGACGAGCAGCACGGAAATCAAACAACTGGCCTTCGACATCTCCAGCACACAACTGGAACAAATCGGCCGCATGAAGGGCTGGCTGTTCCTCTGGGGATTCCCCGAACAGTCAGCAGACGGCACCCACATGGCCTGGATGGAAAACGCACCAGAACACTCCCACCAAACAACGGGAGAATCAGGCACCACCACCATGCCAGGCATGGCAAGTTCAGAAGAACTAACAAAACTAAGGTCCCTAACAGGAACCGAGTTCGACACCTACTTCCTACAGCTAATGCTCCGCCACCACGTAGGCGGCGCCCCCATGGCCAAGTACGCGGCAGAACACGCAGGCCAAAGCGTAGTACGCGTACTAGCGGACAACATGCTGAAGTCACAAACCAGCGAAGTAGACTACATGACCCAACTACTAACCCAACGCAACGCCCAACCACTACCACAAAACTAACGCACAGCACCACCCATCATTTCTTCACTTTGCCCTAAAAACCAAGACGCACCCACCGCGCCCAGCAGCACGCAACCGTGGTC